>NZ_CP034448.1:2085000-7779814 GCF_003952465.1 Mesorhizobium sp. M1B.F.Ca.ET.045.04.1.1
GGTATCAGAAGTGCGAATGCTGACATGAGTAACGTAAGGGGAGTGAGAGACTCCCCCGCCGAAAGACCAAGGGTTCCTGCTTAAAGTTAATCTGAGCAGGGTTAGCCGGCCCCTAAGACGAGGCGGAAACGCGTAGTCGATGGGAACCACGTTAATATTCGTGGGCCTGGAGGTAGTGACGGATCACACAAGTTGTCCAATCTTATCGGATTGAAAGGGCAGCGGAGTGGTTCCAGGAAATAGCTCCTCCTTATAGACCGTACCCGAAACCGACACTGGTGGTCAGGTAGAGTATACCAAGGCGCTTGAGAGAACTATGCTGAAGGAACTCGGCAAATTGCACGCGTAACTTCGGAAGAAGCGTGACCCTTTTCTGCGCAAGCAGAGGAGGGTGGCACAGACCAGGGGGTAGCGACTGTTTATCAAAAACACAGGGCTCTGCGAAGCCGCAAGGCGACGTATAGGGTCTGACGCCTGCCCGGTGCTGGAAGGTTAAGAGGAGGGGTGCAAGCTCTGAATCGAAGCCCCAGTAAACGGCGGCCGTAACTATAACGGTCCTAAGGTAGCGAAATTCCTTGTCGGGTAAGTTCCGACCTGCACGAATGGCGTAACGACTTCCCCGCTGTCTCCAGCATAGACTCAGTGAAATTGAATTCCCCGTGAAGATGCGGGGTTCCTGCGGTTAGACGGAAAGACCCCGTGCACCTTTACTATAGCTTTACATTGGCATTCGTAGTGGCATGTGTAGGATAGGTGGTAGGCTTTGAAGCCTGGGCGCCAGCTCAGGTGGAGCCACCCTTGAAATACCACCCTTATTACTATGGATGTCTAACCGCGGCCCGTTATCCGGGTCCGGGACAATGTATGGTGGGTAGTTTGACTGGGGCGGTCGCCTCCTAAAGAGTAACGGAGGCGCGCGATGGTGGGCTCAGAACGGTCGGAAATCGTTCGCTGAGTGCAATGGCATAAGCCTGCCTGACTGCGAGACTGACAAGTCGAGCAGAGACGAAAGTCGGTCATAGTGATCCGGTGGTCCCGCGTGGAAGGGCCATCGCTCAACGGATAAAAGGTACGCCGGGGATAACAGGCTGATGACCCCCAAGAGTCCATATCGACGGGGTTGTTTGGCACCTCGATGTCGACTCATCGCATCCTGGGGCTGGAGCAGGTCCCAAGGGTATGGCTGTTCGCCATTTAAAGCGGTACGTGAGTTGGGTTCAGAACGTCGTGAGACAGTTCGGTCCCTATCTGCCGTGGGTGTAGGAATATTGAAAGGATCTGTCCCTAGTACGAGAGGACCGGGATGGACGGATCTCTGGTGGACCTGTTGTGGCGCCAGCCGCATTGCAGGGTAGCTATATCCGGACGGGATAACCGCTGAAGGCATCTAAGCGGGAAACCCACCTTGAAACGAGTATTCCCTGAGAACCGTGGAAGACGACCACGTTGATAGGCCGGGTGTGGAAGAGCGGCAACGCTTGAAGCTTACCGGTACTAATAGTTCGATCGGCTTGATCGTTCTCATTCCTAATATCCATCCGACAAGTCGGATGGCTTGTTCTCACTCACGCTTGTTCCGCCCTTCGGGCGGCGCTACGTGGGTGCGGCGCATCGGCGCCGACGGTCGGTCGACCTTGCGAAGCTTCGCTTCGAAAGGCGCCGGGCCAACAGAATAGCCAAGGCACAAGGCGACGATCCTTGGATCGCGCTTGAACAGCTTCTCGATTTGAACGTGCGTTTTGCCGACCTGGTGGTTATGGCGGAGCGGCTGCACCCGATCCCATTCCGAACTCGGCCGTGAAACGCTCCAGCGCTGATGGTACTTCGTCTCAAGACGCGGGAGAGTAGGTCGCTGCCAGGTCTGCCAAGCGCACGTTCATCTCACATCCGGATCGGATCCGGATGGAGACAAATCTTCTCCTTACGGTTTTTGATGCATGTCGTTGCCGCAAAACCGCGCGGCACTTTTGGGCGACATGCATAAGGCCCGCCAAACGGGATCCTGGGCCGCGCAAGCGGCCCTTTCATTTGGCGGTCTCTTGAATCCGGTAAGCGAAAGCTTACCTCTATGGTTGGCGCGGGGTGGAGCAGCCCGGTAGCTCGTCAGGCTCATAACCTGAAGGTCACAGGTTCAAATCCTGTCCCCGCAACCAAATACCAAAAACGGCCCGCCTCGCGCGGGCCGTTTTGGCATTCGGCTTGTGGTGGCCGGCTGATTTGAGCGCTCATCAGGGGCCCGCAAGAAGGCGAAGCCGACGCCGCGGGACAAAGAAGCCAAATCCTGTCCCCGAAACCAGATCTGAGAACGGCCCGCCTCGCGCGGGCCGTTTTTGTTTTTCGCCAACGTCTCTTTCCATCTCGACTTGGCGGGGCTTTGCAGCGATGGTCGCCCGACTCCGCGCTGCCGCAGGTCGGCCGCGAGGGCAAGGCATGAGGAGCGGAAGATGCGGCAGGCACTGATCGTATGGGGCGGTTGGGAAGGGCACGAACCCGAAGCAGGGGCGCGAGTCGTCAAGGCGATGCTCGAGGAGGAAGGCTTCGCCGTGCGCGTGGAAAACACGACCGCGGCGCTGGCCGACCCGGCAATCGCCGAGCTCAGCCTGATCGTGCCGATCTACACCATGTCCAAGCTCGCCAAGGCCGAAGAGGCCAATCTGACGAAAGCGGTCGAGAGCGGCGTCGGCCTCGGCGGCTATCATGGCGGCATGGGGGACGCGTTCCGCGAATCGACGGACTACCAGTTCATGTGCGGCGGGCAGTGGGTCGCGCATCCCGGCAACATCATCGACTATCGGGTCAACATCGTGCGGCGCGACGATCCGGTCATGGAGGGCATCGACGATTTCGCCTACCGCTCCGAGCAGTATTACATGCATGTCGATCCCTCGAACGAAGTGCTGGCGACCACCACCTTCTCGGGCGACGATGCGCCATGGATCGACGGCGTCGTCATGCCGGTGGTCTGGAAGCGCCGGCATGGCAAGGGACGGGTGTTTTATTCGTCGCTCGGCCATGTGGCCAAGGAGTTCGAGGTGCCGCAGATGCGCACGATCCTGCGCCGCGGACTGGTGTGGGCGGCTCGCTGAACTCAGCGCCGCCGGCTGCTTGGTCGGTTCGACTCTCCGCCACGTAGCCCGGCAACTGGCGATATTCATCATATGAATATCCAATTTACATAAGACCTAACGTTTCATACAACAGACAGTAGCGTGCTTTCACCGGAGAGGATTGCGTGGAAACCATCGTTCCTTCGGATGCAATCGGCTGGATGCCTTCGGTCGACCAGGGTGGCGCAAGCGTGCACAACGCCGTCGTCAGCGTGCTGGGCAGCCGCATCCTGGGAGGGAACTATGCTCCCGGCGACGCCCTGCCGCGCGAGGACGAGCTCTGCGCCATGCTGGGCGTCAGCCGCACTTCCGTCAGGGAAGCGGTCAAGGTGCTGTCGGCCAAAGGCCTGGTCGAAGCCAGGCGGCGGGCCGGCGTGCGTGTGCTGCCGCGTGACAGCTGGCGGCTGCTCGATCCCGTTGTGCTCGGCTGGCACCCTGCGATCCAGGACGATCAGGAACTGGTTTCCGGCCTGCTGGAGGCGCGCCGCATCTTCGAGCCGGCGGCGGCCGAACTCGCGGCCAGGCGAGCCACTGCCGCCGACCTCGCCGAGATCGAGCGCGCGGTGGTCGGCATGCGCGAAAACATCCCCAATGATCTCAACGCGGTCTGCCAGGCGGATCTTGCCTTCCACAAGGGCGTCATCGCGGCCAGCCACAATGTCGTGCTCAAGGGGCTTGTCGGCATGCTGGAAGCCGCGCTGCGCGCCACATTTCTGGTCACCAACCCCTTGATGGAAGCGCAGTCGCGCGCGCTTTCCGCCCATGTCGCGGTGCTGGAGGCGATCCGTATCCGCGATACCGCCGGCGCTCGCGCCGCCATGAACAGGCTCCTCGACATCGCCGCCGACGATCTCCACGCCAAGGACTGACGTTTCCGCCTTGACGCCATTTTAGATCGTATGATAATTCCTTTTCATATGATCTAAGTGTCGCCTGGGAGGAGTTGCGCTTGAGAATCGTGGCGATCACCACGCGCGTCGTGAACGCGGATATGCGCAACTGGGTGTTCGTGCGCATCGAAACCGACCAGCCGGGTCTCTACGGGTGGGGCGAGGCGACGCTGGAATGGAAAACCCAGGCCGTCGTCGGCGCCGTCAACGATCTGGCCCCGCTTCTGGTTGGCCGCGATCCTCGCGACATCGAGCAGGCGGTGCGCATCCTCAAGAAGCACTCGTTCTGGCGGCTGGGCGTCATCGGCATGTCGGCGGTCTCCGGCATCGAGCTGGCGCTCTGGGACATTTTCGGCAAATGGCTCGATCAACCGGTCTGGCGATTGCTCGGCGGCAAGGTGCGCGACCGGGTCAAGGTCTATACGCATCTCGGCCTCGGCGATATGCGCGCCGTCTATGAGACGCTCGACGCCGAGCCGCTGGTGCAGCGCGCCTCCGAGGTGGTGGCAAGGGGCTATCGCGCGCTGAAGGCCGTCTTCATCCCTTACAGCCACTATCACGCGCCGCTCGTCGAGGTCGACAAGGTCGGCCGGCTCATGGAGGCGCTGCGCAAGGCGGTCGGGCCGGAGGTCGAGATCATGGTCGACTTCCACGGGCGCCCCGCCTCGGCCGCAACCGCGCTCGCCTATATCGACGCGCTGGCGCCGCACCGGCCGATGTTCATCGAGGAGCCGCTGCCGCCCGGCGAGACCGGCGCGCTGGCGCAACTCGCCGCCAAGTCGCGCGTGCCGATCGCCACCGGCGAGCGGCTGGTCGATCGTCCCGAATTCGATGACCTTTTCCGGGCAAGGGCAGTCGACATCGTGCAGCCGGACATCTGCCATTGCGGCGGCCTGCTAGAGGCCAAGAAGATAGCGGCCATGGCCGAGGCTGTTTCGGTGGGCGTTGCGCCGCACAACCCGCTCGGTCCGATCGCCGGCGCTGCGGCGCTGCATTTCGCGGTCTCCACGCCCAACCACCTGATCCAGGAAGAAATGGTCGGCGCCGTGCCCTGGTATTTCGAGGTGGTGAAGGGGCCGATCCGCATGGCCGACGGCTGCTGGCAGGTGCCGGACGCGCCGGGACTTGGTGTCGAGGTCGACGAGGCGGTCGCCGACCGGCATCCCTACAGGCCGGAGGTCATGCACACCACCAACGCCGTGCTTGCCGACGGCACTGTCGTGGACTGGTGACGATGGCCGGGCGTCTCAAGGACAAGGTGGCGATCATCACTGGCGCCGGACGCGGCATCGGCGAGGCGACGGCGCGCGCCATGGCGGCGGAAGGCGCCGTGATCGTCGTGGCGGAAAAGGATGCGGTAAGCGGAACAAGCGTTGCCGCATCGCTGGTCGAAGGCGGGGCGCGGGCGCTGTTCGTGGAAACCGACGTCGCCGACAGCAGATCCTGCGAAGCGATGGCCGAACAGACGCTTGGCGCCTTCGGCCACATCGATGTGCTCGTCGCCAATGCCGGCATCAACGTGTTCCACGAGCCGCTGGAAACCACGGAAGAGGAATGGCGGCGCTGCTTTGCCGTCGATCTCGACGGCGTGTGGTACTCGGCGCGCGCGGTTCTGCCGGCGATGCGGGCCCGGAAGCAGGGGTCGGTCGTCGCCATCGCGTCCTGTCATTCCTTCGCGATCATCCCCTCGACCTTTCCCTATCCGGTCGCCAAGCACGGGCTGCTCGGCCTGGTGCGGTCGCTCGGCATCCAGTACGCGGCCGAAGGTGTGCGCGTGAACGCGATCGCGCCCGGCTATATCGAGACGCAGATCGCGGTCGACTACTGGAACACGTTCCCCGACCCTGAGGCCGAGCGCCAGCGCACCTACGACCTGCATCCGCCGCGCCGCATCGGCAAGCCGGAAGAGGTGGCGATGACCGCCGTCTTCCTCGGCTCCGACGAGGCGCCGTTCATCAACGCCGCCTGCATCGTCATCGATGGCGGGCGCTCGGTTCTCTACCACGAGTGAGGTTTCGCCCCGGCGGCCGGTCGCCGGAAACGTCTTCAAGCAGATCACGTCCCGCCGGCCGGGATCGATAGGGAGGAAAGCCAATGAAAAAGATGATCAACGCATGCCTTGTGGCAGCAGCCACAGCCGCCGTCGCGCTGACGGTCCACGGCGCCGGCGCGCAGGACAAGATGAAGTTCGGCTACATCAACAAGATGGGCGACCATCCCTGGTTCGTGCGCGAGGTGAAGGGCGCCAAGGACAAGGCCGCCGAGCTCGGCGTCGACCTGCTTGTCCAGGACGTGCAGTTCGACGCCAACCTCGCCGTCACCACCTTCGACACCTATGTCGGCGACGGCGTCAAGGGCATCGCCGTGGTGGTGCCGGATCGCTCGCTCGGCCCGGTCGTCGCCGACAAGGCGAAGGCGGCCAAGATCGGCCTGATCGCGGTCGACGACGACATCGCCTTCGCCGACGGCACGCCAGTCGCCTATGTCGGCATGAACGCGCTCAACATCGGCAAGCAGGTCGGGGCCGAGATCGCCCGCATCGCCAAGGCCGAGGGCTGGGACAAGGATCTGTCGAAGGTTCGCGTCGGCTCGATCGAGGACCAGAAGGCCGACACCTGCATGCGCCGCAACAAGGGCGCGGAGGAGGCGCTGGTCGCGGCGATCCCGGAGATCAAGTCGCGCATCGTCTCGATCCCCTACGACAACACCATGGTCAACTCGATCGACGTGGTGTCGACGACGCTGACGGCCAATCCGGACGCCGAGAAGTGGATCTTCTTCTCCTGCAACGACGACGGCGTGCTCGGCGGCGTGCGCGCCACCGAGAATGCCGGCATGAAGCCGGAGAACGTCATCGGCATCGGCATCGACGGCTCGCGCTCCTGCGAGGCCTTCGGCGCCGGCAAGCCCACGGGCTTCCGCGGGACGATGTGGCTGGACAGCGCCAAGCATGGCGCGGCCGCCATCCAGGCGCTCTATGACCAGGCCACCGGCAAGGAGATGCAGAAGGACTACTTCCAGGACGCCACGCTGATCAGCGGCGAGAACTTCGCCAAGTTCAAGGACACGCTCGGTTGCAAGTCCTAGGGTTTCCTTCAGCCGCATGGCTGGCGGCTTCACGGCGGGCGGCTTCATCCGGAGCCGCCCGCCGATGACCGTGCCCGTCGTTTCCGTCGAGAACGTCAGCAAGCGCTTCGGCGCTGTGCAGGCGCTGCGCGACGTTTCGGTCGCCTTCAACGCCGGTGAGATCACTGCGCTCATCGGCGAGAACGGCGCCGGCAAGTCGACGCTGATGCGCGTGCTGGAGGGCGAGCATCGCCCCGATACCGGCCGGGTTCTGGTCAACGGGCAGCCGGTCCAGCTCAGCTCGCCGCGCGCGGCGCATGGCTCTGGCATCCGCGTCATCCATCAGGAGCCGGAGATCATCCCGGAACTGACGGTGGCGGAAAACATCTTCATCGGCGACATCAAGGCGCGGGGCGGGCTGTTCCTCGACCGCGCCGACCTCGAGCGGCGCAGCCTCGAACTGCTCGGCACCTTCGGCGTGGCCGATGTGCTTTCGCCCGGGCAGCGCTGCCATGGCCTGAGCCCGGCGCTCAGGCAGCTGATCGAGATCATGCGCGCGCTGAGGCCGGGCGCGCGGCTGCTCGCCTTCGACGAGCCGACCTCGTCCTTGACAGAAGACGAGGCGCAGCGGCTGTTCCGCGTCATCCGACGCTTGAAGGCCGACGGCGTCGCGGTGATCTACATCTCGCACCGGTTGCGCGAGATCATCGAGCTTGCCAACCGCTGCGTGGTGATGCGCGACGGCAGCCGCGTCGCCGACGAGCCGATCGCGGCGCTCGACGAGCAGCGTATGGTGCGGCTGATGGTCGGCAGGCCGGTGAGCGACCTGTTCAACCGAAAGGAGCGCACGCTGGGACCGGTCCGGCTGGCGCTGGAGAATGTCACCACACGTCGCCTCAAGGAGATCAGCTTCGAGGTGAGGGCCGGCGAGATCGTCGGGCTGGGCGGCCTGGTCGGCGCCGGACGGACCGAAGTTGCGCGCGCCATCGTCGGCCTCGATCCGCTGCTGTCCGGTCGGATGACCGCCGGCGGCCGGCCGTACAGGCCGCGCGAGCCGGCGGATGCGGTTGCGGCCGGCATCGGGCTGGTGCCGGAGGACCGCAAGCAGGAAGCGCTGCTTTTGATGCAGGCGGTGCGCGACAATGTCAGCTTGGTGGTGCCCGACAAGGTGTCGCGCTATGGCTTCTTCAGCCGCAGGCGCGAGCGCGCGCTGGTCGCCCGCCACGTCGCCGAGCTCAGGGTGAAGACGCCGTCCATAGAACAGGCCGTCGGAAAACTGTCCGGCGGCAACCAGCAGAAGGTGGTGTTCGCGCGCTGGCAGGCGCGCGGGCCGGCGGTGCTGATCCTCGACGAGCCGACGCGCGGCATCGATGTCGGCGCCAAGGCCGAGATCTACAGGCTGATCGAAAGCTTGGCCGACCAGGGTCTCGCCATCCTCCTCATCTCCTCGGAAATGCCGGAACTGCTCGGTCTCGCCGATCGCGTGCTGGTCATGCAGAGCGGCCGCATCAGCGGCGAGCTTCCGTGGCGCGAGGCTAGCGAAGAGGCCGTGCTGGCGCTGGCCATGCGCTCGGGGAAAGAGACGATCGAAAGGAAAGTGTCGTGACCGATACCGTAACGGCCACCCGCGAACGCGCGCCGGCAAGCCTGTTTGGCCGCATCGGTGCGCAGAATATCAGCCTGCTCATCGCGCTTGTCGTGCTGCTGGCGATCTTCGGCGCGCTGCGGCCAGACGTCTTCTTCACGCCGCGCAACCTCATCAATATCGGGCTGGCGGTCACCATCCTCGGCATCCTGGCCATGGCGCAGACCGTCGTCATCGTGTCGGGCGGGCTCGACATCTCGGTCGGATCGATCGTCGGCCTGAGCACCATGGTGCTGGCCGTCGCAGCCCAGGAAACCGGCTCGATACCGCTCGGCATCCTTGCCGGCCTTCTTGCCGGGCTGGTGGCGGGCGCCGTCAACGGGCTGATCATCGTCTACGGCCCGGTCAACGCGGTGATCGCGACGCTTGGAACCATGTCCGCCTTCCGCGGTCTCGCCTATCTGATGAACAACGGCAACTCGATCCCGATCACCGGCGACAGCCTGCGCGCGCTCGGCATCGGCACGCTGTTCGGCATGCCTTTCGCCATCTGGCTGCTGATCGCCGCGATGGCGGCGTTCATTGTCTTCACCCGCGAGACTGTGGTCGGCAGGAACATCTATGCGCTCGGCGGCAATCCGACCGTGGCGCGGCTCGCCGGCATCCCGATCCGCCGCTACCAGATCTCGATCTATGCGATGAGCGGCTTCGCCGCGGCGGTGGCTGGCCTGGTGCTCGCCAGCCGCACCATGTCCGGGCAGCCGGCCTCGGGCAGCCAGGGGCTTGAGCTGGAAGCGATCACCGCTGCGATCCTCGGCGGCTGCGCGCTGCAGGGCGGCAAGGGCACGATCGTCGGCGCCATGCTGGGGGTGCTGATCATCGGCGTGCTCAATAACGGCATGATCCTGACCAGCGTGCCGACCTTCTACCAGCTGCTCGCCAAGGGAGCGCTGCTGATCCTCGCGGTCATCGTGCAGGAGCGCCAGCGGGCGCGGTCGGGAGAGTAGCCCGTGCCGGGTTAAACACTTTCGAGATAAGTCTCGATCTCGAAGTCGCTGACGTTGAGCGCGAAGGTGTTCAATTCCTGGCGCTTGCAGGCGATGAAGCCGTCGCGCAGCACGGCCGGGAAGATTTCGGCGACACGCGGCCCGGTCTCGAAGGCGGCGATCGCCGAGGCCCAATCCGGCGGCAGCTTGGCGAGCGTCAGCCCTTGCCCCTCGCCGCCGGTCGGCTCGCCGGGCGACAATTCCTTTTCGATGCCCATCAGCGCGGCGCCCAGGATCGCCGCCAGCACCAGATAGGGGTTGGCGTCGGCGCCCGAGACACGATGCTCGATGCGGCGCGCGGCGGAAGGGCCGCCGGGAATGCGGATCGCCACCATGCGGTTCTCGTAACCCCAGGCGACGGCCGTCGGCGCATAGGAACGCGGCCGCAGCCGCCGGTAGGAGTTGAAATGCGGCGCGAACACCAGCGTGCTTTCGGCCATCGCGGCGAGCAGACCGCCGACCGCGTGACGCATCGTGTCCGAGCCCTGGTCGCTGCCATCGTCGAAGATGTTGCGGCCTTCCTTGTCGACGACGCTGAAGTGGACGTGAAAACCGTTGCCGGCGCGCTCGCCATAGGGCTTGGCCATGAAGCAGGCGGCAAAGCCATGCTTGCGGGCGATGCCCTTGACGGTGCGCTTGAAGAGCACGGCGTCGTCCGCGGCGCGCAGGGCGTCGGGAACGTGATTGAGGTTGATCTCGAACTGGCCGACGCCGTTCTCGGCGATCGCGGTGTCGACCGGAATGCCCTGCATGCGGCAGGCTTCGTAGATGTCGTGGATGAAGGCCTCGAAATCGTCGATCTCGTCGATCGAGAGCGCTGCGTCGGAATCGAGGCGCCGGCCGGTGACGGGCGAGACAGGGCCGACCGGCCGCTGGGACGTCGGGTCGACGAGATAGAATTCGAGCTCGGTGGCGGTGACAGGCGTCAGGCCAAGCGCCGCGTAGCGATCGAGGATGCGGGCGAGCGCGCGGCGCGGGTCGCCGAGATAGGGCGCGCCGGCTTCATCGGCGAGCCAGAGCGGCAGAAGCGCTGTCGGATGCGCCGTCCAGTTGACCGGCAGGATGCCGCGTCCCGTCCAATGGCAAAGCCCGTCGGCGTCGCCGGTCGAGAAGACCTGCGCATTGCCTTCGATATCCTCGCCCCAGATGTCGAGCCCGATCAGCGAATAGGGCATGCGCAGCTTGCCTTCGAGCGCCTTGCGCGCCTGCTCGACCGGAATGCGCTTGCCGCGCATGATGCCGTTCAGGTCGCACACCGCGGCCCTCAGGCTCTGGATGTCGTTCCTGCTTTCAAGCCAGTTCAAAACGTCCGCGATTGCATCGCCCAATTTCCAGCCCCTGTTTTTGAGGTGCTGTAGCCCTTTCGGCTACGATATCCATTTTTCAACTTGTGAGTTCATGAAGGCCGCCCTGGAGATGTCCGGGCGTGTTTCCTTCATTTTTTCAATTCACTAGTCGGGATATCGGGCGGCATTTCGGGTCCATATTGTGCGATCTGCGATCGCAACATAGCGACATGCAAAGAGAAAGCCAAGCCGGGAGTTGGGAATTGGCGGCAACGCCCATCCCGTCGTCATCCTATTGACGAGCAAGGAGCGAAGCGACGCGGCGCAGACCATAGGATCCATTTCGTTACATATGAGCGGTGCAGCGGTGCAGAATTCTGCCCCGCCGCATTCTACGCCGGAGGTCACGGAATGGATCCCAGGGTCTCCGCAACGGAGCTTCGCTCCTGCTTCGCCCTGGGATGACGAAGTTGGGACGCTTTCGGCCAATCTCGAAGGCTTTCCTACTGCCGCAATTCCGGGAATTTGATCTGCTTGAGGATGTGCGCGGCGCCCTCTTCGATGTCGCGCACGATGGCCGCGCGGGCTCTTTCGCCGTCCTGGGCCTCGATCGCCGCCACGACCTCCTCGTGATAGTCGATGCCGAGGATGCCGGCGAGGTCGTCCTCGAAGCCGATGCGCAGGTTCCGAAGAAACGGTCCGACCTGCATCCACACCGTCTCGATCAGGAAGATCATCTGCTCGTTGCCGCAGTGGCGGTAGATCGAGAATTTGAAGTCGTGGTTTTTGCGCAGATAGTCGCCGATGTCGCCGCTGCGGGCGGCCTGGGTGAGCTCGGTGCAGTGGCGGCGGATGGCGCGCAGATTGTTGCCATTGATGAGCTTTGTCGCGAGCTCGGTGGCGGTGCCTTCCAGGACCGTCCGCACGTCGGTCAGCTGCTGGAAGCGATCGGCCGAGATCATCGGCACCTCGACACTGCCGTTCGGCTTCGGGCTCAGCGCCCTGAGCGCCTGCAGCCGCATGAAGGCGCTGCGCACTGGCATGTCGCTGGTGCCGAGCTCCTTGGCGAGCTTGCGCGAGGTCAGCTTCTGGCCGGGTTGGAGCTGACCCGACATCAGCGCCCGCACCAGTTCCAGATAGACTTTCTCATGCAGGGGTACCGTGTCGAGGGCAGTCAGTCCGAATTGTGTTTTGTCGGCCATTGGCTATGCGCTGCTTCGTCCGTCCTGAAACCCGTTTCGTCACGCAATCTGCCGCCGCAATGCTTGGCCGGCGGCTTCGAGCCGCACGATAGACGGTTAACGCGCGCCGCCGCAAGGGAGGCCAGGGCGCTATCCCGGCTGACCCAACGGCGCCATGGCCGGTGCCGGGGCCCTGCCGCAATCCTCCGTTTGACGGATGTCGTCGTCCGACAATATGGTCGATCGCAATCATGGAAAGAGGCAGCAATGGAACAATGCTGGCGTTGGTACGGCCCGAACGATCCGGTCACGCTCGACAATATCAAGCAGGCGGGTGCTGCGGGCATCGTGACGGCGCTGCACAACATCTATGACCGCAGCGCCTGGCCGCTCGAGGCCATTCTCGAGCGCAAGCGCATCGTCGAGGCGACCGGCCTCACCTGGTCGGTGGTGGAGAGCATTCCCGTCCACAACTCGATCAAGATCGGCTCGCCCGAGCGGGAGCGCTACGTCGGCTGGTACAAGGACACGATCCGGGCGCTGGCCAAGGCCGGCATCTCCACCATCTGCTACAATTTCATGCCGGTCGTCGACTGGACCGCACCGACCTCATGTACCGGCTGCCCACCACCGGTTACGAGCTGCGCTTCGATGCGATCGATTTCGCCGCCTATGACGTCTTCGTGCTGAAGCGGCCGAACGCCGAGGCGAGCTACAGCCCGGCGCGCCTCGAGGAGGCGGAAGCGCGGCTCAAGACTTTGAGCACCGAGCGCAACCTGATCGCCGGCCTGCCGGCAACCGAGCGCACCTACAATCGCGACACAATGCGCGGGGCGCTCGCGGATTACGCAGCTGCGCGCCAATCTCGCCTGGTTCCTGAAGGAGATCATCCCGGCCGCCGAGGAAGTCGGCGCGCGCATGTGCATCCATCCGGACGATCCGCTGTTCTCGCTCTACGGCCTGCCGTGCGTCGTCTCCACCGCCGATGACGCGCGCTTCATCCTGGGAGTGGTCGACAGCCCGGCGAACGGGCTGACCTTCTGCACCGGCTCCTACGGCGTGCGCGCCGACAACGATCTGGTCGCGATGATCGAGGAGTTCGCGCCGACGGCTCCTTCTACGAAGCGGAGCATCTGGAAGGCTCGACCGACATGGCCGAAGTGATCCTGGCGCTGACGAAGGAGGAAGCGCGGCGGCGGAGAGAAGGCCGGTCCGACTGGCGCATCCCGATGCGCCCCGACCATGGCCATTTGCTTGCCGACGACATCGGCAAGACGAATATCAATCCCGGCTATTCGCTGATCGGCCGGCTGAAAGGTCTTGCGGAGCTGCGCGGCATCATGCGGGCGGTGGAGCGGTTCGAACTGGCCTGAGGTCGGGCCGGCGAGCCTTCCGTCGGGGTGCGCTTCAAGGCGCTCGGCGATCCGACGAACTCCCTCGGTCAATTGGAGGGAGCGCGCTCCAGTTGTCGTTGCGCCCCGTTCGACCTTGCGACATAGCTGCGCCAGCCGCCATAGGCGGAGATATCTGTCGCCGCCGACAGGCTAGCGGTCTCTGCCAGAAAACCCTTTGCCGACGTGCCGTCGCCGAGATCGATGGTGCCGATGCCGAGCGGTGGCGGAATGGCGGCGACGAAACGGCCAAAGGCGTCGGGGCAGAGTCGCCAGACTTCGACCTCGATGGCCGCGCCCCCGCTGCCGACCCGGACCAGCCCGGGCTTGGGTGGGATTTGGCCAGCAAGCTCATAGAGCCTGTAAGAGGGCGCCGTCCTTGCTGCCCTGCAGAATCGCGCGCCAACGTTCTTCAGTTGGCCATTCAGCGGCATTCCCGATAGATGCGCGCCGACCACCACCAGTTCGATCATCTCGTCCTCGGCCAACGCGGCAACGGGCTGCGCGCTTGGCTGCGGCCATCCGGTCGCGCCGAGAGCGAGACCGCTCGCGGCATGGAGATCGCGCGCGACTGACGCCACGAGACCGTCCCACCCGGCGGCCGCAAGCAGGGTAACGCTCATCGGCAAGCCATCATCGCGCGTGCCGGTCGGCACGGCGATGCCGCACATGTTGAGCAGGTTGACGAAATTGGTGTAGGTGCCCAGCCGGCTGTTGGTGGCGATCGGATCGGCAAGCACGGCATCGACGGTGTAGTGGGTCGGCGCCGTCGGCACGCAGAAGAGATCGACGGAGGCGATGACCGGGGCGAGCCGCGCCTTGCAGGCCTGCAAGGCATAGAGCCCGCGGAAGGCGTCGGCTGCCGACAGGTTTCTCGCGCCGCCGATGATCTTGCGCGTGACCGGATGGAGCGCGGCCTCGTTGGCCTCGAAGAAATCGCGGATCGCCGCGTAGCGCTCTGCAACCCAGGCGCCTTCGTAGAGAAGATCGGCGGTGGCGTAGAAGTCGCCGAACGGGATCTCGACAAGCCTGGCGCCGAGCGCCTCCAGGGCGGCGAGAGCGGCCTCGAAGCCGGCCTGCATCGATGCGTCGCCGAAGAACTTCAGGTCGGCCCTTGCCGGGATGCCGACGTTCAGCACCGGCGGTCGCACGGCGAGTGGCTCGACGGCGATGCCGCGCGAATAAGGATCGGCGGCATCGTGCGCGGCGGCAACCGAGAACACCGCATAGGCGTCGTCGACTGTCAGCGCGAAGACCGAGACGCAGTCGAGCGTCCGGCAGGCCGGCACCACGCCCGTCGTCGAAAGCGCGCCGACCGTCGGCTTCAGCCCGACGATGCTGTTGAGGCCGGCCGGGATGCGCCCCGAGCCGGCGGTATCGGTGCCGAGCGCGAAGGAGACGATGCCGCGCGCCGTCGCCACCGCGGAGCCGGAGGAGGAGCCGCCGGGTACCAGTTCCGGATCGATCGCATTCCTTGGGATCGGCCAGGGTGTGCGAACGCCGACGAGGCCCGTGGCGAACTGGTCGAGATTGGTCTTGCCGACGACGAGGGCGCCGGCGGCCTTGAGCTTCGCCACCACTGTGGCGTCCGTGGAGGGCGTGTAGGCAAACTCGGCGCAGGCGGCCGTGGTCGGCATGCCGGCGACGTCGATGTTGTCCTTGACGGCGAAGGGGATGCCCCAGAGCGGCCTGGCCACCGGATCGAAACGGCCTAACGCTTCGGCCTCGGCCAGCATCGCGGCTTTCGTCGCAAGGTGGATGAATATGCCGGGGTCGCCCGCCGCCTCGATGCGGGCAAGGACCGTATCGATCACCTCGGCGACGCTGATTCCGCTCTCGTAAGCGGCATGCAGGCTGCCGATGTCGAAGTGAATGTCGCTCATTTCGTCTCCCCCAGAAAGATCACCGGCAGGTCCCATTGGATCAGCACGACGCAGCCGTCCTTCGTCCACACCGAATGTTCGGAACCGACCGGATTGAGAATCACGCTGCCCGCAGGATAGTTCCCATTCTCGTCGCTCTGGATGCCTTCCAGCACGACGATGGTTTCCAGCCCGGCATGGCGATGGCGCGGCACGCCGGCACCCGGCTGGTATCTAAGGACCGCTACGGACGGTTCGACCGGCCCGCCTTTGAGCAGCCAATGCGCCGCGACACCGTCGCGGAAAGGCTCGAACGCCAGATCGCGCCAGCCACCGTCGACGAGGCCGGCAAAGGCAAGATTAGGCATTCGCAATTCCCTCGAGCACCTGATCCGCCGTCGCCGTCCAGCCGACGATCGCGCCCTGTGCCCTGATCATGGCGAGCGCGGCTGCCTTGAATTCGGGAAAGTAGCTTTCCGTCGCGTCCTCGGCGACCAGGCATTCGTAGCCACGGTCGTTGGCCTCGCGCATCGTCGTCTGCACACAGACTTCGGTCGTCACGCCGGCAAAGACCAGCTGCCGGGCGCCGAGCCGTTTCAGGTCCTCGCCGAGTCCGGTCGCGTAGAAGGCGCCCTTGCCCGGCTTCTCGATGACGATCTCGCCGGGCAAGGGCGCGAGCTCCTCGAGGATCGCCGTGCCGGGCTCGCCCGCGATCAGCACGCGGCCCATCGGACCAACGTCGCCGATGCGGATCGACGGGTTGCCACGGTCTCGCTTGGCGGGTGGCAGGTCCGAAAGGTCGGGCCTGTGGCACTCCATTGTGTGGATCACCGGCAGGCCGGCGGCGCGAAAGCCTTCGATCAGCCGCTTTACCGTCGGCACGATCGCCACGACCCGGCCGACATCGTTGCCGAGGCTGGCGCCGAAGCCGCCCGGCTCGGCGAAGTCGCGCTGCATGTCGATGACGATCAGCGCCGTCGTCTCCGGCTCGAAGGCGAAGGCGAAGGGCTGCGCTTCGATTTTCGCCATCAGTGATGCCCCGCCATGTATTCGCCGATCGTGTGCACGCTCGCCTGCGCGATCGAAGTCTCGTAGACCAGCGCGCCGTCGGACATGACGAGGATGCGGTCGGAGAGTTCCAGGAGCTCGTCGAGGTCTTCCGACATCAGCAGCACCGCGGCGCCGGCATTGCGCGCCCTCATGATGCGGGCGCGGATTTCGGCGACGGCGGAGAAATCGAGGCCGAAGCAAGGATTGGAGACGATCAACAGGTCGACCTCGCCGGTGAGCTCGCGGGCCAGCACGGCGCGCTGCACATTGCCGCCCGACAGCGAGGCGATCGGCGAGGAGAGCGATGCCGTCTTGACCTTGAACTGCTCGACCAGGCGGGCGCTGAAGGATTTGATGGCGCCGGCGCTGATCCAGCTCACCGGCTTGCCGTTGCCGTCGACGTCGAAGGTGCGGAAGGCGATGTTCTCGGCGACCGTCATCCTTGGCGCGCAGGCATTCTTCAGCGGCTCCTCCGGGATCAGCCGCACGTTGAGCGCGCGCGCCTCGGCGCGCGTCGCCGCATAGGCGGCGCCGCGAACCATGACCTCGCCACCATTGCGTGGGCGCTGCCCGGCCAGCACTTCCAGGAACTCCTTCTGGCCGTTGCCTGAGATGCCCGCGATGCCGACGATCTCGCCCGAACGCACCCCAAGATCCGCGATGTCGATCGATTTGAGGCCCGTGCGATCGGGCGCCTTCAGCGCCTTCACCTTGAGCATGATCTCGGCGTCCGGCCTCGGCTCGGCGCGGCTGTCGAGCGCGGCGATCGGCTGGTCGCCGATCATCATCGCCGCCATCTCCCTGTGGGAGAGATCGGAGACCTTCCCGGTTCCGGTGAGCCTGCCCTTGCGCAGCACCGTGATGTCGTCGGCGAATGCCGTAACCTCGTGGAACTTGTGCGAGATCATCAGCACGGTGAGGTCGCCGGCCTTCGTCATACCGCGCACCAGGCCGAGCACTTCCTGCGCCTCGCCCGGGGTAAGCACGGAAGTCGGCTCGTCCAGCACCAGGAAATTGCGGCCGAGATAAAGCTGCTTGATGATCTCGAGCTTCTGCTTCACTCCAGCGGCGAGTTCGGCCACCTTGACGTCGAGCGGCACCTTGAACGGCATGCCGCTCATGAAGGCGGCAAGCGCTGTGCGCTCCTTGCGCCAGTCGATGACGCCGGGCACCTTCTCACGCGAGATGACCAGGTTCTCGGCGCCCGTCAGCGAAGGCACGAGCGTGAAATGCTGATAGACCATGCCGAGGCCGAGCGCCGAGGCATCCCTGGGGCTGGCGATCGTCACTTCGCGTCCGTCGACCAGCATGTCGCCCGACGTCGGGTGGTAGAAACCCATCATGCATTTGACCAGCGTCGACTTGCCGGCGCCGTTCTCACCGAGCAAGGCATGGAAGGAGCCTGCCGGCACCTTGATGGAGACATCGTCCAGCGCGGTGAATGCGCCGAAACGCATGGTCATGCCGATGGTCTCGACGCCGATCGCCTTTCCGTGGAAGCTGCTGCTCATCGCCGGTTCCTCACGGCAGTTGAGCGACGAGCGCGGCGGAGTGCGAGACCGCGCCGAACACGCCGCCCTGCATCTTGATCATCTTGATCGCCGCCAGGTGATTGCCGTAGTCGGTAGCCCCGCAGCAATCCTCCAGCATCACGCATTCGAAGCCGCGATCGTTGGCCTCGCGCATGGTGGTGTGCACGCAGACATCGGTGGTGATGCCGGTGAGCACGATGTTTTCGATGCCGCGCTGGTTGAGGATCAGCTCGAGGTCCGTGGCGCAGAACGAGCCCTTGCCGGGCTTGTCGATGATCGGTTCGCCCTCGGCCGGATAGAGGTCGGGGATGATGTCCCAGCCCGGCTCGCCGCGCACCAGGATACGCCCGCATGGACCGGGGTCGCCGATGCCGGCATTGATGCGGCGCGAGCGCCAGCCCTTGTTGGCGGGCAGGTCGGCGAGGTCTGGGCGATGGCCCTCGCGGGTGTGGATGATGGTGTAGCCCTTGTCGCGCATGGCCGAAAGCACCGCCTTGATCGGCTCGATCGGCGCCCTGACCAGCGAGAGGTCATAGCCCATGTGGTCGACATAGCCGCCCGGCCCGCAGAAATCGGTCTGCATGTCGATGATAATCAGCGCGGTGTTGTCCGGCCGCAGATCGCCGTTGTAGGGCCAGGGATAAGGATCGGCGTCGATGTAGCGCTGGGTGATCTCGGGTCTGGCGTTCATGGCAAAAACTCCGGTCTCGCGAGCGGTTCGTGATGCGCAGTTATTTGGTGATCGACAGTTCGCCGGGCGCGCCGGCGAGCGTGCGGCTCGGCGAAGAGGTGGCGATCATGATGATGAGGGTGAGGATGTAGGGCGCGGCGTAGAAGAGGTAGTAGCCTTGCGTGACGCCCACCGACTGCAGCGCCGGACCGAGGGCGCCGGCGCCACCGAACAGAAGCGCGGCGGCAAAGCAGCCGAGCGGGTTCCAGCGCGCGAAGATGACCAGCGCCACCGCCATCAGCCCCTGGCCCGACGAGATGCGTTCGGTCCAGCTGCCCGGATAGTAGAGCGACAGATAGGCACCGCCGATACCGGCGAGCGCGCCGCCGACGCCGGTGGCGAAAAGGCGCACCGTGTTCGGGTTGAGGCCCATGGCGCGCGCGGCATCGGCGCTGTCGCCGACCACACGCACGATCAGGCCGATGCGCGTGTTGCGAACCGCCCACCAGAGGAAGACGGCGAGGGCAGCACCGATCAGGAACAGCACGTTGACGTTGAGCGCCGCCTGCACCTGCGGGATATCGGACCAAGCGCCGAAGGGAATTGCCGGCAGGTCCGGCGCCGAAGGCTGGATGAAGGGCTTGCCGAAGAAGAAGGCGAGGCCGGTGCCGAACAGCATCAGGGCGATGCCGATGGCGATATCGTTGACCTTCGGGAATTTGCAGATCCAGCCGTGGAAGAGGCCGAAGCAGAGGCCGGCGACCATCGCGGCCAAAAGGCCGAGCCACGGCGAGCCGGTCATCACCGCCACCGCATAGGCGCTCATGGCGCCGAACACCAGCGTGCCTTCGAGGCCGAGATTGATGCGGCCCGAGCGTTCGGTGATGGCTTCGCCGATCGAGACGAAGATGAACGGGGTGGAGACGCGGATGGCGCCGCCCAACATGGCGAGCGGCACCCCCCACAGCCCGATATCGGTGGCTTCCATCAGACAGTCCCCTTCAAGAAACCGGGCCCCTGCCAGAGGTCGGGATTGAAGAGCTTGAAGCGGCCGTAGAAGGTCTCGCTGAACAGGATGACGACGAAGAGCATGCCCTGCAACACCAGGACGGTCGCGTCCGGCAGGTCCATGCGGCGCTGGATCAGGCCGCCCGACGCGTCGATGCCGCCAAGCAGGATGGCGACGGGGATGATGGCGAGCGGATTGTGGCGGGCAAGGAAGGCGACGAGGATGCCGGTATAGCCGTAGCCGGCGGCAAGCGAGCCGTTGGCGCCGCCTTGCACGGCCGCGACCTCCAGCATGCCGGCAAGACCGGCGAAACCGCCGGCGAGCGCAGTGAAGCCGACGATCAGCGGACCGACGGCCAACCCCTGCACCTGCGCCGCCCTGACATTGCCGCCGGCGATGCGGGCGGCGAAGCCCCAGCGGGTTTTTTCGATCAGCAGCCAGGAGAGCACGCAGGCAAGGATGCCGACGACGAGCCCCCAATGCACTTCCATGCCCGGGATGTTGCCGACGCGGTAGATGTCGGCCAGCGGCTGGGTCGAGGGTTTGTTCAGCGAGGCCGGGTCGCGCAACGGCCCTTCCACCAGATGGTTCATCAGGGCGATGGCGATGTAGGCCATCAGCAGGCTGGAGATGGTTTCGTTGACGGCCCGGTAATGGCGCAGCGCGCCGACGGCACCGATCCAGATGCCGCCGGCGGCCAGACCCCCCACGCCCATGAGAAGGATGACGAGAAAAGACGGCGCGCCGTTCAGCGCAGCGCCGATGGCGGCCGCGGCGACGCCGCCGAGCACGATCGCGCCCTCGCCGCCGATGACGACCAGGCCGAGGCGCGCGGGCAGCGCCACGCAGAGCGCAGCAAGCAAGAGCGGCGCGCCGCGCGACAGCGAGTTCTGGATCGAGAACCAGGAGCCGAAGCCGCCCCGCCACATCGTCTGGTAGAGCTGGACCGGCGACTTGCCGACAGCCAAGATGAACAGGCTGAACAGCACCATGCCGACGACCAGCGCCGCAAGCGGAATGACGAAGGCCTCCGCCCGCCTGGCGGTCCATTCGAGCGCCGCCCGGTATCCCCCGGCGTCGAGGACGGTCCGCACATCCGGGCTGCTCACTGTGTCCGCCATGTTCCGTCTCCCTCGGCTCGCCTGAAGCACGTGCTTCAAGCTCTTGTTCGGATGCGTGTCGTCATCCCCAAACCGCTGCGCACTTTTGGGCGACACGCAATGCCTCAGGCCGTCGAGCCGACGACGCCTTCGACGAGATAGTCCATGCTTTCGAGTTCGATGGCGGTTTCGACGAAGGCCTGGCCTTCGGTCGCGACGACGGCGCCCTTGTTGCTCTTCAACGGGCCCTTGATGACGGAGAAGCCGCCCTTCATCATTTCGGCCAGCGTGCCGTCGAACTGCTTGCGGGCGGCTTCGCCGACGGCAGGACCGAGCGGGCTCATCTTGACGAAGCCGTCAGCCAGTCCGCCGCGCGTGAAATTAGGCAGCGGCTTGCCGGCGACGAGGTCGTCGACGAACATCTTGTAGACCTTGGCCCAGTTCCACTCTGCGCCCGTGAGATATTTTTCGGGTGCCAGCGGACTCTGGTTGGCGTGATAGCCGCAGATGAAGGCGCCGCGTCCGGCCGCCGTCTCGACCACCACTTTCGGACTGTCGACATGGCAGGTGATCACATCGGCGCCCTGGTCGACCAGCGCGTTGGTGGCCTCGGCCTCCTTGACCGCCAGCGACCATTCGCCGGTGAAGATCACCTGGCAGGTGATCGCCGGATCGACCGAGCGCGCGCCCAGCAGGAAGGAATTGATGTTGAGCAGAACCTGCGGGATCGGCTTGGCGGCGACGAAACCGAGCTTCTTCGACTTGGTGGTGTGACCGGCGACGACGCCGTTGAGGTACTGGCCCATGCCGATATAGCCGAAATAGGACCCGGCGTTCATCGGGTGCTTGTCCTTGTTCCACATGCCGCCGCAATGGCGGAACTGCACGTCGGGGAACTTGGCGCACATGGCCAGCATATGCGGATCGAAATAGCCGAACGAGGTCGGGAAGATCAGCGAGGCGCCGTCGAGATTGATCATCGATTCCATCGTCTTCTGGACGTCGACCGTTTCGGGAACGTTTTCTTCCTCGACGATGGAAATGCCTTCGATGCCCTTCAGCGACGCAGCCCCTTCGGCATGCGCCTGGTTGTAGCCATAGTCGTCCTTCGGGCCGACATAGATGAAGCCGACGGTAGCGGCGGCGGCGCGCGCCGCGCGGATCGGAAAGGCTGCCGAGGCAAGGCCCAGCGCCGCTCCGGCGGCGGAGGTCTTGAGCAGATCGCGGCGGCTAAGCATGAATCTCTCGGTCATATCGAATGCTCCCCTTTCTTGGACCCGGCACGGGTCGGTTGATCTCCTGTCAAGAAAGTGCATGCAATCGCTATGCCAGTTCCAAGACGAGGTTTTCCGTAATAAAATCAATAGATAACTTTAGAAGGCCTGCATAAAGGCAAGGCAAGTGCATGCACTTTATGCCTGAAAAATGATCAATTTGACATAAGGGTCAAAATCTAGGCATACAGAGGTGCAGCCTGAGTCGAAATCAACCCGCGAGCCGTCCACGTCGCGGGTCCGGATACAAGAAACTGGACGGAGGAGACGTGTCGGGAAGGCGCTTGGTCAGGTCGGGCACGACCGTGGATCAGATGGTGAGGACGATCGCGGATCGCATCGTCACCGGCTATCTGCGCCCCGGCGAAAGGCTCGACGAGGGCTCGCTCGCCGCCCGCTTCGACGTCTCGCGCACGCCCGTCCGGGAGGCGCTCGGCCATTTGAGCGCCATGGGGCTGGTCGAAAGACGGCCCAATAGGGGCGCCATCGTCGCCGTGGTCACGCAGGAACACCTCGCCTCGATGTTCGAGAGCATGGCCGAGCTGGAGGCAATCTGCGCGCGCTTCTCGGCCGAGCGCATGACCGGTGCCGAGCGGCGCTCACTGGAGATGGAGCATCAGGCCTCGGCGCGCCTGGTGCAGCTCGGCGCCGAGGAGGACTACGAGTATTTCAACACAGAATTCCACAGCCGGCTTTATCGCGGCGCCCACAACACGCATATCCACGATCTGACCGTGACGACGCGCAGCCGGCTGGCGCCGTTCCGGCGCGCGCAGTTCATGCTGCCGGGCCGGCTGGCCAAGTCCTGGCAGGAGCATGATGTGATCGTCACCGCGATCATGCGCGGTGACGCGGCGGCTGCGGGCAAGGCTGCCAGGGATCATGTCTCGATCGTCAGCGAGGCCAGCGCCGTGTTCGCGGCCGTCGATCCGATGCCCCCCGTGCTCAGCCGATCCGCGCGTCGATGATCTCGACGAAGCGCGCGAACAGGCCGGCCTGCGACTTGATCTTGAGCTTGCGATAGATGTTGCGGCGATGGACCTTGACGGTGCCGGGCACGATCCTGAGCGCCCTGGCGATCGATTCCGTGGAGTGACCCTGAAGCACCAGGTCGACGACCTGTTTTTCGCGCGACGTCAGCGACAGGCTTTTCCAGATATGGGCGCGATCCAATTCGTTGGCCGTCGCGACGGTTTCGCCCGGCGGCGGGACCGCAACCTCGTCGGCAGGCAGGGCCGGCCAGCGCAGCTTGCAGAAGCCGACCACCGCCGGGGCCATGTCGCGCAGCAGCCTGGCATCGGCAGTCCCGAACGGTCCCGAGGCGCGCAGCCGCATCAGCGACAGCACCAGCGCGTCCTTGCCGGCCAGCGGAACGAAGAAGCCGACCTCCTCGGCGAGCCGGGTCTGGCTGTAGTAGGAGCGGTAGTACTCGCTGGCATAGAAGCGGTCCGGTGCCAACTCGCGCATGCGCCAGAACCCTTCCTTGCGCTTGACCGCGGCGTGATGGAACGGGTCGAGCAGGTAGGGTCCCTCCTGATAGAGGGCGACGAAGATGTGGCTCTCCGCCGGGGAGAAAGTCTCGAACAAGAGTGGCGGCCGCGCAGCACCGCGATAACCGAAGATCACGCAGTGGTCGAAGCGGACGTGTCCGCGCAGCCAGCCGACGATCGCCTTGCCGAAATGATCGCCGCCGGTCTCGCGCGTCGCAGCGATGACGGCGGCTAAAGCGTTGTAGTCGTCACTGCGGGAGGCGGCCAATCCATACCCCTCTGAACGATAAAATCGGCTAAATATACCACCCGCGAGGTATATACTAGCCGGCATTGGCTCTGCTAGCGTCAGGAAATTGCCTCACGCTGTCGCTGGAGCCCGTGGCTTGACTGCAGTGCACGATATCGAGTTTCGCGCGGTCACCAAGCGCTATGGCGCCGTCACCGCGGTCAGCGGCATCGACCTCGCCATCCCGCCTTCGGCTTTCGTCGCGCTGCTCGGCCCTTCGGGCTGCGGCAAGACGACTTGCCTGCGCATGATCGGCGGCTTCGAGCAGCCGAGCGCAGGCCAGGTGCTGATCCGCGGCCGCGACATGGCCGGAACGCCGCCCTACCGGCGCCCGGTCAACATGGTGTTCCAGCAATACGCGCTGTTTCCGCATCTCGATGTCGAGGAGAACATTTCCTACGGCCTGCGCCAGGCACGACCGCGCCTGTCGTCGCGCGAGATCAGCCTGAAGGCGGGCGAGGCGCTGGCCATGGTGCAGCTCGCCGGCTACGGACGCCGCAAGATCCACGAGCTGTCCGGCGGCCAGCAGCAGCGCGTCGCGCTGGCCCGGGCGCTGGTCAACAAGCCGGCGGTGCTGCTTCTCGACGAGCCGCTGGCGGCGCTCGACAAGAAGCTGCGCACCGACATGCAGATCGAGCTGCAGAACCTGCAGCGCGAGATCGGCATCACCTTCGTGCTGGTTACCCACGACCAGGAGGAAGCGCTGTCGATGAGCGACTTCGTCTGTGTCATGAATGGCGGCCGTGTCGTCCAACTTGGACAGCCGAGCGAGATCTATGACGAGCCGGCTGATCTCTTCGTCGCCGACTTCGTCGGCAAGACCAATCTGCTCAGCGGCAAGGTGGCTGGCTTGTCGGGCGAGCTCGTCGACGTGGCGCTCGCCGACGGTACGGTCATCGCCGCCCGCAAGCGGGTGCCGCTCAGCCGGGGCGAAGCGGTATCGGTGAGCCTGCGGCCGGAATCGCTGAACCTCTCCGCGCCCGGAAGCGGCAGCCTGCAAGGCATCGTCCGCAACCGGATTTTCCTGGGCTCGACCGCGGAATACGCGATCGAGGTCCAGGGCATCGGATCGCTGCTCGCCAAGGCCGACCACGTGATCGGCCAGGGCAAATTTTTCAAGCCGGGCGAACCCGTCGCCATCGGCTTTGCCGCCGGAGCGCCGCTGGCATTTCCGGGGGCCAAGAACAACGGGACCAACCAGAGGGAAGACCAACATGTCGAAATCCTATCGTGACGGACTGCCGATAAGCCCCGAAAAATTCGTCGACCAATTGATGCGTCTGAAGCGCGGCTCGATCAGCCGGCGCGACTTCCTCGGCCTCACCGGCCTCGGCGTCGCGACCGCGGTGATGGCGCGCGAGCTCGGCATCATGCCGACGCCGGCCTTTGCCGCAGAAAACCTCGGCGACCGCATGTCGATCGCCACCTGGCCGAACTACCACGATCCGGCAACCTTCGAGAACTTCAAGGCCGAGACCGGCGTCGCCGTCGAGGTCAATGTGTTCGGCTCGAACGAGGAGATGCTGGCCAAGCTGCAGGCCGGCGGCTCGGGCTGGAGCCTGTTCGTGCCGACCAACTACACCATCTCGACCTACAAGAAGCTCGGCATCATCGAGCCGCTGGACATGGCCAAGCTCGGCAATTTCGACGGCTCGCAGGAGGATGCGCGGTTCACGGCGGAAGGCACGATCGACGGGACGATCTACGCCGTGCCGAAGAACTGGGGCACGACCGGCTTCGCCGTCAACACCAAGAAGCTCGCCAAGCCGATGTCGAGCTGGAAGGAGTTCTGGGATACGGCCATGGCCGAAGGCGACGGCCGCACCATGGTGCATGACTACCAGCTCACCACGATCGGCAACGCGCTGAAATATTACGGCTATTCGTTCAACTCGCTGAAGCAGGACGAGCTCGCCAAGGCCGAGGAACTGCTGCTCAAGGTCAAGCCGCATCTCTTCGCGGTGTCGAGCGACTATCAGCCCGGGATGCGCGCCGGCGATGCCTGGATGACGATGTGCTGGACCAATGACGGGGCGCAACTCCATCGCGACATCCCCGAGATCGCCTATGTGCTCGGCAAGGAAGGCGGCGAGATCTGGACCGACTTCTACGCCATTCCGAAGGATGCGCCGAACAAGCCTGCCGGCTATGCGCTGCTCAACTACCTGATGAACCCGAAGGTGGCGGTGAAGGAGCATCTGGCCAACGGAGCACCCTCGACCGATGCCCGCGTCAACGCGCTGCTGCCGAAGGAGGTGCTCGACAATCCGATCCTCTATCCGGCCGCCGACCTGTTGAAGCCGCTCGAATTCGGCGCCGCCGCGACCCTCACCGATCCGGGCCGCGCCGAGCTGATGGCGCGCTTCAAGTCGGCTTGACCGGCGCCAGCCACAAACCCGCTCCAGACAACGAGACCGGCGGACGAATGTCCGCCGGCTCTGAACCGGCTTTCTCGATGCGCGGCAGTCTCGTTCGCAAAAATATCCTGACGGCGCTGCTGCTCGCTCCGGCCACGCTGTGGCTGGTCGTCTTCCTGGTGCTGCCCTTCGTCGCCATCGCCATCTTCAGCGTCGGCGAGCGGGCGCCCGAGGGCGGCTATCAGGCGGCGCTGACCTTCGCGCAATATGCCAACCTGCCGGCGCGGGCGACCGCCTTCTGGAACACTATGGTGCTGGCGCCCGCTGGCGCGCTCGCCTGCCTGCTCGTCGCCTATCCCGTCGCCTATTATCTGGCGCTGCGCGCGCCGCAGCGCTGGCGGCTGATCCTGCTCGCGCTGATCGTCATCCCGTTCTGGACCAGCCTCCTGATGCGCACCTATGCCTGGATGTACATCCTCGGCGGGCGCGGCATTCCGGCTCTGCTCGCCTATGTCGGCATCGAGGACCTCAGGCTGATCAACACGCCGGGTGCGGTGCTGCTCGGCATCGTCTACGGCTATCTGCCGCTGATGATCCTGCCGATCTATGTCAGCCTGGAGCGGCTCGACCGCCGGCTGCTGGAAGCCTCCGCCGATCTCGGCGCGACGCCGGTGTCGACCTTTCTCGGCGTGACGCTCAGGCTGTCGCTGCCCGGCGTGATGACCGGCTTCTCGCTGGTGATGATCCTCTTGCTCGGCGAATATCTGATCCCGACGCTGCTCGGCGGCGGCAAGGTGTTCTTCATCGGCAACGCGCTGGTCGACCTCTTCCTGCAGTCGCGCAACTGGCCGTTCGGATCGGCGATCGCCATCACGCTGGTGCTGGTCTCGGTGGTGGTGCTGATCGTCGCCAACCGCATCTCGACCCGGCTTTCGGGTGCACGCCGCGTGGACCTGATCTGATGCGCGCTTTCGTCGTCGCCGTCTTTGCCTTCCTCTATCTGCCGATCGCGCTGGTCGTGCTGTTCTCCTTCAATGCCGGCCACCATGCCAGCGAGTTCACCGGCTTCTCGGCGCAATGGTACGGCAAGGCGCTGTCGAACCCGTTCCTGGTCGAGGCGCTGAAGAACAGCCTGTTCATCGCCACCACCAGCGCGCTGCTTGCGGCCTTCTGCGGCACCGCCGCGGCGCTCGGTCTGCAGCGGGTCGGCGCGCGGACGCGGGCGCTCTTCGATGCGCTGCTGGGCGCCGCGATCGTCGTGCCGGGCGTGGTCATCGGCATCTCGACGCTGGTGGCGCTGGTGCAGCTTTTTGCCGTCGTCAATCCGTTCCTCGCTTCGCTCTGGCCGACCGACCAGCCGCCGCGCCTGGCGCTCGGCTACGGCTCGATCATCGCCGCGCACGGCCTGTTCTCGATGGCGCTGGTGACGATGATCGTCGGCACGCGGCTCAGCAGCCTCGACCGCAATCTGGTCGAGGCCTCGAGCGATCTCTACGCCACGCCGCTGACGACGTTCCGCTCGATCGTGCTGCCGCAGATTATGCCGGCGGTGGTCGCCGGCTTCCTGCTCGCCTTCACCTTCTCCTTCGACGATTTCATCATCGCCTTCTTCGTCGCCGGCGCGCAGACGACGTTGCCGATCTATGTCTTTGCCTCCATTCGCCGCGGCGTGACGCCGGAAATCAACGCCGTCGCGACGATCGTGCTCGCCGCCTCGGTTCTGCTCGTCCTGCTCGCGCAATGGCAGCTCGGCCGACGAAAACCATCGCCTTGAAAGACAAGTCCATGATTTTGAAAGATCGCATCGCCGTGGTGACGGGCGCCGGGTCGGGCATCGGGCGCGCCGGCGCCATGATCATGGCAAGAGAAGGGGCGGTCGTGATGATCGCCGACCGGGATCCGGCGGCCGGCGAAGCCACGGCGTCGGATATCCGTGAAGCCGGTGGCCACGCCGAGGCGGTCGCCACCGATGTCGGCAACGACACCGCGGTCGAAGAGCTGATCGCGGGAACGCTCGGCAAGCATGGTCGGATCGATATCCTGCACAGCCATGCCGGCATCCAGGTCGGCGGCACGCTTACCGAAGTCAGCACCGACGGCATGGACGCTTCGTGGCGGATCAATGTGCGGGCGCAGTTCCTCGCGGCCAAGGCGGTGATGCCAGCAATGATCGCGCAGGGCGGCGGCGTCATCCTGAACACCGCCTCCAATTCCGGCGTGTTCTACGACCGCGAGATGATCGCCTACGCCACGTCCAAGCACGCCGTGGTGGCAATGACCAGGCAGATGTCGCTCGACTATGCCAAACACAACGTGCGCATCAACGCGCTTTGTCCGGGCTGGGTCGACACCCCGTTCAACGAGCCGTTCATCGCCCAGATGGGCGGACGCGATGCGATCGAAAACTATGTCCGGACCAAGATTCCGATGGGGCGCTGGGCGAGCGCGGAGGAGATCGCCGAAGCCATTCTGTTCCTCGTTTCCGACCGTTCGTCCTTCATGACCGGCCAGGCGCTGGTCGTCGATGGCGGCGAGAGCATAGGCTGAGCTGTTCCAACAGAGCGGACTTGCGCCGACAGCCAGGATCGGTCAAACCATAGGCTCCACCTTGATGAGACCCGTCATGCAAGCCGCAAAACAGCGATATCGCGAAAGGCATTCGATTTCTGCCGGCGGTGTTTCATTTGCGCGAGCGGGGTGCCACTGATCATGCGCTGCTGCCGGCACGAGAACCTGCAACGCGCGGAGGAGACCAAGGTCGGCTCGCATGTCGTCCGTGACGGCTGGACCGAGGGAGTAGCAGGACGCTCGATCCGGCCTCTCGGCCGGCCACCAGGCGGGCGTCCGTCATTCAGATAGCGCAGCTTATTTAACGCTCAAAACCCAACGGACGTGCCCGCCGAAGCGATTTCTCCTTCGTACGGACATGACCGATGCCTGACAAACAATACTTTCCCCTCTCCAGCAGCGCCGATCCGCAAAGCTGGCTGACAACGCGTGGGATAAACGAGGTCGAGTGCCTCGTGCCCGACGTGAACGGCGTGCTGCGCGGCAAGGCCTTGCCGGCGGCGAAGTTCTTCAAGTCACTCGAGGACCGGGCGCTTTACTTGCCGAGCAGCGCCTTCCTGGTCGCCATCGACGGCCGCTATTCCGGCTCCATCGACGAAGGGTTCGCCTATCAGGACCCCGACATGCGGATGGTGCCCGACCTTTCGACGCTCTGCCTTGCGCCAGGCGGCGGCGCCGGCAGAGCCTATGTCTTTGCCGACACATTCCATATGGACGACCGGCCATGGATGGCTTCGCCGCGCCATGTGCTGAGGGCGGTGCTCGACCTCTACCGCCGGCGCGGCTGGCGCGCAGTGATGGCGCCCGAGCTCGAATTCTATGTCACGGCGCCAAACCCCGATCCGGACCGGCCGCTGACCGCGCCGGTCGGGCGCAACGGCCGGCCGGAAAGCGTGCAGCATCCCTACGACATGCAGGCGCTGGAAGAATTCGAACCGGTCATACAGCGCATCTACGCGCATTCGGCCGCCGCCGGCCTGCCGCTCGACACGCTGATCCACGAATCCGGCACGGCGCAGCTCGAGATCAATTTCCTGCATGGCGATCCGCTGGCGCTGGCCGACAAGGTGCTGCTGTTCAAGCGCCTGACGAGGCAGGCGGCGCAGGCGAGCGGCCTGCATGCCACCTTCATGGCCAAGCCGATCGCGGCGCAGGCCGGCAGCTCGATGCATCTGCACATGTCGATCGTCGACGAGAAGGGCGAGCCCTTGTTTGCCGGCAAAGATGGCACCGACAGCGAGATGTTCGCGCAGTTCATCGGCGGCCTGCAGAAATACATCCCCGAAGTGATGCCGCTGTTCGCGCCCAATGTGAACTCGTATCGTCGCATCCGGCCGGGTCACAGCGCGCCGGCCAATATCGAATGGTCGCACGACAACCGCTCCTGCGGCCTGCGGGTGCCGATGGGCGGGCGCGCCGCGCGGCGGGTGGAGAACCGGCTGCCCGGCGCCGATGCCAATCCGTATCTCGCCATGGCCGGCTCGCTGATCGCCGGCTATCTCGGCATCGAGGAGAAGCTCGCCCGCTCGGCGGAAGCTTTCGGCAATGCCTATCGCAGCCAAAGCACGCTGCCGAAGACCATGGAGGAAGCGCTCGACCGCTTCGCCGCCTGCGAGCCGGTGCGGGCGCTGCTCGGCGAGGATTTCTTCCAGACCTATCTGCGCGTCAAAAGTGTCGAGCTCGACCTGTTCCAGACCGTGGTGACGTCGTGGGAACGCGACCATCTGCTGCTCAAGGTGTGACCGTGGCTTCCCGTTCAACTGGTTTCAATTCCGGTCTCGATATCGGCAAATCCTACTATGTCGCCACCGCCAATCCGGCGCCGGACCATCCGGCGCTCGTTCGTGACGTCGAAGCCGACCTGGTGGTCGTCGGCGGCGGCTGCACCGGCCTGTCGGCTGCGCTTCATGCGGCCGAGCGCGGTCTGAAGGTGGTGCTGCTGGAGGGTGGCAAGATCGGCTGGGGCGCCTCCGGGCGCAACGGCGGCCAGATGATCCCCGGCCTGCGCAAAGGCGCCAAGGGGCTGGTCAAGGCATTTGGGCGCGAACGGGCGAAGGCGCTGTTCGACCTCGCCTTCGAGGCGCGCGGGTTGGTGCTCGACATCATCGAGCGCCATGGCATCGAGTGTGACCTTCGCCTGACTGGCCACTTGGTCGGCGCCGTCAACGGCTCGGATATGCGCGACTTCGAGGAGGAAGCCGAGTGCCTCGCCAAGGTGATGAACTTTGCCGATGTCGAGATCCTCTCGGCGGCGCAGGCGCGGCAGATGGTAGATACACCCTACCAGGGCGCGGTCTTCGAGAGGCTCGGCGGCCACATGCATCCGCTGAACTACACACTCGGGCTCGCGCGCGCGACTTCCGCCGCGGGTGTTGCCATCTACGAGAACTCGGTCGCGGTGCGGCTGGAGCGCGAGCCGTCCATTCGGGTGTTCACGGACAAGGGTTCGGTTCGCGCCAAACATGTCGTGCTGGCCGGCGATGCGCTGCTCCAGGGGCTCGAGCCGCGCGTCAACAGCCGCATCATGCCGATCGGCAACTACATCGTCGCCACCGAGCCTTTGGGCGAGCGCAACGTCATCCCTTCCAATGTCGCGGTTTCCGACACGCTTTTCGTCGTCAACTACTACCGCCTGTCGGCTGACGGCCGCCTGCTGTTCGGAGGCGGCGAGCGCTACACGCCTTCGCCGCCGGCCGACATCGCCGGCTTCGTGCGGCCGCATATGGAAAAGACCTTCCCGCAACTCAGAGGCTGCCGGATCGATCACGCGTGGGGCGGGCTGGTGTCGGTGACGACGTCGCGCCTGCCGCATGTCGGGCATTACGGCGAGGTCTATTTCGCGCATGGCTATTCCGGCAAGGGCGTCATCCTGTCGACGCTGTCGGGCAAGCTGCTGGCGGAAGCGATCACGGGCGACGCCGCGCGGCTCGACCTGTTCTCGACGCTGACGCCGCTGCCGTTCCCGGGCGGCACGGCGCTGCGCGGACCGCTCTACGTGCTCGGCATGCTGTGGTATGCCATGCGCGACCGTCTGAGACATTGATACTGGCTTTCCGGTCCCCGGCGCGGCTAAAGCGCGTCGCGATCTTTCAGATTCGCTCCGTGCGCTTTAGGTTTTTGATTTTACGCATGTCTTTGTCCCGAAACCGGTTCCCACTTTCGGGAGACATGCTCTAGTGTCCAGGCGCCGGGGACGAAATCCGGGTAAGGAAGAGGATGAACATCGAGCCGGGCCGGCTGACGAAGAAGGAGCGACACGAGCTGATCCTGTCGGAAGTCAGGCGCTCGGCATCGATCCGCGTCTCCAAGCTCGCCCGCCGCATCGGCGTCGCTGGCGAGACCATCCGCCGCGACCTGATCGAGCTCGGCGAGGCGGGGCTGATCAACCGCACCTATGGCGGCGCCACGATCTCGCTGATGACGTCGGAGCCGGCGATCACCGACCGCGGCCTCACCATGATCGAGGAGCGCGCCCGCATCGGGCGGGGCGCCGCCGGCCTGATCGAGAACGGGCGCATCGTGATGATCGACGGCGGATCGACGACCTATGAGGTTGCGCGCAGCTTTTCCCAGCTAAGACGGGATCTAACGGTCATCACCAACTCGATCGGCATCGCGTCGGTTGCGGGTGCCAATCCGAGTTTTCGGGTCATCCTTTGCCCCGGCACCTATGACCACCGCGAAGCCAGCGTGCTCGGCGAGGACACCGTCGAATTCGTGCGCCGCTACAATGCCGACGTCGCCATCATCGGCGCATCGGCCGTCAATGCCGAAGGGCCGAGCGACATGGTCTCAGGCGCCGCGGCGGTGAAGCGGGCGATGATGGCGCGGTCGCTGTCGACGATGCTGGTCGTCACCAACGACAAGTTCGGCCGCAACAGCCTGGAACGCGTCTGCGCTTTGGGCGATATCTCCGACGTCGTCACCGACAGCGAGCCGGCGGCAGAGCTTCGCGCCGCGATCGACGAAGCGGGCGCGGAACTGCACGTCTTCGCCGCCGGCTGATAGAGCTGCCGCCGGATAGCTGGCCGTCAGACCGGAAACAGGAAGGCCGACGCGGGATCGAAGAAGATTTGCCGGCTCGAAGCGCCATTTGCGTCGTCCGGCTCCGCCGCGTCCGAGGTCGGCCTGACGTCGATCTCGTCGCCCGACGCGGTGCGGGCCACGACGCGCCGGCGGTCGCCGAAGAAGGCTGCGTCGACGATCTCCACGGCGAGTGCTGCATTTCCTGGAGCGGCGGTGAGGCGGAAGGCTTCGGGGCGCACCATCAGCCTGGCCTTCTGGCCGCGATCCAGGGCTTGCGTGGTCTTCACGCCCGTGACGACCGAGCCGTCGGCAAGCCGCACCGTTGCTGCGCCGCTCTCAGTCTCCAGATGCTCCGCCGGCAGGAAGTTGGAGTTGCCGATGAAGCCGGCGACGAACTCGCTCGCTGGCCTCAGATAAAGGTCCTCGCCGGTGCCGATCTGCTCGATGCGTCCTTCCTTGAACAGCGCGATGCGGTCGGAGAGGTGCAGCGCCTCTTCCTGGTCGTGCGTGACATAAAGAACGGTGACGCCCGTCTCGCGGTGGATGCGGCGGATCTCGGCCTGGATTTCCTGGCGCAGCTTCTTGTCGAGGGCCGACAGCGGCTCGTCCATCAACAGGATCGGCGGGTCGTAGGCCAGCGCGCGGGCAAGCGCGACGCGCTGCTGCTGGCCGCCCGACAGCGCGCCCGGATAGCGGTCGGCAAACTTTTCCAGGCGCACCAGCGCCAGCATGTCGGCTACCTTGCGCTTCACCTCGGCATCCGGCCGCCCGCGCACGCGCAGCGGAAAGGCGACGTTCTCGGCGACGCTCAGATGCGGGAACAGCGTGTAGCGCTGGAACACCATGCCGATGTTGCGCTTGTGCGACGGCACGGCAAGCAGCGACTTGTCTTCCAAAAGCACGTCGCCGGATGTCGGGTCCTGGAACCCGGCGATCGCATAGAGCGTCGTCGACTTGCCGGAGCCGGACGGTCCGAGAAAGGTCAGGAATTCGCCCTTGGGCACATCGATGGTGACGTCATGGACGGCGACGAAGGCGCCGAACGTCTTTCTCACCGCGCGAATGGACAGGAATGGCCGGGTCATCTGGAGAGTTTTCTGCGAAGGAGTGCGGTCACGATCATCAGGCACAAAGTGAGCCCGACGAGCAGGCTGGAGGCGGCGGCGACGACCGGGCTCAAGTCGGCGCGCAGGCTGCCCCAGATCTTCACCGGCAGGGTCTGCAGGGTCGGGCTCGCCATGAAGATTGCCACCACCACCTCGTCCCAGGAGGCAAGGAAGGAAAAGATCGCCGCCGAGAAGATGCCGATGCGGATCGAGGGCAGGGTGATCCTGAGCCTCGCCTGCAGCGGACTCGCGCCGCAGACGATCGCCGCGTCCTCGATGGATTTGTCGAAACCCTCGAGCGCGGTGGCGATCGGGATGATGGCGAAGGGCAGCGCCAGGATGGTGTGGGCGACGACGAAGCCTATCGTGGTGCCGGCGAGCCCGATGCGCAGGAAGAAGGCGTAGATGGCAATGGCGAAAACCACCACCGGCAGCACCATCGGCGTGAGCAGCAACCCGCGCAGCAATTGCCGCCCGCGAAATTCGCCCCTGACCAGGCTGAAGGAAGCAAGCAGGCCGATCAGCACGGCAAGTATGGCGGCCATCGCGGCGATGCGCGCGCTGGTCAAAGCCGCGTCGATCCAGGTCGGATCGGCCAGCAGTTCCTGATACCATTTCAGCGTCCAGCCGGGCGGCGGGAAGGCCAGCCAGCGCGACGAGCCGAACGACAGCAAGACGATGAAGACCACCGGCAGCAGAAGGAAAGCGGCGACCAGCGCGGTGAAGCCGGCAAGTGCCGCGCGGAGCCATCCAAGGCGATCGTAGTCGAGCAGCATCGTCAGACGCCTCCGGCGAGGCGTTTGGCACCGACCATGCGCAGCTGGATCGCGTAGAGCGCCATGGTGACAGCGAGCAGCACGAAGGCGGCGGCACTTCCGAGCCCCCAGTTGAGCAGCGATTGCACCGTCTGGGCGATCATCTCGGCGAGCATCATGTTGGATGTGCCGCCGAGCAGCGCGGGCGTCACGAAATAGCCGAGCGACATGACGAACACCATCAGCCCGCCGGCGGCGATGCCGGGCAGCGACAGCGGCAGCAGGATGCGGCGGAAGGCTTCGAACGGGCTTGCGCCACAAAGGGCGGCGGCGCGCAGCGTCATCGGATCGATGGCGCGCAGCGTGCCGACCAGCGGCAGGATCATGAAGGGCAGCATGATGTAGACCATGCCGATGGTCACGCCGGTCAGGTTGTTGATGAGTGGCAGCGGCTCGTGAATGACGCCGAGCCCCATCAGCGCACGGTTGATCACCCCGGTGCGCTGCAAAAGCACCATCCAGGCATAGGTGCGGGTGAGAAGGTTGGTCCACATCGACAGGATGATGACGCCGAAGACGATCGAGCCGAGCGCCGGCGGCATGATCGCCAGCATCCAGGCAACCGGAAATGCCACTACGATGGTGACGGCGGTGACGACGGCAGCGACCAGGAAAGTGTTGAGGAACACGCGCGCATAGGTGCCGCTGCCGAACAGCGCGGCGTAGTTCTGCAGGCCGGGCTCGGGATCGGTGACGCTGCGCAGGAGAAGCGCGACCACCGGCACGATGAAGAATAGGCCGACCAGGGTCAGCGCCGGCAAGGCGCCGCCGCTGCCGGCCGGCAGGCCGGCGAAGGACTGGCGTCTGAAAGCATTCGCCGTCATGGGACGTCCCTTTCAAACGGGGCGCGTTGCCGCGCCCCGCTCCCGTCGTGGGGCTACTTGGTCTGCCAGGCGTACCAGCGCGTGGCGATCTCGTCGCGATGCTCGGCCCAGTAGTTCATGTCGAGGTTGATCTGGCCGTCGACATGGGCGTCGGGCAGGCCCTTGACCACGTCGGCGGCCATCTCGGCCTTGGCTTTGGTGTTGATCGGCGCGTAGCCGCTAGCCTCGGCGAATTTCGCCTGGCCGGTCGGACTGGTGGCAGTGGCGAGAAACTTCATCGCGCTGTCCTTGTTCTTGGCGCCTTTCGGCACGACGAGGACGTCGGCGGCGGTGAGGTTCTGGTTCCACGAGACGCCGACATCGGCGCCGTCCTTCTCCAGCGCGAAGACACGGCCGTTCCAGAGCTGGCCGAAGGCGGCTTCGCCCGAAGCGATCAGCTGCTGCGACTCCGCGCCGCCGCCCCACCAGACGATGTCCGACTTGATCGTGTCGAGCTTCTTGAAGGCGCGGTCGAGGTCGAGCGGATAGAGCTTGTCCGCCGGCACGCCGTCGGCGAGCAATGCGATCTCGATCACGCCAGGTGCCGACCATTTGTAGAAGGTCCGTTTGCCGGGAAATTTCTTGGTGTCGAACATGTCGGCCCAGCTGGTCGGCTCGCCCGAGACCGCGCTCTTGTTCCAGGCCAGCACGAAGGAATAATAGAAGCTGCCGACGGCGTTCTCGTTGCTGAAGCGCGGATCGAGATCGGCCTTGGGCACGACGGCGAAGTCGATCGGCTCCAGCAGTCCGTCCTTGGCGGCCTTGATGGCGAAGTCCATCTCCACGTCGACCACGTCCCAGGTGACGTTCTTGGCGTCGACCATGGCCTTCAGCTTGCCGTAGTCGGTCGGGCCGTCCTGCAGCACCTTGATGCCCGAACCGGCCGCGAACGGCTCGGCCCAGGACTTGGTCTGCGCTTCCTGCGTGGTGCCGCCCCAACTGGTGAACACCATTTCATCGGCCTTGGCGGCGGTCGCCGAAAGCAATCCGGCCAGGACGCCGGCTAAGATCAGTTTCATGTCATTCTCCTCTGATTTCTGTGTTCCGTTTCTTGTTCTTGTCAGTGCACCTTCGTCATGCCGTTCTCAGCGCATGACGAAGGGATCGGGGATCGGCTCGTCCGAGGTCTTGATCCAGACCGATTTCGAGCGCGTGTAGTCGCGGATGGCGTCGAGCCCGCCCTCGCGGCCGAGACCGGACAGGCCGTAGCCGCCGAAGGGGACGAGCGGCGACACGGCGCGGTAGGTGTTGACCCAGACGACGCCGGCATGGATGTCGCGCGCCATGCGGTGCGCCTTACCGAGATTTGAGGTGAAGACGCCGGAGGCCAGGCCGAAGGGCGTGTCGTTGGCTAAAGCCAGTGCCTCGGCCTCGCTGTCGAAGGCAAGCACGCTGAGCACCGGGCCGAACAGTTCCTCGCGCACGCAGGGCAGGTTGATGTTGCCGGCGTCGATGATGGTCGGCGCGTAGTAGAAGCCGTCGCCGATGTCGGGGCGCTTGCCGCCGGTGACCAGCGTGCCGCCGGCGGCGAGGCTTTCGGCGACGATGGTCTCGATCCGGTCGCGTTGGCGCAGCGTGGCTAAAGGCCCCATCTCGGTAGCCGGATCCTGCGGGTCGCCGATGCGGATCGCTTCGGCTTTGCGCTTCAGCCGGCCGAGGAATTCTTGCCTCACCGGCCGTTCGATCAGCAGGCGCGAACCGGCGACGCAGCTCTGCCCCGTCGCGGCGAAGATGCCGGCGACGACCGCATTGGCGGCGCTTTCGAGATCGGCGTCGGCGAAGACGACGACCGGGCTTTTGCCGCCGAGCTCCAGCGTGGTGTAGGCGAGGTTCTCCGCCGTGTTCCTGACGATGGTGCGCGCCGTCGACGGGCCGCCGGTGAAGGCGACGCGCGAGACCAGCGGATGGCTGGTCAGGCGCCGTCCGCAATCCTGGCCGAAGCCGGTGAGGATGTTGACGGTGCCGGCCGGAAACCCAGCTTCGTGGACCAACTCGGCAAAGGCGAGCAGCGGCGCCGGGCCGTCCTCGGATGCCTTGAGCACGACCGTGCAGCCGGCGGCCAGCGCCGGACCGAGCTTGACGGCCGAGAGGAAGAGCTGCGAGTTCCACGGCACCACCGCGGCGACGACGCCGATCGGCTCGCGGCGGATGGTGACGTCGAGATCCGCCTTGTCGATCGGCACATGCGCGCCTTCGTGCTTGTCGGCGAGCCCGCCATAGTAGCGGTAGTAGTCGCCGACATAGGCGATCTGGGCGCGGGTCTCGCGGATGATCTTGCCGGTGTCGCGCGTCTCCAGCTCGGCCAGGCGGCCGGCATTGGCGGCGACGAGGTCGCCAAGCCTGACCAGCAGTTTTCCACGCGCACTCGCCGTCGTCGTCCGCCACGGCCCCGAGCGCAACGCGCGGTGCGCCGCCCCGACGGCGCGGTCGACGTCGGCTTCGCTCGCCGCCGGCATCTTCGCCCACGGCGCGCCGGTCGAGGGGTCGACGCTGTCGAAGGTGGCGGACGGCTCGTCGAAGCGGCCGTCGATGAAGTTCCTGAAAAGAGCGTCGGTCATGGGCTCGCGATCAGAGGAAGGCCGGCATCACCCGGTCGATGAACAGTTGCAGCGACTTCTTCTTGCGCTCGTGTGAAAGGCCGCTGTCGATCCAGATCGAGTACTGGTCGTAGCCGAGCGCGTCATAGGCCTTTAGCCGGGTGATCACTTCATCGGCTTCGCCGATCACCAGGTTCTGGCGCATCTTGTCCGGCGCGTATTGCGGCATGGCGGCAATCTCGTCGGCGGTCAGCGGCTCCAATATGCCTTGATGCACCGGCTTCTTGTTCTGGAACCAGGCGCCGAACTGGCAGTAGAAGCTCGACAGATCCTGGCTCAGCCGATCGGCGTCGGTCGCGTCCTCGGCGACGAATGTATGCATCAAAAGCATGATTTCCGGCCGTGCGATGTCTGAATGCGCGGCGCAGGCGGTGTTGAAGCGCTGCATCAAGCTAGCGACCTCGTCGTCGCCGGAAGCCAGCGGCGTCACCTGCACCTTGCATTGGTTGGCGACGGCAAAGTCGTGCGAGTTCGGGTCGCGGGCGGCCACCCAGATCGGCGGATACGGCTTCTGCAGGGGCTTTGGCGAGGAGGTGGTCGAAGGAAACTGCCAGAACTCGCCGGAGAACTCGAAATCGCCGTCCCAAAGGCCGCGGATCGCCGGGATGATCTCGCGCATGCGCTGGCCGGCGCCCCAGGCATCGAGCCCCGGGAAGACACGCTGGTATTCGTAGCTGTAGGCGCCGCGCGCGATGCCGATGTCGAGCCGGCCGTCGGTGATGACGTCGGCCATCGCGGCTTCGCCGGCAAGCTTGATAGGGTGCCAGAAGGGCGCGATCACGGTGCCGGTGCCGAGACGGATGCGGCTGGTCTTGGCCGCCAGATAGGCAATGTTGATGAACGGATTGGGCGAGATGGTGAACTCCATCCCGTGGTGCTCGCCGATCCAGGCGGTCTCGAAACCCGCGTCTTCCGCCAGAACGACCAGTTCACCCAGCTCGCTCAGCAGCTCCGTATGCGGCTTGGCGAGGTCCGAGCGTTCCATATGCACGAAAAGCGAGAACTTCATCCCTGGTCACCTGTGTTGAGCGAGGCAGCCCTGGCGAGTGGCCGCACCTCGCCTTCGACCTCGTTGCCGACATAGACGCCGAATGCGTCTTCGGTGCATTCGCGCACATAGCGCGCCAGCATCGAGCGGATCGCCGGGTCGGCGATCTTCAATCCATCGATCGCGTCGATGTCGATCAGCCGGATGCCGCGATCGCTGGACGCCGGCACATCGAAGGTGCCGCGATAATAGACATGCGTGCGCGAGACGTCCCCGGCATCGTCCCAGACCGCGTAGAGGAAGCCGAGCTGGGCTTCGATGGCTTTCGCGGCGAGAAGCCCGTTGAGGCTCTTGCCGTCGCCTGCCGAGCCAAGGCCCCGGCCGCGCGGCAGTTCGAGAAAGCCGTCCGGTGTATCCAGAAACAGGATGCGGCCGCCGTTTTCAAGGATGGCGCCGACATCGGTGCCGGGCTGGGCGGCGGCCAGCGCCTCCTGGCTGAGGCCTGGCGTGACGTAGGCGCCGCGGCAATAGCCGAGCGGCTGCGCTGCGTTGTGCTGGAAATCGCGGACGCGGCCGATGAGGATCGAATGATCGCCCGCGTCGACCAGCCGCTCCATGTCGCAGTCGAAGCACGCGACCGAGCCGTCCAAGGCGGGGCTGCCGGTCTGTCCCGGGCGCCAGTCGACCGAGGCGAACTTGTCCGCCGCTTTCGAGGCGAAGATGCCGGAGGCCGCCTTCTGGCTTTCGTTCAAGATGTTGATGGCGAAGCTCTTCGATGTCGCGAAAACCGGATGGCCTAGCGCCTTGTGGGCGATGCAGACCAGCACCAGGGGCGGATCGAGCGACACCGAGGCGAAGGAGTTGGCGGTGAAGCCGCGCGGCTCGCCTTCCGGTCCGATCGTGGTGACGATGGTGACGCCGGTGAGGAACGAGCCCAGCGCGCGGCGGAACTCGCCGCTGTCGAAGCTGGCGCCTGCATCCGCTCCGTTGCTCTGCGCGGCGACTTCGCCGTCCGTCAGGAAGTCGACGATGTGACGCGTGGTGAAATCGGGCGCCGCCACCGCCATCATGTGCCGTTCGCCGCCAAGCACGGTACAGCGGCCGTGCGGCGCCAGTCGCGCCATGGCGGCCGACATTGCCGGCGAGGAGTTCTTGTCTTCCGAGCCGGTGATGAACAGGGCCGGCATGGCCAGCGCCGGCAGGCGCTCGGCGTGATCGCTATCGGCGCGGGCGAAGAGGCGATAGGTGCGGGCATAGCCTTCGGGGTCGACCTCACCCAGCGCCGCCGCCGCCTTTTCGGCTGCCGCCATGAGCTCCGCAGAAATCGGATCGCCGAACCAGCGCGCAATGGTCTGCGCGGCGCCTGCCGTGTCGCCGTGGCCGGTGAGGGCGGCGGCTCGCTCGCGAACGGCTTCGGCGAGGTCGGGCGGCCGGCGGAACACGGCGTTCAGCGAAACGATGCGGCTGACGCGCTCGGGCGCGAGCAGAGCGAGTTCCTGCGCGACCAGCGCGCCCATCGAGTGGCCGACGACGGATACGCTATTGAGGCCGAGATGGTCGAGCAGCCGGATCGCCTGCCTGGCATAGTCGGCCAGCTCCGGCACCTGCGGCGGCAGCGGCGAGCGGCCGTGACCGAGCATGTCGATGGCGATGACGTCCCAACGATCCGCCATGCGCTCGATCTGCGGCTGCCAGATCGCAGCGTTCATGCCGACGCCGTGAATGAAAAGCACCGGCGCGCCTGATCCGGCGCGGATGAAGCTGGTGCCGTCGGGCGCGGCGGCCCGGGTCCATTCAAGCGCGGCGTCAGCCATGCAGGTCGCCCACTTCCTTGAGGTCCTGATAGCGATCGCCGATGCGATGATGCGGGCGGCCGCCGATGGAAGCGCCAAGCGCCACGACCAGCTCGTCGGGGGCTGGGGCGTCGCTGATCTGGAAATGCACGGTCAGGTAATGCGAGCGCCGGCCTTCGTCGTTCTTGTCCATCAGCGGGATCATGATCGGCGTGTTCGGCCCGCCGCGCAGATTGGTGAAGGCGAGATAGGTCTTGGCGCCGACGGCGCGGCGATAATGGTTGCCGAAATGCAGCGTGTGGATCAGCGCCGAGGCGTGCTCGATCTCGCCCGACGTGCCGCAGATGGCGGCCTTGCCGTAACCTTCGATCGCGTCGCCCGAGCCGGCGACTGCAATAATCTCGCGGGTCAGCATTTCTCCGAGCACCGGCGCACAGGCGCGGATCTCGGGCGAGAGGTCCTCGGTGAAGCCGCGACCTGCCCAGGGGTTCGTCAGCACGGCGGCGACGCCGATCAGACGCAGCGGCCTGGGTGCCGCCTTGCCGCCTTCGATCAGCGTGTTTTCGGTATAGGTGACGATCTTGCGAATGGCCGGCTGCATGGAAACCTCTGTCGGGCGACGCTTGAAAAGGCGCCATTTCCCGCGTTGTCTTATGGTATACCATACTATGGAGCACCAAATACCTTGTCAATCGGCCATGGAATCTGTTTTTGTGGCGAGGCAGGGAGCAAGCACATGCAGGACGACACGCTTCGCATCGATCGCAGCGCCAAGACCTTGAGAACATTGGCTCTCGAGCGCATGCGCGAGGCCATCATGGATTTTCATTTCCAGCCCGGCGAAAGGCTGATCGAGCGGCCGCTTTGCGACCAGCTCGGCGTCAGCCGTTCGGTTGTGCGCGAGGTTTTGCGGCAGCTGGAAGCTGAAGGTCTCGTGCAGATGATCCCCGGGCACGGGCCGGCGGTGGCACGGCCGGACCTCGGCCGCACCGACGAGATCTATGAGCTCAGGGCCCTGCTCGAGGGGATCGCGGCGCGCGCCTGCGCCTTGTCGGCGACTGACGGGCAATTGGCTGTCCTCGAACGTGCGCTCGAGGCCCTTTTTGAGGCTTGGGCATCCGGCAAGCCGCCGGCGGTGATGCGGGCGACGACCGGATTCTATGAGGCGCTGTTCGAGGCGGCGGACAAGCGCGTCGCCTGGGAGATCGTGAGCGGACTGAATGTGCGTATCAACCAGCTACGCTCGATGACGATCGCTTCAGTGAACCGGCGCGAGCCGGCGATCGCCGAGATGAACGAGATCATGAATGCGATCAGGGCGCGCAAGCCGGAGGAGGCGGAAGCCGCGGCGCGGCGCCATGTCGAGTCCGCCTGGAAGATCGCCCGCACGGCGCTGCAGCCGTCGCCGGCGTGACCGAGGGCGGCCAGCTTGCTCTCTACGCTCCCGTCGACATCGCCGACCGCAGCCACGTCGTGATGGCGTCGAAGTCGATCGGCTGCGTCGTGTCGACGTCGAGAGGTGAGCCGCGCAGCAGCGGTTCGGCGCGTCTGGCCAGTTCGATCAGCTCGGGGATGTTAGCGGCGCCGGGGCGGCCGGCAGGCCGATGGGAGGGTCGGGATCTATAGCGTTCGCGAAGACGGAGATCACGGCAGGTTCGAATCCTGTCGGGTTCGTCAAAGCCATACCAGAGTGCGATATTGCCATCTTGGCGCTAAGCATCGAACAGCGTGAACGACTCGACCTCAGGGTCCTTGTCGAGAAGGGCGCGAAACCGGACAAAATCGCCGCGTCGTGTGCGCCAGGCGACATAGGCGTGCTGCTGTTCGATCGAGTCCCAGCCTTGAACCAATAGAAAGGCGTTCGCGGTTGAGGTGCCTTGATAGGAATGGCTGTAGCGGCAACCCGGCGCGAGCCGCGTCACGGGGATCACGTTCAACAAGTGGCGCTTGAACGTGTCCGCGTCCTTTGCGCTAAGCCGCATGGTGATAAACATCGGCCTTGCGTCGGTGGGAGTTGCAAAGGCCGGCGGCCTGTCACTCGCCGATGTGACGGCCTGCAGCACGAGCTCGGCCACCTTCGCAGATGACATCGGATTCTGACCGGTGATCAGGTTGCCGTCTTGCACCGCGAATGGTCGGAAGTTGGACGTCTTCTCAAAACGTGCGCCCAGTTCGCGCAAGCGCGTCTCGAGCAGGAAGGGCACGATCTCCGTCAAACCTTCCGCCTCCTCCTCTGCGTCCGTGAACCCGCTGACGCGCCTGTCGCGCACGATGGGGCTGCCGTCCGCGCGCTTGGCAGATATGAGGCCCGCCGCACCGTGACACACCGCGGCGACCACGCGCCCCTCGTCGAACGCTTGGCCTAGGGCGTTGGCGAGCGCCGCATTGCCTGGAAGATCCCACATCGCAGCGTGGCCTCCCGGCAGAAAGATCGCGTCATAATCCGAGGCGCGTACCTTATCGATGGAGGGTGTCGACCTCACGCAGGCCATCGCATGATCGTCGGAAAGGAACCGCTGCACCGGCGGAGGATTGTTGCCATCAGCTTTGATGCTCCTCGCGTCGAAGGGCACCTCACCGCCCTTTATCGATGCCACGATGATGTCGGCGCCGCTATCGAGCAGGGCATAATAGGGCGTTGCCAGCTCTTCGAGCCACAAACCCGTCTGACGACCGGTGCCGCCGAGTTGGTCGTGCGACGTGGTGACGATGAGTATCTTGGGCATCGGAGGTCTCCATAACAAACCGCTTGATGCTGCTCATATGGCTTGGCCTCACATCTGAAAAATCATATTGTTGAGCCGAATTGATAAAAATAATTATGAATCAGCTCAACCAACTGCGAACCTTCCTCGCCGTTTACCGTGTCGGCTCGGTAACGAAGGCCGCGGTCCAACTCGCTCTCACGCAGCCTGCCGCGTCCGGGCACATCAAAGCGCTGGAAACTCATCTCAAGCGCAAGCTTTTCCGGCGAGTTGGACGCGGCATAGCGCCGACAGCCGCCGCGGAATCCCTTGCCCGTGCCGTTGCGCCGCATCTCGACGGCATCGAGGCAGCCTTGGCCGCGGCAGCAATGCGCCACGACAGTCTTGTCGGTACGGTGCGCTTGGGCGGTCCCATAGAATTCATGACCGAGAAGGTGCTCCCGGCGCTGAGCGGGTTCCCGGACATGGGCATTCGGATCGAATTGCGGTTCGGTGTGGCGCGCGACCTAATCGAGGGTGTCCAAAGCAGCGAACTGGACATGGCGATTGCCACCGTCCGCATTCCGCGCAAGATGATCGGATATGATCCGGTGTTCCGCGAAACCTTTGTGCTCGTCGGGGCGCCGAGGTGGGCGGCGTTGATGCCGCCGGCGATGGTGTCGCGCACCGGAGCAGCGGCGGTCACCGGCTTGCCTTGGCTCAGTTACGGGCCTGATCTGCCGATCGTGCGGCGCTATTTCCGCCAGGTCTTCCGCGCTGAACCGCCGCCCGAGGCCGTCCAAGTTATCCCCGACCTGCGCGCGTTGACCGATGCCTGTGTTGCCGGAGCCGGCATCACCGTGCTGCCGAAGTATCTATGCGCATCATATCTCGCAACAGGTTCCCTGGTGGTGATGCACGACCCTTCTGACCCGCCGAGCAACGACATTCTTCTCGCCTGGAATCGGCTGGGGCTGCGGCAGCCGCTGAACGCATTCGTGCGGGAGCGGCTGCTACAAGCGGCAAGAAGTTGGTAGTCGTCGCAGAAAAATTGCGCTCAATAATACTCCTACCCCTCCATCGCCGACCGCAGCCACGCCGTGATGGCGTCGAAGTCGACCGGCTGCGTCGTATCGACGTCGAAAAGCGGTCCGCGCCGCAGCGGCTCGGCGCGCTTGGCCAGTTCGATCAGCTCGGGGATGTAAGCCGCGCCCGGATGGCCGGCGGGCCTCTGGTCAAGCCGGGCGCGGTAGCGCTCGGCAAGGACCTCGCCGGGCGCGTGGCACCAGATTTCGGCGGTCCGCTCGACGCCGGCTTTGCGCAGATGGTCCTCGAGAACGTCTCGTGGCTGGAAACCGAACCAGGCATCGACGACGAAAGTGACGCCCGCCGGAGCTTCGCCGACAACGGACCAGATCGCCTGGTAGCTGGCGCGGCCAAGCGTCCGGTTGAACTCGCGGTCGGCGCCGCCGAGTATTTCGAGGAACGGGTTCTTGACCGTGTCGAGCGCCAGCAGCGGCCAGCCCATGCGGTCGGCGATGCCGCGCGAGACGGTGCCCTTGCCGCTTGCCGGGATGCCGTTGACGAGCACGGCGCGCCTCGGCGATGGCGTGCCTGCCTTCGCTTTGAGCGCCTGCAGGCCGGCGCCGATCACGCCGGCGTCGTCGCCGAGCTTAGCCGGTTCCACCTTGCATTGATACCAGGGCGCCAGCGCCGGCGCATATGCGAGCGCCCGGTGCGCCGCCCGGCCCAGGCCGCCGCCGAGCAGAACGAGGTCGGGGTCGAACATGGCGACAACCGAATCGATTGCCGCCCGCAACGGCTTGGCCCAGGCTTCCAGTATGCCGCGCGTCGTGCCGTCGCCGGCCGCGTCGCGGGCAAAGAGCTGATCGACGGAGATGCCCGGCCCCAGGCCTGCGCGTGCGATGTGGCGGCCGAGCGCCGTGCCCGAACTGGTGGTCTCGACGCAGCCGCGCCGGCCGCAGGCGCAGATCTCGCCGTTGGCGTCGACGCTGATGTGGCCGAGCTGGCCGGCGGTTGCGCGCCCGCGCATGATCTGACGGTTCTGTGCAACGGCGCCGCCGATGCCGGTGCCGATGGTGAACATGACGATATTGTCGTGCCCCGCGGCCGCCCCCAGCGCCATCTCGGCGACCAGCGCCATGTTGCAGTCGTTGTCGAGCACGACGGGCTTGCCGGCCATGCTCTCCAGACGCTGTTGCAGGGCGACCGAGGCAAGGTCGACGTAACCGCCTGACAACACCGCGCCGCGCCTTGCATCGACGCGGCCGGGAACGCCGACGCCGATGGCCGCCACCTCGGGCGTGTCGAGCAGGCGCACCATGTCGGCGATGCGGCCGAGCACCAGTTCCGGATCGGGCGCGCTTTGCTCGGCGACGCGCTTGAGGATTTCACCCGCGCCCGAGATGCGGGCGGCACGCAGATTGGTGCCGCCTATATCGATCCCGATGGCCATCGACCTTTGTGGCATGATGTTCCGCACTTGTCCGGCGCCGGCCTGCGATTGAGGTCAGGCCCGCATCACCTGAATCACAATGCCCTAGAGCCGGATGATTTCAGGTCGAACCGACCTGAAGTCTGAATCCGGCTCTAAATCAAAGAAATAGAGCATGATGTCGCCCGAAAACCGCTTCACACTTTTCGGCATCATGCTCTAGGCGGCCTTTTGCCGGTAGCGCCCGATCACCGCCTGGATCTCGCGCAGTCGCGGCACGGCGATGGTCTTCAGCCTTTCGCGCTGGATGTCACGGTCGAGCGAGATGCAGTCCTTCCACAGCGAACGGCCGGCGATGACGCCGGACGCGCCGTTCTGCATAGCGATCTCGACCTGGCCGAGGAAGGTCGCATGATTGACGCCGGCCGACAGCACCGCCCACGGCACCTCGCCCGCCATCCTGGTGATGTTGGCGCAGGCCTCGGCCGTGCCGGGATAAGGAAGCTTCAGCACCTTGGCGCCGCACTCCAGCGAAATCCTCGTGCCTTCCTCGACGAGCCAGGGCGTCCTGGCCGCATAATCCTCGGGGCTTTCGCCTTCGAGCTGATAGGTCAGGAACTCGACCACGAGCAGCAGGTCCTCTTTGCCGAAATCGGCGATGCACTGGCGCAGGATAGCGATGTTATGCTCGTTGGCCGCCGGCCTGTCGGCCCTGAGGTAGACCATGATCTTGCCGCCGGTGCCGCCCAGCTCGCGCACGCGCCGCGCGTCGATGCCGGGAACCAGGCGCGACAGGCGGTAACCCTCGGGCGAGACATCGAAGCCGGAGGCGTCGAGACCGATGAGCAGGGCGGTGTCGCGGCTCAGCACGCCCTTGTCGACCACACGCGGCACGGCGCAAAGCGGGTCGAGCAACACGCAGGACGCGGCGCTGGCGAGGTAGCGCGTGATGTCCGTCTTGGTGTCGCCGAGCATGTCGTTGGTGATCTTGGCCTGTTCGGCCGGATCCGACGCCAGCAAGGTGCGCATGCCGCCGCGCTGGTCGCATGCGATAGCCATCATGGCCCCGTCCGGTCCGCAGATTTGCTGGTAGCCGCGCAACTCCGCGGTGGTCATCTTCGCCATGGTCTTTTCGTCCGATGTTGGGCGCGCCCTCGCCGAGAGCGCGGATCAGGGATGCTCAGTTTCACCCGCCGCAGGGCGATTTTTGCGCCTTTGATGGTGCCGTCGGCTGCTGCAGAAGGCGGCCTCGCCGGAGCAGTGACCTCAAGTTGCGGCTTCGCCGGATTTGCGCGATAACTCCCGTCGGCGTATGTGTGTGTAACACGTTGCTGAAAGGAATTGCAAGCTGCCTGTCTCTCCGATCCAGGATGCGACCACATCGCGCACGATGCTGCACACGGTCGCCAAGCTGCATTACGAAGCGGAGATGTCGCAGGTCGATATCGCGCGGCAGCTCGGCGTGTCGACGGCGACGATCTCGCGCCTGCTGCAGCGCGCGCGGGCCGAAGGGATCGTGAGGATCGAGGTTATCGATCTGGTGACGCCGGAGGACGTCACCCGACAGCTGATCGACCGGCTGGGGCTTCGTGACGCCGCGGTGATCGAGACGCCGTCGGCCGGCGCGCTGACGGCGCTCTCCGCCCCGCTCGGCGGCCTGCTCAAACAGGCGCAACTGGTGGCCGGCTCCGTGGTGGCCATCGGCTGGGGACGCGCCGTGCGCGAGGTGATCCGGGCCGGTCTGCCGCGCATTCCGGGCGTTCTCACCGTTGCCGCCACTGGCGGCATGCAGCAGCACGCCCCGCATTTCCAGATCAACGAGTTCGTGCGGCTTGCAGCCGAAGAGTTCGGCGGCACGCCGCACTTCATCCATGCGCCCTATCTGCCGTCGAGCGAGTTGCGCGAGGTTTTCCTTGGCGATGCCGCGATCCGCGATGCCGTGGCACTCTGGGACCGGACCGACGTCGCGATCGTCGGCGTCGGCCTGCCGCATGCCATCAACGCGCCGGAGGCGAGCGCCGCGACGCCGAGCGAGCAGGCGCTGGTCCATGCGGCGGGCGATGTGCTTCGGCACTATTTCGATGCCGATGGCGTGCTGATCCCTTGGGAAGGAGAGAGCCGGATGATCGCGATGTCGCCGGCACAGCTTCGCGCCGCGCCGCTGGCGATCGGCGTCGCAGCTTCGCCGGAGAAGGCAACCGCGATCATCGGCGCCGTCCGAGCCGGGCTCATCAATGCTCTTGTGACGGACACGAAGACGGCGCAGGCCGTCCTCGACGCCATGCCGCCTCGTTAAACCGCTGGCAGCCGGCCAGTGCAGGTCGCCGGCGCGAAATCAGTTGTGTCGCCGCAAGCTCGGAGCAATAGTCCGCCGGGGCCTCTTCGGAGCAGGCAGATGCTGTCCGGTGCGAAAAAGCTGTCGCTGCGGTCTCGGAAAACCGAGTTGCAATTTATTTCTGCAAAGTGTTACAAGTTTGCGCACTCGGTGTGGATGAACTCCGAGCGGCGCAGTTCCTCGGGCCTGGCTGAGGCCGGCAAACGAGACTGCGGCTAATGGCCGGTCGGCTTCGACCGGCTCGCATATCGACCGGAGGGCGCTTGGGAGGAAAGCTGCCCGCGACAGCAGACAGGCGTTCCCGGCCGTCGGCATCCTGGGCGGATCGATGGCCATTCCAGTCACTCGCAACGGCAAATCTGCCAACCACGAAGAGGAGGAATTCATGAAGAAGATTGTTGCCGCGCTCGCGGCGCTCGCCGTCAGCGCCGGGGTGCTGATTGCGCCCGCGCAAGCGCAGGACAAGAAATACACCATCGCGCTCATTCCGGGCCTGACCACCGACGGTTTCTACATCACCATGCGCAAAGGCGCCCAGGCGGCGGCCGACGCGCTCGGCGTGAACCTGGTTTTCCAGGGTGCCCCGGAGTTCAATCCGGTCACCCAGGTGCCTGTGCTTGACGCGGTCATCGCCAAGAAGCCGGATGCGATCCTGATCGCGCCGACCGACAAGGTTCAGCTGGTCGAGCCGCTGCGCAAGGCCAATGACGCCGGCATTCCGGTCATCACCGTCGACACCTTCATCGGCAGCGGGACCTACCAGACCGGCGCCGGCGACGCCGATTTCCCGCTGGCCTACATCGCTTCCGACAACGTGCTCGGCGGTGAAATCGCGGCACGGGCTTTGGCTACCGCCATCGGCGACAAGGGCAAGGTCTATGTCTCGAACGTCAAGCCCGGCATCTCGACCACCGACCAGCGGGAAGAGGGCTTCAAAAAGGAAATGGCCAAGCATCCCGGCATCACCGTGCTGGAGACCCAGTTCAACGACGACGACGCCAACAAGGCGGCCTCGCAATTGCAGGCGGTGTTCGCCCGCAATCCCGATCTCGTCGGCGTCTTCGGCGCCAACCTGTTCTCGGCGCTGGGCGCCGCCAACGGCGTCAAGCAGGCCGGGCAGACCGGCACCGTCAAGGTGGTCGCCTTCGATGCTCCGACCAGCATCGTCGACAACATCAACACCGGCCTGGTGGACGTGGCGATCGCCCAGCATCCGGCCGAGATCGGTTATTTCGGCGTCGTCTCGGCCTATGCGCACCTGACCGGCCATTCGATCCCGGTTTCGATCGGCACCGGCTTCACGATCATGGACAAGTCCAACATCGCGGATCCGAACATCTCGAAGTATCTATACTCCGAGTAACCAAACACGTTTGGTCTCCTCCCGGCCTGCCGGGAGGGGACCTGCGCCTGAAGCGAGCCGCGCCGCGGAGCATTCATGACCTCAACAACACCGGCCCAGCAGGCCGAAAAGCATATCGCCCCTCAGGCCGACCACAGCGAAGCGGCCAAGAGCTGGATCCGACGCATCGCCGAAGGGCGCGCATGGCTGTTCCTCGCCGCCTTGATCATCTGTTTCGAGGTCTGGTCAAGGGTCGTCTATGGCGCGACCTTCGTGCTCAATCCGTTCAACCTGCAATCGATTGCGATATTCGCCGTGGCGCCGCTGCTGCTCGCGACCGGGCAGACCTTCGTCATCATTTCGGGCGGCATCGACCTGTCGCTCGGCTTCATCATGGGGCTCGCCGCCGTCATCGCCGCGCATGCGACCAACATGGCCGGGGCCGCTATCCCGTTGCCGCTGGCGATGCTGGCCGGAATCCTTGCCGCCGTGATCGTCGCCGGCGTGCCCGGCGTCATCAACGGCCTCTTGATCTCGCGCCTCAGGGTACCGCCTTTCATCGGCACGCTCGGCATGTTCGGCGTCGCGCGCGGTGCCGCTTACCTGCTTGCCGGGGGCACAACGGTGCCGGTGCAGAATTCCTGGTTCGCACTGCTCGGCAACGGCAAGTTCTACAGCGTGCCCTACCTTGTCATCATCACCGCGATCTTCGTCATCGTGATGCACTACATTCTGAGCCAGACGCGGTTCGGCCAGCACAATTACGCGATCGGCGCCAATGCGCAGGCCGCGCGCCGCGCCGGCATCGACATCAAGGATCACATCTTGCGCCTCTACGTGCTGTCGGCGATGTGCGCCGGCCTCGGCGGCGCGCTCTATGCCGCGCGCTTCACGGCGGGCGCCGCGCAGGCCGGCGAGCCGCTCTTGCTCGACAGTGTCGCCGCGGTGGTGATCGGCGGCGCCAGCCTGTTCGGCGGGTCCGGCACGATCTTAGGCACCGTGGCCGGCGCGCTGGTGATCGCGGTCATCCAGTACGGGCTGGTCTTCGTCAATGTCGAGCCGTTCTGGCAGTTCATCGCCGTCGGCGTCGTCATCATCATTTCCGTCCTCATCGACCAGGCGCAGCGCCGGTTCAGTGGAGCCCGTCAGGATGAATAGAAGCGTTGAGACCGCTCCCCTCCTCGAAGTCCGGAATCTGTCCAAGCATTTCGGCGCCGTGCGCGCGCTCAACGATTTCTCCATGGTCGTGCGGCCGGGCGAAGTCGTGGCGCTTGCCGGCGACAACGGCGCCGGCAAGACGACGCTGATCAAGGCGATATCCGGGGTCTATCAGCCGACCGGCGGCGAAATCCTGCTGAGAGGCCAGCCGGTGAGCTTCGCCACGCCGCAGGAGGCGCGCGAGAAAGGCATCGAGACGATCTACCAGGATCTCGCTTTGGCCGACAATCTGTCGATCGGCGCCAACATCTTTCTTGGCCGCGAGCCGATGCGCAAGGCATTCGGCTTCCTGCCGGTGCTCGACCGCAAGGCGATGGCCAGGGCGGCCAAGGAGACGATGAGCCGGCTCGATTTCCATGTCAGCCGGCTGGAGGCGCCGGTCAGCAATTTCTCCGGCGGCCAGCGTCAGGCCGTCGCCATCGGCCGCGCCGTCTACTGGGACGCGCAGATCCTGATCATGGACGAGCCTACCGCGGCGCTCGGCGTTCCGGAGCAGCGCAAGGTCATTTTGCTGATCCGTCAACTCAAGGCGCAAGGGCGCGGCGTGATCTTCATCTCGCACAATCTGCAGGACATCTTCGCCGTCTCCGACCGCATCGTCGTGCTGAGGCGAGGCGTCCAGGCGGGCGAGCGCAAGATCTCCGAGACCAATCACGACGAAGTCGTCAAGCTGATGGTCGGCGGCTAGAGCGTTTCACCGTTTCACGGAAACGGCGAACCGCTCTATCTCTTTGGTTTGACGCAATTCCGGACAGAAAACCGTTTCACACTTTTCCTGGAATTGCTCTAGGTCTTTTTGAGCATGATCTTGTCCGAAAACCGGTTCCCACTTTTTGCTACGCTGACCTTCGGTTCGGGATCATGCTTTAGCCGGCGTCGCGGTTGGTCAGCGCGATGTGGCAGCAGCCGGAGCCGTGGCCCGGCGTCCAGGTGACGTTGGCGAAACGCACGCCGGTCGCCTCGAACAGGCCGCGGTCGAAGGCGCCGGCGATGCGGCAGAGCGTGGCGAGCTTTTCCTCGCCGACCCCGGCCTCGACCCAGGCGTCCTTGAGCGGGCAGCGCTTCACCTTGAAGGCGATGTGGTCGGGCCCGCGATCGACGTCGGTCGGGTACATGCGGCCGCCATCCGGACTGACCGAAAGGAAGGCCTCGCCGATCGCCAGCGCATCATTAGGGCCGAAACCGGTAAAGGCAGCCGCGGCGACTTCCCGGCCGCGCTTTTCGATGGTGCGGATCATGACCGCCTCGGCCCTCTCGGCGCCAAGCTCAGCGGTCAGTTCATCCAGGAAGAGGCGATAGAGATCGGCCCGGTTGCGGAAAGCGGAATCGAGTTCGCGCGACAGGTTTTCGGCTCTGGCTGCGGGGTCGGTCATGATGCGTCCTGACTGGTTCTGACAAGCTTCGGCGTTGCCGCCACCAGCGCCTTGCCGATCGCCGACTGTGGCGACGCGATCACCGTGCGAGCATCGCCGCTCTCGGCGACCCGGCCGGCATCGAGGATGACGACGCGATGCGCGACGGCGCGGATGACGCCGAGGTCATGGGAAATGAAAAGATAGGCAATCCGTTCCTGTCTTTGCAGATCGAGCAGCAATTCCAGGATTTGCCCGCGCACCGAAACGTCGAGCGCCGACACCGCCTCGTCGAGCACGACCAGGGATGGCCGCGTGGCGATGGCGCGGGCAATCGCGATGCGCTGGCGCTGGCCGCCGGAGATCTCGTGGATGGCGCGCGCGGCAAGGCCGACATCGAGGCCGACGCGCTCCAGCAGCGCCGCGATGCGACGCGGGCGCTCGGCGCGCGGAGCGATGCCATGGACGCGCAGAGGGTCGTCCAGCACGCGCGCTACCGTGGCGCGCGGGTTGAAGGCGGCGAGCGGGTCCTGGAACACCATCTGAAGACGGGCGCGGCGGGCGCGCAATGCGGCGCCCGAAAGCGCAAGAAAGTCCGTGCCCTCGAAGTCGATGCGGCCGGAGTCCGGCTCGAGCAGCCGCGACACCAGACGGGCGATCGTCGACTTGCCGCTGCCGGACGGGCCGGCAAGCGCCAGCGTCTCGGCCGGCCCGATCTCGAAGGAAACGTCGTCGACAGCGGCGAAGGGTTTGCCGCCACGGCGATAGTGCTTGGCAAGGTTGGAAACGGCGAGGAGGCTCATGTCAACACGCCTTGCCGGTCGAGCAACGGTTCGGCGTCGAGACCGAGATGGGCATCGAGCAGTGCCCGGGTATAGGCATGGCGCGGCGCGTTGATGATTTGACGGGTTTCGCCGAGCTCGACCAGTTCGCCACTGCGCAGCACGGCGATGCGCTCGGCCAGCGTGGCCGCCAGCGCAATGTCGTGGCTGATGAAGATGAGCGTCATACCGTCCTCGGCGACCAGCCAGCGGATCAGGGCGACAATTTCGGCCTGGACGATGGTATCGAGCGCGCTGGTCGCCTCGTCGGCGATCAAAAGCTTGGGCGCGGCGGCGATGGCCGCGGCAATCGCCACGCGCTGTTTCTGGCCGCCGGAAAGCTGGTGCGGATAGGCATGTAGGACGGCTTCCGGGGCGGGGAGGCGGACGCGCTCGAGGAGGGTTTTGGCTTTGGCGTAGGCTTGCGACCAGGTCAGGCCGATGTGCGTGCGTGTGACTTCGGCGATCTGCTTGCCGATCGGCATGACCGGGTCGAGGCTGGAGGAGGGATCCTGGAAGACGAAGCCGATGTCACGGCCGAGGAGGGGGATTTGGTTGCTATCAATCTTGGACAGGTCGCGTTCTGTCACGCCCCCCTCTGCCCTGCCGGACATCTCCCCCTCTAGGGGGGAGATTGCGCTCTCATTTCCGCTTTCGCCAAATGTTGACACTGCAGGAAGCGAGCCGGCGTTGACGCTGCCAATCTCCCCCCTTGAGGGGGAGATGTCCGGCAGGACAGAGGGGGGTGCCTTGGCACCAACGTTTGCCGACAAGAACCAGTCGACGCGTCCTTCAATCCCAGCCGACCTAGTCAACAACCCCGCAATCGCCAGCGCCAGCGTGCTCTTGCCCGAGCCGCTCTCGCCAATGATCGCCAGGCGCTCGCCGGCCTCGACATCCAGGCTCACACCGCTCAGCGCCGCTACCCCATCGCGACGGTAGGCAACCATCAGATCACGGATCGTGAGCAGCGCCGTCACGACAGGCTCCTGCGCACCGCGGTGCTTTCAACCACACTTTCGCCGGCGAGGTAGACGCCGAGCACGGTCAGCACCAGCGCGATGCCGGGAACGATCGACAGATACGGCGCGGTGCGCAAGACAGCGCGGCCTTCGGCGATCATGCCGCCCCAGGTGACGCGGTTGGGATCGCCGAGACCGAGGAAGGAGAGCGCCGCTTCGGTGAGGATGGCCGCCGCGACGATCACCGACGAGAGCGCCAGCACCGGCGGCAGCGCATTGGGCAGCACCTCGCGAAAAGCAATTTCCAACGGATGCATGCCGATGACGCGGGCGCCGGCGACATAGTCGCGCTCGCGGATCGACAGGACTTCGGCGCGGGCAACGCGAGCCGGTCCGGTCCAGGCGCCGAGCGCTATTGCCCAGACGACGACACCGAGCGAGGGGCCGACGATGCTGACAAATGCCAGTGTCAGCAGGAAGCTCGGTACGGTCTGGAACGCGTCGGTGATGCGCATCAGCACCTCGTCGACGAGGCCTCCCGCGAAACCGGCCAGCGTACCGACCACCGCGCCGATCAGAAGCGCCGCGGCGGCTGCCGCCAGCCCGACCGCCAGCGATGTGCGGGCACCGTGGAACAGCTCGGCCAGCACGTCGCGGCCAAGCCGATCGGTGCCGAGCGGCAGCGACCAGTCCTGGAACGGCGGCAGCAGCGCCGGGCCGGCGATCGCCTGCGGATCGCCCGGGAAAAGCAGCGGCGCCGCCAGCGCCATCGCCACCAGCAAGGCTAGAATGACTGCGCCGGCGATCGCCTCCGGCGTGCGGAAGAAACGAAGCAGCCCGTTCATGCGCCTGCCTCGCCGGCGCCGACACGCGGATCGAGGAAGGCATAGGCGAGGTCGACCAGGAGATTGATGACGACCACGAGGACCGCGCTCACCAGGATGATCCCCAGCAGCAACGGCGTGTCGCGCCCGGCGACGGCTTCCTGCGCCAGCCGGCCGAGGCCGGGGACTGCAAAGACGCTTTCGATGACGACGCTGCCGCCCAGCATCTGCGCCGATTGCAGGCCGAGCATGGTGACCAAGGGTAAGAGCGCGTTGCGGGCGACATGGGCAAGCACGATGCGGCAGCGCGGCAGGCCCCGGGCGCGGGCGGCGAGGACAAAGTCCTGCCGCCAGGCCTCGGCCATGCCGGCGCGCATCATGCGCAGATAGAGCGCGAGGTAGATGAAGCCCAGCGCCGATACCGGCAGCACGAGATGCACCGCAATGTCGGCGGAGCGGGAAAACCCGGTCTTGCCGGAGGCGATTGTTTCGATGCCACCGATCGGCAGCCAGCGCAGGTCGACGGCGAAGACGACGATCAGCACCAGGCCGAGCCAGAATCCGGGCACCGCATAGAGCGCCAGCGAACCGATCGACAAGAAGCGATCGCGAAAACTGCCGGGCCTCGCGCCGGCAAAGATGCCGAGCGCCGAACCGAGGCCGAAGGAAAGGGCGGTGGCGCTGCCCATCAGGATGAGCGTGGTGGGGAGACGTTCGAGGATGATTTCGCGGATCGGCCGCGAGAAGGTGACCGACTGGCCGAGATCGAGATGCAGCAATGCCCAGAGGTAGTTTGCCAGCCGGGTCAGTTCGGATTGGTCGAGGCCCCAGCGGTGGCGTAGCAATTCGATCATGCCGGCATCGCCGCCGGTCGAGACGATATAGGCGTCGACCGCATCGCCTGGTGCCGCTTCGAGCAGGAGGAAGCTGCCGATGACGACGATCAGGAGGACGAAGATGCTGCCGACGAGACGGCGGCGCAGGAGGATGAGGGCGCGTGTCATGCGCGCCTCGAAGGGTTGACGACAAGCTGGCCAGGAATGCGCCCAGGCACCCCCCTCTGTCCTGCCGGACATCTCCCCCGCAAGGGGGGAGATTGGCAGCTTCGCCGACGGCGCCTGTTCTGCTGGGCAGCAATGTTGGAGATTGGCGAAGGCCGAGATGAAATCTGATCTCCCCCCTTGCGGGGGAGATGTCCGGCAGGACAGAGGGGGGTGGGCGGGAACTCGGCCTTTGCCAAAGTTCCCATTTCCTCGCGAACGCTCATCCGCGCGAGTGTGTCACGATTCCAAATAGGTGTCCGCCCAGTTCGACACCGCCCAGCGCGGGTTGTCGGCGATGTTTCCGACCGTATCGCGGGCGACGGAAATGAAGCTCCATTCGGCGACGTTGATCAACGGCAGGTCGGCAGCGACCTTCTTCTGGAATTCTTTGTACAGCTCGGTGCGGGCGCCGGTATCGAGCGTCTCCGAGGCTTTCGCGATCAGCGCGTCCAGGTCGGCATTCTTGTAGCCGCCCTGGTTGGAGAAGGGCACGCCGTCCGGAATGCCGCTCTGCACCAGGATGGTGGTGGAGATCGCCGGGTCGCCGCGGAACACCGGCGGGCCGATAGCGAGATCGAAGGCATGATCGGTGTAGACGGCTTTGATGTGGGCTGCCGAGTCGTTGTTGACGATCTCGGCGTCGATGCCGATCGCGGCCAGGGCCTGGCGCAGATAGTCGCCGAATTGCTTCGTCTCGTTGAAGTAGGGCGCCGGCAGCAGTTTCAGCGAAAAGCGCTTGCCGTCGTCGGCGCGCCTATAGCCGGCTTCGTCCAGCAGGTCGTTGGCCTTGGCGACATCGAACGCGTAAGTCGGGACATCGGCGGTGTAGAATTGCGGATCGTTCTTCGGCACCGGGCCGGTTGCGGTCGCGGCGTAGCCGAGGAAGATCGTCTTGACGACGAAGTCCTTGTCGATGGCATGGGCGATGGCCTGGCGCACCTTGAGGTCGGCCAGCTCCTTGCGGCGATGGTTGATCTCGACGACGAGCTGGTAGGTGAGCCCCTCATAGCCCTTGGTGATGACCTTCAGGCCCGGCACCTTGGAGATGCGGTCGAGATCGGCGAGCGGCACGGCGGAGAAGGCGGCGAGCTGGATCTCTTCCGCCTCGAGCGCCGCCGCCGCCGAGGTGCGGTCGGGCAGCACCTGGTAGACGATCTCGTCGAGATAAGGCTCGTCCTTGCCCCAATAGTCGTCGTTCCGCGCCAGCCGGTAGTACTGGCCGGCCTTGTATTCGGCGAACTTGAACGGCCCGGTGCCGACCGGCGCGTTGTTGGCCGGGTTGTCCTCGATCTTGCCCACCTCATAGACATGCTTCGGCACGACGCTCGACAGTGCCGGCAGAGCGTTGCGGATCAGCTGGAACGGCGTCGGTTTGGCGAATTTGAATACGGCGGTGAGATCATCGGGCGTGTCGACCGCGCTGAGATCCTTGAACACGGTGCGCCCGAGATTCTGCAGCGGCTTCCAGATCTGCAGCGCCGAGAAGGCGACGTCGGCAGAGGTGAAGGGCTTGCCGTCATGCCATTTGACGCCGTCGCGCAATTTGAAGGTCACCGACAGGCCATCGGCAGCGCCTTCCCAGGAGAGAGCGAGGCGCGGCTCAAGTCCATCCTTGCCGTCGAAGGAGGCCTCGGCCAGCGTCTCGACGATCTTGCTGGAGATGAAGAAGACGCCGTTGGAGGCGACGATCGCCGGGTTCAAGTTGCGCGGCTCGGAGTCGGCGGCGACGATCAGCCTTCCGCCTTTCTTCGGCGCCTGCGCGCGACCTATGGCCGGCAGCGCGGTCGAGGCCAAAAGCAGCGCCGAACCGGCAAGCAGGCCGCGGCGTGAAATCGTCAATTCGGACATCGCTCAACTCCCCTCTTCACCCGCGACAGCGTGGGCGACCTCGAAATGGACGGGATTATGGCCCTTGGCAAAGGTTTCGCCAGAGACGGTTTTGGCGCAGGATGGCTTGGCTTTGAAATTTTCGTTCACTGGACCAGTTATATGCAGGCTGCAGTTGCCGCCACCTGGTAGGACCAGATAGGGGCGTAATGCCACTTGAGGCCGCTGGGTAGGGCTGGATCCGCCAAGCGCCGTCGATTCTGGCTGGACCAGAGTGGTCAAATGATGCAGATTGGCCGACAGCCAAAAGTTCAAGAAGAGGCCGCTCGAGCGGCCGGAAGATTCAGGGAGAGGCCGATGAACATCGCTCCGGGCAAAACCGAGGTCAGCGGTATCCCGTTCGACCAGGCGCGGGTGGACCGGCTCATGGAGGAGGCCGGCATCGATGTGCTCTTCGCCACCTCCAAGCACAACACGCAATATCTGCTCGGCGGCTACAAGTTCATCTTCTTCGCGGCGATGGATGCCATCGGCCACAGCCGCTACCTGCCGATCGTCCTTTACGAAAAGGGCGGGCCGGAGCATGCCGCCTATATCGGCAACAAGATGGAAGGCGGCGAGCATCAGAACCACCCGTTCTGGACACCGACATTGCATGCCGCCTGCTGGGGCACGCTCGATGCCGCCAACCTTGCGGTGGAGCATTTGCAGAAGATCGGCAAGTCGACGGCGCGCATCGGCATCGAGCCGGGCTTCCTGCCGTCGGATGCCTATACGCTGATCCGCAAGGCGCTGCCGGATGCCAAGCTGATCGATGCGACCGGCATGCTGGAGAATATGCGCGCCATCAAGACCGAGGCCGAGCTCGAAAAGCTGCGCATCGCCTCCGAGCTCATCACCGACTCGATGCTGGCAACGATCGCCTGGGCGCGCGAGGACACGACGAAAACCGACATCATAGAGCGGCTCAGGCGTGAGGAGACCAATCGCGGCGCGCATTTCGAATATTGCCTGCTGACGTTGGGCTCCAGCCACAACCGCGCGGCGTCAGACCAGGCGTGGAAGAAGGGCGAGGTGCTGTCGATCGATTCCGGCGGCAATTATCACGGCTATATCGGCGACCTCTGCCGCATGGGCGTGCTTGGCGAGCCGGATGCGGAGCTCCAGGATCTGCTGGCCGAAGTTGAAGCGGTGCAGCAGGCGGCCTTTTCCAAGGTCAAGGCGGGCACGCTTGGCGGCGATATGATCGCGCATGCCGAAAGCGTGCTGAAGGCCTCGAAGGTAGCGGCCTATACGGATTTCTTCGCCCACGGCATGGGGCTGATAACCCACGAGGCGCCGTTCCTGATGACTAACCATCCGGTCACCTATGAAGGCACCTATGCCGCCAAGCCGCTGGAAAAGAACATGGTGCTCTCGGTCGAGACGACCATGCTTCACCCGAAGCGCGGCTTCATCAAGCTGGAGGACACCGTCGCGGTGACCGACACCGGCTATGTGATGTTCGGCGATCGGGGTAGGGGGTGGAACAGGGGAGCTTCATAGAGCCGAAGGTAGGCGCTGCCCCCTCATCCGCCTGCCGGCACCTTCTCCCCGTATAGTGACGGGGAGAAGGCAGATGGCCGCAACCTCGGCGCTTACCTTCCGACGTGGAAAATTGGCGAAAGCATTGATGAAAGCGTCTTTCTCCCCGTCACTATACGGGGAGAAATGTCCGGCAGGACAATGAGGGGCGGCGCTGCCGTGAACAGGAATCAATCTACTGCTTACCCGGCGGCAGCAGCCTGAAGTCCGGTAGGTCGCGCAGCGCAAGCTCCGGTCCGGCCGGCGAGTAGACGACGAAAAGCTGCATCGGCTGGTCGCCGGTGTTGAGCGTCGAGTGGAAACGGCTTTCCGGCACGTAGATGGTGCAGCCGGGGCCGACCTTCGCGACCACGGGATTACCCTTCTCGTCCTCGACCATCTGTTCGCCATTGCCCGAGATGACGAAGATGATCTCTTCGGCGCCCGGATGGTTGTGGCGCGTGTGCCCCTTGCCGGGCGGCAGGTCGACGACGCCGCCGGAAAAGCGCTCCGCGCCGTTCACTTCCGGCGCGACGGTGAGGGCCAGTCTGCCCCAGTCGAAGCCGAAGGCGCTGACATCCTTCGGGTAGACGAACACTTTGCTCCTGTCGGCCATTTGCCTCATCCCTTCCTAGTTGCTGGCGGTCTTCGCTTTGCCGATTGCCGCGGCCTTGAAATCCGCCGTCTGCCTGGCGATCGCCGCCTCGGCCGGCAGCCGCTCCATCGAGCTTGCGCCGTAGAAGCCGTGCAGACCCTCACAGCGCTCCAGGATGTAGCGCGCGTCGTCGGGCATCGAGATCGGCCCGCCATGGCAAAGCAGGATGACGTCCCTGCGTACCGATCGCGCGGCATCGGCAATGGCGTCGATCTCCTTCACGCAGCCGTCGAGCGACTTCGCCGAGGTGGCGCCGATCGATCCACCCGTGGTCACGCCCATATGGGCGACGACGATGTCGGCGCCGGCCCTCGTCATGGCGCGCGCTTCGTCCGGATTGAAGACGTAGGGCGTGGTCAGCAGGTCGAGCTTGTGCGCCTCGGCGATCATGTCGACCTCAAGGCCAAAACCCATGCCGGTCTCCTCAAAACTCTGGCGCATGGTGCCGTCGAACAGGCCGACAGTCGGAAAGTTCTGCACGCCGGAGAAGCCCATCGTCTTCAGCTCGGTGAGCAGCAGCGGCATGATGACGAAAGGGTCGGTGCCGTTGACGCCGGCCAGCACCGGCGTTTTCCTCACCACCGGCAGCACCTCATAGGCCATTTCCTTGACGATCTCGTTGGCATTGCCATAGGCGAGCAGGCCGGCCGCCGAGCCGCGCCCCGCCATGCGGTAGCGACCGGAATTGTAGATGATGATCAAGTCGATGCCGCCGGCTTCCTCGGCCTTGGCCGACAGGCCGGTGCCGGCGCCGCCGCCGACGATCGGCACGCCCTCGGCGATCATCTTGCGGAACTTCTCCAGAATCGTCTTGCGGGGAATGGCGGCCATGCTTGTCCGGTCTCACTTCTTGGCGATGTCGAGGAAAGCCTCGGCCGCGGCCTTGGCGAATGCGGGGTCGTTGATGTGCATCGGCAGGCGCGTCACGGTGCGGTTCTTCGTCGGCTGGATCGTGCGCTCGATGGCGTCGAACAGGGCGGCATCGGCTTCCGCATCGAAGAAGGCGCCGCCCTCGATGTCGAGCGCGGACACACCTTTTTCCGGGATGAGGAAACGGACCGGACCGTCGCAGCGGGCGAGGCGGCCGCCGATCCATTCGCCGATCTGGCGGCATTCATCGGCCGTGGTACGCATCAGCGTGACGTTCGGATTGTGCTCGTAGAAGAGACGGCCGCGATAACGTTCGGGAATGGTCGGCGGGGCCCAGAAATTCACCATGTCGAGCGCGCCGACCGAGCCGGCATAAGGCAGTTTCGTACGGGCAATGGCGCCGAAGCGATCCTCGGTCGCCGGCAACACGCCACCGAACAGCAGGTCGCAGACTTCCGTCGTGGTGATGTCGATGACGCCGGCGAGCAGGCCGCTGTCGGCGAGCTTCTCCATCGAGCGGCCGCCGGTGCCGGTGGCGTGGAAGACCATGCAGTCATAGTCGGCGCGCAACCGGTCGGCGATTGCGGTGACGCATGGCGTGGTGACGCCGAACATGGTCAAGCCCAGCGCCGGCTTGCCGGCGGCGGACGGCGCCGGCTTCGCGGCCATGCCGGCGATGGCCTGGGCGGCATTGTGCAGCACGACCCGCGACAGGCGGTTGAGGCCGGCCATGTCGGTCACCGACGGCATCATGATGATGTCGGAGACGTCGACGTAAGGCGCGGTGTCGCCGGAGGCGAGCGTCGAGACCATGATCTTCGGCAGGCCGAGCGGCAGCGCGCGCATGCCGGCGGTGATGATCGAGGTGCCGCCGCCGCCGCCGATGCCGATCACGCCGACGACGTCGTCGCGCGATTGCATGAAGCGGGCAAACGCGACGCCCATGCCGGCAACGGCGGTGCCGCGATCGTCGATGCCGAGCACCGCGCCGGCTCCGTCCGGATGATGCGCGGCGACCTCGCTGGCCTGGATGTCCACCGGCACGGTTGCGTCGCGCGTGCCGACGTCGACGCGGGCGACCGCGCCACCGGCGGCAGTGACGGCATCGGCCAGGAAGGCGAGTTCCTCACCCTTGGTGTCGGCCGTGCCGGCCACATAGATGCGCTTCATCCGCGTTTCCCCGTTGTCTCTCCTGTTCTCCGGCGCGTCCGGCGTTGCCGCCTGCCGCTTCTCGCACGGCGCGATGCCATTGCAATTTTTTGAGACGCGCGTATCGTATTGATATGGATGTCTCACGTCAACAAGCCACATCGAACGACGACGCCGAACAAATGCCGGCAGCCGAAAAGGGGCCACGCGCGCGGACGAGGCGGCTGATGCTGGAGACGGCGACGCGGCTGATGCAGGCTGGCGTGACGCCTTCGGTGAGCGAGGTGGCCGAGGCGGCGGAGGTGTCGCGCGCGACCGCCTACCGCTACTTCCCAAGCCAGGCGGCACTGGTGCAGGCGGTCGTCGACGAAGGACTCGGCCCGATCCTGACCTGGAAATCGGCTTCGACCGATCCGGAGCGGCGAGTGGCGGAGCTGTTCGCCACCGCCATGCCGCGCATCGAGGCTTTCGAGGCGACGTTCAAGGCGGCGCTCAAGCTTTCGCTCGACCAGTGGGCGCAGCGGCAGGCGGGCACGCTGGGCACCGAGCCGGCCTTCAAGCGCGGTCATCGCGTCGATCTTTTGAAGGACGCGATCGCGCCGCTCAAGGGTCAGCTCAAGCCGCGTCAGTTCAAGCGTCTTGCCCAAGCGCTGTCGATGATGTTCGGCGTCGAGGTGCTGATCGTGCTGAAGGATATATGGGGGCTGGAGAGCCGCGACATGATGTCGGTCGCCGATTGGGCGGCGGGCGCGCTGGTGCGCGCGGCGATAGCGGAATCAGAGGCGAAAGCGGGTGGAGTTTCGACATCGCCCAAGACGGAGATGTCTTAAATCTGGTTCGACCAGATTGGAGGGCCAGCTACCGATAATAATTGTGGTGCATCGTCGGAAGCAAGGCCTTCATGTATCAAGGAGTAGGAAAAATAAGGGAAAACAGACAGATACTGTCTCGATTGGCTTGTCGAACCGCTTCGAGGCGTCCAAGAAAGCGCTTGACGTCCCTCTTGAATTGGTAATACCAGATCAGTAGACATAAAGCGGATCGAAAGTGAGGGCTGCGATCCATTTTTTCCGGCAGGATGAGGAGGCTCGATGCCGGAAAAGTGCCGTCACGGGAGGAACTACCAGGGCCGACCATGCTGCCGGCTCTCAATGACACGGTAGAATGCGCACCAGGGAGGAAAACTATGCGCAAGATAGTAACCAGCGTGCTTGCTGGTATCGGCCTGTCGCTTGCCTGCGGGACATCCGTCTATGCGCAGGACAAGGAACTCACCATCTTCTGGGCGGAATGGGATCCGGCCAACTATTTGCAGGAACTCGGCAACGAGTACGAGAAGGAAACCGGCGTCAAGATCACGGTGGAAACCACGCCCTGGTCGGACTTCCAGACCAAGGCCTTCACCGAATTCAATGCCCATGGCGATGCCTACGACATGGTGGTCGGCGACTCGCAATGGCTCGGCGCCGGCTCGACCGGCGGCCACTATGTCGACCTGACCGACTTCTTCAACAAGCACAAGCTGAACGACGTGATGGCGCCGGCGACGGTGAAATATTACGCCGAATATCCCGGCAACAGCGGCAAGTACTGGGCGATCCCGCTCGAAGGCGACGCCGTCGGCTGGTCCTATCGCAAGGACTGGTTCGAGGATCCGAAGGAAAAGGAAGCCTTCAAGGCCAAATACGGCTACGACCTCGACGTGCCGAAGGATTTCAAGGCGCTGCATGACATCGCCGAGTTCTTCCACCGGCCGGACCAGAAGAAATACGGCATCGCCATCTACACCGACAATTCCTACGACGCGATGGCGATGGGCTTCGAGAACGCGCTGTTCTCGTATGGCGGCGAATTGGGCGACTATTCGACCTACAAGGTCGATGGCATCATCAATTCGGACAAGGCGGTCGCCGCACTCGATGCCTACCGGGATCTCTACAAGTTCACCCCTCCGGGCTGGGCCAAGTCGTTCTTCGTCGAGGACAACCAGGCGATCACCGAGAACCTTGCGGCGATGAGCATGAACTATTTCGCGTTCTTCCCCTCGCTGATCAACGAGGCGTCGAACCCGAACGCCAAGAACACCGGTTTCTTCGCCAATCCTCCGGGACCTAACGGCGATCAGTTCGCAGCGCTGGGCGGCCAGGGCATCTCCATCGTCTCCTACTCGCAGAAGCAGGACGAGGCGATGAAGTTCCTCGAATGGTTCATCAAGGACGAGACCCAGAAGAAGTGGGCGGCGCTCGGCGGCTACACCTGCAGCGCGGCCGTGCTGAAGTCGCCTGAATTCCAGAACGCCACGCCTTACAACAAGGCCTTCTACGAGACCATGTTCAAGGTGAAGGACTTCTGGGCGGTGCCGGAATATGCCGAACTGCTGCAGCAGCTCAACCAGCGCATCTATCCCTATGTGATCGGCGGACCCGGCACGGCCAAGGAGACGCTCGACGCACTGGCTGGCGACTGGAACGCGACCTTCAAGAAATACGGCCGCGTGAAGTAACCGACATGCCTCACGGAGGAGGCATTCCATGCCTCCTCCGCTCTTTTTTCTGAAATCTGGAGCAGGGTTTTGGCGACCACGATGATCACCACGCTGGACAGGTCCTCCCGGGCCGCGGCCCGCGGCCTCAGCGACATTTCGATCCGCAATCTCTTCATCATCCCGACGATCCTGTTCCTGATCGTCTTCAACATCTTCCCGCTGATCTATTCGCTGGGCTACTCGTTCACCGACTTCCGCGCCTCGACCAATGCGCCGGCTAATTTCGTTGGGTTGCAGAACTATCGCGACCTGCTCAACGATCCCTATGTGTGGTCGAACTTCGCCATCACCGCGAAATATGTGATCATCTCGGTTGCCGGCCAGCTGTTCGTCGGCTTCGGCGTGGCGATGCTGCTCAATCGCGACATCCCGATGAAGGGCCTTCTTACGACGCTGCTTCTGTTGCCGATGATGCTCTCGATGGCCGTTGTCGGCCTGTTCTGGAAGCTGCTCTACGATCCGTCCTTCGGCATCATCAACTACGCGCTCGGGCTCGGCACGTTCGAATGGCTGTCCGATCCGAAGATGGCGCTCTATGCGGTGGCGCTCACCGACATCTGGATGTGGTCGCCCTTCGTCATGCTTCTGTCGCTGGCCGGTCTCTCGGCGGTGCCGAAGCATCTCTACGAGGCCGCCGCGATCGATCGGGCCGGCCCATTCTATACCTTCTTCCGCATCACCCTGCCGCTGGTCGCGCCGATCCTGATGATCGCGATCATCTTCCGCACCATGGAAGCGTTCAAGACCTTCGACCTCGCCTATATCCTGACCAGCCAGCCGACGGCCGAGCTGATCTCGATCCGGCTCTACAAGATGGCCTTCCAGGAATGGCAGACCGGCCGCTCCTGCGCCATGGCCTACATCGTGTTGATCATGGTGCTGGCGATCACCAACATCTACGTGAAATACCTCAACAAGGTGAAGGAGCGCTGAGATGGCTGCCGTCCGCACGTCTTCCGAAGTCGCCTTCAACCGCATCGCTATCGTCGCCGTGCTGGTGGTGACGATCATCTTCCTGGCGCCGATCTACTGGATCGCCTCGACCGCCTTCAAGCCGCGCAACCTCGCCACGACGATCCCGCCGACGGTGGTGTTCCAGCCGGAGATATCGCCCTTCGTGAAACTGTTCGCCAAGCGCTCGCAACTGCGCAGCCCGCCGACGCCGGAAGAGTATGCGGCCGCCCCGTGGTGGGAGCGCGTCGTCTTCAACGGCGGCGAGAAGATCGTGCGCGACGGCCAGGGCAATGTGCAGTGGTCGGGCTATCCGAGCCGCTTCATGAATTCGCTGATCGTCGCCATCACCTCGACGATCCTGGCGGTCGGCATGGGCACCTTCACCGCCTACGGCTTCTCGCGCTTCAAGGTGAAGGGAGAGGCGGACCTGCTCTTCTTCATCCTGTCGACGCGCATGCTGCCGCCGGTGGTGGTCGCGATTCCCATGTTCCTGATGTACCGGGCTGCGGGTCTCAACGATTCCCATCTCGGCCTCATAATCCTCTACACTGCTTTCAATCTCTCCTTCTCGGTCTGGCTGATGAAGGGCTTCATCGACGAGATCCCGAAGGAATATGAGGAGGCGGCGCTGGTCGACGGCTATACCCGCATGGAAGCCTTCTTCAAGATCGTGCTGCCCGAGGCCGCGACCGGCATCGCCGCCACAGCTGTGTTCTGCTTCATCACGGCCTGGAACGAATATGCCTTCGCGCTGATCATGACCAACCGCCGCGCGCAGACGGCGCCGCCCTTCATCCCCAGCCAGGTCGGTTCCGGCCTGCCCGACTGGACGGTGATCGCGGCGGGCACGTTCCTGTTCCTGCTGCCGGTCGCGATCTTCACCTTCCTGCTCCGCAACCATCTCTTGCGCGGCATGTCCTTCGGAGCGATCCGCAAATGAGTTTTCGCGCCATCAACGAAAAGTACCTGGAGCCTGGATCGCAGATCCTGATGGTGCTGGGCATCATTGCGCTCTGCCAGCCTTGGAACATGCTGCTCCACAGCTATGGCGTGACCATCATTCTGATCGGGCTGATCGGCTTCAACATCACCTCCAAGATCCCGCGCGAGGAGGAAGCCGGCACCGGACACGGGGCGGCTGAGCAGGCGCGAAATCAGGGGGCACAGCATTGACCCAGATCGAGCTTCGCAGCGTCCAGAAATTCTTCGGCGCGGTCCAGGTCATCAAGGACCTGAACCTCAAGATCGACGACAACGAGTTCATCGTGCTGCTTGGACAGTCGGGCTGCGGCAAGACGACGACGCTGCGCGCCATAGCCGGGCTGGAGACGATCGACCAGGGCGACATCCTGATCGACGGCAAGCCGGTGCAGCATCTCAAGGCCGCCGACCGCGACATCGCCATGGTGTTCCAGTCGTTCTCGCTCTATCCGCACATGAACGTCTACGAGAACATCGCCTTCCCGCTGCGCGCGACGCGCAAGAGCAGGAGCGAGATCGATACCGAAGTGCGCTCGGTCGCCAAGACGCTGCAGATCACCGACCTCATCAACAAGAAGCCTTCGGCGCTGTCGGGCGGCGACATGCAGCGCGTGGCGATCGGCCGCGCGCTGGTGCGGCGTCCCAAGGCAATGCTGATGGACGAGCCGATCGGCGCGCTCGACGCCAAGCTGCGCGAGGAAATGCGTGCCGAGATCAAGCGGCTGCACATCAAGCAGGGCTCGACCAGCATCTACGTCACCCACGACCAGATCGAGGCGATGAGCCTCGCCGACCGCATCGTCATCATGCACGAAGGCGTGCTGCAGCAGGTCGGCACACCGGACGAGGTCTATTCGCACCCGGCCAATCTGTTCGTCGCGCAGTTCGTCGGCAGCCCGGTGATGAATGTGGCCGAAGCCAAGGTCGCCGAAAACGCCTCGGCCGCGTCGGTCACGGTCGGGGATGCGGCCAGCGGCTTCGAGTTCCCGCGCGCGCTGCTGTCGAAACTCAACGGCCGTGCCGGCGGCCAGCTTGCGCTTGGCATCCGGCCGGAGGGCGTGCTTGTGCGTCACGAGGCGGCGGCAGGTTTCCTGCCGGTCGAGGCGCAGATCGTCGAGCCGCTCGGCTCCTTCGACATCGTCGACCTCAAGGTCGGCTCCAAGATGCTGCGCGCCCGCACCAAGAGCGGCTTTGTCAGCGGACCGGGCGAGAAGGTCTATGCCCGGATCGATCCCTCGCAGGCGCATTTCTTCGACACCGCGAGCGGCAAGTCGCTCGGAGTGAGATTGTGATGGCCGAAGGACGCGAAAGGCCAACGATTTGGCCTTTCGAACAACCGAACGTCCGGAGCCATAGCGGAGGGCAGACGCCCTCGAAAAGAAATTGAGACGGTAGACATGGCCCATATCCAGCTCAAGAACATTTCAAAGACGTTCGGCACGCACACCGCGCTGTCGGGGCTCAACCTCGACATCGCCGACGGCGAATTCTTCGTGCTGCTCGGCGAAACCGGCGCCGGCAAGACGACGACGCTCAGGATGATCGCGGGCCTCGAGAAGCCGACCGAGGGCCAGGTCTTCATCGACGGCGTCGACGTCGCCGACTGGGGCGCGGCCGAGCGCGACGTGGCCCTGGTGCTGCAGCAATATTCGCTCTATCCGCGCTACACGGTGCGGCAGAATCTCGAGTTCCCGCTGAAGCCGAAGATCCGTCGCTTGCCCGATGCCGAGATCAAGGACCGTGTCGCGCGCGCCGCCCGCACGCTGCGCATCGAGCACCTGCTCGACCGCAAGACCGACCGGTTGTCCGGCGGCGAGATGCAGCGCGTCTCGATCGGCCGGGCGATCGTGCGCAAGCCGCGCGTGTTCCTGATGGACGAGCCGCTGTCGGCGCTCGACGCCAAGCTGCGCGAGGCGCTGCGGACCGAGTTGAAGAACCTGCAGATGCAGCTTGGCGCAACCTTTTTGTTCGTCACCCACGACCAGATCGAGGCGATGTCGATGGGCGACAAGGTCGGCGTGCTCAATCACGGCCGCATCGTCCAGACCGGCACGCCACAGGAGATCTACAACAATCCGCGCGACACCTATGTGGCGAGCTTCGTCGGCTCGCCGCCGATGAACCTCATCGACGGCAAGCTGGTCGACGACCGCGCGGTGATGGCGCCGATGAGTTTCGAATTGCCGGTTAGCGGGGGAGCCAGGACGGGCGGTGCGATCGACGGTCGCCCGCTCGTCTTCGGCATCCGTCCGGAGGACGTCTATCTGGAAAGCGGCGCACCGGTCGAGGCACGCGTCCACGACGTCGAGAATCACGGCGTCGAGAAGATCGTGACGCTGAGGGTCGGCGACGCGATGCTGAGAGCCACCGTGCCTGCCAGGACCGCCGTCGAGATCGAGCAGCCGGTCCGCTTTGCCTGGAACTCAGACAAGGTGGTGATGTTCGACAAGGGCAGCGGGGTGAGCCTGCGGCACGCCGGGTAGGGCATGGCCGCAAAAATCGGAACGGTTTTTGACCTATGTTGAACTGGGCATAAGCCGAATTATGCGGAGCGCGGGACTATGTGGGCTGGCGCTTCGCCGCGCCTCGGATCAGGTTGCGCGACACGTCCCGGCGTTCGGCCAGGCCACGCAGCGCTTCCTCACCTGATCTATCCGCGCAGGCGCGCACCCAATAAGAATCCCGATTCGATGCTCTGACTGACACACCAGCCGGGCTATCACTGCGTTGGTCTCGGGTACGCGGCTCGCGATGTCGCGATGATAAGCCGTGGAATAATTTGGCGGCTCCAGGCGTTCACTTTGGCAGACGGTGGGTATACGCGATAACGCCTGCCGCCACGGAGTTAACCCGTGCGAACCCTGGCTGCGATCGCTGTTTTCCTGTTTGCAATCATCATCGGAGTGGCAAGCTACGCCTATTTCGGATTCTACAATGTTGCTGCCAACGAGCAGGACGCGAACGTTGTCCGCTGGTCGCTTGAGAAAATCCGGACCAATTCTATTGAACGCCACGCCGGCCACAATGTCAGCTTCGCTCGATCGCTTGACGATCCGGAGATGATCCACACTGGTGGCCTTCACTTCAAGGAGGAAGGCTGCGTCGCCTGTCACGGTGGTCCGGGAATTTCCCGGGCAGAATTCGCTAGGAACATGCAGCCCCAGCCGCCGGACCTTACAAGAACCACTGCCACCTTAAATGATGCTGAGCTCTATTGGGTCCTGCAAAACGGCATAAAGATGACCGGGATGCCTGCGTTTGGTTCAACGCATAACCAGGAAGAGCTATGGGCGATGGTGGCCTTTGTTCGCCGTCTTCCGAAGATGTCGCTATCCGAATACGAGAAGATCACCGAAGCCTCTGAAGGTGGGGGGCATCATCAGGCTGAAGGTGAAGACCATGGAGCGGCTGCGTCTCAAAAATGAGGCATGCAGGATAGCGGAAGAGACCCCAACGCATCCGATCAAGCTGGCTGACGAGCCTGCCTTTTCGTCCGCAGAGACCCGCCGGCCGCCGGCCGGCTATTTCGGCAGATAAGTCTCGTAAGGCGTGTCGTTGATCAGCAGGATCACGCATTCGGTGTCCGACAGGCAGGCATCGTCATGCATCTCGTTGGCCTTCTGGGTCCAGTAGGAGCCCGGAGGCAATTCGACCTTGGTTGCTTCGCCGCCGTCCATCTGCCAATGCGCCCAAAGCCCCTTGATAACCACGGCGCGGTAATCGGCGGTGTGCGCGTGGACAGGCGCATGCCAGTTGCCGGGAACTTTCAGCAAGGTGCCGGCCGGGCCTTTGGCGCGCTCGCCCCATAGCGGGCCGAGGCGTTGCGGCTGGTCCGGCGCTTCGACGGCATAAGGGATCTTGTCGGCGGGCAGATAGTTGTCTTCGAGAGCGAATGCCTGCCCCGAAAAGATCGTGAGTGCGGCAAGCGTCAGCGGAGCAAGATGTTTGGCCATGACGGTTTCCTCCGCCGAAGAGCTTATGCCGCCTCAGCAGGCGCGGAATGACGCGTCGTCCAAAAGACTTGGCAATTCCTCCAGCCGGCGGCAGGTCAGCTCCAGCATGACCGCGGGTGTCAGGGTTGTTCGTCGCCGCCGGCGCTGCGCAGATGGCTCGGCGCGACGCCCATCACGCGCTTGAAGGCGCGGCTGAAGGAAGCTTCCGAGTCATAGCCGAGCTTCGCCGCCACCACCGACACCCTCATGCCGTCGCGGGCGAGCCACTGCCGTGCCTGGTGCATGCGCACACGCAGCACATATTTAGCCGGCGTCTCGCCGACCACCGTTGCGAAGCGTTGCGCGAAGGCGGAGCGCGACGCCCCCATCAATCGCGCCAGGGACTCGACCGACCAGTCGCGGTCGGGCTGCAGGTGGATGGAAGCGAGCACCTTGCCGACATCGGGATTGCGGACCGCGGCGATCCACCCGGTGGCATCGCCGCAGCCATTCTCCACCCAGGAGCGGATGATGGTGGCGGCGAGCACGTCGGCCAACCGAGCCAGGATGCCGCCGGAGCCGACCCGGTCCATCGTCACCTCGCCGGCCATCGCGTCGAGCAGGTGCTGGATGCCCGGCGCGTTCGCCATCAGCTTATGCGCCTGCATCAGGTCGGGCATCATGTCGAGCAGCGGATGCGAGCCGTCGAGATTGAAATGCATGCTGCCGCAAAACAGCAGCGTCTTGCAGCCATCGCAGCCGTTGGAGACATCGTAGATGTTCTCGCAGACCGGCTCGATGGTGTAGCGGCCGATCGGCACGGGCGGCACGCCCGGCGCGCTGGCCAGCACGTGCTCGTCGCCGCGCGGGATCAGCAGCGCGTCGCCCACCGAGAGCTCGATCCATTCCTTCGCCGGCGAGAACAGCCAGCAGCCCTGCTGGCCGATGAAATGGAACCGCGCCGCATTCTGCGCTGGGAAGGAAACGGCCCAGGGCTCGCCCAGCACGCAGCGGCCATAATCGACGCCGTCGAGCCGCAATCCGCGCAGCATGTCGGTCAGCGGATCGCCGGATGCCGGTACGGTGGTTTTGGACGAATTGTAATTCATTTCGGTGTTTTTAACATGGAAACTCCAGGTCGTCACTCCCTATGTTGCACTGCAGTCAAATGTTGCGCTGCAACTTTCCCGGAGACGCTTCCATGACCGAACCTGCCACAGGCGTTATCGACGCCGCTATCCTCGACCGAACCGATGACGAAGAACGAACCGAGCCTGTGTGGGGCGCGGTGGTCTCGCTGGCGCTCGGGGTGTTCGGCCTGGTGACCGCCGAATTCCTGCCCGCCAGCCTGCTGACGCGGCTGGCGCAGGATCTCGGCGTCAGCGAAGGCGCCGCCGGCCAGGCGGTCACCGCGACCGCCGTTGTCGGCGCGATCGCGGCACCGACCATGGCCATAGTCACCAAGCGGCTCGACCGCAGGCTGGTGATGTGGATGCTCACGGTGCTTCTGATCGTCTCCAACCTGCTTGCCGCCTTTGCATCCTCGCTCACCGTCCTGCTTCTGGCCCGCGTGGTTCTGGGTATCGCGCTTGGCGGCTTCTGGTCGATGTCGGCCGCCATGGCGATGCGGCTGGTGCCGATGCGGCTGATGCCGCGGGCCATGTCGATCATCCTGACCGGCGTGTCGGTCGCCACCGTCACCGCGGCGCCGGTAGGCGCCTATGTCGGCGACATCTGGGGCTGGCGCACGGCCTTCATGATCGCGGCGGTCGTCGGCGCGCTGACCTTGCTGGTGCAGCTTGCCACCATTCCCAGCCTGCCGCCGACGGCCGTGGCAGGCTTCCGCACCCTGATCGAGGTTCTGAAGCGGCGGACGATCCGCGTCGCGCTTCTTGTCGTGCTGCTGGTCGCGTCCGGACAGTTTGCCGGCTTCACCTATGTGCGGCCGTTCCTGGAGACGGTGCCGGTGATGCCGATCGAGACGATCTCGCTGGTGCTGCTCGCCTATGGCATCGGCGGCTTTTTCGGCAATTTCGCCGGCGCCTTCCTGGCCGAGCGTAACCTCAAGCTCGCAGTCGGCCTGGCGCCACTGCTGATCGCAGTGTCGGCGCTGGCGCTGCTCACGCTCGGCGCTTCGCCGGTAACGGCAGCCGTCGCGGTCACCACCTGGGGTTTTGCCTTCGGCGCGGTGCCGGTCGGGCTGCAGACCTGGCTGGTGCACGCCGCGCCCGACCAGGCCGAGAGCGCCGGCGGCCTGATGGTCGCGACCTTCCAGGTGGCGATCGCGCTGGGCGCGGTGTTCGGCGGCCTGCTGGTCGACCACGCCGGCGTGGCCAGCGCCTTTGCCTACGGCGCCGTGGCGACGCTGCTCGCGGCGCTGGTGACTTTCGCCATCGGCCCGAAACAGGGATAGGCCGCGATCCTTCGCGCCCCCTCTGTCCTGCCGGACATCTCCCCCACAATGGGGGAGATTGGCAGCTTTGCCGAAGGCGCTCTTCCTGCAACGTTGGCGATTGGCGAAAGCCGTGGTGGTGTCCGATCTCCCCCCAAGTGGGGGAGATGTCCGGCAGGACAGAGGGGGCGCTGTCCCGCCGGCATTCGGATTTCCTACACCTTGTATCCGAGGAACTAGGCAGAGCGGCCGTCGAACTCGAACACCTGCACCGCCGCGAGGTCGACGTCCTCGAGGCAATTGATATTGATGTAGGCGCTGCGCTCGCTGCCCAGGCTGGCATCCTCGGCGAAGGGATGAATGCCGCAGGTCCGGCAGAAGCGATGCGCGATCGAGCCCTTGCCGAAAGTGTATTTGCCGAGGTCGTCGCCCCAGGCGACCAGACGCAGGCTGCCGTGCGGCACGGCCCAGAGCAGCGCGCCCTTGCGCGCGCAGATCGAACAGTTGCAGCGCACCGCACCGCCGAGCTCGCCTTCGACCTCGAACGCCACCTTGCCGCAGTGGCAACTGCCTTTGTACAGCATCAGTCTCTTCCTGTCGCTGGCAGGTGCAAAGGCACGCCTGCCGGGTTATCCCTTCCGCAGGCCCAATCGGCCCGTGCCTTTGTTCCTACGCAATTCCGGACGGAAAACCGCTGTGCACTTTTCCTGGAATTGCTCTAAAGACGTTCGATTCTTGCGGAGTCCGACATCGACATGCAACCCGTCCGCGACCGTCTCGAAACCATCCTGTCACGTCTTGCCAATCGCGCCGCGGACGAGAGGGTTTACACAAGGCTCTATGCCGAGGCCGCGCGGGCAGCCGCCGATGCATCCGATGCCCGCCGCAAAGCCGGGATGAGCCTCGGGCCGCTAGACGGCGCGATCGTCTCGATCAAGGATCTGTTCGATATCGCCGGCGAGCCGACCAGGGCGGGTTCGCTGATGCTCGCCGGTGCCCAGCCTGCCGCGCGGGACGCGGCAGTCGTGCGCCGATTGCGCCAGGCGGGAGCCGTGATCCTCGGCAAGACCAACATGACCGAATTCGCCTTCACCGCGATCGGCGACAATCTGCATTACGGCACGCCGGGCAATGCCGCCGATGCCAGCCTGATCCCGGGTGGCTCGTCGTCCGGAGCGGCGGTCGCGGTGGGCGAGGGCAGCAGCGACATCTCTATCGGCTCGGACACAGGCGGCTCGGTGCGCATTCCAGCCTCGCTCAACGGTGTCGTCGGCTTCAAGCCGACGGCGCGGCGCGTGCCGCTGGCCGGCGCCTTGCCTTTGTCGGCAACGCTGGATTCGATCGGTCCGCTTGCCCGCAGCGTAGCCGATTGCATGGCTGCCGACGCGATCATGGCGGGAGAGGAGCCGGTTTCTCTCCAGCCGATCCCGCTTGCCGGCCTGCGCGTCGGCATTCCACGTGGCGTGCTCTTCGGCGAGACGCAATCCGAGGTGACTGAGGCCTTCGACAGATGTGTTAGCGGGATGGATCAGGTGGGCGCGCGCCTCGCTGACTTGCCGATCGATGATCTGATCGCCGAGATGCGCTTGGCGACAAAGCGGGCCTCGATCGCAGCAATAGAAGGCGCAGAAGTGCATGCCGACTGGCTGGCCGCTGGCTCCTCGGTGCCGGTCGATCTGCACGTGAGCGGGCCGTTGTCTCGCGCGCTCGCCGTTCCCGCTTCCGTCTATATCCGAACAATCCGCCGCCGCGGGGAATTGGCCGCAGCCATGGAGGAACGGCTGCAAGCAGTCGACGTGCTTGCCCTGCCGACCGTGCCGATGGTCGCGCCGTCCATTGCCGCCATGGCCGGCGATCAAGCGCTTCGCGAACGAACGGAAGGCCTCCTCTTGCGCAACACTCAGGTCGCCAACCAGTTCGATCTCTGCGCGATCTCGCTGCCGATGCCTGGGACAAGCCTGCCGGCCGGGCTGATGCTGGTGGCAAGGCATGGGGATGATCGTCGTTTGCTTGCGATTGCTGCCGCGATAGAGGCTTTGCTTGGCCGTTGATAGGGACGCCGCGAACCGAGGCAAATTGGCATCAGGGAAATTTGCGTTGCGTTCCTTGGCGCCCCCCTCTGGCCTGCCGGCCATCTCCCCCACTTTGGGGGAGATTGGCAGTTTCAGGGCCGCGCTCAACCTGCGACGTTGGTGATTGGCGAAAGCCGGGGGTGACGTCCAATCTCCCCCCTTGTGGGGGAGATGTCCGGCAGGACAGAGGGGGGCGCTGTCCGGCCGGCATCTCAGGTCTGCTCTGTCTCGATGCTCGCCGCGAAACTAACCGCCGGCCGGAAACCGCCGCCGATAGTGTTCGATCACTTCCGGATTGCGCAAGTTGACCGGCAGCTTGTTGGCGAGCACCAGCAGGGCCTCGTTCGCCGCGCCGACGCCCATGCGCATCATCGATTCCTCGGTGATGCCAGCCAAATGCGGGGTGGCGATGACGTTGTCGAAGCCGAAATAGGGATGGTTCGGCGGCAGCGGCTGAGTCGAAAAGACGTCGAGCGCGGCGCCGCCGATGCGGCTCTTTCGCAGGGCTTCGATCAGCGCCTCGTCATCGACCACCGGTCCGCGTGAGACATTGATCAAAAGCGCATGCGGTTTCATGCGGCCGATACGCTCGCGGTTGATCAGGCCGCGCGTCTCCTCGGTCAGCGGACAGCAGAGCACGATGATGTCGCTCTGCTCGACAAGCGCGTCGATCGACAGGAAGCCGACGCGTTCCGGTGCCGGACGCAAGCTGCGCGTGGTCGCCACGACATTGAGGTCGAAACCGTGCGCGGCGATATGGCCGACGGCCTGACCGACGGCGCCCAGGCCGACGATGCCGATGGTCTTGCCGGCAAGCTCGCTGGTCGAATTGGCGTGCTCGCGCCCGGCGAGCCAGCCCTTGGCGCGCAAGTCGCGGTCCATCACGCGGAAGCGCCGCGAGAGCGCGAGTGCGGTGAACATCACATGCTCGGCGACCGAGCGGGCATTGACGGCCGGCACATTCGCCACCAGCACGCCGGCGGCGGTCGCCGCTTCGACCGGAATCATGTCCAGCCCGGCGCCGTGGCGGATCGCGGCGCGCAGATCCTTGGCGCCGTCGAAGAGATCCGGCGGCAGCGGCGCACGGACGATGACGATGTCGGCGTCCCTGGCTTCAGCGGTCAGCGTCCTGGCGTCGAGGGCGGAAGCGATCGCCAGCCGGCCAGCCCCCGCCAGCATGGCCGTGGCGCGCGGGTGCAGCGGATGCGTCGAGAGAATCTTGCGCATCGGGCTCAGGCCTTTTCGAGCGCCGCGCTTTTCGGCTCGGCCCCACGGCCTTCGATCAGGCCCTTCCAGTAGCTCTCGGCGCCCTGCAGATGGGCGCTCATCAGCGCTTGCGCCAGATTGCCGTCACGGCGCAGCAGCGCCTCGTAGATCTGGATGTGCTCGGCATGCGAACGCATATTGCGCTCGGGATCGTTGAAATAGATCGGCAGGCGCTGCTCGCCCATCAGATAATAGACGCTGCAGATGTTGTGGAAGACGCCGTTCTTGGTCGCACGCACGATCTCGAGATGGAACTCGCGGTCTTCCTTGGCGAGGCCTTCACCGGCGGCGATGCGCTCCTCGGAAGCTTTCAGTATCTCGCGCAGACGCTCGAAATTCTCCTCGGTGGCGCGCGAGCAGGCAAGCTCGGCCGCCTTGATCTCGTGGATTTTGCGCAGCTCGACCGTCTCGTAGATCTGTACCGGATCGAGCGGCAGGCCCGCGCGGGCGAAAAGCGCCAACGCTTCTACGCTGGCCTGCTTGGTGTCGATATAGATGCCGGATTTGGCGCGGCGCTCGACGATGCGCATGGCTTCCAAAATTGCCAACGCTTCTCGGATTTGCCCGCGGCTGACACCGAAATGTTCCGCCAGCTCGCGCTCCGACGGCGTGCGGCCCGACTCCTTGTCCGAGTTGGAGAACAGATAGGCGGCGAGTTCCGCGAGAAGGTTCTTTTCTTTCATCGTCAAATGCGTTGCGCGTGCGCCTCCACGAATCGCTCCGAAACGGTGAATCCCAATCCAGGCTTTTCAGGGATCGCTATCATACCGTCCTTTGCTTCGACAGTCTCTTCGACGAGATCGTGGATCATCGGGTTGGCGCCGAGCGAATATTCGACGGTGAAGCTCGCGGGCGAAGCGGCGCAGACATGCAGCCCGGCGAAGAAGCAGGGCGCGCCGGCCCAAAGATGCGGCGCGAAACGCAGGTTGAAGGCGCTGGCGATGGTGCCGATCTTCATTGCCTCGCTGATGCCGCCGCAGAAAGCGGGATCCGGCTGGAAGATATCGGCCGATTTCAGCACCGCCAGATCGCGGAAGGCATAGCGCGTCGCCTCGCTCTCGCCGGTGGCGACCGGAACCGAACCTGAGGCGCGCACCTCGGCCATGCCCGGCTTGTCGTCGGCGATCACCGGCTCCTCGAACCAGGCGAGGTCGAGATCGGCGGTGAGCTGGATGAAGCGCTTCGCCTCGGCAACGGTGTAGGTGCCATGCGCGTCGACCATCAGGTCGACGTCGGGGCCGATCGCTTCCCTGGCGGCGCGCACACGGGCCGCGGAAATATGCGGCGCGCCGTCCATGGCGCCGACGCGCATCTTCAGCGCCTTGAAGCCGCCCCTGGCGATGTAGGATTTGAGCTGCTCGCCGATTGCGTCCGCCGATGCCCAGCCGCCCGAGGCATAGGCCTGCATGCGCTCGACCTTGCGGCCGCCGAGCAGCCGCCAGACCGGCTGTCCCAAGGACTTGCCGAGGATGTCCCAGAGCGCGATGTCGACGGCGCTGATCGCCGCCACGCTCATGCCGCGCCGCGCCAGCTGCGGCATGGCATGGCCGGTGTGGGCTGCCGTGTGGTGGCGCACGCCGTTATAAAGCATCTCCCAGATGATGCCGATGTCGGCCGGGTCGCGGCCGATAAGCTGCGGCGCAATCTCGTGATTCAGCATGTGGACCAGCGCGCCATAGCTGCCGGCGCTGCCGGCGGCGTTCTTGCCTTCGCCCCAGCCGACCAGGCCGTCATCGGTCTCGATGCGCAAAATGGCGGCGTCGAACGTCGTCACCTGACCGAAGTCGCTGCGGTGCTGCTTCGCGACTTCGATCGGTATGCGAACCCACCAGGCCTGGACGCTTTTGATGTGCATCTTCATCCCCGGCCCCGCCGCCCGGCGAGGGCGGAAGGGCTAAGCTTCGATCGGCTACTTGATCAGCGGCAGCAGCGTTTCAGCGGTGATGCGCATCTGATCGGTGTAGAACTTCTCGGTGAGCAGGCTGGAGCCGTGGTCCTGGATAAATTTGAGCTGCTCGGGCGAGATATCGACCGGGTTGCGCTCCACCATCTCCGGATAGGGCGCGGCCGGCGTGCGGTCGACGGGCGCGACGAACTCGTTGGTCAGCGCGCCGTCATAGCCGATCTCCTTCAGCGTGCCGACGATCTTCGGCCAATCGATCTGGCCGAGGCCGGCGGCGAAGCGGTTGTTGTCGGCGACATGGAAGTCGTAGAGGCGCTTTCCGACCTGGCGGATGGCGTCGTAGACGTTAAATTCCTCCATGTGGATGTGGTAGGCGTCGAGGCAGACGCCGCATTCCGGGCTCACCGCATCGGCAAGGGCGAGCGCCTGGGCGCCCCGATTGAAGAGATAGGTCTCGAAGCGGTTGAGCGGCTCGACGGCGACCTTGACGCCGACCTTCTTGGCATGGGCGAAGCATTCGCGCGTGGCATCCACAACCCAGCCCCATTCTTCGGCTTCGGTGCCGTCCGGCACCACCTTGCCGACGGTCGCGGGAACCAGCGTGATGATCTCGCCATCGAGCTCGCTCACCATGGTCAGCACGTCCTTGACATACTGCACCGAGCGTTCGCGCTGGCCCTGGTTCTTGGCGGCGAGATTGCGCTCGCCCAACATCAGCGTCACCGAGCCCCAGCAGCGGATGCCGTGCTCCTTCAGCAGCGCGCGCGTTTCCTTGGTCTTGTACTGCTCGGGCTCGCCGGAAATCTCGATCGACTCATAGCCGAGCTTCTTGATGCGCTTGAGCGTCGTCTCCAGAGGCTCCGCCCGCATCCAGTTGTGCGTCGAAAGATGCATGGTCTATCCTTCCCAGAATTCGCCTGTCATGTTTGCCCGCGACGACTTCAAAAGAGCTCGCCACACGATTCCTCCCCAAGGCGCTCCAGCGATTTTTCTTTGAAACTGGTTCGACCAATTGGGCCTGACAAGACCTCTACAGCAAATTCGTATGAACGGCAAGGAGACCGGATATGGCACCCGGGTCGTTAAGCAATGCGTTGATTTCAATGGATTAAATCTTCGCTTTGCGGTTGTGGCCGCCGCCTTCTCGCCGTTTGCAACGGCTTGACCGAATGGCTGGATTTGGTAATACCAGAATGACGCCATGTTCTGGCGCCAACACCGAACGACCAAACAGGCTGGCCCTCACTCCAATCGGCGCTATGCTTGGTCGCGACAAACGAGAGAGGGAGGATGCCGATGCCGACGACGATGAAGGGTCCCGGCCTGTTTCTGGCGCAGTTCGCGGGCGACGCGGCGCCGTTCAATTCGCTGGCCTCGATCACCAAATGGGCGGCCGGTCTCGGCTACAAGGGCGTGCAGGTCCCGACCTGGGACGGGCGCCTGTTCGACCTCAAGAAAGCGGCGTCGTCGAAGGCCTATTGCGACGAGGTGAAGGGCATCTGCGCCGACGCCGGCGTCGAGATCACCGAGCTGTCGACGCATCTGCAGGGGCAGTTGGTGGCGGTCCATCCGGCCTACGACGCGCAGTTCGACGGCTTCGCGCCGGCCGAGGTGCACAACAATCCGAAAGCCCGGCAGAAATGGGCGGTCGAGCAGATGGAGTTCGGCGCCAAGGCGTCGAAGAATCTCGGGCTCAAGGCCTCGGTGTCCTTCAGCGGCGCGCTCGCCTTTCCGTACCTCTATCCCTGGCCGCAGCGGCCGCCGGGGCTGATCGAGGAGGCCTTCGCCGAGCTCGGCAAGCGCTGGAAGCCGATCCTCGACGTCTATGACGAGAACGGCGTCGATGTCGGCTACGAGATCCATCCGGGCGAGGATGTGTTCGATGGCGCGACCTTCGAGATGTTCCTCGACGCGGTCGGCGGCCACAAACGCTGCAACATCAATTACGACCCGTCGCACTTCCTGTTGCAGCAGCTCGACTATCTCGAGTTCATCGACATCTACCACGAGCGGATCAAAGCCTTCCACGTCAAGGATGCCGAGTTCAACCCGACGGGGCGGCAGGGCGTCTATTCCGGCTATCAGGGCTGGGTGAACCGGGCCGGACGCTTCCGCTCGCTCGGCGACGGGCAGGTGGATTTCAGCGGCATCTTCTCCAAGCTCACCCAGTACAATTACGACTCCTGGGCGGTGCTGGAATGGGAATGCTGCCTCAAGCATCCCGAGGACGGCGCCGCCGAAGGCGCGCCCTTCATCCAGCACCACATCATCCGGGTCACCGAGAGGGCATTCGACGATTTCGCCGGCGGCACCAGCGACAAGAAGCTGCTGCGCGCGATGATGGGGATTTAGCACAGTTTACCCTCCCCCTTGAGGGGAGGGTCGATCCGCAATGCGGATCGGGGTGGGGTCGCCGGGCGTAGAGCTCGGCATGAACCGACCCCTTCCGGCCCTACGGGCCACCCTCCCCTCGAGGGGGAGGGGTATCTCAGACAAGGGAGACAGAAATGGTCGGCGCATCGAAGTCGGAAACGGGAGGCGGCCCGATCCGCTACGGCATGGTCGGCGGCGGGCAGGGCGCCTTCATCGGGGCGGTGCATCGCATCGCGGCGCGCATGGACAATGATTTTGTGCTGGTGGCCGGCGCGCTGTCGTCGAATCCGGAACGGGCAAGGGCCTCGGCCGAAGAACTCGGGCTCGACCCGGCGCGCAGCTACGGCTCCTACGCCGAGATGGCAAAAGCGGAAGCCAAGCGTCCGGACGGCATCGAGGCGGTGGCGATCGTCACGCCCAACAATGTGCATGTGCCGGCGGCAAAAGCCTTCCTGGAGGCGGGCATCCATGTCATTTGCGACAAGCCGCTGGCGACTTCGCTGGCCGAGGCGAAGAAGCTTGCGGCCCTGGTCGAAAAGACCGGCAAGGTGTTCGTGCTCACCCACAACTACACCGCCTATCCGATGATCCGGCAGGCGCGCGAGATGGTGGCCAAGGGCCAGCTCGGCGATATCCGCATCGTGCAGTCGGAATATCCGCAGGACTGGTTGACCGAAGACCTCGCCGCCACCGGCCAGAAGCAGGCCTCATGGCGCTCCGACCCCAAGCAGGCCGGCGCCGGCGGCGCGCTCGGCGACATCGGCACCCATGCCTACAACCTCGCCCGCTTCGTCTCGGGGCTGGAGCTCGATTCGCTTTCGGCCGACCTCGATGCTTTCGTGCCGGGACGCCAGCTCGACGACAATGTCAACGTCATGCTGCGCTTCAAGCCGGTCGGCAAGGCGCATCCAGCCAAGGGCATAATCTGGGCGAGCCAGGTCGCGCCTGGGCACGAGAACGGGCTTAAGCTGCGCATCTACGGCTCGAAGGGCGGGCTGGAGTGGGTGCAGGCGGACCCGAACTACCTCTGGTACACGCCGTTCGGCCAGCCGAAGCAATTGCTGACCCGCGCCGGCGCCGGCGCGATGCCTGTCGCGGCGCGCGTGTCGCGCGTGCCGTCCGGTCACCCCGAAGGCTATCTCGAAGGTTTTGCCAACATCTACCAGGAGGCCGCACGAGCGATCCGCGCGGCGCGCAGGAAGGGCGGCAAGCTGGCCAAGGATGTCGTCTTCCCGACGATCGCGGACGGCGTCGAAGGCATGGCCTTCATCGAGGCCTGCGTGAAGTCGTCGAAGAAGAACGGGGCGTGGACGAAGCTGTAGTCGCGGCAGCTGTCGGCTAAAGGGGAGTCCCCCTCACCCGGATTGCCAGCCGAATTGCGAAGGGCAATTCGGGGCATTCCGACCTCTCCCCGAGGGGAGAGGAGGTCGCCGAGGGTGGCGCGCGTCTCTTCTCCCCACCGGGGAGAAGGTGGCCGCGAAGCGGCCGGATGAGGGGGCAGCGCCGACGGGAGGGAAAATGTCGGCCGTCAAAGGGGGGAGGTGTCGTTGAAAATCGGCATGTGCATGTTCTTGTGGACGACCAGCGTCTCGAAGAAGCACGAGGCGCTGCTGAAGGACATCAAGGCGACAGGCTTTGACGGCGTCGAGATACCGGTCTTCGCTGGCGCGCCTGACGACTACAAGAAGCTCGGCTCGATGCTCGACCGCATCGGCCTGGAGCGCACGGCGGTCTCGGCCATGGGCGATCCGGCGATGAACCTGATCTCGCCTGACGGCGCGACACGCAAGGCCGGCATCGACTACATGAAATGGGCGATCGACTGCAGCGCGGCACTCGGCGCGAACAGGCTGAGCGGGCCGCTGCACTCGACGCTCGGCGCCTTCTCGGGCAGCGGGCCGACGGCTGCCGAGAAGAAACGCTCGGTCGCCTCGCAACGCGCCATCGGCGACCATGCCGGCAAGAAGGGCGTGACCATCGGGCTCGAAGCGCTCAATCGCTTCGAGTGCTATCTGGTGAACACCATGGACGATCTGTGCGAGCATATCGACGCGATCGACCGGCCGCACGTCAAGGCGATGTACGACACGTTTCATGCCAATATCGAGGAGGCCGACCCGATCGGCGCCTATACGCGCAATCGCCGAAACGTCGTCCACATCCATATTTCGGAGAACGACCGCGGTGTGCCGGGGCGCGGCAACATCCCCTGGAAGGATACTTTTTCAGCCATCCGCAAGAGCGGCTATGGCGACTGGCTGACCATCGAGTCCTTCGGCCGCTCGCTGAAGGATCTGGCGGCGGCGACCAAGGTGTGGCGGGATTTTGCGGAGAGCCCGGAGGCGGTTTATCGCGAGGGGTATCGGCATATCAGGGACGGGTGGAAGAAGGCCGCTTAGGGCGCACCGATATTCAGGTGAGGCCGGCCTGCAAATGCCGGCTTCCTGCGCTTCCGGTGCTCACGTACTTCAAGTACGCTCCGCTCCGGTTCTCGGAAGCCACCATTTTCGACTCGGCCTGACCTGAATCTCGGCGCACCCATCCGGCGCTGAGTTCATCACTCATGCGCCGCCTGTAGCCTATTGTAATCATGCAGCGTGCGGCTCAGCCTTCGGCGCAAAAAATTCGAGATGTTGTCGAAGACGAAGACGACGAACAGCGTCAGCAGCACCATGTAGAAGACGTTGGCCCAGTTCGAGTTGGTGCGCATGGCCTCCCACAGCTTCAGGCCGATGCCGCCGGCGCCGACGGCGCCGATGATGGTCGCGCCGCGGGTGTTCGATTCCCACTGGTAGAGCGTCTGGCTGATGAAGATCGGCACCACTTCCGGCAGCACGCCGTAGCGCTGCACGAGCAGGCCGTTGGCGCCGGTCGAGAGCACGCCTTCGCGCGGCTTGTCGTCGATGTTCTCCAACGCCTCGGAATAGGTTTTGCCGAGCGTGCCGATCTCGGTGAAGAAGATCGCGGCACTTCCAGCCAGCGGGCCGGGGCCGAAGGCGCGGGTGAAGAACAGCGCCCAGATCAGCATGTCGACCGAGCGCATGAAATCGAAGAAGCGTTTCAAGACCTGGCTGAGCAGGCCGCTCGGCGTGATGTTGCGGGCGGCGAAGAAGGCAAGCGGGAAGGCGACGATGCCGCCGAGCAGCGTGCCAAGGAAGGCCATGACGATGGTCTGCAGCAGCTTCGTCCAGACATCGCCGTGCTGCCACTGCGCGTTGTTCCAGATGTTGTCGGCGGCAAGCGTGAGGTTCGAGGTGCCGGGCTGGAGCTCAGGCCCCGAGACGATCAGCGAAATCACCTCGCCGGCCGATTTGCCGAAGAAGGGCGAGCGCGTGTCGAAGACGAAGTTCGCCCAGCCGAGGAAGCGCTTGCGCACCTTGACGCGGTCGACGGTGACGCGCACCTCGCCGGCAAAGCCCATCCTGGCGACGACCTCGTCGTCATGCACGGTCACCCAGGAGGGCACCGGGCCCGCGACGACCGGTTTGCCGCCGGTAAGCGATATCGGAATGGTCTCGCCGTTGGCGACAATCGTCGCCCGGGTCTTGTCGAAGGTGACGGATTTGGCTTCCCCGTCGATCTGCACGGTGAAGGTGCCGTCAGGATTCCTGATCACCCAGTCCGGATTGGGGTTCTCGCCAAGCGCCGAGAAGCGCGGATATTTCGGCGTGATCTGAGGCTGGTCGAGCCGGAATTCCGGCTGCAGGTCGTAGCTGATCCACTGCGACAGGAAGAGCGGCAGGCGCTCCCAATGCGATTCCTTCAACACCTGCGGCAGGCTGAAGAACCACAGGGCGTAGGCGAGATAGAGGACCGTGCCCGCGATCAGGAGCAGCGGCCAGAAGCGCTTGTAGGTCGGCCGCTGGAACACCTGCGGGTGGCGATCCTCGATGGCTTTGATCTCGTCGACTGTCAGGGCCATTTTAGGCGCTCATCAAAAAGGCTTGCTCGCCGACGAGCTTGCGGCGCAGCCAGGCGGAGAACTGGTCGACGAGGAAGATGGTGACGAAGAGCAGCAGCACCAGCGCCAGCGTCTTGGCGCCGAAGCCGCGCGAGATCGAAAGCTTCAGCTCCTCGCCGATGCCGCCGCCGCCGACGGCGCCCATGATGGTCGAGATGCGCACGTTGATCTCGATCCGGAGCAGCGTGTAGGACATGAAATTGGGCAGCACTTGCGGCAGGTCGGCGAAGCGCACGCGCTCGATCCAGTTGGCGCCGACTGCGCGCAGACCCTCTTCAGGCCGCATGTCGATATTCTCGTTGATCTCGTAGAACAGCTTGCCCAGCGCGCCGATCGAATGCAGGCCGATGGCGATGATCGCTGCGACCGGGCCGATCGAGACGATGGCGGCGAACAGGCCGGCGATGACGATCTCCGGGAAGGCGCGCAGCAGTTCCATGAAGCGCTTGACGACGAGCCGCAGGATCGGGTTCGGCGTCAGGTTGCGCGCGGCGATGAAGGAGAAGGGAACAGCGAAAACGAAGCCGATGAAGGTCGAGACCAGCGCAACATTGACGGTGGTCAGCATCAGCTCGAAATATTCGGGGACGTAGAAGCCGCCCCAGACATAGACGCGGCCGAGCGGGAAGTTGAATTCCTGCGTGCCCTTGTCGTGCGGCGAGGCGATGTCGAACAGCGCCCGCCAGACATCGTACCAGTCCTTCGGGACAAGCCAGCTCAGGAAATCGAGTATATGCGGCAGCCGCTCGAAGAAATGGCCGGCATTGGCCTCGTCGGCAAACCACATGGTCGCGCACATGGCAACCAGAAGAAGGCCGACGCCGAGCGCGGTGTAGAAGCGGCGGAGCGACGTCTGGCGCCGCCAGGCGTCCGCCTGCTGCCTTGTCGCTTCGGAATGGATTGTCGCTGAGGCTGTCATGATCGGAACATGAAAAAAGGGCGGCGCCGCCGCATCGGCCCGAAAATCGAAATCCGATTTTCGGAAAGTCCGATGCGGCAATCCAAAGTGCTAAAGCGTACTTTGTGCGTCCAAGTGGACGCACGTCGCTTTAGTGGACGCCGCCCTTTTTCCTGATGCCGTCAGCCGCCGATAGCGGCTTTGCGGGCTTCGACGATGACGCTGTAGAAGTCCGGCTTCACGGGAACATAGCCGGTGAAATCGCCGCCTTCGACGCCTTCGAAGCAGGGCTTGTCCTTGGCCGGCAGTTGGGTGAAGAAGTCGGCGAGCTTGGCGGTCATGTCGGCGCCCAGCGCGGTGCGGACGACCAGCGGGCCGTTCGGGATCAGGCCCGAGCGCCAGACTTCGACGAAGTCGTTCGGGTCGACGGCGCCCTTGGCGACTTCCTTGTGGAAGGTGCCGGAGGTGTAGCCGTTCTTGAAGTCGCCGATGCCGGACGAATCGTCCACCGCCACGTCGACCTTGCCGTCGCGGACGGCGAGAACGTTGTTCTCATGGCCGCCGTTGAACTGTGTCGAGGCGAAGTAGGTCTCGTTGGAGGCGCCGGTGTCCTTCGGAATCTGGGTCAGCGGGATCAGATAGCCCGAGGTCGAATCCGGGTCGGCATAGCCGAGCTTCTTGCCCTTGGCCGACTTGATGTCGGTGATGCCGGAAGTCTTCAGCGCCAGGCCGATCGAATAGTAGCCGGTCGAGCCGTCGGTCTGCTTGGTGGTGAGGATCGGGGTGACGGCCTTCGGGTCCTTGAGATAGACGCTGGCGTAGCCGGACGCGCCGAGCTCGGCGAAGTCGAGCGTGCCGCCAAGCAGGCCCTGGATGACGCCGTCATAGTCGGCGGCCGGGAACAGCGACACCTTCTCGAAGCCGAATTCGGCCTTTAGATGGTCGGCAAGGCACTGGTAGTTGCGCAGACGATCGGTTTCGTTCTCGCCGCCGAGGATGCCGACGCGGAACTCCTTGATGTCGGCGGCGTGAGCGGCGCTTGCCGCCATGGCGAGCAACGATACGGCGCCAAAAACCATTTTCCTGAACATTTTGACCTCTCTCCTGTTTTGCCGGCTTCGCGCCGGCAGCGTTCGAATTTTGAATTCAGCCTTTGACGCGGGCGTGCGATCCGGGTTGCTCTTGCTAACGAGTTGCCGGGACCATTTCGGCCGGCGGTGGACTCAGTAGCCAGGGAAGGCTGGTTCGAGCGGGCCGGCGGATGCGGTGATCTTCGGCTTGACGGTGACGCTGGTCGACGTGATGGCCTCGGAGATCTCGACGCCATTGGCGTCGGCGCCATAGACCGTGCGGACGGCGTCCCGGTCGAGATCCTCCGGCGCGCCGTCGAACACGACCTTGCCGGCGGCCATGCCGATGATGCGGTTGCAGTAGGCGCGGGCGGTATCCAGCGTGTGCAGGTTGGTGACGACGGTGATGCCTTCGCGCAAATTGATGTCGCGCAGCGAATCCATCACCACCTTGGCGTTGAGCGGGTCGAGAGAGGCAATCGGTTCGTCTGCCAGAAGCACCTTCGGCTGCTGCATCATAGCGCGCGCGATCGCCACGCGCTGCTGCTGGCCGCCGGAAAGCGTGCCGGCCGGCTGCAGCGCGGTGCGGGCGATGTCGAGGCGCTCGAGCGCGGCCACCGCCTCGGCGCATTCGGTGCGCGAGAACATGCCGAGCAGGTTGGAGAACGTCGAACGGTGGTTGAGCCGGCCGAGCAGCACGTTGGTCAGCACGTCAAGGCGCGGCACCAGGTTGAACTGCTGGAAGATCATGGCGCAGTCGCGCTGCCAGCGGCGCAGCGGCGAGCCTTGCAGGCTGGAAACCTCGGCGCCGTCAAAGAAAATCGATCCCTGGCTGGGATCGATGAGACGGTTGATCATGCGCAGAAGCGTCGATTTGCCGGCGCCGGAGCGGCCGATGATGCCGACCATCTGGCCCTGCGGGATCGAGATGTTGATGTCGCTGACGGCAGTGTTCTTGCCAAATCGTCGGGTTACGCCGCGGATTTCCAGCGTGGCCGATGATGCTGACATGGCAAGACTCCGGTACGTCGCGGTTTCGAAGGTCCGTTAACCTTCGCTAGCGCAGCCCCATGAAGCTGGGGTGTCGGATTGATGTCAGTTTTGTTACGACCCACAGGCAGGAATCCTTGTTTATGCATGTCGTTGTCCAAAAACCGCCAGGCACTTTTGGGCGACATGCATCGGATTATCCAAGGACCAGCAATTCCTCGAAACGTTTCATGTCCTTGAAGCTGCAGAAGGCTGGCGGGCGCAATTCGATCACCGGGGCCTCGCGGTCGAGGAACGACAGGCAGTCGTCGAACAGGTGCTGCCAGGCGGACACACGTTCATCGGCAAGCCGGCGGATCTGGTAAGCGAAGGTGATGTGGAAGACGTAAGTGTCGTGGTCGGGGTGACGGTAGCCGAACGGCACCGACAGCGCGTCGCGCCAGGCTTTCAGGATCAGGCGGTCTTCCTCGGTGGCGCCGGCGACGGTCAGGCCGGTCGGCAGGACTTCGACGACCTTGATGTTGAATGCGCCGCGGTCCTCGAAGCCTTGGAGGCGCTCGAGATAGAGGCGAGTCATGTCGCCTATTCCGGTGTCGAACGGCACGTCCGACGGCCAGTAAGGAAGGCGGCGCCGGTATTCGATGATGCCCTGGAAAAGGGTCATATGCAGGCTGGAGATCGGCGTAAAGGCGAGGCGATCCGCGTCCGGCATGGCGAGCATCCGCTCACGCACCTCGATGATGGCGACTTCCGAAGGCGAGCCCTCAACGAGATGGCTGACGACCGTGTTGCCGGGTTCCGGCAGGAAGTTGCCAGATGCGTCGTAACGGGTGCCGAGATGCGCGGGCGGCGCCGGGTTCGTGCCTTCGAAAAATCCGGCGAGCGAGGGTCTAACAGTGGCGAGCATGGCGATCTCCTGGGGGAGATCGGCTCTTGTCCGAGTCATGTGTCAAGGACGTGAAACTCGGCGCATGTTCCGGGGGCCTTGGTGGTAAAGCTGTAAAATGGAAGACTGACAACGTAAACGTGCAGAGGTTGTCAGCCTGGCTTTCCTGTAAGGTTCGCGAGGAACCACAAGATATAGAGCGGAGCTATGGCTGCTGCCAACAAAACAAAACCCAAAATTACCAATGTTATTGCCGAGACTTTGTCAGATTGTCCCCAGCGCGTAACTCCAAGTCTCACCATCCAAATTCCCAATGCGATTAACGCCAGTCCAATGAAAAGAGGTATTGCGAAAATAGGGCTCACACATGTGCTCCACCGCGCAAATTTGCGCGGATACTAATTCGACAAAAACATCACTGGCGTCAACCGTACTTCTCCAGAAACGCCTCCGCCTCCAGCTCGCGGAAATCATCGAGCGCGGCACGCAGCCTTGCATGGTCCCAGTCCCACCAGGCGAGCGCCTGGTAGCGCTCGGCGGTGCGGCGGTCGAAACGTTCGCGGATCGGTTTCGCCGGCACGCCGGCAACGATGGTGTAAGGCGCGACATCCTTCGATACCACGACGCCCGCGCCGACCGCGGCGCCATCGCCGACGGTCACGCCGGGCAGGATGGTCGAGCCGTGGCCGAGCCAGGTGTCGTGGCCGATGGTGACCCGTCTGGCGCGGCGCTCTGCGAAGAACTCGCTCTCGTGCTCGGCATCGTCCCAGTAGTCCGAGGCGCGGTAGGTGAAGTGATGCAGTGTCGGCCGCCAGGTCGGGTGGTTGGTGGCGTTGATGCGCACGCTTGCCGCGATGTTGGAGAATTTTCGAATGGTCGTGCACCAGACGGCGCAGTCCTGCATCATGTAGGAATAATCGCCAAGCTCGCTTTCCGAGATGCGGCTGCGCTCGGCGATCTCGGTCCAGCGGCCGAGCTTGGAGTTCTCGACCTGCGCCGTCTCGTGGACCAGCGGCGTCTCCGAAAGCTTCCTCATGCGGCGATCCTGCCCGCGGCGAAGGCGGTGACGTCGATGATGCGGTCGGCCACCGCGTCGCGCACATCCTGGTCGTGAAAGATGCCGAGCAGGGCGACGCCCGCCGCCTTTTTGGCGGCGATGAGCTCGACCACCACATCGCGGTTCCTCGCGTCGAGCGAAGCGGTCGGCTCGTCGAGCAAAAGGATCGGATGCTCGGTGATGAAGCCACGCGCGATGTTGACGCGCTGCTGCTCGCCGCCGGAGAAGGTCGCCGGCGGCAGGGCCCAGAGCTTTTCCGGCAAATTGAGCTGCGCAAGCAAGATGCGTGCTTTCTCCCGCGCGCCTTCCCTGTCCTCGCCGCGCTCGACCAGCGGCTCGGCGACGACGTCGAGCGCCGAAACGCGCGGCACGGTGCGCAGGAACTGGCTGACATAGCCGATGGTGCGGCGGCGCACGGCAAGCACGGTGCGCGGACTGGCGGAGGCGAGATCGATCAGCCCGCCCTCATGCTGGACGATGATCTGGCCCTCGTCGACGGCATAGTTGCCGTAGAGCATCTTCAGGATCGAGCTTTTTCCCGCGCCGGATGGGCCGCCGAGCACGGCGCACTCGCCGGCGCGGATCGAGAAGGAGACGCCCGCCACCACCGGCAGCGTGACGCCGTCACGCAGATGCATGGTGAAGCTTTTGGCGACATCGGAAACGACGAGAGGGGTGGCCATCAGAAAATCCTCCAATTGTCATCCGTTAGCGGGACAGCGCCCCCCTCTGTCCTGCCGGACATCTCCCCCTCTAGGGGGGAGATCGGCTGTCGCATTCGGTTTCGCCACTCTCCCGCGTTGCAGAATGAGCGGGACATGAAAGCCGTCGATCTCCCCCCTTGAGGGGGAGATGGCCGGCAGGCCAGAGGGGGGTGACTTGGCGCCATCATCACACCTGCAAGATCGAAGAAACGAGCAACTGGGTGTAAGGCGCGCGCGGGTCGTCGAGCACGCGGTCGGTGAGGCCGCTTTCGACGACGCGGCCGTCCTTCATCACCATCATGCGCTGCGACAGAAGCCGCGCAACGGCGAGATCGTGGGTGACGACGACGGCCGCGAGGCCGAGATCGGTGACCAGGCCGCGCAACAGGTCGAGCAGGCGCGCCTGCACCGAGACGTCGAGGCCGCCGGTCGGCTCGTCCATGAACACCAGCCGCGGTCCCGTCACCAGGTTGCGGGCGATCTGCAGGCGCTGGCGCATGCCGCCGGAAAAGGCGCGCGGCTCGTCGTCGATGCGGTCCTCGTCGATCTCGACCCGCGACAGCCAGTCCACTGCGGTGGCGCGGATCTTGCCGTAGTGGCGGTCGCCGACCGCCATCAGCCTCTCGCCGACATTGGCGCCGGCCGATACGGTCATGCGCAGGCCGTCCGCAGGGTTCTGATGCACAAAGCCCCAGTCGGTGCGCATCAGGAAACGGCGCTCTGCCTCGCTCATGCGGTAGAGCTCGCGCCACTGGCCATCGCGCATGCGGTAGCTCGCCGTGCCGGACGACGGCAGCAGCCTGGTGGACAGGCAGTTGAGCAACGTCGTCTTGCCCGAGCCGGACTCGCCGACCACCGCCAGCACCTCGCCCGGCCAGAGGTCGAAGGAGATGTCCTCGCAGCCGACGCGCGAGCCGTAGAACTTGGAAAGCGCTGAAACGCGCAGCAGCGGTTCGTCGGTCATTTTGCCTCCTTACCCTCCCTTGTGGGGAGGGTCGGCGCGCAGCGCCGGCGTGGGGGTTGAGAGGAATTCGCCATCACCCCCACCCGCGCCTTCGGCGCTACCTCCCCACAAGGAGGAGGTAGGATCGGCGCGCCGCTTCTCGCAGTGATCGGTGTCGGAACAGACGAACATGTGCCCGCCATGGTCGTCGAGGATGACCTCGTCGAGGTAGACGTTCTCGGCGCCGCAAAGCGCGCAGGGCTGGTCGAAGGTCTGCACCTCGAAGGGATGATCCTCGAAATCGAGGCTGACGACGTCGGTGAAGGGCGGCACCGCGTAGATGCGCTTCTCGCGGCCGGCGCCGAAAAGCTGCAGGGCCGGGGAACGGTGCATCTTCGGATTGTCGAATTTGGGCGTCGGCGAGGGGTCCATCACATAGCGGCCCTCGACCTTGACCGGATAGGCGTAGGTGGTGGCGATGCGGCCGTGCCTGGCGATGTCCTCATAGAGCTTCACATGCATGAGGCCGTATTCCTCGAGCGCATGCATCTTGCGGGTCTCGGTCTCGCGCGGCTCAAGGAAACGCAGCGGCTCGGGGATCGGCACCTGGAAGACCAGCACCTGGCCGGCATCGAGCGGATGTTCGGGGATGCGGTGACGGGTCTGGATGATGGTGGCCTTCGCCGTCTCGGTGGTGACGGCGACGTTGGCGACCTTCTTGAAGAAGGCGCGGATCGAGACGGCGTTGGTGGTGTCGTCGGCGCCCTGGTCGATGACCTTCAGCACGTCATCCGGACCGATGATCGAGGCGGTGACCTGAACGCCGCCTGTGCCCCAGCCGTAAGGCATCGGCATCTCGCGCGAGGCGAAGGGCACCTGGTAGCCGGGAATGGCAATGCCCTTCAGGATGGCGCGGCGGATCATCCGCTTGGTCTGTTCGTCGAGATAGGCGAAGTTGTAGGTGGCGATCTCTGTCGGTTGCGCTGTCATTCCGCGGCCTCCCTCTTCTCCTCGGCCTTGTCTTCATTATCGCGCGCCTCGTATTCGGCGCGCATGCGGCGCACGAGGTCGAGCTCGGCCTGGAAGTCGACATAGTGCGGCAGCTTCAGATGCTCGACGAAGCCCGTTGCCTGGACATTGTCGGAGTGCGAGATGACGAACTCCTCGTCCTGCGCGGCGGCAATCACATCCTCGCCGAGCTCGCTCGCGCGCAGCGCCCGGTCGCAGAGCGCCATGGCCATCGCCTTGCGCTCGCTCTGGCCGAAGACCAGGCCATAGCCGCGGGTGAATTGCGGCGGCGCCTTGGCCGAGCCCTTGAACTGGTTGACCATCTGGCATTCGGTGACGCGGATGGAACCGAGCGGCACGGCGAAAGGCAACTCCGGCACATCAAGCTCCAGCTCGACCTCGCCGATGCGGATCTCGCCGACGAAGGGATGGTTGCGGGCATAGCCGCGCTGCGTCGAATAGCCGAGCGCCAGCAGGAACCCCTCGTCGCCGCGTGACAGCGCTTGCAGGCGGATGTCGCGCGCCATCGGGAACTGCAGCGGCTCGCGCGTGATGTCGCCGGGCACATGGTCCAGCGGCATCTCCCCATCGGCCTCGATCAGCCCTTCATGGGCGAGGATCGCGGAAACGCGCGGCATGGCTTCGGCTTCGGCCGGACGCTGCGCGGGCGCCTCGACATCGGCGCCGACGGCAAGCTCGGGGTCGAGCAGGCGATGGGTGTAGTCGAAGGTCGGGCCGAGCACCTGGCCGCCGGGCAGATCCTTGTAGGTGGCCGACACGCGCCGCTCGACCTGCATGGCGCCGGTGTCGACCGGACTGGTGTAGCCGAAGCGCGGCAGCGTGGTGCGGTAGGCGCGCACCAGGAAGATCGCCTCGATCATGTCGCCGCGGGCCTGGACGACGGCTAAAGCCGCAAGCTCGCGGTCATAGAGCGAGCCCTCGCTCATCACCCGGTCGACGCCAAGCGCCAGCTGCTCGACGATCTGGTCGAGGCGCAGCGCAGGCACCGAGCGGTCGCCGCGCCGGCGATCGGCAAGCAGGCGGTGCGCATTGGCAATTGCGGCTTCGCCACCTTTCACCGCGACATACATGTCATGCCTCCATCGTCTTGATGCGGGTGGTGCGCGGCAGGCAGGCGAGGCTGCCGGGCGCCGCGAGGACGATGTCGACGCCGCGCGGGAACCGCTGGTTGTTCTGCTTCCACTGCTCGACGAAATGGCGCGGCATGGCTGTCGGCGCGATCATCGCGGTCTTCTCGATGCCCGGCCCTTCAAGCAGCAGCGACGGACCGGAGGCGAGATCGTCGACCAACAGGATCAGCGTCGTCGAGCGGTCGGGATATTCCTGCGTGCCTTGCGAAAAGCCGTCGAGCGCCGCCATCTCCGCCGGATTGGCGATCAAAGCGAAATGGGCATCGGCCGGCGTGTTGGCCAAGGGCGCGCCGGTGTGGAAGCCGAGCCAGGCCTTGACGGAAGCTTCCGCCTGCAGCCGTGGATCGAGCCAGATCGGCGTGTCGTTGTCGCAGAGCGAAAGCGCCACGGCGCCGGCGGTCGCCGACAGCGGCGCCGGCGGATGGGCGAGCGGCGGCAGGGCCTGCACGCTGCCGGGGCGCGCCATCGCATCCATGATGGCGCGAAACACGACTTGAGCGTTGAAGACGGGATCGACGAAGCCGCCTTCGATCGATTGCGTGGCGATGTCCATCAGTCCTCTCCGCGCACCATGGTGAAGAAATCGACCTTCGTGGCCGCCGTCTCGACACGCCGCTTCTCGTGCGCCGCCTCGAGCACCGCGCGCAACGGCGCGACCAGTTTTCTCTCGACCGCCTCGCGATGAGCCGGGTCCTGCCAGAGCGCGTCGGCTATTGCCGCGAGCTTCGCCTTCCCCTTGTCGCGGCCGAGCGCATAGGAATGGCCGACCTGTCCGGAGGGCAGCCGCACGGTGGCGCGGGTGACCGTCGCCTCGCCGACATTGAAGGGCGCGCCGCCGCCGCCGATCCGCCCGCGCACCGTCACCAGCCCGGTTTCCGGGCCGCGCAGCAGTTCGGCCTCGGAGGGCAGGCCGGAGCCGTTCCAAAGACGCGTGATTTCATCGGCCGCCGCATGCGCCAGCGTCGCCATCATAGCCTTCCGCTCGGCCTGCTCGCGCGCTTCCTGTCCTCGCATGGCTTCACTCCTCGCATGAAGATAATTTATCTATTGATATAGACAACTATACAAATTATACTCATCACCTAGCGAGAGTCCATGACGGGTGGATGACAAAGGAGCGTAAAAGTTTGGCGGCGGGGAAATGATCGGAATTGCGAGCAGCATTGAAAGGCGCAGCGGCGTGTCGCTGTGGCGCCAGATCGCCGACAAGATATTGCAGGGGATCGCGAGCGGCGATTTCGCCGAGAACGCGGCGCTGCCGCCCGAGGTCGCGCTGGCGGAACGCTACGGCGTCAATCGCCATACGGTGCGCAGCGCCATTGCAGCCCTGGTGCAGGACGGCGTGCTCAAGGCCGAGCAGGGGCGCGGCACCTTCGTCTTATCGCGCAAGCGGCTGTCCTATCCGATCGGCGCCCGCACACGCTTTTCGACCGGGCTGCAGGGACAGACGACCGAGCGCCACATCGCTCTGTTGTCGTCCTCGACCGAGCCGGCCAACCGGCGCATCGCCGAGGCGCTCGGGATCGCCAGGGGGGCAGCGGTGATCCGGCTGGAAACGCGCGGCGAGGCCGACGGGCATCCGGTGTCGCGGGCGACGACCTGGTTCGACGCCAAGCGCTTCGCCGGCATCGAGGCCGCGATGGCGGAGACGGGATCGATCACCGCCTCGCTCAAGCGCTTCGGCATCAACGACTATCTGAGGCACTCGACGGTGTTGTCGGCCCGTCATGCCGATGCCGACGATCTTGCCGCACTGGATTTGCAGCCTGGCGCCATCGTGCTGGTGGCGGTTGCGGTCAACGTCACGCTCGACGGCCAGCCGATCCAGTTCGCGGAGTCGCGCTTTCCCGCGGAGCGGGTGGAACTCAGGCTTTCGGCGAACGATTAGCCTTCGACGTCGTCATCCGGGGCGTAGCAGGAGCGAAGCTCCGTCGCGGAGATCCCTTGGATAAAGACGATTAAGAAAGGTACTGTGACGCCGCGTTCTTTCACACCCCCCTCTGTCCTGCCGGACATCTCCCCTGCAAGGGGGGAGATTGGCAGCTTAAGCGCCGCGCCCTTCTTCGACGTCGACAATTGGCGAAAGCCGCGCAACATCCGATCTCCCCCCTTGCGGAGGAGATGTCCGGCAGGACAGAGGGGGGTGCTGTCCCGCCAGCGTTTCGGAGTGCTGCGCTGCTGAGGCGTTCTGAAGTCATAGGGTCCCAGAGTCTTCGCCCCTTGCTTCACCCTAGGACGACTCCCTTGGCGTTTTCCGCCAATCGCCGACGCAAGCCGACCTGCGAACCAGCGTCTCACCCAACCTCGATAACCGCCTTGATCAATCCCGACTTCTCATGCGCCCATCGCGCGAGATCGCGCGGCGTTCCGGCGAGCGTCGTGCGATGCGTGACGAGTTTCCCGAGCGGCACCGCACCATTGCGGATCGAGGCGGCGACGTGGTCGAAATCGGCACGGAGCGCATTGCGGCTGCCGACCAGCGTCATCTCGCGTTTGTGGAACTCGGGATCGGAGAAGGTGATGTCGTCCTTGACGACGCTGACCAGCACCAGCGTGCCGCCATGTGCGACATGGGCGAAGGCCGACTCTACCGACTGCGTGTTGCCGGTGGCGTCGAAGACCAGGTCGAAGCCTTCGCCGCTCGTCGCCTCCCGTACCAGGTCGGTCGCTGGTGCTTTCGAACCGTCGAGCGCGGCAAAGCCGAGCGCGCCTTCTGCGAAACCGAGCCGTTCCGTGCTCATGTCGAGCAGGCTGACGTTAAACCCGGCAATGCGCGCGAAGATCGCTGTACCGAGTCCGATCGGACCGGCGCCGATGACCAGCGTGCGCGCGCCTTGCGCACCAAGCGAACGCCGAACGGCGTGCGCGCCGATCGCCAGGAATTCGACCGCGGCCGCATCGGCCAGCGTCAGGCCGTTTGCCGGGTAAAGATTCTCGGCCGGCACCAGGATCTCGTCGCACATGGCGCCGTCGCGGTGTACGCCAAGCACCTCGATCCTGACGCAGCAGTTCGGCTTGTCGTGCCGGCAGGCGATGCATTTGCCGCAGGCGAGATAGGGATTGATGATCACCGGCTCGCCGACGGGAAGGTCGACGCCTTCACCGCTTTCCACGACTGTGCCCGAAACCTCGTGGCCCATGATGCGCGGATAGGCGAGGAAAGGGTGCTTGCCTTCGAAGATGTGGTAGTCGGTGCCGCAGATGCCGACATGGCTGACCGCCACCCGCGCCCAGCCGGGCGGCGGCGCGCCGGGCGCGGCGCGGTCTTCGAGAACAAGGTCGCCGGGCGAGCGGCAGACGACGGCTTTCATGCGCTGATCCAGTATTCAAGAGAGCGCCGGCCCATCGGTCGATCAGGCCGGCGCGTCATTTCAGGGACTATTTGCCGCGACGGCGCAGGCCGTCGAAGTAGACGATGACGATGATCAAGACACCGGTGATGACGCGCTGCCAGAAGGTGTTGACGTTGAGCAGGTTGGCGCCGTTGTTGATCGTGGAAAGGATGAAGGAGCCGATCAGCGGACCGTGCACCGAGCCGATGGCGCCGAACAGCGAGGTGCCGCCGATCACCGACGAGGCGATGGCCTGCAGTTCATAGGTGTCGCCCTGCGTCGGATTGCCGATACCGATGCGGGACGCCAAGAGCACGCCGACGAAGGCCGCCAGCAGGCCCGACAGGATATAGGCCATGAAGATGGTGCGCGGCACGTTGACGCCGGACAGGCGCGCGGCCTCGGCGTTGGAGCCGACCGAGAACAAATAGCGGCCCCAGCGCGTGTGGTGCAGGAAAACGTAGGACGGTATCGCGACCAGGATCACCATCCAGAAGAGGTAGGGGATGCCGAGCAGCGAACCGCGCGAGAAGGCCTGGAACGAATCGCTGTTGATCGAGATCGAGTTGCCGTTGGTCATCAGGAGACCGATGCCGCGCAGCGACGTCATGGTGGCCAAAGTGATGATGAAGGGCGGCAGGCCCATCTTGACGATGCCGAAACCGTGGAAGAGGCCGATGGCGACGCCGACCAGCAGGGTGATCAGCACAGCCGCCCAGATCGGCCAGCCGGCGTTGATCAGTAGCGCGACGACGACTGTAGTGAAACCGACCACGGCACCGACGGAAAGGTCGATGCCGCCGGTGATGATGACGAAGGTCTGGCCGACGGCGAGGATGGCGATCAGCGAGCCCTGGCGCAGAAGATTGGTGATGTTGAGCGCCGTGGCGAAGGAAGGCGTGGCGAGAGCCAGCACGATCCACATCAGCAGCAAAAGGCCAAGCAGCGTCAGCCCGAACAAGGCATTGAAATTGCGCTTGGGTTTTTCGGCGGGGATCGCCTCGGTGCTCATTTTTGTCCTCCCGACTTTTCTTGTTTCTCGGCCAGCGCCTGACCCAAAATGTCCTCGTGGCTGGCGGTGCGGAAACCATGCGTGGCGACCAGCTTGCCGCGCCGGAACACATGCAGCGTGTCGGCGAGCTCATAGACTTCCGGCAGATAGGACGAGATCAGGATGATGCCGGCGCCCTTGGACAAAAGCGTCGAGAACAGGCGGTAGATCTCGGCCTTGGTGCCGACATCGACGCCCACCGTCGGCTCGTCGAAGATGAACAGCTTGGCGCCATGCGCCAGCCATTTGCCGATGACGATCTTCTGCTGGTTGCCGCCCGACAGGCTGGAGGCCAGCGCGTTGCGCGTCGGCGTCTTGATCCTGAGATCGGCGATCTGGCGGTCGGCTTCGGCCTTCTCGCGTGCGCCGGAGATCAGAAGATTGCTCGATATGCGCTTGTAGATCGGCAGGTTGAGGTTCATGCCGACCGGCAGGTTGAGGCAAAGGCCCTGGTCGCGGCGGCTTTCCGGCGCCAGCGCCATACCGAGCCTTATAGCATCATGCTCGGAATTGACCTGCACCTCCTTGCCTTGCCAAAAAATCTGGCCGGCCGACTTCCTGTGACGGCCGTAGAGCGTGGTGACGAACTCGCTGCGGCCGGCGCCGATCAGGCCGTAAAGGCCGACGATCTCGCCGGCGCGGACGGTCACCGAAACGTTCTCGAAACCCTTGCCCGAGAGGCTCCGCGTCTCGACGATCGTCGCGCCCGGCGTGAAATGCTCCTTGTGATAGATCTGCTCGATCGAGCGGTTGATCATCAGCTTGACCAGTTCCGGCTCGTTGGTCTCGGCGATCTTCCGGGTGCCGACGAGGGTGCCGTCGCGCAGCACCGAAACGCGGTCGGCAAGCTCGAAGACCTCCTCCATGCGGTGGCTGATATAGATGATGGTGACGCCTTCGCCCTTCAGCCGGCGGATCAGCTTGAAGAGCTGGTCGGCTTCCTTGCGGGTGAGATAGGCGGTCGGCTCGTCGAAGATCAGGAACTTGGTGCCGCGCACCGTGGCGCGGGCTGCGGCGATCAGCTGCTGCTGGCCGATGGTGAGGTCGCCGAGCATGACATGCGCCGGCAGGTCGAAGCCCAGCCCGTCGATGATCTTCTGCGCTTCCTTCACCATGGCGCGCTGCTGCAGCAGACCGAAGCGCGAATTCTCCTCGCCGAGGAACATGTTGGCGGCGACGGTGAGGTGGCGACAGAGCACGACCTCCTGATGGACGGCATTGATGCCGAGCGCCATCGCCTCATGCGGCGTGGCCAGCGCTTCCGCCTTGCCTTCCCAGATCACCTCGCCGGAGGTGCGCGGCATGACGCCGGTCAAAAGTTTGATGAGCGTCGATTTGCCGGCGCCGTTCTCGCCGACGATGGCGTGGATCTCGGCTGCCTTGAAGGCAAGGTCCACCGGCTTCAGCGCATGCGTGCCGGGATAGCGCTTTTCGAGCCCTTTGAGTTCCAGGATCGTCCGGCCGGGCTCCAGCGTTGGTGCGGGGTGCAGTTCCTGCGCCGTCGACGTCATGACAGTCCTCCAGATCGATCTCAACCGTTGGGTACGCAGCGATGCGTCTGGCGCGCATCTTGTTGGCGGAGCCTAAAGCTAGTTTACGCAATTCCGTACGGAAAACCGCTACACACTTTTCCTGGAATTGCGCAGGGCAAGCCGACGAATTTCCAAACCGCTTGCGGTGGATGTTTCCGGGGCGGCGAGGCCCCGGAAACGATTGTCGCGATGCCGCTCAGTTAAGCTTCGGGTTGAGCAGCGCGTCGATCTTCGCATCCTTCATGTTGTCCTTGGTGACGAGGTTGGCGCCGGTGTCGACATTGGCCTCGACCTTCTCGCCCTTCGAGGCGGCGAGCGCGGTCTTGATGCCGTCGTAACCCATCCGGTACGGATCCTGGACGACGAGGCCGGAGATGACGCCGTCGTTGAGGAACTTGATCAGCTTCTCGTCACTGTCGAAGCCGATCAGCGCTACCTTGCCTGCAAGGCTGTTCTCGGCGATCGCCTGGCCGACGCCCTGCGCCATGATCAGGTTCGAGGCGAAGATGCCCTTGAGGTCCGGATTGGCGGTGATCAGGTCGGTCGCGATGTTGAGGCCGGTCGTGGCCTGACCGTCGGCATATTTGTCGGCGACGAGCTCGAGGCCGGGATATTTCGCCTTGAGCTCTTCCTTGAACCCTTGCGCGCGCTGCTCGAGCGAGCCGGCGCCAGGCAGCGCGGTGATCAGCGCAACCTTGCCCTCGACCTTACCGCCATTGGCCGCGCCGATCGCCGCCGCCAGACCGTCAGCCGCGACGCGGCCGCCCTGGACGTTGTCGGTGGTCAGGAAGGAGGTGAAGGCCTTGGATTCGGCGCTGGAGTCGATGCCGATGACCTTGACCTTGGAAGCCGCCTCGTCGATCGGCTTGCCGAGCGCCTTGGCCTCGGTCGGCGCGATCACGACCGCAGCGGGATTGCCGGCGACGGCGTTCTCGAGGATCGAGATCTGGCCGTTGACATCGGTCTCAGCCTGCGCGCCGAGCTCCGGCACGTTGATGCCGAGGTCCTTGCCGGCCTTGCGCGCGCCGGCCAGCACGATCTGCCAGTAGAAGGAGGTGGTGTCCTTGACGATGATCGGGATGGTCACGTCGGCCGCCGAGGCTGGTGCGGAATGCATCGCGCCCGCGAGCATCGAGGCGGCGGCGAGAGCCACGAAGGCGCGGCGGTTGAGAAGGCTGGTCACGAATTTCATTAGGTTCCTCCCTAAGGTCGCCTGGTGAAGGTTCGGAAGCTCCATCTGGACAGGCGCGAGCCAAACAGAACTTTATCAATAAAAAACATTTGCCGCCTTTTGATAGTGCATCGATCCGGCCGATGCAAGCGGTGTCTGATGTCTTTTGCGTGGTGCCGGCCGGCGCGTCCGCTTCGCCGGCTCCTCCTATGCGGCACCCAGATGCTTCCGATCCTCCCTTCCAATATGGAACGTCAATTCCATAATTATGTCAATGTGGAATATTCATTCCGATTCGGGAAATCGCACGATTGTGAAGCCGACACGTGCCAACAAGCACGTAGCCATCGGCATCTCAACCGAGCTGCTGGACGACCGTGTAAGGGTCGTATTTGGCGAACTCAGCCGCTGGCACCTCGATGTCGAGCAGTTCGAGGTTGCGCGTCAGATTGGCGGGCTTGGCCGTGCCGGTCAGCACCGAGGCGACGACCGGCTCATGCAGTGGAAACTGGAACGCGGCGGCGGCCAGCGGGTAGCCGCCTTCCGCGGCGATCCTTTCCATCGCGCCGACCCGGTCGAGGATATCCTTGCTCGCCGGCAGATAATCGAAATGCGCGCCGTGCACCGGGCCCGTCGCCAATATGCCCGAGTTGAAGACACCGCCGATGATCAGCGATGTCTGCCTTGTGCGGCAGAGCGGCAGCAATTCGGGCTCGGCGCTGCGGTCGAGCAGCGAATAGCGGCTGGCGAGCAGGATGCAGTCGAGCGGCGCGCGGCTGAGCACGTCGACGCAGATTTGCACCTCGTTGACGCCGAGGCCGTAGGCTGAGATCGTGCCGGATGACTTCAGTTCTTCCAGCGCTTTCAGTCCGCCATCCATGAGCTGGCGGAAATGGATTTTCGTCGCCTCGACGCCATGCGTGTAGATGCCGATGTCGTGGACGAACAGGATGTCTATTCTGTTGAGGCCGAGCCGCGCGTAGGAAAAATCCACTGAGCGCATGATGCCGTCATAGGAATAGTCGTAGTCGAGCGCGAAGGGCAGCGGATCGACATAGGAGTGATCGGGAACCTGGTCCTCCGGCACCGGCCGGAACAGGCGCCCGACCTTGGTCGAGAGCACATAAGACGAGCGCGGCTTCTCGCGCAGGAAGTCGCCGGTCCGGCGCTCCGACAGGCCGAAGCCGTAGAAGGGCGCGGTGTCGAAATAGCGCAGGCCGCCATCCCAGGCCGTCTGCAGCGTTTCCATCGCGGGTTCGCGCGGACAGGCGCGATAAAGCCCGCCGATCGCTGCGCCGCCGAAGCTGATTTCGGTCACTTCGAGCGCAGTCGTGCCGATCCGGCGTTTGTTCATCAAAGCCTCCCCTTGCCGTTCGCCCGGCCGATGTTTTGAAATACTTAGAGCGTTGCGCCGAGGTGCCAGGGCACGAACTCGTTATCGCCGTAGCCGAACGCCTCGCTCTTGGTCTTGCGGCCGGACGCCGTCTCGATGATCAGCTCGAAGATCTCGCGGCCCATGCCGGCGATGGTCTTCTCGCCTGAGGCGATGACGCCGCAATTGACGTCCATGTCCTCCTCCATCTGGTGGTACATGGTCGAGTTGGTGGCGACCTTGATCGACGGTGTCGGCCGGCAGCCGAAGCAGGAGCCGCGGCCGGTGGTGAAGACGATGACGTTGGCGCCGCCGGCGACCTGGCCAGTGGCCGAGACCGGGTCGTAGCCGGGCGTGTCCATGAACACCAGGCCGCTGCCGCTGACCTTTTCGGCATAGCCGAAGACGCCGTTGAGCGGCGTCTGGCCGCCCTTCGCGACCGCGCCCAGCGACTTCTCCAGGATCGTGGTCAGACCGCCGCGCTTGTTGCCGGGCGAGGGGTTGTTGTCGATCGAGGCGCCGTGCTTGGCAGTATGGTCTTCCCACCACTTGACATAGCTGTCGAGCTTGGCGGCGATTTCCGGCGAGGCGGCGCGGTAGGCGAGCAGATGCTCGGCTCCGTAAATCTCGGTGGTCTCGGACAGAATGCCTATGCCGCCGACGCCGGCGAGGATGTCGACCGCGGCACCCAGCGCCGGGTTGGCGGTGATGCCGGACATGCCGTCCGAGCCGCCGCATTGCAGGCCGACGACGATCTCGCTGACCGGGATCGGCTCGCGCTTCAACTGGCCCACTTCCTCGGCGATCTCCGCCAGCACGCCCATCGCCTTCTCGACGGATTTTCGCGAGCCGCCGGCTTCCTGGATATTGAAGTGGCGTTTTCCCGCCGCGACGCCTTTCTGGCCGTAAAGCGTGAGCTGGTTGACCTCGCAGCCCAGCCCCACCATCAGCACGCCGCCGAAATTCGGGTGGCGCGCATAGCCGGCGAGCGTGCGATGCAGAACCATCATGCCGTCGCCGGTGGCGCTCATGCCGCAGCCTTGGCCGTGCACGATCGGCACGAAGCCGTCGATGCCGGGATATTTGGGCAAAAGCGTGCGGTTGGCCTCGTCGGCGATGGCATGGCAGACGGTGGACGAGCAATTGACGCTGGCGACAATGCCGATGAAGTTGCGCGTTCCCGCGCGGCCGTCGGCGCGGCGATAGCCCATGAAGGTGCGCTTGCGGTCGGCCTCGGTGGCATGCTCGGCCGCGCTCGGCGGCACCACCGGCAAGCGCCCGCTCTCGAACACCAGATTGTGCGAGTGGACATGCTCGCCCGGCGCGATGTCCTGCGTTGCGCGGCCGATTGCCTGCGCATATTTCACCACCGCTTCGCCGGCCGCGATCGGCTTGATCGCCACCTTGTGGCCGGGGTCTATCGCTGCCACGGCAACCGCGCCGCCGGGCAAGGCCGTGCCGATCTCGATGCGGCCATTGGCGACCGCGACATTGTCGGCGGGGGAAAGAAGGATGGTGTTTGCGGCGTTCACGGGCGGCTGTCCTGGGTAGTCCTGGGAATGTGGGCGGATTGACATGCGCCCGTTTGAGGATAATGTCTTTTATCGTGAAAAAACATTTTTGCGTCAATTGTTTTTTCACCGCGAGCGGCGCGCGTTCTTTCGGTGCGCAATTGCTCGTTCGGCAAGCCGGCGAAAGCCGTTCCGCTTTTGGAGGCTTGCGCTAGGAACACCGATCATATCGCGCTTCCGGCGGGCCGCCGCAAGCGTTGGGGATACGGGGCATGTCGAAGAGCAACAACGTCTACAAGGACGCCTTCAACCGCGGCTTGCGGCTGCTCGATGAAACCAAGAGCCTGCCGTCGGAGCCGGAGCTTGGGACGCTGCTCGGCGTCAGCCGCACCACGGTGCGCAGCATCCTTTCGCGCATGGAGGAGACCGGGCTGATCGCCTGGAACAAGCGCAACAAGACCGTGCTGCGGGCGCCGAAGCCGGAAGATTTCTTTCCCGAGGAAGAGACCGATTCGCTGGCCGAAATCATCGAGCGCTCCTTCATGCGCCGGCTGCTTGCCGAAGGCGCCGAAGCCGGCATGCAGCTCAACGAGCTGGAGCTGGCGCGCGAGATCGGCGTCGGCACCACCAGCGTGCGCGAATTCCTGATCCGCTTCTCGCGCTTCGGCCTGATCGAAAAGCGACGCAACAGCCACTGGGTGCTGAAGGGCTTCACCCGCGCTTTCGCGCTGGAGCTGACCGAAATCCGCGAAATGTTCGAGCTGCGCTCGGCTGCCGCTTTCGTCGCGCTGCCGGAAGAGAGCGCGGTCTGGGCCGATCTCGACAGGCTGGAGGAGGAGCACCGCCAACTGGCCGGCGAGATCGCCACCCGCTTCAACGAATTCTCCGAGCTCGACGAGCGCTTCCACCGGCTGATCCACCGCGCCTCGCACAACCGCTTCATCGTCGATTTCTACGATGTGATCGCGATGATCTTCCATTACCACTACCAGTGGAACAAGGCGCAGGAACGTGAGCGCAATGAGGTCGCGGTCCAGGAGCATCTGGCCTATATCGTGGCGCTGAAATCGCGCGATCCCGGCAAGGTGGATGCCGCTTGCCGAAAGCATCTGAAGTCGGCGCGCCAGACGCTGCTGAGCTCCATTCCGGAAGGGCGGCAGGTACAGCCTGCCTGATGCGGCACATCGCGCCGCGTTGCCGCAGGATGGTTTTGCCGATTTTCCGGTTGCTGCCCGCATGCTAGGGTCTGTCAACTTGCTTGGAAGAGGCAGTCTGTTGGATATCCGGCTGAGACGATGGAGCATGCCAGCCGCGTTCGTCGCGGCGCTGCTGCTGTTGGTCCAGTCGGCACTCGGCGCCTTTGCCTTCGGCGCGCCTTCGCAGCTCGATGCCTTCGGCAACGTCATCTGTACACATGAAGGGGCGGTCAAGCTTCCAGGCGGCGATCCGCCTCGGCAGCATATGCCGACCTGCTGCTCGCTTGGCTGCAGCATGGTATCGCCGGCGCATATGCCGCCGCAAGATGCCGGCGCGTTAGCCAGAACACTCGTTTTCGAGGCGGTCGCTTTCCAGCTTCCCGCCTTCCGGCATCTCGATTTCGCCCGCGACCGCTCTCCGGCCAATCCGCGCGCGCCGCCGGCTACGGTCTGACGGCACGACCCGCGGAACCTTTCGCGGGTGCATTCATCCAAGTCAGACTGCTCGCGACCGGATGACGGCGCGACCTCGTATCCATGGAGCAACCATGTCCAGTTTTCTTCTTGCAGCGCGTGCGCATGCTCAGCGCGGCTTCGAACACTTCAGCCTTGCCGTGTTCGCCCTCCTTCTCCTGCTCGCCTGCGTTCCCGGTGCCATCGCGCATGAATTCAAGGCCGGCGACCTGGAAATCGGGCACCCGTGGTCGCGCGCGACGCCGCCCGGCGCCAAGGTGGCCGGCGGCTATTTCACCGTGACCAACAAGGGCAGCGCGCCCGACCGGCTGCAGTCGATTTCCTCCGAGGTCTCCGACAAGGCCGAACTGCATGAGATGGGCGTCAAGGACGGCGTCATGACCATGCGGCCGGTCAGCGGCGGGCTGGAAATTCCGGCCGGTGGCAAGGTCGAGCTGAAGCCCGGCGGCTACCACCTGATGTTCGTCGGCCTCAAGCGGCAGCCCAAGCAGGGCGAGAAATTCCCGGCCACTTTGACCTTCGAGAAGGCCGGCAGCGTCACCGTCGAGTTCGCCGTCGAAGGCATGGGCGAAATGGGTGGTATGGACGATCACGCCGAGTGAATCCGCCATCCGCCAATTCGAAATCAGAGGGACAATTCATGAAAAAGTATCTTTTGGCGGTGGGCGCGCTTTGCGCGCTTGGCACCAATGCCGCGCTCGCTCACATTACGCTCGAAACCCAGGAAGCGGCCGTCGGCTCGACCTACAAGGCTGTCTTGCGGGTGCCGCATGGCTGTGAAGGCAAGGCGACGACAGCGGTGCGGGTGCAGATTCCGGAAGGCGTCATTTCGGTGAAGCCGATGCCGAAGCCCGGCTGGACGCTGCAGACCAAGAAGGGCAGATACGAAAAGTCGTACCAGCTCTATGGCGAGACGCTGACCACCGGCGTCAAGGAGGTCGACTGGAGCGGCGGCAATTTGCCTGACGACTTCTATGACGAGTTCGTCTTCCGCGCGTCCCTCGCGGCCGATCTGCCGGCCGGCCAGATGCTCTATTTCCCGGTGGTGCAGGAATGCGGCGATGCCGCCGCTCGTTGGATCGAAATTCCGGCGGCGGGCCAGGATGAGGATGCGCTGGAAAATCCGGCGCCCGGCATCAAATTGCTGCCGAAGAAATGATCTCTTGATGGCGCGTCCTATTCGGGCGCGCCATCGCTTCTCGAAAGACCGCATGAACGCAGCAATTTTCCCCGCCCGCCTGAGCGGCACCCGCATCAGCCCAGTCACCAGTAGCCTGGTGGCGGCCTTCGTGCTGATCGCGCTGCTGGTCTCGCCTTGCCGCGCCTTCGCGCATGCGGCCCTGGTCGCAACCGATCCGGCCGACGGCACCGTGCTGATGCAGAATCCTGCGCATTTCTCGCTGACCTTCAGTGAGCCGGTCTCGCCATTGGTCCTCACTCTCGTGCGACCGGACGGCACGCGGCTTGCGCTGACCTCATTCCGTCTCACGGAACGGACCGTCGAGATCGATAATCCCGAGACGCTCAAATCGGGCACGCATGTGCTGAGCTGGCGGGTGATTTCGGAGGACGGCCATCCGGTCGGCGGTTCGGCGCTGTTTTCCGTCGGCGCGCCAACCGCGGCGCCTGTCGCCGGTGAAACCGTCGACTGGTCGCTGCGCACGATGATCTGGATCGGAAAGTTCTTCCTCTATGCCGGCCTCTTTCTCGGCGTCGGCGGCGCCTTCTCTCTCGCCTGGCTCGCCGAATACCGCCGCTGCGGCCAGCGCTTCGTCATCGGCGCTCTGCTCTGCGGGCTGGCCGCCGCCCCGTTTTCGCTTGGCTTGCAGGGACTGGACTCGCTCGGCGCGCCGCTCGTCCGGTTCGCGGCGCCGGTCGTCTGGCAGACCGCGATTGAAACCAGCTTCAGTTGGACCGTGCTGGTTGGCTTGATCGCGCTTGGGCTGGCATTGCTGTCCCTTGTCGCACCGGGCGCTTCTCGCAAGCTGCTTGCGCTGGCAGGACTTGTCGGCGTGGGCTTAGCGCTTGCCGCCAGCGGACATGCAAGTGCGGCCGAGCCGCAATGGCTGATGCGGCCTTTGGTGTTCCTGCACGGCACAGCCATTGCCTTTTGGACGGGCGCGCTGGCGCCGCTCGGCCTCGTTTTGCGACACCAGCCGGCTGAAGCGAAGGTTTTCCTGCGCCGGTTCTCGCGCACGATCCTGCCCGTCGTTGCCGTGCTTGCCGCAAGCGGTATCGTGATGTCGGTTATCCAGGTGCGGGAGCCTGCGGCGCTGATCAACACCGCCTATGGCCGCCTGCTGCTGTTGAAACTGGCCTTGCTGTTGTTCCTGTTCACGCTGGCCTCCGTCAACCGGTGGACGCTGACCGCCCCAGCCGAGGCGGGCGACACCGAAGTGCAGCGGCGGCTGGTGCGTTCGATCGGCATCGAGATGCTGATCGCGCTCGCCGTCTTCGGCGTCGCCGCCGGCTGGCGCTTCACGCCGCCGCCGCGCGCGCTGGCGATCGCCGCGGCGCAGCCGGTGTCGGTCCACATCCACACGCTGAAGGCGATGGCCGATCTCAGCATCACGCCCGGCCATGCGGGACAGGTCGCGGCTTCGATCGTCGTGATGACGGGCGATTTCGGCCCGCTCGATGCCAAGCAGGTGACGCTGGTGCTGTCGAAGCCGGATTCCGGCATCGAACCGATCAAGCGGCCGGCGACGAAACCCGGCGACGGCACCTGGCGGATCGACAATCTCGTCATCCCGATATCCGGTCGATGGAACGCTCGCCTCGACATTTTGGTCTCCGACTTCGAGATGGTGAAGATAGAGGCGCCAATTGATATCAGAGCCCAGTAACCTAGACCGAGACACAATTCGGCGAGGCGGTTGACGCCGCGGCGAAGGCTGGTCAATCATCGCCTGCAAATCGACGGGCTCAACAAAAGCATTCGAAAGCAGGGAAGAAACGATGGAAAAAGCCGAAATCGGCCTGATCGGCCTTGGCACGATGGGCTCCAACCTGGCGCTCAACATCGCCGAGCACGGGCACCGCATCGCCGTCTTCAACCGCACGCCATCGCGCACCGACGCCTTCGTCGAGAGCGCCGGAGCGCTGAAGGACATGGTCGTTCCCTGCTACAGCCTGGAGCAACTGGCTGCGGCGATCCGGCCGCCGAGGCCGATCATCATCATGGTGCTGGCCGGCAAGCCGGTCGACGAGCAGATCGCGGCGCTGCGCGGGGTGCTCTCCGACAACGACATCGTCATCGATGCCGGCAACGCCAATTTCCGCGACACGATGCGGCGCTTCTCCGAACTCTCCGGCTCCGGCCTGACCTTCATCGGCATGGGCGTGTCGGGCGGCGAGGAGGGCGCGCGCCATGGGCCGTCGATCATGGTCGGCGGCACCGAGGATTCCTGGAAGCGCGTCGAGAAGGTGCTGAAGGCGATCTCGGCCAAGTTCAAGGACGAGCCCTGCGCCGCCTGGCTCGGCACCGACGGCGCCGGCCATTTCGTCAAGACCATCCACAACGGCATCGAATATGCCGACATGCAGATGATCGCCGAGATATACGGCATCCTGCGCGACGGCCTGGGCATGGGGCCGAAGGAGATCGGCAAGGTCTTCGAAGACTGGAACAAGGGCCGGCTCAACTCCTACCTGATCGAGATCACCGCCAAGGTCCTGGCCGCCGACGACCCCAAGACCGGCAAGCCGGTGGTCGACATCATCCTCGACCGCGCCGGTCAGAAAGGCACCGGCAAATGGTCGGTCATCGAGGCGCAACAGCTCGGCATTCCGGCAACAGCCATCGAGGCTGCGGTCGCGGCGCGCGTGCTGTCGTCGATCAAGGACGAGCGGCAGGCGGCGGAAAAGGCCTATGGCAATATTGGCGTCGGGAAGATTTCCGGCGACAAGGCGGCCCTTTTGAAGGATCTGGAACTCGCGCTGTTCGCCGGCAAGATCGCCGCCTACGCGCAAGGCTTCGCGGTGATGAGCGGCGCCTCGAAGGAGTTCAACTGGAACCTGCCGATGCCGACCATCGCCAAGATCTGGCGCGCCGGCTGCATCATCCGCTCGCAGATGCTGGACACGATGGCCGAGGCTTTCGGCGCGGGCGGCGCGTCCACCAATCTCCTGATGGCGCCGGCTTTCATCGCGATGATGAAGGAAGCGCACCCGTCGCTGCGGCGCATCGTAGCGGGGGCCTCCGAGGCCGGCTCGCCGGTGCCGGCGCTGTCCTCCGCGCTCGCCTATTTCGACAGCTACCGCCAGGGCCGCGGCACCTCGAACCTGATCCAGGCGCAGCGCGATTTCTTCGGCGCGCACGGCTTCGAGCGCATCGGCGAGCAGGGCGCGTTCCACGGGCCGTGGGGCAGCGGCGCGAGCGGGTGAGACGCGCCGCTCACGCGGAACGTCTATTTCAGATATCCGATAACCAGCCGGGCAGCCTCGTCGATGAGCGCTTCGGCCGCTTCATCCGATAGCTTTTCAGAGCTGTGCAGCACGGCGGTATGGGCCAGCGCCTCGATCGAAGTCACGCACACGAAGGCCGCAAGCCCAGGGTCGGCCACGCGTAGCTCGTCGCTGTGGCTTTCGAGATAGCTCTTGAAGAGGGCATGGGCTTCGCGGTTGAAGGCCTCCACGTTTTCGAGGCGTCCCGTGCGCGGAATCTGTTCGGCAAGGACACGATGCAGCTTGGGGTCGATGCGATGCGCCTCGATCGCGACGGCAATAAGCTTCCGCGCCGCCTTCTCGACCGGCTGCAAGGCGACCTCGGCAAACGCCGCGCGCACGACCTGCATGATATCCTGGTTGTGACGATCGATGACGGCGGCAACGAGCGCTTCCTTGGACGGGTAATACTGGTAAAGCGAGCCGATGCTCACGCCGGCCTCCGCGGCGATCCGGTTGGTGCTGGCCTTGTCGAAACCGTCCCGGACCAAAATGCGAGCGGTCGCCTCGACAAGCGCGTCCACCGTCGCGCGCGACCTCTCCTGAGAGGCGCTTTTCCTTGGGTTCGTGAGCGGCTTAGGCGGCATGTTCCTGTCGATTCCGATGCGAGTAGACAATTGTGAGCTATCGCTCGCATTATGTCCACCAATGCTCTAACGATGCGGATGACGACAGATGCTCTATGAGATTGTTTTGGGACTCCATGCATACGCCATGTGCGCCGCGTTGCTGTTGTTCGTGGTGAATGAATTTCTGCTAATTCCTGCCCGAAGAGGGCAGCCAGGGCCGGCCAGAATGGCCTTCTTCGCCAGTCGCTTTGCGGGGCTTCTGGTGGGCCCCGGTGTGCTTGCCGGCATCGTCCTTGTGTTTCTTGGCGGCTGGTCCCTGCTGACGCCGTGGCTGGTGGCGTCGGTTGCGCTAGTCGCTGCCTTGATGGCGGTCGAGCACAAGCTCGTGCGCCCATGGGCGACGCAAGCTCAAACAGCACTTCGCGGCGCCGTCTCCGCCGTCGAGGTTAAAGCCTTTGCTGGCGACAAACGCGCGCTGGTTGGACGCCTGACCATGATCACGCTCTTTGCGCTCATTGTCGCGTTGATGACCGCGAAGCCCGACCTGAACCCCTTTGCATGAGGATCGCTGTCGCGAAAGGCGCAGCGTCACTGGTCTCCCGAATGCCGATAGGCCTGGACCTCGCCCGGTGTGCTGAGCGACTGCAGCGAGCCGGGCGCGGCGCCGCCGATCCAGCCGAGCACCGCGCGGGCGAGCTCGGAGCCGGCGAGCCGGAAATTCTCGTTGACGACCAGCAGTTCCCGGCGGAACAGGTGCAGCAGTTCCGACGACTGTTTCGAAACCACGTCGACGTCGCGGCCGAGCTTCAGGCCGGCGTCCTCGATGCCGGCGACGACGGCGAGCGTCGCGGCGGCGGCGCTCGAGACGATGCCGTCCGGGCGGTTCTCGCGTCGCATCAATTGCGCGGTCCGCATCCTGATCTGCTCGATCGTGTGGTCGATCGAAACGGTGTTGAACGGCACTTCGCTGGCGCCGACTTCGCTCAGCGCATCGGCAAAGCCGTTCACCGTATGACCGTAATAGGTGAGGCCGACCGGGGGCGTCACCAAGGCGAGGCGTCGACGGCCCATGCCGACAAGGTGGCGCACCGCCTCGCCGGCGAAGGCGTAGTTGTCGAAGTCATGATAGGGATGCACCAGCCCCATGTCGGTGCGGCCATGCGTGGCGAAGGGAATGCCGCGCTCCAGCATGTAGCGCGCCCTGGGGTCGTTGGGCTGGGTGCGTGAAATGATGACGCCGTCGGCCGAGCCCGTCTCCACCAGGTAGCGCACCGGATCCAGCGGATCCTGCGAGCGCGAATAGGGCGTGACGATCAGGTGATAGGGCGTGTCGGCGATCACCTCCGTGACGCCATAGATGATGTCCGAGACAAAGCTCATGATCTCGTGCTCGGTGTTCAGCACCAGGCTGATGACGTTGGTCTTGCCGGTCCTGAGCCTGACGCCCGCACGGTTCGGCCGGTAGCCGATCTGCTTGGCGACGAGCTGCACGCGGCGCCTGGTCTCGGCGCCGATCTCGGGCGCATCCTTCAGCGCACGCGAGACGGTCGTGACGCCCAGCCCGGTCATGAAGGCAAGCGTCTTCAGCGTCGGCCGTTCCTTGGCCGACGTCTCGTCGTCCTTCTCGGTAGCTCGTCTATCCATTCGTCCCGCCCATCCGGCGCATAGCAGCCGCGAGGCCTACCGGCAATCGTGCGCGTTGACATTTCGCGGCTTTCAGCCCGTGACACGGTTCAATATACTGAAACGTTACAGATTGCCAACGCCTGAGGCCGGAAGGCAAACCGCGATCCTCGCGGTCAACGCTGACGAAGTCGGTCCAAGGCTACTGGAATCGCAAAGAAATCTCAGTTTCTTGCAGCTTTTGGCGCTATTCGGTCAAGCTGAGCGTGTTTGGGCCCTCCCAGGAGAAGGATTTTGTTCGCGCCTCGAAAAAATCTTGGACCAAGTTCATTCGAGGGGTTGCCTATGCCGGCCATTTGCCGTATCGAAAATCTGTAACGTTTCAGATTCTGGGAGGAACCGAAATGAAATACAAATTCCTGACTGCCGCGTTCGCCGCGACGGTCGCGCTGAACTTCGCCGGACCGGCTGCCGCGACCGACCTCGAAGTCACCCATTGGTGGACTTCGGGCGGCGAGGCGGCGGCGGTGGCTGAACTTGCCAAGGCCTTCGATGCGACCGGCAATCACTGGGTCGACGGCGCCATCGCCGGCTCCGGCGGCACGGCGCGGCCGATCATGATCAGCCGCATCACCGGCGGCGATCCGATGGGCGCCACCCAGTTCAACCACGGCCGGCAGGCGGAGGAACTCGTCCAGGCCGGCCTGATGCGCGACCTCACCGACATCGCCACCAAGGGCAAATGGACCGAAGTCGTGCGACCGAAGAGCCTGCTCGACTCTTGCACCATCGACGGCAAGATCTATTGCGTGCCGGTCAATATCCATTCCTGGCAGTGGCTCTGGCTGTCGAACGAAGCCTTCCAGAAGGCCGGCGTGCCGATGCCTAAGGACTGGAACGAATTCGTGGCGGCCGCTCCGGCGCTGGAAAAGGCCGGCATCATCCCGTTGGCCGTCGGCGGACAGCCTTGGCAGGCATCGGGCGCCTTCGACGTGCTGCTCGCCGCGGTCGGCGGCACCGACGCCTTCCTCAAGGTCTACAAGGAAAAGGACGCCAAATTCGCCGGCGGTCCCGAGATCGCCAAGGTGTTCAAGGCGGCCGACGACGCCCGCAAGATGGCCAAGAACACCAATGTGCAGGACTGGAACCAGGCGACCAATCTCGTCATCACCGGCAAGGCCGGCGGACAGATCATGGGCGACTGGGCGCAGGGCGAGTTCCAGGTCGCCGGCAAGACCGCCGGCAAGGACTATAGCTGCCTGCCGGGCCTCGGCCTGAACGAGGTCATCGCCACCGGCGGCGACGCCTTCTACTTCCCGCTGCTCAAGGACGCCGACAAGGCCAAGGCGCAGGAAGTTCTGGCCGAGACACTGCTCGATCCGAAGACCCAGGTCGCCTTCAATCTCAAGAAGGGCTCGCTGCCGGTGCGCGGCGACGTCGACCTCAACACGGCGAACGACTGCATGAAGAAGGGTCTCGCCATCCTCGCCAAGGGCGCCGTCATCCCGTGGACGGACCAGCTGCTCTCGCAGGACAGCCAGAAGCAGAAGGAGGATCTGTTCTCCGAATTCTTCGCCAAGCCCGACATGAGCCTCGAAGAGGCGCAGAAGCGCTTTGCCGACATCATCGCTTCGGCCGACTGATCAACGGCGCCCCCGCCAGCTCCCGGCCCCCGCCTATCCGGGGTCGGGAGCATGATGTCCTCATTGTCCCAGCCCGGCTGCCGAGATGAGCAACAGCGAACGCCCCAACCAGATTTTCCGCAACCTCAACGCCAAGGTCGCATCGATCCCGATGATCCTGACCGCGCTGGTGGTCTTCGTCGGCGGCACGGCCTGGACGGTGCTCTATTCCTTCACCAATTCGAAGCTGCTGCCGCGGCTGAACTTCGTCGGGGTCGACCAGTATTACCGGTTGTGGGCGACGCCGCGCTGGCTGGTGTCGATCGAGAACCTGTTGATCTACGGCGTGATCTCGCTGGTGTTCTCGCTGGTGATCGGCTTCATCCTCGCGGCACTGCTCGACCAGAAGATCCGCTTCGAGGACACGTTCCGCACCATCTTCCTCTACCCGTTCGCGCTGTCCTTCATCGTCACCGGGCTGGTCTGGCAGTGGCTGCTCAATCCCGATTTCGGCATCCAGCGCGTCGTGCGCGATCTCGGCTGGGAAAGCTTCAGCTTCGACCCGCTCTACAATTCCAGCATCGTCATCTACGGCATTTCGATCGCGGCACTCTGGCAAGGCACGGGGCTGATCATGTGCCTGATGCTTGCCGGCCTGCGCGGCATCGACGAGGACATCTGGAAGGCCGCCAGGGTGGACGGCATACCGATGTGGAAGACCTATCTCTTCATCGTCATCCCGATGATGCGGCCGGTCTTCATCACCACGCTGGTGATCATCGCCGCCGGCATCGTCAAGGTCTATGACCTGGTCGTCGCCCAGACCAGCGGCGGGCCGGGCATCGCTTCCGAAGTGCCGGCAAAATACGTCTACGACTACATGTTCTTCGCCCAGAACCTTGGCCAGGGTTTTGCCGCCTCAACCATGATGCTGCTCTCGGTGGTGATCGTCATCGTGCCGTGGGCCTATCTCGAATTCGGAGGCAAGAAGCGTGGCTGAGATTGCTGCCTCCATACCCAAGCCCGATGCCCTTCGGCGCGAAGCCCCTTCGAGTGATGCATTGGGGCCGAGCGGAGCGAAGCCGCGGCATGCGCTGTCGCGCCGCAACATCTTCCTCTACGGCACGCTCATCGTGGTGGCGCTCTATTATCTGTTGCCGCTTTACGTGATGGTCGTCACGTCGCTCAAAGGCATGCCGGAAATCCGGCTCGGCAACATCTTCTCGCCGCCGCTGGAGGTCACCTTCGAGCCCTGGGTGAAGGCGTGGTCGCAGGCCTGCACCGGCCTCAATTGCGACGGGCTCTCGCGCGGCTTCTGGAATTCGGTGCGCATCACCGTGCCGTCGGTGCTCTTGTCGATCGCGATCGCCTCGGTGAACGGCTATGCTTTGGCCAACTGGCGCTTCAAGGGGGCCGACACCTTCTTCATCATCCTGATCGTCGGCGCCTTCATCCCCTATCAGGTGATGATCTACCCGATCGTCATCATCCTGCGTGAGATCGGCATCTACGGAACGCTGACCGGCCTGGTGATCGTGCATTCGATCTTCGGCATGCCGATCCTGACGCTTCTGTTCCGCAACTATTTCACGTCGATGCCGGAGGAGCTGTTCAGGGCCGCGCGCGTCGACGGCGCCGGCTTCTGGGGCATTTACCTGCGCATCATGCTGCCGATGTCGCTGCCGATCTTCGTCGTCGCCGTCATCCTGCAGGTGACCGGCATCTGGAACGACTTCCTGTTCGGCGTCGTCTACACCCGCCCAGACACCTATCCGATGACGGTGCAGCTCAACAACATCGTCAACTCGGTGCAGGGCGTGAAGGAATACAACGTCAACATGGCGGCGACCATTCTGACCGGCCTCGTGCCGCTCATCGTCTACTTCGTTTCCGGCAAGCTCTTCGTGCGCGGCATCGCAGCCGGCGCGGTGAAAGGATGATGATGGCAGCAGCGATCGCCAATCCCAGCGTTTCGATCCAGGACCTGTCGCTGAATTTCGGCGTGATGTCGGTGCTGAAGACGCTCAACCTCGACGTCGCCGAGGGCGAGTTCATCGTGCTGCTCGGGCCGTCCGGCTGCGGCAAGTCCACCTTGCTCAACTGCATCGCCGGCCTGCTCGACATTTCCGAGGGCCGCATCTTCATCAAGGGCAAGAACGTCACCTGGGAGGAGCCGAAGGATCGCGGCATCGGCATGGTGTTCCAGTCCTATGCGCTCTATCCGCAGATGACGGTGGAGAAGAACCTTTCCTTCGGCCTGCGCGTCGCCGGCGTGCCCAAGGACGAGATCGCCAAACGCATCGCGCGCGCGGCCGAGATCCTGCAGATCGAGCCGCTCCTGCAGCGGAAGCCCTCGGCGCTTTCCGGCGGCCAGCGCCAGCGCGTGGCGATCGGGCGGGCGCTGGTGCGCGACGTCGACGTCTTCCTGTTCGACGAGCCGCTGTCCAATCTCGACGCCAAGCTGCGCTCGGAACTGCGCGTCGAGATCAAGCTCCTGCATCGCAGGCTGCAGAACACGATGATCTACGTCACCCACGACCAGATCGAGGCGATGACGCTGGCCGACCGTATCGCGGTGATGAAGGGTGGCGTCATCCAGCAGCTCGATGCGCCGCAGACCATCTACAACCGCCCGGTCAACCGCTTCGTCGCCGGCTTCCTCGGCTCGCCGGCGATGAATTTCCTGAAAGGGGAGTTGGAAGCGGGCGATGCGCCTAGTTTCAAGGCCGACGGTGTTTCGGTGCCGCTCGGCCGCTACACATTCGATGGCGACAACGGTCGTGCCGGCAAGCCCTGCGTGTTCGGCATCAGGCCCGAGCACATTGCCTTGGGCGACGCCGCCAAGGCGATGCCGTTTAGCGCCGAGTCCACCGTCGAGATCGTCGATCCGATGGGTTCCGACACGCTGGTGTGGACCAAGCTCGGCGGCCAGATTCTTTCCTTCCGCGTCGAAGCGGACAAGACGCTGCGCAACGGCGATGCGATCCGCATCGGCTTCGATCCGGCGCGCGCTTCGCTGTTCGACGCCGAGACCGACAGCCGACTTTAACCTCCCAAACCACCAAGAACGGACAGACAGATGAACTGGTCATTCCAACTTTATAGTGCCCGCAATTTCCAGCCATGGGACGGCGTGCTGAAAATGCTCGGCGAGCTCGGCTACAAGGAAGTCGAAGGCTTTGGCGGCGTCTATGACGATCCAAAGGCATTCCGCGCCGCGCTCGACAAGAACGGGCTCGCCATGCCGACCGGGCATTTTTCCATCGACGCGCTCGAAAAGGATTTCGATGGCGTGCGCAGGATCGCCGATACGCTCGGCGTCAAGCTGCTGATCTGCCCCTACCTGATGCCCGATGCGCGGCCGGGCGACGCAGCCGGTTGGCGCGGCTTCGGCGAGCGCCTGGCGAAGGTCGGCGAAGCCGCGAAGAAAGGCGGCTACGGCTTTGCCTGGCACAACCACGATTTCGAATTCAAGGCGCTCGCCGACGGCTCGCTGCCGCAGGACCATATCCTGTCCGCGACGCCCGACATCGGCTGGGAGATGGATGTCGCCTGGGTGGTGCGCGGCGGCGCCGATCCGCTGCCCTGGATCGAAAAGCACGGCAAGCGCATCGTTGCCGTTCACGTCAAGGATATGGCGAAGCCCGGCGAGGGGCTCGACGAAGACGGCTGGTCCGATGTCGGCCACGGCACCATCGACTGGCCAGGCCTTATCAAGGCGTTGCGCGCTAGAAGCGCTGCGCAGTATTTCGTCATGGAACAGGACAACCCCAACGACATCGAGCGCTTCGCCCGTCGCTCGATCGCGGCAGCCAAGAGCTGGTAGGAGCAGATCACAATGGCAAGGAAACTTGGCGTAGGCGTCATCGGCTGCGGCAACATCTCGAAGGCGTATTTCTCGCTGGCGCCGCTCTTCCGCGGCATCGAGATGCGCGCCTGCGCGGATATCAACATGGACGCCGCGAAGGCGCGGGCGAAGGAGTTCAAGCTGCGCGCGCAAACGGTGGACGAGCTGCTCGAAGCCGACGACATCGATATCGTCGTCAACCTGACGATTCCGGCCGTGCATTATGAAGTGTCGAAGCGGGTGCTCGACGCCGGCAAGCATGTCTATTCGGAAAAGCCCTTCGTGCTGTCGGTCAAGGAAGGGCTGGACTTGAAGAAGCGGGCCGAGAAGAAGGGCCTGCGCATCGGCTCGGCGCCCGACACTTTCTTCGGCGGCGCGCACCAGTTGGCGCGCGAGCTGATCGACAATGGCAAGCTCGGCAGGATCACCAGCGGCACCTGTCATGTCATGGGCCACGGCATGGAGCACTGGCACCCCAATCCGGACTTCTTCTTCCAGCCGGGCGCCGGCCCGGTGCTCGACATCGGTCCGTACTATGTCACCAACCTGATCCAGCTGATCGGACCGGTGAAGCAGGTTGCGGCCTTCGCGGCGATGCCGGCCAAGGAGCGCACGATCAGCTCCAAACCGCGCGCGGGCGAAAAAATCCCGGTCAACACGCCGACCACCATCCATGCGCTGCTGGAATTCGAGAACGGCGCCGTGGTGACGCTCAACACCAGCTGGGACGTCTGGAGCCATGGCCACGCGCCGATGGAGCTCTACGGCGAGGCGGGCACCGTCTTTGTGCCGGACCCGAACTTTTTCGGCGGCGAGGTTCGCTTCACCGATGCCACCAAGCCGGTGAAGAAGCTGCCGAAGTGGGATCATCCGTTCGGCGTGCCCAACGAGATGCACAGCCAAGGCATGATGGCCAACTACCGCACCGCAGGGCTCGCCGACATGGCGATCGCAATCGCCGAAGGGCGGCCGCACCGCTGCTCGATGGAGCTGGCCCTGCATGCCGTCGACGTCATGACCGGCATCCTGCGCTCCGGCGAAAGCGGCAAGTTCGTCGCCATGCAGACGACCTGCGAGCGGCCGGCAGCGCTCGGCATCAAGGAGGCGAAGGCGCTGCTGGCGAAGAAAAAGTAGGTGGCAGCCCCTCTCCCCGTTTCGGCGGGGAGAGGGTAAGGGTGTCGGGCAAGCATCGATTCAATTCACACTAGAGCCGGAGCATGATGTCGTCCGAAAACCGCTCCACACTTTTCGGCATCATGCTCTAGCGGCGATCGCCGCGCTCTTCGATCCCGAGGATTTCCCATGCCCTATGTCGCCGCCGAGAACCGCTACGAGAAGATGATCTACAACCGCTGCGGACGGTCCGGCCTCAAGCTGCCGGCGATCTCGCTGGGGTTGTGGCACAATTTCGGCAACGACACGCCGCACAGGACCAAGCAGGCGATCGTGCGCAAGGCCTTCGACCTCGGCATCACGCATTTCGACCTCGCCAACAATTACGGCCCGCCGCCCGGATCGGCCGAGACCGCGTTCGGCGAGATCCTGCGCAGCGATTTCGCCGGCTATCGCGACGAGCTGATCATCTCGACCAAGGCGGGCTATGAGATGTGGGCCGGTCCCTATGGCGAATGGGGCAGCCGCAAATATGTGCTGGCCAGCCTCGACCAGAGCCTGAAGCGGATGGGGCTCGACTATGTCGATATCTTCTATTCCCACCGTTTCGATCCCGAGACGCCGCTGGAAGAAACGATGGGCGCGCTCGACCATGCGGTGCGTTCCGGCAAGGCGCTCTATGCCGGCATCTCCTCCTATAATTCGCAGCGCACGCGCGAGGCGGCCGACATATTGAAGCGGCTCGGCACGCCCTGCCTGATCCACCAGCCGAGCTATTCGATGCTCAACCGCTGGGTCGAGGACGACGGGCTGCTCGACACGCTGGAGGGGCTGGGCATCGGCTCGATCGTGTTCTCGCCGCTGGCGCAGGGCATGCTGACCGACAAATATCTCGGCGGCATCCCCGAAGGCAGCCGCGCATCCCAGGGGAAGTCGCTCAGGCCCGCTTTCATCAACGACAAGTCGGTCGCCAACATCAAGGCGCTCAACGCCATCGCCGGCCGGCGCGGCCAGACGCTGGCGCAGATGGCGCTGGCCTGGGTGCTGCGCAAGGGCCGCGTGACCTCGGCGCTGATCGGCGCCAGCCGGCCGGAGCAGGTCGAGGATTGCGTCGGCGCGCTCAAGGCGCTCGAATTCAGCGATGCCGAACTCGCCGAGATCGACACTTACGCACGCGAGGCCGACATAAACCTTTGGGCGGCATCCGCCGAGCGCAAGGGACCACCACGCAAGTAAGGGCTGCGTCGGGCGGCCAACTGCGGAAACAGTGGCAAAGATGCGCGTTCGTCGCTATCTCATGGACCAGAGACCGTTTGCGTGCACAATCGGCACGCGAAACGACGCGACGACCGGACGGACAAGATGACGGCAAGGGATGCGCTGACCAAGAACCAGCTGTGCGTGCTCGAGAAGCTCGAGGCCGCCACCGGGCCGCTCAGCGCCTATATGCTGCTCGACCAGCTGCGCGAGCGCGGCTTCCGGGCGCCGCTGCAGGTCTACCGCGCGCTCGACACGCTGGTGAAATCGGGCTTCGTGCACCGGCTCGAAAGCCTCAATTCCTTCGTCGCCTGCGCCGAGCCGCACGATCATAGCCATTCGATGACGGCCTTTGCCATCTGCGACAGTTGCGGCCAGGTGACCGAGATGTCCGACCACGATGTCGACCACCGGCTGGACGAGTGGGTGCGCTCGACCGGATTTGCGGCGAAGAAGGCGGTGATCGAGTTTAGGGGGGTATGCGCGAAGTGCCGGGCCGAGGCGGCGTAAGCCTTCGCTTCGTCATACTAGGGCGAAGCAAGGAGCGAAGCGACGCGCGCAGACCCTAGTATCCATTCCGTGACATAGACGCGCCGCCACGGCGCAGAATCTGGATCGAAGCGCCGCGAGCCTTGCAAGGCTATCTGCAACCGCCGCGTTTTACGGCCTGCGTCACGGCATGGATCCTCGGGTCTGCGCGCGTCGCTTCGCTCCTTGCTCCGCCCGTGGATGACGAACGAAGGTGAGGCGCCTAATGCGCCTCGTCCCAATTATCCGCGGCGCGGGCATCGACATGCAGCGGCACCGACATCGAGACCGCCGGCATCGGCGCGTTCTCCATCACGCGGCGCACGACGGGGATAGTCGCCTCGACCTCCGCTTCCACCGTCTCGAAGATCAGCTCGTCATGAACCTGTAAAAGCATGCGGGCCGACAGCTTCGCCTTGTCCAGCGCCTCTTCCATATGCACCATGGCGCGGCGGATGATGTCGGCCGCGGTGCCCTGGAGTCTGGCGTTGATCGAGGCGCGTTCGTTGAAGGCGCGAACCGACGGGTTGGACGACCTTATCTCCGGATAGTGGATGCGGCGGCCGAAGATGGTCTCGACGAAGCCATTCTCGCGCGCGTAGGCCTTGGTTTCCTCGATATAGTCCCGGATGCCCGGGAAGCGTTCGAAATAGCGCTTGATGTAAGCGCCCGCTTCCTCGCGCGGGATCGACAGCTGGTTGGCGAGGCCGAAGGCCGAGATGCCGTAGATGATGCCGAAATTGATCGCCTTGGCGCGGCGGCGCACTTCCGAAGGCATGCCCTCGACCGGCACGTTGAACATCTCCGAGGCGGTGATGGCGTGGATGTCGGCGCCGTCGGCGAAGGCCTGCTTGAGCTGCGGGATCTCGGCGACATGCGCCAGCACGCGCAATTCGATCTGGCTGTAGTCGGCCGAGACCAGCTTGTGGCCCTTTTCGGCGATAAAGGCGGTCCGGATCTTGCGGCCTTCGGCGGTGCGCACCGGGATGTTCTGCAGATTGGGTTCGGAGGAGGACAGACGCCCGGTGGTCGTCGCGGCCAGCGCATAGGAGGTGTGGACGCGATTGGTGCCGGGGTTGATGAAGCCCGGCAGCGCATCGGTGTAGGTCGATTTGAGCTTGGTGAGCTGGCGCCAGTCGACGATCTTGCGTGGCAACTCGTGGCCTTCGGCGGCCAAGTCTTCCAAAAGCTGCGCCGAGGTCGACCATTGGCCGGTCTTGGTCTTGGAGCCGCCCGGCAGGCCCATCTTGCCGAACAATATGTCGCCGAGCTGCTTCGGCGAGCCGATGTTGATGCGCTCGCCGACGATGCCGTAGATATCTTCCTCGACGCGCGCGGCCCCTTGCGCCAGCTCACCGGAGAGTCGGGACAGGATCTGGCGGTCGACCGAGATGCCGCGCTGCTCCATGCGGGCGAGCACGGGCACCAGCGGCCGCTCCAGCCGTTCATAGACGGAAACGAGGCCCTTGGCGGCGAGCCTGGGCTTCAGCAGCTGCCAGAGGCGCAGCGCCAGATCGGCCTGCTCACCGGCATAGGCGGTCGCCCGCTCGATATCGACCTGGCCGAAGCCGATGGCGCTCTTGCCCGATCCGGCAAGTTCCTTCTTGGAGGCCGGAGCATGGCCCAGCCATTTCTCCGACAGCGAGGCGAGATCATGGCCGCCGGACGTGCCGGCATCGAGCACATAGGAGACCAGCATCGTGTCGTCGAACGGTCCGATCTCGATGCCGTGCCGGCTCATCACGACGATGTCGTATTTCATGTCCTGGACGATCTTGAGAACCGACCTGTCCTCGAGCAGCGGCTTGAGCTGCGCCAGCGCTTCGCGGACCGGGATCTGATCCGCCAGCAGGCCGCCGCCAAGCAGGTCGCCATTGCCGCTCATATGGGCGAGGGGAACGTACACGGCGCGGCCCGGCGCGATCGCCATGGAGAGGCCGATCAGCTCGGCCTGCATCGGGTCGGACGAGGTGGTCTCGGCATCGAAAGCAAGGATGCCGGCTTCTCTCGCCTCGGCGACCCAGGCTTTCAGCGCGGCCACATCGCGAATGGCCGTATAAGCCGAAGCGTCGATCTTGCGCGCCGTCGCCTGCTCCAGCCGCAGCGCCGAGAGCAGGGAAGGGGTGTCGCCCTGCGGCGGCGCGTCCTCCCCTCGGACCGGCGGCCGGGAGGGCTCCGCGGCGCCGTTTGGCGGGGCTGGTCTTGGGGCCGGCGCGCCGGCGCCGACGTCGGGGCCATGCGCGGTATCGGCGCGCTCGATGGTGACCGGCGCGGCCTGGACGTCGCCGATCTCGGTTGCGGTCGCTTCCGCCACGCGGCGGGTCAGCGTGGTGAATTCCATCGTCTTCAGGAAGCCTATCAGCTTCGGCCCGTCCGGCGCATGCAGCACAAGGTCGTCCAGCCCCTCTTTCAGCGGCACGTCGTTCTTCAGCGTCACCAGCTCGCGCGAGATGCGCGCCTTGTCGGCATTGGCGATGATGGTTTCGCGCCGCTTGTCCTGCTTGATCTCGCTGGCACGAGCCAAAAGCCCGTCGAGGTCGCCGAACTGTGCCAGCAACTGCGCCGCGGTCTTCGGGCCGATGCCGGGCACGCCGGGCACGTTGTCGACGGAGTCGCCGGTCAGCGCCTGCAGGTCGATCATCTTTTCCGGCGGCACGCCCCATTTCTCGATCACTTCGGGGATGCCGATCTGGCGGTCCTTCATCGGGTCGTACATGCCGACCGTCGGGCCGACCAATTGCATCAGGTCCTTGTCGGACGAGACGATGGTGGTGTCGGCGCCGACCTCGCAGGCCAGCCGGCTATAGGTGGCGATGATGTCGTCGGCCTCGAAGCCTTCCATCTCGATGCAGGGCAGGTTGAAGGCTACGGTCGCCTGGCGGATCAGGCCGAATTGCGGGATGAGGTCTTCCGGCGGCGCCGAGCGGTTGGCCTTGTATTCGGGATAGAGATCGCTGCGGAAGGTCTTTGACGAATAATCGAAGATGACGGCGAAATGCGTCGGCACGATGCCGACGCTGGTGTTGCGGGCATCCTGCATCAGCTTCCACACCATGTTGCAGAAGCCGAGCACGGCGCTGGTCGGCAAGCCGTCGGATTTGCGGTTCAGCGGCGGCAGCGCGTGGTAGGCGCGGAAAATGTAGCCGGAGCCGTCGACAAGGAAGAGGTGATCGCCTTTTTTCATGCCGGCAGGGATAGCGCGGCCAGGCTTCGCGGTCCATGCCAAAGGCGGCGCAACCCACCGGTTCCGGCAACACCCTGACAAGTGCCGATCACGCCGGAATCCGGCTGCTCATCCGGCCACTCACGGGTATGTTACAAAAGTGTAATGCTCGTGCCCTTGAATCGCCATGTTCACGGACCCAAATAGTTGTCATCGGCAGTTTTCGCCGAAGTCCGGAGTAAGGCCCGTCCCCCGCCTATCCCGGGCAACTGCGGCAGCCTATCCCCCCTCTCCGGGCTGCCGCAACGTTTCGAGTAAAGACCGCCGTGGTTCCCCCTCCACCACGGCGGTTCTTTTTTGCCCTGCAGCCTCCGCGTCACTGACGCCAAAGCCCGTGGTCCAATGATCACGGCTTTGCGTTTTCTGCTCGCCCCTTTAGGGTCGGGCCAGAATCGAAAGGCTGAAAAAATGTCCAGAATCTCCCCCGTCCTCGACCGTCTCGACCAGAACCTCGACCAGAGCCTGGAACGGCTTTTCGGCCTGCTCGGCATCAAGTCCATCTCCACCGATCCGGCCTTTGCCGCCGACTGCCGCAAGGGCGCCGAATGGCTGGTCGCCGACCTCAAGCTGATCGGCTTCGACGCCAGCGTGCGCGACACGCCCGGACATCCGATGGTGGTGGCGCATCACGAAGGGCCGGCCGGCGCGCCGCATGTCCTGTTCTACGGCCACTACGACGTCCAGCCGGTCGACCCGGTCGAGCTTTGGGAGAGCGATCCGTTCGCGCCGTCGATCAAGGAGATCGAGCCCGGCCGCAAGGTGGTCACCGGGCGCGGCTCGGCCGACGACAAGGGGCAGCTTATGACCTTCGTCGAGGCATGCCGCGCCTGGAAGCAGGTGCATGGCAACCTGCCTTGCCGCGTCACCATCCTGTTCGAAGGCGAGGAGGAGTCCGGCTCGCCGTCGCTGAAGCCCTTCCTCGAGGCGAATGCCGCCGAATTGAAAGCGGATTTCGCGCTGGTCTGCGACACCAGCATGTGGAACCGCGAGACGCCGTCGATCTGCGTGTCGCTGCGCGGCATGGTCGGCGAGGAAGTCACGGTCAAGGCGGCCAGCCGCGACTTGCATTCGGGCCTCTATGGCGGCCCGGCGGCCAATCCGATCCGGATCCTCGCCAGGATCCTGGCCGACGTTCACGACAAGGACGGCCATGTCACCATCCCGGGCTTCTATGAGGGTGTCGAGGAGACGCCCTCGCAGGTGCTGAAGTCCTGGGAGGGGCTCGGCGAAACGGCCGAGACCTTCCTCGGACCAGTCGGGCTTTCCATTCCCGCCGGCGAAAAGGGCCGCTCGCTGCTCGAGCTCACCTGGGCGCGGCCGACCGCCGAATTCAACGGCATCATCGGCGGCTACACCGGCAAGGGCTTCAAGACGGTGATCGCTGCGGAAGCCTCGGCGAAGGTGTCGTTCCGCCTCGTGCACAAGCAGGATCCGAAGAAGATCCGCGCCGCCTTCCAGGCTTTCGTGCGTGAGCGCATCCCTGCCGACTGCTCGGTCGAATTCCATCCGCATGGCGGCTCGCCGGCAATCCAGCTCTCCTACGACTCGCCGTTCCTCGCCAAGGCCAAGGACGCGCTGTCCGACGAATGGGAGAAGCAGGCCGTCACCACCGGCGGCGGCGGCTCTATTCCAGTGGTCGGCGACTTCCAGACCTATCTCGGCATGGAATCGCTGCTGGTCGGCTTCGGCCTCGACGACGACCGCATCCATTCGCCCAACGAGAAATACGAGCTCTCCTCCTTCCATAAGGGGCAGCGCTCCTGGGCGCGCATTCTCGATGCGCTGACCCGTTGAGAGGCGGGAAAGACAAGTTTTTGTTGATTTTTCTTCGGATCGCGGCGAGGACGGGCTTTCTAGCGCAAAGTGCTGCAGCGTCCTTTGCGCATCCCAAAGGATGCGCGGCGCTGCAGGCCGCGATCCGGAGAAGAGAATGACCGACATCCGTTTCCACAAGAACGATCTGCCGGACCTGTCCCGCTACAATGTCGGGGCGGTGGCCATCGACACGGAAACGCTGGGGCTCAATCCGCATCGCGACCGGCTCTGCGTGGTGCAGATTTCGCCCGGCGACGGCAGCGCCGACGTCATCCAGATCGCCCCCGGTCAGCGGAAAGCGCCGAACCTCGTCAGCCTGCTCCGGAACCGCACTGTCACCAAGCTGTTCCACTACGGCCGTTTCGATATCGCCGTGCTCTACCACACCTTCGGCGTCATGGCCGAGCCGGTGTTCTGCACCAAGATCGCCTCGCGGCTGACCCGCACCTATACCGACCGGCACGGGCTGAAGGATATCTGCAACGAACTGCTCGGCATTGGTCTCTCCAAGGCGCAGCAATCGTCGGACTGGGCGGCGGAAACGCTCTCGCCCGAGCAGCTCGAATATGCGGCATCGGACGTGCTCTACCTGCACCGGTTGCGCGAGGTGCTTGCGGCACGGCTGGCGCGCGAGGGCCGTACCAAGGAGGCCGACGCCTGCTTCCGCTTCCTGCCGACGCGCGCCAAGCTCGACCTGATGGGCTGGGGGGAAGAAGATATCTTCGCGCACAGCTGACGGAACCTGGCGCGTCGAGCCGCGTTCCTGCCGGTCCATTGTTGGAGTGAGAGGGAATGAAATGGCAGAGCGCAAACCGATAGCGACCGCGCCGAAAGACGGCTCGAAGGTCACGATCATCTGGAAGGACGTCGACGGCGTGATCAACGAATCCGCCGGTCAGTATCGTGACGGCGGTTGGTGGGTCTACACCGACAGCGACACCCAGAAAAAAGTCGATCCAACGAGCTGGCGGCCGGCATCCGGCGACGACGACGACCAGTGAGCAATCGTTGACAGTTTCTGAAGCGAGCATGAGGTCCGGCCGCAACAAGGGGGCGCAATGAGACAGAACATGCTCTACCTCGTTATCGGGGTATTGGTCGTCGTGATCATTGGACTTGGCGTCTACATCTATCGCGAGCAGACCAGGCCGAAAGGCGTGGAGCTCAAGATCGACGACAAGGGCATTTCGATCCAACAGAATTGATCCGGTCGCGTGCGCATCTTGCGGCTTGACCGGCTTGCTCCGGATAACAGCTCCCATCAATCTTGCGGGAACGGGACGGCAACGAGAGTGACGTCCGGGCGGTTCGGCGGTATCATCACGGCATAGGGAGTTTGGGGCCAACCAACCTAGCCACTAGGAGGTTGCCATGAGGCACCAAACACTGGACCAGCTGCACGCCGTTGCCGAGGTCAAAACTGCCAGACCCATCATGAGCCGAACCCAGCGCCTCGCACGTTGGGCGGAGCTTCTCGAACGTGAGCCAACCCGGCTGCTAACCGCGCTTACCGGCACCGAATACCGTGCCCGGCCCGAGCGCGACATCATGCGCGGCGACGGCTCGCCGATATCGGTCGCTCTCGAAGACCCGATTTTGCACGGCGAGGGTTTGAAGGACGACACTTACGGGGAAGCAAAGCGCTTCTTCGAGCTGAGCGACTATCAGCTGCACGAGATCGTCTGCTACTGCCATGTCGGCGACGTCATGCAGGCATCGAGAGCGGCGCTGTCGGTTCGTGCCGTGCTCGACTAAAGCGCGTCGCGACGAACCACAAAGTAGGAGCGCGATCGGGTGTTGCCGCCGCTTGCGCTCCTGCGTCCGCGAAATCGGGTCAGATCGCGATTGCCGGGCATTTGATTTTCAATCGCTTCGATTTTTCCGCACTTAACGCGCCTTTAAAGGTAAGTGATTGTTTTTGTTGTTGACCGTTACCGGCCGCTCGCACTCAGTGGCAGGGCGAGCATGCACGGCGTTCGTTGGCTGGTGGGCCGAAGCCATCCCTCAGGGAGCGGGCAGTCGCTCTCGCCCGAGAACGAGGGGGTCGTGCGAACGCGCGATCTCACGGACGTCGGCATTCCCCGCTGCTATTTAGCTTGAATGTGTAAAAAGGGCCTGCTTATCAAGGTTGGCTATGGAATCTATCGCGCCACAGATCGGGAGGTGCCATGATTTCGCATCTTTGAACAAGACGCGGTTCGCAAAAGGGGAGCGTTGCTGCTGTTTCTGCCGCCATACGAGCTCCGCCCCGTGGTGAGCACGGCCCCACCATCCTCTCGAGCGGCCCGAGGCGCCGGAATTTGAAAATGCAGGCACTCGCATCTTTTCCGGCGTCGGCCGACAGCTACATTATCAAGCAGTTCAGGAGGAGGAACTAGGAGGCTGCTATGGTCGACCGTATACGCGATATACTGGCACGGTTCCCGGAGAATGAGGCCGCGGTTCGACAACTGATCCAGGACAGCCAGGTTTTCGATGCTCTTTGTCAGCAGTATGCTGATACCGATCGTGAAGTTACAAAGATCGTGCGGACCGAGAACGGAGAGACAAGCCCGGAAGCGCGCATTCTGCATGATCGGCGCAGAGCGATCGAGGAAGAGATTCTGACGATGATCGAAGGGTACACTCCAGTCTGAACGCTATGCTGCGGGGCTCAACTGCAGAGATCGTCGCTGTAGGCGGCGCCTTGGCTGACGGGTTGGGCGACGCAAGTCCGATAACATTGCCATTGGCCAGCTTCGCCCAATCACCCCGCTTAGGTGCGCAGCCTGTTCCTGTGGGTGTGGACCTCGCCCTGGGTATAGAGGACTCTATTTGCTCCCCTCCGGGAGCACGCTGGCCTTCGGGTTTTGCGATCAAAGGTCAGTCAACTCATCCAGATCGGGTGCGGTGTTCACTTTCCGTTCGAGCAGCGCCTGTTGCGCTGGCGGCCAGCGCCAGGCTTTCGGCCACAGGCCTGCGGGTGTTATCCTTTTTGCTTCGCTTGAGAGCAACGGCTTCCTCAAGCCACAAAACCTGGGAGGCAGCATATGTCACAGGATCGAGCCACAGAGGTGTCCGAGGCCGAGATCGCAGTGCACTGGCAGGAAGAGGACTATGTCAAACCAACGGAGAAATTCATTGCTCAAGCCAATCTGACTGACCAGACGGTCTTTGAGCGATTCAGCCTCAAGAAATTCCCGAATTGCTTCAAAGAGTACGCCGATCTTCTCGACTGGTATAAGCCTTGGGACGTCACACTCGACACGAGTAATCCGCCGTTCTGGAAGTGGTTCATTGGGGGCCGGCTCAACGCCAGCTACAACTGCGTCGACCGCCATCTCGCCAAGCACAAAAACAAGACCGCGATCCACTTTGTCCCCGAGCCCGAGCACGAAGCCATCCAGCATGTCACCTACCAGGAACTCTACGTGCGCGTAAACGAAGTCTCCGCGCTGTTGCGGGACTTCTGCGGTCTCAAGAAAGGTGACCGAGTGACGCTGCACATGCCGATGGTCCCGGAGCTTCCCATCACGATGCTAGCCTGCGCGCGGCTCGGCATCATTCACTCGCAGGTCTTCAGCGGCTTCAGCGGCAAAGCCACGGCGGACCGGGTCGTTGATTCCGAAAGCCGTGCGCTGATCACAATGGACGCCTATTACCGAGGCGGCCAGCTCCTCGATCACAAGGAGAAAGCAGACATCGCTTTCACCGAAGCAAAGAAGGATGGCGTAACGCTCGAGAAAGTGCTCGTGTGGCAGAGGTACCCGGGGCGCTACTCGAGCAAGACGCCGCTGGTCGAGGGCCGCGACTTCATCATGAACGAAGTTTTGTCGGGTTACCGGCACCGCAGGATCGACCCTGTGGAAATGCCCGCCGAAGACCCGTTGTTCCTCATGTACACAAGCGGCACCACCGGCAAACCCAAGGGCTGCCAGCACAGCACCGGTGGATATCTCGCCTACGTCGCGGGGACCTCAAAGTACATTCAGGACATCCATCCGGAGGACGTCTATTGGTGCATGGCCGATATCGGTTGGATCACCGGTCATTCCTATATCGTCTACGGACCATTGGCGCTCGCCGCATCTTCGGTCGTATATGAGGGGCTCCCGACCCATCCTGACGCGGGGCGTCCGTGGCGCATCGCCCAAGAGCTCGACGTCAACATCTTTCACACCTCGCCGACAGCAATCCGAGCGCTTCGGCGCGCCGGACCCGATGAGCCGGCAAAATACCACTACCACTTCAAGCATATGACGACAGTGGGCGAGCCCATAGAGCCGGCGGTGTGGCGGTGGTACCACGACGTTGTAGGCAAGGGCGAAGCGGTCATCGTCGACACATGGTGGCAAACTGAGAACGGCGGTTTCTTGTGCAGCACAGTGCCGGCCATCCACCCGATGAAGCCTGGGAGCGCGGGGCCAGGCGTGCCTGGCATCCATCCGATCATCTATGACGAGGACGGCAACGAGATACCGCCGCGCTCCGGCCGCGCTGGAAACATCTGCATCCAAAATCCGTGGCCGGGCACATTTCAGACGATCTGGAAGAATCCCGATCGCTACGTCGAACAATACTACGCAAAATATTGCAAGAACCGAAAGAGTCGCGACTGGCGCGACTGGCCGTACTTCGCCAACGACGGTGCCTTGCAGGCGGCCGACGGCTATTATCGCATCTTGGGTCGGATCGATGACGTCATCAATGTGGCTGGGCATCGGCTCGGAACCAAGGAGATCGAGTCCGCCAGTCTCCTTGTTGAGGAGGTCGCCGAGGCTGCGGTGGTCCCCGCCAGGGACGAAATCAAAGGCAGGGTACCCGACCTCTACGTATCGCTGAAGCCCGGGCTGGCCCCAAGCGAGGACATCCGCAAGCGAGTGGAAGACGCCGTGATCCGTGAGATCGGGCCCATTGCCCGACCGCGCCGTGTCGTGATGGTCCCCGACATGCCGAAGACCCGTTCCGGCAAGATCATGCGCCGTGTCCTAAGGGCGATCTCGAATGATGAGGATGCCGGTGACGTCTCAACCCTGGCTAATCCCGAAGTCGTCGATGAGATTCGAAGGATGAAGGTCTAGCAGGCTGTTGAAGAAGTCTGCCGTATTGCCTTGAGGATGGCCTCGTCGCCATCGTGGCAGGCGAACGTGATTTCGATCGGGTCGTCGCCGAGCAATTCGGAATGGCCATCGCCTGTGACTTCGTCGATCTCGTCACATCCGCCCCATGTGACGTGAGCTAGACTATGGGGAGCGTAGCTCGGATCGAGGCCGGCTTGCAGGGCGCCAAAAGCGATCTCGCCGTTGTTGTCGGGTCCGATGGTGATGGTTGCGGGTCCCCGCAACCACTTTCATCATAACTCACTCGCCGTCTCGATCTGAACGCTCGGGGCGGTTCTTTGCGTTTGCGAGGAACGCCGACTTTGATCTCCGGCCGTCGCGCCGCGGCAGTTCGATCTCCTTGATGCCATTATCGGCGAAGGCCAAGATCCCGTCGTCATCATTGACCCCGTAGACCCTGATGACGCCGTGCTCGGGCTCGAGATCGTGGGGCAGTTCCTGGATGAGCCCTTCGCAGACGCCGAGATCCCCGACGACACGTTCGACCGTGTAGACGTGATGGGCGTCCCCATAGCCTATTCGGACCGGCGGCGGAACGAACGGCACGCGTCCTGAATTGTGGAGGATGCAACTCTTGCCTTCCCTATCATGACTCTTCTCGTCCAGCCGCGCTTAGTGAATGAGCCGTTTTCCCGCCCGGGACTGCTTCTCGATTTCCGCTTCGGCAGTAGGGCAGTCCTCTTTGACCTCGGCGATCTGTCGGCGCTTTCGCCACGTGAGATCCTGCACGTTTCGCACGTATTCGTGTCGCACATGCACATGGATCACTTTAGCGGGTTCGATCGCCTGTTGGGGGTGTCGCTCTATCGTGACAAGCAGGTCCATATCATCGGCCCGCCCGGACTGGCCGATGCCGTAGAGGCCAAGCTGCGGGCCTACACGTGGAATCTCCTCAACGAGCAGTCGCAGGACTTTACGATCTCCGCCTCTGATTGGACGGAAGAAGGCTTTTCCACTGCAGCCGCCTTCCGGGCGCGCAGGGCTTTCGCGCGGGAGAATTGGCAGAACCCGGACACCCTGTTCCCCCTGGACGATCCGGAGTTCACGATCGAAGCCGTCACGCTCGATCACGGGATTCCTTGCTTAGCCTTCGCCTTCCAGGAAAAACTGCGGGTGAACGTGCACCGGTCGCGTCTAGACGAGCTTGATCTTCCTGTCGGACCTTGGCTCACAAACGCCAAGCGGGCGGCGCGATGCGGCGCTGATGCGGCCACCGAGTTCACGCCGATTGCAGGCAGGAAGGTAACGCTTGGGGAACTGCTGCGGGATCGGGCGCTGGTCTGTGGGCCGGGTCAACGCATCGCGTATGCAACCGATTTAGCCTTCGGTCCGGAGAACGTCACACGTCTCTCTAACTTGGTGCGCCGCGCCGATCATCTTTTCATCGAAGCCGGATTCTTGGAGGAAGACCGAGACCTCGCGGCGTCGAAGAAGCATCTGACTGCCGCGCAGGCAGGCGCGATCGCCAGGCAAGCCGGCGCTATCTCCGCCCACCAGATACACCTTTCGCCTCGGTATCTCGGACGTGAGGACGAGCTGCGGACCGAATTCGAAGCCGGATTTCTCGGAAGTTCCGTTACAGCGAGATAAGGCTCGTTCCCCTTGTAAGGCCCCTACTATTGCGCGCACGGCCGGAGACTGACGGGCGGGGGGCTTAGGGCTTATCAGCCGGCGCGAGCGCAGACTGTCCGATTTGCTAGCAAGTCCGCAATCGACGGAGGTCCACCCTGCCCGCGGCATTCGTCTGAATGACGAAAAGACATAGCCCCTTATTCCGTTGGGGCAGGGGCCCGAGCGATGATCATGTGATTCACGGCAGTTCTCCTTTGCGCCGGCGGCTCGGTGGGGAAACTTGATCTGCCTCGACGGCTTATCGATGATCACCAACGCATCGTCCGGCGCGGGCCGCTATAGCTTCTTCGCCTCCGACCACGGCCGCCGATCGCTTCGCCGAGGCTCGGCTTAAGTGTCGTGAACAGAGCGGTAACACACGGTAACGGATTAAGAATTTCGTAAGGAATCTCAAAGGGCTGGCCGAGTGCCAATTTAACGCGCCTTTAAACCGCCGCATCTACTCTGCACCTCGAGCGCCATCGGCACCGGGGACAAGCAAGCACAGCGCATGGCGAACCGCAGAGACAGTCGCATCGAACCGAGCTTCGAGGGCTCGCCGCGGGCGAAACCCTCCGACGGCTTTTCGGTCAGCGAGGAGGATCGCGTCGTGCCGGCAAGTCGCAAATCCGGAGCAAAACGCAAATCCGGCAAGGCGAAATCGTCGCGTCGCGGCCGAGACCGCAACCGGCGCGGTCTGTTTTCCATCTTCGGCCGCCTGCTCTACTGGTGTTTCGTGCTCTGCATCTGGGGCGGCATCGCGGTGGCCGGCATCGTCGTCTATTACGGCGCCAAGATGCCGGCGGCGACCACCTGGTCGATCCCCGACCGCGCGCCCAACATCAAGATCGTCTCGGTCGACGGGCAGCTCATCGCCAACAGAGGCATGAGCGGCGGCGAGGCCGTCGGCCTCAATGAGATGTCGCCCTATATACCCGAGGCCGTCGTCGCCATCGAGGACCGCCGCTTCTATTCGCATTTCGGCATCGACCCGATCGGGCTGACGCGCGCCATGGTCACCAACGTGCTCGGCGGTCATTTCTCGCAGGGTGGCTCGACGCTGACGCAGCAGCTGGCGAAGAACCTGTTCCTGAGGCCGGACCGGACGCTGGAGCGCAAGGTGCAGGAAGTGCTCCTGGCGCTGTGGCTGGAACACAAGCACAGCAAGGACCAGATTCTCGAAATGTACCTCAACCGGGTCTATTTCGGCTCCGGCGCCTATGGCGTGGAAGCGGCCTCGCGGCGTTATTTCGGCAAGAGCGCGCGCGACGTCTCGCTGTCGGAGGCAGCGCTTCTCGCCGGTCTGTTGAAGGCGCCGTCGCGGCTTTCACCGGCGCGCGACCCGAAGGCGGCGGAAGAGCGCGCGCAGCTCGTGCTCGCCGCCATGCGCGAGGAAGGCAAGATCAGCGACAAGGAATACAAGGTGGCGCTGAGCGCGCCGGCGACGCGCTCGCCCTCCTACTGGACCGGCTCGGAAAACTATGTCGCCGACACGGTCATGGAGGAACTGCCCGACCTTATCGGCGACGTGCGCGGCGACATCGTCATCGACACCACGGTCGACCTGACGCTGCAGAAACTCGCCGAGCAGTCGATCCGCCGGCTGATCGACGAGAGCGGCAAGAAGCTCAACGTCACGCAAGGCGCGTTGGTGTCGATCGACGATTCCGGCGCCGTGCGCGCAATGGTTGGCGGCTATGATTATTCGACCAGCCAGTTCGACCGCGCCTCGGAAGCGCGGCGCCAGCCAGGCTCCGCCTTCAAGCCGTTCGTCTACATGGCGGCGCTCGAGGCCGGCCGCACGCCGGACAGCGTGCGCAACGACGCCCCCATCAGAATAGGCAAGTGGACGCCCGACAATTACGGCGGCAAATATTATGGCAAGGTGACTTTAGCCACCGCGCTGGCCAAGTCGCTGAACTCGGTCGCGGCGCAACTCACCATGGAAGTCGGGCCCGACGCGGTGGTCGAGGCGGCGCACCGCATGGGCATCCAGTCCGACCTGCAGTCGAACACCTCTATCGCGCTCGGCACGTCGGAAGTGACGCCGCTGGAACTGACCTCCGCCTATGTGCCTTTCGCCAACGGGGGCTACAAGCCGGACATCCATTTTATCAGCCGCGTCACCACGGCCGGCGGCAAGGTGCTCTACGAGAACAATGGCGGGAGCGCGCCGCGCGTCATCAAGGCCGACATCGTCGGCATGATGAACTCGATGATGACGGGCACGGTCGAGGTCGGCACCGCCAAGAAGGCGGCCTTCAACTGGCCTTCGGCCGGCAAGACCGGCACCAGCCAGAATTCGCGCGACGCCTGGTTCGTCGGCTACACCGCCAACCTCACCACCGGCGTCTGGTTCGGCAATGACGACGGCAGCCCGATGAAGAAAGTGACCGGCGGCGCATTGCCGGCGCAGGCCTGGCACGAGTTCATGGTGGCGGCGCATGAAGGCGTGCCGGTCAGGCCGCTGCCCGGCACGTGGAAGTCGACGCCCTCCGATACGGTCGTCCCGGACGAGATCCCGTCGGCGGATGGCTCACAGCCGCCGCCGGCGCCGCCCGCGCCGGTCGGCCAGTCGGCGCCGGTTGCCCAGGCGCCTGCGCGCCAGGCGCGTCCGGCCCAGACGGTCGATGCCGACGGTTTCGACATGCCCAGCGACGGCGGCACCACCGCGTCGGTCGGGCATCCGGTGCCGCCCGGCGACGTCGGCGGCCCGAAGAAACGGCGGCAGACGTCCATTCTCGATATTCTGAGTGGCGGCTAAAGCCTGATCCCGCTTTCGGGATCGTGGTCCAGCCGGCAACTCGCCTCTCGCAATGGCAAGCGCCTTCGGCTACATGTCCGGCCGGAGATCAAGCCATGGCCGAAATCGACAGCAGAAAAACCATCGTGCTCACCGGGGCCAGCCGCGGCATCGGCCATGCGACGGTGAAGCGCTTTTCGCGTGAGGGCTGGCGCGTCATCACCTGCTCGCGACAGGCCTTTGCCGAGGATTGTCCGTGGCCCGCCGGCCCTGAGGACCACATCAAGGTTGACCTCGCAGACCAGGAGGACGTCGGCATCGCCGTCTCGGAAATCCGGCATCGGCTGGAAGCGCATGGCGGGCAGTTGCACGCGCTGGTGAACAATGCCGGCATCTCGCCGAAGCTGAGGGACGGCGGCCGGATGAACTCGATCGAGACGCCGATGCATGTCTGGCGTGACGTGTTCCAGGTCAATTTCTTCGCGCCGATCATGCTGGCACGCGGCCTGTTCAAGGAACTCGCCGCGGCCAAGGGCTCGATCGTCAACGTCACCTCGATCGCCGGCACCAGGGTGCATCCGTTCGCCGGAACGGCCTATGCGACATCCAAGGCGGCGCTCGGCTCGCTGACGCGCGAGATGGCGCATGACTTCGGCCCGCACGGCATCCGCGTCAACGCGATCGCGCCTGGCGAGATCGACACGGCGATCTTGTCGCCCGGCACCGACAGAATAGTCGAGACGATCCCGCTGAGACGCCTCGGCGCTACGGCGGAAGTCGCCGACATCATCTTCTTCCTGTGTTCGGGCCAAGCCTCCTACGTGACCGGCTCGGAAATCCACATCAATGGCGGCCAGCACGTGTGAGACGGCTGACTTCAAGCCAAGGACCGCTCATCCGGTTATGGTGAGAACGGCCTTGCCGCTGATGCCGCGCTGTCGCAGCGCGTCCAGGGCCTGGGCGATGTCCGTCCACGGCACGGTCATGGCCACGCGGGTTTCCAGCCGGCCGACCGCGACTAAGCCAAGCAGCCAGGCGATGTCGGCGCCGATGGCTGAACCGGATGTGTAATAGGCGAAAGTCTGAAGCCTCGCCCCCTCGTGACCCGGAACGAACTGGCGGAAGCCAATCGGAGTGAGTTCGCCACTGCTCGAACCGAACATGACGATGGTCCCGCCGGGTGCGACGCGTTCGATCGCGTGTGCGAGGCTTTCACCACCGACCGACTCGGTGATCAGCGAAAACGGTCCCTCGGCCAGTTCGATCGCCTCGACCACCTGCTCGGCGCCCAGGCGACGGAGATCCTCGCCGTGCCGGGAGGCGGCGACTGCGGTCACGCGCCCGCCCTGTTGACGAGCGATCTGGATCTGGAATCGGCCGACCGCGCCGCTTGCGCCGGTGATCAGGACCCGCTGGCCGGTCAGGTCACCGCCATGGCGCAAAGTTCTTAGCGCCGTTGTGCCAGCGACCGGAAGCGTGGCGGCAGAGGCGAAGCCGACGTTGTCCGGCAGGGCGGCGAGACGGTCGGTCGGAACGGCGACATGTTCGGCCCAGCCGGCCTGGTCGACCAGGGCCGCAACGCGCGTGCCCGCAGTCGGGCCTGAGCCGTCGGCCGCCGCGCGCTCGACAATGCCGACGATGTCCTGGCCAGGTATCCACCCGTCAGGTCGTATGCTGAGCAAGCGCAGCTCGCCACGATTCAACGATGTTGCATGAACTGCCACCAATGCTTCATTTCCATTGCAGTTTGGCTCGTCGACCTGGGTGAGCTTCAGCCGGTCGGGGCCGTCGGAAGAAATGGCGAGAGCGAGCATAGGCCCACCTTTGAAATTGGCGATTAGGGAGCCGCGATCGACTGCGACGGTCACCGCTCAATCTATCGACTTTTGCGCCGAAAAATTTAGACATAAAGTCAAACGATCGCTAAAAGTCGTCAATCATGAGACAGCCTCTTCGCTGGCCCTGGCCCGATTTCGACGTCGACAATGTGCTGGCGCCAGCAATCGCGGTGCGCGTCGACGTTACCGGGAACAAGACTGAAGTGCCTGAGCACTGGCACCGCAAAGGGCAACTCGTCTTTGCGGTGGGAGGCGGCGTCACATGCCGCGTTCCGAGCGGCTTTTGGATGGTGCCGCCGCATTGCGGCGTGTGGATTCCGAGCCGCATGGAACACAGCAATATCGCAACCGCCAATGCCCGGATTTTCTTTGTCTACATCGAGCCCGGGGCCGCCGATCTGCCGGACCGATGCTGCACGCTTTCGATCTCGCCGCTGCTGCGCGAACTGATCATCGAGCTGTCGGATCGTGCGAACGACGACGATGCGAGGGGCGAGCTCCTGACCAGGATCCTGCTTACCGAATTGCCGCGCATGCCTGTCCAGCAACTGCATCTGCCGATCTCATCCGAACCGGGCATGAGGCGGATCGCCGAAGCGCTGGCAGAAAATCCCGCCGACCGCAGCACCCTGGCGGAGTGGGCCAGCCGCGTTGCGCTGAGCGAGAGCAGCCTCGCCCGTCTCGTGGTCAAGGAGACAGGGCTGAGCTTCGGGCGCTGGCGCCAGCAATTGCACTTGATCGTCGCAATACGAGAGCTGGCCGCCGGGGCCAGCGTGCAGCAGGTTTCGGCCGATCTCGGCTATGAATCGGTCACCGCCTTCATCACCATGTTCAAGAAGGCGCTCGGCAAGCCGCCAGCGAAATATCTCAGCGACATCGCGCAAAACGGCGGTTCCGCGTTCGTTGCTTGAACCCCGCTCACTCCGCGCAAATCGGCAATGCGAAGAGTTGGTTTCAGGCTTCCGCCTTGACCGGCGCCACAACGGCCGCGCCCGTCACCACCTCGACGATGCCGCGCGCGATCTCGCGCTCACCCATGATCACCGTGTCGGCGCCGAGGCCTCTCAGATGCTCGACCTCGGCATCGGAATGGGCACGGGCAATGACGTTTATCGCAGGATTGACGGCGCGGGCCCGAAGCACGATCTGCCCGGCCTCGAAGGCATTGGGAATGGCAAGGATCAGCCGCTTGGCGCCTTCCGGATTGGCGGCGGAAAAGACCTCCGCGTTGGCGGCATTGCCGGCCACCTTTTCGATGCCGTCGGACTTCAGCTTCGCAAGCGTCTTGTCGGCATCCTCGATGACCAGGAAGGGCAGGTCGGCTTCCTTCATCGCGGCCCCCACGAGACTGCCGACACGGCCATAGCCAACCAGGATGGAATGATCGGTGAGCGCGGTGCGCGGCGGCGGGCCATCTTCCTTTTCCGGAGCTGCCACCACCGAAGCCACCTGGCCTGGCTCGGTCGCCGGGCCAATCGGCCTTGCCTCGACTGGGGGCGCTGCTTTGGTGGCACGCGCTTCCAGCCACGGCTTCATCCAGTCGACGACGAGGAACATCAACGGATTGAGCAGGATCGACAGGATGGCGCCGGCCAGGATCAGGTCGCGGCCCTGCTCGGGCAACAGCTTCAGCCCGACACCAAGCTCGGCCAGGATGAAGGAGAATTCGCCGATCTGGGCGAGGCTGGCGGAAATCATCAGTGCCGTCGCGATCGGATAGCGGAAGGCGATGACGATGACGAAGGCGGCAATCGATTTGCCGACGACGATGATGGCAAGCGTGGCGAGTATAGGCAGGCCGTTGCTGATCAGGCTGAGCGGGTCGAACAGCATGCCGACCGAGACGAAGAACAGCACCGAAAAGGCATCGCGCAGCGGCAGCGATTCCTCGGCCGCACGATGGCTGAGCTCGGACTCGCTCATGATCATGCCGGCGAAGAAGGCGCCGAGCGCCAGCGAGACGCCGAACAGTTTTGATGCGCCGAAGGCAACGCCGAGCGCGATCGCCAGCACCGCAAGCCGGAACAGCTCGCGCGAGCCGGTATGGGCGACATAATGCAGGATCCACGGGATGACCCTGCGGCCGACGACCAGCATGACGGCGACGAAAGCGGCGACCTTGGCCAGCGTCACGCCGACGACGCCCCAGATGCCGTAGCTCGCGGGCAGCGAGAGCAGGCTCGCATGGTCGTCGGCTTGCGGCTGGCCGCCGAGCACGCCGGCGAGCGCCGGCAAAAGCACCAGCGCCAGCACCATGGCCAGATCCTCGACGATCAGCCAGCCGACGGCGATGCGGCCGCGCTCGGTCTCGATCAGCCGTCGCTCCTGCATGGCGCGCAGCAGCAGGACGGTCGAGGCGACGGAAAGCGCCAGGCCGAAGACCAGGCCGGCGCCCAAGGACCAGCCGAGCAGCCAAGCGAGACCAACGCCGAGCAGCGTGGCAAAGCCGATCTGCACGACGGCGCCGGGCACGGCAATCGCGCGAACCGACAGAAGGTCCTTCAGCGAGAAATGCAGGCCGACGCCGAACATCAAGAGGATGACGCCGATCTCGGCCAGTTCATTGGCGAGGCTGGCGTCGGCGACGAAGCCCGGCGTGTTCGGCCCGACCAGCACGCCGGCGACGAGATAGCCGACCAGCGGCGGGATGCGGAAACGGTTGGCCAATGCTCCGAAGACGAAAGCAAGCCCCAAACCGGCGACGATGGTGGCGATAAGGGGCGTGTCATGCGGCATGGTCTATGGAGCGCCTTTCAGAAACTGCGATGTCGGATAAGCGCCGCCCGAGGCCGTCGCCTTTCGCAATATGGTGGGGAGAGCGGTGGTGACGCAACCGCTGGTGCGCTGAAATCGGCGCCCTGGAGGCCACCGGAGGACGAAAACCGCAGCCGGCCGTTGCGCGGCGGTCGTGCAGCATCAACCTAAATGGCGTTCGATAGCCTCTCGCTGCCTGGCTCAGGGCGCTTGGAGCAGCTTCTCGATCTCGGGAATGGTGTGGTTGGTCAGCGTCTTCGGTATCTCCGCCTTTACCTTGTCGCAGACCTCCTTGTGCAGCTTCTGGCGCATCTCGCCGAGCACCTGCGGTGGAGCGATCAGCACGACCTCGTGGAAGTCACCCCGATGCGCGAGTTTGTAGAGCCGCTCCGCGATGGTATCGGCAAAGCGTTCCTTGCCGAGACGGTGCCAATCGGTGTCTTCAACCGCGCTGCGGTGAACTGTCGGCCCGTCACTGTAGCGGCCCGGCCTGTCGCTGCCCTGCTCGCGGGTGGCCGGATTCTCCTGCTCCAGCTCCTGCACGACCTGCAGGTCCGGACATTTGGTATCGCCCTGGTTGCGAAGGAAAAGCGCCTTTTCGCCGTCAGCCACGATGACCCAAAGATCATGTTTCAGCCTGATGCTCATAGCGCTCCTCCTTTTCAGCTTCCGGGCCTGCCGACCGAGCTTCAAAATGCGATCTGCCGGCTGCGATGGGATCGTTAGCCAAACGTGCCGCCGAGCGCGATTGTTCCAGTCAGCGATGACTGCCCGCTCGCTCTTTGCGCGGCGCATCAAGCAGCCGCTCGGCGCGAGTAAGGCTTTAATCTACTAACTTAGTAGAAATTAGAAAAAACTATTTTGCCGCCATGACCGGCCAGCGCTAAAAAATATGCTGGATCAATGGGTGCCGGCGAGGTGTCTGGCCACCTCAGGCTCAGGCGTAGAATTTTTTTCTCCTGCATTTCGCGGTTGCGAAAAAGCGATTGCCTGCCTCCGAGGGATGCGCGAGTGCTTGCCTTCTGGTTTTTGCCGCGCCCGCGTAAAACTGCCAAACTGTTCAACTAATGCTTATCGCCATGTCGCCAGCCAACGCCAAGCTCAACGCCTTCCCCGTCTTCGTGCGGGTCGACGGCGAAGCTGTGGCCATCGTCGGCAACGGCGAGGAGGCGCTTGCCAAGGCGAGGCTGCTTGCGCAGTCTAGCGCTTCGCTGCGCATCATTGCCGACAATGCCGATGCGGAGCTGCTTGCATTCATCGCATCCACCGGCGCCATCCACATCGAAGTCGCCTATGACGCTGCGCAGCTCGAAGGCGCGGCCATGGTGTTCGCCGCCGGCGGCGACGAGGCGCTCGATCGCCGCGTCGCCGAGGACGCGCGCCGGCTGGGCATTCCGGTCAATGTCGTAGACCGGCCGGAACTCTGCGATTTCTTCACCCCGGCGCTGGTCAACCGGGCGCCGGTCGCCATCGCCATCGGCACCGAGGGCGCCGGCCCGGTGCTCGCACAGATGCTGCGCGTGCGCATCGACCGCATGCTGTCGCCGTCGCTCGGCCGGTTGGCGGCCTTGGCGGCTTCGTTCCGTGCCGCGGCCGAGCGGCTGCCGAAGGGCAATCGCCGCCGCCGTTTCTGGAGCGATTTCTTCGCCGGCGCTCCTGCCAAGGCCATCGAAGCCGGAGAGTTCGACAGGGCGCATGGTGCGGCGCTCGACCTTCTGGTTTCGAACACGCCGGCGGCAGGCCATATCGCGCTCGTCGGCGCCGGTCCGGGCGCGGAGGATCTGTTGACGCTGCGCGCCCACCGTCTGCTGATGGAAGCGGACGCGATCGTCTATGACGCGCTGGTGCCGGAGGCGATCGTCGCCATGGGCCGCCGCGACGCCGAGCGCCTGCCTGTCGGCAAGCGCAAGGGCTGCCATTCCAAGAGCCAGGAAGAGATCAACGCGCTGCTCATCGAGCTTGGCCGCGCCGGAAAGCGGGTGGTCCGGCTGAAGTCGGGCGATCCGCTGGTGTTCGGCAGGGCCGGCGAGGAAATGGCGGCGCTGCGCGAGGCCGGCATCGCTTATGAGGTGGTTCCGGGCGTCACCGCCGCCTTCGCCGCAGCCGCCGATTTCGAACTGCCGCTGACGCTGCGCGGCGTGACCTCCTCGATGGTGTTCACAACCGGCCACGACCTCAAGGGCAACTCGCTGCCCGACTGGGCCAAGCTCGCCATCTCCGGCGCCACCGTCGCCGTCTATATGGGCCGCTCGGTCGCCGCCGAAGTCGCTGGCCGTCTGATCGAAGCGGGACTGTCGCCCGACACCGCCGTCGCCGTCGTCGAGAATGCAAGCCTCGGTAACCGCCGCCGCTTCCACGGCACGCTGGCCGACCTGCCGTCGCTCGAAGCGCGCGCCGATCTCACCGGTCCGGTCATGACGATCATCGGCGACGCAGTCGCCGGCGCCAATTTCGAGCGATCCGAGCCGCTCGTGACACACAAGCGCGAAGACACAGGGCATGAAGAAGCCGCCAGCACGGTGGCCGAAGGAGTACGGCAATGAAGGTTCTGACCGCGAACAGGCTCTCCGACGGCATTGCCGTCTGGTACGCCGATGGCGGCTGGGCGGAGATAGTCGGCCATGCCGACATCGCCCATGACAAAGCGGCGGAGGACCGGCTGGAAGCGATCGGCGCCGCGGCCGCCGCCAACAACGAGGTGGTCGACGTCAACCTGATCGACGTCACCGCGGTCGATGGATTGGTCGAGCCGGTGCGGCTGCGCGAGAAGATCCGCGCCGCGGGCCCGACCATCCGCACCGACATCGGCAAGCAGGCGTCCCCGGCACCGGCCCGGGCGGCATAAGTTCAAGGAAAGAGAGGGCGGACGCGCCCCCGGAAGACGAAGCATGTACCGTTACGACGAGTTCGACCAAGATTTCGTTCGCGCCCGGGTCGCCGAGTTCAGCGACCAGGTGCAGCGCCGGCTTGCCGGCGAGATCACCGAGGACCAGTTTCGGCCGCTCAGGCTGATGAACGGCGTCTATCTGCAATTGCACGCCTATATGCTGCGCATCGCGGTGCCCTACGGTACGCTGAACAGCCGGCAGTTGCGCATGCTCGGCCACATCGCCCGCAAATACGACAAGGGCTACGGCCATTTCACCACACGCCAGAACATCCAGTTCAACTGGCCGGCGCTGTCGGACATTCCGGCGATCCTCGCCGATTTGGCGAGTGTCGAAATGCACGCCATCCAGACCAGCGGCAACTGCATCCGCAATGTCACCGCGGACCATTTCGCGGGAGCCGCCGCCGACGAGGTCGCCGATCCGCGCCCCTATGCGGAAATCCTGCGCCAGTGGTCCTCGGTGCATCCGGAATTCTCGTACCTGCCGCGCAAGTTCAAGATCGCGGTGACCGGCGCCGAGCGCGACCGCGCCGCCATCCAGACGCACGATATCGGCCTGCATCTGAAGAAGAACGCGGCCGGCGAGCTGGGCTTTGCCGTCTATGTCGGCGGTGGCCAGGGCCGCACGCCGATGGTCGCCAGGAAGATCCGCGACTTCCTGCCGGAAGCCGACCTTCTGTCCTACTGCACGGCGATCCTGCGCGTTTACAACCTCTATGGCCGCCGCGACAACAAGTTCAAGGCACGCATCAAGATCCTCGTCCACGAGACCGGCGTCGAGGAAATCACCCGCCAGGTCGAGGCCGAATGGCAGGAGCTGAAGGACGCCGAACTGAAGCTGCCGGAAGCCGACATCCAGGCGATCAACGCCTATTTCGCGCCGCCGGCATTGCCGGACCGGACGGAAGGCGACGCGCAAGTGAAGCAGGCGCGGCTCGATTCCAAAAGCTTCTCGGAATGGCTCGACCAGAATGTCGTGACCCATCGCCATCCTGACTATGCGGCGGTGACGATCTCGCTGAAGGGCATCGGCGAGGTGCCCGGCGACGCCACCGACAGCCAAATGGAAGCGGTGGCCGACATCGCCGAGAAATTCGCTTTCGACGAGCTGCGCGTCAGTCACGAGCAGAACCTGATCCTGCCGCATGTGGCCCGCGCCGACCTCAAGACGGTCTATGACGCGCTGGTCGAGATTGGTCTCGCGACAGCCAATTCAAACCTGATCAGCGACATCATCTCCTGCCCGGGCCTCGACTACTGCGCGTTGGCCACGGCGCGCTCCATTCCGGTGGCGCAGGAAATCTCGCGCCGCTTCGCCTCGCTGGAGCGGCAGCGCGAGATCGGCGAGTTGAAGCTGAAGATCTCCGGCTGCATCAATGCCTGCGGCCACCACCATGTCGGCCACATCGGCATTCTCGGCGTCGAGAAGAAGGGCACCGAGCTCTACCAAGTGACGCTCGGCGGCTCGGCCGACGAGAACACCTCGGTCGGCGAGATCATTGGCCGCGGCTTCTCCTCGGAAGAGATCACCGATGCCATCGAGCAGATCGTCGATACCTATCTCGGCCTTCGGCTCAGTCCCGATGAACGTTTTATCGACGCCTACCGCCGTGTCGGTCCCTCGCCGTTCAAGGAGGCGCTCTATGCTGGCGAAACCAAGGCCGCTTGATCGCACGGACGGCGTCGAGGCCGGCGTCGCCGCGGAAGCGGCGGGGCTCGACGCGCTGCTCGGTCATCTGAAGCCGATCGAGATCATCGAGCGGTCGGTGCGCGAATTCTTCCGCGGCGAGGTCGCCGCCGTGTCGTCCTTCGGCGCGGATTCGGCGGTGCTCCTGCACATGATCGCCAAGATAGACCGGTCGCTGCCGGTGATCTTCCTCGATACCGGCAAGCATTTCGAGGAAACGCTCGGCTACCGCGACGCGCTGGTCGCCGATTTCGGCTTGACCGATGTCAGGGTGATCAAGCCGGACGAGGCGGCGCTCGAGCGCGTCGATCCTACCGGCAGACTGCACGAGACCGACACGGACGCCTGCTGCAACGTGCGCAAGGTCGAGCCGCTGGCCCGCGGCGTCGAGCCGTTCCGCGCCTGGTTCACCGGACGCAAGCGCTTCCAGGCTTCGACGCGCGCCGCGCTTCCGGTCTTCGAGGCGGTCGGCTCGCGCATCCGCATCAATCCGCTCGCGCGCTGGACGACGTCGGACCAGGCCGACTACATGCGCGCGCATGCGCTACGCGAAAATCCGCTGGTCGCCTATGGCTATCTCTCGATCGGTTGCTTCCCATGCACGCAGCCGGTACAGCCTGGCGAGGATGCGCGCAGCGGCCGCTGGGCAGGGCACGCCAAGACCGAGTGCGGCATCCATCTGTCGGGGTTGGAGAAGTCGCTGACCGACGCCTCGCTTTAGGGTATATCGCTATTCATCTGATGCGGGCCTGCAACGGCAGCTTCCGGTTTACTGGAGGCACCGTTCGCCTGAGGACCTTTGGGCTTTAGGAATTTTGATGACTGAATCGACGACATCAGGGACCCGCCTTTGGACCCCGAAGGGATTTCGCGAGGACGACTGGGTTCATGCCGAAGGCGCCGAGGCGCTTGCTGGCAATGGCCGCTTCATCCTGCCGCTGCAGGCCTTCCTCGTGCTCGACGACGACGTCCGCAAGTCGGCCAAGGAGCGCATCGGCGTGTTGCTGCAGCCAGGCGACGAGCTCGACAAGATCGTCGGCCTGCTCGACCAGTTGTCGCTGGTGGCGCTGGCCTTTCCGGCGTTCAATGACGGCCGCTCCTTCTCAAAGGGCGAGTTGCTGCGCAGCCGGCACAACTTCAAGGGCGCGGTCCGCGCAACGGGCCAGGTGCTGGTCGACCAGTTGCCGCATATGCTGAGGCTCGGCTTCGACGAATTCGAAGTTTCCAACCCGGTGCTGCTGAAGCGGCTGGAGGAGGGGCGCACCGGCGGCTTGCCGGTCTACTACCAGCCGGCCGTGGAGCCGGAAGCCAAGGGTCCGAAATATTCCTGGCGGCGCAAGCGCCCGGGCTGACGGCGTGACGGCATGCCGGGTTCGTTTCGGGCCAGCCTGGTCGGACCAAGATTGCGGATTTTCCCGGTTGGCTGGCATTGCAATGAGCGGAAGTTGGAAGCCGTCACCGATCTGGCCGGACCACTTGCGCGATTTGCGCTTTCCCTTCCGCCGTGTTGCCCTTAGGATAGGCTTATTATTTCGCGGTCCGAAATAAATAGCCGTCAAGGGAGGAATCGACATGGCAGGCAAGAAGATATTGATGCTCGTCGGCGAGTTCAGCGAGGAATACGAGATTTTCGTCTTTGAGCAGGCCATGCATGCGGTCGGCCACACCGTCCATGTCGTGTGCCCGGACAAGAAGGCCGGCGATGTGCTCAAGACTTCATTGCACGACTTCGAGGGCCATCAGACCTATACCGAAAAGCTCGGCCACGATTACATCCTCAACAAGACCTTCGCCGAGGTGAATCCCGCGGATTACGATGCGGTCTACGCGGCCGGCGGGCGCGGTCCGGAATATATCCGCATCGACAAGCGCGTGCAGGCGCTGGTCAGGCATTTCCATGAGACCGGCAAGCCGATCTTCACCATCTGCCACGGCGTGCAGATCCTCATCGCCGTCGACGGTGTGGTGCGCGGCAGGCAAGTTGCGGCGCTGCAATATTGCGAGCCCGAGGTTACGCTCGCCGGCGGCACCTATATCGATGTTGCGCCGACCGGCGCACATGTCGACGGCAATCTGGTGTCAGCCAAGGGTTGGCCGGGGCTTGCCGCTTTCATGCGGGAGTGCCTGAAGGTGCTCGGCACCGAAATTCGCCATGGCGAAGCGCTTATGCGAGACGAGCGCAAGGCGGCGTAAAAGCGCGTCGCGATCTTTCAGATTCGCTCCATGCGCTTTAGGTTTTTGATTTTGCGCATGTCTTTGTCCCGAGACCGGTTCCCACTTTCGGGAGACATGCTTTGGCTCTTTCCGCCGCGACGCTGCGGAGCGTTATAGGGGAGGCGGGCAGCGCGGCTATCGGCGCCGCACGCCGCCCACCTTTTCCGCCTCCGCCCCGTCCAGGCGGTCGAGCAGGTCGGTAAGCCGCTTGGGCACCTCTTTCTCCAGGCGAAATACCGGAAGGGTGCGCAAGAGGCGCTTGGTCGCTTCGCTGCTGACCTGCCGCCTGATATCGTTGGCGAGTCTGGCGCGCCTTTCACTGTTGGTGCCGCTCATAGTCCCAAAATCCTGTGTCGGCTTCGAAACTCCTCTAGCCCGGCAATGGTTCCCGCATCGGCCGACAGAGGCAAGCGAAGCTGTCCGGTAGGGTAAAATTTGAATTAATTTGGAATGACCCGGGGATGGTCGGCAATGGCGCTTGCCCCTTGATTTTTGGCCTTTAAACCTCGATATCGGGCGCAAATCCAAACCAATCCGAATGACGGGATACGGCGATGAGCGACCAGGCAAAAGACGAACGCGCGCCCGAGGAAATCGAAGCCACCCAGGCTTCCGACGCTCAGGCTTCCGGCGCCCAGGCTTCTGGCGAACGTGCGGAAGGCGGCGTCGACGGCGATTATGAAGCGCTTGTGCGGCTGCTGAAGGAAAACGAGGAACTGAAGGACCGCGCGCTGCGCGTCGCGGCCGAAATGGAGAACCTGCGGCGGCGCACCGCGCGCGACGTGCATGACGCGCGCACTTACGCGGTGGCCAACTTCGCCCGCGACATGCTGTCGGTGTCGGACAATCTGCGCCGCGCGCTGGATGCCATTCCGGCCGAGGCCAAGGCCGCGGGCGATGCCGGCTTCAAGGCGTTGATCGAGGGCGTCGACCTCACCGAGCGCGCCATGCTGTCGGCGCTGGAGCGGCACGGCGTGAAGAAGCTCGCGCCCGAGGGCGAGAAGTTTGACCCGAACTTCCACCAGGCGATGTTCGAGGTGCCCAACGCCGACGTTGCGGCCGGCACCGTCGTCCAGGTCGTGCAACCCGGCTATTCGATCGGCGAGCGTGTCTTGAGGCCCGCGATGGTCGGCGTCGCCAAGGGCGGCCCGAAGGCCGCAAGCGAGGCAAAGGTCGAACCGGGCCCGGTGAACGAGCAGGCCGAGAAGGATGCGTGAAGAGAGTGAGTAGCGAATAGGGAATAGCGAGTAGGGAAGCCGGTACTAACCGTGTTATTCACCACTACTCACTATTCGCTACTCACTACTCGCTCACCATGAATCCGATCGAACTGCTCGACTACGCCGGCGTCGCGGTTTTCGCGGCGACGGGCGCGCTTGCCGCGTCGCGCAAGGAGCTCGACATCATCGGCTTCCTGTTCCTGGCCAGCGTCACCGGCATCGGCGGCGGGACGCTGCGCGACGTCATCCTCAACCTGCCGGTGTTCTGGGTCGCCAATAGCGGTTATGTGCTGATCTGCGCCGTCGTGGCGGTGCTTGTCTTCTTCAGCGCCCATCGCGTCGAATCCCGCTATAAGCTCTTGCTCTGGCTCGACGCGATCGGGCTTGCCGCCTTTGCGGTGATGGGAGCTGCAAAGGGGCTGGCGATCACGGGCTCGCCGGTCGTATCGGTCATCACCGGAGTGCTCACGGCGACCTTCGGCGGCATATTGCGCGACCTGCTCGCCGGCGAGCCGTCTGTGCTGTTGAGACCCGAGATCTATGTCACGGCGGCGCTTGCGGGGGCGGCGCTCTTCACGCTTTGCGACCTTATCGGCATGGCGGCGCTTCCATCCAGCCTGCTCGGCTTCGCGGCCGCTTTCCTGGTACGCGGGGGAGCGCTCAAATTCGGCTGGTCGTTTCCTGCCTACAAAAGCCGGCCCGGCCGGAGGCCGGAAGATATTCCGTGAGGGAGCGAATAGCGAGTAGCGAGTAGCGAATAGGGTTGTTGTGACCAACCCAACATCGTTTATTTCTTTCGCTATTCGCTATTCGCTATTCGCTATTCGCTATTCGCTATTCGCTATTCGCTATTCGCTATTCGCTATTCGCTATTCGCTATTCGCTATTCGCTAGACTTATGCCGCGAAGCGCTGCCCTTCGCCGCCATAGTAGTTGACGTAGCGGGCGCCGATTTCCTTGACCGGCATGACGACGAAGACATCGACGGTCGAGAATTCGTGGTCGATGACGCAGCCGTCGCCGATGCGGGCGCCGACGCGCAGGTAGCCTTTGACCAGCGGCGGCATGGCGGCGATCGCCGCCTTGGCGTTGACGGCCTCGATCGGCATCAGGTCCATCGCGCAGTAGCGGCCCGCGACCGCCTTGACATCCCAGGCCTGGTTGGTGCGGCAATGATGGGCGAGATAGGTGAGCGCCTCGGCATGGGCCGCCGGCACGATGCCATGGAAGGAGGCGCAGCCGGTCATCACGCCGATACCATAGTGGTTGATATAGGCCCAGATGCCTTGCCAGAGCGCCTCGATGGTGCGCTTGGAGCGGTATTCCGGCAGCACACAGGAGCGGCCGAGCTCAAGGAAGCGCTGGCCCGGATGGCGCGCGACCAGCTTGGTCAACTCGAACTCGCCCTCGGAGTAGAAGCCGCCGGCGGCCGTGGCGATCTCCTGCCGCAAAAGGCGGTAGGTGCCGACAATGCGGCGGTGCTCGGGACCGGGAAGCGACGTGTCGAACACCAAAAGGTGATCGCAGAGCGGGTCGAAGCGATCGGCATCGCGCCGGTCCTGCGCCTGGAACAAATCCTTCCTCGCGCCAAGCTCGTCATAGAATACCCGGTAGCGCACTTCCTGGGCGGCGGCGATCTCGGCCTCGTTGCGGGCGAGCCGCACTTCAAGGTTGCCGATACGGCCCAGCGGTGCGCCGCTTGCGACGGCGTCGGCGGTACGCGCGCCGAGCAAAGCGCTGGCGTTCGGCCGAGTGTCGCATTCAGGCATTACTGTATGCACGAGTGATTCTCTCCTTCGAGCCATCCCTCTTGGCACGGGGATACGGTGTAGGTGCAACAGGATTGTGACAGTACCGTGATACGGCGAGCCCGGCAATACTTCGTCGGCTGGGCAATACCTTCAACCGGCTATGTTACGGCTGCGAAAGCCAGGCAATCCAAGGTGTTCGCGAAACCAAAAAAATCGTTACGCCGCAACCTGGCCTTCGACGGCCTGGACGAGCGCATCGGGGTCGAGGGGCTTGGTGACGAAGCCGCTGGCGCCGTGAGCCAGCACGGTGTGGCGCGTCTTTTCCTGGCTGTCGGCCGAAAGCACCATGATCGGGATCGGCGGCACGGCAAGCGCTTCCTCATGGCGGCGGATGGCGGCGATCGCGTCCAGCCCGTCCATCACCGGCATGTGCAGGTCCATCAGAACCACGTCGAAACGATGCTTGAGCCCGGCATCGGTTACGGCCTCGACCGCGGCCTTGCCGTTGCCGACGATCTTGACGCGATGCCCGGCCTTGAGCAGCGTGGCGCGGGCAAGCATTGCATTGATGTCGTTGTCCTCGGCGATCAGCACGGACAGGCCCTGATCGCGGCGGCGCGCGGACGCGGCACCGCGGGGTTTCGGCTGCGGCTCGGCCGGCGCCGCCACATGGCTGGTCAACAGCACACGCAGCAGCGTTTCGCCGCGCACCGGCCGGGCGAGGAACGTCGCGTAGCCGTTGGCGCGGAACTCGCCAAGCATGCCGCGATCGGTCGGAGCGATCAAGGTGATGGCCTCGCAATCGACAAAGCCGCTCTCGCGCAGGCGCTTCAGCAAACGGCCGTCGCTGTTTTCAAGCGCGGCATCGATCAGAAGCACGTTGCAGCCGGCGGCAAACGAAGCGGCCTGGCCCGGCGTCGCGGCGATATCGACGGCGCCGCCATGGGCGCGGATGGCGCGGGCGATGGCATCGGCCTCGACCGCGTTTTTCGACACGATCACCGCGCGCCGGTCCGAGAGGATATTGTGGCGATGCGGCGGCGGCTCGGTCGCCGCGGTGGCGGGGATATCGAAGACGAATTCGGACCCTTCGCCGAGCCGGCTCGAAACCGAGATCGTGCCGCCCATGGCGATCACCAGCCGCTTGGAGATGGCAAGGCCGAGACCGGCGCCGCCATGCACCCTTGTCGAGGTGCCGTCGGATTGCTCGAACTCCTCGAAAATGCGCTCCATGTCCTCTTCGCGCAGTCCCGGACCTGTGTCGGCGATGGTGAAGCAGATGCGGTCGGTGCTCTCGGTGCGGGCGCGCGTGACGGTGAGCAGAACGCCGCCGGCGTCGGTGAATTTGACGGCGTTGCCGATGAGATTGAGTAGCACCTGGCGCACGCGGCCGGGATCGGCGGTGATCATCTGCGGCACGTCGGGCTCGACATAACAGCCAAGACCGATGTTCTTGGAGAAGGCTCTCGCCGCCAGGAGCTCGATGATGTTGTCGGCGATTTCGCGCAGCGAGGTCGGCTGCGGCTCGGGATCGAAGCGGCCGGCCTCGATCTTGGAATAGTCGAGAAGGTCCTCGATCAGCGCAAGAAGCGCGCTTGCGGAGGTGGAGACGGCGCCGACATAGGTGCGCTGCTCCGGCGACAGGTCGGTGTCGGCAAGCAGCTTCGCCATGCCCATGATGCCGTTCATCGGCGTGCGGATCTCGTGGCTGACGGTGGCGAGGAAGCGCGACTTGGCCTGGCTTGCATATTCGGCCCGCTCGCGGGCGGTAATCAGCGAGGATTCGGCGCGCTTGCGGGCGGTGATGTCGCGCGCGATAGCCCGGTGCGACACCGCGCCCGTATCCTTGTCGCGCACCGAGAGCTCGATCCAGGAGAACCAGCGCGGTCCGTTCGGCGTGCGGACGGCGACATCGGTGGAGCTCAGGCATTCGTGGTCCGAGAAGGCGGCGTCGGGCACGACGCCGACATCTATGCCGAGCTCGGAAAGCGTCTTGCCGGCAAGGTCGCGCTGGTCGGTGTCGACAAGCGAGGCGAACACCTTGTTGGCATAGACGATATGGCCGTCGCGGTCGCGATGGACGACGAGATCGCCGAGCGCATCGATCAGGCCACGAAAACGCTCCTCGCTCTCCTGCATCTCCCACATGCGGTCGGCGAGCGTCTCGATCTCGGCGCGGCTGCGGGCGGCGGTCTCGTCGAGAAGAGCCGTGGTGCGGCGCTCCGTGTTCCTGTTGCGCAGATGCATGGCGAGGCTGCCGAGGCCGCTCGCCAGCAGGCCGACGGTGATGAAGATCGGCGCTCCGGTGAGATGCGCCAGCCCGGCCAGCACGGCGATGGCGACGATCGTCAGGAACGGCAGGCCTTCACGGCTGTCCGCTTGCAAGGCAGGGACCAGCGGCGGCGCAACGAGCACCTGCCGCTTCGGCGCGCCGGCGTCCAGCCCGTCATCGCCTGCGACCTTGCTGTCCTGTCTGATGTCGGAGTCCGCGAACATGCGGGAAACCTTGCCAGACAGAGATTATGGAAGCTTGCGGCGGATCGTTCGAATTTTAGCCTTCCACGCCGATTTCACGCTGTTTTGGCGCAATTCCGGACGGAAAACCGCCGAACACTTTTCCTGGAATTGCGCTACATATCGACGACCACGCGGCCCCTGATCTTGCCATGGATAATGTCGCGCGCGGCGTCGACGATCCCGTCGAAGCCGATCGACCGCGACAGGGTCGATAGCTTCTTCAAATCGAGATCGGCACCGATGCGGCGCCATGCCTCGAGGCGGACCGGTTTCGGCGCCATGACGGAATCGATGCCGAGCAGCGACACGCCGCGCAGGATAAAGGGGGCGACGCTCGTCGGCAGGTCCATGCCGCCGGCCAGGCCGCAAGCGGCGACCGCGCCGCCATAGGATGTCATCGACAGCACATTGGCGAGCGTATGGGTGCCGACCGAGTCGACGCCGCCCGCCCAGCGTTCCTTGGCGAGCGGCTTTGCCGGCTGGCTGAGCTCGTCGCGCGAGATCACCTCGGCCGCGCCGAGATCGATCAGATAGGGGCTTTCGGCATTGCGCCCGGTGGAAGCGACGACATGGTAGCCAAGGGTGGAGAGGATCGAGATGGCGACAGAGCCGACGCCGCCGGCAGCGCCCGTCACCACCACAGGCCCGCGGTCCGGCACGATGCCGTGCCGCTCCAGCGCCATGACGGCGAGCATCGCCGTATAGCCGGCGGTGCCGACGGCCATCGCATCATGCGGGCTCATGCTCTCGGGCAGCGGCACGAGCCAGTCGCCCTTGACGCGGGCGCGCCCGGCATAGGCGCCGTAATGCGTCTCGCCGACACCCCAGCCGTTGAGGATCACCTTGTCGCCCTTGCGCCAATCGGCATGGGAAGATGAAATGACGGTGCCGGCGAAATCGATGCCGGGCACCAGCGGCCAGCGGCGCACGACCGGCGCCTTGCCGGTGATGGCCAGCCCATCCTTGTAGTTCACCGTCGTCGCCTCGACGGCGACGGTGACATCGCCTTCCATCAGCTCGGCCTCGGTGAGGTCGACGATCTCGACCGACTGCTTCTTCTCGGCGTCGCGCGAAACGAGGATGGCTTTGAAGGTATCGGACACTTTTGTCTCCTCGGTTCTGGCGATTTGTTTACGCAGTTGCGGCGGAAAACCGCCTTCACATTTTCCCTGGAATTGCCCTTGAAACGAATTTGGGGCGGCGGCCGCGCTAGGTCAATTGCCTCGGTCCTGGGGCTTGGTTTCCCGCCGCCAGCCGATCAGTTCGTCGAAGACAACTAGGGCTGCGCCGACGGAAATGAAGGCGTCGGCGAGATTGAACACCGCGAAGGACCAGACGGGCGTGTGGAACAGGATGTAGTCGATGACGTGGCCGTAGACGGCGCGGTCGATCAGGTTGCCCAGCGCGCCGCCGACGATCAGGGCGAAGCCGATGCGGGCAATGACGTGGCCGGGGGGCGTGCGCACGGCGAGATAGAGCACGAAAGCGACAACGAGCGCGGCGATGACCACCAGGCCGGTGTCGCCGAAGGAAGAGAACATCGAGAAGGCGATGCCGGTGTTGTAGGTGCGAAACAGCGCCAGGAACGGCAAGAGATCGACCTTTTCCTGGAAGGCCAGGCCGTTCTCGACCAGCTGCTTGATCCATTGGTCGAGCGCGATTGCCGCGACGACCAGCAGGGCGTAAGGGGACCAGGATTTCACTTGGCAGTCCTCATCGCGTGTCGGTGGCGGGGTCGAGCTTCAACGCGCCGCGCCGGATCTCGAACAGCATCACGCCGGTGGCAACCGCCAGATTGAGCGAATCGGCGCGGCCGGCCTGCGGGATTCTCAACAGCCGGTCGCAGCTTTCGGCGAGGCTGTCGGGCAGCCCTTGCTGCTCGTTGCCCATCAAGAGCAGCACCGGGCCCCTTGAGAAGTCGACCGAGCGGTAGTCGACCGCGCCCTTCAGATGCGTCCCTGCGACCAGACCCGGGAAATCGCGCCGCCAGGCGAGGAAAGCCTGCTCCGTCGCCTTGGCGACCGGCACGGCGAAGATCGAGCCCATGGTGGCGCGCACCGTTTCCAGCGAAAACGGATCGGTGGTGTCGCCGACCAGGATGATGCCCTTGGCGCCAACGGCATCGACGGTGCGGATGACGGTGCCGAGGTTGCCTGGGTCGCGCACGCGGTCGAGCGCGACCCAGACGTCGCCGTCTGTGGCGCGGATACCTTTTAGCGGCAGCGTCTGCTGCGCGAAGACGCCGACGACCATTTGCGGGTTTTCGCGGCGAGTGATTGCGGTGAGCACCTTTTCCGAGACTTCGAGCACGGTGCCGCCGGCGGCGACCGTGCGCGCCGCGACTTTTTCGACGGCCGCGTTGCCTCGTCCTGCCTTGGCGAAGACCAACGTCCTGATCGACCAGCCGAGGTCGAGCGCGTCGATGACCAGCTTCAAGCCTTCGGCCATGAAGGCGTTCTGCTGGTCGCGGAATTTCTTCAGCGCCAGCGCCTTGATGTCCTTGACCAGCGGATTGGCGAGGCTGGTGACTTCCTTGACCTGGCCGACCGGCCGGTGTCCGTCATACGCGACCATTTCAAGCCACCCAGCGCGAGAACAGCGAGGTCGACAGCGCGCGGCCGGCCGATTTCTCGCGGATGATCAGCTCGCCGGATTCGACCGTGCCGCCCATGCCGGCGAAGGTGTCGCGCATCAAGGCATGGATGGCGAAGAAGGAGGCGCGGATCGAATAGGCGGTCAGAACGACAGCGAGCGGCTTCGGCGTCAGGATCGAGCGGCAGAGGTCGGTGAGAGCCGGCAGGTCCTCGAACAATTGCCAGACTTCGCCCTTCGGGCCGCGACCATAAGCCGGCGGGTCGAAGAGGACGATGTCGTAGCGGCTGCCGCGGCGCTCCTCGCGCTCGGCGAACTTCACCGCGTCCTCGACGATCCAGCGGATCGGCTTGTCGGAGAGGCCGGCCATCTCCTGGTTTTCCCGCGCCCAGCCGATCGCTTTCTTCGAGGCGTCGACATGCGTGACCTCGGCGCCTGCGCGGGCCGCCACCAGCGAGGCAAGGCCGGTGTAGCCGAACAGGTTCAGCACCTTCACCGGACGCCGGGCGGCCGCGATCAGCCCTGCCATATGGTCCCAGTGCGAGGCCTGTTCGGGGAAGACGCCGACGTGGCGGAAGGAGGTGAAGCGGCCGAGATAGTCGATGCCGTCATGCTTCATCGGCCAGGTTTCGCCGAGCGGCGTTTTCGGGAAACGCCAGCGGCCGATGCCTTCCTCGTCGGTGTCGCCGGTGAAGATGGCGTCGGCGCGCTCCCATTCCTTCGCCGGCAGCGCCCGCTGCCAGATCGCCTGGCCTTCCGGACGCACGATGCGGTAAGGCCCATACTGCTCCAGCTTCTCGCCGGCGCCGCTGTCCAGCAGCGCATAGTCGGCGTTGGGCGCGACTTCGAGGATCAGCGGCAGGCGCTCGGCGGGCAGCGGGCCGTCGCGGCGGATAAGAGGGCGCGGCGCTGGTTTTGCCTCCTGGCGATGATGCGGCTCCGACCTCGCCGCCGAAGCGGTCTCGCGCAGGCGCGACTGGCTGGAACCGGGTTTCGCCGGCTGGCGCGGACGGTTGTCGCGGTTTCGGTCGCGAAAGGACTTCAAGAACAATCTCCGGAACGGCAGGCCGCTTTTGGCATAGGCCCTCCGCCTTCGCAACCAGATGGTCCGCCGCTGCTCTGTCGCGATGCGATGGACCTCGCCCGAAGAAACAGGCAAATCTCCGGTCATGTCCCGTTCCGAACGCCTGCTCGACCTGATCCAGATCCTGCGCCGCCACCGCCGGCCGGTGAGCGGCCGCACGCTTGCCGGCGAGATGGGCGTGTCGATCCGCACGCTCTACCGCGACATCGCGACGCTGCAGGGGCAGGGCGCGCCGATCGAAGGCGAGGCGGGGCTGGGTTATGTGCTGAAGCCCGGCTTCATGCTGCCGCCGCTGATGTTCACCGACGAGGAGATCGAGGCGATCGTGCTCGGCTCGCGCTGGGTGGCGAAACAGCCGGACAAGCGGCTGGCCGCGGCCGCGACGAACGCGCTGTCCAAGATCGCGGCTGTCCTGCCGGACGATCTGCGCGAGGATCTCGACGCCACGACGCTGCTGGTCGGGCCGGGTTCGGGAACCGTCGAGGCGATCGACCTCGGCGTGGTGCGGCAGGCGATCCGCGACGAGCGCAAGCTCGGCTTCCTCTATCGCGATGCCGGGGGCGCCGCGTCGGAGCGCTTGGTCTGGCCGTTCGCGCTCGGCTTCTTCGACAAGGTGCGGGTGATGGTGGCGTGGTGCGAGATGCGCCAGGATTTTCGCCACTTTCGCGCCGATCGCATGTCGGGTCTCAGTGCCACGGATATTCGCTATCCGCGCCGCCGCCAGGCTATGCTGAAGGAATGGCGGGCGACGCTCGACAGGCCGGTTCAGAACGCGTCGAACAATTCCGAGGACTGAACACTGCTGCCAGAATCTGACAGTGGCGCGATCTAAGGTCGCCAAGGTTCAAACAGCTTGGAGATCAGACATGGCCACGCCAAATTTCGTCATCCTTTATGTCGACAGCCCTGAGCGGAGCGGTGCGTTTTACGCTTCGCTGCTCGGGAGCGAGCCGGTCGAGACTTCGCCGACCTTCGTCATGTTCGTGCTCGACAAGGGCTTCAAGCTCGGCCTCTGGTCGCGCCACACCGTGGAGCCGGCTGCAGCCGCTGCTGGTGGAGGCGGCGAACTGGTGCTTGCGGTCGAGAACGCACCCTCCGTCGACGCTACGCATTCCGACTGGGCCAAGCGCGGGCTGAAAATCCTGCAGACGCCGACCGATATGGATTTCGGCCGCACCTTCGTCGCGCTCGACCCCGATGGTCATCGGCTGCGGGTTTACTGGCCGAATGAGCAGTAGGCAGTAGGCAGTAGGCAGTAGGCAGTAGGCAGTAGGCAGTAGGATGTGAGGCTCTACTGCCTACTGCCCAATCCCTATTGCCTATTTGAGCGCCTCGTAGACCGCGATGCCGGCGGCGAGGTCCTCGAGCGCGGCGCCGACCGACTTGAACAGCGTGATCTCGCCGTCGCCCTGCCGGCCCTGTTTCTCCCCGCGCGTCAGCTCATGCAGGTCGGCGACGATGGCTTCCGGCTTCAGCACGCCGGAAGCCAGTGGCTGGACGATGTCGCCGGCCTCCTTGGTGGCGCCGGCCCGGGTGTCGACATAGACGCGCGCGCGGACGATTGCATCGTCGTCGCTCTCGCGCATCTCCGGTGTGAAGCCGCCGACCAGATCGACATGGGTGCCCGGCTTCAGCAGCGCGCCCTTGATCAGCGGCGTGGTCGAGATCGTCGCCGAAGAGACGATGTCGGCCTCGCCAAGCTCCGCTTCGAGATCGCCGGCAACATTCGCCGGAAGGCCTTCGGCGCGGAGCGCTGCCGCCACCTTTTCGGCATTGGCCGGCGTGCGGTTCCAGATGCGGACGGATTTGATCGGCCGCATCGCCGAATGCGCCCTGGCGAGGAAAGGCGACAGCGCGCCGGCGCCGATCACCAAAAGCCGCGAGGCATCCTTGCGGGCGAGATAGGAGGCGGCGAGCGCCGAAGCGCAGGCCGTGCGCCACTGCGTCAGCCGCTGGCCGTCGATCAGCGCCTCAGGCTCGCCCGTCGTGCCGTCGAGCAGCAGATAGAGGCCCATCACCGCCGGCTTGCCGATGGCGTTGTTGTCCGGCGACACGGTGACGATCTTGACGCCGATATGGCCACCGGCCGAGCTGCCGGCGGCGTTGAAGTCGGTCCAGGCCGGCATCAACAGCAGTGTCGAGGCGGCTCCATCCGGGCGTTCGACGGCGTGGTGATGACGCACCGGCTGCACCGCACCGTCGCGGAAGGCCGTGCGCAGCGTCTCGACCAGCCCTGGAAAGGTGAGCGCCTGATCGACCTCCGCGGCCGAGATGGTAAGCATCGAAGACTCCGTAGAATTAGAGCGCCGCTAGAGTTTTGCTTTCACGCAATTCCCAGGCGGAAAACCGCTTTTCCTGGAATTGCTTCAGTTCGAGGGTTTCGGCAGCGCTGGTCCCTTAGGCGCCGCCGGCGCGCGGCTCACCGCCTGGCGCAGGTTCTCGGCCTCGATGCCGCGCTGGCGCGCGAGCTTGCGGTAGCGGCCCTGCTTCACCCAGGTCGCCAAGCTGCCGACGATCATGCCGATGGCTAAAGCCAGGAACAGGAAGATGAAAAGCGGCAAATTCAGCGTCAGCGCCGGATTGCCCGGATGGAACGGGTCGAGCGTGAAGGCGACCGGTCCGCGGTTGGCGACGGCAAGCGCGATCAAGATGACGGCCAGCGGCACGAGGACCACGACGAGCATGAAGCGATTGAACATCAGATCTCCATGGAGAGGCGGCTCAAAGCGCGTCGCGATCTTTCGAGTTCGCCCTGCGCGCTTAGGTTTTTGATTTTACGCATGTCTTTGCCCCGAAACCGGTTCCCACTTTCGGGAGACATGCTTTAAGCGCCGAGACGTCGTTTCGATCCGCCGGCACGGGCCTATTTGCCGCCGTTCAGCCTTTCGCGCAACTCCTTGCCGGTCTTGAAGAACGGCACCCACTTCTCCTCGACCTCGACGGACTCGCCGGTGCGCGGGTTGCGGCCGGTGCGGGCAGGGCGGTTTTTCACCGAAAAGGCGCCGAAACCGCGCAACTCGACCCTGTTGCCTTCGGCAAGCGCATCGGTGATCTCGTCAAAGATTGCGCCGACGATGTTTTCGACGTCGCGCAGGAAAAGGTGCGGGTTGCGCGCGGCAATGATTTGCACAAGTTCGGATTTGATCATGAGAACGTTCCCCGTAAACCACTGCAGTCACTTATCAGGATGATTTTATTGCTTTATTTGGTTCTTCCTAACGGTTGTCAAGGGTGCCAGACCGAAACGAGACCGTCAAGGAACAAGCGGTCGGCGCCAAGCTCGTGAATGACGTCGCCGCCGGCGTCGGGCAGGCCGAGCGCGTTGGCGACGGCTTTGGTCATGCTCCTCGTAAAGAAGAAGCCGCGCCCCTCCGTGCTTTTCCATTCGACGACCTTGAGCTTGCTGTCGATGCCCTTGGTCGCCAGCCAGTCGATCGCCTCGGTCTCGCCGCCGACGGCATCGACCAGGTGATTGCCGAGCGCCTGGCGGCCGGTGAAGATCGAACCGTCGGCCAGAGCGAGCGCCTGCTCATGCGATATCTTGCGCCGTTCGGCGACAATGCCGACGAACCAGTCATAGCTGTCGAGGATGAGCTTGCGCACCATTGCGCGCTCGTCGTCGTTGGTCGGCTTGAAGGGCGAAGGCGAGGCCTTGAGCGGCGAGGATTTCACTTCCTCGAGCTTGATGCCGAGCTTGTCCATCAGGGCGCTGACGTCGGGATACTGGATCAGCACGCCGATCGAGCCGACGATCGAGGTCTTGCGGGCAACGATGTGGTCGGCCGCACTCGCGATCATATAGCCGGCGGACGCCGCCAGCGTGCCGACCTCGGCCACCACCGGCTTGTCGCCGGCGAGCTTGCGCACTTCCTCATAGATCGACTCGCCGCCGACCGTGGTGCCTCCGGGCGAATCGATCGACAGGATGACGCCCTTCACCGTCGCGGACTTGCGGATCGTCTCCAGCCTTTTGATCAGCTCCTCGTCCTCGGTGATGGTGCCCTCGATCTTGACCTTGGCGATGTGGTCGACCGCCTGGCCGGTGAAATCCTCACCGTAGATCCATGCCGAAAATGCGATCAGCGCCGCCGCCAGAACCACAAACGCGGCGACGCGCCAGAACGTCAGCTTGCGGCGCAAGCGGCGGCGGTCGATCAGGTCGTCGGCTCTCATTGCCATCGTCAGCCTCACAGTCGGTGGGAAAGGACGCTTTTAAAGCAAGCCTCCGCGCGCGGCTACCGTTTCATGAGTACACCGGGGCTGCTGATCGAATGCTGGAGATGACCTCACGAAAAATTAACGCAGGCGGCCCCTATCTGCTATGAAGGGCTGGCAGTTCAGCCGAATTCGTCCTAGTCGTGCGGTAGTAGCCGTCACATTTTTGCAGTTTTCCTCCGCTTGTGCTTGCTTGCGGGGACCGGCATACCACCTATAGGCGGTGTTTGGCGGGCAAGGGCTCATTAGAAAACAGTCATGTTGGCGCGATCTGACGAAACGAGCGATGCCGAAATGGTGTCGGCTGCCGCTGGCGAAAGCGGCACGCGGGGCGACGCGTTCGACCGTGCGCAGCGGCATTCGCGCCGCGTGCGCGTGCTGAAGTTCGCCGTGCCGCTGCTGGCGGCTGCAATTGCGATCGCCTTTCCAATCTATTCCTATCTCGCCGCGCCGGTGTCGATCTCGGTGCAGGCCGAGGGCACAGCCTTTTCGGACGGCAAGCTGGTGATGGCCAATCCCAAGCTCAACGGCTTCACCAAGCAGAAACTGCCTTATTCGCTGACGGCGACCAGGGCGACGCAGGATGTCGGCAAGCAAGGCATCATCGACCTCGAAGGCATCAATGCCAAATTGCCCGTCGCCAGCGACAACGTCGTGTCGGTCAACGCCGCGCACGGCATCTACAACCGAGACGCCAACACGATGGACCTCACCAGCGATGTCTCGGTGACCACCAGCGACGGCATGGAAGCCAAGTTCAAATCGGTCTTCCTAGACATGGGCAAAGGCTCTATGAAGACGGACAATCCGGTCGATGTCAGCCGCGCCGGGTCGCGCATCACCGCCGACTCGATGTCGGTGGAAGAGAACGGCAAGGTGGTGGTCTTCGAGAACCGGGTGCGCGTCAACATCGATGCGGCCAGTCTGAAGGCGGCAGAGGCAAAGAGCGGAGAACAGAATGCGTCGCAGTAATTCGGCAAGGCTTGCAGCGGCGGCCTCTTTCTTGCTGTTGCTGGGGGCGGCGCCCGCGCTTGCCCAGTCGAGCGGCACCAGCCAGATGTCCGGCCTGAAATTGTCGGGCGACCAGCCGATCCAGATCGAAAGCGACAAGCTGGAGGTCCGGCAGGCCGACAGCGCGGCGATTTTCAGCGGCAACGTCACCGTCAACCAGGGGCCGACGCTGCTCAAGGCCGGCAAGATGACGGTCTTTTACGTCAAGGATGCCAACGCCCCCAAGGGCGCGGCGGCCGGCGCGTCGGCGATGACGGGTGCGGCCAATATCGACCACCTCGTGGTCGAGAACAAAGTCTACATCAAGTCGAACGACCAGATCGCCACCGGCGACAAGGGCACCTTCGACATGAAGACGCAGGTGCTCGTTCTTTCCGGCAATGAAGTGGTGCTCTCGCAGGGCGACAATGTGCTCAAGGGCTGCAAGCTCACCGTGCAGATGAAGAGCGGCCTTGCCAATGTCGACGGCTGTGGCAGCAGCGGCCGCGTCATCATGTCGATAACGCCCCAGAAGCAGGGAACGGCCCAGCAGGGAGCGTCGAGCAACTAATGGCCGGCGTATCGTCGCTGCTGGCCCGCCTTCCGGGGCGGGCGGCCGCAAAACCGGCTGCCCCGGCAACGGTCGGCGTCGACAAGGCGAAGTTCAAGGGCACCCTGATCGCCAAGGGCCTGACCAAGAGCTACAAGGGCCGCAAGGTGGTGAGCGGCGTGACGCTCGGCGTGCGCGCCGGCGAGGCGGTCGGGCTGCTTGGCCCGAACGGCGCCGGCAAGACCACCTGCTTCTATATGGTCACCGGCCTTGTCCCGGTGGACGAAGGCACGATCGAGATCGACGGCTTCGACGTCACCTCGATGCCGATGTACCGGCGGGCCCGCCTCGGCATCGGCTACCTGCCGCAGGAAGCGTCGATCTTCCGCGGCTTGAGCGTCGAGCAGAACATCCGCGCGGTGTTGGAGGTGGTGGAAAAGAGCCGCAAGGAGCGCGAGCGCACCCTCGACGAGCTGCTCGAGGAATTCCACATCAGCCATCTGCGCAAGGCGCCGTCGCTGTCGCTGTCGGGCGGCGAGAGACGCCGTCTCGAGATCGCGCGGGCGCTGGCGACGCGGCCGGCCTATATGCTGCTCGACGAGCCCTTCGCCGGTATCGACCCGATCGCGGTCGCCGACATCCAGCAGCTCGTTCGCCATCTGACCGCGCGCGGCATCGGCGTGCTGATCACCGACCACAATGTGCGCGAGACGCTGGGCCTGATCGACCGCGCCTATATCATCCATGCCGGCCAGGTGCTGACGCATGGCCGGGCCGACGAAATCGTCGCCAACGCCGATGTGCGGCGTCTCTATCTCGGCGAGGGATTTACGCTCTAGGTGTAAAATTCTCCAATCCGGCAGGATTTTCGTCTGTTTTTCGAGATTCCCGCCAGTTCCGCCCGCGAATAACGCTCCGGTAAGCCGTCGCTGCTAGCGTTTGCCTTGACAAGCAAAAGCCGGGCCAGTTTCTATGCCCGACTGAAAAACGGCAGTTCGATGCGTAGACGAGGCGTTTGAATCCAACCATGGCGCTGGCGGCCAAACTGCAGCTCAGACAGTCCCAGTCGCTGGTGATGACGCCCCAGCTGATGCAGTCGATCCGGCTGCTGCAGCTCACCCATGTCGAGCTCGAACGCTTCATCGACGAGGAGATCGAGCGCAATCCGCTTTTGGAGCGGGCCGAGCCACAGGAGGATGCGAGCGGCGACCAGCCGCAGAAGAGCGAGACCGCGGCGGAACCCGCCAGCGGGGATGATTGGTTCGAGACCGAAACGGAATGGAGCGCCGAGGCGATCTCGGAAAAGCTTGATTCGTCGCTGGAGAACCTGTTCCCCGACGACCCCGGAACGAGCGAGAGGCTGGGACCGGACCTCACGGCGCAGTGGAAGTCGGCGTCCGGAGGCAGCGCCGGCGGTGCTTCGTCCGAGGGTTTCGATGTCGGCGAGATGGCGGCGACCGTAGTGACGCTGCGCGAGCATGTCGGCGAGCAGATCGCGCTGGCCTTCCCGAACCCTGCCGAACGCCTCATTGCAGGCGAACTCGCCGATGGGCTCGACGAGGCCGGCTATCTGCGCTCCGACCTGGACGAGGTTGCCGCGCGGCTTGGTGCGGACAAGGCGGCCGTGGCACGCGTGCTCGCGGTCTGCCAGGCCTTCGAGCCGGCCGGCCTGTTTGCGCGCGATCTCGCCGAATGCCTGTCCTTGCAGCTTGCCATGCGCGACCGGCTCGACCCGGCGATGAAAAGCTTGGTCGCCAACCTCGAACTTCTGGCGCGGCGCGATTTCCAGACACTGAAGCGCATCTGCGGCGTCGACGAGGAAGACCTTCTCGACATGCTGGCCGAAATCCGGGCGCTCGATCCGCGGCCCGGTATGGCATTTTCGGGCGGCGCCAGCGACGCGATCATCGCCGATGTCGAGGTGCGCGCCGCCGCCGACGGCAGTTGGGCGGTGGAGCTCAATTCCGACACGCTGCCACGCGTTTTGGTCGACAACGTGTATTTTGCCCGTGTTTCCAGCCACGCCAAGGACCAGGCGGAAAAGGACTTTCTCGCCGAATGCCTGCAGAACGCCAACTGGCTGACGCGCAGCCTCGACCAGCGGGCGAAGACCATCCTCAAGGTGGCCTCGGAAATCGTGCGCCAGCAGGACGCGTTCCTCGTCCATGGCGTACGGCACCTGAAACCGCTCAACCTGCGCACAGTGGCCGACGCGATCGGCATGCATGAATCGACGGTCAGCCGCGTCACCGCCAACAAATACATGCTGACGCCGCGCGGCGTGTTCGAGCTGCGCTATTTCTTCACCGCTTCGATCGCCTCTGCGGAAGGCGGCGAGGCGCATTCCTCGGAAGCCGTGCGCGACCGCATCAAGCAGCTGATCGACGAGGAAAAGCCCGCCGACGTGCTTTCCGACGACGCCATCGTCGACATGCTGAGGGAAAGCGGCGTCGACATCGCCCGCCGCACCGTCGCCAAGTACCGGGAAGGCATGAACATCCCTTCATCGGTGCAGCGCCGCCGCGAGAAGCGGGCGCTCGCCAACGCCGGACGCTAAGGTCGGTTGATATTCAGCCGGCCTGCCCTAGTTGGTGTGGGCTTAAGGAGCGCGCGGATTTCCACAGTTTTCGAGCTTCATTGACAAGCTGCAATGAAGTGTCTAGAAGCCCGCCCGCATGAGCCGGGCCGTGATGCCCGCTCGCGAATGGGTCCGTCAAAGCGAAGGCCTCGGACGGCCAAGAAGGCGACTTGTGATCAACCGGAAAGTTCGGGTCTAAAATAGGCGCGCATGCCGCTGCAAAGCTTGTGCGCGCGCACCACGGGTATAAACTCGGGACAGTTTGAAGCCTGAGCAAGGAAGGTCAGTTTTCAGATGAATCTGCGCATTTCGGGAAAACACATGGACATCGGCGATGCGTTCCGTACGCGCATCAACGATCGTGTCAACGAAGCGATCGAAAAGTATTTCGATCGAGGTTTTTCAGGACATGTAACGGTCATCAAGGCAGGGTCGCGCTTCTCGGCCGATTGCATGATCCGACTCGATTCCGGCGCCTCGCTGCAGGCGACCGGCGACGCCCAGGATCCCACACTTGCCTTCGAGGCGGCCGCCGATCGCCTCGAAACGCGGCTGCGGCGCTACAAGCGCCGGCTGAAGTCGCACACTTCCAACAATGGCAATGGCGAGTCCTCCGACATCGCCTACACCGTGATGGAGCCGCTCGCCGACGATGACGAGGAAATCCCGGAAAACTTCGCTCCGGCCATCGTTGCCGAATCGACCATGACGCTTCGCACCATGTCGGTGGCATCGGCTGTCATCGAGCTCGACACCAAGGACAGCCCGGTCTTCGTCTTCCGCAACGCCGGAAACGACCATCTCAACATCGTCTACCGCCGGCCGGATGGGAACATCGGCTGGATCGATCCATCGACGACCAAAGTCGCGCAGGGATAAGAAAGCCAGCCGTGCGAGGGGGACGACTGGCGCGGCAAGGCGAGCAAGGGATTTTTCAAGCATGGATCTCAGCGATCTCATCAGCGTCTCGGCTATCATGCCGGCGTTGAAGGCGAATTCCAAAAAGCAGCTTCTGCAATTGCTGTCGGAGAGGGCGGCAGCGATTTCAGGGATTCCGGAGCGGGAAGTGTTCGACACGATCCTGCAGCGCGAGCGGCTGGGCTCCACCGGCGTCGGCAACGGCATCGCCATTCCGCATGGCAAGCTCGCGGGCGTGAAGCGGATCGCGGGCGTGTTCGCCCGGCTGGAGACGCCGGTCGATTTCGAGGCGCTCGACGACCAGCCGGTCGATCTGGTGTTCCTGCTGCTTGCGCCCGAAGGCGCCGGCGCCGACCATCTCAAGGCGCTGTCGCGCATCGCGCGCGTGCTGCGCGATGCCGATACGGTGGCCAAGATCAGGGGGACGCGCGACGCGGTGGCGATCCACGCGCTGTTGTCGGATACGCAGGCCTCGCACGCGGCCTGAAGCTTCTCGCGCGAAACGTAGTTTTTTGGGATAAAACCTTCAGGGACCGCCGGGAGCGGCCCTTTCCAGTTCAGACGACGTGCAGGATCAGTGGATGGCGACCGTGGTGAGATCGTTCTCCAGCGCACCCGCCAGCGCCCGGTCTCGGGCATCGGAAAGCAGGATCGGCTGGCCGTTGGCGGCAAACAGCGCCCACAGCTCCAGGCCGGGCGCGATCTCGTCGAGGCCGGGGAAGCGGCCGCGCAGATCGTCGCTCGATACTTTCCTCAGGTAAGCGACCGAACCTTCGCCGAGATGGGCGAACTCGCCGCTGGTCATGGTCAGGGTTTCGTCAGTTCTGGTCATTTTCAAGCCTCCTTGGCGCGAGGACGCCGCTTCCGGCCGTCCCGCATTAGAGCCATCGGCAAAGATCAGTCTTTCACCGATATGTTTATTTTCCGTACCAGCCGTTCGGCCTCCGGACGGTCGAGATCGATCGACAAAAGACCGTTCTTCAGCTCAGCGCCGACGACCCGCATGCCGTCGGCCAGCACGAAGCAGCGCTGGAACTGGCGCGCGGCGATGCCGCGGTGGAGGAACTCGCGCTCGGTGTCGTCGGTCTGACGGCCGCGCACGATCAGTTGGTTCTCCTCCGTGGTGACATCGAGGTCGCTCTCGGCGAAACCCGCCACGGCAAGCGTGATGCGCAGCCTCTCGGCATTGCCGTCGGCGGCGCTCAGGCGCTCGATGTTATACGGAGGATAGCTGTCGCCCGACTTCGCCAGACGTTCGAGCGTCTTTTCCATGGCGTCGAAACCCAGCAGAAGCGGGCTGGAGAAGGGCGTCATTCGGCTCATGTTACACTGTCCTCTCAAGAGCGACATAAACTGGAAAAACCCGGATGGCATTTTTCCCGATGGTCTTGATATGGTCCGCCGCGCGATCAAGTTCAAGCCATCAAAACCCCGCCCAAAAAGACTCCCCAAAAAGGAATTGAAATGCCCCAGTCACGAAAGATCATCATCGACACGGACCCCGGCCAGGACGATGCCGTCGCCATATTGCTGGCGCTCGGCAGCTCCGAACTGGAGGTCGTCGGCATCACCGCCGTTGCCGGCAACGTGCCGCTGAAACTCACCGAAAAGAACGCCCGCAAGATCTGCGAGCTTGCCGGCCGGCCCGACATCAAGGTCTATGCGGGCGCCATCCGGCCGCTGGCGCGCGAGCTCGTCACCGCCGAGGAAGTGCATGGCAAGACCGGCCTCAACGGGCCGCAACTGCCGGAACCGACGATGCCGTTGCAGGAAAAGTACGCGGTCGACTTCATCGTCGAGACTTTGATGAACGAGCCAAGCGGCACGATCACCCTCTGCCCGCTCGGGCCGCTCACCAACATCGCCCTGGCGCTGATCCGCGAGCCGCGGATCGCGCCGCGCATCAAGGAAATCGTGCTGATGGGGGGCGGTTTCTTCGAGGGCGGCAACGTCACGCCCGCCGCCGAATTCAACATCTATGTCGACCCGCAGGCGGCCGACGTGGTGTTCAAATCCGGCATTCCGATCGTGATGATGCCGCTCGACGTAACCCACAAGGCGCTGACCACCGCCAGGCGCACCAAGGCCTTTCGCGAGCTCGGCACCAGGGTCGGCACCGCAACCGCCGAGATGCTGGAATTCTTCGAGCGCTTCGACGAGGAGAAATACGGCACCGACGGCGGGCCGCTGCACGATCCGTGCGTGATCGCCTATCTCATCAAGCCGGAATTGTTCAAGGGCCGCCGCTGCAACGTCAGCGTCGAGACGACCTCCGAGCTCGCCATGGGCATGACGGTCATCGACTGGTGGGGCGTCAGCAGGCGCGAGAAGAACGCCATGGTGATGCGCGACATCGACCATGACGCTTTCTTCGCGCTGCTGGTCGAGAGGCTGGGGCGGCTGTAACGCCTCTTCCTTCCCCCGCAAGGGGGAAGGGGAGGAGGCGCTCACTTCGCCTTCGAGAACGCCAGCCAGAGCCCGCCGCCGACCAGGAAGCTGCCGCTGACGCGGGAGAGCAGCTTGACGCGGCTGGCCGATAGGACGCGACCGGCGCGGCCGGCGGCAAGGGCGTAGGTCGAGTCCGACATGGCGGCGAAGACCATCGCGGTCAGGCCCATGACCAAGATCTGCAGCGTGTAATTGCCCTGCGGGGCGATGAACTGCGGGAAGAAGGCGCCGAAGAAGACAAGCGTCTTCGGATTGGAGATGGCCACCAAGAACCCCTGCAGGAAGAAGCCGCCACGCGGCTTTCTGGCTGAGCCGTCGGGGTTCAGCGTGCCTTTGGCACGAAACATCTGCACGCCCATCCAGATCAGATAGGCGGCGCCGATCAGCCGCACCCATTCGAACCAGTGGCCCATGCCGGCGATCAGCGTGTTGAGGCCGATGCCGACGATGGCGATCATGATGGCGAGGCCCGCCTGGGTGCCGGCGACATTGGCAAGCCCGGCGCGCGAGCCGTGGCGCATGCTGTTGGCGATGATCAGCGTGACGGTTGGCCCCGGCACCAGCATGATGACGATGCAGGCGACGACATAGGCGGCGTAAAGCTCCAGCGACATGATCTTCCCTCGGCTCTTCTGCGGCTCGTGCGGCAGCCGGCCGCCAGAATGCACGTGCCGGGGAAGCAAGCCAACGAAAATAGCGCGTCGGAGGACTATCGGCTGATTTTGCGGCGCTTCACAAATTCGGCCGGTGATATCTTTGTGCAATACCGGTGACCCCCAGGATGTTAGATTTCCGGCCATGCAGTGCACGGAGACGGTCATGAACGCGCTGAGCCAGGACGAGAGTGCGAGCTATTTCACCGCGCCGGTGGGCGGTATCGAGTGCCTCTCCGCCACCTTCAAGCGCCACCGCTATCAGCCGCATGCGCACGATACCTTCGTTGTCGGCACGTTGTGGCACGGCACAGGCACCATCTTCATTCGCGGGCGCAACCATGCGGTGCGCGCCGGCGATCTCACGCTCTACAATCCTTTCGAGGTGCATGACGGCGCGCCGGCCAATGACGGTTTCAGCTACCGCGTCAGCTATCCGTCGGCTGCCCTGCTGCGCGAGATCGCCTCGGAAAACACCTCGTTCGACCGGACCGGAACGCCGACATTCCGCGAGCCGATCGTGCATGACCCGCGCGGTGCTGCCCTGTTTTTCGCAGCGCATCGCCTGTGGGAGGAGAAATGCTCGCCTATGGAGGCCGAGGAGAAGCTGCTCGCCGCCTATGTCTACTGCCTGTCGGTGCATGCCGGGGTGCGTTTCCCGCTCGCCGGCAGCGAGCGCGGGCCGGTTGCCCGCATTGTCGAGCTTCTCTCGGAGCGCTTCGCCGAGCGGCTGACGCTGGACGATCTGGCGGCCGAGGCGCGGCTGTCGCGGCAGCGGCTGATCCGCGCCTTCCACCGCAGGACCGGGATGTCGCCGCACGCCTTCCTGATCAACCGGCGTGTCGACGCGGCCAAGGCGATGCTGCGCAGCGGCCTCGATCCGCTGTCGGCGGCGATGGCCACAGGCTTCAGCGACCAGGCGCATCTGACCCGTATCTTCAAGGCGCGCGTCGGCGTGCCTCCCGGGGCCTATCGCGCGGCCTTCGCCGCCTGACCTGATCCAGCCAATCCCTGCAACGAACGCGGCGCTTCAGGCCGCAACGATGGAGCATGCCATGAACAAGCGCATCCCCGAACCTTTCCGCATCAAGATGGTCGAGCCGATCCGCATGACCGACCGCGCCTTTCGCGAGGCGGCGCTTATCGAGGCGGGGCTCAATCCCTTCCTGCTCAGGAGCGAGGACGTCTACATCGACCTTCTGACCGACAGCGGTACCGGCGCGATGAGCGACCGGCAGTGGGCGGGGCTGCTGCTCGGCGACGAAGCCTATGCCGGCAGCCGCAACTTCTACCGCCTTGCCGAAACGGTCGAACGGCTGTTCGGCTATCCCTATATGATCCCAACCCATCAGGGGCGAGGCGCGGAACAGATCGTCTTCCCTGAATTGGTCAAGCGTCGCGGCTCGAAGGCGCCGGTCTTCATCTCCAACTACCATTTCGACACGACCAAGGCGCATGTCGAGCTCGCCGGGGCCAAGGCCGTGAACGTGCTCACCAAGGCCGCCAACGACACCGCGCACTATGACGACTGGAAGGGCAATTTCGATCTTGCCGCGCTGGCGGCGGCGATCGAAACGCATGGCGCGGCGAATGTCGCAGGCATCGTCGCGACGGTGACCTGCAACAGCGCCGGGGGACAGCCGGTGTCGATGGCCAATCTGAGAGCCGCGTCCGAAATGGCGCGCAACCACGGCATCCCGGTGATGATCGACGCCACGCGTTTTGCAGAAAATGCGTGGTTCATCCAGCAGCGCGAGGAGGGTTATGCCGACCGCTCGATCCGCGACATCGTTCGCGAGATGATGTGCTATGGCGACCTGCTCACGCTCTCGGCCAAGAAGGACGGGTTGGTCAATATCGGCGGCTTCTGCGCCTTCCGCCGGGACGCCGACCTGTTCCGGGCGGTGCAGGTGCGTTGCGTGCCGATGGAAGGCTTCATCACCTATGGCGGACTTGCCGGCCGCGACATGGAGGCGATCGCCATTGGCCTCGAGGAGGCGGTCGAGACCGATTATCTCGCATACCGCGTCGGCCAGGTCGCCTATCTCGGCGAAAGGCTGCGGCAGGCGGGCGTGCCGATCCAGTACCCGACCGGTGGGCACGCCGTATTCGTCGACGGCGCCGCGATGCTGTCCCATATTCCCGCCGACAGTTTCCCTGCACATGCGCTGGCCTGCGAACTTTATCTGGAAGCGGGCGTGCGTGCCGTGGAGATCGGTTCGCTGATGCTGGGCCGCGATCCCGCGACGGGAAAGCAGGAAAAATCGCCGCTCGAACTCCTGCGTCTCACCATCCCGCGCCGGGTCTACACCAACGACCATATGGACTACATCGCCGATGCGCTGATCGCGGTCGCGAAGCGGGCAAAGACGATCCGCGGCCTTGACTTCGTCTATGAGCCGCCGATCCTGCGCCACTTCACGGCGCGGTTTTGCTGGGCCGGGAAAGCGGCGACGACACTGCAAGCGGCGGAGATGGCGAAAGCATGAGCCCTTCGGTCAAGCGGTTCCTGGAAGAACGCGGCGCGCGCTTCCAGGTCGAGACGCATGCGCCGCTCATCTCCTTCGAGGAAGCCAAGACCATCCTGTCGCTGGACCCGGCGAAAATGGTCAAGGGCCTGACCTTCGCGCGGCCGGGCGGCTTCGCGATCGTCGCGCTGAGAGCGGCCGACCGGGCAGATTACAAGAAGATCGCCGACGCGCTCGGGCTGCGCAGGGCCGATCTGTGGCTTGCTGACGCCCAGAGCGTGCGCAGGGACCTCGACATGGAGCAGGGCGGCATCGTGCCGCTGCCCATCGGCAGCGCCCGCGTGCTTATCGATCGCGCCGTGCTCGGGCTCGATCAGATCGTCTGCGGAACAGGCCGCAACACGGCGACACTGATCATCGACCGCGACGTGTGGCTGGACATCGCCGACGGCGAGCTCGGCGATTTCGCCACACCGGCTCCGGTTGCGATGTGACAGGTGGAGCAGTCCAATATGGCCGTGCCGAACTGCTCCAGCTATTTGGCTTGATGCAATTCCGGACGGGAAATCGCTACACTTCTCGGGAATTGCTTCAGCTCGCGCCCGCCGGCCAGGGCAGCGTCGCCTCATAGGCGGCGCCAGCCTTGAGCACGGCGAGGTCGCCGCGCGCGCGGCCGATCAGTTGCATGCCCATCGGCCGACCCTTGCCGTCGAAGCCGACCGGCACGTTGAGCGCCGGGCAGGCGCCCAGCGTGGCAAAGGCGGAGACCTGCATCCAGCGGTGATAGCTGTCCATGGCGCGCCCGGCGATCTCGCGCGGCCAGTGGGTGGCGACGTCGAAGGGGAAAACCTGCGCCGTCGGCAGGACGATGAGATCGAAGCGCTCGAACAGCGACAGCAGCGTGCGGTGCCATAAAGAGCGCCGGACCGTGGCGGCGTGGATTTGCGGCGCGGTGAGGCGTATCGCCTGTTCGACTTCCCAGACGGCTTCCGGCTTCAGCAGCTTGCGTTTTTCCGGATCGTCATAGTGCGCCTTCAGCCCGCAGCCGCTGCTTGCCTGGCGCAGCGTCACGAAGGCCTGCCACAACGCTTCGAAGTCGACGTCCGGCACCAGCGCCTCGGTTGCGAAGGATGCATCGGAGAAGCGGGCCAGCGCGCTTTCGCAAAGCTCGAGGATCCCGGGCTCCGTCGGTAGCTGGCCGCCGAGATCGCCGAGCCAGGCGATGCGGCCGCCGACCGCTTTCGTGCGCAGCCCTTCCAGGAAAGAGCCCTGCTTGTCATGTGACAACGGAGCCCGTGGATGGTGTCCGGCCTGCTCGTCGAGCAGCAGCGCGATGTCGCGCACGTTGCGGCCCATCGGCCCTTCGACGCCCATCTGGGCGTGGAAGACATCGATGTCGGGGCCGGCCGGCACCAGCCCCTGCGACGGGCGAAAGCCATAGACGTTGTTGTAAGCTGCGGGGTTGCGCAGCGAGCCGCCGAAGTCGCTGCCGTCGGCGACCGGCAGCATGTCGAGCGCCAGCGCCACCGCCGCGCCGCCGCTCGAGCCGCCGGCGGTGAGGACCGGATCGAAGGCGTTGAGCGTCGGTCCGAAGACCGGGTTGTAGGTGTTGGAGCCCAGCCCGAATTCCGGAACATTGGTCTTGCCGATGATGATGGCGCCGGCTTTGCGGAGGCGTTCGACGAAGAAGTCGTCTTCCTGGGGCACGAAATCGGCGAAGATCGGCGAGCCGAAAGTGGTCCTCAAGCCCTTGGTCAAAGCAAGGTCCTTGATGGCGATCGGCAGGCCGAATAGCGATCCAGCCTCGCCACCTCGCGCCAGATGGGCGTCGGCCCGGTCGGCCTCGGCGAGGATGTCGGATGGGTCGCGCAGCGACACGATGGCGTTGACCAGCGGGTTCACCGCTTCGATACGGTCGAGGAAAGCGTTGACGACCTCGCGCACCGAGAGCTGTCGCTGCCTGATCTTGTCTGCGAGTTCCAGGGCGGACAGGCGGCAGATGTCGCCGGCCGGCGACACGGCATGTTTCGTCGAGGGGCGCATCGCCGTCACCGTGCGGCCAGGGCCGCGTCGACGTCCTTCGCCAGCGGGATCGCCGGCTGGGCGCCCGGCTTCAGGCAGGCGAGCGAGCCTGCCGCCGCGGCGCGCGTGAGCGCCTGTTCAAGCGAGAGGCCGTACGCCATGCCGGCGCCAAAATAGCCGCAAAAGGTGTCGCCGGCGCCGACCGTGTCGACCGGGGTGATCTTCAGCGCCGGAACGGTGAGGACATGGTCGGCAGTGGCGGCCAGCACGCCGTCGCCGCCGAGCGTGACGACGATGGCGCGGCCGGTCTTTCGGGCATAGTCGCGCATCCGGGCCTGCCGGTCGCGGCCCGACAGCGCCAGCGCTTCGCCATAGAGGTCGAATTCGGTTTCGTTGGCGACGGCAAAGTCCGCCTTGCCGAGGAAGCCGGCCGCTTCGGCGCGGAAAGGCGCGGTGTTGAGGATGCTGACGGCACCTGCCGCACGCGCGGCGTCGAGCGTGGCATCGACAGTTTGCAGCGGGATCTCATGCTGCAGAAGCACGACATCGCCTTTCTTCAGATGGGCCTTGGCGACATCGCCGGGCAGCACTGAATCATTGGCGCCCGGCACCACCGCGATAACGTTTTCGCCGTCGGCGCCGACCAGGATCAGCGCCGTGCCGGTGGAGGCGAAGCTTTCGCCGACGCCGGAAAGATCGACATTGCCGGCTTTCAGCAGCGCCAACGCCTCGGCGGCAAAGCTATCCTTGCCGACGGCGCCCACCATGCGCACCTCGGCGCCGGCGCGGGCGGCGGCCAGCGCCTGGTTGGCGCCCTTACCGCCGGGAGCGGTGGCGAAGCCGGAGCCGCGGACCGTCTCGCCGGGCTCCGGCAAGCGGTCGACATTGGCGATCAGGTCGAGGTTGATCGAGCCGACGATGATGATCAAGAAACGCCTCCTGCCGGAACGGTCCAGCCTTCGGTCGAAGGCCGGTGTGCTCCAAGCCCTTGCTTTTACGCGATTGATTGCGCGGGAGGCTAGCCGCAAAGATCGCCGGTTGCCAGATCATGCCGGTTGCGCGTGTGGCTTGGCCCACAGCTTCATTCGCAGCGCACTGTGACCATGCCCTGATAATTGCCCGCCGGGAAGATGCCGGCAGATTTCGTCGCCGTGAGGTCGACCTGGATGGTGTGGGTGCCGTTGGTGACGCGCTGCGGCGAGCTGCCCGGTATGTCCGCCCCCGAGCCGTCGAGGCGGAAGACGGTGTCAAAAGTGACGTTGGCGTCGCCGCCGCTCGGCGCCGAGGTGAAGGCGATCGGCGCGGGCGCCGAGACGGAATAGCAGTCGAGCAGGTTGAGGATCGTGCAGAGCAGCGAGCTCGCGGTGATGGTGGCGGTTGCGCTCGATCCGCCCGCCTGCCTGGAACCGAATATGTTGATCGCCGGGTTCGCCTTCATCGCTCCTGAGCTGCCGATCACGATCGTGCAGGTGCCGACGATTGCGGCTTGCGCTGGGAGGCCGAAACCGCCGAGCGCGGCTGCGGCAAGCAGCGCGTGGCTAGTTCTTCTTCTTTTTCCTGCCACCGTCGGTTCCGCCTCTGATGCTCCAGCCTTCGTTGGCCCATGCCGGTGGCGTGCCCGAGGGAGCCGTGGCGGCCACGCTCCCGGTAATCTGGCCGTCCGGAGCCAGTCCCATCTTCAGGAGCCGCAACTCCATTTGCAGGCGCTCGACCTCGAGCTCGTAGAGGCGGCTGCAGTCCAGGCGCTTGGGCGTCCGCCCGATCGGGATCACCACGCGGCCGTAGGTGGCGACGTCGCTGTTCGACTGGCTGCTGCTGTTGCCCCGTATGACGCCGACATCCAGATAGGCGCCGCTGCCTGAAACGGCCGAGCGGCAGGTCGTGCCGTCGCTGGCATGCACCTCATCCTGGCCTTGGGGCAAGGTGACGCCGGGCAAGGTGAAGCCCGTCTGGTTCTGGTTCAGGTTCAGGATATCCTCGGCGAACCCCCGACTGACGACCGCCAAGGCAGGCAGCAACGAGAGGGTCAGAACCTGCGATGCCCGAAGAACTTTCCGCATATCTGCGCCCTTATCTGCGTCTGCTCGCCTGGAAAGGGGATACTCTCGGTACAGATACGCACCTTACGCTCGGTCGCGCCGTCGAACGGCACGACCACGAGAACCGGACGCGATGCCTGGCCGGCAAGCAGGAAGGCCCTCGGCGTGATCTGGGCGTCGACGGGCTGAAAATCCTGGTCGTAGACATGGACCTCGACCCGGATTCGCTGATCATACGGATTGCCGGGAAAGACCCGGACGGCGAAGGCATCGGTGAAGGATCTCACTTCGCCGCGCATGGGCGTCATCGACTGTGCCGTCGCCGCAAGGGGAGCAAGGCTTGCTGCCAGCGCTGCCGCGAAGAAGATCCGAACCTTTGTCAACGACCGCTCCATTGGCGAGAGAACTATTCGCAGCGCACCGTCACCGTCGCCTGGTAGCCGCCGGCCGAGAAGCGGTTGGTGCCGCTCTTGGTGCCCGTAAGATTGATCGCGGCGGTCGACGTGCCGGGCACGGTGAGCGCTGTCGCGGTGCCTGTTTCGACAATGGTCTGCGCGCCGGTTGTAGCGAAGGTCGGTGTCCAGGTGGTGGCTGTGACGTCGCTCGTCGGCGCGGTGGTCGTGGTCACCGGGTCGACGCTCAGCGAAACGCCGCCCGTAGTGTCGACCTGGACGCTGCCGGCCGAGCCGCCCGCATTGTGGGAGCTCAGCGATTGCAGGTTGCTGCTCACGGTCATGGTGCCGTTCGAGTTGACGGTCAGCGTGCAGGTGGCGGTGATGGTGCCGTTGAACAGCACATTCCCGGTGGCGGCCGATGCCGTCTGGCCGGCGCAAGCGGCCAGCAGGCTCGCGGCCATTGCGACGCGCAGGAACTTCATCGAGACCCCTCTTTCGAGCCGAATGGCCGGCTCAGCATAGGGGCATCATCCATTCATCATGGTTAATTTAGCGTTAACTAAAATAAGAACACCAAGCAACTTATAATACAACCGGCGAAACCAGAGGTTGCTGCCGGTTGTATTTTTCAGATATTTGGATGGAATTGTTTCAGTTATACTTGTTTATACTTTGATGCGCGCTTTTTCGCAACTGTGCGGAAAAGTCGAGCTTTCAGGAAGCCACTTGCCCCGCTTCCCAGCCGAGGATGGCGCGCTTGCGCGTCAAGCCCCAGTGATAGCCGGTCAGCGCTCCGGACTTGCCCAGCGCACGGTGGCAAGGAACCACGAAGGACATCGGATTGGCACCGACCGCCGCACCGACAGCCCGGCTTGCGTTCGGCGCGCCGATGCTTGCCGCGATCGAGGAATAGGTGCAGGCCTTGCCCATCGGGATGCGCAGCAGCGCCTCCCAGACACGCAGCTGGAAATCGGTGCCGATCATCACCACGCGCAGCGGCTGGTCGGCGCGCCACAGCGTCGGATCGAAGACGCGCGCGGCATAAGGCTGGGTGGCCGACATATCCTCGACATAGGAAGCGTTCGGCCAGCGGCCGGACATATCGGCGAAGGCAGCCCGCTCGCCGCCGGCATCGCAGAAGGCCAAGCCGGCCAGACCGCGGTCGGTCACCATGATGAGCGCGATGCCGAAAGGCGAGATGTGGTAGCCGTAGCGGATGGTGAGGCCGGCGCCGCGGGTCTTGTAGTCGCCGGGCGACATCGCCTCGTGGGTGACGAAGAGGTCGTGCAGCCGGCCGGGGCCCGACATGCCGAGCTCGAATGAGGTTTCGAGCAGCGGCATGCCGGAATCGAGCAGCCTGCGCGCGTGGTCGAGGGTTACCGCCTGCAGGAAAGCTTTCGGCGACAGGCCGGCCCAACGGGTAAAGAGCTTCTGCAGGCCGGTCGGCGTCTCGCCGACTGCTTCGGCCAGAACCTCCAGCGAAGGCTGGTCGCGATAGTCGAGGCTGATCTTTTCGATGGCGCGGCGAACCACTTCGTAGTCGCTGCCCTCGGGAGTGATGTCGTTCTGCAGGATCGCGGACGGTTTCATCAGGGTATTCATGGTCATCTGGGCGTTCATGGCAATATCTCCCATGGCAATATCTCTTTGACCGCGAATATCGGTCTTCCGGCGCTTTGCCACCACCCGAAACTTGCCTTCCCGCCGCCCATATCGGTTCCAACCAGAGGGACAATCATGGCCGGCGAAAAGTTAGTGTGACCGGGGCGAGGGAGACCTCAGCGCGCCTTGGCGGTCGCCAGCGCGCGCGAAAAGGCGGTGGCGAAGCTTTCGCGGTCGTCAGGATTGAGGAAGCTGCCGATCGAGACGCTCCTGCCTTGTGCTTCCACCGCCATTTTGGTGATGCCGATCTCGGCATGGCGGGCGATCGAAAACCGCGTCCAGAACGGGTTGAAGCGATGATCCTCGAAACGGCCCGACGGCGCCGTTTTGCGGATGTCGAGGCTGGTGCGCGAGACCGAGATCTCCTCGCGGGCGCGCGCGGCGCGATAGTTGACGCGGAAGGCGATGTAGACACCGACCACGTCGAGCCCGCAGAAGCCGAAGACCGGCCATGCGCCATGCGCCAGGAAGATCGCGCCGGTGACCGCCCAGCCGAACATCAGCGCGCCCATCAGGATGAGAAAGCCGGTGCGGCCGAGGGAACGATGCGGCGTCAGCAAAGCCTCGAAAAACGGCTTGTCGGCTTCGAACGAGGCGTTTGTGTCGCTCATGAGGGAATATTATAGGAGGGGAATGACGCTTCCCAAGTCCAAAAATTCCTTGCCCGTCAAAAAGCAGTCTGCCTCCGCCTCAGGCGGCGGCGCGAAAGCAAAGGCGCCGTCCCGGAAGCGCGGGCCGCGCTCGCTCTATACTGCCGCCGAGCTGCATGAGATTTTCCGGCGCTTTTCCGTGCAGCGGCCGGAGCCGAAGGGCGAGCTCGACTATATCAACGCTTTCACATTGCTGATCGCGGTGGTGCTGTCGGCGCAGGCAACCGATGCCGGCGTCAACAAGGCGACGAAAGCGCTATTTTCGGCGGCCGACACGCCGCAGAAGATGCTGGCGCTCGGCGAGGCCAAGGTCGGCGACTATATCCGCACCATCGGGCTGTGGCGCAACAAGGCCAAGAACGTGATCGCGCTCTCGAAGGCGCTGATCGACGACTATGCCGGCAAGGTGCCGGAGGATCGCGACGAATTGGTCAAGCTGCCGGGCGTCGGGCGCAAGACCGCCAATGTCGTGCTCAACGTCGCCTTCGGCCAGCACACGATGGCGGTCGACACGCATATCTTCCGCATCGGCAACCGGATCGGGCTGGCGCCCGGCAAGACGCCGGAGCAGGTCGAGCAGGGGTTCTTGAAAGTTATCCCGGCCGAATATATGCGCCACGCGCATCATTGGCTGATCCTGCACGGCCGCTATGTCTGCAAGGCGCGCAAGCCGGACTGCCCGATCTGCGTGATCGCCGACATCTGCAAATCCAAGGAAAAGACCACCGACGTGCCGGCGCCGCTGGTGCCGATCGCGCCCTTGAAGGAGGCGTTTCCCGCCGAGGTTTAGAGTTTATGTTTTTCGCAGTTCCGGACGGAGGGCTGCGGCGAAATCGCCGAGCCTAACCGCTGCATGGTTTTCCTGGGATTGCTCAGTAGCCGTAGCCGCGCGCCATCGCCGCGGCGAAGACAGGGATGAGCAGGAAGATGAAGCCCTCGGCGCGGACATAGTTCTTCACCGAGGCGAGTTCGGCCGCCGGCACCGAGAAAGAAGGATTGCCGCCCGCCTGCCTGCTCCAGGAGAGGAAGCGAACGGTCGGGACGATCGACAGCAGGCCGACGACGACGAAGGCCACCATCTTTGCCCAGAACACCCAGTTGTAGACATAGAATTCCCAGCCTTTCAGCCCGAAGAACACCCGGCAGATGCCGATGATGACGATCAGCGCGGCGATGATGCCGTAGTGGCGGTCGATGCCGGCAAGACGCTTGAGCGCCGCCGCCCCCAAGTCGCCGCGCACCAGCACGAACTCGGCGCCGATGATGCCGGCCAGCGAGAACACCAGAAGGTGATGGGCGATCGCCAGCAGAAGGTCGGTGGTGTCCATGGGTCTTCCTTTGGTCGAAGAGCGCGAGTGTTGAATCAGTTTTCAGAAGTTGCAGAGTAGCATCGCGGAACAAAAATCCCATATGCGCAAGCTAGCCATGTGCAGCGTTGACGCCAACTACCGGCAGTCTATTGCTTGGATCATGAGCCGATTGACGCGTGCCCTCAATCCGATGCCTGACGACGTGCGGACCGCCCTGGCGGGGCGCGGATTGACTGCCGCCTATGACGCGCGGCCGGACTATCAGAAGAACGACTATCTCGGCTGGATCGCGCGCGCTAAACGCCCCGACACGAGGCAGAAGCGGCTTGACCAGATGCTCGACGAACTGGCGCGCGGCGGCGTCTATATGAACATGGCCTGGCACGGCTGAAGCCAGCCCTCCGGCGTTTGCCGGCCTTTGTTGCCTCTGGAAGATGCCTCGGGCCATCCTGGCCCTTGTTCGAACGCACTGGTTTGCTAAGCGCTGCCGCCTCACTAGAGCGTTTCAGCGTTTCACGGAAACGCCGAACCGCTCTATCTCTTTGTTTTTTATGCAATTCCGGACGGAAAACCGTTACACACTTTTCCTGGAATTGCTCCTAGAGGTAAATGCCATGAGCATTGCAAGGGAAGCCGGCGTGCCGATCCTTGAGACGCCGCGAACCGTTCTGCGGCCGCATCGGCTCGGTGATTTCGAGAACTATGTCGCGATGTGGGCAGACCCCGGGGTCACCCGTTTCATCGGCGGCAAGCCGCGCACCCGCGAGGAAAGCTGGATGCGCTTCCTGCGTCATGCCGGGCTATGGTCGCTGCTTGGCTATGGGTTCTGGGCGATCGAGGACAAGGCCACAGGCCGGTTCATCGGCGAGGCGGGGTTTCATGATCTGAAGCGCGAGATCGAGCCGTCGATCGAAGGCGTGCCGGAGGCTGGCTGGGCGCTGGCTTCGGTCGCGCATGGCCAGGGGCTGGCGAGCGAAGTCGTCGGGCGCATCGTCGCTTGGGGGGATGCGGTGTTCGGGCGGGCCAGGACCGTCTGCATCATAGATCCCGACAATGGCGCTTCGCTCAAGGTGGCGAAAAAGAACGGCTATCGCGAGATCCTGCGCACCACCTATCACGACACGCCGACGATTCTTTTGGAGCGGCAGGCTGGAGGCAATCCCGGTTGATCAGCGTTTGGCTTTGAATTTGTTCAGGGCCACTGCGGCACGAACGAGAGCCTTGAACGCCTCCTCGTCGATGTCTTCACCCTCGCGAAAATCGATGGCGCGCCGCGTGTTGCCCTCGAGGCTGGAGTTGAATAGGCCTGCGGGGTCCGGCAGCGCCGCGCCCTTGGCGAAGGTCAATTTGACGACGGCCTTGTAGGTCTCACCGGTGCAGATCATTCCGGCATCCTCCCAGACCGGCACGCCGCGCCACTTCCATTCCTCGGTGACATCAGGATCAGCCTGCTTGATCAGGGCGCGCAGCCGGCCAAGCATCTCGCCTCGCCAATCGCCCAGTTCCGCGATGCGTCCATCGATCAGCTCGGAAGGAGATTTGCTTTCCTGCACGCCGCTTTTCTCCATATCTGTTCTCCTCCGATGCTGGACAAATGGATCGCCATGGCGCCTCTTCAGGCGAACCGTGCTTGATCGATAATGCGCTTACATTCGTTCGCCGGGCAATTGGCTTGCCTGTTTCACCCAGGAGACGAACTGCGCTTCGTCGAGTTGGTCGTCCTCATGGATGTGAAGATAGCGCGTGTCCTTGCTCTTGGATTCGCCGGGCGGCACCGGCCTGAGCGACAGGCCGCGAAAGAAGGCCACCTTGATGTATCCGGTGAAACAGTGGATGCCGAGGAACCAGCCTTCGCCTTCCATCCCGTAAAACGGCGAGTTCCATTTCACGGCCTTCTCAGCCTGCGGAACGGCCTGCATGATCAGTTGGTCGAGCCGGCGGCCGACCTCGCTCTTCCAGCCCGGCATCGCCGCGATATAGGCCTGCACGGGGGCGTCGCCATAGCCCTTGGCGATCTGCGGGTTGCCGCCTGAAAGCAGGACGGGTTTCGCGTCCGCGGGCCTGGCTTCTGAAGGCTTGGCGGCAACCTTCGGCGATTTCGCCTTCGCCATCAGGCCGATCCTATGCGCTCGCGCGCCGGCTCGCCGCGCCATTTGACGGCATAGGGCAGCACGAACATATAGAGGCCGCTGAACAGCAGCAGGAAAAGCGGCAGGAGCGGCGAATAGACCACCCAGGCGGGCGGCTCGCCCAATGCCATGGCGACGAAGTTGGCGATGACGGTCGCGGTAAAGATGATCGACAACCAGCGATGCAACTGCCTGATCCACTTGCTCCAGTCCAATGCTGCCTCCTTTTGAAAAGCGAATGAAACGCCGGCCTTACCAGCGCGCCAGCTGGGTGATCTGGATGAGATTGCCGCAGGTGTCGTTGAGCTGCGCGATGGTCGAACCGGTCACCGCGGTCGGCGCCATGGCGAAGCTGCCGCCATTCGCCGTGATGCGCTCGTGGTCGCCCTTGATGTCGTCGGTGAACAGCATGAGCGCCGGCTGGCCTTGCTTGAAGATGGCCTGCTGGTAGGTCCTGGCCGCCGGATTGTCGTTCAGCGCCAGCTGCAGCTCGGTCCCGTCCGGGTCGTCGGGTGAGGCGACCGTCAGCCAGCGAAACGGCCCGTTGGTGAAATCGGCTTTCTTGGTGAAGCCCAGCACATCCGTGTAGAAGCCAAGAGCCTTCTCCTGATCGTCGACATAGACGCTGGTCAGCTTGATCTTCATGGCATGTCTCCATTGATCGCGCCTGCGGTTTGCCGTCCGCCAGGCAGTTTGCGCTTTTTTGAACCTTGCGGCGGACTTCAATCGATCCGCAAAAGCACCTGTTCCAGGGCTGCGAAGTACCTCTTCCAGCCTACCGTAGCGCCGCGGTAATACGGCTCCTGATCGGTCCGGAATCCCACCTGCTCCATGCGCAGATGAGTGCCCATACCCGTCGGGGTGAGCGTCCAGGTGACGATGCTTTCCAGGTCCTTGGTGTCCCACGTGTAGGACAGCGTTTTGTTGGGCTCGACCGTCTGGACCTGGCACTCGACGCCGCCCCAGTCCGCGCTCAGATTGAAGCGATGGTCCACGACCGGCTTGAAGTTGTTCTTCATCAGCCACTCCTCGATGAGATGCGGTTGGGTGAGCGCGCGCCAGATCTTTTCCGGCGGATAAGGAATCTCGCGCTCGACGACGACGGAGCGCGTTCCGGCCGGCACTTCATTCATTGGTCCATCCTTTTGAGCAGATCCTCGAGATCGTCGAACCGGCTCTCCCAAAACCCCGCCATCTGACGCGTCCAGTCCATCAGCGGCGCCAACGCGGCAAGCTGCGCGCTGTAATGCGTCTGGCGTCCCTCATGGCGGTCGCGCACCAGCCCGGCTTCCTTCAGCAGGCCGAGATGCTTCGACACCGCCGGCTGCGAGACCCCGGCCTCAGCCGTCAGCGCGCCGACCGTCTGCTCGCCTTGACGGCACAGACGCTCAAAAATGGCGCGCCTTGTCGGATCGGCAAGCGTTCGAAAGAGCATATCATGCGTGGCCGGCATCTTGATCAATAACTCATTGGCTATTGATTGATCTATAACCATTGAGATATGTGTGAGTCAAGCGGATGTCTGGCTGTGAGCCGGCGTGCTCTCGAACCTAGCTAGCGGCACCCGCGTTGAGGCTTGCCTCCTCCAGCATGGATGCGTCCTCGCCGAATGCCCGGGTGGCGCGCGCGGCTGCCTCGATCAACGGGCGCTTCATGCGCTCGAGAAAAGCCGCGTCGACCCGCGTGCTCGGGCCGGAGAGCGTCAGCGCGCCGACCAATGTCCGCCCCGGTCCGAACACTGGCGCAGAGACGCCCGCCGTCTGCGGATCGCGATCGCCGAGCGAGATGTAATTGTAGGTCTCGCGGATCGTCTCGTAGGGCTCGCCCGGTTGACCCGAGAAGGCGGCGAGAACGCGGCCACCGGAGCCCGCAAGCAAAGGCAGCACGTCGCCTTCCCGTATCGTGTAGCGGATCGGGTGCTTGGATTCGACCCGGTAGAGGCAGGTGCGCACGTCGCCCGAGCGGACATAGAAGGCGACGCTTTCCCAGCTCCGCTCGGAGAGGTCGCGCATGATCGGCAGCAGGATTTCCATCGCCACGACCGAACGCTGGTAGAGCGCGCCAAGCCGGAAGCTGGCGGGCCCGATGCGGTAGCGTCCGTCCTCGAGGCGCTCCAGCAATTGCCCGCGCATCAGCGAGTTGGCCAGCCGCAGGATCGTGCTCTTGTAGAGGCCGGTGCGGGCCGCGATCTCGGCGAGGCCAAGCGACCGGTCAGCGGTGGTGAACGCGTTGAGGATGGAGATGGCGCGGTCAAGCGCGGCAACGCCGTCGGACGATGTCGGACTGGAAGGTGTATTTTTCATCCCGATGATGATTTCATGTGATCGTTCAGTCCAGGCAGGCCCGGACGAAGAGATTTAGTCCGGATAGACGTGTTCTGTCTAGTAGAATGCCATTCCCGTTGACAGAACGCGGTAACATCTGCTTGAACTCGAAATGCGGGTCTGTACTCAGGCCACGTCTTGGCAGGCACCGGAGGAGGTGTCGTGATTTGGAGGAATCCCATGCTGAACAGACGCAGATTCTTGACGAGCACCGCCGCCGGCTTCGCGGCTTTGCATTTCGCACCCGCCTTTGCGCAGGACACCCCGCAGATCCAGATCTTCGTGCCGGCGGCGCCCGGCGGCGGCTGGGACCAGACCGCGCGCACGATCGACCAGGTGCTGCGCTCCGAAAAGCTGATCTCCGGCTCGCAGATCACCAATGTCGGCGGCGCCGGCGGCACGGTCGGCCTGCCGCAATTCGTCAACCAGTGGAAGGGCAAGGGCAATTCGCTGATGGTCGCCGGCATGGTCATGGTCGGCGCCATCATCGCCAACAAGGCCGCCAATAATCTCACCGAAGTCACGCCGATCGCGCGCCTCACCGGCGAGTTCGAGGCGCTGGTGGTGCCGGCAGCCTCGCCGTTCAAGACGGCTAATGATTTCGTCGCCGCGCTGAAGGAGGATCCGACCAAGGTTCCGGTCGCCGGCGGTTCGGCCGGCGGCTCCGACCACATCCTGTTCGGCCTGATCGCCAAGACGGCCGGCGTGCCGGCTGCAAACCTGTCCTATGTGCCTTTCGCCGGCGGCGGCGAGGCGCTGTCGGCGCTGCTCGGCAACCAGGTCGCCGCCGGCATCTCCGGCTATGGCGAGTTCTCCGAGCAGATCAAGGCGGGCGCGCTCAGGCTGCTGGCGATCTCGTCCGACAAGCGCCAGGAGGGCATCGACGCGCCGACGTTGAAGGAAGCCGGCATCGATGTCGAATTGTTCAACTGGCGCGGCGTCTTTGCCCCGCCCGGCGTTTCCGACGACGACAAGGCGGCGATGATCAAGCTGGTCGAGACCATGGCCAAGAGCGACGCCTGGGCGACCGAGTGCAAGAACCGAAACTGGACGCCGATCCTTTTGACCGGCGACGACTACGCCAAGTTCGTCACCGAAGACACCGCCCGGATCGGCGCCATCCTCAAGGATCTCGGCCTCGCCTGAGCTCTGGCCGGCGCAATGTCCGAAGGGGGCCTGGCTCCCTTCGGAACAGCATGGACAGATGATCGAGCAGCATTGAGACTGCGGCGATGCCGGCAGTGGAAGGCCGGCCTTCCGGGGAGGAGATCATGAGCACCAGCGACCAGCAGGCGTCACCGCCGCGCCTTGCCATACCCGAATTGTTGATCGGCGCCGGGCTTCTCGCCTGCGCCGGCGCCGTTGCCTGGCAGACCCTGGCGATCCCGGTGTCGCCGCTCTACTCCAAGGTTGGCCCAAGGATCTTCCCCTACATCACCATGGCCGGGATGATCCTGCTTTCCCTGCTGCTCATCCTGGCCGCTGTTCGCGGCGGCTGGCAACCCGAGGAAGAGAAGGAAACGCCGACCGACTGGAAGGGGATGGGCTTCGTGGTCGCGGGCCTCGTCGCCAATCTTCTGCTCATCCAGCCGCTCGGCTTCACCGCCGCCTCGGTGATCATGTTCGTGCTGGTCTGCTTCGGCTTCGGCAGCCGGCATCCGCTGCGCGACGCGCTGCTCGGCCTGGTATTGGCGCTGGCAGCCTATTTCGGCTTCGCCCGGGCGCTCGGCGTCAACATCGGCACGGGTTTCATCGAGAACCAGCTCAACACGCTGATCAACGCCGTCGTCGGCCTGGTAAGGGGCTGACGCAATGGACACGCTCGGCTATCTCGCGCACGGATTTGCGGTCGCTTTCACGCCGACCAATCTGTTGTGGTGCCTGCTCGGCACGACGCTCGGAACCGCGATCGGCGTGCTGCCCGGCCTCGGGCCGGCGCTGACCATCGCGTTGCTCCTGCCGATCACCTACCAGGTGGCGCCGGAAGCTTCCTTCATCCTGTTTGCCGGCATCTATTACGGGGCCATGTATGGCGGCTCGACGACGTCGATCCTGCTCAACACGCCCGGCGAAAGCGCCACCATCGTCACCGCGCTCGAAGGCAACCGGATGGCGCGTTCGGGGCGCGGCGGCGCGGCGCTTGCGACCTCGGCGCTCGGCTCCTTCGTCGCCGGCACCATCGGCACGCTGGGCGTCGCCTTCCTGGCGCCGATCGTGGTCAAGTTTGCGCTTGCCTTCGGGCCGGCCGAGTATTTCTCGCTGATGGTGCTCGCCTTCATCACGGTGTCGGCGGTGCTCGGCTCGTCATCGGTGCGGGGGCTGACCAGCCTGTTCGTCGGCTTCGTCATCGGCATGATCGGCGTCGACCTGCAGACCGGGCAGCCGCGCTTCACTTTCGGCATGGGCGAATTGCTCGACGGCGTCGACGTCATCGTCGTCGCGGTCGGCCTGTTCGCGGTCGGCGAGACGCTCTACATGGCCTCGCGCCGCTATGCCGGCAAGGACGAGATCGTGCCGCTGAAAGGCTCGCTCTACATGACGGCTGCGGAATGGGCACGCTCGTGGAAGCCGTGGCTCAGGGGTGCCGCGATCGGCTTCCCGATCGGTGCGATGCCGGCCGGCGGCGCCGAGATCCCGACCTTCCTTTCCTATGCCATCGAGAAGAAGCTCTCCAAGCACAAGGAGGAGTTCGGCACGGTCGGCGCCATCGAAGGCGTCGCCGGACCCGAGGCCGCCAACAACGCGTCCGCCGCCGGCGTCCTGGTGCCGATGCTGACGCTCGGCCTGCCGACCTCGGCGACCGCCGCGATCATGCTCTCGGCATTCCAGAGCTACGGCATCAATCCTGGGCCGCTGCTGTTGACGACGCAGGCCAATCTCGTCTGGGGCCTGATCGCCAGCCTGTTCATCGCCAACGTCATCCTGGTCATCCTCAACTTGCCGCTGATCGGCCTCTGGGTGCGTTTGCTGAAAATCCCGGCGCCGCAGCTCTATGCCGGCATCCTGGTGTTCGCCACCGTCGGCACCTACGGCATCTCGCAGTCGCCGATCGATCTCGTTATCCTTTATCTTCTGGGGGCTGCCGGCTTCCTGATGCGGCGCTTCGATTTCCCGACCGCGCCGGTCATCATCGGCATGATCCTCGGGCCGCTCGCCGAAACGCAGTTCCGCCGGGCAATGACGATCGCCAATGGCGACTGGACCGTGTTCTACCGGCATCCGCTGTCGCTGACGCTGTTGACGCTGGCCTTCATCGGTCTGGTCGGGCCGCATATCTGGGCCTGGATCGAACACCGGCGCATGCGTGGGCCGGAGCATGTGCCTGGCGATGCCTGATCGATTTGGAGCATCATGACAGACCTGCTTTCCGGCATCCGCGTCCTCGACCTCACCAACGTGCTGGCAGGCCCTTACTGCGCCTACCAGCTGGCGCTGCTCGGCGCCGACGTCATCAAGGTCGAGGCACCGCCGGGCGGCGATCTGGCGCGCCAGCTCGGCGCCTCGCCGCAACTCAACCAGGCCGGCATGGGCGCATCGTTCCTGGCGCAGAACGCCGGCAAACGATCGGTCGTGCTCGACTTGAAGAAGGCGCAAGACCGCGACCGTTTCCTCGATCTCGTCGCCACGTCGGACGCGCTGGTTGAGAATTTCCGGCCGGGCGTCATGGATCGCCTCGGCCTGGGTCATGAAAAGCTCAAGGAAGTCCGGCCGAGCCTCGTTTATTGCGCGATATCCGGGTTCGGCCAGACCGGCCCGATGCGCGGCAACCCGGCCTATGACCAGATCATCCAGGGATTGTCGGGGATCATGAGCATCACCGGCACGCCGGAGACCGCGCCGCTGCGTGTCGGCTATCCCGTGGCCGACACGCTGGGCGGGCTGGTGGGGGCCTTTGCGATTGCCGCCGCGCTTGTCAGGCAGAAGACCAGCGGCGAGGGTGCCTTCCTCGACGTCTCGATGCTCGAATGCACGCTGTCGGCGCTGGGCTGGCCGGTATCGAACTACCTGACGGCCGGCGTCGAGCCGCAGCCCATGGGCAATGAAAACATGACGGCCGCGCCCTCCGGCGCGTTCCGCACCGGCGAGGGACTGCTCAACATCGCCGCCAACAAGCAGGAGCAGTTCGTCACGCTTTGCGGGCTGATCGGCCGGCCGGAACTGGCCTCCGATCCACGTTTCGCCGAACGCGAAAGGCGTAAGCAGAACCGGGCCGCATTGAAGACGCTGATCGAGGAAGCGCTTGCCGGCGCTCCGGCCGCCGCCTGGGAAGAAAAGCTCAACCGCGCGGGCGTACCGGCGGGACGGGTGCTAACGATCCCAGAGGTGCTCGAGGAACGCCAGGTGACGGAGCGCGGCATGGCAACCCGCTTCGCGGATGTGCAAGGCATGGACAAGCCGCTGACGGTGGTGCGCGGCGGCTTCATGGTCGATGGCGATGCACCCATGCCCGCCGGACCGCCGCCGCGGCTTGGCGAGCATATGGACGAGGTTTTCGCCGCGTTGCCGGCCCGCGACAAGACAAGGGCGCGGGCATGAGCGGTACGGAGAAAAAGACTGGCCGCGAGCGCGGCGAGGAATGGTGGCGGACCGGCCTCATCGAGATGCGGCCCGGCGTCATCCGGCTGCGCGGCTACGAAATCCAGGATCTCATCGGCCGCGTCAGTTTTCCGGCGATGATCTGGCTGATGCTGCGCGGCGAATTGCCGAGCGAGCAGCAGGCAGAACTGCTCGGGATCGCGCTGGGTGCGGCCGTCGACCACGGGCCGCAGGCGCCGTCGATCGCGATCGCGCGCATGGCCGCGACCTGCGGCGTCGGCATCAACAACGCCATGGCCTCCGCCATCAATGTGCTGGGCGACGTGCATGGCGGCGCCGGCGAACAGGCGCTCACCTTTTATGGCGACATCGCCGCGGCAGTGGACCAGGGCGCGACGCTTGCCGATGCGGTGTCGGCGCGGCTCGACCGTTTCTTCGCCGAGGAAAAAGGCTATGTGCCGGGTCTCGGCCATCGCTTCCATCCGATCGACCCGCGCGTGCCGCGCCTCATCGAACTGACGCGCAATTTCGCCGCGCGTGGGATCGTCAGCGGTCGCTTCGCCGACATAGCCGAGGCGATCGAGGCGGAGGTCGCAACACGCAAGGGCAAGACGATCCCGCTCAATATCGATGGCGCCACCGCCGTCATCTATGGCGAGCTTGGCTTCCCGCCGGCACTGACGCGCGGCCTGTTCGTGCTGTCGCGTTCGGTCGGCATCCTGGCGCATGCCTGGGAGCAATCGCAGGAGGCAGATCGCAACAAAGGTCCGCTGCCAAGGGAATGGCTGTGGGCCTATACCGGCACACCGGTACGGCCCTTTCCCGGCGACTCCGAATAGGGCATCCTGTCAGGCCGGCTCGGTCGTTGGGACCGTCAAATCCCTCAGAAGGGTCGAAAGCTCCGGCTCGTCGATGAGCAGAGCCGCATCGGCCGCCGGCAGCCAGGCGCGTTGCCGGTTCGCTGCTTCCCGCCAGTCGGCCATTTCCTCGGTGACCTCAAGCAGGTAGACGACCACGTCGACGCGGACGAAACGGTTGGCCATCCGCTTCCAGTAGGAGTAGCCGCCGGCGGGTTGCTTCAGCGCCTTGCCAAGCACGCCGGCTTCTTCCTGAGCCTCGATCATGGCTGCCTTGCGCCCGCTCTTGCCTTTCATCGGCCAGCCCTTGGGCACGATGAAGCGCCTGGTCGTGCGCGACGTGACCAACAACACGTCGAGGTTGCCGCCCTCGCTCACACGAAAGGGGATGGCCGCCACCTGGCGGATCCGCTCCCCCTTCTTTGCCCTGCGTACCGCTTTCTTCTTGGCTGTTGCCATCCCAAAATCCGATAAGAGCAGCATTCACACCGGGCGCTGTCCGCGCACGGCAAAATCCTGCCCTTGCAAACCCTAGAGCAGTTCATCGTTTCACGGAAACGCTGAACTGCTCTAACTATTTGTTTTTACGCAATTCCGGACGGAAAACCGTTATACACTTTCCTGGAATTGCTCTAAAACCGTCACCCTTGCAATCCCGGCTTTCGCCAGCAAGTAAGTCGGCTAAATAAACCGAAAAAAGCCGGATGTCAGCGGCAAACCCGCGAAATCGTGGTGCCGATCACTTGGGACTGGCAATTCTGCTTGACAATCGGCACTTCGGGGCGGGGCTTCGGCACGACCTGCCGGTCCTGCTCGCGATAAAACTGCTGCTGTTGCTGGAACTGCTGTCGCTGCAGCTGGTTCCGCAGCGCCTGCAGTTCGTTCTGCTGGATCAGGGCGTTACGGTTTGTCGGGATGACGACCTGGGCCGAGGCATGGAAAGCGGTGCCCGACAACACAGCAGTCGCCACAGCTGCCGATATCAAAACCGCCGAGAGGCGAGGATGAGACATCGTGTCCTTCCCGCATGAAACCAAAACCTCACCCAATATAGGGTGTTTGTCCGGATGTGCCATGGTCCAAGGCTGGGATGCGGCTAGTCGATCGATTGTCATGCCAAAGAAAATCCGGCTGGCGAACCAGCATTGCGCTTGACGGGAGCGGTGGTTTCGCCGCTCTATCGCGCGGCCTAGTGGACGGGCCGGGGTCAAGAGGAATTCCATGAGAAGCAGGTACAAATTGTCCGTCGCGATGTTGGTCGTAGCTGGTGTCGTCGGCCTGCCGGCGCTCGCCGCGCAGAACAAGGGCGACAAGGTCGCGCCGGCCGCCAGCCAACCAGCCGACGCCGCGGCCAAGCCGCAGCTGCCGGGCGGCGCTTCGGCGCTGTCGGAGACGCATGGCGACTGGACGGTCAACTGCCAGGTCACCGGCACGAACAAGCTGTGCAGCCTGTCGCATCAGCAGTTCAACAAGCAAAGCGGACAGCGCCTGCTGGCTATCGAGTTGACGACCAAGACCGGCCAGGACGCCATGGGCACGCTGGCGCTGCCCTTCGGGCTGGCTTTGGCCAACGGCATCTCGCTCGAGGCCGACGACAAGAAGTTGGAAGGAACCCTGCAGTTCAACACGTGCCAGGCCGTGGGCTGCCTGGTGCCGGTGGCGTTCGATGCCGACACCGCCTCACAGCTGCAGAACAGCACCACGCTGAAAATCAACGCCACGGCCGCGGACACGATGCAGCCGGTCGCCTTCACCATCTCGCTCAACGGATTCGCCAGCGCGCTCGCCAGGACGGCGGACCTGTCGGCGGACTAAAGCAGATCGCGTGAAAAAGGATTCACGCGACCTGCTTTAGGTTTTGATTTTAAGCATGTCTTCGTCCCGAAACCGGGCCCACTTTCGGGAGACATGCTTTAGTTTCGTCGGGACCGCCGGCATGTGTTGGCGGATCCGGAGATTTGCTGAAACGCCTATCGCTTCGTCGTCCTATGGTCTGCGCCGCGTCGCTTCGCGTCGCTCCGCCCTAGGATTGTTTGAGAAGGATCGGGTAGTTTGGCGGCCGGGACTGCGGCCCATCACAGCCAGCAGTCCCGGCGGCAGGCGACCGCCCTTAGGACCGGGTAACACCCGACGTCATCATGGTCCCTGCCGCCTTTGTCCGCCATCGCTTGGAGAGTTGATTGGCCGCTGGCCTGAGCCACGCCCGCAAACAATCCGAAGCCTTTAGAAGGATACCACCAGCATGGCCTTCTTGCATCAACAACCGCAATTGTGCCTCGGCTTCGACATCGCCAAGGACACCATCACCGTCTGTGACGGCGCCACCACCCGCACCATCGCCAATCAGCGGCGCGCCATCCGTGCCTTGCTCAAGAGCTACAAACACATCGACCTTGTCGTGTGCGAGCCGACCGGAGGTCATGAAAGCCTGCTGCTCGAGGAGTGCCTGCGCGCCGGCATCGCCTGCCACCGCGCCGACACGCTCAAGGTCAAGAGCTTCATCCGCTCCTTCGGCACGCACGGCAAGAGCGACGCCATCGATGCCCGCATGCTTTGGGCCTACGGCCGTGAGCGCTGGGCAAAACTGTCGCTTTGGCAGGCTCCGGATGCCGATGCGACCCGCCTGCGCGCCCTGGTCCGGCGCCGCCAGGAGCTTATGGCCTTCAGGGGCGCCGAGAAGAACCGCGCCAAGGCACCTGGCGATTACGACCTCGCCAGATCCTTCAAGGTCGTGACTAAAGTCCTCGAGCGCGAGATCCAGGTCATCGATGCCGCGATCCGCGAGCTGATTGCCAACAGCAGCACTCTCAAGCACCGGGCAGCCATCTGCACGGCCATGGACAGTCTCGGCCCGATCGTGGCGGCCAAGCTGCTCGCCATCCTGCCCGAGCTCGGCTCCATGACACGCCGCAAGGCGGCAGCCCTTGCCGGCCTCGCGCCGCACCCAAACGACAGCGGCCAAAAACACGGCTACCGCAAAATCCGTGGCGGACGACCAGAGATCAGGAGCATGCTCTACATGCCCGCGTTGCACGCCGCTGCCGGAAGGGGCGAGTTCGCAGCCTTCTACAAACGCCTCCGCGCCAACGGCAAAAAGCCAATGGTGGCCATCGCCGCCGTCATGCGAAAGATCATCGTCACCCTAAACGCTAGGCTCAGAGACGCCGCCATTCCTCAGAGTTGATGACGACCTTGAGATGCTTCGGCCAACCGTCACGGTTTTGCGTCAGCTACTCCACCTCACGCAGCCGATAGCCGACGCCTGTCTCGGTGATGATGTAGCGTGGCTGGTCCGGCGTCTTCTCGATCTTCTGCCTCAACTGGCGGACATAGACCCTGAGATATTGCACGTCGGTCGAGTCGTTCCAGATCTGCTTCATCAGGAACTGGTGGGTCAGCACCTTGCCGGCATACTGTACGAGCATGCGCAGGATGTCGTATTCCTTCGGCGATAGTTTTACTTCCTTGCCCTCGACCTTGACGATGCGTTTGACGAGGTCGACGGAGAGATCGCCCGTTTGAAAAACCGGCTTCTCGCCCTGCTGCTGGAATTTGTGGCGCAGCGCCACACGGATGCGGGCGACGAGCTCGTTCATGCCGAAGGGTTTTGTCACATAGTCGTCGGCACCGAGCTCGAGCGCCTGGACGATGCCGGCCTCGTCGGTCCGGCTCGACAGGATGACCACCGGAATGTCGAGGCCGTCGTTGCGCCATTTGCCGAGCAGCTCGAGGCCGGTCATGCCGGGCAAGCCGAGGTCGAGCAGGATCAGGTCGGGCGGCTGCGCCTCAATGAGTTCGATCGCGGCCTTGGCATTCGGCGCCTCCGATACGGCATAGCCCTGGCTGCCAAGGCCGACGCGCAGCAGCTTGCGGATCGGCGGCTCGTCGTCGACGACCAGGATGCTGACGTTCGGATTGGTCATGCGGCGTCATCCGTTTTGGCGACGGTCAGGTTCGGAATTGCTTCCGGCACGGGCATGCGGATGGTGAAGATCGCGCCCGGCCGGTCGGTGCGGTTAGCCGCCGAAATCGCGCCGCCCATGGCCTCGATGAAGCCGCGGCTGATCGACAGGCCGAGGCCCGTGCCGGCGCGGACCTGATCGCGCTTGCGGACGCGGTAGAAGGTGTCGAAGATCCGCTCGAGGTCGCCGGGCGGAATGCCCGGGCCCTCATCCATGACCTGCAGGATGACGGACCCATTGTCGAGCCAGCCTTGCAGGCGGATGGCCGAGCCGGGCGGCGCATATTTGGCGGCATTGTCGAGAAGGTTGAACAGCGCCTGCTCGAACAGAACGGGGTCGAGGCGCAGCATCGGCAGGTCCGGCGGAATGTCGGTGTCGATCCGGTGCTCACCGGTGATCTTTCGCGCTCGATCGAGCGCCGAGCCGACGATGTCGCCGATATAATGGAGAGCGTAGTTCGGCTCCATGGCGCCAGACTCGATCTTGGTCATGTCGAGCAGGTTGGTGATGAAGCGGTTCAGTCGCTCCGACTCATCGACCACGGTCGACAGAAGGTCCGCGCGGTCCTTTTCGGGAAGGGCGGCGGCGTATTCCCGCAGCGTGCCGGCCGCGCCCATGATGGCGGCAAGCGGCGTCTTCAGGTCATGCGAGATCGAGGTGAGCAGCGCCGTGCGCAGCCGGTCCGCTTCCGCCGCGAGCCTGGCGCGGTCGACATCGGCAACGAGCTGGATGCGCTCGATGGCGACCGCCGCCTGATCGGCAAGCGCATCGAGAAGACGCTGCTGCTCGGGCGTCAGCAGCGGTCCCTGCCTGTCGTTGTCGAGGCCTACAACGCCGATGGCGGTGCGCCCCGTCCGCAAGGGGAGATAGAGCCGCTTGGCGCCGGGCAGCGTATCGGCGCCGCGGCCGGCCGGGCGGTCGTGCTCCCAGGCCCAGCGGGCGGCCGCGATGTCGGCCTCGGCCAGCGTGTCGTCCGGCGGGTAGCCGGCCTTGACGGTGATGGTGCCGTTTTCGGGCAGAAGCAGCACCACGCGCACTTTCAGCATCGAGGCGATCTGGAAGGCGGTGGCCCAGAGAACGTCGTCGAGCGTGCCGGCGCCGGCGAGCTTCCTCGAGAAGGAGTAGATGTCCTCGGTTGCACGTGCGCGCGAACGGGCGGCGACCGCCTGGCGCTGCACGCGGGCGGTCAGATTGCTGGCGATGACGGCGACAACGAGGAAGACGGCAAAGGCGACGATGCTCTCAGGGTCCCTGATCGTCAGCGTGTAGCGCGGCTCGAGAAAGAAGAAGTTGAAGGCAAGCGCGCTCAGGAAACAGGCATAGAGCGCCGGCCACAGCCCGAAGGTCACCGCCGATGTCAGCACCGCCAAGAGCAGGACGCTGGCAAGATTGCGAACATCGAAGAACTGGTCGAGAACGGTGCTGACGGCCAACCCACCGGCGACATAAGCCGTGGAGAACAAATAGGGCCAGATCTGGAAAGGCTTCTGCTCGGCCGCTGCCTTCACCTTCGCGGCCGGCGTCTGTGCGTCGCGTTCGGTTCCCGAAATGACGTGGACGCTGATGTCGCCGGCATTGCGGATCAGATCGTAGGTGAGCGAGCCCTCGATCAGTTCCCGCCAGCGCGAGCGGGTCGGCCTGCCGATGACGATATGGGTGAAGTTGTTCGCCGTCGCGTGGCGCACGATGTCCTGGGCGACGTTCTGGCCCGGGATGGTCGCCACCTCGGCGCCGAGCTGCTCGGCCAGGCGCAGGTTGGTCGCCAGCCGGTCCTTGTCCTCTTCCGACGTGCCGGCAAGGCGAGGCGTATCGACATGCAGCGCCGCCCAGGGGGCGCGCAGCCGATCGGCCAGCCGGCGAGCGTAGCGGATGCGGGCGGCTCCGCCCGGACGCGAGTCGATGCAGACAAGGACGCGTTCGCCGGCAGCCCACGGTCCCGGAATGGCGTGGGACTGCATGTGATTGAGCAGCTGCTCGTCGACGCGCTGGGCGGTGCGCCTCAGCGCCAGCTCGCGAAGCGCCGTCAGATTGCCCGGCGAGAAATAGTTCTCGATCGCGCGCTGGGCAGTTTGAGGGAAATAGACCTTGCCTTCCTGCAGCCGCTGGATCAGGTCGTCGGGGGTGAGGTCGATGACCTCGATATCGTCGGCCTCGTCGATGATGGAATCGGGAACGGTCTCGCGCACCCTGACGCGGGTGATCTGCGCCACGACGTCGTTCAGGCTTTCGACATGCTGGATGTTGAGCGTGGTGTAGACGTCGATGCCTTGCGACAGGATTTCCTGCACATCGAGGTAGCGCTTGGGGTGGCGGCTGCCGGGCGCGTTGGTGTGGGCGAGCTCGTCGACCAGGACCAATGCCGGACGCCGTTTCAGGATGGCGTCGATATCCATCTCCTCGAGAGCGCGGCCTCTGTACTCGACCCCGCGGCGCGGGATCACCTCGTAGCCGTCGACCAGCGCCTGGGTCTCCTTGCGGCCGTGCGTCTCGACGACGCCGATGACGACGTCGATGCCGTCGGCGCGGCGGGCACGGCCCGCCATCAGCATCTCGTAGGTCTTGCCGACACCGGGCGCGGCGCCGAGGAATATGCGCAGCCGGCCGCGGCCCTCCCGCTCGGCATGCTCGAGCAGCGCGTCGGGAGATGGTCTGTTCTCGGGGTTGGTCCTGTCGTCCGGCATCAAGTCCAATCATGAATTGCGCCGGGGATCGTGTCGATCCCCGGCGCGGGTGCTGATTATTTCAGGTCGTCGAGCGCGAGATTGAGCGCCAGCACATTGACCACGGGCTCGCCCATGAAGCCCAGCTCGCGCTCCTCGATATGGCTGTCGACGAGGGATTTCACCTTGGCTTCGTCGATGCCCCGGGCCTTGGCAATCCGTGGCACCTGGAAATGGGCGGCTTCCGGGCTGATGTCAGGGTCGAGGCCGCTTCCGGAAGTGGTGACGAGGTCCATCGGCACCGGCGCGTTCGGGTTTTCGGCCTTCAACTTGTCGGCATCGCCCTTGATGCGCTCGATCAGCTTCGGATTGGTCGGACCGAGATTCGAGCCGCTGGAAGAGGCGGCGTTGTATCCGTCGCCGGCTGCCGACGGCCGGCCGTGGAAATAGCGGTCGCCGGCGAAGGCCTGGCCGATCAGTTCGGAGCCGATGATCTTGCCGTCCTTTTCGATCAGGCTGCCATTGGCCTGTTTGGGAAACAGCGCCTGCGCGATGCCGGTCATGCCGATCGGATAGATGAGGCCGGCAAGCACCGTGAAAAAGACGATCATGACAAAAGCGGGTCTGAGTTGCTTGAACATCGGAATAGATCCTTATGCGAGGCCGAGGGCCGTGACGATCAAGTCGATCGCCTTGATGCCGACGAACGGCACGATGATGCCGCCGAGGCCGTAGACGACAAGATTGCGGGTGAGCAGCGCGCCGGCGCCGATGGCGCGATACTTGACGCCCTTCAACGACAGCGGGATCAGCGCGATGATGATCAGCGCGTTGAAGATGATGGCCGACAGGATGGCGCTCTGCGGCGTCGCCAGGTGCATGATGTTGAGCGCCTGCAGCGGACCAGTGGACTGTCCGGGCGCGACGTAGAAGACCGCGAACATGGCCGGGATGATGGCGAAGTACTTGGCAACGTCATTGGCGATCGAGAAGGTGGTCAGCGAGCCGCGCGTCATCAGCAGCGCCTTGCCGATCTCGACGATCTCGATCAGCTTGGTCGGGTCGCTGTCGAGATCGACCATGTTGCCGGCCTCGCGGGCGGCCACCGTGCCGGTGTTCATGGCGACGCCGACATCGGCCTGGGCGAGCGCCGGCGCGTCGTTGGTGCCGTCGCCGCACATGGCGACCAGCTTGCCCTTGGCCTGCTCCTCGCGGATCAGCCACAGCTTGTTCTCCGGCGTCGCCTGGGAGAGGAAGTCGTCGACGCCGGCTTCGGCGGCGATGGCCGCCGCGGTCAGCGGGTTGTCGCCGGTGATCATCACCGTGCGGATGCCCATCTTGCGCAGTTCCGCGAAACGCTCGCTGATCCCGCCCTTGACGATGTCCTTGAGGTGGACGACGCCGAGCAGGCGCCCGTCGCGCTCGACCGCCAGCGGCGTGCCGCCGGCCTTGGCGATCTCGTCGGCGATGGCCTGCAGATCGCGGATGGTGTCGCTGGTCGGACGTAAGCCATGAGCTGCGACGGTTGCCTGATTTACGTGGGTCAGCACAGCATCGACCGCGCCCTTGCGCACCGACGAGCCGTCGATGTCGACACCGCTCATGCGGGTTTGCGCGGTGAAGGGCACGAAGGTCGCGTGCAAGCTCGCCATATCGCGCGCACGGATTCCGTATTTGTCCTTGGCGAGCACGACGATCGAGCGGCCTTCCGGGGTTTCATCGGCCAGCGAGGCGAGCTGGGCAGCATCGGCCAGCTCCTGCTCGGTGACGCCCTTGACCGGACGGAATTCGGTCGCCTGCCGATTTCCGAGGGTGATGGTGCCGGTCTTGTCGAGCAGCAGCGTGTCGACGTCGCCGGCGGCCTCGACGGCGCGGCCGGACATGGCGAGCACGTTGAAGCGCACCAGGCGGTCCATGCCGGCGATGCCGATGGCCGACAGCAGGGCGCCGATCGTGGTCGGGATCAGCGTCACGAACAGAGCGACGAGGATGGTCACCGGAATATAGCCGCCCGAATAGGAGGCGAAGCTGGGGATGGTCGCGGTCGCCAGCACGAAGATCAACGTCATGCCGACGAGAAGGATGTTGAGCGCGATCTCGTTCGGCGTCTTCTGGCGCTCCGCGCCTTCGACCAGCGAGATCATGCGGTCGAGGAAGGTCTGGCCGGAGGCGGCGGAAATGCGCACGCGGATCCAGTCGGACAGCACCTGCGTGCCGCCGGTGACGGCCGAACGGTCGCCGCCGGATTCACGGATGACGGGCGCGGATTCTCCGGTGATCGCCGCCTCGTTGACGGAAGCCACGCCTTCGATCACTTCGCCGTCCGAGGGGATGATGTCGCCGGCCTCGACCAGCACGATGTCGCCGACCTTCAGGCTGGTGCCCGGCACCAGCTTGAACTTGCCGCGATCCTCGCCGTTGACGAGCAGCTTGGCCTGGGTCTCGGTGCGCGCCTTGCGCAGCGAGTCGGCCTGGGCCTTGCCGCGGCCTTCGGCGACGGCTTCGGCGAAGTTGGCGAACAGCACGGTGAACCACAGCCAGATGATGATCTGCAGGGTGAAGCCGAGATCGCCGCCGCCGGTGATGAGTTCCTTGACGAACAGAACGGTGGTGAGCGCCGAGACGATGGCGACGACGAACATCACCGGGTTCTTGATGAGCGTGCGCGGATCGAGCTTGCGGAAGGCACCGCCGATGGCGGGCACCAGGATGCGGGCATCCAGAATGCCCGCGGATTTGGACTGGCTCATTTCGAGGCTCCAGTATCGGTGATGTTGGACGGCGCGGGGTGCTCGGTCTTCGGGAACAGGTGCGGAAGAGCGGAAGCCAGCAGCCACAGCACGAAAAGCACGGCTGCCATGCCGAGGAAGGTGGAGAGCGTCGGGAAAGGACGAGGCCTCTCGTCCCTTCCGTCATCAGGCTGACCGTCACCGGGTTGGTGACGGTCGTGCCGGCGAATGTGATTGAACCAGGGCATGGTCATCTCAGAAAGTCTGTCCATGAATCATTGCCAGGTGCTCGACGATCGGCCCGACGGCGAGCGCCGGGAAGAAGGTGAGACCGCCGACGATGATGATGACGCCGACCAGCAGGCCGACGAACAGCGTGCCGTCGGTCGGAAAGGTGCCGGCCGAAGCGGGCACGGTCTTCTTGGCGGCCAGCGAGCCGGCGATGGCTAAAGCCGGGATGATGACCAGGAAGCGACCCATCAGCATGCCGATGCCGAGCGTGATGTTGTACCAGGGCGTGTTGCCGGAGAGGCCGCCGAAGGCCGAACCGTTGTTCGCGGCCGCCGAGGTATAGGCGTAAAGCACCTCGGTGAAGCCGTGCGGGCCGCCATTGGCGATCGAGGCCACGGCGCTCGGCAGGACCACGGCGATCGCCGTGAAGATCAGCATCGCCAGCGGCAGGCACAGGATGGCAAGCATCGCCATCTTGACCTCCTTGGCCTCGATCTTCTTGCCGAGGTATTCGGGTGTGCGGCCGACCATCAGGCCGGCGACGAAGACGGCGAGGACGACGAACATCAGGATGCCGTAGAAGCCGGCGCCGACGCCGCCGACGATGACCTCGCCGAGCTGCATGTTGATGAGCGGGATCATGCCGCCAAGCGCGGTGAAACTATCATGCATTGCGTTGACGGCGCCGCAGGAGGCCGCCGTGGTTATGACCGCGAACAGCGCCGAGAGCGCGATGCCGAAGCGCGTCTCCTTGCCTTCCATGTTGCCGCCGTCGATGCCAAGCGCATGGACGAGCGGGTTGCCGGCGGCCTCGGCCCAGTAGCAGACGATGACGCCGGCGAGGAACAGCACGCCCATCGAGGCCAGGATCGCCCAGCCCTGGCGCTCACTGCCGACCATGCGGCCGAAGACATTGGTGAGGGCAGCGCCAAGCGCGAAGATCGACAGCATCTGGATCAGGTTGGAGATGGCGTCCGGATTCTCGAACGGATGCGCGGCGTTGGCGTTGAAGAAGCCGCCGCCATTGGTGCCGAGCATCTTGATGGCGATCTGCGAGGCGACCGGTCCAAGCGCGATCGTCTGCTTGGCGCCTTCCAGGGTGGTGGCGTCGACATAAGGACCAAGCGTCTGCGGGATGCCCAGCCACACATAGGCGAGCGTCAACACGATGCAGAGCGGGAGCAGCACGTAGAGCATGCAGCGGGTCAGATCGACCCAGAAATTGCCGATCGATTTGCCGGAGGCGCGGGCAAAGCCGCGGATCAAGGCAATCGCGATGGCAATGCCAGTGGCGGCCGAGACGAAGTTCTGCACGGCGAGGCCGGCCATCTGCACGAGATAGGACATCGTGCTTTCGCCGCCGTAGTTCTGCCAGTTGGTATTGGTGGCGAAGCTGACGGCGGTGTTGAAGGCAAGCCCCGGCTCGACCGCGGTCATGCCCGCGGGATTGTAGGGCAGGGCGCCTTGCAGCCGCTGCAGCGCGTAAAGAACCAGGAAACCGGCAAGATTGAAGAGCAGCATGCCGGTCGCGTAGAGGGCCCAGTGCTGTTCTTCCTTCTCGTTCATTCCCGCGAGGCGATAGAGGCCGCGCTCGACCGACGCGAGCACCGGCGACAGAAAGGTACGATCACCGTCGAAGACGCGGTACATGTAGCCGCCAAGCGGCTTAACGAGCGCGACGAGGATGCCGCAGTAAATGAGGATCTGTATCCAGCCATTCATAGTCATGATGAGCTCTCCGCGTGCCGGTCAGAAGCGCTCTGGGCGAATGAGCGCGTAAGTGAGATAGGCAAGCAGGAACAAGGTCACCGCGCCGCCGAGTATGTAATCGAAAAGCATGATCCGACCTTTTCGCTCAGATTCTGTCGCAGGCTTTGACGTAAGCTAAGGACAGGGCGAAGAACAAAATCCCGATCCCGAGAACAATGAGGTCCATGGCAGGCGTTCCTTTTTTCCACTTTGTGTTTGCGGCTCGCAGTGGCTGGCTCAAAACTGCACGCGGACGCACGTCACCTTAGCGGCGACGGCGATCAAAGCGTTTTTCGAAGGAAATATGGACCCGATCGCCATAAAGGTTCGAGGCGGGCCGGAGAGGAAAGATATAGGAATTTTATAGGGGTTTTGGCCCGTCGACTTTCAGTCTGGAGCGAACAACGTAGGTGAAGTTGCTGTAGTTCTTGCCTCGCGGAGGCTGGCGCCGCCCCTCATTGCCCTGCCGGGCATTTCTCCCCGTATAGGGACGGGGAGAAAGACGCCGTCATCGATGGTTTCGCCAATCGCCAGCGTTGCAGAAAGGGCGCCTAGGTTACGACTATTTCCCTTCTCCCCGTCACTACGCCGTATAGTGACGGGGAGAAGGAGGCTGGCCGCGACGCTTGCGATCCCCCTCTCCCCGTTCTTCACGGGGAGAGGGTAAGGGTGAGGGGCAGCGCCGACGGTGGCAATCGGCCTGAACAGAACTCCTCAGGCCAGCTCGACGGTGCGCTTCTCCGCGATGCTCTGCTCGGCCGCGAGCACGATGCGCAGGCTGTTGACGGCCGCATCCATCTGCTCGGTCAGGTCGAGATCCTCGCGGATGGCGCGCAGGAAGAAGGCCTGCTCGCGGTCGCAAAGCTCCTGATGGCCGGGCTCGTCCTCCATGCTGACGATCTCGTCGGGCTTCGAGAAATTCTTGTCGCCGTCGACCTGCGCATAATGGATCTTCAGCGCGTCGGTCTTGGTGTGGCGGTCGATATCGGCGGAATCGGAAACCTCCTCGGCCTCCTTGGCGCCGCTTCCCGACTGGCCGGCGACGATCGAGACGGCGCCCTTCGGGCCGACCACGTCCTTCACGAAATAAGCCGTCTCGCTCATCATCGGGCCCCAGCCGGCCTCGTACCAGCCGACCGAGCCGTCATCGAAGGTGACATGCAGGTGGCCGTAATTCTGCTTGTCGGCCTCGGCCCAGAGTTTTGCGCCAATGCCATGCACGCGCACCGGCTTGGCGCCGGTCAGCTGGCACATGACGTCGACATAGTGCACGCCGCAATCGACGATCGGGATCAGCGAGTCGATCAGGTTCTTGTGCCAATGCCAGGCGCTGCCGCTGCTCTGCTGGTTGAGGTTGAGGCGCATCACCAGCGGCTTGCCGAGCGTCTTGCCGACCTCGATGAATTTGATCCAGGACGGGTGGACGCGCAGGATGTAGCCGAGCACCAGCTTGCGGTTCTTTGCACGCGCGGCTGCCACCACTTTCTCCGCATCCTCGATGTTGGTGGCCAAGGGCTTTTCCATGAATACATGGCAGTTGGCGGCGATCGCCTTCAGCGCATATTCGGCGTGCGTGTTCGGCCAGCTGTTGATCGAGACGGCATCCGGCTTCGTCTCCTTCAGCGCCAGGTCGAAATCCTCATAGAGCGGATAGCCGGCGAGCTCCTTGGGGATCTTCTTGTTGCTCTTGATGGTGCGGCTCATGATGCCGACGATCTCGAAGCCGTCGGAGCGGTGATAGGCGCTGGCATGCGAGGCGCCCATATTGCCCAGACCAACCACCAGGATTCTCACTTTGTCGGCCATGTCAGCCTCCCCGATTCTTTGATTGAATGGTGGGCGGCGATGTGCTGCCGCCGCCCATGTGTCTAATCCAGGCAACACCTTAGGCTGGCGCTGCCCCTCATTGCCCTGCCGGGCATTTCTCCTCGTATAGTGACGGGGAGAAAGAAGCTTTCGCCGAAGGTTTCGCCAATCGCCAGCGTGGCAGATAGAGTGCCGAGATCGCGGCCATCTCCCTTCTCCCCGTCACTATACGGGGAGAAGGTGCCGGCAGGCGGATGAGGGGCGGCGCTGACCTCAATAATCCTCCAAAGCACGTGCGACTTTGCCCTCTTTCTGCACCCTCACTTCACCGCCGAGTCGAACAGGTGCGCCTTGATCTTTTCGACGTCGAGCGCCGCAAAGCCTTCTGACAGTTTCACGCCGTCGGCGTCCGCCTTGACCTTGGCTTTGTCGAAGTCGTTGGCCGCGGGGATCAGGTCGTTGGTGCAGACGTCCTCGGCCTTCACCGGCGCGGTGATCTGGCCGATCTTCAGGATCTCGTCGAAGAAGCCCTGCCAGCTCGCCATGTCATGCGAGCCCCAGCCGCCGCGCTTGTCCATGTCGCCGCGGAAGACGTTGATCTGCTGAAGGATCGAGGTGGTGCCGAGCTCAGGACCAAGGTTCTTGGCCAGAGTCGGGAACTGATCGAACACGGCTTCGACCGCCGCGCGCGGGTTCTGGTAGCCGAATTCGAGGCCCATCGCCCAGCCGCGCAGGTATTTTTCCAGAAAGGCTTTCTTGTCGGGATCCTCGAGATCGGCGGTGCGGACCACGAAGGTGTTGGCCGGCAACTTGGAGTTCTGCACGCCCAGCCAGTACTCGAAGTCGAGGCCCTTGGCGATCCACTCGGCGCGCAGGCCTTCCCAGGAGAGTGCCGCATCGCCCTGGCCGCCGGCAAGCGCGGTGCCCCAGGTCGGCCAGCCGGCCTCGACATATTTCACCTTCTTGATGTCGACGCCTTGTGCTGCAAGCAGCGGATCGGTGATCGCCTGCCAGGCGGCGGAGCCGAGCAGGATGGTCTTGCCTTCGAGGTCCTTGAGGTTCTTGGTGCCCTGGCCCTTGCGGAAGGCGATGCTGAAGGTGTCGCGCGCGCCCATATGGAAGACGGACTTCAGCTTCATGCCGTTCTGGATGGCGAAGGAGAAGACGCCGGGCGACGGGAAGCCCATGTCGGCCTGACCGACATCGACGAACTTCACGGTCGCGGTGCCGTCGGACGGGCCCGGCTGCATGTCGGTGGCGAGGTCACCGAAATAGCCGGCCTTCTTGGCCGACCAGTAGGGATAGTCGTCCAGCACCTCGAGCGTGCCGCGCGGCGAGATCCAGGTGAATTTTTCATAGGCCGCGGCCCTGGCTCTCAGGCCTGATGCGCCGAGCGCTGTGGCGGTCACCACGCCGGCCGCCGTCACCTGCAGGAAGTAGCGGCGGCTGATGCCTGCTCTTGTCGCTGTGTCGAATGAGCTTTCGTTGGTCATCGCATTCCCCTTTGTTGATTGCCCTTTATTGGTTGCTCGCCTTCGCCCGCCTCCCGGGCGGCATCATCCTTCCGCGCTTACGTCTCCCAGCTCGCCCATTTCTTGCCGATCAGGAAGAACAGCACGTAGATCAGGATGCCGAGGATCGACAGGATCAGTACCACCGCGAAGAATTGCGGCATCTGGATCATCGACGAATAGGATGTGAGCCGGTTTCCGAGGCCGAAGCCGCCGCCGACCATCTCGGCGCCGACGGCGGTGAGCAGCCCGAAGATCGCGCCGATCATCAGGCCGACCAGGATCATCGGCAGCGCCATCGGCGCGCGGATCTTCCAGAAGATCTGCAAGGTGCTTGCACCATAGGAGCGGGCGAGCGCGATCTTGGCGCTGTCGACGCGGCGGAAGCCGGTCGCGGCGTTGATCATCACCATCGGACCGGCGGCGAGCGCCACCGCGATGATGCGCGGCGTATAGCCGAAGCCGAAGCGCAAGATGAGCAGCGGCACCAGCGCCAGCATCGGCGTGGTGACGAGGATGAGGATATAAGGCGCGACGATCTTTTCGGCGAAGGGGAACTGCGTGATCACGGCCGCCATCACCAGGCCGACGATGGCGCCGATGGCGAAGCCCGAGACGAGCTCGACCAGCGTGTAGCCGAGATGCGGGGCTATCAGCGGGAACTCGTCGAATAGAGCGTAAACGATCGAGCTCGGCGGCGGCATGATGTATTGCGGGACGTGGAAGATGCGCAGCGCCAGCTCGATGCCGCCTATGATCACCACGGCGACAGCGAGGATCGCCGCCACCTCGGCGCCGGACTTGATGCCGGGACCGCTGGCGAAGGCGGAAAGATTGGTGAGGCTGACATCCTGGCCGTCGCCTGATTTGGCTCCCGACTTCGTCTTTGCGAATTCCGGAATGGCGTCGCCCCCGCTCACGGCCTGATCCTCACGATTTCAGCGCTCTTGTGTTCTGGCTGTTCCGGCCCCTTCGGCCGGCGCTCGCCGACGATGTCCATCTTGATGCGGTTGGTGAGGTCGAAGACTTCCTTGGTCGCCATGATCTCCAGCGAACGCGGCCGCTGGAACGGCACATCGTAAATCTTGGCGACACGGCCCGGCCGGGTGGTCAACACCACGACCCGGTCGGAGAGGAAGATCGCTTCCTCGATGCTGTGAGTGATGAAGACGATGGTGGTCTTGGTGTCGAGCCAGATCTCCTCGACGAGGCGGTTCATCTCCTCGCGGGTGAAGCTGTCGAGGGCGCCGAAGGGTTCGTCCATCAGAAGCACAGAGGGCTTCAGCGCCAGAGCGCGCACGATCGCGGCGCGCTGCTGCATGCCGCCGGAAAGCTCGCGCGGGAACTTGCCGCCGAAGCCGTCGAGTCCGACGCGGTTCAAGAGATGCGCGATCCAGGCGCGGTCGGGCTTCTCGCCCTTGATCTCGAAGGGGAAGTTGATGTTGGCGTCGAGGTTGCGCCAGGGCAGCAGGTTCGCTTCCTGGAAGACGATGCCGATCTCGGGCCGCGGGCCGGTGATCTCCTTGCCGTCGAGCAGGATCGCGCCGCTGGTCAGGCGGTGCAGGCCCGACATCGACCATAAGAGCGTGGTCTTGCCGCAGCCGGAAGGACCGACGATGGAGACGATCTCGTTGGCGTGCACATCAAGGCTGCAGCGGTCCAGGGCGAGGAGATCGCCGGAGGCCGTGTTGTAAACCTTGCTCGCTGCCTGCACGCCGAGCTTCGGCGTTCTTGCGCTGCCCGTATTCATGCTCCCCCTCGGAGACTGCGCGATGGGTTGCCGGAGGCCCCCATCTGTCCGCGAAATCAGTCTGTAACTATCCTACTTTACTGTCAAGCGGCGACAAAGGACTGACGCAATCAGGCTCAATCAGTTCTTATCTAAGCGTCTGATTTTTCGTCATTTTCGACCAACTTGCAGTGTGTGTTACTTTCCTACATACTCACCCCGGTTGATTGCCTATGGCCAGCGGGCGGATAATCGCAAATATGGTGGGTCCAGAAGCGGGCAGGGAAGGACTGGCCAATGACCGAAACTGACAGCCAGGCGTTGCGAATTCCGGACGAGGATGACGACCGGCACGACCATGTCAGGCGCATCCCGGACATCATTTCGCAGGTGAAGGACAGCTACGCCGAGCTGCGCCCGGCCGAGCGCCGCGTCGCCGATGTCGTGCTCGACGACGTCAAATATGCCGTCGACGCTTCCAACGCCGCGCTTGCCCAGCGCGCCGGGGTCAGCGAGCCGACAGTGACCCGCTTCTGCCGCGCCATCGGCTGCGAGGGCGTTCGCGACTTCAAGCTGAAGCTGGCGCAGAGCCTGGTCGTCGGCGCGCTCTATCTCAGCACCAAGCCCCGACCCGCGAACAGCGACAGCGGCATGCCGTTCTGGAGTGCTGTGTTCGGCGAGGCGCGGCGCGCGCTGCAGGAGGCCGAACGGCAGATCGACCCCGGGCAGCTGCAGAAGGCGGCGGAACTGATCGCCAAGGCGCGGCAGGTGACGGTGTTCGGGCTCGGCGGCAGCTCATCGGCGCTGGCGCAGGAGACGCAATACCGCCTGTTCCGCTATGGCATCACGATCAGCGCACAATGCGATCCGTATCTGATGCGCATGACCGCTTCGACGCTGAAGCCCGGCGATCTTGTGATTGCGATCTCGGCAACTGGCCGTACCCGGGAAGTAATCGAGGCGGTGGAGCTTGCCAAGCACTACCGCGCCGACGCGATCTGCGTGACGGCGCCGGACACCGAGCTGACGCGCGTCTGCGATGTCCGGCTGACCATGGCGGTTCCCGAATATCCCGACACGCTGAAGCCGACCGCTTCGCGCTACGCCTTTCTGGCGGCCATCGACCTTCTTGCGGTGGCGACCGCATATAGGATCGACGGCCCGGCGCGCGAGACGGTGCGTCGCATCAAGTACAACGCCCAGATCCATCGGACAGGGAAGGAGATGGAGCCATTGGGCGATTGAGGCAGGTTCTTCCTTCTCCCACAAGGGGAGAAGGCGACGGCGCCGGCTTCGATAAAGATTCGAACTGAAGGGAGCGAAGAAGAATGCTCGACATCGCACCATCGCAACAGGCGGCAACCTGGCTCGGCTCCTTCGGGCGGGCGCTCGAGGCGGGCGACATCGAGGCGGCGGCCAACCTTTTCGTCGAGGATTGCTACTGGCGCGATCTGCTCACCTTCACATGGAACATAAAAACCATGGAGGGCCAGGCAGCGGTCCGCGAGATGCTGAAGGCGACGCTGCCCTTGGCACAGCCGTCCCATTGGCGTCTGTCCGGGGAGGCGAGCGTCGACGACGGCATCGTCGAAGCCTGGCTCAGCTTCGAGACGGCCGTGGCGCGCGGCGAGGGTATCCTGCGCCTCAAGGACGGCCGCTGCCGGACGCTGTTCACGGCGATGAGCGAGCTCAAGGGTTTTGAAGAGCAGAAAGGTCCGGGCCGGCCGCTCGGCATCCGCCACAAGGCCGACCCGGACCGCGAAACCTGGGTGGAAGCCAGGGCCCGCGAGACGCGCGACCTCGGCGTGCGCGAGCAGCCCTATTGCCTGGTGATCGGCGGCGGTCAGGGCGGCATCATGCTGGGGGCGCGGCTGCGGCAGTTCGGCGTTCCAACCGTCATCATCGAGAAGAACGCGCGCGCCGGCGATTCCTGGCGCAACCGCTACCGCTCGCTCGTGCTGCACGATCCGGTCTGGTACGACCATCTGCCTTACATCCCGTTCCCGGAGAACTGGCCGGTCTTCACGCCCAAGGACAAGATGGGCGACTGGCTGGAAATGTATGCGCGCGTCATGGAGCTGAACTATTGGGTCGCCACCAAATGCATCAGCGCCGCCTATGACGAGGCGGAAAAGGTTTGGGCGGTGGTGGTCGACCGGGTCGGCCAGCGCATCACGCTGAGGCCCAAGCACATCGTCTTTGCCACCGGCGCCTACGGGCCGCCGCGGCAGATCGAACTGCCGGGCGCGGACAGCTTCAAAGGCGAGCTCCTGCACTCCAGCCAGTATTCCACCGGCGAGAGATTCCGCGGCAAACGCGTTGCGGTGATAGGTGCTGCAAGCTCGGGCCACGATGTCAGCGTCGACCTCTGGGAGGCGGGCGCCAAGGTCACCATGGTGCAGCGCTCGCCGACGACGGTGGTGAAGTCCGACACGCTGATGGAGGTCGGCTTCGAGATCTTTTCCGAGAAGGCGCTGGCGCGCGGCATCACCACCGACAAGGCCGACATGATCGTAGCCTCGACGCCGTTCGCGTTGGTGCACAAGGGCCAGCGGGCTCTCTACGATGTTATCCGCGAGCGCGACGCGGATTTCTACAAGCGGCTCAGCGACAGCGGCTTCGCCATCGATTTCGGCGAGGACGAGACCGGGCTTTTGATGAAGGCCTACCGCACGGGCTCGGGCTACTACATCGATGTCGGCGCCTGCGAGCTGATCCTGAACGGCGAGATCGCGGTGAAGAGCGGCGTCGGCATCAAGTCGCTGACAGCGAACGGCATTCTCTTCGAGGACGGCAGCGAATTGGATGTCGACGCGATCGTCTGCTGCACGGGCTACCAGTCGATGAACGAGACGGTGGCGGCGATCGTCTCGCGCGAAGTCGCCGACGAGGTCGGTCCGTGCTGGGGGCTCGGCTCCGGCGTGAAGGGCGATCCCGGACCGTGGCAGGGCGAACTGCGCAACATGTGGAAGCCGACCGCGCAGGAAGCGCTGTGGTTCCACGGCGGCAACCTCGCGCTGTCGCGCTTCTATTCGAAATTCGTGGCGCTGCAGCTCAAGGCGCGGATGGAGGGGATTGCCACGCCGGTTTACGGCGAGCCGAGCAACGCGAGACGGTGAAGCTGCCCATCTCCCCCCCAATGGGGGGAGATGGCCGGCAGGCCAGAGGGGGTCGGTCCGACTGGGTTCGCCCTTCTGCGCCGGACGAGGGTTGGCGCTTCACGCGCGGCGACCCCCTCTGTCGCCTTCGGCGACATCTCCCCCTCGAGGGGGAGATCACCCGCGCCTAAAATGCCTCGCCGCAACCTCGACATGCGTGTGGTGCGCATGCGCCTCGAAGCGCTCGGTCTCATCGTGGTTCGCGGCCTCGTTCGGCCACCATTTGCCGCCGACAACGATACCGTTGGAGACCAGCCGCCGATCCGCGACCAGTGCGGCGCCGACCGCATCGACGAAGGTGAAGCGTCCGGGCAGCAATTTGAGCACCGCGACATCGCCGATGTCGCCGACTTTCAGCGTGCCGAGCTCGCGCCTCGCGATCGCCTCAGCCGGGCGCTGCGTCGCCGCGCGCAGCACTTCGACCAGCGGCATGCCGAGCGCCATGAGCTTCGACATGCAGACGAGGATATCGAAGGCGGGGCCGTCGACGCAGTAGAGATGCACGTCGCTCGAGATGACGTCGGGCGCCAGGCCCTCCGCCAGCATGGCCTTCGCGACGTCGAAGTCGAAGGAGCCCATGCCGTGGCCGATGTCGAAGATGACGCCGCGCTCGCGCGCCAGCCGCATATCCGGCCGCACCGCGCCGGACGCGAAGACCGGTGCGTTGGGAAATGGCCGAAAACAGTGGGTGAGGACGTCGCCGCGGCGCAGCCTGGGCAGTACTTCGGAGCGGCCGGGCGGCGGCTCGTCGATATGCGCCATCAGCGGCAGGCCGACCTTGTCGGCGGCTTCGAGCGCGAGGTCGACCGGCGCGATGCCGCTGGTGCCGCCGGCATGTTTGCCGGAACGAACCTTTACGCCGACGACGATATCGGCGTGCTCGCGCACCGCCGCCACCGTTTCGCGCGGCTCGCAGAGCCTGAGGTCGCTGCATTCGCCGACCGACACGGTCTTGGCGAAGCCGAATATGCCGGCGAAGGAGATGTTGACGTAAGCGAGGATACGGACCTTCGCGCGCTCGATGACATGGCGACGAAAGCCGAGGAAATTGCCGGCGCCGGCGCTGCCGGCGTCGATGAAGGTGGTGGTGCCGCTCTTGGCGGCGAGCCTGTCGGCGTCGACGCCGAGCGAGGTGCCGCCCCAATAGACGTGGCTGTGCAGGTCGACGAGGCCGGGCGTGACGATGCAGTCCCTCGCGTCGACGATCTCAGCGGCGGCCTCGGCATCGATGGCGGCGTCGATCGCGGCGATGCGGCCATCGGCGATGGCCACGTCGCGCGGCGCATCCAACCCGGAGGCCGGGTCGATCACACGGCCGCCCTTGATCAGCAGATCGAACTGCATCGGCGCCTCCCTTGTTGTTTGGTCGCGATCAAACTGGCCGGTAGGCGACCGCTTCGATCTCGATCTTGATGTCGATCATCAGGCGGGATTCGACGGTGGTGCGAGCCGGCGGGTCATTCGGGAAATGCTTTGCATAGACCGTATTGAAGGCGCCGAAGTCGCGGGCGTCCTCGAGCCAGACGGTGGTCTTGACCACATCGTCCATGGTGCAGCCGGCCAGCGCCAGCGCCGCCTTGACGTTCTGCAGCACCTGCTCGGCCTGCTCGGCGATGCCGCCCTTGACCACCAGCCCGTCGCTGCCCACCGGCACCTGGCCGGAGACATAGACGAAATCGCCGGCACGCACGGCGGGCGAGAGCGGGACATGCGATTTTCCAAAGCATTGCTTGGGCAAGTGAGCCTCCTGATTGTCGACTTGATGGGACGGTTCTTATAGCCGTCTACGCCTGTCGGCGTGATCCTCATAGAGCATTTGTTGGAAAGCAACATTTTTTCGAAAATCCATGTTGCTTTATTACAGAAGCCTGAGCATCCTGCGCCTCGAAGCCGGGCCGGCAACTCGTGGCCGCCGGCAGATACGAGAGAGAGGGGATCCGATGATCTTCGACAAGAATCCGTTTCCGGAAGGCGATGCCGACCGCCATGCGCTGTGGGAAATGCTGGTGCGGCGAGACATCGATGCCTTCCTCGGCCAGGACTGGTCGATGGTCGAGGACGACTTCATCGCCGAAGGCTTCTTCGGCATGCATGCGCATTTCCTTGCCAATGCCGATGCCTGGCGGCTGCAGTTCCCGAGGCTGGAGGTCTATCGCGACGAATGGCTGCGGCAGGCCAAGGAAACCGCCGCGACGACATTCGCCGAGCCGCTGCGCGAGGCGCTGTTCCGCATCACCAACATGCGCGACATTGACGTCGACGGCGATCGCGCGGTGCTGCACAAGAAGTTCGACGGTTCCGTCGCCAAGGCCGACGGCGGCGTCGACCGCCTCAAATGGCAGACGCTCTATTTCTGCCGCAAGGTCGGCGGCCGCTGGAAGATCGCCGGTTTCGTCGGTTATATGCCGCATCCGTTGGGAAGCTAGAGGGTCTGTCGATATTCAGGTGATGCCGGCCTGCGAATGGCGGCTTCCTGCGCTTCCGGCCTTCGCCGGCCGAAGCATTCACGAATGGCGTGGCAGCCAAATTAAGGCTACGGCCGGCGTAGGCCGGTGCTCACGTACTTGAAGTACGCTCCGCTCCGGCCTTCGCCTGCCGAAGCCCTCGTAAGTGTCTCCGCTCTATGAAGGCTACGGCCGGCGTAGGCCGGTTCTCGGAAACCACCATTCTCGGCTCGGCCTGACCTGAATCTCAACAGACCCAAGAGCGCGACCACTTTGAGAGCTAAGGGGCTCGAAGAGGCAGTCTAAGACAAGCGCGGCAACCGCTCGTCGGGCGAGCGATGGTCGAAGACGACGCCCATGGTCTTACCAACGGCAGCCATGACGATCAGTTCGACCAGATGGTCGTCGCTGTCCTCGCAAGCTGGGCCGGATCGGCGGATGGTGTCGAGCATTGCGCGGGTCGAGATGGTGTCGCCGGCGCGAAATTTCGAAAGCGCAGAGGAAACAAGATCTTGCACCGTCGGGTCCATGACGGGCACTTCCGAAGCGACGCTCATTAGCCTCCTCCTGCCATGAACCCTCTCCAAAAGGATGATACGCCAATGGTGGGATTGCGCCAGCAAAATGGTGGTCCGACCAGAGCGATTGGCGACAGCCTGCCGCCATTTGCTCTTTCAAGCACGTCGTTCTGGAATGGATCAGGCGACACGCTTTAAGTCTTTGTTTTTATGCATGTCGTTTTCGCAAAACCGCTGCGCACTTTTGCGCGACATGCATTAAAGCACGTCACGCTGAAACGGGCTCAGGCGACGCGCTTTAAATCCTTGTATCACGCATGTCGTTTTCCCAAGACCGCTGCGCACTTTTGCACGACGAGCGTTAGATGTGGAACATCGTGCCGAGGGCGAAGACCCATACTCGACGCACCGCGCACCGGTTGCTAAGCCCGCTCCCGCGCAGGGAGACTAGTCGAGTCGAGACATGACGGTTGCAATCGAGATGGGGCAGACGACGGCAGGCGCGCCGGCGGCCCTCGACCTTGAGGAACTGCTGGCGACCCGCCTGCTGGTGCAGGGCAATTCGGGCTCCGGCAAGTCGCATCTTTTGCGCCGGCTGCTCGAACAGAGCGCGCCCTGGGTGCAGCAGACCATCATCGACCCCGAAGGCGACTTCGTGTCGCTCGGCGAACGCTACGGCCATCTGGTGATCGATGCCGAGGAGCACACCGAGCGCGGCCTGCAGGCGGCCGGCGAGCGGGCGCGCATCCACCGCGTCTCGACGGTGCTCAATCTCGAGGGACTCGACGCCGAGAACCAGATGCGGCGCGCAGCCGCCTTCCTCGGCGGCCTGTTCGAGGTCGCGCGCGACCATTGGTACCCGATGCTGGTGGTGGTGGACGAGGCGCAGCTCTTCGCGCCGGCCGCCGCCGGCGAGGTTTCGGACGAGGCGCGCAAGCTTTCGCTGGGCGCCATGACCAATCTGATGTGCCGCGGCCGCAAGCGCGGGCTTGCCGGCATCATCGCCACGCAGCGGCTGGCGAAGCTCGCCAAGAACGTCGCGGCGGAAGCCTCCAACTTCCTGATGGGCCGGACTTTCCTCGACATCGACATGGCGCGCGCGGCCGACCTGCTCGGCATGGAGCGCCGGCAGGCGGAAGCGTTTCGCGACCTGGAGCGGGGGCATTTCATGGCGCTCGGGCCCGCATTGTCGCGCCGCCCGCTAAGCCTGCGGATCGGATCGACGGAAACGAGCCCACGCAACGGCACGCCGCGGCTGATGCCGCTGCCGGAAGCGGCGCTGGAGGATGCGCGCTCGATCATCCTGGCGGCGCCGCCGCCGGAGACGGTGCGGGCGCAGCGCCGGCCCTCGCCCGATCTCCTCGATCAATTGATGGCGGCCAAGGCCGCACCACTGGACATCCGCCCGGAGCCGGCCGAACCGCAGCCGAGCGCCGAGGATCTCGCCGAGCGGCGTGAGCGGATGGACCGCATCCTGCGCGCCATCCTGGCCGAGCCCGACGCGGGATTCCGCGTCATCGGCGTGCTCTATCAGGAGTTCGTCGTTCGTTGCCGGATCGAAGGGCTCGCGTCGGTCGTGCCCGACCTTTCGGAGTTCCGTCGCATGCTGACGCGCGCCCGCGCCGGTGTCGGTTCCGACATGGCGGAGGATGACGCGTGGCGGGACGTCTCAGTGCGCGCCTCGCTGCTGCCTGAGGACATGCAGGGCGTTTTCATGATGATCGCGAGGGCGGCAAAGGAAGGCTGGCCCTGCCCGAGCGACTCGGCGATAGCGCGGGCCTATGGCTCGCATTCGCTGCGCCGCGCGCGGCGGCTGCTCGACTATATCGAGGAGCAAGGCCTCATCGTCTGCCAGATCGACGGCGCCGGCCGCCGCACGGTGACGCTGGTGGAACTCGCCTGGGCGACGGCGCCGGGCGATCCGAATGCCGAAGAGCAGGAGCCGGGCAGTTCGGCCGCCTGATGGACCTGCCGGTAGCGGACGCCGACAGATGCGTTGACTGCCCCAATACTTTGGCTCAAACGCCCGCGATCGCCAGAAGCCAGGCCAGGATATCGAGCAACAGAAAGAGCAGCGCTATCTGCAACGCCATACGGAGCCGCTGGATAATTCGCCAGTTGCCGGCCATGTCCGCCTTGATGCGAAGGGCGAGCGCGCGATGCATGGCCGACATCGTTGCCAGCCTGTCGCCATCGACATATTGATTGAGCAGTTCCTCCGGATCGAAGCGGAATGCGTATTGGTGGTAGGGCCAAAGCATGAAGACGATCAGCCCGCCGATGCCGAACAGGAAAGCCACCGCGGTCCAGTCCCACAGCCCAAGTCCGTTGGAAAGGGCCGCACCGCCGAGCAGTGAGTTTGCGAACGCGGTGGCAAAGATAAGGCTGCCGGCGCGAGTATTCATGTTCTCCACGACGGTCTGCTGGTGAGTGAGACCTCTCACGGCCTCCTGATAGATGAACGCAAGACGAGGATCGTCGTCGGCAAGATCGCTTGCGACGGTTCTTTCGGTTTCTCCTGCACTCGAACGTTTGGCCATCGGGCTTCTCCCATGGGATAGGGACGGTTCAAATCCCTTGAGCCAAAAAGCGCCGCTTCCGCGCTTCCGCCTACCGGTCCTCGATGATCCTCAAATACGCTGCGGTCACGAACAGCACGATGAAACCGAAAAGGATGCGGCGACCGCCTTCCGGCATATGCAGGATGGTGAGCAGCGTCGTCAGCACGGTCAGGATCAGCGCGCCGATGATTGTTCCCATATAGCCGCCGCGGCCGCCGAAGATCGAGGTGCCGCCGATGACGGCCGCCGCCACCGAAGGCAGCACCAGCGGCTCGGCGAGCGACAGCGACGGCGCCTTGATCAAGCCGATATAGAGCAGGCCGGTGATGCCGGCGAGCAGGCTGGAGATGACGTAGAGCGCGGTGATCACCTGCCAGTAGCGGACGCCGGACAAACGTGCGGCGCGTTCATTGTCGCCGACGGCGTAGAGCAGGCGGCCGAAGCCGGTGCGGTTGAGGGTGAAGACGATCAGTATCGCCACCGGCACGAACAGGAAGAGCGCGTTGGGAAAGCCGTAGGTGAGGCCGGTGCCCAGCCAGTTGAGGAAATCCGGGATCCTGGCGCCGGAGGCGATGACGGTGCGCTGGTAGACCTGCAGGAAGCCGGTGCCGATCAGGCTGGTGCCCAGCGTCATGATCAGCGGATGGACGCGGAAGACGCCGACGCCGATGCCGTTGACGAGGCCGATCAGCACCGCCGGCAGCATGGCCAGCAGAAAGGCTACCGTCGGATCCTGATTGACGATCTGCGTTGCCATGATGAAGGCGCTCATCGTCGCCACCGTGCCGACCGAGAGGTCGATGCCGCCGGTGAGCATCGTCATGGTCTGGCAACCGGCGAGGATCGCCAGCGGAATGGCGAACTTCGCCGTGTTGGCGATCCAGCGCTCGTTGACGATGCCGGGGCGCAGGACCTGCAGGATCGCCACCAGGATGACGAGCAGGATGATCAGCGGAATGAGCGGCCGGTCCGCCATGAAGCGCTTCAGGCGGCGGCCGAACGAGACAGGCTGGGGCATGGTCGCGCTGCTCGTCATGGCGTTGCTCCTGCCGGGCGGCCCCGGATGGTGATGAAGGCGCCGAACATCACCACGGCGACCATGATTGCGCCCTCGATGATGGCGGTGACGTTGGGGTCGATGGCGAGAAGCGTCAGGTCTGTGCGCACCAGCCTGAGCACGAAGACGGCGATGATCGGCCCGAGCAGCCCGCCCTTGCCGCCGCCGAGCGCGACGCCGCCAAGCACCACCGCCGCGACGCTGGCGAGCAGATAGGGGCCGGGGATCGGCGCGCCGATGCCGGTGCTGATGGTGAGCGACAGCCCGCCAAGTGCCGCGAACAGGCCGGAGAGCGCGTAGGCGACGATCCTGGTGCGCGCCACCGGCACGCCGCTGCGGAAGGCGGCAAGCTCGTCGCTGCCGATGGCGTAGATGGAGAGGCCAAGCCGCGAGCTTCTCAGCGGAATCCATATGGCGAAGAGGCAGACCACGAGCAGCACCAGCGCCTTCGGAACCCAGGCATCGGCCCAATCCGGCAGGCCGGCGATCGGCATGATGCCGACGACACTTGCCTTCAGCCACTCGGCGGCGGCGCCGCCGGGCGCATCGAGCACCAGAAGCGCCGCGCCCTGCAGCACGAACAGCGTGGCCAAGGTGACCACGATATCCGGCACGCGGGTGACGACGATAAGGAGGCCGTTGAGCGCGCCGAGCACTAGCCCCATAGCCAGCACGAAGGGCACGACGAAAAACGCATATTCCTCGCTGGCGCCGTTCATCATCGAGGCGGCGGTAACGCTTGTCAGCGCCATCATGGCGGCGACCGAGAGATCGATGCCGCCCGCGATGACGACGACGGTCTGCGCAGCCACTGCAAAAGCGTAGGGCAAAACTGCCCGCGCGAGCGAGCCGAAGTCGCCGCTGCCATAACCCGGCTGGATCAGCTTGGTGATGACGAACAGGAAGATGAGCAGGGCGAGCAGGCCGGCGACCCAGCCCTGGCGGCGCAGGAAACGGGTCATGACGCGGCCTCCGCATCGGGGGTGGGCCTGACATCGGCAAGGATGCCGACATCCTCCCTGGCGCCGCGCGGCAGGCCGTAGGCAGCCCGCATCAGCGCCGGCTCGTCGGCAAGCTCGACCGGGAAAGTGTCGACGACACGGCCGCCGAAGATGACGATGACGCGGTCGCAGACACGCTGCACCTCCTCCAGCTCGGATGTGTAGAACAGCACCGATTTGCCGAGGCCGGCGAGCTCGCGCAGCAATTTGTAGATTTCCTGCTTGGTGCCGACATCGATGCCGCGCGTCGGGTCGAAGCAGAGGATGGTGCGGGCGTCCGCCGCGATCCAGCGGGCGATGGTCACCTTCTGCTGGTTGCCGCCGGAAAGGCGCTGCACTTCGCCCTGCGCGCGGGTATCGATCTGCAGCCTGGCAATGGCGCTGGAAACCACCATGCGTTCCCGCTGCACCCGGATAGGCCCCCATTTGCGCAGTGCCGCGCTGAAGGGCAGCGCGATGTTCTCGCGCACCGAGCGCTGCATGGCTAAAGCCTCGGTGCGGTCGCCAGGCACGTAAGCGATGCCAGCTTGAATCGCGTCGCTCGGATGCGAGAACTTCACCGGCGCGCCGTCGACGGCAATCGTGCCGCCGGCCGGCCGGATCGAGCCGGCAAGGGCGGCGAAGAGCTCGTCCTGGCCCTGGCCCTCGAGCGCGACGACGCCAGCCACCTCGCCATTGGCGAGATCGAAGGAGACGTCGTGCAGCTTGGTGCCGAGCTGCAGGTTGCGCACCGATAGCCGCGGATGGCTGTCTTGTGCGGCGGAGCCCTGGCTTGCCACGCGCGCAGCTGCGACGCTGGTCTTCTCGATGCGGGCGCCAAGCATCATCTCGACGATCTTTTCCTCGATGCCGGGCTCGATATCGACGACGCCGACGGTGGCGCCGTCGCGCAGCACCGTAGCGCGGCCTGTCCGGCGCGCGACGACGCCGTGGACCAAAGCCATCCCGACGGCCAGCGAGGCGGCCAGCGAGCGGAAGCCGGCGAAGTCGGACTCGACCACCTCCAGCCAGGTGTCGGAAAGTTTCACCAGCGGCGAAAAGGTGCTGTCGGTGATGGCGACGATGGATGCCCCGCGCTCATGCGCGACGGCGACCAGGTCGGGCGTGATCGAATTGTACGGGCTGAAGGAGACGGCGAGCACCGCGTCGCGCCGGCTTATGCAGCCGACCTGGTCGAACGCGGTCGAGCCGACATTGTCGACCAGCACGTTGCGCACGCCCTGTTGCGACAGCGTCAGCGAAACATAGGTGGTGACGGGGAAGGCACGCTTGCTGCCGATGACATAGATCAGCTCGGCTCCCGCAAGCAGGTCGACCATCTTTTCGAAACTGTCGGTGTCGAAGCCGCTGCCGATGCGGCTGAGCGAGGCCTGCGAGGCGCCGACCATGCCGTGGAGGAAATGCAGGTTGGCGCTCTGCTCCTTAGCTGGCTCATGGCTGCCCTGTCCACGACCGTCCGGCCAGGAGCCTTTCATATGGTCCTTGAACAGGCCCTGGAAATCGGAAAATCCGGCATAGCCGAAGATCTGCGCGAAGCGCACCAGAGTCGAGGGCTGCACGCCGGCCTGGTCGGCCACCTGGGCGATAGTGCCCAGCGCCACGGCGCTCGGATGCTGCCACAGGAAGATGGCGACCTGGCGCAGCCTTTTCGGGAAATGCACGGTGCCGGACGAGAGCACGGCGCGCAGTTCTTCATAGGTTTGCGGTTTGGTGTAGCCAAGTGCTGTCAGCGAACGGCCCTGTTTGCGGGGGGCGCTCTCGCCGGCGCCGACGCGGCCGGGTGAAGTTCGGGCGTTGCTCATGGGACGGGCCGGGTTTGAGCTGTCGTGTATGAGGCGACCCAACATTGCGGTGGAGACCGCCAATTGTCCAAGTCGGCGCCGCCCCTCACCTGCCTGCCGGCATCCTCTCCCCGTATAGTGACGGGGAGAGGGGCGCTCTCATCAGCGGTTTCGACAATCGCCAACTTTGCAGGAAACGAGCCGGCGCCGCGGCCAGTCCCCTTCTCCCCGTCACTATACGGGGAGAAGGTGCCGGCAGGCGGATGAGGGGCAGCGCCAGCGCTAGGAAAATCGCGCAAACTGATCGAACCCTCCTTCGACAATGCCGTGCAAGGCTAGCGCGGTGCGGTCGTTTCACAAAACAAAATTTGGAATAACTGTTCGAAATTGGCGGAGCGCCCCCTATAGTCCTGCCCGGCCAATGACAGCCATCGGGGAGGAATCGAAACATGGTCCATGCAACCGCTAACGGAACCTCGCGCAAGCGCCTGACGGTCGGCATGGTCGGGGGCGGCCGCAGCGCCTTCATCGGCGCTGTGCACCGGCTGGCCATGCGGCTCGACGACCAGATCGCCCTCGTGGCGGGCGCGCTGTCTTCCGATCCGGAGAACGCAGCCGCCTCGGCCGCCGAGATCGGCATCGCACCCGAGCGCAGCTATGCCGATTACCGTGCCATGGCGAAAGCCGAAGCGGCGCGGCCGGACGGCATCGAGGCGGTGGTCGTCGTCACGCCCAACCATCTGCATGCGCCGATCGCGACCGCCTTCCTCGAGGCCGGCATCGACGTCATCTGCGACAAGCCGCTATCGACGACGCTTGCCGAGGCCGAGGCGCTGGTGACGCTAACCAAAGCGAAGAAGCGCCGCTTCGTCGTCACGCTCAACAACACCGGCTACGCCATGGTGCGCCAGGCGCGCGAGATGGTGGCGGCGGGCGCGCTCGGCCGCATCGTTTCCGTGCATGGCGCCTATATGCAGGACTGGCTGACGCAGCCGATCGACGCGCAAGGGCAGAAGCAGGCCGAATGGCGCACCGACCCGGCGCGCGCCGGGCAGTCGGCGGTGCTTGCCGACATCGGCGTGCATGCCTTCAACCTGGCGAGCTTCATCTCCGGCTTCGAGGCGGAGGCGGTCTCGGCCGACCTTTTCACCGCCGTGCCCGGCCGGCGGCTCGACGACAATGCGCATGTGCTGGTGCGCTGGATGGGCGGCGCGCACGGCACGATCCTCGCCAGCCAGACCTCGCCCGGCCACTACAACGACCTCTCGGTGCGCATCTATGGCGACAAGGCCGGGCTCGAATGGTCGGGCACGCGGCCGGAGGAGCTGCGCTTCTCGCCCTATGGCGAGGAGACGCGCACGCTGGTGCGCGGCGGCCACGGATCGACGGCGGAAGCCCGGCGCGTCTCGCGCACGCCGGCCGCGCATCCCGAGGGCTATATCGAGGCCTTCGCCAATTTCTACCGCGACGCCGCCGACATCATCCGCGCGCATCGTTCGGGCGAGGTGGTCGATACGGCACGCGTGGCGCAGGTGCCCGACGTGGTCGACGGTGCGCGCGGCGTGAAGTTCGTGGCGGCGGCGGTGGAGTCGAACGCGGCAGGCGGCGTGTGGATAGCGGCGAGGTTTGAGTGAGGGGGCAGTCGCACTCTTGACGGCTTGCCGAACTCGGCCTCCGATGGCCGCAAACGCAGTTTGATGAAGCTGCTTGGGTGAACCATGAAGCGCGCGCAGATCGAAGAGCAGAACCGTTACCTCCTGCGGCGCCAGCGCGAATTCCGCCAGGCCGCCGATGTCGTCACGCAGTCCTGGATGGCGTTCCCCGAGATCGAGGCGATCGCTGTCATAGGGTCAGTGGCAAAACCGCTCTGGAAGGAGGTCCCCCGGTTCAGCGAATTCCGCCGCGCGCGCATCGAGGTCTGGCACGAGTGCGGCGATCTCGATCTGGCGGTGTGGATCGACTCGCAACATCGGCTCGGCGAGTTGCGCCGCGCGGGAGCCGCCTCGCTGCGAAAGGCCTTCGAGGCAGGCGTGGGCATCAGCGTCGCCAACCATCAGCTCGACGTATTCCTGTTCGAGCCCGGCAGCGACCGCTACCTTGGCCGGCTCTGTTCCTTCAGCCAATGTCCGAAAGGAAAGGAAGACTGTCTGGTTCCCGGTTGCGGAGCGATACCCTTCAACAAGCGTATTGCGGATTTCCAACCTTACGCCGACCTCCTGGCACCGGTCCGCTATTCGACGCTCTACCAGCGGGATGCCGGCTTGCTGCGTTCCGCGCTCGACTTGCCGAATGTCGATGGGCAAGCACCCGGCGTGACAGTTCTCTCTGATCGGCTCTTGCGGGCGGGGCCTGGCCCTTCGGATTGATCACTCAGCATGCCCATTTGCGGCAGGGGGATCCGTCCGTCCGCGCTCGTCGCCGATTAAGGGTGAAAGCCCGTCAAGCACCAGGCTCCGGAACATGGCGTCGACCTCAGACGGCAGCAGTCCAGGCTTCCGCTCGAACCACCAGCTCAGAGCCGTCAGGAAGGCTCCGACGATGAATTGCACGACGAAGTCGCGCGGGATGGCATCGTCTCGGAGCGTCGAGGACAGCTCTTGCCGGACCATTTCCGACAGGATCAGGCGGATCTCGTTGTCCGTCACGGCGCCGCCTCGCCCGCCGATCATCGTCCGGTAGTGGTCGGCATACCGGGCCGCATGTTCGAACATGGCCGTGCTGAAGCCAAGCGGGTCGTCGTGTGATGCTTCAGCTGTTGCAGGCGCCGCGGATTGCGCCTCTTTCAGCTCTTCCCGAAGCAGCTGGAAGCCGCTGCGCAGGAGATCCTCCTTGCCGGTATAGTGCGCATAGAAGGTCGAGCGGCCGACATCGGCTTCATCGATGATGTCCTGCACCGAGAGGGCCTCATAGCCCTTGCGCAGCATGAGCGCCAGCAGCGCCTGGTGAAGGGCCTTGCGCGTACGGGCGGCCCGTCGATCGATTCCGCGCGGCATGAATCACTCCTCCCTTTGCCAATCCGCTCCCTTCTCTGCACGTTTTCCAGGACGGCAGGCCCGGATTGTCCACTAACGGACGTTCCAGTTGCATCGTCCGTCGAAAATTCCGGACAGAGTGTCCATTATCATACGCATTGTTTCGAAGCTTCACCAGTTGGCAGCCACTGTACCGGCATTCGCCAGCTTGGCGCTGTTGAAGATCTGGCGCTTTCGAAGAAAGGACGTGACGGACATGCATCATATGCGAAGCGAAGTGCGTACCGCTGAAACCGCAATCGGCCCGGAAGCCAACAAGGGCATCGGCTTCCCGCGTCTTTACGACCTGCTCGTTCTCGTGCTGACGCGTGGGCGGGACCTGGCCTATCGCGACGCTCTGCTCGATCTGGCCGGCCTGGCGCCGGGCTTCCAACTGCTGGACGTCGGATGCGGCACCGGCACGCAGGCGATTTCGGCCTGGCGCCGCGTGCAACCCGGTGGATCGGTGGTTGGCGTCGACGTCTCCGAAAAGATGCTTGCCGCCGCTCGCCGCAAGGCGAGCCGGGCTGGCCTCGATATCGCGTTTCATCATGCCGATGCGGCCGAATTGCCCTTCGAGGACGGACGCTTCGATGCGGTCACTTTCACCACGGTGCTGCACATGGTGCCGGAAGCACGACGCAGCCTTTGCCTGCGCGAGGCGGCTCGCGTCCTGCCGCCCGGCGGACGGCTGTTGCTGATCGATTATGCCGGCCCCGTCAGCGAGCGTGGACACATGTCGGCAAAGCACGGCCTGCATGGCCAGTTCGACCTGCATCGCCTCCGCGAACCGCTGGCGGCGGCGGGCTTCGAGCGCATTGAAAGTGGCCCGCTCGGCTGGCTCGGCCTGCATTTCCTGCGCGGTATCAAGGTGTGAGGATTGCGGCAACGCCGCTGGTGGCTGCAGGCGTCCGACATGAACCTATGGCCGAACGACTTACCCCTTGATAGCTGAACCCACGATCGAGTCGACGAAGAAGCGCTGCAGGAAGACGAACAGGACGAGCGGCGGCAGCACGGCGAGCGTTGCGCCGGCCATCACCAGGCCGGTGTTGACAGCGCCGCGGTTGTAGCTGAGCAGCCGGCTCAGGCTGATGACGATCGGATAGGCGTCGGCATTGCCCTGCAGCACGGTGAGCGGCCAGAGATAGCTGTTCCAGTGGTAGACGAAGGCGAACAACGCGAGGGCGGCGATCGCCGGCGCGACGCTCGGCGCCACGATCTTGAACAGGATGAGCAGTTCGGAGGCGCCGTCCATGCGCGCGGCGTCGATCAGGTCGTCCGGCACGCCGGCGATGAACTGGCGCATTAGGAAGATGCCGAAGGCGTTGGCGAGGTTGGGCACGATGATGCCGGCGAGGCTGGCGTTGAGCCCGAGCGAGCCGACCATGCGGTAGAGTGGGATCAGCGTGACGATCGGCGGCAGGAACATGGTGGCGATCAGCAGCGAGAACAGCAGCGAGCGGCCTGGGAAGGAATATTTGGCAAAGGCATAGCCGGCCATCATGCTGGTCGCCAGGATGCCGGCGGTGGTGACCGAAGCGATGACCAAGGAATTCCACATCGAGCGGCCGAGATTGATGACGCCGGCGACCTTTTCGTACGCCTCGAGCGTCGGCGCGTGCGGGATCCAGACTGGCGGCACCTGCATGGTCTCGGCCGGCGTCTTCAGGCTGGAAAGCACCATCCAGGCCAGTGGAAAGGCGGAGGCCACGGCGACCAGGAGCATCGCCGTTGCAAGCAAGGCCTTGCGGCCCGAGGGGCGCTTGCGGGTGAGCGAACGGGCGGCCGTACTCATTCGCCGTCCTTGCGGTTGACAAGTGAGAACAGCGCCGAGACGCAGACGATCAGCGACAGCATCAGCATCACAGCCATGGCCGAGCCCAGCCCGCCCTGCGCGCGTTCGATGCCGACGCGGCGAATATGGTAGGTGAGCACATTGGTCGAGCCCACCGGCCCGCCTTGGGTGATCAGCGCCACCGGCTCGAAAACCTGCACCGCGTTGATGATGGCGATGACGGCGCTGAACAAAAGCGTGCGGCGAAGCAAGGGCAACGTGATGAAGCGGAACTGCTCTTTGCCGTTGGCGCCGTCGAGCGTCGCGGCTTCATAGAGGCTGCCGGGAATCTGCGTCAGCCCGGCGATCGCCAGCACGGTGAAGTAGCCGACCTGCTGCCAGACATTGAGCAGGACGATCGACACCAGCGGCCGAGCGCGGCGAGGAGAGCCAGGGCTGCGGGCCGATGCCGATCAGCCCGAGCAAATGGTTGAGCGGGCCTTCGCTCGGCGAATAGAGTTTCGACCAGACCAGGGCCACCGCGATCATCGGCACCATGTAGGTGGAGAACAGCACCGTCCGCAGCGCCGTGCCGCCGGGCACGTCACGCTGGTAGACCATCAGTCCGAAGACGACCGACAGCGGCAGGATGAGGACGACCGAAAGCGCGGTATAGACTGCGGTGTTGAGCAAGGCGGTCTTGAAATCGCGCCCGACCGAGGTCGGGCCGAAAATCTCGCGGAAATTACCAAGCCGGCGAAGCTCGCTTCGGAAAAAGGCGTCTGCGTCGACCAGTCGTGGAAGGAGAGCCAGATGGTGAGCAGCATCGGCAAGAGCACGAAGACGCCGATCAATGTCACGGCGGGCGCAAGCATGATGCCCGCCGGGGCACGAAAAGCTTTGGCCATTCCTATGCTTCCGATGGCTACGGGTCGAAGACCCGAGCCTATTTCGCCGCGCGCTCCAGGATCGACGTGGCACGTAGCTCTGGCCGTCTCAGTCGCTCACGTTGCGCTTATCCTGAGGCCGAGGACCTGGCCATACTGCAACGCCTCGGGACGTTGTGAGCTGGCAGGGATTCACGAGAACTCAGGCCGGACTAGGGCACGGTACGGGTCCTGGAAGGTGCCCGAGCGTCCGGCACGCCTCCTGGCCGACCAATTAGCCGAGGGATGGAAATTCGGAGCGAGCCTGTCCTTGTGTGTCGCCTCGATATCTCGGCGCAGCTGGCGCCCAGACGCCAGCGATATAAGCACAACAATTCGACAATCACGAGAATGTCAGGGAACATAGGCCAAGCGCCTTCTGCCGATTAATCGGGCTGCTCTAGCCCGCGGCGAGGACATTCCCGGGCAGGGCCGGGCCTTCTGCTCCCGTGCTCGCGCCCTTGGCGTGGACCACGGTCATCCAGAGATAGGAGATGATGCGGGCCTTGTCGCGGCCTCGCGGAACCACGTACTGGGGATCGGCGGACTGGCCGCCACGCCGCAGCGCTGGTGGCGAGCGTTTGCGACCTTGTCCCTAGCCTGGTCCTTCGCGTAGCGCACGCTTTCTCACCCAGTTGGCCATGATATCACTCGGCCGTGTCCTTGCGGAGACGTACCATTTACGAGGAACCGGGACCGGTTTGGCTGTTGGCGTCGGCCGTCGCCATCGCCGGATTGCTTAGCTCCAGGAACTTTATCAAGTCTTCGTAAGAGCCCGAAGTCTCGCCGCGCCCTGGCGGATAGTCCAGCGCCCGGTCCTTGCACATCCTCGACCAGCGTTGCCACCATGAGCACACGCAGCAGCGAGGCGAAAGGATGAGACCCAGCCTGCCGCCCATGAGTGTGATTCATGCCAAAACCCTGTGGCCCTATCCTTGTTGGTCAGTTTGCGCGGCCACATCCTTGAAGTCGCCCAGCGTCTTGGCGGGCGCGGCACATGCCTGACCTCCTGAACATCCTATGTTGTGAGTCTCAGCGCGTTAGACGCGATATCCGTTCGGGATGCCGAAGAGCGTGCCGCGCGACCGAGCGGCGTGGACGACGCCGCGGCCAGCAGCGCTACTTCCCTTCATTGGCATCGCTTCGGGCGAGGGCGACGAGTTTGTCCACTTGCCCAGTTCCTTGGAGCCACAGAATCGTAGATGCCGCCGTCTATCTGTCGTGCCCGTTTCGGCGGAGGCCGCCACACCTGCCGAGCGCAGCGGAGGTACAGAAGATCGCCGAAGGGAACCGCTGCGCTACGCGTGGACGCCGGACATCCGGATTTTGCTTCGAGAATCCTTGGCCGCCGCTTTCGCAGCAGCGCGGACCGTCTCACGGGCCCAGCTGGGTATCAGATAGGAGAATGTTGACGCGTTGCGCCCAGCCCGGTTCGCGCGCAGGCCGCGGACGAGGACCCGCAGGACAAAGGAACAGCACAGAATATAATAAACGAAAAAAGAAATCAGAGCAAAAAGAAACAAACAAACATCAGAAAGCAAATACAACCAATACAACGACCAAACAAGGACACAGAAAACAGAAGAAAACACAGACGATACTAAAAACGACACGAAATAAAAGAAAAAATATAAATGAACCAAAAAGCGATTTAGAACAATCATCAAAAAAAAGGAAAGCAAAGACAACAGCAAAAAACACAACACCAAACAAAACGATAAACGAGAAAAAAACGCTACATACAGAGATATCAGAAGCCAAGATATGATTAAGAGACAAAACAAGAAGTCAAAAAATCTATCACAGCATACCTGAAACTCTTCCAGAGACAACAAAAAAACACCAATTAATCAAAATAGATAAGAAAATTACACAAACTAAAATAGTAACACTCAAATGACATCCCCGAAATATATACACAATCTACCGGAACAACCATAGTCAGACATAGTACAACACGCAACGGCTTTCAAGCCTACTTGAAGAGATTGGACGACGTCAGGTCAGTCACTAGAATGATCTCTCATGGAGAAAAGAGCACGCATGTAAAACTTCCTTCCCCACGGCTTCCGCGTCCCCGTCGCCTGCCGCCCCTCCCGAGGAAGCGACAGACCAAAGAAATGGGGAGACCGGGCAATGGCAATCACGCGCGCTTGTCCCCGTCCCACCGCGGGCGCACCCTGCAGTTCTCGGCCTTTATCGGCGTGCCTCGCCGACCGCCACTGCGCCAGGAGGCATCTATTGACGGACCTGCTGCCGGCATGCTCGAGCCGACGCAGCCACCCGTGATCGGTCTGTGCGGAGCTGGCGCACCGGGAACGGACATGCGTGCGAAGCGCGGCATACTTCGATGTCATTTAGGAGGAAAGAACCAATCGGAGCGCGATGAACTTGGTCGTATCCTCGTGATACCAAGTTCCCCCGCCCCGGGACGCTCCGGGACCTACGGCCAAGAAACCGCTTGAGCACGGCGTTGCGCGGCGGCCGCGGACCCGACATCGCGCAGGCGACCCAACATTGCGTGGAGACGCAATTCGTCCAAGTCGGCTCCGCCCTCACCTGGCCTGCCGGCAATCCTCTCCCGTATAAGTGACGGGAGAGGGGCGCTCTCAAGCGTTCGACAATCGCAACTTCTGCCAGGAAACGAGCCGGGCGCCGCGGCCGTCCGCCTTCTCCCGATCACTATACGGAGAGAAGGTGCCGGCAGGCGGATGAGGGGCAGCCGCCAGCGCTAGGAAAATCGCGCAAACTGATCGAACCCCTTCGACAAATGCCGTGCAAGGCTGCGCGAGTTGCGGTCGTTTTCACAAAACAATGGAATACACTGTTCGAAATTGGCGGAGCGCCCCTATTAGTCGCCGGCCAATGACAGCCTCGGGGAGGAATCGAAACATGGTCCATGCAACCGCTAACGGAACCTCGCGCAAGCGCCTGACGGTCGGCATGGTCGGGGGCGGCCGCAGCCCTTCATCGCGCTGTGCACCGGCTGGCCATGCGGCTCGACGACCAGATCGCCCTCGTGGCGGGCGCGCTGTCTTCCGATCCGGAGAACGCAGCCGCCTCGGCGCCGAGATCGGCATCGCACCCGAGCGCAGCTATGCCGATTACCGTGCCATGGCGAAAGCCGAAGCGGCGCGGCCGGACGGCATCGAGGCGGTGGTCGTCGTCACGCCCAACCATCTGCATGCGCCGATCGCGACCGCCTTCCTCGAGGCCGGCATCGACGTCATCTGCGACAAGCCGCTATCGACGACGCTTGCCGAGGCCGAGGCGCTGGTGACGCTAACCAAGCGAAGAAGCGCCGCTTCGTCGTCACGCTCAACAACACCGGCTACGCCATGGTGCGCCAGGCGCGCGAGATGGTGGCGGCGGGCGCGCTCGGCCGCATCGTTTCCGTGCATGGCGCCTATATGCAGGACTGGCTGACGGCAGCCGATCGACGCGCAAGGCAGAAGCAGGCCGAATGGCGCACCGACCCGGCGCGCGCCGGGCAGTCGCGGTGCTTGCCGACATCGGCGTGCATGCCTTCAACCTGGCGAGCTTCATCTCCGGCTTCGAGGCGGAGGCGGTCTCGGCCGACCTTTTCACCGCCGTGCCCGGCCGGCGGCTCGACGACAATGCGCATGTGCTGGTGCGCTGGATGGGCGGCGCGCACGGCACGATCCTCGCCAGCCAGACCTCGCCGGCCACTACAACGACCTCTCGGTGCGCATCTATGGCGACAAGGCCGGGCTCGAATGGTCGGGCCACGCGGCCGGAGGAGCTGCGCTTCTCGCCCATGGCGAGGAGAACGCGCACGCTGGCTGCGCGGCGGCCACGGATCGACGGCCGGAAGCCCGGCGCGGTCTCGCGCACGGCCGGCCGCGCATCCCGAGGGCTATATCGAGCCTTCGCCAATTTCTACCGCCGACGCCGCCGACATCATCCTGCGCGGCATCGTTCGGGGCGAGGGGTCCGATACGGCACGCGTGGCGCAGGTGCCCGACGTGGTCGACGGTGCGCGCGGCGTGAAGTTCGTGGCGGCGGCGGTGGAGTCGAACGCGGCAGGCGGCGTGTGGATAGCGGCGAGGTTTGAGTGAGGGGGCAGTCGCACTCTTGACGGCTTGCCGAACTCGGCCTCCGATGGCCGCAAACGCAGTTTGATGAAGCTGCTTGGGTGAACCATGAAGCGCGCGCAGATCGAAGAGCAGAACCGTTACCTCCTGCGGCGCCAGCGCGAATTCCGCCAGGCCGCCGATGTCGTCACGCAGTCCTGGATGGCGTTCCCCGAGATCGAGGCGATCGCTGTCATAGGGTCAGTGGCAAAACCGCTCTGGAAGGAGGTCCCCGGTTCAGCGAATTCCGCCGCGCGCGCATCGAGGTCTGGCACGAGTGCGGCGATCTCGATCTGGCGGTGTGGATCGACTCGCAACATCGGCTCGGCGAGTTGCGCCGCGCGGGAGCCGCCTCGCTGCGAAAGGCCTTCGAGGCAGGCGTGGGCATCAGCGTCGCCAACCATCAGCTCGACGTATTCCTGTTCGAGCCCGGCAGCGACCGCTACCTTGGCCGGCTCTGTTCCTTCAGCCAATGTCCGAAAGGAAAGGAAGACTGTCTGGTTCCCGGTTGCGGAGCGATACCCTTCAACAAGCGTATTGCGGATTTCCAACCTTACGCCGACCTCCTGGCACCGGTCCGCTATTCGACGCTCTACCAGCGGGATGCCGGCTTGCTGCGTTCCGCGCTCGACTTGCCGAATGTCGATGGGCAAGCACCCGGCGTGACAGTTCTCTCTGATCGGCTCTTGCGGGCGGGGCCTGGCCCTTCGGATTGATCACTCAGCATGCCCATTGCGGCAGGGGATCCGTCCGTCCGCGCTCGTCGCCGATTAAGGGTGAAAGCCCGTCAAGCACCAGGCTCCGGAACATGGCGTCGACCTCAGACGGCAGCAGTCCAGGCTTCCGCTCGAACCACCAGCTCAGAGCCGTCAGGAAGGCTCCGACGATGAATTGCACGACGAAGTCGCGCGGGATGGCATCGTCTCGGAGCGTCGAGGACAGCTCTTGCCGGACCATTTCCGACAGGATCAGGCGGATCTCGTTGTCCGTCACGGCGCCGCCTCGCCCGCCGATCATCGTCCGGTAGTGGTCGGCATACCGGGCCGCATGTTCGAACATGGCCGTGCTGAAGCCAAGCGGGTCGTCGTGTGATGCTTCAGCTGTTGCAGGCGCCGCGGATTGCGCCTCTTTCAGCTCTTCCCGAAGCAGCTGGAAGCCGCTGCGCAGGAGATCCTCCTTGCCGGTATAGTGCGCATAGAAGGTCGAGCGGCCGACATCGGCTTCATCGATGATGTCCTGCACCGAGAGGGCCTCATAGCCCTTGCGCAGCATGAGCGCCAGCAGCGCCTGGTGAAGGGCCTTGCGCGTACGGGCGGCCCGTCGATCGATTCCGCGCGGCATGAATCACTCCTCCCTTTGCCAATCCGCTCCCTTCTCTGCACGTTTTCCAGGACGGCAGGCCCGGATTGTCCACTAACGGACGTTCCAGTTGCATCGTCCGTCGAAAATTCCGGACAGAGTGTCCATTATCATACGCATTGTTTCGAAGCTTCACCAGTTGGCAGCCACTGTACCGGCATTCGCCAGCTTGGCGCTGTTGAAGATCTGGCGCTTTCGAAGAAAGGACGTGACGGACATGCATCATATGCGAAGCGAAGTGCGTACCGCTGAAACCGCAATCGGCCCGGAAGCCAACAAGGGCATCGGCTTCCCGCGTCTTTACGACCTGCTCGTTCTCGTGCTGACGCGTGGGCGGGACCTGGCCTATCGCGACGCTCTGCTCGATCTGGCCGGCCTGGCGCCGGGCTTCCAACTGCTGGACGTCGGATGCGGCACCGGCACGCAGGCGATTTCGGCCTGGCGCCGCGTGCAACCCGGTGGATCGGTGGTTGGCGTCGACGTCTCCGAAAAGATGCTTGCCGCCGCTCGCCGCAAGGCGAGCCGGGCTGGCCTCGATATCGCGTTTCATCATGCCGATGCGGCCGAATTGCCCTTCGAGGACGGACGCTTCGATGCGGTCACTTTCACCACGGTGCTGCACATGGTGCCGGAAGCACGACGCAGCCTTTGCCTGCGCGAGGCGGCTCGCGTCCTGCCGCCCGGCGGACGGCTGTTGCTGATCGATTATGCCGGCCCCGTCAGCGAGCGTGGACACATGTCGGCAAAGCACGGCCTGCATGGCCAGTTCGACCTGCATCGCCTCCGCGAACCGCTGGCGGCGGCGGGCTTCGAGCGCATTGAAAGTGGCCCGCTCGGCTGGCTCGGCCTGCATTTCCTGCGCGGTATCAAGGTGTGAGGATTGCGGCAACGCCGCTGGTGGCTGCAGGCGTCCGACATGAACCTATGGCCGAACGACTTACCCCTTGATAGCTGAACCCACGATCGAGTCGACGAAGAAGCGCTGCAGGAAGACGAACAGGACGAGCGGCGGCAGCACGGCGAGCGTTGCGCCGGCCATCACCAGGCCGGTGTTGACAGCGCCGCGGTTGTAGCTGAGCAGCCGGCTCAGGCTGATGACGATCGGATAGGCGTCGGCATTGCCCTGCAGCACGGTGAGCGGCCAGAGATAGCTGTTCCAGTGGTAGACGAAGGCGAACAACGCGAGGGCGGCGATCGCCGGCGCGACGCTCGGCGCCACGATCTTGAACAGGATGAGCAGTTCGGAGGCGCCGTCCATGCGCGCGGCGTCGATCAGGTCGTCCGGCACGCCGGCGATGAACTGGCGCATTAGGAAGATGCCGAAGGCGTTGGCGAGGTTGGGCACGATGATGCCGGCGAGGCTGGCGTTGAGCCCGAGCGAGCCGACCATGCGGTAGAGTGGGATCAGCGTGACGATCGGCGGCAGGAACATGGTGGCGATCAGCAGCGAGAACAGCAGCGAGCGGCCTGGGAAGGAATATTTGGCAAAGGCATAGCCGGCCATCATGCTGGTCGCCAGGATGCCGGCGGTGGTGACCGAAGCGATGACCAAGGAATTCCACATCGAGCGGCCGAGATTGATGACGCCGGCGACCTTTTCGTACGCCTCGAGCGTCGGCGCGTGCGGGATCCAGACTGGCGGCACCTGCATGGTCTCGGCCGGCGTCTTCAGGCTGGAAAGCACCATCCAGGCCAGTGGAAAGGCGGAGGCCACGGCGACCAGGAGCATCGCCGTTGCAAGCAAGGCCTTGCGGCCCGAGGGGCGCTTGCGGGTGAGCGAACGGGCGGCCGTACTCATTCGCCGTCCTTGCGGTTGACAAGTGAGAACAGCGCCGAGACGCAGACGATCAGCGACAGCATCAGCATCACAGCCATGGCCGAGCCCAGCCCGCCCTGCGCGCGTTCGATGCCGACGCGGCGAATATGGTAGGTGAGCACATTGGTCGAGCCCACCGGCCCGCCTTGGGTGATCAGCGCCACCGGCTCGAAAACCTGCACCGCGTTGATGATGGCGATGACGGCGCTGAACAAAAGCGTGCGGCGAAGCAAGGGCAACGTGATGAAGCGGAACTGCTCTTTGCCGTTGGCGCCGTCGAGCGTCGCGGCTTCATAGAGGCTGCCGGGAATCTGCGTCAGCCCGGCGATCGCCAGCACGGTGAAGTAGCCGACCTGCTGCCAGACATTGAGCAGGACGATCGACACCAGCGCCGAGCGCGGCGAGGAGAGCCAGGGCTGCGGGCCGATGCCGATCAGCCCGAGCAAATGGTTGAGCGGGCCTTCGCTCGGCGAATAGAGTTTCGACCAGACCAGGGCCACCGCGATCATCGGCACCATGTAGGTGGAGAACAGCACCGTCCGCAGCGCCGTGCCGCCGGGCACGTCACGCTGGTAGACCATCAGTCCGAAGACGACCGACAGCGGCAGGATGAGGACGACCGAAAGCGCGGTATAGACTGCGGTGTTGAGCAAGGCGGTCTTGAAATCGCGCCCGACCGAGGTCGGGCCGAAAATCTCGCGGAAATTACCAAGCCCGGCGAAGCTCGCTTCGGAAAAAGGCGTCTGCGTCGACCAGTCGTGGAAGGAGAGCCAGATGGTGAGCAGCATCGGCAAGAGCACGAAGACGCCGATCAATGTCACGGCGGGCGCAAGCATGATGCCCGCCGGGGCACGAAAAGCTTTGGCCATTCCTATGCTTCCGATGGCTACGGGTCGAAGACCCGAGCCTATTTCGCCGCGCGCTCCAGGATCGACGTGGCGTCGGCCTCAGCGCTCACTTGCGCATCCTTGGCCGAGACCTGGCCATACTGCAACGCCTCGAGCGTTTGCTGCAGGGATTCCGAGAACTCCTGGCCGCCGGGCACGACGGGGAAGGGCCGAGCGTCGGCCAGCACGCTGACATAGCCGGAGAGGAATTCGGAGCCGAGCTTGTCCTTGTGCGCCTCGATATCGGAGCTGCGCGAGGGCAGGATGCCCATCGACATCAGGATGTCGGACATGGCCGAAGCGCCGTTCTTGCCGGATTTCGGGCTGTTCAGCCAGGCGAGGAATTCCCAGGCCGCCTTCTGCTCGGCCTCGCCCGCCTTGGCGTTGACCACGGTCATCCAGGAATAGGAGATCGAATGCGGCTTGTCGCCGCTCGGGCCGACGGGGATCGGCGCGGTGGCGACGTTTGCGAACTTGTCCCCCATGCCGGTCTTGAGCGCGCTTTCCCACCAGTTGGCCATGATGATCATGCCGGTCTTGCCGGAGACGAAATTGTCGAGGAACGGACCGGTGGTGTTGGCGTCGGCCGTCGCCATCGCCGGATTGCTTGCTCCGGACTTTATCAAGTCTTCGTAGAGCCCGAAGGTCTCGCCGGCCTGGGGACTGTCCAGCGCCGGCTTGCCATCCTTGACCAGGTTGCCACCATTGGACACGAGCAGCGAGGCGAAAGGATGGACCACGCCTGCCGCCCATGAGTTGATCATGCCAAAACCCTGCTGGCCCTTATCCTTGTTGGTCAGTTTTGCCGCGGCATCCTTGAATTCGGCCCAGGTCTTGGGCGGCGCGGCAATGCCTGCCTCCTTGAACAGTTCCTTGTTGTAGTTCAGCGCGTAGACGTCGATTTCGTTCGGGATGCCGTAGAGCGTGCCGCCGACCGAGGCGGCGCTGACGACGCCCGCCGGCCAGGCGCTCTTCACCTCATTGGCTATCGCTTCGGGCGCAGGGGCGACGAGTTTGTCCCTTGCCAGTTCCGGCAGCCACAGATCGTAGATGCCGCCGATCGTCGGCCCGTCGGAGGAGCCGCCCTGCGAGCGCAGCGTGGTCAGAAGATCGCCGAAGGGAACCGCGCGCACGGTGACGCCGACATCCGGATTTTGCTTCGAAAAATCCTTGGCCGCCGCTTCGAGCAGCGCGACCGTCTCCGGCGACCAGTGGGTCAGATAGGAGATGTTGACCGATTGCGCCCAGCCGGTCGCGGGAAGCGCGACGAGACCCGCGGCAAGAGCCAGTTTCGAGATCCAGGCAGACGACATCGGCATCCTCCACACAAGCCGCGACAGAAGCGACGACGTTATGACAAGTTTGATCTCGGGCGCAAGCCCCAACGTGAGAACGTTCGGTTGGCGCTTGTGGGTCAAAAATCTTCAGCAACCGCTCTTCGGAAATTTATGTATGAAATTCATATGGATAACATTGCCATCCCCGTTTCACTCGCGACTGTCAGATAGTCACCCACGGCTTTCAGGCTCTTGCGATTGGCGTCATGTCGTTATAATGACTTTATGAAAAAGCAGATGACTCTCCCGCGGCTTCCTGCCGCGCGGCCCAGAAACAGAAAAAATGGGAGAACCGGCAAATGAGCATGCTTTCAATCCACCGGCGCACCGCGCTCGGCCTTATCGGCGGCCTCGCCGCCGCCTGCGCCGGCATTTTGACGACGCTGCCGGCCCGAGCCGACAGCACCGTGACGTTGTGGAGCTGGCGCACCGAGGACGAGGCTGCGATGCGCCGCATCTTCGATGTCTTCGAGAAGAACAATCAGGGCATCAAGGTCGATATCCAGTTCACGCCCGACGCCGACTACCAGAACCGCTTGAGCACGGCGTTGCGCGGCGGCCGCGGACCCGACATCGCGCAGCTCAAGGCCTATGGCGAATTGCAGCCCTTTATCGAAGGCGGCTATCTCGACGCGCTCGACGACAGCGTGGCGGAATTGAAGAACATGCCGGACGCTGCGCTTGGCGGCGCGCGCGGCCGTGCCGACGGCAAGCTCTATGGCGTGCCCTATTCGGTGCCGATGATGGGCGTCTTCTACAATGAGGACATCTTCTCGGCGCAAGGCATCGAGATCCCGAAGACCTACAAGGACTTTGTCGCCGCCTGCGAAAAACTCAAGGCGGCGGGCATCACGCCGATCGCCAATGGCGGCGCCAACGGCTCGGCGTGGGAGTTGGAGATCGGCGTCGGCGTCATCGGCCCGACGATCTACGGGCCTGGCTTCTATGACGAGATGATGAGCGGCAAGGCGACGTTCGAGGATCCTCGTTACGTTGCGGCGCTGAAGCGTTTCGCCGAACTGAAGCCCTATTATTCCGACGGCTTCGCCGGCATCGACTACACCACCGCGACGCAGCAATTCATCGGCGGCAAGGCGGCGATGTTCTTCGGCGGCTCGTTCGAGAACGGCAGCTTCAAGTCGCAGAACCCGAAGCTGAAATTCTCGATCTTCCCGTTCCCCGCCGACGATGCCTCTACCAAGCTCTACACGTCGGCCTTCTCCGACGGCTCCTATGGTCTCGTCTCGGAGAGCCAGAACAAGGAGGCGGCGACCAGGGTGCTGAACTTCATGGCCTCGACCGAGTTCGCGCAACTCTTCGCCGACGAGCTCGGCTGGCCGCCGGCACGCACCGACGTCACCGTCAGGGATCCGGTGCTCGCCAAAATGATGGAGATGTCGAAGAACTCGACGCCGTACCTCACGCTTGTCGGCTTCCGCTGGCAGACGCCAACGGCGTCCTCGGTGATGCAGTCCGAGATCATCGACATGGTCGAGGGCAATGTCGCGCCGGAGAAGCTGGCGGCCGACATGCAGGCCGCCGTCGCCACCTGGTTCAAGCCAAAGCAGTAAGGCATGCAGCCGGCCACGACGCGGCCGGCGCTCCATCCCGACAGAAAACAGCCGATGATCAAGCTTCGCCGCATGACCAGCCTCCAGCGCACGCAGCAGCGCATGGCCGTGCTGTTCATCCTGCCGGCTTTGGCCGTCTACGGGCTGTTCGTGCTTTACCCGCTGCTGATGTCGCTATGGGGCAGCTTCTTCGCCTGGAAGGGGCTGCGCATGCAGGAGTTCGCGGGCCTGGCGAACTTCTCGCGCCTGTTCGTCTTCCCGAGCGGCGCGCGGCTCTATGGCGCGCTCGGGCACAACGTCGTCTGGTTCTTCGGCATCATGTTGCTGCAGAACGGCCTCGGGCTCTTGTTCGCCTGGCTGCTCTTCCTGCGCGACAAGGGAGCGGCCTTCTTCCAGTCGGTGTTCTTCTTCCCCGCGGTGCTCAGCCCCGTCATCGTCGGCGCGCTGTGGCGGCTGCTTCTGGCGCCGGGCGGCATCGTCGAATGGGCGCTGAACGGCCTCGGCCTGCATCAGGGGAGCCTGACGGTGCTCGGCAACAGCCACACGGCGCTTGGCATGCTGATCGCCGTCGATGCGTGGAACTGGATGGGCCTGCCGGTGCTGATCTACACGGCTGGCTTGAGACAGATCTCCGGCCAGATCTTCGAGGCGGCGAAGCTCGACGGCGCCGGCAATGCGCGCATGCTGTTTTCCATTGCGCTGCCGCTGTTGATGCCGGCGCTCGGCACGCTGACCACGCTTTCCTTCATCAACACCTTCAACCAGTTCGACATCGTCTATGTGATGCAGGGCGTGCAGGGCAATCCGAGCTATTCGACCGACACGCTGGTCACCTATTTCTACCGGCTGGCCTTCGGCGCCGAGGGCGCGGTCGGCATCACCGATATAGGGCTGGCGCTGGCGCTCGGCACCATGCTGTTCCTCATCCTCAGCATCGGCACGCTTTTGATGCTGCGCTTCTTCGACAAGCGGACGATTGAGTTATGAGCGCGCTCGCTATCCCGCAGGGGCTGGCGCGGCTGCCCGGCTGGACCGTCCTTTTGCTTTGGACGGCGGCGGTGCTTTTGCCGCTCTACATCCTGGTCGTCTCCTGCTTCAAGACGACGGCCGAAATCTACGACAACCGGCTCGGCTTGCCGCAGAGCTGGGCTCTCGACAATTTCGTCCGCGCCTGGACACGCGCCGACCTCGGCCACAACTTCATCAACAGCCTGATCGTCACCGGCGGCGCGGTGATGCTTACCATCGTCGTCTCGGCGATGGCCGCCTATCCGCTCAGCCGCTACAGGCTCGGCTGGAACGCCATCATGCTGGGCCTCTTCCTTTCCGGCATCATGCTGCCGATCAGGCTCGCATCGGTGGAGCTGTTCACGCTGATGCGCAGCCTCGGCCTGCTCGATTCGCTGACCGGGCTGATACTGGTCTATTCGGCGATCCGCATTCCCTTCGCCGTCTTCATCTTCGCCAATTTCATGCGCGTGCTGCCCTCCGAGCTAGACGAGGCGGCGCGCATGGACGGCGCCGGCGAGACGCGCATCCTGTTCCAGATCGTGCTGCCGATGGTGAAGCCGGCTGTGTCGATCGTCGCCATCTTCACGGCGATCGCGGTGTGGAACGACTTCTTCTTCCCGCTGATCTTCATCTTCGACGACCGCTACAAGACGGTGCCGCTGGCGATCAGCGTCTTCGTCGGGCAGTTCCGCACGGATTGGGGCCTGGTGTTCGCTTCGCTGGCGATCTCCATGGCGCCGATCCTGATCATGTATTGTTTGCTGGCGCGCCAGATTCGCGAGGGCGTCGGCGCCGGGGGAGGCATGAAATGATCGAGGACAAGGTCTATGCCGCGCGCTCGATCCTGGTTGTCGGAGCGCATGCCTTCGACGCCGAGGTCATCGCCGGGCCTCTGGCGGCGGCAGCGGCCAAGGGCGGCGCCCAGGTCACCTTCCTGCATCTCTCGATGGGCGAGCAAGGACACCCTTGCCTGATCCCGGAGCAGTATTCGGCGCAGAAGGAGGACGAGGCGGCGAAGGCTGCGGCGCGGCTCGGCGTGTCGATGTTGAGTATGAAACTGCGCGACGCCTTCCTGCCTAACGACAATGCGACCGCCCTGCAGGTCTGCGACGTCATACGCGAGGTGAAGCCGGAGGTCGTCATCACCCACTGGCATGGCAGCTGGCACAAGGACCATCGCGCCGCGGCGCACCTCACCCAGAACGGCATTTTCCTTTCCGCTCTGCCGACGCTGAAACGGGCCCATCCCGCGCATACGCCGCAGCTCCTGCTCTTCGGCGAGAATTGGGAGGACGACGAAGGTTTTCGCCCTGAGCATCTCGTCGACGTCAGCGCCGGTTTCGACGCCTGGCACGAGGCTGTGATGGAATACGAGCTGGCGCGCGGGCTGAGCAGCTTTCCCTATGTCGACTACTACAGCGCGCTCTACAGGCTGCGCGGCTGCCTGCGCGGCACGCGCCATGCGCAGGCTTTTGCTGCCGCCTCGCATTCCTGGAATGCCGGCAGCGGCCTGTTCGCGCCGCCTGCCGACCGGAGGCGCGACACATGACGCGGGTGCTGGCCATCGATCTCGGCGGCACCAATCTGCGGACCGCCGTCTACACAGGTGATATCGCCGCGCTAGCGCAGCAGAGCCACCAGCCGGCACCGGAAAACCTCGATGGTTTCGTCGCCCGCGTCCGTGCGTTTTTGGCTGCCGGCAACATCGAAGCGCTCGGGCTCGCGGTGCCGGGACTCGTCGAAGGCTCCGTCTGCCGATGGATCCCGAACCTGCCATGGCTCGACGGCATCGATGTCGCGGCGCTGTTTCCCGACATCAGTGTCGCGCTCGGCAATGACGCGCAGATCGCGCTGCTCGCCGAAGCGGCCGAAGGCGCGGCCAAGGGCGTGTCCGATACGATCCTGCTTGCGATCGGCACCGGCATCGGCTCGGCGGTGCTGGCCAACGGCCGCATCGTCGCCGGCGCGCATGGCGGCGCCTGCTCCTTCGGCTGGGCCTGCGCCGACATTGACGACCAGGGCGAGGAACGCAGCGGCTGGCTGGAGCGCGTGGCCTCGGGCCGCGCGCTCGATCAACTGTCCACGCGGATCGGGCTCGCGAATGGCGGCGAATTGATCGCGGCCGGCCGGGCAGGGAACCGCGCGGCACTTGCCTTGCTGGAAGAACCGGCACGCCGGCTGGGTACCGCACTCGCCGGCGCCGTCGGCCTGCTCGATCCGGGTGTGATCCTGGTCTCGGGCGGCCTGGCCGATGCGCTGGATGCGATTGCACCGCCGCTGCTTGCGGCGTTACGGCGGCAACTGCCGCCGCATCTGCGCGGCATCGAACTGAGGCCCGGCGCTTTCGGTCCGCGCGCGGGGCTGGTTGGCGCAGCACTTGCCGGGCAGGCGGGGAGCGGGTGGAGGCAGATCCGATGAGCGAAGCGAGCTTTCAGCAGCCGGACCGCAGGCGGCCCGAACCGCTCTGGTATCAGGTCGAGGAGGCGATCCGCGCCATCGTCAAGAGCGGCGAGTGGGCGACCGGCGACCAGATCCCGGCCGAGGACCGGCTCTGCGCGCTGTTCGGGGTCAGCCGCATCACGCTGCGTCACGCGCTGCGCAATCTGGAGGAAAGCGGGCTGCTGAGGCGCGAGCATGGAAGGGGCACCTTCGTGCGTTCCACCACGCTGGTCGCCGGCACGCGCGAGCTCACCAGCTTCACCCAGGAAATGGGCAATATCGGCGTCGTCGCCGGCTCGCGACTGCTCGACTGCAGCCTGACGACGGCCAATGCGGCCGCCGCCGGCGCGCTGGAGATCGAGGAGGGCGATCCTATCGTGCGCATCCGGCGGCTCAGGCTCGGCAACAACGAGCCGATCGGCATCCAGACGGCGCAGCTGGCAGCGGCGCGCGTGCCTGGCTTCCTCGATGCCGGCCTGCTCAAGGGCTCGCTCTACGAGGCGTTGGAGAACCAGTACGGCATCGTGCCGGTCGAGGCGCGCGAGAACTATCGCGTCGGCGCCGTCAGCGGTGCCGATGCCGAACTGCTCGATTTACCGGCTGGCAGTCCCGCTTTCGTCGTTGAGCGCATCACCATCGACGAGCGCGGCCCGTTCGAATTCACCGTCTCCGTCATGCGCGGTGACCGCTACGAGATCCGCTCGACGCTGCGCGCCGGCCGCCCAAACACCAGAAGCTGACACGATAACAGGAGTACCGAAAGTGTCCGATCTCTACATTCCCCGTCTCGTCGCTCTCATCGAACAGGCTTCGAAGGCCAATTCGGAAGCCTTCGGCCAGGCGGCGAGCCGCTTCGCCGACACGCTTGAGAAGGGCGGGCTGGTCCATCTCTACGGCTCGGGCCATTCGGTGCTGCCGGCGCAGGAAATGTTCCCGCGCTACGGCAGTTTTGTCGGCTTCAATCCACTCACCGATCCGCGCGTGATGTGGCACAACGTGCTCGGCGCCGGCGGCGTGCGCGAGCTTTTGTGGCTGGAGCGGACGGAAAAATACGCCGAGAAATTCCTCGACCATCAGCCGCTCAACAAGGGCGATTCCATCATCATCTTCGGCCATAGCGGCCGCAACTCCTCCGGCATCGATACCGCGCTCTATGCCAAGAAGCGAGGCATCTTCGTCGTCGCGGTCACCAGCAAGAACAACCTCGACAAGCCGGCCACGCATTCCTCCGGCAAGCGGCTGGCGGACGCCGCCGATCTCGTCATCGACACCTGCTCGCCGGTCGAGGACGCGGTCGTGCCGATCGAAGGCTGGAGCCGGCCGGTGTCGGGTTCCTCGACGGTGCTTGCCATGATCATGGCGCATGAGCTCTTGGCGCGCACGGCCGAGCAGCTGTCGAAGCGCGGCATCGAGCTGCCGGTCTTCGCTTCGCCGACCATCGCCGGCGTGACGCTGCACGACACCGACGTCATCTACGGCGTCTACCGCGAGCGCATGATCGAGGCGCAGAAGAAGCACCTGCCGGCCTTCCAGGCGACGATGCGCGGGGAATGAATGCGTGGCTCGGGAGGCGTGTCCCTGGCGCTTTCCGGGCTTTCAGATGTCGCGCTGGACATCTCCCCACGCCGAGTGCTTGGGCGGCACATCGTTCTCATCCGGATTGGGGACGGGTTGCTCGTCCGGCAGCCTCTCCGGATCCGGCTCGCGCATCGGCTTCGGGTCGGGAAAAGGCGGCGGCGTGGGGACTGGCGTGGGTGTGGGATCGGGATTGGGTATAATGGCCATTAAGTGATTTCCCTCGTTGCGCTGGCGGGCCGTCCGTCGGCGTGATGCGGTTTCCGGTAACCGGATAATCTGCCCGACCAGAACATGACGGATTGATCGCCGCATCCCCGACACTCATCGAGCGCCCGACTGGCGGCTGACGCTGCCAAAACGGTCATGCCGGCGGATGGTTCCAATGCGAGCCTGCCGCATTCCGGCGGCGCCCGACGCGAATGCCGATCAAATGATTCCCGTAACCCATTTCGGCTCTTGCCGGCGTCATGCAGCGCCTTAATTCCATTGCGGGGCGGGTGGTCAAACTGCCGACATAGGAGGCGGCCTTGAAGTACCAAACCGTTGACCAACTCAATGCCGTTGCCGACGTTCATGCTGAAGCAGCGGTACTTATCGCCAGTCGAGGCCAGCGCCTCGAACGCTGGGCGCAACTTCTCGAGCAAAATCCCAGCCGGCGCCTCTCGGCGCTTGCGGGCACCGAATATGCCACTCCAGAAGTGCGCGAAAGAATGCGTTCCGCCGGATCGCCAATCACTGTCGCCTTCGAAGACCCGATCTTTCGTGCGCAGGGTTTGCAAGACGACACCTACGGCGAAGCGAAGCGCTTCTTCGAGCTCAGCGACTGGCAGTTGCATGAGGTCGTCTGCCATTGTCATGTCGGCGCCAATCTGCCGGCACGCTGGGCGGCGTCCCGCGTTCGCGCGGCGATCTCTCCGGGTTCAGGCATTCTCGCCTGGCTGAGATCGGTGTTCATGCACTGAGGCGATAGCCGCGGTTCGCGGAACCGCGGCTAAGTTCAATACCGGACTTTGCCGGAGGCGGAGGGGAGTTGCCTGCTCTTCCCGCCGGCCGGCAGGGTGACGCCTGGCAGCCTCGCGTCATCAGATCCGTTCAGCGTTGGGTGGAACCGCTGAATTGCCCTCACCGTAGGCAATTCCTGACGGAAAACCGTTACACACTTTTCCTGGAATTGCCCTAAAGTCTTGTTCTCCGGACGGCTTCAGTCAACGATCGATCTCGCCGAACACGATATCCAGCGAGCCTATGATGGCCGCGACGTCGGCGATCATGTGCCCGCGCGACAGATAGTCCATCGCCTGGAGGTGGGCGAAGGACGGCGCGCGTATCTTGCAGCGGTAGGGAACATTGCTGCCGTTCGAGACCAGATAGACACCGAACTCCCCTTTCGGGGCTTCCACCGCGGCGTAGACTTCGCCAGGCGGCACGCGATGCCCTTCGGTGTAGAGCTTGAAATGCTGGATCGTCGCTTCCATCGAGCGCTTCATGGTGGCGCGCGGCGGCGGCGTGATCTTCTGGTTGGGCGCGGCGACCGGCCCCGCGCCGTCGGCCGAACGCAGTTTCTCAAGACACTGGCGCATGATCCGCACCGACTGCCGCATCTCCTCCATGCGCACGAGGTAGCGGTCGTAGCAGTCGCCGTGCTTGCCGACCGGAATGTCGAAATCCATCTCGGGATAGCACTCGTAAGGCTGCGCCTTGCGCAGATCCCAGGCCGCGCCCGAGCCGCGCACCATGGGGCCGGAGAAGCCCCAGGCCCAGGCATCGTCGAGCGAGATCACCCCGACATCGACATTGCGCTGCTTGAAGATGCGGTTGTCGGTCAGAAGGACCTCGAGATTGTCGCAGGCCTTCAGGAACGGATCGCAGAAATCCCAGATGTCGTCGAGCAGCTGCCCCGGCAGATCCTGATGCACGCCGCCGACCCGGAAATAGTTGGCGTGCATGCGGGCGCCGGACGCGCGTTCATAGAAAACCATCAGCTTCTCACGCTCGGCGAAGCCCCAGAGCGGCGGCGTCAGCGCGCCGATATCCATGGCCTGCGTGGTGACGTTGAGCAGATGCGACAGCAGCCGGCCGATCTCGCAGAACAGGACGCGGATAAGCTGCCCGCGCCGGGGAACCGGTAGTTCGAGCAGCTTCTCGGCGGCGAGACAGAAGGCATGCTCCTGGTTCATCGGCGCGACGTAGTCGAGCCGGTCGAAATAGGGCAGGGCTTGCAGATAGTTCTTGTATTCGATCAGCTTCTCGGTGCCGCGGTGGAGCAGACCGATATGCGGATCGGCACGATCGACGATCTCGCCGTCCAGTTCCAGCACCAGCCTGAGCACGCCGTGCGCCGACGGGTGTTGCGGTCCGAAGTTGAGCGTGAAGTTACGGACTGAGGTTTCGGCCATGGCCGGCCCTTCGTGGAATCTGGTTTCTTTCTGGCTGGTGCCTGTCCGATCCGCCGCGTCTCGCGGCGCCGATCATGTCGTTGTCTGGATGATCAGCGTCAGCGTGCCGTCGCCATCGATGTTGGCGGCCACGACCTGCGAGGAATTCAGTCCGTTCGCATGCAGGACCGATACCGCCTCGGGCGACGCATCGATCGATTTCTGCAGCTTGGCCAGGTCCTTGGCAGTCGTCCTGGTGACCACGGCTTCCGCCTGCGCCTTCACTTCAGCGGGAAGATCCTCGATCGCCACCACCACGACACTGGTGAATTTCTGGCCGGAATTGTCCTGATCGGGTTGTGCCTGCGGCTGGTCGGGCGCAGGTTGCTGTGCTGGCGGCAGGGCCTGCGGAGGCTGCGGACCGGCGCGTTGGGCTGAGGCCGGCTGTGCCAGGGCCAGCGCTGAAAGCGTGAGGACCATCGTCAATGTCCGCATCGTCTTTCCTCCATGTCTCGAAGACTGACGACACAACCCCTCCGCCGAGCGATGGTTCCCGGTGAAGGGTGGCAAGCTGACGGCGAAGCTCGGCGGAGCCGGCATGGCCGTCATCCGCTGCCGAATGGAAATTTCAAACAGCCAGCACCGACAGCGCCGCCGCCTGCAGGCGCTCGAACGCCGCAAAGCGCCTGTCGTGCCAGGCGGCTAGCGACGAGTTGGGCGAATAGACCTCGCCCACTTCCGACATCGCCGCCATGGCCGCCGGAAGGTCGGGGTGGCGGCCGGTGGCGACGGCGCCGAGCATCGCCGAGCCGAGCAGTACCGGCTCTGGAGACGTCGGCGCGTAGACCAGTTTGCCGGTGGTGTCGGCGATGAGCTGCCGCACCAGCGGGCTCTGCCCGGCGCCGCCGCTGATGGCGATCGTGTCGATATTGATGCCGCAGGCGCGCATGGCTTCGAGAATCTGCCGGGCGCCATAGCCGAGGCCGCAGATCCCGGCGAGATAGAGCGCGACGAGGCTGTCGGCGCCGGTTGCCATGTCCAGCCCGGCAATCAGTCCGCGCGCGTCGGGATTGGCCAAGGGGGCACGGTTGCCGAGAAATTCGGGAACGACGTGCAGCCCGCCGATGACCTTGTCCGCCCTGGCCGCGCCGCCGTGCCGCTCAGCCTCTTGCGCCAGCCACTGGCTGAGGCTCCGGCCGCTGCGCGTCGCTATCCCGGCAAGCTCGACGGCGGCAGGGTGCATGCCGACCAGGCGATCGATGGCGGCGCCGGCCGCCGACTGGCCGCCTTCGTTCAGCCACAGGCCCGGCACCATGGCGGAGAAGTAGGGGCCCCACACGCCCGGCACGAAAGCAGCCTGCTCGGTCGTCGTCATGGTGCAGGCGGAGGTGCCGAAGACATAGGCCATGCGCGTCGTGACATTGCCGGCGCCGCCGCGCGCGCCGACCGAGCCGATTCCGCCGGCATGGGCGTCGATCATGCCGGCCGCGACGGGCGTTCCAGGCAGCAGGCCAAACTCTGCCGCCGCCTCGTTCGTCAAGCCGTTGGAGAGCGCGCTCCCGGGCGCCACGATCTCGGTGCCGATCCGCGCGAATTTCTCATCCGCAAGCGCGCCAAGCCCGACTTTACGGAAATAGGCGTCGTCCCAGCGCGCCTCGTGGGCGAGATAGGTCCATTTGCAGGTCACCGTGCAGGTCGAGCGCGCCGGGCTGCCGGTCGCCCGCCAGGTCAGGAAATCGGCGAGGTCCATGAACTGCCGCGCCGCGGCGAAAGTCCGCGGCATGTTCTCGGCGAGCCACAAAAGCTTCGGCGTCTCCATCTCCGGCGAGATGCTGCCGCCGACATAGTTGAGCACGTCCTCGCCGGTTTCGTTGATCCTGCGGGCCTGCTCGGTGGCGCGATGATCCATCCAGACGATGATGTTGCGCTCCGGATTTCCCGATGGGCTCACCGTCAGCGCCGCGCCGCCCGGCCCGAGAACGACAAGCGAGCAGGTCGCGTCGAAGCCGATGCCGCGTACCGACTGGGCAGAAATGCCGGCGAGCGTCACGGCCTCGCGGACGGTGGCCGCAACGGCGCGCCAGATGTCGTTGCTCGATTGCTCGACGATATGGTCTTCGGCATGCCAGACGGCGATGTCGGCCTTGGCGGATGCAAGCAGCGCGCCCGCTTCGTCGAAGACGCCAGCGCGCGCGCTTCCCGTGCCGATGTCGATGCCGATGAAATGGCTGCTCATGACTTCAGATCCTTCGCCCGATCCGTCCGGTTCCTATAGGTCATTGCTTTGCGGCGGGATGACAAGGTCGCGAATGGTGATGTTGCGCGGCCTGGTGAGCATGAACATTGCGCCACGTCTCGATGCCGCTGTTGTCGTGCCGACCGGCTAAGCCGCTTTCGCCATGTTGATGTTGTGCAGTGTCAGCCGCCGGAAGTGCGAGGGCGTCATGCCCTTTTCGGCGAGGAACTGCCGGTTGAAGTTGGAAAGGGTGTTGTAGCCGACCTCGAAGCAGATGTTGGTGATCGAAGCCTGCTCGTCGCTCATCAGCATCTGGCAGGCCAGGTTGATGCGCAGCCGCTTCACATACTGCACCAAGGTCATGCCGGTGTGCTGGCGGAAAGAGCGGGAAAAGACGCTGGACGACTGACCGGCGATGGCGGCCAGATCCGTCTCGCTGAAGGGCTGGGTGAGGTTCTCGCGCAGATAGGCAAGCGCCTTGTTGATGCCGGCCGACATGTAGCCCGACGGGTCGGGCAGATAGCTTGCGCTGGCGAGCATGCGCGCGCCCTCGGCACGGCTGAGCAGCCCCATCATCATCATGAACAGCTCGATGCGGCGCACGCCTTGCGAGTTCATGATCTCTTCCATCAGGGGGCCAAGCTGCCTGCTGGTCTGCCGGCTGAACAACACGCCGCGGCGCGAGGCTTCGAGCACCGGCGTCAGGGCAGCGAGCTCGGGGAAGGTGTTGATGGCGCCGTCGATGAAGCCCTCGTTGAACTGGATGATGCGGCAGCGCAGCGGCACCGTCGCGTCCTTCGGCACATCGCTCACCCAGTTGTGCGGCAGGTTGGGACCAGTCAGCACCAGATTGCCCGGCTCGAACTCGCCGATGAAGTCGCCGACGAAATAGCGCCCGCGCGTGGCGACGATGAGATGCAGCTCGTATTCCGGATGGAAATGCCAGCGCACCGTGCGAAAAGGATAGCCGTGCGACCAGGCGGTGAAAGATTCGCCCGGCCTGATCTGCACAACCTCGAGGTCAGGTTTCATCGCTGTTCCTCCGTGCAAGGCCGTCAGCGCGATCGCCTCGTCGACGCGTCTCCTCCCATCGGCCTCATGCCAGCCAGACTACTGAGCCGACAAAACCGGCGCCACTATGTTCCCGTCCGATCATTGGTACTTTTTTGACTATTCTGAGCCTCCACGACACCGAACCGCGTCTCAAACGACGCCGCGTTCCTCGCTTCGGATGCGGAAGGCGTCGACGGCGATCGCGAGCAGGATCATCGCTCCGCCGATCATCTGGATGTAATAGGCCGACACATTGATAAGCTGCAGGCCGGTCTGGATGACGGTGATCAGCAGCGTGCCGCCGAGCATGCCGATGACCCGGCCGCGCCCGCCGAACAGCGAAACTCCGCCGATGACCGGTGCTGCCACCGCATAGAGCAGCGTCGTGCTGCCGACGGTGACGCTGACGCCGCCGAGATAGGAGGTGTAGAGGAAGCCGGCCACGCCGGCAAGGAAGCCGGAAGCGGTGAAGGCGCCGAGCCTTGCCCGCTTGACGTTGATGCCCGCGGCATTAGCCGCCCGGCGGTTGCCGCCGGTGGCATAGAGGTTCCGGCCCCAGGCGGAATAGGCGAGCACGACATGCGCCAGGAGATAGGCGACGAAAAGGGCGATCGGCATCACCGGCCAGTTGCCGATGGTGGCGCTGCCTATGTAGCTGTAGCCCTCGTCGGCGACGACCATGGTGCGGGCCTGGGTGGCGCCGAGCACCGCGCCCTGCAGGAAAAGGCCCATCGCGAGCGTCGCGATCAGCGAGTTCATGCGCAGATAGGCGACGAAGTAGCCGTTGAGCAGGCCGACGAGGACTCCGGCGACGATGGTGATCAGGACGGCCAGCGTCCAGTGGACGCCGAACTGCTGCATGGCATAGGCGCCGACCATGCTCGAGAATACGAGATTGCCGACCACCGACAGATCGATCTCGCCGATCAAAAGCGTGAAGGAGACCGCCAGCACCAAAACGCCCAGAGTGGTCGCCTGCACCAGCACGTTCTGCAGATTGCCTTCCGAGAGGAAGAACGGATTGAGGAAGCCGGCGAGGATGCTGAACACCACGATCAGGATCCAGACCACATTGTCGAGAAGGAATTTCTTGCTGGCCATTTGCGAGCCTTACCTCAAAACTTTCATCGTGCCGTTCTCGCTTCGGCGATCGCGTCGATGGTTATCTCGGCACTCCGCAAGGTGCGCGCGATACAGCCCTTGGAGAAGATCACCACCCGGTCTACGAGGCGCTGCATCTCTTCCGGGTCCTGGGCGAGCAGCAGCACGCTGACGCCCTTCTTCGTCGCATCGTCGATCAGGCGGTGGATCTGTTCCTTGGCGGCGACGTCGACGCCGACCGTCGGCTCGTCGAGCAGAAGCAGCCTTGGCTTGCGCTCCAAGAGCCGGCCGAGCAGCACCTTTTGCTGGTTGCCGCCGGACAGCTCGCCGATCTCCTGGCCGCCGCTACCCATGACGATATCCATGGCGCCGCGCGCCTCGCGCATGCGGCGGTTCATGCCGGCGCCGCTGACCAGCCAGCCGAGCGAGCGCGGCCAGTTGCCGAGGTTGAGATTCTCCGTCACCGACATCGAGCCGACCAGGCCTTCGCCGATGCGGTCATGGGTAAGATAGGCGACGCCTGAACCGAGACTCTGCCCCGGCGAGCCGAGCCGGACTTGGCGGCCATCGATGAGGACGCTGCCGGCTTCGACGGGCAGCAGGCCACCCAGCGCCCGCATCAGTTCCTGCGGCCCTTCGCCGAGCAGGCCGACGAGGCCGACGATCTCGCCGCGGCCGATCGCGAGATCGACTGGCCCGCCGCCGGGAAAGGTAAGTCCGCTGAGCTCGATGGCGGCGGGATGATCCTCGCGGCTGCGATGGAATTCGGCGACGTCGGCGCCGGTGATGACGCGCGCCATGGCATCGGCCGACAGCTCCGCCGCCTTGCCGCTGGCGGTTACCTTGCCGTCGCGCAGCACCGTGTATTCCGAGCAGAGCTGACGCACCTCGTCATTGTGGTGCGAGATGTAGATGAAGGACGTGCCGCGTTCAGTGAGGCTCTCGACCCATTCCAGAAGATGCAGCCGTTCCGCCGCGGCGAGGCCCGCCGTCGGCTCGTCGAGGATGATCAGCGACGCCTCGGCCGCGACCGCCTTGATGATGGCGAGCCTTCGCCTGTCGCTGGCGTTGAGATCGCCGGCGCGCCGACGCGAGTCAACCGGCATGCCGTGGCTTTCGAGCTGATGCGCCGCAAGCCGATGGAGTGATGTCCAGTCGGTCAGGCCCAAGCGCTTCGGCAATTCAGGCAGTAGAAGGTTTTCGCCGACCGAGAGGTCCTCGAAGATCTCCGAATGCTGCGACAGAAGATGAAGACCGCGTTTCTTGCGCGCCGTCAGCGGCAGGGCCGATACGTCCTCGCCGTTCAACAGGACGGAGCCGCTGTCATGGCGCAAAAGGCCGGCGATGATGTTGGACAGCGTAGACTTGCCGGCGCCGTTCTTGCCGAGCAGGCCATGGATCGCCCCTTTCGACACGGTCAGCGAGACGCCGTCCAGCACCGCAAGCGGGCCGAAGCGCTTGAAGACGTTGTCGACCGTCAGGACAGCATCGGCGCTGTCCGGCGCATGACTATCGGGCACGATCGTGCCGTCGGCGACATTCATCTGGATAACCGGTAGTTCCGAAATGGGGTGAGAACGCGACAGCGTTCCCACCCTTGCTGGCGGCCAATGCATGTCGCCCAAAAGTGCGCAGCGGTTTTGGGAGAACGACATGCATCAAAACAAACACTTAAAGCGCGTCGCCTGAATCCGTTAATGTGCGACGCGCTTCAAGATCTCAGCCGGCGTTCTGCTGCATCTTCCACACCTGGGTCACGACATTGGCCCAGTGACGCGGGTCGTCGGCATTTTCCTTGGTGAGGAAGTAGGGCGGGATGGTCAGCAGCGGACCGGAGGGGCTGTCGGCGATCGTGCCCTTCTCCCAGAAATATTTTTTGTTCTCGTAAGGTCCGATCGGAACCGGCTTGCCCTTCAGCGTGTATTCTTCCAGCAGATCGACGGCGATCTCGACATAGGCGATCGGATCCTGTGCGATATCGGCGTCGATCTCGCCGGCCTTCACCCATTCCAGCGCGTTCGGCGAGGCATCGATGCTGGTGAGGATGATGTGCTTCTCGTGGCCGACCGGGAACAGCCGCTTCTGCGTTTCCAGCGCCTTGCGCGCATCGACCACGAAGATGTCGGTCGGCATGTGGATGGCGTCGAGGTCCGGCCGTTCGCGCAACGTCGCCGAGACCACGGCGAGCGCCTGTTCATGCTGGTTGTTCTGCGGCCGCGAGATGATCTCGATCTCGGGATACTTGCTCTTCAGCGTGTCCTCGAAGCCGTCCTTGCGGTCGCGCAGCGCCACCGCGGTCAGCGAGCCGTAATTGTTGAGCACGCTGCCCTTCGGCGAGCCGTGCTTCTTGGTGAGCAACTCGGCGGTCTTTTCCGCCGCCATGACGCCGGACTGCTTGTTGTCGAACGTCACCGATGCGGCCACCTCGCCGCCGGTGAGCACGGTGTCGACCATGCCGAGCGGCACGCCGAGCGACTTCGCCTTCTTGCTCAGCGGTATGAGCAGTTCCGAGTCCAGCGCGTCGGAAATGAGGTAGCGCGGCTTCTGCAGGAGCAGGCTGTTCCAGTCGTTGACCTGCGCGTTGGCATCGCCGTTGGCGTCCTTGCCGACGAACTCCAGGCCGAGGCTTTCGACCTTGCGCTTCAGCGCCTCCTGCAGCACGACGAAGAAGAAGAAGCCGAGATAGCCGGTCTCCCAGGCCACCACCTTGGATGCCGCGCCCTGCGCCACGGCGCGCTTGCCGCCTGCCAGCAACAGGCCGCCGGTAGCGGCTGCCGCGCTTTGCAAAAGCGTGCGGCGGTTCATCGTAAAGCTCTTGGTCTCGCAACCCATGTCTCGCTCCCTGAAATGGTTGGAATCCTTGGCCGGCGCGGCTTTTCCACGAAGCCACCCGGCAGGGCACGCAGCCCCGGACATCTCCCGGACGTCTCCTCCTCCGGCGATCCGATGTCGATTTCAGGCTAGGCGCGCGCTGTCCGGCCAGCCACCACGTTCCGGGGCGGGTGTTAGTACTTTTTTGATCCCGCTCGGGAAAAGCCGATGCCGTCGCGGCCCGGTACCCGCGAAGGCAAAGGGCTGGCCTGCCGGGTTCGCGGTCGGGCGAGTCAAAAATGTATGTGTCGCGGAAAGCGCAACCGGTAGCCCGCGTCGCGCGCTGCGGCTATCTGTGTTCGCGAGGGGCTGCGCGCCGAAAATCGAAGGGATGGAGAGAATGGAACATTGGATCGGAACCTGGAGCGCGAGCCCGATGAATGTCTGGCCGGGCGACGCGGTGCTCTACGGCTTCCACCGGCAGACGGTGCGCCAGGTGCTGCGCGTCAGCACAGGCGGCGACAGGTTGCGATTGAGGCTGTCCAACGAATATGGCGCCTCGCCGATCCGGATCGGCGCCGCCACCGTCGTCCTTGCCGCGAAAGATGGCGCGGTCGACGCCGCGACCATTCGGCAAGTGACGTTCGGCGGCGAGAGGCAGACCGATCTCGCGCCCGGCGCACCGCTTCTTAGCGACCCGATCGAGCTCAAGGTTCGCAATCTCGGAGAGATCGCGATCAGCCTCTATTTCCCCGACTTCGCGCCGATCGAGACCTACCACTACGAGGCGCAGCAGACCGCCTATATTTCCGAGTTCGGGGATTTTGCCGATGCGCCCGATCTGCCGGTGCAGCAGACCTCGACCAGCCGCTATTTCCTCAGCGCCGTGCTGGTCGAGAGCGGGCCGGGCGGCGGCTCGCTGGTTTGTCTCGGCGATTCCATCACCGACGGTTTCGGCTCGACCATCGACGGCAATGCGCGCTGGCCGGACCGGCTGGCGGAACGGCTTGCGAAAAGCGGCCGGCTGTCGGGCATCGGTGTCCTCAACCAGGGGATCGGCGGCAACCGCGTGCTCGCCAGCCGCGCTCGCGGCGCCAACGCGCTCGCCCGCTTCGACCGCGACGTGCTGAGCTTCCCGAACGTCAAATGGATCTCGGTGCTGGAAGGCATCAACGACATCGGATGGCCGGAAACCATGCTTGCCGGAGGCCAAGAGGCTGTCGCCGTCGAAAGTCTCATTTCGGCTTACCGGCAGTTGATCGCGCGCGCCCGCCTCAACGGCATCAAAGTGCTGCTCGGCACGCTGCCGCCCTTCGGCGGCGCGTTCGAGGGCCTGCCGCTAAAGACCTTCTACTCGGCGTCCAAGGAGCGCGACCGGCAGGCTGTGAACGCCTGGATCAGGACATCGGGCGAAGCCGACGCCGTCGTCGACTTCGAGCGCGCGCTCGCCGATCCCGCCAACCCGTCCAGGCTGCTCCGCGCCCTCGATTGCGGCGACGGCCTGCATCCGTCCGACGATGGCTACGCCGAGATGGCCAAGGTGTTCGAGAGCGCCTTCGAGGGCTTGCTCGTTGACCAGCAGGACTGGTCGGCTCCGAATTGATGGCGGAAGGAGCGTATTGTTCAGATAGCTCCCGCCGCCATCCGCGCCGATCAGGCCGCGTATCTCGCCATTGCGGGCTGCTTCGACCACTGGGCGTACCAGGCGTCGAACAGCTTGAGCTGCTGCTCCGCATAGCCGCGCTGGCTGTCGCTCAGCGCATCCGTCTCGTTGAAGTGCAGCTTGTATTCCGCGTTACCCTTGAGCACCATCATGTGCTTGAAATAGAGCACCAGGTCCGGGCCCTCGTCGAAAGAGGAAAGCACAGCAAGCGCGGCGTCCAGCTCCAGCGCCAGCCGGCGCGCTTCGGCGTCGCCCTTCGCCGCCGCCTGGCTCAGACCCACCAGATGCAGCACTTCCTTGGGCAGCACATTGCCGATGCCGGTGATGGCGCCGGAGGCGCCGCAATTGACGAAACCGTGGAAGACGGCGGTGTCGACGCCGATCATCAGCGCAACGTCATCGTCGCGGCTGGTGATGTTTTCCGCCGCATAGCGCAAATCCGCCGGACCGCCGAACTCCTTGAAGCCGACCAGGTTCGGATGTTCGGCGCGAAGCGCGAAGAAGAGATCGGCGCGCGTGGCAAAGCCGTAATAGGGGCTGTTGTAGATGACCGCCGGCAGATCGGGCGCGGCGGCAAGGATTGCCTTGAAGTGGTGGCGCTGCGCCGTCACCGAGGGTCCGCGCGACAAGACGCGCGGGATCACCATCAGGCCGCGTGCGCCGACCTTCTGGGCATGGGCGGCGTGCGCCACGGCGCTGGCGGTGTTGACCGCGCCGGTGCCGACGATCACCGGCACGCCGGCTTTCGCCAGCCGCTCGACGCCTTCCATGCGCTGTTCGTCGGAGAGCAGGGGCCAGTCGCCCATGGAGCCGCAATAGACGACCGCCGACATTCCGGCGGCGATCAGCTCGCGTCCCTTGCGCACCAGCGCGTCGAAGTCGGGAAGGCGATCATTGGTGCAAGGCGTCATCAGCGCCGGCATGCAGCCGGAAAAGACGTTGGCGGTCATTCGGATTCTCCTTGAGGCCGGCAGGCAGATTGGCCAGTTTGTCCCGGAGTGATACCGCTTGCCAAGCGGATAGTCTTGGACGACAGGGAGAAACAATGCGTACCAGATCCAGCATTCGCGTCGTCGGTTGCCATGCCGAGGGCGAGGTCGGCGATGTCATCGTGGGCGGTGTGCTGCCGCCGGCGGGCCGCACGATGATGGAAAAGATGATCACGATGGAACGCGATCACGACCATATCAGGCGCATGCTGATCTGCGAGCCGCGCGGCAGCGTTGCCCGGCACGTCAATCTCCTGGTTCCCTCGACGCGCGAGGATTGTGTCGCCGGCGCCATCATCATGGAACCGACGGAATACCCGCCGATGTCCGGCTCCAACACGATCTGCGTCGCCACAGTGCTGCTCGAGACCGGCATGGTGCCGATGAACGAGCCCGAGACGCGCTTCAAGCTGGACATGCCCGGCGGCGTCATCGAGGTGCGCGCCGAATGCCGCGACGGCAAATGCCTGTCGATAACTTTCCGCAACGCGCCCGCCTTTGCCGAACGCCTCGATGCCAATATCGAGGTGGAAGGGCTGGGAACGCTGAAGGTCGACATCGCCTATGGCGGCATGTTCTACGCGATCGTCGATGCGGCCGCGCTCGGCTTCTCGGTCACACCCGACGAGGCCCGGGAATTGGCGGTGACCGGCGAGAAGGTCCGTCACGCAGCGCGCGAGCAGCTCGATGTCGTGCATCCGGAATTCGAGCACGTGCGCGGCGTGTCGATCGTGCAGTTCGCCATGCCGTTCCAGGGTCCGGGCAACGTCACGCGCAACACCTGTATCGTCTCGCCCGGACGCTCCGACCGCAGCCCGACGGGAACCGGCACATCGGCGCGGATGGCCGTGCTGCAGGCCCGGGGCCTGATGGGCGTCGGCGACGTTCTGATCCATGAATCGATCATCGGCTCCCGCTTCACCGGCAGAATTCTCGAACTGGCCGAAGTCGCCGGCCGCAAGGCGATCGTCCCGCAGATCACCGGCCGCGCCTGGATCACGGGCGAGCACAACTACTATCTCGATCCGACGGATCCTTATCCGCAAGGCTATGTGCTGTCGGACACGTGGGGCACGTCGACTTCGGTGAAGCAATAGCGCGATCGGCCTCAGGCAGCGGGCGCCGGAGCATGCCCGCCCGGCTTCTGGCAGAGTATGAAGAGCCCAGGCTGAGTATTGCGTAAGACGAGGAGCTGCGCACTTATATCGGCCGGCGATCGCGTGAAATCCCTGCGGTCGATGCATCGAACGAGGAATATTGAGCGACGTCATGCGCATTGAAAGGATCAACATCTATACGACTGCGCTGCCGGTGAAGGGCGGCGCCTATCGCATGGCGAGCGACAATGTCGAATCGCTGGACAGCACGCTTATCGAGATCGTCACCGATGACGGGCTGACCGGCTGGGGCGAGACCTGTCCGATCGGGCCTGTCTACCAGCCTCATCACGCATTGGGCGCTCGCGCCGCAATCGCCGAGATCGCGCCCGGGCTTATCGGGTCCGAGATCGCTTCGATCAGGCTCTTGGCAAAACGCATGGACGAGCGTCTGAACGGACATGGCTACGCCAAAGCCGCATTCGACATGGCGTTTCTCGACCTTCTCGGCCAGAGACTGGGCGTGCCGGTCTCGACGTTGTTGGGCGGGGCTTTGACCGACCGTGTGCCTGCCTATTACTCGCTGATCGTCGGTTCGCCGGAGGAAACCGCCCGCATCGCGGCCGACAAGGTCAAGGCGGGCTATCCACGCCTTCAGGTGAAAATCGGCGGCCGCGATCTCGAAGAGGACGTGGCGACCGTTCACAAGGTCTGGGAGGCGGTAGGCTATAAGGCGCGCATCGCGGTGGACGGGAACCGGGGCTTGACGGTCGCCTCCGCCATCCATCTCGACCGGCTTTGCCAGGCAATCCCCTTCGTCTTCGAGCAGCCCTGCAACACCATGGATGAAGTCGCCACGCTGAAGGGCAGGGTGACGCATCCGGTGTATCTGGACGAGAATACCGAGGACCAGAACGCGGTGCTGAGGGCTATTTCGCTGGGGATTGCCGACGGCTTCGGCTTCAAGGTCACGCGCCTCGGCGGTCTCACCAAGATGACGACGGTGCGCGATCTTTGCGCGATCCGCTCCTTGCCGCACAGCTGCGACGACGCCTGGGGCGGCGACATCATCGCGGCGGCGTGTGTCCATCTGGCTGCCACGGTCGAGCCGCGCCGCATGGAGGGCGCCTGGATCGCTCAGGAATATATCGACGGGCATTTCGACCGGAAGAACCCGGTCGTCATCGAAAAGGGCCACATCGCCGTGCCGCAGCGGCCGGGCCTCGGCGTGAAACCGGAACCCGGCATGTTCGGCAAGCCGGTGGCCACATACGGGGACTGATAAACGCGCCGGCGAACATCGACTGCGGTCAACGCTCGCGCAGCCCTTGCAGGGAGGTATCCCGTCTGATTCCGTAGGCTTGGTGGGGGTCGCCTGATTCGCGTGCTCGCGCGGCGGGTGCTTCCGTGGAGAGATCGCAATGACCGACAAGCCCGAAATCCTCGAGATGAGGCCTAAAATCACTGTGGTCGGCGTTGGCGGCGGCGGCGGAAACGCCATCAACAACATGATCATCGAGGGCTTGCAAGGCGCGGAGTTCGTCGTGGCCAATACCGACGCGCAGGCGCTCGCCATGTCGAAGTCTTCGCGACTGATCCAATTGGGTGCCCATGTCACCGAAGGCCTTGGTGCCGGATCATTGCCCGACGTCGGCCGCGCTGCCGCGGAAGAGTCCATCGATGAGATCATGGATCATCTGGCGGGAACGCATATGTGTTTCGTCACCGCGGGCATGGGAGGCGGGACCGGGACGGGCGCCGCACCCGTTATTGCGCGTGCCGCACGCGATGCCGGCATTTTGACCGTGGCCGTCGTCACCAAGCCCTTCGTGTTCGAAGGCAAGCGCCGGACCCAGGCCGCCGAGGAAGGCATAGAACGCCTTCGCGAGAGCGCCGATACCGTGATCGTCATCCCGAACCAGAACCTGTTCAGGGTCGCCGACGCCAGGACAACGTTTGCCGACGCGTTTGCGATGGCGGACCGTGTTCTCTACGCGGGCGTCGGCTGCATCACCGACCTCATCGTGAAGGAAGGCCTGATCAATCTCGACTTCGCTGACGTCAAGGCGGTGATGCGGGACATGGGGCGAGCGATGATGGGAACCGGTGAGGCCTTCGGAGAGGGCCGTGCAAAGACGGCTGCCGAGGCCGCGATCGCCAATCCGCTGCTGGATGAGGCCTCCATGGCGGGCGCCAGGGGCGTGCTCGTATCGATCAGCGGCGGCATGGACATGACATTGTTCGAAGTCGATGAGGCCGCGACACGGATACGCGAGGAGGTCGATGCCGACGCCAACATTATCGTCGGCGCCATCTTCGACCAAGCGTTGGCTGGGAAGTTCCGGGTGTCGGTCGTCGCCACCGGTCTGCGGCAAGGCGCAAACATGATCCAACTCAACCAGATGACCGCCTGATCGACCTTCCGAGTGGGTGTCGTAGCTAGAGCGCCTTGCTAAGAGCTGCTTCCATTGAGCAGGTCAGGCACCCGGACCCTCGCCCGAGTTCAAGACTAACCGCGATCGTTCTGCGGCCTTTGCATCGATAGCACCAACAAGCCTTCCCACATCCTACTCCTTGCGTCCTTTGGGGAGGGCCGTTGTGAACCAAGCCCTACTGCCCGGGCTTGTGGGAAAGCCGATCCAGCGCATCTCGAAGCGCAGTGGCGGCACCGCCACGCTCGTCGGCGGACATCAGCTCCGGTTCAAGTTCCAGCCTGAAGTGCGGCAGCTCGGTTCGAACAGCGCGACAAGTGCCCACGAGATTGGCCTTCAGATCGATGACGCGGTAGGTGGCGACGGGATAGGCGATCCCCTTGACCTGGACGTGCCCCATCTCCTCACAATCGATCGTGTCCTTCACCTGCGCAAACGTCTCGTAGGAAATGAGGATGGCCCCTGGAGCCGCCTCCTGTTCCAGGCGCGAGGCGAGATTCACCGCGCCCCCGATTATCGTGTAGTCCATCCGGTCCTCGCTGCCGAAGTTACCGACGGTGCAGTAGTCGGTATGAATGCCGATGCGGCAGCGCAGCGGTGTTTCGATCCCCATGTCCCGCCAGACTTCGGTAAGCTCGCTGATCCGATTTTGCATGGCAAGCGCCATCTGTACGCAAGCCAGCGCGTCCTCCTTGACGCCGCGCGTCTCAGGGTCGCCGAAAAACATCAGGATCGCGTCGCCGACGTACTTGTCGATCGTGGCACCATGATCCGACGCGATTTTCGACATTTCCGTCAGGTAGTGATTGAGGAGCTGGGTGAGATCCTCGGACTCCATCTTGTCGGTCGTTTCGGTAAAGCCGGCGATGTCGGAGAAGCATATTGTCAGCTTCTTGCGCTGACTGGCGATTCTAACGTCTTGGCGGCCGGTGAATATCGAGCTGTACACTTGCGGCGCCAGATATTTGGCCAGCTTGCTGGAGAGCGCCTCTAGAGCCGTGGACTTCTCGGCGAGGTTCTCCTCCCTTTGCTTCAGCTCGGTGATGTCCGAATAGACGGCGACTGTGCCGCCGGCGCTGATCCGCCGCTCGCTTATCATGATCCATCGTCCGTCGCCCCGCCGCTGCACCCATGGTTCGCCAGGGTTGCGGTGCCGCCACAGGCGCTCGGCAACCCACTCATCGATCCGCCCCTCGGCATCCCTGATGTAGCCGCGCTCGGCGGATCGGCGAATGATCTCCTCGAATGCCGTGCCAGGGGTTAGCTCGGCCTCCAGACCGGCGTATAGCAATTCGCGGTAGCGGCTGTTGCTAAGAACAAGCCGATCCTCTCTATCGTAGAGAGCGAACCCTTCGGAAATGCTTTCGATGGCATCGACTAGCCGCTGACGTGCTTCTGCAACGTCGCGCAGGTTCTTTTCCTCGACCTCGACAGCGGTATCCCGGAAGAGGCTCAGCGCCTCGGCCATGCGCCCGATTTCGTCGCTGCCCGCGGCCGGCAGCGGCGCACGAAGATCGCCGCCCGCGATCGCGAGCATGCCCTGGCTCACCGCTCCCAGACGGGCGAGAAGACTGCGGTCGACATAGAGCCAGACGACCAGAACCGAGCTCAACAGGCTGAGAAAGGCGGAGCCGAGGACAACTCCGGTGCCGTAGCGCTGGACGAGCGCGGCTTCGCGACCGGAGGCAGCGATCTCGCGGTCCGCTGCTGCGACAAGACGGTCGACGGCAGCGGTGAGACTGCGCGACAGCCGATTGTTTTCGGCCAGAAGCTTTTCGCCCTGCGCGAGGACCGCAAGCTCCTCCTCCCGAGCCTTCGGGATGCTGTTCTCACCGTCAGCTAGTGCCTTGAACTCGTCCACCCGCTGCCGGAAACGGGCCTGCAGCTTTTGGTCGATCTCCGAGGAAGCCGTTTCCAGGGCGGCAAGCGAGCGGCGCAGCGGAAACAGGATCAACGCCAGGTCGCCTCGCGTTGGCGCGGTCGCGGCCTTGACCAGCGCGTCGTTGACCGCCGAGATCTCCAGCAGCGCGTTCTGCTGTGGGATGTAAGCCGCAGTCGCCTGGACCATGTCGGCCATTGCCGCTGCGCGTCGATCGGGCGACAGCGACGTATCGGCCGCGACCGCCCGCCATTGCGGGAGCCGGGAATCCATCACCAGGATGCCGGTGGCCAGAAGGCGGTGGCTTCCGGTCGTCGTCGCGGCGAGGCGGTTCAGGAGCTCCTCCTTGTGGGCGACCACATCGAGCCGGGCGATAACCAGAGAGTCGAGCTCCTTCAGGTTGCGCCTCAGAACAATCGCGGCTTCCTCAATCTCGGCCAAAGGCACTGTGTCCAGCGTGGCGTCCCTGAGGTCCGTGCGCAGCGCCTCGAGGCGGGACATCTCGAGCGCGACGGCAGCCGAGACCTCGCTGTGCTGAGCCCTGCTTGTCGCCGCCAGCACCGAAGGCGCGGCAGCAGCGACCCGTTCGGCCTGGCGCGACAATTGGAGGGAGGCCAGTGCCGACGGCACCCGATCCGTGGTAATTCGGTCGACGACGTCGCCGACTTGGAGGAAGGCATAAAGTGCCGCAGCGGTTGCCAGCACCGCAAGTGCGCTGATCCCGAAAAACGCGAACAGCAGCCGGCCGCGTATGCCGAGGCGTTCAAGCATCGCGGTGAGTCGGAACAATCCAGCCACACTGGTCTGCATCAGACTAGACGTCTCAGGCGGCACGCCGGCGCTCGGCGAACCCTATTCAACCGGCACGTACTCCCCGCCCCGCCAGACGTACCAAACCCAGCTCTGCCTCGTGAGGTCGCCCTTGTCGTCGAAATCGACCCGGCCAATGACGGTGTCGAATTGCTGTTCGTGCAGTGCCGCGATGACCGCCTTCGGCTCCAGCGAACCTGCCTTCGCGACCGCCTGAGCCCAAACCTGGACGGCGCAGTAGCTCAACAGCGTGTAGCCCGCGGGCTCGAAGTTCTCCGCACGGAACTGCTCCACGATCGCGGCCGCGCCGGCATTTCGCCGCGGGTCCGCCGGGAAGGTGAACAGGGTGCCTTCCGCCGCTGAGCCTGCGATCAGGGCGAATTCCTCGGTAGCCAAGGAATCTCCGGATATGAGCTGAACCGTGTAGCCACGGTCGTGTGCGGCGCGAGCGATCAGCGCAACATCGGCATGATACCCACCCACATACAAGACTGAGACGCCGGCGGTCTGCAACGCAGCGACCTCGACTGAATAGTCGTCCTTCCCGGGCGCGTATGAGTCGTAAACAGCTTCAGTCACGCCCCGTTTGTTCAGCTGCTTCCTGGTCTCGTCGGCGAGACCCTTCCCATAGGTCGAATTGTCGTGAAGGATTGCAATCTTCTTGTCGCCCCAGCGATCGGCAAGGTAGTTGCCGGCGATGAACCCTTGCGCGTCGTCGCGGCCGATGGTGCGGAAGACATTGCGACGACCCTGTTCGGTCAGCTGCGGATTGGTCGAGCCTGGGGATATTTGGACGACGCCCGCTTCCTCGTAAACTTTCGATGCGGGGATCGAGGCCCCGGAGCAATAATGCCCGACGACGAGCACCACCCCGTCAGCCACCAGCTTCTGGGCGGCCGCGACCGCTTGCTCGGGATCGCAGAAATCGTCGACCGAGATGAGCCTCACCTTCTGGCCGAGCACGCCGCCCGCCGCGTTGACGTCGGCCACCGCCATCTCCGCGCCGCGCTGTCCCTGCTCGCCGAGCCAGGCAAGCCGTCCCGTCATCGCAGCCGAGACCCCGATCAGCACCTCGGCCCTCGCGGAACTGAACACGGCCGCGAGAATTACGATTGCTATGGCGATGATACGGTGCATGTGTGCACCCCATATGGACGGGTAGTTTACGCCAATCCCGTCAGACCCGACAGCCCCTTCGGCAAGCGCGAGTGCGTGTCATGACTTCGTTCGCCGAGGTCGGAATCGCGCGCCAAATCCATACATTCCACTGGCCGGAGTGAACATCGTGATCGGGTCAGGTCGACGACCTGAATATCTGCTCTCTTGTATCCCGGCCCAAAGCGGCCTGTCCGCAATCGGCCCAAACTCGACGTTGACTGGTCCGACGTTAAGAATTGACGCCTGTCGGTCGCAGATACCGTTCGTACTGTCGCCCAAAAAACCGACTTTGGCTGATTGTCCTTCGGGAAAGCACTTTCCCCACGTTAGGCTCTTAGGAACATCGTGCCATGCTGAAGGAAGCTGCTAGGTGTCGGAATTGCAAAACCACCCATGATTTGGTGGTGAAAAAGGCTCTAGGACGTTTAGCGGACTAAGTGGCAGCTTGTTACACAGATCAAGAATGCTTCAGCCTTGAGGTGCTCATCGATTCTGATAATAATTTGAAAACATTACATTATTAGGAAGTTTGCTGGCGAAGATAGCATCTTTCGATTCAACGCTTATGGCGCTGAAAAGATTGAGTTTTTCTTGCTGTTTGTTACACAGTTTGTTGCACAGCCATTGACATGATTTCGAATTACTCCGGCAGCTTTAAAATTCACCGCCCAATCCGCCTGCATCACAGACGCCGACCGAGTTACGCACATTCTCAGCTGGTTTCGTCGTGGCGCAGGTTCAAAGCAATAGGTGAGTCACGTATGACCGCTTTGCGCCGCTTATCGGCCGAAAAGGTCAGCGTTGCCGTTGACCGAAACCAGGCATTGCCGGCGACCACGCTGGAGGTCGCGGTCGCGCCCGCAAAAGAGGGCCGCGCAACCGCTTATTCGGGTACCGCCATGGCGAAGCCGACCCGGATACGTTCGGCATCGGCGGGATCCCGGAATGGCAGCCGCCCGACATGCTCCGAGATGCGATAGTTCGGATTTATCTCTTTCAGTTCCGCCCAAACACGCCGCGCCTCGTCGACTTCGCCGAGGTGACCAAGGGCGGCAATGAGAAACCCGCGCGACAGGTCGGTCTTGGGCGAGAGGCGGATCCGCTCACGGAAGGCCTCGACAGCCTTCTGGTACTGGCCGGCGATGAGATAGGCGGAGCCGATGAACTGCCAGGTCAAGTGTCCCACCAGCGGATCGAGGCGCAGCGCGTGCTCCAGATCCGGAATCGCCTCCAGCGGCGCGCCGTTGTAGATGTTGCCCACCCCGCGCATGCGGAGGGCCAACGCGAAGTTGGGGTTGAGCGCCAGCGCCTTCTCCACTTCCTCGCGATGTCCGGCCAGATCCTTTTCCCAGAACTTCACGATCGCGGCTACAGAGTGCGCATAGGGCAGGGTGGGGTCCTTCTCGAGCGCCAGCCTGCTGTAGTGGCCCGATAGTTGTTGGCTGTCGGTGCGCCCGCTCCAGTGGTTCTGGAAGTCGTGGTTGTAGGCCTGGGCCAGACCAACATATGGTTCGGCATAGTCGGGGTCGAGCTCGATCGCCTGGGTGAACAGCGCGACTTCGCGCTCGAAAGACTCCTTTGTCTTTTCAGGACCGAACAACGCCTCCCGCCCGCGCAGGAAGAGATCGTGCGCCTCGATGTTTCTCGTTGGCGAACGGGCGATACGCGCCGACTCCGCTGGCGTAAGCGTGACTTTCAGCGCTTCGACGATCTGGCGCGTTACCTCGTCCTGAACCACGAAGATGTCGGTGAGGTCACGGTCGTAGCGGTCCGCCCAAAGGTGTGTCCCGGCCGTGGCGTCGATGAGCTGCGCGGTGATCCGCACCCGGTTGCCGGCCCGCCGGATCGAGCCCTCCAGCACCGAGGTCACGCCGAGCTCGCGCCCCACGGTGCGGATATCGATGCTCTTGCCCTTGTAAGTGAAGCTCGAATTGCGGGCGATGACGAGCAGCCCGGCGACCTTCGACAGATCGGTGATGATGTCTTCGCTGATGCCGTCGGCAAAGTACTCCTGCTCAGCATCGCCGCTGATGTTGACGAACGGAAGAACCGCGATTGACGGAGTTCTGGGCCGCTTGGAAGGTGCCGCTTCGCCCCGTTGGGCAGCCTTGGCGACCCGGTCGTCGACCACGACACAGAACACCTGGATGGGGCGCGCAATGTTCTTGACCGCGAAGTCGCCGCGGTCCTCGATATTGATTGGCACCTTATCGCGCACCTGGTCCGCGGCGGTGCGGGAGATGAACACACCGCCGGGCTCGGCCAACGCTTCCAGCCGGGCGGCGATGTTGACGCCGTCGCCATAGATGTCGTCACCCTCGACGATGATGTCGCCGACGTTGATACCGATGCGGAACCAGATCGCGTTGTCTCCAGCGTCGGCGTTGTGCTCGCGCATCTTGTTCTGGATTTCGACCGCGCTGGTCACCGCCTCGACCGCGCTGGCGAACTCGACGAGGGCGCCGTCGCCCATCAGCTTGACGATCCGGCCTGAATGCGAGGCGATGGAGTCAATGATGTTCTGGCGCAGCGTCTTCAGCCGCGCGAGCGTTCCGGCTTCGTCGGTCTCCATGAGGCGCGAATAGCCGACCACGTCCGCCGCGAGGATAGCGGCGAGGCGACGATGTGCACGGCCTTCGGCCATTCAACTTCCTATCGAGTCACGATCAGCAATTCGTCAACTCGTAATTCTATCTAGCCCGTCTGGCAGCGGGACGCCAGATTCGCTGGCCCCGAATGACCGGCTAGGGTCACGTCAGGACGATGCCCACGGCCAACCTGAATGTCCGCTCTTGAAGATTCGCAGACCGAAGCTGCCGGTCCGCTCTCGGCCCCAAACAGGACGCTGACCTCCTCGACGTTGAGCGACGCCATGGCGGACTATGCGGATTCCTGACCGTTTGTTACACAGACTAACCACGCTTCGACCTTGAAGCGCTTCTGTGAGTTAACTAACTATTTGAAATAATTGACTTATTAGAAAAATTCTGGCGGAGAGAGCGGGATTCGAACCCGCGTTACGGTTTCCCGTAAACACACTTTCCAGGCGTGCGCCTTCAACCACTCGGCCACCTCTCCGTCCTTGCACTCTCGCGCCGGCCGGTTTCGCCGCGCGGGTTGGGGAGATGCACCTCCCTCGGGAAGTCCTCGGCGGACTATTTGGGGTGCCTTCAACCGGCGGGCAACCCTTCCCAGCACCTCTAGCCGTCTAGGCAAAACAGGCGCGGGGCTCATCTAGTCGATCCTAAGGCGAATGCCAAGCCATAAAGGCGGTGCAAAGGCTTTTGCCGTTGATGGCTCGAAGGCGGGCTCGATAAAGCGCTGCCGACCTTCGAATGATGTGCACAGGGCGGGCCGCAGCCTCAGCTGCGCTTGACTTCGGCCTTTGCCACCTGTCGACTGACTGAAATATTCGTTTTTGCGCAATTGCGGATGGAAAACCGCTGCGCGCGTTTTGGGCTTTGCGAGGGGCATCGTCCTGACATGACATCGATCCACCAGCAACCCGCGGGCCGGCCGGACAGCGGGCTTACCTTCATCCCGGTGGCGTGGCTGATCGTCGTCATGGGCCTGTCGGCCTACGGCCTGATCTCGAGCTGGCGGCTGATCGGCGACTTCAACCTGCCGGAAAGCGTGCTCTTCCTGATCTATGGCGGGCTGGCCGGCGGCCTTGTCACCATTTTGTGGGGGCTTTATCTGCTGAGCCTCGCCTTCAACCGGTCGGCGCGGTTTCCCCGCCATTATACCATCTGGCAGGTGGCGATCATCCTGTGGCTCATCGTGCGCCAGGCTTACACGCTTCTGATGCCCGACTTCGTCTTCTCCGCAGAAGCGCTGGGCTTCACGGCCGCCGAGATCGCCATCGGCCTGCTTTGCATCTACCTGTTGCGGCATGGCGCCGGCGCCGAGACCGTCTATGCCAATCCCGAGACCGAACGCCCGCCACTGCTGGTCTCGCTCGTTGCCGCGCTGCTCGGCATCATCCTTGGCGGCGCCAGCGGCGCCTGCGCCGGCTTCTTTGCCGGTTCGCTGATCGCCGACGCCACCCATATGAGCTGCTTCGAGGGCGCCTGCGGGTTTTTCGCCGCTTTCATCGGCCTCGCAGGCCTGATCGTCGGAGCCATCGCCGGCGGAATCTTCGCCATCTGGCGGGTCAACCGGCGCAAAACGGCAAAAACAGTCTAACCTCAAAATCACGTGTCGCGATTGCGTGGCGATTGCGCTCGCTCTATGTCGGTTGCGGGCAGACGGGAGCATTCCCGGGGAGTGCGTTGGATGTTGCGTTTCATCTTTCGGCTGGCGGCTATGATTGCGTTGTCGATTTCCGTCATCATGGCGGTGATCGACACCACGCGCTCGGTGGCGGCGTCGGCACTGGTCATGACACCGCTCAACACGAGTTGGCTGGCGGTATCGCCCGACACCCGCGCCGCCTTCGAGACCTATGTGCGCGCCAAGGCCAGTCCGCTGGTCTGGGACGGCGCCATCGCCTGGGTGCTCGGCCAGCCTGGGTTCGCGGTGTTCGCCGTGCTGGCGTTCCTGCTCTACGCCCTCGGCTACCGGCGTCGACGCCACGAATTCGCCCCGACCAACTGACGCGGACGTTTCGCTCCGCCCGGAAACGGGCAGGCCGGCCGCTTTTTCCAACAGGTCAAAATTCCACGTGAATTTTGTTTCGGGCCGTGCCAGATTGGCCGCCAGCGGGGAGGGGCATACACTTCCTGCATGACGTCGTGTGCCTGCCGGAGAACCGGGCGGGAATGCGGTGCAACGGAAAAAATAACCGACAGGGTGTGGATCACATGAAACGTATCGTTCTCGGCCTCCTGGCCGCAACTGCAATGGTTCTTCCGGCTTTCGCCGCGGATGTCCAGCCGGCCATCCTCTACGATCTCGGCGGTAAGTTCGACAAATCCTTTAACGAGGCCGCCTTTCACGGCGCCGAGAAATTCAAGGCCGAAACCGGCGTCGCTTACGTCGAATTCGAGGTTTCCAACGCCTCGCAGCGCGAGCAGGCGCTGCGCCGCTTCGCCGAGGACGGCCGCAACCCGATCGTCATGGCCGGCTTTGCCTGGGAGGATGCGCTGAAGAAGGTCGCGGCCGAATATACCGACCTCAACTTCGCCATCATCGACGATGCCGTCGACCTGCCCAATGTCCGCTCGCTGGTATTTAAGGAAAATGAGGGCTCCTACCTCGTGGGCATCCTGGCGGCGATGGCGTCGAAGTCGAAAAAGGTCGGCTTCGTCGGCGGCATGGACATTCCGCTGATCCGCAAGTTCGAATGCGGCTATGTCGGCGGCGCCAAGTCGGCCGGCGCCACCGACGTCATCCAGAACATGACCGGCGACACGCCGGCCGCCTGGAACGACCCGGCCAAGGGCGGCGAGATCGCCAAGACGCAGATCGACCAGGGCGCTGATGTGGTCTACGCCGCCGCCGGCGGCACCGGTGTCGGCGTGCTGCAGGCCGCGGCGGATGCCGGCAAGCTCGGCATCGGCGTCGATTCCAACCAGAACGGCCTGCAGCCCGGCAAGGTGCTGACCTCGATGATGAAGCGCGTCGACGTTGCCGTCTACAACGCCTTCATGGACGGCAAGAACGGCACCTTCAAGGGCGGCGTCCAGAATCTAGGCCTCAAGGAAGGCGGAGTCGACTATGCCATGGACGACAACAACAAGGCGCTGGTGACCGACGAGATGAAGGCGGCCGTCGAAAAGGCCAAGGCCGACATCATCGCCGGCAAGGTCGAGGTGCACGACTACACCGCCGACAACAAGTGCCCGTATTGATCGGCAACTGAACCAAGGTTTTTGGACCGCCGGGCGAAGTCCCGGCGGTTTCATTTTGGGCGAGCGCGATGCTGCCGACTATCGAAGCAATGGCCGAGCCTGACGTCGAGGCCATCGCAACGCTGCGCCTGGCTGCCTTCTTCGGAGGGACGGCCCGGACGCTCGAAGAGGATATAGCGGGGCTTCGCGGACTGATCGCCGGCGACGGCTTCGAGGCGGCGTTCGTCGCTCGCCTCGGCGATGCGCCGATCGGCAGCTGCCTGTTCGTCCGCAACGAGATCGATCCGGCGCATGATCTGACTCCCTGGCTTGCGGGGCTTGTCGTGGACGAAAATTATCGGGCTCGGGGTATCGGCGTGGCGCTTCTCAGGGCCGTTGAGGCCCATGCGGCATCCGTCGGCGTGGACAAGCTCTATCTCTACACTTGGCAGGCACGACGCTTCTACGAGGCCCTCGGCTGGACTGCGGTCGAGACCTTTGAGCAGGGCGACGAACCGATGGTGCTGATGGAACGATCTCTATAGGGTGCCGGCGAGATAGCCGAGCGCAAACGCCGCCAAGAGCGCCATCGCGATGACAAATCCAAGCCGACCGCCCAGGGAATGCAGGCCGACACCGTAAGGCTTGCGCTCAAGCCGGTGGATCACGATCGGCTGCGGTTTCGCCTCTCCGTCGGTCAAGCCGGCAAGTCGCATCTGCGGCAGTTCGCCGAGGCGGCGCTGGACGAGCTGCCAACGTTGGTCCGAAGCGGCATTCGACGCTCCCGCCGGCTCCAGGGCGCGCATACGTTCGGCGAGCCGCAGCACCGTGTCGCGAAAGACGGGATCGATCTCAAGGTCGCGCTCGGCGCGGGCGCGCTCCCTTTCGTTCATCAGGCCGAAGACATAGTCGCCGGCCCTTGCGATGCGGTCTCCTTCACCGGCCATGACCGTTCTCCCTCATGGCTCGCCCCAATGCCCGCTCACCAATGCGGCGGCTTGGTCACCGGCACATCGGGAGCGGCCTGCTCCTCCAAAGCCAGGAACCGGTCGGTCAGGGCGGCGAGCTTGCGTTCCATGCGCTCGATCACCTTCCACTGCTCGGCGATCTGGCCGGACAGCTCCTCGATCGTCTTTTCCTGCTCGGCGGCGCGGATTTCCAGCGTCGTCAGCCGGTCGTCAGGTCTGGTCATTCAAAACCCGGGTTCTGTGAATGTGAAGCTCTCGGCCACCTTCGAAATTGACAAGCGCGCGGGGATTTGTCGAGAGTGAATGACGTTCCGTGCCAATTGGCATGGGCGGGGCATCATGCTAGGCATTTTGACCAAGCGATAAAAAAACTGAGTGGGACAGGCTGCATGGCGCAAGCCGCAATCGAGCTCATAGGCATCAACAAGAGTTTTGGCGCCGTGCGCGCCAACCGCGACATCAACCTGGAAGTCGCGCGCGGCACCATCCACGGCATTGTCGGCGAAAATGGCGCCGGCAAGTCGACGCTGATGTCGATCCTCTATGGCTTCTACCAGGCCGACAGCGGCGAGATCCACGTCGGCGGCAAGCCGGTGTCGATCAACACCTCCAACGACGCCATCGCGCTCGGCATCGGCATGGTGCACCAGCATTTCATGCTGGTCGACAATTTCACGGTGCTGGAAAACGTCATTCTCGGCGCCGAGAGCGATGCGCTGTTGAAGAAAAGCATCGCCAAGGCGCGCTCCGAGCTCGAGCGGCTGGAGCGCGAATACGGCCTCGAGGTCGATCCCGACGCCATCATAGAGGAGCTGCCGGTCGGCCTGCAGCAGCGCGTCGAAATCCTCAAGGCGCTCTATCGCGGCGCCGAGATCCTGATCCTCGACGAGCCGACGGGCGTGCTCACGCCGGCCGAGGCGGACCATCTGTTCCGCATCCTCAAGCAATTGAAGGAGCAGGGAAAAACGGTGGTGCTGATCACCCACAAGCTGCGCGAGATCATGGCCATCACCGACACGGTCTCGGTCATGCGCCAGGGAACCATGGTGGCCACCAGGGTGACGAAGGAAACCACGGTCGGCGAATTGGCCGAGCTGATGGTCGGGCGGCGCGTGCTCTTGCGGGTCGAGAAGGGCCAGTCGGAAGCCGGCGCCGTGAAGCTCTCGGTCAAGAACCTGACGGTCAAGGATTCACGCGGCGTCACCATGGTCGACGACGTCTCCTTCGACCTGCGCGGCGGCGAGATCGTCGGCATCGCCGGCGTGGCCGGCAACGGCCAGTCGGAGCTGCTCGAGGCGATTTCCGGTATCCGGCACGCCGTCTCGGGTGAAGTCATGCTCGAAGGCAAGCCGGTCGACCTGACCGGCAAGGCCGACCCAGGCGAGTTGCGCGACCGGGGTCTTGCTCATGTGCCGGAGGACCGCCACCATGTCGGGCTGGTGCTCGCCTTCGAGGAGAACGAGAATTCGATCCTCGGCTATCACGACGACGAGCGGTATCTGAAGGGACCGTTCCTCAACGTCGATGCCATCCGCAACGACGCCAAGGACAAGATCGGCAAATACGACATCCGTCCGGCCGACTGCAGGCTGAGGACAGCCAATTTCTCCGGCGGCAACCAGCAGAAGATCGTGCTGGCGCGGGAGATGGAGCAGGATCCCGGCGTGCTGATCGTCGGCCAGCCGACGCGCGGCGTCGATGTCGGCGCTATCGAATTCATCCACAAGCGGCTGATCGCCATGCGCGACCAGGGCAAGGCCGTGCTGGTGGTGTCGGTCGAGCTCGACGAGATCCGTTCGCTGTCCGACCGCATCCTGGTGATGTTTGCCGGCCGCATCGTCGGCGAACGCGGGCCGGAGGCGACCGAAGGCGAGCTTGGCCTCCTTATGGCCGGTGTCGAGCACCAGGAGGCCGCCGAATGAGCACGCCTTACGCCAAGCTGCCGGCCTGGGCCGATTACGGACTGATCCCGCTGATCAATCTGTCGGTGGCCTTCATCGTCGCCGGCTTCGTCGTCATGCTGGTCGGGGAAAATCCGTTCCGCGCCGCCGTCATCCTGGTCGAGGGCGCTTTCGGCAAGGGCACGGGCATCGCCTTCACCTTGTTCTATGCCACCACCTTCATCTTCACCGGTCTGTCGGTGGCGGTGGCGGCGCATTGCAGCCTGTTCAACATCGGCACCGAGGGCCAGGCCTATATCGGCGGCCTCGGCATCGCGCTCGTTTGTCTGAGCTTCGACAGCGTGCTGCCCTGGTGGGCGATCTTTCCGATGGCGATCGTCGCCGCAGCGGTGTTCGGCGCGCTCTGGGGTTTCATCCCCGCCTATCTGCAGGCCAAGCGCGGCTCGCACATCGTCATCACCACCATCATGTTCAACTTCATCGCCGCCTCGGTGATGGTCTATCTGCTGGTCGGCCCGCTGAAGCCGGCAGGATCGCAGGCGCCGCAGACACGCAATTTCCTGGCCGGCGCGGAATTGCCGAAGCTCAACTGGATCATCGAATTGTTCGGCGCCAAGATCCGCTCGGCGCCGCTCAACATCTGCTTCCTGCTGGCGCTGGCGATGGCGTTCCTGGTCTGGCTGCTGATCTGGCGCACCAGGCTCGGCTACGAGATGCGCACCTATGGCCATAGCCCGAAGGCGGCGCGCTATGCCGGTATTTCGGAAACCCGCATCATCATAACCGCGATGATGATCTCGGGCGCGCTGGCCGGCATGATGGCGCTCAATCCGGTGATGGGCGACCAGCACAATGTGGCGATCGATTTCGTCTCGGGCGCCGGCTATGTCGGCATTGCGGTGGCGCTGATGGGCAGGCTGCATCCGGTCGGCATCGTGCTGGCGGCGATCCTGTTCGGCATGCTCTACCAGGGCGGCGCCGAGCTTGCCTTCGAGATGCCGGCGATCAGCCGCGACATGATCGTCATCATTCAAGGGTTGGTGATCCTGTTCGCCGGCGCGCTGGAGCATATGTTCAGGCCTTACATCCAGGCGCTGTTCGCCTCGTTCAGTCCGAAATCGGTCGGCATGCAGGCGGTCAAGGGGACGGGGGCCTGAGATGGACACGTTCAACGCAATCGTCCAGGTTCTGGACTCCACCATCCGCCTCTCGGTGCCGCTGCTGCTTGCCTGTCTCGCCGGCCTCTATTCCGAGCGGGCCGGCATCTTCGACATCGGCCTCGAAGGCAAGATGCTGGTCGGCGCTTTCGCCGGCGCTGCGGCGGCCTCGGTCTTCCATTCGGCCTTCATCGGCCTCGGCATGGCCATCCTGATCTCGGTCGCCTTCGCCATGGTGCACGGCTTCGCCTCGATCACGCATCGCGGCAACCAGATCGTCTCCGGCGTCGCCATCAACTTCGTCGCCGCCGGCTCGACCATCATCCTCGGCCAGGCCTGGTTCCAGCAAGGCGGCCGTACGCCGGCGCTGCAGCCGGGCGAGCGGTTCGAGGCGATCGCCTGGCCCGGCGCCGAAGCCGTCCGCGACGTGCCGATTCTCGGGCCGATCTATGCCGAGCTGATCTCCGGTCATTCGATCCTGGTCTACTTCGCCTTCGCGATGGTGCCGTTCACCTGGTGGGTGCTGTTTCGCACCCGCTTCGGCCTCAGGATGCGCGCCGTGGGCGAAAACCCGGCCGCCGTCGACACGGCCGGCATCTCGGTCGCCTGGCTGCGCTACCGCGCGCTGATCTGCACCGGCGTGCTGACCGGCGTGGCCGGGGCGTATCTTTCCATGGTGCAGAATGGCGGCTTCGTGAAGGACATGACCGCGGGCAAGGGCTACATCGCGCTGGCCGCGTTGATCTTCGCCAAGTGGAAGCCGGTCAACGCCATGTTCGCCTGCCTTTTGTTCGGCTTCCTCGACGCGGCGGCGATCCGCCTGCAGGGCTCGCCGCTGCCGGTCATCGGAAAGGTGCCGGTGCAGTTCATGCAGGCGCTGCCCTATGTGCTCACCGTCATCCTGCTCGCCGGCTTCATCGGCAAGGCGATCCCGCCGCGCGCCGGCGGCGTGCCCTACGTCAAGGAACGCTGAGGCTCGGGTAGCTTCGGCAACCGGCATTGAACAAGATCGTGGGAGAGAAGAACTGAATGTCGCATGATCTGTTCGAGGCGGCGAAGACGGCGATGGCCAAGGCCTATGCGCCCTATTCCAAGTTTCCCGTCGGCGCGGCGCTGCGCACCGAGGACGGGCGCGTCTTCACCGGCGCCAACATCGAGGTGGCCTCCTATCCCGAGGGCTGGTGCGCCGAGACCACGGCGCTCGGTCACTACGTCATGGGCGGCGGCGGCAAGATCACCGAGATCGCGGTGATCGCCGAGCGCATGGCCAAATGCTCGCCCTGCGGCGGCTGCCGGCAGAGGCTGGCGGAATTCTGCCGGCCGGAGACAAAGCTCTATCTCTGCGACAATACCGGCGTGGTCCAGACGGTCACTATGGGCGACATGCTGCCTTACGGCTTCAGGGGCGACATCTTGAAATGAAGAGCGGTTTGAAATGAAGAGCGGGTTGAAATGAAGGAAGCGCTGGATCATCTGGTCGAGAAGCTGGACGGGCTGGCCCCGACCGCGGCGCTTGTTCTGGGTTCCGGCCTCGGCGGGCTGGTCGACCAGGTCGAGGACGCGAGGCGCATTTCCTATGCGGAGCTGCCGGGCTTCCCGCGCAGCGGCGTTTCCGGCCATGCCGGCGAGGTGGTGGCGGGGCATTTCGCCGGTACGCCGGTGCTGATGCTCTCCGGCCGCGCGCATTACTACGAGCACGGCAACGCGGCCGCGATGCGCCCGGCGCTGGAGGTGCTTGCCGGCATCGGCATCTCGCATCTCATCCTCACCAACGCCGCCGGCTCGGTCGAGCCGGACATGGGGCCGGGCTCGGTGATGCTGATCACCGACCACATCAACTTCTCCGGCTCCAACCCGCTGATCGGCGAGCCGAGCGACCGCCGCTTCGTCGGTCTCACCGAGGCCTATGATGCCGGCCTGCGCAAGGCGATCGAGAAGGCGGCGAAGGAGACCGGCACGGCGCTGCACAAGGGCGTCTATATGTGGTTTTCCGGCCCGTGCTTCGAAACGCCGGCCGAGATCCGCATGGCGCGCGTCATGGGCGCCAACGCGGTCGGCATGTCGACCGTGCCGGAAGTCATCCTTGCCCGCTTTCTCGGCCTGAGGGTCGCCGCCTGCTCGGTCATCACCAACTTGGCGGCCGGCATGACCGGGGCGGAACTCTCGCACCAGGAAACCAAGGACATGGCGCCGGTCGGCGGCGCGCGGCTGGCGACGATCCTGCGGCGCGTCTTCGAGCAAGGCTTGCCGGAAAGCTGATGCTCCCCCAGGAAATCATCCGCCGCAAGCGCGACGGCCACAAGCTCTCGGCGGCCGAGATCGCGGCCTTCATCGAGGGGATAACCGCCGGCACGCTGTCGGAGGGCCAGATCGGCGCCTTCGCTATGGCCGTGTTCCTCAAAGGCATGAGCCGCGAGGAGGCGGTGGCGCTGACCACCGCCATGCGCGATTCCGGCGATGTGCTCGACTGGTCCGATCTGCCGGGCCCGGTCACCGACAAGCATTCGACGGGCGGCGTCGGCGACAACGTCTCGCTGATGCTGGCGCCGATCGTCGCCGCCTGCGGCGCCTATGTGCCGATGATCTCCGGCCGCGGTCTCGGCCATACCGGCGGCACGCTCGACAAGATGGATGCCATCCCCGGCTATGCCAGCCAACCGGATGTGGCGCGTTTGCGCAAGACGGTGCTGGAAACCGGCTGCGCCATCATCGGCCAGACCGCCGACCTGGCGCCGGCGGACCGCCGGCTCTATGCCATCCGCGACGTGACGGGGACGGTCGAGTCGGTGCCGCTGATCACGGCCTCGATCCTGTCGAAGAAGCTCGCCGCCGGGCTCGGCTCGCTGGTGCTCGACGTCAAGGTCGGCAACGGCGCCTTCATGGAGAAGTCGCGCGATGCGGTCGCCCTGGCGAACAGCCTGGTCGAGGTCGCCAATGGCGCGGGCCTGAAAGCGTCGGCGCTGGTGACCGGCATGAACGAGCCGCTCGCCTCGGCCGCCGGCAATGCGGTCGAGGTGAAGAACGCCGTCGATTTCCTGACCGGCCGTTTCCGCGACCGCCGGCTGGAGGACGTGACGCTGGCGCTGGCCGCCGAAATGCTGCAGTCGGCGGGGATTGCCTCATCCAACCAGGACGGGATCAGGCGCGCCGCCGAGACGCTTGCCGGCGGACGCGCGGCGGCGGTGTTCGCGCGCATGGTGACGGCGCTCGGCGGTCCCGCCGACCTCGTCGAAAATCCGGAAAAATATCTTCCCAAGGCGCGGGTCGAATTGGCGGTGGACGCGGCGACGGACGGCTTCGTCGCCGGCATCGCGACGCGCGACATCGGGCTAGCCGTCGTTGCCCTCGGCGGCGGACGCACCCGTCCGGACGACAGGATCGATCACGCCGTGGGCTTGACCAGCCTGTTGCCGGTCGGTGCCGAGGTGCGTGCGGGCGAGCCACTGGCGCTGGTTCACGCGCGGACCGAGGCGGGCGCCGAGGCCGCCGCCGCCGCGGTGCGTTCCGCCTATTCGATCGGCGCCTCGAAGCCGCCCGCCGAGAAGACGGTGCTCAGGCGGATCCTGCCGCTTTAGGATGTGTCGATATTCACGTGATGCCGGCCTGCGAACGGCGGCTTCCTGCGCTTCCGGTGCTCACGTACTTCAAGTACGCTCCGCTCCGGTTCTCGGAAACCACCGTTCTCGGCTCGGCCTGACCTGAATCTCAACACACCCTAGGCAGGGGGCAATTCCTACTGCACGAGCAGCAGCGCGCCGTTCTGGACTTCGTATTTCTGCAGCCGCTGCAGGAAGCTCATGCCGATCAGGTTGGTTTGCAGCGCCCGGTCGTCGAGCACCACGGCCTGGACGTTGTCGACGGAGATCTTGCCGATCTGCAGATGGTCGACGGTCACCACCGCGGCCTTGATGGCGCCGTTCGCGGTGTTCACCTGGTGACTGAAATCCGACTGGTTGAGCGAGATGCCGATCCGGCGCGCCGTCGATGTGTTGATGGCGACCAGCGTCGCACCGGTGTCGATCATGCCGTCGATCTGACGGCCGTTGAGCTTGAAAGCGGAGGTGAAATGACCGCGCTCGTCGGCATTGACCAGCACCTGGCGGCCGAGCGGCATCGGCGTCGCCGGCTTGGCCGGAACCGAGGCAAGTTTGACGTCCGGCTGGACCTCCGGGGCCGCCGGCTTCGAGGCGACCGCCGATCTCAGCAGGCTTTCGACCATCCGCGGGTTCGACTGGTAGACGATCGGGATCGATGCCGAGCTTCCGACAAAGACGCCGAGGAGGAGAAGCTTGCGCAGCATGGATCGACCTTCGTGAAGGTTCGATCCTTAAGCCGACATGGTGTTTTCAGCTTTAACGGGCGCGGGAACCGTGGTCTTTGCGTAAACAAGCGGTAAAGAAAACGCTCACTTGGTCCCGTACATGCGGTCGCCGGCGTCGCCAAGGCCAGGCATGATATAGCCCTTTTCGTTCAGTTGGCGATCGATCGAGGCGGTGAAGATCGGGACATCCGGATGCGCCTTGGTGAAGCGCTCGATGCCTTCGGGCGCCGCCAACAGGCAGAGGAAGCGGATGTTGGTGGCGCCGCGCCCCTTCAGCTTGTCGATCGCCGCAATCGCGGAATTCGCCGTCGCCAGCATCGGATCGACGACGATCACCAGACGGTCGGCAAGGTCACTCGGCGCCTTGAAGAAATACTCGATCGCCTCCAGCGTCTCGTGGTCGCGGTAGAGGCCGATATGGGCGACGCGCGCCGCCGGCACCAGGTCGAGCAGGCCTTCGAGCAGGCCGTTGCCGGCCCGCAGCACCGAAGCGAAAACCAGCTTTTTGCCCTCCAGCGTCGGCGCTTCCATTTCCTCGATCGGCGTCTCGATGGTGGTTGTGGTCAGTTCGAGATTGCGGGTGACCTCATAGCCCAGAAGCAGCGAGATCTCGCGCAACAGCCGCCGGAAGCCGGCCGTCGAGGTTTCCTTCTTGCGCATGATGGTCAGCTTGTGCTGGACAAGGGGGTGGTCGACGACGGTGACGCCCTGCATGATGTGCTCCGACTGGTTCGCAGTGGGTAGTGAATAGTGAGTAGTGAATAGTGAGCCGATTTGCGAGTCCCTGACTGAGGGAAAGCGCCAACCTTCAACCGCGCGATGCGCACGCCGCCAAATCAATCACTACCGACTACTCACTACTTCCTCCTCATCTTACCTTCACGTCCAGCCGGCCTAGCAGCATCGCCTTGGTCTTCCGGTCGACGAAGGCCGCTTCTATGGCCGTTCTGGTGACGGCGGTGAGCGCCTTGTCGTCCATCGCGAAATGCTCGGCGGCGATGTCGTATTCGCGCTTCAGCGAGGTCCAGAAATAGGGCGGATCGTCGGAGTTGAGCGTCATCTTGCAGCCGGCGGCGCGCAATGCCGGGAAAGGATGGTCGGCGAAACTGTCGAACACTTTGAGCGCGATGTTGGAGCCGGGGCAGCATTCCAGCACCACGCCCTCGGCGGCAATGCGGCGAACGAGGTCTGGGTTCTCGATGGCGCGCACGCCATGGCCGATGCGCGACGGGCGGATATGGTCGAGCGCTGCCTTGACACTTTCCCAGCCCATCAATTCGCCGGCGTGGATGGTGATGCCGAGGCCTGCCTCTCGCGCGATCTCGAATGCCCGCACATAGTCCTCGAAATCGCCGATGCGCTCGTCGCCGGCAACGCCGAAGCCGGTCACCAGCGGATGGCCGCAGCGCGCCGCGAAGCGTGCCGCCTGCTCGATCGCCTCGACGCCGACATGACGCACGCCGGTGACGATCATGCGGCCTTCGATGCCGGTCCTGGCCTTGGCGCGGACCATGCCTTCGCCAAGCGCGTCCGTGTAGGCCTTGGGCGAAAGACCGGCCTTCCTGGCATGATCCGGCGAGGTGAAGACCTCGGAATAGATGGCGCCGTCGCGGGCAAGGCTGGTGAGGTAATGATCGGTCAGACGGGCGTAGTCCTCCTCCGTGCGGAACAGATCGGAGGCAAAGTCATAGGCCGCGAGGAAAGAGCTGAAATCGTGCCAGACGAAGGAACCGTCCTGGATATAGGGCGAGGGGTCCTTGCCGTATCTGCGGGCCTGGCTGACGACAAGGTCGGGCGCCGCTGCCCCTTCGATGTGGCAGTGTAATTCGGCTTTCAAAATCATGCGGCCATCCCGTCCGGTATTTTGTCCTCGCGCCGATTCCGGGCGGAAAATCATGCGAGATCCTGCCCGAACCCGTCTCCAAGGCGCGGCCGAAAACCGCGCCTTGGACAATAGCGCCAGCCCCATCGATCGGCTATGGTCCCGCCGGTTTTATGGCGGATCAAAATAATGTCAGTTGAGAGAACCACGGCCGCGGGCGGCATGGAAACCTCCTATGGTTTCAGGAGGGTGGGCGCAGGCGACAAGCAGTCCCTGGTCAACGATGTCTTCCATAAGGTGGCCAATCGATACGACCTCATGAACGATCTGATGTCGGGCGGGTTGCACCGGCTATGGAAGGACGCGATGGTCGCATGGCTCAATCCGCCGAAGCGGTCGGGCTGGAAGGTGCTCGACGTCGCCGGCGGCACGGGCGACATCGCCTTCCGCATCATCGAGGCCAGCCACCGCCACGCGCACGCTACGGTGCTCGACATCAACGGCTCGATGCTCGAAGTCGGCCGCGACAGGGCCGAGAAGAAAAACCTCCAGGAAAACACCGATTTCGTCGAGGCCAATGCCGAGGCGCTGCCCTTCGAGGACGACATTTTCGACGCCTATACGATCGCATTCGGTATCCGCAACGTGCCGCGCATCGATGTGGCACTGAGCGAGGCTTTTCGCGTGCTGAGGCGCGGCGGGCGCTTCCTCTGTCTCGAATTCTCGGAAGTCGACATGCCGCTGCTCGACAAGGCCTACGAGGCCTGGTCCTTCAACGCCATTCCCAGAATCGGCAGGGCGGTGACCGGCGACGGCGAACCCTATTCCTACCTGGTGGAATCGATCCGCAAATTCCCCAACCAGCAGAATTTTGCCGCCATGATCACGCGGGTAGGGTTCGATCGCGTCACTTATCGCAACTATTCGGGCGGCATCGCCGCGCTTCATTCGGGCTGGAAGCTTTGAGGCAAGCGCAGCGATGACCACCGTCGGCGCTGGTTTCAGGCTCGTGCGAGCCGGCTGGGTGCTGGTCCGCGAGGGCGTCGTCGCGGCGCTGCCCGGCGAAGAGCTCTCCGGCATGCCGAAGCTCGGCTGGCAGCTGGCGCGCGTGCTTACCCGCCGCCGCGCGAGAAAGCATCTGCGCGGCGACCGGCTGGCGCAGGCGGTGGTGCGGTTGGGGCCGTCCTATGTCAAGCTCGGCCAGTTCCTCGCGACGCGACCCGACGTCGTCGGCAACGACATGGCAGTCGACCTCGCCCTGCTGCAGGACAAGATGCACACCTTCCCGAAGGCGGAGGCGATCGCGGCGATCGAGGCCTCGCTCGGGCGCAGGATCGACGATCTCTATGCCAGCCTTGGCGAGCCGGTGGCGGCCGCTTCGATCGCCCAGGTGCACAGCGCCGAAGTCGTTCGCGACGGAATGATTTCGCGTGTGGCGGTGAAGGTGATCCGGCCGGGGGTGCGTCGCCACTTCTTCCACGATCTCGAAAGTTATTTCCTCGCCGCCCGCCTGCAGGAAAAATACATCCCTTCGTCACGTCGCCTGCGTCCGGTCGAGGTGACCGAGACGCTGGCGCAGACCACCAAGATCGAGATGGATATGCGGCTCGAGGCGGCGGCATTTTCCGAGCTCGGCGAGAACACCAAGGACGATCCGGGCTTCCGCGTGCCCGCTGTCGACTGGGAAAGGACCGGTCGCGATGTAATCACCATGGAGTGGATCGACGGCATCAAGATGAACGATCTCGCCGGCCTGGCCGCCGCCGGCCACGACCTCAAGGCGATCGCCGCCAACCTCATCCAGTCGTTCCTCAGGCACACACTGCGTGACGGCTTCTTCCATGCCGACATGCATCCCGGCAACCTTTTCGTAGAGCCGGACGGCACCATCGTTGCTGTCGATCTCGGCATCGCCGGCCGGCTCGGAAAGAAGGAGCGGCGCTTTCTCGCCGAGATCCTCTACGGCTTCATCGTGCGTGACTACCGCCGCGTCGCCGAGGTGCATTTCGAGGCCGGCTACGTGCCGCGCCGGCACAATGTCTCGGCCTTCGCGCAGGCGATCCGCGCCATCGGCGAGCCGATCCACGGCCAGTCGGCCGAGACCATCTCGATGGCCAAGCTTCTGACGCTGTTGTTCGAAGTCACCGACCTTTTCGACATGGCGACACGGACCGAACTGGTGCTGCTGCAGAAGACGATGGTGGTGGTCGAGGGTGTCGCCCGCACGCTCGATCCGGCCTTCAACATGTGGAAGACGTCGGAGCCCGTGGTCAGCGACTGGATCGCCAGCAATCTAGGCCCGCGCGGCATGCTTGGCGACGCGCGCGACGCCGGCAAGGCGCTGGTGGCTTTGGCGAGGCAGGCGCCGGATATTGCGGCCCGCACCGAGCGGCTGTCGCGCGAGATCGATCTGATGGCCGAGCACGGCCTTCGCTTCGACGACGCGACCGCGCACGCCATCGGCAAGGCCGAGGCGCGCCATACGCGCTCAGGCCGCATGGCGCTGTGGGTGATCGCGCTGACCCTCGTCTACATTGCGTGGCGAATTTTCTGACCGCTGCATGCCTTGCTGCCATTTGATTGCATTGCTATCATTGCTTGCGTCAGTTTGAGGCGAATGCAATCACATGGCCAGCATAACGATCCGCAACCTCGATGACGAGGTCAAGGACTTGCTCCGGCAACTGGCGGCCGAAAATGGCTGCTCGATGGAGGAGCAGGCGCGGCTGATGATCCGCGCGGCGGTTGAAGGCCGCGCAGGGCAGGCCGACCGCATCGACCAGATCGAGAAGACGCTGCGTGTGCTGACAGGCTCCAGTCGGCAGGCACTCCCCATCGCTGCCTTATCCGGTAAGCCACCAATTCGGGGAACGCTTTCCGGCAAACGCATCCTGCTTGTCGTCGGCGGCGGCATCGCCGCCTATAAATCGCTCGACCTGATCCGGCGCCTGCGCGAGCGCGGCGCTTCAGTCCGGGCGGTGATGACGGCCGCCGCGCAGGAGTTCGTCACCACGTTGTCGGTCGGCGCGCTTTCAGCCGACCACGTGTTCACTGACCTTTTCGATCGCAATGACGAGCATGATGTCGGCCATATAAGGCTGTCGCGCGAGGCAGATCTGCTGGTCGTGGCGCCGGCGACCGCCGACCTGATGGCCAAGCTCGCCAACGGCCATGCCAATGACCTTGCCTCGACCGTGCTTCTGGCCACCGACAAGAAGGTGCTGATGGCGCCGGCGATGAATCCGAAAATGTGGTCGCATCCGGCGACGCGCCGCAACCGGGCGACCTTGCAGAAGGACGGCATCGCCTTCGTCGGCCCGGCCAAGGGCGAGATGGCGGAAAGCAACGAGGCCGGCGAGGGCCGCATGGCCGAGCCGCTGGAGATCGTGGCCGCGATCGAGGCCATGCTCGACGAGAAGCCGAAGCCGCTTGCCGGCCGCAGGATCATCGTCACCTCGGGGCCGACGCATGAGCCGATCGACCCGGTGCGCTACATCGCCAACCGCTCCTCCGGCAAGCAGGGTCATGCGATCGCGGCGGCGCTGGCGAAGCTTGGCGCCGACGTCCGGCTCGTATCCGGGCCGGTCAACATCGCCGATCCGGCCGGGGTTACGACCACGCATGTCGAGACCGCGGCCGAGATGAAGGAGGCGGTCGAGCACCTTTTGCCGGCGGACGCGGCGGTTTTCGTCGCCGCGGTCGCCGACTGGCGAACGGCCAACGCGGCCGGCGAGAAGATCAAGAAGGTGGCGGGCGAGGGACCGCCTTCACTGCGGATGGTCGAGAATCCCGACATCCTCGCGGGGGTCGGCCATCACAGCCAGCGGCCGGGCCTCGTCGTCGGCTTCGCCGCCGAGACGCAGGATCTCATCAGCAACGCCGAGGCGAAGCTGAAGAAAAAGGGCGCCGATTTCATCGTTGCAAACGATGTCTCGCACGAGAGCGGTATCGGCTCGTCCGGCGTGATGGGCGGCGACCGCAACAAGGTGCGCATCGTCTCGCGCTCCGGCGTCGAGGAATGGCCGGAGATGGGCAAGGACGAGGTGGCGGCGCGGCTCGCCGACTTGATTGCCGAGCGGCTGAAGACGATCGTGGTCTAAAGCGCGTCGCGATCTTTCAGATTCGCTCCGTGCGCTTTAGGCTTTTGATTTTACGCATGTCTTTGTCCCGAAACCGGTCCCACTTTCGGGAGACATGCTTTAGCCGGTCGCTTGCTGGGGCCGGAGAGCCGGCAACGCGATCCGCAGCGCGGCGATGCAGCCCAGGATCCCAAGCGGCACGAAGGCCAGGAACAGCCAGCCGGCCACGCCCGCGGCCGCTTCGCTGTTCAGGCCTTCGGAAAAACCGCTGGCGTTGGCGACGATGCCGGCAAGGGCTGCGCCCACCGCATAGCCGATGCGCTGCATGGTCGGCACGGCGGCCGACGCGATCGTCTGCTCGCCCTCGCGGGCCGAGGCGACGATGACGCGTGTGAGGAACGGCCAGCAGACGCCGAAACCGCCGCCCTGCAGCAGGGCGCAGAACAGGATCAGCGGGATCGAGCCCGACGGGATGGTGTAGGCGAAGCCGGCGAGGCCGGAGGCGATCATCAGCGCGCCGATGACGATGATCAGCCGTTCGCGTTCCAGCGGCGCATTGGCGATGAGGATCGACAGGATCGACCAGGCGATCGATTCGGCGGCAATGATGTAGCCGGTGGTCAGGATCGGGATGCCGTGAAGCGTGGTCAGAAGCAGCGGCCCGTAGATGGTGAAGGTGCAGGTGGCCACCGAGAATGCCGCAACCATGGTCATGCCGCTGCCCAGCGGCGAGCGCCATGAGAACAAAGGCGACGGGAAGAGGCGCGAGCGCGGCCTCAGCGCATCGATGCGGAAGAACAGCGCCAGGCCGATCAGGCCGATGAGGAGCAGCAGCGACGAGCGCAGCAAGGCAATGTCGACGCCGGCGGCGGCGATCAGCACCACGCTGATGGCGAGACAGGCAAGTGCGGCATAGGGGAAGGGCGGCGCAGTGCCGTTGCCCGCCTGCGGCTTCGTCGCCTCGGGCGTGTCGAGCACGATGAAGCTTGCCAGCGCCATCGCCGCGCCGCCGAACGTGAAGACGCCGAAGGCCCAGCGCCACGACAGGAACTCGGTCATAACAGCGCCGAGCATCGGTCCGCTGAAGGCGGCGACGCCCCAGATGGCCGACATGATGCCGAAGAGCTGCGGCCAGATGTTGCGTGCAAACAGGCGCTCGACCGAGACGAAGGCCAGCGACACCAGCGCGCCGCCGCCGAGGCCCTCGACCAGGCGCCCGGCGAGGAACACAGGCATGGAAGGCGCCGCGGCGCAGATCAGCGCCCCGGCCGCGTAGAGGAGGGCGGCGACCATCATGTTGGAGCGCAGCGCGACATAGCTCACCAGCCGGCCGGCCGCCGCACCCGCGACAATGGCGCCGAGCTCATAGATGGCCAGCGACCAGCCGACCAGTTGCACGCCAGCCAGATCGCCGACCATGGCCGGCATCACCGTCGCCACCATCGTCTCGTTGGTGGCATGCAGCAGGATGCCCAGGCTGATGAAGCAGAAGCGCGCCAGGTCGCCGCTTGCCCACAGCGCCCGCCAATCCACCTTGTTACGGGCCACCCTGTTGCGGGCCACCTTGTTGCCGCCCGCCTTGTTGCCGCTTGCTGCCGTCACGCCGATCTCCCTGATGCCATTCGCAGCCTCATTCGCTTTTGAAGGAGGCGCCAGATCCAGTTCGGCATGGCTTGTAGAACCTCAAGCGAGGTTGAGCTCAAGAGGCTTTTCAGCGATATCGCGGCTGCGGACAGAGGCACGAATTCAAGCACAAGCGATCAGCGCGCCAATAAGAATACGGCCCGGAACGAGTGTCCCGAGCCGCATCCGTTCTGATCGAACGGCCGATCGAAAGCTTCACTTGTAGGAGTGGACGAGGTCCAGCGAGGCCACGGTGACGGCCAGATTGACACCGGTCTGGGCCTGGACGCTGAGCGGCTCCAGCATGAAGGCGCCGTCCAGGCCGCCGACCAGGAGATTGGCGCCGCCGCCGGTCACGACGCTCGCCTCGGCGTTGACGCCGTAATAGCTGCCGGCGAGATCGCCCGCGTCATGGCTGCGGGTTGCGGCGAGAACCGCCCAGACAAGCTGGCCCTGATGCGTCTGGCCGACATCGACGCCCAGCTTGGAGATCATGCCCGTGTAGATCTCGGCCGGACCGTGATGGGAGGGGCGGAAGACGCAGGAGACGCCTTTGTTGGAGGTGATGACATAGCCGGTACCCCCGTCGATGGTGCAATCGAGCGTGCCGAGCCGGAGCGTGCCGGCGTTGACTGGAGAAGCGAGGACCGTGGCGGCAAGCGCGGCGGCGGCACAGGCAAGTGTCTTGATCATTGGAAAGGTCCTTTCGCGAAAATTGGCCTCGGTTAACGGTCGAGGTGCGTGGAGCGTTCCGCCGAAAACTTGGCGCGAGCGTGGCAAGGGATGACGCATTGCGCCGGGCGGTTAACGGATCGCAACCGGCGTCTCAGCGCCGCAACACTGCGATCGCCGGCGACGACCGGGAGCGTGCCGCACATCCAGCGTCAGCCTCCGATCAGCTGGCGCTGCCGGAGGTGCGCGACAGGCCGTCCTTGGCCGGCTGGTAGTTCGGGTCGAGGTGGACAGCCTCACGGTAGGACTTGGCTGCCCTTACCTTGTCGCCGCGCTTTTCATAGATCAGCGCCTGGTTGGCCCAGGCCTCCGCGTTCTTGCCGTCGAGCTTGATGGCCATGTTGAAATCGGAGAAGGCGTTGTCCTCGTCGCCGGTCGCCAGATAGGAGAGGCCGCGGCCGTTGTAGGGCTCGGCGGCGTCCGGCGCCAGCGAGATCGCGGTCGAGAAATCCTCGATGGCGAATTTGTGCTGGCCCTGGCTCTGATAGATCAGGCCGCGATTGTGGTAGGCGCGGGCGTCGGTCGTATCGAGCTGGATCGCCTTCTGGAAGTCGTTGAACGCATCCTGGGTGCGGCCACCCTTGCGGTAGAGATTGCCGCGGCCGATATAGGCGGCGTCGTAATTCGCGTTGATCTGGATCGAGCGGTTGTAGTCGGCAAGCGCTGCTTGCTGGTTGCCGAGGAAGCGTTGGATGAGCGCCCGGTTCGAATAGGCCTGGTAGAAATTCGGGTTGAGCTGGATCGCCGTGTCGAAATCCTTCAGCGCCGCCTGGTACTGGCCGCCACGACCATAGGCCGAGCCACGCACATTGTAGCCTTCGGGATCCTGCGGGTTACGCTGGATGACCGCCGATAGCGAGGAGATGTTCTCGGTCGACCCTTGCGCCTTGTCGATTGAGCTGAATTCGCCAGTCGGGGTCGTCTGGCATGCTGCAAGCGTCAGGCCCGAAAGCAGGGCCGCCGTCAGGGCGAAGCCGCGAAAAGCGGTTCTGCGCTCCACGGAAATTGCGTTCATCTTTGTCCTCACTGCCGCGGCGCCGTCAGTCCGTTCCCTCTCCGAACCGGCTCGAATGCATAAACAAAAAGGTGGCGGCGATTCCGCATCGCGCCACCCTCGGTATCCTTCGAAAAGGACGAAAAATTGGCGTTATGAGCGCGGCGAGCGCGATGCGCCGGCAGCACCAGCCGGAGCCGGGCGCGGGGTCATCGGCAGCAGGCCTTCGCGCTGAGCGCGCTTGCGGGCCAGCTTGCGCGCGCGGCGCACGGCTTCAGCCTTTTCACGGGCACGCTTCTCGGACGGCTTCTCGTAGTGACCGCGCATCTTCATTTCGCGGAAAATACCTTCGCGCTGCATCTTCTTCTTCAGCGCGCGAAGCGCCTGATCAACGTTGTTGTCGCGGACGAGTACCTGCACGTGCAATCCTGTCTTCCGGTTTGAAATCAATAAGGCAAACGACCATAGCCATTGTGCCTCCGCGGCGGGTTGCACCGCGAATTGTGGCGGCTGATAGCAGAATCAGGCCGTGCTGTCCACCGTTGATTGCAGGAAACCGCGATCAAAAGCCGATGCGCTGCGCCCGCCTGCCCGGCGCTCATGCCGTTGCCAAATGGAGACGGGCGAAATCCTCGAAAAACTCGCCATAGTCGCAGGTGATTTCCTCGCCCGCCGCAATGTCGCGGATGGCGGTGGCGCCGCCATATTGCGAGAAATCCGTGTTCGGCCGCTCGGAATGGTTCATGAAGCGGCCATTGTCGACCTCATAGACCATGAAACCGGGCTTGTCGGGGCTCGGATAGGCGTAGCGGTCGAGCAGTTCCCTGAGATGCGACGGCGCCGCCTCGTATTTCTCCATCGGGATCAGCCGATCGAAATCCGGGTCGAGCCGCCAGATCGAGGCGCCCTTCCTGACCGGTTCGGCGGCGAAAACACCGACGCCTTCGATGGCGCTCTTGGCGACATAGGTTTTGATCAGCAGCATCGGTCCGGCCCGTTTTTGACGGGAAACCAAATCGTCAAATCGGACCGGAATGCAAGGCCGCATCGCAATATTTCAGCGGATGAGGATGGCTGCCTGCGGGCCAACCGGATCATGTCCGGTTGATCGACACGCCGCCATCGGCAAACAGCGCCGTGCCGGTGGTGAAGCTCGAGGCGTCGGAGGCGAGGTAGAGCGCCGAACGGGCGATCTCTTCCGGCTGGGCCACACGCTTTAAGGCATGCAGGTTTTCGACAAATGTCCGCGATTCGGGCGTCTTGAATGTCGCCGCAGGCGTGTCGGTGCCGCCCGGCAGGAGCGCGTTGACGCGAATGGCTTGCGGGCCATATTCGGCAGCGAGCACCTGCGTCAATCCGATCAGGCCGGCCTTGCTCGCCGCGTAGCTCGTCATGCCGGGCATGCCGACCGTGTGGCCGACAAAGGTGGATGTGAAGATCAGCGAGCCGCCACCCCGCTCGATCATTGCCGGCACCTGGTATTTCGCGCCGAGAAACGCGCTTGTCAGATTGGTGTCGAGCGTCTCGCGCCATCCCTCCAGCGACAGGTCGGAAATCGATCCCATCTGGCCGACGGCGCCGACATTGTTGAAGGCGATGTCGAGACCGCCGAGCCTGTCAACCGCCAGATCGACGAGGGCTTTTGCGTACGCTTCCTCCCTAACGTCGCCAGCAAGGGCGACAGCAGTGCCATTGGCGTCCTCGATCTCGGCAACCAGCATATCCAGCTCAGCCCGGCGGCGCGCCGCGACGACGAGGCTGGCGCCTTGCTCGGCGAACAGCCTGGCGGTGGCGCGGCCGATGCCGGAGCTGGCCCCGGTGACGATGGCGACTTTGTTGGTGAGCGCGAACATTTTCTTCATCCTCCTCTGTGCCGGTCTTGTCGGCGGGCGGATGCTTGGTCGCAAATCGGCATGGTAGCGGCCACCCGAAACCCGCAAAGACCGCTGTTGCCCTACTGCCGCAACAGCCAATTCAGTCGGTCCGGCGAGAAGGCGTAGCTGAGGGCAATCAGCAGAGCCATGACAATGCCCGTAGCCGTATGACCGGCCAGATAGAATCCAGCGGCGCCGCCGAACAGTATGACAAGTTCCAGCACCAGCCTGACGGCGCCTGACACCGGCACCGGGGCCCGGCCCGATCGGCTAGGATCATCGAGCACGGCGAAGGTGCCCCATAACACAGCAGCGATGAGCGGCAGGGCGATGGCGAGAATCCAGCGCCAGAACTCGACCGGAAAGCTCCAGCCGGCCATGCCGAGGCCAAGCAACGCGGAAAGCTCGAGCAGAAAGCGCAGGGTCAGATTCCACCAGGCGTTACCCATCATCATCCTCCAGCGTCACGCGACAGGAAGTGTCGCTGAAGTCAGCCACGGAAGCCAGATCGGATGCATCATTTTGACCGCGGCGCAAAACGGCAAGCGCCGTCGCAAACAGCGCAAGGATGGCAGCGCGGTTTCGCTAGTGATACACCTCCCGTGACGGGCGGACGACATCCGCGATTTTTTGGCGCGAGGCTATAACGTGAAGAAATACTCGGTATTCGCCATTGCCCGGGAGGCGATGCGCGGCCACAAGGGCTGGGAAGAGCAGTGGACCTCGCCCGAGCCGAAGAAGGAATACGACGTCATCATCGTCGGCGCCGGCGGGCACGGCTTGGCGACGGCTTACTATCTGGCGACCGAGCACGGCATCACCAATGTCGCGGTGCTGGAAAAGGGCTGGCTCGGCGGCGGCAACACCGGCCGCAACACCACCATCATCCGCTCCAACTATCTCTATGACGAGAGCGCCGGCATCTACGACCATGCGCTGAAGCTGTGGGATGGGCTCAGCCAGGAGCTCAACTACAATGTCATGTATTCGGCGCGCGGCGTCATGATGCTTGCGCACAACGTCCATGACGTGCAGGTGTTCAAGCGCCACATCCATGCCAACCGGCTCAACGGCATCGACAATGAGTGGCTGACGCCGGAGCAGGCGAAGGAATTCTGTCCGCCGCTCAACATCGCCAAAGAGGCGCGCTATCCGGTGATGGGCGCAGCACTTCAGCGGCGCGGCGGCACGGCGCGCCATGATGCGGTCGCCTGGGGTTATGCGCGCGGCGCCTCGGCGCGCGGCGTGCATATCATCCAGAACTGCGAGGTCACCGGCATCAAGCGCGCGGCAAATGGCGCCGTCGCCGGCGTCGAGACGTCGCGCGGCTTCATCGGCGCCAAGAAGGTCGGCGTGGTCGCGGCCGGCCATTCGTCGGTCATTATGGATATGGCCGGCGTGCGCATGCCGCTGGAGAGCTATCCGTTGCAGGCGCTGGTGTCGGAGCCGGTCAAGCCGGTGGTGCCATGCGTGATCATGTCGAATACGGTGCATGCCTATATCTCGCAGTCGGACAAGGGCGAGCTGGTCATCGGCGCCGGCACTGACCAGTACATCTCCTATTCGCAGACCGGCGGCCTGCACATATTGCAGCACACGCTGGACGCCATCTGCGAGATGTTCCCGATCTTCACCCGCATGAAGATGCTGCGCTCCTGGGGCGGCATCGTCGACGTGACGCCAGACCGCTCGCCGATCCTGGCCAAGACGCCCGTCAAGGGCCTCTATGTCAATTGCGGCTGGGGCACGGGCGGCTTCAAGGCGACACCGGGATCGGGCAACGTCTTCGCGCACACAATCGCGAAGGATGATCCGCACCCGATCAATGCGCCCTTTACGCTCGAGCGCTTCCGCACCGGCCGTCTCATCGACGAAGCGGCCGCGGCCGCGGTGGCGCACTGAGCACCGGCAATGACGCGCAAGACCCACACCATGCTTTTCGGATTGGGCCTACTGGGCGTCACGGTGCTGTTCACGCTCTTGGTGGTCAGGGAGATTTTGGTTCGAATGGTCGGGTACGAGGCCAACGGAGTCGATCCCGTCATGTTGGCCATGTTTGCAATTGTCGGGGTACCTACTGCCTTCTGCGTGTGGGCGTTTGCCATACCGAAAATGCTCGAAAGAACTTTCTCCGGACCTCGAACACAGGCGGATGTCGATCGAGCCAAAGCGATTTTGCGTCCGATAGGATTGCTTGTTGAAGACCGCCCTTCCGAAGGAAATGTCGTGACCAACCGTGGCAGGCATGACGGCTCTGCGCGTGGCGGTTCGACCGAATCAAAGAAAGTCGATTGATGCTTCTCATCCGCTGTCCCTATTGCGAGGAAGAGCGCCCGGAACTCGAGTTCCGCAATGCCGGCGAGGCGCATATCGCGCGCCCGACCAACATTGCCGCCGAGAGTGAAGACGATTTCGAGAAATTCTTCTTCATCCGCTCGAACCCGAAAGGCGTCATCTATGAGCGCTGGCGGCACATCCACGGCTGCGCGCGCTTCTTCAACGCCGTGCGCGACACCGTCACCGACAAGTTCGTCATGACCTACAAGGCCGGCGAGCCGAAGCCCGCGAAGTTGCCTGGAGCCTCGAAATGAACGCCGCCTTCCGCATCTCCGGCGCCGGGCGCCTGAAGCAGGCCAAGACCGCCTCCTTCAGCTTCGACGGCAAGTCGTATATCGGCATCGAGGGCGACACGCTCGCCTCGGCGCTGCTTGCCAATGGCGTGCATCTGGTCGGCCGTTCCTTCAAATACCACCGGCCGCGCGGCTTCCTGTCGGCCGGCGCGGAAGAGCCGAACGCGCTGGTTCAGGTCGTTCGCGACGACGCGCGCAAGACGCCGAATGTGCGGGCGACCGTGCAGGAGCTCTATGACGGCCTCACTGCCCATTCGCAGAACCGTTGGCCCTCGCTCGCCTTCGACGTCGGCGCGGTCAACGACATGGCCTCGCCGCTGTTCTCGGCCGGTTTCTACTACAAGACGTTCATGTGGCCGAAGTCGGCCTGGAAGAGCCTCTACGAGCCGAAGATCCGCGCCGCGGCCGGGCTTGGCGTTTCTCCGGACCGGCCGGACCCCGACCATTATGCCGCGCGCTACGCGCATTGCGAGGTGCTGGTGCTGGGCGGCGGTGCTGCCGGCATTGCCTCAGCCCTTGCCGCTGCCGAAACCGGTGTCAGGGTGATCCTCGCCGACGAGCAGGCCGAATTCGGCGGCAGCCTGCGCTTCGAAAGCGGCGCAAAAATCGACGGCGAGAACGGCTTTGCCTGGGCTCAAAGTGCGATCGCCAAGCTCAAGGCGATGGACAATGTCCGCGTGCTGCCGCGCACGACCGCTTTTGGGTATTACGCGCAGAATTTTGTCGGCCTGGTCGAGCGGGTCAGCGACCATCTCAAGGCTCCTGGCCGGGAGCTGGCGCGCGAGCGCCTGTGGCAGGTCCGCGCCAAGCGCGTGGTGCTCGCGACCGGCGCCATCGAGCGGCATATGGTGTTCGCCAACAACGACCGTCCGGGCGTCATGCTGGCGTCGGCCGCGCGCACCTATCTCAACCACTATGGCGTCGCGGTCGGCAGGAATGTCGGCGTCTACACGGCGAACGACTCGGCTTACGCGGCGGCGATCGACCTGAAGAAGGCCGGCGTCAATGTCGCGGCAATAGTCGACCTGCGCGACAACCCGTCCGGACCGGTGATCGACGAGGCGAGAGGGCTCGGCATCGAGATCAATTTCGGCCGCGCCGTGGTCCGGGCCGGCGGCAAGCTGCGCGTCTCGTCGATGACCGTGCAGCCGAAGACCGGCGGCGGCGAGCGCACGATTCCCGTCGATGCCATCCTGATGTCGGCGGGGTGGACGCCGTCGGTGCATCTCTTCTCGCAGTCGCGCGGCAAGGTCGCCTTCAACGAGGAGACGCGGCGCTTCGTGCCGGGAACCTATGCGCAGGACTGCGTGTCGGTCGGCGCCTGCAACGGCACGGACGGGCTCTCCGCAACCATCGACGAGGCCTACGCGGCTGGCGCCAAGGCGGCGAAGGACGCCGGCGGCAAGGATTCCAGCGTCAAGACGGGCAAGAGCGCCAAGCCGAAGGTCGATGCCAGCGAGAGCTGGTCGCGCGGCATGCTGGGCGCCGCGCCCGGCGCCGGAGCAGGCACCACCGTCAAGGCGTTCGTCGATTTCCAGAACGACGTCACCGCCAAGGACATCCGCCAGGCGGTGCATGAGGGCATGCACTCGATCGAGCATGTCAAGCGCTTCACCACCAACGGCATGGCGACCGACCAGGGCAAGACGTCGAACATGCACGGTCTGGCGATCGCGGCCGAGACGCTCGGCAAGCCGATCCCGCAGGTCGGCCTCACCACCTTCCGCGCGCCCTATACGCCGGTCACCTTCGGCTCGATCGTCGGACACGCGCGGGGTCCGCTTTTCGACCCGACGCGCCGCACGGCGACCCATGGCTGGGCGGCCGCCAAAGGCGCCGTGTTCGAGGATGTCGGCCAGTGGAAGCGCGCCTGGTATTTCCCCAAAACCGGCGAGGACATGCATGCCGCCGTCAATCGCGAATGCGTGACGGTGCGCAAGACGGCCGGCCTGTTCGACGCCTCGACGCTCGGCAAGATCGAGGTGGTCGGGCCGGACGCGGCGAAGTTCATGGAGCTGCTCTACACCAACCCGTGGGAGAAGCTGGAGCCCGGCCGCTGCCGCTACGGCATCATGCTGCGCGAGGACGGCTTCATCTATGACGACGGCGTCGTCGGCAGGCTGGCGCCGGACCGCTTCCATGTGACGACCACTACCGGCGGCGCGCCGCGCGTCATGCATCACATGGAGGACTACCTCCAGACCGAGTTCCCTCACCTCAACGTGTGGCTGACCTCGATCACCGAACAATGGGCGGTGATCGCGGTGCAGGGGCCGAAGTCGCGGGACATCATCGCGCCGCTGGTCGAAGGCATCGACATGTCGGACGAGGCGCTGCCGCATATGTCGGTGCGTGAGGGCAAGATCTGCGGCGTGCCGACCAGGCTGTTCCGTATGTCCTTCACCGGCGAGCGCGGATTCGAAGTCAATGTGCCGGCCGATTATGGCGAGGCGGTCTGGGAAGCGCTGTGGGCCGAAGGCCAGAAGCATGGCGCGACCGCCTACGGCACCGAAACCATGCACGTGCTGCGCGCCGAGAAGGGCTACATCATCGTCGGCCAGGACACCGACGGCACGGTGACGCCGAACGACGCCGGGCTCGACTGGGCGGTCGGCAAGAAGAAGACCGACTTCGTCGGCATCCGCGGCATGGCGCGTGCAGACCTCGTCGCCAAGGGCCGCAAGCAGCTCGTCGGCCTGAAGACCAAGGACCCGAAGGTCGTGCTGGAAGAGGGGGCGCAGATCGTCGACGATCCGAAGCAGGCGATCCCGATGAAGATGATCGGCCACGTCACCTCCAGCTACTGGTCGGAGAATTGCGGGCGCTCGATCGCGCTGGCGCTGGTCGCCGGCGGCCGCGACCGCATGGGTCAGACGCTCTACGTGCCGATGCCGAACGGCACGATCGAGGTAGAGGTCACCGGCATGGTGTTCGTCGACGAGAAGGGAGAACGCCTCAATGGCTAAGGCTGCCGCCAAGACAAAAGCCGCCGCGGCTTCCGGCTCCGTCGAGCGGCGTCCGGCGCTTGCCGGCCGCGCGCTGTCGGCGCCGGGCGTCAAGGTCGAGATCCTGCCTCCGGCCGAACGCATCTCGCTTCGCGCGCCGCAGGCTTCCATCGCCGCGCTCTCCAAGGCGCTCGGCGTGACGCTGCCGGCGAAACCGAAAACCTCGGCCGCGAAGGGCGGGCGCACCGCTCTGTGGCTCGGGCCGGACGAGTGGCTGATCATCGACGAGGCCGGCAAGGATCCGCTGGCCGATTGCGCCAAGGTGTCGGCGCTGCATTCGGCGGTCGGCATCTCGCATCGCAATGTCGCGATCTCGGTCGCCGGGCCAGCCGCTGCCGTGACGGTCAATTCGGGCTGCCCGCAGGACCTGTCGCTCGAGGCATTCCCGGTCGGGGCGGCTTCGCGCACCATCCTCGGCAAGTCCGAGATCGTGCTGTTGCGCACCGCGGCGGATGCATTCCGGGTGGAGTGCTGGCGTTCCTTCTCGGACTATGTCTTTACTTTGCTGTCGGAAGCGGCAAGCGACGCGGCGAACTGATTTTCCTGAACGCCGTTAACCGGAGGCGGCGTCGCAGGAACCATCGCCGATCCGTCCCCGTTGTTTGCGACTAGCGAGGGAGAAGGCCGATGCTATCCAAATCAGCGCCGAAGTCGCCCAAGAAGACCGCGGCGGTCCGTTCACTGGAGCGGGAGCAGCATCACGACATCGAGGATGAGGAACTTGAGGAAGGCCTCGAGGACACATTCCCGGCCAGCGATCCTGTTTCGATCACCAGCACTTCGATTACGGGCGCGCCTGCGAAGCCGGCCAAAGCCAAGACAGTATCGCGACAGAAACAGCGCAAGAGATAAAACGTTCGCTTCGAGAGCGCCGGTATAAACGAAAACGGGCGGCCAAGTGCCGCCCGTTTTCGTTGCCAGTTTTGCGGGTTTAGAGGCCGGGCACGAACCACGGGTTCACGTCCATGCCGAGCCGCGGACCCCTGGTGGTCTGGGTCTTGCTGGCGTCAGCCTTTTCGACCGAACCGGTCGCCGTGCAGTCGAGCATCACATTGGTATGGGTCTGAGCGCAGGCCGCGGGAGCGTGCTTGGCCGGCTGGCTCGCGCCGGCGAAAGCGGCACCCGAGAAGGCCAGCACGGCAGCGAGAGCGAGGATTGTCTTTTTCATCTTCCGTCTCCAGTAACCTGTTCGTACATGTACGATACGGCGTATATGTACGGTTAACGAAAGCTGAATTCAAGAGAGAATTTGTACGTGTACGACAAATTTTCTTGAACGTAGGAATTCGCCGCCGCGAATCAAACGATCGGCGCAGCGGAAAAACGGCGGGACAACCGGTCAGCAGTTGACGGGTGTTTCGGTGAGCGGGGGAATGTCCTGCGCCGACAGGGAGGCCAGCATGAAGTCGCACATCCGCTTCACATAGGCCTGAGGGTCGCCGAAGGGATAGAAGGGAAAGGTGATCAGCAGCGAGATCGTGCCGTGGCCGACCGTCCACAGCATGGTGGCGATGGCGCGGGGGTCGCCCTTGAGCTTGCCGGCGGCGACGCATGCCTCGACCCTTTTGATCAGCACCTTCATCGCCGGGTTGCCCTCTTCCATCTCCTCGTAACTGCGGCCTTCCGGCAGCTTGGTCTTCTCGGTCATGAACACGGTGCGATATTCATTGGGGTTGCCGAGGCCGAAGGCGGCATATTCGGTCATTACCGCCCGCAGCGCCTCGATCGGGTCATCGGCGGGATGCCCCTCGATGCGCCGGGCAAGCGTCTCGAAGGCATCCTCGGCCAGCGCGAACAGGATGTCCTGCTTGTCGGCGAAATAGGAATAGACCGACATCGGCGCGTAGCCGACCCGCTTGGCCAGCTTGCGGATGGTAAGCCCTTCGTAGCCCTCTTCCTGGACGAGCTTGTGGGCCGCGTCGACCAACTCGGAACGAAGTTCGGCTTTTTGTTTTTCGCGGCGTTTCTGAACGCTCAGCGCCAATGTCCGCCTGCCTTTGTGGTTGGTTGCCTTACAAAATTATATACGCTGTACGGCAACGGACAAGAGCGCAGGCCGGTTCCGTAACGTCCGCTCAAATGGCGCCAATACCGCCGTCGAGCGCCAGCGAATGTCCGGTCATGAAGGAGTTGGCAGGATCGGCGAGATAAAGGATGCCGTTTACGATCTCAGCGACCTCGCCGACCCGCTTCATCGGCACACCGCGGGTCAACTCCGCCAGCGCTTCCGCCTCCGGCGCGCCGGTGGAACGCACGAAGCCGTCGACCATCGCCGTCCTGGTATGGGCGGGACAGACGGCGTTGATGCGTATCCCCTTGCTGGCATATTCGACCGCCGCAGAACGAGTAAGGCCCATCACGCCATGCTTGGCAGCAGCGTAGACCGACAGCTTCGGCGCGCCGGAGAGACCCGCGACCGAGGCGACATTGACGATGGCGCCGCCCTTGCCGCTTTCCCTGAACTGGCGCTCCATCTGCGGGATCTGGTGCTTCATGGCGTAGAAGACGCCGAGCAGATCGACCTCGAGCACCCGGCGCGCTTCCTGCGATGTCACCTGCGGCAACCGCACGAAGGCGTGCACGATCCCGGCATTGTTGACGGCAATGTCCAGCCGGCCGAATTTTTGCAACGCCAGCTTCACCAGATCCTCCGAGAGCTTTTCGTCGGCAATGTTGCCGGCAAGAAGCGCGGTCTCGGCGCCTAGAGCGGTTCAAGATTTGACGGAATCGGAAAGGATTCCCGATTTGTCGGATTTGTGATTCAAGATGCTGGCTGGAATGGAGGCCAGCATCTGATGACGCGACCTCTTTCGAATGATCTTCGCGAACGGGTTGTGGCGGCGGTTTTGCGTGGTGAGAGCCGCCGGTCGGCGGCCAAACGGTTTGGCATTTCGGTTTCGGCGGCGGTGAAGTTGTTGCAGCGCCATCGGGCGACTGGTTCGGTTGCTCCAGGCAAGATGGGCGGACATCGCAAGAGGGTGTTGGAGCCGCACCGTGCCTTCATCGCGGCCCGTCTACGTGAGACGCCGCATCTGACGCTGCACGGTCTGAAGGATGAGTTGGCCGCTCGCGGGGTCAAGGTTTCGCATAACGCAGTGTGGCAATTCCTGCGCCGCGAGGGGCTGAGCTTCAAAAAAAACGTTGTTCGCTCTTGAGCAGGCACGCGCCGATATTGCCCGAAGGCGCCAGCGATGGCGATCCTGGCAGGCCGGCCTCGATCCGCAGTGCCTGGTTTTCATCGATGAGACCTGGATCAAGACCAACATGGCTCCGCTGCGTGGCTGGGGGCCGAAGGGCAAGCGGCTGCGCGGCTTGGCTCCGCACGGCCACTGGCGCACGCTGACTTTCCTGGGCGCGCTGCGCTGGGATCGGCTCGCGGCACCTTGTGTCTTCGACGGACCGATCAACGGCCAATGCTTCCGCGCTTATGTCGAGCAACAGCTCATCACTGTCCTTAAGCCCGGCGATATCGTCATCATGGACAATCTGGGAAGTCATAAGTCGGCCGCCATCAGGCAGATGATCAAGGCCGCCGGTGCCAGGCTTTGGTACCTGCCGCCCTACTCGCCGGACCTTAATCCGATCGAGCAGGCCTTCGCCAAAATCAAACACTGGATGCGCCAAGCTCAGAAACGTACCGTCGAGGACACCTGGCGTCACATCGGTCACCTCGTCGAAACCATCGAGCCAGCCGAATGCAAGAACTACTTCGCAAACGCAGGCTATGCTTCCGTCAAATCGTGAAAGACCCTAGCGTCGCCGCGAAATCGCCGAGTGCCGCTTCGTCGAGATCGGAAAGGACCAGCCGCGCGCCCTCAGTGGCGAAGGCTTTGGCCGCGCCGCTGCCGAGCCCGCCGGTCGCACCGGTTATCAGCACCGTGGCTCCTTCGAAACGGCCCATCGCTCAACGCTCCGTTGTCAAAATCTTGCTGTCGATCAGCTCCACCGCGAGCGCGGCAAGCAGCTTCACTGCCTTGCCATAGGTCCTGGCCTTCTCCGGATTGGAGGCGTTGCCGTCGAGCGCGCGACGATAGACACCCTGGCAGATCGCCGCCAGCCGGAAGAAGGAGAAGGCGAGGAAGAACGTCCAATTGCCGATGCCCTCGATCCCACGCCGGCGGCAATAGGCGGCGACATAGGCTTCCTCGGAGGGCAGGCCGAGCATGGCGCGGTCGAGGCCGCCGAGACCGCGAAAGCCGGAAGCATGCGGCAGCCGCCACTGCATGCACTGATAGGCAAGGTCGGCAAAGGGATGGCCGAGCGTCGACAGCTCCCAGTCGAGCACGGCGATCACTCGCGGCTCGTGCTTGGCGAAGATCATGTTGTCCAGCCGGTAGTCGCCATGCACCAGAGAGACCCGGCCGTCATCGGCCGGCATATGCGTCTCCAACCAGGCAATCAGCCGATCCATGGCGGCGATCTTTTCCGTTTCGGAGGCGCGATACTGGCTGGTCCAGCGGGCGAACTGGCGCTCGAAATAGCTGCCGGGCTTGCCGAAATCGCTTAAGCCCACGGCCTCGACATCGACGTCGTGCAATGCGGCAAGCGTCGCATTCATGGCGTCGTAGACAGCAGTGCGCTCGTCATTGCTGGATTTGTTGGGGCCGGCTGCGTCCGGCAATGACGGATCCCAGAAGATGCGGCCGTCGAGGAACTCCATGACGTAGAACATGCGGCCGATCGGGGAATCCTCGCCGGACAGATGCAGCATGCGCGGCACCGGCACGGCGGTCGCGCCAAGCGCCTGCATGACCCGGAATTCGCGATCGACCTGGTGCGCGGATTTCAGCAATTGTCCCGGCGGCTTGGCGCGCAGCACGTAGCGGCCGCTGGCGGCGGTGAGCAGATAGGTCGGGTTCGATTGCCCGGATTTGAATTTCTCGATCGCGGAAAGGCCGGCAAAACCCGGGATATGCGCTTCGAGGTAGGGCGCAAGCGCTGCCCGATCTAGCGCGTTGGCACCGTCGCTCATGCGGTCTCTGGCTGGCGCTCGATCAGCGTCAGGGTCAGCCAGCGCGCGGTGAGCGCCGGCTTCTTCGATCCCTCGATCTCGATGGTCACGTCGTGCGCCGTCTGCACCCAGCCGGACGGCCGCACCTTGACGTCGGCCAGCACGAAGTGGGTGCGGATGCGCGAGCCCGTCTTGACCGGCGCCAGGAAACGCAGCGTGTCGAAGCCGTGATTGACGCCCATCTTGGTGTTTTCGATCGGCGGCATGGTCTCGAAAGTCATCGCCGACAAAAGCGACAGCGACAGAAAACCATGCGCGATGGTGCCGCCGAACGGCGTTTCGCGCGCGGCACGCTCGGGATCGCAATGGATGAACTGGTGGTCGTCGGTGGCGTCGGCGAACTGGTCGATCATGCGCTGCGTGACCGTTCGCCAGGGCGACACGCCGACTTCCTTGCCGACGCTGGCCAGAAGCGTATCGAGACTGATCGGTTCCACCCTGATGTCCTCCGCACCCCGCCCGGACCGCGATTCCTTGAGCCGGACGCCTTATTCCTTGAACAATGTCATCCCGTGCTGCACCGACTGGCCGCCGTCGATCGGCAGGATGGCGCCGGTGACATAGCTTCCGGCACGGCTGCACAAATAGAGCGTTGCGCCGGCAATGTCATCCGGTCCCCCGATACGGCCCAGCGGAACGTGGTTACCGACATGTTTCGCCTGCTCCTCGGTGGCGGTGGCAAACGCCGTCATCCGGCTTTGGAAGGGGCCGGGCGCAAAGGCGTTGACGGTGATGCGGCGCCCCGCGAACTCGATCGCCAGCGTGCGCGTAAGGTGATGCACGGCGGCTTTCGACGCCGTGTATGAATAGGCATCGTCGGCCAGCGGCTGGGTCCCCATCACCGAGCCCAGATTGATCACGCGGGCAGGATCCTCGTCGCTTGCGGCGGCATCGAGCAGCGGCAAAAGTTCCCGCGTCAGGTGGAAGACGGCGGTGACGTTGACGCCGAAGACCTTCGCCCAGGCGTGGTAGGGGAATTCCTCCAGCGGCGCGCCCCAGGAAATGCCGGCATTGTTGACCAGGACATGCAGCCGGTCCGTCCGCACCTTAACCTCGGCGACCAGAGCTGCGATACCTGTTTCACTGGACACGTCGCCGGCAAAGCCCTCGGCCCGGCCGTCGCCTCCCTGCGCATTGAGCTCGCTGGCGACCCGGACGCAGTCCTCGCCCTTGCGCGAGGCGATCATCACGGTGGCACCGGCCCGCACCAGCGCGGTCGCGACCATGCGGCCGATGCCGGTTGCGGCACCGGTCACCAGCGCGGTCTTGCCGGCGACCGAGAACAGCTTGTCGAGATAGCTCATCCTAATTCCTCCCACGTGCCTCGTCCCGGCCGGAACCGAAGGACTCGCGTTGACAAGGCTAGCCGAAGTACGGTCATCCTTGCCACGGGTAAAGATGCATCTGCGAAAGGGCCTGAACCGATGGTGGACATGAATCTCGGCATGACCGAGCGGCTGAAGCCGATCCATCAGCGCGTGGCCGCGATGGTGCGCGACGAGATCGCGCCGCTCGGCGAGGAGTTTCTGGCCGAGGTCGGCAGGAACGGCGACCGCTGGGCCTACACGGCGAGGCAGACCGAGATCCTGGAAGGGCTGAAGCAGACGGCGCGCAAGCGCGGCCTGTGGAATTTCTGGCTGACCGATTCCAAGCGCGGCTACGGCCTGTCGACGGTCGAATACGCCTATCTGGCGGAGGAGATGGGCAAGGCGCATCTCGGCGCCGAGACCTTCAACTGCTCGGCGCCCGACACCGGCAACATGGAAGTGCTGGAGCGCTACGGGTCAGAAGAGCATAAGCAGGAATGGCTGGAGCCGCTGCTCGAAGGCAAAATCCGCTCGGCCTATCTGATGACCGAACCGGACGTCGCCTCATCGGACGCCACCAACATCTCGATGCGCTGCGATCGGAGCGGCGAGGATTATGTGCTGAACGGCGAGAAATGGTGGGCATCGGGCGCCGGCGATCCGCGCTGCGCCATCTATATCGCCATGGTCAGGACCGGGCCTGACGACGAGCCGCAGCATCGCCGGCATTCGATGATCCTGGTACCGGCGGACAGCAAGGGCATCACCAAGCTGCGACCGATGCAGGTCTATGGCGACGACGACGCGCCGCACGGCCATATGCATCTGAGGTTCGAGGACGTGCGGGTGCCGGCGGCGAACCTGATCCTCGGCGAGGGCAGGGGGTTCGAGATCGCGCAGGGGCGACTGGGGCCCGGCCGCATCCATCACTGCATGCGCGCCATCGGCCAGGCCGAGATGGCGCTGGAGATGCTGTGCCAGCGCTCGGTGCGGCGCGAGGCTTTCGGCCAGTCGCTGGCCAAGCTCGGCGCCAATTTCGACATCATCGCCGAGTGCCGGATGGAGATCGAGATGGCCAGGCTGCTCTGCCTCAAGGCGGCGTGGATGATCGACCAGGGCGATGCGCGCGCCGCGGCGCCCTGGATCAGCCAGATCAAGGTCGTGGCACCCCGCGTCGCGCTCAAGGTCACCGACGAGGCGGTGCAGATGTTCGGCGCGCAAGGCATCAGCCAGGACATGCCGCTCGCCCGCTCCTGGACACATCTCAGAACCCTGCGGCTTGCCGACGGGCCGGACGCAGTGCATCGGCGGCAGGTGGCGCGCAGCGAGCTCAGGAAATACACGCAGGAGAAGGTGTGATCGCCATGGCGCTTCCGTCGGAAATGAAGGCCTTGCTGCTTGTCGGCGACGGCTACACCAAAACGCCTTCGGCCGGCGCGCTGGAGGCGGTGGAGCCTTATCTTCGGCCGGGCAGCATCGCCGTGCCGGCGCCGGGACCGACGCAGGCGCTGATCAAGGTCGGCCTCGCCTCGATCAACCCGTCCGACATCGCCTTCGTCAAGGGGCAGTACGGCCAGCCGCGCGTGAAGGGCCAGCCGGCAGGCTTCGAAGGCGTTGGCATCGTCGTCGCGACCGGCGATGACCCCTATGCAAAGAGCCTGGAAGGAAAGCGCGTCGCCTTTGCCACCGGCGTGTCGAACTGGGGTTCCTGGGCCGACTATGCGGTGGCGGAGGCCGCGTCCTGCATTCCGCTGCTCGACACGGTGCGCGACGAGGACGCCGCGGCGATGATCGTCAATCCGCTGACCGCGCTCGCCATGTTCGGCATCGTCAAGCAGGAAGGCGACAAGGCCTTCATCATGACCGCCGGCGCCAGCCAGCTCTGCAAACTGATCGTTGGACTGGCGAAGGAGGACGGTTTCCGCCCGATCGTCACCGTGCGCCGCGACGAGCAGATTCCTTTGCTGAAGGAGCTCGGTGCCGCCCATGTGCTCAACGAGAAGGCAGCGGATTTCGAGGCCAAGCTGCGCGAGGCGATCAAGGCCGAGCAACCGCGCATCTTCCTCGACGCGGTAACCGGCCCGTTGGCCTCGGCCATCTTCAATGCCATGCCGAAGCGCTCGCGCTGGATCGTCTATGGCCGGCTCGATGCCGAGCCGACGGTGATCCGCGAGCCCGGCCAGCTGATCTTCCAGCACAAGCGCATCGAGGGTTTCTGGCTGGCCGAATGGATGCGGCAGTTCCGCGACCGGCTCGGCCCGGCGGTGCTGGAGGCGCAAAAGCGCTTTTCCGACGGGCGCTGGTCGACCGACGTGACGGCGGTGGTGCCGCTGGTAGAGGCGATGGCGCGGCTGCCGGCCGAGTTGGCCAAGCCGAACGGCAAGGTGTTTATCAAGCCGTAAGCGCGGACTTTCCTTCTCCCCGTTCTACGGGGAGAAGGCGCCCGAAGGGCGGATGAGGGGCGGCGCTGACCGCTGTGACTGGCCGTGCTGCCGACGTTCGCCATCATTGGTATTAGGCGGCAATCTCGCAAGCAGGCGCTGCCCCTTACCTGCCTGCCCGTCCTCCGCAGCAGCTGCGCTGCAGCTGCGGAGGGTGGACCGGCATCCTCTCCTCGTATAGTGACGGGGAGAGGAGAGCTAATCATTCCGCCGGCTCGACGTTGGTATAAGCGGCCTCTTCGAGCTCGCGCTTCAGGCGGGCTTCCTCATGCGCCTTGGGCGTGACGAAGCGGCCGAGCAGAAGGTAGGCGACAGGGGTCAGGAACAGCGTCGAGACGGTGGCCAGCCCGAGGCCGCCGACGATCACCCAGCCGAGAGCGATACGCGCCTCGGCGCCGGCGCCCGATGCCAGCACCAGCGGCACTCCGCCGAGCACGGTGCAGATCATCGTCATCATCACCGGACGAAGGCGAATGGTGGCGGCCTCCTCGATCGCCTGGCGCACGCCAAACCCGCGGTCGCGCAACTGGTTGGCGAACTCGACGATCAGGATGCCGTTCTTGGCCATGACGCCGACCAGCAATACCAGTCCGATCTGGCTGTAGGCGTTGAGGCTGGTGCCTGAGAGCAGCAGCGCGAAGATGGCGCAGGCCAGCCCGAGCGGCACCGTCGCCATGATGATGACGGCGCTGACAAAACTCTCGAACTGTGCCGCCAGCACCAGAAGGATGATGACCAGCGCGAAACTGAAGACGGCGATCATGGCGCTGTTGCTTTCGCCGAGCGTCGCCGCTTCGGCGAGCGGCAGGATACGCGCGCCCGGCGGCAGAAGCGGCGTCGCGATCTCCTTGGCGCGGGTCAGCGCTTCACCGAGCGCGAAGCCACCGCCGAGGTTGGCGGTGATCGCGACCGACGGCTGCTGCTGTTCGCGCGTCAAAGACGGCGGCACGGCGCGTTCGGTCAGCGTGGCGATGGTCGACATCGGCACGAAGCGGCCATCCGACGTTTTCAGGAAGATGTTTTCGAGATCGGTCGGATCGTTGATCGGGTTGGTGGTGGAGACCAGCTTCACGCCGTAGCTGCGGTCGGCTATGTACACGTCGACGACATCGTTGCCGTCGAGCATTGCCTGAAGCGTGTCGGCGAGCCCGGTGATGTCGATGCCGAGGTCGGAAGCACGCTCGCGGTCGATGGCCACCGCCAGCTGCGGCTGCGTCGGATCGACGGAAAGCCGCGGCGTCTGGAAGCGCGGATCCTGGCGCATCTCGTCGACGATCTTCACCGCCGCCTCGCTCAACGCCTTGCGGTCGTTGCCGACCAGCGCGAATTGCAGGCCGTTGCCGGCGCCGCGGATGCCGAGGCTGTTGGGCTGCACGGGGAAAACGCGCACGCTCGGCACCTGCTTGGTCAGGCGGCTGATGTCGGCCATGATCTCCTGCTGGCTGCGGCTGCGCTCGTCCCATGGCGCCAGCGTCATCACCATGAAGCCCGAGTTGTAGGAGCCGTTGTTGCCGGCATTCTCGAAGGTGCTGCGAATCTCGCCGGAATCGCGCAGCGGCTGGATCAGCCGCTCAATCCTGCGCATCTGCTCGGTCGTGTAGTCGAGGCTGACGCCTTGCGGGGCGTTGATGCGCAACAAAACGACAGCGCGGTCCTCGGTCGGCGTCAGCTCCTGGCGGATGGTGCCGAACAGCGTGAAGGCGGTGCCGGCGAAGAGCAGTGCTGCGAGCACCACGATCCAGGGCGCGGCGAGGCAGGCATGAAGGCAGCGCTTGTAAAGGCGATGCAATGCGCCGCCGATGCGGGCGCCGATACCGCTGCCGCCGTCGTGATGGAGGGAGACACTGGAGAGCATGCGCGAAGCAAGCATCGGGCACAGCGTCAGCGCCACCACGCTGGAGAGCAGCACCGACATCGCCAGCACGAAGCCGAACTCGCGGAACAGGCCGCCGGTCTGTCCCGGCAGGAACGAGATCGGCACGAAGACCGCGACCAGCGTCAGCGTGGTGGCGACGACGGCGAAGAACACTTCCTGGGTGCCGAGCACGGCGGCCGCGCGCGGTCCCATGCCCTCGTTGCGGCGCCGCACGATGTTTTCGAGCACGACGATGGCGTCGTCGACGACAAGGCCTGTCGCCAGCACCAGCGCCAGCAGCGTCAGGATGTTGACGGAAAAGCCGGCGAGATAGATCGCGGCGATGGTGCCGATCATGGCGACAGGCATCGACAGGCCGGGGATCAGCGTCGCACGCCAGTCGAGCAGGAAGGCGTAGATGACGATGAGCACGATCGAGACGGAGAGCACCAACGCGATCTCGACCTCGTGTACGGCGCCGTTGACGAAGACCGCGTCGTCGCTGGTGACTTTGATCGACATGCCTTGCGGCAGGTTCTGCTGCAGCTTCTCGACGGCCGCCCTGACGCCGGTGGAGATATCCAGCGTGTTCGATTCCGCCTGGCGGATGATGCCGAGGCCGATGCCGGTCTTGCCGTCGGAGCGCAGCGAGGTCTGGCCGATGTCGGGGCCGAGCGTCACGGTGGCTACGTCGCGGATGCGGGTTGCGCCGCCGATGACGATATTTTCGAATTCCTCCGGCGTGGTGACGTCGGCGGTCGTGCGCACGATGAGGTCCTGGTTGGTCGTCGTGATCGAGCCGGCCGGGGAATCGAATGCCACCGAGGCGAGCGCCTTGCGCAGATCCGCTACGGTGAAGCCGTGGCTCGCCAGCTTGTTCTGGTCGACATCGATGCGGAAGATCTTGTCGCGATCGCCATAAACCTGGACGTCGGCGACGCCGGGCACGGCGGCGAGCTCATCCTCGATACGATCCTGCACCAGCACCGTCATGTCCTGCACCGACATGGTGTCGGAGGTGACGGCAAGCCGCATCACCGCGTCGGAATTGGCGTCGGCCTTGACGATGCGCGGGGCGTCGGCGGTCTCCGGCAACTGGTTGGTGATACGGCTGACGACGTCGCGCACGTCGGATGCGGCGACGTTCAAGTCGACGCCGTCGTTGAACTCGATGGTGACGCGGCTCTGACCGAAGGACGAAGTCGACGAGATCGACTTGACGCCGGAGACGCGCGCGACGGCGCCCTCGATAGCATCGGTCAGCTCGCGGTCGACGGTTTCGGCGGCAGCGCCCTCGAAGGTGGTGTTGACGGTGATGACGGGGCGGTCGACATCCGGCAGCTCGCGGATTTCGACGCCCCAAAAGGCGGCCAGCCCTGCGACCGCGATCAGCGTGTTCAGCACGAAGGCCATGACCGGCCTGCGGATGAAGAGCGCCGTCAGGCCCGACCCCGCGGCCGGATCGCCCGAGGCGCTCATGAGCCTTCGGCCTCGGTGGCGCGGTCCTCGCCGGCGATGCGGACGTCGCCGCCTTCGCTGACGCTCTGGGTGCCTTCGGTCACCACCATTTCGCCGCTTTCGACGGGAGCGTCGATCAGCACGGTCTCGGTGTTGCGCTGGATGATGCGCACCGGCACACGCTTGGCCTTGCCGTTCTCGACAGCCCAGACATAGGCGCCGTCGGTGCCCCACTGAATGGCCAGAGGGCTGACGGCCGGATAGGTGTCGCCGGAGAATTTCATGCCGATCTGGAACGACATGCCGGCGCGAAGCGAATCGGCCGGGTTGGCGATGGTCGCCTTGACGAGCAGCGTGCGGCTGTTCTCGTCGATATGGTTGTCTATAGCCGAAACCGTGCCGCTATAGACCTGATTGGGGTTGGCAAGCGGCGTGGCCGACAGTTGCGCGCCGACCTTGACCGCGGCGGCGAAGCGTTCAGGAACCCAGAAATCGACCAGGATGCTCGAACGGTCGTCGAGCGTGGCGATCGCCGACTGGCTGGTGACGTAGTTGCCGGCGGCGATGGGCAGGATGCCGACCGTGCCTTCGATCGGCGCCACGATCGATCGGCGCTCCAGCGCAAGCTCGGCATCGCGCAATGCCAGCTTGGCATTGGCGAGCGCCACCTCGGCATCGGCGACGGCTACCGGCGTCGCGGCGTTGGAGGCCCGTAGCGACTTGACCCGGTCGAGCTTGGATTGAGCATCTTCAATCGCCACCTGGGCGCGATCACGTGCGATGACCTCGGTTTCGGAGTCGAGCTTTGCGATGACATCGCCCTTCTCGACATGGGTGCCTGACTGGACCAGCAATTCCGTCAGACGGCCGGAAGAGTAAGGGTTGACGGTGACGGTCGCGTTGGCGCGGCCGGTGCCGATCGCCTGCAGCCTGTCGTTGATGGTGGCGGTGCCGGCCGGTGAGGCGACGATGGTCACGACCTGGCCGGCGCGGTTGCGCCCGGACCGGGCAGAGCCAGTCGAAGCGCTCTCCGTGGCGGGAGGTGTCGCGGCGATAGCCCAGTCCATGCCCCAGCGCGCCAATATCTCAGGCGCGCCGGGATAGAAGCGTACCCAGGCGATCGTGGCGGCGACCACGATCACAAGCGCAACAACAATCTGTTTCCAGCTCGACATTGACACTCCAGCGGCAGGATTCGTCTGCCGGCGAAAGGAGGCACAGCGACGATACGGGCTGGGGGCGAAAACCGGCCACGCCACGCCCCGATATCAGCGGTTTATGGCAATTATCACGCAATCGTGCACATTAAATCTCGGTAACGTGACGCGGATCGCGTGCCGACTTCCGGTTCGGCTTATTTTACGCAATTCCGAACGGAAAACCGCTACACACTTTTCCTGGGATTGCTTTAGCGCAAGCTTTCAAGATCGCGGATGCGCTTGGCGCCGGCGGCTTCGAGTTGTCTCGTGACGGCGCCGATCAGCGTCTCGACGACGACGAAAAGCGCGGCCGAGGAATCCCAGGCCGAGGGCACGGCGGTGCGCCCGGCGATCACATGGCGGGCGAAGCGGGCGATCGGCGAGAGCCATTGGTCGGTGAACAGCACGATCTGCACGCCGCGCTGGTGCGCCTTCTCGGCGAAGCGGACCAGGCTCTCCTGGTAGCGCCTGATATCGAAGATCACCAGCACGTCGCGCTTGCCCATGTCGATCAGCCGGTCTCGCCAGATGCTCTCCTGGCCGGCGAGGTGGTAGACATCCGGCTGGATTATGGCGAGATGGGCGGCCATGTAGCGGGCCAGCGGGTCGGTGAAGCGGCCGCCGATCAGGAAGGTCTTGCCGCGCCGCTCGGCAAGTGTCGAGGCGATGTCGACCAACTGCTTGTCGGAGAGGTGCCGGAACGTCTCGCGCATGTTGTCGAGCGTCGCCTCCAGCATCGGGGATGCGGCGCCGCCGCTGGCGGGCGACGCCGGGTTGAGCGTGCGCGATGCCGGAGACTGCAACTGCGCGGCGAGTTCATCCTGCAGCGCCGACTGGAATTCGGGATAGTTCTGAAAGCCCAGTCTCGCGACGAAACGCAGGATCGTCGGTGACGAAACCCCCGCTGCGGTCGAGAATTCGGCCACCGTCTTCAGCCCGGTCAGCGGATAATTGGCAATCAGCGTCTGCGCGGCGCGGCGCTCGCCCGCCGGCATGGTGCCGATGCGGTCCGAGATCAGTTCGGCAATGCTGGAAATCATCGTTTTCCCCACCCTTTGACCTGGTCGGCGCCGTTTTCGGAATTGGCGTTTGACAAAGCCGGACAAACTGTATGAAATCATCCACAGGGACGCAATGAGGCAAAATACGTAACATACGATACAGCGCTCCCCAGGGGACGGCAGTATGGAGAAAGCACGGCCCACCAGCCTTGCACCGTCGGAGACCGTAAGGGTGACCAACCCTGGCGGCTCGAGCCCCTTCGTCTTCACCTGCGACCACGCTTCGAACTTCCTGCCGGCGGAATTCGGCACGCTCGGCCTGCCGGTCGGGGACCTTTCCCGCCACATCGCCTGGGATCCCGGCGCGCTTCCCGTCGCAAGCCGCATGGCCGAGGCGCTCGACGCCACGCTGGTCGAAACCCGCGTCTCGCGCCTGGTGATCGACTGCAACCGGCCGCTCGACGCGCCCGACCTCGTGCCGCCGGTCAGCGAAACGACGGCCATTCCCGGCAACACCGGCCTTTCGGACAAACAACGCGGCGCGCGGATCGACCTGGCGTGGCGTCCATTCCACCACACGATTGCGCAGATCATCGAACAACGGCTGGCATATGGCCAGGAGACGCGGCTTGTGTCGGTGCATTCCTTCACGCCGGTCTACAAGGGCAAGAGCCGGCCCTGGCATATCGGCATCATCCACGACGACGACCGCCGGCTGGCGTCGCCGCTGATAGCGGCGCTGCAGCGGCTTGCCGGCGTCAGCGTCGGCGTCAACGAACCCTATTCGCCGGCCGACCGCGTCTATTTCACGCTGGAACGGCATGCGCGCTCGCGCGGCCTTGCCTGCGCGATGATCGAAATCCGCAACGACGAGATCTCCGGCGAGACCGGGCAGCGGAAATGGGCGGATCTGCTCACAGGGATATTTTCGAATCTGGAGCCCGAGGAGGCCAGGGGTTCCCGACAACGCGTAATGGGAAAGTCAGTAGAGTCGGCCAGCTAAGAACCAACAGGGGACTTCCAACATGACAGCGCAAGACTATAACGAAGTCGACAAGGCGGAGGACATAAAGGTCCTTCACAGCATGGGCTATGCCCAGGAACTCGAGCGGCGCCTCAGCCGCTTCTCGAATTTCGCGGTTTCCTTCTCCATCATCTGCATCCTGTCCGGCGGCATCAACTCGCTGGCGCAAGCAACGTCGGGCGCGGGCGGCATCGGCATCGGCATCGGCTGGCTGGTCGGCTGTTTCGTGTCGCTCACCTTCGCGGTGGCCATGTCGCAGATCAGCTCCGCCTATCCGACGGCCGGCGGCCTCTATCACTGGGGCTCCATCCTCGGCAATCGCGGCACCGGCTGGGTGACGGCCTGGCTCAACCTGCTCGGCCTGATCACGGTGCTCGGCGCCATCAATGTCGGCACCTGGACGTTTTTCATCGGCGCTTTCGGGCCGGCGCTGGGCATCGAGGGAACGCTGACCAACCAGATGATCTTCCTGATCATCATCACCGGCGCCCAGGCGCTGATCAACCACCTCGGCATCAAGCTGACGGCGAAGCTCACCGACTTCTCGGGCTACCTCATCTTCTTCGGCTCGATCCTGATCGCGGTGGTCTGCCTGCTCTCGGCCGAGACCTGGGACTTCAGCCGCCTCTTCACCTTCCACAACTACTCCGGCGATGCGGGCAACGGTGTGTGGCCATCGGTGTCCAACGCCTGGGTGTTCGCGCTTGGCCTCTTGCTGCCGATCTATACCATCACCGGCTACGACGCGTCCGCGCACACTTCGGAGGAAACCATCAAGGCGGCTTCTTCGGTGCCGCGCGCGATGGTCATGTCGGTCATCTGGTCGGCGCTGTTCGGCTATCTGTTCCTGGCTGCGTTCATCCTGATGATCCCGAACATGGACGACGCCGCCAAGCAGGGCTGGAACGTGTTCTTCTGGGCCTTCGACCAGCGTGTCGGCACCGGGCTCAAGGAGTTCGTCTACCTCGTCGTATTCCTGGCGCAGCTCCTGTGCGGTCTCGCCACCGTCACCTCGGCCTCGCGCATGATCTTCGCCTTCTCGCGCGACGGCGGCCTGCCGGGTTCGTCGGCGCTCGCCAAGGTCAGCCCCGCCCACCGCACGCCGGTGGCGGCGATCTGGACAGCCTCGATCCTGTCGGTATTGTTCGTGTGGGGCTCATCGGTGGTCTCGGTCGCGGGCACCTCGGCCTACACGATCGTTGTTTCCTGCACCGTCATCTTCCTGTTCCTCTCCTTTATCGTGCCGATCGTGCTCGGCATGGCGGCGTGGGGAACGCCGAAGTGGGACAAGATGGGCCCTTGGAACATGGGCCGCGGCCTGTTCATGCTGTTCTCGGTCCTGTCACTCGTGTCGATGATCTTGATCTTCGTCATCGGCATCCAGCCGCCGAACGACTGGGCGCTCTACATCACCGTCGGCTTCTTCATCCTGACGGCGATCGTCTGGTTCGCCTTCGAGCGCAACCGCTTCCAAGGCCCGCCGCTCGGCGACATCATCGCGGCGCGCCAGGCGGCGATCAAGGCGGCCGAACAGGCGGTCGGCGAGACCGGCCACTGATACTTCACCTCATGACCATGGCCGGCATCATGCCGGCCATGGCCTCGTTTCTTCCTTTCAACCGACAAGTACTGGAGTGCCAAAGGAATGGCCGGGAATTTCTCGTTCGATCAGTTGAAGCAGGCGGTCTCCAACGGCGAGATCGACACCGTGCTGGCCTGCATCGTCGACATGCAGGGACGGCTCGCGGGTAAGCGCTTCCTGGCCCAGTATTTCGTCGATTCGGCGCATGGCGAAACGCATGGCTGCAACTATCTGCTGGCCGCCGACATCGATATGGAGCCGGTGCCCGGCTACAAGGCGGCGAGCTGGTCGAAGGGCTATGGCGACTTCGTCATGAAGCCCGATCTTTCGACGCTGCGGCGCATCCCGTGGCTGGAAAAGACGGCGCTGGTCATCTGCGACGTGCTCGATCACCATGATCATGAGGATTTGGCACACTCACCCCGCGCGATCCTGAAGAAACAGATCCAGCGGCTCAAGGAGCGCGGGTATATCGGCTATTTCGCCTCCGAGCTCGAATTCTACCTGTTCAGCGAAACCTACGATTCCGCCCGCAGGAAGCATTGGCAGGGCCTCGACACCGCTTCGCCCTATATCGGCGACTACCAGATCGGCATCACCACCAAGGAAGAAGGCGTGATGCGCCGGTTGCGCAACGAGATGGAAGCGGCCGGCATTCCGATCGAGAACTCCAAGGGCGAGTGGGGCCCGGGCCAGGAAGAAATCAACGTGCGCTATGCCGAAGCGCTCGAGATGGCCGACCGCCACGTCATCCTGAAGAACGGCGCCAAGGAGATCGCCGAGTCGGAAGGCAAGGCGATTTCCTTCATGGCCAAGTACAATTACGGCCTCGCCGGCAACTCCAGCCACATCCATAATTCGCTGTGGAGCGCCGACGGCAAGACGCCGCTGTTCTTCGATAAAAATGCGGAGTGGACGCTGTCGACGCTCGGCCAGCAATGGGCGGCGGGCCAGCTCAAATACGCCAAGGAGTTCACCTGGTTCCTGGCGCCCTACATCAACTCCTACAAGCGCTTCCAGGCCGGCACCTTCGCGCCGACCAAGATCATGTGGAGCGAGGACAACCGCACCGCCGGCTTCCGGCTCTGCGGCGAAGGCACCAAGGGTATCCGCATGGAGTGCCGCATCGGCGGCGCCGACCTCAATCCCTATCTCGCTTTCGCGGCATTGATCGCCGCCGGCCTTGCCGGCATCGACGAGAAGCTGGAGCTGCAGAAGCCGTTCGTCGGCGATGCGTATCAGGCGTCGCAGCTGCCGGAAATCCCGAAGACCCTGCGCGATGCGACCGAGACGTTGGCGAACTCTGCCATGCTGGAGCAGGCCTTCGGCGAGGACGTGGTCGAACACTACGTGCACACCGCTCGCTGGGAGCAGTTCGAATACGACCGCCGCATCACGGATTGGGAACTGCACCGGGGTTTTGAACGGTATTAGGGTGCCGGGCTGGCGTCGGCGCTGCCCCCTTACCCTCTTCCCGTGAAGAACGGGGAGAGGGGGCGCCGGCGCTGGAGCTTCTCCCTTCTCGGGCGGATGGGGGCGGCGCCACGCCATGTGATTTTCGATTGTTGTAAAACTGCGAGGAAGACATGACCGAAACGGTCAAACTCAAATCCCCCATCGACGGCTCGATCTATGCCGAGCGGCCGGTCGCAACCGACCAAGCGATAAACGCAGCGGTAGAGCGCGCCAAGGCGGCGCAGGAGAAATGGGCCGAGACGCCGATTGTCGAGCGCGGCAAATACATGCTGGCGATGCTGGAAGCGCTGGTCGGCATGAGCGACGAGATCGTGCCCGAGATCGCCTGGCAGATGGGCCGGCCGGTGCGTTATGGCGGCGAGTTCGGCGGCGTCAAGGAACGCACCGGCTACATGGTCGAGATCGCTGAAGCTGCGCTGAAGCCGGTCATGGCTTCCAACCCGAAGGATGGGTTTAGCCGCTATGTGAAGAAGGTGCCGCTCGGCGTCGTGCTGGTGATCGCGCCGTGGAACTACCCCTATCTCACGGCGGTCAACACAATCGTGCCGGCGCTGATGGCCGGAAGCGCCGTCATCCTCAAGCATGCGGCGCAGACGCTGCTGGTCGGCGAACGCTTCCAACAGGCCTTCGACAAGGTCGGCCTGCCCAAGGGCCTGTTCCAGAACCTGGTCATGAACCATGGCCAGACCGAGAAGCTGCTCGGTTCGGGCAAGATCGACCATGTCAACTTCACCGGCTCGGTCGCCGGCGGTCGCGCCATCGAGAAGGCGGCGGCCGGTACCTTCATGACGCTCGGCCTCGAGCTCGGAGGCAAGGATCCGGCCTATGTTTTGCCCGACGCCAAGATGGACCATGCGATCGCCAACCTCGTCGACGGCGCCTTCTACAATTCCGGCCAATGCTGCTGCGGCATCGAGCGCGTCTATGTGCATGAGAAGGTCTATGACGAGTTCGTCGAAGGTTTTGTCGCCGAGACGAAGAACTATGTCGTCGGCAATCCGCTGGATGAGGCCACGACCATGGGGCCGATGGCGCAGGCGCGCTTCGCCGACCTGATCCGCGAGCAGAAGGCAGAGGCGCTGCGCAAGGGCGCCAAGGGGCATATCAACATGAAGGTCGAGAACGACAGAGCGGGCTCGCCCTATCTGGCGCCGGAAGTGCTGACCGGGGTCGACCACCAGATGAGCGTCATGCGCGAGGAAAGTTTTGGACCGATCGTCGGCATCATGAAGGTGCGCAGCGACGAGGAGGCGATCGCGCTGATGAACGACAGCCCTTACGGGCTGACGGCTTCGATCTGGACGCGCGACGCCGAGCGCGCGGTGGCGATCGGCGACCGCGTCGAGACAGGCACGGTGTTCATGAACCGCTGCGACTATCTCGATCCGGCGCTGGTCTGGACCGGCGTCAAGGACACCGGCAAGGGCGCGGCACTCTCGGCCATCGGCTACGACAACCTGACCCGCCCGAAATCCTATCACCTGCGCGAAACGATCTGATTTTTCGAAAGACAGAAAATGTCCAAGCTCATCTCCAAATGGAACTACCCCACCACCGTACGTTTCGGCGCCGGCCGCATCAGGGAACTGCCGGACGCACTGGCCGCGGCCGGCATCAAGCGGCCGCTCTTCGTCACCGATCCTGGGCTGGCGAAACTTCCGGTCGTCGCCTCGACGCTGAAAATTCTCGACGACGCCAAGGTGCCTTACGGGGTGTTTTCGGAGGTGAAGCCGAACCCGGTCGAGTCCAACCTCACCGCCGGCATCGCCGTGTTCAAGAAGGGCAAGCATGACGGCGTCATCGCCTTCGGCGGCGGCTCGGCGCTCGACCTCGGCAAGCTGATCGCCTTCCAGGCGGGGCAGACGCGCCCGGTGTGGGATTTCGAGGATATCGGCGACTGGTGGACGCGCGCCAACTCGGACGCGATCGCGCCGATCATCGCGGTGCCGACAACGGCCGGAACCGGGTCGGAGGTCGGCCGCGCCGGTGTCATCACCAACGAGGCGACCCACACCAAGAAGGTTATCTTCCATCCGAAGCTTCTGCCGGCGATCGTGATTGCCGATCCGGAGCTGTCGGTCGGCATGCCTGCCTTCATCACCGCCGGCACCGGCATGGATGCTTTAGCCCACTGCCTCGAAGCCTATTGCGCGCCGGGCTATCATCCGATGGCCGACGGCATCGCGGTGGAAGGCATCCGGCTGGTGTTCGAGAACCTGCCCAAGGCCTTCGCCAACGGCAAGGATCTGGTCGCCCGCGCCCATATGATGAGCGCCGCCGCGATGGGCGCGGCCGCCTTCCAGAAGGGGCTGGGGGCCATCCACTCGCTGTCGCACCCGGTCGGCGCGCTCTACGACACCCATCACGGCATGACCAATGCGGTGTTCATGCCCTATGTGCTCGCCTTCAACCGCGAGGCGATCGATGAGCGCATCGCCCGGCTCGCCGCCTATTGCGGCATCAAAGGCGGCTTCGACGGTTTCGCCAAGGCGATCGTCAAGCTGCGCAAGGAACTCAAGGTGCCGCACGCGCTGCCCGGCCTGATCAAGGGCCTCGACATGGACAAGAAGCGCAAGGCACTGATCGCCGACATGGCGGTGGTCGATCCGACGGCCGGCGGCAACCCGGTCAAGCTGACCAAGAAGGCGGCGCTGACGCTGCTCGAAAATGCCATTGCCGGCTCGGTGTGAGAGCCGGCTTCGGATACCGAAAAAGTTGAAGAGGGCGACAACCTAAGAAGAGGAGGAGGGGCGACAGGAAAGGCGACTAACCATTAGCCGGAAAATTAAGTGCGGGCTAATTGCTACAGTCCGTTAAAAAGAGTTAACTTTTTGTGCCGCGGGGCTCGGGTTTCAAAAAGCCTTCATCTGGCTGTCACACGAAAACGATACCCGCATCGCAGGCGCCCAGCGGCGCCAGTTCAACGGAGAGAACACATGTTCAAGTTCACGGGGAAAGTGCTTTCCCTCTCGGCCGCGGCGCTCTTTGCGTCGACGGTGATTTCGTCCGCGGATTCGCTGGACGACCTCGCCAAGGCCGCGAAGGCTGAAGGCCAGCTGACTGTCATCGCGCTTCCGCATGACTGGTGCGGCTACGGGGCGGTCATCGACGCTTTCAAGGCTAAGTATCCGGACATCAAGATCAACGAGCTCAACCCCGATGCCGGCTCCGGCGACGAGGTCGAGGCGATCAAGGCCAACAAGGACAACAAGGGCCCGCAGGCGCCAGACGTCATCGACGTCGGCCTGTCCTTCGGTCCGACCGCAAAGAAAGACGGCCTGATCCAGGCTTACAAAGTATCGACCTGGGATTCGATCCCGGACACCGCCAAGGATGCCGATGGTTTTTGGACCGGCGACTATTACGGCGTGCTGTCCTTCCTGGTGAACAAGGATCTCGTCAAGCAAGCGCCGGCCGACTGGGCCGACCTTTTGAAGTCGGACTACGCCAACACCGTCGCCCTGGCCGGTGATCCGCGCGCCTCGAACCAGGCGATCCAGGCGGTCTACGCCGCCGGCCTGTCCGGTGGTGCCGCTGCTGGTGAAGCAGCCGGCACGGCAGGTCTCGACTTCTTCAAGAAGCTCAATGCCGCTGGCAATTTCGTGCCGGTAATCGGCAAGCCGGCCACGCTGGCCCAAGGGCAGACCCCGATCCTGGTCACCTGGGACTACAACGCGCTTGCCGGCCGCGACACGCTGAAGGGCAACCCGCCGGTCGACGTCGTCGTGCCGAAGACCGGCGTCGTCGCCGGCGTTTATGTGCAGGCGATCAGCGCTTATGCGCCGCATCCGAATGCGGCCAAGCTTTGGCTCGAGTATCTCTACTCCGACGAGGGTCAGATCGGCTGGCTGAAGGGTTACTGCCATCCGATCCGCTTCAACGACCTCGCCAAGAGCGGCAAGCTTCCGGCCGACGTGATGGCCAAGCTGCCGCCGGCCGAAGCCTATGCATCGGCCGTGTTCCCGACCCTCGATGAGCAGGGCAAGGCCAAGGAAGCGATCACCAAGAACTGGGACGCCACTGTCGGCGCCAACGTGAAGTAGCAGAATGATACGGCCGGGCGGCTCTGGCCGCCCGGCTCTTCTCACAGACGGTAGCCGGCGCATGACCGATCTCTCGCTTTCCAACCAGACAATTGCGGGAAAGGCCGCGCCGCCCAGCGAGGCGCGCGCGTTACGGCTGCCGACGCAGTGGCTGGGCGTTGCGCCATTCTTCATCTTCGCCATTATGTTCCTGATCCTGCCCACGCTTTACCTGATGCTGGGCGCGTTCCAGAATGATGCCGGCGAGTTCACCCTCGAAAACATCATTGGTATCTTCGACCCGCCCAATCTGTCGAACTATTTGCAGTGCCAGATTAATTCCTGGGCTTCCTGGGTCGATGGAAACTGTAGCCTGCCCACGATCGTCGCCGCGTACTGGATCTCTATCAAGGTCAGCCTGGCCTCTTCGCTGATCGGCGCATTTGCGGGCCTGGCGATAGCCATCGCCATCGTGCGCGGCGGCCTGCCGGAGTGGATACGCTCGGCCACGCTGACCTTTTCCGGTGTGGCCTCCAATTTCGCCGGCATCCCGCTGGCTTTCGCCTTCCTTGCCACCCTCGGCCGGCTCGGCCTCGCCACGGTGCTCTTAAACACCGTGTTTGGTCTCAACATCTATGCGCACGGCTTCAACATCCTGTCCTTCTGGGGCCTGACGCTGACCTACGTTTATTTCCAGATTCCGCTGATGGTGGTCATCATCACTCCGGCGATCGATGGGCTGAAGCGGGAATGGGGCGAGGCGGCCGCCACGCTGGGGGCCACCACAGCGCAATACTGGCGCATGGTGGTCATACCGGTGATCTGGCCGAGTTTCCTCGGCACTGTGATCCTCCTTTTCGCCAACGCCTTTGGCGCCATCGCCACCGCTTACGCGCTGACCGGCTCGTCTTTGAACATCATTCCGATCGTGCTCTATGCGCAGATCCGTGGTGACGTGTTGCACAACGCGCATCTCGGCTATGCCATCGCCTTCGGCATGATCGTCATCACCGGCCTCGCCAATGTCTTCTACATCTGGTTCCGGACACGCTCGGAAAGGTGGCTGAAATGAAGACCGGACGCTTCTGGGCCTGGGTCGTTTTCATCCTTGGCGCGGCCTATTTCTTCATCCCGCTGATCGCGACGGTGGAATTCTCCATGCGCATGCGCCGCGGCGCCTATTCTTTCGACGCCTACCAGATCGTGTTGGGCGACGCGCGCTTCCAGGCGACCTTCATGTATTCGGTGATCGCCGCCATCTTCACCATCATCCTCGGCGTGCTGGTCGTGGTGCCGGCCGCCTACTGGATCCGGCTGCGGCTGCCGCAGATCAGACCGGTCGTCGAGTTCATCACGCTGTTGCCGCTGGTCATTCCGGCCATCGTCATCGTCTTCGGCTACATCAGGATGTATGGCTCGAACTCGCCGCTGCCCTTCCTGGCGAATGACACCGCGACCAACGCCCTGCTGGTCATCGGCTATGCCACGCTGTCGCTTCCCTACATGTACCGGGCGGTGGATACAGGCCTTCGCACCATCGACGTGCGCACGCTGACGGAAGCGGCGCAGATCCTCGGGGCGGGCTGGTCCACCATCATTACTCGGGTGATCCTGCCAAACGTGCTGATCGCTGTGCTCTCCGGCGCCTTTCTGACCTTCGCCATCGTCATCGGCGAGTTCACGATGGCCAGCCTGCTCAACCGCCCGGCCTTCGGCCCGTATCTGCAGAATATTGGCGCCAATCGCGCCTATGAACCGGCGGCGCTTGCCATCATCGCCTTTGCCATAACCTGGGGCTGCATGTCGCTGATCCAGATCCTGTCGCGTTTCGCGCCGAAATCGGCGAACCGCCCGAACTGAAAGAAGAAGCCATGGCCGAGCCGTTCCTCTCCATCCAGCATGTGCGAAAGGCCTTTGGCGCCACTACCGTGGTGCAGGATTTCAATCTCGATGTCGAGCCGGGCGAATTTGTCTCCTTCCTGGGTCCGTCCGGCTGCGGCAAGACGACGGTGCTGCGCATGGTCGCCGGCTTCGAGGAGCCCTCGGCCGGCAAGATCGTCGTCGGAGGCAAGGATATCACCAGGCTGAAGCCCAACCAGCGCAATGTCGGCATGGTGTTCCAGGCCTATGCGCTGTTCCCCAATCTGACGGTGGCGCAGAACATCGGCTTCGGACTGAAAGTAGCCGGCATGCCGAAGGCAGATGCCGACAGGCGCGTCGCCGAGATGCTCGACATCATCAAGCTGCCGCAGATGGGCGACCGCTACCCCTACCAACTTTCCGGCGGCCAGCAGCAGCGCATTGCGCTGGCGCGCGCGATCGCGCCGAAGCCGAAACTCTTGCTGCTCGACGAGCCGCTGTCGGCGCTCGACGCCAAGGTGCGGGTGTCGCTGCGCGAGGAAATCCGCTCGATCCAGAAGAAGCTGGGCATCACCACCATCTTCGTCACGCACGACCAGGAAGAGGCGCTGTCGATCTCCGACCGCATCGCCGTCATGTATGGCGGCAGGGCCGAGCAGGTCGGCACGCCCTTCGAGATCTACAATCGGCCGGCGACCAAGTTCGTCGCCAATTTCGTCGGCACGCTCAATGTGCTGGAAGGCAAGGTCACCGATGCCTCCTCGGGCAAGGTGCAGGTCAACGCGCAGGAGGTCTCGCTCAAGGGCAAGCTCAACGGCTCGAAGTCCGGCGACACGCTGTCCTTGGCACTGCGGCCGGAAGCGATCTCGCTGGCGCGCCAGCCCGGCCATGACACCAGCCTGTCGGGCGAGATCGCCGAAGTGCATTTCCTGGGCTCGGTCATCCGCGTGCGCGTCGGCATCGGCGGCAACACGGTTTCGCTCGACACCTTCAACAACTCCGCGACGCCGCCGCCCGTTGTCGGCGAGAAGGCGGACATCTCCTTCTCGTCGGGCGACATGCTGGTGCTGCATTAGCGAAGCTGGAGCGCCGCGTTCCTTCACACCCCCCTCTGTCCTGCAGGACAGAGGGGGGGTGCTGTCCCGCCAGCGCTTCGGATTTCTGCACCGCAGGGGCGTTCTGGGACGATCCGATTCACACTGCCAATCTTGCCGGACAATCAACAGCATCCTATCGGAAGGCACTGCCAACTCGCCCGCTTCGCCGCTACGATGAGCCATGGCGCTGTTCGAAGTCACCTTGATCCTGCTTTTGATTGCCGTCGCGCTGACGGCGCTGTCACGCTGGCTGGAGGTGCCTTATCCGTCGCTCCTTGCCCTGGCCGGGGCAGGGCTCGCCTTCCTGCCGGGCGCCCCGATGATCGAGATCGATCCGGAACTGGCGCTGGCGCTGTTCATCGCGCCTGTGCTTCTCGATGCCGCCTATGACACATCGCTGCGCGACCTGAAGCGCTACCGGCTGTCGCTGGTGCTGCTGGCGCTCGGCGCCGTCGTCTTCACCACCGTGGTCGTTGCCTTCGTCGGCTGGAAGATGGCCGGCCTGCCAATCGCGGCGGCGATCGCGCTCGGCGCCATCGTCGCTCCGCCGGACGCCGTGGCGGCGAGCGCCGTGCTCAACCAATTCAAGGTGCCGCACCGGCTCACCGCCATCCTGCAGGGCGAGAGCCTGCTCAACGATGCCACGGCACTGCTGATCTACCGGATTGCGGTTTCGGCCGCCATCGGCTCGGTCATGCTGAAGGACGCGGTGCCGGTGGTCCTTTTATCGACGGTTGGCAGCGTTGCCGCCGGCTATCTGTTCGGGCGCATCTCGCTGCTGACCCTGACGCGGATCGAGGATGCGGCAAGCAGCACCGTGGTGCAGTTTGCCGGAACCTTCGCGGTCTGGATCATCGCCGACAGGATCGGCCTCTCCGCCATTATCACCATCGTCGTCTATGCCATCACCATCGCGCGCACCGCACCGCGCCACATGACGGCGAGGCGCCGCGTCAGCACCTATTCGGTCTGGGAGTCGGCGGTGTTCGTGCTCAACGTGCTTGCTTTCGTGCTGATGGGCCTGCAGGCACGGTCGATCGTCGGCCGGCTCTCCGGCGAGGGGCAAGGCGATGCATTTGCCTTCGCCGCAACAGTGCTGGCCGTCGTCATCGTGGCGCGCCTCGTCTGGGTGCTGGCTTATGTCGCCATCATGAGACGGTTTGCCCGCTTCGACAGCGAAGAACAAAGGCGGGATGCGCCGACGTTTCGCGGTGCCGTGCTCGTCGGCTGGTGCGGCATGCGCGGGCTGGTGACGCTGGTCGCGGCTATTGCCTTGCCGACGGGCTTCCCCGGCCGTGATCCGATCGTGCTTGCCGCCTTCGCTGTCGTGCTCGGCACGCTGGTGCTGCAAGGCATCAGCCTGAAGCCGCTGCTGCGCCGGCTCGATTTCGAGCGGGATACGACGGTGGACCGCGAGGTGGCCCAGGCGCGCGTTGCCATCATGCAAGCCGCGCTCGACGTGCTGAGCCGCAAGACGACGGCCGCAGCCGCGGTCGTGCGCGAGCAGTACGAGGCTCAGCGTCTGGTCGCCGAGAATCCGGAAGATGCGCAGGCGGCCACCGAATACGACCGGCTGCGCCTCTATGCCATCAACCGCCAGCGCGACACGCTGGAGGAGCTGCGCCGCAACGGCACGATCGGCGACGAGGCCTACCACCGGCTGGAAGAGGAGATCGACTGGGCCGAGCTGGCTGCATCGCCGGCCGGACGGTTCCAGCCGCTCACGACTTATTAGAGCAATTCCAGGAAAAGTGCGTAACGGTTTTCCGTCCGGAATTGCGTAAAAACAAATGGTTAGAGCAGTTCAGCGTTTCGTGAAACGATGAACCGCTCAAGGGATGGGCCGATCCGGTGATTATCGGCTGGACCATTTCGCGTGCCGCCACGGTCCATTGCAACGCCATCGGCGGGGCGCTACTGCGGTCATCGGAATTGAGCCGGTTAATCGATGAAGCTGGTAAGCTACAATATCCAGTACGGGTTCGGCAGCGACGGCCGCTACGATCTCGCGCGCGCAGCGCGCCTTGTCGATGGCGCCGACATCATCGCGTTGCAAGAAGTCGAGCGGCACTGGCAGCGCAGCAATGGCGACGACCAGCCGGAGATGCTTTCACGGCTGCTGCCCGACTATTACTGGGCCTATGGCCCGGCCTTCGACATGGACGCCAGCGAAAAGCGTGACGACCGGGTCGTGAACCGCCGGCGGCAGTTCGGTACGATGGTGCTGTCGAAGCTGCCGATCGTCTGGTCAAGGCTGCACGTGCTGCCGCTGCGCCGCACGCTCAGGCCGCTCAACACCCGCAACGCGGCGCTGGAATGCATGATCCGCACGCCGGCGGGACCCGTGCGGGTTATCTCGCTGCACCTTGCGCATATCGCGGCCGAGGAGAGGCTGGAACAGATCGACTATCTGCTTGGCGAGCATCGCCGTGCGCCGTCCGACGGCGGCCCGTGGAGCGGCGCCGACGATGAGCCGCAGCGCAATTGGAGCAATGGCGAGCCCGAACCGGAAAACCCGCTGGCGGCGATCTGGCTTGGCGATTTCAATATGGAACCGAGAAGCGCCGAATACCGGCGCATCGTCGGCAGCACGCCCTATCATCGCGCCGCCGCCTATCTCGGCGGCTTCGTCGACGCCGCTTCCGTCGCCAGCGAGCCCGTGCCGGACTTCCATACGCACGAAAAGATCATCGACGGCAGGCTGGCGAAACGACGGCTCGACCATTGCTTCGTCGGCGGCGTGCTGGCCGGGCGGGTGCGCTCGGTCGGCGCCGACATCGGGGAGGTGGCTTCGGACCATTTCCCGCTCAGGGTCGATATCGATCTGGAAACGCCGGGCATTGCCCCAGGCCTGGCGGGCAGGTGAACCGGGCATGACGCTTTTCGTCTTCCTTGCGGTGCTCTCGGCCGCCGCCATGCATGCGATCTGGAACGCGCTGGTCAAGGTGCATCTCGACCGCTTCCTGTCGATCACGCTGATGACGCTCGGCATGGGATTTGCGGCGCTCCTCGTTCTTCCCTTCGTCGAGATACCGAAAGCGGAGGTGTGGCCGTTCATTCTCGCCTCGGTCTTCTTCCATATGGGCTACCGGACGTTCCTGATCAGCGCCTACAAGGCCGGCGATTTCGCCCAGACCTATCCGCTGGCGCGCGGCACCGCGCCACTGCTTTCGGCGCTCGGCGCCATCGTCCTGGTCGGGGAGGTTCCTGCGCCGCTCGCGATCGTCGGCATCGTGCTGTTGTCGATCGGTACGTTTGTCATGTCGTTTCGCGGCGGCGTGCATCTGGAGCGGTTCAACCTTCGCGCGGTCGGCTTCGCGCTTGGCACCTCGATCTTCATCGCCAGCTATACGCTGTCCGACGGCAGCGGCGCGCGGCTGGCGGCAACCGCGCAAAGCTATGCAGCCTGGCTGTTCGTCTGCGACGCTGCGTGGGCGCTGGTGCTATGCGTTGCCTTCCGTGGCCCGCAGTCGCTCCCCATGCTGGCGCGCGACTGGAAGGCAGGGCTTTTCACCGGCGTGCTCAGCGGCGCAGCCTACTGGATCGTGATGTGGGCGATGACCAAGGCGCCGATCGCCTCGGTCGCGTCGCTGCGCGAGACCTCGATCCTGTTCGCCATGCTGATCTCGGTGCTGGCGCTGGGCGAGAAGATGACGGCTTGGCGCGCCACCGCCGCGCTCGGGATCGTCGCCGGCGTGGTGGCGCTGCGGTTGGGATGAATCCGCAACGTGCCGTCCCGCTTCAGCCGGAAATTTCCAGATCGAAGACCATCAACCCGTCGGTGCCGCCATCAAGGGCGGCGACCAGCCGGGCGCCGGCGCGCCGATGCGCTTCGTGCACCAGATAGGCGTCGCGGGCGGCGGCATCGCGGAAATCGATGGTGAAGCCATGGCTGAAGCCGCGCGCGAAGGGCTCGGGGCTGACATTGGCGCTGAAATGGACCTTGCCCATGCCGTCGATCAACGAGCGCAGCCCCTCCAGATCGGCGTGGATCGCCATGTGCTCGGAGGTGGAGACATCGTCGCGGAAGCGGACGAAGACGCAGTGCCTGATCATCGATGTTCCCTCAAGCCGCCTGGTTGCCTTTGAACACGGCCGGCGGCAACGGCTCGCGGCCAAGAATCAGATCGGCGCCTTTTTCGCCGACCATGATCGTCGGTGCGTTGGTGTTGGAGGAGGGGACGCGCGGCATTACGGAGGCATCGCAGACGCGCAGGCCGTCGATGCCGCGCAGCCTCAGATCCGGCGTCACCACCGCCATTGCGTCATGGCCCATGCGGCAGGTGCCGACCGGATGGTGGTCGGTCTTCGAGGTTCGGCAGGCATAGTCGAAGAGCTCGGCGTCGCTTTGCAGGGCAGGGCCCGGCAGCACCTCGCGCAGCACATAGGGCTGCAGCGCCTTCTGGCGCATGATCTCGCGCGCCAGCCTAAGGCCCTTGATCGACATGTCGCGATCATAGGGGTCGGACCAGTAATTCGGATCGATCAGCGGATGATCGGCCGGATCGGCGCTGTTCAGCCGCACCGTGCCGCGCGAGCGCGGACGCAGGAAAGCCGAGTTCAGCGTCACGCCCGGGTTCTTCAGCTTCTCGACGCCGGCCTCGATGCCGGAGCCGAGGCCGAGATGGAACTGGATGTCGGGCGAGGCGGCCGTCGGGTCGGCGTACCAGAAGCCGCCGGTCTCGAACAGGCTGGAGGCGACCGGGCCCTTCTTCAAAAGCAGATATTGCAGGCCGGCCCATAGCGTGCGGTGCAGCTTGGCGTAGTTGTCATAGGTGTGGTCGCCGGTGCATTCGGCGATGACGAACAGGTCGAGATGGTCCTGCATGTTGGAGCCGACGCCGGGCAGGTCGTGGACCGGCGTCACGCCGACCGATTTCAGATGGTCGGCTGGTCCGATGCCGGACTGCATCAGGAGCTTCGGCGAGCCGATGGACCCGGAGGAGGTGATCACCTCTCGCTCGGCGCGCAATATGGTCTTCTCGCCGCCGGGCTTGTCGACCATCTCGACGCCGATGGCGCGGCCCTTCTCGATGACGATGCGGGTGACGAGCACGTCGGTTCGGACCGCAAGGTTCTTGCGGGTGCGAATCGGCTTCAGATAGGCGACCGAGGCGGACGAGCGCCGCGCGTCCTTCTGGGTGAGCTGGTAGTAGCCGACGCCCTCCTGGCTAGAGCCGTTGAAATCCGGATTGAAGGGGATGCCCATCTCCTGGCCGGCGCGGAAATAGGCCTCGCAGATCGGCAGCGGCGAAATCGGGTTGGAGACGCCGAGCGGGCCCTGGTCGCCGTGATAGTCGTTGGCGAAACGCTGGTTGTTCTCGGCGCGCTTGAAATAGGGCAGCACGTCGCGATAGCCCCAGCCGGTGAGGCCCTCTTCCTTCTCCCAGGCATCGTAGTCGCGGGCGTTGCCGCGCGTGTAGATCTGCGCGTTGATCGACGAGCCGCCGCCGACGACCTTGGCCTGCGTGTACCAGAAGACGCGGTCCTTCATGTGCTTCTGCGGCACGGTCGACCACCCCAGGAGGCGATGCCCTTGGTCATCTTGGCGAAACCCGCCGGCATATGGATCAGCGGATGCCAATCCTTGCCGCCGGCTTCGAGCAACAGCACCGAGATCGAAGGATCCTCGCTCAGCCGGTTGGCCAGCACGCAGCCGGCCGGGCCGGCGCCAACGATGATGTAATCAGCCATTGTTCCACTCACTCACAAGCGGGGCACGGAAAGCGCGCCGTCGACATCGATGACCGATCCGGTCGAAAAACCGAATTTCCCCGAGGCCAGCGCCGCGACCACGTTGCCGATGTCGGCGGTCTCGCCCCAGCGTTTTGCCGGCACCAGGCCGCCATCGATCAGCGCGTCATATTTGGCGGAAACGCCGGCGGTCATGTCGGTGCGGATGATGCCTGGCCGGACCTCGAACACGCCGATACCTTCGGCGGCGAGCCGCAGCGCCAGGTTCTTCACCCACATGGATAGGCCGGCCTTGGAAATGCAGTAGTCCGCACGCTCAGGCGAGGCCATCGCGGCGCTGACCGAGGTGATGGTGATGATCGATCTGGTCGCGCTTGAGGGGGTTGCTAGCATCGCTTTGGCGACGGCCTGGCTGAGGAACACCGTGCCGCGCAGGTTGATATCCAGCGCGCGATCGAAATTTTCCGGCTTCAACTCCAGAAGGTCGCCGCGCACCACGGCGCCTATGCCGGCATTGTTGACGAGGCAGTCGATGCGGCCGAAGGCATCCGTAGCCGTTGCAACCAGTTTCGGATGTCCGGCGAGATCGGCGATATCGCAGCGGGCGTAGGCGAATTTCGCGCCGCGCGCTGCGATGTTCTTGGCAAGCCCGTCGGCAGGCTTGTCGGCGAGGTCGGCGACGAGGATGTCGAAGCCGGCATCGGCAAGCGCCTCCGCGCAAGCCAGCCCGATGCCGCGCGCGCCGCCGGTGACGATGGCCGCCGGGCGGGTCATGCTGCAAGCTCCGTCTTGCGGATGTGGTCGGCGACGCGCAGCGCCTGGGCCGCGATCGACAGCGCCGGGTTGACCGCAGCGGACGTCGGCAGGAAGCCGCCGTCGACGACGAACAGGTTCCGGTGGTCGTAGGCACGGCAGAACGGATCGAGCGGCGCCGTTGCCGGATCGTTGCCCATGCGCACGGTGCCGCACTGGTGCGAGGGCGTGCGCTTGTCGAAGGGGCGCGACAGCACGATCGGATAGCCGCAGGCGCGGAAGTTTTCGCGCATCACCTTGGTCAGGCCTTCCAGCGACTGCATGTTGGAGCGCCGCCACTGCATGACGATCTCCTTGCCGTCGACCATGATGCGACTTTCGGGATCGGGCAGGTCCTCGCACATCAGGTACCAATCGACGGCGTGGCCGGCCATGAAATCGAGCGCGAACTTCGGCGCCAGCTTCACATTGGCCCTCAGCATGTTGCCGTCGATCTTGCCGAGCAACTGCACATTGCCCAACGGCTTGCCGCCCTTGCCGTCCGACAGATAGTAGTCGTTGAGCATCAGCGTCTTCTGGTAGACGGCGTCGTTGCGGCGGCGCGGGTCGATCGCCAGCATCGCGCTCGAATTGTGGTTCATGAAATTGCGGCCGACCTGGTCGGAGCTGTTGGCGAGGCCTTTGCCGCCCGCCTTGCCGTTGCCGGCGGAAGGCGAGCGCAACAGCATGACGGCGGAGTTGACCGCGCCGGCCGAGAGGATGACCAGCTTCGGCGACAGCGTCTTTTGCGAGCCGTGCTGGGTATAGTGGATGGCGGCGATCGACTTGCCGTCCGGAGAGGGCTCGAGCCAATCGACATGCGCGCCCGTTTCGAGCCGTATGTTTTTGTCCACGAGGGCTGCTGTCAGCGGCCCGGTTTGGGCGTCGACCTTGCCCTGGCCGGTATTGGGGAAAGCATCCCAGCCGGTCTTGCCGTCCTTCAGCCAGGCTTCGATGTCGACACCGAGCGGCAGCGAAGCGGGATGCAGGCCGAGGCCTTTGAGTTCGGCGCGGGCGCGCGCGATCGAAGGTTCGTCGGGCACCGGCTTGAAGGCATAGGGGATCGAATGGAACGGCTCGGTCGGATCCTCGCCGAGCGAGCCGCGCACGCGAAAAAGCTGCTCGGCCTTCGAGTACCAGGGCTCGAACTCGTCATAGGAAAACGGCCAGGCCGGCGACACGCCGCCGAAATGCTCGAGCTCGGAAAAGTCCTCCTTGCGGTAGCGGATCAGCACCGCGCCGAAGAATTTCGAGTTGCCACCGACATAGTAATAATTGCCGGGATTGAAGGCCGCGCCGCCGGACTCGCGCCACATCTCCTTCGGCCGGTAATGCCCGTCGATGAAGATCGAGCGCGTCGAACGCGCATGCGGCGTCGCTGGCAGCGGCTCGCCGCGCTCCAGGATCAGGATCGAGGCGCCGCTGCCGGCCAAGCCGGCGGCGATCGTGGCGCCGCCGATGCCGGAGCCGATGATGACGATATCCGGACTTGTCATAGTCTAAGGGTCTTTATTTTGATGCATGTCGTTGCCCCAAAACCGGAGCCACTTTTGGGCGACATGCATCAGAGGATGCGCTTCTCGGTCGCCGGATCGAAGAACACCGCCTTGCTCAGGTTAAAGGCCAGCGGCGTGCTGGTGCCGGGCTGGATCCTGGCATCGGCACGCAGCCGCGCCACCACGCCCTTACCACCGAGATTGGTGACCGCGAACGTATCCGATCCCGCCGGCTCGACCACCTCGATGTGGCAGTCGGCGGTGGCGATCTCGGATCCGTTGCGCTCGGCGCCTTCCGGATCGGTCAGCGCTTCCGGGCGAACGCCGAAGATCACCGGCTTGTCCTTGAAGGCCGCAAGGCCGGCCGGCGCGCCGGGCAGCGACAGCGTGATCGGCTGGCGCGCCTCGCGGTCGAGCACGACGGACAAGCCGCTGCCATTGGCGCCGATCTTGGCCGGGATCAGGTTCATCGCTGGCGAGCCCATGAAGTCGGCAACGAAGATGTTGGTCGGGTTGTTATAGATTTCGGCCGGCGTGCCGAACTGCTGCACCTCGCCGTCGCGCATCACGGCGATCTTGGTCGCCAGCGTCATCGCCTCGATCTGGTCGTGGGTGACATAGACGATCGTCGTGCCGGTCGTGGCGTGTAGGCGCTTGATCTCGATGCGCATGTCGACGCGCAGCTTCGCGTCGAGGTTGGACAGCGGCTCGTCGAAAAGGAAGAGTTTCGGGTCGCGCACCAGCGCGCGGCCCATGGCGACACGCTGGCGCTGGCCGCCGGAGAGCTGGCTGGGCTTGCGCTGCAAGAGATGGCCGATCTGCAGGATCTTGGCCACCTTGTCGATCGCCGCCTGCCGTTCCGCCGCCGGCACGCCGCGCATCTCCATGCCGAAGGCGATGTTTCCGGCGACCGTCATGTTCGGATAGAGCGCGTAGCTCTGGAACACCATGGCGATGTCGCGCTTCGAGGGATGCAGATCGTTGATCGCGCGGCCGTCGACGCGGATCTCGCCCTCGGTGATGGTCTCCAGGCCGGCGATGGTGTTGAGCAGCGTGGACTTGCCGCAGCCGGACGGGCCGACCAGCACGAGGAAGCCGCCCTTTTCGAGCTCGACATCGATGCCCTTCAGGATCTCGACATTCCCGAAGCGCTTCTTCAGCCCATCAATTTCCAGAAAAGCCATGGTCGTTCCTTCAAAAAAGATCAGCCCTTGACCGCGCCAGCCATCAGCCCGCGCACGAAATAGCGGCCGGCGACGACATAGACGATCAGGGTGGGGAGCGCGGCGATCATCGCCGCGGCCATGTTGACGTTGTATTCGACGACGCCGGTCGAGGTGTTGACGACATTGTTCAGCGCCACCGTCATCGGCATCACGTCGCCGGAGCCGGCATAGGCGGAGGCGAACAGGAAGTCGTTCCAGATGTTGGTGAACTGGTAGATCACCGTCACAACGATGATCGGCAGCGAATTGGGCAGCATGATGCGCCGAAATATCTGGAAGAAGGAGGCGCCGTCGACCTGTGCCGCCTTGATCAGTTCGGTCGGGAAGGCCTCGTAGTAGTTGCGGAAGAACAGCGTGGTGAAGCCGAGGCCATAGACCACATGGACGAAGACCAGGTTCACCGTCGAATTGCCGAGGCCGAAGTTGAACCCGGTCGCGTTCCGCAGGGTGGCGCCGAAGCGGCCGATGCTGCCAAGGATGGTTGCCATCGGCAACAGCACCGACTGGAACGGGATGAAACAAGCAAACAGCATCATCGCGAAGACCAGCGTGTGGCCGCGGAAGCGCCATTTGGTCAGCACATAGCCGTTGAGCGCGCCGAGCAGCGTCGAGATCAGCACCGCCGGCACGACCATCTTGATGGAGTTCCAGAAATAGCCCTTCATGCCAACGCAGGTCAGGCCCGAGCAAACTTCGCTCCACGCCTTTATCCATGGTGCGAAAGTCGGCGCATGCGGCAGCGACAGCATGTTGCCGTTCTGGATCTCGTCCATGGTCTTGAACGAGGTGACCAGCATGACGAAGAGCGGCATCAGGTAGAAGATCGCGAACAGCGCGAGCAGGCCGTAGATCACCATGCGGTTGAGCATCCTGGCGCGGACGCCGGTTGAGGCCTGGCGAGCGGGTGAAGTGACGGCGCTCATCGCGACTTCTCCCTGAGCTCGGAATAGAGATACGGAACGATGATGGCCGTGATGGTCATCAGCATGATCACCGCGCTCGCCGACCCGACCGCCATCTCGTTGCGCTTGAAGGTGAACTCATACATGAAGTTGGACGGCAGCCAGGCGGAGCCGCCGGGCCCGCCGCTGGTCAGCGCCACGACAAGGTCATAGGACTTGATGGCGAGGTGGGCGAGCACGATGAAGGCCGAGAGGAACACCGGCCGCAGCAGCGGAATGACGATGCGGCGGTAGAGCTGGAAGGTGGTGGCGCCGTCGATCTGCGCGGCCTTCATGATCTCGCCGTCGATGCCGCGAAGGCCGGCCAAAAACATCGCCATGATGAAGCCGGAGGCCTGCCAGACGCCGGCGATTACCACCGTGTAGATGACGAAGTCGTTGTTCTTGATCCAGTCGAAATGGAAGCTCGTCCAGCCCCATTGATGCAGCGTCTGCTCCAGCCCGAGGCCGGGGTCGAGGAACCATTTCCAGGCGACGCCGGTGACGATGAAGGAGAGCGCCATCGGGTAAAGGTAGATCGGCCGCAGCATGCCCTCGCCGCGGATCTTCTGGTCGAGCAGGATGGCCAGGAACAGGCCGAGCGCCAGGCAGATCAGGATGTAGAGGAAGCCGAAAATGCCCATATTGGTGATCGAGGTGTACCAGCTCGACGGCGGGTCGCTCTCGAAGGTCCAGCGCCACAGCCGCTGATAGGCGCGGGCACCGGTGATGGCGTAGGACGGGAAGGTCTTGGAGTTGGTGAACGACAGATAGATCGTCCACAGGATGAAGCCATAGACGAAGACGATCGTCGCCGCGAAACTCGGCGCCAGGACGATCTTCGGCAACAGGTCCTGCAATCGCGAGCGGACGGTCGCGGTGGGGCGGGCGTCGTGCTCCGGTGTCAGCTTCGCGGTGGTTTCGGCAACTGTGCTCATCGGCTCATCCAGTACCGGTTGGTCGGGAGCTGCCCGGCACGACAGCGCGCCAGGGTGCATCCCGCATCTTTGTCGACAGGTGACCTCCCCCGCCGGAGCGGGGGAGACCTAAGTTCAAGCGCAGCTTACTTGGCGTCGTCGATTGCCTTGACCAGCTCGGTCACGGCCTCGTCCGAGGTCTTGATCTGGCCGTGGACGAACTTCGATATGACGTCCTTGTAGGCATTGGCGACCGCCGGAGGCGCGCCATAGCCCTGGGCCAGCGAGCCGAACAGTGTGCCGCCTTCGTTGGCTTTCTTCAGGTCGGCGATGCCCTTCTTGCCGCAAGCGTCGAAGTCGGTGTCCGGCACGTCGGTGCGGGCCGGAACCGAGCCCTTCACGACGTTGAAGGCCGACTGGAAGCTCTTCGACAAGGTGGCGGTGGCCAAAGCGACCTGGGCGGCCTTGCGGTCGTCCGGAACGTTGAACATGCCGAACATGTCGGAGTTGTAGATCACCGAGCCGTCGGTGCCCGGGAAGCGGTAGCAGAGGAAGTCGGTGCCCGGGGTCTTGTTGGCGGCGTGGAACTCGCCCTTGGCCCAGTCGCCCATGACCTGAACCAGCGCGTCGCCCTTGATGACCATGGCGGTGGCGAGGTTCCAGTCGCGGCCCGAGAAGTTCGGGTCGACATAGGTGACCAGCTTGGCGAGATTGTCGAACGACTTCTTCATCGTGTCGGACTTGAGCGACTCCTCATCGAGGTCGTTCATCGCCTTCTTGTAGAACTCCGGCCCGCCGGTCGACAGCACGACGGAGTCGAACATGGTGGCTTCCTGCCAGTTCTGGCCGCCAAGCGCCAGCGGGATGACGCCCGCGGCCTTCGCCTTGTCGAGGAGGGCAATGAAGTCATCGAAGGTCTTCGGCTCGGCGCCGCCGATCTTGTCCATCACCGCCTTGTTGATCCACAGCCAGTTGACGGAGTGGACGTTGACCGGGGCCGCGACCCACTTGCCGTCATAGACTGAGAATTTCTGCAGGGCGGCCGGAACCGACTTGTCCCAGCCTTCCTTCTTGGCGGTCTCGGTGAGGTCGCCCATGACGCCGGCGGCGGCATAGTCGAGCACGGTGTAGCCGAGCATCTGCGAGGCGGTCGGATAGTTGCCGGCCGCGACCATCGCCTTCAGCGCGGTCATGGCGGCGTCGCCGCCGCCGCCGGCCACCGGCACGTCCTTCCAGGCATAGCCTTCCTTGGCCAGATCCTGCTTCAGCACGTTCAGAGCAGCCGCTTCGCCGCCCGACGTCCACCAATGCAGCATCTGCACTTCCTTGACGTCCGCGGCATGCGCCGAGAACGCAAAGCTCGTCGCAAGAGCCGTTCCGATAAGCAGTTTGCGCAACATTTACTACCTCCCTTGTTGCATGCATGCACATCACCGGCGGATGGCCGCCGGGGTCTCCCAACTCAGCCGACCCACCATCCGGTGCGCTGGCCGCGATGAAACTGGATAGTCTTTTCCTCGGTATAATCCTCGACGGCGCGTTTGCCGAGTTCGCGTCCTAGACCGGACTGCTTGTAGCCGCCGAAAGGCAGTTCGGGATAACCTTCCATGAACGTATTCACCCAAACCGTCCCCGAACGCACACCGCGCGCCACCGACATGCACGTGTCGATGCTGGCGCTCCATACACCCGCAGACAGACCATAGGGCGTGTTGTTGGCGATGTGCAATGCCTTTTCAATCGTTTCAAAAGTGAGCACGGACAGCACCGGCCCGAACACTTCCTCACGGGCGATCGCCATGTCCTCGGTGACGTCGCGGACGATGGTCGGGTCGAGATACTGGCCGGCGTTGGAGGCGAGCTGCCCGCCGCCGCTGAAGACGCTGCCGCCGTCGGTTTTCGCGGCCGTTACATAGCCGGCTACCTTTGCCATGTGATCGGTCGAGATCATGGCGCCGACCTTGGTGCGGTCGTCGAGCGGGTCGCCGACCCTGACCTTCTCGGCCAGCGCCTTGACCCTCTTGAGGAAGTCGTCGGCGATCGCCTCATGCACGATGAGCCGGCTGCCGGCATTGCAGCACTCACCGGCGTTGAAGAAGCCGCCGAAGACGGCTGCGTCAGCCGCTGCCTCGAGGTCGGCGTCGGGGAAGACGATCTGGCCGTTCTTGCCGCCGAGCTCCATCGAGACTTTCTTCAGCGAATTGGACGCGGCGGCCATGGTCATTTTGCCGACCCGCGTCGAGCCGGTGAAGGACACCATCTCGACCAGCGGATGGCTGACCATCGGTGCGCCGACATCGGCGCCGAAACCGGCGAGGATGTTGACCACGCCGGCCGGCAGACCCGCCTCGAGCAGAATGTCGCCGAGCACGAAGGTCGAGGCGGAGGTCATCTCGCTCGGCTTCACCACTGCCGTGCAGCCGGCGGCGAGCGCGAAGGGCAGTTTCTGGCTGACGATCAGGAACGGAAAGTTCCACGGCGTGATGATCGAGACGACGCCGATCGGCTCGCGCAGCACCACGCCCAGCATGGAATCGCCGAGATTGGCATAGCTCTCGCCAGAGAGCGTGCGGGCAAGCGAGGCGGCATAGCGCCAGATGTCGACGGCGCCGCCGATCTCGCCGCGCGCCTGGGCAATCGGCTTGCCGGATTCCAACGCGTCGAGACGCGCAATCTCCTCCAGCCGGGTTTCGATCAGGTCGGCCGCCTTGAGCAGCACGGCGGCGCGCTCGGAAGCCTTCATGCGCGGCCAGAGGCCAGCCTCGAAGGCTCTATGCGCGGCCTGAACCGCGGCTTCCACTTCCGTCGCACCCGCCTGGACGTAACGCGACACTGCAAAGCCGTGGCCGGGGCTGCTGCGCTCGATCGTGCGGCCATCGCGCGCATCGACATGCTTGCCGTCGATCAGGAGCTGGTAGGCTTTCGGTGCCTGAGAGGCCTCGGCCGGCATTGATATGTTGAGGGGAGCGTTCATCGCGTTTTCCTAGGATCTCGAAAAGGCCGGCTTCTGCTTGGCCTTGAAGGCGCCGACGCCGGCCTTGAGGTCGTCGGTCAGCGCGATGAAGCCGCTGGCCAGCGCCTCGACCGCGGCGGCATTCTCCTCGCCTTCGGCAATGCCGATCATCAGCTTCGCGGCCTCGGTCGCCAGCGGGCCGCGCTCGGCGATTTTTTCTCCCCAAGCTCTGGCTTCTTCAAATGCCTTGCCGGTTTCGACGAGGCGGTCGACGATGCCGAGCGCGAGCGCCTCGCTCGCTAGCAAGACTTCCCCCCCTATTGCCATGCGCCGCACCGCCTGCGCGCCGAAGCGGCGCACGGCGCGCTGCGTGCCGGACCAGCCGGGCACGACGCCGATCGAGGTTTCAGGGAAACCGAGCTTCACCTGGGATTCGGCGATGCGGAAGTCGCAGGCGGCCGCCAGTTCCAGCCCGCCGCCCAGCGCATGGCCGGACAGCACGGCGGTGGTCGGCTGCCTGAGCCGCGCCAGCCGGTCGAAAACGCGATGGCCGTAGCGGACCCATTGCACCTGGAAGTCGGCGGCGCTTAATTGGGCCCAGGCCTCGACGTCGCCGCCGGCGCAAAAGCCCTTGCCTTCGCCCCGGATGAGCACGACGCGGACGCCCTCGGCCAGTTCTGCTTCGTCGAGCGAAGCTTCGAGCGCGCGAAGCATCGGAATGTCCAATGCGTTGAACTTTTCCGGACGGCGCAGCGTGACGATGCCGACGGCGCCATCCTGCTCGAAGGTGACGAGGCGCTCAGCCATGCGCGCCTCCGAGCGAAGCGCCGCCATTGAGCGACAGGCCGATCGGCCGGTCCTGGTAGAGCGACGCGGGCGTCACCTTCAGATCGTTGGCGATGGCAAGCGGAATCTCGGCTTGCGCCAGCACGTCGCGTTCGAGGTCGACGCCGGGCGCCAGCTCCGTCACCATCAGCCCGTCCGGCGTCAGCTTCATCACGCAGCGCTCGGTGACATAGGTGATGTCCTGGCCTTGCGCGACGGCGCGCCTGCCGGAGAAGGAGATGTGCTCGACCTCCTCGACGATCTTCTTGACCTTGCCTTCCTGGTCGATGCGGATGGCGTCGTCGGCCAGCGAGAGTTTTGCGCCGGCGTTGAAGAAGCCGGAGAAGACGATCTTCTTCGCCCGCGCGGTGATGTCGACGAAGCCGCCGGCGCCAGCGGTGACATGCGGGCGCGCCGACAGCTTCGAGACGTTGACCGAGCCGTGACGGTCGATCTGCAGGAAGGAGAGCAGCGAGGCGTCGAAGCCGCCAGCCTGAAAATAGATGAACTGGTGCGGTGACGGCATGATCGCCTCGGCGTTCGAGGCACAGCCGAACTTGAAATCGAGCAGCGGCACGCCGCCGACCGCGCCCTGCTCGATCACCCAGGTGACCTTGCCGTGCTGGCCTTCCTCCAAGAGGATGCGCGGCACGTTGGCGGAGATGCCGAAGCCGATGTTGACGGCCATGCCGTCGCGCAACTCCATGGCGACACGGCGCGCGATCACCTTCTGGATATTCATCTCGGGCGTGCGGAAGGTGGAGAGCGGCCGGAAGATCTCGCCCGAGATCGCCGGATCGTAAGGCGTCAGCGTCGTCTGCAACTGGTCGGGCGCCACCACGATATGGTCGACCAGCATGCCGGGCACGCGGACGTCATGCGGCTTCAGCGTGCCGTTCTCGACGACGCGCTTCACCTGCGCGATGACGATGCCGCCATTGTTGCGGGCCGCGAGCGCTTGTTCCAGACCGCCGAGATAGGCGCCTTCATGCTCGTAGGTGAGGTTGCCGCGCTCGTCGGCCGTGGTGGCGCGAATGATCGAGATGTTCGGAACAATGGCGCGGAAATAGAGCCATTCCTCGCCATCGAACTGCTGCACCGAAACGATCGGCTCGCTAGCCGCCGCGTTCATGGCGCAGCCCTGGTGGCGCGGGTCGGCGAAGGTGTCGAGGCCGACCTTGGTCAGCACGCCCGGCCGTTTGGCGGCGGCCTCGCGATGCATGTCGAACAGGATGCCGGACGGCACGTTGTAAGCGGCGACCGAATTATCGCCGATCATCTTCCAGATTTGCGGCGGCTCGGCGGAGGAGGGGCCGGACGGATAGGAGCCGCAGAGCGTGCGCTTGAGCAGGCCCGGTTTCGCCAGATGGTCGATGCCCTTGATGCCGTACATGTCGCCGGCGGCGATCGGATGCAGCGTGGTGATCGCCGTCGGATGGCCTTCCGCGTCGAAGCGCTCGCCGATCGCGGCAAGCACCGCGTCGGGGCAGCCGAGGCCGCTCGACGACGACACCGAGACGACCATGCCGTCCTTGATCAGGCTGGCGGCCCGTGACGCGGAAACGACCTTGCTCAATTTCCGCTCCCGAGTTTCGGATCGATCGAAACGGTCTTGCCGGTCTTCGCCGACTGCAAAGCCGCCTCGGCCGCTGCCAGCGACCAGACGCCGTCCTCGCCGGTGGCCGAGGGCTGGCCTTCGCCCCGGATCGCGGCATGGAACTGGTGCAGCGAGCGGGTGTAGAGGTCCTCGCGGTCGAAGCTCAGCTCTTCCTCTCCGTTCGCGGTGCGCAAGAGCACGGAGCCGACCGGCTTCTGCGTCATTACATTGGTAGCGATCAGCGAGCCTTCCGAACCATGCACCTCGAAGCCGGTGCCGGCAAACTTCGTCGTGAAGCCTTCATGCGATTGCGCAATGACGCCGGACTTGAAGCGCCAGACGCACATGGCGCCGTCTTCCAGTCCACCACCGGCCATGCCGGCCGACTGTGTGAAAGCGGAGATCTCGACCGGGTCGTCGCCGAGCACGAAGCGCAGCGTGTCGGCGTCGTGGACGGTGATGTCGAGCACCACGCCGCCGCCGGCTTCGGGCCTGGCGATGCGCCAGCCCTGCAGGTTTTCCGGCAGATAGACGGAGTGGAAGACGCGCGCCGCGACAGGCTTGCCGATACGCCCGGCGGCAATCGCCTCGCGCATCGCCCGGTGCGCGCCGGCGTTGCGCAGATGATGGTTGGTGCCGAACACGATGCCGGCTTCCTTCGCGGCCGCAACCATCTTGCGCGCGTCGGCGCTGGTCAGCGCCAGCGGCTTTTCGCAGAGCACATGCTTGCCGGCCTTGATCGCGGCAAGCCCCTGTTGGAGGTGCAATTCGTTGGTCGTCGAGATGTAGACGGCGTCGATGTCCGTGCCGAGCAACGCATCGAGCTTCGAGACGGCGGCCGGGATGCCGTTTTCCCCGGCATAGGCTTCGGCGCGCTCGGGGCTGGAGCTCATCACGGCGGCAACCTCGGCGTCGGCTTGGGCGCGGATGGCGTCGATCATGAACTGTTTTGCGATCGTGCTCGCGCCGATCAGGCCCCATCTCACCGTCATGCGGCGTCTCCCACTCCAGCGCCGCGCGCATTGCGGTCCGGCCCGCAGCTTTCCCTGACGGCCAGGCTCACCGCGCCGATATGGTCCTCGGCGCGCGTCGTGCGCGACTGGATCATCTTCAGCATGACGTGAGCGGCGCGTTCGCCGAGGCCGGCGGTGTCGACGGCAACGCTGGTCAGCGCGGGGATGTAGTGTTCGGCCTCGGCGACATCGTCGAAGCCGACCACGGCAAAATCCGTCCCGGCCTCCAGGCCGCGCTTGCGCAGCGCCAGCATGACGCCGAAGGCGACGGCATCGTTGAAGCAAAGGGCGGCCGTCGGCGGCTCGGGCGACGCAAGCGCCGTCTCCAGGCAAGCCATGCCGCCTTTGCGGCTGGTCTCGCCTTCGACGATGGTCCTATCGGCTGCCGGAATGCCGTGAGTCTCGCAGGCTTCGAGGAAGCCGCCCAAGCGGTCGTGGTAGACCACAAGGTCCGAGGAGCCGCCGAAGAAGGCCAGCCGGCGATGTCCCTTGGCGATGAGATGCTGGGTGGCGAGAAAGGCGCCGCGATGGTTGTCGGGCGCGATTGCCGGGATGCGGCTCTCGGGCAGGCGGCGCATGGCAAAGACGACCGGCACGCCTGCCGCCTCGACGCGGCGGAAAGCGCCTGGCGTGGTGCCGCGCGCCGGTGACACGATCAGGCCTGCGACGCCCTGCTCCATCAGCGACTTCAGCACCTCTTCCTGGCGGACCGGATTTTCCGCCGTGTTAGCGATGAAGGGCACGATGCCGGCCGCCTGGAAGACGCGCTCCATGCCGACCGCAAGCTCCGCGAAGAAGGGATTGGTGAGGTCGTTGATCACCATGCCGATGACGTTCGAATGCGCCTTGCGCAGATTGGCGGCGCCGCGGTTGTAGACATATCCGACATCCTCGATCGCCTTGCGGACTTTGGTCGCGGTTTCAGGCCGGATCAGCCCGCTGCCCTGCAGCACGAGCGATACCGTCGACTTGGACACGCCGGCCTCGCGGGCAATGTCCAGGATCGTCGCCTTGGCCCGGCTGGCCATGTCATGCGTTCTCCATGCTCGATATCAAATTTATTGGAACGTTCTAAACATCGTACCAAACCGGAGTCAATCGGGATTCGCACGGAATTCAAAAAATTGATGGATTAGTCGCAAATGCAAGACTTTGACGTCGGGATGCGGCGTTGAATCGCTTCAGTTGCCAAAACCATAAAGGTTCTTGATTTATTGGAACGTTCCATTTATAGGCTGCCGCAAAGGGAGATTTGCATGGACATCATCCTGCCTGCGGAGAGTGGCGACCGTGTCGGCTACCGGCTGGTCGGCCAACCGGCGGAGCCCATTATCGGCGCGGCTTTCCCACGCGTCGCCTATGCCGCGGCCCATGTCGTCGCCAACCCCTTCGCCATGACCGATCCGTGGTCTCAGGCTGCGGTCGACTGGGACAGAACCATGGCTTTTCGCCATCATCTGTGGCGGCTCGGTTTCCGCATCGCCGAAGCAATGGATACCTCGCAGCGCGGCATGGGTTTCGACTGGGCAAGCGCCAAGGAACTGATCCGGCGCTCGATCGCCGAGGCGCGTACGATGAAGGGTGCCGATCTCGCCTCCGGCGCCGGCACCGACCATCTGGCGCCGGCGGCGGCAAGGACGCTGGACGACGTGATCCATGCCTATGAGGAGCAGTTCGCCTTCATCGAAGGCGAGGGCGGCAAGGCGATCATGATGGCGAGCCGCGCGCTCGCGGCGGTGGCCAAAGGCCCGGACGACTATGCGCGCGTCTACGACCGCATCCTTTCACAGGCCTCCGGCAAGGTGATCCTGCACTGGCTGGGCGACATGTTCGATCCGGCGCTCAAGGGCTATTGGGGCAGCCGGGATTTCGAGCCGGCGCTTGACACGGTCGTCGGTATCATCGAGCGGCATGCCGGTAAGATCGAAGGCATAAAGATCTCGCTGCTCGATGCCGGCAAGGAGGTGTTGCTGCGCGACCGCCTGCCTTACGGCGTGGTGATGTTCACGGGCGACGATTTCAACTATCCGGAGCTGATCGCCGGCGACGGCAGGAGGCATTCGCACGCGCTGCTCGGCATCTTCGACGCCATCGCGCCGGCGGCGAACGCCGCGCTGGCCAGGCTCGGCGCGGGCGACCGGGCCGGCTATGACGCGCTGATGGCGCCGACCGTGCCTTTGTCGCGCAAGATCTTCGAGGCTCCTACGGAATACTATAAGGCCGGCATCGTCTTCATGGCCTGGCTGAACGGACACCAGGATCATTTCACCATGGTCGGCGGCATGCAGTCGGCGCGCGGCATATGCCATTACGCGGACGTGTTTCGCCTCGCCGACCAGGCAGGATTGCTGGCCGATCCCGAGCTTGCCGTCGCCAGGATGAAGAGCTTCTTGGCGGTAGCAGGCGTCTGAGCCGGACACCTGTCGGCTCCTGCCGCCGCTGCCGATCAGCTGGCGGATAAAAATTCTTTTCTCTCCTTTGAACCGTTCCGTGGCGAAGCGCGACCAAGCGTTGCGTAACGAACCAAGTTCACCAAGGAGAACGCATATGACTATCGTTTCAAGAAAAGTCTTTCTCGCCGCCATCGCCGTTTCTGTGCTGGCCGGCTGCAAGACCACAAGCTACAGGGACTGCGACACCATCAAGCCGAACGTTACCCATAACGCCAAATGCTGCGGCATCGGCGATGCGCCATGCCGCGAAGGCAAGGGCGGCGGTGGCGGTGGCAATCCCGGTCATTCGCCCGATCCGACACCGCAATGATTCAATGAGAAAGCAGGGCAGTAGGGGAGTAGGGCAGTAGGAGGAATCCGGGAACGCAGCGGCGAAGCCCTATTGCCTACTGCCGTATTGCCTTACTCTTTTGGATTTGGCTGGATGGTGGGCGTGACAAGGATTGAACTTGTGACCCCTGCAATGTCAATGCAGTGCTCTCCCGCTGAGCTACACGCCCATCCGAAGCCGCGCATACACCATTTTTGGTCCGGCGCGTCAATAGCAGGAATGAGAAAAGAAAGCTCCGTTTTGCGGCAGCGGTTGGAAGTACCGATGCCTTGCCGAAAGGCTCCTCAAGCGGCCTGCAGCATCTTCTCGACCTCGTTGACAAGGTCGCGCAGATGGAAAGGCTTCGACAGCACCTTGGCGTCCTTGGGCGCCTTGGAATCCGGGTTGAGCGCGACGGCGGCAAAACCGGTGATGAACATCACCTTGAGGTCCGGATCGATCTCGGTGGCCCGGCGGGCAAGCTCGATGCCGTCCATCTCGGGCATGACGATGTCGGTCAAAAGCAGCGAGAAAGGCTCCTCGCGCAGCCGCTCATAGGCGCTGGCGCCATTGTCGAAATCGCTTACCTGGTAGCCGGCTCGTTCCAGCGCCTTGACGAGGAACCGGCGCATATCGTCATCGTCTTCCGCCAGCAGAATGCGTGCCATGTTGTCCCGTCCGAATCACTACCCCAAGCCTGCCGACGGGCAAGCCCGTTAACCATCCTGTATATGAGGAGGAGACGGTAAACATCAAGTGAACATTGGCCTTGTCTTTGCCGCAGCGGCCAGCTGTTTCGTGGGGCTGAAATGCTGGACATGCCGGGCGCAAGATGGCAGTTTTGCAACATGATGCAGTGCTTCATCCTGGTTCGTTCAAATTGAAGACGGCAGCCGAGGATTTTTCGGTCGTACCACCCTTCGAAATCCGATCGGGCGCCGAGCAACGCGTCCCTTTCCTGTTCAATTCGCCGCATAGCGGCCGCCACTATCCCGAGCGCTTCCTCGCCATGGCGCGGCTCGACCGCAACGCCATACGCCGCTCCGAGGATTGCTATGTCGAGGAGCTTTTCGGCGGCGCCGTCGCGCTCGGCGCGCCGATGCTGGCGGCGAACTTCCCGCGCGCCTATCTCGACGTCAACCGCGAGCCATGGGAACTCGATCCGCGCATGTTCGCGGAGCCGGTGCCGTCCTTCTGCAACATCCGCTCGGCCCGCGTCGCGGGCGGGCTGGGCACCGTGCCGAAGCTGGTGGGGGAGGGGCTGGACATCTATCCCGGGCGCCTGCCGCTCTCCGAGGCGGTGGGGCGCATAGAGACCGTCTACAAGCCGTATCACGAAACGCTGAAGCGGCTATTGACCAGGACCCACGCCAGGTTCGGCTATGCCGTGCTCATCGACTGCCATTCGATGCCGGCCAGCATCCGGGTCGGCGACAATGGGGTGCGGCCGGATTTCATCATCGGCGACCGCTTCGGCATTTCCGCCACCGCGGCTCTGACCGAGAGGGCGATCGGCCTGCTTACGGGCATGGGCTACGCGGTCGCGCACAACAAGCCCTATGCCGGCGGCTTCATCACCGAGCATTACGGGCGGCCGGCACGTCATCTCCACGCGCTGCAGATCGAGGTCAATCGCGGGCTTTACATGAACGAGCGGACATTCCAGAAATCGGCCGGCTTCGACGCGCTTGCCGACGACCTGACGCGGTTTTCGGCCGAGCTGATGTCGATACCCGATCATCATTTCGTCGACCTGCCGCTCGCCGCGGAATGACCGCGAAGCGGCCGTTCGCGGCCTAAAAAAAGACCGCATCGCTTTCACGACACGGTCGAAGTCTAGGGAGGAAACGCCCAAGGAGGGCATGGACAGAGTAACCTGTCCGAGAACAAAACTATTGTGCGATGCACAAATGTCAATCGGCTTCAGGGTTTTTTAATTCAATATGATGTGGAAATTCCGCTTCGGCGGGTGAGGTGTGACATTGGGGCAACAGGAGGGAGGCGCCTGACCCTGGCTTCACGCTTCTCTTCCGGCGGAAACAGCGGCTGCCGATGGCTGCCGCAACGGGGAGAGTGAGTTGGACGTCAGCATCGATTTCATGCGGCGCATCGCGCGTGCCGCCGCCGCCGAGACCTTGCCGCGCTTCCGCAGCCAGGGCGCGGTCGCCAACAAGCAGACGGAAAGCTTCGATCCGGTGACGGAGGCCGATCGCGAGGCCGAGCGCGCCATCCGGGCACTGATAGCGGCGGAATACCCCGATCACGGCATCCTCGGCGAGGAGCATGGCAGCGAGAACATTTCGAGCCGGCATGTCTGGGTCATCGACCCGATCGACGGCACACGCGCCTTCATCTCCGGCCTGCCGGTGTGGGGAACGCTGGTCGGTCTGACGGTCGACGGCGACGCCGTCGCCGGCCTGATGTCGCAACCCTTCACCGGCGAGCTGTTCTACGCCAATGCCTCCGGCTCGCATTACGAAGGTCCGGGTGGCCCGCGCAAGCTCGCGACCCGCAAGACGACGGAGCTCGCCGAGGCGACGCTGTTCACCACCACGCCGGCGCTCTACAGGGGCGAGGCGCGCAATCGCTACGATGAGTTCGAGAAGCAGGTGCAACTCGCCCGCTACGGCACGGACTGCTACGCCTTCGCCATGGTGGCGGCGGGAAGCGTCGACATTGTCGCCGACCCAGGCTTGAAGCCCTACGATATCGTGGCGCTGATCCCAATCATCGAGAAGGCGGGCGGCGTGGTAACGACATTCGAGGGCGGGCCGGCGGAGAAGGGCGGCGACATACTGGCGGCGGCAACCCCGGAATTGCATGCCGCGGCGATGGCGGCGCTGCGCGGCTGAGCATCCGGCGCGCCTCTGCGTCTGTTCAGGCAGTACGCGGCTGAAAACCGCAGCGCGGATGGAATCGCCTAGCTGTCGGCGCGCCGGGCATCCGTGAGACGCAGGCCCCACAAAATGAGCGCGAAAGCGGTGAGGCCGGTCGGCGCGGACGAATACCCCACGATCTTGATCACGGCTTCCTGAAAGGCGCTCCCACGGAAGGCCCCAGCCGCCAACGGCATTGTCTCATTGCCGGCCCCCCAGGCGCTGGCGATCACGTAGGCCGCCAGGATCGCCAAAGCCGAATAGATCAGCAGCCAGAACGCAACCCGCGACATCGCCGCGCCGAGATTGAGCCTTGGCCACGCGAGACCCAGCGCCAGCATGAGAACGCCCTGCAGGCCGCTCAGCGTGTGCGCGGACAGTCCAAGCCGCGGTGCGGCGAGGAACGGTATTGTGAAGCCTTCGAATGACGAAAACAAAAGCAGGGCGACGCCAATCTGCAGCAGGTGATGCCCCTGACGTGACAGCGTGTTCGATGCGTTCATGGCCGTTTCTCCCGATCTCTGTCGACTGGCGTATGACCTCGTTGGGTGGCAACCTAGCGCTCGAGGCCTGAACGGGAATATGGGTCAAGCCGCGCCCGGCACGGCGCGGAGAGCCGGGAAGCCAGCCGGATCATGCAATTCGCCCGCCGGTCGTCAGGCTGGCCCGCGAGATCGGCGCGCCCGGCGAAGCGGTCAAATGGCGTCGCCGGTTCCGGGAATGAAAGCATCGAAGGCCGCGAGGAACTGCTCGCGGTAAAGATCCTTCTCCTGCAGGATCTCATGATGCGCGCCGTCGATCATCAGGAGCGAGCCGACGCGGAGCCGCCTGGCATAGGATTCCACGGCCTTGGTCGAGACGACCTGGTCGGCGCCGGCGGCGACAATGAGCATCGGCACCTGGATCCCGGCCATGAAGTCGGGATCGCTGATCGCATCGGAAGCCTCGGCGGCGGCTTTCAGCCAACGGATGGTCGGGCCGCCGAGCGCCAGCTGCGGCCAGGCCTTGTAGATGCCGGTATTACGCCGGTAGCGCTCAGGATCCGAAGTCACCTTGTTGGTTTCGAAGGGCGTCGGCAATTTCGGGCGCGGCCCCAGGGCGGCATAAAGCCAGCCGAGGCCCAGAGCGCAAAACACCGCACAGACGCGCCGTACAGCGGTTATCGAAACCGGCAAGTCGGGCACGGCCAGGAAGGGCGCGATCAGCACCATGCGCCGCACCCGGTTGACCATCGACGGTGAAGCCAGCAGCGCGATCACCGCCCCGGTCGAATGGGCGAGGATGTAATAGGGGCCGCGGCAATCCGGCAGCACGATCTCCCCGAAGAACTGCTCGAGATCGCGGGTGTAGTCGCGGAAGCTGCGGACATAGCCGCGCTGGGGATCGCGCAGCAGGCGGCTGGAACCGCCCTGGCCGCGCCAGTCGAGGACTGCGACGCTGAAGCCCCGGTCGGCGAGGTTGCGGATGGTCTCGAAATATTTCTCGATGCACTCGTTGCGGCCGGTCAGCAGCACCACCGTGCCCTGCAGCGGGCGGGCGACCGCGCCGAAGACGCCATAGCGGATCTTCTTGCCGTCGTGGGTGGTGAAAAAGCCGCCGGCGGCATTTTCGGGCTGCGGATTGCCCTCGGTCTGGTGGAAAAGGTCCGTCATTCGGCGCTTCGTTGATTGTTCATTGCCCGAACGGGCCAGGCGTTGCCATGGTGATAGACGGCCATGCGCCAAAAGCAAAGGCGTTGCTGGGCCGAACGGGGAAGGCCGGAAGCGCCTGCGGCGCGCTTCCGGCCTCTGTCGATCCGGGAGGAAGGGACGTTGCACCCGGTTCGGCCTCGTCGCGGCGCCCTGATCGAGGCACCGCATGTCCGCATTGTCGGCAGTAGCTTGGCGCCGCGTGGCTGAACGGATGCCGAAGCCGCGGTTCATCTGGCGTTCATCGGGCGCAAAGATCGCAGGGAAGTTGATCGCGCAAAGTTCTTGAAATGGGCTTTTGCGCTTCCCAAATGGAGATTGCGGCCGCCGATGTCGGGGCCGCTGGCCTATCCGGGACGCCTTTCGAGGGTTTCGCACCGGGTCACACGCAAACCATGTTGCTCAACAGGAGAACACACCATGCGTCACGTTGATTTTTCCCCGCTTTATCGTTCGACCGTCGGCTTCGACCGGCTGTTTACCATGCTCGATACCCTCGGCCAGCCCGAGAGCGTGCAGACCTATCCGCCCTACAACATCGAGCGCACCGGCGAGAACGCCTATCGCATCTCGATGGCCGTTGCCGGCTTCTCGGAAGACGAGATCTCGATCGAGGCGCACCGCAATGTGCTGACCGTCAAGGGCGAGCGCAAGGAAGAGAACAACGGCGAAGGTTCCGAGCTGCTTTATCGCGGCATTGCCTCGCGCGCCTTTGAGCGCCGCTTCCAGCTCGCCGATCACGTCGAGGTCGAGGGCGCCACGCTGAAGAACGGCCTGCTCTTCGTCGACCTCAAGCGCAACATTCCCGAGGAGCTGAAGCCGCGCAAGATCGCGATCACCTCGTCTTCGGACAAGGCCAAGCAGATCGAGGCCAAGGCCGCCGCGTAACCAGCGCGCTCCACATGTAAGACACGTCTCCCTCCCGAGACAAAAGCGGCGTCGAAAGGCGCCGCTTTTTTGTGCCATGGGCAACGGATCCCTTCTGGCTCTTTTGAAGCCCGCATTGTCCTCCCATGAAGGGCAATGACCGATTTCTCCCTGCTGCTCACCTCAACCATCGCCGTCACCTTCCTGCTGGCGGGGATCGTCAAGGGCGTCACCGGCATGGGGCTGCCGACGCTGGCGATGGGATTGCTGGGCACCGTCATGCCGCCGGTCACCGCCGCGTCGCTGCTCATCGTGCCGTCCTTCGTCACCAATGTCTGGCAGCTGTTCGCCGGCCCGGGCTTTGCATCGATCCTGCGACGGCTCTGGCTGATGATGGCAGGCATCGTGGTCGGCACCGTCGCCGGCTCGCGGCTGCTCGCCAGCGACAATATAACGTGGACGAACGCAGGCCTCGGCGCCGCCCTGGTTCTCTATGCCGCCTATACGTTGCTGGCGCGGCAGCCCGCCGTCCCGGCGAAGACCGAGCGCTGGTTCTCACCGTTTGTAGGCTTTCTGACCGGCCTTGTGACCGGCGGCACCGGAGTCTTCGTCGTGCCGGCCGTGCCCTACATCCAGGCGCTCGGGTTGGGCCGCGATGACCTCATCCAGGCGCTCGGCCTTTCCTTCACGGTGTCCACCATTGCGCTGGCGCTGGGCCTGGCCTCGCATGGCGCGTTCGAGGTCGGACATCTGGCGATGTCCTCGCTGGCCGTGCTGCCGGCCTTGCTCGGCATGTGGCTCGGGCAGGTTCTCAGACAGCGGATCAGCCCGGCGGCATTCCGCCGCTGGTTCCTGATCTTCCTGATCCTGCTTGGCTTCGAGCTGCTTGTGCGGCCTTTCCTGGCCTGATCATTCGGAGAGCAGTAGACCGAGGCGGTCAATCTCTTCCGCCGTCGTCGCGAAGCTGGCGACGAAGCGGTAGATCGCTTCATTGTCGCCGAGATGGCCGTCAAAACCCTGCGGCACGCCCCATTCGTAGAATTTGCCGCCGGCGGCCTGCAGCTTTTCGGCAGTGCCGCGGTCGAGGATCGCGAACACTTCGTTGGCCTGCGGCAGCCAGGCGAGCCTGCCCGCCGGCGCGTCCTCGATGGTCTCGGCCAGATGTGCCGCCATCGCATTGGCGTGGTGCGCCATCCTCAGCCACAGCTCGTCGTTGAGATAGGCCTCGAACTGGGCCGAGATGAAGCGCGCCTTGGAAAAGGTCTGCCCTGCACGCTGGCGAAGCAGGCGCAGATCCCGGCCGACTTCCGGGTTGAAGATCACCACCGCGTCGGCCATCCAGCAGCCGTTTTTGGTGGCGCCGAAGGAGATGAGATCGACGCCGCTTTTCCAGGTCATTTCAGCAGGGGTCACGCCGGTCGCCGCGATCGCATTTGCGAAGCGCGCGCCGTCCATATGCAGCGGCAGTCTATGGCGGCGGCTGACCTCGGCAATCGCCTTGACGTCGCCGACAGTGTAGACGGTGCCCACTTCCGTAGCCTGGGTGATCGTCACCGCCATCGGCTGGCCGGCCGGCGCAAGGTCTTGCGAATAGCGTTTGATGGCCCTGTCCAGAGCCTGCGGGTTGATGCGTCCCAAGGGGCCTTGGACCGGCGCCATGCGCGCGCCGCCGGTATAGAAACCCGCCGCGCCGAATTCATCGACATTCATATGCGCTTCGGAATGGCAAAGAGCGATACCGCCGATGCGGTTCAACGCCGCCATCGAGAGTGCATTCGCCGCCGTGCCGGTCGCGACAAAGAACACTTGAACGTCCCGCTCGAAGATCTCGCTGAAGCGGCGGTAGACGGCCCGGTCCAGGTCGCCGTCGCCGTAGGCGGTCGCGATGCCGGCCGCGTGCCGGGAAAGATTGGCCGAAATGTCGGGATGGACGCCCGCCCAGTTGTCGGATGCAAAGAACATCGAAAGGCTCGCAGCTGATCTGAGGAAAACGGGCGCGACTTGAACGCTTTGGCCAGCCGAGCGCAAGGGCCAAATGCCGGCAAAGCGGTGAAGCCAGCCAACGCGAAGGAGCCGAGACTGATGCTTACGTTTCGCAAGCGCCTCACGAAATTTTGTGTCGCGGCGTGGCCAAGATTTTTGTGAATCGGTCTTGTGCGGGCTCCTGAATTCTGTCATAAAAAATTTAGGACAGTAGTGCTGTCTTATTTTGTCGCACAAAACAGGCTGGACTGGCGTATCATCGCTGCCAATCCGGCCATTGTCGCGAGCGGCGGGTAGACGGCTCCGCTCTGGCCTGTACGATACCGGATGCGAACCGGGCGTATGGCCGCATGGTTCGGCAAGGATTTCGCGAGACGTGCAGCAAGGATGAAAGGGAAGCGTTGTGCTTCCCAAGGCAAACCAGCGCCCTAAGGGAAATCACCGCCAAGGGTGCGGAACGGAGGATAGGACGATGACGGAACTGACGCCATCTGCGATCAACGGCCAGGCCGCGCAGACGAAAGCGGCAGCCGTCAAAAATCCGACTCGCGCCGCCGCCGGCCCGACCACTGTCTTGACCGCGCAAGGGCTCTACGATCCGCGCAACGAGCATGACGCCTGCGGCGTCGGCTTCATCGCCAACATGAAGGGCGTGAAGTCGCACCAGGTCGTCGAAGACGGTCTGGCGATGCTGGAGAACCTCACCCATCGCGGCGCCGTCGGCGCCGATCCGCTGGTCGGCGACGGCGCCGGCGTGCTGGTGCAGATTCCGGACCGGTTCTTCCGCGAGGAGATGGCGGCCAAGGGCGTCGAACTGCCGCCTGCCGGCCAGTACGGTGTCGGCCACTGGTTCATGCCGCAGGACGCAGCACTGCGTGCCCATATCGAGGACATCATCGCCGAATCGGCACAATCCGAGGGTCTGCCGCTCGTCGGCTTCCGCGACGTGCCGGTCGACAATTCGTCGCTGTCGAAGGCGCCGGAGATCGTCGCATCGGAGCCGTTCCATCGGCAGGTGTTCATCGGCCGCACGGCCGACATTCCGGACGACGAGGAATACGAGGCCAGGCTCTATCTGCTGCGCAAGGTGATCTCGGGCCGCATCTATGCCGAGAACGACAACAAGGACATCGGCGCCTATTGCGTGTCGCTGTCGGCGCGGACCATCGTCTACAAGGGCATGTTCCTGGCCTATCAGGTCGGCGCCTACTACAAGGACCTCACCGACCCGCGCTTCGAGACCGCGCTGATCCTCGTCCACCAGCGCTTCTCGACCAACACCTTCCCGTCGTGGAAGCTGGCGCATCCCTACCGCATGGTCGCGCATAATGGCGAGATCAACACGGTGCGCGGCAACAACAACTGGATGGCGGCGCGCCAGGCCTCGGTCGATTCCGAGCTGTTCGGCAACAACATCTCGAAGCTCTGGCCGATCTCCTATGAGGGTCAGTCCGACACGGCGTGCTTCGACAATGCGCTCGAATTCCTGTTCCAGGGCGGCTACAGCCTGAGCCACGCCATGATGATGCTGATCCCGGAAGCCTGGGCCGGCAACAAGCTCATGGACGCTGACCGCAAGGCCTTCTACGAGTACCATGCCGCGCTGATGGAGCCGTGGGACGGGCCGGCGGCGGTCGCCTTCACCGACGGACGCCAGATCGGCGCGACGCTCGACCGCAACGGCCTGCGCCCGGCGCGCTATATCGTCACCGAGGACGACCGCGTCATCATGGCTTCGGAAGCCGGCGTGCTGCCGGTGCCGGAGGAAAAGATCGTGCAGAAGTGGCGGCTGCAGCCCGGCCGCATGCTTCTGATCGATCTTGCCAAGGGCCGCATCATCTCCGACGAGGAGATCAAGTCGGAGATCGCCACCAGGCACCCGTACAAGACCTGGCTCGCCAACACGCAGCTCATCCTCGAAGACCTGAAGCCGGTCGAGCCGCGCGCGCTGCGCAAGGACGTCAGCCTGCTCGATCGCCAGCAGGCCTTCGGCTACACGCAGGAAGACACCAAGCTTCTGATGGCGCCGATGGCGACCACGGGCCAGGAAGCGGTCGGCTCGATGGGCACCGACACGCCGATCTCGGCGATGTCGGACAAGTCGAAGCTGCTCTATACCTATTTCAAGCAGAACTTCGCCCAGGTCACCAACCCGCCGATCGACCCGATCCGCGAGGAGCTGGTGATGAGCCTGGTGTCCTTCATCGGGCCGCGGCCGAACATCTTCGACCTTGTCGGCACGTCGCGCCGCAAGCGGCTGGAAGTGCGCCAGCCTATCCTGACCAACGGCGATCTCGAGAAGATCCGCTCCATCGGTCACACCGAGGACCGTTTCGACACCAAGACGATCGACATCACCTACGCCTCGAACGAGGGCGCGGCGGGCCTGCAGGGCGCCATCGACCGGCTCTGCGAGCGGGCCGAGGCGGCGGTCGCCGGCGGCTACAACATCATCATCCTTTCCGACCGCCAGATCGGACCGGACCGGATCGCCATCCCGGTGCTGCTCGCCACGGCGGCGGTGCATCACCACCTGATCCGCAAGGGGCTGCGCACGGCGGTCGGGCTGGTCGTGGAATCCGGCGAGCCGCGCGAGGTGCATCACTTCTGCTGCCTGGCCGGCTACGGCGCCGAGGCGATCAATCCCTATCTCGCCTTCGACACGCTGCTCGACATGCACAGGCGCGGCGAATTGCCGGAAGAGGTCGACGAATACGAGGTCGTCTCCCGCTACATCAAGTCGATCGGCAAGGGCATCCTCAAGGTGATGTCCAAGATGGGCATCTCAACCTATCAGTCCTATTGCGGCGCGCAGATATTCGACGCGATCGGCCTGAAGTCGGATTTCGTGCAGAAGTATTTCACCGGCACCGCGACGCTGATCGAAGGCGTCGGGCTGGACGAGATCGCGACCGAGACGCTCAGCCGCCATACCGACGCCTTCGGCAACGACCCGGTGCTGCGCAACAGCCTCGAGGTCGGCGGCGAATACATGTTCCGCATGCGCGGCGAGGCGCATATGTGGTCGCCGGACGCGGTCGCCACCTTGCAGCACGCCGTGCGCCAGGGCTCCTGGGACACATTCAAGGACTATTCGGCGCAGATCGACAGCGCGACCGCGCGGGCGCAGACCATCCGCGGCCTGTTCAAGATCAAGCTGGCCGAGGAAACCGGCCGCAAGACTGTCGCGCTCGACGACGTCATGCCGGCAGCCGAGATCGTCAAGCGCTTCTCGACCGGGGCGATGTCCTTCGGCTCGATCTCCAGGGAAGCGCACACCACGCTGGCGCGCGCGATGAACACCATCGGCGGCAAGTCGAACACCGGCGAGGGCGGCGAAGAGGCCGACCGCTACCTGCCGCTGCCCGGCGGCGGCAAGAATCCGGAACGTTCGGCGATCAAGCAGGTCGCTTCCGGTCGGTTCGGCGTCACGGCGGAATACCTCGTCAATTCAGACGTCATGCAGATCAAGGTGGCGCAAGGCGCCAAGCCCGGCGAGGGCGGTCAGCTGCCTGGACACAAGGTCGACGCCACCATCGCCAAAGTCAGGCATTCGACGCCCGGCGTCGGCCTGATCTCGCCGCCGCCGCATCACGACATCTATTCGATCGAGGATCTGGCGCAGCTGATCTACGACCTGAAGAACGTCAACCCGGCGGCCGATGTTTCGGTCAAGCTGGTGTCGGAGGTCGGCGTCGGCACGGTTGCGGCGGGCGTCGCCAAGGCGCGCGCCGACCACATCACCATCTCGGGCTATGACGGCGGCACCGGCGCCTCGCCGCTGACCTCGCTCAAGCATGCCGGCAGCCCATGGGAAATGGGTCTTGCCGAAACGCACCAGACGCTGGTGCTCAACGGCCTGCGCTCCCGCGTCGCGCTGCAGGTCGACGGCGGGTTGCGCACCGGGCGCGACGTCATCATCGGAGCGCTGCTCGGCGCCGACGAGTTCGGCTTCTCGACCGCGCCGCTGATCGCGGCCGGCTGCATCATGATGCGCAAGTGCCACCTGAACACTTGCCCGGTCGGCGTGGCGACGCAGGACCCGGTGCTGCGCAAGCGCTTCAAGGGCACGCCGGAACACGTCATCAACTTCTTCTTCTACGTGGCGGAAGAGGTGCGCGCGCTGCTCGCCGAAATGGGCTTCACCCATCTCGACCAGATCATCGGCGACACCGACCTTCTGGAGAAGCGCGACGTGATCCAGCATTGGAAGGCGCGCGGGCTCGACTTCTCGAAGATGTTCTTCAAGCCCGATGCGCCGCATGAGGCGCTGCACTGGACCGAGCGGCAGAAGCATCCGATCGACGACGTGCTCGACCGCAAGCTGATCGAGCTGGCGAAGCCGGCGCTGGAGGCCAAGCAGCCGGTCACCATCGAGCTGCCGATCCGCAATGTCGACCGCTCCGCCGGCGCGATGCTGTCGGGCGAAGTCGCCAAGCGCTTCAAGCACAAGGGCCTGCGCGAGGACACGATCACCGTCAAGCTCACCGGCACAGCCGGGCAGTCGTTCGGCGCGTTTCTGGCGCGCGGCGTCTCCTTCGATCTCGTCGGCGCCGGCAACGACTATGTCGGCAAGGGCCTGTCGGGCGGCCGCATCGTCATCCGTCCCCCGGAAGAGGCCAAGATCACAGCTGCTGAATCGATCATCGTCGGCAATACTGTGCTCTATGGCGCCACCGAGGGAGAGGCTTATTTCGCCGGCGTCGCCGGCGAGCGCTTCGCGGTGCGCAATTCCGGCGTCGTCACCGTCGTCGAAGGCGTCGGCGACCATGGCTGCGAATACATGACCGGCGGCATCGTCGTCGTCATCGGCAAAACAGGGCGCAACTTCGCCGCCGGCATGTCGGGCGGCGTCGCCTATGTCCTCGACGAGAAGGGCGATTTCGCCGAGCGCTGCAACATGGCGATGGTCGAGCTGGAGCCGGTTCCGGAAGAGGACGACCTGATGGAGAAGCTGCTCCATCACGGCGGCGACCTCGACCACAAGGGGCGCGTCGACGTCTCCGGCGATATGACCAGCCACGATGAGGAGCGGCTCTATCAGCTGATCTCGAACCACGTCCATTACACGGGCTCGCTGCGCGGCCGCGAGATACTCGACAACTGGCAGAGCTTCCGGCCGAAATTCCGGAAAATCATGCCGGTCGAGTATCGCCGCGCGCTGATCGAGATGGAACGCATGCGCATGAGCGTGGCGGCGGAATAGGCTTCGGGAATGGCCGGGGAGACAATGCCCCGGCCGGCATCCTCACCAACAATCCTGACCTAGAGCGGTTTGGCTAGAACCGCCAAACCGCTCTAACTATTTGTTTTTACGCAATTCCGGACGGAAAACCGCCACGCACTTTTCCTGGAATTGCTTTAGGAACCAAGGTTGCCACGGCGGCCTTATGAGGTTAACGGGTGCGCCGACAAGCTAGGCTTTCGTGCGTGCCTTCGGACAGCAGGGACTGGACTATGGGCAAGGTAACAGGCTTTCTCGAAATCGACCGGCAGGTGCACAAGTACCAGCCTGCCTCGGATCGCATCCGGCATTTCCGCGAGTTCACGCTGCCGATGTCGGACAAGGAGGTCGAGAAACAGGCCGCGCGCTGCATGGATTGCGGCATCCCGTACTGCCATGGACCGACCGGCTGCCCGATCCACAACCAGATCCCGGACTGGAACGATCTCGTCTACAATGGCGACTGGGACAATGCGATCCGCAACCTGCATTCGACCAACAATTTCCCTGAATTCACCGGCCGCATCTGCCCTGCGCCGTGCGAGGAAGCCTGCACGCTGAATCTCGAGGACATTCCGGTCGCCATCAAGACGATCGAGCAGGCGATCGCCGACAAGGCTTATGAGACCGGCCACATCCGGCCCTATCCGCCGGAGAAGAAGACCGGCAAGCGTGTCGCCATCATCGGCTCCGGGCCGGCCGGCATGGCGGCGGCGCAGCAGCTCGGCCGCGCCGGCCATGACGTGCATGTCTATGAGCGCGAGAGCCGGCCGGGCGGACTGATGCGCTACGGCATTCCGGACTTCAAGATCGAGAAGCACTACATCGACCGCCGCATCGAGCAGATGCAGGGCGAAGGCGTGAGCTTCCATTGCGGCGTCAATGTCGGCGTCGACAAGTCTGTTGCCGAACTTCTCGCCGACCATGACTCCGTGCTCTATTGCGGCGGCTCGGAAACGCCGCGCCCGGCCAACATTCCGGGCGATGATCTTGGCGGCGTCTATGACGCCATGCCCTATCTGGTGCAGCAGAACCGCCGCGTCGGCGGCGAGCCGATCCAGTCGGTGGCCTGGCCCTCGCACCCGATCATTGCCGGCGGTCAGCATGTCGTGGTGGTCGGCGGCGGCGACACGGCATCCGACTGCATCGGCACCGCTTTCCGGCAGGGCGCGGTGCGCGTGACGCAGCTCGACATCCGCCCGCAGCCGCCGGAGAAGGAAGACAAGCTCGCGGTCTGGCCCTACTGGGCGACCAAGATGCGCACGTCGTCCTCGCAGGCCGAGGGCGCGGAGCGCGAATTCCAGGTGGCGACGCTCGAGTTCATCGGCGAGGACGGCCAGCTGACCGGCGTCCGCTGCTGCGAGGTCGACGAGAAGCGCAAGCCGATCGCCGGCAGCGAATTCGTCATCCGCGCCGATCTCGCCTTCATCGCCATCGGTTTTGCCGGGCCGGCGAGCGACAGCGTGATGAAGGAGCTCGATGGCGAGATAAAGGTGGTCACGGACAGCCGTCGCTCGCGAAACGTCGAGGCCAACGACCGCGACTACAGGACCAGCATCGACAGGCTCTACGCGGCCGGCGACGTGCGCCGCGGCCAGTCGCTGGTGGTGTGGGCGATCCGCGAAGGCCGCCAGGCGGCGCGCTCGATCGACGAGGCGCTGATGGGGTCGACAGTGCTGCCACGCTGAAGAGGGTCGATGTGTTCCGCAAGGCAAGATGACGCCGCTGGCCGCAAATGCTCGGGCCAGGAGCTTCGATAGTTCTAGCTCACCAGTAGCGCTGCCGCCCAATAGGCGCCGATGGCCATCTGGACCGCAAACGCCGAGAATCGAACCTTAACAGCGGTTGCGCTTGTCGACGTCAAATGAACAACCGACTGCGCAATACGGGCCGCGAGGAACCAGTACGCAAGAGGATCGGTGATCGAAACGCGTGAGGTCATGATCGCCAAAGCCATAAGACTTCCGAATATGGGCAGGCCCTCGATGCAATTCGCATGAGCCCGTGCAAGTCGCTGCATAAAGGGCGACAAGCCGGCGTTGTCGGGGCTGAAACCATTTGCGGGGATCCGGCCCGTCACAACCAGATAGGTCCGCACGACTTCCATGAAAATAAGCAGGCAAAGCGCCCAAGCTGTGAACCCAATCAACGCGTAACCGGTCGCCGACATCTTGTCCCCCAGTCATGGCCGCAGCCATGGAATTTGCCCTTGGCGGACAATGCCATTGTTCCACCCGGTCCGGAACGCCTGCATGCCGCAATTCCGAACGGAAACCGCTATGCACCTTTCCTGAGGTTGTTCTAGCGGCTGATGGCTGTCGTCGTATCCGGCTCGGCGCCGGCCGCGGCTGCCGGTTTCGGCGGCCAGGAGAAATCGTCGGCGCGGCCGGGCGAGGCGGCCGGCGCCTTGCCTTCTACGGCCAGCTTTTCACCCGGCAGGTTCGGATCGGCCTTGACGGGCGGCGCGGCGCCCAGCAGTTCCGTGCCGCCGTCGAGCGCGGGGTCGCTGAGCAGCATTGGCGGTGTGCGGTCGACGATGACAGGCGCCGCGGCAGGCTTCGACGCCTCGACCGGGGCGCCGGCCGGCGCGGAAACCGTGGTGATGCTTCCCGGCGCCGCCAGTCCCAGGATCTTCGCCAGCGGCTTTTCCGTGTAGAAGGCCAGCTTGCGCTTGCCGGCCCTGGTGACTTTGATGCCGTCGTCCGAGCGCAGGCGCACCGGCTGGCCGTTGATGTCGGGACCGGAGGTGACGAAGGCGCCGTTCTCGTCGACGAAGCCGTCCCAGACGTCGACGAACTCGCCGCCATGGCTCTGTGCGGCCGAATGATAGATGTCGTTGAAGGCCAGCATGTCCGAGGTCATCTTCGCCACCCGGAACGCCGGCATGCCGACCCACAGGAACGGCACCTTGGTGTCTTGAATGGCCTTGCCCAGCGCGTCGGCGCGGCGCTCATATTCCTTGGTCCAGGTCTCGGAGCGCGGCTGCTCGCGCACGTCGCCGACGCGCATCTGCTGACGGTCGTTGGAGCCGAGCATGACCACCACGACGGACGGTTTCTCCGTCTCGATCAGCGACTTGATCTCGACCGGCCAGTTGTAGAAATCGTCGCGCACGAAGCCGGACGAGCCGTTGCTGCGCACGACGATCCTGACGGCCGGATTGTCGGCGAAGGCGTCGTCGAGACCCTCGGCCAGCCCGCCCGCCAGGAAATCGCCGACCACCAGAACGACGCGGGCGTCCGGCGCCTTCTCGACGATCGGCGTTTCCGGTTCGGCCGGCGGACGCGGCTTGGGTTTCTTCTTTGGTTTCGGCCTGGCCTTCTGGATTTCGACCGGGGGCTCGATGCGCTCGCTGCGGCGCGGGAACAGGAGGTCGCGCAGCGACCAGCCGCGGCTTTCCTCTTCCTGCGCGAAAGCTGGCGAATGGAAGGCACTGGAGCCGGCGACGGCGAGCACGGCGACAGCCAGGACGAGGATCGGCAGGTGGCGAACGATCAGCCAGATACGCGCAACCGTAACCAATCACCTCTCCATTCCTTGGCGCATGACCAGCAAAACGCGGAAAATCATGCGCAAGCCGAAGCGCTACAGCATCCTTTCCGTCTTTGAAAGGATGCCTCGCGCCATGGACGGCTCTATTGCTTCCGGAGCCATTTCAGCACTTCCAGGCTCGGATAGCCATCCTGGGTCAAGCCGACCTTGGCCTGATAAGCCATGATGGCGGCCTTCGATCCGTCGCCGATCTTGCCGTCGAACTTGCCGTCATAATAGCCGTGCTCGGAAAGCCGCTTCTGCAATTCCTGGCGTTCCTCGAAGGTGAGCTTGGTGAAAGGCCGCTGCCAGTCCTGCACGAGACCGGTGCCGCCGGCGATCTCGTCGGCGAGAAGGCCGACGGCCAAAGCATATTTGTCGGCGTTGTTGTAGGCCTTGATGACCGAAAAATTCCTGATCATCAGGAATGCCGGTCCGCCCCTGCCGTCCGGCACCTTCAACGTCGCCTTATCGGTCAGGTTCCTGAACGGCTTGCCATTGGCCCTGGCGACACCGAGCGCCCGCCATTGCGCCAGCGTCTTCGATCCGGCGGGCAGCTTGCCGGCCGGCAGGGTCACCTCGTAGCCCCAGGTCTTGCCGGCCTGCCAGCCGTTCTTCCTCAAAAGGTTGGCGGCGGTCGCCAATGCGTCGGGGATCGAATTCCAGATATCGCGCCGGCCGTTGCCGTCCATGTCGACGGCATAGCGCTGATAGCTGGTCGGGATGAACTGCGTCTGGCCCATCGCGCCGGCCCAGGAACCCATGAGATGGCTTTCGTCGATGTCGCCGGTCTGCAGGATCTTCAGCGCGGCGATCAGCTGCGTACGGGCATATTTCGAGCGCTTCGGATCGCCATAGGCAAGGGTTGCCAGCGAACGGACGACATTGCGCATGATGTCGTCGCGCTTGAGGATCTCGCCATAGTTCGATTCCATCGACCAGATGGCGAGAAGGACATTGCGGTCGACGCCGAACCGCGCCTCGATGCGATCCAGCCACGGCTTCCATTTGCGCGCCATCGCCTGTCCATTGGCCACCGACTGGTCATGCACACGGTTGTCGAAATAATCCCAGGCGGGGGCGGTGAATTCCGGTTGGGTGCGGGCCTTTTCCAGCACGACCGGGTCGGGCTCGATGCCCCTCATGGCCTGGTCATAGACAGCGCCGGAAACGCCGCCCGCGACCGCGGTCGCGCGGAAGCCTGCGACCCACTGGCGGAACCCGGCATCGGCGAAAGCGGGTCCGGCGGGCATCAGCAAGGCAAGCGTCAGGCCGGCCGCCGTCACCAGTGCCGTCAGGCGCCTTGCGGTACTGCGAACGGACATCTTTTCCTCCTTCGTCAAATCAGGAAGGATCATTCAACGCCGAACCGGGTTAGTATTTAGTTTACCATAGGGGCCGCTAGGAACGAAAAGTGCGGTCACGGCCTTTCGCCGGTCAATCCGGCCGTTCTGTAGTTCAACATTCCGGCGTGAAAATGATTCCCGTCGTGAAAATGTCGGAGGGGATTGCGGAGCGGAGCGCCGAGCGGATAATGGGTTCAAAAAAGGATGGGTGGAGCATGAAGCGAGTTCGCAAGGCAGTTTTCCCGGTCGCCGGCCTCGGCACACGGTTTCTTCCAGCCACCAAGGCCATTCCGAAGGAGATGCTGACGGTCGTCGACCGGCCGGTCATCCAATATGTTGTCGATGAGGCGCGCGATGCGGGCATCGAGCATTTCATCTTCGTCACCGGTCGCAACAAGGCGGTCATCGAGGATCATTTCGACGTCCAGTTCGAGCTCTACGACACGCTGGCCCAGCGCGGCAAGGACGATCAGCTCGCCCGCCTGCAGCGACTGCAGCCGGCGCCGGGGCAGACCAGCTTCACGCGCCAGCAGGTGCCGATGGGGCTTGGCCATGCCGTCTGGTGCGCGCGCGAGCTTGTCGGCGACGAGCCGTTCGCGCTGCTGTTGCCCGATATGATCATGCAGTCGGAGAAAAGCTGCATGAAGGATATGGTCGAGCTCTATGCCGAGACCGGCAACAACATCATCGCCGTGCAGGAATGCGACCCGGCCGAAGCGCACAAATACGGCATCGTCGGCCGCGGCGAGGATACCCATCACGGCTTCCGCATCACCGAAATGGTGGAGAAGCCGAAACCGGGCACGGCGCCCTCCAATCTCTTCATCAACGGGCGCTATATCCTGCAGCCGGAGATTTTCGGCATCCTCGAAAGCCAGGAGCGCGGCGCAGGCAACGAGATCCAACTGACGGATGCGATGCTGAAGCTCGAGAGGCAGCAGTCCTTCTACGGCTATCATTACAAAGGCCGCACCTTCGACTGCGGCTCGCCGGAAGGCTTCGTCGAGGCCAATGTCGCTTTCGCGCTCTGGCGCAACGATATGAACGCGAGCATGGCCGGGGTCATCCGCACGCTGCTGGATGAGGTGCAGCCGACCGAACGCCGCGGTGCCGCCTTTTAGGGTAATTGCCGATATTCAGCTATGCCGGGACCGCTTCGGCGGCACCCCTCAGCGCTGCACCTTCAGGCCGAGATAGACGCTGTTGGCGACATAGTCGCGGCCGGGCAGGTTGCTGGTGAGCTTCTCCGTCCTCACCCGCGTGGTGAGGCCGGCGTAACGGTTCAGCCACCAGGTCAGCCCGGCCTCGGCGCTCAAGATCAGATCGTGGCCGTCGGAGCCGGTATAGTTCCGCCAATCGAGGCCAAGCGACGAATTCGCCGTCAGATTGGCGCGGACCTGGCGCTCTCCGGTGAGCCGGCCCGAGTAGAGGACGTCGCCGCTCTCGTTGGCCGCGGTCGTGCTCTCGATCGTGGTCCTACCGGTGAGACCGATGATGGTGCCGCGCTCGGGCGACCATTTGAGATCGGCATTGACGTATGGGCCGGCATTGGCCGGCAGGCGGTCGTCGTCGATGGCTTCGCGCAGCCATCCGACGGAGAACTCGCCGGACAGCTTGTCGTCCATGTCGAGCTCGAGGCCGGCGCGCGCGCCGAGCCGCGTCGAGGAGCGTTCGAAACCGTTGCTGTCGAGGCGCAGATCATAGACCCGCCGGCCGGCTTCCACCTCGGCGAACGGGGTGACGGCCGGTGACACCTGGTAGCCGGTGCGCAAGGTCGCGGAATAGAGCGTGGAGTCGCGATCCTTCTGCGACAGGACGGTGCCATCCGAGAGCTTGGCGTCGCCATAAAAGTCATGTGTGACCGCACCGGTCAGCGTGTAGCGCATCTTGCCGACATCCTTCTCGATGCCGAGGCTGCCGTCCACGGTCTGGCGCAGCGGCTGCGAGGTGACGCCGGCGATGGCATCCGGCGAGGACGCCGATTCCGGCACTGCTTCATAGCCGAGCTTGGCGATGGCGCGCAGCTCATGGTCGAGGTCGACGTTGAGCTGGCCCTCGATCCGGCCCTGCGCATCGTTGATCTTCTGGCCCGAGAGCGTGTTGCGGAATATGCCGTAGCCGTTGATCAGCGCTGAATTCTCGCGCCAGTCCGAGGTGGCGGAAAAACGCAGCGCCGTCTCGGACAACACCGCCGGCCTGCCGCCGCTGCTGGCATCGGCATTGGACGTCGCGGTGAAGCCCTGCTCCAGTGTCGGCCGGAAGACGAAGGTGCCGACCTTGATGCCGGTGGCGGCAAAGGGATCGTCCTCGGGTTTGACTTTCTGGCCTTCGATCGACCCGGTACGCTCGGCGCCGGGATCGAGCTTCTGCCTGTCGATGCTGTCGATGGTAAGGGCGCGGCGGTTGGGACCGTCCTGGTCGGTGGCCGCGGTATCGGCCTGGTCGCCGGCGACGGCGGTCCTGGTCGTGCTGCCGGTGGTCTCTCCGGGCTTCTTTTTGACCTTTTTCTTGTCGGCCGCCTTGACGTCTTTTTTTGCGTTGGCGTCAGCCGCGCGCTGCCTGGCGGTCGAAGGCCGGCGCGGTTTGGCCGCGGTCTGATCGTCGGCGAACGGGTCGTCGGTCGCTTGCGGCTGGTCGAAGATGCTCCCAGTCGCGCCCGCTGTCTGGTCGTCGCCAGGCACCGCACCCAGGCTCGCCGGCTCATAGGGGTTGGCTTGTGTCTGGTCCTCGGCCGTCTGGGCCGCCGGAGCAGCCTGATCCAGCGATCCTTGCGCGCGCAATTGCCTCGCCTTGCGCTGCTGGTCGGCCAGGATCGCCGATTCCGAGACCTCGCCGCGCAGCTCGGTTTCCTGCGCGAAGGCCGGCGCCGGGCGCAGCAAGGCAAGAACGCTCGCAGCCACCAGCAGCGTGCTGACGGCTATGCCCTTTCGACCTCTTATCGTTTCAGGCTGGGCCCCGGACATCGTCACCACTGCTTGCGCGGCGCGGTTGCGCCATACTTACCGAACCGTAAAGGCGGATGGTTAACGGAGGGTTGAGGCGGGCCGATTCCGCTGCCCCCGGCGCACGCGAAACGGGAATTCCGTTGGACAGGCGGGCGACATGGCGCTAATGGCATCTGCCATGCATGCGGGGTCCCCAGGAAGAAAGCCGCCGGACAGGCAGGCCGCGATCGAATCGGCGCTGAGAACGGTGGCGACGGAGCAGGCCGGTATCGCTGCGCTTGCCGCAGCGCTCGACAACGGTCTGGCCGAGCCGTTCGCGGCAGCCATCGATCTCATCTCGCGGATCGAGGGACGTGTCATCGTCACCGGTGTCGGCAAGAGCGGCCATATCGGCTCAAAGATCGCGGCCACGCTCGCCTCGACCGGCACACCTGCCTTCTTCGTCCATCCGGCCGAGGCCAATCATGGCGATCTCGGCATGATCGCCAAGGACGACGCTATCATCGCCATGTCATGGTCGGGCGAGAGCAAGGAACTGATGGGCATCGTCGCCTATTCCAGGCGCTTTTCGATCCCGCTGATCGCCATCACCTCCGGCGGGAGTTCGGCGCTGGCGCGTGCCGCCGACGTGGTGCTGCTCCTGCCGCCGGCGCCGGAGGCCTGTCCGCACGGGCTGGCGCCGACGACATCGGCGCTGCTGCAACTGGTCATGGGCGATGCGCTGGCGATCGCTTTGCTCGAGGCGCGCGGCTTCACGCCCGATCATTTCCGCACCTTCCATCCCGGCGGCCAGCTCGGCGCCAACCTGACGCAGCTGCGCGAGATCATGCATGTCGGCGAGCGGCTGCCGCTGGTGCCGTCGGGCACCGGCATGCGCGAGGCGATCGCCGAACTGTCGCGCAAAGGCTTCGGCTGCGTGGCGATCACCGGCGCCGATGGCGCGCTGATCGGCATCATCACCGACGGCGACATCCGCCGCCATATCGGCAGCGATCTTCTGTCGATGAACGTCGATCAGGTGATGACGAAGAAGCCGAAGACGGCGGCCCCCGACACGCTGGTGGCGACGGCATTGCAGACGATCAATACGTCCGCCATCACCAGCCTGATGGTGGTCGAAGGCGGACGGCCGGTCGGCCTTGTGCATCTGCACGATCTGCTGCGCATCGGCGCCGCCTAGGTTCAGATAGCTTCGACGGTCAGCTCCAGGTCGGTGTCTGCTGCGCCGGTAACGCGCACTTGCGCACCCGCCGGAAGATCCGGGCCGGAGACGCGCCACAGCGTATCCCCCAGCCGGATGCGGCCGCGCCCGTTCTGGATCGGCTCGGCAAGCGTGGCCGTGCGGCCGACCATCTGTGCGCCACGACGGTTGAGCAGCGGCTGATCGACCTCACCGGCGCGTGCTGCCGTCAGCCTCTTGCCGACGAAGGCCGAAATCACGGACAGGACGAGAAAGGCCAGAACCTGAACCTGCCACGTCCAAATGGCGCCATTCAACTCGGCCTGCCACGGCCAGATGGCGGCATAGCCGATGAACAGCGATATCGCGCCGATGATGAGGGCCGCGATGCCGATCCACAGCATGAACACGCCCGGCGCCACGATTTCCATCACCAGGAGGACGAAGCCGAGAACCATCCAGTTCCACGGGCCGAGTTCCGAAACGATGCGGTCGATCATTGACGTTCTCCCCCACCCACACGTTGGATCAGTTGTCCGTCGGCCGCACGAGCGGCGGACGGGTGCTCTGCCGTTGCCCGCCCGAGGGGCCGTCGCCCTTGAAGACCTCGCGGGCGATCTCGCCGATGCCACCGAGCGAACCAATCAGCGATGAAGCTTCGAACGGCATCAGCACGATCTTGTTGTTGCTGGACGAGCCGATCTTGGCCAGCGCCTCGGTGTATTTCTGGGCGACGAAATAGTTGATCGCCTGCACGTCGCCCTTGGCGATGGCTTCCGACACCACCTGCGTCGCCCTGGCCTCGGCTTCCGCCGAGCGCTCTCGCGCCTCGGCGTCGCGGAAGGCGGCTTCCCTGCGGCCCTCGGCCTCGAGGATCTGCGATTGCTTCAACCCTTCGGCGGCGAGGATCTGGGCGCGCTTGTCGCGCTCGGCCATCATCTGGCGGCCCATCGATTCCACCAGATTGGCCGGCGGGTTGATGTCCTTGATCTCGACGCGGGTGATCTTGATGCCCCACGGATGCGCCGCCTCGTCGACGACGCGCAGCAGGCGCTCGTTGATGGCGTCGCGGTTCGACAGCAGTTCGTCGAGGTCCATCGAGCCCATGACGGTGCGGATGTTGGTCATGGTGAGGTTAAGGATGGCGTTCTGCAGACCGGAGACCTGGTAAGCCGCCTGCGCCGCATTGAGAATCTGGAAGAAGGCGATCCCATCGACGCCGACTATTGCGTTGTCGCGGGTGATGATTTCCTGGCTCGGAACATCAAGCACCTGTTCCATCATGTTCATCTTGGCGCCGATGCGCTCGAAGATCGGGTTGATGATGTTCAGGCCGGGCGTCAGCGTCTTGGTGTACCGTCCGAAACGTTCCACCGTGTAATTGTAGCCTTGCGGCACCGTCTTGATGCCTTTGAAAAGAAGGATGATGACCAGGAAGACAAGAACAATGATGGCAATATCGAAACCGCTGAAGCCCATTTCGTTTCTCCCTCAAAAGGCGGCGACCTCACGAAATCACTTAAGTGTGTTTCCGCAACGTTACAATCAGGTGATCACGAATATTGGTTAGCGGAGGCTTTTGCGCACCGGCATCAGGACCTGTCGGTGAAGCTCGTCACACCCAGCCGCGCAGTTCGCGCCGGACCAGCGCCTCGATCACCGCCACGCCCTCGGCGCTGTCGTTGAGGCAAGGAATATGGGCGAAGTTCCTGCCGCCGGCATGGTGGAACGTCTCGGCCGCTTCGCGGCCGATCTCGTCCAGCGTCTCGATGCAGTCGACCGAAAATCCCGGATTGACGATGGCGATCGACCTGACGCCGTCCTTCGCCAGCTTCTCGACGGTGACGTCGGTGTAGGGCTGCAGCCATTCCTGCGCGCCGAAGCGCGACTGGAAAGTTGTAATCAGCTTCTTCTCGTCCCAGCCGAGCCTTGCCCGCAGCAGCCGCGTCGTCTCCAGGCAATGCGCCCGATAAGGATCGCCCTTGTCGGAATAGGGCTTCGGGATGCCGTGGTAGGAAGTGATCACCACCTCCGGCTCGAAATCGAGCGTCGCCAGATGCTTCTCGATCGAACGCGCGAGCGCCTCGATATAGACCGGCTCGTCGTAATAGGGCGGCACGCTGCGGATTGCCGGCGCATGCCTGATCTTCATCAGCGCGCGGAACAGCTGGTCGTTGGCGGTCGCCGTCGTCGTCGCCGAATATTGCGGGTAGAGCGGAAAGCTGAGGATGCGCTCGCAGCCTTGCTCGACCAGCCGTTGGGCGACGCTACCCGTTGAAGGGTCGCCGTAGCGCATCGCCCAGTCGACCACGACGTTCGGCAGGTCAGCGAGCGCACCGGCGAGTTTCTCGGCCTGCGCGCGCGTAAAGGTGCGCAGCGGCGACTCGTTTTTTTCGCGGTTCCAGATTCTGGCGTAGTTGGCGCCGGACTTTTTCGGCCGCGTGGTGAGAACCAGCCCGTAGAGGATCGGATACCAGATCGCCTTGTTGAGCTCGATGACGCGCGGATCGGAGAGGAATTCCCTCAGATACCGCCACATCGGCTTGAAGTCGGTGCCGTCAGGCGTGCCGAGATTGATCAGCATGATGCCGATCTTGCCCGCTGTCACCGGCGCGGCACCCGCCGGCGCCGGATCTGCGGTCTCGGCGGCTTTCGCATCGGCGGGGTTGGCAAGCGTCATCGACTGTCTCCGGGCAGGCGCCGTAAAACTAGCGACGCCCTGCTGCTTTTCAATGCCGCGTCTGGCCGCACCTTATCCCGCTCCCGCCCGAAAACAGAACACCCGCCCGGTTGCCCGGACGGGTGCCCCTGAATTTTCCGGCGAGAGATTACTTGGCAGCCGGCGGGATGGTCAGCGTCGCGCCGAGCGGCAGGCGGCGCGGCCTGTAGTCCTTGTTGGCCTCGGAAATCAGCTTCCATTTGGTGCCGTCGCCATAGTTTTTCTTGGCCAGGTCCCAGTAAGTGTCGCCGGCGGCGATCACATGGTTGGTTTCTGGGCTGGTCCCGGCCGGCTTGGCCGGCTCGGGGGCAGGAGTCGCCGGAGCAGTCTCGGCAGGTTTTGCCGCTTCCGACGTTGCCGGTGTCGTCTCGGCCGGAACGGTCGGCGGCGTGCCGGCGATGTCGCCGGAATTGGATGGCAAAGCCGGCATTGCGGTTTCGGCGGTGGCAGGCGCGGTCTCGGCCGGCTTCGCAGGCTCGGCCGCCGGCGCGGTTGCTGCGGGCGCGGTCTCGGCAGGTTTTGCAGGTTCCGCCGCCGCCGCGCCGACCTCGGTGATGCGGCCGTCGAGCTTCGGCGTATAGGGCCGGTGCGCGCCGAGATAGTCGGCCACCACCTGCTCCAGCCCGGGACCGTAGTCATAGGCGTCCGTCGCCTTCTCGGCGAAGACCTTGTAGCCGTCGCCGCCCTGGCGGACATAGTTGTTGGTGGCGACCAGATACTGCTTCTCCGGATTGATCGGCGCCCAGGCGCCGTTCTCCATCACCTCGACCGATTTGACGCGGCCGGCATTGGGCGCCACCGACTTGTCGAAGGCGTATTTCAGCCCGGCCACCTGCGGGAAACGGCCGGCGCCGTCCTCGATCTGGCTGAGCCCGTTTTCGAGACCGGCGACCAGGTCCTTGCCGGAGATCTTGAACGTCGCCAGCGTGTTCTGGAACGGCAGCACGGTCAGCACCTCGCCCATGGTCACGGTGCCCTGGTCAATCGAGGCGCGCAGGCCGCCGCCGTTCGAAATGACGATCTCGACGCCCTGGCCCTTGACGCGATCGAGGACGGCGTCGGAGACAAGATTGCCCATCTCGCATTCCCGCGCCCGGCAATTCTCGCGGCTGCCGTCGATGGCCTTGGTGGTCTCGGCGACTTCCTTGTTCTTCAGCGCCTCGATCGGCGCGCCAAGCTCCTTGATACGGGCGAGCACGGCCGGATCGGGCGTGATCGACTTGTCGAGATAGATCGGGTCGCCGCCCGCTTCCTTGACCACGCCATTGTCGTCGAATACGACCTTGAACTCGCCGAGATATTTCGAATAGGACGCCGCCTGCACGACCGGCACCTTGTAGCCGTCGGGGTTGTCGACCATCGTCGGATAGGGGCCCGCCGCCTTCGGGTCGGTGTTCGACAGAAGCGTGTGGCTGTGGCCGCCGACCACCACGTCGACGCCAGGGATTTTCGCGATGACATCGCGCTCGCGGTTGTAGCCGATATGGGTGACGGCGATGATCTTGTTGATGCCCTGCGCCTTCAGTTTCTCGACCTCGGCGGTGATCGACTTGACGTCGTCCTCGATGGCGATGTTGGGACCGGGCGAGGCGAGCTCGGGCGTGTCGTTGGTGACGGCGCCGACAATGCCGATCTTCTGGCCGCCGACCTCGACCACGATCGACGGCTTGATCTTGCCCTTGGCGCCGGACTTGTCGTTGGGCACGACATTGGCGCTGACGACCGGGAACTGCGCCTTGTCGAGGTAAGGCACCAGCGCGCTCTCGCCGTCGTCGAATTCGTGATTGCCGAGCGTCACCGCGTCGGGCTTCATCTGATTGAGGAATTCCTCTTCCGCGGCGCCCTTGTACGTGATGTAGAACAGCGACCCCTGAAAACTGTCGCCGGCATTGAGCAGCAGCACGTTCTGGCCTTCGAGCTTCTTGCGCTCCTGCGCGATCGCAGTGATCAGCCGGCCCGCGCCGCCGATGCATTCGCCCTTGGTCTCCTCCTCGGCGGAACAGGTCGACTCGTATTTGTTGTTGCCTTCGATGCGACTGTGCCAATCGTTGAAATGCAGGATGTTCAGCGTGTAGTCGGCAAAGGAGGCTCCGGCCGACAGGCTGAGTACTGATGCTGAAAGGGCGGCAATGGCGGCAAATTTCTTCATCTTCGTCTCCCGGATGCACTGACCTGAAATGCTTAAACCCCTCGCTTGACTGGAACATAACAGCCAGCTTCCGGTCATGTTCACATCGCGTTTTGGCCGATGCAAGCGGAAATCGGGAAGAGGTTTGCCAGCACAAAAAAGGACGGCAGCTCGCGCCGCCGTCCCGCATCATTTCGATATTTCGTAGACCTTAAGCCCGGCGCGTCAGCACGAAGTTCTGGCCGCTGGCGCTGGTGCAGTTGAGCTGGCTGGTCGAGACCATCAGGCAGTTGAAGCTGACCGGCGTCTGGCGGATCAGCGAGGTGCCGTGAATCTCGACCGAGGTCGGGCCGGTCAGGGTGTAGCTGCCCTCGGACAGCTTCTGGCCGGTGTCGGTCGCGACGGTGGTGAAGCTGCCGGCGGCGAAGGTCGACAGTCCGGTGCCCTTGGCGTCGATCCAGTTGCCCTCGACGCCCTTGGGCGCGGCCGCGATCGGTTCGGAGGGGCCGGTGGTGGTGCAGGCGGCAGCGGCCAGAAGGCTTGCCGCGGCGCCTGCCGAAAGCAATTTGCGCGCAATGGTCATATGAAAGTCCTCTCCTCTCGCATCGGCCCGAAAATCGATCCGATTTTCGGAAAGCACGATGCGTCCATTCAAGTGCTAGAGCGTACTTGATGCGTCCGACTGGACGCATGCCGCTCTAGGCCGCTTCATTTCAATCGCCCGATTTCCGGGCGATTGCAAGGTGGAGACGGCGGTAGACGCGGCTGCTATCGCACGAGGATGTTGCGGAACTGCCACGGGTCGTCCTTGTCCATATCCTCGGGGAAAAGGCCGGGGCGGTGATCGAGCGGCGTCCAGTCGGTGTAATAGCCCCTGACCGGCCCGAGATAGGGCATCTGCACTTCCAGGCAGCGCTTGTAGTCCATCTCGTCGGACTCGACGATGCCGGCAGCCGGATTCTCGAGCGCCCAGACCATGCCGGCGAGCACCGCCGAAGTCACCTGCAGGCCGGTGGCGTTCTGGTAAGGCGCGAGCTTGCGCGCCTCGGCCAGCGACAGCTGCGAGCCGTACCAGTAGGCGTTCTTGTCGTGGCCGTAGAGCAGCACGCCGAGCTCGTCGACCCCGTCGACCAGCTCGTTCTCGTCGAGCACATGATGGACGGGCTGCGCCTTGCCGGCGGCGCCGAACATCTCATGCAGCGACAGCACGGCGTCGTTGCAGGGATGGTAGGCATAGTGGCAGGTCGGGCGATACTGCACCTTGCCCTTCTTGCCGCGCACGGTGAAGAAGTCGGCGATCGAGATCGCCTCGTTGTGCGTCACCAGGAAGCCATATTGCTCACCGGGCGTCGGGCACCAGCTGCGCACGCGCGTGTTGGCGCCAGGCTGCTCCAGATAGATCGCTGCCTGCGAGCCGTTCTTGTGCTTCTTGCCGTTTTTCGGCATCCAGGTCTCATGCGTGCCCCAGCCGAGCTCGGCCGGCTGCAGGCCCTCCGAGATGAAGCCCTCGACCGACCAGGTGTTCCAGAACACGTCCATCGGCTTCGGTTTCTTCGTGCGCTGGGTATCGCGCTCGGCGATGTGGATGCCCTTGACGCCGGCCTTCTTCATCAGCTTCGCCCAACCCTCGCGGTCGTGCTCCGCCGGCACAGCAAACTCGAGCCCGAGATCGGTGGCGAGGTTGACCAGCGCCTGCTTGACGAGCCAGGAGACCATGCCGGGATTGGCGCCGCAGCAGGAGATCGCGGTGGTGCCGCCCGGGTTCTTCTCCTTCTCCTGGCGGACGCTCTCGCGCAGCGCATAGTTGGTGCGCGAGGCATTGTCGGCCTTTTCGTCGAAATAGAAGCCGAGCCACGGCTCGACGACGGTGTCGATGTAGAGCACGCCGAGCTTGCGGCAGAGCTTCATCAATTCGAGCGAGGAGGTGTCGACCGACAGGTTGACGCAAACGCCCTGGCCGGCGCCATTGGTCAGAAGCGGGGTCAGAAGCTTCTTGTAGTTCTTCTTGGTCACCGCATCCTGCATGAAGGTGATGCCGCGCTCGTCGAGCAGCTTGCGGTCGGCGTCGCGCGGGTCGATGACCGTCATGCGCGACTTGTCGAACTTGAAATGGCGTTCGATCAGCGGCAGCGTTCCCCGTCCGATCGAGCCAAAGCCGATCATCACGACAGGGCCGGTGATTTCACCGTAAACGGGCCAGTTTTCATTCGCCATTTTTTCGGACACTCCTTCAAACACATGCAAAAACCCGGCGTTCCCGCCGGATGGCCAAGCGCTACAACCACAGATCATTGTCATAAACCAGCGAAAAGCGCCAACCGCCGGCTAAGCCGGGACGGCCACGTGGTTAAGCTGCCTCGACCATGCCGGCGAGGAAGGCAACCAGCCGGTCGCGGTCGGCGGTCAGGCCCTTGTAGTCGAGCTGCGCCTGGTCGAGGGCGTTGAGCTGCTCGGCGAAAGAAGCCGCGAGCGCCGCCTTGTCGGGGTGGCGCGCGAGCACGGCCAGCGGGTCGAGATGGATGCGGATGGTGAAGAGAATGTCGCGCGAGACCGGCAGTTTGCGCAGCGTCTGGCGCTCGACACGGATAAAGGCGTGCGCGTTGATATCGCCGTCCGGAAAGCGTGTCGGGCGGTTGGTGGCGCGGTCGACGCGCTGGATGTTGGAAAGCGGGTGATAGAGCGCGTCGCCCGCCTGGATCGACCAGTTGAAGCGTTCGACCGCCTGACCCTGCAGGCCGTCGAACATGCGGTTGATGACTTCGGCCGGCCGCGTGCCGGGGCCGAAGCCGGGCACCGGCGCATGGATTTGCTGCAGCGGCTTGCCGAATTTTTCCCGAAGCGACCAGGATGACGGAAAGCACAGCGATCCGGCGGCGAGCCGCCAGCCGCTGTCGTCCCGGCGCATCAGGATCAAATCCTCCTGGACCAGCAGCGATGCCCGGACAAGCGGTGCTTCGCGCAATTCGGGAGAGAGTTCGCGGGTCGCTCCGTTGAGGCCGACCACCTCGATAGCTGAGCCATCGCCGCGATGGCTCTCAGGATGTTTTGCGGGGAGATAGGCGGCGAGAAGGTCGAGCACTTCGCGCTGCGCGTCGCGCGTATCGTATTCCTCGACAAAGACCTTTTCCGCGATCTCCGCGTAAAGCCGCTGCTTCTCGGCGAGATGCGGCAAGAGGAATTCGTCGACCTCGATCCAGCGATCGAGCTCGAGCGGCTTCAGGCCAATGGTGAAGAGCTTGAAGGATCCGTCGTAAGGCGTGTGGGTCGGCTGGCGAATGGTCATGCTTTTATCAAACAGAAAATCTCCGGCGGCTCCCGTGTCATTCCAATTGCGCCGGGATAAGCCCGCGCAGCGAATTGCCGACGAAGATCGCCTTCGCGGATTTTAGATCGTCGAAGGTGTAGATCGCTTCCACGGCGCGGCCTTCGTCCAGAAGCTCGCCGCGCAATACTCCAGGCAAGAGGCCGCAATCAAGTCTCGGCGTCGCGAGCACGCCGTCGCCAAAGTCGGCGAAGAGATTGGTGATGGTGCCTTCGCAGAGTTCGCCGCGCTCATTGGCAAGCAGCACCTCGTCGGCGCGGGTGGCGAGATATTCGGCGCGCGCCCGCTGGTAGGTTTCGCGGCGGCTGGTCTTGTGGCGCAGCAGCGTGTCGCCGGAATCGAGCCGGACTCGCGCCAACTGCAGGCGCCACGCCTTGCCGGCGGGAAGCGGTTCGTAAGGCTGCGCGGACGCCGCTGCTTCGCCGTTGCGCCGCAGGGCGAGGCGGGTTCGCAGCACGATCCGCTGCCCGCCGACCGCGCCCGTCAGCACCTCGCCGACCCGTTGCGGGTCGCAGGCAAAGCCGAGCTCCGCCGCCGAGGCGTAAAGCCGCGCAAGATGGCGGTCGAAGCGCAGGAAGCCCGAGCCAGGCTCCCAGCGCATGGTCTCGATCAGCTCGAAATCGGCACGGTTCCCGTCGCGAAGCGCGCTTTCAGAAGACACTCCCGGTACTCCTCATCGGCTGTCGAATCGAAGACGACGCCGCCGCCGACATTGTAGACGGCCTCGCCATCGGCAAAGAGCGAGATGGTGCGGATCGCCACCGAAAAGCGCATCCTGCCGCCGGGCGCGACCCAGCCGATGGCGCCGCAATAGACGTCGCGCGGCACGCCCTCCAGCTCGTGCAGGATCTCCATGGCGCGGATCTTTGGCGCGCCGGTGATCGAGCCGCAGGGAAAGAGCGCGGCGAAGACCTGGCGGATGCCGATATCCGGCAAGAGCTTCGCCCGCACCCGGCTCACCATCTGGTGCACCGTCGGATAGGTCTCGATGCGGAACAGTTCCGGCACCTCCAGCGTGCCGACCTCGCTGATCAGCGAGATGTCGTTGCGCAGCAGGTCGACGATCATGCGGTTCTCGGCCTGGTTCTTCTCGTCGTTGCGCAGAAATGCCTTCAGCCGCGCATCCTCAGCCCTGGTCGCGCCGCGCGGCGCCGTGCCCTTCATCGGATGGGTTTCGATCATGCCTTCGGCGTCGATCTCGAAGAACAGTTCCGGCGAGCGCGACAACACGATCGGATCGCCAAGCGAGATCAGCGCGCCGTACTTCACCGGCTGGCGTTCGGTCAGCGCGTCGAAGGCGGCGAGCGGATCGCCGGACCATTGCGCATGGACCGGAAAGGTCAGGTTGCCCTGGTAGCAGTCGCCCTTGCGGATGTGGTCGTGCAGGCGCGCGAAGCGGACGGCATAGTCCTCGGCGGACCAGGTTGCCCTGGCGTCGAAGATCGGGCCGTTGCTGACTGGGCCCGGGTTCTGCGGCACCGCCTGCTCGAGCGGCGCGTCGAAGACGCCGAGACAGATCAGTGGCGCGCGGCGGCCCTCGGGCAGCAATGGCACCAGCTTCGGCTCGAGCAGATAGCCGGCCTCATAGGAGAAATGGCCTGCCAGCCATTTGCCGGCGTCGGAGGCCGCCTGTGCCGCCTCGAGCGCCGGCGTGAACTCGTCGGCGCTCAGCGCCGTGATGATCTCAAGCGGCCTGTCGAAGACGAGCTGGCGGCCGGTCTCGTCGTTGCGGAAGATTGCGGAAGGCAGGGACATAAGCTTTCGGATGCGGTCAATGGCGCCGTCGATCGCTCTATATGGGGGGCTGTCGGCGCGCAATCGAGAGAGCGGCGTCCATGGACGCAAAGGCGGCTGGAACAAAAGGAAAGCGGCGGTGCCCATGACGAGCGCCGCCGCCTGTCATGTGCCCGAAGGCTGAATGGGATCAGGTGTTGCTTGAGGTTCCAGCCGTCGGGAACTGGCGGGCGAATTCGGCCTCGTTGCCCGAGGCCAGCAATTTCGCCTGCTCGATCCATTTCTCGCGCGCGATGCGACCGTCGAAATTGAGCACGTCTTCGATCCGCTTGACGTCGGCATCGGTCCAGGCAGCGATCTGGGCGTAAGTCGTGACGCCCTGACCCTTGAGCAGCTTCTCGTTGACCGGACCGATGCCGATCAGGCGGCGCAGATTGTCGGCCTTGCCGGCAGCCGCCTTGGGAGCGGCGGCTTTCTTCGGAGCCGTGGCGGCCTTCTTTGGCACAGCCGATTTACCCGCCGGTTTCGGTGCGGCGCTCGTCTTGGCTGCTGCCGGCTTGGTCGCGGCGGTTTTGGTCGAAGCGGGTTTTGCCGCAGACGATTTCGCCGCGGCCGGCGTCGACATCAAAGCCGCCGGCGCAGGTGCGGCGGCCTTGTCGGCACCGGCCTTGGCGGGTGCGGAAGGCGCTTCGCGCAGCCGGTTCTCGAGGTCGGCGCGGGCGCGGCCACATGCGTCGAGCTCGCCGCTCAGGCGATTGGTATCGGCGCGCAACCTGTCGCGTTCGCTCTTCGTGCGGTCGAGGTCGCCGCGCAGGCTGTCGAGCTCGCCGCGCAGGCGGCCCCAGATGAACCAGCCGGCCAAAACACCCACAACGAACGCCAGGAGCATGTAGAAGAAAGTGCTCATTTCCCTCTCCAGTCCGATCGAGCTGCCGCGGCCCGGAATGGCGGGCTTGTCGCAGGGATCGTCAATCGTTCCGCAGTCGGCGGAACAGCCGCTTCAATCGAGCAGTCGGCGCTTGGCTCTCCTCCGGCTATGGCCGACGGCCGTCATCGCATCCGCCGAAGCGCCGCCAAGGCCGTCTCTGGCCTTGGCGATGCGTCCGGCTGAGCTTGGGGCGGGACGCTATCATATGGCCTGCGGAAAGCTAATTGAAAAATGCGGCGCAGAGTTATTGAAGAACAGGTATTTAGGGCAAGAATAGAGCGCCGCGAATATGCGTTTCGGCTAAATTGTTCCGACCCATGCCGCCGCGCGAAACGCCCGTCATTTGTCGAGCGCCTCCAACTCGTCGATCAGGGCGCCGATCACGCCAAGGCCGATCTGCCAGAAGGCAGGGTCGGTGGCGTCGAGGCCGAAGGGCGCCAGAAGCTCCGAGTGATGCTTGGTGCCGCCGGCGCGCAGCATCTCGAAATACTTCTCCTGAAAGCCGCGCTCGGCGTTCTGATAGACGGCATAGAGGGAGTTCACCAGGCAGTCGCCGAAGGCATAGGCGTAGACATAGAAGGGCGAGTGGATGAAATGCGGGATGTAGGTCCAGAAGACCTCATAGCCATCGCGCAGCTTGATCGCCGGCCCCAGGCTCTCCGCCTGCACCTCCAGCCAGAACTGGCCGAGCCTGTCGGAGGTGAGCTCGCCGTTGCGGCGCTCGGCATGCACCTTGCGCTCGAACTCGTAGAAGGCGATCTGGCGAACGACGGTGTTGATCATGTCCTCGACCTTCTGGGCGAGCATCGCCTTGCGCTCGCGGCGGTCGGCGGTCTGGTCGAGCAGCGAGCGGAAGGTCAGCATCTCGCCGAAGACGGAAGCCGTCTCGGCCAGCGTCAACGGCGTCGAGGCCATCAGCGCGCCCTGGCCGGCCGCCAGCACCTGGTGCACGCCATGGCCGAGCTCGTGCGCCAGCGTCATCACATCGCGCGGCTTGCCCATGTAGTTGAGCAGCACGTAAGGGTGCGCCGACGGCACGGTCGGATGGGCGAAGGCGCCAGGCGATTTGCCGGGCCGCACCGGCGCATCGATCCAGCTGCGGTCGAAGAAGGCCCGCGCGATTTCCGCCATGTCGGGCGAAAAGCGCTGGTAGGCCGACAACACCGTGTCCCTGGCGTCGTCCCAGCGGATCACCGCCTGCGGGGTCTCGGGCAGCGGCGCGTTGCGGTCCCAGTGGTTCATCACCTCCATGCCGAGCCAGCGCGCCTTCATCGCATAGTAGCGATGCGACAGGCGCGGATAGGCCTCGCGCACGGCGGCCGCCAGCGCGTCGACCACGCCGCGTTCGACGCGGTTGGCGAGATGGCGTGAATCGGCGATGTCCTCGAAGCCGCGCCACCGGTCGGAAATCTCCTTGTCCTTGGCGAGCGTGTTGGTGATGAGGGTGAAGGTCCGCAGGTTCTTGCGAAAGGTCGCGGCGAGCGCCTCGGAGGCGCGGCGGCGCACTTCGCCGTCCGAGTCCTGCAACCGGTTCAGCGCCGGCTCCAGAGTCAGCTCCTCGCCGTCGACATCGAAGCGCAGGTCGGTCATCGTCTCGTCGAACAGGCGGTTCCAGGCGCCGCGTCCGGTGACCGACTTTTCATGGAACAACTGCTCGACCCGATCCTCGAGCTGGTAGGGCTTGTCCTTCCTGAGGTCGAGCACCCACGGACGGTAATGGGCCAAGGTCGCGTCGGCCGCAAGCGCGGCTTCGATCACCGCGTCGTCGATCAGGTTGAGCTCGAGCGCGAAGAACAAAAGATGCGCGCTGGCATCGGTCATCTTCTCCTGGACGTCGCCATAGAGCTTGGCGCGCTGCGGATCGGCGGTGTTGCCGGCATAGACCAGCCCGGCATAGGAGACGATGCGGCCGATCAGTTCCTCCAGCGCCTCATAGGCCGTCAGCGCTTCGCCGAGCCGACCGGCGGCGCCGCGCTCGGCCTCGGCGGCCAACGTGCCCTTCCAGCGGGCCTCGAAGGCAATGGCGTCGCTTGCCGCCCGGGCGATGTCGCGCTTCAGCTCCGGCGCTTCCATGCCGGAATAGAGATCGGCAAGATTCCATTCCGGTAGATCGCCAAGCTCCGCCGCGCCCTGACCAGACGCTGGCGCCGCAAGCCGCCGACCAAACATCATGCGCATCAAAATACCTTCCAGGACCAATGGGAAAGAAGAAGCCGGTCAAATCCTAAGGAATTCGTTCACCGGGTTTTTTGAAACCTTATTTAGAACCCTGTGCCAAGATGATCCATGGGGATTTCTTAGGGCCGGGCAGCCAACACAGTCATGACAGGTTCCATACTCATAGTCGATGACGATCCCGTGCAGCGCAGGCTGCTCGAGGCGGCGGTGACGAAATTCGGCCACAGCGCCATCGTCACGGATGGCGGCGAGGCAGGCCTCGATGTGCTCGACGGACCGAACGCCCGCGATGTGTCGGTCGTCATCCTCGACCTCGTCATGCCCGGTCTCGACGGCATCGGTGTGCTGAAGGCGATGCGCGAGCGCGCCATCAACCTGCCGGTCATCGTGCAGACCGCGCAGGGCGGCATCGAGACCGTTGTCTCGGCCATGCGCCACGGCGCATTCGATTTCGTCGTCAAGCCGGCCTCGCCCGACCGGCTGCAGGCGTCGATTTCCAATGCTCTGAAGGTCGAGGCGGTCGAGGACGAGATGAAGCGCACGTCGCGGCGGCGCGGCGGCCATCTGACCTTCAAGGACCTGATCACCCGCAGCCCGGCGATGGACCGGGTGATCCGCCTCGGGCAAAAGGCGGCGGCCTCCAACATCCCGATCCTGATCGAAGGCGAGTCCGGCGTCGGCAAGGAGCTGGTGGCGCGCGCCATCCAGGGCAGCGGCGACCGCCGCTCGAAACCCTTCGTCACCGTCAATTGCGGCGCCATTCCCGACAACCTCGTCGAATCGATCCTGTTCGGCCACGAGAAGGGCTCGTTTACCGGCGCCACCGACAAGCACACCGGCAAATTCGTCGAGGCGCATTCGGGCACGCTGTTTCTTGACGAAATCGGCGACCTGCCCCTCGATGTCCAGGTCAAGCTGCTGCGCGCCGTACAGGAGGGAGAGGTCGACCCGGTCGGCGGCCGTTCGACCGTCAAGGTCGATATCCGGCTGATCTCGGCGACGCACCGCAACTTGTTGCAGCAGGTCAAGGACGGCAAATTCCGCGAAGACCTGTTCTACCGGCTCAACGTCTATCCGATCTTCGTGCCGCCGTTGCGCGACCGGCGTGACGATATCCCCTATCTGGTCAGGCACTTTATGGAAAAGGTGGGGCCGGCCGGTCCGCGCCACCGCCTCGCCGGCATATCGGCCAAGGCGCTGGCGATGCTGCAGGCCTATGACTGGCCCGGCAACATCCGCCAGCTCGAAAATGCCGTGTTCAGGGCGTCCGTGCTCGCCGAAGGCGAATTGCTGACCGAAGAGGAATTTCCGCAAATCCGAGCGCAGGTCGAAGGCACGGTAAAGCTGGATGCCGAGCCAGCATTGGCCGCTGAGGGAGTCGCGGCCGAGCCGCAGCCGGCCGACCAGGCCGCTGCCAACGGGGCAGGGGCTGTTTTGCCCGAGAGCGAGGCCCCGGCGCGGCTGCAGCCCCGCTTCGGCACGCTGAGAGCCTTGGACGAACGTGGCAATGTGCGCGCGCTGGCCGATGTCGAACTCGAGATGATCAAGCTTGCGATCGACCACTATAACGGCCAGATGAGTGAAGTGGCGCGCCGCCTCGGCATCGGCCGCTCCACGCTCTACCGCAAGTTGAAGGAATATGGCATTGATCCCGAAGCGGGCCGCCTCGACCGGCTCGCTTCCTGAGACGCGAGCCCAACCCAGCCTGCCAGCTTAAAATTCGAGTCAAATTGTCGCTTTTTGGCCCGCAAGGCGCTGTTTTTCAGCGGCTTGCGGGCCTGCGATCACGCATTAAGGCTAACGGTAACAGATCGTGTTTCGGCCTGAACCGAATTCTCGATATAAACCAGTGATTTACCACGAAACGCGGTGCATCATTTTTGACGGGATATCGCCACGGTGTTACCGCATTTCGGCTTCAATAAGCGATGATTAACCATTAGGATCGATATTCGGATGTGAGAACCACGCATCCGTTTGGGCAAATCCGGGGACAAACGGCAGCCTGCAAGGCCTTTTGATTTGAACCAAGTCGAACGACACACAAACGGGCGGCATTTTCACATGAGCGTCTGGCCGAGGTGGCTGACGTTTGTGATTTTGGCCGTCGGGTTCCTCTCGGCAGCCGTCTCCGGCGCGAAGGCCGAAAGCCGTTCGCTGAAGCTCTACCATCTGCACACGCACGAAAAGGCCGAGATCGTCTACAAGCGCAATGGCCGCTACGATCCGGAAGGCCTGCGCAAGATCAACATCATCCTGCGCGACTGGCGCCGCAACGAGCCGACCAAGATGGATCCGCGGCTGCTCGATCTGGTGTGGGAGGCCTATCGGCAAAGCGGAGCGACCGACTATATCCAAGTGGTCTGCGGCTATCGCTCGCCGTCGACCAATGCGATGCTGCGCAGCCGCAGCCGCGGCGTCGCCGAAAAAAGCCAGCACATGCTCGGCAAGGCGATGGACTTCTACATTCCCGGCGTGCCGCTGAAGAAGCTGCGCAATATCGGACTCAAGATGCAGGGCGGCGGCGTCGGCTACTATCCGAGTTCGGGTTCTCCGTTCGTCCACATGGATGTCGGCAACGTGCGCCACTGGCCGGGCATCAGCCGCCAGGAACTGGTCAGCCTTTTCCCGAACGGCAAGACGCTGCATGTGCCGAGCGACGGCCGGCCGCTCCCGGGCTATGAGCAGGCGGTGGCCGCCTACAAGGCGCGTAAGGGCGCCGGCACTCCCAACATCGAGCTGGCCAGCGCCGGCGGTTCGACCAAGCGGTCCGGCGGGCTGCTTGCGGCCTGGTTTGGCGGCGGCGACGACGAGGCCGACGACAGCGCCGATGTCGCGAGCGCCGAACCCGCGCCGCAGCCAAAGGCTGTGAAGCAGATGGCTGCGGCCAAGAGCAGCAACCGGCCGGGCATCGCAATCGTCGCGCCGCAGGACGCCAGGCGCGCCAACATTCCGCAGATCGCGGACGACAGCACCGACGATTCGCAACCGCAGCAGGATACGCCTGAGACCATTATCGCCGCGCTGCCGCCGAAGGAAATTCCGCTGCCTGCTTTCGCGCCGAGGCCGAAGGCCGACGTCGGGCAGCAGACGCCTGAGAATGTGCCGTTCGCCACGGCGGATGCCTCGGCCACGACCGAGCAGGTGGTGGCGACGGCGCATGCGCCGGTCAATGTGCCGTTCGGCATGGCTGATGCCGCCGGCGCGGCACAAGCCGCAGCCGACCCCGCGCAGGTGGCGGTCAACAACATCCCGCTGCCGACCTGGCGCCCCGATCGCTCGACGCCGGCCGAACTCGCCTCCAAGGACAAGAACGTGCTTCTGGCGCTGGCGGAAACGGCCGCGCAGGACAAGAGCGCCACCGATGCCTTCTCGGCGCTGCCGACGGCGCGGCCCGACACGGGCAAGCAGGATGAGATCAAGGCAGTGCTTGAACAGGCCAGCGCAACCACCGCCGCCGGCGCGAGCGGGGCCGAATATGAGGTCGCTTCGCTGACAGAGCCGCAACCGCGCTCGGCGTTCAGCGATCCGTCGGGCCTCGATGCAGCTTCGCCGCGCGAGGCCATCGCCGCCCGTCCGGCCGGCACCGATCCGGTGCAGGCGATCGGCGCCGGTGTGAAGACGACGCGCAAGGAGGCCAGGGCTTCCGCCGGCGACCTGCGGCCCGGGCCGAAGGCGATGGTGGTGGCGACGCCGCCGCAGGCAGCGCGCTGGGCGCTGGGCAGCGGCGAGAACATCGCCACCGTTTCCGACCCGACGACGGCGCCGCGCTATGCCTACAACATCGTGCACACGCCGCCGAGCGAGGTCTACACGGCCGGCTTCCAGACGGACCCCCAGACGCCGGATGCGAGCCGGTTTACCGGCAACGCCGTGAAATTCCTTTCGGTCGCCCGCTTCCAGACGAAATAGCCAGCCTGCCGCTGCCGCAAAAGCCGCGTTGGGCAATAGCGCGGCTTTTGCTTTTTCATCCATGGCGGCATATTTGACCCCCCGGCCATCCCGCTTCGTCTAATGGTAGGACAGCGCCCTTTGAAGGCGTGAATCGTGGTTCGAATCCATGAGCGGGAACCAGTCGGCGTCGGCGAGAGCCGGCCGGTTTTTTTCACGTCGCTTGAGGCGGCTCAGTCAATTTCCAGTGTCGGCGCTTCGCCCTTAGCCAGAAGCCGCGCGGCGTCGCGCGCGGGGGGCAAGCCGAACTGGCGCGCATATTCCCGGCTGAACTGGGATGCGCTTTCGTAGCCGACGGTGAAGGCGACACGCGCGGCGTTGCCCGGCTGCGCGATCAGCAGATGGCGGGCCTCCAGCAGACGGACCTGCTTCTGATACTGGATCGGACTCATGGCTGTCGCTGCCTTGAAGTGACGGTGGAACGCGGCGCTGCTCATATGGGCGAGCGCGGCCAGCTCCGTCACGTCGATCGGCTCGTTGTAGTGCGCCCGTATCCACTGGGTGGCGCGGCGGATCTGCGACAGGCGTCCGTCGGCGCGCGCGAGCTGGCGCAGCTTTGCGCCTTGCGGACCTTGCAGCAGCCGAAACGCTATCTCCCGCTCGAGCATCGGAGCGAGCACGGGGATCTCGTCGGGTCTGTCGAGCAGCCGCAGCATCCGGCGCCATGCGTCGAGCAGCTCGTCATCGGCGGGGTAGGTCGCGAAGCTGTCGCCGCCGGCCGCCGGTCTGTGGTCGATAAGCAATGTGGCGATCACCTCGATATCGAGAGCGAAAGCAATGGCCAGATAGGGGCGGGCGGCGCTCGCCTCGATCAGCTGGCTGGTGGCGGGTGTCTCGACCGCATAGACGAAGCAGCTGCCGGCGCCGTAGCGAAGCGTGCGGTCGCCGATCAGCACCGATTTCGCGCCCTGCAGCACAAACAAGGCCGTCGGCTGACAAAGCTCGGGCAGCGGCGGTGTTGGAAGCTCGCTGCGGCCGATCGTGACGTGCGGGACGGCCGTCCTTGTCCGCCGTCCATGCGCGTGGCGGCTGGCGATCGCGATCAATTCCTGCAGCGCCTGGTTCATCGGTTCAGCATTGCCGATCCGCGCGAACCGCGCAACGCGCCACCGCGCACCGGTGACGCGCAAGCGCGCACCTGAGACGCGCAAGCGCGCACCTGAGACGCGCAAGCGCGCAGCTGAGAGGATTAGGCAAGAGCATGAGAGCTTTCGGCGCGCGAAGCCGGCCGGTTCACGTCATCTCTAGGTCGCTGAAAGGAGACATGGACATGACGACACGGAAGAGCGCGCTGGTGACCGGCGCCAACAAGGGCATCGGCCTCGAGACCGCGCGGCGACTGGGGGCGCTTGGGTTCAAAGTCTGGCTCGGCGCCCGAGATGCAAAGCGCGGCGCGGCCGCGGCCGGGGCGCTGCGCGCCGAAGGGCTCGACGTCGAGCGGCTCGAGCTCGACGTCACCAGCGACGAGAGCGTCGTTGCCGCGGCCAAGACCGTCGCGGCGCAGGCGCCCGGCCTCGACGTGCTGGTCAACAATGCCGGCGTCGCCCCCGGCTATGTCGACGCGCTCGGCCCGGACGGACGCTATGAGCGGCCGCCGAGCTGGGAAGGCGTCGCGGACATGAAAGCCACTTATGACGTCAACGTCTTCGGCCCGGTTCGCGTCACCCAGGCGTTCCTGCCGTTGCTCCTGGCATCGCCCGCTGCCCGCATCGTCATGCTGAGCAGCTATCTCGGGTCGATCGCACGCGCGGTTGGTGCTGGACTTGGCGAGAGCCAGTCGCCGAATGTCATGGGCTATGGCAGCTCCAAGACGGCGCTCAATGCCATCACCGTGGCTTTCGCCAGGGAGCTCGCGCCGCGCGGCATCATGGTCAACGCCGCCGCCCCCGGCTATACCGCGACGGATCTCAACGGGCACAAGGGCCACCGTACGGTGCAGCAGGCGGCCGAGATCGTCATGCGCCTGGCGACGCTCGATGCGGGCGGACCGACCGGCGGCTATTTCGATGAGAACGGTCCGCTGCCCTGGTGAATTATTTGGCGAGCTTGCTGGCCTCGCGCGCGAGCGCTTCGATCTCATCCCACTTGCCGGCCTTGATGAGATCGTCCGGAGCCACCCAGGAGCCGCCGACGCAAATGACGTTGGGCAGGCTCAGATAGTCGGCGGCGTTCTTGCCGGTGATGCCGCCGGTCGGGCAGAATTTCACGTCGGCGAGCGGCGAGGCAAAGGCTTTCAGCGAGGCGATGCCGCCGGACTGCTCGGCCGGGAAGAATTTCAGAAAGCGCAGGCCGGCTTCGCGCGCGGCCATGATCTCGCCGGGCGTGATGGCGCCGGGCAAAAGCGGCACGGGGCTGTCCTTCGCCGCGTCCAGAAGCTGGCAGGTGATGCCGGGACTGACGATGAATTTCGAGCCGGCGCGTGCCGCCTCGTCGAACTGCTTCGCATCGAGAATCGTGCCGGCGCCGACGATCGCGTCCTCGACCTCGGCCGCGACACGGCGGATCGCTTCCAGCGCGTCGGCGGTGCGCAGCGTGATCTCGATAGCCCTCAGGCCACCGCGCGACAGAGCGCGTGCAAGCGGCACGGCGTCGGCCACGTTGGCGATCTTGAGCACCGGAATGACTGGCTGGCCGTTGAGGAGCGACAGGAGCTTTTCGGTCTTGCTGGTCATTGGCTTGTCTTTCCGTTCCGATCGATTTCAACCGATTAGCAGAAGGGATACCCCAAGTCCACGAAGGCGGGCGTGTCGCGATGTCACGCAGGGGATCGCCGCGCCGGCCCAGAATTTCCTCTGCCTTGAAACCGCTTTCAGCACGGTCTAGTGGCATGGGCATGACAACAGCCAAGGAAAATCAGCCAATCCGCGTCGCCGCGCTCTACAAATTCGCGCGGCTCGACGGGTACGAAGCCTTGCGCGCGCCACTCGCCGCCTTCTGCCGCGGACGCGGCATCAAGGGCACGCTGCTTCTGGCGCATGAAGGTATCAACGGTACCGTCGCCGGCAGCGAGGAGGCGATTGCCGCGCTGATCGATCACCTTCAGACGACCGAAGGGCTTGCCGGCATCGAGGTCAAATACAGCGCCGCCGCCGACATGCCGTTCCACCGCATGAAGGTGCGGCTGAAGCGCGAGATCGTCACCATGGGCGTCGACAATCTCGACCCTGCGACCGGCGCCGGCACCTACGTCGCGCCGGCCGATTGGAATGCGCTGATCTCGGATACCGACACATTGGTCATCGACACGCGCAACGCCTACGAGGTGTCGATCGGCACCTTCAAGGGTGCGGTCGATCCGAAAACCGCCAGCTTCCGCGAGTTTCCGGCCTGGATCGAGCAGCACCGCGAGGAGCTCGAAGGCCGCAAGGTCGCGATGTTCTGCACCGGCGGCATACGCTGCGAGAAGGCGACGGCTTACGTGAAGTCGCTGGGCTTCAAGAACGTGTTCCATCTCCAGGGCGGCATCCTGAAATATCTCGAAGAAGTGCCGGCCGACGAGAGCCTGTGGCAGGGTGAGTGCTTCGTTTTCGACGAGCGGGTGTCGGTGTCGCATGGGCTTGCCGAAGGCGAAGCCGAGCTCTGCCGCGCCTGCCGGCATCCGCTCACCGCCGAGGACCGGCTGTCGGCCAAATATGCGGTCGGCGTTTCATGCCCGCATTGCTTCGAAGCGCGCTCGGACGAGGACCGCGCCCGCTATGCCGAGCGCCATCGCCAGGTGGAGCTGGCGCAAATGCGGGGCAGCAAACGCCATATCGGCAGCTAAAACGCGACGGAGTAACGATCGATCGCCCAGAGCCAGGTCCCGTCGCTCTGCCGGCGGGCGACCTCGCTTGTAATGCTGCCATCGGGCAGTTTCGTCGAGGTGATCGCCAGATCGCCCTTGACGAGGGCGGGGCGCTGCTCGCCACGTTGGAATTTACGTCCCGCGGCGACGCTTTTCTCGAAGAGCGCGCGAATGGCCTCGCGGCCTCGCGTCAGTTCTCCATCGCCGCTGTCGACTACCGCGTCGGGCTCGAAAAGCGCCAGCATCCCTTCGACATCTCCGGCCCATTGCCGCTCGATCAGCATGCGCTCGAGCTCCTGGGGATCGCGCGGCGGTTCGCGGTTCGCTGCATCAGACATTCAAGTTGCTCCCTCGGAAATGCCTGGCGATCCTAGCCGAAGTGCTGGTTGCTTTCGACACATGGCTTCCGTTCCAATGCCGGCATCGGGCCAAAACAGTTCGCCCGTTATTGTAATGTCAGCGCGCGGGGCTTACGTCATGCCGGTCCGAAACCCCCGCCCGGGCGCAATCGGCCGGGCCAATTCTGGAGGCATTGATGCTCGACCCCAAGAAGCTGCTCGACGACCTTCTCGGCTCGCAAATTCCTGGCACGGGATCGACCGTTCGCGACAAGGCGGGGCAAGCGGTGCAGATGGCCAAGGACAATCCGCTCGCCGCCGGCGCGCTGGCCGCCGTGCTGCTCGGCACAGGTACCGGGCGGCAGGTGACGGGAGCGGCCATCAAGCTCGGTGGTTTGGCCGCGATCGGCGGCCTCGCCTACAAGGCCTACCAGAACTACAAGAACGGCGCCGAGCCGGCGCAGAAGCCTCCGGCAGGCGAGCCGGAATTGCTGCCGCCGCCGGCCGACACAGCTTTCCATCCCTCGCAAGCGCCGCAAGGCGAGGCCGAATTCACGCTGACCCTTGTGCGCGCGATGATCTCGGCGGCCAAGGCGGACGGCCATGTCGACGATGAGGAGCGGCAGAAGATCGCCGACAAGCTCAAGCTTGCCGGCGTTGGCGCGGAGGCTGAAAAATTCCTGATGGAAGAGCTCGAACGGCCGCTCGACCTCGACACGCTGATCGCCGGCGCCAAGACCGACGCGCAGAAGCTCGAGCTCTACACCGCCTCGCGCCTGACCATCGATCCCGACACCCGCACCGAGCGCGGCTATCTCGACCTGCTCGCCGGTCGTCTCGGCCTGCCGGATGCGCTGGTCGATCATGTCGAGGCGACGGTCTCGGCGGCGAAGGCGCAGGCCGAAGCTTGAACCACCCGATGACAGCGGGACGAAAAGGCCGCGCCAAGGCGTTAACCTTTCGTTAACCGAGCAAGCGCATGATTCTAACCAGTCGGGCCGGCTTTCCTCCTCCCAAGCGCGGTTCAGATCAGGGCGGTCGCCAATGACCGCCCTTTTTGTCGGCCCCTCCGTTTTGCCGACCCTCCCTTTTTGTTGACAAGAGCTGCTTGCCACGATCTCCATCATTTGCGATGCCTCGTCCTGTTTCAGCAATGACCGGGGAGCGCGTCGATGACCGCCATCACAGAGAGAACCGCGATCGTCACCGGCGCCGGCACCGGCATCGGCAAGAGCGTTGCCACGACGCTGCTCAAGGCAGGCTGGAACACCGTGTTCTGCGGCCGTCGCAAGAAGGTGCTCGAGGAGGCGATCGCCGAGGCTGGCAAGATGGAAGCCAAGGCGCTTGCGGTTGCCTGCGATATCAGCAAGGCCGGCGAGGTCGAGGATATGTTCGAGACCGTAGTGGAGGCGTTCGGGCGCGTCGACCTGCTCTTCAACAATGCCGGCATGGGCTACAAGTCGACGCTGATCGACGAGATCCCGGTCGAGGTGTGGAACGACGTCGTGGGCGTCAACCTCACTGGCTCGTTCCTGTGCGCCCGCGCCGCCTTCGGCGCCATGCGCCGGCAAAAGCCGATGGGCGGCCGCATCATCAACAACGGCTCGGTATCGGCCTATGCGCCGCGTCCGGGCTCCGTGCCCTATACGGCGACCAAGCACGCCATCACCGGCCTGACCAAGACGCTCGCGCTCGACGGCCGCCCTTATGACATCGCCTGCGGCCAGATCGACATCGGCAACGCGCTGACCGAGATGGCGCAGCCGATGACGGTCGGCGTGCCGCAGGCCAACGGCTCCATCGCCGCCGAAGCGGTGATGGACGTCCAGCGGGTCGCCGACGCGGTGCTTCACATGGCGAGCCTTCCGCTCGACGCCAATGTGCTGTTCATGACCGTGATGGCGACGAAGATGCCGTTTGTCGGGCGCGGGTGAGGGGCTGAAGCTTTACCTCTTCAAAAACGCCTCGATCCGCTCCAGCGCGCGCAGGATGTTCTCCTCGGAATTCGCGTAGGATAGCCGGATGTAGCCTTCGCCGAGCACGCCGAAGTCGGGACCGCCGATCAGCGCGACGCCGGCATCCTCGAGCAGCGCCGAGGCAAGCTTCTTCGCCTTCCAGCCGGTCTTCGACACATTGGGGAAGGCATAGAAGGCGCCCTTGGGCGTGATGCAGGAAATGCCCGGCAGGGCGTTCAGGCCCTCGACCACGATCTTCCTGCGGTTGTCGAAAGCCCGCATCATCTTTTCGACGTCATCCTGCAGGCCGTCTATCGCCGCGACGCCGGCATATTGGCTCGGCGCGTTGACGCAGGACCAGCAGTTGACCGCCAGCTTGCGCACCTTGTCGTAGAGGTGAGCGCCCTTTTCGCCGTTCGGCCAGATCGACCAGCCCATGCGCCAGCCGGTCATCGCCCAGGTCTTCGACCAGCCGTTGAGCAGGATCAGCCGGTCGCGGATTTCCGGAAAATTGAGCAGCGAGCAGTGCGTCTCGCCGTCATAGGTCATGACGTCGTAGATTTCGTCGGACAGGATCGCGACCTCGGGGTGCTTCTCCAGGCCCTTGACCAGCTTTTCGATTTCCGCGCGAGGCGTCACACCGCCGGTCGGATTGGCGGGCGAGTTGAGGATCAGCAGCCTGGTCTTCGGCGTGATCAGCGCCAGCGTCTCTTCCGCCGAGAAGGCAAAGCCGTTCTCCTCGCGGATCGGCACGGGAATGGGCGCCGCGCCGGTGAACTCGATCATCGAGCGATAGATCGGAAAGCCCGGGTCGGGGTAGAGAATCTCCGCGCCCGGTTCGCCGAACATCAGGATCGCGGCGAACATGGTCGGCTTGCCGCCGGGCAGGATCATTACGTTTTCGGGCGACACCTCGACGCCGGTGGTGGTCAGCGTTCGGCGAACCACCGCCTCGCGGGTGGCGAGCAGGCCGTTGGCCGGCGTGTAGCCATGATGGCCGTCGCGCAGCGCCTTGATCGCCGCCTCGACGATGTGCTGCGGCGTCTTGAAGTCGGGCTGGCCGATGCCGAGATTGATGATGTCGCGGCCCTGATAGGCAAGCGCGGTGGCTCGCGCGAGCACCGCAAACGCGTTTTCCTCGCCGAGACGGTCGAAGGCCGCGATCGTGTGGAGCATTTTTCCCGTCCCTGTGGTTCTTTCTGTGGGCGAGCGTTTTTGTGAGCGTCCGCCAGGAAAAGTCAAACGGATTGGAGCTTCCGGTGTCGGAAAATCTGAAGAATTGGCAGCCACGCCCGCGGCCCGAACGCAAGACACTCGAAGGTCGCTATGTCCGCCTCGAGCCGTTGAGCGCGGCAAAGCACGGCGACGGGCTCTACGAGGCGTCCTCGGTGCCGGATGCCGGCGGCCGCTTCGCCTGGCTGCCCGACTACCCGCCGGAAACCCGTGCCGCTTTCCAGCCGTGGCTGGACAAGGTCGAGGCGAGCGAGGATCCGCTGTTCTTCGCCGTCATCGACAAGGCGAGCGGCAAGATCGCCGGGCGCCAGACGCTGATGCGCGTCGATGCCAATAACGGTGTCATCGAGATCGGCAACATCTATTGGGGGCCGCTGATCTCGCGCAAGCCGCAGGCTACCGAAGCGCAGTTCCTGTTCACGAAATATGCCTTCGACGAGCTCGGCTATCGCCGCTACGAATGGAAATGCAACAACCGCAACGAGCCGTCGAAGCGCGCGGCGGAACGTTTCGGCTTCAAGTTCGAAGGCATTTTCCGCCAGCATCTTGTGGTAAAGGGCGAAAACCGCGATACGGCATGGTATTCGATCATCGACAAGGAGTGGCCGGCGCTGCGCAAGGCCTACGAGGCCTGGCTCGATCCGGCGAATTTCGATGGCGAGGGCCGCCAGAAGCGGCGGCTCGAGGATTTCCGCGCCGAGTTCGGCGCGTAGACCATGATTGCGAAGAGTGGGAAACCGGCTTCGGACAGGATCCTGGTCAGTAAACAGGAGTTGCGCGATGGCGCATGATCACGCTTCGCAAGGGCACAGCCACGGGCCCGGTCATGTGCACGGCTCGACCGACAAGAAGCGGGTGCTGATCGCGGCCTGCCTGACCGGCGGCTTCATGGTCGCCGAAGCGCTCGGCGGCCTCATCACCGGGTCGCTGGCGCTGCTTGCGGACGCCGGCCACATGCTGGCGGATTCGATCGCGCTCGGGCTCGCCTGGTATGCCTTCCATCTCGCCGGCCGGCCGGCCACGGGTCGTCTCACCTACGGCTTCGGCCGCGTGAAGACGCTGGTCGCCTACACCAACGGCATCGCCATTTTCGTTATCGCGCTGTGGATCGTCTACGAGGCCTGGGGACGGCTGATGCACCCGGCTCCGGTGCTGGGCGGACCGATGCTGGTGGTGGCGGTCACCGGCTTGCTGGTCAACATCGCCGCTTTCTTCGTGCTCAATGGCGGCGATCGCGGAAGCCTGAACATGCGCGGCGCCATACTGCATGTGCTTGGCGATTTGCTTGGCTCGGCGGCGGCAATAGCGGCGGCGCTCGTCATCCTCGCAACCGGCTGGACGCCGATCGATCCGATCCTCTCCGTGCTGGTGGCGCTGCTGATCCTGTCGACGGCGTGGTCGCTGATGCGCGAGGCCGCCCATGTGTTGCTCGAAGGTGTGCCGGCAAGCCTCGACCGCGACCTGATCGCCAAGGATATTGAAGCCACGGTCAAGGGGGTGCGCGAGGTGCATCACATGCATGTCTGGTCGCTGGACGGCACCAGCAACATGGCGACGCTGCACGCCTGCCTTAATGACGGCGTCGACCCGCATATGGCGGTGAGCGCCATCAAGAAGCGGCTTGCCGCCGAGCACGGCATCGACCATGCAACGGTGGAGCCCGAGTTCGGACTGTGCGCCGACAGCCATGACGAGCACGACCATCACCACGATCATGCGCATGACGCGCCTCGCGATCGCCGGCACTATCACTGAGCCGGCAATGAGCTTGAAGAGCCTCGGATCGAGGGACGGCGCCTGATGGATCGCGAGACGCGTAGCGCGGCGATCGCCGCGGCCTGTATACTACTGCTCTTCGGGCTCGCCGCCTATTTCCTGCCAACCATAATGCTGGCTGTCGGCAAGGTTTCGACAGTGCTCGCCGCCATCGTCGCCGCAATCTTCATGCTGGCGTTGTTCGTCGTCTTCTGGTTGCGCGGACGCAGCCAGCGCAAGAAAGGTCGCTGAAATGAGAATTCTGATCACCGGCGCCGCCGGCATGGTTGGCCGCAAACTGATCGCAAGGCTGGCCAAGGACGGTGTGCTGCGCGGGCGTAAAATCACGGCGATCGATTTGCACGATATCGTGGCGCCGCAGGCGCCGGCGCTCGCGGGCGTCGATGTCTCGATCCATACCGGCGACCTTTCCGCGCCCGGCGCGACGGCTAAGCTCGTCGCTTCCCATCCGGATGTGATCTTCCATCTGGCCGGCATCGTGTCCGGCGAGGCGGAAGCCAATTTCGACCTCGGCTACCGCGTCAATCTCGACGGCACGCGCGCGCTGTTCGACGCCGTGCGCCTGGCGGGCTTTGCGCCGCGCCTCGTCTTCACCTCGTCGATCGCCGTGTTCGGCGCGCCGTTCCCCGATGTCATCCCGGACGAGTTCCATCCGACGCCGCTCACCTCATACGGCACGCAGAAGCAGATGAGCGAAGCGCTGCTTGCCGACTATACGCGGCGCGGCTTCTTCGACGGCATCGGCATCCGGCTGCCCACCATCTGCGTGCGGCCGGGCAAGCCGAACAAGGCGGCTTCGAGCTTCTTCTCCGGGATCATCCGCGAGCCGCTCAGCGGGCAAGAGGCGATCCTGCCGGTGCCGCGCTCGGTGCTGCACACGCATGCCAGCCCACGCTCGGCGGTGAATTTCCTGATCCATGCGGCAGAGATCGACGGCGACAAGGTCGGGCCGCGCCGCAACCTCACAATGCCCGGTGTCGCCGTGACCGTCGGCGAGCAGATTGAGGCGCTGGAGCGCATCGCCGGACCCGAGGTGGTGAAGCGGATCCGCGAACAGCCAGACGAAACGATCTGGGCGATCGTCAAAGGCTGGCCGACGCGGTTCGAGGCGCGCCGCTCGCGGGAACTGGGTTTTGTCGCCGAGAAGAATTTCGACGAGATCATCCGCGCTCATATCGAGGATGAGCTGGGCGGAAAGGTATATTGATATTCAGGTGATGCCGGCCTGCGAATGGCGGCTTCCTGCGCTTCCGGCCTTCGCCGGCCGAAGCATTCACGAATGGCGTGGCAGCCAAATTAAGGCTACGGCCGGCGTAGGCCGGTTCGCGGAAACCACCATTCTCGGCTCGGCCTGACCTGAATCTCAACACACCTTGGCGAGCCAGCCTTAAAATCAGGCGCCGCCCGTCAGGCTGGCCGACAAAAGCAGCAGGCCGACCAGGAAGATGAAGGCCGCGCCGCCGATCTCGACGATCGAATGGATACGGTTGCCGAGGCGTCCGTCGCCGGCGAAATAGACCGCCCAATTCTTCGCCGTCACCGCGAGCGTCGCCAGCGCCGAGACCGTGATCGCGGTGCCGATCGACATCGCCAGCACCGACAGCAGGCCACCCATCCAGAGCCCGTTGAGGAGCGCAAAGCTCAGCACGATCAGCGCGCCGGAGCAGGGGCGGATGCCAACGGCGGCCACCGCCGACCAGGCGGTCTTCCAGTCGAAACGGTCGCCCGAAAGCAGCGCCGGGTCCGGAGCATGCGAATGGCCGCAGGTCTCGCAGACTTCTCCCGGACCATGGTCGTGATGATGATGCCCAGCGTGATCATGGTCGTGCGCCGCGTGGTCGTGATGATGGTGATCGTGCGCGCTGTGATCCTGTGCCTCGTGGCTGCGCGCATGCGAATGCGCCGCATGAGCATGCGTCGAATGCGAATGAGTGTGGGAATGGCTCGCGTGGGAATGCGCGCCAGCGTGCGAGTGCCCGCCATGCGAATGGCCGGCGTGCGCCGCCGACAGGCTGTAGGCGGGCGCTCTGCCGAGCAGGCGCAGTATCGATGGACCGAGCTTGCGCCACAAAAGCCAGGCGCCGAACAGGGTGACCAGCACAAAGCTGGAGATCTCGAGGAACCAGGCCGCGTCGGTCATCGACACCGCCGTGCCGCGCAGCACGAAATAGGCAAGCACCATGACGACGACCGCGGTGAGGCCCTGCAGCAGCGCCGAGACGAAGGACAGCATGATGCCGCGCTTCAGCGCCACTTCGTTGGCGACCATGTAGGACGAGATCACCGCCTTGCCGTGGCCGGGGCCGGCGGCGTGAAAGATGCCATAGGCGAAGGAAAGCCCGACCAGCAGCCAGAGCTTGCTGCCGTCCTGGCGCATCGCCTTCATGGCGGCGGCCAGCGAATGGTAGAATTCCTGCTGCCTCAGATTGATCCACATCAGGATATGGGCGAACGGGCCGGAGGTGCTGGGCGCCATGCCGTCATTGGTGCCGATGCCGAGCGAGCTCTGGGCATGGGCGGCGCCGGGCAGATGGGTAAGCACCAGGGTGGCGGCCAAAAGGCCAAGCGCCAAGCGCAGCGATGGTTTCATCACCGGTTTATCCTTCTGGCGGGCAGGTCAGTTCGAGGTTGGTGGCGAAGATCTTGCTCATGTCGGTGCCCGTCGGATCGTTGAAGAACGCGTCCGTCAGGGTCTTCTGGTTTTCCTTGATCGCTTCGTCCGGATCGGGACGGATGACCTTCTTGGTGCAGTTCGAGGGCAAGCCCTCGACGGTGAGGTTGGCGTCGTCGGTGAAGTCGATCGCCGTATAGAAGGTCGGATCGTAGACGCCGATGTCGATCTTGCCGGCGAGCTTGATCGGTGTCTTCGGCTGCGATTCGAACAGGATGATCAGCTGGTCGTTGTCGAAGTTGGCCATCAGATGCGGCGGCGGGACCATGGGTACGTCCTTGCCGTCCTGAGTGACGAGCTGGAAGTAGTTGAACTCGGCCAGCGAGGAATGGACGGTGTCGGCCACTTCCTTGAGCTCTTTGTCGTCAAGCTTCAGATCGGAGTTCTTGTCGAACTCCATCATCACAGTACTCGAAAAAAGATCGTCGAAGCGCCAAAGGTGGCGCAGCGCCGTCACACTTTGGTGATCTTCGCTGAGGATGACGTCGAGGCGGGCTTCAGCGAAGACGTGGGGATGCACCTCGGCCGGCTCGACCGCGGCAAATGTCACTGCTGCGGCCGAAGCCAGCATGGTTGCTTGCCGTTTCAGGTGCATTCTCAGCCGCGATTCCATCGACTTTGGGAGTGGACCCCGAGAGTTATCAGAAAGGGGGCGAAATTGGGACCGCGAGCCTCCCGGTCGGTCACGCTGCGTCGCGTGTCCTGAACCAGTGCACCAGGAAATCGACGAAGACGCGGACCTTGGCAGGCAGGTAGCGGCGGTGCGGATAGACGGCGAAGATGCCGCTGCCCGACAGGATACGGTCGTCGAGCACCGTTACCAGCCGGCCGCTGGATAGATCGGGCGCGGCGATGAAATCCGGCAGGATGGTGAAGCCCAGGCCCGAGACGGCTGCGGCTCTCGCCGCCATCGGACTGTTCACCTCGATCGGACCCGAGACGGTGACGCTGACCGAATCCTCGCCGTCGCCCTTGAAGCGCCAGTTGGCTAAAGAGCGGCCATTGGTGTCGACGATGCAGGGCATGTTGGAAAGATCCTGCGGGCGCGTCGGCATGCCATGCTTTGCGATCAGCTCGGGCGACGCGCAAAGCTTGATCGAAAACGGCCCCAGGCGCCTGGCGATCAGCGAGGAGTTCTCCAGCCGCGAAATGCGCACGGCGACATCGAAGCCTTCCTCGACCAGATCGACGAAGCGGTCGTCGAGATGGATGTCGAGCACGATGTCGGGATGCTGCTTGGCGAAATCGATCAATGATTGGCCGATCGGCGCGTCGGCGAAGGTGCGCGCCGCCGAAAGCTTGATCCGGCCGCGCACGTCGCCGGAGGATTCGCGCACTGCGTCGGCCAGGCTGTCAACCTCGCGCACGATTTCGGAGGCGCGCTGATAATAGGTGTGGCCGGCTTCGGTCAGCGAGAACTGCCTGGTGGTGCGGTTCAACAGCAGCGCGCCGAGCTCGTCCTCCAGCTCGCGCACATATTTCGACAGCAGCGCCTTCGAGCGGCCGATCTTGCGCGCGGCGGCCGAGAAGCCTTCCGCCTCGACCACGTCGATGAAGGCGCGCATGCGGGTCAACGTATCCATGATCAGACCTTTCGTGCCGCGTCGAGAATCCTGCGGCCGAGCCGTATCAAAGCGACGTCGCTGCCGGAAGGGCCCAGCAGCGACAGGCCGAAGGGCGCGCCGTCGACAGAACCGAGCGGCAAGGTGATTTGCGGGAAACCCGACAGGCCGGCCAGGCACAACAGATGCAGCGCCCTTTCGCGATAGGCCTGGAACTGTTCCGGTGTGCTTGCCGCGAGCGGCGCTGCGCCTGGAACGGTCGGCAGGACGAGAAGACCGTTGTCGCCCAGCAGGGCGCCCAATTCGGCGCGGAAAGCGGATCGGCGTGCCGTCTCGGCGGCAACCGTGCCGGCATCGATCGTACGGCCGAAGCCGAAACGCTCATCGACGCCAGGGCCAAGGCCGTGGTTGCCCGCGGAGATCCAGCCGCCATGAACCTGCCAGGCCTCGTAGGCCTGCAGCCTGCGAAAGCACCAATAGAGTTCATCCGGAGACGAGGCGAAGGCGTATCCCGTCTCGGTCGGCTCGCCGACGACGCCGGCGGCCAGCGCCTTCATCCGCGCGTATTCGGCGGCCTCGGCCGGGCCGGCAACGAAGGCATCGAGCGAGTGGATCGCCAGCGGGCGGTTGAGCGGATGCCGGTGCGGATCATCGCCGAGCAGCAGCTTGCCGACCGCCTCATAGGTCTCGATGTCGCCGGCGAACCAGCCGAAGGTGTCGAAGCTCGGCGCCAGCTTCATCGCGCCGTCGAGCGAGATGCGGCCGTGGCTGGTGCGCAGCCCGATCAGGCCGCAGAAGCTCGCCGGCGCGCGGATCGAGCCGCCGGTGTCGGAGCCGATGGCGATGTCGGCAAGGCCGCCTGCGACTGCAGATGCCGATCCCGAGGAGGAGCCGCCGGTCACGCGGTTTGGAGCGGCCGCGTTCACCGGGAACGCGAAATGCGAATTCTGGCCGAACAGCGAGAAGGCAAGCTCGTCGGTCTGCGTCTTGCCGACGAATTGCGCGCCGGCATCGAGAATCACCTGCACGGCCTCGGCCGTCTGCGAGGCGGCGTGCGCCTCATCGAACTTGCGCGGGTTGCCGCAACCGGTGCGGTAGCCGGCGATGTCGTAAATGTCCTTGACCGCAAGGCGCAGGCCGGCAAGCGGGCCTATTTCCGCATTTGCCACAGGCATTTGGCGCAGATCGAGGAAGGCGTTGAGAGGGCCGTGAGTACCTGGCATCGTTCGATTTCCGGATACGGTCCACAAACATTGTTCGATGCCGGAATTTTTACAACCGGCGCTTACGATTTTTATTGATTGTAAAACCCTTCGCTCTTATATCGCGCTTGCCCAAAGTCGCACGTGCCTGTGGGTGTCCGCCGATCCTCGAATGGTGAGGGCAATCGGTAAGGTAACTGGAGCCAACCCCTCCAGTCGGTCAGTGGCCAACCACAAGATCGAGGACACCTTGAAGCAACGACGGTGCGGGCCTTTCTGGTTCTCTTCCGGTCGTCCAAAGACCGGGGTTACTAAAGAGGCACACCTTCATTGCCGGCAGTGCGGATGGTCTCCCATCCAAGCCAAGGCAGACAAAGCGAACCGAGGCCGGGCAAGGCCAAGGTTCATCGCCGCGAGACGGCGGTTCATGGTTCCGGGGTCTCCACCGGCTGGTTCCATGGATTTTCGTCCCGCCTTTGTCCACCGCGTGTTCGCGAGGCCGACGGCCCGTGACGCGCAGCCTTTGTGCACGCCGCAAGGCGTGATGGAGAGACCGCTATGGCTACTCAGCGCATCCTCGACTTCCTCGCCACCCGACGTCCGAACGGCCCCTGCCTGGTCGTCGACCTCGATGTCGTGCGCGACAATTTCCGCGCCTTCGAGAAGGCGTTGCCCGATTCCAGGATCTACTATGCGGTGAAAGCAAACCCGGCGCCGGAGATCCTGCGCCTGCTTGCTGCGATGGGCTCGTCCTTCGACACCGCATCCGTTGCCGAGGTTGAGATGGCGATGGACGCCGGCGCGCCGGCCGACCGCATTTCCTTCGGCAACACCATCAAGAAGGAGCGCGACATTGCGCGCGCCTATCAGCTCGGCATCCGCCTCTACGCGGTGGACTGCGTCGAGGAGGTCGAGAAGATCGCCCGCGCCGCCCCCGGCTCGCGCGTGTTCTGCCGCGTGCTCACCGACGGCGAGGGCGCCGAATGGCCGCTGTCGCGCAAGTTCGGCTGCGTGCCGGCGATGGCCGTCGACGTGCTGCGCCATGCCAAGGGCCTCGGCCTCGACGCCTATGGCGTGTCGTTCCATGTCGGCTCGCAGCAGACGGACCTCACGGCCTGGGACCGCGCGCTGGGCGACGCCAAGAAGGTATTCGCGACGCTCGCCGAGGAAGGCATTGTGCTCAAGATGGTCAACATGGGCGGCGGCTTCCCGACCCGTTACCTGAAGGACGTGCCCGCGGCACAGTCCTATGGCCAGGCCATCTTCTCGGCGCTGCGCAAGCATTTCGGCAACGCACTGCCCGAGACGATCATCGAGCCGGGCCGTGGCATGGTCGGCAATGCCGGCGTCATCAAGTCGGAAGTCGTGCTGATCTCGAAGAAGGCCGACAACGACAATGTGCGCTGGGTGTTCCTCGACATCGGCAAGTTCGGCGGCCTCGCCGAGACCATGGACGAGGCGATCCGCTATCCGATCGTCACTCGCCACGACGGCTCGGAGACCGCGCCTTGCGTGCTCGCCGGCCCGACCTGCGATTCGGCCGACGTGCTCTACGAGAAGACGCCTTATCCGCTGCCCTTGTCGCTGACCATCGGCGACGAGGTGCTGATCGAAGGCACCGGCGCCTATACGACCACCTACTCGGCGGTCGCCTTCAACGGCTTCGAGCCTCTCCGATCCTACGTGATCTGACCGGTTCGCAAGGACCGCTCAGATCAACCCGAGTGGGTGTCTGTCATCCGCCCGGGCTCGCTTGTGGAACAGATCTCCGCTCGTGAAGGATCGCGGAAATGGATATGGCAAATCTCATCGTTGACGGCACTGCGCGACTCCTCTCCCCCTCGAGGGGGAGATGGCCGCGCAGCGGCCAGAGGGGGTCAGTCCGACCGGGCTCGGCCTGCTGCGGCAGATGGAGGCTGGCGCTTCACGCGCGGCGACCCCCTCTGTCGCATTTGGCGACATCTCCCCCTCGAGGGGGGAGATTGCCCGCGCCTATACCATCCTTGCCGAAGGCGTCGGTGACATTGAGGCGCGCGAAGCGTTGCTCGACCGTGCCATGGGGCCGAAGCGCAGGAAGAAGTCGTCCGAGAAGCTGCGGCGCGGCCGCCGGCCGTCGGAAGGCCTGGCCTTTGTCGCGCGCGATCCCTCAGGCGCGGTCGTCGGCACGGTCCGGCTGTGGGATGTGACGCTGGGCGAGAACGGCCCGGCCGCACTGCTGCTAGGGCCGCTGGCGGTCGAGCCGTCGCTGAAGAGCGGCGGCATCGGCTCGGCGCTGATGCACCACGCGGTCGCCGAGGCCGCGCGGCTTGGCCATGGCGCGATCCTGCTCGTCGGCGATGCGCCCTACTACGGTCGGTTCGGCTTCTCCGCCCGCCGCACCGGCACGCTCGCCATGCCCGGCCCCTATGAGCGGCACCGGCTGCTGGCGCTGGAACTGAAGGATGGCGCGCTCGACGGCGCGAAGGGCACGATCAAGGCCGCCGGCCGCAAGGTCAAGGCGCTCGATTTCGTTTGATCATTGAAAGCCGATGCGGCGCCGTGTCGATGCGGCGCCGCGTCTGTCTTGCAAGTGGTGGTTCATCAGCCGAGCAGCTGGCTCAGCGCCATGGCGACCGTCATGTCGCCTTCGACCTTCAGCTTGCCGGCCATGAAGGCCATGGTCGGGTTGAGGTCGCCGGCAATCAGCGAGTCGAGATCGTCGAGCGAAAGCTTGATCGTGCAGTCGGTCGGGGCATCGGCGGTCGAGACGGTCGCGCCGTCGATAACGATGACGCCGTCGCTGCCGGTGTCGAACTTGACCGAGTGCTCGAAGCCCGCGCTTGCCACGCGCGACTTGATCTTGTCGGCAATCTCCTGAACGCCCACGGCGGTTCTCCTCGTTTGGTTGCGTTTGGCGCGCACCAGCCTTAGCCGCTGGGCGAGGCCGCGTCGCGCGGGAGCGCGGCGACACACTGGCGCATATAGCTTCCAGTTGACGTTTACGTCAACGTGGTCGCCATGCGGCATGTTGGTAACCATGCGGCATGTCGCATCACTTAGGGCCGAGGAAACCGTGGTCAGAAAGCCTCGGGCAGGCGATCAGTGCTGCTTGAAAGCCTTGGTCATTTCCTGGGCCGTCTCGCCGGCATTCTTGCGGCGGCGGATGGCGTTGTCGCGGATTTCGTCCTTGGACAGGAAGTTGACCTGGTCGATCAGCACGTCATGTACCAGCTCGACGCCGACGCGGGCGTTGACGGTGTCGCGGATCGCCTTGCGGAAAGCGTCGAGATCGATCGTCTCCTTCTTGGTGAAATCGATCTGAGGATTGGAATAGAGGTAGGAATAGACCTGGTCGGTGATCAGTGCCGGCGCCGGGATCGACAGTTTCTTTATCTGATCCGGTTCCACCGTGTAGACGAGCTTGGTCAGGAAATAACCATCGATCTTGGCACCGCGGATGAGCGGCACCGAAATGATATCGGTCTTGACGTAGTCGAGGCCGCCCAGCATCGGCTTCGGCGGCTCGCCGACACCGCGTTCACCCGCAGCCTGGAAGGAATAGAACACCGCGCCGAGCGTGGCGGCGCAGATCCAGAGCGCTGCGGCGATGAACTTGATCACCGGATCCTTCCTTGCGCCATAGTCATCCCATTCAAGCCCGGGCGTATCCGAATTCGCCGGCCGAATAGGTGCCGTCGGTATCGGCGCGCTGGATGGCGTTCTTCAGCAGCGTGGCGACCTCGTTGACGGCATTGAGATGGGCAAGGATAGCCGCTTCGTTCTTCGCCAGCTTCTGCCGAAGCCGCGCCAACCCCTCGCGATGCTGCTCGAGGAACTCGATCTCGTTGGCGCCCTTCAGGGCCCGGGTCAGTTCGTAGAGATAGCGGCTCTTGCGGGCATTCGAGGCCTTGAGGTCGTAGTCGGTTCCGCTGCGGATACCAGCCGTCTCCTCGTCCACCGCTTCCTCGATGCGGCCGATGATGGCGGCGAGGTTGCCTGGCCGGGCGGACGCGGTCGGCGCTTCCGTGGCGGTGGTTCGTGCTGGCAGGTTGGAAAGGTCCGTTTGGTCGGCCATGTAAGTCCCTAGATCTCGATGTCCGTTTTTATGGTTGTGTCGTCGCCGGTCATCGACCGAGCGGCCTTGCGCTCAAGCTCCTCGACCAGGGAGGTCGAAAGCCTGGTCTGCCGGTCGATCTCGGCTTTCTCCGGTCCGCCCCCAACGGGCCCGACCGGCACCTTATGCTTGCCGTCCAGATAATGGTCGGCAAGCATTGATTTCGCGATGCCGATACCGCCGTGCGCGGCCATCACATCGGCCACCTTTTCGGCAAGCTGCGACTTCCACATGTCGCCGGCCAGCCCCTTGCCGTAAACGCCTTCGGTGTCCTTGGGCATCATGTTCTGGATGAAGGTCGTCAGCACCATCGCCTCGAAGCGCTGGAACTTTTTCGCCGGGTTCGCCGCCTCGGCTTTGTCGGCGGTGGCGCGCGACAGCACAGAACCGGCATCGACCGATGCGGCCTGGTCGATCGAGAAGGGACCCGCGGCACCGCCCGCCCTTCTCGCGAGTGCCGCTCGCGCCGCCTCGACGTCGGCCGGCTCCGCTGCGCGGGCGACGTCCATCACGATGTCGCTGGGGGGAGAGATAGCCAAGAAAGCGCTGCCTTTTGCCGGGTTTTGTGAGTTGCACAATGACTCAACAAGCTTGTGGCAGGCTTGCGGGAGGCGAAATGCAGATCGCAGTCCGACCTTGTCGTCAATGACCCCAGATCCCCTGGCCGTAGGCCGCTGCGTGGATATCGAAGGCGGAATTCCCACCCGCGGCCGAGCCACTACGAGCCGTGCCGATGCTGTTCGTGGCCGGCGGCTCCTTATCAGGAGCACTCAAGCCCTTTCCACCGCTTCGGCATAAGCTCAAATCTTATTTTAGAGCGTATTAATATTTTAACGGCGTTGCCCCGCCCAGGCTCGAATTGTGCCCTTTAGAAACCGCTCATTAACCCGCCCCGCTCACCCTAGGAAGCCAAATATCGGAGACGTAGATCGTGAAACGCGATGTCGCGCTGATCGCATTTCTGTTGTCGGTTGCCTGCCCATTTGCCGCCCAGGCCGGAACGACCATGGAAACCAGAGGCAAGGGGTTCGCACCGCCGGCCTTCTATTCGTTCTGCAGCCACCAACCCGGCCTGTGTAGCACGGCCGGCGGAACAAAGGTCGTCACCTTGCGGTCTGGGCTCAGCGCGCAATTGAAGCAGGTGAACCGTTCGGTCAATTCACGCATTACCGAGCTCAGCGATCGAGCCGTTGTCGGCAAGGATGACGACTGGCGCGTGCCAACGGTGTCCGGCGACTGCGAAGATATTGCGATCCTGAAGAAACTCGAGCTGATGAAGCGCGGATGGCCGGCCTCGGCGCTGCTGTTGACCGTGGCAAGCTATCACGGCGAGGGGCACACCGTATTGACGGTGCGCACCAATGAGGGCGACCTGGTGCTCGACAACCTCACCAACTCGGTCCGTGACTGGTCCAGCACGCCTTACAGCTATTTCGCCCGGCAGGCGCAGGGGAATGGCAGACGCTGGGAACGGATCGGGGCCGCCAAGCCGGTTGGCACGACGGCGACCGGCACCTGACGCCGCCCGGTTCGCCTCGCGGCGGATCAACTGCTACTCATGTCCCCGCTTCTGCGCAATGAGGTCCAGCCGCTCGCGGTCGGAGCGCTCGCGCTCGTCGCGCCGGCGGACGTCCTTATAGGCGCGCTCGACCATATTGGTGCGTGCCGTCGCGGTGGCGATCAGCGCCGCCTCCTGCCGGGCGCTCTCAAGGTTCTGTTTCTGCCGGGCGAGCGCGTTGGCGATGCGGCGATGGTAAAGCTCCGGGAACAGGCCGGCCATTGAGCCACCGGCATCGAAATGCCCGACGAGTTCCCTCGCTTCCGATTCGGCCGCCACGGCCGCGGAGAGGAAGCCGGCATGACGGGTTTCGTGCAGCGCCTTCAATTGCTCCTGCACCTTGACCAGTTTCTTCAGCCGATCCTTGCGTGAGGTCATTGCGCTACCTCGCCAGCGTGAGATCGACGAAGCCGTCGACGAACAGCGACAGCAAGGTGCCGATGGCAAAGTAGAAGATGATCAGCCCGCCGGCGATGACGAAGGGTAGCGAGATGAAGTAGACCGGGATCTGCGGCGTCAGCTTGTTGACGAAGCCGATCGTCAGGTTGACCAGTATGGCGTAGGCGACGAAGGGACTGCCGAGCCGGATCACCAGAAAGAAGGCATCCGATACCGTGTCGGTGACGTCGACAAGGGCTGCCTGCGGATTGAAGAACACATTGACCGGAGCAACCGTGTAGGACGCGACCAGCGCCCTGACGATCTCGTGGTCGAAGTCGAAGACGAAAAGCAGGAGCAGCGCCGAGAACGAGATGATGGCGGCGAGCGCCGCCTGCGGCTCCGGCTCCTCGATCGCCGGGCCGCCTGAGCCGCCATAGCCGATCATCATGGCGACGGCTGAACCCATGAAGCGCAGCGCTTCCATGTAGAGCCTGGTCATGGCGCCGATCAGACCGCCGACCAGAAGCTCGGAGACGATCATCGGCGCAAGGATCTGCGGGCGCGGATCGACATAAGGGTAGATGCGGTCCCACAGGAAGGCGAGCAGGCCGCCGGTGGCGGCGACCGACACGAACAGCCTGACCTGCATCGGCACGCGGGTGCTCGACAGGCCGGGCATCAGCATGAAGCAGGCGCCGATGCGGCAGAAGGCGAGGAAGGCGGCGATGACGACGCCTTGCGAGAGCGCGTTCACGAGATCGTTCCAAGCACCTTGATCTCGACGCCCTTGGCGATCTCGACATGGGAGAGAACGGGGAGCGTCGTGAACAACCGCTCGATGATCATGCGCACATAGGGTCGCGCATCGGGCGCGGTGACCAGCACGAAGCGCTCGCCGGCCTCGAGGTGCTTGCGGATCGCCTTGGTCGCGTCCTGGCCGAATTCCTCGAGCTGGCGCGGATCGATGTCGAACTCGCGCACCTCGCCCTTGGCGTCGCGCTTGAGGCTCTGGTGGAAGGCAAGGTCCCAGCGGTTGCCGAGGCGCAGCACCTTGAGCATGCCGCCCTCGGAAAGGTCGCCGCAGATCTGCTGCGCCATGCGGATGCGGACATGCTCGACGATCTGCTCGGTGCGGCGCACATGCGGCGCGATCTCGGCGATGGCCTCGATGATCAAATGCAGGTTGCGGATCGAGACGCGCTCGGCAAGCAGAAGCTTCAGCACCGCCTGCAGGCCGGGATAGGAGATGTGCGAGGTGCAGATCTCGTCGGCGAGCTTGCGGTATTCGGGATCCAGCCGCTCGAGCAGCGCTTTCATATCCTTGTAGGACAGGAGCTGCGGCAGGTTGTTGCGGATGACCTCGGAGAGGTGGGTGAGCAGCACCGACATGTTGTCGGCAAAAGTGTAGTTCTCGCGCTTCAAATCCTCGGCGAAGGTTTCCAGCACCGAATAGGCGCGCATGCCGAAGGCCGGCTCGCGGATCTCCTCGCCAGGGATGTCAGGCACGCCGCGCGTGCCGAGCAGCACCATGACCTCGCCGACGCGCATCTGGTATTCGGCGACGACGGTGCCGTGGACCTTGATCTGGTAGCTCTTCGGCGGAATGGCGAAGTCGTCGGCGACGCGCACCTCCGGCACCACGAAGCCGTATTGCTGGGCGAATTTCTTGCGCATCTTCGACATGCGGAACACCAGCTCCTGATGCGCGACCAGCAGCCGGGTCGAAAGCTGCTTGCCGATCAGAAGCTCGATCTCGGCGGTGGCCAAAGATGCCTTGACCGAATTCTTCTCCTCTTCGGCTTTGTTCGCCTTCTCCTGGTTCTTCAACGCCTCCGCGGCAGCCAACTCGCGATTTTGGCGCAGCGGGATGACGTAACCGAGGCCGGCCATGGCGCCGGCGAGCGCGAAGAACGGGAACAGCGGCAGGCCGGGCATCAGGCCGAGGATGACGAGCAGCGAGCCGGCGACATAGAGCGCGCGCGGATGTGCGCCGAGCTGGCCGAAAACCGCCTGGTTGGCCGAGCCGCGGGTGCCGCCCTTGGAGACCAGCATGCCGGCGGCGAGCGAGACGATGAGGGCCGGGATCTGGGTGACCAGGCCATCGCCGACCGACAGCTTGATGAAGACGTCGGCGGCCTGGCCGAGGCCCATGCCATGGCGCAGATAGCCGATGGCGATGCCGCCGACGATGTTGATGGCGGTGATGATGAGGCCGGCGATCGCATCGCCGCGCACGAATTTCGAGGCGCCGTCCATGGAGCCGAAGAAGGAGGATTCTTCCTCCAGCTCACGGCGGCGGAGCTGCGCCGTCTTCTCGTCGATCATACCGGCGGACAGGTCGGCGTCGATCGACATCTGCTTGCCGGGGATGGCGTCGAGGGTGAAGCGCGCTCCGACCTCGGCGATGCGGGTGGCGCCCTTGGTGATGACGATGAAGTTCACCACGATCAGGATCATGAAGACGATGAGGCCGATGACGAAGTCGCTCGACATCACCAGCTTCGAGAAGCCCGAGATGACATAGCCCGCGGCATGGGTGCCCTCGTTGCCGTGCGACAGGATCATGCGCGTGGTGGCGATGTTGAGCGAGAGCCGCAGCATGGTGGCGATCAGCAGCACGGTCGGGAAGGACGAGAAATCGAGCGGCCGCTGGATCCACAGCGCCACCATCAGGATCAGCACCGAGAGCGCGATCGAGAAGGCAAGGCCGATGTCGATGAGGAAGGCGGGGATCGGCAGGAACAGCACCGCCAGGATGACGACGATGCCGAGCGCGAAGAAGACGTCGCGGCCGTTCTTGGCCACCACGCCGGACGGGATTGTTTCGCTGATCGCCATGTCGTCCTCGAATCCAGATTTGCCCGGCGCAAAGGGCAGGCCCCCGACCGTAGCCGGCCAAGCTTGCGCGAAGGTGGGAGAGGGGCTACTGCCGAGTCCGGATGACGGCGCGACGCCGGAGGGCAGCAAAAGGTTGCCGGGATATCGCGAGGACAAGAGCATGCTGCTGATCATCGGCACTATACGCGTGCCGCCTGACAGGCTGGCCGACACCAGGCCGGCCATGGAGCGGATGATCTCGGCCAGCCGCGCCGAACCCGGCTGCCTCGAATATTCCTATGCGCAGGATGTGCTCGATCCCGGCTTGATCCATGTTTCCGAAATCTGGAGTGACCGTGCCGCGCTCGACGCGCACTTCAAGTCGGCGCATATCGCCGAATGGCGCGCGAGCTGGTCGGAACTCGGCATCGGGGATCGGAAGCTCACTCTCTACGAAGCGGGCGAGGGCACTGCGACATAGAGCTTGTTCTTACGCAATTCCGGACGGAAAACCGCTCACACTTTTCCTGGAATTGCTCTAACCGGTCGCGTCCGCCGTGGCGACGCCGACCAGCCAGCGGCGGACGGCGCGTTCCTCGGTCGCGGACAGTCCTGCAGTCAGCTCGCGTTCAAGCTTCTGCACCCGTTCCCGGCATTTCTTCAGCAAGGCGCGACCGCTGTCGCTGAGATCGAGGTGCTGGATGCGCCCGTGCACCGCATGCGGCTTGCGGACGAGAGAGCCTGCCCTTTCCAGATTGGCGACGATCACGCTCACCGTCTGCGGGGTGAGCACCGCAAGCCGGGCGAGGTCGGCGTTGGATATGCCGGGATAGGCCGACAGCATGGTCAGGGTCGCGAATTGCGGCTGCGTCACGCCGAATTCGCCCAGCGCGCGCTCGACTCGCAGCCTGTAGGCACCGGCCGCCTGGCGCAGCAAATAGCCGATATAGCCTTGCTCGCCGCGCTTGCCTTCGCCGGGCGCGGGAATTGCAGGGGAGGTTTTCCGCTTGCGCACGATGTCAGGGCTCTTATATGTTGTTCGAACACTGATATTATCGTAAAATGGAGCAGGAGACGATGGGCTATCGAATCTTTCTTGCCGGTGGTTCCGGCGCGATCGGTCGCCGCCTGATCCCACAACTGGTCGATGCCGGCCATCAGGTGGCAGCGACGACGCGCCAGCCTGCAAAGGCTGAAGGGCTCCGCGCGCTCGGCGCCGAGCCGGTGGTTGTCGACGTGTTCGATGCCGGTGGCTTGCGCACCGCGGTCGCGGCGGCAAAGCCCGAGATCGTCATCCATCAGCTCACCGACCTGCCGCCCGGACTCGACCCGGCCAGGATGGGCGAAGCGATCATCGGAAACGCCCGCATTCGCGATAAGGGTACCCGCAATCTGGTCGAGGCCGCGAAGTCGGCCGGCGCCAGGCGCCTGATCGCGCAAAGCATCGCCTGGGTCTATGCGCCTGGACCCGAGCCGCATGCCGAATCCGATCCGCTCGACAGCGGCGCAGAGGGCAGCCGCGGCATCAGCGTCGGTGGGGTGATCGCTCTCGAACGGCAAGTTCTCGAAGCCTCGCCCATGACAGGCATCGTGCTGCGCTATGGACGCCTCTATGGACCGGGCACCGGCACGGAGACCGCCGCCGATCCGGCGCTGCATGTCGATGCCGCGGCTTACGCCGCGCTGCTCGCCGTCGAGCGAGGATCACAGGGCGCGTTCAACGTCGCGGAGCCTAACGGTCATGTCACGACCGACAAAGCTGTCAGCGAGCTCGGTTGGCGCTCCGGCTTCCGTATGACGGTGTGAAACAGACGGAGGAATTTGCTGCTATCATCGAAGTCGCTTCGGCACGAAATCTTACCTTGCTCGGCGTCGCAGCGATTGGCTCGGCGCTGCTTGGCGCGGTGGTCGTGCAGGGCAACCGGGCAAACTCTGTCGCCGGTGGACCGGCGCATGTGCATATGGTGGGGGCGGGCGAAGGTGCGGCTGCGCGCCCCACCACCACGGTCAAGCCGCTGTCCTGTGAAAAACTGCCGAATGTTCCGGGGCATTCGATCACCACGGCGCTCGTCGAGTTTCCGCCGAATGCCCATACGCCGAGACATCGCCATCCCGGCGCGGTCACGGCCTTCGTGCTCAACGGCATGCTGCGCTCGCAGCTCGAGGGCGGACCCGTCGGCACGTTCGGCAAGGGACAGACCTGGTTCGAGCTGCCGGGCACGATCCATCTCTTCGCGGAGAATGCGAGCGCAACCGAGCCGGCCGAGCTGCTGGCGATCTTCGTCTCGGAAGACGGTTGCGGACCGCTGACCATCTTTGATCGATGAGCTTTCCGGCCTTCGCGCTGGCAGACAAACGACCTAACCATCGCTAATCGATGCAGCGCCAAAATGGCGCCACAAGCTGTCGGCATTGCGGTTGTCACGCAATGCCGCCGGGCGTATCAGGCACGGCAGCTTTCCATCCCTTCGCATATCCGGCGAGCCGCTCCGTTGCCTGCCAGAAACGATCCGCAAGTCTACGCCCGCCGGCTTCGCGCCGTGCTGATCAGTTCGATACCCGTGCTCGAAGCGCGGGGCATCGTCATCGTGCTGATGGCGGGCCTCGTCGGGATGATCGCGGGCGCGCTGGTCACCGGCATGAGCGAGTTGGTGCAAGGCCTGCACTTTCTGCTCTTCGACGTGCAGCCGGGCGGGCGGCTCTCGGCGATGTTTTCGCTGGCAAGTCCGGTGCAGGCGATGTTTCCGGCGATCGGCGGCCTTGTGCTCGGCCTTTCGGTCATCTGGCTGCGCAAGCGAAAATTCCGCACGCCTGTCGACCCGATCGAGGCCAATGCGCTTTATGGCGGGCGGATGTCGCTGACCGATACTTTCATCATCGTCGGCCAGACCATGATCTCCAGCGGCTTCGGCGCTTCGGTCGGCTTGGAAGCCGGCTATACGCAGATCGGCTCCGGCATCGCCTCGCGGCTGGCGCGCGCCTTCCGGCTGCGCCGCAACGACGTCCGCATCCTTGTCGGCTGCGGCGCCGCGGGCGCCATCGCGGCCGCCTTCGATGCGCCGCTGACCGGCGCCTTCTACGGCTTCGAGCTGGTCATCGGCATCTACTCGGTGGCCAATGTCGCGCCGGTCATGACGGCGGCGATTTCTGCCTCGCTGACCGCGGAGATGTTCGGCGGCGTGCCGTTTCCGCTGGAGCTTTCCGGCCTGCCGACGCTGACCGCCAGCCAGTACGTGCCGTTCCTGCTGCTGGGGCTGCTTGGCGGCGCCGCCTCGATCGCCATCATGAACCTGGTCAGTCTGATCGAGCGCGGTTTCGCGCGGCTGTCGATCGATGCTTCGGTCCGGCCGTTTATCGGCGGCATCCTCGTCGGGCTGCTCGGGCTGGTCACGCCGCAGGTTCTGTCGAGCGGCCATGGCGCGCTGCACCGAGAGTTCGCGATGAATTACGGGCTTGCCGTGGTGGCGAGCGTCTTCGTAATGAAGCTGGCGGCTTCGGCGATCTCGCTCGGGTCCGGCTTCCGCGGCGGCCTGTTCTTTGCCTCGCTGTTTCTGGGAGCACTTCTCGGCAAGGTCTTTGCCGGCGTCATGGCGATGGCCGCGCCGACGACGGGCATCGATCCGGCGGTCGCCGCCGTCGTCGGCATGACCTCGCTGGCCGTCGGCGTTGTCGGCGGTCCGCTGACCATGACTTTCCTGGCGCTGGAATCGACCCGCGATCTGACGCTCACCGGCGTGGTGCTGGCGGCTTCGATCATGTCGGCGATCCTTGTGCGCGAGACCTTCGGCTACTCCTTCTCGACCTGGCGCTTCCATCTGCGCGGCGAGACGATCCGCAGCGCCCACGACGTCGGCTGGATGCGCAGCCTCAATGTCGGCTCGATGATGCGCAAGGACGTCCGCACCATCGATGCCTCGACGACGCTTGCCGAGTTCCGCAAGGAAATCCCGCTCGGCTCCGCGCAGCGCGTCATTGCCGTCGAGCAGGGGCAGCATTACGTCGGCGTGTTGCTGGTTGCCGAACTGCACAGCGATCTCTCCGATGGCGAGACCCCGGTGCAGGCGCTTGCCCAGTTCAAGGATGCGGTGCTGGTGCCGTCGATGAATGTGCAATCCGCCGCAGAGACCTTCCAGCGCGCCGGCGCTGAAGAGCTGGCCGTCGTTGAAGATTTCGACGATCGCATCGTCCGCGGCCTGCTCACAGAAAGCCATCTGATGCGGCGCTACGCCGAGGAGCTCGACAAGGCGCGGCGGGATCTTTCGGGTGAGGGGTAGCGAGACCTCCCGCGCGTAGCTTGTCGATCCGCCACCGCGCTTTTCTCCTGCGGATACACCCCCAAGCTTGCAGCCTGGCCCAAATACCGGCGCGGGCCTGGCGCCACGCGCGGCTTGCCAACTGTACAGTGGTACTGTACAAAGTGTTAAGTGGAGGAGAACGGGATGCCCAAGGCTTCGAATAACAGCCAGGCTCCGGCGGCAAATAGTGCCAGCTCGGCTGCGACGCTTGCCCATCAGGTGCTGGGCGCGCGTCTCAAGAGCCTTCGCCTCGCCCGCCGGCTGTCATTGCGCGATCTTGCGGAGGCGACCGGGACGAGCGCCAGCTTCATCAGCCAGCTCGAACGCGGCCTGACCGGCGCAAGCACTGCCTCGCTCAACCAGATGGCCTCGGCGCTCGGCGTCAGCGTGGCAATGCTGTTCGAGGAAAGCACGGCCAAAAATCATCACGGCGCCCTTCGGCGCAGCGAGCGGCCAAGCCTTCCGCCCAGCGACGGCTGCCGCAAGATGCTGCTCTCGCGCCCGCCCCTGAGCGACATGGAAGTCTATGTCGGCGAGTTCGACATCGGCGGCTCGACCGGCTCCGCGCTTTACACGCATGGCGACGCCCACGAGATGCTCGTCGTCCTTCGCGGCATTGTCGAGGTCTCCCTCGGCGACGCACGCCATGTCCTCGAAGAGGGCGACAGCATCGAATACGCGACATCGACACCGCATCGCAGCGAGAACATCGGCAGCGGCCGGGCCGAGGTGATGTGGATCATCGCGCCGCCGACCTCGGCGCGCGCCGAGCTCGATCAATACAAGGCCTGGAAACCGCTCGCGGCCAGGTAGTCCGATTTAAACGCGGGCCTCAATGGGAGAGTTACAGTTATGTTGAAGTCGAAACTTGTGAGCCTTGGCGCCGCGCTGGCGCTCGGCGTTCTGACAACCGCCGCCTTCGCGCAGGACAAGCCTGTCGCGGGCGAGGTGAAGGAGGGCTCGCTGAAGGGCAAGACCCTGACGCTGGTCTCCTATGGCGGCATCTACCAGGACGGCCAGGCGGCGGCGCTGAAGGAATTCGTCGACAAGTCCGGCGTCAAGCTGCTCAATGACGGCCCGACCGAGATCGCCAAGCTGCAGGCCCAGGTCGAATCCGGCAATGTCACCTGGGACGTCGTCGATACCGCCGACCTGCCGCCCTACGTCTATTGCGGCAAGCTGTTCCAGAAGCTCGACCTTTCGAAGCTCGATATCTCGAAGATTCCCGAAGGCCAGGTCGGCGAGTGCTCGGTGCCGGCGATGAACTACGGCGTCGTGCTGATGTACAACAAGGAGAAGTACAAGGATAACCCGCCCAAGAGCTGGGCCGACTTCTTCGACACCGAAAAATTTCCGGGCGTGCGCGGACTCGACGGCTCGGGCGACCCGACCGGCGGCCTGCTCGAACAGGCCCTCAAAGCGGCGGGCGGCGACCCGAAGGCGATGGCGGCCGGCGATATCGACAAGGCCATCGACGTGATCCGCAAGCTCGGCCCCGACACGATCTACTGGAAGACGGGCGCGGAATCGCAGCAGCTTGCCGAATCCGGCGAAGCCGACATGCTGATGATGTGGACCGGCCGCGCCATGACGGCGGTCAAGAACGGCGCCAAATACGCCCCCGCCTGGCAGGACTGGCTGGTGGTGATGGACCAGATGACCATCCCCGTCGGCGTCAAGGATACCGATGCCGCCTACGCGCTGCTCAACGCTTATCTCGGCAAGCAGTCGCAGGAGATCCTGGCGCAGCAGACTTCCTACACGCCGATCAACAACGACGCGCAGCCCAAGGTCGACGCATCCGTCGCCGCCTTCCTGACCAACACGCCCGAGCGTCAGAAGCAGGGCTACAAGCAGAACATCAAGTTCTGGGTCGAGAACTTCCCGCTGGCGCAGGAGAAGTGGTCCGCGCTGATGGCCGGCAACTGACCGGCTGACGGAGGCAAGGCCCGTGAGCGCGCTCGAACCGACGACGCCTGCTGCCGAGAAACGGGCAGGGTGGGCATGGCGGCCGTACGCGCTCACCCTGCCGGCGCTGGTCTTGCTCGCCGGGGTGATCGGCTATCCGCTGATCACCATCGTGCTGCGAAGCCTGTCGGAGCCGGAATGGGGCGTGCAGAACTACGCCTGGTTCTTCGGCGCGCCCGTCAACCTCGCGGTGCTGCAACGCACCTTCTCCATCTCGGCATGGGTGACGCTGGTCTGCATCGTCTGCGCTTATCCTTACGCCTATCTGATGACCGCGGTCGGACCGCGCGTCCGGCTCGTCCTGGTGCTCTGCGTTTTGATCCCGTTCTGGGTGAGCGGCGTGGTGCGCACCCTGTCCTGGGTGATCCTGCTTCAGGATTCAGGCGTCATCAATTCGCTGCTCCGGTCGGCCGGCTTCACCGGCATCCGGTTGATCCGCACCCAGACCGGCGTGGTGATCGGCATGGCGCAGGTGCTTTTGCCTTTCATGATCCTGCCGCTCTATTCGGTGATGAAGGGAATCGACCTCAGGCTGGTGCAGGCGGCGCGAAGCCTTGGCGCCCGGCCGTCACGCGCTTTCTTCACGGTCTATCTGCCGCTGTCGCTGCCGGGCGTCTATGCCGGCGCGATCATCGTCTTCATCCTGGCGCTGGGTTTCTACATCACGCCGGCGCTGCTCGGCGGGCCGCGCTCGACGATGCTCTCGACACTGGTGCAGACCCAAGTGCTCAGCCTGCTCCAATGGGGACGCGGCGGCGCGATGGGCGTGGTGCTGCTGGTCACGACCTTCCTGCTGCTCGCGCTGGCAGCGCCGGTGATGCGGTCGCGGCACCGGGAAGCGGGGCGGCGCTGATGGAAATGAAGCCGCTCACCCGCGTTATCCTCGGCCTCGTCTGCCTGCTGGTGGCGATATGGCTGGTGGCGCCGACGCTCGTCGTCGTGCCGATGTCGTTCAATGCCAACAAATCGCTCGCCTTTCCGCCGCACGGCTTTTCCTGGCAGTGGTACCACAATTTCGTCACCAATCCGGAATGGTCGACCAGCTTCCTCAACTCGCTGAAGGTCGCCTCGATCGTGGCGGTGCTGGCGACGGTGCTCGGCACGCTCGCCGCCTTCGGCCTCGACCGCATGAAGGCGCGGCCGGCTAACCTTTTGCGGATGCTGATGCTGACGCCGATGGTGGTGCCGGGCGTGGTTCTGGCCATCGGCATCTACGCCGTCTATCTCGACGCCCAGCTCGTCGGCACGCTGCCGGGGTTCGTGCTCGCCCACACCATCCTGGCGCTGCCCTTCGTGCTGATCGCGGTCTCGGCCAATCTCGAAGTGTTCGACAAGCGCCTGGAGACGGCGGCGGCCAGCCTCGGCGCCGGCGCGCTCACCACCTTCCGGACCGTCACGCTGCCGCTGATCCTGCCCGGCATCCTCTCCGGCCTGCTCTTCGCCTTCGCGACGTCCTTCGACGAGATCATCGTCTCGCTCTTCATCACCAATCCTTATCTCAAGACGCTGCCGGTGCAGATCTTCTCCTCGATCACGCGCGACGCCGACCCGACGGTCGCCGCCGTCGGCACTATCCTTTTGTGCGCCACCACGATCCTGATCGGCGGCGGCATGCTTCTTCTTGGCCGCGAGCGGAAGGGACGCTTATGAACCCAAGACCGGACAATCGCGGCGCGGCGATCGACCTCGAATCCGTCACCAAGGCCTATGGCACGTTCAAGGCGCTGGACGGCGTGTCGCTCAGGATCGAGCCCGGGGAGTTCATGACGCTGCTGGGGCCAAGCGGCTCGGGCAAGACGACGACGCTCAATGTGGTCGCCGGCTTCACGGACGTGACCAGCGGCAAGCTGCTGGTCGGGGGAAAAAGCGTCGTCGGCGTGCCGGCGCACAAGCGCAACATCGGCGTCGTCTTCCAGCATTACGCGCTGTTCCCGCATATGACGGTTGGCCGCAACGTCGCCTATCCGCTGACGCTTCGCGGCATTGACCAAGGGAAGCGGAAGGCGCGCATGGCCGAGGCGCTCGACATGGTCAAGATGGGCGACTTCGCGCATCGTTATCCGAGCGAATTGTCGGGCGGCCAGCAGCAGCGCGTGGCGCTGGCGCGGGCCATCGTCTTCGATCCGCCGCTGCTCTTGATGGACGAGCCGCTCGGCGCGCTCGACAAGAAGCTGCGCGAATGGCTGCAGCTCGAGATCAAGCGCATCCACCGTGAGCTCGGCACCACCTTCGTCTATGTCACGCACGACCAGGAAGAGGCGCTTGTCTTGTCTGATCGCATCGCCGTGTTCAACCGCGGGCGGATCGAGCAGGTCGGCACTGGCCGCCAACTCTATGACGAGCCGGCGACGCTGTTCGTCGGCCGCTTTATCGGCGACTCCACCGTGCTGCGCGGCGAGGCAAAAAGCGACGGCACCGGCACAGCGCTGAGCATCGCCGGCGAGACGGTCACAGCGCCGCGCCGGCTTGCGGGCGAGGCCAATCCCGTCATGCTGTTGCGGCCTGAAAAACTCACCATCCGCCGGCCCGGGCATGCGACAGCTGCCGGCGCCAACCGATTGTCGGGAACGATCGCCGAAGCGATCTATCTGGGCTCGGGCTCGAAATACGAGGTGAAGCTCGCCGATGGTTCGACCGCAATCGTGCGCTCGCCGCTGACCGGCGAGAGTTTCGGCCTCGGCGAAAAGGTGGAGCTCCGCTTCGATGGCGCCGACGCCAAGCTTCTGCCCGACGACAGCACCGCCGACACGACGCTCACCTGATCCTCTCTCACCTTGGAAATCATCCAATGCAAGTCAAGCGCAACGGCGATATCTCCTTCTGGTATGCGGATCTGGGCGCGGTTCCCGCGCAGCGTCCGCCTTTGCCCGGCGACATCGAAGCCGATGTCGCGATCGTCGGCGCCGGCTACACAGGGCTCTGGACCGCCTACTATCTAAAGAAGGCGAAACCCGCGCTTCGGATTGTGCTCCTCGAACGCGAGTTCGCCGGCTTCGGCGCGTCGGGGCGCAATGGCGGCTGGCTGTCGGGCGGCTTCGGCTGGTCTCGCGAAAAATATCTCAAGACCTCGACCCGGCAAGGCGTGACCGGCATGCAGAAGGCGATGGCCGGCTGCGTCGACGAAGTGATCCGGGTGGCAACCGAGGAAGGCATCGACGCCGACATCCGTCGCGTCGACAATCTGACGGTCGCCACCAATCCGGCGCAGCTGGAGCGCGTGCGCGAGGAGAGCGAGACGATCCGCTCCTGGGATGCCGATCCCGAGCGCATCGAGTTGCTCGACGCCACCGCGACGCGCGCGCGCATCAACATCAAAAATGTCATGGGCGGCTTCGTCATTCACGGCCAGGCGCGGGTGCAGCCGGCCAAGCTGGTGCGCGGGCTGGCGGCAGCGGTCGAGCGGCTCGGCGTGCCGATCTACGAAAAGACGACGGTGACGGCGATCGCCAAGGGCAGCGTGACCACCGACCGTGGCACGGTGCGGGCCGAAACCATCATTCGCGCGACGGAAGGGTTCACCGCCGGCATTCCGGGCGAAGAGCGAACCTGGCTGGCGCTCAACAGCGCGCAGATCGTCACCGAGCCTCTGTCGCCGGAGCTTTGGCGCGAGATCGGCTGGGAAGGGCATGAGCTGCTCGGCAATGCGGCGCATGCCTATTGCTACGCCCAGCGCACGCGCGAGGGGCGCATCACCATGGGTGGGCGCGGCGTGCCTTACCGCTACGGCTCGCGCACCGACGTCAACGGCCGGACGCAGCAGGCGACGATCGACCAGCTGCACACGATCCTGACGACGCTGTTGCCGCAGACGGCGGGATGCCGCATCGACCATGCCTGGTGCGGGGTGCTCGGCGTGCCGCGCGACTGGTGCACGACGGTCGGCCTCGATCCCAAGACGCGCATCGGCTGGGCCGGCGGCTATGTCGGGCTGGGCGTTTCGAGCTCCAACCTTTCGGGTCGCACGCTTGCCGATCTGATCCTCGGCAACGAGACGGATCTTACGCGACTGCCCTGGGTCAACCGCAAGGTGCGGCGCTGGGAGCCGGAACCCTTCCGCTGGCTCGGCGTCCATTCGATGTACCAGCTCTACCGCATCGCCGACCAACGCGAGGCGGCAGGGCTTCAGCACACCTCGAAGCTTGCCGCTCTGGCCGACGGCATCACAGGCCATTAGAGCGGTCCATCGTTCGCCGAACCGCTCCAACTATTTGTTTTCACGCAATTCCGGACGGAAAGCCGCTTCACACTTTTCCTGGAATTGCTCTGATCATGGAGACCACCAGCTTGATCGATCTTTCGACTTTCCACGACCTCGCCAAAGCCGATATCGGTGCGTTCTCGCCCAAGCCGACCTCCATTGAAGGCAATCAGGTCGAGGCCGCGCGCTCGTTCTTCCAGTCGCCCGACGGAACCGTCGATATCGGCATCTGGGAATGCACGCCCGGCCGCTTCACCGCCGACCGTTCCGGCTCTTCGGAAATCTGCCACATCATTTCCGGCCGCGCCGAGGTGAGCCGCGCCGACGGCGAGATGCGCGCGCTCGGACCGGGCGACCTTCTCGTGCTGCCGCAAGGGTGGAAGGGCGAATGGCTGATCCGGGAGACGACGCGCAAGCTCTACATGATCCAGAGCGCCGGCTGACCCCGAAAAGCCTTAATGCTCGATCGGCCCCTTGGGTGACACAAGGGCAGTGCCCGCAGACGTCGGGCGCTCGATCAGGCGGCGCACGCGCGGCGGGTTCTCGCCGCTGTGGAGAGCGCGGATGCGCTCGCCGACCACGGCATCGGCATGGGTGGCGCGCCGGTTGTGGCGGATGTACTCGACCCAGGTCGGCGTGTGGTAGTGCTCGATCCAGATGCCGGGGTTCTCGAGATCGCGCGCGAGCGTCCAGTTGCGGGCGCCGTCACGGCGGCGAATGCGGCCGCGCTCGGCCATGGTGGCGAGGAATTCCGGCACGTCCTCCTCGCGGATGATGTATTCGATCATGATGGCGATCGGGCCGCTGCGCGGCTTCAAGTCGAGTCCCAGCATCGGCTCCTTGAACCGGTTGAGCGGATCGAGGTTGAGCGTCTTCTGTTGCGGCAACGGCAGGAACAGGCCGATGGCGCCGCCCGCCAGCATGGCGACGGCAGCCGCCATCAACGCGGTCTCCGCGCCATGGGCGTCGGCGACCACGCCCCAGATCCAGCTGCCCAGCGCAATGCCGCCGAAGGTCGCCGTCTGGTAGATCGACAGCACGCGGCCGACGACCCAGCGTGGCGTCGACATCTGCACCGTCACGTTGAAATGCGAGAGCGCGATCACCCAGCAGGCGCCGCCGACGAGCAGGCCGGCCGAAGTCTGCCAGGCATTGTGGCTGACGGCGGCGTTGAAGGCGCAGAGCGCGAAGCCGGCGAAGGCAGCGCGCACCATCGTCTCGCTGGAGAGCAATTGCCTCAGCCGCACGCTGATCAGCGCGCCGCCGACCGCGCCGATGCCGAAGGCGCCGAGCATGATGCCGTAGGTCAATGCGTCGCCCTTGACGACGTCGCGCGCCACCAGCGGCAGCAACGCCAGCACCGCGCCGGCGCTGAAGCCGAAGGCAAAACCCCGGACCAGCACCTTGGCGATGTTGGGTGACATGGCGACATAGCGCAGGCCGGCGCCCATCGCAGCACCCAGCGCCTCGCGCGGCAGCGTCGGCGCGGGCTGTTCGGGCTTCCAGCGGAACAAAACGACGATCAGTCCGATATAGCTGACGGCGTTGGCGGCAAAGGCTGCGGCGGCACCCGCGGCAGCGACGACGATGCCGCCGATCGCCGGGCCGACGCTGCGGGTGATGTTGAAGCCCATCGAGTTCAACGCGACCGCCGCCGGCACCTTGGCGCGCGGCACCATGTCGCCGACCGAGGCCTGCCATGACGGGCTGTTCAGCGCCGTGCCGCTGTCGATCAGGAAGGTGAATGCGAGCAGCGTCCACGGCGTCATCCAGCCGAACCAGGTGAACGCGGTGAGCAGCGCCGAGACGACCAGCATGAAGCTCTGCGCCACCAGCATGACCTTGCGGCGGTTGAAGCTGTCGGCGATGGCGCCGGCAATGAGCGCGAACAGCATGATCGGCAAGGTGGTCGATGCCTGGACCAGCGCCACTTGGTAGGAAGAAGTGGCGATCGTGGTCATCATCCAGGCGGCGCCGACCCCTTGGATCAGGCCGCCGAAATTCGACACAAGGCTCGCCGACCAGACGGCGCGGAAGATGCCGTGCCGGAACGGCGCCAGCGCCGGGACGCGTTCGCTTTCCGGCTCGTCGTCGATCATGGTCGCTGTCCCGCCTTCACCTGCTACTTCCACTCGCCAAGCCGGTCGTCGCGTCCCGGCTGTGCTGGCGACCCGTCAAGAATCGCGGTCCAACAACAGGAAGGCAAAGGCGAAAATGCGTCGGCGAAGCTTTAAGCCAAGCATCTTGCCGGTCTGGACCAATTTTTGATCATTTCGCGTCGCTGAACTCGGCATGCAATGCCTCGGTCAGGTTGCCCATCGTCTCGCTGCCCATATACAGTCTCAGCAACATTTCCATCCCGACAAGCCGCAGCCGGGATGGCTCCTGGCTTTTCGCCAAATCGATGAGGTCGTCCAGCTCGGACGCAGACCATTTCATGGCGTCGCGCAGGAAGCCGCCGCGCAGCAGCCCCTGGGTGCCGGCCGAAAAGGCGCCGGACATCTCGAAGCCGTTCTTTGCCGCATAAATATTTTCGCGCAGCAGATGGCGCTCGGCGACCTTCTTCAGCAGCCATTTGCTCGTCCGGTTGCGGTATTTGTGCCGCCTCGGCAGATGCATGGCGAAATCGATCAGCCGGTTTTCGAGGAATGGCACTCTGAGCTCGACCGAAGCGGCCATGCTGAGGCGGTCATGCCGGTGCAGCAGGTCCTGCAGATGCGAATAGAGATCGTAGAAGCAGCTTGCCAGGAAAGCGCGGTCGCTGTCCGGGCTGACGCCGTCGAGCCGGTCGAACAGCTTCGTCTGCAGAAAGTTCAGCTCGGGCGACAAGGCCCTCAACACGATATTGCGGTCCCAGGGCGAGCCGCGGCCGATCGAATTGCGGAACGGCGCCCGGCGAAGTTGGACGAATTTCCGTTCGCGCGCCGACTTGGAGCGGAACAGGTGCCGAAGCCACGGCGGACGCCACAATCGCATGGTCGATGCTTGCCATTTGTAGCCGCCGAACAGCTCGTCGGAACCCTCGCCGGTAAGCAGCACCTTGACGCCGTCGGCGCGGCATTGATCCGCGAGCGCCAGCAGGCCGGCAATACTGGCATGCCAGCCATCGCTCTCGAGATGCCAGACCGCGCGTGGCCAGAGCTCGAAGAACCGGTTCCGGTCGACCGGCACGCGGCGCAGGTCGACGCCGACATGGCGGCCGGTCCGCTCGGCGCTTTCCGCCTCGCTGCGGCCGAGCTTTGGATCGACCACATAGCCATGCATCTGCGGCCTGTAGCGCTTGGCGAGCGCGGTGATCAGACCGGAATCGACACCGCCGCTGCAGGCGGTGGCCAGGCTGGCATCGGCGATGCAGTGCAGCTCGACGCTTTCTTCGAGCAGCGCCTGAAGGGCGGCCAACTGCCCGGCGTCGGACGTCCTGTCGTTGACGATGCGCGATGTCTCCAGGACGTCGAGCACATGCCAGAAACGCCGCTTCTCGATGCCGCCATCGCTGATCTTCCAGAGGCCGGCGGGAGGCAGGCGCTCGACGCCTTCGAAGATGCTGTAGCTGGAATCGCGGCTCTGCCAGGCAAGGCGCAAGGTGATCTCGCGCGCGTCGACCCGGCGCGGAAAGTCCTGGCAGGCGAGGATCGCCTTGTCCTCGGAGGCGAACAGCAGCCGCTCGCCTGTGTCGGACACGGATATCGGCTTGATGCCAAGCCTGTCGCGGGCAAGCCACAACGCGCCGTCGCGTTGATCGAAATAAGCGAAGGCGAACATGCCGTCGAACAGCGGCACAGCCTTTTCCGCGCCCCAATGATGCAGAGCCAGGAGCACCACCTCGGTGTCGGAGACCGTGCGGAACTCAAGGCCTTCGGCTTCCAGCGACTTGCGCAGCGAGCGGTAATTGTAGACCTCGCCATTGTAGCAAAGGACGCCCTGGCCATCGGTTGTCAGCATCGGTTCTCGCGCGGCGGGCGACGGGTCGATGATGGCAAGCCGGCGGTGACCGAGCGCCAGCCTGGCGCTGTTCCAGCTGTCGTGATCGTCCGGACCGCGATGCGCCAGCGCCTGCATCATGCGGGCGATGTCGGAAAGATCGCCGGCGCCGATCGGATCGCGCTTTCGCCAGACGCCGGCTATCCCGCACATGACCCGCCGGCTGCTTTTGCCTGATCCATGGCTTCTCGAAGTCTGTCCGAAATGAAGGCGTCGCCGACGCCGCGCGACTCCCAATCTAATCGCAACGGGGCCGGCCGCAAGCGAACTCACTCCGAGGTAGTGGATCAGTTTGAAATTTCATCTCGATCACAATAAGCGGTTTCGTACTACAACTTCGTCCGCATCCATAAGACCCTACGCATCACGCCAGCTATGGCTGCTGGCATTGCTGACAAGCTTTGGGAAATCAGCGATATTGTTGCGCTGATTGAGGCTAAAGAGGCAGAGAAACCTCTGGTTCGCGGTCTGTGCAGAAAACGGAGGGAGAATTGAAGTACGAATGGGCGGACAATCCCCACTTGGTTCTTCCAATTACAGCCTGTTTCGTTGTGTTGGTGCCGAGTTTCGCAACCGTGTTTATCGCACTTCTGAGCATAGTTGTGCGGACCAATTTCTTCGGCCCGATAGACGAGCAAAACCTCCCTTGGAGCGAACGCCTTGGGCGACGTAACGCAAGACTATATGCTGACTTCTGGTCATCCCGGTTCCGGACGGCGCGCCGGGTCATGGCATATGGTGTTATCGGCTATCTTTGCGCATTCGGCGTGGCGCTTCTTATTGTAACCGCGTTTGGCCATCCGTCCTGAAATTCAAACTGACCAACTACCCACTCCGAGCCCCGCGACAGCGAGGCTTCAGAAGCCGTGTTCGATGCGTTCGAAGATAACGTTGGTGAAGGCCGAGATCTGGCTGCCGATGAACGGCCCGGTCAGCGCCACCACCAGCATGATGGCGACGATCTTGGGCACGAAGGTGAGCGTGATTTCCTGAATCTGGGTCAGCGCCTGGATGAGCGCGATGCCGATGCCGACCGCCATGGCCACAAGCACGACCGGCGCTGAGGCGGTAAGCACAGTCCACACCGCGTATTGGACGATATCGAGGGCGTCGGCCTCGTTCATGGGCAGACCCCTTGCGAAATATCGGCTAAAGCAGGTCGCGTGAAAAAGGATTCACGCGACCTGCTTTAGGCTTTTTGATTTTAAGCATGTCTTCGTCCCGAAACCGGACCCACTTTCGGGAGACCTGCTTAGGCGGCCGGCTTGATCGATACGCCCGCGCCGACGGGGACTTCGGTGCCGTCCTGAAGCACCGCTATCAGGCCGCTGCTGGCGAGTTTCACCGAAGCCACGGTCCCCGTGGTCTTGCCGTCGGCGGAGGTGATCGAGCGGCCGATCAGCGCGTCCGCCTGCGATAGCGCCGAGGACTGCATGATCTGGTCGAGCTTGCTGTTGGTCTGGACCGACTGCTCGACCTGCGAGAAGGTCGCGAGCTGCGCGACATACTGCGTCGAGTCCATCGGCTTGGTCGGATCCTGGTTCTTCATTTCGGCGATCAAAAGCTTCAGGAACGACTGATAGTCGACGGCGGTCTTCGAGGTCTGCTGGCTTGCCTGGTTGGCGCCAACCGGGATCGTCGTTGTCATGTCCACGGCCATCTTTATGCTCCTACAGCCAGCGCGCGTGGCGCTTCGGAAATGTCTTCATTGCTGTTGAGCGCCTGGCGCTCGAGCGGATACAGCGCGCGGATCGCCTTCAGCGCCTCGTAAATATGATCCTCGCCGACCATGCGGTCGATCTGCTTCAGCCCGCTGCAGATGTCCTGGTTGTCGAAGCTGGCGATCAGCATCGGCAGCGAGCGGCGGAACATGTCGCGGGCCTCGGAGGCGCCCGACGGATTCATCAGCATGATCTGCACGATGAAGTAGAGTTGTCTCAGCGGCGTCGAGGCCTGGTCGGCCTGGATGACATGGCTTTCGAGCAGGAACTGGACGTCGTTCATCAGCTCGATCGAGACCTTGCGGTCGACGCGGATGACGGCGCCGTTGATGTAGATCTTCTCGTTCGGCTTCAGCGAGATCTTCAGCGTGTTGGTCATTGAATGCCGTCCCGGATGATCTGGGAGACCTCGATCAATCCTTCGAAATTGTTGGCGCGGCCCTGCCGGATGTCCTCCGTCTCGCGCAGCAGCCACAGGCCGATCGAGATCAGGTTGGCGCGCAGTTCCTTGGGCAGCGCATTGTCGCTGGAGCCGAGATCCTCGACGAAGGTGGTCCAGATGCGGTTGGTGAAGTGCAGCGCCTCGACCGCTTCCATCGTGTCCGGCCCGACGGCGGCCGCCGCGGACAACATGTCGATCGAGCGGGTGAGCAGCTGCCGCTCCCGGTCCTTGGCGTCGGCGACGGAGTCGGTCTGGATGTCGGCGTAGGAGAATTGATACATCGTCGGAGCTCTGGCGTTCCGGTGAAAAGTGTTCAGGTGAGATAGTTCAACAGGCTGAGCTGCTGCAGGCGCGCGGTCAAGGCGAAGGACGTTTCGATATGCTGCGTCAGGTCGGCCACGCGGGTGGCGGCCTCCGTTGGGTCGACCCCCTCGAGATCGATGATGTGCTTCTCGAACAGATCAACCTGGGTCTTCATGCGGTCGCTGGCGTCGGACACGCGCTTCTGGGCGAGACCGGCTTCGGATCGCACCTGGACGATGCCGCCGATGGCTTCGCCGACCAGCTTCTGCGCGCGGCTGACGATCGTATTCTGCCCCTGTTGGCTGATGTTGCCGGTGAAGAGGGTGCTGACCATGGCGGCCGCCATGGCGAGCTTGCGGATGCCCTGCTCGTTGGCGCTGACCGAGGTCTGCGTGGTCTCGCTCAACGAAATGCGGCTGGTGATCTGGTCGTCGGTGGCGCTCGACCAATTGGTCTGCCAGCCGGCGCCCAGGAACTGCGGCTCGACCTTGGTGGTGATGAAGTCGTCCATCTGGGCGGCGGTGATATTGGCAGCAGCCGGGTCGCTCTGGGCGAAGCCGAAGTAGCTGGTGAAGGCGGCGTCGAACGCCGCCTTGGCGGGCGAGCCGGCGGCGCTGAAGTCGTCGATCGGCTTGACGTCGGTGTTGGTGCCGGCAAACAGATATTCGCCGTTGACGCTGGTGTTCAGGATACCCGTCATCTGCTGCAGCGCCGTGGCGCCGGCGGTCTGGGTGATTGCGGTCGAGGAATCGCCCGACACGGCGCTGGTCAGCGCCGTCAGAAGGTCCTGCGCGACATCGGAGAGCTGGCCAAGCGAATCCTGCGTCGATGTCAGGCGCGCCGCGACCAGCGAATTGGAATCGATGATCCCGTTCAGCCGGTCGAGATCGCGCTGGAAGGTGACGGCCTGGGTCGTGCGCCCGCCAAGCGCCAAGCCGACATCCGCGACCTTGCCGGTCTGGGATTCCGTCGTCGCCTTGACGAGCTCGGCCTGCATGCGCATCTGCTGATAGCGCAGGGCGTTGGAGATGGCGGCCGAGGAGACGGCTGTCGCTTTCATGGCTTATCCCACCGCGCTCAATAGGGCGTCCAGCATGTCGTCGACGGTCTTCATCATGCGCGCCGACGCCTGATAGGTGTGCTCGAGGTCGAGAAGCAGGGACATTTCCTGGTCGACATTGACGCCGGTGTCGTTCGACAACGCTTCGGCGGTGCGCGTGGCCAGCGCCTCCTTGGCGTCGGCGTTGGTCGAGGCCTGCTGGCGCACGCCCGCGAACCAGCCGATGGCGTTCGCGGCGTAGTCGGAGACACACGAGGTGGCGGTGATGCCGGCGGAGCTGTCGAAGGCCATCGGCTGATCCAGCCTGTTGCCATAGGCGATCAGCAGGTCCGCGTAGGAAGCCCCGCCGCCGGTGTTGGAAATATAGGCCGCGCCGTTGATGCCGCCGTCGCGCAGGAGCGACGGGCTGCCGCCGGTGCTCGGGTCAAGGGCGGCGTTGACGCTGATCGAGCCGGCGAGGCCGTTGACCAGGGTGCCGGCAGCCGGAATGGCCGGCGCGCCGGACCAAGTGAAAAGGCCCGCTGCATTGGGCTTAGACGGCGCGGTCTCGGCAAATGCCGTGATCAGGCCGCGCGCGATCTCGTCGAGCTGGCTCTGCATGGTCGCGGCGACGCCGTCGCGCAGCGTCAGCATGCCGGCGAGCTTGCCATCGGCGCTGGCGTTGTCGCCGGCGCCTGCCGAAAGCGGCACGTTGTCGATATAGATCGTGTTGCCGGGAGCGCCGGCGGTGTAGCCGGCCGAGGGCGTGAAAGTTACCGAGCGCGGCACCGTCTCGAACAGCGTCGTGCCGTCCTTGGTGGTGATGACCATATCGTTGTCGCCGCGCGTGAAGGTCGAGACCGGGACATATTCCGCGATCTTCTTCAAAATGGCGTCGCGCTGGTCGAGCGCGTCGGACACATCCGTGCCGGAGCGCGTGCCGGCGATGACGGCCTTGTTGGCGTCCTGGAACTGGCTGAGCAGCGAGTTGAGGTCGTCGACCGCGGTGGCGATCTGGCCATCGGTCTGGGTGCGGAAGTCCTGGATCGCCTTGGTGCCGTCGTTCAGCGAGCTCACCACCTGCTTGGCCGCGTCGATGACGCTGGCGCCGAGATTCTGGTTCGACGGCGTGGTGGCGTAGAGCTGCAGCGCCTGCTGCAGATTGGCGATCGCCGTCGATGGAGACGATGCGTTGTCGACCCCGTTGACCGAGAGGTCGAGCTGATCCATGCCGCTGTAAAGCGCGCTCTGGCCGCTCCATGCCGACAGCGCGGAAAGGTTCTGCCGGAACAGAAGGTCATTGGCGGCGCGCTGGATCTCCACCGATCGTGCGCCGGGCGCCGTGCTGGTGACGACGGCGACGCGGCGGGCATAGTCCGGGTTGGAAGCGTCGGCCACATTGCGCGACACGACGCTGGTTTGCTTGGATGTGGCCAGGAGCGCCGACTGGGCGATGCTTAGTGCGGTGGAAAGCGACATGCGGGTCTTTCACGGGCTGGCGCCCGATGGGTTTATCTCTTCAGGTTGACGAGGACGTCCATGAGGTCGGAACCGGTCTGGAAGACCTTGGAATTGGCGGTGTAGCTGCGCTGCGCCGCGATCATGTTGGTCAGTTCCTCGGCGATGTCGACGTTGGAATTCTCGAGCGCGCCCGAGACGACCGCGCCAAGTTTTCCTTCGTTGGCGAAGCCGATGCGAACGGCGCCGGAATCGGCGCTCTGCACATAGACGTTGCCCGGCATCGCGGTGAGGTTGTCGGGGCTCTGAACGTCGGCCAGCGGAATCTTGTAGAGCGGTTTTGTGGAGCCGTCCTGGTACTGCGCGTAGATCACGCCGTCCTGCCCGATCTGGATCTTCTCGATGGTGCTGGGGGCATTGCCGTTCACGTCGGCGTCGGCAACGGTGTAGCCGGTGCCTAGCTGGGTCAGCTTGGAGAGATCGAGATTGAGGGTCGAGCCGTTCGGCACCGTGAAGGAGACGCCCGTGGTCGCGCCGGTTAGCTTGCCGGTGGTGGTGTCGAAGGTCAGGTTTGCCGAACCCAATGCGCCGCCGGTGTAGGGGAAGGACGTGCCGGGGGTCGCCTTCGACTGGTCGAAGACCGACACCTGCCAGGTTCCGGCGCCGGTTTTGGTGAAATAGACGTCGAGCAGCACCTTGTTGCCGAGATTGTCATAGGCGACCAGCGAGGACTTCGAGGTGTATTGGGCCGCGGCGGTGTTGGTGGTGGGCAGGCTGCCGGCCGCGACCGGAGTGGCGCCCGATGGCAGATTGCCGGAGAAGGTGCCCTCGGTGCTGGGCGTCGCCGTCATCTCTTGGTCGGATATCTGCACCGGCACCAGGCCCTCAAAACCGTTAGCGGTGGCCGCGGGCACGCCATTGGCATAGCTGTAGGCCATCAGCTGGTAGCCGGCGGCGTTGACCAGCCTGCCCTCGGCGTCCGGAACGAAGGCGCCGGCGCGGGTGAGGTAGGGCGTGCCGCTCGGATCCTGCACGACGAAGAAGCCGTCGCCGTTGACGGCGAGGTCGGACACCGACGTGGTGTACTGCATGACGCCTTGCGAGCTGATGGCGGAGCGGATCGTTGTCGTCACGCCGCCAGAATTATAGGCGCCTCCGGTGCCGGGCATGATCAGCGTCGAGAATTCGGCGGAGGAGCGCTTGTAGCCGGTGGTGTCGGAGTTGGCGATGTTGTCGGCCACCGTGGACAAGCGGTTGGCCTGCGCGTTCATACCGGAAACGCCGGTCCGCATCATTCCGTAGAGGCTCATCGATACATCTCCGCAGTGCCTGGGTAGAAGGCCACAGAACTAAGCTTCGTGTCTTGCGCGAGGCTGGTGCGGGATGAGCCCTGGGCGGCCATCAAAACACCAGCCGGTAGCCGAGGAACCTCTTGGAATCGATCGGGTCGTGACCGAGCTTCTCGCGCAGTTTCTTGCGCAGCTTCGAGATATGGCTCTCCACCACGTTCTCCTCGACCTCTTCGTCGAAGATGCCGTAGATGGCGTTGAAGACCTGCGTCTTGGTCACGCGCCGGCCGCGATTGCTGGCCAGATACTCCAGGATGCGCCGCTCGCGGCGCGGCAGCGGCAGCGGCTCGCCGTCGATCTCCGGATCGCGGCCGTCCATGAAGATGCGCATCGAGCCGACTTCGGTGTAGGCGGCCTCTTCATGGGCGCGGCGGCGGATGGCGGTGATGCGGGCGAGAATCTCGCGGATGTGCACGGGCTTGCGGACGACGTCGTCGACGCCGCTCTCGAAAAGCCGCAGCGTGTGTTCCAGCGAATGCTGCTCGCTGAGCGCGATCACCGGGGCGCTGGTGCGGTCGCGGATTTGGCGCGGCGAGATGGCGCCGTCGCGACAGTCGCCGATGAGGAAGGCCCTGACCGATCTCAGATCGGTATCGGCGGCGGAGCTCACCCACTCGCCGAACTCGCCCGGCGCGAAGCCGGCAGTGGCGACGCCTTCGCGATCGAAAAGCGAGCTATAGCCTTCAGTTACGAGCTCGCGCTCATCAACGATCACGATCATCGGACCACCCCTCCGAATCAGCTCATTTGCCCCGTGCGGAAAGGGGTACCCGGCTCGGTGAATCCTGAAAAACCGTCATTTCTTGTAGCTATTTTCTTGGGAGTTTTTTTGGGACCCGTAATAAAGGCGGTTGTGCAAACGTGTATTGGCGGCACCGGATCGGGGACGATACCGGAGTCGCCGGGACCCTCGACGGCGGCCAGGTTCGAAGTCGCTGCAGAAACAACTATTGATTGCAGAAAGCGGTGGCGTTCGGCGTCCATTTGCCGAAGCCGGTGGCGACCATGTTGGCGATGACGCGGCAGACATAGACCTTCTGCGCCGGGTCGTTGTTCGGGCCGGCATGATAGCGGGCGACAGCCATCGACCAGGTCATATGGCGGGCATGGAGGCTCACCAGGAAGCGCGCCGCGTAGTCGACGTTCCGGTGCGGATCGAGCATGTCCTCGACGCTGCGGAAATGATCGCCGTGATAGCGATGGTTGATCTGCATGCAGCCGAGGTCGATCAGCGTCTTACCCTGGCGACGGGCATTCTCGAATGTCGCCAACGCTTCGCCGCGGCTGCGCGGGAAGACAGCTTTTCCTTCTATATTCAAAGCGTTGGGCTGGAGGCTGCCCTTCTTTCCAGTCTCCGTCAGGCCGACCGCGTAGAGGATACCCGCCGGCACGCCGTAACGATCGGCGGCGCGCAGGATTTCCGGCTCGCAGGGATTGGCGGCGGCTTTGGCGACGCCGACAGCCAGGCTAGATATAGATATCGTCGCCAGCGCGCTCGCGAAGAGGCGAAGCAGCGCGGCCGAATTCCTGTGCGCCATTGCGGTCGTTCCTTCCCGATTGCCGATCGCCGCCGGAGCTGTTGCCGCCCGAATTCCCCGGTTGGAATGAAGGCTGGTCGCGGCCCGTCGACATCGGCAGCGCGCTGTTCGCATCGGCGCGGCTTGCCGAATGCACTGCTATCGAGGGTTGCAGGATGGTGACGTGGTCGACCTCGAAGCCAAGGCCGCGGAGCGACTTGACGATGGCGTCGCTGTCGGCGGTCAGCCGGCGGTATGCCTCATGCGTCTCCGGCTTCATCTCAATCGAAAGTTGCTCTCCCGAGAGCCTCAGGCTGGCGGTCACCATGCCGAGCTCCGAAGGGTGGAGCTCGATCTTCAGGACATGTGTCGGAACGGCAACAGAATTGGCCGTTTGGGAGCTGACCGACGCGCCTGAAAAGGCCTGTTGAACGTCATCGTCCGAGGCGATCGCCTCAACCAGACCCGATGCCGTCTGGCTGAGGGGATTTTGCGCCGGCGCCGGGAAGCTCTGCTGGCTGACGACATCCATGCGCCCGGCGGCGGAGGATGGCCTGGTCTGATTGATCGACGCGATGGACTGCGCCGCTTTCTGGGCGGCTGCCGGCCGCCAGCCGCGCGGCGTTGCGGCGTCGGTTTCGGTGCCTTGCGTTCCCGGCAGGACGTCCTCCTTGCGGACCAATGCGTCCGCGGCCGGATCGGCGCTCACCGGTTTCTGTCCGAAATCGGGCCCGGATTTCTCCGTCGCTGGTCCCGCGCGACCGGATTGCGGCAACGGCTCGGAGGTTTCGGAAGCGTCGGCCAATGTGCGTCTGCCCTGGCGAATCGCCAGCTGCGAAGCGGCGGACCGGCCAAGGGGGGATTGGATCCCTGCCTCTCCCTCGGCGGTGGATCCGTCGCGACCGGCATTTGTCGACGTTGCGAAATGGCGGATGTCGCCCAACGCCATCAGCAAGGGCAAGCCGTCCTGGAGCGGAGCGGCGTCGGACGATTGCGCCGCCGCGTCGGCATCGTCCGCTGCTTTCGCATGACCGGTGTCGGCGCTGCTCTTGGTGGCTTTTCCGGCTGCCGGCTTTTGCGCGGCGGTCTTGTTCTGCCCATCCTGGTCAGCCTGCACCTTGGGCGAACCGGCGAGGGCGCGCCTCATTGGATGAGCATCGGAGGACACAGGCTCGGCCGAATGCTCGCCTTGGCGGGCCGGTTTTTCGGCGCCATGCACCATCTCGCCGAAATTCGAGCCTTTTTCCGTCCCGTCGGCGGCCTGCTCGCGGGACGGGGTGTGAGCGGAGCCGAGCCCCGGCAGGGCCTGACTCACGCTAGTCATTTGGGCGCTGGTCATTTGGGAGCGGTTCCGAGCAATTGGTCAATCTGGTCGAGCTGCCGGCGCGCGTCGAGCATCGCGGCGTCGGTGGGATCGTGCGGATCAAGACCCGAAGCCGCCGGCGCGGATGCAGGCAGCACCGGCGGCGTTTCGGGCGGCGCAGGAGCGGAGGCCGGAGCTTCGGCCGTGGACTGAGCCGTCGTTGGCGTGGCCTGCGGCATAGAAGCCGCGGCCGGCGCGTCCGCCGCCGGCTTGGGCGAGGCCGCGACAGCTGGCTGCTCGGACACCGCGCCTTCCACCGGCGGCAAGGCGTCGGCGTCAGCCAGGCCCGCGGGGTCGGTTTCGGCGGCGGGTTTCGCCGCATCGCTCTTTGCCGGATCTGCAGCCTCGGTCTCGTCCTTGGCGGCCGCCGGCACAGGAGCGACAACCTCGCCGGCGACGGCTTGCGCCGCATCGAGCAAGGCGCGGTCGCCTTCCGAAAGCTTGCCGCGATCGATCTTGCCGAGCTTGGCGCGCACGTCGTCGATCGTGGACGACGTCACCGTGGAGAGGCTCGAGTAGAGCACGGCGCGCGGATCGTCCTGATTGCCGTTGCCGTTGCGGCCCTGCTCGGCCCGCGCCGAGGCAAAGGCCGAGAGATCGGTCAGCCCGTCGATCGCGGCGCGGCGCGCGATGCGCAGGTAGATCACCTTCTCGCGCTCGGCGTCCATCATCGACGTGATGTCGGCCAACTTGTCCTGGCTGATCGACATATGGAGCGCAATGACACCGGAAACGAAGGAGTCGGCGAACTGACTGGCATAGGGCGAATAGAGATAGCCGGCGACATACTGCGTCGAGGCGAGCGCGAAGCGAGCGGCGTCGCCTTGCGCCGCGGCGATGCCGACGGAGCGGCGAAGGGCTGCTTCCTCGACCAGCGTACCGGGGCTGAGCAGGCGCGCCTCATCCAGCAGGGTGAGCGCGGTCAAAGGTTCATCGGTCGCGAGCAGCGAACCCTTGACCAGCGCCAGGAAGGCGCCGAGGTCGGGGGGCACGCTCATCGGATCGATCGGTTTCAGGATTTCGATCGCGGCGGCCGGCCGGCCGTTCAGATAGGCGACGATCCCTTTGGCGATGGCAAGGCTCTGCGGGTCGGTCGTCGCGCGCGAAGCCGCTGCCTCGACGGTGACCGGGTTGCCGCCGCTCATGCCGTAGACGAGCAGAGCGCGGAAATTCTTCGGGTCCTTGAAATCCCCGGCATCGGCCGCGCGAAGCCTGGCATCGGCCATTTCCAGAAGCTTGGCCTGCATCGGCAGCGCCGCATGGTCGCCGCCTGCGATGCGGTCCTGAATGAGCTGCAGCGAACGCACCAGCTGATAGGGCTGCAAGCCGTCGTCCTGCGCGAAGGCCGCCCCGGGCGACCCCGCGGCAAGCAAGAGCAGCCCGACGGCGCGGCCGATGACGGTCCTGCCCCTCATCCGCCGGTCGCCATCAGGATCTCGATGCGGCGGTTTGCGGCCGCCAGCGGATCGGATGGGATCTTGGGCTGGCGGTCGGCGAAGCCGGCGACCTCGGTGATCCGGCTTTCGTCGACGCCGCCGCGCACCAGCATGTAGTAGGCGGAGTGGGCGCGGGCGGTGGACAGCCGCCAATTGTCGTAGGTGTCACTGCGAAACGGCCGCGCATCGGTATGGCCGCCGATGGTGATGGTGCCTTTCTTCTCGTTGATGATATGGCCGATCTTCTCCATCGCCAGCACCAGCTCGCGGCGCGGCAGGGCCGAGCCGATCTCGAACATGCCGAAGTCGAGCTGGTCGGTGATCGAGATGACGACGCCCTTGCCGGTGGCCTCGACGGAGACGCCCGCCGCCAGTTTCTCGCCTGGCGCGAAGGCCTTGGCCAGTTCCTGCTTGATCTCGGCCGCGGCCTTGAGGGCGGCGCTGCTCGGGGTCTTTTCCCCCTTGTCGGAAGCTTGTTCCGGCTCGGCCTTTTCCATCCCCGCCTTAGCCGCTTCGGCCTTCGCGGTCCCCGGCTTCGCGGCGGCCTCGGCTTTTTCGGCGTCCGCCTTCTCGCCGTCGGCTTTCTCGCCCTTGATCTCCTTGCCGTCGGCTTTCCCGACTTTCGTGCCGCTCGAACCGGCGGTCACCTTGGCACCGGGTTTTTCCGGTGTCGCCAACGGCTCGAGCGGCGCATCCAACTGCGGCGGCGCAGGCGGAACGGCCTTGACTTTCGGCACTTCGGTTTCGGCGACCTTTTCGCCGGGTTTGGCCGGATCGCCTTCGATCTTCCTGCGTTCGGCGCTGGCTTCGGCGCCAGGGGTCGCCACCTGCTGCGACCAGAAATCCGGTGCGAAGGGATCGCGATAGGATTCGCCGCCGGAAGCGCCGGTCGCCGGACCGGCGTTCCGCGCCCCGCCTTCGCCCTTGGCACTGACATTCTGCATCACGCCGGTGTCGGTGGCGATCTCTGACAGCACGGCATAGGGATCGGCAAACAGATGCTCGTCGGAAAGGTCGGACTTCTGCGAGGCTTCCTTGGTCTGTCGCCTATCGGAAGAGCCAGCACCGCCCTTGCCGTTTTCGCCGGCCTTGCTCGCGCCGTCCTGCGGGTTGTCGGCGGTGAGACCGACCTTGCTCGGGCCGTCGCCAAGGTCTTCCAGGCCTTTGCGGCTGGAGTTGCGGTCGATCAGCTCGACCGGGTTGAAGTAGCTGGCGACCGCCGCTTTAGTCTGCTCGTTGGCGGCGTTGATCAGCCACATGACGAGGAAGAAGCACATCATCGCGGTCATGAAGTCGGCGAAGGCGATCTTCCAGACACCGCCATGATGGCCCTCGTCATGACCGTCGTGATTGCGCTTGACGATGATGATCTCGTGCCGGGGCTCACTGTCGATCGCGGTCATGACAGGACCTCCGAAAAGGAAGCCGACCATTCGGCGATGCGCGTCTCGAACACGGTGTCATCGATGGTCACGGTAAGGTCGAAGCCCGGGGCTTCGGTGAAATCGAGGTTGGCCGCGCGGTCCCCAAGCGCGGCCCTCAGCGGCTCGAACAGCGACAGCGGCCCGCGCACGACGATGCGCACGGCCTCACCGTCTGCGACCGCGGCGCTGATGGTTTGGGCAAGGGCTGCGAGCGAGCGCTTTTGCAGATCGTCGCTGACGATGCCGCCGATGATGCGGGCAACCGTCGTGGCGGTGAGATCGGCAACGCGCGCTTCCATGGCATCGACGCGCATCGCGACCGCCGCGCCGAGATCGCCGCCAAAGCTTTCCAGGAATGCTTTCGCCGCATCATCATTGGCCCGGCGCTCGGCTTCGAGCGCCGCCCGATGGGCGGCCGTGAGGCGAGCCTCGAGCGCTGCTTCCGCATCGGCCACCGCCTCGGCGATCAAAGCGCCAATGTCGGCCTGCGGCGGCGATATCTCGGGCTTGCGCTCGATGTCGGCGGCCACCGGCGCCTGGCCGGCGCGCGGGCTGCGCAAACCGAAATCAGGCAAGAGATCGAAAAGGGCTCCCGAAGCCATGACTTATGCCGCCGCTTCCGGGGCGGCGGCCCATTTGCGCAGGATCTGGGCGGTACGCTCCTCATTGAGGTCGACCATGCGCGCCAGCCGTTCCTGCGGCGCCGGCCTGAGCTTCTGACGCAGGTCGTCGAGCGGGGTGGACCCCGAGCGGGCATCCGGCAAGGCGCCGGCCGGCGTATCGGAGGCAATCGCGGCCACCGGCGCGTCAGGCGTCGGCAGCGAGCGCTGGACATCGTCGAAGCTGGGGCCGGCGACGGCCGCGGGCTTCGCCGACGCCGTCAGCGCGGCCGCCATCGGCCGCAGGCCGAAGAAGGCGACCAGGAACACGACGACGATGAAGGCGCCGGCATTGATCATCGTGCCGCTATAAGTGCCGATCGAGGCGAGGATACCGGGCTGTTCGATCGGCTCGCCGTCGAGCCCGTCGATGAACTCGACCGCCGAAACGTCGATAACGTCGCCGCGCTTGTCGTCGAAGCCGGTCGCCGAGGCCACCATCTTCTGGATGTCGGCGACGCGCTTGGCGATCTGCTCGGGGGTGGCGTCCTTGCCGAGGATCGTCTTCAGCCGCTCTTGGTTGACGACGACGGCGATCGACATCTTGGTCACCGAATAGCCGTTGGAGACGGTGGCGATCTTCTTGGAGTTGATCTCGTAGTTGGTGATCTCTTCCTTGCGGTCGTTCTGCGAGGAGGACTGCGGCCCTTCAGTGCTGGTCGTCTGCGTCTCGGGCAGATTCTGCTCGACGCTGGTCGGCGTCGAGGCCTGTTTCTGGTTGCTGGCCTCATTGGTGCGCACCGACTGCACCGACCGCTCGACGCGGGATTCGGGATCGAAGATCGTCTCTTCGGTCTGGCGGGTGTCGGTGTTGACGTCGGCCTTGACGCTGGCGCGGAAATTGTCGGGGCCGAGATAGGGGGTGAGCGCGCGGCGGATGTTGTCGCCGATCTGCGCCTCGACCGTCTGCTCGACGCCAAGCGTGCGGGCAGCGCTGGTGTTGGAGGTGTCGTCGCCGGCGGCGAGCAGGTTGCCGTTGGAATCGAGCACGGTGACCTTGTCGGCCGACAGGCCCGGAACCGCCGCCGCGACCAGGTGGCGGATCGACTGCGCGCTCTTCTCGGCATCGACGCCGGCATAGCGGATGACCACCGAAGCGGAAGGTTGCTGCTCGTCGCGGCGGAAATTGGCGCGCTCGGACATGACGATGTGGACGCGCGCCGCCTTGACGCCGGCAATCGACTGGATTGTGCGCGCGATCTCGCCTTCCAGCGCGCGCACGCGGGTGATCTGCTGCATGAAGGAGGTGAGGCCAAGCGAGCCGACATTGTCGAACAGCTCGTAGCCGGCGTTGGCGCTGGTCGGCAGTCCCTTCTCGGCAAGCAGCATGCGCGCCTGCGCGGTGGTGCCGGCCGGCACCAGCACCGACGTTCCGTCGGCGCCGACGTCGAAGCCGATGCCGGCCTCGCCCAGCACCAGGCCGATCTGGTTCACGTCGCTGCGGTCGAGCCCGACATAGAGCGTCTCGTAGGCCGGACGGTTGAGATAGACAGAGGCGACGCCGATCACGGCCATGACCAGCGCGGCAATGCCGCCCATGAGAGCGAGACGCCTGACGCCGAATCCCCGCAGGTTCGCGATGAGGCTCTGGATCTGTTCCGGCACGATTCAACCGCTCCCAGCATGACTGTCCGCCGGAAGACTAGACCGCGAAGCTTGTGCGAGGATGATAGTGCGTGCCGCCGAGCGCCACGCGGGACCTGGAAAGCGCGAAAGCAGCCATCCGATGCGCAAGAAAAAAGGCCGCGTTCAGACGCGGCCTTGCGGTGGAAGGGTTGTCTCGGACGGACTAATCAGCTCTTGAACAGGGCCAGGATCGACTGCGAGTTGCCGTTGGCGATCGACAGCGCCTGGATGCCGAGCTGCTGCTGCACCTGGAGGGCCTGCAGGCGGGTCGATTCCTTGTTCATGTCGGCGTCGACCAGCGCGCCGACGCCCTTGTCGATCGAGTCCGAGAGGTTGGAGAGGAAGCTCTTCTGGGTGTCGATGCGCGACTTGGCGGCGCCGAGATAGGCAGCGCCGGTGGCGAGCTTGGCGAGCGCGGTTTCAACACTGGCAAGCGCGGTGTCGATATTGGTGTCGGAGACAGCGGTGGTGCTCGGGTCGAAGAAGCCCGTGGCGAGCAGGCCGCCCACAATGCCGCCGGTGCCGGCGACGTCGAGAACCTGCGTGTCGGCAGACTTGACCGTGATGGTGTCGATGGAAACCGTCGTGCCGGTGCGGTTGTATGAAGCGACGATCTGCAGATCGGAAGCGGTGGTGCCGTCGTTCCGCAGGAGATTGGAGCCTGCATAGCTGGCGTTGGTGACCGACGACTTGATCTGGTCCTGGATGGCCTTGATTTCGGTGGCGATCTTCTGCTGATTGTCCTGACTGGCGCCCCGGGCGGTGACCAGCTTGGTCTTGATCGCGTCGACCTGATCCTTGATTTGGGTGATGGCGGTGTAGGCGGTGTCGACCTTGCCGGCGCCGAGGCCGAGCGCGTCCTGGACGGCCGAGAGCGCCTGATTGTCTGACCGCATCGAGGTGGCGATCGACCAGTAGGCGGCGTTGTCGGAAGCGGTGGCGACGCGGTAACCGGTCGAGATGCGGCCCTGTGTGGTTTCAAGCGCCTTGTTGGTGGCGTTGAGGCTCTGCAGCGCGGTCAGCGCGGCGGCGTTGGTCATGATGCTTGCCAAGATACACCCCTTCTCACAGCAGGCATGCCTCGCGCATGCCGGTCAACTCTCTGGCGGGGGCATCATGCCTGTCGACCACCGGTCGGCCCGTCATAGCGATTGGTTAACCATAACTAGCGCGTCACGGTTAATGCCGCGTTAAAAGCGGGCCTTGAAACCGCGATGCGGTAGTATTTCTTAAGGGAAGAGGCGCGCCTCGGAGGGCGGTGGCGTCACAATGAAAATCGGGCCGCGCTGATGGCGCGGCCCGATCCGGATGCCTGAAGTTCGCTGGGTGATCAGCCGCGGAAGAGCGACAGGATCGACTGCGAGTTGCCGTTGGCGATCGACAGCGCCTGGATGCCGAGCTGCTGCTGGACCTGAAGGGCCTGCAGCCGGGTCGATTCCTTGTTCATGTCGGCGTCGACGAGGGAACCGACGCCCTTGTCGATCGAGTCCGACAGGTTCGACAGGAAGCTCTTCTGGGTGTCGATGCGCGACTTGGCGGCACCGAGCGAGGCAGCGCCGGTGGACAGCTTGCCGAGCGCCGTTTCAACGGAGCCGAGCGCGGTGTCGATGGCGGTGTCGGCGACAGCGGTGGTGCTCGGGTCGAAGAAGGTCGCGGCAAGCAGGCCGCCGACGATACCGCCCGTCCCGGCGACGTCGAGGACCTGCGTGTCGGCCGACTTGACGTTGATCGTGTCGATGGTGACGGTCGCGCCAGTGCGGTTGTACGAAGCGACGATCTTCAGGTCGGAAGCCGCCGTGCCGTCATTCTGCAGCAGGTTCGAGCCGGCGAAGTTGGCGTTGGTGACCGACGACTTGATCTGCGCCTGGATGGCGTTGATTTCGGTCGCGATCTTCTGCTGGTCTTCCTTGCTGGCGCCGCGGGCGGTGACCAGCTTGGTCTTGATCAGGTCGACCTGGTCCTTGATGTCGTTGATGGCGGTGTAGGCGGTGTCGACCTTGCCGGCGCCGAGGCCGAGCGAGTCCTGGACGGCCGACAGCGCCTTGTTGTCGGACTTCATCGACGTGGCGATCGACCAGTAAGCGGCGTTGTCGCTGGCGGTGGCGACGCGGTAACCGGTGGAAATGCGGGACTGGGTGATCTCGAGCTGCTTGTTGGTGCTGTTCAAGCTCTGCAGCGCGGTCAGCGCGGCGGAATTGGTCATGATACTGGCCATGGTACTCGTACCTTGTTTTTACACGGATTTTTTTGACATACCGGCTTGTCCGGTATGACGGTGCGGCATCATGCCAATGATCGCTGAGACCTGATCACCCGCCATCTGAGGCGGACTATGCGGGCAACTTCCTACCAAACGGCTAAACTGGACGGTTAATCGAAAATATATTGCGCGAAATTCGAGCGATGCATTTGCGGTGCCGCCGGCGGTGCGGTCAGGTAAAGGACCGCACCAGGCTGCCGACCAGAAGGTTCCAGCCGTCGATCAGCACGAAAAACAGGATCTTGAACGGCAGGGAGACCACCGTCGGCGGCAGCATCATCATGCCCATGGCCATGGTGACGGTGGCGACGATGAGGTCGATGACGAGGAACGGCAGCACGATCAGGAAGCCGATCTCGAAGCCGCGCCTGATCTCCGAGATCATGAAGGCGGGCACCAGGATGCGCAGGTCGACGGTCCCGCGCGAGACGGTCTGGCCGCGCTCGCGGGCGAGATCGGCAAAGAGGTCGAAATCCTTGTCGCGCACATTGTGCAGCATGAAGCCGCGGAACGGATCCGAGATCTTCTCGAAGGCCTCGGCCTGGGTGATCTGGTTGTCCATCAGCGGCTTGACGCCGGTGTTCCAGGCCTGGTCGAAGGTCGGTGCCATGACATAGAAGGTCATGAACAGCGACAGCGAGATCAGGATCAGGTTGGCGGGCGTCGACTGCAGGCCGATGCCGGCGCGCAGGATCGAGAAGGCGATGACGAAGCGGGTGAAGCTCGTCACCATGATCAGCAGGCCCGGGGCCACCGAAAGCACGGTGAGCAGGCCGAACATTTGGATGAGGTAGCCGACCGTGGTGCCGTCGGCCTTGCCGATGCCGCCGAGATCGAGCTGCTGGGCCGCGGCGACAGAGGTGGTGACGACGATAAGCGCCGTGGCAATGAAAAGCTTTCTCATTCGAGCAGCATCGTCCTGATGAGAACCTGTTTGACGTGGCCGCCGCTGCGCAGCGCCGCGCGCTCGTCGAGATCGGCCTTGAGATGCTGGTAGCCGCTGGCGCCTTCGATCTGATGCATCTTCAGCGTGCGCACGAACGCCAAGAGGTCCTGATGGATCTGCTCGGCCATCTCCGGCGGCTGCGGTACGTCGTAGAGCAGCGATGCCTCCAGCCTTATCCAGATTTCGCTCGGCGAAGCGAGATTGGTGGTGATCGGCGCCAGCTGGACCACCGTCGGCCCGGCAGCGGGTTTGTCCGCGTCCGCGGGTTTCTCCGGGCTGCCGGCGTTCTCCGGCGCGGCAGGCACCGGCGCCGGTGCTTCGCCCTGCTTGAGATAGCCGCCGGAAACCCAGCCCAAGCCGATGGCAGCACCCGTCATGGCGAGAAGCATGGCGAGCTGGACCACCAGGGAAGGTCCCTTCTTGGGCTGAGCCTGCTCGACATTTGCCATGGACAGCGCTCTCCCAGCCTAGAAAGGAAGAACCTGGTCGAGGATCTGCTGGCCGTAGGGCGGCTGCTGGACCTCGCTCACACGGCCGCGGCCGCCGTAGGAAATGCGCGCCTCGGCGATACGCTCGTAGGGGATCGTGTTCTCGGCGCCGATGTCGGAGGGACGCACCATGCCGGCGATGGTCAGCACCCGAAGCTCGTAGTTGACGCGCACCTCCTGAGAGCCGCTGATCATCAGATTGCCGTTGGGCAGCACCTCGGTGACGACGGCGGCGACATTGAGCTCGAGATTCTCCGAGCGCTTGATCTCGCCGTCGGCGTTGGTTTCGGTGCTGGAGCTCAGGCCCGCATCGCCCTTGCCGCTGGTGCTCTTGCCGTCCCATCCGAGCGTGACGTCGTAGCCCAGCTTGCGCGCGGCGGTGCGGCTGCGGTCGTTCTGGTTCTTGAAATTGGCCTTGTCGTTGAGCTTGATGTTGACGGTCAGGATGTCGCCTTCCTGCAGTGCTCGCGGATCGGTGAAGAGCCGGCTCTGGCGGTCGTCCCACAGCGAGAATTTCTTCACGGGCGCGGCCGGTGGCTCCGGATAGCTGTAGGGAGCCCCACCGCCATTGCCGATGCCGGAGCCGACCGGCGACAGCGCAGGCTCCCGGCCGACCTCCTTGAGATCGGTGCCGCAGCCGGACAGACCGACGCCTGCGACAAGGACGAGCAATTTCAACTTCATGACGGATCAACCCTTCGCGCCGCGCTGGCCATGATGCCGGTGAGCGCCGCCGCCGCCTTCTGGTCCATTTCGTTGAGAATGACGCCGGCCTTGCGCGAATCGAGCTTCATCAGGATGGCGGCCGCGAGCTCGGCATTGACCATCGCCAGGCGCTCGGCCGCGGCGTCGGGCTTCATGCCGGCATAGATCTTGACCACGCTGTCCTCGGCGCGCGCCAGGAACACTTCGCGGCGCTTCAGCCATTCTTCGTATTCGGTCCGCTTTGCCTCCAGAGCTTTCATGCGCTCGTCGATGCCGGCCTGGAGCTGTTTCAACTCCTCGGCCTGCAGGGCATAACGGCGGTCGCGCGCGGCGTCGGCGATGTTGGAGCAAAAACGCTGGATCTCGCTTTCGTCCGGCGCCTTCTCGCGCGTGAGCTGCGCCGGCTGAGCCGGCGCCTGTCCGCCGGGCAGCACCTGGCGCACTTCTTCCGCGCGGGCGGCGGCGCCCACCAGGGTAACGATCGCGGCAGCGGCGACGAGGCACATTGCAGGATGAAGTCTCGGGCGACGATGCGGTTTCGAAGAGAAAAGCTCGATCATCGGCGTGCCTATTGGAGAACCAGGTCGGCCTGCAAGGCGCCGGCCGACTTGATGCCTTGCAGGATGGCGATGATGCCGTCGGGCTTCACGCCGAGACGGTTGAGGCCGGAGACAAGCGTTTCGAGATCGGGACCGTCGAGTACGGCGACGCGCGCGTCGGGTCGCGTGGCCTCGATGGCGGTGAAGGGCTCGACCGCGGTCTGGCCTCTGGAAAAAGGCTCGGGCTGGACAACCTTCGGCGCTTCAGTGATGCGCACGGTTAGCGTGCCGTGGCTGATCGCCACGCGCGAGATCCTGACGTTGTTGCCGATGACGATGGTGCCGGTGCGCTCGTCGATGACGACGCGGGCCGGCGTATCCGACTCGACGACCAGATTTTCGATCTCGGCGTAGAAGCGCGCGGCGGAGACGTTCTTCGGCCGCCTGATCTGCACGGTGCGGGCGTCGCGCTCGGCCGCGACGCGCATGCCGAAGCGCTGCGAGGTGTAGTCGTTGACGGCGTCGGCGATGCGGATGGCGGTCGAGAAATCCGGATTGCGCAATTGCAGCGTCAGCACGCCCTGGTCGTCGAACTCGGCAGGCACCGGGCGCTCGACGATGGCGCCGTTCGGCACGCGGCCGGCTGTGGGCACGCCTTGCGTCAACTCCTCGGCCTGGCCCTTGGCGGTGAAACCGCCCACGATCACCGATCCTTGCCCGACGGCGTAGATCTCGCCGTCCGCCGCCTTGAGCGGCGTCATCACCAGCGTGCCGCCGGCGAGCGAGGTGGCATCGCCCATCGAGGAGACGTCGATATCGATGCGCGCGCCCGACTGGACGAAAGGCGGCATGTTGGCGGTGACGATGACGGCGGCGACGTTCTTGGCGCGCGCGCTGCCGCCCTCGGTGGCGATGCCGAGATTCTCCAGCATGGCGCGGATCGACTGTTCGGTGAAGGGCGAGTTGCGCAGGCTGTCGCCGGTTCCGGCCAGGCCGATGACCAGGCCGTAGCCGACGAGCTGGTTGTCGCGCGCGCTCTGCAGCTGGGCAATGTCCTTGATGCGCGCCGCGACCTGGCCCGGCGGCAGCGTGCTCGGTCCCGTCGAGACGCGGAACATGCGTGTGGTCGTGGCCGGATCGTATTCAGGGTCGTCGTAGACGCCGCCATTTTTCTGCGCAAGTTCGCGCTTGGCCTTGGGCGTGAGCCCATCGGCCAGTGCCGGCTGAAGGCTCATGGCGGCGCTCAGCAGAAGTGCGAAGGCGCGCATCACGATGCGCCGACCTTGATGGTGCCGTCGGCCATCACCGTGCCGGAGATGATCTTGCCGCTGTCGATGTTGCGGATCTTGATCTGGTCGCCGGCGGCGCCCGGCTGCAAGGTGACGCCGGCGGCCGAAATGGTGAGCGCGCCGGCGGTGAAATAGACCTGAACGGAAGCTCCTTGTTCGACCAGCCAGGCCTCGCGAATGGCGGCTACCGGGATGTAGCGGCCGGGCAGCAGCGTGCGCTTGGCGACCTTGCCCTGCAGTTCCTCGGAGCGCGTCGCCATGCCGTCCGGCTTATGCTTGCCCGGCACAAGGGTCACCTGCTTCAGCGCTGCAAGCTCGATGGTCTCGCCGGGATAGATGACCCGGTTGGGGATCAGCACGGCTTCGCCGACCGCTTGATTGGCGGCGATCTGGTTGGCCGACTCGCCCTGAATCTGTTTGGCCGTCTCTTGCGCAAGCGCCGGCATGCCGACGGCCGCCAGCGCAAGGGCCAGCACGGCGCGGCGGAAAGCAGGGCAGGGGGCCGGCATAGCCATTATCCGTTACCTGATGTTCTTGGAGACCACCGAGGCCATGTCGTCGGCGGCCTGGATGACCTTGGAGTTCATTTCATAGGCGCGCTGCGCCGAGATCAGCTCGGTGATTTCCTTGACCGGATCGACGTTGGAGGATTCTAGATAGCCCTGCTCGATCGTGGCGAAGCCGGGATCGCCTGGAACGCCGACATTGGCCGGACCGGAAGCCGCCGTCTCCTGGAACAGATTGTCGCCGAGCGGCGCCAGGCCCGCTTCATTGGCGAAGTTGGCGATCTGGAGCTGGCCGAGAAGCTGGAGGTCGGTCTGGCCGTCGATGCGGGCAAAGACCTGGCCGGTCTTGTTGACGATGACCTCGACCGCGTCGGTCGGCACAGTGATCGCCGGAATGACGTTGGCGCCGTCGACGGTGACCAGCTGCCCGGTGGCATTGGTGTTGAAGGCGCCGGCGCGGGAATAGAGCGTGCTGCCGTCGGCGCCTTCGATCTGGAACCAGCCCCTGCCGGTCAGCGCCAGGTCGAAGCTGTTGCCGGTGGTGGTCAGCTCGCCCTGCGTGTGGACGTTGCGCACGGCCGTCGTCTTGACGCCGAGCCCGATCGAGACGCCCTCGGGCACCAGCGAGGTGTTCGAGCGGTTGGGCACGCCCTGGGTCCGGTCGACCTGATAGAGCAGGTCGGAGAATTCGGCCCGCGCCCGCTTGTAGCCGGTGGTGTTGATGTTCGCGATGTTGTTGGCAATGACTTCCAGATTGGTCTGCTGGGCGTTCATGCCGGTCGCGGCGATGGCAAGGGCTTTCATGACGCGGTCCTAGATATTCATGCGACTGATTTCGAGGTAGGCCGAGACGACCTTGTCGCGGATGGCGATGGTCGTCTGCAGGGCCTGCTGGGCGCTCAGCACCGCATCGACAACCTGCCGGGTGTCGGCATCGCCCTTGAGCGCCTGGATCGACATCTGCTCGGCGCCCTGCAGCGTGTTGACGGTCTTGGTCGCCGCGTGGCTGAGGACCTCGGCGAAGCTGCTGCCGACGCTTTCGCTCGCCTGCGTCCCGATACCGCCCTGAACCAGGCCCGGCGAGCCGGCTTCCGCGCCGTCGATTGCCGGTTTGAACTGTAGTGCCCCGATACCGCCGATCATTGCTGGTTCCTCATCAGGTCGATGGTCATGGAAATCAGATCGCGAGCCTGCTTGATGACCTGCAGGTTGGCCTCGTAGGAGCGGTTCGCCTCGCTCATGTCGGCCATTTCGACCAGCACGTTGACGTTGGGCATCTTGACGTAGCCTTTTTCGTCGGCTGCTTCGTTGCCGGGCTGGAACTCGATCGGGAAGTCGGACGGGTCGCGCGCGATCGAGCTCACCTCGACCAGCGAGCCGCCAGACGCGCGGTCGAGCTCGGATTGGAAGGTGATCGTCTTGCGGCGATAGGGGTCGGCGCCGGGCGTATTGCCCGTCGATTGCGCGTTGGCGAGGTTCTCCGACACCACGCGCAGGCGCTCCGACTGGGCGCCAAGGCCGGATGAAGCGACTTTGAGGGCTGCGGTCAGCGCGTCCATGATCAGCTCTTCACCACCATGGTCATCATCGAATGGAAGGCCTTGACGATCGCCGTGTTGAGCTCGAAGGAGCGGCGCACTTCGCCGGCCTTCATCAACTCGTCTTCGAGAACGACCGTGTTCTTCGACGGCATGATCGAGCCGGTTTGCTCCTCCGGCTTGACGTTGAAGCCCGCATTGGTAGCCTCCGCGCCGAGATGGCCGGCCTCGGTGGCCTTCAACGTCACCGCCGTCCGGTCGAGAACCTTTTCGAATGGCTCGACATCGTTTGCCGTGTAGCCCGGCGTGTTGGCGTTGGCGATGTTGGAAGCGATCGCCGACTGGCGCACGGCCAGCCATTGCGACTGCCGGGTGGCGAGGTCAAAGAGGTTGACGGGTTCCATGGGACTCTCCGGGCGAGTACGCACAAGACTAGGCCGCCAGTCTTGCGCGGACCTTGCGCGGGACGAGCGCGCGGGCCGGGCGCCGTCACCTGGAAAGCTCGAGCACCTTGTTGGCGTCCGTGACGATGACCCATTTGCCGCCGCGCTGCTCGATCGAGACGACGCGGCTGGAATCGGGCAGGACCGAGCCGCGCTGGACAATCCACAGGCCTGTATCGTCCTCGATCATGGCGCGGCCGTTGGCGACGTGCACCATCTTGAATCCCGATACGGCGGGGAAGGGCTGCTCGTCGGGCGCCGGCGCTGGGGCCGGGTCATCCCGTACCGTTCCGGTGGCAAGCAGGTCGATATCGGCATTGGGAACGTCCTTCGCCGTCAGCGGTCCGCTGCGTTCGGCTGCAACCCCGCCGCCCGCGCGACCGGAATTGCTGCCGCTGCCGCCGAATTTGATGGCCTGCACGCCGAACTGCTCCTGGTTGAAGAAAATGTACCAGGGAAACAGCGCGCAGATCAGCCCGAGCGTGATGCCGAGTGCGGCGATGACGAAATCGCTGCGCCGGTCCGCTTTCCTGTTGGCCAGGCGCGGGAATTCGGCTCGCGGCGGCTGCGGCCACTCCATCTTCTTCGGGAATAGGCCGTTGATGAGTGAGTCGCGGCTGGCGTCGGCCTCCTCGGCGGCCTTGGCCTCTGCGATCATCTCGCGCAGCACGCGCTCGGTGTGCTGAAGATCAGTCTCCTTGGTCGCCATTCTGCTTCCCCTTGAGATGGCGGGCGAGATCGGCGAACGGATCGGCCGACGCGCGGTCCTTCGGCGACTGCGTGAGCGCCTCGTAGATCAGCGGCACCTGGCGCACGGCGATGTCGAGCTCGGCGTCGGCGCCGCCCTGATAGGCGCCGAGCAGGCGGATGTCGCGCGTGTCCTCGAAGCGCGCGATCATCGACTTCAGCCTGGTCACCAGCATGCGCTGCTCGGCGCTCCAGGCCTTATCGGCGAGACGCGAGATCGACGACAGCGGATTGACCGGCGGATAGCGGCCCTGCTCGGCGATCGCGCGGTCGAGCACGACATGGCCGTCGAGGATGCCGCGCACCGAATCGGCGACCGGATCGTTGTGGTCGTCGCCGTCGACCAGCACCGAGATGATGGCTGTGATCGAGCCCCTGCCTTTAACCCCGGGCCCCTCGGCGCCCGGTCCGGCCCTTTCGAGCAGCTTCGGCAGGTCGGTGAAGACCGATGCCGGGTAGCCGCGCGCGACCGGCGGCTCACCGGTCCCCGTCGCCACCTCGCGCAGCGCGTGGGCAAAGCGGGTGATCGAATCCAGCACCAGGAGCACACGATGGCCCTGGTCGCGGAAATGCTCGGCCACGCACATGGCGGTGTCGGGCGCGCGCCGGCGCATCATGGCGCTCTCGTCGCTGGTGGCGACCACGGCAACGGTCTTTGCCATGCTGTCGGCGCCGATGGTGTCCTCCAGGAATTCGCGCACCTCGCGGCCGCGTTCGCCGATCAGCGCGACGACGACGGTGTCGAAGGCCTCGGCGCCGGCGAGCATGGCAAGCAGCGTCGACTTGCCGACGCCGGAGCCGGCGAAGATGCCGAGCCGCTGGCCGAAGCAGAGCGGCGTGAAGATGTCGATCACCCGCACGCCGGTCAGGAAGCTCGTGCCGACCCGCTGGCGCGACATGGCGCCAGGCGTCAGTGCGTGCGCGCTATCGGCGGCGTTAGGCCTGGCCAGCGGCGGGCCGCCGTCGATGACGCGGGTCAAGGCGTCTATCGCGCGTCCGCGCCAGGAAGCGTGCGGCGCGACCGCGAGCGGACCGCGCCGGAACACGGCGTCGCCGATGCCGGCATCGGCGCTGCGCTCGAACGGCGCCACCACCACCTCGTCGCGGCCTATCCTGACGATCTCGCCGCGGCGCGTGCCGGCCTTGCCGCGCTGCTCGACGATGTCGCCGAGCCTGGCGATGTCGGAGAGGCCGCCGACCTTATAGTGGGTGGGCGAGACCTCGACGACGTGGCCGCCCCGGCTGAGCACATTTTCCGGATTGTCGAACCGCCGCCAGACGCGTTCGAGAGCGGCCAGCCGATCCGTCGGGCCGGCTTCGGCAAGCCTCTCTGGCGCGCGCAGCAGGGACGGGCCGGTCGCCATGCCGCTACTTCGAACCGAGCGTCTTGATCGCGTCGTCGGTGGACGAGGCACTCTGCCGGATCAGCGCAGCCGTGTTCTCGAAGGCGCGCTGCACCTGGATCAGCCGGGTCATCTCCAGCACCGGATTGACGTTGGATTCTTCCAGAAACCCTTGCGCGACACCGACGTCGGAACGGTCGGTGACCGGCTCCGGGGCGCGCGCGGGCACGATGCCCGAATTGCCGTAGCGGACAAAATTGTCGCCGGGGTCGAAATCATAGAGGCCGATGGCGCCGACAAGCTGGTCGTTCTGCCTGAGCGAGCCGTCGGCGCCCGCCTTGGGCGGGCCGTTGCGCGGATCGAGCTGGATCGGCGCGCCGCCGCCGTCCAGCACAGGATAGCCTTCGATCGACATCAGCTCGCCGTTCTCGTTCATGGAGAAGCGGCCGTCGCGGGTCATCACCGTTCCTGCCGGCGTCTCGATGGCGAACCAGGCGTCGCCTTGTATGGCGAAGTCGAAAGGATTGCCGGTTTCGGTCATCGAGCCGTGCGCGGTGGAAAGATAGGTCTTGCCGGAGGACGCGAAGGAGACCGACCTCGGCCCGGTGCCGGAGACCACGTCCTCGAATTTCACGCCGGTGGCGCGAAAGCCGATGGTCGAGGCGTTGGCGACATTGTCGGCGATGGTGTCGAGGCGCCGCTCGAGCGCAATCTGCGAGGAGAGGGCGACATAGAGACTGTCCTGCATGGTGTTCTCAGAACTTCAGCTTCTGCATGGCCATCATCAGATCGGTCGAGATACCGACCGTGGTCGGTTGTGCGAAGAGCACGCTGACCGACGTCACGGCACTGGAGGTCGGGTTGTTGATCTCCCACAGGCTGGTGAAACGGGTCAGGAACTTGTTCAACTTGTCGGGGTCCTTGAAGTCGGCGATATCGAGCTTCTGCTCGAACGCCTGCGCCTGCTTGTCGATATCGGCGGAGGCGAAGGCGTCGGGCAGACCGAGCGCGGTGCGGACCACGCTCGAAAGCGCGGTGTCGGCGAGCACGTCATACCAGTTGGTGATGTTTGGCGCCTTGCGCTGGAAATAGAGCGCCAGCCGCACGCCCTGATTGGTCTCGCCGGCATTCTCCTCCAGCGTCTGGCGCATGTATTTGTCGACGGCGCCTTGCTGGGCGGAGGGAAAGAGGGTGGCGGTCGAGCCATAGGCCGCAAAGTTGAAAGCCTTGACGAAGTCGGCGTAGCGCTTGTCGCTCAGCTTGTTGGCGAAGCTGTCGGAATCGGACACGCCTTCCTTGAGCGCCTTGACCATGAAGGCCTTGGCATAGGCCATGTCCTCCAGCCCGTACGCCTTCATGGCGTAGTTGAAGAGCCGTGTGTTGTTGACGAAATCGTCGATGGTTTTGACGTTGCCGATATTGGCCAAATAGTAGTCGGTCTCGCGCTTCACGACGGGCTGCGACTCGATCTGGTCGATCGCCTTGGGGATGTCCCTGGCGATGAGCTGGTAGCTCGTATAGGTGTTCAACATATGCGCCTCCGGCCGAAGCTATCCAGGAATGATAGCGAAGCTTCCTTGTGCGAAGCTGAATCGGTTTCCAGCCTCGCGATTCAAGCCTCACACAAGGCACGAGGACTATCCCTGATCCACGACGTGACATGCGGAAGGACCTGTCGTGGGTATTCTGATCGGACTTGTGGTGACGCTTGGCTGCGTTCTTGGCGGCTTCATGGCCATGGGCGGCCATCTGCATGTGCTGATGCAGCCATGGGAAGCGGTGGTCATCTGCGGCGCCGCGCTCGGCACCTTCCTCGTCGCCAATCCGATGAAGACGGTCAAGGACACCGGCAAGGGCATTCTCGAAGCCTTCAAGCAGGCGGTGCCGAAGGAGCGCGACTATCTCGAAACACTCGGCGTCCTGCACAGTCTGATGCGCGAATTGCGCTCGAAGTCGCGCAGCGAGGTCGAGGCGCATATCGACAATCCGGAAGAGTCCGCCATCTTCCAGGCGTTCCCGACCGTCTTGAAGAACCACGATCTGACGCATTTCATCTGCGACTATTGCCGCATCATCATCATCGGCAATGCCCGCTCGCACGAGATCGAGGCGCTGATGGACGAGGAGATCCAGACCATTCGCACCGACAAGCTGAAGGCCTATCACGCGATGGTCGCGGTCGGCGACGGCCTGCCGGCGCTCGGCATCGTCGCCGCCGTGCTCGGCGTGGTGAAGGCGATGGGCGCGCTCGACCAGTCGCCGGAAATCCTCGGCGGCCTGATCGGCGCCGCACTCGTCGGAACCTTCCTCGGCATCTTCCTGTCCTATGCCGTGGTCGGTCCGGTCGCCACCAAGATCAAGACGGTGCGCGAGAAGAAGAACCGCCTCTACATCATCGTCAAGCAGACACTGCTCGCTTACATGAACGGCGCCTTGCCGCAGGTCGCGATCGAGTTCGGCCGCAAGACCATTTCCTCCTATGAGCGCCCGACGATCGATGCCGTTGAGCAGAGCACGATGAACACAGGCACCGCCGAGAAGAAGGCGGCCTGAGCATGCAGAATGTCAGTCAGGGCCGCTTGCCGTCATGACCAGTCTGGGCAGTCCGTCGCAAACCCGGGCTTTGATCATCGAGCGTCTCGTCGGCGACAGCGGCGAGGCCGCGCAGGTGATCGGCGTCGGCCGCGGCATGGCCGAACGCTCGCTGCCGCTGCTGCAGAAGGCGCTTGCGGGTGAGCTCGGCGCGCCGGTCACGGTCGACCTGCAGGCCGTCGAAGTGGGCCGCGTTCCAGATGCGCGCATGCGCGCCGGCGAAACCTTCGCCATGACGATCGTTTCTTCGCCGACCTCGGCCGACGCCGTGACGCTCGTCATGGACGCGCCGGCGATCGCGGTCATGGTCTCGGCGCTGTTCGGCGGCGACCCGGACCAGCCGGTGGCGCCGATCCAGCGCGACCTGTCGCAGATCGAGACCGATGTCGCGACCACGGTCTTCCAGGAGGTCGCGGTGGCGCTGAACGGATCGGGCAGGCGTTCGCTCGACCTGCGTTTGCCGGTCCCCAGGGCGATGTCCGGCAACGAGGCAAAACGGCGCGTGCTGCGCGACGGGGCGGCGATCCGCATCGTCTACGGCATATCCACGCCGACCGACGCCGGGATGATCACGGTGATGATCCCGCAGCGCATCCTGCTGGCGACGCGCGGCGCCACCGCCCATCAAGGCGACGACGACGCGACGGAGTTCGACTGGCGGGCCCGGTTCTCGGAAGAAGTGATGCGCTCGGCCGTGCGGCTCGAGGCCACCATGCCACTCGCCCGGCTGACGCTTGGCGATCTCGCCGCCTTCCAGCCCGGCCAGGTGATCGAGTTCGAGGAAAACGCGCAGCTGCAGGCCAGGCTCAGCGCGCGCGACAAGACGCTTTTTGTCTGCGAGTTCGGCAAGCTCGGACAGAATTACACGGTTCGCATCCGGCATCCCCACGATGGCGGGCAGGATTTTATCGACGGATTGATGCCGGGCTGAGGCCGGGCTTGGGAATATTGGAGACGAGGCATGGCAAAGACCAAGGTGGAAGCCGAACCCGAAGCCGACCAGCCGGACGAGCAGCTCGACCGAGCCATCGAGGAACTGCGCGGCGTGCTGCGGGAAGAGGAACAAAGGCCGGACGCCGCCCTCCAGGCAGGAGCCAATTCCTCGATCATCATGACGATCCCGGTCGACGTGCAGATCATCCTCGGCAGCACCGAAATGCCGGTTTCGGAGCTGATGGCACTGCAGAAGGGCTCGACCGTGGCGCTTAACCGCCGCATCGGCGAGCCGGTCGACGTGGTGGTCAACGGCCGCAGGATTGCACGCGGCGAGATCACCGTGCTGGAGCACGATCCGTCGCGCTTCGGCATCAGGTTGACCGAGATCATCGCCGCGACGAAGAGCGCCTGAGCGTGGACGGCGAGAGCACTGACCGGCAGCGGAGCAAAGCATGATGACGTCATTGACGCTGACGCGCCCGCAAAAGGCCGCCGCGATCCTGGTGGCGATGGGCAAGCCCTCGGCCAGCCGGCTGCTCAAATTCTTCAAGCAGGAAGAGCTGAAGGCGCTGATCGAAGGCGCGCGGCTGCTGCGCACCATCCCGCAAGCCGATCTGGAGCGCATCGTCGTGGAATTCGAGGCCGAGTTCACGGAAGGCGCCGGCCTGCTCGATTCGGCCGATCGGATGGACACGATCCTCAACGAATCGCTGTCGCCCGAGGAAATGAGCGCCATCATGGGCGAGAAGAAATTCGAGCCGACGCCGGAAGGGCTTCCGCCGATCTGGCCGGATCTCGAAAAGCTCGAGCCCGCGCGTCTTGGGACCTTCCTCGCCGGCGAACACCCGCAGACGTCCGCCATGGTGTTGTCGAAGCTTGCGCCGCAGACTGCCGCCAATGTGCTCTTGACGATGGAAAAGCCGATACGCAGCCAGATCATCAAGCGCATGGTGACGATGGCCAATATTCCGGATGCGGCGACCAGGATCGTCGAGAACCAGCTGCGCGCCAGCGTGCTTTCGCAAAAAGCGAGCAGGGACACGTCGGCCGGCCAGGAGCGTGTCGCCAGCGTGCTCAACGAAATGGCCAAGCCCGAGCTCGATGAGCTCATGCAGGATCTGGAAGAGGCCGGCACGCCCGACCTCGCCGGCGTCAAGTCGCGGCTGTTTGCCTTTGACGATCTGCCGCTGCTCACCCAGAAGGCGCGCGTGCTTCTGTTCGACGGACTGTCGACCGAGCTCGTCACGCTGGCGCTGCGCGGCGCGCCGGCGGCGCTCACCGAATCGGTGCTGTCGGCGATCGGCGCACGCTCACGCCGCATGATCGAATCCGAGCTCGGACAGGGATCGGAAGGCATTGCGCTCACCGACATCATGGCGGCACGCAAGACGGTCGCGGTGGCGACCATCCGGCTGTCGCGGCAAGGAGCATTCGAGCTTCCGGCGACGCAGACCGCCGCCGAAGCAGCCTGACGGCGGCAATACGGTCAGGGCACCATGGCTGAGGCGGTCGACAAGGATTCCAAAACCGAGGAAGCCACAGAAAAGAAGATCCGCGACACGATCGAGCAGGGCAAGCTGCCCCATTCGCGCGAGACGGCGATCTTTGCCTCCTTCCTTGCCATACTGGTGTTCACCGTCTTCTACGCCAAGGACGCCATCGTCAACCTCGGCATGTTCCTCGCCATGTTCCTGGAGAAGCCGGAGGCGTGGCCGATGGACACCGAGACCGATGTCATCACGCTCTACCAGCAGGTCTTGATCGAAGTCGGCCGCGCCGTCGTCAGCCTGCTGGTGCTGCTGGTGGTTGCCGGCGTCGGGGCTTCGGTGTTTCAGAACATACCGCAAATTGTCGGCGAACGGATCAGGCCGCAACTGTCGCGCATTTCGATCGCCAAGGGCTGGAGCCGCTTGTTCGGCGTGCAAGGCTTCGTCGAATTCGGCAAGTCGCTGGCCAAGCTTGCGTTTGCCATCGCCGTGCTCACCTTCACGGTGTCGGAGGATCATCGCAGGCTCCTTGCCGGCATGATCACCAACCCGATGTCGTTCGGCATGGTCATCCGCAGCATATTTGTCGACATCCTGGTGGCGATCGTCTTCGTCATGGGGCTGATCGCGGTCGCCGACATCGTCTGGTCGCGCTTCCACTGGCGGCGCGACCTGCGCATGACCAAGCAGGAAGTGAAGGACGAGATGAAGCAGTCGGAGGGCGATCCGATCGTCAAGTCGCGCCTGCGCTCGCTGGCGCGCGACCGTGCGCGGCGGCGCATGATGACGGCGGTGCCGCGCGCGACGCTCATCATCGCCAATCCGACGCACTATTCCATCGCGCTGAAATATGTCCGCGAGGAGGACTCCGCTCCGCTGGTGCTCGCCAAGGGCCAGGATCTGGTGGCGCTGAAAATTCGCGAGATCGCCAGGGAGCACAACATCCCGATCTTCGAGGACGTGGCGCTTGCCCGCTCCATGTACAAGCAAGTTTCGGTTGATAGCGTGATCCCGTCGCAATTCTACCAGGCCGTCGCCGAGCTGGTGCGGATCGTCTACTCGAAGAAGGCCGAGCGAAAATTAAACCAATGAACGGACGCCGCTTGTAATCCATGAACCGGCAACCACACGCCAATTCACGCGAGCAGATCGTCGCCAGCTCCATCCAGGACGTGGTCGGCGAGTTGCGCCTGATCGAGGTCGCCGACTACATCGCCTTCATCCGGCTGGAGCATTTCGCCTGCCTGTCGGACCTGGTGGACTCGGCCGCGGAACTTTACTTCCAGCCGGGCACGCTCAGGCTTGGCCATGGCGGCGAAGCGCATGTCGACTGGACGGGCCATCCGCGCATCGTGCTCGATCTCGAGCTTCGGCCGCGCGGCGTCACTGTCTACTTCCAGCTGACGCTGAGCGGGCAGGGGGCGTCCGTGGTCGTCAACTACGTGTCTTTCGAGAAGCCGGGCGAGACGCCGGAGCACAACACGGCCCTGCTCGAGGACGCGATCGATGAGGCGCGCATCCGCAGGACCGAGCCGCTCGCCTACCCCTGAGAATAGAGCGTGGACGCTGGCCCAAGCGAGCTATTCGATCAGGCCGAGACGCAGCGCCTTGGCGACAGCCTGGTTGCGGTTGACCGCGTTGAGCTTCTGCGTCGACTGGGTCAGATACTGGTTGGCGGTGTGCACCGACAGCTTCAGGAGCTTCGCGATCTCCTCGCTGGTGTTGCCATTGGCGGTCAGCTTCAGGCATTCGAGCTCGCGCTTGGAGATGGCGCGCGTCCTGCCGGTCTCGCCTGGACGGATGCGGGCGACCGCGGCGAACAGCGCAAAGCAACGCGCGTGGATTTCGCAAAGCGTGTCGTCCGACAGCGTGATGTCCGGCCCCAGGAAGACCACCAGCCCGCACTGGCCGCGATCCGCATGCACCGGAAAGGCGATGCCATTGGTGCCTGGCGCCGGCGATGAGGCTGCCTCGGGCCATGTCAGGCTCTCCAGCGTCTGCCGCGAGCCGGCCATGTCGTCGTCGGCCCACCAGCGCGGCGTCGTCGAGATGCGGCTGTGGCGCACCATCTCCTCGCCGCTGGCGCCCGAGATGAATTTGGTCGTGACGGCGGTCGACGGATAGTCGGAATCGAAGCAGGCGACGAGGCGGGCGCGCTCCAGCGAAGGGCTGACGAAGAACAGCCCGAAGCTGGAAGCGTTGATGTCGACGGCAATCCAGCGGCATCGGCGCACGGCATCCGGGATGGTCACCGCGTGATGCGTCTCCGATCCGAGCGAGAAGGCGCCGAACGGATTGCGCTGATCGTTGAAAAGGGCGGCCGCGGCCTCCCTGACCTGTGCGTGCTTCAAATGATGCCGCTCCTGATCGCGGTCGCAATCGCCATCGCGCGGTTGCTGGCCGCGAATTTCTGGATGGCATGCGTGATGTAGCTGTTGACGGTGTTCGACGAGACACCAAGGATGAGTGCCACCTCGTCGGTGGTCTTGCCTTCCGACACCCAGAACAGGCATTCGCGCTCGCGGTCGGACAGCGGATCCTGCATCGATGCCTCGGCGATCAATTGCGGGATGCTGGACAGCGCGTAGCAGCATTTCAGCTGTGCCTTCATCAGGGCCGGAAGGTCGATCTTGTCGGGCTCGGCGGCGGAAAACAGCACGAACAGGCGCTGGCGGCCGACATTCAGCCTGAGCGAGTAGATTTCGGCATGGCCGAGCACGTCGAGCAGCCTGGCCTCCTCGCCGCTCAGCAGCGCGCCGGCATCGGGCGCGTGGGCCGCGACCAGTGGTCTGGGACGTACGCCGGGAGCCGCCGTCAGCGGTCCCAGCGCAAGATTGGCAATCAGCCTTTTGCCGATCAGCTCGATGGCGTCGAAAATCCAGTTCGACGACACGATGCGCGCATCGTTGCGGTCCTGGTCGTGGACGATGGCGACCAGCATGTAGCTGTCGGCGCCGATGTCGGCAGCAAGCTGCATGAAGAAGCTGGTGAGATCGCCGCGGGACGCCAGGCGCGAGCCTGAAGCATCGGGTTGGAGAAGCGCGGCGGGACTGCTCATTTTGATATTCTGGCCGGAATCGATCCCTGTGCCCGGTGCCGGCATCAGCCAGCGTCCGGACCCGAAACGCGTCACGTTGACGAAAACACACTCAAGGGCACGCACAGCGCCCAACCAAGCCGAATCCTTTTGGGGAACGCGAAGCCGTCCGCGTCTGGTGCCGGCCGAGCGCCGGAACAAGAGACCTTGGGTGGTTGCCGCGCCCCCCGTGGACCGGCTGATTCGGGTCTAATCTACCCGCAGATGAATCCGACATCAAACGCGATTTGACAAAATCGAATCCGGTGGACTCGTGTTGCGACTCAGAGGCCGCGTCTCGCGTTACTTGGCGACGATTTCAGGGTCGAGTTGAGCCGACGACTTCGCGGTAAAGCCGTCAAAAAATATGCCCCGGGGGCATCCGAGGGCGCATGTCCTTTCGACCGGATGTGGCTTAAAGCGCGTCGCGCAGATTCAGGCGACGCGTTTCAAGTCTTTGTCTTGATGCATGTCGTTATCCCAAAACCGCTGCGCCTTTTGGGCGACATGCATCAGCGATCCTCGAAACCCGTCAGCACGCCGACGGCGTTGATGCCGATCTCCTCCACCGCGTAGCCGCCTTCCATGACGAACAGCGTCGGCAAGCCGAGCCTGGCAATGCGGCGGCCGATCTTGGGATAGTCCTCGCTCTTCAGCTTGAACTGACTGATCGGATCCTTCTCGAAGGTGTCGACGCCGAGCGACACCACGACGACGTCGGGTGCGTAGGCAGCAAGCTTGGCGCAGGCATCCTCCAGCGATGCGTTCCAGCCGTCCCAGTCGGTGCCGAAGGGCATCGGATAGTTGATGTTGAAGCCTTCGCCTTCACCCTCGCCACGCTCGTCGGCATGACCGAGGAAGAAGGGGTACTCGACCATCGGATCGCCATGCAGGTTGAGCACCTGGACGTCGCCGCGGCGGTAGAAGATCTCCTGCGTGCCGTTGCCGTGGTGGTAATCGACGTCGAGGATCGAGACGCGTTTGGCGCCCTGGTCGCGGAACCATTGCGCGACGACGGCGGCGTTGTTGATGAAGCAGTAGCCGCCCATGAAGGCGGCGCCGGCGTGATGGCCGGGCGGCCGGCAGAGCGCGAAGGCGGTCCGCTCGCCGCCCTTGACCAGGGCTGCGGCCGTCAGCGCGACGTCGTAGGATGATTTGATCGCCGCCCAGGTGCCTTCGACGAAGGTGGCGCCGGCATCGAAGGAATAATAGCCGAGCAGGGCGTCGATGCGCTTCGGCGGCACGTCGCCGCGCAGCCCGCGCGTCGGCCAGGTGAAGCCCATGGCCGTGCCCTTGAAGCCGGCGGCGACCCATTCCGGCCACACGGTCGGCAGGAAATCAATGTAGTGCGCCTCATGCACGCGCTTGGCGGCGGCAAGGTCGTGCTCGACCGGACCGATGATCGGCCCAAGCTTCTCGCTCTCCACCCTTGCCTTGACGAATTCGGCCCGCGACGGCTTCTCGAACCCAGGGACAATCGCCGACGTGACCAGTTCCATCTGCCCGGCATGACCGGCATGAAGCGGCGAATAGACAGTCTTCATAGGAATTCCCCAGGAGTGCGAAATCAGTTGGAAGTGTGAAATCAGTCGAGGTTCAGATGGGGGCTCACAAGAGCCAGCCACATGGCTTCCACATCGTCCTCGATGAGGTCGAATGTCTTGCGATCTCTCTTCAGCCCCACAAGCCTGCAGGCGTGTCCGACCTCCATCATCACCAAGCCCAACCGCTTGGCGGTCTTTTCTTCAAGGGCCGGGTTCACATGCTGCAACCAGGCTGCGTAGAGGGCGATGATCTGCTTGTCATATTCGTCCTGGATCGGCCTGAGGTCGGCGTTGCCGGATATGGCCTCGATCACCGGCATCAGCGTGGCGTTGTCCAGGTAGAGCCTGGATGTGTCGATGAAGAGCTTGCGCACTTCGCGCCGAAACTCGTCACGATTGGCTGGCCGGGGGACGTTGATGCGCTTCCGGATGATCTCAGGAAAAGACGACAGCCAGCGCCGGGCCAGATCCAGAAGAATGGCTTCCTTGTTGGGAAAGTATTGATAAACCGAACCGACAGACAAGCCCGCGCGTTGCGCGATGGCGAGCGTCGTCGGCGTTCTGGTTCCCTGCTCCCGCGTCAGGATCAGCGCCGCGTCGAGAATCCTGTCGACCACCTTGCTTGACCGTTTTTGCCGCGGCTGCTTGCGTGGTTCAAGCGCTATCCTGGTCTTACGGTCGAGACTGCGCTTCACTTTTCGGTCCCCTCGTTCCCCGCCCGGCCTCAACACAGACGCGGGGTGCTGTCCACTATACATTCCAAATTCCGGCTGTTGACAAACGCGAATAAACAGTCGCATTCTTTATCCACGCTGTCTTCAGAGATAACAAGGGGAATTTCGGAGACGCGCACCGGCATCATATTTTCCAAGACCCCACTCCAGTGGTGTGGCGGGTCGCTGGGCGGGCGTTGCCGGTTCTCGGTCAGTCATCAAAAGCGCGGAGTCGCGATGTCGGTCACGGGTGCGGGTCACAATGCGGATTTGATCGTCATCAACGGTCGTGTACTGACCATGGACGAGGACAATCCCGCCGCCGAGGCCGTTGCCGTCAAGGACGGCGCCATCGTCGCCATCGGCAGCCGCGCCGCTGTCGAACGGCTCAAGGGACCGGCAACAAAGGTCATCGACGCCAAGGGCGGCTCCGTCCTGCCTGGTTTCATCGAGGCCCACATGCATCTGTTTTCAGGTGCGGCCGAGCTTGCCCATTTGCAGCTGGCGGGCGTCCACGGCTTCGAAGCGCTGCAAAGCGCGATCCGCGACCACGCGCAGACGCGTCCCGATGCCAAGATGCTGGTCGGGCAGGGTGTCGACTACACCGTGCTCGGCAGCGAGCGGGTGACGCGTCACCATCTCGATGCGATCCTGCCGGACCGGCCTTTTGCTATGGCCGCTCCCGACCACCACACGATGTGGGCCAACACCATGGCCTTAGAGATGGCGGGGGTTTTGCAGGGACAACAGCTCGGCCCGGGCAACGAAATCGTCATGGGGGATGATGGCCTGGCCACCGGCGAATTGCGCGAGGGCGAAGCGTTCGGTCCGGTGCTCGACCTTGCCGGCGAAAGCCGTGTGCGGCTGGGGCTGGCGACCGGCGGTGAGCCGGACCCAACGCCGTCTGCGGAAGAACGTGCCGCCGATCGCGATATCATGCGGCGCGGACTTGCCTGGTGCGCGCGCCACGGCATCACCTCCGTCCAGAACATGGATGGCAACCTCTACCAGCTCGAACTGCTGGCCGAGATCGAGGCCGAGGAGGGGCTGGCTTGCCGCGTGCAGGTCCCGTTCCACTACAAGAATTTCATGACGCTCGACATGCTCGACAAGGCGTCAGCCATGGCCGAGCGCTACGACAGCGAATGGCTGTCGTCGGGCATCGTCAAGGTGTTCTATGACGGCGTGCTCGATTCTTGGACGGCTGTCATGATCGAGCCCTATGCCGACCGTCCGGACTGGATAGGGGAACCGCTTTTCACACCGCAGCAGTTCATCGACCTTGCGGTCGCCGTCGACAAGCGCGGCCTGCAAATCGCGGTGCATTCGATCGGCGACGGCGCCGTGCGCGCCGTGCTCGATGGTTATGAGGCGGCCGAGCAGGCCAACGGCAGGCGCGACAGCCGGCATCGGGTCGAGCACATCGAGGTGATCACCGCTGCCGACGTGCCGCGCTTCCAGAATCTCGGAGTCATCGCCTCGATGCAGCCGCCGCATCCGCCGGGCGCCATGGGCTTTCCCTTGGAGCCGACGGTGTCGCGCATCGGCGCCCCACGCTGGCCGCTAAGCTATGCCTGGCGGACGCTGAAGAATGCCGGCGCGCGCATCGTCTTCGCCTCGGACTGGCCGGTATCGCCGATCGATCCGATCCTGGGCATTCAGGCGGCAGTGTTGCGCAAACCCTGGGCGGAGACCGATCCTGATCAGAGCTTCTCGCTGTATGAGTCGATTGCCGCCTACACCGTCGAGGGCGCCTATGCCGAGTTCATGGAACATCGCAAGGGTAGGCTGAAGACCGGATACCTTGCCGATATCGTGGTTTTGTCGGCCGACATCGAGACGACCGCGCCGGAAGCACTGCATACGGTCCGGCCGGTGACGACGATTTGTGGTGGAAAGGTCACGTATCAAGCCTGACGGTGGCACAGGAATTGCTTTTTAGGTCCAGTCAAAGCTCCGCAGTTGCCAAGCCGATTGGCTTGTGGTGACAATCAAACAGGAACAAACCTGCCGCCAAGAGCAGGCTCTCTCAATGGGGTAATCGTGCCGGAACAACCGGATAAGAACGCGATCGAAGTTCGCGGTGTACGCAAGGTATTTGGAACCGGTGAAAATCAGGTAGCCGCTCTCGACACGGTTTCGGTGTCGATCCGCGAGAACGAGTTTTTCACCCTGCTCGGCCCGTCGGGATGTGGAAAGACGACGCTGCTGAGATTGATTGCCGGCTTCGATTTCCCAAGCGCCGGCGAAATCCTGCTGCACGGCCAGGACATCGCGCCGCTGCCGCCCTTCAAGCGCCCGGTCAACACGGTCTTCCAGAGCTATGCGCTGTTCCCGCATATGACGGTGGCCCAGAACATCGGCTTCGGGCTGGAAATGCTCGGCAAGCCGAAAGCCGAGATCGAAGCGCGCGTCGCCCAGATGCTGAAGCTGGTCAAGATGGAGGCGCTCAAGGCGCGCCGCACCAGCCAGATCTCCGGCGGCCAGCAGCAGCGGGTGGCGCTCGCCCGGGCGCTGGCGCCGCAGCCGAAAGTGCTCTTGCTCGACGAGCCGCTCTCGGCGCTCGATTACAAGCTGCGCAAGGAAATGCAGATCGAGCTGAAGCGGCTGCAGCACGAGACGGGCATCACCTTCATCTTCGTGACCCACGACCAGGAAGAAGCGCTGACAATGTCGGACCGCATCGCGGTGATGTCGGCCGGCAAGATCCTGCAGGTCGGCACGCCCTGGGATATCTACGACAAGCCGGCGGAACGCTTCGTCGCCGACTTCATCGGCGAGACCAATTTCCTCACCGCGGCCATTACCGGCATGGGCAACGGCAAGGCGCGCGCGACGCTCAAATCCGGCACCACAATCGAGGCGACCGTGGCCGATGGCTTCCAGCCGAAGGGCAATGCGACCGTGGTGGTGCGGCCGGAACATGCCAAGCTCAGCAACAGCAAGGGCGATCTTTCGGGGACGGTCGAGAACATCGTCTATTTCGGCACCGACACGCATATCCATGTCCGGCTGGACAGCGGCGAGGCCTTCACGGTGCGCCAGCAGAATACGCGCAGCGCCGGCTGCGGCTTCGAGCGCGGCGCCACGGTCGGCATCACTATCGGCAACGACGCGGCGCAGGTGCTGAGGGACTGATGGCCACCGCGGAACAAGTCGCCAAGGAAGCCGAACGGCAAGATATCCGCACGCGCTGGCTGTTGTCGGCGCCGGCGCTCATCATCATCTTTCTCGCGGCAACGGGCCCCTTGCTGATCGTGCTCGTCTATTCGTTCCTGCTGCCGGGTCCCTATGGCGACGTGAAATGGCAATTCTCGCCGGAGGCCTGGGTGTCGGTGTTCATGGAACGCGATATCTTCGACGACACGCTTTCGCTCGCGGCCGCCCATGTCACGATCTTCTGGCGCTCCATCAAGCTGGCGATCGTGACCACGATCGCCACTTTGGCGCTTGGCTTTCCTACTGCCTATTTCATGGCGACGCGCAGCGAAAAGACGCGCGACATCTGGCTGTTCCTGATCACTATACCGTTCTGGACCAACCTTTTGATCCGCACGTTCGCCGTGCTGCAGATCATCCGCAACGAAGGCATCATCAACACGATCCTGCTCAAGCTCGGCATCATCTCCCAGCCGATCCAGATGCTTTTTACCGATACCGCGATACTGATCGGCATGGCCTATGTCTACCTGCCGCTGATGGTGCTGCCGATCTATGCCAGCATGGAAAAGCTCGACTTCCGGCTGGTCGAGGCTGGTTACGATCTCTATGCCAGCCGTTTCCAGGTGCTGAGGCGTATCATCTTCCCGCTGGTCAGGCCGGGCGTGATCGCCGGCTCGATCCTGGTCTTCATTCCTGCGATCGGCGCCTATGTCACGCCCAGCGTGCTCGGCGGCGGCAAGAACATGATGCTTTCCAACCTGATCGAGCTGCAGTTCGGGCAGGGCCGCAACTGGCCGCTCGGCTCGGCGCTGTCGATCGCCGTGATGATCATCGTCATGGTGGCGCTGCTTGCCTATGTGCGCAATGCCGGACGAGCGGAGACGCGGCATGGCTAATTTCTCCATCAAGCATCAGCCAGGCTTCACCGCGATCGCGGCGACCTGCTTCGTCGTTCTCTATTTGCCGATCGTCGTGCTGGTCATCTATGCGTTCAACGCCGCCACCTCGACCTCCGAATGGGGTGGCTTCTCGCTGAAATGGTTCCAGTCGGCGTGGCAGAACACGCAAGTCATCGACGCCACCTTGCTGTCCTTCCAGATCGGCTCCGTCGCCGCCGTGCTCGCGACCATCGCCGCCACAATGGCGGCGCTCGCGACGACGCGCACGGCGCCCTATCGGGGACTGACCTTCAAATATGCAGCAATCAACCAGCCGCTTATGGTGCCGGAGATCGTCACCGGCGTGGCGCTGCTGATCTTCTTCTCGCGCATCAAGATATTCACCGGCTATTCCGGCCTCGGTTATCTCATCGCGGCGCATACGGCATTCTGCATACCCTTCGCCTACCTGCCGATCCGGGCGCGGTTGGAGAACATGGACCTGACGCTGGAGCGCGCCGCCGCCGATCTCTACGCGACGCCCTGGCAGACCTTTCGCCGCATTACGCTGCCGCTGCTGTGGCCCGGCATTCTGGCCGGGCTGATGCTCGCTTTCGTCATCTCGCTCGATGATGTCGTCATCACCGAGTTCGTCAAGTCGGGCGGCCAGGATACGCTGCCCACCTACATGCTCGGCCAGATACGCCGAGGGATAACGCCTGAGATCAACGCGATATCGACCGCTTTCCTGCTGCTCTCGGTCGCCATCGTCACGTTGTTTTTCTTCATCAGCAGGAAACAAGACTGAACCGATAATGGGAGTTAAGACATGAACTGGAAGACAACAGCTACCGCCGTCGGGCTGGCGTTGCTCGCTTCGACAAGCTTGGCCCGCGCCGACGGCGTGCTGAACATCTACAATTGGGGCAACTACACCAGCCCCGACGTGATCAAGAAGTTCGAGCAGAAATACAACGTCAAGGTGACCATCACCGATTACGATTCGAACGACACGGCGCTGGCCAAGGTCCGCCAGGGTGGCACCGGCTTCGATATCGCTGTGCCCTCGCAGACCTTCCTTCCGATCTGGATCAAGGAGGGCCTCCTGCTCGAGACCGACCCCGGCAAGATGGAGAACTTCAAGAACGTGGCGCCGGAATGGGCCAATCCGGAATTCGATCCGGGCCGCAAATATTCGGTGCCGTGGGCCTGGGGCACGATCGGCGTCGTCGTCAACACCGACGCCTATAAGGGGCCGGCCGATTCATGGGGGATCATCTTCAACGCACCGGACGAGTTGAAGGGCAAGGTCAACGTCGTTCCCGAAATGAACGACGTGATCTTCGCAGCGATCAAATATCTCGGCGGCCAGCAATGCACCGACGACAAGGCGGTTCTCAAGAAGGTGCGCGACACGCTCGTTGCCGCCAAGCCGAACTGGATCGCTATGGAATACAACACCATCGAGAAGATGGGCGCCGGCGACTTCAAGGCGACCAGCGACTGGAACGGCTCGGCGCTGCGCCAGCGGCTGGCCAACCCGGCCATCCACTACAACTACCCTAAGGAAGGTTTTGGCCTGTGGAGCGACAATGTGGTCGTCCTCAAGGAAGCCAAGAATGTCGAGAACGCCAAGCTGTTCCAGAATTTCATCATGGATCCGGAAAATGCCGCCGGCCTTTCGGCTTTCCACCGCTACGCCAACGCCATCACCGGTTCCGACAAATACATGCCGGCCGACATGAAGGACGCGCCGGAAGTGATCATTCCGGCTGACGCGAAGCCGCGTGGCGAGTTCCAGCGGATGTGCGCTCCGGAAGTGCAGGATATCTACACCAAGATCTGGACCGAACTGCAGAAGTAAAACGCGTCCCGACGGACCCGGCGGCACACGCCGCCGGGTCGCGTCCATGTCGTCGGGAAGTTCATCATGACCTCTTACCGCAACTCCGATCCGCGGCCGCCGATCATGCAGGGCTCGCCGCCCGTCATGGTACCGCCCAAACTCGATTGGGACAGGGGGCCCTGGAATCGCTGGGCCTTCCAGAATATCCGCGAGGTCCTGCCGACCGTCGAAGTCTGGCGCGGCCATGGTCATCGCCGTCGTCTCGAGCGCGCCGAGGTCGATCTCGATGCACTGCCGGTGGTGGACAGCACGGGTGCTGCGACGACACTCGCCGGATTGCTCGACGAGACCTATGCCGACGGCTTCCTGGTGCTCAAGGACGGCAGGATAGCCTATGAGCGCTATTTCAACGGCATGGACGAGCGCACACTGCATCTGTCGCAGTCGATGGCGAAGTCGGTGACCGGATCGGTGTTCGGCATCCTGGTCGGACGCGGCCTTTTCGACCCCGCCAGGCTGGTGACCGATTATCTGCCGGAGCTCGGCGAAACCGCCTGGGCCGGCGCTGCCGTGCAGCAGGTGCTCGACATGACGACGGGCGTGCGCTTTTCCGAGGAGTACACCGATCGCTATTCCGAAATCGGCCAGGTCGATGTCGCCACGGGCTGGAAGCCGATCCCGCCGGGCAGCGATCCAGACTTCCAGTGGCCGTCGCATCTGTTCGAGCTGATCCTGCGGCTGAAGGACAAGGTGCGGGAGCATGGCGAGGCCTTCGAGTACCGCTCGATCGAGACGGATGTGCTTGCCTTCATCATGGAGCGGGTGAGCGGCAGGCGCCTGGCGCAGCTTGTCTCGGAAGAACTCTGGCAAAAGCTCGGCGCCGACGAGAGCGCATGTTTCACGGTCGACAGCGCCGGCTATGCGCTGGCCGATGGCGGCTTCAACGCGACGCTGCGCGACTATGGCCGCTTCGGCCAATTGATCCTCGACAATGGCGGCGGCGTGATCCCGGCCGACTGGATCGAGGCGACGCGCACCGGCAAGCATGGGCCGAATTTCAGCCCGAGCCTGCCGGACGGCAGTTATCGCAACCAGTTCTGGATCGAGGATTCGCGCTCGCGCTCGCTGATGTGCCGCGGCGTGTTCGGCCAGATGATCCATATCAGTTGGGAGCACCGGATGGTCGTGGTGAAGCTCTCGACCTATCCGGATTTCCTCAACGCCGCCTATTCGGTGGCGACGCTGAAGGCGGTGCACGCCATAGCGGCGGCGCTCGCCTGAAGATCAGAGATAAAACACCCGGGAGACAATCGTGACCGGCAAGACTGCGTTCGAGACCAAATACGGCTTTTCCCGAAAGGATGTGCGGCTCGACAACTGGCGGCTGAGGCCTTTCAGCCAATGGTCGTTCCAGAATGTCGGCGAACTTGTCCCGTCGGTGCATGTTGCCGCCGCGCCCGGCGGAGAGGCGCAGGCGAAGCCTCTCGGTGCGCTGCTCGAAGAAAAGGTCTCGCTTGCTGGCGGGCCCGAAACCGTCGAGGCTTTCCTCAAACGCTCAGACACCGATGGGCTGGCGATCGTTAAAGGCGGCAAGCTGGTCGGCGACTGGTCGGCACCGCACATGGCGTTCGGAGCGCGGCACATCATCTTCTCGATCAGCAAGTCGGTGACTGCCATTCTCGCCGGCATTCTGGAAGGCGAGGGGGTGTTCGATCCTGAGGCGCCGGTAACGCGGTACATCCCCGAGGCCAAGGGGTCGGCCTATGGCGATGCCAGCGTGCGCAACGTGCTCGACATGACGGTCAGCCTGGATTTCGAGGAGGCCTATCTCGATCCGGAAAGCGCCTTCGCCCGCTATCGCCGCGCGACGCTGTGGAATCCCGGCGGCGGGTCGGAAAGCCTCGCGGCGTTCCTGTTGACGCTGCAGCGTCTGGCCGAGCCGCATGGGCAGACCTACCGCTACCGCTCGCCCAATTCGGATATGCTCGGCATCCTGGTGGAGCGAGCCTCGGGCAAGCGCGTCAGTGACTTGCTAGCTAAGAAACTGTGGCTGCCGCTGGGCGCCGCGAGCGAGATGTCGGTGACGGTCGACATGGAAGGCACGGCGCGCACCGCCGGCGGCATGTCGATGACGCCGCGCGACCTTGCCCGCATCGGCGAGATGATGCGGCAGGGCGGCACGGCCAATGGCCGCCAAATCGTGCCGGAAGCCTGGGTGCGCGATACGGTCGCCGCCGGCGGCAGCCATGAAGCCTGGCAGCGCGGCACCATGGCGTTTCTGTTCCCCAAGGGGCGCTACCGCAACAAATGGTACCAGATGGGCACGACAAGAGGCGCCTTCTGCGGCATCGGCATCCACGGGCAGTGGCTTTACGTCAATCCCAGGGACGAGGTGGTGATCGCGAAGATGTCGTCGCAGCCGGAGCCGGTGGATGATGTGCTCGACATCGATATCGTGGCGTTCTTCGAGGCGCTGAGCGGGATGGTCTGAGGGGCTTATCGAGCCGACAGTCTATGTCGGCGCTGCCCCTCATCCGCCTGCCGGCACCTTCTCCCCGTATAGTGACGGGGAGAAGGAGGATGGCCGCAACTCGGCGCTTTTCCTGCAGCGCTGGCGATTGGCGAAACCGGCGATGAGAGTGCCCCTCTCCCCGTCACTATACGGGGAGAGGATGCCGGCAGGCAGGTGAGGGGCGGCGCCAACCTTAGACCGGTTTCCTGTGGACCCCTCATCCAGTTGAAACCAACCCGGTTGGCGCAGCCGCCATCCCGGCCTATGGTCGCCGCTCTTTTCGACAGGGACCAGCATGGCATCGGACATCAAGCGCATCGCAGCAATCATCGCGGCCGAGATCGACTCGCGGCCCGAACAGGCTGCGGCGGCCATTGGGCTGCTCGACGAAGGCGCGACGGTGCCGTTCGTGGCGCGCTACCGCAAGGAGGTCACCGGCGGGCTCGACGACACGCAGCTGCGCGACCTTTCCGAGCGGCTTGCCTATCTGCGCGAGCTCGATGCGCGCCGCGAGACCATCCTCGGTTCCATCCGCGAGCAGGGCAAGTTGACCGAAGAGCTCGAGGCCAAGATCGCCGCGGCGGCCACCAAGGCGGAGCTCGAGGACATCTATCTGCCCTACAAGCCGAAGCGCCGCACCAAGGCCGAGATCGCCAGGGAGCGCGGGCTTGGACCTCTGGCCGAGGGGATCCTCGCCGATCGTTCGGCCGTGCCTGCGGAACTCGCGCTCGCCTATGTCACGGAAGAGGTGGCCGACGTTAAAGCGGCGCTCGAAGGCGCGCGCGACATCCTGTCGGAGCAGTTCGCCGAGAATGCCGACCTGGTCGGCAAGCTGCGCGCCTATATGAAGGAACGCGCCTTCCTGCGCGCTCACGTCGTCGACGGCAAGCAGGAGGCGGGCGCGAAATTCTCGGACTATTTCGACCATGCCGAGCGCTGGGCGGGCGTTCCCAGCCACCGCGCCTTGGCCATGCTGCGCGGCCGCAACGAAGAAGTGCTGTCGCTCGACATCGAGGTCGATGCCGACGACGCCTCGCCGGTGAAGCCGGTCGAGCGCATGATCGCCAATGCCTATGCCATCGGCGGCAATCTGCCGGGCGACAAATGGTTGATGGAGGTCGCCGGCTGGACTTGGCGGATCAAGCTGTCGCTGCACCTCACGCTCGACCTGATGCGCGACTTGCGCGAGCGGGCCGAGGAAGAGGCGATCCATGTCTTCGCGCGCAATCTCAAGGACCTGCTGCTTGCAGCGCCGGCCGGCTCGCGACCCACCATGGGCCTCGATCCGGGCATCCGCACCGGCGTCAAGGTGGCGGTGGTCGACGGGACCGGCAAGCTGGTGGCAACGACGACCGTCTATCCTTTCCCGCCCAGGAACGATGTGCGCGGCACGCAGGCCGAACTTGCCGCCCTCATCCGCCAGCACAAGGTCGAGCTGATCTCGATCGGCAACGGCACCGGCAGCCGCGAGACCGAGAAGCTGGTGGCCGACTTGCTGTCCAGCCTGCCTGCGGATGGCGGGCCGAAGCCGCTCAAGGTTATCGTCAGCGAGGCTGGCGCTTCGGTCTATTCGGCTTCGGCGACCGCAGCGGCGGAATTCCCCGGCCTGGATGTGTCGTTGCGCGGCGCGGTGTCGATCGCCAGGCGCTTGCAGGATCCGCTCGCCGAGCTGGTCAAGATCGAGCCGAAGTCGATCGGCGTCGGCCAGTACCAGCACGATGTCGACCAATACCGGCTCGGCCGCTCGCTGGAAGCGGTGGTTGAGGACGCGGTCAATGCCGTCGGCGTCGACCTCAACACGGCGTCGGCGCCGCTGCTGGCGCGGGTTTCTGGGCTGGGGCCGTCGCTCGCCGAAGCGATCGTCGCGCATCGCGATGCCGGCGGTCCCTTCGCCACACGCCGCGATCTGCTCAATGTGTCACGTCTCGGGCCGCGCGCGTTCGAGCAGTGCGCCGGCTTCCTGCGCATTCCGAATGGCGCGGAGCCGCTCGATGCTTCCTCAGTGCATCCGGAGGCCTATGGCGTGGCAAAGAAGATCGTCGCCGCCTGCGGGCGTGACGTGCGCTCGCTGATGGGCGACAGCGCGGCGCTCAAGGCGCTCGACCCGCGCGTCTTCGTCGACGAGCGTTTCGGCCTGCCGACGGTGCGCGACATCATCGCCGAGCTGGAAAAGCCCGGCCGCGATCCGCGTCCCGGCTTCAAGACGGCGACCTTTGCCGACGGCGTCGACGACATCAAGGATCTGAAGCCCGGTATGTTGCTCGAAGGCACCGTCACCAATGTCGCGGCCTTCGGCGCCTTCGTCGACATCGGCGTGCATCAGGACGGGCTGGTGCATGTCTCGCAGCTGGCCGATCGCTTCATCAAGGACGCGCATGAGGTGGTGAAGGCCGGCGATGTGGTGAAGGTGCGGGTCGTCGACGTCGACATCAAGCGCAACCGTATCGGGCTATCGATGCGCAAGGATGGCGATGGCGGAGCTTCGCGTGGCGGCCAGCGTGACGGTGGCGGCGGCAAGCCAGCGCCGCGCTCGCCGGCGCCGCAGCGCCAGCCGGAAAGACCGGTGCAGGGCGCGTTTGGCGCTGCGCTTGCGGAAGCGATGAAGCGGAAGTAATCTCGAATGGTTCCTTGCAATCAATAGAGCGTTATCTACCATCCGTGTGTGGAGAGACGCGCGATATGGCAAGTTTCGAGAAAGTGAGTATCCACGAGCTGGGGCGCCTTTGGGACGAGGGCATGGCGAGTGGCAGCTCGGTCGATGGAAACCAGGCTTTCGCCCGGATCAAAAGCAAGCTCGATGCGAAAGTTGCCGAAACGCAAGTCTCAATGACGCTAGGCTTACAGCTGGAAGCGGAAGCGACGAAGCGCAAATAGCTACCACGCCAGAACAGTCGGTTCCTTCTCGACTTGACCCAGCAGCCAGTCGCGGAAGCTGGCGACTGGTGGATGACCGCGTTTGTCATGCGGGACAACGAGGTAATAGGCGCTGCGGCTCTGCATCGGCTGGCCGGGCGCGGGCACCAACTGGCCGCGCTGCAATTCTCCGGCAATCAGGATTTCCGGCAGCAGTGCGACGCCGAGCCCGGCCATGCAGGCCTGGGCGACCGTGCCGAACTGCTCGAACTGCATGCCGGGACCGGTCGGCGCCTCGAGCCCCTGCTCTTCGAACCACTCGTTCCATGCGCCCGGGCGGGTTGCCATATGCAGCAGCGGCAGGCGGCTGATGTCGGCCGGCGTAGCGACGTCGCGGGTGGCGAGAAATTCCGGCGAAACCACCGGCATCACGGTTTCGCGCATCAAAAGCGTGCTGTCGGCGTCCGGCCAGTCGGGCGTGCCGTGATGAATCGCGGCGTCGAGCCGCTCGCGGGCGAAGTCGAAGCGGCCGATGCGGGTGGCGAAGTTGATGGTGACGTCGGGGTGACGGGCGACGAAATCCGGGATCAGCGGCATCAGCCAGCGCGTGCCGAAGGTCGGCAGGATGGCAAGGTTGAGGACGCCGCTATGCCGATTGCTCATCAATCCAAGCGCGGCATCGCGCAACTGGCCCAGCGCCGAGCGCACCGCCTCGGCGTAGGTTTCTCCCGCCGTCGACAGCCGGACATTGCGGCTGTCGCGCTCGAATAATCGTCGGCCGAACTGTTCCTCCAACAGGCCGATCTGCCGGCTGACGGCCCCTTGTGTTAGATCGAGCTCGCGCGCGGCGGCGGTGAAGGAGCCAAGGCGCGCCACCGCCTCGAAGGCGGCAAGGGCGCTGATGTTCGGCAAAAGGCGGCGCTGGACGTTCATGATCCATTACTAACCCTCATTGATCCGTGATGCAATTTTGTTTGATTTTTTCCATGTGGAGGCCGATAAGCCGGGCAATCCAAGATTTTGCCGGGAGCACACGGTCATGGCCGCCGAGAAGAACGCCTTCGTCTGGAACGATCCTTTCCTGATCGAGGATCAACTTTCCGAGGATGAACGCATGGTGCGCGACGGCGCGGCGGCGTTCGCCGCCGACAAGCTCGCGCCCCGCATCGAGGAAGCCTATGCCGAGGAAAAGACCGATCCCTCGATCTTCCGCGAGATGGGCGAGGCTGGCCTGCTCGGCATTACCATTCCGGAGGAATATGGCGGGCTCGGCGCCGGCTACGTGACCTACGGCCTGGTCGCGCGCGAAGTCGAGCGCATCGATTCCGGTTACCGCTCGATGATGAGCGTGCAGTCGTCGCTGGTCATGTATCCGATCCACGCCTATGGCTCGGAGGAGCAGCGCAAGAAATACCTGCCGAAGCTCGCCTCCGGCGAATGGATCGGCTGCTTCGGCCTCACCGAGCCGGACGCCGGCTCCGACCCGGGCGGCATGAAGACGCGCGCGGAGAAGACGACGAACGGCTACAGGCTTTCCGGCTCCAAGATGTGGATCTCCAACGCCCCGATCGCCGACGTCTTCGTCGTCTGGGCGAAGTCGGCAGCACACGACAACCAGATCCGCGGTTTCGTGCTGGAAAAAGGCATGAAGGGGCTTTCGGCGCCGAAAATCGGAGGCAAGCTCAGCCTGCGCGCGTCGATCACCGGCGAGGTGGTGATGGAAGGCGTCGAAGTCGGCGAAGAGGCGCTGCTGCCCAACGTCTCGGGCCTGAAAGGACCGTTCGGCTGCCTCAACCGCGCGCGCTACGGTATTTCCTGGGGCGCCATGGGTGCCGCCGAGGATTGCTGGCACCGGGCGCGGCAATACGGCCTCGACCGCAAACAGTTCGGCAAGCCGCTCGCCGGCACGCAGCTCTTCCAGAAGAAGCTCGCCGACATGCAGACCGAGATCGCGCTCGGCCTGCAGGGTAGCTTGCGCGTCGGCCGGCTGATGGACGAGGGCAAGATGGCGCCGGAGATGATCTCCATCGTCAAGCGCAACAATTGCGGCAAGGCCCTCGACATCGCCCGCCAGGCTCGCGACATGCATGGCGGCAACGGCATCCAGATCGGCTACCACGTGATGCGCCACGCGCAGAACCTGGAGACGGTGAATACCTATGAGGGCACGCATGACGTGCATGCGCTGATCCTGGGAAGGGCTCAAACGGGTATCCAGGCGTTTTTCTAAGCCGGCTAACCCATCCGCTTCGTCATCCTCTGGCGGAGCAGAAGCGAAGCAAAACTGGAGCCGCCGAGTTCCTTCGCGCCCCCCTCTGGCCTGCCGGCCATCTCCCCCTCAAGGGGGGAGATCAGATATTCGCCGGCTTTCGCCAATCTCCGGCGTTGCAGGAAGGCGCCGGCGACGAAGCTGCCAATCTCCCCCCTTGAGGGGGAGATGTCCGGCAGGACAGAGGGGGGTGCTGTCCCGCCAGCGTTGGCTCTGTGCGGCTGCAACGCTTTGTCGTCAGCGAGCGGAGTGCTCTGTTTCGCGATGCTATGATAGTTGCTTAAATTAGGTGCAGCGCAACATCTCTGCTTGGAGAATGCCCAGGACTTGTGTCAGGGTCTGGCGGTAAAACGCCATTCTCCGGGGCACCATGGCAATTCTGGCAGCCGTCCATCACTTGACCCACTACAAATACGACCGGCCGGTGGTGCTCGGTCCCCAGGTGATCAGGCTGCAGCCGGCACCGCATTCGCGCACCAAAGTGCTCAGCCACTCGCTGAAGGTCGAGCCGAAGGACCACTTCGTCAACCTGCAGCAGGACCCTTACGGCAACTTCCTTGCCCGCTTCGTCTTCCCGGAGCCGGTAACGGAACTCAAGATCGAGGTCGATCTCGTCGCCGACATGACGGTCTACAACCCGTTCGACTTCTTCGTCGAGGAGGCGGCCGAAAACTTCCCGTTCGACTATCCGGAAGAGATTAGAGAGGACCTCGCCATCTACCGGACGCCGGAGGCGGCGGGGCCGTTGCTGTCGAAATTCTTGCAAAGCATCGACCGCAGCCCGAAGAACACCGTCAATTTCCTCGTCGACCTCAATGCTCGGCTGCAGCGCGAGATCGCCTATATCGTGCGCATGGAGACCGGCGTCTTCTCGCCGGAGGAGACGCTGGCCGCGGCCAAGGGATCGTGTCGCGATTCAAGCTGGCTGCTGGTGCAGATCCTGCGCAACCTCGGCATCGCCGCGCGCTTCGTGTCCGGCTACCTGATCCAGCTCAAGCCCGATCTGGTTTCGCTGGACGGACCGGCTGGAACCTCGGTCGATTTCACCGACCTGCACGCCTGGTGCGAGGTCTATATTCCGGGCGCCGGCTGGATCGGCTTCGATCCGACTTCCGGCCTGCTCACGGGCGAAAGCCATGTGCCGCTGGCGGCGACGCCGCATTACCGCAATGCCGCGCCGATCTCGGGCATGGCGAGCTTCGCCAATGTCGATTTCGACTTCGACATGCGGGTCGACCGCATCGCCGAGCATCCGCGCATCACCAAGCCGTTCTCCGACGAAAGCTGGCAGGCGCTCGACGCGCTGGGCAACAAGGTCGATGCCGCGCTGAACGAAGGCGATGTGCGCCTCACCATGGGCGGCGAGCCGACCTTCGTCTCGATCGACGATTTCGAGTCCGCGGAATGGAACACGGCGGCCGTCGGTCCGACCAAGCGCGACAAGGCGGACCGGCTCATCCGCAGGCTGCGCGAGCGCTTCGCGCCAGGCGGCTTCCTGCATTACGGCCAGGGCAAATGGTATCCGGGCGAGAGTCTGCCGCGCTGGACCTTCTCGCTCTACTGGCGCACCGACGGCGAGCCGGTATGGAGTGACCCTTCGCTGATCGCCCGCGAAAAGAGCGAGGGCGATATCGGCCCGCAGCAGGCCGAAAGCCTGCTCAAGGCGATCGCCGGCGAGCTTGGCATCGAGAAATCGATGGTCGGCGAGGCCTATGAGGATCCGGCCGAATGGCTGCTCAAGGAGGGCAAGCTGCCGGACAATGTCGATCCGTCGAATTCCAAGCTGGAGGATCCGGAAGAACGCAGCCGCATGGCGCGTGTGTTCGAGCGCGGCCTGACCAAGCCATCCGGCTACGTGCTGCCGGTCCAGCGCTGGAACAGCCAGGCCGCGGGGCAACGCTGGCGTTCGGAGAAATGGAACACCCGGCGCGGCCGGCTGTTCCTGGTGCCAGGCGATTCACCGGTCGGCTACCGCTTGCCGCTTGGCACGCTGCCTTACGTGCCGCCGGCGCAATTCCCCTACATCGTGCCGGTCGATCCGTCGGTGCCGCGCGGGCCGCTGCCGGCGCGCGAGGCCATCTTGCCGGAAGCGCCAGCGGGCGGCGCCGATGAAACGGCGCGGCAGCAGACGGAAGCCTCCTTCACGGCGGCCACCGCGCAGCAGGACCGTGTCGAGCAGCAGCTCACCGAGATCGGCGGAGCGGTGCGCACCGCGCTCACCGTCGAGCCGCGCGACGGACGGCTTTGCGTGTTCATGCCGCCGGTCGAGGCGTTGGAAGACTATCTCGAACTGGTGGCGGCGGCCGAGAATGCGGCGAAGGCGATCGGCCTGCCGGTGCATATCGAGGGCTACAGCCCGCCGCACGATCCGCGCCTCAACGTCATCCGCGTGGCGCCCGATCCCGGCGTCATCGAAGTGAACATCCACCCGGCCGCCAACTGGCAGGAATGCGTCGCCACGACGACCGCGATCTACGAGGAAGCCCGGCAGTCGCGGCTTGGCACCGACAAGTTCATGATCGATGGCCGCCACACCGGGACCGGCGGCGGCAACCATGTCGTGGTGGGCGGCGCGACGCCCAACGACAGCCCGTTCCTGCGCCGGCCGGACCTGTTGAAAAGCCTGGTGCTAGAATGGCAGCGGCATCCCTCGCTCTCCTACCTGTTCTCGGGCCTGTTCATCGGCCCGACCAGCCAAGCGCCGCGCATCGACGAGGCGCGGCACGATTCGCTCTATGAGCTGGAGATTGCGCTGGCGCAGGTGCCCCATCCCGACAAGGGCGAGGCGCCGTTGCCGTGGCTGGTCGACCGGCTGTTCCGCAATCTCTTGACCGACGTGACCGGCAACACGCATCGCTCGGAAATCTGCATCGACAAATTGTTCTCGCCGGACGGCCCCACCGGCAGGCTTGGCCTGGTCGAATTCCGCGGTTTCGAGATGCCGCCCAATGCGCGCATGTCGCTCGCACAGCAGTTGCTGGTTCGCGCCATCATCGCACGCGCCTGGAAGAACCCGCTCGATGGCCGTTTCACGCGCTGGGGCACTTCGCTGCACGACCGTTTCATGCTGCCGCACTATGTCTGGGCGGATTTCCTCGACGTGCTGGAGGATTTGAAGCTCAACGGCTTCGAGTTCCGCCCGGAATGGTTCGCCGCGCAGCTCGAATTCCGCTTCCCGTTCTGCGGCGAGGTGCAGCACGCAGGCGTCAGGCTGGAGCTGAGACAGGCGCTGGAGCCCTGGCACGTGATGGGCGAGCAGGGTGCCATCGGCGGCACCGTCCGCTTCGTCGATTCTTCGGTCGAGCGGGTGCAGGTGAGAACGGAAGGCCTCAATCCTGAGCGCCACGCCATCGTCTGCAATGGGCGCATCGTGCCGATGAAGGTGACCGACAACCGCGAGGTCGCGGTGGCGGGCGTGCGCTTCAAGGCCTGGCAGCCGGCCTCCGGCCTGCATCCGGCCCTGCCGGTCAACACGCCGCTGGTCTTCGACATCTATGACCGCTGGTCGGGCCGTTCGGTCGGCGGCTGCGTCTACCATGTCGCACATCCGGGCGGCCGCAACTACGATACCTTCCCGGTCAACGGCAACGAGGCCGAGGCGCGGCGGCTGGCCCGCTTCGAGCCGCGCGGTCATACGCCCGGCGGCTATGTGCTCACCGCCGAAGAAGCTTCTGAAGACTTTCCCATGACCCTTGACCTGAGACGCCCGGCGAGACTCTGATCGACCATGGCAAAGGGGAATCAGAAACGGGCGGGCAGCAGGCCGCGGACGCGGAGCCTGCTGAGGCTCTATCGGCCGATCGACGGCGTCGTCGACGAGATGGTCGACGCCACAGGCAATCCCCGCCCTGCCTGGCGGTCCTTCATCGAAGCGCTGGACGAACTGGGGGCGGAAACGCTCGGACAGCGTTTTACCCGCGCCGACCAGTATTTGCGCGATGCCGGCGTCTATTACCGCGTCTATGACAAGGCCGGCGCCAACGAGCGCGAATGGCCGCTGGCGCATGTCCCGCTGCTGATCGACGAAAAAGAATGGGCCGAGATCAGCGCCGGCCTGGTCCAGCGCGCCGACCTGTTCGAAGCGATCCTGGCCGATCTCTACGGGCCGAACCGGCTGATCGAGAAAGGCATCCTCCCGGCAGGGCTGATCGCGGCCAGTCCGGAATATCTGCGCCCGGTCGTCGGCGTCCGTCCGGCCAGCGGTCATTTCCTGCATATGGTCGCCTTCGAGCTCGGTCGCGGACCGGATGGCCGCTGGTGGGTGCTGGGGGACCGCACGCAGGCGCCGTCGGGCGCCGGCTTCGCGCTGGAGAACCGCGTCGCCACCACACGCGCTCTGTCCGACATCTATGGCGAGCTGCATGTGCACCGGCTTGCCGGCTTCTTCCGCCGCTTCCGCGACGCGCTGAACGGCATGGCGAAGGATTCCGGCGGCCGTGTCGCCATCCTGACGCCCGGGCCGCTCAACGAGACCTATTACGAGCATGCCTATATCGCGCGCTATCTCGGCATCATGCTGCTCGAGGGCGAGGACCTGACGGTGTCCGGCGGCCGGCTGATGGTGCGCACCGTTTCGGGGCTGATGCCGATCGGCGTGCTGTGGCGGCGCCTCGATGCCGCCTTCGCCGATCCGCTCGAGCTCAGGCCGGACTCGCAGATCGGCACGCCGGGGCTGGTCGAGGCAATCCGTCGCGGCACGATCTCGGCCGTCAATGCGTTGGGTTCAGGCCTGATGGAAACCCGAGCGCTGCTTTCCTTCCTGCCGAGGATCGCGCGCGAGTTGCAGCGCGAAGAGCTCAAACTGCCGAGCATCGCCACCTGGTGGTGCGGGCAGGAGATCGAGCGCGACCATGTGCTGGCCAATATCGACCGCCTGGTGGTTGGCCCGGCGCTGTCGACACGGCTCGCTTTCGAGGACGACGGCGCAACGCAGCTCGGTTCGGCGCTTTCGGCAGGGGAACAGGCGGCGCTGATCGCGCGGATCGAAGCCGACGGCGCCGGCTTTGTCGGCCAGGAAGCGGTGACGCTCTCGACGACGCCGGTCTTTGTCGGCGGTGTGCTGGAGCCTCGGCCTGCCAGCCTGCGCGTCTACCTGGCGCGAACACAAGAAGGCTGGACCGTCATGCCCGGCGGCTTTGCCCGCGTCGGCTTCTCGCTCGACCCGACGGCGATCGCCATGCAGCGCGGCGGCCAGGCGGCGGATGTCTGGGTGGTCAGCGACAGGCCTGTCGAACGCGAGACGCTGCTGCCGCAGGAGACTGACGGCTTCACCCGCACCATGCCCGGCAGCCTGCCGAGCCGCGCGGCGGAGAACCTGACCTGGCTCGGCCGCTATATCGAGCGCTCGGAAGACACGGTACGCATCCTGCGCGCCTATCATGTACGGCTGGCGGAGACCTCCGACCCCGAGATGCCGCTGCTTGCCGACATCAGGGACTATCTCGAACCGTTCGGCATCGAGGTCGAGCCGGCGATCCCGCTCGGGCTGATCAGCACGCTGGACAGCGCCGTCTACAGCGCCGGCCAGATCCGCGACCGCTTCTCGCCGGACGGCTGGCTGGCGCTGAAGGACCTGTCGAAGACCATTCATCAGTTCGCCGAGACCGTGGCGCCCGGCGACGACGCGACGCGGGCGATGACCGTGATGCTGCGCAAGCTTGCTGGCTTTTCCGGCCTGCTGCACGAGAACATGTACCGCTTCACCGGCTGGCGCTTCCTGGAGATCGGCCGCCGGCTGGAGCGCGGCATCCAGATCGCCCGCACGCTGGCACGGCTGACCGGAAACGGCGCGCCGGACGGCGCACTCGACATGATGCTGGAGATCGGCGACAGCGTGATGACCCACCGCCGGCAATATCCGGTGCAGGCCGGGCGGCGCACGGTGATCGACCTTCTGGCGCTCGATCCGCTCAACCCGCGCTCCATCCTGTTCCAGCTCGAGCGGTTGAAGGCCGAGATCGGCATGCTGCCACCCGTCGGAGGCGAGGGACACATGTCGCCCGCGGCGAAAGAAATCCTGCAGCTCAACACGGCAATCGCGGTGATGGAGCCCCACGACATGACCGTGAAGGTGCTCGACGAACTCGCCAACCAGATCGGCGATCTCTACAGCAGCCTCGCCAAGGGCTATTTCGGGTAGGCGGCAATGCTCTACGACATCAGGCTCCATCTGCACTACGATTACGCGGCCGCAGCCGGCGGCGGCCGGCATCAGGTGCGCGTCTTGCCGCAGACGGTTCCCGGCGTGCAGAGGGTTATCGCCGCCTCGTTGTCCTTCGCGCCGACGCCGGCCGAGCGGGCGGATTTTTCCGATTTCTTCGGCAACAACGTCACCGCGATCGCCTTTCGCGACGCGCATGAGGAGCTCGACATCAGGATGAGCGCGCGGGTGTCGGTCTCGCGGCCGGAGCCGGGGCTGGACGTCTCGCCCGACATTCACGGCTTGAGGGCGGAACTCGATGCAGTGCGTTCGCTATCGCCTGCCGCGCCGCATCATTTCCTCGCCGCCAGCGATCACGCCGGCATCGACGCAGCGATCAGCGCCTATGCGCGGGAGAGCCTTGCAGGTTCGACCGTCGCCACAGCGGCCGATCTCTGCAACCGCATCCACCGCGATTTTGCCTATGACGGCGAGGCGACCACCGTGCAGACACGGGCCAGCGACGCCTTCGCGCTGAAACGCGGGGTCTGCCAGGATTTTTCCCACATCATGATAGCCGGGCTGCGCGGGCTGGGTATCCCCGCCGGATATGTCAGCGGCTTCCTGCGCACCATTCCGCCGAAAGGCAAACCGCGGCTCGAAGGGGCGGATGCCATGCATGCCTGGGTCAAGGCCTGGTGCGGCCGCGACGCCGGCTGGCAGGAATTCGACCCGACCAACGGCATGCGGGCGAGCAACGACCATATCACCGTCGGGTACGGCCGCGACTATTCCGACGTGGCGCCGATCGTCGGCGTGCTGAAAACCACCGGCGGCCAGGTCGGTGAGCAGGCCGTCGATGTCATTCCGGTCGCTGCCTGAAAGCTGCGTGGTTGGCATCGGTCGCGATCCGGGCTGCGCCATCGACGGGCTGGGGGCGCGCTTTGGGAACGGTGGAACCAGCTGCCTGTTGCGCCGCTTATCTACGGACCAGTTCCGTGGAGCCATCATGCTGCAACGAGCACAATCGTCCTCCGGCCGCCCGACGGGTGGGGAGGAAATGCAAAGGAACGGGGCGCAAGGTTTCGCCGATCGCGCCTCGCTCAGCTATGTCAGCGACGCCGATCCCGGCATTCGCCGATTGAGAAAAGGAAAGGGATTTTCCTACCTCGGCCCGAACGGGAACCCGGTGAACGCGGCGACGCTCGCCCGCGTCAAGGCGATCGTCATTCCGCCGGCGTGGACGGACGTATGGATTTCGCCCGATCCGAACGGCCATATCCAGGCGACCGGCCGGGATCAGCGCGGACGCAAGCAATACCGCTATCACCGGCAGTGGACCGAAGAGCGGGACGGTGTCAAATATTCCAGTCTCGTTGCTTTTGCCGAGGCGTTGCCCGATCTCCGGCGCCAGATCGATGCTGACCTGCGCCGGCATGGCCTGTCGCTGGAACGTGTGGTCGCCTCGGTGGTCTGGTTGCTCGACAACACCATGATCCGCATCGGCAATGCCGCCTATGCCCGCGACAACAAGAGTTTCGGTTTGACCACTTTGCGCGACCGCCATGTCGAAATCACCGGCTCCAGCCTGCGGTTCGCCTTCAAGGGCAAATCCGGCAAGGAATGGAAGCTGAGGCTGGTCGACCGCCGCGTAGCCAAAATCGTGCGCGGCGCCCAGGACCTGCCCGGCCAGAAATTGTTCCAATATCTCGACGAAGGCGGCGATCGGCGACCGCTGCGGTCGGAGGACGTCAACCGCTACATCCGCGAGGCGTCCGGCTCGGAGTTCAGCTCCAAGCACTTCCGTACCTGGGGCGGCACCATCCATGCGGCAGCGCTGTTTGCGCAGGCAGAGCTTCCAGAGAGCGTGACCCAGCGAAAGCGGGTGATGAACGGCATCGTCGACAAGGTTGCCGAACGGCTCGGCAACACGCGAGCCGTCTGCCGCCAGTGCTATATCCATCCACTCGTCTTCGAGGCGTGGTCCGAAGGGAAGCTGCTCGACGAAATGGCGGAAGCCAACAAGCGAAAGCGTCTTATACCGGGCCTCGACGAGGAGGAGACGCTGGTGCTCAGATGGCTCAAGGCGCGCGGAGCCTGACGAATGGCAGGCGGACAAGGTAAGCCCGTGATCGCCCTACAAATTTTTTTATCGACGTCGTGTCGGGAAGGGTCCTACTGTCTCGTCCTTTGATACGGAAAGGACGCACCATGCTCTATGCCATCCTCTGCTACGCCTCCGAAGACGTCGTGTGCTCCTGGAGCAAGGAACAGGACGACGAGGTGATGGCAAAGCTCCTCAACGTACAGGACAAATACGCCAAGGCGGGTCGGCTGGGGCCTGTGGCGCGTCTCCTGCCGACCACCGCCGCGACGACACTCCGCAAGGTCAAGGGCGAGTCTATGGTGCTCGACGGGCCGTTCGCAGAGACCAAGGAGCAGTTCCTCGGCTTCTACACGCTCGAATGCCAAGACTTGGATGAGGCCGTCGAGTTCGCCCGCGAGCTCTCCGAGGTCAATCCGAGTGGCGGTTCCTACGAGATCCGACCGGTTTCGGTCTTCAATCCCACAAAGGTTGCCGTATGACAGAGCTTGCCTGGATAAGCACCGCGATCAGCAACGCCCGTCCGCAGGCGATGGGCGCGCTGCTGCGCTATTTCCGCGACCTCGACGCCGCGGAAGAAGCTTTCCAGGATGCATGTCTCAGGGCACTGAAGAACTGGCCGAAAAACGGTCCGCCGCGCGATCCGGCGGCATGGCTGATCTTCGTCGGCCGCAACAGCGGCATCGACGCGGTGCGCAAGCGCGCCAAGCAGGCGCCGATGCCGGAAGAGGACCAGATTTCCGATCTCGAGGATGCCGAAGGCGATATGGCCGAGCGGCTGGACGGCGCGCATTATCGCGACGACATATTGCGGCTCTTGTTCATATGCTGCCATCCGGACCTGCCGGCGACGCAGCAGATCGCGGTGGCGCTGCGCATCGTCTCCGGCCTCACAGTCAAGCAGATCGCGCGCGCCTTCCTCGTCGGCGAGAGCGCCATGGAGCAGCGCATCACCCGCGCCAAGGCGCGCATAGCCGACGCCGGCGTGCCGTTCGAGACGCCCGGCGCTGTCGAGCGTTCCGAGCGGCTCGCGGCGGTTGCCGCCATGGTCTATCTCATCTTCAACGAGGGCTACTCGACCAATGGCGGCGAGGCGCCGGTCCGCGCGCCGCTCTGCGAGGAGGCGATCCGGCTCGCCAGGCTGCTGCTCAGGCTGTTTCAGCAGGAACCGGAGATCATGGGACTGACCGCGCTGCTGCTTCTCCAGCATGCGCGCGCGCCGGCGCGCTTCGACGAAAATGGCGAGATCGTGCTGCTCGAAGACCAGGACCGGTCGCTCTGGAGCCGCAAGATGATCGACGAGGGCCTGGCCCTGGTCGACAAGGCGCTGCGCCACCGCAAGCCCGGCCCTTACCAGGTGCAGGCGGCGATCGCAGCGCTGCATGCGCGGGCGGCAACGCCCGAGGATACCGACTGGACCGAGATCGACCTGCTCTACGGCCTGCTCGAGCAGATGCAGCCGTCGCCGGTGGTGACGCTCAACCGCGCCGTCGCGGTGAGCAAGGTGCGCGGCCCGGAAGCGGCTTTAGCCATGATCGAGCCTTTGGAGGACAGGCTGTCCGGCTATTTCCATTTCTTCGGGCTGAGGGGTGGTTTGCTGATGCAACTCGACCGCAATGAGGAAGCGCGCGTCGCCTTCGACCGCGCCATAGCTCTAGCAAATACCGCCGCAGAGGCGGCGCATATCCGCATGCATATCGACCGGCTGATCAAGGAAAGCGCTGAGAAGTCCTCCATCCAGAAGGCGCGCTGATAGCGAGTAGCGGTTTCTGGCCCAATTTAGCGCACCGGCCTTGGACCATGCCGGGGTGGCGGTTTTTTCCTGAAACGAGTAATGCCACGCCATCAAAGGCGCCCGGACGTGCCCAAGGGCACGGCAAGGCACGGCGCAAGGCTTCGACGCTCGCCATATCCAGGCGGGATTTGAAAGGGACCAAAATGACGATAGCGAAGGAAACGGCCTCAATTCTGGAGAAACTGGGCGTTGCCAAGGATGCGCTTTCCGGCGGCGACCTCATCGTGCGCAGCCCGGTGACGGGCGAGCAGATCGCGGCGCTGAAGTCGATTTCGGCGGCTGATGCCGGCAAGGCCATCGATGCCGCGCACAAGGCCTTCCAGGCCTGGCGGCTGGTGCCGGGGCCGAAGCGCGGCGAGCTGGTGCGCCTGCTCGGCGAGGAACTGCGCGCGCATAAGGCCGAGCTTGGCCGGCTGGTGTCGATCGAGGTCGGCAAGATCCCGTCCGAGGGCCTCGGCGAAGTGCAGGAGATGATCGACATCTGCGATTTCGCGGTCGGCCTTTCCCGCCAGCTCTACGGCCTGACCATCGCCACCGAACGTCCCGGACATCGCATGATGGAGACCTGGCATCCGCTCGGCGTCGTCGGCGTAATTTCGGCCTTCAACTTCCCGGTCGCTGTGTGGTCGTGGAACGCGGCACTTGCACTCGTCTGCGGCGACGCGGTGGTGTGGAAGCCGTCGGAAAAGACGCCGCTGACAGCACTTGCCTGCGAGGCGATCTTCAAGCGCGCCGCCAAGCGTTTCGGCGCCGACGCGCCGGAAGGCCTGCTGCAGGTGCTGATCGGCGACCGCGCCGCCGGCGAGGTGCTGGTCGACCATCCGAAGGTGCCGCTGGTTTCGGCCACCGGCTCGACCCGCATGGGCCGAGAGGTCGGTCCGCGGCTGGCGAAGCGCTTCGCTCGCGCGGTGCTGGAGCTCGGCGGCAACAATGCCGGCATCGTCTGCCCGACCGCCGATCTCGATATGGCGCTGCGGGCCATCGCCTTCGGCGCCATGGGCACGGCCGGGCAGCGCTGCACGACGCTCAGGCGCCTGTTCGTGCATGAGAGCGTTTATGACGCGCTGCTGCCGCGCCTGAAGAAGGCATACCAGAGCGTCTCGGTCGGCAATCCGCTGGAGACGTCGGCGCTGGTCGGCCCGCTGATCGACAAGGCCGCTTTCGACAACATGCAGAAGGCGCTCAAGGAGGCGCAAGCGCATGGCGGCAAGGTCACCGGCGGCGCGCGGTTCGAGAATGGCCACGCGGAAGCCTACTATGTGCATCCGGCGCTGGTCGAGATGCCTGCCCAAGTCTCGCCGGTGACGGAAGAGACCTTCGCACCGATCCTCTATGTGATGAAGTACTCCGATTTCGACGAGGCGCTCGACCTGCACAATGCGGTCGGCGCCGGCCTGTCGTCGTCGATCTTCACGCGTGACCTGCAGGAATCGGAGCGCTTCCTGGGCGTCGACGGCTCGGATTGCGGCATCGCCAACGTCAATATCGGCACCTCGGGCGCCGAGATCGGCGGCGCATTCGGCGGCGAGAAGGAGACCGGCGGCGGCCGCGAGAGCGGCTCGGACGCGTGGAAGGCCTATATGCGCCGGGCCACCAATACGGTGAACTTCTCCAAGGCGCTGCCGTTGGCGCAAGGCGTGTCGTTCGACATCGACTGAAGACGGCAAACGCGGTCTGGGGCGGTCAGCCTCGCTATGATGCTGACCTCGCTCCGGCTTGCCGGAAGACCGCGTTCTCCATGCAAGCGGCGAAGGCCGCGTCGATGATGGCGAGCTTGACCGCCTGCGCCGTCACATACTCGCCGTAGAATTCGTTCGAGATCCACATCACGGAATGCCCACGCTGGCCGAGCCAGCCGACGCTGCCGAGCGTCTCGGCGTCGCGCAATTTGCGCGCCAGGTGGGTGCGCGACAGCTTCAGCCACCTGGCGAAATCGCCGATCGAGAGGATACCGGTCGGGATATGCTCCTGGCCAACGTCCTCGAGTTCGACGCCGGCTATCAGCCAGTCCATGACGACGCCGCCATTGTTGAGCCAGGTGAACAGCGAGAAAGTCTGTTTCGGCTCGCGCACCGGCACGGACGAGACCAGCCCGTCCGCGATCAGCGGCTGCAGCTGCGCAAGCATTTGCGGCCGTGCCTGGAATGTCGCCAGCCGGTTCGCGCCATCGAGATCGTCAAGCGTTTTGAGATGCATGAGAACCCAACCTGTCAGCTCCACCAATGCCGCGGCCGTTGGTTGCAACGGGCGAATGCGGCCGTCGTCACTGCCAGGCGCATCGACGATGAAATTGTAGTGCTGCATTTCCTTGATGAAGGCATGGGTGGTGTTGCGGCTGGCCACCGAATGCTGAAGGGTGACGTCGACGAAACGCGCGGCCGTCAGCTCCTTTCGATAGTCGCTGGGGTCCCTGCGGAAATGCAGGGCAAGACCGATATGGGCCATCAGCCAGCGCTGCTGGGTGGCAAAGACCGACGACGCCCTCGGGTTCCCTTCATAGGCCCGCAGCATCGCCCGCGCCTGCGCCTGGACGCAAGCACGCAGCGCAGGATGGCCGGCAATGTCTTCGAAGTTCAGCGCCATCCCCCCAGAATCCGCGCCAGATATCGCAATGCCCGGATCTGGATAGCAGTTTCGGCCGGCGCCCGCCAGCGCAACCGCCGGTTTTTACCGGTTGGGCCTGAGTTGCAACCGTGCGGCGCTCAGTTTTTCGCCGCCGGAGGGAAACAGGCTTCGAAGGCCGCATCGACGATAGCGAGCTTGGCTGCCTGGACAGCCATGTATTCGTCGAAGAACTGCCGCGAAACCCACATGACGGAATGCCCGCGCTGGCCGACCCAGCCGATGCTGCCGAGCGCTTCGGCATCATGAAGCTTGCGCGCCAGATGGGTGCGCGAGAGCTTGAGCCAATGCGCGAATTCGCTGATCGAAATGACGCTGGTCGGTATCTTGTCGAGGTCGGCGTCCTCCGGATCGATGCCCGACATCAGCCAGTCCATGACGATGCCGCCGTTGTTCAGCCAGATAAACAGCGAGAAGGTTTGTTCGGGCTCCCGCACCGGATCGGATGCGAGCAGTCCGTCGCAGATCAACGGCTGCAGCTTCGCTAGCATATCGGGTCGCTCGAGGAAGGTTGCCAGCCGGTTCCCGCCATCGATGCGATCGAGCGTTCTCAAATGAGCATGGATCCAGCTGGTGAAGGTCTCAATGGTGGCCGCGCTGACCCGCAAGGGGTGGGCGCGGCCGTCGCCACTCTTCGAAACATATTCGGCGATGTTGTAATGCAGCATTTCCTTGACAAACGCCTCGGCGGTGTTGCGGCTGGCCACTGAATTGCGGCGCACGGCCTCGATGAAACGCGCCACCGTCATTTCGGTGCGGCGGTCATTGGGGTCGCGCCTGAAATGAAGGGCAAGCCCGACATGGCCGAGCAGCCAACGCTGCTGGGTGGCAAAGACGGCGGCAAGGCGCGGGCTGGTTTCGTAGACATGAATGAGCGCGCGCGACTGTTCCTGAACATGACGAAGCGCTGCCGGATGACTGGCGATCTCTTCGGCACTCAGCGGCATTCCTGCGGCACTCCATTCGATTCCAAGCAACGGCAAATGAAGATTCCCAGCCTACGACGGTTGTGTCCAGTTGCCTATTGGAACAACAGCAGACGTTTTGCCGCGTTCCTCGCTAACCCCTTGCATCGGTTCGGAAAACCCGTTCCAACAATAGTCGGGCCCGCCGCCCGCGTGACACGTCCCTTTCGCCGCAAGGGCGAGCGGGCGTCCAAGCATGGCCCTTGCAACCCGCGAGCGACGACCTATCGTGGTGGATCGAGGTCCTTCGGCCGAGGCCGCCGAGTGAAACAATGCCGAGAACGATCCGAACGCTGACCGCCAGCGAGGTGGAAATGCTCGTCGACTGGGCGGCGGGGGAGGGCTGGAATCCAGGCGTTGGCGATGCCGCCGCTTTTTGGGCGGCCGATCCGGAAGGCTTTGTCGGCGCTTTCGACGACGGCGAAATGGTGGCGGGCGTTTCGGCCGTCGCCTATGGCGCGGGTTTTGGCTTCATCGGCCTTTACATCTGCCGGCCCGATCGGCGGGGCGAAGGCCACGGCAGGGCGGTCTGGGACGCCGGCATGGCCCGGCTCGGCAACCGCATCATCGGTCTCGATGGCGTAGCCGAGCAGCGGGCCAACTACCGCCGCAAGGGGTTCGTGGCCGCCTATGAGACCGTCCGCTACAGCGGGCGCGCCGTTGGGCTGGCTGGCGCCAGCGACGTCCTGCCCGTGACGGCCGCCAGCCCAGCCGGGATCCTGGCTTACGACCGCCGATGCTTCCCGGCGCCGCGCGAGGCCTTCCTGCGGGAATGGCTGCAGCCGCCCCGGATCGCGCTGGTGTCCGCCGGTCCGGCCGGCATTGCCGGCTATGGGGTGGCGCGTCGGTGCCGGGAGGGTTTCAAGATTGGGCCGCTGTTCGCGGAGGACATGGACATAGCCCTGGCGTTGGTGGCGGGATTGGCGGGCAAGACAGAAGACGAAGCGCTGCATATCGACGTGCCGGCCACCCAGGTCGAGTTCACCGCAATGCTTCAAGCGGCCGGCATGGTTCCAGGCTTCACCACGACCCGCATGTACAAGGGCGGCAAGCCCGGCAATGCGCCGTCGAAGGTTTTCGGCATCACGACGCTGGAACTGGGGTGATCGTCGGCCGCAGGGCCAAACCTCTTGGGATCATTGTTTATCCGAAGTGGTCCATGCGACATCTCTGCTGGACATGGTTGGCATGTGTTAGCGGCGACGTTTCGTGGAGGTTATCGAATGGCTGGCAGGACGGTCCTGATCGCGGGCGGCGCCGGAGGGATGGGTTTCGCGACCGGACTTCGCCTCGCGGCCGACGGTGACCGGATCGCGCTCGCCGACCTTCCCGGCCCGAAACTCGACGAGGCCGTGGCCAGGGTTGCCGCGACCGACGCGAAGGCGATCGGCTTGTCGCTCGATATCCGCTCGGTTGCCGCCTGCCGCGAAGTGGTGGACAAGGCCCGCGCGTGGGGAGGCGGCCTGGACATCCTCGTGAACGCCGCCGGCGTCTGGCTCGAGGGAGCGGCAAGCGAGGTTCGCGAAGAGCAATGGGACCTAGTGCTCGACGTCAATCTGAAAGGCGCGTTCTTCCTGATCTCGGCTGCGATCCCGTATCTGTCGGCGGCGCAAGGTGTGATCATCAACATCGCCTCCGACGCGGGCATCGTCGGCAACAGCGGCGCGGCGGTCTATTGCGCCTCCAAGGGCGGGCTGGTGCTTTTGACCAAGGCTCTCGCCCTGGAGCTCGCCCCGCAGGGCATCAGGGTCAACGCCGTCTGCCCCGGCGACACGGCGACGCCGATGATCGAATATCAGGCGAGGACCTATGGCGGAAATGACCCGGACGGTTACAAGCGGAAGCTTCTGGGGCACTACCCGCAAGGGGAAAGAGCTCGCTTCATCACCGTGGAAGAGATCGCTTCCTTCATTCACTATCTTTGCCAGCCCGGCGCGGCGCCGATCACCGGGGCCGCGCTTTCGATCGATTTCGGCATCAGCGCCGGATATTGAATTGCGTCGGCGTCGGCTTCACCGCCTGGAGGATCCATGACCGTGTTCCGCAAATCCCGCACGGCGCTGGTGACCGGCGCGGGCGCCGCCGACGGCATCGGCGTCGCCATCGCGCGTGCGCTCGGCGAAGCCGGGCTTGCGGTCGCGATCACCGCTTCGTCGCAACGCGTCGAGCAGCGCGCCGAAGAGCTGGGGGCGGACGGGCTCGACGTCCGTGCGGTCGTGGCCGACCTGACGCGTTCGGCGGATGTCGAGCGACTATGCTCGGAGGTCGGCGCGATCGATATCCTCGTCAACAATGCCGGAATGGGCACGGTGGCCGAGCCGGCGCTGCAGCGGCGATTTCTCGATCTCAGCGAAAGCGACTGGGACCGGGGCATCGATGTCAGCTTGAAGACCGCGTTCTTGAGCACACGCGGATTTCTGGCCGGCATGGTTCAGCGCGGCCATGGACGCGTGGTGAACATGGCTTCGGTCACCGGACCCTACGTCTCCAATGAAGGCGAGGCCGCCTATTCCGCCGCCAAGGCGGGCATGGTCGGTCTCACCCACGCGCTTGCCCTCGAGGTCGGCCGCAGCGGCGTCACGGTCAATGCCGTGGCGCCGGGCTGGATCGCCACCGGCGCTTCAACGCCGGAAGAGCTCGTCGCCGCGCAAAACACGCCGCTTGGCCGCGCCGGCACACCTGAGGAAGTCGCCGCTGCCGTCAAGTTCCTGGCGTCCGACGGCGCCAGCTACGTCAACGGCGCCGTTCTCGTCGTTGACGGCGGCAACATCCTGCAGGAGCGCAAGGGCTGAGCGCGAAGGTCGAGCCCTCGGCCGCCATCGACGGTTATTTGCTCGTGTTCGCTATCGCGTCCGGCACCACCACCAGCTTGCCGACGAAGTCCTTGGCCATGAAGTCCGTCTGGGCGTGGTGGAAGTCCGACAATTTGTACACGCCGCCGACCAGCGGCCTGATCTTCTTTTCCTCGATGTAACGCACGATGCGGCGGAAATCCGCCCGCGTCCCTTGGCTCGAGCCGTGGAGCTGCAGCTGCTTGAGGTACATGGTGCGGAGATCGAGTTGCACCACAGGCCCGGCAATGGCGCCCGCCGTGGTGTAGCGGCCTTCGGGCCTGAGGATCCGCAGCAGGTCGTTGAAGATCGCGCCGCCGACGAGGTCGGCGACCACGTCGATGGGTTGGCCAGCGGTCGCCTCGGCGACGGTGGCCGGCAGATCGGCCACGCCGCGCGTGATCACCTTTTCGGCTCCGATGTCGAGCACCGCCTGCTCCTTGCCCTTGCCGACGATGGCATAGGGAATGGCGCCGCGCGCCCGTGCCAACTGGACAATGCCGGAGCCGACGCCGCCGGAGGCGCCCGTGACCAGCACCCGCTCGCCGGCTTTCAAGCCTGCACGCTCCAGCATCTGCTCGCCGGTCAGGTAGGCGCAACAGAAGGTGGCGAGTTCGACATCGCTGAAGTCGGTGTCGACGACATGCGCGTTCTCGGCCGGCAGCGCCTGGTATTCGGCATACCCGCCATCGCGGCCGTGGCCCATATAGTCGATGTCCGCAAGCGAATCGTCGTCGCGGTTGTAAATGGAGAAGTCGACCATGACACGTTCGCCGATGCGGTCGGCCGAAACGCCGTCACCGACGGCGACGATGGTGCCGACCGTGTCGGTGCCCTGAATGCGCGGGAAGGTCAGCGTGTTGCCCTGCCGGCGCCAGGTCGACACTGCGGCCGCATCTTCCTCGGTGCCATAGGCGCCCTGGCGGACCCAGACGTCGGTGTTGTTCATGCCGCAGGCGCTGACCTTGACCAGCACCTCGCCGGCAGCCGGCGAGGGCACCTTCACATCGGTGCGGTAGACGAGTTTTTCCAGGCCGCCATGGCCGGTGAGCTGCACGGCGGCCATCGTGGCGGGGACGGTGGAATGGGACTTCATAGATGTTACTTCCAACTGTGCAGGTTGGCGCTGCCCCTCACCCTTACCCTCTCCCCGTGAAGAACGGGGAGAGGGGGACGCCGGCGCTGGAGCTTGTCCCTTCTCCCCGTTTTTTACGGGGAGAAGGTGCCGGCAGGCGGATGAGGGGCAGCGCCAAGTGTCGAAATCAGAGAGCTGAGAGCACACTGTTCACGGCATCGGCGGTCTTGGCGACGATCGTGTCGGCCTCCTCGCGCGTCAGGCAGAGCGGCGGCGCGAAGCCGAGGATATCGCCCTGCGGCATGGCGCGGCCGATGACGCCGCTTGCGGCAAGCGCCGTGGCGATCTGCGGCCCGACCTTCAGCGAGGCATCGAAGAAGACGCGGTCGTCGCGATCCTTCACGAACTCGACCGCAGCCAGCATGCCGTCGCCGCGCACCTCGCCGACATTTCTGTGGCTGCCGACGGCCTTGGCGAGCTCGGCGCGGAAATAGGCGCCGGTCTCGCCGGCGTTCCTCACCAGGTCCATCTCGTCGATCAGCTCGAGATTGGCGACACCCGCGGCAACGCAGATCGGATGCGCCGAATAGGTCCAGCCATGACCGAGCGAGCCGAGCTTGTCGGAACCCTTGACCAGCACCTGCCAGACCTTGTCGGAGACGATGACGCCGGAAAGCGGTGCATAGGCCGAGGTCAGGCCCTTGGCGATGGTGATCAGGTCCGGCTTGATGCCGTAATGGTCGGAGCCGAACATGGTGCCGAGTCGGCCGAAGCCGGTCACCACCTCGTCGGCGATGAGCAGCACGTCGTATTTGTTCAGCACCGCCTGGATCTTCTGCCAATAGCCGGCCGGCGGCGGCACGATGCCGCCGGTGCCAAGGATTGGCTCGCCGATGAAGGCCGCGACCGTGTCCGGGCCTTCGGCCAGGATCATCTCCTCGAGCTTGTCGGCGCAATATTGCGAAAACTGCTCCTCGCTCATCGAGCGGTCGGCGCGGCGGAAATAATAGGGCGCTTCGGTGTGCATGATCGGCGCGCGCGGCAGGTCGAAGGCGTTGTGAAACAGCTCGAGCCCGGTGAGCGATCCCGTCATCACGCCCGAGCCGTGATAGCCGCGCCAGCGCGAGATGATCTTCTTCTTCTCCGGCCGTCCCAGAACGTTGTTGTAATACCAGATCAGCTTGATGTTGGTCTCGTTGGCGTCGGAGCCGGAGAGGCCGAAATAGACCCTCGACATGCCCTTCGGCGCGCGGTCGATGATCATCTTGGCGAGCGTGATCGAGGCCTCGGTGCCGTGGCCGACGTAAGCATGGTAGTAAGCGAGGTTCTTCGCCTGTTCGGCAATCGCATCGGCGACCTTCTGGCGGCCATAGCCGACATTGACGCAATAGAGGCCGGCGAAAGCATCGATGCTCTTCTTACCGGTGTTGTCCCAGACGGTGACGCCTTCGCCGCCGGCCATGATGCGGGCCGGCGATTCACCACGCGCATGCGTGCCCATATGCGTCGAGGGATGGAAGAAGTGGTCGCGGTCCCAGGCCGAAAGTTCGTTGGATTGTTCGAGCATCTTTTTGACTCCTTAAGAATGATCGCCTTGGCGCGGTCCAAAGGTGTGTCGAGATTCAGGTTAGGCCGAGCCGAAAATGGTGGCTTCCGAGAACCGGAGCGGAGCGTACTGAAGTACGTGAGCACCGGAAGCACAGGAAGCCGCCGTTTGCAGGCCGGCATCACCCGAATATCGGCACACCTTAGGCGACGTCCAGGCAGAGATATTTCAGATCGGTGAAGGCTTCGAGGCCATGACGCGAGCCTTCGCGGCCGATGCCGGATTGCTTGACGCCGCCGAACGGGATCGGCGCGCCGGTGATCTTCACCCGGTTGATTGCAACCATGCCGTAGTCCAGCATGCGGCCCATGCGGGCCTGGCGGGCGCCGTTTTCGGTCACGACATAGGCGACGAGGCCATATTCGGTGGCGTTGGCGCGGGCGACGACTTCCGCCTCGTCCTCGAAGGGCGTCACGGCAGCGACCGGACCGAAGGTTTCCTCACGCATGATCAGCGACGCGTCCGTCACGTCGGCGAGCAGCGTCGGCTGGTAGAACAGCGGCCCGGCCGCGTGGCGCTTGCCGCCGGTCAGGCAGCGTGCGCCACGTGTCAGCGCATCGGCTACCTGCTCTTCCACCTTCTTGACCGCGCGCTCATGTATCAGCGGCCCGATGTCGGCGTCGCCGGAAAGCCCGTTGCCGGTGCGCAGCAGCTCGATGCGGCGGGCGAACGCGGCGCAGAACCGCTCATAGATCGGACGCTGCACATAGATGCGGTTGGCGGCCAGGCAGTCCTGGCCGGAGGTGGCGAATTTGGCATCGAGCGCGATCGTGACAGCCTTGTCGATATCGGCATCGTCGAAGACGATCAGCGGCGCGTGGCCGCCGAGCTCCATGACCAGCCGCTTCATGGTCGGCGCGCTCTGCGCGGCGATCAGCCTGCCGACCTCGGTCGAGCCGGTGAAGCTCATGGCGCGCACGCGGGCAGCAGCACACATCGCGCCGACAATGGTTCGCGCATCGCCGGTGACGACGTTGAAGACGCCGGCCGGCAGCCCGGCGCGCTCGCCGAGTTCGGCCAGCGCCAGCGCCGACAAAGGCGTTTCCGAGGATGGATGCGCCACCACCGTGCAGCCGGCGGCGAGCGCCGCTGCCGCTTTGCGGGTGAGCATGGCCGAAGGAAAGTTCCAGGGCGTGACGACGCCGACGACGCCGAGCGGCTCGCGGCGCACGGTCATCTCGGCATTGGGCAGATGGCTGGTCACGCTTTCGGTGTTGATGCGTTTTGCTTCCTCGGCATACCACTCGACGAAGGAGGCGGCGTAGTCGATCTCGCCGAGCGATTCCTTGAGCGGCTTGCCTTGTTCCAGCGTCATCAGCAGCGCCAGATCGTCCTTGGCAGCGATGATCAGATCGAACCATTTTCGCAAAATCCTGGAGCGCTCCTGCGTCAGGGCCGAGCGCCAGGCCGGCAGGGCGCGCGCTGCGGCGTCGACAGCTTCCGTCGTCTGCCCCGCGTCGAGCGCAGCGACGAAGGCCACGGTGGCGCCGGTGGCGGGGTCGGTAACCTCGAAGCTCGCGGCCGAGCGGCCGGCCGTCCAGTGGCCGCCGACATAGCCGAGATCGCGCAGCAGCCGGCGATCGGCAAGACGGTCGAGTGCTTCGTGGCGGTGCGGGCGTGCAAAATGCGCGGACATCGATATCTCCCGGTGTCGAGGCGATACGGAGAGACTAGCCGCGCGACTGAGACAGAGAGGCTGTTTCGGCAGCCGCTTGTAGAGAGATTGTCTCTATTCGGAGGCAGGGCAGGACGATCTCTCTAGCTTGCCGTCCGGCGGGTGCCGCCAAACCGTGAGTCTCCTCAACCTCGCCCTTGGGCGAAGCAGGAACGCAGCTCCGTCGCGAAGACCCAAGGATCCATGCCGTGACCCCGGCCGAAGTACGCAGCGGGAGCAGAATTCTGCACCGTTGGCACCGTTCCGATGTAACGGAATGGATCCTCGGGTCTGCGCTGCGTCGCTACGCTCCTTGCTCCGCCCGTGGATGACGATGGCCGTTTTTCATTGTCCCGGCAGCAGGTCGGCCACCGGCAGCGCCGTCTCCTCCTTCACCGTCTTGGTAACGATGTAGGTGAAGTAACGGTCGATGCCGATCTCGCGTTCCAACAGGGCGTCGACGAGCCGTTGATAGGCGTCGATGTCGCGAGCCATCACCTTCAGCATGTAATCGACGCCGCCGCCGACCGACCAGCAGGCGACGATCTCCGGGATGTCGCGGACGACACGCTCGAAGCGGTCGAAGTCGGCCTGGCGGTGGCTGGCTAAGGTCACCTCCATCAGCACGGTCGCCACCGGCGCGATCGCACGCATGGCGATCGCGGCGTGGTAGCCGGAAACGATGCCGGCCTTCTCCAGCTTGCGCAGCCGCATCCAGCAAGGGGTCGGCGACAGACCGACCTTCTCGGCCAGCGCCAGCTTGGTGATGCGGCCATCTCGCTGGATGGCGTCCAGGATCTTGAGGTCGATCGGGTCGAGTTTCGCTGCCGCCATGCCGGCTCCGTTTTTTGCTCGGGACACCATGACGATGCATTATTTCGATTGTCAATTGCACTGATTTCGATCTCTAATAAGTCATGACATTATGGCAGCCAGATCCAGCGCTGATCCGACGACCGGCCTACCTCTCGCTGGCCGATCAATTCGCCCGCGCGATCCATGACGGACGGCTCGCCAATGGCGTGCGGCTGCCGACGCACCGCCGCCTTGCGGACGACCTGAAACTTTCGGTGCAGACGGTCAGCCGCGCCTATGAGGAACTGATCCGCCGCGGCCTGATTTCCGGCGAGGTCGGGCGCGGCAGCTTCGTGCAGACGCAGCGTCGCGAGCCGGAGCCGCCCTACCTCCCGGAACGGCTGGGCGAGGTCATCGACCTCTCCATCCTGAAGCCGGTCTGCGAGCCGATGCATCTGGAGAGATTGAAGCAGGCGCTGGGCTGGCTGGCCGAAAACCTGCCGTCGAGCTCGGCTCTGTCGTTCCGGCCGAACATGGTGTTCCCGCGCCACCGCGCGGTGGCGGTCGAGTGGCTGAAGCTCTGCGGCCTGGAAGCCTCGCCGCAGAATATCTGCCTCACCAACGGCGCCACGGCCGGCATGACGGTGGCGCTGATGAGCGTGGCGCCGCCCGGCTCGACCGTCGCCACCGAGGCGATCGGCCACCACACGCTGGTGCCGCTTGCCCGCTATCTAGGCTTCAACCTCGAAGGCCTGCCGATCGACGACAACGGCCTGATCCCTGAGGCGTTGGACGAAGCCTGCCGACTCTCGGATATCCGCGCCGTCTTCGTCCAGCCCTCGGTAATCAACCCGACGGCCACCTTGATGGATGCCACCCGGCGCGAGCAGATCGCGGCGGTCGCGCGCAAGCACGACATCGCCATCATCGAGAACGATGTGCTTGGGCCTCTCGTCGAAGGCCGTCCTCCGGCCGTCGCCGCCTTCGCGCCCGAGCGAACCCTCTACGTCACTTCCTTCACCAAGATCGTCGTGCCGGGCCTGCGCATCGGCTATCTCGCGGTGCCGGACCGCTACGTCGCGGCCGTCGCCAACCGCCATCTCGTCTCGAACTGGATGGCGACACCGATGGTGGCGGAGATCGCGACGCGCTGGGTGAAGGACGGCACGGCGATCGAGCTGGTCAACTGGCAGCGCGGCGCGCTGAGACGACGTCAGGAGATCGCCGCGGAAGTGCTGACGGGTGTCGATTATCGCGTGCATCGTGATGGGCTGCATCTGTGGCTCGAGTTGCCGGGCGATCGCGCCGAGGAGAGCTTCGTCGCGCAGGCGCGCCTGCGGGGGGTGGCGATCGCGCCGGGCACTTCGTTCCGTATCGCCGAGACGCCCTGGCGTCCCGCCGTGCGCATCTCGCTCGGATCGACCACCGAGGGGGAACTGCGCGCGGGCTTGAGCGTTGTCGCCAAGCTCCTGCTTGGCGACCCGGAACATCTCCTGCTCGCCATCTGATGCACAACGGGAGCGCAAATTGCCCCGAAATTGTGCCGCAGCGGAAATATTGTCATGATATTATTTTCATAATTGACATGATTTCTGCTGTTCCGCATCGTTAAGGGCATAGGCTTCTCCAGAACGGGGAAATGGATTGCCCGCGCCCATCATCAAGGTCGACGCCATCACGAAGAGCTTTGGCACCTTCAAGGTGCTGGACGGCCTGTCGATGCAGGTCATGCCGCGCGAGAAGCTCGCGCTGATCGGTCCCTCCGGTTCCGGCAAGACGACGATCCTGCGCATCCTGATGACGCTGGAACGTATTGACGGCGGCCACATCCAGATCGATGGCGAGCAGCTCTATCACATGGAGCGCAACGGCCAGCTGCTGCCGGCCGACGAGCGGCACCTGGCGAAGATGCGCCAGAAGATCGGCATGGTCTTCCAACTGTTCAACCTATTCCCGCACAAGAGCGTCATCGACAACGTCACGCTGGCGCCGATGCTGACCAAGGGTGTTTCGCGCACCGCCGCCGAGAAGCGGGCGATGGAGCTGCTCGACATGGTCGGCATGGCCGACAAGGCCAGGAGCATGCCGGCTCAGCTCTCCGGCGGCCAGAAGCAGCGCGTGGCGATAGCCAGGGCGCTCGCCCTGCAGCCGAGGATCATGCTGTTCGACGAGGTGACGTCGGCGCTCGATCCGGAACTGGTCGAGGAGGTGCTGAACGTGCTGTGGCGGCTCTGCTCCGAGACCGACATGACCATGCTGCTCGTCACCCACGAGATGGGCTTTGCCCATGACTTCGCCGACCGGGTGCTGTTCTTCGACCGCGGCAAGATCGTCGAGGAAGGCAAGCCCGACGAGATTTTCCGTCATCCCAAGCAGGAGCGCACGCAAAGCTTCCTGAAGAAGATCATCGCGGCCGGACATCGCGTCTGACCGCAATGCAAACGGGCGACGAAGTCGTCCCGGGCAACGAGCCACCCTCGGGGTCCAAACGCCCAAGTGGGCAAACCAAGAAGATAGAAACAAGGAGTTGGGAACGATGAAGAAACTTGGCATTCTGGCTGGCGTCGCCGGCCTCGCGGTGAGCGCAATGCTGCTCGCCTCCGGTGCGCGTTCAGCAGACGACGCAAAGCTCGAGCAGCTCAAGGCGCAAGGCTTCGCCCGCGTCGCCATTGCCAATGAGCCGCCCTACACGGCGGTGGCCGCCGACGGCAAGGTCTCGGGCGCGGCGCCCGACGTGGCGCGCGAGATCTTCAAGCGCCTCGGCGTCAACGACATCGTCGCCTCCATCTCCGAATATGGCGCCATGATCCCCGGCCTGCAGGCCGGCCGCTTCGACGTCGTCACCGCCGGCCTGTTCATGAAGCCGGAGCGCTGCGCGGCGGTCGCCTATTCCGAGCCTGTGCTTTGCGATGCGGAGGCGATGCTGGTGAAGAAGGGCAATCCGAAAGGCTTCAAGAGCTATGAGGATATCGCCAAGGATACTTCCGCCACCGTCGGCGCGCCGGGTGGCGGCACCGAGGAGAAGCTGGCGCTCAATGCCGGCGTGCCGCGCGATCGCGTCATCGTCGTGCCGGATGGCCAGAGCGGCCTGAAGATGGTGCAGGACGGCCGTATCGACGCCTATTCGCTTCCCGTTCTCTCGATCAACGACCTGATCAAGAAGGCCAACGATCCGAACTTGGAAGTGATCGCGCCGGTGCAGGGCGCCCCGGTCTATTGCGATGGCGCCGCCTTCAAGAAGGGCGACGAAGCGCTGCGCGATGCCTATGACGTCGAGCTTGCCAAGATGAAGAAGTCCGGCGAGTTCGCCAAGATCATCGAGCCTTACGGCTTCTCGGCCAAGGCGGCGATGTCGACGACGCGCGAGAAGCTCTGCGCGGCGAAGTAGGGAGCTTTCCTTCTCCCCCGTTCACGGGGGAGAAGGTGGCCCGAAGGGCCGGATGAGGGGCGGCGCCACGCTTCCATAGTTGGCGCTGCCCCTCATCTGGCTGCCCATCCTACGCAGCAGCTGCGCTGCAGCTACGCAGGGCGAGCCGGCATCTTCTCCCCGTTAACGGGGAGAAGGGACCAGGAATGCAAACGTTGGAACCCAGATGACCCAGTGGTCCGGCTATCTCGGCCTGATATTGCAGGGAGCGCTTGTCACCATCGAGCTGACGCTGATGGGGTCGGTGCTCGCGCTCGTCATGGCCTTCCTCGCCGGCATGGGCCGCGTGTCGCGTTTCTTTGTCGTGCGGGCGCTGGCCACCGCCTATATCGAGTTCTTTCGCGGCACTTCGATCTTCGTGCAGCTGTTCTGGGCCTATTTCGTGCTGCCCTTCGCCGGCCTGTCGCTGACGCCGCTCCAAGCTGGCGTGCTGGCGCTGGGGCTCAATGTCGGCGCCTATGCCGCGGAAGTGGTGCGCGGTGCCATCCTGTCGATCGGCCGCGAGCAATACGAGGCCTGCACGGCGCTCAATCTCGGCCGCTGGCAAGGCATGCGCCACGTCATCCTGCCGCAAGCCCTGCTGGTCATGCTGCCGACCTTCGGCAACAACGCGATCGAGCTGCTGAAGGCGACGTCGGTCGTGTCGCTGATCTCGCTCGCCGATCTTACTTTCCAGGCGCAAGTGGTGCGCTCGCAGACCGGCAGCACGCTAATGCCCTTCGTCTCCGTTCTCGTCATCTATTTCGTGCTCGCGCTGATCATCTCCTGGGGCATTCGTTCACTGGAACGCCGCATGGCGCGCGGCCTCGATGGAGTGCGTGTCTGATGGAATGGGCCCTCTGATGGAATGGGATTGGAACTTCGTCCGCGAGATCATGCCGACCCTGATCCAGGGCGTGAAGATCACCATCCTGGCAACGGTGCTCGGCTCGGTCCTGGCGGCGATCGTTGGCCTGGCGATAGCGCTGGCGCGGCGTTCGCCGAACCGGGCCGTGGCGCGCAGCGTGGGCTGGTTCGCAGAATTCATCCGCGGCACGCCGCTCCTGGTGCAGCTCTATTTCATCTTCTACGTGCTGCCCGATATCGGCATCCTTTTGCCGCCGCTGGTGGCAGGCGTCATCGGGCTCGGCCTGCACTACGGCACCTATACGGCGGAAGTCTACCGCGCCGGCATCGACAACGTTCCGCGCGGCCAGTGGGAGGCGGCCAAGGCCTGCAATCTCGGCGGCCGCCACACCTGGACGCATATCATCCTGCCGCAGGCGATCCCGCCGATGATCCCGGCCTTGGCCAACTATTTCATCGCCATGTTCAAGGAGACGCCGCTGCTGTCGGCGATCACCGTGCTGGAGCTGATGAACCAGGCCAAGAGCGTCGCCAACACCTACTATCGCTACATCGAGCCGATGACGCTGGTCGGCGCCTTCTTCCTCGTCATCAGCCTCTGCTCCGTCGTACTCTTGCGCTGGCTGGAGCACCGCTACGGCAGGATCGAAAGATGAAAGTCATGAAACAATTGCCCGAAATCCGGCTGGCGCCGGGCCGGCCCGCCCTCGACGCGCGTCCACTCGAAAAACGCGTCGGCCTGATCGCTTTAGCCACCGACCATACCAGCGAGGTCGACTTCCGCCGAATGGTGGCGAGCGAGCGGATCGGCGTCTATGTCGCGCGCATTCCCTATGCCAACCCGACGACGCCGGAGAACCTGCGCAAGATGCAGCCATCGTTGACGGCGGGCGCTGCGCTCATCCTGCCGGACGAGCCGCTCGATGCCGTCTGTTATTCCTGCACCTCGGCCTCGGTGGTGATCGGCGATGCCGAGATCGAGGCCGCGATCCAGGCGGCCAAACCGAATGTTCCCGTGGTCACGCCACCCATGGCCGGCGTGCGCGGCCTGAACGCGTTCGGAGTGAAGCGGATCAGCATTCTCACGCCTTACACCGTCGAGACCAGCCGGCCGATGGCGACCTATTTCGCCGCGCACGGTTTCGATATCGAGAGCTTCACTTGCCTCGGCTTCGAGGACGATCGCGAGATGGCGCGCATCAAGCCGGGCGCTCTCGTCGAGTTGGCGCGCAAAGCCACCCATGCGCAGGCCGATGCGCTGTTCGTTTCGTGCACGGCGCTGCGCGCCGCACTTGCGGTCCCCGGAATGGAGGAGGCGATCGGTCGTCCGGTCGTCACCAGCAACCAGGCCAGCGCCTGGAATTGCCTGCGGCTCTGCGGCGATGACGCGCCGCGACCCGAGTTCGGCCGGCTGATGACACTGCCGCTTGGACAGTAAAAATTATGTCCTGCGTACAAGAGCGACCCCTTCTGGCCTGCCGGCCATCTTCCCCTCAAGGGGGGAGATTGGCTGCTGCTACGCTTTCGCCAATCATCGACGTTGCAGGAAGAGAGACAGTGTCGAAGCTGCGGATCTCCCCCCTTGAGGGGAAGATGGCCGGTAGGCCAGAGGGGGTCGCCCCATGACGCGCGCCATCGCTCTCGCGGACATCCGTACCGCCCGCGAACGCATTGCCGGCAAGGTCGAGCGGACGCCCGCCGTTAAGTCGCAAAGCCTTTCGGACCGCGCTGACCATCCCATCCACCTCAAGCTGGAGCATCACCAGACCACCGGCGCGTTCAAGCTGCGCGGCGCGTCCAACGCCATCGCCGCGTTGAGCCCGGAGCAAAGATCGCGAGGCGTCGTCGCGGCGTCGACAGGCAATCACGGCCGCGCGCTCGCTCACGCGGCGAAACTCGAAGGCATGCGCGCGGTGATCTGCATGTCCAGGCTGGTGCCCGAGAACAAGCTCGACGCCATCCGCCGCCTCGGCGCGGAGATCCGCATTGTCGGCAACAGCCAGGACGACGCCCAGCAGGAAGTCGACAGGCTGGTCGCGGAAGAGGGGCTCGTCATGCTGCCGCCTTTCGACCATCCAGACATCATTGCCGGGCAAGGCACGCTGGGGCTCGAGATCATGGAGCAAGTTCCGGACGCAGCAAGCGTGCTGGTGCCGCTCTCCGGCGGCGGATTGGCAGCCGGTGTTGCCGCTGCCGTCAAGGGCGTGAGCCCGGCCACCAAAGTCATCGGCATCTCGATGGCGCGCGGCGCCGCGATGAAAGCAAGCCTCGATGCCGGTCGGCCGGTGCAGGTCGAGGAACTGCCGACGCTCGCCGATTCGCTCGGCGGCGGCATCGGCCTCGACAACCAACTGACCTTCGGCATGTGCCGTGGCCTGCTCGACGACGTCATCCTGCTTTCCGAGGATGAGATCGCCGCCGGCATCCGCCATGCCTATGAGGAAGAGCGCGAGATCATCGAAGGCGCGGGCGCCGTCGGCATCGGCGCGCTGCTTTCCGGGAAGGTGAAAGCGAACGGCCCGACCGTCCTCATCCTGTCGGGCCGCAATATCGACATGAGCCTGCATCGCCGCATTGTCTGCGGCGACACTGCACTGGAGGAGAGCGCAGCATGAGCCGCATGATCATCCTCACCGAAGCGGAACTGCGCAAGATCGTGACGCTGGATCTCGATGCCGCCGCCTGCGTCGAGAACGCATTCCGCGCTTTGGCCACGTTGCCGGTGGCGATGCCACCTATTCTCAGGCTCGACATTCCCGAGCATCGCGGCGAGGTCGACGTGAAGTCCGCTTACGTACCCGGCATCGACGGCTTCGCCGTCAAGATAAGCTCAGGTTTCTTCGACAATCCGACGCTCGGCCTGCCGAGTGGCGGTGGCATGATGGTGCTGCTTTCGGCAAAGACCGGCGTGGTCGAGGCGCTGCTGCTCGACAATGGCTATCTGACTGATGTCCGCACGGCCGCCGCCGGCGCGGTAGCGGCCAAGCATCTGTCGCGCGAAGATTCCACCGTAGCCGCGATCTTCGGCGCCGGTTTGCAGGCCGGCCTGCAGTTGGAAGCCTTGCGCCTTGTCAGGCCGATCGAGGAAGCGCGTATCTGGGCGCGCGACGCAGCCAAGGCCGAGGCGGCGGCCGCCCGCTTGCGCGAGAAGTTGGGCATCATGGTGCGCGCCGAGCCGGATGCGGCGAAGGCGGCGGCAGATGCCGACATCATCGTCACCACCACGCCGTCGACCGAGCCGCTGATCAAGGCCGGTTTCGTTTCCGCTGGACAGCACATCACGGCCATGGGCTCGGACGCCGAGCACAAGAACGAGATCGCGCCGGCGATCCTTCGCCTGGCCGATCTCTACGTCGCCGACAGCGCGAAGCAGACGCGGCGCTTGGGCGAGCTCCACCATGCCATCGAGGCTGGTGTAATGCCCGCCGACGCGGACGTCACCGAACTCGGCCAGATCATCGCCGGGAAAAAGCACGGACGACGCTCGGCCGGCGACATCACGATTGCCGACCTCACCGGCACCGGCGTGCAGGACACCGCGATCGCCACTTTAGCCCGCGATCGCGCCCATGCGGCCAATGCCGGAACCATTTTCGAAAGCTGATACCTGGCCAAGCGTGATCCGGAAAAGTGGGAACCGGTTTTCCGGAAAGATCACGCTCAAACAGAAATAGGCTCTGGGCCCAACAAACGAGGATCAAGAACAATGCAGCCAAACCTGAAATTCTCGCGAAGCGAATTTGCCGATCGCCTCGCCAAGACGCGGAAAGCCATGGAGGCCAAAGGGGTCGATCTGCTGATCGTCAGCGATCCCTCGAACATGGCCTGGCTGACCGGCTACGACGGCTGGTCGTTCTATGTGCATCAGGCGGTCATCGTGCCGCCTTCGGGCGAGCCGGTCTGGTACGGCCGCGGCCAGGACGCCAACGGCGCCAAGCGCACCGCCTATCTCGCCCACGACAACATCATCGGCTATGCCGACCATTATGTGCAGTCGACGGAGCGGCACCCGATGGACTACCTCGCCAGCGTGCTTGCCGATCGCCGCTGGGACAAGCTGACCATCGGCGTGGAGATGGACAATTACTGGTTTTCGGCGGCTGCTTTCGCCTCGCTGCAGAAGCATCTGCCCAATGCCCATTTCGTCGACGCCACCGCGCTGGTCAACTGGCAGCGCGCCGTGAAGAGCGCGACCGAGATCGGCTACATGCGCAATGCCGCCCGCATCGTCGAGGCCATGCACAAGCGCATCGTCGACAGAATAGAGGTCGGCATGCGCAAATGCGATCTGGTCGCCGAGATCTATGACGCCGGCACGCGCGGCGTCGAAGGCATCGGCGGCGACTATCCGGCGATCGTGCCGCTGCTGCCGTCGGGCGCCGACGCTTCGGCGCCACATCTCACCTGGGACGACAAGCCGATGAAGGCGGGCGAGGGCACGTTCTTCGAGATCGCCGGCTGCTACAACCGCTACCATTGCCCGCTGTCGCGCACCGTCTTCCTCGGCAAGCCGACGCAGGGCTTCCTCGACGCCGAGAAGGCGACGCTGGAAGGCATGGAAGCAGGCCTCTCTGCCGCCAAGCCCGGCAACACCTGCGAGGACATCGCCAATGCCTTCTTCGCCGTGCTGAAGAAGTACGGCATCGTCAAGGACAACCGCACCGGCTACCCGATCGGCATCTCCTATCCGCCGGACTGGGGCGAGCGCACCATGAGCCTGCGCCCCGGCGACCGCACCGAGCTCAAGCCCGGCATGACCTTCCATTTCATGACGGGTCTATGGCTGGAGACGATGGGGCTGGAGATCACCGAGTCGATCCTGATCACCGAGACCGGCGTCGAGTGCCTGGCCAATGTGCCGCGCAAGCTGTTCGTGAAGGATTGAGGCCGATGTCAACTCTGCGTCCATCGCCGATCACGCCCACCGTCGATTTCGAACGTGACGGCGTCCAGCACGGCTTCCTGCGCCTGCCCTACAGCCGCGACGATTCCGCCTGGGGTTCGGTGATGATCCCGATCTGCGTGATCCGCAACGGCAAGGGGCCGGCGGCACTGCTCACGGGCGGCAATCACGGCGACGAATATGAGGGGCCGCTGGCGCTCTATGAGCTTGCCCGCACCCTCGACCCGAAGGACGTTTCCGGCACGGTCATCATCGTGCCGGCGATGAACTATCCGGCCTTCCGCGCCGGCACGCGCACCTCGCCGATCGACAAGGGCAACATGAACCGCTCTTTCCCCGGTCGTCCCGACGGCACGGTGACGGAGAAGATCGCCGACTATTTCCAGCGCGAGTTGCTGCCGCGCGCGGACATCGTGTTCGACTTCCACTCCGGTGGAAAGACACTGGACTTCGTGCCGTTCTGCGCCGCGCACACGCTGCCAGACAAGGTGCAGGAAAAGAAGGCCTTCGCCGCGGTCGAGGCTTTTTCGGCGCCGTTCTCGATGCGCATGACCGAGATCGATACGGTCGGCATGTATGACACGGCGGCCGAGGAGATGGGCAAGGTCTTCGTCACCACCGAGCTCGGCGGCGGCGGCACATCACGTGCCGAGACGGTGCGGATTGCCCGGCGCGGCATGCTCAACGTGCTGCGCCATGCTGGCATCGTTAATGGTGCGGTCGAGAAGACTCGAACTCAATGGCTGGACATGCCGTCGGGCGATTGCTTCGCCTTCGCCGATGAGGACGGCTTGATCGAAACGATGGTCGATCTCGGCGAGAAAGTGGATGAGGGTCAGGCCGTGGCGCGCATCCATTCGACGGGCCGCACCGGCATCGTACCGCAGGAAATCAAGGCCAGGATGTCGGGCCTGCTGGCGGCGCGTCATTTTCCGGGCCTGGTCAAGGCCGGCGATTGCGTCTCGGTGTTTGCCGTCGAGGTCGACTGACGCAAAATCACGCGGCGCGCCGAACGCCTGGAGAAGCAAGTCGTAACGCGGGCCTAATCGCCTGCGTTACGACTCTGATCAACCACGGTGCCGATAGGCGGCAATGGAATCCGGCTTCATCTCGATCGAGAAGCCCGGCGCCGTCGGCGGCATGTAAGCCGCGTTCTCGATGGTGCAGGGTTCGAGGAAATGCTCGTGCATGTGGTCGACATATTCGATCACTCGATCCTGCTTGGTGCCCGAGACGGCGACATAGTCGATCATCGACAGATGCTGGACGTATTCGCAGAGGCCGACGCCGCCGGCATGCGGCCAGACCGGCAGGCCGAACTTGGCTGCGATCAGCAGGACGGCAAGCACCTCGTTGAGGCCGCCCATGCGGCAGGAATCGATCTGCACGACGTCGATGGCGCCGCCGGCGATGAACTGCTTGAACATGATCCTGTTCTGGCACATCTCGCCGGTCGCGACCTTGATCGGCGCCACGGCCTTGCGGATCTTGGCATGGCCGGCGACATCGTCCGGGCTGGTCGGCTCCTCGATGAAGAAGGGCTTGGCGAAGGCAAGGTCACCCAGCCAGTCGATTGCCTGGTCGACCTCCCAGACCTGGTTGGCGTCGATCATCAGGTAACGGTCCGGGCCGATCACCTCGCGCGCGATCCTGAGGCGGCGGATGTCGTCGGCGCGGTCGCGGCCCACCTTCAGCTTGATGTGATCAAAACCCTGGTCGACCGCTTCCTGGCAGAGCCGCCTCAGCTTGTCGTCGGGATAGCCGAGCCAGCCGGCGGAGGTGGTGTAGCAGGCATAGCCTTCGCGTTTTAGCGTGGCGATGCGCTCGGCCTTGCCGGCCTCGGCTTTCTTCAGAATCTCCAGCGCCTCGGCCGGCGTGATGGCATCGGTGAGGTAGCGGAAGTCGACGATCCGCACGATCTCTTCCGGGCTCATCTCGGCGACCAGCCGCCAGACCGGCTTGCCGGCTTCCTTCGCCCACAGGTCCCAGACCGCATTGACGACCGCGCCGACCGCGAGATGCATGGCGCCCTTGTCCGGGCCGATCCAGCGCAGCTGGCTGTCGCCGGTCACGTGGTGCCAGAAACGGCCGGGATCCTCCTTGACCCAGTCGAGGTCGAGCCCGACGACCAGATGGCGCAGCGCTTCTAACGCCGCGCAGCAGATCTCGTTGCCGCGGCCGATGGTGAAGGTGAGCCCATGGCCCTTCAACGACGGCACGTCGGTGTCGAGGATGACGTAGGCCGCGGAGTAGTCCGGGTCGGGGTTCATCGCATCCGAGCCGTCGAGGCTTTGCGACGTCGGAAAACGCAGGTCGAAGGTGTGAAGATCGGTGATGCGGGTCATGCTCTCAGTTCCATCAGATCGACCAGCCGCCGTCGATATTATAGGCCTGCCCGGTCGTATAGGTGGCGCCGGCCAGATAGACGGCAAGATCGGCGATTTCCTCGGCCGTGCCCAGCCTTCCCATCGGCTGGCGGGCGATGAAGGCCGCGCGGGCGGCTTCATAGTCGCCCTGGGCGCGCATGCGGCTTTCGAGCGAGGGGCTCTCCACCGTGCCGGGGCAGATCGCGTTGCAGCGGATGCCCTTGGCCACGTAGTCGGCGGCGATCGATTTGGTCAGGCCGATCACGGCGGCCTTGGTCACGCCATAGGCGAAGCGGTTGGGCACGCCTTTCGGCGCGCCCGCGACCGACGCCATGTTGATGATGGCGCCATCGCCGCGTTCCAGCATGCCGGGCAGCACGGCGCGGATGGTGCGGATCATGGCGCGCACGTTGAGATTGAAGGCGAAGTCGAGGTCCCCGTCCTTCATCTCGAGGATCGAGCCCGAATGGACGAAGCCGGCGCAGTTGAACAGCACGTCGACGCGGCCGATCTCGGCGAAGGCGGTCTTCACCGCCTCGTCGTTCAGCACATCGAGCTTGCGGGTGACGATGTCTTTATGGCCGTCGAGTTCGGCGAGCGCAGCTTCGTTGATGTCGGTGGCATGGACAGTGGCGCCGGCGGCAGCGAAGGCGAGCGCGCTTGCCCGACCGATGCCCTGCGCAGCCGCGGTGACGACGACGGTCTTGCCGTCCAGTGATTGAGCCATGTCGGTTCTCCTTCGTGTCTCAGGCCGGCTGCTTGCGCCGCTCGACGATATAGATGTGGTCCGCGGCAAGCACGACTTCGTCGCGCTGGTTCAGAACCTCGACGCGTTCGATGACACGCCCGGAGTCCGGGCGTTTCGGATCGTCCTCCTTCGCGGCGATCGTCGTGCGCGTGCGGATCGTGTCGCCGATGAAGACCGGCTTGATGAAGCGCAGCCTGTCGTAGCCATAGGAGAAGGCGACAGGGTTGATCACGTTCGCCGTCAGGCCGACGCCGACCGAGAAGACCAGCGTGCCATGCGCGATGCGCTGGCCGAAGGGCGTCGTCTTCATGAACTCGGCGTCCATGTGGTGCGGAAAGAAATCGCCGGTGTGGCCGGCATGGACGACGAAGTCCGTCTCGGTGATCGTGCGCCCACTTGTCAGCCGAGACGAGCCGACCTCGTAGTCCTCGAAATAGGTGACCTGTTCCATGCGGTTCCTTACGGTCTTTCGGCCAGCGGCGTCGCCGGCGCGGCGCTCGATCGATAGGCGGCCTCCACCAGCGCCATTGTGTTCCAGGCGTCCTTGACTGAGCTGACCAGCTCTTTGTCCTCGCCGGAAGCGAAGCGCTGGACATTGGCCATGCGCCCGACAAAAGCGTCGGGGAACCAGGCGCCCGACAGCGGCACTTTTATCCAGTCGGCCCCACCCTTGGGGTAGATCTCCAGCACGTCCGGCTCGCCGCGCGGATAGTCAAGATTGAGGCCGAGCTTGACGTAGGCAGCGCCTTCGGTGCCGCAGATGCGAAACTCGCAGGCCTGGTGCCGGCGCCCGAACTTGTGGTCGTGATTGATCGAGAGCGCGCAGCGCACCGTATCGCCATAGTCGAGAATGGCGCTGGTGCGGGTCTGCGCGACCTTGTGATTGGGATGGCCGAGCGTCTTGGCGTGAACCCCCTTGGGGTCGCCCAGAAGCTGCCGGATCAGGTCGAGGTAATGGATCGAATGCATGGCGATCTCGACGCGCGGCGCCTTGAGCAGGAATTCCCAGAGCTGCCACGGCGTGTCGAGCGCCAGCCAGGCGTCGAAGTCGACGACATCGCCAAGCCAGCCCTTGGCAATCGCGTCCTTCAGCGCCAGCATCATCGGCGCGAAGCGGAGCTGGAAATTGACTGCAGCCTTGAGCCTCTTGGTGCGGCAGATTTCGAGGATCTCGGTTGCCTCGCCGAGATAGTTGCCCATCGGCTTTTGGATCAATGCGACCGCACCGTCGGGCACGGCCTTCAGCACCTCGGCGTGCCGGCCGGGCGGCGTCGCCAGATCGAAGATCGCGTCCTTGACAGCGGCCGCCTCGTCCACCGAGCGGAACGCCGTCACGCCCCATTTCTCGGCCAGCGTCTCAGCCTTGCCCTGGTCCGGGTCGTAAAGGCCGGCAACCGGAAAGCCGGCCTTGCGATAGGCCGGGAAATGCGCATCGCCAACGATCGAGCCGGCGCCGAAGGTCACGATCGGACGCGGCTTCGTGGGCTTTGGCCAGGATTGCGCCAGCGAGGCGGGATCGAAGGCGTCAGTCATGGTGGAAGACTTCATCCATCATCGCCCACCATTCGCCCTCCTGCCTTGTCGGCAAAGGCTCCTGGCAAGGCATGCAGACCGCCCACCATTCCTGGGTTTTTGGATCGGCGGCCATCTTGGCCATGTCGGCGGCATAGTCGGTGCCGTGATACTCGAAATAGGAGAACAGCAGGTTCTCCGGCCGCTTGAGGTAGATCGAGTAGTTCTCGATGTTGCAGGCCGAGATCACCTTCAGCACGTCCGCCCAGACGGCGGCGTGCAGGCGCACATATTCCTCGACCTTCTCCGGCTTGAGGCCGAGCACCATGCCCATTCGCTGCATCTCAGTTCCTCCGTTCGGTGACGGTGACGCTGAACTCGGCGATGCCGCGCGCCTTGAGCGCATCGAAATCCCAGTCGATGCCGAGGCCCGGCTCGCTCGGCGCCAGCGCATGTCCGTTCTCGATCACCATCTTCTTGCCCGTCAACTCATCCAGCTGCGGAATGTACTCGACATATTTGCCGTTCGGCACCGCGCAGGCCAGGCTGACATGCAGTTCCATCAGGAAATGCGGGCAGATGGGCATGTCGAAGGCTTCCGCCATATGCGCCACCTTCAGCCAGGGCGTGATGCCGCCGATGCGGCCGACATCGACCTGGACGATGTTGCAGCCGCCCTTTTGCATATACTCGCGGAAATGGCGGATCGAATAAAGCGACTCGCCGACCGCCACCGGCGTCGCGGTCGAACGCGACAATCGCACATGGCCATCGATGTCGTCGGCCGGCAGCGGCTCCTCGATCCAGGCGAGGTCGAGGTCGCGCAGCCGCTCGGCGCGCCGGATGGCTTCGTCGACGGAAAAGCCCTGGTTGCAGTCGGTCATGATCTCGTAGCCGTCGCCGACCGCCTTGCGCACCGCCGAAAGACGGGCGAAATCCTCCGAGCCGTGCGGCTTGCCGATCTTGACCTTGGAGCCGGTGAAGCCTTTCGCCTTGGCTGCCAGCGCGTCGGCAACCAGCGCCTGCGTCTCGATGTGCAGCCAGCCGCCTTCGGTGGTGTAGAGCGGGCAGCGATCCTTGGCGCCGCCGGCGAGTTTCCAGAGCGGCAGCTTCTGCTTCCGCGCCCGCAGGTCCCAAAGCGCGGTGTCGATTGCTGCGAGCGCGATTGCCGTGATGGCGCCGATGGTGGTGGCATGAGTGGCGAATTCGAGATCGTGCCAGATCGCCTCGATCCGGTCGGCGTCCTGTCCGATCAGGCGCGGCGCAAGGTGGTCGGCCAGAAGCCGCATCACCGAGGAGCCGCCGGTGCCGATCGTGTAGCTGTAGCCCATGCCGACCGCGCCATCGGCGTCGGTGATGGTGACGATCGGCGTCTCCTGGCTGACGAAACTCTGGATGGCGTCGGTGCGCTTGACCTTCGGCACCAGGTCGACCATTGCAAGCTCGACTTTCTCGATCTTCGCCATCGTCAGCTCCTCAAGGATTTGCCGGTTTCCGCGGAAAAGAGATGCGCCTGCGACAGGTCGAAATGCATGGCGACACGGTCGCCCGCCTTCAGCGGCTTGGGATTCAGCATACGCGAAACCCAGTCGCGGCGGTCGAATTCGGCGAACACCAGCGTTTCGTTGCCGAGCGGCTCGGTCACCGTCACCGGCAGGTCGACCTCATGGACGTCCGCGGCGTCGCCGGAATGCAAGCCGTGACCCACGGGGTAGAGATCGTCGGGCCGCAGGCCGAACACCACCTTGTCTCCGGGGCTCACCCTGGCCTTGAACCGGCCGGGAAGCGGCAGGCTCTGGCCGCTGGCGAAGACGATCTTGCCGTCGTCCACGGTCGCCTCCTGCAGGTTCATCGGCGGCGAGCCGATGAAGCCCGCGACGAAGCGCGTCGCCGGGCGCTGGAAGACTTCGTCCGGCGTGCCGACCTGCTCGATATAGCCGTCGCGCATGATGACGATGCGGTCGGCAAGCGTCATCGCCTCGACCTGGTCGTGCGTAACGTAGATGACGGTGGACTTCACCTTGGCGTGCAACTTCTTGATCTCGGTGCGCATCTGGGTGCGCAGCTTTGCGTCGAGATTGCTGAGCGGCTCGTCGAACAGGAAGACGTCCGGATCGCGCACGATGGCGCGGCCCATGGCGACGCGCTGGCGCTGGCCGCCCGAAAGCTGGGAGGGACGGCGCTCGAGCAGCGCGTCGAGGCCGAGGATGGCCGACGCTTCGGCGACGCGGCGGTCCATTTCTTCCTTCGGCGCGCCGGCGATCTTGAGCGAGAAGCCGAGATTCTCGCGCACCGTCATATGCGGATAAAGCGCGTAGGACTGGAACACCATCGAGATGTTGCGCGAGCGCGGCGGCAGGTCGTTGACGACGCGGCCGCCGATCTCGATCGTGCCGCCGGAGATGTCCTCCAGCCCGGCGATCATGCGCAAGGTGGTCGACTTGCCGCAACCGGACGGCCCGACGAGCGCGATGAACTCACGGTCGGCGACGTCGAGGTCGATGCTGTGCACGATCTCCATGTTGCCGTAACGCTTTGTGAGTTTCTTGAGCGAGACAATCGCCATCGGATCAACCTTTCACCGCGCCGGAGGTCAGGCCGCCGACGAGGTGTTTCTGGACGATGAAGGTGAGGATTAGCGCCGGAATGATCATCACCACGGCCAGCGCGCACATGCCGCGCCAGTCGATGGTGAATTCGGCCGTGTAATCGAGCAGCCCGACGGGCAGCGTCTTGGAATTGATCGAGCGCGTCAGCTGCGAGGCCAGCGCGAACTCGTTCCAGGAGGTGAGGAAGGCGAAGATGCCGGCGGACGCGATGCCGGGTCCGGCGAGCGGAAACTCGACCTGCCAGAAAGCCTGCCAGCGCGTGCAGCCGTCGATCTGCGCGGCCTCGGCAAGGTCCTTCGGCACCTGGCGGAAGAAGCCGTCGATCAGCCAGATGGTGAAGGGCACGTTGAGCGCGACATAGGCCAGAATCAGGCCGAAATGCGTGTCGATGATGTCGAGCCGCGCATAGACGAAGAACAGCGGCAGTGAGAGCGCGATGCCGGGCACGGTGCGCGTCAGCATCAGGCCGAGGAACATCGCCGACTTGCCGCGGAAGCGGTAGCGCGCGAAGGCGTAGCCGCCGGCCATGCCGATGGCGATGGCAATCACGGTCGAGGTGACCGAGATGATCAACGAATTGCGGAAATAGTCGAGGACCGGAATGCCGCCCTTGCCGACACCGCTGAACATGGCGATGTAGGCATCGAGCGAGACCTGCTGCGGAATCCAGACCGGCGGCTTGGCCAGGATCTCGACGGTCGGCCGCAGCGAGGACAGCACGATCCAAATGCCGGGCAGGCAGATCAAAAGCATGGCGAAGAACAGGCCGACGCGGTGCGCGACGGTCGCCACGCGGCGCTTCAGGCGGGCGGATGCATTGGCGTCCATTCTCACCACTCCGCGCCGATCTGGGTGCGCGCCGAGGCGAGCTTCCTGAAGAAATAGACGGTGAAGACGATCGACAGCAGGATCGAGAAATAGGCCATCGCGTTGGCAACGCCCATGCGCGCGTCGCCGTAAGCGGTGCGCGCGACCAGCGTCCACAAAAGCTCCGTGCGGCCGGCCGGGCCGCCATCCGTCATGATCTTGACGATGTCGTAGGCGCGCGCGACGTCGAGCGAGCGGATGGTCATGGCGATATAGGCGAAGGGCATGATGAAGGGCCAGGTCACATAGCGGAAGGTCTGCCAGGGCGTGCAGCCGTCGACTCGCGCCGCCTCGACCGGCTCCTTCGGCATGGCGAGCAGGCCGGCAAGGATCAGGATCGCGAAGATCGAGGTCGACGACCAGATCTCGGCGATCGAAATGGCGATGAAAGCGAGGTGGCCTTCGATCAGCCAGGGGATGGCATCCCGCGTCAGCCCAAGCGACTGCAGCGCGTTGTTCACCAGCCCGATATTGTCGTTGAACATGAACTTGAACTGGAAGCCGACGAGGATCGGCGAGAACATCATCGGAAACATCATGATGGTGCGCAGCAACCGCTGGCCGCGGCTGGCCTTCTCGACCAGCAGCGCAAGGCCGAGCCCAAGCAGCATTTCGAGATTGAGCGCGATGGTGAGCAAGAGCACGGTGCGGCCGAATGCCCACCAGAAATTCGTGTCGGACAGGATGTTGCGATAGTTGCGCAGGCCGATGAAGGTGAAGAAGGTCTCCGGCCGCGTCAGCCTGAACGGCGTAAAGCTGGAATAGAAGGACAGGCAGAGCGGTACGACCACCACCGCCGCCAGCACGAGGACGGCCGGCAGCAGGAGAAGGGTTGGCGCGGATAGCCGCTTGGCCGTCATGCAATGTCCCAAAGATGGTTGCGCGACCGGCGATCCGTGTCGCAGGCGGCGGCATCGGTCAAAGCGGCGCCGGTCGCGAGGACCGGCGCCGCGGGGAAGATGGTCCTTAGAGCTTGCCAGCGTCCTCAAGGATCTGCGTCGCCTTGGCGGCCGCATCGTCAAGCGCTTGCTTGGAGGTCTTGTCGCCGAGGATCGCGGCCTGCAGTTCCGGATAGACGGCGTTGGAGATCTCGATCCACTCCGGCGTCTGCGGCACCGGGAAGGCGTTCTTGGCGGCTTCCTGGAAGGCCTGCAGCACTTCGGTCTTGTAAGGATCGGACTTCGCCTGCTCGAGGTCCCACTCCCACACCTTGGTGCGGGTGGGCAGCGGGCCGGCCGCGGCTTCCAGCTTCTGGCTGTCCTCGTTGGTCAGCCACCAGACCAGCGAAGCGGCGGCGTCCTTGTTGGCGCAGTTCTCGGTCACCGAGAAGCCGTGCGCGCCGGACCAGCCAGAGCGCTTGCCGGACGAGCCCTTGGGCTGGACCTTGACGCCGACATTGCCGGCGACCTTGGACGACTTCGGGTCGTTGAAGAAGCCGGCCCAGCCCGGCCAGTCGAGATTGATCGCTACGGTGCCGGAGGCAAAACCCTGGCCGAGATCGTCCCACAGATAGTTTGTCGTGCCGGCCGGCACGGCCTTAGCCTTGTAGAGGTTGACGAACCAGTCGAGCGCCTTGACGCCGGCTTCGGAATTGAAGGCCGGCTTGCCGTCCTTATCGAGATATTCGCCGCCGTCGGCGATCAGCATCTCGTAGAAGCGGCCGTTGATCGCTTCTTCCTTGCCTGCATATTGCGTGCCGTAGAAATCGGGCGGGCTGGCGAAGAATTCCGCCTGCTGGGCCATCTCGTCGAACGTGTCCGGCGGCGCGAGTTCCTCGCCGTACTTCTCCTTGTAAGCCTTCTTCTTGGCTTCGTCCTGATAGAGGCTCTTCTGGTAGTAGAGCGCCGAGACGTCGAACTGCGCGCGCGGCAGCATCACCAGCTTGCCGTCGAGCGTTCCCGCCGCGATGTTGGCCGGAACGAAGGCGTCGATCTCCTCCTTCGGCAAGAGCTTGGCGAGATCGGTGTAGATGCCCGGATATTGCGGCGCGAACGAGGTGTGGTTGGAGCCGACGCACCAGGTGATCGAGTTGGAGGCGATGTCCGACTTGATCTCCTTGTCGAGATCGAAGTGATTCTTCTTGGAGATGACGTTGACCTTTGCGCCGGTCGCCTTCTCCCACTCGCCGATGCGCTCGTAGAGTTTTTCGTATTGCTGGCCGCCGATTAGCTTGGCGTCGATGGTGACGCCGGAAAACTTGCCCGGCAGGTCGGCCGCGAATGCAGCGCCCGATGCCATGAGCAATGCGCCGGCGGCGACGCCGGTAAGCAGTCTGTTCATGAATTCCTCCCTGGACGGCCGATGGGCCGTCATGACCTGAAGCTCTACCGCTTCATTCATATGCAAACAAAATATTCATAAGTCGTCAAGCCGAAACTTCTTCCCAATGAAGGCGCTCTTGCGTATATGAAGATGGAAATTCACCAGAGAGGCATCCGGTGCAGGAAGACGAGGAAGACCGCTATCGCGCGCCGGCTCTGGACAAAGGGCTGGACATCCTGGAACTGCTGGCCAGCGTCGATGGCGGGCTGACTCAGGCCGAGATCGCCAAGCGGCTCGACCGCAGCCCGAACGAATTCTACCGGATGCTCGACCGGCTGGTGAAACGCGGCTACGTCACACGCCCCGACGGCGACCGCTATTCGCTGACGCTGAAGCTCTTCGGGCTCGGCCAGCTGCATGCGCCGGTGCGCAGGCTGGTCTCCTACGCCACCTCGATCATGCGCGAATTGGCCGAAACCGCGTGGCAGGCAAACCAGCTCGTGGTGTTCGACCGCGGCAGCGCTGTCGTCATCGCCCAGCAGGAAGCGCCGGGATACTGGGGAATCTCGATCCGCGTCGGCTCGCATATCAGCCTGTTCGACACCGGATCGGGGCACGTGCTGCTGGCCTTCCGCTCGCCGGAAGAGCGTAAGATGATGATCGCCGAGCATTTGCGCAGCAACGAGGAGATGAAGCTGTCGCCCGACTTCTTCGCCCGCCTCGACCAGGTGCGCGACCGCGGCTACGAGATGATGGCTTCGCTGCAGACGGCCGGCGTCTACAATCTGTCGGCGCCGGTGCTCGGTCCCGACGGACGCGGCATCGCCGCGCTCACCATCCCCTATATCACGCTGGTCAATGCACCGGCCGCGCCCGATATCACCAGGACCATCACGCTGCTCCAGGCCGCCGCCGCCCGTCTGTCGCAACTCGCCGGATCGGACGTGATGCCCAAGGCGTAATTCTTATTTGAATGATCAATTCTCCCGTGAGATGATCGGGTCCATGTTTTGATGCATGTTCTTTTCCCAAGACCGCTGCACGGTTTGGGGCAACATGTATGTGCGCGACAAGGGAGGAAGCCATGATCGTCGACACGCACCTGCATCTCATCGATAAGGCGGCGCTGCGCTACCCTTGGCTGTCCGGCGTACCGGCGCTGGACCACAACTTCTCCTACGATGAATACGCCACAGAGGCGCGCCGCGCCGGCATAGAGCTGGCGCTGCATATGGAGGTCGATGTCGAGCCGGCCGATATCGAGGCCGAGACGGCTCACGTCGAAGGATTGTCGAAGAAGCCTGGCAGCCTGGTGCGGGGCGCGATCGTCTCGTGCCGGCCGGAAGAGGCTGACTTCGCCGCATGGCTGGACAAGGCGAAGGCCGATCCTTTCGTCAAGGGTTTCCGCCGCGTGCTGCATGTCGTGCCCGACGACGTCTCGGAGGGCCCCCTGTTCCGCGAGAACATCCGACGTATCGCCGGCAGCGGGCTGACCTTCGACCTCTGCGTGCTGCCGAGGCAGATGGCCCAAGCGATCGCGCTGGTCGATCTGGCGCCGGAGGTGCAGTTCGTCCTCGACCATTGCGGCGTGCCCGACATCAAGGGTAAGGCCGAGCACCCCTGGCGCGAGCAGATCGCCGAGATCGCCCGGCGCCCCAATGTCGTCGGCAAGATCTCCGGCGTCGTCGCCTATGCCGATCCCGCGACCTGGACCGTCGAGACGCTACGGCCCTATGTCGAGCACACGATCGGCAGCTTTGGCTGGGACCGTGTCGTGTGGGGCAGCGACTGGCCGGTCTGCACACTGGGCGGCGGGCTGCTCGGCTGGGTGGCGGCGACGCATGCGCTCCTTGCAGGCGCAAGCGACACCGAGCGCGCCAAGCTTTTGTCCGGCAACGCGAAGAAGCTGTGGCGGCTTTAAACCCCGAGACCGTTGCGCGGGTTAAGCGACGTTAGCCGGCGACGGACGGCGCGAAACTTTCTCGGAACAGGCGGTTGATGTCGGCGACGACGCGGCGTGCGTCCTGCCGGCCGACAAGGCCCTCGTTGAGGCGGTCGGATGCCGCCTGCTGGAAGGCCATGTAGCCGTCATGGCGCGGACGCACCCAGGCGCCTTCGAGCGTTGCCCGCGTGGCGCGATAGAAGTCGCCGGTCGCGGCATTGACGGCCTCGTCCTCCCAGGCGGCGGCATGGCCGGGCTGGCCACCGGCGACGGCATACGGTCCGCGCTGCACCTCGCCGCTGGCGATCCAGTATGCGAAGTCGATCGCTTCCCTGCTCGCATTTGAGAAGGCCGAGACGGCGATGCCGGTGCCGCCGAGGGCGGAGCCGACCGGGCCGTTGCCACCGGCGACCGGCATGTCGCAAAAGGCAAGCCGGTTCGGGCGGAACCCTGCTACCGCATAAGGCACGTAGCCATAGACCAGCGGCACACAGGCAATGCTCGAGCCGGCCTCGGCCGTCTTTTCGAACACGGCGATCGGATCCATCGTCAGGCATTCGGGATCGACGAGCGCTATGATCTCGCGCAGCATTTCGAAGGCGGTCTCGCCGATCTCCGGATCGGCCAGGTCACCTGATCCATCGACAATGCATGGCCGGCCGAGATCGGCGGCAAGCGTGTAGAAACACATCAGCGAATGGGGCGGCCTGAGCGGCAGAAGCACGCGGCCCTCTAGGGCGAGTTCCAGCACTTCGGTCCAGAACGTCGGCGCGGTCTCGATCAGATCGGGACGCCAGGCCTGCACCTGGGTCGCGGCATCGATAGGGAAGGCCCATTGCCGTCCTTGCCAGGTATAGCTTGGGTAGGATCGGCCGACGCTTGCCTTCGCCAGCGCCGCGCGGTCCGCCTCGCGGCCCGGCACGTCGAGCGGCGCGAGACACTTCTCGGCGGTGATCTGGCCGACATGCGGATGATCGATGACGATCAGGTCATACGCGCGGGCGAGTTCCTCGACCGGGAAGGATTCGAAATCCTGCAGCGAGCGCTTCTCCCATTCGATCGAAACGCCGGTCTTTTCCTTCCACAGCCTGGAGCAGGCGACCATCGGGTCGTAGCCGCGCGGATGGTTCCAGGTCATGCCCTTGAGCGACGTCACAGGCCGAATTCCTCGCGGATTTTTGCGCTGTGCTCGCCGACGCGCGGCGCGGCCTGCTCGACCTTGGCGCGCACGCCGTCGATCCTCAGCGGCGACCGGGTGGTGTGGATCGCAACACCGTCCTCGCGCGTCACGGTCTGCAAGAGGTCGAGCGCCGTGAAGCCGTCGCTCTCCAGCATCTTCTTCCAGTTCAGCACCTTGGCGCACCAGATGTCGGCCGGCTCGAGGATCGCCAGCCATTCGTCGACCGACTTCTGCGCGATGCGCTGGGCGATGATCGCCTTGATCTCGTCGCGCGCGGTGAACCAGGTCGACGGCTGGTCGCGATAGGGCGCCAGCGCCTCGATCTCCAGCAGGTCGGCAAGCTTCGGGATCGGCGTCATGGCGATCGCGAGGAAACCGTCCTTCGCCGGATAGACGCCGTAGGGCGCCGCCAGATAGGCGTGGGCGCTGCGGAAGGACGAGCGGCGCGGCAGCCGCCGGCCATCGTTGAGATGCGTCGTCAGGACCTCGAATTGGAAGTCGATCAGCGCCTCGAACAGGCTGGTCTCGATATGGCCGCCTTCGCCGGTGATGCCGCGCCGGACCAGGGCGGCGAGGATGCCTTGCGCGCAAGCGGCACCCGCCAGCATGTCGGCGATCGCCAGGCCGAACGGCACCGGACCCTGGTCCTCGTCGCCATTCAGCCACATCACGCCGGAACGCGCCTGGGCGAGCAGGTCCTGGCCCGGACGCTTCACCCACGGGCCTTCCTCGCCATAGCCGCTGATCGAGGCATAGACCAGGCGCGGGTTGAGCGTGCGCACATGCTCATAGTCGAGGCCGAGCCGCTCGATGACGCCGGGCCGGAAGTTCTGGATTAGCACGTCGGCTTTCGCGAGCAGCCCGCGCAGCGCCTTCAGGTCGTCCTCATTCTTCAGGTCGACCGCGAAGCTCTCCTTGGCCCGGTTGATGGCGTGGAAGATGGTGGAATCGCCGCCGATCTCGGTGTCGCTGAGATAGAGCCTGCGCGATAGGTCGCCGCCATCGGGCCGCTCGATCTTGATGACGCGGGCGCCGAGATCGAGGAGCCTCAGCGAGCAGTAAGGTCCCGACAGGAACTGGCTCATATCGACGACGACGAGGCCGGAGAGCGGCAGGTCGGCCATCATCACTTCTCCGTCTTGCCGGCGAAGTCGGCCGGGTTCTTGTATTTCACCGTCTGCAGGTGCTCGCAGTAGAGCACCAGCTCGCCTTCGCCCTTGAACACTTCGTAGCTGGCGCGGATCAGCCCCATGTCATGATAGCGAGGCCTTTTTTCCATGTTGGTGCGGATCGAATAGATGGTGTCGCCGATGAAGACCGGCTTGATGAAGCGAAGCTTGTCGTAGCCGTAGGAAAAGGCGTTGACGCAGTTGGTCGCGACGAGGCCGAGCCCGGCGGAGAAGACGAACGCGCCGGCCACCAGACGCTTGCCGAAAATGCCTTCGCGCTCGGCGAACATCTGGTCCTGAACATAGGGATGGATGTCGAGCACCAGGGTGTTGAAGAGATGGCTGTCGCCCTCGGCCATGGTGCGCCGGAGCGAGCGGATTTTCTGGCCGACCGGCCAATCCTCGTAAAACCAGTTTTCGGCGTTCCACACCGGCAGCTCGGCGTGATCTGCCGGCATGTCGGAAGGGCGTGTCGAAGCGACGCCGACGGTGGGCGGGAAGCTGGTCATTGTCCTGTTCATCCGCTGCCGGAGAATAGGCCGCGCCGTCCGGGCAAAGCCGGAGCCAGACGCGATCGATCCTCCCCAAATCTTCTCTTGTGAAGACTATATTCACATATGAGATTTCGGTACAAGCGGGGTCGGCAGAAATTTTGGCTGTGCGGTCGCGCCGTCGATAGCGCCGTGTTGGTCGGGATAGCGGCAGCGTCCTGCGGTGGCTCGAGGGCTGATCGCAAAGGGCTGGGGCCAGGGGCAATCAGGAAAGGCGTGCAATGGCTCTCCACCGGATTACGCGAAAACAAATGATTATTAGTCGATCCTACAACCCTTAAATATCTTTGGAGTTGTAGAATTTGGAAGCTCAGGTGTGGCGGAGGAGCGCTGCACGGCGGCGTGAGATATGGCCAATAAAATTGGCTTCGACGGCGGTGTAATTCGTTAGTAATCGATCGTCAGGATAATACGGACCTCGACCATATCCGGTGCCTTTTTTCTTGAGTCGACCATGGCGGTTCTCGGTGCATTTCCTCCCGGTGTCGGCTGCCGACCCTTCGACGAGGGAGATTGGGAAGGCGTGGCGGATTGCCTGCACAGGGGCTTTCCGGAACGCAGCCGGGGCTATTGGATAGATGCGCTGACGCGTCTCTCGCAGCGGCCCGTGGTCGCCGATTTCCCGCGATATGGATTTGTCCTCGAGAAGTCAGGCCGGATCGTCGGCGCCGTGCTTACGCTTTATGCCAGGCACAGGAGCCTGGAGGGCGACGAAATCCGCTGCAATCTGTCGAGCTGGTCCGTGGACGCGGAGTTCCGGCCCTATGCCAGCAGGATGATCGCGACGGTCATTGCGCGCAAGGACGTGGTCTACATCAATATTTCTCCATCACCCGGGACCGTGAAGCTCAACAAAGCGTTCGGTTTTCGCCTGTTTTCCGGCGGACAGGTCGCCTTCCTTCCGGCTTTCAATTCCGTGCCGCCGTCGGACCGCGTGCTGGAAGTCCATGCGGAGCTCGCCGACATGGCTGAGCTCACCGACAATGAAAGATACATACTCCTGGAGCATGCGGCGCTGGGCTGCCTTTCGCTGATATGCATTTGCGATGGCGTAGCGCTGCCCGTTGTGCTCAAGCCGCGCCGGATCTTGCGTGGCCTCATTCCGTGCTGCCAGGTCGTCTACTGCCGTTCGCACGTGGACCTTGTCCGCTGTGCCGGGGCCCTGGGGCGCTTTCTCCTGCGGCGTGGAAAGCTGCTTTGCCTCGTCGATGCCATGGGGCCGGTTCCCGGTCTGTCGGGCAGGTATTTTCCGAAGAAGGGGATCAAGTATTTCAAGGGTCCGAAACAACCTTCGCCGGGAGACCTGACGTTTACCGAGATGGTGCTGTTCGGCTCCTGAACGACATCGCGCAGCCGGCTGAATCAGCCGGGCGAACCAGCTCTTGCCGCGGCGGCAATGCGCCAGCGTGTTCCGAGCGAGATCCCGGCGAGCAGCAGGCAGAAGGCGAGGGCGAGCGGGGAGTAGAACGCTTCCTCCTGCAGCACGGCGTTGGCCGAGATGGTGGCGATGCCGACAAAGCCGAACAGGAAATCAGGGTCGCCGGTTTCGATGAGCTGCCGCCGCAATGCCACCAACAGTGCCGCCAGGAAGCCGAAGAACACCAGGCTGCCTACGCCCATCTGGTAAAGCATGACGCCAACCGCGCTCTCGACCGGAACGGAGGCGGCACCCTCGGCCTGAGCGCTTTGCCAGTTGAGATTGATGCTCGTGCTCGACAGGTTGCCACCGAGACCCAGTCCTTGGCCGAGCGGATCGGCCAGGAAGTCGCGCATACCGGCGATCAGGCCGAGGACATGGTAGTCGCCATGCGTGGCGCCGTAGGCGATCGCCGCCGTCGTCCAGACTACGGCCAGGGCGATCGCGGCCATGAGCGCCAGACCGGCGCGGGCGGGGCTGTAGATGAGCCGCACGGCAATCGCGACGAAGAGCATGAAGGTGGCGCCCTTGGAGCCGATGACGAGCAGCAGCGGCAAGGCCGCAAGAGGCAGCAACCATCGTCCCCTGAAGAGAAGCCAGGCCGATATGATGCTCAAGGCGTAAGCATAGCTGATCGGATGGAAGTTGGGGCCGCCGATGCGGAAGACGCTCGGCAGGATGTCGTTGAACAGCGGCGTGTTGAAGAAGGTCGTGGTCATCACGTCCTCGATCCCACGGTAAACGAAACCCGTCTCCTTCAGCGCCTGCTCCCATACACCTGTCTCGACCTGTCGCGATATGCTGCGCTCGACATATTGGTCGCCATGGAAGAGCCCGAGGAAATCCATGGTGAAGGTCAGTTCCGCATAGCCATAGATGATCGCGCCGGCGCCAAGCCAGAGCATGCTCTTGCGCAGGTCGACGGGATAAAGGCTGGCGGCAAGGACCGCAACGTGGAAGCAGGCCAGCGGCGTGATCGTATTGCGGAAATAGACGACCGCGTCCTTGGGGCCGCCATGCACGACCCCGAGGGCGAAATAGAAACAAACCGTGCCGCACAGAACCATGCTCAGCAGCAGCCATGGCCGCAATTCGGTCAGCGCGCGGACGCGGTGCTGAAACGAGGCGGCCAGGAAAATGCCGAACGCGGTCATCAGGATGATGAAGTTCGTGCCGCGCAGCGTGTCGAATGTGTCGTTGTCGGGAATGTAAGGGGTGAACCAGGCGACCACGAGGTTCTGGTAGAGGAAGGCGCAGATGATCAGCACGGGGACGCCCGAAGGCATCGCGTTCGCAATGATCAGCGTCAGCACGAAGGTCGCGGCAATCCCGAACGGAGTCCAGACCGCAAAGGAGGAGACGGCGAGCGCAACGACAAGCAGAGCCGTGCCGACATGCAGCAGGGCTTCCGACGTGGCCCTGCTCGGCGCGCCCGGTCCGGCAGGCGAATGGGCCTGCGTCGTGCTCATTTCTGGCCCGTCCCGGTCATTGCTTGCTCCAGCAAGCGTTTATGGCGTCTGTCGTCCACGTCCGTTTCCCGCTTAACCCCCAAGGAGCGCGGCAATCATCGAGTCGTCGAAGCCTTCGACACTCTGCCTGCTCCTGATGAAGCCGAAACCCTGATCGAGTTCCCAATAGGTCCACGCGACATGGTTTGCTTCCGCCGCCTTGCGCACGGCGCGCACCCAGGACGCCCGGCTGTCGGCGTCCACGCAGAAATTGAGCACGCCGAATTCGTTCAGCATCACCGGGCAGCCGTGGGTCGCGGACCAGCGCGCCACGTCGGCAAAGTCCGCGGCGATCCGCGCCTCCGCCCAGGGCGCCGACAGTTCGTCCTCGACGAGGTTCGCGGCCTCTTCGTCGCCAGCGGCGCGCAGTTTGGAGAGTAGCTGGTTCACCTGTGCCGTTTCCTTGCTTGCGGGAAAGGGCAGGTTGGCGATGCGGGCGAGCGGCGAGGCATCCCAGTTCTCGCATTGATGGGTGAATGCCATGGGCGCGTAATAGTGAACGGCGGCAATCTGGTTGTCGTCGGCGAGCGGCGGCGTGTCGGCGATTTCCCAGATGCCCTGAAACCGCGCCGGTCCCCAGACCAGCGTGTGGAGCGGGCAGGTCGCTCGCAGCGTCGCGGCGATCTGTTCGCGCAGCGCCAGCCAGTTGGTTCGTTCCATGGGCGGCTCGTTCAGGAGCTCCGGATAGACCCAGTCCGCCGGCAGATCGGCGACGACGACACGCAGCGCCGTCCAGGCCTGGAGCACCTGCCCGCCCGCGGCCTCGGGATCGCTCCGGAACGCCGCCACCAGCTTGCCCGAGGGGTGCATGTCGAGCAGGACGGAAAAGCCCAACCCGACAAGGTCCCTGATTCCGTTCTGGATGCGGCGAAGCGTTGCCGGGCCGCCGCTGGAGACGAGGTCGCCGTTTACCGGCAGCCGGATCGTTTCGAACCCCGCCTGGCGCAGCTTTTCAAGCGTGGCCGCGGCGGGAGCGGGCCCGTCGCCGCGATCGAGCCATCCGGGAAGGTTGAAGCCGCGCGACGGAACGCGGGCGCCGGCCGTCGCCAGCGCGGCGGACCTGGGCAGGAGGGAGGTGGCGAAAAGGGCTCCGGCGGCGAGCGCCAGCGCATGTCGCCGTGACACCTTGGGCGGTGATGTCATCGATCCACCGCCTCCACGGCTCATCCGCGGGCGGCGGACATGTGGCGCCGTTCGCCTGTGGTTCGCGGACCGTCGATCGCTCCGGCCGGCCGCGCGCCATCCGGCGCGACAACAAGAGTGGCACTGCGGCCGATCTGGCCGGCGCCGAATTTCTGCGCGATGAGCTTGGCAGCCTCCGAAGGCTGTTCGGACGGGCTGAGCGCCAGAATCGCCAGGTCTGCCTTGGCGAAGAGTTCAGGATTCCAGCCGTCCTCTTTGAACGAAGGCACGGTCACGAGCACGAAATCGAATGCGCTCCCAGCCTCAGTCAGGAGGCCGCGGAAGGTGTTGCGGTCCGCAACGCCAGGACTTTTCTCCGTCACGGAACCGCACACGACCGTCCGCAGACCGGTCGCGCCATCGATGAACAATCCGGCTCCGTCCGTCGTCGAGTTGGACAGATGATCGCCGATTTCCACCATCAGCACATTTTGATCCGCCCTTTGCATGCCGATGCCCAGCATCGCGCCCGCGATCCTTGCCTCGAAGCTGCTGCGTATCGACGACACGAGGATGACAAAGGGTTTGCCATGATCGTTCAAGTGCAGGATCATCTGCCGCATGATCTTCAGGACGTCGAGCGAAAGCGTTTCGTTTCCGGTCTGGAACAGCTGCTTCCTGATCGCCTTGATGTTGGAATAGGCGGTCCCGCCGGCAACGCCAGGCAGACGGTATTCGCCGAAATTGGCAGGCATCGGCAGTGGCAGGGGGCTGACGGGCGTGCGGTCCACGACCGGCTCCGGCGCGGCGTCCTTCGGTGCCTGCGGATCCTCTTGCGGCTGCGGGACCGGACCAAGCGCCAGAGCGAGGCCGCATCCGGCGAGAAGCCCCAGAACGGCGCTCACCAGGAGAAGCAGGACCGGCTTCGGCCATGTCGGCTGGACTGGCGGCGAGGCTACGCCGATCTTGCGCGCCTCGGAAGTCTGCACGCCCTGCATCTGGGACGTTTCCTGGGCGCGCTTGAGATAGTCGTCGAGCACGGCGCGCGCGGCTTGCGCCTTCGATTCCAGTTGCCGCAGCTGCACCTGCGCGATGTTTGAGTCCGTGGACTGCTGACGCAGGGCTTCGAGCTTGTCCTGCAGCTTGCCGACATTCTGCACGGCAAGATCGTAGCTGGCCTTCAACTGCTGCCTTATCCGGTCGGCTTCAGCCGCCATCAGTCGCTGCAACCGCTCCAGTTCGGACTGAAGCCGTCCGATCGTCGGGTGACGCGGCCCGTACATGGTTTGCAAGCTGGCAAGCTCGGTGGCGCGCTGGTTGTAGTCGTCGCGCAATTTGCTGGCGGAAGTGGAGGTAAGAATGTCCGCCAGCTTGGTGAGGCCGGCCGGCGAAGTGCCCGCCGCCAGCGCCTGGTTGTACCGGTCCTTGGCCCGATCGGCGTCGCCCTGGGCGGCTATCAGCTGTGCCGTGAGCTGATCGAGCTGCGACTGCAGCGTGCCGCCATCCGTCGAATTCACTATATTGTGTTTGGCCTTGAAATCCTCGACCGCTCGCTCTGCGTCGCTGACATCCTTTTGCAGGCCCGAGATCCTGTCTGTCAGCAGAGTATTCACGTCGCTGTTGGCGGTCTCGCGTTCTCCCACGAGGCCTGCCCGGTACTGGTCGACGATGGCATTGGCGATGCGCGCGGCCTTTTCCGGCGACGGCGACGTGAAGCTGACATTGATGACGTAGGTGAGTCCTTCGCGCTCCACCGATACCTTGCTCTGGAAGCGCTTGAAGGCGGCATCCTGCGTGGGGGTCGCGCCGGCTCCGAACAGCGACAACAGACGCGACATCATGCCGACGCCGGCGAATTCCGGATCACTGTCGAGCTTCTGGCTTTTGAAGACGGAACCTATGAGGTCGGGCGACTGGATGACGAAGACCTGGCTGGCGATCGCGGCGCTGTCGGAGCCGATCCCGGGAAGCACGTTGTTGAAATTGGTCGCGCGCGTGTCGCGGGGGTCGATCAGTATCGAGGCGGTCGCCGTATAGCTCGGCTTCGTCACCGCAAGATAGGAGAGCGCCAGCAGCACTGTCGCGCCGGCGATGGCAAGCACCATCAGGCGACGCGCCCAAAGGATGGCCCAGACGGCACCTATGTCGAACAAGGGCGGGAGAGCGCGCTCGTCGATACTGGCTGGCTTCATCATTTCCCTCATGCAGAGCCGCGATCTCACGACCTCACGCGTCTCCACATTATTAAGGATTATCGTTAGCCATCCGTTAAGGGTGGCGGCGTGACGATGAGCTCTGCGTGGGCGATGCCGGTAACCATGCGAAGCGTTCGCGCTGGCGCGGTTACGGCATTTTGCTTATGCAGGATTGGGTTTTGAGCGTCGTCGTAGGTGCGGGGTAGGCCCATCGCCGATCGTCTCAGGAGGCGACGTTGAAGGACAATACAGGGAACCGCGAGGCCGCCCAGGGGGCAGCGGCCAGCCCGGCGACCGACATGCGCATGTCGATCACAGCCCTCGCCAAGAGCGGCGCCGTGGCCGGCATCATCAAGCTTGCCAGCGCGGGCCTGTCCTTCCTCATGTTCGTGGCCGTGGCGATGGTGACGGACGAACGGGAGTTCGGCCTTTACAGCGCGACCTATGCCGGCGCGAGCCTGGTTTCCTTCTTTGCTTCGGTGGGCCAGCAGAGCACCGTGCTCCGGTTCTGGCCCCAATATGCCGGACTGGGCGACCTCGCCTCGGCTCATGGGCTGATGGCGCGCGCCATTCTGGTTGCGCTGGCCGGGCTAATCGGCACCAGCCTGCTCATCATCATGGTGGGATTGCTGCCCTTCATCGGCAGGGGAACGCCAGAATGGCTCCCGCTGTGTGTGGCGGCCGCGGTGCTGTCCTTCTCGCTCGGCTGGTCGGAGTTTACCTCCGGCGCTTTCCGGGCCAAGAACGCGTTGATATCGGGCCTGTTGCCGCGGGATATCATCTGGCGCGCGGCGACGATCGCCGCCGTTCTGGCGCTGCATTTCATGCATGTGAAGATGGATGCGGTTACGGCAACGTACCTGACGGCACTGCTGCTCGTCCTCTCGGTCGTCCCGCAAACAATCATCCTGGCACGCGACACGATGCGGGCCGATCGCGGCGGTCTCACCGAAGCGCAAAAGCAGGAGTTCAAGACCGTCACGCTTGGCCTATGGGGCGTCACCTCGCTGCCGCCCGCTCTCGGCCAGGTCAGCACGCTCCTCGTGGCGATGATCCTGGGGCCCGAGGCGGCCGGCGCGATCTTCGTTGCGGACCGGACCACCCGTTTCGTGACCCTCGCCCTCAACGGCCTGAACCAGGCGCTGGCGCCGCAGATATCGGCCGCTTTCTATAGCGGCGACAGGGCTCACGTGCAGCGCATCACCAGTCTCGCCGCGCTTGGCGGCTCGGCCATTGCGCTATGCGTTCTGGCGACGTTCTGGATATTCGGCAGCTTCATCCTGTCCATATTCAATCCGGCCTATGCGACGCCGACCATGAGGGCAACGCTCGTCATCTTCGGCATAGGGGCGACATTCGGCACGGCCTGCGGCCCGATCGAAGTCCTGCTGCAGTTGACCGGTCTCCAGCATGCGCTGTTCAAAGTGCTTGTCGTCGTCAACGTGGTCGGACTTTGCGTGACGGCCGTGGCAACCTACTACCTCGGACCCATAGGCGCGGCACTCAGCATCGCCGGAACTGTGATCGCCTGGACGGCCTTCGGGGTGTCGATCGCCCGGCGCAGGATCGGCATCAACCCGTCGATCCTCGGCTTGTCTTTTGACAGGATCGGTCTCGTGCCGCATGTGCTCATGAGAGGGCGCACGTGAAGATCGTCCAGGTGCAGACCCAGGCGGAGGCGGCGGGGGCGCAACGCATCTCCGACATGGTAGGCGAAGGATTGCGGGCCCGCGGCCATGACGTGCGCACCGTCTTCATGTATCGCAAGACAGATGCCTATGACCGCGACCCCAATGCGGATTTTGTCCTGTCGGAACGCCCGCGCGGATTGCCGGGACAGATCCGGGCAAGCATCGGCCTGGCGCGTTATCTGCGCGGGGCACGCCCCGACGCGGTCATCACCTACCAGCACTATGGCAACATCTTCGGCACGATCGGCGCCCGGCTGGCCGGTGTCAGGCACATCGTCGCAAACCAGAGCGGCGCCCCGCATAGCAAGGGCGTCATGGGGCTGCTCTCCCAGATCGACAAGCTGATGGGCATGATCGGCCTTTACCAGGCGAATGTCGTCAATTCCGGCTGGACGCAAGCGCAGTTCGATTCCTACCCGCGATCCTACCGGCGGCGTATCCGCCGCATCGATCATGGCGTTCCCGTACCGGGCGAGGAGTTCGACAAGGCGGCGGCGCGCGCCGCCTTCGGCCTGCCGCAGAACGTATGGCTGGCTGTCTCGTCCGGCCGGCTGACGCCCATGAAGAACCAGATCGCGCTTGTCGGCGCGCTCGACCGGCTGCCCGATGTCCATGTCGCGCTCGCCGGCGCCGGGCCGGAGCGCGAGGCGCTCGTCGCCTTCGCCGAAAGCCACGGCGTGGCGAACCGCCTGCATCTCGTCGGCGAGGTTCCTCCGGCGCGCATCTTCGAATTCCTTGCTGCCGGCGATGCCTACGCGTTTGCCTCGATGACGGAGACCTTCGGCCTTGCCTGCGTCGAAGCGGCCATTTCCGGCCTGCCGGTCGTTGCGAGCAACCTTGACGTCATGCGCGAGGTGCTGACCGCGGAGGACGGCTCACCCGCCGCGCTGTTCGTCGAGGCAGACGCCGCCGGCATCGCTACGGGACTTGCCGATCTGTTTGCGCGGCCGGAATTCAAAGCCAGGCTTTCGGCCGCGGGGCGGCGGCTCAGGGATAAATATTCGCCGGCCAGGATGTGCGCGGGATACGAGGCGCTACTGCTTGCCTGACCGCTTGCGCACGGCGGCGATCCCGTCGATCACCTCCAGGCGGCCGGCCCGGTTGAGCGTGTGGATCTTCGGATAGGGCCAGTCGCCGGCGGCATCGATCGGCCGCGGCGCCGAGAGCCGCACCGCCTGCTGGTCGAGTTGCAGCAATTCGGACAGGCCAAGCCCGCCGCCATAACCCAGCGTTCCGTCCTGAACCGGAAGGAGGATGCGGCCATCGCGGTTGCGGACGAAGGCGCCGCCGGGGCGAGCCATGCGATGGTCGATCAGGATCGGGTTCGCCGGATGCGGCCGCCATGGACCGGCGAGCGCGGGGGCGGAGAAAACCGCCAGCGTATCGGAAGTGCTTCCATGGCCGTCCCGGTCCGTGGCGAACAGCCAGAGCAGGCCTTCATGCTCGAACAAGGTTGCGTCGGAAATCTCGCCTTCGACCAGCACGGTCTCGGCAACCCAGCCATCCGGGAAGCCCGAGGCGCGGTAGAGCGTCAGCTTGCCGCTGGCGCTCGCCTCCGGCAGCATCCAGATCACGCCGTCGCGCTCGAATGCCTGCGGGTAGGAGAGGTGGTGGGCCTCCTCCAGCACGACGCGAGGCGTACCGGGGACACCGTTCGCGTCGAACGCAACAACGGAGATGACCGCCTTGCCGGTGGCATGCGGATAGTCCTCGACGAAGACGAAAGGCCGACCCTGCCGCCAGAAAGGGAATGGGTCGGCATAGAAATGGTCGCCCATGTCCGGCAATACCGACCAACCGGTGCCGAGCTTGCCTGTATCGGCGACGCCCGGCGCATCGGTGAAGCGGTAGCCGACGCGCCAGTGCGCATGGCGGAAACGTGCGCGCCGGAGTGCTTCCCGGCCCAGCCGCGGCAGCGCGGCGCCGAGATATGCCGATGTGAACCGGCCTCGCTGACCGCGAGCATGGGTCTCAGCGATCGGTTCCAGCGGCAACCGACCCGCAGCAAACGCGCGGGCGACCGACTGAACCAGAGTGATCGCCCGGGCGAATACGTCCTCGGTGCCGAGTGCGGTGGATTCGCGCTTGTCCACCATCGGCCGCGCCTGGCCCACGACCGTCTTCTTGTCGAGGACGGCCTCGATCACCGGCAGCCGACCGGCCGCGACGGCAATTGCCGCCGAGAGATCGGCACCCGATCCGTCGAACCAAAGGCCGATGGTCGGAACGTCCGATGGGGCCGCATCGCCGGCGAGGTCGAGCCTCAGCGCGGCGGGGCGATTGCCGGATCGAGCCTGGATTGCTTGCACCGCTGAGCCGAGAAGCGGTCCGGGCCGGCGGAAAAGACGTTGCTCGAACTGGAAGGCGGCTTTTGCCGGGGCCGGCCAACTTGCCGGGCCCGCCCGATGCGCCACCGCGACATCGTGGCCGTCCGCCTCAAGCCGCTCTATGACAAGCTGCTGCCAGCGGCGGGGCGCCGATTGCGGAACAATGACCTCGATCGCCAGCATGTCTTCCCGTGCGGCTCTCATCGTGCTCGGTTTTCCGAGGAAGAAATGACTTGGCTGAAAAAGCTTACCTTGCGGTTACAGGCAAAGCCCGACGGCGCGCTTCCAGGCAAAAATTCTTGGGGCCACGCGCCGCAATCCGGTCGCCTTCCGGCCCTGTGCAACGCAACATTAGCACTTTGCGCATATACCAAGATTCCAACAATCCCGGCGATCGATCTTGACCTGAAATGCAAGACGTCGTCGATAGGCCGCTGTCGCGCCGGTTCGGATCACATGTTTGAAGTCACTGCCGAGGATGTGTTCGATTTCCGCTCGACGGAATACGCCGAGCTGTTCGCCAGTTCGGCGGCGACCGCTTTTCAGCATCCCATATGGCTCGCGCAACTGTACGAGAGGATCGTACGGCAAGGCGCCGCCACGCCGCTGATCATCCTCGTACGCGCGCGGGCAAGCGGGAAACTAGCGATGGTCCTGCCGCTGGTGAGGCGCCGGTATACGCTGCTGAAGGCCGTGGAATTCGCGGATATGCGGGTTTCCGACTATGTGTCGCCAGTCGCCGACGAGGAGACCTTCTCCCGCATCCTCGCCGACAGCCGCGCAGTCGCCGCCATCCGCAAGCATTTGCGGCCCTACGATCTCTTGCGTGTCGGCAAGCTGGCGGACCGCTCGCTGGCGATGGAGCGCTTGCTCGGCATCGACAAGCGCGACAGCATGGGCATGAGCGCCTATTCCAGCAAGCTGGAACCGACATTCGCCGGCTGGCGCGAGCACCGGCTGGACCAGTCCTATCGCAAGGAGCTCGACAAGAAGTCCCGGCAGCTCAACCGCATGGGCGAGGCGCGCTTCGAATGCGTGGACGGCGCGGCCGCCATCCGCACGACATTCGATGCCCTCAAGCTCTATCGCGGCAAACGCTTCGACGGGAGCAACGGTCCCGCCGACCTTTTGCAGCTGCCCTCCTATTTCGATTTCTATCTGGCCGTCGCCAATGAAGGATGCGGCGGTTTCGCCCGCACCTACGCATTCTGGATGAACGGACGGCCGATCGCTGGCGCGCTCGGGCTCGAGCACCGCGGCTCGCTCCTGGTCATTCTCGGCGGCTTCGACGAAGCAGGCTACAGAAAACAGTCGATCGGCAGCCTGATGTTCGAGCAGATCGCCCGCGACTGTATCGAGCGTGGCGACCACCACCTCGATTTCACCATCGGCGACGAGCCCTACAAGCGCATCTTCGGCGGCCGGCCTTCACCGATGTGGCAAATCTACCGCGCGGGAAGCCCGCTCGGCTATGCGGCGCATCTGACGGTGGAGAAATTGCCGGCGGCCAAGGCATTGGCGCGGCGTATCCTGGAAGCCGCGCACGTCAAGAAGGCCAAGCCTTCTCCCGTGATGGTGCCGCCGGCCTCCGATGAGGCTGCCGAATCGTCCTGATCGATGCGTCGGGTTTGAACGCCACTACGTGCGTTCAAGACCCCCGTTCTATCGCGCCGTCATCTTCATGCCGGAGCCTGGCATCGAACGAAATGCGCTAAAGCCCGCCGCAACGGATTCAGGCGCCGCGCTTTAAGCCTTTGTTTTGATGCATGTCGTCTTCCCAAAACCGCGCGCGGTTTTGGGCGACATGCATCGGCCTACGGGTCCGTGATCAGGTGACGGCTTTGATTTGCGGCCGCTTGAGCCCGCGCAGCCTCGCGGCAAAGCTTGGGCTCACCTTGTCGATCTCGTGCAGGATGCGGCGGCGGCTGAAGTGAACCTGCCGGCGCGCGCGCCAGCGCAGGTCGGTGTCGATGGTCAGGCTGCGGCGGAAATTCGCCATCTCGAGTCCCCGCTCATCCATCGCCTGCTTCATGGGATCATCATAGAAAGTGGCGATCTTTGCCGCCGCCATGCCGGGCGATGCCATCCACTGCGGCACGTGCACCATGCACAAGCGTTCGACATCGGTGAGCAGCCGGCTGACCCCTGTTCCGGCGGCGGGACAGGATGTCTGATAGGCATCTCCGATCAGGACGACGCCATCGCGCTTGCAATTCTCGGCGACGGTGATGTCGGTGAGCCAGCTCGAGACACGGTCGATGACCTCGAAATCGCCGAATGTGTTGAGCAGACCGGGAAGCGTTTCGATGAGCGTCTCGCGAGGGCGGTCGCGCAGCGCCTTGACCCACGGGTCGGTGTGGTCCCGGAAAACAAATAGATTGGCGCGGGTGACGCCACCGGCCGGGAAAAAGTTCAGGTAGTCGATCCCGTCGGAGACCCGCTCGCCGTAATAGGTCAGCGCCGGATGCTTGAAGGCGCTTGCGCCCGCCGGCCGGACATTGAAGCCGAAGGTCAGTGATTGGCGCTGGTGGACAAACCGCCGCTCGATACCAACGTCGCGCCGCAGGATGTCTCCCATGCCGGTGGCGAGCACAAGCAGGCGAGCCGTCACGTCCGGCTGGCCGATGATCGACACACGCTGCCGCTCGGGCCCAGCCTCCACCGCGCTCACCCGGCCGGCGACGAAACGTACGGTCTTGGGCAGCTCGGCCCGCATCGCCGCGACGAGGTCGTCGTAGAAAATGCCGTAGTGGCGGGCGCGCGTGCGGTCGAGCACACGCCCCTTGCGCACGTTGACGATCTCGTCGAATGCTGCGGCCGCCGCCGAGAGACTGTCGAGGAGACCGATCCGGCGCAGCTTGTCGATCTGGTCGCCGGCGATCTTCTCGACGCGGAACTCGCGCGGAAAAACGGGGTGGCGGTCGATCAGCGTGACACGGTAACCTGACCGCCCAAGTAGGGTCGCGGCAAGCGTTCCGGAGAGCCCGCCGCCGACGATAGCGATCTCCGTATCGGTTCCCGCCGGCAGCGGACGAAGCGATTGTTCGGCGGTCATTGCGAATACCTCAGGAGGGCATAGAGGGCGCGGGGATTGGTGGTGAAATAGCGCCAGAAGAGCCGGCGCGGCTCCATCAGCATGCGCCAGAGCCATTCAAAGCCAGACTTCTGGACCCAGAGCGGCGCGCGCCGGACCTTGCCGGCGATATGATCGAAGAGCCCGCCGGAGGTCTTGATCACGCCGACATTCGAGAGCCGCGACGCAAAATCGCGGACAAAAATCTGCTCGCGCGGAACGCCGAGGCCCAGCCACAGTATGTCCGGCGCAAGCGCGTTGATCTCATCGAGCTTTTTCTCGAGCGCCTGGCCGGAAAGATAGCCGTGGCTGTGGCCGACGATGCGCAGGCGTGGGTAGCTGGCCTTGATGGCGGCCACGGCCTTGGCGTTCCCGGCCTCCGTCGAGCCCAACAGGTAGAAGGTCGTGGCCTCGTTCTCGGCGAGCTTTGCGACGTCGTGGAACAGATCGGTGGTCGCCACCCGTTCGGGCAGCGGCGTGCGGCACAAAAGGCGCGAGGCAAGAACAAGCGGCTGGCCGTCGGCGAAGATCTGGTCGGCTTCGCGGAAGAGGGCAGCTATTTCCGATTTCGCACGCGCCTGGGCGATGACCTCGCCGTTGGCGGAGGTGAAATAATACGGACGGCTGCCGTGGCGGTGTTGCCGCGCCGCTGCGATCATCAGCCGGGCGGCGCCCTGCCGATCAATCACGGTGACGGGCAGCCCGCCCAACTGCACCGTCGGCAACGCAGGCAGGTCCTGCCGGGAAGGCGCTGCTTCCAGCTTCATTACGGCGTTCACGCTGGTGTGCCCGGTGGAAGTCTGATGCTGCAACCGGAGGAAATGAGAAGTCTCATGATTCGCGGGCGTCAAATGTTGGCTGGGATAGAGCGGATCCGATCCGCCGGTCGTAGCGCCGTCTTCTTCAAAATCCTTTTTTGAATTCTCTAAAACTTTTCGCATAGGAGAAATCGCCCCATTCTCCGATATTCAAACTACCCCCTTCATGGGCACCATAAGTAAAAAAATCAAAATGTTAAGCGATATATTAATAGTTAGTTAATATGTAAAAATTGAATTGAAATATAAATTAATTTAATTATTTTGGATGCAATCGCAGCTTGTTTTTCGCCGTTTGAAGTTGCAATTTGTCCCAGACGAATGGCGATGCGCTGGTCGCGGCCGCTGCGGCACGCCTCAGGCCGCTGTCACATGATGCCGAAGGTCTTGTAAGCGTCCACCGCGCTCATCCCCTCGCGGATCGCCTTGGCGACGAGCTTTTCTCCGCGAACCTTTTCAAGGGCGAGCCGCACGACCTCTTCCTCGGCTTGCCGTGGGATAACGAGGACACCTTCCTTGTCGCCGAAGAGGAGCGTTCCCGGCTCTACGCGCACACCGCCGATCTCGAGCGCGCAGCGATAGTCGATGACCTTGCCGCGCACGCCCTGATCCTGTGCGTAGTAGCCGGTGCAGAAGCAGGGGAAGCCCAGCGCCTTGATGCCATCCGTATCGCGGGCGAAGCCGTCGAGCAGCGCGCCGCGTGCGCCGAGGATCTTCGCGCGCGTCGACATCAGCTCTCCCCACAGCGCGTAGCGAGGCGAGGCGCCGCTGGCGACGTAGATTTCGCCGGGCTTCAGCTCATCGAGCGCTTCGAACATAAGCCCGAACGGCTTGGTCATCAGCGGATCGCGTGTCGGCTCGTTGGACGGAAAGATGTCGGTTTCGAGCACCGGCATGGCCCGGCCGAGCAGCCGCGTCTTCTCATCGACAGGCTTGAACACCGGCGGCAGGAACTGATGCTGCAGCCCAAGCATGTCCATCACGTCGCCGACCACCGCGACGAAAAGTTCTTCCTCGAACCGGCGGTACATTTCAGCATCGTCGGCATAGAGGCGCGTCGGTCTCGTCATCAAGCTTGCATCCGGATGTTGGTGGCTTGGGCGGTGCGGGAAAGTCCCAGCGCCGCGGCGTTCTGCACCAGCGCGCGCATATAGCCGAGCGCGAAGGCCTTGCCCGCATGCCAGGGCGCGTCGCAGGACATTTCCGGCGTGTGGTCGGGGATGATGACGCCATCATAGCCCTCGTCGCGCAGGATGCGGACGATCTCGGCCATGTCGATGTCGCCGTCATCGACGAAGGTCTCGTGATAGTTCGGCACCTTGCCGCGCACGTTGCGGAAATGGATGTAGCCGATGCGCTTGCGCCGGGCGAAGCGCCGGACATGCCCGTAAATCTCGTCGGTGCCCGGCATCTCCTGCAGCGAGCCGAGACAGAGCTCCAGCCCGTTGGACGGCGACTCGACGATGTCCATCAGCCGGTCATATTTCTCCGGCCGGTTGACGAGCCGTGCCGTGCCGCGCAGCGCTTCGGCCGGCGGATCGTCGGGATGCGCGGCCAGCACCACGCCGGATTCCTCGGCCACCGGAACGACTTCGCGCAGGAAGGTGCCGAGCCGCTGCCAAAGCTCATCGCTGCTCACCGTCACCGGTTCGGCGTCAGGCCGACCGGCTCGGTAGCGCATGTTCCAGACGACGCCGTCGGGCAGCGGCAGATTGGGATCGATGGCCGCAAGATCGAGCCCCACGGACATCGCCTCACCGCGCGCAAACGGTCCGCGCGACCAGCCCCAGACGCCGGCAATGGAGAAGTTGTAGCCGATGCACGGAATGCCGGCGCGCCCGGCGTCGCGGATCAGGCGCTTCAAGCCTTCGATCTGCTTTACCCTGTCGGGGCCGTCGAGCAAAACATCGGACCAGAAACGGGGCGAAAAATTCTCGATCGCGGCGATTTCCAGACCGTTGTCGCGTACTGTCTTCACCAGGCCGGCGAAGTCCTCATAGCCCCAGAGCTCATCGGTGGAGCAGTCGCCCCAGCCTTCCTTCTCGCTGCCGGCGGACAGCGAAGGATCGCGCCCGCGAAAATAATTGGTGAGGTGGGCAACGATGTGCGTGGCGCCTGCCTGACGTGCAAAGCGGAAATTGTCCGGCGTCAGCGATTCCCGGTAAAGGCCAAGACCGATCTTCATGGTTACTTCACACCGATGCCGGCGGTCAGACCGCCATCTATTTTGTAATCCGCGCCGGTGCAGAAGCCGGCCTTCGACGAACAGAGAAAGGCGATGAGCTCCGCCACTTCCTCCGGCTCGCCGATACGACCGAGCGGATGGGCCGCGCCGAAGCGCCTGTAGGCTTCCTCGACGTCGGCATTGCTGCCGTTTTCGCCGCGCGCGGCCTTCTCGAGGATCGGCGTGCGGATCGAGCCAGGGCTGACGGAATTGACCCGAATGCCGGCCGCCGCGTAGTCGAGCGCCAGCGAACGCGTCAGCGTGTGGATGGCGCCCTTGGTCGTGGCATAGGCGACGACGTTCTGCTGACAGGCGAAACCCTGCACCGAGGCGACGTTGACGATCGCGCCGCCACCGCGGCGGATCATTTCCGGGATGCCGAAATGGGCGGTCAGGTAGATCGAGCCGACATTGACCGACATCGCCTTGTTCCAGGTCTCGAAATCGGTGCTGGTCGCAGTCCCGTACGGATGGACGGCCGCCGAATTGACGATCACATCGAGGCCGCCGAAGCGTCCGACACCGGCGGCGACGGCGTCGCGAACCTGGTCGGAGACGGAGACGTCGGTGTCGATGACCAGCACGCCGGCCTCGGAGCTTTCCAGTTCCGCTCTCATCGCCGCATTGGCTGGGCGGTCGATGCCGCAGGCGATGATCGCGGCGCCCCCTGCCGCAAGGCGCCTGGCGGTTGCGAGACCAATTCCGGTCGTGCCGGTCACCAGGGCGATCTTGCCTTCAAAATCCTTCATTGCGAACTCCTTCAGTCACTGTCGGAAGCCGGCTCTTCCGGCAGGAATCGCAGGGCGAAATCGAGGTGGCGGCTGCTCAGGTAGGCGTAGGCCAGCCTGTCGCGCGCACGCAGGGCGGCGATGATCTCGCCATGCGCGGCGCGGGTGTCGGCCAGCACCGGGCGCATTTCCTTGCCGATGGTCATGATCCGCAGGATCACCGGGGACAGGAAGGAATACATATCCGTCAGCATGCGATTGTCGGCCAGCGCGACCAGCGCCATGTGGAAATTGAAATCGTTCTCGGCGGCCTCCTCGATCGAGCGGCTGTCGACGATCCGGGCATTGATCTCGTCGAGCGCCTCGATCTGTTCGTTCGTGGCGTTAAGCACGATGTGGTCGCCGATACCGACCTCGATGATGCGCCTGAAGCCCTGGATATCGGCGAAGGACGAGCGCGAGACATCCATATGCGCGGCGAAGAAATTCTGGATGGCGATGCTCTGCCCGTCGGCGAGCACGGCGCCGACGCGGGGTTTTGGTTCGATCAGCCCGTAGGTTCGGATGGTGCGCAACGCCTCGCGCACCGTGTTGCGGCTGGCGCCGGTGATCTCGCTGAGCTCGCGCTCCGTCGGCAGCACGTCGCCGACATTCAACCGCCGCGCGCGGATGAGGTCGAGGATCCGCCCGGCCGCGACGTCGACCGCGGAGCTGCCGCCGGCGCGGCGGGCGACGACATTGTCGCGCGCCACCTGAGAGTTTTCCGACATCGATCCTCCTAATTGTTGGACCACAATATCGTAAGATTTCGGGAAAACAACCGCTCTGGGCCATGTCAGCGAATTTCCTACGCCTTTTTGCGAAAAGATAATCGCCGTGAGCGCCGCAATTTTTAATTTGACTTGCATTGTGGTCCAACAATAAGTTGCCGGCCTCTCACGGAGGAGAACGACAATGGAACAGTGCTGGCGCTGGTATGGCCCGGACGATCCGGTGACACTCGATCACGTCAAGCAGGCGGGCGCGACCGGCGTCGTGTCGGCCTTGCACGACATCTATGACGGACGCGCCTGGCCGCTGGAAAACATCCTGGAGCGCAAGCGGATCATCGAGGCGGCAGGGCTGACCTGGTCGGTCGTCGAGAGCATTCCCGTCCATAACTCGATCAAGATCGGTTCGCCGGAACGGTCCCGCTATGTCGGCTTCTACAAGGACACGATCCGCGCGCTGGCGAAGACCGGCATCGCCACGATCTGCTACAATTTCATGCCTGTAGTCGACTGGACCCGCACGGATCTGGCGTATCGCCTTCCGACGACCGGTTATGCGTTGCGCTTCGACGCGATCGATTTCGCGGCTTACGACTTGTTCGTGCTGAAGCGCAGGAATGCCGAGGCCGGCTACGCGCCCGCCCGCATCGCCGAAGCGGAAGCGCGGCTGAAGGAACTCGGCAAGGAGAAGATCGACAGGATCGAGCGCAACCTCATCGCCGGCCTGCCGGCCACCGAGCGCAGCTACAACCGCGACAGTTTTCGCGAGGCATTGGCCGAATACGATGCAATCGGACCGAAGGAATTGCGCGACAATCTCGCCTGGTTCCTGCGCGAGATCATTCCGGTGGCCGAACAGGAAGGGGTGCGCATGTGCATCCATCCCGACGACCCGCCCTTCTCGCTCTATGGCCTGCCGCGCGTCGTTTCGACAGCCGAGGATGCGCGCTTCATCCTCGACGCCGTCGACAGTCCGGCCAATGGGCTGACTTTCTGCACCGGCTCCTACGGCACGCGCGCCGACAACGACATCGTCGCCATGGTCAAGGAATTCGCCGGCCGCATCCATTTCGTCCATCTGCGCAACGTCACCATCGAGGACGACGGCTCGTTCCACGAGGCCGAGCATCTCGAGGGCGGGACCGACATGGCGCATGTCATCCTCGCCTTGATGCAGGAGGAGGCGCGCCGCCGCTCGGAAGGCCGCGCCGACTGGCGCATTCCGATGCGGCCGGACCACGGACATCTGCTCGCCGACGACATCGGCAAGACCAGGATCAATCCCGGCTACTCGCTGATCGGCCGCCTGAAAGGCCTCGCCGAGTTGCGCGGCATCATGCGGGCTGTCGAGCGGTTTGGGCTGGCTTGAGGCTGTGGCTGGCCGGGGGAGCGCTGTTTGCGTATGTAAAAACTATTTGCTCAGGTAAAAATACCTGCTACTGATTTGCGAGCCGGGCAACAGGCCCGGTTCCAGGGAGGAATTGCCGGATATGACAAGACTGCGCGGTCTTGCGTGGGATCATCGACGTTGCTGGGGTCCGCTGGACGCCAGCGTCGGGCCGTATTGCGCCGCCAATCCCGGCCTGGAAATCGAATGGGATCGCCGCAGTCTCTATGAATTCGGCGAAGGCGCGCTCGGCCCGGTGCTCGGCAAGTACGATCTGGTCGTGTTCGACCATCCCTTCATCGGCGACATCGCGCAGGACGGGCTGATGGTGCCGTTCGACGCCTATCTGTCGGCGGAGCAGATCCGCTTCTTCGAGCAGGATTCGGTCGGTCCGTCCTGGCGGTCCTACGAGAAGAACGGACGGCAATGGGCATTGCCGATCGATGCCGCCTGCCACGTAGCGTCATATCGTCCGGACCTCCTGGAGCGCTACGGGCCGGTGCCCCGTACGCATGAAGAGGTCGTCGATCTCGGCCGGCTGGCGCGCAAGGACGGGAGATGGCTCGGCCTGCCTTCCGTGCCGACGGATGCCATGTGCCTGCTTCTGACGCTCTGCCATCCGCAGGAGAACGGCGAGCAATTCATCGCCAGGGAGATGGTCGAGCAGGCCGTGGCACAACTGCGCGAGCTTGCGGCGTTGTCACATCCCAACTCGTCCAAATGGAATCCGATCCGCTGCTACGACCACATGATCGCGCATGACGACGTGGTCTATGTGCCCTTCGCCTTCGGCTATGTGAATTACGCGTCGAAGACCGACGGGCCGTATCTGCGCTTTGCCGACGTGCCGACGACGCGATCGGCCGGCGCCCTGCTCGGGGGCGCCGGCATCGGCGTCAGCGCCCAGTCGAAGCACAAGCGGGAGGCGATCGACTACGCGCTGTTCCTGTGCTCGCCCGAATATCAGCGCGGCGACTATGTGAGATCGGGCGGACAGCCGGGATCGCTGGCCGCCTGGAAGGACGCCGAGGTCAATCGTTTCGCCGGCGATTTCTTCTCATCGACGCTGCGCACGATCAGTTCGTCCTATCTGCGCCCGACGAACCCGGGCTTCATCGCCTTCTTCCGCGAATGCGCGCCGCGCGCGGCTGCTGCTATCGCCGGCGATATCGCGGCTGCCGAACTGGCCGAGCACGTGAACCGTCTCTGCCGCGAAACCAGGCAACCGGAACGGAGCGTCGCGTGATGGCTGCCGGCATTGCCGAAACGATCGACGAGGGCGAAAGCGGCCGCAACGGCTATCGCGTGCCGGCGGTGGAGAAGGCGCTCGACGTCCTGGAGTTCATGGCTGCAAGCGCCGAAGCGCTGACCCAGACCGAGATCGCGACCGGTCTCGGCCGCTCCATCCACGAGATCTACCGCATCCTCCTACTCCTGGAGAAGCGGGGCTATATCTTCCGCACGCAATCGGACCGCTTCCGGCTGTCGCTCAAACTGTTCGAATTGGCGCATATGCATCCGCCGGTGAACCGCCTGGTCGAATGCGCGCTGCCGGTGATGCGCGAATTGACCGCCAATGCCGACCAAAGCTGTCACCTGGTGGTGCGCGAGGGACAGAACGCGCTGGTGGTGCTGCAGATCGATTCACCGCTGCCGATGCGCTATTCGGTTGCGCTGGGATCGCATTTCCCGATCCTCGAAACCAGTTCCGGCGCGGTCCTGCTCGCCCACTCGAATCGGGCCGAGCGCGACCGCATCGTCGAGCGCATCGTGGCCGCCGGCGAAGGCCAGGGAACGCGGGCGGAAATCGAGGCGCGGCTGAACGAAGTGGCCAGGCTCGGCTACGAGATGCGCGCTTCCTTGGCCGTCGAGGCCTGCACCAACATCTCCATGCCGGTGCGCGATCACACCGGCGCCGTCATCGCCGCGCTCACGGTGCCGCTCTTGCCGCAGAAGGCGGCGCGCTTCGACCGCGAAACCGTCTTCGAACGCACCCGCGCCGCCGCCGAGAAGATATCGGCCGCGCTCGGCTGGGGCGAATCCACCTCTTCGTTGCATGCCGACCCGGAACGGCGGGACTACCCGTTCAGCGACTGACAAAAAGCGAAAAAACCTGGGAGAAGGAAATGCACTGGACCAAGTCAATCCTATTCGCATCCGCGGCCGTACTGGCCCTGGGCGCCGCCGCGGCGCATGCCGAGAACATGCCCAAGCGCATCGGCTACGTCACCAACTACGCCACCCATGAGTGGTACCAGAACGTCATCAAGGGCATGAAGGCGCGCGCCAAGGATCTCGGCATCGAGTTCGAGGTGCAGGACGCCAATCTCGACATCGCCAAGGAAGTGTCGGCCGCGGAAGACTTCATGGCCAAGGGCGTCGACGTGCTGATCATCACGCCCGTCAACGAGGAGGGCGTGGTGCCGTTGCTGCGCCAGGCCAAATCCAACAACATCCCGGTCGTGCTGGAAGGCAACCCGGTCAAGGGCATGACCACCATGGTCGCCATCTGCGACTACGACACCGGCTACATGTCCGGCGTCGAGGCCGGCAAATACGCCAAGGAAAAGCTCGGCGGCGTCGCCAAGGTGATGAATGTCGGCCTGCCGCTGCTGTCCGCCACGGTGCTGCGCTCGCATGGCTTCATGGACGGGCTGAAGACGATCATCCCCGACGCGGTCATGGTCCACGACCTCGACGGCGGCGGCAATCCGGACCGCGCGCTCGAAGTCTCTTCGGCGGCGCTGGCCAAGAATTCCGACATCAACATCATCTACGGCATCAACGATTCCTCCTCGCTGGGCGGCCTGCAGGCCTGGAAAGCGGCCGGCAAATCGCAGGACGGCCTGCTGACGGTCGGCACCGGCGGCGAAGGGCTTGCCTTCATCAACGCGATGCAGAACGAGCCGTCCTACCGCATCGAGGCGGCGATGTTCCCGGAAAAGGAGGGGTTCACCGCCATCGATGCCGCGGTCAAGCTCTTCAACAGCGAGGAAGTGCCCGAGCACATCGTCAGCCCGACCGCACCGATGGCCGGCGAGGACTGGAAAAAGTTCTATGATTACGACGGCACCACCCGCACCATCAAATGGGACGCCGTCAATGCGCTGCAGCCGCCGGCAAAGTGCATGAAGACCTCAGCCGACCTAAAGAAATAGGCTGATCGACACGGCTCTTCCCGCGACGCGGGAAGGGCCCAGGCGGGCGCTGTCGGCAGCAAGGACACGGCACCAGCGCCTGACCCCGAGCGACCGGAATGGACTGAGATGAGCGAGCTTACCCACGCCCCCGCGCAAAGACGTTCGATCGGCGGCCAGCTTCTGGGCGGCAGCCAGCTCGTGCTGGGCGCCATCCTGGCCGCGCTGTGCATCGCCATCTCGATCGCGGCGCCGCAGTTCTATTCGGAGGCCAACATCATCGCCATCCTGCGCCAATGCGCGCTGGTGCTGATCGTCGCCTCGGGCATGACCATGCTCATCATCACGGCGGAGGTCGACCTGTCGGTCGGAGCGTCGCTCGCGTTCGTCGGCTGCATCGGCATGGCGGTGCTCAACTCGACGCACAGCCTTGCGCTCGGCATGCTGGCGGCGCTTGCCTTTGCCGGCGGTGTCGGGCTGTTCAACGGGCTGGTGGTCACAAGGCTCAGGGTGAACTCGCTGATCGCCACCATCGGCACGATGATGATGCTGCAGGGCGGCGTCTATCTGTTCACGCGCGAGGCGGTGCAGAACCACAATCAGCTGGCGAGCTTCACCGATCTCGGCGCCGGCTATGTCGGCGCGGTGCCGGTCCCTGTCATCCTGGCGGCGCTGATCTTCGCGGTTGCCTATGTGACGCTGCGCTTCACCACGCTCGGCCGCTATCTCTACGCGGTCGGTGCCAATGAAAAGGCGGTGCGCCTGTCCGGCCTGCGCTCGGAACGGCTCAAGCTGTTTGCCTTCGTCGTCACCGGCCTATGCGTCGGCGTCGCCGGCATGATCCTGTCGTCGCTGATGAATGCCGGCCAGCCGACCGCCGGCCGCGGTTTCGAGCTGACGGTCATCGCCGCCGTCATCCTCGGCGGCACCAGCCTGCTCGGCGGCCGCGGCTCGCTGTTCGGCACGTTGCTCGGCGTGCTGGTGCTGAAGGTGATCGACAACGGCATCATCATTCTCGGCTGGAACCAGGATTTGCAGATGGTGGTGCCCGGCATCGTCATCATCCTGGCGACTTATCTCGACATCATCCGGAACAAAGCCAATGTCCGTTGATTTCCTGCATCCCGGCGAAGGCGCGGCTATCGACACGAATGTGCTGGCGCTGGAACTGCGCGGCATCGGCAAGCGCTTCCCGGGCGTCGTGGCGCTGGACAATGTCGACTTCACCCTGGAGCCCGGCAAGATCCACGCCCTGATGGGCGAGAACGGCGCCGGCAAGTCGACGCTGATCAAGATCATGGCGGGCGTCTACGGCAAGGATGCCGGCACCATCCGCATGCGCGGACGCGAGGTCGACATCAAGTCGCCGCGCGACAGCCTGAAGGAAGGCATCAAGGTCGTGTTCCAGGAGATCGCATTGATCTCCGAATTCACCGTCGCCGAGAACATCTTTCTCGAAGGCTATCCGACCGGCAAGGCCGGCTCGATCGACTGGAAGAAGATCCGTACCGATTCCGCAGCGCTGTTCAACCGCATCGGCTTCAATGTCGATCCGGCGGCGCGGACGGGATCGCTGCCGGTCAGCCAGCAGCAGATGGTCGAGATCGCCCGCGCGCTCGCTCACGAGGCGCGCGTCGTAGTGATGGACGAGCCGACGTCCTCGCTGACGCCGAACGAAGTCTCGCTGCTGTTCACCGTCATCCGCCGCCTGGCGGCCCTCGGCATCGCGGTGGTCTATGTCAGCCACAAGCTCGACGAGGTGTTCGAGATCGCCGACACGGTGACCGTGCTGCGTGACGGACGCCACATCTCGACCAAGCCGATCGGCGAGCACACCAACGACACGCTCATCCAGGACATGATCGGCCGGCGCATCGACAATCTGTTTCCCCGCAAGCGCGGTGCGCCGGGTAGCAAGGTCGCGCTCTCCGTGGAAAACCTCAGCACGGCGAAGAAGCTGAACGACGTCTCCTTCGAGGCGCGCGCCGGCGAGGTGCTCGGCTTCTTCGGGTTGATGGGCGCCGGCCGCACCGAACTCGCCAAGGCGATCGTCGGTTACGACCCGATCAGTTCGGGCGCGATCACGGTCGATGGTCAGCGCCTGGCGCCGCATGACACGCGCGCCGGCGTCCGGCTCGGCATCGGCCTGCTCACCGAGGATCGCAAGAGCGAAGGCCTGATGGGTGAGCTGCCGGTCTACCAGAATGCCAGCCTTGCTTCGCTCGGCGCCTTCGCCCGCCTGGGGTTCGTCGACAAGGCGAAGGAACATAGAGCGGTACAGGATTATGTCGACCGTTTCCGCATCAAGACGCCCAGCCTGTTCCAGCAGGTGAAGAACCTGTCGGGCGGCAACCAGCAGAAGGTGCTGATCTCGCGCTGGCTGATGCGCGGCCTGAAGGTCATCGTCGTCGACGAGCCGACACGCGGCATCGACGTCGGCGCCAAGTCGGAAATCTTCGCGCTGATCGACCGGCTTGCCGGCGAAGGCCTGGCGGTCGTCATGATGACGTCAGAGATGCCCGAACTGCTCGGTCTCGCCGACCGGATCGCGGTGATGTGCGAGGGCCGCCTGACCGCGATCATGTCGCGCGAGGAAGCTACGCAGGAAAAGATCCTCAATGCGGCGATCGGGTGAGACCATGGTGCCTCGCGGCGGCATTTCCTGCGTTCAGTCCTTTGAAGGGGAGAAGCGATGAGCCTTACAAGCACAGCTTCTGCAAAAGCTGAGCCCTCCATGCTGGCGCGGCTCTTCGCCAGGCAGGAACTGGCGCTGCTCGTCTGCCTCGTCCTGGTGCTGGTGTTCTTTTCCGCCACGGTCGAGAATTTCCTCTCCGTGCGCAACATGACCAACGTACTTGGCCAGGCCTCGCTCGCGCTCACCGCAGGCATCGGCTGCGCCATCGTCTTCATTTCCGGCGAGGTCGACATCTCGATCGGCTCGCTGCTGGCGACGATTGCGCTGCCGCTGATCATCGTCATGAACGACACCAATTCGCTTTTGGCCGGCGTCAGCGTTGCGCTGTTGTTCGGCCTCATCACCGGTGTGGTCAACGGCTACCTCACCGCCTATGCCGGCATCAACTCGCTGATCGTGACGCTGGGCACGATGTTCATCATGCGCGGCGGCGTCTATCTCTATACCGGCCAGCGCGCGATCCCCGACGACGCCAGCCTCGACAGCTTCATCGCGCTGTCGGACGGGCGCCTGTTCAACATCATCCCGTATTCGGCTGTCATCGCCATCGTGCTGCTTACCGCCTTCGGCTACATGATGCAGCACCGGCCGTTCGGGCGGCAGATCTACGCCGTCGGCGGCAATCAGGAAGTGGCGCGGCTGGCGGGCTACGACGTGCGGCGCGTCAAGTTCATCTGCTTCATCATCAGTTCGCTGCTGGCGACGGTTGCCGGCATCATCCTGGCGGCGCGTGTCGGCTCGGCGCAGCATACGGCAGGGCTCAATTTCGAATTCCAGGTTGTCGCCGCGACCGTGCTCGGCGGGGTGAGCCTCGCCGGCGGCATAGGCAGCCTGACCGGCATGGCGCTCGGCGTTCTGATCCTGCAGTTCCTGTCCAACGGCCTGCGCGGGCTTGGGCTGCCGACCGAATGGCAGCTGGTCATCACCGGCATGATCATCATCGCCGCGGTCGCCTTCGACGAGGCGAAGCGCCGGCGCGCGAATGGAGGCTGACATGGCTCGTCTTGAAGGAAAAACCGCCGTCATCACCGGCGCCGCCGACGGCATCGGCCACGCGATCGCCGAGGCGATGGCGCGGGAAGGGGCGCATGTCTTCCTCGGCGACATCGCCGACGGTGCCGGCGAGGCTTTCGCGGCCGCACTGCGCGCGGCCGGCCACCTTGCCGACTATGTCCATTGCGACGTCTCGCAGGAAGCCGATATCGCCGGCCTCATCGACGGCGCGGTCAAGAAGACCGGACACCTCGACATCCTGGTCAACAACGCCGCCATCGCCATCGGCGGCATGCCGGTGCACGAGATGACCGACGAGCAATGGCACCGGCTGATCGCGGTCAACCTGACCAGCGTGTTCCGCGGCTGCAAATACGCGCTGCCGCACATGATCGCGCAGAAGTCGGGCTCGATCATCAACATGGCCTCCGCGCAGGGTCATATCGGCCTCGACGGCTGGACTGCGTACGCCGGCGCCAAGGGCGCGGTGATGGCGATGACGCGCCAGATGGCGGTCGAGTTCGGCCCGCTGAACATCCGCGTCAATTCGATCTCGCCCGGCACCATCAACACGCCGATGAACGACAGGCTGATCAAGGAGATCGGCGGCAACCTCGCCAAGGCCTGGATCAAGATGCATCCGCTCGGCCGCATCGGCGAGCCTTCCGAAGTGGCCGAGGCCGCCGTCTATCTGGCTTCCGATGCGGCCGGCTTCACCACCGGCACCGACCTGCGCGTCGACGGCGGGCTGACCGCCGCGCCGCGCTACGTTCCCGAACTGCTCTGAAACACGAAACGAGAATTGAAATGAACAAGGCCCTCGAAGGCGTCCGCATCCTCGATTTCAGCCATCTGTTGCAAGGGCCGTTCGCCACGCAGTTGCTTGGCGACATGGGCGCCGATGTCATCAAGATCGAGCGCGCCGGCGCCGGCGACATGTTCCGCGGCATGACCTTCTTCGCCAAATGGGTGGGCGGCTCCGAGAGCCCGAACTTCCTCGCCTGGAACCGCAACAAGCGCTCGATCGCGCTCAACCTGAAAAGCCGCAGGGTGCGTGCCATCATCATGGAGATGGCCCGGACCGCCGATGTGGTGGTGCAGAATTTCCGCCCCGGCGTGCTGGCCAAGCTCGGCTATGGCTACGAGGACTTCAAGGCCGTCAATCCGCGTATCATCTACTGCTCGGGTTCGGGCTATGGCGAGGAGGGGCCTTACGTCGAGCGCCCCGGCCAGGACATGCTGATCCAGGGACTTGCCGGGCTGATCGCCAACACCGGCCGCGGCGACCAGGCTCCGGTTCCCGCCGGCGCCGGCCTCGCCGACCAGATCGGCGCCATGAACATGGTCTACGGCATATTGTCGGCGCTCTACTATCGCGAGAAGACCGGCAAGGGCCAGAAGATCGAGGTCAATCTGCTGGCCGGCCTCTTGGCGCATCTCAACCAGGAATATGTCGCCGTGCTCAATCTCGGCGAGGATTTCGTGCGGCCGAATTCCGGCATCGGCCATCCCGGCATGCAGGCGCCGTTCGGCATCTACGAGACAAGGGACGGCGGCTACGTGTCGATCGCCATGAGCCCGTTCAAGACGCTTTACGAGGTGCTGGAGGCGCCGCAGCTCGCCGTCTATGACGACTTGAAGACGCTGTTCGACAAGCGCGACGAGGTCTTCGAGAAGGTCAATACCGAGACCAAGAAATTCGCCACGCAGGATCTGCTGGCTAGGCTGCTCAAGGCCGACATCTGGTGCGCCGAGGTGAAGGATATCCGCAGCGCGGCGGAAGACCCGCAGGTCACGCATATGGGCATGATCACCAGCTATAATCATCCGCGCGGCGGCAAGGTGCGGGTGGTGGCGCCGGCTGTCAAGATGAGCGAGACGCCCGCGACCATCGAACGGCCGGCGCCTCTGGTCGGCCAGCATGGGCGCGAGATCCTCTCCGAGCTCGGCCTGTCGAAGGATGAGATCGCCGCGCTCGAAGCGTCCGGTGACATGACCGTGGACGCGGCCTGACGATGAGCACCTACCGGACACTCACGGTCGAGACCTCTGGCCGTGTCGCGATCGTCACTTTCCGGCGCGCCGATCAGCTCAACGCCATGAACCGGCTGATGCAGGGCGAGATCACCGAGGTGTTCGAGGCGCTGTCGGCAGATGCGGGCGTCGGCGTGATCGTGGTAACCGGCGAGGGGCGCGGCTTCATGGCCGGCGCCGACATCAAGGAATACGCCGCCCAGACGGCTGCCGAGTTCGACACGTTCCAGGCGGCGGGCACGCGCATGTACGCGGCGATCGAGAACAACCGCAAGCCGGTGATCGCGGCGGTCAACGGCTTCGCGTTGGGCGGCGGCATGGAGCTGGTGCTGTGCTGCGATCTCGTGATCGCCAACCAGTTCGCGAAGCTCGGCCTGCCGGAGATCAAGCTCGGGCTGATCCCCGGCGGCGGCGGCACGCAACGCAGCGTCGCCAAGCTCGGCCGCAACCGCGCCAATCTTCTGCTGATGACAGGCGCCATCGTGCCGGCTTCCGAATTCGTCGGTGCCGGCCTGGTCAACGAGATTGTCGATGTCGACGCCCTGATGCCGCGCGCGCTGGAATTGGCCGGGATGATCGCCGCCGAGCCGGCCGCGGCGATCGAAGGCCTGAAAGCGCTGACGGCGCATGCGCTGTCGGGCGATCTGGCCGAAGGCCTCGCCATGGAGCGCGACATTCTGGGCGGCCTCTACCGCAGCGAGATCGGCCAGCGGCGCATCAGGGAGTTCGCCGACAAAAGCACGACAAAGGCTAAGAAGGCTGCGCCGTGAACGCCGGCGACGACTATCGCGGCCTGGGCTGGGCACATGGCGCGCTGACCGTGCAGCGGCTCGGCGCGATGCTGGCGCCGGTCACCTTCCTGCTGGCCGATGGCCGGCAGGTCGCGCCGATGCACATCGCGCCCTGGTCCAACGAGCCGGGGGCCGAAATGCTGCCTGGCATTCTGCGCAGGCTGCGCGGCGAATGGCCTTGTGTGCCCTTCGGCTATTCGGTGCCAGCCGAGGGATGGCCCGAGAGCTGGGTGCGCGTCATGGGCCCGCCGGCGCCGGACGAAGAAGTCCATGGCCACAGCTCCAACCATGACTGGACCTGGCGCGACAGCGAGCGCGGATCGCTATCGCTGGCGCTTGCCTATCCTGAGGCAAGCCCGGTCGAGCGTGTCGAGCGGACGGTGAGGCCCGATCCGTCGGCGCCGGCCATCGACATTGAATTCAAGGTCGTCGTCCGCCGTGACTGCCGGCTGCCGATCGGGCTGCATCCGGTGTTCCGGCTGCCGTTCGAGACGGGCGCCGCCACGCTGGAGCTTGGCGGCTTCGACGAAGGCCGCACCTATCCGCACGATGTCGAACCCGGCGCGGCGCTGTTTGCCCGAAACAAATCCTTCACTGACCTCGCCTCGGTGCCCGCGCGCGCCGGCGGTGTGACTGACGCCTCTCGCTTGCCACTGGACGCCGACACGGAAGAGCTGCTGCAAATCGAGGGGCTGGACGGCACGGCGGCGCTCGCCAACCATGAGGACGGCTACCGGGTGCAGCTGTCCTGGCAAAAGGAGCATTTCCCAAGCCTGCTGCTTTGGTATTCCAATCGCGGGCGCAAGGCGGCGCCCTGGAACAGGCGTCACGTCGCCATCGGCATCGAGCCGATCTGCTCGCCCTTCGGACTCGGTCCGGCGACCGCGCTGGCCGGCAATCCGATCGCGCAATCCGGCATTGCGACGGCGCTGGAATTCTCGCCCGAAAAACCGTTCGTGACCCGCTACCGCATCGAGGCATCCACGCTGTGACAGATCGCAGGTCAGTCTCCTTGGTCAAGTCGAACCGGCCTCAATTCACCGATGTCGAGGGGCTGGCGGCGATGGTCGGCCACGGCGATGCCTTCGGGGTCGGCGGCCATCATTTCGCCCGGCTGCCGGTCGCGCTGCTGCGCGCGATAGCGAGGTCCGGCATCAAGGACTTGCGCTATATTTGCTGGGCCGGCGGGTTGCCGCTCGAGCTGCTGCTCGAGGCGGATGCGGTGGCGGAAATAGACCTCTGCTTCTCCAGCCTCGACATCTTCGGGCTGCCGCCGAAGTTCCGCGCCGCTGCCGAGAGCGGCGCAATCCCCGTTCGCGACTGGACGGCCCTGGCCATGATCCAGGCATTGCGGGCGGCACAGCAGAACCTGCCGTCGATGCCGTTCCAGCTTCCAGAGGGATCCGACATGCTGGCGCGCATGGCGAATGCGACAGCCGGACCCGATCCGCTTGCCGGAACCGATACCGGATTTGTCCCGCCGCTCAGGCTCGATACATTCGTCGTCCATGCCCAGCGCGCCGATGCAAGCGGCAATGTGCAGATCATCGGGCCGCGGGCGCTGGACTTCGCCATGGCGGGCGCGGCGCGCAAGGTGCTGGTCACCGTCGAAGAGATCGTGCCGGTCGGAGCGCTGCGGCAGGACGGCCGCCAGAGCATCCTCACCCGCAATCAGGTTTCGGCCATAGCCCTGGCGCCGGGCGGCGCTTATCCGGCCTCGTGCCTGCCGTTCTACGTCACCGACTATCAGGGATTGTCGGAGGCATTCGCGGCGAAGGACACAGCCTTGTCGGACAAGCTCCGCCTGCCTTCGGGCGGCCTGTCGGAGCGGCTCCGGAAAGCGGCGAAAGTCAGCACGGAGACGGTTCTTGCGATGCCTGCGCTCGCGCATGGCGACAAGGAGGCATCCATCGACGAGGTCATTACCGCGCGGATCGCCACCGAATTCGACAATGAGAGCTTCGCCAGCGCCGGCGCGGTGTCGCCGCTCGCCAACGTCGCCTACCGGCTGGCCAAGGCGACGCATGCGCCGGATATGTTCATCGCGACGATGAGCTGCGGCCATCTCGACATCGCGCCGAGCCCGATGGTGCTCTCGCTGATAGAAAGCCTCGATTGCGAGACGGCGGCGGCGCATGCCGGCGGCGACGACACCTATTCGACCTACTACCAGGCCGGCGCGGTGACGCATGAGATCGTCGGCGCGGCACAAGTCGACCGGCGCGGCCGCGTCAACACTATCGCGCTGCGCAAACCGAGCGGCGGCCTGTTGCGGCTGCCCGGACAGGGCGGCATGGCCGACGTCGCCAACATGCACCGCGACTATTTGCTCTATATCCCCCGCCATTCGGTCCAGTCGCTGGTGCATGAGGTCGAGATCGTGAGTTCGGCGCGCGGGCTGCTGACGCCGGCCGAGCGGGAGCCGATGGGCTATCGCACCGGCAAGGCGCTGGTCTTCACCGACCTCTGCGTCTTCCGGCTCGACCAGACATCGAGGGAATTGACCGTCATCGAAACCATGCCGGGCGTTACCCGCCAGCAGATCCGCGACGCCACCGGATTTACCGTAACATTCGATGCCGGTTGCCGGGAGGTGCCGGTGCCGTCCAGCGATACGCTCGCTACGTTAAGAAACCGCATCGACCCGCTCGGTTTGCGGCGTCTCGAATTCGTCAGCGCGAAGGAGCGTGGCGCTCTGATTGCCGAGATCCTCGCCGCCGATCGCGCGATGGTCGAGCGCTTGATCGGCATGCAGAGATCGCCTGTTACAAGCTGAGGAGCGCTCCATGGCAAAGCCGTTGCTCGACATGTCCGCCGCGCGCACCTTCTTCGACGGCATCTTCACCAATCCGCGCGTCGCGCATCCGGAAGGTGTTGCTGTCCACCGCGATGGATCGATCTGGTGCGGCACCGAAAACGGCGATCTCCTGAGGCTTGCCGCCGACGGCAGCTCGGTCGAGCGCATGGGCGGCACGGATGGGTTTCTGCTCGGCATTGCCTTCGACAGCGCCGGCAACTGTTTCGCGTGCGATCTCAGGCATGCCGCGATCTTCCGCTGGGACGCCGCGACGGGTTACATGGAGCGCTTTGCCTCGTCCGGCATCCGCGTGCCCAACTATCCGGTGGTCGACGAGACGAGAGGCTGGCTCTTCGTTTCGGACAGCGTCGGCGAGGGCAATCGCTCGGGCATCTTCCGCTACGATCTCGAGACGGGCGAGGGCGGCCTGTGGTGCCGGGAAGTCATGTCGTTCGCCAACGGCATGGCCATGGCGCCGGACGGCAGCGGCCTCTACGTGGTGGAAAGCAACGCGTCCTGCATCAGTCATGTGCCGATCCTCGGCGACGGCAGCGCAGGGGCTCGGCAGGTCGTCGTCGAAGACGTGCGCAATGTTCCGGATGGCGTCGCCTTCGCTCCCGACGGCTCGCTGTTCATCTCATGCTACGAGCCAAGCCGGATCTATCGCTGGCGAAAGGAGCGAGGCCTCGAAGTGCTGATCGAGGATCCGGCGGCGACCACGCTGGCTCACCCCACCAACATCGCCTTCAAGGGCGACAAGCTCTACACCGCAAATCTTGGCCGCTGGCACATCACCGAGATCGATCTGGCCGCAATTCCAAGCTGAGCAGCCTGGCGCTGTCAGTGAGCTGCTGCTTGCGAGTGTTGACCGCCAGTTTGAGAGATGCCTTCAAGCGCTTTTCCAGCATGGGTCGCTTCGCCGTTTCCGACGAGGTCGCCGAGCGAGACGATGCCCACCAACCGTTTGTCCCTGTTGAGCACCAGAAAGCGCCGCACCTGGATATCGCCCATGTCCTGAAGGACGGCACTGACTTCCTCATCCTCGAAGCAAAATTTGACGTCAGTCGACATGACATCGCGCACGGGGGTGTCAGGTTCCATTCCCGCGGCGATGCCCCGGATGGCGATATCCCGGTCAGTCACGATGCCGACCAATCGGCCGTTGTCGGCAACGGGGATCAGCCCCGCGTCCAGAACGGCCATCGCTTGGGCAACATCACGCAGACTTGCTTCCAGTGTCGCAATCCGCACGTTCGTGGTCATACACTCTTGCACTTTCATGGCGTTCTCCCGGAAAAATTGGGTGCGCTCGCTGAAGCGCTGATCAACGCCCAATGAACCTGCGGCAAAAACGTTCCGACAAATCTGGACCGGCCGCGCAGCTCAGTCATGGCTCATGCAGCCGGGAGCGACGCAAAAAAAAGCCGTCGTGTGCGCACCGACGTCGCGGAACTGCCAGCCTGTGTCGCCGACGATTCAAGGAGCGCGATCGGTAAGCGCATCAGCGCCTTCCTGCTCCGCGCAGTGGACGCAACAGTAGATGACGTCACCTTGCTCGACGCCATGCCCAATGATGCGGACCTGGCAATGGGGACAGATAGGCGCGAGCTTCTGGATCGCGCATTCGAAGCTGTCGAATGTGTAGGTTTCTCCTCCCAGATGAAGCTGAAAGGACTTGTCGTAGTCGTTGCCGCACTGGTCGCATCTGGCCATGGTCATACTCCTTTGGAAATCAGTTCTCATCACGGCTGCTCTCAGGCCGATCGCAACACCTGATCGATGTCATGAGGCTCTATCCCGAGATCGCGGAGTCCCGGCAGTCGAGTATCCGCAACATTGTCGATCTGCATGAGCTCGACCTGGTTGCGCGTCAGCGGCATGCCGGGGACGAACTCGCCGAAAGTGGCGAGTGCGTGCCAAAAGACAAACGGAACGGGCACCAATCGTGTCCTGATGCCAAGCAGCCGGGCAACTTCCAGCACCAGGTCTCGATAGGTGTAGACACGCGGCCCACCGAACTCGAACAGACGGGCGTCGGCACCTGCGGACGCGATGCGCGCAATGGCTTCCGCAACGTCTTCAACGGATGCCGGCTGGAGACGGGTGTCGCCGTTGCCGAACAGCGGATATGCAGGAAGGATGCGCAACAATCTCGTGATCGTCGTCAAAAAGGCGTCGTCCCGTCCGGTCATCACCGCGGGGCGGACGATGGTCGCGCCCGGAAATCCGACGTCGACGGCCTCTTCACCTTGCCCCCGCGCCTTGATGTAACTGGACCGCGAGCGTGAGTCGGAACCGATGCCGGATATCTGGATGTATCGTTCGGCGCCGGCTCGCCGCGCCGCGTCCGCCAACTGGGAAGCAGCCTCGACATGGACGCGCTCGAAAGTAACGCCTCCATGTTCGGAATAGAGGCTGACTGCGTTTACGACCGTGCTTGCATCCGAAACGGCCGCGGCAATTTGGCTTCGGTCGAGGATGTCGGCTTTGACCGCGCTAAAGAGCTCGTGATGAGCCTGCTTCCGTCCCGCACGTGCGGGATGGCGGGAAGCCGAGCGCACGACAAGCCCGTGGTTCAAGAGGTGCTTGACGATTCTTCGCCCAAGAAAGCCAGAACCGCCGAACACTGTGACGCAGCCTGACTGCGGTCGAGGGTTTGATAACGAGGTTTGTGCGCCGGCCATACCCCTAAACGGTCTTGCGAGCGAAATGTTCGCTCGAACAATCTCACGACATGCTTTGCCCCTAACGGGTATGCAGGACCTATCGCGCCGCTCGCTGCCTCGTCGCCAGGCCCAACCCGAAAATCGCTTGTGGGCGGGAACATTCATGCGCTGCCAATGTTCGTAATGCATGGCGCGCAGTTCTCGCTCCCCCGCGAAAAGCGCGCCGGCAAGCCGGGCATCAAGCCCGAGCAAGCCGGCCTCGGCCGCCCTCTCGAGGCGGGCTCTGAAGTCAGCACTGGGAACGATCATGCTTTATCGCGCGGCCAAGATCGCTGAAGAGGCTCATCGCGGCCAGAAAGACAAGACCGGCCAACCCTATATCGAACATGTCAGGCGCGTCGCCAACGCGGTCGAGACGCTCGACGAAAAGACCGTCGCCTATCTGCACGACGTGGTGGAGAAAGGCGAGGGCTGGACACTGGATCGGCTGGAGGCGGCAGGCTTCAGCCTTCCCGTCGTGGCGGCGGTCGATGCCCTGACGAGACGACTCGACGATAGTGAGCAGGGTTTCATTTGCCGCGCCGCCTCGAATCCGCTGGCGAGGCGGGTCAAGGAGGCGGACCTGACGGACAATCTGCGGCAGGCGCATCATGCAGGCGCCTCGCCGCAAAGATACGAAACCGGGCTGCGCCTGCTCGGCGGCATGGCCGTCGAAAACTGATGGCGGCCGCGAACGGCCAACTGATGAAGTTGGCCGCTCTGCAAAGCGCCCCGGCGCAATCCCGGTTCATGCATGTCGCCCAAAGTGTGCAGCGGTTTGGGAAAACGACATGCAGCAAAACAAAGATTTAAAGCGCGTCGCCTGAATCCGTTTCGACGCGACGCGCTTTAAGGCATCATCTCGGCCTGATGGGCGCTCATCGGAGCCATGTTCACGTTGAGATGGGCCATGATCCAGACCGAGCCGATCACGACGAGCGCCACGATCAGCACGCCGAAGGCGAGCGCCAGCACGTTGTTGGTGTTGTCGGGCCCCGTGGTCAGGTGCAGGAAGAAGACCAGATGCACGCCCATCTGCGCGATGGCTAGCACCACCAGAGCCGAGATCACCGCCGGCTGGTAGATCAGGCCGGTTTGCGCCGCCAGGAAAGAGGCGATGGTCAACAGGATTGCCAGGCCGAAGCCGAGCAGATAGCCCGAAAGCCCTCCCGCCAGCTCGTGTTCGGTGATGCGCTCTTCGCCCGGCGCTGAATCGCGGCGGTCGAGCTCTTCTTCGATCCGGCTTTCAATGTCGCTCATGGCGATGCTCCCAGCAGATAAACCAGGGTGAAGATGGCGATCCAGATGATGTCGAGCGCGTGCCAGAACAGGCCGAAGCAGTGCAGCCGCCGCAACAAGTCCGGCCGAAAACCCTTCACCCAGAGCTGCGCCATCATGGTGCCGAGCCAGAGCAGGCCGAGGCCGACATGGGTACCATGGCAGCCGACGAGGGCGAAGAAGGCGGAGAGGAAGGCACTGCGCGAGGGCCCCGCATTCTCGTGCGCCATCGCCACGAACTCCTGTACCTCCAGGAACAGGAAGGCAGCGCCGAGCAGGCCGGTGACGAGCAGCCAGAACTGGGTGGCCGCCATCGACCGGCGATGGGTCGCGAGCGTCGCAAGGCCGCCGGTGAAACTCGAGGTGAGCAGAAGCCCCGTCTGGGCCGCAACGCGGTTGAGCTCGAACAGCTCCTTGCCGGCCGGCCCGCCGGCCGTCGCCTGGGACAGCACGGCGAAGGACGCGAAGAAGGCCGAGAACATGATGATGTCGGACAAAAGGAAGATCCAGAAGCCGTAGGCAACCGTGACGAATTTCGAGGCCGGGCCGCCCTGGCCATGGCCGGTCGCCGAGAACAGGCCATGACCGTGCCCGTCGTGCTGTCCGGGCCGATACGGTTCGCGCACCGCGCTGCCGGCTGCGATGTCGCTCATGCCACGCGCTCCCGCTTATGTATCCAGGCAAGCTGCGCGGCCCTGCCATCGCGGTCGATGCGCTCGACCTCGTCCGCGGGGACCTCGTAGTCGCCATGCTCGCGCCAGGCGAAGACGACGAAGGTGGCATAGGCGCCGAGGAAGCCGACGATCGCCAGCCACCAGATATGCCAGATCAGCGCGAAGCCGATCAGCGTGGCAAAGAAGGCGGTGACGAAGCCGGTCGGACTGTTGCGCGGCATCTCGACCGGCTCGTAGCTTTCGTTTTCGGCCGGGGCTTGCCCATCCAGCGCCCGCTGCTTGACGGTCCAGTAGGGCTCCTCGTTCTCGACATAAGGCAGCCGCGCATAGTTGAAGAAAGGCGGCGGCGAGGACGTCGACCATTCCAGCGTGCGGCCGTCCCAGGGGTCGCCCGTCTCGTCGCGCAGCGCTTCGCGATGCCTGATCGAGACGACGAGTTGCGCGACCTGGCACGCGGCGCCGACGATCATCACCGCAATACCGAAGGCCGCCACCACCAGCCACGGCGTCCACAGGTCCATGTCGATGTGCTGGAGGCGGCGCGTCATGCCGAGCAGGCCGACGATGTAGAGCGGCACGAAGACCAGCACGTAGCCGGCAAGCGTGAACCAGAACGCGGCCTTGCCCCAGCCTTCGTGCAGCCGGAAGCCGAAGGCTTTCGGGAACCAGTAGGTGAAGCCGGCGAAGGCGGCGAACAGAACGCCCGAGATGATGACGTTGTGGAAGTGCGCCACGAGGAAGAGCGAATTGTGCAGCATGAAGTCGGCCGGCGGCACGGCGAGCAGCACGCCGGTCATGCCGCCGATGATGAAGGTGGTGACGAAGGCCAGTGACCACAGCATCGGCGTGTCGAAGCGCACGCGCCCGCCATACATGGTGAAAAGCCAGTTGTAGATCTTGACCCCGGTGCCGACGGCGATGACCGAGGTGGCGATGCCGAAGGCGGCGTTGACGTCGGCGCCGGCGCCCATGGTGAAGAAGTGGTGCAGCCAGACCATGAAGGAGACGATGCAGATGAACAGCGTCGCCGCGACCATGGAGCGGTAGCCGAACAGCGGCTTCGACGAGAAGGTCGAGAAGATCTCGGAATAGATCCCGAAGGCGGGCAGCACCAGGATATAGACCTCGGGATGCCCCCACGCCCAGATGAGGTTCATGAACATCATCTGGTTGCCGCCGCCTTCGTTGGTGAAGAAGTGGAAGCCGAGGTAACGGTCGAGCGTCAGCATGGCGAGCGTCGCGGTCAGAATCGGGAAGGCCGCGACGATCAGCAGGTTGGAGGCGAGCGAGGTCCAGCAGAACATCGGCATGTGCAGATACCCCATGCCGGGCGCGCGCATCTTGAGGATGGTCGTCGCCAGGTTGACGCCGGTGAGCAGCGTGCCGACGCCGGAAATCTGGATCGACCACAGATAATAGTCGACGCCGACACCGGGCGAGTAGGCCGTCTCCGACAGCGGCGCATAGGGCAGCCAGCCGGTGCGCGCGAACTCGCCGACGACGAGCGAGATGTTGACGAGCAGCGCCCCGGTCGCCGTCAGCCAGAAGCTGACCGAATTCAGCGTCGGGAAGGCGACGTCGCGGATGCCGAGCTGCAGCGGCACGGCGAAATTCATCAGCCCGATCACAAACGGCATCGCGGCGAAGAAGATCATGATTGTGCCGTGCGCCGAAAACACCTGGTCGTAGTGCTCCGGCGGCAGGTAGCCGGGCCCGTGTATCGCCATCACCTGTTGGGTGCGCATCATGACGGCGTCGACGAAGCCGCGAAAAAGCATCAGCGCAGCCAGCACGATATACATGACGCCGATGCGCTTGTGGTCGACCGAGGTTATCCACTCGTGCCAGAGATAGGGCCAGTAGCCTTTGACCGTTACCCAGATCAGCACCGCGGCGGCCGCCAGAAAGACGATGAGGGCAGCACCCAGCGGGATGGGCTGATCGAAGGGAATGGCCGACCAGTCGAGCTTGCCGAGCATCGTCATCCTCCCACTTTGGGCTGTTGAGCCGCGGGCGTCGTTCCCGCCTTCGGCTCGGCCTTCGGGCTCACCTGCGCCTCGCCGGCGGCGGCCTCAGTCGGTCCCGGGCCTGGCGGCAGCGTCTGCCGCACGATTGCGTCGAACAGGCCTGGCTGCACATGGCCGAAGGAGGACGGCGGCACGTTGATGCTCTGCCGGGCAAGCTCGCGATAGGCGCTGGCGTTGAGCACGCCGCCGCCGCCATGCAAGGACGAGGCCCAGCTGGCGAAGGCGTCGGCCGGGATCGCCCGCACGCGGAAATTCATGTCCGAAAAGCCGTCGCCGCTGAAATGCGCCGACAGGCCGAGATAGTCGCCCTCGCGGTCGGCCTGCAGATTAACTTCGGTCTGCATGCCGTTCATGACATAGACCATGCTGCCGAGCTGCGGTACGAAGAAGGTGTTCATCACGCTGGCCGAGGTCAGCTTGAAACGCACCGGCACGCCGGCCGGGATGACCAGCTGGTTGACCGTTCCGACGCCCTGGTCCGGGTAGAGGAACAGCCACTTCCAGTCGAGCGCCACGACCTGGATGTCGAGCGGCGGCTGGCTGGAGGCGATCGGCCGGCGCGGATCGAGATGGTAGGACCCGTAATAGATCAACCCGCCAAGGAAGAGGATGGTGAGCGTCGGGATCGACCAGACGATCAGCTCGATGCGGCCCGAATAGGTGAATTCCGGATCGTAGCGGGCGTTGCGGTTGGAGGCGCGGAACATCCAGGCAAACAAAAGCAGCGCCACCAGCGTCGGGATGACGATGACCAGCATGACCGCCAGCGAGTTCAAGAGGATCGTGCGGTTGCCCGCGCCGATCGGGCCTTGCGGGTCAAGCACGCCTCCCGCGCAGCCGGACAGAGCCGCGAATATCCAGAATAGCGACAGCGTTCGCCTAGATTTGCCGAGGGAGAACACTTGATCTCATCATGTGCGGCAAGAGCTTATCTGGTGAGGCCCGTGGACACTTTGTGCTGGGCATCATTCAATGGACAGGATACCTAAAGCGTGCCGCGCAGAAAAGGATTCAGGGGACGCACTTCAAGTCTTTTCTTCGTTCGATTCATGTCGGTCGCCCAAAACCGCTGCGCACCTTTGGGCGACATGCATTAACTGAGGTCCCCGCCACTTGTTCCGCGGAGGCGTCCCTTTTTTGTTCGATGGTGCTACCGCATCACCGACAGGATCTTCCGTGAAGGCGTATCTGGATGGCCGGGAGCTAGCTGCGGCTCGCGCGGGTTCTGGCCGCCTTCTTCGCCGCTTGCTTCCTGCCTTGAGCGCCCTTGGTCTCTACGGCTTTCCGTGCGGCCGCCGAGCGCCCGGCTGCGCCTTTCGTCTCGGCCGCTTTTTTAGCAGCGGCCGACCGTTCACCGGCGGTCCGGCGCGAAGCCGCTCTCTTGGTTTGCCGTGACAGCGCCTCATGAGATGCGCTGCTTTTCGGTTCATCCTGAAGGACCTCGGACACGGCCTTCGAAACTTTCGGCCGGCGCTTGGGTTTGCGTTCGCCCTGGCCGACTTCGTATGCGTATTCAGCGCTTTTGCGCGTGCTCTCCTTGACCTTGCCCTTCTTTGGCGGGGGCAGGTCGACCCCGGCGCGGCGCGCTTCCGAAAGGCCGATGGCGATCGCTTGCTTTGTGGAGCGCGCGCCGTGCTTGCCGCGGCGAATCTCGTCAATCTCCTCGCGCACGAACTCGCTTGCTTGCGTGCTCGGCGACTTGCCTTCACGCTTGTCCTGTCGCGCCTTCTCGATGGTTTTCTTGTCCAGCATCGCCTTCTCCTTTCTCGGCTGGGGACGGCCGATCCGCGTCCTTAAAAGGTGGCAACGCGTCAGGGACGCAATTGATCCTTAGCTCCGAAAGTACGTCCGCATCTCACGCCGAGGGTTGGGTCTTCGCTACTGCCTGGCTGTCTGACTGCGTCATCGGCGAGCGCCTTCCCACAATCGATTTGCACAGAGTTCAGGCAATCGGCCGGATGGACGAAACAATAGCCTCAGCCGAACGTTCCAACCAAAGCAGGGCTGCGTGGGGCGCTTTTGTCTGGGAGATTACGATGAGCGCAAATGGCCTCGAGGTTTTCGACAAGACAGTCCAGATCACCAATATCTGGTTGAATGAGATCATGGATGACCTCGGTCCGGATCGGCAACTTGCATGGCATGCGCTTGGTGTGGTTCTGCGTGCTTTACGCGACAGGCTGCCCGCGGAACTGGGAGCCAATCTGGGCGCGGAGCTACCGCTCCTGATCCGCGGTGCATATTACGACCAATACCAGCCGTCCAATTTGCCGAGCCGGAATCGCTCGGTCGAAGAGTTCTTCAACACCATCGCTGAAGGCTTGGAATCCGGACGACCGGTAAACGCCAACGACGCGGCCAGGACGGTATTCAAGGCAGTCGCCCATCACATCGATTTGGGGCAGTCGGCGAAGGTGCGCGATAGCCTGCCCAAGGACTTCAAGGCGTTGTGGCCCGAGAGCGTCGGGGCGTAGGCGACACGACTGGATGGCACCCAGCGTCGGCCAACGCCCCGCGAAGGCCTGACGTTCCGGCGATCCGGCATCCTGGATCAATGGGCAGTTTGCGAATGTTCCCCGCCAGGTACCGATATGCTGCCCAAAGCCTCTCCAGCCTCTGCCGCTTCTCCGTTCTTCGCGAGGTCGCCGAGGGAGATGATCCCGACAAGCCGTTTGTCTCGATTGAGAACGGGAAGTCGGCGCACCTGCAAGTTGCCCATATTCGCAAGTACATGCTCGATGTCTTCGTCATCGAAGCAATATCTGACCTCTCCAACGCTCATGACGTCACGCACCTTGGTGTCAGGCCCGTTGCCCAGCGCTACGCCGCGGACCACAATATCGCGGTCGGTGATCATGCCGACCAGCCGGTCGTTGTCACCAACAGGCATCACGCCGGCATCGAGGCTGGCCATCATCTGCGCTACGTCTCGAATTGGCTGGTCGGGATTTGCGATTTTGACGTCCCTCGTCATGCAGTTGCCGACTTTCATGGCAATCTCCTATCGCTTTGCAAAGCCCGCCGCTCGATCCGTGTCGATGAGGGAACGAACTCCTCGCCGATAACGTTCCACCAAATTCGGCCTTGACCGCTGATCCGCGTTCGCAGCTTTCCGCATCCGAAAGAAGGCAGCCTACGCGTCGAGTTTATCGAGCCGCCACTCGATCGCGCGTGTCCAGACTGACCTGCCAAAACCAGAGACAGTTTGCCTGGCACGCTTCTGCACTTACGGCCGATGACGCCGGGTATTTGCGATAGATCAAAGCCTGTTCCTCGCTTGCCGGATAGATCGGCGGTGGCCGACCTTTGTAGCGACCGGCATGAACCGGTGCGGGCACCGACGCGTTGTGCTTCAACCGAAGGTCGGCTTGGAACCAGCGAAGGATTGAGAGATGGCCGAGCAACCCAGCGCCAAACGCCTGTCCGAGCAGGAGATGCAAGACATCCATGCCTACTGGCGTGCCGCTAACTACCTGACCATCGGGCAGATCTACTTGCTCGACAATCCGCTGCTTCGCGAGCCGCTTCGGCTGGAGCATGTCAAGCCGAGGCTGCTCGGCCATTGGGGAACCTCGCCGGGGCTCAGCTTCATCTATACGCATCTCAACCGCGCAATCAGACAGCGCGACGCAAATGTCATCTACCTCTGCGGTCCCGGTCATGGCGGACCTGCGATGGTTGCAAACACCTACCTCGAGGGCACCTACAGCGAGATCAATCCGGATATCCAATTGGACGAGGCCGGAATGAGGAAGCTCTTCCGGCAGTTCTCCTTTCCCGGCGGCATCCCAAGCCATGCGGCGCCCGATGTGCCCGGCTCGATCCATGAAGGCGGCGAGCTCGGCTATGCGCTCTCGCATGCTTTTGGCGCCGCCTTCGACAATCCCGATCTTATCGTCGCCTGCGTCGTCGGCGACGGCGAGGCGGAAACCGGGCCGCTCGCCACGTCCTGGCACTCCAACAAGTTTCTCAACCCGGCGCTTGACGGGGCGGTGCTGCCGATCCTGCATCTCAATGGCTACAAGATCGCCAATCCCACCATTCTGGCCCGCATCCCCGAAGAAGAGCTGCGAGCGCTATTCGTCGGCTATGGTTATGAGCCGCTGTTCGTCGAGGGCGATGATCCGGCCTGGATGCACGAGCGGATGGCCGCCGTGCTCGACGATGCGCTGGATCGCATCAAGGCGATTCAGGACGCAGCTCGAAACGGCGCGGAGGCTGCACCGTTCCGGCCGAAATGGCCGATGATCGTGCTGCGAAGCCCGAAGGGCTGGACCGGCCCCAAGGAGGTCGACGGCCTGAAGACCGAGGGTTTCTGGCGCGCCCACCAGGTCCCGCTCTCCGGTCTCGCGGAAAATCCGGCGCATCTGAAGATGCTCGAGGAATGGCTGAGGAGCTACCGGCCCGAAGAACTCTTCGATGCCGCGGGCGCTCCGGTGTCCTTGATCCGCGCCACCGCGCCGAGCGGCGCCAAACGCATGGGCGCCAATCCGCATGCCAATGGCGGTCTGCTGCGCCGGTCTCTCGATCTGCCGGATTTGCTCGAGCACGCCGTCCCGGTCAAGCACCCCGGAGGCGTCAAGGCGGAATCGACCCGTGTGATGGGCAACTTCCTGCGCGACGTCATGGCATTGAACCAAAGCGCGAGGAATTTCCGCATCGCTGGTCCCGATGAGACGGCCTCGAACCGGCTTCAGGATGTCTTCGAGGTGACCGAACGCGCCTGGATGGAAGACATCCTGCCCGAGGATGTCCACCTCGGCAGGCAGGGCAGGGTTCTGGAGATACTGTCCGAGCACACCTGTCAGGGCTGGCTGGAAGGCTATCTGCTGACCGGCCGGCACGGCTTCTTCTCCTGCTACGAGGCCTTCACGCATATCGTGGACTCCATGTTCAACCAGCATGCGAAATGGTTGGACGCTTGCGGCAAGCTTCCCTGGCGACGACCGATCGCTTCGCTGAACTACCTGTTGTCGAGCCACGTCTGGCAGCAGGAGCACAATGGGTTCAGCCATCAGGATCCAGGCTTTATCGACGTGGCCTTGAACAAGAAGGCGGACGTCGTGCGCGTCTATCTGCCTGCGGATGCCAACAGCCTGCTCTGCGTGACCGACCACGTGCTCAAGACATGGAACCGCATCAACGTCATCGTCGCCGGCAAGGTCAATTCCTGGCAGTGGCTCTCCATCGACGAGGCGAAAGTTCACTGCAGCGCCGGCATCGGCATATGGGAGTGGGCATCGACCGACCACGGGACCGAGCCGGACGTGGTCATGGCCTGCGCCGGCGACGTGCCGACGCTCGAGACCCTGGCCGCCGTCCAAATTCTGAAACGCGCTATTCCGGAACTGCGGATCCGGGTGGTCAACATCGTCGACCTGATGACCTTGCAGGCAAAGGAACATCATCCGCACGGGCTGTCGGATCGCGAGTTCGACGCGCTGTTCACCAGCGACAAGCCCGTCATCTTCGCCTACCATGGCTATCCATGGACCGTCCACCGCCTGACCTACCGGCGAACCAACCACGACAACATCCACGTGCGCGGCTACAATGAGGAAGGGACGACAACCACGCCCTTCGACATGACCGTGCTCAACGGCCTCGACCGCTACCATCTCGTACTGGGTGTTATCGAACGTCTTCCCGGGCCAACCGGCGCCCATGTCGACCTCAAACAGGCCATGGAAGGCAAGCTGATCGAACACCACGCCTATATCCGCGAGCATGGGCAGGACATGCCGGAGATTCTCGGCTGGAAATGGGAGCAGTCGTCGATGCCGAAGCGCCAGGCCGCCAGGACGAGCGCCGCAAAAGCGGCAGGAGCCGGCCGGCCATGACCGGTGCAATCCTCGTCCTCAACGGCGGCTCCTCAAGCCTGAAGTTCGCGGTGTTTCAGCAGCGCGACGACCTTCACCTTCTGGTGCGCGGCAGCGTTTCATCGATCGGGCGCCGGCCACGACTGCACGTCGCGCCGACGGCTGTCTCGCCCGAGATCGACATGAGCTTGGGAAACGGGCCGATCGATATTGCCAAGGCATTCGAAGCCGTGGCGTCCTTTCTCACCGATCGCGGCCTTTTGCGCCAGGTCGGGAAAGTCGGACATCGGATCGTGCATGGCGGCAGGAGTTTTGTTCGCGCGACTCGGCTCGACGAGCATACGCTCGACGCCCTGCATGGGCTTGAGCCGCTCGCCCCGATCCACCAGGCGATCAATCTCGAGATCGTCGATCTGGCCAGCCGGCTCCTGCCGGAAGCCAAGCAGGTCGGCTGTTTCGATACGGCCTTTCACGCGGCGCGGCCGGAACTCGCCAAAATCTATGGCTTGCCGCATGAGATGTCCGACCAGGGCATCGTCTCCTATGGCTTCCACGGGCTCTCGTATAGCCACATCGCCGCGAAGCTCCGTGACCGCTACGGCCCAGGGGCCGGCGGCCGGGCCATCGTCGCCCATCTCGGCAGTGGAGCGAGCTTGTGCGCCATGATGGCAGGGGCAAGCACCGCCACCACCATGGGGTTTTCGACGCTCGACGGTCTTCTCATGAGCACGCGTTGCGGCGCCATCGATCCCGGCGTGATCCTGCATCTCCTGCAGGACCGGAAGCTGTCGTCCGATCAATTGACCGAATTGCTTTACGAGCGTTCCGGCTTGCTGGGGATATCCGGCATTTCCGGCGATATGCAGACGCTGCTTGCGTCGAAAGATGCCGCGGCACGTCGTGCCATCGATTTCTTCGTCTACCGTATCGGGCGTGAGATCGGATCGCTCGCAGCCGCGCTTGGAGGGCTCGACACACTCGTGTTCACCGCGGGCATCGGCGAGCATGCGCCTCAAATCCGGCAAAGGATCTGCGAGGCCGCCGCGTGGCTGGGTGTCGCGCTCGACGATGGGTTGAACGCGAAGGGCCAAGAGCTGATCAACACCCCGGATTCGAAGGTAGAAGTACTTGTCGTTCCCGCCGACGAGGAAATCGCCGTGGCCAGAGAACTCATCAAGCTTTGAACAGCTTGCCTGCGGCCCACTCGTGTGGCGGGTGACGGCAGCGGCGCCGGGCGCGTAATCGGGGCGGGCAATCATAGGCCAGGCCGCAACGTCCGGAAGGTGACCGAGTAACGATGTTGCGCGACCGGAGGAATGCTGTGTTCCCATTCGTTCCGCGCCGGACCGTCCAGGACATAAGCGGATCTCGGTTCGACCTCGATCGTCTCCCGGTCCCATCCCGCGCCATTCTTGCGGCGTAGCCGGAAGCTGCAGGACGCCAGCAGGGAAACGCCGGCGACGAGCCCGAATTGCGGCTTGTCGCGATGCCAGCCTATGCCGGCGCCCGGCCGATACTCATTGATCAGCAGCTGCGCGAACTCGGCCGCGGGCCGGTGGGCCAGACCCGCAACCTTGTGGCGGAGCGGGAGCAGGAAATCGGGTATGGCCGCCGCCTCCACGACCTGGCTGCGATCGTAGTCGTAACGGAGGCCGAAGCCGACGACCTGCCTGTTGGCAAGATGGCCATGGAAGTCGAAGGGCTTGAACGGCAGGCCCGCAATGCGAATGGCCAATTCGCGTTCTTCGTCGCGCGTGATCAGCTCCGGTTGGTACTGGAAACCTTCCGGCAAACTTTCGGCGGCGCCAAACAGCTCGCCCTGGCGGGCCGTTGCAGTTCTGATTTTTGTCGATGGCATAACTGCCAGATAGGGAGTGCGGCCGCGCCCGCAAGGCTTCATCCTGTGCCGGACCATCCGATAACGCGGAACCTCGCGGCCGCCTGGAAATTACGCATTGGCAAGCGGGACGTCCGACATGCCTTCCACCGCGATACGGAACATGCATTACGATCGGTCGACGAGGATCCTTTCGGTTTGGTTCGTCCCGAGCGGCGACCGCTATGACTATGACGAGGTTGAGCCCGAGACCTATGCGGCGTTCAAGGCCGCTTCGTCGAAAGGGCGGTTCTTCAACGAATTCGTGCGCGATCGATACAGGTTCCATCTCGTCGAGCACGGGTGCCGCCATTGAGTGACCGGACTGCGGGACGGGTCCCCGCACCAGATGGCGGAACAAGGCAGGGTCGCTGGCTGTTATCGGACCAGGCGGACGAAAGGTCCGAGGCCGGAGCGTTGCTGATGGCGAACGATGAGTTGCCGGGTGTGCTGGCATCACTTCCCGTAATTGATGCCAAGGCCGAGCCGACGCTGAAAAGCGCTGAAGCAGAGGCCTTCTATACGAATGCGATCCGCGAGCTCGCAGCCACCGACATTCCCTTTCTCGTCGCCGGGGCATATGCGGTGAGCGCCTATACGGGCGTTGTCCGCCACACCAAGGACCTCGACATTTTCTGCAAGGCCGGCGACTGCCAGCGCATCCTCGAGCATTTCAAGGACATCGGCTACGGGGTCGAGATCGAGGACGACCGGTGGCTTGGGAAGGTGTTCGAAGGCGAGCATTTCTTCGACGTCATATTCGCCTCCGCCAACGGCACCATGCAGGTCGAGGACCAGTGGCTGGAACATGCCCGTCAGGTCGAGCTTCTGGGCAGTCGGGTCAGGATCGTCGGCCCGACCGAGCTCGTCTGGTCGAAATGCTTCATCCAGGACCGGGGCCGCCATGACGGCGCCGACATCGCCCACACCATCCTCAAGGCGCACGATCAGATCGACTGGCACAGGCTTCTCGCCCATCTCGACGTCCATTGGGAAGTGCTGCTGATGCACATCCTGAACTTCCGCTGGATCTATCCCAGCGAGCGCGGCCACATTCCGGATTGGCTGCTCGACGATCTGCTCGCGCGGCTTGCCAGGCAACGGCAACTGCCGCCGTCCCGGACGAAGATCTGTCGTGGCCGTCTGCTGTCGCAGGTCGACTATGAGATCGACGTCAAGGAATGGGGATTTGCCGGTGTCGGAGGCATGGGAGAATTCCGCGATGGCTGACAGCGTCAACGCCAAAGGCAGCAATGTAGACGGCGACGGCGCCATCAAGATCGCTGCCATAGGCGACCTGCATGCCCAGGAGGATGCCCAGACTTCCTATCGCGATCTCTTCGGCGAAGTTTCGCGCGAGGCTGATGTCCTGGTTCTTGCTGGCGATCTCACCAATCTCGGCAAACCCAAAGAGGCCGAGCGTCTTGCCGAAGATCTGCGCGCCTGCTCGATCCCCGTGGTCGGCGTGCTTGGCAATCATGACTACGAGTCGGGTTTTGTCGAGGAGGTGACGGCAACGCTTCGTCAGGCGGGCGTCCATCTCCTCGATGGACAAGCCACGGAGTTGATGGATGTCGGCTTTGTCGGCGTGAAGGGCTTCGTCGGCGGTTTTGGCGCAAGAATGCTCAGCTCCTTCGGGGAACCCGCGATCAAGGCGATGGTGGCTGAAAGCGTCAGCGAGGCGATGCGGCTCGAGAACGCAATGCGGCAAGTCCGCGCCAAACGCACCTTGGTGGTTCTCCACTATGCACCGATCCTGGAGACGGTCCTTGGTGAGCCGCCGGAAATCTTCCCGTTTCTGGGATCCTCCCGGCTGGGCGAAACGATCGACCGCTTCAAGGTGAGCGCGGTGGTGCACGGGCACGCCCATCGCGGCACCTACGAAGGCTGCACGCCGGGCGGCGCCAAGGTCTACAACGTTGCCATGCATGTCGCGAAGCCGACCGGCCGACCCTACGCGCTGCTCGAAGTCTGAGGCGCGCCTGGTCGACGCTACGCACGGTTCCGTAAAGCGCGTCGCGCTGAAACGAATTCAGGCGCCGCGCTGTAGGTCTTTGTTCCCATGCATGTCGTTGTCCCAAAACCGCTGCACACTTTTGGGCGACATGCATTAAACTTCGTCGAACCGGCTTCCTTCCTTGGAGGGATCGCGTTTCAGGACGTCCTCTTCCTCATCATCGGGCAAAGCTTCGTCGCTCTCCTCGTAGGGGTTGTCGTCGTCTTCTTCGGGAAGAGTTCCCTCCGTCTCCTGGGTATCCGGAACGCCGTTTTCCACGACCACGCTGTCCGGGAGCACCTTGTTGCCCTCAAGGGCCTCCCAGTCCTGCTGCTCAATGGCCGGAGCCTCGGTTTCGCCCTGTTTTGCCGATCGTTGCTTGTTGCGCGGGTCCATCTCGTTCTCCAACGCTAGTGTTCCCTTGAGGAACCGCTCAAGCGGCCCGTAGTTCCGCTGAGCAGAAAGCGGGGTGCCATCATACGGTGGCGTGCTACTCGATCTGCTCGAACGTGCATTGGTGCGGGGCTTTGTCGGGCCGCCAGCGCAGCAGCTTGGTTCCATGCCGGAAGCGGCCGCCGGTGACATGGTCGAACCGGACCTCCACCACCAATTCCGGCTGCACCGCTTCCCATTTCCCGCTGCGTTCGGTGCTCCAGCGGCTCGGTCCGCCCGGCGCCTTGCCGGAGAAGCCGGAACCGCCGCGCAATTTCTCCAGCTTGTCGGTGATCGCCGCGCGCTCGTCATTGCCGATGGTCGAGGTGAAGCCGACATGGTCGAGCAGGCCGCGTTCGTTGTAGAGGCCAAGGAGCAGCGATCCGACCTGGGGCTTGCCGTTCAGGTAGCGAAACCCACCCACCACGCAGTCGGCGGTGCGCAGCCGTTTGACCTTGATCATCGCCCGCTCGCCTGGCCGGTAAGGCTCGGCCAGCGCCTTGGCGACGATGCCGTCGGTCGAACCGTGCCCGGCGCCTTGCAGCCAGCGTTTCGCGGTCGCAAGGTTCGTCGTGGATGGCGAGAGCCGCAAGGAGGCCGTATTTGCCTTCGCCACGAAGTCCTCGAGTGCCGCACGCCGATCGACCAGTGTTTTCTCGAGGAGGCTCTTGCCGCCCGCCGCGACGAGCATGTCGAACAGGACCAACTGGGCCGGCGTCTCCACGCTCAGCTTGCGGATCCGGCTCTCCGCGGGGTGAAGCCGCATCTGTAGCGCGTCGAAGGAGGCGCGGCCTTCGATCTCGATCACGATCTCGCCGTCGACGACGAAATCCTTGGCGTCGAGGCCATGCAACATCGCCGTCAACTCGGGAAAGTAACGGCCGAGCGGCTTGCCGGACTTTGCCCTGAGATCGACGGCTTCAACGCCCTTGAAGGCGAGACAGCGGAACCCATCCCATTTCGGCTCGTATTGCCAGGCACCGCGGTCCTCGGGCAGCGCGTCGGCCGTGCGTGCCTCCATAGGAGGCGTGTCCGGAGGCAGCGAAAACCTGTCGCTTGATGACTCAACCATCTTGCGCCGGATATCAGGCCTCCAGGTCGATCAGGGCGATGCCGAGTTCAGGACGCTTCCTCCGGCGCAGATAGCCGGGCGACTCCAGCACCGTGATTTCGAGCGTCGGCCGCACGATGCCTTCGAGCAGATGTCCGCCGCGGGCCGATCCATCGCTCAGGCCGAGCACCGCATGGAGATGCAGGCTTGGCTTGCCGCTGTCGTCGACGGCGATGTCGCCGATGGCGCTCAGCACCTCGCATTGCTCGTCGACGGGGATCTTCCGGTAGGACTTCGACTGGACGTCGAACCAGCCGACCGTCGCCTTCTCGAACGCGCCGATCGCTGCTAGCGAGGCGCCGGTGATGTCCTTCTGGCCGGCAAACGCAGTCAGCGCAGCGATTGCATCCTCGCCGGGATCCAGCACTACCACGAATGTCCTTTGCCCGGAGGTCTCGGCAACCAGCTTCGATTTCATCTCACCCAGCAATGATAACGATGGTCTCGAACGCAAAACTCCGAGCCGGAGCACATGTTCCAGCCCGATGCAGTGACTTCTCTTGCGCTTAGACCGTGATGGCGTTTCGTTGAATCGCCATCACGATCTAACTCTTTGTTGGAGCATGATCTTTCTCCGAAAACCGGTTCCACTTTTCGGGATCATGCTCTAGCCGCCCGGCTTGTTGGTATCTGGCTCCGGGGCTGTGCCGACCGTCGGATCAGGCGCAACCGGACCGCGTTCGCTCTCCGAACCTTCAGCCTCGATCTCCTGGACTGCCTGATCCCAGTGCTCTTGCTCCCGTCCTTTCGGCCGACCTTCCCGCTCCCAGATCTCGTAGGCGCGGCGTTTTATGCGCTCTTCCCTGTCCATGGCTGCCTCCTGGGCGCCTGATACGGCGCTTGTTTACATCCAATCGGACGGCTTGATGTTTGTTCCATCAAGACAGGCGGCCTGCCGCGAGATCGGTGCAGGAAAAAATACGTGGCCAACATGTGCCGAAGTCTAGACCCCGAACGGATAGGTCTCCGGCACGCCGCGCACCGCGTGCTCAGGCCCGAGCGGCGCCACGGCGGTGGTCTCGTCGAACCAGACGAAGGCATCGAACTGCCGCGCAAGGGAGGCATCGGCATAGTGGCTGTGCAGTTCCGTTTCCGGCCGATAGATCACGCCGATAAAGCGTTCCAGCCGACGTTCGATCAGCCGGTCACGAAGGACTGGATCGCTTCCAGGATCGAGCAGGAAACGGGCGATGCCGGCGTCGTGACAAAGTCGCTCATAGCTGTCTTCGCGCGAAGGCTGCACGGACATGACTTCCATGTCGCCGTCCCAATCCCTGGCGGCAGCGACCGTGCCGGTATGCGTCCCGAAGCCGATGAGGGCGACCTCATCGCCGAACCGCTGACGGCAGAGCTGACCGATATTCACCTCGTCGCGTGAGATTCCCATATCGGTGTAGCGCGCGTCGCCGATATGGGAATTGTGCGCCCACACCACAGCTCTCGCACTTGGGCCGCGCGCTTCGAGAATATGTTGTAGCGTCTCGAACATGTGCGTGTCGCGCAGGTTCCAGGATTGCGACCCACCATAGTACATGATGCGGTAGTAGCGTTCGGCGGAAGCGATAAGCCGCGCGTTCTGCGCGGCGTCGAAAAGCTCGGCGCCGTCCTCGCCGGCATGCTCGATCTGCCTTGCCAGCATGTCCCGGCATTGCTTGAGGACCGCTTCCTCGCATTCCCTGTAGCCGCTGGTGAGCGCCGCGCGACCATAGGTCGAAGGCTCTTTCTGCCACGGGGTCAGGCAGCCATAGCGCTGTCGGGCTATCGCCGCCGCTTCAGGGTCGACGCGGTCCAGATAGTCGAGGACCGCGGCAATGGAACCGCTCATGTTGTAGATGTCGAGGCCGTAGAAGCCGGCCTGACGCTTTGATGTTCTGATCCTCCGATTATGGTTGCGCAGCCAGTCCACGAACGCCGCAACTTCGATGTTGCGCCACATCCAGGTCGGGAACCGCTGGAACGGCCGGACGGCTGCGGGCGAATGTCTGCGGTGACGCACATAGCGGTCGATCGCCGCGGCATCGGGCCAGTCGGCTTCAACCGCAACGATCGTGAAGCCATGTTTCTCGATCAGCCTCCTGGTGATCGCAGCTCGTGCCCGGTAGAATTCGGACGTGCCGTGGCTGGCTTCGCCGAGCAGCACGAGCCGCCGCTCCGCAAAGCGGTCGAAGGCTCCCGCAAAGGCCGGATCATCGAAATCCGGAAGCGGTTCGGCCGCCGCGGCGATCATCTGCGGCAGGCTCCGCGTCGGCAAATGCGAGGGGGCACGGCCGGTGCGGATCCGGTTGTCCTCCCGCCAGCCTTCTTCGCCGATCAAGGGGACAAAGCGCACCGCTCCGAAATCTTCTTCGCTATAAGTCGACGCGCCCGTGCGGGTGACCTTGAGCAGGCGCTGCTCTTCAGGATCCTCCCCGACCGGAATGATCAGCCTGCCGCCGACGTCCAACTGCTGCTGCAGCGCAAGCGGCGCGCCCGGTCCGCTCGCCGCGACGATGATGGCATCGAAGGGCGCCGCTTCGGGCCAGCCCTTGGTGCCGTCGCCCGTCCTGACCTCGATGTTGCGATAGCCGAGCTTATCGAAGCGGCGTCTAGCAGTCTCGGCGAGGCCTGCGTGCCGCTCGATCGTATAGACATGATCGACGATGCGACTCATCACGGCGGCTGCGTAGCCGGACCCTGTGCCGACTTCGAGGACCTGATCGCCGGGGCCGATCCCAGCCATCTCCAGCATGAACGCGACGATATAGGGCTGCGATATCGTCTGGCCCTCGGCAATCGGCAGCGGTCCGTCCTCATAGGCGAATTCTTCGAAGCCAGGATCCACGAAAGCTTCGCGCGGAACCTCCCGCATCGCTTGCAGGATCTCCCGGTCGTGGATGCCGCGGCGGCTGAGATGGACATCGACCATTCGACGGCGTTCGCGGGACAGGTCGAGCATGTGCTTCCTCAACTGGTCAAGGCGATGAAATCGCAAGCGCCTGCAGCAGTCTCATCAGCGGGCCTCCATCGCTCCGGCCGGCTGCCCGCGCCTCCACGTTCCGTGTCGGCGAGGATTTTCGGTTGCGCCCGGGCATGGCAAGGCTCCGCTGGATGCCTTTCGAACCAGCAGGCGCGCGGTTGGTTCCTTCGGCGTACAAAAAACGGCAAGGAAGGGTAGCAGCGGCGCCTTCGGCGATGTCGCCGGCTAGGCGATAGCCCTGATCGATGTTTCTAAGGGGTGGGGGCCTAAAGCGGACGCCAAGCGCATCCTTCGCTTCGGCTTCAAGCGTTGCTCGATGCTCCAGGCTCACCGCTCCAGGCAGATCGCCACGCCCTGGCCGCCGCCGATACAGAGCGAGGCCAGGCCTTTCTTCGCTCGGCGCCGGATCATCTCGTGGAGCAGCGTCACCACGATGCGGCAGCCGGATCCCGCCAGCGGGTGGCCGAGCGCGATGGCGCCGCCGCCATCGAGCCCGGCCTGCATTGCGGGAGGAAATCCATGTCATCCGTGCTTTGGGCGCCGGCGCCGGGCGCGTTCCAATCGTCCAAGCTTGCGCGCTTTTCGCTGGCGAACGGCTTCGACCCGCGCGACCGCAATCCGCTGCACTATGACCGCGCGCTGGCCGAGAGGTGTTCGGCAAGCTGATCGTCCAGGGTGGCGTCATTTCTGGTATTCTCAATGCACTGGTCGTGGAGGATTTGCCCGGGCCAGGGACGGTGTTTCTTGAAGTCGCCTGGAAGTTCGTCAAGGCGGTCGGCGTTGACGAGGAGATCACCGGGCGGGTGGAGGTCAAGGAAGTGCGCCCCGACAAGCCGATCTGCAAGATCGAGACCAGCGTGCGCAATGGCCAGGGCGAGCTTTGTCTCACCGGCACCGCGACGGTGTTCACCGTGCCGCTGCAAGGCGCATGAGCGCGGCGGACGACAGCCAGGCTGGCATAGCCGACGACGGCGAACGCTGGCGCGTGTTGTCGCTGCTTTGCCTGGCGGTCGTACTGTCGCTGACAACCTGGTTTTCGGCGACCGCCATCCTGCCAGAGCTGAAGCAGGAGCTCGCGCTCGGTCCCGACGCCGAGGCCTGGCTGACCAACGGCGTTCAGGTAGGCTTCGTGATCGGCGCGCTGGCCGCGAGCATGGTCAACCTTCCCGACCTGGTGCGGCTCAGCCGTCTCATGGCGGCGGCGGCATTTGTTGCGGCGCTCGCCAATACAAGCCTGCTGCTCAACCTTGGGCCGGGCGGCGTGATCGCCGCGCGCATCGTCACCGGCATGGCGCTCGCCGGCGTCTATCCGCCGGCGCTGAAGCTGGTGGCAACCTGGTTCGCGCGCGACAGGGGGCTGGCGCTCGGCGCGGTCATCGGTGCGCTGACCATCGGCTCGGCGCTGCCGCATCTCTTCCGCGCCATCCTGACCGCGCTCGACTGGCGGCCGGTGGTTGCCGCCGCCAGCGTGGCGACGGCCATCGGCGCGCTGCTATTCTTGCTTTTTGCCAGGGAAGGGCCCTATCCCTTCGGCAAGGCGGTGTTCGAGCCTTCGCGCATCGGGCAGGTGTTTCGCGAGCGGCCACTGCTCTTGGCCAATCTCGGTTATCTCGGGCACATGTGGGAGCTCTACGCCATGTGGGCCTGGCTGCTCGCCTATACGCGCGCCGCGTTCGAGGCGCAGGCGATCGGATCGGCCGCGGCCGCCTCGCTTTCGACCTTCTTCGTCGTCGCCTCCGGCATCCTTGGCTGCCTGTTGGGCGGCTATCTTTCGGACCGCATCGGCCGTACAGCGACCACCGCCGGCATGATGATCGTCTCGGGAAGCTGCGCGCTGCTGATGGGCTTTTTGTTCCCCGGTCCGCTCTGGCTCTTCATGCTGGTCGCCATCATCTGGGGCATTTCGGTGATCGGCGATTCGGCGCAATTCTCCGCCGCTGTGACGGAACTCGGCGACCGCCGCTTCGTCGGCACAGCTCTGTCGGTGCAGCTTGGAGCTGGCTTTGCGCTGACGGTGCTCGCGATCTGGCTGACGCCGCGCTTTGCCGACTTCATCGGCGGCTGGCGATGGGCCTTCCTGCTGCTGGTTCCCGGCCCGGCTCTTGGAGCGATCGCCATGCTGTGGTTGCGAAATTTGCCGGAGAGCGTGAAAATGGCTGGCGGTCTCCGTTAGGGAGGCGCTGCCGCTATTTTGAGTCGCGGCAAATGATTTTGCGGCGGGCTGAAGACCGAATGGAACAGATGACCAGAATGCGTGGGCGTCCTCGTTGTGACCAGGAAGATGCCGCCGCCGCCGAAGCGTTCCGCTCGATCGGCTCCAAGGTCCAGCTCAACCGCGACGAGGCCGCACCGCTTTGGGTCCAGTTGCGCAACCAGGTGGAGGAGGCGATCAACACCGGGCTGCTGGCGGCGAATTCCCGCATCCCGTCAACCCGCTAACGCGGGTTCTCCAAGCGGTTCGTCTTGCGCCACTCCTCGTACTCTCCGCGGGCATCGTCATGCAGCGGATAGTAGCGCTGCAACGGCGCGCCCTGCATCAGCTTCTCTCGCGAGAAGTCCTCCCAATCGTGATGCTTCTTCGCTTCTTCGATCACCTTCGGGGCCATTGCGACTGGAACCACCACCACCCCGTCATCGTCGGCGACGATGATGTCGCCGGGGATCACCGTGACCCCGCCGCAGGCAATCGGCACGTTGACGGCATTGGGATAAATGCTGGTCTGCACATGATAATTTGGCGTCCAGCCGCGCAGCCACAGGGGCAGATCGAGCTTTTCGACATTGGGCCGGTCGCGCATGCATCCGTCGATGACGATGCCCGCGCCGCCTCTGCCCTTGAAATACGTCGACATCATATCGCCGAAGACGCCGGAGCTCATGTCGCCGCGAGCGTCGACCACGACCACATCACCCTCCTGCGCGTGATAGAGCACGTGCCGGTGCAGTTGCGTCTCTGGATCTGCATATTCCCCCTCGGTGAAGAGGTCCGGCCGCTGCGGCATGAATTGCAGCGTCAGCGCCGGCCCGACGATCGACTTCCCGTGGTTCTGCGCCACCGGACCGACCATGTGCGGATTGCGGAAGCCCATGTGGCCAAGCGTGCCGGCAACCGTCGCGGCACCGATCTCCCTTAGCGCGTCGATCAGGTCTCTGGGCGGCCGGGTGATGTCGGGAGTATGCGTCATGGTGGACTCCGGTTGAAATTGAGCTACCAGTTCGTAACAGAACCGTCGCGGCGCTTGAGGTGGGGCGCCTCCCAGAAACGGAAACTCTCCGCCTGGATCGCCGCTTCGTTGATCTCAACGCCGAGTCCCGGCAGATCGCTGACCGGATAATCGGTCCCGTCGAGCCGTGGTTGCATGGGGAAGAAGTCGGAATTGTCGAAGCCCAGCTTCCTTTCGGGCGCCCTGGTCTCGAGCCAGGCGAAGTTGGGCACCGCGGCGGCGAGATGCACGGTCGCGGCCGTGCACACCGGACCGAGGGGATTGTGTGGCATCAGGTCCACATAATGCGCCTCGCTCCAGCCGGCGACCTTCATTGCCTCGGTCAGCCCGCCGACATTGCAGACGTCGAGCCGGTTGAACTGGTGGATGCCGCGCTCGATATAGGGCAGGAACTGCCACTTGCTGGCAAATTCCTCGCCGATGGCAAAGGGGATGTCTGTCATCCTGCGCAGGGATTCGTAGGCCTCCGGCGTCTCGTCGCGTATCGGCTCCTCGAGGAAATCAAGCACGCCGCGACCGAGCTTGTTGCAGAAGCTCGCCGCCTCGGCCACCGACAGCCGATGATGGTAGTCGATGCCGAGGACGACGTCCTCGCCCAGCGCCTCGCGCGCCTTGTTCAGCATATTCGCGGTAGCGCCTATCGACTCGCGCGGCTCGAATATGTCCCTGCTGCTCTGCCCTACGGGGAAGAAGCGGATCGCCTGCCACCCCTGCGCGCGCAGTTCACGGGCTCGTTCGATGGCCGCGTCGCCCTCGGCCTCGTCTCCGGTCGAGGCGAAGGTGGGGATGCGGTCGCGCTGCATGCCGCCGAGCAGCTCGTAGACCGGCACCCCCAGCGCCTTGCCTTTGATGTCGTGAAGGGCGATGTCGATGGCGGAAATCGCCGCCTGCAGGACTCGCCCGCCTTCGAAGTACTGGCTGCGGTAAAGCTCTTGCCAGATGCGGCCAATCCGCATCGGGTCGCGGCCGATGAGAAACTCGCGGTAGTGCTCGATCGCGCCGGCCACGGCCCTCTCGCGACCGCTCAAGCCGCTCTCGCCCCAGCCGAAGATGCCCTGGTCGGTCTCGACCTTGACGAGCATCTGGTTACGAGTTCCCACCCACACCGGGTAGGGCTTGATCGCGGTGATCTTAAGTTTCGTAGTCATTCGTGCCCACGTTCCACACGCATCCTCGTCTCAGTTGGCCCAGTCTCAGTTGGCCCAGTTTCAGTTGGCATTGAGGGCCATTTCGGTTTCGCCGTCGAACAGGTGCATGCGCTCCTGGTCGAACTCGAGCCAGATCTGTTCGTCAGGTATGACGGCGATGTTGGGGGACACGCTGATGTTGACGATGGCGCCGGAGAGGAACGCTTGCACGAAGGTGACGTCTCCGGTCGGTTCCACCGTATAGGCCTTGGCCGGAATGGCGCCGGCGACCGCGCTCTTGTGCAGCTTGATCGTCGAATGCCGCGCACCGAGCACGACCTTTTTGGTGGCCGCTCTCTGGACCTTGCGCGCGTTGAGTTGCGACAGCTCGAGGCTCCAGCCTTCCGCGCTCGTCAGAACGGTGTCGCCGTTTGCCGTCGATGCCTCCAGCGGAATAAGGCTCATCGCCGGGCTGCCCACGAAGCTCGCGACGAACATGTTTACGGGATGGGCGAAAACTTGCGCCGGCGAATCGTATTGCTGCAGGTAGCCGCCATTCATCACAGCCATCCTGTCCGCCATGGTCACGGCCTCGAGCTGGTCGTGCGTGACATAGATGATCGTCGCCTTCAGGTCCTGATGGAACCGTTTGATTTCGGACCGCATCTGCACGCGCAGCTTTGCGTCGAGATTGGAGAGCGGCTCGTCCATCAGGAACACCGCCGGATCTCGAACGAGGGCGCGGCCCAGGGCCACGCGCTGCTGTTGCCCGCCCGAAAGTTCGCGCGGCTTGCGCTCGAGCAGCTGCGTCATGTCGAGCACGCGCGCCGCTTCCCTGACCTTCTTGTCGATCTCGTCCTTGGGCAGTTTGCGCATCTGCAGCGGGAACGCGAGATTCATATAGACCGACTTTTGCGGATAGAGCGCGTAGTTCTGGAACACCATTGCGATGTCCCGGTCCTTAGGGTCGAGGTCGTTGACCACCCGGTCTCCGATGACGATGTCGCCCGATGTGATCGAGGTCAGACCCGCGACGAGATTGAGCGTCGTTGTCTTGCCGCAGCCCGAAGGGCCGACCAGCGCAACGAATTCGCCGTCATTGACCGTCAGCGAAACCTCGTTGACCGCTTTGAAGCCGCCATAGGTCTTGACGAGATCTTTTAGGACCACGTGGGCCATCGGCAACTCCTAATGCTTGACCGCGCCTTCCGTCAGGGCGCGTACGAAGTATCGTTGCAGGACGAGGAACAGCACCACGACGGGCACGCTCATCATGAAGCTAGCCGCCATCAGGCCCGGAAAGTCCGTCGTGTTTTCCGAGAAAAAGCGCTGGATGCCGACCGGCAGCGTCAACTGTTCGTTCTTGGAGAGGAAGGTGTAGGCGTAGATGTACTCGTTCCACGCGCCGATGAAGGAATAGATCGCCGTGGCGATGATGCCAGGCGCCGAGAGCGGCATCACGATCAGGATGAAGGCTTGCAGCCGCGTCGCCCCGTCAATGCGCGCCGCCTGCTCGAGCTGCACCGGAATGTTGTCGTAGAAGCCCTTGAGGAGCCAGATTGCCAGCGGCAGGCCGAAGGTGAGGTAGGTGAGAACAAGCGAACCATGCGTGTTCACCAACCCGATCGCGCGCATCAGGATGAAGAGCGGCACGAGAAAGATTACCGCCGGGAACATGTTGCGCAGCAACACGGCGAAGAACAGGAAGTTCCGGCCGGGGAAGGTGAAGCGCGAAAACGCGTAGGCCGCAGGAACCGCCACGATCACCGAAAGGATGGTCGTGGCGGTCGAGACGAAAAGGCTGTTCCAGAAGAAGCGGAGGAAGTCCTGGCCGACGCTGTTCTGCGGATCGAGCAGCTTCTGGTAGCTGGCGAGGGTAGGCTGGTCGGGCCACCATTGCGGCGGGAATTGCATTGCCGCGAAGCCGGACTTGATCGAGGTGAGCAGCATCCAGACCATCGGCAACGCGGTGTAAAGCAGCATGAACACCAGGAAGAAGCGCCCGCCCCACCGCCATCCGTCGACGCGCGCGCGGCGGCGACTGGGCTGGCCTCGAGAGGTTGTCTCGGCAATCGTGCTCATGCGCTCCCGACCTTCCGCTCGTTGCCGCTCAGCGCGCGGACGTAGAAGTAGCCGAGCGTCATCAGGATGAGGAACAGAAGCACCGAATAGGCCGATGCCACCCCCCAGCGCTGGCGGCCGAAGGCGAGCTCATAGATGTGGGTGATCCAGATATGCGATGCGTTCGACGGCCCGCCGCCGGTCATGATCCAGGGGATGATGAAGGAATTGAAGTTGGCCACGGCCAGCAGCAGGATCGTCACCGTCGAGACGTTCCTCAGATGCGGGAAGGTGACGTGCCAGAAGCGCTGCCATGCGTTGGCCCCGTCGACTTTCGCGGCGCGCAGCAACTGGTCAGGGACGGTCTGCAGGCCGGCCATCATCATGATCATGGCGAACGGAAACTCGCGCCAGATATTGACGACGATCAGGGAGGGCAGCACCGTGCCGACGCTGTCGATGAAATTCGGCGGCCGGTCGGCCAATCCGAGCTCGACCAGGATCGCGCCGATGATGCCAAAGTCCGAATGGTAGATCCATTTCCAGATATAGGACGCGGCGACCGCGCTGATGACCCAGGGGATGATCAGGATGGCGCGCAGGATACCGCGGCCGACAAAGTCGCGATGGAGCGCCAGCGCTGTGGCAAACCCCAGGACGAAGGAGATGAAGGTGGATCCCACTGTCCAGACAAGGGTGTTCCAGGTGACTTTCCAGAACACCTCACTTTTAAGGATGGCCGTGTAGTTGTTGAAGCCGACGAAGATCTTATCGCGGAGCTGCAGGCCGGGCGGCGTGTTGAAGAAGGACAGCTCGATCGTGTAGTAGATCGGATAGGCGATGACGATCAGCATCACGGCGATCGCGGGGAGCACATACGCGTAGTCGGCGCGATGCTCCCACATCTTTCGTAGCAGACCGGACCAGCCAGGTTGCAATTTTCGGCGAACCTCGGTCCTGCCGCTCACGATCGTCACTTTGGCGTGCCCTTGTTCTTCGGAACGAACCGGCTGCGTTGTCGGCGCAGCCGGTGAGATCGCAGGTCAGGTTTCTGCTAGAGTCCGCCGCCCATCAGGTCCTTTACCTTCTTGGCCGCATCGTCCGCCGCCTGGTCGACAGTCATCGCTCCGGTCAGGGCATTCTGCAGCATGTCCGGAACGATGATGTTCATGATCTCGGGCGACTGCGGCAGGGCCGGGAACGGGATGCCATATGGCAGCATCGAGGTCGTGACATCGAGGAACTTGATGCTGTCCAGACGCTCCTTCATCCATTTGGTCTTGAAGCCGTTGAGGTTGCCGGGGTTCGAGCCGGCATAGGCCATTTTCAGCGACCATTCGGGGCTCGTCCACATGCAGATGATGGCCTTTGCCGCCGGCTCGTCCACCTTGCCGCCCTCGACATATTCAGGCTTCAGGATGTGAATGTTCGAACCGCCGAACACGACGGCGCGCTTGCCGTCGGGACCCGTCGGAATGAGGCCGTAGCGCATGTTGTCGATGACGGTCTGCGCCTTCTCCTTGTCGGGACCGGTCGCCTTCTTCTGCAGGTCGAGCATGACGTTGTAGTCGGACGGGTGCGAGATCATCATGCCGAGCTGGCCGGCGAGGAACAGGGGCTGGTTGTCGGCCTGCTGGTTGGTGAGCGCCGAAACCGGAACCGATTTGTCGCGAACATACATGTCATAGGAGGCCTGCAGCGCCGCCTTGCTCTGCGGGCTGTTAAGCTCAATGTCCTTATAGGTCGGGTTCGCCGTGGCTTCGTCGAAGACGCCGCCGCCATAGGCCCATAACTGAGGCATGAAGCGGTACGGCGTATTGCCGGCATTCTTGCGCGCCACCAGACCGTAACCGGAAATGCCGAGCTTGTCGTGAATCTGCTTGGAATACTTGACCACGTCGTCCCAGGTCGCCGGAGCCTTGTCCGGATCGAGGCCCGCGCGCTTGAAAATGTCGGCATTCCAGATGAACGCCATCGTTTCGTTGTTGGTTGGGATGCCGTAGGTCACCCCGTCCCAGGTAACCGCCTTCATGGCGCCGGGCCAGAAGTCCTCGGTCGAATACCCGACGTCCTCGGGCTTGAGCGGCTGCAGGTAGCCCTTTGAGGCGAACTCGGTGCCGCCCAGGATTTGCAGGCGGACCGCCATCGGCGCGGCATTGCCGAGCAGCGCCGTGCGGAACTTGTCGAGAAGGTCGTTATAGGTGAGGGCCTGTTCCTCGAGCTGGATGTTCGGATAGGTCTTGCGGAAAGTCTCGAAGAAATCCTTGTAGTATTGGCGCAGAAGGTCGGGGTCACCCTCGAACACGCCCTGGTACCAGAAAGTCAGTCGTCCCTTGTAGTCGAGCGGGGTGACCTTGCCGCAATCGGCCGCCGTGTCAAAATCCTGTGTGCCCGCAATCGAGCGCACATATTCCGGCGACCACTTGCTCAGGTCGACCGGCGGCGCACCCAGCGCCGAGGCCGACATCAACGATGCCATTAAAGCCGTCGAGACAGTGCCACGCAGGACGGCACCGCCGAGTGTAATCCTCCTCATAGGTCTCCTCCAGGTTCTCTCCCATGCCGCTCTGCGTCGAGGCAAGCGGTCCTTGCTCATTCGATCGCGGGACATTTTCCGGTTCTATGTATCCCTTCGACCACTTTGTACGTTTTCAGATCACAGATTGCCTGTCAACGAGCAGAATCGTACATTGTTTTATCGAAGTCGAGCGTGATATAGGGCAGGGTGTGTGCTGAATTGGGGGAACTGCCTTGGCGGAAACGAGCGATTTTAAAGCGGAGCCACCCGCGGGGATTGACCCCATAGGGGCCTCCAGCGAGGGCGCCTCGCTTTATGAATTGATCAGGGAAGACATCATCGAGGGACGGCTGGCCGCCAACGAGCGGCTTGTGGTCGCCGATCTTGCCCGGCGTCACGGCACCTCGACCAACCCCGTGCGCGAGGCCCTGCAATTGTTGCGCGGCGAGGGCTTCGTCATCTTTGCCCCCAACCGCGGGGCGCGCGTGCGACCCATAGATCAGGAATTTGTCCGCGATATCTATGAGATCGGCGTTTTGATCGAGCCGGCCCTGACGCGATGGTTCGTGAACATGGCCACCGGCGAGGACATCGCGGAACTCGAACGTCTTCAAGGCCTGATTGAGGAAAACAACTTCGCCGACACGTTCAGGCACAGTGAGCTGGATACCGCCTTCCACACCGTCATGTACCAGCGGCACTACAACCGCCATGCCGCCGAGCTTTGGTGGAAGCATCGCGAAGTGCTGCGAGCCGTGAGCCGGCGTTTCGATTTCACGCTGGCGCGACGTGCCGCGATCCTTCGCGAGCACCGCGAGCTCATCGCGCTCGTGAAGGCGGGAGATGCCGACAAGGCGGCCGAACTCGTTGCTCGCCATGTCGAGGGCTCCGGCCGGCACATCCTCGAACACATGCGTGCGCGCAATGCCGCTCGGGCCGGATAGAACATCCGGTCCAGAACATCGTTATCCTGACCACTTCGGACAAAGGTAGATGAGATGAAAATCACGAGCATTCGGCCGTGGCTGATCAAGTCCGACGCTTCTTATTGGGGAGAGTACCTGTTCGTCGAAGTGACGACCGACGAGGGGGTGAGCGGCTGGGGAGAAATCACCACCACGACAAAACTCGCCAACCGCGCGCTCTGCACGATCCTGCGGCAGATCGGCGTCGCCGTGACAGGCGAGGACCCGGCGCGTATGGAGTATCTCTGGCACAAGATTTTCCGCAGCTTCACCTACATGGGCAGCCGCGGCGCCGCCGTCGAATGCGTGAGCGCCATCGACATAGCCCTCTGGGACATACAAGGCAAAGTCCTCGGCAAGCCGATTTACGAGCTGCTTGGCGGGCCGGTACGCGATGAGATCGCCCTCTACACCCATCCAAATCAGGCCAAGTTCACCAGCAAGGAGGCCGTGGTCCGCGAAATTCACGACATCGTCGAGTCCGGACACACCGCGCTCAAGTTCGATCCTTTCCCCCACCAGGGCCGCAGCGTCGATGGCGTGCCCCGCGAACGGCGGGACGGCTACCTCGATGGCAGCATGACACGCAAGGATGAGCGCGAGGCGGCCGAACTCACGGCCCTGATCCGGGAAACGGCGGGCCCTGATGTCGACATCCTGATCGATGCGCATGGCCGCTTCGACGTCCCCACCGCCATTCGCCTCTGTCGGAGTCTCGAGGAAGCCGGCCAGATCGACTGGTTCGAGGAGCCCTGCCCACCCGAGAGCCTTAACGCCCTCAAGCAGGTGCGCGAGAAGGTCAGTGCCGCTATCTCGTGGGGCGAGCGCGGCCACACGAAGTGGGATTTCGTGCCGGTGCTCGAGAACAAGCTCGCCGACTACATCATGCCCGACGTCACCTGGACCGGCGGCATTACCGAGCTCAAGAAGATTTCCGCCCTATGCGAAGCCTATTACGTCCCGGTCTCGCCGCACGACGCCGCGGGACCGATCAACGTGGTCGCGGGAGCGCAGGTGATGATGACGGTTCCCAACTTCTACAAGCTCGAAACGTCGGAGTGGAACCTCTCCAAATACGATCACCTCATCGACGCACCGCTCGACGTTTCGAACGGCAGCCTCAAGCTGACGTCGAGGCCGGGTCTCGGTGTCGAGATGAACCGCGACTACTTGCAGGCCCATGAGATCGAGCTGGGCTAGCACTGCTTAAAGCAGGCCAGCGGGCGGGGCGGCAGGTCACTCCGAGCGGAAAGAGGACAAATCATGCCAAATACGAGTGGAGCCGACGAGGCTCTCAATCGCATCAACGCGAATTCCAGGCCGTCCGAGCTTCGCATCACCGACTTGCGGGTGGCCGAAATCGTCGGCGCGCCTTTCACCTCCGCGCTGCTCAAGATCTACACCAACCAGGGTATCGTCGGGCTTGGCGAGGTGCGCGACGGCGCCAGCGCCACCTTTGCGCTGATGCTAAAGAGCCGGCTGCTTGGCGAGAATCCCTGCGACATCGACCGCCTGTTCCGCCGCATCAAACAGTTCGGCGGACATGGGCGGCAAGGCGGCGGCGTGTCGGCGGTCGAGATCGCGCTATGGGATCTTGCCGGCAAGGCTTATGGCGTGCCGATCTACCAGATGCTCGGCGGCAAGTTTCGCGATCATGTGCGCGTCTATTGCGATACCGACGCGGAGAAGCCGAGCGGCACCGAAACCGGAAAGCGCCTCGAGGAGCGCATGAACCGCGGTTTCACCTTCCTCAAGATGGACTTGGGCTTAATGCAGATCGCCCATATCCCGGGCGCCGTGGTCGCGCCCGCCGGCGTGCTCGAAGGGTTTCACGGCAATCCGCGCGGCCGCGGCGGCTCGTTCGAGGAGCGCAAGGCCCGCAACCTCGCCTATGACGCGCAGAACGTGCAGCACCCGTTCACGGGCCTGCATTTCACCGAAAAGGGGATCGACCTGCTCGAGCAGTATATCCACGAGGTTCGTGAGGTCATCGGCTACGAGATCCCTTTAGCCATCGACCATGTCGGCCACATCTCGCTGCAGGACGGCATCCGCCTCTCGCGCCGCATCGAGAAATACGTCCCTGCCTGGCTCGAGGACGTAATTCCCTGGCAGTATACCGAGCAGTACCGACTGCTGCAGCAGGCGACCTCGGTGCCGATCTGCACCGGCGAGGACATCTACCTCAAGGAGGCCTTCGAGCCTCTGCTCAAGAGCGGCGGCCTTTCCGTCATCCACCCGGACCTGCTCACCAGCGGCGGTATCCTCGAGACCAAGAAGATCGGCGACATGGCGCAGGACCACGGCGTCGCCATGGCCATCCACATGGCGGAAAGCCCGATCGCCGCGATGGCCGCGGCGCATGTCGCGACCGCGACCGAGAACTTCATGGCGCTCGAATACCACTCCGCCGATGTCGACTGGTGGGACGACATCGTCACCGGCCTGCCCAAGCCGCTGGTGAAGGACGGCTTCATAACCGTGCCCGACAAGCCGGGGCTGGGCATAGACGATGTGGTCGACGAGGTGATCAGCCAGCATCTGCAGCCCGGTGTCACGGGGATATGGCAATCCACCGAGCATTGGGACAATGAATATAGCTGGGACCGGACCTGGAGTTAGCCCAGACCCGTACCCTCATTCCCCCCAGGCTCACAGGGCCAACGACCGACCATTCGCGTCGACCTCTCCCAAGGGAGAGGCGAAGAAAGAAACGGACGAAACCATGATCTACGAACTGCGTATCTATGACTGCCTGCCGGGCAGGCTGCCGGCTTTGCTCAAGCGCTTTTCCGACCAAACGCTGGCCATCTGGGGGAGGCATGGCATCCGCCAAGCCGGGTTTTTCACCACGGCGATCGGCGAAAACAGCAATCGCCTCACCTATTTCCTCGCCTGGGAATCGCTGGCCGAGCGTGAGGCGAAATGGGCGGCTTTCGTCACCGATCCGGCATGGCACAGGGCCCGGGACGAGTCTGAGCGCGACGGGCAGATCATTGCCAATATCAGCAGCCAGTTGCTCACGCCGACAGCTTTCTCGTCTGTGAAATAGGACTGCGCCATGAAGATCACCGACCTGCGCTGCGCCGTCATCGGCAAGCACCCCATCGTTCGCATCGTCACCGATGAGGGGCTCTATGGCCTCGGCGAAGTCGAGTTCACCAAGACCTACCTCAAACCCTTTGTGCTGCATTTCCGCGAGGCGCTGATCGGTGAGGATCCGACCGACGTCGAGCGGGTGATGTTGAAGATCCGCCAACGCGGTTCTTTCAAGCCCTATGGCGCGGCGGTAAGCGCTATCGACCATGCGCTGTGGGACATTGCCGGCAAGGCAGCGGGCGTGCCGGTCTACAAGCTGCTCGGCGGTAAGGTGCGCGACAAGGTGCGCGTCTATAACGGCTCGATCCGCCGCAAGCGCACGGGCGACCGGCCGGAGGATTACGCCGCCGACGTCAAATGGATGATGGAGCAGCCGCAGAACTTCTTCATGATCAAGCAGGGAATCTCGTTCCACTCCAACATGAAGGACTCTGTCGAGGGCTTCCATTACGGCGTTACGCAGAAGAAGGCCGGCTATCACGGCGCCATGGATCAGGGCGTGATCAGCGAGCGCGGCTTCAATCACATGCTCGACTGCGTCATCGCGATGAAGGAAGTGCTGGGCGACAAGGTCAGCCTGGCGCTCGACTGCGGCCCGGGCTGGATGCTGCCCGACGCGATCAAGTTCGCCCGCGCGGTCGAGAAGTACAATTTGATGTGGCTCGAGGACATGCTGACCGGCGACTATGTGCCGTGGGTCAATCCGCAGGCCTACCGGGAACTGACCACCTCAACCTCGACGCCGATCCATACCGGTGAGCAGATCTACCTGCGGCACAATTTCAAGGAGCTGATCGAGACGCAGGCGGTGCGCGTCATCGGCCCCGATCCCGCCGATATTGGCGGCATTGCCGAGCTCAAATGGGTCGCCGAGCACGCCTATATGCACTCGATCCTGATGGCGCCGCACGGCACAGCGAACGGCCTGCTCGGCCTCGGCGCGTTGATCAATGTTTGCGCCACCTTACCCGCCAATTACATCGCCTTCGAATACCCGAGCGCCTCCGACCCCTGGTGGGAGGACCTCGTCATCGGCCTGCCGCAGCAGATCGTGAAGGACAGCATGGTGGACCTGCTGGAAGCGCCGGGGCTAGGCCTCGATATCGACGCCGAAGCGGCCAGAAAATATCTTAAGGAAGAGGATGCGGGCTTCTTCGACTGAACCACTTACGACCCCTCAAGATGCTGGTGAGGCAACGCAGCAGAAGCGCCATTCTGGGCAATTGATTGCGAGTCCGCCCGAAGCGACAGGCGAGTGTCGGCAGGCCGACCATTTTCAAATGGTCAACACACGAGCCAAGGATGCCGCAGCCTCCGTACCAGCCAAGCCGAGGTCGCGGACGCTACTCATGTGATTGGCCCCCGCAAGGCTGGTGCGTGAAACGGTCAGTCCTTGCTTCTCCAGATGCTCAGTGAAGGCTGCAGCCTGGCTATGGAAGGGTGGAGTCTCATCGGCTCCGACCGAGATCTCGACGGCCACGGATCGATCAAAGCGATGGTCGATCGGCGAAAGTCGACCTGCCTCGTCATCCGTGATCGCGATCTCACCGGCGAGGAAGGAGGTTTGCAGGGGTCTCAGGTCGTAAAGCCCTCCAAGCAGCATGGCAGCTCTTATGCCTGATGGCCGGCTGCCGTCGTTGAAGAGCATGGTTGCGAGATGCGCCCCGGCCGAGTGACCGCTAACGGTGAGCAGCCCGGGATCGCCGCCGTAATTTGCAATTTGCTCGCCCACCCAATTCCTGGCGCGGCGCACCTGATCGACGATCGTAGCCATCCTCACCGCAGGCATCAGCGCATAGTCGACGATGACTGCGATCGCTCCCGCATTCGTGACGGTCTGCGCGACATAGGAATAGTCGCGCTTCGAGAACATGCGCCAGTAGCCGCCGTGAATGAACATGTGCACCGGCAATCGATCGCGTCTGCCCTGCGGAAAAAACAGGTCCGCGGTTTCGATGGGGTCCGGCCCATAGGCGACATCGGGGACCATTGGAACTTTCGCCCTGGTCTCCGCGCTTCTGCGGACAATCTCGGCGACGATGTCGTCGAACTCGACGACGTGATCACGGATGCGGAACGGATCTTTCGGCATCTCTCTGCTCACATCGTCACGGCGATGTATTTCGCCTCCATGAACTCGGCTATGCCGTGCTTCTGTCCGCCTTCGCGTCCCAGCCCGCTCTGCTTGACGCCGCCGAACGGCGCCGCAGGATCCGACATCAGGCCACGATTGAGCGCGATCATGCCGGACTCGACCTTCGACGCCACGCGCATCCCCTTTGCCAGGTCGCTCGTGTAGATGTAGGCGGCCAGGCCGTATTCGGTATCGTTCGCCTTTGCGACTACTTCCGCCTCTTGTTCGAAGCGGCTGATCGGCGCCACCGGGCCGAAAATCTCCTCATGCGCCATGGCTGCACCAGCGGGGACATCGCTCAGCACCGTTGGCGGATAGAAATAACCTCTGCCTGCAGAAATTGCGCCGCCGCACAGGATTTTCGCGCCGCGGGCAACGGCGTCCTGGACGAGGCGATCGATCTTGTCGACCGCCTTCCTGGTGATCATCGGGCCGCATTCGGTTTCCCAATCCGTGCCGGGGCCGACATTGAGCGCGGCCATGCGTTTGGCTAGCCCGTCAACGAAGGCGTCATGGATGCCGGCCTGCACGTAGAGCCGATTGGCCGCCGTGCAGGCTTCGCCGGCATTGCGCATCTTGGCGATCATCGCGCCGTCGAGAGCGGCCTCCAGATCGGCGTCGTCGAAGACGATGAACGGCGCGTTGCCGCCAAGCTCCATCGAACAGGAGATGACGTGTTTTGCCGCCTCGGCGAGCAAGACCCGGCCCACGCCGGTGGAGCCGGTGAACGAGAGCTTCCGCACACGCGCGTCGGCCAGCATGGCCGCCGTCACCGGGGCGGGGTTCGAGGTGGTGATGACGTTGACGACGCCGGGCGGCACGCCGGCCTCTTCGTAGAGCGCTGCAAGCGCATAGGCTGTCAGCGGCGTCTCGCTGGCGGGCTTCAGGATCACGGTGCAGCCGGCTGCGAGCGCCGGCGCGATTTTGCGAGTCGCCATGGCTGCCGGGAAATTCCAGGGCGTTATCAGAACGCAAATGCCGATGGGCTGGTAGTCGACGACGATCCGGTTTGCGCCCGACGGCGCAAGGCCAAATTCGCCGCTGATACGAACCGCTTCCTCCGCGTTCCAGCGGAAGAACTCGGCCGCATAAGCGACTTCGCCGCGCGCGTCGCGCAACGCCTTGCCGTTCTCCAGGGAAATCAGCGCGGCCAACGTCTCCGCCCTTTCGGTCATCAGCTCGAAGCAGCGCCGCAGGATTTCGGATCGCCTGCGCGGTGGAGTCTCGCGCCAGCCCGGTGCTGCCTGGGCCGCCGCATCGACCGCGGCAGCGGCGTCGGCGAGCGTGGCATCGGGAACCGCCGCGATCACGGCTTCGGTCGAAGGGTCGACCACTTCGATGACGCGGCCGTCCGATGAGGGCCGCCATTTGCCGCCGATATAGAGCCCGTGGGAGAACGTGGTGTAGTCGGACATGTCAGCATCCAGGTCGAATAGTTCCGGGGAGATGTTCATTGGGTGCGCGCTCCATCCTTCACATGGCGCTGGCAGCCATGTCGCCCTCATAGGCAGCCCTGACCAACCGCCGCATCGCGGCAATGTCGAACGGGCGGGGATTGTTCTTGATCAACCGGTCGATGCCGAGCGCCTGCTCGGCCGTCCAGTCGATCTTGCCCACGGGAAGGCCCAGTTCGGCCAACGTCCGCGTGATGCCTATGGCGCTGAACAGTCTGGCAACTTCGCCGATCGCCGCGTCTGCCAGTCCATTGGCGTTGCCGTCCTGGCGAGGCAGGCCGAGAGCAGCGCCGACCTCGGCGATTTCCGCAGCCGCGGTGGAAAGATTATAGCGCATCACATAGGGAAGCATGGTTGCGACGCCCAGCCCGTGCGGCGTGTGGGTGAGCGCGCCGACCGGATATTGCACCGCGTGTGCGGCGGCGGTTCCCGCCGTGCCGAAGGCGCAGCCGGCGGCCAGCGCGCCCATCATCACGTCGGCGCGCGCGTTCTCGTTCGACCCGTCACGACAGGCTGCTTCGAGGCTGCGGCCCAAAAGTCTGATCGCCAGCAGGGCGAAATGATCGGTCAGCGCGCTCTTGCCGATGAAGACATGTCGTTGCGGCAGATCGGCATCGGCGCCGCGTTTTGCGGCGGTGAAGGCTTCGATCGCATGCGTCAGCGCGTCGGCGCCGGCGATGGCGGTCAGGGAGGGCGGGCAGGTCGCCGTCAGATCCGGGTCGCAAAGCGCCACCGCGGCAATCAGATGGGGGCTGGAGATGCCGACCTTGAGCGTCCGCTCCGGATCGGAGATCACGGCGACCGGTGTCACTTCGGAGCCGGTGCCGGCCGTGGTCGGCACTGCAATCACGGGGAGGGTGGGACCCGGCACCTTGAACTCACCATAGTAGTCCTGGAGCTCGCCGCCATGGCTGAGCAGAAGCGCGGCGCATTTGGCCATGTCGAGGCAACTGCCGCCGCCGATGCCGATCACCATGTCGGGCTTGAAGTCTTTCGCCCCCGCAATGCAGCCGCCCACGCTGTCGCGGGGAACGTCAGGCAAGGTCTGGTCGTGGACGAGCGTGTCGACATGGGCAGCCTCCAACCCGACGAGGATTTCAGCGAACTCTGACGTCTTCGAGAGACGTTCGTCGGTGCAGATGAATGCGCGGCTGCCATATCGCGCGGCAATGGCCGGCAGCGCATGGCGCTGGCCTTTACCGAACAGGATTTCGCGCGGCAGGCGCGCGGCGGCAAACAGGGTCATGGACTGATGTCTTCGAAACAGATTGATGGCTAAGCTATCGAGTTCGTTGCAGGCCCACTTGGTGACACCTGCCTGGTGACAAGGGCCTGCCCTCGGCGTCAGGTTTCATGCTGGGTCCGTTGAGGCCAGCCAACGTCCAGAAAGGATCTAGCCCATTCATTCGTATCCTCTATTAAATCGTATAGGATATAGTATTGAATTGACCCAAGCATCGTGGTAGGGCTTGCTCCTGTCAAGAGGCAATACGATGCAGAATCCCGACCTGACGGTTGACAATGAAGGCCGCACGAGCGGCCGCATCCAGCGAGCCAACAGTCTGGCCGGGGATGTCTATGAAGCAATCTTCGCGCAATTGATGTCGCTGAGGATTGCTCCGGGATCGCGGATCACCGTCGACAATCTGGTCAAGGAATTCAACGTCTCTCACACGCCTATCCGCGAAGCGCTCGGCCGGCTGGAAGGGGAGGGGCTGGTGGTGAAGACTCACCTGATCGGCTATCGCGCCGCGCCGCAAATCACGCGACGCCGGTTCGACGAGCTTTACGAGCTGCGTCTTCTGCTCGAGCCCGCTGCCGCGGCCAAGGCCACGGCAACGCTGGATGACGAGCGTCTTGCAATCCTGCGGGAAGCGGCCGGCGTCATGGCGCGGCGGGTGGGAAAGGACGAGCGCCTGCGCTATTCGAATTTTGCGCGGCAGGACGCGATCTTCCACGACAAGATCATGGAGTTCGCGCAGAACGAGCTGATCCGCGAGACGCTGAACCACCAGCATACGCACTTCCACATCTTTCGCCTGATGTATCATTCGCGCGTCACCGAAGAAGCGCTGGACGAGCACGAGGCGATTCTCGCTGCCTTCGCCGCGGGCGATGCGGGCGCCGCCAAGAAGGCGATGCGCGTGCACATTGAGAATTCGCGGGACAGGCTCCTGCCCGCCTTCGAGTAGGCGCGTCCCGCGCCTTGCCACTTCCAAATCGAAAAGGACAAGTCATGCCAGCCAAGAAGATACTGATGCTGACCGGTGAATTCACCGAGGAATATGAAATCTACGTCTATCAGCAGGCGATGGAGGCGGTCGGCCACACGGTCCATGTCGTTTGTCCCGACAAGAAGGCAGGCGACCTGATCAAGACCTCGCTGCACGACTTCGAGGGCGACCAGACCTATACCGAGAAGCTCGGTCACTACGCGCTGATCAACAAGACGTTCGCGGATGCGGAGAAGCAGCTCGATCAGTACGACGCGGTCTATTGCGCCGGCGGCCGCGGACCGGAATACATCCGCACCGACAAGCGCGTTCAGGCGATGGTGCGCCATTTCCATGAAGCCAGGAAGCCGATCTTCACGATCTGCCACGGCGTGCAGATCCTGATCGCGGTCGACGGCGTGGTGCGCGGCAAGAAGGTCGGGGCGCTGGCGGCCTGCGAGCCGGAAGTGACGCTTGCGGGCGGCACCTATATCGACCTGTCGCCAACCGAGGCATATGTCGACGGCACAATGGTCTCGGCCAAAGGCTGGACCGCTCTGGCAGCCTTCATCCGGGAATGCCTGAAGGTGCTCGGCACGGAAATCCGGCACGGCTAGACCGTGATTTCCATGGCTTGCGTTGATGGCGGTAGCGGAGGCCCGCTACCGCCGATTCCCCCGACGGGAAGAGCCTGTGTTTGGTCTGGAGTTTGAGCGAACCCGATCAGCTTGATCTCTAACAGGCATGCTCTCGCGCCGCGCGGAACAGCGTGGAGATGCTGTTCGCTCACCTCAAGCGCACGGTGTGGGCTGTATCGCTTACGACTACAAGCAATGATACCCGAGACCAGTTCCATCTGGCAGCAGTCGCCGCCCAAGACCTCTGGAAACTCGCAAGGGTGATCCACGTGCAGTTCGCCGCTGATCGCCGAGGCACTTCATCCATTCCTTCACCAAGACCCTCGGGTTGCCCCGCATCGCCGCCTGGTTGACCTCAGGCTCGATTTCGCCGAGCGGCTGCCATAGCAGCGGTCGCTTATCTCCGCGGATTTTCCAGCCAGAGCCATTTGACTGTAGCCATGAAGAAGCACAGGCGCATCGCACCCACGCAACTGCGCGCCTCAAGGTGAATCCTCTACCGCAATGCTTAAATCTATATTATCCTTGCTGAACAATGATGTGTCGCATTGGAGTAACCCGACGCTTCAGATGTTGCTGCAAAATGGTAGGAAATCGGATTTTTTACAAAACTCCGCACTTTTTTGAAATACGCGACTACCTTTATATGCCTTTGTCCAGTTGGCGGTCTCGATTCTTGAAGGTTATTTTAGAATTTACTAAAAGGGGCATGCATGGTTGGGTTGACCTGCGACAGGACGATCCACGACAACGTTGAAGCCGGCAATGGCACCGGCGACCCGAGATTGAATGCCGACAGCCGGCATCGCGAACGCGCGTCATCCCAGGCGCGTCCGGAATGCCGACTGGAAGGGCAGAGGCGCGGGCGTCTTTTCTCGCGCTTTCAGCGCGGCGGCCGTATGACCAAATGGAAGGGCGAGGCCGCCAGTTATGCGCCGAAGATGGTGCAGGTTGCTCTACGCGCGGCTAGCGTGGCGCGGCTTCTTCCGTTGGCGCTTCTGACGGGACTGGCCGCCAGTCCGGCAAGCGGCGCGGACAAGTACTGGGACATCAACGGCAACACCACGGGGCTCGGCGGCAGCGGCACCTGGAACCTCACCAATCCGTTCTGGAACTCGAGTTCTACCGGCACCGGAGGCACGGTGACGGTGTGGGACAACGCGGCGCTCGACAATGCCATCTTTGGTAGCACGGCGGGCACTGTCACGCTCGGCGTGCCGATCACCGTGCACAACATCACCTTCAACAGCGCCTACACGATCACCGGCAGCACGCTGACTCTGGCCGGGGCGACTCCGACGATCACCGAGAACGCCGGCGGGGTGAACTATTCCATCAATTCGGTCCTCGCCGGAACTAACGGCGTGACCTTCACCGGCAATACGTTTGGCGGCGGCGGCATCATCCTTGGCGCCACCAATACGATCACCGGCGGGATCAATATCAATGGTCTGTCGGTGGCCGTCTCGGCCGCCAATGGCCTCAACGGCGCGAACAATGTCGTCACCGTCAACAACGGTGGCGTTCTCGTTGTCAACAGCAACTCGTTCGGTGGCGATACCGCGGCCTCGCGCCTCGTCCTCAATAGCGGAGCCCGGTTCAACATCAGCGGCACGGTGGCCCACGACGTTACCCTGACCGGCGGCACGCCGCGAATCGAGACGAGCGCCGCCGGCACATGGAATGGCGTTCCCGTGCTTACCACCAACAGTCAGCTGCGGCTCGCCGGCGGCACGCTGAACGTTACCGGCAACCTGTCCGACACCGGCGCGAACGTGCTGTCGCTGCAGACCGAAGGCGGCGCCGTGCATTTCTCGGGGAATCTCGGCTTCTCCGGCGACTTCACCCTGGCCGGCGGGCAGGCCTGGTTCGACGGCGGCGCTCACACCTACACCGGCGACACCATCATCACCGGCGGCAGTCTGCTGCTGAATTCGGCCGGCACGCTTTCGCCCAACACCAATATCCGCTTCGCGGGCCATCCCACCGCGAACACGGCGGTGGTCTGGGGCACCAACGTCGTGCCCAGCATCACGCTTCCTGTCGGCACCGGCGACGGCCAGATCAGCTGGGCCGGCAGCGGCAACGGCAGCGGCGGCTTCTACGCGCTTAACAACCAGTCGGACGTGACGGTCAACCTGGGCGGCGCTTCCGCGCCGCTGACCTGGGGCGTCGGCGGATTCGTGCAGACCGGCCAAAGCCTGATCCTGGGCACGAACGCCACCGGCGCCACCGCGCGCCAGGTCGACTTCCAGAATCCGATCGACTTCAACGGCGCGGTGCGCACGGTGCGGGTGGACAATGGCAGCATCACCGACCACGCCCTGCTGAGCGGCCAGCTTACAGGCACCGGCGGGCTGCAGATCGTCGGCAGCGGCGCGCTGGAGCTGACCAACACGAGCAACAGCTATTCCGGGGCGACGGTGGTCGGGGACGCGGTTAACCAGAATCAGGGCGCCCTGATCCTGAACGCCGCCGGCACACTGCCAGCCAGTTCCAACCTGCAGCTCAACGGCAATTCCGCCTTCTGGAGCTACAGCGGGACGACATATCTGACCGCCGCCAGCGGCCCCTTCACGCAAGCGGTGGGCACGGGTGGCGGTGAGGTGCAATGGACCGCCTCCGGCGGTTTCGGCGCGATCGGCGGACCGCGCACGGTCAACCTGTTCAGTGACGCCCGCACGCTTACCTGGGGCAGTGGGGGCTTCGTGCCGACCGGACAGGTGCTGCGCTTCGGCGGCAACTTCGCCAATTCCACCGTCAACTTCCAGAACGGCCTCGACCTTGGGGCGAGCGATCGTGTGATCTCCGTCTCTGAAGGTCAGGGCGCCGGTTACAGCAATACTTCCGAACTGGAGGTCAACCTCAACGGGGTGATCCAGGGGACCGGCGGGCTGGTCCTGGTCGGCAATGGCGACGCGGCGCTGAACGCGCTCAACACCTACAGCGGAACCACCTGGATCGGCGGCAACACTGTCGGCGGTACAGGCGACAGCATGTGGGTATGGGCCAACACCCTCGCCGACGCCGGCACTGCCAGCTCGCTCGGCGCGGGCTCGACCGTGGTTCTGAACTCGCATGTGGGCGGCCTGATCTACACTGGCGGCGCCACCAGCACCAATCGCACGCTGGCGCTGAACCGAACGGCCGGTGCGGTCCACCACCTCTTCAACTACGGCAGCGGAGCGCTGACCTGGACCGGCAACATCACCACCACCGGGTCGGGCCAGAACGACCTGCGGCTGGGGGGCACCTACGCCACCACCACCGACGCCAATGGCGTCGCCGTCGCTCCCAACGTGGTTTCCGGGGTGATTTCGGACGGCAGCGGCGTGACCCGCGTCAGAGGATGGAATAGCGGCTCTTACGTGACCGGCGAGGTCTGGCGCCTGACCGGGGCCAACACCTTCACCGGGGAGCTGAGCCCGGACGGCGGCGTCTTCGAGGCGACGACGATCCGCAACGCCGGGACGGCTTCAGCGGTCGGCGCAGGGAACCTGATCGCGGACTTCCGCGGCTTAGACGGCACGTTGCGCTACATTGGCAGCGGCGACACCAGCAACCGGCTGTTCTACGCCTGGGGCAATTCCCACCTTGAATCCTCCGGCACCGGTCCGCTCGTGCTCACCAATACCGGCTTTGTAGTCACCCAGAACGGCGGATTCACTCATTGGCTGGGCGGCACCAACACCGGCGACAACATCCTGTCGGCGACGCTGGTCGACAGTCCTACGCCGGTGGAGTTCACCACGAGCTGGTTCCGGCTGGGCAAGGAAGGGCCGGGCCTGTGGGCACTGGCGACCAACAACAACGCCCAGGCCAACGCCTACTCGCACAACACGATCATCAACGGCGGCGCGCTGCGGCTGGACAACGCCGGAGCAATCACTGGCGGGCTGGGCGTCACCTCATCCCATGGCGCGACCGGCTCGAGTCAGCGCAGCAGCATGGTCCTCTTCCAGGGCGCGGCCGACAATACGGCCGGCGTGCTCGGCCTCACCGCCGCCAGCGGCGGCTTCTTCCGCGGTACAACAACCGTGGGCCAGGCTTGGCAGAACAACAACGGCACCACTGTGGGTGTCGATCCGGACGGCGTCGGCCCGCTGCCACCCAATGGCATCGAGGTGCTGGACGACGACAACTACGTGCAAGGTGTGCGCTGGACTGGTTCGGGCGGCTTCGCCGCGTGGGACGGCACGCAGGTGGTCAACCTGTTCGCCGACAGCCGTGAGCTGAACTGGGGCAGCGGCGGCTTCGTGCCGACTGCTCAGAACCTGGTGTTCGGCTACCAGACCGCCGACGGCACGGTCGACTTCCGCAATGGCATCAATCTCGGCAGTGCCAACCGCACGGTCGAGGTGCGCGACGGCCTTGCCGATGCCGATGCCGTCATGAGCGGCGTGCTGCGCAGCATCAACGTGCTGGGCGGCCTGACCAAGACTGGCGCGGGCACGCTGATACTCGCCGGCAACAACAGCTACACGGGGGCAACCACCGTTCAGGCAGGCGGCCTCATCGTCAACGGCAACCAGTCCGCTGCCACCGGCCTGACCACCGTCGCAGCCGGTGCCCTTCTCGGCGGCAGCGGCACGATCGGCGGCAGCGTCTTGGCAAACGGGGCCACGATCAATCCCGGCAATATCGGCAGTGCACCGGGAACCCTCGCCATCAACGGCGGCCTCACGTTGAACGGGGCATCCACGCTCAACTACAATTTCGGCCAGGCGAATGTTGTAGGAGGCGCGCTCAACGACCTCATCAGCGTAGGCGGCAATTTAACGCTCGACGGCACGCTGAACGTCACGACGACCGGCGGCGGCAGCTTCGGTCCGGGAATCTACCGCGTCGTCAACTATAGCGGCGCGCTGACCAACAATGGGTTGACAATCGGCACCATCCCGTCCCCCGACTACTATCTCCAGACCTCGGTCGCCAACCAGGTGAACCTGGTGAATCTCGCCGGCCTCAACCTGAGCTTCTGGGACGGCCCGACGCTTCCCAGAAACAACGGCGTCATCAACGGCGGCAGCGGCACCTGGATCCTGAACAACAACGAGAACTGGACGACGGCCGACGGCACGATCAACGCGCCCTACCAGAACGGCTCCTTCGCTGTGTTCACGGGCGGCGCGGGAACGGTGACCGTAGACAACAGCCAGGGCCAGATAACCACGCAAGGCATGAACTTCGCCACCAACGGCTATGTGATCACGGGCGGCGACCTCACGCTGGTTCCCGACATCATCAGCGGCACCTCCACTACGATCCGCGTCGGCGACGGAACGGCGGCCGGCACAGCCTATGTCGCGACCATCAACTCCAATCTGGCCGGCAGCACCCAGCTCGTGAAGACCGATCTCGGCACGCTCGTGCTCACCGGAACCAACGCATATACCGGCGGCACGGCGATCAATGGCGGCACGCTGCAGGTCTCGGCCGACACCAATCTCGGCGCCGCCGCCGGCGCGCTCACCTTCGACGGCGGCACGCTGTCGAACACTGCTTCCTTTACCTCGGGACGCGGCGTGACGCTGCTTGCGGGTGGCGGCACCTTCCGGACCGATGCCGACCTGACGCTGACCAACGTGATCGGCGGAGCAGGCGCGCTCACCAAGACAGGCGCCGCCACGCTGACGCTGACGGGCACGAATACTTATGCGGGCGGCACCTTCATCGATGGCGGTGTGCTATCCGTCTCGGCCGATGCCAATGTCGGCAACGCAGCAGGGCAGCTCACCCTCAATGGCGGCACGCTGCAGAATACGGCGGCCTTCGCCTCGACACGCAACGCGACGCTCAATGCGGCCGGCGGCACGTTCGAGACCGACGCCAATCTGATCTGGTCGGGGACCATTGACGGAGCGGGTGGGCTCGCCAAGACCGGCGCCGGCATTCTGACCCTCACCGGAACCAACACTTACACCGGTGGAACGACAATTTCGGGCGGCGCCGTGATGCTAGGCACCGGCGGCACGACCGGGTCAGTCGTCGGGAACGTCGTCGACAACGGCATCCTGATCTTCAACCGCTCCGACCAGGTGACCTTCAACGGCACCATCACCGGTTCGGGACAAGTGGTTCAGGCCGGGGCGGGCACAACGGTCCTTACCGCCAACAACAGCTATGCCGGCCCGACGACGCTTACCGGCGGTGGCCTCTACATCAACGGCGACCAATCGGGCGCGAGCGGCGATGTCTTCGCCAACAACAACACCACGCTCGGCGGCAAAGGCATCATCGGCGGCAATGTCGTCCTCAACGATACAGCAGCCTTGTCACCCGGCGATCTCGGCGCCGCGCCCGGCACGCTGACGATCCGTGGCGATTTGTCGATCCTGGGCAATGACTCTCAGCTCAACTACAGTTTCGGCCAGGCAAATATTGTCGGTGGGCCCTTCAACGACCTGACCCAGGTCCAGGGCGATCTCGTGCTGGACGGCACGCTCAATGTGACGGTCTCTCCTGGGGCGTCGTTCAGCCCGGGCCTCTATCGGATAATCGGCTACGGCGACAACCTGACCAACAACGGCCTGGATGTCGGGACGATCCCATCTGCGGGCTTCTTCGTCCAGACGTCAGTCGCCAACCAGGTCAACCTGGTCAACACGGCAGGTCTCCCTGTGAGCTTTTGGGACGGTGCGGCCGGCCCGAAGTTCAACAGCGCGGTGAACGGCGGCGACGGGATTTGGCAGAATTCTGCTGGCAACGACAACTGGACCGACAGCACCGGCGTCGTCAACGCTCCCTACACCAATGGCGCATTTGCCATCTTCGCCGGCACGCCGGGTACGGTGACGGTGGATAACAGCCTCGGTCAGGTCACCGCCTCAGGCATGCAGTTCGCGACCGACGGCTACCTGATCGAGGGAGGTGCCATCAACCTGGTTGGCCCGCAGTCGATCGTCCGCGTCGGTGACGGAACGGCGCCGGGTGCAGGCTATGTGACGACCATCGAATCCGCTCTGGCTGGCAACACCCAACTCGCCAAGACCGACCTCGGCACGCTCGTGCTCACCGGCACCAACACCTACACCGGCGGCACCGCGGTCAACGGCGGCACCCTGCAGGTCTCTGCCGATACCAATCTCGGCAATGTGACCGGCGGCCTGTCGTTCGACGGCGGCACGTTGCGGAACACAGCCGCCTTTAGCTCGGCGCGCGGCGTGACACTCAACGCCGGCGGCGGCACGTTTGAAACCGATGCCGATTTTACCTTCTCAGGGACAATCGGCGGAGCTGGTGCGCTCACCAAGGCCGGCACCGATGCGCTGGTTCTCACCGGAACCAACAGCTACGCCGGCGCGACCACCGTGGCGGCCGGCACCCTGATCGTGAACGGCAATCAGAGCGGAGCCACGGGACTCACCACTGTCGGCGCCGGTGGGACACTCGGCGGCACGGGCACGGTCGGCGGCGCCGTCACCGTCGCGAGCGGCGGCACGCTTTCGCCGGGAGACCTCGGAGGCGGCGTCGGCACGCTGACCATTCGCGGCGATCTATCGTTGAACAGCGGCTCGATATTGAACTACAGCTTCGGGCAGGCGGATGCGGCTGGCGGTGCCCTCAACGACCTGACGACAGTCGGCGGCAATCTCGTTCTCGACGGCACGCTCAACGTCCGCGTGAGTGCGGGCGGCACCTTCGGGCCAGGCGTCTATCGCGTGTTCAGTTATGACGGCACGCTGACAAACAATGGCCTGTCGATTGGGGCGATCCCGTTGCCGGGCGCCTTCGTCCAGACTTCAATCGCTCACCAGGTGAATCTGGTTAGCACGGCAGGGCTGACGGTGAACTATTGGGACGGGGGTGCGGGTCCGAAGAACAACAGCATGATCGACGGCGGCGACGGCATCTGGCAGAGCTCGACCGGCAATGACAACTGGACCGACGGCACAGGCACCGTCAACGCGCCATACGCGGACAATGTATTCGCGATCTTCGCAGGCGGATCTGGCACTGTGACTGTGGACAACAGCCTCGGCCAGGTTGCGGCCCCAGGTATGCAGTTCGCCACCGACGGCTACGTCATTCAGGGCGGCGCCATCGGCCTGGTCGGCCCGCAGTCGACGATCCGTGTTGGCGACGGCACCAATGCCGGCGCGGGGATGACGGCAACGATCGCTTCCGCTCTCTCGGGCGGCGCGCAGCTGGTGAAGTCGGACCTCGGCACGCTGGTCCTGAGCGGTCTCAACAGCTACACGGGCGGCACGGCGGTCAATGGCGGCACGTTGCAGGTCTCGCAAGACGCCAATCTGGGCGATGCCGCCGGCGCGCTCAGCTTCGACGGCGGCACGCTCAGCACGACAGACAGTTTCGCGACATCTCGCGCGGTCAACGTGATGAGCTCGGGCACGATCTCGGCCGCCGCCCACACGACCTTGACCCTGAATGGGGTGCTCTCCGGCGCCGGCGCTTTGACCAAGAGCGGATCCGGCACGCTGGCGCTGACGGGCGACTCTTCCGGGTTCACTGGCACGACCGCGGTCGGCGGCGGCACGATCAATGTGTCGGGGAGCCTGTGCGGCGACGTCAATGTGCTTTCCGGCGGGCGCCTTGAAGGCACCGGCACCGTCTGCGACACCACCAACGCCGCGGGCGGCACGATCGCCGCCGGCAATCCGGGTGTGCCTGGCACGCTCACCATCGCCGGCAATTACACCGGCAGTGGCGGCACGCTGGAGATCGAGACCGTGTTCGGCGGCGATGCTTCCGCCACCGACCGGCTGGTCGTCACCGGCAACACCGCCGGCACCACCAGGCTCAAGGTCGCCAATCTCGGCGGCGGCGGCGCGCAGACGGTGGAAGGCATCAAGATCATCGATGTCGGCGGCGCCTCGGCCGGCACCTTCTCGCTCGCCGGCGACTATGTCTTTGAGGGCGACCAGGCCGTGGTCGGCGGCGCGTATGCCTATCGGCTCTACAAGAACGGCGTCAGCACGCCCGATGACGGCGACTGGTATCTTCGCTCGGCGCTGATCAATAATTCGCCGCAGCCGCTCTATTCGCCGGCCGTGCCGATCTACGAAGCCTATCCCGGCGTGCTGCAGAGCCTGAACGAACTGGGCACCCTGCAGCAGCGCGTCGGCAATCGCTCCTGGACCGGCGCAAGCCAGGGCGCCGACGAGATCGGCAGCGTGCCGACGCAGAGCGCGATCTGGGCCCGCATCGAGGCGGCGCAGACGCGGCAGAGCCCTGACAGCGCGACAACCGTCTCGGCTTACGACGTGACCACCTGGAAGCTGCAGTCGGGCTTCGATGGCCTTCTCTACGAGGACGCCACCGGCACCCTGCTCGGCGGCCTCACCTTCCACTACGGGACGGCCTCTTCCGACATCTCCTCGATCTACGGTGTCGGCTCCATCCGCGCCACCGGCTATGGCTTCGGCGGCACGCTGACCTGGTATGGCGACAATGGCTTCTACACCGACGCCCAGGCCGAGGTGACGTGGTACGACAGCGACCTGAAGTCCGCAACGCTCGGCAGCGACCTCGCCAAGGGCAACAACGGCTTCGGCTACGCGCTGAGCATCGAGGCCGGCCAGAAGCTCGCGCTGCAGGGCAAGTGGACGCTGACGCCGCAAGCCCAGCTCTCCTATTCCTCGGTGCGCTTCAACAGCTTCACCGATCCGTTCGACGCGGCGGTGTCTCTGAGCGGCAGCGATGTGCTGGTCGGCCGCGCCGGCCTGTCGCTGGACTATGAGGATGCCTGGACGGGCGCCCAAGGCAAGGTCAGCCGCTCGCATCTCTACGGCATCGCCAACCTCTACTACGACTTCCTCGACGGCAATGACGTCGATGTCTCGGGGGTTGGCTTCCCCGAGCACGATCAGCCGCTGTGGGGCGGCCTGGGTGTCGGCGGATCGCTTTCCTGGGCCGACGACCGCTACACGGTCTTCGGCGAGGCCTTCGCCAAATCGAGCTTGAAAAACTTCGGCGACAGCCGCGCGATAGGTGCGAAGCTCGCTTTCAGTGTGAAATGGTAGATGCCAGCCCGCTGCAAGGCAGAGTTTGTGGACGATCAGAACCCGGGGCGCTGCCGGCTATCCGACGACTGCTTTGGCGCAAAGCGACCCGAGCCAACGCTGAACGCGGAAGGTCAGCTTTCTAGCTCTAATCATCCCAAAGGCGGACCTTCCGCTTCCGGCATAGCCGGAGATGGCGCGACATGGGATACTGTCTGCACCGCTGTGACGACTTGATGTCGTCTTAAGGCGCCGGGGGAACGGTGGCAGTGCCCAATGATTTCAGCTAAGTTATTGAATTTACTATATGGTAGCGGAGGAGGGACTTGAACCCCCGACCCCAGGATTATGATTCCCGTGCTCTAACCAACTGAGCTACTCCGCCAGGATTGACGAAGAGGCTCGAAGAAGCACACGCAACGTGGGCAATTCGAGGCGTTCGCCAAGGTCGCGCGGATATAAGGTTGGCAGGGCAAACCTGTCAAGCGGACACACCAGCATAATCTCATGCCCGAAAAAGCTTTGCCGGACAGACACTCAAGCGCATGCGGCGGGGTTGAGTTCGACGGGGCACGTCGCTATGTCTCGGCCATGAAATTCTAGAGTTTGAACGAATGAAGCCGCGCATTGCAGTCCTCGGTTGCGGATACTGGGGCAGCAACCACATCCGCACCCTCAAGGCGCTTGGCGCGCTCCATGCCGTTTCCGACGTCAATCGCGCCCGCGCCGAAGGCTTCGCCAGCGAGCAGGACTGCGAGGCGATCGAGCCGGACAAGCTGTTCGAGCGCGCCGATGTCGACGCCATCGTCATGGCGCTGCCGCCGCAATTCCACGCCGACATGGCGGTGCGCGCCGTCGAGGGCGACAAGGACGTGCTGGTGGAAAAGCCGATCGCGCTGACGGTTGCCGACGCCGAACGCGCGGTGAAGGCGGCAAGGAAAAATGGCCGCGTCTTCATGGTCGGCCATGTGCTGCGCTTCCATCCCGCCTTCGAGACGCTGAAGGCGTTGATCGACAATGGCGAGCTCGGCGAGGTGCGCTACATCCATTCGCACCGGCTCGGCCTCGGCAAGTTCCATACCGAGAACGACGCGCTCTGGGACCTGGCGCCGCACGATCTGTCGATGATCCTCGCCATTACCGGCACCGAGCCGATCGAGGTCAGGGGAGAGGGCGCAGCCCTGCTCGACAATCTCAGCGATTTCGCGCATCTGCACATGCGTTTTCCGAACGGCGTGCGCAGCCATCTCTTCGCCTCGCGTCTCAATCCTTATCGCGAGCGGCGGCTGACCGTGGTCGGCACCAAGGCGATGGCGGTGTTCGACGACGTCGAGCCCTGGGAGCGCAAGCTTGCCGTCTACCGGCACGCCGTCTGGCAGGACAGCGGCCAGTGGGCTTTTACCGCCAACGAGCCGTCCTATGTCGCGGTCGGCGAAGGCATGCCGCTGACGCGCGAACTTGCGCATTTCATGCAGTGCATCGAAACGCGCGCCGAACCCCGCACCGACGGCGAGGAAGCGATCCGGGTGCTGCGCATCCTCACCGCGGGCACGGTGACGCATAGCGGCTCGTCCGCCTGAGGCGTTCGCAAAGACAATCCTGAAACTGAAGCGGCTGGTCGAAGAGACGCTTACTCGGCGGGGATGTGCGCGGGCCGCGCCGCAAGCCTCGACAGCATGGCCTCGGCCTCGGCGCCGCGCTCTGAGCGCTCGATGAAGCCGCCGCCGAAGACGCGCGCCTCGTTGCCGTCGTCGGAATAGAGCACGCAGGCCTGTCCGGGGGCGATGCCGGATTCGCCGTCGACCAGCTCGACCGAGGTCACGCCGTCGCGGTGGTGCAGCACGGCCGGACGCGGCGGCCGGGTCGAACGGACTTTTGCGAAAAGCTCGATCCCGCCCTCGGGGATGTCGGAGAGCGGGCCGTCGCCGAGCCAGTTCATGGCTCGCAGGTAGATCTTGTGCGTCTCCAGCGCCTCGCGCGGGCCGACAACGACGCGTGCGCGATCGGCGTCGAGATGAACGACATAGAGCGGCTCGCCGGAAGCGATGCCGATGCCGCGGCGCTGGCCGATCGTGTAGCGCAGGATGCCTTCATGACGGCCGAGCACGCGTCCGTCGATATGGACGATGTCGCCTGGATTGGCGGCCGCCGGCTTCAGCTTGGCGATGATGTCGGAATACTTGCCTTGCGGCACGAAGCAGATGTCCTGGCTGTCCTGCTTGGCGGCGACCGTCAGCCCCATTTCCTCGGCGATCGCCCGCACCTGCGGCTTGGAGAGACCGCCCAGCGGGAAGCGCAGATAGTCGATCTGCGCCTGGGTGGTGGCGAACAGGAAATAGCTCTGGTCGCGGTCGGCATCGACCGGACGGTAGAGCGCGCGATGCGCGCCGTTGGCGCGCGAGCGGATGTAGTGGCCGGTGGCCAAAGCATCGGCGCCGAGATCCTGCGCGGTGGCCAAAAGGTCGGCGAACTTGACCGTCTGGTTGCAGGACACGCACGGAATTGGCGTTTCGCCGGCGACATAGCTTTCGGCGAAAGGATCGATGACCGCCTTGCGGAAGCGCTCTTCGTAGTCGAGCACGTAATGCGGAATGCCAAGCGTCTCGGAGACGCGGCGGGCATCGTCGATGTCCTGGCCGGCACAGCAGGAGCCCGCCCGGTGCGTTGCCGCGCCGTGGTCGTAAAGCTGCAGGGTGACACCGACGACGTCGTAGCCTTCGCGCTTCAGGATGCCGGCAACGACCGACGAATCGACGCCGCCCGACATGGCGACGACGACGCGGGTCTGTTCTGGGCGTCCGGGAAGGTCGAGGCTGTTCATGGTTCTTTCAATCTGCGTGGCGCTGGCTGCCAATGGCCGGAATATAGGTCAAGCGCTGCGGCTGCGCCAGCTTGGCTCCTCAAGCGATTTTTCCGGCGATTTTTCCCGGCGAAATCGGGGCCTGGACCGCCATTGTCTCAAATGCCGAACAAAAACCTAACGTGACGTTCACGATCCTTACCTAGTCATTACGGTTGGCTTAGGCAATTTTTAAAGCTGTGGCGGTACTGTGGCGGGGATTGGGTCTTTGAGTTTTTAGTAGAGAGTACGATGACCGATCTGGTTAGACCTAGAGTCAAATATGTTATCGGGCCTGACGGCAGCCCCCTCACCATAGCCGATCTGCCGCCGACGAATACACGGCGCTGGGTTATCCGGCGCAAGGCGGAAGTGGTCGCTGCAGTACGCGGCGGCCTGCTCAGCCTCGAGGAAGCCTGCCAGCGCTACAAGCTCACCACCGAGGAATTCCTCTCCTGGCAGGCATCGATCGACGAATATGGCCTCGCCGGGCTGCGCACGACGCGAATCCAGCAATACCGGCACTAGGTACACACAACCGGAAGCAGAAAGGGCGCGGAATTCCGCGCCCTTCACTTTTTCAGAGACGCGCTTCGCTTACACCGTCAGTACGACCTTGCCGATCGGCCGGGTCGCAAGGAAGGCTTGGGCGGCGCCCGCCTGATCGAGCGGGAAGGTTTTCGCCACGTGGGGCGACAACTTGTTCGCGTCGACCAGCCTTGCGAGTTCGACGAGACCCTCGCGGTCAGGCACCACCGACATGCGCTCGACGCGGATGTTCCGCTCCCTTGCCTTCGCCTTTGTCGTGTCGTGGACGTTGAGCAACGAGACAAGAACGCCACCGTTGCGGAGCACTTTCAACGACTCCTCGGCGTGGTCGCCGCCGACCGTCTCCAGCACAAGGTCGAACTCGCCGGCCTTCTGCGCGAAATCACTCTTGGTGTAGTCGATGACCTCATCGGCGCCGAGCGAGCGAACGAAGTCGAGCTTGTCCGGGCTGGCGGTCGAGACGACATAGGCGCCGCTTGCCTTGGCGATTTGCACGGCCAGATGGCCGACACCGCCGGCCCCGGCGTGGATCAGCACGCGCTGGCCGGGCTGAATGCGGCCGTGCCGGACAAGGCCTTGCCAAGCGGTGAGGCCGGCGAGCGGCAGCGCCGCGGCATGGGCATGATCGATGCCGGCGGGCTTGATGGCGATCTCGTCCGCCGGCGCGGCCGCGAGCTCGGCATAGGCGCCGGCTCGCTTGGGAAAGCGCGGCATGCCGAACACATCGTCGCCGACCTTCAAGGCGGTCACACCGGCGCCCAGCGCCTCGACGGTTCCGGAAATATCCCAGCCGAGAATGAAAGGCGGTTCGCCAAGCAGCGGGTAAAAGCCGCCGCGCACGGCGCCGTCGACAGGATTGATGCCCGCCGCCTTGACGCGGACCAGCACCTCGCCAGGCTTGGGCGAGGGGTCTGGCTGCTCGGCGACGAAAAGGACGTCGGGTCCACCGACGGAGTTTTGGATAACGGCACGCATGGAAGCCTCCTTCTCAATTGGTATGCCGCTATCATTTGGATAGTAATATTCTGTTGTCTAGTATGTACCTTTCTATATATAGGCACCTCATGGATAGTGATGACGCCACCCCCTTCGGCTACGATGCGTTCCGGCGCACCTGCCCGTCGCATACCGTGCTCGAGATGCTGGCCAGCAAATGGGTTTATCTGACCGTTTGCGCGCTGCAGCGCGGCCGGCTGCGCAATGGCGAACTGGCGCGCAAGCTGGAAGGCATCACGCCGAAGATGCTGGCCCAGACGCTGCGCGTGCTGGAGCGCGACGGCCTTGTCCGGCGCGAGGTCTTTCCGGTCATCCCGCCGCGGGTTGAATATCAGCTGACGGAGCTTGGCCAGAACCTGGCGGGGCTGCTCAGCCAGATACGCTCCTGGGCGGAAGAGCATGCGCCCGACATCAAGGATGCCCGCGCGCGGGCATCGGCGAACCATCAAGACGATATGGCAGTGCTGCCTTGAAGCGGGAGCGTGAGCACGAGTTGTTCCCGGCGCGGTTCAAGGGCGCCGCCGGCCGGCCCCGGCGATAGCGGCTAAGCGCAGTCGGCTCAGCCGATCATGGCGCTGCGGCCGCCCATATCCGCATCGCGGATCTTGCTGTCGCGCGATTCCAGCATCTCCGCCTTGGAAAGCTCCGCTTCAGCTTCGCCGAGTAGTGATTCGGCCATGGTTCGCTGCTGGGCGAGGTCGCTCTGCGAGTTCCTGAGGTTGTCGCGGCGCAGGCGTGCCGCCTTGGCGAAGGTCGGATAGGCAAAATGATTGATGTCGGTGATGCCGGCTTTTTTCTCTTCGGCGACGATCTGCGCCTCCAATTCGACGGCCATGCGTTCGAACTCGGCGATCATCATGTCCAGCTGCAAGAGCTGGCGCCGTTTCTCATTCACCTGAAACTGCTTCAGCCGAACGAGGTTTTCACGTGACTTCATGACTCGGTACTCCCGGAACCGCACACCTTGCATATCGTCCCATCGGCCTGGACAGGCCCATGCGTCGCCCGTTTCCCCCGGCTTTCCCCCTGCTATGGGAAACAAAGCCCTAAAGATTTTTGCCGGCGGTAACCATTCGTTTACGGGCATTGTTAATCATACGGGCGAGGACTTAAGGCCGGGTAAAAATTCCGGCTGCGGCGAGGGAAGCGCGGCCTGCGAGTCACTGGAGTCACTTAGGCTGGCTTGTTAATGTGGTACATGAGCGATTTGGGTCTGTGATTCATTATTAGATTCAAGTGGGTGTAGAAAGGGGTTAAAAAATCTGATATCGTGGTCAGCACGAAATTAGGATTTGTTAACCAGTCGGTGGCACCTTCTGTTCAGGCAATCACTGCTCCGGTCCGGACGGGTCGTGACACGGTTCGGCAGCAGAAAAGGGGAATGAAATGCGTGTTCTGCTGATTGAAGACGACAGTGCAACCGCACAAAGCATCGAGCTGATGCTGAAATCGGAAAGCTTCAATGTCTATACGACCGATCTCGGCGAAGAAGGGGTCGATCTTGGCAAGCTCTACGACTACGACATCATCCTTCTCGATCTCAACCTTCCCGACATGTCGGGCTACGAGGTGCTGCGCACGCTTCGCCTCTCCAAGGTCAAGACGCCGATCCTGATCCTCTCCGGCATGGCCGGCATCGAGGACAAGGTGCGCGGCCTCGGCTTCGGCGCCGACGATTACATGACCAAGCCTTTCCATAAGGACGAGCTGGTGGCGCGCATCCACGCCATCGTGCGCCGCTCCAAGGGCCATGCCCAGTCGGTCATCACCACCGGCGACCTGGTGGTCAATCTCGACGCCAAGACGGTCGAGGTCGGCGGCCAGCGCGTGCACCTGACCGGCAAGGAATATCAGATGCTGGAGCTGCTCTCGCTGCGCAAGGGCACCACGCTGACCAAGGAAATGTTCCTCAACCACCTCTATGGCGGCATGGATGAACCGGAACTGAAGATCATCGACGTCTTCATCTGCAAATTGCGCAAGAAGCTCGACGCGGCGTCCGGCGGCCAGAACTACATCGAGACGGTCTGGGGCCGCGGCTATGTGCTGCGCGAGCCGGAAGACATCCGCGTCAGCGCCTGATCTTCGGCCAAGCGATTCGTACAAATAACCCGGCTCCTGAACTGACCCCCGAAAGTTGGACACAACCTTCGGGGGTTTTGCATGTCCAAACACAGTGCGCGTTTCAAGCGCTCGGTTGTCGATAGCTATTTGTGCGGGGATGAAAGCTACGCGAGTGCGGCGTCTAAGCGTGGAGTTGACGCGGCGACTGTGCGCAAGTGGGTTGCTTTGTACCAGGCGCATGGCGATGCCGGGCTGTCGCGGAAGTACGGTCGTTACGATGTGGCGTTCAAGCTGTCGGTGCTCGAGCGGATGTGGAAGGACGGTCTGTCGCATCGCCAGACGGCGACGCTGTTCAATATCCGCAATTCCGGTTGCCTGACGGGCTGGGAGAAGCACTATCATGCGGGTGGGATAGAGGCGCTCGGCCCCCGCCCCAGAGGACGACCCATGTCAAAGCCGCCGGCCCCTGCGGTGCCTGTTGCAGCCAGTGACGAGGCCAAAAGCCGCGAAGAATTGCTGGCCGAGTTGAAGCAGTTGCGGATGGAGAACGCCTACCTAAAAAAACTGAGGGCCTTAACGCAGGAACATGCGCCCAAAAAGCGCAAGCCGTCCAAGCGTTAAGGCCGTTTTATCCGCTTAAGGACCTGCTCGACCTGGCGAAGCTGCCGCGCAGCACGTTCTATTACAGGCAAAAGGCGGCCTCGCGCCCGGACCGTCATGCGGCGCTGAAGGAGGCGATCAAGGCCATCTTCGACAGCCACAAGGGCCGCTATGGCTATCGCCGGGTGACCGCGCAACTGCGCCAGTTGGGCCAATGCGTCAACCACAAGACCGTCCAGAGCCTGATGGCCGGGATGGGATTGAAGTCACTGGTCAGGCCGAAGAAGTATCGTTCCTACAGGGGCGAGATCGGGCGGACCGCTCCCGATCTCTTGCAGCGCAAGTTCGGCGCCGACCGCGCCAACCGCAAATGGGTGACCGACGTGACGGAGTTCAGCGTGGCCGGCGACAAGCTCTACCTGTCTCCCATCATGGATCTCTACAATGGCGAGATCGTCGCCTTCGAGACGGCGCGCCGGTCGCGCTTCAAACTGGTGGACAACATGCTGACCAAAGCCTTCGCCCGGCTCAACGAGGACGAGCGGCCGATCCTGCATTCCGATCAGGGATGGCAATACCAGATGTCGGCATTCCAGCGCAGGCTGGAGGCCAGAGGCCTTGCACAGAGCATGTCACGCAAAGGCAATTGCCTCGACAACGCACCGATGGAGAGCTTCTTCGCCACACTCAAGTCCGAGCTCTTCCATCCGGAAAGGTTCGACACTGTCCAAAGCCTCGATACGGCCATCAAGGGCTACATCGACTATTACAACCACCGCCGCATCAAACTGAAACTGAAAGGGCTGGCCCCTGTGCAATACAGGACCCAGTCCTTAAATCTACCAGCTCAATGAACCGTCCAACTTTACGGGGTCAGTTCATCCCGCCGGGTTTTTTGTTTTTTGGCATCGAAAGCTCAGGCCGCGATCTTCAGGAAGCGGAAACTCTCGAGCAATTGCGCCCGGTTGAAGGGCTTCAAAAGATAGCCCTGGGCGCCGGCACGCTTCGCGCGCATGATCGAGCCGACGTCGACTTCGACGAGCGAGACCAGGATCTGCGGCTTGACGGGGCTTTCGATGGCACGGATGCGGCGAATGAGGTCGACTGCCTGCATGTCCGGCAAACCGCCGTCGACAACGACGACGTCGGGCATGTCGCTGGAGCAGATCTCGATCGCATCAAGCCCGCTGGCCGCTTCGATGACCACGATGTCCGAACCGCCAAGGATACGCTTTGCGACCTTCCTGATGACGCTCGAATCGTCCACGAACAGGCAGCGCTTCATTTCCGGGCCCTCTTTGCCATCTGCCGAACCGGCAACCTCCGGTAACCGTGGGGCACCCTAGAGCAATCTGGTAAAGAAGCCGAAAAGCGGTTAGGTAAAGTTTTTCCAAAGAGACGCATGGCGCGGTTTTTCGCCCCACGTCAATAAGCCGGCAATGGCAGAAGTTGCTTCGCTCGTACCGGAAGCAGCAATATCAGCTGAGATAAATACTTGGCCTGTTCTTGCTGATTGCCTCAGGCCGCAGACAACACGATCTCGTCGGCGGTCGCATGAATCGAGATCGTCATGTTGGCCTCACGCGCCAGAAGCAGCGTGTAATAGGGCTGGACCGAATGGGCGTCGATCGCTTCCTCAGGCTTGTGGCCGGAATGCAGCTCGAGGAATTTTGGCGGCACGCGCAGCATCGGGCCGCTGGCCGACAGCGCAAAACGCGGTTCGGTCTCGAGGTTCTCCAGCGTGACCACCAGCTTGCCGCCGCGCGGTATGGCCGCGTTGGCCACGAGAATGAGATTGAGCAGGAGCTTGACCTTGTTCTTGGGCAGCAGCGCGCGGGCACCGTTCCAGACCAGCTCCGGCTTTTCGTTTTTCAAAAAGGCAATGGCCACGGCCTCTGCGTCGCCGGTATCGATCATCATGCCGGCCGAGCCGGCGGCGCCGAAGGCGATGCGGGCAAATTGCAGACGCGCCGAGGCGTTCCTGGCGCTCTGGCGAATCAGTTTCATGGCGTCTTCGTCGGCGCCGCCTTCGTCGAGCAGTTCGAGGCCGTTGTTTATGGCGCCGACCGGCGAGATGATATCGTGGCATACGCGGCTGCACAGAAGCGCCGCCAGATCGGGGGCGGAGAGGGTGAAGAGCTCGGCCATCAGAGAATCCCTGCTAGTTCACATATTCATGGCCGAGCGATCGATTTCGCGCCCGCCACGCGAATCACGCCCTTTCCAAGGCTTTCTGAATACACAGCGCCCGCCCGTGCATCAACAAATCCGCAACCGCGGATGGCGAAAATGCTGCATTCATGCCGGGAAAACGAGGCCAGAGGGGCCACGTCGGGCCGCCAGCCTTCGAACCGCCATCTTCCTGCGCCAGCTTAATGGTTGAAAAAGGATTACGGCATAGTTTGCCCGTAATAGTCATCTCGAAGCGGCCGCCAAGAGCCGCAGGGGTACGAGGCGTCGGCGAAAGTGCTCCCTGACGGAGATTGGAAGCATGTTTTCCCGATTCTATGACCGGACTCTCGTCCGCGTCCTCACCATGACGATCGCCCTCATGGGTGCTGTCATCTTCTCAACCTCCGCGTCGCGGGCCCAGGAATACACCGCGCAGGAGATCGTCGATTCCGGCCACAAGTTCTTCGGCGCGACGTCGGGCGGCCTCGCCACCGTCGTCGAAAAGATCTTTGCGTCCTACGGCCTGCCCAACGGCTATCTGCTCGGCGAGGAGGGATCCGGCGCGCTGATCGGCGGCCTGACCTATGGCGAGGGCACGCTCTATACCAAGAACGCGGGCGACCATAAGGTATTCTGGCAAGGCCCATCGCTCGGCTGGGATTTCGGCGGCGAAGGGTCGCGCGTGATGATGCTGGTCTACAATCTGGACGACATCAGCAGCCTCTACAACCGCTTCGGCGGCGTCGCCGGCTCCGCCTATGTCGTGGCCGGCGTCGGCTTCAACGTGCTGCAGAGCAACAGGGTGCTCATCGTTCCGATCCGCACCGGCGTCGGCGCCCGGCTCGGCGTCAATCTCGGCTACCTGAAGCTTACCGAACGGGCGACCTGGAACCCGTTCTGAGCGGACAGGATTGCCACAACCGCTCGGATAAGACCGATCGCGCCGCGGCATGCTCTTGCCGCGGCGCTGGATTTCCGCCATGCCAAGATGGCACAGTCGGGCATTGGCGGTTTGCCGCTCCCGTATACGGAATAGTCCACCTTGGTCCAGTCGATCCTGTTCTTCGCACTCGGCTTCCTCTGCGCCGTCTTCTTGGTGTCGCTGATTGCGCCGGCCATCTGGCGGCGGGCCGTCGTTCTGACGCGCAGGCGCCTCGAGGCCTCGATGCCGCTGACGCCTGCCGAGATCTTGGCTGAAAAGGATCGGGTCCGCGCCGAATTCGCCATGAACACGCGCCGGCTCGAGATGAACATCAAGAGCCTCAAGGAGAAGGCGGCCGAGCAACTGGTCGAGATCGGCCGCGGCCGCGAGGCCCTGAAGGGGCTGGCGGTCGAGACGAAAGACAAGAACCAGGCGCTTTCCGACCTGCAGGCCAGGAACGCGGAGCTCCGGCAGCGCGAGGAAGAACTGCACAAACTGTCGGAAAAGCTGGCGCAGACGGAGCGCTCCCTGGAGAAGCGCGCGCTGGAGCTGCAAAAGCTCGAGCAGATGTATGACGATGCCAGCTTCTCATCCAGCAACCGCCAGATCGAGCTCGTGGCCCGTGAATCGGAACTGGACAAGCTCGCCAACGACATTGCGGTGCTGCGCAGCCAGCGCAAGGAAGCGGACCGGCGCAACCAGGAAATCGCCGCGGAAGGCAAAGCGGCCAGGGACGCGCTCAAGGCAGAAAAGAAACGGGCAGCCGAACTGGACAAGAAGGTCGAGCGGCTGCTTGCCACTCTTGCCGACCGCGAGGAAAGGCTCGACAGGCGCGAGAAGGAGCTTGCCCGGATGCGCGAACGCTTAAAGCAGGGTGCCGAGGCAAATGGCGGAACGCACCAGACCGGCGAGGTCGAAGGCATCGACAAGGCGATCGCCAAGCTCGAAGGCGATCGGGAGCGGCTGGAGGCGAGGCTGACTTCGCTGGCGCGTGAGAACAAGCGGCTCAAGACCGATCTTGCCACGCTCGAAACGGCAAGGCCCGAACAGGCCAGCGACGCGCGACGCGCCGGTACGGCGCTTCGCGAACAGATGAACGAACTGGCGGCCGAGGTCGTCAACCTGACGATGAAGCTGGACGGGCCGGATTCGCCGATTTTGAAGGCGTTGGCGACCCCTCGCGACGGGCAGCAGGGCGCGGGCGAGCGCGGCATCAGCCTCGCGGACCGTGTAAGGGCCCTTCAGAAGGCCGACCCAACCAGCTGATCAAAACGCAGACTGTCGGCAAGGCGACGCTTTCCCTGCTTGCTGGACAGCTATCGTCTCGAGAACTGGTGCAGGGCGATGGCCGAAGCGGCGGCAACGTTCAGGCTGTCGAAACCCTCCGCCATGCCGATCCGTACCGTCCGCAGCCGGTTGAGCACGGTTTCGGGCAGGCCTTCGCCTTCCGTGCCGAGATAAAGCGCCAGCCGCGAAGTTCTTTCCGCGGCGCGAATTTCGGTTTCGCCGCGCGGCGAGAGCGCGAACTGGCTGAAGCCCAGCCGGTTGAGCGTCGCAATCAAGCTCATGGCGTCGCCGAAGGGCGCGAAAGGAACCTTCAGCGCCGCGCCGACCGAAACCCGGATCGCCTTGCGATAGAGCGGATCGCAGCAGGTAGGATCGAGAAGCACGGCGTCCGCGCCAAAGGCCGCGGCGTTGCGGAAGATCGAGCCCATATTGTCGTGATTGGATATGCCGACCAGGACCACGACCAGCGCGCCTGCCGGCAAGGTTTCGAGCAAAACCTCCGCCGGTCGAGGAGCGTCGCGAACGCCGATCGCTAATATGCCGCGATGCATATGGAAGCCGGCGATCCGGTCCATGACCTCGCTCTTGGCGACAAAGACCGGGAAATCCGCCGGCGCCTTGCGCAAGACGCCTTCCAGGCCAGCCAGCCTGTTTTCCAGAATGAGGGCCGACTCCGCGGCGAAGCGTCGGACCGACAAAAGAAGATCCAGCACGACCTTGCCTTCCGCGACGAAGCGCCCGTGGCGCCCGACGAGATCGCGCTCGCGGATGTCGAGATAGGCAGCGACACGCGGATCCTGCGGGTCGTCGATGGGGATGAGGTTCATGCAAATCTCGCCGGCAAACGATCGTCAGCGAGGTAAGGGGCTTTGGACAGCGCGGGTCAAGCCCCGGCGCGGCGCATCCTGTAGGCCATCTGGGACAGGTCGCCGTCGCCGAAAATGCCTTCCAGCATGCGAAGCAGCTCGCGCACCGCATCGGATTTGCAGGAATAATAGATCATCTGGCGGTCGCGGCGCGTCTCGACGATTTCAAGTGCTCTCAGTTTGGCCAGATGCTGCGACAGAGCGGACTGGCTTAACTGGACTTTTTCGGCGATGGCACCGACCGACATTTCGCCTTCGATCAGATAGCTGACGATCAGCAGCCGCTTTTCGTTGCCCATGAGCGTCAGAAACGCGGCAGCCGATTCGGCATTGGCGACTAGCTTGCTCGAGATCATAGATGCCCCATGTTTTCTGGCTCATCCAGCCGCCATGGGGGCAATGGTGGCTGATTCCACAATGTTCAGGTCAGGAAGCGCCGCTGAATCAGCGCTACAACAAAGGGTAGATCATTTTATCTAAATCTCAAGAGTTGCTTTCGATCTGGGACGATTAACTTTCGCTACTGTGGCTGGCCGGCGGCGCGTCCGGTCTTTGCCATCTCGACCAGCACGGACCGCAACTCGCTGGCGGCGCCGAGAGGCCGCGGGAAGAACACCCTGCAGGTGGCATCCGCGGACACCAGGTCCATGCCGTCGGCATCGAAACCGGTGACGATCCAGCCGTCGCCTTCGGCCCGGCCGAAATGGCGCGCATAGAGGCAAAGCGCATCGCCATGGTCGGCGTTCATATGGTCGAGCGCCGACTGTTCGCTCACCGCGAGCTCCTCGACGATCGGGTCGCCGGTGATCAGATCGGCGCGATCCAGAAGGTAGGCCTTGCCGAAGCCGCCATTCAGACTGGCGCGCTCAGGCTCGAGCCGGAATATCGAGAAGTCGCCAAGCCCGGCATAGAGCTTCGCCTTTGGATTGGGGTTGAGGTAGCGCCGTTCGGCGCGGGCGTGAACGGCCGATCCACCCTCCAGCCGCAGCGCCCGGCATATCAGGCTGATACGCGGATGCGCCAGCGGATCGCCCTTGCCGGGTTCGCCAAGCAGCAGCGAGCAGCGCGGATCGGCGACAATCGCGCCGGTATGCGCGGACAGCATCGAAACCAGGATCAGCGGCGCGCCGTCGATGTCGGTCGCCACACCGACGCGGCTTGCCAGGGGCGCGCCGGTGCCGGGCTCGATCACCGCGAGCGCGCCGAAGCGGGCCGAGCGGATCAGCGTCTTCGCCAGCCTGACGGCCTCGGCATCGGTCTCGCGGATGACATCCTTCCTGGTCTCGGTCAAAGCGCTCCCCTTTTCGGTCGAAACACTTTCAGGATAAGCTGATTTCTGTTCTCCGGTTTATTGGCCAAACAGGCCGGACCTGACAAGGGCCTCGATTTCACTTTCGTCGATGCCGAAGCGCGCCAGCACGGTGGCCGGCTGACGATCGGCAGCGTTTGGCGCCGTGGCAAGAGTTTGAGGAGCTTGCGAGAAGCGCGGCGAAGGGGCCGGACGCTCAAGCCGGCCGGAACTCACGAAGCTCTGCCTTGCGCGATTGTGAGGGTGGTTCCTGGCTTCGGTCATGGAAAGAACCGGCGCCACACAGGCATCGGTCGGGCCAAAGACGTCGATCCACTCGTCGCGCGTGTTCTCTCTGATCCTGGCTGCGATCACGGCTCGCATCTCGGGCCACGATGCCCTGTCATATTGGCTGCGGACAAAACGCTGGTCGAGCGGCAGCAGCCTGGCGAATTCAGCGAAGAACTGCGGTTCGAGGCAGCCGATGGCGACATGCCGGCCGTCTGCGGTCTCGTAAGTGTCGTAGGAGGGCGCCCCTGAATCGAGCAGGTTCTCGCCGCGTCGGTCGTTCCAGAGGCCTGCCGCCATGAAAGCGTGGATCGGAGCCGCGAGCATCGATGCGCCCTCGATCATCGCGGCGTCGATCACCTGGCCCTTGCCGGTGCGCGAACGCTGGAACAGGGCCGCCAGCATGCCGGCAATCAGCATCATGGCGCCGCCACCCTGATCGGCAACGAGGTTGAGCGGCGGCGCGGGCGGCGCCTCTTGCCTGCCGATGGCGTGCAGCAGGCCGGCATAAGCGAGATAGGTGATGTCATGGCCGGCACGACGCGAGAGCGGCCCGTCCTGGCCGAAACCCGTCAGGCGGCCATAGATCAGCGCCGGATTGCGTTCGAGCGCGATGCCGGGACCGAGACCCAGCCGCTCCATGACGCCGGGGCGAAAGCCTTCGATGAGGATGTCGGCCTTTTCCGCAAGGCGCAACAGAAGCTCCTGGCCATCCGGGCGTTTCAGGTCGAGCTTGAGGATTGAGCGGCCATGGCGGTCGAGGTCGTAGGCTTCCGGCAAGGACAGAAGCGGCTCTCTGGCGTCCGCCCGCTCGATGCGCAGCACCTCGGCGCCCATTTCCGACAGCATCAGGGCGGCCAGCGGCACCGGGCCGAGGCCTGCCATCTCGATCACCCTCAAGCCAGCCAGAGGTCCTGCCTTGTCGGTGGCTGTCGGTGGCGTGGTCATTGCTTTCTATTTCGGCGCCATGCGGATCGCGCCGTCGAGGCGGATCGTCTCGCCGTTCAGCATCTGGTTCTCGATGATGTGGAGAGCAAGCGCGGCATACTCCGATGGCTCGCCGAGGCGGGGCGGGAAGGGGACCGAGGCGCCGAGCGAATCCTGCACCTCCTGCGGCATGCCGGCCATCATCGGCGTCTTGAAGATGCCGGGGGCGATGGTGCAGACGCGGATGCCGGAGCGCGCGAGGTCGCGCGCCACCGGCAGCGTCATGCCGACGACGCCGCCCTTGGATGCCGAATAGGCGGCCTGGCCGATCTGGCCGTCATAGGCCGCGACCGAAGCGGTGTTGACGATGATGCCGCGCTCGCCGCCTGCCAGCGGATCGAGTTTCGCCGCCCGGTCGGCGACGAGGCGGATCATGTTGAAGGTGCCGATCAGGTTGATCTCGATCACCTTGCGGTACTGGTCGAGTGGGTGCGGACCATCCTTGCCGACCGTCTTCACGCCGATGGCGATGCCGGCGCAGTTGACCAGGATGCGCGGCTCGCCGAGCTTGTTCGCCACCTCGGCAATGGCGGCGACGCCGCTGTCGCCGCTGCTGACATCGCACTGAACGGCGATGCCGCCGATATCGGCGGCAACCTTCGCCGCGCGCTCGACGCCGACATCCAGTATGGCAACCCTGGCGCCCTTGGCGGCAAGGGCGCGCGCCGTCGCTTCGCCTAGGCCGGAGCCACCGCCGGTGACGATCGCGATCTGGCCATTCGGGTTCATGTCGGCGTCCTCCCAGGATTTTTGGTCATGCTACGAAGCCCGCCCGCGAGGCGCAACCTGCATCAATTGACATGTGGATTGACGGTCGGCGGGATCAATCGCGGGGCGATTGACCGGGATCAATCGACATTGTCGATCACGCCATTGCTGGGAGTTGCTCGGGCAGGCGGGCGGTGTCCGCATGGCAGACCTCGCCGACGAACCGGGCCACCGCGCCCGGCCTGATTTCGTGGTGGAGAAGCCTGTCGAGATCGACCGGGCGCGGCATGGTGATCTGCCCGCGCGGGAAGCGCTTGAAGCCGAGCGGCCCATAGTAAGGCTCGTCGCCGACCAGCATCACGGCCGGCGCGCCGGCCTTCGCCGCGGCTTCGAGCGCGATCGCAACCAGCCGGCGGCCGATGCCGAGATTCTTGAACGCCGGCCGCACGGCGAGCGGCCCCAGCATCATGGCGCGGCCGACGCCTGCCGCGACGCGCGTCATGCGCACGGAAGCAATCACCGTATCGCCCTTGACCGCGACAAAAGACATCGAGCGGTCATGCCCGCCGGACTCGCGGATCTTGTAAGCGGCAAGCACAAAACGGCCTGGCCCGAAGGCTTCCTCGTTTATGGCTTCGATTTCAGGATCGTGCGCCGGGGTTTCCGGCAGATATTTCACGTCGGCAAGGCTCATGGTCTTTGCGTTCCGGTATGCGAGGAAAGGTTTGCTGCAAGCGGCAGCGTTCGCCAGTCAGCGCTTCATCAAGCGCGGGCGCCCTTTCGTCGTCGGTCGAACCGGATCGAGGCAAAGTCGAACATGGGCGCCTCCGCTACCATCAATTTTTCCCGGCTGCAATCGGCGCTTTTCACCTTTCTTTGTGCGGCTCGACGAACTGGTTCGTCGTTTGAACGAACTGGTTCGTCGTTTGACGAACTGTTCAGCGCCTGAGGGCTTCGACATTCCGGCCAAACGCCTAAATATCTGTTGGGGCCGCAGGGAGATTTCGCATGGGATTGCTGATTGAAGGCAGATGGCAGGATCGGCCGGTCGCCAACAGCGGCGGCAGATTCGTGCGGGCCGAAGCGCAATGGCGCGACTGGGTGACGCGCGACGGCGCGCCGGCGGAGGGCCACAAGCGCGGCTTCAAGGCAGAACCCGGCCGCTACCACCTTTACGTCTCGCTTGCCTGCCCATGGGCGCACCGGACGCTGATATTCCGCGCCCTGAAGAAGCTGGAAGCCATCATCTCCGTCTCGGTGGTGCACCATTTCATGGGCGAGAACGGTTGGACCTTCAAGGCGGAAGACGGCGCCACCGGAGACACGCTCTACGGCCTCGACTTCCTGCACCAGATCTATGCGAAGGCCGATCCCGCCTATTCGGGCCGGGCCTCGGTGCCTGTGCTGTGGGATAAACACCAACAGACCATCGTCAATAACGAGTCCTCAGAAATCATTCGGATGCTCAATTCCGCCTTCGACGAATGGGGCGATGCGAACCTCGACTTCTATCCGCGGGCGCTGCGCGCCGAGATCGACAAGATCAATGCGCTGGTCTATCCGGCGATCAACAACGGCGTTTACCGCACCGGCTTCGCCACCACGCAGGAAGCCTATGAGGAAGCGTTCGGCGAGCTGTTCTCGGCGCTCGATACGATCGAGGAGCGGCTTTCAAAGCACCGCTATCTGGCCGGCGAACGCATCACCGAAGCCGACTGGCGGCTGTTCACCACGCTGGTGCGCTTCGATCCGGTCTATGTCGGCCACTTCAAATGCAATCTGCGCCGCATCGCCGACTATCCGAACCTGTCGAACTATCTGCGCGACCTCTACCAGGTGCCCGGCGTGTCAGGAACGGTCAACCTGCATCACATCAAGTCGCATTATTACGGAAGCCACAAATCGATCAATCCGACGGGCATTGTCCCGGTGGGGCCAGAACTCGACTATGCGGCGGCGCACGATCGCGGCAGGTTCAGGAAGGCAGCTTGACTACCAGTAGACTGAGGCCTGCTCGCCGTCGAAAATTTCGGCAATCCGTCGTCGTGTCGCCGGCGTCGTGTCTTTCGGCAGGCGGTCTAGCGGAAAGAAGGCCGCCTCGGCGATCTCATGGTCAGGCAGTTTTGGCGCCGCCTGGCTGAAGGCTTCGATCAGATAGAGACCGACATGGTCGCGGCGGCTGGAGCGGCGGTTGAAATGCATCGATTTTAGCATCGGCGGGGCCGTCAGCGCGATGTTGCCTTCCTCGGCCAGCTCGCGCGCCAAGGCCTCAAGAAGGGTCTCGCCTATCTCGACGCCGCCGCCCGGCAATTGCCAGCCCGGAACATAGGTATGGCGGATGAGGAAGACGGTGTTGGAGGCGCGGTCGTAGACCAGGCCGCGGACGCCAAGCGTCATCGGGCGCCGCAGCAGGAAATAGAGATGGAACAGCCTTGCCCGCAGTCCCGCCCAGCCGGCCTGGCGGAACGCCTGTTCCGGATCGGTGGCGCCGGTCATCCGGCAATCGCCAAGCGAACAGCAAACGGTGAGTGGAAAGCCTGAACCGTGTCGCTTAAGAAGGGGCTATGCTCAGGCTCGCACATATTTCCGATGTCCATCTGGGGCCTCTGCCCGATGTAACCTATCGCGACCTCGCGTCCAAGCGCGTGCTGGGTTACGTCAACTGGCAGCGCAACCGTCGCCGCCATATGCATGATGCCGTCATCGACACGATCGTCGCCGACATCAAGGCCAACGCGCCAGACCATCTCGCCGTCACCGGCGATCTCGTCAACCTGGCGCTCGACGGCGAGATCGAGATGGCGAAGCATTGGTTGGAGACGCTTGGCGCTCCGAACGACGTGTCCGTGGTGCCAGGCAATCACGACGCCTACGTGCCGGGCGCCTTCGACAAGGTCTGCCGGTCCTGGGCGCCGTGGATGACGGGCGACGGTGTCAACAGCCCGGTCGACCGCAATTCCTTTCCGTATCTGCGTGTGCGAGGCGATGTTGCGCTGATCGGCGTCACGACGGCGCGGGCCACGGCGCCTTTCATGGCCAACGGGTTCTTCATGGAGGGCCAGGCGGAGCGGCTCGCCAAGATACTCGATGCCACGGCCAAACAGGGGCTGTTTCGCGCCATCATGATCCATCATCCGCCAGTGCGCGGCGCCGTCTCGCAGCATAAGCGGCTGTTCGGCATCGCGCGCTTCAACAAGGTCATTCGCCGGCATGGCGCCGAGCTTGTCCTGCACGGTCACTCGCATCTGCCGTCGCTGTTCACCATCGGCCCGCGCGGCGCCAAGGTGCCGGTGGTCGGCGTGGCCGCCGCCGGCCAGGCGCCGGGCGGCAGGCATCCGGCCGCTCAATACAATCTGTTCGAGATAGACGGGGAAAAAGGCAACTGGAGCATCCGCCTGACACGGCGCGGCCTGACCGGTCCGGCACTGCCGCCGTCGGATATTCAGGTGATGGAGCTCGGCGTCGATATGCCTGTGGTTCGGGAGCCAAAGCCTGTTCCATCCCGATGAAATCGGGATGGATAGGCTCTATCTGTTTGTTTGAGCATGATCTTTTCCGAAAACCGGATTCCACTTTTCGGGATCATGCTCCCGTCAGAAGCTGATCTTCATCTGGGCGATGCGGTCCCAGAACAGCACGAGCGACACCGCCAGGCCCACCAGGGCGCCGGCGGCGATCAAGCCAAGGCCGGCGAAGAAGGTCGTCCAGCCGTTGCGGCGCGCTGCGGATTGCAAGGGCGGCTCCGCTTCCTGGACATCGGCGCGATGCAGGCCAGGCACGGCGCTCTCGACCCCGCCCTCCATCATCCGCTGCCGTTCGACGACACGCTCGGCCACGTATCGTGTCACGGCGTCCGAAACGGGCTTCATGTCGACGGATTCGGCCAGCACCACGCGGCCGATGCGCGTGTCCTTGAGGAAGCGGAAGGTGCGGCGATCCCGCCCCATGGCGACGTGGCTGACGGCATCGATCCACAGTCGTGGCTGCAGGCCTGACGAGACGGCGAAATCGAAATTGTCGATGTCGGCCGGCACATCGGCAAAGACGGGCGCAAGCTCGGCAGCCAGAAGTTCGAGCCGCATGCGGTGCGCCTCGCGCATGTCGACCACCACATCGTCGCGGTCGGCGAAGGCATTCTTGACGTCGCGGATCGCATCCGCGAGCTTTCGCGATGGCTCGATCGGGGTGATTTTGTCGCCTGCATCCTTCATGGCGGCTGCCTCGCTGTTGGTAAACAGCGAGTTAACACAGTCGCCGGCAAAATGCACTGCGAGATGGGGTTCAGCTCGCCGCGGCGCCCAATACAGGCCGCCGGCCTCGACGGCGCCGCCGCGTGTTGCGGCGCACGACCTCTGCGATCAGGTCGGGCGCCTCCTCGGCCAGCATGTGGCCGGCCTCCAGCACGTGGTGCAGGTGGAAATGCGCCGGCAGGCTTTCGGCCTGGTCGACGGGCAGGACGGGATCGTCGGTTCCCCAAACCACCATCACCGGCATGTTCAAGGTCTCCAGCCGTTCGCCGGGGATGACACCTTGCCGGTCATCCCTGGTCATCGCGGCCGCGATATCGACAAGGGTCTGTAACTGGCCCGGCCGTCCACGCATACGCAAAAGCGCCTCCACCACGTGTTCAGGAGGCATGCTTCCCGGTCCCGACATGGCGGCAAGACAAGCGCGAATCTCATTGCTGTCGTCTGCGGCGGCATAGCGGCGCAGCAGCGGCCCGTTGATCTCGGGACCGAAGCCGCCGGGCGCCAGCAAGGTCAGCGAGGCCACCCTTTCGGGATCGGCGAGCGCCATCAACGTTGCGATCGCGCCGCCCATGGAATGGCCAACGAGGTGGACCCTGCCCAGCCGGCGGATGGCCAGATCCGCGAGGATGGCCCGTGCCGCCTGCTTGGCGCCGCCATTTCCGTCACATTCCAACGAGTTTCCATGGCCCGGCAGATCGTAGGCCAGCACCCTCGCACTCGGCGCCAATGCAGAAATCACGTCGCGCCATGTCTCATGGCAGCTACCGAAGCCGTGCAGCAACACGATCGTCTTCGGGCCTGCACCGTATTCGGCGACGTTAAGGGATGGCAGCATGAAATTTATCGGTTACGAAGCAAAACGAGCGGCAATTCCAAATCGTGGCTGGATGCTCCCCGGCCGAGTCGATAGCTAGTAAAATCTTCGCGACTGGGGCGGTCAGCGCCAAACCAACCGCATAAGCATACTCTAATTTTTTCGGTCGTCCTCGTGCTATTGAGGCGATCGGGGCAGCCAGGGATCGGTTCCATCGTCGGTCGACGCGGCGGAGACAGGCTTGCGGCCTCAGCTTGGATTGCCGATTCCCGCAGAGCGCAGGGACTGCACCAGCCGATCGGTGAGATCCGCGGGATACTTCCTGTCGACGAAGGTCGCGCGCGGATCGGCGGCGAATTTCGGGAATTCGGCCGTCAATTCGTTGGCCAGCTGGCTCGCGAGTTTGTCACGGCCTGAAATCTTGGCGCCGATCAGGCGTGCGGCCAGGTAATGCGATTTTGACGCCGTGGTTCTGAGCGACTCGCTGGCAATCGCCGCCCGCTTCGTGTCGCCTTGCATCAGGGCTCCGAGAAACAGACCGTAATCCCACCAGGTCGGGTGGCCGCTGAATGTTTCGACGGCGTGGCCGAGGATCGGCGTACCTTCCTGATATTTGCCGGCGAAGATCAGACCGTAGCCATAGGCGGCGGCCATACCGAGATCATAGGGGTTGAGCTCATAGGACTTGCGCATCCAGCGGATCGCTTCGTCGGTATTGCCGAGACGCGAGTTGAGATAGCCATAGGCGCGATGCGCGTGCGGGCTCATCGGCCCCATCTGAATGGCGCGATGAGCAAACGACATGGCCTGTTCGATGGTCGCGCCGGGCGGATAGGCGTAGTGGTTGTTGACGGCTTCCAGTTGCAGGGAAGCCAGTTCCGAGTAGACGAGCGATGATTTCGTGCCTTCGCCGACCAGCTTCTCCAGGCAGCGATACGCAGCCTCGTGCGTCTTGCCGCTCTGGTCGAGGTAGTAGCGGTCGTTGAGCACCAGACATCCGATCTGGCTGGTCTGGATGTCGCTCTGGTCGATATAACTGTAGATCGCGCCGGAAGCGGGGATGGTCGAAGTCAAAAGACTGGCGACGTTGTTCTCGACCGCACCAGGCGCGCTTTCAGCTGACGTCAGGTTGCGCGACAGGAGAACCCGTCCTGTCGCGACGCTTTGCAATTCGATCATCACGTCGCCGGCGGCGGGTCCGGGAATAACGTCGAAAACGAAGCTAACGGGATCGGCGGAACTTTCGCGCGTGGCATCGGCGTCACGCCCGATGAAGTCTATGGTATCGAAGCCGGCGAGGCCTGCGCGTAGCGAAGCGGCGACACGGGCCGCCTCAGGGCCATCGGCTTTGATGGCCATGTAGATCAAGGGCAAGCTCTCGAACGGCTGCGAAGCAACGCTGCTGGTCGCACCTGCCGTTTCGACCGGCGCGGCTGCGTCGCGATCGTGGAAAAAGGCGTTGCCCTGGCGGACGACAAGGACACCCAGCATGGCGATGACCAGAACCATGGCGGCCCAGAAGAACCGCAATTGGCGCGTCAGCGAAGAGGCGGACGCCGCCGGGGTCGGCATCAATGGCGCGGCTTCGGTGGGTGCGGAATTCTCGAGATGTTCGGCCGATGGCGGAGCGGCCTGGCCGCTACCGGCGGGTTTGGCTTCGGCGGCCAGCCGGATCGCATTCAGCTCGTAGGAAGGTACATAGCCGCCACGCGGGATTGCGATGCGCACCGGCTCGGCAATGCCCTCATTGGCGAAATAATGCTCCAGAAGCTCACGCAGCCGCCCGGCTTGGACCCTGACGACGGCGTCGGTCGCCGAGTCGAAATCGCCGTCCTTGCCGAAGACGTCCATGGCGATGGAAAGGCCCTTCAGCCTGTCGCCTTCGCCGGCCTGCTCGCGCTCCACGAGATAGCGTAATAGCCTGCGCGCGCGCTCGGAGCGTCCGAACGTTTCGCTGGCAAGCAGTCGCTCCAATGTCTCGCGCACTGCGGGGGCGGCAGGCGTGGCAGGCTCCAAGTGTCGATCCTTCCGAAGTCGGCACAGGTTAGGGCGCGATAATATAGCGCTCGCGCCGTCGCACAAGGAACCTTCTGTTATGTGATCGCGTAAGCCACGGGAAATTTACCTGCCGGTTAATGAATTTGATCGCGGCTTGCGCCTGCCATGAAGCGTGGCACGTCCGGTGAACGCGCCACGCTTCATAGGTCAAACAATCAGCCGGCCCCGCGGCCCAGAATCCGGTTGGCGGCCGAAACCACGGCCTCCAGCGAGGCGGCGACGATGTTGGTGTTTATGCCGGCGCCGAACAGCTTGCCGCCCGGATATTCCATCTCGACATAGGAGATGGCCGAGGCGTTCGAACCGCGCTGCAAGGAATGTTCGGAATAGTCGAGCACCGACATCTCGACGCCAACATGGCGCGAAAGCGCATCGACGAAGCCGTCGATCGGGCCGGTGCCGGAACCGGTGATGGTCATCTCCTTGCCATTGTCGAGGATGACCGCCTCCACCATGCGCCGCCCCTTCGCCGCAGTGTCGGGGTAGGTGTGGTGGTCGAGGAATTTCAGCCTGGCGCCGGGCTGGTCGACATAGGCTTCGAGGAAGCGCTCGTGGATGCGCTTGGCCGGCACTTCCTTGCCTTCGGCGTCGGTGATCGCCTGGATCGCCTGGCTGAACTCGATCTGCAGGTTGCGCGGCAGGTTGAGGCCATAATCGGCCTGCAGAACATAGGCGATGCCGCCCTTGCCGGACTGCGAGTTGATGCGGATGATCGCCTCATAGGTGCGGCCGACGTCGGCCGGGTCGATCGGCAGATAGGGCACTTCCCAGAGCGGCGTGTTGGCCTTGCGCAGCGCCTTCATGCCCTTGTTGATGGCATCCTGGTGCGAGCCGGAGAACGCGGTGTAGACGAGCTCGCCGACATAGGGATGGCGTTCCGGAATCTTCAACTGATTGGAATATTCGTAGACATCCTTCATCCGGTTGATGTCGGAGCAGTCCAGCCCGGGATCGACCCCTTGCGTGTACATGTTGAGCGCCAGCGTCACGATGTCGACATTGCCGGTGCGCTCGCCATTGCCGAACAGCGTTCCCTCGACGCGGTCGGCGCCGGCCATCAGGCCGAGCTCGGTGGTGGCGATGCCGGTGCCGCGGTCATTGTGCGGATGCAGCGAGATGATCAGCTTGTCGCGGTTGTCGAGGTTGCGGCACATCCATTCGATGCGGTCGGCATAGACGTTGGGCGTCGACATTTCGACGGTCGAGGGCAGGTTGATGATCAGCTTGTTGTCGGCCGTCGGCTTCACGATCTCGATGACGGCGTTGCAGATCTCCAGGGCGACCTCGAGCTCGGTGCCGGTGAAGCTCTCCGGCGAGTACTCGAAACGATAGCCGCCGCCGGCCTTGGCCGCCATGTCGGTGATCATTTTGGCGGCGTCGGTGGCGATCCGCTTGATGCCGGCAACGTCCTTTTCGAAGACGACGCGACGCTGCAGCTCGCTGGTCGAGTTGTAGAAATGCACGATCGGGCGATGGGCGCCCTTGAGTGCTTCGAAGGTCCGCGTAATCAGCTCGGGCCGGCACTGCACCAGCACCTGCAGCGACACATCGCTCGGCACGCCGCCTTCCTCGATGCACCAACGGGCGAAATCGAAGTCGGTCTGCGAAGCCGACGGAAAGCCGATCTCGATCTCCTTGAAGCCCATGTCGATGAGCAACGCGAACATGCGCGCCTTGCGCTCATGGCCCATCGGGTCGATCAGCGCCTGGTTGCCGTCGCGCAGGTCGACCGAGCACCAGATCGGCGCCTGGTCGATGACCTTGGACGGCCAAGTGCGATCGGCGAGATTGACGGTCGGGTAGGGTTGATATTTGCGGGCGGCGTCCGACATCTGCCCGGGCGCTTGCGCGCCCGTTTCTGCCTCGCCGGCGCGGATTGCTTCTCTTCTATTCATCGTCGTTTCTCCCGGCGGCTCGTGTGACCGCCTTCAGGCGGGTTGGTGCCGAGCGGCGCCTTTACCAAAGTTTCATTCGCTTGATGTGACTTGCCAATCTGGCCAAGGAGCATGCGCCCTGAGCGGCGGTTTTCGACCGCCGGGCGCTCCTTCAGCGAACCCGGCGATCGCCGATAAGGCCGAGAAGAAGCAGGGTCGAAGCAAGCGCGCGCACGGTCTCGCCGGCAAAGCCGGGGCGAGGAGAAGCGACGGAGCGGGTGCGCGTGGTCATGCCGGCTCTCTTACAGGAGCAGCCATCGGGAGGCAAGTGCCGGCCCCGCCGCGTGAAGTGCCGCTCTTCCCCGCATCAGGCAAATGCGCCACACTCGCTCCCGGAGGACCTGATCTCAGGGGGAGGTCGTGCATGAATTTCGTGTTCTTCTCGCCGCATTTTCCGGCCAACGGCGCCGATTTCTGCGACCGGCTGAGGAAGGCCGGCGCCACGGTGCTCGGCATCGGCGACGCGTCCTATGAAACGCTGAGCGGGAAGTTAAAGGCGGCGCTGTCGGAATATTACCGCGTCGCGGACATGGAAGACTACGATGCCGTGTTCCGGGCGATGGGGCACTTCATCCACAAATGGGGGCGCATCGATCGGTTCGAGTCGCTCAACGAGCACTGGCTGGAGCTCGAAGCCAACATCCGCACCGACTTCAACATCTTCGGCACCAAGCTCGATTTCGTGAAGAATTTGAAGCGCAAGAGCCGGATGCGCGCCTTCTTCCGCAAGAGCGGCGTCGAGACCATTCCGCAGCGCAAATGCTCCGACCGCGCCGGGGCCATGACCTTCATCCGCCGCGTCGGCTATCCGGTGGTGGTCAAGCCGGATTCAGGCTCCGGCGCCTCGAACACGTTTAAGATTTCAAACGCGAAAGAGCTCGACCAGTTCTTCAGGGACAAGCCCGAAGGCGTCAGCTTCGTCATGGAGCAGTTCATCGAAGGGTTGGTGGTGACCTTCGACGGGCTGGTCAACCGCGACGGTGAGGTGGTGCTGGCGGCGAGCCACCGCTACGATCAGAGCGTCATGGAGGTGGTCAACCGCGACCGCCACATGAGCTACACCTGCTTTCCCGAGATCAGCCCGGCGGTCGAGGAGGCGGGCAGGAAGATCCTCAAGGCGTTCGACGTGCGCGAGCGCTTCTTCCACATTGAATTGTTCGAAACCAGGGACAAGCGCGTCATCGCGCTCGAGGTCAACATGCGCCCGCCCGGCGCCTGGATGACCGACGCGATCAACTACACCTTCGACATCGACGTCTATGGCGAATGGGCCGACATGGTGGTCAAGGACGCGGCCGGCGGCCCCTACAAGGGCAAGTATTTCACCGCCTATGCCAGCCGCAAACGCCACCTCGACTATTTGCACAGCCATGAGGACGTGCTAGCCGCGCACGGCGACAAGATCGTCCACCACCAGGCCATCGAAGAGGTTTTCAGCCGCGCCATGGGCAATTACGCCTACCAGATGCGCTCGAAGGACCAGAAAGCGCTGCGCCGGGCGGTCGACTATATCCACGCGGAAAAGGCGTGAGGCGAATGGACGTTTCCTATCACAAGGGCCATGCCCGCAATCTCGGCCGCGACATGGAGTACAAGCGCTACGGCCATGCCGGGCGGCCGGTGGTGGTGTTCCCGACCTCGCAGGGGCGGTTCTTCCAGTTCGAGGATTCGGGCGGCGTCGGCGCGCTCGCCGAATTCATCGATACCGGCCGCATCCAGCTGTTCACGCTCGACGGCATCGATTCGGAATCCTTCTTCGACAAGCATGGCGATCTCGCCAGCCGCATCGCCCGCCACGAGGCCTATTTCCGCTATGTGCGCGAGGAGGCGCTGCCGGAACTGCAGTCGGTTGCCGCCAAGGCCAATGGCGGGCGCAGCTTGAAGCCGCTGTTCTGCGGCTGCTCGATGGGAGGCTACCACTCGTCGAATTTCGTGTTCCGCTATCCGGAACTGGCGAGCGGCGTGATCTCGCTGTCCGGCGTCTATTCGACCCGCGACTTCTTCGACCGGACGCTCGAGGGCAGCATCTTCTACAATTCGCCGCTCGATTATCTGCCGGGCATCGTCGACCAGAGGCTGCTCGGGCGGCTGAGGGCGCTGAGGCTAATCTTCTGCTGCGGGCAGGGCGCCTGGGAAGAGCGCATGCTTGTCGAGACGCGCGAACTTGAGCAGGTGCTGCGCGACAAATCCATTCCGGCCTGGGTCGACTATTGGGGCGGCGACGTCAGCCATGACTGGCCGTGGTGGCACAAGCAGCTCGTTTATTTCTTCGGGCGCTGGTTGGACGACGATCTGATGCACAGGCTCGATTGATGACCACACCCGACCCGATTCGCCGTTTTGTCGAAGCCACCAATGCCGGCGACAGCGAGGCCTTTCTCGAAACCTTCACGGCCGATGCCCTGCTCACCGACTGGGGCCGTTCTTTCCGCGGACGCGAACAGATCGCGCGCTGGAACCGGACGGACAATATCGGCGTGCAGTCCCATCTCGACATCGTCCGCATCGCGCCGTCTGACGGCGCCTGCCATGTGCGCATCAAGGTGGCAGGCAACGGCTTCAACGGCGAAGGCGACATGACCTTCACGCTGGACGGCGACCGGATCGCGAGCCTGATCATCAGTTGAACCCGGAAGCGCTTGGCTTGACGCATGATCCGAGGCGGGTCATTCCGCCGGCGATCATAAAATATGAATTGTTTAGTCAAGTTTCTGTGGAAACCAGGGTGCCATTGTGGCATGCCCGCCTGACGGATGGCGCCCTTGCATGCGCCGGTTCCAGGAGACTTGAGCTATGGATCGACTAAGCGCGCAAGCCGATATCCGCAATAACGCCATTCGGGCGGTGATGGACAGTCTGCGCGCCGAACACCGTGACTGCGAGATCGACACTGGTATTGCCGGCCAGTGGGAATTCCACATGCATTACGGCTCGCTGAATGCCACGCTCGACGACGGCGGTGTACGCATCCGGGTCGCGGCGCAAGACGAAACCTGCTTGTCCTACATGAAGATGATCGTTGCGGGTCATATCGCCGGGCAGTTGGGAACCACCGGCGGCTTGCGCTGGCAGGGCGACGGCAGCGATGCCGGCACGCCCGTCTTCTTCCGTGAGATCACCGTGCAATCCTCGACGCGGCTGTCGCCACATATGCAGCGTGTGCGCTTCTCGGGCCACGACCTCGGTCGCTTCGCCCATGGCGGGCTGCATGTGCGGCTGTTGCTGCCCCCTGCCGGGCGGCAGCCGGTGTGGCCCTCCATGCGCGCCGACGGCATGATCGTGTGGCCATCAGGCGAGGATGCGCTCACCGTCCGCGTCTATACGATCCGCGCGCTCGATGTCGCCGATGGCTGGCTCGACATCGACTTCGTGCTGCATCCGGGAACTGAAACGCCGGCCGCGGCTTTCGCGCAGGGCGCGCGGGCCGGCGATGTCATCGGCATGATCGGCCCCGGCGGTGGTGGCGTGCCGGAGGCGCAAAATCTGCTCCTGGTCGGCGATGACACGGCGCTTCCCGCCATCGGCAGGATCCTGGAGGAACTCCCGCCAGCGGCTTGCGCCGAGGCCCTGATCGAGGTCGATGGTCCGGAAGACCGGATCGCGCTGACACAGGGCGATAACATCGCCGTCCGCTGGCTCTACCGGCACGGCCGCGAAGCAGGCCGCGCCGGTCTGCTGCCGGCGGCATTGGGCGAACGCGATCATGCGGCCGACGATCTCTATGTCTGGGCCGGATGCGAGTTCGCCGACTTCCGGGAGATCCGCAGGATCGTGCGCAAGAAGTGGGGCCTGCCGCGCGACCGGCATCTGGTCACCGCCTATTGGCGCCGTGGCGCGCATGGCGAGGGCGGGGACGGCGAGGAACAGGACAATCCATGAATTTGGATTTGTCCTCGCCGCACGCTTCACGGCAGTCGGTGCGGCCTCAGAAGCGGTAGCGCAGGCTGCCGAACAGCGAACGGCCTTCGTCGCGGTAGCAATAGCCCGCCGAGCAGATCGTCTGCTGGTTGTCGAAGAGGTTCTTGGCGTTGACCTGCAGCTTGACGCCCTCGAGCTTCGGATTGCGGTAGCCGAAGTCATAGGACAGCGAGGCGTCGACGAAGGCGCGCGCATCGTTCTTGAAGGTGTTGGTGTCGTCGCCGTAGCTGGCGCCGGCAAAGCGCACGCCGGCGCCGAGCCCGAGCCCTTCCAACGTGCCGTTCTCGAACTGATAGTGGCCCCAAAGCGACAGGATGTGGTTCGGCGTCGCCGACAGCTCCTTGCCGTCGGTGCCTGCCGCACCGCGTTCGATCTTCACGCGCAGATAGGTGTAGGAAGCGATGACGCTGAAGCCGTTGTCGAGCGAGGCATTGGCTTCCAATTCGACGCCGCGCGAGTTGAGGTCGAGCTGGCGCTGCTTGTTGATGCCGGACGAGGCGTCGAACACGACGCCGTCCTTCTGGTCGATGTCGAACAGCGCGGCGCTGACCGTCGCGTTGTAATCCGGGATTTCGTATTTGACGCCGATCTCCTTCTGCGTCGCGATCATCGGGCGGGCGACGCGGCTGACATTGCTGTTGATGTCGTCATAGACGAAGCCGATGTTGGGCGAGAACGAGGTCGAATAGTTGACATAGGGGATGATGTCCCATTCGGTCCGGTAGGAGAGGCCGAGCCGGCCGGAGAAGGCGCTGTCCTTCTGCTTCGACTGGCTGAAATCGGCCGCCGTCGAGGTGGTGTTGACCCAATCATAACGGCCGCTGGTGAACAGCGTGAAATCGTTCCACTCCATCTGGTCGTGCAGGTAGACGCCGAGCTGGTTCATCTGCTGACCGCCGGAATGGGGAACGGGTGCTGACTTGATGTCGTCGACCGAGACATAGGAAAGCCCGCTGCCGGCGTCGTAGTCCGACCAGGCATAGTCGATGCCGCCGACCGCGGTGTGCCGCACCGGGCCGGTGTCGAATTCGAGCTGCGCCATGTTGTCGACGACGAAGTTCTTCATCGTCTCGGTGTAGTGGCCCCAGTAGCGCTGCAGCGGCTGGTCGGCGCCGACCGAATAGTGGCCGCTGTATTCGATGTCTGAGTCGACGGCGTTGTAGCGAAGGTTCTGGCGGACGGTGAGCCAGTCGTTGAAACGGTGCTCGAATTCATAGCCGATGCGGCCCTGGTACTGGCTGAAGTCGTTCCAGGCCGGATCACCTTCATAGACATTGGACAATGCGCCATAGGCCGAGTTGTAGAAGGCCGCGGTGCCGCCGGTGACCGACTTCGAATATTCGCCGAGGATGGTGAGCTTGGTGTCCTCGTCCGGCTTGAAGGTGACGGCCGGCGCCAGGTAGAGCTTATCGTCGGGATAGGCGGGCAGATCGGTTTCGCTGAGGCGGCCAAGGCTGGTGAAGCGGTAGAGGATGCTGCCGTCTTCGTTCACCGGTCCCGAGGCATCGAGGGCCGCCTGGAAGCGGTTGTGCTCGCTGGCCAGCAATTCGATCTCGTGGAACTGCTCGTCCTTGGGCCGCTTGGTGACGACGTTGACGATGCCGCCCGGGCCGCTGACGCCGTAAAGCGAGGACGCCGGCCCCTTCAGGATGGTGACGCCCTCGATGCCGTAAGGCTCGGTCTTGAACCAAGCCGAAGGCCCGTTGTACTGGCGCAGCCCGTCGCGGAACATGCCGTTGTAGAAGGCCTGGAAGCCGCGCAGGAAGAAGGCATCGTAGCGGGTGTCGAAGCCGAAGCTGTTGGGATTGGCGCTGGCCGTGTAGCCCAGCGCATCGTTCAGCGTGCGCGGCTTCTGGTCCTCGATCTGCTTCTGGGTCACGACCGAGACGGCCTGCGGGATCTTGACGATCGGCGTGTCGACCTTGGTGCCGATGCGGTCCTTCTTGGCGACATAGCCGTCCTGCACCAGGATCTCGTTGCTCTCGGCGGTGACCTCGATCTTGCCGAGGACGGTGGCGTCTCCATTCTCCTGCGCGATTGCCGGCCAGGCCTGGCCGAGGATCGCGGTGCCTGCCAGCAATGACATCGCCTGGCGTGATATCTTTGGGCGCCATGTCCTCGGCCGCTCGCGCATAAACTCGTCTCCATTATCATGTTTGATTGCGCTTTCGCGCTCTCAAATATGAGTAACTGAGTCAAGTATTTTTTGATGCCTTTGCCGAAGGCTGACCATGACCCCAGCGCATGCGATGCGAAAAGGTGACGGTGGCGCTTTCGCAGGCCTCGCTCAGTAGGTCGCGCGTCCGCCGGAGAGATCGAAGGTGGCGCCGGTGGTGAAGGAATTCTCGTCGGAGAGCATGAACGCGACCATGGCGGCGGCCTCCTCCACCTCTACGAAGCGGCCGCGTGGAACCTTGCCAAGCATGTAGGTCACCTGGGCCTCTGTGAGCTGCTCGAGGATGCGGGTACGGGCGGGCGAGGGAGTCAGCGCGTTGACGGCAATGTCGTGACCGGCGAGTTCCTTACCGAGCGATTTGGTCAACGCAAGCACGCCGGCCTTGGCGGCCGAATAGGCGGCGGCATTGGGATTGCCTTCCTTGCCGGCGACGGAAGCGACATTGACGATGCGGCCGTAGTTGCGCGCGATCATGCCGGGCACCAGGCGCCTACAACAATAAAAGACGCCGTTGAGGTCGATGTCGACGATCTGCCGCCAGGCGGCCGGGTCATAGTCCACGACCGTCGCGGCCGGGCCGGCAATGCCGGCATTGTTGACGAGAAGATCGACGGGACCGAGCGCCCGCTCGGTTTCGATGGCGGCGCGGTCGACGGCTTCGATCTGCGACTGGTCGCAAAGCAAGGCTTCGACGCGACCAAGCGGCGCAAGCTCGGCCAGGGCACCTGTCATCGCGGCCTGGTCGATATCCCAGATGGCGACGCCTGCGCCCGACGAGAGCAGACGTCGGGCGACGGCAAGACCGATGCCTTGCGCGCCGCCCGTCACGACGGCGACACGGCCAGTGAGATCGACGGCATTCAAACGGCGGTTCATGAGCTGCCTCCTTTGTTTCCCCCCGCAAGGGATATCGCGGATCAGTCCCTGACGTTTCGCGCCACCAGCTTGGCTACGCTTGGCCCAATGAGCAACACGACCAGGAAGCGGGCCGATTGCAGCGCCATGACGAAAGAAATGTCGACGTTCTGCGCGGCGGCGGCAATGATGGCGACGCTGTCCATGCCGCCTGGGCTGGTGGCGAGATAGGCGGTCAGCGGGTCGATGCCGAGCACACGGCTGATGACGAAAGCCAGCCCGCCGCAGAAGGCGATCAGCGCCACGATCGAGGCGATGATCTGCGGCAGGGCGCGTGCCGCATGGCGCAGAATCGGCCGGGTGAAGTTCAATCCGATCGACCAGCCGACCATCGCGTAGCTGACCGCCAGCAGCCACGGCGGCAATTGCATCGGCACGCCGAAGCCGAGATGGACCACGGCGCCGAAGATGAAGGTGCCGAGAAAGAAGGGCGAGGGCAGCCGCAGCAGCCTTCCGAGCAGGCCGCCGACGATCGCGATGGCGATGGTGGCGGTGAAGGCCAACAGATCTATCGGCGGAAACCAGACGATGGGCGGCACTTCGATGCCTGACGTGTCGACCCACATCTTGGCGACGAGCGCCGCCGTCATCGAGACGAAGATGACGCGCAGATATTGCATGAAGGCGACGAGGCGCTGGTCCGCGCCGAAGGCGCCGGCCATCAGCACCATGGCGGTGGCCGCGCCCGGCGAGGAGCCCCAGACGGCGGTGGTGCCGGGCAGGATGCGCCAGCGGCTGATCAGCCAGCCGAGCAGGCTGGAAGCGGCGAGGGTCGCAACCACAACGCCAAGGAAGAGCTGCCATTCGGCGTAGAAGACCGGGAAGATGTCGGCCGAGATCGAGTTCGCCACCAGGCAGCCGACCACGGCCTGGGCGGAGCCGAACAGCGGGCGGGGCACACGCACCCTAGCGCCATTGGTGCCGGCCAGGATCGCGGCCATCATCGGGCCGATCAGCAGCGCCGCCGGCAGGGCGGCCAGTTCCAGCGCGCCGGCAAAGAGCAGCGAGAACGCCAGCAACACCAGCCACTGCCACGGCTGGCGCAACCGCGCCATGCGTTCAGCGGGTGGCTGATCCAGTGGCGGTCGCTCTGGTGAGGAGTCCATACTCGGCTCTTAGACCGGGCACTGGCAAATGCGAACCCATTTTCCCGCTGAAAGTGCTATTCGCGCCAGTCTCGCGCTCAGCCGCCCTTCCCGGGGACCGGCAGGCCGAAGCCGCCGACCGGATGGGTCTCGACCTGGAACTCGAAGCCGGCGATGAAAGGACGCGCCCTGGCGATCGCCGCCTGGACCTCCGGCAATTGCAGGGAGGCCTTGTGGCTTGCCTGGTCGGTCCACACTTCGGTGACCCAGATCGCGTCGGCATCGACCGGGTCGGTGGCGATGATGTAGCTCAGGCAGCCGGGCAGGGCGACGGTGCTTTCACGCAGCACGTCCATGACCGCGTCGCGCTGGCCGCGTGCCGCCCGCATCTTGCCGATCAGTCCGAACATGCCCTTCCTCTCCCTCCAGGTTGTATGCCGCCCGAGTATGCAGTCGACGGCTCACGGCATCAACTGGCCACCGTTGACCTCGATCACCTGACCGATGATGTAGCCGCTCAAGAGATCGGAGGACAGGAACAGATAGGCGCCGACGCAATCCTCGGCGGTTCCGGCGCGACCCTGCGGTATGGTGGCAACCATGGCCTTCATCTGCTCGGCGCTCGAATAGCGCTCGTGGAACGGCGTCAGGATGGTGCCGGGCGCCACGGCGTTGACACGGATGCCGAAGCCGATCAGCTCTTTTGCCATGCCGCGCGTCACGTTGGAGACGAAGGCCTTGGATGAGCCGTAGAGGCCGGCGCCGCCACCGGCACCGTTGCGGGCGGCGATCGAGGAGGTGTTGATGATGAAGCCGCCCTGGCGCTTCAGCCACGGGATCGCCTTGCGCGAGGCGGTCAGCACCGAGCGTGCGTTGAGGTCCATCACCGCGTCGTAATGCGCCTCGGTCTGCTCGGCATAGGCAACGCGCCCGAGCATGCCGCCGGCATTGTTGACCAGCCCGTCGAGCCGGCCGAAATGTTGCGCGCTCTGCTCGACCACTCGCTCGACATCGACGGGAACCGAAAAATCGCCCTGCGTCAGGAACACTTCGCCGCCGCCGTCACGGATGGTTTTGGCGACGCCCTCCGCCGCTTCCCGGCTCGAATTGTAGTGCAGCGCGACGCGGCATTGCTGCGCGGCATACGCCTGGGCAAGTGCGGCGCCGATCCCGGTCGACGCGCCTGTGACCAGCACCACCTTGCCGGCAAGGTCTGGGATGAGAAGTGTGTTGGGCAAGTCGATACCTCCGGGATTTGCGCTGGCAATTGGTAGGCGCTCGCCGGCCAGGCGTTCAAGTCAAGAAACGAAACCAGGGCGCGAGATCAGGGCCGGAGATAGACATAGCCCTGGCGCTGCAGTTCCGCGAGCTTGACGACGCCACCCTTGTCGGCGACATGGAAGCCGGCGAGCAGATCGGCAAGCGCGATATCCATGCCGCGCATCGTGTTGCCGCAAGCCTGTGGAACGAGCCCCTGCTGGACAAGGCCGGCAAAGCGGCTGGACGTCGCGCCGGAAGCGCTGTTCGCCTTGAAGGCGGCGAGGGCCGGACCGTGCACGACCAGCACGATCTCGACATCGCCGCCGGTGCCCTCATAATGGTTCTTGATGTTGCCGAGGACGAAATTGACCTTGTCGGCGTCGCTGAGATGGTAGGCAACCTTCAGCCTGTCCTCGCCCGTGGCGGCGCTCGCCCGGCGCAGGCCGAAAAGGCCGGCTGCGGCGGCAAAACCGGCGCGGAAAATGTCACGGCGCAGCATCACGTCCTCCTCAGCTGCCTGCTTGCCCACAACTTGCGTGGCCGAGGCTGCGAACCTAGACTAGCATAAATCTCGGGCACGTCCTGTCGGTGCGAGGAGAGGATCACATGACGTCGTGGATGGTGGGGGGCGCGGCGCTGGGTGCCGCGTTGTTTGTTGTCGGCGCGGCGCTTGCCGATGATGCTCCCAAGCTCACCGAATTGAGCCCGAATGGCGCCGATGCCTGTTTCGGCCGTGTCTACGATGCCGCGCACCTCAAGGCGCATCCGCACCAGAAGGTGGCGCGCATTTTCTTCTACTATGGCCATGATCCGGTCAGCCGGCCGAACGAGGAGCCGAGCACGCTCGGCGACGCCGCCTACAACGGCTTCCTCACCACGACGGTGCGCGGCGCCAAGAAGCCGGAATGGGCGGCCGGCTGGTGCAACAGGGAGGATGCGAGCGACAAGGCGAGCGGCATCCGTTGCGGCATGGAATGCGACCGCACGCTCGCCTCGCTGAAGGTCGACGACAAGGGCAGGCTGATCCTCTCCAACGTGCAGCCTGACGTGTACCTCGACGCCGGCGCGGAGGAAGATCTCGGCAAGACGAAGTACAACGAGCAGGCGCTGGGCAGCGAAGACGACAATTTCCGTCTCGATCCGATGCCGGCCTCGACCTGCAAGGCGGAATTCGCGCGCATCGATCCGATCGATCCGGCGCTAGGCGACCCGTTGCGCGTGCGGCTGAAGTCCGATCAGCCCTTCTGCTTCGGGCGTGACTACGACGATGCGCATCTGAAGTCGCATCCCAACCAGTTGACGCAATCGATCCGCGTCTTCCGCGGACCCATCGAGCTCGCCTCTTTCGCCGCCGGGGGCGATGCCGCGAACTGGCCCGACGGGGCGGATATCGCCGTTTCGATGACGACCAGGAACAAGGGCGCCAAAGTCACCCAGACCTATTCCTGCCAGGGCGAGGCCGATCAGTGGCGATGCTCGGCCAGCTCGAAGATGAGCGACTTTGCCTGCGACATCTCGCAGAAGGAGATTTTTCTCAAGCGCGGCGCCAGCGGCACGATGATGCTGGCCAACCCCAACAATGCGCTTGCCATCGTCGACCTTTGCTCGAAGGCAGCGGGTGGCAAGACGAAATCCGACGACAAGATCTATAGGCTGAACCCGATGCCGCAGTCGGCCTGCACGCCGTGAGATATTTCGGGACGGATCGCCTTGTCCATGTTGGTGTGATGCTATATATTTTTGCTAGATATCAATGGATTTGCTTGCGATGAACAAAGCAAAAATATTCTGGTCAGGCCGCTCGCAGGCCGTCCGCCTGCCGAAGGAGTTTCGCTTTGAAACTGACGAGGTTTCGATCCGCCGTCATGGGCAGACTGTCGTTCTTGAACCTCTTCCGCAAGATTGGGCATGGCTCGATCAAGTGATCGGGACACTTGACGACGATTTTGTCGATGCGGCGGAGGAAAGGGTAGAGGAGCAGAAACGGCCCGCTCTCGGCGACGTCTTCAAGTGATCTATCTGCTCGATACCAATGCTGTCATCGCCATCATGAAGGGCGATGATGATTTGCTGAAAGTGCTCAAGCGAAACAAGCCGCAAGATTTTGCGCTTTCGGCCATCGTTGCGCACGAGCTCTATTATGGGGCCTGCAGAGGCCAGCGAACGGAAGAGAATCTCGCACGACTGGACGCCCTTCTGTTCCCGGTACTCGAATTCGATCGGGAAGACGCGCGGCACGCCGGCGAGATTCGGGCGATGCTGGCGGTATCGGGAACTCCAATTGGTCCCTTTGATGTGCTTATTGGAGGCCAAGCACGTGCCCGCAGCCTGACGTTGATGACACGAAATGTTCGCGAGTTCGAGCGGATTAAGAATCTGGCTATCGAGACCTGGTGACTTCAGGCGAAGGGCACCGCCGTCGTGCCTTTCGGCAGCTTCGCCTCGTCGTCCGGCTCGACATGGATGGTGACGCGCACCGAGGGGATCTCGGCCTTCAGCGCGTCCTCGATGCGGTCGCAGATGACGTGGCTGGCGCCGACCGTCATGTCGGCATCGACAACCAGGTGGAACTCGATGAAGGTCGCGCGCCCGGCGATGCGCGTCTTGAGGTCATGCACCTCCAGCGCGCCCTTCGAATTGGCCGAGATGATGTCGCGGATCTGCATATGCTCTTGCGTGTCCACGGCGCGGTCCATCAGGCCGCTCATCGACGAGCCGATGACATGCCAGCCCTGCCACAGGATGTTGAGCGCGACGATGACGGCAAGCGCCGGATCGAGGATCTGCCAGCCGGTGAGCACGGCGCCGACAAGACCGCCGAACACGCCGACCGACGTCACCACGTCGGTCATTATGTGCTGGCCGTCGGCAACGAGGGCCGGCGACTTCGCGTTCCGTCCGGTACGGATCAGCGTCCAAGCCCAGAGCGCATTGACCACGGTTGCCACGCCGTTGACGGCAAGGCCTTTCCAGGGCTGCTCGAGCGGGGCCGGATGCTGCCAGGATCGCCAGACCTCGTTGAGGATCAGGAGTGCTGCGACGACGATCAGCACGCCCTCGAGAACGGCCGAGAAATACTCGGCCTTGTGATGGCCGAAAGGATGGTCCTGGTCGGCAGGCTTGTAGCTGACCTGGATCGCCCAGAAGGCGGCGGCCGACGCGATGACGTTGACGATCGATTCCGCCGCGTCTGAATAAAGCGCGACGGAGCCGGTGATGTACCAGGCGGCGACCTTGAGGGCGAGCACGACGCCGGCGACGACGATCGACCAGAAGGCGAGCCTTTCGACCTTTTGCCTTGTCGCGGCTTTCGCCGCGGCCGTCGTCGTCTCCTGCGCTTCGGTCATCGTCCCTACGCGGCCTTTTCCTTGGCCTTGCGCGGCAGATGCGCGACGATGTTCTCGATGATGCGCATGCCGGCATTTTGCCCGAGCGTCATGATCGATTCCGGATGGAACTGCACGGCGGCGATCGGCTCCTTGCGATGCTCGAAGGCCATTATGATGCCGTCTTCGGTCTCGGCGGTGACGACGAAATCGTCCGGCAGGCGCACCGGATCGGCGAAGATCGAATGGTAGCGGCCGACCGTCACTTCCTTCGGCAACCCAGAGAAGATGATGCCGGGCTTCGAGACGCGGATGCGCGAGGGTTTGCCGTGCATCGGGATGTGCAGTTGCCTCAACTCGCCGCCATAGGCTTCGGCCAGCGCCTGCAGGCCCAGGCAGACGCCGAAGACCGGCAGGTCGCGAGCGCGCGCCCTTTTGATGGTGGCGGCGCAATCGAAATCCTTCGGCGTGCCCGGTCCGGGCGACAGCACGACGAGATCGGGCTTCAGCCTCTCGAAGACCTCTTCGGGCACCGGGGTGCGCACGGTGGAAACATTGGCGCCGGTCTGGCGGAAATAGTTGGCCAGAGTGTGAACGAAAGAGTCCTCGTGGTCGACGAGCAGGATGTTGACGCCGTCGCCGACGCGCGCGGTGGTGCGTTCAGTGCCTGCGGCGTTGCCGGTCTTGGCGTCGCGGATGGCGGAGAGCATGGCGGATGCCTTCAGTTCGGTTTCGGCTTCTTCTTCCTCTGGAACGCTGTCGAAGAGCAATGTGGCGCCGGCGCGCACTTCGGCGATGCCGTCCTTGATGCGGATGGTGCGCAGCGTCAGACCGGTGTTCATGTCGCCGTTGAAGTTGACCATGCCGATGGCGCCGCCATACCAGGCCCGCGGGCTCTTCTCGTTCTGCTCGATGAAGCGCATGGCCCAGAGCTTCGGCGCGCCGGTGACGGTGACCGCCCAGGCGTGCGACAGGAAGGCGTCGAAGGCGTCCATGCCTTCGCGCAGCCGCCCCTCGATGTGGTCGACGGTGTGGATCAGGCGCGAATACATCTCGATCTGGCGGCGGCCGATGACGCGCACCGAGCCCGGCTCGCAGACGCGCGACTTGTCGTTGCGGTCGACGTCCGAGCACATGGTGAGCTCGGACTCGTCCTTCTTGGAGTTGAGCAGCTTGAGGATCTGCTCGCTGTCGGAGATCGCGTCGTCGCCGCGCTTGATGGTGCCGGAGATCGGGCAGGTCTCGACCCGGCGGCCGTTGACGCGCACGAACATCTCCGGCGAGGCGCCGATCAGATATTCGTTTTCGCCGAGATTGATGAAGAAGGAATAGGGCGAGGGATTGATCGACTTCAGCTTGCGGGAAATGTCGGAGGGCTGGGTCTCGCAGCGCTCGTAGAACATCTGGCCGGGCACGACCTCGAACAGGTCGCCGCGCTTGAAGCTCTCCATGGCCCGGCGCACGAGGTTCGCGTATTCGCCCGGTTCGTGGTCGCCGCGCGGCGGGATGCGGTCGGCGGTCTTGAAGGGCTCGACATGGGCGTCGCGCGCCAAGCCTTCCGTCGAAAAACCTTCGCCGGAATAGTCGTAGCGGTCGGTCCAGGCCTTGGTCGAATAGTGGTCGACGACCAGAATCTCGTCAGGCAGGAAGAGCACCAGGTCGCGCTGGCTTTGCTTGCGCTCGAGCTTGTAGTCGACAGGGTCGAACTGGAAGGCGAGGTCGTAGCCGAAGGCGCCGTAAAGGCCGAGATTGGCGTCCTCGGCGGTCTTGAACAAAGCGGTGATGGCGCGCAGCACCGTGAAAACGGACGGAACGCGACTGCGCTCCTCTTCGGTGAAGACGCGGCCCGGCCTGGCGACATCGAAGCGGATGAGCTTTTTCGAGGCCTCGGCGATCGTCACCTCGCTCAACGCTGCGAGCGTCTTGCCGATCACCGGCAACAGTGCTTCGCCACGGGCGTTCAGCGCCTCGATGCGCACAGCGCGGCCGCGCGCCGAGATCACTAGCGGCGGGTCGATGATGGCCGTGTCCCAGCGCGTGTATCGGCCCGGATATTCGTAGTTGGAGGAAAACACCGCGCCGCGGCGGGAATTCAGGCCATCGACATAGGCATCGATCGCGCCCTCATAGGGCCTGTCATGGCGCTCGCGGGTGATCGTCACCCCGCCCGCGGTGACGAAGCGCTCGGCCCCGTTGTCCAGAACTTTAGTCGTCATTGCCGTCTCCATCAGCGTTTTGGGCAACGGACCCGGGAATGGCTTGAAAAAACAAATGGCCGCCCGGACATTCCGTTGCGGCCACCCTCTCTTTACGCACGCGCGTTCGAACCGGCCGCTGTCAGCGAGCCCACCACCAAACGGTCTTGTTCGAACGCATGTTCATGGCGACTCCCATAGCGGCGAATGGCGACCCGCGCAACTGGATTTCGTGGAGACGGTGAAGAGGGCGGCCTTTGTTTGGTGCATGTCGTTCGCCTAAACCGCAGCGCAGTTTGGGCGACATGCGTTAGTCCTCAAGCGTGCCGGAGCGCGCGTCGTCGCTTCGCTTGTCGCCTGCCAGCTTCAGCAAATCCTCGCCGGCGCGGATGATGCGGCGGGAACGCCGGGTCAGGATGAAACCCGACTGCGGCGCGAAGACCTCGGTGCGGCCGCCGACTTCGCCGGGCGCGTGGACGATCGTCGCCAGCCTGTCGCCCTTGGCGACGCGGTCACCCGGCTTGACGTCGTAAAGGATGGCGCCGGCCCTGGGCGAGGGCATCATGTCGATGTTTTCCAGCGGCACGACGGCGCCGGTGAAGCTGCTCGCTTTCAGAACGGACGGATCCTGTACCACGCCACGCGTGACCAAGAGTCGATAGAGCCCTTGGGCATCGGACGCGGCCAAGGCGCCGTCGACGTCGAGCATGCCGCGATATTCGACCGTGGTGGCGACGCGCCGGTCGAAGCGCGACACACTTGCCGGCACATTCTGATAGGGCATGATCGAGGCGCCTTCGAAGGTGCCGCTGCTGTCCTCGTTCCATAACAAGACGGCATCGACGCCCATGGCCGCCGCGCAGTCGGCCATCGCCGGCCACAGGCTGGCGTGGATGTAGAGATAGGCAAGGCCTTCGTCGTCGCAATGGAGATCGAGCACGATGTCGCGGCCAAGCGAGAGCTCGACGAGCCGGTGCTTCAGCCGGCGGTCGGCGCCGCCGAGGCTGACGTCCGGCAAAAGCTCGGCGTGCGGCGCTGCAAGCAGCGGGAAGGCACGGTTGAAATTGGTGCGGGTACCGAGATTGAAGCGGCCCTGGTGCTCGCCGAAATGATATTGCGCCCGGCCGATCGGATTGGCCCACGGCACGACGGTGATGGCGCCCCTGATGCGGCTCTCGGCCTCGGCCTTGGTCAGCATCGGCATCAGCGCGTCGATGGCGACGACGCCCGGCAATTCGCCGGCATGCAGGGCGGCCTGGAGATAGGCGGTCGGAGCCGACTTGTCCGCGCCCTCGAAGCGGAAAACCGGGAATTCGTAAGCAACGCCTTCGCTGTCGCCGGCGATGCGCTCGATCGTCTTCTGCATGAGGTGCCTCCGATAGAGAGGCCAGACATGCATGTTTGCGGCTCGACTGTCGAGTGGTCCAGCCGGGCCGGGCTGTCGGCTCAGACTGTTACCCGGCGGGCGGATCTGCGGCGCTGTGCACGGTTGAGCGCCAGCGCAGCCCAGCGGCCTGAGGCGGCTTATCCAGCCTCAGGCCAGCGGCTTCAGTTCCTGGGCAATGGTCGGCAGCAGCTCCGAGACATTGGGGTGGATGTGCATGGCGCGCGCCAGCGTCGAGATCGGCGCTTTGGCGTACATGAGGTCGAGCACCGAGTGGATCGCCTCGTCGCCGCCCGGGCCGAGGACCGAGCAGCCGAGGATTTCGCCGGTGTCGGCATCGGCCAGGATCTTCATGAAACCCTGCGTCTCGCCCTTTTCGACGGCGCGGCCGACACGGGTCATCGGCCGCTGGCCGATCAGCGCTCGGCGGCCGGATTTCTTCACCGCCGCCTCCGTCATGCCGCAGCGGCCGAGCGGCGGATCGATGTAGAGCGCATAGGCCTCGATGCGGTCGCTGACCTTGCGTGGATCGTTGTCGAGCAGATTGGCGGCAACGATCTCGTAGTCGTTGTAGGAGGTATGGGTGAAGGCGCCCCTGCCGTTGCAATCGCCCATCGCCCAGATGCCGGGCACGCTGGTGCGCAGTTGGTCGTCGACGACGATGTAGCCGCGCTGGTCGACCTTGACGCCTGCCTTGTCGAGACCAAGATCGTCGGTGTTGGGGACGCGCCCAAGCGCGAGCAGCACATGCGAGCCGACCGCCGGCGGCTGGCCGGCGGAAAAGGTCACGGCGATCTCGTTGCCCTTCCTGGCAAAGCCGATGTCGTCGGCGCCGACATGGACGGCAATGTCTTCGTTTTCGAGGACGGACTGGATCGCGGCCGAGACGTCCTCGTCCTCGCGGCCGGCCAGCCGAAGCGCTTTCTCGATCACCGTGACCTCGGATCCGAAGCGGCGGAACATCTGCGCGAATTCGAGCGAGATGTAGCTGCCGCCGACGACGATAAGATGGCTGGGCAGCACATCGAGATCCATCATCGAGGAATTGGTGAGATAGCGGATGTCGTTGACGCCGGGCAGGTCAGGCACGGAGGCACGGCCGCCGGTGTTGAGGAAGATCTTTGGCGCGGTCAGCAGGTCGTCGCCGACGCGCACGGTGTCGGCGGATTCAAAACGGGCATGGCCGCGATAAAGCGCGCAGCCCTTCATTCCGGCGATCCAGCTTTCGAGATTGCCGCGGGCGTCGTTCGTGACCTTGTCCTTGCGCGCCTTGATCCTCTGATAGTCGACACCGACGGGACCGGAAAGCGCCACGCCATAGTCGGTCGCGCGGCGGGCTAGATGCGCGGCATAGGCGCTCGCCACCATTGTCTTGGTCGGCATGCAGCCGGTGTTGACGCAGGTGCCGCCGACGAATTTGCGCTCGATCAGCGCGACATTCATGCCGGCGGCCTCGAGCCGGCCGGCGAGCGGTGGACCGGCCTGGCCGGCACCGATGACGATGGCGTCGAAGCGCTTCGCCGTCATGCCACGGCCGCCACGATAAGCAGGCCGCCGATGATCGCGACCGCGTCCTCGATGAAGGCAGCCGGCGGATCCTTGCCGAAGGCGGCTGCCATGCGTGCACGAACTTCCGCGCCGCCCAGCGTGCCGATCACCGCGCCGATCGCGCCGGCGATCAGGCCGCCGATGGTGGCGCCGGCAGTGGCGCCGATCACCGCGCCGCAGAAGGCGCCAACGACGATGCGCGTGCCGAATTGCTGCGGCACCTTGCGACTCGGCGTCGACGGCAGCTGGTCGGCGATGAGCTCGACGATCGCCATGATGGTGAAGATGCCGACGGCGATCCAGTGGCCCATGAAGCTCGCCCAGGTGCCGCCGACCGGCAGCCAGCCGAGCCAGGCGCCCCAGGCGGTGACGGCAAGCGCCGTTCCGACACGCAGGCCGGTGACGACACCAATCAGCAATGCAAGAATGTAAAGCATGCTCGACCCCCCTCAAATTCAGGGCCTCGCACGGCCCCGAGACGTCAGGCTAGCATAGGCCGGGCTTTTGGCCACGGCTTTTCCCTAAAGCGCGTCGCGATCTTTCAGATTCGCTCCATGTGCTTTTAGGTTTTTGATTTTACGCATGTCTTTGTCCCGAAACCGGTTCCCACTTTCGGGAGACATGCTTTGGGGGCGGATTGTGCTTGGCAGCAGGCGGCATCGGAGGAGCGGACATGACAAGCGAGCGCATGAAGATGGCGGCGGGCGAATGGTACACCTGCCTCGACCCGGAGCTGGAAGAGCTGCGCGATGCCGCTCGCGATGCCGTTTTCGAGCACAACGGGCTGCCGCCCCGGCAGCGCGGCGACATCGGTCCGGCGTTGGCTGCGCTGCTCGGCGGCGCGGGCGAGGGGGCACGCATCGAGGCGCCGTTCCACTGCGCCTACGGCTTCAACCTGTTCCTCGGCGACGGCGTCTTCCTCAATGCCGGCTGCACCATCCTCGATACTGCGCCGGTCCGCATCGGCAAGAGGACGATGCTCGGGCCCAATGTGCAGATCTATTGCGCCGAACATCACCGCGAAGCCGCCGGCCGACGCGCCGGCCTGGAGATCGCGAAGCCGGTGACGATCGGCGACGACGCCTGGATCGGCGGCAGCGCGGTGATCCTCGCCGGCGTCAGCATCGGCAACGGCGCCACCGTCGGTGCTGGTGCGGTGGTGACACGCGACGTGCCGGCCAATGCGATCGTCGTCGGCAATCCGGCGCGGGCGGTCACACGCCGTTGAGGGCGACCTGAACGCTCCAGTATTTGTTCTTACGCAATTCCGGACGCAAAACCGCTCAGCACCTTTCCTGGAATTGCTCTTGAGAATTCGCGCCGATACTGCATGGGCGAGGTCTTGAGCCGCGCGGCGAAATGCTGGCGCAGCGAGGTCGCGCTGCCGAAGCCGGCCTCGAAGGCCACCATATCCATCGACTTGTCCGTCTGCTCCAGCAGCCTCTGCGCCAGCGCCACGCGCTGGTCGGCCAGCCAGTCGCCGAAGCTGGTGCCGGTCGTCTTCTGGAAGCGGCGCGTGAAGGTGCGGCGGGTAAGGCCTGCCGCTTCGGCGACGTTGTCCAGGCTGTGGGTTTCGCCGAGCGTTGCCCGCACGTCGTCGAGAGCCTTGGCGAACCGGTCGACGCTCGGCGTCGGCGCGAGCGGGCGTTCGATGAACTGAGCCTGTCCGCCTTGCCGGTGCGGCGAGAGCACGACGTGGCGGGCAAGCCGAAGCGCTGCCTCGGCGCCGTAGCGAGCCCGCACGATGTGCAGACAGCAGTCGAGACCCGCAGCGACGCCGGCGGAGGTGACGATATCGCCTTCATCGACATAGAGCACGTCGGCGTCGACAGCGATGTCGGGGTGAATGGCCTTGAGCTGATCGGTATAGGCCCAATGTGTGGTCGCCTTGCGTCCCGCCAGCAATCCGGCGGCGGCGATGGCGAAGGTGCCGAGGCACAGGCCCACGATCAGCGCGCCGCGTTCATGCGCCCGTTCGAGCGCTTGCTTGAGCGGCGCGGCCAGAGGGGCGTCGAGATCCTTCCAACTCGGAATGATGACGATATCAGCGTCGTCAAGCGCCGAAAGATCGTGCGGGACCGAAATGCTCAGACCGGCATCGGTATGAATAGGCCCTTGTTCGACTGCGCAGACGCGGAAGTCGAAGCGCGGCAGGCCAAGCTTCGTGCGGTCCGCGCCGAACACAAGGCAAGGCACGGAGAGGTGGAAGGGACTGATGCCATCGAAGGCGACGGCGGCAATGATCGGATTGCGCATGGCAGGGCAGACACCATTAGGTTGGGTTGAGTGTCCCAATTCTTTCGAATAATGTCAAGCGGGCCACTTTCTATGTGTCGATGTTCGACTAGCTTTGCGCCCATCAACCCGGTCGAAAGGAAATCGCCATGTCAGTACCAGCCACCCAGCCGCGCCGCGCGCTCGTCGTCGTCGACGTCCAGAACGACTATAACGGCGGCAATCTCGCCATCCAGCATCCGCCCTTCGCCGACAGCGTCGCCAACGTGGCGCGCGCCATGGACGCCGCGGCGGCGGCCGGCATCAAGATCGTCGTCGTCAAGCAGATGGCGCCGGAGACCTCGCCGATCTTCGCCAAGGGCAGCCATGGCGGCGAACTGCACCCTGAGATCGCCCGGCGTGCCCGCGACCACTATGTCGAAAAGACGCTGCCCTCCGCCTTCACGGGCACGGATCTCGAGGACTGGCTGCGCACCAACCAGATCGATACGATCGCGGTCGTCGGCTACATGACGCATAATTGCGATCTGTCGACCATCATCCATGCCGTGCATATGGGGTTTGCCGTCGAGTTCCTCTCTGATGCCAGCGGCTCGGTTCCCTATGCCAACAGCGCCGGCTACGCGTCCGCCGAGGACATCCATCGCGTGGTGAGCGTCGTGCTGCAGTCGCGTTTCGCCGCGGTACTCAAGACCGCCGAATGGATCGATTGCCTGAAGACCGGCGCCCTGCCCGAACGCGACACCATCTATGCGTCGAACCAGCGGGCGCTGGCGCGCAACGCTGCCTAAAGCGCGTCGCGATCTTTCAGGTTCGCTCCATGCGCTTGGATTTTGATTTTACGCATGTCTTTGTCCCCGAAACCGGTCCCACTTCCGGGAGACATGCTTTAGGCCGGGCTGCCCGACACAACAAAGGCGCCGCAGCGATGCGGCGCTCTTGTTTCCATGGAGATGCTTCCAGCGATCGCGATTTATCGCGCCCGGCATTTCTTTTTCGGCAACCCGCTGCTCAAACAACGCCTCGCCAATCACAATTTTTGGCGTTGTGTTGAAGCAAATGGAAACCATGCAGAGAGTGATGTATTTCACAGACGTCACCGTCGTCTTGCCGCAAAATAGAATTTGAGCTTTAATTCAAGTTCGATTGGTAGGCTGTGGGGGCTGGCAATTGAAAGCGCGGGTTGCACGAAATGGGGTGGCCGCGGCGTTAGTTTGTGTTGCGACAGCCCTGCCGCGGCCTGCTTTCGCTCAAGTTCCCCCGCACGCTCCAGGGACAATCTGTTTTACTCCGAATTTCTGGTGTTGGGCGCAGCCTCCAGGCCCGCCTGGATCGCCCTGTGGATGCCCTAGTCCCTATGGCTTTGTGCCTGGGTGGCTTGGCTGAGGAGGTCGCTTGGCGCAAACGACACAAGCCGAAAGCGTCGAGGATCTGCTCTTGGAAGCGGATCGGCTTGTCGCGGAGGCGGCAAGCAAGGGGAGGCCGCGGAACGAGAAACTCATATCCGCGCGAGAAAAAGTTACGGCACTTCCGGCGGAGCAAAGAAAGATTGATCACGCTGATGTTATTGCGCTGAAAGCTGAGATAGAAGCGGCGCAGTTATCCTTGAATAGCGCTAACGACAACCTTGTCTCTCGAGGCATGGTCTATACCTGTATTTTTCTTTCAATGCTGCTCATGTTTCTGGTCGGATCTCTGTCTCTGGTATACAACAAGGGTGTCGCCTTGCTTTCAGAGGTGCAAACTTTGGCGGCACAGCAACCGGATCGCCGATTTGGTCAGCTGGAGCGGCAACTGCTTGTCGCCCAGGATGATCTGTTCTCCCCAGACCAGATGCAACTCGCGAGCCTTCCCGTTGAATTGGGTGGAAAGCCGGAAGACCCTAAGGTTCCAGCAAAAAGGCCGATCGACGAACTGGCGCGTGAATCATCCTACCTGACGCTGCACGAACTTCGCGATCTGAATTTCAAGCTGAAATCCCTGGAAACAAGAGTGGGCGACTTCGAGAATTTGTCAGCCTCGCCATTTCCGGGAGTGTTGAAGCTCGAAACCTTCGTCGGTACGGCGATGGCGAGCGGCCGGAATTTTGTCGGGGCATTCAAAACCGCGGACGTCACCACGGCCGGTCCGCCTTCACCTGAGAAGCCGGGCGGTGCCGGCAATGCAGAGGCCGCCAAGGAACCGTCTGCCGCAAACGATACCATGAACTTCTTTTGTCGGGCTCAACCGGCGGCGAAACTGCAAAACAAAGACGGCAAAAGCGTAGACGGCGCTACGACGCAAGCAACATCTGCGGCTGAGCCTGCGATGCAAGCCTCCGCCTCTCAGGTCCTTGGGATGGACATGAGAAAGATTGTCGATCAAGCCTGCAAGTATTCGCTGAACTATGTCTCGATGACGGTGCCATCGGTGGATTCGTGGGCTCTAAGGATAAAAGACGCCATCGATCCCTACGCCGTATGGATCTTGCCATGTCTTTATGCAGCCTTGGGCTCAATGATCTACTATATGAGACTTATTCTGGATACGACGCAACCAAATCCGCCGGTTTATCGCATAGCCCATCGTATGGCGCTGGCCGCGCTGGCTGGGATGATCCTGGCGTGGTTTTGGGGTCCGACGTTCGGCAGCAACAGCGAGTTCAAGTCCGTAGGTTTCGGCCTCTTCACCTTTGCTTTTATCGTTGGGTTCAGCATAGACATCTTTTTTGCGCTGCTCGACCGTCTGGTTTTCATCTCCACGAACGCGATCAGCAAATTCGGCGGGAATTAGCGATCGGTGAACCGCAAGGAACGGCAGCGCGAGTTGCCAATCCTTGCTTCAAGCCAAGGCGCCTTCATCGCAGTCGGTGGCCGGCATCAAGAAGGTCGTCCAAGTAAAAAGGGCGCCGCGATGAGGCGGCGCCCTTGGTCATTGTGTTCGAGCAATGCTTAGAACAGGCCTTCGATCTGACCTGCCTCGTTGAGGAAGATCTTTTCCGAGGACGGCGCCTTAGGCAGCCCCGGCATGGTCATGATCTCGCCGCAGATGATGACGACGAAGCCGGCGCCGGCCGAGAGTCTCACCTCGCGCACCGGCACGGTGTGGCCGGTCGGCGCGCCGCGCAGGTTCGGGTCGGTCGAGAACGAATACTGGGTCTTGGCCATGCAGACCGGCAGGTTGCCGTAGCCGGCCTGCTCCCAGGCATGCAGCTGGTCGCGGATCGACTTGTCGGCGATCGCCTCGTCGCCGCGATAGATGCGCTTGACGATGGTGTTGACCTTCTCGAATAGCGGCATCTCGTCGGGATAGAGCGGCGAGAACTGCGAGGCGCCCGATTCGGCGATCTCGACGACCTTCCGTGCGAGGTCCTCGATGCCGGCCGAGCCTTGCGCCCAGTGCTTGCACAGGATCGCCTCGGCGCCCTGCGCCTTGACGAAGTCCTTCATCGCCTGGATCTCGGTTTCGGTGTCGGTGGTGAAGTGGTTGATCGCGACGACTGCCGGGACGCCGAACTGCTTCACGTTCTCGATGTGGCGGCCGAGGTTGAGGCAGCCCTTCTTGACCGCCTCGATGTTCTCCTTGCCGAGGTCTTCCTTCTTGACGCCGCCATTCATCTTCATGGCGCGCACGGTGGCGACGATGACGGCCGCCGCCGGCTTCAAGCCCGCCTTGCGGCACTTGATGTCGAAGAACTTCTCGGCACCGAGATCGGCGCCGAAGCCGGCTTCGGTGACGACATAGTCGGCAAGCTTGAGCGCCGTCGTGGTGGCGACGACCGAGTTGCAGCCATGCGCGATGTTGGCGAACGGGCCGCCATGCACGAAGGCCGGGTTGTTCTCCAGCGTCTGCACGAGGTTGGGCTGGATGGCGTCCTTCAAGAGCACGGCCATGGCGCCGTCGGCCTTGAGGTCGCGGGCATAGACCGGCGACTTATCGCGGCGGTAGGCGACGATGATGTCGCCGAGGCGCTTCTCGAGGTCCTTGAGGTCGGTGGCGAGGCACAGGATCGCCATCACTTCCGAGGCGACGGTGATGTCGAAGCCGGCCTCGCGCGGGAAGCCGTTGGCGACGCCGCCGAGGGAGCAGAGGATCTCGCGCAGCGCCCGGTCGTTCATGTCCATGACGCGGCGCCAGGCGACGCGGCGGATGTCGATGCCGAGCTCGTTGCCCCAGTAGATGTGGTTGTCGATCAGCGCCGAAAGCAGGTTGTGGGCGGTGGTGATGGCGTGGAAGTCACCGGTGAAGTGGAGGTTCATGTCATCCATCGGCACGACCTGGGCCAGGCCGCCGCCGGCGGCGCCGCCCTTCATGCCGAAGTTCGGGCCGAGCGAGGCTTCGCGGATGCACACGATCGCCTTCTTGCCGATGCGGTTCAGGCCGTCGCCGAGGCCGACCGTGGTGGTCGTCTTGCCTTCGCCAGCAGGCGTCGGGTTGATGGCGGTGACCAGGATCAGCTTGCCGTCCTTGTTGCCCTTGACCGACTTGATGAACTCGGCCGAGACCTTCGCCTTGTCGTGGCCATAGGGCAGCAGATGCTCGTTGGGGATGCCGATCTTGGCGCCGATCTCCTGGATCGGTTTCTTCCTGGCGGCACGCGCGATCTCGATGTCGGACTTCACTTCGGCCATGACGGCTTTCCTCTGGAATAGTCGGTGGAGGGGAGGGGTTCGATCATTCGTGCATGCTCGAAACGCCGCCCGGACGCAAGGGCATGTTCTAACCCTGTCGCTGTCACGGCGTCAACTTCCATGCAACTATGTTTCCTGTTAAGAAAGAGATTGCTGTTCCAAGCCGACCTTCCCAGGGTCTTTGGCGCCCGGTCGTTGCGCCGTATAGAAGCCAGAGCGGGGATCGCTCCGCCGTCTCAAAACAGCCGCGCAATGCACGGAATGCGACAGAGGCGACGGCGCAAATCCGCCAGCGCCCGGCTGTGGCCGCAGCGTTACTGGCTGAGGACGTTGCTGATCTCGACCATATTGGAGCGCACGCGCAGGATATAGAAGCCCATGGTCGTCAGATGCGTCGGCAGAAGCCAGCCGTCCTCGCGGCCGTTGGCGATGATGAAAGGCTGGATGCGCAGCGCCGAGACGAACTGGGCGTCCATCGTGTCCCACAGGTTCTGCAGGTGCTTTTCCTTGATCACATCGTCGAAATCGGCCTGAGCGCCCTTCATCAGGCCGTAATAGCCGTAGAGCTGGCCAAAGGCGAACCAGAAGCGGTCGTCGGCGCGGAAGTCGAACCAGCCGTCATTATGGTTCTCGGCCCGTTCCTTGAGGATCGCCGAGGTCGAGCCGATGTCGGAAGAGATGCGGTCGATGTACTGCTTCAGATTGTCGGCACGGGCATCGAACGTCGCCTGGCAGGTAGCAAGGCGGGCATTGAAGGAGCGCAGCTTGCGCACCGCGTCGCGGTAGTAGCTCGGCGTCGGCGTCTTCGGACCGAACGGGTTGAGGCCGAAATACCAGGTGTATTCATCGAACTGCAGGTTGCCGCGCGCGTCCTGCAGATCGGCGTCGATCTGCGAGGTGGTGCGCACGCGCCCGAGATTGTCGGCAAGCTCGGTCGCGGTGCGGCGCACCGCCTGGTTGATGCCGCGCTGGAAGGAGGCCTTGTTGTCCATCCAGGGCGTATGGTCCCAGTCGATGCCGAACAGGCCAAGCTTGTAGAGGATCATCGACGAGATCCAGGCATTCTGGTTGACGTTGAAGTCGGTGAGATCCGCGGCCACCTGGGCGATCGCCGAGTTGCCGCAGGTCTTGGCCGTGTCGGTGCCGGCGCCGGCCGAGACCTGCTCGCCGGCCGACACGTTGCGCTTCTCGAAGGTGTATTTGTCGGGATAGTTCGGGTCGAAATTGTTCCACCACTGGGTGGCGTAGAAGAAGTTGGCATAGAGGCCGATCAGCACCAGAAGGGCGAGGCCGACCACGGCCTTGAGGATCCAGCCGCGCTGGCCGTACCACCGGCCGACCCACATGAACGGCCACAGGATGATGCCGACGACGAAGCCGATGCCGCGGCCGATCAATTGAAAAACCTGGGTGAAGAAATTCACGATCGGATCAAGCATGGCTCTCGTCACCCCCTCAGTCAGTCAAGCCGTAAAGGCGCGCGCGGAACGCCGCCTTATCCTTCAGATATGTGGTTTTCAGAACGTCCACAACATGCGATCGCCAGGCGTCGCTGAAGCCGTCGAAGTCCTTGTAGAAGCCTGGTTTGTTGAAGACGTAGCGCGAGGCGAAGTCCTGCGGCACGAAATCCGAGATAAGCTGGTTGGTGAGCCAGGCATCGTGATGATCGGGCCTGGCGCGCACGACCAGGAAGCGCTGGCGCGGCGGCACATCTTCCAGCTTCAGGTGACCGAACTGGGCGATCTCGCGCTTGGCGGCGTTGAGGAAGGGGAAGTTGCCGTCGCTGGCGATCAGGTCGGCATGGCCGTGGATCCAGGTCTGCAGCCAGACCTTGTCGACATCGGTCAGGTTGCGGTTGGGCTCGGCGTCGCGGATCAATGCCCGCACCACCATCTCGGCGCGATGCTCGAGATAGCCCGAGGCCTCGATCCAGGAGGCGCGCGGCAGGTCAAGGCGGCCGGTGGCGGCGAGGAAGCGGAACACCTTGTCGGCGTCGTTGATCGACAGATAGCTCACCTGCCAGGGCCGCGAGCGGCGGAAGCCTGGGGCGGAGGGATCGCTGATCACCGTCGTCATGTCAGGGTCGACGAAGACGTAGAGTCCGCCGAAATGGCTGGTCCAGTAGGCGTTGTGGCGAAAGATCACCTGGTCCGGGACCAGCGCGTTCTCGCGGATGTCGCCGCAGACCTTGGCGAGATCGACCATGCGCTCAAGCATGGCGTTGTCGCGCCAGGCGTCGGGCTCCTGCTTCAGCCGGTCGACGAGCTTGCCGAGCTCGGCCGCCTTGCCCAGCACGTCCTCGGCCGACAGCACCTTGAACTCGACCTGGTTGATCGACAGCAGGTCCTCGATGTCGTTGACCTTGGGGACGGAATCCTCGATCTCGCCGTAGATGACATCCTTGATGGTCAGCGCGTCGATGGCGCGCTGGTTCTTGGACATGAACTCGAACATCAACTGCGAGGTGTTGGAGAAAGCGGTGTGCACCACCGGCAGGTCGATCTGCGACGGCGTCAGGATGATGAAGCGGCGATTGACCTCGTTGGGATCGAGATAGTCGTAGTCGCCGCATTCCTCGGCGACCTCGGGCGAGAAGCCGGTGCGGTCAATCTGGAAGCTCTTCAGCTTGGTAGGCTCGAGGCCAAAGGCGACAAGTGCCTTGTTGTAGCGCTGGATGAGATGCGGCTCGTCGACGGCGAGCAGCCTGCCATAGATCAGCTCGTTATCGCGCAGGAGATCGGGTTTCTTGGCGGAGGTCATATGCGCGACCCCGCGGGGTTTTCCTGTATGGACGAAGGATAGAGCGCCAACGCTGGCGACCCCCTCTCCCCGTTCTTCACGGGGAGAGGGTAAGGGTGAGGGGCAGCGCGAACCGTCAAGGATATGTCTCCCCATAACCTTCGGCAGCAAAAAATCGAAGGTCGTGCGTATCGATGTGGCGCTCTAAACGCTGCTCGACGGCCGCCAGTATGGTCTCAAGCACGGCCTCCCTTTCTTTCAAAACGTCGATATTCCAAAAGCGGAGGATGGACCAGCCGGCCGACACCATGAAGCGATCGCGGATCTGATCGCGTTTGTTCGCGAAATGCTGGCTCCCATCGACTTCGACTACAAGTTGGCATTCCCTGCAAGCAAAGTCGGCGAAGTAGGGACCGATAGGAAATTGGCGCACGAATTTGTTGCCGTTCAGCCTGCGGTCACGCAGTTCGATCCAAAGTGCGTTTTCGGCGTCATTGTCTGACTGCCGCAATCGCCGCGCTCGCTTCGTCGTCTCGATTACCGGTCCACGCACGGCGCTGCCCCTCACCCTTACCCTCTCCCCGTGAAGGACGGGGAGAGGGGGGCGCCGACGTTGGCACCACATCCTTCCGCACTCGCGGGCAGCGAAGAAAGCCTACGCATTCCACAACCCCTTCTTCTTCAATTCCTCCATCTCGCGCGCGGCGCGCTCGCGCAGACGTGCGTCGCGCAGGAGCTTCTCCACCGCGGCGTCGTCGGACTTGTCGGAATAGCGGAATTCGGAATCGGCGTAGCGGTTGATCTCCTGCATGACCATGTCCATCGAGAACGGCCCGCGCAGTTCCTCGATCATCGCCTTCTTGTCGTCGTAGCTCTTGTGCATGAAGGCTTCCGGCTTCTCGAACCAGTCGTCCGGCAGCTCGATGTCCATGGCGCGCATCTTGATGGCGTCGGTGACGTTCTTGATGGCGCGGCCGGTGAAGCGCGGCTCGGCGTCCTTGATCATGTGCAGGTAGGTGCCGATGTCGGCCATGGTCTTGGGCGCGCCGTTCTCCTTCATGTAGCGCTCGTAGACCTTCATCAGCCCGTCTTCCTGCGGCTTCTCGTGCTCCTCATAGGCTTCGGCGACGGCGCGCTGGATCTCCTGCGCGGCATAGAGCTCGTGGTCCCCAAGCGGGATCTTGTGGTTCTTGCCGGCGAGCAGCACGAAGATGTCGATGTAGTCGTCGCGCGTTTGCGGTCCGTCGACCAGCCAGCGGGCGCCGGCGCGCTGGCGCAGCGCATCGTCGACATTTTCCGGATAGTTGGAAAACATGCCGAAGGAGCAGTTGCCGCGCACCACGGTGGCCGCACCTGCAAAAGCATCCATAAGCACGCCGGTAATCTCCTGCTGGCCGGCGGACGCGCGATCGTCGGAGCGGCGCGCCGCCACCTGGTCGATGTCGTCGATGGTGCCGAAACCGATGGCGCGCGGATTGAGCACATTGTTGATGAACTGGCGGCAGTTCTGGCCGGACTTGCCCTGGTAGGACGAGATCTGGTCGACGCCGAAATTCTCGTAGGCGAAGGGGTAGCCGGCCACCTGGCAGTAGCCGTTGACGAGGCCGGCGATCATCTGGATCAGCGTCGTCTTGCCGGTGCCCGGCGCGCCGTCGCCGATGAAGGTGAACAGGAAGCCGCCGAGCTCGACAAAAGGGTTCAACTCGCGCTCGAAGTCATAGGCCATCAGCATCTTGGCCAGCCTGACCGACTGGAATTTGGCGATGTGATTGCCGACGACCTCTTCCGGTTTCTTGAAGGTCATCACCAGCGGCTTCGAACGTTTGCCGGGCGCGACGTCGAAGCCGTCGAGGGTGAAGTCGTCGACGTCGATGCGGATGTGCGCGTTCTCGAACGGGCCGATGCCGTCGAAGCGGCCCTTGCGCGCCAGGAGCCCGTCGATGGCGACGCGGGCGAAGGCGCGCCCCCGCGTCATCAGGTCGGCGTCATCCTTCGAGCCGGCAATCGCCTTGTCGAGCCCGGCCACGATCGACTTCACCGCGTCCTGCGGCGTGTCGAACAGAAAGTCCGGCTCGGGAATATCGTTCGGCGCCTCACCGTCGCTGTCGATCAGCTGGAAGAGGTAGGAGGCGAGGCTGAAGGCGGAAATGTAAGCCGAGGCCGACAAAAGTTTCTTGAAGGCCGCGGCCTCATCGCCTTCGAGCGGCGCGCGGGCGTTCTTGGCCTGCAGGCTTTCGAGGTCGGAGCCTTCGGCGAAGACATCCGATACGGCAAGCGCGATCGCCAAGCCGCGCCGGGCACGGAAGAGGAGCATGTGCTGCGGGATGGTCATCAACTGGTCGTCGGGATGGACGGCTTGAACCGTTTTCGACAGTTCGACCTCGCGCGTGCGGCGCACCGAGCCGGTCGACACGGTCGAGACGAAACGACGGTTGGTGCCGGCAAGCGGCGTGCCGGATTCCCGCGACGGATCCTCCAGCACGACGATGCGGGTGATGAAGCTCTGCGCGGTGGCGCGGTGCTTTTCGATTGCCGCTTCCGAGATCGTGGTCAGCCCGGTGTCCATCGAGGGTGCTCCGCGGTTGAAATCAGACGTCGCTGATGACCTGCCCCTTGGACAGGATGTGGACCTTGTAGCCGGAAAAGATCTTCTGCGCCTCGCCGGCGGCGTAGAGCGCCTGATAGGCCTCGTGCGGGATCAGCGCATGGTTCTCGTAGCTCGACACGCCCTGGCGCGCCGCCTCGAGGTCGTCGGTGTTGATGAAGAATTCCTGCGTCGTCTTCTCGCTGGAGAACAGGCCCTTGCGGCCGGGTTTCTCGCTCTTGGAAAAGACTTCCTGGATGGTCCAGGTGAGCAGCCAGGCATTTTCCGGCTTGCGCACCTTTGCCAGTACCTCGGTCACGGTCGAATTGTTGTCGGTGATGCCTGCGGAATAGAAGGGACCGAGCACGACGCGCCTCAACTGCTTCGGGTGCAACGGCTCGAAATCCTTGTCAAGATTGACCGCGATGGTTGCGGGCGAGAGCGTATAGGCCGAGTTCTTCTCGGTGAAATCGTCGAAGCGATGGGCAAGCTCTGGGTTGAGCAGGCCGTCGACGGGAAGCGGGATGTCGACCCGCTCATTGAGCTTGCCGTTCTCGTCGACAAGCTGGCGCACCATGCTCTCGGAGGAGTCCTCCACTGTCACCATGTAGACCAGCGGCAGGTTGGCGCTGCCGTCGAACGAGGCCCAGTGGACGAGGTAATAGGGCCGCAAGGTTTTCGGATTGACCGAGACCTTCGCCGTCTGCGCCAGGATGAAGGGACCGAAGGTCGCCTCGCTCTTGACGTCTTCCAGATAGAGCCGCTCGGCCATCGACTTCTGCAGCGCCGCGGGAAACTCCTTGTGGCGCAGAATGAAGTCGGCCATCTCCTCGCGCAGCTCGCCGGCCTGCGGAATGTTGGCGAGCCGTGCGTCGGCCTGACGGCGGTCGTTCTCCAGCTCGAGCAGGTTCTGGAAAACCGGATAGCCGCTGTCGGCGCGCGAGATACGGAACGTGTCCATGAAGCCGAGCCGGTTGCGCCAGCAGGAAAAAGACTTGTCCAGCCGGGCGATGTATTCGGCGACGATCCTGGCGACGATGCCATGCCGGTAGAGCGGCGAGCGGTCGTCGCGCATGAATATTTCCAGCCCGCTCAGCGCCGCTGTGATAGCGGAGAAGTAGCGCGCCGCCGCTTCATTTTCGGGGGTCATGGCACTGCCCTGGAAGAAAATGCCGGCACGCCGCCTACTGCTGCACGTAGTTGGCGGAATTGTGCTTCTTCATCACCTCGTCGAATCGGCGGGCGAAGGCATCGTCGGCGAGCTTCTTGCGGCGCTGGATGTCGGCGCTGGCCACCATGTTCTTCTCGTGCATTTCGAGCAGGTCGCCGATGTGCTTCTGGGAGGCGGCGCCGATGCCGGCCATGGTTTCCTCGGCGGTGTTGTCGACCTGGCTGCCAAGCGTGTTGATCTTGTGGGCGACGTCCTGCTGGGCGGCGGTCTTCAGCGAGTCTTCCAGCGCTTTGTACAACACGATGCGCTGCTCGGTATCTATGGTCAGCTTGTTGATCAGCGTCGACTGCGCGGCGATCTGGTTGTTGAGGGAATCCACGAAGGTCTGGAACATCGAGGTGTAGCGTTCCAGCGTCTGGCTTTCGGCGAGCAACTCCTGCTCCTTGGCCTGCTTCTCGTTGTATTCTGTCGCCATCTTGGAACGCTCGCCTTCGAGCTGGGTGCGCTCCTTCTGGCTGGTCGAGGCGGCGATCTTGTTCTCGATGTCGAGCAGCATCGGGTTGAGCTCCTCGATGCGCTTCTGCACCGCCTCGAGATTGGCCATGGTCGCCTTGCGGCGCTCGATCACCTGCGACAGGCTGGTCTCGGAGGTCTTGTAGCGCTGGTCGAGGATCTGCTTCTGGGCTTTGAGAATACCGACGATGGTATCGGATTTGGCCAGCAGCTCCTGCAGGTTGCCGGCCAGCGACATGTTGCGCACGCGGTCGGTGCGCATGCGCTGCTTGCGCTGTGCCGAGAAGACGCCGACGAAATTTTCCCAACCGGTATAGTTCTTCATGCTCTCGAACTCGGCGCCGAAGACGTTGGTGGCGTCTTCCAGCCCGATGATCAGGTCGGCGATATTGCCTTCCATCACCTTCTGCTGCTTGAGCACGTCCTCGATGCGGGCGTTCTCGATGTCGAAATTGGCGTCGCCGATCTTCTTGTCGGCCTGGGCGAGCGTGTCGAGCACTGTGCCGGACTGCTCGATCTTGGTGCGCATGTCCTCGACGACTTGCTTGGTCTTGGCAATTTCGGCATCGAAATTCTGCAATGTCGCCATAGGGGCCTCCCGCTTCGGCATCCGGTTTCGTGTCGCACGTGGCGGCGAATATATGTGGGGCCTCAAGGGATTGAAAGACGGAAGACAAGGAGAAGCGCCAAAACAAAAGAATTGGTTGGGCCCTTGAAAGACAAGGCAAGCATGCTCAAGGCGCGAGTAATGCGCATCGCCTTCAAGCAGCTTGAACTGATATGCTTAAGCTATTGTTTTTGCGCGGCAAGGCCGTCGGCAGGTCTCCGCCTCAATTACGGGCAAAACCGATGAAGTCATCGGGCGCGGCCCGGCCCATTTCCTCTTCCCAGTGCTGGCGGCAGAGCGAGACATAGACGTCCTTGCCGATCGCCACCTGCTCGCCCTGCTTGGCCACCTTGCCGTCGGGACCGAGGCGCACGACCATCGTCGCCTTGCGGCCGCAGCGGCAGATGGTGCGCACTTCGCGCAGGTCGTCGGCGATGGCAAGCAGCGCGCGCGAGCCGGAAAACAGCTTGCCCTGGAAATCGGTACGCAGGCCGTAGCACATGACCGGGATGTTCAGCCGGTCGGCGATGCGGGCAAGCTGCCAGACCTGCTCTTCCTCCAGGAACTGCGCCTCGTCGACGAATATGCAATGCACGGTCGTGTGCTCGTGATGCTCGGCGACGCGGGCGTAGAGATCGTCGCCGTCGCGGAACATCTCGGCCTCGGCCTCAAGACCGATGCGCGACGAGATCAGTCCGGTGTCGCCCTTGCGATAATGGCCGGCGACGAACAGCATCGCCGTCATGCCGCGTTCGCGGTAGTTGTAGGACGCCTGCAAGAGCATCGTTGTCTTGCCGGCATTCATCGTCGCGTAATTGAAGTAGAGCTTGGCCATGGCGCCCTTTTAAGCCGAGTTGCCGCGGCACTGGGAGGGGGCGCCAGCGCCGTCCACTAAAAAAGCCGCCCTGCCGGAAAGGCGTGGTCATGTCGCTGAATGGCCAGCGCGCGCCGTTCATCGTGATGTGGCGCCGCTTGAAACCACATCAAAATGGTGTTTGGCTGACGAAACAAGGCGGTCGCAAGAACCGTGACTTCGAGCCGCCTCGAATTGCAATGGGAGAAAGTTAATGTCGCGTATGAAATCCTTCGTCGCCGGCCTCGGCCTGGCGGCGCTTCTGTCTACGACCGCCGCCTATGCCGGCGACCCGGCGAGCTGCAAGGCGGTGCGTCTGTCCGATGTCGGCTGGACCGACATCCAGGCGACCACGGGGCTGGCCTCGGTGCTGCTCACCGCGCTCGGCTACGAGCCGCAGGTGATCCAGCTTTCGGTGCCGGTGACCTATGCGTCGCTGAAGAACAAGGACCTCGACGTCTTCCTCGGCAACTGGATGCCGTCGATGACCAATGACATCAAGGACTACACCGCCGACGGCTCGGTCGAGACGGTAAGCACCAACCTGACCGGCGCCGGCTACGGCATCGTCGTGCCGACCTATGTCGCCGATGCCGGCGTCAAGACGCTGACCGATCTCGGCAAGTTCAAGGACAAGTTCAACGGCAAGATCTACGGCATCGAGGCCGGCAATGACGGCAACCGCATCATCCTCGACATGATCAAGAACCCGAAGGACAACCTCGAAGGCTTCGAACTCGTCGAGTCGTCGGAAGCCGGCATGCTGACCCAGGCCGAGCAGTCGATGAAGAACAACGAGTGGATCGCCTTCCTCGGCTGGACGCCGCATCCGGTGATGGGCGCCATGAAGATCACCTACCTCGACGGCATGGGCGACAGCGGCTTCGGCGCGGCAACCGTCTACACCAACGTGCGCAAGGGCTACACCACCGAATGCCCGAACGCCGGCAAGTTCATCTCCAACCTGAAGTTCAATCTCGACATGGAAGGCGAGATGATGGACGCGATCCTCAAGGGCGGCGATGCCCAGACGGTCGCCACCGACTGGCTGAAGAAGCATCCGGACGCGATCGCGCCCTGGATCGCAGGCGTGACCACCTTCGATGGTGGCGACGCGGCGGCGGCGGTCAAGACCGCGCTCGGGAGCTGAGCCGGCCTTGAGTCCGGCATGATCTCCGGAAAAGGGCAGCCACTGGAGAAGGCTGCCCTTTTTCATATGCTGAGAAGAGGACCGTCCGGCAAGGATGGCGAAGGTCGAAGAGGGGAAAGATGGATCCGATCTCGAAATTCCTGGTCGCCTACAAGATCCCCATAGGTCGGTGGGGCAAGGACTTCTTCAGTTTCCTCACCGACAATTTCGATACGATTTTCAGGGCCTTCTCGAACGGGCTGAACTTCATCCTCGACGGCGCGGTGGACCTCCTGCTCATAGTCCCGCCGGTGCTGCTAGCCCTGGTCGTCGCCGTCATCGCCTGGTTCCTGCAGCGCTCGCGGCCGCTCGCCATCGGCGTCTTCATCGGCCTTGTCTTCATCATCAACCAGAACCTGTGGAAGCAGACCGTGGAGACGCTGGTGCTGGTGGTTGCTGCCGCCGCCGCCTCGATGGCTATCGGCGTTCCGCTCGGCATCTGGGCCGCGCACAAGCCGAAGGTCTACCGCTTCATGCTGCCGGTGCTGGACCTGATGCAGACGCTGCCGACCTTCGTCTACCTGATCCCGGTGCTGACCCTGTTCGGGCTTGGCAACGCCCCCGGCCTCATCGTCACTATCATCTTCGTCATTCCGACCCCGGTCCGTCTCACGCATCTCGGCGTCACTTCAGTGCCGAAATCGATCGTCGAGGCAGGTGAGGCGTTCGGCGCCACCAAAAGACAACTTCTCTGGAAGGTCGAGCTACCTTCAGCCTTGCCCACCATTATGGCGGGCCTGACGCAGTCGATCATGCTGTCGCTGTCGATGGTGGTCTTCGCGGCGCTGATCGGTGCCGGGGGCCTCGGCACTGAAATCAACCGCGCGCTCGGCTCGCGCCGGATCGACCTCGGGCTCGAGGCTGGCCTTGGCATCGTCGTGCTGGCCATCGTGCTCGACCGGATGACGCGCATCGGCGTGGGAGGCAAGAAATGACCGTCGCGGTTGACTTCAGGAACGTCGACATTGTCTTCGGCGCCGATCAGGCGGGCTCGCTTGCAATGATCGACAAAGGCGCCACGCGCGCCGAGATCCTCGAAAAGACCGGCAATGTGCTGGGCTGCGCCGGGGCCAATCTCACCGTGAATGAGGGCGAGATTTCCGTGCTGATGGGCCTGTCGGGCTCCGGCAAGTCGACGCTGCTCAGGGCCGTCAACCGGCTCAATGTCGTGTCGCGGGGACAGGTGCTGGTCAATGACGGCGACCGCACCGTCGATGTCGTGACCTGCGACGAAGCGACCTTGCGGCGGCTCCGGCAGAAGCAGGTGGCGATGGTGTTCCAGCAGTTCGGCCTGCTGCCGTGGCGCACGGTGGAGGAGAATGTCGGCTTCGGCCTCGAGCTTGCCGGCGTGCCGGATGCCGAGCGCAAGGTGCGGGTGCAAAAGCAGCTCCAGCTCGTCCATCTCGACCAGTGGTCGAAGAAATACGCGCATGAGCTCTCGGGCGGCATGCAGCAGCGCGTCGGTCTCGCCCGAGCATTCGCCACCGAGGCGCCGATCCTTTTGATGGACGAGCCGTTCTCGGCGCTCGATCCGCTGATCCGAACCAAGCTGCAGGACGAGCTCCTGCAGCTCCAGGCGGAGCTGAAGAAGACCATCATCTTCGTCAGCCACGACCTCGAGGAGGCGCTGAAGATCGGCAGCCACATCACCATCATGGAAGGCGGGCGCATCGTCCAGACCGGCGCGCCGGAAGATATCGTGCTCAGGCCCGCCAACGACTATGTCCGCGACTTCATCGCCAATGTGAATCCTCTTTCGGTGCTGACGGCGTGGAACGTGATGCGCGACCGCCGCGATCTCGAACAGGGCGAGAACGGCTGGGTCTGGCTCGACCGGCGCAAGACGACGCGCTTCAAGATCGACGAGCATGGCCTGGTGGCGGCGGCCGAACGCCACGGCAATCCGGCAGTGTGGGTGTCCTGCGCCGATGTCGAGCGCCGGCCGGAGGAGGGGGCGCAGGTGTTCTGGGCCAATCCCGGCACGTCGCTGAAGACGGTGATGCTGGCCATGCACCGCTCGCAGACGGCGCCAGTGGCGCTGTTCGACGAAGGCTCGCGTTTCGTCGGCGCGATCGGCATCCGCGACGTGCTGAGCGCGGTGCTGAGGCGATAGCTTCGGCCTTTGGTTTTGATGCATGTCCTTTTCCCAAAACCGCCGCGCACTTTTGGGCGACATGCATTAAATCAAGCATGAAGTGTTCGCTGGCGGGCACCTCATGCTTGTTTTAGACTTACCTGACTGACGGCCGGGCTGGGCCGCTGACGCATGGGGCCGAGAAATGATCTTTCGTCAGCTCTTCGATTCCGTTTCGGGCACCTACTCCTATCTGCTCGCCAGCCGCCGGGGCGGCGAGGCATTGATCATCGATCCGGTGCTGGAGAAGGTCGAACGCTACCTGCAACTGGTCAACGAACTCGACCTCAGGCTGGTCAAGGCGGTCGACACGCATCTCCATGCCGATCACATCACCGGCCTCGGCGCGCTGCGCGACAGAACGCATTGCGTGACCGTGATGGGCGAGCAGACCAAGGCCGACGTCGTGTCGATGCGGCTTGCCGACGGCGACAAGCTCGCGATCGAGGGGCTGGCGCTGGACGTCATCTACACGCCCGGCCACACCGACGATTCCTACAGCTTCATCCTGCCGGACCGGGTTTTTACCGGCGACACGCTGCTCATTCGCGGCACCGGCCGCACCGATTTCCAGAACGGGGATCCGCGCCAGCAATATGAATCGATCTTCGGCCGACTGCTGAAGCTCCCCGACGAGACGATGATCTTCCCGGCGCATGACTACAAGGGCGAGACCGTGTCGACGATCGGCGAGGAAAAGGCCTTCAATCCCCGCCTGCAGGTGAAGTCGGTCGACGAGTATGTCGACATCATGAACAATCTGAAGCTGTCCAATCCGAAGATGATGGACGTCGCGGTGCCGGCCAACATGCGGGTGGGGCTGCATCAGGACGACATCGCCAGCCGCGGCTGGTCGGTGACCGCCGAACAGGCGCTGGCTCTGGTCGGCCGGCCCGATGTGGCGCTGATCGACCTGCGCGAGCAATCGGAACGGGATCGCCACGGCGTCATCCCCGGCGCGATCCATCTGCCCTATGCGCGGCTGCAGGAGAACATCGCGGCCGGCGGCATGCTGCATGAGCTGGCGAAGTCGACAGCCAAGCAGATCCTGTTCTATTGCGCGTTCGGCGAGCGTTCGGCCATGGCCGTGCAGGCGGCGCAAGATGTCGGGATTTCGAGTGCCCGCCACATCCAAGGCGGCATCGATGCGTGGCGGAAGGCCAGCGGCCCGCTCGTGCACTAAGGTGTGCCGATATTCAGGTGAGGCCGGCCTGCAAATGGCGGCTTCCTGCGCTTCCGGTGCTCACGTACTTCAAGTACGCTCCGCTCCGGTTCTCGGAAACCACCGTTCTCGGCTCGGCCTGACCTGAATCTCGGCACACCCTTGGCGGCCAAGAGCCAAGGCTCAATGCAACCCGATGAGCTTGGCTCCGTTGCGGAACAGGGCTTCACCGTCCCGATCGAAGCGGAAGGTGGCGATGAAATCGTCCGCCCGATAGTCAGGCCATGTGGTGCGGATCGCGGCAGCAAAATTCCGCGCCTCGTGCCGGCGGCCGGCCAGCGCCAGGCAGTGGGCCGCGATCGCCAGGATGATGACATGGGCATTGGGCCGGGCCGCCGCTTTCAGCGCCCATTCCGCGGCCTCATTGTATTCGCCCAGCCGCGCATGGGCCATGGCGCGCGCGCCCATCATGCCGAACAGCAGCGGATCGAAGGGGCTGAGATGGCGCGAGTGATCGGACGAGCCGATCGCCAATTGCGGATCGCCCGACTGCGAGTGGACGAAGGACAGCGCATAGTGGCCGAGCGCGAAATTCGGGCTGAGGTCGACGGCCTTTGCCAGCTCTATCAGAGAGTTGTCTTGCTCGCCGCGCAGCCACAAGGCGCGTCCCATCGCCCAGTGCGCAGCCGGATTGCGGTCATCGACCAGAAGGCTGTGACCGGCGGTTTCGAAAGCCAGCGCCGTCTCGTGGTCGCGATCGCCCCAACGCTGGAAGGCATTCTGCCAATGGGTGAAGGAAAGCCCGGCATAGGCGCGGGCGAAGGTCGGGTCGAGCTTCAGAGCGTCGTTGAAGAACTGCTGCGCCAGGTCGTTCTCCTGGCGGGTGAAGCGGTACATGTGCCAGAGGCCGCGATGATAGGCCTCCCAGGCATTCAGCGAATTCGGCGCCTTCAGCATCGCGCGGTTTCGCTCGACGGTCGCGATCTCGGCGGCGATCGAGGAGACGATGCTGTTGCCGATATCGTCGATGACGACAAAGATTTCGTCCGGCCTGTGCTCGAAGGTCTCGGCCCAGACGATCCTGGCGGTGCGGACCTCGACGAGCTCGACCGAGACGATGACCCTGCCCGAAAAGCTGCGGACAGAGCCTGTCGCCACATAATCGACATTGAGCCGGCGGCCGGCATCCTCCGGCGCGATGTTCTTTTCCGCGAGCGCGAAGACCGAGCCGCGCGCGATGACGAAGAAATCGCGGAGCTTGGCGAGGCGCGTGATGACGTCGTGGGTCAGGCCGTCGGCCAGCCCGCCGCGGAAATTGACGGTGCTTTCCGCAAACGGCATCACCGCCAGCGAGGCCCGGCGCGACGCGGCGGGTTCGAAATCGACGGCAACGATTGGGGGTTGCGGGGCCAGAAAAGTTGGCCCGGACCGGGCGCATGGCGTCGCGCTGATGTTGCGGGCTCTAATCTCCTGCCATGCCTCGCGCAAGGGAGCGACATCCAGCTCCTCGGAGCGAAACAGCTCCGCGGCGGTGGCCAGATGTTCCTCGCCGGCGCCGATCTGGCCGCGCCGCGCAAGGTTTTCCAGCAACGCCACATGCGCGCGCCCGTCGAACGGCGCGAGCTCCAGCCATTTGTCCAGATAGGCGCCGGCTTCATCGGCTCCCTGCGCAAGAAGGGCGATGATATGCTCCAGAACGGCGACATGGCATGAGCTGAAACGGCGGCGTTGTGCGGTCAGCCAGCTGGTGAAATGCGGGCTTCGATCGAGTTCCAGCCCGTCAAGGAAATCGCCGGCGAAGAGTTGCGCAAGCGCCCGCAGGCGTCCGAGGCTAAGCGTCTCGATCCCTTCGGCTACCGCCGCGGCGGCGGCGACGGCATCGACGTTGATATCGGCGAGACGAAGCGCCACGGTGTCGCCTTCGGTCTCGACCCTGTGCAGACCCGGCTCGTTGAGGGCGCCGCGAAGCTTGCTCAGGCACCAGCGAAGCTCGCCGCGCGGATCGTTGGGAACGTCCCACAGAAGCTCGCAGAGCCGGCTGCGGCTGACGGGATGCGGCGCGAGCGCCAGATAGGCCAGCAGCGCGCGCAGCTTGCGCGAGGAGGGCAGCTTCACCGGCTCGCCGTCACGGGCAATCGCCAGTTGCCCAAGCAGTCGCACGGACAAGCCGGCGGCGGTTTCGTTCAGGCTCGATCGGGTGGATTCCACGTATGTTTCCACGCTCTCTCCAACGCTGACCAGCTGGTCCATGTTCTATCACCAAAGACGACAGGAAGCATCCGGCAGCCTCATTCCGTGCCGGAATGCCGCCGTTGCCGCATTCGCGGCTGGTCAAGCAACCTAACTCGGCAAGGTGTCGAAACCGCGCCGCCCAAGCCGCCGGTTTGTAACCGGCACGTGAGATACCGAGGAGAAAAGCCCATGTTGCAGCAGTTGAAGATCAGGACCACCGCCGGTCGCGGCCGGCTGTTCGACAGCATTCTCGACACGGTCGGCGACACGCCGGTCATCCGTATCAACAATCTCGGCCCGGCCCATGCGACGATCTATGTGAAGGCCGAGTTCTTCAATCCGGCAGCCTCGGTCAAGGACCGGCTGGCGCTCAACATCATCGAGGAAGGCGAGCGCAGCGGCAAGCTGAAGCCGGGCCAGACCGTCGTCGAGGCGACCAGCGGCAACACCGGCATCGGCTTAGCCATGGTCTGCGCGCAGAAAGGCTATCCGCTGGTGGTGACGATGGCCGACAGCTTCTCCATCGAGCGCCGCAAGCTGATGCGCATGCTGGGCGCCAAGGTGGTGCTGACGCCGCGCGCCCAGAAGGGCTTTGGCATGTACAAGAAGGCGGTGGAACTCGCCGAAGCCAATGGCTGGTTCCTGGCCCGCCAGTTCGAGACCGAAGCCAATGCCGCCATTCACGAGGCGACGACGGCGCGCGAGATCATCAACGATTTCGCGGGCTCGAGGCTCGACGTGCTGGTCACCGGCTACGGCACCGGCGGCACGGTCGCCGGCGTCGGCCGGGTGCTGCGCCGCGAGCGGCCGGACGTCAAGATCGTGCTGGCCGAACCTGCGAACGCACAGCTTATCGGCAGCGGCAAGGGACAGGAGCGCGGCGCTGGCGGCGCGCCGGCCGCCAGCCATCCAGCCTTCGAGCCGCATCCGATCCAGGGCTGGACGCCCGATTTCATCCCCAATGTGCTGCAGGAGGCGATCGACCAGCACTACTACGACGAAGTCGTGCCGATCCCCGGTCCGGAAGGCATCAAATGGGCGAAGGCGCTGGCGCAGCAGGAAGGCATCTTCACCGGCATCTCGGGCGGCGCCACCTTCGCCGTAGCGCGCCAGATCGCCGGAACCGCTCCGGCCGGTTCGGTGATCCTGTGCATGCTGCCCGACACCGGCGAACGCTACATGTCGACGCCGCTCTTCGACGGCATCGAGGCGGAGATGGATGCCGAGGAGACGGCGCTGTCGCGCTCGACGCCAAGCTGCCAGTTCGAAGCCTGAAGAAAGGCGCGGCGCTGCCGTCCCATCGGGTCGGCGGTGCCGCGGCCGATTTCGCAAGTGGATGCCTCGAGGGAGCAATGATGGACACGCTGCAGGAAGCCATGGTCTCGGACGAAACGCTCGATCCGCCGGACTGGAGCGATATGCAGGCGCTGTCGCACAGGATCATCGACGACGCCGTCGCTTATCTCAAGAACGTCCGGGACCGTCCGGTGTGGCGCGAGATGCCGGCCGATGTCCGCAGCTTCTTTTCGGCGCCGGTGCCGCACGAGCCGGCGTCCATTGCCGATGTGTATGACGATGTGGCTCGCAATGTGATGGCCTACCCGATGGGCAACATCCATCCGCGCTTCTGGTCCTGGTATATGGGTTCAAGCAATTTCACCGGCGCGCTCGGCGATTTCCTGGCGGCGATCCAGGGCTCGAACCTCGGCGGCGGCAACCACGCCGCCGGGCTGATGGATAGCCAGGTGGTCAATTGGTGCAAGGAGATGGTGGGCTTCCCGGCCTCGGCCGGCGGCACGCTGGTCAGCGGCGGCTCGATGGCCAACATCATCGGGCTGACCGTGGCGCGCAATGCCAAGGCGGGCGTCGACGTTCGCGAAAGGGGCGTCGGCGCTATCCCAAGGCCGCTGCGCTACTATGCCTCGGACCAGGTCCATTCCTGCCATCGCAAGGCGATGGAAGCGCTCGGCCTCGGCAACCGGGCGCTGCAGCGCGTCTCGACCGACGCCGATTTGCGCATCGACGTCGATGCGCTCAAGACGGCCATCGCCGAGGACCGCGCGGCGGGTTTCAAGCCGGCCTGCGTGATCGGCACCGCCGGCACCGTCAACACGGGCGCGATCGACGACCTGCAGGCGTTGGCAGGGTTGGCGGCCGAAGAAGACCTCTGGTTCCATGTCGACGGCTGCATCGGCGCTCTGATCGCGATAGCGCCTGAAAACAGATCGCTCGTCGCCGGCATCGAACAAGCACATTCCGTCGCGCTCGACCCGCACAAATGGCTGCATGCGCCGTTCGAGGCGGGCTGCGCGCTGGTTCGCGATTCTTCTGCCCACCGCAACACTTTCGCCGTTACCCCGGAATATCTGGAATCGACGCCGCGCGGCCTCGCCTCAGGGCAATGGCTGCACGATTACGGGCTTCAAACTTCGCGTGGTTTCCGCGCGCTGAAAATCTGGATGGCGCTCAAGGAGCATGGGGTCGAGAAGTTCGGCCGGCTCATCGACCAGAACATCGCCCAGGCTCGCTATCTCGCCGAATTGATCGAGGCGGAGCCGGCGCTCGAGCTGACGGCGCCGACCACGATCAACATCGTCTGCTTCCGCCACCGCCTGGATGGGGCATCCGAGGAACGGCTCAAGGCATTCAACACCGAGATCATGCTGCGGCTGCAGGAAGAAGGTATCGCCGCCTTGTCCGACACCACCGTGCGCGGTCGGCATTGCCTGAGGGTGGCAATCACCAACCACCGCACGCGGCGCGACGATCTCGATCTGCTGGTGCGCGAGACGCTTCGCATCGGAAAGGAAATCGAGGCTGAGGCACTACCTCATTGAAGAGAGCGCGGCCAAGACGTCATTCGGGCAGCCCGGCCAGCCGCAGCGCCTCGGCATATCTGGCGAAATAGGCCGGCCTGATATGCCCCGCCACGTGTGTGAGGTTGGCAAGCTTCAGGTCGGGGTCGAGCGCCAGCGCGCGCGCGATATGCTTGCTCGCGGCATCCAGCCTGCCGGCCATGGCATTGCTGGCGGCCGCGACGCGCAGGCCGGTGAGATAATATGGCTGCGTGCGCGATGCCGCCTCTGCGAGCGGCCAGGCGACGTCGTAGCGGCCGGCCACGAAATGGGCGAAGGCGGTGCAGGTCTGCATGAAGAAGGTCAGCGGATCGAGCGGGCTCAGCCGTCTTGCCCGCGACAGGTGCTCGATGGCGATGTCAGGATCGTCGTAGCAGGACTTGAGGTAGCCGCTGGCGCACCAGGCGGTGGCGCAGTTCGGGTTCAGCACGAGCGCGCGGTCGGCCAGTGCCGAGGCGGCCTCGTAGTCGCCGGTGACATAGCCCAGCGCCAGGCCGCTGAAGGCCAGCGCTACCGCGTCGTCATGGCCGGAGATCGCGACGTTGCCGACCAACCGGGAAACCTCGGCGGTCTCCTTCTGCCGATCGGTCATCCAGCGATTCGCCATCCGCCAGAAATAGCACCAGGCGGCAGCGCCCTCCGCTGCGGCAAAATCGGGGTCGAGCGCGACGGCCTTGTAGAACTGCGGCAGCGCCTCCTCCTGCCCCTCCCTCGTCCAGCGGTAAAGGCTCGCCATGCCACGCAGATAATGGTCGTAGGCGTCGAGGCTTTCGGTGGGCTTGCGTTTGGCGCGCGCCATCTCGGCCTGTTCGAGCCTGGGCGAAATCGCGCCGACGACGCTGGAGGCGACGAGGTCCTGCAGTTCGAACACCTCCGAGACATCGCCTTCGAAGCGATCGGCCCACAGACTCACCCCCGCCGCCGCCTCGATAAGCTGGCCTGCCACGCGCAACCGGCTGCCGGCCTTGCGGACGCTGCCCTCCAGCACGTAGCGCACTCCGAGTTCCCGCGCCACGCGCGTCACGTCGATCGCCTGGCCCTTGTAGGCAAAGGCGGAATTGCGCGCGATCACGAACAGCCAGTTCACATGCGACAGCGCCGTCGTGATCTCCTCGACAACACCGTCGGTGAAATACTCCTGTTCGGCGTCGCCGCTCATGTTCTGGAACGGCAGGACCGCGATCGACGGCTTTTCCGGCACTAAAACGGCAGTACGCGGCGGCTCTGCTCTCGCTTCGAGGCGGGACAGCTCGACCTCGGGCGGGCCGCCGTCGGCTATCGGCTCCTTCAGGCTCTCCATGTTGGGCATCTCTGCGCGTTCGACCAGCGCCCGCGTCGCTTCCTCGGGCTCGACGCCGAGCTCGCGCTTCAGCGCTTCCTTGCAGACCAGGAACTGACGGAAAGGCATGCGTTGGTGCTCCCGCCGCCGGGCGGACGGGAAGCATTGCTAGGAATGCATGGCACGTGGACTGCCTTTTCGGCAGCCTAGATGGGTCGAGCACGGCCGCGATCCTCGCACGTTCCCAGTGTGGTGTTCGCAGGGTCCCTTACTTCAGCGCGATCCAAGCTTGCGGTGCATGTGTAGTGCCGCTGCAGACCGCTCTGCCAGTCCCAGAGCACAAACTTGCTTTGGTTTAATAAAATAGTTCGCCGATGCGGCCGCGAGCCAGTCCCTTCCGATCGTGCGGCCCCCAGGAGATGCCATCCAGCCCATCGTGCAGGTCGCCCGGTAGAGCAGGATAGTCGGGAGTCGACCCGGCCGAAACTGCTCGACCAGTTCGGCATGACCAATGCAAAGCGCAAATAGGCGATCTAGCGCCACCCAGCCCCAAGCCGCCGGATGAAGGCGGCATCCTTCCCGATCTTTCCCGCACCGACTTCAACAGCGCTTCAGGCAAGTCCTGCATTACCCGCAGTCCGCTGGTTGCTTCCAGCATGCCGCTTTGCAATAATCTGGCCTCGCAATAGTCCGTGACTGACCGTCGCGGGCGCATGCTAGCCAGGGACGACACGACGCAAGTCTGGGCGCATCGCGCCTTGATCGTGGCTCACTGCACGTGGGTTTCAACGTCCGGCCGGCAGCACAACGCCGCCTCGCTGGACCATCCCGCGGGAGCTGTTGTCATGGCCGAAATCAAGCCCAACTCACTGAACGCGCGCACGTCGGATGACGGCAAAGCCAGTTTTTGGAACATCGCCGATCCAGTAAGGGCGGCCAACGCCGCGCGCGCGGTTTACGGCTCGCATGCCGCCACCGCCGCCGCACATTGCGCCTTGACGGCACATTTCGACGGACGCAATGGCGACTACCGCTTCTGGTGCACGGTCTTCCACGAACTGGCGGGCGGACAAGGCCAGCTCCCCGGCTCCGCGGCCGCCTCGTAACGGATACCTCAAACTCAAACTCTGCCGGTTTGTTTGGGCACCGTGGTCTGGATTCGATCATGAGCTGGCCGGGGTCGAGGGGCATGGTTTAGAGCGCCAGCGCCCGTTTGAGATCACCATGCTGGAAGGCGCTGGCCATGCGGTTGATGTCGCCGGTGCGGGCGAAACCTCGTCGTTGCCGATGTCGGGTAGCTGGGTCAGGCCATCGAGCAGGCGAGCGCTTTGCAGGACGCCTGCATAGATGCCGATGCTTACGTTGGTGTCGCCGGCTTCGACCCGTTGCAAGGTCGAGCGCGAGGTGAAAGCACGCTCGGCCACCACAGCCATCGGCAGCCGGCGCCGCCGGCGGCGTCGTGGATATCGGCTCCCAGCTTGCTGCAGCGCCCGCTTGACTGCGACTGGAGGAGTAATGGTGCTTTTTTTGGAACCTTCGTCCTACAGATCACCTTGATTTGGAGGTGAAGCTTACAGTTTCTAGAGCGCCAATAGGGCCCGGGATCCTCGGTCCGCCGGAGACGTCATGCGACGCGCACAGACGCCTGGACAGCAGCTTGAAGGCGCGTTCAACACATGATCTAGCGTTGCGATCGCTCACCGCTATCGGACCTCGTCAAATTGGCGCGGCCGCCGACCTCCTGCCAGCTTGGCGTCTCTGAACGCCGCGGTTTGAGCTACAGGATCGCCTGCGGGCAATACCCTCGTCTGGCGCAGCTTTGTAACATATATGTTTGGTATTAAATAAACTTCGCAAATGTTTCATTGGTATTTTCGGGCAAACCGGGCAAAATGGGATGCAATTCTGCGCTATGTGACGGCCTGATAACATGCAGTGGAGGTGCGGACTACTGCATTGGTTCGCCATCACAAAGGCCGAGCCGCACTGCTTGGAGTGCCATCTTGGAATTTCCGCTTAGAAATACGTATCCGAGATATCGAAAGTCTGCAGCGCAGAAGCCCCTGCGCGCGTCGACTGGAAACCACGCCGCCAGCAATGCGATCTCAGACGAAGGCGATGAGACTTCTAACCTGTCCAGGCTTGGGCTCGCCTCACCGATGATCCGCCTAATCAACCGACATCATCGTCTGCTGGTCATCCTTGACAATTTGAGGCGACGGTGGGCACGCGGAAGCGTCTGGGCACCGCGCGCTCTCACAATGCGCGCAGCTCTATTGGCAGCACGGATTGCCGAGCGCTGGACGTGGCGGCGACTGGTCTGCCGTGGGGCGTCCAACGCGTTCGAGGCCGAACAGAAAGCTCTTTACCTGATGGCTGCGGTCATTGCGCAGCGAAAGAGCATCAAACGGCAAGAGATTGCCACGGCCGCCCGCGCCGTCAGGCAATTCAGACACCGGTTGGCCGACCTTCTGGGGATTGCGCCAACGCAAGACCCACAATGAATATCTACAAGCTTGCCCTTCAAGACCGCGCACGCATTCTTCACGTTCTCTGCGAAGGTCAGTCGATCCGCCCAATCACCCGTGTGATGGATGTCAGCAAGAACACCGTCGCCAGGCTTCTCAATGATGCCGGCGCGGTGTGTGCTGCTTATCAGGACGAAGCCCTGCGCAACCTGACCAGCAAACGGGTGCCGCTGAACCTCTCGCTTCTAATTCACGGCAGCGGATCGGTCGGAGTGCCCAATGCTGGGAACAATTCTGAGTAGATAGTGCAACATCGGTGCGGCCATGAGGTTGGCAACGCCAGAGGACTAGCCCTTCGCCAAGTCCGGGGATTCGAGTCACAGGACTGCTACTCCGTGAAACCCACTATCAAGGAACCGCTCCTCTATTATCGGCGATGTTCAGCCCAGGCGCAGACATCGCCACATCAAGACGCGCTGTCCTCGCTCGCCTTTGGAGTTGATCCCCTGTTTTGCAATGCCGAGAAATGGTTGAGGAGGTTGAGGGTGATCCGCCCCACATCATTCATTGCCTTTCCGACAGGCAGCGCACCGCACCAGGCGACCGAACTTGCAGAAAAGATCAGGCCGCCTGCAGCGAGATTTCGTAAGGTCATTTCAGCGCAGCGACGGCCGGCGCGTTCCTCATCCCCGCCCTCGTACCAGCGGGAGGGATCTTGAAAGAAGCTGGCGGGAAAGTCCGTCGCGCGGGCGATTACGATTGTGTCGGGCGACGTGCCCAGGGCCTGGCTGGTTGCGTCCACTTCGTAGCCCGCGGCTGCGCCCAATACGATGCCCTCCGAGCCAAAGGTATCGCTTTCGACGCCTTCGAAAAGCCATGCATATTGCGGCGCGCGGCTTTCGGGCGTGCGCGTGAACGGACGTGCGCCGTCGAAGCCCATCAGCGAGATCGCGCCTCCGATCAGCGAAAACTCGCCTCGGCCACGAGAGCGAAGGTAGCCTCCAGGCTCATTGGTTATCGACAGATATTGTTCGCTGATTGGACCGTCCCATGTGCGGCCCGACTCCAGGGGCGAGCGGCGCAATTCCATCATGTCGTCCTTGAAGGCGACCGTCCCGGCAAAGCCGTTTCCGCCGAGATAGGCGATGCTGCCGCCCTCGGCCGCAAACTGCCGCAGCGCCCCTTCCATCTCGGTCGACATGTATTCCGGATGGCTGCCGGTCACGACTGCCCGATGCCCGCGCAGGGCTTCGATGCCATGCCGGTGCAGGTCGTGATCGGTGACGATGTCGAGCGCGACGCCGTTCTCGTGGCAGAACCTCAGGAAATGCAGGTCGACCGGCAGGTTGTGAGGGCAGCCACAGAGCGGATAGTTGTAGTCGTCCCGCAGGGTAACCTTGGGCTTGCGGTAGGAGCAGATCGACACGCCGCTGAGATCGGAGTGGTAGTCGTAGAGCGACTTGAGGTTGTTTGCGATGGCAAAACGGTGTCCGCGGTCGTCGCTCTTCCACTCATAGAGATGGTCGGGCAGATACTCGTCCGCGTAGGCGAGATAGGTCGCGGTCGGCAGCAGATAAAGCAGCGATGACGAGGCGCGCGCGGAGGTGACGAAGAACACGATGCGCTCATAGCCGCCGTCCCATTCCGCCTGGAATGCATATACACCGGGCTTTGCATCTTTGGGCACCATGACGCGATGGGAAGCGGGCCATTGGAGCGGTCCCATGTCATCGTCATGGCAATGGACGGCATCGTAATGCGAGGGAACGAGCCGGGGGTCGAAACTCGATCCATCCCAGCGCGACGACGTCACGCAGAATGTAGGTTGGTTGATCACATCGAGGGCCAGCGGAACGGGCCCGCCTGATGAAGGGATCGGTCCTGTCGGCAGGACAGTCGGGAAATCCCAGGCGATCGGCCCCTCAGAGGTTTCCAGCCGAATGGCCGCGAATCTCGCATTGAGCGTGAGGCCGTTTCGGGAGGTGCTGGCTCCGAAGAGCATGTCGCGCTCTTGCAGTTTCCATTCGGCGTCGCGCACACGCTGCTTGAATTCATAAGGCGCGAGGAGATCGTGAGACTTGAGCATGAAGAACGGCTCGCCCCCATCCAGGCCGAGCTCGACGATCAGCCAAACTCTCTGTGGCACCTCCCGCGTGAACAAAAGATCGTTCGCGATTTCCAGGGCGAGCGCCCCATCATTCAGGCTTAGCCGAACGGAGCCCGCTTCCAGTATCGTACGCGCTCCTTCGTTGCGGGTGAGCAGCAGCTCAAAGCGGATGCCCTGGACAGTCGGCGCCTTTGCAAGCTGTTCCCTATGCAGGCGAAGGTATGATCCGTGATCGAAACTGCGATGCGCGACTGGCGCCTATGTCGCCTCGATCGGCCAATTCGCAAATTCCGTGGCTTGCGTGTCCAGCCGGCATATCCGCACGCTCTCAACCGGCCGGTCGCAGGAAAGGCCAAGTTCCACCTGCTGGCCGGGCTCTACGCTCCAGGGCGTGGTATAGCCGACCGCACTCATGGCTCCATGATCAACTAAGCGGTGCATCGATCATGCCTCTCAAATCTGTGGATGGCCAAGCGGCCGCGCGGTCTCGGTTCCAGGTCGGCCAGCCAACTTCACATATCCCTCGATCTCCATGAGACAACGTTCTGGCAGCAAATTGCCGAGGGATATACCCCCGTTGGCACGCCCCGAACAGAAGACGCAAGATTTGTATATGCTTGTATAGATAAGCTGGATCGGATAGCCTCGAGCGGGACGTGAAGCTGATCTTGTCAAGGAGGACACATGCGCAATGCTTCCCTCTTCGACCTTTCGGGCAGGAAGGCGCTGATAACAGGCGCAAGCCGCGGCATCGGGCGCAGCATCGCTGCGGCGCTCAGCGCGGCCGGCGCCGATGTCGCGGTCACGGCGCGCGACGCGGCCTCGCTCGGGGAAACCACGGCAGCCATCCGCGCCGCCGGTGGGGTCGCCCACGCAGTCGCCCTAGACGTCACCAATGTCGAGCGGTGCCAGGCTGCGACGGCCGAAGCCGCCGGCATGCTCGGCGGGCTCGATATTCTCGTCAACAATGCCGGCATGGAAGAGGTTCGCCCCTCGCTCGATGTCGACGAGGCCCTTTGGGACAGGATCGTCGATACGAACCTCAAAGGCGCCTTCTTCTGCGCGCAGGCCGCCGCGCGGCACATGCGGGACGCCGGACGTCCCGGCGCCATCATCAATCTCTGCTCGCTCACCTCCGAAGTGGGAATTCCAACCGCAGTGCCCTATGGCTCGTCAAAGTCTGGACTGCTTGGGATGACGCGGGCCCTTGCGACGGAGTGGGCGGATCTGGGGATACGGGTCAACGCCATCGCCCCCGGCTACTTCAGGACGGCGATGACGGAGGCTTTCTACGTCAATGAGGCTTGGCAGCAATCGATGCTCGCCAAGATTCCACAGCACCGTTTCGGCGATCTCTCGGATCTGCACGGGATTGCGGTGTTCCTGGCCTCGGACGCGGCGGCCTATATAACCGGCCAGTCCATCCCCGTGGACGGAGGCTTTCTGGCATCGATCTGAGAAACGGCCTGGCCCTTGCTCCCGAGCCAGACTGTCGAACTCGATGCCTTGCGGAGGATGTGACCGATCGGCGCCGACAAGAATTGCATTTCAAGAGAAGGAACAGCCATGTCCGACATCAGCTTCCACGACCTGTCATCGCTCGGCGCCGACCAGCGGGCCAGCCTGCTGAAGCGCGCCGAAATCGACCTGTCGGTCTTCATCGAGAAGGTTCGCCCCATCGTCGAGGCGGTCAAGAACGAGGGCGACGCGGCCTTGCTGCGCTTTGCGCGCGAACTCGACAAGGCCGCCGTTGCCGATGGCAATCTCAAGGTTTCGGAAGCCGAATTCGACGCCGCGTTCGGCAAGGTCGACAAGGACGTCATCGAGAGCATCCGCTTCGGCATCGAGAACATCCGGCATTTCCACGAGGAGCAGCGCCCGGAAACAATGTGGCTCAAGGAAGTCCGGCCGGGCGCCTATGCTGGCGACAGATACACGCCGATCGCTTCCGTTGCGCTTTATGTCCCCCGGGGCAAGGGGGCCTTCCCCTCGGTGACGATGATGACATCGGTTCCAGCGGTGATTGCCGGCGTTCCCCAGATCGCGATCGTAACCCCGCCGACCTCGGACGGCTCCGTCGATGCGGCGACCCTGGTTGCCGCCCGCCTCGCCGGTGTGGAGACCGTTTACAAATGCGGTGGCGCCCAGGCGGTCGCGGCGGTGGCCTATGGCACCGAGACGGTAAAGCCCGCGGTCAAGATCGTCGGGCCCGGCAGCCCCTGGGTGGTCGCGGCGAAGAGCCTGCTTTCCTCGATCATCGATACCGGCCTTCCGGCAGGTCCGTCCGAAGCGATCATCTTTGCCGATGACAGCGTCGACGGCGGCCTTGCCGCCCTCGACCTTTTGATCGAAGCCGAGCACGGGCCGGATTCCTCGGCCTATCTGGTGACGCACAGCCGCAAGGTCGCCGAGGCAGCCCTGGCTGCGCTTCCCGAGCACTGGTCCCGCATGACCGAGCAGCGCGTGGAATTTTCGCGCGCGGTGCTGACCGGAAAGCGCGGCGGCATCGTATTGACCGCGTCGTTGGAAGACAGCTACCGCTTCATCAACGACTATGCGCCCGAGCATCTGGAGATCCTGTCAAAGGAGCCGTTCGCGCATCTCGGGCACATCACCGAGGCGGCCGAGATCCTGATGGGGCCGCACACGCCGGTGACGCTTGCCAACTTTGTCCTCGGGCCCAACGCGGTGCTGCCGACCAGTCGGTGGGCGCGCACCTACGGACCGCTTTCCGTGACGGATTTCCTCAAACGCTCTTCCGTCGGCTATGTGACCTCGACTGCCTATCCCGAACTTGCCCGCCATGCCCGCAATCTAGCCCGCTACGAAGGCTTCAGCTCGCATGAGAACGCGGTTTCGGAAATCCGCAGCCGCTATCTCGGCGCGTGAGCGGAACGGCGACGATGAAGGCCGTACGTCTTCATGCACCCGGCGACCTGCGGGTGGAGGACATCGCCGAGCCGGGTGCTCCCGACGCGGGCTGGGTAAAGCTCAGGGTCGATGCCGCGGGCATCTGCGGCTCCGATCTGCACAATTTCCGCACCGGCCAATGGATAAGCCGTTCGCCCTCGACGGCCGGCCATGAGCTGACCGGAACGGTGATCGGCGTCGGGCAAGGGGTAGATACCGTCGCCATCGGCGACAGGGTGGTCGCCGACTCCCGCTTCTGGTGCGGGGAGTGCGCGCAATGCCATGCCGGCAGGCGGCATCTTTGCTGGTCGCTGGGCTTCGTTGGCGAGGTCTGCGACGGCGGATTCGCCGAAGAGACGGTGCTGCCGGCCCGGCTGCTGCATGTCGTCGACGCCGCGCTCGACGAGCGGGTCGCCGCGATGGCCGAACCGCTCGCGGTGGCGCTGCATGCCGTGCGGCGCCTGCCGAAGACGGCGGGCTCGGTCCTTGTCGTCGGCTGCGGGACGATCGGCGGTCTGGCAGCGCTGCTGCTCTCCCGGACGTTTGCCGGTACCGTCCTCATCGCCGATCGCAACAAGCCTAGATGCGATCGGGTTGCGCGGGTGACGGGCGCCACGATCGTCGATCTTGACCGCAAGGCCATCGCCTCGGCGACCGCGGACTCGCCCTTGCTCGCGGCCGTCGAAGCAACCGGCAGCATCGCTGCGCTCAACCAGCTGCTCGGCGTTCTCGGTCCCGGCGGCACGGTGGCAGTGGTCGGCATTTTCCATGGCCGGCTCGACATCGATCCCAACATCCTGGTCGAACGCGAGATCGGATTGCTTGGATGCAATGCCTTCGCGGACGAGCTTCCCGACGCCGTCCGGATGCTGCCCGAACTGGCCGAGCCGCTCCTCAGCCTGATCGATCGGGAGATCGGCCTGGACGATGTTCCTTCGGCCTATCATCGGCTGTTGGCGGGCCAAGGCGACGGCTTGAAAACGATCGTCCGGATGCGGCAACCTGGCGGCCACAATGACGGGGGAGGACGTTGAGATGAACAATCTGCCGAATACGGCCAGCCCGCTCTACGAAAAGGTCAAGGACTACATCCTGACGAACATCGGAACCGGCCGGTGGAGCAAGGATCGGAAGCTGCCGTCCGAAAACGAATTCGTGGCCGCGCTCGGCGTATCGCGCATGACGGTTCACCGCGCCTTGAGGGAGTTGACCTCGGCGGGGATCCTGATCCGGCTCCAAGGTGTCGGAACATTCATCGCGCCGCCGCGGCCGCAATCGACGCTGATCGAGATCAACAACATCGCGGCCGAGATTGTCGCGCGCGGCAACAGGCATCGCTCGCAGGTTCTGGTCCTCGAAAAGGTCATGCCGACAAAGGAGATGGCGCTCTCGTTCGAGTTCGCGAAGCGCGCGGCGGTCTATCATTCCGTTGTCGTCAACTTCGAGAACGACCTGCCGGTGCAACTGGAGGAGCGTTTCGTCAATCCGAGCTTGATACCCGACTATGACAAGCAGGACTTCTCGAAGACGGCGACTTACGATTATTTGATGCAGAAGACCCCTGTGACGGAAGTCGAGCACATCATCTCCGCCATTGCGGCCGATGCCGAAACGGCGGGCCATCTCGGTATCGATGCCGGCAACTGCTGCCTGCTTCTGCACCGCCGGACCTGGACGGGCGCGGTCGTGGCGACGATCAGCAAGCTTACCTATGTCGGCAGCCGCTACTCGCTCGGCAGCCGCTACTCGCCTTCCAAGCACAACTGATCGCGAAAGGACGAGTTTAGGTCCAAAGAGCCCGGGGCGACCTGACCTGTTGGAGGGCGTGGAAATCAGCAGGGCAACTTGTATATGCATGTATGTATTTGCGCCTTGACATCCTTTGTCGCCGACGTTGAATATGCTTGCGCCTCCGCTGAAGTGGCAGGTAAGCCGCCACGGCACAGTGCTGCAAGAACTGAAGCCCGCATTCTCACCGGGCCGTAAAGCCTGGTTCAAAAAATCGCTCTGACCATCAAGGGGAACAAGAAGATGATGCGTAACCCGGTAGGACAATTTCGTGCGCTCCTGGTGGCTGCGGCCATCGGACTCGCCGCGGCTCCGGCAGCCCAGGCGGCCGATGCGGCCGTTCCCACGACGCCTGAGGCGGGATCGTTCAAGATCGGCATCGAGCCTTGGCTGGGATACGGCCAGTGGCACGTGGCGGAGGCCAAGGGGCTGTTCAAGGCAAGCGGGCTGTCGGACGTGCAGATCGTCAATTTCGCGGAGGACAAGGACATCAACGCCGCCCTCGCGAGCGGCCAACTCGATGCCGCAAACATTGCGACCCACACGGCCATGGGCATGGTCGCGGCCGGCCTGCCGGTGAAGATCGTGCTTCTGCTCGATGTCAGCATGACGGCCGACGCCATGATCGCCGGCAAGGAAATCGCTTCCATCAAGGACCTCAAGGGCAAGCAGGTCGCCTTCGAGGAAGGCACGACGAGCGACATCCTGCTCAAATACGCGCTCGCCAAGAACGGCATGTCGATCGCCGATGTCCAGCCGGTTCCGATGCCGGCGGCGGATGCCGGCAGTGCGTTGATCGCCGGCCGTGTCCCGGTCGCGGTCACCTATGAACCCTATCTCACCACGGCCAGGGCGCAGAACAAGGATGTCAAACTGCTCTTCACGGCGGGCGAGGATCCCGGCCTGATCAGCGACGTGCTGGTGGTGCGCGACGAGGTGATCAAGTCGCGGCCCGGCCAGGTGCTTGCCATGATCAAGGCCTGGGATGCGGCGCTGAAGGATTACAAGGCCGACACCGCGGGTGGCCGCGCCATTATTTCCAAGGCGGTCGGCTCCAGCGTCGAGGATCTCAACACCGCTTTTGACGGCGTGCGCTACTATTCCCTCGCGGAAAACAAGAATGCGCTGACCGGCGAATTTTCCACCAGGACGTTCGCCGACGTCGAGGCGGCCGCCAAGAATGCCGGATTGCTCCAGGCCGACGTGACGCCGGAGCAGATGATCGATCCGGCCTTCGTCAAGGCCGCGCAATGATCGAGGCCGGGTCGCGGTGGTAGCGCAGATGTCCGAGCAGCCTGCCACCAAGACGAGCCCGGCCCGCTCGGCATCCGGGCCGGTTGCCAAACAGGCAGTGCGGCACCGCCGATCCTCCGGGATCGGCGCGCCTATCGCGAAATCGAGCTTCCTGATGATCGCCGTGGCCGTCTTTGCCGGCCTTGGCCTCGCCTGGTGGGCAGCAACCGGCCTGGGACTGGTGAAGCCCATCTTCCTGCCATCGCCTGGAAGCGTGGCGGTTCAGCTCGGCAAGCTCTGGAGCGACGGCACATTGTGGCTGGACCTTAAGGCCTCGATATACCGTATCTCGATCGGCTTTCTCATCGCCTCGGCGCTGGCTATCCCGATCGGCGTGCTGATCGGCAGCTTCAGGGCCTTTGAAGCGGCCATCGAGCCGCTCGTTGACTTCATCCGTTACATGCCCGTGGTGGCGTTCGTGCCCCTCTCGATCCTGTGGGCGGGAACAGGCGACGTTCAAAAATTCCTCATCATCTTCATCGGAACATTCTTCCAGCAGGTGCTGATGATCATGGACAACGTGAAACGGGTTCCAACGGACTTCGTCGGTCTCGGCAGGACGCTCGGGCTGCCGGACCGCAAGATCCTGACGCGCATCGTCGTTCCCAGCGCCCTGCCGGGCATCTGGGATACCCTGCGCATCAGCCTCGGCTGGGCATGGACCTGGCTGGTGCTGGCGGAGCTCGTCGCGGCCACATCCGGCCTCGGCTACCGCATCACCGTGTCCCAGCGCTATTTCCAGACCAACACGATAATCGGCTATATCCTTTTGCTGGGCGTGCTCGGCCTCATCACCGACCAGGTCATGAAGGCGCTGGGCAAGGTGCTGTTCCGGCAGGATAGCCGCTCGTAATGAGGTGCGGCCGATGAGCTCCCCCAAACTGCGCATTGCAGGCCTGCACAAGAGCTTCGGCGTAGGCGCACAACGCACCGAGGTGCTGCGGGACATCAATCTCGATCTTGCCGACAACGAATTCGTATCGCTGGTGGGCATATCGGGCTGCGGCAAGAGCACGCTGCTGTCGATCGTTGCCGGATTGCAGGATTTCGACGCCGGCGAGCTCGACATTGACGGCTCGCCAATCCTGCAGCCGGGCCTCGACCGCGGCGTCGTCTTCCAGTCCTATACGCTGCTGCCTTGGCTGACCGCGCAGCAGAACATCGAGTTTGCCCTCAAGGCCGCGGGTCACGATCGCTCGACCTGCCGCGATATCGCACGCCAGCATCTCGAGCTCGTCAAGCTGTCGGACAGCGCCAATCGCTACCCGGCTGAACTTTCGGGCGGCATGAAGCAGCGCGTCGCCATAGCGCGCGCTCTCTCCTATCGGCCCAAGATGCTGCTGATGGACGAACCCTTCGGCGCGCTCGACGCTTTGACCAGGCATCAGATGCAGGAGCTGCTCACGCAAATCTGGGAAGAGCACAGGCTAACTGTGCTTTTCGTCACCCATGACGTCGAGGAGGCCGTCTATCTTTCGGACCGCATCGTCGTGATGGGCATCGGCCCGGGCCGCATCATGCGGACCTTCAACGTCGACATCGAGCGCCCGCGGCGGGAAGATGTCATGGAAAGCGCGGGCTTCATGGACCTGCAGCGCAATGTCCACAAGGCGATCCGCGAGGCTTCCAGACGTCCCGAAATGGCGTAGACACGGCGCCATTTTGCGTGACTTGCCCAAGCCCATCGGTGAAAACGCGCAGTTTCTGTCGAACTGCTAACCGTATCTGGGTGAAATCCGTACGGTTGTCAGGCAGCCCTTTGATTGAAACGGCGGCCGTTGTCGTGATGGTGGAGTTCGTAAAACTGAGTTGTCCGTAGGGCATCCAGTTTGGCTAGGGGTTCTTGAAAGCTTTTCGAACTTTCTGCCATGCTGCGCCAGCCGAATTGCGCGTGCTCGCGAGCGGGGCCGGAACATGAAAACTGCCCTGTAGGGTTCGATCTCCTGCTGGGTCTAGAGTGTCTTCAGCGCCTCGAACTCGGGGAACGGTTCAAATCTTTATTTGAGGCAGGTCGTAGGCGGGCGCAGCCGCATCAACGCGATCACGTTCAATCCGATGTAGCTCGGCTGAGATAGACGGTGCTCCAGTGGACGATGGCACTGACCACCAGATTGAGTGCTGACGCCCAGAATACCCGACTGTAGCAGGACAGATCACCGATTTTACCGCGCTCGGGGAAGAAGACGGCGCGCTTGAGCTTGTGGGCTGCTTCTCCCTTGTTTGGACCGGCTCGGCGGCGTCGGCGCACCGAGCAAGCTGCGCGATATCGCGTCGGATTTGATCCCTCCGGAGTGGGTCGGTTGGCGATCTACTCAACCTTGCTCTGGCCTTATCGAGCCCTCGGCGACGAGCTCAACAGTGGAAAAGAAACGCACTTGACGCCCGGTCGTCAGCGGCCATTTCGTTATTCGAAATATAATACCGTATATCTCTCGATGAGGGACCGTTAAATTCGAATGATAACTTTATTTAATATTGTTGAATTGTGTAAAAATGGCAAGAAATTGGCTGAAGGGTAGATTATTGCCATAGCGCGACAGGGTTTCGCGTGGTACAAGGCAATCTTTCGTATCTTACCGGGGGGGCTTGAGATGCTGCGTCCATTCGTTGTGGGTTCGTCATCGGCGCGGGAAACGGTACAAGAATCCGGAAATGCCGGAAGAAGCATGTGGGCGCGGCTGCTGGGATGGGGCAGGAAGCGCAAGGCAAACCGGAATCCACGCTCTGCAACCAGTCATCTCCAAGGCCTCAGGTTGGAGCCATTGGAGCCGCGTTTTCTGCTCTCGGCCGACATTATCCCCTTCCGGGTTGATATGATGGGCGATGCCAGCGGCGCTCATTATTCTTTGAAATACGACAATCTTATACAGTCAGTTCAGGTCTTCGACGACCGAAGCGGTATGCTGATCGACAGCCGCAGCGCGCAGGACATCAACCTCATACGCGTTGTCGGCACGGCTGCAAACGACCGGCTGACGGTCGACTTCGCAGAGGAATTTTTGCAGGGGATCGCAATCGACTTCGAAGGCGGCGACGGCGACGATGTGCTGGCGCTGTCGGGCGGTACTTTCTCCGACGTCACCGTTAGGATGACCGGCGACGGCGCTGGCGCGGTCACGGTCAACGGCACAACCGGGCCGCATATTATCGGCTTCACCGGCGTGGGCACGGTTTCGGATGGCAGCACGGCAGGCAACCGCATCTTCCAGGACGCCACGGGGCAGGGCCAGACGCTGAGGATCGGCGATAACGGTAGCGTGGGCGACGGCATATCGACCATCGACGCGATCGGCGCCGGCGGCGCGCTCACCTATAATTTCCTGCATCCGGACGTGACGCTTACGGTAGATGCCGGCGCGGGCGACGATACTTTCGTCCATGATGGCTTCGAAACGGCGCTCGTCGGCAAGATCCTGCTGAGTGGCGGCGCGGGCAGTGACGCGGTGACCGGCCCGCCCGCGAACGCCACCTGGAGCATAACCGGACAGAATTCGGGTAGTGTTTCAGGGGTGTCCTTCGTTGAGGTCGAGAACCTTCGGGGTTCGGCCGACAACGAGGACACCTTTTTCGTTTCCGCAGGCGGCGTCATGAGCGGTGTCATGGACGGCGGCGCCGGCGGCTTCGACAGCATGGTTCTGGAAGGCAATTCCGGCACAATCGTCTACAAGGCCGACGACGCGCATTCCGGCACCATCACGCGCGACGGCGCGGTGCTGACCTATGCAGGCCTCGAGCCGGTCAGCCTCGGCAACGCTGCAAATGTGACCATCGACCTCAGTGCCGCTTCCGACAATGCAGTCGTGACGATGAGCGGGTCGACCGTAACGGTCGCGTCGCAAAGCATTCCGACGTTCGAGCAGACCTCGTTCGAACTACCAACCAATTCCGTCACGATCAAACTCGGCAACGACCAGGGTCTCTTCCCGCTTCTCAATGAATATTTGGGCGAGGACGTATTCGCTGGCGCCAACTTGGGGAACCTCATCGCCGCCTTCGTTGAGGGTGATGCGATCACCTTCCAGGGCACCATCAATTTTGGCTCGGCGAGCCTGACGGTCGATGGTGAGGATGGGCTCGACAACATCCTCGTGACCGGCGCCCTGACGGCCGGAGCGATTCACTTCAAGGCCGAGGAGATCAATGTCAACGCGGGCGCGTCGGTCTCCGGCACGTCCGTCAACTTTGAGGCCGTCGGCGAAGGCAACGGCCTGATTCCGACGGAACTCACCAAGGGTCTCTATCTGGCGGCGCCGCACGCCACCATCAACGTCACGGGCAGTGTGACCGCTACTGCGGGCGACGTCGTGATGAGCGCAACTGCTACCTCGTCGCTCACCCCCAGCCAGGGTCAGATCGGAAGCATCGGCGGCGCTATCGTGGTCGGTCTGCCCAAGGCCACGATCACCTTGGGCGACGGCTCATCCAGCCCCCATATCTCGGCCACGGGCAAGGTCGATCTCGACACCGCTGTGAACGTTACCGTCACGGCTGCCGACGAGGCGGATTCGAGCGACACCGAAGCCAAATTGGACGCCGCGATCGCGGTTACTACGCTGATTTCCAAGTCCGAAGTCGGGATTTTTGGCGCCAGCACGATCGACGCAGCCGGTGCGGTCAGCATCGATGCCGCATCGACGTTCGAGATCGAGAACGTCGCGGACGGAACGGCGGGCGGCGCAGGCGCTACCGTGGCCGCGACGGTGGTCGTTGCCGCCACCGGCGTGAAATTCAGCGACTCCGCGTCGATCGGCGCCACCACTGCGCCGACGTCCGTCGCGTTCGCCGCGACGACCACCAGCACCATCACAACCTCGGCGATCTCGACCAAGGGCGGTGGCGATGAGAATGGCGGCGCAAACCAGTCCGAACAGCAGCTCGACAGCAACAATGCGAAAACCGCCGAGGGCTCCATCAAATTTGCAGGCGCTGTGGCAGTAACCGTCTACAGGCCGGTCACGCAGATCTCCAGCAATACTTCAGGCTCCATAACAAGTTCTGGCGACATCACGCTGTCTGCGACGACTACCGATACCATCACGTCCAGCGCCGACGGGTCCAACACCGGCGAAGCCCAGGACCCGCCGCCCTCCGGCGGCACTGGCGTAGGCGTCGCCGTTGCAATCGGCGTCATCGCGCCCAAGACGCTCGTTTCCCTGGGCGGCACAGGCAGTTACACAGCCCCGAACGTGGCGCTGACGTCGGCGCTCGATGCCGACAGTACCTACAGGACCGAGGTCACGTCCGGCGTCGGCGACGGCGGCAAGACCGGCTTCGCCGGCTCGCTCGCCCTCAGTGTCGTCACCTCCACCACCACCGCGCTGGTCGAGAGCGACGCGAACGTCAATCTGAACGGCGCAAACCTGACGGTGTCGGCGGAGTCCGCTACCGCCACCGAGGCCTCCGCCAAGGCCACCGTCGACGGCAGCGGTAACTCGACGGGCATCGGCGCTTCGGTGGCGATCAGCGTCGGCGACAACGATACGGTCGCCCGTATTTCCGGTGCGGTTTCCGGCGCCGCCGACATCACCGTTTCGGCGAAAGGTGTTCATGACGTTCTTGCCACCGCCGAAGGCGGCGCGACGGGCGGCACGGCTGTCACTCCGGTTGTCGCGACCGCGGTCGCGCTCAACGACACGAGTGCCGACATCCTAGCTGGATCGACGCTGACGATCACGGGCGATCTGACGGTCATCGCCGAGCACGAGAACGGAGCGGCCTCTACCGCCAACGGCGCCGCCAAAGGCACCAAGGCCGCGGTTGGCGCGAGCCTGGCGTTGACGATCGCGCAGGACAGTTTGCTCGCGGGCTTGGCGCGCAGCGTCACGGCAGGCGGAGCGGTGCTCATCGCCGCGACCAGCCGGGCGGCCAGCCGCGCCGATTCCAAGGCGAGCGCTACGGGCGCCAAGCAGGAAGGCGACAACGGAAGCACCACCACCCAGAGCCAGACAGACACCCAGGTCGCGGGCGCCAACAACGCCAGCGGTGCGGGCGCCACTTCTCCCGGCACCAGCACCTCGGCCGGCCCGCTCAGCGTGGCCGCCGCCATCGGCATCAACATCGCGCAGGATACGGCCTCGCGCGCGGTCATCGGCGGCGTCGCAGGATCGCCTATCACCGTGGCCGCACAAGGTGGCGTCACCGTAAGGAGCCTTGCCAATCACGATGCCGCGGCAACCGCCGACGGCAAGTCGGTGACCACCTCGAACGCCACCGCCATCGGCGCGGCTGTCGCGGTCAACGCCTCCGACAGCCAGAACCAGGCCCTGATCGAGCATGCTGCCGTGACCGGCGACGGCGTCACCGTCGAGGCAGGGATGGCCGAACGCGAGATCGAGGCGACCTCGACCATCGATCTCGATGCCGACACGATCTTCGTCGGCGAGCAGGCCGGCCTCGAGACAGGCGAGAAGGTTGTCTATTCCAACGGTGGCGGCAGCGACATCGGCGGACTGACAAGCGGTACGGACTATTACGTTATCAAGGGCGAGAAGGGCCTGATTCAATTGGCGGCGTCGGCAGATGACGCCGATAACGGTGTTGCTGTCGACCTGACCGGGCTCGGCTCCGGTGACGCGCACAAGCTCCAGCGCACCGAGACGGCCGAAGATGACGACATCACCTTCGATCCCGACGCGGCGCGGTTCGTGTCGCCGGGCGTGGTGACTGGTGACGAGGTGGTTTATTCCAATGGCGGCGGCGGCAACACCGACATCGGCGGACTGACCGACGGCACCACCTATTTCGCCATCGTCGACGGCAGCGGAAACATCCAGCTCGCCGAAGATCGGGCCAAGGCATTGAAGAGCGAGGCGATCAAGATCACCTCGTCTGGCACCGGCGACGGTCACAAGCTGACCGAAACCAGCCATTCGGCCGACGCGACCGCCAAATCGGGCGCCAGCAAGGGCAAGATCGGCGTGGCGGGTTCGGTCGCGATCAACGTCGTCGAAGGTGAAACCAGCGCGATTTTCGGCGACGGTGCGGCGATCACGGCGCAGGACGGCAACGACGCCGATCCGGACATCGGCGCTTCGGCAGTCAAAGCCGGGACGACGGCCTACACGCTCACGCGGGCGCTGCCCTCCACAGCGGCGACGGGCGCAACCACGGGCGTCGGCCTTTCCTTTGCCGTCGGCTATGCCGGCTACGACACGCTGGCCGAAATCAACGGCTCTGCCACGGTGACGGCCAATGACCTGGCGGTCGCCGCCGACGCCAGTCACGGTGTGATCACGCTGGCGACCGCCGGCGCAGGCGCCGGCCAAGGTGGCACTTCGGTTGGCGGCGCCGTCGCGCTCGGGGTCTCCGACAACCACACCGATGCGCGCATACTGGCGGGCCTCGGTGCAATCGAGATTGAAGGCGACCTCGCGGTCACGGCAGATAACGTCGTCAGCCAGGCGACCGAGGCAAATGCCGAAGTCACCGGTTCGGGCGGTACAGGGGTCGGCGCGGCGATCGCGCTCGGCTGGACCGAAGACGACGTTGGCGCGCGGCTCGAACGCAGCGTCTCGACTGGCGCGGCAGTGGCCGACGATGTGAAGGTCGAAGCCAAGGGCACGATCACGTCGACGGTGCTGGCGACGGGCAGCGCCGAAGGCGAGAAGAGTGCCAACAGCGGCGGCCAGACCGCGCAGAACCAGACCGGCTCGCAGACCAGTTTCCTGAATGCCAGGACGAATTCCAGCCTGACCGAACCGACCCCGCAGACCCAAGTGGCGAGCGCCAACCAGACGTCGCAGAACCAGACGACGAATCCCGGCGGGCAGGGTAACGCCAACGCCAATCAGGCGGGCACGCAGACGTCTGGCGGCGTGCTGAGAATCGCAGCGTCGATCGGCGGCACGGTGATCGTATCGAAGGTCGCGGCGGAGATCGCCGACGACGTGGATATCGATGCGACCGGCGACCTGTCGGTCAAGGCGATCAGCGACGCCGACGCGCAGGCCGAAGCGGTGAGCATCGCCTTCACCAAAGGCTCGTCCTCGTCCAACAATGTGAGCGCCGCGGTAGCGTTCAACGTCGCGCTGATGGACACGATAGCGCGGCTCGGCGATGGCACCACGACAGCAGGGTCGGTAACCGTCGAGGCTGGCACCAGCGCCGGCGAGGTGAATGCGTTCAAGGCGTTGGCTCTCTCGGGAGCCGGCTCGCAGCAGAGCAGCACCGGCGGGGCCACCCAGGGCGGTTCCGGTGGCGGCGGGCAAGGAACCGGCGGCGACAAATCGAGCCTCGGCATCGCCGGGGCGGTCGCCTTCAGCGTCCTTGGTTCACCGGCGACTGACGATCCGAATACGGTGAGCGCCAGCATCGCGGATGGTGCAACCGTCACGGCGCTCAACGGCGATGTCACGGTCACGGCGCGCCAGGACATCGGCATGCAGAACATCGCCGGCGGCGGTGCCCTGAGGATCTCCGGTGGTGGAGGCGGAGGCGGCGGTTCCGACACGACGGTTGGCGCAGCGGTCACCATCGGCGTCCTCGATGTCGAGACGCTGGCCACGATCGGCAGTGATGCCACGGTCACGGTGGACACCGGCAATGTCGACGTGAGCGCCGTGACCACGTTCAAGCCACTTGAGATCGTCTCGCCCTTCGTCAAGGCAGTGGATACAGGCGTCGACGTCACCAATCTGGCGATAGGCGCGGCTATCGGCTCGGGCGGCGACACCGGCGCCGGCTCGGCCGTCATCAACGTTCTGGATGTGACCACCCGGGCCGGCATAGGCTCCGGAGCGACGGTCACCGCGTCGGCAGGTGACGTCTCGGTGACGGCATCGAGCGACGTGAACGTCATCGACTTCGCGGGCAGCATCGCCGTCACCATCGGCTCCGGGCAAAAGAGCGGCAGCGGCGTCGGCATTGGTCTTGACGTCACCGTACTTAACGAAACGACCGAAGCGCTGATCGCGACGCGCAACGGCGCGGCGAGCACGGTCACCGCAGGCGGCAACGTCATCGTCGACGCTGCCTCGTCTGAGGACTTTTTCCAGCTCACCGTCAATGCTGGGGCAGGCAACAGCACCTCGGGCGCCGGCGGGCTCAATGTGCTCGTCAACGATACCACTACGCGGGCCCTGGTCGGGCGGGACCCGACGGATGCTGCTTCGACTACCGGCACAGCAGCGATCGATGCCGACGGTTCGGTCGTCGTCGTGGCAGACAGCAAGACGCAGATCGAGAGCTATGCAGGCACGCTCGGCCTCTCGCTGAGCGGCTCGGCGGTCGGCGTTTCCATCGGCATCGTGGTCGATCTCGACCAGACCACCGCGACGATAGGAGAGGGGTCCACGATCACCGCGTTCGGCAGCAAGGATGCCTCGGTGAACGACGGAATCTTCGACGGCGACGGCAACCAGGGCTCGGAATCCGTCCGCGGCCTTGCCGTAACCGCGACCAGCTACGACGACGTGTTCCTGCTGGCAATCGCGGCGTCGGGCTCGCTGGGTAGCGACAACAGCGGCCAGAGCGGCGGCTCCGGCGGCAGCGGCAGCTCCGGCGGCGGCACCAAGGTGGGCATCGCGGCATCGGTGGGCGTCGCGGTCCTGAAGGGTGAGACCAAGGCCACCATCGGCAATGGCGTCGCGGTCAATTTGGACAACACCGGGGCCGATGCGGCGCAGGGAATCCTGCTGCGCGGCACAGGCGAGACCAACCTGACCAACGTCACGGGCGGCCTGGCGATTACCGTCCAGGGCGGTGACGCCGGCGTCACCGGCTCGGTCACGGTCAACGAGGTGGACAATTTCGTCTGGGCGAGCGCGCTCGGCGGCAACACGCTGAACGCGGCCGGGGGCGGAGTCCGCCTGGATTCCCACGCCAAGGTCGACATCGACGCGGTGACGATCGCGGTCGCCGGCGTCGTCAGCACCAGTTCGTCCAGTTCCGGAAAAAACAGTTCCGTCAATTTCTCCGGGGCGGGCGCCGTGACTGTGAACATGGTCGAGACGGAGGCGCTGGCCGATATCGGAGCCGGCAGCAGCGTCTCGACAACCGGCGACCTGACGCTTGACGCGAGCGACGATTCGGCGATCACGGCGGATTCCGGCGGCGTCGCCATAACGGTCTCGACCAACAACGGAACGACGGCAGGCTCCGTCGGCGCATCGGTCGCGGTCAATGACATCACCCAGACAATTTCGGCGGCGGCGACGGACACGTCCATCTCGGCCGCCAACGTGTCGGCCACAGCCGACAACAGCGCCGTCATCGACGCGCTGACGATCGCCGGTTCGGCATCCGTCTCGACCGGCGGCAATGCGCTCGGCGGCGCTGGCTCCGGCTCCGGCAACTTTGTCGTTTCCACGACCACGGCCGGCGTGCTGAATCCGTCCGGAAGCAGGAATTTGACCGCGACGGGCGACATTAACATCGAAGCTACGGATTCCAGCGAGATCGACGCGGATGCGGGCTCGGGGGCTCTGTCGGTCTCTACCAACGGCGGCAATATGGGCGCCGTCGCCATAGGTGCTGCCGCAGCCGACAACGAGATCACCAAGACGACGACGGCGGCGCTGCAGAACGTCAATGCAAGCGGTGCGAATGTCGATGTGACGGCCGGCTCCACCGGCACCATCAGCGCCTTCACACTGGGCATTTCCGGGTCGCTGAACACCAGCAACGGTCCCCTGTCGCTGGCCGGCGCTGGCTCCGGTTCCGGCAACTACATCACGTCGACGACCACGGCGAGCATCGATCCGAGCGTCATAACCGCTACCGGCGATGTGACGGTTTCCGCAACCGACAGCGCCGACATCACGGCGACGGCTGGCGCGGTCGGCATCAGCTTGAACGTCGGCAGCGGCACGGGAGCGAAGGTCGGCGTGGGTCTCGGCCTGGCGATCGCCATCAACGACATCACCAGCAGCGCGCTCGCTTTGGTGGAGAACAGCTCGGTGTTCGCCGAAGGGGCGATTTCGGTCACGGCCGGCAACACCGGCAATATCGATGCGACGGCCTTCGGCGTGTCGCTGACGGTTTCCAACTCTTCCTCCGCCGCTGCCGTTGGGATCAGCGCGAACATCGCAGTCACCGCGAACGATCTGACGTTGACGAGCAGGGCGGCGATCACCGATGACGCCGGCGGCAATCCCCACAGCGTCTCGGCCGGTGCGGGCCTGCTGGTCAGCGCTACGGATTCAGGCATCATCAACGCCGATGCGACATCGGTCGGCCTGAGCGTCGCGGCCGGCGGCAGCAGTGGCGTGTCTGTGGCCGGCACGGTCAGCGCGTCGATTGCCCAGAATACCATCACCTCGACGACGGAAGCCATCATCGACAACGTCGATACGACGGTTACCGGCGACGTCGATGTGCTGGCCTCGTCGTCGAAGTCTATCGACGCCGTCGTCACGGCAGCTTCGGTGGGCGTGTCGGTCGGCTCCGGCAGCGCGAGCGTTTCGCTGACCGGCGCAGGCGCCGGGGTCTCGAACGTCACCAGCAATTCCGTGCTTGCAATCATCCGCGCGGCGGATGTCGACGCTTCGGGCGACGTTACCCTCAACGCCGCCGACCAGACCGATATCAGCGCCACCATCGTATCAGTCGCCGCATCGGTCGGCGTGAGCGGCGGCAGCGGCGCGTCGGCGACGCTGACCGTGTCGGCTATCGACGCCACGAACTCGATCACCAATACTACCCGCGCCGTTGTCGAGGGGGGATCGAACATAACCGCCGGTGGCAATTTCACCGCGGACGCTTCCTCGACCGGTTCCATCGCCGCCACGGCCGTGGCGGCATCGATCGGCGTTGGCGTCGGCGGCGGCAACGTCAGCCTTTCCGGCGCCGGAGCGGGCGCCGGGGCCGACAACACCATCTCGAATACGATCGAGGCGGGTGTCATCGGCGGCTCGTCGGTCGACGCGGACGGCAATGCCGCAATCTTCGCCACCGACTCGGCGACGGTGAACGCCAACGTGGCCACGGCCGCGATCTCGGCATCCATCGGCGGCAGTTCGGCTACCATTTCGCTGACGGCGGCCGTTTCGGTCGCCACCAACACGGTGAACGATGTCGTGGCCGCGCATGTGGTCGATTCGAATCTCTCGGCGGGCGGCAGCGCCACGATCGAGGCCGATTCGTCCAAGTCGATCACTGCCGTTCAGGTGGCCGTCGCGGTCTCGATCTCCATCGGATCCGGCAGCGCGACGCTGGCCGGCGCGTTCGGCGTGGCGCAAGTGTCCAACGCCATCGGCGGTTCGACCAAGGCTGGCATCTTCGACACCGACGCCGACAGCCAGGCGGTCACCGTCGGTGGGCCGCTGACCATCGGCGCATCGAGCAGCAGCACGATAGGCGCCACGCTGGTGGTTGTGGCGGCTTCGGTCGCTGTGGGATCCGGCGCAGCGACATTGTCGCTGTCGGTCGCCGTTTCGTTGGCTCAGAACAGCATTTCGAGCACGGTGCTTGCAGGCATCCAGAACTCCGACGTCGACTCGGACGGCGCGGTGAGTGTCACTGCGACCAACGATAACGAAATCGACGCGGTCGCCGTCGCGGTCTCCATTTCCGTTTCGGCTTCCGGCGGCACGGTCAGCGTGTCGGCGGCAGGTTCCGGGTCCAGCGCGACCAACGCGATAACCGGCCAGACACAGGCGGTAATCGAGAGCGGCAGCACGGTGGATGCGGTCGACGCCATCAGCGTCGAGGCCCTCGACACCTCGAGCATCTTCTCTTCGGTCACCGCGGCGGCCGTCTCGGTGTCGGCTTCAGGCAATGTGTCGGTCAGCTTCGCGATCGCCATCAGTCTGGCGGAGAATTCCATCGCCGGGGCCACCTCGGCGTTGATTTCGGCATCGTCCGTCGATAGCGCCTCGGGCGCGGTCACCGTCGACGCCGACACGATCAACACCATCACGGCGACTGGCGTCGCCGCCGCCGTCAGCGTGTCGGCCGGCGGCTCCTTCGCTATCGGCGGCGTCGGTGTCGCGGCCAGCGTCGACAATAGGACGACCAACACGGTTTCCGCCCGCATTGCGGCCAACAGCACAGTCGAGGCCGGGACCTCGGTTTCGGTCACGGCGAGCGACACTTCGACGATCCTCGCGACCTCCGCCTCGGTCGGCGTCTCGGTTTCGGCCAGCGGCACGGCTTCCATCGACATAGCCGCCTCGGTCGCTCTTGCCGATAACGCCATCGGCGGCGACGTCATTGCCTCGATCGAGGGATCCTCAGTCGACGCCCTTGACGGTCTCGTCACGGTCTCGGCTTTGGCCGACAACACAATCACGGCAACCGCCGCGGCGGTCAGCGTCTCGGTTTCGGCCAGCGGTACATTCTCGTTCGGCGGCGCCGGCACCGGCGCCTGGGCCAGAAATGTGACCACCAATTCGGTCGAGGCGTCGATCCTCGGCAGCGATGTCGATGCGACTGGCAAGGTGCTCGTGTCGGCATCGGACATATCGGGCATCTTTGCGACGCTCGTGTCTGCCTCGGTTTCCGTGACCGCCAGCGGCACCGCCGCGGTCGGTCTTTCGATTGCGATCACGCTGGCGGAGAATTCCATCGGCGGCTCGGTGCTTGCGACCATCGGCGATTCCACCGTCGACAGCACCGGCGGCATGATCACCGTCGACGCAGACACCGCCATGCAGATCGTCTCGACCTCGGTGTCCGCCGCGATAACGGCCGGTGGCAGCGGCGCCGTGTCTGTCGGCGGCGCGGGCGCAGGCGCGCATGCCAAGAACACGACGTCGAATTCCGTCGAGGCCAGCATCACCGACGGCAGCGTCGTGACTGCTCACGGCGACGTGACGCTTGCCGCTGACGACAATTCCTCGATCACGGCCACGCTTGTGTCCGCCTCAATAGGGGCGACCGGCAGCGGCGCCGCCGCTGTCAACGTCGCCATTTCGGTGACGCTGGCGGAGAACCAGATCGGCGGCACGACACTGGCCACGATCGACGGTTCCACGGTCACGGCGACCAACGGTCTGGTGAGCATTGACGCGCAGTCGACCAAGCAGATCACCGCCACTGCGGTTTCGGTCGCAATATCGGCGGGCGGCGCCGGCGGCGTCAGCGTCGGCGTCTCCGGCACCGGCGCCTGGGCAAGGAACGTCATCCTCTCGACCAGCGGCGTCGAGGCCAGCATTGTCAACGGCAGCACGGTCATGGCGAACGGCGATGTCACGCTGTTTGCGGACGACAATTCGAAGATCACGGCGACGCTGGTTTCAGCGTCGATCAGCGCTGGCGGCGCCGGCGCGGTGAGCGCCCAGATCGGCGTCGCTGTCACGCTCGCGGAGAATTCGGTCGGCGGCACGACAACGGCCACGATCGATGGCTCGACGGTCGAAAGCCAGACCGGCAATGTCAGCCTCGAGGCCGAGGCCGACATGACGATACTGTCGACCGGCGTCTCGGCCGCTCTTTCGGCCGGCGGCAGCGGAGCGGTAGCCATCGGCGGAGCCGGAACAGGTGCCGTTGCGTCCAACACCATGACCAACAATGTCGAGGCGAGCATCGTCAACGGCAGCCATGTCCAGGCAGCGGACGACGTTACGCTGCTTGCCGAAAACCTGTCCGACATCACCGCGACCCTCGTCGCGGCCTCGATCAGCGCCAATGGCAGCGGCGGCGTCTCAGCCAACATCTCGATCGCCGTCACCGAAGCAACGAACTCGATCGCAGGCCAGACGCTGGCCGGCATATCCGGCTCCACGGTCGATGCCGGAACCGGCGCCGGCGATATCGTCAGCCTTACAGCCACCGGCGCCAACACCATCACCTCGACGGGCGTGTCCGCTTCGATCTCGGCCGGCGGCGCCGGCGGGGCGTCGATTCAGGGCGCCGGCACCGGTGTCGTGGCCACCAACACCCTGACCAACACCATTGAAGCCTCCATCACGGACGGATCGACGGTCAATTCGGGCGGCACGGTTTCGCTGTCGGCAACCGACATGTCGTCCATCACCGCGAAGCTGGTGGCCGCGTCGGTAGCTGCCGGCGGTGCTGCGGGCGGGTCCTTCAATGTTTCGGTCGCGGTGTCCGAAGCCCAGGTGAATTTCGGCACCACGACCCGCGCGGCAATCATCGGGTCGGACGTGACGTCGACACTGGGCGGAGTTTCGCTGACGGCGCTGTCGACAGGGTCTGTTACTGCGTTCGGCGTCGGCGTCGGCGTCGCCGCGGGTGGCGCCGGCGGCGTCTCGGTCAACGGCACGGCGGCCGGGTCGCTCGCCACGGTCAACACCACCAACCTGACCGAAGCAGTGATCTCCGGCGATTCGTCGGTCATCGCGGACGGAGGCTCTGTCAGCCTCATTGCCACCGACGAAACCGCGATCGATGTCGACGTGCTCGGCGTCTCGGTTTCGGCCGGCGGTGCCGGCGGCGCTTCGCTCGCCGTTTCCATCGGCTTCGCCGACGCGGTGACCACGGTCGCCGGTACGGTGCGCGCCATGATCGACGACAGCCTGGTCGACGCCTCGGCTGACGTTCTCGTCACGGCACTGGCCGACAGCCTGATCGAGACCGATGCGAAAGGCATCGCCATCAGCGTCACGGCCGCGTGGGGTGTGTCCGTCGGCCTTGCCGGCACGGGCGCCAGTGCGGTCAACATCATCAATCAGGTGGCGGAAGCCATCATCACCAATGCTGATCTTGCCGAGGGCCAGTCGATCACGGCCGGCGGCAAGATCGAGGTATCCGCGACGGATAGCATCTTCGCCGACGCTGACGCGCTGGCGGTCTCGGTTTCGGTTTCGGCTGCCTTCGCGGGAGCTGTATCGGTGACGGTCGCTGCCGCCATCGCCTCAAACGACCTCGCCGGCACGACGCGTGCGCGCATCGGCAACAGCCGGGTCGACGCCAATGGCGGCAGGGTCAATGTCAAGGCCCAGTCGGAATCCGTCGTCCAGGCGACGCCAGATGCCTATGCGCTGTCGGCGGCTGTGGCGCTGGGCAGCGTTGCCGGCGCCGGCGCCGGCGCCAGTGCGACGAATACCGTCACCCGCAACATCGAGAGCTCGATCGATACATCGTCGGTCGTGAGGGCCTCGACCACCGTCCTGGTCGAGGCGCACGACACTTCGGATGCCATCGCGACGGTCGATTCGGTCGCCGTGGCGGCCGGCGCCGTCGGCGCAGCGATCGGCGTCGGGCTGGCGACGAACACCATGACCGCCGCTACCAAGGCGCATATCTCCAACAGCACCGTGACAGCCGAGAATGGCTCGATTACCATCGATGCCGATGCCACGCAGGACGTCAACGCGGACGCCAGCGTCGTCGCGATAACGGCGGCGATCGGCCTTGCCGGAGCGGGTGGCTGGGCCAAGACCGACCTCGATTCGACAGTGGAAGCCTATGCGAGCGGTTCCAACCTGACGGCGCTCGGCGCCGGCAGCAACCTGTTCATCGACGCCGACAGCAACCACACCGCACGCGCCAAGACCTTCGGCCTTGGCGCTGCGCTGGGCTTCGCCGTGTCGGCCATGAAGAGCGAAGCTTCTGTGGGTGGTGCCACGCGCGCCTTCGCCGATGGCGCCACCACGGTATCAGTCGATTCCAAGGCCGAAATCACCGCGGACAGCGTCGCCTCGGCGCTGCCCGACACCTTCTCTCTGTCGATTGGCCTGATGTCAGGCTCGGTCGCGCTTATCGACGCCAATGTCGACCGGATCACCGAGGCCTATGTCGGCGCGCGCGCCGGGACCGTCCCAGGCGCATTGACCAACTTTGCGCTGGGGACCGACGGCCTCATCATCAAGGCGACGTCGAACTACACGGCGAACGCGGCGCCGGTCGGCCTGTCCTTCGGGCTGCTGGGTGCTGCCGCCGTCACGATCTCCAACGGCGACATCACCGGCGCGACGCTCGCCTATGTCGGCGAGAAGACGACCGTGACCGCAGGCGAGCTCGACATCACCGCCGACAGCACGGAAACGGCGAATGCCAACAATGTCAGCGCGGCGATCGGCGCCGCCTTCGCGGTGAATGTCACCACCTCGACGGCGACCATCGACAGCGACACCGAAGCCTTCACCGGCACGCGCGCCGCCGAGACGCCGACGGCGGGCGCGAAGACGACGATTACGCTCACCGACGCCGGCAATGGCGACGGAACGGCGGTCATCCACGCCAACGGTTCGCGCACGACGACGGCGAGCGCCAAGGGCGGCTCCGGTTCGTTCGGCATCACGGTCAATGTATTCACGCCAACGGCCGATACGTCTGGGTCGGTGCGTGCCTATGCGGGCGAAGGCACGGTACTCACGGCGGACGATTTGACGGTCACCGCCGACGCGCCGGTGATGAAGGCCCAGTCAGAGGTGTTCTCCATCGGCATTGCCGGCTTTGCAACTGTCTCGGTCCTGACGTCGGTCGCCAAGGTGACTGGTGCGGTCGAAGCCTTCATCGGCGCACAGGCCAGCAGCGTGTCAACGCCGGCGGCAAGCCCGCAGATAACGATCTCCGGCGCTGAAGCCGCCGACGGCGACGTGATCGTCGATGCCGATACATTCATGAATGCAATCGCCGAGGTGTTCGGCGGGGGCGCTTCGCTCGGCCTCACCGTTGGCGTGAGCCTGCCTGAAGCCCATGTCGACGGTGCGACGCGCGCCTATGTGCGCGATGGTGTCGACCTCACGTCTGATACGCTCGCGGTGGAAGCCGGCAACCCCGGCGATCGCGTGAAATACGAAGCCAAGGCGACGACGTTCTCGCTCGGGTTCGGAGTGCTCGGCAGCGTCGGCGTCATCGATGCGGAAGCCAAGATCAACGGCGTCGTGGAGGCATTTGTCGGCGCACCGGTCGGCCTGACCGTACCGGCAGGTCTCAACGGCGTCATCGACGTCGACCAGCCTATCGACATCCAAGCCTATTCCGACATGGATGCGATTGCCACGGTCGACAGCGGTGACGTTTCCCTCGGCATATCGGTTTCGACTGTTTCGACGCTGGCGGATGTCGGCGGCATGACGCGAGCTTATGTGGGGCAGGGCGCCGACATTTTCGCCACCGGCCTCGATATCGATGCCGACGGCGACTATGACGCGTCCGCCAAGGCGTTGATCGTCAACGTCTCGCTCGCCGGCGGCGGCGCCCGCCACGATTCGCATGCGATCGTCAGCGGCACGGTCGACGCCCATGTCGGCCAGGGCGCGGGCGAGACGGCCAGCGCCAATCTTGGCGTCGTCAATTTGCAGGGCGGTGCGCTAAACATCGACGCGATCGGCCACATGCTGGCCAAGCCCGAAGCCGACGGCATCGGTGTTGCCGGTGGTGTGAGCATTGCCTCCTACGAATTGCTGGGTCAGGTTAAGGGCGCGGTGCGCGCCTATATCGGCGAGGGCGTGGACGTCGACGCCGGCAGCATCGCCATACTTGCGGACGCGCCAGAGATGAAAGCCGAGGCGCTCTCGACGACAACCAACATCGCCGGTCTCGTCGGCGTCGCCATCGTCACGGCCACCGCTGAAGTCAGCGGTATTGTCGAGGCCTATATCGGCGCCCAGGCGGATGATGTCGCCGCTGATGTCACCACCGACATCAACGTCGGCGGTGGGACGATCACCGTGGTGGCCGACAGCTTCATGCACGCCGTGGCGAATGCCGATGGCGGCGGCTTTGCCGGGCTAGCATCGGTCAATTCTTTCCTGCCCACCGCAACGGTGTCCGGCAGGACCAGCGCCTACGTGCGCGACGGCGTCAATCTGCTGGCGAACACGCTCGACGTGAGCGCCGGCAAGCTGGGCGGCGACAGGGTCGTGAACAAGGCCGAGGCGACAACCTTCAGCGTCGGCATCTCGTTCCTTGGCACTGCGCAGAATCTGGAAGCGGTCGCCCAGACCAGCGGCATCATCGAGGCCTATATCGGCGCACCCGATGGCGTGAGCGCCGGCGGCGACCCGGACGCCGTGGTCAAGGTGACCGGCGGGGCTGATGCACTCGACATCTCGGCGCTCGGCGACATCGACGCGATCGCCCGCACCGAGGGCGGCGGCGGAGCTTTGGCCGTCTCAATCGCCCTCTACAAGCCGACGGCCATTGCCGGTGGCAAGACACGGGCCTTTGCGGGCGACGGCGCGGATCTGCGCGTAACGGACCTGAACCTCACGGCTGACGGCGACGCGCTTGCCGACGCCAAGCTCTTCAATGTTTCGGTCGCTGGTGGCGCATCGGTTGCCGGCCTGTCGCCGACCGCGAAGACAACCAATGATGTCGAGGCCTATGTCGGCCGCAACGACGATGCCTCCGAAACATCTATTATAGACATCGACATCCTGAGCCTGGACGGCTTGGGTCGCGGCATCGTTGACGCGGTTGCGACCGGTAGAACGGAGGCGCGTGCCGTCACTGAAGGCTTCAGCATTGCTGGACTGGTCGGCGTGTCGATCACCACGGCGGTCTCCGACATGCAGGGCAAGACCCGCGCCTATGTCGGCAAATACACCGACCTGACGGCGGGAACCGTCAATCTCACGGCGACAGAGGCAACCGCCGCGGCTAATTCGACTGTCACCGCCACCAGCTTCGGCGGGCTCGCCGATGTCAACGACCTCGAAGCCCGTGCGACCGCCAGCCGGATTACCGAAACCTTCGTCGGCCACGATTCAATTGTCGATCTCGGCAACGCGAGCCTGACTGGCATCGCGACAACCGCGACCGGAGCGTCGATGGCAAACGCTCTCATCAATGCGGCTTCGGGATCGTTGGGCGTTTCAGTCAGCGACATCACGGCAATCGCGACGATTGGAGACGGCAGCGGACAATCGTCGCGCACCCGCGCCTACATTGGTGAAAACGGCGACGTGACTGCCGGCGCGGTGACGTTGACCGCGACCTCCGACACCACAGTCAACGCCGATGTGACGAGTTTCCAGATCGGCGGCCTTGCCGCCGTCACCTCGACCAAGATCACCGCGAAGGCGGCGCACGACACCGAGGTCTTCGTGGCCGACAATACGGACATGACGCTGAGCGGGGCGCTCACCATGACCGCGACCGGCACCTCCACCTCTGCTCCGCAGTCCAAGGGCCTCGGCATTGCCGGCGGTATCGCCTTCTCGTCGGCGACCGTGGTGACCGAACTCGACGCCGACACGCGCGCCTGGATCGGCGAGGACGGCGAACTGTCGGCAACCAGCATCAGACTCCTGGCCGACGGCAACCACACTGCCGATGCAGCGGCGCTCGGCACCGGCATTGCCGGCCTCGCCTCGGTCACCGCGCTGGATGTGACCTCCAAGGATACCGGCAGCGCAGAGATCCGGATCGGCGCGGAAGCGAGCGATGGCTCGCAAGGCACGACGATCATCACCACCACTTCGGGCGGGATCGATCTCGATGCGGACCTCACGTCGAATGTCAGCTCGACGGCCAAGGCCACGACGATTTCCGTCGGCGCTTCGATTGGCGATGTCGTTACCCGCGCGACCAACCAGTCGCAGGTCATCGGCCGGATCGGCGGCAATGTCGATGTGACGTCGGCGGCTGGCTTCGACATGCAGGCCAAGCTGGTCGGCAATTCCATCAGCGCGGCGACCTCATTGACCGCCGGCGCGGTTGCGATCTCCAATTCCAACACCTTCTCGGACTTCGATGCCTCGCTGGATTTCACCAGCGGCCAGGGTGGCTCGATTCATGCTGAAAACAGCGTCAATATCGTCGGCCTTCTCAACCATGACGGCGTCAATTTCCTGCGCGTCTCGGGAGCCACGCCACGTGGCGCAGTCGCATCTGCCAACAACGTCACGGGTGGCCTGGCGGCCGTGGACAAGACACAGGTCAACGCCGATGCCAGCTCGACCCTTAACCTGGACATCGACGAAGACCTGTCGCTGACCTCCGCGTCCGGCGATATCAACATCGCGGGTCGTCATGGCAACGAGGCCTTCGGCGGCGGATCCACGGCCAGCGGCGGACTTGTCCGCGTGTCCAAGATTGACGCGAACGTGACGGCCGGCGGTTCGACCACGGTGAAGTTCCGCGGCGATGTGGATGACGGTACAAACAGTGCCGCCAATAACATCAATGTCGACGCCGTGGCGCTCGCCACGGCCACCGCGACCATGTCGTCGGACGGCGGCGGTCTCGGCAATTTCTCATCCGGCAGCGCGGATTCGACGACCGTGCATACGATGAACCTGACTTTTGCCGGCGTAGGCAGCATCATGCGCGTTGGCGGCAACGTCAAAGGCACGGCCAACCTTGTTACGGACGCCGATTCGGCGGGCCGCGTCAGCGGTGGCGGGTTCATCAGCGACAGCTCGGTGACGACAAGCGCTTCGGCGACCGGCACGGTGAACTTCGTGATCGGCGATTCCGAACGCGTCGAAGCGCAGGGCAACATCGAGATGATCGCCCAGCATGGCGCCAATGGCGGCGACGTGTCGGACGGCACTGTCACGGGGTCCAGCGACGGCGGCAATTTCATCGACTTCGGCAAACCACACAAGCTGAATGACAGCGCCACGATCACCTGGACGGGCGCCACCACAGGCGGTCTTGTCCAGAACAAGGAATACACCGTCATCGTGCGCGACGGGAATACCGTGCAACTTGGCGCCAGGTTCGGCTCAAGCGCCGTCAACGCGGCGTACGACACGATTACAATCCCCAACCATACTTTCGTGGATGGTGACCAGCTGATCTATAACTCGAACGCAGGCGACGTGATCGACGGCCTGTCGAACGGCACCACGTACCAGGTCAAGGTAATCGACGAAAACACGATCAAGCTGCAGACGCTCGGCTTCGTAGAGGTGGCGGATACCTTCACGCGCGGTATGATCGACGACGCGAACGACAAGATTCTCGACGCGAGCACGCCCTTCAACAACGGCGATGTGGTGACGTATCGCCCGGCGAAGCCGCGCACGTTCATCTCGGCATTCGTGGACGCCAATGTCACGCTCGACAATCCGGCGACCGAGGCCAACGAGTTCTCCGTGAGCCAGGACAACTCCAATGTCGGTCGCATCTATCTGCCCAACCACGGATTCTCGAACGGCCAGGCGGTGATCTACACCGGCTCAGGAATAGCCGGGCTGGTCAGTGGCCAGACCTATTATGTCATCAATGGCGGCAGCTATACCGGTGCCGTCGGCGTCGCATATAATTTCGATGCAAACTTCATTCGGCTGGCTGACAATCCTGGCGATACAGTCGGGTTCATCAATAACAACGGCACTCCTGGCAACCCCAATGACGACTTCTACGTCGCGCCGGTCGTCAAAAATCTGGCCTTCTCCAACAGCTTTACCGGGCATTCGCTCATCGGCGTGGGCGAGCAGACCCTCAGCAACCTCAATCCGGGTCAAGCCTATTACGTGGTTCAGAAGGATGCCGCCGGATACAAGTTGTCGACCAGCTTCAACGGCACGCCGGTCGCGCTGAATCTCAACGGCAATAGCAGCACCGGCACGCATAGGTTGGTCAAGGAAGGCGTCGATCTGCAGGACACCGGGCCTGCCTCTGGCCAGACTCTGGTCTACAACATCACCAGCAATTCGATTTCCGGCCTGTTCGACGGGGTCGGCGGTGCAGCCGGCTTCAACGTGCCATCGTCGGCCGATGGCGTGGTCACCGGTTCGGCAGGCGGCTCGTCCGGCGGCGCCTGGAACAACAAGGACTCGAATACTTCATCCTCTCAGACGGTTTCGACGAACCTGACGGTAAACGCCGGCGCCATGCTGAAGGGTGTCAACGTCCTGCTTCAGACCGACAGCCGGATGGGTTCGGTTGCGGTGGCTGACGGCGGCGGTGGCGGCGGCATCTCGCTCGAAGGGGCGCAGGCCACGGCAACCGGCGTCAACAAGAGCGAAATCGTTGTCGGCTCCGACGCCAGTATCGAGGCGCTTAACGACCTCACGGTCAGGGGCATCACCAAGTCCTATGTCTCGTCGGAGGCGCAGTCGTCCAGCGGCGGTCTCGGTGCGGCGAGTGACGGAACCGCGACGTCAACATTGAGCTTCGGCGTCAAGCAGCAGATCAATGGCGACCTGACGGCCGACCATGCACTGGTCGTCGACAACAAGGTCGACAACAACTCGACTGCGAAAGCCGAAGCCTATGGCGGCGGCCTCGGGGCCAGCACCAATGTGAGTGCGACCGCACGAGTGCAGGCCGCGGTCGGCTACAAGGGGGCCGAAATCATCCTGCAGGGCAACGCCGATCTTGTCGGCGCGGCCGTGACGGTGAATTCGGAGATCGTGCGCAACCGGGCCAACGCAAACACCAACACGACTGCCGGCGGCGCCGGCGGCTCCGCGGTCGCCAACTCGACGGCGACGATCAGCGGCAGCAACGAAGTCGTCCTCGAGCACAGCTCATTCGTGCTCGCCGACAATTCCATCCTTATCCAGTCGCTCTATTCCGGCACGGACAACCGCGCGACGGCGAAGTCGAGACTCTATGCGATCGGCGGCTCGACCACGGCAAACGCGACCGATGAGGTGACTAACAACGCCAAGATCGAAGGCTTCTGGGAGGCCGTGCTCAAGGCGACCACTGTCGACGTCAACGCGCTCGACTACAATTTCAGCAACACGCGCAGCCGCAGTCCAGGCGGCTTCTATATTGGCCCGGCCCACAGCGGCGGAAGCGAGTCAACCGACCGGAATCGCGACATCTTCTGGGAGGCGCATGTCATCCTGCTCGGCGAGCCCAATCCCGAACTGGAGATCGACAAGGACGGCGTCATCACCAAACTCGCCAACATCAATTTCCTGGGCGTCAATGCCGGCAAGACGATCGGCGACACGCTGGTTGCGGCGAACGCCACCAATCCGCAGGTCATCATCGATGACATCGTCTATGACTCGGCAGGCAAGCTGACCTTCTATGCGAACGCTATCTCCGGCGACAACGGCCGCATCTGGGGCAATCACGGGCTGGTCGACAGCCAACGCACCTGGGATTCGGTCAAGATCACGAATTCATCGAAATTCGACCTGGTGATCAACCATATCGACACGCTTGACGGGTCGTCGGTCGTCGACATCAAGGTCGACACGATCTACGGAGATACGGGCAACAATCCAGCTGACAACAACATTTCGCTGCATCCGGACGATCCGACAAAGCGGGCCGACGGGGTGACCCCGGCCACGCCGACGTTCGAATTCGACGTGAACCTGCGCCATCCTCAGACCGACGTGAGGATTGTCAACCTCGCGGCGGCCGGTGTGCCGAGTAGCGATATCCTGCTTTACCGCGGCATCGAGAACACGCTGGGCTTCACCAAGATCGAGAACCAGCGAGGCAACATCTTTGTCGACGAGCTCAATCTTGTGGAAGAGCAGCCGGCGCTCGCCGGACTGTACCTGAATTCGCACCCGGCCAGCGGGCACCCTTACGATGAAGGTCTGATCCGCACCAACACGCTCGACGTCGACGCGTCCGGTCATATTGGCGACCAGAACGCCGCCGGAACGCAGCCGCGCAAGGCGCTGATGGTCGAGCTCGTCCGCATAACCCATGCGGTCGACAAGGGCGAGACGCCCACCTTGAGGCAGGTGCATCTCACTGCCGATGCCGGCGGCGATGCGGTTCTCGACATCACGCTGCACGATCGCTCCGCCGACCCGGCGCTGTCCTCGCTCGCCGTCACCATCGACCGCATCACGGCGGGTGACGATGTCGACGTGGTCGTCAACGACTCCAGGGCCGGCGACAATCTGTCGAACATCGACGGCGTGCATGTCAGCACCTATTATCCGCTGGTCAGCCTCGTCACGACCCAGGCGCGCACTGGTGAATATTTCGACCATTTCAGCCCGGACGTCACCGGCATATCGCTCTACAACTTCGTGCGTCGCAGCCTGGGCACCGACTATGAAGAGGTCGATTCCACCTACAGTTTCGCGGAAGTCCGGTCCGGCGACGACATCGACATCGGTCATGTCACGACCACGTCCCTCTATAGCGGAGACGAGCCGCGCACCTACCGGACGACGTCGATCGCGGGTACGCCCTATGGTGCCGACGTCGTCGTCGACTCGCCCGATACCATCATCAACTTCGTCGTCAACACCGACGTCGACTGGCCGGGCGGAAGCTCCGAGGACGGCATCGAGCAGATCTTCCTGACGACCAATGGCGACATCACCGCCAGTGAGCTGGTCGGTCCGATGCTTGTCGGCCATATCCATTCGACAGGCGGCGATGTCACGCTGAGATCCCGTGAGCAGATTCTCGACGCCGACAGCCAGCCGACGGTCGACGTGACCGGCGTCAACATCACCCTGTATTCCGGCGTTGTCACGGTCGGCGGGCCAGCGATTTCCGGCGGCATCGGTCTTGCGACCGACTTCCTGGAAATCAATGTCGACCGCAACAACGGCAACGGCGTCCTCAACGCCTTCGACAACAATGCAGCGATCCCCGTGCATGGCGGCATTTATCTCGACGAGCTGTTCGGCCCGATGGAGGTCGATACTGTCTGGTCGATCGACAATGTCGGCCTGCGCACCGTTGACGGTTCGATCCGCGATGCACGCAACAACGGCCTCGGCGATGACTTCGTCAACGTGCTCGGTCAGGCTGTCGATCTCGACGCCAACGGCGTCGGAGCGAGCATCGGCTCTTCCGGCAACGACCTCGAGATCGACAGTTCGCGCGGTTCGTCCGTGCTGAGCCTCGACCAGAATGGCGACGATGTCGCCATGGAGGCGGACGCCAACATCTATGTGACGGAAACCGACGGGTACCTGCGACTTCTGCTTGCTCACACCTATACCGGCGATATCCGGATCACGGTGCGCGAATCGGCCAACGCCACTTCGACGGGCGAGGATCTGCAACTCGTCAAAGGCGGCAGCGCCCAGTTCGCCGAAAGCAATTCCAGGCTCCCCGGCCTGCATGTGGACGCCCTGCGTCCGCTGCCGCACGGCCTCATCCTTGCCGAAACCGGATCGGTGATGCTGCGCGTCGGCGACGACGTCGAGACGCACCAGAATTCGGCGGTCGTCGCCGGCAACCAGATCGACATCTATGGCGACTATGCCGACGCAGATGTCGGCTATGGCACGCACATCTTGTTGCGCGGCCAGATCATCGCCGGCGCGATCATGGTCGTGGCGGGCAATCGCTCGCCGGGCACGCCTTCCGGTACATCCGCGTCGCGGCCGATCGGCACCTGGCGGCCGGACGACAACACGGCCGGCGTCACGAATGCCGACAGGCTGACGCGCATCTTCGGCAACGCCGACAGCGATTTCTTCCAGTTCGGCGACACCGCGGGCGCCGGCGGCGCTACCGCCTGGGGCAGCGCGGGCTACATCTTCATCGGATCGAAGACGAGAGTCTATGGCAGCAGCGATGCTGCGACCGGCAGCTATGCGACGCCTAACGCCCGCAACGACGGCGAGGACACCTTCAAGGTCTACTTCCTCCAGGATGCAGCCGCGCAGACCTCGCCGGCGATCACGCCGGCGGGTGTCACCTTCACCACCGACCAATATACGACCGGCGCTCCGCTTGCCGCCTACACCTACCAGATGAACGTGCTCGCCGAGCACACGCTGACCCTCGACGGTCAGTCGGACACCGACACTTACGAGGTCTATACGCTGGGTTCGCAGGGCAACCAGCGCAACTACATCATCAACGTGCTCGACACGGGCGAGGAAGATGATGGCGTGGACGAACTCTCGATCTTCGGCCAGGACAGCGCCAACAACGGCGCCAATTTCCAGACTGACGATATCTTCCTGCTGCGCGCGGCGGCCTATCTGCCGCACGAGACGGCCGACCGGCCGGGCTATGTGGCCCTGCTGCACGGCACGCTCGGCCCATACCAGGACGTCGTGCAGGGCAACGAGGCCTCGAACGAGGTCCAGCGGATCAACTATGATTCCGGGCTGAACGGCCGGCTCACCGTGGAAGGCCGCGGCGGCAACGACGCCTTCTTCACCGACGACACTACCGTCATCACCACGCTGGATGGCGGCGCGGGCGACGATCAGTTCCAGATCGGCCAGATATTCGGCGCGCAGCGCGACATGGCCGACGGCGGACTGCTGCCGCAGGACGTCTTCCCGAACCTCGTGGCCACGACCCGCGGCTGGCTGTCGGCCGGCTCGTCCTCGCCGGTGATTGCGCAGGGCGGCACAGGCAACGACACCTTCCGGGTCTATTCGAACCAGGCCGAGCTGCGCCTGGAAGGCGACGACGACAACGACCTGTTCATCGTCCGCGCCTTTGCGCTCGCCGCGACGACCGATTTCGACTGGAACGGCGACGGAGCGATCAACAAGGCCGATCTGGATGCCGGCGTGGCGATCCTGAAGGGGCTGAAGAGCGGCTCGCTCACCTTCGCGCAGCTGTCAAACGGCGCGGCCCTGCAGGCCAAGATCGGCAACGTCTTCGATACCAACGGCGACGGCGGCATCAACTATCTCGACCTTTTGATCACCGACGATCCGACCGACGATGTCATCGTGCTCGACAACAAGGGCGTGGCGACGCCACAAATCGGACTCGGATTCTCTGTCGCACAGGCGCCTGACATCCGCGCCGGTGGCGGCCAGGACGAAGTTCGCTACAACATCAACGCGCCGGTCTCGGTCGACGGCGGGGCCGGTTTCGACAAGCTGGTGATCCTCGGCACCGAGTTCGCTGATGACATCGTCATCACGGAGAAGGGCATATTTGGCGCCGGCCTCAACGTGCGCTACTCGACCATCGAGGTCGTCGAGGTCGACGGCCTCGAAGGCGATGACGAGTTCTTCGTGCAGTCGACCGCCTTCGGCGTCGCCTACCGGGTGATCGGCGGGCTAGGCTCCGACACGATCAATGTCACCGGAGACGTCACCGAGGACATCATCACCCGCGAGCTCGAAGGTGTGTCCGGCGCCGTCGATCACCTCGTCACGTCGAACGATGCACTTTACAACGGCCTCGTTGTCGACGGCTTCGACTACAACGTCTCGACCGCCAACGAAGGTCTCGTGGTCATCAACGAGGAAGCCGCCGGCGATGCCAGTTCGGGTCGCACCGTGGTGCGCGAGGAGGACCAGGCTCATCAGTTCGCGGACTTCTACACGGTTCGGCTCTCGCAACAGCTGACGGGCACGCAAGTGGTCTATGTCACGGTCTCCGCGGCGCGCTCGCCGCAGGAGGAGCGTACGATCAACCCGGCGACGGGTCTTCCCTACAACCTCAATCCCGACCCGCTGACCGATGCGCTCGGCGATTCGATCTGGCTTTCGACCGACCCGTTGTCTGGCGCTCACACCAACACATACAACGGCCAGCTCGCGACGGCGGCCGATGACAGCTTCCTGCACATGGTCGTCATCGACGGTCAGGAGATGTGGATTCCCGATCGCGCCGTCGTTCTCAAGTTCGACGCCGGCAACTGGGACCAGGAACAGAAAGTCTACGTCTTCGCGCCCGACGACCAGCGCTCGGAAGGCGACCGTGTGGTCGTGGTCCAGCATTCGGTCATCTCGAACGTAGGCATCTATGACGGAGCCGACGTGCGCAATGTCGAGGTCAATGTCCTCGATAACGACACTCCCGGCGTCTACGTCCGGGAAATCGACGCAGCGGGCAATCTGGACGACCGCACCGTCGTGATCGAAGGCACCAACGCCACGAAGCTGACCGACAAGGTCGAACTGCGCCTGGCCAAGGCCCCCGCCGGAACGGTGGTGGTCGACATCGTGCTCAACGACTTCGCCGACAAGGCGATCAAGTTCTTCAACACGAATGCGGACAGCCGCCTGACGCTGTTCGCCAACCCGACCTATGACGCGGTCAACGATCGTGTGGTGGTGGGGCAGGTGACCTTTGACGCCGGCAACTGGAATGACCCGATCATGCTTGGCGTCGAGGCGCGCGACGACTATGTCCGCGAGGATGTCCAGACCGCCGTGGTCGAATTCGTGCGCAATGACGCTCTGACCACCGACACGGATTACGTGTTCCCCAACCTGCGGTCGGGACTGCAACTCCTCGACGTGGAAGTCCACGACAACGAGACCTCGGGCGCGGTCATTCTCGAGAGCGGCACCGGCACGCAACTGATCAAGGACATTCCGGCCGGCAGCGGCAAGAACGACACCTACCAGATCCGCCTGACCCGCGAGCCGGACGCGACGGTCCGGGTCGCCGTGCTCACGGACGGCCTGGCCGACGTGGTCAAGATCGGCTCCACGGTCATCTCGCCGGAAGACTACGCCGTGATCGGCGGGCTGCAAGCCACGCAGATGTTCACCGGCAACCTGGTGTTCGGCACCCAGGGCGGGTTCCTGACCATCAAGCGCGGGGCGGGCTCCGATCTCGGCAGCTTCATCGACCAGGGCTTCTTCGGCGCTTCCGAGGCCGCCCATCAGGTCTTCAGCGGCAACCTGACCTTCACCACCAGCGGCGGCAAGCTGGCACTTAACGGCGCCGGTCTGGATACGCTCGGCTTTGCTGCGGGGGAGAAGATCCGTGTCAGCGCGCCCTCGGCGAACGGCTTCGACGTCAACAACGACGATTACGTGGTGCAGAGCGTCAGCGCTGGCCAGATCGTCCTGACGAAGATCGGCGCTTGGAACAAGTCGGGCGCTTCCAGCCAGGCCGTCATTCTCAGCGAGTTCGTGCCGATCGAAGGCCAGCATATCCGCATCGGCGGCAGCGCGGTCGCGCAAGAGCTGTTCGACGGCGTGCTGACGTTCGGTACCAATGGTGCCAATCTGGCGATCAGCGCCACCGGCATCGGCGCGGGCTTTGCCGCCGGCAACAAGATCCGCATCGACACTACCGGCGCGTTCTCCGGCAATGACGGCGACTATTTGATCCAGTCGGTCAGCGCCAACCAGATCGTCCTTACGGCGCTTGTTGCGACCGATCCGTGGGCGACCACGGGCACGGCCACCGCGGCGGTGTCGGTGAGCAGGCTCGTCAGCAATGACGGCGACTACCAGATCGCGTCGGTCTCTGAGGACGGCAAGACGATCACCCTGACCCAGACCGGCTCGTGGGCCGCCGCCGGCGCGACCGCCGGCCCGGCCGTGCTGAGCGACCTTTCCGAACGCTTCATCTTCGAAGGAACCGTGAAGTACGGCCAGGAGACCAGTCCGCAATCCTTCCCCGGCCAGTTCCTCGACCGGGGGCTGACCGGCGCCCAGGAAGGCTGGCTCTCCGAGGGCTTCCTTGAGGGCATGTGGGTTCGGATATCGGACCTCAATGGCGGCCATCCGGATGTTGAGGCCAAGATTCAGCTCATCCGCGGCGACAACGCCGGCAAGGATGCGAAGCTCCAGTTGATCCACGTCATGATCGACGGCGTGGAACAGACGCTGAGCTCGACCTGGCTGGGCGACGCCACGGCGGACAACGTGCGCGTTGTGCGCATCGCGCCCGAGGTGGTGTTCACCGGCGGCGACGCCTCGGCTCCCGATGCCTGGCACGAGTTGCAGACCGTGGAGCTCGCGGCCGACGCGGACTACATCGTCCCGCCGACCCGCGACGGCGTGAAGGTCTTCCCGGTCTCCACCCATCTTCTGTCCAAGCTGCGCGGCCCGTTGGCCGTCGAGGGCGGCCCGACCGGCGCCGACCGTTCGCTGACCGCGGGCGTCAAGCTGCCGGGCGAGAAGGATACTTTCCTGATTGCCATCGGCGCGCAGCCGCCGGAGAGCCAGCAGATCGACGTCCTGAACATCTTCAACGACTCCAGCCAGGCGGACGGCAACGGGGTTATGGACCAGACGACGCTGCGCGGCTTCGGCATGGCCAACGACCTCATCTTCAAGGGGCTGAGCGGCCCGCTCTACGGTGAAGCCGCGGCGGGTTCGACCCAGATCGTCGTTCCCGGCGGCATCAGCTTCGGCAAAGTGAACTACGGCTCGACCAGCGTCGGCACCGACGGCCACCAGAGCACGATCGAAGTGTTCAACCTGATGCTCGGGCAGGGCAACGACCGCCTCGACATCGGCGGCACGCTCGATCCGGCGCCGTTCGTCTCGGCCCAGAACGTGTTCAAATACAACAATGCGGACCCGGATTATCTGGGCAGCCATACTATCCGCCGGGACGGCTTCGACTGGAAGGCGCAGGGCTTCCTGCCCGGTCAGACAGTCACCATCCAGGGGGTCGCCGGAAGCTGGACCGTGATTTCGGTCGAGGACGCGTTCTATCTCGACGGAAACGGCCAGAAGGTTTCCGACGGGCACGGCGGGTACCTGCGCGATCCCAACGACAACTCGATCCTGGTGCTGAGCGGCCCGGCCCTGCCGGCCGGCCTGACGGGCGAGCGCAAGATCGTCGCTGTCGATCCGCTGGTGCTGGAGACGGTTGCCTACGATGTGGCCTATACGGCAACTGGCGGCATCCTGAAGCGCAAGGACGGCCAGAGCTGGGAGGCCCATGGCTTCCTCAAGGGTCATCTGATCAACATCGGTGGCGAGAACGGCAGCTTCGACCAGGCCAAGCAGTACCGCGTCCTGTCGATCAATGGCGACACTATGGAAGTGCTGGGCGAGCCGATCGACAGCGCCACCAATGTCAGCGCGAACATCTGGGTCCAGGGCCCGCATGGCGGGCTGACGATGGTACATGGCGGCGGCAACCTGCCGGTCCAGACCATCGGCACCTACCAGACGAAGACTTACAACAACCAGAACATCCTGACCCGGCTCGACGGCCGCAACTGGCAGGGCGACCGCTACACGGTCGGCCAGCTCATTCAGGTCGGCAGTGAGGGCGAGACCCGCGAGATCCTCGGCTTCGGCGACGCCGCCGATTACGGTATCGCGCGGCCCGCAGGTGAGTTCGCCACCTGGGGCACAGGCTCCGTTTTGATCCTTTCGGGCCCGAATTTCGGTGCAGCGGCAACCATAACCGATATCGACCTGCACCGTTCGATCCCGCAGCGCGTGGAAGTTGAGATCGAGGCGACGCTGGTGGTCGACACGCTGACGCGGGCCGCGGGCAGCTGGCTCGACGACGGTTTCGCGGCAGGGCAGGTGATCTATATCGAGGGCCTGCCGGGTGGCTTCACCGTGAAGTCAGTCACCAAGGCCGACCTGGTGCTGGACGGCGCTGCGATCCATGATTGCGTCATCGAAGACGGCAGCACGATCACCGTCTATCGGATCGACCTGAAGAAGGATTCCGGTCCGGAGGTGGGCGGTGACCACTTCGTCATCGCGCCGGCCACGCCCAACAGCGTGCTCGCCGGCCCGAACAGCCCGCTCGTGGTCTATGGCGACACCAGCCAAGACGGCGCCTGGTATTCGGGCCGATCCTACGATCGGCTTGGCCAGGAGTTCGGGCAGAAACCATTCGATCCGTTCCCGGAACTGCCAGACGAGGAGAACGAGGACAATGAGTGGGTCTTCCCGCTTGCCAACCGCTTCGTCTACTACGGCAATGACATCATCGACGCTCATGCGTTGTTCGCCAATCTCTACGACCAGAACGGCAACCTGACCGGCAATCTGCCGAGCGTGGGCTTCACCGCCTATGGCGGAGCCGGCAACGACCTGATCATCGGCAGCCAGGCTGGCGATCATCTGGCGGGCGGCTCCGGCGACGACACTATACTCGGGCAAGGCGGCAGCGACCACATTTACGGCGACAGCGGCTTCAACGTGGACATTCTGACCCGCGCGCTGCATGTGGCCACGTCCGACAATAGCCCGGCGCCGACCATCGATCCGCGGCTGGGCGCCAGCGATCAGACCTTCAAACCGGTCAAGGTCGAGACGCCGATGCGCGACGACATGGCCGCCGGCAACGACTTCCTTGACGGCAATGGCTCCCTCAACAAGGACTTGCCCAACATCATCTTCGGCGACCACGGCGTCGTGAAGCAGTGGGTGGACGATCCCAACCTGCCTCCGGTCCTGCTGCAGAAGATTCAGACGACAAACCTGTCGACTGTGATCGAGATCAGCACGGCCGAGCCGCAGAACGGCGGCGACGACATCATCTTTGGCAGCGATATTCCCGACATTTTGATCGGCGGCAGCGGCAACGACATGCTCGACGGCCGTCAGGACGACGACCTGATTTTCGGCGACAATGTCAAGTTGACCCGCAACGGCGGCGACGATGGCAACCTGCTGGACGACATCCAGAACCTCCGCTTCCAGACGCTTGCCGGCACGTTGATGTATTCGCGCACCGACCGGCCGGTCCCAGCCGGCGTTGATCCTGGCTATGCCTATGACGCGACGGGTGCCAACTCGTTGACCGAGTACACATCGGGCAGGCTGCTGACCGATGGCATTGCACGCAACTACCGCGATCCGACGGGTCCGGAGTGGTGGGCGGAATACAAGATCGACTATGCCCAGTATCACACCTTCGCCATCAACAATGGCGATGCAGGTGTCGGCAGCTTCGGTAACGACTACATCGCCGGCGGTGCGGGCAATGACGAGATCTTCGGCCAACTCGGGTATGACGTGATCCAAGGTGACGGTTCGATCGACTCCGCGGTCATGGGCACTGCCCATGTCGGCGCCGCGCGCAAACCGGTGCGGCTGGCCAATCTTAACGGCTCTGGCATCGACGACCCGGCAGGCGCGCTCTTCGTGGTGCCGAGCTTCGAGGCCGCCAGCGATGGTCAGGACTATATCGAGGGCGGCGGCGGCCGGGACGTCATCTTCGGCGGCCTCGGCCAGGACGATCTGGTCGGCGGCTCTTCGGACTTCTTCAGCCTGACGACTGCCGACAACCGCCCAGACGACATGGACTGGATCTTTGGCGGCGCCGGGCTCCGGATCGCCCGCAACGACGGTTTCGATCCGCTGGCGGGCAAGACGTCTACTGCAACCACCTACGGCAATGACATCGTCACGATCTCGGACGGCACGACATTCGCGAGTAAGCACGGCCGTGATTCCGATGCTATCGTGGGTGACAATGGCGACATCATCCGCATCGTCGGCATCAATCACACCGACGTGAATCCGCATCCCGAAACCAATCCGTTCGGGCAGAATTACGTCACCTTCAACTACGACAACTACGGCGGCGAGAAGATCGTTGTCCGCGGTATCCGGCTGCTCGACTACACGCCGGGCGGACCCGACTTCAAGCCGGAGGACTTCTCGCTGGTGGATCCGGCGACGACCCCGACGACTGCAGACGACGACATGCGACCCATGTTCTCGCTCTGCTGCTGCGATCCCCACACCGGGATCTGGGCTCGCGTCGACATTGGCGGCAACGATGAAATCCACGGCGAGACTGGTGACGACTTCGTCTATGCCGGCGGCGGCGGCGACGTCGTCTTCGGTGATGCCGATGACGACGATATCATCGGCGGCTGGGGCTCCGACTGGATTTCCGGCGGGACCGGCATCGACGGCATCCTTGGCGACGATGGACGCATCTTCACCAGCCGCAACACAGCAAACCCGGCCGCTGCCGAAAACCTCTATGGCGTCCTGGCTCTGCGCGCCACGGACCCCGACACCAGGACCAGCCAGGGCGACGTGTTGAACGAGGTGATCCGTACACCGGGCGACGTCCAGGTTGAAACGATCAACGTGGCGGGCGCGCTGACGAAGTCGGTCGACCTCACTCCGTTCAACCTGACTGCAATTGAAATGGGGGCGGCCGATCCGTTCCTCTCTAACCAGCAGTTCGCGGACGACGTCATTTTCGGCGGCCTCGGCCAGGATTTCCTGCATGGCGGTTCCGGCGACGATGCCATCAGCGGTGCGGAAGCGCTCGGCGAATCCTATGCTCCGCGCTTCGACAACCTCGGCAACTTCGTCGGGCTGATCCGCACGGACTTCAGCCGGCCTTACAACCCCGGCGACATATTGCACTTCGGCTCCGGCGATCCGCATTGGAACGAACCCAAGCCCGTGCAGAGCAGGACCGGCGAGTTCTTCCTCTACAATGAGTATGATCCACGCCGTGTGATCTTGTTCGATGGTGCCGCGGGGCACGTCTGGGATGGGCCGACCGCCGCCAACGGCGGGCTGCCTCCCATCAACCAGGACGGCATCACCGGCGGAACTGAATTGCTGCAGTATTTCCTCAACTGGCGCAGTGACGAGGGCGTCAGCGTGCTCGGTTATGTTGCATTCAAGCCCGACGGACAGACACCCGATCCGACCGTGCCGCAGCAATACCGTCAAAGCGACGGGGACGACCGCATCTTCGGCGATCTGGGCAACGACTGGATCATCGGCGGCACGGGTCGCGACCACATCTATGGCGGCTTCGGCAACGACCTGATGAACGCCGATGATTATCTGGGCACGATCAATCCGAACCCGCCCAATGCCAATCCAGGTCAGTTGCCGCTGCATGGCACCGACGAAAGCCCGGATACGCATTGGAGCTATGAGGATCGGGTGTTCGGCGGCGCAGGTCTCGACATCCTGATCGGCAACACCAAGGGCGACCGCCTGATCGACTGGGTGGGCGAGTTCAACAGCTACATCGTGCCGTTCGCACCCTTCGGCATCGCGACGGTCAGCCGGCAGGTGCCGCCGCATCTGTTCGACTTCCTCTACGCCCAGGCTTTCGGGGACGGCGTGGACATCACTCGCTACACCGATACTGGCACGTCGAACCACAACCAGAAATACTCGAACGTGACGACCATGCAGGGCGGCATCGACGGCGAGATAGGCCTGGTGACGCAGCAGGATCACGGTTACTGGCAGAACCAGACCGGTGGGCCTACCGACCCGCAGGCCGGCAACGTACCTGGCGGGCGGCGCGACGTGCTGCGCACGGCGACCTTCAACGACGGCACGCTCGACGTGTTCGCGGCCGACCAGGGCAAGTTCGCGGTGTCCAACGCCGCGATGTCGGTGCAGTCCAACACCGGGACAGACCAGGCGGCGGCGGTGTTCTATGCCGACCAGTATCTACCGGTGTATTTCGAGGTTTCGGCGAAGATCACCGCCGAGAAGCCTCTCGCCGGCTGGAAGGCAAATACCTACATCATCTTCGACTACCAGTCGCCGACCGACTTCAAATATGCCGGCATCAATGTCTCGACCAATCAGATCGAGATGGGCTACCGCGACGCGAGCGGTTGGCATCAGCTCGTCAAGTCGAACAAGCCCGTTCAGTTGAAAGCAGGCACGGCTTACGACGTGCTCGTCGCGGTCAATGGCACAAACGTGACCGTGTCGGTGGCCGGCGTTAACCAGTTCAGCTACACCTTCGCGCCTCGCATCGAGAATGGCGAGCCGCAGGGGCTGAACAAGGGCATGATCGGTGTTGGCAACCAAGGCGCCAAAGGCACGGTCGACAACTTCACCTTGCAGATACTGCCGCCCGAGCTGACGCTGGATTACACCGACCAGTTCGACAACGCGCAGGGGCGCTTCCCGCTTGCCGGGACCCCAGGCTGGACGTTCAGCAACGGCAGGCTGATAGCCAACGGCGGAGCCGCCGCTAATACGTTCAAGCTCGGCACGTCGCTGGACGCAGACTCGTATCTGGAAGTCGAAACCAAGCTGTCGACTGTCTCGACGGGCGGGATCGTGTTCGACCGCTACGCGGCGAACGACTACAAGTTCGTTACGCTCGACGTCGTCAACGACAAGGTGGTGGTCGGTCATGTCAGCCCGAAGGGCGGCCTGACGATCGACGCGAGCTTCAGCAAGACCCTCGACGCAGGCGTCGACTATTCGCTGAGGCTCGTCTTCAAGGGCGCCTCGGTCAGCATCCAGGTCAATGGAGGTCTCGTCGGCACCTACGGATACAACTCGGTGCTGGTGGACGGCCAGATCGGCCTGATGACCGGCAGCGGCGCGACCTCGTTCGACCGCTTCCAGCTGCGTACGAACGATCTGTTCTTCAACACTGCCTCCAACCTGATGGCGGCCTCGTCCGGAACGACCACGAACGCGGTTAACCTGACAGCCGGGGCGCCGGTCAATGCCCTGCTTGACCAGGCGGTCACGGTATTGAAGGCGAGCGGACGTTTTGACGATGAGCAGATTGCGTCCCTATCCGACATCACCATTGACATTGTCCAACTCGACGGCCGCACCCTCGGACGTTACGAGGACGGCACGGTGTTCCTGGACACCGATGCCGCCGGCAATGGCTGGTTCGTCGACCTGACGCCGGCAACCGCCGAGGAATTCACCTGGCGCGATGGCAAGCTGGTTGCTGTTAGCGGCGGCGCGGCCGATGGCCGTATCGACCTTCTCTCGGTGCTGATCCATGAGCTTGGCCACGGTCTTGGCCTCACCCATGACGACGGTGTCTCCGGCGGCCTGGGCACGGTGATGGGTGAGGTGCTGGCAGTCGGCGAGCGGCGTCTGCCGACCGTCGATGCCGATGCCGGCCTCAGCGTCACCGCCTTCTTCGACGAAGGGCTTGGCGGTTTCGTCAGCGGCTCGGCAGGCGGGAACGAGGAGAGGGCAGCAAGCATCGCACTGCCTCGACCTGTCGCGACCGTGTCGACGGGCAGGGCAGCCTCGCCAAATGGCAGCAAGTCGTCCGACGGCGGCGCGACAGGCTTCTTCGACGAGCAGAGCGGTGTGTTCGTGGAGGCGTCGGAGTTCGAGCTGATGCGGTTCGCCAAGATCGGCGGCAACAGTGCGGACGACACCTATGTGGTTGTCGAAGAGAACAACGACAACCATCGAGACGCCACTCCTGAGTCATCTCGCCATGGTGACGATGGCATCGAGGAACTTGGTGGCATGATCGAGTGGGAGGCCCGTACCGGCCTGCTGCAGAGACTGGCCGGGCTGTTCAGCAGGTCATAGGACGCGAGTAAGAACGAGGTATGCCCGGCGAATGAATGAAATGCTGAAGGGCCCGACGCCGGGCCAGGCGGGTTCAGCTTCAGGAACGGTGAGCTTCGCCGTTCTTGACCAAGCCTTGTGGCAGAAGTTTCGCAACGCCGCAGGGCCAGAGGAATTCGTGGAAGCGTGGCTGGCGCTTCTTTGCCGGCAAGTTCCGGGTGTGGTGGCCGGTGTGGCCGTGCTTGGCGAGCCGGATGTCGGTCCATTCACTCCGGTGGCATGGTGGCCCGACAAGGATGTGGTCGGCGTCAGCCTCTCGGCCATAGCCGAGAAGTCGCTCGTCCAGCGTCAGGGTGCCGTCACCGGCGGCGGCGGTCCGGATGGAGCGCAGGCGGTTCGGCAGATTGCCCAACCTCTCATCGTGGACGGGCGGATCTACGGCGTGTGCGCGGTCTCCTCGGTTGGGGATGAGATTGGCGCCGGCGAGACGCTGCGTCGCATGCAGTGGGCCGCAGGCTGGATGGAAGTCCTGCTGCGGCGCCAGATGCAGGCCGACGACCAGGAAGCGCGCGAGCGCAGTCGCATCGCCTTCGACATGCTGGCGACCGTGCTCGACAACAATGGCATCACCGCCGCAAGCACGGCCCTGGTCACTGAGCTTGCGCTCAGGCTCGACTGCGACCCGGTCAGCGTCGGCTTTGTCCGGCATCGCCGCTGTTCTGTCGCGGCTGTCTCCCATGCGGCGGATTTCTCGAAGAAGATCAACCTGATAAAGGATATCGCGGCGGCGATGGACGAGGCTGTAGACCAGCGCAGCATCGTGCTTCATCCTGCGAGGGAAGGCTGGGAATACCGCGTCAGCCGCGAGCACGAAGAACTTGCCAGGGAACACAAGACCGGTGGCGTGCTTACCGTGCCGCTGCAGTTCGACCACCAATCGATCGGCGCTATCACCTTCATCAAACCGGCAGGACGGGAATTCGACGAGGCTGAGGTCGATCTATGCGATGCGGTGGCGGCTGTCGTCGGGCCGGTGCTGGAGGAAAAGCGCCGCAACGATCGCAACATCCTCGTCAAGATATGGGAAGCATCCGCCAGACAGGTCGAGCGGTTGCTCGGCCCCCGCTACTTCGGCCGCAAGCTCGCCACAGTCTGTTTTGCCGCTGCCGCGGTCTGGCTCAGCCTGGCCACCACGAACCATGCCGTTACGTCGCCAGCCATCGTCAGGGGCACGATCCAAAGAACGATCGTGGCACCATTCAACGGCTATGTGGCCAGCGAAAACGTCCGCGCCGGCGAGACGGTGAGGAAAGGTGACACGCTCGCCCAGCTCGACGACCAGGACCTTTCCTTCGAGCGATTGAGGCTCTCCACTTCGCGCCAGCAGCGGATGACCGAATACGACCGCGCGCTCGCCAAGTATGATCGCGCGGAGGCGGCGATCATCAAGACCCAGATCGAACAGGCGGAGGCGCAACTGAAGCTCATCGACGAGCAACTGAGGCGCACCCGTCTCGTCGCGCCCTTCGACGGTTTCGTGGTCCAGGGCGACCTGAGCCAGTCGATCGGGGCTGCTGTCGAAAGGGGGCAGGAATTGTTCCGGATCGCGCCCCTCGACACGTACCGCGTTGTCATCGATGTCGACGAGAGCGATATCGGCGACATCGCGCTTAACCAGGCGGGCGTGCTGCGCGTGGCCTCCCTGCCGCAGGAGCCCATGAGCTACCGCATCGAGCAGATCACCGCGCTTTCCATGCAAAAGGACGGCCGGAACTTCTTCCAAGTGGAAGCTGCCCTTGATCACCCGAGCCCGCGGCTCAGGCCGGGCATGGAGGGTATCGCAAAGACGGCGATTGACCGGCGCCTGCTCGTGACGAGCTATGCCGGCAAGATGGTGGACTGGGTCTACCTCGTCCTGTGGCGTTGGCTGCCTTAGGTTGAGCCGATGGAACAGTCCTACCTCAGCTCGTCCTGGTATCGGGTCTCCGGCCTGAGGCTCAGGCTGCGCAGTCACGCCCGCATCCACAGGGCGATCTTTCGCGGCCAGCTCTGGTATGTGCTGCAAGACAGAACGTCCGGCCGCTTCCACCGGTTCACGCCCGAAACCTGGTTCATCATCAGCCTGCTCGACGGCAGGCGGACGATCCAGGAAATCTGGGAAATGGCCTGCGCGCAACTCGAGGACAAGGTGATGACTCAAGACGAGGTCATCCACCTTCTCGGACAACTGCACACGACTGACGTGCTGTTCGGCGACGTGCCGCCCGACATCGGAGAACTCGCCGATCGGGGTAAGAAGCAGCGGGACCGCAAGCTCATCATGAGCTTCATCAATCCGCTTGCCTTGCGCTTCGGCCTGATCGACCCCGACAAGTTTCTGCAGGCGACCTTGCCGCTGATTAGGCCGCTGTTCTCCTGGGTCGGGGCGCTCGGCTTCTGCCTCCTGTTCGGCTATGCATTGGTGCTTGCCGGGGTGCATTGGAGGGCGCTCACCAAAGACGTCACCGATCGCGTGCTGTCGGCGGAGAATCTGATCCTGTTGCTCATCGCCTTTCCTATGATCAAGGCGGTGCATGAGCTGGGCCATGCCTATGCGGTAAAGCGGTGGGGCGGCACCGTCCATGAAATCGGTGTGATGCTGCTCGTCTTCATGCCGGTGCCTTACGTCGATGCATCCGACAGCCTCGCCTTCCAGAACAAATGGCACAGGGCTATTGTCGGCGGTGCGGGAATACTGGTCGAGATCGTACTCGCCGCGCTGGCGCTGATTGTCTGGGTCAACGCGGAGCCTGGGCTGGTTCGGGCCTTCGCCTTCAACGTGATGCTGATCGGCGGCGTGTCGACGCTTGTCTTCAATGGCAATCCGCTGCTCAAGTTCGACGGCTACTACGTACTCTCCGACATTATCGAGATTCCGAACCTCGCCAGTCGCGCCAATGCTTATCTCGGCTATCTGGTTCAGCGCTACGCGTTCCAGATACGCTCGGCCACTTCCCCCGTCACGGCGTCGGGGGAGGCGGGCTGGCTCTTCTTCTATGGGTTCGCCGCGTTTTTTTACCGGCTTACCATTACGGCGGCGATCGTCACCTTCGTCAGCCGGCAGTTCTTCATAGTAGGAACGCTTATCGCTGTGTGGGCGGTCATCTTGATGCTTGGCGTGCCGATCGCGAAGGGGATGTGGTTCCTGTTGGTCAACCCGGCGCTCCGACACAATCGCGGCCGCGCCTTGGGTGTAGTTGCAGGCACGGTCGCCGCGCTTGCGGTGGTACTGTTTCTGGTGCCGTTGCCGCATTCAACGATCGCGCAGGGAATCGTCTGGTTGCCCGGCAACGGCATCGTCAATGTCGGGGCCGATGGCGTCGTGAAGGAGATTCTGGCCGCTCCCGACAGCGAGGTGGCGCAGGGCATGCCTCTGGTCAGGCTGGAGGATCCGCTGCTTGCAGCCAAGGTCGAGTTGCTGACGATCCGCGTCCGGGAACTGAAGGTGAGGCTGGCCAAGCAGGATATAGCCGATGAAGCCAATTCCCTCATTGTCAAAGAAGAGCTGCGGCTGGCAGAGGCCGATCTTGCCCTGGCCGCGGACAGGCAGAAGTCGCTTACCGTACGCAGCCAGGCTTCCGGGACCTTCATACTGCCAGGCGCGACCGACCTTGTCGGACGCTTCCTGCATCGCGGCGAGACGGTCGGCTACGTCGCCGAATTCAACCATCCGCTGATCCGGGTCGTCGTGCCGGAGGACGAGGCGGATCTGGTGCGCAGCCAAACCCGGGATGTCAGAGTGAGACTGGTCGGCGATATGTGGCGAGCCGTTCCGGCCAGCATGATCCGGGAAGTGCCAGCGCTGAGCGACTCGCTGCCGAGCGCCGCCCTGAGCACTGTCGGCGGCGGCACGATCTCGCTTGATCCCACCGATCCAAAGCAGCGCCGCGTGGTCGCCAATCTCCTCCATCTCGACTTGCGCCTGGATGAGGATCGGACAATTCCGCGCATCGGCAGCCGCGTCTACGTGCGTTTCTCATATGGGGCGGAACCGCTTGTAGGACGTCTCTATCGAGGCGTCAGGCAGGTATTTCTGCGTGTTTTTCAGATATAACTTTAGGAACGTCGTATAATTCAGGTCTAATAAGCGGCGCGCTGAAGTTGTTGTGATATTCCTGGGACGACGATGCGATTATGTGCTCGTCGGAGCAATCCTGCTTGAAAGAACGATCAATGATCGGTAGAGCCGGCTACATAAGAGCCGGCTACATATATGACCCCAGAAGCGGTCGCGCAGATGAACTATGGTCCCTTTTGTCATCAGACCTTTGTCTGATGACGTAGGACCAATGACCACAAAATACATCGCCTCTTTGGACGTGATCCAAGTGTTAATCATTAATCATATTCTTTCGAAAATCTGACTGGACATCAAAGCCATGACAGTGTTCTCTGCTTACCAGGGGGAAGCCGGGCGGCGGAATAAGTAAATATCATTTTAGGCTGCAGATGGCGTCGGGATCCTCCTTGGATTAACAAGGGAGTGTTTCATGACTACACAATTGCTTTTCTATCAAAATGCAACGCCGGTCAGTGCCGAGCGCCACAAGGACCTCGCCGTGAAGGCAGGGGTAAGCTATCGTTTCGCCAGCAGCGTCAATTCCGTACCGCTCACCGCCGTCGAGTTTGCCCAGGCCGCGGCTGAGTATCCGATTGTCTTCGCCGGCGCCGACGATTCGGTCATGCCTGTCGTGGTGCTCGGTGCCCAGCAAACAGAGAACCTGTTCATCAACGACGAGGGTGCCTGGCAAGGTAAATACATACCGGCCTTCGTCCGCCGCTATCCTTTCGTCTTCTCCACTGACAAGTCAGGCAAGACGTTCATCCTGCACATCGATGAGAGCTTCGAAGGCTGCAACCGGGAAGGGCGCGGAGAGCGTCTGTTCGACAATGACGGCCAGCAGACGCAATATCTGAAGAGCGTTCTGAATTTCCTCCAAGACTACCAAGGGCGCTTCCAGCGGACCAAGGAGTATTGCGACAGGTTGAAAGCGCTCGACCTTCTGCAGCCCATGCAAGCTCAGTTCAACCTCAACAGCGGCGAGCGACGGTCGCTTTCGGGCTTCATGACTGTTAGCCGGGAAAAGCTGAAGGCGTTGCTCGATGCAGATCTGCTCGCCATGTTCCGCAACGACGAACTTGAGTGCACGTATCTGCATCTCCATTCGCTTCGCCATTTCGGCGACATGATCGAGCGTATCGCCACGAGGGGTGCGGCGCCCGAAATCGCGGCCGAGCCCATCGAAATAAGCAAGGAGGCATCACGGCATCCGTCCAGGACGGCTGGCCGGAACGCCAAGGTCGAGGAAGCCTCGGCATAGCCTGCTGCCATGCGAATACGAAATTGCCGATCGCCAGGGAGCGGGGCAGACACCGCGCCTTCGGCAGTTGCTCAGCCTGCGGAGTAAAGTCGGGTGAGCGAGCAAGCGCAAATGTGGTCACTGCCAGCTCTTGAACGGTATGCGGAACGGGCTGACCCGAAACAGCACTGGCTGGATCCAATCGAGGCGGTCGTCACGGCCGCCCCGAGCGCGTTTGTTAGCCGTCTGTGGCGATCGCGGGTCGGACGGTTGGTCGGCGGCGTTGCCGCGCTGGAGCCGGAACTCAAGCTGGCGTCGGATGCTCGTCTGGCGGGGCGCGCTCGCGAGATACGGGCCGCAATGCGTCGTGACGGGCTGGACGAGCAGCTTGTCGTTGCCCTCTTTGCGCTGGTGAGGGAGGTTTCCCGCAGAACCGTCGGGCTGCGGCACCACGACGTCCAGGTACTCGCGGGTCTTTCAATGATCGGGGGGCCGTCGTCGAGATGGACACGGGCGAAGGCAAGACGGTCACTGTCGCCTTGCCGGCGGCGGCCGCCGCCTTTGCCGGGATGCCTGTGCATGTTGTGACGGTGAACGAATATCTCGCGGAGCGCGATCATAGGGCGTTGTCGCCGATCTTCAGTTTTCTGGGCCTTTCGACCGGCGTCGTCACCAACGGGCTGTCGCCAGCGGAGAAGGTTGCCGCTTATGCCCGCGACATCGTCTACGCCAGTAACAAGGACATCGCGTTTGACTATCTGCGCGACCGCATCGCGCTCGGTATCCGACCGAATTTCCTCCGTACGAGGCTTAGAGAATTCGCTGGTGATGCTGATGCCAGCAAGCGTGTGGCAATGCGCGGGTTGCATTTCGCCATCGTCGACGAGGCCGACAGCGTGCTCGTCGACGAAGCGCGCACCCCGCTGATCATCTCAAGGGAGACCGACGCCAGCGAGGAACGGGAGTGGGCGCAACAGGCCTTCCGGATGATCGAGGACCTGGAGCCGGACCTCCACTACAGAATGCGGCCCGAGGAGCGGCGGATCGAGCTGACCGATGCCGGACGAGCTTGCCTCGAGGACAAAGGTCGGGCGGTGGGCGGCATCTGGCTGAATCGCATCCGGCGCGAGGAAGGAGCTCGCCAGGCGCTGTCGGCCACGTACATCTTCCGGAAGGGCGAACACTATCTCGTCCAGGACGGCAAGGTGCAGATCGTCGATGAATACACCGGCAGGATCATGCCCGACCGGTCCTGGAGCGACGGGCTGCACCAACTGATCGAATTCAAGGAGGCATGCGAGACAACGAGCCGGAAGCTGCCGATGGCTCGCATGACCTATCAACGCTTCTTTCGGCGCTATCTTACGCTGTGCGGTATGACCGGGACCGCGCGTGAAGTAACGGGTGAACTGTGGTCGGTCTATCGGCTCGGCGTCGTTCGCATTCCGCCGAACGTGCCATCAAGGCGTCGAGATTTCGGCGCCACCATCTGCGCCAATCAGGACGAAAAGTGGCGCTGCATCGTCGAACGCGTGAGGGCGTTACACTCCAGCGGCCGGCCGGTGCTGATCGGCACGCGCTCGGTGCTCGCCTCCAAGCAGCTCAGCCGGTCCCTGATGGAGGCAGGGCTCGAACACGAAGTACTCAACGCGGAGAACGTCGCGCGCGAGGCCGGCATCATCGCGGAGGCTGGACGCCGCGGCCGCATCACCGTGGCCACCAACATGGCTGGCCGTGGCGTCGATATCGCCGTCGACCCCGATCTTCTCGACGATGGCGGCCTCCATGTCATATTGAGCGAATTGCATGATGCGGGTCGCATAGACCGCCAGATGCAAGGGCGAACCGCAAGGCGCGGCGAGCCGGGCACAACCGAGACGGTGCTTTCCATGGAGGACCCGCTGCTCGAACTCTTGCCGGCACGCCTGCCACGATCGCCGCGATTCGGTCGGGTGCTCTTTCATCTGGCTCAGCGTCGCGCCGAGCGCGCTCACAGGCGGGACCGCAGGAATCTGCTCGCGCAGGACGGGCGGCTGGGTATGCTCCTGGCATTCTCGGGGGGGAAAGAGTGATGTCGGCAAGGTCGTCGGTTCGGCGAGTGAGGCTCACCGCGGCGAAGGCTCCTCACCCCCGGCGATCTTCCGACAGCGAAGGAATGGAACCCGGTGGATTGGCTCGGGCAGTGGCGTGGCGGTTGGCCGCGGGGCTGATCTTCGGGATTTCGGCCGCGGCTTCGGCGGCGGCCGAATCGTTCGACTGCGTCATTGATCCCGCAATCGTCGTCAAGGTCGGCAGCCAAGTTCCGGGCCTGCTTGATTCCGTCATTATCAACCGCGGCGACAGGGTCACCGCCGGCGAAGCGATCGCGACGCTGTCGTCGAAAGTAGAGTCTGCGACGGTGGCGCTGATGACGGTGCAGGCAGGGAGCACAAGCGAGATCGAGGCGCAGAAGGCGCGCCTGGACCTCGCGCAAAACAAGCTGTCGCGTGTCGAGGAACTGGTAAAGCGCAACATATCAGCGAAGAGCGACCTCGATGCCGCGATTGCGGAGGCGGAGGTGGTGAAACGGGAGTTGGCGCTCGCGGAGATGCGCAAGCGCGCTGCGGAACTGGAGCTCACTCGGGCGCAGGCCGTGCTCGAACAGAAGACCATCCGAAGCCCGATCACCGGTGTCGTGATCCAGCGGTCGCTCTCCAAGGGAGAGTATCTCGATCAGGATGGACAACTCGCCACGATCGCCCAGCTCGACCCTCTGTTTGTCGAGACCTTCCTCCCCGTGAGCAAGTTCGGCAGCATCAAGGTGGGCATGCCGGTAATGGTCAGGCCTAACGAACCGATCGCCGGCACGTATGAGGGGACCGTCAAGGTTGTCGATTCGGTGTTCGATGCCGCCTCCAGCACGTTCGGTGTGCGTGTGGAGCTTTCCAATACCGGCCAAAAGCTTCCTGCCGGCCACCGCTGCAGGGTTTCATTCGACGGTACGGCGGATTGAGTGCTGATTTCAAAGTCTCGCGAAGCAGCCCAGCGAAACAAGTGAACATCGCGCCGCAATCCTACCAGCCAGCATCGCGTGCGAGCAGTCATTCGGCTAAAGTTCGAAAGCAGGCGACGGCGACGGAACTCCTTGTTGCCGAGTGTGCCATCGCTACATGCATTCCGGTCCGCAGAGGGGCGTCCCCGCTCCTGGTGAAGTCGCTCTGAAGCCACGCCAACGATCGCCCGGCGACGCGCGCCGGCTGGCCAGCATGGATAGCCGCCGGAGTAACGTCCGGCCTGCGGATCAGCGTCCCTGGACGGAAAGGAGCGCGCGAGCTCTCGGAACGGCGTAGAGGCACACATCTCGGCCGTAAAGTTCCGTTCGTGGCCGCCCGAAATCTAGCGGCCGCGTACCTAGGAAATTGGAACCTCGGCTTTTTGATCCAACACCAACCTCAAGGCGTCCGTTCCAGCCTATCGCGCAGAATGCTCCATGCGAGCAAGATGTTCGGCGCATAGCGGACCACGCTGTGGAACGAGATCGGCGATGGCGGAGCGAAGGGAAGCGGCAAGTCGCCGGCATTCATTCCCCCGGCCCAATCGGCGAGCGCCTTGCCCATGGCCGTGGTCATGGCGATGCCACGGCCGTTGCAGGCAAAGCCCGCGATCAGCCCCGGACCGAGATCTACGAGGCGCGGCAGAAAATCAGGCTCGACGGCCGCCATGCCGGACCAGGAATATTGCAGCGGCGGGATATCCGGCAGCTCGAGATGTGTGGCGAGCCGCCTCCAGATCGCTTGCGGCACTCGCGTATCGGCGCCCGCGCCGACAACATGCATGCCGCCGCTGATCAGCCTGTTTTCGCTGTCGAAGCGAAAGGTCAAAAGGTTGCGTCTGGTGTCGCCGACACCTTGTCCGCCAGGCAGCAGCCTGCTGCGTATGCCGCGCGGCAGCGGCGCCGTCGCGATCTGAAATACCCTGAGCGGGAAGTAAGTTTGACCGAGAGCCGGATTGAGCTGCCCGCCATAAGCGTTGGTGGCAATCAGCACCTTTTCCGCCCGCACCGATCCCGACGGCGTCTTCAACGCCCAGCCTTGCGCAGTCCGGTCGATTGCCGTGACGCGGCTGTGCTCGAATATGCGGGCGCCAGCCTTTTCGGCGGCGGTCGCCAAGCCACGGGCGTAGGCGACCGGATCGAGGACGCCGCCGGAACGATCCATCCAGCCGCCGAGATAGCCGCGTACGCCTGTAAGCTCCTGGACAGAACGGCTGCCGAGCGTGACAGCGGGCCTGCCGCGCGCAGCCCATTGACCGACGCGGGATTTCACCTTTTCCAGAGCCGCCGCTGAATGCGCCGGCTGGATCCAGCCGTTCTGCACCGCGTCGCAATTGATCCGGTGCCGCTTGATGAGGTCGAATACCAGGTCGGCGCTGCCGCCGGCGAAGTCGATCAGCCGCTCGCCGCGCTCCGGCCCGAGATGCGCGATGATGGCGGACGGATCCATCTTGGCGAAATTGGGCACGACGAAGCCGGCATTGCGGCCCGTTGCCCCCCAGGCGATGATCTCGGCTTCGAGCACAGCGACCGAGATGCCTCTCTCGGCTGCATGAAGCGCGGTCGAGAGGCCGGCGAAGCCGCCGCCGACGATCGCGAGGTCGACATCGATCCGGCCTTCGATCGGCGGCCGGTCACGGCGATCGCGAGCAAGGGCGTGCCAAAGGGAGAGGTTTTGCGAATCCTTTAAGGCCGTCCGGCTCATGGGCCGCCGCTGCTCTCAGGCGCGGCGGGGCTCGGAGCCTTGGCGGTCCGGAGGCGTCGCGGCCTGTCGCCGAACAGGCCGCTCGGCCTGACCAGCAGGATGACGCACAGCATCACGCCGATGGCGACGATCTGCAGGGCGGCTGCCCGCGCCTGCTGCTGCGCCGAGAACAGCACGCTGGTGAGCGCGCCGGAGCCGGCCCATATCGCCCAGACCAGCACGCTGCCGGCGACGGCACCTAAGTTGCTGCCGGAGCCGCCGAGAATCAGCATGACCCAGACCTGGAATGTCAGGATCGGCAGGTAGTTGTCGGGCGCGATGAAGCCGATGAAATGCGCCTGCAGCGCGCCGGCAAGCGCCATGATGGCGCCGCCCACCGCGAATGCCTGCACGCGGTAGAAGCGCGCGCTCTTACCGAGCGAAATCGCAGCACGCTCATCCTCGCGCAGCGCCTTCAGGACGCGGCCCCACGGGCTGCGGGAGAGATGTTCGAGCGCGACGTATGCGGCGAGCGTCACCATCGAGACGATGGCAAGGTTAGACAGGTTGAAGAGCAGCGGCGTTTCGGCCAAGCCCCCAAACGGGCGCGGAATGAAGCCAATACCGAAAGGGCCTCCGGTCAGCTTCTGGGCATTGAGCGCGACCAGTTGCACGACCACCGCGACGCCAAAGGTGGTGATCGCCAGATAATCCGATCTCAGCCGCAGCGTGGCGATGCCGGTCAGTGCCGCGGCAAGCCCGCCGACGACCATCGCGCCCAGCCAGCCGACGAGGATCGGTAGCTCGAAACCGCCAAGCCGCGCGGGATCGGCCGACGTGGTGAGCAGCGCCGAGGTGTAGGCGCCAATCGCGACAAAGCCGGCGAGCCCTACATTGAACAGGCCGGTCAGTCCCCATTGCAGGTTCAGCCCCAGCGTGATCAGCGAAAAGATCAACGCCGTGGTCAGGAAGAAGGCGCCGTAGCCGACGAGATCGATCATCTTTCGCGAACCCCGAAGAGGCCGATGGGCCGCACGAACAGCACTGCCATCAGGATGATGAAGGAAACTGCCGCGCGCCATTCGGCGCCTATCAGTTGCACAGCGCCGGCCTCGGCCAAGCCGATGATCAGTCCGCCGAGCACGGCGCCCGGCACGCTGCCTATGCCGCCCAGGATGGCGGCGGCAAACATCGGCAGCAGCATGTCGAAGCCCATGAAGGGTCGGATCTGGATGAGGATGCCGATCATGACGCCGGCCACGCAGGCCAGTCCGGCGCCGATGATCCAGGTGACACGCACGACCTTGGCGACGTCGATACCGACGACGCGGGCGAGCGCCGCGTTCTGGCTGAGCGCCTGCATGGTGCGGCCTGTCTGCGTGCGCGTGATCAGGAGATGGACGCCGGTCACCAGGAGGGCGGTCAGCAGGAGCAGGGCGATCTGGTCCGGGGTGATGCGGATGCCGAGTCCGACCGGCATGGCGATCTGTATGGCCCGGCTGAAATAGGTCGGCCGAGACGTGAACGTGAATTCGAGCAGGCTTCTCAGCGCCATCGAGGCGCCGAAGCTCGCCATCACCACGATGATCGCTTGGCCCTGCTTGCGCAGCCGGGAAAACAGCACCAGGTCGAGCAGCAGCGCGAGCAGCGCCGTGAACGCCATGCCGATGACGAGCGCGACGATGAGCGGCCAGCCGAAGGAGAGCGAGCCGATCGGCGCGAGCTTGCCGAACATCGCGCCGATGGCGCCGACGACCGCGAGCGTCGCGTAAGAGCCCCAGGCCATGAAGTCGCCATGCGCAAAGTTCGAGAAGCGAAGGATCGAATAGGTCAGCGTCACACCGATGGCGCCGAGGCCGATCATCGAGCCGGTCAGCAGCCCGTCGACGATGAATTGCAGGCTCATGCGGCGCTCCCCTTGCCGGAGGGTATGGCCTTGGCGTCGCTCTTCGGGCGCTGGCCAAGGTAGAGCTCCGCGACCACCGGATCGTTCCACAGTTCAGCGGCCACGCCTTCATGCCGGTCCTTGCCTTCGACCAGCACATAAGCGCGGTCGCCTATGGCAAGCGCCGCCTTGGCATTTTGTTCGACCAGAAGGATTGTGACGCCGGACTTGCGGATGGCGCAGAGCATCTCGAACACCAAGGCGACGAATTTTGGCGACAGGCCCGCCGACGGCTCGTCGAGCACCAGCACCTTCGGACGCACGATCAGCGCCCGCGCCACCGCCAGCATCTGCCGCTGTCCGCCAGACAGGTTCCCGGCGGCCGCCCTTCGCTGCCGCTCGAGATCGGGGAATGCGGCGTACATCTGCGCGATGCGCGCCGGGATTTCGCGTGGCTTCAGGATGCCGCAAGCGACTTTCAGATTGTCTTCCACCGACATCAGCGGAAAGACGTTCTCGGTCTGCGGCACGAAGGCGAGCCCGAGGCGGACCATGGTATGGGCGGGTGCCGAAGTGATGTCCTTGCCGTCGAGCAGCACGGTGCCGCGGCTGATCGGGACAAGGCCGGCAACCGCCTTGATCAGGCTCGACTTGCCGGCACCGTTCGGCCCGAGAACGACGACGATCTCGCCCTTGTTGACTGTGATCGAGGCGCCGCGCACGATCGGCACGCCGGGCTCGTATCCGGCTTCGAGATCGCGGACGGCAAGCACGGTCTCGCTCATGCCGCGCCTCCGAGATAGGCCTCGATAACGCGCGGGTCGCGCGCCACCTTGTCGGCGGTGCCTTCGCACAGGAGCTCGCCGCTCGCCATGACCAGCACGCGATGGCAGAGCCGCGTCACCATGTCGATATTGTGCTCGATCAGCAGGAAGGTGATGCCGCTGCTGTTGATGTCGCGGATGCGGTCGATGATCACTTCGAGCAGTGTGGCGTTGACGCCGGCCGCCGGCTCGTCAAGCAGGATGATTGCCGGATCGGCCATCATCACGCGGGCAAGCTCGAGGAGCTTGCGCTGCCCTCCGGAAAGCACGCGAGCCGGCTCATTCGCCAGTCGGGTCAGCGAGACAAGTTCGAGAAGCTCGGCGGCTTTCCTTGCGGCGGCCCTTTCCTCGGCGGCGACACGCCAAGGCATGACGAAGTTGGCGAGCAGCCGCTCCCCGGTCTGTCCCTGCGCGGCGAGCATGACGTTTTCGATCAGCGTCAGGTTGGGCAGGGGCCGGGGGATCTGGAACGTGCGACCGAGGCCGCGGCCGATACGGCGATGAGCAGGTTCACCGGAGACCGGCACGCCGCCGAGATAGATTTCGCCGCTGGAGGGCAGGATGCTGCCGGCGAGCAGGTCGAACATTGTCGTCTTGCCGGCCCCGTTGGGGCCGATCAGGCCGAGGATCTCGCCGGGATGAACCTCGAAAGAGACGTTGTTGACGGCAACGAGCCCGCCAAACCGCCTGACGACGTTCTTCGCCGCCAGCACCGGCGCCTGGGGCTGCGCCCCATGCCACTTCGCCGTCTCTCCCATCATTTCCTCAGGCCGGAAACGCGCTTCCCTGATTTGATATGTGATCACACTTGCTTTGATCACGCTATTCGGCTTTAATTTTGTCTGCAAGCCGAAAACGGGCCAGCCCGCCAAAAAGGGCCCCGCCAAAAAAAGGGCTGGAGTCGGGAACGCCATGCAAAAGGCAGCCTTGGAGCGCAACAACGAGGCTCTCGCCGCGCAACTCGCGCCGGTCGGCCGCGAGACCGTGCAGGACCGCGTCTATTCGGAGCTGCGCAGGGCGTTGATCGGCGGCCTCTTCGAGCCGAGCCAAGTGCTCACTATCCGCGGCCTTGCCGATGCGCTGGTCACGTCCACGATGCCCGTGCGCGAGGCGCTCGGCCGGCTCATCACCGAAAAGGCGCTGGAGGCGCTCCCCAACCGCTCGGTGCGCGTGCCGCCGATCACGCTGGAGCGCATCGATGATCTGCTGCGCGCCCGCATCCTCATCGAGGGCGAGGCGATTTCGCTCGCCGCCTCCCGTATGGGACCCCGCCAGATCGCGACCGTCGAGGCCCTGCTGCGCGAGTGGGACGAGATCCGTGCGCTGAAGCACAAGAAGGATGTCGACCGGGAGGTGACGCTCAATCAGAGCTTTCATTTCGAGATCTACCGTGCCTGCGGCTCGGCAGTGCTGATCCCGATGATCGAAAGCCTCTGGCTGCAGTCAGGACCATGCATCCGCGTCGCCATCTACGCCTTTTCCGAAGCCGGCGAGGTGGACACCGCACATTATCACCGCAGCATCGTGGCGGCGCTTGCGGCTCAGGACGCGCAGGCCGCGCGCGAGGCGCTGGTGGCCGACATCAGCCGCCCCTTCGCCTTCCTGCGCGACAAGCTGCAATCCAGGACCAGAACGGAGTGACATGACAAGACGGGCCATAAAGATCACCGAGCCGCGTTCCGGCCTATCGGCAACAGCGCTTCTGCTGCCGGAGAAGGCGCCCGACAACGCGGCCTTCCTGTGGGCTTATCTGGAGGAGCCGCGCGTCGTCGCCGGTATCCATGCCATGTGGACTGGCCCTGAAATTTCCTGCCCGGTTCCGCCGTCGCATTTGGAGAACCAGGCCTATGCTCAGCCTTTGCCGGCGGAGAATGCGACGCTGACGCCGCAACCCGGCGACATCGTGCTTTCCTACGTGCCGCCGCGCATGTGGAGCGGCAACCCGAACGCGATCTTCGACATCGGCCTGTTCTACGGGCAGGGCGCGCGACTTTTGTTTCCGATCGGATGGCTTGCCGGGAGTGTAGTCGCCCAAGTGCTGCCCGAGCAGCGGGAACAGATTGCGGCGGCCTGCGGCGTCATTCGCCGCAACGGCGCCTGCGACGTAACCTTCACACGGGCGGAGGCTTGAATGGCTAAGCGCGACGACAGTTTCGAACTCTTCGACCTCCGCGTCGAGGCCGTCATCCCCGAAGGCAAGCCGATCTACTGCGGCGCCAAGCCAGGCGACTATTTCGAACTCAGGGGCGAAATGCTGTCCATGCCGGCGGGGCGGGGTTTCTCAATCTACTCCATCGCTGCCGTTCTGCCCTTGCTCGCGGCAAAGCAGCGGCCGACGCACCCGAACGACTGGATGACGTCGGATGCGGAGATCGCTTGCCCCGATCCCAACTGTGCAAGCCGGCTAAGGATCGTAAGGACGGGCAAGCGGCGCTTCAGCCACGCCGAGACCACGGCCGTGCCGCTGACGCCCGACAGCGAGGACAAATGATGGCAAAAACGTTCGAGCTCGGCTCCGGCTACACGATCTCGCGCGTCATCCGCGGCGGCTGGCAGCTTGCCGGCGGGCATGGCGCGATCGACCGGCAGCAGGCGGTGACCGACCTGATCGCCACCTTCGACGCCGGCATCTTCACTTATGACTGCGCCGACATCTACACCGGCGTGGAGGAACTGATCGGCGCCGCCCGGCTGCGGCTTGCCAACGAACGCGGCCTCGACGTCGCCGCCCGGATGAAGGTGCACACCAAGCTGGTGCCCGACCTTGAGCGGCTCGCCAGCATCAGCCGCGATTACATCAGGAGCATCGTCGATCAGTCGCTGCGGCGGCTGAAAACGGAACGGCTCGATCTCGTGCAATTCCATTGGTGGGACTATTCGCAGCCCCGCTACATCGACGCGATGGGCTGGCTGAACGAGATGCGCGCCGAGGGCAAGGTGCGCAATGTCGGCACGACCAATTTCGACACACAACGCCTGTCCGAAATCCTGTCAGCCGGCGTGCCCGTGGTCAGCCAGCAGCTGCAATATTCCGTCCTCGACCAGCGTCCGGCGAAGAGCCTTGCAGGTCTCGCTGCGGTGAACGGTGTCAGCTTCCTTTGCTACGGTTCGGTGGCGGGCGGATTTCTCAGCGAGAAATGGCTGGGTGCCGCCGAACCATCGATGCCGCTCGAAAACCGCTCACTGGTCAAGTACAAGCTGATCATTGACGATTTCGGCGGCTGGGATCTGTTCCAGCATCTGCTGGGAACGTTGAAAGCGGCAGGCGACCGCCACAGCGTCGACATCGCCACCATTGCCAGCGCGTGGGTACTGGGGCAGCCACAGGTGGCCGCCGTCATCGTCGGTGCCCGCAACCAGGCGCATGCGCTCGCCAACGCCCGCATCATGGAGATCGCGCTGTCCGCGCAGGACCGGGCGGCGATCGGAGCAGTGATCGCCGCGAGTTCTGGGCTCGAAGGCGATGTCTATACACTTGAGCGTGACCGCCACGGCCGCCACGGCTCGATCATGCACTACAATCTGAACGCTGGCGGGAAGTGAGCCCGGACATGGACGCTTCGCTCCTTTCCCGCGCCAGCGCCGAGGTGGTCGATCTGCATCGCTTCTTCGTCGACTGGTTCGACAGGCGGCGCTGCGACAGAGCGGATTTCAGCCGCTTTGAAAGTGTGATGGGCGAGGGCTTCTCCATGGTCGTGCCTAGCGGCCAACTGCTCGATCGCGAAGCGGTGCTCGAGCACGTCAAGGCGAGCCGCGCGACTTTCAACGGCGACTTCGCCATTTCGATCGAGGACATCCGGCCCGGATGGGGGACGGGCGACTTGGTTGTCCTCACCTATGTCGAGGCGCAGCAGCGCGCCGGCAAGCAGAGCCGAAGGCGTTCGAGCGCCGTCTTCACTACCAATTCATCGGCACCGAACGGCGTCGAATGGCGACATCTGCATGAAACCTGGCTGCAGATGCCACAAGACTGAACAGGCAAAGTATGAAGTCGAGCAACGAAAGGGGAACAGCAATGACAATGACAATGAAATTATTCCAGATCGGCACCGCGCTCGGTCTGCTGATGGCTGCCAGCCCGGCGCATGCGGCCAACTGCAAGATCACCGTGGGCCTGGTGATGGAACTGACGGGTCCGGCAGGCGAATACGGCCAGGCCGGCGCGAAGTCGGTCGAGATGGCGTTCCGCGACATCAACGATGCAGGCGGCGTCCGCGGCTGCGATCTCGCGACCGACACGCGCGACAGCCAGAGCCAGGGCAACATCGCGGTCGACGCCGCGACCCAGCTCGTGCAGGTCAAGAAAGTGCCGGCCATCATCGGCGGCATCATCTCGTCGGTGTCGATCCCGATCCTGACCTCGGTCACCGCGCCGGCCAAGGTCGTCCAGGTGTCGCCCGCCTCGTCCTCGCCGACGCTGACGGCGCTGGGGCGCGAAGGCAAGACCAACGGCTTCTTCTTCCGCACCATCACCTCGGATGCGCTGCAGGGTGTCGCGGCCGCCAAATACGCCATCGACAAGGGCTTCAAGAAGCTGTCGGTCATCCATGTCAACAACGACTTCGGCGTCAACATGGTGGCCGAATTCTCGCGTGCCTATAAGGCGCTGGGCGGCACCATCGTTTCCGACACGCCCTACAATGAGAAACAGTCGAGCTACGCGTCGGAAGTCACGGCGGCCATGGCCGGCGAGCCGGACGGGCTTTATCTCGTCAGCACGCCCGTCGACGGCGCCACCATCGCCCGCACCTGGGTTTCGCAGGGCGGCGTGCAGAAGTTCCTGCTCAATGACGGCATGAACAGCCCCGACTTCATCGATTCCGTCGGCGCGGACTATCTGAAGGATGCCTACGGTACGTCCTCCGGCACCAGCCCGACCGCTTCGACCGATTATTTCAACAAGAACTATAAGGCCTTCTCCGGCATCGAGCCGTCGAATCCGGCGGCCGACCGCTCCTACGATGCCGGCGCCATCGTCGGGCTTGCCATCGCCATTGCCGGCTCGGAGGAGCCAGCCAAGATCAGGGATGCGATCTACAAAGCGGTCGATCCGGCCGGCACGCCGATCCATGCCGGCAAGGAGGAGTTCGCCAAGGCGCTCGGCCTGATCAAGGAGGGCAAGCCGATCCGCTACGAGGGCGTGATCGGCCCGGTGTCCTTCGACAAATACGGCGACATCACCGGCCCGTTCCGACTTTGGAAGATCGTCGACGGCAAGGTGACCACCGACGGCGAGATGACGACGGACGACGTTAACGCCCTGCAGGCGAAGCTGAACAAATGAAGTGTTCGACGCCCAGAACTGGACCCCGGATCGCTGATCCGGGATCCAGCGACCGCGGATAAGTAAGCCAGTATACCTTGCGTTTCTGGGGTTGTCTGACGTCAGAATTTGAGTGCCCAAATGCGACGTTCGGCGCCCTTGGTAAGAAAGACCGTTTAGCGCCCATTTTCTGAAAGCTGAGATCGGTGTTGACGGTCCATGCCGCGCACAAGATCCGACTCACCAATTGTAGGCGGCATTCGATTTGGAACACGATGAGATATCAAGCCCGATGCGAAGGATGTGAGCCCGTGCCCTCGCCAGGAGGGCAGATAGGGCATATAGTTAACGATATCCGGCTCGGACCTGACGAGCCGGCGATTTGAGAGGGGAGACGTCGCTTTAACTGCGGCGCGGTTCTAACTCCGGTTGTTTCACGCGCTCTCACAATTGCCCGCCACGGCCTGCCTGTGCTTTGCGTGATCCCGGTCGCTATTGCATTTATCACTTGAAGGAGAACTGAGCTTTTCACTGGAGGAGAAGTCATCATGCATTACCTTCCCAGACGTGAATTCATCGTTCAAGGGGGGGCAGCCCTCGTAGCGCTGGCGTCCTTTCAATCGCGGATAGCGTATGCCTTTCCAACCCGTGCCGGCGAGGAAGTCATCAAATGGCTCGATCAGCTGCCGCCGAACCCGGTTCCGGAAGTCATCAAAAATCAGCTGGTGTGGGAGGATCTCGATTCCTGGGTGACGCCCAACGACAAGTTCTTTTCAATCGCGCATTTCAACCGGCCGGTCATCGACGGAAGCACGTGGAAGCTCGAAATCGGCGGCTCCGTCAAAAAGCCGACAGCCCTGACGCTCGCCGACATCAAGGCTCGACCGCGCCAGGAAGTCACGTTCACGGTCGAATGTTCGGGCAATACGGGCCTCCCGTTTTTCAATGGCGGAATTGGCAATGCTCGGTGGGCGGGTACGCCGCTCGCCCCGATCCTCAAGGAGGTCGGAGTCCTCGATAGTGGTATCGAGGTTGTATTCTGGGGCACCGATGAAGGAGAAATCAAGCGAGCCGACGACGTCAAGTTCATGCAGAACTTTGCGCGCAGCATGTCGCTCGCCGACGCCATGGAGCCCAAAAACATCCTCTGCTACGAGATGAACGGGTCTCCCTTGCCTCCTGATAACGGCTTCCCGCTGCGGCTGATAGCGCCGGGTTGGTACGGGGTCGCGAACGTGAAATGGCTCAAGCGAATTGACGTGAGAGACCAGCGCTTCGAGAACCGGTTCATGGGGCGCGATTACGTCACACTGCGCGAGGAGGAGCGCAACGGAGAGACGGTATGGGTGGAAACCTCTGTCGGGCGGGCGCGCCTGAAGTCTGCGCCGGCCCGGGTCACTCATATCGGCGATGACTACCGGATAGTCGGAGCGGCTTGGGGTGCGCCCATCGACCGGGTCGAGGTGAAGATCGACAACGGGCCATGGATGCCGGCAGCCATCGACGAAACCGACAAGGCGGACTTCGCTTGGAAGATGTGGTCCGTCGACTGGCCCAAGCCGTCCGTCGGGGAGCACACGGTCACCTCGCGTGCGGTTAGTACTGGAGGGCAGGTCCAACCCGCAATGGACGATCCCATCATCGCCAAGAAGCATACCTACTGGGAAAGTAACGGTCAGGTCACGCGACGTATCGACATTCACTGACTGGCGGAAAGTCGCATCAAACTGTCTGAGATCGATGTGACCCCATGTTTTTGGCATGGGGTCATACCAAGTTCCGATTAGTCTAGGGCCTGCCTGAAGCTGGCTGCCGCATCCTGTTTGCTCAAGACGAGTCAGTATCGCCTCTATTGCACATGACTCTCCAACCTTGCTGATCGCATTGGCGGCTCCTGCGAAACAAAGGGGTTCCGATCCCGTCAGCACATGGGTAGTCTGGTCGTGATCGGTTTCGGTAAGGCATTCCGTCCCGACAGTAGCGCATGAAGAAGAAGCTTGTCCCAAAGGACCCGGTGATGGCGCCGGAAGACCGCATCATCCCGGACATCATCGGGTGAGCTGGCCCACCCGACCAAACGTTTCTTGACCATGGGCTCGGATGCCGATTTCACCGCTCGAAGCGGTCTGGCAAAGGTGCAAGTTCATAGATCGACCAGAAGAACAGATCGGCCTTGTGCCGTCGGAGGCGGTGATGGTGTCCTTGGCGATGTCGAAGCCGAGGCACAGCTGCGGTTGGTGATACAAGGAGGCCATGCTGGTGGTATACTTAAAGGGCTTCCGATTGTTTGCGGGCGTGGGGCGAGCCAGCGGCCAGCGCCGAAGCCCATATCGCCGTCCTTGGCGTCGGCGATAATGAAATCGGCCGGCGTCCAGTGTCCCGCACGGATGTGGGCGAGCTTGATGTCCAGGGTCTTCTCGGCTCGGGCATTGGTCGTCTTCTCCTTGGACGGCTATCGCCAATGAAAAGGCCTGGCGGCGGCCGGCGAGCCTCGGGCGCGAGTGAAGTTCCTTCGATCGTTCAGGCAGGGAGGCCGCAGAGCAGGCGGTCCGCCTCCTTGTCGAACAGATAGACATGCTCCGGCCGGAAGATCAGGTGGACGCCAGCGCCTGCGCGCCATGGAATCTTTTCGCTGATAAGCACGCTGATGTGCTGCTGCGAGGAAAGCTTCGTGCGAACCAGGATCGTGTGGCCGAGCGGTTCGACCGTATCGACGGTCGCTTCGAGGCTGTAAAGTCCGTCGCTCGCAGGATGATCGGAAAGTGCGACATGTTCCGGACGGACGCCGAGAAGAATGTTGGCAGAGCCCGACTCCCGCAGCGCCGCCGACAGGCGGCCGGAAAGCTCGAGTTCCACATCCTGCACCTCGAGCGTGAGCGTGCTGCCATTAGCCCGCGCGGCGAGGAAATTCATCGGCGGGCTGCCGATGAAGCCAGCCACGTAGGAATTGGTCGGCCTTTCATAGAGCTCCATCGGGGTTCCGACCTGCTGCAACCTGCCGCTGCGCATGACGACGACACGGTCGCCCATGCTCAGAGCTTCGACCTGGTCGTGGGTGACATAGAATGTGGTGATGCCGAGGCGCTCCTGCAGCTTGATGATCTCGGCGCGCATCTCCATGCGCAAGGCGGCATCCAGGTTGGACAGAGGCTCATCCATCAGGAAGACGCGCGGCTCCCGCATGATGGCGCGCCCCAGCGCAACGCGCTGGCGCTGGCCGCCGGAAAGCTCACGCGGGCGGCGAGAAAGAAGCTCCTCTATGTCGAGCATGCGCACGACATTCTTCACCCGCGCCTCGATTTCCGCCTTTGGCGTTTTCCTGAGCTGAAGGCCGAAGGCGAGGTTGGAGTACACGTTGAGATGCGGAAAGAGTGCATAGTTCTGGAACACCATGGCGACGTCGCGGTCGCGCGGAAGCGCGTTCGTCACGTCCTTGTCGTCGAACAGAACCTGTCCCTCGCTAACGGTCTCAAGACCGGCGATCATGCGCATGATCGAGGTCTTGCCGCAGCCCGAAGGCCCGACGAGAGCGATGAATTCACCGTCCGAGGTGACAAGCGAGAAGTCTTCGACGGCCGTGATGTTGCCGAAGCTCTTGGAGACGTGTCTGACTTCCACTCTTGCCATCGTTCCCCGTGTGCCTCCTACAAGGAGCCGCGGCCCGCAAAGCACATCAGAAACCGGCTATGCTGAGATTGATACACATCGTCGTCGCCTGTGTCCATGAAGACATCAGGCCGCAGGTGGAGTTGCGGCCTGCGGTTTCCATTGACCGTGTCCTGAAGGGGGGACTAAACTGAATGATCAAAAGTTGCGCCCCGGTCGCATACGTTTTGACCCCCGGAGCTCGTCGATCGCAGATCGGAGGTCTTGGCCAACACTTCATTTCCGCTTTGCTTGCAGGGAGAAATTCGCGATCCGTTCCGGATGGCGGGCTTGATGCCGCAAGGCAAAGCAAAAGGAGGAGAAAATGCCGAATGGAGGAAACGTCGGGAAGTTCGAATATCTCGTACATCAATATCTGAAGGGAAGGATCGGCCGACGGGACTTCATCCTGGGCGGATTGCAGCTTGGCCTTTCCTTCACGGTTTTGGCAAAGCTCGCTGGGCCGGCCCGGGCGGCCAATCTCATGGATTCAGCGCCGGCAGCGCCCTATGAATCACCGGTCACCAAGGAGCGCGTCGATTTCCTGAAGACCAAACCCTTCAAAGGGACCACCATCAATGTCATGGTTCTGAAGGCGACGGTCGGCGATGGGCTAAAATATCACGTGCCGCACTGGGAAGAGGAGACCGGGGGCAAGATCAACGTCGCCGAGGTGCCGATCGAGACGCTTCACCAGCAGATTTTCTCCGACCTTGCGAGCGGTCTTGGTCGTTACGATGCCTATATGACGGGCGCATGGTTCTATGGTGACTTCTTCGTTCCCGAAACTCCTTACATCGTCGAGATCGACAAGTTCCTGAGCGATCCACGCTATCCCAATTGGGATCCCAACCAGTGGCTGCCATCCATGCGTAAGCTCTACGAATGGAACGGCAAGCTCTACGGCGTTCTGTTCGACTGCGACGCGCAGGCCCTGTACTTCCGCAAGGACATCTTCTCCGACGAGAAGAACAAGGCGAAGTTCAAGGACAAATATGGCTACGCCCTGGCCAACCCGCCGAAGACGACGAAGGAACTGCATGACGCCGCCGCCTTCTTCACCGGATGGGACTGGAACGGCGACGGCAGCGCGGATTATGGCCTTGCGCTGCATGCCAAGGTCAATGAACAGGGCTTCTTCCACTTCCTGTCGCTGTCGGCGCCTTACGTGGTCTCGCCCGACAACAAATATTATTTCTTCAACCCGAAGGACATGAAGCCGCTCATCAACTCCGAGGGGCATCTGAGGGCGCTCGAGGACTATGTGAAGCTCGCCGCTGCCGGTCCTCGCGAAGAGATAAGCTGGACGCTCGGACAAGGCTGGAACCTGTTCCTCGCCGGCCATTCGGCGATGGAACCGACCTGGGGCGACCTGCCGACCCTCGCCCAGGACCCGAAGACGTCGAAGGTCCAAGGCAAGATGGGGGCGGCCGGGATTCCCGGCACGACCGACGCGTTTAATCCGATCACCGGCGAATGGAAGAAATACGAGCTCAACCAGGTCGGCAACACCAATGGGGGCTCGTGGCATTGCGTGATTTCAAGCAATTCCAAGAAGCAGGAGGCGACCTATGATTTCCTCGCCTTCATGGCCAACAAGAAGAATGCCTTCTTCAACGCTGCGAACGGCTGGACCGGCGTGCAACCTGGCATGAAATTCGAGTATCTGCCGCCCGTCGGCAGCGCCAGCATCGACGAGTTCAAGGCGCAAGGCTGGAATGCCGACGACGTGAAGGAATATCTGACGGGCTATTATTCTGTCCTAAGCGCGCCGGTGCAGGAAGAGTATCTGCGCATTCCCGGCACGGCCGAATATTGGCACGAACTCGACGTCAACGTCTCCGCCGTCCTCGGCGGCCAGATGCAGCCGAAGGCCGCGCTCGATGCCACGGCAGCGGCCTGGGAGAAGATCACCGACCGCTATGGACGCGACAAGCAGAAGGCGCTCTACCAGGCCTCGTTCGCGTGATTGACGGCGCTGGAAGCCGTTCCAGGGTTCCGGCGCCGATCAGAATGGTTCCACTGCTGCGGCGCCGCTCCGTCTGTCATTCCTGGATGCGGCGCTGCGGAGCAACCGCCACTGCGCAGAGTCCAAGGAGCGTATCATGGCAGCATTGTCTGCGAGGCCACGCGAATATGGCGCGGTCTTTAAATATGTCCTGCTCCTCCCTGCCGTGCTCTGGGTCATCGCCTTCACATTCTTCCCGCTCCTTTTCGTCATCCGTTACAGTTTCGCCAATTATGTGCTTGGCATGGGCATCACGGGCTACGTTGGGTTCAGCAATTATGTCGACGTGCTCACATCCGCCCGTTTCTGGCACGCCATCATGGTCACAGCGATCTACGTAGCGGTTTCGGTCCCGGTCGAGGTCGTGCTCGGCTTCCTTGCGGCATGGCTGGTCAATCTCGGCGCACCTTGGTCTCGCGGTTTCCGCACCGTAATCGGAATCCCTCTTTTCACGATGGAAGTCGCCATCGGCTATCTCGGCGTGACGTTATTCAGTTCCCAAGGCGGTATCGTTCCGGTCGTTCTCGGGCTTAGTGGGATCGAGGTGCCGTGGTTGTCGACCGCATCAGGCGGGATCGCAGCGGCGATCCTCCTCGACATCTGGCGTTGGACGTCGTTCGTCTTCGTCATCGTGCTTGCCGGTCTCGCCGGAATCTCGAGCGATCTCTATGACGCGGCGATCCTCGACGCGAAAAGTCATTGGCAGGTGATGTGGCGGCTTGGCGTGCCACTTGCCTGGCCGGTGACAACCATCGCTATTCTGCTTCGCACGATCGAATGCCTGAAGGTGTTCGCGATCCCCTATGCGCTGACCACCGGCGGACCGGGAACGAGCACTGAGGTCTTCAGTGCAATGGACTATCTGACCACGGTTCAGTTTTTCAATTTCGGTCAGGGTTCGGCGATGGGCATCGCTTTCCTCATCATGGTGGCCGCGCTCATCACCGTTTTCTTCAAGCAGATGCGCAAGCGGCTCGGCTGACACGGAGGCATGAGAAGATGATCAACATTCTGTGGCTGCGGGCCGGACCCCTTTCCAAGCTGGTCGTCTACGTGCTGCTGATGCTCGCCGCCGTCATCACGCTGCTGCCCTTCCTGTGGGCGTTCATCAACTCGATCAAGACAAGCACGGCGACCTTCGAGCCCGGCGCCTTCATTCCTTTCCTCACCTTCCAGCCAACGCTCGATTCCTGGCGCAACGTCCTTTCCGATCCGCAGGCCATCAACGCCTTCGTCAGCAGTGTCGTTGTCAGCGTCGGAACCACCGCCTTCGCGCTCGTTCTCGGCGTACCGGCCGCCTATGCGCTCGCCCGCTTCCGTTTCCCGATCGGTTCGGGCGACATTGCGCTGTGGTTCCTGTCCCAGCGCGTCCTGCCGCCCGCCGTGGTGCTCGTGCCGTTCTATCTCCTGATGGTCTATCTCAGGCTGATCGATACCTGGACGGGGTTGATCTTTTGCTATTCCACCTTCAACCTCGCCTTTGCCGTCGTCATCATGCGCGACATATTCCGCGACGTGAGCACGGAGATCGAGGACGCGGCGAAGGTCGAGGGCGCAACACCATGGCAGATTTTCTGGAAGATCTCGCTGCCGCTTTCCCTTGACGGCCTGGTGGTGACCGCAGTCCTTGTCTTCGCCTTCACCTGGAACGAGGCGCTGTTTGCCTCTGCGCTCACCTCGCAGAGCGCGACGACCTTCTCGGCGCTGGTGCTTGCCTCGCGCTCGACGCGCGGCGTCGACTTCAATGTCGCGGCAGTCAACACGCTGATCGGCATCGTTCCACCAGTCATCCTCTATTTCTTCGTGCAACGCTATCTGGCGCGCGGCCTGGGCTGACGGGCAGGTCCCGATCTAGCCTAGTGTCCGTCCATAAACCGCTGTTTTTGCGAGTGTTCAAGGTCGTTTGATCGGCGCACTGATCCTGGGGTTCGAGTGGGACCCATGTCGAAGATTCGCTCTTCAGCTTTCGGCGACACCATGTGAACGGACTTTGTGGCTCTGCCCGGCCAAAAAACTCGGGTCGGTCGGCTGGCAAATTGGGAACGCCCCAGACCCCTCGCTGGGTTAAATACCCCACACCTGCGCCCTGGCGGCATTGAGCGGCAAGAGATTCGTGACGGTTCTGCTGGCGATACTGCCCTTGGGGAACGACGTGTCCGGGCCACCATTCGGGGATCAACCGCAAGGCTTGACAAAGTTTGCCTCTCAATGGATGGTAAAGCGGTTTACTAAAGCGCTTTACAAGATGCTGTAGCAAGGGAACAGCATGAGCGACAGAACCGCCAGCCTGAAGGACGTCGCCGGGGCAGCCGGCGTTTCCGTGGCGACTGTCTCGCGCCTGCTCAATGGCTCGCTCTCTCTTCCCGAAGAGACCCGCAAGCGCATTGAGGACGCAATCCGCGACCTCAACTACAGGCCCAACCCGCATGCGCGTCGCCTCAGCCGCGGCCGCTCGGACACGATCGGCCTGGTCGTGCCCGACATCGCCAATCCGTTCTTCGCCACCTTCGTTGCCGCGGTCGAGGCGGAAGCCGACAGCCGCAACCTTGCCGTCTCGCTCTTTGCCACGCTCAACCGAACCGGCCGCGAGGTAGCCTATCTGGAGCTGATCGAGCGCAAGCATGTGGACGGGCTGATCTTCGTTACCAACCATGCCGACGACGGCCAGCTCGCAACTCACATCAACCAGGTCGGCAAGGTCGTCATCGCCGACGAGGATGTACCGGGTGCGGATGTGCCGAAACTGTTCTGCGATAATGAACAGGGCGGTTACCTCGCTGGTCGCCACCTCGCCGCGCACGGGCATCGCGAAGTGCTGTTCGTTGGCAGCGAGCAGGAGATGATCAGCGGCCGTCGTCGCTTCGACGGCTTGCGCCGCGCGCTGCGCGAGCATTGGGGCGAGGACATCGTGCCGGCAAGCTATCGTGGAAACTACACGGTCGAGTTCGGCCGCGAGGCCGCCCGCCGCTTCATCGCCAATGGCATGCCGGGCACCGCGATCTTCGCCACATCGGACGAGATCACCATCGGCATGATCGAGGTCTTCCGGGCGGAGGGCATCTCGGTTCCCGGCAACGTCTCCATTGTTGGGTTCGACGACGTCGCGCCCTTCCACCTGTTCGCGCCGTCGGTGACAGCCGTGCGCCAGCCTGTGCGGGACATCGGCAGACGGTCGCTGGCGCTGCTTCTCGAAACGAATTGGCAGGATCTCGCGTCACCGGCGCCGCAGGAACTGATGCCAGTCGAGATCGTGGTGCGGGAATCCGTTGCCTCGCCCGCGAAACGTTAAGCCGGCAATGGAAGAAAACTTCACAGAGGAGAAACGAATATGACCTTGACCACAACCCGCAGAACCTTCGCTGCAGCTCTCGGCTTCACCGCACTCGGCATCTTTGCCGGCGCGGTTTCGCCTGCCGTCGCGCAAGACCAGAAGACCTACGCGCTGGTGCAGATCAACCAGCAGGCCCTGTTCTTCAACCAGATCAACCAAGGCGCACAGAAGGCTGCGGACGCCGCCGGCGCCAAGCTGGTAATCTTCAACGCCAACAACGACGCCGCCGCCCAAAACAGCGCCATCGAGACTTACATTCAGCAGAAGGTGAACGGCCTGATCGTCGTGGCCATCGACGTCAACGGCATCATGGCGGCGGTCAACCAGGCGGCGGACGCCAAGATCCCGGTGGTGGCGATCGACGCCATCCTGCCCAAGGGTCCGCAGAAGGCGCAGATCGGTGTCGACAACGCCAAGGCCGGTGCCGACATGGGCGCGCATTTCCTCGACTACGTTAAGGCCAACATGGGCGGCAAGGCCAAGATCGGCATCGTCGGAGCCCTCAACTCCTACATCCAGAACGTGCGCCAGAAGGGCTTCGAGGACGCCATCAAGGGCAAGGACGGCATCGAGACGATAGCTGTGGTCGATGGCCAGAACGTGCAGGACACCGCGCTTGCCGCCGCCGAAAATCTGATCACCGGCAATCCCGACATGAACGCGATTTACGCCACCGGCGAGCCGGCGCTGCTGGGTGCCATCGCTGCCGTGGAGAGCCAGGGCAAGCAGGACCAGATCAAGATCTTCGGCTGGGACCTGACCGCGCAGGCGATCTCGGGCATCGACAAGGGCTACGTCACGGCCGTCGTTCAGCAGGATCCTGCCGGCATGGGCGAGGCCGCGGTAAAAGCGCTCGACACCATTACCAGGGGCGGCAGCGTGGACAAGAACGTCGCAGTGCCGGTGACCATCGTCACCAAGGACAATGTCGAGCCGTACCGGGCAGTCTTCAAATGACCGAGCACCAGGCCGCAATGTCTGCCGTCGCCGGGGGGACTTCCCCCGGCCTGCCGGCGGGCCCGCCGACGGCGCGGCGCCACGCGTTTCACTGCGCGGCATCGTCAAGACCTTCGGCTCGCACCAGGCGCTCCGCGGCGTCGATCTCGACATCTATCCGGGTGAGTGTCTCGGTCTTGTCGGCGACAACGCCGCGGGCAAGTCGACGCTGACCAAGATCATATCCGGCACCTACATTCCCGATGGCGGTACCATCACCATCGAAGGTCGGCCGGTGGTGCTCTCCGGCCCGGCAGACGCGCGTTCCCGCAACATCGAGATGGTGTTTCAGGACCTTTCCCTGTGCGATCATATCGACGTGATAGGCAATCTCTTCCTTGGGCGAGAGCGCACCAAGGGGCCATTCCTCGATCACCAGGCCATGCTCGAAGGCGCACGCCACATGCTGGAGGCTCTTGAGATCCGCATTCCCCGCCTCACCGCCAAGGTGGAGAAGCTGTCTGGCGGCCAGCGGCAGGCCATCGCCATCGCCCGCGCCGCAGCCTTCAACCCGAAGGTACTGATCATGGACGAGCCCACCTCGGCGCTCGCCGTGGCGGAAGTCGAAGCAGTGCTGGCACTGATCAAGCGCGTCAAGGCGCGCGGCGTTTCGGTTATCCTCATCACCCATCGCCTTCAGGACCTGTTTCGCGTCTGCGACCGCATCGCCGTCATGTACGAAGGCACCAAGGTTGCCGAGCGCCGGATCGGTGAAACGGACCTCGAAGACATCGTCAAGCTCATCGTCGGAGAAGGCGCACACCAATGACCGTCTACACCGAAAGGGCGAAAGGCTCGCCATGGGCCGACTTCCTGGCTGAGAACGCTCAGATACTCTCCATCGCGATCTTCTTCTTCGCATGCATCGCCTTCTTTGCCGTCGGCACGAACACCTTCCTCACCGTTGGCAACATTCTGAACATCCTGCGACAGGCGGCCCCCATACTGATCGTCGCCGTGGCGATGACCTTCGTCATCATCACAGCTGGTATTGACCTGTCAGTCGGCTCGCAGGTGGCGCTGGTCAACGCGCTGGCTGCCATCCTGATGGCTGCAGGCCTACCATGGCCTGCCACCGTTCTGGCCATGCTGGCCCTCGGCGTGCTGACGGGGCTTGGGCAAGGCTGGTTCGTGGCCTATCAGGACGTGCCAGCCTTTATCGTCACGCTCGCTGGCCTTTCCATCCTGCGCGGGCTGGCACTTTACCTCACCCAGGGCTATTCGATCCCGATTGAGAACGCTGCAGGCTTCCTCATGCTGGGCCGCGGTGAAATCGTCGGTATCCCAGTTCCCGCGCTCATCGCTGTGGTCGTGGCCGTCGTCGGCTATGTCACGATCCGCTCGACCCGCTACGGGCGGCAGGTGGTGGCGGTCGGCTCCAATATGGAGGCGGCGCGTCGCGTCGGCATGCCGGCGCGCTGGGTCATCGCCTCGGTCTACATGATCTCGGGCATTTCCTGCGCCGTCGCCGGCCTGCTTATCGCCGCTCGTCTTGGCTCGGGTTCGTCCAACGCGGCCGTCGGCTTCGAACTGCAAGTGATCGCAGCCGTTGTCCTTGGCGGCACCTCGCTGATGGGCGGGCGCGGGACCATCCTCGGTACCCTGCTCGGCACGCTCACCATCGCCGTGATAGGCAATGGCCTTATCCTCATGCACATTTCGCCCTTCTTCACCCAGATCGTCACCGGCGCCATCATCCTGATCGCCATCTGGCTGAACACCCGCATCTTCAATGCCAAGTTCCGGCTGCCGAGCAGAGCGGGAGGCAAAGCGAAATGACGGCCACCCCGCTCTCCGAGGCGCATGTGCGCTCGGGCAAGGTGATGACGGTGGCCGGGCCGGTCGCCGCCGCCGACCTTGGCATGACGCTCATGCACGAGCATGTGCTGAACGATTGTTTGTGCTGGTGGCACAGGCCGAAGGAGCCTGAGCGGCAATATCTGGCTGGCGGCTTCGTGTGCATGGAGATCCTGTCGGAGCTGCGCCAGGACCCCTTCGTCAACCGCCACAACATCACTCTGGACGATGAGGCGCTGGCGGTGAAGGAACTGAAGCAGTTCGCAGCCGTCGGCGGGCGCACCCTGGTCGAGCCTACCTGCCAGGGCATCGGCCGCGATCCGCTGGCCATGCGCCGAATTTCGGCGGCGAGCGGGCTCAATATCGTCATGGGCGCCGGCTACTATCTCGCATCCTCCCACCCGGCCAAGGTGGCGTCGATGTCAGCCGACGACATCGCCGCCGAGATCGTGCGCGAGGCAGTGGACGGCGTTGAGGGCACCGGGGTAAGGATCGGGCTGATCGGCGAGATCGGCGTTTCCGCCGACTTCACAAAAAGCGAAGAGAAGTCCCTGCGCGGAGCCGCCCGCGCCCAGCAGCTGACGGGGCTGCCGCTGATGGTGCATCTGCCCGGCTGGTTCCGTTTCGGCCATAAGGTGCTCGACATCGTTGAGGAGGAGGGGCGGAGCTGCGCCACACGGTGCTGTGCCACATGAACCCCTCGCACGACGATTTCGCCTATCAATTGTCGTTGGCCGCTCGCGGCGCCTTCATCGAATATGACATGGTCGGCATGGACTTCTTCTATGCCGACCAGCAGGTGCAGTGCCCGAGCGACGACGAGGCGGCGCGTGGCATCGTGCGCTTGATCGACGCCGGTTATCTGGATCGCATCCTGATCTCGCACGACGTGTTCCTGAAGATGATGCTCACTCATTATGGCGGCAACGGATATGCCTACGTGCCGAAGCACTTCCTGCCGCGCCTGGGGCGACATGGCGTGCCGGAGGCCGCGCTCACGCGGCTGATGCATGACAATCCGCGCTTGGTCTTCGACGCGACGGTCTGACGTTGGAAGGCCCCAATTTCCCATAGAAGAAAGCGAAAGACGACATGACAAAGAAGGTTCTCCTGGTCGGCGAAAGCTGGGTAAGTTCGGCCACCCACTATAAGGGCTTCGATCAGTTCGGTTCCGTCACCTTCCATCTCGGCGCCGAGCCGCTGGTAAAGGCGCTTGAAGGCTCAGAATATGAGCTGACTTACATGCCGGCCCACGAAGCAGTGGAGAAGCTGCCCTTCGAGATGGCGGGGCTAGACATCTACGATACCATCATCCTGTCCGACATCGGGGCGAATTCGCTGCTTCTGCCGCCGGAGGTGTGGCTGCATTCGCGCACCGTGCCGAACCGGCTGAAGTTGCTCAAGGCCTGGGTGGAAAAGGGCGGGGGCCTGCTCATGGTCGGCGGCTACTTCTCTTTCCAGGGCATCGACGGCAAGGCCCGCTGGCGCCGCACGCCGGTGGAAGACACACTGCCCGTCACCTGCCTGCCCTATGACGATCGCGTCGAGATACCCGAAGGCACCGTGGCCGAGATCGTCGCCGCGGATCATCCGGTCATGGCGGGACTGACCGGCCAGGCATGGCCGCCGCTGCTTGGCGTCAACGAGGTTGAACTTCGGCCAGGTACTAATGCTGAGCTGCTCGCGCGCCTGCCGCAGGACCAGGGTGGCTTCCCGCTGCTTGTGATTGGCAGCCATGGCAAGGGCCGCACGGCGGCCTGGACCTCTGACATCGGCCCGCACTGGCTATCGCCGGCCTTTTGTGCCTGGGAAGGCTACGGCAGGCTGTGGAAGAACATCCTCGGCTGGCTGACCGCCGAGCGCTGACCTCAAAGGTGCGCCAGGATCGCTCTCATTTCCTCGATGCTCGGAAAGGCGCCCAGCGTGCCTTTCCGCGACACGGTGAGTGCGCTCGCTCGGGTCGCATGGATGAGCGCCAGTTCGTCAAGGCGGGTGCCGCGCAGGAACGCGGAGGCCAGGGCCACGCCCATAAACGTGTCCCCCGCGCCGGTGGTGTCCACGACGTTAGCGGGCATCGCGGCCACCCGCAGCGGAGCACCGCCGCCGCTGAGCAGGGCGCCGTCCGCGCCGAGCGTCAGCACCACATCGCGTACGCCGCGCGCATGCAGCACGGCGGCGGCCGCGTCGCTCGACTCGCCCGTCAGTGCCATCGCCTCGCCTGCATTGAGGAAGGCAAGGTCTACCAGCGGCCACAGATCCTGAAAGGAAGGCCTGAGCGGCGACGGATTGAAGGCTGTGACGATGCTGCGCCGGCGCGCTTCGCGCAGCAGCGCCTCTGTCGTCGCCTCGCTCAGATTGCCTTGGAAAACCGCAAGGTCGCCCGGTTGTGCTTCGCGGATAGCAAGCAGCGCATCCTCGGGCCGAAGGTTCTCGGCCGCGTCCGTCGTGGTGACGATGGCGTTCTCCCCGTCGGGAGTTGTGAATATGATGGAGAAGTCGCTGCTGCGGCCCTCCTGTCGCAGGAGTCGGCATTCGACTGGCTCGGCGGCGAGCCGTTCGGCGATGCTCTGGGCGCGGAACTCCACACCCACAGGCGCTACGAGGGTGGTGCTCAGGCCGCAGCGGGCCATGACCACCGCTTGGTTTGCGCCCTTGCCGCCGAGATCGCTGGAGCCGTGGCTGCCGAAGATCGAGGCACCGGCCAATGGCCACTGTTCGACCCGGATGGTCTCGTCAACCGCCACATTGCCTATGACATAAGCATGCATGAACACTCTTCCGAAGGACTTTTGAAATGCAGCAAATCTCGGACAATCCCGCCAGCGCCATAAGGGAAATATTCGGGCGCGACAAGGCGCTGATCGGCATGATTCATTGCCCCGCCTTCCCCGGTGCCCCCCGTTATCGCGGCGCCGATATGAAAACCATCTACGATACCTGCATGCGCGATGCCGAAGCCCTTATCGAAGGCGGGATGCATGGCCTGATTATCGAAAACCATGGCGACGTGCCCTTCTCGAAGCCTGACGACATCGGCTATGAGACGGCTGCCTTCATGTCGGTCGTCACCGACCGCATCGCGCGCGCGGTCGGCGTGCCGCTTGGCATCAATGTGCTGGCCAATGCGCCGATACCGGCCTTTGCCATCGCCCTGGCGGGAGGCGCGAAGTTCATCCGCGTCAACCAATGGGCGAACGCCTATGTCGCCAATGAGGGCTTCATGGAGGGTCGCGCGGCGGAGGCCATGCGTTATCGTTCGGCGCTCAGGGCCGAGCACATCAAGGTCTTCGCCGACAGCCACGTCAAGCATGGCAGCCACGCCATCGTCGCCGATCGCAGCATTGCCGAGCTGACGCGCGACCTCGCCTTTTTTGATGCCGACGGCGTAATTGCCACCGGCCAGCGCACCGGCAACGCCGCTACCATCGAGGAGATCGAGGAGATCGCCGCCGCCACGCATCTGCCGCTGCTGGTCGGCTCGGGCGTAGACAAAACCAATGTCGTGGAGATCCTCAAGCGCACAAGCGGCGTCATCGTCGCCTCGTCGCTGAAGGCGGGCGGCGCTTGGTGGAACCCGGTCGACATCGAGCGCGTGCGCGCCTTCCGCGCCGCTGCCGAGCCGGCTCTGGAAGCCTGACGGATGACGGGCGAAACGCTGTCGGAGCGCATTTTGCGCGAAAACGAGGCCGTCTTCGAAGCCATGGTTCGCCACCGCTTCACCACGGACATCGAGGGCGGTCATCTGGCGGGCGAGGTGTTCGACCGCTACCTTGTCTACGAGGGCGCCTTCGTGGATACGGCCATCTCGATCTTCGCGCTTGCCACCGCCAAGGCCGGCACGATCGAACAGAAGCGCTGGCTGATCGGTGTGCAGGATGATCTGGCCAACCAGCAGATCGCCTATTTCGAACGGACACTGGCGGCCCGCGTCATCGATCCCAGCAGCTTCAATCTCGGCGATCCGCGCGTGAAGGCATTCTGCGCCGGGATGCTGGACATAGCCGAAAAGGGAGCATTCCTCGACACCATCGTTGCGATGTTTGCGGCGGAATGGATGTACTGGACTTGGTCGAAGCGCGTCGCGGCCGCGGCCATTGCCGATCCGCTGCTCAAGGAGTGGGTGGCCATGCACGCCGGCGATACCTTCGCCAGGCAGGCTGGATGGCTGAGGCAGCAGATCGACGAGGCGGACGCCAGCCTCGACGATGCAGGGCAGGCCCGGCTCAGCGCCGTCTTCGGCCGCGTGCAGGCACTGGAGATTGCCTTCCATGATGCCGCCTATGGAAACATTGTATGAGCGAGCCTCGGATAGACGCCGAGCGTTTCTTTAATCGTCTCGATGCCTTGGCCAGGATCGGCGCCACGCCCAAGGGAGGTGTCAACCGGCAGGCGCTTTCGCCGCAGGACCGGAGCGCGCGACGCCTTCTGACGGAGCTTAGTCGGACACGACGTTTCGGTGTTGCTCAGGACGCGATCGCCAACTTGTTCATTCGCGCGAAGGCAAGGTTCGCGTAGCCTTCAGACAACCTTTTGATTTACTTGCGGAAACGGTGGCGGCAGCGACGTCGGCCGTGCATCCGAATGGCGGAAGTGCGATCTGATCGGTCTGACGTTTATGAAAACACCGCCTAATTCATGGGGCGCCGATTTCACGAGTCAACGATCAGTCCGCGCAGGTAGCCTTCGAGCATCGTCGAACGGCGGAGAGACTTCGCTTTCCCGTTCAGCCAGGAGGTTAAGGTCGGCGACGGGCAGTCGCGCCAGGGTCTTGTGTCCACGGCCTTGCCCCGCCACTCGTCGGCGTCGAGAACATACGTCGCCCACATGCCGTAGCGGGCAGCACGCGCCTTAGACTGCGCAGCGAGATATCGCGTCACCGATGATGAGCGAGGCCTCCGACGCCCCCGCACGGCTTGTTCGAAAGCATCGACTTGATGGCGGCCCATGCGCAGTCTGTGAGTTCGTACCGCATGGTTCGAGGCTCCGTTTTGAGGAGCTGGAATCACACATCCGGAGTCGGTGTCAAAGCCGACAGGCATCGCGTCCCGCCTCGGCGCAAACTGCGGCTCTCATCGAATAAGACCCAGACGGGTCCGGCAACCCATCTACTCTCCGACTATGGACGCCGGCGGGCTGAGGTTATCGGATCGGCATGACGAAGGACGATCCTCCACGCGCCTTCTTCCCGCCGGAATATGATGGTGACCCGAGCGCAATCGGTACCAGTTTGTCGCCACCACCGACTTTGGATCGCAACCGCTCGATCTCGATGGTGTATCCCAAGTCCGCCGTCGCGTACTCGGAGATGCGCTCAAAGCCGGTGGCCTCGCCGTCCCGGTAATTGGTGGCAGCCCGTTCCATGGTCGCGGCGGCCTTTTCCCACCCCTTCGCCGGCGTCCGAACGGATTAGCGATAATGACGTCATCCCGTTGCGAATAGAGATCTTTCAGAGGTTCAGGATCGCCCTTCACGAAAGCATCTAAAGCGAGATGATCCTGCTCGAGGAGAACTCTATACGAAAAGCCGCCCCCCGCCCGCGAGCTTCAATCAGTTGCGCTCTCCGTGGCAAAATGGTCCCTGGCGGCGTTTGTCCTGGCACTGTTGGCTCTAATATTTTCGACGCTGACCGGCAACAGGTTGGAAGGACCATGAACGACCGGCAGTTTGCCATGATGAAGTCCCTGCTCGAAACAAGGCAAGTCATCGCCGAAGACGAGCCAAGGGAGCATCTCGCCGACCATGATATGTGCTTGAGGCTTCACGAGCGTCAAATCTTCGAGCGTGCAGGCAAAGATCGAGAGCTCTCGTGGGTTTTCGTAGGAGATCGGTGACCCGCATCGCCCGCAATGCGTGCGCTCGACACCATCCGATGACTCGTACGATATCGGCCTTCCCCGGGTGTAACGGAAGTGCGCCTTATCGATATTGAAAAACGTCACGAAAGCGCTAGAACTCTGACGCCGGCAGCTCTCGCAGTGGCAATGGACTACGTCGAACATTGGCCCCGTGAGTTCATAGCGGACATTCCCGCACATGCATCGGCCTTTCGTCGTCTGCGTGCCTTCCATGTCTAATGCTTCAGGCTTGGAACGTTCAGAGCTCATAGTAAGCTTCCTTAGTTGAGCCCCTGGGTAAACTCCCCCTGGGGTAAGCACGGCAGCGAATGGTGCCGGCACGAGCCATATCTGGCCGGAGCAGCGGTGGGTGAGTCCGAGCGTCACTGCTCGTCGACCCGCCTAGCACCCCTAGCGCAACCCGCTTCGCTGGCCCAAGTCGCGCAGCAACTTCTCGTCATCGGGTCGCATCCTGTTTGCCCGAATGAACAACTCGTTGCCGTTTTCCGGGCTTTCGCTGTTGACCACCTGTGCCAACTGCTTCGCCTCGTCAGTCCGGCCGGCTGCGGTCAGCGCCAAGACCGCAACACGCCTCACATGGGCGTGAGCGTTGCGATGGAGCGTAGCGCGCAAGGCCCAGGCAGCAGCCTCGTCGGCTCTTCCGAGTCGCAGCAGGGAAATGGCGCGCACCGCCTGGTTAGGAGCGAGGAAGGGATCGAACGGCGACAGTTCTCTTGCATGGTCGGCTGCCTGGATGGCCATCCTGGCATCCCCTGAGTGGGCTTGGATAAAGGCTCGCGAGTAATGCCCGAAGGCATATGAAGGGCTGAGGACCGTGGCGCGCTCCAGAGCCTCGGCGGCTTCTTCGCGCGCACCGACGATCCAGAGCGCGCGCCCGAGAGCGCAATGCGCCGCGGGGTCGTATGGATCGACCACCACCGCGTGGGCCGCAAGATCGTGAGCGAGCCGGCCTTCCACGGAGAGATGCGACGGATCAAACAGATACGCTTTCAAAAAATGCGTGAACGAGAGGCTCGCATAGGGACCTGCAAAGCGCGGGTCGAGGTCGATCGCCGCCTTGAACAGGTCCTCGGCAACCGTATTGTCCTGGCCAGTGAACATGTGCATGTGCCCCAGGCCACGATGATAGGCCTGCCATGCGTCCAGTTCGTGAAGAGGCCGCCGGACCGCGATATTGCGCTCCGCGAGATTGACCTCGTCGGCGATCAGTGTGGCGATTTCGTCGGCCAGGGTCTGTCCGAACTGCGAGATGGATGCGAGAGGCCTCAAGAATATTTCGGAGAAAATCACATGGCCACCGGCGGCCGCGATCAACTCGACATCGACCCGAAGGGTCGCTCCATCCAGCGTGATGGTGCCGGCGCAGACATAGTCGCAGCGAAGCAGCCGGGCGGCCTTCAGGCTGTTCAGCCCGACCGACGACAAGGCCTGCAGTGAGTTCGCCGCGATGACGAAGACGGTTCGCAGTCGGGCAAGGTCGCGGATGATGTCCCGCAGCAACCCGTCCCTCAAGACGTGGAGGTGCCGGGAAGCGATGTCCTCGAGCGCAAACGGCAGCACCGCGACCGCCGGCCTGTCGCGCCCGGAGGTGCGAACCGGCTGCGCTTCGGCCGATCGTGCCGACCCCACAAGAGGCACCGTCGACCTGCTTTCATCGACCAACAAGTCGAAAGCGCTCTGCAACGATCGTTCGCCGGGCAGATCCGCATCGGCGTGGGGTGTTACAAGCGTATCGAGCTGAGTTTCCGGTGAGGGACTTCGCTGCCCGAAGTCTTGTGCCACTGCTTGAGGTTCTACACTGGTGGCGCCGCGACCCTTTGCTTCGTCCTGCGATTGCAGCGTGAGCATGTAGCCGCGCTTTGCAACCGTCTTGATCAGAGCTGCCCCGTCGTCGCCAAGGACGTTTCGAAGGTCGCGGATCGTCTGTGTCAATGCGTCATCGGTTACGACGAGCCCCTTCCACACGACCTCGAATATCTGATCCCGGCTCACCACGCGGTTTGCGTGCTCAACGAGAAATACCAACAGCGAAAACGTCCTCGCGCGGACATCAACGGGTCTGCCCTTGTCCAAAAGGAGACCCCGCTCCCGGTCGAAGGCGCATGCGCCAAGCCGGATGGTGGCCCTGTCGCGATTATCGGCCTCTCCCAACGGCGTCTCCCTTGAAGAGCGCGCCCTACAATAGCGTAGCTAGGCATATTAGGAAATTCGCAACTATAACCCATCGTGACCTTGGCGCGATCCAATTTCATCTCGATTTCGGAAATGTTTCCGCTGGGTATCAGGCCTGGCGCTGAAAGCTCGCCTAGTCTCCACCTGCCGCCCATGAAAAGGCGGCTAGATAGGAGAGAACGCCATGGCCACCATCGAATTCCCCCACAGCGCGGCGGCGGGACGCAAGGAGAGCCGTGCTGTCCATTGCCTTTTGGCGCTTCTGCACGGAAGCGCTGCTGCCGTTCTGTGGCTACCGCGCTTTTGGGTACAACGCAGGCAGCTTGCGGTCCTCGCGTCGATGAGCACTCGCGAGCTCCTGGATATCGGCCTGAACACCTGCGACATCGCCAACGCCCTCGCGCAGCGAAATGACCAGGACCCGACAGTGTATCTGGCAAATGTCGTTCGCGAGCGCAGGTTGCGCAGGCAGGCTTAGGGCATTGGTCAAAGACTTGAACATCCATCCGCGCCTGGCACTGCGGATCGAGACCGCTTCCGCGCCAACTGCGCTTAAACTTGCTGGTTGAAACGCTACCGGCGCAGTGTCGTGTGTTGGCCGCCGGTGGTTCGCGCCGGGAACGGCGGAAGCGCCGTGAGCGCCCTGGTGTTTCCCATTGTGGCAGGAAACCAATGGCTCATTACGTGTTACTGTCGAATTTCACAGATCAAGGCATCAGGACCATAAGGGACACTCAGAAGCGTGCTGAGGCCTTCAAAGAGAAGGCGAGCAAAAGCGGGGTCAAGATTCACACCCTGTTGTGGACGCAGGGCAAGTATGACGTCGTGGTGGTTGCCGAAGCAGAGGACGACATTGGCGCGACCGCGCTAGGCTTATCAATCGCATCGATGGGCAACATCAGAACCGAGATGCTGAGGGCGTTCGACTCTGCAGATATGGGCAAGATACTGGCCAAAATGGCCTGACGGCTGCTTCACCGACGCGTTGGTCGAGGTCTGCGCTGGGCCGGGGCGCTCGGCGCACACCTCGACTAGGGATGTCTCGTCACGTCAGATCATCGCAGCCCGATAGCGGATCATGCACGCAGCAGGCGCTTGAAAAAGCCGCTTATCCCGTTTGGTTAGGGACCACAACATGTTGCGAAGGATGGACGAGGGAGTCCCTGCCCCCTCTTCCGGCATGGAGGGGATACAGTCGGCATGACAACATTTGCGAGCAATCCCCGGTAAATGGTATTCTCATATTAGAAGGGCGCATCATGCAGATTATCGACCATAGCCTTCAGCCGACTGAAGAGTGGCGTCCCGGGGTGTTGACCAAGATGCAGGTTTCTGCAGCCACCGACGCAGCCGCACTCTGCATATTTGAACAGTGGGTCGCACCGGGAGCTGGCACACCGTCTCACACCCATCCCGTCGAGGAAGTCTTGACCGTTCTGGAAGGTCGGGCCGAGCTTTGGTTGGGCGATGAAAGAACAACGGTGTCAACGGGACAATCCGTCATCGTGCCGGCTGGCAGCTGGCACGGGTTTCGCAATTCCGGAAGCGTGACATTGCACATGCAGGCTATATTGGCCGCGCCAGCCTTCGAGGCCTCATATAAGGAGCAGCCCGAAGTGATCACACGCTGGGCTACTGCAAAAGCCTAAGTCTGCCATCTGCGATGACGGCAACGGGTCGAGTTCAGAAATTCGAACTGAGACACACGTCGCCGAGACAGAGGGCCGTGAAATAAGGCAGGACTGTTGCCAACGAACGTTCGGCCCGAGTCGAGATGGCAATGCTCCTGCCATTTTAGCAAATGCTGGCCCGGAACCGTCTAGCGAGCCTGTGCGATCGAACTTGTGCCCCTCGGCGCGAAGAAGCACGTCCACCTGAATCTCTGATAGGCTTCGAACTTCATATGGGGAGTGATCGTTCGGTAAAACGTCATCAGACGCTCGCAGATATGGTACCGATCGTCCGGCGCGGCCTGGACACGCTCCCTTGGAATGAACCACTCTGCTTCTTGTGGCTCGTTCATGTAGGCGGGGCGAGGTAATCTGACGTAATAGCCGCCTTTGGTCTCCCTGACGACATCGGAATCGATAGGGTGGCAATCCTTGTTGCCGCAGCAATCATATTGAAGAACCGGGTCAGTCTTGCCGGTGTACCAATCGTGGGCGTTCGCATCGTTGGCTAAGACAAGCCACATCAATGCAATAGGTCTTTGGAACTGTCGCATGGATCAGCCTCTCGCGTTTGCATAGCATATTAGTAAATGCTAATCTACTAAATGAAGCCGCATCGCCCAGCGCGACATCCAACGGGTCACCTGGCTTGACCGCGAATGGTGTTGTGGACGATGACGACTTTCGGTCGCCGCCGGGAGCGGCTCTTCGATGCACTTGGTCAGCACTCGACAACGCGCTGGGCTCGCAACCCTGATGGCCACGGTTGCGGCGCTGGAGAGTGGTTCTGCGTTAGCGCATAGCGCTGATCGGACCTGGACCTATCCGCCAGCGTGCTGTCACGGCGATGCAGTCACCGGCGAATGTGACAGGATACCTGCCACGACAGTAACGCCCCGGCCAGATGGCTACGTCATCATCTTGCGGCCGGGCGATCACCGGAAAGTCACTCATCAGAACCGTTATTTCGTTCCCTACGACGTGGTGATTCCATCCGGTGATGACAATTTTCACATCTGCCTGCATCCCACCGAAGAAGACGGGAATTGCTTCTTCGCGCCCGTCGACGCGATGTGACTCTTTTCAGGCCTCTCGGAAGTCGTTGAGGGAGGCGTTGGCGAGGCTTCTCTCCATGGAGCGTGGTCGGCGGCGCATTCGAAACAAGCAGTATTCGCAGCGGTGCCGTCCGGCCACCTTTCAGCATCCGAGGTAGCGCGGACCTGAGTCCGCATCGGGCGTCTCGAGGCGCGCTCTCGGTGATCCGCGCCCATCGATGAAGCGAGCCGCCGCTCGGTGGCAATCGCCGAAGACGCGCGATCCCGATCCGCAGGCGCTGCTGGCCCATCCGAGTAAGCCGGCGCGGCCACTGCTCCTCACCTCCCCGTAAGCGCCTGTGACGTGCAGAGGGGACTGCCGTCTAGTTCAGCACCCCTCTGATCAATCTCCTCGACACTCCTTGTCCCCGTCAGCGCCATGGTGACGGAGAGCTCCTTGCGCAGGATCTCGATCGCTTTCGCCACGCCGGCCTCGCCGCCGGCGCCGAGGCCGTAGACGTAGGCGCGCCCGACCAGACAGCGCGGGCGCCCAGTGCCAATGCGCGCATCACATCCTGGCCCGAGCGCACGCCGCCGTCGAACAGCACCTCCACCTCCGAGCCTACCGCTTCACGACACGAACCCAATATGGCGGATCGAAGTCGAGCCGGAGCCACAGAGCGAAGCTCAGGGCGGGCAATGCAACGATGGACGTCGAAAAGAAGGCGGGGCCGTCTGCCAAATCTGCAAAAAGAATAGCCCAAGCCGCACCCCCCGCACTGCGCGTGCGAGCGTCAGGAAGCGTGAAAACACGCCCCCTTTGCGGGGAATAGATCGGGAGCGCCGATAAGCGCGGTATTGCGGCCCGCCGCCTTGGCCGCCAGGCTACCGCCGCCAGAAGTCACGGTGGGCAGCGAGAAGCTCGTCCTCAATTTCGGGGAAGGGGCCGTGAACCTCGATCTTCTTCTGCCCGGAGCCGAGCACAACGCGCGAGGACAGGCTCATCGTCGGGTTTTCAGGATGGTCCCCAGTCAGCGCGAGAAGCTTGGTCTCCTCGAAGCCGTAGACCAGACGGCCGATATTCGCCCAGTAGAGCGTTCCGGTGCACATCGCGCAGGGCTCACCGGTTGAGACCAGCGTGCAGGTCCAGAGAAACTCCGGCGAATAGGCTTCCGCCGCGCGCCGCGCAAGTTCGGTCTCGGCGTGATGCACGGTGTCGATGTTGCCTTGGCGCATGAGGATCGCGTCGTCGGGACCGACCAGCACCGCACCGAAGGGATGATGGCCATGCGCGGCAGCGTCGCGGGCAACAGCATCTGCCGCGAGTATGTGAGCGATCATCCGGTCGCGCGTCATATCAATACTCCTGTACTCCTGTGTGGCCGCCCCATGGAAACCCTCGCCTTGGATATAGCATATTAGCGAGCACTAATTCTATGACGGAAGTCGCATCGGCCGGCGCATAGGTCCAATCAGCCATCCTCGGTGCTAGTTGGCTGACGGCCGCGTCTTTGCCGGGACGATGCAGGTCAGGCCCGGCTCAGCGCCGTCTTCGGCCGCGTGCAGGCACTGGAGATTGCCTTCCATGATGCCGCCTATGGAAACATTGTATGAGCGAGCCTCGGATAGACGCCGAGCGTTTCTTTAATCGTCTCGATGCCTTCGCCAGGATCGGCGCCGCGCCCAAGGGAGGTGTCAACCGGCAGGCGCTTTCGCCGCAGGACCGGAGCGCGCGACGCCTTCTGACGGAGCTTAGTCGGGCACGAGGTTTCGGTGTTGCTCAGGACGCGATCGCCAACTTGTTCATTCGCGCGAAGGCAAGGTTCGCGTAGCCTTCAAACAACCTTTTGATTTACTTGCGGAAACGGTGGCGGCTGCGACGCTGGCGGTGCATCCGAATAGCGGAAGTGCGATCGGATCGGTCTGACGTTTATGAAACCACCGCCTAATTCATGGGGCGCCGATTTCACGAGTCAACGATCAGTCCGCGCAGGAAGCTTTCGAGCATCGTCGAACGGCGGAGAGACTTCGCTTTCCCGTTCAGCCAGGAGGTTAAGGTCGGCGACGGGCAGTCGCGCCAGGGTTTTGTCCACGGCCTTGCCCCACCACTCGTCGGCGTCGAGAACATACGTCGCCCACATGCCGTAGCGGGCAGCACGCGCCCTTGCCTGCGCAGCGAGATAGCCCGGGCGCCAGTCTGACGCCGTGACCCGTGCCCAGCCCGACCGAAGCATGCGAAGCGCGAGATCTTGCCCTGCCGCGGCGCAAACGCCGGTCAGCGCGGCCGCCCCGGCAGCGGACGTCGAGATCGTGCAGACAACCTGCCTGCGGCCAACAGCCCTTTTCAGCCATGCCTTTGCCAGCGCTCCGCAGGGGATGGGTTTGAGCTCAGAATGCGACCCATAGGCCGTTGGATCGAACGACCATTGTGCAAGCTCGCAACTGTCGATGCCAGCCAGGCGGACCATCACGGCTTCTCGCGGAAACCAAAGCGTGTGGCCGTCGATGATTGCAACGCCGCCCGCGATTGTAGCGGCTCGTACCCTTGCGGGCTGAGCCTTGCTGCCCGCAGCGTCGGTGGCGCCGGCGAGACAAGGCGCGGCGATCGCCAGTTGCAACAGGACCAGGCCTGGCGTTGATATCCTCATTGGGCGCCTCGCTTGGCCTGCCTTGCGCGTGCAAGCAGGAAGGCAGGATGCTGGACGTCACCGAACTGCCAGAGGCCGGCATTTCTGTTGCGGGCCATCTGTTCGACGACGGCGTAGGGCGGGTATTGCGGGAGCCCGTCGGGGCCGACGGCTGCGAAGGCAAAGCCCGACGCGATGAGGAGATCGGCGAGATCGAGCCTGTCGGAACCGACGGTTGCCGAGCACGCGACATAGGTCGTGGCGGCACTCGTGAAAAGCACCGCGCAAGTCGGCCTTGTGTCGCGCACATAGGCGCCAAGCACCGCCAAGGAGGCTTCGCCGCAGTCCCGTCTCTTGCCGCTTCGGTCGGTATAGGCGCTTCCGCGCAGGCAAGCCTGGACGCCGTAGAGGCGATAATGGCGTCCCTCCGTGGTCCAGCTGTCGCCGGTCTCTAGCGTCACACCGGGCAGGAGCGTAAAGCTCGCGGAACCGGCTTCGCTGCTAAAGTCGGCCGAAACCGTGATTGCCAATATTGCTGTTCGGATTACGGCTTGAATTTTCATTGGCCCTTGATCCTTGGGTCGGCCCACATGCCATAGCCGCTGCGGCCAATCTTTTCGGCCTCCATCAGGTCGGGACGGGCAGGGGAGCCGTCCGTCTTTCTGGCGATGCGGTGGCTGCCGAGGGAGACCAGTTGCTCCTCGAACATGTCCACTGAATCGAGGCTTCCCGGAAAATTGTAGTAGCCATAACAGGTCGCATCCTGGACCTGCGCTTGCTGCTCGGCGAGGAATGCGCGGCACAGGATCACCCTTGGCGACTGCAAAAGGGTCATCAGTCCATGCCTGGCAAAGTCCGAGCAGCTCCCGGCGTAATTTTCTTTGCGATTCACCATGTCGCCTGCGCAAGGCTCGATGCCGAACAGGCGCAGCGACAGCTTTCGATCGACCCGGATTTCCGTCGCGGAGGCCGCCTTGTAGCCATTGGACGAGGCGTATCCTTTGCGATCCACAACCCTTGACTGGCCATCGTAGTATTCCACGACCAGCACCGTCTTGCCGGGCGTCGCAAGCGAACGGATGTAAGCCTTGTCGACAGGTGGCGCCGCGAAGGCGGAGGAAGCCGCGGCAGCCGCGGCCATGCTGAAGCCGATCTTCAGACCAAAACGCATTTCATTACCCTTCTGCTTAATGTTTCCCCGAATTCTCTTTGCATTCCGGCTTGACATACCAGGTATCCTCGATCATTTTCCAATCAAATTGATTAGTCAATGGGTTTTCGCGGGAAAGGACCGGCAATGGCGCGCAGGCCGAAATTCGCAAACGGCGCGAAGCTTGCAGCACTGTTGGCAGCGTGCTCCCTGGCGGCATTTGCTCTGCCGGCCGAGTCGACCGAGAAACAGCTTATATTACAAGATGTTAGGCAAACTGACGCGCAGAAAGCCGACGCCCCCGCAGTGCGGGCCACAAGTGGCTCACCGCGCGAAAAGGATTATGTCCTCAAGGCTTCGGATACGATCGCCAGCATCCAGCTGACCGGCGCAAGAGACGACCGAGAGCTCAGCGTCGCCCACCAATTTGATAACGCGGAAGATCGATCCAGCGTTAGCGCTAAGGACCAATCCCAGTCCGCAGGCTCCAATCAATTTGGTAACGTCGGTCCAACGCGGGCAATGTCGGGCACTGGCGCTCGCCCCGGCGCATGTGGCCCGTCCCCCTACGAGCCCGACCAGATCGCAGCCCTGGTGATAGCGGCCGCCAAGCGTCACCAGGTCGAGCAGTCGCTTGCGGTGGCGGTGGCAGCCGTCGAGAGCGATTTCGACCGAAATCGCAACTCACCCGCCGGTGCCCGGGGACCCATGCAGCTGATGCCGCAAACTGCGGTGCGGTTCGGCCTCGATGACCCGTGCGAGCCTGTCGCCAACATCGACGCCGGCGTACGCCATCTTGGAGAGCTGATCGAGGAGTTCCAGAACCCGATCCTTGCGGTGGCTGCCTACAATGCCGGCGAGGACCGCATCTATCAATATGGCGGCATCCCGCCCTTTTCCGAGACGGTCAGCTACGTCGCCAAGGTTCTGAACCATCAGCTTGGCATCTCGGTCCCGCGGCGCGCGAAGAACGGCTCACCTTACAAAGGATCCGCAGTTTCGCCTCTCGCCGATCGCGGCGTGATCACCCCTGACCGCCGCCGCCAGTGGGCGGGCGGGGTCATGCAGTTTTGAGCCGAAATTTTCCAAGGAGCGCTACCATGCAGCCAATCTCGAGTGCGACGCAAACGATGAGGGGGCGTGTTGTCCTCATCATCTGCCTCGGCGCGGCCTTCCACGTTGCCGGCGCGGATCTCGCTTTCGCCCAGGGTTCGGGTGGCGCCTTTGCGCCGCTCGAGACCGCGGTTCAGATGATCGTCGACTTCATCACCGGCCCGTTCGGCCGGCTGCTGGCGATCATCGCGGTGATCAGCCTTGGTTTCCTGGCTTTCGCGGGACGCCTGTCATGGTTCACGGCAGGCGCGGTCGTGCTCGGCATCGGCCTGGTTTTTGGGGCGCCGGCGATCGTCGACCAGATGATCTCGGCCGTCGGTCAATAGGTGGCCTGAGAATGACCGACGAAAAACCGACCCTGACGCCGCTGGTGATTGGTCTGACGCGGCCGCCAATGATGTGGGGTATTCCCTTGAATGCATTCTACATCATCGTGGGCGTCACGCTGATTGCCTTCCTGGTGACCGCGAGCTTCTGGTCGGCGTCAATCGCACCTTTTGTCTATCTCACGCTGTTTGGCTTCTGCAGCCGAGACATTCGCATCCTCGACCTTGCCCAGGTTGCCGGCCGCCGCACGCCGCGGACGCCGAACCGGCTCTTCTGGCGCACGAACTCCTACGGACCATGACCATGTTGAACATCGTTGCCGAAGAGCTGGGTTTTGGCCGGGAGAGCCGGCGCGATCGCGCGATTGCCGCCCACATTCCCTATACGCGCCATCTTGCCGACACCGTGATTGGCCTGGAAAGCGGCGCGATCGCGAGCGTGATCAAGCTTGATGGCCTGTTTTTCCAGACGCAGGACCAGGCCGAGCTCAATATGCGCGCAAGCGTGCAGAACACGATGATCCGGGCGCTCGGATCCAGCCGCTATTCGCTGTGGTCAACGATCATCCGCAGCCGGATCGACCCGGCGATCTCGGGCGCGTTCACCGATCCGTTCTGCGCATTGCTCGACCAGCGCTACATGGCGCAGCTGCGCGCCAAGCACATGTTCAAGAACGAGCTCTACCTGACCATCGTGCGTGCTGGCATGCGCGGTGCGCTTGGCGTGGCGGAGGCCGTCTCGAGAGTGCTCGACAGGACCTCCGGCGCCGCGGTCGCGGAGCGCCGGCTCCAAGAACGTGTCGCTGAACTCGAGGAAGTCGCCGGCAACGTCGTGCGGGAGCTTCAAAGCTATGGCGCGCGTGCCCTCGGCATCGTCTATCGCGGTGGCGACCCCTATTCGGAGCCGTGCGCGTTCTTCAATGCGATCCTGAACTGCGGTGTCTCGCAGCCGATGCGCCTGCCGCGCATGGGCATCGCAAGCTACGTCGGATCCTCGCGTCTGCATTTTTCCCGGCGCGTGATGCAGGCGCAGGGTCCAACCCGGTCCGACAACCGTTTCGGCGCGATGCTGTCGATCAAGGAATATCCGCCGTTTTCGGCTCCCGGCATGCTCGACGGCCTGTTGCAGGCCGAGCATGAGTTCATTTGCACCCAGTCGTTCACGCTGGCCGACAAGCCGATCGCGCAGGAGCGAATTTCACGGCTGCAGCGACAGATCCAGGCCTCGGACGAGGCCGGCAGCACGGTGGAAACCGACATCGACTTCGCTTTCGACAGCCTCGTCAATCAGGAGGCGGTTTTCGGCTATCACCATTTCAGCCTGCTTTGCGTCTCGCGCGACCTGGCGGGCCTCGACAAGACGATCGCCGAACTCGGCTCCTGCCTCACCGACATGAACATCAACTGGCTGCGCGAAGACCTCAATCTGGAGGCTTCGTTCTGGGCGCAGCTGCCGGGCAACCACGCCTACATTGCCCGGCGCGCGATGCTTTCGAGCGCGAACTTCTCCGGCTTCTCGTCGATGCACAACTTCGCCACCGGCGCGGTGGACAGGCTGCACTGGGGGCTGCCGATCTCCATCCTCGAGACGACCTCGCAGACGCCTTACCATTTCAACTTCCATCAGCGCGATATCGGTCACTTCCTGGTCACGGGTCCGACCGGGTCCGGCAAGACCGTGGTGCTGACTTTCCTGCTTGCTCAGGCCTTCCGCATAAGGCCGGAGCCGAAGGCTGTCTTCTTCGACAAGGACCGCGGCGCCGAGATCTTCATCCGCGCCGTCGGCGGCGCCTATGAGGAACTCCAGCCGGGCGTGCCGACCGGGTTCAATCCGCTTCAGCTTGAGGACAATCCGGTCAATCGCGAGTTTCTCTCGCGGCTCATGAAAGCCATGCTGCAGCCGGCCGGCGAGGGCGGGTTCACCCAGGACGAGGAGGACACGCTTGAGCGCGCGATCGCCCGTATCGGGCGCGAGCCCCTCGAGCAGCGCACGCTTTCCAATCTCTCAGGCCTTTTGATGGGCCGTTCGCGCGCCGACGCCAACGATCTGCAGTCGCGGCTCAGGCCCTGGTTCGAAGGCGAGAAAGCCTGGCTCTTCAATGCCGATCGCGACGTCCTTTCCTTCTCGGGCCGGCGGATCTTCGGCTTCGACATGACTCACATACTGGACAATCGCGAGGTGCGGACGCCGGCGCTGATGTATCTCTACCATCGCCTGGATGAGCTTTTGACCGGCGAACCCGTCCTGATCTTCATGGACGAGGGCTGGAAGCTCCTTCAGGACCCGACCTTTTGCGCCTTCATCGTCGACAAGATGAAGACGATCCGCAAGCTGAACGGCATTGTCGGCTTTGGCACTCAGTCGGCTGCCGATATCGCCCGCGCGGCACAGGCGCACACGCTGATCGAGCAGTCGGCGACCAACATTCATTTTCCCAATCCTCGCGCCGATGAGGAAAGCTACATCGGACGCTTCGGGCTGACGGCCAAGGAATTCGGCTTCATCAGGAACACGCCGCCCGAGCGACGGACATTCCTCATCAAGCACGGCAACGATTCCGTCATTGCGCGGCTCGATCTTTCGGCGATGCCCGACATCGTCAAGGTGCTGTCCGGCCGCAAGGAGACCGTCGAGGCGTGTGCGGCGCTGCGTGCGCGCCTTGGCGAAGAGCCTGAGCGATGGCTCTCCGAGTTCTGTGGATGGGGAGAGGCGACATGATCAGGCGGTTCCCCATTCTCTTCAGCCTGCTTTGGTCGCCAGCGTTCGCCGATGTCGCGACGATCGACGGCACCGTGCTCGATCCGCGCCAGCAGCGCGACAAAACCGCGACGCAACTCGATCGGATCGATCGTGACCGGTACGGCAAAAGCCAGGGCATCACGTGCGCCCTCTACCGGCCTGGCCGCAAGAACGATCCGGTCGCGGCCGCCAGGGCCAATCCGACGATCGCGGGGCTGGTGCGACGCATTGCCCGGGAGGAGGGGATCGACGAGAACCAGTTCCTGGCGCTCGTCTATCAGGAAAGCCGCTTCAATCCTTGCGCCAAGTCCGGCGCCGGGGCTCTCGGTCTTTCGCAGCTTATGCCGGGCACCGCTGGCGATCTCGGCGTCAATCCTTACGACATCGAGCAGAACCTGCGCGGTGGCGCACGCTACTTCAAGCAGCAGCTGCGGCTCTTCAACGGCAATGTTGCGCTGGCGCTCGCGGCCTATAATGCCGGGGCGGGCAACGTTCAGAAATACGGCGGCATCCCGCCGTTTCGCGAGACACAGGGCTACGTTGCCAGCATCACCCACAAATGGCTGCCGGCATTCGGCGGATCGGACAAGTCCGGGATACCGCTGAGCTATGGCGGCGGAAGCGCTGCGTTCGAGGGCGCGCGCCACTCCACGCTCAACGCCATGGGGCTGACGGCGGCAATGGCCGACGGCTCCGGCGATGTGCGCTCCTGGCTCGAGCAGCTCGGCGCTGTCACCACCGGCACGGTCCAGGACAGCTGGGATCAAAACAGCGGCGCGCGCAACGCAAACATCGAAATGCTGAACCGGCTCATCCTGCTCGGCACGGCCTTCGCGGACCTCACCAATTCGCGCAACGCGCTGTCGCTGAGCGACATCTCCGGATCCAGCCGATCCGGAGGCTACGGAGGCGCTTCGCGGCCTCCCGGCAAGGATTGCGCCACGAACGCAGGACCAGCCAGGACCACTACCGAGCGGCCTTGCACCACCGGGAGCGACAGCGAAACCGGACTGCAGATCACACCCCAATGAAGGAGGAAATCATGAGACGGATATCTGCCGCGGTATTGGCAACCATGGCCGCGCTGTCGCCGGCAAGGGCCGATATGCCTGTCATCGACAAGACCAACTATGCCGTGGCGCGCAAGACCGCCGACATCACGGCAAAAATCCTCGACACCAATAAGGACGTGCTGGCGACAGTAGAGAAGACGCTTCAAGCCGTGACGGGCGATCGCGGCGGTGACGCCGGCTCGCTGAAGGATCTGGCGATCGGCAATGGGTTCAGCGTCTCGTCGGTTCCTTCATTCAACAAGCTGCTGCAAGACGGCATGCCGGACTTCGGCGCGATGAACGGCAACGTCGCTGAAGCCGCATCGACGTTCATCAACGGCCTGAAGCTGGTCAGGTCGCTTTCGGGCAAGGAAGGCAGCGGACTGGCGAGCGACAAGTCCTACGAAGAGCTGATGCGCACCGTGCTCGGTGTCGCCGCGATGATCAACGGCTCCAGGCAGGCGGTCGAGACACGCCGTGCCGCGCTGGAAGGCGCCGGCCAGGGCATCGGCCAGGCAACCGACGTCAAGGGGTCGATCGATCAGAACACGCAGTTGCAGGTGCAGACGGGCCTGACGCTGAACGAAATGATCGGCGTGCTCGGCGCCGGCGTGCAATCGCTGCAGGCCGAAAACCAGCGGCGCCTGACCGACATCTCGAACACGCGCAAGGCTTTGACCTACGAATGAGACGCCCCGCAGTACTGGCTGCCTGGGCGGCGGCTGCGGTCGCTGTTTCGGGCTGTGGCACGCCAAAGGACAAGACCGCGCCCTGCAAGCGGCCTGCCATGTTGTCGAGCTATGCCGCGGCCGACGAATGCGGCCCGATGAAACAGGTCAATGACATGCGCGCCAAGGCGGCCATCCGGGCGCTTCAGGCCGGGCAGGATAGCGATGGATGATTTCATCGGCGCGCTTCTTGAGCGCATCGACGCTTCCGGCGAGAATTTCTCGCAGCGCGCGTTCGAGGCGCTGAGCGCAGACATCGCGCCGCTGCTGCGTGTTCTGTTCGTGCTTGCGGTCCTGCTCTACGGGATCCAGCTGGTGCTCGGCACGTCGCGCCTGAGCGCTGCCGAGATCGTCGGCCGGCTCGTGCGCGTCTTCGCGATCCTGATCCTGGCCGGCCGATGGGCCGACTTCAACACGCTCATCTACGACTGGCTGACGAAGGTCCCGGAAGCGGCCGGGCGAGCGATCCTGGCCGCTTCGGCGACCGGCGTCACGGAGCCCACAAACGGGCTGTCGCAGATCTGGAAGACGGCCAATGTCGCAAGCTCCGCCTTTGCCGAACAGGCCGGCTATCTCTCGGTGCTGCCGGCTCTGGTCGGCCTGATCATCATGGTGTTCGCCGGCCTGTTCGTGGCGATCGCGCTCGGCATCCTGGTGCTCGCCAAAGTCATCTTGTGGGTATTGCTCGGCACCGCGCCGATCTTCATCAGTTGCATGTTCTTCAATGCCACGCGCAGCTATGCGCTCGGCTGGCTGAACCAGTCGCTGCTTTATGCGCTGATCCCGCTCTTCGTCTATGTGATCGCCGCATTCCTGATTGCGGCCATGCAGCCCGAGTTGACCAAGATCGACCAGATCTCCGGCAGCCGAGAGCTCAAGCTCAGCGATTTCGCGGCCTTCATCATGCTGTGCATCGCAGGCGCTTTCGTGCTGTTCCAGGTGCAGTCGCTGGCCCAAGGCATTGTCGGAACATTCGGCACACCGGTCGGACATGAGGCGCGGCGCCAGGCTTATCGCGGCCTCGCCTTGGGCCGCGCGGCAGTAACCTGGTCGGCCGGCACCAACGCCGCCGCGCATCGGGCGCAGGCGCGCTTGTCGTCGGCCTCGTCATCTTCAGGAAGCGCCATGCAACGAGCGATCGTTTCGCACGGAACGCCGAAATAGCCGGCAAGGGAAATGGCTTGAGTGAAGACATGAAACCAATGGACGAGACCTCGAACACCATGCTTCGCTCCTATTTCCAGCAGGGAGATGTCTGGGAAGAAGAGATCGTGAAGCGGGCGAAGCGTTCGGCGCGGCTGGCCTGGTTCTTTGCGCTTCTTCTTGCCGGGCTGGCCGCGCTCGGTCTCTCGGCCGTCGTGCTGATGCTGCCGCTGAAGAGCTTCGAGCCCTATGTCGTGACGGTCGATCGCACGACGGGCTTCATCGAGGTCAAGTCGGGGCTGACGAGACCGACGAATCTGACCGAGCAGGAGGCGGTCACACAAGCCAATGTGGTGCGCTATATCCGCAACCGCGAGGGCTATGACCCATACGCCATCGAGGAGAATTTCGGCATCGCCGCCCTGCTGTCGACGGCGGAGGCGGCGCGCGACCTGCAGGCGCTGTTCAGCGCCGCCAATCCTGAGAACCCGGCCAAGATCTATGGCCGGCTTAAGCGGGTTCTGGTCGAGGTCAAGTCCGTGACCCTGCCGAATGCCAGCACCGCCATCGTGCGCTTCTCGACGACGCAAAAGAGCGAGACGGAGGCAACCGTCCAGCATTGGATTTCCGTTGTCCGCTTCCGCTACACCGATACGCCGGTGCGCAACGAGTGGCGGTTCGAGAACCCGCTTGGCTTCCAGGTCTACAGCTACCGCCGCGATCAGGAGACGGTGAGCCCGGAGCAGGGAGGATGACGGCCCGCTGCCTGGGGGCATGTCTGGCGCTTGGCGCGACCGTGACGGCGGCTTTCGCGGCACAGACGCCGAAAGCAGGGGCGCTCGACCCGCGCGTCAGAAGCGTCGTCTATCAGCAGAACAACGTCGTGCAGGTCTTCGCCACCTATGGTGTCTCGACCATGGTAATCTTCGACGAGGACGAGAAGTTCGAGACGATATCGCTTGGCGATACCGAAAGCTGGCAGGTGGTGCCGGCGGAGAAGGGAAACATCCTCTTCGTCAAGCCGGTCGCCAGGAATGCCGCGACGAACATGAATGTCGTCACGACCAAGCGCATCTACTATCTCGAACTCCAGGACCATGCACCGGGCGCGAGCCGGACGGTGTTCGGCATCCGCTTCGTCTATCCCGACAAGGACGTCGACAGCGCTCTGCGCCGGGAGGCCGAGCAACGGGCCTCCTGGCCGAACATTTCGGCGATCGACAAGGCCAACATCAACATCGACTATTCGTTTTCCGGCGACGCGGACCTGAAGCCGCTTCTCCTGTTCGACGACGGCAACAAGACCTTTTTCCGCTTCGACCGACGCGTGCCGGCGATCTTTGCCGTCAACACGGACTTCTCGGAGACCCTGCGCAATTTCCGTCGCGAAGGCGACTATATCGTCGTCGACGGCACGGCGGCCCAGTTCACGCTGAGGGACGGCAATCAGTGGACCTGCATCTTCAACCTGCGCAAGCCCGATCTGGGCGCTCCCGATCCCGCCATCCTTGGACCGGCTGAAGACAGGCAGGCAAAGAAACGGCGCTGGAGCGGCAATTGATGCAACGCGCTCCAGAACTCATTGCTTTGGGGCAGGGCGAGGATCCCGAGATTGCCGATCGCTCGCTTCGCCGCGGGCAGCTGATCGGCGGCGGCCTGCTTGTCGCTGCCGGCCTCGTCGCGGCCTATTTCGTGCTGGCCGGGCAAGACAAGCCGACAAAAGACGGTGTGAACGGGGAGGAAGAATTCTCGACCACCGGCTTTCGGCCGCCTTCCTTCATGCGCGAAGAAGGCAAGCAGCCGGAGCCTCCAGAACCCAAGGTGCTCGAGCTGCCGCCGCCACCGCCGCCGGCGGCCGCCGAGGAGGAGGTCGACACCACGCAATTCAATGTCCCGCCGCCGCCGGAGCCTGCCGCGGTTGCGGATGCACCAGAGCCACCAGCCGCCCCCGATGACGGTTTCCCTGAGCGTTATCGCTCGAAGATGGTCATCTACGACCAGCGATCGGACGGCGAAGCCGACGGTGCCCGGCGCGATGACGGCAACGGCACGACCGTGGCCGGGGAGGACCGTTCAAGCAAGTTCCTGGCCGCGGCCACCGGTCTTCGCGACCGGGCTGCGAGGGCACGCAAGATCGACCGGATCGACGCCATGGTGCCGGAAGGAACGCTGATATCGGGCATCCTCGAGACGGCGATCGTCAGCGATCTTCCGGGGCAGATCAGGGCAATCGTTTCCCGCGACGTCTATTCCTTCGACGGTCGTCGCGTGCTCATTCCAACGGGCACCCGGCTCATCGGCGAGTACCAGTCGGAGATAACTAAGGGCCAGACGCGGATCTTCGTGGTTTGGACGCGGATGCTGCGCGACGACGGGGTGAGCATCCGCCTCGATTCGATCGGAGCCGACAGCCTCGGCCGGTCCGGACTGACGGGGCACGTCGACAAGAAATTCCGTGAGCGTTTCGGCGCGGCGATCCTGCTTTCGATCGTTGGCGGCGGCGCGAGCTATCTCACCGGCTATGGCAGCGACAGGTCAGGCGGCGGCGGAAATTCCCAGAACGCCGAGGAGACGGCGCACGAGACGATCGCGCGGACGTTTTCCGACATGGCCAACCAGGCGCTCGGTGACAGCCTGAAGATCAAGCCGACCATCAGCGTCGGCCAAGGCGAGCGCATCTTTGTCTTCGTGCGCCAGGACCTGGATTTCTCGGCCATGTATGACGATCCCGTAACAGAGGCACTGAAGGAGGTCCGTCGTGAACGTGGCCTCAGGTGAGCTTGCCCGCCGCGACCGGCACTATTTCCTCTACCGCGCGCTTGCACCGCTGAAGCGTTTTCTCGACGATGAAAACGTGGTCGAGATCTCGGTCAACCGGCCGGGGCAAGTCTATGTCGAGCGCCTTGGCGCCGATCACATGGAGCACCATCGGATACCTGAGTTGACCAGCGCCGAGATCGTTAACATCGGCGAGCGCGTGGCGGCGACAACCAACCAGTTCGTGAGCGCAAGCAACCCGCTGCTGAGCGCGGCACTCCCCTCGGGCGAGCGCATTCAGATCATCCTTCCGCCGGCGGCGCCCGATGGCGGCGCGCTCTCGATCCGCAAGCATCGGGTCAGCGAGCTGACGCTCGAGGACTATCGCGACAGCGGCGCGCTCGAGGGTGTGGCGATAAACATGCAGGGCATGAACGAGACGGACCGGCTGCTCGCCCGCCTGCTTGGCGAGGGTGACATATTCGGCTTCATTCGCTCGGCCATTGCAAATCGCGTCTCGATGCTGATCAGCGGCGGGACCTCGACCGGCAAGACGACGTTCCTCAACGCCTGCCTTGGCGCCGTCTCCCGCCACGAGCGCATCATCACGCTGGAGGACACGCGCGAGCTTACGCCAACTCAGCCAAACACCGTCCACTTGCTGGCCTCGCGCGGCGACCAGGGAACAGCGCAGGTATCCCTTCAATCCCTCCTGGAGGCCTCGCTCAGGATGCGTCCTGACCGGCTTCTCGTCGGCGAGGTGCGCGGCACGGAGGCCTTCGCCTTCTTGAGGGCAATCAACACCGGCCATCCGGGCTCGATGTCGACGGTGCATGCCGACACGCCGCTCGGTGCTTATGAGCAGCTGGCCATGATGGTCATGCAATCCGGCCTGTCGTCGGCTTACCCGAAGGCGGATCTGATCTCCTACATTAGAAGCGTCATCCCGATCGTCATCCAGCTGCGCCGCGATGGCGGCCGTCGCGGCGTCTCCGAGATCCTGTTCGCGCGCGAGCGGGCGACGCCGTCATGACCGGCCTCTTGCGCGCTCTCTACCTGACCTTCAGCCTGGTGATCGGCTACCTGGCCTGGACACTCTGCTACGGACTAGCCTTGCAGCTGATCTATCGCGATGGCCGCATGCTGAGCGCCACCATCACCGCCGATCTGCTGGCGCCAGTGCGGCAGCTGATGGCTTATCCGGACTCGGGCGTGCTTCGCTCGGTGGCGTTTGCCGCGATCGTACCCGCACTCTTCGGTGCGGCCCTGGTAGCCTATGCAGGGCTTCGCCCGGTTTCACACCCGCTTGGCGATGCGCGGTTCCAGGATGCCATGTCGCTTCGCAGGGCAGGGTGGTTCGGCAAAAAGGGGCATATCCTTGGGCGATATGGAAAGAAGATCCTGCGCGTCGATGATGAGCGGCATCATCTGGTGATCGGGCCGACGCGCTCCGGCAAGGGCGCCGGCTATGTTGTGCCGAACGCGCTCACCTATGAAGGCTCGATGGTCGTCACCGATCTCAAGGGCGAGATCTTCAAAAGCACGGCCGGCTATCGCAAGTCGAAAGGCAACCAGGTCTTTTTGTTCGCGCCGGGCTCGGCAAGGACGCATCGCTACAATCCGCTTGATTTCATCCGCACCGACCGCGGCGAGCGCACCACCGACATCCAGAACATTGCTTCGATCCTGGTGCCGGAGACGGTAGACTCCGAGAATGCGATCTGGCAGGCGACGGCCCAGCAGATCATGGCCGGCGTGATCAGCTATGTCTGCGAGAGCGTCTATTATGAGGGCCGGCGAAACCTCGCCGAGGTGAACTCCTTCTTCAACAGCGGCGTCGACCTGCAGGCGCTGATGGCAGCCGTCAGGGAGAGCGAGCCTTACCTGTCGCGCTTCACGCTGGAAAGTTTCAACGCCTATCTTGCGCTGTCGGAGCGCGCGGCCGCGTCGGCGCTGCTCGATATCCAGAAGGCGTTGCGCCCGTTTCGCAACGAGCGCATTGCGGCTGCGACGAGCGTCACGGACATGGACCTGCGTGCGCTCAAGCATCGGCCGATCACCATCTACCTGTCTCCCGGCATCACCGACATCACGCTGCTGAAACCGCTCTTGGCCTTGTTCGTGCAGCAGTTGCTCGATCTCTTGATGCTGGATCACGCAAACCTGCCGGTACCTGTCTATTTCCTGCTCGACGAGTTCCGGCAGCTGAAGAAGATGAGCGAGATCACCACGAAGCTGCCTTATGTCGCTGGTTACAACATCAAGATTGCCTTCGTCATCCAGGACCTGAAGAACCTCGACGAGATCTATGGCGAGACGGCGCGCCATTCGCTGATGGGCAACTGCGGCTATCAGCTGGTATACGGGGCCAACGATCAGGTGACGGCGGAAACCATCTCGAAGAGCCTCGGCAAGCGGACGGTGCGTTACACGACGGAGTCGCGATCGATCGAGCTGATGGGGTTGCATCGCCGCACCAAGGTCGAGCAGCTTCGCGAACGCGACCTGATGATGCCGCAGGAGGTTCGCCAGCTCTCTGCCGACAAAATTGTGATCCTGGCCGAGGCGCAGGCGCCGGTGCTTGCCGACAAGCTTCGCTTCTTCCGCCAGAAGCCCTTCCACCGGATGGAAGCGTTCTCGAGGGCACACACGCCTGAGGTCCCCGCGGTCGAGCTGATGCCGCCAACGACGGTGCCGGCGCTGACAGAAACCTACAGGAGAGGTTTGGACGTCCGCGAGCCGGACCCTGCGGCTCCCGTCCAGTCGTCGACCGGGAGCACACAGTTTGCCAGCGGCCAACCGTCTTCGGCTCTGCTGTATAACGCGGCGCGGCCAGCGAGCTCACCGGCGTCTTTGTCGGCAGGTCCTGCCTCGCGGTCGGGAGCTGCCGTATCGATTGGAGAAGAGGAGAGCCTTTTCTCCGACGAAACGAAGGCTCGATTGCTCGAAGCCAATTTCACCAGGGCCGCCCGGAAGTTGCGGAAAATCGTTCGCGAGAAATCTAAAGCAGAAGGAGGCATTTCCGGCCGCGACTGGGGGGCTATTTTCGATGCGACCGTGCCGGACCCCGCCGAGCAGATGTCGCTGGATTAGCATCGGCTGTAGGCGCGGCGACAAGCAGCGAATCCCGATCCTGGGCGAGCACTGAAAACCAGTTCACGCAGATGATGAACATTCGAACTGAAACAGCTGAGGTTCACGGCAACTCGAAGATGAACATGCCGCCATGGTTGGCTTTACAGCACGTCCATCATCCGACGCGGCTGTCTTGCAACAGCGGTGAAATGGCCAACAGCCTCTTGACCCTCTCGAGTTTAAGCAGTGTCAGTCTCCGCAACGAATTTTCGAAGCTCTCTTGCTTGTTCTCGACGACGAAAACAAGTGTGATGAAATCGAGCAGAAATTCGTCGATTGCTGACGCCAATGATTCAGAGGTCCTGAAACGAGCAAGAAGGTTTCTTGCCTGTTCGATACCGTCGGCATTTGCGGGGCCGATCAGCGCTTCGACAGCTTCGAGATTTTTCAAGGAAAGCCTCCAAACCGCGCCATCAACTCCGCTGGTTGCGAAAGGTTCCCGTATCGAAACCGGCGGACGCTGGAATGCTTACGAGAAGCGTTGCAGGCAAGGCGGCAGTCAAGCAGATTCGGCAGTCGACGCTTATCGAATATGAAATTTCACGCAGTCTGCGACAGACAGATATCCCGATGGATCCGCCGAGGTCCTCCTTGGCTGAAAGAAAGCGGCCGGCGCTGGCTTGTCCCGATAGGCAGCCAGCGCCGGCCGCGCGAACTCAGGTCCGCCACGCGGCCACGACGCCGGCCCTGAATCAAAAACGCAGCCCTGCGGGGCTGCGCGCCGTTTGTAGTTACCAAAACTCACGAGATTTGAGGTTGAGTATTAGTTGTCGCTAACTAATGCGGCATTGGCTTTTTTGCGCAAAATTTAGGCACACAGTCGTGACGTACATCGCTGATATCGACAAAAATATCGGACGGGGATGTAGTTTTACCGGAATCTCAATCGAAGATGCAATAATGGCATGTTCGCGGTGGAACTGTGGGAAATGGATGGGTTGCCCAAAGACGCAGAGCCAACCGACGAACAGCGCGCAGCAGCCAAAGTTTGGTATGCGGCCGAGCAGGCCGCCTGTGAGGATGCTGTGCCGGATGGCCGGAAGACAGGGTAGTCCGACATCGGGCTTTGAGCACCGGGCCGGAGGAGCCGAAGGTGAAGACGGCCAACTTGGCCACCGGGCCTGACCGCAAGCGGCTCTACCCGGAGATCATCACTCGCTTGGAAACAGCCACCGGCCCGGACCGGCGGCTCGACATCGACATCTGCTATGTGATGGGCTGGGTCAACGAACCAGCACGGCGGAAGAGGTCGCCGAATTGGGTCTGCCCTATCTCACCGCCGATCTGGCCAAGGTCGCCGAATTCACCCGGAAATCCCTCAAGGACTGGACGGTCGAGATCGACCATGACCCTTGCGATGCACGCATCCTTGATCCGCAACGTGATAAAACCGGCGACGATCTGGACGACAGAAGTGTCGCCGCCTGGCGCTATTTCGGCAGGCGGCTCAACATGGAGAAACCACTGGCCAACAGCGCTATTGCGCTGACGCTCGCGGCGATTCGCCTTCAGGCTGACAGTTTCTTAGACGACGCGTGGTAAAGCGCAGCCGGAGCATTCCGACGCCATCCGTCATTAACTATGACTGGCAGCCTCATCAGGTCGCGCTCCCCAACGATATCTGCACCGATCGCAACTTGACGCTGATCGGGCGTTTTCTGAGAGAACGCCTCCCGCATGCCGGATCAGAGCCGTGATTGCAGTTTGGGACGACGGCAAACAGGAACAGTGGCGGCTGCATTGCTTTGCGCGCCCCCGAAGCCGCCGCTGCCTTTCTGGGTCACTTTGGAGGCGTCGCCTTCGACCCGAAGCGGGACGGGGAGAGGGCGCACGCGGCGTCTGGCGGCGTCAAGGAGCCTATGAACGAATTCTGGAGCTTGGACCGCTGAGCGTGCCGGAAGTCCTTCGGTAGGCTATGACTTCTCCGGGCGGACGGTCTCGACGGCAAGCGAGCCGATCGGCAGCGGGCGCAGCAGCTCGGCTTCGGGCTTGGTCAGGCTGAGCCATGCCACCCATTCGTGGGGCTGGAGGACGACGACTTGCCGATTGTGATAAGGCGCGACATCGGGGCCGGGATCGGTCGTGAGCATCGTAAAGGTCGGCGGTTTGTTACCGGTAGCTGCACGCCACAGCCCGGCGATCGTCATAAAGGGAGACCCGTTAAGCGTGAAGCGGTGCTTCGCCTACGGATATTTCCCGGTGAATTTGAAAAATGCAGACGCCGGCACGAGACAGCGTTTGCTATTTGCGAATTGCTGGCCTTCGGAGAGGAAATTGAATACCGGCCCGCCATTCAGGCCTGCCGGCGGAAACCCGAAGGTCATTGAAGTACGCTCTATTGCATCATCAGCCGAGCGTATGATCGGCGCCGGGTCGTTGATGCGGACATCGTCCGCCTGTGGCAAATCGAGCTCGGTTTGATGTGTCGGGATCTCGAGCGCCAGTGAGGCCATCATCCGGCAATACTCCGCCCAGGCGATATGCTGCTCGAAATCGTTGCACATGAGAAAGTCCCAGAGACGAACTTGCGTGGTCCGGTGTGCCCATCAGTGACACGGGATCTGCGGGCTACTGGATCAACAAAAAATGCATTAAGCTAGAACGTGGTTCCTAGCGACGAGGGGTAGTCAATGGGTAAGCGAATTGTCGTCTGTATCGACGGCACATGGAACAATGCGGTCAGCCAAACCAACAGCGGTACAAATATCGACATAATATACCAATCCCTGTCAAAAAGAGATCAAACAAAGAACTATTTCCAAGGTGTTGGCGAACACGCCGGAACGCTCGGAAAATGGTTGTTTGGCGCTACCGGGAAGGGTGTCTTCCAGACGGCCAGAGCAGCATGGAAATGGGTGGCTGGAAACCATCAGCGTGGCGACAAGATTTACATTTTTGGCTTTAGCCGGGGGGCGTTCGCGGCGCGGCATCTTGCTGGAATGATCGTCAGGCACGGCCTAAGAGGATGGCAAGGCAATATTGAGGAGGAATTTAGGGAATGGCAGGTTAACGCGGAAAAGCCATGTCTATCCCCTCGCGAAGAGGTACATTTTCTTGGTCTTTTTGATTGTGTCCCAGGTAACCAGATATATGTGATGAGGGACCGGTCGAGGCACCTTAATGGCAGTCGGCTTGAGCCCGGAATAAGGCATTTCCGCCATGCGATGGCTATCCATGAACGGCGCTGGTCATTCAGGCCGATACTGTTTGAAAATACAGGAGATCAGGAGACCTTTAGCCAACTCTGGTTTCCCGGCTACCACAGCGATATCGGGGGAGGGATGAAGGTCGCGGAAGGGTTAGCATGCGTAACTCTTTGGTGGATGGTTCGCGAGGCTTATGGGCTTGATTTGGAATTCGACAATATCGGCTGTGGCCAGCTTCATGAACACGGGCACGCACTCGGGGTGTTGCGTAGCGCTGACCCCGATCAAGAGCCGGTTTGTTCCGATTATTTGACGACAAGATTGGGTCTCAAATACGAAAGGTCGGCGTTAGATCGCGCGAGGCAGGAGAATGTCGCCCCACCATTTCATGAGCTTGCCGACTGCCCTCGGTGTGGCGACGAAATGTTTGACTTCTTTCTCACGGACCCGGGGCAGAGGTGGCTAAGGTCAAAGGGCCTCCTTCGAGGTGGCGCCGGATGAAGAACCCGTTGGCAGCGGGGGAGGCCCTCTTTTATCCGCAAGCATCGCGTGTTGGGCTTCACGCGCTGTGGGGGCGAACTCTAGAATAACTACCAGGGGTTGTCGCCAGATGGCGGCACGGATAGACAGCTTCTCGAACGTGCGTTTTGCCGACCTGGTGGTGATGGCGGAGCGGCTGCACCCGATCCCATTCCGAACTCGGCCGTGAAACGCTCCAGCGCTGATGGTACTTCGTCTCAAGACGCGGGAGAGTAGGTCGCTGCCAGGTCTGCCAAGCGCACGTTCAACTCACATCCGGATCAAACGGATCCGGATTGAGACCAATCTTCTTCTTACGGTTTTTGATGCCTGTCGTTGCCCCGAAAGCCCAAAAACCAAACGGTCGTGTCCCGTCGGGTGGTGTAGCTGAGGGTTATGAAGCCGCTCGCGAGCGCGTTTAGTAGCGCTGCAGACTGTCGAAAGCCGCATTCGGACACCGCTTTGCGCCTCAAGCAATTTCGGCATTGCGGTTTGGAACCGCACTAAATCCAGAGCTTCCTCAGTAGAGCTAATAGAGAGCTCTGGGAGCGGCAGCTAACGTGACTAAATGGCTGATAAGGCAACATTATCATTCGTTTTATAGCGCCGACAGGCTGTGCGTTTTGCGCCGAAAATCATCGCCAAAAGCGCACGACCGCTTTACCCTCCAAACACATGATTCGCCTCGATCCCGCGACCGCCAGCTCCGTCGCCGCGCCACCGACCGTCCCAGCCTGGGCGCTCGCCGACGACGTGCGCAGCGATAGCGACGCCGCCTTCCAAGCCGGCGCCGCCCTGGCTTCGCTCGACACGCTGGCTCGGGCGCAGCCGGCCTGGGCCGGCGCCTGGCGGCAGCGGCTGGCGCTCAACTGCGCCGCCGCCAGCATGCGGCTCGCCGGCCGCGCCGAGGACGCGGCCTGCCTGCGCGATGCCTGGCAGCTTTGCCCGGCCGGCGCCGACCCCGGTCCCGCCGGCGCCATCTATGGCGCCTGGCGCCAGCTGGCGCTGCAGCCGCCGGCGGTCAGCGCCGATCGGCTGGCAAAAGTGGCCGAGATGCTCGGGCTCGCCTGGGACGATGAGGCTCTCGCCGACCTCTGCACGCAGATCGAAGACGTGGCGGGGTCGCAGCGGCCGGCACCGTTCGCCGCGGCGGCAATCGCCGCCCATGTCCTAGCCACCCGCCCCGATGCCGAGCTGTTCGCCTTGTGGCTCGCCGATCTGGTGCTGGCGCAAAGTCTGCATTGGCCGCGCCCGCTGCCGCTGTTGATGGCGCAGGCCTTTGGCCCGGCGTTCCGCACCGAGGGCGGCGGCGGCAAGCGCATCCGACCCGGCGAAAAAAGCTTTGAGCGCTCGGTCTGCGTTGCGCTGGTTCATGCAGTAGCCGATGCCTGCCGGCTGGCCAGCGAACTGTGGCGCCGCGCCGAAAAACTCCTGGCGGTGTCCCCAAAACTGCGCGCCAAAGGCGCCAGCGACGTGATTTTTTTGCTCCTGAATGAAGATGCCGTCGCCGGATCCCTGACGACCAAGAACCTGTCGCGTTTTGCGGCGCGACGACTGTTCGAGCGGCTGCAACACCTCGAGGTTGTGCGCGAGCTGTCGGGTCGCACCAGCTTCCGGCTGTTTGGGCTGTAGCGATGGGCCAAGCCTCCGTCCGCCGCAAGCCGAACGATCAGCCGGCACTGCTGGATACCGAGCTCGAGCACCTGCCGCCGGAACTGCGCTGGCGCGAGTGGATGGGCCGCGTCGAAGCGGTCATTTTTGCGGCCAGCGAACCGGTGACACGTAGTGTCCTCGCGCGGGTGGTGGGAAGAAACTGCAATATCGATCTGATCATCGACGACATTCGCGCCGAGCTCGCCGGCCGCCCTTATGAGCTGGTCGCGGTCGCCGGCGGGTGGCAGCACCGCACCAAAAAGGTTTTTGGCGACGTCATCCACGCCGCATTCGGCCAGCAGGGCGCCGACGGGTCAAAAGAACTGTCGCAGTCGGAGGCGCTCGTGCTGATGTGCATCGCCTATTTCCAGCCGATCACCCGCGGCGAGCTGTCTTCCTTCTTCGGCAAGGAGGTGTCGCGCGATCTCATCGGCGTGCTGCGCGGACAGGATCTCATCGCCTCGGGGCCGCGCAGCCCACAGCCGGGCGCGCCCTACACCTATGTGACGACCAAGAACTTCCTGTCGCAGTTCGGGCTCGACACGCTGCGGCAGCTGCCGGATTTTGAGGCGCTCGAGGACGCAGGGCTGCTGTCGAAGGAAAAGCTTCTGGCGGGAGATATTCCGACCGGATTGGTGAGCGGGAAGAGCGACGGGGACGACGAAGAGCCGTACACAGAGGTCTTTGAAGATGAAATGCCTTCTGGGGTGCTCTCTGAATCTCGTCCTCAGCGTCAGGTTCCAATCCACCATCAGGATGAATGATCCTGCGGCCGGCGAAACACAGCGATGACGTTTGATCTGACAAAATTGGGCTGGAAAGCTTTTCAGGATCTCGCCACGGCCGTCGCGGCCGAAATCCTGAAACGCCCGGTGCAGACCTTCCTAGGGTCGAACGATGGAGGTCGAGACGGAGCGTTTCTCGGGACTTGGACCGGTGACGACGGCCAGCCGATCAAGTCGACGCTCCAGTGCAAGTACACGGGGAAGCCGGGCGCCAACCTCACGCTGGCCAACCTCAAGAGCGAGCTGCCGAAGGCAGCGTTGCTGGCTCAGAACGGCCTCGCTGAGGATTATGTGATCCTGACCAATGCGGGCGTATCGGGTGAAGCGGACAAGGAGATTTGCGACGCCTTCAAGGCGGCAGGCGTCAAGCGATGCCAGGTGTTTGGCGGCTCATGGATCCAGCAACAGCTGGACCAGAGTGTGCGTCTGCGCATGTTGGTGCCACGGATCTACGGGATCGGCGACCTCTCGCACATCATCACCGACCATGCCTACAAGCAGGCCAAGGCGATCCTCGACAATATGGGATCCGATCTCAGCTGCTTCGTGCCGACCGACGCCTATCGACAGGCGGTTAAGGCGCTCCAAGAGCATCGCTTCGTAATCCTGCTGGGAGATCCGGCCTCGGGCAAATCGACGATCGCGGCGATCCTGGCGTTGGGCGCACTCGACGACGGCTGTATCGGCGCCCTGAAAATCAACGCGCCAGACCAGTTGCACCTTTGGCATCCTGGCGAGAAGCAGTTGCTATGGGTTGACGATGCCTTCGGGTCCAATCACTTCGACGTGGACCGAATGAGCCGGTGGAACGCCGAACTCGGCACGATGCGTGCGGCGATCGAGGGCGGCGCCCGCATCGTCTTTACGTCCCGCAATTATATCTGGGGAGCGGCCCGACCCTACCTAAAACAGAGTGCGTTCCCCTTGTTCAAGGAGAGCCAAGTCGTCGTAAATGTCCAAGAGCTGACCGACAATGAGCGCGCGCAGATGCTTTACAATCACGTCCGCCGGATCCAGCCCCAGGCAATGCGCCAGCGACTGAAGCCGTTTATGCCCTCTGTCGCTGCCAACAAAGCATTTCTGCCAGAAACCGCACGACGACTCGGTGATCCTCTGTTCACAGGTAAGCTGAAGCTGAGCGCGGGTCGGATGAAGGAGCTTGTCGAGCAGCCGGTCGAGTTTCTGACCGAAGTGCTCGAACAACTCGATGCGCCGTCCCTTGGCGCAATCGCATTGATTTTCCTCAACTCGGAAAGCGGCGTGCCATCGCCAATCGGGAAGCAGCCGGCGCTCGAAATGGTCAAGCGGCTCTTGGGCGTGCAGCCTGCGGCTGTGGCCATGGCTATGGAGCATTTGAATGACAGCCTGACGCGGCGCCTTTCAGCTCATGACGGTGACCGCTGGGTGTTCCGGCATCCGACAGTGACCGATGCATTCGCCGAGATAGTCGCTCGCTCCCCCGAGCTGATCGAGCTTTATGTACATGGCGCCAAGGTCGATCGGTTAATGCGCGAGGTCGTATGCGCACCGTTGACTACTGAACGCGCCCATGTCCGCATCCCGGCCTCGCTGTTTGCAGAGCTCTCGGAGCGGTTTCAGGATCATTCGCTCGACGAGATTTTCAAATCGTTCCTCGGTGCCCGTGCCGGTGACGGCTTTCTTGGCAAGATCGTCGCTGCGCGCCCAGACATTCTCGAATGGTCAGCAACGACAAACCCCCGCAACCTTTCATCGGGCAGTCTGCTGCTCCTGGCGGCCCTCAACTCCTACGGTCTCCTGCCTGAAGAAGCCCGGGAGAGGATCGTGGAATACGTCGACGATGACACGATCACCTGGATGCGGACCGATGTGTTTGCGAACGAGATGTACCAGCAGATCTTCACTCGCGACGAATTTGACGATCTTGCCTCACGCTTCCGTAAACAGTGGCTGAATGATCTTGGTAACCTGCTGGACCATGTGCGGGGGAGTTTCTCCTCGGACAACGAACTCAGCCTCTATGAGGACTTCAAATACAGCATGGAAAAGGCCGAACCGTTCTTTTTCCCGAGTGGGCGGACGGAGCCGCTCGACACCTTCTATGCCGAGATCAGCGCCCATATCAGCACGCTTGAGGAGGACGGACCCTCGCCTGAGCCTTCCGCGTGGTCAGCGCAGGCGGCTACGTCGGCAAGTATCTCGGCGACGTCGGCTGCTGCCGACAGCAGCACGATCTTCGACGATGTCGATGATTAGCAGGCAGAAGTCGAGCCAACTCTCCATGAACGGCTGCTTTGGTGCCGAGGAGACAAGCGGCCGTCGCGCGCTGGCTGCAGTCACGCGGACAAAGGGCGTGACCTTCAGATAGGCTTTCCCCCAGGTTCGCAGAAGCCGTTCTTCTCCACAGCCGCACCTGGCGTCGAATCGTCAAGCGGCGATCGCCTTGTCGGGCTGCCAGACGTGGGGCTGGTAATTCATCAGCGTCTGCCCATCGGCGCTTCGGCTGAGTTCGATCGTTATCAGCCTGTCATTCTGGAAGGCCGGACTGAATTCCAGGGCGAGATAATCGAACAGCGGTTTTTCATGGACTGCGACGACGATCTGGCGCTGCAGTTTCGATTTGGCCAGCGTGCGCAGCAATGCCGCAAACTGAGCGATGTGGACTTCGTCCATGCTTTGAACTGGATCGTCGATTATCAGCCACGGAAGGTCTGGAGTGACCGACAGGTGCAAAGCGAGAAACAGCGTTAGTGCCGCTGTATTGAGGTTCCCCGCGCTCAGCATGGCTCGGGGGTTTCCGCCTTTGCCGCCGGAGCGGTACCAAGTTTCCAGGATAGCCTCGACAGGTCCCCCATTTGTCTCAGGCACTGCGAAAGCGGGCACGAACGGTTCTTCCGGCGCCAAGCGTACGAACAGATCACGCCAAACGCGATTGAGCGAACCATTGAAAACTTTCCTCACGACTGTCGTACGCGCCTCGCCGACGCGCTTCGCAAGCTCGCGCGCATCATGAATGATCGAGTCCGCCCGACCTTTGGCGGCATTCAGTTGGTCAAGTCGCGCCTGCGAGTTGGCAATCGCCGACACGACAGGTTCACGCGCAGCAGTCAGACGTTGCACCTCAAGCGCGTTGCCTCGCATTTCGCGCCGAATGCTCTGGTTTGAGGTGTAGACCTCTTCCAGCCGGGCCGCTTCCGCCCCGAACCGCGACAGGGCCGCATCTACGGATTCCGTCGGGCTGATCGGGTCGAGATTGAGTTCGGTTGCAAAGCGAACCAGGGAGTCCCGCAGCGCCGTCCCACTTTGGTCGAGTGCGGCCAAATCCGAAAGCTCACGCGATGCCGAAGCCGCAGCCGCAAGCAGCTGTTGGCCCTCGGCAACGCTATCGGAGATGACCTCGAGCGCAATATGGATCTCCTGCAACAAAGCCTGTCTGGTTTTGAGCGCGTCACGAGCCTGATTATCAAGCCGTCTGCTCCGGATTTCGCCAAGCTGCCTCTCCGCGTTGGACGCAGCCGCAAGTGTCGCGGCGCGATCCTTGTTCAGCGCCTGCAGCTGTCCAGAGACGGCCGTCAGCTCCGCTATCCTTGCCGAGAGATGAGCGTAAAGCGGGGTCTTCGATTCCTCGCTAAAATCACGGCCACAAACGGGACAATCCTCCGAATGGATGTGGGGTAAGAGGCCACTGAGCGCTTGCGCCAACGTGCCGGCCTCGGCAGCATAGCCGGATATCTGTTTCTCAAGGGCGTCGGCCCGGGTCCTTGCCCGAGTGTATTCGCCGCTGAGATCGGTCTCGCGCTGTGCGGCCTGCGAGTCGCTGGCCAGAACATCCGAGCAACGGGCAAGCTCCTGAGTCACGGACGCGAGCGCCACAGAATAGGCGTGTTGCGGTCCTTCGCTAGCTGGCGGCAGATCGGGAAACAAGGGAGCGAGGCGTTCCAGCAGTCGGTTTAATTCGCGGCCCTGGGCTGCGTTCCATTGTTGCAACGCATTTTCTGCTGCCTCGCTGCGTGGCTGGGCAGCTACTCGCTGCCGCGAGGCATCAGTAGTCGAAACCTGCTGCCACTGGCGGTGCGCGACCTCGATCTCCCGCCTGAGATTCGCCAATCGGATGAGTTCCTGTTCTTCCTGCTCGGCGGAGAGCGGACGTGCGTTGACGTCACGGCGTTCCACCGCGTTGACCGCCCTCGTTCGCTCGTCATTCTGCCTACTGAGCTCGAGGATACGGGAATCTGTCGCCGCCAATCCACTCCGCAAACGCTCGATCTCGTTTTCGATCTGTGGGATCGCATCCCTTGTTTCGGCATAGGCTGGCACGCCCGATCGGAGGCGGCGAACGTCGCCCGCGTCGTGAAGTCCGTCTATAATGGCGTCGAAATGATCGAGGCCAAGCAGGTCCTTGACGAACTTGGTGAGAGCGGAATCGGTTCGCTTTGGGGAATCCTGGTACAATTCAAGCAGCCGTCCCAACGAGGATTGGGCAAGAAAACAGCGCTCGCTGTAGAATCGAGCCAAGTCAGCGGCGAGCAGCGCGGCGCCCGAAATCCCATCAGTGCCGACATTGATCTCCGCCTCGTTGCGGGGCAAGCCGTCGGTGTTGATCCAGATACGGGCCGACTTGGCATCCTTGTGTACCAGATGGCTGGCGTAGTCGGGGTCGACGCGCTCCAACGAGGGGACACCTCCAGTCAAAGCCAGCTCGATGCCCGAAAGCAGGCTTGTCTTTCCCGCCCCGTTCTGTCCGTGAACAAGAACGATCGGCGCGTCCAACGGGACTGAAATGGTGCCTTTGATGCTGCGGAAGTCGGTCAGCGTAATGGACTGCAACTGAGCTGGGCTCATTCGAAAACTCCGCCAACTGGTCGACCTGATTCGTTCAATTGGTTCACGGTAGGCACTTTCAACGAGGTGTTGAGCAGTTCATGGAGCCGCGCTTGCACGGTGTCGGCTCCCTGGGCCGCCAGCGTGATGACCCCAAGGACGCTGTCATCCAGATCCTTCGAGCGCTGGGCGATTGATTCAAGCGGCTCCGTAACGTTCTGGCTCGGTTCGGGTAGCGCAAGGGGAAGCAAGACCGCCAGCCAATTCTGTAACAGGCCACTGGTGTCGTCGGGCTGGATGACACCGGTGGGCAGGACACGGCAGACCTTCGTCATAGCATCGAGAACCGTTCCGGCGGGCCGGGGTCCGACCAAAATGGCGGTGAGCGGGCGTTTCGACCGGGCGACATCGAGGGCGCGGGCTACCCCTCTACCTTGCGAAGGATTCGCGTGTCGGCCTCAAAAGCGGTGTCCGCAACCAGGACGAGATCAGGAGATGGATTCTCGCCGATCAGTGCGGCAGGGAACTCGAAAGAAAGCCCGGCAATCGAAAGCGGCGACGAGAGTCGCCGATAGCCCGATCCAGTCAGGATCTCGACAACGCTTTCTATGGGCGTGGAAGCGCTCATATCGCAGCCTCCTCACGGAAATACTGTACGAGATCAGCAACCCCGGTCACGCGTTGCAGGAGATCGTATATGCTGACCTCGCGCAAGCCCAAGTGGCCCGTCCGGCCAGGGGAGCTACGCGGCGACCGTGGCATTGTGAGGGGCTTTTCGGCGCTGTAAACTAGCACGGCGTCCTCCTCGTCAACGATGTGACCGTTCTGCTGCAGTCGAACCGCGGCCCGACCGTTCGCGGCAAGAACAACCTTCGTGCTGGCGGTCGCGGTCGACACGCGAACGATGCCGGCAGTGGGATCCGAAGGGTCCACTCCTTCCAACGTCCAAGCGCCGCTTTCGAGGCCAATGCCCAATATGCCGGCGACGACGGCTACCTCGGCCAGGCCGGAGGAAGGAATGTTGGGATCGCCCGCCACGTGGTGCAGAGGCACCGACGTCAAGGGATTGTACCGACGCGGTACTATCCCGGCCGAGCCATCCCTGAACATCGTCATCGCGCGCGACGCCTGGTCGGCGAACGCCTTCACAAAGTCCAGGCGGCTTCCATTGTCAGCACTGGCAATCTGGTTCCTCAGAGCGACAAGGCCCTGCTCTACGGCTTGCTTGCCGTCGTCGCTCAGCGTGCCTTCGACCAAGTTAACCATGGCTCTCATCTTGTCACAGATCACGGACAGGAGCAGAGCCATCAGAAGGGGATTCGCGTAGGCCTTGATGAGGGATTGCCCATTGATCTGGGTCCGCGTCGCGCCAGTGTAATCGTTGGGATACACGTTCTTGAGCAGGGCCTCCTGATCGGCTCCGACCTTGTCGCCGGAAAACACGAAGCTCGGCCGCTCACCTGGCCATGGCCATCGCATTGTCGCCTCCGCGCTCGCGAAAAGCGCCTGGATGTTGGAATCCTGTGCCGACAAACCCAACATCAGCGTTGGCTTAGAGACGGCGATATCGGTGAGACGACCGATCACCGCCTTGTTTTCCTGAGCCGCGGCCCAACGATTAATCTGCGAGAAGCGCCCGACAAGAAACGGTCGGTAGTGCGGTTGATCCTTCACGGCGAGAACGGCGCAGCCGTGAAACTTGATCAATTGTGCAACGAGCGCCGCCTGACGAAGGTCCTCGGACCTGACACAGACGACGAGCTTCGGGACATTCCCAGTGAGCTCATTCATCGCTTTTTCGACCAGCCCATCCCAGTTGGCCGTGGCGATGTCCGAGGCAGTGCCCTCCAACACGAGCATCGCCACGCAAAGATGCTCGACGTCGGGCTCGGTTGTTGGATTGGCGAATGTCGTTGGCACATCCACACCTTCCCACAGGAGATAGTCGTCCGGCTTCCCGGGAACGGTGATGTCCAGCAGCCGTGCGTAGTTGTTCGTAAGGCGCTCGACGATCGCTTCGCGGTCAGGCCAGGTTGCAAATCCCGACCCAAAATCCACACGGGTCCACTCCTCACGCGAAAGACCTGCGAGCGCAAGCGCCCGATCGAGTGCCTCTTTGAATGGGCAACCCCCATCCGCGGCATCGATCTGCTGCCGCAGAAACTCGAGGACGCGAGGGATAATTTTCTTTAGCCCGTCAACACGACCGAATGAGATGCCGGAACCCAGCCAAAACGCGTATCTATCCTCGGCCACCCCGAGCGCGACAGCGCGGAATGGGCCATCGAGGATGTCAAGAGTCTGGCGGATTGTTATCTCGGAAGCACCTGGCGCCACAGTCATGCGCGAACTTTCGATACAGGACTTTGATTTGAAACGTGAAAACTCCATTTTTGAAATAGTGGCAAATCGTACCTCATTTCTAATGCTATTGACGCCTCATTTCTACCAATGTGGCGCACGGCCTCCTCTTCTAGCAGATATGCATATCCTGCTAAAGCGATGTTGCCAGTTCTAAGTAGCGGCAAAGTGCATTCGCCAGCCGCATCTGGTGAGGCGTTCGGCACTCGGCTTGGAAAAGCATTGGGGACGATACCAGGACGCAAACGCACTTCGCCCGCGATGTCGCCACGTTCAAGCGGTTGAGACTGTAAAGGAACTCCACGCCACGCGGCGCGTCAGCAGGACTTGAGGTCGCCGTAGAATAGATGGCGATCGCTGCTTCCTGCCCCTGAAACTTGTCCACCGTGCCGACCCGCGCGCCGGGCAGGCGCTTTTGGATCTCGAACACTTGGGCATTGAAGGGCGCGATGATGAGGATGTCGTCGAGCGTGAGCGGACGAACGTTCCCGAGGCGATCCGTCCAGCTAATGCCGGCGGCGGTGACTTCCATCACTAGGCCCGCGATTGCCTCTGCCTCTTCCGGCGAATTGCTCTGATTGCCGCTATGCGCCACGGGCAGCCACCGCAGGCCCGCGCCAGACAAGCGTGTCGAGCCACTAATTAGCTGGCCCGCGAGTCCTTGGCGAGGATGGAGTTCCCCCGCGTAGAATAGCTCTGACGTGAATCCGCAGATGTCGGGGTGCAGCCGCCATGTTTCGTCTAGGAACAGGCCGCGATCCGGCGGGATCGTTTGGGCGCCATCAAGGATGTGATGGAGAGCGGACACGTCGCAGCCATCAGGGTGGCTGCCTTGGATTGGCTGGTCGAGCTGCTGGGGATCGCCCACGAGCACAACTGTCTTCGCTGCCTGGGAGACGGCGAGCACATTTGGAAGCGCCATCTGCGCGGCCTCGTCGACGAAGAGCACGTCGACCGCTTCATATGCGTCCGGCAGTGACCAGAGCCAGGCCGTTCCTCCTCCGACATGTACGTTCTGGCCGATCGCAGCGATGAGGTCTTCGCTCCGGCGGGCGAATGTCAGCCGATGCTGTTCTTCTTCGTCATCGTCAGCCTTTTGACAGCACTGGAGATCGACCCCGAGTCCGTCCGCCTCCTCGATCACCTTGTCGAGGAGATTCCGGATCACCTTGTGGCTGTTCGCGGTGATCCCGACCGTCTTGCCCTGGCGGACGAGTGCGCAGATCATCTGCGCCGCCGTGAAAGTCTTCCCTGCACCCGGAGGTCCCTGGACGGGCAGCACGCCTTCGCCGAGATGCTCGGCCAGGCGCAGCGCGGCAGCTAGAGTGCTCTCGCCGGCTTCCCTGATGGAATGGCCGCCGATGGGAGGCGGTCGCCTCAACAGAAGATCCCGCGCGGCCCGGTATGGGCCAGGACCTTCGATCCCGTTTGCCACGACGTACTCGCTTATGCGGAGGAGCGCTTTCGCAATGACCTCAGCGCCGACGACCTTGTGGGCGAAAACTGCTTCGGGGTGTAGGCCCGCGCTATCCTGGCGCTTCTTTATATCGACGGTCCGCTCCTCGAGCGAAATTGCCGAGACTGATCCGAGCTTCTCGCCTCCGCAATTGCGAAGATCTTCGCCGCCGCGGAGGGAAGTCTCCTGCTTTGGGTAGCTGTAGCGATGAATGGGCGCGCGAGCCGTTCCGCCGGCTGCCCCGACGAACACAAGCCCTGACAGCCCCACCCGTTCATCAAGCAGCTCTTCGGCTGATACCGCTGCAAGGCGAAAGAGCTCCCACCAGGTCGCCTTGGCTTCCCGCCGATGCCAATCCAGCAGGTTGGCAAGCAGCCAACGTGCATGCTGCTCTTCCGAACGATCGGCAGGGTCGTCGGGGATCCCTTGCAGAAGCTGCTCGATAACGGGAGCGATGCGCGCAAGCCAGGCAGTGACATTCTCGTTCGGGGCGCCGTCATCGCCGGCTGCAGGCCGCGGGACATCCACGCCGGCGGAAATGAATTCAGCGCGCCGATCTTCAAGCCATGAGCGGAGAGCGGCTGTCGAGAGGCAGTCATCCTCGTTGTAGCCGCGCACGGTCGCGCGGATTTCCGCGCTGATGGACGCGACATCGCCGAGCTCGAGATTGGCCTGAAAGTTTGTGAGCGCGCTGTTCGCCTCAGGGAGCGGCACCTGCCTTACGAAGCCATAGAACGGCTCGAGGCGTTTGATGGAGTAACTCTCGACGCTGGCTCGAACGGCATGGCGAACCACCAAATAAAGGTCGACGAAGACCTTCGCGCGCAGCATGCGGTCGATTTCATCTTCTCGCGTACCGTATCGTCCCATCAAACGCTTGAGGGCCGCTGGCTCATAGGGTGCGTAGTGATAGATGTGCAGGTCCGGATATGCCTCCCAGCGCGCCATGACGAAATCGACGAACCGTTCGAAAGCCTGCCGTTCTTCGGCGCGGGTTAAAGCCCACTCGCCGCGATAAACGTTTTCGCCGTGATCGTCGCTGGACAGGTAGCCGAAGAGATATTCGAGACCGTGCTCTCCTATGAATGGATCACCTTCGAGGTCCAGGAAGATGTCGCCAGGAGAGCGTTCAGGAAGGCGCGCCAGTCCGAACCCCGGCTCGATCTCAAGCATCTCGAATTTGCGCATTCCCGCTTCTCGCGCCTCAACCTGTATGCGCGCCTGCTCCCGCACGCGGTCGTACGAGCCAACCGATCCTCGTTCGGGCCGCCAGGAAAACGGATGGGGGAGCGCAGCGATGCCGGCCATCGTCGCGGCGCCATGTTGCGCGAACTCGTTGATCTGGACTTTCGTGACGCTGGCGATCAGGGAGGGATGGTCGTCCTCTCGCCTCTTGTGATCGCACGCGTCATACCAGCGGCAAATGTCGCAGTGAGCGGTCGGGTCGGGATACGTGGCCGGAGCATCCTCCTGCTCAAGCGACTGCTCGAACCGACGCTTTGCTTGCCGATAGTAGGCCGCGTAGTCGGCGAAGCGGAACGTCTGCGGCACGAAATCGGACCACGGGGCGACGACATGCATGTGATCCGGCGCAAGGCCTTGCGCTCGCTCCAGCAGGTCGGAGTAGAGGCAGAGCTGAAGTACCGTTCCCGCCTTCGTTTCCCGTGCGAGCTTAGTGTCGAGCACCTCGTACGACCAGGCACCAAGGTTGCTTGGCTTCTCCACACGCCGCAGGATGTCGGCCCGACCGCCCCAACGGCCGTGGCGCAACGCTCCCTGGACGATGACTTCGGTGCCCGCTGCCATCGACCGGAGGGTCGCAGCAACGGCCGCGTCCGAGATGTCGACGCCGTCGATTCGTGTTGTCTCCAATCCGCTGTCGATCAAATGCTGCACGAAGTTCCGTTCGTGCACGGCGCCGCGCTCGCGCAGAACTTCCAGTTGCGGGTCCCAGTAGGTTGGCTTTGCGAGCTGTCCCTCCGCAACGGCCCGGTCAAGGACGCTCAGATGATGGCAACTTAGATGGCCTACCAAGTCACTCGCGCTAAGTCGAAGTTCGCCTGCAACCAGCTGCATACCCGCGTCCCCCATTGCTGCTGCGGAGCCTATTTCCATTCCCTGTCGTTAATAAACCCTAGCGGGAGAAACTTTCGCCACGTAACGGTGCACGGAAGCCGCAAGATAATGGGATGCGTGGTACTCGCGTGACCGCCACGCAGCCCTATTGTCCGGCTCTCTTTGGCGGTGATGACCAAGGAAGGTGCTCTTCGTCATCGAAGTTGTTTGCCGTCGTCGGCAATCTTTATTCGAAGATTGTCCGATACCCGCAGACCATGCCATGATGTCGACGGAAAATCCTGAGGGTCCGGGGGGACGACTATGGGCTGGTTCCTGATCGGCGCGGCGTTGGTTGCGTGGCTGATCTATCTGGGACGCAAGCAAAGTCTCGCAGAAGAGGCGCCGCAGCGCTCACGCCGACCTGCGCAGGAGCGGGTTGCTCCGACGAGCCAACGGATTGCGTCGCCGCAGCAGCCTTGGCAGGACCCACGATCTCGTCCTGACAGGCGCTTCACCGATGGAAACAACCAGTGGGAACGGCGCCCGGTCACGGCTAGCATGCTCGTGGGCGATAGCGGTCGTCAGCCCAAGGCTCCGGCAAAATGGATACCTTCTGGAGAAGGCGTTCGGGTGGCGGGAGTCTCAATCAACTCGGGCATGTTCTATCTCGGCGGATCCTTCGCCGGAAAATCCGGGGCCGAGAACTGCCTGGTTGATCCAACTTGCCAGGTCGGCTCCGCAAGAGGTGATCCCGAAGGCAAAACGTTGCCCTACTGGCCATCATATCAGTCGATCTCCCCCGGAGCGCGCCGGACCTATCTCGAATGGCTTTCAGGAGGCAGGAACGATGCTTCGCTCGGCATAGGCTACGTTTTCATATACTTCTATGGCCTCGAACGTCGTCTCTTCATCGACGAGGCGAGGGACGAAGCGCCGGCGATGGCAGCGGAGGTCCGGCGCCTTCTCGCGCTCCATGGCGAGAACTACTCCTTCAAGGGCTACGCGTCGAAGTTCCTGGACGTGGCAGATTTGATGGCGAGCCCGGACATCTCCCGCCCGGCACTCTCGCCAGATCTGAGGAGCGGCTACGAGATGCCGCTGTCCGTAAGGCTCCATCTCGGACGAAAGCTAGGTTCCAAGCTTCCTTTCGACAGCACTGACGCGCTCCTGTGGGTGCTGTCCCTTCCGGATACGCAGCTCCGCACGCCCGCATCCAGATGCTTCGAGGAACTCACCGAACTCTGGCACGTGCGGTTCGCGTCGCGCTATCCGGACGGGCTGAAGGTCAATTCGCCGAGGACCAAGATCAAAATCGAATACCGGGCGGCGAGCGGAGGCTTCGGGGGCAGGGTGGACCTGTCGGACCGCGAGCTAGGACCGCTTCCCGACGTCGCTGCCGTTTCCGCGCCAATCGATGGACTAAGAGACCTTCTCAACGCCTGCACCGACGAACTTGCCGCTTACAGCCGTCTTCTAGGGAAGAGACCTGAGGCCAAGGACACCGTCGAAGCGGCTTTCCTGTTACCCAAGGAGATCCTGACGTCCGGCTCGGGGACCGGAGCCGCGGCGCTCAAGCGCATTGACGATCTTTTTGGCGATCACAGGATCGCCGGGGTCAAGGTGGCGCGACTGGCGCAAGCCCTGGGAATGGAAATCCCGCCCAAGGGAAAACTCGGCGCTGGCCTATGCAACCAGATCGGCGCCTTGATGGACAAGCTGGATGTTGGCTTCGAGCCGGACCGCAGGTACGGCTCGCGTGGCCTGGAAGCCGACGGCTACATCCTGCTGTTCAAGGCGAAGGAAGGAGCGCCCGTGGACGGTGAGTCCGCCGCCTATGCTGCCGCCAGAGCGATGGTAGAGGTGGCGGCGCTGGCAGCCGTTTCCGACGGAAAGATCGAGCCCAGCGAATTCGAGTCGATCAAGGCGGACATCCGTTCGTTCCCCGGCGTGGGCGGCGTCGAGCGCGGAAGGCTCATGGCGTACGCCAGCACGCTTCTCAGGGACCCGGCAGCGCAGCAATCCGCCATCAAGAAATTGGGCAGCATCGGTGCGGATGCCCGTGCCAGCGCCGTCCGGGCGGCCACATCGGCCATCCTGGCCGATGGCTACGCAGCTCCTGACGAGGTCAAGTTCCTCGAGCGGCTGTACAAGGCGCTCGGCTACCCAGTGGAGGATCTATACTCCGCCCTCCATCGCGGGTCGGTCGCGCTGGACGAGCCCGTCGCCGTCGCTCCAGAGACGCGGGCAACCGGCGTTCCGATCCCCGCGCAGCCCCCTGCATCCTCTTCGGGCGGTGTCAGGATAGATCATGGTCGCCTGGAGCGGATCAAATCGGAGACCTCAGCCGTATCGGAGCTTCTCGCGGGCATCTTCATCGAAGAGGAGCCGCCGGCCCCTCCGCCTCAAGCCAGGGAACCTGTGGCTGCGGAAGGGACGTTCGCCGGCCTTGATGGCGCTCATGCCAAGCTGCTGAGCCTTCTGGCCGACAGCGGCGAACTGGATCGGCAGGCGTTCGAAGACGAGGCACGGAAGCTTCGGCTGTTGCCCGATGGAGCGATCGAAACGATAAACGAATGGGGCTTCGACAGGTTCGACGAACCTATTATCGATGGCGACGAACGCGTTTCAGTCGCCGAGCATCTCAGGGACAAGCTGCAGCAAGCGAGGGTGGAAGCATGACGGCTGTGACGACTATCAAGACGCGCGATCGCGACGCCATTCTGCAGGCACTCGCCGCCGGAGTGGTTCCCAAGACGGGACTTCGTCACGTGCAGGTCGGCCGTGCGGCCGAGGTGGGAGCCTTGGTCCGGGATATCGACCGCATCTGCGACGGCGGAGCGGCGATCCGTTTCGTGATCGGCGAATATGGTGCCGGCAAGACCTTCTTCCTTAACCTCGTTCGGCTGGTCGCGCTTGAGCGCAAATGCGTCACGATCCATGCCGACCTCGCGCCGGACCGCAGGATTCATGCGACGGCAGGCCAGGCGAGGGGGCTTTATGCCGAAGCCGTCCGGAACATGGCGACGCGGACCCGGCCAGACGGCGGCGCGTTGCCGAGCGTGGTCGAGCGCTTCGTGACGGACTGCATCCAGGAGGTGGGACAAGCGGGCGTGCCGGTCGAGCGCATCATCGACCAGCGGCTTGCGCACCTGCAGGAGCACGTCGGCGGCTATGACTACGCGACGGTCTTGAAGGCGTACTGGAAAGGAAGCGAGGAGGGCGACGAAGTCCTCAAGGCCTCGGCCCTCCGGTGGCTCCGCGGGGAGTACTCCACGAAGACGGAGGCACGCCAGGCGCTTGGCGTCCGCACTATCATCGATGACGACAACGTCTATGATTCCCTCAAGCTGCTGGCCGCGTTCGTGAAGCTTGCGGGATATGCCGGGCTGTTCGTCGTCTTTGACGAAATGGTGAACCTGTACAAGCTTCAGAGCGCCCAGGCTCGCAACCAGAACTTCGAGCAGGTCCTGCGCATGCTCAACGATGTGCTGCAGGGCAACTTCGGCGGCTTCGGTTTCGCGTTCGGCGGCACGCCGGAGTTCCTCATGGACACTCGCCGCGGCCTGTACAGCTACTCCGCTCTGCAGTCCCGCCTTTCCGAGAACGCGTTCGCAACGAATGGCCTGGTCGATCTTTCCGGTCCGGTGCTGCGCCTCCAAAGCCTCACACCAGAGGACCTTCTGATCCTTCTTTCAAATATCCGATCAGTGTTTGCCTCCGGTGACCCGGCCAAGAACCTCGTTCCGGACGAGGCCCTTCCAGCGTTCATGGAGCATTGCAACAAGCACGTGGGCGATGCCTACTTCAGGACGCCGCGGAACACGATAAAGGCGTTCGTGCAGTTTCTGGCAATCCTTGAGCAGAATCCTGGGACCGAATGGGCGAGCCTGGTGGGCCGCGTCGATATCGCGCCGGATGCCGAAAGCTCTTCGGCGGACGAGAGCGAGGGCGAAACCGCGGGTGGGGATGAGGATCTTGCCACCGTCAGGCTCTGAAGCGCCCTCCGGATTCGACAGGCTTCATGAAACGATCCGGCGCTGGATCTGGGAGCGCAAGTGGGAGGAACTCCGCGATGTCCAGGACAAGGCGATCGCCGCGATCCTGGGCGGCCGGAACGACGTCCTGATCGCGGCCGCCACGGCGGCTGGGAAAACGGAAGCCGCCTTCTTGCCAATCCTGACGAAAGTGGCGGCGCGTACGGAGCCCGGCGTGTCGGTCCTCTACGTGAGTCCGCTCAAGGCCCTGATTAACGACCAGTTCCGCCGCCTCGACGACCTCTGCGAGCGGATGGAGATCGACGTCGTCCGATGGCATGGGGATGCGCCTCAAGCCGCCAAGCAGCGGACGAGACGCGATCCGCGCGGCGTCGTGCTGATAACTCCGGAATCCATCGAGGCGATGCTTCTGCGTCGTCCGGGTGACGCGATGAGGATGCTTGGCGCGTTGGACTTCATCGTCATCGACGAACTGCATGCCTTTCTGAGCGGGCCGCGCGGCCTCCACCTTGCGACCTTGCTGCGGCGGCTGGATGCCTTGTCCGTGGAACCAGCAAGGAGGATCGGGCTGTCCGCCACGATAGGCGACCTGTCCGTTGCCGCTGGCTGGCTGAATCCAGCTTCGCCATCTTCCGTTTCGATCGTCGAGTCCTTGGCCGACTCGCCTGAGCTAAGGCTCCAGGTGCGGGCGTACGCGGATGACGAAGACGCGGAAGACATCGACGGGCTGGAGGCGGAGGAGAAGCCAGTCGCGCTCGACTTCATCGCCGACCATATGTTCGCGACGCTTCGCGGAGCGAACAACCTGGTATTCGCCGGGTCGCGCAGGCGCGTGGAAGCCCTGGCGGACAGGCTGCGGACGCGATCCGAGAAAGCCGGTGTTCCCAACGAGTTCTTTCCCCATCATGGCAGCCTCTCGAAGGAGTTGCGGGAGGAACTCGAAGACAGGCTGAAGCAGTCCAACCTGCCCACGACAGCGGTCGCTACGACAACGCTGGAACTCGGCATCGATATCGGATCGATTAAGTCGGTGGCCCAAGTCGGGGCGCCGCGGTCGCTCGCTTCGCTCCGCCAACGCCTGGGACGCAGCGGCCGGCGGCGTGGCGTTCCGGCAATCCTTCGCATGTATGTGCGAGAACGAAATCTCGGACAAGATTCCGACCCACTCGATCACCTGAGATTGGAGACGGTGCGTGCAGTTGCCGCCGTGCGCTTGCTCGTCGCAAAGTTCGTCGAGCCACCTTCCGTCGTCGACGCCGTTGCGACCGTCGCGCTTCACCAGACGCTCTCCGTGATCGCACAGGAGGGCGGGCAGCGCGCCGATCGCCTTTTCGAGACGATATGCTCGGGTGGTTCGCTTTCCGTTTTGGGCAAGGGCGATTATGTCGAGTTGCTGCGCGGCATGGCTTCGGCGGACAATCGGCTGCTGGAGCAGGCGCCAGATGGTACGATCATGCTCGGCGAAATCGGGGAGCGGCTTACGGCTGGCCGCGACTTCTATGCCGTGTTTTCGACGGACGAGGAGTGGCGGATCGTCTGCGGCGGGCGGACGCTTGGCGCCATCCCGATCTCTAACCCAGTCGCCATCGGAGTGGTGATTGCGTTTGCCGGGCAGCGCTGGCGTATCGCTTCGGTGGACGACCGCAGCAAGGTGCTCGAGGTCGAGCGGCATCGGTCCGGAAAGATTCCTCAGTTCGACAACGTGACGAGCGAACCTGTGCACGACAGGCTCTCGGCCGAAATGCGAGCGGTCCTCGAAGGCGATGGCATTCCCGCTTATCTGGATGCGGCAGCTGCCGACTTTCTGCGCCAGGGGAGGGAGGCCTATCTGGAGCTCGGACTGCGGCAGACCCGATTCCTGCCGGCGGGGAAGGATACGCACGTCCTGACTTGGAGAGGTACCGAAGCCAACTCCGTTCTCGCCTTCACGATGGTTTCGGCAGGTCTTGAATGCGCGCCGCACGAAGTGGGGGTGACAGTTCTGGAGACTACGCCCGAAGAAGCCGAGGCTGTCCTTCGACAGGTAGCTGAACGCCCGCCGGATATTCAGTCCATTTCGGAGTTCGTCGAGAACCTCGAGACAGCGAGGTTCGACGGTATGGTCCCTGAGCCACTTTTGAGAAGGCTGTGGGCCAACGCGCGCGCGAACATAGGGAAAGAAATCGGCGCGGTCGCGACAGAGCTACTCAATCCGCGCGGCTAAACGGTGCTTGGAGACGAAATTGTTGCCCAGCGAGGCAATCGGGTCGCTGGGCAAATGCGGTTCAGCCGCAGCCTAAACAGGAGGAATGACGCATGGCGAGGCAGCATTCAACGCCTCTGGTTATCTCCGGCGACGGAGCTTCGGTAGTGACTGCAAGGCTCCTCGAGCTTGGCGGAGGGGGACATGGCATGACCGAGGCGGCGATCCAGGACCTCATTCATCTCTTTCCATCTTGCCTGCCAATCGCCGAGATCGATCCGTTATTCGCTAACCCGGTACCGATTTGCCGAGAGCTTTCGACGCCGGCTGGTCCAATCGACAACTTCATGGTCACGCCCACAGGCCTGCCAGTGCTCGCTGAATGCAAGCTTTGGCGCAATCCAGAAGGCAGGCGGGAGGTAGTTGGGCAGATTCTCGACTATGCGAAGGAACTAGCGCTGTGGACCTCATCCGACCTGCAGCGCGAGGCCAGCCGACGAGTTGGCAGAGAAGGAAATGTCCTCCTCGATCTGGTGCGGGCAGCAGGGAACGATGTGGACGAGATCAGCTTCAATGACGCGCTGACAGTGAACCTGAGGCGAGGGCGGTTCCTGCTTCTGATTGTTGGTGATGGTATTCGCGTCGGGGTGGAGACGATCGCGGAGTATCTGCAAGGCCATTCCGGTCTTCATTTTACATTGGGCCTCGTCGAAATGCCGATCTACCAGCTGGCAGACGGGGCGCGGATCGTGGTGCCGCGTGTTCTCGCGAAGACGCAGACAATTGTGAGGAGCGTTATCGCGCTTCCGGATGGCCTCGCTCTGTCTGAGGACGAAGAAGAGGAATCCTCTGGTTCCATAGAGTCACCGGAAAGAAGAGCCGGGCGGGAGCGGCGCAACGCCATCAGGCAGAGCTTCTGGCAAGATTTCCTGTCGGGACTCCATCTCGACGATCCGGATCAGATGCGGCCTCCACCTGCCCTTGGCGGCCATATCGTCTTCAAGTTCGGAGCTCCCGGTGGCTCAAGTTGGTTGACCGTTTACCGTGATGTGCGCACCAACCGCGTCGGCCTGGACCTTTCCTCTAACCGCAACTCGGTGGGCGAGCGGGCGTCTAAAGCGCTGGCCCCCAGGCGGAAGAACTGGCTGCGGAATTGGGCCCAGGGGTGACTATCGATTTTGAGGGCGATAGGCCGATTATTGCGCAGGACTTCACCGTGCGGGACCTAGAGAATCCAGAAGACCGCACACGGGCGCTCAACTGGCTTCATGAGCGGACGAACGCGTTTATAAACGCACTTCGGCCGCGCATCCGATCGGCGCTTCGCGATTTATTGGAGGAATGAACTTCGGCGCGCGGTAGAACATTCAGGGTGTGAAATACCCATTCGCACCGAGAGGCATTCTCATCGAAGCAAGTTCCTTACTCAATGGCGACGCGCGTTTCCACGAGCTGAGCGGTGGCTTTGCGCCCAATCTAGGCCTTTCCGTGGGCTTTTGGCACAACCTTAAAGCGGACATCTCCTGCGCTCAGGTAACGGCGGCGACTTTGCGCCAACAACGGACTTTGCTATTCGACGCCTATCGCGAGGGTGTCTAGGCAGCGCACTTGTTCATTCGATCGGACCACATGTTGGCTACAACTTGAGACACGACTTTACGAAGGCCACGATTCAGTTTCTTCGTGACCAGGTGGGCAACCGCTGCTCGAACCCTGGGTGCCGTCGGCCGACAATTGGGTCCGCAGAAAAAGGTCAGTCGATCGTCAATGTCGGCCAAGCTGCCCATATCACCGCGGCGGCCCCAGGTGGACCGCGTTATGTGGCAACCCTTACCGCTGAAGAGCGTGCCTCTGCCGAGAATGGGATTTGGCTCTGTCAGAACTGCGGCAAGCTGATCGATTCTGATCCTGCTTATCACACGGTCGAGCTTCTCCGTGGCTGGAAACGGAGAGCGCAAGATCAGGCTTTTGTGGAGGTTTCGACCGGGCGGCTGGCGGCGGCTGCGAATCCGGCGTCGGACGGCGGCGACACTGAGGTTTGGATAGCAGCGGCGGCCGATTTGGCAAAGTTCAAGCGCTTGGAGACATTCCCCAAGCACCCGATCGCGATAAGCCTCGCGATCCAAGGCGATGATCGTGGTGAACTGGTAACGGCCGTGGGTTTGGCGGCCGGCTTGTCGATCGAGCGCGAGCTGCTGATCGCAGCTCCTCCCGGCACGGGAAAGTCAACTGCAATGATCCAGATCGCAGAGGCGCTGGTTGCGACGCGGACGTTCGTTCCAATCATCGTTCCGCTAAACGAGTGGTCAGTCGACACCAGTGTTGGCTTTATTTCCGAGGTTGCCGCTCGAAATAGCTTTGAGGGAATTGACCCCGGCCGCTTAAAAGCTCTAGCCGCCTCCGGCCGCTTGGCCGTCCTTCTCGATGGTTGGAACGAACTCGATGATGATGCGCGCTTGGCGGCAGCGACCTTCATTAAAAAGCTGCGGCGGGACTATCCGCATATGCGGCTCGCCGGAACCACACGGCAGGAAGCTACCGACGCACCCTTCAACGGGCGGCGGGTCGACGTGCAGCCGCTGTCGGAGGATCAGCAGCTTGAACTGGCGCGCGCCATTGTAGGAGACGGCGGAACCGACCTTATGGAACGAGCTTGGCGTACGCACGGTCTGCGGGATCTCGTCAGCATTCCGTTCTACCTGACCGCGCTCGCGGAGAACTCACCGACAGGCAACCTGCCCGCAACCAAAGACAAAGTCTTGAACGCCTTCGTGGCTCGGATCGAAGCCGCCCATGCGCAGGTCCTCAGGGCAGAACTCGAAGGGGTCCACGCCGAATTGCTGACCGGCCTAGCAATGGCGATGTCGCACGCGGGCAAGGTTGGCTTCTCCGACGCCGAGGCACGCGCAGCGATTTCCGAGGAGTTCAAGCGCCTGCGAGCAGCGGGGCAGATTGGTGACAAACTCGTGCCCGGGCCTGTGATCGATGCGCTGGTCGCCCACCACCTCCTGGTCCGATCTGGGCGCACCATCATGTTCCACCACCAGCAGTTCCAGGAATGGTACGCCTCAAATCGCGTGGCAGACATGTTTGTCGAGGCCGCGGCGAAGCCGGAGCTTATGGCGTCAATCGCGGCCGATATTCTAGATCGCCGAGATTGGACCGAGACGATCCTGTTCGCGGTCGAGCGGCTTGGCCGCGGCTCCAGCGCGGAACAGAATGCCGCTGCGGCCGTCATCATCTGGACCTTGGGCGTCGACCCAATCCTTGCAGCGGAGATGATCTTCCGGTCGCCCGATGCTGTTTGGAACTTGGTGAAGCATCAAGTCATCAAGTTTGCTGAGCGCTGGCATCGGCCCGGCACGGTCGACCGGGCGGTACGATTCATGGTCACAACGGGTCGCGGAGACTTCGCGCCGCAGGTTTGGCCCCTCTTGAGTGCATCGGATTCCAATACGCATCTGGCCGCAACACGTGCCGCCAACCGCTTCCGCTCCGGCGTCCTCGGTCCTGACGCCGCGAAGAAGCTTTCGGCTCTGACGGGTGAAGTGCATAGGCACTTATTGGGTGAACTTGCCTCCCACGGAGACTTCGATAGCATGATGTTGGCCGCGGGCCTGGCGATCAACGAGCCTGATCCGACGGTTCGCGCCGATGTCATCGGCGCCTTACTATTTCGACGATGCACCAGTCTTGCCGCGCTCGCCTTGAAGGACGCGCCCGACAACGTCTGGTTTGAGATTGCGCGTAACGGATACGATGAAGAGTTTGACGATCCTGCAATAGTTGAGCGGATCGTCGCGGCTCGCGAAAAAAAGCTGGCGGCAGAGAAGATTCCATTAGAACGGCTCGCAATGCTTAGTCGCCCCGGAACGGGAAAGTTAGACGCCGACAACGTCGTCTCGCTGATCGCCGCCGCCGAGTTCGAGGCAGCGGATCATCGGGGGGCCGCGATCCTGCGCAATCTCATGGAGCGCGATACAAATGCCGTCGCACGCGGCATGTTCGCTCGCATGGTCGCCGGGAAGAAGCTTCCGTTCGGTGGGGAAGAGTTGCTAGAGCAGCTCGATGCTGTCGACGAAGGTCCGGTAGCGGAACTTGCCCTTCGGCAAACAGTGGCGCGGCGCGAGCGCAATGAAGCGATCCTCGTTGTAGGCCCCAAGACGATAGGCAAGCTGATTGATCGGCTGCTGGCGCAGCGGCCAACCGCCAACCAGCGCAATGACCCAGCCGCAAAGCCCCAGGTGGATGCATACTGTGGCCTACACGACCTCATTCAGATGTCACGGGGCACGTCGTTCGGGGAGGCACTCCTTTGCTACGCCGACGAAACGGACATCGGCACCGTCGTTGCGCTCGCCGACTTGCTAAGCGGTCACGGCCGTGATCGGCAGGGCGCGAGTGCCGACTTTCCACCCGAGATGAAGAAAGCCATGGCACAAATGGCGGTCGGCTGGTCGGAGCGATTTTTGGCCAGTGATGCATGGCTGCCCTGGCAATGCTACGCCATTGTTGGCGCGCTCCAGCGCGTTGCCGATGAATGTGAAATTGATGTCCTCATTCGGCTGCTTGAAAAAGACGTGGCTCGCCACCGTGCCGCGCGCATTAAATACGACCACACTCATTTGCAGGCGGACCTGGAGGCCGCCAGGCATCATCCGCACTACCTGCAGATGCGCCAGGCCATGGTAGCAATCGGCGGTGACCGGGCAAAGGAATACCTAGTCAGCCAACTTTCTGATCCCGACTTCGGTGCCGAAGCAGCGATCGGTGTGCGCCTCATTGCGGCGCCTGCGGTACCTCGCCAGAGGATGTTTCAACCGCGCTGGCCAGACCTTTCGAACCTCCAATCGCGGAGGGCCGAATACGCGGCGGCAACGGCCAACGATTGCAGCAAAGACGCAGCGGCGATCTTCGACGTCGTTGAATCGCTGATCGGGCCGGGCTCGATCGAGCGCGATCAGTTGCGGGCGTTGGCGCTAGCGTCCACCGCCTTCATGATGCCGTGTGGTGGCCATGACGATCTGGCCGGTTGCCTCCTCGCCTTGCCGCTACCGGTCTCCAAGAAGCTGCATTTCCTGAATGCGCTCACCGCGGCCGGCTTTGTGGTGCATGCCGACCTCATCTTGAGCGGCGTTGCCGATTGGGTCGAGCGCTCGAAGAAGGAATGGTGGGTGGCCCAACAGGAGCGCTACGAGCTGAATGAGTGGTTGCAACTGCTGCCGGTGTCGGACCGGCCGGCCGCTGTGCTCGACGGCTTCAACCTACTGCCGGACGATCATTATCGGATTAGCGATCTTGGTGGCATGATCGATGCCCTCGGCGATACGCCTGATGCTCAAGGCCTAGAACTGTTGTTCGAGCTCGCCCGCCGCGATCCGCGCATCGTGGAGCACCATCGATGGCTCCACGCGGTGCTGAGCCGCCAGGAGCCGGAAATGGTGATCGGCCTGGTTGAGTTCTGCCACGCGGCGGGTATCGCCGCGAAAAAAGTCGAAACCTGGCACGCAGCGCGAAGTATTGCGCCATTGGTCGCCGCTAACCCTGCGTTACGCGACGAGCTCGCACAACGCTATGATGTCGGGCTTTCTGGTCCGGCAAACTCTTTGGTCGAACACATTTTGGCGAATGAAGCGGACGGCAACTCTGTGCTTGCGATGATCCGACATCGGGGTGGCGGACGAATGGACGGCACGTTGCGTATGGCAATCGAGCACGCCGTCACGGCGCGGCGCTACCAGAATGACGAGGGAACGCATTACGAGATTTATCCGATCAATGCGGCACCCCTTCGCAAAGCGCTTTTCGCCGCAGTTTGCGAAGGCGGTGCGATTGCCGGGCTCGCAAACGACGCGCTGACGGTGATTGATGAGATGCGGGACCGGAATGGCTTTCCTGAGGATGAACCGCGCCACCCTGACATCGCGTCGAATCTTCCTTGGCCGCCAGAAGCCGATCGAGGACCGCGTTCACGCATGGCGCCGCCCAAATGACCTAGGGCCACGCGGTAAATGCCATGAAGGCCGGTCGGACGTGGATAACCTGACGCGTCGTAGACCTCCTCAAAGAAGCGGACTGCGAGCGCTGTGACCGCGACATGTTCAGGTGGGCAAGTTTCGGGTCACACAAGGGGCACCGACGATTTCAATGTCTTAACAAGCATTTGTCTCTTCAGAAGCTCCCTTGAAAGCCTCGGGCAAGCACACAGAGCTGCATCCCATCGCCACGAATTCTGTTGTGAACGGCGCAAGTGGTCACGCCGCCGCCATGGCTAAGGGAGCCAGGATTCCCGCCGGCTCTCTCGCAGGAAACCTACCCGCTGCGACAGCCTGCGCGATCGCTTCAGCGTACGGGTCAAGTTGCTCTCGAAGCTGCCCGTCGAAAACCTTTCGTCGGAGGCACTCGGCGACAAGGGCGCTCATGTCGGTGATCGGATCGTCGCCATAGTCTCGGTAGTACCTCGCGTATTTCGACGAATCGTAGACATCCGGCGCTCCGCCGTGGATCACCGAGTTGCGCAATCGCATCAACAGAAGTACACGGGCACGATCCAGCTTTCCCCCGAACAGTTCATCCACCCCGCGTGCAACAGCCTCCGTTGCGCCATTTGCATCCCCAAACATCGAGTCGATCGTGATGCAGTCTATTGGAAACCGCTCGCTGTCCGGTAGAAACCAAGCCCTGTAGAAGTACTGCAGCGATTTCAGCTTCTTGATATCGGCCTCGCTGCTGGAAGTTAGCGCCCTATCAATCATATCAAGCCAGACACCATCCTCGACCCCTAGTACAACGTCCTCGCCGAGCGCCGGTGTATGCGGCGAGCTGTCGGAAAAAGACCAGCCGTCACGAACGGTCACCACTCCGCCGAAAACCTTCCTGCCGGTAAACTGGTGTCGGTAACCATGCATGACGGTGAGGGAGATCGCCCCCAAGATCGATGCTCGATATTTCTTTGCCACCTCAGGCGATGGAGCCGTGACAAGGAGCCAGCTCATCGGGGATTGGGTCTTGTGCTTCCAGTCGCTGAATGGTGGGAATAGCTGGCCATTGACGTACCCGCGTGGCAGGTCCGCCAGCGGCGTTTGTGCTGCAAGACCAGACGCTGTCGAGAGCGAGAACACCACCCCCTCAAAAGCATCTCTCATCTGGATTGTGACCAGCGGAAAGAGGCAAGTTTCTTGAGGCGGAGTGAGGATATCGCTCTTAGCGAACTGGTCGACAAGCAAGTCAACTTGCTCCTTCGAAATCCGCTCCAAGAGTGAGGTTTCAGCGCGACTGAAAATATTGTTGCCCGCGACCAAGTGGTACCGGTCTGTGAGAAAGGACCGCAGCTTCTCAAAGGAATGGCCCAATGGAAGATAACGGAGATGCGGCGGCCCAAGGGACCTCAACTGCACCACCGCAGGCATCAGCTTCTTTCGACGGAAGAAAAGCGTGACAGAAATGCCGCCTAAGGCGGGATGCCTATCACGTCGGCCAAGGATGAATGCGCTGGCAAGGCCGTCTTCGCCAACTGTGTTGTAGGTTGCGGCAAGCAGCCCTATGATAATTTCACGCATCTGTACCGCGTTCATCCCACCCCCATTAGCTGGCCCGTTCGCCTGGATTGTTTCTACTAGACCCCCGGCCTCTTCGGAACGTGCAAGGACTCCTTACTCACAAGCGAGAGGCGTTGGTTCGCGTCGCGTCCTCTGGCGGCCTCACCCTCGGCTTTCGACAGGCAAACCGTGTCAGGAAGCTTCGGATTGGGTGAGGCTTGCATTGGCCCCCGCCGGTTGGAGGTCTTGAACGGGTCAGGTGGGGACAGAGCCCTGCGCCGAGCTGAATGTCCGCTCACTTACGCGTCACACTGGGAGCTGCCCAACTATTTTCGGCCTCCTTTCCAGCCATTCACAAGCCTGCCGGTCGCTGAACTGAGCCAGAGCTGTTGACGTCGAAAACACCTAAGCCGCTACTGCATGTTCGCTTTTTGTGCTTCGAAAGTCGCATAAAAGGCAGTCTGGAATTGACACCATCTAAGCAGCCGAATTCGCCGCGGCCCTCAACTTCTCAAGCCGTGATCGGCACATCGCGTCGATTTGATCGGCCAGTTTGAACACTCGCTCTGTAAGCCACTGAAGTGCTTCGCGCGTGATCTCGAAATGCTGCGAATAGCGGGCTTTGACATAAGCCTCATTGAGAATGTTGAACCACGCAACGTACCGCTGCTGGTCGCGAGGCCACGCTTCGGCAAGTTCCTGGGCTTGATCCTCAGCGAGACTCCGAAGGAACTTGATATTGTGTGACGGAGGGCTGTAGTTGGTCATGGTCAGCAAAAAAGTGCTGTAGGCGCGCTCAATGGCCTGATGGAGGCTGAAAGCGGCATCCTTCCTCCATTCGGGGTTCTCCCCAGAGCGATGGATATGGAATTGGGCTGTCTCTAACAACCTATTGGTTGCTGGCATAAGCACAGAGAAATGCCCCCGGGCGGCATCGTAAATTTCCGTTTGACTTTGTAGCTTCGGCGTCGCCAGAGATTCGTCATCGAGTTCGTACAGCGCGATGCCTTCTCGCCGGATGTCCACAAAGAAATATTGGCCTTCGCGCAGCGCGGTGTTCACCTCGCGACGTGAGTGCACGATGAAACTCACTGGGGTTTTGATCTCGCGTATCAAGCGGTCAGCCGCTGCCTGCCAATAGCTGGCGAAATCGGTCAGCTTTCGATTGTTGACAACAATTAGGAGATCGAAATCGGAGCGGTAACCTTTCTTCGTATGCGGCTCGTCGACCCAGTCGCCGCGGGCATAGGAACCGAAGAGGATGATCTTCAGGATGCGGCCGCGCTTCTTGAAATCAGCCGTTCCGCCTTTTAGCGCGTCTTCGAGCTCCTCAAGAAGAACCTCGACAGTCCTGGTCAGCTCACGCTGCTTTGGCGGGGGGAGATGATCGATGCTGGATTTCATGAACAAAGGTGGACCGCCCACTACATATGCATAGCCGGGAAAAAGCTACGAATCCCTATAATGATCCGTCGGATCGGGCGAAGCAACGCGAATGTCATTCTTGTATTGTGATGATTTGTTGAGCCTATGTGAAGAGCATTGCAATGCGCAAAGTCTTTGCAATGGACAATCCCATCCTTCCCGGCGCGGGCGACTTTCATCGCGCGCCCCGTTCTCAAGGTTTCGGATGAAGGCCGGAACTGCTTCGACCTGGCCGTCGGCGACGAGCTCCGCCGCGGTGCGACGGTCATAGTCGGCGATAAGTTCGTTGCGGTACCAGTGGATCGCCTTGTCTACCGCGCGGATGCATTCCGTTGCGGCCGAAATCACCTTCACCACCTCGCGCATCCGGCCCTGCAGTCGCTCCGATAACGGATTACGGAGCGTGTTGGGGTGAACATCTGTCAATCGCGCCAGGTTGGTCAATTCCAGGCCCGGCGCTGCGATGGGCACTTCGCGGAGATATGGAGCGTGCGAGGTTCCTGCAAGCTGCAGATGAAACCTGAGAGCTCTTTCGAGTGCGCGAGCCGTGCGTTGGTCACGACAAATCTCCGAATGTTCTCCTAGGCACGCATATCCATATTTCAGGGCATAGCAAGTGACAACGCTAACACCTTGTAGGACGTTCAACGCCCTCTTCATTGTCGAAATGATGGTATCGGCCGCAACGCGCCGCATGTCGTTGGTAAAAGCCTGCCTGCCGCTGGCTCCCATCGGTCTCGTGATGCTCGACTCCCGGCAGCCAGACTTGACCAACTGCCCGTTGAAATCATCAGGTCATGTGGCACGCCTCGCCGGGGGCGGTCTGCCCCGCGTCCCGCGTGCGGCGGCGCTATGCTGACGCTCCTTAGGCCGCCAGGCGGACGGAATTTGTTGCTGGGCCAAGACAGCGCAAATCAACAAGAGCGATACAATACCATATATCAGAGCAGCGAATTGATCATTATGCTATATCGACCGGTTGACAGAGGATGCGCGCTCGATATAATATCCTGATCACATTGACATTTTTGATCCGGATTCTACATCATGGCCTACCAGAGCGAAAACCTGATCGCGCAAGCACGGGAGGTCCGCGAGGCCTCCGGCGTTAGCCAGCGCGCGCTCAGCGAGCGGGCCGGGCTGACGCAGAGCCATATTTCGCAAATCGAGAGCGGCAAGATGGAGCCGGGACTGTCGAGCTTCATAGACCTGACACGGGCGCTCGATCTCGAGGTCATGCTCGTGCCGAAGAAGCTCGTGTCGGCGGTGCTCGGACTGGTCAAGGCCCAGGCGACGCCGGACATGCATATCCATGCCGGTCAGCCAAACGACAGGCGTTTTGCCCGTGCCGAGCGCCTGGTCAAGAAAATGAAGCACCTTTACGGCAGCTCAGCCGACCTCGATCGCATCGAGGATACGCTGCGCTTTCTGCGGCGGGTGAATCTCAGCGATCAAGAGATGCAGCTCGTGCGCGAGCTGATCGCCCGCCTCGAGCGCTATCAGGCGAGCGCGCAGGCAGCACCCATCTTGCACGAAATCGCGCAGAACCTGCAGCGCCTTCGCAACTCGATCGCCCATCCCGTTCCATCGGAGCCGCGACCTGCCTATTCGCTGGACGATGGAGATGCGGATGCCTGATGTCTCGGTTCTGGATGTACGGCTCTACGACGAGCCTATTGGCACGCTAACCCACCTGCAGGGCGATCGGACGATATTTGCGTTCAACGAAGACTACGTCGATAACCCGGATCGGCCGACCCTCAGCCTGTCGTTCAAGGACGACCTGGGCGGCCTCATCACCAGGATCCGCCCGACACAAAGGGTGGTGCCGCCATTCTTCTCGAACCTGTTGCCGGAGGGCGGCTTGCGTCGCTATCTCGCCGAGCGGGCCGGGGTCAATCAGCAGCGCGAATTCTTCCTGCTCTGGGTGCTGGGGCTCGACCTGCCCGGAGCACTCTCGATCCATCCTGCGGCCGGTGACGGCCTTCCTCCTGGTGATGACGAGGATCTTCCGAAGAACGCCAAACCCAATGCGCTGCGCTTCTCGCTCGCCGGTGTGCAGCTCAAGTTCTCCGCGTTTCAGAATGCAGGGAAGGGCGGCGGCCTGACCATTCCCGCCGAGGGCGTCGGCGGATCGTGGATTGTGAAGCTCCCGTCCCAGCAGTTCACCGGCGTTCCGGAAAACGAGTTTTCGATGATGACGATCGCCGGGATGATCGGCATGGAGGTGCCCATCATCAACCTGGTCGATCTCGATGCGATCGCCGGTATTCCAGAAGGCGTGGGTGAATTAAAAGGGCAGGCGCTTGCTGTCAGCCGCTTCGACCGAACCGGTGACGGTCCTGTCCACACCGAAGATTTCGCGCAGGTGTTCGGGGTCTTCCCGGACGACAAGTACAAGCGTGCAAGTTACGCCAACATCGCGCGCGTGATCGGCACCGAGGCGGGCGATGTCGGCGCGGCCGAGTTCATTCGCCGCCTCGTGTTCAGCGCGCTGATCGGCAATGGCGACATGCACCTCAAAAACTGGTCGCTGATCTATCCGGACCGGCGCTCGGCCGCGCTCTCGCCGGCCTACGACCTGGTGTCGACCATTCCCTATATGAAGGGCGAGGACACGGCTGCGCTTAATTACTCTCGCACGAAGAAGATGGCCAAGCTCGATACCGATGAGCTTCGGCATCTGGCGGCCAAGGCACTTCTGCCGGAAAAGCTTGTCGTCGACACCGCCGCGGAAACCGTCCAACGATTTCGGCAAGTCTGGGAGGCTGAGAAAACGCACCTTCCTCTCGCCGCTACCGTCGTGAAGGCAATCGACGCGCACGCTCCGACCGTGCCGCTGTTTAGCGAACTCGCATGATCAAGACTCGCCTCAGCACGCCGTCGCCGTGAGAGCATTCGATCTGGAGCATCCGATCTGGTCTCGGCGGTCTTTGGTATAGCCTCTGCTATTTTGCGCGTCTTAATGTAAAATGTGCCGCGGTTTTCAGTCTCGACGATGCGCATCGTGAAGATTGCGCACCGTCAAATAAGACGCCGCAGGGCAGCACGGTCTCCAAGGCCGAAACGTCGCTCTCATTGGCATCATCCGCCGCTTCTTCGATGACATCGATTTGTCCTTCCCGCCTTGCCGAGGATCATGGGCCATCATATCTGGATCGCCTCCGCTGCCCAACGCGGTCGGGATTTGCTACCGATGCTTTGACTTGGTCGCTCTGGTTTGTGGGCGAACTGGACTTCGACAGAATTGGCCTGAGTTTCGGTTCCAGCCGGGAGAGCGCCCGCAATGGCATTTCGATTTGTTCATACGGCCGACATCCATCTCGATTCCCCTTTGCGCTCACTTGCGCTGCGCAATCCCGAGCTTGCCGAGCTCGTCGGGGATGCCAGCCGCCAGGCATTTACCGCGATCGTGGATCTGTGCCTGGAGCAGCGTGTCGACGCTCTCGTTGTTGCCGGCGATCTTTACGATGGCGACCAGACTTCGATGAAAACAGCGCGCTTTTTGGCCTCCCAGATGACGCGCCTCCATCAGGCCGGCGTCAGGGTCTACATGATCCGCGGCAACCACGACGCCATGTCGCGGATTACCAAGCAGCTCGTCTTGCCAGACACGGTGACGATCTTCAGCGGCCGCTGCCAATCCGTGGTGCAGCCTGGCTCCGGGGTGGACGTCACATTCCATGGGCTGAGCTTCGCCAGCCCGAAGGCGCCCGAAAGCCTGCTGCCGAAATATGCAGGCCCCCGAGAGGGAGTTGCGAACATCGGCATCATGCATACGAGCTTGGCTGGTTCCCCAGGCCATGACGTCTATGCACCTTGCAGCGTCGCCGATCTGCAAGGCCATGGCTTCAACTATTGGGCGCTTGGCCATATCCACGTTCGCCAGGTGTATTCCGGCGCGAGCACGCTGGTGATGGCAGGGATCCCTCAGGGGAGGGACATCAACGAGGCGGGCGAGAAGTCGGTCACGCTGGTCACCATTCGCGACGATCGCTCCGTCGAAATAGAAGAGAGGCTCACCAGTGTCGCGCAATTCGAGCGGGTGAACGTCGATCTGACCGGGTCATCGGAATGGAACGAGGCCATCATCCGCGTCCGGGCAGGACTGGAACAAGCCAGGGAGAAGGCGAAATCGCGGTATCTCGTTGCCCGCCTTCGGCTGGTGGGCACGTCTGCTCTTTCATGGTCGCTGATGCGTGACCGGGACCTGGCTGTCGCAGAAGCCGAACAGGCAGCGGAGCAGGTGGGCGACACCTGGGTGGAGAAGCTGGAGCTTGATTTTTCGGCCCCCGCTGTCGGAGATTCGGGCAATGTTGCCGATCCCACGCTTGAGCTCGCCCAGTCCATGCGCGCCAATGCGAGCTCTGAAGCATTTCGAGCGGAAGCGCGGGAATTCGTGTTGAAGACGATCGCGGACCTGCCGCCCGATGCGCGGGGCTTCGCCGGCAAGGACGAAACAGGGTTAGAACAGTTTCTCGACCATGTGCTTGCCGGAAGCGTTGACCTGGTCACGGCAAGGCTCAAGCCAGGTGCGACGCGATGAGATTGCGGCGCCTTGATCTGACCCGCTACGGCAAGTTCACCGATAAGGCGATCGACTTTGGAGAGAAGCCTATTTCAGCTCCCGATCTGCATATCGTTTTCGGCCTCAACGAGGCCGGCAAGTCGACTGCGCTTTCCGCCTACCTTGATCTGCTCTTCGGCATCGAGGAGCGCAGTCGGTATAATTTCCTGCACGACTATAGCTCGATGCGCATCGGCGGGCTGCTCGAATTCGAGGGACGGACGCTTGCCGTTTCGCGCACCAAAAGCCGCAGCAACTCCCTGCATGATGCCGAAGGCAAGCCGGTCAGCGAAATTGCTATCTCCGCGCAGCTCGCCGGACTGTCGCGAGAAGCCTACAGCAGCATGTTCTCGCTGGACGACGAAACGCTGGAAGCGGGCGGCAAGGCGATCCTTGAATCGCGCGGCGATCTCGGCAAGCTCCTTTTCACCGCCAGTGCTGGGCTTGGCCATGCCAGCGATGTCCTGGCCGCATTGGAAACGGAGGCCGATGGTCTTCATCGAAAACAGGCGCAGAGCACGGAAATCGCGCTGCTGAAGAAGCGGTTCGCGGAACTCAAGTCGCGCAAGGAGGCGATCGACACGCTGGCCTCGACATTCGAGGCGCTCGAGGCGGAACGCGTGGAAGCCCAGGAGAAGTATGACCGCAGCCTGGCTGAACGCGCGGCGATGTCGGCCCGGCTCGCCACGATTGACCGATATGTGCGCGCCGTGCCGCTCCTGGCCGAAATAAAACGCAAGGCAACCAGGCTGGCTGAGCTGCCGGACATGCCGTCTCCTCCCAGGACCTGGAGCGGCAGCGTCGCGGAATTGATCGATCAGGACGCGCGGCTGAGAACCCGTCTCCAGGCGAATGGCGATGAGATCGATCGGGCGAAGACAAAGATAGAAGCAATCGCTGTCGACGACGCTGTGCTGGCAATCTCCGAGCAGGTGCGAGGGCTGGCCGACCGCAAGGCGCGCTATTTATCCGCGGGCATGGATCTGCCGACCCGCAAAATGGAACTCCAAGTGCTCGACCATACGGTGGCTAACTGTCTCGCCGCGCTTGGAAGGTCGGCCGAACAGGATCCGTCCCGGCTCATCCTGCCGGCCGTTGTGGTCGGCACGCTTCGCAACATGGTCGAACAACGCTCCGGCATCACGACGAGCCTGCGGATGGCGCGCGATGAAGCCGCTGCCGCGCTCGACGGACTCAACGCTGCGCGAGGTCGCATTGACGAGGAGAGGGCAGTGCCCGAGCCAGCAAGAGCCAGGCTGATGGCAGCGGTGTCGGAGGCCAAGGCCAGTGGTCACACACGGGAAATCAGAGAGGCGTGCGCGTTCGAGGACGAGCGGCAAACAGGGCTGGCCGATGTGATGCGGCGCCTTCGGCCGTGGTCGGGAGATGCGGAAGCACTTTCGAAAATGTCGGTTCCAGTGCCGACGCAGATGGCCGTCTGGAAGAAACTGGCCGCGGACCTTCAAAGGGACAGGGCGGTCTTCTCGGAGCGTCTGGTTGAGCATGAACAAAGCCGGATCCCGACGTCGGCTCGTCTGGCTGCTGTCCGCGCGTCGGCCGACATCGCCGACGACGAAACCGCCGCAGCCATTCGGCGTGAGAGGGAAGAGGCCTGGCGAAATCACCGGGCGGACCTAAAGGCCGAAACGGCTGATGTCTTTGCGGCGGCACTGGCCAGGGACGATCAGGTCGGCGCGGCTCGATTGGCTCATTCGGGCGAGCTGGCGGACCTGCGTGCAATCAAGCAAAAGGCGGGGGAGATCGAAGCGGCAATAGAGCGCATAAGCCTCCAACTCGGTGGTGTGGCTGAGCAAGCAGAAATGGCTTCCACTGAAATCAAGCGAATGGCCGGAGCCTTGCTTGAGGATTGCCAGGCGCAGTCGCTCGACCTCTTGATCGGTCTTCTCGAGGAGCGCCTTTCCGCGCGTGCTGACGCGCTTGCCGCTTGGGACGGCATCCTGCTCGCACGCGCAAGGATTGAGCGCGCGACAGCCGAAGGAGAGCGAATCCATCTCGGACTGACCTCAGCTCTTCGAAGCGTTGGAATTCAGCCGGAAGCCGGTGAAGCCCTGGACGTGATGGTGGTCGCCGCCGACCGCTTTCTCGACAGGCAGGCGAAGGTCGACGCGAAACGAGCGGAAGCGCTAAGAAGCGTCGCCGCGAAGGAAGAGGAGCTGGCCGCAAGGCGGCTCGCTGTTGAAATCGCCGAGCGGCGAGAGGGTGCATGGCAGGCCGAGGTCAAGGAAACGCTGAAGGGCACCTGGCTGGAAGAAGGCATCGCCGGAACCGGGCTTGGCAGCGTCCTCGATCAGCTGTCGGAGCTATCAAAGGCCCTGCAGGATCGTGAGGCCATGCGTATCCGCATCCGCAAGATGGAGGCGGACAGGACTGCATTTGCTGAAGAGGTGGCCCGGCTTGGTGCGCAGGCCGGGGAGCCCGCGAGCGACGAGCCGCCAGAACAGGTGAGCGTCAGGCTGACAGGGCGTCTGGAGCAAGCCGAGCGTGCCCGTGAGGCGAGGGCAAATCTACTCCTTGACGTTCAAAAGTTGCAGGACGTTCGAGAGGCACTGAACGCTGATGTCGCGGTACACGAGACAACAAAGCAGGCAGTGCTCGATGCCTTCGGGGTAAGAACGCTGCCGGAGGTCGGGGAGCGCGACGAACAGCTTCGCGAGCGAGACGGTCTCCATAGTGCCAGGGTCGAGCTTGAGGAAAGACTGACGAGCGAGCTCGCTCTCGACGACTTCACCCAGGCCCGGTCGTTGCTGGAAGGCCTCGATCTTGATGGGCTTGCAATTGAAAAGGCCGAAGTCGAGCGGCGTCTCGCCGACCTCGATGACTCACTGCAACAGCAACTCGTCCGACGCACCCGGGCGACCGACAAGCTCGATGCGATCGGCGGCGACAGCGCAGTTGCCCGCATCGATGCCGATCGTCGCACCGTCCTTCTCGAAATTGAGGAAAAGGCCGTCCGCTTTATCGAGTTGAAGCTTGGGGTGATGTCGGCATCGAGTGCGCTGCGGGTCTATCGCGAACGTCACCGCTCCGGGATGATGAGCGAGGCCTCCGACGCCTTCGCACTGATCACGCGAGGGCAGTACACAGGCTTGACGACCCAGCCGGTAAAGGGCGGCGAGGTGCTCATCGCGACACAGAAAGATGGCCAATCGAAGGTCGCGGACGCTCTGTCGAAGGGCGCGCGTTTTCAGCTCTACCTGGCTCTACGCCTCGCCGGATATTACGAGTTTGCCAAGGTCAGGCCGGCTGTTCCGTTCATCGCCGACGACATCATGGAAACGTTCGACCATCTCCGGTCGGAGGAAGTTTTCCGATTGTTCGGCGAGATGGCTAGTGTGGGCCAGGTGATTTACCTCACGCATCATCAACACCTGTGTGAGATTGCGAAGTCGGTTGTCCCTAACGTGGCCATCCACGAGCTCCGGTAATTCAAACGGCATCGTTGCTGGCGCGTTCTCGAGATAAGTGGCATCGCCAATGACCGCTTCGCGCCGATTTCGGACGCTCAAGCAAGTTTGAACAGCTCCGGAAAGCGGACATATCCTGTATTGGCTCCTTCGTTTTGACTTTCTGATCGTCCGCAAATCCAAGCGGCCCCAAGTTATGACAAAACTCGGCTCGGCTTCAGATCACCGCTTTCTATCAAACGGATCAAAGTGCGGCGCGCTCACTTCTGCCCTCAAGCGATTGAGCGCTTCCTGCTGCCACGCTCCCGCTCGAGCCGGTAGACGTCGGGCAATGGTTGCCAGTCCTTCGGCGTCAGCCGCATGCACCATTTCTCGCGCCTGTAGCCCTAGTGCGCTAGCCCGACCATGTCGGACCCGTCAAACCACACTGACACGTTGAGCTTGGGAAAATGCAGGCACCTGGCCCTGTCGATGTCGGCCTCGCCGTTGCCTTCCTTCCATGGCGTCCAGCCGCGGCTAGGTCGTTCGGTAAGCTCATCGTCACGCATCGGGTCTCCTCCGCTTGTTGGCGTCACCGCATGATCCGTGAATTGTTGGTTTCGATCGTCGCGGCCGGCGTTTCGGCACTCGTGACAGTAGATGATTTCGATCAGATCCCGGTGCAAGCACCTATGGTCCGGCCCGAGCCGCTTCACCAGCTCGGCGACGTCTAAATGAGCTTTTCGCTTGCAGGTCAAGCAGTCGACCGAGAGACCTGTGCCAGCCTCCAGCTTCTTGCCAGGCGTGTTTTCTACGAAGGGGAATTTCATTGTCATTGGCGATCTCCGAAAATGAGGTCGCCGCACCAGGGAAGATTATATTCCTGATCGCCTGGCATTTGCCAGGGGCAGGCCGCCGTCTCAATGGAATAAGGGGCTATATGCTTCGTTTATTCGGACCAATGCGCTTGGAAGTCTGGACCTCGGTCGATTTGCGGGCCTGCTGGCAAATCAGACAGTCTCCCGATCGCGCCGGCTGATAAACCCAAGCCCCCGCCCATCAGTCGGCGCATAGCCCGGCTTGCGAACCTCAATCATAACCCCAAAAGCAAGCCGGGCTCATCTAGCGCCGAGGCCGCACTTCGAAGCGCCGGCCGCCGCGCCGTAGGGCAAGATGCGCTGTTTTGGATAACCAGCGCGCGCTGGCCTGGTCTTGCACTGGCCTGGGTTTGCCAATGTCCCGTTTCGGCACCAAAATGCTGGCACCCGCCTTGCAACTGAAGAGATTGCCGGTGCTAATCCTCCCACCGGGTCCTGATCGGGGGATCAGGAAAATAAGCTCTCGCCGGGCTTGAGGTGCTTGGGGTTCCTCGCCCGGCGAGTCTTTCTTTCAACGCAGCACCAGCGCGCCGACGACCTTGCCGCAGGAAAAAAAGCGCTATGTTTCGCGCGTCGATCTTGTTGAACGAACGTTGTTTTCGCGCATTGGCGCCCTGACGATTTTTCCTCTCAATTTCGAAACTGGAGCGTTTGGCTGCCAGCCAGACGCGATGATTTGCACCGATTTGAAAGGAAATCGTATGGCTACTGGAACAGTGAAGTTCTTCAACGCTACCAAAGGCTTCGCCTTTATCGAGCAGGGTAATGGGCAGCCGGACGTGTTCGTCCACATCTCTGCCGTTGAGCGCGCCGGCATGCGCACGCTTGCGGAAGGCCAGAAGGTCAACTTCGACGTCGTGAAAGATAACCGCAACGGCAAGAGTTCGGCTGAGAACCTTCAGGCCGCGTGAGTGACAACCCTTCTGGCTTGCGACCACGGATGTACTGGCGCGGCCATCGAAGCGATGATGAGAAGGTCGGGCATGTCCCGGCCTAGGATTTATTTATGCGCCCCTCAATTCCGAATGGCGTTTTTAAGCCGAAAGCTTCTCCCGGCGAGGTGAAGCAGGACGCCACAAACAGAGCAGCCAAGGTGATCATAGTGAACGAGGCCGCAGCGAGGGAGGCGAAAACCGAACGTTTGCGACGTGCGCGGCTTGCTAAAGAAACAGCCGAGCCGGAGACCCCGCCGAAGAAACGCTAATCGACGCTTTATCGCGCCGACCTATGGAAGCCGAGCCGACGCTAGTGGGGGCGTTTCCTCTGACGGTCCATGTCATTCAGAAAACCAACTAAGTCGAGCACCAGCCAGAAAGGCATGCTTTCGAGCAGGAGGCCGCAGATCTCATGGGGAAGCCCGGTCATAACGTCGATCACCGAAAAGGTACCGTCCGGGTCGCTTTCGATATCGTAACGTTCTGCCACCATGCGCCGAACATATACGGCAAATGAGGCCTGTGGATAGTAACCGGGAATTCAACGAGGCTCCGTGCCGAGGCAGACGTGATTTGCCTTGTGAGCGTGGCAGACCTAGCGTGCCCGTTTTAAGGGGGGCCGCTACACATGAAACCAGCAGTATCCAAGCCGGGGCCTTGTCGGCATTTTCTGGTAGTACCGCCGCATGGTGCCAAGTTCGACAACCTAGTGATGCTGATGAGGATCGAGGCCGGCCTGAACGCCGAGTTCGCTGGCTTTACGTTTGTCGTCACCACCGACGGACAGCGCTATGACGACTTCTTTCTGGTGCCAATACTCGGCACTGTGAACGACCCGGCCGCACCCCCTTTGCAGGTCAAGCCGGATGTCCAACTCTGCATGAACATCGCGAGCTTCCTTTCTCGCTACGTCAATGAGGAACGGCCCAGGCTGAACTGACAAAAAAGCCCGCCGACCGGAGCCAGACTTATATGCCGGCCAGCGACTACGAAGACGACGAGATCGGGATCATCTGTCCCGCCTGCGACTATGAATCAGGAAAAGCATCGGCTGGATTCGCAGGCACGTACAGCTCGAATGTCCCGGTTGCGGGCAGGTGATCGACATCGAGAGCAGGAATTTCCGAATGCCTGCCGGACACGACCCCCCCGCGATCCATGACGCTGATACAGCGGGGCGAGAGAAGCGCCCTCCGCAGTCGGCAAACAAGTGCGGAGAACCGGTGGCATCCCGCCGCTCACGAGGACGACGGCCTAAAGCTGCCTCCACTTTCGACAGTTCGTTGCGCCCCCGGCGCGGGCCGACGCGGTAGCGGACCTTTTCCTTTTGGCTGAGGCAGCAGGCCTTCTCTCTGTGCGCGCTTCCTGGCCAGCTTATGTGCTCGTCTGATGGCTTCGGCTCGTTGCCTAGTCTTTCTCTCGGAGGGCTTCTCATAGGCCCGGCGAGCCTTCATCTCACGAAAGATGCCTTCACGCTTTCCTCTTCAAGACCCGAAGGGCCTGTTCGATATTGTTGTCGCGTACGAGTACCTGCATTGCATCTCCCTTGCTGTCCCGTCGCTTTGCACGGGCGTTGCGGTCTGCCAACCTGGCGAACCGTGACGCGCACCATAGTCCTTCTCACAGGAAAGACGACCTCCACCGGGGCCTGTGCATGCTACTTGTTCTTCCTCAGAAGACGCGCCTCGCGAAGAAGCGAGCTCGCATCTAAGCCGATCATACCGACAAGTTCACGGGCCTGGGCCTCGGTAATGCCCGTTTCGTTCATAAGGAACTGCACCCGAAATTCCTTCGCTGCCTGCAATTGCAGTTCGCGCTCTCGCTTGGTCTCGGCCATGGGATGGGCCTTCGCACGAGTCAGTTCTTGTCAGATGCCCTGACCGAGGATTCTTGCCTGATTTGACCCGCTTTAGAATCTGGTGGGATTGTTCGATCAGGCGACGGCTTTCATCGATGAGGTGCTGTGTCTCATCAGAGCGTAACTCGGCGCGACGTCGAGCGCGGCGAATGCTTCGCAGATAGGTGTCACGGCTGTTGTCGTGGGCTGACATGCCCCCCAACGCCCGAATGCGCCGAATGGTTCAAAAGCTGGACCTGCAATGCGAGTGCGCAACTCTTTAACACTCTTGCGGCAATGCTCTTGCTGCGCTTTTGGAGGATGCGCTCATCCTCATCAGGCAGCTGGCACACGGCACGTGGACTAAAGGTTGGCAAAGCAAGGAATGCAAACCCGAGATGCCTTGAAGGACTCAACTATGTCCTGACCGAGGTGGTTGCGACAGGGCCAACGTCAACAGCCCGATGGCCACCTGGCGGAGCAGTTCCTATTGCTTCAAGCCACGCCTCGGCGGGCGTGGGATCCGAAAGCAGGGCCAAGGCTTCGGTCGGCGTTAGTCGTGGAAGCCGCTGCTGCCGACAAAAAAGCGACAGGCGGCGTTCTGGACGGCCACCGTCTTGCCGATGATTCCAATGATGTTGGTTCCTCCACTATCGGAGCCCACGCCGTCGACACTTGACGTCGGTTCCCGACGAAGCGCCCGGGCGCAAATCGGTCGCTGGATGAACGGTCGGCTTTCTAGCCCAGAGCAATCTGCCAGGTCTTGCATCGTGTCGGGACCAGATCATTGGCACAGTGACTCGTCGCTGCTAAAGACCCCTATTGCTCCACTCCAAGACGAAGCCGGACCGAAGCCTCTAGGTCTTTGGCAAAACCAAGCGCCAACTGAAGAACCGTCGTTTCATTCGAAGCGACAGATCCTTGGCCCTCGATGGCGATCGGCAGTTCAATTTTGCCAGCGGGTGAAGTCACGCGAACATTAAATAGAAGCTGGCCACCGGGCCGCTCCTCAACTGTTATCAATTCTACAGTTGCCATTGTCACTTTCCCACTCGTCAGCCGTTCCCTGAACCCCAACCTTGCCTCGCTGGGAAATGCAGTTTTCGGCTCTAATCACGATGGCGGCTGTTGCGGTAGACACCTTTTGGCCAACGAAGGCCTGGTTCAAATCAGGCGGTTGCGTTCCGCGAGTTCGCGTGCCCGCCTTAGAGTGCCGTCGGTGTCGGCGATCCTGCGCCTTGCTGCCTCGTCCGTTCTGATCGTCAGCCGCGCCGACATAATCTTGGATGATTTGGCGACGGCCACGATCATGATGGACGGGGCATCCAGTGTTTTCATGGTTCTCATGGGTATTATCCTTTCAAGCGAAATGACTGCCGGAGGCAGTCGACATTCGGCGATTGCTCCATGACCGGGCCAGGAGCGCTGAACCGCAATATCGGCCTTGCCAATCAGGATTCCCGGCCGGCCTCTTCCCGCCGCTTGGCGTCCTGAATGTTCAGTTCGCCAACAATCTTTTCCGCCCGGCGCGTCTTGATCCCGACCATCATCTTCTTCTCGAACTTGGCAGGTTGGCCGGCGAAGATGTCGAAAACGGTCCAGCTATTCGGCTCGTCCATCCGCAGCGCGTAGTGGTTTGCCATGCTCGCATCTTTCTCGTTTTCGCCTCTCGACGAATGCCGACCGGGTTCAGGCTTTTATGCTGACGAAAACCGGGGCCAGCAGAGCGACGATCCAGAGCGCGACATATATCTTCAAGGCGAGTTGACCGTATGAAGAGAACGCCCCCCATGCGCGTCGCCACGTTCTCAATCCCATTCGCGCTAGCCCGCCCCGCCGTGACAACGAGCGGCGCCTTCGTGGCAAGCATACCGAACATCCGAGGCGGTTCACGCACGGACACGACCCCGGATATGCTCGGGATGCCAGGCTTCACGGTCGGCATGGCTATCGGGCGACTAGGCTTCAGGTGGCAACTTCTTTCTGGTGGCGGAACGGGTGTGCATATCCTTCTATAGACCGCTTGCCTCGCGATAGATAGGAGCACCGAAATTATTTGCCACGCCCGCTAAATTATCGGTCGGAATAATTGCGAGACTCAGAAAATATCGCCCTGGATGAGGTGAATTCCTGCCGATTTTTTGACCCTGTGTTTGGCTTTTTTATTTAACCAAGAAAAATAAAACGCCGCCACCGCCTTGTTCGCAGCGCAATTGGGGCGCATATATAAAATTCGTTGATTTGGTCGAGGTGGCTTCGTCATAGTGAATCCTCGCCATCCGCCTCCGAATTTTCGACAGTGAATGCATTGCGCCGCTCCCGGCGCGGCGTCTCGCTTCGTTCGAACCCTGAAATGATGCTAGCGCTGACCACGGATGTACTGGCGGCATCGGACATTGTTTCGCGGGTTCGACTTCGAATTGAAGCGGAAGGCGCATGCGCGCTTCCGCAGAAAGCCGCAAGTGACCACTCGCACCACGCCGACCATCGTTCGCTTCAATGCGGCGTTTATGCTGCCGGGTTTCGATGCGCCGCAGCCGGCCGGAGAGTATCGCGTCGATCTCGATGAGGAGCCTCTCGAAGGGGCTTCCCGCACCGCATGGCGCCGCGTGGCCACGTTCATTCACCTGCCAGCGATCTCCGCGAAGGGGTCCACGCAGCAATTGGTGCCAATCGAACCGGCCTCACTCGAGGCGGCGCTCGACAAGGACCGGAGACAACCATGACCACCCTCATGCAACGCAACGCACGCCCCATCCAGCACGGAGCCCCGGCACGTCTTTTTGACATCGGACAGGCGGTCCGGCTGAAGGGCGGTCTCGGCCTCGGTCCGAATACCGGCGAAATCTACCGCATCACCCGTACCCTGCCGCCGAGGGGAAACTCGCCGCAATACCGCATTCGCAGCGACGCCGAACCGCACGAGCGGGTGGTGACGGAGGACAGGCTGGAGCCAGTCGACGAAGCGTCGGACGGCGGCATAATGCTCATCGAAAGGACATTCGGACATGGCCAAGGGACAGAAACGCTCGAACAGAGAGATCAGGAAGCCGAAGCAGGAGGAGCTTCCGGTGAAGCCTGAGAGTGCGTTCGGCCAAATCAAGGGCGCCGGCGGCACCCGAAGCAAGAGCAAAGGCTGACGGCAGGATGTTTGCGCGCGACAGCTCGGGATGAAGGTCGTGATCGAATTCTATCGCACGCGCGTTGCCAACGACGCGCACGCCGTCGTTGGCCGTGAGACCGTAGACGCGGCCGACCTCGACGCGGCGATCGAGATCGCGCGGCTACTGGCAAGGACGCTGAACATGCCACAGTGGCCGGATGCCGTCGCAATCGCCGACGCCGACGGCCCGACGATCTATTCCAGCGTCATTGCCGCGCAGGCGGGCACAGACAAATGGCCGACATCATGAACGCCAGCAACCATCCCACCCATGTCGCGCGCAACGCCTGGGCACATCCGGGCCGGGAAGATGCAGGCGGCGCGCAGGCATGCGCCTTTAGGGATCAATATGGCCGCCGGGTCGAGCCCGATCGTTCCTGGACCGTCTATCACGTCTTCACCGGCATCCCGGCGTATGTGGACGGCGCTTTCATGATCGGGCTCAGCCGTTCGGAAGCGACCAAAAGCATGCTGTCCCTCAACCTTCGCAACAGCGAGCGCCGCAAGGAGAGGATCGCCGCGTGGTCAGTTCTTGTTGGCGTTCCCGAAATATCGGGAGGCCGATCATGACTCTAGCCTTCCCCAATCCCAGCCGTAGCTTCGATGAAGCGCGCAATGCCGTCTGCTTCATCGGCCATGACGGCATGTTTCAAATCCGTTTCTTCATCGAGGTAGAGGCGCTGGCCAAATCCGGCGTTGCCCTGGGTGGGAAGGTAAGCACCGAGACAGCCTGTCTTTCGGCATTTGACGCCTTACGGACCTCCATCCAGGATGTGGCCGGCAAGGTCTATGCCCGCAGCCGCCGCGACTCCTATATTTTGACCGCCGCCGATTTCCCGTAGCAGCATTCGGATTCGATAAAGGCAGGTTAATAATACGTCCTGCCACGCTCGTCTTTCCACGCAATCAGGCGTAGTTTGCACGATGGCTGGCAAAAAATTCCGGGTTCCCGTGGTTGTCTACATCGCCGGTCCGATCGGCTTCACGCTCATTGAGTCCGTCGCACAGGCATCCGATTTCCTGTTTGACCATTGGCCTGGACACGACAGCCTGGCTTGGTCGGACGCAATGAAGTGCTGCACCGAAGATGCTGCTGCCGATGACGCGAGTGTCGCATTCCTCACCGCGCTTAAGGATGCGGGGATCAGCTACGACCGCACGGTTGAGATTTACTGAGCTTGCGACAAGCGACTGCGCGGTTTTTAGCCACGTGCGCTGGCCGGATTGCGATCTACCATTCCAAATCTCAGCGAGCACTTTTGCTTAGCGAGACTACCATACCTGCATACGGAGAGTTCGAATGGCGATGAAGCCGAATTATCGATACGAGCGGAGTCAACGAGACAGGGCCAAGGCGGCCAAGAAAGAAGCCAAGCTTGCGGGGAAAGCTGCAAAGGAGAAACCTTCATCCGTAGAAAAGAAGGAAGCGCAGATGCCCGCTGCTGATGAAAGCTAAGGCATGGCGATGACAGAGCGCGAGACAGACAACTTCGAAATCGACGTAGAATGTCCCCGTTGCCATCATCAGGGAAAGACGCTCGTCGGCTGGATTCGTACTCACACCCAGATGGAATGCTCGAACTGCGGCGACATCATTGACATTGAAAGCAAGAACTTCAGGTGGCATGAACAGCGCTAAGGAAAGCCCTATGACGCCTTCCGAACCTCGGTCGCCGCGCCTTGCCGTTCTGATCGATGCCGACAATGCCTCGGCCAAGATTGCCGACGGGCTGTTCGAGGAGATCGCCAAGATTGGCGAGGCCAGCGTGCGTCGCATCTATGGCGATTTTTCCAGCTCGCGCTCGAAAGCGTGGGCAGACGTCCTTTCGAAGCACGCCATCATACCCCAGCAGCAGTTCGCCTACACGACAGGCAAGAACGCCTCGGACATCACGCTCGTCATCGACGCGATGGATCTGCTGCATAGCGGCCGGTTCGACGGTTTCTGCCTGGTTTCCTCCGACAGCGATTTCACCCGGCTCGCGGCCCGCATCCGCGAGCAGGGCATCGACGTGTTCGGCTTCGGGGAGCAGAAGACACCGGAGAGTTTCCGCCAGGCATGCCGGCGATTTGTCTATACCGAGAACCTGCTGCCGTCCGCGCCCGCGAACGAACCTGAGGCAGTATCGAGCATGAAGCCATTGCAGCCGCCTTCAGCTGCTGTGCCGATCATCCGGAAGATCATCGCGCAGATGGAAAGCGAGGATGGCTGGGTTCCGCTCGGTTCGGTTGGCACGCAGCTTGCCAATCTGGCTTCCGACTTCGATCCGCGCACCTTTGGTTTTCGCAAGCTGAGCGATCTCGTTCGCAAGACGAACGCATTCGAAATCGACCGTCCCGAGGGCGGAGCGTTACGCATCAGAATCAAACCGGAGGCAGCGCGAAGGGGCGGGCGGAAGACCTAATCGGTACGGTGCACGTTACGGAGTCCCTTGCAGGTTTGGCTATCTATCGACCGCCTAGCTTTTCCATGTCCTCCCGGTCCTGTTCCGTGCGCAGTTGGTCGAGCAGATCGATCAAGGCTTTGCTTCGGGTGAGCCAGGTCCGCGGGCCATGAACGTCTCGATGTCAACCTCGGAAGGTTGACCGCCCGAGGCCCGGTTTGGCTCATGCCTCACGAAAATCTCGTCGCGCTCGCCGACCCCGACTAGCCAGCGGTCGCCGCTCGAGCTTGTGTAGAATGCCCGGGACGGGTTGGACATTAGAACGTCCTTTGGCCTGTCTGCCAACGACCTGACGAAGACGGTCGTCTTCCGTTTACTGCCCGACCAGAATACCAGCCTGGCGCGCCGCCAAAGCGAACGCCCGCCGAACGCTCGATATGGGCTTTTTGTCCGCGCTGGCATCGTGGCAGGCCTGGAGCGGGGCGCGATGTGACGGCCCACGCTTGCCCCGCCACTTCCGAAGCAGAAATGACGAGCATTCATAGACGTCGGTGATGACCGTCTCGGGGTCTTGGGTGCTGGCGCCCGAACCGTCACCGGCTGAATGAATTTGGGATTTTGCATTGCTGTCGATAGGGCATTGCCACACGGATAGCGAGGCAATTCCATATCTCGCTCGGAATTCCCAGCCGAGCTCTTGGTGTTCGCGACCTTCTCCTCTTCGATCGACGAAACCCTACGCTTGATCTTGTTTGCGCAGACGGCATGCCGTCTTGGCGCTCGCAGAGAAGGAAACTTCCTCATCTCGCGCACGTTCACGGCGGAGCGACAGTGGAGGCGATGGCGCGCCTTCCGCGATGCGAGCCGCAAACGTCGCGCAGATGGAAGTTGGAAGAACCCCTTGCTAACGGAGAGCCGTCCATACACGGCCGCCACGAACCCGAGCGGAGCGACCCATTGGCAGGCCTGCAGATACCAAGAGGTATCGAAGAGCCTGCCTTTCCAGCGCAGCCACCAGCTCGCCGCCACCATCGCAAGCATTAGTAGACCGATCCCGACCATTATGCGGAAGGCAAAGAACGGAATGGCCACCGGTGGCCTCTGGTCGCGCGGCCATTCCTTCAGGCCTCGGATCTCGCCATTGAGATCGTGGATTAGGACCAGACTGCCAAGCAGGGGCACCTCGACCGTATAACGGTTCGCTTCGTTCCGTTCATCGGGTAGAGCGAACAGCACTAGCGGCACGCGCCGTCCGGTTTCCCAATGCGCCTCGATAGCGGCCAGCTTCGTCGGCTGGTGTTCGAGCGTGCTCAGCCCGTGCTCGTCGCCGAGCAGGATCTGCAGCGGAACCAGGACCGTCAGCAGCCACAGGGTCATCGACAGCATGCGCGATCCCTCGGGCACCGAGCGGCCTCGCCGGACCAGCCAGGCCGCCACCCCTACGACGACGAAGGCTGTGGTGACATAGAAGCCGACCACCGTATGGCCGAAGCGGTACGGGAAGGAGGGATTGAAGACGATCGCGAACCAGTCCTTCGGATAGAAGCGGCCGTCGACCAGTTCGTAACCAACCGGCGTCTGCATCCAGCTGTTGGCGGAAAGTATCCAGAAAGATGACAGCAGCGTGCCGAAAGCCACCATCAGCGCCGCCACGAAGTGCGCCCAGCGCGGAACCAGATTCCGGCCGAACAGCAACACTCCGAGAAACGCGGCCTCAAGGAAGAAGGCGGTCAACCCTTCGTAGGCGAAAAGAGGCGACAAGACATTTGCCGTGGCATCGGAATAACGGCTCCAGTTGGTGCCGAACTGGAATGGCATGACGATGCCCGAGACGACGCCTATGCCGAAGGCGACGGAAAAAATCTTGATCCAAAATCCCGAAATGCGGAAGTAGATCTCCTGTCCGGTGAAGAAATGCATGCCTTCCAGGAGGGCGATATAGGACGCGAGGCCAACGGTGAAGGCTGGCAGCAGGATGTGCCAGCCGATGACCCATACGAACTGAAGCCGGGAAAGGAGCAGGGGATCGAGTTCCATCGATGGCCTTGCGTGTGCTCGGCCCCGTTAGGGAGGGACCACGTGGGGACGATAGCACGGCGACTATGGGGAACAAGTCCGAAAGCCAAGCGGCAACGCGGCTTTCAGCACATTGGGGACGAACCGAGCGCCTGATCGATGCTCGCTTGTGCCACCATCGTGGCTGTGCAGTCATTGGGTCGTTCCGAGTAATTTGACTCCCACAGTGAAATCAGGGGAACAGGGCACGTATATCGGTTCGTAGCGTGGGAAGAAGTTCGTTCTCAAACCACGGATTCTGTTTCAGCCACCTATTGTTGTGCCATGACGGGTGCGGCAGTGGTAATCGGAGCAATGAGGGATCGGCTCGATAAATCTGGCGCCAGGCTCGTACAGTCTCGTTAACGCCTTTTCCGGCAAATGTTGACCCAAAGTGCCATCGATGCGCATATCCGCCGACAACTAGCAGCAATGCCAAGGTCGGCAGGCGTGCAAACAGCTTTCCCCGCCAGACCTCCGCGCACTCCCGGCGGGGCGGCAAATCGCCCCCAGTGGGGCTTAGGCCAGGAAAGCAGAAGCTCATGGGCACAATCGCAACCATGGAGGGGTTGTAGAATTCCTCCTCATTCATTCCCAGCCATTGCCTAAGCCTCACTCCCGAAGGATCGTCGAACGGTCGCCCGCTTTCATGCGCGCGGATTCCGGGAGCTTGGCTGGCTATGCAAATGCGTGCCCCCTCTGATGCTTGAAGGATCGGTCGTGGCTCGTGGTCTAGCGGCAAGCCATAACTAGGCTGGTCACGGCAGATCCTGCAGGCGCGAATGGTGCTCACAAGCGTCGAGAACGGTTCCGGCTCATCCGCTATCGTATTGAATCTGTCGGATTTGTTCTTTCCTTGCATCTTTCGCTACCAGAGATGAGCGCTGCGAAAGATTATGCCATTCATCGGATGGTCTCCTAATATTCTTGAGGGCAGATCGTAAGTGTAGCTGGCTTGTTGCTCTCATCTGCTTCAGCACGGCTAGCGCGATCTGTCTTTTTTCTGTTTCGCTGGTCTGCGATCCACGTTCTTGGTGCTATTTCCCAGCGGGCGGCGGGAGCCGGATAGAAGATTTTCCGTCGCCGGCGCGTAACGCGGGGGGAGTGGGCCTGGCGTGTTGGGTGTGACCCAAGCCCTTCAGATGGTCGATGGCGTGCCCGCTCTAGAGCAGATAGTCGGTTATGATGCGGCGGTCGCACAGCCACCAGACGGTCTCCAAGCGTATCAAGGCCGGGCGACGGGCGCGGCCGAAAACGGATCAGTTCTTTGAAGGCGATGATAAATTCGGGCGCCCGGAACTCCGGACGCGCCAGAAGGAGTTGAAAATTTCATCGACGTTTCAGCCGCCGTCCACCCAGAGCGGGCAATGCCACTGTTGCGACAGGCAGCCGGTCGATGTTGCAGGGTGGATTGGCACGCGACCGGGGAAGGATCGGACGTCGATCAGTGGGTCGACCTGCGCCGCGCCCAGCATGTCGAGAAATTCCTCGAGCTGAGTGCGGAGTGGCCGATGGTTTTGAATCGGGCAGGCATCAGCCGATCTTTGTCAGTGCACTTTCCTTGTGCGCGGCGACGTGATCGGTCTTGTCGCTCAGGATTTCATACTGCGGGTCGTTCTTCGACGCATGGCGACGATGCCCCTTGTAGTCGAAGTCCTGGTGATGGACCTTGATGATCTTGCCGCTGACCCGGCCGGCTTCTGAATTCCAGCTGACATGGTCGCCAATAGAATATTTCGTCATGATCTTCTCTTCTCCAATCATGTGAGGCGCCGCTCCAAATGTCAGGGCGTCTTACGAAAGCTAGACGAACATCATGATGACAACCGCCCCGATGACTATCAGGACAAGCCCACCGATCAGCATGGGCAGCAGGCTGTTGTCCGGATCGATACCAGACTCAATCTCCCCCATCGCCTGCTCGTCGTTCTTTTTCGGCTCAGCCATGGCTTGTCTCCATCGGCGTAATCAGTGTGGGTCGAAGCTCCGCAACATTATTTGCCATTGCGTGCTGCCTCAGTACGGGTGGGCGGTGTCGGGCCGCCGGGGAAGTCCTTGAGTGGCAGGTTGATGTCGGCAAGCGTGTAGCGGTCGAGGACGCTCTGGAAGGAGGCTATCGCTTCGCCGAACATGCTTGAAAGCTTGCAGCAGCCGGTGAGCACGCATTGGTTTCCGGTGGTAAAGCACTCCACAACAGCGAAATCCGGTTCGGTCAGCCGTATGACGTCGCCGATCCGGATCATCTCGGGCCGGAGCCCCAGAGCGAGGCCGCCGGAGCGGCCGCGTACCGCCTTCAGGTAGCCGCCGCGCGTCAGGGTATTGGCGACTTTGTTGAGATGCGTCTTCGACACCTTGAAGGTGCGGGCGGTTTCCTCGATCGTGATCAGGCGATCGCCGGCCGAGGCCGCGTACATCAACATCCTCAAGGCGAAGTCCGAGAAGTTGGTCAGCCTCATCGGCGGTTGCTCCTTGGATTGACTTGTCTTTATGGGAAGCACTCATTTGCCAATTCTGGGTCATAAGTCGTTCTCAGCGATCGGTTCGATGCCAATCGTTGTCTCGCCCCGGCTGAAGGCGACGGCCAGGCGAAAACTGTGGGCAATACGCAGGGCTCGATTCATGAATAGCGCCGCAACGTCAGGCGGACAGATGTGGCGCACCGTGGCGCGAAACAGCTTCAGCCAACGCCGGAAATGCGCCTCGCTGAGGCCTACGATCGCGAGATGTGGCGGCAAGGGCCGTCCTTCGTAGCGGGCCGTCCGCAGCAATGTCGCGGACCAGAAGTCACACATTTTTGCCAGATGACCCGGCCACTCGCCAGGCTGTATCCTCTCATGGAAGATAGGGCTTAGAAGCTCATCGCGGCGAATTTCATCATAAAAGCCGTGGACCACATCCCGGATCATGGTCTCATCCAGCACATCCGACAGCGGGACGCCATCGACGATGATCGTTCTGTTGCTCCGACTGTTTCCGCCCATTTGCGCGTTACCGTCTTCCTCAAGGCCAATTTCAGCATTGTCTCCAGGACCCCGGCTTCGAGAGTTTCTTGCGAGTGCTTGCCGACCGCCGGCGCGAAGCTGCTTCGCGCGCACCGAAAACCCGCAAGCAAGCAGCCACGTCTTGCAAGATCGATGAGTTTGCTCACGGGGTCCTGATGGTCGACACAGCATTCCAACAAAAACATATATTGTCAATATATGTTTTAACGCGACCGCTAGTGAAAACGAGGTGCCATTAGCGGACCTTCTGGTGAACCCCACCCTTCGGTCGGCAGGATTTATCCTGAATGACGTGCTTGCGCCCCCTGCAATGCGTCGTCAAAGCGCGGGCAGGTTGGACATTCCGCATGGCGCACCATCGCGAAGGAAGACGCTAACGTGTTGGGCAGACAAGGGGGAATCGATACTCCACCCGGCGCCGACGGCGTGCTTCCGCGACAAATTGAGCCTAGGCATTGTTGAACTGCGTCGGCGTGACAATGCCTAGGCCTGCTCTGCAGGGGCTCGAATTGGTGGAAAGGGCCGGAAACGGGTCAGTGCCGAGTATCGCCATCACCTCATTGGCTGACTGTGCCCCTCGCAGTCCCTCTCGAGTCCGAGGCGCCCGAAGCACCCGGCACGCCTGTGAGAGAACCGGGAGAAAAGTGGAAACGGCGGAGCACGGCCAGAGCAACGTATAGACGATGTCGACGGGCTCGTCGTCTGGCCCCTGGAAATCGACGGGCGGAGCCAGTCGCGTGAAAGACGCGACAGGCGAAGAGATCGTGTCGAACAAGACGTGTGGGACCGCGACGCCACGACCGATGCCGGTCGAGCCAAGGCATTCGCTGCGCCAAAGACCACGGAGAACCAACTGCTCGTCGAGTCCTGATCTCCGTGCAATCCTGACAGCTATTCTCGACAAGGCCGAATGCTTTCCCTTTGTCGCGAGGTCAAGCGAAATGTCTTCTTCCGACAAGATGTATGGGATCATCACTGTCGCCTCTAAGCGATCTCGAACAGGGGCTCGGCCAAACAGCCAACCCAAGGCATGTTCAATCTGTACTGGAAACCTGACTATCCCCGGACGCAAAGCCAGGGCCTTTTCGCGTCCGGGCTAGAGGCCCGCTTTGAGACGCTGCGGGTCTCGCCGGAAGGTTACAGTCATAATATGCATAGCAACTAAAACGTAATGACGGCTTTTTCGAAATCAAGCGGCGCGACGCCGGCGGTCGCCTTGGGGCCTATTCGGTGTATTGCAAGGAGTTCCCCCAAATCAACCATGGCGCGTCCTCGACTCGGTTTCGCGACCCCATCGCCATGATTTGGAGTCTTGGCGATGCGCATTCCAGAGGTTTCGCTATCGAATGCGTGAAGAGAATTGCCTGACTGCGGACCGGATTCCAAACGTAACCAAACAGCGCAAAAATAATGCACTGAAATGCTAGTTAATTTCGTTTGACGAACATAGCCATCTTCTCCTTGCTGGGCGAGCCCGAACGGGCCGTGTCAGCGCGACAGGGATCGGATTTCAAGCCTTCCAATTTTTGGGCTGCCGCGCGGCTTCTTATCCAACCAAGGAGTTACCGTGATGAAAAAGCTTGCCCTCGCAGTTGTCGTGACAATGGCCAGTTCGCTTTGTGCCATGGCGGCGAGCGATGTCACCAAATCTCCGCCCCCCGCTCCTTACGAACAGGTCAGCAAACTCGTGAAATTGCCCGACTTCCTTCCGGGCATGGGCCAGCTCTTCGTCGATCCGGCGACATTGCCTGCGGGTCCGTTCCTTGCCTATGACCACGCCGGCAAGCTTGTCAGCACCATCTACATGCTGCCGATCAAGGATCTCAATCCGGACAAAGGTTTTGACAAGCTCGCGGCGCCGGGCGGCGATGTCGACCATGTCGACGTTTACTACAATGCCGGGCACCCGGGCGTTCCGGAACCGCATGTCCACGTCGTGCTGTGGCATGTCCCGGCCGCCGACGAAGCGCGGGTCGCCAAATGATGCTCACGCGTCGTCAGGTGCTGGGCGGGGGCGGCGGGCTCGTCGCCGCCCTTTCCCTCTCTTCCCAGGTCGCGTGGGCCGACGACGTGGTGGAAATCAGGATGCAAGGGCGCGACGACGGCTCACAGGTCTGGTTCGACCCGATAGGCATTCTGATCAAGCCAGGGCAGACTGTCCGCTGGACAAATCTCAATTCCGGCAATTCGCACACGGCAACTGCCTACAGTCCGGCCAACTCCGATCGGCCGCGCCGCATCCCCAAGACGGCAAGACCTTGGGATTCCGGCTACCTCCTGCCCAACGAGAGCTTTTCGGTTACCCTCACCGAACAGGGGACCTATGACTACTACTGCGTCCCGCATGAGCACGCGGGGATGGTCGGCCGCATCATCGTCGGCGCGCCTGAGGCGCATGACTGGAGTGAAATGGTCGGCGCGGATGGCGATTTGCCGGAGGCGGCCCTCAGGGCATTTCCGAACGTCGAAGACATCATGACACAAGGAATCATCCGGCGTGGTTAGATCATGCCCACGAAGAAAGCCTGACTGAACAGGAGGACTGAGTACGACGATCAGACTGGGGGCGCGGCTTCCTTGGCTATCGTCAGTGACGGCAGGGGGCGGCTTCATGACGGACAAGGTGTATCCATGCGAAAACAAATCGCAGTCTCAACTAGAACGAGACGGGCGCTCCCAGTTGCCGGCCGCTTCCCTCGATGCCTTAACCGCAATCGAACGACGCGAGCATACGGCTTATCGGCTTGCCGCGTTGGGCGAGATGACGAGCGGCATCGCCCACGATTTCAGAAACCTGCTGGCGGTCATCGAATCCGGGCTGAGGCTCGCGGAAAAAAGAGCCGACGAGCCCGAACGTGTGCGTGCCTTCATTGCGATGGCGCGGGAAGGGATCGATCGCGGGATCGATTTGACCTCGCAACTGCTCGCTTTCGCAAAGCACCGGGAACTCGAAGCACATGCTGGCGACCTGAATGAATTCCTCAGGTCCTTCGAGCCGTTGCTGAGGTACGGCGCCGGACCCGACATACGCGTCCGGCTTGAACTTTCCTCCGATATTCCGGATTGCCTGATCGATCCCGCGCTATTCGACACCGCGGTGCTCAATCTCATCGTCAACGCGCGGGACGCCATGCCCGACGGTGGCGAGATCGGGATCGTAACCGAGCCATTGGTGCAGGAGACCGCGACGCCTGACCCGCCGGGACCAGGAACCTTCGTTTGTGTTCGCGTCAAGGACCAAGGCTGCGGCATGACCGCGGAAGTCCTGCGAAAGGCGTTCGATCCGTTCTTCACCACCAAAGGCGAGAAGGGCACCGGCATAGGGCTGTCACAGGTGCAGGCATTGATACGGATGGTTGGCGGCCATGTCCGCATTGCAAGCGAACCGGGGCTTGGGACGACAGTCGACCTGCTGTTCCCTTCGATCCAACCGGAAGCCGAGGTCTCATCAAAAGTACCTATGGCTTGATGTCGCCGTCCGCAACAGCATGCAGTCCCGCCAAGGCAGGGCCTACCGCACTCTCGTCCGCACTTGCGGATTGCACTGCGTAAACCGGATAGGAGAACTGCGGCATTTCAGGCACAAGATGAAGCCGACCGGCCTCTATGTGGGGTTGCACTGAGCTCATTCTGAAATATCCGGAGCCGCCCGTCGCAAGAACATAGCTCAGTGCGAGCGGTCCCAAATCGAAAGAAAGGTCCGGCGCAGCACTCGGGAAATTCATCCCGTGGTGGAGTCCAAAATCCGGCCCCCAATCCATATAAACATAATCGGATTCGTCCAGGACGCGCGCTTCGGAATTTGTAGTTACGAGGACGAGTTTTTCGTCGATAAGCAGATCGATCTTCAAACCCGGTCTGTGGGGCGGCGCGTACATGATTGCCAAGTCGACCAGTCCCGACGCGACCTGGTTGATCAAATCCTGCGGCACGTCGACGTGTACTCTAAGCGCAATATCCTGAAGCGAGCGGCGCATCCATCGGACCCAATCGAGCAGAAGAGGTTGCGCAAGGCTGACTTCGCTGCCGACCGTGAGAACAGCTCGGCGGCCCGGCGGCACGGCAACCTGATGAAGGGTGCGCTGCCATAGCTGGACGAACATCGGCGCGTGACGCAGGAACTGTTCGCCAGCAGGGGTGAGCGAAGCTCCACCCTTGTGCCGGACGAAGAGCGCGCGGCCGAGCTGTTGCTCAAGGTTGCGGATACGCGCGCTCACCGTCGTTTGAGCCACGTTCAGGCGTTCAGCGGCCCGAATGAAACTCCCGGTCGAAACGATCTCGATAAAGGTACGGGCGAGTTCAATGTCCATATCGCGGATAGCATAAAAATTGCGCTTAAATGTCAATGAATTTCGTTTGCCACATAACGAGCGCGAACATTAGGCTTCAGGAAATCCACCGAGGCTTAGCGCTGGATGCTGCGCAGCGCCGGGTTGGTGCGGGCGCGAGCCCTCTCCAACCTCACCCACCGTTTTGCCTGCAGCGTCACAGGAGAAATCATGTCGACGAAAGAGAAAAGCGACCGGGGCGATGTAGGACGTCGTGACTTTCTGAAACTGTTCGGCGCGGCCGGGGCGGCCGCAGGCACCCTGCCGTTTAGCGGATCCGCATCGGCGGACGAAACCATGGCTGCGGCCTCCGATACGAAACATCATCACGTGACCGCCGCCACTGACCCTCATGCTGGAGGGCCTGGCTATGAATTCTTCAACGTGAACGAGTCCGCCTTCATCGAAGCGGCGGTCGATACACTCATTCCAAGCGACGCAACCGGTCCCGGCGCCAAGGAACTTGGCGTAGCGACCTACATCGACCGGCAGATGGCCGGCGGATACGGCAAGGGCGACCGGCTGTACCTTGAAGGGCCGTTCGGCGAGGGCACGCCGGAGCAAGGCTATCAACTGCCGATGACGCCGTCGGAATTGATTCGGGCCGGCATCGCCGATGTCAGCGCCTATGTGCAGAAGGAGCGCAAGAGCACCTTCGACGGCTTGTCGGCAAAAGACCGTGCCGCAGTGATGGCCGACCTCGACAGCAAGAAGGTCGAGCTTCCGACAGTGCCGACGGCGACCTTCTTTGGGCTCCTGCTGCAGCTCACGATCGAGGGTTATTTCGCGGACCCGATGTATGGCGGGAACAAAGGCGCGGCTGCCTGGAAGATGATCGGCTTCCCCGGCGCGGACGCCATGTACGCGGACAAGATCGAGCCGTTCCGGAACAAACCCTACAAGGCTGAGCCGAAGGGCATCCAGGACCTCATTTGACCGGCGGAAGAAGAAGGAGACTTTGACATGGCCACCAAACTGAACGCTGTCGATGTCCTGATTGTCGGCCTTGGATGGACAGGCGGCATCATCGCTAAGGAGCTTGCGTCCACCAAGCTGAAGATCGTCGCCCTCGAGCGGGGAGGCCCGCGCGACACCAATCCGGACTTCATCGACCCGGAAATCCATGACGAATTGCGCTACGCCGCCCGTCACGACCTCATGCAGAATGTGCGGCGGGAAACCATCACGTTCCGCAACAACGGATCGCAAACGGCGCTGCCGATGCGTCAACTTGGCTCGTTCCTGCCCGGCCAGGGCGTTGGTGGCGCGGGCGTGCACTGGAACGGCGTGACCTGGCGCTGGCTCGAGTGGGACCATCAGCCGCGCACCCGGACCGTCGACAAGTACGGCGAAAAGATCATCCCGTCGGACATGCACCTGCAGGACTGGCCGATCACCTATGACGATCTCGAGCCCTATTACGACAAGTTTGAAAAGACCTGCGGCACCTCCGGCAAGGCCGGCAATATCAATGGCCGAAAGATCGACGGCGGCAACATCTTCGAGGGATCGCGAAAGGAAGAGTACCCCAATCCTCCGATGATTGCCGCGCAGAGCATGGTGATGTTCGAGAAGGCTACCCGCAACCTCGGCTACCACCCTTTCCCCAACCCGTCGTCGAACGCGTCAAGGGACTATGTCAATCCCGATGGCGTGGCCTTCGGCCAATGTCACTATTGTGGTTTTTGCGAACGTTTCGGTTGCGAGGCCAATGCCAAGGCGAGCCCGCACTTCACCGTCATTCCGCTGGCGCTGAAGAACCCGAATTTCGAACTGCGCACAAATTCGATCGTGCTGAAGGTCAATCTCGACTCGACCCGCAAGAAGGCGGTCAGCGTCAGCTACCTCGATGCACGAGGCCGCGAGTTCGAACAGCCTGCCGACCTCATCGTCCTGTCGGCCTACGCGCTCGGCAACGTCAGTCTGCTGCTGCAGTCGAGGATCGGTGTGCCCTACGACCCCGCAACGGGCAAGGGCGTGGTCGGCCGGAACTATGCCTATCAGTGCGGTGGCGGGGCTACCGCCTTCTTCGACAAGAAAACTATCCTCAATCGCTACATGGGCGCCGGCGCGCTCGGCACCTGCATGGATGATTTCAACGGCGACAACTACGATTTCGTGAAAGCCGGCTACATCGGCGGCGGCGGCATCAGCTGCAGCAACTCGGGCGCCCGGCCCATCCAGTCGCATCCAACGCCCCACGGCACGCCGCGGTGGGGCTCCGACTGGAAGAAAGCAGTGGTCGACAATTATGACCACGCGGCCAGTGTCGGCAATCAGGGCGCGGTGATGGCCTACCGCCAAAACTATCTGAGCCTTGATCCGACCTATACGGACGTTTTTGGGCGTCCCCTCATGAGGATGACATTCGACTTCCAGGACAACGAGATAAAACAGATGAACGCTCAGGCCGACATCTGCGTGACCATCGCAAAGGAGATGGGCGCCACCAGGGTCGATCGAAGCGTGCCGCTGATACCCTACTCGATCGTGCCATATCAGAGCACTCACAACACAGGCGGAGCGGTTTTCGGCGCCGACCCAAGCACCAGCGTACTGAACAAGTATCTTCAGGTCTGGGATGTTCCGAACGTGTTCGTCACCGGCGCTTGCGTGTTTCCACAGAACGCCGGGAAGAACCCGACCGGGCCAGTAGGCGCTCTGGCGTACTGGGCAGCGGACGCGATCAAGCATCAGTACCTCAAGAATCCCGGCCCCCTGGTTGACGCCTGATACAAGCCTGCCGGATCCGCAGGCCGGATCCGGCAGGCTTGGCCGCGCATCGTACCCGGATCTTTTCCACAGGCAGACTTGGCGGAATCCAATCCGTCGCTCATTGAAGGCAGCAAAAATGAAACCGACCGTGCCTGCACTAGCAATCGCGATTCTTACTGTAATCAGTTCGGCGCAGGCGCAGAATCCATCTCCCGGCGACGCCGGGGCCGGCGCCGTCGTCTTCAAGAGGTGCATGGCCTGCCACCAAGTCGGTCCTGACGCAAAGAACGGAGTAGGACCTGTCCTGAATGGGGTCGTCGGCCGCCCGGCCGGTACGTATCCGGGCTACAGCTATTCCGCGGCGAACAAGAATTCGGGTCTGACCTGGGACGAGCCGACGCTGACGACCTATCTGCGCGCGCCGCGCAAACTGGTGCCAGGCACAAAGATGACATTCGCCGGTCTCAGCAAGGACCAGGAGATCGCCGATGTGATCGCCTATCTGAAACAGTTCAACGCCGAAGGACAGAAGGTCGCCCCCTGAGTCAGAGGGCGACCTGTTCCCGGCTTTGCAAAGCACAATCTTATGAAGTTCGTCCTGCATCGGGGTCTGGGGTATTCCACGGTTCATCAGATCGGTGACTATCTGCGCAGCCATGGAACCGGCCATCACTGGATCGAGCGATATCGCGGCGACATCTTCGTGTTCGTCTCGGATCAAGCCGACGAGGCAATCCTTAGAAAAGAATTCTCCGGCGTTCTCGATGCTGTTGACGACACGGAGACGGAAGGGACACGACGTCGATGAGCGAAAAAAACTTCAGCGACAGAGTAAAATTGAAGCGGGCATATGAGAGCCCTGTTGCTGACGATGGCACGCGGGTGTTGATAGACCGACTTTGGCCGCGTGGGGTCAAGAAGACCGAGGCCGCCATCGACTATTGGATGAAAGAACTCGCGCCAAGCACCGAGCTTCGGAAATGGTTCGGACACGATCCAGCCCGCTGGGAGGAATTCCGCCGGCGATATGCGGCGGAAATCCGTGAGCATCGCGATGAACTCGATCGGCTGCGCGACCTGAACCGAGCGGGCCCCGTCACACTCGTCTACTCGGCTCATGACGAGGCCCACAACGATGCCGTCGTCCTCAGAGAGATTCTGCTGAGACATCGATAGAAACGTCAGGTCGCTCCTGTTCACAGGCATGTGCGATCAAGACACCGAGAACAAATCCATCGGAAACCAAACCAGTGAAAACCCATCCAATCATCGTTGGGCGCATTCGCCTTAAGGAGAATGGCAATGAAATTCTTTGTCGATACCGCCGATATATCTGAAATTCGCGAGCTCGCTGCCGCTGGCGTCCTCGATGGGGTGACCACAAACCCGTCCCTTATCGCTAAGACCGGCCGACCGATCAGAGATGTAATCGAGGAGATTTGCCAGACGATCGAGGGCCCGGTTTCAGCGGAGGTCACGGCGATACACTTCGATGACATGATCGCCGAGGGAGAGCGTTTGGCCAGCATCGCGCCAAATGTGGCGGTCAAGGTGCCCTCGACCTGGGATGGATTCAGGGCTTGCCGTGCGCTCAGTCAGCTCGGGCACAAGGCCAATGTCACACTGTGCTTTTCGGCCGACCAGGCCCTGCTCGCAGCCAAAGCAGGCGCGACCTTTATTTCGCCGTTCGTCGGCAGGCTCGACGATCTCGGTCTGGACGGCATGGAGGTGATCCGGGAAATCCGCGCGATCTACGACAACGACAAATCCTTGAGGACGGAAATCCTCGCGTCCTCAATTCGCACCCCGCTCCATGTCAAACAGGCGGCGATTGCAGGTGCCGATATCGCCACTGTGCCACCCGCAGTGCTCAGAAACCTCGCCAAACACCCGCTCACGGACAAGGGCCTCGAATCCTTTCTCGCCGACTGGGGCAAGACGGGGCAAACGATCCTATAGCTGTCAGCCTTGGGATCGCTGGGCCAACATAAAAGTTGCACGCAATTGCCGATTAAATTCGTTTGCGTGCCACCAAAAATGGCAGGAAACTCGCGCCTGAGCGTTGCTCAATCTCGCGACAGTGACCAGGCGGGGCGCTTGGCGCGAGCGGTGCGACGAGGGCAAATCCAGCCAGGCACGATGCGATCCGAGGCTGCGCAGGTGGAAGATTTGCCGCTTCTCGGCCGTGTGCGAGCGATTACGACATCGGATCGCCAATGGAGAAAAACGTGGCTGAAGGCGCTACCAAGCTAGCCGGACCGGATCTGGTCCAAGGCATCGCGTTGTCCGACCTTCCCGATGGCGGAAAACTTGTCGGCCATAGCAGCGGAGAACAGGTATTACTCGTGCGCCGAGGGACCGAAGTCTTCGCCACCTCTGCGACATGCACGCATTACGGCGGGCCGCTGGCGGAAGGTCTCCTGGTGGCGGACACCGTCCGGTGTCCGTGGCATCACGCGTGCTTCGATCTGCGAACTGGCGAAGCGCTGCGCGCTCCCGCCTTCAATCCATTAGCCTGCTGGGCCGTCGAGCAGCGGGATGGCCGGATATTCGTCGGCGAGAAGCTGAAACGGGCGGCTCGGAAACCGCGCTCCAGAAGCTCCGGCCAGGTGCCTGACAAAATGGTAATCATAGGCGGCGGCGCGGCGGGGTTCGCAGCGGCCGAAATGTTGCGGCGGGAACAGTTCCAGGGCAGCATCGTCATGGTCAGCGACGATTGCGCGCCGCCAGTCGACCGGCCGAACCTCTCCAAGGACTACCTCGCCGGAAAAGCCCCGGAGGACTGGATCCCGCTCCGCGGGGAGAAGTTCTATGCGAAGAACAACATCGACCTGCGGCTCAACACGAAGGCCGACCGCATCGACCTTCGTTCCTTGGAGGTTGTCCTCGCAGACGGAAGCAGGATTCCGTACGACAGGCTGCTGCTTGCGACCGGCGCGGAACCTGTCCGCCTAACCGTCCCAGGGGCCGACCGACCGCACGTCCATACGTTGCGCTCGTTCGCGGACAGCAAGGCGATCATCGCACGCGCCGCCGCCGCGCGCCGCGTGGCCGTGCTTGGCGCCAGCTTCATCGGGCTCGAGGTTGCCGCTTCTTTGCGTGCGCGCGACATCGACGTCCATGTCGTGGCACCGGAGAAGCGGCCCATGGAGCGTGTCCTGGGCCCACAGATGGGCGACTTCATTCGCGCCCTGCATGAAGAGCATGGCACCGTATTCCATCTGGAGGAAACCGCAACCAGCATCGACGGCGGGAAGGTGCACCTTAGCGGCGGCAGTACCTTGGCGGCCGATTTCGTGGTCGTCGGCATTGGCGTGCGGCCGCGCATCGGGCTCGCCGAAGCGGCAGGGCTGGCCGTTGACCGCGGCGTCGCCGTCGACGCCTTTCTGGAGACGAGCCAGCCGGGGATCTTCGCGGCCGGCGACATAGCGCGATGGCCCGATCCCCACAGCGGCGAGAACATCCGGGTCGAGCACTGGGTGGTTGCTCAGAGGCAGGGGCAGACCGCCGCGCTCAACATGCTCGGCCATCGCGAGAAGTTCGTCGCCGTCCCGTTCTTCTGGAGCCAGCATTACGACGTCCCGATCAACTATGTCGGACATGCCGAGAGATGGGACGAGATCGTCGTCGAGGGCGATGTCGCCGCCAGGGACTGCCTGCTGCGGTTCAGGAGCAAAGGACGCACGCTGGCTGCCGCCTCGATTTTCCGGGATATCGAAAGCCTTGAAGCCGAGGTCGCGATGGAGCGGCAAATGGCAACAGAAGACGCTCGCGGGTAGCTGGGAGCACAACCAGGATGAACGGGTGTTTCATCGTGACCGAAAGGAGTTCGACCTATGTCCACACTGCCGCAGGAACTTGACGCAGTCGCCGGTTTGCCCACACCTGCGCCCGCTCAGCACTGTTCAAAGATCGTCGAGTTCGCCGAGGAGATTGCCAAGGAAGAGTCCGACGAGATGCCGACCTCGGTTGAAATCTTCGCGGATGGCAGCCGTTGGTACTGCCGGGTGCGTCGCGGCAATGAAAAGACCCGGCCGATGGGTCCCTATACCAAACAACAGGCCCAGCGGATCCAGGAAGTCCGGAGAGCGTTAATCGCCAAAAGAGGTACCGCCCGGATCGTGTTCGAGTAGGGTGGTGTCTTTACGATCACGGCCAGCCGGAGCCCTTCCCTGATCGTTCTTCACAAGATTTTGGAGCGTTGCCGGGGAGGCCTCCGGCGTTGCCGAGGTCACGTGTCCAGGCAGGATGCCTGCTGACGTTTGGAGATACTTCGCGCCGAGCTATAGGGGCCATGCTGGCGGGGCGGTCTTATATGGCGCGGCTCTGGCCGAGCAGATCCGATTGAGAAGCCGCCCGATGATAGCGCTATTCGCCTTCCGTGGCGATCAACATCCAATTCCGTTTCTTTGACAGGGTTTCACAGGCGAACGTCCATGTATCGATCATCTCGACGATCTGCCGTGGATCGCCGGCGACGACCGCATCATCGGCGGAGCGTGTGACGCTGACCACGTCGGAATCGTACCGGACAACGATCTCAGCGACGCCATCCTCCTCGAGGGCGTCGACGACCTTCGCTTCACGCGTGCCAATGAAGGTGAGTTGCAACGTCTCCTCACAGTTCCGACGTTCGGCGATCTCCCGCTCAAACGCATCAAGCACTTCAGCCTCGACGAGGCGTTTCAACGTCGGGATGTCGCCGTCCGCATAGGCCCGCAAGATAGCTTCATAGGCGCTCTTGGCGCCGGATAGGAATGCGGGGAGGTCGAAGTTCGCGTCGATCTCTCGAAGCGCATCCAGGGGCGTGTCCACAGAGGGCGCAGGTTCCATACTGCCGTTCGGCCGCGTCGACGCATCGTCCCGCTTGGCCCTCTCCTCGATCCAACGCGACAGAAGCTGGCTCCAACTGCCCAGCATTGCCCACCAAAACGCGAAGATCGCAACGAGCAGAATCTGGCTGGTCGGGTCTGTGGTCTCGTTCATGACATTCACTAGACAGTTTGTCGAAGCATCCAGCGAGCCGGTTGCTCAACGGATGCGGGGCAGCTGTTCCCATTGATGGAAGGGCGGCGGCGACGGCAGCTGCCATTCAAGCGTGGTCGCCCCTTCGCCCCACGGGTTGGCGCTGGCCGGGCGCTTGCGGCTGAAGGCTTCCGCGACCGCGATGAAGAAGATAATCAGTCCGGCCGTCGAGATGTAGGATCCGATCGACGCCACGAAATTCCACCCGGCGAAAGCGTCGGGATAGTCGGCGTAGCGTCGCGGCATGCCCGCCATGCCGAGGAAATGCTGCGGGAAGAAGACGAGATTCACACCTATGAACATCGTCCAGAAATGCAGTTTTCCCAGGGCCTCGCTGTACATGTAACCGGTCATCTTCGGGAACCAGTAGTAGAAGCCTGCGAAGATGGCGAACACCGCGCCCAAAGAAAGCACGTAGTGGAAGTGGGCGATCACGAAATAGGTGTCGTGCAACGAGCGGTCGATGCCGGGGCTGGCGACCATGATCCCGGTGACGCCGCCGATGGTGAAGAGCAGGACGAAGCCGGTCGCCCAGAGCATCGGCGTCTTGAACTCGATCGACCCGCCCCACATCGTGGCCAGCCACGAAAACACCTTCACGCCCGTCGGAACGGCGATGACCATCGAGGCGAAGGCGAAGTAGCGCTGGCTGTCGAGGGAGATGCCGGTCGTATACATGTGATGCGCCCAGACGAGGAAGCCGATCGTGCCGATCGCCACCATCGCATAAGCCATGCCGATGTAGCCGAAGATCGGCTTCTTGGCGAAGGTCGAGATGACGTGGCTGATGATGCCGAAGCCGGGGAGGATCATGATGTAGACCTCCGGATGGCCGAAGAACCAGAACAGGTGCTGGAAGAGGATCGGGTCGCCGCCGCCGTCGGGGACGAAGAAGGTCGTGCCGAAGTTGCGGTCGGTGAGCAGCATCGTGATCGCGCCGGCCAGCACTGGCAGCGACATCAATAGCATGAAGGCGGTCACCAGCATTGCCCAGGCAAAGAGCGGCATCTTGTGCATCGTCATTCCCGGCGCGCGCATGTTGAAGATGGTCGTGATGAAGTTGATCGCGCCGAGGATCGACGATGCCCCCGCAAGGTGGATCGAGAGGATGACGAGGTCGACCGCGGGGCCCGGTTGTCCCGAGGTCGAGAGCGGCGGGTAGAGCGTCCATCCGCCGCCATGGCCCAGCGTGCCTGGCGCTCCCGGCACGAACATCGAGGTGACGAAGAGGATAAACGCAGCCGCGAGCAGCCAGAACGAGATGTTGTTCATGCGCGGGAAGGCCATGTCGGGCGCGCCGATCATGATCGGCACCATCCAGTTGCCGAAGCCGCCGATCAGCGCAGGCATGAGGACGAAGAAGATCATGACAAGGCCGTGGGAACTGACGACGACATTGTAGGCCATCGGATCGCTGAACATCTGTAGACCGGGCTCCTGGAGCTCCATCCGGATCAGCACTGAAAGCGCGGTGCCGAAAATCCCCGCCATGATCGAGAACAGCAGATAGAGCGTCCCGATATCCTTGTGGTTGGTCGAGTACAGCCACCTGACAAGAAACCGGGGCTTGTGTCCGTCGAAGGATGCCGCTGGGTTCGACATGGTGCTCTACCTGCCTTTCATTCAGGCATGCAGGATGGTTGTCGCGATCGACGACGTTCAGCCGCCGTCGCGATCGGGAAACCAAGCGCTGTCTGCTTCGTGCTTCAGTCGTCCGCGACGATGACGTCCATTGGAATGTCGTGGGGTTGCGGATGGATCGTTCGGAGCCTGCTTCCGGCGTAACCCACTCCGATGACCAGTGGTCGTCTGGGAATCGCTGCGAGGGTCCTGTCGAAGAACCCACCGCCGTAGCCCAGGCGGTAGTTCGCTCCGTCGAAGCCGACCACCGGCGCGACCACCACGTCCGGCACGACCGAGGGGCCGCGTGATGGCACCAGGATGTTCCAGACGCCGCGTTCAAGCCGGTCGCCCGGCCTCCAAACCCGAAACTCCAGCGGCCAGCCTTTCCTGATGACGACGGGAAGCGCGATCCTGCCGCCGCGTTCGATGATCTTGATCGCCCAGTTGCGAAGGTCCGGCTCGCCGCGGAAGGGCCAATAGCCGCTGACGATGCGTCCGCTGACCTTGCCGATGGCGAGATCGAGGCGCGGAGCGATGCGGTCCGACCTGGCCTTCCTCTCGTCGGCGTCGATAGCGAGGCGCTCTTCGATCAATCTCTGCCGCTCCGCCTTGCGCCAGCGCAGGACATCGTTCCAGCAATCCCCCGGTCCCGATTGTCCGTCATACGCGGATGAAAGTTCGTGGGCAAAACAGGGCGGAGACGCGTATTCCCGGACTTCAGGATCGTTGCAGCTCTTCTCGGTCATTGCTAGCTCCGTGTCCGTGCGCCCCATTACGTCTGCTGGAACGTGCTCCGCAGGAAACAGGAAGGCAAACGGAATTAAATGCTGTATGAGTGCAAAATTATTGCATTAACAGGAGGAGTTAGTGGACATCGATCGCGCGCGCACGGTCCTTGAAATCGTCCATTCAGGCAGTTTCCTAAGGGCCGCGGATCGCCTGCATGTCACGCAGACCATTGTGAGCTCGCGCATACGCGTCGTTGCCTGGGGCGGTGAACTCAGTGTCTGGAATCCGCTCCTAGTCAGAGAAACTTGCCGAGGGTGTGAACGCCCGAGCCGGCGGCACGCCTGTCTACCCGCCTGCGTGGGCTTCGGCTCAGTCGAATATGTCAAACGGCGGCGGACTTACTCGTCGAACTGAGAAGGTCGCCATGATCTCGTTCGTCGCTTGCAATTCGACGGCGATTGCATATGCACCAACAAATGCCAGCTATTGCTGGATTCCGTCTCGGACGACAGGAAAGTTTACCATGGACGAACATGACGACCAGAAAGGCGCTTCGCCAGAGGACGTCCGTCACGCATTAAGAGGCTGGGGATTTTTCTTCGTTCTGATGACTGCTATATTTGGTGTCGCCTACGTCCTTGTTGAGATGTAGTAAAGATCTGCATCGCGACGGCTGAGTCTCATTACGACGGCGCTCGAGTCGTCTGGTGGAATATAGCCGACGATTTTAGGGGTCACGAGACCGCAATGGGGCAGACCCGGAAGAGAATATCGCAACGCCCCACGATGCTGTCCGGAAGTCAAGGCAGCGCCTCGTCCGCCGACGGGCACCGATCTGGGCCTCGGTTCATGCGTTTCAGTTTACTGTTTGCGGCCCTGCATGGCGGCAGCTCCACCACATTCGGAAGCCAGGAGTGCTGGTCGGGCTCGGCCCGCTGGGCTTGAGTTATATCCTGCGCGCCGAGGGAATGGGCTATTTCCGCAGGGGCGCCGCGGCTCCCCAGATCGAAGCGGGACAACTGGAGATCGTGGAGGGCGCGCCGAAATTCACCTAACTGGCTATGCTGTCTGTCCCAAGGCAGGCGAGGCGATAGCCGATATCTAGGAGGCGCTTCGAGGCCCGAAGCAAGTCGTCCTCCCTGGCGCGAGCTATGTGGCTGGAAGGATGGACGCCACGGATTGACCGAAAATGTTTTACCCATTCTACACCATCGGTCATTCGACCCGGTCGATCGCCGAATTCGTTGCCCTGCTGCGAGTTGGAGAAATCACCTTGGTGGTCGACATAAGGACCGTCAGACGCTCGCGGGCGAACCCGCAATTCAACAGCGAGGTGCTTCCGGAAAGCCTGGTGCCGTTCGGCATCGGGTATGAGTACATTGCCGAGCTTGGCGGCCTGCGCGGCAAGGCACACGACGTTCCACCGACGCTCAACGCATTCTGGATCAATCAGAGCTTTCACAACTACGCCGACTAGTCGAACCGGCTGATCATGACGTCACGGACGTTAACGGCACGCGCCGCTGCCTCGAGCCCCATCGCCTGGGTTTCCGCAGTGGCAGCGAGGTAGACGAAGATCGCAACGAATATGAGCAGCACGTTGCCGGCGACGAGACCGATGAAGCCGAAGGCGAAGGCGGCGAACTGGCCAACGGTCCCTGCAATCTCCGTCGCGCGCACGCGGTTGTAGCGCGTGGCGAGCAAGGCGCGCAGCACGCGCCCGCCATCCATTGGAAAAGCTGGAATGAGGTTGAACAGGACCGCCGACACGGAGGATCGGGTAGGACCACTGCATGATGTGACTCCGCCGGGGTCGGGAAGCAGGCCGCGCCCGCCGAGCATACCCCCGTCTGCAGTCGCATCAAGTGCCTCGTCATTCGTTCGAGCGCACGGGTCCGGCCGCCTGTCAATGCAAGGGATTTCATAGGCTCTTCCTCGTGGCCTGCTGAACCGCTTCGGGTTCCGACTCCAAGGCAGTCGGGCGGCAATGCGCCGCGTTTCAGCCAACTGTGCGCCGCGTCGCCATCCTCGCAATCTACCAGTCGCTCATCCGGCTCGTCACGGGAGGCTTGAACGACCGGCTTTCGGAACTTTCCCGCCGTCCGCTTTCAGCCTGCGGAGTGCGATAGCGGACGCTCGACTCAACCAGCCAGCGGCCGCATCTCTCGAATAAGATCGATAAGCAGGCGCAACGCGGTTGGGATCTGTCGACGGCTGGAATAGTAAGCATGAAACCCGCTACTCATCGATGCCCAATCGGCGAGCAAAGGCAACATTATGCCGCCGATTGGGCAGATGAAAATCCGCATGGACGAGGCAACCCTCGCGAACGGCGACATCAACAAAGTGCCGCGTACTCGATCGTGACGTTGGCCTCAAATCCCAGCTTGGCTAGAGCTCGTAGCTGCTGAACCCCATTCACCACGTCGCGCTCATCTGCACCAACTACGAGAGGTCGCGACGGTTCTACGTCGAACTCCTCGGCCTCGATCTGATCCGGGAGGTCTCTCGTGAGGAGCGGCAGTCATGGAAGGCGGATCTGCGGATCGGGTCCGTCCAGCTGGAATTGTTCTCCTTCCCTGCACCGACGATGCGGCCGTCCCATCCAGAGGCGACGGGTCTGAGACATCTGGCATTTGCCGTTGCGAATCTTGATCCCGTTATTATGCGCCTGGAAGCCGCCGGCGTATTTGTTGGTGTCGAAGCGAACCGTGCAGGTCTTCGACACCGAGGCCGGCACCGTGTGGAATCCGTCGAAGGGGCCGCGGTATTCGACCAACTTGCCGCGCTCCTCCTCGAACACGTTCCAGATCGTGCGCTCAGGCTGTTCGACATGACAGTGCGCCTTGGCGTAGGTGACGCACTTGTCCTGCAGCCAGGCGTTCAATTCCTCGTAGGTCTTGAAGCGCAGCCTGGGCGTGAAGAAGCGCTCGCGCACCAGCCCGACCTGGTTCTCGACCTGACCCTTCTCTCAGCCCGACGCCGGCGTGCAGGCTACCGGCTGCACCAGATAGGGGCTGCACATCTGCAGGAAGCGGCGATTATATTGCCGGTCCTTGCCGACGAACACCGCTCGAACCAGGCGCCATGTACGCCATTACTCTTTGATGACGGCAGGCGGCCCTGCCAAAGACGTCGCGTTTGGATTTGCCCAAAACCATTGGGTGACATCGGTAGTCTGGTTGAGACAAGCTGCGATGGCATGCCGACGCTCCTACATAATGCAGGCGTCGACCTCGAACGTCAGCTTTACGCCTCAGTGCAGCGGAGGTCGATGGCCGTCTGTTCAACGGTTTGCGATTTCGTTGAACATCGCGTATGTTCTACAAAGCTTATTTTTGTTGAGCACGCACGATGTTGGACCGTCATTCGACAATCGCCCATTCAGCCTATCATGATCTGCTTGCATCCTTGCGCGATGAGGCTATTGCGGAAATTCGTGGAACCCCGACCCGAGTAGACCGCGGGGGCCGAACCTACTGGTATGACACCTACCGTGTCGGCTCTGACGTCAAAAAGACTTATGTTGGGGAAGACAACGAAGAGCTCCGCACCCGGATCCAGCGCATTAGCGCCCTCCGAGAGGGACGCGAGAATCGCAGGCGCAACCGCGCCCGGCTGGTCCGACTTTTGCGTGCCGAGGGGTTTCTTGGCATCGACGCAGCCATCGGCAGCCTTCTGCACGCACTTGCCTCAGCCGGCGTATTCCGCCTTGGCGGGACCGTCGTAGGAACCCAGGCGTTCCGGCTCTACGAGGGTGAACTCGGCGTTCGTTTCACCTTCGACCAGACAGCCCAAACAGCCGACATCGACATAGCGAGCTTCGAGCGCCTTTCCTTAGCGCTTGAGGATACCGTATCGAGCCCGCTCGACCATGTCCTGAAGGATTTCTCATTTGAGCCGGCGCCCGCGTTAGAGCCCGGCAAGACATGGCGCTGGAAGCAAACGCGTAACGAGATGCTGGTCGAATTTCTGACACCGTCCTTCACCGAAGACGAACCCCTGCGGCCATTGCCTGCCCTGGGAGTCCACGCTCAATCGCTGCATCACCTGAACTATCTGCTCGCCGAGCCAATCCTGGCCGCAGTCACATATCGCGACGGCGTTCTCGTCCAGATACCCAGGCCGGAACGCTTCGCGATCCACAAGCTCATAGTCGCGGACCGGAGACTTGATGGGCCAGACAGCCTCAAGGCGCTCAAGGATCGGCTCCAGGCCGAATTTCTGATCAACGTTCTGGCCTTGGACAGGCCGGATGATCTGCAGGAAGCCCTTGAGGATGCTCTGTTACGAGGAAAGCGCTGGCGCGAACGGATCAAGAAGTCGATCGACAAGTCGCCATCGCTTCAGGCTAGGCTGGGTCCGCTCACCTAATCGACAGTTGCATGTCCCGGGTACTGAAGCGCCATCAACCGAATACGAGCACTAAGCCGGAGGAGGCCGTGAGCGCGTAGCGGATGATCTACGGGCGCCTTGCTGCTTTGCCGAATCGCGCTCAGGAAGGCTTTAAACGCTCGAAGATTTCCGGAGCGAACTCATACTGCCACGCGGTTCCTCGCCCCGCCGGGCGGAAGGGCTGGGCAAGGTTCTGCCCCGACCCTCTAATTTGAATGCGGGCTGGTCAGGCGCAGGTCACCATCGGAGAATGCCGCATTATCGGTTCGAAGTCGTTTGGAACGGGACAGCCTGGGATAGGCCTGGGTAGACTGGCCACCATTAACCACGCGCGGAAGGAAGCGCTCAAAGCCACGACATCGCTGGCGAGGAAACGGCGGTCGTCGCGCACGCCGAGCGTCAGAGCCTGGCACGCGGCACATCAACCGGGCGTTGCCTGCGGTGCTTGAGCGCCGAATGGTGGCGCGGCTGGCCAGAACGTCGTGAGAAGAAAGGCAGGAGGTGAGTCACGTGAGACGCAAAGCTGCCGGCAACCCTTTGCAGACAAGAGATTCCTTTCGCGACCTCAAACTGTGTGCGAGGGCGCCTGGAACCGGACCAGCAACCGCATCTCTGGCAGCCCGTGTACCCAGCGCTGAACTCAACCCATCACGGGTGCTTTAGTCGGGGACCTTCACGCCATGGCGGATCGGAAAGCCACAGCCATGGCATCGGCAAAGGGGCGGACAATGGCAGCGGCTTTCAGGCTGAGGGAGACGAATGCAGGCTAGTTGTCGTCAACGAAACCTCAAATCTGCCACCGTACTTAAATGTTCGCTTTATTGTGAAAGTGAAGGGCTGAGTACCCGTCGGCCGTCTCTCTCTCATTGGGCTTGCGTCGGCCGACGCTCACGTCTCATCCCGCCACACACCCGCTTCTCCTATCGGATTTCTAACAGGCGTCGGACGCGGATCGTGTGCGCCTGATCTCCGGTCGGGTGGAATAGCTGCGCGGCCGGCGTCGAGTTCATTCCAGAGAATGGCGGCGGCGCCGGTGTGAGGCTGAAGAAGGGCGGCTAGGCGCAACTTGTCTTTAGCCCCGATCAGCGCAATTCTTTCCTCTAGTCGCCAACAGGACCACCGCGAGAGGGGAGCGAAACGTGAAGATCGAAATTCAGAGCCAGCAGGAATTCACCTATGACGGCCGTGTGGGCGCGTTCATGTTCATCTGCGGACCGGTCCTAAGCGGATTTGGCTATGCCTGGCTACTCAACGAATTGTCGACTTCATATCCACGACCTGGGCTGCCGCTCGTTGTGGTAGGGTTAGGCGCTCTCGGCTGGGTGGTCGGCTGCGTCAAGATGCTGGCAGGGCGTTCCTACCGTCACAATGTCATCGTTGAGCGATAACCTCGTCCCGCTCTTTATCTCCACCATCACAGCGCTGATGCTCGGCAGCGCCGTCTGGTTCGATCTTCGCCGCGACTTCGTAGGGACTGCCCGCAGGCAGGCTTGGCTCTCTATCTCCGCTGACGGCACTGTGTTGCTGGCCGTCGTTTACGATTACATTGGCAGAAGCGTATATCTTTTCCCGCAGCCGGTGATGGTTCCTCATCCGCTCCTGCCGGTCAGGCCCGGCATCCTGTGTGGAACCCCCGCCAAGATGCCGGGCCGCTAGCAGCCCCAAGCGAGCGGCCGCGCGTTCTGGTGTTTCTCGCTGACGCGAATGGCCTGTTTCACGGAACGGACCTGGGTCAGGGTGTGCACCTGCCGCTAGGCTACGGGATTCTCTTCCCGCTTTTTCAACGCCGTTCCCAACTCGTCCTCGCGTTCAGGCCCATAGACCGATCGGACAACCAGCGTGAAATAGCCAACTTGTAAGATGATCAATGTGATCGCTGACCAAATGATCGCCGTCCAAAATGAGCCTGACTCGACATAGATCCAAGTTCCCACAACGATTGTCGTGGCGAACATTCCCACCAGATACCGCGGAAAATACATCGGCCCCAATCTCCATTCCCCAACGGGCCGAAAGTTTTCATTATTTTAGCAGTCGCGCAAGTAGTACCTCGTGGGCCGCGTCAATCAGTCCTCGCGGTGCTGCATGGCCTCGAGGATCACCGCAAACAAGCTGCCGACTTCGTCAGTCATCTCCTATCCTCTTGCGCTTGTCCGGCGTCACAGCGTGATTGGTGAATTGCAAATTCCGGTCATCGCGGCCGGCAAGCGTCTCGCGGCTGCCATCGAGACTGCCGGCGACGCACTGCGACGATAGCAGCTATGGGCGTCCACCCCGCCTATATTCGCCTGGATCGATAAAGCTCCCTGCCCACAAGTTGCGTTTGGCAATGCGGGCTTCGCGCTCTTCGGCAAGGTATCGAGTGTCGGCTACCGCCAATCCGTGTTTCACCAGGTCGCGCCCGAGATCAATGGTCCCCACGAAGCAGACGCCGACATCGTTGTCATAGCGGTCCTTGCCTTCGACGGTGCAGGATACATCCCCCGAGGCAATGAGATGGCGAATGTGGTCACGCGCATACCTGCCGCAGGGCCAGATCTTGTCAGCGGCATCAAAACACGGCTGCGAAAGTTCGGGGGCATCGATCCCGAGCAACTGAACTCGTTTCTTGTCATGCCACAGCGTGTCGCCGTCATGAGCAAACCAATGCTCTACTGCGGACACGGGGCCACAGGTGAGCACGAAGGCGAGAGCGAGGGTCAACCTAAACATGGCCGAGGCAATGCGATTATTGCGCCTTCTCGTCATGTTGAAAAGTGGATCGTTTCGAAATTTCCGCGGGCTTGTCAGGCGTGATCTCCTCACCTTGTCGCCGATCTCCTAGGCGCGACTGCAGAGTGCATCGTTTTACACAATCCCCAATTGGTAGACTCCTACGGCACATCGGCAGTTAGTTCCTGCAAAGCCAAAAAAAGAGGGACTGAGGGCCTCGATTCGGGGAGGAACGACGTTGCCTGTGCAAAAAGAGGACTATCGGACCAACAGAGCCGACTATGTGATTGCCGCGATGCAGGGCCGATCGGCGGCTGAAGACGATCGTAAACAGATGCTGGCAAGGAAAGAGACATTCCTCCGGCTAAGAGACCGGCGCCTCGCCAGATTGGCCGCAAATCCGTGTGAAAGCCTGCCACCCAGAGCCAGACCGCCGCACGGTTAGTTAAGCGAGTTCGGCGGTCCTGGTCCCGCTCTACATCGTCGCCATCACCGGCCTAATCCTCGCCAGCGCGATCTGCTATCCGATTGACCGCTCACCTAAGCACCTACCAAACGGTGGCAGCGCACAACAAAAACACGAGCGCGGCACACGCGATCAATATACCTCTTCGCGTTCGCCACCTTGGCGGCTCAGCCGGCACAAGCCCAAATTGCTGGGCACGCTCCGTAGCGATTTTCAGTAGGGCCGCAGTTGTTTCGCGCGGCGTCCACCCCTGCGCCTCTGAGGCAGTCATCAGCGCTGCGATGGCGGCTTCCAAGGCGACTTCACAGTTGACGTCCCGATCTGGGCTACCCCTTGGCAATATCGGTGGTTCGACGGCTCGGGACATGCATACAAAGTGGCTCGCGGATGAAAGGTTCCCGCGCTCCAGGCCTTCCGGCCCGCCAGCAGGCCCGCCATTAAGGACGAACCCTAGGTTAGGGACAAGGCGTCCAGCCCGTTGCGCTTGTCCGGCGTTACAGCATGGTTCGTAAACTGAAGGTTCCTAATCGTCGCGCCCGGCGCCGCGGCATTCGTGGCAGAAAATGATCTTCAACAGATCCCAGTGCAGACACCCATGGTCCGGCCCAAACCGTTTGACCAGTTCGGCGACGTCCAGGACCGCGCTGCGCTGGCGATCCTCGTAAAGTGGGGTCGCCGCACCGGGAAGGATTATATTCCTGATCGCGATGGCAAGACGCACGGCTTCATATTAGCGGCCGCTTGACGAAGCCGACGGCCGCACCAGAGGGCCCGCTCCGCAACGGGAAGTTTTTACTGTCGAAGCAGGGCCTCTCCGTACTTCGCCCACAACTGCTCGCAATCTCTGGACCTGAGGCTGTGCAATCTCAGTCCGCCATAGAAAACCATCGCGGCTCGGACGTCGTAGCCCAGGATCGAAGCGTTTGCCACAAACTGGATGGCTTCCCCTAACCGGCGGGAATCGATTGTGGCTTCGGATCCGGTGGTAGTATCAACAATACCTAGGATCTGCGCCTCCTCATTCCTGGCTGCCAAAGCAGCAGCCATTGCCTCTTCGGTCACATCTCTTGCTCCCCAGACTGAATTCGCTCCTCGCGGAAATCCTGCTGCGACGCGTGACGTAAGTCTTCCTCGCCACGCAGGTGCTTCACGCGGCCGATGAGCCCCGGCTTGACCCATTGCGTCGCCGGCCGCTTCATGCCCTTTGGTGCCTCTCCTGATGCTCCTGGACGCGCTGCCAGAGCCGTTCGCGCATTTCCCGGTTCAGGGTGATGAAGGCGCTGCCGACATAGCGCCCTGTGCCACGCTCGGCCATCAGAGCGAACGCTGGCTTTCCCGCCTCCCGCTCGACACCGAGCAGTTCGTATTCGTCGATCGTGTAGCACTTCGCCTTCAGCCAGTTGGTCGACGGCCCCGAACGATATTTGCTGCCTTTTCGCTTCGAGACGACACCCTCCAGCCCTGCCTGCTCGACCAGATGGAAGACAGCCGCACCTTTGCCTGGCAGGGCCTCACTGAACTGGATCCGCTGACCGGCAGAGATCATCGCCTGCAGCACCTCTCGCCGGTCCTCTAGAGGCATGTCGCGCAAATCGTGGCCATTGAGATGGAGTAGATCGAAAGCGACGAAATACAGGTCATGCTGCCGGCGACTGATGGCCTTGCGCAGCTCGCCGAAGTCTGAAACTCCGGCCTCATTCAGGACAATGATGTCGCCGTCGATGATCGCGCTTTGAGCGTTGAGTCCTTTCGCTGTCTCCACCAGGTCGCGATATTTGGCGGTCCAGTCGAGACCGCGACGGGTGAAGATGCGAACGTCGCCATCGTCCTTGACGATCTGTGAGCGGTAGCCGTCGAACTTGACTTCGTGAATCCATCCGTCGCCCCCGGGAGGCTTCTCGACCAGCGTCGGCCCAAGCGGCCGGATGAACTTCAAACGCTCTTTGGCGTTACGCATGCACAATGCCCCAACCGCGATTCAAGCCGCATAAGGCGATCCGGTTCCGGGCATTTTAGAGAAATTGTATGTGAGAAGGATAATGACGAAACTTTCTGATATCCCGCCGCTTAGCCGCCCTGGCAAGCGCGTCGGCGGTGAACCGGCCAACGAGAGCGATCATTTCTACACATGCAAAGTCTGCGGACAGCGCGTCGACAAGCGTGACCTGCGGCAGGTCGCTTGGCATGAGCAGCCCGAGCATGAGCCGCTTGAGATGGACGCCTAGTGGGAAAGATCGTCATCGCCTGGAATGCGACGATACCGGAAGTGATTGCGAATGTGGTCGTTGAAAAAGCGGCCCTTGGCGAAGGCCGCGCGGAATGCCGCAAAAGTCTCTGGCGGCACATCTTCGAACTCGTAGCGTTTGCCACTGGCCACAAACCAGACCGATAGAATCCTGCTCTCTGGGTCATAGGCTGTTTTGCTTATCGACGTGGACGGCATGACACTATTCCAAGTTCCTCGAAGCGCAGGCCTGTTAATCAACCTCAACGAGACATGAACGTTCCTTGGCGCTTCATCTGGACTCCAAGCGGCATTTCGGAGCATGCTCCCGTCGGGGAGAGGGGGGCTTGGACAGCGACAACCGATCTGATCAAGGGCGCAAGCGCACCGGCGCAAAGCGCTCGCGCGTGCTCCGGCGGGCGAGCGTGCCGCGACGCCTGATCTTTGTGACGGTCGGTGCAGCCGGCGCGCTGGCCGCGCAAACGGCTATTCAGCACAGCGACAGCCTGCCGGATATCAGCGTTTCGAATTTGCTCGGCCCGAAGCCGGCGCCCATCGTTGGCGTCGCCTCCGTCATCGACGGCGACACGATCGAAGTCCATGGGCAACGGATTCGCTTCAACGGCATCGACGCTCCTGAGAGCAAGCAGTACTGCGACGATGCCAAGGGTTTCGAATATCCCTGCGGCCGGCGATCGGCGGAGGCGCTGGATGGCTTCCTGGCCGCCTCGAGACCCGTGCAGTGCACGTTCGTCACATGGGACCGATATCACCGCTTCGTTGGCGATTGCCGGCGCGCCGACGGCGCCAGCGTGGCGGTGTGGATGGTCGAGCACGGCCAGGCGCTCGATTGGCCCCGGTACAGCCGTGGCGCCTATGCACAACAGCAAGCGAAGGCGGAATCCGCCAAGGTCGGTCTGTGGGTCGGCAACTTCCAAGTGCCTTGGGATTGGCGCACGTCGCAGCCAGACGGGGCGGCGCCCATCGAGCCAGCCGCTGGGCAACCTCAGCCGCAAGCTGGTCGCGCAGAGTGGCGGCTATTCGTGTGAGCCGCGACGGTACTGCTCGCAAATCAGCTCGTGCGACGAGGTATCTGCACAACTGCTCGTGGGGCCGCAAATTGGATCGCGATGGCGACGGGGTCGCTTGGGAAACGCTGTGTTAGGGGGAGGGATTGGTGGACAACAAGTTTTACAATCGCGTGGGCGGTGATCGCATCTCGTCCCGCCAGATCGACGAATTGATCGGATTAGCACGCGGCTTGGCAGCAGACGGAACCATCAACAAGGCCGAGGTAGAGTTTCTTCAGAAATGGCTAGCGGCGAATGCAGAGATCAGCAATCAGCCGATCATCCGAACCTTGTATCGGCGCGTGAATGAAATCCTCGATGACGGCGTACTCGATTCGGATGAACACTCCGAACTTCTGGACACGCTAAATAGCTTCTCTAATCGCGATTTCGAACTCGGAGAAGTGTTGAAGCCCACAACGCTACCCCTCTGCGATCCGGCTCCGACTTTGACTTTTTCGGGCCGACAGTACTGCTTCACCGGCACATTCAATTTCGGTCAGCGAAAACACTGTGAGCGGGCTATCGCAGACCGTGGCGGAGCCGCAGGAAACCTGACCCAAAAGGCGGACGTTTTGGTGATTGGGGCCTATGCCACTGAATCGTGGAAGCACTCATCGTTCGGCGACAAGATCGTCAAAGCTACAGCCTGGCGCGATCAGGGGCTGCCCATCTCGATTGTCACCGAAAGTCATTGGGTCAGGTTTCTATAGGTATTGGGCGGTATGAACCTTAAACGAGGGTTCCGCCGGCTATGGTGGGTGTTGTCGATTCCCTGGATCTGCTTTTGGTCCTGGCACGACAACGTCCCTTGCCTGCTGGGGTTTGATCTCACCGGCGCAAGTCCTTGGTGCCTCACCGGGCTCTATTTGCCGGCCCGTTCCCATATCGAAACGGCCGAGTTGGTATTCGGGGTGCCGTTGGCAGCTGCCGCGCTTATGACCTTGGTCGCGTGGGTGACCGCAGCCTTCAAGAACACGAATTGACAGCCCACGACGATGCTTATCTTTTCAAGATGAGTCTTACAGAAAATGATCGATGGAGTAGCTGGCCATCTCAGCTACCAGGAGATCGACCGAATAATACAGCATGTCGACCAGCCGAAGAGGAACGGTATCCCCATGCACTTTTCATATCAACGCATCCCGGATTTCAGCAATGGGTTTCGCCCTCGCGTTCCTTGGTTTTAGGTCGCGTGCGCTGCGGGCTCCTCCCGACCCGGCGGCAGAACACTAAATCCGACAGACCGCCACGACGAAGAACTCGCGATAGCAGAAGTCCGGATCGTCGATCAGGCGATCCGGCCGCTCCCTCAGTTCCCGCCAATAGGCCTGGTCAGCATCAGGGAGGGCGTAGCTAGGTGCGACGCTCGCAAAATAAGCTAGCAGGTCGCGAACATAGTCATGCGTGAAACGAGGCGCGGTCGCCCAGCGCTCGACCAGCCAGCCCTTGCGGCGGATGACCTCCAAGCCCGCCTGCCGCAGCCGCGTCGGAAGGGTGGAACCGCAATCGGTGCCGAGCACGCCTCGGTCGCGAAATCCCTGGAGCCTGGCTGCCATGAAACGCGCGAACAGAGCCCGATCTATAGGCAGGATCTGCAGGATGGTCGAATCGAAATCCTTGACAGCGAAGATGCCGCCCGACTTCAACACGCGCTTGGCCTCGCCGACGGCAAGCCCGAACTCAGCCGGGGTCAGATACTGCATGACATTGGCAGACCAGACACAATCGAACGATGCGTTGGCGAATGGGAGCGACAGGATGCTGCCGATATGTGCGGCATTTTCCGGCGGCTGGGATAGCGTGCCTGCGAGTGTCTCAACCCGGGCGATGTTTTCGGGCGCGAGGTCCAGCGCGGCGATGAAGCCGGAGGGGCCAACGGCCTTGGAGATGAGCGGCAGGAAGCTGCCGCCGCCGCAACCGGCGTCGAGCACGCTCCAGCCTGGGCGGATGCCGGCGTCGAGGAATGCCGCCTCGTATTCGGGGCGCGACGATTCGAAATGAAGGTCGAGCCAGCCGGCGTCGCTCGCTTCGTGACCGGCGGACGTTTCGTTTCTGGCAGACAAATGACTACTCCCCGTTCTGACGCGCCACAGATACAAGCGTGCCGAACGGCATCACGCAATGGCGGTGCGAATCTATGAGCGTCCGGCGCGGTCATTGACCTCCGCATGTGAAGGCTAGACGGACAAGACGCGGTCCGTTTCGGTAATTCGAAAATAGTCGCGAATGATCGGTGTTGACCACATAGCGGCCTTTTCTGGCCTCGATCGTCTCCCGCCGTTTAATTTGCCACAATGTCAGCATGGCTGACCCGCCAGTCGAACACGTTGCCGTCCAATGGCAGCCGCGCAATTCCAAGGTCGGCGCGTCCCTCCCGGCGGCGAATCAGACTTGGTTGCTTACCCACCTTCATCCATATGGATGCGTTTCCGGCTATTGGCGGGAGCGTATATTTATTCGCCAGCTGGTGGCCTTGTAGCGATCCTCACCGGTTAGGCCCGGCCCGCGCTGGCCACTCCCCGCCACCGTGCCGGGCCGCCTCCCTCCAAGGCTCCGCGCCAAAGCCGGCGGCTACCCTGACAGCTGTTCCCTGCTCGTGCTAGGGATGCGATCCAACTATAAGCAGAAGCGTATATTTGCTCGTCAGCCGGTACGCCTCATAGCGACACTAAGTCTCCGCCGGCGGGACCCGGTGCCCCTGCTCCGGGGCCGCTCCTGCCGACATGAGGGCCAACGCTAACCACGATCCCCGGTTGCCCTTTCGCGTGCTAATCTGGCCGCCTTTTGGGGCGCCGACACCTTGGCCCGATGCTATGCCAGCGCGAGCGGTCGGCCGGCGGCGCCCCCTCTGTCGACAGTCCCATCGAGTCCCCTCGCATATCGGCATGTTGCTTTAGATCTACCCTTGGGTCAGAGGTTGCTTTGTCTGGCGCGGAGGTCCTCTCGCCGCCCGGCGGACAAATCTTTCAAGCCGACCGGCGACGTCTAAGCCTTTTGGAGAGCTACTGTATTTGCATGGAAGGATTAATGTAAGTTTTGCAAAGAATGGGGTGCCGGTATGGCAACGGAAAGCACTAAATTTAAAGGTTTGGTGCCCGAGAACGTGGTATCAGAGGCCCAGGCGCGTCGTGATTTTCTCAAGAAGGCTGGCCGCTTCGCAGTGGTAACTCCGCCGGCTATAACGCTTCTTCTGGGCACAAGCCTGAACTCCAAGGCTATCGCGAAATCTGGCGGATCAACTCCAGGCAATTCTGGCGGTTCAATTCCGGGCAACGGAGGGGGAGGCAATCACTTTCACCCTCGCCCTCGCGGCCGAAGCCTCAATTCCGGTGGAGGCCGCTCCGGCGGTGACAACTATGGTGGCGGATCTCACGGCGGCTCAAGGGCCGGCGATCCAAACTAGGTGCTCGCCGCCGTTTTTCGATTGAGTGTTTGTGAACCTTCGCCCTCGATTCCGGTTTGAGACATGCTGGAGGAACCTGACAGGTGACCGTCGCGAAGGCTGCCGAACTGGTCGCAAGTGAGACTTTCCGCTAAGTCCAATCTTGGCCAGGGAATCATCAGTGATTTTGAAAATGGTCACAGGATTCCGAGCCCAAGGAAACTCGCCATGCGCCAGGCATTTTGAGCGAGCCGTCGTTGTCTTTACCGCCGGGGGCCCATCGCCAACCGGTCTTCCGAAGGTGAGGCTGGTGTCGCCGGCACCAATAGTGGCGCGGCAGGCAGGCAAAAAGCCGGCCCGCGGGAGAACGCCTAAGCCGGCTTGCTCTCGATCGGCGTAGTGATCGGGCTGGGCCACCTACTTTAATAGCAATAGATATATTCGAAGAAGACGCGCCATTGGCGTTTTCAAACGCTCTGTGGGGAGTACCAATGCGCACAATTCTGGCTCTGGCCGCGCTCGCAACCTGTTTCGCCCTCTGGGATCGATTTGCGAACGAGGGCGCCTTTAGCGCCGCCCTGCAACGAAACATCTTTGGCGCGGGGCTCTCTGGGTGATCAGTCGTGATCGGCGCAGGGACTGCTCGCGGTCACTCGATCAGACTATCGCCCTTACGACGATCACTACCAGCATGGCGGTCACCAAGGCCGGGATCACAGCAGCAAGCCGAATAGTAAGTTCGAGACAGGCGACCCGTCATCACCTGTGAGCTCCGAGTGATGGTAAGTGAACTTCCCTTCGCGCTGCGCCGGCTCACTCGGTGCTGCATCGAATTTGGTAAAGTGGCGATACTTGCTCGATTGCTAAAATAGTGAAATTTTCGCTTTGATCGCGAGGATGGAAGCAGGATTGGGGAGATGTATTTTCCTCAGTTTCTGGTCGGAATGCTGATGGCGTCGAGCGTAGTCGGAACCTGGGCCTATGCGGCTACAGGATCCGTTTGGATGAGTGTTGCCTGGACCCTTCTCGCCGCGGTTCTGTTGCAGGTCGGGTATCTCGGGATTGTGTTCAGGCTTCTATATGGTCGGCGACACTCCGAGCAGAAAGCGGAGGCGAGTAATCCCGACGCTATCAAACAACAGCCCGCTCCGCATCAGCCACGGCATACGGACGGCCGCTAACCAAGTACCGCCTTAAGGTTTCTTGACCCTGCTTTGGTTGGATACCCGTAGCGCCCGCACGGTAAAGCGGAGTGCGCATAACGCAGGTCATTGCGAATCCGCCACGCTTCAACGGAAGGCATGCGTTGAAGTTGGGTTTTGGCGCATAACAACGAATCGCTGCTCGATGTCGCCGGTCATCGCAGGCCCGGTATGTTTCCGCTCGCAAGATTCCCGCCACATTGCCGAGCATTGGTTAGCGCCGCAGCTGGAAAGCATGCAACAATTCCTGGTCGAACCGGCAGATGCGGCGAGGCATGCAATTCGGCACAGCTTCTTTTCCATTGGCGGAGATATTCAGCGATTGGAACCCGCTGCGGCCAGGCGAGCAGTTGAGCGCGCCCAGCGCCTCGATACACTCGGGCGTGCGGTCGCATTCGGCGAGCAGGATACGGATATTGCCTGAGCGAAAGGATTGAGGCCAGGTATTTCGATCTCGTCGCGGTGATTGGCGAACCACACCGCAGCGTCGCGGGTAAGCCCCTGCTGGTCGGCGAGCCCGCCATAGCCTCTGATTATATCCTCGCTATACTTGCCAAAAGAGTCACCGAAGGCGTTGCCTCCGGCGAAAGCAGGATTCTCTTCCAGTCTTTCGCGAACCGCCTAAGGCCATGAAGCGAGACCGCTTCGACCAGCCCTTCTTCGAGCCACTGGCAGGGCGGTGCCGCTTGGCTTCCTGGTGCCAGTTGTTGGCGAGGACGTGGCCGAGCTCGTGCCCGAACTGATAGGCGAGCTTCGACCAGTCTCTTTCCAGCAGCGGTACTACCGCTCGCAGGGATCTGTGCGCGGGCGACAAGCAAGTGCCTGCGCTCCGGCAGGCGAACGTCTGTGGCAAAGTAGGCGGTGCGATCGGCGGCGTCAGGCGGCCGGGCGGATGTTGTGGTTCACCCTGAACAAGTTCCCCGGATCGTACTTCTTCTTCAGTTTGCCGAGTCGTTTGTAATTTTCGCCATAGGTCGCCTTGAGGCGTGCCTCGCCTTCGTCATTCATCATGAAGTTCGGGTAGGCGCCGCCGAGATCGAACGGGTGAACCGCCTCCCAGTAATCTTTTGCCCATTTCTTCAGGGCCGGCGCCTGGGCCGGATCGGAGCCCACTCCGGCAATCACCATCGACCAGGTGGCATCGCGGCAGTTCCATGACGATTCCTCTTCCGACATGCGATGGACCGCGCCATCGATGGGATAAAGGTGCATGCAGGAGACTTCGCTGGGCACCTTAGCAGCCTGTTGGATGTGGGCGTCGATGGCAGCGTCGGGCAGCATCTGGACGAAGTCGCCTTTCCAATACCATTGCAAGCCCTTCGGATAGAGCCCGTCGAACATGCCCTGCAGGACCGTGTAAGGGACCAAGCCGGCAAAATCGATAATTGGCTTGGGAAGAGCTGCACGCACAGAGTTGACGGCCTTCTCAGCGTCGGCAGCCGCCCCGTTGTGTGAAATCAGGAGCACGCAAATCTTCTTGCCCCAATGCTCTTTCGGGAAAGGATCGCCTGATGGAACCGTCTGTAGCCCGAGAAAGACATAGAACTCGTCCGGCGCACTTGCCTGAAAATCGCGGTACCAACGCATTATCGTCGCCGCGTCTTTCAACTCCCAAAAGATCGGGCCGCCATAGACCACGTTGGCCGGATGCGCTTGGAACAGGAAGCTGGTCACCACCCCAAAGTTTCCGCCACCGCCGCGCAAGCCCCACAGCAGATCGGAATTGTCTGTTTTAGCGGCGGTGACGAATGTACCGTCTGCCAGCACCACGTCAGCCTCAAGAAGATTGTCGCTTGCGAGGCCGTACTGGCGGCTAAGATATCCGTGCCCACCGCTCAGCGTCAGGCCCGCAACCCCGGTAGTCGAAACGATCCCGAAGGGGATTGCCAGTCCAAACGCATGGGTCGCGTGGTCGACGTCGCCAGTCGTGCAACCCGCCCCAACCCGCACAGTGCGCTTCGCTGGTTCGACACGCACTCCCTTCATCAATGACAAATCGATGACAAGGCCATCGTCGACGCTGCCAAATCCGGCTCCGTTGTGGCCGCCCCCGCGTATGGCGATCATAAGTCCGCTTTCGCGGCCGAAATTCACGGCCGCAATTACGTCCGCCACATCCACGCACCGCGCGATAAACAGCGGACGCTTCTCAATCATCCCATTATAAAGCTTCCGAACTTCATCGTAGTCGACATGATCGCGACCAATGAGCGGACCGAGGAGATTCTGCGCTAATTTGCTAATGTTCTCGTCATTCATTGCCTCCTCCCAAGAGGCGCAAGGTACGACTTTCACGTTCGGATTTCGGCCGGACATCTTCTGCGACCTACCGCCGCCGTCTCTTCCAGATCAGTCTGGACCCTGAGCGACAGCGAGCACTGCTCCCGAACGCTTCACCTTGCCCCAAAAAGCGTGTGCGGTCCAAGGTCAATTGGGTGTAGCATTGATGCGGACGCCGAGCCGTTTTAGGCGATCGACGTCTCTGGGCGTTTGGCTGGCGGTGATCGCTGCAATGCGGTGCGGCGAGACATTCGCGCCAGTCTGGCGTGCCATTGGCCGCACGGATCGATGCAGACGATTGAGGATTGGCTGAGCCAACATGGTCTTGGCAAATACGCGGAGGCGTTCGTTCAGAACGACGTCGACCTTCGAGCGCTGCCCCATATCACTGAGTCCGACCTCCAGGAGCTTGGCGTATCGCTCGGTCACCGTAAGATCATCTTGGCTGCGATCAACGGAGAGGGGCAGCCAAGGCTGTTAGAGCCGAATCAGGGCTCAGCTACCATCAAAGAGCCTGAGCTTCGCACCGCCGAAATGCCGAACGAACCGACCGCGGACCGACGGATTCTGAGTGTGCTGTTCTGTGATCTGGTCGGCTCGACGGCGCTTTCAGCGCAGTTCGATCCTGAGGACATGCACGAGTTAACCCGCCGCTATCAGGATAGCGTCGCCGGCGCGGTCATGCGCTTTGGCGGTTACGTGGCGAAATACCTGGGAGATGGGGTTCTTGCATATTTCGGATGGCCGATGGCTTACGAGGACCACGCAGAGCGTTCCATTCGCGCAGGACTCCAGGCACTCGCTGCAGTCGAGACATTTCAATCGCCTGACGGCCAGCAATTGCAGGCGCGGATCGGCATCGCGTCGGGGCATGTAGTCGTAGGCGACATTGCGGGCAGCAGCGCAAACGAACGTGGCTCGATCGCCGGGGACACACCAAACCTCGCAGCTCGGCTGCAAGCCGTCGCCGCACCTGGTCAGATCGTAATGGCCGACAGCACGCGCCGGCTCGCCGGGCAGTCGTTCGAGATCGAGAGCCTCGGAGCGAAGGAGCTCAAAGGGTTCAAGTCATCGGTTGCCCTTTTCGCGGTTCGCGGCGAGCGGGAGGTGGAAAGCCGGTTCGATGCTGCGCACGGGCGCACGCTATCGAAGTTTGTCGGCCGAGCAAACGAAATCGGCATGCTGCTCGACCGTTGGGAGCTGGTGAAGTCAGGGCAGGGTCAAGCGGTTTTCGTCTCGGGAGAGGCGGGGATAGGGAAGTCCCGCCTTGTAGAAGCGTTCGAGGAACGGCTGCACGAAAACCGGCACGAGCTCATCCGGCTGCAGTGTTCGCCCTATCACGCGACCTCGGCCTTCTACCCCATCATCCAACGGCTGGGCCGGTTCGCGGGTTTTTCGGCCACCGACAACCAGGCAGCGCGTGCCGACAAACTCCGCACGATCGTGCAGCGGTACGGCGAAAAACCCTTGGAGGTCGGGTCGATCTACGCCGAACTCCTGTCGCTGGACCTTGGCGACGAATTCAAGCCGCTCGATCTTCCTCCTCAGCAGCGCAAGGAACTTATCGTCCGCACACTGTCGAACCGCGTGCTCCTCGCCGCGAAGATCGCGCCGGTGCTTCTCGTCGTCGAGGATGCGCACTGGATCGACCCGTCGACGGATGAAGTGCTGAAGGAGATTGTGGGACGCTTGCACGGCGCGGCTATACTCGTCGTCGTGACACACCGGCCGGAATGGGTTGCGGACTGGGCTGCCGAGCTGGCGCAAGCAACCACGCTCGCCATTGGGCGTCTGACGAGGCAGCATATGCGCGAGCTGATCGAATCCATACTCGCCGACGTGCCGGACCAGCTCGCTGAGACGATCGCCAAGCGAACCGACGGCGTGCCCCTGTTTGTTGAAGAGCTGACGCGCTCGATCATCGAGAGCGGCAAGGCGGCATCGCTCAACGTCGAGATACCGGATAGTCTTCAAGGGTCTTTGATGGCGCGACTTGATCGTTTATCGGCCGCCGCCAAGGAAGTCGCACAAATTGCGTCCGTGATAGGGAGGGAATTCGAACGTGGCCTATTGTCAAAGGTCGCCGGGCGTGACGAACGAGCTCTCGACGGGGCGCTCCACCAGCTCATGTCCACCCAACTCGTCGTCGTTGGCGGTATTCTGCGCGACGCGCTCGTCTTCCGCCATGCACTCATCCAGGATACTGCTTACCAATCCCTTCTTAGCCGCCGGCGGCGGCACTATCATGAGGCGATAGCCAAGGTCCTCATCGACGAGTATCCCGATCTCGCCGTGACCCAGCCCGAGCTCATCGCCCAGCACTTCGTCAAGGCACAGCAGGACGAGCTCGCGTTCCCTTACTGGATGAGAGCCGGCGAACGGGCGCTTGGACGATCTGCCAACTACGAGGCTGTCGATCATTTTCAGAACGCCCTCGCCATCACGGAAAACCTTCCGCCAGGACCGGCCCGGAAGGAAGAAGTACTGGAGGCGACGCTTAAGCTCGGCGAGGCGCTTAGCGCAGCGGGCCGTCTGTCCGACTCCTTGGCCAAATACAAGCTGACCGCTGACCTCGCGCGCGAGGCCGAGGATAACAAGACCTTCGTCCGCGCCGCGCTCGGATTCGACGGCGCTCAGTTCCTGTCTTCAAAGCCACTCGGCGAATCGCTCGATCTTCTCACGGAGGCTATGACCAAGATCGATCCTGACGATCTGAGGTCTCGATGCCAGCTACTCACCCGCCTTGCGCGAGCACATTTCTATGTCGGCGACAGAAGAAACAGTACGAAATGCTATAAGGAGGGCGTCGATCTGGCTCAACGGCTCGGCGACAAGACATCGCTTTTCGAACTCACCGTCCTGCCTTTCCTGACACCGACGACGGTACGATCCGGCGCGGAGGCAGACGAGCGGATCGCCCGGGTGGATGAGCTAAAACGTTTGTCGGCCGACATCAACGACGATGACGTTCGCGGTCGAGCGTTTGCACTGGACGTCTACGTCTCGACCGAGTTGGGCAATCGGGCACGAGCCGACAGCGCAGTGGACGGCTTGGAAGAACTCGGAACCGAGCGTCAACGCCTGAACATCTTGTGGCTCGCGCGCAACGCGCGCGCCATGATGGCTATTATCGATGGGAGGTTCGCAAATGCGGAGGCCCTTGCTGGAGAGGCGCTGAGCCTAGGAAGGCAGACGCATGGCGTGGAAGTCGAGGGCGTGTACGGCATGCAAATGTTCACCATCCGGCGCGAACAGAACCGCCTGTCGGAAGTTGCACCAGTCATGAAACGCTTCATTGAAGAAGACCCCGAGGGAACAACATGGTTGCCCGGTTTTGCGCTAATCGCCGCGGATTTGGGTTTTGGAGACGCAGCCCGGCGCAGGTTGAATGAACTGGCGCAAACTGGCTTCATGATGCCGCTCGATGCTAGGCGAAGCACGTCTCTCTCCTTACTAGCTGAAGTTGCCGTGAGCCTCGATGACTCGGCGGCGGCAAGAACGATCTACGACCTCATGCTCGAGTACAAGGACATGACCATCACCGCAGGTGTCGCAACGGTCTGCTTTGGAGCGGCAAGCCGGTATTTAGGAATGTTGTCGGCCACGCTAGGCGACTTTGCTAGGGCGTCTGACCACTTCGAGCACGCGGTCGAAATGAACGCGGCAATCGGTTCACGACCATGGCTAGCCCATGCGCAGGCCGAGTACGCCAATCTGCTCCTCAGAACCGGCAACAAGAGAGCCATCGAGAGGGCAATGTCACTGGCGGAGCAAGCCACCGTAACCGCGGTCGAGCTGGACATGGTCCGCTTGCAAAAGAGGTTGCAGCCTACCGTGCATTAGGCTTTGCTCATATCACGACGTCAACATGCGTTCGGGAGAGCCTCCATGCCACGCTATGTCATAGAACGGGACTTCGCGGATCAGCTGAACCTCACGAAGGAGGGGGTCGAGGGAGTCAATCTGGTCAATGCCGAAGAAGGCGTGCAGTGGATCTTTTCTTTCCTTAGCGCGGACAGGAAAAAGACCTATTGCCTTTACGAGGCGCCTAATCCCGAGGCTATTCGCGCCGCAGCGCGAAGAAACAACATACCCGCCGATGTGATCATCGAAATTGGCGGAGAAATCGGACCGAATATGTTCGCATAGCTACTCGTGACAGAAGTCAAGAGTGGGTGAATTTTTGCTGCGCGTACGGTCCGTGCCATCTCGCGCAAGCGCATTTTCACGCGCTAGCCGTATATCCACACGCCGCGGCCCGGCCGAGATCTGTCACCTTGCGACGGCGCTGCGCAGCAGCATGAGCTCGCCGATGTTTTCGAAGATGACATAGCCGACCAAACGGCCCCTGGCATCCACCACGCCGACGGCAGGTGCTGCTTCAGGGGCTCGAGCGCCTTGATGAGCTTCTCATGGTCGCGCACCACCGGGATATTCGCGGCCATTGCTTCGATCACAGGCGTCTGACCGCCGCGCTGCTGCAGGCCAGTGACGAGCCCCCGTACGCGTCAGCACGCCGCGCAAGTCTGCCGCCACCGTCGACGATCGGGAACTCGTGTTTTGTCGTGCGCAACAGGGCCTGTGCCGCCTCGTTGAGGGTCGCGGTCGCCGGCAGGCTTTCGAACCGGCTGACCATGACGTCGCGGACGTTGACGGCATGCGCCGCGGCCCTCGAGCCCCATCGACTGCGTTTCCGCGGTGGCGGCACCCAAAGGGAGGTTCCGCTGTGCGCCTCAAAAATCGACCGGCATTCTGGAACTACGGCAAGAGATCCGTCACAGCGCGCCCACTTCCGTCCATTGCCATAGGGAAGCTGGCATGTTCGTGAATGATTTTCCAAGAACCGGCGATGCGCCTTAGCACGATGGTTCGCCGGCTCCAGGAGTCGACCTTTGTGCCATCGGTCTTGATGCCAGTCATGCGCGACAGCCCGAAGGCCACTGCAAGATCGCCTTCGATCATGATCTGCGGGTCAGCCATGTGAACGGTGACGCCGTTGCGCCAAGTTGCAAACCAAGCATTTATCCCTTCGATGTCGCGGGCCTGTTCGCCTCGATAGGCAAGCGGCGGCGGCAGATCGAAAACCACGACGTCCGCGTCCATGGCATCGACGTTGGCACGGGCATCCCCCTTGGCAGTTGCGTCTTCCTGGCCCCGGATGACAGACAAGACTTCCTTTTCAGGCATATCGTTGCTCCTTCATTTTCTGGAACGACGGGGCGATCAATCTGACATCGACACGTCACCATTCGTGACAAACACCGCCGGTCCTAGCTGCTGTTGCATCGTGGTATAAGAGTGATGAGCCCCTCATCTGCCGGACATCGCATCATCCGACGCTCTAGTGGCCCACCGCCAGTGCCAATACGACTAAGAGCCCGACCAGCAAGATGGCTGATCGACCGAGGTCAACCGCGTTGGGTTGGGGCATGGCGGGTGGCGCGCCTTTAATTGCTGCCAAGTTGCCATCTTTGGCTTCACTCGTTCACCGACAGCATGCCGCGTGACGAGTCGGCGTGGATCGCCTCACTTCGACCCACGAAAAAAGATAGTTTGGTGCTCAGGCCTTGAGACTGATCGGGATCAACTATGTCAGCCCGCCTTGTCGCCCGAAGGCATTGCCGAAACGTCCACCCACATTGCGCCAACGGCATGCCCATCGGGGTCAGCAATGTCTCGGGTGTACATGAACCCATGATCTTCAACTGGATTGATGTCAGCTGTGCCGCCGTTCGCAGCAGCTGCTGCGGCCATCGCATCGACGGCGTCGCGGCTGTCCAGGGAAAGCGCCAGCATTACCTCGCTAGACGTTGATGGCGGGATGGGGCGGGTGGTCATAGTCTGCCATTTTTCCCGGCTGAGCAGCATGAAGTTGATCTCTTCACTCCACACCATCCCCGCAGCTGTCTCACTGGTAAACTTGGGATTGTTCCTGAAGCCGAGGGATTCATAGAAAGCCATGGACGCCTTCACGTCGGTAACTGGCAGGCTCACAAAAATCCTCTTGCTCATCGATCATTCCTTTCGTTGTTGGGATGCCAGTCCAGCGAGTGGCGTCTGCTTGAAGACGGTTGACCGCCCGCAGAACCGACACGGCATCTCAATTTTTTAATCGCTAGCGCAGCGGCACGGGATGCCGAGGCTCAGGCCAGCTCCTCTGACCGCGTCTCTTTCGACGCGCGAGGCGATTTGGTGGGCGTGCAGATAATGAACTCATCCAAGAGAGCTTTTTCAACAATTTCGTGGCACACCAGAAACGGTTCGAGCCGCACGTCCTTGCCTCTCCACCTGATGGTGCGCGGCAGATGTCGATCGATGTAAATCGTCGTTGCATCCGTGCTGCCACCAGTCGAGGAATTCCAAAGCCCGCGCGCTCACCTGAATCAAGACCGGCGGCCGCTTCAAGTTTCCTTCCCGGTGGCAGTCCTGCAAGGTCGGTCGGCAAGGCTGAACCGCTCGGCCTAGCTGATCGAGGCGACACAGGATTTGGCAGCCGGGTTACTCAGCGACAATAGGCTCGCTGCCGAGTATTGCGCCAGAATTGAGGAGAGAAAAAGCCAGCCGCCTATTTGGGAGAACTTGCGATGGACCTTGGGTCTGGGGATCTCGGTAGCGCACAGGCGGCCCAGTTAGAAACGAGGGGCGCCGCGTTCGGCGCTCCCCGCCAGAGACGACCGTCACTTAAGGATTTTGACGATCGTATGAGTTTCCGGGTCGACGACAACGGTCTGATCGTCAATCACGGTGTACTCGTATTTCACGTTCGGCACTTTGTGGAGTTCGACCTTCTCCGGCACCGTGGAACCGACCTTCAATTCAACGCCTGGCAACTTGATGGACGCAAGCGGCTCCTTCTTCACATACTCTCGGATCGTAGTTTCCTGCTCCGGCGCTAGAACCACCGTATCCGCGATTGCCACGCTGAGGCCCGACAACAGCATCAGGCCTGCGACAGAATTGGTGAATAGCGACTTCATTTGTTCACTCCATCAGTTATGTCCCATCGTGAATGCCGGCTAGGCCAGCAGGACCGCGATAGGGGATCGTCTTCGTCAGTCCGCTAAAGCAATGATATTCCGGCGCTGATGTTTCAGTGAAAAAAGACGAGGGCCCAATGCGCCCGGGGATCAGACTTAGGTCTTATGTCGTCTGGGGGCTGTGTGCCTGACCAAGGAGCGCTTGGTAAAACGGCGCGTTTTTGCAGCCCACACTCCTACTCCGGGACCCAAGATGAGGCACACTGAACAATCCGCTGGCCTGGAACTGCTCTGGCTCCTGCCGTTCCGCTTTCTGTGGAGCTTATTGTCGTATTCGCAGGGTTGATGCTGCATTGAGCCAACTGCTCGGCATCATGCTAAGCTCAGGGAACATTAATGGCTCAGCTTCGGCCTACGCAGTGAGGGCTGCCGCGTAAGAGAGATCGTGCATGAGCCATCCAGGCATTGGGGACGCCGTCATTGCGGTTCTAGTGATCGTTTACCAGCTCGAATGGCATGGCCTCATCCGATCCTAATGTAAGCGCCCGGTGAACACACGAGTCCAGCTATATTACCGCGTTCCCAAACGGTCGTTCGCACCAGTACATTGCTTGCGACCCGATCAGCATTCGTCAGTCGACCGGCGTCGGGATGCGGGCGACAACCTTGATCTCGAAATCAAAGCCGGCAAGCCAGTTGACGCCAACTGCCGTCCAGTTCGGATAGGGAGGTTGGCCAATCTCTTCGGCTCGGACGGCCAGCACCGTTTCGATCTGTTCGTCCGGTTTGGTGTGAAAAGTGGTGACGTCGACGACGTCATCGAAGCTACATCCGGCGGCGGCCAAGACCTCGCGCAAATTGGCAAAGGCCTGCCTAACCTGATCCTCGAACAAGGGCTCGGGCGAGCCGTCGTTGCGGCTCCCGACCTGACCCGATACGAAGAGAAGGTCGCCCGAGCGAATGGCGGCGGAATATCTATGAATGTCGTATAACGCGTGGCGTTTGGCAGGATAAACGGCGTCACGTGCAGGCATTTCGGGTTCCTTTCAGTCTGGTGCGGTGCGACAGCGGTCGGAGCTGAGCCGCCTCGGTTTTTATGCGAGTGAGAGATAAGGCAATCGGATTGCGTGTGTTAGCCGTTGAAATCGACATGGGATGATGCAGAATCCCCATCAATGGCTCGCCCTTCGCTCAATGACCTTACCGCCTTCGTGGCCGTTGCCACGCACCGCAACTTCCGACGCGCAGCTGACGAGATCGGCACGGCGCCTTCGACATTGAGCCATGCGATGCGAGCGCTCGAGGAACGTATGGGCGTGCGCCTGCTGAACCGCACCACACGCAGCGTTTCGCCGACGGAAGCAGGTTACCGATTGCTTGGCCGCCTTCAACCGGCGCTTGCCTCACTGGACGAGGCGCTCGACAGCGTCGCGGGTTTTCGGGGCAAAGTTGCGGGCACAGTCCGCATTAACGCACCGCGGCTGGTGGCTGGCCTTCTCGTTCGCACGGCTCTTCCCCGGATGGCGGAGCTGCATCCTGATGTGACAGTGGATATTGTCGTCGATGGGCGACTCATAGACATCGTGTCCGGCGGCTTCGATGCCGGCGTGCGCCCCTTTGGATCGGTCCCCAAGGACATGATCACCGTGTTGCTTGCGCGCCCGCTGACGTTCATCTGTGTCGCCTCGCCCGCCTATCTCGATCGCTTCGGCGAGCCGGGAACCCCCGAGGAATTGCTGCGCCACCATTGCATCGGTCACCGCATGCCCAGCGGCAAGCTCTATCGATGGGAGTTCGAGCGCGCGGGTCAGGAACTCGCACTCGAGGCAAACGGCACCATCGTCCTCGACGACGAAGAGCTGATGGTCGAAGCTGCAATAGGGGGTCTGGGCGTCGCCTACGTCGCCAATTGGGCCGTCGAGGCGGCCTTGTCCGAAGGCAGTTTGCGCAAAATTCTGACCGCTTGGGTGCCCGCTCCAGAAGAAGTTGCGGTCTACTACCCTGGACATCGAGCCGTACCGCCCGCACTGCGGGCCTTTCTCGATATTGTCAAAGAGCTGCGGAAGAAAGGACCTTAACCGAAGCGACGAGCGGCCGCACCATGACTGGTCGTTGAGCTAGCGGTTTCACCTCCTACACCAGCCGACATGTGTTCTGCCTCTAATCGTTATGCGAACGGGTTTCTGCATTTACGATGACCGGTTTGGGGCCGTGTTGCGCCGGCTTGGCCCTTCGAGAGCCCCGGCCCGCGTAACTGGTCCTCATCGCTCCGGAACGTAGGTCAGCAGGACGGAGCCGTTGCCGAACACCTTCTGCGCCTCGAGCTTGAGCTTGAGGCTTGCAGGGTCGATTGCGTCGTAGAGGCGCTGCCCCGTCCCGACGATGACCGGGATGATCCAGACCTGGATCTCGTCTATGAGATGGTGCTCGAGGAGCGTTCGATCCAGCTTGCCGGTTCCGTACTTGATGAGATCCTTGCCCGGCTGCTGCTTGAGGCGGCGGATCTCCTCGACGACGTCGCCCTTGAGCAGCGTGGCGTTCCAGGTCGTCTCGCGCAGGGTCGTCGAGGCGACATACTTCGGCATCGCGTTGATCCGGTCGAGGTAGGCGTCGTCCCTCACCTGCGACCAGGTCGCCGCGAACGTCTCGTAGGTGACGCGACCGAACAGGAAAGCGTCGTAGCGGTCCAGCGCGGCGAGCGCGTGGCCGCGGCTCTCCGCGTCAAAGTACGACCCGGTCCAGGCCCACGGCGAGCCGACCACACCGTCCAGCGACATCAGCGTAGTTTCGATCAGCTTTCTCATCTTCAGAATCCTCCTGTTCAATAAGTGGTTGTCAGTTCAAGCGGCGTGACGCGATGCACCGAAGACATCGTCGGCCCAGCGTTCCAGGGTGGTTGGGGAGGTGTTGCGCGGGCCCGGCGCCTTGAGCGCCCAGCGCCCGCCATTGTTGAAACTCGTCGCCGTCTCGATCAGCGCGTCCGCGAACTCGCCGACATGCGCGTTGAGGCCACTCAAAAGGACGACGCGACGCACGCCGGAGGCCGAGATCGCCTCGGCCAGCCGGTTGCCGATATCGCGCTGGAAGCGGTGAAGGTCCCGCGCCTGAACGTCGAAAGGGATCATGAGATAGGCACTGTCCGCGCCAGCAAAGGTGCGGTTCAGAGCGCCGCGATCGGAGAGCGCAACACCCAGGCTGCGGGCCACGCCCCTCACTAGATGGCCTTGTTGCTGCAGCCTTGCCGACGCTGCGGCGCCGACTTCGCTGGTGGCGCCGACCACCACGATGGTACGTCTGCCTGCATTAGATCATCCACCTGGGTCATGGCTTTCTCCTTTTCCTTGGAAGCGCTGCGGAGGCGAGGATGGAGCCCCCCGCGATGAGGAACTGGCGTTTCAGCATTGGGCGATTCCCCCATCCGGCTTGAGAGCGAACAGCGTGACGAGCGCGAACAAGGCGGCGGTCGCAACGAATGCGACACTAAAGCCCACCGAAGTGGCAAGTGCGGCGACGGCCAGTCCGCCGACTCCCAAGCCTGCATCATAGGCCACGTTCCACAAGGCCCCCGCGCCATCCGCCTGCGAGGGAGCGGCCCGCGACAAAATGTCAGCAACGGTTGCGCTCTGCAGCACGCCGAAGGCCATCCCGCTCAGCAGCATCCCGGCAAGCATCGCGGCTTGGCTGGGGAGAGCCAGGCAGACCGCGGCAAGTGCGCAGCTCGCAAGGCCTGCACCGGTCGGAACCCTTGGCCCATGGCGATCGACCTGCCGGGCAGAGGCCCAGCGGGTGAAGGCGGCGCCCGCACCCTGCAACAGCAGTCCAAGCATGATCGCACCACTGCTCGCCTCGGGATGCGCCAATGGAAGAATGGTGACGGCAGCGCCGACGAGGATTGCACCGCAGGCCAACGATGTCGCCGGGATGGCAACGACGCTCCATGGCGGCATCCTGTGGTCCCGGTTATCGTCACGACTGATATCGACCGGAAGGACGGCGGTGGCCCCGAGTGCGATAACATTAAGTCCTTGTTTTGATGCATGTCGTTGTCCCAGAACCGCGTACACTTCTGGACGACATGCATTAGTCGGATCCGGATCACTGTCGGCACCGGCCGGGAAGACATTCTCCGTCAGCGATTGCTCGCTCATGAGGTGGCAATCCTGTGAAGCGCGCCGCTAACGTCCGCAATGAGCCGAAAGCTCCGGCGCGGACTCGCCGCAATTTCATTTGTGTAAAGCGAGGTTCGAATTCGCTTCTGGCTGGTATCCGCAATGGGTCGGAATCGGTCACTCGCCAAAATGCTGAAACGAAAGGCTGGAATGGTGCTCCAGCAGCTGTGAACCGGTCCATCCGCTATCGGCCCTATTTAGGCCGTAGAGATCAGCTGCAGCGTCCTCAAAGCAGACATCGCAAGCGAGGACTCCGGAGGTCGCGGTTGCGCTACTCGGCGGCCGTCTCCGATGGCGCCTCTGCCGGCTCCGAAGGCCCGGCCTCGGCACGGGGCTTGCGCCGTGAAAACAGCGACCTGAGCGTGACGTAGAACACCGGCGTCAGGAACAGGCCGACGAAGGTGACGCCGAGCATGCCGGAGAACACCGCGGTGCCGAGCGACTGGCGCATTTCTGCGCCCGGCCCCGTTGCGATCATCAGCGGCACGACGCCGAGGATGAACGAGAAGGCGGTCATCAGGATCGGCCGCAGCCTGAGCCGGCAGGCTTCGACGGCAGCCTCGGCGGCCGACAGGCCGCGTTCCTGAGCCTGCCGCGCGAATTCGACGATCAGGATCGCGTTCTTGGCGGCAAGCCCGATCAGCACGATGAGGCCGATCTGCACGAGGATGTTGTTGTCCAGCCCTCGGAAAGTCACGCCCAGCAACGCCGCGAGCACGCCGAGCGGCACCACCAGCACAATGGCGAACGGCAGCATCCAGCTTTCATATTGCGCCGCCAGCGCCAGGAACACGAACAGCACCGACAGTCCGAAGATATAGACAGCGGCATTGCCGGTGTTGCGCTCCTGATAGGCGAGCTCGGTCCATTCATAGGAGGTACCGGCCGGCAGCGTCTTTGCCGTGATCCCTTCCATCAATGCCAGCGCGTCGCCGGTGGAAACGCCGGGCGCGGCGTTGCCCTGCAGCGGCACCGAGACGTACATGTTGTAGCGCTGGACCAGCGCCGGGCCGGTGACGTCGCGGATCTCGATCAACGTGCCGAGCGGAACCAGCGCGCCGGTTGCCGAGCGCACCTTCAGTTTCAAGATGTCGGCGCGATCGAGGCGGAACGCCTGGTCGGCCTGCGCCCGCACCTGGTAGACGCGCCCGAAAGCGTTGAAGTCGTTGACGTAGGCGGTGCCCAAATTGATCGACAGGGTCTCGAAGATGTTGGGGATAGGCACGTTCAGGATGCGCGCCTTGTCGCGATCGATCGCCAGGAAGAATTGCGGGCTCGACGCGGAGAACGTGGTGAACACGCCCGTCAGCCCCGGCGTCTTGTTGGCCTTGCCGGCGATTTCGTAGGCAAGCGCCAGGATCTGCCGCATGTCGGCGCTGTTGCGCTCCTGAATCTGCAGCTTGAAACCGCCGGCATTGCCGACGCCGCGGATCGGCGGCGGCGGCAGTGCGATAATGAAGGCTTCCTTGATGCTTTGCAGACTGCCGAACAGATTGCCGATGACCTGGGTCGCCGACTGGCCGGCTTTCAGTCGCTCGTCAAACGGCTTGAATCTGGCGAAGATCACGCCCGCGTTGCTGGCGTTGGTGAAGGTCGCGCCGGAGAAGCCGGCGAAGGCGACTGCGTAGTCGACGCCTGGCGTTTTCTGGATGATCTGCGACGCCTGCTGAATGACCGCATCGGTCCTCGACAGCGAGGCGCCGTCCGGCAACTGGACGACGACGATCGCATAGCCCTGGTCGAGCGACGGAATGAAACCGCGCGGCACCGCCTGCACCATGTAGACCGTGGCGTAGATGAGGGCCGCGAAAACGGCCACGATGGCGGCGATCGTCATCCACGAGCCGACCAGCACGCGAATGATGCTCGAATACCAGTGGGCGACCCTGTCGAAGCCGCGATTGAAGCCGTCGCCGAGCGCCCGTCCGAACCGCGCCAGGAAAAAGCGCGGCGGCGCCGCCGCGGCGTCGTGCGGCTTGAACAGCAGTGCGGCCAGCGCCGGCGAAAGCGTCAGCGAATTGAATGCCGAGATCGCTGTCGACACCGCGATGGTGATGGCAAACTGCAGGTAGAACTGCCCAGAAATGCCGGGGATGAAGGCTGTCGGTACGAACACGGCTATCAGCACCAGCGAGATCGCGATGACCGCCGTTCCGACTTCGTCCATGGTCAGGTGCGACGCCGGATCGGGCGCCAGCCCTCTGGCGATATTGCGCTCGACGTTCTCGACCACGACGATCGCATCGTCGACGACGATGCCGATCGCCAGAACGAGGCCGAACAGCGTCAGCATGTTGAGTGAGAAGCTGGCGGCGTAAAGCACCGCCAGCGTGCCGATCAGCGACACGGGGATCGCCACGATCGGCACGATCGCCATGCGCCACGATTGCAGGAAGACGATGATGACGATGATGACCAGCAGCATCGCCTCGAGAATCGTCTTGTAGACCTCATGGATCGACTCGGCGACGAACTCGGTTGGATTGTAGACGATGTCGTAGCTCAACCCCTTCGGGAAGTCGCGGGAGAGCTCCTTCATCTTGTCCTGGATCTCCGCGGCTGCGGCGAGCGCATTGGTGCCCGGCCGCTGGAAGATGGCGAGCGCCACCGCCGGCTTGCCGTTGAGATAGGAGTTGGTGACGTAGTCCTTGGCGCCGAGCTCGATGCGCGCCACGTCCTGCAGCGAGATCAGACGGCCGTCGTCGGTCGATTTGACGATCACGTATCGGAAGTCGCGTGCGTCGTTGAAGCGGCCTTGCGTGGTGACCGTGTACTGAAACGCCGTGCCGGTGCCGGTCGGCGGCGCGCCGATCGAGCCGCCCGACACCTGGACGTTCTGGTCGCGCAGCGCCTGCACCACATCGCCCGAGGTCATCCCCAGGGCGGACAGTTTTTCCGGATCTAGCCAGATGCGCAGCGAATATTCGCGTTCGCCGAAGATGATGAGATCGCCGATGCCGTCGAGCCTGAGCAGTATGTCGCGCACCCGCGAGCGGGCGTAGTTCGAGACGTAGAGCTGGTCGTAGGTATTGTCGGGCGACAGCATGTGCACGACCATCATCAGGTCGGGCGAGCTCTTGGTGGTGGTGATGCCGAGGCGGCGGGCTTCTTCGGGCAGGCGCGGCTCGGCGACCGACACGCGGTTCTGCACCAGCACCTGCGCCTTGTCGAGATCGGTGCCCAGCTTGAAGGTGATGGTCAGCGCCATCGCCCCGTCGCCCGACGAATAGGACGACATGTAGAGCATGCCCTCGACGCCATTGATCTCCTGCTCGATCGGCGTTGCCACCGTCGCTGCGACCGTCTCGGCATCGGCGCCCGGATACTGCGCGCGAACGACGATGGTCGGCGGCGCGATCTCGGGATATTGCGCGACCGGCAGCTGGGTATAAGCAATCCCGCCGAGGATCAGCAGGACGATCGAAACGACCGACGCGAAGATCGGACGGTCGACGAAGAAATGTGCGAACCTCATTGCTGCAACCCGGCGGTCTCGGCCTTGGGCGGCAACGTCACCATCTCGACCTTCACCTTGGTGCCAGGCCTGGCGTGCATCAGCCCGTTGACGATGATCGTCTCGCCGCCGGTCAGGCCCGAGCGGATCACCCGGTAGCCGTCGAGAAGCGGGCCGGTGCGCACGGGCTTCGCCGACACCATCCCGACCTCATCCACCAGGAAGACGATGCGGCGATCCTGATCGGAGCCGATCGCCTCGTCGGGCACCAGCACGCCGCTATGCGGCAGCGACCCCGGCACGTTGATGCGCCCGAACATGCCTGGCTGGAGAATGCCGTCGGCGTTGGGAAACGTCGCACGCACCCGCATGGTGCCGGTCGCGTTGTCGATCCGGTTCTCGGCAAAATCGAGCTTGCCTTTGAACACCGCTTCCGCGCGGTCGGCGACGCGAACCGCCACATCGAGCCCGCCGGCGCCCTCCTGCATGCTGCCGCCACGCGTCTTCGCGTCGCGGGCGTAGCTGAAATACAGGCGCTCATCGACGTCGAAATAGAAGTCGATCGGGTCGCGCGTGACGATGGTCGTCAGCAAGGTGGAATCCGGCTGCACGAGGTTGCCGACCGACACCAGCCGGCGGTCGATGCGGCCGGACAAGGGCGCCTTGATCTCGGTGAATTCCATGTTCAGGCTGGCCGTCGTCAGCGCAGCCGTCGCGCCCTGCATCTGCGCCTGCGCCGAAAGGTATTCCCGCCGGCGGTCGTCGACCGTCGCGGGCGAGATGTTGCCGGTCTTGGCGAGTGCGTCGGCGCGATCCAGCTGCATCTTGGAGAATTCGAGCAGACTCTTGGCGACGTCCACTTGCGACTTGGCGGCATCATAAGCCGCCTGGTACGGACGCTGGTCTATGGTGAAGAGCAGGTCGCCCTTGTTGACCAGTGCGCCGTCCTGGAAGCTGACCTTGTCAAGATAACCGCTGACGCGCGAACGGATGGCGACCTGGTCGACGGCTTCGAAGCGCCCGACGAACTCGTCGTCTTCGACGATTTCACGCACCACCGGCTTGGCCGCCGTCACCACGGGTAGCTGCTGGTCCTGCGCAAACGTAGTGCTGCTGAACGCCATGCCGAGCAGGAATGCCGCCGACACGGCGGCGCGGGCAAGCCAGCCGGCCGATCGACGGGGTCGCCCGCCCGCGTCGCGATGCAATTGCCCATTCCCTGGGGTGTCCATTTGCGTCCCCGCTCGCTGGACCCGGAGGTCGGTTGATCCGCTTTTACGAAGGCTTGTCGTCGAGATCAGAGCACTGCAGTGTTGTGCATGGCAACATGATCATTTTCCATGTGGGCTGAAATGTCCATCCTGTGGCTGCCCCGCCGTCCGTCCTCGTTGCCGCCAAGATGGGGCGCCAGGCCGGCGGCGAGGTCAGCATCGTGCGGGCGCGGACGACACTGAAGACGGTCCAGTCCTTCGACGTCACGTTTCCGGGATACGGCGGTCATCCAATCAAAGGATGGCTGATCTTGCCGACTACAGAACACAGGTCGGCTCCCCCCGTCGTGCAGTACATCGGCTATGGCGGCGGCCGCGGCTTGGCGCATGAGCAGCTGCATTGGGCGGCGTCAGGCTTTGCGTATTTCCGAATGGATACACGTGGGCAGGGAAGCGACTGGAGCGTCGGTGAGACCGCCGATCCTGTCGGCTCGACTTCGTCCATTCCCGGCTTCATGACGCGTGGCGTGCTGGATAAGAATGACTACTATTACCGGCGCCTGTTCACCGATGCGGTGCGGGCGATAGATGCTCTCCTAGGGCTGAACTTCGTCGATCCCGAACGCATCGCGGTTTGCGGTGACAGTCAGGGCGGCGGTATTTCGCTCGCCGTTGGCGGCATCGACCCGCGCGTCAAGGCCGTCATGCCTGACGTGCCATTTCTGTGCGACTTTCCGCGCGCTGTGCAGACTGCCGTGCGCGATCCCTATTTGAAATCGTTCGGTTTCTGGCGCAGCATCGCGAAAAGAAGGCGGCGGTCTTTGAAACGCTCAACTATTTCGACTCCGTCAACTTCGCCCGGCAGTCCAACGCGGCGGCGCTGTTTTCGGTGGCCCTGATGGACGAAGTCTGCCCGCCATCTACGGTTTATGGCGCATTCAATGCCTACGCAGGCGAAAAGACCATCGTAGAATACGAATTCAACAACCACGAGGGTGGGCAAGGCTACCAGGAGCGCCAACAGATGGCGTGGCTCAGCGAGCTGTTCGGTGTCGGCTGACGCGAGCGGCCCAGCGCTAGGCGTTTCGCCTTCGCGGCGCGCCTCTGCTTGGCCGCGCAATCTAAGCTCCAACGGGCCATCAGCCGCCTCTGTTGCTCTACGCACTTCCATTTTTGCAGCAGGCCACGATACGCCGGGTACTGTTAATCAGTCGCCCGGCATGTAACACTATTTGCTAATATATAATCGGTTGGGGAAGGCATTCTGCTCGGACTTGCGGAATGTCCCTCTTGGGAGAAGCCTACATGCAGAGCTCAGTTGAAGGCGACCTTGCCAGTCGCCTGGCATCCGCCGACAGGCGTATTGCCGAACTGGAAAATATCAATGCAGTCGCGGCGATTGAGCTTGACCGTCTTTCCGCTGAAAACAAGCGTCTGATTCAATTCGCCGAGGAACGCACCAAGGAATTGGCCATCCTCAACAGCGTTGGCGAAGCGATGGCGAAGGCTCTGAACGTAAAAACAGTGACCCGCATCGTCGGTGATCAGGTACGAGAAATATTCGGGGCGGACATAACCGAAATTCTGTTGCACGACGAGGCCTCCGATCTCATCACCGTGCCATACTCATTCTACCGCGAGTACCAGGACGTCGAGCCTTTCACTTTGGGCGCGGGGCTGACCTCCAAGGTCATCCTCTCTGGAAAACCACTGGTTCTCGGGACGTTTGAACAGTCCCTCGAGTTCGATGTGATCGCCCTCAGCGAAGCGGAGAGGTCAGAATCGTATATCGGCGTGCCAATCATCGCCGGTGGCAGAACCCTGGGCGTTGTCAGCGTTCAAAGCTACGAAAAGAATGCCTTTGGCGAAGATCATTTGCGCCTGCTGCAAGGCTTGTCATCAAGCATGGGCGTAGCGATTGCCAATGCACGCCTTTTCGACGAAACGCAGCGGCTGCTGAAAGTATCTGAGGACCGCGCAAAGGAACTGGCCATTCTCAACAGCGTCGGCGAAGCGACCGCCAAAACGCTGAATGTCAAGACGGTGACCCGGATCGTCGGCGACAAGGTTCGCGAGATGTTTGGCGCCGAAGTTACCGAGATCCTGCTGCGCGACGAGACGTCCGATCTGATTACTGTCCCTTACGCGTATTACCGCGACTACCAGGAGCCTGAACCGTTTGTCATGGGCGAAGGTCTGACCTCTAAAGTCATCTTGTCAGGCAAGCCACTGCTTTTGGGCAATATTGACGAGCACATCGCTCTGGGCGCGCTGATGCCGACGGAGGAGGACAAGACAGAGTCCTACCTGGGCGTCCCAATCATTGCCGGAGACAGAACCCTCGGTGTGGTCAGCGTGCAGAGCTACCAGAAAAACGTGTTCAACGAAGATCATGTGCGCCTGCTGCAGGCGCTCTCGTCCAGCATGGGCGTTGCCATAGCCAACGCGTACCTATTCGACGAGACGCAGCGGCTGCTCAAGATTGCTCAAGACCGCGCCAAGGAGATGGCCATTCTCAACAGCGTCGGCGAAGCGATGACAAAGTCGCTGAATGTCGACACTCTTATTCAGCTGGTGGGGGATAAAGTGAGGGAGGCGTTCGGCACTGAGGTCAGCGAGATTCTGTTGCACGACAGCCAATCCGGGCTGGTTCGAGTCCCCTACGCTTACTACAGGGGTTACAAGACCATCGAGGCATTCCCGCTCGGAATAGGACTTACATCGGAAATCATCTCGACGGGAAAGCCGTTGGTTTTCAGCACCGTGGAGGAAGGAAGAAGGCGCGGCGCCTATTTCCCGTTCGAAGAGGACAGGACCTCTTCCTACATTGGCGTGCCTATCAATTCGGGCGAAAGAACGCTCGGCGTGGTTAGCGTGCAAAGCTACGAAAAGAACGCATTCGACGAGAACCATGTGCGCCTGCTGCAGACGATAGCCTCCAACATGGGAGTTGCCATCGCCAACGCCCGCCTCTTCGACGAGACCCAGAGACTTCTAAAGGAAACGCAGCAGCGCGCGGCCGAACTGGGCGCCATCAGCAAGGTCAGTCAGGCGCTGGTCGGCGAAGCTGAACTTGGCAATACGATCCAGCTGATTGGCGATCAGATGCAAGAAATCTTCAGCGCCGACATCGTTTATGTGGCCTTGCTCGATCCCAAGACGAAGCTCATTCATTTCCCCTACCAGTTCGGCGAAGCCTTCACGACACTTCGGCTGGGCGAAGGCCTGACGAGCAAAATCCTCGAAACAGGTGAGCCCTTGCTTATTAATCAGGATGTCGCCGAACGCGGCGCTGAAATTGGGGCAACGCCTGTGGGCAAGGATGCGCTCTCCTACCTCGGAGTTCCCATCAGGACTGGCCAGGGAAATGTCGGCGTTATCAGTGTGCAGAGCACGACACGCGAGGGCATGTTCAACGATGACTCTCTTCGTTTGCTCTCCACCATTGCCGCCACGGCCGGTGCCGCCTTGCACAACGCGCAGCTGTTCACCGAACTCAAGTACACTGAGGCCGCCGTCCGCCAGAGCGAAGGACGGTTTCGCCAACTTTTCGAGTCAGCTCCAATTCCGCTGTGGGAAGAGGATTGGTCCGGCCTTAAAGTTATCGTCGATGGCCTGGTGCGGCAGGGGATCAGCGATGTCCGCGGCTATCTCCGCGATAACCCGCAAATTGCCGCGTCTCTCCACGATTCCGTGCGCTGGATCGATTTCAACGATGCGCTGGTTCGGCTCTACGGAGCTGAAAGCAAAGATGCGTTGCGGGCTCGGCTGGAGGAAGACACCGGGGAACATTCCTGGGCAACCTACCCAGATGCCGTTGCCCAATATCTCGATGGTCGCCTGCACACGTCGACGGAGGTCGTCGACAAGGATTTCAGCGGACGCGATCTCTATCTCGTCGAGACGGTTCAGCTTCCGGAGGATCCGGCAAATGACTGGTCGCGGATTGTATCGTCCACCCAGGACGTAACCGAGCTCAAACAGCTGTCCCTCGCTCTTCAGCAGGCGAAAGAAGCGGCCGAAGCGGCCAACGAGGCTAAGAGCACGTTCCTGGCAACTATGAGCCATGAAATCCGGACGCCGATGAACGGCGTTATTGGCATGGCCAACCTGTTGCTCGCCACGAAGCTTGACGACGAGCAGCGGGAAATCGGCGAGACGATAAACAACAGCGCTGAAGCACTGCTGACCATCATCAACGACATACTCGATTTCTCCAAGGTAGAGGCGGGCAAGCTCGATCTCGATCCTCGGGAGTTCGAACTGCGCGAGTGTCTCGAAAGCGCGGTAGACCTGATCGCGCCAAGGACGGCAGAGAAGGAACTGGACCTCGGCTACGTCGTCGAGCCCGGTGCGCCGGAAACGATTGTGGCCGACAGCAACCGACTACGCCAGGTTCTGATCAACCTGCTCAACAACGCCGTCAAATTCACCGAGCGAGGAGAAATCGTCCTCACTGTCACGGAGTTGTCGTCCAAAGCCGAGGAAGCCAACGCGCACCGCGATGACGGGCGAAAGATGTGCACCCTTCAGTTTGCCGTGCGCGACACGGGTATCGGCATACCCAAGGATCGGATGGATCGCCTTTTTAAATCCTTCAGTCAGATCGATGCCTCTACGACCAGGCGCTATGGCGGGACCGGGCTCGGTCTGGCTATCAGCCGGCGTCTGGTGGAGTTGATGGGTGGTGAGATCTGGGTCGATAGCGCGGAAGGAAAAGGCACAACGTTCTTCTTCACGATCCGGGCGCCTGTGGCTTCGAGTCAAAAAGCGGCGAACGCACTGCCGGCAACGGGCGAACTGGCCGGCAAACGGCTGCTGGTCGTGGATGACAACGCAACGAACCGGCGCATCATGTCACTGCAGGCGCAGTCATGGAATATGATGGCGTCCGCAAGCGAACATCCGGCCGACGCGCTGCGAAAGCTTGAGGCAGGTGAAGTCTTCGATGTCGTCGTTCTCGACATGAACATGCCTGACATGGATGGGATCGAACTCGCCAGAAAGATACGCGCCCTCGACGGCAGGGAAGCCGTTCCGCTGGTGCTGCTCAGTTCAATGGCGCCGATGTCGGAGGACAGGAAAAAGGAAATGGAGAGCCTGAGGTTCGCGGCCACACTTTCTAAGCCGATCAAGCCATCGCCGTTGCTCAATACATTCCTGTCCATCTTTGTCGGAGCTCCGACACGCTCCATCCGGTCCGATCAGCAGAAGGGGCCGGCTCTCGATAGTACGATGGCGCAGAAGTTTCCGCTTAACGTCCTCTTGGTCGACGACAATGCCACCAACCGGAAGCTTGGCTCCAAGGTGCTCGAGCGCCTGGGTTACAAGCCGGAGCTGGCGGTGGACGGGCGGTCGGCCGTCGCTGCATACACCCACAGCGGTCATGACGTTATCCTGATGGATATCGAAATGCCTGACATGGACGGTCTCGAAGCGACAAGATTGATCCGCGCGCCCGGCCGCCAGCATGCGCGCCAGCCGTTCATCGTGGCTCTGACCGCCAACGCGATGGCCGGCGATCGCGAGAGGTATCTGGATGCGGGGATGGATGACTATCTCAGCAAGCCGCTGCGCGTCGAAGACCTCATCGCATCGCTGAACAGGGCGGTGCTGGCTGGCGGGCACAGGCCTGCCGTTGCAGCGACAGATTTCGATGAACCCGGCGTGGCAAGGCTCTAAAATATAAAGGACGCACCTTGGAGCAATCGCCACCAGCGCCGTGGCGGCATTGATGGGAGTTATGCGCTATCGCTAATTTAGCATGTCTGCGATAGTCTGCATTTTAAACGCGATGGAACTCTGACGAATCCAATCAGGGTTCGATTTCAATCCTACTTCACTAGTGCCGGGCGAAACTCGCGGTCAGTGGTTATAGCCAGAAGAAACGAACATCGGGGGGCGTCGTGGCGATCGACAGGGGGGCACTGGACAAGTTGCGCGAGCTTGTCGGTGGCGAAGAGGCTGACCTTGTAGAGCTCGTGGAGTCCTTTCTCGAGGAGGGGCCGTCCATCATGCAGGACATGTGGTCGTCGGCTCGGGCTTCCGACTTGGCGGCCAGCCGACGGGCTGCTCATTCCCTGAAATCCAATGCGCGGGATATGGGTGCGGCCGAACTCAGCCAGATCTGCGCCCGGGTGGAGGCGCGGTGCGCGAGCGGCGAGCCGGCGGATTTGGTCGAAATTGATAACGCACAGCGTGCCTTCGATGCCGCCATTACCGAGCTTCGAACAATCTTCAATCTGGGCAAATAGCGTGAGCAACCCTGGCCGAATTCTCATCGTCGACGACTCTCGGACCATCAGGATCAAGCTCAAAAAATCGGTCGAGGCTCTCGGCCATGAAGCCGAGGCTGTAGAGGACGGACGAGCAGCTCTCGATCTGCTCGCCACCGAAACTTTCGATCTTGTTCTTCTCGACATCATCATGCCGGTGATGGACGGCTTCGAGGTGCTCACGAGTCTAAAGGCGTCACCCCGAACACGGGACGTGCCGGTGATCGTGATTTCCGGGCTCGACGATGAGATGAGCAGCGTCGTGAAGGCGATCGAATTGGGCGCCGAGGATTTCTTGCCCAAGGATTTTGAACTGGCGCTTCTCAAGGCGCGGATTTCCACGTGCATCGAGAAGAAGCGGCTGCGTGACATAGAGAAGGAATATCTGCGCCAGGTGGCCAAGTTGACGAAGGCGGCCGCAACCCTGGAAAGCGGGAGGTTCAACCCTTCAAAGCTGGGCATCAGCGATGTGGCAGGCCGAGCCGATGGTCTGGGCAAGCTTGCCACTGTCTTCGCCACGATGGCCCAGAAGGTTTATGAGCGCGAGCGGAAGATGCGACAGAACATCCGCACATTCCGTGGCGCCTTGCTACTGTTGGCGTGTGGAGGACTGTGGGGCCTTGTGGTGCCGCTGTCGAAAATGGCTTCGCTCGTTGAAGCCCACCCGATAGGACTGGCGATCCTTATCGACGTTATCGGAGCCGTGTTCTGCCTCGGGATAAGCGTGAAGCGCGGGACAATGCCAAGCCTGTCTGCCCTTACGCGCTCGGATTGGAGGTTCATCATCGTGCTCGCGTTCATCAGCTCGGTGATCAATCAGCTGCTTGTCTATTGGCTGGCAAGCAAGCTTCCAGCCTTCATCGTCTCTATTGTGATCGTACTAGAGGGATTCGCCGTATTCCTGTTCGCCGCCTTGATGCGGACTGAGGCGCCCAGCATGAAACGGTTTCTGGGACTTGGATTGGGTCTCGTCGGCATCGTCATCATCCTTTTCTTTGGCGAGCCCGGGGAAATGAATACCAACTGGTTGTGGCTTGCCATCGCGCTCGTCATTCCGGTTACTTATGCGACCGAAGACATTTACCTCTCGGAGTTCAAGCCCGTTGCAATCGACAGCGTCGCTCTGTTCGGCATGGTCCTGGTTGCTTCGCTTCTGATGCTGATCCCGCTGGCGGCTTTCTATGGGGATTTCATACCTGTTGATTTGTTGACCGGAAGGCTTGGCTTGATTGTCGTTCTGATGGCCGTCGCCGGCAATCTGGCTATGTTGCTCTTCATTGCGCTGATCTCGAGCACAGGTGCAGTGTTCGCAAGCCAGAACGCTTACGCCGTGACCGCGGCCGGCATAGGGTGGAGCATGCTGCTGCTGGGCGAAGCGATACCGGCCCTTACTTGGGTTTCGTTAGCGCTGATCGTGGTCGGCCTGCTAATGGTCGAACCGAAGCAGGAGGCCGAAGAAGAACCGCCGCTACTCGACGACGAATTGGAGGAATTCGTCCCGCGGCTTGATCTGGCGCCGTCTCCCGTTGAATGAAAAGATCGAGTCAACGGTCACCAGGCGGCATCGCGAATTCAACCTGACAATTCCCTAACATCAGTTTCGGCACTGGCAGCCAAGCTGGCTACTAAGCGCAAGGGCGGGCAGTGCTCCCGGAATGCAAGGTCGAGGTCGATCGCGGGCATACACTGGCTTGAGGGCGCGGTAGAGCCGACCCGAATAGGTGATGGCACCGACGGTCAGGCGTAAATCCCCGCATCGACCGCGTCGATGAAGTCGAGGACCTCGTCGGCCCGCCCCTCCCGAACGAGCTGCATGGCCGTCCGCCCCGAAAATCCCGGCAGCGGCTCGGAGCGGTACCAGGCATAGGCCATGAGCGCGGAGCCAAATCGCGGCTCGACCTTGTTGACGATCTCCACCAGCTCGCGCAGGCGGCGCTGTGTTTTGTCTGAACGCACCCGCTCCCGGCGCTGAACCGCGTCTTTCCCCAGACCAGCGGTACGCGCGATCTCCTCGCTCGTGGTGCGGAAAGCATCCGCGATCTTCTTGGGCGCGAACAAACCGTCATCGGCATATTGTGCCAGACCCATCGCAGCACCTCCGTGCAATATCAATAATTGTGACCGCAAAATAGCGTCAAAAAAAGTGAACGCCCTGTCCCACCACGGTGATTTCTCATTCGAAGCGGCATGACCGTAGCGCTTTTCCTTGGCCTCAATGCGAGCCGGATGAAAGCTGGTCCAGGGTCACGCATAGATTGGCTATTTCTCGAGGAGCCTTCTGATTGAGCACCCTGGTCAGCCGCTCATCGGCGGTCACGAAGCGCCAGTTCCGGCTCATCGCCAGACAGATATACATGCAATCGTAGGCCGGATGGCCAATGTCCGTAGCCAGTTCGGTCGCCTTGGCGAGCAGTCCGCGCATGCCGAACAATTCGATATCGCTGCGCTCAAGCAAATTCGCGGCGAGCTTCGCCTCCTCGCGACTGAGCTCGCCGCGCTGAACCTTCTTCCAGAAAATGTTGGCGCACTCGACCGTCAGAAGCTCCGGCGCTGCGAAACGATGACCGTGCCGCAAGCCAAGCGCGAGAGGCGTGCCATCTTCCTCCACCACCCATTTGACGGCGATGCTGGCATCGATGACGAGCGTTTCCGTCACCGCTCGTCACGTCCTTCGCGCAGCAAGACCTCGGCGGGTGTCTGCTTGCGCTGCGCAGTTAGTTGCCGCAACTGGGCCGCCAGCTCATCGAACGAGAGTTCGACCTCCGTTTCCAAAGCCTGTCTCAGAATCTCGCGATGTTCGGCTTCAGCCGAGCGCCCATGTCGGGCGGCCCGCGTCTTGAGCTTGGCGATTAGATCGTCGTCCAGATTACGGACGTGCAGATTCCCGGCCACGGGGCCCTCCATGATCTCATTGAGCACAAAGATAGCAATCGATGTCCTCCTGATCAAGATTTGCGCCGAATTCGGCGCAGCTCGCCAAACTCGCAGTCTGTTCCGGATATCTCCGTGCGCCGGAACGTGTCCTCCGTGGCGGCGACGTCTTGCTCAACTTGCGCCAGCTCGCCGCCCACGCGCTCCATCTCCTGGCTGGCTTTGCTGTTGAAGTCGGTCTCCGATGACAGGACTGAAATCTCGGTCTCCTCGATCTGCTGCCCCGAGCGCGCGATCATCGCCTCGTTGGAAGCCATGTTGGCGCGAAGCTGGGCCCGCCCCCTTTCAAGGGCCAGAGGCTCGGGCTTGCGCAGGAGGCCGTTTTCCACGAGACGCTCCTTGCCGACCACCTCCTCCTCCATGATCCGGATCTGCTCGGACAGGCCTTCGTTCTCGCGCTCCGTCGCGGCGATTTCCTGCTTCAGCTCGGCTTCCCGGCGCTGAAGGATCGACTTCTGCTCCTCCACCGAACGCCGCTGGAGGTCGAACATCCTTACAGCGGCTTGTCGATCCAGTCTTCGTCCGAAAGCATGCGGGGCGAGGGCGCGCGTCAAGTCCGACCGTGCTTGCCGTGGAAGCTCGAGACTGCGCTGTGGCTCGAACAGCTCGACCGGATTGACGGCGGGTCGTCGAAGGAGCGCCCTCATGGCAAGTGAACGCGACAGAGACCCTCGTCACCAGTACGGACAAGATGCAAATTCGGCTGCAGGAGACGATGGACCACCTGCGCCAGGATATCGCCAAGGTGGATGAGCCGCAGTTGAGGGCTATGTTCGAAACAACCACCGTTGGCTACCTCCTTTCGATCTGAGACTTGGCGGTTCCCTATTCGCGAAGGGCGAAGCCCGCGCAGTTAAGCCAACCAACCAATCTTCTTCCTTGCGCTTTTCGATTTGAGGAACCCGCGGGAGGTAGGGCCGTTCCTCGTTAAGAACCAAGTCCTATTGGGAGGTGTCCATGTCTATACGAATAGCCACCGCATCGGCGTTCATCTTAGCGATCGCTTCGCCGGCTTTTGCCGACTGCGCACATGAATTGAAGGCACTCGAGCCTAACGTCACCACTGCCGAAACGGGCGCAGTCCCTGACAACAAGTCGGGTATTCCGGCGACGAAGCACCAAGCCGAGGTCCTGGCCGGCAAGCAACAGGGCGGCAACAGCGAGGTCACTGGATCAACGGCGGGAGCTGTAAAGCCCACAACACCTCATCAGGAGCAAGTGACTGGCGCCCGCAGCGGTCAAAGCGCCGAACATCCCAGCCAACTGATGGCTGAAGCGCGTAAGATGTCCCAAGCTGGCGACGAGCAAGGGTGCATGAAAAAACTGGCAGAGCTCAAGGAGGCTCTTGGCGTTAAGTGACTGCCGGTCGATCAAGATCGGTGGACCAATGCGCACGGTCGCCGGCTACCAGGTGGCTCGCCTGTAGGACGAGGCCCAGGATTCGGAGCTCCTGGCGGTGCTCGTGCTTCTCACTCTGTCGCTCGGCCTCAACTTCTTCTTCATCGGCTATGCCGCTCACGGCCTACGCCAGGCCGCGGCGGCGCGCGGGCTGATCCCTGAAATCGCGGGCGCCTATTCGCCGGAGGTGCGCGAGGGATTCCGCACGGTCATGCGCGATAATCGCGCCCGACCTTCGAAGCGCTGCGAGAACTGCGCGCCGCACGCGCCGATCTGGCTGCGACCGAGAAGGCTGAGCCCTTCGATGAAGCTGCGGTGACCAAAGCGATCGCTGCAGTGGGCGTCGCAGTGAAGGGCGATCGCTGATCGATGCCAGTCGACAGTCTATGCATTCCTGTCAAAGGGCCAAGAACCGAGTGCTCATTGCAAATATGTTGAACGTAAACTACGTTATGTTCAACACAGGAGGTTGGCATGGGTGCTCAGATCCATACTGCTGCAGACAGCGAAGCAAAGGTCGCGCTGACCCGTAACAAGCTCGTCCTTGAGCAGGCGAGGGCCGTTGGTCTGCTCGGCTCTGCTAAGAACACGCGTTTGTCGGGGCGTGTATCGTCGGACCTGATCGCCGCGGCCAAGAAGCGCGCCCACGTCACTTCGGACACCGAGTTATTGGAGCTTGCGCTGTCGCGCCTGGCGCTGGAGGACGATTTGGGGGCTCGTCTCGTCAAGCGCAAAGGCAGCATTCCCTCGGATATCGACCTTGGGATTTGATCTTTCCGAAACTCTGCGAGCACTCAAGCCCCAGAAAAAAGGAACACTCGCGCGCCGGGCCGATGACGATCTGCCATGGAGCGACGACGAACCGATTATCGGCGGTCCATTGTTTCTGGACACTACCGTCTATCTGGATGTTCTGCAGGGTCGATCGCCGGCAGGGGTGGATACGCTTTTAACGTATCGGCTGTGCCACCATTCGGCGGTGAGCCTTTCCGAGTTGACACACCTGTTCGGCCGGCTGGATCCGAAGCGTATCTCTACGAAGGCTGTTCTGGAAACGATCCAAGCCACGATCGCGGACATACCGGAGCACAGACTTCATACCCCCGATACTGCCGTCTGGGGGCAAGCCGGGATCCTCGCTGGTCTGCTCTTCCGAATGAGCAATTTGCCAAAGGGCGAAGGTCACGAACGCAAGTTCGTCAACGACGCTCTGGTTTTCCTACAGGCACGTCAACTAGGTGCAAGCGTGCTCACGGGAAACATCCGGGACTTCGACTTTCTTTCCCAACTCGTTCCGACAGGGCGCATTGTTCTGTACCGCACCCCAGAAGCGTCGCGATCCGTGTGAACGGACGCGAGCGGATGGTTCACGCCAAAGGATGTAGAGATACCATTTAGCCGGATCGTTGGGGCAGCAAGGCGCGTCGACCACTTCAACGCAAACTTCAAAGAGTTCGCGTCGGCAAAGCGCGGCAACATTCTCAACCCTATCGCTTTCGGTTCACCGATTCCGCGATGCTGCCCTATGTTCTGATGAAGGGCATAGCCGACAAGCTCGTTGACGAAACGCGATGGCTATTCTGTCTGCTCCCGAGCAGGAAGACCTTTTTTCCAAGGGGCGCTAGCCGCTTTTTGGCGATCTTGCTTTGCTCTGTTGCCGTTGAGTCGTCACCAGATCGGCGATCGACTTCGCCACTGGTTAGGATCGCGCGGGCGCTTTGGGTGCTTTTCCGTCATTGCTTTCAAACCGACCCACTACCCAGCGCAGCACGCCAGGGAAGGGTAGATCCCCTGCCGCGATCGACACCGCTCGCACGGAAACTAGTCCTCCTCCTGTTCCTTAGGTTCGCCAGACCATACGAGAGAATACGAAGGAAATGGGTTGGCGAATCATCCGCTAAGTATTGATTTTCCGTGGAAAACACCGACCCTAAGCGACTAACATAATCGTTATTCGCCAATGCGTTACGAAGCAGTTCTATGCGGGAACGGCGGTCTCTTCATGGACTGCGAGATGGCGCGCGGGGCCGATGGGGCCTTGACCTGATACGCGTTCTCCGAAATGCTGCGGTGTGGTTGCATATCATAGGTCGGTGACCGCGTGGCTGCGCAGGACATCTACGATGCCCATCTGCCGCTGCTGCGCTACGATCGGTTCCGACACGATCCGGTGCGCAGCTATCGAGCTTCAGCCATGTCCATGTACCGAACCGTGAAGTCGGTCAGATGTGCCGCCGCCTGCGGCGAGCCGTGGCGTATCGCGATGGTCTGCTTGATCTCGGAAAACGCGCCGTCGACGACGCGCACGCCGGGCGTGCCGACCGCGAACCTCGCGAGTGACTCCCGAATCCCCGCCGCTGCGTCGCATTCGCCGCCGACCATCAGTGCGAAGGCCGAGCTAGGATCGTCGGCGTAGACCAGGGTCGCCCTTTTGATCAAGCGCTCCAGTCTTGACGTGTACGCAGCGCTTCGCGCCGTGGCGATACGGACCCCGGACGCGTCGACGTCGTTCAACGTCCGGCAGGGCAGATCAACGCGCACGGCATAGGTGGCCGAGATGATGGCATAGGGCGGCGAGAAGAAGAGCCGATCGGCCCGAGAGGGGTCCTCGGCGATCAGCGCGATGTCCCATTCATCTCGATCTATCGCGGCCATTATTCCTCCCGCCGTGGGGTACCTCACCAGCGATACCTGCGCGCCGAGTTCCGATCCGAGCCGCCGGGCGATATCCGAGCTCGGTCCCGCGATCTCTCCTGATGAAGGGTCCACCTGCACGAGGGCGGCGTTGGCGGCATTGATGGCCGCCCGGATTGTCCCGTTGGGAGCGAGTTCGGCGACGACTTCACGAGAAGGAATGGCCATGCTCAAGTGCGTTACGGTTTGAACCTTTGAGCCAGGCTTTCGGAACCGCGCGCCAGGACGGCAACGTCCACGCCGACGGCGGTGAACAGCGTGCCGAGCTCGATACACCTTGTGGCGAAGCTCTGGTCTGGAGTGAGTATCCCTGCCGGCACCCCAAGCTTGACGAGTCTTGCTATCGCGTCTTCAACAGCTACGACCACCTCATGATGGCCCGGGTTTCCTGCGTGCCCCAGACTCGCGGCCAAGTCGGCAGGTCCGATGAAAACGCCGTCCACGCCCTCGACGTTCGCGATGGCCTCCAGGTTGTCCAGAGCCTGGCGTGTCTCGACCTGCAGCAGCAGGCAGATTTCCGCGTCGGCGCTTTGCGCGTATTCCGGCACGCGCCCGAACCGCGTGGCGCGCGTAAGGGCAGAAACGCCACGGATTCCCGTGGGAGGATAACGGACGGCGGCGACGGCGGCACGCGCCTCGTCAGCGTTCTGAACATAAGGGATGAGAAGCGACTGAACGCCGATGTCGAGATAGCGCTTGATCAGGACCGGGTCGTTTGACGCAGGCCGCACCACCGCTGAGACGTCGTAGGCCGCTACAGCTTGAAGCTGCGGCAGCACGGTCAGCACATCGCTGGGAGAGTGCTCGGTATCGAAAAGAAGCCAATCGAAGCCCGACGGCGCTACTATCTCCGCGGTGTAGCCGCCCGGCAGAGCGCACCATAGCCCGATCTGGCACTCTCGGTCGATCAGGCGCTTCTTGAACTTATTTATGGGCATCTTCATGCGGCACCTACACGAATGAGACGCCGATCGCCCCGATCGGACCAAAGTCCGCCTGGATCACGTCGCCCTTCATGATGTCCACTGGCCGTGTGAACGACCCCGCAAGCACGATCTGGCCTTTGGTCAGGCCCGAGCCCAGCGGATGGAGCTTGTTCGCGAGCCAGGCGATGCCGGCGGCGGGATGTCCCATGATCGCGGCCGAAACGCCCGATTCTTCGATTATGCCATTCTTCGAAAGCGTGGCTCCGATCCACCGGATGTCCACGTCCATCGGGCGCACGACCCTGCCTCCGACCACGATAGCGCCGAATGCCGCGTTGTCGGCGATGGTGTCGGTGATGGCGCGCGGAACTTCGGTCCGGTAGTCGATGATCTCCATTGCGGGGACAATGAACTCCGTCGCCCGCATCACGTCATATATGCGCGTGTTTGGGCCCTTGAGGTCCTCGCCCATGATGAAAGCGAGCTCGACTTCGAGGCGCGGTTTTATGAACAGGTCGGCCTTTATCTGCGCGCCGTCGTTGAACAGCGCGTCGTCCAGGATGCGGCCGTAATCGGGCTCGGTCATCTTGGACGCCATCTGCATGGCGCGGGACGTCAGGCCGATCTTGTGCCCTGCAATCCTTGCCCCTTGGGCGATTCGCTCCTCCGCCCATAGGTCCTGGATGCGGTAGGCGTCTTCCAGTTCCAAATCGGGATACGTCTTGCTCGGCTGGGGTATCGGTTTGCGCTCACGCTCGGCCTGCAAAAGCGCGGCTGCGGCGGCCTGCCGATCTCGTTCGGATATCATGCTGTCGTGGTTCCTGTTCGGTCCGGTTACTGAATTGGCGCGCGGGGCAAGACCGCCTCGCCCGGTTCCATCACGTAAGTGTAGTCGAGCGAGAACCACGGACCCGCCACGTCGGCGTGTTCCCCGTGGGGACCTTCATGGCGTACGAAGTCTCCTGTCAGGGTCGAGGTGACGCCGAACTGGACGTCGGAATCGATGTTGGGGTCGCTTGGGTCGAACACCTGGGAGATCAGGGTCTTGTAACCCTTCTTGAAAATGAGCGCGTGCAGGTGGGCGGGACGATAGGGATGGCGACCTTGGGCAGCGAGCAACCGGCCGACCACACCGCCCGTCGGAATCGGGTAGCCCACCATCTTGACCGTTCGGAACCAGAAACGACCGTGGTCGTCCGTCGTGAACTTGCCGCGCAGATTCATCTCCGCCTGATCGGGGTCCTGGTTCTCGTAGAGACCGACTGGCGATGCGTGCCAGATATCGACTTCCGCGTCCGCGATCGGGTGTCCGACGCGGTCGACGACCTTGCCCTGGACGAATAGCGGAGTACCGGGCGTCTGCGATCTGATGATGGTGCCGCCGTTCTCGACGCGAGGTGAATTGAGCCGCCAGAATGGACCGAGCAGGGACTGTGATGTTTCCGTCTGCCCGTTGTTGCCGTTGTTGAGGAGGCATACGAGCGAGGAAACGCCAAGCGATCCGGCCATCAGCACAAACTCGTTGTGGCTGTCTGTCTGGAGTTGTCCGATCTCATTGAGAATGGCCGTCGCGTCGCGGAACTCGGGTTCAGTAAGGCGGGCCTCGCGGCAAAAAGCGTGCAGATGCTTCACCAGAGCGACCAGTATTTCCCGCAGGCGGGGGTCGCGCGTCCGCTCCATGACCGCGAGCACTGCTGGTGTGAGATCGCTCTCTAATTCGATAGGCATGCAAGCTTCCCTCCAATGCCTCCATGACTACGAGAATAATCGATTATTTGTCAAGCTTCGTTACGGGGTTCTTTTGCCCGACCAAAGCCATCATGAGAGACGATATCCGAACTAATGCCATGATAACGTTACGTAAAATCTGAGACATCTTAATGCCACCTCAATAGTTCGACCTCGGCGACCATCCGCTGATTGACAAAAATAATCGTTTATGAGATTGATCATCGACACTTGGCGGCATCGTCGCCAACGGGAGGAAACATGCAAGCCGACATCCACAGTGATGAAGGATCGAGGCCGGAGACAACATCCTCCGGCTCGGGCTTCGCCGACGACGGCAAGAACACTATTGGAAGCCAGCTCGCCTCAAGGCTACGCGAGGCCATCATTTCCGGCGACCTGGCGGCGGGAAGCAAGATTAACCTCGACAGGGCGCGGCAGTCGTTCAATGTGAGTCTGAGCCCGTTGCGCGAGGGCCTCGCGCGTCTGATCTCGGACGGCCTCGTCGAATTCGAGGACAACCGCGGCTACCGGGTGTCCCCCATATCTTTGGCCAATCTTGAGGAAATTACAGCCCTGCGCGAGGAGCTGGAAATCTTCGCGCTTCGGGAGTCCATGCGTCTCGGCGACGTCGAATGGGAAGGCAACGTCATGCGAGCGCTGCACCGCCTCAGCAGGACCGAGCGCGACGCCTCTCGACCCGAGACTTTGGAACAGTGGGAAGCTATGCACCGCGAGTTCCACCTCACATTGATCTCGGGATGCCAGAAGCCGCTGCTGCTTCATTTCTGCAACCTGCTGCTCAACCTTAACGACCGTTACAGGCGCGTGTTCCTCACCCGCACGTCGGGGGATCGAAACGTCGCCCAGGAGCACAGCGAGATCGCGCAGGGGGCGGTTGCGCGCGACGTCGAGTATTCGAGCGACAAGCTGCGCCAGCACATACATCGGACCGGGACAAATCTGCGCAACCATCTGGCCGAGAAGGGATCAAGTAAATGGTCGACATGCCGCATGGCGTCGATCTGCTCGGCGTCGCACATTTCTCCGCCATCATGCTGCCCCCGCACGATTTCGCCCGGGCTGCGGCAAGGGCTGGTTTCGGCTCCATCGGCTTGAGGCTGCACCCGGCTTTCCAGGGCGCCCCCTACTATGAGCTTCCCCTTGGCTCGCGCGCTTCTGGGGAATTCAAGAGCGTCCTGGATACCGAGGGGCTCGAGGTCTTTGACATCGAGTTCTTCGTCATCGACCCTTCCTTCGAGGCGTCTGCCGTGGAGCGCGTCATCGAATCCGCCGCCGACCTCGGAGCGAGGCGGCTGAGCGTTTGCGGCGACGACTGGGACCGGGGACGCCTCGTGGCGAATTTCGCCGCGTTGTGCGCGATCGCTGCGCGTCACGGCATGTCCGTCGACATCGAGAACATGGGCTGGCGGGTCATCAAGACCTTCCAGGACGGTGCCGCCCTCGTGAAAGAAGCCGGCGCTGAAAATGCCGGGGTCCTCGTCGATGGCATCCACTTCTTCCGCAATGGGGCCACTGTGTCGGAGTTTCGGGAACACTCTTGGCGGGTCGCGCATGTTCAGCTCTGCGACGCGCGAGGGCCTGCCCCGCGAACCAATGAGGAAATGATCGCAGAAGCCCGTGGCGGGAGACTTGCCCCGGGTGCAGGAGAGCTCGGTCTCGCCGAACTGGTCGCGGCGACGCGGCCAGGAACGAGGTTCTCGGTCGAGGTCCCGTTGACGGGCGACAAGGCTCCAGACGATCACCTCTCGCGGCTCGCAACCGCCGCGAAAAGTCTCCTGGAACGAAGCCGGCGTTGACGGTGCCAGCACAGCCGAAGGGGCGACGCGCCCCTTGGGGAGGTAAAGAAAACAATGGGCTACAAGTTCGATTTCAGCGTGGTCTGGGACCGCGCACCCGAGCTGCTGCTCGCTTCACTGGGAACTTTGGGTCTCGCGCTCGCCGGGATGGCTCTCGCGTTGGTCATCGGGATCTTCGGCGTCGCGGCGCGAACATCAAAGGTATGGGCCGTGCGCGCGCCCGCCGTTGCGTTTGTGGAGATCGTGCGAAACACCCCGTTCCTAGTGCAGATTTTCTTTATCTACTTCGCTCTTCCGCTCATGGGCATCCGGCTCAATCCGACACTGACCGCAATCATAGCACTCGGCATCAACGGCGGTGCCTATGCCATCGAAATCATCCGCGGCGGCGTCGAAAGCATAAACAAAGGCCAGATCGAAGCGGGCCTGGCGCTCGGCCTTCACAAGGGCGAGGTCTTCAGGAAGATCGTGCTCAAGCCCGCTTTGCGGGCAATCTATCCCTCGCTTACGAGCCAGTTCGTCATGCTCACGCTGACGACGTCGGTTTGCACCTCCATCGCCGCTTACGAGCTGACCTCGGCCGCTCAGATCATAGAGTCCGACACGTTCCGCAGCTTCGAAGTCTATTTCTCGGTCACCGTGATGTACCTCGTGATCTCGACCCTGATGATGGGTTTCTTCACCATCATCTCCCGCATCTATTTCAACTATCCGACCCGATAGGAGGCGCCAGATGGAACCTATCGGCGAAAACGAACTGTTTTTCCTCTTGCAGGGCCTCAAGTGGACCATCCTGCTCGCAGTCATCGGCTTCCTGGGAGGCGGGGCGTTCGGAGTGCTGATCGCACTGCTACGCACCGCCCAGAACCGCGTGGCGCGCACCGTCACGACCGGCTACATCGCCGTCTTCCAGGGCACGCCGCTGCTGATGCAGCTGTTCGTCGTCTATTACGGCGTGGCGCTTCTGGGCGTTGACGTCAACGCCTGGATAGCGGTGGCGATCGCCTTTACGCTTCACGCCAGCGCCTTCCTCGGCGAGATATGGCGCGGCGCGATCGAGGCGGTGCCGAGGGGCCAGACAGAGGCGGCCAAGGCGCTCGGGCTGCACTACGTGTCCCGCATGAAGGACGTCGTTCTTCCGCAGGCCCTGAAGATATCGATGCCGGCCACGATCGGCTTCCTGGTCCAGTTGATCAAAGGAACCTCGCTCGCGGCGATCGTCGGCTTCATCGAACTGACGAGAGCCGGCCAGATCGTCTCCAACCAGACCTATCGACCCCTTCTCGTCTTCGGGATCGTCGGCCTGATCTACTTCATCATTTGTTGGCCGCTTTCCCATCTGGGCAGCGGCATCGAGAAACGGATGGCGAAAGCCGCCCGCTAACGCTTCGTAGGAAGCACACCAAGAGGAGGAAATAGAATGAGCATTTCACGCAGAAACGTCATGAAAACGGCCCTGGCGGTAGCGGCGATGTCCCTGATCGGATCGAGCCTGGCCGTCGCCGCGACGGTCGAGGAAATCAAGGCCAAGGGGACCTTAATCGTCGGCATCCAGGGCGACAACGCGCCATGGGGTTTCGTCAACTCCAGCGGCATCCAGGACGGCTTCGACGCGGACATAGCCAAGCTGTTCGGCAAGGAGCTCGGCGTCGAAATCCAATTCCAGCCGCTGGCGGTCGCCAACCGCATTCCCGCTCTCACCACCGGAAAGGTCGACATCCTGTTTGCGACGATGGCGATGACCGAAGAGCGAGCGAAGTCGATCCAATATAGCAAGCCCTATGCCGCCAACACGATCTCCCTCTATGCGGCCAAGACCGACGCCGCCAAATCGGCGACGGATGTGGCGGGCTGGGAGATCGGCGTGCCAAAGTCCAGTTCCCAGGACAAGGCCGTGACCGCAGCAGTTGGCTCGAGCGCGACCGTGCGCCGCTTCGATGACGACGCCGCGACGATTCAGGCGCTGCTGTCGGGACAGGTCAAGGCGGTGGGCGGCAACCAGTTCTACGGACAGCGCCTCGACGCTGCCAGCGCCGGTACCTACGAGCGCAAGATCGACTTTCTGACGACCTACAACGGCGTGGGCACGCGCTTGGGCGAAAAGGATTGGAATGAGACGGTCAACGCCTTCCTGGACAAGATCAAGGCAAATGGCGAACTCGCCGCGATCACGAAGAAGTGGATGGGCATCGATCTTCCGAAATTCCCTGAATCGATCCCCAACATCCCGTTCACCGTCAAGTAAACCGCAGATCGAAGAGACCGTTCCATGTCCCCCAATCATCAGTCCACCATGATCGCCCTTAACGGGGTCGGGAAATGGTACGGCCCTTTCCATGCGTTGAAGTCCATCAACCTAGAGGTCCGCAGAGGCGAGAAAATCGTGATCTGCGGACCTTCTGGCTCGGGCAAATCCACTTTGATCCGATGCATAAACGCCTTGGAGGAAACGCAGGAAGGCAAGATCACTGTCGAGGGGCAACTGCTCGATGGGTCGGCCAAGGCCGTCGACGCGATCCGTCGCGAGGTCGGCATGGTGTTTCAAAGCTTCAATTTGTTTCCACACATGACCGCACTCCAAAACTGTACGCTCGCGCCGATGAGAGTCAGGGGTTTGGGCCGCGCCGAGGCCGAGAAGCTGGCCCGAAAATACCTGGAACGCGTCCGAATAGGGGATCAGGCGGACAAGTATCCCGCGCAAATGTCGGGTGGCCAACAGCAGCGCGTCGCCATCGCCAGGGCTCTGTCCATGGAGCCGAAGGCGATGCTCTTCGACGAGGCGACGTCCGCCCTCGATCCGGAAATGGTGAAGGAGGTGCTCGACACCATGATCAGCTTGGCCCGCGACGGCATGACGATGGTGTGTGTGACGCACGAGATGGGGTTCGCTCGGCAGGTGGCCGACCGCGTGATCTTCATGGCCAACGGGCAAATCGTCGAAGAGGCGCAACCCGAGGTCTTCTTCACTTCGCCCAAGCACGAACGCACGAAAGCCTTCCTCGGCGAAATCCTCGCGCACCACTGAGCACGGAACTCCCAGATGAACAGCGATGGCTTTCACGTCGGCCTCATCGGTGCCGGCATCCAGATGTCGAAATCGCCGGCCCTCCACGAGGAGGAGGCCCGCGTGCTAGGCCTGAAATACGCCTATGAGCTTCTCGATGCCGCCGAACCGCCTCGTGTAGGCGCGACATTGCCCGACTTGCTCGCGGAGGCGGACAGGAGAGGCTTTGCGGGGGTGAACGTCACCCATCCGTTCAAGCAGTCCATCATACCTCTTCTGAACGGCTTGTCCGAGGACGCCGACATGCTAGGGGCGGTGAACACGGTCGTGATGCGGGAAGGCAAACGCATCGGGCACAACACCGACTGGCACGGGTTCTATCGGAACTTCTCGAACGGGCTTGCCGACGTCGACAAGACCCGGGCGGTCTTGCTCGGTGCAGGGGGCGCGGGGGTGGCAGTCGCACATGCGGCGATCAAGCTCGACATGGGGATGCTCTATATCTTCGACCAGGACCCATCGAGGTCCCATACCCTGGCTAACCAACTCAACAAACGCTTCGGCCGCGAATGCGCACAAGCCATAACCGACGTAGGGGCGGCCTTGGAGCAGTCGTCGGGATTGATCCACGCGACGCCGATGGGGATGAAGGGCCATCCGGGATTGCCGATAGAACCGCAATGGCTCCAACCGCGCCACTGGGTCGCCGACATCGTCTACATGCCGCTCGTGACAGAGCTCTTGTCGCTGGCCAGAGCAAAGGGATGCCGGGTACTGCCCGGAGGAGGCATGACCGTCTTCCAAGCGGCCGCTGCCTTTCACTTGTTCACAGGCGTCGAGCCTGACGCTGACAGGATGTCTCGCTATTTCGAGGTGCTGTGCCGCCAGTCGGCGTGAAGAGGACACGGGCAAATGCCGCACATCATCATCGACTACAGCCGCGGCGCTTCCGAAGTCGTCGACCTGGAGGCCCTGGCCCGCGCGGTTCATCGCGAGGTGCGCGATGGAGGGCTCGTGAAGCCCACCGCGGTCAGAACATTGGCCAGAGAGGCGACTGTGTCCCTGGTGGCCGACGAGCATCCGCAGAACCATTTCATCCAGATCATCGTGCGCATGGCACCGGGCCGCGAACCGGAGGTGAAGAAACAGCTCCTTCAGCGCGTGTTCGAGGCGGCGCGAGGCGTGGCCGCGGTCGCGCTCACCGACGGTCGGATCGGCCTTAGAGCGGACCTCTATGAGTCCAATCCCGAGCTCGCCATTTCGGCCAGCTCGATTCCGTGACGATGCCACATTCAAAGGAGCCAACCATGAGCGTCATCTACGTCTTGAACGGCCCGAACCTGAATCTGCTCGGCAAACGCCAGCCCCACATCTACGGGCATGAGACGCTGGCAGATGTCGAGGCGGATTGCCGGCGACTTGCGAGCGAACTGGGCCAAGAAATACGTTTCCATCAAAGCAATCGGGAATACGAGATCATAGACTGGATTCACGAGGCGCGCGAAGACGGCGCGGGCATCGTCATCAACCCGGCGGCTTTCACACACACATCCTTGGCGATCCTGGACGCGCTGAATACCTTCGAGGGCCCGGTGATTGAGGTGCACATTTCGAATGTCCACAAACGCGAGAGCTTCCGCCACCACTCGTTCGTGTCCCACCGCGCGGACGGTGTGATCTGCGGGCTTGGGACCGAAGGCTATCAACTTGGGCTTCGACGTGTCGCCTCACTGATCACGCCCAAGGGCACAGGATGAGAATGCGATGACGAGAACGACGATTGGCGGTCAAGGGTGCCGGCCTCATCGGGAAGCGCCATGTCCAGCACGTATTGTCGGAACCGGAGGCGACGCTCAGCGCCATCGCCGATCCGCTTCCGGCTTTAGAGCAATGGACTCGAACGAGCTACCCGAGGAGGCTTGAAGGTCTGGCGCGCGAAGCGGAACCCTACAGATTCAACTAACCGCTCCCATTCGCTTCTTCAGGCGTTCACTCGTGGACACAGAAGGACCTGCGAGCCGCTGCCAAGCCCGCATAATGTTGCTTTAGCAGCGTTTTCCATGGGGCTACGTGCGGCAGCCTGCTCGATAGCTTGGTCCTCTCGCCCATTCTGGCCATTGGTCGTGAAGGCACTCGAGCGGTTCCCAGGAACTGGCAACGATGCGCTCCCCTTGCGGACTGGTCTCATTGGTTCGGGGAATCGAACACCCCTCGTGATTTTCTCCGTTCCGACAGATCGATTACATCGATTTGTTGTAATGGCCTCCCGAAGCGATTCCGAAGGCGCCGACTGCATTGGCCGCGACGATGTCTCCCGCGGCCGGTACAAGCAAATCCATGCGGCGGGCAAATGCGACAAAAGTACTGCGAGCGGTTTCGGCATCCACCTCGCCGCGAGGGCTGCCCGACAGGCATTGAGCGCGATGCCCTGAGCAGCGTTCCGCTTCGATGGCGGCCATTCATCCAGCAGGACGAAGGCCTCTTTTACGCTTTGAATGTCGGTCGGAAACCCAAGACCCACGAGCACCCTTCACGGGATGCTGAAATCGATTGTGTTCCATGTTTTCATCCGTTCACGGGGTTAGTTCATCGATCGCAAGACTCCCCACGGCGCGTTTCGTGAAAGGTTGGCCTCTTAGCCTGTCGAACTCCCGTTCGCCGGGTGTTGTTTGCCGTCGCTAAGATTCCGCGCGGCCAGAAACATCACCGTGTATGCTACTTTGCGCCGATCCCAACCTGCGTGTTCTGCCCGGTCAAGCAGTTCCGACAGGATCGGGTCCAGCGCGGTTTTCAGATCCGCTTCGTAGTTCAGGTCGATGGCCGCGCGCGAGGGCGGCGGGATGACATCCAGTTTCATCACGTTCATGGCCTCACCCAATGTCAGAGACGTACGCGCCCCATGGAGCGCGGACACCGCTGCCTTTCCTCAGAAGTCCATGCCGCCGCCGGGCATTGCCGGAACGGCGGGTTCTTTCTTTGGCTTCTCGGCAATCATCGCTTCGGTGGTCACCAGCAGGCCGGCAACCGATGCCGCATCCTGAAGCGCCGTCCGCACCACCTTCACCGGATCGATGACGCCCTCGTTGTAGAGGTCGCCGAAGGTATTGGTCTGTGCGTTCCAGCCCCAGCCCAATTCCGGTTTCTCCCGCAGCTTGCCGACGATGATCGAACCTTCCGCGCCGGCGTTCTCGGCGATCTGCCGCACAGGTGCTTCGATCGCGTGGCGCACGATCTCGATACCGTGCTTCTGATCCTCATTCTCGGCCTGCACGGTGTCCAGTGCTTTTGCCGCCCGCAGAAGCGCTACGCCGCCACCTGGCAACACGCCTTCCTCGACCGCAGCGCGCGTCGCATGCATGGCATCGTCGACACGGTCCTTGCGCTCCTTGACCTCGACCTCGGTCGAGCCGCCGACGCGGATGACGGCGACGCCACCGGCGAGCTTGGCCAGCCGCTCCTGCAGCTTCTCGCGATCGTAGTCGGAGGTCGCCTCCTCGATCTGCGTCTTTATCTGACTGACGCGACCCTGAATCTCGCCCTTCGAGCCGGCGCCGTCGACGATGGTGGTGTTCTCCTTCTCGATCACCACCTTCTTGGCGCGGCCCAACATGTTGAGCGTGACGTTTTCGAGCTTGATACCGAGATCTTCCGAGATAGCGGTGCCGCCGGTGAGGATGGCAATATCCTCCAGCATAGCCTTGCGGCGGTCGCCGAAGCCGGGCGCCTTGACAGCGGCGACTTTGAGGCCACCGCGCAGCTTGTTGACGACCAGCGTCGCCAAGGCCTCACCCTCGACATCCTCGGCGATGATGAGCAGCGGTTTGGACGACTGCGCCACAGCCTCAAGCACGGGAAGCAGCGCCTGGAGATTGGAGAGCTTCTTCTCGTGGATCAGCACATAGGGCTCTTCCAACTCGACGCGCATCTTGTCCTGGTTGGTTATGAAGTAGGGGCTGAGATAGCCACGGTCGAACTGCATGCCTTCGACGACTTCCAGCTCAGTCTCGGCGGTCTTGGCTTCCTCGACCGTAATCACGCCCTCATTGCCGACCTTCTGCATCGCCTCGGCGAGGAAGCGGCCGATTTCGACATCGCCATTGGCCGAGATGGTGCCGACCTGGGCGATCTCGTCATTTTTGGTCACCTTGCGAGCGTTGGTCTTCAACTCCCGCACAATCGCCTCGACGGCCTTATCGATGCCGCGCTTCAGATCCATCGGGTTCATCCCCGAGGCAACGGCCTTCGCACCTTCCTTGACGATCGCCTGGGCGAGTACCGTTGCGGTCGTCGTCCCGTCACCGGCGATATCGCTGGTCTTTGAGGCAACCTCGCGCACCATCTGAGCGCCCATGTTCTCGAACTTGTCCTCGAGCTCGATTTCTTTGGCGACAGTAACGCCGTCCTTAGTGATGCGCGGCGCGCCGAACGACTTGTCGATGACGACGTTGCGGCCCTTGGGGCCGAGGGTGACCTTCACCGCGTTGGCGAGGATATCGACGCCGCGCAGCATCTTCTCACGGGCTTCGGTATGGAATTTGACGTCCTTGGCAGCCATTTTGCACCTCCTTCCCTTAGGCAGCATTTGACGAATTAAGACCCGATCAGGCGCGTCGCCTACGCGGCCTTCCTGGCCTGGATTTCGTTCTCGATCACACCCATCACGTCGGTTTCTTTCATGATGAGCAGGTCTTCGCTGTTGAGCTTGATCTCAGTGCCGGACCATTTGCCGAACAAGATGCGGTCGCCGACCTTGACGTCGAGCGGCGTCAGCTTGCCACTTTCGTCGCGCGCGCCCGGGCCGACAGCGATCACTTCGCCCTCCTGCGGTTTCTCCTTGGCAGTGTCGGGAATGATAATGCCGCCGGCCGTCTTCTCCTCGGCCTCGATGCGGCGAACCAGGATACGGTCGTGCAATGGACGGAACGTCATTTCGTTCTCCTTCAGGACAAACAGATTTTTGAGGTTCCTCAACACCGGGCCGGCAATATCGGCCGGTGCGGGGCGCCGCGACCCCTCTTCAGGCATCGCGCATATCGAGCTAGTTTTGCATTTTTTGAGTTTCAAGAGGTCGCTGAAAAATTTTTGGCACGCGGCACTTCGGAGTGCTAGCGACATGAAATCATGAAGCTATTTTGCTAGGGCGCGCGATTTTTGGGTCTTGAAATTCGGCCCGAACTCCACGAAATTTTTTGCGGTTGGAGTCCCAAAAGGCCTCACTGCAACACAAACGATGCCAAGGAGATTGTCAGTAAGCGGAGACCATCGATGGAACGAACCTTGCCGAAAAACATCCCCTCGATCGCCCCTGAAACGTCTGATCCTTCGCTTGATCGCCTGCTGTTCCCGGCGCGGCATTTTAATCACCCCGACGAGGTGGTGTGCGATCGCACGCTCGATATTCAGGAAAAGCGCGCCATTCTTGCCTCATGGGCGTCGGATGCTTGCGCCGTCGAATCCCTGCCTGCGCTGCGAAAGCCACCGGGCACTGCGAGCCCGGTGACGTTTGACGCAGTCATGGATGCACTTGGCCGACTGGACAACACTCGCGCCGAATTTGGCTGTGACTTCAAGCAACGGCGGGACAGAAAACGCCCGCAAAGACTTGATGCCTGAGCGCGTGCTATAGGAGGGACGCATGGTCAGCAGGGAATTCCGGCTGCAAATGGAGGGCTACGGTCTCACAACCGCGGAAATCCACTACCATCTTCCCGATCATCCAAGCCTTTTGCAGCTCTACGTTTGGCAGGAATACGATCTTGCACGGAATTCCCAACCCTGAAGGGGTTCCTGGACTACTGGGAGCGCGAACTCGAAGGCGCGCTCCATTCCGTGCGCGCCGCCCATCACCGCCTGATCCGGCCTTCCGAATGGCGGACCGTAGACGGCATCGTGACAATTCAATAGACGGCGCCCGGGTTCGCTTCGGCCAGGCCCGCTAGGTCTGCCGACGTCAGCGCTATTGGCCAAAGACCGTCACACCAAAGCCTCTTTGTTGGTTGGCGGCGTGCAGCAGCCACAAAAAACCGATGCGCTCGGATCGATCAGTTCCTGTGGAACGAGAACGAGCATTGCAGTGGTCGTGCATAGCAGCGAAGCAGATGCGTACTCGTTGAAGCGCTTGCCATTGAGCATTTGAAGACCGGCGCTAAGCCGCCTTAGCGATTATTTTCCCCCTTGACGCCCCGGAAACCGATTCCCAACTCATCGTTGTCGGCCGCCGAGTAAGGGACCGATGTGTCAGGGAGCGCCAGGCTTCTTGGCGTTCCCTCGTATCTATGTTGCTCCAAGGAGGATGTAGTTATGAGAACGAACCTGGACTTTTCCCCCTTCTATCGGTCGAGCATCGGCTTTGACCGCATCTTCACCCTGCTCGAAAACGCCAGCCCGCCACAGAACGCGGACAACTGGCCGCCCTACGATATCGCCAAGCATGGCGAAGACACCTATCGCATTGTCCTTGCGGTCGCCGGTTTCGATGAAGACGAGCTTACGATCACGCACGAGCCAAATATGCTCGTGATCGAGGGCGCCAAGACAGAGAACGACGAGGCTCAGTACCTCCATCATGGCCTGGCGCTGAGGCCGTTCGTGCGCCGCTTCGAGCTGGCCGACCATGTGACTATTGTGAGGGCAAAGCTGGAGAACGGTCTGCTGATCATCGACCTCAAGAAAGAAATCCCCGAGGAGATGAAGCCGCGCCGCATCGCGATCAATGTCGATACCGGCAAGAAGGCCGCGTCCAAGCGCATTGAAAACGCGGCAGCCTGATCTTAGCGGTCGACCTGCCTCCACCCCGTTTGTCGTGGTGCGCCTGGCTACGACCCAAAGTTCGAAAGGAGAAGGACAAATGAGCGTGCGTGACTTGATTCCCTGGAGCCGTGGCGGCAGCCAGGCGCCGAGCATTTATCGCAATGAAGGAATGGATCCGTTCCTGTCGCTGCATCGCAATGTCAACCGGCTATTCGACGAGGTATTCCGCGGTTTTGACACGCCTTCGATGCTGGGCCGCATGAGCCCTAACAACGGCACTTGGCCAAGCGTGGAGTTCTCGGAAACCGATCAGGAAATTCGGGTGACGGCCGAAATCCCTGGCCTCGATAAAAACGACGTCGAAGTCATGCTGGATGATGGTGTTCTGACGCTTCGCGGCGAGAAGAAGGCAGAGACCGAGGATAAGGACCGCCAGTTCAGCGAACGCTTTTATGGGCGCTTTGAGCGGCGCTTCAGTCTCGGCCGTGAGATTGAAGAAGACAAGGTGGCGGCCACGTTCAAGAACGGCGTGCTCACCGTGACACTGCCGAAGACCAAAAAGGCCCAGGCAAACGCCAAGCGCATTGCAATCAATGGCAGCAAATGACGGTTCGTGAAGGAGGGCCGGGGCTCGTCCAGCTCCGGCCCTCGCAGATAGCGAGGATGGCCAAATGACATCCGACAGCCTCGACAGAGCCGCATCATGGGATGCTGGACCACGCCCTCGCAATCACAGGGAGGTAACAAATGACCGGTCTGGCTTTCCTTGCCCCCGTGCAGGTTAAGACTACTGACGCGATACACGACATCAACTCGGTGCGGGAGGCGCTCGTATTCTTGAATCAATGGCCGAAGGTCCGTCGGGGACCGGTATACAGCTGCGCAGTGAGAAGCTGCAACGCCGCGATCGCCGGGCAGATGACAACCGAACAGGCGCGACAGGCATTTGTCAGCTTTGCCAGGATAGCTGGGGTGCTGGCCAAATCCGATTTTTCGCCACTGGCAGGGGTTGACCGAAAGCCGTCCGTTTCTGAGCGCGGGCCCTGACTTCAGCCCGGGCTGCTCTTGGGCGCGCATAGGGTAGGGACATCGGCGCGCGGGCTGGTCGGTTTCACCGAAGCAGTGGTCGCGGTGTCGATCGGCAGAACGATTGCCATGCGTGCCCGGTCCTCAGGCCAGAGTGGTTTCCCGAAGATGAAGAACCCGATTGCAAGAGCGCATATGAGCAAGAGTGCGGCGAAAATGTTCGCGATGATCGAGCCCAGTTGCATGCGCTCCTCCAGTAAGGGACGCCCGCTCCATTGCAGGTGACGGCGGGCGTCCCACAACCGACGATGAAGGGACTCATTTTCGACGGTTCCTAAAGGGTTGGGTCCAATGCGACAGCGCATCGGACTTCTGTTGCAATTGCACGTGCTTGAGCAGGGGGAACAGTTTGCCTCCCGGCCGCCAAACGCCAAACCCTCGACAGCCCGTGCGCAGCCGCCTGGCTAACAACGAGCCGAATCTACCGCCGAGGCAAGCAGGGTTTGCAGCAACGGCACCTAAGCTCAAAGCATGAACCATTCACCCTTTGGCGCTCACGGCGGGTCCCGGGCGCGATGCACACTGAATCGCCAACCGGCAATGGCTAAGCCCTTTGGAGAAGTATTACGTTCGCAAGGAAAGACTAAAGTAAACCTCAAAATAGAGGGTCGCTAACATGGCAATTGAGAGCAAAAAATATATGAAGCGGATGCCTGAAAATCTATTTTCAGAGGCACAGGCACGGCGCGATTTTCTCAACAAGGCCGGCCGCTTCGCGGCGGTGACAGCACCAGCCATAACGCTTCTGCTCGGCACAAGCTTGAACTCCAGGGCGATCGCGAAATCGGGTGGGTTACGTCCGGGCGACGGATGGGGGGATAACAACCACATTCACAGCGGCCCTAGTGGTCAAGTCTACAAGGTCGCCCATAATAGACCTCAGCAAAGGTCACTCCGACAGCTACGGCGGCGGGTGCGCACGGGGGCTCGAGGTCGGGCGACCCCAATTAGCGCGTTTAGCATCTGTTGTCCGGCAACAGACTCTCGGGGGCCGCCGCTAAACCGGATCTGCAGAGCTGCCTCGGTGCATTTCGTGACGCTCATTCTTCATTTGTGACGAAGCCAATCTCGGTCGTGCCCATTTCTGGCGTTGCAAATGCAGCCCATCGAAGGAGTTTGAAACCTATGACCAATCGTATGTTTAACGAGCCTGTTTCAGTGTTCGTAGGTCTTGGCTTTCCTCACGAAGTCGCAACCGTTTTGGACGCCTACCATCTTCTGCTCGAATGGAATGGCATCCCCGATCTCGACCATGATGGTGCCCTCGAAGTCTGTAGGAAAGCCCTTAACGGCGACCAGACGGCTGAAGACGCGCGTGGAGCATTCGAGCGCTTTGCCCGCACCAAGGGTATTCTCTCGGAGGAAGCGCTCGAGCGAGCAGCGTCTAACTATGCTCAGGAATGGTTAAGCGCCTGAGCCCAGTGGCTACCCGCGTCATCTCTGCCGGAACTGACTTCTAGCGTGAATTGATTTTCTAAAATCGGCCAGCCAGCCAAACCCGAGAATCCGGCCCAGGCTCCAGCAGTCAATCAGAAGAGGTCGGTGTTCCCCGACTCGCAAATGACGAACCGATCATTCCGGCGAGCTCTACCAAAAAAGTCAGCTTCGAGTCATTTGGCTGCGACTGAAGTCCCGCAGCCAAGCGCATAGGTCCGTGCCAGGAAACATATAGCCCGCTATCTTATTTGCTTCCGGACTGGCGATTGTGAGTCCCTTTATCGTCAGTCATAGCTGCTAAGCTAAACACCCGCTGCTCCCCGCGATGCAGCGGGTGTTTTTTCGACGGGTCTGTCAAATATATAATCGGCCTATGTTTAACATCGGTTGTGTGAAATCATGAATGGACCCTTCGGCGTAGTTGAATTAGCTTTGCAGCTTCAGGTTGCCTGAGCATTGAGTTAATTCGGGGCGAGATGGGTTTATCAAAACAGTCTCTGGCATCCGGGCGGACACCCGCGTTGGCCGACTCAAGTTGGGTAAAGCGTGTGTCCGAACTGCCCGGAGCCGTCCGGCGTGTCCATCCGGCGGGCACAACGATTGCGCGCGAATATCAGGCCAGATCGACTATCTTGATCATAACCGCGGGCTGGGCGGCATTTGCAAAAATGCTGCCGAACGGCTCGCGTCTGATCGTCGATTTCGCGCTGCCGCACGAAATGGCCTTGATCGAGTTCACCGGAGAGATGAGCGAGACGGTGACGGCACTGTCGAACGTTGCCGCGATTGAGCTCGCAGGTCCCATCCGTTCCGTTTTTTCGCGTTACCCACAGGTCATTTGCGAGGCAGTGCTGGCGGCTGCGGCGAGCCGGTATTCAAGGGTCGCGGAACATCTGGCGAGTGTCAGCCGAAGGGGAACCGTCGAGCGCACCGCCCATCTTCTTCTCGAACTGGCATGCCGCACGCAACGATCGGCAACGAGCTATCCGGACCGCTATGACTGCCCGCTGACCCAGACCGAACTGGCGGATGCGTTGGGTCTCTCGGCCGTGCATGTGAGTCGCGTGCTGAAGACATTGCGGGAGGCAGGCCTGGCTTCGTTCCGCCGTGGCGTGGTGGAGTTGCACGACCATCAGGGGCTTATCGAAATGGCCGGATTTGACCGGCCCTATATCTCGACCTGACAGTCCGGCTGTGTTGCGAGGCACGCGTTCTGCCTATCGGCAAGATCGGCTCTAACTTGGCTCGGCATCGGCAAGCTCATCGACGGCTTCATCAAGACCCTGAGCAGCTGCCCGCTCAAGCCAGATACGGCCGGCGACTGGATCGTGTTCACCGGCGATGCCCCTGGAGAGATAGTGGCCTAGCATGAGTTGCGCGTGCCCATGACCTCGTTCGGCGGCTGCCGCGAACCAATTCTGTGCTGCCTTGTAATCTAGAGCCAGGCCCTGCCCAGTCTCGTACAGCGCACCGATCGCGAACATCGCACCAGCGTGACCGGCAGCGGCAGCCTGCTTGAAAAGATGTGCCGCGGCTACGGAAGAGCGTTCTCCACCGCGCCCGTTATAGAGCATTTCGGCGAGTGCCACCTGCGCCTCCGCCAGGCCGGCGTTGGCCGCCCGTTCAAACCAGACGCGGGCCTGCTTCTCGTCTGCGGTCATACCGCGTCCATTCTGGAGCATGCGAGCATACATATATTGCGCCTCAGCCACACCTTCGGCCGCGCGCCTCATCCAATGTGCCGCGCGCTCCTGATCCTTGCGCACTCCAACTCCCTCGGCGAAACAAAGGCCGAGATTGAAGGCCGCGGTCAGGTCGCCCGACGAAGCAGTCGCCCCGAACCATCCTGCGACGCTGAGACCGTCATCGGGATCGCCTGCGCCTTCGAGGACCAGATTGGCGAGGTCGACTTGAGATTCGCGATTGCCGCTGTTTGCGGCGGCACGCAGCCAGCGCCTTCCTTCTTCGGGGTCCTGGGCCACTCCATTCCCCGAGAGATAGAGCGAAGCCAAAGCGCGGGCTGCCGACTGGTGACCGCCCTCCGCAGCTCGCCGATACCATGTCGCGGCTTCCGCATACTCTGGTCGAGGACCCCTCACATGCCGCTCGCCGAGACGATAGGCGGCGTCGAGATTTCCGGCGAGTGCAGCGCGGCGCATCCATGCCTCGCCGGCGACGGGATCTTGATCCGCCAGGCTGCCCTCGATCAGAGCGAGTCCCAGCCGAAACTGAGCCGAGGCTAGGCCCTTTTCCGCGGCAAGCTGATACAACTGCGCAGCCGCCTCCAAATCCACCGGCACGCCCATTCCGTGCTCGGTGAGGATTGCAAGAAGATAAATCGCGGTCGGCAGGCCGGCATCCGCGGCGCGCCGTACCTCTGCGGCAATTCTGGTTTTGTGCTCCGCCTCCCCGCGTCGGGAAAGGGAAAAGGCAAGGCCAAGGCATCCTTCCGGACAACCGGCTGCCGCGGATTTCTCATACCAGTCCTGCGCGGCATCGAGATCGCGCATTGCCTTCGGACCTCTGCTCAGGATGTACCCGAGTATTGCCTGCCCGGTTGGGGAGCCGGCCTGCGCGGCTTTTCGAGCGAACTGGAGCGCTGTCTCGAAATCGGGGTCTCGTGCGAATTCCGATTTGAACAGGGTTTCCGAATTGTGGCCACCACCGCTGTCTTCGTGTCCTGCCAGTCCAGCGACGCAAAGCGCGGCGAGAAGCGCCTGCGCATCGGCGCTTCCATGATCGGCGGCCCGTCGCAGCCAGCGCGTGCCTTCCGACCCGCTTGGCGGCACCCCCAAGCCTTCGAGATAGCAACGAGCGACGCGGTACTCGGCCTCTGGAATGCCCGCACGAGCGGCGATCGCCATGAGGTGAAAAGCTTCGGCGGGCTTGCCACCTGCGTTAAGCTGGACAGCTCTTCGCATAGCCAGTGCAGGATGCAAGCGGCTCAGCCAATCCAGGATCGCCATTCTACGGCTCCCGCATCGCTTCCTGACCTAGTGGCAGTATCGCACCCAGAATGTATTTGAGGACCGTGCGGCGACCTACCTTCACGTCCGCGGTGACGGGCATGCCGGGACTGATCGCGAAGCCCGCGGGCACGCCATGGAGGGCGACGTCGTCGATGGAGATCTGCGTGCGATAGAACTGGTCAGCATCCGACGGCAGCATCGCCAACGAGCTGTTCGGATCGCGCGCCTGTTCCCTGGCCGAAAAAGAGTCCGGGCTGACCGTCCGAACCGTTCCGTGAGCCAAGCCATATTGCGAATAGGGGAAGGTATCGAACTTGATGGCCACGGGATCGCCGACATGGACGAAGCCGCTGCTGCGCCCGACAATGTTCGTCTCGATCTCAAGCACGGCGTCGGCCGGAACCAGCGTGATCAACCGCTCTCCGGACTGCAGGACCGAGCCGACCGAGACCTTGGCCACCGACTGGACGGTAGCGTCGGCTTCGGTCCTCAACTCCACCAGCTGTTTGCGAAGCTTCGCCTTGTTGAGCAGCTCGCGGGCGTCGGACATGCGCGAATTGGCTTCCGACAGGCCCTGCGATACCTCGGCACGCCAGCTTTGAATGTAGCCGTCACGCTCGGCCACAACTGCTGCCTGCTGGCGCCTGGCGGCCTCAGTCGTCTGTTCGGCGTTGCTGAGCGAGCGCGACATTTCCGCGGAGTTGTCCTCGGCAAGGAGCGTATTGAGACGGCTTCCGACTTGTCGTTCTTCGAGTTGCTGGCGCATCTTTTCGATCGACGCCGCCACTGCCAGCCGTTGCCGGTAGCCCTCGGCATCGGACTGCGAGCGTGAGATCACCGAACTGAGCTCGTCGCGCTGCCGGTCGAAGCTTTCCAGCTTGGCGTCATAGACAGCCTTGCGGCGTTCGAAGATGGAAGCTTGCAATGTCCAACTGGGATCCAGTCCGTCATAGCTGAAAGGCTTGTCATCGGCCTCCGCCTTCAGGCGCGCCACTTCGGCTTCGAGCGTCGTGACCTGGGTGGCCAACGCCGTTAGGTCAGCCGAGGCGAAAGTAGCGTCAAGGCGAGCCAGCACTTGACCGGCCTTCACACGCTGCCCTTCGCGCACCTCGATTGAGCGGACGATCGCTGTCTCCAGCGGCTGGACGATCATGTTGGGCGATTGCGAGACGACGAGGCCCCTCGTCGTGACAACCTGGTCGACCGGTATCAGGGCCGCAATCGTGATCAACGCGACGACCAGACTGAAGATGATCCAGACGATACCGCGCGCCACGCGCGGAATGGGCGCATTGGCGACCGCCGTCGACGGCCACTGGAATTCGAGGATGGCAGGCGCCGTCGGATCGCGAGCGTCTGTCAGGCGCCGGCGGACAGGAAGGGTGGTATAGGTGGTGCTGCTCATGGCCGGCCGATTTCAAGCCAGCCGAGGCGGTACGGCCGCCAAATGGCCATGTCGCCCGTCAAGATGGCGATTCTGCTGGAACCAAAGCTGGCGGTAAACACCGCACCGCTCGAGCAGGACGGAATGAGGCGCGACGTCGAGAACCTTGCCCTGATCCATGACGAGGATTTGGTCGCACTCTGTCAGAGAAGCGAGCCGGTGCGACACGATGATCATAGTACGGCCACTGGCGATGCGCATCAGATTGGCGCTGACCACCGCCTCGCTCTCGGGGTCGAGCGCGCTTGTCGCTTCGTCGAGTATCAGGATGGTCGGATCGTGAATGAGCGCCCGCGCGATCGCCAAGCGCTGTCTCTGGCCGCCCGAAAGGTTGGGCGAGCCCTCCTCAATATAGGTATCGTAGCCGCTCGGCATGCGTTCGATGAATTCGGCGGCGCCGGCAAGGTGAGCGGCACGCATGGCATCGGAAAGCGTCAGGCCGGCGCGCCCGGCGATGATGTTGTCCCTGATCGAACCGCGGAAAAGGAAATTGTCCTGAAGGACGACGCCAAGTCCCTGCCGAAGATGACGCAGGTTGATTTCCTTGAGATCCACTCCATCCAACTTGAGGAACCCGCTGTAGTCGCGATTGATACCCTGCAACAGCCGCGCAATCGTCGATTTCCCTGACCCGCTGCGCCCTACAATCCCGAACATCGCGCCTGCCGGTATGTCGAAGCTGACCTTGTCGAGCGCCGGCGTCTTGGTGCCGATATAACTAAAGGTCAGATCGCTGAAACTAATCTCGCCGATGAGTTTCGGCCTCAAGCCAGCGGAATTGGAACCGCTTTCCAACGGGCGGTTGAGAACCGACGCGGCCTCGCCGATCGCAGCCCCGACCTCTTCGTAGTCCTCGACCAGTCGAGCCAGGCCGACCAGCGGCTGCGCCACACGTTGGGCGATCATCATGAAGGCGAACAGGCTGCCGACCATGTAGCCGGATCGGTCGCTCATCGCGAGATAAGCGCCGATCAGCATGGTGCCGAGCACCATGACACGCTCGATCGGCGTGACGAGGGTCTGCGGCCAGTTGGCGAGTTGCCCGAAGGCAAGACGAGCCTTACCCGCCTCTGCCACCCGTTCATCCCATAATGCCTTGCGTTGCGGTTCGAGACCGAGCGCCTTGACCGTCTTGATGCCGACGACGGTTTCGCCGAGCGCCGCCGACTTCGAGGTTTCTGCGTCGACCACCTGCTGGTATCTCCGGCGCAGCGGAGCAAGGAAGGCGAAGATGATCGCCATGATCACGACCGCGCAGGCGAGCACCATCCAGGCGAGTGTCGCGTTGATGTAGAACATGACCGGGATCAGAACGCAAAGCGTGATCAGATCCAGGAATGTGCTGAGCAGCTTTCCAGTGAGGAACTCGCGGATCCGGTAGACCTGCGCGAGATGGTACAAGGTCTCACCGGCGGGATGACGCTCGAAATAGTCCAGCGGTAAGCGCAAGAGCCGGCTGAAGACGTGCAAGTTCAGCTTGGTGTCCAGGCGGGCGCCGATGACATTGATGATCAGCCGTCGCGCATGACCGAGCAGCGTCTCATAGACGAAGACGACGGCGATGATCGCAGTCAGCAATACCAGGGTCGAGATGCTGCTGAACTGCAGCACCTTGTTGACCACTGTCATCACGATAAGCGGGGGCAGAATGGTCAATATACTGAGGGTGAAGGAGGCAATGCCGATGTCGCGCAGGGGTCGGCTCTCGATCCGCACGAGATCGACCAGCCAACCGAACGTGAAGGGCGCGTCCGCTGCGATATATGAGCGAGCCGGCCGCAGCAGAACGGTCTCACCCGACCACACCTGCAGCAACCGGAGCTCATCAATGGGTACGCCTTGCGCGTCGTCGGGTGCATCGACGCTCTTGAGGAAAACGACATTTCGTTCGGGACTGGCTCCGGTAAGGATGCCCGCGCCGCCGTCGCTGAAAAGCAGAACGACCGGCCCGGTGTGCTCGAAGCGCAGGAGATGTGACCAGCGGATGCGCAGCGCGCGCGACCACATTCCGCCGTTCTGCGCCCATTGGGAGAGGTCGGCCGCGTTTGGGAGCGCGCTTGCGCTCGCGGCTCTGAATTCGTTCGGTTCAAGCTCGATACCGTGGTAGCGGGCCACCCGGATCATCGCCTTGAGGCGCGGGGCGATCTGGTCGAAACCCTCGGGCCTTCCAGGAATAAGCACCGATTTGGGCACATTGTCGGTAGCCGGTTCCGCATCGGAGCGGATGGGCTGCACACCCGGTTGCACAATCACGCTCGCCATCGATTTCCCTTCCTGCCTGCAGGCAAGGGTGCACAAACGCCCCGGGCAAGCTGTCCCAGCCGGGACTTCTGGCGAACCCGATCATACTCGCAAGGGAGTCGGCGCGCGAGTCCGGTCTTCATCTGGAAATGGTGAACGCGCGGGCCCCGGCTTCCTGCGGGGTCCGCGCGTTCTTTGTTGGACCAACACTCAGTCATGCGGCTTCAGGATGTCCTTCAGAGCCTTCTTCAGCGTGTCATCCGTCTGCGCGTATCCGGCGCCCTGCTTGCCCTTGTCCGACGTGAGGTCGGAGATCGCACCGGACGGCTTGTTCTGGTTCTGACCAAAACCCTTGACTGTGTTGAGCACGTTCAAGAGGTCGGTCGTCACCGAGCCCACAGCGAGGCTGACAAGCTGCCGGAACGAGGTGTGGCCGTCAGTGTCGCCGCCAGCCGACGTGGACTGCAGGAACTGTTTCGCGTCCTTCAGACCTAGCGTATTGGCCGAGACCGTGGCGTTGCCACCACCGTTTCCTTTGCCTTGGCCACCGGCGGAGTTGCCCTGTCCCTGGTGTGAGCTGTTGTCGCCATTGTTATGGTCGCCGGAATTACCAGGCGCGTCCTGCTGCCCATTGCCGTGCCCATTATTGCCCTGCTGACCACCATGATCACCGGTTTCACCGCCTGGGCCAGTTGCTCCGGTCGGCCCTGTCGGACCAGCCGAGCCTGTTGCACCGGTGGCGCCGGTTGCTCCGGTCGAGCCGGTCGCTCCGGTGGCACCTGTGGCTCCGGTCGCTCCAGTCGAGCCCGTCGCTCCGGTGGCACCTGTGGCTCCGGTCGCTCCAGTCGAGCCCGTCGCTCCGGTGGCACCTGTGTGCCCGGTCGCTCCGGTGGCACCAGTCGCTCCAGTTGCTCCGGTTGCTCCCGTAGCTCCAGTCGCACCTGTGGCTCCAGTTGCTCCGGTCGCACCTGTATGCCCGGTCGCGCCGGTTGCACCAGTCGCTCCAGTTGCTCCCGTAGCTCCAGTCGCACCCGTGGCTCCGGTCGCACCTGTGGCTCCAGTTGCTCCTGTCGCACCTGTGTGCCCGGTCGCTCCGGTCGCACCTGTATGCCCGGTCGCTCCGGTCGAACCAGTGGCACCAGTCGCTCCGGTGGCACCTGTGGCTCCAGTTGCGCCGGTTGCCCCAGTCGAGCCCGTCGCTCCGGTCGCGCCGGTGGCTCCAGTTGCGCCGGTTGCTCCGGTCGCGCCCGTCGCTCCGGTCGCACCTGTATGCCCGGTCGCTCCGGTCGAACCAGTGGCACCAGTCGCTCCGGTTGCGCCGGTTGCTCCCGTGGCTCCAGTTGCACCCGTGGCTCCAGTTGCCCCGGTGGCTCCAGTTGCGCCGGTTGCTCCGGTCGCGCCCGTCGCTCCGGTCGCACCTGTATGCCCGGTCGCTCCGGTCGAACCAGTGGCACCAGTCGCTCCGGTTGCGCCGGTTGCTCCCGTGGCTCCAGTTGCACCCGTGGCTCCAGTTGCCCCGGTCGAACCAGTTGCTCCCGTCGCGCCTGTTGCACCGGTAGCTCCAGTTGCGCCAGTCGCACCCGTGGCTCCTGTCGCACCCGTGGCACCAGTCGCTCCAGTCGCACCTGTGGCTCCGGTCGCGCCGGTTGCCCCGGTCGAGCCCGTCGCTCCAGTCGCGCCGGTGGCTCCAGTCGCTCCGGTCGCACCAGTCGCGCCGGTTGCTCCAGTCGCTCCAGTCGCGCCGGTCGAGCCTGTTGCTCCAGTCGAACCGGTGGCTCCGGTCGAGCCCGTCGCTCCAGTCGCGCCGGTTGCTCCAGTCGAGCCGGTTGCACCGGTCGCGCCGGTGGCTCCAGTCGAGCCGGTTGCTCCGGTCGCGCCGGTGGCTCCAGTCGAGCCCGTCGCACCAGTCGCGCCGGTTGCCCCGGTCGAGCCCGTCGCTCCAGTCGCGCCGGTGGCTCCAGTCGCTCCGGTCGCACCAGTCGCGCCGGTTGCTCCAGTCGCTCCAGTCGCGCCGGTCGAGCCTGTTGCTCCAGTCGAACCGGTGGCTCCGGTCGAGCCCGTCGCTCCAGTCGCGCCGGTTGCTCCAGTCGAGCCGGTTGCACCGGTCGCGCCGGTTGCTCCAGTCGAGCCGGTTGCTCCGGTCGCGCCGGTGGCTCCAGTCGAGCCCGTCGCACCAGTCGCGCCGGTTGCTCCAGTCGAGCCGGTTGCCCCGGTCGCGCCGGTTGCCCGGTCGAGCCCGTCGAGCCCGTCGCTCCAGTCGCGCCGGTGGCTCCAGTCGAGCCCGTCGCACCAGTCGCGCCGGTTGCCCCGGTCGAGCCCGTCGCTCCAGTCGCGCCGGTGGCTCCAGTCGAGCCCGTCGCTCCAGTCGCGCCGGTGGCTCCAGTCGAGCCGGTTGCTCCGGTCGCGCCGGTGGCTCCAGTCGAGCCCGTCGCACCAGTCGCGCCGGTTGCCCCGGTCGAGCCGGTTGCGCCGGTGGCCCCAGTCGAGCCCGTCGCTCCGGTTGAGCCGGTCGCTCCGGTCGAGCCCGTTGCTCCTGTTGAGCCAGTCGCTCCGGTTGAACCGGTATCGCCTGTGGCTCCGGTTGAGCCGGTAGCACCTGTCGCGCCCGTCGCTCCGGTCGCACCTGTGGCCCCAGTTGAGCCGGTTGCGCCCGTTGCGCCGGTATCACCCGTTGCGCCGGTCGCACCTGTGGCGCCCGTCGCCCCGGTTGCACCCGTAGCTCCAGTTGAACCAGTGGCACCGGTTGAACCCGTCGCACCGGTCGAGCCAGTGTCACCCGTTGCGCCCGTAGCTCCGGTCGCTCCGGTCGCACCTGTGGCTCCAGTCGCACCGGTCGCGCCGGTAGCTCCTGTTGAGCCAGTCGCTCCGGTTGAACCGGTATCGCCTGTGGCTCCGGTTGAGCCGGTAGCACCTGTCGCGCCCGTCGCTCCGGTCGCACCTGTGGCCCCAGTTGAGCCGGTTGCGCCCGTTGCGCCGGTATCACCCGTTGCGCCGGTCGCACCTGTGGCGCCCGTCGCCCCGGTTGCACCCGTAGCTCCAGTTGAACCAGTGGCACCGGTTGAACCCGTCGCACCGGTCGAGCCAGTGTCACCCGTTGCGCCCGTAGCTCCGGTCGCTCCGGTCGCACCTGTGGCTCCGGTTGAGCCGGTAGCACCTGTCGCGCCCGTCGCTCCGGTCGCACCTGTGGCCCCAGTTGAGCCGGTTGCGCCCGTTGCGCCGGTATCACCCGTTGCGCCGGTCGCACCTGTGGCGCCCGTCGCCCCGGTTGCACCCGTAGCTCCAGTTGAACCAGTGGCACCGGTTGAACCCGTCGCACCGGTCGAGCCAGTGTCACCCGTTGCGCCCGTAGCTCCGGTCGCTCCGGTCGCACCTGTGGCTCCAGTCGAACCGGTTGCTCCGGTCGAGCCTGTCGCTCCGGTCGAACCCGTCGCTCCAGTCGCACCGGTCGCGCCGGTAGCTCCTGTTGAGCCAGTCGCTCCGGTTGAACCGGTATCGCCTGTGGCTCCGGTTGAGCCGGTAGCACCTGTCGCGCCCGTCGCTCCGGTCGCACCTGTGGCCCCAGTTGAGCCGGTTGCGCCCGTTGCGCCGGTATCACCCGTTGCGCCGGTCGCACCTGTGGCGCCCGTCGCCCCGGTTGCACCCGTAGCTCCAGTTGAACCAGTGGCACCGGTTGAACCCGTCGCACCGGTCGAGCCAGTGTCACCCGTTGCGCCCGTAGCTCCGGTCGCTCCGGTCGCACCTGTGGCTCCAGTCGAACCGGTTGCTCCGGTCGAGCCTGTCGCTCCGGTCGAACCCGTCGCTCCAGTCGCACCGGTCGCGCCGGTAGCTCCTGTTGAACCAGTCGCTCCGGTTGAACCGGTATCGCCTGTGGCTCCGGTTGAGCCGGTAGCACCTGTCGCGCCCGTCGCTCCGGTCGCACCTGTGGCCCCAGTTGAGCCGGTTGCGCCCGTTGCGCCGGTATCACCCGTTGCGCCGGTCGCACCTGTGGCGCCCGTCGCCCCGGTTGCACCCGTAGCTCCAGTTGAACCAGTGGCACCGGTTGAACCCGTCGCTCCGGTCGCACCTGTGGCCCCAGTTGAGCCGGTTGCGCCCGTTGCGCCGGTATCACCCGTTGCGCCGGTCGCACCTGTGGCGCCCGTCGCCCCGGTTGCACCCGTAGCTCCAGTTGAACCAGTGGCACCGGTTGAACCCGTCGCACCGGTCGAGCCAGTGTCACCCGTCGAGCCCGTGGCTCCTGTTGAGCCAGTCGCACCTGTGGCTCCAGTTGCGCCGGTTGCGCCCGTTGCGCCGGTATCACCCGTTGCGCCGGTCGCACCTGTGGCGCCCGTCGCCCCTGTTGCACCCGTAGCTCCAGTTGAACCCGTTGCTCCGGTCGCGCCGGTCGACCCGGTTGCACCCGTATCACCCGTTGCGCCGGTAGCACCTGTGGCGCCCGTCGCTCCGGTCGCACCTGTGGCTCCAGTTGAGCCGGTCGCGCCCGTTGCGCCGGTATCACCCGTTGCACCGGTCGCACCTGTAGCGCCCGTCGCCCCGGTTGCTCCAGTCGCGCCGGTTGCACCAGTCGCACCTGTGGCGCCCGTGGGTCCAGTTGGGCCGGGGGTGCCGGCAGCGGCGATGCTTACATCGCCCCCAGTAAAATGATTGCCATCATTGCCCGAGCCGCCGGGGCTATTAATAGGCGTGGTGTCGAAATGATAACCCGGTTGGTTGCCCGGAGTGACCAGGTCAATGTCGGCGATAGGAGTAAGCGTACCATATAAGTGGAAGCCGGAGTCGTAGATAAGGTATGTATGAGTAATATCAGGGACTGTTATAGTTATAGCAAAGTTATGAGCTACGGAGTTGGCCGCCGAGTTAAGAACGAAGCTACCAACAACTGTATCGTCAGCAGTAGATACAGTGCCATTTGTATCAATAAGATAGTATGTGTTAATATTTTTACTGCTGCCAGTATCGGTAGTTCCAGTAAGAGTAATATCACCAGACGTAAGAATCCCAGCGTAACTTGCTACTCCGTGTGCAGTCAGCGGCGGAAGAGACGCCAACGAATGTTCGCGTTCGAACAATCGCCAGGCGCCGCCTAAGCTCGCCGCGCCGACAAGTGATCGCGACGCGCGCACCTCCACGCCCATTGCATCGCCCAGCGTCGCTACGAACCTCTCACCGGCATTTCCCCACGCCGTTTTGCAGCTCCAAAGCCGCAACTCGCCGTCTGGGGCAAGCGCCTTGCCGATCGCAGCGAAATCATCGGCCGCCTCGTCCACGGTCTCGGTTGACCACTCTCCGGCAGCGAATTGAACTCTGCCCGGCGCGCCATGCGCCATCACGTGTACGGCGTCGAGCCCTTCGTGCCCCGAGAGCGCGGCGGCGATCTGCTGCGCTGCGGGCCGGGAGCCATCGAGCATAACAGCCCGGACTTGCGGCCTCAAATTGCCGAGAACGGTCTGGATGTCGGAAACTGAAGGATCCACAAAAAGAATTTCAGAGGCGCGGGCCATGACTGGCTCCTGTTGGCTTTGAATTCATTTCAGCGGGAAGCCGCCCACCGGCTTGGCAGGCGAGGGCTACGGGCAATTGGATTGGACGGAATCACCTTCCGGATGTCCCGACGGCGCCGCCGGGATTTTGAACAGCGGGAACCTCTACCCGCAGGAAGCTGGCCACCTCGAATTTCCCGCCATCATCAAACGTGCCGATCGCCAATGAGCCGGCGCTGCTTGGGACTTTGACGGTGAGGGAGACAGCAAGGCTTCGTTTGACCGCCTTGGGGAGCATGACCTGACCGACGATCGCGCTCTTGAGCGTATCCAGAATGAAATAGGTCACATTTTCGGTCGTGTCGCCGATTGGCAGAACGCCGCGAACAGTGACCTCCATCGCCGCAAAGCCTGCTGTGTAGCTCATCTTATTCTCCTCGATCAGCGGCTAAAGCACCGCCGTGTTCCTGTTTTTGCTTTCCTGATTTCCGAAGATCACCGAACGCCCGCGGTCGGATGAGGGTAGAAGCCGCCCTCGCTCAAATAGCGTGCGATAGCCAATCCAGGCGGATTGCGCCGATGGTGCGCGCTCCGACGCTTCAACGCGCCAGCCGGCTAGCGCCGACGCAGCCAAGCCCCTGGCCAACACGGCGGGGCCAAGCGCCTTTGCTTCGACCTTTGGCCGCAGGTTTCGGGCTTGGTTGGACGGGCACTCAGGTTTTGCGGAATTGCCGAGGCAGACGAAAGGACCGATGCTGCGTCGGTCCTGCTGTGGGTCATGGTCGAAAGCGTCGGACGTGGTGGCCGTCAGTTCGCGGCCGCCGGCTAGGGCGTCGAGATCGCAACTTGGCTGAACCTGAGCTGGGGGGCTGCTGAAGCGAGGAACAGCATTGCAATGGGGGGCCGCATCGAACCCTCTCCAGCTCGCTCGCAACGACGCTAGCACCACAACGCACTCCCGTCAGGTGACACCGATCGCTCGGCAATCACTCGCGAGGAGATTCTGGAATGGGAAGCCGTCTGTCTTCCGCCGATGACAGGTTGAACGCGGCCTACAACAAGCACGCAAAACGAGCGTGCTCTTTCCTCATACGCGAACTGGCTCTATTACCCCAGACTCCCTCTTCACCCACATGTCTGAAAATTTCATGGCGCAATGACCACGAGACTTGCGGCCCCCTCTGCCAAATATTAGTAAATTAGAAAATTAGGAATTTGTAAACTATGAAAATCTGGAATTCGGAAACGGCGGGCAGGCATGCGACAGTTGCTCAAGGTCTCTTAGCTTGAAAAAAAACTTCGAGACCTCAAAGGCTTGGCTTTCGGCTCCCAGCACTACTAGCTGCACGAAAGTTGGCTCGCGATAGCCATAAGGAGTAGGATTAGGTACTGTAAGCCATAAGGAGTAGGGTCAAGCGCAGTTTCGCCAAACGATTAGGGCGATAGAACGAATGATCCGATGTTCGGATATGGAGGTTATGCTGAACGAAATCACTGCGTGAAGAAGCGGGCGATCGGGCCGTTGGTGTCTAGGCAGTCAGCCGCCTTGGTCGTCGTCAGGATCAAACGGAACTCAAACTGAGCCGGCAATTCTCAGATGACGAACGGCAAGCGCCTCTGCCTTAACATGATTGTCAAGAACGAGATCGCGAACCTGCAGCGCTGTCTTGTAGCGGTTGCCGACTATATCGACTGCTGGGTCATAGGTGATACCGGCTCGAATGACGGGAGCCAGGATTTCATCAGATCGTTTTTCGCGGACAGAAACCTGCCGGGCGAATTGCACGAGTTCCCGTTTCACAACTTTGAGCAGGCGCGCAACGAAGCCCTCGACCGCGCCTACGCCTCGGCGCTCAACTACGACTACCTGCTGTTCGACGATGCGGACATGGAGCTGATGGTCGAAGATGCGGGCTTCCGCCAATGGCTCGATGCTCCTGGGTATCGCATGCTGCAGCGATCAGGTTCCGATCTCGCTTATTGGAACACGCGTTTGGTCAGGCGCGAAGCTGGCGCACGCTACCACGGCGTGACCCACGAATATATCGACGTTCCCGGTGGCGTGGAGGAGCTGCGGGGTGTCTGGTACAAGGATCACGCCACGGGTTCCAACCGGGTCGACAAGTTCGAGCGCGATATCAGGCTCCTGCTGGAAGCTCTGGAGAAGGATCCGGAGAACCACCGATACTGGTTCTACCTGGCGCAATCCTATCGGGACGCCGGCCGCACGCCGGAAGCCGCTGTAGCCTATGCCAAGCGCGCCGCGATGGGCGGCTGGGACGAAGAAGCGTGGAACGCCCGCCTGCAGGAGGCGCGCTGCCTGCGCAAGCTCGGCGATGATGCCGGTTTCATCCGCCAGTCGCTGGCCGCCTTCGATCAGCGCCCCAAACGCGCCGAGCCGCTTTACGACCTAGCGCGGTTCTACCGCGAGAAGGGAATGAACGACGCCAGCGTGCTGTTTTCCGAAGCGGGGTTGGCGATCAAGCGGCCGGAGCAAGACATCCTGTTTCTCGAGGACTTCGTCTACACAACCGGCCTGTGGGAAGAGCACGCGATCGCGGCGAACTACGCTAGCGATCCCGTCCGCAAGGATCGCGGCTTCGCTGCGTGCAACTGGCTGGCGCTGGACCGCATGATCGCCGACGGCCCGCGAGACCTGGCTCGGTCCAACCTGTTCTTTTACCTCCGGCCCGCCAAGGAGGAGATGCCCTCCTTCAGCGCGCGCCCGGTCGGCTTCACGGCTCCGGACGGCTATCGGATGTCGACTCCATCGGTAACGAGGTGGGGTGACGAGATCGTGCTCTTGCAGAGTTCAGTAGCCGAACCCCGCGCCCAATACGACACGCCGAAGGGGACACCGAACCACGCACGCAATTTCCTGCTCCGATTGAGCAACGAACTCGAGGTCGAGTCGTCAAGGGAGATCTTACGCTCGGCCGATTTGCCCCAACCTGCCTACGACCTGGGTCTCGGATGTGAAGGCGTTCGCCTGATAGCATGGCAGGACCGATTGTGGGCTGTTGCTTGCGCCCGCACCGAGGCAGATGACCGCCCCGAACCGGTCATTGCATGTATCGACCAGAGTGGGCCTGGGCCGCACCATATGACCGACTGGCGTGTGCTGCGCCCAACGGGCGCAAAGGTCCAAGCCGATAACTGGATGCCTCTGGTCAAGTCCGCCGGCATCGACATCGAGCAGGAGCAGCTGCAGTTCATTGCCGCGAGCGATCCCATCGGCCTCTTCGACGGTGAAGGCCGAACGATCTCGCAGACGGCACCCGCCGTCGCGACCGATCAGTTCAGAGGGGGCACGCAGGCAATTGCATTTGAAGGCGGGTGGCTGGCGCTTGTCTACGAGACGCGGGCAAAGCCGAACGACGCTCGGCAATACCGCCAACACCGCTTCGTCTGGTTCGACGGAGCAGGCCACCTGGCGAAGGTCAGCCGGCCCTTTTTCTTTGACAGAACAGGGATCGAACTCGCGGCCGGGCTGGCTTGGCATCCGGATGAGAAGCGCCTGCTGATCTCCTACAGCGTGGACGACACCCAGCCGTGGATCGCAATCATCGACGGAACGGAAGTGGGACGGACATTAAAGGATGTGGATCGCCCGTCGCCGGTCATGGCCGATCCAGGCTTGATGCCAGCTTCACCTTCCTCGAACCCCCAACGCGATTTTCCACCGTACGAAGTTCCGGCTTCGGAAACGAGGACTGAACTGTCCGGCGATCGGGTGGACAGAGGCAAATCGTCGATGGGTGGCAATTCCATCTGCTCCGGAAGCGCGAAATCGAGCGAGGAGATCTTTCACAAGCTCGCGCCTTTTCTGCACGACGTCGACCATGCTCTGCAACGACGGGAACGATCGCGTCGTTTCGACGAGCGGATTGCTCGCTTCGTCGGCGACGACACGGCCCTTCCGCAGATCAACTGCTTTTACGAGGTGATGTCCGAAAAGACCGAACATCGTACCCTGATTGCTGCAACCTCATCGATGCGCTCGGCAGGCCATCCGGTCCGGGTGTGGAGCTACTCGCCGCACAAGCTTGAGTTCCTGGCGATCCATGGAATCGAAATCCGGTCGGCGGACGACGTGATGCCGCGCGCCCTTTTCGAGCGGATCGTCGCCGGCTCCGAGATCAGGTACTTCAGCGATATCTTTCGCTATGCCGTTCTTTATGAGCATGGCGGGCTATGGATGGATTCGGACATTGTCCTGTTGCGCCCGTTCGCCTTTCATGGCGATCACTTTTTCAATCTGCAATGGCGCGGATCGCACAAGGGTCACTTAGTGTGCGGCAACGTCATCTATGCCAAGCCCTACAGTCGCCATCTAAGAGCACTGTACGAAATTTCAATCCAGCGTTTTCATGATGCGCGGGGCAAGGAATTTGGTGACATTGGCCCGAAATTGCTTTCCGACTACATCGCGTCCGAGGACGGCGCCGACCTGCGCGACGCGGTATTCAGCCCGATGTTCTTCAACGCGATTGATTGGACAGAGACCGAACTGTTCGACAAGCCGATTTCGGAATTGGCTGATTATCTGAATGATGACCGCGTGTTCGGCATCCACCTGTGGACGGCGCGCAATGACGTCAAGCCAGGCGACGAAAGTGCGCCCTTGATCGCGCAGCTGGTGAACCCACTCGAATACTTTCCGACCTTCACGAACCTCGCCGACCGCTTCAATACCGACAAGAACCGGCATGCGGGCAATCATCATTGCTATGCGAGGATCTACGATCGCCTGCTTTCGCCCCGGCGTTTGTCCATGCGGCAGCTCATGGAAATCGGCCTGTGCCGCGGTCTGGCTGAAGGCAACCAGACCGAGACCCCATCCGTCGCGTTATGGCAAAGCTATTTTCCGTTCTGCCAGGTGATCGGCGTCGACCTGACGGACTTTTCGCAATTCAACAACGAAAGGTTCAAATCGTTCGTCTGCGATCAATCCAGGCCGGACGATCTGCGGGGCGTCGCGGCGAACCTAGAGGCGGGCTCTCTCGACGTAATCATCGATGACGGCAGCCATGCGTCTCACGACGAGCAGCTTACGCTGCGCGAGTTCTTCCCACTGCTCGCCGACGGTGGGTGGTATTTCATCGAGGATCTCGACTGGCAGCCGCCGGGCGAGAACTCCGCCCAGATCACGCTGACGAAAACGCTTTTGCGCGAGATCAAGGATAATGGGCATTCGCGCTCGTTGGATCAGTTCGGAATCGGCGAGCTTGCTGATCAGTTCGCCGAAATCCTGTTCTTCGACAGTCACTATGAGTTGGATCGCGCAATGCTGCTGGGCGGCCTGGTCGCGATACGCAAACGCGGCCGAGCGGATGCGGCGGCGAGGCATCATCTCGCTTCACTTGTTGAGGAGGCGGAGTGTCATTGAAAGTCGCGGTCTATACCATCGCCCTGGACGAAGCGGCAAATGTTGAGCGCTGGGCGGATTCGGCCGTCGACGCCGACTACCGGATGGTGGTCGATACGGGTAGCACCGATGACACCCCAGCACGGCTCACCGCGAGGGCCGTTACGGTGCACAAGATTGCAATCCGCCCGTGGCGCTTCGACGACGCGCGTAATGCTGCCATGGCGCTACTCCCCGATGACGTCGACGTATGCTGTACGATGGACATGGACCGGTTTCTCGAGCCCGGCTGGCGACAGAAGCTCGAGGCAGCCTGGACTTCGGAGACCACGGCGCTCTATTGCCAGACGATATACAGACCGAGTGTCGACGACCCGACGCCGCTGCGAAGTTGGCCGACGAAAAATTTTCATCACCGCTGGGGATATCGCTTCGCGCGCCCGGTCCATGAGGCCCTGGTTTTCACTGGAGAAAGGGAAGTCACCACCAGTTGCGCCGACATAAAGATGTTTGAAGTGCAGGACCACTCCAAGCCGACGCGGAGCAATTACCTGCCGCTGATGGAAGTCGCGCACAAGGAGGATCCCGACGACGCGCAGATCTGCTTCTGGCTCGGACGAGATCTGATGTGGGCCAATCAGCAGGATCGGGCCGTCGAGCTGCTCGAGCGTTATCTCGCCTTGCCGACAAGTACGTGGGGCGAGGAACGATCAGAGGCGATGCGTTGCATCGCACGCATGCGGCCAGAGCAGAGATTGGCTTGGCTGGACAAGGCGCGAATGGAAGCGCCGCACCGCCGAGAGATTTGGCTCGACCTGGCCGAGGAGTTCCACGGCAAGGCCGATTGGCTGAACCTGTTTTGGGCTTGCACAAACGGCATCGAAAATACACATCGTACTGGAAGCTACTTGGACGACGCGAATTGCTGGGGCTTTCGGCTATATGACCTCGCCGCGATCGCATCGTGGCATTTGAACGCAATGGATCGTGCGGTGGTGTGGGGACAAAAGGCGCTCGAGCTCGACCCGGCAAATCAGCGGCTCCAGAGCAACCTCGATTTCTTCCTGGGTGGGCGGGTGCAGGAGCGAACGAGTGGCGACGGCAGCAAACAATAACTCAATTACGACAAGTGTCGCGCGAGATCGCTGAGATGGTCGAATATATTGTCGACGAACTTGGCCGCCTCGTAGAAGTTCCTGTATTTAGGCCAGTGATTTATACTTCGGTATATGGTTCTGAGCTTTACTACGATTGCCTCAGGATATTCCTGCTCTCTCTCGAAAAATACGGAAATTACCGCGGCAGCATCAAAATAGCCTCCGATCGCACCCTGGACCAGGTTCTGGAATATGTCCCTAATTCGGCAAAAGAGAGGGTCCTTCACACCTCGATCAATCACGGAAATTGGATGCAAAGGTATAACGTTGAAGCTTTAGGTCTGCATGATTTCTCTCCCATACTTCATATAGACAGCGATATCGTTGTGAATCGAGATATCAATCAACGTCTTCACGCGATCTGTTCTCGGCGGCAAGTTTGCGTAACCACAGAAGTGGAGACATATCCCGAGTTAGCGCAGCAGAAGATTGCGCAGCTTCCCGATCAGCGTCGTATCGGCAACTGGTGGGGCCTTGAAATATTACGGTCGGACCCATCATGCTCCGAAGCCTTTCTTCCGTTGGTCAACGGGGGCATTATGGGGTTTAGTGATCATTCGGTGTTTTCTTTAACATCGCTGCTAGTCGCCGAGTTGTACAAGGCTCCCGCTCACGCCGCGGTTGCGGAATGGTTCGGAGATCAACCTTTCTTAAATTACGTTCTGGTGAAAACAAAACTTGGAGAATACGATATCTTCGGGAACGCCTGTAGCTTTTCTGGGTCATCCACGCCATTGCCTCAAGAGAGGCTTGGATTTGCCCATTTCCTGTGGGCCAGAGATGCAGACAAGCCGAAGATCATGAAAGAATATTTCAATTACTTAACTGAGGAACCCTCGGCAGTAATAAAGGAATAAGGGCAGTCTACAGCCCAACATGTCGATCAACGGCGCAGCACCACGATGTAGTCACCGGAGAGACCGAGATGGATCGAGTATCCTTCCAGGATAAGCTTTCGTATCATGGCGTCCGTTGCGGCCTCTCCCGATTCTCTGCAATGTGTCTCTAAGATAATCAATTGGATGCCCGACAAATCCGCCTGCTCCAGGAGCTCGATCTCTCCGCCTTCAATGTCACAGATCAAAACATTTGCCGCATGGGCTCTTATTTCATCTTCAAGACAGTAGACGGGGATTCGCACTGTTTTGATAATTCCTGGAGAGTCAGGAGAGGCATCAAGTCTAGAAGACCAGAAAGCTTTATCGATATAGAAATCTACTGTCTCACCAACTCCGGCCGCCTTTCGCCGATTTTTCAACACCCCGTGTCGCGAAGTGATCTGGGAAAGGCTATTCCGGCTGAAGTTTTGCCGAGCGTCCTCGACGATGTCGGGATTGGCGTCGAAGGTTAGGACGTTTTCGGGGTCGACGATCAGCGCAGCCGTCATTGACACGATCCCGATGGCGGTTCCCGCCTCAATAACGCGGTCTGAGGGGCGAACCAGTTCGGCGGTTAGCTGCCGCTCGCGACGCTCATAGGAACCGTTATCGAGGGAAGCTACGATGGGCGCCGCATAGTTGCCGGTGTCGACGAACACGTTAAACCCGTCAATGGTCGAAATGTGTCCTTCTCGACCATCGGGGATAATCCACCGCTCACGCTCCGCGCGGGCCTCGTCATCCGCTATTCGCTCACGAATGTCCGGGTCGAAAGGAGCACCAAAAACTTGGCATTCGTTAAAATGCAGCCATCCCCAACCTTCAAGTTGCACCCTTACGAATCGGGCCGGTTGATCACCACGGATTTCGGCGACATATGGGCGGAGATCACTGTCGCCGAACACCGTGCCGTCGATTTTCCTGTAAAAAGTCACCCAGCGATGGCCGTCCAGTGACCTCAATATGCTGAAATGCCTCAGCCTCTGCGCTTCATGCTGCCGATTGTAGATGACAATCCGGCGGATAAGGAATTCCTCTCCTAGGTCGACCTGCCACCACGGATTCTGCTCCCTATCGGTGTGAAACCCCATCTCGCCAGAAATGTTGCCGTTGTTCGCACCTCTGGCGTCTTCCTCAGGCAGGGGGCTGGACGACCACTCCGAGGTTGAACTCTGTAACGCGGGCTTGTTCATTGCAAGGTTGATCACGTAAACTCCCCCTTCAACCCTCAGCGGCGCTTTCTTGCCCGACATCCGATGCCGCTGGGGAATGATACGTCATGTTCATGCCGCAATCGATATCTTCGTTCGCGACGTTGGCGTGCGGATCGAAATGGCAATCCAAGATCGGGAGCTCGGGACCCAGGAATCCAAGTGCGGCGAAGAGATTTCGTTACACTGTTTGCAGGCACAGCGGTCGGCAGCGGGTTCTCAGTAGCATTGACCCGGTCGGGGAGCGCGGGCACAAACGATGCGGTGTCACCTCTCGCTGCTCCCGCCACCCTCCTCACCGCGCCAATCGAGCTCGCGGGCGATTGGGGTCACATGCTTCCGCGCGCGGCTGAACAGGTCGTCGAGCGCATGCGGCACGCCAGTCTGGATGGCATGCGCCTCCTTTCCGATCGCCAGCCTGTGCGACTTCGCGTCGACGAGCACAGCTCCGGGCAGCCGGCGATCTGGCTGCATCCTGACGCTAGCAGCATGGCGTGGATCATTGTCGACATCGGCGAACGGGACTGGTCGAAGCTTGCCTACCAGTTCGGCCATGAACTCGGCCATGTGCTTGCCAACAGCTGGCAGGCCGATGCCAAGCCGGCACCTCCCTGCCAATGGTTGGAGGAAGCCATGGTGGAGGCCTTCTCACTGCGAGGCCTGGGACGCCTGGCGAAAGACTGGAAACAGAACCCGCCCTTCGCCGGTGATAACGCTTTCGGCGATGCCATTGCCGAATATCGCGAGAACATCATCAAACGCTATACCGCGCTCGCCGAGAGCCAAGGACTTACCCGAGATGCTGCGACGTGGTTCGCCGACCATAGAAGCGAGATCGAAATTCCGGGTCTCAATCCGTTCGCGCAAGCAATGTGCCTGACCATTCTCGCAAAATACGAACAAGTTCCCGATTGCATTGAGGCGCTTGGCGCGCTCAACCGCTGGCCTGGCCGCAGCGGAATTCCAGCCGGTGATTATCTGCAGCGTTGGAAAACCAGCTGTGCAAAGTTGCGCGCGTCACCTCAGTTGCCGCTCTACCTAGGCGAACTTTTGGGGATTGTGCCCCGCATTAAGTGACGCGTGGCCCGGCCGGCCTTTGCGATCGTTTCTGGAACGGTATGGGATGTGTGGTTTCCTTGATGGCCAGATCGAGAATGCCTCATCAGCGAAGGACAACCGCGAGGCCCCGGACCTGAGCATGCCCGTGACGCCAAGCAAATAGTGGGTATTCGCTTCGCGCGGTGCAATATCCACTCGCTACCAAAGCCGCTCGACTTGCGGAGGTGATCGGCAACGCAGACAAAAGATGCGCTGCCAGAAATGCGGGATAGCGCAGCTGAGCCATGCCACGGGAGGGCATGCGCACACGATCGGCTTCCGGTGGTCAGTAGAACTTCGCTTGGAGACGGGGGTAGTTGGCGGGATGAATGGGCGGCTAGCTAGCCGCAATACGGGAGCGGCCCGGCAGCCTTTGTGTTGCATGCTGGCCACCGGGCCTAACCGGGAGGGCTTAGCAGGGGTAGTTGGCTAAGGGGCACCGGCTAACGAATGAACATACGCTCCTGCTAATATACATGAAACGCATCCCTAACGACGAAGGGGCTACCGATGTCGATCCAACCGCGCGATGGAGTTGCCGCGACGAGATCGGATCGGTGCAACTGCGCCCCGGGAACAGCCAGCCATCAGCATCACCCCGCGACGCCTGCCTTCGCGCCACCACAGCCACAGCAGCTCCAAGGGTTGCGGCGAGAGCATGGCGTTGCGATCCTTGCGTCCTTTGCCCTGTTCGACGCGGATCAGCATGCGTGTGCCCTCGATATCATCGACCTTGAGGTGCGCGACCTCCGACACGCGCAGGCCCGCGCCATAGGCGACACCGAGCGCGGCCTTGTACTTGACGCCAGGTGCTGCTTCGAGCAGCCGCGCCGCACCTCCGGCAGCTTGCGTGGATGGCGCATGATCACCGGCACACGGGCCAGATCCCGCCGCTTCAGCGTCACCGGGAACAGGAACCGCAACGCCGAGACCGCGCCGTTGATGGTCGCAGACCCGACGCCGTTCTCATGCTGATACAACTGGAAGCGGCGGATGTCCTCGGGCGTCGCAGTATCGGAAGAGCGTCGGAGGAGGCTGCGAAGCGCCGGACGTGACGAACGTAGTCCTGCTGGGTATGGGAGCCTGGGCCCCGCATGAGCATGTCTTGCTGAATGCGCTGGCGAAGAGGCGGGGTCGGTGCGTCGGTCGACAGGGTGTCCATGGCGAGTTCCTCTCGTTGAAGGAACTGCCATGCCGGGCCGCCATTCTCGACGGCGAGGTGATTGTGTCAGGCGAGCAGGGTACGCCCGATTCCCCCTGTGCTGGAAGTTGCGATCTGGAACGAGCTGAGCCGGCTGGTATTCGTCGCGTTCGACATCCTCCATCTCGACGGTTGCAATCTTGCTCCCTGGCCCTTGCTGCAGCGCAAGCAAGCGCTGCGTCAATTGGTTGAGCCTGGCGCCGGCAAGATCCAATGCAGTGAGCATTTTGAGGGCGACGCACTGGTGAGACAGGGCTAGATGGCGTCATTTCGAAACGCGCCAATAGCCGGTACCGAAGCGGACCGTCTAAAACACGGCTGAAGTCAAATATTCGATAAAGCCGATTTCGAATTGCGAAGCTGGTGGTCCCGCGTGGGCAGCGAACGCCGCTCGGCCCCGTGGGTCGCAATAGTTCGAATCGCGGCCGACGCCTGCGCCAATTTCTGTAAATTACTAATTTAGTAATTTTTAATTAATGTTGATCGTGTTGATAGGGGGTCACGCATTGCGACTACCCTGCAAACGGCCCTTGTTAAGAAAGCAAGTTGAAAGTTTGCCAAGTTTGGCGGTTATGCTATTTCTAAACTAAGGGGGAACGCATATTGGCACCGCCTATGGAGGTCGCACTTGCATCCAAAGGCATCCGGTGTCGGCAAGGAGAGTAAGGGGTCCAGCCCTGACGTTCCAGATACCCCTGAAGCGCTTCTCGCCGACCTCTTGTCGAACACCGCGGATCTCGTGTCGTTCTATGATCGCGACTTCCGCCTGACGCACTATGCAACCGGGCTCAAAGACCTGTATGGCGGTGCGGTGACGCCGGGTGCTGCCATTTGGCAGGTCTATCCGGGCTTCCTCGATTCCAGGTGCCGCGGCGAATTTCTTCGAGTCTTCCAGGGTGGCTCCGCGGCACGAATCGAATTGCCGCGGTCAACGGGCGATGCGCCTCTGTCTGTTTTCGTCTTCGGTACCTCAAATGGTGTGGGCATCATCGAATCGAGGGAGCGCGTGGGGCGGAGCGCAGTGGAGGAGCAGGAGCGTGTAACTCTGCTCCATCAGGCGACGCACGACGTGCTGACCGGCCTGCAGAATCGGCGACGGTTTGGCGAGCGGCTGCAGCAGGCACTGGCGGCCACTGGTGGAGAAAAGCCGAAAGCGGCGCTGCTGCAAATCGATCTTGACGATTTCAAAGCGGTCAATGACACACTCGGCCACGGCGCGGGCGACACGCTCCTTCAACTCGCGGCAGGTCGAATCCGCGATGCACTGCAGGAGGGCGAATCCGCGTACCGCTATGCGGGCGATGAGTTCGCCGTCATTCAATTGGGAAAGGAGCAGCCCAGGGAAGCTGAGCGCCTCGCCGGATCGCTCGTCGATGCATTCAAGCAGCCGTTCGTCATCAACGACATTCCCGTGTTCGTTGGCTCCAGTATCGGAATTGCGTTCGCGCCGGAGCACGGGACCGATGGCGAGCAGCTGATGAAAGCCGCCGACATTGCGCTTTACGCAGCCAAGACAGATGGGCGCGGCTGCGCCAGGACGTTCAACCGTGCGATGCTGCTCTTGCTTGAGCAACGCGAGAATCTTAGGCGCAGCCTTCGAATGGCGCTGGAGCGCGGGGAGCTTTATCTGGAGTATCAGCCCTTCATTAGGCCACCCTCGTCAGTGATCGGTTTCGAGGCGTTGCTGCGGTGGCGGCACCCCGAGATCGGGGTCATTCCACCGGGCGTGTTCATACCGATCGCCGAAGCCGACGGCCTGATGGACGAAATTGGACGGTGGGTGCTCGAGGAGGCCTGTCGTCAGGCGTTGACGTGGCCTTCCTCGATGACCGTCGCAGTCAACCTGTCGCCGGCGCAGTTCCTTAGCGGCTCGCTGACAGACACCGTCGCTCAGATCGTCGACACAGTTGGAATCCGGGCCGACCGACTTGAACTTGAAATAACAGAGAAGATCCTGCTTGAGAAGACGATCGACAATATCGATACTTTAAATACGCTTAACGTCTTAGGGATACGCATTTCTCTCGATGACTTTGGAACTTACTATTCGTCGCTGAGTTACCTTAAGAATTTTCCCTTCGACACCTTGAAAATAGATCAGTACTTCATCGTGGACCTGGAGTCCGATCTCAAAAGCCAAACGATCGTGCGATCGATAATAAATCTGGCGCACGGGCTGGGAATAAGCGTCACCGCCGAGGGCGTCGAGACGTCCGCGCAGGCACGGTGGCTGATCAAGGAAAACTGCGATTGCCTGCAGGGCAATTTCCTGGGACGGCCGATGGGAATCGAGGCAATCGGCGATTTCATCAAACGGGTCCCGACGAGAGTGGGACGAGCGATGGAGCAAACAAACGGGGCTGGCTAGTGCCTTGCGCCCTCGGATGTCATCGCCCCAGGGTACAAATTCTTATGGAACAAGTGAGGATGCCGATGGGATCTGTTCATCTGACTGGCGAGCCGAATTTTGAGCCCATGATCCAGATCGACATGGAAATGAAAGCTTTTGTCTCAGCTTGGAGGCACTGCGACTATGTGTCGACCTACATGGCCCGCATGATCAGTCAAAACAGGTCGGATTCGGTCCGGCATTCAAATCTGTTTTCCTCCGCCTTCAACGAATTGCTGGAAGTCGCCTTTCGTACGCGCCAAGCCGAGGGCGAACTGGCATGCAGGGTGTCTCGCCATGGCGCGACGGATAGGATTGAGCTGACAATTCCTTGCGTGCCCGAGGAACGCCAATTCTACGAGGAGGCCGTAGCGCAAGTCACAGGGTCCGAGGCCAGGGAGCGATACATTAATTCGGTGTCCGGGGATATCGCGCCCAGCCGGGAGGTTGTGCTCCTGGAACTGGCCGTCGACTACGGCGCGACGCTCAGGGTCGAGGAAGCCGACGGTGACGCGATCAAGCTTGTCGCGGATCTTCCGCTTGAGGGTCCACAAAATTGAACTCCTACGACTTTCTCCCGCGTTTCAAGGCTCGCTACGACGCGAACAATCAGGAGTTCGCCATATCGGGGGTCGTCAGGCCACAGGCGATCGATGAGCTTGGGCCCAGCATAGCGTTGCTCCGCGATGCGATCGACCGTGTGCGTGGTGTGCTCTACGTCAATGTCAGACGCCTGACGCAGATGAACAACGCGGCGTTTCACGCCTTTTCGAGGATCATCATCGACGCCTGCCGCGCTCGACCCGATCTTAAATTCGTCATCATCACGTCAAGCGTCGTTGGATGGACGTCACGAAAATTCGGTCGCTTGAGCGGAATAGAACCGAACATCACCGTCGAGGAGTATGACAGCGCATTCTATCCGGGGCAGGGCTTCCTGGAGGAAGGCGGGTTCGTTCCAATCCTGCGCACGCAGACAAAGATGACCTGGCGCCACGAGCGCGCAATCTTGCCGCGACATGGCATGAGGCCCGGGATCGTTATGGCCGACATCTGTTGCGGGATCGGTGATTTCGCCGTGCTCGTGCAAAAGGAGTTCCAGCCATCGCGGATTGTCGCCCTAGACCACTCCATGTCAAGCCTCGCATATGCCCGACGAGTGATGCGAGACTTCGATATCCGCGGTATCGAATATACCTATGGCGATGCGTCCGAGATGCTGCTCGACGAAGAGCAGTTCGACATCGTCACCTGCCGACATTCCCTTCAGATCTTCAATCGACCTGAACTCATCCTTAAGGAGCTCTACCGCATCTGCAAGCCGGGCGGGCGCGTCTACATCACCAACGAGAAGAATTCGCATTGCCTCGGCGAGCCCCGCGCTGAAAGCATTCGGTGGACCTACGACGAGGTGGCGAAGCTGTTCGCGCATTTCGAGATGGACGTGGAGCTCGGACCGAAGAGCAGGCGATATCTGGTCGAAGCCGGATTCGAGGATATCCGTGTCGAGACCTTCATGGTCACCAACCTGGACGGCGATCCGCAGGACTTCGCCGACGTCATAGCAGCCTGGGCGGATGTCTATGCCGGCGAGATGGCTTCCAGCCGCGGCGACGGGCCGGAGTTCGTCGCACGCTTCCGGCAGGGTTTCCAGGACCACATTTTCGCGGCGCTTCACCCCAAGGGTTATGCGGGTTGGCCGATCTGGGTCGCCTCGGGAAGACGGCCGCAATGAAAACCGACGATGAGCGCACACCGCGCTTCGGCCTGCGCTCCTTTCGAGCGAAATTCGTCTTGGTCGTGGGGGGCGCCGTATTGTTCGACCTCTTGCTGAGCGGAGGCCTGGCGCTTTGGAACGTGCAGAAGCTGTCGCGCGACGCCACGTCGGAAGTCGGTGAAGGTCTGACGACCGCGAACCAGGAATACATTCGTTCCTATGCCCAATCGACGGCGTCGAGCGTCGACCTGCTGCTCGATCGGGTTCATGGCGACGTCAAGGCGCTGGCCGGGGTGCTGCAGGCTCAGATTGATGATCCAGCGCGGCAGCAACAGGTCGGAGCGACGCTTGCACAGCAGGCGCCGGCCTCCGTGAAGGTCGTCTACGACGCGAAGGGCGATTGGGCCCAGAATCTGCCGGGCGCGCTTTCCGTGGTTAGCGTCTGGGGCTATCTCTTGGGCGCGGACCATGCCCCGCTGCCGAGCGTTCAGCAGGAAATAGAAGACAGCACTGTAATCGATCTCGTCGCGCCGACCCTCATGGCCAGCGGATCGTCCAAGCTGCAGATGTACTATATCGGTCCGAAAGAGCGGCCGATCTTCAGGACGGTGCCCTACACCGACCAGGCGCAGACCTTCGACCGGCTCTATCCAGGCCACAACAAGGCGGAATTCTGGGAGTTCTTCTTTCCGGGCATCTATGCGTCGTGGCAGGAATGGGCCAGGGATCCGGCCTCGCGTCCGGTCCCTGACGAGATTACGCAGACAGCGCCTTACACCGATGCGATCACGGGAAAGCTGATCGTCAGCTTTTTCCACCCGCTGTGGACGCGCGATCGTACCGGTATCGCGGGCACGGCGGGGGCGGACATCACGCTCGACCAGCTCGCGGAAGTCGTCGAACGTGTCAAGATCGCCGAAACCGGGTTCGGCTTCCTTACCATGTCGACCGGCAACGTGGTTGCGATCAATCCGGCGGGCCAGGCGATCATCGGCCTGAGGTCGTCGAGCGATACCGGCGCGCAGGGCGTCACCGGCCTCGAGCGGTCCCTGCGCGGAAGCGCGCAGCCGGCCATCGCGTCGCTTCCTCTCGACCAGAACAATGACGGCGTCGTTCAGCACATCATGCTCGACAACCAGGGCGAGCGCGTTCCCTACATTGTTGTCCTCAAGAGATTGAAGCCGACCAATTTGTGGAGTTCGGGGCCGATCAAGTCCGAAACGATGTCAGTCGGCATCGTCGTTCCCGAGCGGGAAATCTATGCGTCCCTGTTCGCCGCGCAGGATAGTATTTCTCGCGCGACCAATCGTATCCTGCTCTTTCAGATCGCCGCGATCGTCGTTTCGCTTTTGATCGTCTTTGCGGCAGTGCTCGGAATTTCGAAGCGGATCACCAGGGGACTCAGGGCGCTTGCCAGCGCCGCCCAGCGGCTCCAATCTAAGGACTATTCGGTCCGCGTCAGCATTCCGACGCGCGACGAGGTTGGAGCGGTCGGCACCGCTTTCAACCGCATGGCCGAGCAGATCAGCTTTCACACCGAAAACCTCGAGCAACTCGTCGACGAACGAACCAGGGAACTCGGCGACGCAAACCAGGAGATTTCCGAGCTCAACGAAAAGCTGCGCGACGAGAACGTCCGCCTCGGCGCCGAGCTCGCGGTCGCCAAGCATATCCAGATGATGGTCCTGCCGAAACCATTCGAACTCGAAGCCATTCCGGGGCTGGAGATCGCGGCCTACATGCGCCCGGCAGACGAGGTCGGCGGCGACTATTACGACGTCCTGCAGAACGGGTCGCGGGTCAAGATCGGCATCGGCGACGTGACCGGTCACGGTCTCGAGAGCGGCGTGCTGATGCTGATGGTGCAATCGGTCGCGCGCGCGCTGCAGGAGACCAACGAAGGGGATCCGCGCCGGTTTCTGGACCGGCTGAACCGGGCGATCTACAAGAACATCGAGCGGACGAATACCGGCAAGCATCTCTCGCTGGCCTTTCTTGACTTCGAGGACGAGCGGGTAACGCTGTCCGGCCAGCATGAGGAGGTTCTGGTCGTCCGCGCCGATGGCGAGGTTGAGTGCATCGATACGATCGATCTCGGCCTGCCGGTTGGCCTGGAGAATGACATCTCGCCCTTCATTGCCACGCATGACATCCGGTTCGGGAGCGGCGACGTGATCGTGCTGCACACCGACGGGGTGACCGAGGCGGAAGACAAGGACAGAAAGCTGTTCGGCTTCGAGCGCCTCAGCCAGAGCGCACAAAAACGGCACGGCGCAAGTGCGGAGGAAATCAAGACCGGCATCATCGAGGATCTGATGGCCCATATCGGCATCCAGAAAATCCACGACGACATCACCCTCGTGATCATAAGGCGCACCTAGCAATGACTACCCTTTTCGGTACCCCTGACATTGCAATCGGCATGAAGGAGAGCGTCAGCCGCGTGCGGCTGTTCGACGGACCTCTCGACTTGAGCTGGCGTCATTGTGCCACGACCTCGGACTTCATCGCCGATCTCTTCGCCTTTCGCTTTCAGTCGTCTCGCAATGACTATATGGAAGTGCGGCACAGCATCGGATATTTGGTTAACGAGCTGATCGAAAATGCCGTCAAGTTTCGCGCGCCGGGCGAGATCGTGATCGAGGCGTCGATGGGTTCGGAGTGTTTCAAGCTCAAAGTGTCGAACGACATCGATGGTGAAAACGCGGCCGGATTTCAAAGCCTCCTGGCCGACATTACCGTTGGCGACCCGGCGGACCTGCTGATACAGCGAATTGAATCGAATGCCGCGAACCCTGACGCGTCGGGCTCCGGGCTCGGATTGTTGACGTTGATGAGCGACTATGGCGCACGCCTGGCCTGGATATTCAGCTCCGCCGACGAAAGCGATCGGATTTGCCTGGACACATACGCCTCCATTCCGATCTCGCAAACTCGCAACTAGATGAAACGAAGCCAGCCTATGGAAATCAAGACAGACGACTACCGGGTGTGGATTGAAGGAAGCGATATTTTTTTCGACGGTGCGATGCGGCTTGCCAGTTCGGAGGCCGGTGCACCGATCATGGCTTTGGCCAACAGCGTTCTTACCTCGAACCCCTCTTCCATTACACTCAATCTAAAGGACCTTCACTTTCTCAACTCTTCCGGCATCAACATGCTGGCCAAATTTACGATCGAGGTACGCAAACATCCCGACGTTCGACTTGTCGTACGTGGAACGTCCGACATTCCTTGGCAATCGAAATCTTTGCCAAATCTGAAGAAGCTGCATCCTGCCCTCGTGCTTTTGATGAACTAACCGCGTTGCCCGTCAGTCGACCTCTTCACCCCGGCTCAGTACGCAGACCCGCTGGCAGGAAGGCCCCACGATAGCGAGCAGTGCCGGCCGCATGTGAAGCCGCAGGGTCGAACCTAAGGGCGTGGGTGTCTCCTGTTCCACCGCCACACGAGGGGGGCGGCAGCGGCCGCCTTTTCGCGGCAAGCTCGCCTATAGTTCACCGACCGTCCGCAAGCACCCTGTCCGTAAGAACGTATCCAAGTAGGGCCAAGTCTCCCTCTGCCCCTGATCTCATTGAACGATGTGTTATTGTTAACGGTTGCGCGCTAAGGTAGCGACTGGGCATGGGATCGTTACCAATGACGACTGTTAGATCGCTGTGCGGGCGCCCATGTTCTGGAACAAACGCTTTGTCCGAGTTGCAGTGGGAGTCCTGCTGCTGGTTGCCGCACTTCTTGCTCTCTTGCCTGGACTCACGGGCTACACCAGCCTCGATGGCACCGTCAATGCGCGTTTCGCCGAGATAGCGGCCCCGATCGAGGGCACCGTGCTGCGGACGCCGCCGAAAACCGGCACGCACCTGCCGGAAAATGCAGTACTGCTGACGATCCAGAATGAGCGGGTGAATCGCGCCGTCGAGACATCGCTGGCCGCGGAACTGGAGACCACGCGGAACAGAGTGCAGGCGCTCGAAAATCAGCGCAGCGAGTTGGAGGCGCTGCGTGCCAGATTGGGCCGACGCTTCGATGCCTATAGCAAGGCGATGATCAACAGCATCGAACAGCAGATCGCGATTTCACGTCAACGCATCACGATGCTGGCTGCCCGGCGATCGGCGAGTGCGGCGGAACTCAAGCGCAATTCCACGCTGATGGTGAGAGGTGTCGTTTCGCAGAGCAGTGTCGACGAGGCGCAAGCAACAGAGATCGCGGCCTCGGCAGAGGTCGAAGTGGAAAACCTGACCCTGAAACGGCTGGAGCGGCAACTGGAGGCGATGCGGCAAGGCGTTTTTCTCGAGGACGGGCAAAACGACGTTCCTTACTCGCACCAGCGGCAAGACGAGTTGGCGATCCAGATCGCCGATCTCGATGCGCGTGCCGCAGAAAGCCGCACCCGTCTGGGAGAGATTTCCAAACAGCTGGCAGAGGAGGCGCGACGGGTCGACAGCCTCGAACGCGCGGTCATGACAATGCCCTTCGACGGCGTAATCTGGCGTAACAACGTCGTTGCGGGAGCCAATGTCGTCGCCGGAAACGAACTGCTGCGCGTGCTCGATTGCCGCGACCTCTTCGTGGATATCCTGGTTCCCGAGGTCGATTTCGACCAGATCTATCCGCGCCGCGCCGCGGACGTCCGCATCCTCGGGACTGATAATGTCATTGATGGTGAGGTCACTTCGGTTCGTGGCAATTCGGCGGTGGTAGAGGAGCCGACACTCGCGGCGATGCCTCCAAGCGGCAGAGGGCGCAACGCCCGGATCAGGGTGGCGCTCGCAAACTCGTCTCTCAACACCGACTACAGCAATTTCTGCCATGTCGGGCGGTCGGTCCAGGTCCGTTTCCACACGCGCAGCTTCACGATGGCCCAGTGGCTGACGAGGCTATGGTTCAGTATCTGGTAATGCTCGCCCCGACCTTTCTGGTCGCGGCTTTCTTCCTCGTTTTCGTCGAGGGCTGGTCGCGGTACCAGACCTGGACGCGCACCGTCACCTGCGCAATCGTTTTCGGGGTCGCTGTCCGATATCTGTGGTGGCGTCTCACCGATACCGTGCTGCCCTATCCCAGTGATGGCCTCGATTTCTACTGGGTATGGTTTCTCTATGGCATCGAACTGCTCGCATTCTTCGACATAACGCTCTTCCTCATCATCATGAGCCGGTATGTCGACCGCAGCGCCCAAGCGGATGCGCTCGCAGGCGATTTCTTCCGCCGGCCTCGGCAAGAGCTTCCGACGGTCGACGTCTTCATCCCGACCTACAACGAACCGTTGGACGTGCTCGAGCGAACCATCATTGGTGCGCTCGGCCTCCACTATCCTGGGGAAAAGCTGAAAGTATACGTCCTAGATGACCAGCGCCGGGATTGGCTTCGGCGGTTCTGCGAAGAAAAGGGCGCAATCCACGTTACCCGACCGGATAATGCCCACGCCAAGGCCGGCAACATGAATAACGGCCTTACGGTGAGCGATGGCGAGTTCGTTGCAGTGTTCGACGCGGATTTCGTGGCACACCGGAATTTTCTTCGACGCACACTGCCTTTCTTTACCGATCCCAGCATCGGCATCGTGCAGACGCCGCAGCATTTCTTCAACAGGGATCCCGTCCAGATCAATCTCGGACTGGAGCGGTCCTGGCCTGACGAACAGCGCCTTTTTTTCGACGAGATGGCGGCCAGCAGGGATGCCTGGGACATAAGCTTCTGTTGTGGTTCGTGCTCGATCACGCGTCGCGCGGCACTGGAGGCAATCGGTGGCTTTCCGACGGAGTCGATCACCGAGGATCTGCTGACGACCCTGACGATGCTGAACAAGGGATACAAGACGCGTTACCTCAACGAGCGGCTTTCAATCGGGCTCGCCGCGGAAAACCTGAAGGGTTATTTCGTGCAGCGGCAACGCTGGTGCCAAGGCGGGATCCAGACCCTTTTCGTGCACAACGGACCCCTTCGCGGTCCGGGTCTCAGCCTGTTCCAGCGCATCATGTTCCTGCCCGTGAGCTGGCTCGTGCAGTATTTCGTGCGCGTGGCGATCCTCATCGTCCCTGCCATGTATTTCTGGACGGGGTATCCTCCGCTCTTTTTCACGGAAGCAGCCGATCTGGTCAGCCACCAGCTGCCTGTTCTCGTTGCCTATTTCCTGCTGATGCACTGGATCACGCCGACGCGCTATCTGCCGGTGGTTTCGAGCGCTGTCGGCGCCTTCTCCACCTTCCGGATGCTGCCGACTGTGATATCGAGCCTGATCCGGCCATTTGGGCGGCCGTTTCGGGTGACGCCCAAGGGAAGCTCGAATGTCGACAACAAATTCGACGGCTACACCTTTGCCTGCCTGGCAATATTGATTGCGGCCACTGCGCTCGGCCTTGTGATCAACATCATGCCGGAATGGGCGCGCATTCCTCCGGGGGAATTCTCGCCAGTCGCAATCTATTGGGCACTGGTGAACCTTGTGGTGCTCACGATTGCGGCGCTGATTTGTTTCGAGAAGACGAATCCCGCCTCCGAGAGCCTCCGTGCGGACGAGCCGGCGCGGTTCGGCGGCATCGCCGGGCGCGCCGTCAGCCTCACGCTCGACAAAGCCGTGGTCGAAATTCCCATCGGAACCGACGTCGAGACCGGCAAGGTCGTCGAAGTAACGCTGCATGGCGTCGAACCCTTCGAAGCGGAACTCAGGCGCGTCACCAGGCGCACACAGGGGAGGCGCCGGGATACCAGCCCGTTCAAATATGGCCATCTGCATTACGATCTGACCGGAGCGGCGCGCGACCAGATGATCATTAAGCTCTATACCGGCGACTACTCGCAGGATATCGAGGAGCTTCGACGGCGGACCGTGGCCGCCGGCCTGTTCTCACGGACGTTCGGGCCGGACTATCAACGCGCATAGCCAAAATCTCTCTGGCAATCGGGCACAGGGCCGCGGGCGAGGGAAAAGCTCACAATGGTTCTGAGCTTGGCACGAGCAGCCGAACCATAAGCCGCTAGAGATGGACAGTTAATTCCAGATTCTTTTCAGGCATGCGGAACAAATTCAGCGCATCGAAGTTAGATAGCGCTGGTTACGGGGATTCGGCGATGCTCCTTGCCTTGGACGATGCGATCTCGACGGCTGTTTTGGCCGGCAGAGGCGCAGACGCGGAAATCTTCGGAGTGATCGATCTGACCAGCAAAATCGAAGCTCGGATAGGCGCCATCAGCTTAGGACGCGCCATCCAGTTCGTTGCCAACGCGTCAGTGCTTGGATACGACATGCGCGGTGCAATGGTCTTGTATGGGGAACCAGGAACGCCAAGCTTGAGGATTTGGGACTGCGAACGTCTTTGGGCGCAATACGGTGGCGCACTCCTCCAATTATAGCGCGAGAGGCTAGCGACTGGCGATAGCTTTCCCAGTGCGTTTGCCGTGCAGCATAATATAGTTCTCCTAGAGAGCGCCGCTGGACTTCAACCGTATTTAAGAACATCCTGCCGAGCCGGGGAATTGGGCTTGGATAGGTCTCGGCGCGGCAATCGATCTGAGCAATGGCGCAAGCGCCACCAGCGCCACTCGCTTGCTGGCGCGTCGCCGGGCAAGCGTGCCGAAGCGTCTGGTCTTCGTGACTGCTGTCGCCGGCGCGGCAGCCGCCCAAACCGCCACGCAGCATCGCGACAGATTGCCGGACCTCAATGCGTCGAACTTATTCGGACCGAAGTGCGAGCCGATCGCTGGCGTCGCGTCTGTGATTGACGACGACACAAGGCGAAAGCCGAGGCGGCATAGCTGTGTGAGCTCGAGGCTTGAGGGCATGCTTGTTGAGGGCAGCGGCGAGATTTCCGCCAATTCAGTCCGACATCGACGATGCGTCGGCCCTCGCAGAGGGAATCGAAATCTGACTAGGGTGGCAGCTCCAAGCTCGGTCTAAAGCCGCCATGGACCAAGGCGTGTGCGGCGGCGCGAGGCGAGAGGAGTCATTGTCGAGTGCCCTAGCATCGTGGAGACCGAACTGAGATTTCAAGCGGGAGCGATGCCCGAATGAGGGAGTGGAGATGCGTAGCCATTCTGGCACGCAGTCGAGCAAATCTGGAACCAATTTGGAATAACAAGCGGCTGAATTGCGTTTACGCAAAGAGCACGGCGCAAATCCGTCAGGGGGACGCCCTATGCATGCCGCCTTTCCGCGAAACATAGTCATAGTCGTATTGGGAGCCCTCATAGTGAGTTGCGCTGGCGTTCGGGCCCAGAAAACACCGGCAATAATCGGCTATGGTCCCAACCCCACCCTACCGAAACCGACACCTACGCTGATCCCGACCGTCAATATCGCCGAGGCGAAAGGCTGGCAGGAAGGAGTTATGCCGACCCCGGCGAAGGGACTGAGAGTGAGCGCCTTCGCAATTGGCCTCGACCATCCGCGTTGGCTGCATGTGCTTCCGAACGGCGACGTGCTGGTTGCCGAAACCAATGCTCCTGCCAAGCATGACGACGGCTTCAGCCTCAGAAAGCTCTTCATGAACCAGGCCATGAAGCGAGCGGGCGCCGCGACCGAAAGTGCCAATCGCATTACGCTCCTTCGCGACACCAATGGCGACGGCATCGCAGATGAGCGCAGGATTTTCGCAGAAGGCCTCAATTCACCGTTCGGCATGACGCTATCCAACGGCAAGCTCTATGTCGCCAATACCGACGCGCTCGTCGCTTTTCCCTATTCCAATGGCCAGACCCGAGTAGCTGCCCCGCCGGAGAAGATCGTCGGCCTGCCGGCCGGAGACATCAACCATCATTGGACCAAGGACGTGATAGCAAGTCAGGACGGTCGCAAACTCTATGTCACCGTCGGCTCGAACAGCAACGCTGGAGAAAACGGCTTGGAAGCAGAGAAGAACCGCGCCGCCGTCCTTGAAGTAGATCGATCCACCCGTCGCACCCGGGTCTTCGCTTCGGGGCTGCGCAACCCGAACGGGCTCTCCTGGAATCCTGAAACCGGCGAGCTTTGGGTCGCAGTGAACGAGCGTGACGAGATCGGCGACGATCTCGTGCCGGATTACATAACATCGGTCAGGAACGGCTCATTTTACGGCTGGCCTTATAGCTACTATGGACAGAACGTCGACGAACGCGTCAAGCCGCAGCGTCCCGATCTCGTGGCGGCGGCGGTCAAGCCCGACTATGCGCTGGGCTCCCATACCGCCTCGCTAGGATTGGCCTTCTCCACAGGCGCATCGCTCGGCCCGGCCTTCGGCAATGGCGCTTTCGTGGGCCAGCACGGCTCGTGGAACAGAAGCCTACATAGCGGTTATAAGGTGATCTTCGTGCCGTTCCGCGGTGGGAAACCAAGCGGTCCGCCCAAGGATGTACTCATCGGCTTCCTCGGACGTGATGGCAAAGCGATGGGCCGCCCGGTCGGCGTTGCTGTCGATCGGACCGGCGCGCTACTCGTCGCCGACGATGTCGGTAACGTCATCTGGCGGGTTAGCCGAGCAAATGGGCATTAAGCGCAGATGTCTTTCTGTTCCCTTTTACCAGCTCCGTTCGAGCGCATCTTCCACTGATTGTCTGCAGGCTGCGCGCGTCTTAAGGGTCCGCGCGCTGCCGCCATGCGCGAGTGCATCTCGTGAAAATTGGGCGTGCCATCCGGATCCGGCGCCGCCATCATCTCGCCGTCGATGATGAAGGACTTTGACGGCAGCTTTTCGGCGGCATCGATCACCGGCCAGTAGCGCTTTGACCAGTCGATGCCGGTGCGGGTGAAGGCGCGCGCGCCGGCCCAGTCGAGGATCAGCTGGGTGCGGAAGCCGTCATATTTGATTTCGTGCAGCCAGTCGTCGCTACCCGGCGGCGTCTCGATCTGGACTGGCTCCAGCGGCCCTGATGAACTTCAGCCGCTCGCTGGCGTTGCGCATGCACAAAACCCTACCGCGATTCAAGCCGTGGGCAGTCGCCCGGTTCCAGGTCTTTTAGCAAAGTCATATGTAGGAGTATGGCATTCGCAGACGATATCCGCATGGCCAGATGGCCCGGCCTGTTGGGGGGTAGGGGACTTGGGCATACAGGCCGGGCTCTTACTCCGCGTGGCGGGGCAGACGCGCATTATGCGCCATCTTTGCAGCGACTGACATTAACATTTTCTAGACTTAGCTAATAAAAGCCCGTCGCAGCTATTGGGCGTAAGCGACGGGCCTTTATCTGCCACAAGACGGTACACCCCAATGGGATCGACCGCCTGTAGAAACAATTCACGGTCGCGTGATCAGTTCCAATTTTGGCCAGCACTGGCGGCGCGGAACGACACGACTGCCGTGACGTTCCAGTCCATGGCGCTCGTCGACGAAATCGAAATGGCCAGGCGGCATGTTCACGAAGGCGAGCGGCACCTGCGCCGCCAACATCAGCTGATTGCGGGACTGGACGAGAAGGGGCTTACCCAACCGATGACGCCATGAACTTCCTCCACCTGCTTGAAGATATGCAGGCGATGTACCGCGAGCACCTGTCGCGGCTGCTACGAAAAGCGGGCGATTAATAGAATCCGCCAGCCATCTTCAGCGTCCTAGCGGTAACTTTGACACCGAAACCAGTTCGTCCTCGTCTCTAATCCCGGCCTGGTAGTTAGCTATGACCCGGGAGGCAAGCGCTTCACGTCGCTCCCGCGATTGATGTTCCTCTTTCAGCCTATCGAAGACGCGGCCAAGCAAGGCTACTTCGGACGAATCGAAGATGCCGGCTTCCTTAGCTTTCTGGTAGATCGGCATTCCACTCCTCTTCGCTGCAACGGCGCCATTTTCTGCGCCAAACTTTGCAACAGATTTGGACGCCAAGCCACACGATACTCAAAGGAGTACCAGCGGCGCCGCTGGACTTCGATTTATTTAAGCGCATCCTCCCGCGTTGGGGCGCCAGACGCTCACGAGCGTTGAGATGGGCGAGTGTGCCGCGCCGACTGATCTTGTTGGCCATCGCTACGGCCGGCGCGCTGGCCGCGCAAACAGCAATGTGGCACAGCGACAGTTTACCGGAGATCAACGTAGACCCTGATCGGGCCGTCGGAACCCTCTTGTCTGTGCAGGGTTTAAGCGAACGAAGGGACGCTGCACCGAGAGGACAATCGTGATGAAAAAGATCCTTTTTGCGACGGCCCTGCTGGCTTTGTCGGGCGGTCTTGCGGTCGCACAGTCAGGCAGTTCGTCGGGTTCATCATCGACAACAACAACGACGATGCCGAGCAGCCAAGGCACTGACTCGACTCAAACGAAATCGACCAATCCGAACTCGGCCAAGGATTGCGCGCCTGGACAGCAGACGGGTAGCGCAAAACAGGCTGCACCAGGACAGCAGGATACGAGCGCCAAGTCGGCCGCCCCCGGTCAGGTGAAAAAGACAACCGAAGGCTGCTGAACTGCGAAAAAATTTGCAAACAGCCAGGCCGTTGTCGATCGGCAGCGGCCTGTGTTTTTGACACGATTGAAAAACCTTTCCAATTAGAGCGCCTCACCGGTTAGCATGGCCCGAGCAATTGCCAGTTCGACCTCGACCCTGGCGTTCTCCTTCTGTGTCATGTTGTGTCGAGGGCGATCAGGCGCAGGCGCGCATGACTTCGCCCGCGCGACCACCCGACTTCGAGTATGCAATCGCCGATCGCCTGAAAACCGGGTTCCATTGCTTCTGGCAGTCGCCCTCGTGGTCCGCGTATTCGCCAACGTCCCTTGGTGGGTTGATTATCCGTTGCCGTCCGCCGCGCTCCCTTCGCCCAATTGGCTTGGCAGGGGCAGATGGCCTTAGCGAACCAGCCAGTCGTCCGTTTCGACCAGATCCGGCTTGTCTTCCCGATTTCGGCCGCAAGGGCGCTCAGTGCCTCGTCGGTGTGCGGATCGAGATTGAGATGCCGACAATCAGGGTAGCCGGGATTCCGCTTACAAGGCGTGCAGAGCGGACTTCGTCTAACAGCAGAACCTACTTCCTAAAAATTGGAACCAACCCAGGCTTCTGCCGATTATCACGTCAGCGGCCATGCCCACTCCGGTAGGCGTCGTCGCCACGTTCTCCCGGCGACGGCCTTTCTTATCGGTAGGCTACTTGCGACGCTGCCGGTTGCTCGGCCCATGGTACATGCGCCAGGAGGCCCGCCAAGGAATTCTTAGCTGCGGCCCCTATCACATAGGAAGCGTCGTCGCTCTAGCGCATGGGCGGGAGGGCTTGGCGCACCCAATGCGATTTCCGCTGCGGGGCGAGATCGATTGGCGCGACGACAAGGACCGAGGCAGGTACTGCGCATTTATTTGACCGATCAGTACGGTTTGAGCAACGGCATTCATCAGAACGGAATGGTCGGAAAGCTCACAAGCACGTAGCGCACAGATGGAAAGAAACGCAAAGCTGAGAACTCCGCCCGCGCCGCAATCGGCAGCACTTCGGTTCATCTTTTGGTCTGGATGAGAACTCAATGAACGTCACTAGCGAAGCGACCAAATCCTTTTGGACGATTGACACCAGCTTCCCCAAGGCTTCCCGCCTCGAGCAGGACGAGCATTGCGATGTGGCCGTCATCGGGGCCGGCATCGCAGGGGTTTCCATCGCCTACGAACTGGCCTTGGCAGGGCGCAAGGTGGTGCTGGTGGACCGCGGCCCCTTGCTCGGCGGCATGACGTCGCGCACGACCGCGCACCTGGCGCCTATTTGCGACGACGGCTTGAGCGCGCTCATTGATATGCGCGGCGAGGCTCTGGCGCGCGGATTTCAGGAGAGCCAGCAAGCCGCCGTCGACTGCATCGAACAGCATGTCGCCAGGCTAGAGATCGACTGCGATTTCCGGCGGCTGGACGGGTTTCTTTTCCCGGCCGCGTGGATGGATGAGAAGGAGGCCGCCAGAGAATGCAACAAGGAGTATGCGGCCGCTGCAAAGATCGGTGCCCAGGTAGAACATGGCAAGGGCGTACAGCTCAAGGGCCATGAATCGGCGCCCATCCTGCGCTATCCGAACCAGGCCACCTTCCACCCGCTGAAATATCTCCGCGCTGTGCTTGCCGATTTTGAGAAGCAAGGCGGCAAGGCATTCGCCGACAGCGCGGTCGTCGAGACCGACGAGGGGAACGAGGTCCGCTTGAAATGCGACGGCGGCTCCACCGTCACGGCTTCCAACGCGGTCTTTGCCACGAATTCCCCCATCAACACCTGGGTGAAGATCCACAGCAAGATGGCGCCTTACCGCACCTACGCGATGGCTTTCGACATCCCCAGGGGAACCCTCCCAGATGCGCTCTACTGGGACATGGACGATCCTTATAATTATGTTCGCCTCAATCCCGGCCCCGGCAAGACTGACTGTCTCATCGTCGGCGGTCGCGATCACAGATCGGGCGAAGCGAATGACGGCGAGGCGCGCTTTACCGCGCTCGAAGCCTGGATGAGGGCGTTAGTGCCGGGACTTGGTCGGGAAAGAGCGAGATGGTCCGGTCAGGTTCTCGAAACGATCGACTACTGCGGCTTTATCGGCCGAAGCCCCGGCAAAGGCAACATCTTCATCGCAACCGGCGACTCGGGCCAGGGCATGACGCATGGGGCATTAGCCGGACTGCTGATCCACGATCTGATCGTGAACGGATCCAACCCCTGGGAAGCCGTTTACGCTCCGGACCGGATGCCACCTGCCGCCTCTGCGCGCTATCTCAGCGAGAACCTCACGACCGTAAAGAACCTTGCTGGCTACTTGGTACCCGGTGAAATCAAGTCGGCCGAAGATGTCAAGCCCGGTGAAGGTGGCATCCTTCAGGACGGCTTGAGCAAGTTCGCCGTGTGCCGCGATCGCGAAGGCAAGCTGCATCGGCACTCTGCCAGTTGCACGCATCTCGGCTGCATCGTGCAGTGGAATTCCACCGAGCAGTGTTGGGATTGCCCCTGCCACGGCTCACAATTCGCGGCAGACGGAGCTGTCTTAAACGGACCAGCGGTCCGACGTTTAGTTTAGCCGATTCATGCCCGTACTTGGAGCGACGGCACGTCCCGGTCGGCGGTTGGGCCTGCACCAAAGCCGGCGCTGCACGGCGCATTGCTGGGCATAAGCCGCCTTCGTCGACCTGAAGGTAAAGTCCAACGACGAAATGCGCGCGGTGGCCACCTGCGTCCGCGTTGCCGATCTTGATGCGGTCGACAAGGGCTACACCACCAAGGATCTCGACTACGGCGGCGCGATCAACGCTACCTTGGCGGTGAAGGTGGCGTTCAGCTCAACGGCACGTGGGTTGACAAAGCCCAGTCCGAAACCAAGGGCACGGCCCTCAACAAGGGTGGCTATGCGGTCTACCCGTACCCGCAGCTATTTGCCGGCGCCCATGCCCAATACGGCGACGGCCACACCTGGGCAGTCTCGCAGAAGGACCGTACACCCGAACAGACCGCGGCCATCGGCAAGTTCCTGAAATTCTTCGCGGACATGACTTCGATGGTCGCGCACCGGCCATCTGCCGGCCTACAAAGCCATCATTACCTCGGACGCCTTCAAGGCATTGCCGCACCGCAATACGAATCGCCGCGGTCGCCGATCTCGGCAGGCCGCTGCCGTCCCCGGTAAGGTGCCAGTTCGCAATGAAGGACATTGTCGGCGAAGAGATGAGCGCTGCAATTACCGGCCAGAAGCGCGTCGATGTCGCACTTGCGGACATGGAAAGCCGCGTGAGCGAATTGCTCGCCAACATTTGACCAAAGATCCCTCGGACCTCTTCCGACGCCCCCGCGGCTGGAAACAGCTGTGGGGTCAAGCGAGCAGCCTTCTTTCTCCATGAAAGACCCATTCCAGCCGCGAAACAAACGCCGACACCAGGCTTCACTGCCCGCCGGGCATGAGCGCCGGCATGCGGCTCTGGCGGCCGACCGATGCCTTAGCGGATCGGCGTCTCGCCTTGAAAGAGCGGCTGGTGCGCCTGCATCAAAGCGGCAATCCGGTCTCTTCCGAGTTCAAGCGGCGGTTCTGCTGTTCTGCCAAATGACTTTGCCCGAGATCGCGCCTGTCGACGAGACGGCCGCGATGTCGGTGCCCGACGATGGGCGGCCGCAAAAGTTCCGAAAGCTTCGTCACCCGTGCAATTTCCTCGCCTCGCGTTCCAATATCTTGCGGTCGTTGCCATGTTCGCCGATCAGTTCCCGAACTTGGTCGGGCGTAATTCGATGCTGTTTGGCGAAGTAGCGGACCTCGTAGTCCTCGTCCGCAGATACGCGGTTGCGGTCCCGGAAATCACGCTTGGTTCTGTCGTCGGCCATGGCTGGATCCTCCTGGTCGAGAAACAACCGCGGCCGTGCAGGAATGTTCCCCTTTTGCTTATTAAGTGACGGCTAATGGAACGCTTACGCCTGTGCGAAATTGATTCAAGTTCGAATTTGCGTGGAATTTGGATGCCTAAGCCTGCCGCCGGCGCGCAGCTGTCCTTCATCCAGAAGGGCGATGGCTGGAGCCAAAATTCGATGCAATCATTCGTCCTGCCAGCGTGCGCATCGGCGAATTCTGGTCAGGTCGGAACAATCTTTCGAACGAGCCGGTAGGGCAAAGTGGATATGTCCCAAATCACCTCATTTGAACCGCCAGACAGGCCGCAGCTTGCTCTGGCTCAACGCAAAGGAAACCAGAGATGAAAACGGCTGTTTCAATCCCCTTCACAAGACGAAACGTTGTCGCAGGGCTGGCCATTGCCGCCGCATCCGCGGCTGTGTTGCCCGCCGACAACGCGCTCGCGCAGACGAAGCAAACCGCGCCTGAGAAGAGCCTGTACGAGCGGCTGGGCGGTGTCTTCGCAATCGCTGCGGTGGTGGACCACTTCAGCGACGCCGTCGTGAGGAATCCCGTCGTCGGCCAGAAGTCCAAGAACCCACGGCTGCGGGAATGGCACACCAAGAACCTTGAGCGGCTCCCCGGCCTCAAATTCATGCGCACGCTGTGGGTCTGCGATGTTTCCGGCGGCCCCTTCAAGTTCGTGGCCACAAGGCCAGGCGCGACGTCGCTCGGGCTCGAGGAAGCCCACCGCGATTTGCGGATCTCTCCGGCGGAATTCGATGAGGTAGCGGCGGAACTCGGGCGGACCCTGGACCACTTCAAGGTTCCGAAGGCTGAGAAGACGGAGGTCCTGGCAGCATTCGCCGCGCACAAGGGCGAGGTTACCGCCGGCTACGCAAAAAAGGGCTGACCTGCGGCCGGCCAATCGACGCTGCGGTGCCGGCACGTTGGATGCGGTGTATTTCCTGCAGAGCCGTCAGGCCTAGGCGTTAGTACGGATCATTGCGCGTAGGTCGAGCGGGGCGACATCGTCTATGGCCGAAGGGGACGAACTTACGGCCGAACTTGTCATAGTAGCTGCCGGGCTAAACCGCATCAAGCTCGCGGAGCAGCAATTCAGGCTTGCGTGCACTGTGCATCTAGTCGTGAATGGCGTGCAGATCCTAGATGTTCCGGTGGAATGGAGCTTCGGCAAGCACCGGCCTCAATAAGTTGGCCCGTTGCGCGGACCGCAGGCGCTGCGACGAGCCAAGATCGCTCACGTCTGTTTGTCCGCCAGCGGCGTCTTCCTCGTGGGCGGCTTGTAGGCTGTCACTAGCCGAAGCGTGTCCATGTTCACCGTCACCGGCACGCCGAGATTCACTGCAGCCCACTCGCCATCGATATGTGTGACATTGCCGATCAACTCGACAGGCTGGCCTTTCCTCACCTTAGACGTTCTGTCGACGATCGAATGAGGGAAGCCATAGGACGGGATCGAGACGCCGACGCGGTCCTCGGTGACGCGCCGGCGTACGGTCGCGGTGATGGCGACCTCGTCGCCGATATTCATGCCCCGTGGCATGGCATGACTCTGGAGCGGGCGCGGGCTTCGTCAAGCGATTGCTAATATTTACGAACGGACGTGGAACAGATGTTTGCCATTCTGATTAATAGGAAGCGGACATGCACCGCTCCTGAGTCCGGAGATAGCCCGTCGCCATATCCTCCCGGCGGCGGGCTCTTCATTGGCTAAATCTTAGAGAATGTTAATGTCGGCCGCTGCAAAGGCGGCACATAATGTGCTTTTGCCCTGGCGAAACCGGGGTAAGAGCCCGGCCTGTATGTCCAAAGCCTCCCCCGACAGCCCGAGCATCTTTACGGCGCGCGTTTTATGTGCCGACGCCGCCATGTTCGATTGTCGGCGTGGCGACCATTATCCTGATCATCAGAGCGGGTAAGCGACGGGAACCCTTCATCGGTAAAGGCGATTCCTGCGTCCTCCAAGGGCTGCCGCATTGCGGAGACATTGCGGGAATTTGTTTTCCTAAAGCCGTTCTCAAATTCGCAGATCGTCGATTCGCTAAGATTGGCCCTGGCAGCCAGTCGCACTCGCGACCAGTTCAAGAGAGCTCTTGCGGCTCTTAATTGTTCTGCTGAGAGTTGGTCTCGGCTGTCCATAGGTGTGGAACATTCAATGTCTCTAAAATGTTCCGGCTGCTACCCACCGACGGCGTCGTACGCTGGGATCTCGTCGCCAACGTTAATGCCTGCCCTTTGCCAAGTGGGGCGCGCGCCGGCTTATTCAAGAAATCGCTAATAGACCATTGGCGGTGTTGTGCGGGCTCCAAAATGGCTGCAATCTAACCGTGCCTTGGGACCCAGCTTCCGGGACCGGCCCGGCCCGCGAAATCCTGTGTCACCATGATAAGCGAGCCGGGCTGTGGGTGTTCCCATCAGCGCTCTTTGCCATTCAGATTTCTTTCGGAACTGAATGCTAGCCCAGCCATTATTCGGAGTGGCGGTCGTCGTCCCCCTTAGGCCGCCAGCTCTTAAGCCCAAGCACAAGCCCGTCGTTCTCTCCCTGAGGCGGCGGGCTTTTAACGAGCTTTGCGTTATTGCCGACGGTGCTTAGAGAGCGCGCGCAATAGATCAGCTTCGTCGTGGGTGCCGTCGTCGCAAACTTGGAACAATTCCATAGCCAGGAACTCCCGCTGCTCGCGGTCTTTCTTGGCCAGCCGGCGTTCTTCGCACAGCTGGTCAAACACCTGCTGAAGCATGGCCAGATCAGCGGGTTCGTAAACACCACTGTAGCGGACAATGACATTTGTCCACGCCCTCAACGCCGCTCCGAATTATCTCACACGCTAAGCCTGACGCGAAGAAGAGATCTGGCGGCGGCGAGGTCCCTTGCGTCTTCTGGCACGACCGCCGTCGGCCCGGGTCCGAAGATGATCCCCGCTCAACCGACGGCGAATTGTTTTTGCCTGACCTGAACAGTCCGCCTTCTAGATCATTCTAGAGATTAGGAGGCCATATTTTCATGAGTGACGATGACAACAGATCAGATTCGCAAAGTGGGGCGACGAAGGTTCTGGCCGATCGCCTGGTCAGAGAGGCAGACATTACCGAAGAGCAAGCCCGCGAGCTGATCAAACTGATCGGGATCGATTGGAATTCCCTGCTTCGAGAGGCTCACTTCCTGAAGGCGCGGCACCGCCTATGAGCGAACGCGGGGCAGAATTTTTTGGAAAGTGGATCACCGATAACGTGATGCGCGGCAGCGTCGGCGCCGATATCATTTCTGTGGCGGATCTGACAACGAAGCTGTTCGCCGACGCAAAGGCCGCAGGCATTTCCGAGGACGAGATCGAAGAGGAGGTCGGGAGCGCCTACGACGCCATCCGGGCCGCGATTGTTGGCGAAGACGCAGGCAAATCCGATTGATGGCTTGAAGTCAAAGGCAGTCAGCAATAGATCCCTCACCGGTGCGGCGACCCCCATTTACGAGGATCGCCAATGTCGAATAAGTTCCCTTTCATCGAAGACACTCAATCGCGAGCCGCAAGCCAGCAGCAGCATGTTCATAGATGGACGTGGCAGCGCTTACGGCGATCGTGAGGCAGAGAACGAGCACGGCGGCCATATCAACGACGAGCCGCAGGCCGGCGGCAGTGGCGGCACGTGGGAAGGGGATGACGAGTACCCGCTCGGCAGGACCGAGGGCCACCGAGCCAAAACCGAAGTTCCATTACGGTTGAATGCCGATTTCCGCGGGGCCTTTCTCTGTCTAGTGGCAGAAAAGTCACGCAGCTCTAATATGCGGCGCTTCAACTAGAGCGCGCTTATTATCCGTCTTAGTGAGGCGTACCGTCTTCCTGGCGAGGGACAAAACGGGGGCCACTGGAGCGTCCGCTGCGGCAAACGTAGCGGACGCTTCGCATCATGCGATAGCGACCCTGAATCCTTCTTAATGTGGAAGGACTGGGCCTGGCTGCTCATGTGGCCGGGTTATTTCTTGTGAGGAACAATATACCTGACAGCCCTGCCGCCGTGTGTAACCGTAACCGTCGTGTAGCCGGCTGGCAGGGAGCCTGTGACAGTCGGATCGACCACCTTGCATCGGCCGATCATTCTTCCGCTAGGGTCGCCGGCGAGTTCAATTGCCAACGAGGTACGGCATTCGCCGAGCGATGCGAACACCCGTGTCGCCGTATTGACCGGCTTGCAGATGGCCGGGTCGCCTCCGCTGCACAGAAGCAAAACCATCACTGCCGCAGTGGCCGCGTCCATCGCCGAAGCTCCTGGAGCTTTCAACGCTGGCGAAATGGCTTTGTTTCAGATTTTGCTAAAATACGATGGAAGCCGGCGCCGGAAGAAGGTGCAGGAAACAATCACAGAAATTCCGTGTTCCATCCCTGTTCCGTGGAGTGAGCGGAAATGTTTTGTAATCCCGTGGAAAAATAACCACTTAGGCAAAAGCGTGTTTCAAAGGCGATGCAACACGATCCGCAGACCCATGTTTTCCGCTAAGACGTTGTTCATGCTTGGACGGCGTGGTAAGCATCAAGGGCTTCGGTTCTCAAGCAGATGCAAAAGCCTTCGCCAACAGCGAACGCGCGAGGCTCGGGCTTGATACTCCTCTCAAAAAGTAAACCCGACCATCAAGGCCCGGCGAGAGATGTTGGGCTAGTGCGATCCCAACTATGGAACAATCTCTCTCCCTTCGGCGTGGCGGTCTGTCTGGTGATAGCAGGGCGATGTGCCTACGCGCTTATGATTTCCCAACCTGCGCCAGCACTGGCGCAGACGCCGGTTGCTCGTTGCGAGTTCTTCCTTTTGATGTTGAAGTCGCACGAGCGCGCATCGGGTTACAAAGCCCTCAGCGCAATCGAACAGGCCGATCCTCCGAAGGTGACAATTGAGTTCGAGATGCGGAACAAGGCCCATGCTCCTAGCCGATCGACCGGGTCTTGCGAGTTCGATCGAGATCGGCGTCACATCACCTTCTTCACCTTGGAAGGACTGCGCAGCCAGATTGTCCAGTGACTTTCCCGCTCGTCCTTAAGGATAGGTAACAGACATATTAGGACGAGCTTACATTATCATCAGCCGGCGCCAGCAGCATCGGGAGCTCCCGCCGGTTAGGCTCGGTGGTTCGCGCCCCCGGCCACCGGGGCGCCGTCGGAGCGGTGATTAGCAGCAGGCGCAGGACCGCAATATTGGCCAGCAGAGGGGTCGCGGCGGCAACTTCCCCGAAGTCCGCGAACGCACCCCGGAAGCCGGCCGCAAGCGGGCCAGTCCTCACCTTCGAAGCGGCTGATCCTGCTGGCGGTTCTTGTGGCTCTGCTGGCCGGCCTTGACGTGCTGTTCGTGGCGCCCGCCTTGTTTGAGCATGTCTCTTGCCCCGTTGATTGCGGATCGTTCTAGCGGGTGATTCAAGGAAGTTCGATTTCGCAGGGTCCGGCAAATTTGGCTTCGGGGGCAATATTTTGTGACCATCGCCGGCGCGTCCAGCCGCCAAAGGCTGGGAATCCACGCCCCTTAATCCTTGACATGAGCGCCAGACTGGCGGCCCGATTTTGCCGCTTTCGCGTCCTTCGAGCGTTCGGAGATTGCCGGCCCGGCCCCGGAACTCTTCTCGGTGGCGGGACTGGGCGTCGTCCGGCCGGGCGGGTTCTGTCCTTCGGACTGGCGTGTCTTGTCTTCCGTCTCGCCGGCCGACCGCGTCAGGCCCATGCCGCTCCGCGGGCGCCAATTGCCGGCTGCATCCTGCGAGAAATCGTCACTCGGATCCGGGCCGGTCCTTGCCGGATATTTTCGCGCGCCGGTTTCGTATTCGGTTCTTTCTCGTGCCATGGTTGGCCTCCTTGTTTCGCTGGTTCGCCTGAAGGAAAAGCGCGCTCAGGCTCCAGGTTCCGGATGGCCGATCAACCCGGCCTCGTTATTCGGCCGACGGTCGCAAAGACGCTCGACTGAAGTCCCATCGTGGAGCGCATTGGCCCGTCCTCGGCAACCAAAGCAGATGCCTGGAGTTGGCGATCGCCGATGGGATTCCCCCTCCGTCGGCGACATTTTGGGTGCCCGCCGTTTCCGCGCAAACGACGGGCATCCATTACCGTCAGAACCCAAGAACCATCCGAATAGGAAGCGGCGTTGCTGCGAGAGGCTGAAAGCCATCCCGCAAACGACAACCCATCTCTACGCGCTGGCCGGTATACCGATCCTCGGATTCATCATTGACGATGACGACGTCGCCGACATTGCCAGGCCCACCGAGCGCCTTAGCAATGCCGTGGTGATCGTGATGGCGCTCTGCCTGATCGTTGCGCCGGCGATCTATCTCACCTGGCTACGGCTTATAACGGCCGGCCGTCCGTCAACCGGGTCACCAGAGCGACTCGGCGGGGTAGCCTACCGGGCTTTCAGGAAGCCGGCACGTCGCAGCAACGAGGGCCAATCGGTGCCGACCAGCTTGACCAGTTTCCGCGCTTCCGCGTTGGAGATACCGGTCGCCTGTGCCAATTGGGAGACCAGCACCGCGATTTCGACCTTTTTCTTCTTCGGGCGTGCTTCGCCGCTATGCCTGATCATAACGGTCCTCCTTGAACTTCGAACGGTAAGGGGAGGCAGAATGTTTCATCACAATGGTCCCGGCGAAAAAAAATGTGGCACCGGCTGTAGCTGCCGGTCGAGGGCGGTTCCGGCTGCGAGCGGAAGTGTCCAGATCAGCCGCTGATGGCCCCCGAGACATGAGAAAATCATGCAGCGCCGCTGCCGTTTCGCCTGGAAATTCCTCCGGAAAGAAATGTCCGCCGGGCATCGCTCCGCCGCTGACATTGCCGGCCCACTCCTGCCACAGCGCCAGCGGCCCGCCTTCTTGCGCGTACCATTCGGCCAGCGCGCCATGCCCGCTCCATAGCGCCAGCACCGGGCAGGTGATGCGCCGGCCCGCTGCCCGGTCCGCATGGTCATGCTCGCGGTCGAGCGTCGCTGCCGCACGATATTCCTCGCAGATGGCGTGCGCGTGTGCCGGATCGCGCAAGGCATCGGCATAAGCCTGCCGGACCTCGGCGGGAAAGGCGGCAGGCGAGGAGCCCCAGCTTTCCAGCGCATTGTCGACGATCGCATCCGCGGCCGCCGCCATGATCGCCTCCGGCAGCGGCTCGGGCTGCGCCAGCAGCGACCATGGCCAGTAGCCCAGCGCCAGCCTGGCGTCGGCCCGGTCCCAGGCATCGGCGGTGGCGATGATGTCGAGCACAGCAAGTTTCTCGACGCGGTCGGGATGGTCGAGCGCCAGCCGATAGGCAACGCGGCCACCACGATCGTGCCCGGCAACCATGAACCGGGAAAAGCCGAGCTTCGTCATTAGCGCCGCAAGGTCGGCAGCCATGGCGCGCTTTGCGTAGGGAGCATGATCCGGGCTGGACGGCGGACAGGAGCTTTTCCCGTAGCCGCGCAGGTCGGCGCAGACGACGCTAAGGCGGTCGGCGAGCTTCGGCGCCACGTCGCGCCACATCAGATGCATTTCCGGAAAGCCATGCAGCAGGAGCAGCCCCGGGCCGCTGCCGGCGCGGCGGATGGATATCCGTCCCTCGCCCGTATCGATCTCTTCGGTCCGGAAATTCTCAAACATCATGCCGGGCGCTCCCCTCATGTCCAGGCGGAGTCGAGGGTGAGGGACGCCTCGAATATCTAGTCCCTCTTTTCGTTCCGCACTTTGACGGTGATCTTGAGACGATCCCCGCCCAGCATCTCGTCGCGGGCGACATCCTGCAGAATCCGCAGCGCTTCCAGGCCCGCGCGCTCGCGGTCGGGAAGAAGTTGTCCCTCGCTATCCATCTGGCAGTGTTCGGTGTTGTACAGGTCGAAGTAGAATCGTTTCATTCGCAAGAACATCCTCGGCATTTCGACGTTCAATTCGCTGCCGCAGTCATGGTTCCAAAGGGGAATAAGCTTGCCGCCGACTGCCCGTCGGCGCCGGCCGCCTGCAACCAGCCCCGGTCTCCGACGTTAGGTTTTGCTAATGAAGGACGGAAAATCCGAATGCTGGAATCGCTTCATCTCAACCTTGCGCAGCACGACGCCCTCTCGGACGCGGAGAAGGCGCTGCTCGCCAGCGCCATGTCGATCGAGAAGTATTTCGTCACTGGCGAGGATATTGTCTCGGAGGGATCGAGGCCAATCACCAGCACGTTGATCGTCGACGGATTCGCGGCGCGCTACAAGGTGCTCGAGGATGGCGGGCGGCAGTTCACCTCACTGCAGGTGGCAGGCGATTTCGTCGACCTCCACGCCTTTCTTCTGAAGACCATGGACCATGGTATCATCGCGCTCTCGCCCTGCCATGTCGTCGCGGCGGAGCACAGCAGCCTTCGCGCCATAACCGAGCAGGCGCCGCATCTGACCAGGCTGTTGTGGCTGGACACGCTTGTCGACGGCCCCATCCACCGCGAGTGGATCGTGGCCATGGGGCGCCGCTCCAAGACCTCGCATCTGGCGCATCTCATCTGCGAGTTGTTCGTCAGGCTTCAGGTCGTGAAGAAAACCCATGGCATGAGCTTCCATCTGCCGCTGTCGCAGGCTGTGCTCGCCGATGTGCTCGGACTCTCGGTCGTGCACATGAACAGGGTCATCGGCACGCTGCGGCGCATGAACGTGATCAGCTGGGTCAACCACATGGTCGCGATCCTCGACTGGGAGCGTCTCGTCGCGATCGCGGAATTCGACCCGACCTATCTCAGCATGAACAACGAGCCCAGGTGAGGGCGCTTCAGCCTGGCGGCTTCTTGCGGTCGCGCGACGAAATCTGGTCGAACATGGAGAGCGCGGCGCTCGGGTTAGCCGACCTCAGGAGACCTTGCTGGGCGGCCGCCTTCTTGAAGGCGGCGAATGCAACAGCCGGCCGGCAAATGCCCGCAATGGCGTCATCCACCAGCCGCGCCGCCGCAAGATAGTCTGGCGCCTCCTTGTTTTTCCAAGTTCCATCTAGCGCCTTCCTTGCATCGGCGATCGATGAAACCACCATCGAGCCGCCGTTGACGAAGCGGATGGTGAGCGGCAGGAACCGACTCATTGCCCGTCACCATCCAAGCCATTCATGAACGCGCCAGGCTAGACCGATGAAAGGCGCCGCGGTCATCACCGCCGCCGCCAGGATGAAAACGGGATTGTTCGTCCGAAAGGATTTCATGTTGCCACCACCAGAGTTGGGATCGCCATAAACGAAGATGCCGCCGGCCGGTTGCATCCGATCGACCGGGGCGAATGCAAAGCGCGAGCTACATGTTGCTCGCTGACCGGATGGCCGGCGCCGGACGATGGGGCGGACGCGGACGCACCCTCAGCCGCACGTTGGCGGGCGAGGCCCGGATCGGCCGAAGAGAGGCGGTCGGCGCGGCGGTACGCTGGCGCACAAAATGCCGCCGACAGCTTGCCGATCAGATTTCGAACGTCCATGGACTCTCCTCCTACAGAGCCCCCAAAACAGCGATCGAATAGCAGCTACAACGACCGCCCGCATTTAACTTTGATGTAGCGCGCGCCCGTATGCGCCATGGTGACCGACCCGACAAAAGCCAACCTTTTCCACCGGCAGCCGTTGTTCCTCGAAAGGGAGATGACGATGCCGACCAGCACCTGATCGAAAACCGAGACCGCGAAGACGGTGCGCAGGCAGCGCGGCGTGCAGCGCAAGGTCGATGCCGCCGACCGCGTCAAGCCGAACGGCAAATCCAAATCGAAAGGCGCCATGCAGGCCGGCGCGCGCCAATATCCGGTGCCGCCATTTCCGAAGCAGCACCATGCAAAGCCGGGCGAGGAATGGGCGATCGTGCCGGCGCCGCTCTACGAGGCGCCGTTCTGGCAGGGCTCTGGCAAGCTGGCGGGCAATGTGGCGCTGATCACCGGCGGCGATTCCGGTATCGGCCGTGCCGTCGCGGTTCTCTTCGCACGCGAAGGCGCCGATGTCGCCATCGTCTATCTCAGCGAGCATCGCGACGCCAAGACGACGAAAGCGGCGGTCGAGGCCGAAGGCAGGCGCTGTATTATCCTTCGCGGCGATGTTGCCAGGCGCGCCTTCTGCCGCAAGGCGGTTGAGCGGACGGTGAAGGCTTTTGGCAGGCTCGACGTGCTCGTCAACAACGCCGCTTTCCAGGTGCACTCGGCCGATTTCGCCGACCTCACCGAGCAGCACTTCGACACCACGCTGAAGACCAATCTCTACGGCTATTTCCATATGGCGCAGGAAGCCGTGCCGCACATGAAGCCGGGATCGGCGATCATCAACACCGGCTCCGTCACCGGCATCGAGGGCTCGAAAGAGCGCTTGGTGGGGCGTGGCTTGAAACTTTTCAAGGTCAAGCGAGTTACCGTCCGGTAGTCCCGGACACCCGAACTACCTCCCACAATTGCCGCCCCGGTTTCTCCCATCCGGGGCGGTTTTTTCCTGCCTGGACGCGGCATCGACATGCCTTGCCGTATTGCCCGATCTTCGCGGTCCTGAAGCGCGGAACCATCAGGCTCTTGCCGAATTGACTTCGGCGGGCCGCGTCAGCCGGACCTGGTGGCAAAGAGAACAGGGTGGTTTTTCCGGCTTCATACCCTGGCCTAGAAAAGGCAGTCGAGCTCTTGTCCCACCCGGCCCGCTGCAATTCGGGCGAGGGCGCATGGCAAAGAGGGCAGATTTCAGCAAGGCAGGTCCTGAGCCGCGCAAAGGCATGCCGAGCCCGCGTCTCAGCGAAAGCGATTTCAAGGAACGCTATCGCAGGCAATTTTACGACCCGGCGTTCCGGCCGGAGGCGGATGCCATTGGCAGGCTCGCCGAGATTGCGTGGCAGGCCTACACCGAAGGACGCAAGAGCCCGATCACCAGAAAGGCAGGGCAGGGTTTTCACAATCCCGACTACGACCTCTCGGTCGAATGGATCGCCGCGCATGAGGCGGTCGAGGCCGCGAAACGCCGCTATGAAGACAAGGCCGCGCCATCTCGCATTCTTCTGATCAACGGCTCCTCGCGCAGCGAACACACCTGTCCCGGCGAAATGTCGAAAAGTTTTCGCCTCGTCGAGTTGGCCCGCACCGCCCTTGCAGCCAGGCGGGGCTTCTCGATCGAGATTCTCGACCTTGCGCGGCTCGCCTCCGAATACGGTCGCAGGATTTTTCCCTGCAAGGCGTGCTTCTCGACCGCGGCCGCGCTCTGCCACTGGCCGTGCTCCTGCTATCCCAACCATTCGCTCGGCCAGGTCAACGACTGGATGAACGAGATCTACCCGCTTTGGGTCGAGGCGCATGGCGTGATGATCGTTACGCCGGTGAACTGGTATCAGACGTCCTCACCGGTGAAGCTGATGATGGACCGCCTGGTCTGTGCAGATGGCGGCAATCCCGATCCATCACAGACGCAAGGCAAGGACGCGGCACTCGCCAAGAAGGTCGAGCTTGCCGGCTGGGACTATCCGCGCCATCTCGCCGGTCGACTGTTCTCCGTCATCGTACACGGCGACACCGAAGGTGCCGGGGAGGTGGGTCACAGTCTCGCCGACTGGCTGCGCTCGATGAAGCTCGATCCGGTCGGGGAGGCGGCCGAGCTTGACCGCTATATCGGCTACTGGAAACCCTATGCGACGAGCCACGACGAACTCGACGCCGACCACGCCGTGCAGGCGGAGGTTCGCAACGCCGCGCTGGCGCTTGCCGAGGCCATCGAAAAACGCCGGGCCGGATCATTTCAGACCACCGGAATCGGGCTCGAGGATCCGCGCCCGAAATAGCCAGCGGCGTGAATAGGCCGACGGTGAGAGATATGCAGCGCTGGTTCCAGGAAGCCTGGGTTCTGCTCAAGGAGAGCGTTGCCGGGTACCTCAACGACAACGCCCTGAGTCATGGCGCGGCGATGGCCTTCTATGCCACGACCTCGCTGGCGCCGATCCTTCTGATCGTCGTGGCGGTCGCGGGTATCGTCATCGGCAACGACGCCGCCCAACTCGCGCTCTCGGCCGAGTTCTCGGGCGTGATGGGGCCGCAGAGCGCCGATCTCCTCAAGGCGACGATCGAGACCGCCTCGCATCGCGGGTCCAGCACACTTGCCACCATCGTCGGGTTGATCGCGCTGCTTGTCACTGCCTCGGGCGTCTTCGGCGAGATGCAGCAGTCGCTGAACCAAATCTGGAAGGTCAAACCCGACGGCGTTTCGCTTTCGCGCCTGGTGCGGGCGAGGGCGGCGAGCCTCGGCCTGGTGGCGGCCCTTGGTTTCATGCTTCTGGTGTCGCTCGCCGCAAGCACCGCGATCTCGGCGTTGAGCGAGTATATCAACGAACGCCTACCGTTCGGCGAGTTGATCGTCAGCGCCGTCAACACCATTGTCTCCTTCGTGCTGATCGCGCTGCTCTTCTCGGCGATCTACAAGGTCCTGCCGGACCGCAGGCTCAAATGGCGCGACGTCGCGGTCGGTTCGGTCGTCACCGCGCTGCTGTTCACCATCGGCAAATCGCTCATCGGCTGGTATATCGGCACCAGCGCCATCGCCACCTCCTATGGCGCTGCCGGTGCGCTGATGGTGGTGCTGGTCTGGGTCTACTACTCGGCCCAGATTTTTTTTCTTCGGCGCCGAGATCACCCGAGCTTATTCGGTACGGAGCGGCAGCCGGCAGGACCTCGCGCCGCTAGTGGCGCCGTCTCGGAATCGATCAGCCCAGCAGGTTCAGCGCGGGTCCACGGTCGGCTCGCGGTCCGCGGTCTCCGACAGCGAGGTTCGCGGTTGGATCGTCTTCAGCAGTCTGATCACGCTGCTGGTCTCGCAGGTTTGGCGGCGGAGGGGTTGAGCTGCCCCCGGGGCGGTGAACGCAAGTCCGCCGTACTTCAGGTGGAACTAATACACGGCTTTGAAGTTTGGCTCTGCAGCGGCGCCGACTTGAGGACGCCGCATCTGTAGCGCGCTCGGGCCGAGAGCGCCGCGACGGTTGTTTGCGCGCGTCAGATCGGAAACCTGCAGCCGGTCCGTCTTATTCTTAGTTTGCCCACTAAACCTTTGGAACGAAAGCCCGTTCGCGGAATTGGTATTTCGTCTCAAGAATATAGGAGGTCTCTATGGGACGCGGTATATTGCTTTGGCTGCTCGGAGTTCCAATTCCGATTATCATCCTGCTCATGCTGTTCGCACGGTAGGAGCGTCAGATGAATTCCGCAGTTACTGACGTTGAAGTTTCCGCTCCGAGGGAATCTTCGTCATCCGCCGTGAACTGGGGCCCGATCATCGCCGGCGCCTTCGCGGCGTCGACGCTGACGGTGGTGCTGATGCTGATCGGCTCGGGGCTTGGGCTGACCATGGTTTCACCCTGGACCGGGGCAAGCGCATCGGCCACCACTTTCGCGGTTTCGGCAGCGGTGTGGCTGGTGATCGTGCAATGGCTCTCTGCCGGCCTGGGCGGCTATCTGACCGGTCGGCTACGGACGAAGTGGGTCGGCATTCATGACGACGAAGTCTACTTCCGAGATACGGCACACGGCTTCCTTGCCTGGGCTCTGGCAACGTTGCTCGTCGCTGGCGTTCTTGGTTCTGCTTTGTCCGCAACGGTTGGCGCTGGCGTGCAGGCTGCGTCCAATGTCGCGGCTGGCGCGGCGGCGGGCGCTTCGTCGGCGGCCACAAATGCGGCCGGAGCCACCGACAACAACAGCCTGGGCTATTTCGTCGATATGCTGTTCCGTCCCGCGGACACCGGTGCCGTCGCGCCGGCCGGGCAGAACGATGCCGGCGCAACGGCACAGGCAACACGCATCCTGGTGGTAAGCGCCGCCAAGGGCGAAGTGTCGGCCGATGACAAGGCCTACCTTGCGAAGCTGGTCGCCTCCCGCACCGGGCTTTCGCAGGCCGATGCCGCCAAGCGCGTCGACACGGTCATTGCAGGCATAGATGATGCCAAGAACAAGGCGAAGGCGGCTGCGGACACCGCCAGGAAGGCAAGCGCTACTTTCGCGCTGGTCGGCGCCCTGTCGATGATTGTGGGCGCTTTCATCGCCAGTGTCGCGGCAGCACTTGGTGGCAAGCAACGTGATGAAGACGAGGCACTCTTCGTTCGCGGCTGACAGCCTCACCCGTAATCTTGCCGCCCCTGAGCGGTTTGGTTTGATTGAAAACCGAACCGCTCACCTTGTCGAGCCAGCGCTCGAACTGGCGTTTCTGTCGATCCTCCTGGCGCTTTTGGATTTCGTAGGAAGAGGGAGCCGGCGGCAGGACGTGCCAGTGGTCGAGGTGGCGGCGCCTCCGCTCACTGGCGCTCACCAGACGCAGGTGAAACCGCCGCCCTGCAGGCAAAGCTCAACGAGATCACCGTCGCGCTCGATGTCCTAGCAAAGAGGTCGTCGGCCTCGAGTATAAATCGCCAAGACGATAAACTAGGAACTGAAGAACATCGAAGCCCGCGTCGCCGCGGTGACGGGCGCGAGAGCTTCCGAGCCTATATCGTAGAACGGCGAGGCGCGCGGCGGCTCGAGTTACCGGCAACACGATGCCTGGGTGGCAGGCCTATCGAAGCAGGGAGCGGCGTCGGCCATCCGCCTTTCCTTGGCTTTGACGCAGCGAGCGCGGAGTTCATCGACCTCGCCTTCCGTGAGATGCTCGATACCGATGAAGTCGTCTCGGCATGGCCCGAATGGATCAGCTCGTCGAGCTTGGCACGGCGGCGCCGTCGTGACCCTCACTTTCCAACGCGCCGGTAAGGTTGGTGTCGTCGGCGTGAAACCACATGGCCGGCACGTCAATATCAACCGCGCAAGATCGGCGGCAAACTGCCGCTACTGGCGAGCCGCGAACCCGCCTGGCCATCAGTCAATCCGGAGTCTCGTAAATTGCTCGGGCTTCCAGAGAGATCACCGGAGGCCGAGGAAGCTCAGTATAGCTATTATGATGACTATTGCTCCTACGAGCCAGATAAGATTGTTCATGGTTTCTCTCCCTGTTGAGCAACGCCCGGGTCGCAGCCGGCGCGGACGCATTTCGACCTCACTGCTTGACAATGATGCGCTGCTTGTCGCGGTTCTGAGCGTAGGTGCCCTTGTCGTAGGCCGTTTGTGCCTCCAACTGATCCTTGGTGAAATTCGTGTAGAGATACCGGTTGCCGTTCTTGTCGGTCATGAACTTGAGGTTCTCCATGCCGACTGCGACCTTCTTTTCGCCAATGCCGAGAAAGCCGCCGACGTCCACGATGATGGCATCGACCTTCTTGTCGCCGGTCAGGATGACATCGCCGATTTCGCCGACCTTCGCATCGTCCGCGCCATAGACATTGGTGCCGATTAGATTTGCCGCGCTGATCTTGTCGGACGGCATCGCGGTCAGCGTCGACTTGTCGATAGAGGCCGTCGCGGTCTGGTCCGTCTTGGCCGGGGCCGTTTGGTTGGCCGTGCTGGCGGCGGGCTGGGTGTTGTTGGATGCCGAGGCCGTCTCATAGGCCTTGATGTCGAAGTTGGGCTGAGCCTGAAGCTCTTCCTTCGTCGTCTTCGCGACCAGCCAGCGCTCGCCCTTCTTGTCGACCCATTCGATCTTGTTGAAATCGTAGGCCACATTCTTCTCGCCGACGCCGAGGACCCCGCCGACACCGATGACGATCAATTTAGCTTTGCCGCCCTTGTCGAGGACGATGTCGTTGACCTTGCCGATCTTCGTCGCGTCATCGGCCGTGCTGTCATAGACCGTCGCGCCCATAATCTTGGACACGAGGCTTCCATCGGTCACGGGCGCGACGACCGCGGCTTGGGAAGCCGGCTTGGTCTTGTCTTCAGCGTAGGCGCCGGCGGTGCAGAGCGCAGTCGACAGAAGCGCGGCGGTCGCCGCGGTCACCAATATCTTCGGGATCATGGTAGATTTCCTTGTGGTTGCCTGGTTGATGGACCGCCGTTCTTTTGCCGGCGTCGCTTTCGACCAACGGCAGTGATTGGCTTGTGTTCCGCGCCTGGGCCCACGGTCCAAGTCGGAGTAGACCGAAGTCCCATCAGGACGCTCAGGTGGCCCGTCGGAGTGGCGTTGAGCCCCCTGCCTCGCCTGGCAAGCGATCCCTGCAAGCCATGTCGAAATCAGCGCTTTTCGTGGGTGGGCCTTCTCGCCAACAGGGACGACGACCGGGAAGTACTAGAGCGCGAAGCCAAGGCGCTGGGCGCACGGTGACAAGGCGTTCTGATCTAGGCCCAATGATACCGGCAGGCGCAATGGCGGCCCGCTTTGAGAACGAAGCCGATTATTTTACCTGTGTCCGATCTGTGGGCAGCCGGTCGATATGCGGGATCTCAGGCAAGTGATGTGGCACGACAGGCCCGTGCACGATCGGTTAGACATAGACGCTCGCCATCATTCTTCGGCGATACCGGCACCCGGTTGCGGATGTGACTGTTGAAGTAGCGGCCCTTGGGCCGATCGCAACACGGCAAAGGTCTCTGCGGGACGTCCTCAAACTCATACAGTTTGTCCCTGGGCACGAACCACCCGCGCGCCTGCCCGCAGAGATCGATAGCTGTTGATGGCTATTGAGCGCGTGCGAGGCGCATTTGCCATGCATGACCACGGTTCCTACAGGCATGTTCTTACCTCGTCCCCATAGAAACGCCGCCCGCGGCGCGACCTCCGAGGCGGCTTACTTGCCCGCACAACGGCATCACCCCGGACGACCGCGGATAGTGCGTGAAGCGCTACCAACCTTGGCGGGCGTACCACTCATCGATGTCGCGGCGGACGCGGTCCTTCTCGATGCCATAGCGTTCCTGAATCTTGCCTTCGAGTTGGTCGCGCTTGCCGGCGATGCGGTCGAGGTCGTCGTCGGTGAGCTTGCCCCATTGTTCCTTGACCTTGCCCCTGACCTGCTTCCAGTTTCCTTCGACACGGTTCCAATCCATGGTGCGGATCTCCTTCGTTTGCATACGGACTAACGGCGGCGCTGCTTCGGAGTTCCTGACAAGGCGAGGGAACATTTAGACGCTACTGATATTTCTGTTGCAGCACGGCGCGCAGTCCCGCACCTCCGCGCAAGGCGTGCTGTGGATCGGGTATCCAGAGCCCGGTCGAGCCCGCCCCGGTGACCCCCGCCGGGGTGGGCATCTATTGAGAGATCGGCCAAGATCATGCTTTGCCAAGCGGCGAAGATCGCAGCGTGGTGCCGCTCGCCGGGCTGGAGTCCGTCGCTCCGTCTTTCGAATCCAAATGGAGCACCTGAAGGTGCGGCAGCCTCTGCTCGTTTAGCGCCTTTTCCAAATCGTCGCGGTTGTCGGCCGGACAGGCATCGGGCAGGTCGAGCGCGGTCAGCGCCTCATCGTCGAACTCAACGGCTGCGCCATAGACCTGAGCCATCTGCATCACCAGGCTCTCGATGTCTTCGCGTGCTACGTTCTCGTCGAGATTCTTGAGCCTAATCTCTTCCGACAGCCTGATGATGTCGACAACGCCGTTTTCCCACAAGGCGTGCTGGACCTTGCAATGGGCGTCGGTGCGCAACCGGTCGGAAAATCCTCGTGGCATCGGAAAACCCTCCTTTCGCGGACGGTTTATCTCTCTGCCGGCATAATGCGCCAACGTCACACCATTGGCAATCAAAAAATGCAAAAATCTGTAGATAAATCAATAAGTTAGCATAGTACCACAAATGTGGTTTCGCTATATGGTTAGTACCATTAGGGTCGCTCGCCTTTGGCGTTTGGCATCATCTTGACCTCATTTGAGCCGAGCCCTACTTGCACTAAAAATAAGTAAGATACTCATTCGTGGCATTATGGTCCGCTTAGGGAGGCTGGGATGGCTGAATTGGAGCGGCCGCAGAGGCTGCAGATCATGTTGACTGAAGAGGAACTGGCGGCAGTCGAGAACTGGCGCTTCGAAAAACGCATGCCGAGCCGTTCCGCCGCAGTGCGCGAACTTCTGCGCCGGGGGCTCGCGGCGGAGGGTTTCCTGACCGCCGAGACCGGCATGAAGTCGCAGGAGTTCGGTGTGCTGGGTGCCGAATGGGATAAGGCCGAAAATCCCGACCGTTCCGAGGCTTAGGCGCTTGCCGCGATTCCCAGTCGCGCTAGCTGTAAGCTTTCAGGGGTGAGGGCGTGGCGAGCTTCGAGACGCTGCGCAGGCGCAAGGACAGCTCACTGATTGCTGTTTCGGTCACGGTCTCGCCGATCAGGAACCTTTCCGGCGAGATAGTCGGCGCGTCTACGATCTCCCGCGACATCACCGCCGCCAAGGAGAGCGAGCGCCGCATCCGGCTCCTGATGCGCGAGGTCAACCACCGCGTGAAGAACCAGTTCGCGGTGATCCTGTCGATGTGAGGGAAACCAACAAGCGCTCCGCCAACCCTCTTCTGGTCACGTCGGATTGGCCAGGCGCCAGCCTGTTCGAAAGCGCTGCAACAAAGTCTGCAGTCGATCATTGATCTCTGGCAGTCCACGCTGGCTACTCCAGACCTCACTTCCGCCGGCAGTGGCCGGCGGATTGTTTTCGTTGCCTTGAATTCGCGAGTTGGCAATGCGGTCTTTCTCTTCTCCGGTCTATGTGAGGACCGACCGACTGGGCTTACGCTATGGGGTTGATCACGTTCAAAAGGCCGCCGAGCAGCTCCGCAAATGGTCAAAACGTGGTCCTAGTTGGCACAAGGCGATGATCCTTTGCCAGTCTGCCTTGGAGGGCGATCCGATCGACCCGCAGATCATACGAAAAGCTTTCCGGGCCGCGGCTAAGGAGGCCGACATGTTGTTCCCTTCCGATTAGGGCGCCGCCCCAGATCGAGATCTATTTGTCGAAAATATTCCAGGAACCAGCTGCCTTCAACCGCTGCCGATTTGGTATCCCCGATCAGCCAGCGTCCCTCGTCAGGAAGGACAGCGGGGGGTTGGCGATCCGCCTATTTAGAGCGCGCTTGCCCGACGCTGGGTGCGAAGTCGCCTGGAACTCGGCAGAGCAGTGCTGGGACTGCTCTTGCCATGGATCCATTTCGGCCCGGATGGGGCTGTTCTGAATGGCCCCGCTGTGCTTCCGCTGCAGCGGATCGACTCTCCGATGCGGGAGTAGTCTGGCTTTTCGATCTGTGACACGCCCGGCGGCATGCAGTTGGACTTTACCCGCCATGTCGCGACAGGCGGCGATATTGCGCATTCCATCTCGCAACGCGACCCGAGCGCCGTTATCGACCTCGACGCCGGCAATGGCGGCGTCACCCCGGCCATCCGCTTTAGCTATCGCCGAGCGCCACCAGGATCGATCTGGAACTACTAGCACCATGTCAGGTTTTGTTTGATGCGCGGTCATTGCATGGAGACTGAGTTCTTGGAGTAATGCGATGGGCGACATCGGCGCCGAAGTCCGCGAGAAACAGACAATTGGGCTGGCAAGAGGGCCATTTCAGCGATTTCTGCGCACAATTGGGCCCGGCGTTATTACGGGCGCTGCAGACGACGATCCTTCGGGTATCGGCACCTACAGCCAAGCGGGTGCTCAGCTTGGCTTCAATATTGGCTGGACAATGATTTTCACCTTTCCGCTCATGGCTGGGATCCAGGAGATAGCGGCGCGGATTGGTCGGACGACAGGCCGAGGTATCTCTGGAAACCTCTCTCGACACTATCCCGCAGAACTGATGTATTTTGTGGTCGCCTTGTTGTTCGGCGCCAATGTTATCAATATTGGCGCGGACCTCAGCGCGATGGCTGAGGCGCTCCGATTGCTGGTGGGTGGCCCCGGTTCGCTCTACGTGGTTGGGTTCGGCTTGGCATCTATTGCTGCGATCGTCTTTGTCGACTACAGCCGGTATGTCACGGTTCTGAAATGGACGACGCTCAGCCTCTTCGCTTACGTTGTGGCTGCGTTCATGGCACATATCCCCTGGGGAGAAGCGCTCAAAGGCATTTTCATCCCGCACGTAGAATGGAACGGGTCTTTTTTCACAACGGTTCTTGCTGTTCTGGGCACTACGATTTCCCCCTATCTGTTCTTCTGGCAGTCCTCGCAAGAGGTGGAAGAGGAGAAGGTGGACCCGAAAGCCAAGCCGTTGAAATGGGCGCCATGGCAAGCATCTGGCGCCTTCCAGCGTATTCGCGCAGACACCTTGGTCGGGATGGCATTTTCGAACCTGATAGCTATTGCGATCATCGTTACAACGGCCGCCACCTTGCACAAGGCGGGAGTGACTGAGATCAATTCCTCGACTGACGCTGCCAAAGCCCTGGAGCCAGTTGCAGGTAAGTTCGCGCTTATGGTCTTCGCGACCGGCATCATCGGCACCGGACTCCTTGCGGTGCCGATTCTCGCAGGTTCGGCTGCATTCGCCGTAGGTGAAGCGTGCCGTTGGCCGGTGGGGCTGGAGCGACAGCCCAAGGAGGCGATGGCGTTTTATACGACATTGGCTGCCGCGGCGATGCTCGGAATGGCTATCATCTTCATGTCGATCGATCCAATCAGGGCACTGTATTGGAGTGCTGTCACCAACGGCATTTGCGCGGTTCCGGTGATGGTCGTCATGATGCAAATGACGGGGCGCTCCGAAGTCATGGGCGAGTTTCCTGTGCAGGGTTGGCTGCGGGCTCTCGGTTGGCTCGCTACCAGCACGATGGTCTTGTCTATGGTTGGCCTCGCGCTCCAATGGATAGTTTGAAACGGCGCCAACTGAGTTCTCGCCCGCGCATATGGCCTTCTCGGTTCACTGAGAGTTGCCCCAAACTATCCTTCATCCGACTTGTCAGCCCCGCAATCTACATCTCAAAAAGGGGTTGTTATACTACTCCACGAATGCAACGTGGGGGTCGCTCCGGCTCACTGCATCCTTCGTTGCCGCAAGGGTTTGGGACCACGCCGTTACGATGCTCTTCTAGAAAGCTTGCGCTGCGGCAAGGTAGAGCGAGGCGACGGCATCCGCGACAAGCACGTCGGCGGTCTCCCGGACGATGCTTGACCGTCTCGGGTTCCGCACAGCAGGTTGTTCCTTTTCGCTCGTGACGAGGCATACCGCCATTGCCTGGCGCACAAGCAACCTCCCTCCGTTTTCCGCGTTGGAACATCCGAGGGCACCTTTAAGCTTCGGAGAATCCCATGAGAAAGCTTCTCTCTCCACCGCTGCGGCTATGCTGGTCGGCGGACCTTCGGCCCTTGCGCAATCGGCGGCAGTGGCGCCTTTTGCAAACAGCGCCAAGCTCGACACGGGCGACGTCCGTGAAGACCGTGTCCAGTGCCAGCGCGTTCGACATCGAGTCAAGCCAGCCCGAGCAATCGCATCAGTGAGGCACAGCAGTCTCCGATCTTACCAATGGGCTAAATCGAGGCCGTCGATGCTGTCGGGCAATCCTCGGATTGACGCGCGGCCTATCAATAGGAGTCAACCATGAGACATCAAACGCTAAATGAGCTGCAAGCAATTGCCGACGTTAACTCGCTAGGGCCAACGTCAACGATGACCAAAACGCAACGGATTGAGCGCTGGGCAGATCTTCTTGATAAACATCCCGTGCGAAGCCTCGGAATGCTGATCGGCACCGAATACTTGCCTGCGGAGGCCCGCGGGCTGGCACGGGCAGATGGTTCCCCCATTACCGTTGCATTCGAAGATCCTTTGCTGCGTGCTGCAGGTCTCAAAAATGACACTTATGGAGAGGCCAAGCGCTTCTTCGAACTCAGCGACTGGCAACTGCATGACATAGTCTGTAGTTGCCATGCTGGTACCCTGACAGAAGGCAAATCTGCCGCCGCGACGGTCCGCCGGAGCCTCAACGGGCGCAGATTTCTTGTTTGGCTAAGATATGTGCTCATGCACTGATGGATTGTCGCTGGAAACGACAGATCGGCGTTGTCGGGCGCGACGAGGATTACGACCAAGGGCGGTTGAACCGTCTGTTGAAATAGGCGGGTTTCAAATCGATGCGGCGTATACTCACTGATGCGAAGAACAACGCGCGAACAACGGCAATCGCCACAACCGCGGTTCTTGACATAAAATCTGCATGGGCCTGTGCCTTGATCACGGCATAGAAAAGTCGTCGCGGCTTCGGGACCGCCCAGGAGGTCTTCCAGGGATTGTGAGTTAGGGAAGACAACCCTAGACAAAACTCGCGGCTCTCGCACGGGCTTGTCCGAGGCAAGCATTGCTTCGGAACAGGCCGTGCATACCGGCAAAATTAGCAGTGCCGGCCACTCTCGAGGGCCTGCTGGCCGCGAGAATGCGGTTCACCGATAGCAAGCCTGTAGCAGACTCGCGCGATAGCACCGGTCGCTGAGATGCGCAGCCGGTCAATCGTTGCCCGCCACGCAATTGGTTCCTGTCGTCCCTTCGCAGGGTGGAACTGTTCTTCCCTCCGCCGGTTATTTGAATCTCATCCAGCGGAGATGCTACCCATGGACCACACAAATCACGTAAGGCTAACAAACGCCGAACTCACCCCGGACATCCTCGAAGGCGCAACCATCTACGGACCCGAGGACGAGAAGATCGGTTCTGTCGATCATGTCCACGGTAGCCAGGTCGTCATCGATGTCGGCGGCTTCCTCGGCATCGGCGCCAAGCCTGTTGCCGTTGCCGCAAACCAGCTCGACTTCATGCGCGACGAAGATGGTGACGTGCACGCCGTGACGTCATGGACGAAGGATCAACTCAAGAACATGCCGGAACACCGCGATTAGGAGGTCAATATGACTACGCCGCGCCACGGTGCTCCAGGCACCACCGAATAGAAACCGCGCTGGGAGGGCCCACCGGAAAACCGGCCTCCGGGCTATCTGCCTGCCAAAGACGATCCGGACGAAGATCGCGATGCCGCCGGCGAAAACCTCAAGGACCCCGACAAACGCGATCTCGGAGATGCGCTGAAAACGAAACGAAACAAATAGGAGGCACGCATGCCACGCGGAGACAAGTCGAAATACACCGACAAGCAGGAACGCAAGGCCGACCATATCGCCGAAGGCTACGAGAAGCGCGGCATTTCGGAAAAGGAGGCTGAGCGGCGCGCTTGGGCGACCGTCAACAAGGACGATGGCGGCGGCAAGAAGGAAGGCGGCTCCGGCAGTGGCAAGCACACCGGAAACGCAGCCGCCCATAAGGGCGGAAGGAAGGGTGGTGCTGCCTCAGCCAATCGCTCGGCCGCTGAACGCTCGGCGTCGGCAAAGAAAGCGGCGAGAACAAGAGCGCATCAATGACATGTCTGCGCCGGGACTGGCCTATGGTCCGTTGGGTGACAGGTGCGTGCATCTTTGCGTCGACATGCAGCGCCTCTTTGCCGAACCATCGCCGTGGGCGACGCCTTGGATCACCCGTGTCTTGCCGCGGATCGAAAGTCTTGTCGAACGGCGCGCCGCCCAGACCGTATTTACCCGTTTCCTCCCAGCTCGCAAACCAGGCCATGGCATCGGCACCTGGAAGCACTACTATCAACGATGGGCGTCAATGACCCTGGCGGAGATTGGCTTCGAAATGGCCGATCTTCTGCCGTCGCTGGCGCGGCACTGTCCACCCGCAGCCATTATCGACAAGCACATCTACTCGCCTTGGTTCGAGGGGAAGCTCACGAGTCTACTGACGGAGAGGAAAACTGACACGTTGGTGATCACCGGCGGCGAGACCGACGTATGTGTGCTCGCCACCGTGTTAGGAGCCATCGACTTCGGTTTCCGTGTGGTGCTGGTAACCGACGCGCTGTGTAGCTCGTCCGACGCCACCCATGATGCACTACTGACGGTCTATCACCAGCGGTTTGCACAGCAGGTCGAAACGGTGGAAATGGAGACGATCCTGTCAAGCTGGACTTGATGCAAGAGTCGAGATTCCGCCTGCCGGGCGGGCTCATTGCGAAACGTCTGGACACGTCAGTGCTTCATCGCTGATTTTTCTCTCAAATCCTCCCGGTTTTATTTCGTTCTTCTGACGGCTATGGTCTTTTTGCACGTTGCTTTTCCGTTCGGACTGACTGACGTGATCTCCTACGCCATGTTCGTCGCCGCTCCCTTTGGATCGTGCGCGCGTTCGCGTTGGCCGCTAGTGCCCTCGAGCGGACGACGCGGAGCGGGGATCCGCTGGCTGTGAGCGATCTAAGCGCTGCGTCAGGCCGGGTTTGCCGGAACAGAAGGGCCATTTCCGAGTTAATATTCTGATCAACAGTGGAGCAGTGCGCTCAGGATGCACAGCGCCCAAACAGAGAAAGAAAAGTCCCATGAGTCTCGGCGCAATTTTGATAGTTATACTGATTCTTCTATTGATTGGCGGCTTCAGTGGCCTCGGTGGCAGTCCCTTTTACGGCACCGGGTACTATGGGGGCGGTGGCTTGGGGTTGGTGTTGCTGATCATCATTATCCTGGTTTTCCTCGGTCGCCTGTAGCGAATTGGGCGAACCGAGCCTGGACGGGTTCACGCGACGTGTTTTGGATCTGTAGTCCTCCATCGGGGCACGCCGCAGGCGCTTAGCGGCACCGGCCGGAGAGCGCCACGACGAAGGCGATGCCGATCCAGGCGAGCGGTAGCAGGAAGGTCAGGTGGATGCGGATCTCGGTGCCGCCGACACGGAGGACCGGGTAGGACCACCGCATGATGTGACTCCGTCGGGTCGGGAAGCGGGCCACGCCCGCCGAGCATGCCCCCGTTTGCAGTCGCGTCAAGTGGCTGGTCACTCGATCGAGCGCGTGACTCCGGCCGGCCGTCATGCAGGAATTTCGGCCGCCGCACGCCATTTCCTCAAGAAGTCCTGGGGTATCACCCGGTGACTGCCTGCCGCTGCATCGTCTACGCAGCGCCCATTGCGAGGCACAGCACCGCGCGGTCCGCGCGCGACCGTGCGGGTGAATTCTTCCACTGGGCCAAGGGTGGTCGCCAAGGTCGCCCGACAGAGGCCGTGGGCGAAAATGGATATCGATTTCGTGCGTATGATCGCGGCCGAGCGAGAGGACCGAAGGGGTTGAAGCTTGTTACCTCGCGCTTGCGCGGTGCGGCCGGCAAGGGCGGGCGAGGCGCAAGCAGTGGCGCGGGGCGACCTGGCGCTATCTCAGTGACGCTCGCTACCTTCCCGAACCCGTTCTCCGCGCCGCGATCACCTCGGATTCGACCGTCATTCTCCCGGCGGCCTAATCGCTGGGAGAATGACGACAGCGCGCTGTTCGCCGGCAGATCGCTCGCGCCGAGCACCATGCTCAACCCTTGCCGCCGCTCAAGCTAGACAGAGGTGCCGTGATAACGATCCTGAGCTGGCTACCATTTTTCCGATGAAAGGCTCCTGATACTTTCAGCATAGCGTCTCGCACGCCACGCCGTCGCCGTCCCGATCCAGCTTACCGCCCCATGAGCAATTCTGCAGATACCATTGGGCCTCATCGCAGGAACTGATCTGCTTGCATGTCCGCCGCGGCTCGCACAAATAGCCACTCTGCGCGACCAGCTTGCGGCTCATGATGCCAAGCGGTTGGCTCGACGGTGCCGCGCCGTCGGGAGGCGATGCGCGCCAGTCCCATGGCGCCTCGAACCTCCCAACCCACATGCCAACCTGCGCCGCCTGCGCTTTCGCCTGCTGCGCCGCATAGGCGCCGTGGCTGTAGCGGGGCCAGTCCAGCGCTTGGCCGTGATCGACCATCCATTCCGCCACGCTGGCGCCGTCGGCGCGCCGGCAGTCGCCGACGAACCGGTGATAGCGATCCCAGGTCACGAACGTGCACTGCACCGGCCTCGAGGCGGCCAGAAACCCCTCAAGCGCCTCCGCCGAGTGCCGGCCGCAGGGATATTCGAAGCCCTTGGCGTCGTCGCAATATTGCTTGCTCTCCGGCGCGTCGATGCCGTTGAAACGGATGCGCTGCCCGTGGATCTCGATCGTGTCGCCGTCGATGACGGACGCGATCCCGGTGATCGGCTGCGGCTTCGGTCCGATCAGATTCGACAGGTTGAGCTCGGGCAGGCTGTCGCTGTGCTGCATGGCTGTTTGAGCGGCCAGCACGCCGGCCGTGGCGACAGTCACGAAGATCAGTCGCCGCGGAACGCTCGCCCAATGCAAAGCCCGCGACCGCTTTGCGCCGGTGCGCTTGCGCCACTGTTCAGACCGATTGTCGTGCCGTGATCTGTCCAAGCCCCGCCCCTCTAGCAACAGCATGAGGCAAATATTGACCGTTGTCTACATAATGACCCGGCACCATCAGACTTGGGTCGCATCGCAAGCAGACTGTTGCGTCATTTTTCTGGGCGTACCGCCGAAGTATTGTTCAGCGATCAACAGACCGAAGCCGGGGGGCTTTGTCATGATGTACGTCGTCAGTGCATTCGAAACTTGGTATTGGCAACCCGTCCTCGCAACGAAGAATGCCGCTGAGGCATTGGCGCTCGCTGAAGAGATTGGTCAAAGGGGACGCCTCGAACAGAAGCCGGAACCAGATGCGCCTCGGGCTACCACGGGGCGGCGAACCGGTCAGATCCCGCCAGCCAACGATCAGTGAGCGCACACTTTCGTAAGGGACGGGGTTGAACTCAAACGTTCTAACCAGGGTGCCGTGACCCCCTAAGCATTGCGATGATATCAAGGGCCTCCTGCCGCTTGAACGGTCCAATGGTGGCCCCTAAGCTTAAGGATTTCCGGGAAGAAAACTAGCAGTCGGGAACCACGGTCGGCGCCAGATGTTCCTGGTGATCAGAACGATGACGGGAATGGCACATGGCGGCCCCACGCGCAGTCTGGAAGGGTTTCCTTAAGGTCGGTTCGGTTTCTTGCGGCGTCAAGCTCGTCGGGGCGACCAGCGAGGCCGGAAGAGTCCACTTCAAGATCCTCAATCGAGAGAACGGGCTGCCCGTCAAGAGCGCCTACGTCGATGAAGAGACCGGCGACGTCGTTCCGTCGGAAGACCAGATCAAAGGGTACGAGGCGGACAAGGGCGATTTCATCGAAATCGAGCCCGACGAGATCAAAAAGCTGAAGCTGACCTCACAACACACGCTTGAAGTAAGCGAGTTCGTCGCCATTGAGGACATCGACACGCGCTACCTCGAAAAGCCCTATTATGTGATTCCTGCCGATGGCGCGGCGTTGGAAGCCTTCACCGTGCTGCGCGAGGCAATGGCAAAACAGCAGGTCGCGGCGAGATCGTGCGTCGTCCTCTATCAGCGCGGCCGGGAAGTCGTTATCCAGCCCTTCGGCAAAGGCATGCTACTGACTGAGCTGCGCACCCACAACGAGATGGTCTCCGAAAGCAGCGTATTCGATGACCTAAAAAGGCCGAAATACGACAAGGATCTCTTGGAGATCGCCGAACTGCTGATCGATAAGAAGGTGACCAAATTCGATCCGTCGAAATTCGAGGACACCTACGAAGACGCGCTCCTTGCCATGATCGATGCCAAGCGCAAGGGCAAGAAGCCGCCAAAGCCCGCGCCTCAGCCAAAAGAGAACGTCGTCAATCTCGCTTCCGTGCTTCGAAAGAGCTTGGAAAAGGAAGGCATCAAACGCCACCCCAAAGCAAAGGCTGGGCGCAAATCGGCGTAACTGGCGAAGCAGATAAGACTGCCTTTCCCGCTCGCATCATCGCCCGCGCGATAGCCAGTTCTGCCTCGACCCTAGCTTTTTCCTTCTGGGTCATGTTGTCCGCGGCGATCAGGCGCCGCAGGGCACGCACCACCTCGCCGCGCGTCCAACCCGCCTCCAGCATGCAATCGACGATTGCCTGAAAACCTGGCTCCATCGCTTCTTGGCAGTCAACCTCGCGGTCGGCGTATTCGCCGTCGTGCCTTGGTGCGTTGATCATGCGTTGCCGTCCACCGCGCTTTCTGCGTCCAACTGGTGCGGCACCGGCAGATAGGCGTTGGCTACCAGCCACTCGCCAACGATCGTTTCCACGAGATCGAGCTTGGTCTTGTCCATCTCGGCGGCCAGGCCGTTCAGCACCTCGTCGGTGTTCGGATCGAGGCTGAGCCCGCCGACGTTTCTGAGCAGCAGCGCGGCCCTGCGCAGCAGCACTTGCAAATCGGCCCGCGAAGTGTCTGCGATATGGTCGGCAGCACTCTCCAGTTCATGCACGAATTGATGACGGGACATCGGTCGCTCCCTACAGGAATTGCTCACCTTCGCAGCGATGCTCGAAGCAGAACCAATGCGGCGCCTGCTTCGGCTTGGCGAAGCCCCAGCCGGCATCCTTGCTGCAGCCGTCGTGCTCGCAAAAGTGGTGCTGCACGCCTGCCAGCGTGGCGTATTCGGACTTGGGCAGTCTGATTTCGTCGCTCATGGGCAACAGTGAACGAAATGAGAACAAAAGTGTCAAGCGGCCCCTTGACCGGACAGGGATATGTTCTCAATTCGAATGCATGCCCGAGCAACCGGAGAAGTGGCCGAGAGGCGCCGCCTGGACCCTGACGCATGCCCATGACGCGGGGCAGGTGGCGGGCATCCGCTGCGCGCGCTGCAATATCACGCGCTACTACAAGCCGCTCGAGCTGCGGGAGGTGATCGGCAACGTCACCATCGACGAGGTTAGGGACAAGGTCCGCTGCCAACAGTGCAAGAGCCGGGAGTGGATGAGCGCGCAGCTATTCCACCCGACCGGGGAGCAGGCCCACACGATCCGCTTCCGGCGCCTGGTGCAGATTCGGTGGGAGAAGCGTGTGATCTGGCAGGATGAGACATAGGCTGAAAGGCGCCGAGCACAAAGCCCGGCGCCAGCTTCAATCACCCGCGCACGCTGGCAACATGGCCGTCAGACCATCTTCGCCAATATCTTGGTCATATCTGTCGTATCGAACGCCCTCAGCGTCTCAGTTCTGATGTTGCCCATTGATGCGATTGATAGGGATAGGGCGGTCGCATCGGCTTCGGCAATTGCCACGACATCGTGTTTGCCGTGCGTACACAACAGAGTGTGAGCCTTGACCCCGCTTTTGCTGGCCATTGCCTTGAAGGCCTCAGCACGCTTCTGGGTGTCCTTTATGGTCCTCAGACCTTGATCGGTGAAATTCGACAGTAATACGCAATGAGCTATTGATTCCTCCCAAAGATGGGAACGGGCGGGCGCTCACGGCGCGGCCGCCGTTTCCCGGAACGACGACAACACGAGCGCGGGAACACGAACCACCGGCGGTCATGAACGACAACCGCACGCCTTGGCGCGGAACAGATGAGCAAGCCCGTCCTTTAGTCCCAATCCTGATTCGGGGACGTCTTCGAAAATTTTCAGGCACTTTGTCCCTAGGCCGCGGATGCATGGCACAGTGGCATCGAATTTGTTAGCGTACCCGTTCGCAGCACAAAAAACAGGCTGCACAAGATGAGTGCAAATGCTCACAGAAATTGTCGATGCGCTTTATGAAGCCGCGTTCATAGCGGAAAAATGGCCCGCTGTTCTCGAGCAGATCACCAATGCGTCGGCATCGAAAGGCGGTGCGCTCTTCGTTTTCGCGGATAGCGCGCCGGTTCGCGGAAAGGCCGTCGCATGGCTGCAGGATTTGATGAGCGAGTTCCTGCAGGACGAAAGCCTGCGCTTGTCCACCGCGGCAGCGCGTATGGGCACCGTCCGGCCCTCCAGCTTCGTGGATGTAGACAGATTCATGACGGCCGACGAGGTACGGGACGACCCGATACGCGTCCGGTTGCGCGCACGTGGCCTGGGCGTGAATGCCTGCGCAGCCATCCCCATGCCCAGCGGTGAGCTCGCAATGTTTGTTTTCCAGCGCGGGCTGGACGAAGGGGGCTACGACGAGCGGCAACTTGAAGTTCTTGATCGGATGCGGCCCGACATGGCGCGCGCCACGCTCGCGGCCGCGCGGCTTGGCCTCGTGCAGGCGCGCGGCGCCGTCGATGCCTTGGCCAAGATCGGGCTTCCGGCCGCCGTTCTCGCCGCCAACGGCCGTGTCCGGGTGACCAACGGCCTGTTCGATCGCGAGAAGTCGCTGTTCCTGCCGACGGCATTCGGCGGCGTCGCCGTCGCCAACTCTGAGAGCAACCGCCTGTTCCAGGCCGCGCTGCAGGCCGTGCGTGGCGGACTGCCCCCGCGATCCATCCCAGTGCGCGGCACCCCGCCGGCGGTGGTCCACGTCCTTCCGCTCAAACGGAGCGCGCATGACCTTTTCGAAGGAGGTGATCTGATCGTCGTCGCGACGGCGATCTCGGCAAGCGCTCTGGTACCGTCCCCGACCATCTTGACGGGCCTCTTCGATCTCACACCTGCCGAGGTAAATCTTGTGACCGCGTTGGCCAAGGGACATAGCCTCAAGGCGGCGGCAGCTGAAGCTGGCCTGCAATTCTCCACCGTGCGCACTTACCTCAATCGTATTTTCCGCAAGACCGGAACAAACCAGCAAAGCCAGCTGGTTGCCCTCATGAAGTCGGCACACCCGCTGCCGCGCTGACCGAGGCTCCCAAGGGCCAACCCTTCGAACGCGCACCATCGCTCTCTATCATCATATGATGATAGGCGACCCATGGTTTTCACGGCAATTTCTTCTGCGGTGCCTGATGCTGTCCCGCAGACGAAAGCGACGCCGCAATTCGTCTGCCAAGCATGGCCCGTCGGCAAGGGGCATGGAGATGCTGGCAAGCATTGTCCGCGGTTCACAATCTGTAGAGAGCCTGCTGACGCGGGACCGCACTGTCGTGCTTGGCGATGAGCCAATGGCCATCCTCGTGACCCCCAAAAGTAGACCAAACCCGCCAGCATGTGCGATTAGGCGATCCCCGCCTTGTCATCGCGCCGAAACGCGCAGCAGTTTAGATCGAATGCGGCCAAATTCATGGCGCCAATATCCGGCATACAATCATTCAATTTCCCCCAGACGCTGTTGCAGCCCTAAGCAATGGGAGCGCGCTACAGCTGCTTTCGGCCAATGTCTCTGCTGCGCGTCGCGTTGGCGGTCCGGTCGCCGGTCTTGTTGGCGCAGCAGTCCACCAATCCATCGGCTCGAGGTGTGAGAGGATGAGAACCATGGCCAGCACGAATAGGATCGGCGCCATCGCCGTGCTGCTGATCGTTGGTGGACTCGGCATGGCGCTGCCTGTCCGGGCGGCGGATGTCGAGGGCAGTTCCGATCACCCTCTGGTAGGGCGCTACGAGGGCGCCGAGATCGTCGGCTACGCCGTCAGCGAATATGACGAGGCGAACCTCGTCGAAGGACCTTTCTCGCCGACAAGCACCAATGGCGGCACTGGCTTCAAGACGGTCGAGGGCCGCAGCGCGCTCATCTACTACGCGCTGCCGCAAGGCCATTCGACGCTCGAGGTTCTCCGCAACTACGAGGAAGGTCTAAAGGCGAAGGGCTTCTCGGAGGTCTTCACCTGCGCCACCAAGAATGGCTCCTGCTTCGAATCAGGCCAGCCCGAGGGTGGATATCTGCTTGGCCAAGCCGTCGGCGATCCGCTCAGCCTGCCGAAGCTTTCGGACGACTATGTGCACAACTGGTTCCAGGAAGGCGGGCGCTACCTTCTCGCACGGCTCGAGCGCCCGGAGGGCGCGGTCTACGCAGCTGTCTATCTCGGCGAAAGCGGCAGCGGCAACGTTGCCGTCGTCAGGGTCGTCGAGACGAAGGCGATGGAGACCGGCAAGGTCCGAGTGGTCACCGCGAAGGAGATCGGCTCGGCGCTTTCCGACGTCGGAAAAATTCCGGTCTATGGGATATGGTTCGACTTCGACAAGGACATCATCAAGCCTGAGTCCAAGCCGACGCTCGACCAGATCGCGCAGCTGCTGACGTCGGAGCCCGACCTCAAGCTCAACATTGTCGGCCACACCGATAACCAGGGCGGCGCGGACTACAATCTTGACCTGTCCCGCCGCCGCGCCGCCAGCGTCGTTGCCGCGCTCGTTTCCCAATATGGCATCGCCGCCGATCGCCTCGCCTCTGATGGCGCCGGCATGACGCAACCAGTCGCATCCAATGACACCGAAGAAGGACGCGCCAAAAACCGCCGCGTCGAACTACAGCGGTACGACCCGGGCGGTGGTGCTTCTGGCGGAAGCGGCGGCGCTCCGGCCAACTCGGGCAACGCCGGTTAGGCAGGACAAGGCACGTGGCAGTAGGCGAGGAGGACCGTCAAATGGCTACCAAAGAATGCCGGACCGGGGCCGGTGGGTTCCGACTCCTTCTGCTGGGCATAGCTACGCTGCTTATCTTGGACTTTCCGACTTTAGCTGCTTCGAATGTCGACCTCGTGCCAGCGGCAGGCACAAGTGCAGGCAACAAGCACAAGACGCTCAGGCCGGCCGGCGGCGATGACGCCGAGGGAGGCGGCATACCTCAAACACCAGCGGATATGGGTGGCATGCCGCCGATGCAGCAGGCGGATGGCATCTGCGGCGATGGCAATGCAATGGCAACGGTGGCGATCAACCAGCCGGGCCTCGACAAGCTCAACGTGCGCAACGGTCCCGGCGGCCAGGTGGTCGGCACGGTGGCGGAAGGCGATACAGTTTCGGTGATCGGCCCGTGCGGTGCGATCAGCGGGGCGGCGGGCTTCGCGAAACCGAAGACGCAGCAAGGCGGCGGCGGCGGTGGTTGGTGCCAGATCAGCGCGCCGGTGCACGGTTGCGTGTCGTCCCAGTTCCTCGCATTCGGTGGCGACACCGGCTTGTCCGGAGGTGCGGCCGGCTTTGCGAAATCGAAGAGCAAGCCGCAGGTGTCCGCGTCGGCGACGGCGAGCTTCGGTGGAAGCTGGAGCGCCAATGCCGATAACGTTGTCTACAGCCTCTCGCTCAAGCAGAAGGGAAACAGCGTCTCCGGCAATTATCAGGGCGCCGACGGCAGCGCCGGAAATATCAGCGGCAAGATGAGCGGCAAGATCCTGCGCTTCTCATGGGTCCAGAAGGACGGCACTCGTGGGAGCGGCAAGTTTGTGCTCGCCGGCGACGGCCAGTCCTTCGACGGCACCTACAACTTCTCCAACAACCCCGATGCTGTCGAGGGCAGCTGGAGCGGGACGCGGCAATGATCGCCGGCATCTGATGTTTTCGTCGGACGCAGCTTCAACAGGTGCCCGGAGGAGCTAAGCCATGTCTTTCGAGCGAACGGCGCGCCGCTTCTGCGGGCTTCTCGCGATGTTGACGCTGATGTCTCTTCCCCAGACACGCCCGGCGCATGCCAGCGACTGCACGACATTCTCAGGCGTCTGTGTGGACGAGCGCCTGACGTTCAACGGGAACTCCCGCATCCTCGAGATCACCCTATGGCCGGATGGAAATACTGACGTCTTTAACGTAATCGTGCCCGGACAATCCCAGACGGAATGGAAAACTGGTTCAGTTCTAAGGCTGGCGGTTCAGCCGGATGGCACGGTGACCTATTCGGCACAGGGTTGCTACGGCGGCAAATATGGACTGTCGTCGAGTTGCGGGAATTGGCGGCAGGTCACGCGGCGATTCCCGCCCCTCCATTCTGCCAGCACCGGCAGAAGCGGGGGCGACTCGACCGCCGAAACGGGCGTCGATCGACCGGGTCACGATTACGACCGGTTCGATTTGGAGGCCACAATCGCAGGCTTCGGACCCTGCAAGTCGGCGTGCGAATCCGACGCGAACTGCAAGGCTTGGACTTACGTCAAGGCGGGCATTCAGGGTCCGAAAGCAATATGTTGGCTGAAATCGGCTGTGCCACTGCCAACGCCGAACGGCTGTTGCGTCTCGGGTGTGAAGGCGGGAACAGCCTCGGCACCACCTCCGGCGCCGGAGAAGCCCGTCAAGCACACCGGTAGGAGCAACGCGTGTGTCGCCTATGGCGATCGCATGACCGCCATCGCCGGTGAGGCGCGGGGTCTTGGCTGTAAATTCGTCCAGATCGCTCCCTGGAATAATCCTCACGACTATTGGGTGCAGCGATGCGTGGCGCATTCCGGTGACGGTGTCGCCGATTCCGAAGAGGCCAAGTTCAAGCAGCGATTGAATGACTGCACGGCCGCCGGACGTGGCTCCGAGGGAGGCACGCCGCTGTCGTCCGGCTCGGGTAGTGTTGGCACCGGCACCGGTTCCTGCAGCGGGGGGACGGCAACGGTGGTGATCAACCAGCCGGGACTGGACAAGCTCAACGTGCGCAATGGTCCCGATGGCCAGGTGACGAGCATGGTCCCGGAAGGCCAGGCTGTGTCGGTGACCGGTCCATGCGGCGAGAACGGCGGCGCTGCAGGCATCATGGCAAAAAAGCAAAGCGGCGGCGATGGCGGCTGGTGCCGGATCAGCGCACCGGTGTCCGGCTGCGTCTCTTCCCGATTTCTGAAGTTCGGCGGCGGGGCAGCCGGGTTCGCCAAGAGCGCGGCGGGGTTCGCCAAGTCGAAGGGAAAGCAGACATCGGTGTCTGCAACTGCCGGCTTCGGCGGAAGCTGGAGCGCCAATGCCGACAATGTCGCCTACGACCTCTCGCTGCAGCAGAACGGCAACGGCGTCTCCGGCCGCTATCAGGGCGATGACGGCAGCGCCGGGCAAATCACCGGCAAAGTAAGCGGCAACGTGCTGCGCTTCTCCTGGGTCCAGAAGGACGGCACCCGAGGCAGCGGCAAGTTCACGCTCGCCGCTGACGGCCAGTCGTTCGCGGGCAGCTACAATTTCGGCAACAACCCCGATGCCGCGGAGGGCTCCTGGAATGGGACGCGGCAATAGGCAAGGGAGCGCACGATCGTGACAGGTTACACCATCAGTCGATTCCTGCCGCCATTGGCAATGTTTGGCGCTCTCCTGCTGCCGGACGGCACGCAGGCCGCCGCCCTCAAGCTCACATGTGGGCGCGCCGATGTGATGAACCCTAAGTGGAGTCTGCCGATGACGTTTGCCTATCCAGGCGGCGACGCCGGCCCGGTTACGGTCACCGGACCTTTCGGCGACTTTTCGATCGCTGTTAAGCACTCCTCTACGTCAATCCAGGGTGAGGCCGGCGAGGCTCTGGACGGCACCGCCAAGGTTCGCGTCAAGCTGCCAACTCTCACCGATCTTGAAGCATGCATCGAGCAAACCCGCGATCCGGCGTCGAAGCCGGACGACAAGGACGCGTTCCTCAACGCGCGCGACGCGTGCCTGCAGAAGCTCGCCCCGGCGCCGGGGGGCGCCGAAGTCGTAGCGGGACTGAGAATCGGGTTGCTCGCCGACAAGGACGATTCGAGCGGCGAGGACGGCTTTGTGGATCTCAGGCTCAGGTACGAGGGCGAAAGCCGGGCGCCTGACGGAGCGATGACCGTCGAGCCTCTTCCAGCTCAGTGCGTGTTGGAAAGGTGACTCGATCTGGGGACCAGGTGACGAGTGGGAGCCCCAGACACATGACTGGATTTCAGCTGCGGATATCAACACACCAATTCAACCGGTCTTGGAGTGCATAATGCCCCTCATGTCAGTTCTGCGGACATTGGTAGTCGGCCTTACGGTCATGTCATGCGCGGTAATCGCCACCTCAGCGTCCGCTCGCGACCGTCCGGGAACGCCGACAGATCCGCAAATATATGGAGGGTTGGGGCTTGGCGTTACGGTGATATGGAAAAATACGGCGGGAACCGTCTTTACAATCGGCGGAATTCGTCCCGAATTGGTCGGCTTCGAAGTTGAGATGACCAAGAATGGTAACAAGTATGCGCCACCGATATCGGGATTACCTCGGGAGGTTGGAGCCAATTGGAACCCTTCCTTCTTCGAATACCACACGACGCCCAACCAGCTGCCGACCAGCCCAATCAACATAGTCGGCTTCACCATCAAAGAAGTAGACCCGAACACCAAATACTGTTTCAGAGTCAGGGCACGAAGAAAATCTGACGATGTTGTTTCGGCGAATTGGTCAGGCACATCTTGTGTCACGACGGGATCGCCGCCGACGAAGCCCATAAAGCATACCTGCCGGGCCGGCGATCGGGGGCGTGCTCGACTGGTGAAACCCCATGGGCGACAATTTGCGTTCGTTATGCGATGGCAGCCGTTAAGGCCGTTAAGGAAAACGGCAGTCGTGGCTGTGGTGGCACCGGCGCACAATGGGCTTCGAGCGGGGAGGATTACATCAAGTGGTGCATGAGTCACAAAGACGACATGCGGCTTCTGGACATGGAAGCCAAGGCGCGATCCGATGCGCTGGCCGTTTGTGGCAGCGGTACCGGCAACGCAAGTGGCGGTGGTGATCGGGCCGATAACTCCTGCGGCGGGGGGACGGCGACGGTGGTGATCAACCAACCGGGGCTGGACAGGCTCAATGTCCGCAATGCTCCCGATGGCCAGGTGACCGGCACGGTTCCGGAAGGCCAGGCTGTGTCGGTGACCGGTCCGTGCGGGGGGACCGGCGGCGCTGCAGGCATCATCGCAAGCAAGCAAAGCGGCGGCGATGGCGGCTGGTGCCGGATCAGCGCGCCGGTGTCCGGCTGCGTCTCTTCCCGGTTCCTGAAGTTCGGCGGCGGGGCAGCCGGGTTCGCCAAGAGCGCGGCGGGGTTCGCCAAGCCGAAAGAAAAGCAGATATCGGCGTCTGCAGCGGCCGGCTTCGGCGGAAGCTGGAGCGCCAATGCCGACAATGTCGCCTACGACCTCTCGCTGCAGCAGAACGGCAACGGCGTCTCCGGCCGCTATCAGGGCGATGACCGCAGCGCCGGGCAAATCACCGGCAAGGTGAGCGGCAACGTGCTGCGCTTCTCCTGGGTCCAGAAGGACGGCACCCGAGGCAGCGGCAAGTTCACGCTCGCCGCTGACGGCCAGTCGTTCGCGGGCAGCTACAATTTCGGCAACAACCCCGATGCCGTGGAGGGCTCCTGGAATGGGACGCGGCAATGATCGCGGGGACCTGACGCTTCCGTTGGACGCGACGCAGCAGCAACATTAAGGAGGTCACATCATGTCTCACCGTTCGACCGCTCGGTGTCGCTTGCTGGTTGCCCTCTGCCTTCTTGCCGCGCCGCTCCTGGCGCCGAGCGCTTTTGCCGAGCGCGAAGCCGGTTCCTTCGGCGGCCAGGGCGGCTCCCCGTTTCATGGAACCTGCTCGCCCAAGGCGCTGGCCGGGGTCTTCCTGCGGGCCGGCAAAGCCCTCGACGCGATCATGATCGACTGCGGGACGCTCAACAAGAACGGGACCGTCACCGACGTCATAGGCGACGCCCATTTCCACGCGGGTGGCAGTGGCGGTGACCCGTTTGGCAGCACTGGCCAGTTCTGCCCGAAGAATGCGCTCGTGACCGGCATGAGGATGTGGAAGGACCACAACAACATCGTCAACAGCTTCATCCTGCGCTGCACCTCCATGACCGACGGCACCAACACCTGGACGACCATGCAGGCCGGGGGAGAAGCCATAAACGATCCCGTGAAGATCCTCTGCAAGAAGGACGAGATCGGGACCGGCATCTACGGTCGCGCGGGAAGCCTCATCGACAATATCGGCCTGCTCTGCGCCGACAACCCGATGAAGGTGGCGGCCGCACCGCCGCCAGACGTGCCGGAGAAGCCGATCAAGATGACACGCAGGGGCGGCTCGGGCGGCGGCGGAATGCAGGTGACATTGAAGGACGAGACGGGTGTCTTCGTCGCCTTCAACCACGCATCGCAACCGGCCAACACCGCGCCGCCGGGGCCTGGCCAATGTGCTTGGGCGGATCGGCTCTTTGCGCCGAACGAGCAGCACTGGTTGGCGTTCAATCCGAACAAGCCCAACGGGCAGCAGCTGCTGCAAGCGGTGCGGGGCGGCACTTTTCAGGTGACGGCAATACCGATGACCGCATTTGTCATGGTCAACGCGATCAACAACGTGCAGGTCGTGGACGGCACTCCGCTGTCGCCGGGGCCGGCCAACGCCGATGATGCCGGGGGAGGTGACACGCCTCAAACACCGGCGGATATGGGTGGCATACCGCCGATGCAGCAGGCGGATAGCACCTGCGGCGGCGGCAATGCAATGGCAACGGTGGTGATCAACCAGCCGGGGCTGGATAAGCTGAACGTGCGCAGCGGCCCGGGCGGCCAGGTGGTCGGTACGGTGCCGGAAGGCGGCACGGTGTCGGTGATCGGCCCATGCGGTGCAATGAGCGGGGCTGCCGGCTTCGCCAAGCCGAAGACGCAGCAAGGCGGCGGAGGTGGCGGCGCCGGCGGCTGGTGCCAAATCAGCGCGCCGGTGCACGGTTGCGTATCCTCCCAATTCCTTGCATTCGGCGGCGGTGATGTCGGCACGCCGCCCGGAGGGGCGGCCGGGTTCGCGAAGTCGAAGGGAAAGCACCAGGCAGCGGCGCCCGCCACGGGCGGCTTTTCCGGACGCTGGTCCGCCAATGCCGACAACGTCGCCTACAGCCTCTCGCTCAAGCAGAAGGGCAACAGCGTCTCCGGCAACTACCAAGGCTCCGACGGAAGCGCCGGCAAGATCATCGGCGAGGTGAATGGCAACATCTTGCGCTTCGCCTGGATGCAGCGCGACGGCACCAAAGGGAGCGGCAAGTTCATGCTCGCCGACGATGCCCAGTCCTTCGACGGCAGCTACAGTTTCGGCAGCAACCCCGACGTCGTCGAGGGCAGCTGGAACGGAACACGACAGTAGCCACTGCAAAAAGAGGCGGGAAGTCATGAAAACACTCCAGACAATCGCGGTCATGCTCTGCATCGGTCCGCTCGCGAACTCGCCTGTCTTGGCCCGCGGTTACGACGGGAGCCGCAATGACGACCAGGCGATGGTCGCTGCCGCCTCGTTGCCGGGACTGGCGACGGCCGGATCGACGGCGGCGGGCACCGTTCGGGCGATCCAGGTGGCGTGGAATTGCCCGCCTGGCTACGTTGCCGGCCGGTACTATCGCTCCTGCGTGCTCGCGCGGAGACTGTCGCACCCAACATCGAGACCGGGCGCAGAGCAGTTGTCCGGTGCAGCCGCCGCTAACCGAACATGCGTCGCTAAGGGCCTGGTGTTTGCTGGCGATATCACCATTGCCACGCACGGGGGGACGTGCATGTGTCCGCCGGGCCTGAGGAGTTCGGCGATTAACAACTGGGCGTCTTCCCCCAACGAATGCTTCCCGTGACGGAGACTTCAAAATGTCAACTTTGAAAATCGCTCTGTCGCTCCTGACGATCCTGCTTGGTATCGCCGTCGTTACCACCGCCGCCGCGGTCGCGGCCGAGCGGCCCTATAGCACCCCGGTGATTCGAGCCGCCGCCTTTGGCTGCACGTTCGACGACGGCCAGTTGATCTGCGGCACCGTCAAGAAGCACAGGCGAACCGCCGGGCAGCAGGGCGGTAACGAGGGCGACGGTACCGTGGGCGAGCCCCCCTGTCGTCCAGGCGGCGCCGCGGGCCTGACCAGATTCGGCATGCGCTGCGACGTGCAGGGAGGTCATAAAAACAAGAAGAAGAAAAAAGACGTCGACGTCGAAAGTCAGGGTGAGCGCTCGTGCCCCCCTGGCTATGTGGTGCTCAAGGAGAAAAACAAGTATGGCGCGTTCTGCGAACCGAAGGAAGGATTTCCCGCTCAGGCCGACCAAGATGGCGCAGGCCCTGTGCCCGCAGCTTCCCGAAACGTTTGCTGCAAGCCAGGTGAAGGAGGCCCCTACGTTTGTTCCAGCGACAGCACTCCACCTGAGGCAGAGGCGTCGATTCGGTCTTCATTGCAAAAGCTGTTTCCAGAGGGCCACGTCACCTGCGCCCCCGAGAGAGCCCAAGGAGGGATCCCCCCAGGCTTCTAATGCCGTCGAACGCTCGGGTGGGGACTGGCCGCCGCAGTCTCGGCAACCCCTGAACTGATGGAGAATTCCAATGTCACTCTGGAAAATTGCTCCGTCTCTCCCGCCGGCGCTGCTTGGTACCGCTGTCGCCACCGCCGCGGAAGCGGGCGCTTCGGAGCGGCCATTCAGCGCTCCGGTGCCACAAGTCGCCGCTGGCGATCCGGTTGGTTTGTCTCTTTGGCGGAGGGTAGAATGATGTGGGATTTCTCGGTCGCCAGATCCGTGGCGATCATGCTCAGGACTTGGCCGTTCATTCTTTTCCGGACGATCGTCTATTTCGCCATGACACTGGCCTATATCACGGCGACGGGCACAGGCGCCGGCATCGGCTGGGGTGTCGGCCACATCTTTGCCGACGGCGGGCCGGAAGGCACGGCCTTCTACGGCGGCATTGCCGGCTTCGCGCTGGTTTCCATCGCGCTCTACTGGATCCGCGAATATATCCTCTACGTGCTGAAGGCGGGGCATGTCGCCGTCATGGTCCATCTGATCGACGGTCGCAACGTGCCCGGCGGGCAGAGTCAGATCGCTTATGCAAAAGAGGTCGTAAAGCAGCGCTTTGCCGAGGCCAACATCCTCTTCGTCGTTGACCAATTGGTGAAGGGAGCGATCCGCGCCGTCACCAGTCTGCTCGGCGGCATCACCGCCTTGCTGCCCATTCCGGGTCTGGACGGGCTGATGCGCTTCGTCAATACGGTGATCCGCATCTCGCTAACCTATGTCGACGAAATCATCCTGGGCTACAATATCCGCATCGACTCATCCTCGCCCTTCGAAACCGCCCGGCAGGGCGTCGTGCTCTATGCCCAGAATGGCACGAAGATGGTCAAGAACGCGGTGTGGCTGGCGCTGATTCTGTGGGGCGTCACCTTCGTCATCTTCCTGCTCATGCTGGCGCCGGCTGGCGCGATCGTCTACCTCATGCCGGGCCAGTTAAGCGGCTGGGGCTTCGTGCTGGCGATCGTCTTTGCCTGGGCACTGAAGTCTGCCTTCGTCGAGCCCTTCGCCATCGCCTCGCTGATGCAGGTCTATTTCAAGGCGATCGAAGGCCAGGTGCCGGATCCGGGATGGGACGACAGGCTCGCCGCGGCGTCGCGCCAGTTCCGCGAGTTGAAAGAAAGGTCGATGTCATCTTTCGACGGGAGGCCGGCAGGGCCGGCGGCGCAGCCCAGCATATGAAAGTCGCAGAGTATGTGAGGATTCGCATGGAATTGGTTGGTCAGCTCTTTCAAGCGAACATGAGCTCGGGTTGATCTTCCCGAGCAGGAACTTGAGCATTACTGCCGAAGCATAATAACGCGTCTGAGCGTGTAGGTCCGTGGCGATATGGGCCAGGTTTGGAACCGCAGAGGCCGACGGCCGATGAGGCTTGCGTGCGGATGGCCTGTTCCATAGACGACTGTGATGAGCGTAGATGTTCCGAGTCACGTTCAGAGAGCGCAGCCAACTTCGAGGATCGCCGCGAAATCCCGCTGATCCCAGCCGGGGGTCGGATCCAATTCAGTGAAGTTCTGCCAGGCACCGGCTCGGCGGTCTTCCACCTTATGGAGCAGGCCAGGCTTGAGGGCGTCGTCTCCAAACGGAAAGACAGCAAGTATCGCTCCGGCTCGTCAACGAATTGGCTCAAGACAAAGTGCTACGCGATCGACCAATACGAACTGCTGGTGTCGAGCACGAACCCGGGAAACCAGCCTTTGCCCTCATGGCCGAACTCGACACGGGGGGTTATGTTGGCTCGGCTTTCATCACGCTCAATCGTGAGATGCGTGAACGGCTCTGGCAGCGTGCCCAAGAACGCTGGGCCGGCGCCAAAAGGAGTGAAGCGCCCGGCGACGCAATGGGTAATGCCGGGCTGATCGGTCGAGTGAAGCACTTGCGAGGCGAGGAAGACTTACGCCATGCTTCGCTGCAGGATTTCAGGAGGAATGAATGGCGGTCGCGAAGAAGGACCAGGAGCGCATCGGCTACGCGTGGATGTACGGCGCCCAGGCGCGCAAGGATGGCAAGGAGCGCGCCGTGCCGGAATATTGGAACGAGCATGCGGAGGCTTGGCTTCAAGGCTTCGACGGCGTGGCCTTAGCCGGCGCGGGAACGAGCAAACCCGTAAGTGACCAGCTCGAGGCTGAATTCGACGAAGCAGCGCTTAGCAAGCCGGGAACTTAGTTTCCTCAGGCGCGCTTAAAGCTCGATGAGCACACGCGGCATCAACTTCCTCGATCGATGGATGTCAGAGCTTCTGCCGAACGCGGTGACGGATGATCCGGCCGCCATTTGCGATCTGGTCGGGCAGGTGCTGAGGGCTGCGAAACGCGAAGGCATCGACCGGGACGAGATCAATGAGGAGGTCGACAGTGTCTTTAAGGTGATCTTCGACGCGATGCAGCACCGCGAAGGCAGCCGGGCAGAAGGCGATGAAAGCGACAAGACGGCAGAGGTCGCGCTTGATCTGCTGGCAGGTCGTTTGGTGAGAGAGAGACAGACATTACCCACGAGCAAGCCGAAGACCTGATCAAGCAGATTGGAACTGATTGGGACGCTCTGCTTCAGGAGGCTTATTTCCTAGAATGACAGCAGTACCAAGTGGCCGGCGCTCTCGTTGGGGAGAATGCCTGAGGGCGAGCGCCGGCCTGACGGTCCATCAGGATCGCCGCATATGCAAATCGGCTAATCTACTTCAAACGGCTATGGTGCGATCACGTAAGCCCTTGGCGAGTGATCGGCGATCAGGAATATATAATCCTCCCCGGTGCGGCGACCCGATTACGAGGATCGCCATGACGATGAAGTTTCCATTCACGGAAAATACGCTCGGCAAGAAGCTTGAGGCTGGCGCGGGACTTTCAGTGACATGTCTCACCTGCAGGCGGACGGCGGTGCTGGACGTCGCCGCACTGGTCGAGCGGCTCGGGCCAGACCATGGGTGTCTGCACTGGGATCTGGTGAAGGTTATCTTCTGCCATGAGTGCAGAGCCGCCGGCCGAGACGATCGCAATCTCCAGTTCACTAACCATGCGGTGACGCCGGAAAGGCGGAAGGGGTGGACGCCTTGCCCATAGGCACTCAACGCGCCGCAAAGTTTTAGTCGATCTGGCTGCGCCGCCCGTCCAAGGTAAAGAAGGTGATATGGCGCCGATCTCGATCGAATTCGCAGGACCCGGTCGATCGGCTAGGAGCGTGGGCCTTGTTCCGCATCTCGAACTTTATCGTTACCTTCGGAGGATCGACCTGTTTCATCGCGCTGAGGGCTTTGTAAGTCGATGCGCGCTCGTGCGACTTCAACATCAAAAGAAAGAACTCGCAACGAGCAACCGGCGTCTGCGCCGGTGATGGCGCAGGTTGGGAAATCGTGAGCGCGTAGGCACATCGCCCTGCTATCACCAGACAGGCCGCCACGCCGAAGGTAGAGAGGTTGTTCCTTGCCAGCACTAGTTGGGATCGCCAGACTTCGAGCCCCCATGGGCTCCTTCCTGGAAATTACTTAATTGCTGCATGCAAAGAAAGTAGTTCCCCAAAAGGGGTACAGATCGCGCCGATGTCCGGAGCTCGGGAGCGGCCGGGCGGGCTGGCGGAGTCCCAGCAAACGCCGGCTTAACCAGCGGGGCTCGGGGGCGAGATACGGCGCCGACAAATATACGTTTTTCCGAGATGATCAGCATGCATCCATAAGGCGGAGCCGGGAGTAGGCGCGCTAGGACATTGCCGGCAGCAGAAATGCCAAGATCGCCAGACTAGCCAACATCTCTCGCCGGGCGTTGATGCCCGCGGACTTATTTTTTGAGAGGCGTATCAAGCCCGAGCCTCGCACGTTCGCTGTTGGCGTTCATCCCCAGGCGCCAGATCATTGAACATCCTCGCGAGTCCAACCTAAAAGTGCACCACCAAGGCATACGCTCAAGCGAAGGGCGTCGAAGCTCGCACCAACACGCATGGGCCGGGCTTGCAGAGGTGTAGGACCTACTTCTCGAATCCCGAAACAAAAGCCGAAAAAACCCGCTGCATCGCTGGAGGCAGCGGGTGTTAAGTCTGGCAACTATGACTGACGATAAAGGGACTCACAAATCGCCAGTCCGGAAGCCAATGAGATAGCGGGCTACATGTTTCACAGTATGGACCTATGCGCGCGGTGACAAGACTTCAGTCGCACCTGGCGGTCGACTGCGTGCCTGTACTCGGAACGAATGAATAGAGGCTCCGTTGACCGAATGCCGGCAGCTCCCGCTAACGGCGGTTGAGCGTAAGCAGAGGCTCCAGCGCTTGGCGGAGAGGTATGCGCTGGAGCCGTCTAAGTCGGGTAGGAGCGAAGGATATGCAAGACCATCGGAACAGTGTCCTGGAAGCTCGTTGGCTTCTCGCGGTGCCCGCTTCACTTGCCCTAACGGTGCTGCTGGCCGGACTCTTGCTTTCCTGACCGAAGCGGTGGGCTATCGTAGGACTTCAGTCGCGCCCAATTGACTCGTTCTGACTTTTTCTGGGCGTATCGCTTTTAAGTCGTCCGTACCGAGTAGAGGCACACTGACGCTTGGGATCGGTCATCATGCTTTCGCCCCTACAAAGAGGCAAGCATGTTGCCATGGAGTGGCGGATTCAGCCGAGTTGGAAACTCTTGGGAGAGTTTTCAACGATTACTGCGCCAAGCATGAAATTGTCAGCGAGGGCGAGCGTGGCGTGATCGACCATCAGGGCACCGATGCCGTCGATATATGGCAGAACGAAGCTCATGAAAGGGGCAGGAGAGAACCGGCGACCGATGCATATCATGTGTTGGGGAACAACTGAAAGCTTCGGCCGCCGGCCCTCGGCGGGGCGTTGCCATTTCAGGCAACGCTGATACGTGACGCTGGCGCGGAGGTTCGTTCAATCTGAGGCCGCTGCGATGCCGGTTACTATCCACAGGCCTCGCTACTGCGTTCTTGGAATTCTCGGACCAATGTGTGGAGGGGATCCCGGATCCCAACCTCGGGGCTGCTTTACGTCACAACGTTGTAGAGCGACCACCTGGCTCGGAGGGGAGAGCACGGTCTATCCACGGTATAAAAGGTCCCGTCGCGAACGGAGAGCTGGGCCGCGCCCAGACCGCGCTGGAAGCGGCGATGCGATGCGGGCCGCGTTCCGACCGGACCACGACGAACTATCTCGGCTTCGACGGCAGAATTCTGGCCGGCGCAATTCTGGCAAGGACGCTCTGGCTGCAAGGTTATCCGGATCGGGCCGTGGAGCGCGCGCTGCTGACGGTCGAGGATGCGGAAGTCCTGAACCATCCCCTGACGCTCTCCATCGCACTCCGTGTTCCTCTGGGTCGGAGACCTGGCGCGCGCAGAGGAACACATCGATCGTCTTTTCTCGCGTGCCGAATTTCATTCCCTTGGACCCTATCTCGCGCTAGGGCGCGGCTTCAAAGGGGAGCTCGCCATTCGTCGAGGCAACGCAAGCAGCGGTGTCGAAAGCCTGCGATCCTGTCTCGCCGAGCTTCATGCCGCCCCTACGAACTACTGACCACGCCGCTCAACATTTCCTTCGTTCAGGGCCTCGCCGCGACCGGTAGGTCCGCCGAAGCGCTTTCACTGATCGAGGAGACGATCCAGCAGGTCGAGAGAGGCGGCGATCTTTGCTACATGGCAGAGCTTCTGCGCGTGAAGGGCAACCTTGTTCTCGCAGCCCCGCAAGCCGGCACCGACGAAGAAGCGGAACTTTGTTTTCGGCGGTCGTTAGACCTCAGCGATCGTCAGGGGGCTCGCGCATGGGAGTTGCGGTCCGCTATCGACCTCGCTTTCCTGTTGGCTGCACGCGGACGACACGACGCCGCCCAAGCACTCCTCCAGCCAATTTTCGCGCGATTCGGGGAGGGTTTGGAGACAGCAGACCTGCAGTCAGCCGCACGGCTGTTGGCCACGCCGAACAGCATGGCTCTGGCAGCGCTGCGGGCAGGCAAGGCAGTGCCGGCGCCTCGCGATAGACATCACCGAGAAGGCGGCCATTGAGTTCGACCGACAGCGTGCGCGACCGGTCGATGCGGCTGATCTTGGATGGGCTGCCGCCGATACGGATGTCGGCGACCGGACCGTGGTCGACGCTGCCGCGGCTGCCGGCGACGCGCAGGCTAGCTATGTCATTGAGCGTCGTCCGGCTGGCGGGATCGAACCGCGCGCGGATGGAGATTTGGCGTTGCGATACTCACCATTGAACCATGCATGTTGGCAACTCAGATGGAATCTTTCCTGCAATCGGCGGCACAGGGAAATACTGGGTCGTTATCTGAACCTCGACGGCGGTCTGGTCGCCAAAAAGCCGGGAAATAAGGTGCAGCGCTTCATCGAGTCCCGAAGATATGCCGCCGCCCGTCAGCCGGTTGCCCGACTCGACAAAACGCGGGTGACCCCTGGCTACTTCGATTGCCGGAAAACGGCGCAGGCAGTCGACGAACGCCCAGTGCGTCGTCGCTTTGTGGCCGTCGAGCAGCCCAGCTCGAGCCAGCAGGAGCGCCCCCTCGCAGACCGAACAAACCCATTTCGCATCGTTTGCGATCTGTCGCAGGTAAGCGAGATAGGGTGATGCCGGGTCACTCATGATCCTTCCGAGCGCTGGTGGATCACCGCCGGGGACCCACATGACGTCCAATGTCGGCGTTGCGTCGAAACTGGCTTGCGCTTCGAAGCGCACTCCGTTCAAACTGGTGACCGGAGCGCCATCGATCGACAGGATAAACGTCTCCAATCCCTTTTCCTTGTCGACCCAGGTGAACATCTCGAGCGGACCGACAACATCGAGCAGGTTGACGCCTTCATAGACTGGAATGCCAAGTTTCAAGTCATCGCTCCTCTTGGCTCGCGATTCGCACGGGCTTAACCTTGGGCAGCGGCCGCCGCAGAGTTTTGGAAATGACGGCCGCGCCGCTGCCAGAAAGCGGCGTCCCATCGCGCGGCGGCGGCGTAGTGGGCAGCAAGCGCCGGGACGTAGTCGACAAAACCCTGCCTGGCGATCATCGCATAGCGTTTGCGTGCCAGTTCGCCGTGTCCATCCAGCATGTCCGACGCGGCATAGGCCGCGAGGATCCCTGAGCGTAGCGCATGAATGATCCCGCGCGAGGACAACGGATCGGCTGCGAACAAGCAGTCGCCCGCCGCGACCCAACGCTCACCCGCGGCCGGATCGATCGTTACGGTTCCCGCCGACTTGACCAACGCCGCGGTTTCACGCGCGCCGGAAGACAAAAGCGGGGCGATAAGCTGTGTCGCCGCCAACGCGCGGTACCAGGATTTCGGATCGCGCATTTCGCTTCCCAGATCCGGGTCGGTCAGGCATGCCACCACCCGGCGTTGATCAGGCAAATCGGCGCTGTACCACCAGCCCTCGGGACGCGCCTCGATGACCATTTGGCAATCACCCGGCGCGCGGTCGAAGAAGCGGGTATAGGCCGCAAGGTGGCTGTGTGCCCGAAGCTTGGCGCCAAAGGATCGCGCCAGTTTCCAACTACGACCAGTCGCCCAGATCACGGCGTCGGCGACAATATCCCCATCGGGCAGCTTGAGGCGCCACCCATAGCCTTCGCGAACCGCCGAGCACACCGGGCTTGCGAAACGCACCTCTGCTCCCGCGGCGTCCGCCGACTTCACCAGCAACCGGTCGAACCGCGACCGGTCGAGCTGGCGGCCGGCACCCTGGGCGGAGAACATGCTATGCCGCTCGTCGGGTGTTTCGCCACTCCATGCCGAAACGACCGCACGGCTCTCCACGAAAGCCTCTGCGACGAACGATGTCCAGACTCCGAGCTGGCGCAGCAGCCCTTGCGCCACCGCCGGCAAGACCTCGCCCGGTTTCGGCCGGTCATGTCGTCCCGCCTCCAGGAGCACGACACGCCTTTGTGGCGCGTGGCGGCGCAATGTCAGCGTCGCAGCCGCGCCCGCCGGTCCCCCGCCGATGACAGCAAAATCAGTCTGCTCGGACGGCATAGAAGGACGCCACCACCCCGGCCGGATTGGTGCTTCCGCCGTCGCCCGAATGCGGGATGGTGCGCACCACCGAGCCGACGATCGCAGGCACTTCCAGCCGGTCGGTGCTGTTTGGCCAGACAGGCACGAGCCAGCCGATATAGTCGTAGATCCATTCCTCGCCGCCGACCACGCCCTTGCCCTGGAAGCGGACCTGCATCGGCGAGCCGTAGCCGAAGCTGCCACGCAGATCGAGCGACCACCTCGGCCCGCCGATGGTCCCTGAAAGCTCGGTCACGGATTGCTCCGCGATGGCCAGCGTACCTTCGCCGAACAAAAGGTCATTGGCCGCCTTGCTAACATCGGGATCGTTGAGAAAGCTGCGATAGGTCCAGTTGCCGACAAAGGGATTGGTCATGGTCACTCTCCCGAATCTTCGACACAGATGTACTTGATGCTGGGCGAGGGCTGATCGAGATCGCCCGCGGGATTGCGCACGACGAAGCCGAGTTTCGACCACTCGGTCACCATCTTGAGGTCGCCGGCGAGTGTCTGCGGGATGCCGCGCGCCCAGTTGCGGAACTGGAAGTCCTTGTCTACGGGGTAATAGACCTGCATCGGCCGGTGTGCCGGCCACCACAACGTCTCCCAAACGCGCCGCTCGCGCTCCAGCAACGTATTGCCGACGCTGTCGGGATAAAGGACGTTCCATTCCTCATAGGTGACGTCGATCGTCTGGGTGGAGCATTCGTTGAAATCGGCCTGCCAAGGTAGTCCGCTGAGCTTCGTCAGGTCTCCCGGCTGCAGCCCGACGTCAAAGTCGCTTCCCAGCGACAGCGGATCCGAGGCATAGGCGATGTAGCCTTCCTCGCTGACGCCTGCGCCCCATCGATTGGCGTTCTCTTGCGCCGCGGTCAGTGCAAAACTGTACCATTCGGGGTCGGCCTTGATCCGGTAAGGCTCGCGCCAGATTGCCGGATTGCGGATGATCCATGTCACCTCGCCGCCCGGGCAGAAAGCGCCGCCAAGCCCGTTCGACAGCACGCCCTGGTCGAGGCCGCGTCCGCCCGGCACGTTCCAGTCCTTGTAGGGTTGCCACGGATCGATCGCGGGAGCGAAGCCGGCATCCACCTCGTCGATGAAGAGGCCGGCCGCCCATTGCCGCAGCAGGAAAAGCTGCGTGTCGGTCAACCGCAGGAACTTGCTCACCGTCTTGTTGGTGATCGGATTGTCGCCGGCCAACAGCGGCATCAGCGGCAGGTGATAGGTGCGCGTCGCCGGGTTGGCGTCGAGCTGGAACAGGTTCTCCTCGCCAGGCTTGCGCAGCAGATCGAACAAATACTGCCGCGCCGGGCGGCCGGGATCGGTGGTGGCCTCCTTGGCCGCGGCGGAAAGTGCGCGGTCCAGCAACTGGCCGGAGCGGTACTCGAACGCCAGCCGGCGCAGCGCTGCTGCGATCGGCTCGTCCGGATCGTTGGTGCGGTCCGGTTCAGCCGGCTCCTGCCGCGAGGACGACCGGGCGAGCGTCAGCATTCGCTTCTTGGGCGGCGCCGCGGCAGCGGCGATGCGCTCGATCACGCGGGTGACCGCCGCATCGAAAGCGTCGCGTGCTTCGGCATAGGCAGTTTCGGCCACTGTGTCGTTATCACCGCAAACCTTTTGCCAGCGCGCGGCATAGGCGCGAGGCGTCTCACCATCGTCAGGCGGGCAGACCGCGGCGGTGAACGCCGCTGCCGCCGCCTTGAGCGTCGCGGCTACATCGGCGACCAAGGCGTCGCTCGCCGCGCCGGGCGCCTGCGTGGCATCGAGCAGCATCAGGCTCGGCTCCACCGCTGCCTCTAACAGGCGCCCGGCGACATGATCCTCCTTGACGCGACCTTCCTTCTGCGCCAGCGCGCGCGGCGCGATGTGTGGCGGGATGCACAGGCGGTAGGGGTCAAACGTGCCCCGGCTCGTCTGGTTGTGCGGAAAGTTCGATTGCTGAAGGATGTTGGCGAAATAGGAGAATTCGTCGGCGCGGAAAATGATCGGCCAGATGTCACGCCAGAACCAGGGACGATAGGCAGCGTTCCATTCCACAGGCCCGGCCTTCCAGTGAAGCAGGGCCGCCGTGTCGGTGGGATCGATCTTCTGCGGCGCATTGAACGTCCCGGCTGTGCCGTACATGTCGGTGCGATAGGCGAATTCGCGGATCGACATGTCTTCGACCACGTCTTCCAGCGTGATCATGTCGAGCACTTCCGGCGCATAACGCGGATAGCCGACCAGCACCCAGGCCGGATATTCGACGTCGATGTAGCGCAGCGCCTGGACGCGCTCCTCCATCATCACCAGCCGCGCCATCACCGGCCCGTCCGAGATGTCGTCGAACCAGCCGTCGCTGTTGGCGTAGGTCTCGATGCGCGGATGGCCGAAGCCGCCAAGGAACGAGCCGCTGTTGCCGTGCCCGCCAAGCACCAGCAGCCTTCCGCTGTCGTCCGTCATCATGTCGCCGAGCGTGTCGATGTCGTGCGGCGCCATTCCGGTCGGCGGGAAGGTGACGGCATAGGCTGGGTTGCTGTCCCGGCCGAAGCTCGCCTTGCGCCGCGCCGTGCAATCCACCGCCTGCGGTCCGGCGTCGATGATCAGCTTCTGCCGTTCGACCGGATCGGTGATGCCGGCGTTGCGCAGCGGCGTGCCGGCGGGATAGCCGGCCTCGCCGCGCAACCCATCGAAAGTGAACCATGCCGCCTTCTTGTTCGCGAGTTGGACGCGCCACTGTATGTCGACCAGCTTGCCACGATTGCCGCCACCCTCGACATGGTCGCCGATCTTCAGCGGAAACCCCTGCGGATTGGCCTCGTCATAGGCGAAGATCTGGAAGCGCGCAGCCTGGCGCTTGATACGGCCCTTGTCGTCCTTGAAGTTTTTTATCGGCGCGTCGCCCTTGGCGGCGTTGCCGTTGGCGTCGCATTCGATCGGCAACTGCGCCGGCTTTTCCGGCGAGATGCAGAAGCCTTCGGGGCTGTCGCCAAGCCTGGCGATGCCGACGGCCGGATGGATGCGATAGACAGTTGGGTCGGCCATTTGTTTCCCCCCGCGTCGACGCCGGCCGCGTCTTTCGTTTAGTCGAGAAAATTGAGCGAGACGCCATCGAGGCGCAGCAGCTCGCGGTCTTCCTCATAGGAGGCGCCGATCACGACGAGACTCACCGTGAGGCTGGTGGCGCCGGCGGCGATCAGTCGGCGGGCTGCGCGCGTGACATCGATGCGGTGGTTGCGCGGTGTGTTCATGCTGCGCTCGCGCAGGTCGAACTTGCGGTTCTCCGCCGGCGGGATATCGCAATGGCCAGGCCCGCCATAACATTCGCCGTGCCCGAAGACCGCGGCGTAGCCGGCATAGCCCGGCAAGTTGAGCGGCGTGCCGGCATCGGCATGGGGCGTGTTGAGGAACACGCGGATGAAGCATGAGCGCGGCAGCTGCGGCACGCGGTGCAGCCGCACCTCGGCCGAGCGGAAGCTCTTTGTTTTGTCAGGCACGGCAATCGGCGCCGAGACGAAACGTCCAACCGGATTGGTCAATCCGACCGGCATCAGGCATCCGCCGCGAACATATTCGTAGCCGAAGCGGTTCATGTCGAGCGTATCGCGCACGGCGTAGCTCCACGGCGTCAGCGCGGAATCGAGATCGGCCGGCAGACCGTCCGGATGATCCTGCTGCCAGCGCCACCAGAGCCGGTCGATATTTGCGTGCACCGGCCAGAAGATCGGATCGTAAGAGGCGGTCAGATTCGAGAACATGTCGCCGAACTGCGGCTCGGAGTAAAGATCGTCGCGCTGGTGGAACTTGCGCCCGGCAACGCGCACCGCGCTGTTGCGGTCGGCGGGAGCGTCGGTGTTGAACGCCGGGTTCATGCCCCCGGTCCAGATATGCATGGTGTTGTGCGGGTTCTGGTCGAGGAAGCCGAAGCTGTCGACATAGAGGCTGCCGCCGCCGAAATCGCGGAAGGTTCGCAACGACAGTATCTCGTCGATGTCCTCCTGCGCTGGGTAATGGTAGTGGATGACGGTGTTGATCGTGCCTTTACCGAACTGGCCGGAATAGCGCAGCGGATACCACAGCGAATTGGCCTCGAGCAGCGCGTCGATCAGTCGTTTGCGGTTCTCGCCTTCCACATATTCCTTGCCGCAGGCATTACTGACCGCGTCGTAGATCTGCGTCGGATTGGCCCACAGCTTGCCGACCAGCGTGTCGATCTTGGCCGGGAAGCCCTGGTCACGCAGGAAACGCGCCGACGCCTCGGTGAGGAAGCCCTTGAACGCATCTGGAAGTATCGCGCCGTTGGCCGGATCTTCCGGCTTGTAGCGGGGCGCGGGAAAGTCCCACCACGGCATGGTCACATCCGGGCAGAAATCCTGCAAGGCCTGTTCGAACTCATAAAGATAAACGCGATGCCACGGCAGGAACCGTTCCCAGCCATGCTGGCAGTGGTTCTGGTGGATCAAGGCCAGATTGTTATAGGAGCGCTTGTCGCCAACCCATTTGTTGAGCCTGTAGAGCTCGCGAAATGCGAAGCGCAGCCGCTCCTTTTGCGGCTCGCTCAGCACATCGACATCCATTCGCTGCCGCAATTCACCCTTGGCGTAGCGCCACGCCGCCGGATCGGACGCCGGGCCGAAAACAGGGCCGGCAAGCCCCTTCACCTCGACGCGAGCCTCGCTTGCCACGCTCACCTCACCGGCGAGTGCAACCGAGTCGAGCAGTTCCCCGGGACAGCCTTCTTCGATCCAGGTTTCGATCCGGTCGATATCCTCGTCGGCGACCGGCGAACCGCCCCAGGGCAGGCGGGGGAACTGCCTGCCGTCGAACGGCGGCAGGCCGCGCAAGCCGCGGATCAGCGCCGAACGCGCGCCGCGCCCCTTGGCATCGCTCTTGCCGCAGCAGGTGGTGGTGAGTGGTGCGACCAGCGGCATGCCGTGCAACTGGAGCGAAAGAAACTCCGGCAGAGTTAGCCCGGTCAGTCTGCCGGGTCCCTCGGCGCCGCCGGCGGCGGCGAGGATCGCTTCCACGTCACTCCAGGTGAATGGCCTGGCGGACTCTGGTTGCCTCGCTTCATTTGTGGCCATCGTGACCACCCATCTCCATCTGCGCATCCATCTGCATCAGCATTGCGCTGCCTTGCGAGGGAGCACTCACCTGGTCAGGCAGCACCACGGCAACGTTCTGCATCATGCCCTGATCCTCGTGGTCGAGGATGTGGCAGTGGAGCACATATTCGCCGATGTAGCGCTCGTAGCGGGTGCGCAGCGTGATCGTGTAGATGCCGGAGAAGCCTGCCGGCAGCGATTGCGGAATCAGGCTCTTGATCCACAGCGTATCCTTCCAGACGCCCTTCAGCCCGGGATATTGCGGATCGTATGGCGCGCCGCCGGCATCGTCGATCGCGCCCGGGGCGCTGACGTCCTTGCCGTTGGGATCGACGATCGAGACGATCTGGAACGGATTGACGTGGATGTGGAACGGATGGCTCACGAAATGCGACTGCAGCGTCCATTCCTGCGCCTTGCCAAGCGGCAACGCGCGATCGATGCGGGTAGGGTCGTAAGGCTTTACGCTGGCGGTATCGAGCGTGTTGCCGACTTCGAACTTTACGTCCGGCCCCGTCGTGTCGATGAAGAAGGTCAGCTCCTGCGTGCCGTTGCCCTTTACCTCGTCGTCGGTAACGTCGGGATGCGGCGTGAAGCTCGTCAATTTCGTCCCCGCCTTGAGGTCGGCCACCACCGTCGCTTTGACATCCGCCGGCATGTTGGTCTCTGCCAGCGCGACCAGCTTGTGGTTAATGTAGCTTTCGACGTTGTCGACCGGTGTTCCGGGCGTGACGTCGACCAGGCCAAGCAACTGTGGGCCAACGTCCAGTCCATTGACCACGCCCGACTTCGGCGCCGAGGAATCAATCACGCAGTAGCGTCCGGCTTGCGGGAACGCGACCAGCGCATCGAAGCGATAGCCGGGCTGGAAGGTTGCAAGCTTGGTCATCTGCCCCGAGGCCATCGTCAGGCCGTCGGCCGCGACCAGCATGTAGGGCACGGGCGTGGTATCGCATGTATCCTTGATGAAGGCCGCGGTGGCGTCGGCCCTGAGCAGCGTCTTCGCGCCTGGCTTCAGCTTGCCGTCGAGCACCTTGAAGAACTGCAGGCTGATCGTGTCGCGCACGCCGGCATGGATCATGCGCCAGCGCTCGATCTGGCCCTGCGTCGCCTTCATCGGATCGTTTGGATTGAACACCTTGCCATTGAGCGATGTATATCGTCCCGATGCCGGCCATGTGCCGGGGCCGAACTGGTCGTAACCCTCAATGCCGCCGACATCGCCCGGATCGCAGATATAGCGTCCGTTGATGTCCTGCTTGATCGGGCCGAGCTCACCCGGCTTGGCTGCCGGCGCGCGGCAGGCATACTGGATCTGCTGCATCACCAGCACGCGCTCGGGGATCGCCAAGGTCGGGATCAACGTATCGATGTCGCCATGCGCGGAGGGCGTTGGGGGACGGTTGCCGCGAATGATCAGCGCGCCCGCCATGCCGCTCGACACCTGCAGCGCGGTCGAGCCATGGCGATGCGTGTGGTACCAGAAGGTGCCGGAGGGATGATCCGACGGGATGTTGTATTCGTAAGTGAACTTCGTCTGCGGATTGATCGACAAGAGCACGTTGTCGCTGTTGCCCGACGGACTTACCCATAGCCCATGCGTATGGAGGTTGGTGCCGTTGAAGCAATGCGGGATGTCGGGCATTTGAGCGCCAGGCATGCATCCTGGGTCGCCGGGCTGCGGTCCCGCCGGCAACTGGTTGTCGAGGGTGATGCGCACGGTATCGCCGGGAATTGCCTCGATCGTGGGCGAGACATAAGGCGCATTGGGGTCGACGCCCTTGCCGGTGTAGCCGCGCAGATGGACCTTGTCGTATCCGCCGGTGGACGGATTGTAGATCTGGTTATCGATATAGTCGATCTTGAGATTGAGCAGGCGGTCGCCGCGCACCGGCGCTGTGTTGCCGGGCAACGGCGCGGCCGGCGCCAGCTCTTTCAGCATCGGCTTGGCGATTGGCGCGCGCTCGTCCTGCAGCATTGGTGGATTGATGATCTCGGCCGCCGCGGGCAGCACCGCGATTGGCCCCAGGCTGCCGACGAAGACACCCGCGAAAAACCGAGCGCACGCCACCGATCCTCCACGCAACATGGGGGCCTCCTCAATTGTCTCTAGTTGCCGCTTAAAACATATTGCCCGCGATCTGGAGGTCTGTCTAGCACTGGAGACTGTAGATTCGAAAATTTTACTTCACCGAAACCTTCATCTGAATCTTGCTTGCCAGTTTATATGAGCTGATCATCATATAATTTTCAATTTCGTTCTATTTGTAACAAGTTTAAAGGCGGCGGCCGGCTCGCGGGACCATCGCGACCACTGCCTGCGATCGGCAGCAAATATTGGCTTCGGCTCCCATCGCGACGCTGTGCCAACCGGACGAAAACAGGGCGCGACCTGTTGCGGGGCAAGCCGAAGATCAGAACTTCTTGCCCAGGTTGACCAGGAAACCGTTGTCGCTATCGCCATCGCTGCCGAACAGGCCGCGGTATTCCAGGCGCAGGGCAAAATCCTGCGTCGTTTGCACATTGACGCCGAGGCCGAGCATGAAGCGGTCCCGTCCCATCCCGTCAATGGAGGTGCGATAGAAGGGCCCGCCGAACATATCGGCGTAGTTCATGGTGATCTCGCTGTCGCCCTGGAAGTCGTGCTGATACTCCAGCCTGAGCTGCGGCGAAACCACCCCGAAACTGACCGGGTATTTGTAGTTGAGGGTGAGTCCGAGGTTGCCGGTCGTGGTGCTGATATCCTGCTCGCCATAATGCAAGGCCGAGGCTGGATCGCCGTCTTCGGTAAAGGCATCGAGCGTCGCGCGCGCCACGTCGAGACGCGCGTAAGGCGAAATCAGCCAGTTTTCAACTCGATACTTGCCGCCCGCCGATACCGAGGCGAACCATTGGCCGCCGTCCCGCTCGCCAGTGACGAAGCCGCCGCCTGATGTCAGGTAGCGCTGCGAATCGAACGACAGCCACTGGTAGCCAGCCAGCCCGTCGATGAAGAAGGTCTGGCCCGGATGATAGCTGGCATAGACGCCGGCGGTATAGCTCTTGCCGGTGCTGCGGCTGCCATTGTCGCCGATGTCGCTGTCGTCGCGGCCATAGCCGACGCCGACGCCCAGGGCGAGATCACGGGTGAAGCGATAGTCGACGCCGGCACTGAGACCGGTGGTCTGGAATTTGAAGCCATCGGCGCCGTCGCGGTCGCCGATGTTGATCGAACCGCCCGTCCAGATCGTCACCTTGCTGTGGCCGAAGCTGCCGGAGCCGAAGCTGCCGGGCGTGCCTGCGGTCGTGTTGTCGTCCAGGTAGGATTTGAAGGGCCAGTTCTGGTCAGTCGCCTGATTGCGCCCGCAGGATTCGCCTTGCGGAACCAGATCGCTCTCGCCGCAAGTGCTGTCGAAGGAAAGCACGATGCCCTGGACGAAGGCCAGGCTGTCGGTGGGTCCCTGGCCATCGTCGCTATCGTGCAGGCCTTCCAGACGCTGCTGGAAATTGCCGATCTGCGAGGTGGCGAAGCGGCGCGTCGCCGCGGTCTGGGCGTTGAGGATGCCCATCACCTCGCTGTCGAGCGTCGGGTCAGGACGCTCCACGACCTCGATCGTGATCGCTGTCACCGCCGATGTCGCATAGGCGTTGCTCAAGGTGAAGGTCACCGTGGCGGTGCCGTGGAACGTTGCCGTCGGGGTGAAGGTCATCTGGTACCCGTTGAGCGACGTCGTGCCGGACGAAGGCGGCGGCACTGAAACCAGGCTGGCGCTCGTGAACGGACCGCCGCTGGCGTCCTTGGTCAGGTCGACCACCACGGGCTTGCCAGATACCGTCGTGACATGCTGCGCAACCGGAACCGGATGTGGCCTGACGTTGACCGTGACCGTGGCCGGCGTCGAGGTTCCGCCCGGTCCGGTCGCCGTGTATTGCAGAGTATCCGATCCGACGAAGGAAGCCGCCGGCGTGTAGGAGATGGCGGTGCCGCTGACCGTCGCGTTGCCGTGTGCCGGTGCGGTTGAGACCGCTATGGAGGTGATATCGCCGGTGTCGTTGTCCGTGACGTCGATCGTCACCGCCTGTCCGTCAAGCGTCTCGACCGTATCCGGGTTGGCGACCGGCGGGTTGCTTCCAATCACCAGCGTGTAGCTCGTCGTGCCGGTGAAACCGAAATTGTCGGTCGCCGTGACGGTGATGGGGAACGAGCCGACAACGGTGGGGGCGCCCGAGATCGTGCCTGTGGACGACAGCGCTATTCCAGGCGGCAGCGCGCCGCCTGTCAGCGCAAAGCTGTAAGGGCTGGTGCCGCCACTGGCGGTGAGCGCCTGACTGTAGGCGACGCCGTATTGGGCGGCTGGCAGGGTGGCCGGGGCCAGCGTGATGGTCGGCGCCGCGATCGTCAGCGTGTATGCGACGGACCCGGTCGCCGGCGTGCCGCCGGTGCTGTCCGTCGCGGTGACGGTGAAGTTGAAGGTGCCGCTTGCGGTCGGCGTGCCCGACAACGTTCCCCCCGAAGAGAGCGTCAGCCCGGCCGGCAACGCACCTGCCGTAACCGCAAAACTATACGGCGCGTTGCCGCCGCTTGCCGTCAGGGGTTGGTTGTATGCGGTTCCGGCAGTGCCTCCCGGAAGGCTGCTGGGCGCCACGGTCAGGCTCGGCAGGCCAACCGTCAGGTTGTATATGCGCGATCCGGTCTGGCCGTGAGCGTCGGTAGCTGCGACCGTGAACGAAAAATTGCCGGACTGCGTGGGTGTACCTGTGAGTTCTCCGGCGGTGGTCAACGACATCCCGGCTGGCAGCGCGCCAGCCGTCGTCGCGTAGGTATAAGGCGCAATGCCTCCGGATGCGGTGATTGTGTTCGAATAGGCTGTAGCTGCCGTCGCGTTCGGCAGCGTTGCCGGGTCGACGACAATGGTGGCCGTCGCGACCTGCGCCGTGTAGCTGACGGAGAGCGAGAACGGCGCGCCGGTACCGGTGCTGCTATCCGTTGCCTTCACGGTGAAACTATAGGATCCGGGCGTGGTGGCGGTTCCCGAAAGCAGTCCGTTTGCGTCAAACGACAGGCCGGGGGGAAGCGTGCCTGCCGAAACGATATAGGCATAAGGCACTGTGCCGCCGGATGCGGAGAACTGCTGGCTGAACGTCGCGCCGTAGGGCACGACGAACGTCCCCGCCGGCGGCGTCATGGCAAGTCCCGGTGCGCCGACGGAAAGCGTGAAGTTCTGCGATATCGCGACCGGGCCGTTGCTGCTGTCGGCGCCAGAGACTGTAAGGGTAAAGCTGCCCGCCGTGGTTGGCGTTCCCGAAACGGTTACGCTATTGGACGTTGTGCCGGTGACGGAAAGTCCCGCCGGCAAGCCGGTTACCCCCAGCGTATATGGCGCCGCGCCGCCCGATGCTGTGAAGGTTTGCGTGTAGGCGACGCCAACCTGCGCTGTCAAGGACGCGGATGCAGCGACGGTAATCGTCGGATCGCTGACCGTGACGGTGACTGTCGCTGGAGCGGAAGTGCCTGCCGAATTGGTCGCTGTGTAAGTGAAAGAGTCCGTGCCGTGGAAGCCGGCGTTGGGCTGATAGGTTATCGATAGGCCACCGGCCGTGGCGGTGCCATTGGTCGCCTGGGTCGCGACGGCGACAGAGTTCGGCGTTCCCCCTGTGACGTTGAGCGTGATCGAATTGGTGCCGCTGCTATAGGCAACCGTGGCCGACACTGCGTTGGCAATCGGCGGGATGTTCGTGACTGCGAGCGAATAGGACTGATTGGCCGTGTACGGTCCGGTGCCGCCGCTGCTGTCAGTTGCCGTCACCGTGAAATTGAAATTGCCGGCGGCGCTGGGTGCGCCTGACAATGTGCCCGCCGACGACAGCGTCACACCCGGCGGAAGTGCCCCGCCTGTAACGGCATATGTGTAAGGCGCGGTGCCTCCGGTGGCCGGATTGAGTGTCGCCGAATAAGCCTGGCCCATCGTGGCGTCCGCCAGCGTCGTGGCCGGCAGCGTGATGGTCGGCGCGGCGACCGTCAGTGAGTAGGCTTGGGTGCCGTTGAATGGCCCGGGCGCGCCGCTGGCATCCGTGGCCATGACCGTGAAGTTGAACGTTCCGCCTGCCGTCGGCGTGCCGGAAAGCGTGCCAGTCGAAGACAGCGTCAGCCCGGCGGGAAGCGAGCCCGCGCTGACGGTGAATGTGTAGGGGACGTGCCGCCGCTGGCGGTGATGGTCGTGGCGTAGGCCGATCCGACAGCCGCGCCGCCGGGCAGGGTGGTGGGGGCGACGACGACGGTCGGCGCGGCATCGATGACGACGGTGACGCTCTGCGCGATGAACCAGACGCCGCCGGTCGAGATCGTCGTGCTGTCCTGAGACCTTATGGTGAAAGTGAAGCTGCCCTGGGTCGTCGGCGTGCCGGAAAGCAGCCCGCTGGAGGACAGTGTCAGTCCGCCCGGCAGGTTCCCACTCTCGAGACTATAGGTATAAGGCGCGGTGCCGCCGTTCGTGCTGAATTGCTGATTGTACGCAAAGCCCACGGCGCCGTCGGGCGGGTTGGTCGGCGAAACAACCAATGTCGGCCCGGGGACAGTGAAGCTGTAGCTTTTGTCAGCCGTCAGTTGCGTTCCGGACGTGGAATCCGTCACATGCACGGTGTAATTGTAGGGTCCCGAACCTGTCGGTGTGCCGGAGATCCTGCCGTCTGACGCAAGGCTAAGGCCCGGGGGCAAGCTGCCGCCGCCTGGAGAATAGGTATAGGGCGCCACGCCACCGGTAGAGGACAATGTCTGGTCGTAGAAAACGCCGATCGCCGGCGTCGGCAGGGTTGCGGGGCTGACGCTGATGGGCGAGGTGGCCGGAGTGATGGTCACATTGACGGTGACGACACCCGCGGAGGCATCTTCAAAAGTGAAGCTGTCCGTTGTGGCGCCGTCGCCGTTGTTGACGTAGGTCAGCAGCCCGGCAGCCGCATTGTCGATTGTGACATGGCCGTGTGCCGGTTGCACCACGTCGCTTTGCGGGTTCGTTCCGAAAGGATCGCAAGACGACGCGTCGATCTGATAAGAGCCGCCAGATGCCACGGTTATCGAGATCGGGGTGGGGCAGCCCACCGATGTCGCGGCCTGGGTCTCGGATGGCGCCAAAGCGGCAAGGCCGACCAACGCCAGCATGCCAAGCCAAAGCACGAACCTGCTCGCCAGCGTAGCGGAACGCACGACGCGATACTTCGAATTCCACTGCAATGCATGCCCCCACGCTATCGATTTGGTACGTTTTAGTACCGAAGCGAAGAATTCCGCCCGATCAAATGTTTAGCTGCCTACGCAATGCCTTCCTGCGTTCCCTGCAGGATTCGTGGATCAAGTAAATCACGAAGTCTTCATCATGTCCATCTTGGGTAGAAAAACACTCTTGCAGAATCCATGAATTATGAGCAATGTTGAATTTAAGGATAACTGTTGAATATATTAGGGGGAGCTAATGGCCGAAGTTTTCCTCGGGCAGATCATGATGACGGGTTTCGCGTTCCCGCCAAAGGGCTTCGCCTTTTGCAGCGGATCGCTCCTGGCGATCGCCCAGAACCAGGCGCTGTTTTCGCTTCTTGGCACGACCTATGGCGGCAATGGCACCACGAATTTCGCCTTGCCCAACCTGCAGAGCCGCACGCCGGTTGGCTTTGGCGCATCGGTCGATCCGGCCTGGCAGCCGTCACCCTATGAGTTGGGGGAGACAGGCGGGGCTGAAAATATCACGCTGCTGCCCCAGCAACTGCCGTCGCACAACCATGTGGGCAACGCAACCACTGGAGCGGGCGCAGGGCGCAGTCCAAACAATGCGCTTTATGGCGCAACCGCAAATGCCATCTATGCCGCACCGAATGGCCGCGTGGTCACCTTGGCGGCTGCGACCGTGACCTATGTCGGTGCCAACCAGCCGCACCCGAACATACAGCCCTACCAGACCATCAACTACAATATCGCGATGAGCGGGATATACCCGTCACGCTCGTGACAAACGCCAGCCAGCACCAAACCTGCACGGAGATCCATCGATGAGTGAGCCTTATGTCGGAGAAATCCGCATGTTCGGTTTTCCGCGCCTGCCGGTCGGTTGGCTGCCTTGCGACGGATCGCTATATGCCATCTCCCAGTATGAGGCGTTGTTTACGCTGATCGGCACCACTTACGGCGGCGACGGCCAAGTGACTTTCGCCACGCCACAGCTTTCGGGGCGCGTGCCGGTCCATCAGGGGGCGGGATCCGGCCTTTCGCGCTACGTCATAGGCCAGATGGCAGGAAGCGAGTCGGTCACTCTGCTGCCCGCGCAGATGCCGCAGCACAATCACTCGATGACCGCGACTCCATCAAGCGCCGGTGCCAAGTCGGTCAATGCGACGGTCGAACTCGGTGCGATTGCAAGCGACACGATGTACGTGACCGATATTACCGGCGCGACAGCTTTCACCACCGCTCCACAATCGACGCAGCCCATCGGCGGGAATTCGCCTCACGACAACACGATGCCGACCTTGACGGTGCAGTTCTGCATTGCCTGGGCCGGAATCTTCCCATCGCAAGGCTGAAGCCACGCGCTCGGAGTTGTTTAACGGAACCGGTTCGCCATCAAGATCGCAGGAACATCCCAATGACCACGCCATTCCTCGGTGAGATACAGGTTTTCGGTTTCAACTTTGCGCCCCGGGGATGGGCGTTCTGCAGCGGATCGCTTGTTCCGATCCAGCAGTATTCGGCGCTGTTCGCGCTGCTGGGCGTCAACTATGGCGGCAATGGCACGACCAATTTTCAGTTGCCCAATTTTGCCGGTCGCGCCGGCTGCAGCCAGGGCCAGGGTCCGGGTCTCACGCCCCGCACCATCGGCGAGACGTTCGGCGAAAACAGTGAGACGCTGACGCTGGCCGAAATGCCGGCGCACATGCACCAGTTCACAATATACAACCAGCCGGATGTGGCCAAGAAAGCCGCCTCGCCCTCTGCCGGCAATTCATTGACGTCGCCAACGGACACCAGTGCGTTCGTTGCAGGCGCGCAGCCGAACGCACAATTCCCGGCCAACATGATCGGCTTTACCGGGGGCAGCCAGCCGCATGAGAACCGACAGCCCTACCTTGCTCTGAACTACTGCGTTGCGCTTCAGGGTGTCTTTCCGTCCTTCGGGTGATGGCGCTTATCGAGGCAGGACAACTGCCGGAATTTCCATCTGGGGAGAACTCCCGCCTCGCTCTACCGCGCGGCTCATCCCGGGGCGCCACGCTCGAGGACATTCCCTTCCTGCGTCGTCTCTACTGGTCCTTCCGCATGGAGGAAATGGAGCCGGTGCCTTGGCCGCAGGAGCTGAAGTGGGCGTTTATCGATCAGCAATTCGACCTGCAGCACCGCCACTATGTGGCGACATTCTCAAGCGCCGATTTCCTGATACTGCTGGACGGAAGCGAGCCGATAGGACGGCTCTACGTCGATTCCAGCATGGAGCGCTGGCATGTCATCGATATTGGCTTGTTGCCGCAACGGCGCAATCGCGGCAAGGGAGTGGCCACGCTGAAAGCCATTCAGCGCCAGGCGAAAGCCTGTTCGGCGTCCGGCATAATGCTGCATGTGGAGCGGCGCAACATTCGTGCGCAGGCGCTTTATCGCAGTCTTCATTTTCGCGAAGCCGAAGCCAGCGATACCCATATCCAGATGCAGTGGTCGACGCGCTGATTTTTCTGCCGCGATCGGCAAGACCTGCTCCTCAGTTGAAGATCGCCTGATAAACGATCCCCTCTTTGTCCCTGGCGACTGGGACAAGAAATATCTCCAATTTGCCCAGCGTCGCATTCTTCAACTTGTAGAGCTTTTGCGGCAGCACGATCTGCGAGCCGCTTCGGAACATCAGCGAAAAGGGCGATCGCCGCATTCCGGGAAAACCGTTTTCCGGCAGGGGACGTGCCTCCGACAGTGTCAAAGACACCGAACTCTCGCCCAGGTCGATATCGAACGCGCTGCCGACGCACCCCGTGAAATGACCCAGCGTTACAATTTCCATAGCCCTTCCGCACTCCTCAGATCACAAGCAGGCACGGCCCGGCGCCTCGTCCTGAACACCTTCTCGAACAGCGCGCGCCTCACCCCCTTGATATCGCATTTTCGGGAAGCCGCGGCCACGGGATTTCGGCAACCCGAGCGCTCTGCAAAGTACGAAATGAAACCCGGCTTCTTGATCGCGCTGAGTGGGCATGAGCGTCCTCACCCATGTCGAGCTGATTTGGCTAAAGAATGGAGCTTGTGGACGTTTTGCGCGGCTGGCGCCGCACGGTAGCGAGTGACGATCGAGCGGATGACGGCGAAAGGCCGGAATGGCCGCAGGACCAGGGTCAGCCGGTCCAGAATCCGGTTGATGTCGTCCTGGACGGAACCGCGCAGCGTTCGCCGATGCCCCGTCGCCGCCAGATTGCCGAGCAGCGTCAGCGCGGCATAGATCAGACAGGCGGCCAGCGTCTCTTCCCATTCTTCGTCGGCCAATCGCAGCCCATAATCGCGATCCATCAGGACGCGGTGCTGTTCCGCAAAGGCCAGGGGCATGTTCGGAGACGCCAACAGATATTCGCCGGTTTCGGTATTGGTTTCGAACTTGCCCAACAGCGTCTTGGTCAATTCGTAGAACGGCGGCGCATAATGGCTGTATTCGAAATCCAGAAGATAGGTCTCCGTGCCGATCTCAAAGGTCTGCCGCGCATTGCCGAGATCGTCGTGGATCAGGGCCCGACGGCCCGGATAATTCTCGACCAGCGCCACCACGGCGTCGAACTCCCGCTCCAGCGTCCGCCGGACTGCCGGCGTTTCCCAGGGGGAAACCATCGAGGCCAGCCCGGCACGGCCGTCGGCGGCCCGTTCAGCTTCCCGCATCACTCCGTGATAGCGCCCGTCCGTCGCAACCGGGCCGAGCCCGGCTTGCCGCCGCAGCTCCAGATACGTCGTTTCCTGGTCGAGGGTGCGGCCGTGCAGGCGCGCCATGGCACGGGCAAGGCGCGGGACCAGCTCGGCGAAACTGCGCGCCACTGGATTTCCGATCGGGCCCAGATCCTCGAGCAGCAGCAATCCGGCCGGATCGAAGCCCAGCAGCGCCGGCTTCAGCCCCGACTCGGCGCCGATGCCGGCGAGGAAGCGGTGAACGACCTGTTCCTCGCGGAATTCGGGAGCGTCGGGCACTGCACCGGGCACGAATCTCTCCGCCGGAACATGCTTGATAATCACCGATCCCGGATTGCCGGAAGGCCTACGCAGAAATAGGCGGCTGACACAGGCAGCCCGCCGGCTGAGCGGCTGCCGATGCGCGATGCGGGTGCCGGAACCGAAGACGGCGACCAGAAGTTCAGTCAAAGCCCCCTCCAGGGATGCCGACCAGATCATCGGTTCAGACACCGGTGCGCATGATGTAGCACAGGCTGAACCACGTCGGCCGCATCCCGCCGCTCTGGGGCGCCGTGACAGCCGCTTGCGAGTAGTCCAGGGTCACCCCATGGGAGTGGGTGCCGTTCGACTGGAAGATGTTGTTCGGTTCGGGCATGTTCGGGTCGCCGAGGGTGCCGCCGGTATCGATCGACGCGCGATAGCTGCCGGTGGTGCACATGACAGCGTACCAATCGGAGGGCACCCCGTGAGTATGCGCGCCGTCTGACGTTGTGTTCGCCGCGGCCGATGGCATTTGCGACATCGTATGAGTGTGCGTCGGGCTGCCAGTGTCCCCGACCGCCACGGAACCGGAAGCCGTCCCGATGACGAACCGATCCTGCAGGTCGGGCAGACAAAAGGTGGTGACGCCATCGCCGCCGAATGTCTTCCCGATGACGAAATATAACTGCGGATTGTCGGCGACAGACAGGCTGCTGCCATCGCAGACGGCATAGCCGGCCGGCACGCTGTCGAGCGAACCGGACCACGGCACCACGGCGCCCAACGGCAACAACTGGCCCAGCAGCGCCGATGCCGACTGCGGCGCCTGAGCCGTCACCGTGGCTTGGCTGGTGGCGATCGCGTTCAGATACGTATCATAGGCCGTCAGCACGAAGCTGGTGGTCCGCCATACCGGCACCTGCACGTTCTCCCCGCTGGGGGGCACCATGCCCAGTCCGGAAACCTCCACCATCGTGGCGTTCTCGACGGTCCAGTTCAAGCTCACCGTCTGCGGTCCGCTATCGGGCGATACGGTCACCGTGTCGGTGCTCAGCGTCAGTGGGCCGCTGATCGTCATGGTCTCATAGACCTTGTCGAGCACGAGCGTCGTACTCCCGTCGGCATAGCCGGGAATATTGACGAACTGGATATATGCGAGCGTTGGGGTCGCGGCGAACTCGGTGACGATGTTGGTGAGCTCGAACGTAGCCACCGCTTGGACGCCGGTGCCCAGGATCTGGTTGTTGGTTCCCGCGATGGGTTGCAGGGACCAGACCGGCCCTGCCGACCCGGCAAGCTGCGTTGCGGTCCACAGCGTGTTTCCCGTCCCCAGCCCAACCGAGATTTGGCTGCCGTCGTCCGGAGTCGTCAGGGCGAAATAGCCCGGCGGGGCCGATCCATAGACGAAGGTGATGTTGACGCTGGGCGGATCAACTCCCCAGTCGACGCCGTCCGGCACCAGAGGCTGTTGGGTCTTGTTCGACAGTATCAGCTCCAGGCTGTTCTGGATGGGGTATTGCGGATTGCGGCTGATGCCGATCGTCGCGTCGTTTGTCGTGCCCGGCAGCGAAAGGCTAATCCCTACGGCGTCGGTGACATTCAATCCGCCTGCAGGATTCGCGACATTGACTGGGCAGGTCACGGAGAAATTCTCCGCTCCCGGCAGGTTGTAGATGTCGATGGCGACCTGGCAGAGACTGACGGCCGTGGTCGGGGTGAGCCCGGCCACGGTGACGTTCAGCGAAGCGCCCGCGTCCCAATCCGTGTTGTCGTTGGGTGAAATCGCCCATCCCGGGTAAGGGGCGTCGGCGAAAAACTTCGCGGTCCATCCCGTAGCCGTAACCGACAGATCTCCGCACGGCGCCGACTCCTCGTTGGCGAACAGAGCGTTGAAGAAGAGAAGCAGCGTGAAACCGCTGCCGGTGACCGGGTCGGCGGGGGTGCCGCCCGGCAGCGTGATCGTCGCACCGGTCTGGTTGACGGCCTGGACGGTCACCGTGTTGTCCTGCCCGACATAGACCGTGTTGGAGTTTTTTGGATTGACGATTGAGAACGAGACGCTGCTTTGGCTGGCGGCCATGGTCGGCTTCCTCAGGTCTTGATGATGTAGCAAATCGCAAACCAGGGCGGCTGGATGCCGTCGCTCGTGCCGTCGCTGGTGAAGGCATCAAATGACAGGTTGACCGAGTGAGAGTGCCCGGCCGGATTGTCGTTCTGCGTCGGCGACCCGGCCACGCTGAAGCTCTGAACGCCGATAGAGGTGTATTTTCCCGAGCTGTAGGCCGCCTGATACCATGTATTCGGCAACTCATGCGTATGGGGGGCGCTGGTGTCGGTCTGGAAATCGCCGCTGAATGCCGGAATCGGGTGTGTGTGGGTATCGGCCGGACCGCAGGTCTGCGCGGCCTCGGTCGATTGCCCTGTCGCACCCATGACGAAACTGCCGACCAGGTTCGGGACGCCGAACGTCGTCGTTCCGGTGCCGCCGTAGCTTGAGCCCAGCACCTTCGCCAGGGCGGGGTAGTTGCTGGATTGATAGACGGTGCCGTCGCAAGGCAGCCAGCCGGCGGGCAGCGCGTCGGCATTGCCTGCCCAGGCGACGATGGTGCCCGCCGGAACCATCCGCGTGGTCGAGTCGGGCGTCACCGTGATCGTGGTGGTCGCCGTCTCGACCTGGTTCGTCGCCGAGGCGAAGACGGTGAGCTCGAACACGGTGGTCTCTGTGACGGTGACGATGGTCCCGGTCGAGGTCAGCGGGACCACCCCGACGCCGGACAGCAGCGCCGCCGTGCAGCCTGCCGCCGTCTGCCATTGCAGGGTAACCTCGGCCGGTGTCACCAGATCGGTCGGGTTGCAGTTGGCCACGCAAGTGAACTGCGTGATCAGGGACGAGTCGTTGGCGGTATCCGCAGGCATGGTCATCCTCATTGCGATCGGTCGGGTCGGAGGCTCATGTCTTGATCAGACAGCAGAGCGAGTACCAGGGCGGCCTGACGCCCACATCCGGCGTCGATCCGACCGAGTTGGTGCCGCTGGACTGGTCGGGGAAGCTGACGGGGATCTGGTGGGTGTGTGCGCCACCCGACTGCACGGTCGTGGGGTTAGAGCTGGAACCCTGGCTGAAGGACGGGGCGCAGACGCTTTGGCAATATTCGTGGTCGGTGCTGCTCAGGCTGCGGGCATACCAGGCGTTCGGCACGACGTGGTCGTGCCCGGGGTCCGTTGTCACCGTGGGGGCGACGGTCTGCGTCGGCAGACCGACGTCATGCGTATGGGTGTCCGGCCCGCCGCCGGTCTGCGGCGGTTCAGCCGACTGCGATCCGGCACCGACCACGAAAGCGTTGGTGAGGTCGGGCACGTTGAAGGTTGTCTGGCCGTCGCCGCCATACTGGGTGCCAATGGCGGCATAGAGGTTCGGATAGTCGTCGATGTCGTAGGCGCTTCCGTCACACAGCAGCCAGTTCGCCGGCAGCGCCGACAGCGGCCCGCCCCAGTTGATCATCGTGCCGGCGGTCACCAGCAGGCTTTCTGGATCGGGCGATATCGTTGCGGTAACCGACAAGGACTGCGGCAGCTGCAACGTCGAGTCGAACGCCGTCAGAATGAAGGTCGTGCTCTTCTCGACCGTCACCTGGAAGTTGGACGTCCCCGTGGGAACCACCCCGACGCCCGACAGCACAACGTAGGCGGCATTGCTGGTTGCCCAGCTCAGATAGGCTGTCTGCGGAGTATCGATGACGCCGAAGCCGTCGGACGGCGAGATGGTGAAGGAGGAAATCGTCGGTTGCCCGGACGCCGCATCGATCAAGACCGTCTGATATCCGTCGGCCCGATCTGGAATATTGGCCGAATAGAGTGCGAGATGCCCCCTCCGGGACTGGTCGGTGAACAGGTTGCCAATCTCGATTACGGCGCTGCGTGGCCCGGGGCGGCCCAGCCAAGGACCGTCTTGGGACTTGGGGACCAGCCTCCAAAACGGCGTGCTGCTTCCCTCGATACGCTCAGCGGTCCAGCCGTGGGCCGTCACCTGTGCCTTTCCGCCAAGCTTCGAGGACGTGAGCGCCTGCAGCTTGCCGCTGTTCGCGGTGGTGATGCCCACAACGATCTCGGGCTGGCCAGCCGGCGCAGCCGCAAGATCCGGCCGCGCAGCCGACGGCCTGACCTCGATCTGCAGGCTGCCGCCGGTGGTCTGGTGGCGATAGGCGGCGGGACCCGCCCCCCTGGCGCCGCTTGTCAATTGTCCGGCCGCCGGCGTCTCCAGCTTCATCAGCGGAAGCGATCGTTGCCAGGTCAGGTGCGGGTGGAAGCGCTCGAGCGTCACCTCCAGCAGACCCAAGCCGGCACCGCCAGTCAGCACGAGGTCGTTCAGCCGGACAGTCAGGTATTGAAGGCGCAGCCAATCATACTGCTCGGCCGCCAGCGCCAGCTCGATGATCCCGGGGCGCGGGGCCGTGGCGGTGAACCACGGACAGCTGACCTGCGCCGGATCCGGCGCGACGGCGGGCGAGAGCTCGGTGAAGTCCAGCCGGAGCGTCGGCGCCGCCCCGTTGCGCGGCACCAGCACGAAGGACTGGTCGGTCTGGTTGGCAAGGAGAAGCGTCAGGCTCGTCGGCAACCCTAGCGGGATAGCACAGGTGCCCTCCGCCGCGGCGTTGGACAGGCTGGCGACGATCTCACCCTTGATCTTGAGGGAGTTGCGAGCCTTGGGCATCAGTCGTTCTCCAGCAATTGGGTGAGCTGAAGCCACCCTTCCTGCATGTTCTGCGACCGCTGCAGGGACGCGGTGTTGAGGGGCGGCTGAATGGATTGCTGCAGCCAGTCCCCGTTCTGGTAGGTGATCCACCCCCAGGTGCCGCCGCCCTCGCGCGGGGTCGGGATGGCGAAGCTGCCGGCTGGCGCCAGCACCGGCGCCGTCAGGAAGCTGAACGACATCCGGCTGAGTGCGGCGTTGTAGGTTTCGGCGGCCAGCGTCAGTTCGCGGACTGGAAGCAGGCCGGTGTTGAGATGGACGCTGCTGCGCGGATCGATCAGCATCGCCACCAGGGTCGGCTGGTCGGCGTTCAGGGTCAGCGTCAAGCCGTCGGCCGCCGGCACGACGACGTTGTCGCTGCTGCCGTCCGCCTGCGCGGCGTAGCAGAGCGAGAAATCGGCATCGCCGTCGTCGCCGGCCAGGAAGAACCCCATCAGCCCGTCGTCGAGGTCCAGCTGGTTGCCCAGCACCACCGGAATCTCGATGTCGTCCAGCCCGTGCAGGGTGCGGTCCAGCACGTCGGTATTGTTGTCGATATCCTGGGCCAGGGCAGCGTAGCTCTGGTCGGGAACCGGCAGCCCGGCCATGGCGAGATCGAGCTTGGCTTGCACCAGAGCCAACGGCGTTCCCATCAGCATCGCCGTCTGCCGGCTGAGCTGGTGGCCGTCGGGCAGGACGAAGGCCTGGGTTCGCTCGATCGTCAGCAGCAACGAGCCGGCATACGTCGCCCCGTCCATCTCGATGGCCGAGGCGAATGCCGTCAGTACGGCATTGCGGCCGACGAAGGATTCTTCGAAGCTCTGGCCCGGCGGCCCGGCATTGGGGGCGGACTGCCAGATCAGGGTGCCGGCGCTCACAATGTGGCTGCCGATCGCCGAGCCGTTCGCGTCGTAGTACATGAGGCTGGAATCCAGCGTGTTGGGAACCAACCAGCCGCAGATCGGATTGGTGGCCGCAAGCCCGCAGTCGCGCAGGCTGGGATTGGCGGCCGCCAGCCAGTCGGCCGTGAGCTGCGTCGCCTGCGTGAAGCGTAGCGGCAGCACGAACCCTTGTTCCACCGAAACGTCACGCAAGGTGTAGGCGATTGCGGCGGTGCCTATCTGGATGGCGCGGGACCGGCCGAACGAGTCGATGAACATCAGTTTCTGCGGAACGAGCTGGCCGCCCCGCAGGGGGTTGTAGACCGGATCGTCCGTAGCGCCGCCGGCCAGGCTCGGCGCGAAGCGGTTCTCCCCGCCGACAGCGTTCCTGACGTCCACGTCGGTGAAGTCGCCCGAGAACTCATCAACCGCGCTGGGATCGGCGATCAGGAGCTGCAGCGTCTGCACGCGCCCCAACAGGCCGGTGTTGAGCCCGCTGAACGCCTGCGACAGCAGCGGCGTGCTGCCGAGATCGGTCAGGATCTGCCGGAGTTCCGGATCGTCATGCTGGGTCAGGTAGGCGGCGATCTGCGCCTGCATGCTCGTGCTGGCATCCGTGCTCAATAGCGCGGTGCCGGAAAGCTCGACGAAGGAATCAAAGTCGGGATCGATGGGAAAAAGGTTCAGCGAAACCGACGGATCGAAATCGAACTGGCTGGTGACTGCATCGGCCGCGTAGGTATCGCTCAATCCCGCCAGCGGCAGCAGCGGATAGTAGTTGGCGCTCCAGGACAGGGCGATCGGCCGCCAGGGAAGCTGCCAGGACAGGCAGGCGATATCCGCCTGAGCGATGGGCGCGCTGCTGAAGTCGATACCGCTGAACGCCTGGCCGGACAGCCAGTCGGTCTGCGCCTGCCCGATGTCAGTATTGGTGGTGGCGAAGTCCAGAACCGCGGGATTGGCCGTCCCGCCCTGGCTGGCTGCAGCCAGCGTCACGACGTTGCTGGCGGCCGGCACGATCAGCAGGTCCGACTGGACCAGTTCCGCCGCGGCCGTCAGGCAGGCTGCCGCTTGGTCAGGCAGGCCGGTGGGTAGGGTCGGCGCCGGCAAAAGGTCGGCTGAGACGGTGGTCAGCGCCGACCCGCTGACCAGCCCGGCGGCGAGGGTGAGGGACGGCGGCGACGGGGCCAGGAAGACGCAGCCGATCTCTTTGGCGTCCTCGGGGAGCACGGTCGGCACGCCGTCGCCGGTCAGCAGGACCACCGGATCGGGGGCGCCGTAGAACCGCTCGGCCGCCGTGACCTCCAGGCTGAGATTGCCCGGCAGTCCGGCGATGATCTCGCTCATCTGGTTGGCAATGCTGGTCTGCAGTTTCTCTGCGTCCTGCTGCAAATGCGACAGGGCGCCGATCTCGCTTTGGATATAATTCGTCATGTCGGTTTCGCTGGGCGACGCGGGCGGATCGGCAGCGTAACGGGCGATGATGTAGTGGTACCAATCGTTGAAGATTCGGGCCTGCAGGGTGATCATATCCGCCTGCAGTGCGTTGAGCTCATCCTGCGATGTCATGAGCTGGTTCATCGACGCAGCGAGGCTGTCGGACGGTTGCGGGAAGTCGCCCTTGGTGCCGGTGGCGCGCAGTCGCCAGCTATGGCCGTTCGAGAAGGCGGTGTAAGCGGCGTTGTAGATCGCCTCTTCCAGGCGCAAGAGCCCGCTCGGCTGCCCCAGCTGCGGCAGCACGCCCAGTTGCAGTGCGTCGAGTATCTGCTCGACCTGCGGGAGGTTGTCGCTCTCGACCGCGCTGGCATAAGCGGCAAAGGCTTCCGAAGGCGTGTTGCCGAACGCCACGCCGGTCGACAACGGACCGGTCTGGTCAGACAGGAACGCGCTGCCGCTGTCCCAGGGCAACTGGTAGACGAGACCGTGGCAGAGAGTCCGCGACGGAACATAGTGGGTATCCGAGTAGGTCCAGCCGAAGGCGGCCGCGACCGCGTCCGGATCGGCGCCGGCCAGCGGATCGTTCGAGGTATCGCTGTACCAGCCGGTCACGGAATAGAGCAGCACCATGGTCGAAGCGTCGAAGCTGTCGTCGTTCAGCGTGTCATCGAGCATTCCGAAGACATTGCCGCAATTGCGATAGCAGCCGGCGAAATCGGGAATGCCGAAGCCGACCGCGGTCAGCGGCGTCGACAGGTAGGTTCCGGAGCTGGAGTCGCCGGTCCAGTCCGCCAACGGATAGACCCGGCCGAGATAGGTATAGGGCTGGCTCGGATCGGTGCCGTAGGGAATCGCCGTTTGGCTATAGGCGCCGGTCGAATCGACATAGTCGCTCTCCACGACCCACCCGGTCTGCGTCACGGTCGGCGCCTCGGACGTGGCCGCCGCGATGATCGTGCGGGTTACCAGCCAGCGGTTGGGCGCCGGTGGAAGCTGCAGCGGGCCGTTGCCATCGGCATAATCCGCGATCCGCAGCGCGCGCGGCAGGCTCCAGTGCAGATGGATGCCCTGGGACAGGGGGCCTTGCCCCTGAAACGGCTGGTTCAGCAGATCGTTGCCGATGTTGGCCGTGTTCGAGCTGCGGGTCGCCATCTCGGTGAAATTGGCGTAGGCCGGCGCGAATTGGGTGAAGGAGCCGTCATTGGCGCCGACCATCATTGCGTCGAGCCGGATCGGCACCACCAGGGGCGTCGGGGTGGGAATGGAGGTCATCGGGATCGGCCTTCTTTCGCCGCCGGGCCTTCTTTCGCTGGCGGACTTACCACCGCCGATGCGGCGGCGGTGGCGTCGAAGACGACCTCTTGGACGCCTTCGACCAGTTCCATCGCAAACTGCGCCGCGGTGTAGGGAGAGCCATCGGAAATGGCCGAGTTCGCCGCGAGTCCGGTCTGGATGGTCTGGGCCAGCGTCGCGATGTCGACCACCGTGCTGCTGCCGGACCGGAACGGCACGGTGATCGTGACCGGCTGTTGATCACTGTCGAGCACCGGATCGCCGGGCTTGTTGTCGCCCTCGGTGTCGATATAGCGCAGGCTTTTCTGGGAAGATTGCAGGTCGATGCCGAAATGCAGCGTTTCCGCCGGTTCGGCGAACGTCACCCGTTGCACCAGCCCGGCGAACAGGCCGAGCGCCAGTCCGGAAGCCAGGATGTCGAAGCGCACGAGTGGGACGTGCTCGCTCCCCGCGGCGTCGGCAAAGCCATTGACCTCCACGCCGGGCCAGACATCGACCAGCGCCGACCGGAGCACGAAGCCGGACATCACCCCCTCGAAGCCCTCGATCGGCTCGCTGCCGGCGGTCATCCCGAGCTTGAGCGCCCGCTGGCGGCTCATCCGACCGACGGCGCGTGCCTTGAAGCGGGCCTGCGGGGCGGCGGCATCGCCAGCGGAAATGCCGACCGCGGCCTGTCCGATGCTGAAGGCGCCGTCGACCAGCGCCGTGACCCAGTTGTCGTCCACAGCGAAGAAGCGGATGGATTCCAGCGGCAGCATGCCGGGGTCCGGCACAAGGTAGCCAAGCGGCACGCCTTCGAACAGCATCAGCCGCGATAGCCAATCGGTGATGGCGATCGTTGCCGGGTCGTCGTCGAAGACGACGGGCGGCTGCGCTAGCGCTTCCCTCATGCGTGCACCGTAATCGGCGGCGGCGGTCAGGCGTGTCATGGGCGAGCTGCCTTCTCCAGGAGATTGGTGAGGAGCGGCTTGATCACGGTCTTGATGACCTGCTCCGCGATGCTGGCATCCGGTGTGGTCAGCGTGGCGAGATCGCTCCCGACCTGTTCCGCCAGGATCCGCGTCTCCAGGTCGGCCACGGCGCCCTGCTGCTGGCCGATCTTCCAGTTGTAGAGCGTGGTCGCGAAGTTCTTGTCCGCCAGCGCCAGGAGCTGCCCCAGCTGCCAGGCGGCAGCGTAGCTGGTGTCGAACATCCCCGTCTGCGGATCGTAGCGCATAAGGGCGTCGGCGGCCCCGAACGGCGGCGCCAGGACCGGCTGGTTCCAGTACGGCAGCAGCGGCCCGCGATACCAGCTCACGGTGCTGCCGCCCTGCCGGGTCAGATGGTTGAAGGCGGTATAGCCCATCGCCAGCGCCTGCTGGACGTCGATCGACTGGACGGTGTCAGGGCACGGTCGTTGCAGCGTCGCCGGGTCTTGATTGAGCGCAGCGAAATAGTCGCCAAAGGTCTCGCTGTTATCCGCGCAGCCGAAGCTCCAGGACGAGAGCACCGCCAGGCGGACGGTCGTGTCGGCGTTCTGCGCAGCGGGCGGCAGAAGCGGCCCCAACCCTTCCAACGAGACCAGGCAGCACAGCGCTGTGCTGCCCGGCGTGGGGAGTCGATTGGCCACCACGACCGACAGCTCGGTCTGAGCCGCTCTGCCGCGCTTGGTCGCCTTCAGGGCCGCCCGCTTGGGCTCAACTTTGCGAGCATGCGCCAGCCAGTAGAGATCGCAATAGGATGGCGTGATCGCGGAAAACAGCGGGCCCGGCACGTCGATATACTGGCAGGGGAGATAGACCGCACTGCCATTCTGGCTCGTGCATTCCCCGTATTCCAGACTATCCTCGAGGTCCGGATATGAAACGGTGCCGCTCGGCAATCCATCCGGCAGCAGGTCGGCAATCGTCCCGGCGGCGACCGTCGGCGCCGGGTCGCTCTGGTCGAAGACCAGCAGCGCCAGCCAGGGATAGACCGCCGTATCCGTCGGGATCGATGGCGTCTGGAAACCGCTCGGCGCATCGCCCGGCGAGCGCTGCCAGGGCAGGGTCCTGTCGGTCAGCACCAGGTGCGGCAGCACGTTGGAATATTCGCCGTTGTCGCCCGGCGGCGGAAATTGGGTGTGGATGCGGTCCGGCGGCAGCGAGAAGCGCGGGCCGAGCACTGAGAAGGTCAGCGTGGCGGAAAAGCTGTCGCTGAAGCTTTGGCAGTCCGTCGATCCCACGTTTTGGGTCGCCGTCACGGTATAGTCGCCGCTTTGCCACTGCGGCTGGTAATGTTCGACGAAGATGATGTCATTGGCCGCCGTGGTATCAGCGAAGCGGACGGTGTTGTTGTTCATGCCGGCTCCCCTCAGGATCAAACGGCGGGCTGGGCCGCCGGCGCGGCCGCGCCGAGCAGGCTGAGCGCGATCGGCGTGATATAGCCCAGCGTGGCGGACGCGGTCAGCGGCGAGACGTCGATCGGGCTGGCGATCTCCACGTCGGCAAACAGCAAGCCGGAAACGATGGCCATCCTGGCTGCCACGACGCCGGGATCGGCGATGGTGTCGGCAAGCGCAGTCAGAGAGTCCTCGCCCTTGAACGGGTCGCTCGTCGGGGCGTTGTCTGCGCTCCAGTCAAGGCCGTAAGTGGCCTCGACCGTATCGAGCAGGGTGGCGATCTCGATCGCCTGGACCGTGCCCGGCGGAACCAGGCTGGGGACGATCCCGACCGCCTGCAGGCTGTCGGCGACCAGCGCGTCTCCGTTCAGAGTCTGGCCGTTGCTCGCTGGACCCCACAGCGCCGCGGCCGCCCCGCCCGTGCCGCTGGTGTCCAGGCTAGCCGCCGTATAGTCGGCCTCCTCGTATTCGACTACGACATCGAGCGCATTGTCGAAGGAGGTGAGGCCGAGCGGGCCGATGGCGATGTCGGTGTTCCAATCACCGGTCACCGCCGTTCCATTGTAGGTCAGCGTGTCGATCGGGATCATCGTCTTGAGGCCAAACCTCAGGAGGTGGGGATCGACGACGTAGTCGACGGGGAAGGCATTGCCGTTGCCGTCGGTCGCATTGGTCAGGTCGATCAGCAGTCCAGACTGGATGGCGAGCGTGACCACCGGCGCGGTATCGGCGGCATCGGCCGCAATCGGGCTCTGCTGGGCGGACGCAGACGGCAGGAACTGGGTCTTGAACTGCGACCAGTCCAAGGATGGTGGCGGCGGCGTCTCGCCGAAGGTGATGCGGAAGGACAGGACGCTCAGATGGATGTCGGCATAGCCCGAGAAGGGCGGGCCGACAATCATGAGGTCGGCCCCGACGGAAATGTTGATGGTGACGGTGGTAATGTCGAGATTGATCGTCGCCTGGACCCCGAAGTCGACGCCGGCATCGATCCGATAGGCGAGCGGCGCCCATTGGATCAGGAAATCGGCGTAAAGGCTGAACCACGCCTTGATCGAGTCGGAGTGCCACACCGCGTTGAGATAGCCGCCGACCATGATCATGGCCGGCGTCAGCGCCATGTATTCGCCACCCTGGATCGAGAGCGCGGTCGTCACCTGCCAGTTGATGCCGAGCCTGGGCACCGTCGGATAGTGGTCGGGCTTCTTGAAGCTCGGGTTGTAGCCGCCCAGCGTGATCACGAAGTCGCCGGCATAGGGGCTGGGATCGAACCAGATATAGAAGGCGAAGCCTCCGGTCAGATGGCAGTTCGGATCGAGCACATAGGAGGCGGAGTTGAGCTGCGCGGCCACCGAGAACACCCCCTGCGACGGAGTGTAGAGGGCTTCCAGCACCATCTGGGCGAACACATAGGGTTTGCTGTCCTGCGGCACCGCCAGCGTCGATTCGCCGAGGAGCGCCACCTGGAACTCGGTTCCGAATTCGACCGTGACCAGCGCGAAGGATTGCACCAGCTCGTAGGAGGTGAAGGCGACGCCGGCGGCGATCCAATATTCGCCGGTCGACGCGACGATCGCCGTGGACATTTTCTGCGCGACGGTGGCGAGCGACGGCTGCGGTCCGAACTCGCTGGTGCTGGCCGCGCCCGCGACCAGCGGGAAGGTGGCAACGCCGGTGATGGGTGGCGGCACCAGCCGGGTATTGACGCCGAACCCGGCCGCCAGCCCGGTGACGAAGAAGATCGGCGGGCCGCCGAGCGGCTCATTGAGCACCAGATAGGCGAACATCGAGGGCGGGCTGGACGCCGTATAGGAACCGAAGGCCGAGAGCGAGAGGCTTTCGGCCTTGACGATCAGGCTGCCGGCGAAGGTGTCGACGTCGTCGGTGTCGGTCTTGAGCAAGCTGCCGCTGATCGTCACCGCCGGCGAGGCATAGGAGACTGCCAGCCCGTCGATTACGAAGGTCGGCTCGATCGGCGTCGCCAGCGGGATGGCGACACCGAGGCCCTGGACTGCGATGTCGAGCCCGGACAGCGTCAGGCTGGCATCCATCTGCACCGACAAGCCCTGGCTGCCCAGACCGAAACCGACCTTCTGGACCAGCACGGGGCCGAAAGACCGCTCGACATCGATCCAGGTCCCGTTGGGCGGCGCCGTCCCGCCGGTCGCTTCGCCGACCAGCAAGGCCGTCCCGGCGGGCTGCTGCTGCGTGCCGGAAAGCGGGATGGTGATGATCTGGGTTTCGCTGGTGCCCAGCCCGACGACCAGCGACAGCGAGCAGTTGCTCGTCGCCGGAGTGGTGCCGGTTTGCGGGGCGGTGTCCGCGGTGAAGGTTACGGATTGCAGCGAGAGCTGGAAGTCCGGCCCGACCAGGTCTCCGACCAGCGGCAGCGCCGCCAGGTTGACCGTGGCGGACGGGAAAGAGACGGTGGCTGTGACCGACAGCGCCCCGGCCGGAAATCTGTATTCGACGCTGACCTCATCGATATCCACCTCCGGCAGGCCCGTCAGCGGGGGGAGGTCGAAGAGGCCAAGAACGTAGTCGAGCAGGTCGCTGAGGGTCAGCGGTTGGTCGGGATTGGACAAGCCGGAGCCGGCGAAAGTCCAGCCGGAAGGATCGTAGTTGGCAGAGACCAGCACCTCCATCTTCGGTAGCGACAGGACGGCCGCGATGCCGCCCGTGACCGTGCCGGACGAGCCATCATACGCCAGGCTCAGCGAGATCTGCTCGAGCACGAGCGAACCAACCAGCGTCCAACTCTCCTTGATATCCGCGGCAAAGGCATACTGGTTCCGCGTGACGTTGCCCGTCATCTCGAACGCGAGGGCGGTGAAGCTGGTGAGGCCGCTCCCGCCGTCCTCCGTGCTGGTCGAGTGGTCGCCGATCAGGCCGGTGACCGTCGATGTCAGGTCCAGCGACTGCGTCGTCTCGGTTATCTCCAGCGCGACGCCGAATCTGAGATCGGGAAAGGTGACGAAGGCCGAGAGGGCGATATCGGGGTTATCGGTGAGATAGGCGGTGCAGCTTGCCTCGCCGTCGGGCGTGAAACCGTCGCCCATGTCGGTGACGCCGACCTCGATCTCAATGCTTTCGAAGGTCAGCATGCCGAAGGCCGTCCAGCTCTGCCCGCTTCCCAGCGAGACCGTCACCGAGATCGAGGAAAAGGCGGGGATCGGCTGGCTGATATCCAGGATCAGCACGACGTCTTCGATGGTCAGGCCGTCGGTGACGTCGAAACCGGAACCGGGCGACAGCGTCGAAGTGACCGAGGTGCCGGCGAGTATCCCGGAGAGATCGTCCGCGTTGCATGTCTGGGTCGGCAGGCCGGTAGCCCGAAATACCAGGCTGGTGCTGTTGCCGCTGATGACGGCCGTGGTGATCTGAAATGCCTGGATGCCGGTTCCCGAAGGCGTGAACTGGGCGCCCAGCACCACAGCCCCGAGACAGTACACACCGATTTCGGAGAGCGGCGATTTCTCGTCGCCAACTTCCACGAACACACTGGCGAACGACAGCGAAAAGGTCAGGTCATACCCCGAAACCGTAATCGGTTGGGCGTCGGTGGTGGTGGTCAGCTCCCCCTGGGGGAAGGGGGCCGGCGTATCGGCCGAGCCGTGGGGCAGCAACAGCAGATCGAGTGGGCCACAAAAACTGCCGGAAGACAGGCCGAGGAGAGTGGCGATTGTCCCGAGCACTCCCGATCCCGGCATCGCGACGCCGCTGGAGAGGATGAGTCCGGGCACGATGGCGCCGGCAACAGCGGGCAGGTCGTCGCCCAAGCCGAGCGTCGGCCGGAAATCCGCCGGCAGCGTGGGATCGGCCGGCACCGTGAGGGTGAAGATCGGCCCGGCCCAGGCGATGCTGTCGAATATCAGCCCGTCCAGCGTGGGAAATGCCGACGGCAAGCCCCAGGCCGCATCGGTGACCGCGATCGGGAGCGTGACTGAGACGCTTCCATCCTCGTCGAGGGCGAAGACACCGTCCGTGACCGTCGCCGTGGCGGCGTTGAGGAATGTTCCCGTCGCAACGGTGCCGCTGACCGTCACTGTCTGCGCCGTCGCGTCGGACGTCATGACCGCGTCGGATAGCGTCAGGGTTCCGCCGGTCAAGCAGGATTGGAACAGGGAGGTGACGGGGGCCGTCCCCAATGCCGATCCTGCCACGGCGATCGTTTGTGCCGCATCCGGGGTTAGCAATCCGACCAGCTGATCGAATGTGATGCCCACCGCGATTCTCCGCTAGAGGTGTAGCTCGACGAAGATCGGCTCGTGGTCGCTGATCAACCTGGCGCCGACCAAACCTGCTTCAGGAGTCACAAAAGTGCTTTGATCGCCGCGGCCCAATTGAACAGCGAAGTTCTTCGTGAAAACCCGATACTCTTTTGAAGTAAATACCCTCTTTCGTTTCTTATCCCAGAACGACGCAAATCCACGCCTGTCGAGTTTATCGTAGTAATCAACGGCATTGCCGTACTGAAATTGTCTTTTCCTAACCCTGTTCAGTATGTTGTCGACCTGCTGGTTCTGCCCTTGAGCTGGGGCAGGCGCTGCCGGACTGGTCTGCAAGATGACATTGTCATAGGCGTTTATCGCTAGATCACGTCTATCCCTGCGAGTGGATCGCGCAAACCTCGGGAAAGTCATCAAATGGGTGGGCTCATCAAAGAGCAACTGTGCGCCTAGGCCACCAGATGCCCCCGCGGTGGTGACCCAGTCATAATCGCCAGCGTTCTTCTTGGCGTCGAGATTGAAATCGCCGGCAATCACCGCCTGATAGATCTGGGTCGCGACGGGCGCTGGCTGCCCGGGCAGTTGCACCATCATGGAGAGACCGCCGGCGCCATGTGGCCTCAAGGAGTAGAACAGGCTGAAATCTTCAATGGTCTCCAATTGCTTGAGGGCTGCAGATCTCTTCGCTGCCAGGTGCACCAACATGATCGGCAGCAATTCATTGCCCGGGTCGGCCCCAGGCACGTAGAACATGCCCAGCGCGCTGCCGCGGGTTCCAGGCCAGGTCGTTGGGCTGGCCGCTGGCTTGTCCGGGTAGATAAGGGGGAAGGCATTCAGGACGATGCCGTTCATTGGTGTCGGCGCCGGAGAGAATTCGGCTGCAGTAATTGCCACGCCGCCCGGGCCGCCGATCTCCATCGACACCGAGCCGCCAACGGCGGGGCCAGACATCTCCAGCGGCACGACGAATGTCGTGTCCCTGACGAAGAAAGCGTAGAATTCCTTCCCGGTATTTGGCGAGAGCAGGCAGATGTCGAATGCAGATTTCTCGGCGGCCAAGGCTTCCATCAACGCGTCACAGATTTTGTAGGCCCTGGATTCGCTGGTAGTATTCAATTCAACAAGGCAGAATATATCCGGCTCGGAAGCGCTAATTACCTGCGCAATAGCCTGTGTTAGGTTGCACTTAGAGTCTTTCAAGCCGCTCTTAAGCTGGCCAAAATTCTGAATATTCCATACGAGCAGATCTACTTGAGTCGCCATTTGCCCGTCACATAGAATTTTTATAAATACCAGCCATTGGCACCAACCGTTGCGGCGCGCCAAGTCTACTTAGCCAAGTCGAAGACGTGTTTGCAGAGCGGAAAGAGACCGAATGCCTGAAATCTACGATCATCAGGATGGATATGTCAACTAGATAACAATTCTTAAGAATTATGTTTATAAGATTGACCTAAAATAACCTCGATAAAATAGTAATTAAACTTCAATTATATTCTTGATAGCCGGATAATGGTGCTTCGGCGGGGTACGGATAGTGAAAAAGTTTGATAAAGGGTCCTGTTTGGGATAACCGGGGATGCCGGTGTGCCAGTCTGCCTTCTCCAGCCTTCCTTTTGGTCTTGATTAGTATCGTTGCGGCGCGACCACTGGCGTCGGGCCGGAGATTCAATCCCGAGCCATCCACGGCCCTTGGTTTGCATTCAACGGCCGAATGACCTGCGCGGAACATGGCCGTGCCGTTGTGGCCGAATCAAAAAGGGGAAGTTCGTTTCGGCCGCGGCCTTTTGGAACTTTCTGTCTCCGCGCCACCAGCGGCGCTTGCGACAGAAGTCGGGAGGGATCGGGGGATCTGTAATCGGGCAGGAGCACGCGAGCCTGTAACGGCACCCGTCGCATCCCAGGCCTTCGCATTCGAACCGCAATACGTTCTCACGCAGTAGATCATAGGGGAGGTCGACCCGGAGCGCCGTTCTGGTCGAACCTACAGGCAAAACTGGGGGGATCTGTGGTAGCGGAGGTCCGCTACTACCGATCCCCCAACAGAAAGAGCCTGTGTTTGCTCTGGAGTTTGAGCGAATGATTTCTTAGAGTTTGACCACCGAACTGCAACTTGCCGGTTCGACATAAGTCAGGGGTGATCTGAAGCTCCGGAGCCTGTCTCGAAGCTGTCGAGGTCACCGCTCCGATGCCGCTAAGGGTGCGCAGTTGCTCTTCCATTGCGGCGCCTGCTCCCGCGAGCGTGTCGGGATCATCGCTGGCCAGCGTAATATCGAGTTTCGTTCCATTGCGGCCGCTGTCGACTGCAACCCGGACGCCCGGAAGAGATGACAGGGCCTGCCGGAGGGTGTTCTCGATTTTTGACTGCTTGTAGTTACGCTCTTCGATGGGCGTCAGCACGACGACAAGCGTGGCGGCTGCGACATCGGTCGTGGTGGTGGTCTGGGGGCTCTCATTCGAGGATGCCGAACTGACCGATGAATAGACATGCCTGACGTCGGGAAGCTCGCTGACGATGTCCGCAGCTCTCCTGGTTACGGCGTCCGTCTGCTTGATTGTGGCGCCTGGCTGAATGGTGCGGCCTTCGGTTCCACTGAAGGGTCGCCATTGTGCGGGATATGACGGTCTTGAGGTGCCGCAAGATCGTCTGCGAGGCACCCCTAATGTCGTCCGTTGAAATCCGCTTGTGCATCACAAAGCGGACTTTCGCAGCGCGGCCACCTTCGGCTCGATTATCAATCGCCCTTCGAAGACCTGAGCAGGATAGGTTCACATTTCCTTCAGATACGGAGGGCCTGAGGTTGCGCCGCACTCGGCGACGACAGTGCCAGGCCCCGCATGACGAAGCAGGCGCCTCTCTTGCTCCGTGTCGGCGAGCATGCGCCGCCGGCCGGTGCTGGGGCAAACCGAGTTCGACCGCCAGATCGCGCTCAGGAGGAAGCCGGTCGCCTGGCTCAAAACAACCGTCATACACCCACCTCCGAACGCAGGAGTAAGCAGATTTTTCCGCAACCAATTTGATCTGTCTTGACACCGGTTGCGATACCAATTTCAAATTGGTTCTAGAAAACCAGAGATTGGTTGCGCGTAATTGCTGGAGGCAGCGAGCTGATGAGTGTAACTGACAGCAAGGAATATCGAACCGGCGCCGTCACCGACGGCAGCGGGAGCGATGGTCACATTCGCCAAGCAGCAATTAACGAACTCGCGCAAACGTCGGACAGCTGGGCCCGGCCCGGTGTTGAGAAGATGCAAGCTGAATGGGACCGAAGGCGCCATGACATGGCCCCGGTTCTAGAGGTCCATGAACTCAGCAAGGCTTTCGGCGCAGTCAGGATCCTCAACGACGTCACTTTCCAGATGGCGCAGGGGGAGGTCGTTTCCCTTGTCGGCGCGTCCGGCTCGGGGAAGAGCACGTTGTTGCGCTGCATAAATTTTCTGGAGACGCCGACCTCAGGGAGGATCGTGGTGACGGGCGACGCGATCTCCATCACCTCCAATCGACGGGGCAAGAGCGAGATCACCAACGGCGCGAAGATCCGACTCTTTCGCCAGCGGACTGGCATGGTGTTCCAGAACTTCAATCTCTGGCCGCACCGCACTGTGATTGGCAACGTGACGGAGGCGCTCGTCTACGTGCTCGGGAAAGGAAGGCGGGAGGCCGAGGATATGGCGCATTCGGCGCTTTCCAAGGTGGGAATGGCCGAGTTCCGCGATCGCTATCCCAGTCAGCTTTCGGGCGGTCAACAGCAGCGCGTGGCGATCGCGCGGGTGCTGGCGATGCGACCAAAGATCATGCTTTTTGACGAGCCCACATCGGCGCTCGATCCGGAACTCGTAGGCGAGGTGCTGAAGGTGATCCGCACGCTTGCCGAGGGAGGTGCGACCATCCTTCTCGTCACCCATGAAATGCGGTTTGCGCGCGATGTGTCGAACCGAATGATATTCCTGCGCAAAGGTATCCTTGAGCAGGACGATGCGCCGGAAGAGTTGTTTCGCAACCCCGCCTCGGAGGCGGTGAAACGGTTTCTCTCCAGTGTCATGCCAGCCGCCGCGTGAACGCGGTTATCTTCACTAGAACAAAGAAAAAGGGGTAACACTCATGCTTTCAGTTCAAACGTTTCGTTCGATTTTCGTATCGGGCTTCATGCTCGCCGCCGCAGCCGGTGCCGCGCGCGCCGAGGAAGGCGTCCTACGCGTCGGCACGGAAGGGGACGCGCCGCTGTTCAGCATGGCCGACGCAAACGGGAACGTCACTGGCTTCGACGCCGACGTCGCCAATGGTATCTGCGCCGAACTCAAAATGAAGTGCAAATTCGTGGTGCAGGCTTTCAGTTCGCTGGTTCCTTCCATCGATAGCGACCGCTTCGACGTGATCATTTCCGGCCTTGGCATCACTGCCGAGCGCCAGAAGAAGATCGACTACTCCATCCCGTACGCCACCACGCCGCTTTATTTCGTGGTCCCCAAAGACTCATCGCTTGCTGGGCTCAAGAGCCTCGAGGAGATCGAAACGGCGCTCGCCGGAAAGAGCGTCGGCGTCGTGACAGGCACGACCTATGCCAAATTCATCGGCAAGCGGGCGACCAGCGCCGATCTCAAGACTTACGATGCCACCACGCAGCAGACCTCTGACCTTGCGGCTGGCCGCCTGGATGCTGCTTTCGGCGACTCCCCTACTTGGATGGATTTCCTCGCTACGCCGGACGGTGCCAACTTCACGAAGATCGACGTGAAGATTATGGCGATGAACGATCCTGAAACCCTCGGCCACGGCATGGGCGTCGGCATGCGCAAGGGCAATGCCGAACTCAAGGCCAAGATAGATGTCGCGCTCTGCAACATGATCAACGGAGGTAAGATCAAGGAGTCTTCCCTCCAGTGGTTCAAGGACGACTACACCATTCCCTGCAAGAAGTGATCCTCTCGCAACAACCGGCCGTCGCAGTCCGCGACGGCCTGACGGTGTCGTCCATGTTTGAAACTTTCTGGTCGCTGATTGTGGAGCAGGGCTGGGGGCTCGCTTTGCTGCGCGGCGCCTTCGTCACGATCTGCATCGGTCTGGTCGGCATGGTGATCGGGTTGATCGCAGCCGTCCCGTTTGCCATCGCCCGCTGGCAGCGAGTCCCGGTGCTGTCCCAGGTGATCGACGTTTACAGCATCGTCGTCCGAGGCGTGCCGGGCCTTCTTGTGATCTATCTCCTGTTCTTCGGCTCCGTCGACTGGGTGCAGAAGGTCGCCGTCGCCTTCGGCTACCGGGACATGGCTGAAAGTGCCTATCCTTCCATCATCGGCATCCTCGCCATCGCGACGATTTCCTGCGCCTATTCAGTCGAGGTGATGCGCGGCGCTTTGGAAGCCGTTCCCAAAGGCCTTCTTGAAGCCGCGAAATCTCTGGCGCTACCGACACGGGTCGCCTTTTTCAGAATCACGTTGCCACTCGCGTTGAGACTTGCTCTCGGCGGGGTCAACAATGTCTGGCAGATGACGATCAAGGATACTTCGCTCGTTTCCATCGTCGGCATGCAGGAACTGATGCGCATGGCGGCCATCGCGGCCGGCATCACGCGCTCGCCACTTCTCTTCTACTGCATCGCGGCTTCTCTGTTCTTCGCCATGACAGCGGTCAGCCAGACCCTGTTCGGCTCGGCTGAGCGCCATATCAACCGCGGCTTCAGCGGAGGTTAGAATGGATTTCACCATTGTCGCCTATGCGATCCCGTTCCTTCTCACCGGGGCAAAGACCACGCTCCTGATCTCGGTGTTCGGCGTGGGCTTAGGACTGCCCTTCGGCATCCTGGTGGCGCTCGCCCGCACTTCTCGCAATCGCTTGGTTTGCAAGGCGGCCGACGCCTATTGCGCTGTCTTTCGCGGCACGCCCATGCTGGTGCAGATATTCGTGATCTACTACGGATTGGGGCAGGTCGGGTTCCTTCGCGCCAACCCGGTGATTTGGTGGCTTATCGGCGACGGCTTGCACGCAGCCATTCTCGCGGTCTTGTTGAACACCGGCGCCTACACAGCCGAAATCTTTCGCACCGCCTTCCTGTCGCTGCCGCGCGGGCTAATCGAGGCGGCGCAAGCCTGCGGCATGTCGCCGTGGATTGTCTTGCGCCGGATCAAGTTCCCGTTGGCCTTGCGACAAGCGCTGCCATCCTACAGCAGTGAGGTTGCCATCATCGTCAAGGAATCGAGCCTCGCCTCAACCATCGCTGTGCTCGAAATCACCGGTTGGGCCAAACGCCTGATGAGCGAAACCTTCGCCATTATGGACATCTTCATCATCACTTCCGTCTTCTATCTCACCCTCAATGTCGTCGGACTGACCGCCTTGAAGCTTCTGGAACGGCAACTTTGGTTCGAACGGCGTTTAACGCGCAGAAAGGTTCCGTCCCCATGTCCAAGTTGACGTTCATCGACCAGAATGTTCTTCCGCGCCCACGCGAAGGGCAGCCTCTGCCGGACCGCCTTGTGGAGGGCGATCCACGTTTTCTGAGCTGGGACATCGCTCAGACCGCAGACGGCGCGGTGAAGGCAGGGGTCTGGGAGGTCACGCCCGGCGCCTATCGTTCGATTAAGGGCGAGACTTTCGAGTTCTGCTACATCCTTTCAGGTGTCTCCGAACTCATTGAGGATGGCTGCGAGCCGCGCCGCATCGCGGCTGGCGACGCCTTCGTCATGCATCCGGGCTTCACCGGCGTATGGCGCGCCATCGAAACCACGCGCAAGCTCTGGGTCTCACGTGATTGACCGGTTGTGCTTGCCCGCGCTTATCCGACCAAAAGCTGGTATGTTCCCATGACCGCCGATTCCGCTGGCCCCTTCAAATCCACGCCCTATTGGTGGGACGATTGCACCTTCTCCCCCCTTCCAGTCCGCCCTGTCGGCTCCAAATGCGACGTGGCGATCGTCGGGGGAGGCTATGCAGGCCTTTCGGCGGCCATCGAGCTTGCTCGTGCCGGTCGCAGTGTCCAGCTTTTCGACCGCCAGTCGTTGGGGCAGGCGGCTTCCAGTCGTAACGGCGGCATGGCGAGCGGAAGCATTCGACCCGGGCGCAAGGAGTTGATCACAAGATTCGGCGAGGCTCGCGCCACCGAGATCCTGATGGAGGGAAAGGCCGCGCGGGAAGACCTATGGGCCTTTCTGAAGGAGGAGAAGGTGGACTGTGACTTCCATCTCTCCGGCCTCTTCGTCGGCGCGATCAACGCGCATGAATGCGACGAACTCAGCCGCTCCGCCGATCTACTGCGGCGCTTCTTGGGCATCGAGGCTCATCCGGTCGCCCGGTTGGACGTACCGACCTTTATCGGGACGGATTTCTACACGGGCGGATTCGTGCGGATGGATACCGGTGGCCTGCATCCGGCCAAGCTGCTTGCTGGTATTCTACGGGTGGCAACGGCAACCGGGGCGATGATCCATGAGAACACAGCCGTTACGGGAACGATCGCCGAGGCCGGCGGGCTCCGTGTGAGAACGTCGCGCGGTGACGTTTTCGCCAGGAAGGTGCTGATCTGCACGGATGCCTATACGGACGGCTTCGATCCTTGGCTGCGCCGCCGTATTGTGCCGGTGCGCAGCCGCATCATCGCTACCGAGCCATTGGCAGAAGGCGCGATGGACCGGTTGATGCCGAAGCGCATGATGTATGGCGACATGCGCCAGCTCAGCTATTACTATCGCCCTTCGGCGGACGGATCGCGCATCCTCTTCGGCGGCAGGGACGGTACCACAGCGGGTGACGCTCTGGCGCCGACCAACCATTTGCGCAGCGAACTTGGCCGCATTTTCCCCGAGCTGGAGGGCGTTGGCCTGACGCATAGTTGGTTTGGCCAGGTCGCTATGCATCGCGACATGGTGCCGCGGATTTTCACCTCGGGCAATACGGTTTACGCCACGGGGTTCTGCGGTTCCGGAGTGGTCTGGGCCCGCTGGCTGGGCAAGAAGGCCGCCTTCAAGATCCTCAGCGAAGCCGAAAAGGCGCAATCCGCCTTCGATTTCGACCCCGCGCCGAAGGCCGTACCATTTTACCGCGGCAAGCCGTGGTTCATCCCGCTTGTCTATTCCCTTTACGAATGGCGGGACAAGCGCGCCATGCGCCGCCGGCAGCCCGAAGCAAAGAGGTCATGACCTTGCTCTTCCTTACGCGTAGGCCCGCGGTGCAATCGCCGGGACCTTCGATCTCATCCGCCTGACACTCATTTTACCAGCGCTTTCGGGGGCAATCCGCGCGCACCCCGTCCGTCCTGTTAAACAGCTCAGGTGCCTCGCCTTGAATAGAGCGACAAGCGAGCAGAGTTCGAAGGCCGCCATCCCGCTCGGAGGTGTACGGCAGTCTGAGTATTGTTGGCGATACCTTCTTAGGACATTGTCTCTGATCCGAGAATGTTGGCTCTCGCGGTCAAGATATGGTTATGCATTCTTTGTTCGGCCTGCCCACCATCCCGGTCAATGATCGCCTGCAAGATCGCGCGATGATGAGCCGTATACTCCTGCATACGCTCTTTCGTCAGAGACTGCTCTTTCATGCGTCCCCAAAGCCGCCCCGCCCGAAGCGCGTGAATACCTTCGTAGAGCGAGGCCAGCAATCCGTTGCGGGCCGCCGCCACTACCAATTGATGGAACGCGGCGTCCCAGCGCTCGAACTCCACAAGAGTCGCGGCCGTACTGCTATGCTGGATGACCTTCTGCATCTCTTCGGTTTCGTAGGGCGTCGCTCGCAACGCCGCGAGCGCGGCCACCTTCGGCTCGATGATTAATCGTGCTTCGAAGACCTCAGCGGGATAAGTCCACAGTTCCTTCCGGGAGGCATTCTGTGCGCGGTACGGAGCGCTTGCGGTAGCGCCGCGCTCGGCGACGAAAGTGCCACGCCCCACATGACGAAGCAGGCGCCCCTCTTGCTCCATCTCGGCCAGCATGCGCCGCAGGGCCGTGCGCGGCAAACCGAGCTTGACCGCTAGGTCGCGCTCAGGTGGCAGCCGGTCGCCTGGCTGCAATCCTTCCGCCTCGATGAAATCCCTCAGAACGACCGTCATAGGGGCCCACTCCAGAACGAATCGGCAAATTTTTCCGCAACCAATTTGATCTATCTTGACACCGGTTTCAATACCAATTTCATATTGGTCCCAGCAATTCACAGATTGGTTGCACGGGTTTTCTAAAGCCGCAAGAGGACGAGTGTGACTCAGCCAGCAAGGGATATCGAACCTTTTCGCGCGGATGCTGGGGCTATCATTGCTGGAGCTCCTGTAGAGCTGCTGGTGGGCGGCAAATGGATAAGTGCAACCGGCGGCAATCGGTTTGATGTCGCGGATCCTTCCAATGGGCGCACGATTGCATCTGTCGCAGACGGTGCAGTCACCGACGGAATCCGGGCGATCGATGCTGCGGAGGCCTCTGCGACGATGTGGAGGCAAACACCCTCACGCCGGCGATCGGACATCCTGATGCGCTGCCATCAGCTCATGCTCGATCATGCCGAATGGCTCGCGCAACTGATATCTCTGGAGAACGGCAAGGCGCTCCCGGACGCTCGCGGCGAGGTAATCTATGCCGCAGAGTTTTTCCGTTGGTACGCTGAGGAAGGGGTGCGTACTCTCGGCGACATAGGCCATGCACCGGGCGGTGCAAATCGAATCCTGGTTCAATACCAGCCGATTGGCATTGCCGTTCTCGTCACGCCCTGGAATTTCCCCGCTGCCATGGCGACCCGCAAGATCGCCCCGGCGCTCGCGGCGGGTTGCACGTGCGTACTGAAGCCGGCGGCCGAGACCCCGCTGACCGCGTTGGCGATCGGCGCGATCCTCATGGAAGCTGGTCTGCCCGAAGGTGTCGTTAACATCGTGACGACCACGGTCGCAGGGCCTGTGGTGAGCGCGATGCTGCACGACAGTCGGGTGCGCAAACTGTCATTCACGGGGTCGACCGCCGTTGGTCGCATCCTGCTGCGCGAGGCCGCCAACCGGGTCATCAGTTGTTCGATGGAACTCGGTGGCAACGCTCCTTTCATCGTGTTCGATGATGCGGATCTTGAGGATGCCGTCGCTGGCGCCATGGTCGCCAAGATGCGCAACGGCGGAGAAGCCTGCACTGCGGCGAATCGCTTCTATGTCCAGCGCGGCATCTACGACGCTTTTGTCCGCCGGCTTACCGAGGAAATGTCGTCGCTTTCGGTGGGGCCGGGTCTTCAAGCGACGACCCAGCTCGGGCCGCTTATTACAGCGACCGCGGTGGAGAAAGTCGATCGCTTATTGAAGGATGCCGTTGCCCGTGGGGCGCGTATCGAAACGGGCGGTGCACCAGTGTCCGGCGAGGGCTTCTTCTATCCGCCGACAGTCCTAGCCGACGTAGCACCCCATTCGGATATCGCGAAGGAAGAGATCTTTGGGCCGGTCGCAGCGGTCTCGCCCTTCGATACGGAAGACGAGGCTGTACGGCTAGCGAACGACACCGAGTATGGCCTCATATCCTACGTCTACAGTGGTGACCTCAGGCGCGCCCTGAGCGTCGCCGAACGCATCGAAAGTGGGATGGTCGGCATCAATCGTGGCGTTGTCTCGGACCCGGCAGCGCCGTTCGGAGGGATGAAGCAAAGCGGGCTCGGCCGGGAAGGAGGGCATCACGGCCTGCTTGAATATCTCCAACCCAAATACATCGCGACCAACTGGTGACGACAATGACCAGACCCGGCAATCGGGATCGAGACAAAATTCCCGAGCAAAATGGCCCAAAAATTCCGTCGCATGACAAAAAAACTGCAAAGGGGAGAAAATTGTCCAGGCGACGGCTCAGACATGGGAACTGCCAAGTCGGGAGCTATATATGGATTTGGCGAACCGGCGATCGAGGTAGGTCTTGCACGACCGGCCTATCGGGCTGGAGTCCGTGTACGTCAAATCGATGTCGTCCGCACGAAGGGAGTGTGATTCAAGCTGCTCACGCGATTGGCCGGTGAGGAGAGTCGTGTTGATTTGAACCGGCTTCGACACTGAGCGAACGGGCTGCCCATGACGAAGTAAACGAATTCCACCGGTTTCCAATCGGAGTATCGGTGGGAAAGTAACCGGAAACGGCTTCACCGCCATGAAAAGCAAGGGAGGATTTGCAAAATGGCTCCAATCGACCGTTCTTTTTCGCGCCGTCGGTTCCTTGGCGGCAGCGCCATGGCCATCAGCGCCGGTGCGCTGGGCATGCCGTTCGTGCGAACGGCGCGCGCCCAAGCCGCGACCTTCAAGGCGGGCGTGATCACCTCGCTCTCGGGCGAGAACATTCTTGGCGGCAACCTGACCAAACAGGGCTATGACCTTTGGGCGGATGCGATCAACGCCAAGGGCGGCGTAGAGGTAGCTGGTGACCGCTTCAAGGTCGAGATGTTCTACGGCGACGACCAGAGCAGCCCGGCGACCGGTGCAGACGCCGCCGAGCGGCTGATCGTGCAAAACGGGGTCGACGTGCTGTTCGGTCCCTACACCAGCGGCTCGACCATTGCCGTACAGCCGATCTGCCAGAAGTACCAGGTGCCGATGATCTCTGGTTCGGCCGAATCGCCCAATGTCTGGAAGGCGAAGCCTGAGTTCAATTTCGGCATTATCCCGGCGGTCGATACAACTTCGGGCCTGTCGCTCGGCGTGCTGGCGAAGCTGTCCAAACCGGCCGCGAAGACCGTGGCTGTGATCAGCGTCAACGAGCCGTTCTCGAAGGAGACGGGCGAAGGTTTTCGCGACGGCGCCAAGGACGCCGGCCTCGACCTAGTCACCTACGAGCTGGTGCCGCCGGAAGGGGACCTCACGCCGGTCATCTCGAAGATCGCCGCGCTCAATCCCGACATCATCGCGGTCGGTGGCCATGAGGAGGTACTGATCAATGTGGTCAAGACCTCGAAGTCGCTGAACTACCGGCCGAAGGCGCTGATCATGCACTACGGGATTACCAATCCCGCCTTCGCCCAGGCGCTCGGCCCCGATGCCGACGGCACGACGGGCGTGGTGGTATGGCTGCCTACCGTGTCCTACAAGGACGACGTATTCGGCACGGCCAAAGATTTCTCCCAGATGGCGCAGAAGAAACTGGGAGGCGAGCCGGACTATACGGCCGCCGCCTGCGCGGCTAGCGGTCTGGTGCTGGGCGATGCGCTGAAGCGCTTGGGCAAGAAGCCGGCGCTGACGCCGGAGGACCGGGTGGCGTTGAAGGATGCCATCGCCGAAACCGATATCCAGACCTTCTACGGGCCGATCAAGTTCGAGAAGGACGGCCCGCATTACCACGACAACATCCAGCCCGTGCCGGTCCTGGTCCAGATCCAGGGCGGCAAGACCGTCGCGGTCGGGCCGAAGGAGGCTGCGGCAGCCGACTACATCTACCCACTGCCGGCCTGGAAATAGGCGTGCCGGGCAGATGCGGACGGTTTCGCCGCCCGCATCTGCCGATGGGCGCGGCACCGGTTGCGCATAGCTTTAAAACGATGGACCGTTCGCTTTGCCCATCCGGGCTTGCCAGAATATCCACCTTCCCGTTCCCTGACGAAAAACGGATGCCGCTTTGGATCTTTTTCTCCAGACCTTGCTGAATGGCCTCCTGATCGGCGGCGTCATCGCCACCTTTACCATCGCCTTCCAGCTCGCCTTCGGGGTGTTGCACGTCATCGACTTCGCGGTCGGCGGCTGGGTCGTATTGGGCGGCTACCTCGGCTACTATATCACCGCCTGGCTCGGGCTCGATGGCTTCCTCGCGATCCCGCTGGCTTTCGTCCTTTTCGGCGCTCTCGGCTATCTGATCGGCCCGGTGCTTTATAATGTTCGTAACAGCCGCACGGCGCGGCCGGAGTTGATGGCGCTGGCGCTCAGCTTCGGCTTGTTCACGCTACTGCGCGGCGGCATGCTGACCGTGTGGGGCTTCAACACCCGCAACGTCACAACCACGCTGAGCGGCGAAAGCCTGGCGATCGGCCCGGTCACGGTTCCATTGATCCGGGTTGTGGCAGCAGTGTTCGCCGCGGCGATCGCCGGCGGGCTCTTCCTGTTTCTCTATCGCACCCGCTACGGACTGGCGATCCGCGCGACTGCCGAGAACCGGCACAATGCCGCGCTGATGGGGGTCAACATCGGACGGCTGAGCGCCAATGTCTATGGCCTCTATGCCGGCATCACCGCAATGGCCGGTGTCCTGATGGCGGCGATCTATTCGGTCAATCCGGAGGTCGGCCTGCGCTACACACTGTTTGCCTTCTTCGTAGCCGTGCTTGCCGGTCTGGGTTCTGTCGAGGGAGCGCTGGTGGCGGCGCTTCTGCTAGGGGTCATCGAAGCTTTCGTCTCGACCTATGTCGGTGCCAGCTATTCGCTGCTGGCGATCTTCACCACGCTGTTTTTAGTGCTTTTGGTATCCCCGCGTGGGATCCTGCGGCGGGGGCTCTGATATGGCGCTGCTACCGACCAAGCCGCGATGGCTAGGCCTCGTTCTCCTCGCCGTCATCATCGTCATGCTAGGCGTCCTGCCCTGGACGGTGAACAATTACTGGCTGCGCATCGCCACAGGCGCGCTGATGTGGGCGGGGCTCGCTTGCTCGTGGAACATGCTGGGCGGATATGCCGGCTACATCAATTTCGGCCAGTCAGCCTTTTTCGGCCTCGGCGCCTATGTGACCGCGTTCCTGATGGGCGATCCGTTCGGCTTGCCTTTCCCGGCCACGATTCCCGCCGGCATGGTGGTGACCGCAGTGTTCGCGCTCATCATCGGCGCACCGACGCTGAGGCTGCGCGGCGCCTACTTCGCCATCGCCACCTGGGCCTTTGCCGAGGTGCTGATCCAGTTCGCTTCGGCGATGGACTTCACCGGCGGCATCGGTGGTATCGGACTGCCGCCGTATCTCAACGAACGCTTCTTCTATTTCGCCATGTTCGGTACCGCCGCGCTGACGTACTTCCTCACCTGGGCGCTCTTCGAGCGTTCCCGCTTCGGGCTGAAGGTGAAGGCGCTACGCGACCACGAGCCAGCGGCAGAGGCGATGGGCATCAATACGGCCCTGGTCAAGCTGCAGACTTTCGTGCTCAGCGCTGTCACGGCGTCCGTCTTCGGCGCCATCTTCGCTTACTGGGTCACCTTCATCAATCCGAAGTCCGTTTTCGGCGGCGACATCACCGACCAGATGGTGGTGATGGTGCTGCTGGGCGGCCTGGGCACGCTGTGGGGACCGGCCATCGGCGGCGTCGCGTTGTTCGTCGTCAACCGACTCATTTGGATGTATTGGGGCGACACCGCCTTCTACATCGCCATCCTCGGCACCGCTATCGTCTTGGTGGTGCTATTTCTGCCCAACGGCATCGCCGGCCTGTTCGCAAGGCGCAAGAACGACGCGCTGGATAAGGCCCTGGACAAGCTGGTCGGCAGCGGTGAGGGAGGGCACTCATGAGCGGCGGGATACAGTCGGAAGCCGATCCGATCCTGAGCGTGCGCGGGCTCTTCAAGCATTTCGGCGGCATCAAGGCCGCCAACGGCGTCGAACTGGCAGTCGGGCGGCGCGAGATCGCCGGACTCATCGGCCCCAACGGCTGCGGAAAATCGACGCTGTTCAGCCTCGTCTCCGGAGCCGTGATGCCGGACAAGGGCGAGATCCGCTTCGACGGCCGTGCAGTCGCCGGAATGAGCGCGCACAGAATCGCCCGGCTCGGCCTCGCCCGTACCTTCCAGATCCCGGCCCTGTTCGACAATATGACGGTGACCGAGAACCTTCTTGCGGCGGCGGCGGAAGGTCACTGGCAGGGCGCCCACGAGCGCGCGGCCGAGACGCTTTCCCTCCTCAGGCTCGAGCATGTCGCCGACAACCGCGCCTCGGACCTGTCCGGCGGTCAGCAGAAGCTGCTGGAATTTGGTCGCGCAGTCATGCGGCAGGCATCGCTGATCCTGCTCGACGAGGTAACGGCAGGAGTCCACCCCAACATCCGCAAGATTATCCTGGAAGCGATTGCCCGGCTACGCGAACAGGGCGTGTCCTTCCTCGTCATCGAACATGACATGGAAATGGTGCGCAACGTCTGTGACCGAATCATCGTCATGGATTCGGGACGGGTGGTAACAAGCGGCGCCTTCGAGGACATCGTGCGCAATTCTGAAGTCATGCAGACCTACCTGGGGCGCCCGCAATGAGCACGCTGGCCTCCGAGAACATCGTCACCGGCTACGGCAAGCAGGAGATCGTCCATGGCATCTCGCTGACGGCCGAGGTCGGGAAGATCACTTGCATCTTCGGGCCGAACGGCTGCGGCAAATCCACCTTGCTAAAGGCGATCGCCGGGGCGCTACCGGTGTGGAATGGTGCCGCCCGCCTTGGCGAAACCGTGCTGTCCAATCTGCCAGTGCACGAGGTGGTACGGCAGGGGCTGGTGCTGATGCCGCAGGGCGGTGGCGTGTTCCCGCGCCTGACGGTGATGGAGAACCTGCGCATGGGTGGTTACGCTATCGCCGACAAGCGGCTGGTGGAAAGGCGCATTGAGACATTGATCGACCAGTATCCGTCGCTGGCCAGGCGGCGCAAAACGGCGGCCGGCGCGTTGTCGGGCGGCGAGCAGGCGATGCTGTCGCTGGCCCGCGCGCTGGTTTCGGAGCCACGCTTTATCTTGCTCGATGAGCCTTCCGCCGGCCTGTCGCCGGCCATGGTGATCGAGACGCTGGAGCGCATCACGACGCTGACGAAACAAGGCATCGGCATATTGATGGTCGAGCAGAACATCCGCGAAGCCATGCCGATCGCAGACAAGCTCTACATCTTGGCCGCCGGCTCGAAACGCTTCGAGGGCAGCCCGCAAGACGTGCGCGACGACCGTCAGATCATGGACATTTATATGGGCGGAGCCTGAAGTCTCGTATATGGGCGGAGCCTGAAGTCTCGAACGCTGACCTCTTCTTCCCGGTCATCCACGACAAGACACAATTCTATGCGCCGAGAGGCCGAAACGGTGAGAAGTCTGCCCGTGATTCCCCTCCTCAGTTTAGGCTTGGAATCATCGCCTGATATTGCTCTTGGGAATCGGAATAACGGTCCCATACTTTCGTGCCTTTTCACCAACACGCCCGGAATTCACACCAGGATACGCCTTGGATATTCGACGAATCGACGCGTTCGTCGAAGCAAGATTGGACCGTCCGCAGTCGTTTGACGCGGCGGGAATCCGATCAAGACGAGAACCTACCGTCAGCGGGACGTGTTGCTGGGAGCGCCGAAACTCGAATGGGGCCCAATCACGCGAGGCCGCTTCGCGCCGCATCTTCGGTCGCAGTGACAGGGAAGGGTACTAGGGAAAAGAGGGTTGATCCTGAACCGACAGCCACAAGCTGCGCTGAGCGTATGCTATTTTGTGCGTTATGAATCACCTGAAAGCTGGTCCCTGTCGGCACAGGCGACAATCGGGCAACCAAACCGATTGCCCGTGGCAGCAACATGGAAAAAAGCGCCGCGCTCTGCATATATACAATTTCGCTAAAATTCCTGGAACCGGCAGCAGCCCCAGGGCTTGAGTCATGGTCCTCGAGGCGCGCGTGCATGAGCAGCGGCAAAGACCGGCTTTCCTTCATCGAGTTCCAATCGCCAACGCTTGTCGCGAAGGCCCCCGAAGACGGCGACTGGCTGCACGAGATCAAATACGACGGCTACCGGACCCAGCTCATCGTGGAAGACGGAATGGCAAGAGCCTTCACGCGCCGCGGCTATGACTGGTCGCATCGCTACAGGAGGATCGTCCAGGCGGCGGCAGGCTTGCCGGTGAAATCTGCGATTATTGATGGCGAGGCTGTCGTTCTCGGTGACACTGGCTTGCCCGACTACCAGGCGCTGGAGCGCGAGTTGGGCAGGCCAAACTCCGCGAGGCTGATCTTGTATGCCTTCGATTTGCTGTACCTCAACGGCCGCGATCTGCGGCACCGGCCGCTGGTCGAACGGAAGGCAGCGCTGGAGAAGCTGCTGAAGGACAAGGCGCCGACGTTGACCTATGCCGAACATCTGGAGGTAAGCGGAAGGGAGATGTTCGACCATGCCTGCCGGATGGGCCTGGAGGGGATTGTCTCGAAGCGGGCGGACGCACCCTACCGCTCCGGCGTGCAGACGAGCTGGGTAAAGGTCAAATGCATCAAGAGCGACACCTTTCCGATCGTGGCTTTCGTCGAGAAGCTCGGCGCTGAGCCGCGCCGGATCGCATCGCTCTACATCGGCAGGCGGGAGGATGATCGGCTGCTGTATGCAGGGAAGGCTCAGAGCGGTTACACGCTTGAGGTGGCGCGGCGCGTTCGCGAGCGGCTTGATCCGCTGGTCATCGACAAATCGCCATTGTCGGTTGACGTCGATAAGCCGAAAGCCACGTGGGTAAGGCCGGAAGTCCTGGCCGAGGTGCAGTTCAGCGGCGTGACCGATCGCGGCGTCTTGCGCGAGGCCGTTTTCAAGGGCCTGCGCGAGGACCTGGTGGCGATCCCGGCAAAACCGTCTGCGCCCTCGCAGCGACAGGCGTCAGGCAAGGACCACCGCGTCCCGCGCGAAAACATCCTGCAACTCCTGCCCGACGCGGTCTCGCCTTCCAAAGATGAGCTTATTCGCTACTGGCAGCATGTTGCCGATCAGGCGCTGGTGCATCTTGGCCGGCGGCCGCTGAAGATCGTCCGCCATACCTTCGGCACAACCTTCTATCATAAGGGGATGCTGCCCGAGATCCCGGCCGCGGTGCATCAGCTGCGCATCAAGAAGCGGGAAGGCGGGGAGGGCACCCGGGTGTGGGTCGACGATTTGGCCGGCTTGCTCGGGCTTGTCGAAATGGATGCAGTTGAGCTGCATCCCTGGAACGCCACGGTCGACGACATCGAACATGCTGACCGGCTCGTCCTCGACCTCGACCCGGGCGAGGGCGTGGAATGGGCGGAAGTAACCGAAACCGCGCTGGCGCTGCGCGACATCATGTCTGCGGCAGGTCTGGAAAGCCGGCCGAAGGTCACGGGCGGCAAGGGCATCCATCTGATGGCGCCGCTGGCAGTGAAGATCACTCACGATGGCGCCCGGCAGCTGGCCAAGTCGCTTGCCCAGTGCCTCGTCGACACTGATCCCGATCGCTACCTGCTGTCGGCAGATCCAAGAGCCCGACGAGGTCGTATCTTCCTTGACTATCTGCGCAATGGCCGCGGCAACACGGCGGTCGGCGCGTACTCGCCTCGGGCGCGGCCCGGCTTCCCCATCGCGCGCCCTGTCACCTGGGCGCAAGTCGAGCGAAACATTCGGCCGGACGCATTCACCATGGATCACCCTTTCCGGGCGGCAGGGAGAAAGGCGGCGTAGGTCACTCAGCAAGGTCAGGCGTGCCAATTGCGTAGGCGAATTTGGGCGATGTACGCATGCTCGTTTACCGCCTACGAGCGGCGATTGAACGGGGTGCTTGCTCCTCGTGGTCTTGGCATTATGGTAGCTGCCAACTGAGGGGGAGTGCCAGGATTGCCTCTTCGATCGGCTCGTTCGCATTTGTGGGGTCTGATAGCTGCGGCCGTGGTTCCCGTCTGGCTCTTCGCGACGTATTTGCTCATTCAATACGCAGTGCACGAGCGGTCTCGCTTCGAGCAGGACGCCCAGCAAACAGCCCGGCAGGCGTCGCTGATCGTCGAGGGAGAGCTCAACAATCTCCAGACGATTGTTGACGGGCTGTCGAAATCGACTGCACTTGCCACTGGCGATCTGCAGGCATTTCGCACCGAGGCGCTCAGCCGGGCACAGGGTTCGGACCGCATCATTCTCCTTCGCGATTTCAGCCGCAGTCAATTGCTGAATACGACCGCCCCGCAAGGCGCAAGCTTGCCGCCTGTCGCGCCACTTTCAGAATGGGAGCGCCGCCAGCTCGGAGCGGCCAAGTTTGTCGTCAGCAATGTTTTCGCCGGCAGCGATGGAAAACATTATCGTGTCGCCATCAGTGAGCGAGTGCGGATCCCAGCACGCGACGACCTGCTTCTTTCGATTACCATCCCCACCTCGCGTATTCGCGATGTCATGATGCGGGCCGTGCCCGAGGGTTGGACCGTAGGGGTCGGCGACCGCGACGGCAATTATGTGGCGCGATCCACCTCGCATGAAGAAATGAGCGGAAAGCCGGGTCTCCCGGAGTATCCGGAAAAGATTGTGGGCCGCTCCGGCACCTTCACGTTTCGCAACGACCAGGGCTTGACGCAACTGGTAGGATACTACCGCTCCCAATATTCGGACTGGTTCTATATGGCCAATATTCCGCTTTCAGCGGTCCAATCGCCTCTCTGGCGCTCTCTTGCAGCCATCGTTGGAATTGCTCTTGTGGCGCTTTTCATCTCCGGCTGCCTGGCCTACGTCGTGGGAAAACGCCTCACGGGGGCTGCAGCCGAATTGGCCGCGAGAGCTGACGCCCTCGGCAGAGGCGCCAAGGTGGAGCCGCTGACCACTACAGTCATGGAATTCGACACGATCGCAAATGCGCTCGTCAGTGCCGAGCGAGCCATTGCGGAGCGCAAATTCGAGTTGGAGACCGTGCTCGAGACGGTGCCGGCGGGGGTTTGGTTCACCTATGATCCGAAAGCCCTGCAGGTTATCCGCAACCGTTTCGCGGCAGAGCTGATGGGCTTACCGACGGATACCCCCAAGGCCTTCGGCGCTCCGGACCTGGTGATAGACACGGTGGCCGAGAAGGATGGCCGTATGGTGAGCCGACAAGACCGGCCGTTGAGCCGGGCAATGCGTGGCGAACTCACCGACAATGAAGAGTTTTCCTACACGCTCCCGTCCGGTGGGAGGCGCCACTTGTTGTCAAGCGCGCGGCCAATCCGTGATCCGGAGGGAGGCATCATAGGAGCTGTCCAGATCAGCCTCGACATCTCCGATCGCAAGCGCGCAGAAGAACAGCGCAAGCTGCTGGTCAACGAGCTAAACCATCGCGTCAAGAATACCCTTGCCGTGGTTCAATCAATCGCAAGCCAGACGATCCGCAATTCCACTAGCCTTGCCGAGGCTAAGCGGACCCTGTCCAGCCGACTGGTCTCCCTGGCCAAAGCTCATGACGTCCTCACGCATGAGAACTGGAGGGGTGCCGATCTCGAAGAGCTGATAGCTGCTTCAATTAGGCCCCACGCTCCGATGGAACGTTTTCAGTTGAGCGGCGACGAGGTTTGGGTGGAACCCAATATCGCGCTGTCGTTTGCGCTCGCCTTCCATGAACTCACGACAAATGCGATCAAGTACGGTGCATTGTCGAATGCAACCGGCACGGTTTCCATTTCCTGGGGACTCATCGAACAAGGGCCAGATCGCCGGCTAGAGCTTGAATGGCGTGAAAGCGGAGGACCGGTCGTTGCGGCCGTCAAACGCAAGGGGTTCGGCATGCAATTGCTAGAAGGCATGTTCTCCAGGGTGAGTCGGGTCAGCCTCTCGTTTGATGAGGCGGGACTTCTAGCCGCGTTCAGCGTGAGCTTGTCGGCATCGACCGGCCTTTCGACATCGGCGGCACGAGCCGCCGGTTAACCAACGTATGTGCTGGCCGTCCGGAGCAGCAGTGCTTTCAACTAAGAGCGCTATCAGCCCTTCTCGAGCTAAATCAATTCGATCCAGGCGGGGGCATGATCGCTTGGCTTTTCCCAACCGCGCACCGAAACATCGACGCCCGCGCTCTGAAGCCTGTTTGAAAGCGCTGGACTCACCAGGAGATGATCCATCCGCAGACCGGAGCTGCGGTCGTAACCGCCTCGGTAGGAGAAGTTCCAGTAAGTGTAGACGCCCTTGTCCGGGTGAATTTGCCGAACCGCATCCGTCCAGCCCATCTTGAGCATATCGGCGTAAGCCTGACGGCTCTGCGGGAAATACACGGCATCGCCAAGCCACCTTGCCGGAGCCACCGCATCGATCGGCGTAGGAACCACGTTGTAATCGCCGCAGAGGACCGTCTCTTCTTTGAGCATCGTGCGGGCGTAGCCGATCAAACGCTGGAACCAGGCGAGCTTGTAATCGAATTTCGGGCCTGGGGCCGGGTTCCCGTTCGGCAGATAGATGCAGCCGATTACCAGCCCATCGACCTCGGCCTCTATATAGCGACTGTGTGTGTCGTCTGGATCGCCGGGCAAGCCGCGCCTGCGCTCTTGGGGCTGAGTGTTACGGGCAAGAATTGCGACCCCGTTGTAAGACTTTTGACCGTGCCAGATGGCGCCGTAACCCACCTCCCTGATGGCATCGATAGGGAACCTCTCATCGGACGTCTTGAGCTCCTGCAGGCAGACGATATCGTATCTGGTTTCGTCCAGCCATTTGAGGAGGACCGGCAAACGCCCGTTGACGCCGTTTACGTTGAAGGTTGCGATTGTGACCATGCGGTCATCTCAGCCGACGATCTCGAACTGTCTTCCGGGTCCTTTGCAATGCCTAGCTGTCTTCCTTGTAGATTTTGGCGGCTTCCTCGATCTTGCGCCAATCGTTCCCATAGCGCCGCACCAGCTCCCGCGCCTGTGCCGGCGATATGTTTTGCGTTTCTACAATATGGTTCACTTCCGCCTCTTCGCCTTTCAGCGGACACGAACGGGGTTTCTTAGGCCGGTCGGCCCCAGGTTCCTTTTCGTCTCGTTCCGGCATGAATCGATTCTCTCCGGATCCGGATTAACCGTCGAGTGCCGGGAAGGTTTCCCTGGTTGGGCTCGTGGGCGGTTTCGGACATCTGCATTCGGTTGGCCCTGCCGCTGTGTGGCTTGAACCCAAACGGCTTGTGCAGCGTTCTTTGCCAGCAGTGCTGCCGGTCGCAATCCGATGGATAAATTCGAGGCCCTTACCGCGCCGCAGAAGGCTCCTGGTGCCGAAGCGCGCTTTCCGTACGATCGATCGGCGGTTGAGCGGTTCCAGCAGGCATTCCCGCGCGCCAGGTGGAGCGACGAGCGCAAGAGCTGGTTCGTGCCAGGAAAGACAGCGGCGCGGCGGATCGAGCGCTGGCTGGCGCAAGAGGCGGCTTCGCGCGCGGCTCATGACGACAGCAAGGGACGGGATGCCTTTGCCTTCGATCCGCTGTCGAGCCCGTATCTGGAAGTCGGGGACGACCTGCGCATCCGCACGCCCTATTCCAGGACCGTTCTCGAGGAGCTGCGAGCCGTTCCATGGGCGAGTTGGGATGACGAGTTGCGGGCCTGGAGGGTGCCTTTTCGCGCCTATGAGGAGCTGCTGCGCCGGTGGCCAAGCATCGAAAGAGCTGCCGAACGCGCCGAGCCGGAAGAGCGGAAACGGCGACGGGAAGCCACCAGACACACCGCTGAACACCAAGCTGCCAAGCTGCGCTATGCCGAACGCAGGCGCCATCGCTATCCGGTTCCAGCCGAAGAGCTTCCTCCGCTCGGCCGCCCTGTGGCCACGGCGCAGTACGGCATTATTGTCTTCACGGAGATTTCAGGCGAGCTCGCTGATGTCTCGGAATTAGCAGAGTTCTACCCCCAATTGACGGGAGCGGCCGTCGACCATGTCTGGACCAGATGGCGGCCGGCGACTTTGACTGAACTGGTCAAGACGTGGCCGGCCCGGCGCCCTGCCGGATCAACGGAACGATCGAAAGGGTGGTGGCAGCCGACGCTGGACGAACTCAGGCCCGCTCGCCGAAAGGCGCGAGCTCTGGAGAGACGAAAGGAGAGGCTTGCGGAACCCCCCAAGGACGAAGAGGCCGAGCGCCGGAAACTGAAGCATGACGCAGATCTGGCTGAGGCGCGAACCATCCTGGCCCAGCTCCCGCACGTTAACGCCTGCCGGTTTCTAGATCTTTTCGGAGGCGACATTTGGCGGGAAGTGCGGCGGTTGCACGAAAGCGGTATTTTCCTGGGCTGCGCCCTAGACGCTTCCCCATCGCCATAAGCCGCAGGGGCGGGCCCACCCTCCCAAGTCAGAGCCCGAGCGTCTGGCCTGCTTCCAGTTGAAAAAAAGCTGTCGATAAGCTTCTGGAGAAAATGGCGCCTCGGAAAGCCTCAACGGCCGATCCATGGGTGACATCAACCAATAAGGCCACCGCCTGCTCAACCTCTTCGGCAGCGCGGTCAACCCGATCCAGCCGCTTCGCCAACCTATCGTGAAGCAGCTCAAGCCGCGCGGCCCGGTGCAGATTGGCGCGCTCTTCGTAGTGCGAGTCGAGCGGTTCGAACAGCATCGTCATGGGGCTCCTCAATGCGCGCTTGTGGGCGGCACCATTTTCAGCAGCCGCCGCTTGGCTGCTTTCGCTCGCGCTTGCCCGGCTCGTATGCGGCTGCAAAGTGCAAGACTGATCGCAAGCCCGTGGTTGTCGTCGAGCATAGTCTTTGCCTGCTTGAGGGAGAGTTCGGCTTGCTTGGCGCGTTGTCTGGCGGCCGCCATTTCCAAGTTCAAAAGTTCAACCATTCCTCGCATCCTCTATTGCCATCCCTTCCATTAGGAAACCGTCATTTTCCGCGTTGGTTCCGGTTTGTCCGGTTGCCGCACGGCGGGATGCATGACGGCTCCACGTCCGCCAAGGCCGAACTGGAGCGCAGGATCGAACAGGCCTTAGTTCCGAGGCGGAGCAGGTCAAGGTTGCTCGATACGAGGCGGCCAAGCTTCAGGCTGACGCCGCAGCCATCTGCTGCCCTTTAACACGAGAGCGGCCCGGCAGGCTGACGGGGTAGGCCAGCAAACGCCGGGCCTAACCGGCGGAGGGCTCGGGGGCGAGACACGGCGCCGGCTGACGACAAACATAAGTCCTTGCTGAAATGATCGGTACGCATCCATAAGGCGGAGCTTTGCAGCATGGCCGGAAAAATCTCGTCGCCATTGACGAGCGTTTGCACGGCGTTCGCGTCGAACATCTGCCCCTGGGAATAGCTGTTCATGCTTCTTGCGAATTGCGGATCTGCCCCGTCGAAACTGTGCGGGACGAACCTCCGCACCCTTTCGACCAGAACTCACCATTCGAGCGCCTGCGGGTGGCGCCACGCATTGCAATGGGACATCTCAATCGCCCTGCTGTTTACGGTTGCGACGCTTTTCGATTTCCTCAGGTTCTTCATCGTCGATGCGAGTGATGTTTGAAGCCGAGCTATTGGACCGCAGCATCTCGTCCAACTTGGCGTGGATGGCCTGAGTGTCGCGATGCTCTGCCCGCTGAATGAACAGCGTCATAGCCCAGGTGAAGAGGGTAGCCGCTCCATGCCAATTCAAACTCTCCCTGTCGAAAACCAACCAAAGCGCCGCGTAAGCCAGCAGGACCAGGAATGCTGCGGGCCGAGAGGTCAACGTGCCGATTGAGGTGAGTGCGCTGATGATCGGGTGATTTGCCATCCTCAAGAACTTTCCATCCTGACGCAGGTTCCAGCCTTTGAGCCAAGCGGCTGAAGCTATGGGCCTCTGAACCAACAGCATTTTGGACGAACCCCTGCATCCTTTGCGCAATCGGTATTGAAAAGGGATCTTCCAGGGTGGGTTTTGACGTGGACATGAAGCCAACTGGCACTGAAACGGCTAGCCCTCAGGACCCGGAAATCCTCCTAAAGAAGACCGCGCACTTCGTCGGAGGTGGATCTACGAGCACAAGGCGGAAGCCCCGGCTGCGATCCGGCCGAAATCGCCGCCAAGAAGCTGGCCAAACAGTGTATTGCCGACGCAAGGGCGGTTAGCCACTTGCAACAGTTGGTGAGAGAACCAGGTATAATTGTGAAGCGCTTGTAAAAATTGAGAAATTTATCGCAAGACAAGTGCGACGCCTGCGCAAGGAGTTCGAACCCAACCGTTTCGCCTACGAGCTTCCGCCGCCGAAATTCCGAGTTGCGGCCACGGCGGGCAAGATTCCAAGCGCGGCTGGTTCCTGTCCATTCTTCGGCGGCAAGTATGAGACTGGCATCCCAAGCGGACGATCGCAGTCACCGCCGCGGTGCTGATCGCCGTCTCGAGCATGCTGTTAATCGCCTTGAGCGCGCTTGGGAGCCTCGGTCGCTGGACGAACTAACATATTGATTCTGATCGCCTTCTTCCTGTTCCATAATGTTTGTTATGCGACACGTGCGTGTAGGCGCAAAGTTAAAATGTCCCACTTCTGCAAAGTACGAATGTCGCTTCCCCTTTGCTGGATGCCATTCTCCCGGGCGCCGTTTTTGAGGGAGACAGCTGGTGGGATTGGTTCTGATGAGCGAACGCGAGTTCCGGCGTATCGAAGTTTTGTCGAAGATTGTTGAGCGGCGAATGACAAATAGATCCGGCACCACCTGCACGACTGTAGCGTGGAACCAGGAAAAGGGCCTCCAGAAGATCCCGGGCGTTCCAGACCGCTGTTCGCCAGTTCTGCGCCACCATCCGTCGTGAACAACTCTATCGGGGTATTGCCGCACGGTCCCCAGCTAGCAATGCGGTCGCTGACATTCCTACTTTGCAGAAGTGGGACATTTTAACTTTGCGCGCCCGGCCGCCCGAACCGCAGGTGCCCGTCAGGCACACCACGTCGGGAAGCGAGGAGTTCCAAACGATCGGGCCAGGTTCTGCAGGCGACTGTAGCTATCAGGATGTCAATCCAGGCGGCTGACACGCCGTCCGGATGCCCGTGCTTCTACGAAGGCTGCGGCAACCTTCATCATGAACGCCTTGCTGAAACGGCCGAGGATTTTACTGTGAGGCTCGATATACCAGGAGCGCTCGGCAATGTCGTAATTGTATTCGTCGACGACGATCCAGCACCGCTTGATGTCGCTCAGTCCTGCTCGCCGGCATTCAATGTCGGAAACCTCCACCGCGACGCGATCGGCCTGCGCTGGCTGGGTGGTGATCGCCAGAAGCGCCAGATGGCTGAGACCGTCATTCGCACTGCGGACGACCACGACGACACAAGTGGGCCGGGCTTTCCCGCCTTCGGTCTCGCCGCGTTCGTGCTGCCAGGCCCAGAGGTAGGGCGTAGTCGATGACTTGACCAGGCAGGAAATCATTGCTCATCGTCGTAACCCTCGCCGCGCGCCAGCCGATCGATCTCCGCCAAGAAAAGATCGCGGTGCTCCTCCGGCATCTCAGAAACGCGATAGACACGACGCGGGTCCCCTCCAGCACGCATCCGCTCGTAGTGCTCGTAGCTCATCAGCACGAACCGGGGTTTCCGGTGTTTGGTGAGGACGACGGGTTCGCGGGCAGCGGCGTCGGTGACGTCGCCAACTTGCTTGTTGAGATCGCCTGTCGTGAATTGCCGCATGGCAGTGCTCTCCTCTATCGATCTCCATAATATCCAGATTTTCCAGATTTGCAAGAAAACGGCACTCCCGTACCGTCTCCATTCTAGGTTCCCAGACATTGAAAGACGCGATGGGAGGCTTGCGACTCTAGCGGATGACGGCCGCCGTCTGAATCAGGCGCTCAAGGCTGACAGCCCTCGTCATAGCTGTGGACGGCACTCTTCGAACTCGCTGAAGAAAGCACCTGTCATTGTCTCGATTGTTGCAGACGTCCGTCGGTCGGATTGGTGGGCCGCCGCTGGTATCTTCGATGTTGAGCTAGTCGTTGTTCATGTCCTACCTCCCTCGATCGTCGCGACCACGGTCCTGGCGTCTCTCGATCTCCAACTCGATCCGCCGCAGACGTGGTACATGCTGCTGCGGAGCGTCCGCCTTATACTCCTCGTTTGACCGTGCTCCACGGTCACCAAGTTCGAACCGTCCGGATACACCATCGACGTTTTCGTCACGCGACTGTTCCGCTTCCACACGGCGCCGGCTTTCCAGATGGATTTCGTTGTTCAGGTCGTGTCTGATCGTTGCCATCTCGCGGATATAGTTGTTGCCGTCCAGCGCCGCTCTCGCCGCTTCTCGTAGCAGATCCCTATGCCTGCTCTCAGCCTCGGTCTGCCTCGCGACCCGTGCATCTTGCTCGGCTTCCGTCTCGGCACGACCGGACGAACTCGCTGAACGGCTATCCCTGGTTTCCGGCTCATAAAGACTATGGGCCTCCATCCTCGCGCTGTCGATCCGTGCGAACAACTCGTCGCCAGCGCAAACCGCCTGCTCGTCATTGTTCCTGACAGCGGAGTTCCTCGACGGATCATACATGTCGATGCGCCGACGAGCCGCTCGATGAGTAGCCTCCTCCTTCAGCGCCATCAGCAGGTTTTCCTCGCCCTTCGATTGCTCGTAAAGATACGTGTTCCCGTCGAGGGCCTCGCGAGCGTAGCTTTGGAGTACGGCGTCGTATCTATTCGACGCCGCTGCATAGTCAGCGCGAACGGCTGTGCGCTCATCATCAGATATGTCGGCGCGAAAATAGTCGCTCGAGTATCTAGTCGCGGCGCGATCGAGCGATTGGAAGGCAGCATCGTACTCGGCCAAGATCTCGCCACCTTCACGCACCGCACTCTCGCCATGGCGAGCAACCGCACTGTCGAACAGATCCTGTTGGGCGGTGTGCCCCTCCCCGCCTATATGCCGCCGATCCCGGTCGCCCTTTGTGCTTCCTTCAGCACCTACGTCACCTTCCGCCATGTGGGAGAAGTCCGCATCCTGCAACTGTCGCCGCTCATCTCCCGTGCGGATCTCTTCAGTGTGATCCCGGCGAATAGTCTCGATGGAGCTGAACCCAGCCTGCCTCTCCAACAGTTCGAGGAACTCGCGGCGGATGTCCACCACCTCGCGGACCGTCGCAGCAATCTTGTCGAATTCGGCGCGATCAGTTGCATGGAGTGTCCGTCCCAAAGACGCTAGAACCGCTTCCACACGGTTTTCATAGGCCTCGAACTCTTGACGCGTCATCTCTCGCATTTTTCCATCCTCGCCTTTCACGAAGTCAACCAACTCCATCATGCCGATAGCGTTCTTGACCGTTTCCCGGTCCCTCGCCGCAAAAGCACGACCAGCTTGATTGTTCTCAGCCAAGCCGTCGAAGCGTGCCCTTTGCTGCATCGCAAAGGCGCCTTCGCGCATACCTCGCTCCTCATTGGCGATCTCGTTCCAAATCTCGGCCGCTTTCGCCGCGTACTGTCTGCTACGGTCCGAGGCTGCGAGGTTGATCCGGTTCGACCGCTTTGCGCGATAACGGGCCTGCGCGGCGTGGCTCGTGCCTTCGTGCTCGGTCCGGCCGCGATAGCTGACAGGGCGCACTTGGTTGCGCGTATAGGCCGGAGCGCCGGCAAACTCGCGGCGGTCGGTGAGCTCCATGTGGATGCCCTGCTCCCGGGCTTTCTCGGCCATCACGGAGCGCCATTCCCGGAACAACTGCGGGCTCGTGACGATGCGCCCTCCGGTTTCCGAGCGCACGGTCACGATCGCATGGGCGTGGATGTGTGGACGCTTGCCGCCTTCCTCCATCTCCTTGGGATCGCGCGCCGGATCGTGAACCGCAAACACATAGCGATGCCCCGCAAACTGCTCGCCCAGGAACTCACGAACGGCTCCCTCGAAGGCCGACGCATCCGTGCCCGCCCGCGCCGAAATGATCAGGTGCATGACGTCCCTGCCCTTGCGGCTGTGCAGTGCCTTGCGCCATTCCTTCTGCACCAGATCGCCCGCTAGGGCGGCGTCACCGATCAATCGGCCGGTGTTATCGCGAACCTCCCCATTGGTTCTCGCGACCAGCTGGCGTATACGGGCTGTGCCCCATTCCACACCATTGCCGTAGCCGTGGAACCGGAACCGTGCCTCGATGTCTCGGCCGGCGTCGGTGTCGTCGTAGCGCTGCTGAACGATCTCCGCAGCCTTACGGTCGCCAGTCAGCCGCTCACCGCTCCCGTCGCGCAGGACGACGACACCGCTCACATAAAGCTCATCCGGATCCCGTTTCCGAGCTGTGTAGACGAACTGTCGATCGCCAAATCCGGATCGCAAGATCTCGCGCAGCTGGTCGTCCTGGTCGACGTCGCTGCTCAGCGAGGCTGAATTGATCGAGACATGGAATACGGCGAGATCGCGGCTGGCGGCACGATTGTCGAAGAGATGATCCCACTCCGCCCACTGTTTGGCGACAGCATCCCTGCCGAGCACGCGCTCGCCGCGCTCGTTCTCGACGGCGAGTTCCCCGCCTCGTGACGTGTAGCTCATCATAGCCGCTGCTCGCGCGCCTCCGCCGTAGGAGGCGAGCTTGACCACGGCCGGCTGGCTTCCGCGTGCCAGCGCTGCAAACCGTGCCCGCATCGAGCGGCCGCTCGAGCCGGCCTCGCCATGCGTCCAACGCAAGTGGCTGCCACCATTCCGCCGGGGCGAGCGGGCGAACTTACGAAAACCCTCTTCAGCAAGCCGCGCCGCCCCTCCCCTTCGCGGCTCATCCCAGTCGACCTTTTCGACTTGGCCGAGCCGCATCTCATGCATCAGCATGGCGCGCCGGCGCTCCCACTCGCGCTCGAAGGCGCCAGGGAAGAACTCCATCAGGAATCCTCTTCACGCCGGGTTGCTGCCGAGCGCCTGGTCATCGCTGCAAGTTCAGATGCCACCGTCGTCGCGATGATATGCGCGTCTTTGATGCTGCCGGCGACTTCTCCCTCAACCGGCACCCTGCCGGTGTTGATGGCCCGTGCGATCTTATTGAGGTTGGCACCGATCGCACGCATTCCGTCGGCAAGCAGGTCGAGCACCGCGCGGTCCTCCGCTCCGAGGAACGGCCATACGCCGGCGCCCTCTAGGGAAAGCGACCGGATGAAGGCCGAAATGGTCAAGCCGGCGGCGCCGGCGGCCGCCTCCAGCGCATCGAACTCGGCTGGCGACAAGCGGAAATGCGCCACCTTATTCCTTCGTTTCGACACTTCCGAGCGGCTGCGAGCCATCGACAAACGCATCCTTGATCATAGCGGTTGCGGCCGCAGGCCGCGGATCGAGGGCTTGTCCCTCGATTGCAGGAAAAATGTAACACATTTTCCGTATCCTGCCAAGCAATTTGGTAACGCGAATACGCTTTATGGCCGGCTATCTCTTTATTTCCATAGCCAATATGGTTACATTTCTCCACGTCTGTTCGATCGTGGCGCCATAGATCTGCATGGCTCTACAAACACACAAAGGAGTAACGGCCATGCCGGCAGTCATCGCCGCCATCAACGGCAAGGGCGGCGCAGGAAAGACCACGGCGCTGATGAACATAGCAGGCGAATATGCCCTGAGAGGCCGAAGCGTCGGCTTGCTCGATATCGACCCGCGCAGCAATCTTATGAAGTGGTGGAGCGATTGCCATGACAAGGGCAATCAAGCCGAAGGCCTAGACGTTTTTGGTCCGAAGACAGGCAAGGCAATCGCGGCCTTCTTCGAGAGCAAGGCAAACGTTTTTGACTACGTGCTTGTCGACACGCCCGGTGAGGACACTTCAATCATAGATGGCGTGATCGCGCGCACCGATCTGGTGATCTCGCCAGTGCAGCCGTCGAAGCGGGAGGTCGTCGGCGCAATCGAATGCCTGGAGGTCGTTCGACGCGTCAACAAGACGTACGGAGCAGCATGCCGACACGGCGTGCTGAAGACACGCATTACTCTACCGGTCTGCCACACCGAACTTTACCGCAAAATTCGACCAATCATCGTCGAACACGCCGGGACTTACCTGTTCAAGACCGAAGTGCATGAACGCAACGTTTACAAGGACATCCACAGCGGCCTTGGCACATTGCAGATGCAGGCGGTCACGCCGGCAATCGCCAAAGCACGACGAGAAACATTAGCACTCGTCGAAGAGATTGATTCCCTACTCTCAGGCGAAGAGGGCTCGTCCGTTGAAGCGGGATGAAAAGTTGGCAGCGGCCGAGTTCCTGACCGCGGCGCGGAAATCCCAACCTGCGCCAATGCGGTCTTTGGAAAATATCGGACCGGACGCGCCAGTTCGTTTAGAATCCAACCCCGCGGCGGATGATGACGCCCTGCAGACGCGGACCGATGCGCGGAAGGCGCTTCGCCGGCTCAAGCAAGAGCGGATGAAGGGAGTTCAGAACTTCGTAAACGTCCATCTCGATCGTGAGACCAAGAAGAGACTGAAGCTGGCCTCGTTCGCCTCGGAGACGTCCATGCAGTTTCTGGTCGAGACCGCAATCCGCAAATTTCTTGATGACAACGGGTTCTGATCCGCGACCATCGTTTTGTCGGCCCAGCGTTACCGTATTGGTTATGAAAATGCCGGCAAATGCCGTCGGCGGGGTATTCTTGGCATCACTTTGCATATAAGGTTATAAGGCTGGGATGGTGAGCGTGGGTATATCGTCACCGAAATTGTCGGGTCACGATCAGCAAGGGGCAAAATGGTGTTCTATGGCGGGTAAGGCCAACGAAAGCTACCGCGCGGCGCGTGGGCTGGTCGAGACGAGCGAGCCGGATTTTGAGCGCCCGCTGTGGCGTAAGCCTGGTTTCAACGGCGTGGTTTCGCTGGACGAGATGGACAAGGCGTTGAGCGAGTTTTTGGCTTCGACACGACGCAAGAAGGGCTTGAATCGTGAGCAGCTCGCTGAACTGCTTGGCATCTCTGGCCAGGTCTATGGACGATATGAACGATCCGAATCCAAGCTCAATGTAACGCGGCTGGTTCACCTTTGTGAGATCTTCGGTCTTGCTCCAATCGAGATGATTTACGCGGCGGCGCCGCATCTGTTCGGCAAGTCGTCCAATGAGGCCGCGAACAGGATGGCCCTTATGCGTCTTGTTTCCAGGATGCGGCCCGAGGCTATCGCCTCCCTGCTGTCCCTGGTCAGTGAGCTTTCGGGCGAAGGTGAGATTCCTGATAGTCCTTAAAGCTGGGACTCCCTGCAGCCTGGCTTTCATCAATAAATTGAATCCCAGGGGCTCGGTCGATTCAATCAATGAATTGGACGATCGGCGGGCGCCAGCTGACAATGACGAGCATGGTCGCTGGCAAAACAAAACCAATTTGTCTAAGGCGTGTAGATCCCGAACGGAACATGGCACGCTTCTACAGCCTGGCGCTCCAGCCTACCCTGTTTGGAGGAACGTCGTTGGTGCGCGCCTGGGGCCGCATTGGAACGAGGGGCCGCGAAAAGATCGAGACCTTTGACGGAGACGCTCAAGCCGGTCTCGCTTTCCTGCGCTTGGAGCGGACTAAACGCAATCGCGGTTACCGGTAGATCATGGCGGACGGTGACGTCGTCGCATGGATGCGGGGTTCGCTGTCGGCGACTTGCAGCGCTCAGTGTGGGTTTTACGAGAAGGCCCGCCCGGCGCACCGGGCGGGCCGATGAGAGGAATATCTCAGTCGCCGTTACGGCGCGTCGGGCGAGACCAGATCAGGCTGAACCCTTCGCCCTCTTCGTCCTCTACGAGATTGGCGTAGATCGGGTTGCTGAAGCTCGGATCGTCGAGCTTGAGGCTCAGGTAGTTGCGACCCTCGTTGGACTTCTTGGCCCAAGCGGCGCCGATCTCGACTCGGCCCACGAAAACCCGGTGGCTGGGGGCATTTTCGCCGCTGGCGCGGCTGTCTGGAACAACGCGGACGTTCTGGGCCTGAAGCGAAAGAGTGACGATCTCGCCAGCGAACTCGTTGTTGCCGGACTGCTTGAAGTTGCCGATGGTGGCCATGACGGTTCTCCTTGGTTCTGGATCGAGCCCGCGCCATTGCGGCCTCGATGGCGATCGGCAGGCCGAAGGCGATCGAGGGCGCACCCCGAAGGGGCCTGGACAGCAGAGGAGGAACTATCTTGTCTCGCGAGGAACTCCGGCTCTGGCCGGAAGGGGAAGATAGTTTGACGGCGCTGTTGCGCCTTAGGCGATCGAAGCGAAGCTGATCTTCGGCCAGATCAAGCCAAAAGAGAGGCCGTATTGGAGCAATCGACCAGCCGGAAAGGACCTCAGGAGAGCCTGGCCATCTCGATCAGCCAAGGGCCTGCTCGTGCTTTCGTTGTGCCATGCTCGTATTTGAACCAGGCGCTTGCCCAATGGTCTCGGACAGCTCAGCAGGGATAGGGCGCCCTCTCCCGTGTCGCTTCATGGCGCGTGTAGAGATTAGTGCTGAAGCAGATCAGGGTGTCGGCGCTCGCATCACGCCAGCCCGCGTTGATCGACTCGCTGCTCGCCCGGCCGCTCGCCACCGCCGTGATCAGGATGCGAATGCGGCATTCCGCCTGCCATCGGTCCCGACAGCCAGCGGACGGTCATGAGACATGCATGGTTGTGGCCGGCGCGTCCGGGCGGTGCCATTACGCGCATGGACGCAGTGACGCCGGCTGCAAATCGCGCCGACAATGACAAGATTCCGGCAAGGCCTCAAGACGGGCCTAACCAGCCTCATGGTGCCGAACATGGTATCAAAGCCGGCAACATGCGACGGTGTCACGAAGACAAGCAGAACGAGAAGCTCCAGCCAGGCGGGGTGCATGAGAAGGAGAATCTGGAATTAAAGGAAGATTGCGGCCGCGACGGCTGTAATCGACGATGATGCGGAGGATTGCTGCGCGTGTCGTGAGCCAAAACCTCACCGTAGCGGCTGCGAATGATGGCAGTGCGAGACCGCAAGCGTGAAAATGCGGCCAGCGGAGAGCAACGATGGCAGCAAGCGCCAGGCGCAAGTAGGTTGTGATGCTGAAAGGCGGCGCTCACGCGCCGCCCCATTTACGGAAGTCGTACGTTTTGATGCCGAGCTTCCTGGCTTTGTCGGCGAAATTGTCCTGGATGCCCGTTCCTGGGAAGATGATGACCCCGATCGGCAAGACATCGAGCATCGCGTCATTACGCTTGAACGGTGCGGCGCGCCCGTGCTTCTCCCAGTCGGGCGCGAAGCCGATTTGGGGAACCTTGCGATTGCTGGCCCATTTGGCGGCGATCAGCTCGGCGCCCTTCGGCGACTTGCCGTGGATCAGCACCATGTCCGGATGCTTGGCGTGGACTTTGTCGAGCACGTCCCAGATCAGCTGATGATCATTGAAGTCGAGGCCGCCGGTCAGCGCGATCTTCGAACCGGCTGGCAGCATGACCTCGGTGTCGGCCTTGCGTCGGGCCGCGAGGAAGTCCCGGCTGTCGACCAGCGCGGCGTTGAGATGCCGATGGTTGACCATTGACCCGGTGCGCGGCCGCCAGGCCGAACCGCTGTACTGCTCGTATTGATCGGCGGCCTGGTCGCGCATGAGTTCGAAGGCGTCCCGCCGCTCGAGCATGGTCTGGCCCTGGGCGGTGAGGTTCTCGAGCTCGACCGCCTTGATCTCGGTGCCGTCCTGTTCCCGCTGCAAGCGGCGCTGGGCCTGCTCGTTGTCGTCCAGTTGGCGCTCGATCCGCAGCACCGCGCGATGGAAGACATTGGTAACGGACCAGAGCAGGTCGTCGAGATCGGGTTCGAGGCGCGTATCGGCCAGGGTGGCGATCAGGGTATCGAAGATGTCGGCCACCGCTCCGGCCACATGATCGCCATCGGGCAGCGTTCGCGGATCGGGCTCGTCCGTGAAGGGGCGCCAGCCATAGAGCTGGAGTTCGGTAAGAACGTGGTCGGTCGGGGACGATGCGTGGTGTGGCTCGGTGTCGTCGTGCTCGCTCATGGGGATCTCCCGTCGCCTGGACCGCGACCCTCGCGGCCTTCATGGCGACGAAAGCCCACAGGCGGGGCGCCGGGCACCCGGAGCGAAGTGGAGGGGCGGAGCGTCAGCGCAGGATGGCAGAGGCCGACTATTTTGTCTGGCGATGGAAAGGCGTCGCTCCTGGCCGCTGGCAGTCGCCGGCAGTCGCGCGCCGCCGGAAAATAGTCGGCCGCCGCCATTGCCTGGCCGGCCCGTTTGTGGGCCCGATCGCCCTCTCGAAGGCCGGGTCGCGGCTCTTGTCGGGCGGGCCGTCATCAAGACGCCGGCGGGACCGAATCCCGTCCCGTCTCCTACCGGATCATGCCGCCCGTTTTCAGATAGCGCAGGCGGTCCCTATGCATGAGCTGGTCTGCAATTACTGCCCGGAGTGCGTCGAGACCGAAATGGCGGAGGTCGTCGTTGAAGTCCTCCAATGCCGGCGACAGCGCGATTGCCTCGATCCCGGCCTCGCGTGCCCGCCCTGCCAGGGTGTCGTGGGCACCGTCGCCGGCGGGGTCGTTGTCGCGGATGACATAGAGCCGGCGCAAGGTCGGCGGGAACAGGATGGCCCCGAGGTGGGCTGCCGAGAGTGCCGCCGCCATAGCCATGTCGGGCAAGGCGCATCTCAGCGACAGCGTCGTCTCGATGCCCTCGCCCGCCGCCATCACGCTGGTCGGCACGCCGAACCGGACGGCCTGACCGAGGAGATCGCCCATCGCGCGTCGCGGCGTGTCGATGGGCGCCTTGCCGTTGCCGCCGGGATCGAGCCAGGTGCGGTGCGCGCCAGTCTGTCGTCCGCCGAGATCGGTGACCGCGGCGATGATGGCCGGCCAGGTCTCGGTCGGGCCATGATCCTCGGGTCGATAGTAGCAGCGCGGATGGAACCGGAGCGATCCGGTTCCGCGCAAAGTCGTAATGCCGCGTCCGCGCAGATACGCCTCAGCGAGCGTGCCGGTGATCAGTTGCGACATGGTGAAGAGCCGCCGCGAGGCCTCTGGCGATCCCGTTGGAACAGGATTGGTATTGCCGCATGAAGAACGCGGTTCTGGTTCCGATCTTGGCATCGCCAAGAAGCTGCGTGCCTCGTCAGCGACGTCCTTGAAGTGGATGAGACCGAGCGCATCACGGATGACGTCGAGCAGGTCGCCGTGCTCACCGGTGGCGGCGTCGGTCCACTTCCCCGCCGGTCCTTTCGGCGAGTTCCTGAGCCGGACGAACATCGAGCGGCCCGGCGCATTGCGGACGTCGCCGACCTGCCAGTAATTGCCGGAGCGGCGCCCATTCGAGAGGTAGTGCCGGCACACCGCCTCGGCATGTTCGCCGAGACGGTGGGCGAGTTCGGCGGTATCGCGGCGGGTCATCATGCGGTCTCCCGCTCGCTGACGCGTTCGATGGGGAAGCGCCCGAGCACGCGATCGAGCACCGCGATGCCAGCGGTATCGGTCGCCACGAACATCCTGAGCTTCCACGAAATGATCTCGTGGAAGAGCCCATAGGCGGTGAGTCGCTCGCGCATCGTGTCCGTGAAGCCAGTCAATTCGAGGCGCCAGGCGCACCGGACATAGCCGCGATCGACGACGAGGTCGCCATCGCGGTTGATGCTGACGAAGACGCCCGCGCGCGGGATCTCCGCCGGATCGTAAATCATCGGTCTGTTCTCGATCCGCTCCAGCGCTTCCTCGATTTCCCCAAGACGTCGATCGTCGGTGACGGTGAAGGCCATAAGCTCGTCGAGCTTCATGCCGTCTTGCGCATAGATGTCGAGCAGCTTCGACGAAACCTTAGCGAGGCGCAGGCGCTGCTGCACGAAGGTGGCCGAGACGAAGAAGCGCGCTGCGATTTCCTCGTGTGTGGCGCCCTGGTCGTGGAGGGTCTGGAACGCCCGGAACATGTCGAGAGGATGAAGATCTTCGCGGTGGAAGTTCTCGGCCAAAGAATGCTCCTCGATCGGCACCGCACTGTTCGCGTCCGAGACGATGCAGGGCACCGCTTCGGTCTTGACCATCCGCTTCTGCTTGACCAGGAGTTCGAGGGCGCGATAGCGACGCCCGCCCGCCGGCACCTCGAACATGCCGGTCTCGTTGCGCTCGCCGTCGAGCACTGGCCGGACGTTGAGACTCTGGAGGAGTCCACGTCGTGCAATGGAAGCGGCGAGGTCCTCGATCGACTGCCCGTTCTTGATGCGCCGGACATTGGCCTGGCTGAGGATCAGCTTGTTGAAGGGGAGGTCGCGCGAGGCGTGGAGGGTGATCTTCTGCTTGGCGGTCGCCATGGTCTTTTCTCCGCGACGGGCGGCCGGGAATTCCTCTCGACCTCCAACCCGTCACGAAGAGCAGCGCCGCCCTCTCACTCTGAGGACGGCGCCGCAAAGCCGGCTTTCCGAAGAAGCGCAAAGCCGGAAACCCGGAAATCCGAATCGCCGGTCTTGCGAGTTTCAGAATGCCCACGACGGGGGTGTCAGGATTTCATCGCGTCGGTCGCGAGCTATCCAGGCGACGACGCCTTCTGCCGCACGGGTGCTGCCCGCCTGCCGGGTGGCTTCGGTCCAGACCGATAGCGGCAGGTGGGTGGCAAAAAGGATGTCACGTTCGATTCCCATGCCGAAGGGCAGGTGAACGGACGTCAGTTCCTCGAGCGAGAAGCTGCCGAGCTCGGGATAGCCAAGATCGGCGAGACCGAACAGGGTATCGCCGTCGGCATCGAGCTCGGTGGCGAGCCAGACGCCCTCGCCCGGTGGATTGAAGAACTTGACCACAGGCACGTGGTCGGCACCGCGGTCACGGCCGTTGGCCAGCAGGCGTTCGTGCTGTTCGTCGGTCAGCAGGATCATGCCGCCCTCCTGTCGATCTCAGGCTCGCCGTTCTCGCCGCCGTCAACCGCGCGGCCGGCGTCGGGCAGAAAACCGAGGAGCCAGTCGGCGGCCTTGCTGGCCTGCGAGGCGGCACGCACGATTGCGCGGTTGTCCTCGCGCAGCACTTCGAGCCAGGAGCCGAGGTAGTCGGCATGACGCACAGTCGGCACGATGCCGAGCGCGGCGCAGCAGAAGGCCGAGTTCATCTCCGCGACGAGTTCCTCGAAGGCATACTTCTTGGTGCCGAAGGAGCCGCTGAGGTCGCGGCCGAGCCGCGAGGCGTGCCCGGTGGCGTGGCCGAGTTCGTGGAGCGCCGTGCGATGCCAGTTGATCGGCTCGAAATAGGCGGCGGGCGGCGGCACCCGCACGTAATCGTGGGCGGGCACATAGAAGGCGCGGTCGCCGCCGATGCGGAAGTCAATACCGGTCGCCTTGATCAGCATCTCGACGGTAGGCTCGATCATGCCCGGCGGAGGCGGCGGCACCTCGACGGCGATGTCCTGGGGAAGCCCTTCGCATTGCGCGACGTTGAACACGGTGAAGCGCTTGAGGAATGGAATGGCATGTGTTTCCTCGCCGGTGTCGCGGGCACGCTGCTCTTCGTCCTCGGGGACGAAGCGGTCGGCGTAGACCACGGTCGTGCCGTGCTCGCCCTTGCGGACATTGCCGCCAAGGGATAGGGCCTGACGGAATGTGAGCCAGCCTTGGCCGGGAAATCCATATTGGACGACCGAGCCCCACAGGATGAGGATGTTGATGCCGCTATAGGCACGGCCGGTGCCGGCATTCTTCGGCAGGCCGACCGGTGCTTGCCCTGCCGACGTTCCCCAGGGCTGCACCCACGGGAAGCGCCCGGCTTCGAGCTCGGCAATGACCTTGCCGGTGATTTCCTCATAAAGGCTTGCGCGGTTGGCGCCGGCGCGAGCATGGCGGTGGTGTCTGGACATGGCGGTTCTCCGCGACGGGCGCCGGGAGCCTCTCTCCCAGCCCTCAACCCGTCACGACAAATCCGGTCAGCACTCTCACTCTTGGGGGCGTTGGGGGTCTCCCCCACAGAAGAGGTCGGCCGAGACCACGGCGCGGCCCAGGGAAGGCATTCCCTTTAAAATCGCAAAGGCGCAGAAGCGGAGGTCAGGATTTCAGAACGCAAGCTCAGCCTGCAGGGGTGTCCCAGATAAGCTAGTCGGAATCATTTTGTCGCCAATCAGAGGGGCGATGCCACCATATCGCTAACTTCGCCGTTCAATTCGGGCGTCAGCAGGACCGCCGCATCGCCCGGCATCCCGCGGTTGCACTGCTTGCGCAGCGGCCAGCATTTGACTTCCTTCCTTTTGAAGATATTCAGGAAAGGAAATTGCTCGGTGCGGGATTGTTGGTTTCCGCAAACCGGTGCTTTCAGCCATTTGTCTGAGGCCGACAAAAGTTTTGCAACAATAGGATTGGTGCGCCATCAAACTTGAAGTACATAGCCGGGTGCGGGGGGGCTGGCTTTAGATTTCAACTCCAGGAGTGAATACCTTGAACGAACAAAGCGAGGCTCAAAACCTTGATCTCGTCGGCCTGACGGCGGATATCGTCTCGGCCTATGTGAGCAAGAACGCCCTCCCCGTCGCCGGGCTCGCCGAACTAATTGCCTCTATCCATTCCTCGCTGTCCGGAATCGGCAAGGTTCGCGTGGCCCCCGGGCCGAAACAGGAGCCGGCAGTCAATCCCAAGAGGTCAGTGACGCCCGAGTTCATCATTTGTCTGGAAGACGGAAAGAAGTTCAAATCGCTGAAGCGCCATCTCGGCGTGCATTACGGTATGACACCCCAAGAATACCGTGAGAAATGGAACCTCCCGCAAGATTACCCGATGGTCGCGCCGAACTACGCTGCCCAAAGATCGATCTTGGCCAAGTCAAGCGGGCTTGGACGCAAGACTGCTGCTAGCCCGGCGCCGAAGGCGAAACGAAAGTCACAACGCGGCTAGCAGGGTTCCGCGTTGCGGCAGGCTTTATCGGCGCTTCTGCCTTTCTCCGCGGCGTTAAGGATCATGGCGTTGCATTTGCAACGCCATTTCTTTGAAAAATGCGACGTTGCGAGGCAGTGTCCCACGAAGCTGACCTTTCATTTCAGAAACAAAGAAAGGACTGGTAGAGGCGTCGGCATGCCCGGGAACGTGAAATACATGGTAAGAAAGCCAGACATCTCGCCAATCTGGAAAAGCGGCGAACAGTCTTCGACCGATCGCCGGAATAATGCTTCTGCTGCTCACCGGGCAGGGTATCAAGCGCAAAGCCCCAACGTTTTCACCACGCCAATGTTGCTCCGCACTCCTCCTGGCAAGCGGTAACCTTGTTCCCAGCGCGGTCTTGTTCCCAGCGCGGTCGGCGTCAGATATAATCGCAGGACCAGATGTGATAGGCGTCCGACGAGCATGCGCTCTCCGTGGGCAAATGTTTGAAACGCCTCACGCCAGCGCAGGAACCAAGATTGGTCGGATGTTTGCACCGAATCAACTTGGCAGGAGGCCCGACTGAAAGTGCTCAGATTATTTCAGATAAATTGGCCTAATATACGAGTGATATTCAGGGCACACGCGAGCTATCTTAATGTTTTGCTCGCGACATCGTTGAGTTGGCCCTCACATCCCAGGACTGCTCGTTGAATTTCCGGTAACTAGCCAGTGGCAACTCGACGCCGCCCCTCCCCTATGGCGACGCGTTTGCGTTTGGCCACGCGCCGGGCCTGACTTGGCCCCGCAATCCCCTGTGCCTAGCTAGAATCCCTCGCGCGAAAGGTTCGCGAGGTCTACGTCTGACATTCCCTCGATTCCAAGAGCAGGAAGAATATCGTTGCCTGCCTTGAGATCGCGACCGTAAGCAGCCGACAAGATCGAAATTCCGGACTCGTGGAGTATGGCCGGGTTCCCGGTGATCTTACCCAACAATGCGGTCGGCAGCAGCCCGAACGGGACGTCCTCGAGAATATAGCGGCTTTCGATGGTTGTCGGTCCAAAGCCACCGCGGCCTTGGCGGTCCATCTCCTGATTCATCTCCGAAACGGTTCCCATCGGAACATGGAACGACAACGAAAAATGCTCTTTGACGGTCCGAACTGCGATGCCAAAATGGCTGGCGATGGCAAGCCGTTCGGCATCCAGGGCCTCGATAAGGCGGCCGACGGCAGGGGTGACGTTTCCCCCCTGGCTCCATTGCTCGGCCTTTTCCATGCGCGTCAGATTAAGAAGCGCAATTCCCAGATGATTTTGCGGATTGAGGTTGCTGAGCGCGATCGCAAGCATCCCGTCGCGCTTGACGAAACGATCATCGAACAAGGTTGTGCAAAGTTCGTATCCTTCATCCTGGGCTTTGAAGGGCAGCGTCGCAACGTCAAGCTTCTGGCGAATGGTGGTGACATGGACTTCGGTCGGCCCGAGCTGGCGGCCAGTCAATAGCGTTGTGCCCCAAACGACGATCGGCAACGAGACCTTGCGTTCAGCCAATCGCCTGGAGAGATAAAGCGCCGCGAACGAACAATGCGAACTGATGATGACCGGTATTCCATCAGTCAGATGGGGGATGGCCGCATCCATCACCATCTTGTGGCCGTAGGCCGGGAGCGCAATCACCACCACGTCCGCGTTGGCGACGGCATCCTTGCAGTCCCTGGCAATGCGTACCGGAACCGTCGCCTCTATATCCCCCGTCGCTTTCAACAAATCCCCAGCAGCCAAGGCTTTGGTGCGCTGTCCCGACGGTGACCAAAGTGATGGCGAATGTCCCGAATTCGCCAGATAGGCGGCAAGGCCATAAGCGATTGCTCCGGCGCCCAGAATACTCACGCGCATAATATTCCTCCTGTTGCAGGCTTTATGGTTCGCCTTTGCTGTCGGTCAGCTTCAATTTTTCATTAGGTGGGTTCCGCAAGTTGGAGCCGCGACAACCGTCATTGGCCCGTCCCGATCAGCTATGAGCCGGCAAAATGCACAAAGCCGCAGCGAACATTAGTTTCCCCTTGACATATATCAAAAACGAATGAGACGATGTCAATCATTCGGATTACGCATGTATGGAGAGCATGGAAACCCGAGACCTTCAGACCTTCCTTGCGGTTGCTGCCAGCGGCAGCATCACCAAGGCGGCTGACATGCTCGGGCGTTCCCAGCCTGCGGTTACACGCACCATTCAAGACCTCGAGGCCGAGCTTGGCTTCGAATTGCTGCACCGGATCGGTCGACGCGTGCAGTTGTCTGAAGAAGGGGTCGCCTTCGAGGAGGAAGCGCGGCGCCTGCTGATGTCCTTCACTGAGCTCGCAGCGCGGGCCAAGATGATCGCCGCCGGCAGGGGGCGCATCCTGCAGATTGTAACAACCTCTGCGATCGGCACCGGATTGATCCCCACGGCCCTGGCTGAGCTCCAGGGTGTCGAGCTTCCGCACGAGACGCATCTCGGGCAGTTTCTTCCCTCGATCGTCGCCCAGGAGGTGCGCAGCGGACGCGCCGAGGTGGGGTTTTCGAGCCTGCCGCTCGACACACCCGGCCTGGATGTCCTGCGGCTCTATTCGGCGCCTGATGTTGCCGCCGTGCGGGAGGACGACCCGCTGGCCAGGCTTGATGTCGTTCCGCTTTCGGGTTTTGCCGGCCGCCGAGTCGCCACGCTGCTCAATCCGCTGCGTTTTCAGTTGCATGTCGCCAAAGCGCTGGCGGCCCGGGGCATCGACACTGGCCCAGTGATCCGGACCAATACTGCCTACGGCGCCTTGCAGATCGTGCGCAAGACTGGGGTCGCGGCAGTCATCGATCCCCTCACCGCCTATGGCGTGCCCCTGCCCGGCGTCGTCATTCGGCCCATCGATGTGACCGTTCTCTTTTATTGGGGCGTCGTGGCTGCAGCAAACCGCCCCCTTCGTCCAGTTGCACAGGCGTTGATCGATGCGGTCGAAGCGGTGGCTGAACGGTCGATTGCCGGCTTCAGGAAACTCGATCCAGCCCTGGCCGGACAATTGGTGACCGATCCTGCGTCGGGTACAAATCACGGAACCGGAATATGAAGCATACTCCCACCCCAGCAGGCCTTGCTGCACTGGAAGCTCAGCTTGCCCAGGATCTCGAGTTTCTCGAGCTCCCTGCCAAGCCCTGGGTCCCCAGGCAAATGCATGACGGCGTGCCGGTCCGCGACGTCGTTGTCATTGGCGCCGGCATGTGCGGACTTGCCGCCACGGCAAAGCTTGTGCTGACCGGGATAACCAATGTTGTTGCCTATGATGCGGCTCCGGCCGGGCTCGAAGGACCATGGGTGACGTTTGCCCGCATGCAAACGCTGCGCTCGCCGAAGACCCTGAACGGCCCCTCGCTTGGCCTACCCCAGTTGACCTTCCGCGCCTGGTTTACGGCACAGTGGGGCGTTGCGGCGTGGTACTCTCTGGACAAAATCCCCAGGAGCCAGTGGATGGACTACCTGGTCTGGTATCGCAAAGTTCTTGCTCTGCCGGTGCGAAACAGCGTGCGCATGACCGGTGTCGCGCCCGTCGATGATCTAATTGCGATCGATGTCGAAGGCGCGGAAACAGGCCGGGTTCTCACCCGCCATCTCGTTCTGGCCACGGGTCGGTCCGGCCTCGGCGGTTTTGCCGTGCCCGATTTCCTCAAGGGCATCGATCGCACCTATTGGGCCCATTCTGCCGACGACATCGATTTCGATGCGCTGAAAGGCAAGCGAGTGGCGGTCATCGGCGCCGGCGCCTCTTCCATGGACAATGCCGCAACGGCGCTCGAGGCGGGCGCCGGCTCGGTCGACATGTTGATCCGCCGCAAGGAAATGCCACGCATCAACAAGCTGACCGGCATCGGCAGCCAGGGAGTTGTACACGGCATCTATCACCTCCCCGATGCTTGGAAGTGGAAATTCTTCGACTACACCGCCTCGACCCAGACGCCGCCGCCGCGCTCATCGACGCTCCGCGTGTCTCGCCATCCCAACGCTCGGTTCTTTCTCGACTGCGGCATAGTCGCGGTAAAGCAAGATGCAGAAGGCCTTCTGGTTAAAACCACACAAGGGCCAATGCGCTACGACTTCCTGATCGCGGCGACCGGCTTCTCAAACGACTTCAGCGACCGCCCTGAGTTTGCGGCGCTCGCCCCCCATATCCGCACCTGGTCGGATGGTCGATATTCACCCGATATGGGGCCGCCGCGTGCCGGCATGTCGGAGGCCCCCGATCTCGGTCCCGCTTTCGAGTTTCGCGAACGCATCCCGGGCTCCTGCCCGATGCTGGCGCATATCCACTGCTTCAACGATGCTGCCATGCTGACCCACGGCAAGGTCTCCGGCGATATTCCGGCCGTCAGTGCCGGTGCCGAGCGTCTGGTCCGCGGCATTACCGCATCGCTCTTTGCCGAAGATGTCGAAACCCACTTCGCCAATCTGATCGCCTACGACACCCCCGAACTTTTCGGTGACGAATGGGTCGATTCAACACCTCTGCTGCAGAAGGAGGCCGTCCAGTGATCGACGCAATGGACAAGGCCGCCGGTCTTTCGCCGGAAGATGCCCTTTTCGCTACGCGGCGGTTTCGACCCGAATTCGTGCAAGGCGCGGAGGAATGTCGCCTCTCCGTCCTGCAACCGGCAAACGACCAAGGGCTGGCCGCGAATTTGCGAGTTGCTCTGGCCCGTCGGATGGCCGCCCTCAATGCTGATCCCGTACTGATGGCCGAATATGATGTGCAACTGGCTCAGCTTGGTCCGACGGAGCAGCTTCTGAGCTTGGCGCGGGGCGAAACGGATCTTGAGGAGCCATTGGTGACAATCGCCAAGCATGTCGACCTGATCACGCTGACGCCGAAAAAAGCAGAGGCGAGCCACATCGTGCTGCTGGCGCAGGCGGGGTTAAACAATCCTCAGATCGTCGCGCTCTCCGAACTGATCGCCTTCGTAAACTTCCAGGCGCGGGTCGCGACCGGCTTGCGATTGATGAGGTCGGCATGATTTCCTCGGTTCGCCTGAAGCCTCTGAATTGGCATCCCTATATCGCACCGGTCGAACTCTCCGAGGCCACGCCGGAACAGCTCGAAGCGATGAAGGTCACGCCCTCTGCCAAGAAAGTTTCGGAATATGTGCGCACCCTGGCGCACGATCCCGAAAGCTATCTTGCCCGCACGATCCTGTTCAACGCGATCATGTATGTCGAAGGCGGGCTTGCCCGCCCCGATCGCGAACTTGGCGCGTTGGGCGCCTCGATCGTCAACGGCTGCAAATTCTGTGCCGTCGTTCACGCCCGCCGGCATGCGGAGCTGACCAAGAGCGATGAGGTGGTCACCGCGCTGTACCTCGACAAACCCGAAAAGCTTGGGCCGCGCGATGCGGCAATCTACAGCTTTGCCCGCCGTCTGTCGGCGGCGCCGTCGGAAGCGACGGCAGACGATATCGCCTCGCTGCGATCCGTCGGCATGGATGACGCCGAGATCATCGATCTGATCCACGCCATATCGATCTTCGGCTGGGCAAACCGGCTGATGCACGTTCTGGGCCACGCGGAGAGCGGGTGATCACGTCGCGTGTAGTCAAGCCAGTCCGTCTCACACTTTGAAGGGCCAACCAGAAATGCTTGAACTCAAAAACATAAAGCTGTCTTACGGAAGCACGCAGGTCCTCAACGGCGTCAATCTCTCTGTTAATCGAGGTGACGTGGTGTCGATCATCGGCCCGAGCGGAACCGGCAAGACCACGCTGCTGAAATGCATTAACTACCTGGCCAAGCCGTCGTCAGGAACCATCGCATTCGACCAGATCCGGATGGACTACCAGCGCGCCGACAAGACCGCTGTCCAGGCGATCCGGCTTCGAACGGCGATGGTCTTTCAGCAATTCAATGTCTTCAAGAACATGACGGTCCTCCAGAACGTGATGGATCCGCTTGTCGTCGTGCAGCGCAAATCCGCGGACGAGGCGCGTGAAATCGCGCTGCGAGAGCTTGACCGGGTCGGTCTCTCGGCGAAGCGGGACAGCTATCCTTCCCAGCTGTCGGGCGGCCAGCTCCAGCGCACCGGCATCGCGCGTGCGCTGGCGGTTCGGCCCGACGTGATGCTCTTCGATGAGCCGACGTCATCGCTGGATCCTGAACTCGTCGGCGAAGTTCTGAAGGTGATCAAGGATGTCACGTCGTCAGGGATCACTTCGCTGCTTGTGACCCACGAGATGCAATTCGCAAAGAACATCTCGAACCGGATCGTCTTCATGGATCGTGGCGTGGTTGCCGCCGACGGCAGCCCGGCTGAGATCTTCGACGCGCCATCCAGCCCGCGACTTGCTCAATTCCTGCAGTCAGAACTCGCTTTTCAATAGCTCAACAAGAAGGGAACCTAAGAAATGTCTGCAATCACATCCAGTCTTTCCCGTCGTGCTGCCCTGGCTGTTGCCGGCGGCATCGCAATCGCCCTTGCAACCGCAGGGATCAGTCATGGCGAGACGGTCCGGACGATCAAGATCGCCACGTCGGCGGAATCCAAGCCGCTGGCGTGGGGCGCGATCGGCGTCGAACCGCAAGGCTATGAACCTGATCTGCTGAGGGCGATCAATGCCAAGCTGCCGCAGTACAAGTTCGAGATGGAAGGCGTCTCGGATATCGCGCAGGAAACCGGCCTCGCCACAGGCAAGTACGACATCGCGGTCGGCGGCTACTACAAGTCGCCTGAGCGCGCCAAGCAGTTCCTCATCCCGGAAAACCCGATGGGGGCCAGCCTGATGAAGATCTACAGCAAAAAAGGCAGCGGCATTAATGAAATGAAAGACCTGGTCGGCAAGAGGATCGTTCCGACCACGGCCGGCGGCGGAACCTACAAATTCATCATGAACTGGCAGAAAGAGAACCCGCAATACAAGCTTGACGTGACGGCATCGAGCGCGGGCATCCCCTACCCGAACCGTTTGGACGAAGTTCAGAACGGCAAGTTCGACGCGCTTGTCCTGCCTTCGAATTTGGGCGAACAGACCGTCATCGAGGAAAAGAAGCTCGATATCGTGCCGTCCGAGCCGGTCTTCAGCAACAACACCTACATGCTCATTCACAGGTCGGATGAAAACAAAGTTTTGGCTGACGATGTGAACAAGGTCCTCAAGGAGTTGAAAGACGACGGCACGATCGAAAAGCTCTCGCAGAAATGGTTCGGCGAGGGCATCGTCCAGTACATGAAATAAGCCGATCGCCTGCGACCATATTTGTTAGTCAGCGGCAAGACTGAATTGCAAGAAGGAGCGTTTCAAGGTGGATGTTTCTGCTATGATCCCCGAGTTGCTCTCGGCGTTGCCGCTGACGCTCGCCATCACGTTCACGGCCATGTTAGTCGGCTTTTGCCTGGCTCTCGTGGCGACAACACTTCGGGTTCGCAGGATGCCGGTGATCAGTCACCTGACCGATCTCTACGTGTCCTATGCCCGAAGTGTTCCAGTCGTCCTCCAGTTGTTCATCGCGTTCTACGGGCTTCCCCTATTGGTGGCCCTGTTCGGGTCTGCAGATTTTTTCTCGCCGACGGTCGCTGCAATGGTGGGACTAAGCTTTTACCACGGGGGATATCTGTCGGAAGTCATGCGGCCGGCATACCTGGCCGTCGATCGCGGCCAGCACGATGCGGCAGACAGTCTGGGATACACCTTTCGCCAGAAGATCGCTCGCGTCGTAGGTCCACAGGCGGTGCACTTTGCATTGCCGGGCTATGGAAATTCCATCATCTACCTGATCCACAACGTTGCGCTGGTCATGTATATCGGGGCGGCGGACGTGATGGCGACCGCGCATTTGATCATGGAGCGCGACTACAATCAGTACCAGTTCGAAACGTACCTGGTGCTGGCGGTCATCTATTCGCTGATGTGCCTGATCGCTTGGCTCATTGTGCGCTTCTTCGAGCTTCGCTCGCCGATGCAAGCATTGGAGGTGACGACCACCGCTCCGATCAAAAACGCTGCTATCGCAAGCGTCTGACCCAAGGGTATTAACCATGTTTGATACCGATATCTTAGTCCAGGACACGCAAGAAATTCTGGGCGCCGTGCCCGTTACCGTTGGAATGGCGGTCTTGATTTTCGTCTTGTCGACGATAGTCGGCAGCATTTTCGCGCTCATCGAATACAGACGGGTCCCCCTGCTGCGAGAACTCATTATGGCCTACAAGATCGTCTTCAAAGGCGTCCCGATGGTCATCGTGATTTTCCTTGCCTATTTCGGTCTGCCGCCGGCATTCCAGTTCCTGTTCTCGCTGCTCGGGATTGATTTCAACGCACACAATACTCCCAACTGGGTCATCCTGGTCGTGGCGATTACCGGCTGTGTCGCCGCGTTCCAATCGGAGATCATCAAGGGAGCTCTGAACGCCTTCGATACCGGTCAGTCGGACGCCGCCCATTCGCTAGGCTATACAAGCGGCCAACTGTTCCGGCGGATTCTATTCCCCCAGGTGGCTCTCACGGCAATTCCAGACCTGACGACCTCGATGATGGTCATCATGAAGGCGCTTTCCCTCGGGTTCGCCATCGAGGTTGTCGATATCTTCGCCCAGTCGCAGTTGACCGCGGCGCTGAACTACTACTACCTCGAAGCCTTCGTAATTGCCGTCGTGATCTACATGGTGATTGCCTATGTCGTCACGCAGATTGCCGACCGGCTGGAACGGGCGCTGCGAGTGCGGACCTGAGCGAAACTTCGTCAGAACTCCAGGGCATCACGGCCGGAGGCGTTTACCGAGCAGGTAATGCCAACGACGTCGTCCAATCTTGGCGCTGGCCTAGGGTTTGCCCGATGGTCAGCGAGAGGTCCAAATGCGGGCGCCGAGTTATCGCAGGTTCATCAGGTCGACCGGGCGTAGATCGCCTCCATGGAAAAGAAGCCTGTGACCGCTGCAAGGTCGAAGTTCGTGATCAGTTTCTGGTAGAAGGCATCGTAGCCGGACATGCCTTGCGTCACGACCTTGATCAGGTAGTCCCAATCTCTGCCGATCCGATAGAAATCGATCACCTCCGGCAACCGCTCGACATGGGCGCGGAAAGCCTCACTCCTTTTCTTGGAATGATGACGAGTGCGGATCATGACGAAGACGGTCAGGTCGAACCCCAGCGCGTGGAGATCGCTATTGCTGTTCGACCCGCGGATCAGGCCAAGCGAGTGGAGGCGCTGGAGCCGCCGCCAGCAAGCATTCTGAGACAAGCCGACCCTCTCCGCCAAATCTCGCTGCGAGAGATTCGGGTCGGCCCAGAAGTGCGCAGCAATTTTGGGTGAACGACAGCATCAATACAAAGATTTAAAGCGCGTCGCCTAAATCCCTTTCGTCGTGACACGCTTTAGCGGGAGCTGCTCGGCGCGAAGCGACCCGTAGCCCGGCAGAATCGAAGAGATGCATCCGCTCCGGCGGCAGAACGAGATTGATCGGCTGACCTTGCGTTTGAACTTCCTGGCGCTTGAGCACCGCGACCAGTCTGTTGTCGCCGGCGATGGTGGCGTGGACAACGGTTTCCGGTCCGAGCGCTTCGGCCAGCGTCACCCGTGCTTCGACCGACCCCTTACTGGCGTCCGAGAGCTCGATGTCATGCGGCCGTATGCCAAGTGTGACCTCATCTCCGGGCTTCAGCGCAGCCCCGTCGGCCGCAATCGCGGCCGAAAGCCCGCCCGGACCTTCGACGTGCACCTGCGTGCCGCTGGCGGAACGCACCTTGACCGGCAAAAGGTTCATGCGCGGAGCGCCGATGAAGCCGGCGACGAACAGGTTTGCCGGTGCGTTGTAGAGGTCCAGCGGCCGGCCGACCTGCTCGATCCGCCCTGACCGCATCACCACGATGCGGTCCGCCAGCGTCATCGCCTCGACCTGGTCATGAGTCACATAGATCATCGTGGTTGCCAGCCGTTTGTGCAGCGCAGCCAATTCGGCGCGCGTCGAGATGCGAAGTTCGGCGTCGAGGTTGGACAGCGGTTCATCGAGCAGAAAAGCGGTCGGATTGCGCACCACCGCACGGCCAATCGCTACGCGCTGCTTCTGCCCGCCCGACAGTTGACCGGGCCGGCGATCGAGATAAGGCGCAATGTCCAGCATGCGCGCCGCTTCAATGATGCGCGCGTCGATCTCGGCTTTCGGCATGCGGATGTTTTCGAGCCCGAAGGCAAGGTTCTGCCGCACGCTCATATGCGGATAGAGCGCATAGGACTGGAAGACCATCGCCAGTCCGCGCCGCGCGGCCGAAACCTCGGTGACATCGGCGCCGTCGATCTCGATCCTGCCGCCAGTCGGCCGATCGAGCCCGGCGATCAGGCGCAGCAGCGTGGACTTGCCGCAACCCGACGGACCGACGAGCACCAGCATCTCGCCGTTGCCGACGTCGAGATTGATGTCGTGCAGGATCTTCATCTTTCCGTAAGCGCGATCGATGTCGGTCAGCGTTATCCGTCCCATGGGACCCTCATTTCAGCCCGGAACCGGCAATGCCGGACGTGATGTAGCGCTGCAGGAAGACGAAGACGAGAACGACGGGGATCATCGTCACAACGGTCATCGCCAGGATGTAATGCCACTGCACGTTGAGTTGGCCGGCATAGGTGTTGAGCCCGACCTGGAGCGTGTAGAGTTCCTTGCGCGACAGGACCACCAGCGGCCAAAGGAAATCGTTCCAGCGCCAGACGACCGAAAAGATCGCGAGCACCGCGAGAGCCGGCGCGGCAAGAGGCAGCACGATACGCCAGTAGATCTGCCACTCGGACGCATTGTCCATGCGCGCCGCGTCCAGCAGCTCGTCCGGGATGGTCAGCATATATTGGCGCAACAGAAACACGCCGGTCGGCGTCGCCACCGTCGGCAGGATCACGCCCCACAGCGAATCGAGCAGGCCGACAGCGCTCACCACCGAATAGAGCGGCACCAGGATGACCGACAGCGGCACCATCAGCGTACCGACGATCAACAGCATTGTGAGATCGCGGCCGCGAAACCTGTATTTCGACAGGGCAAAGGCGGCCATCGAATTGGTGAGCAGCGTGATTAGCGTCGCCATTGCCGTCACGAAAACCGAATTGCGAAGATAGCGCAGGAAGTCGAAATGGACGAAGGGTTCGGTGTAGTTCTCCGTCGCGAAGCCGATTTCGCGCACCGGTTCACGGCTGGCGATGTTAACTTTCACGATATCGTTCGGCGCCTTCGGGTCCACCATCTGCGCCACGGTGCCGATGCGGCGCAGCTCGGCCAGCAACTTGGTCGAGCCGTCCGGCAGCGTCACCCTATAGAGGGTGAGCGGCTTGTCGTGACCTTCTACCGTCACCTGCTGGCTGACATAGGGCAGGATGGTCGGCGGGAACTCGGCAAGCTGTGCTGGCGTCTTGAACGACGAGCCCACCAGCCAGACGGCCGGGCCGAACATGATCACCAGGCCGCCGGTGAGCCACAGCCAGCTCACGATGTCCGTCCAATGCCAGCCCCTCCCCCCGCGCCGGCGGGTCAGGAATGTCGCGACGCCGCTCATTCGCGCGCTCCCTTCCGCTCGCCGCGGCGCCCGGCCTGCAGCTGAAGCAGGGTAAGCACAACCAGTACCAGCCCCATCAGGATGGAAGCCGCCGAAGCCAACCCCGGATTGCGCAGCAGCGAGGCGAAGCCGATCTCATAGATGTATTGCGTGAGATAGAGGGTGGAGGTGCCCGGCCCTCCTCCCGTCAGCACATAGACCTCGTCGAAGATTTGCACTGCGCGGATCAGCGCCAGCACGATGACGACAAGCAGGTTCGGCATCAGAAGCGGCAGCGTGATGCGCCAGAATACCCGCGCCGGTTTGGTGCCGTCCATCTCGGCTGCTTCGTAAAGGTCGCGCGGGATCGCCTGCAGGCCGGCAAGCAGTATGAGTGTATAGAAGCCCATATGGGCCCAGACCGAAACGCTGACGGCGGCGGTGAAGGCCCAGAAACGATCGGTCAGCCAGTTGTACGGCTCGCCTCCCATGTCGTGGACGATCAGGTTCAGCAGCCCCTGGCGTTGCAGGATCCAGCGCCAGATCAGGCCGGTGACAACGGGCGACAGCAGCACCGGAAAGAAGAACACCGCGCGCCAGAAACTGCGCCCCACGATCTCTCGGTTGAGGATCAGCGCGGTTGCGATCGACACGATCGTCATCAGCGCCACCTGCACGACGACGAACAGACCCGTATTGTGCGCGGCCTTCCAGAAAAGGTCCTCGCGGCACGTGGCAGGGTCCAGATAGCTGCCGCAGTCGAGCAGGCGCTGATATTGCTCCAGCCCGACATAGGTGCGGTCCTGCAGGAAGTAGGCCGTTCCGGAGGTGGCCGAATAGAAGAAATTGATGACGAGCGGCACCAGCACGAAGATGCCGAAGATCGCCATGTTCGGGGCAAGGAAGAAGGCGGCCATGCCGCCGGTACCCGTCGCCCGCTGCCAGGACTTGAGCGGCACGTTGACGATCGATGCAAGCCAGACGACCGGCGCGGCGAGAGCGGCGCCGGTCCATGCCTTGAGCGGCGCGGCGGCGCTCACTTGGCCTCTGCGACCTTGTCGGCGATGTCCTGGTCGATCTTGCCCCAGGCTTCGTCGAGCGTGAGCTCGCCGGCCATCACCTGGCTGACACGGGTCACCAGCGCGGCATAGTAGGCGTTGGCCCACTTCCACGGCGGCAGCGCGTCGGCCGCCGGCAGCGTCTCACTTGCGGCCTTGACGAACTTGTCGAGCGCCGGACCGACATTCTTGTCGGTCGAAACCCACTTCAGTCCGCCTTTCTCGATCACGCCCTTGTGCGCCGGCAGGAACAGCGTGCGCTCGCTGAACTCCTTCACGATATCTTCGCGGGCCAGATAATCCATGACCTTGGCGACATCCTTGGGATTCTTCGTGTATTTGATGGCGACCAGCGCTGCGCCGCCTTTCACGCCCGAGCAGCCAGCGGTGCCGCAGGGCGAGCCGGTCGCCACCCAGTCGAAACTGTCGCCGATCTTGGTCGAGAGATTGGCAACCTGCCAGCTTCCCGAATAGTAGAACGGGATCTGCGCGTTGATGAAATCGTCGGCGGCGGCACGGTAGGTCGAGCCTGCCGCGGACACCCAGGTGTCCTTCAGCATCAGCCCCTTTGCAGTCCAGTCGACCAGCTTGGTCACGAAAGCCTTGGTACCGTCGTCCACTTTTGCCGCCATGCCATCGGATCCGATGTAATTCGCCCCATAGGAGACATTCGGACCCGAAATGCGGTGACCGGAACGGTCGATCGCGAAGGCAGCGGGGAGCTGCTGGCTCTTCGCTACCTCGGCGGCGGCTGCGATCCAGTCGTCCCAGCTTGCCCTGTCGCCGGGTAACGCCACGCCGGCCTGTTCGAACAGCGTCTTGTTGGCGAAGCCGCCGGTGAGCGTGAGCTGGGTCATGAAACCGGGAATGGCTTTGGAGCCGTCGGGTCGCATCCAGTCCAGCGTGTCGCCGAAATTGTCATCCCAGTATTTCGGATCAGCCACCAGCGGCCTGAGATCGAGCCAGTGCTGGGCGAGCTCCTTGATGTTGGTGACGCGGGCGATATCCGGTCCCTGACCGGCTTCGAGCTGGATGGGCAGCTGTTCCTGGATCACCTTGTAGGCGACGTTGTCGAGCGTGACGTGGATGTCCGGGTTGTCCTTCATGAAGCGGTTAAGAAGGTCCTGGATGACATCGCCTTCGACACCGTCCGAGTACCACATGATGCGCACATCGCCGGCAAAGGCGCTGGTCGATGCGAGCAGGCTGACCGATATCGCGGCCAGCAAAGTGCGGGTCTTGGTCATGCTTTGTCTCCTCCTTTGTCCGGGGCCGCGCCCCGACCGTTCAAGCCGCCCCGCCCTCTCCTCTCGAGGGCCGCAGCCGATTTCCTCCTATTCCTGGCGTTTCATGCGTGTCGCATCGCCGCGCACGGTCCAGTTGGCCGGATCGAGCATCCGCCCCTCAGCCACGACCCTTGCGTCGGCGAAGAAACGCACGGTGCCGTATTCCGGATCTTCGACAATCAGTTCGCCCTGGGAGCCCGACCGCACGGACAGGTCCGCGAAAGCGGCCGCCCAGGCATCGAGCGTTTGCAGATCGGCGGTCCGGTCGCCGAGGCGAACGATCCATGTCGCCCTGCGGCTCGCTGCCCGCAACTCGTTGCCGGCCGTCGGACCGGTCTTGACCGGCGTCAGGGGCACATCGGTTTTCAGCATGGCGAAAGCATCGCCCGATTGCGCGAACGCCCGATGCCCATCCACGCGCACGGCCTCGAACACAGCCGCCGGAAACCAGGCGTGCGTGAAGTCAGGTTGCTCATCCGAGCAGGTGAAGCTGACCACGGCGAGGTCGCGGTATTGGTGGACCCGCGGCAAGGTACCGGAGCCGCCCCAGTAGGACGGCCTGCCATATCCCGACTGCAGGACTTCGCCCGGATGGTTGATCCAGATCTGCGCATACGGATTTCTGCCCAGCCGGGCGTGGATCACAGTTTCCTGATAACCCCACTGGTTCCAGCGATACCCGGCCGCGCTGCCCATCGCATGGTGACGCGTCTTGTGGTGATAGAGCCGCGCAAAGCGGTCCTGTCCCTGCGCGAAAGTCCATTCCCAGGCAATATCATCGGTGATGGAGGCAATCGCCGCCAGCTCGGCTGGAACGCTCATGCCGTGGTCACGCAGGCAGAGTGCAAGCTGCGGCAATGCGTGGAAGCGCATGCCGTAATTGCCCTTGCCCCAGACCATGCGGCAAACGCCCGATAGCTCGAGCGAGCGCGCGGCGCGCAGCGTGTGCTCATAGGAGCGGCCCTGCGCGCCGGTGAGGATGCCGTGATGGGCCGAGCGGGCGACGATTTCCAGCAGGCGAATGACCGCTTTGCCGGCGCGTTCCGCGATGTCCCTGTCCGGAGCCAGCGCGTGGAGCGCGCAAAGGCCCTTGAGGTCGATCGGGAAGTAGGGCGCCGAATTGAACTCGGCCATTTCCCATGCCTCGAAATGATCGAGCCAGGCCCGCACCCGCGCGGCCCCGACGGCGGAGTGCTCGCGGCCAGGGCGGCCCGAGCGCACGAAGCGCGCTTCCGGCAGAAGGGCGCCGGCAATATAGGCAGCGGTGTGAAAGAGCAGCGCGTGGTTCTCGGAGAAATACCACTGCACGTCATTGCCGGGCTCGTCCATCCAATAGCGGTAGCCGAGGATGGCCTTGTCGACACGCGCGCGCAGGTCTGCTTCCAGCCGTTCGCCATAAGCCTTGCGGCACCACAGCAACGGCACCAGGATGAAATCGGCGCAATCGTGACAATCCTCGATCGCCGGCAGCGAACCGGAGATCATGGCGTCTATCTCGGCGCCCGCCTGCCCGATCGCCAGCCGCGCCAGCGCGCGTACCGTGTCGGCCTCAGCGCGATCGGCGACTTCATTGAGCGCCTCGTCAATGCGCGCGGCGAGCGTTTTCGGCGCGGCGCCCTGGCGGCGCGCGTGGCAGATTTCCACGCCGAAGACGCGCGATGCGGCGTGGGCTCCGACTGTCAGCGTTACCTTGAAATGACGAAAGTCGGCGGGCAACTGCTCGGTGTCGGCGATCGGCAGACGCTTCTGGCCAGCGGGCAGGGCGAAGTCGAAGCGCACCGGCGCCTCGATCGACATGAAATCGCCCTCGATCTCGACCGCGACCGCGGCGTCGCGCGGCAGGGACACGCCGGTGATCAGCGCCACCTCGCCGCCGTCATAGGCGGGATGCTCGAAACGCATGTCGTCGAGCGCCGCCTCCATCGCATCGGCGACCGCGCCCTCGACCTCGATCGGCAGCGCGACCGCAGCAGTCGGACCTGACAGAAAGTCGAGCTGGAAATAGTAGCGGGCATCGCGTTCGGCGAGATCGTCGAACCATATCCGGATTTCGTTGCGACCGGTCTTTAGTATGATCTTGAAGTCCTCGGCGCTTTCAAGATTGCGGCCGTAGGGCGCCATCCAGCCGGCCTCCTCGCCGTTGGCGAAAAGTATGGCGCCGCCGCAGGTGCGCAGCCGCACCAGCGCCTCGCCGGCCGACGCAGCGTCGATGGTCGTCTCGGCCCAGGTCCCTAGCACCGTCGGCCGGAACCAGAAGCCTGACAGGTCGATGCGCGGCGAGGCGAAGGGTAGCCAGATGCGCCCGCCGCTGACTTCGGAGCCGACCTGAGGGCGCTTGCCGCGACGTTCCGCTGCGAATTGCGTGCGGCACGGATATTCATGCGGAATGAAATTCTTGTGCTTGGTCAGGAAGAAGAAGGGGTCCATCTCCCCCTCATGGGCTGATCGGCCACATCGTAGCGCCGCTCGGCGATCGACCCGAGCCGCCAGTAGACGACCGGCTGTCCCGCCGCAAGCGGCCTGCGCAATGTAAAGCCGGGTTCGACGCTTTGGGCGGCCGCGTTCATCTCAGATCCCTCACGGCTACCGGATCGACATCGGTGTAGGCCTGGTTTTCGCCGGTCATGCCCCAGACGAAGGCGTAGGGGCCGGTGCCGGCGCCCATATGGATCGACCAGGCCGGCGACAGGACGACATCGCCGTCGGCGACCATCAGATGGCGAGTATTGTCGGGCCGGCCCATCAGGTGGACGACCTGATCGGCAGCAGCAAGGTCGAAATAGCAGTAGGCCTCCATGCGCCGCTCATGCAGATGCGGCGGCACGGTGTTCCACACGCTGCCCGGCGCGAGATCGGTGATGCCCATCAACAAAAGGCATGATGGAGCCACTTCGGGGTGGATATACATGCGCAGCGTGCGCCTGTTTGCGCGCGCTTCCTCGCCCAGCACCAGCGGCTTGGCTTCGCTCCTGGAGATGAGACGGTGGGGAATGTCGGCACCGGCCGGCACCGAGTTCATGTAGAAGCGCGCCGGCCTCTGCGGATCGTCGCTCTCCAACACCACCTCGCGCGCGCCACGTCCGATATAGGCGACGTCGCGGTTGGCCAGGGCAAAGCGCATGCCGTCCACGGCGACCGTGCCACTGCCGCCGAGATTGGCGATACCCATCTCGCGCGCCGTGAAGAAGAAGGGAGTGCCAACATCGGCCCCGCTGCCGAACATCAGCGGTTTGGCGAGCGGAACCGCGCCGCCGACGATCATGCGATCGACATGGGTGTAGACGAATTCGATCTCGTCCGGTCGGAATAGGCCGCCGACCAGGAATTCGGCTCTCAGCCGCTCCGTATCCATGCCGGCAATGTCGGCTGGCGATGCGCCGTAGAGCGTTCGCATCATGCCGCTTCCACTTTCGACTGCAGATGCCGCGCCCCTTCGGTCAGGCACAGGATCGCCAGCGCCTGCCCGTAGCCCGTCGGATGGATCGGGATGTCTCGGTAGAACTGCAGGTCGTGGCCCATGCGCGTGCCGTAGGACACATTCGCCACAACCCCTTTGTCGTCGATGTTGGCGACCACCGCCTCCAGGGCGCGGAGACCGGCGGCCCTGCATTGCGCCGGACCGATTCCGAGCCTTGCGGCCTTCAGCAGCCCATAGCCGAAACCGGCCGTGGCGGAGATCTCTTCGTAGGAGCCTGGATCGTCGAGCAAGGTGCGCCATGCCCCCGACTCGGACTGGAGCCCGAGCAGCGCCTTGATCTGCGTCTCCAGTATGCCGAGCAAGTAGCTCCGCACCGAGGGCGTGATCTCGGCGAACTCCACCAGGTCGAGGATGCCCACCGTGATCCAGGCATTGCCTCTGCCCCAGAGCGCGCGGGCGAAATTGTGCCGGCCATCGAACGTCCAGCCGTGGAACCACAGCCCCGATGCCGGATCGGCGAGATAGCGGGCATGGACGAGGAACTGCCGTTCCGCCTCCTCGACGAAGCGGCGCTGACCGGCGGCCTGTCCGTAGGATGCAAGAAACAGCGCCACCATGAACAGCGTGTCGTCCCACAATTCGTCATCGTTGACGCGGTCCGAAACATTGTGCTGGAAGCCGCCTTCGGGCGTTCGCGGCATGGCCGTGACCACCCGCTCGGCCCATTCGCGCAAGACCGGCTCGAAGCGCGGCTGGCGCCGGCGCCGCCACAATTCGCTCAGCGCCAGTAACGGCGCGGTGGTGTTGACGTTGATTGCAGGCAGTCCGGCCGCGATGCGCCGGTCGAACCACGCCTCGATCGTCTGCAGCAAGCGATCCTCGCCCGTCTGCGCCCATAGCCGGACCAGGCCATAGAGTCCGACGCCCTGCGGCCATTCCCAGCTGTCGAAGCTGACGTAGTCTCCCGGCGTCCCGTCGAGATTGGGTTCATCGAACCGCCCGTCATGGCGCAGGCCGGTCATGCCGGCCACGAGACTCGCAAGCGCGGAATTCAGGCGTTCGGCCGAAAGCGGCATCACTCCTCCTGTTTCTTCCGCCTCGCAAGAACTGTTCCACAGGGATTTTTCTTGCGCAATATGAAAATTTTTTGCAGAATTTTTGGACGATTTTTGCCGGAGGCGAGGGAACCCATGACGATCCAGGGCAAGCGCGGCCGCCCCAGCCGCCGTGTTCGACTGGAAGAGATCGCGGCGCGGTGCGGCGTCTCCGTTAGCACCGCCTCCCGCGCGCTGAGCGGCGTGGGCGGCGTCAAGGACGAGCTTCGCGCCGCGATCATCGAGACGGCGAAGTCGATGAATTACGCCATCCCGGCCTCCGTTGCCGGCCGCAAGGTCATCCTGGCTGCAAGCAGCGTGGCCATGGTCGACAGTGCCCGCAGCCAGTTCACCTATCACGTCCTCGACGGTCTCAACGAACGCGCCCGGCTGCTGGGCGTCGAACTGGTGACCCGGCCGGTTGCGGCGCCGGAGGACGAAATCGCTCTCCTGCGCGAATCCGAACGCGATGACCGCGTCGCCGGCTGCCTCTTTCTGACGCTGGATGATGCAGACGTGCTTACGCTGACGGCCGGCTTTTCCAAGCCGATCGTGCTCGTCAACGGCGACGATCCCTCGATGCGCCATTCGAGCGTGACGCCCTGCAACCGCTCCGCCGCCATGCTCGCTGCGCAGCACCTTATCGGTCTCGGCCACCGCCGCATTCTGTTCCTGATGCGGCGCGGCCGGCGCACCATCGAGCGCCGTTACGAAGGCTGGCGCGACGCGCTGATGGCAGGCGGCATCGCCGGCTTCGACGATCTCGTGGTCGAGGTCGAGGACTGGCTTCCGGAGCTTGCAAGCAAGGCCGTCACGGGCCGCATCGCGGATCGCGGCCTCGACTTCACCGCCGTGCTGACGGGGGGCGACAGCCTGGCCTTCGGCGCCATCGCCGGCATCCAGGAAGCCGGATATTCGGTGCCGGCCGATGTCTCCGTCGTCGGCATGGACGACCTGCCGCAGGCGGCCTTCTGCAACCCACCGCTGACGGCCATGCACATTCCCATGCGCGAGATCGGCTCGGCGGCGCTCAGCCTGTTGCTCGACGACTTGGCCCATTCGACGCTGCCGCCGCGCCGCGTCGAACTCGCCTGCCGCCTGGTGGTGCGCCAGTCGACCGCACCAGCGCTCGCCGGCGCCGAGCGTCATCATCCTTCGCCTTGAGGCCGGGACCTGCCGCCGGCAAAGAGCAGCGGCGAGCCTTCTTGAGTCTCCAGTTCGAGGACGCGCCCAAGCAGGATCATGTGGTCGCCTGCCGGGAAGCGGTCCGCCACGCTGCATTCGAACCGCGCCAGCGCTCGCGGCAGCAGCGGCACGCCGTGACCGTTCCACGCCAACTCAAGACCGGCAAAATCGGTCCCTGACTTCGAAAAGCGCCAGCAGAGGTCGATCTGATCGTCCGCCAGCACGTGAACGGCATAATGCGCGGCATTGGCGAAGGCGTCGAAGCGGCGCGAGTGGCGGCCGATCGACCAGAGCACCAGCGGCGGATCGAGCGAGACGGACGAAAAGCTGTTAGCGGTGATGGCAACCGGGCCGCCGGCGGTGCCGGTGGTGACGACCGTGACACCGGTGGCGAAGCGCCCGAACGCGTTGCGCAACAGACGCGGGTCGCACACGAAATGCTCCATCAGTGGCGCTCCCCTCTTCCCAATGGTGTTGCCGGAACCCGGTCCGGCACCCGCCCGTAGGCATGCGGCAACGAGCACGTATTGAGTTCAGGAAGCACCTTGGTGCCGAAATACTGCGCCTCGTCGAGATGCGGATAGCCTGAGAAGATGAAGGCGCGGATGCCCATCTTCATATAGGCCTCGATTTCCGACAGGACCTGATCGGCCGAGCCCACCAGCGCAGCGCCGCAACCCGAGCGCGCCCGCCCGACGCCGGTCCACAGATGCGGCTCGACATAGCCTTCCGCGTCGGCGGTCTCACGCGCCTTGGCCTGGTGCGATACGCCAAGCGATCGGGCATCGAGCGCCCGCTCGCGGATCGCCCTGCCCTGCTCGTCGTTCAGCTTCGAAACCAGCTCGCGGGCATAGTCCTTGGCTTCGGCCTCGGTGTCGCGCACGATCACGTGGACCCGCAATCCGTAATCGAGCGTGCGCCCAAGACGCGCTGCCCGCTCATGCACGGCTTTCATGCGGCCGGCGAGTTCCTCCTTTGTCTCCGGCCACATCAGGTAGACGTCGCACTGTTCCGCGCAAAGCTCGAGCGCGTCGGGCGAATAGCCGCCGAAATAGAGCAGCGGCCCTCCGTTCTGCTGGTAGGGCTTTGCCGGCGCCGTCGGGACGCCCTTGAAACGATAGACCTCGCCCTCGAAATCAATCGTGTCTTGGGTCCAAGCCTGGCGCAGGATCTGCACCACCTCGCGCGAGCGCTGGTAACGGTAGGCGCTGTCGGCCGTCTCGCCCGGAAAGTCCGATGAGATGATGTTCACCGTCAGCCGGCCTTCAAGCATGTGGTCGATCGTCGCGAGGGTGCGTGCAAGCATGATCGGCTGCATCTCGCCGCAGCGCACGGCCGCGAGCAGATTGATCCTCGACGTGATCGGCGCGCAGCCGGCGACGAAGCTCAGCGTATCCTGGCCGACCTGATAGGATGACGGACATAGGATGTTGCGGAAGCCGAGCTCCTCGGAGGTCTTCACGATCTCGGAGCAGTGCGCCCAACTCGAGCGCAGCGCGCCATCCGACACGCCGAGATAGCGATAGTCATCCGAACAGAGCGCGGCGAACCAGGCGACTTCAACGGCATCCAGATCCGGTGAGGTTATGGGGACGACGGTCATTGCCGGTCCTTCAACAGCTCGTTGCGTTGGCGGCGGATGGGGCTTGCGTAGCATTCGATTTGATGTAGATCAATACTGTATCAATTTTGATGCCGCGGGAGAACGTGGACATGCAGCTGACACGGGCCGAGCCCGGCCACCGATCCAGCCAGATGCGCGGTCCCCTGCCTGTACACCTGCAAATCAGTGAAATGCTGATCCGTGAAATCGCGGCCGGACGGCTGGCCGACGGGGCGCGACTTCCGTCGGAACGCGAGATGGCCGCGAGCCTCGGCATCGCCGTCGGCACGCTGAGGCGCGCGCTGGCCGACCTCACCGAGAAGGGCTTGCTCGACCGCGTCCAGGGATCGGGCAACTATGTGCGAGCGCGCGGCGATCTGCTCGGGGTCTATGCCTTTTTCCGGCTGGAGCGCGTCGACGGTGGCGGACTGCCGACCGCCGAGGTGTTGTCGGTCGACCGGCTACCCAAGCCGTCCGATCTGCCGCAGTTCGGCAGCGCCCACGATGCCCACCGCATCCGTCGGCTGCGGCGGCTCGATGGCCAAGCGGCCGCAGCCGAGGAGATTTGGCTCGACGCCAGCCGCGCCGATCGGCTAGCGCGCGAGGACCTGTCGGAATCGCTCTATCTCCACTACCGTCTGGCCCTCGGCTTTTCGATCGTTCGCGCCGAGGATCGTGTCGGCGTCGCGCCCGCTCCGGACTGGGCGCCGGCCGATTTCAGGCTGCCACCGGGCCAGATCGTGGGGTTCGTCGAACGCATAGCCTGGGCCGGGGACGGAGACAGCGTGGAATATTCCCGCAGCTGGTTCGATCCGGAGGCGGCGCGTTACGTCGCTCGTTTCAAATAAGTGCTGGAAGGAAGGCGCCGCATGACCAAATCATCGATCGGCTATGGCATTGTCGGCTGCGGCATGATGGGCCAGGAGCACATCCGCAACATCGCGCTGTTGGCTGACGCGCATGTGGCCGCCATCTTGGAGCCGGACCCCGGCATGATGGCGGCGTCGCTGGCCCTGGCGCCAGGTGCACGACCGGTGGCGTCGATCGCCGACTTACTGGCCGCGAACGGGGTCGACTGCGTTCTGATCGCCAGCCCCAACCATCGCCATCTCGGCCAGTTGGAGGAGATCGCCGCTCGCCGGCCACTGCCGGTGCTGGTGGAAAAGCCGCTCTTCACAGAGGCCGCCGACACGGAGCGCATCGCGGCGCTGAAAGCGCGGCTTCCGCTGATGTGGGTGGCGATGGAATACCGCTACATGCCACCCGTCGCCGCCTTCGTCGAGCAGGCCGGCGACGCCACCGGCGGCATTCGCATGCTGAGCATTCGCGAGCACCGTTTCCCCTTCCTGGCCAAGGTCGGCGACTGGAACCGTTTCAACCGCAATACCGGCGGCACCTTCGTCGAAAAGTGCTGCCACTTCTTCGACTTGATGCGGTTGATCCTCAAATCCGACCCTGTCCGCATTATGGCGAGCGCGGGACAGGCCGTGAACCATCTCGATGAACGCTATGGCGGCGAGATGCCGGATATTCTCGATCATGGCTACGTGTTGGTCGATTTCGCGAGCGGCGCGCGCGCCATGCTGGAGTTGTGCATGTTCGCCGAGGGTAGTCGTTACCAGGAGGAACTCTGCGCCGTCGGCGGCAACGGAAAGATCGAATGCCGGGTGCCCGGACCGGGTCGCTTCTGGCCGCCGCATCTGGGGGCCGCGCCAGTGCCGGAGGTGATCGTCAGTCCGCGCAATCCATCAGGGCCACGCCTGCTGGAGATTTCAGTCGACCCGCGGCTGCTCGAGGCAGGCGATCACAACGGCTCGACCTATTTCGAGCACGTCCGCTTTGTCGCCGCAGTACGCGGGCAAGGCAGTGTTGAGGTTACCCCGCAAGATGGCTGGTGGGCCGTCGTCATGGGCCTCGCCGCCCAGCGATCAGCCCGCGAAGGCCGCGCCGTCGATCTCGCCAGTGAGTTCGCAATGCCGGACCAGCTTACGGTCACAGACTTTTCAACAATATCTCCCAATTGCTGACGTCCGCCTTTGTCAGCCTGCCATTTGCGCCAGCCAACCGCGCCGCCGAAAGTGAACCAGCCACGGTCCCGGCGTCAAAGGCATGCGGGTCTTGTCCTGCCGGTCCAGCCGCAGAGCTAGTCAACTGAGCTGCGCGAGCCCACCGCGACCTCACGTAGCTGCGCTGGTCTGGAATAGTTTCCGATCGGGCTCGGTATATGCACCATCGAGGTGAAGTTTGTCCGCATTCGCGATTTTGGAGAATTTCCGGGTGCTCAAGCACATCGTCTCAGGCGCTGAAGTACGGGAGATGGGTGCGAGTGTTCGAGTATCTGCGCCGACGTGCTCCCGACCGAAAATTCTGCCAATCGGACCCAGCATCCCCCTGCCTCGTCTCCTAAGCTGGGTTGCCCCTGCAGAGGACCTCATCATGTCGGTCGATCGACCGATTTCCGGCCATTGTCGGTCGGCACGGGGGAAATCAACCTGTCGCAATGAGCGAATCTGAAAAGAGGAAACGATGGAAAACAATCAGACACTTTCGCAACGCTTCGACGAATATCAGCCCTCAAAGACACTTTGGTTTTGGTCGGTTGTGGGCGTTTCTGTGCTGACGATGATAGTCGGTTTCACGGCCGGCGGTTGGACCACGGCAGGAACAGCTTCGGAAATGGCGAAGACCTCCGCCATCAAGGCAAGGGCTGAACTGGTCGCCAATCTTTGCGTCGAAAAGTTCATCACTGCATCCAACGCAAGTGCGAACCTGGCCAAGCTGAAGGGAACGTCTTCCTACCAGAGAGATAGCTTCATCAGCGACGGCGGGTGGGTGAAATTGGCTGGCTTGAAGAAGGATGCCCCAGGCGCCGCAGATCTGTGTGCGGACAAATTGGCCGCGATGGACACAATCCCGACGAACAGCGTGGCTCAGGATAATACCAAGGGTTGACCGCCACTCCAGATTTTCGCCCGGCGACGCGAGTGTTTTGCGCGACAGATATCGCAATGGAGGCGTGGCCATGTATGAAGCATGGTTCTCAAGGCCGGTGGCGGTGGCCACCGGCATTTCCGGCGAGATCAAGAACCTTTCCAACGCCAATCAAGCGGTCGACTTGCTCACCAAGCACTGGCGCAATGCCGGAAGCCACAAGCATCTGGCGGCGCTACGTGCCTGCCGCCAGGCCATGAATGGCGGCATTGCGGCTGACGTTGCCAGGGACGCATTGGTCGATGCGGCCCGAGAAGCGCACATGCTCGTCGAATAAGCTCACACAGAGCGATGTTCCGGGCTCGCCTTGAACGGGAGCACGCCACGAGCGGCGCCTCTGATGGCGGCAGATGATTGATCGATCCCTTCCGCATTCGCAGGTGAACAGCCATGAATTCCGTAGCACTGTTCGGGTTCGTGACAGTCCGCCGGCAGGTCAGACGTCAGTTTTATGTCGCGCTCGCCCGTTTCGTTCTTACAGCCGTATTGCTATCGGCGCCCGCAACCACGACAGGGCTGCGAGCGGAGGTCAGTGCTCTTCCTCTACCGCGCTTCGTGTCGCTAAAAGCTTCGTCCGCCAATCTGCGTGTTAGGCCGGGTATCGGCTACGACATTGAATGGGTCATGACACGACCGGGCATCCCTCTGGAGATCTATCAGCAGTATGACAATTGGCGCCGTGTAAGGGATTGGGAGGGAACCACCGGATGGATCTATGGCCCGCTCTTGTCAGGGCGCAGGACCGGTATTGTCGCTCCCTGGATGAAGGACAATGTGGCGCTGCGCAAGAAAGCGACAGTTGATAGCCCCGTCATTGCCTGGCTCGAACCTCGCGTGCGAGTCAGACTGATGCGGTGTGACGGAAAGTGGTGTGCTGTAGCGCTAGGGGCGACATCTGGCTTCGTCAATCAAACCCATTTGTGGGGCGTCTATCCTGGCGAAGTGCTCTAAAGTGGTGGCTCAGTATGACTGACCGAACGGTGTGAATTTCCGGCGGAGGGGTTGCAGGGCCGGCTCTTGCCTTTTGGCTCGGAGCTTTCAGGGTTTGGCCGACACTGATCGAACAGGCGCCCCTGAGGCTTACGCGGGGTTGCCCACACGATCCGGCGCCGTAGAACGATATGGCGCGCTTTCGTCACTCAAGAAGCGCCCTTTGGCGCGCCGCAAACCATTCACGAAGGGCAAGGCGAATGATCTCTGATCGCCCGACCCTCATTTCAGCGGCGGCTTCGGCGAGCGCCATTTCGATACCTGCGTCGAACGACATCGATCCCCATTGCCGCAGCATTGTCGCGGCGCGGATATCGGCAGGCCGCACATCAAGAGCATTCGTTTCTCGGTCGTCCGATCCGTTGGTCATGACGGCAGCTCGGGTCGTTCGCCAGTTTGTGGGAGGCCATAGTCTCGGACAGCAATAATCCAGTCGTGCCTTATCGTCGCCAAGACAAGGCGACATCTCTGTGGGTAGTATCTGTGCAAAGCGGCGGCTTGATCAGCGACGACGGCGCCATTCAGTCCGCACAGCTCGCCCCCAAGTAACCAGCGGTCGTGTTTGTTGTTGGCCACCATTGCAATGTATTCCCCATCACAAGGATAGCCGATCAAACCAACTTCCTCGTAGTCTTTCAGTTTGCGCATCGCATCGGCTGAATCCAACACGAATTACCTCCCTGTGTGTTTGAAGAAAGACGACTGGCATTTCGGCGTGACGGCCCCGCAATCACCCCGCCTCATGCCGGCCCGTGAGGAAGTGCCCGGCGCGATCGCACTTCCTTGACCGTTATGGAGCTGGGTCCTCTGAAAGCGCTGCGCCATGTGACAGCGCCTCGTTCGCGCAAGCTACCAGCGGGATTGTTGAATGCTGTTGCCGCGCCTGCGATAGCCACACCCCTCGGCTCTCCTGGGAAAGTCCCTTCATCGCGGCGCGCGCCGCCGAAGTGATTTCAAATGCGCCGCAGGAGGCACACTGAAACTCCACCTTGCGGAGCGTGATTTCGGACTCCAAAGCCGCCCCAACGCAGATTGGACACGGAGAGGGGTAATATCTCCTGTCAAAAGACAAAATGTTCATCGTGCAGATCTCTCTGAAGGCTTGCGGAAGGCGGCGAAGCACTTGGACCGGAACGGTAGGCAGCCGCTCCAGGCAGATGGCGGAATGCAGTTGCTTACGCGCCCATATCGAAGGCATCTAATTCTGCTTCCGGATCCATCGAGCTGTGATCAACCTCTTGTCTTGTGGGCAACGTTCCTCCGCGTGGCAACTTCGATTTGCTTTGCTTCCACTTCGAGCCGATCCGGCGCGGCGGAGCCCATCAAGGCGTAGGCCGTCCCTCCCGACTGCCAGTAGATTGTCGGTACCCGGCCGTCAGTGGCTGGGGTCGGTGGCACTGCGTCCTCACCGTTCATCGGAGCCGCGACGAGGGTGATGCGACCAACGCTTGGTGTATCAGCCGTCACAACCAAGCTTTGTTGACCATTCCAGGGCTGCACCTGGACATCTTTGACCACCCATACTGACGGAAGGGCTGGCATACTCACGTTTACGGCGCCAACCAGCCGTTCGATCTTGTCCTGCTTTAGCTCGGTGCCTTTCTCGGGGCCTGCATTGAGCTGCGCGACTCGTAAGGCATCTCGCGCGGCCAGGATGAAGGTTTCGTCAGCCGTCTTGCCTCCCTGGCGAAGCGGCACGGTCAACGAGTTCGCCGACCACCCGATCGCTATTAGTGCGACGGCGGCGACCTGAAGCCGGAGCAGGGCAAGCACTTTCCTTCGACGAAACGCGCCCTCCAGCCGCTTCGCCTTGTCCACGCTCGCGCCGGGCGGAAACAAACGCTGAGGCTGGGCGTTGCGCAGCGCTTCCATGCGTTGCGCGTGGGCGAACACCTCGGCCGCCAGTTCCGGCTGCCGGGCAAGCCGGGCCTGCAGGTCAGATCTTTGCGAGGGCGATAGCTCGCCATCGAGGAAGCGATTGATCTCTTCTTCGGAAACGGGATTATCGGACCGCATCGCGCCCTCCCACGACCTTCAAATGGCCGACAGCGTTGTCGCCATTGCTTTCCAAGTTTTGCTTCAAGGCTGCACGCGCCCGACTGAGGCGGGACATGACAGTTCCAGCGGGAATCCCCAGTAGTTCCGCAGCTTCGGAATAGGTAAAGCCAAGCACTCCTACCAGATGCAGTATCTCTGCCTGGTCAGTCGGCATCCGTGCGAGAGCCTTCCTCACATTCGACAGTTCGGCAGAATGTTCCTGCGAAGGCGGCAAGCTTGTATCGGAGATATCTGCCAAGGACGCGAGGCGGCGCCTCTCGGCGCTCACGCGACTGGACCCAGTGAAGAAGCTGTTCCGAACGATCCTGATCAGCCAGGGTAGCAACGGACGAGTGCCGTCGTAAGTGCCCGCCATCGACAGCGCGCGGGCGAGAGCCTCCTGGACCAGATCGTCGGCGTCGGAGTCATTGCCGGTAAGTACCCTGCCATAGCGCCAAAGATCTTCCAGATGCGGAATGACGTCCAACGTCGCTTTCATCCTGTCTAAGTGCCCACAAGTCTCCCTAGCCCGATTAAGATCACGCGCCGCCTATCCGGGTCGATAAGCGGCCCAGCGGTCAGGGACAGGGACAGGCAACCGCTGGGCCGAATGGGAGCGTGCTCCTCCCGACTGCAAAGCACTGAGAGACAACCCATCCTCGGTGCTCGCCGCCGCTCCCTGTTGTTGACGTGGGGGCGACCGTGCACTCCACATCTCCCTCTTCGCACCAATTACTAGGCTGGGCTGGCAACTATTCCATGTCTCCAATGATTTTTCACCAGTGAGCTCCGCACCCGGGCAGGAGCAGTCATCACCGTCTGACTTTGGAAGCGACCAACTCACGCCCTACCTAGCCGCCACGGCCGCAACGGCTCGGGGGCACAATTGGCATAGGGACCATGGAAGTCGTGGCTCAAGATTATATGGGAAGCCGGCGTTCACCCGAACGGCATGCATATTTGGGACGGTCGCGATGCAACCTGGCGAGATAATCGCAAACACCTTCGCGGCAGTCCCGGCGGTATGCGGCCTCGCGATCATCTTCCGGGTAGCCGGAAGACCGCTGTTCCTACGGCGTCAGGCGCGAATGGTCCTTATGATGCCCGCCGACTTGACCCTCCATGAGGCAACCAAGACCTGGGTCATATCAAAAAAGCGGCGGATGGGCGCGAGCGGGGGCAGCGCCTCGTCGAGAAGGCTCGCATCGAGGCCTGTACGCCGGCCATGGCGTCCGTTCTTGCCCGGCTCCGCAACATCGCTCGAGATTCCACACCTGAGTGGGAGCCAGCATGTACAAATGATTGATCGAGCACCGCGCAAAAGAAGCGCTTTCACATACCCCGTGGTACTGATCGTCTGACGCAGTTCAGAACGCCGGGCTTCGCCCGGCGTTCTTCGTGGGCTGACAAGTGAACTCGGGTCCGCTCGAGGGGTTCCAGGATCGATTGAAACTGGGCAAACCGCTCCGGAAAATTGTGCGCCAGGTATTTCACCACGCGCACGTTTCCCATGATGCGGTCCAGATAGCCCCTTGCCGCCACGAGGGCGAGGCTGCGGGGCCCATGACGTTCGGCGGCATTTTGGAACGTCCTGCCCAACTCGGCGAACTCTATTTCCATAGCGGCCAGCTGCGCGGCATCGATGCCGGCGAACTGCTTCCGCGGGCTCCAAGAATCGGCAAGCTGTGGCTGCGGTGTGAGCGCGATGAAAACTCTTGCCGTATTGAGCTTCACCCTTTCCAACGCGAGCATGAGCCGGGCAATCTCGATCTGTCGGCTTGGCACGACCTGGCGCAGCAGGCCGAACATCTTCGGCGGTACAACGCAATCCTGCAGGAGGTGGAGGACTTCTTCGCAAATTCCTCCGATGAGCTGCTGGCTCGTCGCTTCGGTTTGGTACGGCTTCGTTTCGGCGATAGAGGCAGCCGGGCCAAGAATTCTATTCGCCAGTGCCGCTGGCATGATCGCCAAATCTTCCGTCTTCAGCAGGTCTCGAAATACGTCAAGTGCCAGCAGCTGGCGGAGCGCTTCAACGACGCCCTCCAGATGCTCCCGCGACGCATTCGCCTCGCTGAGGAAACACTGCATTCGTTCGCTCAGATTTTTGTAGATCCTAAGGAACACGTATTTATGAAGCGGTCCCGCAGGCTCCCGCAGATCGCCGGTCAGATGAATGACGTGTCGGCTGCTTTTCACAATGGAAGAAGCTTCGGCTTGCGTCATCCCGCTCCCCCGATCGGCGCTCGCCTTGCGATCTCCACCAAAGGATCCAGCGACTGGAAAAGGAAGGCATCAAGGCGAACGCCATTGTTTGGGGAAAGCATTGGGGCCGCGTGCTCTGCCTCCCATGCGGGCACGATTAAAAAGTCTCGAACTGTGACATTGTCGGGCAGCATCCTGATCAACACGGAGATGTCGGACCCGGTAAGACGCCGCTTATGGAACGGCCAATGAGAGTAGCCGTATGGTGACGGACGGCAGCGCGCGATCCACACTGCGATGGTGAATTCCTCATTAACCCTGACAAGCTGTCTCTTGGAGTCATAGTAGGCAAGCCCGCCAGCCTGGCCGACCGCGGCTACAAGATCTTGAATGATCTCCATCCGGCGACGATGAAGCTGGGTGATGACGTTGAAGTAGCGGTAGTTCGCCGATGCCTCATATCCGACCAGGTCGTAAGCCGCCTGGAGGGTTCCGAAGCGATGGATGTACATGCTTTTCGTCGAGAAGCCTGGCGTCGCGTTGATGATTGAGCCCGACAGCGATCCTCGCTCTTCCAGAAGCCTTGATAGGTCCGCCAGCAGGTCCTCGTTGGTGATACGGGAACGGCGTGCCTGCGCGACGGATCGTGCACGCTCGAACAACTTGCGGCTGACGAGCGGCACCGACACATTCTCTACGCGGATCCAGGCGCTCGGAGGGTTTTTCACTCGGTTGCGATGAAGCCTTTCGGAGGTCCTGTTCCAGACATTGTTGCCGATGTATTTCTCGTGGGTCAGGACCGAGCGTACCGAAGCGGTCGTCCATGTCTGGTCCAGGTCCGTGAGAACGCCGCGCTCGTTCAACGCCCTGGCGATTTCGACTTCCAGCTTGCCCTTTATGAATTGCTTGAAGATCCAGCGGACGATTTCAATCTCTGATTCCGGCCCGGGCACGAGCACCACGCGATCCGTTGCCAGGGCCTTCCATTCATGCCGTTTGAGAATGGTCTTGGGCTTGCCTGATGCATCCACGAGAAGGCGCCGGAAGCCATATCCTGCGTGCCCGCCTCCGCGGAAACCCATCTTGACGACCCGAGTTTGGCCGATGAATGTCTTTTGCGAGAGCATGCGGCTCAGCTCGGCGGCCATGCTGCGTTTGATGGCCTTCAGCACATCGGATCCGACGCTCCCGTCATTTGCAAATTGCTCGGCGCAGAACTCGATCCGCACGCCAGCCCTTTGGCATCGGTATTCGTAGGAAGCGCTTTCATCGATGTTCTGGAAGCGCCCCCAACGGCTCACGTCGTAGACGACGATCGTTTCGAAGTCGGCCTGCCCACTTTCAACATCGGCCAGCAAACGCCGCAGAGCCGGGCGCCCTTCGATGTTGAGACCGCTTCTGCCCGCGTCCTCATATGTTGCGACGATGTCGTAGCGCATGAGAGCCGCATAGTCGCGGATGGCATCCCGCTGATTTTCAATGGAGTAAGTCTGTCGCTCGGTGGACATACGCAGATATTGCGCAGCACGAACCCTTCGCCTCTCTCGAGGACCGATGCGGGCCGCTGCAATCTTGTCCATCGCCTTGCGCCGTTGTGCCGATCTGTCAATTTAGCGATCGACGGCCTGCGGCTTGGTTAGGAATACCCGTTCAGTTTATGTCGAATGCATTGTTCAGAGCGACGATGCGCGGAGCACAAGGGTGATGGGCATGCGCGGATACGTAGGGGTAATCCACAAGGCGGACGACAGCGACTTCGGCCTATCTTTTCCCGACTTCCCCGGTGTCGTCACGGCCGGCCGGACAATCGCGGAGGTGCGTCAGCTCGCCGAGCAGGCGCTCGCTTTTCACGTCGAGGTCTCATCGAGGATGGCGAACCCGTTCCGGAGCCGACTTCACCAGACCACGTGATGACCGACAAAGGCGCACTCATGACTATCCAGGTGCGTCTGAAGGCTCGATACGCTAGGCAGTCACGACGCCGGCTGAGCTGAACGTCGCGTGTCCCTCGGCCAGCTGGAGCCCGTCCCTTCGCACTCCGCGCAGCGCACGCTTACGCCAGGACATCTGTGCTGATGCGTGCCCGCCGGGCAACAATGGCCGTTGGAGCTTCGCCATCTCGGGCATTCGAACATAGTGCCGGTGCCGCCGCAGCCCGGGCACTTGCCTTCCCATAACGCTAGTTTCATTGCCCCGACCTCTTCGGCGCTGCCTGGCAACGCCATTAACCCGACCCCTGAACTTCGGCGGGCCCCCGCCAGCCGTCTGCCGACATTGCCATACGGCAATTAAGGTTTTTCTAAAACAGAAATTCGCTGCGAACATCATTCGTCGACGAAAGTTCCGCCGATCCCGGGCACGCCGCTATGAAGGGCATCACACTTGCCGATGCGGGGCGTCTTTCCAGTTTGGCGACCATGCTCTTCAACAGCCGGGAAACCATGACTCATTTCGTGAGAAAGCGCGCCGCCGTTCCGCCGCAATGCGAGCCCACTTCGGCCAGGTACGCCCCTGTTTCAGTTGGTCTTTGGGGCTTCGAAGGAGTTCTGGAGATGATGATCAAGAAGGTTTTTGTGGCAGTGCTGATGACTGCGGCACTTGCTGGATGCGAGACACAGACCGAAGGCCAGCAACGGGCCACCACCGGCGCGCTGGTCGGCGGCGCCGGCGGCGCGCTGGTCGGCCAGGCGATCGGCGGCAACACCAAGAGCACGGTGATCGGCGCGGCGAGCGGCGCGCTGCTTGGCGCGGTCGTCGGCAGCGCAACCACGCCACAGCGGCGCGGCGAGCAGCTTTGCCGCTATCAGGACCGCTACGGCCGTATCTACACCGCGCCCTGCGACGACCGTTACTACAACGGCGATTATTGACCTCTGGGTCTCTTAGGGAGACGGCGCTTCGGCGCCGTCTCCCTCGTCATGCTTTTGTACGCTTTTCGATGTAGGAGCATTATGAAGGCGGGCGGCGGAGGAGGTCGAAATGACGACGAGCCTTGCCGGCGCGCTGAAACACCGTGGCAAGCACGCGGTGAAGCGACTGATCGGATATGACTCCCGCAACTGGCTGCGCATCCGCCAGATCGAAGCTTTCACCACTTTTCTCGAAGCAGCGAACCGCAAATCTCGCGACGTGATCGAGATCTCGCCGGGTTGGAACCGCTGCTGGCGGGCGATGTGCCCAAACTACCGCTCGGTCGATTTCCCCGATTTCGACATCTGCCGCGACCGCACCGACGAACAATTTTCCATTGTGATTGCCGATCAGGTGCTGGAGCACGTGCAGCGGCCGCTGGCGGCCGCTGCAAACATTCACGCGATGACCAAGCCAGGCGGCTGGGCGATGGTGGCGACACCATTCCTGTTCCGGGTGCATGCCAGGCCGCACGACTACAACCGCTGGACGCCGGCGGGGCTGAAGCAGGTAATGGTCGAGGGCGGCTTCGCTGAGGACGCCGTGCAGGTGTTCGGCTGGGGCAACAAAGCCTGCGCCAAAGCGCATATCGGCGGGCCGGTGCGGGCCTACGGCCTGTGGAGAGACCTCAGTAATGATGAGGAGTATCCGCTGATGGTGTGGGCATTTGCGAAGAAGGCGTGAATTCGGACCTGCGGGCATATTAACCCGCATAGGCGACCGCGATCTGTCGCAGGCGCAATGTCTGAACCGGCAGCGCAAGCTGCGGAAGTCGTGCCCACCCGACGCTGCGGCCCAACCGAGCTCTTTCCCCGGGTTGCCGAAACGCGTTCGCCTTGGTGCATGTGCACCGGGAGCCGGACACGAGCAGCGGCCGTGCCGCGACGTTTTTTCAGCTGTCTTGCAGCAGGGCCCCCTGCTGCAAGACCGAGCAGTCGGGAACCGCCGCCCCAGAGCCCGCGTTATCCGGAATTCTCAAAGGGAGAGGGGAGAGACAGACTGAAAAAGGAGTAAGCAGATGCCTGCTAAATCCAGGCCCAGCAGATGGCCGCGGGCGCAGCCCTTGCAGCGAAGCGCGGAGAAAAAAAGAAAAGCGAGCTCAAGGGTGCTTCCAAGAGCATGGAGAAGTCAATGAGCGAAAAAGAACTCGATAAGATGGCTTCGACAAAGCGAAAGGGAAAACCGCAGAATAAAAAGTCTTGATCCGCAGGCTTAACATTCAGAAGGCAACCCTGCATCGCTAAACTGTGATGGCTCAGTGGAATTTGGCTAGCGTCTGGGAGAAGTACGAGAATTGACAACAACGATACGCGCCTGCCGCATTTGATCGACACGCATCCATAAGGCGGAGCCAGGGTAGTCCCAAGGACAGTTGCGATACCGAAGGAAGCACCATCCTCGTAGGTCCAGCGAACAACATTGAGTGCGCGTTCGACCCAGGAACGCGGGCGCATGGGCAGCTCGCGCGGGAAGACGCTCACTCCGAACGGCACGCTTACCCGCTCGCCTGCATCGAAGGTCAGCGGTTGCAGGCGCATTTCCTTGTACAGTCGCAACGACGCAGGGATGTTGCCGGAGAACCAGTAGATCGAAATTCGGTGAGCAGCGTCTCGATAGGCATCGCGCGCTCGAGTTCGCCGCCGCAATCGCTCCAGGCGCGAAATTTCTCGGCAATCCAAGCAGCCAGGCCGATGGGCCTGTCGGAGAGCGCGAAGGCCAGGTCAGCGGCTTGGTGGCCTGGAGCGCCGCGTAGGCGCCCCCCGCTGTCGTTTTGTCGTGCAGCGTCGCGGTCGAGCGGCCGGCGTTTTGCGCCGAGCGGCAGCTTCTCGAAGCTTTCAGTCGGCAGTAAGCAGGACCTTGACGCTCCGGCTTCGATCGAGAGCAAGCCGGAAGGCTTCAGGCGCCGCCGCGAGCGGCCGCCTGGCGGTGATGAGACGCTCGACGTCGGCCTTGCCGGCGACGATCAGATCGACGGCCGTGCGGAATTCCTCGCCGAAACGGAACGTGCCCCTCAGATCGAGTTCCTTCGCCATGACCGCATTGGCGGGAAGCGGAAGCTCGCCGCCGGGCAGATTGCCGACCTGGACGATCGTACCTCCCCGGCGCACATTGCGGATCGCCGATGCGAGCCCGGCCGCCGTCCCGGAAATCTCGAAGACGGTGTCCAACGGAGCCTGCCTTGCCGTCGCCGAGAGCTCGTCGTTGCCGCCGGAAATGTCGATGACGCGATCCGCGCCGAGGGTCTTGGCGAAAGCGAGTGGTGCGGCCGCGATATCTATCACGGTGATTTCGCCGGCGCCGGCGAGCCTGGCCGCCAGCATGGTGAGCAGGCCGATCGGGCCGGCGCCAAAGATGGCGACGTGGGCACCCTTCACATCGCCTGCCCGCTCCACCGCGTGCAGGCCGACGGCCAGCGGCTCGGCGAGCGCCGCGGCGGCAAAGGACACACCGGCCGGCACCTTCACGCATTGCGCCGGCGTCGCGTCGAACAGGCGCGCGAAGCCGCCCTGCATGTGCGGTGTCTTGGAGGCCGAGCCCATGAAGTAGATGTTGTCGCAAAGGTTGGGACGGCCCTCGCGGCAGCGCGGACAGGACCCGCACCAGCGCGACGGATTGACGGCCACGTGGTCGCCGGCCTTCAGCCCTTCGGCTTCGCCATTGACCTCGACGACCTGGCCGGCGACCTCGTGGCCGAGGATCAGCGGCGAGGTGACGACGAAGTCGCCCGTCCGGGCATGGCGGAAATAGTGCAGGTCCGATCCGCAGATGCCGCCGGCCCCGAACCGCACGCGAACCATGCCGGGCGCCAGCGCGCCCAGCTCGCAGTGGGTAAGGCGCAGATCCCCGGGACCGAACAGCATCGCCGCGACCGTGGTGGCGCTCATCGGACGAGCCCCATTTGTATCGGCAGCCACAGGGTGATCACCGGCAGGAACGTGATCAGGACCAGCGCGACGAGCAGCGGTACGAGCCAGGGCAGGATCGCCATCGTCGTGCGTTCGACCGAAAGGCCTGCGACCCGCGAAAGCACGAACAGCACCATGCCGAGCGGCGGGTGCAAGAGGCCAACCATCAGGTTGAGCGTCATGATCAACCCGAAATGGACCGGGTCGATGCCGTAGACCGCGGCGACCGGAAGCAGGATCGGCACGAGGATGGTGATCGCCGCGATCGTGTCGAGGAAACATCCGACGACCAGCATGAGGATGTTCACGAGGACGAGGAACACCCATTTGTTGTCGGTGAGCGCAAAGACGAATGTGGAGAAGGCCTGCGCGGCCTGGCTGACCGTCAGCAGCCAGGCGAAGATCGAGGCTGCAGTGACGATGAACAGGACGGATGCAGTCGTCTCGATTGTGTCGAAGCTGGCTTTGGCCAGCGTCTTGAACGTCATCGACCGGTAGCGGACCAAGCCGAGGAAAAGCGACCAGATGACGGCGGCCATCGCCGCTTCCGTGGGCGTGAACCAGCCCATCGTCATGCCGCCGATCAGGATCACCGGCGTCATCAGCGCCATGACGGCCGAGAAGTCGAAATACCAGTCGGCGGCAATGAGAACCAGAAGCGACAGACCGACGGCGGCGTTGATGGAGAACCCCATCTGCACAGCCAGGTAGACCGCCACGGGAAAGCAGAGCACCACCACCACTTCGACCGACGCGGCGGCCAGTTGCTTCAATTCGAAAGGCGTATCGGAGCCCCAGCCCTTTCGATGCGCGAAGATCGCGACGGTGATCATCATCAATGCCGTCATCACGACGCCGGGAAGGATGCCGGCCATGAACAGCGCGCCGATCGATACGTTCGCCATCATGCCGTAGATGACGAAGGGCAGCGACGGCGGAAAGATCGGGCCGAGCGTCGCGGAGGCGGCGGTCACGCCGACCGCCGCCTCGACCGGGTAGCCATGGTCCTTCATCGCCTTGATCTCGATCGTTCCGATGCCGGCGGCGTCTGCGAGCGCCGTTCCCGACATGCCGGAAAAGATCACCGAGCCGATGATGTTGACCTGCGCCAAGCCGCCCTTCATCCATCCGACAAGCGCCAGCGCGAAGCTGTAGATGCGGCCGGTCACGCCGGCGATGTTCATCAGATTGCCAGCCAGGATGAAGAAAGGGACGGCGAGCAGCGGAAAGCTCTCGACGCCGGCGATCATGCGCTGCGCGGTGATGATGTCAGGCGCAACGCCATAGATCACGAGATAGAGCAGCGAAGCCGTCGCCATCGACACCGCCACGGGAGCGCCGACCAGCATCAGGACGAGAAAGGAGCCGATGAGAAGAAGCATGGGCCTATTCTCCGATCCCGTCGAACGCCCCCGGGCGCTCCAGCACGGAATAGCCGCGTCTTAAATTCCCGACGAAGACCTGGATCGATCGGACGAGCATGAGGGCGAAAGCGGCGAACACCGCGTAGAAAAAGACGTTGCGCGGCAGGTCGATCGTGGTCATCCGCTCCCGGGCCACGATCGACACGTACCGCCACATCAGCACGCACATGTAGACGAAGAAGCCGATCCTGACGGCGTCGACGAAGAGGGCGAGGAAGCGCCCGGCCGACGCCGGCAAATAGTGGTAGAGCACGTCGACATGGATGTGGCGCGACAGGCGCACGCACATCGCGGCGCCGAGGAAGACGACGACCACGAGAAAGTTGATCGCGACCTCCTCGGTCCAGGCAAGGCTGTTGTTCAAGACATAGCGGGTGAAGAACTGCAGGAAGACGCAGACCACCATGCCCCAGAAAGCGGCCAGCGTCACCCAATCCTCGACGGCATAGAGGGACAGATCGACAGGCGCCGCCTCCTCCTCGAAGGAGTGGGCGAGTTCCTCGGCGGTGACCTGGGTGTGGACCTCTGGCGTCATCGGCACGGCTCCAGCAGAACGGGATTTTTTTGGCTGCTTCGGTCGAGAAAGAAGGCCCGGCGCGGCAGGCGCCGGGCCCGGGCTGCTTACTTGACCGCCCGGATCGCTTCCCAGTCCGCCTTGCGATAGCCGAAATCCTCGAACTTCACCTTCTCCGTTACCGCCTTCTCGAAATCAGCTTTGTCGACTTCGGTCACCCTCACGCCCTTGTCCTTGAAGAACTGGACGAGCTTCTGCTCGCGCTCGACGATCTTCTTGGTCGCCCGGGCGGCCGCCTCCTGCATGACCTCGGTGAAGATCGCCTTGTCCTCATCCGAAAGCTGCGACCAGCGCGATTGCGAGACGATCGTGTTGAGATGATCGACGATGTGGCCGGTCAGCACGATGTTCTTCTGGACCTCGTAGAACTTCTTCGCTTCGATCGTGGTAAGCGGATTTTCCTGCGCCTCGACGGTGCCGTTCTGCAGCGCCAGATAGACCTCAGCGAAGGCGATCGGCGTGGTGTTGGCGCCGCAGGCGCGCGGCATGGCCAGATAGGCCGGCACGTCGGGAACGCGCATCTTCAGCCCCTGCATGTCGGAACATTTCTCAATCGGGCGATTGGAGGTCGTCTGCCGCGTGCCGTAATAGGTGGTCGCGACGATGTGGTGGCCGGAGGCCTCCTCGTAGCCCTTGGTAAGCTGCTTGTAGATGTCGCTCTTGGTGTAGGCGAGCAGATGATCGGCATCGCGGAAAGTGTAGGGAAAATAGGTCACGCCGATGGGCGGGAATTCGCGCGCAGCGAAGCTGGAGCCCGAGATGATGATATCGACCGTACCGAGCGTCAGACCCTGATTGATGTCGGCTTCCTTGCCGAGCTGCGAGGCCGGGAACACGTCGATGTGGTAACGGCCGTTCGTCCGCTTCTCTATCTCTTGCGCGGCCCACACGGATTCGGTGTGGAAAGGCTCGGACGTCTCGTAGACATGCGCCCATTTCAATGCGGTCTGCGCCGATGCCGCCGAGAACGGCAAGGCGAGTGCGGCGATGGCGCCGAGAATTGCTGCGTATCGGAATTTCATGGCAAGATCTCCTCCCTGTGATGATCGTCCGAACTGCCGCGCCCGATCATTCCGTGTGAATGATGGGCGGTTCCTTCTTCCCGGCAGTCTCCGCGACAGCGGACCCCTCGCCGAAATTGCGCGAAAACCTCTCTTGCGACAGCCGCAGATGGTGCCGCATGGCGGCCTTCGCTCCGCCGGGGTCGTGCGCCGCGAGCGCGTCGCGCACCGCTCGGTGCTCCTCCAGAGCCGCCTGCCAGGTGGTGCGATCCTCGAAATAGCTCGAAAGCCGCTCGAAATAGGGATTCATGCGCTGGTCGAACAAGTCGCCGACGACGCGCACGAGAACGGCATTGCCGAGGATGGCCGCAACGCCCATATGGAACTCGCGGTCGAGTGAAATCGTGGTCCTGGTCGGGTGGCGCTGCCGGTCCATCCGCCCGAGCACCCTGTCCAAGATGCGAATATGCTCGGCTCTCACATGCTGGGCGGCTTCCTCGGCAATTGCGCCTTCGATGAATTCGCGGGCCCGCAGAAGCTCGAACGGCCCTTCTCCGGCGCTCGGCGGCGGAGCCGAGCGGGGCGGCTCGGTCACGTAAATTCCCGAGCCGACGCGGATGCGGACGCGGCCTTCGACTTCAAGCGCGATCAGCGCCTCGCGGATAGTCGGCCGCGAAATGCCCATGCGCTCGGCCAGCTCACGCTCGGTGGGAAGGCGATCACCGGCCGCGTATTCGCCGCTGTCGAACAATTGCCGAAGCTGATCGGCAACCTGCCGGTACAGCCGGCGCGGAACGATGGCTTCGATCGGCATCGATGCCCAACCTCCCAGACAACGCCCAAAACCAATATGAATCGGTAAATTGGCCTGACCAATTCAAAGTGTCGGAAAAGAGGTGGCGAGTCAACCGTAAGACCGTATGGGGATTGCCGTTCGGCGTGACTCTGCCGATGGCCTTTTCTCGGGCATTTCTGCCGTTCGGCTATGACTCCGCTCGGTTAGGGATGCGACGTTTTTGGAACCCCGTCTTCGAGTTCGAAACCTGCGCTGAGATAGAAATTGATCGCTGCAGGCTTCTTCGAACCCGTCATCAGCATGACCTTGTAGCAGCCCGCCACGCAGCATTTGATGCGGCAAGCAGGAGCCGCTTGCCGAAGCCTCGGTTTCTAAAGTCGGTGCGTGTTACCTGCCAGCACCCCGCCGACCTCACCGATAAGAATTGTACTGCCGCCAAAGGCCATGAACTGGTCGAACACTTCCTCTGCGCGGTCCAGCATCGGACGCGCATCGCCTGGAGCAAGATGCTGATACAAGTCCAGCAGAGTCGGCAGGTCATCTCGGCGGGCATGTCTTATATGTAGCGAGTTCTGTTCCATGCTCGGATGTTGCTGTGACTGGCCGCGCCGAGCAGTGACCACAACGGGCCCTGTCGGGCCTTTCGGCTTCGCCGCCAGAGAATGACGGCAGCGACTGGTGCTCCTGCAAGAAATGGCCGACACCGTCGAATTTCCCAGCCGGGATTCCTGCCCTGTCAGGAACCTCCGCCAGTATCGGAAGCCCGCCCGTTGCGCTTCTTCATAGGCCCTGGCTGCCCGCCAGCCCGTGCAGGGGCACAGAACGAAAAACCCGGGATCCGGCGGCTGCGGTTTGATGCAGAGTCTTGAAAACTTCCGCACCTGGAACTGTACACGCCTGCATTGCTAGACGGCACACCTTCGTTCCGGCAAAGCTGCGAATCGCGGGGCCAATGGCAATCCGCAGGTCGGCGGGTTCAGGCAATGCCCATTGAAAGATGGGCCGCCGACTTTCCTTTTTGGCTGTAAAGCTTCGGCCGATTGTCGCTTTCGATTGCCGTCTCAATGGCGGAACGCAAGGACGCGGATGGCTATCACGCAAGCGAATTCCACCACTGCATACCAGCGATTTCGTCAGCAGTCGGATTCCGGTTCGGTTCGTCTGCCATTTTCTTATCCTTGGATAGGACTTGAGCTCCAGGGGCCTGCCTGCTCTGTGCCGCCGCAGGTGCAACGGCCGGTCGCCTATTTGGCAAGTGGGGCTGATGTTAGGACTGCCAGCTGGTGAGATGTTGACCTTGGTGCGCCCGGCAGGATTTTGAACCTGCAATCGCCAAATTCGAAGTCTGGAGGATTGGTCTATGCTGACGGCTCGGATACCGACTTGCCGAAGATATTGAGAACCTCCGCCACTTCTCTCAGCATCTGCGACAAGGGACGCGTTTGCTGGGCCGTGAGGCGAACGTCCGGTCGTTCAAAGAGAGCAAGGCAGGTTTCACCGGAATCATGGCGCGACTGGTAGGCTAGTCCATCTGGCTTGTCCTCGTGATCCCACAGGGCATCGGACCAACGCGCGCAGGGCTCATACGGTCCGGTTGAGATTGCATTATCTGTGCCAACGATTTGAAGACCCGCCCCATGGAGACGCACAACGCGCAACGCCCGGGGGCAGACGAGGCTCGTCGCGGACCGGCCAACGATGTCTGTCGAGGCAACCATGAGGCGTTGCGGGTTTCGCAGCAGTGTTTCGGCCAGCGCGCCACGAAGGGTCAGTCCGCAATAGAGGACACCGAACCGACTGCTTGCGCAGTCAAAGCGGTTCGTTGGCGGCACGCCTGAACCTGGACCGAAGAAGACCGGATCGAACGACGATCGGTGAACGCGGTAGAGCACCTGTCCCGGGCCGATTTCGTCGATAGGTAGCGAAATCTTTCCAAGCCAATCGGGCGGCGGGGGCGCCGCGCCGGATGGGCCACGCGGCGCGGTCCGACGACTTCCAGACTTCATGCAAACCCGTCCTGCGCCTCGCTGCGCAGCAGGCGCAAGACTGTCTCCCGATCGCCAGCCTTCAAAGCCTCGAGCGGAGAGCGCCCTCCAAGGGCGGAATCAGGCGCAAGCAGGAAGTCCAGAGCCACCCACGGCCCAGACGAGGCCTGAGCTTGAACAATGTCCGGAATGCCGGCGGCGACATCCGTATTATCGAATTGGCAAGCCGGGTAACGCCAGTCGCTTCCCTCCCGGAGGGCGAGCAGGGACCCGGCGCGCCGACGCTTGTCCACGGCCTGTCGCGAGATGCCGAGCAGACTTCCCGCATCTTCGGCGGACAAAGTGCCGCCCGCGCGCTCGATCAAGAGCTTGCGATGTTCGACGTTCCTGGCAAGGGCTGGAACCAGCGGATCGAGCTCAATGACGGCCGGCCCCACGACATCGGACCGGCTCAGAAGACGTGCGAGCGATCCGGCATCGGTCGGAGCCGCCAGAGCTTCGGAGAGCGTTTTCGGCGACGCGGTTGCCGCCATGCGCTCGAGCGCCGACGTGGCGCGCCGAAGAAACGTTGCCTGCAGACTGTCGGACTTTATGGTGCTTGTGTTTGGTGCCGCGCGAGCCATGGCGACCTCTCTGGTTGACCTGGGGAATATATAGGTACAAGACTGCCCACGTCAACTTCGGGGACAACGTCATGCTGCGGCAGCTTATGTATGCTTCAATCCTGCTGACTTCGTTGATACAGTTCTGGGACCCATGGTGAATGGTGGTGCTCCTGAAAGACCAGGCTGAGGTGTTTTTTCGGGCGCGTCACCCCGACGTAGAACAAGCGCCGGGCTTCGCGAAGGCTCGTGGGTGTCTGCTTATCGCGCGCGCCCGGGATGTCGGAAGCGTTTACGCCGTACATGATGACCGCGTCGAACTTTCTGCCCCTCGCGCTGTGCAGGGTGCTCAGGCTGACGCGACCAGTTCCCTCCATCCTTCCGGCGAAATGCATCAACGGCACATCCAGATCGCGCACGGGTCGGTGCCGGAAATCATCTCGTCGCAGACGTCCCACTCCTGTTCGGAGTTGCGCGCAATCGCGCGCCATGGCGTGACGAGTTCTCGTGAGAAGCGCTGCGGCCAGGCGTGGGTAGTTTCGCCGCTTCCAAATGAGGTGCTGAGAAACCCCATGAGTTGGGCGGACAGTTCCTGTTCCCCGCGGTCGCTGGCGTGGCGCCCATAGACCAGTGTCATGGCTTGCAACAGAAGCCGAGAAAACGGCGGGGCGGCAGCGCGCCAGCCGTCTGTGACCCAGCGGGCGCAATCTTCAATGAAGCGCGCAAGACGGGAACTTCTCTTGACCAGCGCATTCGTGTCGGCGCTTAAAGATAAATGGAACGGCGATGTCCCTGGCTGAGGTCCGCGTCACGAAAGCAGCTCCGCGGCGCTCAAATCACTCCCCACGCCCGAAACCTTCCCCTGCCCGTCATCTCGCGCAGGCCGAGTTCGCTGACAAGGTTGAGCGCACCCTGCTTCGAGACTTTAAGGCGGTCCTGGATCATGCCCGTGGAGACGAGTGGACGCGACATGACGAGTTCGGCCAAGCCTGGCAATTTCGAGCTGACGCGGCGCTCACGCAGCCGCCGCTCCATCTGGCTTTTTGCCAACACCAGGCGATCATGCTCCTTCAATCCCGCCAGCGCCGCCTCCTGTACGGCGTCGATGCAGGCCAATAGTCGGTCGTCGCGATTGCGTGCCCGCCGGCGCTCTCTTGGGATATTCTTGGCGCCGAGATGCAGTGAGGCGAGGTGGCAGCCGGCGAGCCCTTCCTGCCTCAGGAGTGCCGACACCAGCAACGGCCCCAGCCAGGACGCATGCTGCAGCACTTCGATGCTGGACCATGTGTCGAACAGAATCGCCGCGCGCAGGATCACCGGCAGTTGGCGCGTTTCACCGAGCACACCCTGCCACTCGGCCAGCCGGGCATCTTCGTCCCAGTCAAGATCGTAGACCAGAGCTGGACGATCGGCTTTTGGCGCCGCCTCCTTGCGAGCCGCTGCCGTTCCGCCTTCCAGCACCTTGGTCGACCGTTCCAGCACGGCGTCGATCGCCGCCAACTCTTGCGCCAGCGGATCAGGCTCGTCCGTGTCGATCGGCTCGTCAGCGCCAAGCGCCGGCACAAAACTCCCCTCCCCTTCCCGGCCTCCTTCTGCCGGCTCCGCCGCGCCGCGGCCGGTGAGCTGGCGAAGGCCCTCGCGGCTCAGCGCCCAGTCCGGAGCGCGGGAAATAATTTGCCGTCTGGCGCGCAAAACCGTATGCGCGCGGGTGAGCTCGTGGGTCGGCGCTCGGACATCCATGTGCGCGTCGTGCAGCACCAGGTCCTCGAGGTGGACGAGCTCGCCCTCGAGCCAAAGTGCAGCGGTTGCGTCAGCAAAATTCTGCCGCTCGATCCAGCCCTCACGAATGGGAGAGCGGAACAGCCGCTCGTCGAGACGAGCCAACAGCTCGGTGGCGCGGGCAACCGGCCCGATGAGGGTTTCCAGAGGCAGCTTGGCGATGTCGTAAGTCATTGGTTTCACGATAGCTGATTCGCGATAGTCCAGCTATCTGCCATTTGACTTGACTTATAGGTGGTTTCCACTGGCGGCTATATCACTATCGATAAGTAGCTCTTATCGATAGTGAGATGGTTCACCGGTTGACCACCTCTGCTTTTGGCTCTATCGTCGCCCAAAACACCGATCGCCGGGCCAGGCCACGCTGCGCTCGACCACAGGGCCCAATTTCCGGAGCACGCCGTCATGACCATCACCGTCAAGGTTGCCGAAGCCAAGACCCATCTGTCGGAGCTCCTTGCCAAGGTCGAAGCCGGCGAGGAGGTGATCATTTCCCGCGGCAACGATCCGATCGCCAAACTCAGCAGGATCCGCAAGGATACCGACCTCACCGCCCTGATCGAAGAGGTCCGCGCCGCCCGGGCTCGGGCCAAGCCTGTCACCACCGAGGAGATTCTGGCTTGGAAGCACGAGGGGCACCGCTACTGATGTCTTTGATCCTCGATGCGTCCATCGCCGCCGCCTGGCTGCTGCCGGAGGAGCACAGCCAGGCCGCCGAGGCGCTGGTAGGGGGACTTGGCGGCCGCTGCCCCGTGCCATCCTTATTCTGGCACGAAATCCGCAGCATCCTGCTTGTCGCCCGGCGACGCGGGCGCATCCACGACGGCGAGGCGCTCGCCGCGCTCGGCCGGCTGCGGCGCCTGCCGCTGGAGGATGCCGGTCAGGGCGCGGACGCTAGCGTCATGGCGCTCGCCGAAGCGCATGGGCTGAGCGCCTACGATGCAGTCTATCTGGCGCTGGCGCTGGAGCGGTCTCTGCCGCTCGCCACGCTGGACCGCAAGCTGGCCGCTGCCGCGCACGGCGAAGCCGTCGTCGTTCTGGGACCATTCGCCAATGACGGCTGAATTTGGCGATCCGCCAGACCGCGGCGTTGTTCAGCGCGCCGAAGCCCTCGACGCGCTCGATTCCGTGCTGCCCTTCGACCGCCGCGACTTTTTGGCCGAGCTCCTCACCGACGACGATGTCGCCACACTTCGGCACCTCGCCAAGGAAGGCATCGGCGAGAATTCGCTGCGCGCGCTCGCCTCCGACCTCGGCTATCTCGAGGCGTGGTCGCTCGCCGCCACCGGAAGACCCCTGCCCTGGCCGGCGCCGGAGGCGCTGCTGATCAAGTTCGTCGCCCACCACCTCTGGGACCCGGCCAGACGCGAAACCGATCTGGCGCACGGCATGCCGCAAGACGTGGCAGTTGCGCTGAAGGAGCAAGGCCTGCTGCGCAGCGACGGTCCGCATGCGCCCGCGACGGTGCGCCGGCGGCTCTCCAGCTGGTCGACGCTGACGAAATGGCGGGGGTTGAGGGGCCGATTCAACGCGCCGAGCCTGCAGAGCGCCATCAAGCTCGCGGTCCGCGCCAGCGCCCGGCCACGCGGCCGCAAGAGCCGCAAGGCAGTGACCGCCGATATTCTCGTCACGCTACTCAAGGCCTGCGCGGGCGAAAAGCTGGTCGACCTGCGCGACCGCGCCCTGCTGCTCACCGCCTTTGCCTCCGGCGGCCGCCGCCGCAGCGAGGTCGCCCGCCTGCGTGCCGAGCAGCTCAGGGACGAAGATCCGGTCCCCGTCGACCCGAAGGATCCGAACAGCGAGAAACTGCCGTGCCTGTCGATCCACCTCGGGCGCACCAAGACGACCCAAGCCGATACCGACGCCTTCGTGCTGCTCATCGGCCGGCCGGTTTTGACCATGAAAGACTGGCTCGCGCGGGCCGGGATCACCGAAGGCGCCGTCTTTCGCGGCATCGACCGCTGGGGCAATCTCGAGCCGCGGGCGCTGACCCCGCAGGCCGTCAACATGATCCTGAAGCGCCGCGCCGCCGCGGCAGGCCTCGATACGCAGCTGATTTCCGCGCACGGCCTGCGCGCCGGCTACCTCACCGAAACCGCTCGCCGTGGCATCCCCCTCGTCGAAGCCATGCAGCAGTCGCAGCACCGATCGATCAGCCAAGCTTCGCGCTACTACAACGACGCGGAACGGCAGTTGGGACGCGCGGCAAGGCTGATTGTCTGACGCTTCCCCAGCCGTTCTCTCGGGAACATTGCTACCCGCACAAAGACGGCCCCTGTGCATTATTGGGAAACGATTCAGGTAGCGGCTTGGCAGCAAGCGCCCGCTCTTCCTCCTTCCAAGGGCCGATCAAGTTCAAGGATACGATGCCTCCTCCCGGCTCGGATCTGTTTCTATGGGACCGAGCGTCACGTCCTGCTTCCTTGATCCCTTGCCTTCCCTTACAATCCCTTCCGGACACAGAGGAGTTCGGCCATGAGCGAAGACGCCTTCAACATGTCGATCCGCAAGTTCCTGAAGGAAGTCGGCGTCACCTCCCAGCGCAAGATCGAGGAGACGGCGCGCGAAGGGCAAATCGGCGGCGAGAAGAAGTTAAACGTCCGCATGACGCTGACGGCGGAGGGCACCGACCTTAACCACGTGGTAGACGGCGAGATTGAACTCCCATAAGCCGAGCGAAGCGACCTAGCGAAACGTCCGACGCGGCCGAAAGCGTCGAGACGGATAAGCAGTTGGAATAGGGTCTGGTCGACATCCACGCAGTACCGCTCACCACCCGCATATCGCTTTTGAGCTGGCGCCAGCCAGGATCCGCACCGCCCCACAGATAGCCTGAGGCTTATGCGGACCACTCGCCATGGTGCGACGCCTGGCGCCAGCACCCTCACCGCTCCCAGCCCTTCTTTTTCATGTTCTTGCGCAGCGCTTCGCTGATCTCCACGGTAACACCTCGATCGCCGTCGGCGGGATCGGTTACAGACCTTCCGTTGTTGCCGGCTGCCTTGGCGTGCGCATCCAGTTTTTCGCGCAAAAGCGCCATGATCATCGGCCACACCGAGAACTTCTGGTCGCGCGCCCGTTCTGTCAAATTGCGCAGATAACCGCCGCGGCTGGCGATCCGGTCGGACCGCTGGAGGATTGCCGCTACAGTGATCGCCGCCTTTTCCAGCCCCATGACCTCGACTGCTTCCTGCCAGGCGCTGGGGCTGATGCCCATGAACGGCCGGGCCTGGGCCGCGGCCTCCACAAAATCGCGCCATGTCCGGATATGTCCGTCGCGCGCCAAGGTCAGAAGTTCAGGGCAGGCATCCACCACCATCCCCAGCGGCAAATCCCGGTTCGGCAGTGCGCGCACGTTGTCATTTTTGACGCCAACGCCGCTCGCTTCATCTGTTTCTCCTAAGCCATGTTCAGATTCATCGGTAGAAGAAACATGTGGGTTTGAATTCTGTATGTGGCGCTCAGATTGGGACTCATTGGCGTTCTGATTCTGCGAATTAATGAAAGATTCCAACGCCTGATGCACATCGATCCAAAGATCTTCCAGCTCGTTGCAGATCGTCTCGAGGGTCAAGCGTGCAGCCGTCCGCGGCAAGCGGGCGATAATCGCTTCGTACCGGCGCATGAACCCTTGCCAATTGCCAGGAACGCCTTCGTCGATGCCAGCCTCGATCATCTTGACGACGTCGCGCCGGCTGATGGTGAGGCGCTCCTTGACCAGGCGATGCGCCTTGCGCTCGGCCTGGACGGCCGCTGCCAGGGCTTTGAACTCTTCTGCCCGCGCAAGGATCGGCGAGAGATCGAACCCGTAGGCCTGGTCGATCGCACCGCCCTCCCCTCTTCGCGCAAATCGCTTGCCATTCGGGCTGTCGCGGCGGATGACAAGGCCCGTTGTCACCAGGTTAGCCAGATGACGCCTCAGTGTTGCCGGCGACATGCCATTGGCACGACGGATGAGCTGCTCATTGGAAGGAAATACGATCAGGCTTTCCTCTGCCGTGAGCTCGTCCGCGCGATGAAACGACAAAAGCGCATTCAGGATCGCCAGGGCACGATCGGTCGCGCCGAGCGCCTCCTTGGCCTCTCGGATATCGCGAAACACCTGCCATTTCGAAGCGCGAGCTTTCTCATCGATTTCACCGACCGCGACTTGGCTGGCGAGTAGCCCAAGCGTCATCGGCCGCCGCCCAAAGGGCGTCGTTGCTGTATGCGTTCCCATCTTCCCTTCCGCCTATTTGCTAGGCAAAAGAAACCTGCTCGCCAAAACGACGCCGAGACTCTTGACAGTGATTCGTGGATTTGCGATTCTCAGAGTTGCTACACGACTGAGAAGGGCTTCCGCGCGGTGACGTTCGGGGGCCTTTTTCTTTTGCGGTTGAGTGCTCCTTAGTCCGTTACCTGTTGCCGGAACTCATCATAGAGCGCTTGCAGGCGCTCCCGCACGAAGCTCGCGAATTCCGGTTCGATGCGCTTGTCGAAAGCGAAGGTCATCTTCGCTTCACTGTCACTGATGTTGACCAGCCGGGATCCGTTGGCGGCGGCCCATACCGTCCTTTCGGGCTTCTTTGCGGTGGTCTTGACGAGATCATGGATAGCCTGAAAGCGCTCGTCGCTGGTACGCGCGGCAAATTCCGGCTCCTGGATGGCCTTCAGCGCCTTGGCGCGCTTGCCGCGCTCGTCGAGCAGGTCGGCGAGTTCCGCCCATCGCTGGCGCCCGAACGATTCCGCGGTGCCTATGGCTTCGATGATGTCCGCCGGCAGACGAGCGACAAGCGCTATCATTTTTGAGAGTGCCGCTTTATCGACGCCAAGTGAGGCCATGATGATGTCGCGCGAGAAACCCTTGGCTTCGAGCTTGGCCGCGAAATAGCACCGCTCGATATAGGAAAGGTCGCTGCGACTGTTGTTTTCCTGGCCCTGGCTGACGACAAGCTGCTCGTCGCTCAGGTCCCTGACGACAGCGCGAACCAGTCGGCCAAGCTGCCTGACCGCAGCCAGCCTCCGGTGGCCGTAGGCCACCTGGTAGCGACCGTCGCTGTCTGGATGCGGACGCACCAGGATCGGCACCTGTTGCCCATGCTCACGGATCTGCGCGACCAGGCCGGCTTGCACTTCATCGCTGACCCCAAGGCGGTCGATGACGATCGACTGGTCGATCAGGCCGGGATCGAGTTCAACGATCGCCTGCCCTTCCGACAGCTTACGCTCGATCTCCTCGGCTCGCTGTGCGCGCGAGTTGATGTTTTCGAGCGATTGCGAGATGGCTCCCACCGGACGGCCGGGCTTTAGAGGCCTGTCCAGGCCCATCAGGGGCCTTACAAGCGCCGTTCTAGCTGCGTCTGGTTGAGACTGTTCGCTGGTGGCTTCGGACACTTCGAAGAGGTTCTTGCGGGCCATGGCTATTTCCGCCCCCAGGTCTTGCGGATCAGTTCCTCGATCTCACCGTTGACAAGGGTCAGGCTCTCCAGGGCACGATCATAGGTCCCGCGTGTGAATTGTCCGCGTTCAACCTCATAAAGGGTCTGCTTCGTCAGCCCTGCGTCGGAGATCGCGGTCGATTTGAGCATGGCGTTTTCGAGAACCCGATTGCCAAAGATCGAACGCATGAACCCGGCCATCTGGCTTTGCGGACCATCGTTGGGTTCGAACCGGGTGACAAGATAGCGCATCCAGTCATAGTCGGTGTTGCCGCCGGCGTTCTCCACGACGGATAGCAGATCCGAAGTCATGAGCAGGAACTGGGACATCGACATTACATCCAGCATCTGCGGATGCACGGTGATGATGACGGCCGTGGCCGCGCACAAGGCAGACAAGGTCAGGAAGCCCAATTGCGGCGGGCAGTCGATGACGACCACGTCGTAGGCGCTCTCTATCTCGGCCAGACATTCACCAAGCCTGGCGAAGAACATCGTGCCTGGCTGCCGGCTCGCCAACACCTTTGGCGTTTCGTGCTCGAATTCCATCAGTTCGAGATTGCCGGGAACAAGGTGTAGGTTGGGCGTATACGTCGAGCGCACGATCTCGAGAATGCTACGGCATTCCTCATCGTAGCGGATCGCCCCGTAGATGGTCTCGTTGGGCCCGACATCCAGTTCGGGCTGATGGCCGAACATCGCCGACAGGCTGGCCTGCGGATCGAGGTCGATAGCAAGCACCCGGTAGCCGCGCAACGACAGGAACTGGGCAAGGTGGGCAGCCGTGGTGGTCTTGGCGCTGCCTCCCTTGAAATTCATCACCGACAGAATCTGGAGCTTCTCCCCTGCCCTACGGTGGCGTATGTATTTTCCAGGTCCCTTTGAGTTCTGTTCGTCGAGCACCTGACGCAGCCGGTCGATGTCTTCCACCGAATACAATCGCCTGCCGTTCGCCTGCGGTTGCGGGCCATGTCCCTCCGAAACGATCTGCCGGAGATAGCCTTCGTGAATGCCGATGAAACCTGCGGCCTCGCCTGGGGTAAACAGGCGCATGCCCTTCTGCGCGGTCGGCGGGAATATCCTCGCCTGGTGCGCTTGCAGCTGTCGTGACAGTTCGGTGGCGTCGGCGGCAATGAGTTCGCGAAGGCTTTCGCCCGTTGGAACGCTCTGGTTGACTTTCTCCAACATCGTCCCTCTCTTGATCTGCGCATTTTGGCCAAAGGGCGACGTAAATGCGCTGATCAGGATGGACTGATTCTGAACTGCCGACAAATGCTTTTTGGTTACCAAAAGGTTAACGAGCCAAGCTCCTAAGTGAGTCGCCGGCGGCTTGCAATTTACACAAATAATGGCGCGCCAGGTGCAGGCATACTCCATCGCCTGCTATCAGAGGCTACTGATTGTTTTCAGGGTATCTTTGTGCCCGCTTGCCCCGACCGCTTTCGTGCGAGAGCACCGCCCCTCCTTCCCCTCAGCCGAGCGCCCTGCAAATGCACCCGAGCCTAGCGACACGCAGGCCTTTTTCTCGGGCTTCGGCGCAGATGGCTACTCAGGAGTTGTCCGTGTGCAACTTTCCCCGCCTCGCCCCGACCCCGTCTCGTCTTGACGTTGGCTGGGCTCGTGACATCGAGCTTCCTCCTGGACACGTAGCGAACGCCGTCACCGCAAAATCGAGGCGGTCATCCCAGCGACTGGCCTCCAGGCCCAATTGTTGGCGATGGGGCGGCCGCTGCCATCGTAGTTGTACGTGTGCAACTTTTCGTCACCACACCTCCCGTGACACGTTGCGTTGGCTGAACCACGGCGGCGAATGCTTCCCAGCGTCCGCCTTGGGATATCCCGTGGAACATCAAGCGACCTCCCGGAATAGGCGTCGGACCGAAGGGACCGACAGTTGGGCGCCGGCGAGGCTCTTGCCGACCCGTCACCTTGGTATTTGGACGTGCGCCGTCTTTCGCCGCACTAATCCGTCCTTTGGCTGCACCCGGGCGACAGTTGTGCCCGTGCCATGCTTGGCGGGCCCCGCTCACCGAGCCGGATCCGGGCCACCTGTTGGGATCTGGCAAGCCACTCGACGACCGATCTTTTTGAACCCCATTAATCCTGCCTCGCAGCGCGGCAAACGCTGCTAGCTCCACCGCCTGCCGATCTGGCGAGGTTGGATTTGCGAAAGAGCATCGAAAGCCGCGAGAAAGAAGGAGCCCTTCGACGAGCGGCCGAATTGAGCTCAGTCCAGACCTGTTGTATGGCCGCGGCTCGCGCAGCGTTCGCTCCCCCACCGATCTTGAAATGCCGGGGACTGTAGCGCAATTGACCTCCGACACTGTGGGCTGAACCCCTTTGCGCAATGCTTGGGCGCAGTTCCCCACCGGAGCGGCGTTCTCATGTCGGCAAAAGTTGTACGTGTGCAACTCCTGTTGCTTCGCATTGCCGACCACGCGGCTTGGGTTATCCTCCGCGCACGCGACGGCCGAGGCCGCCGCAGCGATCCTTGGGACATCAATGCGGCGGGCCCAGCCGCGCTCAGGGGGCCACATGACCGAAAACGGAGCAAAAAGAAGCAGCTTCAGCTCGTACAGTTGGTGGCAATTTCTCCCATGCGACAGTTGCTTTGCGCGAGTCCCTGCGGGCCCGGACACAACGCCGCACGGAGCGAGGTATCTCGACCAAGTTACTGTCAGCTGTTCTAGCTTCGCCTCGATGCTTCGAAGAGGACGCCGTCGTTGTACACGTGCAACTCGCCTCTGCGGCAATCATCTCTGAAGGCTACCGTCGTCCGGAAGCGCAGGGGAGGGGGCCTTGTCTATCAAAGCGACCAAGGTGCCGCAACTCAGACATGTAGGCAAACGCTCCAATGAATAGCGCCCGTCGAGAAGGCAAGTGCACCGATTGGCACGGCACAGTCCACGAAGCGTGCCGTTGCTGGAACCTGCATCCGCGGATGCTCCCAAGGTTTCATTGGGCGCTTGACCAGCAGGAGCCCACCGCTCGACGATGTCCCGGGCTGCGACCTTAGTGCAATTCTGGGCGGGATATCCAAGCCATACCGCCCAGGAGTGGAGTGGTTGCACGCGCGGCTACAAATGACCTCTCCACCGCAAGCGAGTTCGTCCGAATTCACATACTCGTAACCTTAACAGCGCGTTAAGGTTTGGGATTTTTTAGTTTTCAGTACGCAAGTTCACTCATATAGCAAGGCATTGATATCATTGCATAATCGGTTCCGCCACAATGTTCCGATGCATGGGCAGTAGATCAGTACCGAAGAAAGGGGCGGTCACTCTGGGGGCGGCTAGCCGTTCTCTCTCAGAATCCGGTTTTGTAGCATATCGAGCGCGCCGGCCGCCGTCTCTAAGTCAAGGTGCGACAGACCGTCTTTGCGCTTCTGATATTCCTTGCCCATGAACCTCGGGCCTCGTTCAAACGCCGAGGCGGTCTGAAGGTTGCGGGGGGGTCAGAGCGGCGCTGAGGCGGGCGAGGGTCGTCGTCGCAGTGCTGCGCACATAAAATCCGGTCGTGCAGCTCTCGAAGCCCATCCACATGGAGGCTGGACGGGACTTTGCTCAGGGCAGACACCATCAGGGCGCTCCTCGAATCCCTGCCCGACGAAATCGAATTGCGCCAATCTGAAGCCAAGGTCGTGATTGGCTGTTCCGACAACTGGCTCGATTGCGGTCGCCTATACGCATACGGCCCTAGGTTCGTGAATGACATCGGCCTGATCCGCTACCCAGTTGCCTATCTCCGCGAATCGATTTCCCAGCATACTGTCGATACCCACGACGTGGCGGGGCGCGGACCTCGACGCCACCCAGCAGACATCCGAAGAGTCACACCCGCAAGCCAACAAAAGGCCGCAGCAGCTGCCGGCAACACTCCACAACTCGTATGGGAGTACCGGTAGCCCAACCACAAGCCGCTGGAAATGAAATGAGTGCCCGAGCGCTGACCGAAGTCTGGATCGGCTTGCCTAGGCGCACGAGCCGGCGAATTGAACCGCATGCCGCGCAAAAAGGAAGTTGCCTCGGTTGAGGCAAAGGGCGGTGGCTTCCGGGCCGCCCCAATCGTCAAAAAGTGATCCCTGTGGACCCGGGCCCGTTACGGTGGCTTAGGCTCGGGTGCAAGCGGAGGGCTAGAGGTCCGGCTCTCATACCGGAACAAGGCCAGCAGCCAAGCTCTCCTGTTCGAGAATATCTGTAACATCACCGACGCTGGCCCCTGAATTGGGGTGGGCCGTCGCCAGTTCCCTTGCCTTGGATTTCACGTCAAACGAAGACTGCCGCTGCTTCTTCGCCGCTGCTACCGCGTCTGCAATCTCGACTGCCAGGGTAAGTGCCGGCATTGGATTCCTCCCGAATGCCCCAGCCTTTACCCCAAATATGGCAGACATTCGGCCAACCCTACGCATTCGAAACTAGGCAAGTTGGACGGGACCTCTGCAAATCACACTGTCGACTGGCGTCAGTTCTGTAGAATCCGTGAAGGCACCTACGGAAAAGAAGAGCGCGATCGCGAGCAGGATAAACGCGCCGGGGGAGGGCACATCACGAAGCCGCCCGCATTGGCGGCGCGGTTCTAGCGTCGAGGATAAGATAAAGCCCGACGCATGCTAGGGAGCATAGGCGCCGGGCTCGCTGCGAGAGACGGTCCCAAATCTGAACCGACCCACATTGCAACAATTCACAGCCAGCGAATGGGTTCCCCAAAGAGGGTCATCAAGGGTGACGGTTCGTGGCTGTTCTCTTGCTCCTAGCTTCGCGGCCTTGCCAATATCAACATCGAAGATTTCCAGACTCCGTCACGGTCCCCTTCGCATATCTTCGTGTTCGGCGGGACAGGAGCGGGCGGCAACAAAACTGGCCATATACCTCTGCGGAAACCTGCCTCACGTCCGTTGAGAAAGAGACTGGCCTGCATCGGTCGCCACATGATTTCCGGAGCGTGTTCGCCACGGGCCGGCGATTTGTCGCCCGATGATATCCCGAGTCGCTTTCGAGGCTGCCGTCAAGAAAGAAGGCATGCCGTTCGATTGATTGAGGCTGGTTCTCGCCACTCCCTAACCCGCTCGCCTAAGCGGACTGTCGGCTAATCATTTGCCAGCAACCGCGCCTCGCGGAGAAGTGAGTTCGGACTGTTGCCGAGCATCTTGATAAGGTCACGTGCTTGAGCTTCGGTAATGCCGGTTTCCCGCACGAGAAACTGCACCCGAAAGTCCTTCTGCGCCTGCACGCGCTCGGCGCGTTCTTGATCGTTCTCAGCCATAGGAAACGTCCCCAGTCAGCCAGAACCCAGCGCCAACGAATTTGTTCCAACAAAAAAGGCCCATCGCAGCTAATGAGCGTAAGCGACGGGCCTCCTGCAATTAGGAGCGGTTACACCTGGAGGGATCGGCCGCTACGCCGCAAATCACCAAGCCGTGAATTCGTTCCACAATTGAACACGGTATTCTCTTCGCGTCCGAACCCGTTCTATGAGATAGTCTGCATAAACCGCGCCGAGGGCGGCGGCCATGTCAGTGTCGCGTTCCAGTGGTGTCTACTGGCCCGCTGATCTGGATATGCTCCAGCGGGTGTTTGACCGCTTGTGCAATGAGCGCCGCCTAGCCAAGAAAGACCGGGAGCAGCGTGCATTCCTGGCCACGGAACTGTTCCAACTTTTCCATGACGGCACCACCGACGAATCTGATCTACTGCGCACGCTTTCGAAGCGCCGCAGGGCATAACCGTCGGCGTTCACCCTCTTCCTTTCGGCGCTGATGCCGTTATCCTCGGCAACTGCAAGTCTGCTGGCCGCTAGGTGTCCCATCTCCTTGGAAAGCGCTGCGGGCTTCAGAGGGGTCAGCATGCCGGCTCGACGGTGCTGGCCCCTCTTCGTTCTCTGGAGCGCGTTGCGGCGCACCTACATCATCGGCAGAACTGTCGACTGCTTGAACTGACCTAAAGCAAAGCTCGATTCGATCGAGGCCACCCCTTCGAGTCTCGTCAGTTTCTGCTTGAGAAACGCCTCGTAGGCAGGCAGGTCCTTCACCACGACACGAAGCAGATAGTCCCGCTGTCCGGTCATGAGATAGCAATCGACGATCTCCGGCCATCGCGCCACCGCCGCGGCAAACCGATCGAGTTCCTCCTCACGCTGGCGTTCGAGCTTGATCGACACGAACACGCTGATCGGCAAGCCAGCCTTAGCCTGGTCAACCACCGCGACATAGCCCTTGATGATCCCGGCAGTCTCCAAGTTGCGGACGCGGCGCGCACAGGGCGAGGCTGACAGGCCGGCCCTAAGACCGAGTTCTTCGGTCGTGGTGAACTGTGCCAGGATCGGAAATCGACGAAATTGACCGCAGACTGCTCGTCTCGCTCCGGGAAGACGCGCGGCTGACGGTGGCGATCATTATGCGCTTTGCCTTCGAGTACATTCAGCGTGACGGGGCCAAGGAGCCAGATGAAGTCAGCTGGTTAACCGATGCAGCCGGCGGAGCAGTCTACCTTCGGCTGTCGACGCGCACGATCGAGCAGCCGAGGCGCGACATCGACGACCGGCTGGCCGGGGACATCGTCAACGGCGCCTACTGGCTTCGTCCTCCTGGCCCGAACGCTCAGCTCGTCATTGCCTATACGGGAGCGCTCGCACCCGAGGCGATCGAAGCGGTCGGGCTCATGGCAGAAGATCGTCGCGACGTCGGGCTGCTGGCGGTGACTTCGGCCGATCGCCTGCACGCGGGCTGGACTGCGGCGCAGCGAGGCCGTGAGCGAGGCCTAAGCCACGCTCGCAGCCACGTCGAACGGTTGCTGGCGGCCGTGCCAGGGACCTGCCCGCTGGTGACGCTGGTCGACGGCCATCCAGCAACGCTTTCGTGGCTCGGCGGTGTGCATGGCCACCGGACTCGAGCCTTGGGGGTCGAGCGTTTCGGGCAAACCGGCACCATTGCGGACCTCTACCGACACTACGGCATCGACGCTCAAGGCATCATGGCGGCAGCCCAGGCGATAAGCGTTGGCAAACCAATCCGATATTTGCGGGCGCAGTGATTGTTGCGGGCGCTCGCCGATGACGGCCGGCCGGTTGGCGGCCTTCATCGGCCAGCGCTTGGATGGCGGACTGAACGAGCTCGAAGCGCGTGGCGACTGGTCACGGGCCAAAGGCTCTCGCGGCAAGGCTGGATTTGCGGCCTAGCTTCTTGCGAATGATTGGTCTTCCAAGGCGTAGCCACCAAGTCGAACAGTGCGGATCACGTCAGCGTGCAGGAACTGCCTGAAGCATCGTCGCAGTCGGCTGATATGAACGTCCACCGTTCGCGGGCCGACAAAGACGTTGCGCGGCCAGGCGATTTTGATCAGCTCTTCGCGGGCCTCAGACGTCTTTGGCGAGATGCAGCAGTCGCTGAATAAGATCTGGAAAGTGGAACCAAGCGACATCTCGTTTTCGAGCCTGGTGCGGGCGAGGGCGGCGATTCTTGGCCTCGTGGCGGCACTCGGCTTCATGCTCCTGATCTCCCTCGCGGCGAGCGCGGCTAATCTCGGCATTGAGGGGTGTGGTCAACCAGCGCCTGCCGTTCGACGAACTGGTCGTGAGTTCCATCAACATGATCTTTTCGTTCCTGCTGATCACGCTGCTCTTCGCCGCGATCTACAAGATCCTGCCGGACCGCAGTCTCAAATGGCGTGATGTCGCTGTCGGCGCCCTGGTCACCGCGCTTCTGTTCACCATCGGAAAGTCGCTGATCAGCCGGTAGATCGGCAGCAGTTCGATCGCGAACTCCTACGGCGCCGCGGGTGCGCTGATGGTGGTGTTGCTGTGGGTCTATTACCCGGCTCAGATCTATCTGTTCGGCGCCGAAATCACGCGCGCCTATTCGATGATCAGCGGAAGCTGCGCCGATCTCGCACCGGTTGTGAAGCAAAACGTCGAAAAAGACCCAAAGATGAAGAATCGCCGTGTGCTTGATAAGGGGGCCTACTTGTCCAGGCTGGCCTGCGCCTCCATGGAACCGAGTCCCCTTAAACGACTTATGATTTAGGGCCGGGCGTAACCTTAGTAGTGACATGGCCTACGATCGAAACCGCATTTCACCTGCTCGCGATACGGAGACAGGCTTGCGGCGAGCCAAGCGCAACCGTTTCATCATCGTCATCGGCGCCTCCGCTGGCGGGGTGGAACCGCTGAAGCAGATCGTGCGCGACCTGCCCGCCGATCTGCCGGCAGCCGTGTTCATCGTGCTCCATGTCGGCCAGGTCAGCTACCTGCCGGAAATCCTCGATCGCGTGGCAACCCTCAAAACCTCGGTGGCCAAGAACGGCGCGACCTGCAAGGCCGGCAACATCTATGTGGCGCCGCCCGGCTTCCATCTTCTGCTGCATGACGATCACATGATGCTGCGGCGTGGCCCGCGCGAAAACCTCGCGCGGCCAGCGATAGACCCGCTGTTCCGCTCGGCGGCGCTCAGCTATGGCGCCAGCGTCATCGGCGTGCTGCTTTCGGGCTCCCTTTCCGACGGCACCGCCGGCCTGAGGGCCATCAAGGCTGTTGGCGGGCTTACGGTCGTCCAGCATCCGAAGGACACGCTGGTACCTTCCATGGTGGAGAGTGCGCTGCATTACGTCGAGATCGACCATTGCTTACCGGCGGCCGAGCTGGGCGGCTTGCTGGCGAAGCTGGCCGCCGAGCCGGCCGGGGAAACCTTGGCTGCGCCGCCGGGTGTGAGGCTGGAAGCGGCAATCGCTGCACTGGAGCATTCGACGATGAAAAATGAAGATCGACTTGGCGAACTCTCGGTGTTTACATGCCCGGAATGCCACGGGCCGCTGTGGGAGATCGAAGACGGTGACATGCTGCGCTATCGGTGCCATACCGGGCACGCCTTTACCGCCGACGCGGTGATGGAAGCGCAGGCGATCGAGGCCGACGAGATCCTGTGGAGCCTGCTGCGATCGCACCAGCAGCGGGCAGAGTTCGCCCGGCGCATGGCGGAGCGGGAAAAGACACAGCATCGCTCCCAACTCGCCAGCGAGTTTGGCCGGCGGGCGAAGGAATACGAAGCGGATGCCGCTCTGATCGAGCGCATCCTCGAAAGCAGACGGGTGCAGGCAACAGACGATGGCGCAGTCGGCGAGGAAGGCAAGCACAAGGAAGGCAAGGGCTAATTCGCGCGAAAGCGCGAAAGAGTTCGCGCCCTTCCCCATCATCGGAATTGGCGCGTCGGCGGGCGGAATCGGGGCGCTGCAGAAATTCTTTCCTGAAGTTCCGGTCGACAGCGGCTTTGCCTATGTGGTGATCCAGCATCTCGACGCCGAGCACGAGAGCGTGCTCGCAAGCATCATCCAGCGCTCGACCGCGATCGAAACGAAAACGGCGGCAGAGGGGCTGAAGATCGAGCCCGACCACATCTACGTCACGCCTCCGGGCGTCTCGGTGACCGTCGAGGGGCAGCGTTTTCATGTGGCCAAGATGGCCACCATGCGCGCTAGGCGGACGCCGATCGACGATTTCTTTGCCTCGCTGGCACACGACCAGGCGGAAAATGCAGCCGGGATAATCCTTTCCGGAACGGGCAGCGACGGCACCATCGGGCTGAGGGCAATCAAGGAGCGCGGCGGGCTGACGCTGGCCCAGGAGAGCGCCGAATATGACGGCATGATGCGCAGCGCCGTCCAGAGCGGCATGATCGACATGGTGCTTCCCGCGGAACAAATGGCCGCGAAGCTGGTCGGCTATTTCAGCCACGCCAACCGTACCGAAAGCGAGCGCGACCGGCGCAAGCGCGACGTGGCGGAACAGCTTTCGCGCATCGCGGCGCTGCTTCGCACACGCACCGGCCATGATTTCAGCGGCTACAAGGACAACACCATCCTGCGGCGTATCCAGCGCCGCATGCAGGTGCTTCAGATCGACGAGCCGGCCGCCTTCTACGAGCGGCTGCGCGACGAGCCGCAGCAGGTGGACCTTCTGTTCCAGGACCTCTTGATCGGCGTGACCAGTTTCTTCCGCGATCCGCAGGCCTTCGAAGGGGTCGAACGCTTCGTCATTCCCAAACTGTTCGAGAACCGCAAGCCGGACGAGACGATCAGGGTGTGGGTGCCTGGCTGCGCCACCGGCGAGGAAGCCTATTCGATCGCCATGCTCTTGAAGGAGAACGCGCCGCGAGGCGCTGCCTCGCCCAACCTGCAGATCTTCGCCACCGACATCGACGAGCGGGCGCTGGAAATCGCCCGCGCCGGTCGCTACCCGGCGACGATCGCAACCGACGTGACACCGAAGCGGCTGAAGGAGTTCTTTTCGCGCGAGGACGGCACCTATCGCGTCGCAGCCGAGCTGCGGGAAATCTGTCTGTTCTCGGCGCACAATCTCTTGCGCGATCCGCCCTTTTCCAAGCTCGACCTGGTCGCCTGCCGCAACCTTTTGATCTACATGGGGTCGGAGCTGCAGGAAAAGATCGTCCCGATCTTCTACTACGCGCTGCGCAACAACGGCTATCTCTTCCTCGGATCATCCGAGAACGTAACGCGCCACGCGCGCCTGTTCTCGACCATCGACAAGGCGAGCCGCATCTTCCAGAAGCGCAGCGGGGTCGCCATGCAGCGGCTGCCGGAGTTCCCGCTGGCGGCGGCGGCCAGGCAGGCGCCCCCGCTTGCGCGCCGGGCGGCGACGGCGACAACCCTGCGGGAGGTTGCGGAACGGGTCCTCGTCGAGCGCTATGCGCCGGCCTATGTCATCATCAACGCCGACGGCGAGCTGATGCACAGCTCGGGAGGCACTGGCAAGTATCTGGAGCTGGCCGCCGGCGCTCCAGACCACAACGTCTTCTCCATGGCCAGGCGCGGGCTGCGCATGGATTTGCGGGCAGCGATCCACAAGGCCGTCAGCACCGGACAGGTGGCGATCCAGAACAAGATCACCATAGGCACCAATGGCGGACGCCAGACCATCAGCCTGGCCGTGCAGCCGCTGCCGCCCGACGGCTCAGCGGACCCACTCTACATGCTGGTCTTCCGCGACATCGGCGGCATCAAGCCGGAGGCCGATGACGAGCCGGTCCACACGACCGACGATGTCGAGAGCGCCAATGTCAGCCAGCTCGAAAAAGAGCTGAGGGAAACCAGAGAGCGGCTGCAGATCACGACGGAGGAACTCGAATCCTCCAATGAGGAGTTGAAGTCCTCGAACGAGGAACTGTCCTCCATCAACGAGGAGCTGCAATCGTCCAACGAGGAACTGGAGACTTCCAAGGAAGAGCTGCAGTCGATCAACGAGGAACTGCAGACCGTCAATTCCGAGCTCAACATCCGCGTCGACGAGCTCAGCCGCGCCAACAACGACATGGCGAACCTGCTCGAAAGCACGCAGATCGCCACCGTTTTCCTCGACCGCGACCTCTGCATCAAGAGCTTCACGCCCACCGCTCGCGACCTGTTCAGGCTGGTTGAAAGCGATGTCGGCCGGCCGCTCGCGCATGTGCGCCCGCGCTTTGCCGCCGACGGACTTCAGGCCGACATGGAGCAGGTGCTGCGGCGGCTGGGCACCATCGAACGGCAGATCGAGGGCGCCGAAAGCGGCAACGCCTACATCATGCGCATGATGCCTTATCGCACCGTCGACAATGTCATCGCCGGAGTCGTCGTCACCTTCGTCGACGTTACCCAGATCGCCCAGGCGGAGGCAAAGATCGGCGCGCTCTCGCACGACCTGCGCAACCGCCTCGAAAGTCTGGAGACTATCCTGGACCTTGTGCCGGTAGGCATTTTTATCGCCGAGGACGGCAACGGCGAGGCGATCCGCGCCAACCGCCGCGCGACGGAACTCGCCGGACGGCGCGCCACCACGGACGGCAAGCTGACGCAGGTGCCGGCCGGGCTGCCGCTGATGATCGATGGCGCTGCAGTGGCAACGGGCGATCAGCCCCTGCAGAAGGCGATGCGAACGGGCAAGGCCATCCCCGGCTATGAGGCGCGGATCGCACGGTCGGACGGATCGAGCATCGACGTGATGATGTCGGCCAATCCGCTGTTCGACGAATCCGGCAAGGTGCGCGGCGCGATTGCGACCCTGGTCGACATATCGAACCACAAGGAAGCGGAACGCAGCCAGGAAAGGCTTCTGCATGAACTGCAGCACCGCGTAAAAAACATCCTCGCCACGATCACGGCGCTGGCCTCGCGCATGATCCGCTCGTCAAATTCGATGGGCGAATTCTCGACCTCGTTCCAGGATCGGCTGCACGCGATGGCCCGTACGCATGAGGTGCTGTCGTCCTACAATTGGGGCGATGCCGACCTCGAGCAGCTGCTCAGGGCGATGCTCTCTCCCTACAGCAGCGAACGCCAGAGCCTCGTTGTCCACGGCCGGCCGCTCCACCTCGATGGAGTGACGGCGGCGACGCTCGGCATGGTGTTCTTCGAGCTTGCCAGCAACGCCGCCAAATACGGAGCGCTTTCCGTCGACACCGGGCGCGTCGAAGTCTCCTGGGGCTTCGCGAAGCCGGGCATGTTGTCGGTCACCTGGAAGGAAATCGGCGGGCCGGCCGTGGCAGAGCCATCCCGCATGAATTTTGGAACAACTTTCATCCAGCAGAGTTTAAAGTACGAATTGAGGGGAAGTGTAGATTTGAACTTCAGGCCCGCCGGCTTCGAGTGCCGACTTGAGATTCCCTTGCCCCGAACGGAAACTGTCGACCAGTTGCCTAGCACGAATGAACAAGAGCGCCCCATTGTCCGGCCTTAAGATCCTCGTCGTCGAGGACTCGTTCCTGGTTGCGCTCGATCTCTCCGACGAATTGACCGATGCAGGGTGCGATGTCGTCGGTCCCGCGCCCTCCGTCGAGGAGGCGCTCGAACAGATCGATGGCGTCGAGCTGGACGGGGCGGTGCTCGACGTCAACCTGCATGGCGAACGCAGCTTCCCGCTCGCCGAGCACCTCGCCACCCGCGATGTCACTTTTGTTTTTCTCACCGGCTATGACAGCTCCACCGTCTTTCCCGATCAGTTCCGCGATTCGCCAAGACTGTCGAAGCCCGTCGACACCAGATTGCTCATCGAGGCGGTTTCACGTTTCAGCCAGCATAGGCATTGAGGCCTCGCGGGTTCTTTCCCGCAGCAATTTTCCACCGCCCGTGTGTCGCCACGCACCGGTCCATGACAACGAAAGGATCAGCTTGGGGGCGCGGCGCCTGACGGCCGGATCGGCCGACCTTGCGGCGGAACAAAACATCTAATTGCGCGGTTCGGCCCGGGACACAGAGGCGGCACCACAAGTGTACATCATCGGCAGCATCACGGTCTGGCCCTCGATTGGCTTGTTCGATCATCACTTGCTGGCATGGTCGGGCGTGCGGCGGCCCCACACAATTCCTCATCCCTCCTTAACCATCGGCAGAACTGTCGACTGCTTGATCTGACCCAAAGCAAAGCTCGATTCGATCGAGGCCACCCCTTCGAGTCTCGTCAGTTTCTGCTTGAGAAAGGCCTCGTAGGCAGGCAGGTCCTTCACCACGACACGAAGCAGATAGTCCCGCTGTCCGGTCATGAGGTAGCAATCGACGATCTCTGGCCATCGCCCCACCGCCGCTGCAAACCGATCGAGTTCCTCCTCACGCTGGCGTTCGAGCTTGATCGACACGAACACGCTGATCGGCAAGCCAACCTTAGCCTGGTCAACCACCGCGACATAGCCCTTGATGATCCCGGCAGTCTCCATGTTGCGGACGCGGCGCGCACAGGGCGAGGCTGACAGGCCGGCCCTAAGCCCGAGTTCTTCGGTCGTCAGCCGCGCGTCTTCCTGGAGCGAGACGAGCAGTCTGCGGTCAATTTCGTCGATTTCCGATCTTGGCACAGTTCACCACTCCTTGACTGTTTCTTCGCTCATGCAGCCAATTTTACCCGCAACTGCGCTCAACAATAGCCACTTTCACTTTCGATACGCCTCTACATTTCTGGGCACAGGCTTACGATGGAGATGGAGGTATCGATGAACAAGCCGTCGCATCTGCGGGAGATCGAAAAAAAGGTGCTTTGGCTGTCCACCTGGATGATCCATAACGCCAACCATCTGCGGTCGAGTGAGGACGGCCTGAAAATCGGCGGTCATCAGGCCTCGTCAGCCTCCCTGGCCACGATCATGACTGCACTGTACTTCGCGGTCCTCAGGCCCGCCGACCGCGTGGCGGTCAAGCCTCATGCCAGCCCGATCTTCCACGCCATCCAGTATATTCTTGGCAACCAAACACGCGAGCAGATCGAAGCTTTTCGGGCTTACGGCGGCGCGCAGTCCTACCCCTCCCGCACCAAAGATGTCGACGACGTGGACTTCTCCACCGGGTCCGTCGGACTTGGCGTTGCGCACACGCTCTTTTCCTCACTTGTACAGGACTACCTGCGAGCCAAGGAACTGGCAAAGGACCAGCCGGAGGGCCGCATGGTGGCGCTGATTGGCGACGCTGAGCTCGATGAAGGAAACATCTTCGAGGCGCTTCTGGAGGGCTGGAAGCACGGGCTGCGCAACACATGGTGGGTGGTCGACTACAATCGCCAGAGCCTCGATGCTGTGGTTCGCGAGGGACTGTGGGAGCGCTTCGAGACAATGTTTCGCAACTTCGGATGGGAAGTCGCCATCCTTCCTCAAATACGGCTCGCTGCTGCAGGAAGCCTTCACCGAGCCCGCCGGCGAGCGACTGCGCGACTGGATCGATCGATGTCCCAACCAACTCTATTCGGCACTGACATTCCAAGGAGGCGCTACCTGGCGCAAGCGCCTGCTTGACGACCTAGGCGATCAGGGACCTTTCTCGCGGCTCATCAACAACAGATCCGATGACGAATTGGCACAGCTGATGACCAACCTCGGCGGCCACGACCTGCCGAGCCTTCTCGAGGCCTTCGAGGCGGCTCGCCAGCATGACAGGCCGGTCTGCTTCATCGCCTATACAATCAAGGGCTTTGGGCTGCCGCTTGCGGGCCACAAGGACAACCATGCCGGCCTGATGACGCCAGCGCAGGTCGAAATCCTGCGTGAGAGAATGGCGGTGCGTGCGGGCCACGAGTGGGAGCCATTCGAAGGGCTGGGGCTGAGGGGAGGGGAGATCGAGGCTTTTCTCGAGACAGTCCCCTTCGTATCGAAGGGTCGGCGCCGCTACCGCGCGCCGACCGTGCCCGTGCCACCCCGGCTCGAGTTCACCGCGCAGGGCTCCATGTCGACGCAACAGGGCTTTGGCCTCATCATGCACGGCATCGGCAAGCTCGACGATGACTTCGCAAAGCGCGTCGCCACCACATCACCTGACGTGACCCTGTCCACGAACCTCGGTCCCTGGGTAAACCGCCGGGGGTTGTTTGCGCGCCAGGAAGTCGCGGACCTCTTCCGTAGCGAGCGCATCCCTTCGACCTTCAACTGGGACTTCTCGCCCAAGGGACAACATCTCGAACTTGGCATCGCCGAGATGAATCTTTTCATCATGCTTTCTGCCCTTGGTCTCTCGCATTCGATATTCGGCGAACGCCTACTGCCGGTTGGGACACTCTATGACCCGTTTATCGAGCGCGGGCTCGATGCGTTGAACTACGCATGCTACCAGGACGCACGCTTTATCCTTGCCGCGACGCCGTCGGGAGTAACGCTTGCCCCGGAGGGTGGCGCACATCAGTCGATAGCAACGCCGCTCATCGGCATGGCGCAAGATGGCCTGGCAAGCTTTGAGCCGGCCTTTGTCGACGAGCTGGCGATCATTATGCGCTTTGCCTTCGAGTACATTCAGCGTGACGGGGCCAAGGAGCCAGATGAAGTCAGCTGGTTAACCGATGCAGCCGGCGGAGCAGTCTACCTTCGGCTGTCGACGCGCACGATCGAGCAGCCGAGGCGCGACATCGACGACCGGCTGGCTGGGGACATCGTCAACGGCGCCTACTGGCTTCGTCCTCCTGGCCCGAACGCTCAGCTCGTCATTGCCTATACGGGAGCGCTCGCACCCGAGGCGATCGAAGCGGTCGGGCTCATGGCAGAAGATCGTCGCGACGTCGGGCTGTTGGCCGTGACTTCGGCCGATCGCCTGCACGCGGGCTGGACTGCGGCGCAGCGAGGCCGTGAGCGAGGCCTAAGCCACGCTCGCAGCCACGTCGAACGGTTGCTGGCGGCCGTGCCAGGGACTTGCCCGCTGGTGACGCTGGTCGACGGCCATCCAGCAACGCTTTCGTGGCTCGGCGGTGTCCATGGCCACCGGACTCGAGCCTTGGGGGTCGAGCGCTTTGGGCAAACCGGCACCATTGCGGATCTCTACCGACACTACGGCATCGACGCTCAAGGGATCATAGCGGCAGCGCAGGTGATAAGCGTTGGCAAACCAATCCGATATTTGCAGGCGCACTGATTGTTGCGGGCGCTCGCCGATGAAGGCCGGCCGGTTGGCGGTCTTCATCGGCCCGCGCTTGGATGGCGGACTGAACGAGCTCGAAGCGCGTGGCGACTGGTCACGAGCGAAAGGGTTGGCGGCAAGGCAGGATTTGCGGCCTAATGCATGTCGCCGAGAAGTGTGCAGCGGTTCTGGGACAACGACATGCATCAAAACAAAAGCTTAAAAGCGCGTCGCTTCAGCGCGACGCGCTTTAGCTTCTTGCGAGTGATTGGTCTTCCAGGGCGTAGCCACCAAGTCGAACAGTGCGGATCACGTCAGCGTGCAGGAACTGCCTGAAGCATCGTCGCAGTCGGCTGATATGAACGTCCACCGTTCGCGGCCCGACAAAGACGTTGCGCGGCCAGGCGATTTTGATCAGCTCTTCGCGGCTGATCACTTTTTCCGGATTCTCGAGCATGTAGCGCAGGAGTTTGAATTCGATCGGCCCGAGAAGAATTTCCTCGCCCTTGCATCGCACGTGATGGGTATCGATCTGCATTTCAATTCCGCCGTAGCTGAGTGACAGACCGGCCTCGGAGCGAACCGGATTTCCCAACCGTGAGCGTAGGTAGATCAGCAGTTTCGCCGGCGCCGTTGGCCTTACGAAACACTCGTCGATCCCTGCCTTCAGCAGACCGATGTGCTGGTTTTGCGCGTCGGGTGCTATGAGCGCGATGACCGGCAGGCTCTCGGTCCGCGGATCCTGCCTCAGCCGTCCGCAGGTGACCGCCATCTGGTTGGCGGCACGGCAATCCAAAATCCATGCCTGGACGGTGGTCGCCTCTGCCAGCTCAAGCGTTTCGTCATCGGTGCTGGCCAGTGTGCTGGAGAAGCCGTCCACCTCCAGAATATGGCTCAGCATAAGGTAAAATTCGACGTCCTGGGAGCATATTGCAACAAGAGGCTTCAACGCCGCTGTCGTGGCCTCGCTGGGTAATATCGCACAATTCATAATCCTCGCCCGTTTGCTGTTCTCGCCGCTTGCCCGCCGCCGCTGGAAAAACGCCTCTGAACAAACATTGTCCGACAATGCAAGAAAGTGTCAGGTTAAATTACGAACGCCAAAGCTTACAAAATGCCACGGTCCCGGCTAGTTTATCACCGGGATTTGCTCTGGAGACAGATCACTCAAGAATTCGATTCCCTTGTCACCGACATAAATTACCTCTTCAAACTGAAAGACCGCCCCGTCTTTCTCCAACTTGGGCTCGAGATGGAGTATCATTCCGGATGTTATGACCTCGGGATTGTCTTTTGAAATAGACGGCGGCTCCGTCACGTCCAGGCCACCGCCATGTCCGATGCGCGAGACAAGTCCATATGCCGGTGGCAGGCCTGCATCGCGCCAGAGCCGCTCGAAATCCCCGAACAGGTCCCCGCACGTCATTCCAGCCTTCACGCCTTCGGCTAGCGCGATCGTCAGCGCGCGGGTGTTTGTGTAGGCTTCGATCTCCCAGGACTCGGGCTCGCCGCCACGGGCGATCCGGTTTCTGTCCGCCGGGTATCCGCCATAGGTGGACCGAAAATCCGTCCAGGCATATTCGCCAACTTCCAGCGGCCGCATCGCGGGCGGCCGCGCGTAATTGAACTGTCCTCGACAAAACGTCATGGCGATGGGGTCGGCACGCTCAGCGCCGTATTCGAATATCCGGGACTGGATCCGGCGGCAGAGCTCGACCTCGGTGATGCCAAGCCTGGCATCAGCGACAGCGTCGTCGAACGCGGCGTTGACGATCGCAAACGAGACGCGTTTCAGCTCCGCCTCGAAAGGCGATTTGATCATACGGGTGCGCCACAGCAGATTGGTCGCGGGGCCGAGCTGTGATTGCCCGCCACGGGAGCGTATGCCGTCTACGAGCTCCAGGGAGCCGCGGCCATGCATATCCTGGCCGTAGTCGATTGCCGTCTTTGCCTTCGCGGCCGGGTCGCGGAGCCAAAGCAGTTGAACGATCGCGCGTGCCCCCTCAGCCAGGTAGCCGTCGTAGTAGGAAATGGAAAAATCGCGCGATCGCGATTCGAGATTGCGCGATTCGATCCGGTTGGCGACGGCTGTGATGTCTTTGTGGTCTATGAGCAAGAACAGCGGCCGAGAGTGATACCCCCAGGACAACGTGCGATAGTCGGTGAAATATTCGACATTCTTCTGATCGGTAAGAACCAGGAATTGCGCATCTTGCGCACTCATTTCACGCCGGACGGCGGCGAGGCGCCGGCAGAGTTCGTCCTGGGGGACGTCCGGTGACGGCGGGGCTGGAAGCATGGTTCCTCCTGGATGGTCGCGGCGCTTGTTGCCGTTCCGCAGTGTTGGCGCGTCGGCCTAGCTCGCCTCGAGCTCAACCGTGCATGCCAACCTGTCAAAGGGAGATTCCGTTACACCGAAGATCGAAAACGAGCTGTCGGCTGTGCTGAGGCGATAAAGGCGCCGCAACACTGGATAACCGTTGGGAATGGAAAAAATCTGCTGCGCCTGCTCGGACGCCGGCGCGGCGTCGATGAGGAGCTTTGTCTTGGTAAATTGCGTTCCGCGCTCACGCAGTGCGTCACCGATGAATTTGTCCCCGAAATCATTGATGACCTCGTCATCGATCGAGCGGGGCAAGTAGGAGGTGTCATACATGACCGCAATGTCGTCGGCCGAAATAACCTTGCGCACACAAAGCATGAAACCAGCTGGGGGATCGAGCACCTCGAACGCGGGATCGGCAATCTTCTCCTGGGTGAACGACTGGAGCCGGATCGAGGGTTTTAGACCAAGACGCAACGCGTCCGCGTGCGAGGTCAAGGAATAGTCGAGATCACGAATGAACCGCCGCTGCTCGCGAACGAATGTACCGAGCCCCGGCACCGAGCGTAGAACGCCAGCCGGCTGCAGGTCGCGCAACGCGCGCTTTATGGTGATTGAGCTTACACCAAACTCTTCGGCCAAAGCGGCAGCGGAGGGCAAAGCTTGGCCGGCTGCGTACTCCCCCGTGTTCACTCTGCGCATGATTTCCTGCCTCACTGTCTCGTGAAGTGCATTCGCGCTTTGTCCAACCATTGACCCGCTCAACTTCTGGTATACTAGGGATACCTACATGACCGAACCCGGATTGTCCATCCCTGGGCCGCATTTCACAAAACCGGAATATGAACTTAACAAAAATTTGACATACCTGTTATACTTGGTCTACCTTATAGGCCACGACAAACGTCACAGGAGGAGAAATCGATGCGGAGCAGAGCGCGCGTTTGTAGCCGAACAGCGGTTCTGGCGTTCGTGGCGGTTTTGACAGTCGCAGCGGCCGGCCGCGCCGAAACCACGCGAGAACGGGTCCTGCGAGAAGGCACTATCGTGATCGGAATTTCGAATGGCGCCCCATGGGGCTTTCGCGGCAAGGATGGCGAGCCAATCGGCTTTCACCCGGATCTCGTCAGGGCCGCTTTCGCCCGATTGGGGGTATCAAAGGTCAACATGGTAATTGCGGAATTCGGCGCCTTGATACCAGCGCTAAACGCCAACCGCTTCGACGCGATCGCTGCCGGTCTTTATATCTCTCCAGAACGCTGCAAGCTCGTCGCGTTCAGCGACCCGGACCTCAAGCTCGCCGATGCGGCGCTCGTGATGAAGGGAAATCCCAAGAAGGTGCATAGCTATGCCGACATAGCGGCGCGTGAGAACGTCAGGTTCGGCGTCGGCCGAGGCAGCACCACCGCAAAGAACGCCTCCGCCGCCGGAGTTCCACAGGATCGCACGCAGCTGTTTCCCGACATCCAGTCGAACGTGTCGGCATTGCTCTCAGGCAGGATCGATGTGGCGGCATTCTCAGCGCCGACGGTGGCCCGTATCCTCTCCGACGCGAACATCAGCGGCCTGGAGCGCGTGACGCCCTTTCAGGGTGCTGGCGGGCAAGATCGTTTCGGCTACTCAGCGATCGCATTCCGCACGGACGACAGCGACCTTCGTGATTTGTACAATGCACAGCTTCGGGCGCTAAAGTCGGACGGCACCGTGGCCAAGATCATGGCGAAGTACGGGTTCAGCGACGAAGAAACAGCACCAGACCTCAAAAGCGATCAGCTCTGCAACGGCAACTGATTCCTCGTCGCCGCGCGCAGGCCAGAACTGTTCATGGGACGACCGGTGGTCAAACGGTCGTGCGACCTTTTGGGCTTCAGAACGTGACATTCCTTGACATCTTTCTTGGCATTCTTGGCGGGCTCAAGGTTACCGCCATGGTGACGGCATTCGGGCTTTTGTTTGCAGTGCCGTTCGCTTTGGCATTCGGCGTCGCGCAGTATTTGACCAAGGGCGCTGCGCATTTCGCCATAACCTTGATCATTGAGTTCTGGCGCAGCTCGGCCGTGATCATTCTGCTTTTCGTCTTCTATTACGCATTGCCGGGCTTCGGCATCCATCTGCCGGCAACGACGGTGGGCGCCATGGTTCTGGGGCTCAATGCGGGAGGGTACGGCAGCCAAGCGGTGAGGGGTGGCTTGGAGGCGCTCGACAAAGGCCAAAGGGAGGCCGCGTCGGCCCTCGGTCTGGCGCGTCACCACACCCTGCTGCTGATCGAGCTCCCGCAGGCGCTGATGGCCATGGCACCGACTTTTGTCAACCAACTCATTCAGCTGATCAAAGGCACGGCCCTTGTTTCGCTGATCACCCTGTCGGACATGACATTCCAGGCCAAGGAGCTGGCCGAGGTCGAATACAATCCCCTCGGGATCTACACGGCGCTTCTGCTTGCCTATTTCGTGGTCTGCTACCCGATCACGATATTCGGCCGCTGGCTGCAGTTGCGGACGGGCGCGGCAAGGAGCCTGTCCGGTGAATTTTGATCCTGTCTTTGCCCTCTCGACCGTCCCGACAATTGCCGGCGTGATCGGAACGACCGTCGAAGTGACGGTGCTCAGCTGCATCGGCGCCTGCGCTCTCGGCTTCGTCTTCGAGATCGCGCGACGCTTGGGATCGGTGCCAGGATATGCGTTGCGCTTCGTGATCGATTTCATCCGCTCCACGCCGGCGCTGGCCTGGCTCTACTTCCTCTATTTCGTGCTTCCCCACTTCAACGTCGTGCTGCCGGCGATGCTCGTTGGCGTGCTTGGCCTCAGCATTTACTTCAGCGGCTATCTCGCCGAGGTGTTCAAGGCAGGAATCGATGCAATTCCAAGGGGTCAGTCGGAGGCCGCGAAGGCTCTGGGCCTCTCGCGCGCGGACACGATCGCCTTGGTGCTGGCCCCGCAGATGATCCGCAACATAGCTGCGCCAGCGGGCAACTACTTCATCTCCATCCTCAAGGCCACGCCTTATCTCGCCACTATCGCGGTGCCAGAAATGCTCGGACGCGCATTCGACGTCGCGTCCGAGACCTACCGCTACGCCGAGCCGCTGGCTGTCGCTGGAATTATCTTGCTGGCATTGGCGCTGGTGGCGGCAAAGCTGGTGCGACTGCTTGAGCGCAAGCTCGCCCAGCCTTCTCAACGTTAAACGGAGAAAGCGAACCGATGGCGCATGCCATTTCCCTGTCAGACACGAATTGGCATCGAAGCGACGTCGTTGCGAGCGATGCGGCAACCGCGATCGAGATTGTTGGTCTCAACAAATGGTACGGCGCCTTTCACGCGCTGAAGGATGTCAGCCTTACGATGCCAGTTGGCAGGCGCGTCGTGATCTGTGGTCCGTCCGGCTCGGGCAAGTCGACACTCGTGCGATGCATCAACAGGCTCGAGACCTATCAACGTGGAACGATCCGGATCCGCGGCAAAGAGGCTACGAGCACCCCGGGTCGCCCTGCAGACGGCCGTCCAGAGGTCGGGATGGTGTTCCAGCAATTCAACCTCTTCCCGCATCTGACTGCGCTTGCGAATTGCATCCTGGCACTAAGGCGTGTCCTGAAGAGGCCGGCGGTGGAGGCTACCGACATCGCGATGCGCCATCTGGAGCGGGTAAGGATACCCGAGCAGGCGCACAAGTATCCGCCCCAGCTTTCCGGGGGCCAGCAGCAGCGGTTGGCGATCGCGCGGGCCTTGTGCCTCGACCCGCGGGTCATGCTTTTCGACGAGCCGACGTCCGCGCTCGATCCCGAAATGGTCAAGGAAGTCTTGGATGTGATGATCGACCTGGCCAAAGGCGGGATGACCATGATTTGCGTCACCCATGAGACCGGCTTTGCGCGAGCGGTAGCCGACGACGTCGTCTTGATGGACGAGGGCAGGGTGGTCGAAATCTCTCCACCCTCGATTTTCTTCACGGCTCCGCGACACGAGCGCACGCGCCGCTTCCTGGAGAAAGTGCTGCGATGAACAAACAATCCGCCATGTCTGCAAAAACCCGGATATGGACGCCAATCAACTATGCTGCAGAGGGAAAGCAGTCGGATTGCCTTCGACTGCCGCATTCGACCGACCTGTCGGCCTATGGCTGGATCCCGATTCCGCTGGTGTGCATCAAGAACGGCTCGGGACCCACTGCATTGCTGATCGCGGGAAACCACGGCGATGAATATGAGGGGCAAGTGGCACTCTCCAGTCTTGCCCGAGCAACGCAAGCACATGAGGTTTCGGGGCGGCTCATCATCATCCCGGCTCTCAACTATCCGGCGGTGGAGGCCGGCCGGCGGGTGTCGCCACTCGACGAAGGCAACCTCAACCGCGTCTTTCCGGGCGCCGCGCTTGGAACGCCGACCCAGATGATCGCCCACTATGTCAGCGAAGTTCTGATCCCAATGGCTGACCTTGTCGTCGACCTTCATTCGGGCGGACGCTCGCTCGACTATATCGCGAGCGCGCTGGTGCGCCCTGGGCGTACCGCACAGGAGCATCAACGCTTGCTTGGGCTGCTGAAACTATTCGGTGCGCCGATAAGCTTCATAAGCGACGGGACCGGCGGCGGCGGTCTCACCACGCTCGCGGCCGCGGCGGAGGCGCGCGGGGCGCTGGCGCTCACGACGGAATTGGGGGGAGGGGCGACCCTATCGCAAAACGGACTGAAGCTAGCCCTGTCGGGCCTGCGCCGGGTTCTCAGCGATCTCGGCATTTTGCGCGGCATTTCCGTCGAACCTGCCCCGCCAACGCGTCTGATGACGGTCAACGGCCACGACGCATTCGTCTATGCGCGCGAAAGGGGTATCTTCGAACCTGCCGCCAAGGTTGGTGACGAAGTCACCAAAGGGCAGCTGGCTGCCCGCATCCATTTTCCCGACGATCCGACGCGCGAACCGCAAACGCTATATTTCGGATCCTCGGGGATCGTGGCGTGCCGCAGAGTGCCGTCGCTGACACAGCGCGGCGACTGCCTCTTCAAGCTGATGGCGGATGTCGGCCCTAGACTTGACCATTCTCAGGCTCTCCATGCTTAGGCCCTCACGAGCGCTCAATCCGCTGGCGTTCGGCCTGCGCTGCGTGCGCTGCGGGACGGTCTTCGCGCTTGGAGACTACCATCAAGGCTGCCCGGCTTGTCACGACCGTGGCGTGCCTGCCAGCCTCGCCATCGAATATGCTGAATTGCCCAAATCCCTGGATCGCCTCGCGGACTGGCAAATCTATCCGGACCATCCCACGCTCGGCGAAGGCGATACCCCACTCGTTCGGATGGACGGACTGGCCAGGGAAATGGGCGTTCAAGATCTTTTCGTGAAGAACGAGGGCGCCAATCCGACAGGATCGCACAAGGACCGCATGAGCCGATTTGTTGTCCAAAGAGCTCTGGATGCGGGCGCGACCACGGTGGCGGCAGCCTCGAGCGGCAACGCCGGCGCGTCGCTTGCCGCCTATGCAGCTCATGTCGGGTTGGCCTGCGTTGTCGTCACGACGCCGGACATGAATCCCAACTTGCGCCGCGCGATCGAAGTGCATGGGGCGACGCTGATGGCGGCCGAAACGCCCGAACGGCGCTGGCAGGCGATGGTCGGCCGCGTAAAGACAGGACAATGGTACCCGGCCACAAACTTCATTTTGCCAGCCGTCGGCAGCAATCCGTTCGGAGTGGATGGTTTGAGGTCGATTGCACTCGAGATCTTTCGCGATCTTGGGGGGCGTTGCACCGACATCGTGGTTCCAACCGCCAGGGCCGATCTGCTGTGGGCGATTGCGCGCGGCTATTGCGATTTGCGGCGGGCAGGCTTTCTCGTCGACCCACCAAGGGTTCATGCCGTGGAGCCGTTCGCCCGCCTGTCGAAGGTGCTTGCCGGGGAAGATTATCGTGGCACATTCCCGGGCCGTACAACACTCGTCTCGATCGGCGGGTCGACAGTGACTTACCAGGCGATAGACGCGATCGCGTCCTGCGGCGGCAAGGCAGTCGTCACACACGACATCGAGGTGCATGAAGATCAGGATCAGTTGGCGCGTTGCGGCCTCTATCTGGAACTGTCGAGCGCAGCTGCGCTGACCGGTGCAAGGAAGCTGGTCGGCGAAGGCGCGATTTCAGCCGATGCTGTTGTTGTTCTCGTCGGAACGTCCAGTGGGCTATCCGAATCTCACACCTATACGGAGGCCATAGCTACAGTAAGCTGATCCGCCGCTGCGACGACGAGTCTTGAACCGAAACGCAATGGCAGCTTCCGATTTCACAACGAAGGTATCAGATTTCAACCTGTGGGTCGGAATCATGGACTGACCAACCGAGACGTTGTTTTAATCAGCGGTCCCGCCTTGCGGTTACCTGCCGCGAGCCGGAGCACCCGACACTGTCGGACGTCGAGCACGGCGCCAGTTCGGCCTTGAGCGCTTCGGTATTCGCGCGGGCTACCTCGACGGCTTCGTCCCCCGCCTCCCTGTAGACCTCGCCGGCCGGTCCGAGAGCGAGCTGGAATTCGATGGCCTGGTCGAGGTCGTGGCCGACAAATATATCGGCATCGATGCGGTCCAAGGAAATTTGGCTGTAGCCGGAGCCTTCGAGCAGGCGTCTGACATCGCGATGGGCCATCGAGAACGGGGCCGGGCCGCAGGTGCGGGCATTTTCGCTCCGTGGAAGGCATTGCCGAACGGTCCGTGGCTCCGATACGGGAGCGGCCCGGTGGCCATGGGGTTTGGTGGCGTGCCACCGGGCCTAACCGGCGGGGGCTCGGAAACGAAACACGGCACCGGCTGACGACAAATATAGATCTCTGCCGAAATGATCGGCACGCATCCATAAGGACGAAGCCGGAGTAGCCAAGGGCAGGATGTCGCCGGAAGCCCCAGAGCCGTTAGTTGCCTCGCGGTTTGGCTCTTGGCTCCGGCAAGCTATCACACGGATTTGCGGCCAATCTGGCCGTTCGCGGGTCTCTTAGCCACAGAGATTTCTTTCTTCTTTCCAGTATCTCATCACGGCCCACATCAACGGCCGGCAAGCCTTTCGTAGCGGCGATCAAATAGTCGGCTCTGTTCGTTCGATAGTCTTCTTTTTGGACGGACATCGTTTTCCTCCCGGTCTCCGGGCTTTTTTCTCCTCGCGTCTGGACGGAGACAGTAGCTGCCGGTGCATCGCAGGAGTCTACAAATTGAAGATTGTATTAAAATGATACACTCCGCCCCGCCCCGTATCACAAACTCGCGCGTCGGCTGTCACCTGTGGCCCCCTCGCAGCCCGTGCAAAAACGGGCAAGGCTCCGCTTTCATCGTGACGAACGCTTTTTGGCGGTGCTTTTCGCCGGTTTTGCCGCGCGCTTGCGGCCGAGCCCACTGGACTTTGCCAATGCCGATCGTCGAGCCGCATAGTTCGGCGCCACCATCGGATACTCCGGCTTCAATCCCCATTTCTCGCGATATTCATTGGGCGTCAGACCGTAGTTCACGCCTAGATGGCGCTTTAGAGATTTAAATTTCTTCCCGTCTTCAAGACAGATTATGTAGTCAGGAAACACAGACCTCTTCGGAATGACTGCGGGCTCCTGATTTGGCTTTTCGGCCGCCTTTTGGGTGGTCGTTGCCGATAGTGACGAATGAATAGAAGCAATAAGTCCGGGCAATTCGGTTACGGGGAGAGCGTTCTTAGCGACGTAAGCTGAGACGATATCTGCCGTCAGACCGATAAGATCGACGTTTTGAGTCTCATTTTGTTCAGTCAAGGTATTCCCTCCTAGAATCGCAATTTAAGCCCCACCCCTGCGCTGCTGATTGTAATGCACCTTCGACGACCCGCCAATGCTCGGTGGTCTGCTATCCAACGGAGAGCAGGAAAATACCGATCCGTCGTTGTCATGTATTAGTGGCTGCTGTTTGATCCATTCGAGAGATAGTTTGGCTTTATGTATATCCGGCTTTTGCCCGTTGTGCGGCCAGCACCAGAGCCACGCGCCGCTTGGCTTTCTTGGGATTCTCCAGCGGCAAAGGCGTGCGATTTTCTAGGGTTTGCTGTCTCGCGAATTCGGCCTGCGGGTGTATCAGTTTCTTGAGATGTCGACGGCGCCTTGGCGGACGTGCAGACTAATTGGCTCCGTCAAAACATCGCTGGCGTCTTACCTGCGCGGTGTTTGAACGCGGCGGAATCAATGACGCCTCCAGGATGCGACGAGCAGCCATCCGGCCCAAATCACATTTAGGACCTCGGCCGCCTCGATGCCGATTATGTGCGTTGACGAAAAGCCTTCAGACCCGGCGGTCCAGCCTTGCAGCCAGTAAGCGAGACCTGAGAGCGCCATCAGGTAGGCGATCGGCCGCGGGATCTTCGCCGCTAAGGCTACTGTGACAGCCAAGAGGACCAACGCCAGGCCCAACGCAAAGGCCTCGTAGCTTCTCGTTCCCCACTCCAGCCAACGTACCGCCTCTGCTGTTGCAAAGCGCGCCGCCTTCTCGGCCTCGGGAGCGTTCACCCAAGCGTTCACGGCTTGCTTGAGCGCGACACCGTCGACCGCCAGCACCACTGCGTACAGTGAAAGGCTCACAACGGTCAAAGCTGCGCCAAATCGCCCGGTCCACTTGGCAGTTTCACCTTGAACGTCAAGGCCAAAGAACAGGGTCAATAGGCCCGCCAGCAAAATGGCAGTGCAAGCGAACTGGGCTACATGCACCATAGTCCATGTGCCGCTGGCGGCGTAACCCTGGAAGATGACTGGGTGGTTGTTGGCATCCCCGCCGGCATGGAACAGCGTAACGATGACGTAGAGAATTTGCCCCACTAAGAGCAACCAAGCCGAAAGGCGCAGCGCCAGTTGTCGGTCAGATTCTGTGTTGTTTTCCACGACGGTCCTCCCCTTGAACCATGCGGCAAATTTAGTGTGTCTGCGCCTTGGCCAGCGAGTCAAGAGAGGAAAAGGCGAATGCCGTCGGACGGCGGTATGCTTCACCGATCGTGTTTCGCGATCGCGACAAATGGATCGGATGGGACGGCCACTTTTGCCATCGATCTCGGATGTTTCATCAAGGGCTCCTTGCTGACGGACGATCCGCTCAATCGACAAAGTTCGCGGCGAGGCCGGAAGCAGTAAGCTAGGCTTCGCGTGATCATGAACACCCGCCGCGAGCGGCGCTTCGGATAGTCGCCGAGATGCCCCGCTCATAGTCACATTCTCCGGCGCCGGCACAGGCGGAGCGTAGCTTCCGATCCCAAGGCTGGCCGCCTGAAACAAATTTCGATTGCAATGGAACTTTCCCGCCGAATGAATGTTCGAGCGCCATAGGGACGGCTGGGCTATTCCGACCTGTCGCGCGCTTTGCAGCAGGCAGAGCAGCCCGCGAACAGGAAGATGGCCATGAAACACCAAACACTCGAAGAGCTGCACGCGGTCGCGGAAGTCGATGCAGCCTGCTCGGTGATGACGCGAAGCCAGCGACTGGAACATTGGGCAGCGCTTCTCGAGCGGTTTCCCGACCGATGCCTCAGAGCACTCCCCGGCACCGAATACATGCGCCTCGATGTACGTGACAAGGCGCAAGGTCTTGAATCTCCGCTGAGCATTGCTTTCGCCGATCCGATGTTGCGCGCGCAGGGACTGAGGAATGAAACCTACGGCGAAGCCAGACGCTTCTTCGAGCTATCGGACTGGCAATTGCACGCCATTGTTTGCCATTGTCATGTCGGCGCGACCATGAAAGCCGGCTGGGTTGCTGTTCAGGTGCGGGCCGCGACCAAACAAGATGGAAAGCTTTTCGGTAAACTTCGGCAAGTAATCGCCCAATGGCCGGCAATCCGCCTTTTCACTCATGCCAGGGAATAGGCGTGGGACGAACGACGTGATGCTTAAGTATGTCAGGAGGGTCGAGAGCGGACGCATAAGGTATGTATACATCTGGCGCGAATTAAGGACCCAGCGAACCCTGGCGCCTGTTCTTGGTTGGGTTCGGGTCCCTCAGTGCCCATCATTATCGTTATTTATCAATGATTTATTGACTGGTTCGCCAAAAGGTTCGCCAGGCTGTGGTTTGCGCGTCATCCCTAGAGGACGGGAGCCGCTCCGAACGCCGTGGAGGGTCGTTGCCCCTGCCGAAGAAATCGCGCGGTTGGGTTCCGGCGCGCGCCAATTCGCTCGGTTGTCATGCGGCTAAGGCAGTCTGGGACCCGTGCGTAGCGGCACGGCGGTGCGCCTCCCTTTTTTTTGCGGCTTGTCTTACCTCAATATCCACGGTGGCGGTCTACGAGACGCCGCCCGCCTGCTGCACACGATAGGCGAGGAGATCACGATGCAATGCCAGTACTGCCAGCGTGACGTATTCTGCCATCGCGTCGGAAATGCCCGGCTCGATCATCCGCACGACGGGCAACCCGGCCGGCAAGGCGTCGAAATCGAACTGGTCGACCCCAGCTCCCAGCGAAAACAGCACCTCAAGGTTCGGGTACTTCGCGCTTATGTCTGTGGGCGGATGCCAGACGCCAAGATACTTCACCGAACGCGGGTCGACCGCGTCCGCGCAATAGTGGAAGGCGATTTCGGGAGCACGTTCGGCAAAGAGCGCTGCCCACTCGGCGCCGCGTTCGGCATCGGCATCATAGAGGAAGGTCATTTCGGCGCCCCGGGATTGCCACGAAAGACGAAGCTCAGCGTGCCTGCCCCTCAGCTTCCATTTCCGCCATGTCCTGGAACCTGTCGGCGATACGTGGATGCGCCCGCCCGCCATCACAGGCGCCAATGGCGATCAGCACCTCATCCGCACCGGGTGCGTCCGGAACCTGGAAGTTGGCCGTCAGGAAGTGGGAGCGTTTGCCGGTTTCGCTCTTGTGGGTCATCGGCAGGGAAAGAAGGGCGCCTGGCCCGTTGCGGGTATTCGTGAAGCTCAGATAGGTCGTGCCGTTTACCGCCGTGCGGAACATATTGCCGAACCGCAAGGTATGGATCAGCGCCGATGCATGTTCGATCTCGCCATTGATGCCGACCGAAGCCGCCTTGCCGTAAGCCTCGACCTTATCCGCCGACAAGAGCGCCACCAATCGCTTGGTCATTTCGGCGCCAAGACCCGGCGCCAACCGGAGGATCTCTGGGCGCAAATTTTCAACGAATCCTTGACCGGCCCACGGGTTCTTCAACACGGCTGCGACCACCACCATGGAGATCGGTTGGTCGGCTTTCTTGCCACCCTCGACGAATACTTCCTCGATGAATGTGCAGAACTTTCTCACTCCGAGATCCATGGATTCCTCATCTGTTCGCTGGATTGTGGCGCAACCTAATGAGCAACGACGGTGAATGTCTTCCTTCGTTAAGGAGGAAAAACAGAAAGGCCGGCACTTCGAAACGATGTAGAATTCAGCTCCCGCGCATGCCTAACTCAGCGGGTCGTGGCGCAGGGAGCGATTGTGGACAGGAAGGCGCAAATCTCGGTTCTCAAAGATGTCGCGAGTGAGATCAATTCCGGCGGCGATCTTGTCATGATCCTGAAGCACTTGGTTTTCGCCGCCTGCCGCCATGCAAACTGGACGCTCGGTTCGATCATGTCGATCGATGCCGCTCATGGTTATGCCCATGTGATGGTTCGCTATGATCCGACGTTGATCGAGCGAACGCTCCCTGACCGTTGGGAACTGGCGACGAGCCCCTCGCTGATCGCCTTGAAGCGGAACGAGCCAGTCTATATCCGCGACGTGCGCGAATCCGCGGAGTTTCCAGGTTATCGCCGCGAAGCTTTCGAGCGAGATTACCGTACCGTCCTCGTCATGCCTATGAACTGCAGCGACTTCGAGGGCCGGCCAATGGTGCTGAGCGTTGTGTCGCGAGATATCATGGAGGTTCCGGAAGAGGATTTGGCGTTTCTGGGTATGATCGTCCATCTCGGCGCCATCGCGATCGAGAGGGAGCAGCGGCTGGAAGCCGAACGGCAGGCCGGAGACAGGTTGCAAAAGGCGCTCAAGGCGCACACCTCCCTACTTGAACACGTGCTTGCAGACGGCTCAGTTTCTTCATTGTCGGCGATGGTCGGCAGCCTGCTGCCCAATCCGGTCGTCGTCGTCGATTTTACTGCGAACCAGATTATCGCCGGCCGCTCGCCAAGCGAGGTGCAGTTCGATGATGCCGCTTGGCAATCAGCAGCGGCCGGTCCGCTGAGCCGACAACTGGGAAAGGCAGCACGCGATACAATTGAGCGGGGCGGCAACAGCGGGGCGACGCTTTTTCTCGATGACGGCAGCTCCCGGCTCAATCTCGCCGCCCGCATCGAGCCCTTGACGGTCGACCGCCAACTTGTCGGGGCATTGATCATCTTTTCCACGTCGCGTGCCTTCAGCGATCTGGACCAGTTGCTGCTTGACAGCGCCAAGTTCGCGCTCAGCGTCCAAATGATGCGCAGTTTCATCCGATTCCGTTTCGAAACCCGCACACAGACCGAGCTTTTCTTCGAGGTGGTGGAGCGGCGTTGGCGCGACGCGGCAGATGTCCAGCAGCGAGCCCAGCGGCTCGGCATCAATTTCATGACGACTCAGCAAATCGTCGTGGTCGACTTTCCCGAGAGCGCGAAGAATCTTGGCGGAACGTCCGTCGATCTGCATCACAGTCTCGCTCGTATCATGCAGCAAGCTTCCGTTCCCGCGTGCGTCGTGGCCATCGATGGCGGGCTGGTGTGCCTCATTCCCTATGACGACGTCTGGAAACAGGAGCGGACATCGAAACTGATGCGGCGCATCGCAGCGGATCTTGGCCAATATTTTGACGAAGAACCGATCGTCATCGCCAGCAACGCCTGCGCCACCCTGACGGATTATCCGTTGGCTTGGGATCGCTGCAGCCGCATGATTGCCATCGCCCGTTCGTTCGGTCGCACCGGTGCGCTGTCCGGGCAGGATTTTGGGCCGTTGCCGATGCTCGTAGCGGCCGCGGGCGTCGACGACGTACGCGCTTTCGTTCAGGAAAGCGTCGGCGCCATCGCCGCCCATGACCGCCAGCATGGCACGCCCTATCTGAAAACGCTGTCGACTTATCTGAGGGAGGGCTGCCGCAGTGGCGCCTGCGCCGATGCGATGGGCCTGCACGTAACCACGCTGCGCTATCGCCTGTCGCGAATCCAGGAAATGTTCGGCATCGATGTCGAGACGCCAGAGCGACGCTTTGCCATCGAATTGGCCATTCACCTGCATGGTGTCACGGAAGGTCGTTCTTCGGCGGAAGATCAATCGACCTGACCTTTCGGATCGGCCCCCCCGTCTCTTACCGCAAACAGCAGCAATATTTCCCGCGCTCTTCCAGCTGAGTGAAGGAAGAAGGTCGCTCCTCTTGCGGTTAGCCTTCAACTGACAACCAACAGGAGGCGCTGATCCCATGTTGACCACGGGAACCGCAAAGAATCCGACGCCTATCGACCCAATCGCGTTGCGTCGGGCTTTCGGAACCTTTGTCACCGGCGTCACCGTCATCACGACGCGGGACACGGACGGCGATCCGCGCGGCATGACGGCCAATTCCTTCACCTCGGTTTCGCTCGATCCGCCGCTGCTGCTGGTCTGCGTCGCAAAATCGGCGTCAAGCTTCGCTGCTTTTACGATGGCGGATTCCTTTGCCGTCAACCTGCTACATGAGGGACAGGTCGACATCTCGGCGACCTTCGCCTCGAAATCCCCCGATAAGTTCCACTCCGTCAATCACGACCGAGTTCATACCGGCGCTCCAATCCTGACGGACAGCCTTACCTGGTTCGACTGCACGACCTACAACAGGGTCGATGCAGGCGATCATGTCGTCCTGATCGGCCAGGTGCAGGCTTTCGGCACGAGCCCTTCGGCGCCGCTCGGCTTTTGCCGCGGCCGATATGCCAGCGTCAAGGATCCGCTGCCGTCCGGCTGGCTGGCCTCGCACAACATGATCATCGGTTATCTGATCGAAGCCAGCGGCGAGATTCTGCTGCGAGCGGATGGAAGCGGTGGCTGGGCTCTGCCAACGGCCAAACGCCGTAAGGCCGGCAGCGAACTGCCGCTCGACGACGGCAAATCCCTCAAGCTGCTGTCAGACAACACCTTTCTTTACTCGATCTTCGATGTTGCTGACTGCGACCCCGGTTATTTGATCTATCGCGCCCGACTTGCCGATGGCGGACAAGGGCGCGACCTGCCGGAAGACCTGCGGTTCTTTGCCATTGACAAGCTGCCTTATGACCTCATCCCGACCCGGGAATTGCGGGCGATGCTCCGCCGCTATGTCCGCGAGCGCAAGCAGGAACGCTTTGGCATCTACATGGATTCCGGCGACGGCGGGCGACTCGCAATGATCGAGGGCGAGGCCCGCTCGTGGCATCAGGCCATTCAAGACTAACCCGAAATCAGGAAGCGACGATGAAGACGACGGTGAAATCGCTCGAGGGAATGCGCCTCAACCTCTTTGTCGACGGCCGGTTTGTCGAACCGACATCCGGTCGCTACCTGGACAGTTTCGACCCGACCACCGCGGAGGCCTGGTATCAGTTTGCGGAAGCCGACGCCAACGATGTGCGACTGGCGGTTGAGGCGGCGCAAAAGGCATTCGTCAATCCTGCCTGGCGACGTATGACGCAGACCGATCGCGGAAAGCTGGTGCGCAATCTGGCCGATCTGGTTCTTGCCAATGCCGACGACCTGGCGCTGATCGAAACACGCGACAATGGAAAGCTGATCAAGGAAATGCGGGCGCAGATGCGCTCGATCCCGGACTCTTACACTTACTTTGCCGGCATGGCTGACAAACTGCAGGGCGATACGATCCCGGTCAACAAGCTGGACCAGCTCAACTTCAACATGCGCGAACCGATCGGCGTCGTCGGCATGATCACACCCTGGAACTCGCCGCTGATGATGTTGACAGGAACGCTCGCTCCCTGTTTGGCGATTGGCAACACCATCGTCATCAAGCCTTCCGAGCACGCGACCGCCTCGACGCTGGCCTTGGCCGAGCTAATCATGGAAGCGGGGTTTCCGGCCGGCGTTGTCAACGTCGTCTCGGGAACGGGTGCGGTAACCGGCGACGCGCTGACGCGGCAAAAGGGCATCGCAAAATACGTCTTCACCGGCAGCACGGATACCGGCCGTAAAATTGCTGCTAACGCGGCGACCAACCTTGCGCAGTGCCAGATGGAACTCGGCGGCAAATCTCCCCACGTGATCTTTTCCGACGTTGATATCGAAAAGGCCGTTAATGGGGTCGTTTCGGGCGTCTTCGCAGCTGCGGGCCAGACCTGCGTCGCCGGCTCGCGCTGCTTCGTGGAGGCCAGCGTCTACGACCGCTTCATCGAAGCGTTGGTGGAACGCACCAACCGCATAACCGTCGGCCACCCATTGGAGGACAAGACGGATATCGGCCCGCTGGCGCTGTCGGCGCAGCTGACGAAAGTCGAGTCCTACGTTGCTTCGGGCGTCAAGGAAGGGGCACGGATCGCGTCAGGCGGCAAGCGTCCTCAGGCGGAAGAACTCGCCCGCGGCTGGTATTTCGAGCCGACCGTCATGATCGACGCCAAGAACGATATGTCCTTCATGCGCGATGAGCTTTTCGGACCGGTCGTTGGTGTCATGCCCTTTTCCTCGGAAGAAGACATGATCGAACTCGCCAACGACACACGCTACGGCCTCGCGTCCGGGATATGGACCCAGAATATCGACCGGGCGATGCGCTTCGCCAACCGGATCGATGCAGGTACCGTTTGGATCAACACCTACCGGTCAGCAGCCTACATGTCCGCAAATGGCGGCTTCAAGGAAAGTGGTTACGGCAGGCGTGGCGGTTTCGACGTCATGCGCGAGTTCTCCAGGGCAAAAAATGTCGTCATCGACTATTCCGGCGCCATGCAGGATCCCTTTGTCATTCGACTGCGCTGACCGTCAGAAACACTGGGGCAGACCATCCAAGGGAGATTGAAATGAAATTTGCCGTCTCATTGGGCATGGAGCGTTTCTCGCCAGAAACCTCGATGACGGCCGTAATGGACAATCTGCTGCAACTTGCCAAAATCGCGGACGCCGGCGGGTTTGAGACGATCTGGACGCCGGAGCACCACACAATCGAGTGCACGATATCACCCAATCCGTTTCAGATCCTCACGTGGCTATCCCAGCATACGAGCCGTATCCGCCTGGGAACGGCGACGCTTGCCGCCGCCTATTGGAATCCAATCCGTCTCGCTGGCGAAGCCGCACTGTGCGATCACCTTACGAACGGGCGCCTGGAATTCGGCATCGCCCGCGGCGCCTATCAGTACGAGTTCGACCGAATGGCGCCGGGCGTCCAGCAGCAGGAGGGCGTGGGCTACATGAAGGAACTGGTGCCAGCGGTCCAGAAGCTTTGGGCCGGTGATTATGCGCATGAGGGCCAGTACTGGAATTTTCCGCGAGCGACCTCGGTGCCGAAGCCGCTGCAGAAGGGAGGTCCTCGCATCTGGGTCGCCGCCCGCGATCCCGGCACCTTCGACTGGGCGCTCGGCATCGGCGCCAACATCCTCTCCACGCCGCTCTCGCTTCCGGCGGCGGAAATCGGCGTGCTCGCCAGCAAGTTCAACAAGGCGGTCGCCGATCATCCCGAGGTGAAACGCCCAAAATTCATGATGCAGCGGCGCACTTGCGTCTATGACAAGGTCGATGACTGGCATCTCGCCGTCGAGCACAGCATGAACTATGGTCGCTATTTCGAAAACCTGATGCAGAACATTGGCACCGTGAAGAACGGTTTCCCGGAGGCCGTGCCCTTCGAAAGCGTTAAGGGCCGCGACAACTACAACCCGGAAAATATCCGCAAGAACCTGATGTTCGGAACGCCCGACGAAGTGATCGAGAAGCTGCTCGACTACGAAGCAGCTGGCGTCGATCAATATTGTCTCGGCCTCAGCTTCAACTTGCCCTTCGAACTGCAGAAGAAGACGCTTCGCCTGTTCACAGACGAGGTCATGCCCTTCTTTGCGCAACGCGAGCGCGAAACCCAGCAACTGGCCGCGGCAGGGTATTAGGATGACTGATACGCAGCGTCATACGGTCGGAGATGTGGTCCTGAACTATAGGGTTGACGGCAATGGGGCAGTGCCGCTGGTGCTCATCCACGGTGTCGGTTCCTACCTTGAAGCCTGGAGCGGGGTCGTCGAGCGGTTGAAGCATCGGTTCACCATCCTGACGTTCGACCTACGGGGTCACGGAAACTCGTCGCGCGTCAAAGGCCGCTACGAGATCGACGATTTCGTTGCCGAAACACTTGCGTTGGCGGACAGTGTCGGCTTCGACCGTTTCCATCTGGCCGGTTTTTCGCTTGGCGGGTTGATCGCACAGCGGTTGGCACTGACGCATCTTCCGCGCATTCAGCGCCTGATTCTCCTCTCGACGGTCGCGGGACGCACGCCCGAGGAGCGGGAGCGCGTTCTCGCCCGCCTCGCCGCTCTTCGCAGCGGCGAACCGGGATCGCACTATGACGCATCCCTGTCGCGTTGGCTGACTGAGGATTTCCAGAAGAAGAATCCCGATCTGATCGCAACGCTTAGGCAGCGAAATTCTCAGAACGATCCCGACTGTTACGCTTCCGCCTACCGGGTTCTCGCCGAGACCGACTTCGGCGGTTTTCTCGACCAGATTCGCTGCCCGACGTTGATTGCAACCGGCGAGGAGGATGCCGGCTCCAATCCGCGCATGGCAAGATATATGCATGAGCGCATCCCAGGCTCCGAGCTCCGCGTCCTTCCGGGGCTGCGGCATTCAATCCTGACGGAAGCACCCGATCTCGTCGCATCGATGATGGCGGATTTTTTGACCGTGCCGGAGACCGTGAAATGATCGTTGAAGAGCGTATCTATCGCATAAGATCGGGCAAAACCTCCGAATATCTGAAGCTTGTGCGCGAGGAGGGGCTGGCAATCCAGGAACCGATTCTCGGCGGACTGATCGGCTATTTCGTCACCGAGGTCGGGCAGCTGAACCAGGTGGTCCATCTTTGGCGATATGCCGATTTCGCCGATCGCGTGGCGCGCCGGCGCACGTTGTCGGAAGATGCGCGCTGGCGGGCCTTCATTCCGAAACTGACGGCGCTGATCGAAAGCGCGGAAAACCGTATCCTTCTGCCGACCGATTTTTCGCCACTCCAATAGGACCAAGGGGAGGGTAAGGCAAAACCTTGAAGCCAACCGCGCACGGTGGAGTTGAACTGCCATTAACGCACCTCGGATCGGAGGAAGGGGAGGGGCAAAAATCCTCCGTGTTCGCGGAAGACGATCTCGCTGACATGCCCCTTAATTGATCCTCGTCAAAAAATTGCGGATCGGGAACATCCGTATCGTTGAAACATGGGAGCCATTGGTGACAGAGCGATTGAGAGTAGAGAATCTGTATAAGATTTTCGCCCCTTCACCCACCAGAGCCATGACGCTGCTCGCCACCGGCGCGGATAAGGCGCGTGTCCTTGCGGAGACCGACGCCGTCGTCGGTCTGAACAACGTCTCGCTTTCCGTTCCCTCGGGCGCCATCTACATGGTCATGGGCCTTTCGGGGTCCGGCAAATCGACGCTGGCGCGTTGCATCAACAGGCTGAACGAACCAACGGCAGGCAAGATCCTGCTCGACGATATCGACATCGTGCCGCTACGCGAGGACGCGCTTCGCGAATTGCGGCGCACGCGCATCTCCATGGTCTTCCAGCATTTTGCCTTGTTGCCAAACAAATCGGTGATCGAAAATGCCGAATTCGGCCTGAAGTTGCGTGGCGTTTCCGCCGCGCAGCGACGCAGGCGCGCTGAAGAGGTGCTGGCGATCGTCGGTCTCGCCAAATGGGCCTATCATCGCCCGCATGAACTCTCCGGCGGCATGCGCCAGCGTGTCGGCTTGGCGCGGGCCCTGGCGACCGATGCCGACGTCCTCATAATGGACGAAGCCTTCAGCGCCCTTGACCCGCTGATCAGGACCGAGATGCAGGATGAGTTGCTGCGGCTGCAGCACACGCTGAAGAAGACCATCCTCTTCATCACTCATGACTTCCAGGAGGCGCTGAAACTCGGAACGCGCATCGCCATTATGTCCGAAGGCGAATTGGTGCGCGAGGGAACACCGCAATCGATCGTGCTCGAACCAAGCAGCGATTATGTCGCCGCCTTCACGCGCGAAGTCGACCGGTCGCGATTGTTTGACGCACGGTCGGTGATGCGCACCGGTTCGACGGTGTCAGGCGATGGTTCGGCGCGGATCGTCGGCGATGCCGAGCATCCCGAGGCCATGAGTTTTGCCATCGACGCGTCGAACCGCATCGTCGGCTGTCTCGATGCTGCGGCCCTGCAACAGGTAAAGGCTGGCAAGCCGGTCGATGGCCTTTTGACGCGTGATTTCGTCGCGGTGAGCGGCACCACCAAGCTCGTGGATGTCGCTGGCTTGTATCAGAGCGGCAAGGCAATGGCCGTCATTGACGAGGACGGCTGCTTCCTCGGCATGCTTGAACCCGAACATATCCTTGGACGGATCGCCTCGGCGGCGAGATCGCCAGCGCCTGCTTCGATGGGAGGCCACAATGCTTGATGCCGATGATCTAGCCATCTTTCCGGTGGACCAGTGGATTGCAGACGCCGTCCAATGGGTCGCGCTCCACCTCCGTCCACTGTTTCTTGCAATCAAGTGGCCGGTCGAAAACCTGTTGTCGTTCAACGATTACATACTGCACGAAATTCCGTTTTCGATCTTCGTCGTTCTGGTGTTCTTGACCGCCTATCGGCTTGCCAGCATCGGCATCGCGGTGTTCAGCGCCATCTCACTTGTCGTGATCGCAGCCATCGGTGTCTGGACCGAGGCCATGACAACGCTTTCGCTGATTACCACGGCCATCGTGTTTTGCACCGCCATCGGCGTGCCGACCGGCATCTGGTGTGCTCGTAACGACAAGGTCTGGAGCGTGGTGCGGCCGGTGCTCGACATTATGCAGACCACACCGACGTTCGTTTACCTCGTGCCGGTCGTCATGCTGTTCGGCGTGGGCACAGTGCCGGGCGAAGTGGCGGTCGTAACAGCAGCTGCACCGCCGCTAATCCGCTTCACCAATCTGGGTATTCGCATGGTAGAGCAGGAAATGGTCGAAGCAGGTCTCGCCTTCGGCGCCGATAAGCGCCAGCTTCTGTGGGAAATACAGCTGCCGTTGGCTATCCCCACCATTCTCGGAGGACTGAACCAGACCGTGCTGACTGCGATGGTGATGTCCGTAGTCGTCGCCATGATCGGCGCGGAAGGCCTTGGCCTCGTGGTTCTGCAAGGTCTCGGACGTCTCGATGTCGGTCGCGCCGCCGTCGGTGGCATCGCCATCGTCCTGCTCGCCATGATGCTTGATCGGATCACCCAGCAGCTTGCCCAGCCGACCGACCGCAAGCGCAGGTCGGTGCTGCGCTACCTTTTCAATCTTTTCAAGGGTGAGCGATCGCACGAGGCCATCGCAACATCCGCAGCGAACCGCACGCATTGAGCGGAATCGCTCCGGCGGCAACCACCACCGGAATGACGACAAACACCGGCGGCTCGTTCCGCCGGCCAGGAATTCACTTGCCTATCCCTTGCAGCGCCCGCGTTACAGCCGAACCTCGAACTCAGTGAAGTCCAAAGAAAAATCCAGAAGGAGAACATCGATGAAGCACAGCGTGAAAACCTTTTCCCTTTTTGTCACCGGCATGGTGCTGGCGGCCTCTCTAGGCCAAACTGCTTTCGCCGAAGACCTACCTGGGAGCGGCAAGACGGTGCGGTACGCCCAGTCCGACAGCCTGGGCGCCAATTATGTCGTTGCCCAGATCGGCATGGCGGCGATGAAGGAACTCGGTTACGACGTCAAGCTTAGCACGCTCAACACCACCTTGTTCTTCCAGGCGGCGGCCCAGGGCGATCTCGATATCGCGACCGATATAAACTTCCCGCAGCGCGAGCCGGGTTACAAGAAGGTCGAGGCGGAGGCGGAGATCGTCGGCGGTGGCCTAATTCAAGGCGGCGGCATTAATGGCTATCTGATCGACAAGAAAACCGCCGACGCAAACAACATCACCACGCTCGATCAGATGAAGGATGCGAAGATCGCAGCTCTTTTCGGCACGACCGGCAAAGCCGACCTCATCAATTGCGATCCGGGCTGGAGTTGCGGCGACGTCGTCGACTTCCAGCTTGAGAAATTCGGACTCAAGGGCAGCGTTAATTCGGTCCGCGGCAAATACGAGGCGCTGATGGTCGAGGCCGTCGCCCGTGTTAAGCGCGGCGAGCCGGTATTCTTTTATGCCTGGAGCCCTTCGTGGATGAACAAGGCTCTGGTGCCTGGCAAAGATGTCGTCTGGTTGCCGACGCCCTTCGATGCCTTGCCGGAATCGGTCCCTAACAAGGGGTCTGCCCTAGTGCCTGGCGTCAGCGGTTGCGCTGGCGGCGCTGATCCATGCCGCATGGCCATGGCGGCATGGAACTGGAACGCCGTCGCCAACCGGGAGTTCATTGCAGCCAATCCGGCAGTCAAGAAGCTCGTAGAGCAAATGTCGTTCCCGCTGGCCGACTGGTCGACCTGGGAACAAACGATCAGCGAAAAGGGCGGCAGCGACAGCAACATCAAAAAGCTGGCGCATGAATGGATCGAAACCCATCAGGAACAGTTCAATGCCTGGGTTGACCGTGCCAAAATTGCAAGCTGATCACAATTCGCTGAAGTAGCCGCGCCAGGCCGACCCGACGCCGGGGTTTGACGACGCAAAGAAGCTCCGGTGGCGCAGGCCGCCGGGGCAATTCGATTTTGCCATACTGCGGTGCTTTCGCTACTGAGTCCCTTGAGCCAAGCTAGGTAGCCGTGGAGCCTCAACAGGTTTGCACCGCATTCGGACGAGTACCGTCTCGCCTTCATGGTGATCAAAGCCTACCTCAAGCCCTACAATGCGGAGCAGCCCGAACAGGTCGGCGAAGGTTTCGAACTGCTGGACAACCGGTCGCTTGCCTCCGTTTCCGGCTGGTGGCTCGCGAAACGACGCGCCGCGCTCGGCGTCACCGACGATGTCCTGGAGCGCCTGAAGGCACGGCTCCGACGATCGAAGCACTACGCGCTGGGCGCGGAACCCGGCCACGCCGTGCTCGTCGAACCGTGGCGCGTGCTGCTCCCGGCGCAGACCGTCGACGCCGCCTTTGAAGGCGTCTGATGGTCGCGTCGCGAGAAACCCTTCAGGACCTCGCAGCCGAGCGCGAGCCTCGAAGCTGCCAATCCGCTTCTGGCCCAAGACAGCCGCGCTCGCACCCTTATGGTCAACACGGGTTCATCGACCCCTTTTGTAGGATGAAAGAGACACCGCGTGCATGGAATACTAGTCCTCCTCCTGGTCGTTAGGTTCGCCAGGCCATACGAGAGAATACGAAGGAAATGGGTTGGCGAACCAGCCGCTAACGTATTGATTTCCTGTGGAAAACGATAACCCTCAGCGACTAACATAATCGTTATCCGCCAATGGCTTAGTGGTTCGCCAAAGTCGATTCAAGGTTTGGTCCAGCCACTCGCCGATCGCATTTATCTTACACCGAATGGCAGTCTTGGACGCAACGACTGCCTCCCTGGACTGTCAAACCGACCAACGGCGCAGTTGGCAGCTTTAGCGTTAGGTGGAGCCGGTGTCACATCAGGGTCCGAAAAACCACCCCGGGTCGTCGGCAACAATCTATCAAGCGCGCTAAGAACGATTTCTTGACTAACGCTCAGCGCGAGTAAAGACTTCGTTCCCAGAGAGGTCGCCAAGGAACACTGCCGTTCCTTGCTCGCCTCGATCCGAACGAAGCTGTTCCCAATTGGGTCATGAAATGCCGAAGCGAACAACGGGCCGATACGAGAGCGTAACCGCAGGCGCAGAGAACGTCGATGCGTTCATCCCGTTCGATCTGCCGCCTGCGCGTCCGGCACTCTCTGTTGAGGGCAAGCTCGAACATCGTCTCCGGGAAGCCGAGCAGGCGCTCGTTCGTCTCGATCTCGCAGGCGATATGGTGCCTTCCCTCGATTGGTTCATCTATGCCTTCGTGCGCAAGGAGGCCGTGATCTCGTCGCAGATCGAGGGCACGCAGGCGTCACTCGTGGACCTTCTCGCTTTCGAGGCCGAAGAGGGGCCGGCACCCAATGCCGACGTGGAAGAGGTCACGAACTACCTCGACGCGCTTGCCTATGCCCGCGACCAGCTTGCGTTGAAGCAGGGGCTGCCAATTTCCATGCGGCTCCTGAACGAGGCGCACAAGCGGTTGATGCGCGGCGTGCGCGGTTCGAACAAGCAGCCCGGAGACGTGCGCCGCAGCCAGAACTGGATCGGGGGAAGCCGGCCAGGCAATGCGGCCTACGTTCCGCCGCCACCGGATAAGCTTCCCCAGCTTCTCAGCGAATTTGAAAAATACATCCACGTCGACGATCCGCTACCGAAGCTGATGCGGGCGGGTCTTCTCCACGTGCAGTTCGAGACCATTCATCCCTATCTCGACGGCAACGGGCGAATCGGGCGGCTCCTGATCGCGCTGCTCTTGGAGCACTGGGGCTTGCTGAAAGCGCCGCTCCTCTATCTCAGCCTGTTTTTCAAACGCCACCGGGAAGAGTACTACCGGCGCCTCAATCTGGTCCGGCTGGAAGGGAACTGGGAGGGCTGGATCGACTTCTTTCTCGATGGGGTCGCCACGATTTCCGATGAAGCCGTCGCCTCGGCGCGGGAACTGTTCAATCTCGTGTCCGCGGACCGGGTGCGACTGCTCGAAGCCCATTCCGCCTCCGTCTCGGCAGTGAGACTGTTCGAGCAATTGCCGCGTCATCCAATCGTGAGCGTTGCCTCGGTCACAAAGTTGATCGGCGCAAGCAAGCCGACCGCGATCCGTGCGATCGAGGTGCTGACGGAAGCCAATATTCTCGTGGAAACCACAGGGAAGAAGCGCGATCGCAGCTTCGCCTATCGCGCCTATCTGGAGTACCTGCGAACCGGAACGGAATTGGACAGCGGCGGCTGATCGTTACAACCGCGAATCATACCAAGCAAAGCCTATAACCCTGAATGAAGCCCCCATTTCAAGCAGCGTCCTTTGCCTAGGCACGGAACCTCGTCACCTCGGCTGAAGGTCATTGATCGGTGGACCGAGCCGAGATAAAGGGTACCTGTCGCTGTTTCCAAACGCAAATGTCTTGCTCGCGTTTTGGTGGTTGGAGAAAATATGGCAGCGGATGGTGTGGCCTGGCTGGCCCTCGGTGAGCCGCGGCTCCTGCGTCTCGCAGATGGCGCCGATCTTGCGAGGGCAACGCGTGTGGAAGACGCAGCCCGTCGGCGGATTGGGGGCGCTCGGGATCTCGCCGTCGAGGCGGATGCGCGAGCTCTCCGTCCGGTCGAGCTTCGGCACAGCCGACAAGAGCGCTTCCGTATAGGAAGGGTGCGGGCCGGAGATCACCGCTTCAGGCCGCCGAAGGCCCATCGCCATCAAGTCGGCTAGCTCGGCAAAGCCGATTGCTCGATTGCAAGAGCGGAGCCGACCTGATCCGGCTCGACTCCCGCCACGGCCAATTCAGCGCGCCAAACTGGGGTTGTTGTTTGGGGAAGGGGGCGAAATCCTACCCTAGACCTAAGCGGGCCAGCGATACTCGCAGGTCAGAGTGATGTGCTCCCAACCGAGCGGCGAAATAGCGCCTGTGAGAGCAGGGACCGAAATTGATGCGAAGGGACCTCTCGTCTGACGATCGGGTGGTGCGCATGCGGTCGTCAACGATAATGCCGCCGTTTTGCCGCGACAGCGACTCCGCACCAAGGCGGACGTCAGCACCATGTCGCCAATATATTTGGTCTGGATGATCAGGATTGATGACATGAGCGGCCGGACACGCCGATGCTTGGCCATCGCCGCTGGGAAACCGTCGGCCACGGGTTTCTGGCCAAGTGTGGTCGGAAGTCGAACAAGAGCGCGACGCCCGGCCAAGGGGCAAAGTTAAGATTTCAACCTGGGGCACCGTTGCTGCGACCTCCGTGCTCGCGCACGGGCCGCATAAGGACCCTTCCTGTTATTGCCGTGGATTTTGTATTGTTAAGAATTGCTAAGCACACCGCCTCAACAGGCAACTTGCATAGACGGGCCGCGAACGTCCCCGCCTAGTAAGCGGGCCCATTGCCTGCTGACGAGGCTGCTGTTTGAGAGGCACCTCCGCCCGCTGATCCGATCCTTGGCGAGGATCAGAATTACCAAATCCCGACACGGGTCAGGAAGGCGCCTCTATGAGCTTGCCGAGGACGAGGCATTCACTCTTGAGGAATTGGCGGCACAGGCCTCATCGTTTTGTGGGCCTGCCGCTCACTTACGAAAATCTGGCTCCCGCGGTATGAGGAAAACCTGCAAGCCTCAGGATTGTCTGAAGAACTCGCCCGCCTTCTGGTCGGCTCCGATACCGACGCATCTGCCGGTGCGCTCGAAGACCATGGGCAACAGTTGAGGGCTTTGATCGGTCGGCCAACCACCCCGCTTGGCGCTGTCATGGCAGATCAACTGCGCCGCTAAGCGCTCTTTCGGCGCGACGCCCGTGTGCTTGCTGGACGGGGCTCATGCCCGACGCGAGCGCGAAGCGACGGTATCGGAGAGTATCTTGACCAAAGGCTTCGCCGGGAAAGGGATGCCTCAGACCTGACGTAGCCTAAAGTGTTGATTGCCACTGAGAACTGACCCGCCATCGCTTCCCCTGAGTTGGAAAACGGCCCTTAGTTCCTGGAACGAAGTGCGTTGTCGACATGCGGCGACAGCCTGATCTCATCGGCCGTGAAGTATCCGCAGGCCCCAAGGGCGCTGCGGAGGCTCGGCCTCTCTCAAGGTGCAAAAGGACCAACTGCGACCACGAAGACGACGGCACGGCAGAACCGAGCCTTGGCGCTCTCAACCGCGTCTGTCAGCTTCATTGGGCAGTCGGCTCTCGCAGCGACCGCGAGGAAGACGCCGGCGACATGGCGGAGGTGCCGGCCAATGGCGACTGACACCCTTCGACAAGATGGCTGCCGAGGCCACGACGAAGGCCAAGGCGAAGCTCGCCGAAATCGAGCTTGCTGCCAAATACGTTGCATACTTGATGGAAGGCCTTCACGGTGGCGACTGGCGCGTGAAGATCGATCACCGGCTCGGGTTTGTGTTGATGGTGGGAAAATGAAGGCCTCTGAGCTTCTGAGAATCCTCGCTGCCATGTCTGCCCGACGAAAGCGGGCGGTGATCGCGGAGTTCAAGCGGCGCTATCGCTAACCGGGAATCGGTCCATGAAACACGGCCCGCTGCCTCACGGTGGCGGGCCTTAGCTTTGCCGGAACTATCTTCTAAGGTCGGCCGTTGAGCGACCGACGTAAGGAGAAAGCCGATGCCGGATGCAAGCGACGAATCAACGCCGAGCATGAATCAGCGCAGAGCTCAGGAGGCGCTAGAGAAGCAGGTTGCGCAGTTGAAACGCGAGATCAACAAGATCAATCGGACGCTGGCCGAGCGCGCCGAAGAGGCTGGAGAGGAGGTAGCAGGCTGGTATGAAAGCGCTGCCGATGGCGCCGGCCGGACTGCTCAGGCGCTCCGGACCGGGGCTCAGTCGGTTTCGGGAGCCGTCCAAAATAATCCCGGAACGGTTTCAACGGCCTTCTTTCTGGGCGCCGCGCTGGGATTGCTTTTGGGGCTTACCCTCAGTGATCCTAGTGGACCTGGCCGGGATCATTGGTTCTATAACCGAGCGAACAGTTAAAAGCCCGGCTGCTCGGGTGGCCTGGATTGTTTTGTGGCAGAAAAGTCACGCGGCCTTAATATGCAGCGCTTCAACTAGGGCGCGCTTATTATCCGTCTTACCGAGGCTTACGGTCTTGCCGGCGAGGGACAAAGACGGGCCACTGGAGCGCTCGCTGCGGCAACGTAGCGGGCGCTTCCGATTCGCGCGATGGCGATCGATCCCCACCGAAGCCACTAGCGGATTCAGGGCCTTTTAGTGTCTCGGCTACGCCTACGGCTACCCACGTCAGGTCTTTCCGGGGTAGCCATCTCCTTACCTTGGAAGCGAATTGCCAAGGAATTTCAACGTGGTGCGGACGACTAGAATCGAACCCGTACGATCAGAGATCGAGGGGTTTTTAGTCACTGGGTCAGGGTGAAGCGCCTCTCCTGCCCAAACCGCTCTTGAGAGGGTGACCCTGGATCAACTGGTTCCGGCCGATCATCTGCTACGCACGACCGGCCGCTTCGGAGCGGTGCCGCGCCACCTCTCACCCCGGTCCATGAAGATGATTTTGTCGGCGACCTGACGCGCAAATCCCATCTCAACGCACAACATGGTCATGCCCTCATCTGCCAGCGAGACCATGGTGTCGAGCATCACTTCCTTCACCATTTCCAGGTCGAGCGCTGAGGTCGGCTCATCAAACAGCATGATCTTCGGGCGCATAGAAAGCGACCGCGCGATCGCCACGCTTTGGTATCGATCTGCCTCCCGATACCTATGACGGCTTGCCGACGCGATCAGATGTTGACAGCCCAGGCGGGTTCGACGAACCAGCCTCCCGCTTGATTAGATCCGCCGCCTTCTCAGCAAGGCAATAGGTCGCCGCGACGGTGTTGGCCGAAACGATGGCCGGCATGATCGAGGCGTCGATCACCCTCAGCCCGCCGACTCCGTGAACGCGCAGCGTTCGCGGATCGACCACCGCTTCAGCCCCAAGACCCATCGCGCAGGTGCCGACCGGGTGGAAAAGCGTGCCGACGCGTTCCCGGATGAAGGCGTCGATGGCGCCGTCGCTCTCCACGTCGGGACCGGGATCGACCTCCGCGTCGAGATGTGGCGCGAAGGGTTGCTGTGCCATGATCTTTCGAGCCAGCCGCAGGCCGGCGCGCATGACGTCCATGCCGCTTTCACCGCGAAAGAAATTGTAGAGGATCGACGGCTGGTCGGCGGAATCCGCGCTTTTCAGCGTCACGCGGCCGATGCTGCCCGGCCTGAGCTGACAGACATGCATCAGGAACCCGTGCCCGGTGAAGCCCGAGGCGGACTGCGTGTTGGCCCGGCCCGTGCAAAAGAAAAGCTGGATGTCAGGTCGCTCGCTGTTCGGATCGGTCGACAGAAACCCTCCACCGTCGGCGGTTGTCGAGGCGAGAAGCCCGCGCTTGCGCAACAGCCAGTCGAACAGATGGAGGATGTTTCGCGGCAACGCTTTCCACGAGATGCCGTATGGTGTGATGGATTTGGCGCGGTATTCCAGCGTGATGTCCAGATGGTCCTGCAAATTTTCGCCGACGCCGGGTAGGTCCTGCACGAGCGGGATACCGTGCCTGGCGAGCTCGCGCGCCTTTCCGATGCCCGACAGCATCAAAAGCTGGGGCGAAACGAAGGTGCCGGCCGAGAGGATGATCTCCCGTGCGGCGATTACACCAGTCTCGGCGCCGCGTTTCCACTCGACCCCGGTAGCCCTCCTTCCGTCGAACACCACTTTGGTAACATTCGTGTTGCCTATTATCGTGAGATTCGGCCGGTGCCGCACCGGATCGATATATGCGCTCTCGGCGGTGACGCGCTCCCCGTTCTTCTGGGTGAAAGTATAGAGCCCTATACCGTTCTGCCGTGGCCCGTTGAAGTCGGGATTGAGCTCGTAGCCGGCGAGTTGCGCTGCTTCGATATAGGCGTAGGCGAGCTTGTTGACGCTGCGCATCGGCGCGATATTGACCGGACCGTCAGTGCCGTGCAGAGCCGGATCGACTTGCTCAGCCAGTGGCCGTGCTCCCAATCTAACATGCCGGCTGGATCGGGGGGCAGCGAGCGGTTCGAAGCGCTCGAGCTTGCGGAAATAGGGCAGCAGATCGTCAAAGCCCCAGCCCGCATTGCCGCGGTCCCTCCAGCCGTCGAAATCCTCGCGCTGACCTCGGATGAAGACTTGTCCGTTGATGTTGGTGCACCCCCCGGTGCCCTTGCCGCGCGGCAACATCATCGACCGGCCTTGGAGCCCGGGTTCCGGTTCGCTCGCGAACCACGTCATGAACTTCGGGCCGCCCAGAAACGCCAGAGCCGGCGCCATGAAGGTGACCATGGCGAGCGGAATGCGCACGATTGCCTTGCGGGCATTGTGATCCGGCCCGGCTTCGATCAGCGCGACGCGCATGGCGGGATCTTCCGTCAGCCGGTTGGCAAGCACGCAGCCTGCCGGCCCGGCGCCGACAATGACGTAGTCGAACCGATCCATCACCTAAATGTCCTGGTTCTGCGGCAAGATCACCAGGTCGCGGATCGTGACGTTGGCCGGCCGGGTCAACATGTAAACGACCGCATCGGCGACGTCCTCCGATCTTAGCCCTTCGCGGCTCTCCACCTTGGCGTCGATCGCGGCCGCGTCGGTGTAGCCCCACAATTCGTTGAGGACGACGCCAGGCGCGACCGCGCCGACGCGAACATTGTGCGCTGCCACCTGACGGCGCAGCCCATGAACGAAGGATTGGATCGCGTGCTTGGAGGCCGAGTAGACGGGCTCCCATTGGAGGGCCTGATGGCCGGAGACCGATGACGTGATGACGATGTGGCCGGCCTTGCGCTCGATCATCTGCGGGAGTACCGCGCGCACCAAGCGGAATACGCTGTTGACATTGATCGTAAGCAATTCGTCCCAGGCATCGGGATCGCCATCAGCGACGTCACCGGCAATGTAGAGTCCGGCGTTCGGCAGCAGGATGTCGATCCGTCCGAACCGGCTGCCGGCTTCGGAGACGACCCGTTCGACTTCACCTGGCTTCGTCAGATCCGCGGCAATTGCAACAGCGCCGTTGCCGATCCGGTCGGCGATCGCGCAGAGACGCTCGGCGGACCGACCGACCAGGGCCAGTTTCGTCCCCTGCGCCGCCAGGGCCATCGCCATGGCGCGCCCGATGCCGGAACTGGCCCCAGTCACCAACACCACCTTGCCAGAAAGGTCCTGCTGCATTTTCATTTCCTCCTATGTCACCATCCCGCAGCCACTCCACACCTTTTAACTTGAAGCCGGTGGGATTTGCTGACCAGACCGGTTTCACATCCAGATGACCGCGGCAATTCCTGAGCGTTCAGAAATGGCCGGCCGGCAAATACTGGCGAGAGAGACAGAGCCTCTATTTGACGCTGAAGCCGCCATCGGCCATCAGCACCGCACCGTTGATGACTGCTGCTTCGTCTGATGCGAGATAGCGTGCGGCGGCTGCGATTTCGGAAGGCTTGGCGAAGCGTCCGATGGGAATATCCTTTTTGGCCTTTTCTCCCTTTTCTCCCGACCAACCGATAAGCGCCATCGGCGTTTCGACCACCGTTGGAGCAATCGCGTTGGCGGTGATGCCAAACCTGGCCCACTCGATCGCCATCACCTTCGTCAAATTGATCAGGCCTGCCTTGCTGGCGCCATAGGCCGCATGCTCATCGAGGGCGATGACGCCGGCCTGCGAGGAGATATTGATGACGCGTCCGCGGCCTGAGGCCTTAAGATAGGGCAGGGCTGCGGCGGCCATAAGCCAGGGGCCGCGCAGATTGATCCGCATCGTCTTGTCCCAGGCCTCGAAATTTGGTTCCCCGACAGGGAAAATAATGCCGAGCCCGGCATTGTTGATCAGTATATCGATGCCCATCGTCACGCCGATGTGCTCGACGACAGAAGCGATGGCGCCGGGGTCTTCAAGATCGAGCACGAAGCTCCTATGACAAGCACCCAAGCGCGATGCCAGCTCCGAGGAATCGTTGAGATCAAGAAGGGCCAACTGCGCACCGGTCGCAGCAAAACCTTCCGCCATGGCTTTGCCGATCCCGCCGGCAGCGCCGGTGATTAGTACTGTTCGACCTGCCAAATCGTTCATCGGGACGCTCGCTCCTACACAATGAGGGAAGGCTTTTGGCTGCTCGGTTTCGATTCAGATGTCGAAATTGGTCGGCAGGACGATCATGTCACGGATCGTCACATTGCGCGCCCGGGTCAGCATGAAGATCACTGCATCGGCGACCTCTTTCGGTTCGATCAGACTGCCGTTTTCCTTCGCCTTGCGAAGATTTTCTTCCGGCCAATCGGCAAGAAGGGCGGAGATGACCGGGCCCGGCGAAACCTGTCCGACGCGGATCCCGTGCTTGTTCAGCTGGCGGCGCATCGTCTGCACGAAGCATGTCATTGCCCATTTGGATGCCGAATAGACCGGCTCCCACGGCACGGGGAAATGACCGGCAACCGAACTGGTTACGATGATGTCGCCGCTGCCGCGTTCGATCATATGGGGAATGACGGTGCGGACGTTTTTCATCACTGCGTTCACGTTGAGGTTCAGCATCCGGTCAATCGCATCGAGATCCGTCTCGGTCAGGTCGCCGCCGATATATGAACCGGCGTTGGCATGGAGGATGTCGAGATGCCCCGCTTTCTCGATGATCCCATCCAGGATCGTTGCGCAGCTTGCCGGATCAAGAAGGTCGACCTTCAGCGGGATCACCTTGTTGCCCAATCTCTCGCACAGGGTTTCCATAGCCTTTTGGTCGCGATCGACCATGACCACGGTTGCGCCCTCGCCAAGCATGGCCTCCACGCTCGCCAATCCGATCCCTGAGGCTCCTCCGGTTACTGCTGCAATCTTGCCTTCGAGTTTCCCAACCATGATATCGATCCTATGTTGAGGCACGCCTCGGCGTGCGGTTTGTTCGTTTAGTGGGTGGTGTAGCCGCCATCAGCCGTGAGGACACTGCCGGTGACGTAGCTTGCGGCGTCCGAACATAAAAACAGCGCGCAGGTGGCCATTTCCTCGGGCCGACCGAAGCGGCCCATGGGCGTGTTCTCTGTCCAAATCCGGTTCCAGTCCTCGTTTGCTATCCCGCCCTGCGTCATGTCGCTGACGACATATCCAGGAGCGAGTGCATTCACCCGGATGCCGCGGGAAGCATATTCGAAGGCCATGACGCGGGTCATCTGATGCACAGCCGCCTTCGATGCATTGTAGGCCACCTGCAACTGCGGCTTGTTGGCCACTTCACCCGAGATCGAGCCGATGTTGAGGATCGCTCCGGCTCCCTTCTTCAGCATTGGCATCACAGCCGAACGCGCGAATCGGAAGGGAGCGATGAAATTGGTGTTTGTGATCGCGGCGAGGCGGTCGTCGCCGAATTCGTGAAAGTTGCCGTGGTCAGCGATGCCAGCATTGTTCACCAGAATGTCTAGTGCACCGAGCCGATCGAGCGTCGCCTGCACGATCCGCGCTGGTGTTGCCGGGTCGGTCACATCGCCCTGCACCCAGCCGTAGTTTTCGCTCTTGCACAGGTCTCCGGCAGCATCAGTGAGCGTTCGGCCGCTCATCATCACCTTCGCTCCAGCCTCTCCAAAGAGTTTGGCGATGGCCAGGCCGATGCCACGGTTGCCGCCGGTGACCAGCGCGACTTTGCCGTCCAGCCGGAATTGTTCAAGTGCCATGATGCTCTCCAGTCTTTCGCTCATCCGTTGCAGGCGGCGTGATAGGCTTGCAGGCTTTGCGTCACGCGCCAGATCAAAAAGGTCTCGGGCTCGAGCGGCGCATCTGCGAAGTCTGTAGCGGCGGGCAGGTATTGCCACATCAGGGGAAGTGGGATGTTCCGACCTGTGAGCGCTGCGATCAGACGGGCGACCGCCTTTTCGGCGGCCTCGGTTGCCCAGTAATAGCGGATACGATCAGACAGCGAATAATGCCGCAGCACCGCTTGGGTCGCTGCGTCTCCGTAATAATGCCGGTTCCAGTTTCCAGGATCGGCCAGCATCAGCCGTTCCATTTCCTGCTTGAGCGGCCGCTCGCCATAACCCGGCACCAGATCGGACGCGATCAGGTCCAGCGCGTAGAGCGCCTCGCGCAGGACGAAGGTCAGTTCCGGGCCGACCTTGAGAATGGCAAAGCCGTCTTCGACCAGTCCGGCCAAAGGCTTGGCGCCCTGGTAGTCGGTGGAATGTGCCTCGAAGACGAGCCCCGGCTCGCCATCCAGCACCCGCACCAGCGACTGAGCCTTCTTTCGGTCATAGAAAATGACGTTGCGGTTGCCGAATTCCACGCCGGGCTGCACCACGATGCCAATGACACGGTTAAAAGCATCCGCAAGCCCGGCTTGCGCGAAGGCCTCCCGATGCACGGCAAGGGTCTGGCGTACGGCTTCGGGCGCGGTGGGTGTGATGGTGTCGAGCGCATGGTCGGCGCCGCCCGGGGGCGGCACTTCAGTACCGATGATGTAGCAGGGCATGTCCCCGCCGACGTCTTTCGCGGTTTTCTCGGCAACGGCAGCCAGTCGAACGGCGCGCGCGGCGGTCACGGCGTCGTCGAGCGCCACCGGTTCGTCCTTGCACCCCATCGAGGTGTCTAAATGAAGCTTGCGGAAACCCGCCGCGACATAGGCTGCAACCATTTTTTCCGCCTCGGCCATGGCGGCTTCGGCATCCCGGTCGCGCCAGGGGTTCGGGCCTAGGTGATCGCCGCCCAGCACGATCTGCTCGACCGGGCAGCCCTCCTCAGCGGCGATACGGCACACCAGAGCGACAAAATCGGCAGGCTTCATGCCCGTGTAGCCGCCCAGATGATTGACTTGGTTGCATGTCGCCTCGATGAGCACCGTCGCCCCGGACTGCAGCCCGTGCCGGAGCGCGGCGCGCAGGATAATCGGATGCGCGGAGCAGACCGAACTAATGCCGCGCGGCGTTCCGGACGCCCGGTAAGCGGCCAGTTGTTCAAGTTTCACCTGCATTACGTCAGTCTCTTCGTCGTTCTGATGAAATGGTCCAGCTCCGCCCGCGTGCCAGCACCTTCCATTGGGCCGCGCACCGTCACATTGCGTGCGCCGGCGGCACAGCCGTAGAGCAGGGCCTGCTCGACGGGCATGCCGAGTCGGCGGCAGGCGATATAGGCGCCACCGAAGCAATCGCCTGCCCCGGTCGGATCAATCTCTTTGACATCGAAGGCCGCGGCGTCTACGCGCGTTCCATCCTGAAGGAAGCAGCTTGCTCCCTCGCGTCCGCGCTTGAGAACGATCTCGCCGACGCCAAGCTCGAAAAGCCGGGCGATACTGGCAGCCTCTCCCTCGACGCCCGCAGCACGCTCGAGCTCGTCGCCCGAGGGCAGCAAAAGGTTGGACATCGCAACCAACTGAGCGAAGCGCGCTTCGGTCTGGTCGTCGTATTTCAACTCCTTGCGCAGGTTGGGATCCAGCGACAGCGTGCCGCCTCGGGCCTTAATCACCTGCGCGGCCTTCTCGATGACTGTCCAGGCGCTCGGCATGGATAAGGCCGACCCCATGACGTGCAGATGGCCCGAACGGGTTACCAGCGCCTCGACCTTCTCCGTCCAGCTGAAACGGGCGGCCGCAGAGGTGCCAATGTTATAGACGAAGTCGCGCGAGCCATCGGTGCGGTATCGTACGAACGCGCTGCCAGTTGGGTAATCCGGAGAAACAGCAATAGCTGAAACGTCGACCCCATCTCTCTTTAGACGTTCGATGTTGACGAAGCCGAAATCATCGCTGCCGACGGCCCCGATCAAAGCCGCGCTGCCACCGATGCGTCCGCACTGGTCGACGAAGATCGCAGGCGCGCCGCTAGGGAAGGGGCCCAAGAGCTCGACAGGCTCCCTGAACCCGACGCCGATTTTCGTAGCGACGATCTCCACCAGTATTTCTCCGACCGTTACCGTCGGCCCTAGTGAATCCGGTGCCAGTGTTTTGGAGGGTTCATCCATCAGCCATCAAAATCCCGTATATGATGCCGTTTCCATTTTCAGGCGGCGGAATTGCCTGGATCGGAAACCGCGTCCTTATTCAGCAGCTGGTTGTCGAGCGACACGAAGCGTTGGTGCATCATGCAAGCAGCTCCGAAGGCGGATCCGTAGGCGGCGTTCTCGTCGAAAATGATCTCGGGGATGGGAAAGGTCGCAGCCTGAAGATCGCGGATGTGGGCGTCCACGCGAGCGGCAACCAGGGGGTAGAGTTCCGCAACAGACCCGCCGAGAACAATGCGGTTCGGGTCGATCAGTCTCGAGATCTGGACAACGGCAAAAGCCAACAGGCTGGACCATTCTTCGGCAAACTGCACGGCCTCGGGAACACGATCTCGGACATCGCTAAGGAACGCGTCCAAGTCGGCATCCGGATCAAATTGGCGATAGGAAGAAAGGATTCGGTCACGGCCGAAAGCCTGCTCCAGATTTCTGTATTGCGAGTTTCGTGTCTTCAGGTGGCCCACCTCACCTGCCAAGCCGTTGCCGCCGCGAAACAGTTTGCCGTCGATCACGATCCCGCCGCCAACACCGGTTTCGATGACCATGAAAAAGGTCACGCCGTTCGCCGCTTCGTGCTGACTATAGGTGGTGCCGATGCCAAATGCGTTGGCGTCGTTCTCTGCTGAGACTGGGACTTCGGCCGGGAGAAAGGTGCGAGTAAGGGCCGGGAGATCAAGGTTGCGCCATCCGAGGATCGGTGCGACATGGATGAAGCCATTCCGGTCCATCTGCCCCGGCACGGTAATGCCCAGGCCTTGGCATCTCGTCAGGTCGTGCTTCCCGATCTCGGAAAATGCCTGGTCGATGGCGGTGCGAACCGCTTCTTCCGGGCCGCTATTGCGGCCTTCGAAACGCCTCGTGCTGCTGCGGACAATCTTACCGGCAAGATCGATCTCGACGCACGTTATGTGCTCGACGCCAATTTCGATGCCGACAAAAAAGACGGCGTCGGGCACGAGCTCGACAAGTATTCCCGGCCGTCCGGCTCTGGGCTGGGCGGCCGAATTTGCGGTCTCGTTCTCAGGCACTTCGCGAACGAGCCCTGCCTCGACCAATTCCAAAACGATATTGCCGGCGGACGAGCGGTTGACCCCCATATGCCTGGCGAGTTCTGCCCGGCTTAACGGACCGAAGCGGTGGAGCGCGTTCAATGTCGCTACCGCGTTACTCTGACGGATCCTGCGTGGCGAGCTGCTGGGAAAGGTCACGCGAGTCATGGCGGGCTCCTGCAAATTCGTTCCCCGGCTATACTTCGCCCGAGCGCCGCTTTCCTCCTGGCGACGCGGAATCTCGGAACTTTTCATTTCGATGACCTTTTTTGTATGCGCGGCAAGCAGGTCATTGTCGTTCCTTATGTAGCCTCAACTGCCCCGCACATGCGAAGTACGGCCAAATCCCTGCGAGGGGTCATCGAACATTTCATCCACATGGAATTGCCTACGGCTTACTCATCGAACATTCCGTGGGGAGTTGCCGTTGACGTCACAGACGGCGGCGCGCGGCTTGTCGTTGTCGGCTACGAGCTTATGCAGGACGAGGTCGATTGCGCCCTGTGCCTGGCCGTGGGCATCCTGCGGGCTAAACATCACCTGCTCACCGCGCTTTACGGCTTCAAGCGCACCCAACATCTCCCCGGCTTCGACATCGTTGGAGTTGATGTAGGCGTCGTGGAGGGCAGTGTTTGAGACCATCGCATTGGAGCCGGACACGGGAATGCCGGCTGCCTTTGCGCGCTCGATTGGCTCGTTGCCTGCATCGATGTCGAGCGGGATGAAGAAGATCGCGTCGGATCCGTCAGTGATCGCGGTGTCGAACAAGTTGGGCCGCGTCAGCATTTCTTGGCGACCGCTGGCGTCGCTTTCATCAGCAATGCCCAAGGCCTGGCTCATCTTCCCGTCCTCCTCGGGCATCAGATGGTGCGGGCCAAGATGAGCCCGCGGCTTTCCGGTCCTTTTATGCAGCCTCGTTGATCTCGGCCCGGCGCACGGCCTCCGACCAATGGCTTTCGATGAAGGCTCTGGCATGCGCGGCGAGCGGATTGTTGTCGTCCCATGTGTCGCGCCAAATGCCGCAGGCGCGCGACAAAGCCTCATCGACGATGGCGCTGGAGAAGCTTTCGAAGACGACGTCTCGATTGTGGAAACCGATATCGACCAAGGCTGAGAAAATGCTCGGAAAGTCGATCGTTCCGGTACCGAGATAGCCACGGTAGTTTTCGTTGAAGTGAAAATAGCCCAGCTTGTCTCCCGCCATACGGATGGCGTGAGCCGGACTGGCTTCCTCGACGTTCATGTGGAAAGTGTCGAGATGCAGAAGGACGTCATCGCGACCGGTATCCTTGATAAACTTCATGCCTTGGGCGGTCGTATTCAACAGGTTGGATTCGAAGCGGTTCACCACCTCAAGGACGATCTCCACACCGCAATCCTTGGCAACCTCGGCGGTCGCGGCGACAGTCTCGGCGCTGTTCATCCAGCCGATGCGTGTTGGCATCCGCTCATACTTGCCGTGCATCGAATAAAGGATGCCGCCCAGCCGGATGCCGCCGATGTCGCGGACAGCCTTGACCGCGTCGGACAAGAGCGCTCTGCCTTTGGCGACCACGGCCTTGTCCTCGCTCGACACGTCCGCATCCGCGCTCAGCCCCATCGTGACCACAATCTCGATATCCAGCTCCTTGGCCTTTTTTGCCAGGCGGTCGAGATCGAATTTCTCGGGGCGCAAATACGCAAACTCGATCAGGCGGTAGCCATGCTCCGCCGATTTTTCCAAAGCCATTTCCAACCCCTCTTGGGACTGGCCGTTTGTCCAGACAAACGAATGGATACCAAGACGCCGCATTCGCATTCCCTCCTAGCAATTTTGCATGCTAAACATACAAACGTCGCCCTTCAATGCTCCAATTTTGACGTGTGCGCAAGGGCCTCTCTCCGTCGCCAACGGCAGTCAACAAATTCAGATCAAAAATTGCTCAGTTTAATCAACACAATAGCTGATGTCGTTGAGCGACTGAGAAATTCCGCCTTCGCAGCCGCAAAAAGATAATATGCATCTTTACGCAACAAAACCTTGCAAGGTACCGCCTTTTGCCTTATCAGGGCAGGACGGCAATGAGCCGTTCGTTTTAACAGGGAGGAGCAGATGAACGTTCGAATGAAACTCGGCGTGGCTGCCATTGCGGTCGGGCTGATGTCCGGGACCGCGCTTGCGGACAGCAATGACGACTTCTGGGCAAAGGCCGCCGAACCCTACAAGGGCGTCGTCCTGCATGGCGTGACGGAAAGCACGCCTCCGTCCAACTACATCAAGGATGTTCTGGCGCCCGAGTTCGAGAAGAAGACGGGCATCAAGGTCGAGATCGAGACCACCTCGTGGGACCAGATGTACGACAAGGCCATCAAGGACATGGAAGCCGGCACGGGCATCTACGACATGGTCTATATCGAGCAGGACATCATCTATTCGTACCTGGCGCGGAACTTCCTGGTCGACATAACCAAGGAGCTGAAGGACAACCCGTCGCTGAAAGCGCCGACCTACGACGACGCGAATTTCACCACCTTCGCAGACTACTTCAAACAGAAAGATGATCTTTATGGGGTGCCCATGGAGGCGTTCATCAAGATCTATCTCTACCGCAAGGACCTGTTCGACGATCCCGAGATCAAGGCGGCGTTCAAGAAACAGACGGGCCACGACCTGGCGCCGGCGACGACCCACGAGCAATATACCGAGATCGCTGACTTTTTCACCAAGTGGGGTAAGGATCATGACATGCAGCTCTGGGGCTCGACCGCCCAGGCGCATACGGGACACCCTGCCTCGTGGTACGAATTCTTCGAGTCGGTCGCGCCGACGTTCGGGGTCTACAACTGGGGCATCAACGCTGCCGACAACTACGGTGCCACGGTCGAGCATGGCGGCCAGATGAACTCGGACAAGGCAAAGGCTGCTCTGAAGTGGTGGCTGCATTTGCGCGATGTCGCTCCGCCGGAATCGGTGCAGTCGACCTGGAGCGAGGTTGCAACGACCTTCGCCGCCGGCCGCGCTGCTCAGGGCTTGGTGTACGGCGAGAACGCCGCCTGGATCCAGGCCGACGAATCCAAGTCCAAAGTCGTCGGCAAGGTCGGCTTCGCGCTGCCGCCGCTGTCGCCCGGCGTCAAGGAAGATGCCGAATCCCGCAAGGGCTATATCGGCTACTACGACGGAGGCGCCTTCGGCATCCCGGTCAGCTCGAAGAACAAGGAAGCATCAGCACTGTTCCTTGAATACATCGGCCAGGACTCGGTGCAACCCGGCTGGGCCATCGCCGCGCCGCGGATCACCAACAAGGCGACCTACGACGATCCACAGGTCAAGGACATGGACAAGAAACTGGGCGGCTACTACACGATGCTGAAGGACGACGGGCATCTGTTCGCCGGCGCCCCGCCCTATCCGTTCCACGCGCAGGTGCGTGAGGCCACCGCGCCGATCTTCTACAAGATCCTCACTGGCGAGCTTGGCGCCGACGAGGGGCTCGATCAAATGGCGGCCAAGGCGGAAGAAGAGCTGACGTCTCTGGGCTACCGCAAGTAGTCTTCGCCTCCCTGAAGACTGCCGCCGGGGGGTCGTCACCTGAGTTTGTGGCGACCCCACCCTCATACGCCCTATGATACGGGCCGGGAGTTTCGCATTGCTACCGGGGAGGATGACCGATGCAATCCAAGACACTGGGCTGGATACTGCTGGCCCCGACGATGATCATATTGTTCTTCTTCGGCGTACTGCCCTTCATTTACGTGGTGTGGGTATCATTCCATCAGTGGAACCCGTTCGCTGCTGACCCGAGCATGATCTTCAACGGCGCGGACAACTACCGTCACGTTGTGTTCGATCCGGCCTTCCTCGCCTCGCTCGGCGTGACCGTCCTGTTTGTATTCTTTGCCGTGCTCACCGAAGTAATCCTCGGCTACGCTTTGGCGCAGGCGTTCATGAAGGACTTCCCCGGCAAGGCGATATTCCGCACTATCCACACGCTGCCGCTGATTATGGCGCCGATCATCGTGGGATCGGTCTGGAAGCTTATGACGACGCCCTCGATCGGGATCATTCCGCATTTCCTCAAGGCTTGGATCGGCTACGACCTGAACATCGGCCAGAGCGCTCTGGCAGCTTTCGTCGTCACCGTCGTCATGGATGTCTGGCACTGGACGCCTCTGGTCACACTAACCCTGATCGCCGCGCTGGTCTCGCTTCCAGCCGACCCGTTCGAGCAGGCGCAGATCGACGGGGCGGGCAAGCGCCAGATCTTCTGGCACATCACTTTGCCAATGATCGCGCCGGCGCTGATCGCCACAGTCTTCATCCGTCTGATGGATGCGCTGCGCATCGTCGACGAGGTCCTGATGCTGACCGGGGGCGGCCCCGGATCGGCCACCCGCTATGTTGGCGTGCATATCTTCAGGGAGGTGTTCCCGCGCACCAACTATGGTTATGGATCAGCCATCTCCGTCGTCGTCCTCTACCTCACCATCGTGGTCTGCTGGCTGCTCTACACGGGCTTGCTTGCACCGCGGAAGCCGAAGAAGGGGTGAAGCCCATGAAGAAGCGAAACCCTTGGATACGGACGCTGTTCTGGGTCTTGATCAGCTTTGTGACGCTGTTTCCGATCTACTGGCTGTTCGTGATCTCGGCAACGCCGGCGATGGAGCTGTTTTCGACACCCGATGTCGTCCTGCGCCACGTCTATTGGCAAAACTACATCGACGTCCTGAACAATCCGACGCTGCGCGGTTACATGCTGAACTCGCTTGTCATCTCGTCGGGCAATGCGCTTGTGTGCACCACGTTTGGCTTCTTCGCCTGCTACGCGCTGTCGCGCTTCAATATGAGCGGCAAGGAAAGCATCTTCTTTTGGACAATCACCAATCGGATGGCGCCGCCAGCCGTGTTCCTGCTGCCGCTGTTCCTGTTGATGACTCAAGTCTACAAGGTCGGCAGTTTCACGCTGCTGGACACACGCATCGGCATGATCATGGTGTATTGCACGTTCAATCTGCCTTTTGCGATCTGGACATTGCGGCCGACGGTCGATGGCATTCCGCGCGAGCTTGACGAGGCGGCCTATGTCGACGGCGCAAGTCCTTGGAAGGTGATCACCGAGGTCGTGTTCCCGCTTTGCCGACCGGGATTGGCCGTGACGCTCATCCTCACCTGGGTGTTTGCCTGGAACGAATACCTGCTTGCGGCGACGCTTACCAATTTTAACGCCCGCACACTCACGACCGGGCTGTCGGAATATGTCACGACGACCGGCACGGCATGGGGCATCATGGCAACGATTTCGGTTTTCACGCTGATCCCGGCCCTGATCGTTTTTAGCATCGTCCAACGTCACATCGTCGCCGGTCTCACGTTCGGCGCAGTTAAGGGCTGATGGCATGGCCAGCAAGATGGAAAGTATCGAAAAGCCGATCGACATCCTTGATGACGGGAATGCTCGACCGATCCTGCAAAAGAGAGGCTTTCTACCTATAGAAACGAACTGGTTCGACCGCCTTTTCATCTCCGTGGTCATTTGGGTCGCGCTGTCGCTTCTATGGTTCCGCCTGATGGAGCCCATGGGGCTATCGATCTGGATCTCCAACCTCATCGCGCTTGCGCTGGCAGCGTTGATCATAGCGAAAGGCTGAATCACATGGAGGCGCTTGTTCTCGAGAAAAAACTCGATCTCTCGCTCCGCGATTTCCCGATTGAGCGTCAAGAGGAAAAGCTCGGTCCGCGCGACGTGCGCATCAAGCTGCATACGGTCGGCATCTGCGGTTCGGACGTCCATTACTATACCCATGGGAAAATCGGTCCCTTTGTCGTCAATGCGCCGATGATCCTCGGGCACGAAGCCTCTGGTACAATCATCGAGACGGGCTCCGAGGTGACCACGCTCAAAGAAGGCGACCGCGTCTGTATGGAGCCCGGGATACCGGATCCGAACTCAAAGGCGACACGGCTTGGAATGTACAATGTGGATCCGGCCGTGCGCTTCTGGGCAACGCCACCTGTGCATGGAATTCTGCGCCCGACCTGCGTGCATCCCGAAGCGTTCACTTTCAAGCTGCCCGACAGCGTTTCCTTTGCCGAGGCGGCGATGGTCGAACCGCTCGCGGTCGGGGTCCATGCGGCTACGAAAGCCCGCATCAAGCCAGGCGACATAGCGATCGTGCTTGGCGCGGGCCCAATCGGGCTCGTCACAGCACTCTCCGCGCTGGCAGGCGGTTGCGCGCGGGTCTATGTGAGCGATCTTGCCAAAAAGAAGCTCGACATCGCCGAGGGCCTGAACCGCGCCATCACCGGAGTGCAAGCGGGCAAGGACGACATCGTTGAACGCGTGAAGCGCGATACCGATGGCTGGGGCGCGGACGTGCTGTTTGAGGCAACTGGCTCGCCCAAGGCCGCCGCGAGGGTCTTCGAACCGCTGGCGCCCGGCGGACGCGTTGTGATGATTGGCGGCCAGCCCGAGCCGATTTCCTACGATGCGGGCGCGGCGATGATCCGCGAGGCGCGGGTGGAAAACATATTTCGCTACGCGCATGTCTTCCCGCGCTGCGTGGCGATGTTGTCGTCGGGGGCGATCGACGTCCGTCCGCTGATCACGCGCAAATTCGAATTCAAGGATAGTGTGCATGCCTTCGAGATCGCCGCCTCGGCACCCCCAGCGGACGTGAAAATGCAGATCGAACTGCCGCAATAACAAAAAAGGGAGACCGGCCCGTGGCTGATGTCAAAATCGAAAAAGTTTTCAAGCGCTACAGCAACTTGGAGGTCATGCACGGTGTCGGTGTCGATATCGAGGATGGCGAGTTCGTAGTGCTCGTCGGGCCCTCGGGCTGCGGAAAGTCCACGCTGCTACGCATGATTGCCGGTCTCGAAGAGATCAGCGAGGGCACGATCAGGATCGGCGGCCGCATCGTCAATGACATGCCGCCGAAGGATCGCGATATCGCCATGGTGTTCCAGTCATATGCGCTCTACCCGCACAAGACTGTTTTCGACAATATTGGGTTCCCGCTGAAGATGGCCAAGCGACCCCAGGCGGAGATCAAGGAAAAGGTCCACAAGGCGGCCGATATTCTCGATCTGTCGAAGCTGCTTGACCGCTATCCCAAGCAACTTTCGGGCGGTCAGCGCCAGCGTGTCGCCATGGGCCGAGCCATCGTTCGCGATCCTCAGGTCTTTCTGTTTGACGAACCGTTGTCGAACCTCGACGCGAAACTGCGCGTGACGATGCGTGTCGAGATCAAGGAGCTTCATCAGCGGCTGAAGACCACGATCGTCTATGTAACTCATGATCAGATCGAGGCCATGACAATGGCAGACAAGATTGTCGTCATGCGCGACGGCCGGGTTGAGCAAATCGGCGCCCCGCTCGATCTTTACGACCATCCTCGAAACGTTTTCGTCGCCGGCTTCATCGGGTCTCCGGCAATGAACTTCATTCACGGCACGATCAAGAGCATGAGCGCGAACAAACAGTTCGTGTCCGAAAGCGGGCTGACGCTCCCGATTCCACCGACGGATGCCGCGGACGGCCAGACGGTCATTTACGGCGTCCGGCCTGAACACATTCTGGTCGGCGCCGGCGGTATTCCGGTCAAAGTTGTCGTAACGGAACCGACCGGATCGGAGACGCAGATCTTTGCAAGGGCTGGTAAGGACATGATCGACGCCATCGTCAAGCAACGCATCTCTGCCGCCCCGGGCGAGGAGATCGGCTTCATCATCGATCCGGCTAACGTGCATTTGTTCGATCGCAAGACCGAACAGCGCATATGAGAGAACAAGTTTGCATGAGTAAGTCCGCGATCAGGGCGGTCATTTTCGATATGGATGGCTGCCTGGTGGACAGCGAACCGCTTTCGCTCGAAGCGGTGGCGGCCGAAATACGCGCATCAGGACTGTCCGGGATGACTGCGGACCATGTTCGGGAGAAATATCTCGGCATCTCTATTTCTACGATCTGCCAGGATATCGGGGAAACGTTGGGCCAGGCCTGTCCAGAGGGTTTCGCCGAGCGCGTGGAAGATCGCCTGTTCGAAGCTTACAAGACAGGGCTACGGCTAATTGACGGCGTTCTCGGGCTTTTGGAAGCGCTGGATCGTGCCGGCATCGCTGTGGCGATTGCGACAGGCAGTTCGGTGCGGCGGCTGGAAAAGACGCTTGAGATGTCGGGCCTTGGTCCGCATTTCGATGGTAGAGGGTTAAGTTCCGATCAAGTCAAGCACGGCAAACCAGCCCCCGATCTGTTCCTGTTTGCAGCGGAGAGGCTTGGCGTCCCTCCTAGCCACTGCGCCGTGCTGGAGGATTCACCTCACGGCATAAAAGGCGCCGCCGCGGCTGGCATGCGCCCCATTGGGTTCGTGGGCGGAAGTCATCTGAAAGGATGCGAGGCGGCCCAAACGAGCGTCTTGCGAAGTGCCGGAGCGGTTGAGGTGATCGACCATCTTTCCAGAGCATACCGAGCGCTGGCACCTTTTCGGACGTAAAGTGCCCAACGACCCTCGTTCGCCGTTACGTCTGCGACCTCGGCCGAGAAGGCTCTTTCATTGCATCGTCTGGCCGCTTGCCTCGAGTATCGACCCGATGCCTATAAAGGGACGGCAAATCCTGACCTCAACAGACGAATGGGGGCGGGCTGCCGCTCCGCAGCATGCGGCCGGAGAACGAACCCGCTGCGCGGGAGGGTCGCGAGCGTTTGAGGTAGAGATCAAGAACCGGTCGTTGCGCCTGCGTTGAGTGCGGTTCGGCAGGGGCAGAGCATCACAGGCTTCTTCAACAAGGAGCCTGACCATGCCTCCTCCAGTTCTCGAAGCTCCGATCGCCCCGTGCGCCAGCGGCTGATCGACGACATGAACATGCGGCGTTTCTCACGGGAGACGCAGCGCAACTATCTCCGCGACATCGGACGCCTGACGACCTTCCTCGGCCGTTTACCAGACACAGGGACCACCGACGACCCGCGCCGGTTCCAGATAGAGCAGCAGGACGACGGTGTTCCCGTGCCGACGATGAATAGCATCGTGTCGGCGCTGCGCTTCTTCTTCACGCATACGGTCGATCGTCCCGATCTGGCGCGCAAGCTCGTTCGTCTGACGCACCCGTGCAAGCTGCCGGTGGTGCTCAGCCGCGACGAGGTCGCCCGACTGCTCAACGCCACCACCGGCCTCAAGCGCCAGGCCGCGCTGTCGGTATGGCGCGGGCCTGCGCGTGGCAGAGGTGCCGATGCTGAAGTCGCCGACTGCGCAATCGATGCGACACCAGTCAGATCTCGACTTTGACAACACCAGAGTAAGATCGGTCGAGGTCACAGCATGACCGCTTGCGGCGCTACCAAGACTTCCAGCTGGTCAATGCGATATCCTTCCGCGAAGGAGACCTCTTTGCGACCTAGTCCTGGTTCTGGATGGTTAACCAACCCATGTGGGGTTCATAAGAAAAGTCGAGGCAGCCCAGCCGGCTCTTTATCAATACTTCACCATAGAGATGGCGGTTCCGGAACCTTTCCAACTGCTGCGGACTTCTGGGATTCACTGTGAATTCGAATGAAGAGGTACCCGCATGAAAGTCACCGCAGCAGGCATCGACCGCATCAAGATCGGCAATGCGGACGCGAGCGGCCACGGCGCGCATTTCGTCGTTTGGCTTTATCTTCAGGTCGACGAAGGCGGCACACAGACCGGTCAGGAACTGGTGGTGTCGGTGCCATATGACGCGCAGATGACCTTCGACGATCTCGCTACCCAGGCTTTCGAGAAGGCGCATGCCATGCTTCGCGCCTGCTGCGAGATAGATGAGTCCATGTGGTGGAAGCAGTTCAACCGCAGCCTTGCGCCACTGCCCGAATGGGCGCCCGGCGCGCAATAACTGAGAGGCGCCGGAACAGGCCCCAGGGATGATTTACACGGCCGAGAGAAACGCTTCTCAGCCAGCACTCTTTGGACCAGAAGAGGAACTTCGACCGGACGCACTCTGATCCAACGCACCTGCGCCCAGAGCAGAACTAGTCTTTGCCGACGCGCCCGAAGAGTTGGGGTGGTGAGTCAGGAGAATGTCCCGAATGATTTGACGTTTCGCGTGAGCAATCGAATCTTCAGGATATCGCGGCATGCTAGCCCGCGACCGACCAATGGATGGCTCGGATCGATGTTCAGGAGAAGGCAGTTTCAGGGTCCGTCGATGGTGTCAGATCAAAAGCGTCTCGGTGCGCAGGATGATCCAGCCATCACCGCGGAAGTGGAGCGACTTCTGGCGCGCCGCACGCGCGATATTCGTTTCAGCGGCGAGATCGAACGCCTGTTTCGTGCTCGTGTGTGGTCGCAAACGGCGAAGATCATTCGCGCCTGGATGATGTGGGTAGCCGTCTTGGATGTGCTCACCCTGGCGCTCTACATGGTCATACTTCCGAGGGCGATCGCCGTATCGATGCTCCTGCCTGGGGCTATCATTCCGCCGGTCGTTATCGCGGTCGTTCTCGCGTGGCGAAAGCCGCGCCCCTCCTGGCTCCAGGGGCCCACGTTGATCGCAGGCATGTTCCTCATCTTATTGTCGGTTGCATTGGTCGGGGTAAGCGCTGGTGGCGAGTTCTATGAACGGCATTTGAACATCATGCTGTTCGTGGCCATCACAGCCATCATCATCTTCGGCATCCCTTTGGCCTGGACGGTGACCATTGCCGCCTTGGCGCTCGGTCTCTATCTCATTTTTCAACTGCAGAATCCGGCGATCGAACTTGGCAGCGCGGTGGCTGCGACGCTGTTCTTCGCCAGCGGCGTCCTCGCAACGATAGCCGCGCGGCGCATCATGACAATTCTCGCTCAGAAGACTTTCCTGTTTGAGCTTCGCGACCGGCGCACGGTCGCCGCACTGGCTAAAGCCAACGCTCGACTGGAACTCCTGGCGAGGACCGATCCGCTCACCGGCATCGCCAACCGGCGCTGGATGACGGAAACGCTCGGCCACCTATGGGGAAATGACAAACGTTGCCTCGACGGTGCCGCGATGCTGATGTGCGACATTGACCACTTCAAGAAGCTGAACGATCACCTCGGCCATGGTGAGGGCGATCGCTGTCTGGTGGAGGTCGCCAGGATTATCCAGGAAAACGTCAGGCGCGATCATGATCACGTGGCCCGCTACGGCGGCGAAGAGTTCCTGGTGATCCTGCCCGGCGTGAATGAGGAAGAGGCCGTCTCCGTGGCTGAGCGAATCCGCAAGAGCGTTGAGGCCGCCGGTTTTCCCAACCCTGGATCCCGCGTGTCTCGCCGCGTTACCTTGAGCATTGGTGTCGCGGTTCAGACGTCTGAAGAGGCCATCTCGCCGGAGCAGTTACAGCGTCAAGCGGATGAGGCACTCTATCTGGCCAAGCAAACGGGCCGCAACCGGGTGCTAGTCCATAGACCGGAGTCAGCCGAGAGCAAACATATTCAGTCGACGCGGTCCGCGGCGCGACAGTAGAGTGTTCGCTCGCTACGCCGCCCTCGCCTCAGACGGCACATCCTTCATTACGCCTAACAGATTGGGCCGCTTCCGGACCGGCAGGATTTGGGACCGCTCGAGCGTAGCTCGTCTAAAGGCGAGAAAGCTCCCAAGGAGCGCCCGGTCGGGGTTGGGGAATTCGCGTCCATCGTCGTCGGCCGAAGGGCGAAGAAGCGATTGAACAGAACAGTCCGCGATGTCCACGAAACCTTGATGTTACTGGTGATGTCTCTGGAACACACCCGTGATGAAGACGGGCAATGCACAGTTCTATTGCTTGCTAAACAGACGTCTTGGACATAAGCGTGAAACGCCGGGATCGTTGATCCTCTGGCGGGTCGGATCAGGGCAAGGGTCATCGCGGGGAGGGGCTTGGTGCCAAGGCAAAAACAGTTCGCAAGGAATGCCAGGTGCGCGGCGTTGCGCCTGAGCGTGGCAATCCTCGCCACGCCGATCGTGAATGCGCTTGCCGACCAGGTCGTTGCGGACGATCAGATCGTGCAAGGCAGCCTTTGTGTGGGCTTCGATTGCGTCAATAATGAAAGCTTCGGTTTCAACACGATTGTCGTCAAGGAAAACAACACACGCATCTATTTCGACGACACGAGCACGACGGCCGGACTTCCTGCCAATGACTGGGCGCTGATAGCGAACGATTCCGCATCAGGTGGTGCTAGCTACTTCGGTATTCAGGACGCGACGTCCGGCAAGATGGTGTTTCGCGTGAATGCGGGCGCTCCGGAGAACGCGGTCTACGTCAACAGCTCGGGAAACTTGGGCCTTGGCACCTCCAATCCGGCTCTTGGACTGCAGATCACGCGAAGCGATACGCCCGCGATCCGCCTGGAGCAGACCAATGCCGGCGGCTTTTCGGCGCAGACCTGGGACATCGGCGCCAACGAGGCGAATTTCTTCGTGCGCGACATGACAGGAGGCAGCCGGCTTCCTTTGCGTATCCGGCCCGGCGCACCGACGAGCAGCCTCGATATCGCCGCGAACGGCAACGTCGGTCTCGGCACCGCTTCCCCCGACAGCAACCTGCATGTCTACGGAAGCTCCTCGGATGACACCTTCGAGACGATCGGCGTGTCCTCGGCGGCCAACAGCGATGGGTTGACGGTCGGCTATGGCGGCGCGAGTTTCGGCGTCGGAACGTCACTGATCAATGCCCATTCGGCCACCGGGTCCGGCGGTCGCCTTCTCCTTGCCACCGACGGCCTGACGCGCATGACCATCGATGGAAATGGAAACGTGGGCATCGGCACGGATACTCCGGCCGCGAGCCTCGACGTCGTGGGCACTGTTCGTTTTGCATCGCTTGCGGGCTGTTCCTCCGGCATCGGCACCAATGCCTTGGGCGACCTGACCTGCATCACCGGCGGCGGAAGCGGAAATCCCCCATATTACGATACGACTGCCACCGGCCCGCAGCCGAACGCCAGCGGAACGAATTCCACTGCCGCGGGCTCCGGCAGCAATGCCAGCGGCACGAATGCGCTGGCGGATGGCACCAACAACCATTCGCAGGGCAACAACACCACCGTCGTCGGCTCCAACAACAGTGTCACGGGCGACGATAGCGGCGCTTTCGGCGTGGGCAACACGGTCAACGGCAATGGCAGCTACGCGGTCGGCGACCCCAATGTCGTGAACGGCGACAAATCCTTCGTCTATGGCGACGACAATGCCGTCAACGCCCCGAACGTTGCCGGCAACGGCAACGGCATCCAGGTCTTCGGGTCGAACAACAGCGTCGCAAGCATGGCCAATTCATCCGGATCGCTGGTGATCGGATCGGGCAATAAGATCAACGCCACCAACGCCGTCGCGCTCGGCAATGGAACGACCGTGACCGGCGCCAACGGCATCGCCATCGGATCGGGCGCATCGTCGGCCGGCCTGAACGCGGTTGCGATTGGCACCGGCGCGAGCGCCGGCTATGCGGGTTCGGCGGCCTACGGCTCGGGTGCGGTCGCGACGAGGCAGAACGAGCAGGTCTTCGGAACGGCGAGCAACACCTATGCGATGCCCGGCTTGACGTCGGCGGCGAGTTCGTCGGCCCAAAACGGCGCGATCCAGATCCTCACCACCGATTCCAGCGGCAATCTCGCTTCGGTGACCCCGGGCGCGCTCGGCCTTTCCGATCCCGCGCAATTCAACAGTCTCAGCTCCCGCATCGACACTGTCGGCAGCCGCGCCTATTCCGGCGTCGCCATGGCGATGGCGCTGGCCGGCGCCCCGACCGTGCTTCCGGACGAGAGGTTCGTCACCACCTTGAACTGGGGCACGTTCGAGGGCGCCAACGCCTTTGCGCTCAGCGCGGGCGCCCGGCTCGGCTCGCAGCTCCAGCTGAACGGCGGCGTCGCGTTCGATCCCGGCCAGCATATGGCCGGCGGACGGCTGGGCCTGAGGATGAGCTGGTAGGAAGCGGTCCCGCCGGCGCGATATGATGATCCCGATGCGAATAGTCACAACCATCCTGGCGGGGACGCTGGTCGTGTGCGCCGCCGGACCTGGCCTTGCCCAGGCGCAGGCGCCGGCGTCGGGCAAGAAAAAGGCGGCGCCGGCCGCACCGGCCTCACCCGACTGGCCGGCAAATGCCGCGCAGTCGATCTATCTCGCCCGCAGCACGATGACGGCTCTCCAGCAGGCGGTGGAGACTGGCAACTTCACGGTGCTGAGGGATTTGGGTTCTCCAAGGTTTCGCGCGGAGAACAACGCAGGCGATCTTGCGATCAAGTTCCAGGCGCTGCGCCTGACCGGCGCGGATCTCACGGCAGTTGCCGTCATCACACCGCAACTGTCCACGCCGCCCTTTCTCGATCCCCAGAAGCAGTTGCACCTCGTCGGCCTGTTCCCAACGCAGCCGCTGGAGATCGACTTCGATCTGTCCTTCGAAAACGTCGACAACCGTTGGAAGATTTCTTCCATCGCGGTGACGACCGCTCCCGCGCCGAAGCGGCAGAATTCAGACATCAGCGACAAGGATAAGCCGGCGAAATAGTATGTTGGCGCCTTGGTCGAAGCGACCGTGAGCGGACCCACGGTCAACGAAGGTAAGCGCTGTTCCGGCAGCACCTGAAACCTTTCTTGTGCTCGGCGGCGCCTGGCATCGCGCTATAATGGCCAACCTACCTTTGTGTGGGCGAGGGTCGCATACGCTGCCAGGAGCCCAGGAGGCGCCACGGAACGTTTATGTCACCTCGAAGTTGATTTCTCAGGTCCGCGCTTTCGAAGAAGGCCGAATAGTGTCATGCCTTCCACCTCGATAAGCAAAACAGCCTATGATCCGGAGAGCAGGATCTTGTCCGTGTGGTTTGTGACAAGCGGCAAACACTACGAGTTTGAGTCTGTGCCACCGGAGACTTTTGCGGCATTCCGAGCGGCTTTCGCCAAGGGTCGCTTTTTCAACGACCACATTCGCAATCACTTCCGATATCGTCGGATTTCTGGTGATGGCGATCCCTGACAGGGAAGGGCCTTGGCCCACTTTCGGGTCCATGTCCAACGGTTCGTGGGCCGGCTATTCGTGCAAGATCACTTGGCGTAGGTTCTTGCTTCCTTGCTTGTTCGCCACTATGCCGCTTTCCATCAATCGGTCGGACCAAGTCTGAAAATGTTGGTCATCCTCGAAGCTTCTCGGCCTCGCGTTCCAGCGTCTTGCGGTCGTTACCGTGCTGCTTGATGAGTTCGCGGACCTGTTGGACTGTCAGGCCAACCTTGTTGGCGAAATGGCGGACTTCGTAATCCTCGTCCTCACGGTCGCGGAAGTCACGCTTGGTCTTGTCGTCTACCATGGCCGTTCCTCCTGATCAGAGAACCGCGGCCATGCCGGAATGTTCCAGCACGCTTTTTTCAGCGAGTGCGAACCGGACGCTTACAGCTATGCGATATTGAATTAAATTCGATTGTCGCGTTTTGGATTCGTATGCGTAAGCCTGCCGGCGGCGTCCGGCAGCGGCCACGGTCACAGAACGATCCAGACGAAGACGCTTTCAAATTAGATCGCGTTGCCCGCAAATGAGCGATGCCCCGATCATTCGCAGGCCTGACGAGAACAACGGGATCATGCTGCGCGCCATCTGCCGGTCTTTCTTGTCACCGAGGAGGACACGAAGCACACGACCATGTTCGACTGGATGATTCCGGCCGGGTTCGCCACCGTCCTCCGCGCGGGAGGAAACCTACTACGTGCTTAATGGCGAATGCATCTGGCAAGTCGGTGAAAGACGATCCGTGCGACCCCGCGCACGCCTCGCGCCAGCTAAGAGAAATGGGCTTATCGGAGCCCACGAGCAGGCCCTGTAAACTGTTGCGGGGTGTCAGACCTCATAACTTCCGCGGGCCCGCTGTCGCCGCTGGCCCCGCACTTTGTTCCATGCCGCAAAAAAGAATGCGGCGCGTGCTGCAAGTGCATCTTGGCAATCGTTGTCGCAAGCGGTCGATGCCCAGCGCGTAGGGCAAAAAAGGTTCGAGATATCCGCATAGCCCATCATCGCCCGACTTGAACTGGACGTAAATCCTCAGGTGACACTGTCGAAGCGAGGCCACCGCTTGTGGCGCTCTCGCGACCGCCAACGGGCTTGCCTAACCCGGCGACCGTGCTCATGGCCGACAAGGGCCCGCTAGATGGGCGGGGCCGTTGCCACCTTCAAAGCCGACAAGCGGCAGGCTTTATGGGATTTCGTCCACGGCATGGCCGGCGCTCCTGCGCCGAAGGGCTTGGCCGAACGGCAGAAACCCGGCCTGGTGAAGACACTGAAAGGCGAGGAGATGCTCCACCACGCCTCGCTAAAGGATTTCTGGGTACTCGCTGAGCGGTGCCGCTGTTGAGCCGCTTCGCGGCAAGGCGCCGAGGCAACCCTGTTCCTATGCCAGCCGGCCCTCTCAGCGGTTTCGATCAACTCGTCGAGGCGCCCGCCGATGCGCACGGAAAATTATGCTTCGAAATTTTGATGCAGCCGAAATCTTGACGCTCAAAAATGACAAACCCATATCGCCGTCAGGCTCGAACCGCTGTCGGTTCTCGCCTGTCCCAAAGCTGAGTTGTTCGTTCGATTTGGAGGATCTTATGAACGATCGTATCTTCGACAGCCCCGTCTATGTGAAGAGTGGAAACAGCCTCATTCAGGAGGTCGCCTGCCTCGAGGACGCTCTGGAATTCCTCTATGAATGGCCGAAACACAAACGTGGTCCAGGGTATGACACGGCATTGCGTGCTTGCCAGCGCGCCTTCGACAGCGGCTACCCGCTGACCGCGGCGCAGGAAGCCTTTTCGGGCTTTGCGAAATCGGCCAGCATCCTTGAAGAGGTGAGCGCCCCGCCACCGTGGATGACCGGCACGAACAGCAGAGGCGGCGGATTGACCGCCTGAAATCGTCGCGAAACGATGGAGGTCGCCATGGTTTCCAAGCCTTTTGAAAAGCCGATCCGTGTCTGGGTGGGTTTGGGTTTCCCGCGGCAGCTCAACACGGTCACCGATGCCTATCAGTTCTCGGTCGAATGGTGCGGCAACAGCCCCGAGCAAAAGGCTGCCATCCGCGCCTGCAAAGCGGCCCTGGTCGGAGATATCGACGCCGAGACGGCGAGAGGAGTTTTCGTCGCATTCGCGCGCAGGAAGGACATACTCGTCGAAGATGGCGAATTTCCGCATGTTGCGGGAAAGAGCCATCCTACTTACGCCTGAAACCGCTTGGAGCGCCCGGACAGTGCCCGGGCGCTCCAATCCCTCTTCCCACGAGAAGATAAGATGATGACAACCGAAACGCCGATCAGATCGCCGGCACACGAGGTCAATGCGGCGCAATACGCTGCCGTTAAGATTGATCTGTTGCCGAGACCTGCCGGCCAATTCCTAAAATTGGAACCAATCGCAAGCCGTGGCGCGGTTGCAGGATCCTTGCGCCTCGCTTCCAACGGGTGAGGTAAATGGCTCGGCCACAGTCTTAAATCTACCTGGATGTGCGGCCGGGCCGCGGGGCCTTCCCGTCTGAGGCAGCCGGCCGGTTCGTCAAGCCCAGGCTAATGTGGCAATGGGGAACTTTTGTTCGAAGCCGCTGTTGAAACAATTGGACGGCGCATCTTTTCTCCAACCTTAAGAGCGCGCCGCGTCGAGATGGACTGTCGCCTCCCTTCGGAGCTTCGGGAGATGCCGGCTTTCCTTTAGGAGGTCTCGACCAAGAGCCCGCCCGCCATAGACGCCAGGGAGCGGGCTCTTTCATTGACCTAAGCCTCTCGCCATCGTCGGGCTGTCTTACCTGCGAACGTGCCGCGCGCGGCTTGACGTCACCTCGTTGGTGCGGCAGTTCGGCCCCGATCAGCCCTGCCTTCATCGGACGTGCTGAAGATCATTTTCTGCCACGAATGCCGTGGCGCCTGCTGCAATTCACCAGTCATCCTCTGACGCCGGAACGGCGGCGCTGCCCCTGATACGGGAGCGACCCGCCCTGGAGCGGAGTAAGCCATAGGCGGGCCAACCGGGGGGCTTGGAAACGAAAAGTCGGTATCGCGTACTTTGCGGCTGATCAGTCAGCAGAATTCTTGCATCCTTGGCCGCCTCGACGAATGCTTCCCGCGCTACGCGCGGCGGCTTCTCGTTGCGCAGCACGGCAAGACAAGCAGCGAGCGCGTGACGTCTCGTCGAGGAATATGGCTGTGGCCAATCATGAAGAAGCACGTCAGCCGCGTCAGCCACCAATATGACGACACGATGCCGATCGATGATAAGCGTCGTCCCCAGGCCTCTTCCTTGAGGTCGAGCTTAGCGATGTAGGTTAAAATTCGTCCATGCCAAATTGGTCAGTTTGCAGCTTTTGACCAGTGAGGCGAAGGCCAGTGCGGTGGTGGCGACCGGGTGACGAGGAAAGATGCTGGCCTAGCAGCCTCAGGGCGGCGACATCTGCGCCCACGCCCCCGCTCAGCAGCATGAAGGAGGCGGCGAGCCTTTCGGCGTGGATAGCCGTTTCCGAACTCGCTAGTAATGTAGGATTCCAACTGCGCCCTTCATCCTTGGCATGAGTATCCCAACTGGGACCTGCCAATCGAGATGACGAGGAGCGCACGATGGATCCGCATGAAGTCGTTACCTACGAAACGTGGTTCGCCGCCCACAAGAAGCACCTTGCGAAGGAGAAGGCCTTCACGCGTTATCGCGAACGCAGCTAATAGTCTATCATTTCATGTTCCCGCCGAATGCTGACTATCGTTGCGAAGGTTGTTCATTCCTTGCCGATCACATCGATAGCGCAAACCAGCACTTGCGACACCATGACGTCAGTTTGGTGGTAGTTTCGCGAGCCCCGCTTGAAGAACTTCTTCCGTTCAAGAGACGTATGGGCTGGCAGTTCGACTGGGCCTCCTCATACGGCAGTGACTTCAACTTCGATTTTCAAGTCTCCTTCACGGACGAACAGATTGCATCCGGCAAGGCGACGTTCAATTTCGAGGAGCGCGCAACCCCATCCGGAGATCGCGGAGGAATAAGGATTCGAATTGGGGACCGCCATATCGCCGCCGAGATACATCAGCACGCCGGAGCCGACGAAGATCTTGACCACGCCACGGAACAAAAACTCGCCTCGCAAGTAAGGTTTCCATGTCATCGGGACATTGTTTGTGCGGCAGTGTGCGCTACCAAATCGCGGGCGAACTCGCAGACCCTATAGCCTGTCACTGCACGCAGTGTGCGCGCACAAGCGGCAACTTCGCAGCCATGGCGGCTTGCCGATCGGAGAATCTTAGGCTTCTGACCTCGTCGACGCTGAACTGGTATCAGTCCTCGGACAACGTCGAGCGCGGCTTCTGCTCACGCTGCGGCGGCAACCTGTTTTGGAGAGAGGCTGCCAGCACGCAAACGTTCGTCGCGGCCGGCACTCTCGACCAGCCGACGGGTCTTCGGCTCAGCAAGCACATTTTCATCGGCTCGAAATCCGATTTTTACGACCTCACCGACGGCCTACCACAGGAGGAGGAGGGGTAAAGTGTGTCGAACCGATATCCTCGAGTAGGTGCAGGAAGCCGCTGGCTTAGCCGACCGGCAATTCGTGGCTCCAGCTAGCTAAGAAATTGTGCTGGTGGACACGCTGCCGCGCGCCTTCGCGGATGTGGTGTTGCGCCATGGTGATTTCGTCAGCGAAGCGCATTTTCATAACGCAACTCCGGCAATGCCGGCACTCGCGGTCAGCCGCGAACGAATAGGGCCTCCCGCCAAACTACCTGCGCCTTCCGTGATGGCTGCGCCATCTCTCATTTTTGGCAGCGCCTCTTTGGCTGCTTTGCCGCTCATTCCCGCAACCCGAGCCGCTTTGCTATCCTACCGGTCCGGCCCGCTCTTGTTTCATGCCCGGACCTGTTGAAGGAACGACTGTCCGTTTTTCGGCGTTGTCGGCCATGGGGCTAAATGACTTCATCTGCATGGCGCAACAGCACGTTCGACATGGCGAGCGGCAGATCACGCGCCAGCACAATCTGATAGCCCGACTCAGAACCAAGAATCTTCCAACGATGGACGCGTTGAGGTTCCTGCGCCTATTGGAAGAGCTTCAGGCAGTGCAGCGGCAAGTCCTTTCGCAGTTGCTGTGGAAATCAGCCAATTCACAGTCGGACTCAAACCCTTTGAGCTGGGAGGCGCCGGGCACGGAGGGTTTGAACGACTGGATTTCTATTCCCGATCGCATCTTTCAGCTTGCTCTCGAATTACAGGAAAAGCTCAAAGAGAGGGAAGCCGAGTGGTCTATAGTCGAACCTATGAACGACAAACGACACTAACCGCCTGCTCTTCCGCCAGACCACCCGCTTCTCCCTGCGGATGTCGTTCAGGCGGCCGAAGTGGATCGTGACAGGTATGCAACAGCTAGGCAGCCTTCATGCCGCAGGGTTGTCAGCGCGCGTGCCGAGATGCTTTCAAGTCGATTTGTTCTTAACAGACGGCTCGGTATCGGAGAGTTTTCGGCGCACCGCCTCATCGGTTGTGTCGGCGGCGGACTTGACGACATCACCGACTTTATCGGCTAGCGTGCCTTCGCTCGAGGCTTGCCGCCCGGCTTCTTCGCTGGCTGTCTGATAGACTTCGGCTGCAACCTGCTTTGCCTGATCGACGCCCTCTTCAAGTGCGTCTTCGGCCTTGTCCCGAAGCTGTTCGCGGTAGCCACCCAATTGCTCGTCCTCGATTTGCGTGCGAGGCAGCATCGCGCCGATCGCGGCACCGACTGCGAGGCCGACAGCCGCCACCGCGAGGGGTTGATCCTCCAGCAACTGTTGCGTGGAACGGCTGGCTCTCGTTACCATGTCGGCCGTGGCTGCCGCCGAGTTCGTGAGCGTCTCCGCTGCGCCGTGTGCCATGTCGGACACCGTATCGGTTGCGCCGCTGGCCATGGCCGAGACATTTCCTGCTGCCCCGCCGGCCATCTGAGCGACCGAGGCCGCTGTGTCCGAAGTCATGGCAGCGAATTCAGTGCCGGTCGCGTCATCATCGCGACGGGCCACGTGGCCGGGAGCAGCGGTTGCCGCGGTAGCGCCGCTGCCCAGCATGAGCCATGCAATGCCGGCCCCGATCACGGTCAGCGGCAAGGGGTTTTCCCGCACCTGGGTCTTCAGGTTGTGAAGCATCTCGGAGCCCGCACCACCACTGAAAAGGCCGGTGAACTCATCGAACAACTGGCCAGGGGTCATCTTGCCTCGGATGGAATCGGCCGTTGCGATCACCCTTGCCCGCGTGGCCTCGGCCTCGCGTTCGAGTTCGGCTGCGGATTTGTCGGTCATCTCGCTTGTTCCTTGATCACGTTCGCGTCGCGCTTCAGCTGCTCCTGCGTGCGGTCCGGCGCCAGTTCCGAAGGCGCCATGCTTGCCATGCCCGTACGCAACAGGACGACGCCCAGCACGGCCACGACCACTCCGACTAGCAAAGCGGACCATCCGGCGCCCAGCCCCAAGCGCGCCAAGGCAATGACGAGCGCCTGCAGCAGGACCAGCAGAGCGGCGAGCAGGCATATCGCACCGCCCAGAACCTCGACTGCGCCGGCTTCGGCCTTGGTCACGCTCTCCGATATCTCCGCCCGCAGGAGCCTGGCCTCCGTCTGAACCAACGTACTCACCTGCTGCGCCAGATCAGCTAACAGAGTGCCGAGGCTTGGATTGTCCTGAGTATTCATCTTTCCAGCTCCGCTGCCTGTCCGGGAACGCCGCCGTCGGAGCCCCAATTGGGCGCCGCGTTGTCCCGGGACTCGCTTGTTCTCACACCGGTTTGTCGGCCCAATCCGGCCGCAGCCTGCCCTTCCGGCGGGGAAGCCTTCATGAACCTTGCGAGCGCGAGTCCCGCCAAGACTGAACCGGCAACCAGTGTGCCCGGATGCTGGCGACCGAAGGACTGAACGTCCTCAAGTACCTGCCCGAACGGTTTCTCCTTCAGCGAGGACGACAGCCTTTCCAGGCCGCCCGCCGCATCCAGCATGAATTTCGACGCCGCGTTTTGGTCGGTGTTGGCCAGATGGTCGCTTGCAGCGCGCAAGGCGCCGCCGAGTGCCGCCAGGCTCGATCCGATGTCGCGCTGCGTTTCCTCAGCTCTTTCGGACAGGGCCTCCTGTGCTTCCGACGCATAAACACCTGCCCTTTGCGCAATTTCGTCGCGCGCATCGTGGAGCGCATCGGCGGCACTTTGTGCCTCTTGCCGAACCCGATCGGAAACCTCGCTCTTGGCCTTGCTGAAGTCGGCGGGCCTGCGGCCCTGATCATTCTCGCGCTGCATGGCGCCCTCCTAATGAAAGCCGAGGAAGGAGAGAATCGCGAGCACAATCACGATGAGACCGATGAGATAGATGACACTGTTCATGGCGTAGGATCCTCCTTACCAGTCCGAACTTCGCGCCGGCTGGGATGTTCCCTTGGATGAGCAGCTTTTTAGTAAGTGGCTATTTACCTTTCGGCTGCGCCCTCAAAGCCTCAAGCGCTTCATCCGGGCAAAGCAGCCTCGGGCGTGCCGGATCGGAAATATCGAGCTTGTCCCATGGTATGCGGTAGAGGCCGTCGCGGCGGCGCAGCGCGAAGAAATCGAGCAGCGCAGTGCCTATGGTCGAGGCGGACAGGCGTTCGAAAGCGGCAAAGATACCGACATGGAATTCAGTGACGACGAGGTCGTCGCCGTCCTGCTCGGCTATGATCTCCTCGACATAGCCGATGCTCTTGCCGCGCTCCGAGAACACGCGCCGGCCAGTCAGATGCTCGAGATTCACATTTGCCATCGTCAGGCTCCCGGGATCCAGCCGACAACGTGATCGCGCAGCCAAACCTGCCAGGCCAAGATTTTGGTCCGCCGCACGTCCAAATCGAATTCGATGTCGACACCGATGTCGCGCACCTTGTTCCACGCGATGCGATGTGGCCTGGCCTGCCGGTTTCCACGCAGCCGGGCCGTAAGCCTTGCCGTCCACCGCCCGGGACGCTGACCCAGGCGGCGTGCGAGCGCGATCGAGCCAAGTTCGACGGCAACGACCCTCGGCGGCTTGCCCTGCCTCAGCTCGGCGACTAAGCCGTCCACCCTGCCGATCTTGACCTGCTCGCGGTCGACGACCTGCTTGTCCAGGATATCCCGCAGCAACTGCATCACGTGCCTCCAAATATCTGTAGGGGAACGGTCACCACCGCCAGCACGAAGCCGAGCGCGATGATGAAGATCACGGCGGCGTTCGAAGCGAGGCCATTGCGGTGCTCACCGACATAACGATGGTCATTGAGCAGGAAGAGAAACGGGACGACGGTCAGCGGCAGACTGGCCGCGGTCAGCGCCATCGAAAAGATGGTGAGCTTTAACGGATCGAGGCCAAGCGCTATCGGAATTGCAGCAAGAAATAGCGTTACGGTGTAGACGAGGCTGAAACCGGGATCATCGCGCGGCCTGAGATTTTCGCCCCACGTCCAGCCGAATCCCTGCGCCACGAGATACGCCTGCTGCAGCGCTATCTCGAGCGCAGCGCCGAAGCAGGCAATGGCCAGCGAAGCAGTGAAAAGGACAAAACCCCAGAACCCGAATATGGCGATCAGCATCAGCGGGAGTTGATTGTAGTCATTTACCTGATTCACGCCATGCGCGCCGAGCACAACCGCCGCCACGATCAGAACAGCGATGGAGATCGTTCCACCGAAAGTCATTCCGAGACCGGCAATGACCCGATTGGCGCCGAGATAGCTCTTGTCCCACTGATCCTCGATCGCTCCTGAGGAATAGAACATGAAAAGGTAGGGCGATATGGAAGCGCCAAGAATGCTGACGGCCATGAACCAATAGTTTGCCGGATCGTGGTGCGGCAAGGTGGGAAAAGCACCGAAGGCAACCTGTTTCCAGTCCGGCTGGAGCATCACCGCCCCGACCACGAAACAGAGCGTGACCAGGCCCAGGATCGATACCCCCTTCTCGATGAGGCCGAATGTGCCTCTCCACAACAGCAGCCAGGCGAGGAAGGCCACCGGCAGCGCCCACCACTGATAGCTGATCCCCGTGGCAAGCTCGGCGGCGATGGCAGCCCCACCTATCTCGGCGGAAAGCACCATGAAGTTGATCAACAAGACTGCCAGCAGTGGCCAAAGGAATGCATTGAAGCCAAACCTTTCCCGGATACCGTCGGTGATGGTGTGGTGGCTCACGGCGGCGAAGCGACCGGCCATCTCGACCAGGAAGATGATGCAGATGGTGCCGAGCACGATCGCCCAGATGAGCTGGAAACCGAACAATGCTCCGGCCTGCGCCGCCGTCGCCATCGAACCGACCTCCAGGAAGCCGCCAACGCTGGTCACCACGCCCAAGGAAATTTCCAGCAGCTTCTTCATCGTTGCGGCGCGAAATAGTCGCGATAGGCCGTGGCGAGATCCGCTTGCGCGGCGCTAAGCTCGTCGCGCGCCTGGCTGGCCTGCGCGTGCTCCGCGGCCTCGACCGCGCTCTTGGCGCGCCTTGCCGCATTCGACAGTCGGCTGACCGCCGCCTTTAGCCTATCTCTGTTCGCAGGATTGGACGGGGAGGCCGACTTCACCCGCCGGCCGGCATCGGCGATCGTCTCGGCGAAGGATTGCAAGGCAGCCGATGCGTAGTGGGATGGCGCAGCATCGGAAAGCCAGGCATCGGTCACCAGCACTGCCGCCTTCCCGGTCGAGGCCGCAAGTTTCGATTGCTGTTCGACGGTTTCCGACGAGGAGCAGGAGGCAAGCGCCAGCGCAAGCACCTGCAGGAAAAGGCGACTCCGCCAAGCAACGCTGCGCAATATCTTCCCCTCGCTGCCGCTTCGAACATCAAGATAAAGCGGCGCCGGTCGGAAGGTTCCGCACCAGGCCAGCACGGCAGTATGAGTTAGCCATTCCCGGCGCGCGGCCGCTTATCGGCCGCTCAACCTCGCGTCGCCGACGCTCGAAAGAGCGGCGATCTTGTCGATCATGGCAATCACCGCCTGTGGGGCCGTCTGATGCACCATATGCCCGGCATCGGGGACGATATCGACCATCGAGTTCCCAAGCTCCGCGTGCAGCCGTAACGCCTCGGCCGGCGCGTCGAAGAGCTGATCGCTGGCGCCTGCGATGATCCCAACAGGAACGCAAATGTCAGCGTGCCGAGACCTCGCAAACGCCGCTGCGACCCACATCAGGAACGACTCCGCCGCGATGGACCGCAATTGCGATGGCCGGCACGCCAACTCCCTCGTCGCTGCCGCGAATGCCGAAGAGATCGCGGCGGGGCCAAATATCTTTCGCATTGACCAGCCCCAGCCAAGTCCGACCAGCGGCGGCAGCAAGGTATGGCGGAACACGGTTCCGATCAAAGGCAAGGCTGGCAATGCCGACAGCGCGAGTTCGAACCTCGGCGACGGATAGTGGTAGCCTGAAACGAGCACGACACCGGCAACGGATCCAGGGCAACGGCGCGCCATCTCGAGCGCTACCGCGGCTCCCCATGAGTGGCCAAGAGCGATGTAGCGTCCCAGCCCGAGTTTCGCGGCGGCGGCATCGATCAGGTCGGCCTGGGCGGCGGCCGACCAGATCCTGCCGATCGGGCGCGAGCTCCTGCCGAAGCCTGGTCTGTCAAAAGCCAGAACACGATAATGCGGAGCCGTCTTGTCAAAGATGCCGCTCGTCATGAAGTCTTCGGCCGAAGCGCCGTTGCCATGCAACAGCAACAGCGGCATGCCCTCGCCCCCCTCGATAACGTGCAGCCGCACTCCCCGGACTTCGACGAACCGTCCGAACCGGCACCCGCGCAAAGCCCAGCGCGCCTGCAGTCCATTGTAGAGGGCGAGCCCTGCCGCTCCCGCAGCCAGGAGGAAGATTACGCCGTTGAGCGTTGCGATGTATCCAAGCTGACCCATGGCCTTTGACCGAAACGGAAGTGGACCGAGACGGTGGCTGTCCAAAGCACGACTTCTTCAGGCCGAATCTTTCTGAGGCAGCTTTGTCTGTTCGCGAAGCGCTTTGACTATTGCCGTCTGGGCGAGGCGATGCCTCAGTAATGTATCACGCCAGACGCCTTCGTCCGCATGCGAGATTTCAGAAAGATCGAAACTCCCCGCGCAAGCCAGGAACGATCGAGTCCGGGTGCCGTTACCCACAAAAGCGCAGGAGTAAGCGATGACTGGACGGAAAACCCACGATCAGCAAACGCGCGTCATCGAAGAGCGTGAGAACACGAAGAACGCGCCGAAGGAATTCGATGCCAAGGCGGAGCTGAAGCGCTCGATTGCCGAACGCGAGGCTCGGCGGAAGGGCTCGAATCTGAGGAGCGGGGCCCCTAACCTCGTCGACCCAGACGACCGCAACATCCTTCGCGGCAAAAATCAGGAAAGTGAGCACAACAAGCATCGGGGTTCCAAGTAGGACCGCCTCTCACTCTAGGCGCGTGCGGTCGTGTCTTCGCTGGCGGCCTTGGCTTTCGCACACTTATCTCTGAATTCTTGAACCTCACCTTCCGTGAGATGTTCGATACCGATGAAGGCGTTTTTCGCGCGGCCTGAGCGGATGAGCTCATCGAGCTTGGCCTGTATGGCCGCACCGTCGCGATTCTGGGTATTTTGAATCAGGAAAACCATTAGGAAGGTAACGATGGTGGTTCCCGTGTTGATGACCAGCTGCCAGGTCTGGGAGTATTTGAAAATCGGGCCAGCAATGGCCCAGAGGACCACCGAAATCAGGCACAAAGCGAAAGCCCATGCATGTCCTGCGGCGTGGGCGACAATTTCCGCGAGCCGATTGAATGCTTTTTCCATGTTGAACTCCGAGCAGGGCTTGCCTTTTTGCGAAAGGCATTGAGGCGGCAAAGAGATGAACGCCGCGCCGGCGGGCGAGTTTCTGCGCCCCAAGTGAGCAATGGGAACTTTCGTCTCTGGCAGGGCTTAGGAGGGCGACACTGGGCCAGAGTGGACGATGCCGCATTACGAGAAGCTGCCAACGATGAATGGCGAACATATAAGGGTCGTCGTGGAGACACCGCGCGGAGCTGCGGCCAAGTTCTCCTACCATCCCGAAACCGGCGTCTTCGAATTCACCCGCCCGCTGCCGATTGGAAATACTTATCCCTATGATTGGGGCTTCATACCGTCCACACGCGGCGAAGACGGTGACCCGTTGGATGGCCTCGTCATCCATCAGGCGGTGTCCTCGCCAGGCATTGTCATCAATTGCGACCTGCTTGGCGCGCTGCGCGTCAAGCAAAAGGATGCCGAAGGTTCGCAGTTCTACAACGACCGTTATATCTTTCGTCCTCATAAGCAAGATTCACCCGACAAGCCGGGTTTGATGGATTGCGTGCCCGATGAACTGCGCCGCGAGATCGAGCAGTTCTTTGTGTCGTCGGTGCTGGGCACCAGCAAGAAGATCAAGCTGAAAGGCTGGCGCGACGCCAGGAGGGCGGCCGCTCTGCTGAAGAAGGGAATGGAGCGATTCGCGAGGACACAAAAGCCGGCACGCTGATCGCAGTCTTGCCGGGCGATAGATGGCTATCCGTTGATTGCGGCCTCGGTCGGGAGACCGGGGCCGCATCGTCAAGCTAGCCTTTCGGCTTATGAACCGAGGGTATGTCAGGCGCCTCACGCGGCCGCCTGCAAAGCCCGCTCGTTCGCACCGCTTTCACCGAGTTTGGTAAGTGTCTCGTCGGTGGCGGATTCTTCCTTGAGCGTTTCGCGCAGCAAGGGCAGGGCGTCTTTCAGGCCCAGTTGCTCCGCCCAGGCGATCAGCGTGCCGTAACGAGCTATCTCATAGTGCTCGACCGACTGGGCGGCGGCCACAAGGCCCGCATCGAGCGCGGGCTCGTCCTTGTATTCCTCAAGGATTTCCGAACCTTCTTCGATGATGCCGTCGATCGCGGGACAGGTCTTGCCTCGTGCCGGCTTACCCAACATTTCGAAAACCTGTTCAAGCCGGTCGACCTGGCCTTCCGTCTCCATGCGATGCTTTTCGAAAGCCGCGCTCACCTCCTCCGACTGCGCCGCCTTGGCCATCTTCGGCAGCGTCTTCAGAATTTTCTTCTCCGCGTAGTAGATGTCCTTCAGGCCATCCACGAACAGGCTTTCCAGCCCGTTCGCCGCGCCGGACGAACTTTTCTTCGCCATCAATATCTCCTTCGGTTGTGTCTGCTGTTCCAGCGGAACGCCGCCGACCCATTGCTCCAACAAGATGCTAGGAAGCGCTCAGCTTCCCTGAGCAAGCACAACTGGCAACATCAACCGATGTTCCTGGCGAAACAATTTGTGACCTGACGGGGGTGTCACTTCGGCCGACCCTTATCGTCGCCGGACCAGAGCTGGTCGAGGATGCTGAGCGCGGTACTTGGACCGCCAGGCTCCAGCAGACCTTGTTCAGCAGCCGCCTTCTTGAAAGCGGCAAAGGCAATCGCCGGACGGCAGATACCCGCCACGGCGTCGTCCACCAGTCGTGCGGCTCTGGCAAAGGACGGGACGTCCTTGCTCTTCCATCTTCCGCCCAGCGCCTTCTTGGCGTCGATAATCGAAGCGACCACCATCGTGCCGCCGCCGACGAAATGAATGGTGAGCGGCAGGAACCGGCTCATGCGTTTTCACCATCCCAGCCGTTCGGCCGTGCGGCCGCAGTAGTGAAAAGGGGATTGATCGTCCGCAGGGATTTCATGGCTGCCACCAGCTTTGGATCGCGATCAACGTAGCTGCCGCCGGCTGGTTGCATGCCGGCTGAACCAAGAGGAGTTATGCCGCCAAGGCTGCCGGTCGTTTTTTGCCGGCGTGCGTTGACCTTCCCAAATGAAGGAGAAAACGATGCCGACAAGACTCGCCACCCGAACGAAATCCGACGCTGAGCAGGCCGCCAGCAAGCAGCGCAGCGTGCAGCGCAAGGTCGATGCTAAGGATCAAACCAAGCCGAAGGCAAAATCATCGACGGCCATGCAGGCCGGCGCGCGCCAATATCCGGTGCCGCCATTTCCGAAGCAGCACCATGCAAAGCCCGGCGAGGAATGGGCGATCGTGCCGGCGCCCCTCTACGATGCGCCGTTCTGGCAGGGTTCGGGCAAGCTCGCAGGCAAGGTCGCGCTGATCACCGGCGGCGATTCCGGCATCGGCCGCGCCGTCGCTGTGCTCTTCGCACGCGAAGGCGCCGATGTAGCCATCGTCTATCTCAGCGAGGATCGCGACGCCAAAGCGACGAAAGCAGCGGTAGAGGCCGAAGGCAGGCGCTGCGTCACGCTTCGCGGCGATGTTTCCAAACGGACCTTCTGCCGCAAGGCAGTGGAACAGACAGTGAAGGCGTTGGGCAAGCTGGACGTGCTTGTCAACAACGCCGCCTTCCAGGTGCACTCGGCCGATTTCGTCGACCTCACTGAGCAGCATTTCGATACCACGCTGAAGACCAACCTTTATGGCTATTTCCATATGGCGCAGGAAGCGGTGCCGCACATGAAGCCGGGCTCGGCGATCATCAACACGGGCTCCGTCACCGGCATAGAGGGCTCGAAGGACCTGGTCGATTATTCGATGACCAAAGGCGGCATCCACGCCTTCACCCGGGCGCTTTCCGGCAACCTCATAGGCAGGGGCATCCGCGTCAACGCGGTGGCACCGGGCCCGGTCTGGACGCCGCTCAACCCGTCGGAGAAGAAGGCCGAGGACGTCGCGCAGTTCGGCGCCAAGACGCCGATGAAGCGGCCGGCCCAGCCCGAGGAGATCGCGCCGGCCTATGTGTTTTTAGCCTCGCCGCAATGCTCGAGCTACATCACCGGCGAGATCCTGCCGATCATCGGGGGCTATTGAGCGCCAGCCTGGCCGCACTTGGAAATTTCAAGAGCACGCGTGTTTGCGCACTGTAGTCGCGGAACTTGGTTCCGTCTCAGGCTTCATGTCACATCGACCCCCTGCCATGGGTGAACGAGCAGGAACAAACACCTGATGGGCCAGTTCGGGTCCAAAGGCGGCACCCACTCAACCCACGTTCGGCCGATCCTTTTCCGATCACGTCGAGCGCAAGTGATGACCGAACAAGCCAGCAAAGAGGCAGACGGGGGAAAGCGCAAAGGTTTCGGGAGAGCCGCTGGTTTGGCTTTGATCGCTGGTGCGGCTGACGACGATTGATCGGCGATCGGGACCTATGCCAGCGCGGGAGCAAAGTTCGGACCGGACCTGCTTTGGACCGCACCCGTGACACTGCCGATGATGTACACGGTCGTGTACCTCTCATCGAAGCTCGGCCAGGTATCGGGGCGGGGACTGTTCCAGGTCATAGCGGATTTCTATCCGCGATGGCTGCTATGGTCGGTTCTGGTCGCGGTCCTGATCGGCAACGCGATCGAGGCTGCTGCGAATCTTGGCGCCATGGCGGCGGCAATCAACCTCTTCGTGCCGTTGCCGATCCCGATGATCGTCGCTCTCGTTGCAGCGCTCATGTTCGGTCTTCAGGTCTTCGGCTCTTACGAACTTCTCAAGAACCTGTTTCGAGTACTGGCGCTGGCGCTGCTTGCCTACGTCGTTTCGGCTATCCTCGCCAAGCCCGAACTGACGTCCGTGCTGATTGGCACCTTGCTGCCGAAAGTGCATTTCAACCGTGAGTACTTGTCGATCCTCGTCGCTATCATAGGCACAACACTTTCAGCCTACCTTTACACATGGCAATCCAACCAGGAGGTGGAAGAGGAGATCGCCAACGGCCGAACCGACCTTGAGGAACGGAAGGGAGCGACAAAGGAAGAGTTGCGCCGGTCGCGCCAGGACATTCTGATCGGCATGACGTTTTCCAACCTGATCATGTACTTCATCATGCTCTCCACCGCTTCGACGCTTCACAAGGTCGGCCAAAACCAGATCGAAACGGCGGCACAGGCAGCCGAGGCGTTGCGGCCGGTCGCCGGTGATGCGGCTGGCATAATCTTCGCCGCCGGTGTGATCGGCGTCGGCTTCCTGGCCGTTCCGGTCATGACGACCGGCGCTGCTTTCGATCTTGCGCAGGCAATGGATTGGAAGCATGGCATGAGCATAAGGCCGCAGGAAGCGCCGGGCTTCTACCTGGCAACGGGCGCCTTTACGCTGATCGGAGTCATCCTCAACTTTTTTGGCTTCAATCCGATGCAGGCCCTGGTCTGGGCAGGCATCGTGCAAGGTTTTTCCACTCCCCCGCTTCTGCTGTTGATGCTTCTAATGACGAACGACCGCAGGATCATGGGCGACAGGGTCAATAGCCGGAGTACGAACATCCTCGGAGGCATCACGACGGCCGTAATCTTTGCGGCATCGGCTGGCCTTGTGGCGAGTTGGTTCCTGTAGCCCGAACGGCGCCATCGACCTTGGCCGGAGGGCGTTCGAGCAAGTTCGATTCGAACAGGAACGATCGTCATCGTCACGCATTCTCCCTGATCGATGTTCTTCAACTCTCTCTGCTGGGGTCGAGCCGTGTTACCCAATGGTCATGCCGCGCCAGATTGTGCACCGGGTGAAATCTCCGTCGTCGACCTGATCCCCGCCTTGCGCGCTTTTGCGCGCACCTTTTGCCGTGTTCCTGATGACGCCGACGATTTGGTCCAGGAGACCTTGACCAAAGGGCTTGCCAATTTGGACAAGTTCGAGCCGGGGACGCGACTGAAGTCCTGGCTTTTCACCATCATGCGCAACACGCACTACACGCGGGTGAAGGCTGCGGCGAGGGAAGCGCCGGGGCTGCTTGATTGTGCCTCCAGCCGACCGATTTCGGAAGCCTCCCAGGAATGGTTCCTTCGGAGCAAGGAGGTCTATAGAGCTATCCAGAAGCTTCCCGAACATCAGCGCGAAGTATTAATGCTGATCGGTGTCCTGGGCGTCAGCTACGAAGAAACGGCTGAGATATGCGATTGTGCCGTCGGAACCGTGAAAAGCCGGCTCAACCGGGCGCGCGCGCACGTTCTGGGACTCCTGAATGAAAGCTCCTCGCAGTCGCTGGTCGAAAGACATGACCATTTTTTGAAAGATTGCTGGGATCGAGGGACTGACGAACCCAGATAAGCGCCTGCGTCAGGTCTCCGACTTGCACCGACGCTTCTGGATCAGCGCATTCTGCAACTGGAGCGCCAGTTTAGTCAGGCGATCAGGAATTTTCTCCTGCTCGATGGCTGTCAACAATGACGCAATCTCTTGGTCCACACTCAGGTTTTCCTGAGGGTCGAAATCGCGTTGGCTCGGACGACACATGGCATTCTCTTAGCAAACAGGGTCCCTTAAATTCACTTGAGACCATAGACGGCCGGAGTTTGCAAGGCGCCTTCAACCGTCGGTCAGTCCGGCTCCACACAGGGTTCTGGCTGAGCGCAACACCGTGCCTGAATTCGATACCCGATCCGTTTGCGTGCCCGCCGGGCCTTATGAGAGCTACCCGCAAGCTCAGTCTTTAGGAAGCCGGTTTGCCGCATTATCTTGATACTGATCGGATTTGATCCGATTGCTGTCGAGACCGCGTTGCTTTGTGTGCTGCTTCTTGTCTCGATTCTTCAGGACCTCATTTTCGCCAACCATGTCCTTCGGAAGCTCTGTCTTCGCTCCGGTCCCGGAACCCTTGCCCTGACTGCCGCGGCCCATATGTTTCTTGCCACCGGACGCCATTTTTTTCTCCTGAATATGCCAGCTTCTGCGGAAGTGGTTTGGCGCCCCAACTTCGGTCTGTCCGTTATGTTCCGCCAATACGACGAACTAAAAACGCGGTGCCGTCCCAGCGACGGAAAGGCATCTCACCGTCGATGACGACGTCCATGCCGAAAGCACCGGCTAGACCGCGAATATCGGAGGAATCGATGCCAGACGGCACCCGATATGAATAGTTGAGAATTGCGGCCATTCCGCCTGGGCGCAACACGCGCGCCACTTCGCTGAAGTGCCGCTCGGCGACGCCGGCGAGTACCAGGTAAGGGAAACTGTCTACCGCCAGCACGCCATCAAGGCCTGCATCGGTGAATTCGTCAAGATCGAGCCCTGAGGTGTGGCGGAACTCCACATTGGTCAGACCGGCGCACCGTCGACGCGCGATGGCAAGCATTTTGGCGGATATATCGATCCCGACAATATGCCTTGCCCTCGCGTGGAGCGCACGTTCGAAGCGGCCGATGCCACAACCGACGTCGAGTATCGTCTTGCCTGCGCCCGTAAAGTCTTGTCGCTCCAGCCAGGAAGTGATCTCGGCTGTTGCAGCCGAAAGCTTCTCCTCATCGCCAAGGGACGAAAGCTGGACGCTGGCGACCGCAGAAATGTCGGCCGCCTGGTCGAAGCCGATGGCCAGTCGGGTGATGGTCATCTCACGCGTTTCGCCAGCCAGGCGGTTGTGAAGCACGGAAGCCGCCGTCGTCCGGAGTTCGTCAAAGGTGTCGATCTTGCGGGAGAGAAGCACGGCCACCTCGTCGAGCCAGTCCCCTCGGTGGGTGGCATTTGCACGCATATCCAATGCGATCTTCGCAAGTTCTGCAGCGTTGATGCCCGTCTTGAGATAGACGGCCAATCTGGCGATCGCGACGTCCGCGGATAGGCCGTTCGCCATGCAATTTTCGAGAATGCGTTTCGCAGTAGTCTTTGCCTGTTCTGCTGCGGTCATGGCGGCGCGCCTCGGGTCCAGACCCTCTGCGCAGTCCAACGGTCGACGGCGCCCCAGCCATACTTGTAGCTTTCCCGGCCGCGCAGAAAATCGAACTCGCGTGCCCCCTCCCGAGCGGCTTCGACAATGGCCTTGCCGATCAGGATCGCGCCAGGACTCTCCTCGGCATAGGCCGGGTCGAACCCACCGAGATAGGCATAGGCGCGATCACGGTGATGAAAGCCATAATACGCACCGACGACAGCTTCGCCGATTTCGATGAGCCAACACCTCGCCAAACCGTTTGCAGCGAGGCGGGGCAACGCATTACGGTGGAATTCGATAGCGCTACCCACCAGCACGCCGCCGCCCCGTCCGGCCCACCGGGCATCGTGCAGTCGGACCAGCTGATCGACGAACGTCTCCGGATCGGCCTCGTATCGCGCAATGGCTACCCGTCCCCGTCGTTGCGCGGCTCTTTGGGCGCGGCGCAGTTGACGCCTTCGTCGGGCGGGTATCAAGCTTACAAGCGTCTCATTGCCCGCAGGCGGAAGCACTGGACAGGCGGCATGGTGCGCGCATCCGCTCTCCTTGACCTGCGGTAGCGCAAGGCTCAAGGAGGCAGCTCTGACTGGCAGGTCTGGAAGGATCCATTGCGACCATTCGAGCGAGAGCGCTGCCTCGGCGATAGCAGCGCTCACCGCTGCTTCTTGACCGGGGGTGCACAGAATATCGAGGTAGTCGCTCAGCGAGATTCCGACCGGCAGCAGTTTCCAGCCGGAAGCGTGCGGTTCGAGGTACAGTGGCGCCAGGCCGACGAGATCTTTTCCGCGCCACACGGCGATCGCGGAGAGATCACCCGGCGAGAATGTCCGCCACCACGGCAACAGCCAGGCGGGTGACTGGAAAGGCGTGGCAGAGATGCTTTGCGACCAGAGCGGCCACCAATGCGACTCGAGATCATCGAGCGCGCCCTGATCTCGGATGACCTCGGCGCGCAGGGCGCTCACCGAGCGGCCCTCAACTCTGCTCGGGAAGGGCCGAGCTTTGCCAATGCCCGGTAGGTATCCATATAGGCCGAGATCATGCGATCGAGCGAAAAGCGGCGTCGCGCCGCGCTCAGGCACGCTTCGTTGCTCAACTCGGCCGAAGCAAGGATCGCTGTCGCCATCTCGTCGACGTCGTTGACGAGAAATCCGGTCTCGCCATGTTCGACGACATTGGGCAGGGCGCCATTCGGGAAGGCTACGACGGGCGTGCCGCACGCAAGCGCTTCCATGGCAACCAGCGAACTTGTTTCGGCTGCCAGGCTCGGAATGACCAAACAGCGGGCGACATTGAGAAGTCGCCGCTTGGCGGAAAAGCCAAGCGGCCCCAGAAAGCGCCGCCGCCTGTCGAGGCGGGGGCGCACCTCGTTGGCGAAGTACTCCACATGTGTCTGGTAAGGATAGATCTGTCCGCCGATGGCCAGCGGTACCGAGGCGCGTTTGGCGGCTTCGATCGCCAGATGGATGCCTTTTTCCGGGCAGATTCGGCTGAGCACGAGCGCGAAATCGCGCCGCGACCGCGGCTGGTTCAGCCCATCGACGTCGACACCGTTTGGAATAGGCGCTACCAGCCTCGATCCGGCCGGCGCGGTTTTATGCTGCGCGTCCGAAACCGCATGCAGCCATAGGTCCTCACGCGCCGGTCGCAAGGCTTCGGGCGGATACCAGCCGAGCGGCAGGTGCAGTGTCACGAGCGTCGGACCGTCGCCGGGAAGGTAAGTGTCGAAATCGATGCCATGTAGATGCACGATGTCGATGGGCCAACGCGCCCGCGCGGTTGCGATCGCCCCGCGGTGTGCCTGCTGCGCGCGCTTCTTGGCAGTTTCGTCGAGGACACCTGTCTCGGCAGGCGTCTCCACCAGAGTACCGGCCGCGCTGGAACCCCGGCAGGCGACGACAATAGAACGATGGCCGTCCCGCACCAGGGCGCGGTCAAGCATCGACAGCACCTGCTCGGCGCCGCCGACCGCATCCGGTCCGACAGGCGCGAGAGAATAGGCGACGTTGAGCACCGTGAGGGTCATGGCCGGTCCAGCCGAAGCTCCTCATGCGCGGCTGCCGCCACGCCGAGCCATGTTGCGGGCTCGAAACCAAGCGGCAGGGATTGATAGTAAAGTCTGCCGTTGTTCGGCAGCGCACGGAAATCGTAAGCGGGTGCCAGCCGAAAGCGCTCGGTCGAACTGAAGAACGGCGCCAGCGTCCGCTGCTGTGTCTTATGGCTGGCCAACATGGCTTGCTTGAGCCGAAAGGCCGGTCCGGTCAGGCAAACCTCGATGCGATCCGCCTCGGGGCTATCGACGAAATCCTGGAAGATGGGGCCTTCCGGCCCCGCGGCATAGAACGCCATTTCGATAATAGACGGCGCTGGGTGCCGGTCGCGGTGCAGCAAATGGCAGGCCGCATGAACGGCAAAAGCGGTGGCATCGTGGTCGGGATGGCCTCCTTCGAAAGGATGCGTGCAAACAAACCGGATCTCGCGTGCGGCAAAAAGGCAGGCCAACTGCTGCGCGAGTGCGCCGAGATGCATGACCGCTTCCGTGTCAGGGTAGTCGAGGCTGGTCAGATTTGCAGACGATAGCCCTGCCGCCGCTAACGCTGCCCATAGTTCCGTACGGCGAGCATGGGCATAGTCTTGCCATGTCTGGAAGCTGTGACTCCGCGCGTCGGCAAGATCGCGCGGCGCTCCGTCCGTGACATGAACGATCCGGCATCCCGGCAGCCCGGCAAGATGGCCGCCGATGCCGATCGTTTCGTCATCCGGATGCGCCACGACAATCATGAGACCGGCGCCTGGGCCGATATTCCTGCCGGTCAGCAGTGCAGCGAATTCGGCCAGCACATTTGACGATTGATCGGCGGACGACATGGCAGCCTCATGCAGCCGAGGCCCGCTGCGCCGGCATGGCCGCATTGTGCACTCCAGGCGCGTAACGACGGATCATTGTCGCGCAGAATTCGGCGAACTCCTCAGGCACTTCCGGTGGGCTGGTGTGATGAGGCTGCAGGCCGCGATGTTCAGGCGTGAAGCAAAAGGTGATGGTGACGTCGAAGTCGGCGAGCGCCTCCATCTGGCGGTCGAACCAGTCGAGAGCATTTGGCCTGAAACTGTCGGCCCAAGAAAGGCCCGTGCGCAAATTTGTAACGCCCAGACGCTTCATCCAGGCGACGGCGTCGTCCAGCCGGTGGTCCTCGAAATGGAACCACTGGACCAGTCCCATTTGCGGAGTGTAGCGCAGGAAGTCCTCGAGAGCCGGCTTGGGCGTGCCATCTTCGCGCAGCAGGCCCATGTAGAAATGGCGATAATAAGAGGAGCCTTCCACCTCGCGATGCCGCGTGGTCGCGCCCCATGCGTGAGGCAAATCATAGAGGCTGTACCATTGCACGCGGGGCGCGTTGCCAAGCAGCAACTCCGCTGTCCGGCGCAGGCCCCAGACCTGGATCTCCTCGGCGCCGAAACTCGACACGCCGGCTTCGCTGATCCAGATCGGTAGATCGGTGATGTCGGCGATCTCGCCGAGCTTTTGCGGCCATTCATGCATCTGCCAAAGGTTCCAGTCGAGCGGGAAGCCATGTACGGCGACGGCATCGACGTGGTCGAGTACCCCGAACCCCTTCATAAGCGACATGAAGCCGGCATCGATTGGGGAAATGCCGCCAAGGACTCGCGTGATCGCCGGGTTTTGGAGACCGATTGCATCGGCTGCCAGGATCGCCATGTTGGCAAAGCGGCTCCAATCCGGATCGAGCTCGGGATCCCAATGCGACTTGTTGTTGGGCTCGTTCCAGATCATGGTTGCTTCAATCATCGTTTCTTCCTTTCGCAGGGTAGACCGCACCTTCGCCCGCCGGCTCACCGAAGGCCCGGCAGAAATAAACCTCCTCTTCCGGTTGAAGCAGGATCTCGAATCCGGCGCTGCGCAGCATTGCCTCGATGCAGCCACGGTTCGGGATCCACCAGTTGGTCGGGTCGTCGGCATACCGGTGCTCGACGAAGTGCAGCTTCGGGAATTCGGGCCGATCGAACAGGTCGTGCGTCCAGAAATGGTAGTTTTGCTCGAGCGCGGCGACCTCGCTGCTCCCGCGTTGCATAGACTGGAAAACCATCAAGTCCGGTGCGACGTGCTCGCGGATAAGGTCCAGCGCCAGCAACGGGTGGCGCAGGTGGTAAAAGACCCCCATGAAGAGCACGATGTCGAAAGTCTCGCCGAGAGCGGCGACGTCGTATACCGACAGCTCGCGGAATTCGATATCGAAATCGGCGATTTCGGCGGCGAAGCGCGCCTGGGTCAGGTAGCCCACATCGAAGTCGATGCCGAGCACGCGATCGGCGCCTCGCCGCTTCATTTCGATGGAGTAGAAGCCGGCATTGCAGCCGATGTCGAGCACGGACTTGCCCGAGAGATCGGCCGGGATCGCATCCGCGAACTTCTGCCATTTGATCAGGGGATAGTTGCCAAGGAAGTGGTTGGGAGCTGTCTGCACACCTGCCAGTTCCATGTTGTGGAACCACGGACCCAGCGCATCGATGCGACGGCGTATTTCCGCTGCGGAATGCAGCATGGTCATCCTCCTTCGCCTGGCAAGGATGGTACTTGCGAGCGGCTCGACGGCACGAATATCGGCGTGCCTTGGTTGTCCGACGCGTCGTTGTTTTCAAGCAGCCGGAGCGCCGTGCGGTAGCCATTGAACGTTCCGACATCGACGTAAGCCGAGCCCGCCTTGACACCCAAGGCTTCACCGCCGGCAGCCAGATAGGCATTGACCAGGGTTCCGAAAAACTCATCGCAGCTGTTTCGTTCGCGCCAGAGCGCATGAAGCCGGTGGAAGATGCCAGCCGGCATTTTGAATGCGCCCCAGACCCAATTGGTCGGTGCTTCGCGCTGTTTGACCTGGATCTGCTCGACCCGGCCATCCCGATCGATGACCACGGCGTCAAAAAGCTCCGGCCGCTCTACGGGGAACAGCAGGAAAGACAGCCGGTCGTCCGGAAGATGGCAGAAGCCGTCTTCGGGAAACCAGATGGTGTCAGGTAGCCCGATCAGGACCGTCTCTTGCGGCGTGACGAGAGGCGCGGCGCGGAAGATCGCGTCGCAAAGGCCAACCGGAGAGGGCTGCACCACGAAGATGGCGGCCGCGCTGTCATAGCCGGCGGCGTAATATTCGAGGATATCGGACTTGCCCGAGCCGATGATGAAGCAGATCCTGTCGACGCCATTGCCCACCATTCGGCGGACCAGATATTCGCTGACCGCGCAGGGGCGCTCTGTTTGCCCGTCCATCCTGCTGCCCACCGGCAGCAGCTCCTTGGAAAAACCCAGCGGTTGAATGCGGCTGCCGCGCCCCGCGGCCGGGACGATACCCAACATCAGACGGCTTCCTTAATCGGTTCGCTTGCTTGCGCCCGAACGGCCTCGTTCAGGATCCCGTCCAGTTCCGCGGCGCGGCGCGTCGATGTGTGTTCGTCGAGGACGCGCTCGCGGGCTTGGCGGCGCAATGCCTCGAGTTCCGCATCCGACAAACCGAGCGCGGCGACCACGTCGTCGGTGGAATGCGCAATCACGATTTCGCTGCCGGGTTTGAAGAATCTATCGATGCCCGGCCAGTCATCGGAAACGAGCGCTGCGCCGCAAGCTGCCGCTTCGAACAGTCGGCCGGAGGGACACCAGCCCTTGCGTGCCATTGCTTCGCGGGTGACGTTCAGGGTCAGGCGGGACGAGCAGAAGAAGGCCGGGTGGTCGGCAGGCGGCAGATGCCTGACAAAGAAGATATTGTCGCTCCACGGAAAATCCTGCGGGTATTGCGCGCCGCCAATAACGAAGCGGCAATCCGGCATCCGGACAGCTGGCGCGACCAGCAATTTCTCGACGCCCGCCTGGCGATCTTCGGCATAGGTTCCGAGATAGGACAGATCGCCGGCGAACTCTGGCCTGGGCTGCGCCGGTCTATGGCAGTCGGGGTCAACGTGGCCGTAGAGTGGCACGACAAGGCGTGCGCCCAGCATTGTCTTGAGTGCATCGAGCGCCGGGCCGCCGGTGTAGCTCATCACCAGGTCGAAATCGCGAAGTCCTTCTGGACCGAAATAGGATGGTTGGTCGCCCCGCTCGATACGCGCGAGCGTCACCGCGGTGTCGAGATCGTAGAAAACCTTCAGCCCGAGGCAGCACTCCTGCGCGAGGCGTGAGGCTTCAACAGCATCCGGGCAGTAGGAGGTAACGATAACGACATCAGCCTGCCGGACCGCGACCGCCGCTGCCTGAATGATGTTATCCCACACGGGATATAGCACCACTTCGCCGCCCTCGAGGTGGTCGATATCTCTTGTGCCGGCGTAGTAGGGCGTGTCTCGTTCGAAGAAGCTGATTGACCAGCCGAGTGCTGCCAGCGCGCGTATCAGCCCGCGCCAGAGCGTGGCATGCCCGTTTCCCCATGAGGAGGTGACGGTGAGACCGAAGATGACCATCCGCATCGGACAGCTCCCGTCAGACGATTTCGTTCAGGCGAATGAGCTTTGAACCCCAGTCGCCATGGACGATGGTGGTGATCGAGGCAGGCTCAATATCGAAACGGAAACAGTCGCCGAGTTGAAGGCCAAGGACCTTGCACACCGCCGCTTTGATAACGTCCGCGTGGCTGATCAGCGCAACATAGCAGCTTGGGGTTTGTTGGCGCAGCGCATCCATCAGGCCGACGACCCGTTGCTGCGTATCCTGCATGGTCTCGCCGTTCGGTGTGCGGGCATTCTGCCGCTGGTCGTTCCACATTCGCCAGGCGGCATCGCCTTTCAGCTCTTCAAACGTTTTGCCGGACCAGGCGCCGTAGTCGATTTCATCCAATTCCTGACGGATCGAGATCTGCTCGAGTTCACAGGCGACGGCGATGGATTTGGCGGTTTCCAATGTGCGCTTGCGAGGGCTGCTCAGGATGGCGGCAATCGGTTCCCTCGCCATGCGGCGTGCCAGACGCAGCGCCTGTTCTTGGCCGGCGCGACAGAGCTTGACGTCCTCCAGGCGCCCAGCCAGATACCGGTCGACGTCGTCATAGGCGGCATGCCGGATGAGAAAGAAGGTCGTGGTCATTCCGCGGCATCGAGCATCGGCTCGTCCCTGCCGGCGATGAAGGCGAGCGTGCGCAGGCGGGCCTCAGCGTCGGTGAACTGCTCCGGCGGCGATTTCATGAAGTAGCTGCAAGGCCCGGTGAGCGCCCCTGCAATGCCGCGATCGAGAGCAAGCTTGGCGCAGCGCACGGCATCGATCACCACGCCGGCGGAATTGGGCGAATCCCAGACTTCCAGCTTGAGCTCGGCGTTCAGCGGCACACCGCCAAAAGTCGTGCCTTCGACGCGGATATAGGCCCATTTGCGATCGGTAAGCCAAGGCACATGGTCGCTGGGCCCGACATGGATATTGCCAGGTTCGAGCGGGACATCAATCTGGCTGGTGACGGATTGCGTCTTGGAGATCTTCTTGGATTCCAGTCGCTCCCGCTCCAGCATGTTGAGGAAGTCCGTGTTGCCGCCGAAATTGAGCTGGTATGTGCGGTCGATGCGGACCCCGCGTTCCCGGAAAAGATTGGCAAGCAGCCGGTGAACAATGGTCGCTCCGACCTGGCTCTTGATGTCGTCGCCTACTAAAGGCAGGCCACGCTCCTCGAAACGCCGCCGCCATTCCGGCCGCGAGGCAATGAAGACGGGAATGCAATTGACGAAAGCGCACCCGGCTGCCAATGCGCATTCGGCATAGAAATGGGTGGCGGCTTCCGAGCCTACCGGAAGATAGGACACCAGTACCTCGGCTCCGCTTTTTTGAAGACTCGCGGCGACGTCGGCGACCGGTTCATCCGCTTCCTCGATCTCGTCGCGCAGGTATTTGCCGATGCCGTCGAGCGTCGGCCCGCGTTCCACGCGGACGCCGACCGGCGCCACATCTGCAAAACGGAACGTGTTGTTCGGGGCGCTGTAGATCGCTTCGGCCAAATCGCGCCCGACCTTGCTGCTGGCGACATCGAAGGCGCAGACGACCTCGATGTCTTCGACATGATAGCCGCCGAGATCGGCATGCATGAGCCCGGGAATGGGCTCGTTGCTCTTTGCCTGGCGATAGTAGGTGAGGCCTTGCACAAGGGAGGATGCGCAATTGCCGACGCCGACGATGCCGATGCGGACTTTTTTTGATGTCACGAGACCGTCACCTCTGCTGTTGGAGGTAAGTTCCTCGTCGCCGAACCAGGAGCAAGCAGGAATGTTCCTTGGACCGCGCAAAAATTGCCGAGCTCGATTGCCTAATCGACCTTTCGCTTTTGCTTCGCCGCCGAGCACGCAAGGCGAGGGCGCGACCTGAATGGAACCTCGCCTATCCTCCCAAGTTAAAGCGCGGGAGCGATTGTCATGTCCGCAAACGTCGGCCTCTCCGCTATAGTGGGCTGCGCATTTTGGTTTCTGGCCAACAGCAGCTGGGCCGCGGCAGAGGAACTCGAACATCAGCGTGCGAAGGTTGTCGAACCTCCGGTGGCGCCGGTAACCCTGACCGCACAGCAGCTCGAGAATCCAATCGTACCTCAAGGCCCGCTGGATAGCGGGCTATCGCTTTTTGTGCGCAACGGTTGCGGCGCATGCCACAGCCTAAGGGGCACCGAGGCACACGGAACGATAGGCCCGGATCTGTCCCATCTCGGGTCCCGAAAGGCAATCGGTGCCGGCATCCTGCCGAATACCGAGGAAGCCATTGCGCTTTTCATCGCTCGGCCTGATCTCTTGAAACCAGGCGTGAAAATGCCCGCATTCGATATGCTTCCGCAGGCCGAAATCCAGACCATCGCGCGATATTTGAAAGCATTGCAGTGATGCCCGGCTCTCGAACCCATCTCTCGCCAGAGCCGTCCAATGCCACTTCCGAGATGGAGGATGACGTCAGCCGGATAAAAGACCAGCCGATAATGGTTCGCCTGAAGCATGTCGTCATCGGCGCGATTGGTTTGCCTGTCGTCATATTGCTTGGAGCCTGGATCGGTTTTTTCAATGTCGGCGCCAGCAGCGGCCATTGGAAGGTGACGGCTTGGTTCCTGCAACTCGCCATGCGCTCGGCCGTGCGAACTTATGCATTGGCCGTAGATGCTCCGAAAGTTCTCGACAGGCGAGGGCTGCCGGCCGCAGCCGGGCATTTTGCGAGGGGCTGCGCGGTCTGCCACGGCGCACCCGGCGAGCTGCGCTCGCCGGCGGTGCTGCGCATGCTTCCGCAACCGCCGGATCTTGCGCTGACGGCCGGAGATTGGACCGACGCTCAACTGTTTCGGATCGTCAAGCATGGCATACGTTTCACGGGCATGCCCGCATGGCCGGCCCGCGACCGCGATGACGAGGTCTGGGCAATGGTTGCCTTCCTGCGCGAACTTCCGAAACTCGATGCGAAAGGATTTCGGCAACTTGCCTTCGATGCCGGAGAGGCGACCGGCAACGAAGCGCAACCTTCCGCACCGGACACCCTTACAGACTGTACGCGGTGCCACGGAAGTGACGGCGAGGGCAGGGGCGGTCTCGTGCCTGTGCTGGCTGGGCAGAAAGAAGCCTACCTGTTCGCCAGTCTTCAGTCCCTTGCCAAAGGCGATCGCACCAGCGGCTTCATGGCTTTGCCGGTGACGGGCCTTGCTCGCGACGAAATGGCAGCGCTTGCCAGGCATTTTGCGGCGCAGCCGCCGATCCCGGTGGATCGCGATCAAATTCCGGCCGAAGTGGTCCAGAAGGGACAGCAAATCGCGGAAGCCGGAATTCCCCAGCGGAACGTACCCGCCTGTTCCGGCTGTCATATCGGTTCTGACAAAAATCCGGTCTATCCGCGCCTTGACGGTCAGCATGCCGCTTACCTCGAACAGCAACTGAAACTATTCCGGTCTGAGAGCCGAGGCGGCACGCCATTCTGGCGCATCATGGCGACCGCGGCGCAACGCCTTACAGACGAGGATATAAGAGCTTTGTCGGCCTATTTCTCGAAGCGAACTGAAAGTCCGCAATGAGCCGATCTGCATTTCGCGGAGGCCTTCGGGCAGGCGAGAGCGATGCTGCGCGGAAGGGTCAAGATCGGTTCAAGGAACTTTCTTACTTCCAGCCAGTTCAAATTGGGCACAGACAAACCACGTAAGCGGACAGCCGACTGAAGCGTCCTCCTCGTAGTGAACCATGCTGAATGGATTTCTGGCCGGCTAACGAGACGCAGAATTTGGGGATCGGCGATTACCCCGGAGCGTTGTTGCACTTATGGCGCGTAGATGCTGCAAAACAGCAAAACGCCGCCAACCAGGGAGAAGGTGAGCAGCGTTGCGACATAAAACGCGGGTTCGCGAAAAATCCTGGTGTCGCGTCTGAGACTCACGGTTTGGCCTCCTCGGCACCGTATGATCCCAACAACACGAAACAGTATTGGGGAGTTCCGGACGCCGTATTGCCTGTGTGGCCGAAGGCTCGTCAACGAAGCGCGACGGCGCTGGCCAGCCTCCTGGGCGTTGTTGGTGGCTCTGCTCTCCTGTCGGCCTGCACCGGTGTGCAGTCGGCCCTCGATCCTCATGGCAAGCAGGCCGACGCGCTGGCTGTTCTGTTTTGGGCGTTTACGGCAGTGCTCGGTCTTGTCTGGCTCGTTACCATGGCCGGCCTGCTCCTCGCGCTGGCGCGTGGCCGAGACGGTGGCAGCGAGCCTGCGCAAGCCCGCCCAGCCGTCAAACGGCCCATGCTCATCGCCTTTGCCGCGATGCTGGCATCGAGCACCATTATTCTCGCCGGCCTGGCCGTGCTCAGCTTCGGCGCGCAAAGAGCGGTTTCCGCAGGTGGGGCCGCGGGCGTGCTGACGATCTCGGTCATAGGGCATCAGTGGTGGTGGCAGGTCCGCTATGAAGGAGATCACGGTTTCGAGACGGCAAACGAGATTCGCATCCCGGTCGGCAGTCCGGTCGACATCAAGCTGACCACGGCGGATGTCATCCATTCGTTTTGGATACCGAGTCTCGCCGGCAAGCTCGATCTCATTCCCGGCAAGAGAAATGAACTCCGTATCGAGGCGGACAAGCCCGGCGTGTATCGTGGCCAGTGTGCCGAATTCTGCGGCCAGCAGCATGCGCACATGGCGATCTTCGTCGTGGCGCTGGAGCCGCGCGAATTTGAAACCTGGCGCGCCGATCAAGCCTCACCGGCAAAGCCGACGACGTATCCTTCGGCGCAACGCGCCTTGGCGGGAACGGCCCGATTCACCGTCATGTCCGAGAGTCCGCAATGAGCGTTGCATTCGACGAGCATCGCGCGACCCGCGACACCGACCTGGGCGACGAGGAGCTGCGCGCACGATTGAGTAAGACCTGGGGCACGATGCGCGGCCTGATCGACGCGCTTTCGACGGTCGATCATAAGATCATTGGAATTCGCTATCTCGTGACCGCCTTCGCCTTCCTGCTCGCCGGCGGCGTCATGGCGATCATCATGCGGCTGCAGCTTGCCAGACCAGATAACCATCTTGTCGACGCCGAGCTCTACAATCAGCTTTTCACGATGCATGGCACGACTATGATGTTCCTGTTCGGCGTGCCGGTCGGCGAAGCGTTCGCCGTCTATCTGGTGCCGCTCATGGTCGGCACACGCAACATCGCTTTTCCGCGCCTGAACGCCTTCTCCTACTATGTCTACCTATTTGGCGGCCTGATGCTGTGGGGCGGCTTCGCGCTGAGCATTCGCCCGGATGTCGGCTGGTTTTCCTATGTACCGCTCGCAAACTTGGACTTCACCCCAGGTAAAGGCCCCGACTATTGGGCGCAGATGATCACGTTTACCGAAGTCGCGGCGCTCGCAGTATCGGTGGAGATCGTCGTCACAGTCCTGAAGCAGCGCGCGCCGGGCATGACGCTTGACCGCATTCCGCTCTTCGTGTGGACCATGCTTGTCCATTCCTTCATCATTATCTTCGCCATGCCGGCGGTCATGCTCGCCTCCTCGATGCTGATCATGGACCGGCTGGTAAGCACCCGGTTTTTCAATGCCGATGCAGGCGGCGATCCTTTGCTCTGGCAGCACCTTTTCTGGTTCTTCGGCCACCCCGAGGTCTACATCATCTTCCTGCCCGGAACCGCTTTCGTCTCGGCGATCGTTGCGACCTTCTCCAGGCGGCCGGTCTTCGGCTATCTGCCGATGGTGCTATCGCTGATCGCGATCGGGTTCCTATCCTTTGGCCTGTGGGTGCACCACATGTTCGTCACAGGGTTGCCGCAGGTGGGAGCGGCATTTTTCACCGCCTCCAGTATGGCGATCGCCATCCCAAACGGCGTGCAGATATTCTGCTGGATCGCCACACTGTGGGACGGCAAGCCCGTGCTCAAGACGCCGCTGATTTTCGTGCTCGGCTTCTTCTTCATCTTTGTCGCCGGCGGGCTTTCGGGAGTCATGCTGGCGTCGGTTCCTATCGATACGCAGGTGCACGACACCTATTTCGTCGTCGCTCATTTCCATTACGTGCTGATTGGCGGCACCCTTTTTCCGCTCATCGCGGCTGTTTACTACTGGTTCCCGAAGGTGACGGGGCGCCTGATGAGCGAGCGGCTGGGCAAATGGCAGTTCGCTCTCGCCTTTATCGGCTTCAATACCACCTTCTTTCCGATGCACATGCTCGGCCTGCTTGGCATGCCGCGCAGGGTCTACACGTACCCCGCGGAGATGGGCTGGGGCGGGCTCAACCTTCTCGCCAGCACCGGTGCGCTGCTGTTCTTCGCAAGTTTCTTGCTCATGCTTTACAACATGGTCGTCAGCGCCCGCTTAGGTTCTCCCGGCGGCGATAACCCCTGGGGTGCCGACACGCTGGACTGGGCGACCACCTCGCCGCCCCAGCCGCAGAACTTCGACCGCATTGCGTATGTCACAAGCGGCTCGCCGCTATGGAGCCAGGGTGACGACAAGCCTGTGGTGGGCGGCCTCAAGGTCGATGAGCGTGAATTGCTCGTGACAACCGTCACCGAGGCCCTGCCTGATATTCGCGAGGAGTCGCCGGCGCCTTCGATCTGGCCCTTTATGGCGGCGTTTGCCACCGCGGTCATCTTCATTGGTTCGATCTACACGCCATGGGCGATTACCTTGGGCTCCCCGGTCGTCGCCGTTGTGCTCGTCGCCTGGTTCTGGCCGAAAACCATGGAGGAAAACGTCTAGATGGCCCGCATCGTCATGGATGTCTCCGGCTTGCCGACCTATGCCTTCGGCTCGCGTGTCACTCCCTGGTGGGGAACCCTCTCGTTTTGTCTGCTTGAGGGAACCGGCTTCGCCCTCGGCATTGGCGGCTATCTCTACCTGGCCGTCACCAACGATCATTGGACGAAGGATGCTGTTCCCCTAAACCTGGTCTGGTCCGCGCTCTTCACGCTCATCCTGGTTGTCAGTGCACTCCCGAATTTCCTGATAAAGCGGGCAGCGATGCGAGAGAGCCTGCGCTCGGTCCGCCTGCTGCTGCTGGTCATGAGCTTGGTCGGTCTGGTGCTTATCGGGCTGCGCATCATGGAATTTTCAACATTGCCGGTAGGCTGGAGCGACAACGCGTATGGCTCCTTTGTCTGGCTGCTGCTCGGCCTGCACGGCGTCCATGTGTTGACAGATGTTGCCGACACGCTCGTCCTGGCCGTGCTGATGTTCACGCGACACGGGACGGGCAAACGCTTCAGCGATGCAGAGGACAATGCGTTCTACTGGTATTTTGTCGTGTTCTCCTGGCTGCCGCTGTACGCGGTGCTCTATTGGTTGCCGAGGTTCTGATGCCGTCCTTCATCCGTAAGGCGTTATCGCTCGGAGGTCCTGTTTCGGCGTTGTCTGTAGTGCTCGCGCCCACCGCTCAATTCGCGCATGGCTGGGATCAAGAAGCTGATGGCTGGTCGCTCTCTGCCGTGACAATCATACTACTTGGCATTGCGTTGCTCCTCTATGCCGCCGGCGTTGCGCGGCTTTGGCGGCGGGCGGGAATGGGACGGGGCGTGACTTGGTGGCGCCTGGCCTGTTTCGCGACAGGATGGGCACTGCTTGTCGTTGCGCTGATGTCGCCGCTGCATGAATTGGGCGAGCGGCTATTTACGGCGCATATGGTCGAGCATGAGGTGCTGATGGTCGTGGCGGCTCCCTCGCTCGTGTTGTCCGGACCGCTGGGCGTCATGCTATGGGCATTTCCACCCGCCGTGCGACGAAGCCTTGCGAGCGCGCGATGGTGGCCTCTGCGAAGCGCGTGGCGAGGGCTGACCGAGCCGGCTTCAGCGACGATCCTGCACGGCCTCGCCCTGTGGCTATGGCATATGCCGATCCTGTTCGATGCAGCTCTGACAAGCGAGCCGGTCCACTGGCTGCAGCATTTCAGCTTCCTGGCAAGCGCGCTGCTCTTCTGGTGGGCCTTGCTCAATGGCCATAGCCGCCGCAGGGGCTACGGCGCGTCGGTGTTTTATCTGTTCTTCACGTCGATGCATTGCGGACTGCTCGGCGCGGTTCTGGCCATGTCGGGAAGCGACATATTCACCGCCAACAGCTCGGCGGCGGCGCAATGGGGCCTGACGGCGCTTGAAGACCAGCAACTCGGGGGCTTGATTATGTGGGTGGGCGCCGCTGCATTCTATTTGGCAGCTGCGCTGATCTTGGCAGGGCTTTGGATCGGAAGCGGATCGGCCGAGCAGAAGAAAGCCGGCGGCAGCGCGCGTTTCATTCGAAATTGATTCCGAACTGATTGTTGCTGTCCAACCGGCCTAGCGCGCTCCGCGCACCCGAGAGGTCGTCTTGCCGATTGCAGTCAGCACAGGCCATCAAGGGTCAAATCCGGCCCATGAGCGCCATGATCACGAGGATGATAACAATTACGCCGAGCAAGCCCGAAGGCCCATAGCCCCAACCCGAGGAATACGGCCAGGCCGGGATCGCGCCGATCAGCACCAGGATGAGAATGATAATAATGATTGTGCCCACACTCATATCGGTTGCCCTTCATTGACAGGGTGATGCTCGGACCGGCGACTGAGTTGCACGTGTATGTTTGTTTTGATCCTCATTTCATCGTGGGCCTCAGGCCTCTAGTCCAGGTTGCGCAGCATGTCAGCTTCCTGCTCGAGGATGGCGGCTACTTCCTCGCGTGGAAGATGTGTCATCATCAGGCTGACGCAACATTCGAGATACGTGATGGAGGCTCGGCGCAGGAAGGCGGCGGTTTCCGCGGCCGCCATCTGTTCTATGTCCTTGGTTGGTCGCTTCGACTGCACGACTGTGTTCTCCGTGCCCGTTATTGTGCCCAACCAGAATCTCGGTCGGATGTTCCGCTTCCGCGAAAAGAACACGGGACGCGTCCGGTTTCTCGGGGCCGCCGGTTTCAAATCCACCTGCGCCGGACCTGTCTGTCGCAGACGTTGGCGGCACCGCTAGGGTGTCGTCAAGGCCGGCGAAGTAACCGACCGTCTGCAGCAAACCTTGTCTTAAAGGCACCTTGGGCGACCAGCCAAGAAGTGCCTTCGCACGCGCTATATCGGGGCGTCGCCGGCGAGGATCATCTTGCGGCAAAGGCAGGAATTTTAAGGGCGACCTGGTGCCTGTGAGGTCTCTCACAAGGGCCGCCAGATCGAGGATCGTGAATTCTCCGGGGTTGCCAAGATTGATCGGCTGGCGGGGATTGGGATCGATATCCATAAGGCGCCGCAGCCCTTCCACTAGGTCGGTGACGTAGCAGAAGGATCGCGTCTGTCGGCCGTTGCCGAAAATCGTCAGCGGCCGTTTCTCGAGTGCCTGCATGACCAGGGTCGAGACGATGCGGCCGTCGGCAGGATCCATCCTCGGACCGTAAGTGTTGAAGATGCGGGCGACGCGGATGTCGGCCATCTCGGCGCGCAGATAATCGAAACAAAGCGTCTCCGCGGCGCGCTTGCCTTCGTCGTAGCAGGCGCGGGGGCCGGTGCAGTTCACGTGGCCTAGATAGTCCTCGTGCTGCGGATGCTGTTCCGGGTCACCGTAGATTTCGCTCGTTGAAGCTTGCACGAAACGTGCACCGTCGCCGACGGCAAGCTCGAGCAGATTGAGCGTTCCGATCACGCAGGTGCGCGTCGTATGAACCGGATCGGCTTGGTAGCGGGGCGGCGACGCAGCGCATGCCAGGTTGAAAACACGGTCGACCGGCTCACCGAGCTCGAGTGGAGCGCAGACGTCCTGCTCGATCAGCCGAAACCGCGATTGGCCGATAAGCGACGTGATGTTTTCCATACGTCCGGTCAGGAAGTTGTCGACACAGATTACGCGATAACCGTCACCGAACAGAGCCTCGCACAGGTGCGAACCGAGGAAACCGGCACCACCGGCGACGAGCGCCGTCCGTGTCCGTTGGGCCTTTCTTGAACGCCGCATCTCTATGTTCTCCTACCTGCCTGTCATGCTGCACTTTCGATATTCAGATCGAGCACCGGACGCATCTGCCTTGGCTGCCTCAGCACTGACGTGAACTCGCGTGCCCGAGCGGCTCCGGTGTGTCTTGTCAGGACCAGCGAATGAGCCTGCTTGGCCATGCTAAGCCTGGCTCGATCCGACTGCCGCAGAAGGATTCCTGTCACATCATCGGCGCTGCTGGCCGTCCGTATCGCCGAGGCTGGGAAGAAACTGTCGAGGCCAGGCCAGCAATCGCTGATGATCGGCGTCCTGCACGCCGCGGCTTCGAAAAGCCGTACGCTGGGCGACCATCCGGCTGCGATCATCGAGGTGCGCGTTACGTTGAGCGTGTAGCGTTGCCGGCTGTAGAAATCGGCATGCTCGGCCGGCGGCAGATGCTCTATCCGTATGACATTGTTGGGCCAGGCGATATCGCCTGGGTATTGAGAGCCCGCGACGACAAAACGTCGATCCGGGAGTCGCCGCGCGGGCTCAAGCAACAATGCTTCCAGAGTTTGCTGCCGGTCGGGGCTGTAGGTGCCGAGATATCCCAGATCCCACTCGATCGTGCTTCCAGTCCAATGGTGCCGCTCGGGATCGACGGAGCAGTAGAGCGGTTCCGCCGAACGCGCGCCGAATTCGGACTTCAGGCGTTCGAGCGTCGCTCCACCCGTGAAGGAGAAATAGACGTCGAAATAGGGAATCTGGCGGCGGGCCAGGTAGTCGCAATCATCTTCGGCAACTCTTGCCAGCGTCACCGGCGTGTCGATGTCATAAAAGCAGAATTGCCCCGTGCACAATGATGCGAGGTCGTCGATGATCGCTCTGCCTTCGGGTACGAAGGAACCGACGACCACGACATCGGCCCGCCGGAGGTCTCCTTGATGGTTACGGCGAAGTTCGTCGACCGTGTCGTAGTAGCGCAACTCGCAGAAATCGGGGTCGCGCAGGTCGCGGTGGTGTGCGTACCAGGGCACGTCGCGTTCGAGGAACGTGATGCGATGGCCGAGCTCGTGGAGCGCCCTCAGCAGCCCCCGGAAAGTCGTCGCATGGCCATTGCCCCAGGAAGAGGACAACGAGAGGCCGAGGAAAACGATGTCGAGCGCCTTCGTCATTCTGCGGCCTCCACGGTCCGGCGCTCAAAATGCGCCTTGAAGATGGCGTCGACCAGTTCGGCCCTCAATGTGTATGTATGTTCGGCAAGAACGCGCCGAAGCGCCGCCGCGCCGATCGCCTTGGCCTGCGGGAGCGTGAGCGTGCGCATGATCTCGACGACGTCGGCGCCGTCCCGCGCGACCAGGATTTCCTCGCCGGGCCTCAGGAACATGTCGATACCGGCCCAGGCGTCGGTGATAAGGCAGGCGCCGGCGCCGGCCGCCTCGAATACCCGAGTCGCCGGCGAGAAGCCGTTGCTGGCCATGCTGTCGCGGCTGATGTTCAGCACCGCCTTCGGCGTGACATTGAAAGCGTTGTGATCGCCCGTGCCGACATGGCCGAGCCAGGAGACATTCGCCGGCAGCGGCTTGTCGCCCCAGCCTGATCCGCCGAGCAGGAATTTCTGGCTCTCCAGCGCACTGGCGGGCTCAAGGAAAAATCCCTCCACGCGCGCCTCCCGGTCTGGCAGGCGATTGCCGAGAAAAGCCAGGTCGCAGGCGAAGCGGGGATCCCCGGCGACGGGGAAATGCGTCTCGGGGTCAAGCGCGTTGTAGATCGGCACGCATTCGGCCGCGCAAAGCGCGCGATAGTCCCATACCACTGGGTCGCCGCCGCCATAGGTCAGCACGAGCCCGATCCTTTTGAGTTCCTGGTGGAGAGGATGGTCGGGATCCTTGCGCAGTTCGCTGAGCGTCGCCGGAGCATCCACATCCCAGAACACCGTCAGCGCATTGGTGCTGGCTTGGTCGAGCACTGCGCGCAACAGGGCATCGTCTTCGAAGCCGACGCCGCTTGCCTTGACGACGATGTCAGCCTCCGCGGCGCGGGACGCGACCTGCATCAGCGCATCCGGCGCCGCCTCATAGACAACGACCTTGCACCAGTCGGGAGCCTCGATGTCGCGGTGCTTCTGCCGGTCGAAGGCGTCCGGTTCATAGAAGACGATGTCGTAACCGCGTCGGGAAAGTGCCTTCAGCAGCCCCCGATAATACGTGGCGGCCCCATTCCAGTACGACGATAATAGGCTGGATCCGTAAAAGGCGATTTTCATGCGGCGGCCTCCCTTGCTGGCGTGGTTTCGAGCGCATGGCGATCGCCGCATGCGGCGAGTATCTCGAACAACTCATTGGCGCGGTGCCGGCACGTGTGCCGCGCGAGAATGGTTTCCAGTCCCGCCGCCGCGAGCGCCTTCGCAAGCTCGGCGTCGTGCAGCACATCACGCAGGTGCTGCCGCATCTCGGCGCCGCCGCGGGCAAACAGAAAGTCCTTGCCGGGGCGGAACAACCCTTCGACATCCGACCACGGCGCCGAGATCAGGGGAATGCCGCAGGCCAATGCCTCGAACATGCGGATCGTGGGAATGCCTGGCAGATGTTCCCGATAAGGCCTGCGCGGGATGTGCACTGTGACGCGATGCTGCGCGAACGCTTTCGGGACGTCGGCGTTAGCGATCCAACCCTCGTAACGCAGCCCGGCCTCGGCGAGCGCCGACAGGGCCTCGGCTGGATAGCGTACGCCGTGAACGGCTCCGGACAGGTCGAGCTCGCGAGCCGGCTCGATCAGGAACTGGTGGATTTCGGCGCTGCGTTCATCATCGCCCCAGTTGCCGACCCACACCAGGTCGGACACGGGATCGATATCGGGGCGAGGCCTGAACAGACGATCGTCTGCTGCCTCATGCCAGGTGAAGGCGCGGGTGCCCCAGCCGGTGCGAAGATAGCTCTCCCGCAGGGCTTCGCCGAAGACGAGCACACCGTCGTAGTGCTGGAGGTCGAGTGTAGAGATCGACTGCGTCGCCGAGACGGCTCGATGATGCGTGTCGTGGAACAGCAACGTGAAATTGCCACCATTGAGCTTGGCCCGCCCGATGCGCGCCACCAGACCTGGATCGGTCCATTCATGGACGATCACCACATCCGCGTCCGCAATCCACGCCTCGTGATCGAAGGAAGCATCGTAAGTCACCGGAATCAGCTCGGGAAAATCCTTCCTGAAGCGCTCGACGGCGAAGGGACCTTGCTCGGCCAGAAGGTTCGAACGGCTCCAACCGTCCGTGGGTTCGAGCGCAATCGCGTGGTGCCCGCGTGCGATGAGCTCGCGCATGATGCCGCGCTGGAAATGCGCGTTGCCATGGTTCCAGTCGGATACCACGGAATGGGTGTAGAACACGAAATGCATGGTCAGAGCCTCGCTACGGCCGTCGCCGCCCGATCGTAGATTTCGTCCATCGCCGCAGCCTGCGCCCGCAGCGAAAACTTGCGCGCGCGCCGGGCGGCGCGCCGGCCGAGCTGGCGCCGAAAGCCTTCGTCCCGGCAGAGGTGAGCAATGCATCCTGCAAGAGCATGCGGATCGCGCATATCGAAAAACAGAGCCGCGCCGTCCCAGATCTCGCGATAGGTCGCAATGTCGGCGAGCACCAGTGGCGTCCCCGAGAGCGCGGCCTCCAGCGCAGCAAGCCCGAAAGGCTCGTAGATCGATGTCGAAACGAAGATGCCGGCCCTAGCCATCAGCCGACGCACCTCGGCGTGGCTGAGGGTGCCAAGCGGGAAGCAGTGATCGAGACGGGCCCCTTGTCCATCCGCCCCAAGGCAGGAGCCCGCGGCATAGACCGGCCATTCGGTGATCGCGGCCGCGGCATCCAGCACCGCCGCGTTCTTGCCCTCGTCCCACCAGCGGGCGGCGGCAAGCACGAACGGCTCGCGGCGCGACCCCGGCGGGCCGGGCAGGGCGCCGTTGTGGACGACGTTCAGACGCGCGATCGGCCCATAGCAGATCTCAAGCATCATCGCGTGGCTTCGGCTCGGCGCCACGACAATTCCGGCGCGATCGAATCCTGCCCTGTTGCGATCCTTTTGCCAGGCCCAGTCGCCTGCCGCGACTTGCTCGCGCACCGCATGCAGCCACGTCACCACGCAGGAATGCGAAACCGCCACGACGGGGCAGAGCAGATCGAGGCCGGCCGCCTGCGCCGGTGCATTGAGATGAACCAGATCGACGCCATAGGCCGCTATAAGGGCTTTCAACTCGTCGGGGAATCGGTCGAGATCGCTTTCGTCGCGTGTCATCCAGTCCGGCGGGGTCTCAAGCCATGTAAGCGTTGCGAAGGATTGCGCTTCCTGAGCCTGCTCGCGCGAAGGCTCGGGCCCCAGCCCGGCAAGCACGATGGTATCCCCTCGGGCAGCAAGCTCGCGTGCCAGGTCCAGCGAATAGCGCCAGACCCCGCCGACGGCGTCGGTGGTCATCAGTACGCGCCGTGGGCGATGGATCAATGATTGCAGCATGAGGACTCCAACTCAGCTAGCGCGCGCGGACGCTGGTCCTGGATGTCGCTGAATGTCCGGAACGAGGCGAGGTAGTGCTCGTGCGCACGCTCCCAGGCAAAATCGTCGGGCTCGCCCCACAGCTCTCGGTAACTGGGGGAACTCGGATAGGGGTAGAGGGGCACCGGCTCGTTGGCCCAGACACCGTGGTCGATGAGATGCTTGCGCCAATAATCCACCAGCGCCGGATCGTCCTCGACCACGCCGATCAGATTGGCCTGAACGAAGGGAACGTGGCGGCGGGCGTCGACCAGCAGCGCCGCCAGTTCCTCGGTGCCCAGCCGGCAGCGTTTTGCCAGCATCTCACGGCCTTCGACCGTCAGGCTCTCCAGGCCAGCTTCGATCGAGACGCAGCCGGCCGCGCCCAACAATTCCAGCAACTCCGGCTTCCACAAATCAATGCGTGTCTGGACGCCGAATTGAACGTCGCGGTCGATCAATGCCTGGAGCAGCGCCTTCTGGGGCAGGAAAATCTCGTCGATGAAGTAGACATAGCCGACGCCCTGCGCGATCAGGCCATCGATCTCGGCAACGACGGCGTCGTGGTTCCTGCGCCGGTATGCATCACGAAAATCAATCTTGGCGCAGAAACTGCAGTTGTAGGGACAGCCCCGGGACGCCTCCACTTCCGCGCCGGCGCCCTTCTGGTTCGCGTCGAAGCGATGATGGTGATGCGCGTGGGCAGCGATCCAGTCGGCCGGCCAATGGAGCGCCGGGTGGTCGACGAAGCGGCTGACACCCACGCCGCCGTTGCAGGCCAGCTCGTCGCCCTCGATACGGCAGGTGTGAGCAACGGTGCTCCAGTCTCTCTGGCCGGCGAGCTCCGCGACCACTTCCTCGCATTCGCCGCGCACGACGACGTCGACGCCAAGCTTGCGCAAGGTGGGGGCCGGCGTCGCCGAGCCATGCGGCCCGACGGCGACGGTGCGGCCTCCGCGGCCGCCGAGATGCTTCAGGAACTCTGCTGGCACCCGCAACTCCGGCGGGGCACAACGCCAGAAGAGGTAGGTCGGCGCGGTCGTCACCACGGTCATGTCGGACCCGAACGACGCCGAGCGCTCGGCAAGCGCTTTATTGTCCAGATCCTGCAGCTGTCCATCCAGCATCAGCACCTCGTGGCGGTTGGCTTCCAGCAGCGCTTTGCAATAGCCAAGCTCCAGCGGCAGATGCGGCTGGCGGCAGCCGAAATAGATGCTGTGTTCATAGGTCCAGTGCGGGTTGACCAGTGCGACTTTCATGCGACGTACCTCGCGGTTTCAGAACGCGGCTGGAGACGGTGCTGCAGCAGCCAGCTGGCGAGATCGCACACACCCTCGCGCCACGACACATGCGCCCGCCAATCGAGAGCGGCCTCTGCTTTGCGGGTGTCGGCGACGAAGAAGGGCTGGTCCCCGGTGCGTTGCATATCGTGGCGGAGCACGATGTCTCGACCAGTCATCGCGGCGATCTCCGACAGCAGCGCGCGCAGGCTGACGGCATTGCGTGGCCCGCCGCCGAGGTTGAAGGCCTGCCCCTTGAGGTCGTCGATCCTGGCCAGCACGCTGCGATAGGCGGCCACGGCATCGGAGACATGCAGAATGTCGCGCACCTGCTTGCCGTCGCCATAAATCGTGATAGGCCGGTTGCTGAGCGCGCTCAGCAGAAAATGCGCGACCCAGCCCTGGTCTTCGGTACCGAACTGGCGCGGACCGTAGATGCAGCTCATGCGCAGCACTGCCGTCGGCAGGCCGTAGGACTTGGCGTAGTCGAGGACATACTGGTCCGCCGCCCCCTTGGAACAGCCATACGGCGTGCAGAAATCGAGACCGATCGTTTCGTCCACGCCATTGGCACGGATGGTTTCGTCATCGGGCTCGTAACGGTCGTCGGCTTCACGCACCCCGATTTGAGGCAAGCTGCCATAGACCTTGTTGGTACTGGCGAAGATCACCGGCATGCCTGCCCGCCGCGCTGCTTCGAGCACGTTGAACGTGCCTTTGAGGTTGACGTCGAGGTCTTCCGCGGGATCGGCCAGGCTCGTGGTCACGGCGGTCTGGGCGGCCAGATGGAAGATCGCCTTGGCAGGCGCCAACGCGCAAGCCAACCTGGCTTGGTCGCGTATGTCCACGGTTTCCACGCCGAGATGGCTGCCGTGCTTTTGCGCCAGCCATTCGAGGTTCTGCTCGACGCCGGGACGGCTGAAATTGTCGATGACCAGCACCGGCTCGCCGTCCGACAACAGGCTGTCGGCAAGATTGGATCCGATGAAGCCGCTGCCGCCGACAATCGCCACCGGCGCCTCGCGAAAGTTGCGATGCCGTTGGCTCATGACACCAGTCCTCGCTCTTCAAGCTCTCGCTTCATGTCGGCGCCACGGTCGACGGCGACGCTGTTGCGAACCCAGACCGCGAATTCACCGAGCGAATTCTCCAGCCGGAGGCCGGGCTCGAAGCCGAGCAACTCGCGCGCCTTGCCGATATCGGCGAAGCAGTTGCGGATATCGCCGGAGCGCGCCTTCCCGAGAATCTCGGGCGGCCGTTTCGGAACGCCCATGGCCTCGGCAAGCAGGCGGGCGACCTCGCTGATCGTGTAAGAGCGTCCGCTGCCGACATTGATAGCGTGGCCGGCTGCCTGACGTTGCTCCAACGCCAACCGGAAAGCACGCGCAACGTCTCGTACATGGACAAAGTCGCGCTTTTGCCTGCCGTCTTCGAAGATCATCGGACGTTTGCCGTTGGCAAGGCGCGAAGCGAAGTTGGCGAGCACGCCGGTGTAGGGATTGGCGAGCGCCTGTCCGGCGCCGAAGACGTTGAACAGGCGCAATGCCACCGCACCCATGTCGTAGGCTTGCCCGAAGATCAGAACAGCCCGCTCCTGCGCATATTTGGTCAGCGCGTAAATCGAGGCCAGGTCAGGTCGCTTCTCCTCGTCGGTCGGGATCGGCAACAGCATTTCGCCGGCAGCCGACAGCAGGTCCCACCGGCCAGCCCTGACGTCGACCGGCCTGCGGCGAGCGTCATCGATGCGCTGTCCGTCCGGGGTCTCGTAAAGGCCTTCGCCGTAGATGCTCATCGAGGATGCGACGACAATCCGTTCGACCGGCTTCTTGACTAGGGTCTCGAGCAGGGTTGCGGTGCCGAGATCGTTGGTGCCGACATAGCGGGTGATCTCATACATGGATTGGCCGACGCCGACCTCGGCGGCGAGGTGGATGATGGCGTCGATGTCCGAAAGGGCCTCGGCCACTGCCTCGCGATCACGCACATCGCCCTTAATGAGCTCGGCGCCTGCAGGGACGCTGATGGTTTCGCTGCCATGCACCTGGTCCAGGAGTACGTCCAGGATACGCACTTGATAGCCATTTGCGGTAAGCTCCTGGGCGACATGCCGGCCGATGAAACCGCAGCCCCCCGTAATCAGTACACGTTTCACGAGAACTCCTTGCCGATTTGGCGTTGGGCTCCCGAACTGCAGGACAGAAGGTTTGTTCCCTGCTTCAACAAAGTTCGCTCTGCGGTGCCGGAGGCGACGGGTTGGAGGCTGAGCTGCCGCATAACTTGGAACATTGCGCTTTGCGCGTTGTTAGGGCTGCCCGCGGCGAGAAAGGGAAAAGCCATGTCAGAGGCAAAGACGACCACCAACCACGACGAAATACGCAACTGGGTTGAGGAAAGAGACGGCCGTCCCGCGGTGATCCGCACGAAAGGCGAGGGCGGCATCCTGCGAATCGACTTCGGCGAGCCGGAGCAGGCGCTGGAACCGGTAGACTGGGATGAGTTCTTCCGAATCTTCGACGAAAACGACCTCGCCTTTCTTCATCAGGATGAAGCCGGGAGCGGAAAAAAGAGCCGCTTCAACAAATTCGTGGAGCGAGGCCGGAACGCTTGATCTCGCCCCAACGCCGCTGTCTATCGCAGCGCACCGGCCGCTGGCGACTGGTGCATGACGGAACCATTTTCATGTCCGGCGGTTCCGGCATCGGCATGGAGTGATCGCCATGGGATTCTTTTCCGACCTGAATAAGAAGCTGATCGAAAATATCTATGCGCACAGCAGTTACCTGACCGATCCGAGTGCCGATCTGCCACGGCGGGTCAAGGAGATCGTCGATCTGCTCATGCCGTTCATCCAGCCGGAGGCGCGCGAGGAGGTGAGGCTGGAAATTCTGGGCATCATCCACGAGCACATGTATGACGAGGTCGGGATTGAAGATTCAGCGGCCGAGAAATGAGTGCTTCGTTCTCGCGAGTCTTGTTCGTATTTGTCTGATCCGGCGCGGTATTGCTGCGCCTTCCTCAACCGGTCGGCATCTTTATCCAGCTATGCAGCGTTGGTAGCGGCTGATCCTGGTGATCATCGCACCGGGCACAGCCAGCGGCCGTTCCCAACAAGGCGCAGGCAACGCCTGGAACGGTGACGGGCAGGCCATCGCGTGGATGTTCAGCTGGAAACGAGGCATGGGCGAGACTGCGCCGACTGCCGATCGGCGGCGGAGCCGCCGCGGTAGGTTCGACCGGGCGGGAAAGGCGTTATCCTTTGCCGCCGCGCAAATCCTTATCCCTCGTTTCACGCAGTAGCCGCACGATTGCGTCCACCGGAGATGGATCGACCGTCGGTTGGACATTTCGGCGCCACAGATGATGAAGAAGCCGCTTTAAGCTTAGCATCGAAATCACCTCCTTCGGTTGCAAACTTGGTGAGGAAGGGTGTTGCTTTGCACGACTTCCAAAACTACCTCAACAGCGCGGCAAGGAGGAAAGCAACGGCCGCCAGGGCCACGAGCGCGGCGATCACCAGCACCGGCCCTGGCCTGCTCGGCTGAAGGCCGGGCGCGTTGTCGGGCCGCCGCATTGCGTTGGCGAAGCTCGCCTGGTTGGTGAATTTTGCTTCGTGCCGCGCCACGGGACGAGAGGAAATTGCGGCATCACCTGCTTCAGCGTCCGTTTCCTGGGGCGCGGCGGCCGGATCGAATCCGGGCGTCTTGTCTTGAGTCATGCCCGCCTGGATTTCGCCTCGGTCCTCGGCAGGTGTTCGCTCGCTAGATGAGGTCATAGGACAGCTCCTTCACAACCAAACATCTGTGCGGCCCTGCTGTTCCAACCGGATATTTTGAAGAGCGCTGCCGCGCGAGCTCATGCCCGGCATCGCGGGTCGCTGTCTTGACTGCGCCCGGAACTTTTCCAGTTGGACGACTTTAATCTTCATCAAGCCAAGTTCACGAGGCGGCGATGCAGGTACTCGAAAACCGAAATGCATGCCGGACTCACAGAGTGCGGCGCGAAAAGGCGGCGGCGGAATGAGGATCGCGGGCTGCATGGCCAAAGAAAGGGCATTCTGATGCATCCCTTCCTATCGTTAGATATGCTGGCGGCACCCAGAGGCGAGGGATTGCACCCCAAGCTTGCCCGCCTGCTCAGATCACGCATCGCTTTGAGCACCCCTGACGTGATTTCACTCCGTCACGCCCGAGATGACGGCCTGGTCCAGGCCGGTCCCAATCCGGTCGGCAATGTCGATGAAGCGCCGCAAAAGGAAGTGCTTCGTTTTCCCGACGGGCAATGCCGCAAAGTCTGGCGTCGGAAGGGGTAACTGAGCGCCATGCCATTTGCCGGCCCTCCTGTGCCGAGAGCCAGCTCCCGTCTTGTCTATGGAACCAGCCGGCAGGTGTTTTGTTGGGCTCGCAGGAAACATTCAAATCTAGGGAGGCCCGTATGAGGGCGCCCTTGGCACGATCCTGAGACGAGAATCTGATCGCTTCGGCCGTGGTGAATGGACTGATGGCAAGCGGGTTCGACGTAGCCTGCGTGGCCTCTGAGCGAGCAGCCGAAACTGGGTTGGAAGACAAACAGGCCGGATGTCGCCATCATCGACATCCAACTCCTAGACGGGCAGCGTGGTGTCGCCGCCAGCCGTCACAAGTGGGGCTAAGATCCCGCGTCCAAGCTCCTCGTCTTTCACGATGCGCCGTACCTTTCGAAGCCGGTGGCGATCCAGGACCTGGTCAAGCTCGCGAGTCAATCATCGAGAAACGCGCTGCATCGTAGTCGGGCTTGAGATCCGCAATTGGATTGTGCGTAGGCCGTTATCAGTCGGTGCCGCTCGGATATCCCGCGATCCACCGCCGATGCCGGTCCGAGCACGAATTCCATCTTCCTCCGGAACATTGAGGACGATTGCCAGTTCGATGTTGTGCAGGCGCCGCTGCTTGGCGTCTGCCGAAGATCGGTGGGCAACCTGATCGGCCCGCGTCCCCTAGTCCCTCGGACGCGGGCCTGCCCGCCCTGCGTCAGGACGAACCGGTCAAGGATGGACGGGAGCCAGTCATGAAACACCAAACGCTCGACCAACTGCAGGCACTCGCGGACGTCAACCCGCTCGTGCCGCTCACGACAAAGACTGAGAAGATAGAAAGGTGGGCAGAATTGCTCGACCGGGATCCGTTGCGCTGTCTCGCTGCGCTCACCGGCACCGAATATCTCTATCCGGGCATGCGGGAAGAAGCGCGCGCAGCAGGATCCCCGCTCACGGTTGCGTTCGAGGACCCGCTACTCAGGGCGTCGGGCTTGCAATCGGATACCTATGGTGAAGCCAGGCGCTTCTTTGAACTCTCCGATTGGGAACTGCACGAAATCGTCTGCAGCTGTCATGCCGGCGCAACCATGCAGGCCAGCTGGGCTGCTCAGCGTGTCCGCAAGATCCTCACCGGCAATCGTATTTTTGCCTGGCTGAGAAGTCGTTTTGTGCGCTGACTGAAACCCATGATGCCGATAAGCGGCTGTTGCGACAGCCGCAGGCGATGTTTCAACGTCAATGCAGCAAACTTGGTCCGCACGAACGGGCAATCTTGTTCATGATGCCGCTCAGCCAATCGGCGGTTGTTTGTTTGGCCGGCTTCGTCTCGATTTCCTCGATGGCCCTTTCACAGCGTGCGTTCGACCAGCCGATCGGCACCGGAGATTCCGTTGCACCTATTTTCGAAAGGGGACTGCTGCTGCAAGGCCTTGTCATTTGGTTGGCCGTGGGCAGGCTCTCAGAGGGCGTGCCAACGAATACGTGGTCAGGGAGAAGTCGCTCCAATGCAGTTGCGGTGCGCATCGCGGTTGCACCGTTCGGAACCATTTGCCTGGCGCGCAGTTCGACCCGACGGGTCGGCACGGGTGGGAGCTCGCGTAAGTACCTCATGGAGCAGCACGACTAAGTCAAGGCTGGAGCGTCGATAAATGCTGAACGATCCGATGGTGCTGATACTGATGTATTTCGTTCTGCCGGTCTGGCTGATCGCCGGATTTGCCGACTGGCTCTGCCATCGCGCGACCCATATCGAATCCACGACTGGAGCAAAGGAATCGCTGATCCATCTGCTGATGTTCGCCGAAGTCGGCATTCCGCTGCTCGCGGCAATGTTCATGGAGATCAATTCCCTGGTGATCGCCGTGATGATGATTGTGTTTGTCATCCATGAAGCGACCGCGATATGGGACGTACGCTATGCGACCACCGCGCGCACCGTGAGCCCGATCGAACAGCATGTGCACAGTTTCTTGGAGATGATCCCGCTGATGGGGCTTGTCAGCGTGATCTCGTTGCATTGGGGCCAGTTCCTGGCGCTCTTCGGAGTTGGGCCTGAGGAGGCTCGCTTCGACCTCATCTGGAAACAGCAACAGCTGCCGGTGGCCTACATCGTGACGGTTATGGCCGTGATCTTGCTGTTCGAACTGCTGCCCTATCTGGAGGAGTTCTTTAGAGGCTTGCGGGCCAACTCCGGCCGGCTGGTTCCTCCCAAGGCCCGGCGAAGCAAGGCTGGTGAGACGGCAATGCGCTGAGGAGGCCGCCGGTCACGTTGAGGCCACTCAGCCGCTCTGGTGGGGAATTTCCGGAAAACAACCCCGAATTATGCGCGCCGCTCCGGTGACATATTGGCGGCGCGCTTCTTTCCGCCCTTCGATCCAAGCTCTTTCGCGGCGGCGTTCTTGCGGTCGTCCTGCACGTCTTCGGTTTCCTCGCCGGTGGCAATGCGCATGACCTTAACGGCGTTGTCGATCACGTCGGCTGGTCGCTTCTGGCCTTTAGGTCCGGTCGGCATCGGCACGTTTCTCCTGTGCGCTCTTACAGAGATTATCGAATTTGTTGCGAATCCGATCGTTATCAAGCAGTAGCTTGGCGCGCGGGAAACCTTTGCTACGAAGCTCCCGTTCGATGGCTTGCCATCCTTCAAAGTCGCCCGATGCGGCAAGTTTCCCAGCCTCACGCCACATGCGCACGTCACTCTTTTGGGACATGCCTTTCCTCCATGCCTTGCGCTAAGCATATAGGAGTTCGGGCCGGATCGCGGCGGTTTTGCCGCTGCAAATTTCAAGCTGAGACACTACCGTTCTTCCCTATCCATGGCCGTTTCCTCCTGATCCTCCGTTTATTCGCGCCCAATCGGGTAGTTGGATTTGTTCCATCAGACTTGATCGGGCGGCCGCATGATTGCCCGCGTCGGGAACGCTCTCCCCATGGTGTTGCTATCCCTCAGATCAATCGGAGGGGATTATGGGCAGAGAAGAGAGAACCGCCGCGAGACCGGCGCCAGAAAGTACCCGGCCAACCCCTATTCGGATCCGTCAGATCGGTTTTCGCAGGCTGCGGCCGACAACGAAAAATCTCGCGGCCGATTTGGGCTCACCCGCATCGATCGCCGAGCGGTAGAAGGATGCAAAGGCGCCAGAAGTTAGCCGCTACCCCGGTGCCCGTGTAAAGAAGTCGTGGTGTCATTCGCCCCTGGAATTACTTGTTGGTCCGCACCTTCTGCCGCGGATTGATCCCCCCAGCATCCGTGGTGTCGTTCTCGATATCGCCTTCGATCGTGCTGTCGCCCTGTTCAAGTTCGTCGCCTTCCTTGACGGTGCCCTTGGATGTTCCAATGCCAGGGTTGGTGCCCATATCGGCGTCGCTTGGCTTTTTCGATTTTGGATGTCGGTTTCCGGTCATGGCCAATCCTCGCTATATACTTCACGAACCGGGAGACGCGCCGAAGGTTCCGGATCGGGCTTCATGTCGGATACATCCGCTCTGTGTTGCCTAGACACCGAAGGGGTGATTTCCCGTATGCTGCCCGCGCCGAAACGCCCTTTGTCCGAGCGGCGTTACGGCGGTCGTTTCATCAAAGCAGACCCAAGGTATCGAATCGCTGCGGCTGGTCAGGAAGGTGGAAGCGCAAGCGCTTGCGGCAGCGTCACCCTTCGGCTTCCATCATCGTCTTTGCCGGCTCCCGCGCGACGTTTTGCTCGATCAGTTCATGCCCCGGAGTCTGCGGGAGCGCCTTTCGGAAATTCTTGGCGTAATCGGGCGGCATCTTGGGCGGCATCATTGGTTCGTAGGCATCGACGAGCGCCTGAACGACGACCGCCCCTTCGGCGGCGAAGGCTTGGTCGAGAACGCGCTCGACCTCGTCGGCTTGCTCGATGCTGAAGCCTTTGCCGCCCATCGCCTCGGCGGCCTTGGCAAAATCGATCGGCTGCAATTCGCAACCGAATTGCGGATTGCCGAGGAACATCATCTGCTCCCAGGCGATCTGGTTCAGCATGTTGTTCTTGATGACCAGCAGCTTCAATGGAATGCCGTAGCGCACGGCTGTGGAGAACTCGCCGAGCTGCATGGCAAACCCGCCGTCACCCACAATTGCAGCGATCGGCCGGCCGGGAAACGCAATGCCGGCGGCGATCGCATAGCTCAGCCCGCAGGCCATGGAGGCGAGCGCGCCAGAGACGCCGAAGGCCTGCCCGTCGCGAAGGTCGACATGGCGTGCGGCAAGTTCCGTATTCTGACCGGAATCCGTAGCCAATATCGAATTGTCGGCCAGCCGTTCGCCGAATGCGCGGGCGACCAGTTGCGGTTTGAGCGGATGGCCTTCGCTGTCCTCCGACTGGCGCATCATCTCTCGCCATTGGTGCATGGCGGACCGCGCCGCGGCGAGGAACGTGCCGTCAGCCTTCGGCTTGAGCCTCCGGTTAAGTGCATGAAGCGTTTCCGCTGCATCGCCAACCAGGCCGGCCTCGACCGGGAACCGCAAACCGATGCGCTGCGCGTCACAATCGATCTGAACGCCGCGCGCCTGCCCCGGCTTCGGATAATATTCGATGTAGGGAAAGGTCGAGCCGACAATGAGAACGGCGTCGCAAGTTTCCATCGCCTGCTGCGACGCCAAGGTCCCCAAGATGCCGATGCCGCCCGTGGTGTAGGGATGGTCGTCTGGGAGCACGGCCTTGCCGAGCAGCGCCTTGATGATCGGCGCCTGAAGCAGTCCAGCGGTTTCCTCGAGCTCGGCCGCGGCACCGATCGCGCCGCGCCCCGCCAGGATCGCCACGCGCTTAGCGGCGTTCAGGATAGCTGCCGCCTTTTCCAATTCCTCGTTATCGGCGACGCAATGAGGAACGAACATGTTTTGTGGCGTATGCGCGGGACGGTTGCGCTTTGAACGCTTGGCGGCATCGGAGGGCTGCTCCTGGATGTCGCTGGCGACCGAAAGATGGGCGACGCCCTTGCGGGCGAGCGCGGTTCGGCAGGCAAGGCTTGCCACGTTTTCCATATGCGCAGCGTCCGAGACCTGCACGTTGTAGACGGCGACGTCGTTGAAGACACGCGTCAAATCGACGTCCTGCTGGGTGAATGTCTCGATGAGATCGTGGAATTGCATCCCGGTAATTGCAAGCACGGGAGCCTGATCGAGCTTGGCGTCATAGAGCCCGGTCAGAAGGTGGGCGCCGCCTGGGCCGGACGTGGCAAGACATACGCCGAGCCTTCCGGTCCACTTGGCATAGGCGCAGGCCATGAAGGCGGCGGACTCCTCATGACGCACCTGGACAAAAGAGATTTCGTGCTGTCTTTTCCGCAGCGCCTCCATGATGCCATTGATCCCGTCGCCGGGCAGGCCGAATACGACCTCGACGTTCCAGGCAATCAAAGTGTCGACGAGAATTTCCGCTGCATTTGGCATAGGTAAGGCTCCGTTGAATGGCTTCCGAACCAGCAGGGCGGCGGTTGGTTCCATTTGGCCGGATAGTCACAAGGCTGGGGAACAATCCCCTCCGCATCGGGTTGGATCGCTTCGAGCTAACAAAGCCCGAGAGAATAGGCGTCCCGGATCTTACCAAGGGCGAATTTTGTGGGAACGAGCGAGCCGGACGGCTCGAATCCGCAGATGAGGAAAGCAGCAGGAATAGAGGTTCAGAGCCGGAAAGGTTCACAATGAGCGAGCCGCTGAAAACCACAAATCACGAGGTGATCCGTGCGTGGATAGAAGCCCGCGAAGGCAGGCCTGCGATCGCGCGAAATGCAGGGAAGGGCGCGGTGCTACGTGTGGACTTCGGCCAGCACGAAAACGATTTGGAGCCCGTCGAATGGGAAGAGTTCTTCACCATGTTCGACGACAACGAGCTTGCGTTCTGGCATCAGGACATAACCTCTGAGGGTTTGCCCAGCCGGTTCAACGAATTCGTCGAGCGCGGGTGAGCCGCCAGACGGATCAGGGCGAACGCAACTCGCTCGCTTATGCTTATTGATTGCCAGGCATTTTGTTGCTGTCTTGCGGATTCTTTCTTACGCCGGCCGCCGAAGACGTATCCTGGGGTGCGTTGCCGCCCTGGTTCTGCTCGGGAGTCCGCTTCAGCGGCGCCGTTGGCCAGCCACTCTGGACGTAGACCAATGCTCAGTAGCACGCCAACAGCACAATTACCGTCAGCGGCAACAGCACTCGCCTCACGCCAACTCCTTATTTGCTGTGCTGGCGGTAATTTGCGGCCGCAGGATCGAATCCGGTCCAGCCACCTGCCTCGTATTCGTTCCGCCGCTTGGCGACGTCCACGGATCTGGAGTCGCGAAGGATCGCCTGGACTTGCGGAGCGAGATCATCCTCGACGCGAGCGGTGACCAGCGTGCCGCCCCGGCGGACGCCTTCGGCATAGACATGCGCATCACTTTCCGACACATCGGCACCATCAGTCAGGCTGCCAATGATGCCGCCCGCCGCGCCACCCACGACCGCGCCGGCAACTGCGCCCGCGGCCGTCGCCGCCAGCCAACCGGCCGCCACGACCGGGCCGACACCAGGTATCGCCATGGCGCCGAGCCCGGTCGCCAAGCCTCCCGCGCCGCCCACGACCGCCCCGATCCCGGCGCCGCTGGCTGCATCCTCGGCCGCCGAGGAGGAATGCCGACCATCGGCATTATTGGCGATGATGCTGAGGTCCGATGTCGGCACACCCATGGACTCCAAGTTCGCCCACGGCGTCGGCGGCATCGTCATAGTCGTCGAATAGCGCTGTGATCGTTTGCATCTTGAATGTCTCCTTTGGTGATTATTGTTGGCCGGCAAAGACATTTCCCTGGTAATCGAGCGCGACGGAGATTGGTTTGCCGTCTTTCTTCGCCTGGCCGCGCCAGACGCCCTCGTCATCCTTGGCGAGCGGCGAGATGTCGGTATAGCCAGCGTCCTGGATTCGGTTTTTTGCCTGTGCTTCGGTGAAGCTGTTGGCACCCGGAACCGGGGCAGATGGCTTGGGTGTCGATGCCGACTTGACTGCCGGCATGCCTGCGTTGGCCGCGGCGATCTTCTCGATCATGTCCTGATGCATCTTCAGTGTCGCAAGGGTTTGCGCCGCGAATGCCTTCAGACTGGGGTTGTCGCCGTCGTTGGCGTAGGATTGGAAGAGGTTCACCGCATCGGCATGCGCACTGCGCTGTATGTCGACATAAGGCTGGTCAAACCCTTTCGTCGTGTTCTGCAGCTTTTCCAGGTCGCTCTTATGCGCAGCATCGGGTTGAGCCGGCACCTGCAGCTTCTGCTCGGTGGCGATCTTTTTCAGCTTCTCGTTCGCCGCGCCGTGATCGGCAATCATCCTCTCGGCGAAATTCTTGACCTGTTGGTCCTTGGCTCTGTCCTGCGCGAGCTTGCTGGATTCCACCTCGAACATTCCGCCGATGGCGGCCTTGTCGACAAAGGTCTGCGCAGTGTCGGCGGCGACTGCCGGGAAGGCAAACGACGCCATGGCGAAGGCCAGCGGTGCAAAAAGCGTGCGCGCGTTCATGTTCAAACTCCTTTGCTCGATGGAGCCGAACAACGGTCTTAAGGCTTTGTTCCAGTCGCAGCTGTCCAATTTTTCAGCGCCCAGGACCGTTGCCAGCACGCAGACATCCGTCCCGCCGCCTGTGACCACAGCGGCCCCGATGACATCATCAGCGGTTCGCGCAACAGGTCGAGACCGTCGAGATGGAATCCGTCCTCTCCGCTTGGACCTGATTGCGCTACGAGATCAGCCGCACCGGCACCGACTTCGCCGCGGGCACGTGGGCCTTATGGGCGCGATGCCAGAGCGGTACCAACGGGTTGAGTTCCGGATAGTAACCCGCGCAATTGCCGCTCGGAATGGAGTACGGCGTAACACGCAATCCTCTTACCCGTCGCTCAACTCCGTCATCGGCGTGCGTCTCAAGATCGACTTCCTGTCCCTCGCTGAGTCCCATCCGCCGGATGTCTTCCTCATTCATCAGCAGCACCATTCGCGTTCCGATGATACCGCGCAGCCGGTCGCGATAGCCGTAGACTGTCGTATTGAACTGGTCGTTGGACCGGACGGTTGTAAGGGTCAGCACATTTTTGCCGGAAATATCGATATCCGGATCGGCTTCCAGCGTCGTGGGCAGTTTGAAGTTCGCCTTCTTGTTTGGGGTTTGCCAGACGCGCTTGGACGCCTTGATGTCGCGATGGAAACCGCCCGGCGTGAGAAAGCGCTTGTTGAAGTCCTTGAAATGTGCCGGGAAGCAGCGCTCGATCTCGTCGCGGATGCGAGAGTAGTCCGCAACCCAGTCGTCCCAAGGGACCGAGCTCTTGCCGGCGACCGTCGCCTTCGCCAGTTCCGCGACGATGCTCGGCTCCGATAAAAGGTGTTCGCTTGGTTTTGGCCGTGAGCCGAACGAGCCATGAATGCAGGCTGTTGAATCCTCGATCGAGAGCCACTGCGGACCGCTGGCCTGGACGTCCTTCTCCAGCCGCGAAAGGCATGGCAGCAGATATGTCACCTTCCCAGGAATGAGATGGCTGCGGTTGAGCTTGGTCGCGACCTCGACGTGCAGGTCGAGGTTCCGCCACGCCTTCTCGACCAGCCCGGTTTCAGGCACGGCTCGCACGAAATTACCGCCGAGCCCGACGAAACCATGAACCCGCCCGTCGATCACGCCCTCGCAGGTCTCGACCGTGTCGAGGCCTTTTTGCCGCGGCGGCTCGAACCCATAGAATTCCTGGAATTTGTCGAGCGGGACGAGCTCCGGTTTTTCGGAAATGCCGACAGTGCGCTGTCCCTGGACGTTGGAGTGCCCGCGCAACGGCGACACGCCGGCCCCAGGCTTGCCGACATTGCCGCGCATGAGCAGGAGATTGCACAGCATCTGCACGTTTTCGGTCCCATGGCGATGCTGGGTAAGGCCCATGCCGTAGTTGCCGATCACTGCATTGGCCAGGCTGTAGATCTCTGCGACATGTTCCAGATCAGCTCGGGAGATGCCTGAGCGTCGAACGATGCTTTCCCAGTCGGCGGCCCTCAGATAGGCCTCAAATTCGACAAAGCCCGCCGTATGCTCCGCGATGAAGGCGGTGTCGAGGACACGGTTTGCGCCGCGTTCCGTGGCCGCGTCGTCGAGCGCCAGTACCGCCTTGGCGATGCCTGTCATGGCTGCGATGTCTCCGCCGGCCCGGACCTGGAAGAAGTCGCTCGACATTTTCGTCCCCGGGCCCGGCGAGAGCATCTCGACCGGGTTCTGCGGGTTCTTGAATCTCACCAGACCGCGCTCGCGCAGAGGATTGAAGGTGATGATCGGCACGCCGCGCTGACGGGCGTCCTCGATGGGATGCAGCAGCCGCGGCGCGGTGACTCCGGTGTTGTGGCCGAAGAAGAACATCATGTCAGCTTTGGCGAAGTCCTCCAGTTGCACCGTGCCGACAGGAGAGCCGATCGATTCCGGCAGGCCGACCGACGTCGATTCGTGGCACATGTTCGAGGAATCGGGGAGGTTCGAAGAACCGTAGATCCGGGCGAAGAGCTGATACATGAACGAGGCCTCGAGCGAGGCGCGTCCGGAGGTGTAGAAGACCACGGAGTTTGGGTCCAGGCGCCTGAGTTGCGCGCCTATATCGCCGAACGCATCTGGCCAAGCCACTGGTTCATATTTGTCGGTGGTGCTGTTGTACCGCATTGGCTCTGTCAGCCGTCCCTGTTCCTCCAGATCGTGATCCGGCCAGTCCAGGAGTTCGGTCAGGCTGTGGGCCGCGAAGAAGGACGGTTCGCAGCGTTTCCTGGTCTGCTCCCACATTGTGGCCTTGGCGCCGTTCTCGCAGAACTCGAAAGGCCGCGGCTTGGCCGGCTTTGCCCATGAGCAGGAGACGCACATATAGCCGTCCGCCTTGTTCTGCTTCAGTAATGTGCTCCATATGTCCGACAGCAGCAGCCCCTGGTCGCGAGCGTTGCGGATCAGGGATTTGAGCGAGCCCCATCCTCCGGTCGGATGATTGTATTTCTTGATTTCCACGTGATCGGTAACAGCGGGTTCCATGCGATTTGTCCAAGAAGGGAAGCAGAAGGAAACCGGAATGGGACGCAGTTGTTCCGCTTCCCCTTTGTCAAAACGCTACAACGCCGCCGGCGTTCAGGGCTCCACGCCGAACAATGCGGATATGCCTGCTCCGGCACCGCAGGCGAACTCTGCGTCCGAGATCAGGCGCTTTCCAGACAGACAGCCCGTGCGAGTTAATGGGCATTTAGGCACTTCAGGAGAGGAGAGAGTTTGTCCTGTTTTAGCATGGTGACGGCTTGGATGAGACTGTCGCACTCGCTTGGCGAGAGCATGTCACCGGCCAGATCACGAAACTTCGTTTCGATGGCTGATTGACCCATGGGATTGTTGGCATCACCAAGGGGCAGGGGCACATCCGCCATGGCCTGGCGCTGACCCAACATCATTGTCACTCGCGCGGGGGTACTGTTCGGGAAATGACCCCCGAGGTCGGTCGGATAGCGAACTTCGACTTTCTCGGCCAGCGCAATGACCGTTTCGTCCGCCAGGGATTCAGGACGCAAGGGACGGAACGCTTCGGCCCCCCTGACCGCCGCGAGCGCCGCGGCGAAAGGAACCGAAAACTGTGCGCCCTCGAGGGATTTTGGCGCCGTCTCGTTGGGCAGCTTGCGGGCTTCGGGAAAGATATCGATCTGGATCCGGCTAATCGGTTCGTCGTCGGATCGGTCGGCAAGCAGTTTCAACACAGCGTCTATGACTGGGTGAGTGTATCGGCAGGCAGCATACGGCTTCAGATACGTCTCGGTAATCAGCCAACGGTCGCCGAGCCCTGCGATGATTGCCGCAATGTCGTAGGCGTGATCGCGGTCCAGCATGTCGATCGACCCGGTCATTCCATATTGTGCCCGGTCGAGCGCGAACATTGCCGCGACGGTTGACCAAGGGCTGCTACCCTTGACGGAACTCGCCCTGCAGTCACCTTGCGGCAGGTTTTGCGGGGCTTCGGCGCCAGCGATCGCCATAGCATGCGCGAGTTGCGGGATTGGAAGGTGGCGAAGCCATCCGACTGCGGCTGCGGCTCCAAACCCCGTCCATTGGCCGCTTGCGAAACTCATTGCGTCGGTAAATCGCCTCGCTGCTGCAATCCGCAGGGCGACGTCGTAACCAATTGCGATCGCGGCAAGAAGGTCCCTGCCGTCGCGGCCGAGGCGGGCGGCCTCGGCCAGGGCCGCCGGCACGATGGCCGCTCCCGGATGACCTGCTGCGCGGCAGTGGCCGTCATCAATGTCGAGCGAGCTGGCGGCTGCGCAATTCGCAAACAGCGCTCCCAAAGGATGAAGCTTGTGATCGGTGAACCATACCGCAGCCCGACCGGGCCCGAAGCACCCTTTTGCCGCCAAAGCCGAAAGTCTGGCGTTGTCAGTCGGGACCCCTGCAACGAGCGCGGCCACTGTATCGAGCACGGCCCGTAGCGCTTGTCGATCACCTCGTCCGTCAGTTGGTGCGCCCGCATGTTGCCGGCGAAATCAGCCAAGCGTTCCATTACAAAAGCCATCGCATTCTCCTCCATAAAGGATACCTAGTATACCTGACCTGACAGGAGGAAAAGCGAATTCAGGTGCCACGACCAGAAACATCGATGGAAAGGACGTGCTGATCCCCGATCGGACCGGCAACGCGCATGCCGGTGTCGACAAAACCGTAGCGCAAATAGGCAGTTCTAGCCTGGGCGTTACGTGCATTGACGGCGAGCATCATGCGCCTGACAAGAGGACGGTTCTTGCCGATCCAGGAGATCGCCAAACCGACTGCAGCGCGGCCGAGGCCTTTTCCCTGGCAGGCCAACGAGATTCTGAAGCTGTGCAGTGTGATGACATCTGGTGGTGACCAATCTGGCACGCTTTCTCTTTCCCGCAGGACGAAGAAGCCGACGGGCGCGCCGCAGGAAACGACGGCGAAAGGGTGCTGGTTGCCAGGATGACCGTTCTTTGCAAGATCATCGAACACCGCATCGATCGAACCGGCATACTGCTCCTGGTCCTCGGGAAGCCAGACTCTCCTGATGATCTCCCTGTCCGAAACCGCCACGCCTTGTAGCTCCACGTGCACGGGACTCTCCTGGATGAGTTTGCTCAACGCCGCGGCTGGCGCGGCGTAGACGGTGCTGCGGCTCTCAACTGACCGCGCTCCAGCGAAACGACTGCGATGGCAGCACAGGCAAACAGACCGGAAAGGCCGAGGAATGTGTGCCTTGCTCCCAAATTGCTGAAGCTCGCGATGAGGTAGACGGCGATCGCGGCCAAACCGATCCCTGCCTCGATATTGCTGCGAACACGTCCAACCATGCGGTTAGGCATGGCTTTCAACACCGCCACGTCGCCGGCGACGCGGATCATCATGAACGACAGGCCGATCAGACCTTGCCACAGCATGGCCTCGGCAAGGGTTTGGGCGGTGGACAGGAGTGCAGTGGCGAGTGAGACCAGGACGGAACCGACCGCCATGAAAACGCTCGCATTGAGCTTGTCGACGAACCTTGCAAGAACAGCGCTGCCCAGCAGGCCGCCGCCCGAGTACATCGCGGCGATCCAGCCATAGAGCTCGCCCGGGAGTTTCAAATCGTCGCGAGCGAAACCGCCAAGCAGTGCGTTGGAGGCGTGGGCCGACGCATAGGCGAGCATCAGCGCGCATAAAGACGCTCTCAGTCTGGGATTGCCGACCGTCGACACCACTCCCGCCAGCAAAAGCAGGCCATGGTTGGCGCGTGGCATTCGCACGCACCGATCGTTGTCGAGCTTGAGAAGCCAGGCGGACGCAACCGCCACAAAGGACCAGACGGCGCAGATTGTCAGTCCGCCGCCGACCCCTATGAGCGGAAGACAGAGCCCCGCAAGCGCCGCGCCGACAATGTTGCCTACCTGGATGCAAAAGAGGCTGAAGGCGACGGCCCGGGCCAGCATGCCCTTGCCCGCCCGCTGCAGCAGGGCCTGACTGCATGGATACGACAGGAGCGAACCCAGCGATATCAGGCAGGCACAGACGTAGAGCGCAGCTATGGGAATGTCGATTGGTGAAAGGCACACCGCGACCAGCGACAGCAGCAGAACGCCGACAGCATGCAGCGTTTCACCAAAGACAAACAGACGACGTCGCGGGAGGCGATCGAGATGTGGTCCAAGGAAAGGGCCAACGGTGAATGCGAGCAATTGCCCGCAGATCAGTACCTTGCCAACCGATGTGACGTTTCCGGTAATCTCCAATGTGAACCAGGAAATGAGAACAATGAACATGCTGCGTGCGCACTGCATCGCAAACAGCATGGAATAAAGGGGCAGGTAGCCCAGGCGCTGCATAGACCCTTGCCCGGCCTTGCCGGTTAAAAACACCACGGCCGTCCTCGTCTGTTGCAATTATTCGCGGCAATGCCGCAGTCTCAATCTGCGCTTCACCGGTGTGGTGTTAGGCCGTCGCAGAGGTTGTTGCGGCTGCGCTATTGGCGCACGCTAGCCCGGCTAGGCCGGCGTTTGTCCTGTATCTCCCAGTACTTGCCCAAGCGATCGGCGCTCCCATCCGAAGCGTGACCAGCCGCGCATCGGATCGTTCGGCGCAGCGACGGTTACAGGATCCTCGCGGACCCGGCCTGGTCGGCTTGTGGCGGACTGAAGCCATTGCGGATCGTAGACGGTCTCGACATATCGATGGCCCTCGTCGGGAAACAGTGTGACGACGGTCTTTCCGGGGTTGCGCCTTGCCCACCACTGGCCGACCCTGAAGGCCGCGCCGCTGGTCGGTCCCATGAACAGACCATGGCTGCGATGAAGGTCGTGCGTGGCGGCATAGGTCTCTGCCGGGGTCAGCCAATGAATTTCGTTGAACTGACTGTGATCGACATTCCTCGGCAGGATGTTCCCGCCAAGACCGCTGAGATTGAGCCTGCCGCTCGGTTGTCCGAACAGGACGCTGTTCGGGGTGTCGACGCCGATTGTATAGAGGTGGGGAAAGAGCGGGCGAAGATATCTCGACGTGCCGCACATCGATCCGCCGGAGCCTACAGGGCCGACCAGGCAGTCGATCCTGCCGACGCGGTCTATCAGGAGTGCTGCGACCTTGCCGTAGGAAAGCGGATTGTCGGCATTGTCGTATTGGCAGGGCCAGTAGCTGCCCGGATGCTCCCGCAAATAGCCGTGAACCCGGTCGAGCCGAGCTCGTTGCAGACCACCCGAGACGGCAGGCGTGTCGACGATTGTAACCTCCGCGCCGAGCTCGTTCAGACGACGATGCAGATGGCGGTCGAGAGCCCAGTCGCTGACAAGAACCAGCCTATGCCTATGCTGGAGCGCAAGCATGGCCAGCGCCAGTCCAAAGGTGCCGGAGGAGGATTCGCAAATGGTTGCGCCAGGTTTCAAATCACCGCGCTCGGCGGCATTTTCCAACATGAAGCGCGCCGGCAGAAGCTTCATCAGGAAGAAGCTTGCACCGTACATGGAACCATCGAGCGGGACGATGCGGGGGTTCTCGAAATCTTCCAGCTTGCGCATAAGCTCACGCTTCGACATGACGACCCCACCGGCAATCAGCTGTGAAAAATAGTCGGCTCGAACGCCGATCGCTTCAGCATGTCTGCCGCCTGCTCGATGTTGCGCGGGGCATCGGCATCGTGCTTGTCGAACAGCAGCCCGACGACAGTGCCGCTGTGAGCGACCTGGATGCCGACGGCACTGAAGCGGGCGCCGATGGCTTCGATCTCGTCCAATCGCGGTTTTGGCAAGAACCTTTCGTTTAGATGTGCGCTTGCCGTCGCGACCTTGCCGAGCAGGTGGGGGTCTGCCTCATTGACGGCGGTCCGCAGCAGGCTGCGCAGGGGTCGAAATGCCTCGACCTCGGCCGCGTCGTAGCGCGCTGGCTCGAACTCGAGCGTGTTGACGGTCGCTTCGGGCATGGTGTCCACGCTGATGATACCGAAGGCCGGCAAGGGCTTGCGGAAAGCCTCCATGACCAGCCCTTCGCGATGCGCAAACAACACCGCCTGCTGCCTGAACAAGGTGGAATCGCAAGCGATTTCGGCGCCAACCGCAATGCGCATGACTTGTTCGGATGATGCTTCGATCCGCAAGCAATCCATCACCGCCAGGATGCTCGCCAGCACGTCGGCGGTCGAGGATCCCATCCCTCTGCCTATCGGGATATTGCTGTCGACCGAGAGGACACCGCCCAGGCCTTCCGGACCAAAGGCGCGCAGGGTCATTTGCGCCGCCCGAAGCGCCTTTTGACAATGAGGCTGGGACACGGTGACAGGTTGATCGACCTGCGCCCTGAACGAGGCCCTCGTCTTAAGATGACGGCAGGGCAACGAAACCAGGGCGCGTCGGAAATGCACGCCTGTGTCCTCAAACAGGCCCTGTACCAATTCGCCGTGATGCCCGATGGCCTCGGCGTATCCAATGAGATTCGACATCTGGTGACCCCCGCAAAATACACCCATCATTGATGGTATTTCTGCAGGCCATAAGGGTCATCATCAACTATTAATTTGCAAATTCTCCAAGAAGAAAGTTTTATTGTCAGTTACCATTTATACGCCTGCTGACTCAAAAGCTCATAATCATAAAATAACGTTGCGTCGTCTTAACGCACAACAAACACACCTTGAAAACGGATCATCTGCCGCCGGCCAGCCGCTGCCCTGGATGCTCGCCCCGCCTTTTGCGCAGCGCATAACCGGCCAGCCTGACGGTGAGGATAAAGGCGCTTGCACAGTTCTGGTGCAGCAGCTTTCGCAATTGACTTATGTGAACATCGACGGTCCGCGCGCTGACGTTGTCCTTTGAAGGCCAGCCTGCCGCGATCAACTCGTTCCGGCCGATCACCTTTTCGGGATGTTCAAGCATGTGCCGCAGCAACTTGAACTCGATCGGACCCAACGACACTTGCCTGCCACCGCAGCGAATCCGGTATGTGTCGATATTCATTTCGACCTCGCCGTAGGCGAGAGATTTGGCTTTGACGGATCCCGGTGAACGGCTAATCGCAAGCCTCGAGTGCAAGTAGTCTATCAGCCTTGCTGGCGCGAACGGTGCGGCAAGGCATTCATCGATGCCGGACTTCAGGAGCGCAATATGGTGCTGGCCTGCGCCAGGCGGCACCAAGGCGATGTAGGCGAGCGTGCTGGTGCGCGGGTCTTGCTTGAGGCGTGCTGCCTCCTCCACCAGCAGGTTTCCTGGCCTGCAGTCGAGCACGACGGCGCGGATCGACTTCTCCGCGGCGAGCTCGAACGTTTCCTCCACGCTTGCCGCCAGCGACACCGAGAACCCGTCCACCTCCAATATATGGCCGAGCATCAGATAGAACTGCGGGTCTTGCGTGTAGATCGCGACGAGTGGCTTCATGAACTTGGCGACGTGGCTTTGGAAGGCAGACCCGGCCGAGGGAAGAATGGCGTGAAGATCACCCTTTCTGGCTCCTGCGCGACAACTGGATCGGCAAACCGCAAACGATCTGAGCGGTTCCTCAACAAGCTCTCAGAGTTCGCCTGCAGGCACAAGGAACGAGCGCTGGAACAGTTGTTTTGCGGCACGAACTTTGTCTCTCGGCAGAACCCCGAACGGCCAGGCACTGCGCAGTTAGAGGCATATTCGATTTTCGGCGAGAGTACTTGGGATCGGTGACCTTGATGTGGGGGTCGACAGATTGGCGCATAGCCGTATCGTCGGGTCGAGCAACAGAGGCAGACGATCGTCTTCGTCATGTGGGCGCGACAAGGCCAAAACTTCTGGAACAACGGCTTTTTGGCACCCAAATAAGCGGCCCGGGCATTCAGGGCCGGTAGGGGGTCAGTTTGAAAGTCCTGGGTCGATGATAACCGGAATGCCGGACACAGATGTGACCCTCATAACCTCGTGTCCGCCGATATCGCGGACTGTGCAGACTATATCGCGGGTCTCTCCGTGGGTCGTCGGCACCGCCACGAACCTGCTCACGATTTCGATGGCGCGATCCTGCGCCGCCAGTGGGGTTGGAAGGTTGGTTCCACCGGCATCGTGGTAAACCTCCCCGCTATGGGAGAGATCGAAGTAGAACCGAGGCATGGGCTAATAAGTGCGGAGCGGCGCAAAAGGTTCACCCGAGTTATGAGTTTTTCCTAATGCCGGGCCAGCTTCCCGTTCGCTACGCGCTCAAGCTCTGTCGATAGCTGCTCGGCGTCTTCAATGCCTCGCCTGAAAAGGCTCATCACCATGATGGCGATCTGTTCCCGGTCGCGCTCATCCTGGCACTCGGCGGGATGCTTTGCACAGTAGTCGTTCAAAGCTTTTGTGAGAATGCCGAGCTGGGCGGAATCCGCCATTCCATGGGGCAACATACCGGCCTCCCTCCCTCATCGATACTGGAAGACGATACACCCAAAAAAAGTCAGCTTCGAGTCAATTAGGGTCGGACCGAGGTCCGGGGCTAACGTCTGGTTTGTCAAATATACAATCGCCCTTTGGATACTTGTCGGTCATGGCTTGAAGATGCCATGCGCTTCCAGACGGCGCGTGGGCGAAACCGCCTATTGTGATCGGGTCGGATTTCAAACTGCCCCACCACCTTCAGACCTGATGGATCGTTGAGCGGCCTGCGATGTGCTATGATTTCGGCCGATGGGAAAGAAGGCAAAACAAAAGGCCAGGCAGGCGATTGAACCCCCATTGGATCGCGAGCGGACGCGAGAGGCTGACTACTACTACGCCCGCAAGGTCGGCATGACTAGAGATGAAGCTCCGCACTATCACAAGGATGGCGCGGCTAATCCAGTCCCGGCAGCCGTCGAAAATGCGCCTGCTGACTCAAGCTGCCAGCGGCAGGCGCAGCTCCGTCAGCAGGCCGCCGCCGGGATGGTTGGACAGGCTGATCTCGCCGCCGGCGCCGCGGGCGATGTTGCGGGCGATGGTGAGGCCGAGGCCCAGGCCGCCGGTCTCGCGGTTGCGCGACTGCTCGAGGCGCACGAAGGAGCCGAACACCTGATCCAGCTTCGCCTGCGGAATGCCCGGACCCTCGTCGCGGATGGTGAGCGTGATCGTGTCGCCCGACCGCCGCACGCCGATATGCGCCTTCTTGCCGTAGGTGACCGCGTTCTGGACGAGATTGGTGATGCAGCGGCGCAGCGCCACCGGCCGCGCGATGCAGATCAGGCCGCGCGTCGGCGTGGCGTCCTCGTCGAATGAAGCATCCTCGAACATGTCCGCGACGGACTCTACCAGCGACCAGAAATCGATCCGCTCGGCCTTTTCTTCCGTGACCTCGAATTTGGCGAAGTCGATCACTGAGCTGGCGATGCTTTCGATGTCGGCGAGGTCATGCGCAAGCGCCTCGCGCGTCTGCGATTTGCGAAGCAATTCGAGCCGCAGCCGCATCCTGGTCAGCGGCGTGCGCAGATCATGCGCGAGCGCCGCCGCCAGATGCTCGCGGTCCTCGACATAGTCGCGCAGGCGCATCTGCATGGCGTTGACCGCCTTTGCCGCGGCGCGGATCTCACGGCTGCCGGTCTCGGCGATCGGCGGGCTTTTGAGATCGTTGCCGATGCGGTTGACCGCCGTCTCCATCATGCGATAGGGCGCCGTCAGCCGGCGCAGCGACCAGATCGACATCACGACGATCAGTCCCGCTATCAGCGAATAGAGCGGCAGGCTGTCCCAGCTCAAGATCGGCCCTGCGGGCGTGATCGGCTCGGTGAAGTTCAGCCACTGGCCGTCGGAAAAGCGCAGCGATGCCGTCAGCTTGTCGCTCTGGGCAAAATCCGCGGCCAGCACCAGAAGATCGCGCTCGACCTGGCCGACGTCCTTGTTCATCACTTGCCCGTCCGGGGCGTCTGCTTCCTGCGTTGCCGGGTCGCGCCGCACACGCGCGTCGGTGACGCCGAACTTGGACAGGCGGCCGACCAGAATGTCCTCCAGCTCGGCCAGCTGGTCATCGCCGGCGATCGAGGAGGTGACGGCGGGCGTGTCCGAAACAGTCAGCGCATAGGTGGCGTTGAACAGGCCGGACGCGGTCGCCTTGCGTTCCTCGGGCGTGGTGTCATGCATCAGCTGCACCAGCGAATAGGCGCGGTCGTTCAGCCGGTAGAGATCTACCACATCGTTGGCGGCGGCGCGGTCGCGCGCCACGATATAGAGCGTCGCCACCTGGCTGATCATCAGGCCGGCAATGACGATGAGCAACACCCAGACAGGCAGGGTCTGCGGCAGGAAGCGTCTCATTCGGCGGTCGTTTCGGGCAGAAACTGATAGCCGCCGCTGCGCACGGTGAGGATCAGCTTCGGCGTCTTCGGATCGTCCTCCATCTTGCGGCGCAGGCGGCTCACCAGAATGTCGACGCTGCGGTCGAAGCTGTAGCCGGTGTCGCCGCCCGAAAGCTCGATGAGCTGCTCGCGGGTGAGCACGCGCTGCGCGCTCTTGACGAAGGTCTGCAAGAGGTTGAACTCCGCCATCGTCAGCTCCACCCGCACGTCGTCGGGCGCCGTCAGCCGGCGGCGCGAGCAGTCCATGGTCCAGCCGGCGAAGCGGTAGATCTGCTTGGCGGCGGGCCGGCGCGGCTCGGCCGTGCCGTTGCGCCTCAGAACCGCGCGGATGCGGGCGAGCAGCTCGCGCGGATCGAAGGGTTTCGGCACATAGTCGTCCGCGCCCATCTCGAGGCCGACGACGCGGTCCGTCGTTTCGGTCACCGCCGTCAGCATGATGATCGGTGTGGTGTAGTTGGCGCGGATCTCGCGGCAAAGCTCCAGCCCGCTCTTGCCGGGCAGCATCACGTCGAGGACGATGAGATCGACCTGCGCGCGGCGCAGGATCGCCTCCATCTCGGTGCCGTCGGCGGCCACCGTCGTGTGCAGTCCCCGCTTCTGGAAGAATTCCTGAAGCAGGTCCCGTATGCCCTTGTCGTCATCGACGATCAGTATGTGCGCGTCGGATTTCACGAGAACCCCGCGATTGCTGTGGCCAAGCCGTCCTTCGGTGATCACCCACACGATAGAATTCGGGCCACATCTTGGCCAGTGGCGACGATTTGGGAAGGGGCGGCCTCCCCAGAAACACTTCAGAAACAAAATTCTACAGTCGGGAAAAACTCGTGAAAAATTTCAAGGGCATAACTGGTGTCGTGGCGGTCAGGTCATCGGCTGCGACGCAAGTTTCGGGAGTAACGGGCAATACCGATGCAGAGGTTCTGGATCAGCGTGATGGGTGCTTTGCTCAGCATGTCCCTCATCACAGCCGCGGTCGGGGCTTCCAACGCAAAGGTAACGCCGCTGACCCGGGCCGAGCGCTGCACCAACCTCAGCCGTCAAGTTGACGAAGCCTTCGAAACCCATGCCGCGGCAACGCAGGTCACCGCGGCGAAGGCACTTCAAAGAAAGGGAAACCGGTTCTGCGCCGCCAAGAAACAGGCACAGGGCATCCGGATGCTCGCAAATGCTTTGAAGCTGCTTGGAGTGACACCGATCGACCCGGTTCAGTGACGCTCACCTCCTCGACCCGCATGAAAAGGAAATGAAGCCATGAAGAAGTCCATCCTCTCCGCCCTCGGCCTCGGTGTTGCTCTCGCCTTCGCGATGCCGACTCTCGGCAACGCCGCCGCCACGACGACCGCTGCTCCGGCCGCTTCGACCACGACCACCGCTCCGGCCGACAGCACTGCAAAGCCGCCCGTGAAGAAAGTCGCCGCGAAGAAGCACAAGAAGGCTTCGACGAAGAAGGTCGTCAAGAAGACCGACAAGAAGGATGCTCCGAAGACCTGACCCGGGTCTCGGCTCTTACTTCCACAAAAACCGCTCCAGCCGGTTTCGGCTGGGGCGGTTTCGGGCGACCGAAGGCGACCCGGCTGCTTCAGCCGCGACAGCTTGATCCTTAACCCGATCGCAATGCCGGTGCTTTAGGACAATCCGCATGAGGAAGCGGCTTTCGTCCCTGACGCGTTCGTTGACCCTCGGCGGCCTGATTGCCACCGTGGCTGCAAGAGCGCTGATCATCTTCACAGCCAGCCCAGTGCCGGATCCTGCAAGCGGCAGGACCGAGCCGGAGCTTTTCGCGCCGGCGATCTCATCGAGCTTCGACTACATCACGCCGGCACAGAGCTGGATTCTGATCGTGCTGACCGGCACAACGCTGATCGGCTTCGCCGCCTGGATGGTTGCCGCGTTCAGGGAGCGCGGCTCCGACATGGACGACGGCGGCTCCGGCAGATCCGGCACGGCGATGCGCCGCACGATCGGGCGGCAGGGCCGTTGAACGGTAGGCAGCGCTTTCCCACATAACTGGCGTGTCCGTCCGCAGCCACAGCGGGCAAAATGGACGAAACCTTCCTTGCATGACAGAGTGCAAGCGAGAAACCCAGTTGCCAACTGGTGGATTCCGATGCCTGAAACCGTCGTTAAACCGCGCACCAAAACGCAGCCGAAAACAGAGCGGCCAAAGCTCTACAAGGTCATCCTAGTCAATGACGACTTCACGCCGCGCGAGTTCGTGGTGACGGTGCTCAAAGGTGAATTCAAGCTCAGCGAGGATCAGGCGCATCGCGTGATGATCACGGCGCACACGCGTGGCGTTTGTGTCGTCGCCGTCTTCACGCGTGACGTCGCCGAGACCAAGGCCACGCGAGCGACCGATGCCGGCAAGGCCAAGGGCTATCCGCTGCTGTTCACGACAGAGCCGGAAGAGTAGGAGCGGCACTTCTTCCTTCTCCCACAAGGGGAGAAGGGAAGAGTAGTAGCCGCTACCTTCCTTCGCGATACCACATCGAGCCGATGGCCAGGAGCAGCAGGCCGAGGCCGAGGAAGCCGCCGAACAGCGGCACGCGCGAAACGGCCTTGAGGCTGCTGTCGTTGGTGGTGCGCAGCCCGATCCAGTCATCGCCCGATGCAGCGCCCGAGGAGCGTACCGGCACGATGGAAGGCAGCGCCACGCCGCCCGAAAGGTTGCCAAGCATGGACGACGGAGCGAGCCTGCGCACGCTGCCCCCGGTCGCCTCGGCCGGTGCCTTCAGCCTGTCTTCGGTGGAAATGACATCGGAGAATTCCGGCGCGTTGATCGGGCCGACATGGGCAAGCGCGGTGAGGTCGCCATTGCCTACCTGATAGAGGCCGATCTCGGTGGTCTGCAGGCTGCCGGTGAAAATCCCCGGCTCGGATTTTTGCAGCTTGACCGTCATCGCCTTGCCGGATGGCGTGATCACCTGGGCCGGGCCTGGATCATCGCTCATTGTCTGGCGCCTTATTTCCAGCACCATGCCGCGGCCATCGGCGGTCAGCCGTTCCTCTTCCAGCTCCGGTTCCTTCATCAACCAGTGGGCGATGCGGCGATAGAGCTGGACATGCGGCCCGCCGCCTTCGAAGCCGCGCGCCCACAGCCAGCCCTGGTCGGAAAGCAGCATCCCGACCCGGCCCTCGCCCTTGCGGTCGAGCACAAGCAGAGGGCGATCGTCGGCCCCTTTCAACACCACCTCGCCCTCGGGATTCTTGACGCCGATGGTGCGGAACCAGCGGCTCCAGTGCGGCGGATCGGTGGCCGAGCCGTCGAGCCCGCGCGTCACGGGGTGACGCTGGCCGAGATCGGTGAGACGCGGATAGAAGGCCTTGTCGACGACCTCGCCGGTGGGCATTGCCGGCAGGGCCGATATCAGCGGCGTGCGGGCAATCGAGCTCTCGCCGGCATATTCGGGGCCGGCGGCGATCAGCAGTGCGCCACCCTTTTCGACATATTCGGAGATGTAGTCGTAATAGAGGATCGGCAGCACGTCGCGATGCTGATAGCGGTCGAAGATGATCAGATCGAAATCCTTGATCTTTTCGACGAACAGTTCGCGCGTCGGGAAGGCGATCAACGACAGTTCGTTGATCGGCGTGCCGTCCTGTTTTTCCGGCGGCCGCAGAATGGTGAAGTGGACGAGGTCGACTGACGCGTCGGACTTCAAAAGGTTGCGCCAGGTGCGCTCGCCGGCATGCGGCTCGCCGGAGACCAGAAGCACGCGCAGATGATCGCGGATGCCGTCGACCAGCGCGATGGCGCGGTTGTTAGCGTCGGTCAGTTCCCCCGGCTCGTGATCGATTGAAAGCTGGACGATGTTGCGCCCGGCGTTGGGGATGGTGACCTCAAGCTTCATCGGCTGGCCGATGGTCGCATGTTCGACCGAGACCTGCTCGCCATTGACCGAGACCCGCACGTCGACCGGGCTGCCCTGGCCTTCGGTGGAAATGACCCGGTAGCTCATGTCGAGCGGCTTGTCGACGAGACCGAAGCGCGGCGCGTTCTCGAAGCGGATGCGGCGGTCCTTCTCATGCTCGTTGCCGGTGATCAGCGCATGCAGCGGCGCGTTGAAGTCCGGAGCGCCGGCCGGCGCGTCATGCACCTCGCCGTCGGTGATCATGATCGCGCCGCCGATGCGCGAGGGCGGCACGTCGCGGAAAGCGCTTTCCATCGCGCCGAACAGCCTGGTTTCCGTGCGCTCGTCGGCGGCCTCGGACTTGCCGGCGTCGACGACGCGGACATCGAATTGCTTGAAACGGCCGAGACGCTCCTGAAGGCCAGCCAGGGCCTCGTCGGTCTGCTTGGCGCGGTCGCCGATGTCCTGGCTCTGGCTTCGGTCGACGATGACGGCGACGACGCTTTTCAGCGCCTCGCGTTCCTCATCGAGGAAGACGGGGTTGAGGAGCGCGGCTCCAAGCGCAAGCAGGGCGATGAAGCGCAGGACCGAGCCGCGCTGACGAAACCACAGCCCCGCCAGCGCGAGCAGCAGGAGCGGCACGATGGCGACCCAGAACAACGGCCAAGAAACGAGCGGCTCAAAGGAAATCGACCAGTTCATGACCTACTGTCCCAGCCGTTCGAGCAGGACAGGCACATGCACCTGGTCGGATTTGTAGTTGCCGGTCAGCATGTACATCATGATGTTGACGCCGGCGCGCAGCGCGTAGACGCGCTGCATCGGATCCGGCGGCACGGTCGGCAGCATCGGATCGCCGTTCTCGTCGATCGCCCAGGCGCCGGCGAAATCATTGGCGGTGATCATGATCGGCGACACGCCGTCGCCGGTCCGCACCGGACGGTTTTCGGTGTTGCTGGCGTCGAGCGAGGTCTCGACCCAGAGCGGACTGCCGTTGAAGCGGCCGGGAAACTCCGGGAGGATGAAAAAGGATTTCGTCAGCACATGGTCCGATGGCACCGGTTCCAGCGGCGGCACGTTGAGGTTGCCGAGGATGTCGCGCAGCCGCTCGGTCGCCGGGCTTGCCGAGCCGGCGCCGATGCCGTTGGAGAACTGGTCGCGCGTGTCGAAGAGAACCGTGCCGCCCTGCTGCATATAGGCATCGATGCGCGCGATCGCCGCTTCGCTGGGCATCGGCGCGGTAGCGTCGATCGGCCAATAGATCAGCGGATAGAAGGCCAATTCGTCCTTGGAGATGTCGACGCCGGCCGGCGGGCCGGGCTCCAGCGCCGTCTTCTCGATCAGGAAGCGGGTCAGGCCTTCGAGGCCGGCGCGACTGATCGAGTCGACGCCGGGCTCGCCGGTGATCACATAGGCGATGCGGGTTTTCGAAATATCCTCGATCGCCTGCGAATCGCCGGGCTTCGAATCGTCCGCGCGGGCAAGATCGGCGTGGCCGAAGAGCCCGCCGAACACGATCAGCACGGCAGCGGCGGTCGCCGTGGCGCGGCGTGGCCGGCGCGAAAACAACCCGCCCATCCACAAGACAGCCAGCGTGTCGAGGACCATCAGCAGTAGCGCGGCGGTAACCAGCAGGCCCTTCAGGTTCTCCGATTCATCGAACGCGTAGGGAATGGCAGTCACCGGCAGCGAAACCTGCGGCTGAGCGAGCGGCGTGAACGTGCTCGAAGCGTTGAGCAGGTTGTGGGCGAAGACGCCGGTTTCCGAGCCGTAGAGGCCGGGCGGGTTTTCCAGCGTCACAGGCAACGGGCCGGCGCCGGGCACGAGCGGCCGCGCATCAGGCGTCGGCGGCACCAGCGTGCCGTCGGCGCCGATCATGCGATAAGGCGCCAGCGACGCGGCGGCAGCCTCGGCATTGGCGACCGCGGCGCCCTGGTTGCGCGACAATTGCACGATGCGCCTCAGCATCTCGACAAAGCTACCGGAGATCGGCAGGTTCGACCAGGTTGCTTCGGGCGTGACGTGGAAGAGCACGAGCGTGCCCTTGTCCTTCTTCATGCCCGTGACCAGCGGCGTGCCGTCGGCAAGCGTGGCCCAGGTGCGCTCGACGATGTCGGGCGTCGGTTCGGCCAGCACCTGCCGGCTGACCGTCACTTCGGTCGGCGGCGCGAGATCGGCGAACGGGCCGTTCTTCGGGAATTCGGTGACCTGTTGCGGCGTCGTCCACGACAAAGCACCGCCCAGCGCGCGCTCGCCGCTGCGCAGCCTGACCGGCAAGAGGTCGTCGTCATTGCCGGCGGCGGCCAGCCTTGAACCGGCAAAGCGCACCAGCGTGCCGCCCTTGTCGACCCAATCGGCCAGCCGTTGCCGGACCTGCTCGGGGATGGTGCCGACATCGGCCATGATGATCATCGCCGGCTTCTGGTCGAGAAGCTGCGGGATGGCGTCGGCCAGATCGGCGCTCGACGGCTCGACCAGGTCGGCGAAGGGCTGCAGGGCGCGGCGAATGTAATAGAGCGGGGACAGAAGCGGTTGCGCCTGGTCGGCCTCGGCCTGCGAAAGCAATCCGACGCGGCGGCGCTTGGAGCTTTCATCGAGCACGCGCACGGCGCCGGCCTGATGCTCGCCGTCGAGCGCGACCGAGGCGAAGTCGTTGCGCAATTCGAAGGGCACCTTCATCGTTCCGGTGGCGGTGGTCTGACCCGGCGCGAAGCTCAGCGTCGCGTCGGCGATGCGGCGGCCCTTGTCGTCGAAGGCGCCGGCCGTGATTTGGGCCGGCGCCGGATCGCCCGGCGCGCGCACGGCGGTCAGCGCGAAGCCGTCGACCTGATTGTCGGCACCGGTCAGGCCGGTCAGCGAGACCCGGTCGGAGGTGGCCCAGACCAGTCGCGAGGCATTTTTTTCGAGAAGCGTCCTGAAAGCCGCTTCGTCGCCGTTGGCCGCCAGCCCGTCGGCAAGCACGGCGACACTGGCGCCCGGCAGGCGCTCCAATGTGGCGGCGACACGGGCATAGACGGCGGGGCGGTCGGTCGGGATCGGACGCGGCTTTGCCGCGCGCAGACGGTCGAGCGCGGCCGACGCGTCGAAGGGGCCGATCTCGGCATTGGGCTTCTCGGCGGTGAAGGCGATGACGACCGGCACGCCGTTCGAGCCGGCATCGGCGATCAGCCGCTCGGCAGTGGCGACGCGCTTGCCCCAATCGGCGGCGCTTGCCCAGTCATTGTCGATGACAAGCGCCAGCGCCGAGCCTTCCGCCGGCAGTTTTTCGCGCGGATTGAACACCGGTTCCGCAAGCGCGGTGATGACAAGGGCGGCCATCAGCAGGCGCAGCAGCGTCAGCCACCAGGGGCTTTGATGCGGCGTCTCTTCGCGCCTCAATACGCGGGCGAGGATCCTGAGCGGCGGAAAGACTTCCGTCTGCGGCCTGGGCGGCGTAAGCCTCAGCAGCCACCAGATCACCGGCAAAGCCAACAGGCCCCACAGCACCATCGGCGCGCCGAAGGAAAGCGGCAGCCAGCTCATGCGACCGCCTTTCCGGGATCACCACCGCCGGCGGTAAGCCCGGCATGACCTCCACCGGCGGTCAGCCCGGCATGACCAGTGGTCAGCCCGGCATGACCAGTGGTCAGCCCGGCATGACCTGTGGTCAGCCCTGGACGGCTGCTGTCGGCGGTCATCGCCATGTGGACGCGCACCAGCGCCTCTGAGGCGAGGCGGTCGGTGTGGTTGACGGTGAAGCTCCAGCCCAGACGCTTGCACCAGCCGGCCAGTTCCTCGCGGCGGGCGGTATAGAGCAGGCGGTATTCCTCTTTGAGCGTTTCGGCGCGGCCGGCGGTCAGCTTGTCGCCGGTTTCGGGATCGGTGAATTCGGTGCGGCCGGCATAGGGGAAGGTCTCCTCAGCCGGGTCGGCGACCTCGATCAGATGCGCGCGAACGCCGTGACGGGCGAGCACGTCGAGCCAGGCCATCGTTTCCTCGACCGGATCGAGGAAATCGCTGACGATGACGATGTCGCAGAAGCGGCGGATGGCCGACAGGTCAGGCTTGGCCGGCAGCTCGCCGGCATGGCTGAGCTGGGCCGCGATGCGCTCGGCGCCGTTGCGGGCGGTGAACGGATCGGTGAGACCCGGCCAGGCGATGCGCTCGCCGCTGCGCGACAGAAGCTCGGCCATGGCGAGCGCCAGCACCAGCGCGCGCGATTCCTTGGAAACGCCGGCTGCCGCGGACTTGTAGAGCATGGAGGGGGAGGGGTCGGACCAGAGCCAGACCGTGTGAGCCGCCTCCCACTCGCGGTCGCGCACATAGGTGTGGTCGTCACGGGCCGAGCGGCGCCAGTCGATGCGCGAGGAATCGCCTTCGACATAGGGCCGGAACTGCCAGAAATTCTCGCCGATGCCGCGCTTGCGGCGCCCATGCCAGCCGGCGATCACCGTGTTGACGATGCGGCGCGCCTCGACCAGCAGATCCGGCACCAAAGAGGCCCGCAACCGGCCACGAGCGAGCGCGTCGCGCGTCGCAACCGGTGCCTGGACCTCGCCTATTCGACCCATCAGATGCCTTTTGCCAGTTTCGCCACCACGTCGCGCACGGAAGTGCCTTCGGCGCGGGCAGCGAAAGTCAACGCCATGCGATGCTGCAGCACCGGCTCGGCCAAGGCACGGATGTCGTCGACCGACGGCGCCAACCTCCCATCATATAGGGCGCGCGCCCGGGCGCACAGGGTCAGCGCCTGACTGGCGCGGGGACCTGGACCCCAAGCGACGTGCTTGTCGGTGTCGGCGTTGCCCTGGCCGGGGCGGGCCGAGCGTACCAGCTTGAGGATCGCCTCGACGACGCTTTCCGGCACCGGCATGCGGCGGATCAGCGTCTGGATCTCCTTCAGCCTGGCCGACCGCAGCACATTGTCGGCCTTGGCCTCCTCGACGCCTGTGGTTTCAAGCAGGATGCGGCGCTCGGCCTCGATCTCCGGATAAAGGATATCGACCTGCATCAGGAAACGGTCGAGCTGCGCCTCGGGCAGCGGATAGGTGCCTTCCTGCTCCAGCGGGTTCTGTGTCGCCAGCACGTGGAAGGGCGAGGGCAGGTCGTGGCGCACGCCGGCGATGGTGACGTGATATTCCTGCATCGCCTGCAGCAGAGCCGACTGGGTGCGCGGCGAGGCGCGGTTGATTTCGTCGGCCATCAGAAGCTGGGTGAAGATCGGCCCCGCAATGAAGCGGAAGGAGCGCTTGCCGAACTCGTCCTGTTCCATCACTTCCGAGCCGAGGATATCGGACGGCATCAGGTCGGGCGTGAACTGGACGCGGCGGGAATCGAGGCCGAGCACGATGCCGAGCGTCTCGACCAGCTTGGTCTTGGCGAGGCCCGGCACGCCGACCAACAGCGCGTGGCCGCCGGCAAGCAGCGCCACCAGCGTGCGCTCGACGACGGCTTCCTGGCCGAAGATCACCCGGCCTACGGCGTCGCGGACCTTCGAGATGTCGGCCAGCGCCTTCTCGGCCTCCTCGATCATCGCCTTGTCGCTCAACGGGCTTTCCTTGATCATCACGCTCATGCCGTTCGATCCTTGTGGTTGGAAATACCGGCCTGCACTCTCAGAGTCGCAGAATGCCGCGATTCGGCCTCGCCTGGCGCCTGCGATTGAACTTAAATCACAGACTTAGGCTGACAAGCGAAACAACAGTGACTATTTCGTGACCATGACCGATCATTCCGGATATCGCGAGCAGAGTTTGACCGGCGCCATCGAGGCGCGCGGGCTGGAAGCGCTGATCTCGCGGGCGGCGCGCGCGGACAAGGGACCGGCTCCGGTGGAGCGCTGGAATCCGGACTTCTGCGGCGATCTCGACATGGAGATCAAGGCCGACGGCACCTGGTTCTATCTCGGCACGCCGATCGGACGCATGCCATTGGTGCAGCTCTTTTCGAGCGTCTTGCGCAAGGATGCCGACGGCAGAACCTATCTGGTGACGCCGGTGGAGCGCGTGGGCATCCGCGTCGCCGATGCGCCCTTCATCGCCGTCGAGATGAACGTGTCGGGGACCGGCGACGGACGGGTCATCACCTTCCGCACCAATGTCGGCGACGTGGTCGCCGCCGGGCCCGGCCATCCGCTGCGCTTCGTCGACGAGGACGCGACCGGCGGCCTGAAACCCTATGTGCTGGTGCGTGGTCGGCTGGAAGCCCTGGTGGCGCGGCCGGTAATGTACGAACTGGTCGAACATGGCGAGGTGATCGATATCGACGCCAAGGCGATGTTCGCCGTCCGCTCGGGCGGCGAGGTCTACCCGATCATGCCGGCCGAAAAACTCGAGCGGCTAAGCGCGTGATGGACCAGATGGCGCCGTTGCCGTTCTCGATCGCGGATTTTCGCGCCCGCGTCGCCGCACAGGCCGAGGCGCTACCCGGCGACGAGTTCGGCGATCATCGCTTCAATCCCGGCCACCCGAGGTTGAAACATATCAAGCCGCTGCGCGATGCCGCGGTGCTGATCCCGGTCATCGATCACGCCGATGGCGCGACCGTGCTGCTCACCAAGCGCGCCGAAAAGCTGCGCAGCCATTCCGGCCAGGTGGCCTTTCCCGGCGGCACCATCGATCCGACGGACCCCGGCCCCGAGGCCGCCGCGCTGCGCGAGACTTTCGAGGAGATAGGCCTCGACCGCGACCATATCGAAATCATCGGCCGGATGCCCGATTACGTCTCCGGCAGCGGCTACCGCATCGTACCGGTGCTTTCCGTGGTGCGGCCGGGCTTTTCGCTGACGCTCAACGCCGATGAGGTCGACGCCGCCTTCGAAGTGCCGCTGCGCTTCCTGATGGATCCCGCCAACCATGCGCGCGACAGCCGCATGTGGAACGACCTCGAATGGTTCTTCTACGAGATGCCCTATGGCGGCCAGCGCATCTGGGGCGTCACCGCCGGCATCGTCCGCACGCTCTATGAAAGGCTTTATGCATGAGCGCGAGGGTGTCTCTGTCTGGCAGGGCCGACTGGCTGGGCGAAAAGCACCTGCAGAAGCTGCTTGACGCCCTGAAGGAAGGCGGCGAGGAGGCGCGCGTCGCCGGCGGAGCGGTGCGCAATGCGCTGATCGGCCAGCCGGTCGCCGACATCGACATCGCGGCGACGACCCTGCCTGAGGAAACGATCCGCCGCGCCGAGGCCGCCGGCTTCAAGACGGTGCCGACCGGTATCGAGCACGGCACGATCACGGCGATTGCCAGCGGCAAGGCCTATGAGGTCACCACGCTCAGGGCCGATATCGAGACCGACGGCCGGCGGGCGAAAGTGACCTTCGGGCGCGACTGGAAGCTTGACGCCGAGCGGCGCGACTTCACCATCAACGCGCTCTACGCCGAAGCCGACGGGACGGTCGTCGATCTTGTCGGCGGCGTCGCCGACATCGAGGCGCGGCGGCTGCGCTTCATCGGCGATCCGGAAGCGCGCATCCGCGAGGATTATCTGCGCATCCTGCGCTTCTTCCGCTTCTTCGCCTGGTACGGCGACGGCCGGCCCGATGCCGAAGGCCTGAAGGCCTGCGCCAGGCTGAAGGACGGGCTCGGCAGGCTTTCGGCTGAGCGCGTCTGGTCCGAGCTGAAGAAGCTGTTTTCGGCACCCGATCCTTCGCGCGCGCTGCTTTGGATGCGCCAGGCCGGCGTTCTCACCGCCGTGCTGCCGGAGAGCGAGAAGTGGGGCATCGACGCCATCCACGGGCTGGTCCGGACCGAAAAGGATCTAGGCTGGAATGCCGATCCGCTGCTCCGGCTGGAGGCCGTCGTTCCGCCGGATGCCGCGCGCATGAAGACGCTTGCCGAAAGGCTGAGATTTTCGACCGGCGAAGGGGGACGTCTCCGGCGCTGGGCGCTGACTGCACCGCCTGACTCCAAGACGACCGAGACGGAGCTGGCGAAAAAGCTCTATTTCGGCGATCGCGAAGGCTTCCTCGATCGACTGCGGCTCGCGCTTGCCGCCGCGCGGACACGCGCCGTCGAGGACAATCAGGCGATGATGGAAGCCGGCGGTTTCTCGCGCCTGCTCGGCTTCGCCCTAAAATGGCAAAAACCGGTGTTTCCGATCAAGGGCGCCGACCTGACCGAACTCGGCGCGTCGCCCGGCCCGAAGGTTGGCGCTACGCTGAAAAACCTCGAAAAGGAATGGGTCGAGTCTGGTTTCATACTAGACCGCGGCGCGCTTCTCAAACGCGCCGCGCAAGCGCTCGAGGCTTAGAGCGGCAGCCCGGACCGATCGGTGCCGGTCAACGTATCGATACGGGAGCCAGGGCGCGCGAAAGGCTGGCTTCGCCCTTGCCGTAGACCGAGGGATCGTAATTGACCAGCGTGTCGGTGCGAGCCGTGTTGAGCAGGTCGTTGGTGATCTGAACCGGCGTCGCCTTGGTGAACTTGCTGCCGATGATCGCGGCATATCCGGAGATGATCGGCGCGGCGAAAGACGTGCCGTAAAGGCCGGTCTTGTCGCCCTCGACGCCGACCACCAGGAAGTGGCTCTGCACGGCGGTATTGGAACCGGCGTAGTTGGAATACCAGGCAAGCTCGGCCTTGTTGGCTGTCGTGCCGTTCGTCGACAGCGCGCCCACGAAGATCGCGGTTTGCTTGCCGATCAAAGCGAGGTCGAGATAGTCCTGCTGGCCGCCGGTGACCCCGCCGACCGCGACCGCGTCGTTGCCGGCAGCTTTCGAGACTATGGCCGATCCCTTGGTGGCATAGGAGATGATCGAGGCTTCCTCCTGAGCCCAGCCGATCTGGCTGACGCTGTAGCCGGCGTTGGCGTACATGCCGTAACTGAGGTTGAGCACGTTCCGGCCGCCTGCCAGCGGGACGGCGGTGCCGCTAGAGAAATCCTTGGAGCGGATGGTCGCCGCGGGAGCGATCATGCTCGCCTCCTCGCGCGTCCATTCGCCATGCCGCTGGGTCTGCACGCCGATGCCGAAATTGCCGGAGAAGCGCGATGAGCTGCTGAAATCGTCGACAATGGTGATGGTAACGCCCTTGCCCTTGTAGCCCGCCGCCCATGCCGCGCCGACGTCGGGGCTCATCCAGTTCTGTATCGTCTGGGTCGTCCGCGCGACCGGGATCTTTGCGCTCGCGCATATCGATTGACCGCCGTGGCACAGCGCGGCCGTCTCGTCCGCGTCGAGGGCTTCCTGTGCCGATGCGATGGACGCCGGCAGAAGGACGAGAGCCGCGGCAATACCGAACTTCCAGAAATTACCAGACATGGTCTTACTCCCGGTCAAGCAAGGAAAGAGGATGGCAGGAACGAGGACGGACGATCGCGGACTTCGGGAGCATGAAGACTTCTCATGCACGGCTTCCCGCCGATCAAAAGGTAACACGGTAATTGAGCCACAGGCGCAGCCTCTCGGGTGTAGCGTTAACCAGATATTTCAGCGTGTCCTCAGGCGCCATCTCGCCGGCCGCGAGCCGGCAGTTGACGCTGTAGGTGCCCAGATCCCCGTAGTCGGCGACGCATGGCTTTTCAGTCAGATTGCCGCCGATGATCGAGGTGACCGAAAGGGACAAGGTGCTGTTCAGACTCGGATGGGTCTGGGTGAGGAAGCCGAGCTTGAGGCTCGGCGCAATGCGGTACTTCTCGGCTTGCTCCCCGGTGCCGAACCCCCACAGGATGCCGCTGTTTTCGGTCAACTGGGTGAGCAGGTCGACATGCATGTCGACCCAATTCGCGTGGTACCACCGATTGAACGAGACCTGGCTTCCGTCCTGCAACTCGTAGCCGCCATTGCCAAGTCCTCTCGCGCGCTCGCTGAGCGGCGAGCCCTGGTGGATATCGACGAGCGACGTGGTCATTTCCTGAGCGGCCACGGGCGACGCGCCGACGAACGCGCACAATAGGAGCGCCGCTGCGCGGAAACCGCCTCGATTGTCGGATCTTTCGCGCATGCGCGAGGCACCTCGTCCCACCGGATCCGGCCAGCGCCTGGTCGCGAACGGCTCCTCGGACAGCCGCTTGTGACCGGATCATGCGCGCGACGATCGCATGCATACCGTTACCGCGGGGTTATCCAAGCCGATACGAATATAAGTTTTGCTTGAATTCAGCGAAGCCGGCCATTGTCGGCGGCCGGGGCGCAAATAGAGCGAGATGCGCCCGAATGCTGCATCCCGCTCGCGTCCCTGTTGGTGGTCGCGCGAAATCCGCGAGCGGATGCCTCAGGCCGCGTCGCGGACCTTCTGGATGCGGGAACGGATCGCCTCGATCATCGTCTCGCGGATGATGGTTTCGCCGTGGGTCTCGCGCATGTGCTCGACGGCACGGCGCATGACCTCCGCCTCTTCCTCGGCCCGCGTGTGCCAGTCACAGCCAGGGACGAGTGTTCCGCATTGGAATTCCTTCATGGGTTTTCCTTTCCTCGCTGCGGAGCGGTTCGGCTTTGACCACTCCAGTTATAGTTTTAACGCAATCCCGCATGGAAACCGCTGGGCACTTTCCCTGGAATTGCTCAAGTGGATAACCATAACACATGTTGCCGACTTCGGTTGCATCAAGAGTCGTGCTGTCCGGAGCGCTCCATCCAGGCCCTGAAACCCAAGAGGCGGAGCAGTACTGCTCCGCCTCCTTGCTGCCTGATCTTGCTAAAGTTGCGTAGGCCGTCGCTTCATGATCTTGCCAAGGCCGAGCAGGCCGTCATTTCATGATCTTGACGGCCTCGGCAATCTTGTTCTTGCCGCTCATATCCCAGGAAACGCGGACTTTCTCGCCCGGCTTGATGCCCGGATCCTTGAAGGCCTTGGCCAAGGTGAAGGTCGATCCGTTGTCCAGAACAAGGCTCATGGCCGTTCCATCAAAGCTCTTGACCGTGCCCGTGGTGTGCTTGACCGCGGCGAACGCGGCGCCACCGGAGGCGAGAAAGGCAGCGGCTGCTGCCGTCACAATAAGCTTGCGCATTGGCATGCTCTCCTGGAATGCGGGCACCGTATGAAAGGCACCCCTCTCGATCAGGGCCGTCCGGTCGCGTCGGGTCGCGGCTCGCAGCAAAGACGAACCGCCGGCGCTTCCCGACCCGGCAACGTTAAATAGCTCAATTTTTTCAAAAGGATATTAGACGAAAAAGAAATCGTAGCCGCCACATTGCGCGCCCAGATTCGGCGAATGGGACATCAATGCGGCCTTCTCTCCGATCACCGGATTTTTACGGCCACTTTACCTCGGGCGGCAGGCTGGACAGGATCGAGGCGACGTTGCCGCCGGTCTTCAGGCCGAAGATGGTGCCGCGATCGTGAAGCAAGTTGAATTCGACGTAACGGCCGCGCCGGATGAGCTGTTCGTCGCGATCGCCGTCGGTCCAATTCTGGTTGAAATTGCCCCGCACCAGGTGGGAATAGACGACGAGGAAAGAGCGTCCGACGTCCTGGACGAAATTGAAATCGGCGTCCCAGCCGCCCTTGTCCTCGTCCGAATGCAGCCAGTCGAAAAAGATACCGCCGATGCCGCGCGGCTCGTCGCGATGCGGCAGGAAGAAGTACTCGTCGCACCACGCCTTGAACTTCGCGTAGTCGGCGACCGCGGCGTTCTTCTCGCAGGCGAATTGCATGGCGCGGTGGAAGGCGAGCGTATCGGGATCGTCCTGGGTGCGGCGCCGGTCGAGCACCGGCGTCAGGTCGGCGCCGCCGCCGAACCACTGGCGCGTGGTCACCACCATGCGCGTGTTCATGTGCACGGCCGGCACGTTGGGGTTCCAGGGGTGCGCGATCAGCGAAATGCCACTCGCCCAGAAGCGCGGATCGTCCTCGGCGCCGGGGATCTGCTTGCGGAATTCGGGAGAGAATTCGCCATAGACGGTCGATGTGTGCACGCCGACTTTCTCGAAGACACGGCCGCGCATCATCGACATGGTCCCGCCGCCTCCCTTGCCCTCGTCGCGCTCCCAGGGCGTCTTCTCGAAATGCCCGGGCGACCAGGACGATAGCGGCCCGGTGAGTTCCCGCTCGATCTGCTCGAATGTGGCGCAGATGCGCTCGCGCAGCGCCTCGAACCAGAGACGGGCCTTCATCTTCTTCTGCTCGATGTCGGCCGGCAGGCCCACGGGAAGGTCAGGTCGTTCCAATTCCGTCTCCAGTTACAGGCCCATTCGCCTGACAAATGACTCGTCTTTTCAGGGCGCGATCCCTAATCTCTTAAGGGCAAGGGTCAAGTCCTGTCTGATCAAGGCACAAAGGAGTTCCTTCGTGCGTACCCCGGCAAGACCGCCGCTGGATGGCTTGAGGAAGAGGCTGGAGCGCTCGCGGGCCGAGCGCGAAAGAGGGCCGCGCGACGGATTCCTGCGCGAGACCTTCGTCCTGCCGCGCCCGGCCGCGCGCCTCAAGGCGAAGGAATGGTTCGAACGCTTTCCCAAGCAGGCCTACTGGACCGAGATCGAAAGCTGGTTCGAACGGCCGGGTGACGTCATTGAATTCACCATGCGCCGGCTGCCGGCGGCCGATTGACCATCAGCGCGCTGCCAGCCGCCTCGCTCCGGTGCCTTCCCTGGCCAACCGGTCGTCCTTGTTCCTGAGCGGGCATTTGTCGATCGACATGCAGCCGCAGCCGATACAGTCGGTCAGCCCGTCGCGCAGCTTCTTCAACTGGCTGATCTTGTGGTCGAGCCCGTCGCGCCAAGCCGTTGAAAGCAGGTTCCAATCCTCGCGCGTCGGCGTGCGGCCTTCGGGCAGGGACCGGAATGTCGCGGCGATCTCGGCCAGCGAGATGCCGACCTCCTGAGCGATACGGATGATCGCCACCCGCCGCAGCACATCGCGGCCGTAGCGCCGCTGGTTGCCCGCTGTGCGATGGCTGCGGATCAGGCCGCGCGCCTCGTAGAAATGCAGCGCCGATACCGCCACGCCGCTCCTCATCGCCACCTGGCCGACCGTCAATTCCTTCACCGGAGCCATTCGCAGTTTCCGCTTGACCTCAAGTTAGGTTGAGCTTGTAGCGAGGAAATCCTGGCAAGGCAAATTGAGGAGAAGGCGATGTGCGCCTGGGTGAGAATGACGGCAGAAGGAGAGGCGGTCCGCGGTAGCGAAGGGCTGAGGATGCTGGCTCGTTGTTTTGACGCAATTCCGGACGGTAGGCTACGGCAAAGGCGCCAAGCCCAACCGTTTCACACTTTTCCTGGAATTGCTTTAGCCGAGCTGGCGCAGCGCTTCGCCCGCGACCATCGCGACGGAGAGCGCTACATTGATGCTGCGCGCGCCCGGCCGCATCGGGATGGTCAGTCGCGCATCCGCCCCCTGATGAACCTCTTGCGGCACGCCGGCCGATTCACGGCCGAACAGAATGATGTCGCCGCCGGCGAAAGCGAAATCGGTATAGGCGGTCGCGGCCTTGGTGGTGAGCAGCACCAGGCGGCGCGCATTCGTCCGGCGCCATTCCTCGAAGGCGTGCCAGTCGGCATGGCGGGAAAGCGCCGCCATTTCGAGATAGTCCATGCCGGCCCGTTTCAGCGCCCGGTCGGAGAGCGGAAAGCCGGCCGGCTCGATGATATCGACACTGAGATCAAGGCAGGCGGCGAAGCGCAGGATTGTCCCGGTGTTGCCGGCGATATCAGGCTGGTAGAGCGCGATGCGGAGACGGTCGTTCATTTCCGCATCCTTCTAATAAGTGGCAGATCGGCCACAGGCGTCTCCCGCTTTTGGCGATTTCTGGACTGGCGGGTGGCCATTTTCTGCGAAGTCGAGTATATGCCCACCATCGTCAACCCGAACCGAAGGAGGGGGACCACATGACCATGCATTTCCAGTTCCTCTCCGGGCTGCGCCTCTCCGGGGCTCTTGTATGCCCAACGGCGGTTTCGGTACGACGATTCTTCTGACACTTTAAGAACCTCATCGCACTGATTCCCGCCGAACCCAGTTTTCGGTCTTCGAAGGAATCTTGCGATGTTTTTCAAACTGCCAAAGGGGCCAAGCGCCCCACAAGAACGTGTCGGGACCGACGCTTGCCGTCGTGTCCGGGCTGACGCTTGCCGTCATGCCCCGACCGATGCGTTTCACGCCTCCGGCCGAATGCCGGAGGTCGAGTTCGTGTCACCCTTTTTAACGCATTTGCACATGGAGGACGGACCGATGTTCGATCCCTATAAAATACCGGGTTCAAGAAGCCTGCACGAGCGCAAGATGGCGACCTGGGCGCTGCTGATCGGCGAGACCTACTCGTCGGCGGTGCATGCCGAGATGCGCCGGCGTCCGCATCGCGGCATGCTGCCGGATGTCGATTTCTCGCGCGCCGTGCCCGATCCCGGCCGGCCCTCGCTGGTGCGCCGTATCGCAAGGCTGTTCCGGCCGGGCGAGAAAGCACGCGCTGGCTCCAGCGTGCCGTCAGGATCGCCAAACGAGCCTGTCGGCGAAAAGCCCGCGACACCCTATATTGCGCGAAGCAGGGCCGGCGATGCAGTTGATTCCGTATCGCCGGCCCGTCATGCCGCGCGGCCGAAAGGCCTTACCCATCAATCCCGCGCCGCGTGAGCGCACAGACAGTCGAGTGCCTGGAATGTTCCGCTGGTTTGAAAAGAGGCTCGATCCGTTTCCCGCGGCGGAACCGGCAGAGCCGCCGAAAACGCTGGTCGCCTTCTGCGTGCACTACACGCGTGGCGTCTGGCCCTACATCGTCGTGGATGCAGTGCTGGTGGCGGTGATCGCCGTCACCGAAGTGTGGATGTTCGGTTTCATGGGCCGCATCGTCGACTGGCTGTCGGCGCAGAACCGAGAAACTTTCCTGCAGACCGAGAGCTGGAAGCTGGCCGGCATGGCTTTCATCGTGCTGGTCGCGCTGCCCGGCACGGTCTGGGTGCGTTCGTTGGTCAACCAGCAGACGATGATGGGCAACTACCCGATGCGCATCCGCTGGCAGGTGCATCGCTACCTGCTCAAGCAGTCGATGGCTTTCTACCAGGATGAGTTCGCCGGCCGCATCGCCACCAAGCTGATGCAGACCGCACTCGCCGTGCGCGACTGCGTCATGAAGGTTATTGACGTCCTCAACTACGTGATTGTCTACTTTCTCGGCATGCTGCTCATCGTCGGCTCGGCGGACTTGCGGCTGGCCGCACCCTTGGGCGTATGGCTGATCGGCTATATCGGGCTGCTGCGATATTTTATTCCCCGGCTCGGCAAGGTCGGCGAGGAACAGGCCAATGCGCGTTCGACCATGACTGGTCGCGTCGTCGACAGCTATGCCAACATCCAGACGGTGAAGCTGTTTTCGCATGCGCGCCGCGAGGCAGCTTTCGCCAAGGAGGGCATGGCGGGCTTCCTTGATACCGTGTACCGCTCGATGCGCCTGGTGACGGTACTCTACGGCCTGCTCTACATCCTGAATTCGCTGCTCCTGTTCTCGGTCACGGCGATCTCGCTTTGGCTGTGGCTGGACGACGCGGTGACGATCGGCGCGGTGGCCGTGGTCATCGGCCTGGTGCTCAGGATGTGGGGTATGTCGCAGTGGATCATGTGGGAGATGTCGGGCCTGTTCGAGAACATCGGCACGGTGCAAGACGGCATCCAGTCGATCTCGCTGCCGCGACTCGTCGAGGACAGGCCGGGTGCCAAGGACATCACCGTCAGCCAGGGCGAGATCCGCTTCGAGGACATACGCTTCCACTACGGCAAGCAGAAGGGTGTCATCGAAAACCTCTCGCTTGCCGTAAAGCCCGGCGAGAAGGTCGGCATCGTCGGCCGCTCCGGCGCAGGCAAGTCGACGCTGGTCAACCTTCTGTTGCGCTTCTACGACCTGGAAGGCGGCAGGATCCTCATCGACAGCCAGGAGATCGCCGGGGTGAAGCAGGATTCGCTGCGCGCGCAGATCGGCATGGTGACCCAGGACACCTCGCTGCTGCATCGCTCGGTGCGCGACAACATCCTCTACGGCCGGCCTGACGCGACCGACGAGATGCTGCTCGAGGCGGCGCGGCGGGCCGAGGCGCTCGATTTCATCGGCGGGCTTTCCGACCACAACGGCCGCAAGGGATTCGACGCCCATGTCGGCGACAGGGGCGTCAAATTGTCCGGCGGCCAGCGGCAGCGCGTCGCCATTGCCCGCGTCATGCTGAAAGACGCGCCGATCCTCATCCTCGACGAGGCGACCTCGGCGCTCGATTCGGAAGCAGAGGCGGCGATCCAGGAGAACCTCTACAAGCTGATGCAGGGTAAGACCGTCATCGCCATCGCGCACCGGCTGTCGACGATCGCGGCGATGGACAGGCTCGTCGTCATGGACAAGGGCCGCGTTATCGAGGAGGGCTCGCACGAGGAGCTGGTCGCCAAGGGTGGGCTCTATGCCCAGCTCTGGCAGCGCCAGTCGGGCGGCTTCCTGCTCGACGACATGCCGGCCGAGGCCGCCAACGATGCGATTGCCCATGAGTTTGGCGCCAAGGGTGAAGCCGCGGAATGATGAAGGCCGTCTATCGCTGGTTCGAAGGCTGGGTCTACCCGTTCCGAGAGCCATCGAATCTTCGGCCACCCGCCAGTGTCCGCGGCTTCCTCTGGCACTATGTCGGGCAGGCGAAGCTCGCCTTCTTCGCCATGCTGATCATCGGCGGCATCGCGCCGCTGGTCGAGGCCGGGCTGTTCTATTTCGTCGGGCGGCTGGTCGACATCCTCGACCAGCTTCCCGGAGAGCGCAGCTGGCACGCGCTCTGGGCCGCCGCCGGCCCCGAGCTTCTATTCATGGGCGCTGTGGTGCTGATCATCCGCACGCTGGTGGTCGGCCTTTCGGCGCTGGTTGACGAACAGACGATCACGCCGGGCTTCTACAGCCTGGTGCGCTGGCAGGCGCACCGGCATGTCTCGCGCCAGTCCTACGCTTTCTTCCAGAACGATTTCGCCGGGCGCATCGCCACCAAGGTCTGGCAGGCCGGGCAGGCAACCGGCGACCTGATGGAGAGCTTCATCGAGGTCGTCTGGTTCATGATCGTCTACACGGTGACGACGCTGGCGCTGGTCGCCGGCCTCGACCTCAGGCTGGCGGTGCTGGTGGTGATATGGATCGCCGCCTTTGCCTGGTTGGCCCGGCTCTATTTGCCGGCGATCCGCAAGCATGCCGAGGCGACCGCCGAGGCCGGCTCGATGATCACCGGCCGCATCGTCGATTCCTATTCCAACGTGCAGACGCTGAAGCTGTTCGCCGCCGACGGCGACGACCGCTACATCCGCAGCGGCTTCGACATCTATCTCGATGCGCTGCGGCCGTTCACGCGCCGGCTGACCGGCGTGCGTATGGCGCTGACGACGCTTTCGGGCATCATGATCACGTCAATCGCGGTCTTCGCCGTCTATCTTTGGGTGGAGGGCTCGATCACCGTCGGCGCCGTCGCTTTCACGCTTTCTCTCGTCTTGCGGCTCAATATGCTGCTGGGACGGGTGATGATGCAGCTCAACAGCATCTTGAGGAATCTCGGCGTGCTGGAGAATTCCAAGGCGCTGATCTCGCAGCCGCTCGGCCTGACCGATGCCCCGGACGCCAAGCAGCTGGTGGTTGACGGCGGCCGCATCGACCTCAAGAACGTCACCTTCCATTATGGTAAGGGGCAGGAGTTCTGGACGGCATCGACCTCGTCGTGCGGCCTGGCGAAAAGGTCGGGCTGGTCGGTCCGTCGGGCGCCGGCAAGACGACTTTAGCCAATCTCATCCTGCGCCTCTACGACCTCGAGGGCGGCAAGATCCTGATCGACGGCCAGGACATCGCCAAGGCGACGCAGAATTCGCTGCGCGCCAATATCGGCGTGGTCAGCCAGGACACTGCGCTCTTCCATCGCTCGCTGCGCGACAACATCAAGCTTGGCATGCCGGACGCGACCGACGCTGAGGTGATCGCCGCGGCGCGCAAAGCCGAAGCACATGATTTCATCATGGGGCTGCGCGACAATCGCCAGCGCGCCGGTTACGAGGCCTATGTCGGCGAGCGTGGCGTGAAGCTCTCCGGCGGCCAGCGCCAGCGCGTGGCGATCGCCCGCCTGTTCCTCAAGGATGCGCCGATCCTCATCCTCGATGAGGCGACCTCGGCGCTCGATTCCGACATCGAGGCGGCCATCCAGGAAAACCTGGTAAGGCTGATGGAGGACAAGACCGTCATCGCCATCGCCCACCGGCTGTCGACGATTGCCGCGCTCGACCGGCTGGTCGTGCTCGACGACGGGCGCATCGTCGAAGAGGGCACGCATGACGAGCTGGTGGCGCTCGACGGGCTTTATGCGCGGCTGTGGAAGCGGCAGTCCGGCGGCTTCCTGTTCAATGAGGAGAGCGTGCTGGAAGAGACGCGGCCAGCGGAGTAGAACGCAACCATGTCGGTACGCATGCCCAGCAATTTCGGACGAAGCGGCGCGCAGGAGAACGCGCTCGACCTGCTCGGCCACGAAATCCTCGCCGAAAAGGCGGCCGCCCTTGGCCGCGCCGGCCAGCGCGTCGAGGAGACGCTGGCGACGTTGCGCGAGAACGGCGAGGGCGGGGATCGCAACCGGCTGCTGAAAGAGGCAGCGGCGGCCGTCCACGGCTATTTCATCCAGCGCGAACTCTGCGGGTTGCGCAAGCACGACGCCGTGATCCGCGAATACAACATCCCGAGGGCGGTGCTGGTCAGGCTAGGCGCCAGTTAGCGCTCTTTGAGTCTGACCATGATCTTTCCCGAAAACCGGTTCGCACTTTTAGCTACGCCGACCTTCGGTTCGGGATCATGGTCTATTCCAGCCATTCGGTGATGAAGCTGCCGTTCTCGTGGATGTCGGTGGTCTCGAGCGGACCAGGGCCGAGATTGGTGAATTTGTGCGGCGTGTCGGGCGGGACGATGAGGATCTGGCCGGCCGAAGCCTCGATCTGGTGGTCGCCGACCGTGAACAGGCCGGTGCCGGCGCGGATGATGAAGATCTCCGTGTAGGGGTGCTTGTGCAGGCGCGGGCCGCCGCCGATGCCGGGCAGATAATTGAAGATCAGGCAGCTTCTGGAGCCAAAAGCGCCGCATTGCAGCTCGCCTTGCCAGCGGTCGGGCGCCTCCGCCCATTTGTCGCGATCGATGACATGCGCCATGGCTGGAGAATAGACCGAGCCAACGGCCGCTGTCGAGGTGAACAAGAGCTCTCTTTCGCCCTCGATTCCCAGCTGTTTCAAGGCGTTCGGCGGTCTGCCGACGACACCTCGGCGCAGGCCGTGACCTACACCCGCGACAATGTGCCCTTGTGCCTTCACGCGTCTGGACAAAAACGGGCTTCACGCATAAACCGAACTCCAAATGCCGGAGGAATTCGCTAGCCTGTTCGCCATGCGCTGTCGGGCCGGCGCGATGGAGCGGGGACAAGGCTCGGCCGCCGGCACGGAAAGAGGCGAAAGGATCAGGCACCCGTGAGCGCAACCGACATCCACGATCCCAACCGTCGCGATTTTCTCTATATCGCCACCGGCATGGCCGGCGTGGTCGGCGCAGGGGCCGTCGCCTGGCCGTTCATCGACCAGATGCAGCCGGATGCCTCGACGCTGGCGCTGGCTTCGGTCGAGGTCGATGTCTCTTCGCTGCAGCCCGGCAGCTCGCTGGTCGTCAAGTGGCGCGGCAAGCCGGTCGTGGTGCGCAACCGCACCGAGAAAGAGATGAAGGACGGCGCGACGGTCAGCCTCAATGATCTCAAGGATCCGGTCGCGCGCAACGCCAACCTGCCGGCCGACGCGCCGGCGACCGATGCCAACCGCACTACCCCCGGCAAGGAAGCCTGGATGGTGATGGTGCAGGTCTGCACCCATCTCGGCTGCATCCCGCTCGGCCAGGAAGGCGATTTCGGCGGCTGGTTCTGCCCGTGCCACGGCTCGCAGTACGATACCGCCGGCCGCATCCGCAAAGGCCCGGCGCCCGAGAACATGGCGATCCCGGTATTCAAATTCATTTCCGATACCAAGATCCTTATCGGCTGAGGCAGGGGATATTTCGATGAGCGAGGGACACTCCACCTACACGCCGAAGACCGGAATCGGACGCTGGTTCGATGCCCGCATGCCGCTGCCCAGGCTGGTCTATGACAGCTTCGTCGCCTATCCGGTGCCGCGCAACCTCAACTACATGTGGACGTTCGGCGGCATCCTTTCGATCATGCTGGCGGCGCAGATCCTGACCGGCATCGTGCTGGCCATGCACTACACGTCCGATACCACTCTCGCCTTCGATTCGGTCGAGAAGATCATGCGCGACGTGAATTCGGGATGGCTCCTGCGCTATCTCCATTCCAACGGCGCCTCGTTCTTCTTCGTCGCCGTCTACATCCACATCTTCCGCGGGCTCTTCTACGGCTCCTACAAGGCGCCGCGCGAGCTGCTGTGGATCCTCGGCTGTATCATCTACCTCCTGATGATGGCCACCGGCTTCATGGGCTACGTGCTGCCCTGGGGACAGATGAGCTTCTGGGGCGCCACCGTCATCACTGGCTTCTTCAGCGCCATTCCGCTGGTCGGCAACTGGATCCAGGAGCTGCTGCTCGGCGGCTTCGCCGTCGACAATCCGACGCTGAACCGCTTCTTCGCGCTGCATTACCTGCTGCCGTTCATGATCGCCGGCGTCGTCGTGCTGCACATCTGGGCGCTGCATGTCGTCGGCCAGTCGAACCCGACCGGCATCGAGGTGAAGTCGAAGACCGACACCGTCGCCTTCACGCCTTACGCCACCATCAAGGACGCGTTCGGCATGATCGTGTTCCTGTTCGTCTTCGCCTATTTCGTCTTCTACCTGCCGAACTATCTCGGCCACCCCGACAACTACACGGTCGCCAACCCGCTGAAGACGCCGGCCCACATCGTTCCGGAATGGTACTTCCTGCCGTTCTACGCGATCCTGCGCGCCATCACCTTCAACATCGGACCGATCAATTCCAAGCTCGGCGGCGTGCTGTGCATGTTCGGCGCCATCGCCATGCTGTTCCTGGTGCCGTGGCTCGACACCTCGAAGGTGCGCTCGGCGGTCTACCGGCCCTGGTACAAGCTGTTCTTCTGGCTGTTCGTGGCCGACGCCATCCTGCTCGGATGGCTGGGCTCGCAGCCGGCGGAAGGCAGCTATGTGTTCATGGCGCAGATGGCGACGCTGTTCTACTTCGCCTTCTTCCTGGTCGTCATGCCGGTGCTCGGCCTGATCGAGACGCCGCGGCGCCTGCCGAACTCGATCACCGAGGCGGTGCTGGAAAAGAAGAACAAGGGGGCCGGCGGACATCCGGCAGGCGCGGTGAGCGCGCCGGAAACCAAGGGCTGAGAATCTGAGGGGATTTGGCATGAAGAAGATTCTCACCTCGCTGGCGGTGCTCGGCCTTCTGGCGGCAGGCGTTGGAGCAGCCACCGCTCAGGAGCAGGGGCACGCCGAGGCGGCGCCGACGCATTTCCCGATCAACGAGCCGAAGGAGATGAGCTGGAGCTTCGCCGGCCCGTTCGGCACCTACGACAAGGCCCAGCTGCAGCGCGGCCTGAAGGTCTACAAGGAAGTCTGCTCGGCCTGCCACTCGATGAACCTGGTGGCGTTCCGCACGCTGGAGGGCCTCGGCTATTCGGAAGCGCAGATCAAGACGCTGGCCGCCGAATACACCATCCATGACGGCCCGAACGATGCCGGCGACATGTTCGACCGTCCGGGCAAGCCTTCGGACCACTTCCCGGCGCCGTTCCCGAACGAGCAGGCCGCAGCTGCCGCCAATGGCGGCGCCGCGCCGCCCGACATGTCGCTGCTCGCCAAGGCGCGCGGCGTCGAGCGCGGCTTCCCGCGCTTCGTCTTCGACATCTTCACCCAATATGCGCAGGGCGGGCCGGACTACATCCACTCGCTGTTGACCGGCTACGACCAGACGCCGCCGGCCGGCATGGCGATCCCGGAAGGCACGCACTACAATCCGTACTTCCTGTCCGGCGTGTCGCTGAAGATGCCGAAGCCGCTTTCGGACGGCCAGGTGACCTATGACGACGGCTCGCCGCAGACGGTCGATCAGTATTCGCGCGACGTTGCCGCATTCCTGATGTGGGCCGCCGAGCCGCACCTCGAAGACCGCAAGAAGACCGGCTTCCGCGTGCTGGTGTTCCTGCTGCTGTTCGGCGCGCTGGTCTATATGACCAAGCGCAAGGTGTGGGCCGACGTGGCGCACTGAGGCGCTTGCCTTCCAGAAAAATGCGAGGGCGCCGAAAGGCGCCCTTTTCTTTTCGGCCGCTTGCCGGCAAAACTGTGCGGCAACGGATCAGACCGCCCATGAAATCCTCCCTCGAAGACACGCTGCTTGCGGCCATCCGCACGATTCCGGATTACCCCAGACCCGGCATATTGTTTCGCGACATCACCACGCTGCTCGGCGATGCGCGCGCTTTCCGCCGGGCCATCGACGAATTGGTGCATCCCTATGCCGGGCTGAAGATCGACAAGATCGCCGGCATCGAGGCGCGCGGCTTCATCCTGGGCGGCGCCGTGGCGCACCAGCTTTCGGCTGGCTTCGTGCCGATCCGCAAGAAGGGCAAGCTGCCTTACGAGACGGTTCGCGTCGCCTACAGCCTCGAATACGGGCTGGACGAGATGGAGATGCACAAGGACGGCGTCTCGCCCGGCGAGAAGGTGATCCTGGTCGACGACCTGATCGCCACCGGCGGCACGGCGGAAGCAGCAGTGAAGCTGCTCAGGCAGATCGGCGCCGACATCGTCGCCGCCTGCTTCGTCGTCGATCTACCCGACCTTGGAGGGCGGCAGAAGCTGGAAGCGCTCGGCGTGCCGGTTAGGACGCTGATCGGGTTCGAGGGGCATTAGCTCTTCCCTTCTCCCCTTGTGGGAGAAGGTGTCGCCGAAGGCGACGGATGAGGGGTGTGCCAGGGAACGCCAGCCTCTCACTCCGCTGGTACACCCCTCATCCGTCTTGCCGCTCCGCGGCAATGCACCTTCTCCCACAAGGGGAGAAGGAGAGACGCACTACTCCACCTTCACCAGCACGGCGCTGTCGAACTCGATGACCTTGTCGCCGGTCGAGTCAAAACCTTCCGAGCGCAGCGTGAGCAGGCTCCAGCCGGGGCGCCCGGCAAGGGGGCGATGGGCAAGCGCGGTGCGCGTGAAGGTAACGGTCTCGCCGGCATAGACCGGCTTCAGCCATTTGAGATTGCGAAAGCCAGGCGAGGGACCGAATTCGGGCTGCGGGCCGGGACCGGTCCAGCGCACGCCCTCGGTCTCCATGCGCTTTTCGAGGTTGTATTTCATCCAGGTGGCGGCGGTGTGCCAGCCAGAGGCGCAGAGCCCGCCGAGCACGCTCTTCTTCGCCGCCTCCTCGTCGACATGGAAGACCTGCGGATCGTATTTCTTGGCGAAGGCCTTGATCTCTTCCGCGCCGAACTTATGCGAGCCGAGTGTGACGGTTTCACCGATCAGGAAATACTCGTCCAGGGTCACGCGATGGCCTCTCGGGTCAGGAACAAGCCCGTGTTCTCGAGCTCGAAGACGCATTCGCCGCGCTGGTTGAACAACTCGCTGCGCATGCTGACCAAGCCGAGCTGAGGCCTCGACTTGGACTGGCGCTTGGCAAGCACGGTGACCTTGCCGGTAAGGCGATCACCGGCCAGAACCGGCTTCTTCCATTTGACATGCTCGATGCCCGGCGAGCCTTGCGAGGTCGAATCGAGCAGGAAGGCGTCGCACAGCATGCGCATGAACATCGCGCAGGTGTGCCAGCCCGAAGCCGAAAGGCCGCCAAGGATGCTGGCCTTGCCGGCCTCCTCGTCGAGATGCATCGGCTGGGCATCGAATTCGCTGGCGAATTCGATGATCTCGGCCGCGCTGACATTCTTGCCGCCGAGGTCGAGCGAGACGCCCTCGACGAAGTCCTCATAGGCCCAGGTCTTTCCGGTCATATCGGCAATCCGGTTGACGAATGCGTGATCCCCACGGTCGGGCACCCCGGATGAAGGCCCGAGCCAGTTTGGTCAAGTCCTTTCTGGTGAGCCAGTTGCTTCCGCTGGCGCGGTCAGAGCCAGCCGCGCCGGCGGAAATACCAGAAGGGCAGGATTGCCGAGATCACCATCAGGCCGATGGCGAAGGGGTAGCCGAACTCCCATTTGAGCTCGGGGATGATGTCGAAGTTCATGCCGTAGATCGAGGCGACCAGCGTCGGCGGCAGGAAGATGACGGCGGCGACCGAGAAGATCTTGATGATGGCGTTCTGCTCGATCGAGATCATGCCGAGCGTGGCATCGAGCAGGAAGGAGATCTTCTGCGACAGGAAAGTGGCGTGGTCGGCGAGCGACAGCACGTCGCGCGACAGCGTCTTGATGCGGGCCCTCACGTCCTTGCTCATCTTGGTCTGGGCAGCGACATGGGTGAGAAAGCCGGCCAGGCGCTGCAGCGAGATCAGGCTGTCGCGGACGGAGGAAGCGAGATCCTCCTTGCGGCCGATGCCTTTCAAGAGCTCCTGGAAATCGCGGCTGCGCTTCGAAGCCTTGGTCGAGCGCGCCTCGAAGATGTCGCGCGAGATCACTTCCACGTCACGGCCGGCGCGCTCGAGGATATCGGCCAGCCGATCGACGATCGCTTCCAGGAGGCCGATCAGGATGGTGTCGCCGCTGGTGCAGCCGGTCGCCACCTTTTCGGCGCGCAGCGGGAAGGTCTTGAAGGCCTTGGGCTCGTGATAGCGAATGGTGATCAGCCGGTTGCCGGCGAGCGCAAAGGTCACCGGCGACATCAATGGGTCGTCGACCTCGGTCTGCGCCGGCAGCACGGCGGTCATGAAGTAGCCGCCGTCCTCGACATAGAGGCGGCTCGAGATCTCGATTTCTTCCATCTCCTCTCGGGTCGGGATGGCAATGCCCAGCCAGCCCTCGATGACGGCCTCTTCCTCCTTGGTGGGATTGAACAGGTCGGCCCAAACAACCCTGTCGCCGTCTCGGGTAAGATCGTCGGTGACCCGCAGGCGATCATTGTCCACGACGAAGGCCTTGATCATCGCCGGGTCTCCCTTGCTGGACCAAAGAGATTTCGTTCGAAGCGTCGTCCGGATGGCACAGGCTCATGGAGCCTGTCAGCCCCGGCCGCTTAGCCCTGCTGCATCACAAGGTCAAGACAAGGCGTCCACCGGCCGGAGGACCGGCGGTCAAAACCGGGTGCAAGCAATATCAGGTGTTGAACTTGAACAGCATGATGTCGCCGTCCTGGACGACATACTCCTTGCCTTCGTCGCGCGCCTTGCCGGCTTCCTTGGCGGCCACTTCGCCGCCCAGCGTGAGGAAATCGTTGTAGGAAATCGTCTGGGCGCGGATGAAGCCGCGCTCGAAATCGGTGTGGATGACACCGGCAGCCTGCGGTGCCTTATCGCCTTTGTGGATCGTCCAGGCGCGCGTCTCCTTCGGCCCGACGGTGAAATAGGTGATCAGATGCAGGAGCTCGTAGCCGGCGCGGATCACCTTGTTGAGACCCGGCTCATCAAGGCCGATCGAGGCAAGGAACTCCATTTCCTCCTCGTCGGAAAGCTGAGCGACTTCCGCCTCGATCGCCGCCGAGATCACCACCGTGCCGGCGCCCTGCGCGGACGCCATCTTCTCCACCGCCTTGGTATGCTCGTTGCCGGTGGCGGCGTCCGCCTCGGCGACGTTGCAGACATAGAGCACGGGATGCGAGGTCAGAAGGTTCAGCCCCTGCAGGATGCGCAGATCCTCCGCCGCGATGCCGTTGAGCAGGAAGCGCGTCGGCTTGCCGGCCTGCAGCAATTCGAGCGATGCCTCCATCATCGGCAGCACGGCCATGGCTTCCTTGTCCTTGCCGGCGGCGCGCTTGCGGAATTGGACGATGCGGCGCTCGAGGCTTTCCAGGTCGGCGAGCATCAGCTCGGTCTCGACCGTCTCGGCGTCGGCGACCGGATCGATACGGCCCTCGACATGGGTGATGTCGTCATCCTCGAAGCAGCGCAGCACATGCACGATGGCGTCGACCTCGCGGATGTTGGCGAGGAACTGGTTGCCAAGCCCTTCGCCCTTGGAGGCGCCGCGAACCAGACCGGCGATGTCGACGAAGGAGATGCGGGTCGGGATGATCTCCTTCGACTTGCCGATCGCGGCGATCTTCTGCAGGCGCGGGTCCGGCACCGCCACCTCGCCGGTGTTCGGCTCGATGGTGCAGAAAGGATAGTTGGCGGCCTGCGCGGCGGCGGTCCTGGTCAACGCGTTGAACAGCGTCGACTTGCCGACGTTGGGCAAGCCAACGATGCCACATTTGAAACCCATTTTTGTTCGGTCCTATCGGGAATTCGAGTTTGCGGAGGCTATGGGCGAAAGGGCGGACGATCGTCAAGCCCTCGGGCGGTCGTGTTTCGGTTCAATCCTTACCGCCGAACAGCTTCTTCAGCATCGCAGCCATCGGGCCGCTTTCGGGGACCTTTGCCGCTGGCTGCTGCGGACGGGCCTGGCGGATGTGGCTTTGTGCCTTGGGTGCCTTGGGTGGCGGCCGGTCGTCATCGCCGGTGGGCACGAGCTTGTCGCGCAGCGCCAGCGTGATGCGGTTCATGAAGGAACTGTCGTCGCCCTTGGCCAGCAAGCCTGCGTCGTCGGCGATCGCGTCGAGCAAAACGTCGAGCCATTCACGGTCGGCCTTGGCGAAATCGCCGAGCACATGGCCGTGCACCATCTCCTTGACGCCGGGATGGCCGACACCGATGCGCACGCGACGATAGGCATTGCCGACATGCTGATCGAGCGAGCGGATGCCGTTGTGGCCGCCTGATCCGCCGCCAACCTTGACCCTTACCTTGCCGGCGGCAAGGTCGATCTCGTCGTAGAAGACGGTGAGGGCAGCGGCGTCGAGCTTGTAGAATCGCAGCGCTTCGCCGACCGATTGTCCGGACAGGTTCATGAAGGTCTGCGGCTTGATCAGCAGGACCTTCTCGCCGCCGAGTGAGCCTTCGGAAATCAGCCCCTGGAACTTTTTCGACCAGGGCGAAAAGGAATGGCGGCGGGCAATCGCGTCCGCCGCCATGAAGCCGACATTGTGCCGGTTGTTCTGATATTTCGCGCCCGGATTGCCGAGGCCTGCAAAGACAAGCATCGTCGCCTCCGGACGCGGAAGAGATTACTTCTCTTCCTCGGCAGGGGCCGCCGCTTCCGGCGCCTCCGCCTCGGTGGTTTCTTCCGCCTCCGGCTTCATTGCCGCTGAGCCGGCAATGGTCGCGATGGTGAAGTCGCGATCGGAGATCACCGGCTTGACGCCGGCCGGCAGGGCAACCGCCGAAATGTGGATCGAGTCGCCGATTTCGGCGCCGGTGAGATCGACGGTGATGAATTCCGGGATCGCGTTGGCCGGGCAGTGGAACTCGACTTCGTGGCGAACGATGTTGAGCACGCCGCCGCGCTTGATGCCGGGCGACTTCTCTTCATTGATGAAATGGACGGGCACGTCGACATTGACCTCGGTGTCCTTGCCGACCCTGAGGAAGTCGACATGGACCGGGAAGTCCTTGACCGGATCGAGCTGAAAATCCTTCGGCAGGACCTGGATCTTCTTGCCGTCAACATCGATCGTGGCGATCGTGGTCAGGAACCCGCCGCCGTGGATCTTGTAGAAGACGTCCTTGTAGTCGAGCGCGATCGCCAGGGGGGGCTGCTTGTCGCCGTAAATAACTGCAGGCACTTTACCGTTACGGCGAACTGCACGGGCGGACCCCTTACCGACCTGTTCGCGCGCTTCGGCCTTGAGCTCGTAAGCCTCGTGGCTCATGGCATTTCCTTTCGCGTGTTTTGGAGCGTTCGCGGCGGGCAAGCCCATCCGTAAACGTCGAAAGCCGTCGCAGCTTGCATGGTCGATCCAATGCTTTTGGCTGTCCAAACGCTTTGGGGATCATGCAGGCCTGGCCGGCCTTCCTCCGCGTTGCCTCCAAGGGTGTCTACGCGGGTGGCGGCTCTATAGCGGAAGCCGGGCAAGGGCGCAAGCCGTTGAGGCGGAAGCCCTTGACCAAGGTCGGCTTGAGCATAGTCGACGCTTCCGCCTGACGCAAAGTTGGATCTGCCAGCCAGCTCCGAGCGCCGTCTGCATTCGTCATGTAGGATCGGGCAGGTTTCAATCGTCCTTGGCATTCGAAGGACCTCTGGAGATCGACATGAAACTTCTGTTCAGCCGCAACCCCAATCCTCGCCTCGCGGTCGCGGTGGCGCGCTATCTCAAGGCGGAGGTCGCGTACGAATTCGCATCACCCATGGCGCCGGGTCAGGCCGAGCGCTATCGCGCGCTGAACCCCAATTTGACGTTACCTATATTGGTCGGTCCCGGCTGGAGCCTGTGGGAGGCTGACGCAATAGCCTGCCGGCTCTCGCGCGACACGCATTCGAATTTCTGGCGCAGCGGAGACGACGAGCCCGAGATGATCCGCTGGCTGAGCTGGGGTAAGGAGAATTTTGCCCGCGGCTGCGACATGGTGCATTTCGAGCGCGGCACCAAGCAGCGTTGGGGGTTGGGGCCGATCGACAAGGCCCTGGTCGAGGAGGGGCTTGGAGTATTCCACACATCGGCCGCCATCCTTGATGTGGTGCTTTCGGAAAGGGAGTGGCTGGTTGGCAATTCCGTCTCCTATGCCGACTTTCGCATGGCGACGTTTCTCGCGTTCAACGATGTCGCCAGGTTGCCGCTCGAGGTCTACCCATCCATCCGCCGCTGGTATGGCCGGCTCGAGGCGATCGATGCCTGGCGCGACCCGTTCCAGGGGCTGGAGGCGCCGCCGCTGCCGCTGGTCAACAGCGAAGCCTTGCCGGACTGAGCGTCGATCTGAACCGATCCTTTTGAAGGATGACCGGGGATCTGCCGATCATAGCTAAAATGGCCGATAACCTCGCCATCCTGGTGATGGGACGCGGACCGGAACTCCGCATCCGCTGAACCAACCAACGGCGAAAGGACGCAAACTCAATCCCTCCGCCAAGCTCGTTTTGAAATCTTCTCGCTCACTTAATTCTACAAAGTCGGTAGTCTTAATGGATAAGCACTCGCGAGGAGAGCCTGAAAATGACGAAGAAGCTGGTGGTGGGGATATCCGGCAACCTGACCCGCCCGTCGAAGACCAAGGCGTTCATCAGCCACATTGCCGGCGAGGTCGCCGGCCGGATCGGCGCGGCCGCGGCGGTCTTCGACATTGATGATCTTGGCCTATCGTTGCCTACGGCACGGCGGCTTGGTGATCTCGACCCGACTGCCCGCGGCGTTATCGAACAGCTGGTCAACGCCGATGTTCTGGTGGCCGGATCACCGACTTTCAAAGGCAGCTATACCGGCCTTTTCAAGCATTTGTTCGATCTGCTTGATCCGTCCTCTCTGCGTGGAAAGCCGGTTGTTCTTGCGGCGACCGGCGGCGGCGAGCGTCACTCGCTGATCGTCGAGCATCAGCTGCGACCGCTGTTCGGCTTCTTCGAAGCGCTGACCATGCCGACCGCGATTTACGCCTCCGACAAGGATTTTGCCGACGGCGTGCTGGTGTCGGAAGCGATCCATGCCCGCGCCCGTCAGGCCGTGGCCGAGGCTGTCAACGTTGTCGGCGCCACCCGCAGCGTCGGCCTCGCCGCATGACCCCGAAGCATTCGCATCGAACCGAAGGATCAGCCATGACCAGCCCCAGCAAGTCCAGACAGATCAAGCTCGGCGCCTTTCTGCCCGGCGGCGGCCAACATGTCGCGGCCTGGCGCCATCCGGACTCGCCGGCCGACGGCGCGACCAATTTCGAGTTCCACAGAAAGCTCGCGCTGACCGCCGAGCGTGGCCTGTTCGATGCCTATTTCCTCGCCGACAATCTGACCGTCGGTCTCGGCGCCCGCGAGGGCGGCAACGCCAAGATCGCCGGTTTCGAGCCGGTGACGCTGTTTGCGGCGCTGGCGCCGTTCACCACCCATATCGGCTTCATCGCTACTGCTTCGACGACCTATGAGGAGCCTTACACGCTCGCCCGCAAATTCGCTTCGCTCGACCTTCTGTCGAACGGCAGAGCCGGCTGGAACGTCGTGACCTCGGCGGGCGACGATACGGCGCGCAATTTCAACCGCGACGTCCAGCCCAACCATGCGGAGCGCTATGCGCGGGCGCATGAGCATGTCGAGACCGTCAAGGCGCTGTGGGATAGCTGGGAAGACGACGCTTTCATCCGCGACAAGAAGACCGGCCGCTTCTACGACAAGGACAGACTGCACGACATCAACCACAAGGGCGAGCATTTCAGCGTCAAAGGGCCGCTCAACGTGCCGCGTCCGGTGCAAGGGCATCCCGTGGTGGTGCAGGCCGGTCAATCCGAGGACGGGCGCGGGCTTGCGGCCGCTTCGGCCGAGGTGATCTTCACCGCACACCAGAATCTAGCCTCCGCGCGGGAATTCTATCGCGACATCAAGGCGCGCGTGGCGGCGGCCGGCCGCGATCCGGCGCAGGTGCTGATCATGCCCGGCGTGGCCCCCTTCGTTGGTCGCACGGAAGAGCAAGCCCGCGCCAAATACCGGCAGTTGAACGACCTGATCCTGCCGGAAGATGGCGTCGCCCTGCTCAACGCGCTTGCCGGCCAGACGCTCGACCTCAGGGACTATCCGCTCGACGGTCCCTTGCCACCGAGCAAGGAGACCGAAGGCATGAAGAGCCGGCAGGCGCTGATCCGCCAGATCGCCGACGAGCATAATTTTACGATCCGCCAGCTCTATCAATGGGTCGCGACCGCGCGCGGCCATTACACGGTGATCGGCAGCGCCACACAGGTCGCCGACCAGCTGGAAGAGTGGTTCACCAGCGAAGCCGCTGACGGCTTCAACATCCTGCCGCCCTGGCTGCCAGGCGCGCTCGACGACTTCGTCGACCTGGTGATCCCCGAACTGCAGCGCCGCGGCCTGTTCCGCACTGCCTATGAAGGCAGGACGCTGCGCGAGAATCTCGGTCTCAGGCGACCGCAGAATCCGTGGACGGTCGCGCGTTCGACCGTGCTCGCGGCCGAATGATCCTCTGAAGACGAAAGGCAAGACGATGACTTTGCAGCACATCGAACGCCCGGTCGGCATCAGCGGGCATGAGGGCGGCAATGGCTTCGGGACGGAGGCCTTGCGGCTGGCCGGCCGGACCTCGGCGCATATCCTGTCGCGCTATGGCGTGCTGCTCGGCTTCCTGGCGCTCTGGCAGGTGGCGGCAAGCAGCGGCTGGGTCAATACGGCGGTGCTGCCGCCGATCGACACTGTTGTTGCAGCACTCTGGAAGGGGCTGGCCGGAGGCAGCCTGCTCGGCGACATCGCTATCAGCCTGCAACGCGCCGGTCTCGCTTTCGCGGCGGCGGTCGTCGTCGCTATCCCGCTCGGCCTGGTGATGGGCCAGGTGCGCGCCGTGGAAACCGCGCTCGACCCGATCCTGCAGCTCTTCCGCCAAACCTCGGCGCTGGCGCTCTATCCGGTGTTCATCCTGCTTTTGGGACTGGGAGAAGCATCCAAGGTGTTCGTCATCTTCTGGGCGACGCTGTTTCCGCTGCTGCTCAACACCATCAGCGGCGTCAAGGAGGTCGACCCGAAGCTGCTCGAAATGGCGCGCGTCTATGGCGCCCGGCGGCTCACCATTTTCCGCCGTGTCGTGCTGCCGGGAGCCGTGCCCTCGATCTTCGTCGGCTTGAGGCTCGGCGCCACCACTGCGCTGTTGCTGCTGATCGCCTCGGAGATGATCGGCGCCAACAAGGGCATCGGCTTCCAGGTGATGAATGCCCAATACAACTTCCAGATCCCGCTGATGTTCGCGGCGATCGTTATCCTTGCGGCGCTCGGCCTGATCGCCAACCAGGCGCTGGTCAGCCTGCAGCGGCGGCTCTGCCGCTGGAGCAACACCGTCGGCTAAGCAGCCAATCTTTCACTTCTCATTCCTGAAAACCATGAAAGGCCGGACCATGACCATCACACGCCGTTCGCTTCTCCTGCGTGCCCCGCTTGCCGCCGGCATCCTTGCCGTAGGCCTGCCTTCGATCGCACGCTCGCAAGCGGCTTCCGTCAAAATCCGTTTTCTCGCCAGCCGCGGCAGCATCTCCCCGCATGAGCTCGCCGACGAGCTCGGCTATTTCAAAGGCCTCGGCATCGAGCTCGAGAATGTCGGCTATGCGGCGGGCGGGCCGGAATCGCTGTTCGCGCTGGCCTCCGGCAGCGTCGATCTGGGCTCGGCCGCAACGCCGGCCGTGATCAACTCGATCGCCGGCGGCAACGACTTCGTCGCCGCCTACCCGAGCAACGGCATCAACAGCCAAGTGAAAAGCGTCTTCTATGTGCTGGAGGACAGCCCGATCAAATCGATCGCCGACATCGCCGGCAAGACGATCTCGGTCAACACGCTGGGCGCCCATCTCGACTACACGGTGCGCGAGGCGCTGCACGGCATCGGCCTGCCGCCGGACGCGGCCAAGCTCGTCGTGGTGCCCGGGCCGCAGCTCGAGCAGACGTTGCGCTCGCATCAGGTCGACGTCGCGGGCCTCGGCTACTGGCAGGCTACCTTCGCCGGCCAGCTGGTCAGCAATGGCGGCGTGCGGGGCGTCTTCAACGACACCGATGTGCTCGGCGAGATCGCCGGCGGTTTCGTGGTGCTGCGACGGGACTTCATTGCCGCCAACCCGGACGCTGCCCGCAACTTCGTCGAGCAGTCCGCGCGCGCCGCGGACTGGTCGCGGCAGAATCCCGACGAGGCGCGCAAGCTGCTAGCCGACGTCCTGAACAAACGCGGCGAGAACGGCGATCTGGCGCGCTACTGGACCGGCTTCGGCCTGCGCGAAAAGGCAGCGGTGACGAACCGCGACGTCGACTTCTGGGTGAACATTCTCGAGCGGGACGGTCGTCTGCCGAAGGGCAAGCTCAAGGCAGCCGACATCCTCTACCGCCCGGGCGAAACCAAAACCAACTGACCACGGAGACCCATGCCATGGCTACGCCAAGCGGCGGCGAGGTCACGATACGCGACCTGTCGAAATCCTTCGCACTCGGCGGGCGCCAGCTCGCCGTGCTGCGCTCGCTCAATCTCGACATCCGCTCCGGCGAATGCCTGGTCATCGTCGGCGCCAGCGGCTCCGGCAAGACGACGCTGCTGCGCATCCTCGCCGGGCTGGAGCGGGCCGACGGCGGCGCTGTCGCCATCGACGGCAGAGAGATCGACGGCGTCGGCGCAGAGCGGGCGGTGATCTTCCAGGAGCCACGCCTGCTGCCTTGGCTGACCGTGCTCGGCAATGTCGCCTTCGGCCTCGAGGTGCGCGGCGTGTCCAAGGCGGATGCCGAGAAACGCGCGCGGTTCTATATCGCGCTGGTCGGCCTGGCTGAGTTCGCCGACGCCTATCCGCGGCAGCTCTCGGGCGGCATGGCGCAGCGCGTCGGTATCGCGCGGGCGCTGACGGTGCAGCCGGAAATCCTGCTGCTCGACGAGCCGCTCGGCGCGCTTGACGCCATGACCAAGATCTCCATGCAGGAAGAACTGGCGCGCATCTGGAGCGAGGAGAACGTCACCATGGTCGTGGTCACCCACGACCTGGAAGAGGCGATCTACCTCGCCGATAGGGTGCTGATCCTGCCCAAGGAGAAGGGCGGCGCGGCAAGGCTGATCGATGTCGATCTTCCGCGTCCGCGCGACCGCAGCGAAAGCCGCTTCGTGCGCTACCGCGAGGAACTGCTGCGCGAGTTCGGCCTGCATTAAGGGATAGTGCGCAGGCTTCAGCTGTCGCCGGCCGGGTCGCTGTTCAGCGCATCCCGCAGCGCCTGGACCTGCCGGTTCAGGGCATCGAGCTCAGCCAGCGTCATACCCGAGCGCTCGATCAGGGTCTCGTTCAGGCAATTGCACCGGACCAACAGCGCGCGTCCCGCCGCGGTCAGGTCGACCTGCACCTGACGCTCGTCGGTTCGGCTGCGCTGGCGCGTGACCAGTCCGGCCTGTTCCATTCGCTTCACCAGCGGCGTGATCGTGCTCGATTCCAGGGCGAGCCGGTGCGCGATGCTGCCCACCGACATGCCGTCCGCCTCGCCAAGCGCGTTGAGCACGAGATATTGCGGATAGGTGATGCCCATTTCGTCCAACATCGGTTTGTAGGTACGATTGATTGTCATGCTGGTGGCGTAAAGCGTGAAACAGAGCTGATTGTCCAAGGGAAGAGGCACGGCACGATCCTTTTGCCGACTGAGCACCGATTATGTACCACGGAAAATGTTATCGTGATATATATTTTTATGGACAAGCGAGCTCGATCGCATTACGCATATCATTATCGCGATATTATTTATTGCGAAAATTTCAAAGGAGATGGAGATGACTGAAGCTTCGCAGACCAAGATCGGCAGCGGCACGATCACCACGAAGGACGGAACGCAGATCTTCTACAAGGACTGGGGGACCGGTCAGCCGATCGTCTTCCACCATGGCTGGCCGCTGAGCAGCGACGACTGGGACGCCCAGATGCTGTTCTTCCTGTCGAAAGGCTACCGCGTCATCGCGCATGACCGCCGCGGCCACGGCCGTTCGACCCAGACCGACATCGGCAACGAGATGGACACCTATGCCGCCGACGTGGCGGCGCTGACCGCGCATCTCGACCTCAAGGACGCCATCCATGTCGGGCATTCGACCGGCGGCGGCGAGGTGGCGCGCTATGTCGCGCAGTACGGTTCCGGCGGTCGCGTGGCCAAGGCTGTGCTGATCGGCGCCGTGCCGCCGATCATGCTCAAGACCGATGCCAATCCCGGCGGCCTGCCGATCGAGGTGTTCGATGGCTTCCGTTCCGCCCAGGCAGCCAACCGCGCCCAGTTCTTCCGCGACGTTCCGGCCGGTCCGTTCTACGGCTTCAACCGCCCGGGCGCTGTGGTGTCGCAGGGGATCATCGACAATTGGTGGCGCCAGGGCATGATGGGCGGCACCAAGGCGCATTACGACTGCATCAAGGCCTTCTCGGAAACCGACTTCACCGAGGACCTGAAGAAGATCGACGTGCCGGTGCTGGTCATGCATGGCGACGACGACCAGATCGTGCCGATCGCCGACTCCGCGCTGCTGTCGATCAAGCTGCTCAAGAAGGGCGAGCTCAAGGTCTACAAGGGCTTCCCGCACGGCATGGCGACGACCCATGCGGATGTCATCAACGCCGACCTGTTGGCCTTCTTCAAGGCCTAGAATCGTCCAGTTGGATAGACAAGGCACCCGCCGTCCGGCGGGTGCTCTTGTACTTTCATCGACATGCCCGCGAACAGTGCCTATCTGGCGAGAAAACCAGTGATCAGCTTGACGGTGGCGTTGGGGTTTTCCTCCATGATCCAATGACCGGAGTTGGGCACGATGCCGCCCGTGACATCGGTCGCAACAAGCCGCAAGATATCGGCCTGCGTGGTGCCGGCGGATTTTTCCCCGCCAACAGCCAGCACCGGCATGGTCAGTTTGCCGCCAGCGGCGAGCATCGCCTGGTTGTCGATCGCGTCCTGGTCAAAGGCCTTGAACTGCTCGAAAGCGTCATGCATCGCATGCGGGCGTGCGTAGAGTTTGGCATAGTGCTTGCGCGTGGCCTCATCGATCTTCTTCGGGTCGGCCGACAGTTCGTTGTAGAAGCGGTCGAGATAGATGCGCTCGCGCCCCGCGACCAGCCGCTCCATATCCGGGCCACGGAAGTTGAAGTGCCAAAGCAGCGGGCTTTGCTTGATCTTTTCCCAGTCACCGATTCCGGGCAGCGGTGCATCGATGATGACCCATTTGGTGATGCGCTTGGGATATTGCGCGGCAAGCGCATAGCCGACCATGTTGCCGATGTCGTGCGTGACCAGATCTGCCTTGTCGATCTTCAGGGCATCTAACACGCCGGCGATGTCGACGGCTTGGTTCTTCTTGGTGTAGCCCGCTTCAGGGTGAGCGGACAGACCCATGCCGCGCAGGTCGGGCACGATGACAGTATGGTCCTTTGCGAGCACCGCCGCCGCCGCGCCCCACATGTCTCCGGTATCGGCAAAGCCGTGCAGCAGCACGACCGCGGGACCTTTGCCGCCAACGCGCACATGGAGGCTCGTGCCGTTGGTTTCGACGGACCGCGTCTTGAAACCCGGCGGAAAAGCAATGATGCGTGCCGTAGCCGGCAAGGTTAGAAGAAGCACGCCCAACACGGCCAACACGATCTTGCGCATATCATTCTCCAGAGCCATTGAGTTATCTGCGGCAGCGTCGCCCGCGCACGCGTTTCGAACACTAGAGCAGTTCATGGTTTCACGGAAACGCTGAACTGCTCTAACTATTTGTTTTTAAGCAATTCCGGACGGAAAACCGTTACACACTTTTCCTGGATTGCTCTAACAGGCTTTTCACCTGGCGTATGGGGAGGAAACGATAAGGGCGCGGCAGCTGTCACGCCCGTATTCGAGTTCTGAAGATCGGCGGTTTTTTAACTGGCCGCCGCCTGCGCCTTCCTTGCTTCCCTCATGTTCGGCAGGAATACCGTCAGCAGGCCGAGGAAGGGCAGGTAGGAACAGATCTGGTAGACGAAGTCGATGCCCTTCATGTCGGCGATGACGCCGAGCACCGCGGCGGCGATGCCGCCCATGCCGAAGGCGAAGCCGAAGAAGATGCCGGCAATCATGCCGACGCGGCCGGGGACCAGCTCCTGCGCGAAAACGACGATGTTGGAGAAGGCCGATGACAGGATGAGGCCGATCAGCACGGTGAGCACCATCGTCCATTCCAGGTTGGCATAGGGGAGCGCCAGCGTGAACGGCAGCACGCCGACGATCGAGAACCAGATCATCGCCTTCTGTCCATAGCGGTCGCCGAACGGGCCGCCGAGCAGGATGCCGAGCGCCGAGGCGCCGAGGAACAGGAACAGCATCACCTGCGACATCTGCACCGAAACGCCGAACTTATGGATGGCGTAGAAGGTGTAGTAGCTGGAGAGCGAGGCGATATAGGCGTTCTTGGTCAGCACCAGCAGCGTCAGCACCGCCAACGCCCACATGACCCTCTTGCGCGGGAAGGGTGAGACGTGGGCCGCCTGCTTGCGGGTGGCCATCGAGGCGCGCAGCCGGCTGTACCAGCCGCCGACCTGCCACAGAACGACGATGCCGACCAGCGAGCCGACGGCGAACCAGGAAATGCTGGTCTGGCCGAACGGCACGACGATGAAGGCGGCGAGCAGCGGGCCCATCGCCTGGCCGAAATTGCCGCCGACCTGGAACAGCGACTGCGCCAGGCCGAAGCGGCCGCCGGAGGCGAAGCGGGCGATGCGCGAGGATTCCGGATGGAAGATCGCCGAGCCGATGCCGATCAGCGAGGCGCCGATCAGGAGCAGCCAGTAATGGCCGGCGTGAGCGAGCACCACCAGCCCGACCAGCGACGAGACCATGCCCCAAGGCAGGGAATAGGGCATCGGCCGCTTGTCGGTGACCATGCCGATCACCGGCTGCAGCAGCGAGGCCGTCACCTGGAAGGTGAAGGTCAAAAGACCGATCTGCCAGAAATCGAGACCGTAATTGTCCTTGAGCAGCGGATAGATGGCCGAAAGCAGCGACTGCATGATGTCGTTGACGCAGTGGCAGAAGCTCACCGCAAGAATGACGGTGAAGGCCGTCGCTTGCGCCGAGGGGTGGCTGGCCGGCGCCGGGGTAGCGACGGCGATGGCGTTCGTATCGGTCAAGGCAATGCTCCGTGGTCTTTTTGGCGGCGAACCGCAGGCAGCCTTATAGAACGCTTGTCAGGTTACTTCTTTCGTGGTTTGGTCCAATAGTTTCGCAAGTGGGCCACATCCCATGCCGCACGGCCGGGAAATCTTCAGGGGTGACGCCGCCGAGCTTGGCCGGCTGCACGAAAGCCGCTGGCAATGGCTGGAGCAGGCGGTCGGGCCGGCGGTCGCGCTGCCGACCGAATATCCGGACGGCTACCACGTGCCGCGGCATCGCCACAACCGCAGCCAGCTGCTGCACGCGCTGGTCGGCGTGGTGCTGGTCACGACGAAGCATGGCCGCTGGATGGTGCCGCCCGACCATGCGATGTGGATACCGGCCGGCATCGAACACTCGGTCGAGATGCTGGGCGACGTCTCGATGCGCTCGGTCTATGTCATGCCGGATGCTATTGCCGGCCTGCCGGGGGGCCTACGCGTCGTCGGCATTACCGAGCTGATGCACAGCCTGATCGTGGAATCGGAGAAGCTGCCACAGGGCGGCGAGCTCGAAGGGCGCGCCGGGCTGATCATGGGGCTCTTGCTGCACGAGATCCCAAACCTGCCGGAACGGCCGCTCGGCCTGCCTTTCCCGTCGGACCCGAAGCTCGCGGCGCTCTGCCGGCGCTTCGTGGCGGCACCTTCGCCACATGCGACGATCGACGAATGGGTGGATGCCGCGGGCATGAGCCGGCGCTCCTTCACCCGCGCTTTCCATCGTCAGACCGGCCTGTCGCTGTCGACCTGGCGCCAGCAGGCCTGCCTGTTCGCAGCACTTCCCAGGCTTGCCGACGGCGAGCCGATCACCAGGGTGGCGCTGGATCTCGGTTACGACAGCGTGCCGGCCTTCATCACCATGTTCAAGCGCATGTTAGGCGCCTCGCCGCGCGGATATATGCGCGGCGCGCGCGACGCGGGCGAAGGCATAAAGCGACTGACCGGTTCGACGCAGGCCAGCAGCGCCGCGGTTTAATCGAACAGGCTGGAGACCGATTCCTCGGTAGCGGTTCGCGAGATCGCCTCGCCCATCAGGTCGGCGATCGAGATGACGCGGATGTTGGGCGCATCGAGCACGGCCTGGCTCGGCTGGATGGAATCGGTGATCACCAGTTCCTGCAGTTTCGAACCGGCGATGCGGGCAACGGCGCCGCCTGAGAGCACGCCATGGGTGATGTAGGCAGTGACGCTGGTGGCGCCGTTGGCGAGCAGCGCTTCCGCCGCGTTGCAGAGCGTGCCGCCCGAATCGACGATGTCGTCGATCAAGAGGCAATCCTTGCCGGCGACGGCGCCGATGATGTTCATGACCTCGGATTCGCCAGGGCGCTCGCGGCGCTTGTCGACGATGGCCAGCTGCGCGTCGAAGCGTTTTGCCAGCGCGCGCGCCCGCACCACGCCGCCGATGTCGGGCGACACAACGACGACATTGCCGAGCTGCTTGTATTTCGCCTTCACGTCGCGGGCCATCACCGGCACCGAGAAAAGATTGTCGGTCGGGATGTCGAAGAAGCCCTGGATCTGGCCGGCATGCAGGTCGAGCGTCAGCACGCGGTCGGCGCCGGCGCGGGTGATCATGTTGGCGACGAGCTTGGCCGAGATCGGCGTGCGGCCGGAGGCGCGGCGATCCTGCCTGGCGTAGCCGAAATACGGGATCACCGCCGTGATGCGCCGGGCGGAGGAGCGCATGAAGGCGTCCATCATGATGAGCAGCTCCATCAGATGGTCGTTGGTCGGATAAGAGGTCGACTGCAGGATGAAGACATCCTCGCCGCGCACGTTTTCCTGGATCTCGACGAAGATCTCCTGATCGGCGAAGCGCCTGACGCTGGCCTTACCCAGCGGGATGTTTAGATAGCGAGCGACCGCTTCGGCCAGCACCCTGTTGGAATTGCCCGCGAAAAGCTTCATGCACCGTTCCTGGCGAAGGATAGAGAGACCGGACAGACTCTCATGAGCCTTTTATGCGGGCTTTTAGCGGCCCACGCCGGTATTGCAAGCCTCGTGATCGGGAAACCTGCGACAAGGCGCAACAAAGGCCGTCGGCATCGCAAGCCGGCAACACAGTAGATCGCGCCAGATCTCTGTTTTTTCGCAATACCGGACGGAAAACCGCTTCGCACTTTTCCTGGACTTGCTCTAGCCGGCGCCACCGCTGCCGAGCCAGGCGGTGAACTGGTCGATCGTCTGATCGGCGATCGCCTGCATGGTCGCCGGTGCCACCGCCGGCCAGCCTTCGCCGCTGCCGATGGAAGGCGCCTTCTGCTGGCCGTTGATGCGATGCAGGCGGTTGCCCGACGGGTCGTAGACGTCCCAGACATAGATGACGGTGGTGTCCTTGCCTTCGGACATCGTCGAAAAATAGCCCTTCAGCACATGCGTTGCCGTCTGGTCGGTGCTGCCGACAAGAGTGACGCCGCGCTGCCTTGCGCGCGCCTGCAGTTCCGCCGTCAGCGGTGCTGCCGCTTCCACGGAGGCGCCGACGATCGGCGCCACCTGCAGCCGGGTCTTGGCGATAGCGGCGGTCTGAGCCGGCGTGGCGAGTGTCGAAGCCGCCGCCGTCGCCGTGGGGGCAGGCGAGGTCGTGGTCGGGGAGGTGGTGGCCGATGTGCCCTGCGTAGCCGGCAAAGCCTGGGCCGAATTCGCCGGCGGCTTGACGGCGGAAGGATCGAGGACATCCTTGGCGTTGGTGCAAGCGGTAAGCGCCAGCGCCGCAAGCAATGACACGGTCGTCACCTGCGATCGTCTCATTTGCCCGAAACTCCCTGGTGGCGAACGTCCCCGCGTGAACCAACCATTATGGATTCACTGCACGATCAAGTCGAGATCATGGCGGGAGAGCGGCTTCGGCGCCGATTCCGTGGTGAGATAAGTGCGGCCGAGCGTCATCGCCGTCTCGGTTTCCGAGTCCATGATGATCATGTGGGCGAACAGCGTCATGTTGGGCGCGATCGGTTCCGGATTGCCCTGGTAGAACATCGGCATGTCCATCCAGGATGGCGTGAAGCGGGCGCCGAGCGAATAGCCGCAGGCGTTCAGCCGGTGCTTGGTCAGGTTGTGCGCCTCGAGCGTGCGGGCATGCGCGTCGAAGACGTCGCCGAAGGTGTTGCCCGGCGTCATCGCCTTCTCGACCGCAAGCAGGGCCGCACGCGCGGCGTCGAACAGTTCCTGATGACGCTTCGAGACCTTGCCGGTCAAAACGGTGCGCATCATCGCTGCGTGATAGTGATGGAAGACGCCCGCCCATTCGAGCGTCAGCTGGTCGTTCTTGGTAAGCTTGCGGCGTCCGGCCTTGTAGCGGCAGAGCAGGGCATCGGCGCCGGAGCCGATGATGAATTCGTTGGCGGGATAGTCGCCGCCGCCGGCGAAAATCGCTCCCTGCATGGCGGCGAGGATCAGCGCTTCGTCGCCGCCTTGCTTGATCAGCGGCAAGGCGGCGTCGAGCGCATCGTCGGCGAGGCTTGCGGCTTTTTCGGCCTTGGCGACCTCGGCCGGACTCTTGAAAAGGCGCAGCCGGCCGACGATGCCGGAGGCATCGGCGATCTGGCCGAAGGTCTGCAACTGCTCATCCACGCGGCGGCCATTATAGGCGGTCAGCCCATGAGTGTCGTATTCGACGCCGATGCGGGCGCCGAGCAGATCGAGGTCATTGAGCAGATTGCGCAGGTCGATCGCCGGATTGGCGCCGTCGCGATCGGTCCAAAGCTCGATGTTGTCGATGGTCGAGGTGTGGCGCGCCTGCCTCAGATCGGCCGAGCGGGTGAGCAGCACCATCGAGCCGTCGGCCTTCACCACCAGGCACTGGAAGAAGCAGAAGCCGAAGGTGTCGTAGCCGGTCAGCCAGTACATGCTCTCCTGCGCGAACAGGAGCACGGCGTCGAGCTTCTTCTCGGCCATTTCGATCAGCAGCCGATCGCGCCGCGCGTCGAATTCCGAACGTTCGAAATGCAGCGCCATTACTCTTTCTCCAGAACGATTGCCGAAACCTGGCGCCCGTAATCCGCTTCCTTGCGGTGGATGGTGCGCCGGTAGGAATAGAAAAGATCTTCTTCCGCATAGGTGCAGCGGCCGAGCCCTTCGGCGGTCACGCCGGCGTCCCGCAGCCGGTCGACCGTATATTGGTTGAGGTCGAACATCGAGTGGCCGGGATTCAAAGACCGGTTGAAATAGCGTTGATTGGAGACGTCAGCCTCGACGAAGCGGGCGACGAATTCGGGTCCGACCTCGTAGTTGTCGGGGCCGATGGAGGGACCGAGCACGGCCATGATACGGTCCCGACGGGCGCCGAGAGCTTCCATCGCGGCAACGGTGTTTTCGAGCACGCCGGTGAAGGCGCCTTTCCAGCCGGCATGGGCCGCGCCGACGACACGGGCCTCGGCGTCGGCGAACAGGACCGGCCCGCAATCGGCCGTCGAGGCGCCGACAGCAATGCCTGGCCGGTCGGTGACGACGGCGTCGGCCTTGGGGCGAGGGCCTGCGAAAGGTTCCCTGACGATGACGACGTCGGGGGAATGGACCTGGTGCGCGGTGAGCAGGTGATCCGCTGGCACGCCCATCCAGTCGGCGACGCGGCGACGGTTCTCGGCGACCAGCGTCTGGTCGTCACTCGAGCCGGTGCCGATGTTGAGGCCCTGGTAGATGCCGCTGGAGACGCCGCCGATGCGGGTAAAGTAACCGTGACGGATGCCTTGCGCCTTCTCCAGAAGGGGCGAGCGTACTGGATCGGGTCTGGTCTGATTCAGCATGGATGGGTTTGTTGTCCGCGCGGGCGATTTCGTCAAGGTGAAGTTCGGGGCGAGTGGGAGAAGTCCGGCAATTGGCCGGACCAGCTTGCACGGGGTGCCTGCCGATGTCAGCCGGTTTTCGCCGCGGGCAGGATCTTCATCACCTTGAACAGCTCGCCCATCGCATCGGGCCCGGCGAGTCGTTCGACCGCGTCGGAAATCGCCTGCCGCTCGCCGTCGTCGACATTGGCGCCGAGCGCGCCGGCGCGCTCGAGCAGCCCCATGCCGAGCAGGAACTCGCCCTGCGTGGTCAGTTCCACGTCGAGGCCGTGCGCGCGGGCGCTTGCGGACAGGGCCGCGAAGTCCACATGGGCGGTGAGGTCTGCCTCGCCGGGATTGGCCAGCACGTCTTCGTGTTCGTGCCTGCGCAGGGCCTGCAATGTGTCGCCGAGGCCGGGCACAAGATGGCCATAGTCGATGAACAGTCCGGCGCCGCCATGGCCGGCGACGCGCTCGGCTATCGCCGACATCAGCGCCGCGCGGGCCGGCGCCACCTCGGCGATTGCGCCCTGCGGCGCGTCGGCAGCGCCCGGCGGCAATAGCGCCGGGTCGACGGAACCGGCGCCGGCGAAGAAACGGAGATTGTCGGCGTCGTCGAGGCCGACCATGCGCTCGCGCCAACCGGTGCCGACATAGACGAACTGGCGAATCGGCACCGCGTCGAACAGCTCGTTGCCGACGATGAAAAGCGGCCGTCGGGGCAGCGTGTCGATGGTCTGGTGCCAGGCGAGGGCCGTGCTCTGGCCGGCAAGTGTGGCCCTCTGGACTTCGGCCAGGCGCGGACTGGTCTCGATCATGGCAAAGGACGCGCCGGCGGCAAGTGCGGAATCGAGCCGCGACCAGGTGCGCAGCATGTCCTTCATCAGCGTGCCGCGGCCGGGGCCGATTTCGGCGAAGGTGGCGGGGAGCGGCCGGCCGGCGCGCTGCCAGGCCTGGTAAAGCCAGACGGCGACAAGCTCGCCGAACATCTGGCTGATTTCCGGCGCTGTGACGAAATCGCCGGCGGCGCCGAAGGGTTCGCGCGTCGTGTAATAGCCGTCCTTGGGGTCGAACAGGCAGAGCGCCATGTATTCGCTGACCGGGATCGGCCCCACGGCGCCGATCAGGTCGACAATGCGCTTCCTCAGCCGAGTCATGCCGCCTGCGGCTTCGTCATCGGCTTAGCCGTCGCCATGGCCCAGATGCCGGCAAGCACCATCGGTGTGGACAGGATCATGCCCATGGTCAGCCAATTGGTGCCGAGCAGATAGCCGAGCTGCTGGTCGGGTTCGCGGAAGAACTCGACGAAGATGCGTGACAGGCCATAGCCGCAGATGAAGGCGCCGCCGACGAAACGCGCCGTCCTCAACTTCAGCCGCGAGTGGGTGAGGAAGCGCAGCACCAGGAACAGCACGAGGCCTTCGAGCAGCGCCTCATAGAGCTGGCTGGGATGGCGGGTGAATGGGCCGCCATTGGGAAATTCGATCGCCCAAGGCACGTCCGAAGGCCTGCCCCAGAGTTCCGAATTGATGAAGTTGGCGACGCGCACCAGCCCGAGGCCGACCGGCACGCCGGCCGCGACCACGTCGAACAGCGTCCAGGTGTGGATGCCGCGCTTGAGCGAGAACAAGGTCATGGCGAGGATGACGCCGAGCAGCCCACCGTGGAATGACATGCCGCCCTGCCAGACGGCAAAGATGTCGAGCGGATGCGCGATATAGCGCGGGAGATCGTAAAAGAGCACATAGCCGGTACGCCCGCCGAGCACCACGCCGATCGCCGCCCAGACGATGAAGTCGTCGAGGTCCTCGGGCTTCATCGGCAACTTGCCGTCCGGCCAGAGGCTGGCGTTGGTGACGAGCCGCTTGGCGTACCACCAGGCAAAGAGAATGCCGACGATGTAGCCGACGCCATACCAATGCACCGCCAGCGGTCCGATATTGACGATGACCGGATCGATGTTGGGAAACGGCAGGGAGGCCAGCGGCAGCAGGAAATATTCGCTCAAACTGGGTCTCCCGATTGCGGTCGTCTATCGGGCGCGGACCATGCGGCAGGGTTTTGGCGGGGTCAAGGCAGGCTGCGCTTGCATTCCGCGTCGCGCGCCACTACGTCAAAACCAAGCAAGCGAGGATCTGCCATGTCGAACGGCCCGAACCGCATTCTCGATGAGTTCGCCAAGCTGATGACGGATGCAGCGGGGGCAGCCCAAGGCGTTCGGCGTGAGATGGAGACAGCCTTTCGCAGCCAGGCCGAGCGCCTGCTCAACTCGATGGATGTGGTGCAGCGCGAGGAGTTCGAGGCCGCGCGCGAGATGGCCGTCAAGGCCAGGGAAGACAACATCCAGCTCGCGGCGCGCGTCGAAGCGCTCGAGGCGAAGCTCGCCGAATTGACCGGGCAGGCCGCACCGGCGGCCGCGGCGAAGCCCAGATCAAAAAAATAATCGTAAACTTTTCCACAAAGCGCGATCCGAAAAATCGCTTTGCCGTGAATCGCTTACCGGCATTGCATGAATCTTTTTGACAGCGCCTTTCCACATGCGAATGACGCAGTGCGAAAAATTGGGCTGTTCACGCGACTCCCGATCAATAGACTGAATTTGTTGCATGATTCGGAGCAGGGTCATGCGCCGGGCGGTGGGTCCGGTCTGGGGTCTTTGCGTTTGAGAAGTTCCTGGCCGTCCGAGTTCTAGACAAGATTGTTCGTCGTGTGTGCCCCGCGGAGCGTGTGGCGCTCCCCTGAACACAGGAAGCATTCCATGGAACTTCTCGAACTCGAATTCTCCCGCGAAATCCACCCGGTGGATGTCATCGAGCAGGTGGCCCACAACAATGACTGGTCCTTCGAGCGCGCCGGCGACGACGAGATTTCGATTTCGGTGACCGGCAGTTGGACCGACTATCACGTCTCATTCTCCTGGATGGAGGATTTCGAGGCGTTGCATCTGGCCTGCGCCTTCGACATCAAGGTACCGGAAACACGCACGCTCGAAGTGATGCGGCTCTTGTCGCTGATCAACGAGCAGATGCTGTTCGGCCATTTCGACCTGTGGGAGCAGGAGGGCGCGATCATGTTCCGGCAGTCGCTGCTGCTTGCCGGCGGGGTCGAGCCTTCGAGCCAGCAGGTCGAGGTACTGCTGTCCTCGGCGCTCGAGGCCTGCGAGTGCTATTTCCAGGCCTTCCAGTTCGTTGTCTGGTCGGGTACATCGGCCAAGGACGCGCTGTCCAGCGTGCTCTTTGAGACCCATGGAAACGCCTGAACCAAGCAGACACCAGCGATGAGTTCCAGCAGCGAGCGCAAGCCCGAGATCAGCTTTGCCGACTTCGACCGCGTCGACATCCGCGCCGGCACCATCGTCGAAGCCGAGCCGTTTCCGGAGGCGCGCAAGCCGGCGTTCAAATTGAAGATCGATTTCGGCCCGGCCATCGGGGTCAAGAAGTCGTCGGCGCAGATCACCAAATATTATACGCCGGAGACGCTGATCGGCCGGCAGGTCTTCGCGGTGGTCAATTTCCCGCCGCGCCAGATCGGCCCGTTCATGTCGGAAGTGCTGACGCTGGGCTTTCCGGATGAGGAGGGCGCCGTCGTGCTCGGCGCCATCGAGCGCAAGGTGCCGGACGGCGGGCGACTGTTCTAAACTAGCGGGGCAGGCTGCCATCCGGCAGGCGCGATCATAGCGCCGCAGCCGGCCGGATTGAAGCGATAGCTGGTGGCCGAAACGCGCCGAGAATGGTTCCGACCGTTGCGGCTGAAAGCACTAGATGCAGGACGTCGAACGGCCAGGCCAGTCCGAAATGCATCAGCATAAGGTTCAAGAAGGAAGGCGACGCGCCATCCGCGGGAATCAGGATCAAGCCTACGGCCAGGGCCAGCCCATATTTGAGCATGGCAACTATCGCGAAAACGATGGACACTATGGCGACGAAACGCAGATGATTGCCGTCGAGCGCACGCCAGCACCCGATCGGGTCGAACGATCCCGTCCAGAGAAAATCGCCGACAAAGAGATATGTCCAGACAAGTACGAAACCACCCGCGAAGAGGTTGAAGACTCCCATCGCCGACACCCAAGGCGCGACGTCCTCGGGGTTGGGCGGCAGGTCATGTGTGGCCAGCAGGCTGGCAACAAGCAGTCTGTGCTCGCCGGCGACCGCAAAGCTGCAAAGAAGCTGGACGGCCGCGAGAAGCAACGCGGCCCAAAGAATCCGCGGGCCGAGCTCAAAGCGGATGCCCGGAATAGCGAAGCGTTTGACACTTTCAATGCCGCGCCGAACAACGACACGGCCGTTCTCGGGCGCGTTTGCCATGCGGTCCAGAACGAACGCAAAGACCATCGCCGAGAACGGCGCGGCAATAATGGCGGAAAGCCAAGTCCTGGAGTCAAAGCCTCGCGACAGAAGCCAGCTGGGCACCTCCGGATCGGCAAAAAGAACAAGAGCAAGCACCGCCAGACCGAGCGCCGTCAAAAAGCAGGGAAACCAGGCGGCCACGAAGAGCGGCCAGGCATTCGCGCGGCAATAGTCGAACACCCTCGCAACGGTCTTGCCGATGCGCAAGACGCGACGCTTCGGCGATACGGCAGGCAAATCGTCCGGCGTTGAAATCGGCGTCAATCCCGCAGCGAACTACTCACGCAGAATAATGCACTGCAAGGAGTTGTCGCGCAAGCTCTCGCAAGGAACGCGTGTACTGGGATCAAAGTTTGCCGGCGCGCGATCCCTCAGTAAATCTCGACAACTTCACGCGGAAGACTTGTCCAAAGGCATTGGCAAGTTGTCGAGGTTCCCGATCTCCCGAGGGAAAAGCAAGAGTGGGCGGCATTGAAGAGGCCGCACAACTACCACCGATCCGCATCGCCGAGGGTCGACGCCGGTCTGTCAGGCGGCCAGCTTGCGTGGCATTCCCAACGCTTCCTCGACCACGTCGAGGAACATCTCGGCGCAGGCCTTCCAGCTGTAGCGCATGGCGCGCTGGCGTGCTTCCGCGCGGTCGATGTGAAGTGCGGCAAGCGCGGCCTCGCGCAGATCCTCGGATACTGCCCCGCCAATGCCGTCGCCGACGATGTCGATCGGTCCCGTCACCGGATAGGCGGCCACCGGCGTGCCGCTGGCCAAAGCTTCGATGATGACATTGCCGAAGGTGTCGGTGCGGCTGGGGAAGACGAAGACGTCGGCCGATGCGTAGATTTCCGCCAGTTCGTCATTCGGGCGATGGCCGAGGAAATGCGCGTTCGGATAACGGGCCTTGAGCTTTGCCAGCTCCGGCCCTTCGCCGACCACCACCTTGCTGCCCGGCAAATCGAGATCGAGGAAGGCGGTCAGGTTCTTTTCGATCGCGACACGGCCGACGCAAAGAAAGACGGGGCGGGGGAAGTTCGTGTCCTTGCGCTTGTCCGGCCGGAAATGATCGATGTCGACGCCCCGCGTCCAGGGCCTCAGCTTGCTGAAGCCGCGCGAAGCGAGGTCGTCCGCCAGCGACTGGGTGGCGACAAGCGTGCCTTGTCCGGAATTGTGGAAATCGCGCAGCCAGTTGTAGGCCCAGCTCTCCGGCACCGGCAGGCGAGCGCTGAGATATTCGGGAAAGCGCGTGTGGTAGCTGGTGGTGAAGGGACGCCCGGTCTTGCGGCAATAGCGGCGCGCCATGATGCCGAGCGGCCCTTCGGTGACGATGTGGACATGGTCGGCCTTGCGCTGATCGATCAGGCGCGCGACGTGGCGGGGGGTTGTCAACGCGAGCCGAATGTCCGGATAGGTCGGCAGCGGCAAGGTGCGAAAGATGTTCGGCGTCAGGAAATCGAGCTGGACGTCGAAGGATTTCAGCGTCTCGGTCAGCCGCTCCAGCGTGTGGACCACGCCGTTGACCTGCGGCCGCCATGCATCGGTGACCATCAGGATGCGCATGGCGATCCTTTGGCAAGGGTTTTGAGCGCGCCCGCGCGGTGGCGGAACGGCAACCAGGCGGCAACTCGCGCTTCGCTCCAGCGCACCCTTCCAGGCACGACGGGATCGAAGCGGGGCGGTAGGCTCGAATCGATAAAGGTCGCGCGCTTCATGGGCGCTCTTGATCATGATTTCATGACGGGCGCATGAACCCTGTCTTTGCCCGATTTAGGCCGGGACCTTGATCACGGCGCGCAAGCCGCCGAGCGGGCTGTCCTCAAGCGTGATGTCGCCGCCATGGCTGCGGGCGATGTCGCGGGCGATCGACAGGCCGAGGCCGGTGCCGCTGGCATCGAGGTTGCGCGCCTCGTCGAGCCGCAGGAACGGCTTGAACACCTCTTCGCGTTTGTCGGGGGCGATGCCCGGGCCGTCGTCGTCGATGGTTACGGTCAGCGAGCCGCGGCCGTGATTGGCATGGACCTCGACGGTCTTGGCATAGCGGAAGGCATTGCCGATGACGTTGGACAGCAGCCTGGCAAAGGCATTCGGCCGCACATGCACGGCCGGATCGCCGATCAAGGTGGTGGACAGCTTGCATTTGCGCAGCTGCGCTTCTTCGCCCAGCTTCTGGAAATAGATCTCAAGATCGAAGCGGCCGGTATCCTCAGCAGCCTCGCCGCGGGCAAAGGCAAGGTAGCCCTCCAGCATCGACTGCATGTCGTCGATGTCCTGGTTGAGCGCAGCCTTGGTCTCGGCCTTGCCGCCCGCCAGCGCCAGCTGCAGCTTGAAACGGGTGAGGATGGTCCTGAGGTCGTGGCTGACGCCGGTCAGCATGGCGGTGCGCTGTTCGATCTGGCGCTCGATGCGCTCGCGCATCTGGATGAAGGCGAAGCCGGCGCGGCGCACTTCCTCCGCGCCGCGCGGGCGGAAATCGCGCGGCATCGGCCTGCCCTTGCCGAAGCTTTCGGCGGCTTCGGCGAGGGTGAGTATCGGCCTGATCTGGTTGCGCAGGAAGGGGATGGCGATCATCAAAAGCACCAGCGAGGTGCCGACCATCCAGATCAGGAAGATATGGGTGTTGGAGGCATAGGCCTGGCTGCGGCGCACGAAGACGCGCAAGACCTTGCCTTCGAGCTGGACGCGGACCTCGACGATGTTGGAATTGCCGACGGTGTCGATCCAGAAGGGTCGGTTGATCTGCCTGGTGATCTCTGACGACAAAGCCTCGTCGAGGATCGAGAAGAACGGTTTCGGTCCGGGCGGCGGCAGCGGATCGGGCGGCAGCAGATCCACTTTCAGCTGCATGCGGTCCTGGGCGATGCGGATGATGTTGGCGTAGTCCGCATCGTGCGGATAGGTCTCCATCATGTCGATGATGGCGGCGATATCGCGGACGGTGGCCTGCGACAGACGCTGGGTGACCGTCTGCCAATGCCGCTCCATGAACACGAACGCGACGACCGACTGCAGGAGGATCATCGGCGCGATGACGATGATGAGCGAGCGCGCATAAAGCCGCTTCGGCATGTAGAGCGCGACCAGGCGCCAGAACCGGTTCCAGGCGCGCGGCATCGCCTTCAGCGTCCGCATCGCGAAATCGCCGGGACCGCCTCCTTTCGGATGTTCCAGTTGCGTGGTCGCCATTCGCCCTTCCGCTCGTCGAGGGCCGTTCAGCAAAAGGCCGTCGAGAGGATGTTATTCCACGCTGAGCCGATACCCAATACCGCGAACGGTCTGTAGCCACACCGGATTGGACGGATCGCGCTCGATCTTTCGGCGCAGCCGGTTGATCTGGACATCGATAGTACGCTCGCCGACGTCCGATTCGTCGCCGACGAGTTCGTGCCGCGGTATCGTCTCTCCCGCCCGCGCGGCGAAGATCGCCAGGATCTCCTGCTCGCGATCGGTCAGCTTCAGCGCCTCGCCGCCACGCTTCAGTTCGCGCTTGGCGATCTGGAACGTGTAGGGGCCGAAGACGAGCTGCTCGACCTTCGGCGTCGCCGCCGGCCCGCCGCGGCGCAGAATGTTGTTGATGCGCAGGATCAGCTCGCGCGGGTCGAAGGGCTTCGGCAGATAGTCGTCGGCGCCGGCTTCCAGCCCGGTGATGCGGCTGTCGGTTTCCGACAGCGCCGTCAGCATCAGGATCGGCACGTTCTTCTCGGCCCGCAGCGCCTTGGTCAGGTCGACGCCGGTTTCGCCGGGCATCATGACGTCGAGCACGAGCAGGTCGAAGTCGAGGCCCGCGAGCTTGCGCCGGGCCTCGCCCGAATTTCCGGCGACGGTGACGCGAAAGCCGTTCTCGGATAGGTATTGCTTGAGCAGATTGCGGATGCGGGTGTCGTCATCGACCACCAGCAGATGTGGCGCATCATCGCCGGGCGCCGCCGGATGATCAACCTTCTCAGTGGTCTCCATTTTTCTTCCCCGATGTTTGCGCAGGCACAATGTTGATCTGCGCTCTTAGTTCCGGATTGACCATCGCCTCCAGGAATCGTTCGATCGAGGTCCGTTCGGTGGTCCCAGAATCCTTCAATGCAGCACGGATGCGGCGCGACTGTGGCCGTGCCAGCGCCAGCGCCAGCGCGCGGCCCTTGGCGGTCGGATAAAGTTCGCGCTGACGGCGGTCGCGCGGGCCCTGCAACTGGACGATATGGTCCGTGTCGATCAACTGCTTCAGCACCCGCGCGAGGCTCTGCTTGGTGATCTTCAGCACGTCGAGCAGCTCGGCGACCGTCAGCCCGGGCCTGCGGTTGACGAAATGCAGCACGCGGTGATGGGCGCGGCCGAAGCCGTAGTCGGCGAGGATCTGGTCCGGATCGGAGGTGAAGTCGCGATAAGCGAAGAAAAACAATTCGATGATGGCAAAGTCGATGCCGTCCTCGTCGGTGATCGCCGTTCTGATCGGTTTTCCGGCTGCGGGGCTTCGATCCGTCATCATTTCTCCATGCGAAGGCGGAATTATGTCAGTACTGTTGACGTAATTTCCGGGCAATGATAATTTTTGACAAGCTTTTCGGCGGATTGCGAACGAAAAGGCAAGCGAAAGCGGTTTTTCCGGAACTTCCTGAGTTTGCCATGGATTGAATATCCGCCTACGTTTCCAAGCACCGGCCGGCGTTTCGGACCTGTGGCGCGGCTGACGCGAAACGCTATATGACACAACGATTTGCGGGCGTCCGCCCGCGGGAGGTTTCCATGGCATCCGTTCCCTTCGATCAACTGGAAGGCTTCATCTGGATGAACGGCGAGTTCGTCAAATGGGCCGACGCCAAGATCCACGTGCTGACCCACGGCCTGCACTATGCCAGCGCCGTCTTCGAAGGCGAGCGCGCCTATGGCGGCCAGATCTTCAAACTGACCGAGCACAACGAGCGCCTGCATGAATCGGCGCGCCTGCTCGGCTTCAAGATTCCCTATTCGGTCGCCGAGATCGACGAGGCCTGCCGTACGCTTTTGAAGAAGCAGGGTTTCCAGGACGCCTATGTGCGCCCGATCGCCTGGCGTGGCAGCGAGCAGATGGGCGTCTCGGCGCAGAACAACCGCATCAACTGCGCCATCGCCATATGGCAATGGCCTAGCTATTTCGACCCGGCGCAGAAGCTGAAGGGCATTCGTCTCGACATCGCCGAATGGCGCCGCCCAGACCCGCGCACCGAGCCGTCCAAATCCAAGGCCGCCGGCCTCTACATGATCTGCACGCTCTCCAAGCACGCCGCCGAGGCCAAGGGCTATGCCGACGCCATGATGCTCGACTGGCGCGGCCAGGTGGCGGAAGCCACCGGCGCCAACATCTTCTTCGTCAAGGACGGCAAGCTCCACACGCCGACGCCCGACTGCTTCCTCGACGGCATCACCCGCCGCACCGTGATCGGCCTGGCCAAGGATCGTGGTCTCGAGGTGATCGATCGCGCCATCATGCCTGAAGAGCTCGAAGGCTTCGAGCAGTGCTTCCTCACCGGCACGGCCGCGGAAGTCACTCCGGTTTCGGAGATCGGCCCGTACCGATTCGAGGTCGGCGAGATCGCCAAGACGTTGATGAATGACTATTCTGCCGCAGTGCAACCAAAGCACGCCATCGCGGCAGAATAGCGATAGTCACAGCTTTTTTGTGCAACAGGGGCGGTTTTCGGGCCGCCCCTTTTATTTAAGCGCTCGCGCATTTGACTTTCGAACAATTCGGCGTCTCATGATGGCGTCGGCCCGAGGAGGCTGGCGGCTATGGAGGGACTAGGTACATGGATACGAACACACTCGTTGCGATCGTTATTCAGGTGATCACGGGTGTCATCGGCGGTCAGGCAGTCGGCGCGGCGCTGAAACAGGCGGCACTGGGCCAACTTCCCAAGATCCTCGGCGGCGCTATCGGCGGCGTCGGCGGCGCGGCCATTCTCGGCAGCCTGCTCGGCGGCGGCACGGTCGATCCGGCGGCGGCCGCGGCAGCAGCGGGCGGGCTGGGCAGCGCGCTGAACGTGCCGAACATCGTCGGCGGCGCCGGCGGCGGCGCCATCCTGACCGCCATCATCGGCGCGGTCATGGGCGCGATGAAGAAATAGGGCATTTTTCTTTTCGGGCCTGCGCATGGGCGGCCACGGCCGCCCATTTCTTTTTCATGGATTATTTGCGGCGGCCACGGCCGCCATTTCTTTTCGAGGATCATTCGCTCCGGCCGAATGGTGGACGCCGCTCGCTCACCTGTCTACATCAGGGCGACACTTCGAAAGGAAAGCCGTGGGGAAGGAAAGCCATGGGTCAGCTCAATGCCGGCATAGTGCCGGTCACGCCCTTCCAGCAGAACTGCGCCATCCTGTTCGACATGGACGATAGGAACGGCGTCGTCGTCGATCCCGGCGGCGATGTCGACAAGATACTGGCAGTGCTCGAGGACAATGCGATCACGGCGGGAGCGATCTGGATCACCCACGGCCATATCGATCATGCGGGCGGCGCGATGGAACTGAAAGATGCGCTCGGCATCGACATCATCGGCCCGCATGAGGCCGATCGACCGCTGCTTGCCAACCTCGAGAACCAGGCCAGGCGTTTCGGGCTCACGGATCCCGTACGCAATTGCGTGCCGGACCGGTTTCTCATCGAAGGCGAGACGGTTTCATTCGGCGAGCATGTGTTCGAGGTGCTGCATTGCCCGGGTCACGCGCCGGGTCATGTCGTCTACTACAACCGCGCGGCCAAGTTCGCCCATGTCGGCGACGTGCTGTTCCGCGGCTCGGTCGGCCGCACCGATCTGCCTGGCGGCGATCACGCCGCGCTGATGGCCTCGATAAAGAACAAGCTCCTGCCGCTCGGCGACGATGTCGGCTTCATCTGTGGCCACGGTCCGGGCGGCCGCTTCGGCGAGGAGCGCCGGACCAACCCATTTTTGGTCTGACCTGCCTCCAAAAGAAAAGCGCCGCTGAGAGGCGGCGCTTTTGCAGGGCAGGGAACCCCAAGAGTTTACGCAGACGCAATTGCTCCGGTTAGTTGGCGACGCAGAAATGCTGCTCGCCATCGTTGCCGGTGAAGGTGCCGGTACGCGAGTTGAAGGTGCGGTAGCGGTCCGAGCAATACTCGTACCAGTCGCGGGTCCACGGCTCGGCATAGCGGTCGGCATAGACGACACGCGGCTGCGCGTAATAACGGCGAACGGGCCGGTCGACATAATAACCATCATCATAGGCCGGGTCGTAATACCTCGGCCCGGGGTTGCTGAGCGCGCTGCCGATCAGCGCACCTGCCGCGAGGCCGACAACGCCGGCGGCGAGGGCGTCACCATGGCCACCATGGTGATGATGACGCCAGCGCCAGTCGTCGGCATTGGCCGCCGAGAAGGTGGCCAAAGTGGTCGCGGCGATGCCGGCAGTCAGAATGGCGGTCTTGAGAAATCGGTTCATTTTCGGTCTCCTTCGCGCCGGGCCCGCGTATTTTTCAGGGGATGCGGATCGGCTTTGGCAAAGATTGATAGAAGACCGTGGCTGAACGGAGGCTGAACGGATTTGGGCGAACGATTTCGCGGCTCGAACAAAAATTCCGAGCTCTGCGGGAGCGTCCCGCCTGCTCAGCCTCCGTCGGATCTGTTTTGAGCCGGCTTAGCCGATAGACAGATTGACGGCCTTCGGACCCTTGCCGCGCTTGTCCGGCTCGGTGTCGAATGTCACTTTCTGCCCATCCTCAAGACCGGGAAGGCCCGACGCCTGCACGGCCGAAATATGGACGAAGACATCCTTCGCGCCATCGTCGGGCGTGATGAAGCCGAAGCCCTTGGCATGGTTGAAGAATTTGACGGTGCCGGTCTGCGGCATGGGAAGCTCCTTTGATCCCATCATGTCAGTCTCGGGCCGGCAAACTGCCCGAGAGGAAATTTGTCCTTTATTTTAGCGCTATCGGCAAGAGAAAGTTTTCGCCTGCCAATCCAGCCATTTGCCGGACAAAAAAGGGCGCAACGGTCCCGTCGCGCCCTCGAAAACTCAAGCTTCTTGCGAAGCCAATTCATGATCCTGCCGCGCCATTCATCAGCGGAAAGACAGGCAGCGTTGCCCGCTCAGGCCGCGCGCAGGTTGACCGCCTTCGGGCCTTTGCCCATGCGGTCCGGCTCGACGTCGAAGGTAACCTTCTGACCGTCGACGAGCGTGCGCAGGCCGGAGGCCTCGATCGCGGAAATGTGGACGAACACGTCCTTGGCGCCGCCGTCAGGCGTGATGAAGCCGAAGCCTTTGGTGGCGTTGAAGAACTTTACGGTGCCGGTCTGGGCCATGGGGGAAACTCCTTCACCCGTATCAGTCTCGTGGGCTCGCCCGCTGTCTCGTGTCTGGGCTAATCCCGGTGCTTGGTTCGGCAGTCATGCATTCGCGCATGGTCAAGGCCCCCGCCGAAAAACGGGGCCGTCAGAGATTCACACTATCGGGGAAAGGTCGTTCCAAAACGTGCCGCTCTCCGGGTCGTAAATGCCCGAACCCGAAATTTATTACACGGAAATGTGATGGTTGCAAGACGGCGCCGCGGGCGGCCCTCAGCGCGCCCGACGCAGGGGCATCGATAGACCCGGCGCCATGACCGGTCATCGGCCAGAAAGGAGCCAGGCATGGGCCAGCGAGAAAGCCAGTCGGCAATAAAGCGCGTCGCGTCGAAACGGATTCAAGCTGCGCGCTTTAAGTCTTTGTTTTGATGCATGTCGTTTTCCCAAACCGCTGCGCACTTTTGGGCGACATGCATTGGATCTTCCGCCCGGGCAATCCACAATCCGGGGTTGCGTTCGATGCGGAAATGTCGAGTATTGCGCGAGTTGGCGCGGTTGCGCCTGAACGAGGACCGGGGAGGGACCCATGCGATTTCTTGCGGCAATCGTTTCGCGGCAGGGCTTTGTCGCCCTGCTTCTGTCGGCATTGCTGGCGGCCTGCACCGTCGTGGTCGATGAAGGGCCGCGTCCACGCCCGCCAAGGCCGCATCCGCAACTCTGCACCATGCAATATGAACCGGTCTGCGCACGGCGCGGCGGCGACCGCCAGACCTTCGCCAACGCCTGCCAGGCAGAGAGGGCCGGGTATCGCATCGTGCGCGACGGTCCTTGCCGGGATGGCGGCGGCGGGAGCGGCGAGCAGACCTTCTGCACGCGCGAATACGCGCCAGTCTGCGCCAGGCGCCATGGCGCGGTACGCACCTTCCCGAATGCATGCGAGGCCCGCGCGGCGGACTACCGCGTCATCGGCGACGGGCCGTGCTAGCGTGGCCTGGTTTGCGCTCCGTGTCGAGGGCAATCCGCCGGAGCGCCAGCCACACCCTTGCATCTCCCGTCCGCTTGGCTTAGGTCCGGCGGGCGGACAAATACGGCAGGTTTCCCATTAACAGAGATCAGAGAAGAGCGGCAAACGCGGGCGGCAAGCCGGGATCGGCGAGCCCGCTCGATCCCTATGTGCAGCGCGCGCTGCAACTGCACCAGGCGGGGCGCCGCCAGGAAGCCGAGTCGCTTTACCGGCAGGTGCTGGGGCAGCAGCCGAACCATGCCGCTGCACTGCATTTCCTCGGTCTTCTCCTGCATCAGACCGGCCGCAGCGAGGAAGGGCTCGACCTCATCGAGCAGTCGGTGACGCTGCAGCCCAGGAATGCCGATTTCCTCAACAATATGGGCACGGTCATGCGCGACCTCGGTCGCGTCGCCGCCGCCGCCGATTTCTTCCGCGGCGCTGTGGACATCCGGCCGGACCAATTGGCAGCGCGCGACAATCTCGGCTCGTCGCTGAAGCAGCTCGGCCAGTTCGAGGGCGCCGAGGAGATCTATCGCGGCACGATCGGCCGCAACCCCTTCCATGTTCGCGCGCGCATCGGCCTTGCCGAAACGCTGCAGGAAGACGGGCGGCTGGACGAGGCGATTGCGCTCTTCCGCGAGTCACTGTCGATCCGGCCCAAGGACGCGGAGCTGCTCTATGGGCTCGGCGTCGCCATGATGGAGAAGGGCAAGCTCACTGAAGCCGCCGATCTTGCCCGCCAGGCGGTGGCGATCGCTCCCGCCATGGCGAAAGCCTGGCTTTTGCTGACACAGGTCAAGCGCCAGTCCGAGCGCGACCCGGAGCTTGCCGGCATGGAGGCCGAGCACGCCAAGGCGCCGCAGGACAGCCTTGCGCGCATGCAGCTTTCCTTCGGCCTCGGCAAGGCCAATGACGATCTGAAGGACTATGGCCGCGCCTTCGACTATTTCGCCGAGGGCAACGCCATCCGCCGCAAGGGCATCGACTACGATCCGGTGCGGACGCGCGACGAGTTCGAGGCGATGAAGGCGGTCTTCGACAAGGCCTTCTTCGAAAAGCACCGGACGAGCGACATTTCCGACGACACGCCGATCTTCGTCGTCGGCATGCCGCGCTCCGGCACGACGCTGGTCGAGCAGATCATCGCCAGCCATCCGCAGGTCTTTGGCGCGGGCGAGCTCAGCATCCTGAAGACGGCGGTCGGCAAGCAGTTTCCGATGAGCATGCCGGGCGGCTTTCCCTGGGGGATTGCCGACATGCCGGACAAGGCCTTCGCCGAGGCGGGGCAGGCCTATCTCGACATGCTGCACAGCCGCTATCCGGGCTTTCGCCATGTCACCGACAAGATGCCGGGCAACTTCCTTCTGGTCGGCTTCCTCCACATGATGCTGCCGAAGGCGAAGATCGTGCATTGCGCGCGCGACGCGGCGGCCACGTGCCTGTCGATCTTCAAGGTGCATTTCCGCGGCGACAGCCACCGCTACGGCTACGATCTCGGCGAGCTCGCCGATTTCCATAACCTCTATGCCGACATCATGGTGCATTGGCACAAAGTGCTGCCCGGCGTCGTGCATGATGTGCGCTACGAGGATTTCGTCGCCGACCAGGAGGGGCAGACAAGGGCGCTGATGGCGCATCTCGGCCTGCCCTGGGACGACAAGGTGCTGTCGTTCCACGAGACCGACCGGCCGGTGCGCACGGCATCCGCCGCGCAGGTGCGCCAGCCGATGTATCAAGGCTCGGTCGATCTGTGGAAGCGCTATGGGGACAGGCTGAAGCCGCTGCTCGACAAGCTGGGCTGATCTTGAGGTGAGGCCGGCCTGCGAACGGCGGTTCCCTGCGCTCGGCTTCGTCATCCACGGGCGGAGCAGCCGCGAAGCGGCGTCGCGAAGACCCGAGGATCCATTCCGTGACCTCGCGCGAAAGGTAAGGCGGCGCAGAAAAGAGGTCGTTCTGCACCGCCGCGACGCTTATAAGTAACGGAATGGATCCTCGGGTCTGCGCCGCGTCGCTTCGCTCCTTGCTCCGCCCGTGGATGACGACCTGACGAGCGTTCTCGGCCAATCGCAAAGAGTTGCGATTGGCCGACAACTAGTATTCTCGCGCTGCTCAAAGCTCGATGAACGGCTGGAAGCCGCCGAAAATCATGCGCTTGCCGTCGAACGGCATTGTCGGCCAATCGGCTTTCAACCGCTCGTCGACCATGATCTTGGCCATGACGGCGTCGCGGCTTTGCCTGTTTTCATAGACGACCCAGGCGAAGACGACGACTTCGTCACCCTTGGCCTGGACGGCGCGCGGGAACGAGGTGATCTCGCCATAGGGCACGTCGTCGCCGATGCATTCGACATAGGCGAGCGCGCCGTACTCCTTCCAGATAGCGCCGGCCTGTGTGGCCATTTTCTTGTAGGCGTCGAGATTTGCCTTCGGCACGGCGAGCACGAAGCCATCGACATAGGACATGGTGATCTCCTTGGTTGGGTGCGGCTCTCCCTTCTCCCCTTGTTGTGGGAGAAGGTGGATCGGCGCGCAGCGCCGCGACGGATGAGGGGTGTTCCAGCTTGGCGCTGCTTACCCCTGATTGCCAGCCGAATTGCGAAGGGCAATTCGGGGCAATCCGACCTCTCCCACAGGGAGAGAGGTAGACGGGCTCACTTCACCGGCGCGTTCATAGCCCAGGCGACGCCGAAGGGATCCTTCACCTGGCCCCAGCGGTCGCCCCAGAACATGACCTGCAGCGGCGTGACGACTTCGCAGCCGGCGTCCACCGCGCGCTGCCACCAGGCATCGATGTCGTCGCTGCCGAGATGGAGCTGCAGCGTGTAGCCCTGCGCCGCCTGATTCGGATGGCCGTGCTCGGGGTAGGCGTCGCCCAGCATCAGCGTCGACCCGTTGACGTAGAGATGGATGTGCATGGTGCGGCCTTTTTCGTCCGGCGGATAGGCAAAGACTTCCTCGGCCCCGAAAGCCTTCTTGTAGAACTCCGCCGCCTTGATGGCGCCGTCGACCTGCAGGTAGGGGGTCAGTCCGCCAAGCACCTTGGCGCGGGGTGGGGTCTGGTCGGTCATCTGCGTGTTCCTCTTCACGGGTTGATTTGGCCTTGCGATCAAAAGACGGACGAGGCGACCGCAATCCTACACGGGTCGCAGAAATTTTTAGAGGGCCGGGCCCGGACAGGCCGTGCAACCGCCGAAGCCGGGTGGCGGTTGCATTGGCTGACAGGACACATCAGATGACCTTGCTCGAGAAGGTAGCCGCGCGACGGCCGTTCCGGGCGTCGAAAATTTCCGGAAAACCGATGTCCTCGCGCAGCTCGGCCGGCAGCGAAAGCAGGATGCGCTCGCTGCGGTAGCGGGCGCGTGCCGCCGCATATCGGGTGGCGACGCGGCCGATGGATGACAGTATCGACATGATGAACTCTCCCTGGTTGATGCCGGCATCATCGTGTCGGCATCCCAAGGACGACGGGTGCTGCGGCGATCCGACAGATCGCCCAGATTTTTTCTGGTGCCGGAAAGCCGGCGCGTTGCAGGCCGGCCTTGTTGTGGTCTCTCAGCGCTCCGTCTCGGCGACAGAGCGGAAGAAGTTCTCCGGACTGTCGACTTCGGTCAGCCGCCGCTTCTCGATCAGCCAGAAACGGTTGCCGACCGCGCGGATGAAGGAGCGGTCGTGCGAGGCGAGCAGGCAGCTCGCCTGATGCTTCAGCAACTCGTCCTCCAGCGCTTCCTGGCCGTCGATGTCGAGATGGTTGGTCGGCTCGTCGAGGAGATAGAAATTGGGGTTGATGAGCCGCAGCACCAGCATCATCAGCCGCGACCGCTGGCCGCCCGACAAGGCGCCGATCTTTTTCTCTTGCATCTCGATGGCGACGCCCGCGCCGGCGAGAAGCGAACGGGCGCGGGGCTCGCCGACCTCGAAGCGGCGCGAGACCATCGCCAGCGGCGTGTCGTCGGCGCCGATGCCCGACAGCGCCTGGTCGCTGTAGCCAAGCACGGTCGACGGCGTCACCTTGATGTTCCGCACCGTGCCGGGGTCGGCGATGGCGGCGCGTATCATCGAAATGAAGCGCGACTTGCCGACGCCGTTGCGGCCGAGCAGAACGATGCGGTCGTCCTGGCAGATATGGCGCTTGCCGCTCCTGAACAGCAGCGCGCCGTCGGGCGTTTCCACCGCCGCGTCGTCCAGCGTGACCAGCACCTTGGCGTGGGTGCCGCGGTTCGCCAGCCTGATCGCGCCGGCCGAGCGCTCGCGATGGGCGGCCACGGCTGCATCCTCCAGCTTCTCGGCCCGCTGCTTGAGCTGCCTGGTTTTCACCGTCAGCAGGTCGCTGCCGGAATTGATGCCGATGTTGTTGAGCTTGGCGGCCTGCCGGCGCAACTGCTGGGCGATTTTCATATCGCGCTCGAACTTGCGCGCCGTCGAGGCGTCGGCCTCGTCGAGCGCCTGCCTGGCGCGCGAATAAGGCAGCGAGAACACCGGCGATTCTTCCGGGCGCAGGAACAGCGTGCGGTTGGTGGTGGCGTCGAGAAAGGCGCGGTCGTGGCTGGCGATGATGACCGGCACCTCGCGCGGCAGGCCGTTGAGCCAGGTTTCGAGCTGGCCGATCTTGGCGAGGTCGAGATGGTTGGTCGGCTCGTCGAGCAGAAGCACGTCAGGATCGGTAACCCAGACGCGGGCGATCAGCGCCAGCCGCTGCCAGCCGCCGCTCAAGGCGCGCATCGGCCGGCCGCGCATCTCCTCGGGCACGTCGAGCGAATCCAGCACCACATCGACGCGCCAGAGCTCGCTGTCGCGCTGCTCGGGCGGCAAGGCATCGGCGACGACGTCATGGAAGCTGCGACCGAGCAGCGCCTCGGGAACGGATTGCTCGACATGGCCGACGCGCAGGCCGCGTGACTTCGTGATGTCGCCGGCCGTGGCGTCCAGCTCACCGGCCAGACATTTGAGCAAGGTGGATTTGCCGCGGCCGTTGGCCGCGACGATGCCCAGCCTGTCGCCGGCGCCGATGGTGAGGTCGAGGTTCGAAAAGAGCGGCGCACTCATGGTGACGCCGAGGGATTTGAGGCTGATCAGGGCCATGTCGATTTTTCTCTGGTCTTGCCGGAGTCCGGCTCAATGCACTTTGACGGTGCGCCGGCAGACCATCAGGCCAAGCTCAGCGGCACCACGAAGGGCAGACCAAAAATCGAAGCGGGAGGTTCCCGGACCGTCCTGGTCAGCCCTGCAAGCAAGCTCGCAGGGCGCAGACAGGGCCGCGCTGACGGTGGTGATCGATAGACACGCAGCCCTCCTTTCAAGACGTTCGAGTTACGGGGAAATGGCTACACAAGCGAGGGGCGGATGGCAAGGGGCCACCACCTCCCTTCTCCCCTTGTGGGAGAAGGTGTCGCCGAAGGCGACGGATGAGGGGTGTTCCAGATGGCACCAGCGTCTCATTCCGCTGGAGCACCCCTCAACCGTCTCGGCGCTGCGCGCCGATCCACCTTCTCCCACAAGGGGAGAAGGAAAGGCGCTAATTCCCCGGCCGCCCAGTCTTGCTCGGCCGGCGTTTTTGACGGCGCTCATCCACCGGATCTTCGTAGGAGCCGATACCCGAACGCTGGCGGACAATCGGTTTGTCGTCGCGTTCCTTCGCGCCCCCCTCTGTCCTGCCCGTCCTTCGCGGCAGCTGCGCTGCAGCTTCGGAGGGTGGACCGGACATCTTCCCCACAGGGGGGGAGATCGGCTGTAGCTTCGCCGGCACTTTTCCTTCCACTGGCTTCTCTGTCCGCCGCACGGTCATCTCGTCGAGCGAGTTCTTCCTGAATAACGGTTTCGTGCGATCGCCGGGGATGCCGAAGTCGGAGCCGTGCGCTTCCTGAGCGCTCTGCTTCTTGAACAGCGAGCGCGACACAGCGCCCGACGGCGTCGGCATATCGGTGCCGGGTCCCATGTCGTCGATCGACGGCTTGGCGAACAGCGCCTTCCTCACCGGCACGGCGCCGTCGGCGCCCATCTCGTCAAGATGCGGCTTGCGAAACATGTTGGGCCGGGCAGCCTTGGCCGCCTCTTCGGCGGCACGTGCCTCGTCGAGCCTGCGGAAACGCTCCTGTTCCTCGGCCGTACGGTGTCTGGCCACGCCCTTGTTGTGCTTGCCCTTTTCACGGCCTGAGGCGGGACTTTGGCTTTCCACCTCGCGCGCCAGCGGGTCGTCGGAGATGGCAAGCTCCATCTCGCGCAGCCGCTTGATCTCATCGCGGATGCGGGCGGCCTTCTCGAAGTCGAGATTGGCGGCGGCATCGCGCATCTGCTTGTCGAGCGCCTCGAGATGGGTCTTCAGATTGTTGCCGATCATGGCGCCGGCATCGTCGGTGAACTGCGAGATGTCGGCGCGCACATGATCCTTCTCGTAGACCGAATCCAGAATGTCGGCGATGCGCGACTTGACCGATTCCGGCGTGATGCCGTTGGCCGCGTTCCACTCCATCTGCTTCTCGCGGCGGCGGTTGGTCTCGGCCATCGCCCGCTCCATCGAGCCGGTGATCTGGTCGGCATAGAGGATGACCTTGCCGTCGACATTGCGCGCGGCGCGGCCGATGGTCTGGATCAGCGAGGTTTCCGAGCGCAAGAAACCTTCCTTGTCTGCGTCTAGGATGGCGACGAAGCCGCACTCCGGAATGTCCAGACCTTCGCGCAAAAGGTTGATGCCGACCAGCACGTCGAAGGCGCCGAGGCGCAGGTCGCGCAGGATCTCGATGCGCTCCAGCGTGTCGATGTCGGAATGCATGTAACGGACGCGGATGCCGTTCTCATGCAGGTACTCGGTGAGGTCTTCCGCCATGCGCTTGGTCAGTACCGTGACCAGCGTGCGATAGCCCAGCCTGGTCGTCTCGCGGATCTCGCCGACGACATCGTCGACCTGGCTCTTGGCGGGGCGCACCTCGACCGGCGGGTCGATCAGGCCGGTCGGGCGGATGACCTGCTCGGCGAAGACGCCGCCGGACTGCTCCAACTCCCAGCCGCCCGGCGTCGCCGAAACCGCGACCGACAGCGGGCGCATGGCATCCCATTCCTCGAAACGCAGCGGCCGGTTGTCCATGCAGGACGGCAGGCGGAAGCCGTATTCGGCCAGCGTCGCCTTGCGGCGGAAGTCGCCGCGATACATGCCGCCGATCTGCGGCACGGTGACGTGGCTTTCGTCGATGAAGATCAGCGCATTGTCCGGCACATATTCGAACAGCGTCGGCGGCGGCTCGCCCGGCTGGCGTCCGGTGAGATAGCGCGAGTAGTTCTCGATGCCGGCGCAGGAGCCGGTCGCCTCCAGCATCTCCAGGTCGAAGCGCGTGCGCTGCTCGAGCCGCTGCGCCTCCAGCAGACGGCCAGCTTTTTCAAGCTCTTGCAGGCGATATTGCAGCTCTTCCTTGATGGACTTGATGGCCTGATTCAAGGTCGGGCGCGGCGTCACATAGTGCGAGTTGGCATAGATCTTGACGCTTTTCAGCTCGCCGGTCTTCTGCCCGGTCAGCGGATCGAACTCGGTGATCGCCTCGATCTCGTCGCCGAACATCGAGATGCGCCACGCGCGGTCCTCGAGGTGGGCGGGGAAGATCTCGATCGTGTCGCCGCGCACGCGGAACGAGCCGCGCACGAAGTTGACGTCCTGGCGCTTGTACTGCTGGGCGACGAGGTCGGCGAGCAGAGCGCGCTGGTCGAGCCGGTCGCCGACCTGCATCTGGAAGGTCATCGCCGTATAGGTCTCGACCGAACCGATACCGTAGATGCAGGACACCGAGGCGACGATGATGACGTCGTCGCGCTCCAGCAGCGAGCGCGTCGCCGAGTGGCGCATGCGGTCGATCTGCTCGTTGATCGAGGATTCCTTCTCGATATAGGTGTCGGTGCGCGGGACGTAGGCTTCCGGCTGGTAGTAGTCGTAATAGGAGACGAAATACTCGACCGCGTTCTCCGGGAAGAATTTCTTGAACTCGGCGTAGAGCTGCGCGGCCAGCGTCTTGTTGGGCGCCAGGATCAGGGCAGGGCGCTGCGTTTCCTCGATCACCTTGGCCATGGTGAAGGTCTTGCCCGAGCCGGTGACGCCGAGCAGCACCTGGGTGCGGTCGCTCTGGTCGACGCCTTCGACGAGGTCCTTGATGGCGGTCGGCTGGTCGCCGGCCGGCTCGAAATCCGACACCATCTTGATCGCGATGCCGCCTTCCGACTTTTCCGGCCGCGCGGGACGGTGCGGCGTCCAGAGTTGACCGTCCTTGTGCAGCGGGTTGCCGGATTCGATCAGCGCCGACAGCGCCGCCACCGTGGCGGTAACACCGCTCGAGGAAACCGACTCGGCGTCCTCCAGACTGATGTCGAGACCGGCCACCGGGTTGAGGCCGGCGGCCGCGCGTTCCTTCGCAGACGCCGCGCCACCCATCGAGGTGCCACGCGCCGTGCGCCCGGGCGCGGACGAGCGTTCGGGGATCTTCTTCGGCGCCTTTGCCTTCGGCTGCTTTTCCGCCTCGCGCTCGATCTGCCCGGCCCAATCGGAGATCGAGCCGGTCAGCGGCGCGCCGGAGAACTCGCTCTGCGGCGCCTCGGCAAAGCCGCCCGGCTTCAACGGCTCGGCAGCGTCGAGGAATTCGGTCAACGGGCTGCGCCGTTTCGGCGCGCCCTCTTGCGCCGGCGAGGGCGTTTTCTTGTCGGTGCGTTTGGCCATGGCCCGAATATGGGAGGACTCGGCCGAAATGGAAAGAGCGGAGTGAAGAGGCGGGTGTCGCCGGCGGACGCTGCTGACAGAAGGCTGTCAGGAGAGGCGACACAGCCCGCTCTAGCTATTTGTTTTTACGCAATTCGGGACGGAAAACCGCTGCGCACTTCTAACGTGGCAGGGCGCCGTCGATTTCCGGGCTCGCCACTTCCGCCAGTTGCGCGGCGATGGCTGCCGCGCGGCGGGCCTTTGGGGCGTGCGTCGGCCAGACGAGGCGACGCCTGATGGTCAGGGCCGGCACGTCGCGGGCGATCTCGATCAGTTGGCCGGGTTCCAGATGCCGCCGCAGCACCAGTTCGCTGGCGAGCAGCGCGCCCAGCCCTGCAATAGCGGCCTGCGCCGCCACTATGGTCAGGGCGAAGCGAGGCCCTTGGTCGAGGCCCTTGCGTTGCCGGCCGGCCGCCGCGAACCAGTCGCGCCACCTCGGGTAGATATCGTCGCCCATGGTCTGGTCGATGTGCAGCAGCGGCAGGTTGTCGAGCGTCTCGGCGGCGTCCGGCCACGGGCGCTTTCGCACCAGGGCTGGGGCGCAGGCCGGGATCACACGCTCGGTGAAGAGATCGATTGAGGCGAGATTCTTTGCGGAGCTGTTGCGATAGCTGATGGCGAGATCGACCCCTTCCTCCAGCATCGAGTCCAGCGCCACGGAAGCGACGATGCGGACGTCGAGCCTGCCGAGGGCGGAGCGCACCCGGTCAAGGCGCGGCGCCAGCCAGAGCGAGGCGAAGGAGGGATCGGCCGAGATGGTGAAAGTCTCGGCGCGGCGTTCAAAGCGCAGCCGCCGCAGGCCGGAGGCTAAAGCGTCGAAGCCGCGGTCGATATCGGGCAGCGCCGCCTCGGCGGCGCGGGTGAGCACGATGCCGTTGCCCGCGCGCCGGACCAGCTTGACGCCCAGCCGATCCTCCAGTTGCCGCACCTGATGACCGACCGCGCCCGGCGTGACGCCGAGCTCCTCGGCCGCGCGCGTCAGGCTGCCGGTGCGCGCGGCCGCCGTTAGCGCCCGTAGGGCCGATAGGGGAAGATCGCGGATCAGCGTCATGGATTGAGTTTATCTCAAGATCTACGAAAGAAAACTCGTTTGAATGCAAGGCTTATGCCGACCTAGCGTTGTAGAAGACAATTCAACAAGGAATCCAGCGCCATGCTCGATACGCCAAAGCACTCAGTCACCGTTGATCATTCTCCTGCGAAGGCGCGTTCGGTGCGCTCGGTGCGCAACGAGGGAACCCGCGTTGCGATCGAATTCACCGACGGTGAGGTCGGCCGGCTGTCGATGCGCTGGCTGCGGCTCGCCTGCGAATGCGAGACCTGCGGCGACACCGCCTCCGGGAAGCGGTGGCTGACGCCGGCCGACATTCCCGCCGATGTCCGCGCGGCTTCGATCGAAATTTCGTCTGCCGGCGAGACCGATGTGGTCTGGCAGGACGGCCACGCCTCGCGCTTCGCAGCGGGCTTTCTGGCCGCCCATATCGGGCAGGCCGGAGACCTTGGCGCGCCACGCTTCCAGCCGGCGCTGTGGAGCAGCGATCTCGCGACGCGGCTCGGCCGCTTCGCTTTCGACGCGGTGGTCGAGGACGACGAGGTGCTTTTCCACTCGCTGCGCGCCTTGCGCGACCACGGCATCGCCATGCTGACCGGCGTTCCGGCCGAGCCGGAGGCGACACTGCGTGTCGCCGGCCGCTATGGTCCCGTGCGCGAAACCAGCTACGGCAAGGTGTTCGACCTGATCTCGCGGCCGGACGCCAGGGTGGCTGGCGAAACCGCTCGGGCGCAGATACCGCACACTGACGAGCCGTTCCGCTATTCGCCGCCGGGCTTTATCTTCTTCCACGCCATCAGGACCGGCGCCGGCAGCGGCGGCACCTCGCTGATGGTTGACGGTTTTCAGGTCGCCGAAGTGATGCGCAGGAACACGCCGGAGCTCTTCGACCTGCTGACCAGGCATGGCGTGATCTTCCATCGCGAGCATGCCGGCGAGGTGTTCTTCAGCGCCGAGGCGCATGTCCTCAGCCTCGATCCGCGCGGCGCCGTCACCGGCATGCGCTACAACGATCGCTGTCTGGCACCGCAGACCGGCGCCGTCGATGCGATTGACGGATTGATCGAGGCGCTTGCAGAACTGACGCGGCTGATCTGCGATCCGCAAAACCAGTTCCAGCATCAATTGCAGCCAGGCGAGGTTCTGGTATTCGACAATCAGCGCGTCCTGCACGGCCGCACGGCCTTCGACCCAACGCTGGCCATCCGCCATCTTCGGAGCTGCAACCTCGACCGCGATGGCGTGCACAGTGCCTTCCGCACCTTGGCGCGCCGCTTCGCGCCTGACGAGGCGGAGACGGTGCTCTACCAGGGAGCAATATTTTAGCCCTTGGCGGCAGCCTCAATTGAACCACAGAGCGAAAGTCAAGAATCCGGCGCCGCCGAACTCGCGCTGGATCTGGTCGAAATCGTCGCCGGTGAGAATTTTTCCGCTTTCGAGATAAGGCGCGATTGCCGGGCCGGTGATCGACAGCACGAGGTCGAAGGGTTTCGGCTCGTCGAAGAAGCGCTTCATGTTGATGCCCTTGCCGGCGATGCGGAAATGCGGCAGCAGCACGCGGCCTTCGAGAAGGTCCTCGGCCATATCAAGCGCGGCCAGCCAGGCCTGCACCTGCTGCTCGTCGACCTCGAGGCCGGTCAGCGGATTGATGCCCTTCTGTTGCGGTCCCGGCAACCATTCGCGATCGTTGTCGGTTTCAGCGCGGATCGCCTTCCAGTCTTCGCGGGAAAGCCGGATCATCTCCAAAAGGTGACGGCGCGCGGCCTGCCGGCGCTCCGGCTCGACCACCGGCCAGTTGACGAGATGCACCAGCGAGATGAAGTCGGCGAAGCGCCATTCGGAGGCGAAGATGCTGCCGCTCATGCCGCCGTCCGGCGGCACCAGCGTATCCTGCAGCGGCAGTTTCGCGCGAGGGAACAGCATGTGGAAGGAGCCGTCGAACATGGTCTTGAAATCATGCGCCAGCCAGAAATCGGCCTGCGCCATCAGGAACTCCGCGTAACCTTGCAGCCAATAGCCATCGGCACGGTCGAAGCGGAAGGTAAGCTGCGGTGCGCCATCCCTCGTGTCGATGCCGCCGCGTGAGAGCGAGGCCATGATCGCGCCAATGCTTTCGTCCGGCGCGATGTTGCCATCCTCATTGAGATCGATGCCGGCATGGATGAGGTCGACCACCAAGCCGATATCGGCATCGGCGGGCACCGAGCCCAGCGTGGCGGCGGATTTCTCCAGTCGGTCGCGGAAGGCGACCAGGATGGCGCGGAATTTTTCATAAGTAAGCGGCTCGGGATTGGGATTCTCCGGCACGGGCAGTCGCATCAGCGGCAGCATGAAGGATTGCGGGCTCTCGAAACCATGGCGGTGGAGGCCGCTGGCCAGGATTTCCAGCGCGGTGAAGAATTCGCCGGCGCCGGCTGCATAGGCCGATGCCGGATCGCCCGGCGCTGCTCCCTCGAGTGCGGACAGGGCGGTGTTCCGCTCCGAAACGGATTTGGCCTCGAACAGGGTTTTTGCAGCTGCCGGCATTTCCGCGGCGACCGATGAGATCGGCAGGCACAGAAACAAGGCTGCAGCCACCAGGCCGGCAATGCGCGTCATCGTCATCCTCCACTCACAGTGCAGCGACCATACACCTGTTGGCCGCCGGCGTCCGCTCTGAGCGGGGCCATGAGACCGGCTTCAACCGATCCCCAGAACGGTCTACACACAGGCAAACGATTGGGCATCGCGTGTCGAACTATCCGCTCTCCTACAAACTGTCCTGGCTGCCGCGTTTCCTCAAACCGTCGCTCGGCGGCGACAGGACCGGTTTCGCGGCACCGACGGCGACGCTGATCGATCCGCCCCCGGCGCGGACGGTGCGGCTTGCCTTCATCGGCGACATCTCGGCGGTCGCCAATCGCGCGGTACCCGAATGCGATCCCGCGATTGCAGCGCTGCTTACCTCCGCCGATCTGGTGGTCGGCAATTGCGAAAGTCCGATCGTCGACCAGCCGAGCGCCGTTGTAGGCACGCGACTCGGCACGCATCACGCGATGACCGAGCGCCTCCTGGCGGATGCGCTCGCGGCTGTCGGGATTGCCCGCGACAGGCTTGTGCTGTCGCTTGCCAATAATCATGTCCTCGACCAGGGCATTGCCGGCTTCGAGGAGACGGTCGCGGCGCTGAAGCGGCTCGGCATTCCCACCATCGGCACCATTGCTGGCGGACCGGTCCAGCATCATGCTGCCGGGCCGCTGACGGTCGGCTTCGCCGCCTTCACGCTTTGGCGCAATGCCGGCGAAGCCGAATTTCGCGCGCGGATTTCCATGGGGAGTGATCCGGCGGAATGGCCGGCCGAGGACGTCTCGGACGTCGACTTGCTCTGCGCCGTGCCGCATTGGGACTGGGAATTCCGGCATTTTCCGAGGCCGGCAACGCGGGCGCTGGCCCGGCGGCTGGCAGAGTGTGGTGTCCGACTGATTGCCGGCCACCACGCCCATGTCGTACAGCCGGTCGAGCGCATCGGCGACAGCCTCGTCGCCTACGGCCTCGGCGATTTCCTCGGCACGGCCTTTGCCAGGCAGCCATGGCCCGGCCGCATAGGCTCGATTCTCGTCGTCGACGTCAGCGCCGAGAGCGACACACTTGGCAGGATCGCTACCTACAAACTGTACCCCTTCATGCGGTTGCGCAGGGGCCCTCATGAGCAGCTGGTGCCGGTAGAGGTGCTGGAGAGATCATTGAAGCGGAAGGTTGCGGAACGCCTGAGCGCGATCTTTCCCGGCTGACAAGCCGACTGTTGACCGATCCCTGCCTGCCCACTGCATAGGCATGGCGCGATCATGCTTGTTCAACAATCGAAGCCGTATTGGGCGCGCATGTAATCCGCCTCTTCCTTCGACATTTGCTTGAACATCACGCAGACGGAGAAGCTGCCGACCTGGCGACCATTTTTGGTGTATCCCCAGTCGGAAATATCATCCCTGGTGAATTCGATGTTCTGGCCGAAGACGACGTTGCGGACGAGTTCCGGCTCGTTCGCCAATATGCCGACAAAGCCGTTGGCGGTCCGCTTGAAGGGGATGACCCAGAAATGCTCCGTCACATTTCCGTCGACGACCATGACCTTCAACTTGAATTTGTCGGTTCCGGGCGGCGGCGCTTCGGACAAAGCCAGGAAGTCATCCAGGCTGGATCGTGCCTTTGCGATCGCCGCCGCCATATCGGCGTCGTCCGGGGCGACCATCACCGTCTTGTCGTCACTGTTATCGGTGCCTTGCGCCTGAACATGCAAAGGAATGAGCGCCAGCAGCAGGCAAAGCGCGGCGCGAACGGCAAAGGTCATGAAGCCCCCAACTCCAGATAGGCCGCTATCTTCACGCAACGCGCCGGCATTATCAATCGACGCCTTCAGAGTGGTCACGCTATCTGTCATGAGCGAATGATAGGTGGTGAGCAGAGCGACTTCGGCGTCGCGCGACCGGCGAAGCTTGGAGTGGAACTGGTTTGGAGGAACAGGACATGCGACTGAGACTTGCGGCTACGGTGCTCGCCACGATCCTGCCTTGCGCCGGGCTCGCCCGCGCCGAGGACCTGAAAGCCTTCAAGCTGACGATCGACGGCGTGACTGTCGACATCGATCCCGGTGAGGACGCGAACGTCACCTTGCCCGGCGGCCGGACGGCCAAGGTGAGGCTCGACCGCAACGACTTCGCAACCTTCTCGGGCGGCACTTTTTCCTTCGTCCATCCGAGCCGTATCTCCGTCACCGAGACCGACCTCGGCGACAGCACAACGCAGTACCTGGCGGCCTCGGCGCTGGGCACCATCGTCGTGGTGCAGGAATACGGCAAGATGAACCCGGTATCGCTCGACCAGTTGATGCTGCAGGAGATGACGAAGGAATCGGTTCAGGCGGGTGCGACGCTGACGCAGGAGCCGACCACCCGCAAGCTCGCCGACGGCAAGCAACTGACCGGCATCAAGGCCACCGTGAAGACACGGACCGACAGCGCCGATTTCGAGATCGTCGGCTTCGGCCTCGCCGATCAGGGGCTGCTGTTCATCACGCGCATCGGCGACCAGGACGCGGCAACCGAGCAGCCGATGATCGACAAGTTTTGGGAGACCCTGAAGGTCAGGCTTTAGGGCAGGTCACAACCCGCTCGGCACCAGTCCCGCCAACCAGTTTGCCGACCGCTTCGCCATGTCCACGGTCGCGTCAGCCGCGCGGCCGAGATCGGTCTTGACCACGGCATAACCGGCCTTGGTGCGGTAGAGCACGGCGCTGCCGCCATCGACCGCAGCTTCGAAGGCGACCGGCCGCGCGGCTTCCGTCTCGCTGGCCGTCACCGTCGCGCCGACCGGGACGCTCGGGCGATGGCTGAGCTCGGGCGGCAACGGAGCGATGGTTTCGATGGTGCGGTTCATCGGCCTCAGCTCCGGCCCGGACGCTTTCGCGGCGAGCTCCGAGGTCGATGCCGAACCCTTGGTGCGGCAGATGCCGGACACCAGCGGATAGTTGAAGTTGCGCTGATGCAGCATCTGGCTCTTCATCGCCGCCTCGCAGTCGGCGATCGTCGCCCATTTGGCGGGCGTCTCGCCGATATATTCGCAGAGCTTGGCGTCGCAGTCGCAGCCGACGATGGTCATGGCGACAAGGGCGGTCTTGATCACGGTCCTGTCCCTTTGAATTCGTTCCCAGGCCGATCAATCGCCGGGGAACAAGGCGGGATTTGGCCGCGATTGTGAATTGTGCATGACCGCGCGTTACGGAAGATTGCTTGGCTTGCGACTGTGGCCGGAAAACATCAGTTGCAGCGCCGGAAAGATGTGTTGAAGCGGCAGCCAAAAAGACAGTCGGCGCTGGGATTTCTCCCAGCGCCTCCCTGTCAGATCAGGAACCAGTCGCGGCAGCAACTTCCGTAAAGTCGTCGCGCCAAGCCGGCCTTGATTTTGACGGTCCTGCCAGTCGCCACCCGAGGGGCAGCGCCCGTTCCGGACCACGCCGATCTCCACCCTTGCGGGCTTCGCCCAGCGTGCCATCGAAGGTTTTCACCGGCCTTCATGGCAGCATCGGTCCGCCGTTGGCGTTCGCACGCTTTCCGCGGCCCCGCCGACATCCGTCCCTCCAACAGGCGAACCTGCTCTCGTTCCGGCTCGTACGGGCCTCAGGAAATCCGCCTTGCGCTTTGCCTTTCGGCGAGGCGTTCGGTAGCCGCCTGAGATGGGTTCAATGTACGCCGGGTAAGGGCTTTGCGGAATACACGCGGACCTGTGGATAGCGGGATTATCGGGGACCGCCGCGACAAGTCCCTGAATTTGCGGCCCAAACCCCTTAGACAGCCTGCCCGCATTTTCGTGGCTCCTTGGAGAATGGAGCCCTTGCCCCGCCGACCGGCCCGCGTTTCAATGCCGGCAAAGGATGCGGGCATCTGCTCCAGGCTCTTTGGCGGATGTCTGTCGCTATCCAAAACCGTCGTACGCTTTTGGGCGGCATGCCTCGGGGGAGGTCGGATTGAAGGTCGGGGTGGTTCTCAATCCGATTGCGGGAGGCGGCAAGCTGAAGCGTCATTGGCCCGAGGTTGCCGCATCGCTCAAGAAGCATTTCGGTGAATTCGATCTGCGCGAAACGCAAACCAGCGGCGATGCCGAGCGGCTGGCGATCGACCTCGCGGTCGATGGCTGCAACCTGGTGATTGCCGCCGGCGGCGACGGCACGGCCAGCGAGGTGGCGGACGGGCTGCTGCAGGCAGAATTCGAGACCGGCCGGACGAGCGAACTTGGGCTGCTGCCCTGCGGCACCGGCATCGATTTCGCGCGAGGGCTGGGCCTGCCGGACGACATCGAGGAAGCGCTGGCGCGCATCGCCGGCGCCAGCGCGCGCAAGATCGACGCCGGACGCATCAGCTATATCGACGACCACGGCGCGCTGGCCAGCCGTCATTTCATCAACATCGCCAGTCTCGGCCTGTCAGGCGCCACCGATCGCGCGGTCAATGCCGACAAGCGCAAGGGCCAGGTCTCGGTCAAGGCGCTGTTCTTCTGGCGCACGGTGCTGGAGTTCCTCCGCTACCGCTTCCAGGAGGTCAGGATCACCATAGACGACGGCGAGCCGATCGAGGCGCGCATGGCGCTGGTGGCGGTCGCCAACGGCAAGTTCTTCGGCGGCGGCATGATGATCGCGCCCGACGCCGATCTCTCCGACGGCCAGTTCGACATCGTCATCGTGCGGGCGCAGAACAAGCTCGGGCTGATCCGGGACATCCGGCTGCTCTATGGCGGGCGCCACCGCAACCACCCGGCGATCACCATACTGCGCGGCCGCAAGGTGCTGGTGGAGCCGGTTGGCGATGTGGAGAAGAACGGCGCGCTGGTCGACATAGACGGCGAGTCACCGGGCCGAATCCCTGCGACTTTCGAAATCCTGCCCGGCGCGCTGACGCTGAGATGTTGAATCAACTGCCTTAGGGGTTGATTCCGCGCGTGCGATTAGATGATTGAAATGGCTGGCTAAATTTTGCCGGTTATACTTCAAGCTTGGCCGGAAAACCCGATGCGCGAAGCTCGGCTCCAACGGCATCCTCGAGCAGCTTGACGATCCGCGTCGACCAGGCGTCGCCGCCATAAGCTTCTTTGCCTTGCTCGAAAATCGCGTTGACACGGGTTGCCAGATCGAGCGGCACGCCGAAATCCTTGCCCATGGCAAGCGCGAAGCCGAGGTCCTTCAGCGCCAGGTCCATGGTGAAGCCGATGTCGTAGGAGCCGTTCAAGACGAGCTGGCTTTCGGTCTCGTGCACGAAGCTGTTGCCGGAGGAGGCGACGATGGCATGATAGGCTTGGGCGAGATCGAGCCCGCCTTGCTTGGCCAGCATCAGCGCCTCGCCGGCGGCGACCAGATGGATGAAGGCCAGCATGTTGGTGATGACCTTGATCACCGCCGCCGAACCGACCGGACCCATCAGGAACGATTTTGCGCACATCGCCTCGATGGCAGGGCGATGCCGTTCGTAGAGTGCGGCGTCGCCACCGACCAGTGCGGTTATCTTTCCAACCGCGGCCAAATGCACGCCGCCGGTGACCGGGCATTCAAGCGTCTCGACGCCCTTCGCCAACGCCAGCGCCGACAGCCGCAAAATCTCGTCGCGGCCATTGGTCGACATCTCGATCCAGGTGCCGCCAGCGGGCAGGCCGTCCAGCAATCCGTCAGGGCCGGTCAGCACCGCCTCGCTCACCTTGGGCGAGGGCAGGCAAGTGATCGCGTTGCCGGCGTGGGCGACTGCCTCGGCAGGGCTCCTGGCGGCTGTCGCGCCGAGCGCGACAAGCCTCTCGATCGGCGACGGGTCGCGGTCGAAGACGGTGACGGCGAAGCCGTTGCGTAGCAGGCTGGCGGCAAGGTTGCCGCCGAGATGGCCGAGGCCGATGAAGGCATAGGCGAGGCGCGCGGTCACGGCATCAGCGGCGTCTGCATCATTTGCAGGTGCAATTCCTTGCCGCTGTAAGGATGCGCATCGCAGACCTCTTCGTTGAGCTCGACCCCGAGACCGGGCTCCTTTGATGGGATGACGTTGCCGTCCTGCCATTCGATCTTCTTCTTGAGCAGCGTAGCGTGGAAGCCGTCCCACTGCTTCAGCGATTCCAGGATGAGGAAGTTGGGCAGCGTCACCGCAAGCTGGATGTTGGCGGCGCCGACGATCGGCCCGCAATAACAATGCGGCGCGACCTGGATGTGATAGGCCTCGGCCATGGCAGCAATCTTCTTGGTTTCGAGAATGCCGCCAGAGCGGCCGAGGTCGGGCTGCAGGATGGTCGCGGCGCGGTTCTCGATGACGCGTGCGAACTCGGATTTTGTCGTCAGCCGCTCGCCGGTGGCGACTGGAATGGAGGTGGCGCGGGCGACCTGGGCCATCACCTCGGGCATGTCCGGCGGCACCGGCTCCTCGAACCACAGCGGATCGTAGGGCTCGATGGCCCGTGCGAGGCGCAGCGCGCCGGAAGCGGTGAACTGGCCATGGGTGCCGAACAGGATGTCGGCCCTGGTGCCGACGGCCTCGCGGATCGCCTTGATCATGCGCGCCGAAAGATCGATGTCGATGAGGCGCGGCTGATGGCCGTCATAGGCGGTGCAGGGGCCGGCCGGGTCGAGCTTCACGGCGTTGAAGCCTTGCTCGACATATTCCAGCGCGCAGGCGGCGGCCATGTCGGGATCGTTATAGACGTTCTGGCCGCGCGCATCTTCCGAATGGACGCTGCCGGTGTGCGGATAAAGGTAGGTATAGGAGCGCAGCGTCTCGTGCACCTGGCCGCCGAGCAGCTTGTAGACCGGCTTGCCCGCCTCCTTGCCGATAATGTCCCAACAGGCCATTTCGAGCGCCGAGAAGCAGCCCATGCCGGAGACATCGGGTCGCTGGGTGAAGCCGGAGGAATACACGCGGCGGAACAGGTTCTCGACATCGTGCGGATCACGGCCGATCAAATAGCGCTCGGCCATGTCCTCGATCATCCTGGCCGTGACATGCGCCGAAAAAGTTGCGTTGTAGGCCTCGCCGTAGCCCACCACGCCGCCGTCGGTGGTGAGCTTGACGAAGATGAAATACTTGCCGCCGATGCCGGGCGGCGGGTTGCCGACAACCCAGGTCTTGACGTCGGTGACTTTCATTTCTGATCCTCCAGAACCAGCTCGGCGCCTTTCCATCCGGTGAGGATCGAGGCGGCGTTGGTGTTGCCCGTGATGTTGTCGGGAAAGATCGAAGCGTCGATGACGCGCAGGCCATCGAGGCCATGCACGCGCAGCCGCGGATCGACGACGGCGCGCGAGGCATCCGGTCCCATGCGGCAGGTCGAAACCGGATGATAGACGGTGCCCGAGCGCTTCCTGAAATCCTGAATCAGATCGGCATCGGATGTGATTGACGGACCAGGCAAAACCTCTTCCACAATGATCTCGGCCATGGCCGGCATCGCGGCGATCTTGCGCACGAATTTCACCGCCGCCAGCATCTCGTCGACATCGGCGTTGGTGGAATAGGCGTTGGCCGTGATCCTCGGATAGTCGCGCGGATTCTTCGAGCGGATCATGATCTCGCCGCGGCTCGACGGGCGGCAATTGGAAAGGCCGATGGAAAAGCCGGGCCACGGGTCGGGCGTCAGGATCGGGCGCTCGCCGCTCTTCGGAATGACCGTCGAGAAGGCTTGGAAATAAAGCTGCATGTTCGGCCGCGTCATTGACGGGTCGGTGCGGAAGAAGCCGCCGGCATTGTTCATCGACAGCGACAGCGGGCCCGAGCGCAAGAGGATGTATTGCATGCCGACGAGCAGCTTGCCCCACCATGGACGCAGGATCTGGTTGAGCGTCGGCAGCTTGCCCTTGAAGGTGTAGTTGATGCCGACATGGTCCTGCAGGTTGGCGCCGACATTATCGTTGGCGTGGACGACGGGGATGCCAAGACCGGTGAGCAGCGCCGAGGGGCCGACGCCGGAGAGTTGTAGCAATTGCGGCGAGTTGACCGAGCCGCCGGACAGGATCACCTCGCGGGCCGCGCGGACAGTTTTCTTCTCACCATTCAGCTCATATTCGACGCCGACGGCGCGCTTGCCCTCGAACAGGATTTTCGTCGCGAGCGCGTTGGTCTCGACGCGGACGTTGCCGCGCTTCATGGCCGGGCGCAGGAAGGCCCGCGCCGCGGACATGCGGCGGCCGTTCCGGGTGGTGATCTGGTAGACGCCGACACCTTCCTGCGAAGCGCCGTTGAAATCCGGATTGAACGGCAGCCCGGCCTGCTGTGCGGCCGCCAAATAGCGCTTCGTCAGCGGGTGCACGGCGTTCGAGCAATCGGTGATATGCAACGGGCCGCCGACGCCGCGCCATTGGTCCGCGCCGGCCTCATTGTCCTCCAGCGCCTTGAAGGCGGGCAGCAGCTCGTCATAGCTCCAGCCCGGATTGCCGGCGGCGGCCCAGGCGTCGAAATCCTCGCGCGCGCCGCGGATAAAGACCATGGCGTTGATCGAGCTCGATCCGCCGAGCAGCTTGCCGCGCGGCCAGTGGTCGGCATTGTTGCTGAGGCCGGGATCAGGCTCGGCCTTGTAGTTCCAGTTGACGGCCGGATCGAAGAAGGTCTTGCCGTAGCCGAGCGGCATCTGGACATAGAAGCGGCGGTCGCTTCCGCCCGCCTCCAGCACCAGCACCGAAAAGCGGCCTGAGGCCGAGAGCCTTTCGGCAACAACCGAGCCGGCCGAGCCGGAGCCGACGATGATGAAGTCATATGTCTGCATGATGCGCGGGCGGCTCCGAAATCCGGGGCTTACCCTAGACACTGCCGGCTGACGTCGTCGCCGGGGCTTCCGGCATGGCTTGTGAAAAAAGCGACCGGCGTTCGTGTCGGAATCGCCCCGGAAGTGCTGGTTTAATCGACAGGCTGGCCGGCTTCGTCGGTAACCGACAGCCGGGCGACCTGCGTGAGGAAATGTTCTTCCAGCAATTGTTCGATCACTGCAGCGGTACGACGCACGCGCCGCTTCGAGCGAACCGGTATGGTGAGTTGCGACGAGACGCGATCCACATCGTCGAGCGAAAGCGACGCGAGTTCGTTCGATCGCAAGGCGCGATAAAGGTCCTCGGCGAATATCCAGATCTTGAAGTTGAGATCGTGGTCGCCCGGCGTCGTCTCGAAATCGATGAGGATGCGACGTGCCATACAAGCTCTCCAACCTGCCGTTCCGGCGTTGACCATTCATCCCGTGATCGCTACGCAATTTCGTCAATCTGGCAAGGAGTTGTCTCCCCATGGTGCATTACGCGGACGGACGGCCGCTTGGCGACCTGACGCTGAGGACGCTGGCCATGCCGTCCGACGCCAATGCGGCCGGGGACATCTTCGGCGGCTGGGTGATGGCGCAGATGGACCTTGCCTGCGGCATCCGCGCGGCCGAGCGCGCCAAGGGCCGCGTGGTGACGGCGGCGGTGAAGGAGATGTCCTTCGCCAAGCCGATGAAGATCGGCGACACGCTCTGCATCTACACGCATGTCGAGCGCGTCGGCCGCACCTCGATGACGCTCAAGGTCGAGGCCTGGGCGCAACGCTACCTCTCCGACCTGATGGAAAAGGTCACCCATGCCGATTTCGTCATGGTGGCGCTCGACGGCGAGGGCAAACCGAAGCCGGTTCCGGCCGAAAGCTGACGAAGGCGATTCTCCAATCCAGAGTCATTTGTAACATCGCCTGCGCGAGCAATGTGCTTCGCGACATCCAATGGTTGCCTTCGCGCTCAATTCTGAGGGTGTTGGAGGAAAGACAATGCGTCAACACATGCTGAACGGCTGGCTGGTGGCAGCCCTCGTCGCCCTGGTCTGCCTGCTCGGCATAACGGCCTATGCCGAGGTGAAAAAAGATCTTCCGCGCACCGCCCAATTGCATGGCAACGGGAGCGTTGAGACGCAGGGCGCGACGCGCGCGATCTGCAATCCAACGCCTTGTGGCAGCACCAGGTCAAAAGCCTGAATGGCTGTCTTTAAAACGCGGTCCTCGTCATCAGAGTCGAGCAGGCGTTAGACTGACATCGCGTCCAATACGACAAGCGGAAAGATTCCAAGATATAGCCGTGCGCGCTTCTTCGGTGGGCAAAGCCTTCCACCCAAGAAACTCAAATCCCTTGTGGTGCAAGGCTTTCAAGCCCGCGTGCCATCAAACTTTGCGCGGGCGGCCTTGACCCTTTCGGTATTCCTGCGCGCCCATTCGCCGAGTGCGCCGACCGGCACCAGCAGCTCGTGGCCGAGCTCCGTCAGCTCATAATCGACACGCGGCGGAATGGTCGGAAACACTTTTCGCGTGACGAAGCCGTCACGTTCAAGACCGCGCAAAGTGCTGGTCAGCATCTTCTGTGAAATGCCGCCGACGGCCGTGCGCAATTCGTTGAAGCGCATCGCCCCGTTGCCCAACTTGCCGACCACCAGAACTGTCCATTTGTCGCCGACCCGTTGCAGGATTTCCGAAACGGCGCGGCAGTCCTCGGTGTTGTGCGGGTGCCTCAGTAACAAAAACGTGCCTCCTTGCGTGGCGATTTGTCAGTATCACATATAGCGCCGGTATCCAAACGATACCAAAAATTCCCGCAAGGAGAGCCCAAGATGTCCAAGCCCAAAATCGCCATTGTCGTCGGTTCGACGCGCGCCGCCCGCTTCGCTGACGTGCCGACGCAGTGGATCGCCAAGATCGCCAAGACGCATGCCGACATCGACGTCGAAGTCGTCGATCTGCGCGATTTCCCGCTGCCCTTCTTCGACGAGGTCGCATCGTCAGCCTGGGCGCCGTCGCAGAACGAGGTGGCGCAGCGCTGGCAGAAGAAGGTCGCCGAGTTCGACGGCTTCATCTTTACCGCCGCCGAGTACAATCATGGCCCGACCGCCGTGCTCAAGAACGCGATCGACTATGCCGCCAATGAGTGGAACAGGAAGCCGGCCGGTTTCGTCGGCTACGGCAGCGTCGGCGGCTCGCGCGCCGTCGAACAGCTCCGGCTGCATGCCGTCGAGCTGCAGATGGCGCCGGTCAAGTCGGCTGTCCACATCGCCTGGGGCGATTTCCTTGCGGTTCGCCAGGGCGAAAAGAAGCTCGAGGACATCGAGCATCTGAACCAGGCTGCGGCCGCGCTCGTGAACGACGTCGCCTGGTGGGCGAAAGTGCTGAAGGCGGCTCGCGCTGCCGATGCGATTGACGCTGAAGCCAAGGCGGCTTGAGCCGTCGATCGAGATTATCCTCCCAATGGACAAAGGGGCGGCGCTTGCGCCGCCCCTTTCAATTTGCGGAAGCCTCAGCGGCCTGCCTTGGCCTGATGATGCAGTCGGCAATGTGCTCCCGTTCGTTCAGCTCGTCGGCGTGGTGCTGTCCCCATTGGCAAAGCGCCAAAAGGATCGGCTCGAGACTGAGACCGAGAGGCGTCGCCGAATATTCCACACGCGCCGGGACCTCAGCGAAGATTTCGCGGCTCACCAGCCCGTGCTCCTCCATCTCGCGCAACTGCTCGATCAGCACCTTCTGGGTGATGCCGGGCATCAATGCCTTGAGCGCCGAGAGACGGCGCGGGCCATCGAACAGATAATAGAGGATCACCGCTTTCCAGCGGCCCGAGACAACTTTCAGGGCGCGCTCCGCCGGCAGCATCGGCAGTTTCTTGATTGTGCGGGCCATGGTCACCTCCTGGTGAGAAGCGGACAAATGAGTGTGTAGAAACGACAGCGCAGATAGTGGCAAAGCGCGACCGATGCCATAGCGATCGGAGCTTGCCATGAAAGCCGTTCAGTACAACCGCTTCGGCGGCCCAGAGGTGCTTGAGGTCGTCGACGTCCCGACACCCGTCGCGGGAGCCGGCGAGGTCCTGATAAGGGTCGGGGCCGCCGGCATCAACTTCTTCGAGGTGCTGATGCGGGCGGATCGCTACGCGGCCACACCAGGGCTGCCGATGTTCCCAGGCGTCGAAGCCGCCGGCACCGTCGAGGCAGTCGGCGAGGGCGTGGACCCTCGCCTCCTGGGAAGCCGCGTGGCGGCGCCGCTGTTTGTCTCGGAGCGGCCTTTCGGCGGTCATGCCGAGTATGTGACGATCGACGCCGGCCTGGCCGTGCCGGTGCCGGATGCGCTTTCCTTCGAGGAAGCGACGGCCTTGATGGTGCAAGGGCTGACGGCCTTGCATCTGCTCAGGCAAAGCCCGCCCGCCAACAAGACGGTGCTCATTCCCGCCGCGGCAGGCGGCGTCGGTTCATTGCTCGTCCAACTGGCCCGGGGGCAGGGCGCTAGCCGCATCATCGCGCTGGCCGGCGGCAAGGCGAAGCTCGATTTCGCTTCGTCGCTGGGCGCCGATGTGGCGATCGACTCCAGTGAGGCAGAATGGCCAGCGCAGGTCCGCGAGGCGGCCGGCAGCATGGGGGTCGACATCATCTACGATACGGTTGGCGGCGCGACGACGCCGGCGGCTCTCTCGGCTTTGGCCCCCGGCGGCGCGCTCGTCTTTGCAGCGCTCAGCCGGTTTGCGTTGTCGACCCCAGACCTGGAGGCGATGGTCGGCCGCAACCAGTCGCTCGAGGGGTTCGCGCTGCTGCCGCGTTTGTCTGCCGAGGTGTTGAGAGACAGCTTATCCACCCTGTTCCAGTTGGCGTCGACGGGCCGGCTGCTGGCGACAATCGGAGGCCGCTTTCCACTCGATCAGGCCGGCGAAGCTCACCGCCTGATCGAGGCGCGCCGCTCGACCGGCAAGGTCGTGTTGCTGCCCTAGCCAAGCCACACGCAACTGCCGGAACGAACGCCTTCTCAGGTAGCGGTCGTTCCTGCTTACCACTTTACCTTGAAGCCGACCGTGCCGCCAAAAGCGTGGCTTTCGCCGAAATCCTCCAGGCTGGTGCGCGCGAGCAGCTCGCCGTGGACGGAGTAGCGGTCGTCGGCCCAGCTCAGCGAGCCGCCGACGCCAAGCCCGCCCCAGAGCGGCTGCGCCTTGCTGACAAGCTTGGCGCCTGAGACGTCGACATCGTAGCCATCGAGGACGTCGTAGTAGAGGTTGGCGACGCCGTAGACATGCGAGCGGCTCGACCGATCCGCCTTGCCCTTCCATTCGCTCTCATAGTCGGCAGACAGTCCAAGGCGGCCGATCAGGCTGTCGCTGCTGACGTTGGAGACCAGCGCCCCATAGGGATCGGTGAAGCTGTCGAAATCGACCGAGGAATAGCTGAGCTGCGCCTGCGGCGTCAGCGACCAGTTGCCCTGCAGCGCGATCTTCTGTCCGGCCTCGATGCCGAGGCCATAGCCGAAGCCGTTATTGCCGTCGGCGAGTTTCTTGCCGAGCGTCGCGGAGGAAAGATCGCTGTCGAACCAGGTCAGCTCAGCCTGCGTGTCGACGTAAAAACCGTTCTTGCCATACCAGGTCAGCGTGCCGCCCAGGCCGTAGCCGGTCGTATCGATCGAGCCGGTACCGAAGAACGAGGAGATGTCCGACTTCACCGTGCCGTAGTGGACGGTGACGCCGCCGATCAGGACGCCGGCTTCGGTCTCGGACAGCAGGGTGTCGAGACCCGCCTGCAACTTCCAGAGGTCGGCGTCATAGTCGGTTCCGGTCGTGGTCGTACCCGGATCGAACTCGCTGTGCGACGCCTCGATGCGCCCCCAGATCGGGCTGCCTTGTTCGACGCCGTCGCCCGCACCCGATTGCGTTCCGCCCCAAGAGCGGTTGCCGACGCGCTGCTGCAGCGTGCCGAGCTGGGTGAAGCTCTGCAGCACACCGGCATAGGCCTCGTAGATCGGCGCGGCAGGCGAATAGAGCGGCGTCGGATCGACCGGCGGTGTCGGGTCGTCGGGGCTGATCAGGGACGAGCGCAGATACCAGTCGCCGTCGGAAGGCGTGCTGATGCCGTTCTTGTAGAGCCGGTAGGCATAGGCTCCGGCGACCACGGCCTGATCGCCCTCGAAGACGTAGTTGCCGAGCAGGCTGAACGTACCGGCCGAGATGCCGCCGACATCGACGATCTTGATGCCTTCGCTGGTTTGCGCGCCCGAGCCGCCGACACCGATAACCTTGACATAGGTTGCCCCGGAAGTGTCGCCGGTGATGACGAGTCGGTCGGCGGAAGAGGCATCGCCGTCGAGCATCGCCTCGATCTCCAGCGTGCCGCCTGCCCCGGCGTAGTTGCCATCGATGGTCAGCGTGCCGATCGAGTTGCCCGGCGCGATCACGCCGCCGGCCTGCAGCGTCGTGGCGCCGACCGTGCCGTTGCCGCCAAGCGCGCCGCCGTTGAGAATGGTGACGGCGGAATTGGCAATCGAGCCCTTGACCGAAAGCTTGCCGGCCTCGATCGTGGTCGCGCCGGTATAGGTGCTAGTGCCCGAGAGCGTAAGTGTGCCGTTGCCGAGCTTGGCAAGAGAGCCGCCGGCGCCTGAGATCACACCGGAGAAAATGGTGCTGGCGTCGCCGCCGATCGTCAGTTTCCTGTCGCCGAGATTCACATTGCCGGCACCCGACAACGAGCCGATCGTCTCGTCGTCGCTGTCTATGCCCGTGAAGATAGGGGAGAGAGGGGGCCGCACAAGCGACAGTGTAGCGCCGGCCGCCACCGTCACGGCCGAGGAGTCGGGAATGGAGTCGATGCCCGTACCGAGCGCAAAGAGCGTGCCGGCCAGGATTTGTGTCGCGCCCTGATAGCTGCTGTTGCCGGCCAGCACCTGGCGGTAGGCGCCGTTCTTGACGAAGTCGCCGGTTCCGGTGATGCCGCCGTAGAACAACGCAGTCGTGTTGGCGAAATTCGTGCTGGTCGTGAGGTTGCCGACGAGCTCCACCGTGCCGGCATCTCCCGAGAGCATGCCGATGGTCTCGTTGTCGAGGACGCGGAACACACCGGCCTGGGCGACCACGGCAGACTGGTCGCCGATCGCGTTGCCGCCCTCGGCCTCGAGGGTCCCACCCAGAATTCGCGTGCCGCCGGTATAGCTGTTGTTGCCCGACAAAGTCAGCGTACCGGCGCCGGTCTTGGTGAAAAGGCCGCTGCCGCTGATGGCGCCTGTCAGGCCAAGGTCGGCATCGGTCTGGAACGTGCCATTGCCGGTCAGGGTGACATTGCGGCCGCTGGTGAACGCGGACGTCGTCTGCAGCGTGCCGCCGTTGAAGGCCAGTCCGCCAGAGGCATCGCCGAGATTGTTATCGGCGGAGACCGACAGCACGCCATTGGAGATCGTGGTTCCGCCGCTATAGGTATTGGCTCCGGTGAGCACCGTGGTGCCGGAGCCGAGCTGGCGCACCGCGCCCGTGCCGGAGATGATGCCGGAATATGCAAGTGTGTCGCTGCGTTTGAAAGCCAGCGTGCCGTTGTTGACGACATTGCCGACGATGCTGCCGGTCGCGCCGCCATTGCCGAGCTGCAGAGTGCCGGCCGAGATCGTCGTGCCCCCGCTGTAGCTGTTGTCGCCGGCAAGTACGGTCGTGCCGGTTCCGATCTGAGTCACCGCGCCGCTGCCCGAGATGACGCCGGCATAGCTGTAGGTGTTGGAGCGGTCGAAGGCTAAAGTGCCGCTATTGGTTACATCGCCGATGATGCTGCCGGTAGTGCCGCCATTGCCGAGCTGCAGCGTGCCCTGTTGGATATCCCAATTGGTCGTAGCCGTGTTGTTCGCCGTCAGCGTCCAGGTGCCGCTGCCGGTCTTCTCAAAGATGTCGAAGTTCTGGTATTGCCCGGCGGTACCGATCGAACCATCCAGGATCGAGAAGCCCGTCCCGCTGAGACGAAGGCGATCCGTAGTCGCCGCCGCGTTCGCCACCACGTTGCCGAATATCTGCGAGCCATCCTGCAGCTCCAGTTGGATGACGCCCGTCGTCGGCGTGATGCCCGAACTCCACCCAATCGCGTTGGCCCCGGCGCCGGCGCGGATCGTGCCGCTGTTGACGACATCGATCGAGACGGTGGCGCCGTTGGCCACGATCGCGCCTCCACCGGCGCCACCCCCTTCGATCGTGCCGGTGTTGACGATCTGACCGGCACCGCTTCGCACCAAGACGCCGATGCCTCCAGTGCCGCTTGCACTTGGCCCACCGCGGACGGTTCCGTGATTGACTAAGGCGGTGGCAGCGCCGCCAAAATCGACGCCGGCACCGCCATTTCCTATAGAGTTTGTTCCGCCCTCGACGAGGCCCATATTCGTAACCGACGCCCCGTTTCGGATTTGCAGCCCCGCCCCTGAACTCCCGCCGTCGGTGCCCATGAACGTGCCCACCAGTGTCCTGACGGCGCCGGTGCCTGTGATTACGATGCCGCTGTTTGCCGGGCCCGAAAGCGTGAAACCTTGCGTGTCGATCGTGATGGACTTGGTCGGCACCGGAAGTGAAGTGCTCGCCGTGGCAAAGCTGGCGGTCATCACGATCGTCGAGCTGGAATCGCCGTCTCCATTCGCCGCAGTAATGGCAGCGCGCAACTCGCTGTCAGTGCTGACGAAATAGGTCGCGGCCGAGGCGGCGCCCGGAAGGCAGGCGATCGCCGCGCCGCTCACGCCGGCAAGGAGCATCCCATTCCGAATGCGCCGAAGCGCTCCGCCGCTCGTCTTCATTGGTCTGCCCGCCCAGAAATCTGCCGCGATGGCCCGCACGGCGTGCCGACCAAATCGACAAGAGGTTAACTTGGCGTTTGATTCCCGTCGCGAAGTTGAATCGTCGATTACTGATTTATTTGTGCACCGTTACTTAAAAGCAACATTAGCTACTCGTAATATAATAAGTATAAATATGAGCTTTGACTTGAATACGGCAACCGCGCCAACGCCGGATATGCGCAGCAGCGCGCGACGACTCGCTCTTACAGCCAGCCGCCCGAAAATCCGGCTCGTTGCAGTCCGGCGGTGATGGCCGGCACGCGGCGCATCAGTCGCCACAGGAAATCCGACCGGTAATTCTCGATCATCAGGGCGATCGGCCCCTGGTTGATGCCGACATGGTCCGGCGACACCCAGCCGCAGGCCCGGCCGTCGGCGGCCGCAATCGTCGGGTTGAAGCTGGCGGTGAAGCCATAGGGATTGCCGCCGTGCAGGTCGATTTCGTGAAAGTAACGAAGCGCCGGCAGCACGATCTCCGGCGCAAAGGGCAGCGAGGTGATCGCTGCCCAAGGCGACAGCGTGCCGTCGTCGGGACCGAAGGGCACGCCGCGCGCCAGATAGCCGAAGAAACGGCGCCCACCGATCGTCAGCTGAAGTTTTTTCAGGCCCGGGCCGTCGCTGGCGGTGATGCCCCAGCAATTCTCGTCATAGCCGACGAAGCCCTTCGGATTGCGAATGGCGTAGTCGCGCTGGAGGTAGGTCGCCTGGCGGCTGTTCTCGAAATAGTCGCTGCCGTGCTTGCGCATGAAAGCGTCGCGGATGCCGCGAAAATCGATCCAGATATGCGAGAACTGGTGGATGAAGAGCGGGCCAGCATAGACCAGCTCGCGACCATAGATCTTCTTCCACTTGTAAGTGGACAGCCAGGCCGCATAGCTCTCGGGCGGCAGCGGGAAAGTCGGCGAGCCGAGGCCCAGCATGTAGAGGATCAGCGCCTCGTCGTAACCCTCCCAGCGGTAGCGCAGAAACCCTTTCCCGGACCGCCAGCCATGGGTGACGGTGGCGCCGCCATTCTGCGCCCAGCGCCAGTCGGCGCGGCGGTAGAGCACGTCGGCAAGTCGACGGATTTCCAGTTCGGATTCGTCGTCGGCGTCAAAATAGGCGCCGGCGGCCAGGACACCCGCCAGCAGAAACCCGGTGTCGACCGTGGACAACTCGCAGTTCCAGACGCGGCGTCCGGTCTTCATGTCGAGGAAATGATAGTAGAAGCCCTTGTAGCCGGCGGCGTCGGGCTCCAGTCCCTGCGGCGCGTCGCGTAGGAAGCGAAGCGTGGCGAGCGTCCGCTCGACCGCGGCGGCGCGGGTCATGAAACCACGCGCCACTCCGACAGGATAGGACGACAAAGCGAGGCCGACGGCGGCGATGCTGGCTGGCGATCCGGCGGTGTTGCGGTCGGCGATCAGGCCGTTGGCCGGGTTGGCCTCTTTGAGGAAATAGTCGAAAGACAGACGCTGGATGTCCGAGAGAAGCTCGTCGTTCAGCGGGTGGTCGCTCGATGCATCCATGGCTGCCGATATAGACGCTTTCGCCGTGTTTCCCAGCTTTTGGCCGGTCAATCATAGGTGAGGAAAGCGAATCCATAGCGCGTCAACCGACACGCTCCCTCCAATCGGCGAATGTTGCCGGCTACCGCCGCGCGATCGGGCGGTGTCCGTCGGGCAGGCGGGTGGCGATCAGCTTGTCGATGCGGCGGCCGTCGAGGTCGACCACTTCGAAGCGCCAGCCTTGCGCGTCGACGCATTCGCCGGTGTTGGGGAGGTGGTGCAGATGCGACAGCACATAGCCGGCCACGGTCTCATAGTCGCGGTTCTCCGGCAGGTCGATGCCCAGCACTTCGGCCATCTCGTCGGCCTGCATGTAGCCTGCGAGCAGCCATGAGTCGTCCTCGCGCTTGACGGCGTTTTCTTCCTCGCCAGCCTCGAGGTCCGAGCGGAACACGCCGGTGATCGCTTCCAGGATGTCGGCCGGCGTGACGATGCCTTCGAAATGGCCGTATTCGTCATGGACGAGCGCCATGGGCACGTCCGATTCCCTGAGTTTCTGCAGCACGTCGAGCGCGTCGGCCTGGTCGTGCACGATGGGGGCGGCGCGCACATGCTGGCGCGGATCCAGCACCCTGCCGGCAAGAAGGGCGGCCAGCACATCGCGTGTCTGTATGACGCCGACCATGGCGTCGACATTGCCGTCGCCGACAGGCAATCGCGAGTGCTGGGTATCCATCAAAAGTTTTCGAACCGTGGCTTCGTCGGATTGCAGGTTCAGCCAGTCGACCTCGGTGCGCGGCGTCATCACGGCGCGCACGGCGCGGTCGCCGAGGCGCATGACGCCGGCGATCATGCGCCGCTCGTCGGATTCGATCGTGCCGTGATGCTCGGCCTCGGCGACCAGCATCTTGATCTCCTCGTCGGTCACCTTTTCTTCCGCCTCGCCGTGTTGGCCGAGCAGCCACAAAATCGCGCGGCCGGAAATATCGAGCAGGAAGACGAGCGGCGCCGAGACGGTTGCGAGGATGGTCATTGCGGGCGCCGCCCTTACGGCGACGCGCTCTGGATCCCTCAGCGCGATCTGCTTCGGCACGAGCTCGCCGACGATCAGCGAGGCATAGGTGATGACCGCGACGACGATGCCGACGCCGACGGGGTCGGCAATGGTCTCGCGGACGCCGGTCGAGGCCAAATATTGCGCCAACCGCTCGCCGAGGGTGGCGCCGGAAAAGGCGCCGGACAGCACGCCGACCAGGGTGATGCCGATCTGCACCGACGACAGGAACTTGCCGGGGTTGGAGCCCAGCGCCAGCGCGCGGCCGGCGCCCCTGACATTGCGGTCGATCATCGCCTTGAGGCGGGCAGGCCGCGACGAGACGATGGCGAGCTCCGACATGGCCAGAAGGCCGTTCACCAGGATGAGGACGGCCACGACGGCGATTTCAACATAAAGCATGGGCGGTCAATAGCATTGCCGCAGTGCATTCGAAAATAGTCCGCCATTATTTTTGAAGCATGACAATTTCGGACCATGACAGGCGGGTTGTTCAGGCGGCATCCCAGGATGGTGCCGAAAAAGGCCGACGAGTGCAGTCGAAGCGCTCGGCATCAAGCCGGTCATCGACAAGGTCTATGGCTTCAACGACGTGCCGCAGGCGTTCGGGCATCTGGAGAAAGGGCCGTTCGGCAAGATCGTCATCACCGCGACCTGATCCGCACCGGCGTCACCCTCCTCACGGCAGCATCTTCAATACGCCGATCATCGCCATGCCGTCGGTGAAATAAGGATCGCCGCCGCCATTCCTGCCGCTTTTCGTGGCGCCGATCCCCGGTATCTCGGTGGTCGCGGTCAACAGGCCGGCCGCGCTGAGGTCGCCGATCAGGAAGTTGCGCTCGGCGTCGATGTCGGGGCCGATATGATGAGTGATGGCGCCGGTGTCGTGGCTGAGGCCGACGCCGCGGTCGAAGCTCGCGGCGCCCAGCCAGAGCGGGCGGCCGTCGTCGCCGACCGTGTTTGTCTGCCAGAAGCGGACGTGATGGCGCCGGTCGGCGCTGTCGCCGACCGGCTTTTCGAAGGCGAGGTCCTGGGCGCGGCCTTCGAACAGCAAGCGGCTCATCGGCGCGTCGGGATAGGGACGGGAGAACAGAACGCTTTCGCCGATATCGATCGCGGTGCTCAGCGTGATGGCGTCGGCGGTGTCCCAGCCGGCAACGGCAAAAGCGTGGACCACTTCCTTCTCGGTGCCGACAAGGCCGACATTGATCGGGTCGCCCGGAATGCCCTGCGGCGTGTGCGTCACCATCTCGAAGCGCTGCGTGCGGAAGCCGCGCTCCCGCCAGGTCCAGAATTCCGGCGCGGCGAGATAGGCAAATGCCAGATAGAAGGCGCAGAAAGCCACCAGCCAGATCGCCGCGCGCCGCCTAACGCTTCGCTCACCCAAGAGAAACCACTCCTGAACGCATTTGCGGCCACTCTATGCGGTGTCGCATGGATTGGGCAGTAGGCTGTGCCGCCTCAGCGGCAGGCGCGATATCCGCTCCTGCGGTTCTTGACGTCGAAGTGGAAGTGATTGCGGTGGTCGTAATTGTAGCCCGGGCCGAGCACCGTGTTGAAATACTGGCAGCCGTCGGCGCGCACATTGTTCAAGAAGCCGCGGGTGCGGAAAGCGAACAGGCCGGGCTTGCGGACATCGATGTCGTCGCCATTGTTGAGCTCGATGCTCATGACATCGAGCGCGTTGCCTTTGCCGTGTTCCGACAGGACACCTTCGCCGGCGATATTGCGGCAGGAATAGCTCGAGCCTTGATGGATGGTCTTGACGCCGGAGAAATAGCGCCAGCGGGCGGCCGGCACCAGCTCGTTCCTGGTCCAGGCGGCGAAGGTGGCGGCCATGTTGCAGGTCAGCGTCGCCGCCGGTTTCATCTCGACGCTGCCAATGGCCGAGACCTTGACCGGGAAGTCGATGCCGCATTGGCCTTCATGGATCGGCTGGATGTCGGTGTAGACGACGCCCATGCGTTTCAATTCGTTGCGGCAGTCGATTTCGCTCGCCGGCATCTGCTCAACCGGCGACATCGGCTCGTCCATGCGCGGATAGGCGGCTTGGGTCATATAAGGGTCGGACGGGACAAGCCTCTGCATGCCGGAATATTGCGGCGCCTCCGGCATGGCGGCGGTCTGGCTGCCGACGTCGACGGCCGGCTGCAGCGAGAAGACGTCGCCGGTGGTGCAGGCCGAGACCGCTGTGATTGCGAGCCCCGTTGTTAGTCTAACGGCGGTGGAGCGCGCACGAGTGTTCAGTCGCGCCAAGGCGAGGCTGGCGCCAAATATTGCGGCCATCGAAAGGCATCCTGTCCCCGGATGGCACAAGTCTAGTCGGCAAGAGTAAAGGAAAGATCAGCGCCGGCATTCACGCCTGGGGCCGAATTGCGGCAGCTGTTCTTCGCATCCACTCATTGGCAGAACGTTCCGCCGTTCCGTCTCGGCTCGAGATCGAAGTGGAAGTGCAGTGCATGGTCGGGGTCGCTGCCGGGGCCTAGCACGGTCTTGAACGGCCCACAGGCGGCTTTGCGCACCGTATTCAGGAACTTTCCGTCCTTTTCGGGCGGCGCGGGGCCGATGCCGATCGTCCTGCCGTCCGACAGGGTGAAGGAGGCGATGTCCAACGCATTGCCGAAGGCGTGTTCCGACAGCTTGCCGCCGCCGTGGCGCGGACGGCAGACATAGGCAGATGCCTGGTTGATCACCTTGAGATCGGCGCCGAATTCGGCCTTCACGGCCGGCCGGACGACATCCGCGGCAAAGCGCGCCGCGGCCTCGGCCATTCGGCAGTTGAGCTCGGTGCCGGAACCGATGCTGATCGATTTTCCAAGCGTTTTCAGGATGATGGGGTAGGGGATCGAGCAGCCGATCTCAGCATCGTGCTCAGCCTTGTGTTCCTCGAATTCGACGCCGAGCGCCTTCAGCCGCTCGCGACAGGCAACCTCCTCTTCCGGCATCTTGTCGGCGGGCAGTTCAGCGGAACGCGGATCGGGCATCATCTTGTTGTCGTCGATATCAACCGGTTTTTCCGGTGGCTTCGGTGCGACAGCGGGCGGTTCAACCTCCGGTTCCGCGGTGTCGGGTCTTTGTGTCGGAATCGGCACCGCGGCCGGTGGCTCAGGTTCGTTTTCCATTTCAGTTGACGGCCCGGGGGACGAAGGCTCGGGACGAGACTTTTCTTGATTGAGCCGGTTGGATGCGTCAGCGGGCTTTGGACCTGTAGCCTTCTGCTCTTTCATCGTTGTTGCGTCGGCCTTTGGCGCTTCCGTCGGGCGTGGCTCTGGCACCGGAACATCGGCGGGTGAGGTCGGCTGGTCCTGCGTTTGCTGTTGCGTCTGCTTTGGCATGATATGCCGTTTGCCCCGTGGCCCCACGCGGAGCCTGCTCCTCGGCCTCAGGGGCTGATCGGCCCGCTGCGTCAATGGCTGCTCCACACGCGGTGTCAGCGGCTGCCTATGACGATGCTTGGCATCGGCCGGCGTGATCAGCAAGGCCGCCGCCGCCAAGGGCAGCGCCAGTCTGCAAAATCCGGAAAAGCTCAGCGTTGCCATCGGCCGGAAACGGCGCCGACAAGGCAAGGTTGCCTCGGAGGTGGTAACGTTGCGATCAAAAACGATTACCGGCCCGTTACGCGCCGATCGCCTCGAGACCGTCCTCCAGCCAGTCGGCGAGTTGCGGCAGGCCGAGCAGGTATTTGGCAGTGCGCTTGTTGGCGCGCTCGCGCGCCGCGGCCACCGCGTCGATCCACTCGGAAGCGTCGTAGTCGCCACGACCGATCCAGGCCAGCGCGACCAGCTCGGCCGCTTCATCGACATTGAGATCGTTGATCAGCTCGCGGAACTCCTCCTCGGTGAGATCTTCCGAGGCCTCTTCGACAAGGCCGTCATGATGATGGCTGTCGTGCCTGTCGCCGTCGAACTCGACCTCGTGCTCGGCACCGTCGTCATAATCCTCGTTGACGGCGGCGCTCAGCGCCTTGGCCTTGAGGATAAACAGGCGCACCGTGTCCGGGTCGATGGAAAGCTCCCATTCCTGTTCGAGGCGCTGCTGCACTGGCCTTTCTCCTCGTCGTGCGCTCGACTGATGATAGCGGATTTGCGGCCCGCGTCACGTCCGTTCGCAAGGAACGGAAATGCGCCCGGACGTCCAAATAGTTCGGCTGCCGGCGGCTTTTCGGGATGAAACGGCGCAGAGGCGGCGTTAATCTGCCATTGTCACGCTCACGGAGGTTTCGATGCGCAGACGTTTGCTAATCCAGGTCATAGCTATTGCTGCACTGCCGCTGTTCGCGGCGCCGGCATTCACCGCCGGTGAAGGCGGTAGTAGCGGCGGCCAGACAACCAGCCAATGCAAGAAGGGCCAGGTCTGGGACAAGAAGAAGAAGAAATGCGTAACGCCGCAATATGGCATGCTGGATGACGACAGCATCTACGAAGCTGGCCACGATCTGGCGATGGCCGGGCGCTATGACGAGGCGATCTCGGTGCTGACTTTAGCCGCCAACAAGCAGGATCCGCGCATCCTCAACTATCTCGGCTATTCACATCGCCATTCCGGCCGCGTCACGGTCGGCCTCGGCTATTACGAGGAAGCGCTGCGCATCGACCCGAACTACACGCTGGTGCGCGAGTATCTCGGCGAGGCGCATCTGCAGATCGGCGATCTTGCCGGCGCGCAACAGCAGTTGATGGAGATCGAGAAGCGGACCGGCAAGGGCTCGCGCGAATACGGCATGCTGTCAGAGCAGATCGATCATTTCCTGAGGAGCTGATTTCGACCACCGGCTTCTCAAACCGGCTGCGAGCACTCGCAGCCGGTTTCTCGCTGCTGCCGCATTCACCGCCAGGCGATCAAGCGAAAGCAGTGATCATTTTGCCGAACTTCATTTTTGGGCGTGAAAATCGCGGGAAGATCGCTATATTCGGGGAAATTGTGGTGAGACGGTTCCGTTAGCCCGAGGCTGCCGGACCGTTTTCTTTTTGTACCCGTTGACAAGGCTGCTCCCGAAAAGCGGGGGTGGCGGCAGGAAAGGTCAGGCATCATGATCAAGGTTCCGATGACAGGCGAGGGGTTCGCGTCATTGAAGGAAGAGCTGCGTTGGCGCCAGCAGGAAGAGCGTCCACGCATCATCGAGGCGATCTCCGAAGCCCGCTCGCATGGCGACCTGTCTGAAAATGCCGAATACCACGCCGCCAAAGAATCGCAGAGCCACAATGAGGGCCGCGTCAACGAACTCGAAGACCTGATCGCGCGCGCCGAGGTGATCGACGTCACGAAGCTGAGCGGCGACAAGGTGAAGTTCGGCGCGACCGTCGTTTTGGTCGACGAGGACACCGAAGAAAAGAAGACCTATCAGATCGTCGGCGACCAGGAGGCGGACGTGAAGTCCGGCCGTATCTCGATCTCCTCGCCGATCGCGCGCGCGCTGATCGGCAAGGAGGTCGGCGACGCCATCGAGGTCAACGCCCCCGGCGGCGCCCGCGGCTACGAGATCGTCCAGGTCCAGTTCATTTAAGGCCTAGGCCGGCGCTTCCGATCTCAGCGCCAGAAGCCGTTCAGCCTCCTCCATCACCTCGGCCGGCGTGACCTTACCGCCGGCAGGCGCCAATAAGGTCGACGAGAACGGTCCGCGCGGGCCGGTCAGACCCGGCTCCGTTGCCAGGAAGATGGCGACGGTCGGCAGGCCGAAGGCGCTGGCGAGGTGTGTGAGGCCGGTGTCGGCGCCGATGACGAGCGTCGAGCGACCGAGAATTGCGGCAATCTCGCCCAGCGGCGATTTCGGAACCAGCACAGTCTTTGGCACGGCCGCGGCAATGGCTTCCGCCACAGCCCTTTCCGCTCCATTCGACCAGGTGACCACGGGCGTGAATTGCCTGGACACCAATTGGCGCGCGGTCTCGATCCAGTCATCTGCCGGCCATTTCTTGTCCTCGCGACTGGTGCCGTGCAGCAGGAAGGCAAGCTTGCCTTCAGGAACGGAAAGGTTGCCTGCCGGCGCGACAATCCCGGAACCAATGCGCGAAAGATCGGGCTCGTAGCCGAGCGCCTGTCCGAACAGCCGCCGTGTGCGTTCAATGGCGTGTAGATCGCGGGATACGGCATATTTGCGGTCGTAAAACAGCGTCGCTGAGGGCTCGCGGGCGCTCGAACGGTCAAAGCCGGCGATCGGTGCGCCAGCCTGTTTGGCGACCACGGCCGACTTCAGCAGGCCTTGGGCATCGATGACCAGGTCATAGCGGGCGCCGCGCAGCGCGTGGCGGAGGCCAGTCATTTCGCGCCATGTGTCGCCGTCGAACGGTTTCTTGCGCCAGCGCCGGATCGCCACCTTCTGGATGGACTTTATCGCCGGATGCAAGGCGACGATGCCGGCGAAGGCCTCTTCCACACACCAGTCGAAGCTCATGTCCGGGCGATTGCGCAGCGCATCCTCGACAGCCGGGAACGTATGGATGACATCACCCATCGACGATGTCTTGACGATCAGCACCTTCATGCGGCCGCGGGAACCTTAAGCAACCGGTCGGCCGCGGCAGCCACCCTCGCGACATCGAGCGTTTTCAGGCAGTTGAGATGGCCGAGCGGGCAGACCTTGCTGTGGCAGGGCGAGCAGGAAAGATGCAGCCAGATCAACTCGGAGCGATCGGTCAGCGGCGGCGTGTTCTCGGGCGAGGTCGAGCCGTAGACGGCGACGATCGGCGTGCCGACGGCGGCCGCGACATGCATCAGCCCGCTGTCGTTCGACACTGCAAGCTTCGACGCGGCGATCAGGTCGATGGCGTCCTCCAGCTTCGTCCTGCCGGCAAGATCGATGGCGCCTGGTGCCAGCCTTGCGATCTCGCCGGTGACTTCGGCGTCGTTCTTCGAGCCGAGCAGGGCGACACTCAGGCCCTTTGCCATCAATCCACGGGCAAGCTCGGCATAGTGTTCGCTCGGCCAGCGTTTTGCCGGGCCGAATTCGGCGCCCGGCATCAAGGCGACGAACTGCTTCGCGTCGAGCCCGAACCGAGCCAGCAGATCCGCCTGGTTGGCCGCATCGACGGTAAGTTTCGGCGGCCGAAACGTGCCGCCGCGCGCCAGGCCGAAATAGGCCCGCGCGGTGCGCCGCTTGAGAGCGTCGGGCAAAGGAACGATGTCGGTCAAAAGGCCGTAGCGCATTTCGCGCAAATTGCCGACGCGGCGCGGAATGCGGGCAAAGAACGGGATCAGCGCCGATTTCCAACTTCCCGGCAGCACATAGGCCATGTCGTAGCGGCCGCGCAGCAGGCGGCCGAAGCGCCTACGGCTGCGGAATTCAAGCGCGCCGGGCATCAGCGGAAAATCGATCTGACAGCGTATTTCGGGCATGCGCTTGACGAGCGGCGCTGCCCAGGCAGGCGCCAACACGTCGATCGCGGCATTCGGATGCTTTTCCTTCAGCGCCGCGAACAGGCACTGGGCCATCACCATGTCGCCCACCCAGCGTGGGCCGATCACGAGGATCGTTGGGCTTTCAGCCATTGGACATAGTCTCTGACGCCGGTTTCCACGGTCCGGAATTGGCCATTGTAGCCGGCCGCGCGCAAGCGGGACATATCAGCCTGCGTAAAACTCTGGTAGCTGCCCTTGAGATGGTCGGGGAAGGGGATGAACTCGATCTCACCCTTGCCAAGCGTGTCGATCACCGTTTCGGCAATGGCGCGGAACGGCTGCGCGCGGCCGGTGCCGCAGTTGAATATGCCGCTCGAGCCGCGCTTCCACAGCCACAGATTGACCTCGGCGACATCGCCGACATGGATGAAGTCGCGGCTTTGCTCGCCCGGGCCGAAGTCGCCGTAAGCACCGAACAGCTTCGGATTTTCGCCTCGCTCCACCTGGTTGAACAGATGGAAAGCGACCGAGGCCATGGCGCCCTTATGCGACTCGCGCGGCCCGTAAACATTGAAATAGCGCAGGCCGGCAACCTGCGAGTGATCGGTATCGAAGACGTTGCGGCGGACGTAGTCGTCGAACAGCTTCTTCGAATAAGCATAGACGTTGAGCGGCCGCTCGAATTCCGGCTCCTCGCGGAACTCGCTGCCACCGCCATAGACCGAGGCCGAGGAGGCATAGAGGAAGGGCACGCGCAGTCCGAGGCAGGCATGCAAAAGCCGCTTCGAATAGGCGTAGTTCACCTCCATCATGAACTTGCCATCCCATTCGGTGGTGGTCGAGCAGGCGCCCTGGTGGAAGACGGCCTCGATGCGACCGAGCCCGCCATCCTCGAGGCGGGCCAGAAATTCGTCCTTGTCGAGATAGTCGGCGATGTGGAGGTCGGCCAGGTTGGCGATCTTGTGGCCGTCGGTGAGATCGTCGACGACGACGATGTCGTCATGCCCCTCGGCATTGAGCGCGGCGACGATGTTGGAGCCGATCATGCCGGCGCCGCCCGTGACGATGATCATGAAGGCCTCTGGTTTCGCTTATCGATTCCGGCCCTTATAGGGGAGGCTGGCAGGAGTGTCGATAAAGCTCGCCGTCACGGACCCATCGGCTACGACGAATGTAGGGATGGATCGGCAGAACGGCTCGCGAGATAAGCTCTGCCGCGCGCCGAACGGTACTTCCTTCAGTTGAAGCGAGCTATGGTGCCTTCGAGCGCCGCGGCAAGAGCCGTCGGTGTGCGTTCCCTGCCTTGGTGCAACCATGACATCCGATTTAAAGCCAGGTCTTCGCCTTCTTCAAACACTGCAGGTCGACGACTCCCTGACGGTTCCGGCCATGACGCCGGCCTTTGCGAGCTTCGGCGACATGCCACCAGTTTTCGCCACCGCCTTCATGGTCGGCTTCATCGAATGGGCATGCGTCGAGGCATTGCGTCCGTTCCTGCGCAGCCACGAGAGAACCGTCGGCACCCATATCGACATCAGCCATGTCGCCGCCACGCCCGTCGGCATGACGGTCACCGCCGATGTCGAGCTTGTCGCAGTGGAGGGGCGAAAGCTGCGTTTCAAAGTGTCGTGCAGCGATGAGAACGGACTGATCGGGGAAGGTTTCCACGAGCGCGCGGTCATCGATCATGACAAGTTCATGGCGCGCGTTCTGGCCAAATCAGGGCAGACCGGTTCCTCGCCACAGTGAGGCCGCAAAGCTCCCGCTTCAGTCGGCTCCGCCACGCGGCGTATCGTGAGGGATCAAGATGCCGTCGACCGAACTGCTTATCGCCTTCTTCGCCACCACGGCGATCTTTGCCTACATTCCCGGTCCGGCCATGCTCTATGCGGCAGCGCAGACCATGGCGCGCGGGCGCTGGTCGGGGCTCACCGCTGCTCTCGGCATCCACCTCGGCGGCTATGTGCATGTTCTTGCCGCCGCGACCGGCCTGTCCGTGCTGTTCCACGCCGTGCCGCCGCTTTACCTGGCCGTCAAACTCGTCGGCGCGCTCTACCTGATCTGGCTCGGCGTCTCGCTGTTCCGCGCCAAGACGCAAGGAGACGGAACGCTCCCGGTCATCGAGCGAAAATCGGCCCGTCGCGCCTTTTTCGAGAGCATCACGGTCGAGGTGCTCAATCCCAAGACCGCCATCTTCTTCATGGCGTTCCTGCCGCAGTTCATCGATGCCTCGGCGACCTTTCCGGTTTGGCTGCAGTTCGTGGTGCTGGGAACCATCGTCAACCTGATGTTTTCGTCGGCCGACATCGTTTGCGTCTTCCTGGCCGGCGCGATGATTGCGCGGCTGCGGCGCTCGGGCCGCGCGCAGCGCCTGATGCAGCGCGCGGGTGGCGCCGTGCTTGTCGGTCTCGGCGTCCATGTCGCCCTGCAAAAGAGCTGATCCGTCCGCCGGCCTTGGCCGTGCGCGTCCCGGCCTGCCGTTGCGCTGGCCAGAATTGCGGTATATCGGCATCGCGAAGAATGACGGGCGCCGGAATTCCGGTGCTGCAACCCTGATCAAGAACCGCCCTTCAGGCGCGTGCCAGTGAGATGATCGAGCACCATCTGCCTTCCCCGGAACCCCTGCATCGCGCCATCGCCCGCTTCGGCGACGTCACCGTGCTGGTGGTCGGCGACTTCATTCTCGACCGCTTCGTCAGCGGCGTCATCGAGCGGATCTCGCCGGAGGCGCCGATCCCGGTGCTGCACGGAAGGGGCGAGATGCTGGCCACGGGCGGAGCCGGCAATGTCGTCTCCAACATCGTCTCGCTGGGCGGCGCCGCGATCCCGGTGTCTGTGATCGGGGCAGACCAGGCCGGCGACAACCTCATGCGCATGCTCGGCGATCTCGGCGCCGATACCGACGGCCTCTTGCAGCAGAACGGCCGCATGACCTCGTCGAAGAGCCGCTTCAGCGCGCTCAACCAGCAGGTGCTGCGTTTCGACGAGGAAGAGATCAAGCCGCTCACCGCCGTAGAGCGGGCGAAGCTCATCGACCATTTCCAGGCAGCACTCGCGCGGGCCGACATCGTCATCCTGTCCGACTACGGCAAGGGCATCCTGCTCGACGGCGTCGCCGGTGAGCTCATCGCGATCTGCCGCGATGCCGGAAAGCCGGTGCTGGTCGACCCGAAGGGTCGGGACTATGCGCGCTATGCCGGGGCGACGGCGGTCACGCCCAATCGCAAGGAGCTTGGCGAAGCGGTTGGACGCGCGGTGTTTGGCGACGAGGAGATCGTCGCTGCGGCGCGCGACCTGATCGCCGCGCATGACTTCGAGTTCATCGTCGCCACACGCAGTGAAAAGGGCATGAGCGTCGTCACCGCCGAGGATGCCCGCCACATCTCGACGCAAGCGCGCGAAGTGTTCGATGTGTCCGGCGCCGGCGATACGGTCATCGCGACCTTCGCGCTGTCACTGGCCGCCGGCGCCGATCGCGTGCAGGCCGCTACAATCGCCAATGCCGCCGGCGGCGTCGTGGTCGGCAAGCGCGGCACGGCGCGGCTGACCGTCGAGGAGCTCTCCGGCGCGCTGTTCCGCTCGCATGGGCCTGTCGTCCACCAGGACGCCATTCTGGACGCCAACGCGGCGGCCAGGATGGTGGCGGCGTGGAAGGAGGAGGGGCTGTCGGTCGGCTTCACCAATGGCTGCTTCGATATCCTGCATGCCGGCCATGTCAGCCTGCTGCACGCCGCGCGCAGCCAGTGCGACCGGCTGGTGCTCGGCCTCAACAGCGATGCCTCGGTCCGCCGGCTGAAAGGTCCCGGACGCCCGGTCAACGACCAGCATGACCGCGCCTGCGTGCTCGCGGCGCTTGCCTCGGTCGACGCCGTCGTCGTCTTCGAGGAAGACACGCCGCTCAAGCTGATCGAGGCGCTCAAGCCCGATATCCTGGTCAAGGGGGCCGACTACACGATCGAGACCGTGGTCGGCGCCGATTTGGTCCAGAAGGCAGGCGGCCGCGTGGTGCTGGTCGATCTCGTCGCCGGCAAGAGCACGACCAACACCATCGGCAAGTTGCGCGCCGGCGGCACGAATTGAGGGTTTCATGTCCGAGCTGAACGACTATCTGGCCCGCTCCGCGGCGGCGATCTCGGCGATGGTCGAGCGCGACCTCACCGGCGAGATGGAACGCGCTGTCAGCACGGTCGTTGCGGCGCTTTCGCAAGGCAAGGCGCTGCTGATCTGCGGCAATGGCGGCTCGGCGAGCGATGCCATCCACATCGCCGGCGAACTGGTCGGCCGCTTCCTCAAGGAGCGCAAGGCCTACAATGTCATCGCGTTGCCGGCCAATGCGGCGGTGCTGACCGCCTGGGGCAACGACTACGGCTTCGACACCGTGTTCTCGCGCCAGGTCGAGGCGCACGGATCGGAAGGCGCGGTATTGCTTGCCATCTCCACCAGCGGCAATTCGCCGAGCATCCTTGCCGCCGCCGAGCAGGCGCGGGCCATGGGCATGACGGTGATCAGCCTGACCGGCGACAGCGGCGGCAAGCTCAAGCCGCTGACAGACATCCTGCTCAACGTGCCGTCGACCTCGACGCCGATCATCCAGCAGGGGCATCTGTGCCTTTACCACCATCTTTGCGAGGCGGTGGAAGCGCGTCTCAGCAATGGCTGAAGACAAAGTATCCTATCCGCTTGTCGAGCCCGGTTTGTGGGTCGAGCGGATCGGCGCCAGGTCGTTTCCGGCGGGCCGGCCGGCGTTGTTCCTCGATCGCGACGGCACGATCAATGTCGACACGGACTATCCGAGCGATCCGGCGGAGATCGTGCTCAGGCCGCAGATGCTGCCGGTCATCGAGACAGCTAACCGGGTCGGCATTCCAGTCGTCATCGTCACCAACCAGTCCGGCATTGCGCGCGGCTATTTCGGCTGGGAGGCGTTCGCGGCCGTCAATCAGAGGGTGCTCGACCTGCTTGCGGAGAGGAATGCCGTCGTCGATATGGTGCTTGCCTGCGGCTATCACGAGAAAGGCTCGGGTCCGCTGGCGGTCGCCGACCATCCGATGCGCAAGCCCAATCCAGGCATGCTGATGGAGGCGGCGCGTCGCCTCGGTGTCGACCTGAAACGCTCGCTGATCGTCGGCGACAAGCCCGCCGATATGGAAGCGGGCGAGCGCGCCGGCCTCGAGCGTGGCTGGCTTGTCGATGGCGAGGCCTCGACGATGGACGGGCTCGCGGTTGTGCCGTTGCGCGACGCGCGCGATCTCGACGGCCTGCTGGCCGCGATACGGTCGCTCTGATCGCATCCTGATTCAACGTCGAGTGCCAGGTTGCTGGCTTTCCAGCGCTTTTATGGGAAGCCGGCGTGGTGATCAGCTCGGAAAAGCCACCAGCCCTTCGTCCTTGACGCGGCGGATGGTTAGCGCCGTCCTCACGGTGTCGACATTCGGCGCCGAAGCGAGCTCCTCGATGACGAAGGTCTGGAAGGTGCCGAGGTCGCTCGCCACGCAGTGCAGCAGGAAATCGGACTCGCCCGACACCATCCAGGCGTCGCGGACGATCGGCCAGCCCCGCGTGCGCTCGGCGAAAGTCTTCAGCTCGGCATCGGCCTGATGGTGCAGGCCGATCAGGCAGAAGGCGACGACGTCCATGCCGAGCGCCGGCGCATTGAGGAGGGCGCGGTAGCCGCGGATGATGCCGGCCTCTTCCAGCCGCCTGACGCGGCGCAGGCAAGGCGGCGCCGAGATGCCGACCCGGTTGGACAGCTCGACATTGGTCATGCGGCCGTCGCTCTGCAGCTCGCGCAGGATCTTCCAGTCGATGGCGTCGAGATCGGCTTTGAGCGGCATGATCGGCTTTCGCGCAAGAATCTTTCGCGATTTTGTAATTAGGTTTCGCGCGGGAGGCCATCCCTTTGCAATGATTTTTCTGCTCGGGGTCGCGATATGGCCCCATATGCATGTGAGGCAGCTTTCCGGGGACGAAGGCCAAGCTGCCTTGCTGGCTTGGCGGGCAACACTTACATTACCGGCAACTAGCCACGGCTTCGCGCCGCAGGGGACTTTTTTCATGAACACCAAACATGCGCCCGTTCTCATCATCGGCTCAGGCCCGGCCGGCTACACGGCGGCGATCTATGCCGCCCGCGCCATGCTGAAGCCGATGCTCGTCGCTGGTCTGCAGCAGGGCGGCCAGCTGATGATCACCACCGATGTCGAAAACTATCCGGGCTTTGCCGATCCGATCCAGGGTCCCTGGCTGATGGAGCAAATGGCGAAGCAGGCCGAGCATGTCGGCACGGACATCGTCAACGACATCATCACCGAGGTCGACCTCAATGTGCGGCCATTCCGCGCTACCGGCGATTCCGGCACCGTCTACACCGCGGATGCCTTGATCATCGCCACCGGCGCGCAGGCCAAGTGGCTGGGCATCCCATCGGAGCAGACCTTCATGGGCTTCGGCGTATCGGCCTGCGCCACTTGTGACGGCTTCTTCTATCGCGGCAAGGATGTCGCGGTGGTCGGCGGCGGCAATTCGGCGGTCGAGGAGGCGCTCTATCTCGCCAACCTCGCCAAGAGCGTCACCGTCATCCACCGGCGCGGCGATTTCCGCGCCGAGCGCATCCTGCGCGAGCGGCTGTTCAAGAAGGACAATGTCCGCGTCATCTGGGATACCGTCGTCGACGAGATCACCGGGCAGCCGGGCAAGGCGCCGCTGCCGCCTTCGGTCGAGGGTTTGAAGATGCGCAACGTGGCGACCGGAGAAGTGTCGCGGCTGAAAGTCGATGGCGTCTTCGTCGCGATCGGCCACGCGCCGGCGGTCGAGCTCTTCGCCGGCAAGCTCAAGCAGAAGCCGAACGGCTATCTGTGGACAGCGCCGGATTCGACCCGCACCGACGTGCCCGGCGTATTTGCCGCCGGCGATGTCACCGACGATGTCTACCGGCAGGCGGTGACGGCGGCGGGGCTCGGTTGCATGGCTGCGCTCGAGGCGGAAAAATATCTGGCGGGGATCGAAGTCCACCGCGAAGCGGCGGAATAATCGATCGGCTGAAGAACGCCGTTTAAAAGCCTGATTTTTCATTCAGACGCCAAAGGCAACGCGAGGGGAATCATGGCGCTGGACTGGGACAAGCTACGCGTGTTTCACGCTGCGGCGGAGGCTGGGTCGTTCACCCATGCCGCCGAGACGCTGCATCTGTCGCAATCGGCGATCTCGCGGCAGGTCAGCGCGCTGGAGCATGACGTCGGCGTGGCGCTGTTCCATCGCCACGCGCGCGGCCTCGTGCTGACCGAGCAGGGCGAGATGCTGTTCCGCACGGCGCATGACGTGCTGATGAAGCTGGAGACAATCAAGTCGCGGCTGACCGAAACCAAGGACCGCCCCTCCGGCGTGCTGAGGGTGACGACCACGGTGGGGCTGGGCGCCGGCTGGCTGACCGAGCGGGTGCAGGAATTCATAGAGCTCTATCCCGAGATCAGCCTGCAGCTGATCCTCGCCAACGAGGAACTCGACCTCACCATGCGCCAGGCCGATTGCGCCATTCGGCTGCGGCAGCCGCAGCAGCCGGATCTCATCCAGCGCCGGCTGTTCACCGTGCATTTCCATCTCTACGCGGCACCCTCCTATGTGGCGAAGTTCGGCAAGCCGGCCTCGATCGCCGAGCTCAGGAACCATCGCATCGTCACCTTCGGCGTGCCGGTGCCCTCGCATCTGTCGGAACTGAACTGGCTGGAGACGGTCGGCGATTTCGAGGGCGGCCAAAGGGTGCCGACGCTGCAGATCAACGACATCCTGTCGATCAAGCGCGCAGTTCAGGGCGGCGCCGGCATCGCCATGCTGCCGGACTACGTCATCAGCAAGGACTCGAACTTGGTGCAGTTGCTGCCCGAGACCGAGGTGCCGTCCTTCGACACCTATTTCGCCTATCCGGACGCGATGAAGAACCAGGCGAAGCTGCATGTATTCCGCGATTTCATCATCGCGAAGGCGCGCAGCTGGTCGTTCTGAAACGCGGCCGGGCGCGATTGCTATCCGCGCCAGGGTGTGATGCGCGGCAACCAGCAGGGAACGGCGCGGCGGTAGGTTTCGTACTCTGCGCCATAGCGGCGGGCGAGTGTCGGCTCCTCGTAGACTTTGACGAAGGAGATCATCGCTGCCGCAGCTATCAGGCCGTAGACGAACACCGCTCCGCTCGAAAAGATGAGCACCTGGCCGAGGATGATCGATAGCACCGCGACATACATGGGGTTACGCACGTGGCGATAGATGCCGCCGACGACCAGTTTCTCGGTCGGAGCCACGGGAGCGGGCGTGCCAAGTCCCTCAAAGGCGAAGCGGGCGAAGGCGTGAACCAGGATCCCTGCCGCCCCGGCCACAAGGATCCAGCCTACGGGCACGAAACCGGGCACGGTGGACAGCGGCATGCGATAATGGTCGGTCAGCAGCCAGGGTATCAGCCCTGCAACCACGCCGGGTGCAGCAACGAGGAATAGCGCGCTGCCGGCGATTGCCGAAAAAGTTCGCATCAGTCCCTCCTGCCGCAAAAGTAAACGCAGCCTGCCCGAATCCGCATCATTTTGATTTCACGCGTTTTACGGGGCAGAATCGGACCTGATTTGCATATCAGCAATCGCTTTCACGCTGGAAAGGCACACGATTCGGCGATTTTTTCTGGTCCTATCGGTTCTTGGGACGGGTTGGACCACAGCCTGCGTCTTTTTGCATGCGTGTGTTGCAAAATAGATGCTTGTTTCTTGGGCATGATGAGCACATATATAGTTCATCTCCAGGGCGCGTTCTCCTCCCATTAGCGCCCTCGAGTGTTCCCCTCTGGAGGTTAGCCCTAATCGGCACTTCCAATCAAACTCAGCCGGATCTTTATTGATCCGGCTTTTTTGTTGCGCCGAGATCACGGCGAGGCCGGAAATGCGTGAGCGAAAGCCACGTAACAGTGACATGTAACATCGGGTAACATGTCGCGGACGCACTCTATCGATTAAGTAGATGATAGGACGCGGTTGGTCCGTTCGGGAGATGGGGGCATCACTCGGACAGGCCGGGCTCAGGCAGCTACCGCGTCCGAACCATTTCCTGATGCGGCGGACCTGCCGTTGCCTCCCAGGAAGACGGTCCGCAATAAGAAACGGCGTCCGGATGATCCGGGCGCCGTTTTTCATTCCTCAGCCAAAATCAGTCATGCAGCCTTGCCGTTGGCGTTCATCGCCTCGTCGGCCAGGCGCCCCGTCAGCTCGGCCATATGGTCGAAGCCGGCCTTGTAGCTGGCGACGCCCGCCGTCGCCGAACGCAACTCGATGATCAGGTCGCCGATCTCGGCCTGGGGCATGGTCGCCTCGACCACGTCCCAGCCGGGCCAGTCGGGCCGCGCGTCATAGCCAAGAATCTGGCCGCGCCGCTGCGGGATCAACGCGATGATCTTCGAGGTTGCATCGGATGGCGTGACGATTTCGACCTTCATGATCGGCTCCAGCAGAACCGGCGAACAGGCCGCCATGCCTTCTTTCATCGCCAGCTTTGCCGCCATCTGGAAGGCCATGTCGGAGGAGTCGACCGCATGGTAGGAGCCGTCCGATAGGTTGACGGCGACATCCACCACGGGGAAGCCGAGTGGACCGGTCTTCAGATAGTCGCGGATGCCCGTCTCCACCGACTGGATGTAGGTCTTGGGCACGACCCCGCCGGTGATGGTGTCGGTGAATTGGAAGCCCGAGCCGCGGGGCAGCGGCTTGATCTCGATCACCACGTCGCCGAATTGGCCGTGGCCGCCCGACTGCTTCTTGTGGCGGCCGCGCTGCTGCGCGGATTTGCGGATCGTCTCGCGATAAGGCACCGCCGGCGAATGGCCTTCGATCGGGATCTGGTTCTTGCCCTCCAGGCGCTCGCGCACAACGCGCAGGTGCATTTCGCCGTGCCCCGACAACACGGTTTCCGCGGAGTCCTGGTTGTGGTGCAGGTTGAGCGAGGGGTCTTCCTCGGCAAGCCTCTGGATAGCCGCCGACATCTTGACCTCGTCCTTGCGTTCCTTGGGCCGCAGCGCGAAGGCAAACACCGGCTGCGGCGGCTCCAGCGTGAACAGCGGCTTGATGCCGCCCTTGGCCGAACTCAGCGTCTGGCCAGTCCTGACGTTGTCGAGCTTGCCGAGCGCGACGGTGTCGCCAGCCATGGCGGACGGCAGCTTCAGCTGATCCTTGCCCAGCATCTTGTAAATGCCGGAGACCTTGGTCGTGTCGCCGTTGGAGAGGAAAAGCTCGGCCGCATCGGCCAATTGGCCGGAAAGCACGCGCGACACCGACAGCTTGCCGCCATGCGCCGTGTGGATAGTCTTCATCACCTGCACGACCGTCTGGCTGCCGTCCGGTACACTCAGGCGCTTGCGGGTCGCCTCGACATCCGGCGCATCGTGGCGGATCGTCTTCAACAGGCGCAGCACGCCATTGCCCTTCTCCGCCGTGCCGATCAGCACCGGCGTCACCGTGCCGGCCCGGAGGTCGGCGGCAAGGTCATCGAAGATCGCATCTTTCGGCGGCTCGATCTCCTCCAGGAGCTGTTCCATCAGCTGGTCGTCATGGTCGGCCAACGTCTCCAGCATCGAGAAGCGCGCCTCGAGCTCGCGCGCCTTGTCGTCGTCGGGAATCTCGGCGACCTGGCTTTCGGCGTATTCGCGGTACACATAGGCGCGCTCCAGCGCGAGATCGATCGAGCCGATGACGACGCCGTCCTTGCGCAGTGGGATCTGGCGCAAGAGCAGCGGCGCGGAACTCGCCGGCTGCAGCATCTTGAGCGTCTCGCGAACGCCGGCGATCGCCTTGTCCACCTTGTTGAGGAACAGGATGCGCGGCACGCCGAGATCGTCGAGCTTGCGCATGATGAGTTGCAGCGCGGGAATCTTCTTTTCATCCGCTTCGGCCACGACCACGGCGACATCGCAGGCGGCAAGCACCGGCTCGGCCTCGAAGGCGAATTCGATGGAACCGGGACAATCGACGAAGGTGAACTGCTCGCCCATGAACTCCGTGGTGGCAAAGGTCGCCTCGACGCTCATGGCGTGGGCGCGGGCCTCCGACGAGTGATCGGAAACGGTGTTGCCCGATGAGACGGGATTCTGGCGGGGGATGGCGCCCGTGCGGGCGAGGATTGCTTCGAGAAGTGTCGTCTTACCGCTTGCGAAGGGACCGACTATGGCAATGCATTTCGGTCCCGTGCGTCGTCCTCCGGCGCGAGTACCCATGGCTGACCTCCACTCAGGCGTTTCCCAAGAGAGCGATCAGCAAAAAGTGGAAACCGGTTTTTGCGTCCGATCGCACTCTGTGAAGAGCGGCGGCCGGCCTGTTCGGCCGTCGCGGGCGGGGTGTTGCTCACCACCTGCCCAAGGCCATCGTCACACGGGTTCGCGGAGAGGGCAAGAAAAATAGGGAGTGCGCCGGCTTCGGTCTTGCCACGCGCCCGGTTTGCCAGGCGCTCATCCTGTCAGGCGCCCATCTTGTCAGGCGCTAAGGGCCAGCGGCTCGCCATCGGCTGCACAAAGGGCGCTCGTCTTATCGCGCGGCGCAGGCTTGCCGAAGAAATAACCCTGGAAGCGGCCGCAACCGGCCGTGCGGGCGAGGGTGAACTCCTCCGAGGTTTCGACGCCTTCAGCGACGATGGTGATATCCTGGATGCGCGCTATCTGGGCGAGCGCCGAAACAAAGATCTGCGCCACCTGGTCGTGAGCGAGGCTGCGGATGTAGGAGCGGTCGATCTTGACGCTGTCGATGGGCAAGGTTTTTAGATAGTTGAAGCCGCAATGACCGGTGCCGAAGTCGTCGAGCGCGATATGGAAGCCGAGCCCGCGCAGCGCTTCCAGGCGCCTGAGGATTTCCGGCGTCGCGGCGGTCGCGACCGTCTCGGTGATCTCGATGATGAAGGAAGATGCCGACCGGCCGGTCTCGCGCATGACGCGCTCGCACATCGTCACGATCTCGTCGCGCTTCAACTGCTCGCCCGAGACGTTGATAGAAATGCGTCGCCCCGGAAAGTGGCCGATATCGGCGCAGGCGCGCTTGAAGACCCACTCGCCGATCATGTCGATGAGGGTCGAGCGCTCGGCGATCGGGATGAATTCGGCCGGCGAGATCAGGCCGCGGACGGGATGGCGCCAGCGGATCAGGCCCTCGAGCGCGTCGATGGAGCCCTCTGTGCCGACGATCGGCTGATAGTGGAGCTCCAGTTCGCCAAGATAGACGGCGGCGCGCAGTTCACGCTCGACCAGGCGGCGATAACGCTTGTCCGAGAGCATCTCTTCATCGAAGACCGTGACGCGGCCCCGGCCTGCCGCCTTGCTTTCATAAAGCGCCAGGTCGGCAAGCAACATCAGTTCCGTGGAGTTTGAGGCGTGCAACGGCGCCAGCGCAACTCCCAACGAGATCGACAGCGGAATGATCTTGCCTTCGTGCCGCTTTCCGGCCCGCATCGCGTCGAGCAGCCGGCGCGCGTCCTTGCTGATAGCGGCCGCGTCGCCATGCGGGACGATGACGCCGAACTCGTCTCCGCCCAGCCGTCCGATAATGCCGTCGGCAAAGATGCGCTCCGCCTCCTTGACCAGATAGGCCAGCGCCAGGTCGCCGAACTGGTGGCCGAAGGTGTCGTTGAGCTGCTTGAAATGATCGAGGTCGATCAAAAGCAGACTCGCCTGCCGCCGGTTGCGCAAGGTGCCCAGCCTGTCGCTCAACGCTTCGAGGAAATAGCGTCGGGTCATGGCGCCGGTCATTGCGTCGATGCCGAGAAAACGGTGCTTCTCAGCCTCAGCGTCCGCCGCCGACTGCAGGCGCTGGACGACGCTCGAACGCATATACATCAGCACAAGGAGCGCCAGGCTGGTCGCCATCACCGACATGGCGAGGGCCGTGGCGCGGGACGCGTCTTCGGACAGGCCAAAGGCGGCGATCGCCGTAGCGGCGATGCTAACCACAAGCAGCGCCTGGATGCCGCGGTAAATCCTCCCGCTATGATCCTTGATTGTCGCCAAGATGCTCATGTCCGCGCCCCCACAGCACGGCCATGGCTAGAGTCCAGCCGTTAAAAAGACATTGAGCATGTCAGTTGCCTGCTCCATTTCCCGCTCTCTGACTCGGCGCCTCGTTTTTATGGTTAAAAAGCAACGATTTATGACAGTATTTTGAATGACTAACAAAATGACTTGAGGCAGCGCCAAGCATGCTTCGATGCTCTCACCATCGGCAGTCGGAAAGACCGGTTGCACTGGCCCCGTGCCGGGATGAAACTAGGCGCGAGATGCCGCACTCGCGGTTCGGTTCGATTGAGGATGTGAACGATGAAGATCATTGCCTGCGGCAGCGTGCCGACAATCATCGCGCCCGAAAAGTATTTCACCGGCAAGGTGTTGCAGACGCCGATCATCGAGAAGGAGGCGCCGGCGCGGCTCAGGGCGACGCTGGTCAGCTTCGAACCGGGCGCCCGCACCCATTGGCACACACACCCGCTCGGCCAGACACTCTATGTCACGTCAGGGGCCGGGCTTGCGCAGACATGGGGCGGGCCGATCGAGGTGATCAGGGCCGGCGACGTCATCTCCTTCGCGCCGGGCGAAAAGCACTGGCACGGCGCCGGACCGAAAACCACGATGACGCATCTCGCCATGCAAGAGGCGCTGGACGGCAGCCACGCCGATTGGCTCGAGGCAGTCTCCGACGAGCAGTATGGCGGCTGAAACGCCCAACAAAAAAACCCGGTGCGGTGAACTGACCCCGTAAAGTTGGACGGTTCATTGAGCTGGTGGATTTAAGGGCTGGGTCCTGTATTGCACAGGGGCCAGCCCTTTCAGTTTCAGTTTGATGCGGCGGTGGTTGTAATAGTCGATGTAGCCCTTGATGGCCGTATCGAGGCTTTGGACAGTGTCGAACCTTTCCGGATGGAAGAGCTCGGACTTGAGTGTGGCGAAGAAGCTCTCCATCGGTGCGTTGTCGAGGCAATTGCCTTTGCGTGACATGCTCTGTGCAAGGCCTCTGGCCTCCAGCCTGCGCTGGAATGCCGACATCTGGTATTGCCATCCCTGATCGGAATGCAGGATCGGCCGCTCGTCCTCGTTGAGCCGGGCGAAGGCTTTGGTCAGCATGTTGTCCACCAGTTTGAAGCGCGACCGGCGCGCCGTCTCGAAGGCGACGATCTCGCCATTGTAGAGATCCATGATGGGAGACAGGTAGAGCTTGTCGCCGGCCACGCTGAACTCCGTCACGTCGGTCACCCATTTGCGGTTGGCGCGGTCGGCGCCGAACTTGCGCTGAAAGAGATCGGGAGCGGTCCGCCCGATCTCGCCCCTGTAGGAACGATACTTCTTCGGCCTGACCAGTGACTTCAATCCCATCCCGGCCATCAGGCTCTGGACGGTCTTATGGTTGACGCATTGGCCCAACTGGCGCAGTTGCGCGGTCACCCGGCGATAGCCATAGCGGCCCTTGTGGCTGTCGAAGATGGCCTTGATCGCCTCCTTCAGCGCCGCATGACGGTCCGGGCGCGAGGCCGCCTTTTGCCTGTAATAGAACGTGCTGCGCGGCAGCTTCGCCAGGTCGAGCAGGCCCTTAAGCGGATAAAACGGCCTTAACGCTTGGACGGCTTGCGCTTTTTGGGCGCATGTTCCTGCGTTAAGGCCTTCAGTTTTTTTTAGGTAGGCGTTCTCCATCCGCAACTGCTTCAACTCGGCCAGCAATTCTTCGCGGCTTTTGGCCTCGTCACTGGCTGCAACAGGCACCGCAGGGGCCGGCGGCTTTGACATGGGTCGTCCTCTGGGGCGGGGGCCGAGCGCCTCTATCCCACCCGCATGATAGTGCTTCTCCCAGCCCGTCAGGCAACCGGAATTGCGGATATTGAACAGCGTCGCCGTCTGGCGATGCGACAGACCGTCCTTCCACATCCGCTCGAGCACCGACAGCTTGAACGCCACATCGTAACGACAGCCCGGCATCGCCATGCGCCTGGTACAAAGCAACCCACTTGCGCACAGTCGCCGCGTCAACTCCACGCTTAGACGCCGCACTCGCGTAGCTTTCATCCCCGCACAAATAGCTATCGACAACCGAGCGCTTGAAACGCGCACTGTGTTTGGACATGCAAAACCCCCGAAGGTTGTGTCCAACTTTCGGGGGTCAGTTCACGGAGCCGGGTTTTCTCATTGGCTGGCGGCGTTGCCGGTCAGGTCAGCGACGCGGTGAAGCGCTGGATGCGGGTGCAGGCTTCCTCCAGCAGCGCGTCCGACGTCGCGTAGGAAATGCGGAAGTTCGGTCCGAGGCCGAAGGCCGAGCCGAATACCACCGCCACACCCTCGGCGTCGAGCAGCTCCGAGCAGAAGGCCTCGTCGCTGTCGATGACCTTGCCGGCCTTGGTCTTCTTGCCGATCAATTGCGCGCAGGACGGATAGACATAGAAGGCGCCTTCCGGCGACGGACAAGTGATGCCGCGCGCCTGGTTGAGCATCGACACGACGAGGTCGCGCCGGCCCTGGAAGATCGCCTTGTTCTTCGCGATGAAATCCTGCGGGCCGTTGAGCGCCTCGACGGAAGCCCATTGGGCGATGGTGCAGGCGCCCGAGGTCTGCTGGCCCTGGATCATGTCCATCGCCTTGATCAGCGCCACCGGCCCGGCGGCGTAGCCGATGCGCCAGCCGGTCATGGCATAGGCTTTCGACACGCCGTTCATGGTCAGCGTGCGCTCGTAGAGGCTCGGCTCGACCTCGGCGATGGTCTTGAAGACGAAATCGCCATAGGACAGGTGCTCGTACATGTCGTCGGTCAGCGTCCAGACATGCGGGTGCCTAAGCAGGACGTCGGCCAGCGCGCGCAGTTCGGCCTCCGTGTAGGCGGCGCCAGATGGGTTCGACGGCGAGTTCATCAGCAGCCATTTCGTCTTCGGCGTGATCGCCTTTTCCAGCACCTCCGCCGTCAACTTGAAGCCGTTGTCGATCGAGGTGTCGGTAAAAACGGACGTGCCGCCGCAGATCGCCACCATTTCCGGGTAGCTCACCCAATAGGGGCGCGGGATGATGACCTCGTCGCCGGGGTTCAGTGTCGCCATGAAGGCGTTGAACAGGATCTGCTTGCCGCCGGTGCCGACGATGGTCTGCTCCGGCCGGTAGTCGAGATTGTTCTCGCGCTTGAACTTCTTGGCGATCGCCTCGCGCAGCGGTGCGATGCCGGAAACTGGCGGATACTTGGTCTCGCCGCGACGGATCGCGTCGATCGCCGCGTTCTTGATGTTGTCGGGCGTGTCGAAGTCCGGCTCGCCGGCGCCGAGGCCGATGACGTCACGGCCGGCATTTTTCAGCTCGCGCGCTTTCTGCGTCACCGCGATGGTCGCGGAAGGCTTCACGCGGGAAAGGGCGTCGGCAAGAAAGGCCATGACAGAGCGTCTCCAAGAGAATGGCGCGGCCAGGAGCGGCCGCGGCGCCTCTCATGTCGCATCATCGGCCCTAGCGCAAGCATTGTCGGATGATCCAGAGGTCAAGGGGGCGTGAGCGGCAATTATAATTTCATCAACGACCGGTAAACCCTTGGCTGGCAGGATCGCAGATCGAATTCCGCCGGTTTGGCGGAGCGAGGGACCTTTGTCGCGCAGCATCGGGCTTGCCCATATCATCCGTCATGATGACGGCACCTCCACCGGTGTCTGGGGCATCTACACGCTGCAAAGCGCCTTCCAGCCGATCTTCGCCTTCAACGAAGGCAAGCTTTCGGTTGCCGCCTTCGAGGGCCTGATCCGGCCGTTCCGCGACGGCGAGCCGCAATCGCCGGGAGCTTTTTTCGGCACTTGCCCTGCGGGCGACCGGCTGCATATCGAGGCGCTGACCAGGACGCTGCATCTTCTGAATGCCGGCGCCTGTCTGCCGGAAGAGGCATCCATCTTCGTCAATTTCGATCCGTCGGTGTTCACCGACCGCGCCATTGCCGACAAGGCGCTGCGCGACATGCGCCTGGTGCTGCACGAGGCCGGAATCGATCCTCGCCGCATCGTCTGCGAGGTCACAGAGCAGAAGTCGGCTTCGCAGGAGACGCTCTACAGCTTTGTCGAAGCGCTGCGCGCCAACGGCTTCCACATCGCCGTCGACGACTACGGCGCCGACGATTCCGACATCAACCGCATCAAGGAGTTGAAGCCGGACATCGTCAAGTTCGACGCCCACTGGATTACGCAGCTCATGGAGTCCGGGGCCGGATTTGCGCTGCTGACCGCGATGGTGAAGAGCTTCGAAAGCCAGGGCATCCGCACGGTTTTCGAAGGCATCGAGGAAGGCTGGCAGCTCGAGCTCGCCGAGAAGTCCGGGGCTTCGATGGTACAAGGCTATGTGCTCGCCCGGCCGGAACTCGCCCCGACCAGTTTTCGCGTTTTCGGCAAGAGCGTGCAGGTGCCCACGGCCGAGGAGAGCAGGGCCACGGTCGCTGCCAGTCCCGCTCCGGTGCCGCCGTCGCGGCCGGCGAGGGCCTTTGGGCGCAAGGTGACGCCATGATTGTGCGGCCCGACAGGCGGCGCCCCGAAAGGCGGCGAAACGTCGCCGAGGCGATCTTCGCCGACGAGATCGGCATCCAGTTCGGCGTCTATGGCGAGTTCAGGCTGTGGAGCGCCTATCAGCCGATCTTCGCGCCGCGGGGCGGGACGCTCAAACCTGTCGCCGTCGAAGCGTTGATCGAGCCGCGCCGCGTCGCAACGCCCGTTGCACCACAGGTTTTCTTCGACAGCGTCGCGGCATCGGACCGGCTGTTCGTTGAGACGATGTGCCGGATGCTGCATCTCGGCAATTACCGCAACATCGGCGTCGATGGGCTCACGCTGTTCTTCAACTACGACCCGATGATCAACGATCACCTCGGGCGGGCGCTGGCCGAGATACGCCTTATGACCAGGCGCCTCGGCGATTTCGGCCTTGAGCCGGCCATGCTGGTCTGCGAGATCACCGAGCAGGCGGCCGACGACTATGTGCTCGCGAGCCTCGTGCGCGAGATGAGACGTGACGGCATCCGCATCGCCGTCGACGATTTCGGCACCGGACATTCGACCGAAGCGCGCATCGGCCTGCTGTCGCCCGACATCGTCAAGATCGACGGCGGCTGGTTCGCCGAGTTCTGCCGTCATGCCGCCGCCGAACGATTCTTCCGGCCGCTGGTCTCGATGCTGCACGACCGCGGCGCCAAGGTGCTGGTCGAAGGCATCGAGCAGGCCACGCATCTGCGGGTCGCGCTGGACGGTGGCGTCGACCTCCTGCAAGGATATCATCTTGCCCGCCCGGCGCTCGCCGGCACGATCTTCAACGAAGAGCCGCTCTCGATCGACGCGCTGCTTGGCATGGACAACAAGGTCGTGCCTTTGCATCAGCGCCGCTGATGTTTTCACCCAAAAACAAATCACTGGATGAGACCTGCGCAGGCGCGTTAGAGGCTTCTCGATCGCTCAACGCACGAAGAGAGGGGCCATGATACTTTATGACATGATCGACAGCGGCAATTGCTACAAGCCACGTCTGTTGATGGCAAAGCTCGGCATTCCCTTCACCCGTATCGAGGTGAGCTCGCATACCGGCGAGACGCGCAAGGCCGACTATGTCGCCAAGAACCCGAACGCGATGGTGCCGCTGCTCGAGCTCGACGATGGCCGGCGTATCGCCGAATCCAACGCCATCCTGCTCTATCTCGCCGAAGGCACGCGCTTCCTGCCGGCCGACAGATATGAGCGGGGACTGGCCTATCAGTGGCTGTTCTTCGAGCAATACAGCCACGAGCCCTATATCGCGGTGCGCAAGGCGCTGCTCACATTTCCGGAGAGGGCGAAGGACGCCACGCCGGAACGATTGGCGCAGACGCTGGAGCGCGGCAACAAGGCGCTCGGCGTGATGAACAGGCATCTGGAACAGAACGCGTTCTTCGCAGGCAGCGCCTACAGCGTCGCCGACATCGCGCTCTATGCTTATACCCACACGGCGGAGAAGGGCGGCTTCCAACTCGACGCCTATCCGGCGGTGGTGGAGTGGCTGAAGCGGGTGGAGGCGGACAAGGGGCACGTGCCGCTGGACTGGCAGCCTTGAGACATGCCACGCCGGCAAATTGGCGAAAGCTTCGATGAGAGCGTCCTTCTCCCCGTCTCTATACGGGGAGAAGATGGCGGCAGCCAGATGAGGGGCGGCGTCGGCCACTCGCGTTGATTTTTGTCTGGATTCCGGCGGAGCAAACGAAGCTTATCCCGAACCGTCGCGCTGCCCCTCATCGCCCTGCCGGGCACTTCTCCCCGTATAGAGACGGGGAGAAGGAAGCAGCTTCGCCGATTTCGCCAATCACCAGAATAAAGGGCGGGGCAACGATTTCCTGTGCCGGTAGCCTCGCTGCCGGCTACTTCAAAAGGCGTTCATATTCGGAGTGGGTGCCGATCCAAAACCAGACCATATCGTCCTGATCGCGGACCGCAACAGCGCGGTAATCGAGGTCAACTCGCGCCGACCAGTAACGTCCAACCCGCTTGAAAGGATGAAACGGATCCGTGCGTAGCTTGGCGAAGCTGCTATCCGCCTTCACCCTGATTGCTTTAGGTAGTTTGTCGTAAGCGTCCCAAAAAGAAGGGGCGGCAAAGTGGTTCACAGAGGCCGGGTCCGGCCTGCGCGATGATCGGCCAGAGCCTGCGCTGCAAGCTTGTCCAGCCGACCCGTCTTCGCGTCGGCTTCGATCTGCTTATCCCACATGTCAGCCTGAAGCTCCTCGAACCAAGTGGCAAATGCCTTCAGGTCCTCGGGGCTTAGTTCGGCGACGGACTTTTCGATCTGTTCGAGCTTGGTCATGGCCAGCAAATACCATAGTTGGCCCAACGAGGCCAATGGCGGCGATATAGGCAACAAAAAAGGCGGGACAATGCCCGCCTTCCTGTGCCGGTAGCCTGATCGGGAGCGTTGGGGCCGGGCCGGCAGCAATCTACTGCTTCGGCTTGTCGGGCCCTTCCGCTCCGGCGCGCTTATCGCACGACCGTCAGTACATCCGTGACTTGCCGCGCGCCCCAGGCTGTCGCCCAGTGCGCGCCCTACTTACTCGCATTTTTGCGGCGCCAAGCGGTAACGCCTGGCTGCAAAATGCTTAAGCCAAATCAGGCTGCCTTGCTCAGAGATCCAGCAGCGGACTTGCCGGTGCGGCGGTCCTGCTCGATCTCGAAGTTGATCTTCTGGCCTTCAACGAGGGTGGTCATGCCAGCGCGCTCGACGGCGGAGATGTGGACAAAAACGTCCGCGCCGCCATTGTCGGGCTGGATGAAGCCGAAGCCCTTGGTGGCGTTGAACCACTTGACCGTACCAGTTGCCATTTAGAATATCCTTCACATTTGCTTCGTTTGACCGGACCAAAGCCCGGCCGGCGGTATCGAAATTTTGGAGACGTCAGCAAACGCGAAGATCGCGAGGCCCGATCGATCGGCCAAATTCAATGCGCCGGATATAATATGGTTCGCGGACGAAAACAAGATGGCGTTACCCACTTGTGCCGCGATAGCGTGCAACGGGCTCTCAATCCGCGTGGAAGTTTTGCGGCCAGGCGTGCGTTGTGGAGGGAAGATGCGCTCGCTGTCGAGGGTGAGGACCATGAAGAAAATTCTGCTTGCCGCCTGCCTGACGCTGGTGGCCGCCGAGGCACAGGCCGTCTCGCGCTACGACCCGACACGCATGAGCTGTGGCAGGGTGCAGGCGACGATTGCCAGGCAGGGCGCCGTCATCCTGCGCTACCAGTCGACGCGCGTGCCGGGACTGCCGCTCTATGACCGCTATGTGCGCGACGAGCGCTTCTGCAATATGGGCGAGGTGAGGTCGAGGGCCTATGTGCCGAGCGCCGACACCAAGTCCTGTCCCGTCTACGTCTGCAAGCGGCCGGATTTCGATCGGCATTTCCGGCGCCGCCTTTTCCCGCGTCACTGAGGCTCAGAATCCGAACGAGGCCTGCGCGGCCGGCGGCGGGCCGACCCGCACCCCTTCCATGACCAGCATCTTCTCCTTGGTGGCGGAGCCGCCGGGAGCCGAGAAGCCGCCGATCTTGCCGCCCGCGGCAAGGATGCGGTGGCAGGGGATGACCAGCGGCACCGGATTGGCGCCGAGGGCAGCACCGGTTTCGCGGGCGAGGCCGGCATGGCCGGCGCGCTTGGCCAGTTCGCCATAGGTGGTGATCTCGCCGAAGCCGAGCTTGCGCGCGGCGTCATAGATGGTGAGGCGGAAATCGTCGACGCCGTCGAGGTCGACCGGCACGGCGGAGAAATCGACATCCTCCCCGGCCGCATAGGCCTTGATCGACGCGATCAATTCGACCACCCACTTGGGCTGCTCGGTGGCGCTTGAAACGCCGGCATGGCGAAATAGCCGGCGCTCGACCGCGTCGCGGCTGCGTTCGGGCAGGCAGAGCCGGGTCAGGCCCTTTTCGCTCCAGGCAATGCCCATGAAGCCGATCACTGTTTCTAACACTGCGTGGCCGGCCGTGATCGGTGATGCGTTTTGCATGGTGCGCTCCTTTCCGCAAACGGCGAAAAACGGGTACATCTCAAGTACAGATAGGGAACAATATTGCAGTTTGCTCCGAGTCTCGCCACCCGAAAACCGCACACCGGCCCCGATTGCCCGGTTGGAATCGCTGGTGTAAGGACTTTTTAACAACCGACAATCGGACCTGCAGGGCTTGGCAGCGAAAATCATCCTCACCGCGATCGGCGTGCTCGTTGCCGCTGCCGGCCTCACCGGCTGCACCTCGACCTCGCAGATGAAGGCCACGCCCGCGCTTGCGGCGGCCTCGACGCCGGCCGTTGAGGACGACACACCGACCGTCGCGCTGCCCGAAACGGTGGCCGTGCTGCCGGAGCCTTCCGGCCTCGCGCAGGTGCAAACTGCGGCGCTGACCGGCGACGCCGCCGCAGCAGCCGCCGGCACGCCGTTGCCGCCGCCGGCGGAGCCCGGCGCAGCACTTCCGCCGCCCGCGCAACCCGCCGCGTTCGCAGGCCCGACACCGGTCGCCGGCCAGTTTCCGCCGCCGCCGGTGCTGATGGCCGGCGCGTCGCCGACCGGCCCCGGTTCGCTCAAGCAGGCGGCCGTCTATCAGAACGCCGGCGTTGCCATGCCGGTCACCGGCCAGTCGGCAAAGGTGGCCCCCATGCCCGGCGTGGAGCAGGCCGCCTACGTGGTGCCGCAGAACCCGGCGCTGCTCGCCCAGCCGGGCCAGCCCGAGCAACACGCCAGCGGCCCGCGCGCCGAGATCGAACGGCTGATCGAGAAATATTCGGTGATTTACGAAGTGCCGGTCGATCTGGTGCGCCATGTCGTCAACCGCGAGAGCACCTTCAACCCGAAAGCCTACAACCACGGCCATTGGGGGCTGATGCAGATCAAGCACGCTACGGCACGCGGCATGGGCTATGACGGGCCGGCGAGCGGCCTTTTCGACGCCGAGACCAATCTCAAATACGCGGTCAAATACCTGCGCGGCGCCTGGCTGGTCTCCGGCGGCAATGCCAAGCGGGCCGACACGCTCTACCAGACCGGCTATTATTACGACGCCAAGCGCAAGGGCCTGCTCGATGCGACGGGCCTCGGCGTCGACCGCCGCCGCCTGCAGCCAGGCGCCTGAGCATCCGGCCCGATGCAGATCCCCCGATGCGGATCCCCAGGAGTGCCCAGCCTCTTGGGATAGCGCCATGCATGAAAACAAAGGTCCACGCCCGCCGGCGCCCAACGACATCCGCCTTCGCAAGAGCCTCGACGACGCGCTGACGGCTCCGCACTGGCCGGAAGGCTTCGTCATGCGTTCGTTCGAGCACCGGGATGCGCAGGCTTTGCATGCGCTGCTGCAAGAGGTGTTCGACGACGGCGCCGACGGGCCGTTCGAGGACTGGTGGCCGCGCATCTTCGGCAATACCGAGTTCGATACGGACCTCTGTTTCCTCGTCATCGACGGCAAGGGCTTGCTGGCCGGCGCGGCGCTTTGCTGGTCGTCCGGTTTCGTCAGGGATCTCGCCGTCCACTCGGACTCCCGGGGGCACGGCATCGGCGAGGCGCTGATGCGGCATGTGTTCCTGACCTTCCGCGACAGGGGCGCCGCCCGTGTCGATCTCAAGACCAACACGGTCAAGAACGCCGCTGCCTTCAGGCTCTATGAGCGGCTCGGCATGATCCCGGTCGCCTGGGAAGGCTAGCCACTTCGGCGTCTGCCGAAAGTTTCGCGACCGAATGCGCGCGAGGATTGTGAACCGCTTCACACAGGCTGACGTTAGGACATGCTAATGCGTCGTCGTGCCGGGCGGCCGATCGGCGGATCGACGCTGGCAAGGCGTCGGAGGAGGCTGTGCCGGCATGCGTCAGCCACTCCAAGGCGGGCTCCGGGGCGGGGGTTTCGGAGCCCGCCCGCTTTGGTTTGAAATCCGCTCACCAATCCAGCCAGATTGCACTCTTGCGCGCTTCGGTCAGGAACCGACATGCCGCTGGTCCATGCTGAACGGCTCATATTGGAACCCAAAGCGGCGCCCCGCATTCAAATGCTGGGTGGGCATCTGATCGACGCGCGCAGTCTCCGTCGCCGGCTCCAAAGGGAGGTCCACCGCCATGAAGCTTTTCCACGCCTTTCTTGCGCTTGCGGCCGCCACCATGCTGGCGGTGGCCCCAGCCCGAGCCGTCGACCTGTCGATCGTGTCGGGAGACACCGGCAGCGGCATCAAGGTGCTGCGCGAGATACTCGACCAGTATGAGAAGCAGAGCGGCAACAAGGTCAACATCGTCGTCATGCCGCCGTCGACGACCGATCAGTTCGGCCAGTACAAGCTGTGGCTCGCCGCCGGAAACACCGACATCGACGTCTACCAGACAGACGTGATCTGGGCGCCGCAGCTCGCCAGCCAGCTTGTCGACCTGACCGCGGCGACCAAGGATGTCGTGGCCAAGCATTTCCCGTCGATCATCCAGTCGCAGACGGTCGATGGCAAGCTGGTGGCGCTGCCGATCTTCACCGACGCGCCGGCGCTCTATTACCGCAAGGACCTCCTCGACAAATACGGCGCCAAGGTGCCGACCACCTGGAAGGAACTGGCCGATACCGCCAAGCTGGTCATGGACAAGGAACGGGCCGCCGGCAACAAGGACATGTGGGGCTTCGTCTTCCAGGGCAACGCCTATGAGGGCCTGACCTGCGATGCGCTCGAATGGGTGATGTCGAATGGCGGCGGCCAGATCATCGAGCCGGACGGCACCGTCTCCATCAACAACCCAAAGGCGGCGGCCGCGCTCGACATGGTCAAGGGCTGGATCGGCACCATCTCGCCGCCGGGCGTGCTCGCCTACCAGGAAGAGGAATCGCGCGGCGTCTGGCAGACCGGCAATGCGGTGTTCATGCGCAACTGGCCCTATGCCTATGCGCTGGGCAACGGCGCGGACGCGCCGATCAAGGGCAAGTTCGACGTGGCGCCGCTGCCGGCCGGCACGGGCGAGGGCGCGCGGCCGGTCGCGACATTGGGCGGCTGGAACCTGGCGGTCTCCAAATACTCCAGGAACCCGGACGCGGCGATCGACATGGTCAAGTTCATCGCTTCGCCCGAGATGCAGAAATACCGGACGCTCAGAACCTCCAACCTGCCGACCATCCAGGCGCTGTATGACGATGCCGACATCGCCAAGGAGCAGCCGATCATCCCGCGCTGGAAAGAAGTCTTCCTCAACGCGGCGCCGCGACCCTCGGCGACGGTGAAGATCAAGTACAACGAGGCCTCGAGCCAATTCTGGACCGCCGTGCACAAGACCTTGTCGGGCGAAGGCAGCGCCGCCGACAACCTCGCCGATCTCGAAGTGACGCTGACCAAGCTGAAGGGCAGCGGCTGGTGACCGCGACGCCGGCAGAAGCTGGCTCGGGCATCCGCGGCGGCAAAACAGAACGAGCGCCTGAAACAGCCATTGCCCGGCGTCCGCGCTCGCGGCTGATGACGCAGCGGGTACGCTCGGCGTGGCTGTTCCTGACACCGATGCTTCTGGTGCTTGCCGCCGTCGCCGGCTGGCCGCTTATCCGGACCGTCTATTTCAGCTTCACCGACGCTTCGCTCTCCGACCTCGACGCCCGCCAATGGATCGGCTTCGCCAACTATTTTTCGATGCTGAGCATGCCGAGCGGCCGGACGCTCTATGACGGGCTGCTCGTCGATCCGGTGTGGTGGCGGGCGGTCTGGAACACGGTGCGCTTCACGGCGGTCTCGGTGATCTCCGAGACCATCCTCGGCATGATCGTCGCGCTGGTGCTCAATGCCGAGTTCCGTGGACGCGGCCTCGTCAGGGCGGCGATCCTCATTCCATGGGCGATCCCGACGATCGTCTCGGCAAAGATGTGGCAGTGGATGCTCAACGACCAGTTCGGCATCATCAATGTCGTGCTCCTCAACCTCGGGCTGATCCATGCCAAGATCGCCTGGACCGCCAGCGCCGACACGGCGATGGTCGCGGTGCTGATCGTCGACATCTGGAAGACGACGCCGTTCATGGCGCTGTTGATCCTTGCGGCACTGCAGATGCTGCCGCGCGAGATCATCGAGGTCGCAAAACTCGACGGCGCCAATCCGTGGCAGATCTTCTGGCGCGTGACCCTGCCGCTGATCCGCCCGGCGGTGATGGTGGCGGTGATCTTCCGCGCGCTCGATGCGCTGCGCATCTTCGACCTGATCTATGTGCTGACGCCCAACAATGTGCAGACCAAGTCGATGTCGGTGTTCGCGCGCGAAAACCTGTTCGAGTTCGACAAGTTCGCCTATGGCTCGGCCGCCTCGACGCTGCTGTTCCTGATCCTGGCGCTGCTCACCATTTCCTACATCCGCATCGCCAGGATCAGCCTGGATGGAGGCCGCTGAGATGAAAATCCTGAAGCGCGCAGCCTTCTATCTGCTGGTGGCGGGAATCGTCTTCATCGCCGTCTTTCCGTTCTACTACGCCATCGTCACCAGCCTGAAATCGGGAACCGAGCTCTTCGAGGCCAGCCTCTGGCCGCAGACGATCAGTCTCGCCAACTATCGGAACGTGCTCACCGAAGGCACCTTCCTGCGCAACCTGGTGAACTCGCTGGTCGTCTCGGGCGCCGTCGTGCTGATCTCGCTGCTGCTCGGCGTCACCGCCGCCTATTCGCTGGCGCGCATTCGTTTTCGCGGCCGCTCGGCGCTGATGCTCGCCATCCTGTCGGTCTCGATGTTCCCGCAGGTGGCGGTGCTGGCCGGCCTGTTCGAGATGATCCGCTGGGCCGGCCTCTACAATTCGCTGATCGCGCTGATCTTCTCCTACATGATCTTCACTCTGCCGTTCACCGTCTGGGTGCTCACCACCTTCGTGCGCGACCTGCCGATCGAGATCGAGGAAGCGGCAATCCTCGACGGCGCCACACCTTGGATCATCATCACCCGCGTCTTCCTGCCGCTGATGTGGCCGGCGCTGGCGACGACCGGGATGCTCGCCTTCATCGGCGCGTGGAACGAGTTCCTGTTTGCGCTGACCTTCACCTCCAACAATGCGCAGCGCACCGTGCCGGTGGCGATCGCGCTGCTTTCCGGCACCTCGCAGTTCGAGATCCCCTGGGGCAACATCATGGCCGCGTCGGTGATCGTCACCGTGCCGCTGGTGGCGCTGGTGCTGATCTTCCAGCGCAAGATCGTTTCCGGCCTCACCGCCGGCGGCGTCAAAGGCTAGAAAGAAAGCAGCGGCGGCACGCGCAAAAATGTCGGAAGCAGCCGGGACGATACGTCCTTCGGTCGTAGTGCAACCCGCGCCGGGACGCCGGCGCGACGGCCAAGGAGAAAGCCCATGATCACCTTTCCCAACGAATCCGCCAAATATCGCGCCGCTCGTGAAAAACTGCTGCAAAAGGAAATCGAATTGCGCCGCGCCATGGAAGCCGTGGCCTCGGCCAGACGCGCCCTGCCGCCGGGCGGGCTGGTGCCGCGGGACTATGTCTTCGATGGGCTGGACGGCGAAGGCAAGGCGATCCGCATCGGACTGTCAGATCTCTTCGCTCCGGGCAAGGACTCGCTGATCCTCTACCAGATGATGTTCCCGCGCCATCCGCAGGAAACGCGCGCGGTGGCGGCGAGCGGCGAGACCGCGAAGCTCGCCAGGCAGGACCAGCCATGCCCGTCCTGCACTGCGCTGCTCGACCAGCTCGACGGCGCCGTCGGCCACCTCGAGGCGGCGGGCTTCAACTTCGCCGTGGTGGCCAAGACCGCGCTCGACAATCTGACGGCGCTCGGCCGCGACCGCGGCTGGAAGAACATGCGGCTCGTCTCGTCGGCCGGCAACAGTTTCAAGCGCGACTATAATTCCGAGACCGCCGACGGCGCGCAGATACCGCTGCTCTCGGTGTTCCGCCGCGACGACGACGGCATCCGTCATTTCTGGTCGTCGGAGCTTGGCTTCGCGCCGACGGAGCCCGGCCAGGATCCGCGCGCCATCGGCACATGCGAGATCCTGTGGAACCTGATGGATTTCACGCCGGAAGGCCGCCCGGACTGGCACGAGCAGCTGCAATATTCAGAACGCGCCGCCGAAGCATCCTGCCACTGACGGCAAGCGGGCGGGTTGCGGCGGGCCGATTTCGGCGCAACCCCGACGCCGATGCCGCGTTGGGTGTCCGAGGGGCTGTTCCGGATCGGAGACTTCAGATGAGAACGCTTCTGCCCCTGGCCGCCGTCGCGCTGCTTGCCGGCGCGCCGGCCGCCCTTGCCCAGTCAGACAATGCCAGCCCGGATGCGGTCGGCCCCATGGTGACCGAGAACAAGGTCGATACGCAGACATTCGTCAGCACCGTGCCCAACGCCAACGAGTTCGAGATCCAGTCGAGCAAGCTGGCTGAGGAGAAATCCGCGTCGGACGACGTCAAGGCCTTCGCCGGCCGGATGATTGCCGACCACACCAAGGCCGGAGAGGATTTCAAGGCGGCGATGAGCCAGGGCCAGACGACCGCCTCGATCAAGCCCCCCGGGCCCGCGCTGCAGCCGAAGGAGCAGCACTTGCTCGGCGAATTGAAGAGCGCGAGCGGCAAGGATTTCGACCAGAAATACATCCGGATGCAATTGGACGCGCACAAGGACACAGTCGCGCTGTTCAGCACCTATGCCAAATCGGGCGACGACCCGGCGCTGAAGGAATTCGCCAAGAAGACGCTGCCGGTGCTGAAGATGCACGAGAAGCACGCGAAGGAGCTGGCGGTGGCGCATCAGGGGTGAGGGCGTCCGCGAGGAACGCAAATTCGCTCGTTCGGGGCATGCCGAGGTCTGGTTCGTCGTCATTCTATGGCGGAGCAAGGAGCGAAGCGACGCGCGCAGACCATAGAATCCATTCCGTGACGTTGAGGCGTTTCTACGATCCAGAATTCTGCTCCGTTGCACCCTTTGCGCGAGGTAACGGAATGGATCCTCGGGTCTACGCGTCCGCTTCGCTCCCGCTCCGCCCGTGGATGACGACGTTCGAGTTGCTTCGGCTAATTTTCAAGGGGCCGACCTTGGTAAACTGTCACCACCAAACGCCGGCGCTGCCCCTCATTGCCCTACCGGGCATTTCTCCCCGTATAGTGACGGGGAGAAAGACGCTCGCGCCGATGGTTTCGCCAATCACCAGCGTTGTAGAATGGTGCCGGCGTCGCGGCCAGCCCCTTCTCCCCGTTCTACGGGGAGAAGATGCCGGCAGGCAGATGAGGGGCAGCGCCGACATTCGGAAGGAAGTCGAAACAGTTGCGCAGGCTGCAGGCAGGCCGGAATATCAACACCAATCCGGGAGGGGTTCCATTGCCCAAAATCAACCTATCCGCCGTCCCCGTCCACAAAGGCTCCGGCTACCCCGCGCCCTTCGACCAGCTCTGCGCCGCGCACCCGACAGCGCCTTGGCGATACCGGCGGCCTGAAGGATTTCGGCGTCAACCTGATGACGCTGCCGCCGGGCGGCTGGTCGAGCCAGCGCCACTGGCACAGCCATGAGGACGAGCTGTGCTGGAGGGCGAGCTGACGCTGGTCGAGGACGGCGGCGAAACGCTGCTCAGGGCAGGCGATAGTGCTGCCTTCGCCAAGAACAGCGGCAACTGCACATGATCAACCGCTCGTCGGTGACGGCGCGCTACCTGGAAGTCGGCTCGCACAACCCGGACGATGTCATCACCTGCTCCGACATCGACATGATGAGTCCGAGTTCGGATGGAAGGTTTTTGCATAAGGATGGGAGGGCGTATCCGAGGCAGGGGTGAGAGCCGAAGGCGCCCTGGCCTATTGACCTGTGCTGGCGTTCGCGCGGCGGCAGGATGGGCAATCGCCGAGTTGGCGCTGACTCCTCATTCGGCCGCTTCGCGGCCACCTTTCTCCGAGCTAGGGTCTTTCACGTTTTGACGGAAGCATAGCCTGCGTTTGCGAAGTAGTTCTTGCATTCGGCTGGCTCGATGGTTTCGACGAGGTGACCGATGTGACGCCAGGTGTCCTCGACGGTACGTTTCTGAGCTTGGCGCATCCAGTGTTTGATTTTGGCGAAGGCCTGCTCGATCGGATTAAGGTCCGGCGAGTAGGGCGGCAGGTACCAAAGCCTGGCACCGGCGGCCTTGATCATCTGCCTGATGGCGGCCGACTTATGACTTCCCAGATTGTCCATGATGACGATATCGCCGGGCTTAAGGACAGTGATGAGCTGTTGCTCGACATAAGCGCGGAAGCATTGGCCGTTGATCGGTCCGTCGAAGACACAAGGTGCCGCGAGCCGATCCCAGCGCAGCGCGCCCAGGAAAGTCAGCGTGCGCCAGTGGCCGTGCGGAGCCAAGCCGCGCAGCCGCTTGCCCTTCGGCCCCCAGCCACGCAGCGGAGCCATGTTGGTCTTGATCCAGGTCTCATCGATGAAAACCAGGCACTGCGGATCGAGGCCGGCCTGCCAGGATCGCCATCGCTGGCGCCTTCGGGCAATATCGGCGCGTGCCTGCTCAAGAGCGAACAACGTTTTTTTTGAAGCTCAGCCCCTCGCGGCGCAGGAATTGCCACACTGCGTTATGCGAAACCTTGACCCCGCGAGCGGCCAACTCATCCTTCAGACCGTGCAGCGTCAGATGCGGCGTCTCACGTAGACGGGCCGCGATGAAGGCACGGTGCGGCTCCAACACCCTCTTGCGATGTCCACCCATCTTGCCTGGAGCAACCGAACCAGTCGCCCGATGGCGCTGCAACAACTTCACCGCCGCCGAAACCGAAATGCCAAACCGTTTGGCCGCCGACCGGCGGCTCTCACCACGCAAAACCGCCGCCACAACCCGTTCGCGAAGATCATTCGAAAGAGGTCGCGTCATCAGATGCTGGCCTCCATTCCAGCCAGCATCTTGAATCACAAATCCGACAAATCGGGAATCCCTTCCGATTCCGTCAAATCTTGAACCGCTCTAGGGACAGGAGGAAGACGCCGGCGTTGGTATTCCTCTCCCCAGAGAGAAGTCAGGCGAGCGTGGCGGGGTGGGGCGAAGGGGCCTGCGAAACTCTGCTCAAACTCACAGACGACGGCAAATGACTGCGAACCCCTAGAATACCTCACGCAGCACTTTACAGGTAAGAACTATGGTTGGGATCGCCAACAGAGTTAACCCAATTGCATATAGGTAAAAACACAATATCATAAAAATATTGTTTTCGCTATCCAGTTCAATATAATGGGAATATAAGACATATTTTGTTGATCTCTCAGATCTTGACCCCTATGACTTTAGGATATCGCGTATGGATTCTATTCTAGGAATATCAGCTGTCACGCTTTTTCGATCTAACAGGAATCCGCACATATTTATTACCTCTTCATCCAGTAACGTATTGAATTTGTAATCTATGTATACTGTGTACGACGTAAATTGTTTTACTTCTGCGGAGCAGACAATTTGGTATATCGAAGATGCAATGCCAAAAAACAGGAGTCCGAAATAAGTCCAGTAAAATGAGGATATCTCAGTAAAAGCTAATCCAACATTCGCAGCCGTGTCTGTCCCTGCAGTGGGGTAGCTCAACTTTAGAATACCTCGAACATGCTCATTAAAGAGTATCAAGTATCCGAAAAACGGGATAATCAAAGAGAGCCGGGCCGGAGTTGAATTCCCAAGCGAACGGACTTTGCTCCAGCGTAAACGCTTATGAAAGTTAGATAGGCACATTCAAGTTTGAATTCCATCCAAAATAGATTGAATGTCTTGCGGCTGTAAGGCCCAGCGATATGCAGGATGTATTTCCCACTCGTATCCAAAATCCGCAAACTCTGGGGCAAGAAAGCGCGCCTCGCTGAAGTATCGGCGTTCAATACCCCCGTTGCTCTCAATCCGAGCAGTTATGAAATCAATCTTATACAAAAATTGAATCAAGCTTCCTGAGTTCACAGCTCGCCGGTTCGTAAACGACAAATTCACGTGACGTAGAGCGTTATTCAGTTTTGCGCGTAGCCGGTCTGTTGTGAACTGGAAATTTTCTGCAGTTGTCCTTTCTTTTTTGTGGGTCGCATTTCCAAAAGTAACTTCTCTATCTCGGGAAGCTCACTCTTGAATTCATTGATGACATCTTGGAGGCGTTCTTGTGAGTACGGTTCTAGGGAGCGCTCAAGATGGGTGGTGGTTATAACTTCAGCACGGTCGGCGTAAGCGTTTCGTGCCGAAAGCTGAAAAAGCTTAATAAGATCACGTGGCCTTGCTCGTGTCATTGACATAAGTATCGAATATGTTGGTCGATCTTCCCAACGGCCACGACCTTGATACCGCGGGGTAATGACCTTCGATAGGATCTGTTCGGAGATTTGTCGTTGAGACATAACGTTTATCTCATCGTCACTCTTCCTAATCGAGAAATATGATACTACTCTTTTTGCAGCTAGCCGAAAAATTTCATCGTTAGTCCATCGGAGCCAAATGACATTTCTTTCGATCTTGTCTGTAGATTCATCCGAAGTTCTTACCAAGAAGTAGACGTCGCTTCTCAGTCCCATACGGAATCTAATTTTTGGAAATTCGCCGCCAATATCTCGAATTGCGTTAAGAAGAGCAGATATATTACGGATGTCATCAGGCGAGGCAGACCAAGCGCGATCGATGTCGTCGATATAAATGTTAATTGGGTTTCCATCGGCCTTTTCCGCAAGGGCCTTTTCCAGAATTCTCGACAAGTCGCGTGGCTTGGCGTTCGTAAGCTCCGCCACCACATCGCGCGATCCAAGGCCGTATTTGTTCAGGAAGAAGTCTTCTATTGCCTCTAGAAGAAGGCCGCGCTTCCACTCTTCGATGCGCAGTATGAAGTCTGTTTGCGCTAACGCTGCCGTTCTAACGTTCACAATGTCATTGGGCCTCAGCCAGATGGAAGGCAGTCCTTTCTCTTGATCGTCAAGATATGCGCGTTTGAGGAGAGCACTTTTTCCGATACCTTTGTGCCCGACGAGAATGCGGGCTGAGAGGTCCGACACAAGTGAGTCGTATGCCCGGTTGCGGTAGAAATATTCTTTGAAACGCGTTGGGTCTTCGTTCTCGGCGTCATCAGCGCCAAAGATTTTTTCAATTGTAACGTCGTCAAACTGCGTCATCTGAGCACCTTGGATGAGAGTTCCATATTTTCAAGCAATACAAGATTCGGCAAGCTTGAGTGCAGGCGCTCTTTGGCCAGAGACCGGTTGATCGCTACATTGAGGTAGGATCAGCCTACAAAATACTCCTGCAGCGGCCTCACCTCCAAATTCCCCGCCCGCAGCGCCGCAATCGCCTCCGCCACCGCGGCAGCCCCCGACAGCGTCGTGTAATACGGTACCTTCTGCATCAGCGTTGCCCGCCGTAGCGACTTCGAGTCCGACACCGCCTTCTGGCCGTCCGTGGTGTTGAAGACGATCTGGACCTGGCGGTTGCGGATGGCGTCCTCGATGTGGGGGCGGCCTTCGAGCACCTTGTTGATCTTTTCCGCCGTCACGCCGTTCTCGGCGAGGAAGCGCGCGGTGCCGGAGGTGGCGAGGACCTTGAAGCCCTGGCCGGCGAGCCGCCTAACGGCGGGCAGGATGCCCTTCTTGTCCTCGTCGCGCACCGAGACGAACAGCGTGCCCGCGCGGGGGAGATCGACACCCGCCCCCAGCTGGCTCTTGGCGAAGGCGAGGGCAAAATCGCGGTCGAGGCCCATCACCTCGCCGGTCGAGCGCATTTCCGGTCCGAGCAGGATGTCGACGCCGGGGAAGCGGGCGAAGGGGAAGACGGCTTCCTTGACCGCGATGTGGCCGGGATTGCGCGGGTCGGGCATCGCGCCGTAATGGGCGAAGGCGTTTTCCAGCGTCTCGCCGGCCATGATGCGGGCCGCGATTTTGGCGATCGGACGCCCGATGGTCTTGGCGACGAAAGGCACGGTGCGGGAGGCGCGCGGATTGACCTCCAGCACATAGACCGTGCCGTCCTGGATCGCATACTGCACGTTCATCAGGCCGCCGACATCGAGCGCGCGGGCAAGTGCCGCGGTCTGCCGCTCCAGCTCGTCGACGAGGTCCGGGTGCAGCGCGTGCACCGGCAGCGAGCAGGCGCTATCGCCCGAATGGATGCCGGCCTCCTCGATATGCTCCAGGATACCGGAGACGAATGTCTCCTTGCCGTCGCAGAGGCAGTCGACGTCGACTTCGATGGCGCCGGTCAGATAGGTGTCGAACAGAAGCGGATTCTTGCCGAGCAGCGTGTTGATCTGGCCGGTCTTGTCGGCGGGGTATTTCTGCTTGATGTCCTCCGGCACCAGGCCGGGCACGGTGTCGAGCAGGTAGGTCTGCAGCATGCCTTCGTTGTAGATGATCTGCATGGCGCGGCCGCCGAGCACATAGGACGGGCGCACAACCAGCGGGAAGCCGAGCTCGGCGGCGACGAGGCGCGCCTGCTCGACCGAATAGGCGATGCCGTTCTTCGGTTGGGTGAGGCCGAGCTTGTGCAAGAGCTTCTGGAAGCGGTCGCGGTCTTCCGCCAGGTCGATCATGTCGGGCGAGGTGCCGAGGATCGGGATGCCGGCCTTCTCCAGCGCGTCCGCCAGCTTCAGCGGCGTCTGGCCGCCGAACTGGACGATGACGCCGATAAGCTCGCCCGAGGCCTGCTCGGCGCGCAGGATCTCCAGCACGTCCTCGGCCGTCAGCGGATCGAAATAGAGGCGGTCGGAGGTGTCGTAGTCGGTCGACACGGTCTCCGGGTTGCAGTTGACCATGATCGCCTCGTAGCCGGCGTCGCGCAGCGCAAAGGCGGCATGGCAGCAGCAATAGTCGAACTCGATGCCCTGGCCGATGCGGTTGGGGCCGCCGCCGAGGATGACGACCTTTTTCCGCGCTGATACCCGCGCCTCGTTGGCGGGCTCGCCGACGAATGGCGTCTCATAGGTCGAGTACATATAAGCGGTGGGCGAGGCGAACTCGGCGGCGCAGGTGTCGATGCGCTTGTAGACCGGATGAACGTCGAGTTTTTCGCGCGCGTTCTGAACGTGTTCGGCGTCGGTCTTCGTCAGCGAGGCGAGGCGGGCGTCGGAAAAACCCATCGCCTTCAGCATGCGCAGGTTGGCGGCGTCCTCAGGCAAGCCATGCTCGCGGATGCGATCCTCCATGGCGATGATGCCGGCGATCTGCTCGAGGAACCACGGGTCGATCTTGCACATGGCGTGCACGTCTTCCAGCGAGGTGCCCATGCGGATCGCCTGCGCCACCATGCGCAGCCGGTCGGGCGTCGGCGTGCCGAGCGCTGCGCGGATGGCGTTGCGGTCGTCGGCGTGATTGGCGGCGGTTGGCCCGTGGCCGATGCCGGGGATCTCGATTTCGTCGAGACCGGTCAGGCCGGTTTCCAGTCCGCGCAGCGCCTTCTGCAGCGATTCCTGGAAGGTGCGGCCGATGGCCATCACCTCGCCCACCGACTTCATGGCGGTGGTCAGCACAGGCTCGGCGCCCGGGAACTTCTCGAAGGCGAAGCGCGGGATCTTCGTCACCACATAGTCGATCGTCGGCTCGAAGGAAGCCGGCGTCGCGCCGCCGGTGATGTCGTTCTCCAGCTCGTCCAGAGTGTAGCCGACGGCGAGCTTTGCCGCGACCTTGGCGATCGGGAAGCCGGTCGCCTTGGAGGCGAGCGCGGAGGAGCGCGAGACGCGCGGGTTCATCTCGATCACCACCAGGCGGCCGTCGGCCGGGTTGACGGCGAACTGCACGTTGGAGCCGCCGGTCTCCACCCCGATTTCGCGCAGCACCGCGATCGAGGCGTTGCGCATCATCTGGTATTCTTTGTCGGTGAGCGTCAGGGCAGGGGCGACGGTGATGGAATCGCCGGTGTGCACGCCCATCGGGTCGAGGTTCTCGATCGAGCAGATGATGATGCAGTTGTCCGCCTTGTCGCGGACGACCTCCATCTCATACTCCTTCCAGCCGAGCACGCTTTCCTCGATCAGCACTTCGGTGGTCGGCGAGGCGTCGAGGCCCGACTGGACGATGTCGTAGAATTCGGCGCGATTGTAGGCGATGCCGCCGCCGGTGCCGCCCATGGTGAAGGAAGGCCGAATGATCGCCGGCAGGCCGACATGGTCGAGCGCCAGCGCGGCGACCGCCATAGCGTGGCTGATATAGCGCTGCTTGCGGTCGCCTTCGCCGAGGTTCCAGCGCGTCTCCAGCGCATCGAGCGCGGCGTCGAGGTTTTCGGGGTGCTCGGCCTTCAGCGCGGCGCGCTCGGCTTCGTGGATCTTGCGGTCGGCATCCTTGACCTCGGTGGCGTTGGCCAGCATCGAGCGCGGCGTCTCGAGGCCGATCTTGCTCATCGCCTGGCGGAACAGCGCGCGGTCCTCGGCCTTGTCGATGGCATGAGCGTCGGCGCCGATCATCTCGACATTGTAGCGGTCGAGCACGCCCATGCGCCGCAGCGACAGCGCGGTGTTGAGCGCCGTCTGCCCGCCCATGGTGGGCAGCAGCGCGTCGGGGCGCTCCTTGGCGATGATCTTGGCCACCACCTCCGGCGTGATCGGCTCGACATAGGTGGCGTCGGCCAGCTCCGGATCGGTCATGATGGTGGCCGGGTTGGAGTTCACCAGGATGACGCGGAAGCCCTCTTCCTTCAGCGCCTTGCAGGCCTGGGTGCCGGAATAGTCGAACTCGCATGCCTGGCCGATGACGATGGGGCCGGCCCCGATGATCAGGATCGACTTGATGTCGGTGCGTCTTGGCATGTTCGAAAATTCCGTTCGGCGAGCGGCTTGCACGAAAAACCGGGCGGGGAGGACCCGGCCGGTTGTGCTTGCGATTCTGGTATCAGGCTAGGAGGGCCTTATAGGGAAGAGTTTTGGCGGATGTAACCCCGAAAATGCGGGATTAGGCAGTAGGCAATAGGCAATAGGCAATAGGGTAACAGGGCGTCCGGTGTCATCTCCTGCTGCCCGATCCTGCTGCCTACTGCCTAATCCCTACTGCCTACTGCCCAACCCCTATTCCCCCAGTGCCAGCTGGTCCGTAATCTCGAACCGTTCCGAAACGCCGACGCGGATCATGTTGAGGGTGCCTTCGCGGGTGAAGCGGAATTCCTCGGATGAATCCGAGCTAGCGGGCTGACCGTTGTGGAAGGTAATGACGCGCCTTCCGCCGTCGGGCCAGGTCACGGTCACCGTGCTGTCGCCGTCCGTGCGCGCGACGCTGACCTCGCAGCGTGTCATCGGCTGGCCGATATTGCGGGCGCAGGGAATGCCGCCGGCCGCATCGGGACCAGGGGTGTCGGATTGAGCGGTTGCCGAGGGCGCGAAGGCGAGGCCATAGGCATCCTGCATGGCGGTCACGCTGATATCGGCCGCGGATGGCGGGTCGGCCGGCTCGCTGCCACCCAGGCGCGCGGCGATGTCGGGCGACGGCGCTTCGGGGGGCTGAGCCGCGTTGGCTTCCTCAGACGCGACGGGTTCGGCTGCCGGTGCTGCGGCATCTTCAGTCGCGGGCGCCGGGTTGTTGGGGCTGAGGTAGCGGGCGGGCGCCCATCCGACGATGTGCGCGTCCTGCGTATCCTCGACCTTGCACCACGGATAACCGTTGACGAGGTTGCAGCCGAAATTCTTCACGGCCGCGCCATTGGGCAGGCGCGCCGCGATCTTTCCATCCGGTGAAGCGGTGGCGCGGATGTTGAGCAGATCGTCCGGCGCGAGGCCGCCGATGATCGAAATGATCGGTCCCGGCGCGTCCTCGGCCAAAGCCGGCAGGGTGGCCAGCAGCAAAGGAGCGGCGATCAGCAATGTCGATCGGAGCGTGACTTTGCGCTTCATGTGGTCTCCAAAATGGACGCTTCGGCTTTCCATTCAGCCCGAGATATCGCTCAATCGGATATAAGCTTCGCTTAATCCTTCATGAATCCGGTTCGCAAGGCGTGCGCCCATTCCGGCCTGCCCGCCCGTTCGGCCTGCTTTGCGGCGGCTTCATGGTCGTAGTCCACGGCAATCGCCTCGAAGCGGTCGGGGGCACCCAGTTCGACGATGCCATAGCGCGCATGCGGGGCACCTTGTTCGGAGACATGCGCCGGAGGCGTATCGTCGGCATAGGCGGGGCAGCCGACGCTGCCGGGGTTGAAGACGACCGGGCCGCCCGGAATGCGGATGAGTTCGTTGCGATGGCTGTGGCCGCACAGCGCGACACGGCAGGCGGGGTCGAGCGACTTCAGCCGGCGCCTGATCGTGCTGAGCGGCGCGCGCACCAGCTGGCCGTCTACGATCGCGTCGGCAAGGTATTTTTCGTCGTGATCAGGCCGGGCATGGAAGGCGACGACGCCCGGCGCGATCTCGAGCGTGAGCGGCAAGGCAAACAGCGCTTGGCGCCGCGCTGGCGTCAGCCGCTCCTGCGCATAGCGGTCGGATGGCCACATGTTCTCGTCGGCCGGGTCCTCGGCGACACGGCGGTCGTGGTTGCCGCGCACCGTCGGCAGGCCGAGCGCTTCCAGCCTTTGCATCGTCTCGCGCGGCCACAGCGGTCCGGAGACGCAATCGCCGAGATTGACGACGAGGTCGGCGCCGCCGCGGCGCTCGAGATCGTCGAGCACGGCGTCCAAGGCCAGCACGTTGCCGTGGATGTCGGCGAGGACGGCGATGCGCATCAGGCGTCGATTTCGGTGTCGGCGGAGCCGACCATGGGAAGCGCCTTGTCATCGCCGGCGGCCGCAATCACGCTGTCGAGCAGGCCGGGGAAGCGCCTGTCGAGGTCGTCGCGCCGCAGCGTGATCAGCCGGCTGGTGCCGACTGCTTCGGTGCGCGTCACGCCGGCCTCACGCAGCTTGGCGAGGTGGTAGGAGAGGTTGGTCTTGGAGGCGAGGTCGAGGAACTTGCCGCAGTTCATCGGCACGCCTTCCTTGCTGGCGAGATAGCGCACGATGGCGAGCCTGGTCGGATCGCCGAGCACGGCAAGCACGATCGGCAGGCTGATCTGGTCGGCGGTCGGATGGGGCAGGGTCATGGCCGAGAATTAAGCGCAAACGCAACCAACTTCAACGCGTCTCCTCTCCTTGCCGGTCTACACAGCTTCTCAGTTTTTACCACGTCCTGACACAGGGCTGTCAGCAGGGTTCAGCTATTTTTCCCTGGATCCGTTGACATCATGCGCTGTTGTGTCCAATTGTTCAATAACTTTTGAACTAAGGACACATCCATGGACAAGCGGATCTTCTGGCTTGCGCTCGGATCGTTCGCGATCTCGACCGAGGGCTTCGTCATCTCCAGCCTTCTTCCCGACATCGCCTCGGATGCCGGCATCTCCGTTCCGCTCGCCGGATCGCTGATCACCGCCTTCGCGCTCGCCTATGCGATTGGCGCGCCGGTGCTTGCGACGCTGACCGGCGAGTGGGACCGGCGGCGCGTCATCCTGTGGACGCTGGTGTTCTTCGTGATCGGCAACCTGGTCGCGGCGGTGAGCTCGTCCTTCGAATTGCTGCTGATTGCGCGGATCGTCATGGCGCTGTCGTCCGGCCTGTTCGCGGCGACCGCTCAAGGCACGGCCGTGGCGCTGGTCGACGACCATCACCGGGCGCGTGCCATCGCCGTCGTCGTCGGCGGCACCACGGTTGCGGTCGCGGTCGGCGCGCCGCTTGGGGCGCTGGTGGCAGCGATTGCCGGTTGGCGCGGAACCTTCTTCGCCATCGCCGGGCTCGGCGCGATTGCCGGCGCGATCCTGTGGTGGCGGCTACCGCGCGGCATCGTCGGCACCAGGCTGCCGCTGAAGCGCAGGCTGGCGGCAGCGGTCCGCCCCGGCGTGATGCCGATCCTTTTGACGACGGTGCTGGCGCTGGTCGGCGCCTTCACCGTCTTTGCCTTCATCGCGCCTTTGGCCATCGAGGGCGGCGGCCTCAGCCCACTTGCGTTGCCGGGCACGCTGCTTGCCTTCGGCATCGGTGCCGTCATCGGCAACATTGCCGGCGGCCAGGCCGCCGACCGTTTCGGCGCGGCGCGCACCGTCGGCTGGTCGCTGGCGCTCTCCGCGGCCACGCTCGTCACTTTCTCGCTGATCCCGACCTTCCTGCCGCATTCGATCGCCGGGCCGGCGCTGATGGGCATGATGGTGCCGTGGGGCATCGTCGGCTGGGCCTTCCCGCCGGCGCAGGCGAGCCGCATCATCAAGATCGCGCCCGATGCAGCGCCCATCGTACTGTCGCTCAACGCTTCGGCGCTTTATTTCGGCGTCGCGCTCGGCGCGGTCGTCGGCGGCGCGGTGCTGCGCTTCGGCGCGCCGGCCGATCTCGGCGTGATCGCCGCGATGTTCCCGATCGTGGGGCTGGGTGTAGTGCTGGCGGGCCGCGTGTTTGCGCGGCCGGTTGCAATGCCTGCGGAATAGTTCGCTAAAACGCCATAGAGCTTACTGACGGCCTCTTCTTCAGATGGAAGGAGCGGCCGTCGCCATTTCCAGATCCAGGTCAGCCACGGCGTCCAGCGCTGCACGAAGCTTCGCGGCCTGCTCCGCGCCGACCTTGTCCTCGAATTGCCGTTGGGCAGCGCTCCACAGCTTGATCGCCTCGTCGAGCTTGGCCTGGCCTTGCGGCGTCAACCGCACGCGCTTGATGCGGCGGTCGTCCTTGTCGGCGAAAGTCTCGACATAACCGTCGCGGATCAGCGGCTTCAACGTGTGGCCAAGCGCCGACAGGTCCATGATCAGCGCCTCGGCGATGGCGCCCATCGCCGGCTCGCTGCCGACATGGATTTGAAAGATCAGGCCAAACTGCGTTCCCTTCAGGCCCGAAGGCGCCAGCGCGTCGTCGTAGAAGCGGCCGAGCCTGCGCGCGGCGCGCCGCAAGGTGGCGTTGTTGCAACGGCTGAATCCGGGCTGTCTGGCTTCGGTCATATCCACTCCTTGCCGGCGCGAAGGTGTGCCAGCCTGCCGCAGAAATAGTTTTCCCGACTGCCGTTGACAAGATAGTGGCATATACCTACTTCGCCGAAAGTGGCATATGCCACTAATTGGAAATTGGACATAGGCTGGGCGGCTGACGCGTCCGTCTACGCCGAGCGAACAGGACGAAAAGGAACAGGACAATGAGCAAGACAGACAACAAGGGCACGGCCGTCATCACCGGTGCTTCCTCGGGCATCGGCGCGGTCTATGCCGACCGGCTGGCCGGTCAGGGCTACGATCTTGTGCTGGTGGCGCGGCGCGCCGACCGGCTGCAGGAAGTGGCGGACAGGCTCGCTTATGCCTATGGCCGCAAGGTCAAGACGATTGTCGCCGATCTTGCCGACGATAACGATGTACGCCGCGTCGAGCAGGCAATCGCCGCCGACGACAGCGTGACCCTGCTGGTCAACAATGCCGGCCTCGGCGGCCAGCAGGTGGTGGCAACGGCCGACGCCGACGCCGCCGAACGCATGATCAAGGTCAATGTCATCGCCTTGACCCGCCTGACACGCGCTGTGCTGCCGGGTCTCCTGGCGCGCAACCGCGGCGCCATTGTCAACATCGCATCGGTGCTCGCTTACGAGACGTCGTTCGGCGGCATCTATAGCGGCACCAAGGCCTACGTCGTCAACTTCACCGAGGGCCTGCACCGCGAGGTCGCGGGCACCAATGTGACGGTGCAGGTGGTGCTGCCGGGCGCGACCCGAACCGACTTCTGGGAGCTCGCTGGCAGCGACATCGACCAACTGCCGAAGGAGATCATCATGACCGCCGACGATCTGGTCGATGCGGCGCTTGTCGGCCTGGCCAGGGGCGAAGCCGTCACCGCGCCGGCGCTTGCCGATGAGGCCAAGGTGGCAACATTCCTCGGCGCCCGGCAAGCCTTCTATGGCAGCCTGCATGCCGACAAGCCGGCGGCCCGCTACGCGGCCTGAAGTGTGCCATTTCTTGAGGCATAGAAGAGTACGCTCCCTACCTCCCCCTTGTGGGGAGGTCGGACCGAAGGCCCGGGTGGGGTACTGGCGCTGATTTAGCGGGATTTGGGGACTCTAAGCTGGCCGCCACATCTGCAGGATGGAGGCGGCCAGCAGCAGGCCAAGCGCGATGTTGAGCGCACGCCATTGCCGCTCGGTCCTGAGCAGCCGTGCAAGCAGCGTGCCGGCCGTGCACCAGAGCGATAGCGAGAAAGCGGCGGCAAGACCGAACACGGCGCTCAACAAAAGCGCGAGCTGCAAGGGACCGTCGGCAAGCGTCGCGAATGAAGCGGCCGCACCCAACCCCATCGCCCAGCCCTTCGGGTTCATCCACTGGATGCCGGCGCCGCCGAAGAAGCTGTTCGGCTTGGCCATGGTCACGTCGAGGTTGGGCGGGCCGCTGCGGCCGATCTTGACCGCCAGCCAGATCAGATAGAGCGAGCCGGCGATCTTCATTGCGAGCTGCAAGGAAGGGACGGCGGCCAGCAATCCGGCGAGGCCGGCCGCACCCGCCGCCGCCACCGAAGCAAGGCCGGCGGCGCTGCCGGCCATCAGCGGCACCGAGCGGCGAAAGCCGAACTGCGCGCCGGATGCGGTCGACAGCGTCGTGGCGATGCCGGGCGTCGAGGTCGAGATCAGCGCGAACAGGACAAGGGGGATGATGGTTTCGGACATATGGGCTTCCCGGTCGAAGGAGCCTGTATGCTAGGCGCTGGGCGCTATCAGTAAATGCAATGTTTGATATGCTTTGCATTAGAGATTATAATGCAGCCATGATACGCGATCTCGACACCACACTTGTCCGCACCTTCGTCACGACAGCCGACAAAGCCAGCATGACGGCCGCGGCCAACGCCCTCAATCTGACCCAGGGCGCCGTCAGCCAGCAGATCAAGCGGCTGGAGGACGTGCTTTGCCAGGCGCTGTTCGAGCGCGACCGGCGTGGCCTGAGGCTGACGCGTTCCGGCGAGCGGCTGCTCGAGAGGGGCAGGCGTCTCTTGCAGCTCAACGACGAGATCCTGGCGGAGATAAGCGGCAAGGCGGTCGCCGGCCAGGTGCGGATCGGCGTGCCCTACGACCTTGTCGGCACATTGCTTCAGCCCGTGCTCAAGACTTACGCCGAAGCCCACCCGCAGGTGGAGATTTCGCTGGTCTGCGCTTCCTCGCCGGAGCTTGCGGCGGCGCTGGCGGCTGGCACGATCGACCTCGCGGTCATCGAGGAGCGGGCCGGTCCGACGGCCGGCGAATGCCTGCTCGTCGACCGGCTGGTCTGGGTCGGCGCTAAGGGCGGCTCGGCGCGCTTGAAGCGGCCCCTGCCGGTGTCGATGGTCGCGGATACCTGCGCTTTCCGTCCGGCGGTTCTGGCAGCGCTCGGTGCGCATGGGCTCGACTGGCGCACCGTATTTGAGAACGGCAATATCGACGCCACGACCGCAACGGTGCGCTCGGACCTTGCCGTGACCACCTGGCTTGCCTCGACGGTTCCGGCCGATCTCGACATCCTGTCCGATGCCGCCATTCCGGCCCTGCCGAATTTTTCCGTCAACCTGCACCTGCCGAAGCATGCCGTCGCGCCGGCGGCACAAGCCTTCGCGGCGCACATCCGTGACGGGCTGGCGCGCTACCGCCAAGCGGCGTGAGGTAGGCACCTCGCTAGAACACCCCTCATCCGTCTCGGCGCTGCGCGCCGATCCACCTTCTCCCACAAGGGGAGAAGGGAAGACCGCGCCGGCGTTGCAGCCAATGGTCGACGCTGGACATTTGCTGAGCCGCACGCGCCAAGCTCCACCTTCTCCCCTTGTGGGAGAAGGTGGCCGAGCGAAGCTCGGTCGGATGAGGGGTGCTCCAGCTTGGTGAATGCCTCGGCCCGTTACTTCCAGTTCTTGCGCCGTTCGAGCTCAGCCTCGGAAGGTTCCTGTTGAGCAAACGACCCGGTGCGAATCTCGCCGCCGCGCTCGTAGGTCGCCATGATGACGCCGGTGCTGGAGGTCTGCGACTTGATAAGCTTGAAGGCGGCCGGCATCGCGCTGTCGCCGAACAGCCGCTTGCCCTTGCCGAGCAACAGCGGAAAGATCATCAGCCGGATCTCGTCGATCAGCCCGTTGGCGAGCAGGGTCTGGATCAGATTGCCCGATCCCTGGATGAGCAGGTCAGGTCCGTCCTCCTGTTTGAGCTCTCTGAGCCTTGCGACGATATCAGGCCCAAGCGATTGTGTGTTCTGCCAGGTGAGCGAGTCCGGCCGATGCGTCGCCACATATTTGGTCGCAGGGTTGAAGGCATCAGCGATCTGATCTTTCTGATACGGCCAGTACGCGGCGAAGATGTCGTAGGTTCTACGCCCCAGCAGCAGCGCGAAGGGTTTGGAGAATAATTCATCCATCGCCGCACCCGCTATCTCATCAAAGTAGTGGAACGTCCAGCCGCCGAACTTGAAGCCGCCGACCGGATCCTCTTCCGGTCCGCCTGGCGCCTGCATGACGCCGTCGAGGCTGACGAATGTGGCGGCGATGATTTTGCGCATCTGCCTTCTCCCTTTTTGTGATCCGCGCCGACACGGCCGGATTTCAGTCTAGAGCGGTCCAGCTTTCGATAGATGCGCTGACCCGCTCTAAGTATTTGTTTCCACGCAATTCCGGACGGAAAACCGCTACGCACTTTTCCCGGAATTGCTCTAAGGACGAACGACAAGGCTCCTTTTCGACATTGACCTGTAGATTTCTACCGCCTGCCGTCACCGCGAATGGCGCGCGACGAGAACCAGACTTCGCCGAAGACGGCGGTGGCGGTGCGGTCGGGCGCCTTGTCTTCGCTCAGCCAGATCGAGCGCGTGCGCAGCGCGCGCTCGCGGGTTGGCACTTTTGCCTCCGGGCCGGCGAGCGAGGCGCCGACGCAAGGGATGAACCAGGAACCCATGAAGGGCTGACAGACGAAACCCGCTTGCATGCGGGTGACCAGCACCGCGAGACCGATGCGCTCCGCCGGCCGCCACGGAAAGATCAGGCGACCACCGGGTTTGAGCGCCCGCAGCCACGTCGCTGGAGGGGCAATGACGCCGGCATTGACATAGATGATGTCTGAGGGCGGCAATGGGCCAGCGACGGCGTCGCCGGGGACAACCTCGACATTGCCATAGGCCGCGAGGTTCACCTTGGCTTGCGCGGCAAGGTCCGCTTCGATCTCGAAGGCGGTGACGCTGCCGCCCGGTTCGACCAGCCTGGCCAGCAGCGCGGTGTAGTAGCCGGTGCCGGCGCCGATATGGGTGACGGCCTCGCCGGGCTTCGGCTCGACCTTGCCGATCCACATGGCATGCAGAACCGGCTCACCGTTGTTGATGCCCTTGTCGGCATCGAGCACCACAAGCACGTTCTGGTAGATGTAGCTTGGATCGGCGGTCGGCGTTTTGAACCCGCCATCGCCGGCAAAAACGGTCCAAGGGCCGGGCCCGAGAAAGGCCTCGCGCGGCACCGAGGCGAACACCTCCTCGATGCGGGGATCGGCGGAGCGCGCATGCGCGGCCATCAGTTTGGCGTAGAATTTTCGGGCATCGTCCGATCCGGTCATGCTTCCAGAAGATAGCATGGCCGGCCGGAATGTCGCTGCTCGATCTCAGCCGGCGAAGGTGTCGAAGAGCAGCTTGAAATTGAGCACCAGGATGATGGCCGCGACCACCCAGGCGAGCGCGGCGACACCGCGCGGGATGGCGAAATTGCCCATCTTCTTCTTGTCCGACACGAACTGCACCAGGGGCACTACGGCGAAGGGCAACTGCATCGACAGGATGACCTGACTGAAGACCAGCAGCTGGCCCGTGCCCTTTTCGCCGTAAAGGGCGGTGACGACAATCACCGGGACGATGGCGACGCCGCGCGTCAGGAGGCGGCGCGCCCATTGCGGAAAACGCAGGCGCAAAAAACCTTCCATCACGATCTGTCCGGCGAGCGTCGCGGTGACCGTCGAGTTGAGGCCGGAGGCGAGCAGCGCGATCGCGAACAGGATCGAGGCGACGCTCAAGCCCAAGAGCGGCGACAGCAATTCAAATGCCTGGCCGATCTCGGCGACGCCTTGGTGGCCGGTGGCGTGGAAGGCTACCGCCGCAACGATCAGGATCGAGGCGTTGACGAACAGCGCCAGGATCAGCGCGATGGTCGAATCCGTCGTCGCCCACCTGATGGCGTCGCGCTTGCCCGCATCGGTGCGCTCGTAGGCGCGGGTCTGCACGATCGAGGAGTGCAGGTAGAGATTGTGCGGCATCACGGTGGCGCCGATGATGCCGATGGCGATGTAGAGCATCGCCGGGTTGGTGACGATCTCGGAGGACGGCACGAACATCGAATGCAGGATCGTGCCGGCCGGCGGCGCGGCAACGAAGATCTGGACGGCAAAGCAGCCGAAGATGACGATCAGCAGCGCGACGACGAAGGCCTCGAGATAGCGGAACCCCCTGTTCATCAGCAGCAGCACCAGGAAAGCGTCGAGCGCGGTGATCAGGGCGCCGCCGATCAGCGGGATGCCGAACAGAAGCTGCAGCGCGATCGCCGTGCCGATCACCTCGGCGAGGTCGCAGGCGATGATCGCAAGTTCGCAGGCGAACCAGAGCAGAAGATTGACCGGGCGCGGATAGTAGGCCCGGCAGGCCTGCGCGAGGTCGCGGCCGGTGGCGATGCCGAGGCGGGCGGCCAGCGCCTGCAAAAGGATCGCCATCAGGTTCGACAGCATGATGACGAAAAGCAGCGTGTAGCCGAACTGGGCGCCGCCGGCGAGGTCGGTCGCCCAATTGCCCGGGTCCATATAGCCGACCGACACCATGTAGCCGGGACCCATGAAAGCGAACAGGCGGCGAAGCCACAGCCCGGTTTGCGGAACAGCGATCGAGGCGTTGACCTCGCGCAGGCTTGGCTGCTCGCCTGCATCGGTCCGGGCAAATTGCCACGCGGATCGGGATACGGCTGCTACTTCGGCGTCGGACATGGAAATTCCGTTGGAATGGATCGACTATGCCCCTTATCTATGCCATGGCTCAACATTATGCAATATGCTATATTTTATTGTTTGTGCTTTTTATCCGACGGTGCAGAGGGCCGGTTGCACGTGAGCGGGAATGCAAATAAACGGCCGGACCACCAGGGTTCGTGTTATGAATGCGATCCCGATTCAGCCTTCGGGCAGCCAAGAAGGAGGGGCGCGTATTGGCGCTGAGGAACAGACCGGTTCGACGCGAAAAGCCGCTGCCCGATGCCGAAATCCATTCGGAAGGGTTCCGGCACACGCGCGAAGCGCGCCGCAGCGCGCTCGTCGAGGACTACGTCGAGCTGATCGCCGATCTGATCGAGGACGGCAACGAAGCCCGTCAGGTCGATATCGCGGCCAGGCTTGGCGTCGCGCAACCCACCGTGGCGAAAATGCTGACCAGGCTCTGCGCCGACGGGTTGGTCTCCAGGAAGCCCTATCGCGGGGTGTTCCTGACCGAAGCCGGCCGGAAGGTCGCCGAAGAGAGCCGCGTCCGTCACCAGACGGTCGAGGCCTTCCTGCGCTCGCTAGGCGTCAGCGCCGAGACGGCGCGCATCGATGCCGAGGGCATCGAGCACCATGTCAGCGCCGAGACGCTGGACGCTTTTCGCAGAGCAATGACGGCAGCCCGCTGAGCCCGAACGTTCGGAGATGAGGAACGGGTTGCGGAGCGCGGCGCTGCGCTGCCGGCGGCGAAAAATGCTGTGACTTGGCGTATGCGTTGCGATAATTGTTGGCCGAGGGGCGGTCGCGGGCCGGACCTTCCAGGACATCCGTGGTGCGAGGAGTTGCCATGCTTTGGAGAGGCCGTCGTCAGAGCGACAACATCGAGGATCAGCGAAGCGATATCGGCGGCGGTCTGGGCGGCAGCCCGGGCCAGTTCCGCATTCCGATCGGCGGCCGCGCCGGCGGCGGCTCGAGCATCATTCTGGTCATCCTGGTCGTTCTCGCGGGATGGTATTTCGGCTTCGATCCGTCGCAGATCCTGGGTGACGGCAGCGGCGGCCTCGTGCCGGGCGGCGGTGGCCAGATCACCGACAACAGCGGTTCGCAGGACAGCACAGGGGCGCCTGCTTCCGACGAGATGAAGCAGTTCGTGGCGACCGTGCTTGCCGAGACCGAGGACACCTGGACCGGCATCTTCAAGGCCAGCGGCCTCACTTACGAAGACCCGAAGCTGGTGCTGTTCAGCGGCCAGATCCGCTCGGCCTGCGGCTTTGCCTCGTCGGCGGCCGGGCCGTTCTATTGCCCCGGCGACCACAAGGTCTATCTCGACATGACCTTCTTCCAACAGCTCGACCAGCAGTTCGGCGCCTCGGGCGAGTTCGCCCGTGCCTATGTTATCGCGCATGAGGTCGGCCATCACGTGCAGAACCTCACCGGCATCATGCAAAAGTTCAACCAGATGCGGCAGAGCATGGGCGAGGCGGAGGCCAACCAGATGTCGGTGCGGGTCGAGCTCCAGGCCGACTGCTTCGCCGGCGTCTGGGCGCACTACACCGCGCAGAAGGGCATATTGGAGCAGGGCGACATGGAGAGCGCGCTGAACGCCGCCCAGCAGATCGGCGACGACACGCTGCAGAAGAAGATGCAGGGTTATGTCGTGCCCGAAAGCTTCAATCACGGCACATCAGCGCAGCGGCAGACCTGGCTGGCGCGCGGCTACAAGAGCGGCAAGCTTTCGGATTGCGATACCTTCAACAATCCGGTCTGAGGTGATGCGCCGGGTTCCATTCTTCTGACAGCGGCTACCGGCACCTGATGTCAGGATGAGGCAGTTGCCGTCGTTCGCTTATTGTTCCGGGCGGCAAGCTCGCCTATAAGTTGCCTCCCGCCCAGGCGGCCGAGGAGATTATCACCATGATCGACCCAAAAACCGCCAGGCGGGGCCTTGCGCTCGTTTTCACGACGCTGCTGCTCGACGTCATCGGCTTCGGCATCATCATGCCGGTGCTGCCCGCCTATCTGCAGGAATTGACGGGCGTGGGCGTCAGCGAGGCGGCGATCGAGGGCGGCTGGCTGTTCTTCGTCTATGCGGCCATGCAGTTCTTCTTCGCGCCGGTCATCGGCGGCTTGAGCGACCGCTTCGGCCGGCGGCCGATCCTGCTCGCCTCGGTGCTCACCTTTTCCATCGACAATCTGATCTGCGCCGTCGCGTGGTCCTATCCGATGCTGTTCATCGGGCGCGTGCTTGCCGGCATTTCCGGCGCCAGCTATTCGACGACGTCCGCGTTCATCGCCGACATCTCGAACGACGAGAACCGGGCCAAGAATTTCGGCCTGCTCGGAATCGCCTTCGGCGTCGGCTTCGTCATCGGCCCGGTGCTCGGCGGCCTGCTCGGCACGTTCGGGCCGCGCGTGCCGTTCTACTTCGCGGCGGGGCTTGCCTTGGTGAATTTCCTGATCGCGATGTTCTTCCTGCCGGAGACGCTGGACGAAAAGCACCGCCGCCGCTTCGAGTGGAAACGCGCCAATCCGGTCGGCACGCTCATCCAGATGCGCAACTATCCCGGCATCGGCTGGATCGGACTCGTCTTCTTCCTGATGACGCTCGGCCACATGATGTATCCGGCGGTCTGGTCCTTCGTCTCCAGCTATCGCTATGGCTGGAACGAGCAGCAGATCGGGTTCTCGCTCGGCGCTTTCGGCCTGTGCGGCGCGATCATCATGGCGACGGTGCTGCCGCGGGTCATCCCCACGCTCGGCGAGTGGAAGACGGCGGCGATCGGCCTCACCTTCACCGCGCTCAGCGCCTTCGGCTATGCGTTTGCGACGCAAGGCTGGATGATCTACGCGGTGATCGTCGCCGGCTGCCTGGAGGCGCTTGCCGACCCGCCGCTGAGAAGCCTCGCAGCCGCCAAGGTGCCGCCTTCGGCGCAGGGCGAACTGCAAGGCGCGATGACCTCGATCTTCTCGATCACCTCGATCATCACGCCGCTGCTTTATACGGCGATCTTTTCCTGGTTCACCGGGCCGAGCGCGCCGGTCGAGTTCGGCGGGGCGCCTTATGTGCTCGGCGCCATTTTTCTCACGCTGGCGGTGATCGTCTTCGTGACGAAAGTGGCCAAGCCGACGCCGAAGGAAGTCGAGCGCATGCATGCGCAGGAAGCTGTGACCGACGCGGCTTGAGCCGCGTCGCTGCGTGACTTCCTGTTTTAAGGCTCGATCCATTCGCCGGGAACATCGAGCGCCTTCGCCAGCATTGCGCTGGTCTGCTCCGACGGCTTACGGCGATTGGATTCGAGGTCCGACAGGAAACCCTGACTGACACCGATGGTCGCCGCCAGTTCAGCCTGAGTAAGTTTTCGCCAGTTGCGTAACGCCTTTAGCCGGCTGGAGCCACGCAAGACGTCCATGGTGACGTCTGCCGGGAGGGCCTTTTCGGTTTTGAGGTCTGCTTTGCGCTCGTCATAGATCGAGACATCCGCAGCATCTTCGAGAGCCCCTTCGGCAGCGTGCAGCAACGCCTCGTAATCCGCTTTGGGGATGACGACCAGTTCCTCGCCGGTTGAGGTTTTGATGATTTGCGGGGCATTCATGACATCTTGTCCTGTTATGGCCTGCTGTAAGTCGTCGTTTCGCGTTTTCCTATGTAGATCGCGAGGATGGTGGTTCTGTCCTCATCGAATATGACCCGGTAGCGACCAATCCGCAGCCTGTAACCATCTCTACCGGCGAGGCGTTTGACATCTCCTCGGCCGCTTACGGCATAGGTAATCAAGCCCTCGGATACCTGCTCTCGAACGTCGGCACGCAGGTTATCGAGGTCGCGAGCTGCAGCCGCCGATAGAATGATCGTCTTCATACCGGCAATATCGCCTAACGCCGCTCGCGATTTTCAATTGCGATATTATAGCTAACGAAAGGCGTGTCAACGTTCGGCCAGCGCCGGCTCGCCGCGCCGCTCGCGGATGAGGTTGACGAAGCGGCGGAAGAGATAGTGCGAGTCCTGCGGGCCGGGCGACGCCTCGGGATGGTGCTGGACGGAGAACACCGGCCGGCCGGTCAGCGCGATGCCGCAATTCGAGCCGTCGAACAGCGAGACATGCGTCTCCTCGACGCCTTCGGGCAGCGAGTCGGCATCGACCGCGAAGCCATGGTTCATCGAGACGATCTCGACCTTGCCGGTGGTGTGGTCCTTGACCGGATGGTTGGCGCCGTGGTGCCCCTGATGCATTTTTTCGGTCCTGCCGCCGAGCGCCAGCGCCAGCATCTGGTGGCCGAGGCAGATGCCGAACAGCGGGATGTCGGTCTTCAAGAGATACTGGATGACCGGCACGGCATATTCGCCGGTCGCTTCCGGGTCGCCAGGGCCGTTCGACAGGAAGATGCCATCGGGCTGCATGGCCAGGATCTCTTCCGCGTCGGTCTGGGCCGGCACGACGGTGACTTTGGCACCGAGGCCGGCGAGCAGGCGCAGGATGTTGCGCTTGACGCCATAGTCGATCGCCACGACGTGCAGCGACGGCTCATTCTGCTCGCCGAAGCCTTTGTTCCAGGCCCAGGGTGTCTCGCGCCAGACCGAGGACTGGCCCGAGGTGACCTCCTTGGCGAGGTCCAGCCCGATCAGGCCCGACCAGGCGGCGGCGCGCCGCTTCAGGTCGTCGAGGTCGAAGACGCCGTCGGGCGCATGCGCGATGACCGCGTTGGGCATGCCCTTTTCCCGGATCAGCACGGTGAGCGCGCGGGTGTCGATACCCGAAAGCGCGACGATGCCGCGCTTCTTCAGCCACTGATCGAGGTGCCCGGCTGCCCGATAGTTGGACGGGTCGGTGACATTGGCCTTGAAGATGGCGCCGACGGCGCCCGCGCGGGCAGCTGGATGCAAATCCTCGATATCCTCGGCGTTGGTGCCGACATTGCCGATATGCGGGAAGGTGAAGGTGACGATCTGGCCGGCATAGGAGGGATCGGTGAGGATCTCCTCATATCCGGTGAGCGCGGTGTTGAAGCACACTTCGGCGACGGCCGATCCGGTGGCGCCCAGGCCGCGGCCCTCGATCACCGTGCCGTCGGCAAGCACCAGAAGGGCGGTCGGCTTCTCGGTGGCCCAGGGGGCGGTCATCGCTGCCATGGCGGCACTCCTAAGGCTGTTTGCGGATCGTCCCGTTGCGGGACGATTTGCGCAGCAAACGGCGCGCGGCAGCGATTTCTCGAGCCCTCAGCGCGCCTACTGATTGTCACATGCAGGGCCGAGTACATAGGGGAAGGCGCCAAAACGGTCAATGATGCGGCCGCAAACCGGCATCGATTTATTTCGTCCAACAATATCAGTGATTTGCAGCGCAGTGCGAAATTTGCCTTGCGCAATCGGCAGCGTTATGGTCCGCCGCGGTCGAAGGAGAAAGCACCATGCGCGCAAAAATCGCCGAATCCATGAAGAGTGCGATGAAGGCGCAGGACAAGCATCGCCTGCCGACGCTCAGGCTGATCCAGGCCGCCATCCATGACCGCGACATCGCCAATCGCGGCGCCGGCAAGCCGGCGGCGAGCGAGGAAGAGATCTTGCAGATTCTCTCCAAGATGGTGAAGCAGCGCGAGGAATCGGCCAAGGCGTTCGAGGATGGCAAGCGGCCGGAGCTGGCCGCCCAGGAACGCGGCGAGATGGAGATCATCCGCGAGTTCCTGCCGACGCAGCTCGATGACGCGGCGATCAAGGCGGCGGCGCGCGAGGCGGTCGCTGCCACCGGCGCGGCCAGCCAGAAGGACATGGGCAAGGTGATCGGCGCGCTCAAACAGAAATATGCCGGCCAGATGGACTTCGCCAAGGCCAGCGCCATCGTCAAGAGTTTGCTTCAGTAGGCGTTCTTGCAGCCTCCGCAGCGAGGCCCATGTAAGGCTGGACATACAGCCCGCTTCAAGTCGCGCCGGGTCTTCCCCCGAACGGTGCGGTTTTTCCTGCCATGAAGGAGAACACGATGATGAATCTCGCCCGATATCCTCGTGTTGCGCTCGGCCATCTGCCCACTCCGCTCGAAAAGCTGGCGAACCTGACCCGGGAATTGAACGGCCCGGAGATATGGATCAAGCGCGACGACTGCACCGGCCTGTCGACCGGCGGCAACAAGACGCGCAAGCTTGAATTCCTTATGGCGGAAGCGCTGGCCGAAGGCGCCGACACCGTAATGACGCAGGGCGCTACCCAATCCAATCATGCGCGGCAGACCGCGGCTGCCGCGGCTAAGCTCGGCATGGCCTGCCATCTGCTTTTGGAGGACCGAACCGGCAAGACCGATTTCGACTACAAGGAAAACGGCAATGTGCTGCTCGACCGTCTGCATGGCGCGACGATCGAGCGCTGCCCGGCCAATCCTGACATGAACGGCGAGATGGAAAAGGCCGCCGAACGGCTGCGCGCCGAAGGCCGCAAAGTCTACACGATACCGGGCGGGGGATCGAACCCGACGGGCGCGCTTGGCTATGTCAATGCCGCCATCGAGCTGGTCTACCAAGCGAACGCCATCGGCCTCAGAATCGATCACGTCGTGCATGCGACCGGCAGTGCCGGAACCCAGGCTGGCCTGGTCACCGGACTTGTCGGCATCAACAGCGGCGTGCCCGTGCTCGGCATCGGCGTGCGTGCGCCGAAGGAAAAGCAGGAGGAAAACGTCTTTTCACTCGCATGCCGGACGGCCGAGAAGCTTGGCATTGCCGGAGCCGTCAGGCGCGAGGATGTCGTTGCCAATTGCGATTACGTCGGCGAGGGCTACGGCTTGCCGGCTGCCGATACGATCAAGGCGATCCGCATGCTGGCGCGCACCGATGCCATCCTGCTCGACCCGGTCTATTCCGGAAAGGGCATGGCTGGGCTGATCGATCTGGCGAAGAAGGGTTTCTTCAAGAAAGGCGAGACCGTCGTCTTTCTTCACACCGGCGGCTCGGCCGGGTTGTTCGGTTATCCGACCGATCTCCAGAGCAATTTCTGACCGGCATCCCGCCCGCTCCGAAGGGTATTCAGAAGGTCCTATCAAGATGAGCCGCTACTTTCCGCCCGCTCACCCCATCGTCGGCGTGCTCGGCGGCATGGGGCCCGCGGCTACGATCGACCTGATGCGCCGGGTCATGGAGGCGACGCCCGCCGCGGACGACGCCGACCACATCCACCTTCTGGTCGACCAGAACCCGAAAGTTCCGTCCCGCATCGATGCCTTGATCAACGGCACCGGGCCGAGCCCGCTCGACGAGCTGGTGCGTATGGCGAAGGGGCTGGAGAGCGCCGGCGCCACGATGCTCGCCATAGCCTGCAACACCGCCCATGGCTACGCCGGCGATATCGCGGCGGCCGTGCGCATACCGCTTCTCGACATGGTCACGCTGACCGCCGAGGCGATCGCGCACCAGCCGCTGCGCCATCGACGCATCGGTATGCTCGCCTCCAGCGCAGTGCTGCAACTGGGGCTCTATGAAAGAGCGTTCGAAGCATTCGGAATCGAAACCCGATATCCCGACGATCAGACGGAAATCATGGCCATCATCAGGGCGGTCAAGAAAGAAGGTGCGACGGCTGATTTGCGCAGCCGGTTCAATGCCGTCGCCAGCCAGTTGCTTGCCGGCGATGTCGATTTTCTGGCGATCGCTTGCACCGAACTTTCGCTCCTTGTCGATGGTCTCGATGCCGGCGCGGAGAAAATCGACGCCCTCGATGTGTTGGCCTCGGCGATCGTCCAGCGTGCACGGCCTGCTGGCCACCCCTAAAGACCCTTGCAGGCCCCTTCGGTTCATTGACCTTCGATAAGTGCGCTCTAGCTTCGAGGCTACCGGCTTATGTCATCCTGACTGGTCTGCTTCCGCTATGACCACCGGTGGGACGGGGCACGACGCGCATTATCCCGGAGGAGTGGAGCGAATGAAGAGACTTTCCTTTATCGTCGCGGGTATCACGCTTGCCATGCTGACGGCGCAAGCCTCGGCGGGCAAGCTAGACGACATCAAGGCCCGCGGCACGCTGATCGTCGGAACCAAGGCCGACTACAAGCCGTTCGGATTCCGCGATCCGTCCGGGGCGATCGTCGGCATCGAGCCGGATCTCGCGGCCGATCTCGCCAAACAACTCGGCGTCAAGCTGGAATTCGTGCCGGTCGTCGCCGCCAACCGGATGGAGTTCCTCAAGCAGGGAAAGATCGACCTGCTCATCGCCACCATGTCCGACAAGCCGGAGCGCCGGAAGGTCGTGGAAGCAGTCGATCCGCCTTATTATTCGGATTCCGTCAATGTGCTGGCATCGAACCGCGCCAAGATCACGTCTTGGGAGGACCTGAAAGACAAGCCGGTCTGCGCTACGATCGGGTCGTTTTACAACAAGTCGGTCGCCGAGAAATACGGCGCCAAGATCGTCGGGCTTGATGGCTCCGACAAGCCGCTGGTCGCGCTGAAGCAGGGCAATTGTGTCGGCTATCTTTACGACCAGACGTTCATCCAGGGCAAACTGCTCGATAAGCAATGGTCCGCCGACTATTCCATGCCGCTGAAGGGCATCATGGAGACGCCGTGGATCATGGCCGTAGCGCCGGGCAATGACGACCTGAGGGATTTCGTTTCCAAGGCCACGATCGAGTGGATGAAGAAGGGCATGATCGTCGACCTCGAACAGAAGTGGGGCATCACGCCCACCGATTATTCAAAGCGCATGCACGACAAGTACAAGAACCAGAGCTGACATGTCTCGAGCGACCGGCGCGGTCGCGCAAAGACCGCGCGCCTTGGTCGCGTCTGCCAGTGGGTGATATGCATGCAGGAAATCGCCGCTTGGTTTCGTAGCCTCTACGAAACTACAGGGCTGAATTTTACGATCTTCTACGATCCCTACGATGCGACCCAGTTCGCCAGGGGCGTTGGCATGACGATCTATCTGAGCGTTGTGTCGATCCTCATCAGCCTCGTAGTGGGCGTGATCGGCGCCTGGCTACAAAGCTCGCGGATCAGGCTGGTGCGCGGCTTCATCGAGATATTCGTCGTCATTTTCCGCAACACGCCGCCCTTGGTTCAGATCTTCTTCTTCTATTTCGGGCTGGGCGAGTTGCTGCCTGCCAGCTACAACGACATCGGTCTGCGCGAACCGCTGCTCAACAATGTGCAGTGGGCGATCATTTCCCTTTCCCTGTTTGCCGGCGCCTTCAACATCGAAATCTTCCGATCCGGGATCGAAGCAGTGCCGCAAACCACGGTGGAGGCGGCCGAGGCTCTTGGCTATACGCGTCTCGGCGCCTACCGCTATGTCGTCCTGCCGCTGGCGTTGCGTGTCTGCCTGCCGGCGTTGAACAACAATCTGGTCAATTTGCTGAAGACCACGACGCTTGCCTACGCCATTGCGGTTCCCGAGGCGCTTTATGCCGTCACGCAAATCTGGGCGGAATCGCAGAACGTGACGGAAATGATGTGCGTGCTGCTGGCCACATTCGTTCTGCTGGTGGGCGTGCTCGTATGGGTCATGCATCGCTGGGAGCGGTCGCTGCGCATTCCGGGATTCGGCCAATGACGGAAGGGCGCGCCACGCCGACGACCGACCTGCCCGTGCTGCTGCCGGTTCGGTCGCCTTCCGTGCCGGTTTTGCGGTTTCGCGCCTGGCAGGGCCTGGCTTTGGCCGTGGCCGTCCTTTTGTTCGCGCCCGCCGCGGGCGCCCAGACAGGTTCGGAAGAGCTTTCGATAGTCGGCGTCATCATCAAATGGATGCCGCTGCTTTTGACCGGCTTCGGCTTCAATCTTCTTATTTCCGTGCTGTCGATGGCGCTGGGCACGATCGTGGGCCTCGGCCTTGGCCTGCTGCAATTGAGCGAGTTCCGCTGGCTCAGCCGGTGCGCGTGGGTCCTGACCCAGTTCTTCCGCAACGCGCCGTGGCTGGTGCTGCTGTTCTTCGCCATGTACCTGATCCCCTACGAGTTCCGCATCGGCGAGGTCACCATTCCGTTTCCGGACTGGGTCAAGGCCGTCATCGGCTTTGCGCTGCCGGTCATGGCCAATGTCGCCGAGATCGTGCGCGGGGCGGTGCAATCCATTCCCGGCGGCCAATGGGAAGCGGCCGACTCGCTGGCGTTCAGCCGCCGGCAGACGATGTGGATGATTATTCTGCCCCAGTGCGTGAAGCGGATGCTGCCGCCCTGGATGAACCTCTATTCGCTGGTCACGATGGCGACGGTGCTGGCCTCGGTCGTGGGCATCAACGAGATGCTGACGCTGACCGCGCAAGTTCACAATGCCGAAGGCGGTCGAACGGACCTTCTGGCGCCGCTCTACGCTTTCGCCCTGCTGTGCTTCTTCATCTACTGTTACCCGATCAACCTTTGGACTGTCCGCCTCGAGCGGCGCTTCAACGTCAAGGGCTGAGTCATGGCAAGCTGGACTCCCGATGAACCGATGGTGCGTCTCCACGACGTGCACAAGTCGTTCGGCCAGATCGAAGTGCTCAAGGGCATCAGCTTCCAGGTGATGAAGGGCGAGGTCATCTGCATCATAGGACCGTCGGGCTCCGGCAAATCGACATTGATCCGCTGCATCAACGCGCTGGTGCCAATCAATTCCGGCTCGATCACCGTCGAGGGACAGGAGGTCAACGATCCGGCAGTGGACAAGCTGGCGCTGCGCCGCAAGGTGGGCATGGTCTTCCAGCAGTACAATCTGTTCCCGCACAAGACCGCACTGCAGAACATCATGATGGCGCCGATCCACGTCCTCAAGCAGGATCGCAGCGAGGTCGAGGCACGCGCGCGGGCGCTTATCAGGAAGGTGCGCCTCGAAGGGAAGGAAGACGCCTATCCGGGAGAATTGTCGGGTGGCCAGCAGCAGCGTGTCGCCATTGCCCGCTCGCTCGCGATGCGCCCGGATTTGATGCTGTTCGACGAGGTGACGGCCGCGCTCGACCCCGAAACCGTCAAGGAAGTGCTCGTCACCATACGCGAACTGGCAGGGGAAGGGATGACTTGCATTCTGGTCACCCATGAGATGGGTTTCGCCCGCGAGATCGCCAACCGCATCTATTTCACCGATCGAGGCGTCATCGTGGAGCACGGGTCGCCGCAGGAAATATTGGATCACCCGCGAGAGGCGCGCACAAAAACCTTTCTCGAACAAGTGCTGTAGATCGTCTTGCGGTTGTCCGCCCTTTTGCCGGCGACGAACCCCTCCCGATCCGGTCGGGTGGCAGGTGGTCCGGCGAGTGCCTAGGTGAAGAGGCAACGATCAGCATCTATCAAAGCGCGGAGGCGCGTATGCGGATCAAGGTCGAAACTCGGCAAGACGGCAATGTCGACGTGCCATGGAGGTTCAGCCTCAATGGCGATCACGTGGACGTTTTCGAAATGGTCGACCAGTGGTTTGGTGATGATTACCGCTACTGCAAGGTGAAGGGCAGCGATGGCGCGCTCTACATACTGCGGTACGACGAACTCCGATCGGAATGGTGCCTCGCAATGTTTGCAAGCGAACGGGCGCAGGCCGTGACGGCCGAATGGACTTCGCCAAGGCAAAGCGTCAAGGGGTTGCTTCAGTAGGATCGCCCCTGGTTGGCGGCGCCGTCAGAAAACCTCACGGCTCCTTGCAGATCGGCACCGGTTGCGCAGGCGGCAACGGGTGATCCTTCTTGTATTGCGCGATGATCGGCTCGAGGGTCTTTTTCGGCCAGAATTTCGGCGCGCCGATTTCCTTCAGGCAGGATGCATTCCAATAGAGGCCCGCGCTTGACAGCGATTGCCTGAGCGCGGCTTTCCGCGCGATCGCAGCGATGTCTCGCGACTCCGGGTAGATGTAAAGCGTCGTCGGGTTGTCCTTGATCATCGGGATGATCAGCTCGGCATCCGCAGGCGACCAGCTGGTGCAGCCATTGCTGCGGCCGCCGGCGTAATTCACCAGCTTGCCGAACGGGACGTAGCCGTCGCGGTCGGCATAGGAGCTCCGCGGCTTCTTCAGGAGACACATTCCCCGCAGCAACGCGGCCGGGTGCCCGCCGATGACCCGCTGCCTGGCATTCGCGGTTTCGCCTTCGCCGTCGAATTGCACGAAGCTGCGCACGAAGACCGCATCCTGCTTGGCGGCGGTTCGGTAGTAGCCCTTGAACGACGTCTTCGTGTCGGCGGTTATATAGGCGCCGCCGGCCGTCAGTTCCGAATCCATCGCGTTGCCGAAGTTCTTCGCGCAACGCCTGCCGTTGGAAAAATCCGCGACACCCTTCAGGTTGCGGCCGCCGCCGTGCCCCGCCGACACCGCGCGGAACGACTGCTCGGCCTCGCAGATGATGTAATAGCGGCGCCCCAAAACGCCATTGCCCAAATCGCCGGGGCGCGTCGCGTCCATGGCGAAGTAGCAGGGATTTCTCACCGAACCTTCGCTCACCTTTTTCAGGTAAAGCGCGCGGGCACGCTCCAGAACGACTTGCGAGATCTGACCGTCGCCCTCGCCGACATGGGCCTGCAGCCAGGCTGGAGTATTCGAGGGCCGCAACGCTGCGAACGACTGGGCCGACATCGTCAGGGCGATTGCAACGGCGATGAGGCAGAGGAAGGCGATACCCAACGCAACAGATTTCGACCGCACCGGACCAACTCCCCTCTCGAACCGCTATCTCTTGCGGTGAATCACCTGCGCCAATCATAAAGGGCGTCGCGCCAATCGGCGAAACACTTCTAGTTTAGCGTGTCCTGAATATCCGTGATTTCCGGTGCGTTTGTATTGGGGTATCATTTGATTCGGCGCGCCCACGCCTCCTCCCTCCAATCGGAAAGCATTGTTCATGCCGGGCATTCGATCGCTGAACCGACTGTTCGAGCACCAGGCATAAGGAGGGGTTGCCAAGACTGCTCGCACCAGGAGGTTTTCGATGCGCCTTTCCGTGCCCGTCTATCATCTGAAGCGTCAGGCCAGGCTCTTATCCCGCAGGGATAGAATGCCGCTTCACCAAGCCCTCGATCGTGTCGCTGCGGGGGAGGGCTTCGCCAGCTGGAGCCTGCTTGCAGCAAAGGCGGCCGAGGCTGCGCCTGCCACCAATCTGTTCGCGCAATTGACATCCGGGGATCTCGTGCTGGTCGGCGCCAGGCCGGGGCAGGGCAAGACCTTGATGAGCCTCGAGCTGGCGGTCGAGGCGATGAAGTCCGGCCGACGCAGCGTGTTCTTCACGCTGGAGTATACGCACACGGACATTCTGGGCCGGTTTCGCGTCATCGGGGGCGAGCCGGCGCTTTTCGACGGCCTGTTCGAATTCGACAATTCGGACACCATCTGTGCCGACTACATCATCGGCAAGCTGCGGACGGCGCCTCGTGGGACGCTGGCGGTCATCGACTACCTGCAACTGCTCGATCAGAGGCGCGAGAATCCGGAGTTGATGGTTCAGGTTTCCACGCTGAGGTCTTTCGCGCGCGACAGGGGACTGATCCTGGTCTTTATCTCGCAGATCGACCGGTCATACGATGCGTCGAAGAAGCCATTTCCCGACCTGGGCGATATCCGGCTGCCGAATCCGCTGGATTTGTCGCTCTTCGACAAGACATGTTTCCTGAACAAGGGCGAGATCCAATTCCAGGCAGCTTGAGGGCAATCCTGGCCGCGGCTATGCCTGCCCACCTCGCAAAGGACACGGGGCCATGATCGAAATCGTCAAGCCCGCGCTCGAACACCTGCCGTCCTACAAGGTGGCGTTGGAGCGCGGCTGGTCGCCCGACAATGTCCGGCTTCTGGAAGCGACACGTGAGCAGCTCGCTGCCATCGAGGAAGATCCGGTGGCATTTCTCGCCGGCCTTGACGATCCCGAGGCCAAGGGGCCGCCCATCACTTTGCCCGACGGGACAAAAGTGCCGCGCTTGCCCGGCTTCCGGCGCTGGATATGGGACGGCGAGGCTGCCGGCTCCATCGGGCTTCGCTGGCAGAAGGGCACGTCGGCGCTGCCGCCGCACGTGCTTGGCCATATCGGCTATGCCGTGGTGCCCTGGAAGCGGGGCCGCGGCTATGCCACCGAGGCGCTGCGGCTGATGCTGGTTGAGGCAAGGGCGGTGGGCCTCGGCTATGTCGAGATCACCACCGACCTCGACAATCCCGCTTCGCAGCAGGTGATCCTGGCCAATGGCGGCATTCTCGTCGGGCGGTTCGTCAAGCTTGCCGCCTATGGCGGCGCGGAGAGCCTCAAATACCGGATCGACCTTTAAAGCGCGTCGCGACGCGCTTTAAGTCGTTGTTTTGATGCATGCCGTTACCCCAGAACCGCTGTCCGGCCGACATGCATCAGGTCGCTTATCGCGCGCCTATTCGCCGGGCTTGGCCAGTCTTCCTTCTTCGGCCTTGTAGTAGAACTGGCTTGCCACTAGCCAGCCCTTGAGCGGCCTGAGCGGCGGGATGCAGGTTGCGAAAATCAACGGTACCGAAACAAGGGCGTGGAACCACATCGACGGCTCGAAGCTCACCTGCGCCCAGACGGCAAACAAGACGGAAGGCACGCAAGCAAAGCAGATGACGAAGAAGGCGGGACCGTCCGCCGGGTCGGCAAAGGAATAGTCGAGCCCACAGACATCGCATTTCGGCGCCAGCTTCAGAAATCCGTCGAACAGCCGGCCCTCTCCGCAGCGCGGGCAGCGGCCGCGGATTCCGACCCGCCAGGGTTCGAGGTGGGGATAGTGTGCGTGATCTTGCATGGTTGTCGCTCCGGGGACCTCGCATGGCATCCGATCGGCTTGAGGTCACTCATGCATACTAGTATCATGATTGTATGCATACAATGCGACAAAATGTATGGATAGCGGCGACATGAACGACGAGAGCGACCTCGGCTGGCTTTCCTGCCTGGAGGAGGGGCCTCGCCCGATCTATCTCAGAATTGTCGATGCGCTTGCGGCTGGACGTTCGAGCGGCCGTTTGCAGCCGGGCGATCGCTTGCCGCCGCAGCGCGAACTTGCCCGCGTGCTGGGGGTCGACCTGACCACCGTCACCAGGGCGTTCACCGAAGCCCGGCGCAGGAACCTGATCGACGCAACGGCCGGTCGCGGCACCTTCATCACGCCCGGAGAGCCGGAAGAGCCGATCCTCGACCTGAGCATGAACATCCCGCCGGCGCCTGTCGGATTCAGCCTGCCGGCATTGATCCGGAGCGGCATCGACGCGCTGCTCAAGCGCTCCAGCGCGGAGGCGCTGCTCTCTTATCATCCCGGGCCCGGTTCGCCGGCCGAACGCGCCGCCGGCTCGTCATGGCTTGCCGCAGCCGGGGGCAGGCTGCCCACAGAGCGCATTGCTGTCGGCTCGGGCGCGCAGGCGCTGCTGGCGGCTGTCCTTCTGTCGCAAACCGGCGAGGGCGACACGATCCTTACCGATGCGCTGACCTATCCCGGTCTGATCGCGCTGGCAGAGGCCACGGGGCGGAAGCTGGCTGGCGTCGGCCGCGACGATGACGGCATCCGTCCCGATGATCTGGAAGAGGCGGCGCGACGGCACGGCGCCCGTCTTCTTTATCTCAATCCGACCCTCCACAATCCGACCACGCTCACCGTGCCGGAGGGCCGGCGCCGGGAACTGGCGCGGATGGCGGGCAAACTCGGTTTGACCATCGTCGAGGACGATCCCTACAGCCTTCTGCTGACCTCGGCCCCGCCGGCCTTCCTCAGCATCACGCCGGAGCGGACCATCCATGTCGCGACACTGGCGAAATGCATCTCGCCTTTCCTGCGCACCGCTTTCCTTGCGGCGCCGGACGGACAAACCGTCGAGCGGATCGGGGCGGCAATCCGGGGCACCACGATGATGGCGCCGCCGCTGATGACGGGTCTTGCCTGCGAGTGGGTGCGAAGCGGCTTGGCCGGCGAGATCACGGCTGCGGTGCGTGCAGAAGCGGAGGCCAGGCAGGCAATCGCGCGCAAGATCCTGCCGGCAGGTTTCGCCTCGGCGGATTCGAGCCTGCATCTCTGGTATCCGCTCTCGGGGCGGTTGCGCTCTTCAGAGCTTGGCGACGCGGCCCGGCGCCGCGGATTGGCCATCAGTCCGGCAGCGGAGTTTTCCGTCGTGCCCGGCGTCGCGGACGGCTTGCGCCTGGCACTGGGCGCCGCATCCAGTCGGGAAAGGCTGGAAGAGGGCCTGCGCGGCTTGGTTTCCATCCTTGGAGGGGGCTCCCGGCAATCGCTGCCCGCGGTCTGAGGCGGCACAGCGATAACGCGGTGCGCGGCGTTCTATTCGGCTGCCGCCGGCAGCGGCGGCGTTGCGCGGCTTCGCCATTCCCAGGCCCGCGAGGCGACCGCCACCGCCACCGCCACCAGCATGGCGAGCGCGCCGGCGACCGGCAGGCTGCGATAGCCGAAGCCGGCATTGAGCATCGCAGCGCCCAGCGAGGCTGCGAGCGCTATCCCGACATTGAAGCCCGACGGGATCAGCGAGGAGGCAAGGTTCGAAGCATCCGCCGTCCAGGCGAGGATGCGGGTCTGGATCGGCGCGCCGATGGCGAAGTTGAGGCCGCCCCAGATGACGATCGCGACGATCATCGGCACCGGATAGGGGCTGACGGCATAGATCACGGCCAACATGACCGCCTGCAGGAAGAGCATGGCGATCAGCGACGGCATCAGCTTCCAGTCGGCAAGCTTGCCGCCCAGAAGAACGCCGATCGTGGCGCCGACGCCGTTGAGCAGCAGGACAAAGGGGATCAGGCTCTCGTCAAGGCCGGTGACTTCGATCAGCGTCGGCGTGATGTAGGTGAACAGGCCGAATTGGCCGATCATCAGCATCAGCATCAGGATGAGCGAGGTCCAGACCTGCTGGCGGCCGAGCACGCGCACTTCACGCGCAAGGCCGGCGGGCCGGTTGGCGGCGCCTGCCGTGCGCGGCAGCAGCGCGGCCATGGCGACGATCGCGACGACGCCCAGCGCGCACATCACCCAGAAGGTCGCCCGCCAGCCCCAGAGACCGCCGATCGCGGTGCCGGCCGGCACGCCGATGACGTTGGAGACCGTCAGCCCCGAGAGGATGACCGCTACCGCCCGACCGCGCTGATCCTCGCGCACCAGGCCGACCGCGACCACCATGGCGACGCCGAAATAGCAGCCATGCGCCACGGCGGTTGCGATGCGCATGAGAAGCATCGAAGCGAAATCGGGCGCCAGCGCGCAAGCCGCCTGGCCAAGGGTGAAGGCGATCGTCAACCCGATGAGCAGCGCCTTTCGCGAGACCCTTCCGGTCGCAAGCGCCAGAAGCGGGCCGCCGATGGCGATGCCGCAGGCATAGCCGGAGACGAGATAGCCGGCGGTGGGCACGGAGACGCCAAGACCTTCCGCCACCTCCGGCAGCACGCCGGCGATGACGAATTCAGTCGTGCCGAAAGCGAAGGCGGCAATGAACAGGGCGATAAGGGGCAGCATGGCGCGGAAAGCGATCCTGAATGAGTTGGCCTCAAACCATGGATGGACGCACCGGGCAATGCAGAAATTGTCGACGCCGCTTTAGCTTTTCTTGACCGGGTTTAGCTCTGCCTCGGTCGCCGACGACGAGGCCGGCTTCTTGTGCATGCCGAAAGGAATTTTCAGCCATGCTCGCTCATGAAGGTAAAAGAGCAGCGACTTTGTGACAACTTCAGTCCCACCGATGGCTGCAGCGAGCTTCACGCTTCCGGTTATGACCAGCGAGATGATCATGGTATCGACCGTGCCGGTGGCGCGCCAGGAAAGCGCCTTGATGAAGCTGCGCGAATGGGTGTCCATCGACTAAATCGTCCTCCGGTGGGCCTCGGATGTTTCCTTAGCCGACGGAGGAGAGGATGAGCAAAGACTAATTTTCCGCTTCGGCGCCGACGGCGGAATCTTGTTCCCAAGTTGATGTCACGACAGCAATTTTGCGGCTTGCTATCCGGCCTTCAGCCGCGAGCCGCCGAGCAGGCCACGCTCCTCCAGCACCGGGTAGGCCATGGAAGCAAGCAGCGAGTTGATCTGCTTGAGGTCGCGGATGGTGTCGAGGTGGATCGAACTGGTCTCGACGCTTTTGGCCGTGCCGTCGCGCAGGCGCACGAAGTGGCTCGCGCTGGTCTCTTTCTCGCGCTCGCGCAGCAGGTCCTTTTCCAGCACCAGTTGCCGGGCGGTCTCGGGATCGCGCGAGACCAGCACGTTGAAGGCAAGCCGCGCGTTGGCCAGCACCGAGGCATGGAAGGCGCTGAGCTCGCGCCAACCCTCGGATGTGAACTCCAGTCCGCGCTCCAGCTTCTTCCTGACATGCACCAGCATGTTGCGCACGATGATGTCGCCGACCTGCTCCAGCTTGACGCAGGCGCCGATCAGTTCCTGGCAGCGCAGCGCCTCGTCCTCGCTCAAGGGGTTCTTGGTGACCTTGGCGAGATAGAGTTTGATCGCCGCGTGCTTCTGGTCGACGCGGTCGTCGAGCGCCGCAAGCGCCTTGATCTTGTCGCTGTCGGCGCTCTCGTAGAGCTCGATGATGCGCTTCAGCATGATCTCGACCGTCTCGCAGACCCGCACCACTTCGCGCGTGGCGTTTGCCAGCGCCTGGCTCGGCGTGTCGAGGGCGCTTTCGTTCAGCGCCGACAATTCGACGACATCGAGCGCTGCCGCCGGCACCGGTCCGGCGCCGAGCGCCACGATCTTCTCGGAAGCGCGATAGACGAGGCCGGCGAGCGGCAATCCGGCAAGCAGAATGATCACGTTGAACAGGATATGGGCATTGACGATCTGGTCCGGTCCGGTCGCGCCGAGAAAGCCGACCGGCGGCTTCAGCGTCATGAACAGGATCAGCATGACCAGCGAGCCCATGCCGCGCATCAGAAGGTTGCCGACCGGCACCACGCGCACGCCCGGATCGGCATTGCGGGTAAGCAGTGGCGCGATGATCGAGGAGCCGAGATTGACGCCGAGCACCAGCACGATGCCGAGTTCCGGAGGGATGAAACCGCGGCCGGCCAGCGTCACCAGCAACAGCACGGCGGCGATGGAGGAATGAAACAGCCACGTGATCAGCGCGGCCAGCAGATACGCGGTGACGAAATCGCCCGAGAAATATTTGACGATCATCGGCATCAGCGTGCTCTGGCGCAACGGTTCCGAGGCCTGGCCGATCATCTCAAGCGACAGCAGCAATAGCCCGATACCGACCAGGATGCGGCCGAACTGGCGCCAGTCACGCCTCTCGGTGGCCATGAACATGAAGGTCCCAGCGACGAGGCAGATCGGCACCAGGAGCGACAGGTCGAAGGTCAGCAGCTTGACCACCAGTGCCGAGCCGATCTCGGCGCCGCGCACGGCAAGCTGCCCGGCGGCGCCCGATACGATACCGGCGCCGGCGAAGGAACCGACCAGCAGCGTCACGGCGGTGGAGCTTTGCAAGGCGATCGCGAGGCCGCAACCGGCCAGAACCGCCATCAGCGGATTGCGCATGGTGGCGCGCAGCCTGTGGCGCAGCACATCGCCATAGGCGCGTTCGACGCCGGTCTTGACCAGGCGGGTGGCAAACAGCATCAGCGCCACCGCGCCGGCAAGGTGCAGAAGGACGACGGAACCGCTCATGCCCGGCCTCGCAATGAGGCGGCAAGGAAGGGGGAAAGGGCACGAATCACAAGCATTTCGAGGGTCGAGATTACTCCAAACAATTTTAGCCGGGTCATAAATTCTGCTCCGCTTGACCAGCGGCCGGCACGCGACGGCGCGTGTCGGAAATGGATGGAAGACATATTGGTTGCATCCGCCCGCGGCACCAGGCGGCCCGACGCGGTGCGATTGCCGGCCAAGGGTCAGTTCGGGTTTTTCTCTTTGTTGAAATGACCTTCACAAACATAAGAAATCATTACAGAATTGTAATCCAAGCGTTCAGTTTCGGTTCATGCGGCCGCGGCTATCTCCTTGCCTATCGATAACCAAGGAGTACCGACCATGAAACGTCTCATACTTTCCGTCGTCACCGGCTCGATGCTGGCCGCGTCGAACTTTTCGGGGCAGGCCGCCCCGCTCGTTCAGCCGAGCGCGCCGCAGTCCAACTACACCCAGGTCGACTGGCAGAAGCCGGGCGTCGTGAAGAAGAAAGTCGTGGTCAAGAAGAAGGTGGTGGTTAAGCGCAGCCATTGGCGCAACGGCCAGAAATACGCCTCCTGGAAGCGCCATCAGGCGGTGCGCGACTGGCACCGCTATGGCCTGCGCCGCCCTGGTCCCGGCCAGGAATGGATCCGCGTCGGCAACGACTACCTGCTGGTCAGCATCGTCTCCGGTATCATCTTCGGCGCGATCGCCGCGCACTGACCCGGCAAACAATCCGAACGTTAGGGAAGGCGGCCGCTCGGCCGCCTTCTTTTTGTCTGTGAAAAGCGGGTACGATTGGCTTTGACGAGTCGTCGCGCCCGTGCGGCTCGATTATATGAGGGCAAACGAGCCTTTCCCGATGCGCTTTCCGCCCGCCTTCCTCGACGAGATACGCGACCGCGTGCCGATTTCCTCGGTGATCGGCCAGCGCGTTTCGTGGGACAGGAAGAAGACCAACGCGTCTCGCGGCGATTTTTGGGCGTGCTGCCCGTTCCACGGCGAGAAGAGCCCGTCCTTCCACTGCGAGGATAAGAAGGGCCGCTATCATTGTTTCGGCTGCTCGGTGTCGGGCGACCACTTCAAGTTCCTGACCGAGCACGACGGCATGAGCTTTCCCGAAGCGGTCGAAAAGATCGCCGAGATGGCCGGGGTGCCGATGCCGGTGCGCGACGCCGCGGAGGAACGGCGCGAGAAGGAGCGCGCCAGCCTGACCGACGTCATGGAGATGGCGACCGTCTTCTTCCAGGAGCGCCTGCAGGGGCCGGAAGGCGCCAAGGCCCGCGCCTATCTGCGCGATCGCGGCCTGACGCCGGCGACGCAGCAGTCGTTCCGGCTCGGCTATGCGCCAGACAGCCGCAACGCGCTCAAGGAACATCTCGCCGCCAAAGGCGTGCCGAAGGCCGATATCGAGGCCTGCGGGCTGGTGCGGCACGGCGACGACATTCCTGTCGCCTATGACTGGTTCCGCGACCGCATCATGTTTCCGATCCCGGACTCGCGCGGCAAGGTCATCGCCTTCGGCGGGCGGGCGCTGGCGCCGGACGCTTTGGCCAAATACATGAACTCGCCCGAGACCGAGCTCTTCCATAAAGGCAACGTGCTGTACAATTTCGCCCGCGCCCGCAAGGCTGTGGCGAAGGGCGGCACGGTGATTGCCGTCGAAGGCTATATGGACGTGATCGCGCTGGCGCAGGCCGGCTTCGAGAACGCCGTGGCGCCGCTCGGCACCGCGCTTACCGAAAACCAGCTCGAGCTTCTGTGGCGCATGGCCGGCGAGCCGGTACTTTGCTTCGACGGCGACCAGGCCGGGCTGAAGGCGGCATGGCGCGCCGCCGATCTGGCCCTGCCGACGATCCAGCCCGGCCGCTCGGCTCGCTTCGCGCTGCTGCCCGAAGGCAAGGATCCGGATGACCTGGTCAAGGCGGATGGGCCGGACGCTTTCCGCGCGGTGCTGGCGGAAGCGAGACCGCTTGCCGACCTTTTGTGGATGCGCGAGACAGCCGGCGGCGTGTTCGACACGCCGGAGCGACGCGCCGAACTCGAAAAGAGGCTGCGTGAGATCACCAGCCGCATCCGCGACGAAAGCCTGCGTTACCACTATCAACAGGAGATGCGCGAACGCGTCTTAAGCTTCTTCGGCTCGCAGCGCGGCACGCGGCAAGGTCATCAACGCCAGGACGGTCGGCCGGGCGAGCGCGGCAGAGGTTCGGCGCCAGGCGGGGCGTTTGGCCGGGGCGCTGCCGGCGCACGCACAGCCATCACCGAAAGCCTCGGCCGCTCGGCGCTGGTCAAGCGGACGGGTGAAGCCATGTCGATGCGCGAGGCGACGATCATCGTGGCGCTCATCAACCATCCGGCGCTGATCGACGAGAATTTCGCGCATGTCGAATTCCTCGACCTCGCCAATTCGGACCTGCGGCGACTGCACGCCGCTATCCTCGACGCGATGGCGCATGATGCGGCCGACGACCGCGACGCGGTGATCGCCACGATCGTGCGCGCCGGGTGCGGCGACATCTGGGAGCGTGCGGTCGCGCTGATCAAGCGCGCAAGGCAGTGGCCGGCGCTCGAAACCGCGGGACTTGACGATGCCCGCGACGCCTTCAACCAAGCGCTGCACTTGCAGCGCAGCGCGCGCACCTTACATAGAGAGCTGAAACAGGCGCAGGCGGCGCTCGATGCAGACCCTTCGGATGAAAACTTCCGGCATCTCGTCGAGATTCAAGCGCAATTCAACGATATGCAGGCAACGGAAGCGCTGATCGAAGGGTTCGGCGTTTCATCGGGCAGGGTTGGACGCGTTTAGGTGCGAATCTGCCCCGAAATGAAGTGGAAATATGCAGGCGCGTCGAAACGACGCCTCTAAGTCGGGTAATTGATTCGCTTTTTTCATGCGAATCATGCCAGAGGCGCTTGACCTTCTGGCAGATTGGCGGAATCAGGACGATTCGAAACGTTAACCGTGCCCCGGCTGCGGCGGGAAATTTTGAGCGATGCGAAGTTCTGGTCACTGGACAGGCAAAAGGCCTGCCACAGATACCAGGGTTAATCTGGACTTAATGCATGTCGCCCAAAAAGTGGAGACCGTTTTGGGGCAACGACATGCACCAAACAAAGAGATGATGCGGTTACTGGCCCGGTAAGAAGCGTTCTGGTGCGAACGCAATCGGTATGACCGGTTCCGGCAGCTTACGCGGTCGATACTAGGCCGCTTGGAGACGACAAAGAATGGCGACAAAGGAAAAGGAAGAGGTCGAGACCGAACGTGAAGGCGCCACCGATGGCCCTCTGCTCGACCTTTCCGATGATGCTGTCAAGAAGATGATCAAGGCCGCCAAGAAACGCGGCTATGTGACCATGGACGAGCTGAACTCGGTGCTGCCTTCGGAGGAAGTGACCTCCGAGCAGATCGAGGACACTATGGCGATGCTGTCCGACATGGGCATCAACGTCGTCGAGGACGACGAGCAGGGCGAGGAAGCGGAGGCGGCCGATTCGGGCGGCGATTCGGAAGAAGACGCCAACGAGCTTGCCGAGCAGACCGGCACCGCCGTCGCCACCACGACCACCAAGAAAGAGCCGACCGACCGCACCGACGACCCGGTGCGCATGTATCTGCGCGAGATGGGCTCGGTCGAGCTTCTGTCGCGCGAAGGCGAAATCGCGATCGCCAAGCGCATCGAGGCCGGCCGCGAGACGATGATCGCGGGCCTGTGCGAGAGCCCGCTGACCTTCCAGGCCATCATCATCTGGCGCGACGAGCTCAACGAATCGAAGATCCTGCTGCGCGAGATCATCGATCTCGAAGCGACCTATGCCGGTCCCGAGGCCAAGCAGGCGCCGGTCGTCGAACGCATCGAGGAAGCGCCCAAGCCCGAGGAAAAGCCGCGCGGCCGCGCGGCGGCGCGCGAGGAAGAAGACGACATCACCAATGTCGGCGGCGGCGACACCCGCGGGCTGGAAGAAGAGGAAGACGACGAGGACGAGGCAAGCCTGTCGCTCGCCGCGATGGAAGCGGAACTGCGCCCGCAGGTGATGGAGACGCTCGACGTCATCGCCGACACCTACAAGAAGCTGCGCAAGCTGCAGGACCAGCAGGTCGAGAACCGTCTCGCCGCCGCCGGCACGCTTTCGCCCAGCCAGGATCGCCGGCTGAAAGAGCTGAAGGACCAGCTCATCAAGGCGGTGAAGTCGCTGTCGCTCAACACCGCGCGCATCGAGGCGCTGGTCGAGCAGCTCTACGATATCAACAAGCGCCTGGTGCAGAACGAGGGCAAGCTGCTTCGGCTCGCCGAGAGCTATGGCGTTCGCCGCGAGGAATTCCTCAAGGAATATCAGGGTTCGGAGCTCGATCCGAACTGGACGCGCTCGATCGCCAACCTGACGTCGCGCGGCTGGAAGGAGTTCACCAAGAACGAGAAGGACGCAATCAAGGATCTGCGCGCCGAGATACAGAGCCTCGCCACCGAGACGGCGATCTCGATCCTGGAATTCCGCAAGATCGTCAACCAGGTGCAGAAGGGCGAGCGCGAGGCCGCGATCGCCAAGAAGGAAATGGTGGAGGCGAACCTTCGCCTCGTCATCTCGATCGCCAAGAAATACACCAACCGCGGCCTGCAGTTCCTCGACCTGATCCAGGAAGGCAATATCGGCCTGATGAAGGCGGTCGACAAATTCGAATACCGCCGCGGCTACAAGTTCTCGACCTACGCGACGTGGTGGATCCGGCAGGCGATCACCCGCTCGATCGCCGACCAGGCGCGCACCATCCGCATCCCGGTGCACATGATCGAGACGATCAACAAGATCGTGCGCACCTCGCGCCAGATGCTGCACGAGATCGGCCGCGAGCCGACGCCGGAGGAACTGGCCGAGAAGCTCGCCATGCCGCTGGAAAAAGTGCGCAAGGTGCTGAAGATCGCCAAGGAGCCGATCTCGCTCGAAACGCCGGTGGGCGACGAGGAGGATTCGCATCTCGGCGACTTCATCGAGGACAAGATGGCGATCCTGCCGATCGATGCGGCGATCCAGGCCAATCTGCGCGAGACGACGACACGTGTGCTCGCCTCGCTGACGCCGCGCGAGGAACGCGTGCTCAGAATGCGCTTCGGCATCGGCATGAACACCGACCACACGTTGGAAGAGGTCGGCCAGCAGTTCTCGGTCACCCGCGAGCGCATCCGCCAGATCGAGGCCAAGGCGCTGCGCAAGCTCAAGCATCCGAGTCGGTCGCGCAAGCTCAGAAGCTTCCTCGACAGCTGATACGAAAATCACAGACAGGCAAAATCGAAGGGCGTCTTAGGCGCCCTTTTTTGCGTCTCCAGCCACCGCGTTGCCTTGCCGGAGCTGCCCGACAGGAGTTTAATTTCAAGGTCGGATGCATTTCTGGGCGACAAGCCGGATGCCCGCCCCGACGCCGGCCGTAACGGCCAGGCGTCGCGCTCCGCGGCACCGGAGGGAGGTGTGCCATGACGACCTACATCATGCTGATCAACTGGACGGAGCAGGGCGCCAAGAACGTACGTGAGTCGCCGAAGCGGCTCGACGCCGCCAAGAAGCAACTGAGCGAGATGGGCGGTTCGTTCAAGGCGTTTTATCTGACCATGGGCGAGTGCGACATGGTGGCCGTGGTCGAGGCGCCGGACGATGCGGTGCTCGCCCGTTTCGCGCTGATGCTGTCGTCGGGCGGCAGTGTACGAACGCGCACGCTCAAGGCCTTCCCGGAATTCGCCTATCGCGAGATCATCACCTCGCTCGGGTGAAGCGGCGACAGAGACAAGGCTCCATTGGAGCTGCGCGTCACATTGCGATGCCACACCGCGTCGCCGATAGTCGCGCGATGTCCAAGCCTCGGCTCACTGTCTGGTACAACACGCGCTGTCCGGTCTGCGATGCCGGCATCAGGCGCCAAAGGCGGCGGCTGATCGAGGCGGTCAAGGCAGGCGGCGTCGAATTCCGCGACATCAATTTCGAACCGGCGGCGCTGGCCGGACATGGCGCCTCGCTGGAGGACATCCGCCGCCGGCTGCATGCTACCGATGCCGAGGGCAGGCTGCTGGTCGGCGCCGATGTGGCGGTCGCGGTCTGGCGGATAACGCCGGGCGAAAGCTGGCTGGCGACATTGTTCGGCAACCCGGTTGCGCTGCCGCTGACACGCTTTGCCTATGACCGTTTCGCCGATCTTCTCTACGCCTGGAATCGCCGCAAAGGCCGCTGGTAGCTCGCTTGATCCGCGTGGGCGCAGTCATTTGGCTACAGTCGCGATACATCGTAAGATATATCTTGACTCTGTGAGCGCCGAGGCCTAATTAAGATATATCGTAAGATAGAACTCAAGGAGCAATCCATGCACAAGCATTTCGGACACAACCATTTCGGCGAGCGCATGTTCATGCATATGGCCGGCCGTTTCGGCGGCCGCGGCGGCGGCTTCGGGCCGTTCGGGCACGGAATGCGCGGCGGCGGGCGCGGCGGCCCGGGCGACATGTTCCGCGCCGGCCGCATGCTGGCCGATGGCGATCTCAAGCTGATCACGCTGTCGCTTCTGGCCGAGGCGCCGCGGCACGGCTACGACATCATCAAGGCGCTGGAGGAACGCACCAGCGGCATCTACAGCCCGAGCCCGGGAGTGGTCTATCCGACCCTGACTTTCCTCGAGGAAGCGGGCTATGCCGTCTCGTCCAGCGAAGGCAACAAGAAGGTGTTCTCGATCACCGAGGCTGGCAGGGCGCATCTCGAGGAGAACCGCGAGACGATCGATAACGTGCTCGACCACCTCGAGCGTTTCGGCCGCAAGATGGCCAAGGCGCGTGACTGGTTCGGCTGGAGCGACGATGGCGAGGACGGCGGCCGGCGCGGTCGTCATGAAAAGCGCGATGAAAAGCGCGACCGGTTTCGCGCGCTGCGCCATCGGCTGCGCGCCGCGCTCAGCGACATCGTCGATGCGCCAGAAGACAAGCAGGCCGAGGCGATCAGTATCCTGGAAGACGCCGCCGCGGCGCTCGAGGCGCTGTCGCGACGCTAAGCCGCCCCTGGCACTGACGGAGCTATTGCTGGCTCGATCAATGACCGCTACTGAAAATCGTCCTGCAACACGCTATGTGATGCAGGACGATTGCCGTTGGAGGATATTGAAATGTCTTTTCTGAAACGTCTTTTCGGCGGCGGCGGCGGCGAGGCAACAGAGGCTGGGGCCGCAAAGCCGGCAAAGCAGGTCGAGCACAAAGGATTCCTGATCAGCGCCACGCCCTACAAGGCAGACGGCCAGTACCAGACCTGCGGCGTCGTCTCCAAGGAAGTGGACGGCGTGATGAAGGAGCACCGCTTCATCCGCGCCGACCGTTTCGCCGGTCTGGACGACGCCGTCGACATCTCGATCAAGAAAGGCATCCAGCTCGTCGACGAGCAGGGCGAGCGGCTGTTCGGCTGAGCCGCCAAGGCGGCTTGCTGCCTTTTTGCCCCTATCAGAACGCGACCTTGTCGCCGCCCTTGAGCTGAAGGATCTGCCGCACCTCGTCGGGTGTCGCGATCGAAGCGCCGAGGCCTTCGATGATCTGGCGGACCTTGGTCACCTGTTCGGCGCTCGAGCGGGCGAGCTTGCCCTTGCCGATCCACAACGAATCCTCCAGGCCGACCCGCACATTGCCGCCGAGCGCGATCGCCTGCGTGGCGATGGGCAACTGGTGGCGCCCGGCGCCAAGCACCGACCAGTGGTAGTCGTTGCCGAACAGGCGGTCGGCCGTGCGCTTCATGTGGGCGACGTCTTCCGGGTGCGTGCCGATGCCGCCGAGGATGCCGAACACGCTCTGGACGAAGAATGGCGCCTTCACCAGGCCACGCTCGACGAAATGCGCCAGCGTATAGAGATGGCCGATGTCGTAGCACTCGATCTCGAAGCGCGTGCCATTGTCGGCGCAGGTGCGCAATATGTGCTCGATGTCGCCGAAAGTGTTGCGGAAGATGCGGTCGCGCGAGGATTCGAGATAAGGCCGCTCCCAATCGTGCTCGAAGGTCTTGAACCGCTCCAGCATCGGAAACAGCGCGAAATTCATCGATCCCATGTTGAGCGAGGCGACCTCGGGCGCAAAAACCTTCGCGGGCTTGACCCGTTCTTCCACGCTCATCGTCGCGGCGCCGCCGGTGGTGATGTTGACGACGCAGTTGGAGCGCTGCTTGATGACCTGCAGGAAAGGCGCGAACGCCTCCGTCGACTGGTCGGGGCGTCCGTCGGTCGGATTGCGGGCATGAAGATGGACGATCGCAGCACCTGCCTCGGCCGCCTCGATGGCTGCGGTCGCGATCTGCCCGGCCGTCACGGGCAGATGCGGCGACATCGACGGGGTATGGATCGAGCCGGTGACCGCGCAGGTGATGATGATCTTGTTTTGGTTCGCCACTTTGTGATGCCTCGATCTTTTCGCTATTTGACCGCCCTTTGGGTGATGCCGCAGAGGAACTGCTTCGACAGCACGATGTAGAGCAGCGTAATCGGCAGCGCCGCCAGTGTCAGCCCGGTGAACAGCACCCCAATCGGTGGTGCATTCGCCGACGAACACGGTCAGCCCTTGTGGCAGTGTCTTCAAATTGTCGGAGGTGATCAGGACCAGCGGAAAGAAAAAGTCGTTCCAGATCGGCACCGCCCCATGACATGCAAAAAGGGGACATGCAAAAAGGGCAGGCGCCGATCGGCGCCTGCCCTTTCTCATTCTTGGAACGGCGATTACGCGGCCACGGCGATCTGGTCCGCAGCCGCGGCAGCGATGGCGTCGACCTTGGCGGTCGCCTTGGCGAGCGCGGCGGTGACAGCGTCGGCACCCATGCCGACGCCTTCGACGCGAATGACTTCGACATCGGTCATGCCCAGGAAGGCAAGCACGCCGCGCAGATAGGGGATGGCGTGGTCCATCTGCACCGCCGCACCCTCGGAATAGATGCCGCCGGAAGCAAGCACGATATAGACCTTCTTGCCGGTGACGAGACCCTTCGGGCCATTCTCGCCATAAGCAAACGTCTTGCCCGAGCGGGCGACGTGGTCGATCCACGACTTCAGGGTCGAGGAGATGTTGAAGTTGATAAAGCCTGTGGCGAGGATGATCGTATCGGCCGCGAACAGTTCGTCGAGCACCGCATCAGACACGCCGACCACCTCGGCCTGGCGCTGGCTGCGCGCCTCGGCGGGCGTGTAGATGCCGGTCGCATAATCGGGGTCGATATGCGGCAGCGGGTTGGCGACGAGGTCGTGCACGACAAGCTTGGCCGACGGATCCGCGGCAAGCAGTTTCTGGGCGAGGTCGGTGGCGACGCGGGTCGAATGCGAAGCAGCGCCGCGCGGGCTGGACGTAACAAGCAGAATAGACATGGCGGTGTCCCCTTGGGGTTGGATTGAACTTCCCCGCCAATATGGGATTGCCGCCATATCTGGAAAACTGGTATAATTTTCATGGTATCCATCTAGAATATGGATTGATCATGCAGCCCAACCCGACACTGGACCAGCTTCAGATCCTGGTGGCGGTAGCCGACACCGGCAGCTTCTCGGCCGCGGGGCGCAAGCTCAACCGGGCGCAGTCCGTGGTGAGCTACGGCATTGCCAATCTCGAAGCGCAGCTCGGCCTGAAACTGTTCGAGCGCGAAGGCGTGCGCGAGCCGCAACTGACCGATGTCGGCAAGGCCATGCTGGAGGACGCAAGGCGCATGATCGGCGTCCTGCAGCGCATTCGCTCGCGCGCCGACGGCTACCGCCAAGGGCTGGAGGCGGAAGTGACGATATCAGTCGACGTGGCGCTGCCTTCGCCGGCGCTTGTGCGGGTGCTCAAAGCCTTCGAGGCCCAGTTCCCGGCGGTGATGCTGCGGCTTTATATCGGCTCACTCGGCCTGATCGTCGATCAGGTCGTCAACGGCCAGTCGGATCTAGGCTTTGGCGGTTTGCAGGGCGATGCCGATGTCAATCTGCTGCGCATCGGCTTCACCTCGATGGTGCCGGCGGCGGCGCCCGACCACCCGCTGGCGAAACTGCCGAAACCCGTGGCCGTCGAGGATTTGCGCGAGCATATCCAGCTCGTCGTCTCCGACCAGTCGGAGCGGACGCGCGGCCGCGACTATGGCGTCTTTGCCTACCGCACCTGGCGATTGACGGATGTGCGCACCAAGCATGCGCTGATGCGTGAGGGACTTGGCTGGGGCGGCCTGCCGCGCTGGCTGATTGCCGACGATCTCGCCAGCGGCAGGCTGGTCGAGCTCGATCTCGAGCCTTATCGCGAAGTGCGCTCGCCGCTCTATGCCATGCATCGCACCGACCGCAGCCCCAAGCCCGCCGCATCCTGGCTGATCGATGAATTCAAGCGCCAGCTCGGCTGCTTCAACGAGATGGAGCCGGGCGTGTGGACGGAGGAGGGGCCGGAGACAAGCCGTCCATGAGTGCCACCAGAACGGCGCGATAATCCTCACCCGATGCGCCGGCCTCGATGGCTAAAGCCGCGCGATCGAAGGCGGCGGCCAGCAGGGCGGTCAGCGCGTCGACCGGCAGCTTGACAATCGAGCGCGCGCGCATCGCCGCGACCAAGCCTTCGCGCAGCGATCGGTTGCCGTGGCGGCTGTCGATCTCGTCCATCGCCGCGCGGCCAAGCACGGCGGGTCCATCGAGCAGCAAAAGCCGCGTGCGACCTGGCGCGCGCATCGCCGCGAGATAGGCGTCGGAGCCGGCGATCAAGGCATCGCGGGCGGATAGCGAGGCCGGCGAGGCGCGATCGATCTCCGCTGCGACTGTCGCCGCCTCCTGTTCGACGACGGCGGCGAACAGCGCCTGCTTGTCGGCAAAGTGATGGTAGAGCGCCCCACGCGTCACGCCGGCCGCCGCGACGATCTCCGGCGTGCCGGTCTCGGCGTAGGATTTCTCCGTGAACAGTCTTCGCGCCGCGCGGATCAGATCGGTGCGCGTCGCCTCGGTGCGGTCACGGTTGGAGCGACGTTGCATACATGCAGCCTGTATGTTATTGCGTTTACATACAGACTGTATGTTATGAGACAGGAGAAGGAAAGATGAAGACGACGAGCTACTATCCGGTGCTTATGACCGGCGATGTCGCCGGCACGGCGGCCTTCTACGTCAAGCATTTCCGTTTCGAGCCGCTGTTTACGAGCGACTGGTATGCGCATTTGCGCTCCAGCGAGGACAGGCGCGTCAATCTCGGCATCGTCCAGGGCGACCACGAGACAATTCCGGAGGAGGGGCGTGGACGCACGTCCGGCCTGCTGATCAATTTCGAGGTGCGCGATCCCGACGCGGTCTATGAGCGTATCGTCGCCGCCGGCTTGCCGATCCTGCATACATTGCGCGACGAGCCCTTCGGCCAGCGTCATTTCATCACCAGGGACCCCAACGGCGTGATGATCGACGTCATCAAGCCGATCCCGCCCAGCGAAGAATTTCTGGCGCAATATGCCGAAGGCGCGGCGAGAGGCTGAGCTTCGATCTGGCAGCAGGTGTCGGCATTTGGCCCGGGCCGTATGGCGGGAGCCCTTCGCGGCGATCTATGCTGGAGCGTATTGAATTGGACCCAGCCGCATGCGTGACATCTGCCTTATCCGGGCGCCCTCCAATCTCGGGCTGCGGCCATTGCGGCCGGGCCATGTGCCCGGCACCTGGCGCGCGCCCGAGGCCCTGACCGAAGCCGGGCTGGTCGAAGCCCTGACGCCTGCGGCAATCGTCGATCTCGACCAGCCAGCCTACAGCGCCGAAGCGGAGCCAGGCACCCGGCTGCGCAACGGCCATGCCATCCGCCGTTTCAATCTCGAACTGGCGGATGCCGTCGCCAAGGCGCTCGGTCAACGCGAGTGGCCGCTGGTGATCGGCGGCGATTGCTCGGTGCTGCTCGGCGCGCTGGCGGCAGCACGCCAATCGGGACCCGTCGCGCTGGTGCATGTCGACGGCCACAGCGACTTCCGCCATCCCGGCAATTACGATGCCAACGCTACGCTCGGCTCCGCCGCCGGCATGGATCTGGCCTTGGCCACCGGACGAGGCGAGCCGCTGCTCACCGAATGGCCGGGCATTGCGGGTCCGCTCGTTGCGGACGAGGCGGTGATGCAGATCGGCGAGCGCGAAAGCCGCGATCCCGACTTCGCCTGGCCCGATATCAACGCGACCGCGATCACGCGCATCGATGTCTTCGCGGTCCGGGAACTGGGCGCGGTAGAAGTGCTGGAGAAGACGAGGGCGACGCTGGCGCGCGCCGATTGTCCTTACTGGCTGCATCTGGATGTCGACGTGCTCGACCAGAGGGTGATGCCGGCCGTGGATTCGCCCGGCAGTCCCGGCATCGATCCCGACGATCTCGTCGCCATCCTGTCGCCATTGGCAAAGGATCAGCGCTGCATCGGCATGGACATGACGATCTACGATCCTGACCTCGACCCGAGCGGCGAGCTGGCAAGGATGCTGGTATCGCTGCTCGGGCGGATAGTCAGGCCCGGGTAGAGATCAACTGCGCGCCACAGGCGTCACCACCACCTGGCTCACCCCGCTGCGGCGCACGACGGTGCAGAGCGTTTCGCGACCGATACGTTCGGCGTCGAGCATGCGTACGAGATCGTCGACGCCGGTGACCGGCCGGCCATCGAGGGCGGCGATGATGTCGCCTTCCTTCAGGCCGGCCTTCGCGGCGGGACTGTTCTTCTCGACGCTGCGCAGGCGCACGGCCGTGTTCGTGGTTACCTGCGACAGGAGGGCTGCGCGGCGCGGCAGGTTGGTCGTATCGGCGGAGACACCGATGAAGGCGCGGCGCACGCGGCCGAAGCGAATGATCTCGGAGATGACGAAGTTGGCGGTATTGGAGGCGACCGCGAAGGCGATGCCTTGCGCGCCATGGATCATGGCGGTGTTGACGCCGATCACCTCGCCCGCCGACGACACCAGCGGCCCGCCGGAATTGCCGGGGTTGAGCGCGGCATCCGTCTGGATGACGTCGTCGATCAGCCGGCCGGTCGAGGCGCGCATCGAGCGGCCGAGCGCGGAAACGACGCCGGCGGTGACCGTCCATTCGAAGCCGAGCGGATTGCCGATCGCGATCGCGATCTGGCCGCGTCTGAGGCGCTTGGAATCGCCGAGCGGCGCGACGTCGGCAAAGCTGCCGTCGGCGCGCACCAGCGCGATGTCGGTGTCGGGATCGCGGCCAAGCACACGGCCCTCGCGCGCGGCGCCATCCGGCATCGTGACGCGCACGGCGCGCGCGTCGCCTACGACATGGAAATTGGTGACAACCAGTCCGTCCTGCGCGATGACGAAACCCGAGCCATGGCCGCCGGCGCCGATGCGCTCGATGCGGCAGACGGCCGGTCCGATGCGGTCGACGGCGTCGGCGACCGACGCCGAATAGGCGTCGAGCAGGGCGTCATCGGATTGGAGTTTTTCGGCGGCGAAGGCCATGGGCGGGGTCCCGTGTGATTTGGATCAGTGATGCCTATATGTGCGGAGCGGCCGCAATCTCCGCGACCTGACCACATGGCCAGTCCGGCCACCGACTAGCCGTCAGGCGAGTACCCGCGGGCGCGCCTTGGAGCGATATCTGGGTCACAGAACCCAGGAGATCATCGACATGAGCAACTTCAACCTCAGTGCCTTTTCCGATGCTATTGCCGACGTCGCGGCGACCGCCGCGCCGGCGCTGGCGAGTTTCGCCACGCATCACCACCGCAGCGCGAGCACCTTCCATTGGCGCGACGGCTTCTTCGTCACCGCCGAGGAAGCGGTGGAGGCTGGCGAGGAGATCGACCTGACGCTGGCCTCGGGCGAAACCGTGAAGGCCGAGCTTGTCGGACGCGATCCTTCGACGGGCGTTGCCCTGTTGAAACCAGCCTCCGCCGCAGCCGGTTTGCCGCAGCTGCCTCAGGGTGCTGCCGTGCGCCCCGGCCATGTGGCGATCGCAGTCGGCAATAGCGAAGGGGCTGCACTTGCCGTGTTCGGCACGGTCGGCGAGGTCGGGCCTGCCTGGCGCTCGATGCGCGGCGGCACGATCGATCGGCGCATCAACCTCGCCATCAACACCGGCGGCCGCTTCGAAGGCGGTCCGGTGCTCGATGCCAAGGGCGGCCTGATCGGCATGCTCCTGTTCGGGCCGCGTCGGCGGGCGCTGGTCATGCCTTACGAGACGATCGAGCGGGCGGTGACGACGCTGCGCGAAAAGGGCCATGTCGCGCGCGGCTATCTCGGCGCCGGGCTGCATCCGATCCGCAACGGCGACACGCAAGGCGCCATGGTGATGAGCCTCGACGACAGCGGCCCAGCCAAGGCCGCCGGCCTGCATGTCGGCGACATCATCGTCGCCTGGAACGGCGAAGCGGTGCACGGGCCGCGCGAGCTGATCCGCAAGCTCGGGCCGGACAGCGCCGGCACGGCCGTGACGCTCGGCGTCTTGAGTGGCGGCGCTGAGCGAGACGTTTCGATCACCATCGGCGAGAAGCCGCTGAGCTGAGAGGGTCGATGGCGGAGAGCGCGGCACAAACGATTGCGAGACCGGAGCCGGCAATCCACCGGCTGACAGTGCTGATCGCGCTCGGCGACGCGGCGCGCGCCGAGCAATTGGCCGACGCGCTTGCGGCGAGCGACGATCTGCTGCCGACGCTCGCCGGCAGCGGCATGGGGCAGGTGGCGGATGTCGCCTTGGTCGACGAGGCGGCATTGGAAAGCCGGGCTGTGAGCCCGGCAACGCCATGCGTGCTGCTCTCCCGACGCGCCGGCTACGAACGGTCGGCCGGCAACCTGTTTGCGACGCTGCCTGCCTCTGCCGACGGGCTGCTGATTGCCGCCGCCTTGCGGTTGGCTGCGTCCGGCTATCGCATCAGCAGGGCAGGGCCCCCAGAGGCTCATGGCGATTTCCGCGGAGAGCTATCCGAGGACGAGACGCCTGACGACAACCAGGTCCGCGCGGCATTGTCGCCGCGCGAGGCGGAAGTGCTGGCGCTGCTGGCTGAAGGCGCGCCCAACAAGGTGATCGCCAGGCGGCTCAACATTTCCGTTCACACGGCGAAGTTCCACGTCGCCGCGATCCTGATCAAGCTCGGCGCGGCGAACCGCACCGATGCGATCGCCATAGCGATGCGGCAGGGGCTGGTGCTGGTTTAGACCCTTTCGCCACGACGCTGCGTAACCCTCAGACCGGCGCGTTGGGCCTTGCGCCACGGCTGTCCGCCGCGCAAGTTGCCTCCCTGTTGCAGAGGGAGGCGAAGGATGTCGCTCAAGGGAAAGACGCTGTTCATCTCGGGCGGATCGCGCGGCATCGGGCTGGCGATCGCGCTGCGCGCGGCGCGCGACGGCGCCAATGTGACGATCGCGGCCAAGACAGCCGAACCGCATCCCAAGCTGCCTGGCACGATCCACACCGCGGCCGAGGAGATCGAGCGAGCCGGCGGCAAGGCGCTGCCGGTGCTTTGCGACATTCGCGACGAAGCTCAGGTCGCCGATGCGGTGGCAAAGACCGTGGAACGGTTCGGCGGCGTCGACATCTGCGTCAACAATGCCAGCGCCATCCAACTCACCGGCACGCTGGAGACCGACATGAAGCGCTACGACCTGATGCACCAGATCAACACGCGCGGCACGTTCCTGGTCTCCAAAATGTGCATTCCGCACCTGAAGTTGGCAAAGAACCCTCACATCCTGAATCTGGCGCCGCCGCTCGACATGAAAGCCAAGTGGTTCAAGAACCATGTCGCTTACACCATGGCCAAGTTCGGCATGTCGATGTGCACGCTTGGCATGAGCGCCGAGTTCGCCGGAGCCGGCATCGCCGTCAATTCGCTTTGGCCGATCTCGACCATCGACACGGCCGCCGTGCGCAATCTGCTGGGCGGCGCCACGGTCGCGGCGATGAGCCGCTCGCCCGACATTATGGCCGATGCGGCGCATGCGATCTTCCTGCGCCCGTCGCGCGAGGCGACCGGCAATTTCTACATCGACGAGGAGGTTCTGCGCGCCGAAGGCGTCACGGATTTTTCGGTCTATGCGCCGGGAGCCAAAGGCCCGCTCGCCGGCGACTTCTTCGTGCCCGACGAGGTGTTTGACCGTACAGAGACCGAGATAAGGAATATCTACTGACGGAAATCGCGCGGACGTCGCTTCATCTCGATAAAGCGCTCAAAGTCAAACGGCTCCGGATTTCCGGATTGGTCACCCCTCGTCGATCGCTTTACGAAGCCGTTCGAGACGAAGCCGTTCGAGCGTTGAATGATCCTCGGTTTCTTCCATAACGTCACTCCGCGGCCTTCTTGCCTTTCGCCAGCGCCATCACCCGGTCGATATAGGCGAGCATAAGCGCCGAGAAGACGAAGGCCAGATGCATGACGGTCAGCCACATGAGCTGATCGCTCGTGTAGGAAGCGTGGTTGAGGAACACTTGCAGCAGGTGGATGGAGGAGATCGCGACGATGGTCGAGGCGACCTTGACCTTCAGCGAGCCGACGTCGATCGTGCCCAGCCAATGGACCTCGCCGTCCTGCCCGTCGAAGCGGCTGACGAAATTCTCGTAGCCCGAAATGATCACCATCACCACCAGCGAGGCTACAAGGGCCGCGTCGATCAGGCCGAGCATCTTCAGGATCGTGTCGGTGTCGCCGAGCGTGAAAACGCTCATCACGAACTCGTAGAGCTTCTTGCCGAAGGAGAGCGCGTAAGTCGCCAGCGCCAAGCCGAGCCCCAGATAGAAGGCGACCAGCAGCCAGCGCGAGGCGAGGATGACGGATTCGATCGCGAGTTCGAGACGCTTCATGAGATGTTCCGGTGCCGTTTCGCTCTGATTGTTTGTCTTTACGCAATTCCGGACGGAAAAACCGCTGCGCACTTTTCCTGGAATTGCTCTCCGAGGGTTCGACCGTATTTCGGGCAGGTGGGCTCTCTTTTCAAGAAAAAAGCCCCGCCGGAGAGGGGCGCCGGCGGGGCTCATGTGTCCGCTGGAGTCGGGACAGGGCAGGGAACGCCCTGGCCAGAATCTGGGTGCCGCAATGCGGCGATTCAATGAGCGCGGCGGGACAAGCGGAACAATTCTTCTTGCATTTTGAAAGAAAGGGCCGGTCCGGATCCGGACAGGCCCTCATCTTCTCGCTCTGATTCCGAAAATCGGATCAGGATTTTGAAATCAAACGCTAAAGCGCGTCGCGCTGAAACGATTCAGGCGACGCGCTTTGGGTCTTTGTTTTATGCATGTCGCCCAAACCGCTGCGCAGTTTTGGGGGACATGCGTTCACTGCTCGTTGCTTGCCACTGGCGCCACCAGCGAGGTGATGCGGCGGATGGCGACGCGGCGGTTCTCGCGGTTCGGGCCGGACGTATTCACCTTGAGATACTCCTCGCCATAGCCCTGTGTCGTGAGGTTCTCGGCCGGGATGCCGAAGGCGTTGGTCAACGCCTCGGCGACCGCCTCGGCACGCCGGTCCGACAGCGCGAGGTTCGCGTCGGGCGTGCCGACGGCGTCGGTATGGCCCTCGATCAGGAAGGTTTCCGCCGGGTTCTTCTTCAGGAGTTTTTCCATGGCGGTGGCCACGCCCTCGAGCTTCTGGACTTCGGTGTCGGAGATCGTCGCCGAGCCGAAGTCGAAGTTCAGCGTGTCGAGGTCGATGCGGCGGGCGATGTCGCGCACGCGCGCCGAGCGCTTGACCTCGTCGATCGAGTACAGGCGCTGCACCCTCTCCACCGGCGGCTGCTCGAGGAAGGTGTAGTACTCGTCCGGATCCTCGACCTCCTCCGAATCCAGGATGTAGTCCCGGCGCGGGATGTCGAGCCGCATCGGCGGCAGGTCGTCGCCCGGATCACGCCAGTCGTCGACATCCTGGTAATACCGCTCGTCGACATAGCTCAGCACATATTCGCGCCCATCCGGCATGATGCGCGAACGCTGGACGACGTCGCCGTTGCGGTTGCGGATCGTGACGATCCTGACGCCGTTGTCGCGCTCCACGATTTCGCGGGTACGGCCACGCGGCAGATCCTCGTAGTAGACATCCCTGGCGCCGCGGGTGATGCGCGGCGCTTCATTGCTTTCCACGATCGTCTGGTTGTTGAACTGGACGATCACGCGGTCGCCGAACTGTTTCACCACGTCCGCGCCCTGCGGCCGGCGGCGCTCGCGGACAACCTGCTCGGGCGTAAGCTCTATCCGCTTGCCCTTTTCCTCGGTGACCGGAACGATCGTCTCAGGCTTGATCGCCTGCTGCGCCGCCTTGTCGTCGGTGGGTGGTGGGCCTTGATCGACCGGAGCCAGTTGCGGCTTCTGCACCTGCTCTCCCATCTGCTGCTCGGTCTGGGTGCCAGTTTGGCCGGTGCCGCCTTGCTCTACGCCAGCCTGGCCGCTTTCGTTCTGGCCGGTCGGCTGACGGCCCTTGCGCTTGCGAACGACATCCTTCTGGCTGTCGAAGAGCGGGGCCTCGTTCGCATTGGCAGGCGCTTCGCCCTGTGCGGCAGTGCCGGCATTCGCGCCGCCTTGGGCCGGCTGCTCGCCGGTAGCGGGCTGGCCGCCGGTTGTCGCCTGGCCTTCGCCGGAGGGCTGCTTGGCCGAAGGTTGCTCCCCCGTCACCGCTTGACCGGCGCCGGGCTGCTGACCGAGGGCTTTCCTGCGCTTCTTTGTCTTGTCCGGAGGCTGTTCGCCCTCGGCCGGCGCAGCTTGCTGATTGTTCTGCTGCGGCTCGGCCTGCTGCGCCGGCGCGCCGGCAGGGGCCTCGGTCTTCGGCGCCTGCTCGGTTGGGGCGGTTTCAGTCTGCTGCTGCTGATCCCGCTTCTTCTTGCGCAGCTTGTCCTGCGGCGTGTTATCGTTGGCGGGCGCCGCCTGTTCAGCGGGCTGCTCGGCCGGCGAGGTCTCGGTTTGCTGCTGCTGACGCTTCTTCTTGCGCGGCTGCTGCTCGTCGTTCGCCGGCGCGGCCTGTTCAGCGGGCTGCTCGGCCGGCGCGGTTTCGGTTTGCTGCTGCTGGCGCTTCTTCTTGCGCGGCTGCTGTTCGTCGTTCGCCGGCGCGGCCTGTCCGGCGGGCTGCTCGGCCGGCGCGGTTTCGGTTTGCTGCTGCTGGCGCTTCTTCCTACGCGGCTGCTGCTCGTCGGTCACGGGCTGGCCGCCCTGATCGGCCGGTGCTGCCTCGATCTGCTGCTGCTGATCGCGTTTCTTGCGCGGTTTGAGCTGCTGCTCGGCGGGCGCTGCTTGCTCCGCCTGGCCGGTGTCCATCTGCTGCTGGTCCTGCCGTTTCCGGCGCGGCTTCTGCTCGGGCTCGGCAGACTGTTCGGCGGGGGCCGATTCTGTCTGTTGTTGCTGCTCGCGCTTCTTCTTCCTCGGTTGCTCAGCTTCCCCCTGCTGGCCACCTTGCGCACACTCCTCTGCCGACTGGCCTTCGGCGCAGTTCGCCTGCGCCAGAATCAGTGGCGCTCCCTGCGAGGTGCCGAAATCGGCCTGCAGCGGATACGCGCCCAACGGCGCGGATGCCATAAGCAGGCCGATTGCCGTACCCGCCAGAATCCGTGGTTGGCGTTTCATATCAATTTTCTCCTAGTGGGGTCCCATCCCTGCCCAAACTTTCGTCATCCGCAATTGGTTCCGTCAGGCATTGGCAGCAGCCAAGGATGCCTGGCCGGCCTTTTGAAGGCAATTTCGTGTTTTTCTAATGTTGATACTGCGTCACCGCGACAGCGACGCTTGACCGGAAGGCCACGGAGGGCCAAATCCAGCCGCATGACCGCACCGTTCTGGAAAACCAAGACGCTTGAGGCGATGACCCCGGCCGAGTGGGAATCACTCTGCGACGGCTGCGGCAAATGCTGTCTTTCGAAGCTTGAGGACGAGGACACCGGCGAGATCTATTGGACGAGCGTCGGCTGCCGGCTGTTCGATGCCGAAAAATGCCTTTGCTCGGACTATGCCAACCGGCTGTCGCGCGTGCCCGATTGCGTCGGGCTGACGCCGCAGAACGTGCGCACCATCACCTGGCTGCCCAAGACCTGCGCCTACCGGCTGATCGCCGAGGGCCACGACCTCTATTGGTGGCACAGGCTGGTCTCGGGAAGCGCGGAGACCGTGCACGAGGCCGGGATATCGATCCGCGGCCGGGTGAAGGCCAAGGAAACGGATCTCGCCGAGCCGGACGACTATTTTGACTATATACTGGACGACGAACCTTGAAGGGTTCGCGTTTGGACGACGAACCTTGAAGGGTTCGCGTTTGGACGACGAACCTTGAAGGGTTCGCGTTTGGACGACGAACCTTGAAGGGTTCGCGTTTGGACGACGAACCTTGAAGGGTTCGCGTTTGGACGACGAACCTTGAAGGGTTCGCGTTTGGACGACGAACCTTGAAGGGTTCGCGTTTGGACGACGAACCTTGAAGGGTTCGCGTTTGGACGACGAACCTTGAAGGGTTCGCGTTTGGACGACGAACCTTGAAGGGTTCGCGTTTGGACGACGAACCTTGAAGGGTTCGCGTTTGGACGACGAACCTTGAAGGGTTCGCGTTTGGACGACGAACCCTGACGGGTTCGCATTTTGGATGACGAACCCTGACGGGTTCGCATTTTGGACGAGCCTTGAAGGGAACCGGGCGCGCCATGGCGCGTTTCCGGCTCCAGATTTGAAGCGGACGGGGGCGGTGGACGCGCGGGGATGTTGCCTTCCTTCGACATGAACCGGACATGAACGGCCGGTTCGCAAAAAGTTCAGACACGAAAAGGCATTTTGCAAACATTGGTTCGCCAATCATCAATCAAGGGGCTAGCGGCCCACAACAAGGAGAGAGACGATGTTCAATCAGATCAAGACGGCAGCCCTTTCGGCCCTTGTCGGGCTTGGCACGCTGGGCGCCATTCCGGCGGCGCATGCGGACAGCCTCTATCTCGGCTTCGGCAATAACCAGGATCCGCGTTTCGGCGTCTACACCGGCGACGATGACGATGGGTATTACCGCCGCGATCGCGACTGGCGCCGCCGCGGCTGCTCGCCGGATCGCGCGCTCGACAAGGCCGAGCGCATGGGCCTGCACCGCGTCCGCATCGTCGACATCAGCCGGCGCACGGTGAAGGTGGCCGGCCGCCAGTATGGCGACCGCGTGGTGGTGGTCTTCGCCAACGAGCGCGGCTGCCCGATCATCTATCGCTGAGGCTGGATCGGCAACGGACGATCCTCTGCGAGGATCGCTATAAGTAGTAAGCCCCTTCAGCCAGTGCTGAAGCGCGCGGCTCGAAAAAACCCCGGAGGATCGGTCCCCGGGGTTTTTTGTCTGCGGTCCGACGACAGAAGCAGGTTACCTGTTATTTCAGCTCGAACGTGACGGTGACCTGGACAGAATAGGAGTTCTCGCCAGCCTGCACCGGCACGGCCGCGCGGGCGGCGTCGAAAGCCTTGGCGTTCATCGGCATCGGCACCGTCGCGACGTTCTGGTCGGTGATCTCGATCACCCGGCCGAGGCTGACGCCGGCGGCCTCGGCGAGCGTCTTGGCCTTGGCGATCGCGTCCGCAACCGCCTTCTTGCGCGCCTCGACGATGGTGGCCTTCGGATCGTCATTGGTGAAGGCGATGCCGCCGCCCTGGTTGACGCCGAGCGACACCGCCTTGTCGAGGATGTCGCCGGTCTTGTCGACATCGCGCACGCGCACCGACAGCGTGTTCGTCACCTGGTAGGCGACAAGCTCGGCTTCCTGGCTGCCGTCTGCCATGTTGGTGTAATTGTAGCGCGGGTTGATCTGGATGCCTGCCGTCTGCAGGTCGCGATCGGCGATGCCGGCCGATTTCATCGCCGCGATCACGGCCGCCATGGCGTCGTTGTTGGCATCGAGCGCAGCGCGCGCGGTCTTTGCCTCGCGCATGACGCTGAGCGTCAGCATCGCGATATCCGGCGCAACGGTCGCTTCGCCCTCGCCCGAGACGACAATGCGCGGAGGCGGCGGGGTGTCGGCAGCGCTTGCCAGCGCCGGAAACGCGATCGCGGCTGCGAGCGCGACAGGCAAAAGATGTCTGGTCATGAAAACTCCTCGAGATCTGCGATCCGATATCTTCCGCCGCCTCCGTCCCGACCCAGAAAAAGTGTCGTTTGCCGGCAGTGCGGTGCAGGCCCGGACCTGTTCACGCGCCTTATGGGCGCGCACGCCGCTGTACGGAGCGAATATGGGCTGATTTTGGCGTTTGCCGCCAGTGCCGTCGAAAGCCTTGTGCCGCGCGGCGAAAAACACTAAGCCAGCCCGCGTGGGGCCTGTAGCTCAATGGTTAGAGCCGGCGGCTCATAACCGCTTGGTTGGGGGTTCGAGTCCCTCCGGGCCCACCATTGTCGTTATTTATCAATGCTTTATCGCCTATTTCTTCCGTTGGTTAGCTAGGTCCCGGTGGCGAATCTCCGCGCATCGCTTTGATTTTGTTGATTTATGGTAGGCCCTGTGGCCCCGTAGACGAAGGACAAGACCACGGCGAGCGATGCTCAGAACGAGGGCGGCCGCATTCGCCTCCTCAGACTGCTGGCGGTAGTAGTTCGGGTCGCGAACGGTCGTGAAGTTGCGGCGGTCTGATACCGGATTGAAACCCATAGCGTAGAGATCGGAGACAACGACCTCGTGGCCAGCCGCAGACAGCGCCCCCTGCGCCGCGCGGGTCAGGGCGCCATTGAAGCTGTAGGGCTCGGGGTGGGCGTGAACGATGAAGATGCGCACCGTGCTTTTCCCACGCGGTCAAAATGTTCACTTTCCAGATGTCGATAGGGTTCGCTCGGCGACGTAGTCGAGCGAGAAAACACCTGCGCCGCGTACCAGCACGAGAAGCAGCAGCGACGCCCAGAGCAGATGCTCCGCCCAGTTCTCCGGATAGACGAAGATCTGGATGACAGAGACGACACCGAGAAGCATCAGAGCACCGAGACGCGAAAAGGCCCCAAAGAAAAGCAGCACCGAGCCGGTGATTTCGGCCGTCGTCGCCAGTGGCGCTGCGATCGATGGATCGATGAACGGCAGATTGTATTCGCTGGCGAAGAGCTGCAGCGTCACCGGCCAGGACGCCAGCTTGCTCTGCGCCGACTGCCAGAAGACATGGGCCACCGCCACACGCGCAGCGAGCTGAACCAGCGAGAGGGGAATGTGTTCGGGCAGCTTGATCACACGTCTATAGAAACCGAATAAACCGGTCTGGCTCGTCGAGGAAGGTTCTGAAATTGCGGTCATGACTGTCTCCATCAGTTTGAGAGGGGAGGCACGGTGATGCGCACGTTTGTGACGAGCCCGTCGGCGAACAGGCGCACGAGCGCGGAAACGAGGTCGAAGTTCGGTTCGAGCGCATTCGCGCGGCTTGCAGCATGTTCGAGGCCGAAGCCGTGCTTGAGAGAATGGCGGAAGGCGAAGTCTGCGCGGTCGAGAAGAACCAGGCGAACGCTGTTCCCGGCCCGCCACAACGCCGCGCGTTCGGGGCGCCTCGTCCAGGTGCAATGCTGGTCGACCGCCGTGCCCTGCTGGTGCGCCGTCCACACCGACAGGATCGACCAGTGTGAAACGATCAGCCTGAGCGATGGCTGCAGCAGGATATCGGGCGAAGGCCCCAGGTCGATCTTGTCATAGTCCGCAAGGGTGCGGGGCGGCAGCGAAGTCGTATCTAGCGCCTCGGCGATGGCCCATTCGAGCCGCGCCGTTTCGGCGACGATCGGCATATCGGACAGCGTGTCGATCGTCTTGAGGAAACGCGGGAAGCCGGCGCCATAGCGTGCAAGGCGCGATTCAACCGGCGGATGACGTCGAATGAACTCGCTCGCCACGTAACGGAAGAACCGTTCGTCCACCAGGCGAACGGTGACCGGGAAGACAGCCATCAGCACCGCGGTGAGCGAACTGCGCGTGTTGTTCTGGTAGATGCGCAGGCGGGCCAGTGGATCGGCCTTGCCGGCGGTCAGCATTTTCGCGGAGACCATTGGTTCGATGGCAAGCACCGAGCGCGCCATGGTGGTCTGCAGGTGTTCAAGCGGCAACATCGTATCTTCCCTCCATTGGCGTTAAAGCGTTCGCCATCACAGGTCCGGCCTTGGCGGCAGCAAATGCTGCAAGCACAGGCATGCTGGTCGTCACGTTTTCAAAGGGGGTAGGGGACGCGGGCCGGGGCTTGGTTGCCGCGGCCTGTCTCGCAGCCTGCTTGCGGCCGAACATGATCGAAGCGGTCAGCATGTCGGCCCACATGGCTTCGCCAAGCAGCACGTCGAGAACCGGAACGTCGGTATCCCATTCGATCAGCGTGGGTCGCGGCCCGAGGCGCGTTATGGCGTGCTCATAGAGAGCCCAAACGACCGGCGGGACCCGCGAGCCATGGTCGTCGATCAGCACGGTGTCGGCCCCGACCTGATTGGTCGCATGACCGGCGAGATGGATCTCGCCGACAGCGCCCGCGGGCAGCACATCGATGAAGGCCTTTGCGTCGTATTGCAAATTGTGCGCCGAGACTTGGACATTGTTGACGTCCAGCAGCAGGCCACAGCCGGTCTTCGCGACGAGCGCGGCCAGGAACTCGGCCTCGTTCATCGAGGAGTCCGCAAACGCGACATAGGCAGACAGATTTTCGATCAACACCTGCCGCTTCAGCGCGTCCTGCACCGTCTCGACATTGCGCGCCACGATCGCCAGCGCCTCTTCGTCATAGCGCAGCGGCAATAGATCGTTCAGATAGGCGCCGTCGGCGACGCTCCAGGCAAGATGCTCGGAAACGAGATCGGGCTGGAAGCGCTCGCAGACCCTGCGCAGTCGCTCTAGATGATCGCGGTCCAAACCCCGCGCGCTGCCCAGCGACAGGCCGACGCCATGCACCGAAAGCGGGTAGATCTCGCGCAGTTTTTCCAGCGCCTCGACGCCGGCGCCGTCCCCCATGTAGTTCTCGGCATGGACCTCCAGCCAGCCGGCGGAAGGCCGTCGCGTCAGCATTTCGCTGATGTGAGGGGAGCGAAGACCGATGCCCGCCGATGCGGGGATCGCGAGGGGCTGAAACGCACGGGACATCGGTCTGCTCCATTCTAAGGGTTGGCTCGAAGTCTGGATCGTTCAGGCTTTCGGCTTGTCGCTGCCGCCTGCGATCTTGGCGCAGCTGCCGGCGGGCACGTAGAGCCAGGAATCCGCCTGGTTGTCGGCGGTCGCGGTGCCGGCGCAGGAATGCGTCGCGGTCTGGCAGTCGTTCTGGCCCGCCTTGACGACGCCGTAGCACTTCTCGAAGGCAAAGCTGGGCTTGGCGGCGGGGCCGCTGTAGGCAGCTGTCGCGGCAAGCGAAGTGGCGGCTGCGAGGGCCGATCCGATGAGGGTCTTGGTGTTGATCACAGGCTTGTCTCCTGGTTGGCGTTTCGAGAGAAAGACTGGCCGTGGGCCCGTCTGCAAATCAGTCTCTCCGATCGCGATGCCGAGCTGAAATGCTGTCTCGGCATGGAATTGATACGCAGTCCCTATGTCCCGGAAGGCGGCGCGAAAAAGCCCTCCGGCGGGGCACCGGAGGGCTTGGCACCTGCATTCGGGAGTATGCGAAGCAGGCGCGGCTAGGCGGGGAGCGAGGCGCCTAGATGTATCGTCTTTCGCAGTTTGCGGCCGAGGTTCCATCAGTGCGCAGAGGATCAGCGGCAAGCCAGTCCGCTGCGCGCTGTCGCCCCCTGTCGCGCATGTCGGTCAGTTCGCCCCAGTCGATCCAGGGCCGCAGGAGCAGCGGAACTCCGGCACGGTATCGACTGTCGAATATGGTGTGAACCGACGCGCATTTGGTCGAGCAATGACCCGCTGCGAGGCTGCGATCCGGACACGGCGTGGTGAAGACGGAAGGTCTGCCGGTGACGATCAGGCGATGGCGAGCTTCAGTTGCCGGGGCAGGCGGAGACTGGAAGACGTCGCCGTCACCCCAATAGACATCGCCGTCGATCTCGACAGGCAGCGAGAGGAAGGGGATCGTGGCTGCCGCGACGATCGCGTCGATCGACAACTGGTCGCTTGTGAATATCTTCACCGCATCCGTGCATGCGTTGACGGCCAGGACGCCCAGGTTCACCGGGCAGCCTTCGTCACGGATCTGCTCAAGGTCGATTGACTGTTCCAGGATCGATCGAAGCAGGCTGGCCCTGTCATCGGCGAAAACCGAGGCGTGGCTGACGCGTCGCCAGAAATTGGCGAGTGCCGTCCTCGTGCCGCGCCTGCCGCCGACGCTCAACCCATAGGCAAAGACCGCCGCCTCCATTGCGGCAAAGCCCGACGCGGTCACGCCGCTGACGCTGCAGTTTGCCTCGTCCAGCAGGCGATCGAGCACGCCCCAGACGAAAGCGCCATGTGCGTCGTTTGCCAGCACGATGTCGATCGTCCGGTCTTCCATACCAAGATCCGTCACCGACATGATGACTTGGTCTGTCTGCACTGCTGGCTGAGCAAGCATTGTTTGGTCTCCATCCCAAGATCGTCAACAAGGCGACTGGAGAAAGACTGCCGCATCTTCTTGTTCAGCCGAAATGCCAAGGTGGCATGAAGTCCATAGGCAGATTGCATTGGCTGCCGGTCTTCGCCCATCGCACCGTCCATACCGATCAGGCCAGGCGATGCGATACGTGTCGCCAAACATCGGCACCATTGCCAGAACCGCGACCTGGAACCGGAGATGAATGATGAGAAGACAACTCGTTTGTGTGGCTGCGCTTGCAATCAGTTTTGGTGCGAGCCCAGCGTCAGCCGACCCGTTCAGTGACCTCGCCGCATTGCCGACGTTCTATACGGACGCAACGATGAAGACGATGAAACCGATGGCCGGGTTCAAGAAGGCTTGGTTCGCCCTGTCAAAGCATCACCGGGTCAAGATGACGAAGGCGTGCAACGACCCGGCGATGAGCAAGCGCCACGCCCAATTTTGCGCCAACGTGCCTGCTTTGGGTGGTGCCGACTAGCAGTGCTTGCCGAGCACCCCTGGAATGCAGTGCCGGCATAAACTCCATTCGCCGACGGCATTGGCAATTTGAGCGCCGGATGAAGCAAAGTCCACCTCGGCAAACAGGAACAATAGAGTTCCAAATGCTGCCGGTCATCAGCGCAGTCGTCAAAAGGCGATTGCACAATTCTAGAGAAAGTTCTCACCATGAATATCAAAGCTATCTGCCTTGGCGCCTTTGCACTTTCCGTTCTTGGCGGAGTCGCGTTCGCCGGCGCGCTCGACGAGCCGTCGAACATGCAGCCCTTCTTTACCGATTCCGGCATGCAGACGATGAAGTCGAGCGCCGATTTCGAGATCGCGTGGAAAGCCGCGCCGAAGACCACGCAGGACGCGATGATGAAGGAATGCAATGACGCCGCTATGAGCAAGCCGCACGCTCAGTTCTGCGCCCAGCTTTTCGCCCTTGGCCACCACAGCTGATACTCCCAGACGGCGACCGACTACCGGACGCTTCGATGGCGGGTCTCTTGGCCCGCCATCCGTCATGACGAAACGCTATCGACTTTATAGCCCCCCTGCATTGGCGTGATGGAATGCTTTGCGGCAGGGTTCGAGCCTGAGCTTGCATCTCTGCAGTGGAGGGACGACCCGTATGGACATTCATCACATCCGCTATTTCCTGGCCGTCTGCGAGACACGCAATTTCACGCGCGCCGGCGAGAAGTGCAACGTCACCCAGCCGGCACTGTCCCGGGCGATCCAGCAACTGGAGGATGAGGTCGGCGGCCTGCTGTTCCGCCGCGAGAGGAATCTGACCCACCTGACCGATCTGGGCGCTTTGCTACGCCCGCGCTTTCAGCAGATCCTCGACGAGGTGACCGGCGTTCGGCAGGAGGCATCGAGATTCCTGTGCCTGGAAAACGCAAATCTCAAAGTTGGGGTCATGTGCACCATTGGCCCGCGCCGATTCACGGGTCTATTGGCGGACTTCAACAGGCGCCAGCAGGGCATCCAGTTGCAACTGGTGGAAGGCGTGCCCGCCTCTCTTTCGCAACTGCTGGAAGCGGGCGAAATCGACGTCGCCATCATGGCGTCCAGCAACAGCTTCCCGGAGCGGTTCGATGTCACGCCGCTCTATCGTGAGCGCTTCGTCCTTGCATTCCCCAATGGCCATCGGTTGGCCCGCAACGATAATGTCGCCATCTCCGAGCTCGACGGCGAGAACTATCTCAGGCGGCTGAATTGCGAATATCGCGATCACCTCGCCGGCCTTTGCAACGATCGTGGCGTGAAGCTCAGGATCTCCTACGCCAGCGAGCGTGAGGACTGGATTCAGAACATGGTATCTGGCGGGCTGGGTATCTGTTTCATTCCGGAATTCAGCGCAGTTATCCCAGGCTTGCAGATCAGGCCCGTGATCGACCCTGAAGTTTGGCGTGAAGTCTCGCTGGTTGTCGTCGCGGGGCGTCGATTCTCGCCGGCGACGTCGACATTTGTGAACAGTGTCAAGGCACACAGCTGGCCGGAAAGCGGCATCGATCTGTCGATCAGGAAAACAGCCGCGTAGCAAATCGAAGTGAAGGCTAATGCCGCAATAAATGTCGCGGCGAGAAAGTCGCGTTGGCGCGGTCACCCACCATAGTTTTCAGGTATCGAATTAAGAGCCAGTCAGCATTTCTCTTTCTTCGAGGCTGCCGTCACTCTCCTCCCATGCCCCGCTTCTGCGATTGGGCACCGACAAAAAGGAGAAATAGACATGGCTTCCAAGACTGTTGCATTGCGGGTGCCGCTGAAGCTGGCGCTGACACTCGGACTTCTCACCGCGACCGCCGCGTTTTCTGTGGCCCCGGTTTTCGCCGGCGACTGCCCTGCCGGCCAGGCCGCCACCACCGACATCCAGGAACATCCCAGCAAGCCCGTCGGCGTGACCGACACGGTTCTTTCGGCGATCGACCTCAGCAGCAAGGGTGAAGCCTGGAAAGGCAACATGCTGCGCCTGCGGAAGCTCGTCGTTCAGCCCGGCGGCGTCGTGCCGTGGCACGAGCACACGATTCGCCCCGCCAACATCATCGTCGTCGAAGGCTCGATCACTGAATACGCCAGCACCTGCAAAGTCGGCATCGAGCATCCGGCTGGCGACGTGACGGCCGAGTTCGGCCATCTCGCCCATTGGTGGAAAAACAACGGCAAGGTTCCGGCAGTGCTCTATTCCGCCGACATCCTGCCGCCTGCGATGCACAACGATCACATGATGTGATCCCGGCCTCGGGCGACCTCTTCCCATCAGCATTTGAAAGCGCGTCCTTGGGCGATCGCCCGGGGACGTGCCGCGACGGAGCTTTGCCATGACGACAAGCGAACATGCTGAACCGACAAGGCTGCGCATGGCAGCCGCAGACGGGTGGCGCTTCGGCATCATTGCCGTGATCGCATTTCTCACGCTCGTCGATCTTTTCGCCACCCAGGCCATCCTGCCTTCACTGGTGACAAAATTCGGCGTCAGCCGCGCGACCATGGGCTTCGCCGTCAACGCCAGCACCTTCGGCATGGCGGTGGCCGGTATCGCCGTCGCTCTCTTCGGGCGCGGCATTGATCGCCGCGACGGCATCTGGATCAGCCTGGCCATCCTGGCGGTCCCGACGACGCTGCTTTCGCAGACAGACAATATTGTGGTCTTCGCCCTGCTGCGCGTAGCGCAAGGCCTTTGCATGTCGACTGCGTTCACGCTCACGATGGCCTACCTTGCGGAGCATTTTTCCGCGCGGCAGACGACCGGCGCGCTTGCCGCTTATGTGACCGGCAATGTCGCCAGCAACTTTTTCGGCCGGCTGATGTCGGCGGCCGTCGCCGACATGTTCGGCATCTCCACCAACTTTCTGACATTCGCCGCCCTCAATCTGCTCGGCGCCGCTCTTGTCTGGTTCACGCTGCAGAAGACCTCGGCAATGATGCGCGCGGATGCGACGGGCGAGCTCGCCCAAGCGGCCTGGACGGCTCCGCTGCAGAATGCCGAGTTGCGCTCCTGTTTCGCGATCGGCTTCCTGATCCTCTTCGTCTTTATCGGCACGTTCACCTATGTGAACTTTCAGCTCGTTGCGGTGCCCTTGTCGTTGACGCCGATGGCACTGGGCGCGGTTTATTTCGTCTTCCTGCCGTCAATGCTGACCACTCCGCTCGCCGGGCGTGTGGCCTCGAGTCTCGGCCCGAGAGTGGGGGTCGGCGCAACACTTGTGCTGGCGATCGTCGGCTTGCTTCTGCTGCTCACACCCAGCCTTTCGATCGTTCTCGCCGGAATGGCGCTGGTTGCCAGCGGCACCTTCCTGGCGCAGGCGATAGCAACGGGACATGTCAGTCGGACCGCGTCGCGCGACCGCGCCGCCGCGAGCGGCATCTATCTCGCGTCCTACTATGCGGGCGGGCTCGCCGGCAGCTTCCTCATCGGACAGATCTACGATCGGATCGGCTGGACGGCATGCGTGGCCGCGCTGGTCGCGGTTCTCACGGCGGCGATCGCGATAGCCCGAACGCTGAGAACGCCAGCCGCGTGATCCCCGGAGCTGCGCCGGCGAGGTCGCTCGAGAAACTCAATCCATAGCCAAACCAGCAACCAAGGAGAATGCGATGAGAACCTACCTGAAAACCATGATTGCCGGTGCCGCCGTGCTGATGACGGTGGTCCTGCCGGCAGCCGCTTCCGACGGCGTCGTCACTGTCAAGAGCGGCTATTCCGTCGCCGAGACCGTCGCCCGCATCAAGAAGGACGTCCTCAAGAAGGGCATCATGTTCTTTGGCGTGATCGATCAGGCAAAGCTCGGCAACAAGGCCGGCAATGATGTCAGGCCGTCGCGGCTGGTCATGTTCGGCAATCCGGCGCTCGGCACGACGTTCATCACCTCAAATCCCGAGGCCGGCCTGGACTGGCCGGTGCGCGTGCTGGTCTACCAGACGCCCGATGGGCAGGTTTATGCCGCCTACAGCGACTTCGACTGGATTGCGAAGCGGCACGGCATCACTGACCGGCAGGCGCAGTTCAAGATGGCGACCGAGGTGATCCAGTCCGTGACGTCGTCGATCAGGAAGAACTGATCGACGCGAGGTACCGAAATGCTCGGCTCTTCGAACCTGTCAGCCTCGCACAGCCAGGTCATTCGGCGGCGGACAATGCCTTTGCCCGTTCGCCGAACCATTTCTTCTGCGTTGCTTCGCGGACCAGCGCGCCAACCGCAGGCGAATGCCTGCGGCCGCGCACCGTGACGAGATTGACGTCGCGCCAGAATTCCGGCTCCGTGATCGGCAATGCCGCCACGCCAGGGTGCTTGGCGGTGTGCTCGGGCATAAACCCGAAACCGAGCCCGGCAGCGATCATGGCGAGTGTCCAGTCGTCGCGGTCGCTCCAGTAGACCGGACTGACGGTAACGCCCTGTCGGGCAAGGATGGCATCTGCATAGCCGGCGAATTCGCAGTTGTTGCGGTGAATGTAGCTTTCATTGCTCATGTCCTTCACCCGCACGACCCGCCGGTTCGCTAGCCGGTGCGACAGATGAACGGCCATCACCATCTGCTCGCGAAAGAGCGGCAGTGAGTGAACCTCCTCGTCGGGAACGTCCGACGGCAGCGCATAGATGGCAGCCTCGAGATCGCCTTCGAGCAGTCTCTTCCGAAGGTTCACGGCGTCTGAATCGCAAAGGTGAAGCTCCACGCCCGGGTGATGCCTTCGGACTGCCGCGATCAACTCGATGATCTCGTCCGGTGCGATCGTGCTCATGATGCCGACCCTCAGCGGCATCTTTTTCAGGTTCACATACTGCTCGGCGATCTGCTTTGCCTGGCGGGAGTTCTCGAAAACACCTTCGAGATAGGTCTCGACCATGCGACCGAGTTCGGTGAGGTGAGTGAACCGGCGCTCTCGGTGGAAGAGCGGCCCGCCGAATTCATCCTCCAGCAACTTGATCGCACGCGAAAGCGCCGGCTGCGTGACGTTGCACTGCTCGGCCGCCCTGGTGAAATTCAACTCCTTGGCGACGGCCAAGAAATATCGGACCTGGCTGATCTCCACCGCACGCTTCCCCTTGGCGTGCATGCCGCACGACCCGCGTTGCAGGGGCAATCTTACAAGCTGCCCCAGCGTCAAACAACCCGGCCTGCAGATCTATATCGCCGGCGCTCCGGTCAGACTGTCGGCTATCGAATCCATGTCTCAACGGCATTTCCGCAGCTTCGGACGGCTCGCCATACTGATCGGGAGATGTAGATCCGGGGCCTTCCAGCCCGCTGCCTGCAGCCGTTTTGCCGGCCAAATCGGCAGCGGCTCAAACCGAAGGAAACAACGATGCTCAGAGGAAAGACAGCACTCATCACAGGCTCGACAAGCGGCATCGGCCAAGGCATTGCGGAGGCTTTCGCGGCCAAGGGCTGCAACGTCGTTCTGAATGGCTTCGGCGACCCTGCCGAGATTGAGCTGCTGCGGTCGAGGCTTGCCGCCGATCACGAGGTGACCGTCCGCTACGACAATGCCGACATGAGCAAGGGCGAGGCGATCACCGTAATGATGGACAAGGCCATCGCCGAGTTCGGCGCGGTCGACATCCTGGTCAACAATGCCGGCATTCAGCATGTCGCACCGATCGACGACTTCCCGATCGAGAAGTGGGAGGCGGTCGTGGCGATCGATCTGATGTCTTCGTTCTATACGATACGGCGCGCTCTGCAGGCGATGAAGGCGCGCAAATGGGGCCGCATCATCAATGTTGCCTCGGCCCACGCCCTCGTCGCCTCGCCATACAAATCCGCCTATGTCGCCGCCAAGCATGGCGTGGCCGGCCTGACCAAGACGGTCGCGCTGGAAGTTGCCGAACAGGGCATTACGGTCAACGCCGTTTGCCCCGGTTACGTGCTCACCCCGCTGGTCGAAAAACAGATACCGGACACGGCCAAGGCCCGCGGGATTACCGAAGAGCAGGTGATCAAGGACGTGCTCCTGGCTGCCCAGCCAACGAAGCAGTTCGTGACCGTTGAGCAGGTGGCGTCGCTATGCCTGTTCCTGGCCTCGGACGACGCGGCCTCGATCACCGGCGCCATCATGCCGATCGAGGGCGGCTGGACCGCCCACTAGATCCGGCGTGAGGAACGAAAGCCATGAACAAGATCACGCGAAACCCGCCCGTCTCCGAGCCGGCAGTCGAGGTCACTCATCAAGGGGAAGCCAAACGCCAGACTGTCCTTGTCCTTCAAGGCGGTGGCGCGCTCGGTGCCTACCAGGCCGGCGTCTACCAGGCGCTTGTCGAAGGCGGCATCGAACCTGATTGGGTCATCGGCACATCGATTGGCGCGATCAATGCCGCGCTGATTGCCGGAAACGAGCCTAAGGATCGCCTGCCCAGGCTCCAGGAGTTTTGGGACGGCGTTAGCCGAAGCAGCCCGCTGGATGAGTTTTTCCGGATGATGGTTCCAAGCAACGTCTTTGCCAATATGGGCACGGTGATGGGTGGAATACCCGGCTTCTTTGAACCGAACCCAAGCGCCATGTTCGGAGTCAACCGCGAAGTGGGTGTGGAAAATGCCTCCTACTATACCACCGATCCGCTGAAGAGGACGCTCGCCAACCTGATCGATTTCGACTACCTCAACCGCCGCCACATGCGTTTGACGGTCGGTGCGGTCAACGTCAACACCAGCGAGCTCAGATATTTCGACAGCACTCTGATGCCGCTGTCGGCCGCCCATATCATGGCGTCAGGGGCCCTCCCGCCGGCATTTCCGGCTGTGTGCATCGATGGGGAGCCCTACTGGGACGGCGGCATCTATTCGAACACTCCGATCGAGGTGGTGCTCGACGCGCGACCCCGACGCGACGCGCTGATCTTCGCGGTGAACATGTGGCAACCGCGCGGCGCGGAGCCAAAATCGATCTGGCAGGTCATGGGGCGGCAAAAGGATCTTCAATACGCCAGCCGCGGCAAGAGCCATGTCGCTCGCCAGGAGCAATTACATCGGCTCAGGCACGTTGTGCGAGAAATGGGAAAACTCGTCCCAGAAGAACGACGCGACGATCCGATGTTCAAGGAACTAGCCTCCTATGGCTGCCCGTCGGTCATGCACCTTGTCCGGCTGCTTTCGCCGCGCCTCGACGGCGAGGATCACACCAAGGACATCGACTTCACACGCGCGGGCATCCGAACCCGTTGGCAGGCAGGATACGAGCATGGGCAGCGCGTCCTCTCGCAGAAGCCGTGGGAATGCGAAGTCGACATGCTGCAGGGCATCGTGATCCACGAATCGCAAGAGTGATGCGCCGCGCCGAGGAAGAGACGGAGACCACCGATGCAGATCATCACTCCAGGTATGCGGCTCATTCCTGAAGCCGTGCTTGCCAACAACGCCGCACTCTTCCGCACGATACCGGAAACGCCTTCCCACGCGGACAAGTCGCTGCATCGCGTGATCATCGTCGGTGGCGGTGCGGGTGGACTGGAACTGGCGACACGTCTCGGCCGCAAGTTCGGCAACCGGCGGCTTTCCGTCACGCTTGTCGACCGCAGCCGCACCCATATCTGGAAACCGCTGCTGCATGAGGTGGCATCCGGCGCCTTGAGCGCGTCGCATGACGCCGTCGAATACATCGCCCATGCCAGCCGACACGGCTATCGATACCGCATTGGCGAGGTGGTCGGCATCGATCGTGCCAAACGCCAGGTTTTTGTCGCGCCCAGCTTCGACGATGACGGCAGGCAGATCATCCCGCCGCGTGTTCTGGGCTACGACACGCTGGTCATGGCCGTCGGCAGCATCAGCAACGATTTCGGCACGCCGGGCGCCGCACGCTATGCCATTTCGCTCGACACAGCAGAGCAAGCCGCCCGCTTCAACAAGCGCATGATAGATGCATGCCTGCGCGCCAACGCGCAATACGAGCAGCTGTCGCCCGGCCAGCTCCATTGCGTCATCGTCGGCGCCGGCGCCACCGGTGTCGAGCTGGCCGCGGAATTGCACAAATCGATGCGGGAAATTGCCTCGAACAATCTCGACAACATCGATTTCGAGCGACTGATCCGCATCACCATCGTCGAGGCCGGGCCGCGCATCCTGCCCGCCCTTCCGGAGCACATGGCCCAAGCTTCGGCGCGCCTGCTCATCAAACTGGGCGTCCAGATACGGTGCGGCATCAAGGTCACCGAGGTGAAAGAGGATGGCATCCGGCTCGGCGAAAAACTCTTCGTGCCGGCCGAACTCGTGGTCTGGGCGGCCGGAATCAAGGCGCCGGACTTCCTCAAAGACCTCGACGACCTCAAGACAGATCGCATCAATCGCCTGATCGTCGACGAAACCTTGCGGACGGTTGGAGACGAGAATGTGTTCGCGATCGGCGACTGCGCGAACTTCGTCCTGCCGGGCGAAGACAACGCCTTGCCGCCGCGTGCCCAGACAGCTCATCAACAGGCGAACCACATGGCGAAGGTGATCGCAGCACGTCTCGCGGGGCTGGGCGCGCCGGCGTATCGCTACCGCGACTATGGTTCGCTCGTCTCGCTCGCCGACTATGGCGCGTTCGGCAGCTTGATTGGCGGCCTCAAGATTGAAGGCCTGCTTGCGAGGCTCGTCTATCGCTCCCTGCACAAGATGCATCTCAAGGCAGTGCACGGCTTGGCGAGGACGGCGCTGGCTTCGATCGGCGAGATGATAGTCAGGCGCGCCAGACCGCGGATCAAGCTTCACTAATGCATGTCGCCCAAAAGCGCGTAGCGGTTTTGGGAGAACGATGTGCATCAAAACAGAGACTTGAAGCGCGTCGATCGAATTCGTTTCGACGCGAAGCGCTTGGCGCGGAGGCGGTGCGATGGAAAAGTATGACGTCGTGATCCTGGGCGGCGGCAATGCCGGAATGGGCGCCACGGTCGCGACTCGCGCCGCCGGACTTTCCGTCGCCATGATAGAGGCTCGCGATCTCGGCGGCACCTGTCCCAATCGCGGCTGCACGCCGAAGAAGGTGCTGGTCGCTGCGGCGCACGTGTTGGACGAGATCGAAAGGGCCGGCAGTCATGCAATCAGGGTCGATCCGCCGAGGCTCGATTGGCGAGCCTTGATCGAACGGGAAAAAGACATCATCAGGGACATCCCATCCCGCCTGTCCGGATTGATGGCCAAGCGCGGGGTCGATGTCATCTCCGGCCAAGCTTCATTCATTGGCAGCAACGCTATCCGCGTCGGCACCCGAGAACTCGAGGCCAGGAACATCGTCATCGCCACCGGCTCCAAGCCGCGTCCACTGTCGATCCCGGGCGCCGAGCATCTGACGACTTCCGACGATGTTCTGAGCGATCCTGTGCTGCCGCGTGCGGTGGTGTTCATCGGCGGCGGCGTCATCGCTTTCGAACTGGGGCATGTCTATGCGCGCGCGGGCGTCGACGTGATGATCCTCGAGGCGCTGCCGCAACTTCTCCCAGGCTTCGACACGGACGCCGTCGCTCAACTGCGTGGCGAGAGCGAGCGGCTCGGTATCGGCATCCATACCACGGCCTGGGTGAAGAGGATCGACAAGGCCGACGGACGGCTGCGGGTGAGTTTTGCGAAGGACGGCGTCGAATCCATGGTGGCCGCCGATCGGGTCGTCAACTGCGCCGGGCGCGTGGCCAATGTCGAGGGCCTCGATCTTGGCGCCGGTGTCGTCGTGCACCGAGAAGGCCGCATCGAAATCGACGATCACCTGCGCTCGCGCTCCAATCCCGATGTCTATGTCTGCGGCGACGCGGTATGGAACTCCCCGCAGCTTTCGCCGATAGCGACCTATGAAGGCGGGATCGTCGGCCGCAACATCGCCGAGGGACCGAAGCATCGACCCGATTACAGTCATATTCCAGCCTCGCTTTACAGCATTCCGGCTGTGGCAAGCGTTGGACTGACCGAAGCCAAGGCGAGGGAACGGGGCCTTCACGTCAAGGTCCATCTGAACGACATGCAAGGCTGGCTTTCCGCGAGGACCTATGCGGAGGCGGTCGCATGGTCGAAGATCATCGTCGAGGAGACGACAGATCGGATCGTCGGCGCGCATCTGGTAGGCCATGCTGGCGAGGAGCTGATCCACATCTTCGCGCTCGCCATGAAACACGGCATCCCGGCACGAGGGCTGTCCGAGATGGTCTGCGGTTTCCCGACTTTTTCGGCGGATATAAGGAACATGATGTAACGCGCCAATCCGAAGTGGCGAATAGAACATGAACCTGGCATGCGTCGATGCACGTGGGGCATCGAAACCATGCAGGAAAAGCATGCTAAATGCCGACGGGCTTTGGTGATAGGCTGCGGGCGACATGTGAAAGTGCAGAAATGGCCGCCGACGACCAGGCAATGACATTCGAGCAATCTGTCCAGGCTGCCATCGAACTCGATGCGCCTCTCAATGAACGGCTGGCGGTGATCGCCGCGGCGGTCCGACGCCTGAACTCGGAATTCGCGGACGCCGTTGACCGGCTGGTGGATCGCCTGGAGAAGCAGGGGGCCGGGACTTTGGCGCCGGCTCGGGGTGAGGCCATGCCGGGTTTCCTGCTGCCAGACGACGAGGGCAGGCTTGTCAGTTTGGCCGAGATCCTTGCAAAGGGGCCCGCCGTCATCACCTTTCAGCGCGGGCACTGGTGCCCCTATTGCCGCTTGAACGCGATCGGGATCGTCGAGGTGCAGCGCCAGATTGCGGAGCTGGGTGGCCAGGCGGTAGTGATCATGCCGGAGCGGCGCAAATTCGCCAAAGCCATGAAGGCTGCGGTTGGCGCGCAGTTTCCGTTCCTGATCGACATGGACAACGGCTATGCATTGTCTCTCAACCTTGCGATCTGGGTCGGCGCCGAGATGGAGCGGCTGATGGGCCTGGGGTTCGATCTCCCCAACTACCAGGGCAACAGCAGCTGGTTTCTGCCGATCCCCGCAACCTTCATCGTCGGAACGGACGGGATCATCTCGGATCGCTTTGTCGATCCGGACTACCGCCGGCGGATGGACATCGACGACCTGATTGCCGCCCTCAGGCGGGCTCGCTGACGCCGAAGGACGACCAGTCGGCCGATCTCAGCAGGTTGAGCAGCGTCGTCGCGACCGGCGAGCGCTGCCTGCCGGCTACCGCGTAGACGGAAACGGTTCGCGAAACGTCGAGATCACGAAGTTTCAGTCGTCGGATGTTCGAGGATCGCGGTGCCGTGAGCGAGACAAAGCCAACCCCGGCGTTCGCCTCCAGCAGGGCCAGCAGGTCCTGGTCGGTCTCGACCTCATGCGCAGTCCGAGGCGAATAGCCTTTTGCAGAAAGGCAGCGCGACAGCTCTTCGCTTGTCTCCCAATCGACCCGGCTGAGCACAGGTTCCGCGGCAAGCTGAGCCAACGCGACGTCGGCCTCGTTGCGGCGGGCCAGCGGGTGATCGGAATTCACGGCGAGTTCGATCCCTTCCTGAAAAAGCGGCCATGCGTCGAGGCGATCCCAAGCCTGACCAAGGGGGCCGGCAACGGCTAGTTCCGCTTGGCCGCCCTTGAGCGCCTCTATGACGGCCGCTGGCGAGCCGCGGTGGATTTTGAGATGTACGCCGGGATAGGCCCGGAAAAGCTCGGCAAATGGCGAAACCAGCAGCGCAATGTTGACGCTGTTCGAAATGGTGACGTTGAGAGGGGCGACGTCGCTGCTTTGCACCGCCTTGGCCAGTGATTTGGCAGAAGTGGCCGCGTCATAGCACTGCTGCAGCAAGGGCAGCATGCGCCGTCCAAGCTCGGTAAGGTGCGAGTGCTGGCGCTCGCGCCGAAGCAGCTCTCCGCCCAATTCCTCTTCGAGCGTCTTGATCGCACGCGTGAGGGCCGGCTGAGTGACGTTGCATTCCTCGGCCGCTCTGGTGAAGTTCAACGTGCTGGACAGGGCCAGAAAATAGCGGACCTGCTGCATCTCCATGAACTTCCGCCCCCTCAGCGAAATGGTCTATCAGCAATTACGCATGTTATTAGGCTAGCGCAACAGAGCGGATTCGGCAAAGCGAGCCAGCTTGAATGTCTGCTTTCGCCATGCCGGCACTGAAAACCGCCGGTTCGCATTCGGCCCCGGAACCAGCCGAGCTAATGCCCTCGGTCAACACACATTCATCGACCCTTTTGTGGGATAAGGTAGAGACACCGCTTGCATTGAAAACTAGTCCTCCTCCTAGTGCCTAGGTTCGCCAGACGATACGAGAGAATACGAAGGAAATGGGTTGGCGAACCATCCACTAACCTCTTGATTTCCTGTAGAAAACAACGACCTCCGGGCTCACCATTGTCATACTCAAATAATTGATTTTGCTGGTGATTCTTCGGGTCGGCCCATAATGCGGACTCGAACCCCTCTATTTCCGACTAACCAGAAGTTGCCCGATCGGCTATTGGAGGACAGCGGAGTAGGCTTTGGAACTCGTAACGTCAAGCTGCCAGCTCGGTCAGGAAAGTCCCCTGTCAGGCTGCAGGCTTTTCCCTATGAACTCACCCAGGAAAGTCCAGCTAAGGCATTGAATCCACCGCGCGACTTCAGGTGAAAAGTAGTTCTGGCGCCCAAAAATGCTGAAATTCGCTGTTTTTTGGCGCCTGACAGGGAAAATCAGACAGGGACAGGTTCACAACTGACTGCAAACACCACCAAAATCATTGATTTTGTTGATGAAAATTGCCGTCTGCCCTTGCAGCGAAGCGACCCGGACCGAGCCCGGGTGCCAAGCCTCGAAGTTGATCGGGCAGCGCCGCAGCCAACTCGACGCCCCAAGCTCCGCGAGGTTGTCGTTTCCGACTGCACCAAGCTCGGGTTGGCCGACACAACCCCTGGACGGGCTGCTAAGTAGCGGGATCTATCATTACTCAGTCAGCCTGCCACTGCGGTGCCCAAGCGCCTGCCTGGCCGCGTACATGGTCGGCGAGCGTTTGCCGGGAAGGTTTGCCTCGAGAACAAGCTGTTCGATAAAGCCCTGGTTCATTTCAAACTCGACGCATTGGTCGAGTTTATCGACGATCCAGACCCTGTAGTAGTCTTTCTTGAGATCATATCCGGAATCATCGCTGGGTATCTCTAGCGGAGGCGCCGGTATCAACATAATTTTGGGTTTTGGCAGATCGTATGTGTGTCCCTCATACGCGTATCCAAATATTATTCCAGAGCTGAATTTCTTCGTATCTTTCTTTGTTTCTGGTTGTATGTCGATTGCGCTAATCAATAGCATGTAATTTTCTAATACAGACTTAACAAAAACATAAGAGCTGTCGGGCTTTTTATCCTCTTGTTTGTCAAACATGAGTCTTATCGACTGTAGTAACTCATCGGTATAATCAAGGTCGCCTTCTGCCAATTTGGAAAAAGTTATGGCGTACTGGTTCTCTTTTACAATAGTGTTTATACCTCCAAAGTCATTTTTGTGTTCTGGCTTTGGTAGTCCAGGAACCCCGTAGAGCCGCACCTGCGTTGCATTGAACGCTCCGTGCGCATCGGTCGACGTATATGTAGGGCGGTGATAGTCGTCGCTCATGATGCTTCTCCTCGCTTTGACAATTCAGTTCATGAAATCTCTCGCCATCTGAAGTTTTCTTCGAACTTAGCGCCCAGCGCCCGCGCGATGCGGCTGCCGGCTTCGGCAACGGCCATCGCGGCATTCTCAAATGTCAGATCGTCGGCGTCGAGGTCGGACCAGGTCCGGGCAAGGGTGAGCGCCACATCGTCACGCGCCCGGGTAAGCGCGCTCTTGAACAGGAACGGCCTGGCACGGAAGGCCAGCGCCGTGAAATCCGAGATGCGGTGCATGGCGACCTCGTCGATATCCCTGATGTCGATATCGAGAAGCCGCTCGTCGGCCAGTCCATCACCCACGAGATTCGCGTGATAGGCGTCGACGATCGTGTCGAACACGGCGCCAGTAAAGGGCCGCGACCTGTCATGGATTTCGTCGGTGACGTCAGACATGCGGCGCGAATTGCTGGCGAGGCGAATCTGCCGGTCGCCGATCAGTTCGGCGATGCGGTTGAGTTCGTTCAGGACGAGGAGGTTGCCGTTGCAGTGGCGGAGCAGCCGGTCGAGACCGCTGTCGAAATGCAGGAAGGACAGAAGCGACGTTATGTCGGCGCTCGCCTCATGGAACGACGCGAAGTCACCAGTCCTCAAGCCATTTGCCGGCACCCCAAAAAGGGAAAACAGAATCGCATGGCCGACCTCATGCGCAATCGTATCGAAGTTGAGAGCGTAGGGATAAGTTCGACCGTCGGGCGCCTTGTCCGCGCCGAGTTCCAGATAACCATAGCCGGACTGGGCGTTGTTCCAGTCGACCCACGGAATGATCTCCAGCCGCTCATAGGTTTCGGCGAAGTACCAGGTTATCGGCCGCCCAAGGTAGCTTTCCCAGATGTCCAGGACCCGGCTGACTGCCCCGAAGGCGTGTGCCGCCAGGAACTGACGTGAATTCAATGAAATCTGGTCGAAGTGACCGTCGTAGGCGGGTTCCGCCGGCGGGAAGACCTCGCCAACGAAGGGCGGTAGATAGGGATACTCGTAAGGTTCCTTGTCGAGGAGCGGATCGCGGACATAGATGCGATGGTCCTCCGGACCGGGGCGCAACCGGCCGGGTGGGGTCGATATCCAGACGGTCTCGGGTGTGCCGTAATCGGCAAGATGGGGCACCTGGGGAAATAGCAGGAAGCGCGTGCCGACGGAGCGACTTTGGTCGCTGGATCGATCGAGCGTCCCCAGTAGCTCAGCCCCTCTCATATTAGTACATTAGCAAAATGGCATACGCGTTGTAAATTGAGATTGAGAATTCTCGCCCTGATGCTTTCAAATCTCTAACCCGGCTTCGTCGAGATCCTTAAAGAAAGCCGCCGTCAATTGGAAATCCGGCAGGGGTACGGGCTCATTGAATAAACCGTGATGCAATAGCCGGAGCGCATCACGTGCATCCTGCTTCTTTTGCTGAACGAAAGCAGCGGCGAGGATCGCCTGATATTTCTCAACAACGAGATCGCCTTCGCATGACAAGGCGTTACCGACCATGCGGGCGAGCGTGCGCTCGCGAAAATTGAGAGCTTGCGCGGCGCGCTCCAGTCTCGTTCTGTATTCAGCCGAAATGATGCCTCGACGGCAGGCTCTGCGAACCGTCATGCGAAGATCGATCAGCGCGTGGGTCATGGGCGCGCAGTTTACCTCCCATGGCCCGTGCAGCACGGCCACCGCATCGTCAGGCGCAAAGGCAAAACGACGATACCACCGGTAGATGAGCCCCACTCCTTGCATGTACGGAAAGAGCTCCGCAGCGCGAAGAGCCCCCATGCTCGCTGCGCCTATTACCGGAACACCTTTCGCTATTGCCCAAAGGATTTCCTTGTGCCTGACCGCCGGCTCCGACTGAAAGCCGCCGTCGATGATGACTATCGCACTCGGATCAAAATGCTGCACCGCCGCAATGATGGAACCCTGCGCAGCCGGCGGAAGGCAGATCGCCTCCACCACTTCCAGTACTTCGCCCTGCGACAGGGTGGGACCGGTAAAGACCAGCTTGGGACGCATTTGCCTAGCCATGCAACAGCGGCGCCAAGGCCGGTATGACGATCCTGACGACTGACAGGTCGCCGAGCGGTCTAGTATCAAGCTGAATCATGTACACTGTATCGATTCCTGCGCCCTCGACCTGTGCGAGAAGGTCAGACATCCTATTTCCCGCGCTGGTGTAATTCTGCCCGGCAATCGCGTGGAAATGTACGTCGCGAGGGCCGTCGGACAGGAGGCGTCGGTGCGCCGCAATTTTTTGCCAATCGGGATATTTTGGATAGGACGCACGTGTCAGGTCATCACGGGCGCCGGAGATCGCCGTCAGTCGCGACTGCGCCGCCTCGTAGATTGCGTGAACTATCGCGGACGCGGCATCGAAACCTGCAGCCGAGCCCTCTGCCGGATGGTGAAGAATTGCAGTTTCCGGCGGCCGATCCTCCATGAGATGGCACCAGATCACCGGTAGTCCCAGCGGTGAGGGGGCCTGCCAAAGCCCCACCAGCAGGCCTTTGGCTTCCAGGCTTTCGAGAAGGCTCGCAACTGTCGGATCATCGATCGTTCTCGGGTCAATTCGACGGCGCTGGAAAAAGCCATGGATTCGCTCCGCCCGCGTGAGTGCGTCGCGCTCGATGCATTCCATTATCCCGTGCAGGATAGAGTCCGTTTCCTCGAAGGAGGCCGCTAGGCCGGACGTAGACGAAGCGAAGATTTCCTCGTGGGGCCGCGGCGGGAACACATAGGCAGTGTGCACAAGCTCGAATGGGACCCAATCCTGCTGACCCTGGAGGATATTCTCGGCATGAATCCAAGCTATCTCCCTGCTGCGCCAGCCCGGGTCGGCTCCAGGCTGGAGGTGGGCTTCGAATCTTTCAGGAGGAATGTTCAGGGAGTCAGCGGAGGCCGCGACGGGGTCGTAGTGCGCCAAACGCTCGGCAAAGTAGGACTCTGCGGCCTCGAGAATGGCCGATACCGCAGCTTCGGTTCTGGTCGGCCCCTTGCCTTGCGAAACGGAATTCAAAAGGGAGAAAGGCCTGACAGCCTGAACCACGGGTATGTCGAGCACGTCGAGACCTGTGATGTCCGCAATCCGTGTGATGCCCAAAAGCTCGCGCATCGTCATTAGCCGCATGAGTGCTTCGCGCGGCGGAGGACCCGAGCGCTCGTATCGTTCCAGCATGGAGGCTTCCTGATCTCCCAGCCGCGCGGGCTAGCGGCGCAGGCTCGGTTCTATATTGACGAACAACGCCGCGCCTTGCTCGATGACTGATTTCGCCAGGCCGACGCGACTGCGGTACTGCCGGGATAGTTCCTCTGATACGCCCCATGTCCTGAGCATCTCGTATGCATTGAGAAGGATTGGCACCGCGTTTTGCTCATCGGCAACAGCCAGGCTTTTGGAGAGCGCGGCAACAACATCCATGCCTGAGGACCCTCTAAGCAGAAGGAGATGGGCCTTTCGCCGATAGAGTTCGGCGAGCCAAGAAAGACTGCCGCCCGCTTCGGCTTCCGCAGCCGCGGAAGAGACAAGCGTAAGGGCCTCGTCAGTCTCGCCTGTCCGGGCCAGAAGCTCCGCCAACATGCCGCAGTAGACAGGATAGTCTTCCGGCGTCTGGAGTTCGGCGTGGATAGCGAGACCTTCCTTGATCTGGTCCCTGCCTTGCTCTACCCGAGCAGCATTTCCTTCGCACCAGCCTTCGAGAATTTGCGCCAAGGCGGCAAGGGAGGGCAGATGGTGGCGCTTCGTCAATTCGCGGATATCGGCGATGACGCCTCGCAGCGCCGAGAAATCGCGGCGATAGCAATCAAGCATCGCTTCGTTGATGTAGACATGGGCGATACTACCAACATGCGCCGTTTGCATTGCCCAGCGCCTGGCTTCAGCCAATGACCGAACTGCGCTTGCGGCCCGGCCGGTAAACCATTGAGAGAGACCTCTATGCGACAGGCCGCAGACCCTGGCGTCATGGCCGCCGAACAGAGTGGCATTCCCTGCCCTTTGGCCCATCCCATAGAGCGCAAGTCCCTCGTCGACCGCCGCTATGCAGTTTTTGTGATGCCCAAGATTGAATTCGATTGCCCAAACACAGTGTCTGGCCTGAAACTGCACTTCGGGGTCGTCGACATCTCTCAGGTCGGTGAGGACGGTCCGCGCGCGTTCCCCGTCGATGGTGGGACCGGTGAACCACCAACCCCAGTAGATCGGAAACCACTTCGCACGCTCGGCGAGCGGTCGCCGCCTGGCGATCTCTACCCCGTCCTCGTAAAGCTTGCGTGCCGGCAGCGAGTTTGGACCTTCCGTGGCTGTAAGTACCGGCCCGAGCGGCATCATCGCGGCGAGGCGCAAAACATCCTGCTTGTCCGGCCTTCTCACCCGCTGGCAAAGGGTTATGGCATGGTCGAGAATCTGTCTCGCCTCGGCCATTGCAGAGCGGTCGTAACTTTCCCGGCCGGCCGCGATGAACTCATCGATTGCTTCCTCTATAAGGCCAGCGCGTTCAGCATGTTCCGCCAGTTCAGCCGTACCCAACCATGGGCACAGATTTCGGTCGCGGACGACAGCGGAGAAAAGCGACTGATGGAGGGCCTGCCGTCTCCTCCGCAGCAATGCATTGTAGATTGTTTCCCGGACCAGGGCATGACGAAATCCATGGTCGGGCTCGCCGGAAGGCCTGATCCGGATCAGGAATCTCGCCTCGATGAGGGTGTCCAGTGCATTCCCGATCGTCTCGTCACTGAATTCCGGCAGCAGCTTCCGGAGCAATCCCAGATTGAAACGATTGCCGGCGACGGCGGCCGCTCGTGCCACGTCCTTTGCAGGGCCCAAGGCTTCCAGCCTGGCTTCGAGGACGCCTTCAAACACCGATATCCGGCTTGATGAGCCGGCTGGCGCAAGGCGATCCGTTATGGAGGCTGCGTCCTCGGCGATCCATTGGCAGATTTCCTCGATGAAAAGAGGCACGCCCCCGGTTACCTCCTCCACCATGCTGATGAGTTCCGAATGCGCGGCTGACCCGATTTCCGGCCGCATGGCCATGATTGCCTGTCGCGTTTCCTCGCGATCGAGCGGCTTCAGAGTAATATGCGGCAAGTCCCGGAACCCTGAATAAGTCTCGGATCCAGGTCGTGCAGTCATTATGAGAAGCACGGGCACCCGATGAATGAAGAGGGCGAGTTCCGCCAGCAATTGCCTCGACGTGAGGTCGATCCAATGTATATCTTCGACCACCAGGATGAGTGGTCCGCGTTCACATATGACTTCGATGCTTCTGCGAACTGCCCAGGCGGCTTTCTCCCGGATAACCTTGAGATCAGCCTCCTTCAGGGCAGGATTCGATCCTTCAGCCCCAAGCAGAAACGAGAAGATGTCGACCACTTCGTCATCGTGAATGCTCTGATTTGCGAAGACCTCCGCTACGTCTGAAGCCTCCAGCCGACCCTCTTTGCCAGCCAGGTCACTCCGAACATTTTGCAGCAGGGGATAAAGGGCCGAGTGAGAGCCGCCGGGCTGACATTGAAAAAGCAGCAATTTTGCCCGCTGAAAGCGTGTCCTCTTGCGGACTTCATAAAGCAGGCGGGACTTGCCTATACCGGCCTCACCCTGAACTAAAATGACGCCGCCCTTGCCGGCGACGGCATCATGCCAACATGCGGCGATGGTGGCCAGTTCGTCCCCACGGCCTATAAACGTATTGTTCAAGCGCCCGAAGGCGAAGAAGCGGTCAACGTCCCGCTTGTGGCTGATGGCACGCCAGGTCCGCTCCGGCTCCGCGAAACCTTTAATAACGTGGATGCCATGAAAACTGAAAACGTGGGACCGCCGCGCCAGATTTCGGGTCTCGTCGGACACCAATATTGCATCCGGCCGAGCCATAGCCTGGAGCCGCGTCGCCATGGCCAAGGCAGGGCCCGTGACGCTGGCATGGGCCGGGTCACTGCCGTCCCCGTGAACGAGGGTCATGGATGTAGCAATTCCGACCCGGACATGTAGATCCGTATGGTCTTTTTCCAGCCCGACCCGCTTGCACGCCTCAATGATTTGGAGTCCTGCCCGGATCGCTTGCGAGGCCGCGTCCTTTGCCTCCATCTCTGCTGGAAAAAGTGCGACACCGCCGTCGCCGGCCTCGCTCACGATAACGCCCGAGTACGATGAGATTGCCTGTCTTGCCTCAAGCCGGAAGGCCGACATCAGTTCCTCATAGTCCTCGATATCCAGAACCGCGAGCAGATCGGTTGATCCGACCAGATCGTAACAGAGAGCCGTCATAACGCGCCGCTCGCTGCGAACGTCGGCCACACTACTGTCGTCCTTGCTCAGAACGCTCTTGGCAAGGGCCACGATTGGAGGCTCTACCCGACGCCTTTCCGTCATGCTCAGTGCCTTGGCTGGCAGGGTGGGAGCGATATTATCAAATGCGCTAATATTCACCAGAGCGCTCGGACGAGCCTCATCTCATCATAGCGATACACCGGACGATGTGCGTCACGCTCCTGACCGCCTAATCTCACGAGATTACCGAAAGCCGGATGAGTCTCTCGAAGTTCGTCCAGCTCAGCCACGTGCCGCCTGTCCGAATCCTAAATTGCCGAGCAGCGCGCGATTCTGGCCGATAGCTAGCGGCTTGACACGAGCACTATTCGCTATCTCGGAAGTGAGCCACCAACACTCATCCTGATCAGCAGGGGGACCAACGGATCCGCGCTCAATGATTCCTGTCGGCAAGACGAGCCGTTCTCGGGCGCGCATTTCACCTTTCAAACGGCGGATGAGAAGTTCCGCGACGCTTTTGCCAAGTGCATGGGAATGCTGGCGGCCAGGCATTTCCCCGGACTGGTCAAGGCAGGCGACTGCCCCGCCGTGGTGGCCGAGTTGGTCAACTTCTGGATGACGAAGTCGCTACGAAAGATATGCCAGCTAGGCGGTTAAATTGATAACGCCAACGTCTTTATTTGTATCTGATCTGCTGATACATAACCCCGTGTGACGAGTGCGGGGCCATATGTCGAATGAAATCATGGTTGTCGATCCGCTTGAGCGGCTTGACTTGTTGAAGAGCCTCGCGAGCGAGGTCCGGGTTCGGATTCTCGATCTGCTGCACCGCAAGGGGCCGAAAAACGTCAATCAAGTGGCCGAAGAACTGGGTCTTCCGCAATCGACAATTTCCGCAAACATTCAGGTTCTTGTCGATGTCGGTTTGATCGAGACGAAATCACAGAAGGCGCGCAAGGGAAGCCAGAAGGTCTGCTATTCGACCTTCTCCGAGTTGGTTGTCGTCTTTAAGGACCGCACCCCGGCGCAGGATCTCGGCGTCATAGAAGTGGCGATGCCGCTTGGACTCTATACAAGATGCGAAGTTTCCGCTCCCTGCGGCCTGTGTTCAAAGGACGGTGTCATCGGACTTCTCGATGTGCCCGACACCTTCCTCGATCCTGACCGTATGCGGGCCGGGCTGCTGTGGTTCACGCGGGGCTTCGTCGAATACCAGTTTCCCAACAATGCGACGCTTGCCAATGCCAAAGTCGGCGGGTTGGAGCTGGCGATGGAGCTTTCGTCCGAGGTGCCGGGCACATCGAAGGATTGGCCATCGGACATCACGGTCGCGATCAACGGACACGAGATAGATACCTGGACGGCGCCGGCCGACTATGGCGACAAGCGCGGCAAGCATACGCCCGGCTGGTGGAAGCTGGCCGGATCGCAGTATGGTGACCTCGCACACTGGCGCGTCACTAACGACGGCACCTATCGCAACAATGACAAGGTTTCCAAATGCTCGCTGGCTGATTTGGAGCTCGAGCGGCACCGCTCGATCCGGATACGAATCGGCGTGAAGGAAGATGCGCGTCACCCCGGCGGCATAAACATCTTCGGCAGCGGCTTCGGCAATTACAGCAACGACATCCTTCTGCGCCTGCTGAAGGCTTGAGAGCATATTATGCCCTTGACGGGCGCACGAACTCCGCCCTTAACTGACCCGTGACCCGGATATAGACCGGAAAGTCGGATTGATAGTCCGCATTGGGAGGGATCATGAAGGCCAGAGTCACGGCGAACGCGGCCTATGCCGTCGCGGATATCGACAAACGTCTCTACGGCTCGTTTCTCGAGCATCTTGGCCGGGCGGTCTATACGGGCATCTACGAGCCCGGACATCCGCAAGCGGACGCAGAGGGGATGCGCAAGGACGTGATCGAGTTGGTGCGTGCGCTCGACACTCCGATCTGCCGTTATCCAGGTGGCAACTTCGTGTCCGCCTACAATTGGGAAGACGGCATAGGCCCAAAGGAGAACCGCCCGCGGCGGCTCGATCTTGCCTGGCGCACCACGGAGCCGAACCTGGTTGGAATCCACGAATTCGCCGACTGGGCCGAAAAGGCCGGCACCGAGATGATGCTTGCGGTCAATCTCGGTTCCCGCGGCCTCGACGAGGCGCGGGCCTTCGTTGAATACGTCAACCACCCGAGCGGCAGCTACTGGTCCGACCTCAGGGCCAAGAACGGACGCGCGCAACCCTGGAACTGCCGCCTCTGGTGTCTCGGCAATGAAATGGACGGTCCCTGGCAGGTCGGCCACAAGTCGGCGGGCGAATACGGCCATCTCGCCAACGAGACCGCCAAGGCGCTGCGCGGCCTCGACCCGACGGTGGAACTGGTCGTCTGCGGCTCGTCGCATTCCAATATGCCGACCTATCCGCAGTGGGAAGCAACCGTGTTGGAAGCGACCTACGAGCAGGTCGACTACATCTCTCTCCACATGTATTTCGAGAACTACGAGAAGAATACGGCCGAATATCTCGCTCTTCCGGCCAAGCTCGACCGCTACATTGGCACGGTCGCGGGCATCATCGACTACGTGAAGGCCAAAACCCGCTCGAAGCGGGACGTGAAGATCTCCTTCGACGAGTGGAACGTCTGGTACCATCAGCGCAAGCGGGACGCCGAGCGTATGCGCGGCTGGGATTGGCCGGAAGCGCCCAGGCTTCTGGAAGACATCTACAATTTCGAGGACGTGCTGCAGGTCGGCTGCATCATCAACACCTTCATTCGACGGTCGGATATTGTTCGCATTGCCTGCATTGCGCAGCTGGTGAACGTTATCGCGCCGATCATGACCGATCCCGGCGGCAGCGCTTGGCGGCAGACGATCTACTGGCCTTTTATGCTGGCCTCCAAGCACGGCCGCGGCACCGCGCTGCAGCTCGCGGTCGAGGTGCCTACCTATGACGCGGCCGCGGCCGACAAGGTGCCATGGCTCGACATTACGGGCGTGCATAATTCGAACACCGGCACGCTGACCTTCTTCGCAATCAACCGGCATGGGTCCGAGACGATAGAGGCCGACGTCGCCCTCGAGCGGTTCGCCGCCAAGTCCATCGAGCATACGATCATCCGTCATGACGATCTCGAGGCCTGCAACACGAAGGACGCGCCGGACAACGTATCGCCGGTCAAAGGCAACGGGGCAATGCTCAGCAGCAAGGGAATGACGCTGAGCTTGCCGCCGCACTCCTACTCGATGGTGCGTGTGACGCTCTGAGTCAATATCCGACCATCAGATATATACCGTAAAATCCGTTGCGGGCGGTTTGGTTTGGTGTAGCATTGAAATGTTCAAGGCGGATCTAACCGCCGTACTCGGGAGGAAGCTGAGATGAACTTTCGCAAGATGATGGCCATAGCGGTGGTTGCGGCCGGAGGATTCTGGGTCGTAGCGGCCCAAGCCGAAGAAACCGTCGCATGGTGGGATTTCCTCGGCGGCGGTGACGGTGTGCGCATGAAGCAGATGATCTCCGACTTCAACGCCGCCCACGCCGGCAAGATCAAGATCGACGCCACGACGCTGGAGTGGGGAACGCCCTTCTACGCGAAGGTGCAGACCTCGGCCGCGGTCGGTGAGGCGCCAGACGTCATGACCTATCATGCCAGCCGCATCCCCTTGGCGGTGAGCCAGGACATTCTCGAAGAAATCACCGCCGACGACATGAGCAAGATGGGCCTCTCGGCCTCGGACTTCTCCCAGACGACGATGGGCGCCGTGACGGTCGACGGCAAGCAATACGCAGTGCCGCTCGATACCCATCCAATCGTCCTGTACTACAATCGCGACCTCCTGAAGAAGGCAGGCGTGCTCGGCGGCGACGGCCGTCCCGTGGGCATGGGCAACAAGGAGGAATTCACCGCGACACTCAAGAAGTTGAAGGATGCCGGCGTCGAGTTCCCGTTGGGCAGCGTCACCGCCGACGGCAACTTCATGTACCGCACCATTTATTCACTGGTGTGCCAGCAAGGCGGCGAGCTTTTGACGGGCAACGAGTTCCTCGCCGGCGACAATCCCGAAAAGCTGGCGAAGGCGCTAGCGGTTCTGCAAGGGTGGACGAAGGCAGGGCTGCAGTCGACCTACACGGACTATCCCGCAACCGTCGCTCTATTCACCTCGGGCAAGGCCGCAATGATGATCAACGGCGTCTGGGAAGTTCCCACGATGACCGACCTTGCCAAGCAAGGCAAGCTGTTCGACTGGGGCGCCGTCGAGATCCCGGTGATCTTCGACAAGCCATGCACCTATGCGGACAGCCACTCATTCGCAATCCCGAAGAACAAGGGCAAGGAGATCAGCCCGGAAAAGCGTGCCGCGGTTCTCGAGGTGATCTCATGGATGGACAAGCACTCGCTGTTCTGGGCCACGGCAGGCCACATCCCTGCATACAAGCCGGTCACCGAGACGGCCGAATACAAGGCAATGGAGCCCAACGCGACCTACTCGACGCTGACAGCCAACATGATCTTCGATCCGAAGTCGCCCAAGGCTGGTGTCGCCGGGCCGATCTTCGACATCATGTCCAATTATTTCGTGCCGACCCTCAATGGAGAGATGGACCCCGACGAGGCGGTAAAATCCATCAAGGAAGAGCTGAACAGCATGTAGGGCTCAAAGGCTGGGACCGTTCTGTCCAGAGCGGTCCCAGTCATATTTGAGGAAGAGCCATGCTTCGCAACTCCCGCACTGAACGTCTTGTCGCGCTGGTGCTGGTCGCTCCCTTCATGGCGATCTACCTGCTGGCGTTCGTCTATCCGACGGTCCAGATGTTCCGCATCTCCTTCACCGATGCGCCGCTGATCGGCGCGGGTCGGTGGGTTGGTCTCGACAACTACCTGCGGCTCGACAACGACCCGATGTTCCGGCGTGCGGTCTGGAACACCGCTTACTTCGTGCTGATGACGGTAGTCCCCGGAACGCTCATCGCGCTGTTGATCGCGCTTGGCGTGTCGCGCCTCAAGGGCCGGTTCCAGGCGATCGTTCTGGCGCTGTTCTTCCTGCCCTACATCCTGCCAGTGTCCGTAGTCTATCTGATCTGGGACTGGACGCTGAATTTCCAGTTCGGGATCGCGATGCATGCGCTGGACTGGCTGGGAATCCCGCGCGTACCGGTCTTCAAGTCGCGCCTCTGGTTCTTGCCGGCGGTGGCCGGGGTGACGATCTGGTGGACCGCGGGCTTCTCGATCCTCCTCTTCCTCGCCGGACTGCGGTCCATACCAGCGGAGATCTACGAAGCCGCGGCGCTCGACAACTCGACGCGATGGACCACGTTCCGGCGTATCACCTGGCCACTGCTATGGCCGATCACCTCGCTGGTGTTCACCATCCAACTCATCCTGCAGCTCAAGATCTTCGACCAGGTCTATCTGTTCTCGATCGGCGGCCGGCCGAACGACAACATGGTGCTCGTCTACTACGTCTTCCAGAAGGCCTTCCAGCAGAACCAGGGAGGCAGGGCGGCGGCTGTCGCCGTCACCCTCTTCGTGCTTGTGGTCGTCGTCTCGGTCCTGCAATTCCAACTGCTCCGGTTCGCCGAAAGGCGGCGCCGATGAACGTCATGGCCGCGCAACGCTGGAACTTTTGGGGCGGGATCATCACGGCACTGACGCTCGTCTGCGCCATCCTCTGGGCGTTCCCGCTCTATTGGGGTGTGATCTCATCGCTCAAACCGGACAGCGAGGTTGTCCGGCCTTACATCGAACTCTGGCCCGAGACGCCGACGCTGGAGAACTACATCAGCGCCCTGACCACCACGCAGATCGGCGCCTGGTACGTCAATTCAGTGGCGGTCGCGGTCGGCGTAACGATCATCACCATCTTCATCTCGATGCTGTGCGGCTACGCGATCTCGCAGTTGCGGTTCCCGGGCCGGATCGCGCTATGGTGGCTGATCCTGGCCTCCTTCATGGTGCCAATTTCAGCGCTTATCATCAATCATTTCGTGCTGGTCGCCAACCTTGGCCTGATCAACAGCTGGGCCGGAATCATGCTGCCGCAGCTTATCCACCCCGTCATTATAATCGTGTACAAGCAGTTCTTCGATCAGGTCCCGAAGGACTTCCGCGAGGCCGCGGTGATGGACAATGCGTCTGAATTCGGGATCCTCTTCAAGATCTACATGCCGATGAACTGGGGGGTAACGACGGCGCTGTCGATCGTCTGCTTCATCTGGACGTGGAATGCGTTTTTATGGCCGTTCCTCTCCGTGACCCGCACCGAGATGATGACGATCACCGTCGGTATCACGCAGGTCAATGACGCCTTCGGTGTCTACTACGCGCGCCAGCTGTCGGCAGCCGTACTGGCCGGCCTTCCGGTGGCACTAGCCTATCTTTTCTTCCAGCGCCGAGTAACCGAAGCGATAACGCTCTCGGCCGGTATCAAGGGCTAAAACGCGTCGCGCAGAACCGGATTCAGACCCGACGGGTTCAGGCCCCGTCAGCGTGCGCGTGCCAAGTCGATCCGTCCGCGGCGAAGAGATGCAGGGCCGTGGTGTCGAACTTCAGCCGAACGGCGTCGCCCGGTTTGACGCTCGAAAGCCCGCGATCTTGTGCCGTCACCTGGCTCCCATCCGCGAGCCGCGCATAGATGAGTGTTCGCTCGCCAAGGCGCTCGACAACGGTGGCCGTGGCAATTGCGTCCCCGCCCTCCGCGACTACAGTCAGCGATTCCGGCCGCACTCCGAGTTCGCGCCAATCCATGTTGACGGGCGCGTCCGGAAGTTCGACGAGCGATCCATCCGCCAAGCGCACGTTGAGCCTGTCGCCTGAGCCCGAAACCGTAACAGGCAGGATGTTCATCGCTGGAGACCCCACGAAGGTCGCGACGAATCGCGACGCGGGACGTGTATAGACGTCGACGGGTTTTCCCATCTGCTCTATCCGGCAATTGTTGAGGATCACAATACGGTCGGCGAGCGTCATCGCTTCCACCTGGTCGTGGGTGACGTAGATCATCGTCGACTTCAAACGCTGATGCAATTCGGCGAGCTCGACGCGTGTACGGGCTCGAAGCGCCGCGTCCAGATTGGAGAGTGGCTCGTCGAACAGGAATGCCTTGGGCTCCTTGACGATCGCCCGCCCAATGGCCACGCGCTGGCGTTGTCCGCCCGAGAGCTGCGACGGCCGCCGGTTGAGCAGCGCTTCGATCTCCAAGATACGCGCAGCCTCAGCGATCCGTTGGCGGATTACATCCGGCGCGACCCGAATGTTCCTTAACCCAAAGGCCATGTTCTCCGCGACTGTCATATGTGGGTAAAGCGCATAGTTCTGGAAGACCATCGCAACGTTGCGCCTGCCCGGCGCAAGGTTTTCCGAGCGCACCCCGTCGATCGTCAGCGTGCCCTCGTCAATGCTTTCGAGGCCGGCAATCATACGGAGCAGCGTCGTCTTGCCAGAACCGGACGGACCGAGAAATACGACCAGCTCTCCTGGCTCAATGTCCAGGCTCACGTCGCGGATCACCTCGACAGCGCCAAAGTGCTTTGATACGCCCGACAGCGCGATTCCCGTCATGCTTGCGATCCTTCTTTCCTGCATAATTTCGGATAAATACCCGATGTCAAGGAACGTGAGGCTACGGCACAATGAGCGACCCCTGCCAGCTACCCTGCCAAAAGCCGTCGATCTGCAGTCGACCAATAGCCGCGGACAGCTTCGCGCCGCGAAGTTGCCATTCGCCAGCCGGGCCGCAGCCGATCGAGGTGATCCATAAGATCGACTTTGAGGTCGGAGAGGGATCGGCTTTCGTCGGGATGCGGCAAGCCGCCCCTGCTCTAAATGGTCAGGAGGCTAGTTCTGATGAGATTCACATCGGCAGCTGCGACAAATTGCGGTCGTCGGCGCGGCATGGCGACGGGTTGCCAGCCCCATAAACGGCGCTCGTCACGGGTTCATCGACCCCTTTTGTGGGATGAAGAGACACCGCGTGCCTGCCGGTCCTGCGGAACCCGCAGCTCAAGCTTGCCGACCCGCGTGACAAGCGTGCGGCCGTAATAGCCAGAGCGATAGCCAAGACGCTCCGGCGTGCGCTCGCTCTTCGAAGCACCCAATGCCTCGTCCATCTCGGCCTCGAGCACCTCCTGCATCACCGCGCGGATCACTTCGTGCAATCCATCCGGGTTCGAAAGAAGAATGTCTTTGACGGCGACTATGGCGGATTTATCTCAGTCTTGGTCATGGGGGCGTTCCTTCGCGGGAATCGGTGACGTGAACAATCACCAGCCTGCCATGACCGCCTCTCTCAGCGAATTTGCAGAACTCTCAGCACACTACCGCCAGACTGCTTCAGGAGACGTCGGATCGATCTCATTGGCCTTTCACCTTACCCACCTGCCTTTTGAACCAGCAGCGGGATAATCCGGTCGCTCTTGGCGACGGCAGGCCGGCCGGAGGCGGCATAGGGGATGCCGAGCGCGTCCCAGGTCTCGACCAGCGCGTCCTGCAGTTCGGCGATCAGCGCGTCCGAATGGAACGGCGTCGGCGTGATGCGCAGCCGCTCGGTGCCGCGCGGCACCGTCGGATAGTTGATCGGCTGGATGTAGATGCCGTGGACGCCGAGCAGGCGGTCGCTGGCCATCTTGCAGAGCTCGGGATCGCCGACCAGCACCGGCACGATATGGGTGGCCGATTCCATCACCGGCAGGCCCGCTGCAGCAAGCACCTCCTTGGTGCGCGCCGCTTGGCGCTGCTGCGCGTCGCGCTCGGCCTGCGAGCGCTTCAGATGCCGGATCGAGGTGGTGGCGGCGGCCGCGATCGCCGGCGGCAGCGCGGTGGTGAAGATGAAGCCCGGCGCATAGGAGCGCACCGCGTCGATGACGGCGCTGGTGCCGGTGATGTAGCCGCCGAGCGTGCCGAAGGCCTTGGCCAGCGTGCCTTCGATGATGTCGATGCGGTCGGCCAGGCCCTCGCGCTCGGTGATGCCGCCGCCGCGCGCACCGTACATGCCGACAGCATGCACCTCGTCGATATAGGTCATGGCGTTGTAGCGCTCGGCGAGCTCGACGATCTGCCTGATCGGGGCGATGTCGCCATCCATCGAATAGACGCTTTCGAAGACGATCAGCTTGGCGCGCTCGCGGCCGGCGGCCTGCAGCAAGCTTTCCAGATGCGCGACGTCGTTGTGGCGGAAGATCTTCTTCTCGGCGCCCGAGCGGCGCACGCCCTCGATCATCGAGGCGTGGTTCAATTCGTCCGAGAGCACCAGGCAGTTGGGCAGGAGCCTGGCGATGGTCGAGACCGAGGCCTCGTTGGAGACGAAGCCGGAGGTGAAGACAAGGGCTGCTTCCTTGTCGTGCAGGTCGGCGAGCTCATGCTCGAGCTCGACCAGCGGGTTGGACGTGCCGGAAATGTTGCGGGTGCCGCCGGCACCCGAGCCCATCTTGCCGGCCGCGCTCTGGAAGGCGGCGATGACGTCTCCGTTCTGGCCCATGCCAAGATAGTCGTTGGAGCACCAGACGGTGATTTCCTGGGCGCGGCCGTTGGCGCGCCAGATGGCGCGCGGAAACTTGCCCACGATGCGCTCGAGGTCGGCGAAAACGCGATAGCGCCGCTCGGCATGGAGCTGGTCGATCGCATCTTCGAAGAACCGCTGGTAATTCATGTCGAGCTCCTATGCAGGAAGTATGGTGCCGCAGACTGCGGCACTTCGATCCGCTGGGCTCAACTTACGAGCCAGGGGAAGGCTCCGCTTTGAGCTATGTCAAATTGGGGACGCGTGGATGCCTCCGGGATAGGCAGTTTGCCTCGGCCCAAACCGTCCAAAACTGATTCAAATCAAAGCGCGGATTTCCGATCCGGCCCACGCTGGTTAGATGTGGAATCCAATAGCAAGCGCTCCGTTTGGCCGCAGCCTCGAACTAGCCGTCCAGGATGAGGAAGGACTGCATGCGCTTGTATTTCCTTGCGAAAAAGGCCGGGAGGGGTGGCGGCATGCGGTTACCGGCGTGCGCGTCGATATCCGGCCGACCCACTGGCGCGACTGGTACCTCGAGAAAGACCAGGAGGCTCCTCCTCGGAACTCGTCCTAATACATGGCACCGAAAAAAGCCGTTCGCCGCGCCGCGCTTTAGTGTTCGGGATCGGCGATCAATGCCATGCGGACAAGATGTGAAAGACTGCCAGCGCCCATCTTGCTCATGAGGTTGGCTCGGTGGATTTCGACGGTGCGCGGACTGATCCCAAGATCGTAGGCTATCGTCTTGTTGGGCAAACCCGAAACGAGACCGTCGAGCACTTGACGTTCCCGCTCCGAGAGCGTGGCCAGATTCTTCCGAATTTCGGCGGCTTGCGGGTGTGACGCAACGGCATGATTGCGGTTGTCCAGAGCCGAGCGAATTGCGTCGATCAGCACTTCGTCATCGAATGGCTTCTCGATGAAATCGGCTGCTCCCTCTTTCATCGCGTGCACTGCCAATGCGACATCCGCGTGTCCCGTCATGACGATGACCGGCACGGAATGGCCGCGAGCCTTCAGCTGCCGCAGGAACTCTATGCCATCGATGCCGGGCATGCGTACATCGGTGACGATGCAGCCCCCGATATCCTTCGGCTCTGTCGCCAGGAATGCTGTTGCCGATTCATAGAGGCGCACGGCAAAGTCGGCCGTTGCGAGAAGGAAACCCAGGGACTTGCGAACGTCGACATCGTCGTCGACCACATGAACGACATCACTGGCCACTGGCGACCTCTTCCTTCTCTATAGCGCGTAAAGTGAACCGAAACGCGGTCCCTCCGCCAACCATCGGCTCCGCCCAGATATGACCACCATGAGACTCGACGATAGTGCGACAAATGGACAGGCCAACACCCATTCCATGCTTCTTGGTGGTGACGAAAGGCTGGAAAAGCTGGGCTGAAACCTCAGGAGCCAACCCAGGGCCGGTATCGATGACGCTTACCTCAGCCATGCCATCATGTCGTGCCTCCGTGACGACACGCAGTTCCCGCCGCGGAGCGCCATGCATGGCTTCCACGGCGTTTCTCATCAAGTTCAGCAAAACCTGCTGGATTTGGATGCGGTCGGTCAAAACAAGCTCGGCCGTCGGATCGAGCTCGTAAGTGACGCGCACATCCGCTTCCCTGGCGCCCACCAAAGCCAGCGACGACGCGTCCTCGATGAGCGCCGGCAGACGCTCGACCTGACGTTCGCTTTCGCCCCTGGCGACAAAATCCCGGAGACGACGAATGACATCGCCGGCGCGCAAAGCCTGCTCGGCAGCCTTTTCGACAGCCTCCCGCAACATGCCGGCATTGTCGTCCCTGCTCTTCTCGAGCAGGCGGCGGCTGCCTTTGAGGTAGTTCGTAATCGCGGTCAGCGGCTGGTTTATCTCATGGGCCAATGTCGAGGCCATTTCGCCGAGTGCGGTGAAACGTGCCATATGAAGCAGTTCCTGCTGCTGCTCCTGCATCCTGGCTTCCGTTCTGTGGCGTTCCGTGAGGTCGCGGCAGAAGCCGGTGAAGAAGCGGCCCGTTCCCGGATGCATTTCGCCGACGGCGAGTTCCATCGGAAAGGTCGATCCGTCCTTGCGCATCCCGGTTACGGTGCGGCCGAGTCCGATGATGCGGCGCTCTCCCGTCGTGAGATAACGCTGCATGTATGCGTCATGGTCTTCCCGGTACGGCGAGGGCATCAGCAACTTTACGTTTTGACCGATGACTTCGCTGGCCTTGTAGCCAAACAATGTCTCGGCCGCCGTGCTAAAGGATTGGATAAGGGCGCTTTCGTCGATGACGATCATTGCATCGGGCACTGTCGCCAGGATCGAACGCAGGTGATCCTCGCGCAATTGCAGCGAAGCGTTGGCGAATGACAGGTCGCTGACGTCCGTGCCCTGTACGAAGATTGCGGTGATCCGGCCATCCTTTGTCCTGATCGGCTGATAGACGAAGTCTAGGATGCGCTCCTCCGCAAGACCGGTTTCAGCGTTGCGCAGGATGATCTTGGCATTGCGGCCGACATAGGGCTCGCCGGTTTCAGCCACACGGTCGAGCAATTCGAAGAACCCCTGGCCAGCGAGCTCGGGCAGGGCTTCCCGAACCGACCTACCGATAACCTGCCGCTGACCGATCAGGCGTTGGTAGGCGCCATTGGTCAGCTGAAAGATGTGGCCCGGCTCGCTGAGCAAGGTCATGAAACCCGGAGCCTGATCGAACATCAGCGCAAGAAGATCATGCTCCGGCAAATTATCGGCCTGCCCCTGTGGGCCGCCGGCCGGCGGGGGCGCTTCGGCGACAACTTTCGACCAGCCTTGATCCTTCTTGCTCACAAGCGGGTCTCCGGATCGAGAAACAGCAGTGGTCGCTGATCTAGCACTCATCCGCCTGTCCGCCAAACGGCTGCTGCCGACATGTCGGCAGCAATCAAGGCGCCTTCAACTGCATCATTTTGACCGTAACGCTTCAGGCCCGTCATCGGGGTCGATCAGTATCCGCTCGGCGGCTCCATCGAGATCCTCGTACTGGCCGCTGCGCAGTGCCCAAAGGAAGCTCGACAGCCCGAGCGCTCCCAGGAACAGAGCCACGGGAATGAGATAGACGAGCGTGGTCATGGATGGGCCACTCCCACGACATCGGAGCGGCGCCTGGACGGAGTCACTTCGGGAATCGCTTTCACCGTGCCCTGAAGCCGCATCGCATTTGCGATCACGATCAGCGAGGAGGCCGACATGGCGATCGCAGCGATGAGCGGCGTCACATGTCCAAGGACGGCGATCGGAACGGCAAAGGCGTTGTAGACGATCGCGATCGCGATGTTCTGGCGAATGAGCCGGCCGGCCTTCCGCGAGATATCGACGGCAAGGGGAACTGCCAGAAGGCTCTCGCGCAGGAAGACGAAATCCGCGGCCTTGCGGCCGATGTCGGCCGCCGTCGCCGGGGCGATCGAGACATGTGCCGCTCGCAGCGCCGGCGTGTCGTTGAGGCCGTCGCCCACCATCAGCACCTTGTGCCCCGCGCGGGTCAGCGACTCGATCCACTCGACCTTTCCCGAGGGCAGCAGCGCCGGGACGAAACTTTCGATTCCCAATGTGGTGGCAACCTGGCTGCAGGCTTTCTCGGTATCGCCGGACAGCATGTCCACCGACAAGGCGGCGTCCGTCAGCTGCTGGATTGCCGCCTTGGCGTCCGATCGAGCCGCATCCTCGAAGGCGAAGCATGCGACGATGCTGCCATTCTTCGAGAGCACCGTGCCGCCATAGCCGCCGATCTTGCCTTCGCCGCCGGTCCGAGCCTTCCACCCGGCCCATCCGCGTCGGCCAAGGCGCCAAACGTCGTCCCCGGCGATCGCTTCGACACCGAAGCCGGGTTCTTCTCGCACGGAGTCGAGTTTGGGCTGGCCGGCAAAGCCCGCATAGGCCGCAACAGCCTTTGAAAACGGGTGCCGCGAATGAGCGGCGATGTCGGCGGCCATCGCGAGCATTGTCGGATCGACCTCGGACGCATTGACCAGCCTTGGTCGTCCCAAAGTCAGCGTTCCGGTCTTGTCGAACACCGCCGTATCGATCGCGGCAAGACGCTCCAAGGCCGAGCCATCCTTGACCATGACCCCGACTTCGAACAAGCGCCGGGCCGCCACGACCTGAACGATTGGCACCGCAAGGCCGAGAGCGCAGGGGCAAGTGATGATGAGCACGGCGATGGCGATGGTGAGCGCCCGGTGCCAATCGCCGGACACGGCCATCCAGCCGAGGAATGTTACAAAGGCGGTCAGATGAACCACCGGCGCGTAGAGCGCCGACACCCGGTCGGCAATCCTTCTGTAGTGCGAGCGCCCGCCTTCGGCGGCCTCCATCAACCGCACGATTTCGGCCAGGAAGGAATCCTTCGCGGCGGCGGTCGCCTGCATCGTCAGCGGGCCGGTGATGTTGAGCGTTCCGGCCTGGACAGGTGCCCCGGCACCCACGGCCTTGGGCGTGCTTTCGCCGGAGACCAGCGAGCAATCGAGGTCGGAATTCCCGCTGAGTATATCGCCGTCGACCGGTATCCGTTCTCCGGCCGCGATAAGCAGGCGCATTCCTGGCATGAGTTCGGCGACTGGCACGTATTCGCGCGTATCGTCCTCCCGCAGCACCAGCGAGCCCCGTGCCGCGAGCCTCGACAGGCCGTTGACGGCAGTGCGTGCCCGCTCGCGCATCACATGATCCAGCGTGCGGCCGATCAGCAGGAAAAAGAGTAGCGACACCGAGGCGTCGAAATAGGCGTGCTCGCCGTGATTGATGGTCTCATAGAGGCTCATCGCGTAGGCGAGCGACACACCCACCGCGATCGGCACGTCCATGTTCATCCGGCCGTGGCGAAGCGCGTTCGCTGCGGAGCGGAAGTAGATACCGCCGGCGAAGGCGAGAGCCGGAATGGCGATCAGCGCGGACAGCCAATGGAACAGATCCCGTGTCGGACCTTCGGCGCCGGACCAGACCGACACCGACAGCAGCATGATGTTGCCGGCGGCGAAGCCTGCGACCGCGACGGCTCGGATCAACTCCGAAAGGGTCTTGTCCTTCTCGTGAATGTCCGGGTCGAACAGATGTGCCTGGTAGCCGAGCCGGCCGAGCGCGGCAAACAATGGCGGGACGCTGTCTCCATGCCAGCGCACCGAGACGCGCTTGGTCGATAGATTGACGCGGGCGGACTCAACGTTCTCGACCTTGGCGAGCGCGGCCTCGATCGCTTGAATGCATGCTCCGCAATGAACCGTCGGCACCGACAAATCCGTCTGGTGAATGTCGCCGCCAAGAGAGCGGCTGGCCAGCTTGATCTCGTCGCTCGACGGCGAAGCGGACGCTGCGTTGACGACCTCCAACGCCATTTCGGCGCCTGGCGCGCAGCAGCTCATTGCAGGGCTCCTTTCACGATCATGATGCGGCGGACATCGCGAAACGGTGACGTCAGTCCCGCGTCTGCATCGATTTCCACAATCCAGACGCCATCCTTCGGCGCATGCCGGGCGGCAAATTCCCACGTATTGACAGGAGAGTCGCCGGACGCCGCGGCAAGTGTCAGGGCTTCGTCCTCGGCCTCGTAGGCCGGGTGGCGGAACAGCATCCTGACGCCGTGCAGCGGCACCGGTTTGCCCTGGCTGTCGACGAGGCTGTAGCGGACGTCGCCGGAGGCGATGGTCAACTTGCCCGTCCAGCCGAGTGCCGCCTGCGTCCTTCCTTTCCTGGCTTCCTCGTTGAACTGCTGGCTGGCGACATAGGTGTTCTCAACGACCAGCCCGGTCCAGCTCTTCCGCGCGAGCGTGGCCATGGTGGCGTTGACCCCGATCACCACCGCGAAGAAAGCGATGATGGAGATCAACATGTGCCTGCCGGTGAACTCGCGCGGCTTTTGCGTCTCGGTGCTCATTTGCCGATCTCCGGTGCGTTGAAGCTGGCGGTATATTCGGCGGATTCGGAACTTGCCTTGTCCTCGATCCGGAATTCGAAGCTTTGCACCAGCTCCTTGATCTGGCCTGCCGGTTGACGAACGAAGACCTTCAGGATCTTCAGCCTGTCGGGTTCGGCTGGAATGGAGAAGGAGCGGCTTGGGGGCTGGTCGATGCCGACAATGGTCATCTCACCGCCGTCGAGACCCTGCAGCGTGACCTCGATCGTCCTCGGCTTGGGTATCATGTTGAGCAGCTTGACGGTGTAGCCGTTTCGGATCGAGCCGTCCGAAAGCGTCACGAACTGCGGATTTCTGTCGTGCAGGACATTCAGTTCCAGTCGCTCGCGCGTCAGCAGCGAATAGACGAGCACCAGCCCGATCGCCGACCATGCGCCGAGATAGATGTAAGTGCGCAACCGGAAGATCTTGCCCAGATGGAAATGCGCCAGGCTGTCGAAGAAGCTGCCGCTGGCCGTTCTCACGAGCGCCGGATTGACCGGGTCGGTGCCGCCGGCGGTCGCCAGCGCCATGTTGGCGTTGTAGTCAGCCAGCGTTGCGTAGGAGATCAGCCCGCGTTCGCGGCCGAGCTTGTCCATGACGCCGTCGCAGGCGTCGATGCAGAGCGCGCAGGTGATGCACTCCAGTTGCTGGCCATCGCGGATGTCGATCCCCATCGGGCAGACGGCGACGCAGGCGTTGCAGTCGACGCAGTCGCCGACCGATTGTCCGGCGGCCAACGCCTTCTTGGCATGGCGCGAACGCGGCTCGCCGCGCCAGTCGTTGTAGGTCACCGTCAACGAATTTTCGTCGAGCATGGCGGCCTGGATGCGCGGCCACGGGCACATGTAGGTGCAGACCTGCTCGCGCATCAGTCCGCCGAACACATAGGTGGTGCCGGTCAGGACGGCGATCGTGACATAGGCGACGGGCGCGGCCGTGCCGGTGGCCACTTCACGGAGCAGCGTCGGCGCGTCGGCGAAGTAGAAGATCCAGGCGCCGCCGGTGGCAACTGCGATGACGAGCCATATGGCATGCTTGGATATGCGCAGGAAGAGCTTCCGCGCGCTCCAGGGAGCGGCATCCAGCTTCATGCGGGCATTGCGATCGCCTTCGATCGCGCGCTCCACGACAAGGAACAAGTCGACCCAGACGGTCTGCGGGCAGGTGTAGCCGCACCAGGCTCGCCCGACCGTCGATGTGATCAGGAAAAGGCCGACGCCCGCCATCATGAGAAGGCCGGCGACGTAGTAGAATTCCTGCGGCCAGATCTCGATGAAGAAGAAATAGAAGCGGCGGTTCGCCAGATCGAGGAGAACGGCCTGGTCGGGAGCGAAGGGGCCGCGGTCCCAGCGCAGCCAGGGCGTCAGGTAGTAGATGCCGAGCGTGATCGCCATCACCAGCCATTTGAACTGACGAAAACGACCGGACGCGCGCTTCGGGAATATCTTCTTGCGCGCCGCGTATAGCGGCTGTCGCGTCTTGGCGGAGTTGACCGCTTCGGCCTCGAGCCGTTCTACCTGCGTCTGATCCAGCACGACGATCTCCAATCGCGGCGGAAGAATGCCGCCTCTGTCCGGCAGTCTTGCAATCGCTCACGCCGCGTCGCGTTGATGCTGGTCAAATTGAGTCGTCAAAAACAAGTCGAGGCCCGGCACGGCCGGGCCTCGTCGCTTGAACGGCCGAGGGCCGAGAACAGGCCCCGCTCCTATTCTCCACCGCCAAGCGAATGGACATAGACAGCCAGTTCCTTGACCGTCGTCTCGCCGAGGCGCCCGGCCCAAGCAGGCATCACTCCGCTCTTCGGGGCTCGGACCTGTGAAGCAATGGCGGCTTCGCCAGACCCGTAGAGCCAGATCGCGTCTGTCAGGTTGGGGGCTCCAACGTCCCTGTTGCCCATTGCGTTCTCGCCATGACAGGCGACGCAATTGTCCGCGAAGACCTTGGCGCCGGGCTCGATCAGGCTCTTGTCCTTCACTGGTCCCGACAGGCTGGCAACGAAAGCACTCACCTGGGCGACCTGCTCGGGCTGGAGCACGTCGGCGAAGGCAGGCATCTCCGACTGGCGGGTATCGGCGTCCGTGGCGAACCGGATGCCGTGCGTTATCGTCTGCTGGATTTGCTCCGTCTTGCCGCCCCAGAGCCAATCGTCATCGTTGAGGTTGGGAAACCCTTGCGACCCTTGCGCGCCGGATCCGTGGCATTGCACGCAATTGACCTTGAACGCCGCGCCGCCGGCCGCGACGGCAAACTCGCGCAGCGCATCGTCGCCGGCGATTTCGGAAACACTCTTGGATTCTATTGACGCGACATATTTGGCCTTGGCGGTTTCCGCGGCAGCCAATTCGTTCTTGACGTCGTTGCGGCTGGAAAAGCCCAGAACGCCGCTGGTGGCCGAACTCAGCATCGGCCAGGCAGGGTAGGCGATCGTGTAGGCGAGCGCCCATGCTATGGTGACGTAGAAGGTGATCACCCACCAGCGCGGCAGGGGATTGTTGAGCTCCTTGATCCCATCCCATTCGTGGCCGGTCGTCGTGACGCCCGAGATTTCGTCGATATGCTCGTCGCTCATGATCAATCGTCCTTGAGTGGGATCCGTGCGGCCTGGTCGGCATGTGTCCTGCCGCCGGGGCGAAACGCGAAGGCCACGCAGCCGACGAAGAACAGGGCCATGGCGAGCAGCCCCCAACTGTCCGCGAACTCGCGCATCAGGTTGTAGTCCATCGATTGTCCTCCTCAGCGATAGCCGGCAGCTTCGTCATAGGTCTTGAAATCGACCAGCGTGCCGAGCATCTGCAGATAGGCGACCAGCGCATCCATCTCGGTGACCTGTTGGGGGTTGCCGTCGAAGTCGCCGACCTTGGCCTTTGGGTAACGGCTTTCCAGTCCGGACGTGTCGGCGTTGGGATCGGCCTGCGCCATCAAGTCTGCGTTGGCGTGAGAGATCATGTCGTCGGAATAGGGCACGCCCACCCGCCGGTTGGCGATCAGATGCGTCGAGAAATCCTTCACCTCGATCGGCGTGTCTTTCAGGAACGTGTAGCTCGGCATGATCGACTCCGGCACCACGGAGCGCGGGTCGGCAAGATGCTGAACGTGCCAGCCGTTGGAGTAGCGGTCGCCGACGCGCGCGAGATCGGGGCCCGTGCGCTTGGACCCCCATTGGAATGGATGGTCGTACATCGACTCGGCCGCCAGGCTGTAATGGCCATAGCGCTCCACCTCGTCGCGGAACGGCCTGATCATCTGGCTGTGGCAGAGGTAGCATCCCTCGCGCACATAGATGTTGCGTCCGGCGAGTTCGAGCGGCGAGTAGGGGCGCATGCCCTCGACCTTCTCGATCGTGTTGTCGAGATAGAAGAGCGGTGCGATCTCGACGATGCCGCCGATGGTCACGACCAGCAGGGACCCGACGAGAAGGAGCGTCGCGTTCCGCTCGATGAGCGCGTGTTTGTCCATCAAACCCATGTCTGGCTCCTTATTGGGCGGGCTGCAGGGCGGGCGCGGAACCCGACGAGGACTGTTCCTCGCGCTGGTAGCCGAGAATGGTCATGGCGACGTTCCAGGCCATGATCAGCATGCCGGCGAGGTACATGGCACCGCCCGCGGCGCGCATGATGTAGTAGGGGTGCATGGCGGCGACGGTTTCGGCGAAGGAGTAGACGAGGAATCCCTGCTCGTCGTACTCGCGCCACATGAGCCCTTGCATGATGCCCGAGACCCACATCACTGCCGCGTAGACGACGATGCCAAGCGTCGCCAGCCAGAAGTGCCAAGTAACGAGCCGCAGCGAATAGAGCCGTTGGCGGTTCCAAAGCTTCGGCACCATGTAGTAGATCGCGCCGAAGGTGATCAGGCCGACCCAGCCGAGCGCGCCCGAATGGACATGGCCGATGGTCCAGTCGGTGTAGTGCGAGAGCGAGTTGACCGTCTTGATCGACATCATCGGGCCCTCGAAGGTGGACATGCCGTAGAAGGCGATGGCCGCGACCATCATCCGGACGATCGGATCCGTGCGGATCTTGTCCCAGGCACCCGAAAGCGTCATGAGGCCGTTGATCATGCCGCCCCAGGAAGGCATCCACAGCATCACCGAGAACACCATGCCGAGCGTCTGCGCCCAGTCGGGCAGGGCGGTGTAGTGAAGGTGATGGGGGCCCGCCCAGATGTACAGGAAGATCAGCGCCCAGAAGTGGATGATCGACAGACGGTAGGAGTAGACCGGCCGGTTCACCTGCTTCGGCACGAAATAGTACATCATGCCGAGGAAGCCAGCCGTGAGGAAGAAGCCCACGGCGTTGTGCCCATACCACCACTGCGTCAGCGCATCCTGAACGCCTGAGAAGGCGGAGTAACTCTTCGAGCCGAGGAACGAGGCGGGCATCGACAGGTTGTTGACCACATGCAGCATCGCGATGGTCACGATGAAGGAGAGGTAGAACCAGTTGGCGACGTAGATATGCGGTTCCTTGCGCTTCAGAATGGTGCCAAGGAAAAGGATCAGGTAAGCGACCCAGACGATCGTCAGCCAGAGATCGACATACCATTCCGGCTCGGCATATTCGCGGCTCTCGGTGATGCCCAGCAGATAGCCCGTTGCGGCCATGACGATGAAAAGCTGATACCCCCAGAAGACGAACCAGGCGAGACTGCCGCCAAAAAGCCGCGCCCGGCACGTGCGCTGAACGACATAGAGCGATGTGCAAATCAGTGCGTTGCCGCCAAAGGCAAAGACGACGCCGGAGGTATGAAGGGGACGCAGCCGGCCGAAATTGAACCAGGGCTGGATATCGAGATCCGGATAGGCAAGCTGGAGCGCGATGACGACGCCGACCAGCATGCCGACGACCCCCCAGAATACCGTTGCGATGGCTCCGTAGCGGATCGGGCCATCCATGTAGGCGGAGGGGTCGATCGGAGCTGCTGGCTTGAAATCCGTGTTGCGCAGCAGGATCGCGGTGAAGCCGGCGACCGCGAAGAACAGAACCCACATATGCTGGCGAAAAGGTTCATCTGCGCCAAAGCCCGCAGCCACAAGGGCCGCAAAGGCAAACAGGCTTAGAAGGACGATCTCCGTGCCAAATCTCATCGCAAGTCCCCGATCTCGAAATTCCGGCGGATGCCGACCCGCGCATGAATTCCGCAACCGGAGACTATTGGCCTTGATCTAGGTCAAAGCCGCGTCGTTTCGCTTTCGGCAGCGTCGGCTTCCGGAAATGACCAGGAGGCAATCATGAAGAAAGGACCGCTTCAAAAGGCGTTCCTTAATTCTCAGTCGGCGAGCCAGTCGGGTCACCCGGCGTTGTCGGGCGAAATGATGAAGCGCGCGCATCGTGAAAAGCTCGGGCTTTGCGACGCGCTGGAGAAGTTGGCCGATCAATTGCCGAACGTGGACCGCCTGCAATGCCTCAACCTGGCCAACTCAATCGTTCCATTGATGCGCGATGTTCATCGATATGAGGAGACGGTTGTCTTCCCCGCCTACGAAGCGGCCCTGACCTTGGTTAAGGCCAATCTGTCTTCCGTCACCAGGCTTCGCGCCGAGCATATCGAGGACGAATGCTTTGCCGGCGAGGTCACGGAGGCGCTGCTGGCGATCGGTCATGGCGAAGGAACGGAAAATGCCGAGGCGGTCGGGTTCATGCTGCGCGGCTTCTTCGAGAGCCCTGCGCCGCCACATCGCCTTCGAGCGCGAGCATCTCCTGCCGCGGATCGGGATAGACGAATAGGGTAGGGCCTAGTCGCCGCAGCGTTGTTCCAGGCGGCTTAAATCCACTGTCACGTTCCGGTTGTTCTCGATCCGGATCACGTCACTCGCGCGCAGCCTGGTCAACTGGCGGCTCACCGTCTCGATCGTCAGTCCGAGAAAGTCGGCGATGTCGGCGCGGGTCAAGGGCAGTTCGAAGCTTGCCGACTTGGCTGCCGGGTCGGTAGCCGGGTCGATATTCCTGGCGATCATCAGAAGGAAGCTCGCGACCTTTTCGGACGCCGTCTTGCGTCCCAGCGCCAGCATCCATTCACGCGCCTCGTCGAGCTCGTTCAGCGTTTGCTTGAGCAGGCGATGTTCGAGCCCCGGTGAAAGCTTCATCATTCTTTCGATGACGCTCCTTGGGAACGAGCACAGCGACACTTCCGTCGCCGCCTCGGCGCTGATCGCGCTTTCGGACTTGAACGGCCTTCCCAGGAAGTCCGGGGCGAACTGGAGGCCGACAATCTGCTGTCGGCCGTCCGAAAGGCTCTTCGTCAGTTTGACCACCCCGGAGAGCACGTTCGAATAACGTTCCACGACTTCCGCATCGCCCGTCAGCTCAGCCCCCGGTGAAACGCCGCGCCTGGATGAGGTCTTGGACAGTTCGATCAACTGGTCGGGTTCAAGCGCGCCGCAAAGTCCGCGGTGCCGCGCTTCACAGGACTGGCAAAGCACAGGGATGCCGGCGCTGTGAATGTCCTGTCGAATGGTCATCGCATAGCCCAAGGTCTACGAAGCCGGCAGCCTATCACTTCTGCATCGCGGTATTGTTGCGTCCTTTTGTCCATTGGTAGGCATTGATTGAAATCAAGGCGTCGACAGCTCGGTCCGCTAGCTTGCCGCCATGCAACAGAGATCGTCGAAAGCCTTGGCCAACAGCCTGGCCGAGAACGTGCCGCGCTATACGAGCTATCCGACGGCACCACACTTTCACCCAGGCCTCGACGCGATCGTCGTTCGCGGCTGGATGGACACGCTTGAGGGCGATGACGAGATATCGCTGTATCTGCACATCCCCTATTGCGACAGGCTGTGCTGGTTCTGCGCCTGCCATACCAAGCAGACACGCCACTATGCGCCAGTGGCTACATTTCTGCGCTCGCTGCATAGGGAAATCGAGACTGTCGGCGGCCTCGTGGGCGGCCGGGGCATGGTCCGCGCCGTCCATTTCGGCGGCGGCTCCCCGACGATGCTCAGGCCAGACGACATCCTGGCGCTCGGGAAAGCATTGCGCGATCGTTTCGACTTTCTCGACGATGCCAGTCTCAGCGTCGAGATCGACCCGAACGACATGGACGAAGGCCGGCTCGATGCCTTCGCCGCGATCGGCATGACCAGGGCGAGCCTCGGCGTCCAGGACTTCGATCCCAAAGTGCAGAAGGCGATCAACCGCGAGCAGAGCTTTGCGCTGACCAAAAGCATTGTCGATGCGGTGCGCGCGCGGGGTGTCACTTCCGTCAACCTGGACCTGCTGTACGGCCTGCCGCATCAGACCTTGGAGAGCGTTGCGGCGACCGTCGCCCAGGCGCTGACGCTGACGCCGGACAGGCTGGCCCTGTTCGGCTACGCGCATGTGCCGTGGTTCAAGAAGCATCAGACGATGATCGACGAAGCCTGGCTGCCCGATTCCGCCGCACGCTTGGCGCAGTCACAGCTTGCCGCGCGGTTGATTGTCGATGCCGGGTACGAGGCGTTGGGACTGGACCATTTCGCGAAGCCACAGGACTCGCTGGCGGTCGCCGCGCACGGCGGCAAGATCCGCCGCAATTTCCAGGGCTATACCGAGGACCAGTGCGAAACCCTGATTGGTCTAGGTCCCTCCTCGATAAGTCGATATCGGCAGGGCTACGCCCAGAACATCGTCGCGACCGGTGAATATGAAAGGGCCGTGGACTCCGGACAACTGGCGATAGCCCGCGGGATCAAACTCAGCGTCGATGATCAGGCGCGAGGCTGGGTCATCGAGCGCCTGATGTGCCAATTCGCTTTCTCGGCGGTGGACCTGGTCGACCGCTTTGGAGCTGTCGGCCAAAAGCTGCTCTGCGAGGCGAGCCGCCTGGCTATCAGCAGCCAGGGCGAGCTTCTCCGGCTCGAAGGCGAAAACTTCGTCGTGCCGGAGGAAAGCCGTCCGCTGGTCAGAACGGTGGCGGCGAAATTTGACAAATATCTCAGGAATGGAAGCGCCAGGCATTCGGTGGCCGTTTGAGCGAGTCTTTGTTTTATGCATGTCGTTCGCCCAAAACCGCTGCGCACTTTTGGGCGACATGCATTAAGGCGTGTTGATATTCTGGTGATGCCGACCTGCAAATGCCGGTTTCCTGCGCTTCCGGTGCTCACGTACTTCAAGTACGCTCCGCTCCGGTTCTCGGAAACCACCATTTTCGGCTCGGCCTGACCTGAATCTCAACACGCCCTAGGCCGCGGATCAAAAATGCTCGCCGATCCTGAATGGGCCGACACGGGTGCCGGCCGCGATCAGATAGGCGGTCGACCAGCCGATCAGCAGAAACCCATTGATGCCCTCCAGAGCCGCCAGCACGCGCCAGCCATGGGCCGGCACCACGTCTCCATAGCCGACCGTCGAAAACGTGATGGTGGAGAAGTAAAGCGCCGTCTCGAAGTCGTTCAGGATCCCGAGCAGCGTGTACATTCCCGCCCATAGCCAGACTTCCGCCGTCATGACCGTAAAGAGGCCCATCACGACCGTGATCATTGCGATGACCCGGCTGCGGTGGCCGTGCATGCGGAAGAGCGCCACAAGGCGCGCCATCGCATGAGTGATGGCGATAAGTCCGAAAGTGTGGATCAGCACCGTCAGGCTGATGACGATCGTGCCGACGAAAAGATTGAGGATCATTCGACGACACTACGGCCCGAAGCACCGTATTCCTTGCGCAAGATCAAACCTGCCGGTCCGGCTACTCTGCTGGCGCCTTACCGGCCGCGCGCGGGCGCGGCACGATCAAGGCGAAAGAACATAGCGAGCTTCAGGCTCGCGGCTATGCGTTCCGCCCGCTCGACGAACACCGCAGCGGTTTCGGGCGCGAACAGCTCTGCCGCCGTCTCGCGGAAGAGAGCCAACCAGATCTCGAAGTCGACTTCGGTGACATCCTCGAGCTTCAGGTGTGCCGGCACCGGGCGTCCCTGATAGTCGCCGCTCTTCAAGATGACGGAACACCAGAAGTCGGTCATCTTCTCCAGGTGGGGCTCCCAATCGCCAACGATTTCACGGGCGAAAATCGGGCCGAGCCGCTCATCTTTTCTCACCCTGGAGTAGAATTTGCGGACCAGTGCCCCTATCGATGCCCGATCGACGCCGGGACGCGCCAAAGGCTGTTCGGGGGCAGGGCGAACGCTGCCAAGCAGGACGGACTTCGAGGTCATTCATATTCCTTGTTCTCTAGAGCGTTTCAGCGTTTCACGGAAACGCCGAACCGCTCTATCTCTTTGTTTTTACGCAATTCCGGACGGAAAACCGTTACGCACTTTCCTGGAATTGCTCTAGGCAATCAGGTCAAGCCCAGGCGACGAAGGGCCTGCACGAAGCTGCCGCGATCGCGAACAAGGCGGAAGCCCAGATTGTCGGGCGGCGTGCCGACCGCGCAACCGCCGCTTTTGCCGTCGCGGATGAAGTTCGACATGTAAGTGCGGTGAAAACCCTCCACAACATGCACGCCGCAATTGCTGATCGAGCTGGCAATGCCACCGCTGGATATCGTCGCGTGCGCATAGCATGTCGATGTCCACTCCCAGACATTGCCGGCAGTGTCCGCAATGCCCTTTGAGTTGAGGCCAAAGGACCCGCGCGGCCGCGGCTCGGGATCTGGTTTGCGCCCGAGCGCTACTTCGTTGCGATACTGCGTGAGCCATCGCCTCGCCGGATCGGCAGGGTCGCCTTCGCCGCCTTCTATGTCGGCCCGGAACCTCTCGCCCGCGGCGTAGGCCCATTCCACATCGGTCGGTAGCCGCCACGTTTCACCCGTTCGCGCCGACAGCCAGTTCGCATAGGCTTGCGCGTCGATGAAGCTGACGCCTGTCACAGGGAGGTCACCGACAAGGCGCGGGTCGGCGGGCTTGCAGGCGCCCTCCGCAACGCAACGCTCATAGTCCAATGCGCTCACCTGGAACTTCATGATTTGCAGCGGCGCATCGATGGTCTCCTTCAAGACGGGCGCCGGCGCGGGATGGTCGTCCTTGAGGAATTCGCCGGGCTGCGGGTGATTGAATGAGCCAGGTGTCAGAACCACCAGTTCGCTGACCGCAGCCGGACTGCCGGCATGCGGAGAGATGCCATCGATCGCGTGGCTGACGCCCAGTCCGATGAGGGCGGCAGCCGCGATTGTTCCGAATGTGAAGACAGGGTCGAAAGACATGCCGAAGACTCCGCCTGCCAATGCAGCTCGCCCGCGGTAATGGTGGGTTGCACGGCGATTGTCCTTCCCATTTATGAAGCTATCGCCTTTGGTGGCTCGACCTGCATCATCAGATCGTCGTCCCAGCTTCCGTCGACCATGAAATGCGCGGTCGCACCGAGCTCGACTGCCTCGATCAGGTTGTGGTTCACGTAGGCGTAAATTCCCGGCTGCCGGAACGTGTAGAGCGCAGCACCCGCCGATCCGCCGCGGATAAACCAGGTCTCCATATCCTTGGCAGGCGGGTTCGCGAACTTGCCGCCTTCCCAGACGAAGTCGCCGTGGCCGCCGATCAGATGCGGACGAGTATCGCGGTTGGCCTGGGAATGGACGATCAGCACCGTTTCGCCGACCTTTGCCTTCATGGCGTTTTCGCCGGTCAGCGATCCGGCCTTGCCGTTGAACACGACATGCGTCGGGATCAGGCCGCGCATTACCTTCACGGTATCGTCGTAGTTGTCGCCGGCCGTTTCGTACTTCTTGAACTTTCCCTGCTCGTCGCGCGGGATGTAGAAATCGTTCTCGCCGATATAGTAGATGCGGTCGTAGCGGACCGGCTTGCCCTTCTCGTCCTTCAGGCCGTCACGCGGCAGCACCATCACCGCTCCGCTCATCCCCGACACGACGTGCCAGGGGATCATCGCTCCGCCGGGCGCGCAATGGTAGACGAACGTGCCCGGCCGCGTTGCCTTGAAGCGCAGCGTCACCTGCTCGCCCGGATTGATCAGCGTCAGCCCGCCGCCGCCGAGCGCGCCGGTCGCGGCATGGAAGTCGATATTGTGGGCGAGCGTGTTGGTGTCGGGATTGATCAGCGTGAGCTCGAGATAGTCGCCTTCATGCACGACCATGAGCGGGCCCGGAATGGAGCCGTTGTAGGTCATGGCGTTGAGCTGCGTGCCGTCGGCGTCGATGACCACCGGCTTCTCTTCGATCGTCATGGCGAACTCGACCACCTTGGGGCCGCCCTTGGCCACCTGGTCTTGAGAGTGCACGAAAGGCGGCGCGACCAGAGTCACCTTCTCGCGCGGCAGTCCGGCCACATCCTTCGCGGCCGCCATCACCGGCGCGGAGCCAATGGTGGCGATGGCGGCGGCGGTAAGAACAGAACCCAGCAAAGCTTCGCGTCTCGTAAGCATTTTCATCTCCTCGACTTCAACGGTTTCGATGAAGGCAGGATAGTGTCTTTGTACGGAGCGTCTTTGCGTTTGCGCAAATCTGGACCAATGAATTTTGACTTTGGCAGGGATTTGCCGAAGTCACTTGCGTCCCGACAATCAAGATTGCGGCGGTGGCCAAATCGCGAAATTGAAAATGGCCGGACAGACCTCTCCCGTGGTCTGTCCGGCCAGTGCCTCCAGCCCGCCATTGCCGGAGGCAGCCTCGCATGCTGTCGGATCAGTTCGAAGCGGTCTTGGTCGCTTCAGCGAAGAGCTCGGCGAAGACTGGCTTTGCCTTGCCGATCTGCTTGACGGCTTCCGCCGCTTCAAGGTTGACAGGCTTGCCGACGAGGATCAGGGCCACCATGCCCATGCCGTAATGGGGAGCGCACTTCACGCCATAGACGCCCTCTTTGGTAAGGGTCACCGTGATCTCCTCGCTCGGCTTGCCCTTGAAGGCTTCGGCGCCCTCCGGGATCATTCCCTTGATGATCTCGGCATTGTGACTCTTGTCGGTCGGCACGAACTTGATGGTGTCGCCGGGTGCGGCCCGGACGAAGTCGGGCTGGAAGACCATCGCGCCCTTCTCGCCCTTGTTCAGCATCTGGACGACATGTTCTTCGGCATTTGCAGCGCCGACACTTGAGAGCAAGGCGATCGCCGCGGCAATCAGGGGCAGTTTCATTGGAGAGTTCCTTTCTCTGTTTCATCACGGCATCGACCGTTGCGTCCTTGTAGATCGTCGGGCGACCTCGCGATTTGCGCTGGCGCAAATTGTTCGACGAATACGCGGCGAGAAGATCGAGCGACGGCCAGGCCTCGCCCGCCTGTTCCTCAAGCATGTTCCTCAAGAAGGATTCATGGCGCGTGCGCGCAGGCGAGGGCGCATGAGAAACCCGCCAAACAACACCGCATAGCCGGCGAAAGCGGCAATCCAGAACGCCGCCGACATGTGGAGGAGAATTGCCTCGGCAGGCGCGACAGCGGCGGCCACGCGCAGAAGGGCGGCAATGAGGATCGCAACGAAAACCGCGCATGTTCCGGCACTTGCCTTCAACTCACGGCCTGTGTGGCCGAGGGTGGCCCGCGCCATGACGGCAAGGGTCATGCAGGCAATCGCTCCCACGGCAAACGTATGAATACCGGCAACCGGGGGGATCCTTCCTGGAGCGAAGGCGGCCAGTCCGGCAAGCAGCAGGCCAAGCGGAACAAAGGCGAATGCAAGGTGCAGGATCAATACCAACGGGTCGGACAGCGTGCGGTCGCCGGCCCAGCGGGCAAGTCGAACAGCGTTGAAGACCGCGGCGACGACCAGCAACACGCCGGTTGCAATGGTGTCGGGGAAAAAGCTCCAGGCAGCGAGGCCGACAGCGGACAGCGCGATCGTTCCGACATCGAACCTGCCGAACGGCGTCGGGAGCCGGCCCGGCCTGTCGCGAACCAGCCAATTGCGGGTGAAGCTCGGAATTATGCGCCCGCCGATGACCATGATGAGGACGACAACCGCTCCCAAGCCCAGGCGCCGGCTGATGTCGGAGACACCCTGGTAATGCGCTTCGGCGTGAAACAGGACATTCGCGGCAAAAAGAGTTGCTACCGGCAGCAGCACCTTGAGGTTGCGCCAGTTTCGCCCGGCGATGATTTCCGTCGCGGCGGCCACGACCACCGCGAGAAGAAAACAGCAGTCTAGGGCTGCGGCCAGGAGCCATCCCGTTTCCGCCGAAAAGAACACGGCGACACGCCCCGCGATCCAGAGCAGCACGAGCGCCAGCAGGCGAAAATCCTGAACGGGAAGTCGGCCGGTCCAATTCGGAATTGCAGTCAGCAGGAAACCGGTCACGACAGCCGGCAGGTAGCCGAAAAGCAATTCATGAATATGCCAGTCCACAGGCAGGAAGGTGCTGAAGGTTTCGAGCTTGCCGTAATAGAGGGGCAGCCACAAAAGCATCGCGGACGCGGCTTGCAGCGAGCCTAGCAGAAAAAAGGGCCGGAACCCGTAGGAGAGAATTGCCGGATAGGCGCTTGGCCGCGTCCGTGGAATTGCCATGACATGCCTCATCAAAAAACAGGCAAGGCGCCTGCCGGCCACTTCTATCCCGGCCCTGAAGGATGGAATTTGCCTCAGCGCAAACAAGCGAATGATTGCCGGGCCGCAGCGACAAGAGGCTTCACTTGTCGACGGGCGGTCGTCCGTGACACAGTCGGGCAGGGGTCCGAGCGCGTTGCGCCGTTGAAGTTGGGGAGGAAAGGCGGTTGGCGAGCCTTGATCGATCATTGATTGCCGGGCTGTCCCTCTTCGAGGGGATCGCTGCCGCGGATCTCGATCGCATAATCGGGCAAGCGAGGTCCATTCGGATCGCCAAGGATCAGCCGGTGTTCGAGCAGGAGCAGGAGGCGCATTCCTTTTTCCTGCTGCTCGACGGCCATGTGCGCGTGGTGAAATCGACCGCGGATGGGCACGAGGTGACCGTGCGATACATCAGCCCGGGCGAGTTGATGGGGATCGCCAGTGCGCTTGGTCGGACGACCTATCCGGCAAACGCCATCGCGGCTGTCGACTGCGTGGTGCTTGCCTGGCCAAGCCAGCTCTGGTCCACATTCGCGGCGAGCTTTCCGAGCTTCAGCGCCAATACCTACAAGGCGGTGGGGAGCAGGCTGCAGGATGCGCATGCGCGCGTCATCGAGATGTCCACCGAACAGGTGGAGCAGCGCGTCGCGCATGCGCTGCTCAAGCTTATCAAGCAGTCGGGGAAAAAGACCGAGGAAGGGATTCTGATCGACTTCCCGATTTCACGCCAGGACGTCGCGGAAATGACGGGCACCACGCTTCATACGGTAAGCCGGCTGCTTTCCGCCTGGGAGGACCAGGGGCTCGTCAAGAGCGGACGGCAAAGGGTGGTCGTGGTCGAGCCGCATCGGCTGCTTGTCATCGCCGAAGGCCGCGCGACCAAGAGCTAGCCCGCTCCACCGGCGTCGATAGCCGCCTGCAGGTCACGGCGAAGCTGGTCCTCGTCGAGATCATGCTCGCGCGCCGCTTCGGAAACGGTGTGAAAGGAAGCGATCGGGCAGCCGACGCAGAGCATTCCATGCTGGAGCACGACGCGGATTGCCGCCGGCGTCTCGCGCATGATCCCGTCCATCGTCGTATCGTCGTTCAATTTGCGTTTCATGCCGATTGTCCGCATTTGCAAACAGACTTCCTGCCTGAGCTTTCCGACCTGTTCGTTGCTCTGAAGCAAAGACGCGCTCTCTTGCTCCTCAACGAGGCCGCATCCTGACGTGCGTTTTGGAGGCGCCTTCTCCTGGTCTGGTGTTTGCGATGGATCAAAGCCCGCTCATTCCTCGCCGGTTAGAGCGATGGCGGCCGATCTTGACACCGACCGGTCGTGAACAATCTCGGCAGTGGAGCGAGCTTGTGCGCCATGATGGCAGGGGCAAGCACGGCCACCACCATGGGGTTTTCGACGCTCGACGGTCTTCTCATGAGCACGCGTTGCGGCGCCATCGATCCCGGCGTGATCCTGCATCTCCTGCAGGACCGGAAGCTGTCGCCCGATCAATTGACCGAATTGCTTTACGAGCGTTCCGGCTTGCTGGGGATATCCGGCATTTCCGGCGATATGCAGACGCTGCTTGCCTCGAAAGATGCCGCGGCACGTCGTGCCATCGATCTCTTCGTCTACCGTATCGGGCGTGAGATCGGATCGCTCGCAGCCGCGCTTGGAGGGCTCGACACACTCGTGTTCACCGCGGGCATCAGCGAGCATGCGCCTCAAATCCGTCAAAGGATCTGCGAGGCCGCCGCATGGCTTGTTATCGATGACGGTTTGAATCGCGGCGGCGAAGCGTTGGTCAGCGCCCCGAATTCCCGCGTCGGGGTTCTTGTCATTCCTGCCGACGAGGAACGTGCGGTGGCTATGGAACTCCTCACCTCGAAACGGTCTGATCTGCCCCGTGGCAGGATATTGGGACTTAGCCCGGTGGCTTGGCACCGAGTTTCCGCCGAACCAGGACGAGCGTCGGGTCATCGGGATCCGTTGCGACGGTGAAGCCCATGTCGCGCTCGAGCTCGATAGCCGCGCGATTTTCGCGGCTCTCGATCGACTCGATCGTCTCGATACCCTGCTCATCGGCGTATCGCGCGATATAGGCGAGAAACTCCCAGCCGACGCCGAGATGCTTGCGATCCTCGCGAATGCAGATGGCGACCTCGCCACACCGGTCGGCTGGATCGGCGGCAAGCGTCGCCACCGCTATCAGCATTCCCTCGGTCGAGAAGGCCAGGAAATTATGGATATGCGGATCATCTGAGCGGGTCATCGCCACCAGCCGCTCATGCGAAACTTGCCGCACGGCTCCCAGGAAGCGGAAGCGCAGATCCTCCGGCGTCACATGGGTGAAGAATTCGGCGACGAGTGGCTCGTCATCAGGACCTGCACGGCGCGCTTCGAAGCGAAATCCGGTGTGAGTTGTAAGCGTGCTTTTCATTGCCGTCCCTTCCTAGATCGATGCAGGGGCGATTGGCCCAATGGTTTCATTCCCCCATCGCCAGCAGGGTTTCCCGCTTGAGGATTTCGATGCTACGCAGGCTGAGCAGGCGGATCACGGCTTTCTCCTTGAGGCGGGTGAGGACCCGCGAGACGGTTTCGATGGTGAGGCCGAGATAGTCGCCGATGTCGTTCCGCGACATAGGTAATTCCACCTGCCGCAGCCCGCCCTGACGCTCAGACATTTCGATCAGGAATGCCGCAACGCGCTCGATGGCGTTCTGACGGCCAAGCACGAGAAGATGTTCCTGCGCACGGGTCAGGCCCTTGAGGGCAAGGGGCAGGAGCTGCCGGGACACGTCCATGCCTGAGGGAGCGCGAAAGACCCGCACGCCGGTTGCGTTGATCGCTTCGGCGAAGAAATGGTGAGTGGCGTCTGCTTCGAAACCGAAAGTTTCTCCCGCCAGATGGAACGCACTGATCTGCCTGCGACCGTCGGCAAGCAGGCGGTAGATGCGGACGGCGCCGAATTCGACCTGATAGAGAGCGCCCGCCTTCTCGCCTTGGGCATAGATCTCCGCGCCTGCAGGGAAGAAGCTGACCGGCTGCACCGGCGCACCCTCGAAGACGAGAGCGGAGGCATGGTGCGGGATATGCTGCGGCAGTTCGATCTGGGCATTCGCTTGAGCATACATGGCTGTCTTCCCCGTTGATCCGTGACAACAGCAATCGCGCGAATCCGGGAATTCCGAAATTCGGTTATGTCCCTAGGGGAAACTACCTAGAGCAGCACAATTTGGTGCTGCGATATCTCATCGGGCGCGCGTGGTTGAACGTGATCCATGCCCGCGCGAGCTGGCTGGGCGATTTTCAGTCAGAACAAAGCATCATGCCCGGCCTCGTCCAGTGAAACTTCCAAAAGAGGGAGCTATCACCCTAAGCAGGGTTCAATTGCGCATAGTACGGCGCTTCAAATCACTCTTCGTTTCGGTCATCGGGCTCGCCAGACCATACGAGAGAATACGAAGGAAATGGGTTGGCGAACCAGCCGCTAACGTATTGATTTCCTGTAGAAAACGTTGCCCATCGGCGATTAGCAATCGGCGTTGGTGCGTTGCGTTCATCGTTTTTGAAGCCGGCACCTCTGCCGGCCTCCCAGCCGCCACCATCGTGAAGTAGCAGGAATTGATGTGACGTCGGACGAAGGCGGTGTCGGTCAGGCTGGCATTGCCGGCAGGATTGGCCCGGGATCAGCTCGGCATTTTAAGGCATGGTCTTGAGGATTGCGCGCAGCCCTTCATGCCCCAGGGACGGTGCGATCTGCGCTCAGATGTCGCGTTATTGCGCGCGGGGGCGGCGAGCGACACTATTGTTCGAAAGGCTCTCCCAGCGAAGCCACGCCGTTGAGCTTGAGCAGACGCCGGTTCGAAGAAATGATGCCCAGCACGACGATTGTCACGAGAAAAGGTAGGCTCGATAGAAGTTGCGAGGAAACGTCGAGCCCAGTTGTCTGGGCTGCGAGGCTTGCGAGGGACACGGCGCCGAAGAGGCAAGCACCGAGGAAGATACGGCTGGTAAGCCAAGTGCCGAAGACCACGAGCGCGATCGCGATCCAGCCGCGCCCGGCGATCATGCCATCGGCCCAGAGCGGAGTGTAGACCACGGCCGCGTAGGCACCGGCGAAACCCGCCAACGCGCCGCCGAAAGCGACCGCGGCGAAACGCACGGCGATTACCGGATAGCCGAGCGCCCGGGCCGCCTTGGGATTCTCGCCGACGGCGCGCACGACAAGGCCGGTCTTGGTGTAGGCGAATATCGCCCAGATGGCGACGGTCGCAGCAAGCGAGAGCCACACCACGACGTCCTCGACGAAGAGGCCGCCCATGACCGGGATATCTGAAAGCCAGGGCAATGAAAGCTTCGGTAGGCCTTTGACCGTGAGGCTCTCATAGCTCTTGCCGAACAGTGCCGAGAGGCCCTGGCCGAGTATGCCGATGGCGAGACCCACCGCGACCTGGTTGGCGCGGAACCCCAGCGCAATGACGGCAAAGACAAGGGAAAGAGCCGTGCTGGCGAGGCCCGCGGCGACGAAACCCAGGAGGTGACCGCCGCCGTGATAGACGATGATGAAGGCGATGACCGCCCCCAGGGCCATCAGTCCCTCCACGCCGAGATTGAGGACGCCGGCCCGCTCGGCCACCATTTCCCCAAGCGCCGCCAAAAGGAACGGCGTGGCCGCCGCCAGCATTCCGGCAACGATGAACTCGAGAGCATTCATGGAGCGCTTCCGTGAGCGGCATGGCGCCATTCGAGCCGGTAGCGGACGAAGGCGATGGCGACGAGATAGGCGAGCAGCAGGCTGCCCTGGAAAACCCGGACCGCGGCGACTGGCAGGTTTGCCGAGACCATGGCGTTGTCGCCACCGATATAGAGGGCCGCCATGAGCAGCGCGGAAAAAACTATGCCTATCGGGTGAAGGCCACCGAGATAGGCCACGATGATGGCCGCATAGCCGTAGCCGGTCGAGATGGAGCGCTGCAACTGGCCGAGCGGCCCGGCCACCTCGGCCGCCCCGGCGAGGCCTGCCGCGAAGCCGCCGATGAGGAGGGAAAGCCAGATCGCGCGTCCTTCGTTGAAGCCGGCGTATCCGGCCGCGCGCGGCGCGAGGCCGCCGACCTGCAGCTTGTAGCCGGCGAAACTCCTCTGCATGAAGACCCAGGCCGAGAGGGAGAACGCGAAGGCGACAAGCAGCGAGACGTTGACGCGGGTGCCGGGGATCAGGATCGGCACCATCGCGTCGTACTGGAACATCACCGACTGCGGGAAGTTGAAGCCGGCCGGGTCCTTCCAGGGACCGAGAAGCAGATAGTTGAGTACCTGCGCGGCAACGAGCGCCAGCATGAGCGAAACGAGAATCTCGTTTGCGTTGAGCCGCACGCGCCAGAACGCGGTGAGCGAGGCCCAAAGCGCGCCGCCCAGTGCGCCGAGGACGAGCATGGCGGGCCAAATCCACTGGCCCGTCGCCTGCGGGAGCCAAATGGGAATGGCCGATGCGAAGATCGCGCCGAGGATGAACTGGCCCTCGGCGCCGATGTTGAAGACCTTTGCGCGAAAGCCGATGGCAAGCCCCTGCGCGATCAGCAGCAGCGGCCCCATCTTCAGCAGGACTTCCGAGAAGGAGGCCCAGGACAGGAAGGGTTCCAGAAGCATCGCGTGGAAAACGGCGACCGGATCGCGGCCCATCAGGAGATAGAGCCCGAGATTGAGCAGCGTAGCCAGACCGAGCGCGGTGGGCGGGGCGACCAGCTTGATTGCAAGCGAGGCGTGTTCCCGGCGAACCAGTACGGGAAGGAACGGCCGGGACAGAGCGCTCATGCGGGGACCTTTTCGGCCGTCGATTGCGCACCGATCATGTAGCGGCCGACCTCCTCGGGTTTGGTGTCGCGCGTCACCAGCGGCGGGCTCAGCCGGCCCTGATGGATCACCTGGATCGAATCGCAGAGCTCGAACAGTTCCTCCAGTTCCTCCGAGATGACCAGGATGGCCATGCCTTCGTTGCGCAGCGCGACAAGGCGCCGGCGGATGGCGGATGCGGCGCCGATGTCCACGCCCCAGGTGGGCTGCGCCACGAACAGCAATTTCGGGGACAGCATGATCTCGCGGCCTACGATGAACTTCTGCAGATTGCCTCCCGAAAGCGCCCCGGCCTCCGTTTCGGAACCCGGCGTGCGCACGTCGTATTGCCGGATGCAGTCGTCGGCGAAAGCCTTCGCGCGGGCCGTGTCGACGAGGCCGCGTTTCAAGAGGCCGGAGGGATGGGCGGTCAGGAGGCTGTTGAGGACGAGCGACATTTCGGGCACCGCGCCGCGGCCCAGCCGTTCCTCCGGAACGAAGGCGAAGCCCAGCCGCCGGCGGGCAGCCGCATCGAGTGGGCCGACGTCCCTTCCCATCATGAAGATACGCTGTGACTTTTCCCGCGGCAGCACCGTCTCGCCCGAGATCAGCGCCGCGAGCTCGCTCTGCCCGTTGCCCGATATGCCCGCGATACCGAGGATCTCGCCCGCCCGGACCGTCAGGCTGACGTCGGAAAGCGTCGCGGCGAAGGGATCGTCCGGCCGATGCTCTAGGCCGACGATTTCAAGGCGCTTTTCCCCGCCGGAATGCGCAAGCGCCGGCATGGGCTGCGGCATGTCGCGGCCGATCATCATGCGGGCGAGGTCGTGCGCGTCGTGGTTGCGGGGATCCACATGGCCCGTGATGCGCCCGCCGCGCAGGATGGTCGCGCGGTCGCAGACCGCGCGGATCTCCTCCAGCTTGTGCGAGATGAACAGAATCGACACGCCGCCGTCGCGCAGCCGCCGCAACGTCTCGAAAAGCTTGTCCACCGATTGCGGCGGCAGGACGGAGGTCGGTTCGTCGAGGATCAGGAGCTGCGGTCGGGTCATCAGGCAGCGGATGATTTCCACCCGCTGCCGCTCTCCGACCGAGAGCGCGTGCACGTGGGCAAGTGGATCGACCTCCAGGCCGAAGTCGCGGCCGAGCTTGCAGATGCCTTGCGCAAGATCCGATTTTTTCCCGGGCACGACCAGCCGGATGTTCTCCACCACCGTCAGCGTCTCGAACAACGAGAAATGCTGGAAGACCATGCCGATCCCCTTGCGTCTCGCATCCGCCGGGGACGCGAGCGCAAGGGGCTCTCCTTTCCAGCTCGCCGTTCCGGCGTCCGGCTGCTCGACGCCGTAGATCAGCTTCATCAGCGTCGATTTGCCCGCCCCGTTCTCTCCTAGGATCGCGTGGATCGAGCGCGGAGCCACGTCCAGATCGATGTCCCGATTGGCATGGATCTGGCCGTAGCTCTTGGAGATGCCGCGCAGCGACAGAAGCGGGGCGGTCATGGATTACTTGGGCAGTGGCGTGGTGACACCCTTGACGTGCCAGTCCATGGCGACGATCTCGGCCTCGGTCATTGTCTTGCCGGCGGGGACGCCTTCGCTGCCGTCGGCCTTGGCGATCGGACCGGCAAAGGGCGAGAAGCTGCCGTCGGCGATCTTGGCTTCAACCTCCTTGATCTTGGTCATGATGTCGGCCGGGATGCCCGGGTTCCAATCGACGACTTCGACGACCTTGTCGCCGACACCCAAGAAGGCGTTGGCTCCCTTGAAGGTACCGGCAAGGTGGGCATCGACCGAGGCTTTGAAGAAGGGCGACCAATCGGTCGCCACGCAGCCGAGATAAGTCTTGGGCGCGTATTTCTTCATCGACGAGTTGAGGTTGAAGGCGGGGATGCCGGCCTCCTCGCAGGCCGCTACGACGGAAGGCGTGTCCTGCGCGTTGGAGAAGATGACGTCGCATTTCTGCGCCAGCAGCGCCTTGGCGGCTTCCTGCTCCTTGGCCGGATCGAACCAGGAGTTCACCCATACGACCGAAACCTCGACATCGGGCTTCACCGCCTGCGCCCCCAGCGTGAAAGCGTTGATGGAGGTGATCAGCTCGGGAATGGCGAAGGCGGAGACCGAGCCGAGCTTGCCGGTCTTCGAACGCGCGGCCGCCGCCATGCCCATCAGGTAGGTGCCCTGGGAATATTGGGCAGCAAAGGGCGAGAAGTTCGGCGCCACCTGGAAACCGGAAGCGTGCAGCACGGTGACGTCGGGATTGCGGCGCGCGATCTGCAGGGCGCCGTTCTGGTAGCCGAAGGAACCGGCGATCAGGAACTTGTTCCCGTCGGCGACCGCCTTGTTCATGATGCGGTCGGCGTCGGGGCCTTCCTGAATGTTCTCGATAATGGTGACCTTCACCTTGTCGCCGTAGGCGGCCTTGACCGGCTCGAGCCCGTCGGCCAGCGCACGGCCCCAGCCGACGTCGCCGACCGGCGAGGGGACCACAAGCACGATGCCCAGCGGTTCGTCGGCGGCAAGCGCGCGGCTACCCACCGCGGCGACGAGCCCGGTAGCGGCAGCGCCCTTCATCAATCTTCTGCGGGTAAGATTTGTCAGCATGTCGGTTCCCCTTGCTTTTGGTTTTGGCTTCTAGAATTCCACGGTCGCGAGCGCCGCCTCGGCTTGCGCGAACAGCCTAGCCTCGTCGAGCCCCGGGAATTCTCCCTTGGCCCAGACGATGCGGCCGTTGATCATCGTCATGTCGGTCGGCGTGCCGATGCCCACCTTGGCCAGCAGGCTCAGCGGATCGTGCCGCGTGCCGACATAGTCCATGCGCCGCGTGTCGATGGCGAACAGGTCGGCGGCCATGCCGGGCGACAGCCTGCCGATGTCGCCGCGCCCGAGCAGCGCCGCGCCCCCGGTTGTCGCATAGCCGAGGAAATCGGCCGGCGGCGGAACCGGATGGTCACGTGTCGACGCCGACAGGCATTGCAGCATGTAGGCGGAATGGATGCAGTGCATCAGGTTGGAATTGTCGTTCGAGGCGGCGCCGTCGCAACCCAAGCCCACAATGAGCCCGAGGGCCGACATCGCCGGTATGTCGGTGATTTCGGCGCCGACGAGATAGACCGGCTCCGGGCAGTGCGCGACGCCGGTGCCGCTGGCGGCCATCTTGCCCAGCTCGTCGTGGGTCAGCTCCCAGCAATGGGCATAGAAGGCATCTGACCCGCAGAAGCCTATCTCCGCGCAATAGTCCACGGTGCGCAGGCCATGGCGGGCCTGCATGACCGGGCTTTCGCCCTCGCCGACATGGGTATGCATGCGCACCTTGCGGTCGCGCGCCAGCGCCACCGATTCCACGAATGTCTCGCGATAGCAGTTGACCGGCTGGCAGGGCGCGACGACGACCTGGCGCATGCCGAAGCGACCGGCATCATGGTAGGCGCCGATCAGCCGGGCGCAGTCGGCGATGAACTCGTCCGTCGTTTCCAGCATGGCGTCGGGGATGGTCGAGCCTTCCGATTTCGGCAGCGTGTTGCCGCCACGTCCGGCATGGAAGCGCATGCCGAGCAGTTCGGCCGCCTCGAACTGTCGGTCGATCAGCCTTTTGCCGGCATGCCGCGGAAAGCAGTACTGATGGTCGAACGCCGTCGTGCAGCCGTGCTTTATCAACTCCGCCATGGCCGTGACCGATGCGTGGTAGAAGCACTCCTCGGTCAGCCGCGAGAAGATGGGATAGATGCGGTCGAGCCATTCGATGACCGATAGCTTCGTCCAGTCCAGATCGGCGCGGTTGCGCACGAAGCACTGAAAGAAGTGGTGATGGGTGTTGACGAGGCCGGGATAGACGAACCAGCCGGCAGAATCCTGCGCGACGGTCCCGACAGGCAGCTCCCCCTTGTCGAGGCCTTCGCCGATGGCCCGTATCGCCGGGCCGTCGGTCAACACATCGACATTGCGACGGACGCGCGGACCGTTGCCATCGTCCACGATGACCGCAGCGCAGTTCTTCAACAGATAGCCCGCCACGTCAGGCCTCGCCTGGGACGGGCTCGGGTCTGAGCTCGTGCAGCCGGTGGATGCCGGGCATCTCGATGAAGCCGTCGAGACCGCGGATCGCCCGCGACCACAGCCGGATCACGGGATAGGGATCGAGCGAGACGCCGCCGTCCGGCGCCAGCGCCACATAGGGAAAGCAGGCGATGTCGGCGACACTCGGCCGGTCCGACGCGAGGAAGCGCTGGCCGCGGATATGCTGTTCGACGAGGCCGGCTTCCAGCTCCCGCAGGGCCGTTGTCCCCTGTCCCTGAAGGACATCGATATTGCCCGGACGCAGCAGCATCTCATGCAGGCGCGCCGCCCCCAGGCTGGCGGTCAGCCGATGCGAGAAGGAAAGCCATTGCTGGACGCGCGCCGCCTCTCCGGCCGTATCGTTGCCCAGCCATTGCGGTGCCGCCTTCGCGGCGAGGTAGACAAGCATGGCCGAGGATTCGGTCAGGATGAGGTCGCCATCCTCCAGGATCGGGATCGAACCCGCCGGGTTGAGCGCCATAAGTTCGGGACCGCGATGCTCGGCACCGGGATGGAAGTCGACGGGCCGGATGTCGAGCTTCACGCCGGCCAGCGCAGCCATCAGGCGCGCCTTGTAGCAGCTCGGCGACAGCACGTAGTCGTAGAGCTTCATTGCGCCACCAGTTGCGCGCCGTAGGTGTAGCCATGGCGTTTCAGCCAACGCCGGTAGGCAACCGACGTCAGGTCGGCTCGCGTGGGAATCTCCATGCCGGGATCGAGCGGCAGCAGCCCCGGAATCTGGTTTTCAAGGATCGACCGGTCCTGGACGAAGATCGTCTGCTGAAAATGGATCAGGTCCGTCATGGGCGTCTCGTCGTCGAACAGCGCCATCCATGGCCACACGTCGCACAGGTCTTCGGCAAGAGGCTGCACGAAAAGCGTGATGACGTCCCATTCGCCCGGGCGCGGCGGACAGGTCTTGTAAAGGATCGAGCAGGTCGGCGCAGGCACGCGATACATGTATTCCGTGGTTATGCCGCCTTCCGCCGACTTGGCGGCCTGCGGCTGGTAGAACTTAACCTGGGTCGCCCAAACCTCGTCCTCGTCCTCGCGGATCTCGACCTTGTAGTTCTGGACCTCCGTATGCGGTTCGGCCCCCAATATGTCGGTATGGACGAACGGAAAATGCGCAATGTCCAGGAAGTTCTCCACCGCGCGCAACGGCGAGCAGCGCACGCGCACCACTCCGACATCGACAAGCCGGCGGCCGGGCTGATCGGCCTCGTGGATCGCAAACAGCGCCTTCTGCGGATCACCGGGCGACGCCCAGACATGGCCATAGCGCACGCAGACCGGCAGGGCGCGTCCGTTGCCGCCGGTGACCTTGGCGTTTCCGTCGTCGCCGAGCCGCACCTCGATCGGTTCGCCCATGAGGGCCGTCTTGCGCCCCTGCGCATCGAGCTGGCTGGCGAGGCCGACCGGATACCATTCGTCGATCATTGCGCTGCGGGTCATTGGACGGCCCTGCCGCGCCGAATGCCCTCGGCCGCCCGTCGCAGCGTTTCGGCGGCCCGCGACGCGGCGATCCGCTCGGTCGGATTGGCGTCCTCGCCCACCAGAACATGCATGAGCGTCCGCGCTTCCCCTTCGGGGGCAAGCAGCAGCCGCAGCGTCCGGCCATCGTGGGTATGGTCGAGCAGGCCGTCGTTGGCCTTCGCGCCCGCGGCCGCCTCCAGCGCCGCGACGTCCGCCTCCACCATCATGGAGCGCAGCGGGGCAAGGCCGTCGAGCCGCGGCGGCAGGGCAGCGGCTTCGCCGACGGAAATCCATATGAGCCCGCCGCTGTCCTCGACCGCCTGGGTCGCGACGCGAATCGTCTCCGGCGGCGCCAGCCCCGGATGGGCCGGGATGCGCAGGCAGTTTCCCGCCCGGGCATAGCTCCAGCCGTGATAGATGCAGGACAGTGCCTCACCGCGCACGAAGCCATGGGAAAGCCGCATGCCGCGATGAGGGCATCTGTCGGCAAAGGCCGCCGTGCGGCCGGAGCGGCTGCGCCAAAGGGCAATCGGTCCGACTGGGGATAGCGCCGGCATCACGGTTCCCGCCGGCAAGTCTGCAGAGAGGGCAACTGGCATCCATGAGCCGGTCGGATAGGGTGGCATACGTCAACTTTCAAATGACATCAGCATCTTCCCGAGCACAGCTTCGCGGTCAAGGGATTTGCTAATAAGCCCGGTCACGTTTGCACAATATTTCCTCACTGACAATAATGCCTAAAAAAGGGGCATCCCGTCTCCCGGGCAGGGCAGCGAGCTTCAAACACTAGCTCGATTCGTTGTCGATCGGCGTCCGGCGAATGGTCTCGACCCAGACATCGATTGGTCCAAGGAAGCACCCCATCTCCATCATATCGATCAGTTCGGCCGGACCGGCGACGTCGAGCTCAATCCGATCGGGACCGGCAACGCATATGGCCTGCGCGAGCCCGAGCTTGGCGGCATGACGCTCGATCCACGGAAGGAAGGATGACGCCTCGACATCGCCGAGGATCGTCATGCGCTCCCGCCAGGAATATCGATTTTGCTCGCTCATAGAAAACCTCGGCAATGAAACAGATATATATCTATCTGCATTGTGCTCAATCGCTGAAGCACCTGACCAAGCGCCATAAACAGGCTGTGGTGTGGGGCTTGTGATCCCTCATGCGGCTTGCGTCGCTCGGCGGCGCAGCGTCACCGACCAGCGCGACACGGCCTTTCGGAATCGGATGTCATGACCCAAAGCCGTCTCGCAGTCCCGAGCGGGAAATGACTCTAAAAGCGCGTCGCGATGAAACGGATCCAGGCGACGCGCTTTAGGTCTTTGTTTTTATGCATGTCGTTTTCGCAAAACCGCTGCACACTTTTGCGCGACATGCGTTAACCTCCGGAAGGCCGCCCTTCGGTTCCGCTTCCTGATTGGCCTTCTGCCTTCGCCAAACTGACCTCCAGGCGCTCGATCAGCGCCCGATAACGCGGATGATCGCGCACAGGATTCATATCCACGTCCTGCGCCATCCAGTGCACTTGCTGCAATCCAAGCTGCGGCACGCAGTGCTCCAGCGTGTCGATCGCCTTTTCGATGGCGCCGATCGCCGCCAGGAAACACGCGACATTGTAGTGGCTGCTATAGTCCTCCGGGTCGATGGTGATCGCGCGCTCGGCCCACTGCACGGCGCGTTCGTCCAGGCCGAGATTGTGGAGGATGTAACAACCATAGGCATAGGCTGCCCCGTCGTCCGGATAGAGCTGCATGGCTTTCTCGATGCGGGTGAGCAACTCCCCTGAAAGCCTGTGGGCTTCCTCCTCGTCGCCCAGGGTCTTGCGGCAATCCCAGAGCATGCACATCGCACCATAGCTGTTGCGATCAACCTCCGCCGCCTTCTCGTAGGCGGCCGCGGCCTCTGCAAACTTGCGCTCCATGCGCAGCACATCGCCCAGGGTCCTGTGCGCCTCGTAGAGATCGGGATCGAGCGCGATTGCTCGCCGGCAGGCGGCGCCTGCGAGCTCGATTTGCTCCTTCTGGAAATGCGCCATCGCGTGGGCCACGTGAGCTTCCGCCAGCGTCGAGTCCAAAGCCAGCGCGCGCTGCGCCTCGGCGCTCAAGGTGATAAGGTTTGCGCTGGGATCTCCGGATCTCAGCAACATGCCTTCAGCTAGCGCCAGCCCGGCCCGCGCCAGCGCGTATTCGGGATCTATCTCGAGCGCCCGCTGGTAGAGGCGTCGGGCGGAAAGGTGATTGCGACGGCCCAGGCGCAAGAAATGCTGCCGTCCCATGAGGTAATACTGATAGGCTTCGACGTTCTCGGTCGTGCGCTTGCCGATGGCAGCATACTCGGCCGGCATCAGCCGGATCTTCAGGGCATCGACGATGGCCCGGGCGATCTCGTCTTGGAGCGCAAATATGTCGTTGAGATCACGGTCGTAGCGCTCGGCCCACACATGGTGCCCACTCATCCCGTCGATCAGCTGTGCGGTGATGCGAACGCGACTACCCGCCTTGCGTACGCTGCCTTCCAGCACATGCGAAACGCGCAATTGCCGCGCCGCTTCGCTGACATCCATCGACTTGCCTTTGAGGGTAAAGGTCGTGTTGCGCGCGGTGACTGCCAGCGCCCCGACCTTGCTGAGGTCCGTAATGATGTCCTCGGTGATGCCGTCGGAGAAATATTCCTGCTCCGGGTCACCGCTCATGTTGGTGAAAGGCAGCACGGCGATCGATGGTCGGTTGCGGAACGGAAGCGCATCATCCTTGGCCGACGGCACGGACGAGCTGGTGGGGGATTGCTCAATGGACATGACACGGTAAGCGCGCACCGGCTCCGCAATGTTGTGAACCCGTTGCTCGCCGATATCCGTATAGACGTATTCGAGTTTGCCTTTTACTTGATCGTAAATGGCGCGCCCGATGCAAACGCCACCAGGCTCCGCGAGCTTTTCAAGCCGTGCCGCGATGTTCACACCGTCTCCGTATATCGTGTCGTCTTCGACGATCACGTCGCCGAGGTTTACGCCCATACGGAACGCCATACGCCGGTTTTCGGGGAGCCCTTCGTTCTCGCCGCCCAGCTCGCGCTGCAGCTCGATCGCACACTGCACGGCGTTAACCGCGCTCCCAAACTCGATCAGCAGGCTGTCCCCGGCCGAGCCGACGATGCGTCCGTGGAACCGGGCGATTTTGGGCTCGAATACCTCAGCTCGGAGCCGCCTCAGCCGTCCCAGCGTTCCCGACTCGTCGGCCGCCATCAGCCGCGAGTAACCTGCCACGTCGGCAGCCAAGATCGCCGCAAGCCTGCGTTGCTCTTCTCGCAAGGAACGGACCTCCCGCCAGTTGGAACAATCTTAGCCTAAGAAACGGCGCGAGCGAGCCCTTGTTCGGATGCCTGGAATCCGAAATTGGCGTTAAGGAAGCATATCGGAGCGAAATTCGGCTGCGCGGCAGGTCGCAGAACCATACGGAACAATGCAGGAAGATTTCTGATACAAATCGCGAAATAATTAATGAAATCAATAGCTTAAGAAGGGTTCTGGATGGTGCCGGCCGGCCGCCTGCAACGATAGGCGCGTGCCGTTTACGGACGAACGCGGATGACCGTCTTCCCCTTGCGCCGCTCGGTCGGGTTGAAGGCGGCGACCGCATCGTCGAGGGTCGCGATGCTGCCGATATTCTTACGCAGTCGTCCGTCCCGCACCCGCTGGACGATCTCACACAGTTGGGTACGGTCGGACTCGACAACGAAGTCGACCGCCAGGCCGTCGTCGGGCCGCGCCTCTGGTGGGCCGACGACCGACACCAGTGTTCCTCCGGCTCGAATCAGGCCTGCAGAGCGCTTCTGGATGTCGCCGCCTATGACATCGAACGCCAGATCGACGCGGCCGACGTCTTCCAGAGGGTCGTTCTCGAGGTCTACAAACTCCTGCGCACCGAAGTCGAGTACCGTCTGACGGTCGGCGGTGCGCCCGGTTCCGATGACGTAGGCGCCGGCCTCGCGCGCGAGTTGCACCACCATCGAACCGACTGCGCCGGCCGCGCCGTGGGCGAGGACGCTCTGCCCCGCCCGAAGACGGCCATGCTGAAACAGCCCCTGCCATGCGGTCAGTCCCGAGATCGGCAGGCTAGCCCCCACCGTGAAGTCGACGTCGCCGGGCAGCGGCGCGAGGTTGTGTGCCTCGATAGCTATATACTCCGCCAGGGTGCCGTCACGATACCAGTCGGCGAGGCCGAACACCCGCTGTCCCAGCGACAGTCCTGCTGTGCCGTAGCCGAGAGCGGTCACCACCCCCGCCAGCTCGTGTCCGGGGATCGACGGCGTCCGGTCACGGTCGAGGCGATCGGTCCAGGTCGAGGGCCACGCTAGCTCCGTCGGGACGAATCCCGACGCATGAACCTGAACGACCACGTCGTTTATCGCCGCCTGCGGCTCCGGCCGCTCCACCAGCCTCATTCCGGCTGTTCCAGAGGCCTGGTCCGTCACAACAATTGCCTTCATTCGTCAATCTGCCTTTGTTGTAGGTCTTCCGAGTTCCTTTGCCGACGAGCGAAAATATCGAAACTGGTGGATCCAACGACCCTTTGGTTATTGAATCGATGCCATGGATGCGACTCCACCAGGCAAATCATGCCTTCAATCTTGAACCGGATTTTGGCTCCACGCTCAAAGGACTTTCCACAGCGGCCGCCCGAGCCGCATTGCCGATTCATGCGGTTCGCCAGCCTCAACGACATCCGACATGATCAGCGGCTCCGCAAAGTCGCCATCGACGGTGGTTGGTGAACTGGCGGGTGGTCGGGCACGTCCGGCCGAGTTGTGGCGCCTATCCGCCGGAAAATGAAATTTTCCGCGCCATTTTCATCTGCCACCGGCGTGGCCTCCGCCAACGCGGCGTCGATCAGCATCGCCATGCGAGTGTGGATCGGCGACTTGACGCAGGCTGGATCCGTTGCCGCGGCATCGCCGGCAATCGCCATCGCCTGACATCTGCAGCCGCCCCAGTCGACCTCGCGACGCTCGCAGCTTCGACACGGCTCCTGCATCCACTCGGTGCCGCGGAAGGCATTGAATGCCGGTGAATCGGTCCAGATCGCGGCAAGCGAGCGCTCTCCGAAGCGCTCGAAGCGAAGCGAAGGAATGGTCTGCGCGGCGTGGCACGGCAGCACGGTGCCATCGGGCGTCACCATGAAGGCGTCGCGCGCCCAGCCGCCCATGCACGGCTTGGGATAGATGGCGAAATAATCCGGCGGAACGAAATCGATGTTCATAATGCCGGTAAGCCTTTCGCGCGCCGCCGCGACGATGTCCGCCTGCCGGTCGACCGCGGCGCGTTCGGGCATCAGCGCATCGCGATTGGCCAGCGCCCAGCCGGCGTACTGGACGTTGGCGATCTCGAGCCTCTCCGCACCCAACGAAAGGGCAAGATCGATGAACTCCGGCACTTCCTCGATATTGTGACGGTGGATTGGCGCATTGATGGTAAGCGGCAGGCCGATCACCCGCGCGCGGCGTGCCGTCTCAAGCTTCTTTTCGTGGCTGCCCCGATGGTTGCCGATGCGATCGGTAGTTGCCGGCCGGGCGCCCTGAAAGCTCAGTTGCAGGTGGTCGAGCCCGGCTTCGGCAAACGCCTCGATGCGGCCTTCGGCTATGCCGATACCGGCGGTGATGAGGTTGGTGTAGACACCGCGAGCCGAAAGCCCGGCGATCAATTGCTCCAGGTCCCGGCGCAGCGTCGGCTCGCCGCCGGACAGATGCACCTGCAGAACGCCGAGATCGGCGGCCTGCGAGAAGAGATCGAGCCAGGTCTCAGTGTCGAGCTCGCGATTGGCTTTCAGCAATTCGAGCGGGTTGGAGCAATAAGGGCACTGCAGCGGGCAGCGATGCGTCAGTTCCGCCAGCATGCCGATCGGAGGGAGAATGGGCTCGCTCATAGCTTCACCAAAAGCTTGTCCGACCATTCCTGCAGGAAGGCGATGACGTCGGCCGCCACGGCCTCCTGATCGGCGTCATAGTCGGAGGCAAGATCGGCGATGATGTGGCCGACGCTAGACCGCCCATCGCACCGGCGCAATATGTCGAGGCTGATCTCGTTCGGCCAGAATACCTTTTCCGGCGAAAGCACGGCGAAGGCCTGACGCACGGGGTCGTACTGTATGCGCACATGCTTGGGCAGCGATGGCACCGATTGCAGCGACACGATGGCCCTTTCGCGCAGCGCCATCATCAGACCGCCTCCGGGCGGAACGCGCCGGGCGGTATGTTTCCCGGCGCGCCATAGGCATGTTGAAGCGCGTCGAGCATGGCCCAGAGTATGTCGCATTTGAACACAAGCGCATCGATCGCCTGTTGCTGGCGCTCCGCCGTATCGGCGTGGCCCAGCACGTAGGCGAGGGCGAAGTCGGCATCGCGCGATGCCTGCTCGGGCCGCCGGCTGAAATAGGCCAGCGTATCCTCGGTGATGTAGTCGTATTTCGCCAGCATCGCCGGCACGCGCTCGCCGATGATGGTCGGCGAGAACATCTCGGTCAGCGACGACGCGACCGCCTCGAGCAGCGTCCGGTTCGTGCAGAAAGAGAGATAGGCGCCGACGGCGAAACGGGTCGCCGGCAGCGCCAGCCTTTCGCTCTTGACGTCTTCGGCATCGAGCCCGAGCGAGGTTGCCAGATGCAGCCAGCGCGCGATGCCGCCGCTCCAGCCGTCCCCGCCGTCGTGGTCCTCGATGCGTCTGCGCCAGGCGGCGCGAAACGCCGGATCGTCGGCATGTGCCAGGATCATGGCGTCCTTGCGCGGAATGACGGCCTGGTAGCAATAGCGGTTCAGCGCCCAGGCCTGCATTTCGGCTTTCGACAGGTCGCCGCTGGTCATTCTGTGATGGAAAGGATGGCGGTTGTGATAGCGTTCTGCACCGACCTGCCGCAGCACGGCCTCGAGCTCGCTCTTGGACAGGCCACCTCTGGCCGCGCCTTGGAAATCGCTCAAAATTCCATCTCCATCCCATCGCCGGCGACTTCCCAACCAGCCGCTTTGACCGCCGCGTGTTCGGCGGAATTCTCGTCGAGAACAGGATTGGTGTTGTTGACATGGACGAAGATACGGCGGCCGATCTTCACATCGGCCAGGCCGGCAATCGAACCCGCTTCTCCGGACATCGCGATGTGCCCCATGCGCGCACCGGTTTTCTGGCCGACGCCGGCAATGATCATCTCGTCGTCCGTGTAGACGGTGCCGTCGAACAGAAGGCAGGCGGCATCGGCCACACGAGTGCGCAGCGAGGCATCGACGCGCGCGCAGCCCGGGATGTAGAAGACAGCGCCGCGACTGCCGGTGCCGGCGATGCGAACCCCGATCGTGTCGCCCGTGTCGGAGCTGAAATCGGCGCTAGGATCGCCTCTTTGCTCGAGATAGAGCGCGATCTTGCCGGGCACGGGAAAGGCGTCGACGACCACACCGGTCTCGTGGCCGTCCGCATCGCGGATCGCCAGGTCCTCCATTGGCGCCAGGAGGCGCCGCGGCACGATCGCCGGATCGAGAACATTGAAAATCGAATTCGCCTCCAGCGTCGCCAGCACCTGTGCCGTTGCATAGATTGCGAAAGGCTGTCGCTCACGCAGGCTAAGCAGACCGGCGATATGGTCCACGTCGGCGTTGGTCAGCACCACCGCGCGGATCGGCGTCGAGCGCAGCGGCGCGTCGGCTGCGGGCTGCAGTTCAGGCGTTTGCGCAATCTGCTGGCGAATGTCGGGCGACGCGTTGAAGAGAACCCAGCCTGCCCCGTCCGCCGACGCGGCAATGCATGATTGGGTTCGCGAATGCACGCCGGAAATCCCGGCGCGAGCCGCGCGGCTCAGGCGATAGTTGCAATTCCATTGCGGAAAGCCGCCTCCGGCCGCCGATCCGATGATCTTTACGCGCATGGCAAATGCCTGCTCCGCAGCCCATTTGACTGGCTTCTCGGCGGTAACGGCTTCGCGTCCGCGTTTCCTGCAGCAAAGCCCTGACATGCAACTGGGTGCATGCCCCTGTTGTCAGGGACATGCACCCTTGCGGCCTACTTCCTGGGAGGAATTTCAGCAGGCAGATACCGCGAAATTTCGAAGCCCGCAGCAACCTGGCACATGGTCGGTTTCTTCCAGCTCTTCTTCTTCATGGCATTCTCCTCTTTTGCCGGCCCGAAGGGGGCGGGTCATGTCGTTGGTGCCATTGCGGGCAATGCAATGGCTCGTCCATCACTTCACAAATGGACAAATGAAACACCGGGTTCTCAAACAACTAAAGAAAACTATCTGCCTCGAAGATCGGTTCCTTCCTCCATCGCCTCTCCAAATTTCGCGCCGATCAAGCTCACCCCGGCGTCGCCGTGATCGCGTTGTCATGTTCGTCGATCAGCGGCACGTTGTAGTCGAGCAGGAGCTTGTTGATCTCTGCCTGGTTCTCCCGGATCACTTTGTTGAGCGTGCGTTTCCATTCCTGGTCGGATGGACGTACCCCCATGGTGATGCGGTAGGACATGCGCGAGCCGGTCCTTTCCTTGACCAGCGGCACGATCTCAACATTCGCCTTGAGTTGCTTGGCATAGTAGCCTGCCATCGGTCCCCACAGGATCGCTGCGTCGATCTTGCCGGCAAGCATGTCCTTGATCACGACCTCTCCCATCGACGGAGTGACGCGCGTATCGACGGCCAGCGGGTAGATTTTTGCCGTTCGCAAGAGTTTGTTGGCGGCCATGTTGGCAGTCGGCGGCGTGCGTTCGACGACGCCAATCCTCTTGCCGGTGAGTTTCGGATCCTCGATCGTCTCGACACCCTCGAGGTCGTCGCCCTTCGGATGCACAAGCACATAGGAGGAACGATAGTAGGCGTTGGTGTTCTGAACCAGCTCATCACCCTGGGCATAGCCCATGATGACGTCGCATCGGTTGGCGGCAAGCGTGTTGCGCACGAAGCCGATGACGGTTGGAAACCATGTGTAGGCGACCGACTTCCTTCCCGTCTTCCTGGCGACCAGCTCAGCCAGCTTGTTTTCGAAACCTTGGCCGTTCTGGTCGGTGAACGGCATGTTCGAAGGATCGGCGCAGACGCGCAGCGTATCTGGGTCGACCAGTTCGCCCGCTGCTCCGAGGCCTGCGCTTTGCGCCTGGGCGTTCGACGGCGGCATGGCGAGTGCGCCGAGGATCAGCAAGACAATGCGCGGCTTCGGTGCAACGCGAGCGGTCACTTCATCCCCCCATGCAGGATTTTTCGGCATCCTTGGCCGCCTGAGCCTTGTCTTCGTGCTTGGGCGGCCTGCCGCGGGGTGCCGCGCCGTCGGCGCGGGCGCGCAGATAGACGTAGAGATCGTCCAGGTAGCAATAGACGTTCTTGTTGTCGCCGAAGGCAGGCATGACGTTTTCCTTGCCGCTGCCAGTATTCTTGCGGCCCTGGGCGACGATCGAGAGGAAAGTGGGGTAGTCGATGTTTTTCAGGCTGTTCGCCAGGGCCGGCGCGTAGCTCGAGCCTGTTCCGTCCTGTCCGTGACAGACATGGCAGTCAGAGTGATAGCGGCGATAACCGCTGAACGTATACCAATCCACGGTCCCGTTTTCGATCTTGTAGGTTGGATTTCCATCCGCGTCCAAATACTTGCCGCCCTCTTCCTTCACCACCTTGGCTTTTTCGGCGCTGTCCTCGGCCCGCGCCAGACTTGAGCCGGCCAGAGGCAGAAGAGCCAGGGCGAGAACGGAGATTGCAATGCGAACAGACATTCAGACGCTTCCTTCTTTTGCCAAGGACAAAGGGTGTGCCGTCGCGCCGCGGCATAGATCGATGTTTGGGGTGCGCGTCAAATCGAGAGCCCGGAAATCTCCGGGCGATCCGGGCTCTCGTATTTTCAGGCCTTCGGTCTCTAAGGCCGTTTCCGGATATCAGTCCGGAAGACCGAAGACGGTCAGCTGGCCGCCCAGCGTCGTGTAGTCGGCAAGAGCTGCGTAGCCACCGACTGCTCCGAGACCGGCGGTTCCAACGACTGCGGCCTGATCGCCTTGAGCGCGGCCCTGATCGACGGCGCCATGCCAGGCAGCGGCGTTATCGGGTGACAGCAATCCGCCGGCGAGGCCGATGCCGGCCCATCCGCCGACGCCGGACAGAACGGCGATGTACTGCTTGCCGTCATGCTCGAAGGGCGTGACGTTGCCGATGATGCCGGACGGGGTCTTGAACTTGTAGAGTTCCTTGCCCTTCTCATCGACTGCCTTGATGTAGCCTTCGAGCGTTCCGTAGAAGACGACGTCGCCGGCGGTCGCCAGCGCGCCCGACCACACCGAGAACTGCTCGGGCTTCGACCAGACGATCTCGCCCTTGGCAGCATCCCAGGCAATGAAGTTGCCCATGTTGCCGTCACCGCCAGGCGCGGGGTACATCGACACCGTGGCGCCCACATAAGGCTGGCCGGCCGTGTAGCTCACCTTATATGGCTCGTAGTCCATGCAGACATGGTTGGTCGGCACGTAGAACAGCCCGGTCTTCGGCGAATAGGCGGCCGGCTGCTGGTCCTTGGTTCCAAGCGCTGCCGGGCAGACGCCCGTCGAGTTGGTGTCTTCGCCGTTCTGCTGGGTCGAATACTTGGCCACGACCTGCGGACGGCCATACTCCTTGCTCTTGGGGTCCATGTTGACCTCAGTCGCCCAGTTCACCGCCGGATCGTACTTCTTGGCAACGAGAAGCTCGCCGGAGGCGCGATCCATGGTGTAGGCGAAACCGTTGCGGTCGAAATGGACCAGCACGTCATGCTTTTTGCCTTTGACCTCCATGCCGTCGACGAGAATCATCTCGTTGACGCCGTCAAAGTCCCATTCGTCATGCGGGGTCATCTGGTAGACCCATTTGGCCATGCCGGTATCGGCATCGCGGGCGAAGATAGTCATCGACCAGCGATTGTCTCCGGGGCGCTGAACCGGGTTCCATGTCGAGGGATTGCCGGTGCCGTAGTAGACGAGGTTGAGCTTGGGATCATAGGAATACCATCCCCATGTCGTGCCGCCTCCGGTCTTCCACTGCTCGCCCTCCCAGGTGTTCGTGCCGGAGTCCTTTCCGACCGGCTTGCCAAGCTGCGTGGTCTTCTCGGGATCGATCAGGGTTTCTGCATCCGGACCTTCCGAATAAGCCTTCCAGGCGAGCTTGCCGTCCTTCAGATCGTAGGCGGCCAGCCAGCCGCGGACGCCGAATTCCGCGCCGGAGACACCGACGAGAACCTTGTCCTTGACGACCACGGGCGCCGACGTGCCGGATTCACCTTTTCCGCCGTCGGTGTTTTCGCCATTCTTGACTGACCAGACAGCCTTGCCGGTCTTGGCGTCGAGCGCCACGACGGTGGTGTCGGCCTGGTTGAGAATGATCAACGCCGGGCGGTCGCCATCTGCAGGCGCATAGGCAACACCGCGATTGACCGTGTCGCAGCACATGATTGGAATGACGTTCGTGTCTTGCTTGGGCTCGTATTTCCAGAGGATCTTTCCGTCTTTGTTGAGATCGAGCGCGTAGACGGTGTTCGGGAACGGCGCGTGAACATACATCACGTCGCCGATGATTAGCGGGCCGCCCTCATGGCCGCGCAGCACGCCGGTCGAGAAGGTCCACTTGACCTGCAGGTTCTTCACGTTCTCCTTGGTGATCTGCTTGAGTGTCGAATAACGGGTGTTGGCGTAATCACCCGTCTGCATCACCCAGTCCTTGGGACTTTTGGCCATTTTCGCGAGTTCTTCGTTGGCTGACGCCGTATAGAGCGCGCCTAACGACAGTAGCGCGGTGGTCGTTGCGATGTAGGTAGCTTGCGTAAGTGCGCGCATTAAAATCCTCCCAGGTTGATAACAAGAAATCGATATTCAAGCTCGCAAGAGCCAGTACATGCGATTCATCGTGGGAAGTATTTCCGGCAGCGTGTCACGACCTAGACCAGTTCAGAAGAGGTACATTTCTGACCTCTACCTACCTAGCCTAGCCCTGCACCCGCCCAGTTGGCCTACGAAAGACTGCCGCCGCTCCCGAATTACAGCGGCGTCCTTGAAGCCGGAAACGAGGTAAGGCTATGTCATTGCAAAATGCCAGGCAAGGAAAAACCCCTCCGAAAATTTTGCACTGCAATATTTATTGTTGCACCGCAATATATAGAAGAATAATAGAAACTTTTCACGATGCCAGGCCGCAGAATGGCGGTGATCGGAAAATAAAAATTGAAGAATCTTACTTCGATGTATTATCTATGTGATAGCAGTTGGATTTATTTCGACATATTTTAGCGACCGTGTTAGCGACGGCTCTTATTGGCTATCGGTAGTGAGCGAGTTGTGGGAAAAACCTAGAAAGATGGATGCGGGATGGGTCATGCAGATGCCCCGAAACGCTGTTGGCGAGGGGCCGGGCATTCCTCCTTTGGTCCTATATGGAGGCGATGAGAGGTTGACCGGGCTTTCGGCATGTCGCCAACTGGCGCGGGTAATGCAGTCTCGATGCACCGCGCCCCGGCAACCGGAGGAATTCTCATGATCAGATATGTTGGATTTTCGATCCTGCCGCTCCTCCTTACACCGACACCGGTCCTTGCAAATTCGGCCGGCGTTGCGGGAGACTACCCGACGGCGACGGTCGTAGATTATGTGCTCGGCTGCATGCAGACGAATGGCCAGACGCGTCAGGCGTTGGAGAGTTGTTCCTGTTCGATCGATGTCATCGCCTCAATCCTCCCGTACGACCATTACGAGCGGGCCGAGACCTTCAAGAGCATGTCTCTGACGACGGGCGAAAATGCAGGCCTGTTTCGCGAAAGCGCGCCGGCGAAAGCCGCGCGAACGGAGTTGAAGCGCGCTCAAGCGGAAGCCGACGTGCGTTGCTTCTAGACCGCGATGGCGTTTCGTTGAATCGCCATCATGGTCTAACTCTTTGTTGGAGCATGATCTTGCTCCGAAAACCGGTTCCCACTTTTCGGGATCATGCTCTAATGCCAGGTCGCCCAAAAGTGCGCAGCGGTTTTGGGTGAACGGCATAAATCAAAACAAGACTCAAAGTGCGTGGCCTGAATCGGTTTCGTCGCGACGCGCTATTTATGCGTGTCGGCCGTTTTAGTGCTCCTCAAGAGCATTCGCCCGTTGCAGGGCGATCAGGTCACACCTGGAAATTGCTGATGGAACGACCGCAAAAGGTCGCTCGTCGCCTCCGGGCTGCGCTGTTGCCTGGGCAGCCTTACGTCGAAAATGCCGAGCACATGCGCGGGCCTGGGCGCGAGCACGATGATGCGATCCGACAGCATCAGGGCCTCGGTCAGATTGTGCGTCACCATCAGGGCGGTCGTAGGTCGCGCCGACCAGACGGTCACAAGCATGTGCCGAAGCCGTTCGGCGGTGCGTTCATCGAGCGACACGAAGGGCTCGTCCAGGAAAAGCATCGCCGGCTCGGTCGCGAAGGCCCTCGCAAGCGCTGCCCGACGCGCAAGACCGAGCGAAAGTTCGGCCGGATAGAGCGAGCGCATGCCGGCGAGGCCGAGAGTGTCGAACAGCCCGTCGAGATTTTTCGCTCGCAGGCCTTTTGGCAGTGCCAGCCTGACATTCTGCTCCACCGTCCGCCACGGCAGCAGGGTGGGTTCCTGGAACACGGCGGCTATGCGGTTCGAGCCGCCTTCAGGCAGCTGGAAGGATCCGGAAAACTGCCTGTCGAGCCCAAGCAGAATACGCAGCGTCGTGGTCTTGCCGCAGCCCGACGGTCCGAGCAGGCAAGCGAATTCGCCTTGCCGGACCTCGAACGAAAGGTTCTTGAGCGCCGTGACCGAGACGCCTTGCGCGGACCTGAAGGTCTTTTCGGCGATGTCGACCCTAAGCGGGGCGACGGCGCCAGCGGGTTGCATGTCGTTCAACGGGCTGCACCAGAAGAAGTTCGACGACGAGCATCACCGCCACGAATGCCAGCGTGTAGGCAAGAATGGCGGCGACGTCGAAAAGCTGGAAGTAAAGATAGATCTGGAAGCCCACACCATTGGAGCGGCCGAGCAGTTCGACCACCAGAACGATCTTCCAGATGAGCGCGATGCCGGAACGCGAGGCCGCGGCCAGATAGGGCTGCAGTTGCGGCAGCAGGATATGGCGAACGCGGTCGAGGGGACCGAAGCGGTAGACAGCCGCCATTTCGGCGTAACTCGGGTCCAGCGCCCTGGCGCCCTCGCGCATGGTCACCACGACATTCGGGATCTTGTTGACGGCAACCGCGCCTATCGCAGCCACCTCGTTGAGGCCGAACCAGATGTAGGCAAGCACGATGATCACCAGCGCGGGGATATTGAGGAACAGAATTACCCAGGGATTGAAGAACCGGTCCGCGCCGCGATAGCTGCCGAGGAGAATGCCGATCACCGAGCCGACAATCATCGCGACGACGTATGCCGCGGCAACCCGGCCCAGCGTTGCGCCGAGATGGTAGAAAAGATCGCCGCTCGCCGCCTCTCTCAGCAATACCTGCCAGACCTGTCCCGGCCCCGGAAAGGCACGGCTCGGCCAGGCATTCGCCGCCAGGCTCCACAGCAGGCAAAGCCCGAGCAGGGAGATCGTCACCGTCAGCGCGGGCATCAGCGTCGCTCGAGGGCCGGGACGGCTGGAAATGTCAGCCGTGTTGCCAGGCGTGCGATCGCCGGAGTCGCTTGCGGTCATTTCGCCGGCTCTTGCCAGAACGTGCCCGGTGCCATCTCAGGCGAACTGCCGACCAGCTTTTCGCCGCCGATCCCGGCCAGCACACTATAGAGCCTGCCGGCATCGGCCGCTTCCTCGGCGACCGGCCGCCTGGGGATGCCCTCTCGATAGCGGTCGCGCAGCTTTGCCAGTTCCTTGCCTTCCGCGCGGACAATCGGCGCAAGGCGCAGCCACTCTTCGTCGGACTTGGCCAGCAGATCCTTGGCCTGCGTGGAAGCCTTGAGGAAGCCGCGGACGGCTTGCGGATTTTCGTTCGCCCATCTGTCGTGGAATACATAGCCGAGCGCGGATACCGGGCCCGAAGCTCCGAGCGCCTTCTCCGCATCGTCGGCGCCGATCAGCCGACGAAAGCCGTTGGCCTCGAGCCGGGCGCAAAAGTGCCAGAAATTGAGCACCGCATCGAGTTCGCCCTGGATTGCCTTTTCCGAGATCAGCGGCGGCGCGCCAAAGACGACGTCGCTGATCGCCGGCAGGTCGAGGCCGTGATCGCGCCTGGCCAGCGCCTGTATCAGCAGCCAGCTCTTGTCGAGGGCGCCGCCGGCGACGCCGATCTTCTTTCCCTTGAGGTCGGTGATCGAGCGGATCGGCGAAGCGTCCTTCACCATGATCGCCCCGACGGCCGTCGAATAGGGGGCCAATGTGACGTCGCCGCCGTCCGAGCGCTGGCGCGAGACCCAGAGCCAATCGGTCACGATGATGTCGATCGCGCCGGCCAGCATCGCGACATTGGTCGCGTCCTCACCGGCAAAATAGACAACGTCCAGATCGATCCCGTTCTCCGCGTCGAACTTGTGTTCCTTCAGCGTATCAAGCTCCCAGCTCACCGTGCCGAACTTCAGCACGCCAATGCGAACCTTGGACGCGGCGGAGGCGGCAATGGGGTGTGAGCCAAGAATCGCGGCCGTTCCAAGAGCCCCCAAACGGAGCGTTTCCCGCCGCGAAATCATGAAGTTCCCTCCCGGGACTGCAACAAACCAGGGGCTTCGGTCAGATCGCTTTGTCCTTCGTCGGGAAAGCGCATTTCCAGCGCCTGACCTTGAAGGTCGGGTGTTCCTGCGACCATTTCGCGATTTCGCTGGGCGCCAGCATCATGCATTGGAACAGAGAGCCACGGCTCTCGAAATAGAGATGCTCGTCTTGGCAATCGCCAGGATTGGCACTCAGGCAAACCGTCAATACGAGGTCGACCATATTCATCCGGCACCTCTTGCGTGCAAAAACGCCCGCTCTGGCGAAATCCTGCCCGCCCCACTGCCTGGGTAAATCTCAGCCTGGACAATCAGCCTGCCGGGTTCCCGAGGTGCCCATGGAATCCGGAATGACCTGAAGCTACGCGTTCGCCCTAAGGCCGTCAACAAAGGCGAAAGGACAAGGCGGGTCGCTTCGGTGCCGGAGTGCTCTGGACTTTCGTATGGTTGACTTCATCAAAGCAATGGCATGCAAATCAACCGGGGCATGTTGACGATCAACGAGGGAATGCCATGCGCGCTATCACATTTTTCGCCGCCGTATCCTTGGTGACTTCCATCACGAACCAATCTCATGCGCAGGATGCCGCGGCGGGTGAGAAGGTCTTCACCAAATGCAAGGTCTGCCACGTCGCGGACAAGGACCAGAACAAAGTCGGCCCGTCATTGAACGGCGTCATCGGTCGAACGGCCGGCACGCATCCGGGATTCAGCTATTCCCAGGCCATGGTTGCGGCCGGAAAGTCCGGCGTCAAATGGGACGAACCAACGCTGACGACGTATCTCCACGATCCAAAGGCCATGGTGAAAGGCACAAAGATGGCGTTTGCCGGCCTCAAGGACGACAAGGACGTAGCCAACGTCATCGCCTATCTCAAGCAGTTCTCGAAGTAAGGGCAATTCCCGAAGCAACGGCTTCGCCGGCCGTTCGATTTACGATCGACCGGCGACCGCCATAATCGACGCTGCGGGATCAAGCAGCGGCACGCGCAGCCTCTGCATCGCGGAAGGCAGATCGAGCAGGCTGTCGCAGACAAGGTCTGCGCCAAGCTCTTCGACGGGGACCTGGGTGTAGCCGCCGCGCAGCAAAACGACGGGCATGCCGGCGGCGCGCGCGGCGCCGACGTCGCTGCTGCTGTCTCCCACCATCAGCGTGTCGGCGGGTTCGACCCCAAGCTGGTCGAGCGCCAGCAGCAGGGCATCAGGCGCCGGTTTCAGGCATGTCACCGCATCTCCGCCGACGATCGCGCCGAGATAATCCGTCAAGTGGAAATGCAGCAGGATTTCGCGAGTCGCCAATTGCGGCTTGTTGGTGACAACGCCCATGGCCGTTCCGTTCAGGTGGAAGTGCGTGAGCACCTCCCTGACGCCAGGCATCAGCCTCGTCAGGCCGGTCAGATGCCTGCGGTAGATCGGCGCCATGTCGCGGTTGGCCTCCTCGAGCGCGCTGCCGGGAAGCGGTGACCCCGAGGCTGCGAAGGCCCGCTCGACCAACTTCGTGACGCCGCCACCGATCATTGCCTTGACCTGACCCACACGCAGCGGCGCCAGATCGCGGCCGGCCAGCAGCTCGTTGACGGCCGCCGTTATGTCGGGCGCCGAATCGATCAGCGTGCCGTCGAGATCAAAAAGGATCGCCCTCTGCGGCCGAAACGGCCTGCTTGCGCCGACGTTCATGCGGCATCCTTCCATTTGATCGAGCAGCCGATCGAAGCGATCTGGTCAAGCGGTCCGTCACCGGTTCGGGCAACCTGCTTCATCGCCTCGAACAGATCGCGCCTCAGGCCCGGCGGTCCGGCGTCCCGCCGCGATGCGTCCAGCCGGCCACGATATTGCAGCGTCAGCTCGCTGTTGAGGCCGAAGAAATCAGGGGTGCACACGGCTCCATAGGCGCGCGCCGCTGCCTGCGACTCGTCGCGGAGATACGGGAAGGTGAACGCGTGCGCCCTGGCGAAGAGCTTCATGTTGTCGAAGGAATCGTCCGGGTAGGCGTCGGCATCATTGGAGTTGATTGCGACGAAGCCTATCCCTTCGGCCTTGAGGTCGTCGGCATCACGCACGATGCGTGAAATCACCGCCTTCACATAGGGGCAGTGATTGCAGATGAAGGCGACGACCAGCCCGTTGGGTCCGGCTTGGCCGAGGATCGAATGCGATTTCCCGTCGATGCCGGGCAAGAAGGCATCGACAGCTTGCCAGCCGAAATCGCAGACAGGTGGGATTGCCGCCATGTCATCCTCCGACCAAGCAGGTCACGCGGCTCGCCGGATCGCTCCGTCGGCCGCTTGTCTGATCGCGCCGATATTGGCGCGATAGGCAGCCTCGGTGCCACCTTTGAAGACGGCGGACCCTGCGACGAGCACATTCGCGCCGGCCGCGGTGACCAGGGGAGCTGTCTCTGGCGTGACGCCGCCGTCGATCTCGATATCGATCGGACGTTGACCGACAAGCGCCTTGACACGCCTGACCTTGTCGAGGACCGCCGAGATGAAGGCCTGGCCGCCGAAACCCGGATTGACCGTCATCAGAAGCACCAGATCGAGCCGGTCGAGAACATATTCGATGACGCTTTCCGGCGTCGACGGATTGAGCGACACGCCGGCCTTCTTGCCGAGGCTCCTGATCGCCTGCAGCGAACGGTCGAGATGCGGCCCGGCCTCGGCATGCACCGTAATGATGTCGCAGCCGGCCTCGGCGAAAGCAGCGAGATAGGGATCGGCCGGCGCGATCATCAGATGGCAGTCGAAGACCTTGTCCGTTCGATCGCGGATTGTCTTGATCACCGGCGGGCCGAAAGTGATGTTGGGCACGAAATGCCCGTCCATCACGTCGAGATGGATCCAATCGGCGCCTGCCCGCGCGACCGCTTCGACCTCGTCGCCGAGCCGCGAGAAATCGCACGACAGAACGGAAGGGGCGATGATGGTCTTTGCGGTCATTTGCTTTCTCCTTCGCCAAGATTTAGCGCGAACACCCGGCTGGCGGTGATGTCCTCGGCCGAGATCGTGGACAGCGCCTTTGCGTCGAGCGGTCCCTTGCTGCTCTCGAACAGGCGGTTGGCCTGCCTCAGCCGTGCGCGGTCGAGCGCATTGCGGATCGAGCGGGCATTGGCGAAATGCGGCCGCGCGCGGCGGCGTGCGATGTAATCGGCCATTGCGGCGGTTGCCTTGGCGTCGAACAGGTAATTTTGCTGGTTGAGCATTTGTTCCGCGATCCTGAGAAGCTCGTCGTCGGAATAGTCGGGAAAGTCGATGTGGTGGGCAATGCGTGAGCGGAATCCCGGATTGCTTTCGAAGAAGCGATCCATCCGCTGCGCGTAGCCGGCGAGGACGACCACGAGGTCGTCGCGCTGGTTCTCCATCACCTGCAGCAGGATCTCGATCGCCTCCTGGCCGTAATCGCGCTCGTTCTCGGGGCGATAGAGATAGTAGGCCTCGTCGATGAACAGCACGCCGCCCATCGCCTTCTTCAGGATCTCCTTGGTCTTGGGCGCGGTGTGGCCGATATATTGGCCGACCAGGTCGTCGCGCGTCACCGAAACCAGATGGCCCTTGCGGATATAGCCCAGCCGATGCAGCAGGTCGGCCATGCGCAGCGCGACGGTCGTCTTGCCGGTGCCGGGATTGCCGGTGAAGCTCATATGCAGCGTCGGCGTCTCGTGCGCGAGGCCCATGCGGCGGCGGGCCCGCTCGACCAGCAGGAGCGCCGCCGTCTCGCGGATGCGTCTCTTGACCGGGGCGAGCCCGATCAGCTCGCGGTCGAGCTCGGCCAGGACGTCCTTGACGCCGGAAGTTTCGAATTCCTCGCGCAGGTCGATCGCCGTCGGGACGGCATTCTGAGGCACTTCCGTTTCGGCCAGGGCTGGCGCCGACATGGCATTCTCCTCTTGTCGCGATGATCAGCCGTACCTCGTTCCAGCCGGCTTGTCGGCGGCATAGGGCCTGGTGGTGTAGCGGATCATGCGGCCTGCGGCCTCCTGCCGCTCGAGCCGATAGCCGGGTTCCTCGGCCGGGCGGTTTACGATGAAGGAGAGCTTGACCGATTCCCAGCCATGCGAGGAATCGAAGGCGACGACGCGGATATAGCGGTCGCCATAGAGCTTGCGACATGCGTTCAGCTCCATCATCAGCGCCGCCGCGTCGGGATTGTCGAACATCGGGTGACCCCACATCTCCCAATAGACATTGCGCGGGTGAGGGTCGTCGGTGACCTCGAGGCTGACAGCCCATTTGTTGTCGATGCAATACTGCACCTGCGCGCGGATCTGGTCGTCGGTCAGGTCGGGCAGGAAGGAAAAGGCCCCTTGGGTGATACGCATGACGGTTCTCCTTATTCGGCTGCCGTAGCCACCGGAACGAAGTCCGGCGTGTCGGTCGAGGCATAGTTGAAGGTCACGTCCTTCCAGGTCTCGAGCGCCTGTTTCAGCGGCAGGCAGCTTTTGGCTGCGTTCTCCAGGATCTGCGGTCCTTCCCGCACATAGTCGCGACCCTCATTGCGGGCGAGGATCATGCATTCGAGGGCAACGCGGTTTGCGGTGGCACCCGCGGCGATGCCCATTGGATGGCCGATGGTGCCGCCGCCGAACTGCAGCACGACGTCTTCGCCGAGCAGGTCGATGAGCTGATGCATCTGGCCGGCATGGATGCCGCCCGATGCCACCGGCATCAGCTTGTTGAGCGATGCCCAGTGCTGGTCGAAGAAGATGCCGTTCTCCAGCTTCATCGGGTTATGGTCCTCGCGGCAGATGTCGTAGTAACCCCTTGTCGTCGCCGGGTCGCCCTCCAGCTTGCCGACCACGGTGCCGGCATGGATGTGGTCGACGCCGGCAAGCCGCATCCATTTGGCGATGACGCGGAAGGAGACGCCGTGCGACTTCTGGCGCGTGTAGGTCGAATGGCCGGCGCGATGGAGGTGCAGGATCATGTCGTTCCTGCGCGCCCATTTCGCCATCGACTGGATTGCCGTGTAGCCGATCACAAGGTCGATCATGACGATGTTGGAGCCGAGCTCCTTGGCGAAGTCGGCCCGTTCGTACATGTCCTCCATGGTGGCCGCGGTGACGTTGAGATAGGTGCCCTTGACCTCGCCCGTGTCGGCCTGTGCCTTATTGACCGCCTCCATGCAGTAGAGGAAGCGCTCGCGCCAATGCATGAAAGGCTGCGAGTTGATGTTCTCGTCGTCCTTGGTGAAATCCAGCCCGCCTTTGAGCGCCTCGTAGACGACGCGCCCGTAGTTGCGGCCCGACAGGCCGAGCTTCGGCTTGACGGTGGCGCCGAGCAGCGGGCGGCCGAACTTGTCGAGGCGCTCGCGCTCGACGACGATGCCGGTCGCCGGACCCTGGAAGGTCTTCACATAGGCGACGGGAAAACGCATGTCTTCGAGCCGCAACGCCTTCAACGGCTTGAAACCGAAGACGTTGCCGATGATCGATGCCGAAAGATTGGCGATGGAACCCGGCTCGAACAGGTCGAGGTCGTAGGCGATATAGGCGAAATACTGTCCGGGCGCGTTCGGCACCGGGTCCACCCTATAGGCCTTGGCGCGGTATTTTTCGCTCGCCGTCAGCCGGTCGGTCCAGACCACCGTCCAGGTTGCGGTCGAGGATTCGCCGGCGACGGCTGCCGCGGCCTCAATCGGGTCGACACCGTCTTGCGGCGTGATCCTGAACACCGAGATTATGTCGGTGTCCTTCGGCTCGTAGTCGGGCTCCCAATAGCCCATCTTCTTGTATTCCATGACACCGGACCTGTAGCGGTCCTTGCCGGTCACGGTTTCGGATCTGTTGGGCATGGTGCCGGTCCTTTCCTTTTTTGGCGGACCGCCGCTCAGGCGGCTTTCGCGGTTGCGATTTGCGGGTCGAGTTTTCCCGCGGCATAGCGTTTCGCCATCTCGTCCATGGCGATGACCTTGATCTTCGAGGCGTTGCCGGCGGTGCCGAAGCGTTCGAAACGATCGCGGCAAAGGTCGCGCAAGGCGCCCATGGCGGGCTTCAGGAATTTGCGCGGATCGAATTCGCGCGGATCCTGCGTCGCGACGCGGCGGAACTGCCCGGCCATGGCCATGCGGCAATCGGTGTCGATGTTGACCTTGCGCACGCCGTGGCGGATGCCGCGCTCGATCTCCTCGACCGGAACGCCGAAGGTCTGGGGCATCTCGCCGCCATAGTTGTTGATGATGTCCTGCAGTTCCTGCGGCACGGAGGACGAACCATGCATGACCAGATGCGTGTTCGGCAGCTTCTCGTGGATCGCCTCGATCACCTGCATGGCCAGGATATCGCCGTCCGGCTTGCGCGTGAACTTGTAGGCGCCGTGGGAGGTTCCGCAGGCGATCGCCAGCGCATCGACGCGGGTGGCGGTCACGAAGTCGACCGCCTGATCGGGATCGGTCAAGAGCTGGTCGTGCGACAGCGCGCCTTCCGCGCCGTGACCGTCCTCGGCCTCGCCCTGGCCGGTTTCCAGCGAGCCGAGCACGCCGAGCTCGCCTTCGACGGAAGCGCCGACCCAATGCGCCATGCGCGCGACGCGTTCGGTGATGGCGACGTTGTAGTCGTAGCTCGTCGGGGTCTTGGCGTCCGCCATCAACGACCCGTCCATCATCACCGAGGTGAAGCCGTAGCGGATCGCCGAAAGGCAGGTGGCTTCGTTGTTGCCGTGATCCTGATGGATGCACAGCGGAATGGCCGGATGGATCTCGGTCAGCGCCTCCATCATCCTGGCCAGCATGATGTCGTTGGCATAGGAGCGGGCGCCGCGCGAGGCCTGGATGATCACCGGCGCGTCGCAAGCGCTCGCCGCCTCCATGATGGCGAGGCCCTGTTCCATGTTGTTGATGTTGAATGCCGGCACGCCGTAACCGCGCTCGGCGGCATGGTCGAGGAGCTGGCGAAGGGTGATGCGGGCCATTGTCCGTCCTCCTAGATGATGAGCTTCAGCGCCGCCGCGGCGACGGCTTCGGTCGTGATGTCGAAATGCCGGTAGAGGTCCGGGGCGGGAGCACTGGCGCCGAAGCCGGTCATGCCGACAAAAGCGCCCGTGTCGCCGATCCAGCGATCCCAGCCGAGACGGGCGGCGGCCTCAACCGCGACGCGCGGCGCAGAGCCGAGGACGGACTTCCGGTAGTCGGCATCCTGTTCCTCGAACAGTTCCCAGCAAGGCATCGAGACGACCGCGGCGGCGATGCCGTGTTCGGTCTCCAGCCGTTCGGCGGCGGCAACGGCGATCTCGACCTCCGACCCTGTGGCGATCAGTGTCACAGCGCGGTGCGCGGACGGCTCGCGCAAGACGTAGGCGCCGCGACTGGACCGGTTTTCGTCGCTGTGTGCCTGGCGCAGCATCGGCAGGTTCTGGCGCGAGAGCACAAGCACGCTCGGCCGCGTCGCGCTCTTCAGCGCCAGCTCCCAGCACTCCGCTGTTTCGATGATGTCGGCCGGACGGAAGACGTTGAGGTTCGGTGTCGCCCGCAGCATCGCCAGGTGCTCGATCGGCTGATGGGTCGGGCCGTCCTCGCCGAGACCGATGGAATCATGCGTCATCACATAGACGACGCGCTGGCTCATGAGCGCCGAGAGCCGTATCGCGCCGCGAGCATAGTCGGCGAAGCAGAGGAACGTGCCTCCGTAGGGCACGAAGCCGCCATGCAGCGCGATGCCGTTCATGGCCGCGGCCATGCCGTGCTCGCGGATGCCGTAGTGAATGTAGCGGCCTGCATAGTCGCCGGGCGCTATGCGATCCATGCCCTTGGTGATCGTCAGGTTCGAATGCGTGAGGTCGGCGGAGCCGCCGATCGTCAGCTCGGTGGCGCCGTTGATCGCGGCAAGCGCCATTTCGGAGGCCTTGCGCGTTGCAACCTTGGTCGCCTTCTCGGCATTCTCCTTGCGGAAGGCGGCAAGGGCCTCGAACACGGCATCGGGCAATCTGCCGCCGATCGCGCGCTCGAAGGCCTCGCGCCGCGGCGAGGCGGCAAGCCGCTGCTGCCAGGCGCGCCGAGCCGCTTGCCCGCGCTCGGCAGTCTCGCGCCATGCGGAAAGGATATCGTCCGGCACCTCGAACGGCGCGTAGTCCCAGCCGATGTTTTGCCGCGTCGCGGCAATCTCCGCGTCGCCCAGCGGCGCGCCATGCGTCTTTTCCGAACCGCCCAGGTTGGGCGCGCCCTTGCCGATCACCGTGCGGCAGGCGATCAGAGATGGCCGATCCGACTGCCGCGCGGTCTCGATTGCCGCGGCGACTGCCTCCATGTCGTGGCCGTCCACCGACTGGACAAGCCATCCGGCTGCCTTGAACCGGGTTGGCTGATCCATCGATGTCGACAGCGAGGTCGGTCCGTCGATGGAGATCGCGTTGTCGTCCCAAAGCACGATCAGGCGGGCGAGCTTAAGATGGCCTGCGAGATCGATCGCCTCGTGGCTGATGCCTTCCTGCAGGCACCCGTCGCCTGCGATCACGTAGGTGTAGTGGTCGACGAGATCGGCGCCGTGACGGGCGGCTAGCATGCGCTCCGCCAGCGCCATGCCGACAGCGGTCGAAATGCCTTGTCCGAGCGGACCGGTGGTCGTCTCGATGCCAAGCGCGTGACCATTCTCCGGATGTCCGGCGGTACGGCTGCCCAGTTGACGGAACCGCTGCAGTTCCTCGATCGGCATATCTTCGTAGCCGAGCAGGCAATGCAGCGCATATTGCAGCATCGAGCCGTGCCCGGCTGAAAGCACGAAGCGGTCGCGATCAGGCCAGTCCGGCGTTGTCGGGTCGATGTTGATGAAGCGGCCGAACAGTACCGTCGCGACGTCTGCCATGCCCATCGGCATGCCCGGATGTCCGGAATTGGCCTTCTGCACGCTGTCCATGGCCAGCGCGCGGATTGCGTTCGCCATGTCGCGCTCGGAGACTGCGGTGGCGACGGACTTCAATGCTGCCAGGCTGGTCATGGCGTCCTCCTCACGACACACGTTTCTTGCGTTCGATCAATTGCAGGATGAGCGGCGTCAGGATCAGCTGCATGGCAAGGTCGAGCTTGTTGCCCGGCACCACTATGGAATTCGGCCGCGACATGAAGGAGTCGTGGATCATGGAAAGCAGGTAAGGGAAATCGATGCCGCGAGGATTGGCGAAGCGGATGACCAGCATCGATTCGTCAGGGGTCGGAATCCAGCGTGCGATGAACGGGTTTGACGTGTCGACGATCGGCACGCGCTGGAAGTTGATCGCGGTCTGCGAGAATTGCGGAACGATATAGCGGACATAGTCCGGCATGCGGCGCAGGATCACGTCCATCACCGCTTCGGTGGAATAGCCGCGCGTAGCGCGGTCGCGATGGATCTTCTGGATCCATTCGAGATTTATGACCGGCACCACGCCGATCTTGAGATCCGCATGCCTGGCCAGGTCGATCTTGTCGGTGACGACGCAGCCATGCAGGCCTTCGTAGAAGAGCAGGTCGCTCGGGGCGAATTCGCGCCATTCGGTGAAATTGCCGGGCGGCGTGCCGTATAGCTTCTCCTCGTCCTCGTCATGGACATAGGTGCGGGTCCGTCCGGTTCCCCGGCGGCCATATTCCTCGAAAACCCCCTCGAGGATCCCGAGCTCGTTGGCCTCGGCATGGAAATGGGTGAAGTTCGGGTTGCCTGCCTTTTCCTGTTTGGCCACCTCCACCTTCATGGCCGCGCGGTCGTAGCGATGAAAGGCGTCGCCTTCGATGAAGGCTGCCTCGATGTTCTCGCGCCGGAAGATCAGCTCGAAGATGCGCTTGACCGAGGTTGTGCCAGCGCCCGACGATCCGGTGATGGTGATGATGGGATGCCTTGCCGACATGATGCAGCTCAAGCCCTGAAAAGTCCGCGGCGGCTGAACAGCGGCGCACGCTCGCCGATCGCGCTGGGTTCGGTGTGGTAGCGGGCGATCCGCGCGACTTCGCGCGCGGATCCGAAGACCACGGGTATGCGCTGATGCAGGCTCTCGGGTTCGATTTCGAGGATGCGGGTAATCGTATCGGTCGCCGCGCCGGCCGCCTGTTCGACCAGATAGGCAATCGGATTGGCCTCATAGACGAGCCGAAGGCGGCCTTGGCGGTAGCCCCTGCGTTGGTCGCCGGGATACAGAAACACGCCGCCGCGCATCAATATGCGATAGCAGTCGGCGGCAAGCGAAGCGATCCAGCGCATGTTGAAGTCCTTCTCCCGTGGGCCTTCGGTGCCTTCCAGACAGTCGTCGACATAGAGGCGCACGGCCTCGTCCCAGTGGCGGTAGTTGGCGGCGTTGATGGCGAACTCCTGGGTGCGCTCCGGGATGATCCGGCTTTCGTAGGCCTGGACGAAGGTGCCCAGCCTCGTCGAATGCACGAAGACGTGCGTGCCGCTGCCGAGCGACAGAACGAGAGCCAGCTGCGGCCCGTAGATGAAGAACCCGGCGCCCAGCATGCGCACGCCCGCCTGCAAAAAAGAGGCGGCCGGATTGGCGTCCGGCGCGCCAGTCGCAGGGAGGAGCGAGAAAATCGTTCCGATCGACACGTTGGTGTCGATGTTGGAAGAGCCGTCGAGCGGGTCGATGGCGACGGCGAGGGGGGCTTTCCTGTCGAGCAGGACCGGCTGCTCCAGCTCCTCGGATGCATAGAGCGCGACCGGAGCGTGGCGCATTGCGTCGAGGAAGATCTCGTCGGCGAAGATGTCGAGATCCGTCTGGACATCGCCGTCTGCATTGGTGCCGCGGGTCCCTCCAAAAGCGGTGCCGAGCACCCCTTGGTTGATGGCATTGCGGACCTTGGTGGCGGCCTGCGTCAGCTGACGGACGGTGGCCACGACCGCGGAGCGGCGTTCGTCAAGCGGGCCGCCGAGATAGGAGTTCAGAAAAGCATCGAGCGTTGCCGCTGGCATCGTAGCCTCCCGGTCCGGCCGTATCCCTCGAGGCCGGATGGGGAGATGAAACCAAACGATCTGCGCTAAGTAAAATTCAATAACTTTACCTGAGCAGTAAAAATAATTTAGTATGTCGCATGAGGAACCTCACGCTTAAGCAATTCAAGACCGTTCAGGCAATCGTCAGCCACGGGAAAATCGTCAGCGCGGCCAAGGTGTTAGGCCTCTCTCCTCCAGCGGTGACGATCCAGTTGCGACAGGTGGAGGAGGAGTTCCAGCTGGCCTTGTTCGACCGGACGTCGGACGGCATGCGTCCCACCGCCGCAGGGCTGGCCTTCGTCGAGGCGGCGCAGGCTATCGAGGAGCGGCTTCGTCTGCTCGACGACGAGATGGACGCCATCAAGGGCGTGCGCACCGGCAGCCTGAGGCTCGGCGTCGTTTCCACCGCCAAATATTTCGCGCCGCGGCTCATGGCGGGCTTCATGAAGGAGCATCCCGACATCGACATGCGGCTTGCCATCGGCAATCGCGCCGAAACGATCGATAGTTTGAAGAACCACGACATCGACATCGCGCTGATGGGCCGTCCGCCCAAGGAAGTCTCGGTGCGCGCTTCGGTCTTCGGCGATCACCCGCTGGTCATCATCGCGCCGCCCGAACACCCGCTGGCGTCGGCACGCGACATTTCCAAGCAAAGGATCGCCGAGGAGCATTTCATCATTCGCGAGCCGGGCTCGGGCACGCGCATCTCGCTGGAGATATTCCTGAGCGACGTGCCTGGCCGGATCGACGATCTCGGCGTCGAGATGGGCTCGAACGAGACGATCAAGCAGGCGGTGATGGCAGGTCTCGGCATCGCCTTCATCTCCGCCCACACCATTGCCGCGGAAACGGAAGCGGGCCGGCTCGTCATTCTCGACGTGGTCGGCATGCCGATCCGCCGGCAATGGTTTTCGGTGATGCGCACCGATCACGTGATCTCGCCGGCGATGGCGACCTTCAACGATTTCCTGATGCGCAGGGGCGCAACATACCTGCCCCTGTTCGGCAAACTGTATCCACACGCCGAAGCGAATGAAGCAGCACCGAGGCAACAAGCGATGGCAACCGGAAAACGACCGGAGTGAAACGCCTCATATATCGGCCACCGCGATCATGCGAAAAGATCCGAGAAGGGGCGTGGACAATCGTCGCCGCCGATGGTGGTCGGCCGGCCCTCATGTTATGTTGCTGCATAGAAGGGCAGGGGCAGGCGCTTCACACTCGCGGCTAGACGGATGGGCAGCCAACCCTGCATGCAAATCGCTATGCGCCCGGGCGTGGGGTTCGGGAATTCGAAGGGGAAGGGGCAATGCTTTATACGATCGTGATGATGGTCTGCATGACGGCGGCGCCGCAGACTTGCGAGCAACGCGAGGAAATGGCGGACGGCCTGGCCATGAATCCCGGGGTGGCCTTCATGCAGGCGCAGCCGCTGGTCGCCCATTGGCTGGAGACACATCCTGGCTATGTCGTTCAGCGCTGGCGTGTGCTGCCCGGCCGGGGATCCTGACGGACTATTTCTTCGGGGCAAGCGTTTCCGAGACAGTCTTGGACAGCTGATAAAGCCGCTGCTCGATTATCGTCGGCACATCGCAGACGTAAGTCAGCGATTGCGCTCGCTCGTTGAAGATTCGCGTGGCGAAATTCAGTTGGTCTGTCCGCCGCTCGACCTCGTCCTGATCCGCGTCGGGTTTTGCACGCAAGGCATCGACATCGGACGCTTGCTTGCGCAATTCGGCTGCCATTTCGAGCTGCCTGTGGGCGTAGCGGGAAATGCCGGAAATCACGTGCGAACGCTCGGCGTCCATGTGGTCGAACATGCCCTGCTCGAGCATCGCCATTTTCGGCGCAAGCTGCTCGGCCGGCACCGAGGCCGCAAAATCCCTGATCTTCTTCTGCGCGTCTGCAATCGGCAGCCTGCGAGCCGCCACCTCCTCGACCAAAGCGGAGACCGAAGGGTCCTCCGACCAGTCCTTCGCCGCTGGTGGAAGGTCCGGTCCGTTCCAGACCTGGCCGAGCGAGAGTTGCGGCACCTTGCGCTGCACACAGGGCCAGTCCGGATCGGTATTCGCGGCCATGGCGCTGGCGTGCGGTAGGAGCACGGCAGCCGCAACCAGGCTGCGAACAAGGCCCATCCGTTCCATCAACCGTTTCCTCCCGTGCCCTGTTTGCGGGTCATCAGGCCGCGCGAAGGGTCATAAGCGATGATGGCGCCTCCCAGGAACAGCAGCGTGCAGCCGGCCACGACACCCAGCGACACCCAATCGACCTGCCCGTAGAAGGCGAAGCGGATCAGTTCGACGGCATAGGTGAAGGGGTTGGCGAGGCAGAGCTTGTAAAGAAGCGGGCTCGCTTCCTGGATACGCCACAAAGGGTAGAGCGCCGGAGAAGCGAAATAGCCGGGAAAGATGACGAAGTTCATGATGCCGGCGAAGTTTTCGAGCTGCTTGATCATCGAGGACAAAAGCATGCCGAGCGCACAAAGCATCATGCCCGACAGGAACAGCGCCGGCAGCACGAACAAATAGCCGAGCGGCGGCGCCTTGACGCCCCAGAACCAGGCAACGATCAGGAACGCGTAAACCTGCGCGATCGAAACGGCAACGCCGGCGAGCATCTTCGACAGCAGCAGGAACCAACGCGGAAATGGGCTGACAAGCAGGATGCGCATATTGCCCATCTCGCGGTCGTAAACCATCGACAGCGAAGACTGCATGCCCGAGAACAGCAGGATCATGCCGCACAGGCCGGGCGTGATGTAGACTTCGTAGAGCACGTAGGTCTTGTAGGGCGGGATGATCGAGACGCCGAGCACCTGGCGGAATCCGGCGGCAAAAATGAACAGCCAGACGAGCGGTCGAACCAGCGAGGAGATGAAGCGCTCGCGTTGATGCAGGAAGCGCAGGCATTCCCGTACGACGACACCTTTCAGGCAGATGAGATAGTGACGAAGGCCGAACGCGCCGGAGGTCGCCGGCGTGACGGCGGCGACCTTTTCCGGCATTGCGGAAGCGCTCATGGCGAGATCTCCGCAATGCCGGCCGCTTCGCTGCGGCTGAGCCTCGAAAAGGCGTCGCCGATCGAACCCGCGCCGCTTGCCTTGACGACGTCGGCCACCTTGCCCTTGGCGACCAGGTCGCCCTGACGCAGCACGACGACGTGGTCGCCGTCGTCAACCTCGTCGATCAAATGGGTGGCCCAAAGCACGCCGATGCCGTCGGTTTCGACCAGCTTGTGGATGGTGGCAAGAATGCCCGCGCGCGACTGGATGTCGAGACCGACCGTCGCCTCGTCGAGCAGCAGCAAGGAAGGGCGGTGGAGCAGCGCCCTGGCGATTTCGATGCGCCGCATCTGGCCGCCGGAGAGAGAACGGGCCTTGTCATGCTCGCGACCCTGCATGTCGACCGTTTCAAGCAGAGTGGCGATACGCTGCCGGGCTTCGCGTCCGCTGATGCCATGCAGCGAGGCGTGATAGGAGAGGTTCTGGTAGACGCTGAGGTCGAGATCGAGCGTACGTGCCTGAAACACGATGCCGACACGCCTGAGCGCCTCGCCGGAAGCACGGCTGACGTCATGGCCGAAGATGCGGATCGATCCCCGGCGCGTGTTGTAGAGATGGCTGATCAACGAGAACAGAGTTGTCTTGCCGGCACCATTGAGGCCGAGCAGGGCAGTGAAAGTCGCCGGTGCGATCGAAAAAGTGACGTCGTTGAGCGCCCGCTTGGGACCATAGGAATGGCTGACGCCGGCGACGTCGAGCGCCGCCACTTCATCTCCCGCTGCCCCCGTCCTGACATGCTGCATGGATGGCTCCTTCAGGCCGTGCCCTTTATCTAGCGCGCTCGATTGCCTTTGGCTTCAGTTGCAGGTCCTCGGCTTCCCGACTGCGCTCTATTGGGGCGATATGACCACGCCCCAGGGTTGCTGGCCGACGGTGACCGACTGAACCGGCTCGTCGGTCGCAGTGTCGATGAAAGTGATGTCGTTGGAATTGCCGTTCGTGGTGATCAGTGTTTTCTGATCGGGGGTGAAGTCCAGATGCCAGACGCGTTGGCCGACGAGGATGTACTTTTCCACCTCGTAGCTTTGCGTGTTGATCACCGCGACATGGTTCGCCGGGCCGAGCGCGACATAGGCCTTCTTGCCGTCGGCGCTGATGGCGATGCCTACCGGCTGAATGGTTTCTGCCCTCAATCCCGCAATCGCGAACCTGATCTTCTTCACGACCTGGCGCTTGGCGTTATCGATGACGCTGACGGTGCCGCCGACTTCGGCGCTTACCCAGATCTGCGATCCGTCGGGCTTGAACGCGGCGAAGCGCGGGCGCGTGTCGACCAGCACGTTGTCGGTTACCTCATGGCTCTCGGTGTCGATGAAGTGCGCCATGCTGGTGGTCTCCGAGGTGTTGACCATGGTCTTGCCGTCCGGGCTGACGGCCATGCCTTCCGGTTCGACGCCAACCGGAATCTCGGTCTTGACTTCCTTGCTGTCGACGTCGATCGCGGTGACCAGATTGTCGTTTTCATTGGCGACGTAGAGCGTCTTGCCGTCGGGCGAAAGCACGAACAATTCGGGATCGTCGCCGGAGGGCAGCGTGCCAACGACCTGCAGCGTCGCGGTGTCGATGATTTGGATCATATTGTCGTCGCTGGCGCACAGATAGATGAACTTGCCGTCGTGCGAAATGGTGATGCCGCGCGGTCTTTGGCCGACGTCGACGGTCTTTACCACCTGCATGGTCGCCGTATCGACGACGGTCATCGTATTGTCCTTCTCGTTGGAGACATAGGCCGTATAGGCCCACGCCGGACCCGCCATGAAGCCGGTCGCGAGAATGGCGAGTGCACAAGCTCGTCCTTGCACCGAAATTCCTCCCGATTGCTTTCTACTTAAGGGCGCATTTCGTCTCCGGCTGATCGACGCCGAGCGTGTCGAGCTCGGAAACCTGGTGGAGATAGCCCTCTTGCGGCGAGGTCGAGACGACCGACTTGGTATCGCCAAGCAGGATCGGCTGGCGAAGCTGGAGGTTCCATTTGCGGAAGGTCAGCTTCTGTCCCTTGAAGGCGGCGACCGAGAAATCGTCCGAGCGGATGTAATCGCTGATCTTTTTCGGATCGTCGCCATTCGTGCGCGTGGTGGCTTCGCCGACGGCCCGCACGGCCGTCCAGGCCGACATGTCCTTGGACAGCATTCGCCGGCCCATCGTCCTCAGGAAGCGACTTTGCATCTGGATGCCGCCCCATTGCTCGCTGGCGGGGTGCCATGACAATGCCACGAGACCGGCCGTGCCTGCGACAAGCCGCGGCGTCCAGGTGCGGTAGGGGACGTAAGTCCCGAACACCTCGCTCTCATCGGCGACCAGCACCACATCGTGCTCCGGCAGATCCTGCGTGAAGACGGAGATCTGCTGCTGGATCTGCGTGGCGCCGGTGTCGGTACGCCTGGCTGTGCCGGTGTCCTTGAACTCCTTCTCGGCGACGATCTGGCCGCCGAAACGGGTTGCCGCGCGGCGCAACGCGTCGGCATAGAGATGGTCCTGCTCATGCGAACCATAGAGCAGCACCCAGTTCGGCCATTTCTTCACCATGAGATACTGCGCCAGCGCGTCGGCCAGCATGCTGCGCGTCGGCGCGATATGGAAAACGTTTATGCGACAGTCCTCCTCGCGCAGCCTGTCGTCGGTGGCGCCGATGTTGAAGATCAGCACGCCCTTGTCGCGTGCGATATCGGCGATCGACAGCAACTGCTTGGCCGAGAGGTCGGCGACCACATAGCGATCGCCTTTGGCGATGAGGTCGCCGAATGCCTGAACCGCGTCGGATTCCGGCTTTATCTCGGCAACGTCCAGGCTGAACTTCTGATTGATGAACTTCCCGGTCGTGTTGTTGTCGCCGATAGCGACATTGGCACCCGCGACGCCTTCGTCACGCGGCGGCACGTCGAGCAGGGAAAGCGTCAGTCGCGGGGCGTAGGCCCGCAGGTAGCCGATCTTGATTTCAGTGATCTTTTTTTCAGCCCCGGCCGTTGCCGTCGGTTGTTTGCCCGCCTCTTCCTGGCCTGCCGCCCCGGAAATGTTGGCGGTCAGGAAAAGAAAGCACAAAAAGGCCGCAAGAGTGCTCGGCACCGCGCTCGTCATCGATAGCCATACCCGTTCTTGCGCAGAAGCCCGATCGTGTCGGACCGGCGCCAAGCCAAGGTGCCCGTGGCGAACTTAGCGGAAGTGCTGGATTTATCAAACCTTGCAGGCTGGCTCGTCGCTTCTGCTTTAGTCCAATTTGCCCGTGCCAGGGAGATCGGCGACCAAACGGGTCACGGCTTCCCGAACGTGCGCAAAAAGCTCCGAACTGATCTTCAAGATCAGCGCCGCGTCCATAGCGCGGCTGCCTCGACGCGGTTGCGGGCCGGGGTACCTTGGTAGAATAGACTTATGAGGTGGATCGTTCGATTATCGCGACCTCACGACGGCCAGAAAACGGACATTTGTTGCGAGCGAGCCTCAAGCCCGCCGAGCACGGAATTCTTCGACTGCCTTGGGAGGAATGCCTCATGAAAACGCGAGCCGCAGTTGCCGTTGGCGCCGGAAAGCCGCTGGAGATCATGGAGGTGGACCTCGAGGGCCCGCGCGACGGCGAGGTGCTGGTCGAGGTCAAGGCGACCGGCATCTGCCACACCGACGAGTTCACGCTCTCGGGCGCCGATCCGGAAGGCATCTTTCCGGCCATCCTCGGCCATGAGGGCGCCGGCATCGTCGTCGATGTCGGCAAGGGCGTGACCTCGGTCAGGAAGGGCGACCACGTCATCCCGCTCTACACGCCCGAATGCCGGCAGTGCCCGTCCTGCCTGTCGAGGAAGACCAATCTGTGCACCGCCATCCGCGCCACCCAAGGGCAAGGCCTGATGCCCGACGGCACCTCGCGCTTCTCGGTCAATGGCGAAAAGCTGTTTCACTATATGGGCTGCTCGACCTTCTCCAACTTCACCGTGCTGCCCGAGATCGCGGTCGCCAAGGTCAATCCCGACGCCCCCTTCGACAAGATCTGCTACATCGGCTGCGGCGTGACCACCGGCATCGGCGCGGTCATCAACACGGCACGAGTCGAGCAGGGCGCCACGGCGGTCGTCTTCGGCCTCGGCGGCATCGGCTTGAACGTCATCCAGGGGCTTCGCCTTGCCGGCGCCGACATGATCATCGGCGTCGATGTCAACAACGACAAGAAGGCCTGGGGCGAGAAGTTCGGCATGACGCATTTCGTCAATCCGAAGGAGATCGACGGCGACATCGTGCCGTACCTGGTCAACATGACCAAGCGCGGCGCCGACCAGATCGGCGGCGCCGACTACACCTTCGACTGCACCGGCAACACCAAGGTGATGCGCCAGGCGCTGGAGGCCTCGCATCGCGGCTGGGGCAAGTCGGTCGTCATCGGCGTTGCCGGCGCCGGCCAGGAGATCGCGACCAGGCCGTTTCAGCTGGTCACCGGCCGCAGCTGGATGGGCACCGCCTTCGGCGGCGCGCGCGGCCGCACCGACGTGCCGAAGATCGTCGACTGGTACATGGAAAAGAAGATCCAGATCGACCCGATGATCACGCATACGCTGACGCTCGACGACATCAACAAGGGCTTCGACCTCATGCATGAGGGCAAGTCGATCCGCAGCGTCGTGGTTTACTGAAGCAATGCCACCGGCCGCGGGCCATCATGCCCGCGACCTCTGTGGTCAACATGGGAGGAAGTAGGAATGGCGGAAAAACTGCATCACTCGATCGACAACGGCCTGCCGAAGGAAAGCGCGAGCTTCTCGGGCGGCACGCTGGTTTGCCTCTGCACCAGCAATCCGGTGAAGGTGAAGGTCAAGGGCCAGATCGCCCACAACCATGCCTGCGGCTGCACCAAATGCTGGAAGCCGGACGGCGCGATCTTCTCGGTGGTTGCCGTTGCCGGCACCGGCGACGTCACCGTCACCGAGAACGGCGACAAGCTGAAGGTGGTCGACCCGGCCGCGCTGATCCAGCGCCATGCCTGCACCGGCTGCGGCGTGCACATGTACGGCCCGGTCGAGCGCGACCATCCCTTCAAGGGCCTGTCCTTCATCCATCCGGAGCGCTTCGAGGAGGACGGCTGGTCGCCGCCGGGCTTTGCCGCCTTCGTGTCGTCGATCATCGAATCCGGCGTCGACCCGAGCCGCATGGCCGGCATCCGCGGCCAGCTGAAGTCGATCGGGCTCGAACCCTATGACTGCCTCAACCCCGGCCTGATGGACTACATCGCCACCTGGACGGCCAAGAAGTCGGGCGCATTGGCGGCATAGTCCGCACTGCCGCGGCCGGGGCGTGGCAGTCGCGGCGAAACGGCTTTCTACGGCTGCAGTCTGCCAGGCCGGCCGCGGCCGAGCGAGCCGTCGGCGCGGGCCTGCAGATAGGCATAGATATCGTCCACATAGGGCGCGAAGTTGGGGTCGCCGGCGAAGCCTTTCATCACCGAGCCGCCGTCGGCACGACCGCTGAGCACGGCGCGCCGGAAGGATTCGATATCGGGCAGCCGGCTGACCAGGGACGGCGCGAAGGTCGACCCCACGCCGTCAGGGCCGTGGCAGCGGTCGCAGCCCGCATGATAACGCCTGAAACCGTTATAGGTCCGCGCATCGACCTTGCCGTCCACGACCCTGTAGAACTTTCCGGCGACATCCTGCCCCGCCGCGCCTACGCCGGCCGCGAAGCTCAGGACAGCGGAAGCCAGGACAACCGTCTGCAGCAAGCTACCCAGGACGACGGAATGGGCGCCCCCAACTGTGCCGACCGCCCGATTCAGGGCGCGGTGGCGGACGTCTTGACCGGCTCCGCGCTATCCAGCGTCAGGTCGTTCTCCGCGGCGGTGGCCGGAACGAAGTTCGGGTCGCTGACGAGCAGCGCCTTGCCGTCGCGCAATATTTCGAAATCGATCGACGGTTGGCCGACGGCCTGCGGCACGGAGATCATCATGCGCTGGCCCGCCGCGAGCGTGGAGACGACGCGGACCGGCTGCTGCTCGGCCCCGGAAGCCATGGTCGCGACGACCCGGTAGCCGTCCTGCTCGATCGTGTAATAGACGGCGCCGCTGAAGCTGCCGAGCTGGATGCTGTGGCCGCTGCCCGGCACCAGTTCCGATGCCGCCGCGCCACCCGTTGCAGCGAGCAGCGCAAATGCAAATGCGCTAAAACGTCTGGTCATCGCTATCTCTCCCTTCGGTTCAGCGAACTCCCGGACAGGCGCCCTGCCTGGGATATCAGCCGACTTGAGCCTACGCGCCGCCGTCTTCGCGCACATCGGTACGATCACCCAAATTTCGGCTGTCGCCATCCTAATTTCGCGGGATCAGGGTGCGGCGGTGGAGAGCAGCCACGGCTCTCCGCGCAGCCTGAGCAGCACTTCCATCCGGTTGGCGGCGTTGAATTTGCCGAGCACTGCCGAAACCTGGTGCTCGACCGTGCGCGGCGATCGCGACAGGGTCCGGGCGACCTCCTTGTTGCTCTTGCCCTCCGCGATCAGCGCGAGCACCTGCTGCTCGTGCTGCGTCAGGCCGAGCGGGTGCTGGCGGGCGGCCGTGTACGGCCCCCGGCGCATCTTCGGCAGCCGGCCGGCGATGCCCAGGCGCTGCGCCAGCTTGCGTGCCAGCATCGCGGCGGGGCGCGCCTCGATCGCCTCCAGCCTTGTCACGGCGCTCGCCAAGGCCGTCGGGGCATCGGCACCCCGCACCTGCATCAGCGCAAGCGCCGCCTCGTAGGGGAGGCCCAGGCGCTCCCATTCCTTGGCCGCTGTCGACGGATCGCCGCCAAGTTCGACCGCGCGCCGCCACGGAATGCGTGTCGTCGGCGCCGGCAGCGGCTCCTCCATCCCGCATCGCCGCCACCAGACAGCCAGTTCACCGAGGTCGGAAGGGCGGAAATTGGCGAGGTCCATCGCGGCCAGCGCCGTCAGCTGCTCGTGGCCGGCCGCGCGGTCCTCGGCAAGCCAGGCGGCCTCTGTCAGCGCCATACGGACCGGCACGATGCGTTGCAGTTCGCCGGTCGGCAGTCCCTCCTCCAGAGCCTGCTGCAACAGGGCAGGGCCGCCTCCTTCGCCCAGCCGCACGCGCACCCTGCCAAGCACGGTGAGCGCCGGCAGGTGCATGACCACCGGCAGGCGTTCCAGTTTCATCACGCCCTGCGCTATGGTCTCGGCGTCGCGAAAGCGGCCCTGTTCCATGCGAAGCTGTGCCTGCCTGCCGAGCAGGTACTGCGCCGGCGAATCGAGGTCATGCCGGGCGGCGAACACGATGCCTTCGGAGAGCAGCCGCTCGGCGAGCGCGAAGTCCTTGGACACTACCGCATATTCGGCATAGTTGGTGTAGGCTCGCGCCGCATGGTCGTGGAACCCGTGCTCGAGCGCGAGCGCCAGGCTTTCCTCCATTCGTTCGCGACCGCCCGGTCTGTCGTCGAACAAAAGCGACGTGCCGACATTGTTCAAGGCATGGACGCGCGTTTCGACCTCGCCCAGCCGGTCGGCCAGGGTGATCGCGCGCAGGCCCCACTCAATCGCCTCGTCGAAGCGATAGTGCAGCATATGCAACTGCGAGCAGGTGCTGTAGGCCATCGCCAGTTCCGGCCCGGGCGGCAGGTTCTCCACCTCGCTCACCGCCTCGTTGGCGAAGTGCTCCGCCTGCTCGCCCTCGCCGCGGCGCCAATGCAGCCTCGAAAGGCTGCGCAGGTTGAGGCTGACCTTGTCTGGACGGCCATGTTCGCGCCAGATCTGAATAGCGTTGTGCCGCGCCTCGATGATCGTGTCATAGACCTGCAGCGCCAGTCCGGCCTCGTAGGCCCAGGATTCGTAAAGCTGAGCGGCCTCGGCCGGCGGCGCCTGCGCGATGTATCGGAGCGCCGTCGCCAAATGCGCGGCGGCTTCACGATGCGCGCCCAGGCGCGCAGCCTGCTCTGCTGCCTGCGGCGCGAGGTCGAGGACCCGCGCCCCGTTATCGGCGGCGGCGGCGTGGTGCACCCGGCGTGCAAGCTGGGCGCTTGCCTGCGCCGCCGGAAGCCCTGCTATCGCTGCCTCCACCTTGCCATGAAGCGACCGCTGAAGGCTGGGCGACAGCCGCTCGAGCGTCGCCTGCCTGGCAAGCTCGTGGCGGAAGGTCAGGGCGCCGAGAGCGTCCCGCCGCAACAATCCGCGGGCCACGCAGCGGTCGACGAGCGCGTCCGCCTTGGCGCCGAGAAGGGCGCGGATCAGCCACGGCTCCACGCTGCCCGGCTCGATGCTCATCATCTCCAGCACCTCGCGCTCGCCGCCCGTCAGGCGCGACAGCCGCGACCACACCGCGTCGCGTATCGAATCCGGAACATGTCCCGGTTCCGCCTCGCTGCTCGCCAGAAGCTCGGAGACGAAGAAGGGGTTGCCCCCCGTGATCTGGTAAAGATCTGCGCCGGCGCGGTCCGACTGCTCGGCGAGGGTCATGACCCCCTGGGGCGAAAGCGGCTTCAACGATATGCGGGTCAGTGATGCCGCCGGCAGGTCGCCCCTTATATGCGTGAGCGGATGGTCGGCGACCAGTTCGTCGCTGCGCGCGCTGAGCACCAGCATGGCGTGAAGCACGGAGATGCGCCGGCCGAGATATCGGATGAGATCGAGCGTCGCGTTATCCGCCCAATGCACGTCCTCGAAAACGAGCACAGTCGTTCCCTTGGCGTGCTGCAGCGCGCTTAGCAGCGCGGGAAAGAGCCGCTCCGGCGCGGCCCCCTGGTCGAGCAACGCCGCGACCTCGGGGTCGAGAGCCTGCGCCATGTCCTGCAGGGGACCGAGCGGCCGCGGTGTGAACAGCGCCTCGCACCAGCCCCAGAGCACCCGGCAGCCTGCGCCCGCCCGCCCGGCGAATTCCTGCAGCAGCGCAGTTTTGCCTATCCCGGCCTCGCCTTCGAGCAGCACCATGCCGCCCCGACCCTCGGCAGCGCTGGTCGCGGTTGCCAGCAAAGTTTTGAGAGGTCCCTCTCGCTCGAGCAGCATTGGCGCAACCGTTTCCAGAACATGTCGCCCAAGAATGCCCCGCGTTTGCCACATGCTTAAAAACAAGACAGTGGAGCGCCTCACAAAAGGCGGTTCGAACACGACGCGCTTCAAGTCGCGAGTGTACCCCAACTGGGTCTGCTTTCCATTAGAATTGCTTAAAATAAGGCCGAATCCCGGCGGGCCCGATCACTTCCCGATACCGGCGTCACAAATCGATCTGCGAGTGGCCGACGCCGGAACCGATTGGCCGCAATGCACCTTATCTTGATCTTAGGGATCGGCTGTTCCACCGGCTGAAAGCAGACATCGCCGGCGAGTGCCTATTAAAATTGTAGCGCGGGCCGTTACCGATCCTTAGCCATGGTTGAAACTGCCCGGCGCCGTTAACGTCACGGTTGCTCTGCCTCTGCGATGTTTCCCGCCTGAACATGCACCAGGGTGGGCTATCCATGATCGACCATATTCGCTCGCTGCTCGAGCAGCATCCGATGATTCCAGTGAATTTCGGCGCGCTCGCCGACGACGCCAATCTCTACGACGCGGGGCTGACTTCCTTCGCCTCGGTCCAGATGATGCTGGCGCTCGAAGAGGAGTTCGACATCGAATTCCCCGAGACGATGCTGACGCGGCGCACCTTCTCTTCGCTCGCCAGCATCGCGGACGCCGTTTCGCAATTGACGCGCAAGGCGGCGTAGCCATGAACGTGTTGAGGAAGATAGAAGCGGCTCCGCTCGCGCAGGCGCCGGAAGCCGCAACCGAGCGCATGCGCCGCGTCGCCGAGATCGCCGCCGGCAATGCCGATACCGTCGATAAGGAAGGCCGTTTTCCGGCCGAAACGGTCGAGGCGCTGAAGCGCGAGCGCCTGCTCGGCGTGGCGATCCCGATCGAACATGGCGGCGAGGGGCTCGGCACGATGCAAATCGCCGATCTCATCGTCCAGCTCGGCCAGGCCTGCGGCTCGAGCGCGATGATCTATGCAATGCACCAGATCAAGACGTCGAGCTTCGTCACTCATGGCGGCGCCAGCGATTGGCACCGAGCCTATATGCGGCGCATTGCCGACGAGCAGCTTCTGATGGCTTCCGCGACGACCGAGGCCGGCATCGGCGGCAATCTGCGCAATTCGATCTGCGCCGTCGAGGTTGCCGGCGGGCGCTTCGCGCTGACCAAGGAAGCCACCGTCATCTCCTACGGCAACTATGCCGACGCCATCCTCGCCACGGCGCGGCGCGCCCCCGATGCGGCAAGCTCCGATCAGGTCATGGTGGTGATCCCGGCCGATGCCAACCGCACGCTGGAACGCACGTCGGTGTGGGATACGCTCGGCATGCGCGGCACCTGCTCCGATGGCTTTCACCTGGTCGCCACGGGTGACGCGGCGCAGATATTCCCCAAGCCGTTCTCGGAGATCGCGGCGCAGTCGATGCTCGCCAGCTCGCACATCTTCTGGGCGGCGACCTGGTTCGGCATCGCCGCCGACGCCTTCAACCGGGCGCAGGCCTTCGTCAAGGCGGCAGCGCGCAAGCAGCCCGACGCCATGCCGCCGGGCGCGCTGAGGCTCGCCGAGGCGGCCGCCCTTTTGCAGGAGATGAAAGGGCACCTGACGGCCGCCATCCGCCGCTTCGAAGCGGCCAGTGGCGACGACGACGCGCTGTCTTCGATCGGCTTCGCCGCCGAGATCAACGCGCTGAAGGTCGCGGCCAGCGAGAAGGCGGGCGCCGTGGTGCGTCTCGCCATGCTGGTCAACGGCATCCTCGGCTACAAGAACGGCACCCCGTTCAGCGTCGGCCGGCACTTGCGCGATGTGACCTCGGCGCCGGTGATGATCTCCAACGACCGCATCCTTTCGAATACCGCGACGCTCATGCTGATGAGCCGCTTCGACACTGGCCTGGGGGGCTGAGAGATGGACGCCAAGACATTCGATGCCAAGTCGCTGCTCGACAGCCTGTTCGAGAACGGCATCCTGTTCGAATCCGGCATCGACGGCCTCTATGGCCGTTCGGGCGCATTCGAGGAAGTGATCGAGCGGTTCGAGCGTCTCGTCACCCGGCTCGGCGCGCCAGACAAGGCCACCCGCATCCATTTTCCGCCGGGCATGAGCCGCGCGACGCTGGAGAAGAGCGGCTACATGAAGAGCTTTCCGCAGCTTGCCGGCTGTGTGCATTCCTTCATGGGCGGCGAGCGCGAGCATGTGCAACTGCTCGGCATGATGGCGGATGGCGGGGACTGGACGGAGCTGCAGAAGGCGACTGACGTCGCGCTGACACCGGCCGCCTGCTACCCGCTCTATCCCACCGTCGCTGCGCGCGGCCCGGTGCCGGCGCAGGGCCTGCTTTTCGAACTCTCCTCGTATTGCTTCCGCCATGAGCCGTCGAAGGATCCGGCGCGCATGCAGCTCTTCCGCATGCGCGAATTCGTCAAGATCGGCACGGCCGAGCAGGTGCGCTCGTTCCGCGAAAGCTGGCTGAAGCGTGGCAAGGCGATGATCGAGTCGCTCGAGCTTCCCTGCGAGGTCGATCTCGCCAACGATCCGTTCTTCGGCCGCGGCGGCAAGATGATGGCCAACAATCAGCGCGACCAGGGCTTGAAATTCGAGCTGCTGATCCCGGTGACCAGCATCGAGAAGCCGACCGCCTGTCTGAGCTTCAATTATCATCAGGATCATTTTGGCCGAACCTGGGGCCTGAAGTTCGCCGACGGGGAGCTCTGCCATTCGGCCTGCGTCGGCTTCGGGCTGGAGCGCGTGGCGCTGGCCCTGTTCCGCCATCACGGGCCGGACGCCGCGGCCTGGCCGGCGGCGGTCCGCGACGTGCTGTGGGACGTCTGATATGCGCAGCGCCATCGCCGGCCTCGACCCGGCCAGCTACCGGCCGCACCGGCTGCACGATGCCGAACGGCGCTGGCCGCAGACCAACTGCTATGTCGATCTCCTGATCGAGGTTCTGCACGCGACCGGCCACGATCCGGTCGCAGCGCTCGGCTTCACCGTGGCGCAGGATTTCGAGGGTGATCAGTTTACCTTCTTCAAGTTCCCGACCGCCGATCTGCAGAGGCTGGCCGGGCTGGACATACAGGAACTGGCGATCTTCGACAGGCTGGAGACGCATGTGCTGGCCCAGGTCGAACTCGGCCGGCTGCCGCTGGTCGAGGTCGACGCCTTCCACCTGCCCGACACCAAGGGCATCACCTATCGCAGCGGCCATTCCAAGACCACGGTCGGCATCAACGCGCTCGATCCCGAGCGGCGGCAGATGCGCTACTTCCACAATGACGGCTACTTCGCGCTCGAGGGCGAAGACTATGACGGCATTTTCGGGCAATGGGACGATGTGCCGGCCGGCGGCCCGCCGCTGTTTCCTTACGCGGAGTTCGTGAAGTTCGACGCCACGCGGCCGGCCCGTGACGCGATCGGGACCGCGGCGGCGCTGCTCGCTCATCACCTCAAGCGGCGGCCGAAGCGCAATCCGCTCGCCGCCTATGCGGCTGCGTTCGGCCATCACGCCGAAACGTTGGCGAGCCGGTCGCCGGACTATTTCCATACCTACGCCTTCAACACGCTGCGGCAGGTCGGCGCGAATTTCGAGCTCCTCGGCAGTCATCTCGAATGGCTGGGGCAGCATGGCGAAACCTGCCTGGCCGAGGCGGCGCAAGCCGCTGGCGACATTGCCGATGGCGCCAAGGTCATGCAGTTCAAGCTCGCCCGCGCCATGGCGCGGCAGCGTTTCGACGGCTTGGCCGAGGCGATCGCGCCAATGGCACAGGCCTACGACACGGTGATGGACGTGCTGGACGCCCGCGTTGCGGGTGTCGCCTCCAAGGCGGCCTAGGGGCCGGCCGGGCGCATTGGGCAGGGGTGTGTGAATGGACGCCACGGTGTCGAGCTCCGACACTGCTGAATCGCTGGACCGAGGCTGGCGGATGGCTGTCTCGGCGGCCGGCGCTTGGGCTTCGCCGGACGATATCGACGCAAACGCCGAATGGCTGGAAGCGGCCTGCCCCGGCACCGCGGCGGGCACGCTGGAAAAGCATGGCCGCTGGGACCGCGCGCAGCCGACCCCGCTGCACGACCACGATGTCTGGTACAGTCGCAGGCTCGACACGCTCGGCTCGGTGCGGCTGGTGTTCGAGGGGCTGGCGACCATCGGCGAGGTTTGGCTTGACGACCGGCTGCTGTTGACCTCGACCTCGATGTTCGAGCGGCATGAGGTTGCGGTAACGCTTGCAGGCGGCGAGCAGCTCGCCATCGCCCTGCGCAGCCTCGACCGCTATCTGGAAACGGCGACCGGTCCGCGCGCCCGCTGGCGTCCGCGCATGATCGACGACCAGCGGCTGCGGCTGGTGCGCACGACACTGATCGGCCGCATGCCGGGCTGGTGTCCGAACTTCGACGTCGTCGGGCCGTGGCGTCCCGTCAAGCTGATCCGCGAAAATGGCGGGCAGCGCATTGTCGATGCCGACATGCGCGCCAACCTCGACGGCACCACCGGACACCTTGCCGTTGCGATCACCCTCGCTGAACCTTTGGACGATGTGGAAACGGCGCATGTCAGCTGCGCCGGAGCGCGCGCGCGCCTCAAGGTCGAGACACCCACCCGGTTGACGGCGGAACTGGACATTGCCGATGTCGCCCGATGGTGGCCGAACAGTCATGGCGAGCCGGCGCTGCACGAAGTGACGGCGACGCTCGGCGCGGTGCGCAGCCGGCTGGGCCGGGTCGGTTTCCGCCGCATCGAGATCGATCGCGGCGCCGACGGACGCGATTTCCGTCTGCTCGCCAACGGTGTGCCTGTCTTCTGCCGCGGCGCGGTCTGGACGCCGTCCGATCCTGTGCGGCTGCCATGCGAGCGGCACGAGATCGAGCCCGACCTCGATCTCGTGCGCCAGGCCGGCGTCAACATGCTGCGGATCGGCGGCACGTTCACCTACGAGGTCGATGCCTTCCATGAGTTGTGCGACGAGATGGGCATCCTCGTCTGGCAGGATCTGATGCTCGCCAATTTCGATTATCCGGTGAAGGACGAGACCTGGCAGGCGGCGCTGTCGCGCGAGGTGGAAAACCTGCTGAAGCGGCTTCGGCATTCGCCGTCGCTGGCGGTGCTGTGCGGCGGCAGCGAGGTGGCGCAGCAGGCGGCGATGCTCGGCATGCCGGCGGCGATGGATCCGACGCCCTGGTTCGATGCGGTCGTGCGTCCGGCCGCGCAGGCGATCCTGCCCGATCTGGCACTCGTGTCCTCGTCGCCTTCCGGCGGCAGCTTGCCCTTCGCCGCGGATGGCGGCCCGACGCATTACTATGGCGTCGGCGCCTATTGCCGGCCACTGGAGGACGCGCGCCGCGCGGAAGTGCGTTTCGCCAGCGAGTGCCTTGCCTTCGCCAACGTGCCGGAACAGGCGACACTGGATGAGCATCTGCCCGTTCCACCCGGCCACGATCCGCGCTGGAAGGCCGGCGTGCCGCGCGATGCAGGTGCGTCGTGGGATTTCGAGGACGTGCGCGAGCATTATCTGGAGACGCTGTTCGGCGTCGATGCCCGCCGGCTGCGCACGGAGGATCCGGCGCGCTACCTCGACCTCTCGCGCGCCGTCACCGCGGAGGTCGTTGAGCGAACGATCGACGAATGGCGCAGACCGGCCTCGCCGACGGCGGGTGCGCTGCTGTTCTTCTGGAAGGATCTTCGCCCGGGCGCCGGGTGGGGCGTCGTCGATTCCACCGGACGGCCGAAATCGGTCTGGCATGCGCTGAGGCGCGCTTTTGCGCCGCTCAGGCTGACGCTGAGCGACGAGGGCGTCAACGGGCTCGGCATCCATCTCGTCAATGATGGGGCAAAGGCCGTCGAGGCGACGCTGTCGCTTGTGTGCCTGCGCGATGGCGTCACCCCGGTGGTGACGGCGCGCCAGCCGGTCACCGTGCAGGCGCGCGCGGCGCGGTCGTTGCCGGCGTTCTCGCTGCTCGGCGCTTTCTTCGACCTGTCCTATGCCTATCGTTTCGGTCCGGCCGGTCACGAGGTGACGGTAGCGAGGCTCGAAGGCGCCGACGGAGAGATCCTGGCCGAGGCCTTCCACGTGCTTCCCGGCGTCATGATCGCGCGGCGCGATGTCGGCCTGTCGGCGCGGCTGGTGCGCGGACAAGACGGCTGGCGCCTGCGGCTCGCCTGCAGGCGCGCCGCTTATCACGTCGCCATCAAGGACGAGCGGTTCCTCCCGCGCGAGAATAGTTTCCACCTGATGCCGGGTGCGGAGAAGGAAATTTGCCTGGACGGGCCGTCCTCGGCCATCCCGGCCGGCGTCGTGACGGCGCTGAATGCCGACCGCGACATAGCCTACGATGCGCCACAAGCCGACAATGCAGAAATCGGGGCAGAGATCAGACGAGCGTTCGAGCCCGCCAGGAGCATGGCATGAAGGGGATAGTCTTCGCCGACACGATCGGCTGGCTCAATGAAGGCAAAGGCACCGTGGGGCGTAACCGTGGCGTCGTCATCGCCGGGGCGCATGGGCATGAGGACCTGTGCAGCCGGCGGTTCCTGAAGCTGCTCGCAGACATGGTGGCCGAAAGCGGTCTGCCGGCGCTGCAGTTCGACTACCCCGGCTGCGGCAACGCTGCCGGCGATCACTCAACGCCCGGCCAGGTGCGTGCGTGGACGGCGAGCATCGGCGCCGCGATCGACCGGCTGAAGCAGGATTGCGGCGTGGCCGACGTCATTTTGGTCGGCTTCCGGCTGGGCGCGCTGCTGGCGCCGCTGGCGGCTGCCGGACGAACCGACGTGGCCGGTCTCGTGCTGCTGGCGCCGCCGTCCTCCGGCAAGGCCTATGTCCGCGAGATCACAGCCATGTCGCGCATGATCGACGCGCCGCTGGCCAGCCGTTCGGCGGGCGAGGGGCCTTTCACCGAGGGGCGCGAGGCGGCCGGCTTTCGGATTTCGCACGAGACGCTGGCCGACCTTGCGGCGCTCGACTGGCGGCAGGCCGCCGCAAACCTTCCATCCCTCGCGATGCTGGTGCTTACCAACGGCAAGCCGTTCGCCGCTGACGAAATTCGTGGAGAAAGGGCGAACGCCGGGGATATCACCACGGCCGAGTTCGACGGCTATCCTCTGTTGATGTGCGACCCGACCGCCAACCGGATTCCGGCCGCCGCTCTCGATCGTTGCGCTGCCTGGATGGCCGGCCATGCCGGCGAGGCGGTCACAGGAAAGGCCATGTTGCCGGCAAAGGGGCTGCGCGACGCGTCGGAGGTCCTGGTCGGTCCGCACTATATGGAAGAGCCGGTCCTGATCGGACCGGAGCCAGAGATCTGCGGCGTGTTTTGTCGGCCGCGCCGCCGCCACGCCGTGGCCGAGCCGGTGATCTTCCTCAATGCGGGCGGCGTGCCGCATGTCGGGTGGGCGCGTGGCACCGTGGAAGCGGCGCGAGAACTCGCGGCGGAAGGCCTGGCTTCGCTGCGCATCGATCTGCCCGGACTTGGCCTCAGCGGTCGGACCGAACCAGGGCGCCTGTTTCTCTACGACGAGCGCACCCGCCATGATGTCAGCCGTGCGGTCAACTGGATGGAACGAGCGGGCTATTCTTCTGTCGGCCTTGTCGGCGTCTGCGCAGGCGCTTTCCAGGCTTTTCACGCCGCGCGGGCCGACCGGCGGATATGCGCGCTGACCATGATCAACCCGCTCTGCTTCGCCTGGAACAGTTCCTACGCGCTGGAGATGGCGGTCTGGAAGACTTACGAGACTTCCAAGGCCGTGTCCGCGCGGAACGCCGCCGTCATGGAGGAGAGCCCCGACCCGGACGCTCCGGCATGGCGCGGGATCGCTTCGCGCCACGCCCGGCTGATCGTCCGGCGCGGGCTGGAGGCGATCAAGTCCACTCTGTCGATGCTGCATCCGGCCGCGCTGGCGGGACAGCGGCGGGTGGAACGCTGGATGCGTGAGCTTTGCGGCCGGGGCGTGCGGGTTCTCCTGGTGACCTCGGAAGGCGACTTGAGCCTGAAGGAGATCGCCCGCCATTTCGGCCCGGAGGAAGAGCGGCTTGACAGCATTCGTGGCGTGACCAGGGTGTCTCTGCCAAACGCCGACCACACGCTCACACCTCATCATGCAAGGCGCGCGATGATCGCCCGCCTGATCGATCACGGCGGCGTCAGGCGTGACGGCCACGTTCGTTCCGACAACCTGCTCGCGACGACAAGCCCGTCCTTCCTGGCGCCCTAGGTCGTCCTGATCGGGCTTTCATGCATCTGACCGGCACCCTGCCGCGTCTTGCCGTGCCGTGGCCGGCTTGGCTCGTCATCCTGTTCGGATTGACGCCGATTGGCCGGTAGGCGTGACGACCGCTGATAGCCGCGCAGTGCCGCCAGGAATCGCGGGCTGAGGAAACGGGCAACAGCGGAACTCGCTGATGAGCAGAGTACGGCCGATCGCCTGCTGACTTGACGCCGAACCACAACCTTTCTCCAAAGTTGTGCAGGGAGAGGAACCTGTACGATGCCGAAATCAACGCAACGGGAAAAAGCCCGCAAACCAAACCCATCTAACCCCGATCCGAAGGACAAGCCGCCGAGGGACACGCGTGAAAAACCGGCGCCGAATCCGGATGGTCCTAGCGAATTGCCCGATACGAGTACGCGAGAAGAGGTCGAGACAATCAGGCCTAATTTGAAGCGCTAGGGTCTTTCACGTTTTGACGGAAGCATAGCCTGCGTTTGCGAAGTAGTTCTTGCATTCGGCTGGCTCGATGGTTTCGACGAGGTGACCGATGTGACGCCAGGTGTCCTCGACGGTACGTTTCTGAGCTTGGCGCATCCAGTGTTTGATTTTGGCGAAGGCCTGCTCGATCGGATTAAGGTCCGGCGAGTAGGGCGGCAGGTACCAAAGCCTGGCACCGGCGGCCTTGATCATCTGCCTGATGGCGGCCGACTTATGACTTCCCAGATTGTCCATGATGACGATATCGCCGGGCTTAAGGACAGTGATGAGCTGTTGCTCGACATAAGCGCGGAAGCATTGACCGTTGATCGGTCCGTCGAAGACACAAGGTGCCGCGAGCCGATCCCAGCGCAGCGCGCCCAGGAAAGTCAGCGTGCGCCAGTGGCCGTGCGGAGCCAAGCCGCGCAGCCGCTTGCCCTTCGGCCCCCAGCCACGCAGCGGAGCCATGTTGGTCTTGATCCAGGTCTCATCGATGAAAACCAGGCACTGCGGATCGAGGCCGGCCTGCCAGGATCGCCATCGCTGGCGCCTTCGGGCAATATCGGCGCGTGCCTGCTCAAGAGCGAACAACGTTTTTTTTGAAGCTCAGCCCCTCGCGGCGCAGGAATTGCCACACTGCGTTATGCGAAACCTTGACCCCGCGAGCGGCCAACTCATCCTTCAGACCGTGCAGCGTCAGATGCGGCGTCTCACGTAGACGGGCCGCGATGAAGGCACGGTGCGGCTCCAACACCCTCTTGCGATGTCCACCCATCTTGCCTGGAGCAACCGAACCAGTCGCCCGATGGCGCTGCAACAACTTCACCGCCGCCGAAACCGAAATGCCAAACCGTTTGGCCGCCGACCGGCGGCTCTCACCACGCAAAACCGCCGCCACAACCCGTTCGCGAAGATCATTCGAAAGAGGTCGCGTCATCAGATGCTGGCCTCCATTCCAGCCAGCATCTTGAATCACAAATCCGACAAATCGGGAATCCCTTCCGATTCCGTCAAATCTTGAACCGCTCTAAAGCGCGTCGCGTCGAAACGGATTCGGCTCGTAGCCCGATCCTGACATTCATTCCTCGACTGCTACGGCAGGTCGGCCGCGTTTGACACATCCGATCAATCTAGCCGACGGATAGCCGCATGCGACGATTGTCTCGACCAGGGCGCTGGCGCTGCCGGGTTCGCAGGCAACCAGCAGCCCCCCTGAGGTCTGTGGATCGGTAAGCAGATCGCGCCGCCACTCCGGCATGCCTTCATGCAGCCGCACCGCATCGCCGCAACTTGCCCAGTTGCGCTGCGACGCACCGGTGACGAAGCCTTGTTTTGCAAGTGAAGAGGCCTGCGCAAAGACCGGAATGTCGCGGTCGCGGATCACGAGCTCGCAGGCTGAGCCGCGCGCCATCTCAAGGGCGTGTCCGAGCAGGCCAAAGCCGGTCACATCGGTGATCGCATGCACGCTTGCGTCCTTGGCGAGTTCCGCTCCGATCCGATTGAGAAGGGTCGTCGAAGCGATCATCTCTTGATAGCCGCTCAGCGACAACGCCTGCTTTTTGATGGCCGCTGAATAGATCCCGACGCCGAGTCCCTTGGTCAGGATCAGCGCATCTCCCGGCCTGGCCCCCGAATTGCGCCGGATGTCCGCTGGCCGGCAGATGCCGGTCACGGCAAGCCCGTAGATCGGTTCGGGTGAGTCGATCGAGTGGCCGCCCGCGACCGGTATCCCGGCTGTGGCGCAGATGTCGCGGCCGCCTTTGAGGATTTCCCGCACCGTATGCGTCGGCAATTTCCCGATCGGCATTCCGACGATGGCCAAGGCCATGATCGGCCGTCCGCCCATAGCATAGACGTCGGAGAGTGCGTTGGCCGCGGCGATCCGGCCGAAATCGTAAGGATCGTCCACCATCGGCATGAAAAAATCGGTGGTCGCAATCACGCAGGTCGCGTCGTCGATCTGCCAGACGGCGGCATCGTCTCCGGTTTCGGTGCCGACAAGGAGCTGCCTGAAGGGGCTGGGTTCCGCCTGCTCGGCAAGCAGCTGCTGAAGGACGGAGGGCGCCAGCTTGCAACCACAACCGCCGCCATGAGCAAGGCTGGTCAGGCGCGCTTCGGTGATATCGCCCCGCGACGCGGGAGCCGTTTCCAAGACCACGCGATACTGTAGGACCACGTTCCGAAAAGCGTCAATCGCATTTTCCTGCGCGGAATCATTTGCCGACTTCGATCTGCGCTCTAAGTGTTTGACATTACGCCAATTCGGCTCAAAATGGCGTGCGTATCCCTTGGTTCTGGATGCCCCTGTGGGCATGGAATTCGGGAGGAAATCCAGATGAATGTTGAACTCTCACGGCGCGCGTTCCTGCAGACGGCAGGCGCGGGTCTCGCCGGCACGACGTTGGGAGCTTTCGGCTTCGCCGACATCGAGGCCGCGCATGCGGCGGCGATACGGCCCTTCAAGCTCGCGACCACTGTCGAGACGCGCAACACCTGCCCCTACTGCTCGGTGGCCTGCGGCATCATCATGTATTCGAAAGGCGATCTCAGAAAAGGCGAAAAGGCCGAGATCACCCATATCGAGGGCGATACCGACCATCCGACCAATCGCGGCACCTTATGCCCCAAGGGATCGGCTCTGCTCGGCTTCGTAAAATCTCCGACCCGGCTGAAGCATCCATTGATCCGCAAGCCCGGGTCCGACAAGTTCGAGCCGATAGGCTGGGAGGAGGCGCTGGATCGCATCGCCCGCCTGATGAAGGACGATCGCGACAAGAACTTCGTCGCCAGGAACAATGACGGCGTGACGGTCAACCGGTGGATCACCACGGGCTTTCTCGCCGCCTCGGCTTCGACCAATGAAACCGCGTTCGCGACCTACAAGGTGGTTCGCAGCGCAGGCATGCTGGTGTTCGACAACCAGGCACGTGTCTGACACGGCCCGACGGTGGCGAGTCTCGCCCCAACATTCGGCCGCGGCGCAATGACCAATTCCTGGACCGACATCAGGAACACGGATCTTGTTGTGATCATGGGCGGCAATGCCGCCGAAGCGCATCCTTGCGGCTTCAAATGGGTCACGGAAGCGAAGGCCAACCGCGGCGCCAAGCTCATCGTCATCGATCCGCGCTTCACCCGCTCAGCCTCGGTATCAGACGTCTATGCGCCGATCCGCCAGGGAACGGACATCGCCTTCCTGCTCGGGCTCATCAACTACTGCATCCAGAACGACAAGGTGCAATGGGACTATGTGAAGGCCTTCACCAATGCGGCCTATGTCGTCAAGCAGGGCTTCGCTTACAAGGATGGCTTGTTCTCCGGCTATGACGAGGCGAAACGGGATTACGACAAGTCCACCTGGGATTACGATGTCGGGCCGGACGGCTTCGCCGTTGTCGACGAAACCCTGGCCAATCCCCGTTGCGTGTGGAACCTGCTCAAGAACCATGTCGCGGTCTATACGCCGGAGATGGTCGAACGCATCTGCGGCACGCCGAAACAGAAATTCCTGCAGGTAGCCAAGATGGTTGCCGAAACGTCCGCGCCGAACAAGGCGATGACGTCGATGTATGCGCTCGGCTGGACCCAGCACTCGAAGGGCTCGCAGAACATTCGCGCCATGGCCATGCTGCAGCTTGTGCTCGGCAATATCGGCATTCGCGGCGGCGGGATGAATGCATTGCGCGGCCATTCGAATATCCAGGGGCTGACCGACATCGGGCTGATGTCGAACCTGCTGCCCGGCTATCTCACGTTGCCGACACAGAAGGAGCCGGATCTCGCCACCTATATGTCGACGCGCGGTTTCAAGCCGCTGCGGCCGAACCAGATGAGCTACTGGCAGAACTACAAGAAGTTCTTCGTAAGCTTCCAGAAGTCGATGTGGGGCGACGCGGCGACGCCGGAGAACGACTTCGCCTATGACTACCTGCCGAAGCTCGACCTGCCGGGCTACGATCTGCTGCGTGCTTTCGAGCTGATGCACCAGGGCAAGATGAACGGCTATTTCTGCCAGGGCTTCAACCCGCTGCAGGCGGCTCCGAACAAGAAGAAGGTGATCGAGTCGCTCTCGAAGCTGAAATTCCTTGTCATCATGGATCCGCTGGACACGGAGACTGGGCGGTTCTGGGAAAACCACGGGCCGTACAACGATGTCGATCCGTCGCAGATCCAGACGGAAGTCTACCAGTTGCCCTCAACCTGCTTTGCTGAGGATGACGGTTCGCTGGTCAATTCGGGGCGCTGGCTGCAGTGGCATTGGGCCGGCGGCACGCCCCCCGGGGAAGCCAAGCGCGACACATGGATCATGGCGCAGCTCTATCTTCGCCTCAAGGCGCTCTACGCCAAGGAAGGCGGCGCCTTCCCCGATCCTATCGTCAAGCTCACCTGGCCTTATGCCGATCCCGGCGATCCGAAAGCCGAGGAACTTGCCCAGGAGATCAACGGCAGGGCGCTCGCCAGGGTGACCGACACGGCCGACCCGACGAAAGTGCTGGCCGAGCCCGGCAAGCTGCTGCCGGCCTTTGCAGCACTGCGCGACGACGGCTCGACAGCCTGCGGCTGCTGGATCTATTCCGGCTGCTTCAACGAGAACGGCAACAACATGGCGCGGCGGGACACGAGCGATCCGGACGACGCCGGCTTCTATTCGAAATGGGCGTTCTCATGGCCCGCCAATCGCCGCATCCTCTACAACAGGGCTTCTGCGGACCTTACCGGAAAACCCTGGGATCCGAGCCGCAAAGTGATCGAATGGGACGGCGCCAAGTGGTCGGGCTACGACGTGCCCGACATCCTGCCCACTGCCAAGCCCGATCAGGTCGGCCCGTTCATCATGAACCCGGAAGGCGTCTCGCGCCTCTTTACCCGAACCATGATGCGCGACGGACCATTCCCGGCGCATTACGAGCCGTTCGAGTCGCCGATCGTCAATCCGGTGGCGCCCAAGGTCCGCGGCAATCCCGCCGCGCGGGTGTTCCAAGGCGACATGGCCCAGTTCGCCGAAACGGCCTCGCCGGAGTTCCCCTATGCGGCGACCTCCTACCGCCTGACCGAGCATTTCCACTTCTGGACCAAGCACGTCATCGTCAATGCGGTGATGCAGCCGGAGTTCTTCGTGGAGATATCGGAACAGCTCGCGGCCGAGAAGGGCATCACCAAGGGCGGATACGTCCGCGTCTGGTCGAAGCGCGGCTCGGTCGTGGCGAAAGCCATGGTGACCAAGCGGATCAGGCCGCTCACCTGCGACGGCAAGACCATCCACATCGTCGGCATACCGCTGCACTGGGGCTTCACCGGAGCGGCAAAGAAAGGCTTCGGTCCGAACATGCTGACGCCTTTTGTCGGCGACGCCAATATCGAGACGCCGGAGTACAAGGCATTCCTGGTCAACATCGAGCCCGCTCCAGGGCCGGTGGCATAGGAGGAGCAAGCGATGTTTCCTCCCCTTCCCAATCCTTCGACGACGGACACGGCCCCGCGTTTTTCCGAGAAGGACCTCATCCGCCGCTCGGCGTCTACCGTGCCTGCTCCCGAGACGCAGCTGACCGAAGTCGCCAAGCTTATCGATGTCTCGAAATGCATCGGCTGCAAGGCCTGTCAGACGGCCTGCCTCGAGTGGAACGACACGCATCCGGAGGTCGGCGTCTTCGCCGGCGCCTTCGAGAATCCGCCCGACCTGACGCCGGACATGTTCACGCTGATGCGTTACAGCGAATGGGACAACCCCGAGACCAACGAGCTCGAATGGCTGATCCGCAAGGACGGCTGCATGCATTGCGCCGATCCCGGCTGCCTCAAGGCCTGCCCGGCGCCGGGCGCGATCGTGCAGTATTCGAACGGCATCGTCGATTTCGTCCACGAGAACTGCATCGGCTGCGGCTATTGCATCAAGGGCTGCCCCTTCAACATCCCGCGCATCTCCAAGGTCGACCATACGGCCTACAAATGCACGCTCTGCTCCGACCGCGTGGCGGTCGGTCAGGGTCCGGCTTGCGCCAAGGCCTGCCCGACCCAGGCGATCGTCTTCGGCACCAAGGATGAGATGAAGGGTTGGGCCGCCAAGCGGGTGGAGGATTTGAAGTCGCGCGGCTTCGTCAATGCCGGCCTCTATGATCCGCCGGGCGTCGGCGGGACACATGTAATGTATGTGCTGCATCATGCCGACAAGCCCGAGATCTACAGCGGCCTGCCCAAGGACCCGAAGATCAGTCCGTTGGTGGAGGCTTGGAAAGGTGTGACCAAATATGCCGGCCTCACGGTGTTGGGCGTGGCGGCCGGCGTCGGCTTGCTCCACCATTTGATCATGGGACCGAACAGGGTCTCCGAGGCGGATGAGGAGCACGCCGAAGAGCTGACGGAAGGCGACAGCCATGGCCGCCGATGACCTCAAGCCGAACGAACAGATACATCCCGGCAAGCCGGTGATCGTGGACCGCTACACGGTGGGGGCGCGGATCAACCACTGGATCACGGCGGCCAGCCTGGTCCTGCTCGCCCTGTCCGGCCTTGCGATGTTCCACCCGAGCCTGTTCTTCCTGTCCGGCCTTTTCGGCGGGGGACAGTTCACGCGCTTCATCCATCCCTGGATCGGCGTCGTGCTCTTCTTCAGCTTCCTTGGACTTTTCCTTCGATTCTGGAAGGCCAATCTGTGGAGGCGCGAGGACGGGACGTGGCTCGGCCGTTTCCGTGACGTGCTGGCCAACCACGAGGACAATGTTCCCGAGGTCGGCAAGTACAATGCCGGCCAAAAACTGGTCTTCTGGTCGATGTCGGTGCTGATTGTGATCCTCATCTCCAGCGGATTGGCGGCATGGGATCAATATTTCTCCCAGTATACGACGATCGATCAGAAGCGCGTGGCCATACTTGTCCACTCCATAGCGGCGGTGGCGATCATCGGCGTCTGGATCGTCCATTTCTACTCGGCCATCTGGGTGCGCGGCACCATTCCCGCCATGACGCGCGGACGGGTGACCGGCGGCTGGGCCTGGCGGCATCACCGCAAATGGCTGCGGGAGCTCGTCACCAAATCGAGCAAGGGAACAGGATCATCGGGATCGAAGCCCGCCGAATAGGGCGGGCGCTGGTCGGATGACTTTGCCGCCCTAGTTTTGTGTTCGCACATGATTTTTGTGCCGGTCAGGCAACCACGTGACCCGTGCGGTTCGTGAGGCTCGAATGCCAAGACAGATCATTCCGGCGGGTTCCGACCCCACCGCCATAGGCGAGGTCTCCGCCCCTCCCTTTGCCCGCCTTCCAGAGCCTTCAAGTCTGTTCTCTCGCCGCGCGCAGCGGTGGAACGCGCTGGCTGCAGGCCATGAGCTGGGTCCCTATCTTCGCTTTCTTGCCGCTCTCGCCGATGTGCAGCACCGTAGTCAGGAGGGCCTGACGGAGCCGGAGATGCCTGATGCCTCGGCGCGCGCGCGCGCGAGGAGCTTTGGAATGCCGCCGCTCGACCGCAACAAACTCGTCCTCGACATGGCCGCAGAGACGCTCGACCGCCTGATCGCCGCGGCGTCGGAGATCGAGAAGCCGGGCGCCGCGGCCGATGCGCTGGACCGTTTGAGGCAGGCCACTCCGGCGAAGCGCGCTGGCATGGTGCGCAATGTGCTCGCCGGTGCGATCCCGATGGAGGCGCTCGCCGAACACGTCTATGTCGCGGCCGCGCTGCAGGTTCACTTCGCCCGTCTCGCCGCCCGCCTCGACGCCCCTGCGCTGGTGCCGGTAGGCGAGGGCGCGTGCCCCGCCTGCGGATCCCCGCCGGCATCCTCGATCATTGTCGGCTGGCAGGGAGCCCATGGGTCGCGCTTCTGCGCATGCTCGCTATGCGGCACGCTGTGGAACCACGTGCGCATCAAATGCACGTTGTGCGGCTCGACCAAGGGCATCGGCTACCAGGAGATCGAGGGCGGGCCGGGCACGGTGAAGGCCGAGACCTGTGATTCCTGCGGCTGCTATGTGAAGATCCTGCATCAGCACAAGGATCCCGGTCTCGACCCGATCGCCGATGACGTGGCAACGCTTGGCCTCGACATGCTCGTGCGCGAAACCGGCTATCGCCGCGGATCGTTCAACCCGTTCCTGATCGGCTATTGAGGGTGCGATGTCGGGTCTGCCCGCAACTCGCCTGCGCGATCTCCCATCAGTCGATCGGGTGCTGAGGACCCCGCTCGCGGCTGCGGCGGTCGAGCGCTTCGGGCAGCAGTCCACGACGCGCGCCATCCGCGATGTGCTCGAAGAAGCGCGGGCAGCGTGGCGCACCGGGGCCGCGGTGCCTGATCCGTGCGACCTCGCCGCCGACGCACTTGTCCGGCTCAAGACCGCCGAGCACCCATCGCTGCGCCCGGTTTTCAACCTGACCGGCACTGTGCTGCACACCAATCTCGGCCGCGCGCTCATCGCGAACGAAGCCGCCGAGGCAATGCGCGCCGCCATGCGCGAGGCAGTGGCGCTCGAATTCGATATCGGGACCGGCAGACGCGGCGAACGCGACGATCATCTGCGCATGCTCATATGCGAGCTCACGGGGGCCGAGGACGCGACTATCGTCAACAACAACGCGGCCGCGGTCCTCCTCGTCCTCAACACGCTCTCGCTTGGCCGCGAGGCGATCGTGTCGCGTGGCGAGCTGATCGAGATCGGCGGCGCGTTCCGCATGCCGGACATCATGACCCGCGCGGGAGCGAAGCTCGTTGAGGTCGGGACCACCAACCGTACGCATCCCAGGGACTATCTGTCGGCCATCGGTCCGGCGACCGGACTCGTGTTCAAGGTGCACACGTCGAACTACCGGATCGAGGGGTTCACGGCCGAAGTCCCGGCGCGCGAGCTTTCGACAATCGCCAGGGAACGCGGCGTGCCTCTCGTCCACGATCTCGGCTCGGGCACGCTCATCGATCTTACCCAATATGGCCTCAGGCACGAGCCGACCGTAGGCGAGGCGATCGCGGACGGCGCCGATCTCGTCACCTTCTCGGGCGACAAGCTGCTCGGAGGGCCGCAGGCAGGTTTCGTCGTCGGCAGGAAGGATCTTGTTGCCGAGGTCAACCGAAACCCGATGAAGCGGGCGCTTCGTGTCGACAAGCTCCGGCTGGCCGCGTTGGAGGCGACACTGAAGCTCTATCGCAACCCGGATCGCCTGGCCGAGCGTTTGCCGACGCTCAGGCTGCTCGCGCGCCTCGCCGTCGATATTGCCACGCAGGCCCAGCGCTTGGCTCCCCTGCTTTCCAATGCTCTGGGCGATCAATTTATAGTGCAAGTGATGGAGTGCCGCAGCCAGGTCGGATCGGGCGCAATGCCGCTCGATACCTTGCCGAGCGCCGGGCTTGCTCTTAGCCCCCATTCAGGCAGCGGTCAGGCCCTGGAAGCACTCGCAGCCGCCTTGCGCGCGCTGCCTGTTCCGGTGATCGGGCGCGTCGAAAAGCGGGCGCTCGTGCTTGATCTGCGTTGCCTTGAAGACGAAGCCGGTTTTGTGGCCAATCTCGCAAACTTCTCTCCGGGAGGCAGCGGCGGTGCGATGGCTTGATCATCTCGCGCGCAAGGCCGCTCCGGCATTTGCAGCCGACCGGTTGGCGGCGGCCCTCGACGCTGCCAAACGGAGCGACTACGCCACAGCTCTCGGCATTTGGGAGCCGCTGGCGCGGTCCGGATCGGCTCGCGCCCAAAACAATATCGGCGCCTGCTTCGCCGAGGGGCTCGGCGTCGAGCGTGACTGCGGTCTTGCCTCCCGCTGGCTGGCGCTCGCCGCCGAAGCCGGCGATCCCGTCGGGCAGCGGAACCTCGCCTCGCTCTATTTCCGTGGCGAAGGCGTCGAGCAGAATTACCGCCGCGCGGCCGAACTCTATAGGGCCGCGGCGGAACAAGGCGACGGACCGGCGCAGGACATGCTGAGCTGGATGCTGCTCGAGGGTGAGGTGATCGAGCCCGACATCGCCGAGGCGCGGCGCTGGGCGCTGGCCGCCGCCGGGCGAGGGATCGCATCGGCAATGACCCGTGTCGGCATGCTCTATCACGATGCGCTCGGCGTGCCGCGCGATCCTGCCGAAGCGGTCCGCTGGTGGCGCAAGGCAGCGTTGCGCGGCGACGCGGACGGCCAGGCGCTGCTCGGCGCCGCCTGCCATCTCGGCGCCGGCGTTCCCGCCGACGCTGTCGAAGCCTATGCCTGGCTGCTGCGTGCGCGGGCAGGCGGCAGTGCTCTCGCAGGCCGGTATATCGACGCGGCGCGCGGCGCGCTCACCGCGGACGATATCGCCGAGGGCGAGCGCCGCGCTGCGCTGTCGCTCGAGGAGCCTGCGCCATGATCGTCGGCACGGCGGGACATGTCGACCACGGCAAGACGGCGCTGGTGCAGGCACTGACCGGCGTCGATACGGACCGGCTCCAGGAAGAGAAGGCGCGCGGCATGACGATCGACCTCGGCTTCGCCTATCTTCCGACGCCGAGCGGGGACATCGTCGGGTTCATAGACGTTCCCGGTCATGAGCGCTTCGTCCACACCATGGTCGCCGGCGCCAGCGGCATCGATTTCGCGCTGTTGGTCGTGGCGGCCGACGACGGCGTCATGCCGCAGACGCGTGAACACCTGGCGATCATCGATCTCCTTGGTGTCAGGCGCGGGCTGGTCGTGCTCTCGAAGTGCGATCTGGCCGACCCGGCACGACGCGTAGCCGTTGCCGCGGATATCAGCGCCGCCGTTGCCGGTACAGCCTTGGAGGAGGCTGAGGTTGTCCCGGCCTCTACCGTTACCGGCGAAGGCATCGATGACCTTCGGCGCCTGCTGGCTGAGGAGGCATCGCGCTTTGCCAGGCGCTCAGCCGCGGGCCGCTTTCGATTGGCGGTCGACCGCTGCTTTACCCTGCATGGCATCGGCACCGTCGCGACCGGCACCGTGCTTTCAGGTTGCATTGACGTCGGCGACAGCGTGGTGGTGAGCCCGCCAGGGCTTGCCGCGCGCATTCGCTCGATCCACGCTCAGGACCGGGTGGCAGAGCGCGGCCGAGCCGGAGACCGCTGCGCGCTCTGTCTGACCGGCGACGGCGTCAGCAAGGAGGCGATCCGCCGCGGAGACGTGATCCTCGATCCCGCGCTTCACGCGCCGGCGGACAGGATCGACGCCGAGTTGCGCCTGCTGCCCCGCGAGCCAAGGCCGATCGGGCAGTGGTTCCCGGTGCGGCTCCACCACGCCGCTGCCGAGGTCGGGGCCAGGATCGTGCTTCTCAACGACGAGCCTATAGCGCCAGGCAGCACAGCCAAGGTCCAGATCGTTTTGGAGAACCCGATCGCCGCTGCGGCCGGCGACGCCTATGTGATGCGCGACACCTCCGCCCAGCGAACCATCGGCGGCGGACGCTTCATCGACCTCAGAGGTCCGAGCCGGAAACGCCGCTCACCGGATCGGCTGGCCATGCTCGAAGCATTCGCCATTCCGGCACCGGAAAAGGCCGTCGCTGCGCTGCTCGACACGCCGCCCCGCTATCTGGATATTGGAGCCTTCGCACGCGATCGTGCCCTCGGCGCCGGCGAGGTCGCAAGCCTGATCGATCGTCTCGGCCTTGCCACGATTTCCGTCGGGGAGACGCAGTTCGTGGTCTCGTCAATCGGTTGGGCTCGGTTCAGGCGCGACCTGGGCTCAATCCTGGAGGCCTTTCATGCCGGCAACCCCGATTTGCCGGGCATCGGAATGGAAAAGCTGCGCCTTCAGCTCGATCCCTGTCTTCCTGCGCCGGCCTTCGCCGCCGCGATGCGAAGTCTGGTCCGCGTCGGTCAGATCGAGCTTGACGGCGCCTGGATACGGCTTCCGGGACATCAGGTCCGTCTCGCGGCCAGGGAGGAGGCCCTCTGGCGCGAGATCGAGCCACGGCTAGCTGGCCCGGTGAAATTCCATCCCCCAAGGGTGCGCGACATCGCAAGCGAGCTTGCCCGGCCGGAAGCGGAAATCCGCAAGGTCCTGAAGCTCTCCGGACGCATCGGCACGGTTCATGAGGTTGCGCATGATCACTTCTTCCTTCACTCGGCGCTGGGCGAGATCGTCGAGATCGTCTGCGATCTGGCGGCCGAGCATGACGGACGGTTCAGTGTCGCACAGTTTCGCGACAGTGCGGGCAGCGGGCGCAAGGTCGCTGTCCACATCCTCGAATTCCTCGATCGGCACGGCGTCACCTTGCGACGCGGTGACCTGCGTCGCGTCAACAAGCATCGGCTGGACCTGTTTCGCCGCCAGGACGACAGTGGGCCGCCAATCGCGAAAGCTTCTGGAGGAGCATCGTCCCCGGTGGGGCGTCCGGACTTCAAATCCGGGAGGGGCCGCGAGCCGGTCCTTGGTGGGTTCGACTCCCACTCTCTTCCGCCATCCTCTTAGAATTGGCTGTCGGATCTTTCCGAGGAGATGACGCGATGCCAGCATCTTTTCTGCTTGAACTGAGGACTGCGGCCGAGTCCGCCAAAGCTGTGGAGACGAGTTTCCGGCACGAGGCAGCAAGGCAGATCGCAGTTCTGGAACAGGACCGCGCCTTTGCTTTCCGGCGGCTCAATTTCATGCAGATGATCGCCGATGCGATAGCCCCGGCCGAAAGTGAAGATATCGCCGTTGCGAGCGCCTTCGCCGCTTTGCGCACGAGCCTCGGCTGGAATGCAGACAGCGAGGCGCGCTCGGAGGTGATCTCGCATTTTGCGCCGGTTGCGCTGGCAATGTTCCGGGACACGAACGGGAACCAATCCGTCAATATCCGTGCCGCGCTTGCGGATTTCGAGCAATGGTACTCTGAAACCCGGGGCTCCGTGTTCTGGACACTGTTCGAACAGCAGATGCCGGACACGCCTGTCGTCGATTTTTGATGCGCACGCCGAGCGCCGTCCCCAGTCTGAGCGCCACGCCGGTAATGCGAGCCATTCTACGCGCGCATTTTGGGCAGGAAGCTGAAGCCAAGGAACGCGCTTGGCTAGAACAGTTCACCGTTTCATGGAAACGCCGAACTGCTCTAACTATTTGTTTCCACGCAATTCCGGACGGAAAACTGTTTCACACTTTTCCTGGAATTGCTTTAGCCCACGCAACAGATGGTCAGGCGGTCTTCATCGCATTGCAGATTTCTTCGACCAGCATTGCGGCTGAAACCGAGCCGGGGTCCGGATGACCCCGCGAGCGCTCGCCGAGGCGTGCGGCGCGGCCGACGGTGGCGATCATATCGCGCGTCGCTTCCGCTCCCTGGCGGGCAGCGGCGGCTATGGCATCGGCGTTCTGGCCATTGACTGCCGCATCCGCAGCCGGCGCCCAGGCGTCGAGCATGGTTTTCTGGCCCGGTTCGGCCTTGCCGCGATGGACGATGCCATCACGCATCGCCGCAATGACGGTCCGCAGCTCGCCGCTCGGCATCGATCCGCGCGGGCCCGCGGCCTTGCCAGCGCGCAGAAGGGCGGTCGCATAGAGCGGTCCGGAGGAGGCGCCGACTGCGTTGAGAAAGCCTTTGGCGGCGGCGTTGAAGACGTCCTGCAACGTGCCCTCGGCGGCCTGGGCCGCGTCGGCAGCGGCCTTCATGCCTTGTTCCATGGCGATGCCGTGATCGGCGTCCCCGATCACCCCGTCAAGCGCGCAGAGCCTGTCGCGCTCGGTCGCCATCCGCTCGGAGAAGGCGCCGAAAAGGGCTTTCAAATCCTTGGTCGTAAAGTCCATCTCGCTCAGCTCCGGAACATGGCGCAGTCGCAGGGATGGTCGATCATGCGCTGCAATTCGTCATCGAGATGCATGACGGTGATCGAGGCTCCGGCCATGTCGAGCGACGTGCAATAGGGCCCGACCAGCGTCTTGTGGACTACCAGCCCGGCAGCCTGCAGGCGTTCGGCTGTCCGGGCGTTCAGGATGTAGAGCTCCATCAGTGGCGTTGCGCCAAGCGAATTGACCAGCACCGCGACGCGATCGCCGGCCGGCGCCTTCATTTCCGCCAGAATCGCATCCATGATTTCGTCGGCGACATCGTCGGCCGAACGCAATGGGCCGCGCCGTACGCCGGGCTCGCCATGGATGCCCATGCCGATCTCCATCTCGCCAACGGGCAGATCGAAGCTTGGCCGCCGCGTCTGCGGCAGGGAACAGGACGAGAGCGCCACGCCCATGGTGAAGGTGCGGTCGTTGGCGTGACGGGCGATGCGCTCCACTTCGTCCAGCGGCATCATCATGTCGGCGGCCGCACCCGCGGCCTTGAAGATGAACACGTTGCCGGCCACGCCGCGGCGCTTTTGCCGTTGATCGCGCGGCGCCGACGCGATGTCGTCGGTGGTCAGCACCGTGCGCGCCTCGATGCCTTCCATCTCCAGAAGCTCGGCAGCCATGTCGAAGTTCATCACGTCGCCGGCATAGTTGCCGTACATGAACAGGACGCCGGCGCCGCCACTCGCGGCCATCGCCGCGTCGACCGCCGGCTGCGGAGGCGGCGAGGCGAAGACGTTGCCGATCGCGGCGGCATCCGCCAATCCCTTGCCGACATAGCCAAGGAAGGTCGGCTCATGGCCTGAGCCGCCGCCGATGACCAGCGCTACCTTGCCGGTGCGCGGACCGTGCTTGGCGACGACCGCACGCGGCGCATTGTCGGGGCGCCAAAGATGCTCAGGATGCGCAGCCATGATGCCGACCAGCATTTCGTCGACCGCTGCATTGCCGTCGTTGATCAGCTTCTGCGTCAGGCTCATGCGCTTCTCCCTGTACAATTTCGGCCGCGAGACTAAAGCGTTTCCCGGCCGCTTGGAACGTTCTGTTTTCTTGGCGAGCCAAACAGCCGGAAGTTCGCTAAGCGGTTGCAGTGCCGCTGGAGAAGTCGCCAGGCCAGCGCCCGAGAGTCAGCGAGCGTTGTACTTGGCGTCGACCTGGTCGATGGCGGCGACATTGCCGGCCGACCGCCCTTGCGGATCGAACGTTTCCTTGAGAAAAGCATCGGCGATCGACTTCGCCAGCTCGGACCCGATCACGCGCGCGCCCATGGTGATGATCTGCGCATTGTTCGACAGCGCGGCGCGCTCGGCGGAGTAGGTGTCGTGAGTGAGCGCCGCGCGGATGCCGGGCACCTTGTTGGCCGAGATGCAGACGCCGATCCCCGTGCCGCAGATCAGGATGGCACGGTCGTATTTGCCGGCCAGCACGTCGCTCGCGACCCGATCGGACAAATTGGCGTAGAACGGGTCGGGGCCGATTTCGGTGCGCGACACTTCCGAAACCTCGTGCCTGTCCTTCAAGTAGTCGGCAAGAACCCTGGCCAGACCTTCGCCGGCACTGTCCCCCGCAATCGCGAGCTTCATGATCGTCTCCCTCATAGTTTGGCGAGGCATCTGGACAGGATGTCGAGGTAGCCCTCGACAGCCCATGCAGCGCGTCCGATGAACAACCCGTCGATATGCGGGCATGCGATGAGTTCAGCGCAATTGTCCTGGTTGACCGAACCGCCATAGAGGCAAGGAACGCGGCGCCCGAGCACGTCCTCAGCGGTAGCGATGATCTCTGCCTGGCGGGCATCGGCATAGTCCGACGTCGCCGGAATGCCGTTGACGCCGATTGCCCATACCGGCTCGTAGGCGAGCAGGATCGGCGCACGCTTCTGCGCGGCGCTGAGCTTGGAGAGCGCGCCGCGCACCTGCCTGTCGAGAACTTCGCGGGCCAAGCCGGCCTCGCGTTGGGCAAAAGTCTCGCCGATGCAGATCAAGGGGGTCAGGCCGTGGCGCAAGGCGGCCTCCGTCTTGAGGCCAATGGTTTCGTCGGTTTCGCCGAAATGCTCGCGGCGTTCGGAATGGCCGAGCTCGACGATGTCGAGATTGCAATCCTTCAGCATCACCGGTGAAATCTCGCCGGTCCATGCGCCCTCGTCGGCCCAATGCATGTTCTGGGCACCGACCTTGATGGAGGTATCCCTCAGTATCGCCTTGACCTCTCGCGCCGCCGTGAAGGGCGGGATGACGAAACGCTGGACCCGCGGGTCGCCTTCCGGGTCGGCAAGCAGTCCGCTGGCGAAGGCATGCGCCTCGCCAAGCGTCTTGTTCATTTTCCAGCTTGTGCCGATCCAGACTTGAGGCATCATTGATCAGTCCCTTGGCGACATCGGGCCGAAAACGGGTGAGTGCGGCATGGGACTATCAACCGCCGAGGCCGTCGCGGATGGCCGAGAAATAGCGGTCGGTTCCGACCTGTCCGCCCTTCAGCGCCACCTCCAGCCCGTCGACCGCAGCGATGCTCGAATGGGCGACGCACAGCGGCGAGCCGGGCGATGCCGGCAGCGGCATTCTCACCGTCAGCGCGTCGACGCCCATCTGGCCGAGCGCGTGGCTGGACGTGTCGCCGCCGGCGATGATCACCCGCTTCAATTGCTGTTCCACGGTCAATGCGCGAAGCAGTTCGCCCAGGCCACGGCCGAGTTTGTGGCGGGCGCCTTCCTGGCGGTCGATCTCCGCTCCGCGGTCGGCCGTAGGACCGAGTGCCGTATAGAGGATCACACTGCGTCCGGCTTCCAGGCTGGCGCATCCGGCCGCCACGGCGCGCGCGATCGCACTTCCGGAGCGTTCGGAGACCAGCTCGACGGGGTCGACCTCGATGCCGTCGAAACCGTCGCTCATCGCATGCCGGATCTGCCGTTCCGTCGTCGGCGAGCAACTGCCCGACACCACCGCGATGCGGTCGGCGGCGCCGGGCGGCTGGAAGCTCGCGCTTGCCCCTGCATTGCCCTGACATTCGGCGAGCAACGCATATTCGATGCCGGAGGAGCCGGCGACGAAATATCCGCCTGACTTGCGGGTGCGCCAGATTTCCTTGCCGGCGAGCACCTGGCTCTCGGGACTGTCGACATCGATGAGCAGGATCGCCGAATCCGCGGCCAGCCTGTCAAAGGCTCCGGACCTACCAGGCGACCGCAGCGTTGCGAGATCGAGCAGTTCCGACGGCAGGTCGGTCTGGCGGGACAGATGCACCAGGAGATCGGATTCGTCCATCGGCGTCGCCGGATGATGGCTCATCACCGGGTGGCGGTCGATGCGATAGTATCTGTCGCGATAGGCCGCGAAGAGGTGACCGAAGGCGGTGTAGCGCTTGAGCTGCGGCGCGCCGATCACCAGCGGCACGCAGGCTTGCGCGAACACCGCGCGACCGATCTCGATCGCCCGGCCGATGCTGCCGATCGTGGGGCTGGAATCGAAGGTCGAGCAGACCTTGTAGTGGCAGATCTCGGCCCGCAGCGTCTTCAGCCAGGCGAAGGCGTCCTTGAGGTATGTGTCCATCCATTGCGGCGACTCGCTGCGGCTGGTGCCGGCAAGGCCAACGGCGCGGCAATGCGCGAAGCGCGTCATCAGTTCGGCATCGGGCTTGCGCATGAACAGCACGGTCGGCACGCCGCCGAGTTCCAGCGCCTCCATGACGTCGGTCGAGCCGGTGAGGTCGTCGCCGTAATAGCTGAGAAGCAGGTTTTGCATGCTCAGGCCGCCTTGCCGTCGGCGAACTTTTCGATCGAGCGCGCTAGCTCGGGGTGACCGCGAGCGTAGTCCGTCAGCGCAATACCCTCGACCGCCGCCTGCCAGGCCTGCTGCACGGCGCGCACGCCGGCTCCCGGCCCGTCCGGATGGCTGACGATGCCGCCGCCGCAGAGATAGAGGAGATCGACCGTGCGCCCGGTGCGCTCATAGGTCTCCGGCGCCTGTCCGCCCCATTGGCCGGATCCCGCCACCGGCAGCGCGCAATCTTCGGCCGAGAACAAAGGTGTCGTCACAGCCTCGAAGGAGCGAACGAAGGAGTCGTCCGGCTCCCAGTATTTGGAGGCGATGCCGTTGATCTGGAACTGGTCGACGCCGAGCAGCCGCCAGAACTGCTGCCAGACCTTGAAGTCCATGCCGAGGCCGGGATGGCGGGTGAGGATGTCCCAGCCGTTGCGGTGCGCATGCAGCACCAGGCCGGAGCGCTTGCGCAGGAAGGCCATGCCGCCGAAGCCGACGGAGTTGATGTTGACCACCGCGCAATTGCCGCCGGCTTCAAGCACCAGATCGTGGTTACGCATCATCTCGTCGGGATCGGCGTGCGAGATGCCGAAAGCGTACATCACTTTCCTGCCGGTCTTCTGCTCATGGTCGTGAATCAGCGGCATGATCGCCTTCAGCCGCTCCGACAGCGGCGAATAGGCCGGGCTCATCAGCTTCTCGTCATCCTTGATGAAATCGACGCCGGCCTCGATCAGCTCGCCCACCATCTCGGCCGTCTCATGCGGCCTCAAACCCAGCGCCGGCTTGACGATGGTGCCGATGATCGGGCGGCCCTCGACGCCGGTGAGCCTTCGGCTGCCGGCGACACCGAATTGCGGGCCGGGATGAGCGCCTCGGAACTCTTCCGGCAGCTTCATGTCGATGACGCGGATGCCGGTGAGCCCCCTGATCGAATAGATGCCGCCGATCGCAATCGTCATCAGCGCCGCGAGATCGGTACCGATCGCGTCGAAAGGAAAAGCGATGTCGACATCGGCGCGCTTGAAGGGACCACCGCCGACCTCGGGTATCGACGGTTGCGCCGCGTCCGGCAAATGCCGGATCGCAAGCACGCGCGCCGCCACCCGTGCCTTCAACTCCTCGGTCTCGCCGGGCAACGCGACGAAGGTGCCGGTCGACTGGTCGCTGGCGATCTTGGCCGCCAGCGCCTCGATGCTCCCCGCGGTCTCGATGCGATAGGTGAGGGTGATCATGGCCGGGTCATACTTCGAAAAGGCAGGAAAAGAATTCCCTGTGCTCGAAATCTGGTATAATGAGCACATAAGCATTGCAAGCAATATCCTGCTTGGCGGAGCGCCATGCGAAAGGTGACAGCCATTCCGGAAATTGCAGTCGCGGTGTTAGATTGGGTCTGGGTCAAGGAGTGATTCGCGGCGATGAACCGTTCGGAACCGATCGTCCGGCGCAAGCTTTCCGATGAAGTCTTTGCCAGGCTGAAGCGCCTCATCACCAGCGGCGAGTTGCAGCCGGGTGACGACATGCCGTCCGAGCGCGAACTGATGGAGCGCTTCGAAGTCGGCCGGCCGGCGATTCGCGAGGCGATGCAGGCGCTGAGCAATATGGGTCTTGTCGCCATCTCGCATGGTGAGCGCGCCAAGGTGCTGCAGCTCACCGCCAAGTCGATCATCAAGCAGGTCGACGGCGCGGCCAAGATCATCCTGTCGTCGTCGAAGGATACGCTGGAGCATTTGAAGAGCGCGCGCATCTTCTTCGAGCGCGGCATGGTCAAGGAAGCGGCCGAGAAGGCGACGCCCGAGGATGTGCAGCGGTTGAGAGCGACCGTCGCCGAGCAGCGCGCCGCGCGCGGCGATGCCGAGGCCTTCATCTCCGCCGACATGCGCTTCCACACCCAGATCGCGGCGATCTCGGGCAATCCGATCTATGTCGCGGTCAGCGAGGCGATGCTCGGCTGGCTGAAGGAATATCACACCGAGATGCTGATCTGGACCGGCAAGGAAAAATTCACACTGACCGAGCACGAAGAGATCATCGGCTGTATCGAGAAGAAGGACGCCGAAGGCGCCGAGAAGGCGATGATCAAGCACCTCGAACGCTCGCGCGCCCTCTATGTGATGAGCTCTGAGAAATAACTTCGTTCAGCCGATCCTTGCTATGGCGTAAGCCGGCATAGTGAAGCGCCCTGAAGCCGCGCCGATTGCAAGCGTGCGTTCACCCACTCCGTCCCAGATCGTAACCGGACCTGCCGCTCCGCCAACCAGCGCCGAGATGTCGACGGGCACCTCGTCCGACGCGATGTTTGCCAGCCAGGCCGTCACGGCGCCAGCCGGCGAGCGGCCCGCCAGCGCAGCCACGCGATCGCCGCTGACGCGCACAGCGATATGCGTATGGCCGGCCAGCGCGGCGAGGCCTTGCACAGCATGGAAGATCGGCCGCGGCTTTCCTTCTTCGGCGGGTTCGCCGGCGGCTGCCAGTACGCCGAACGACCCCGTGAAGCCGGAAAGCGTCAGCATCTCCAGCCCGGCCGGCGCCACGCGCGCGGCATAGCCGATCGTCCAGGCGGCAGCGAACAAGCCGGCATGGCGCGGATCGCGATTGGCCATGGCGATGCGCTGGCCGTGTGGATTGTCCTTGGTCGCGCCGCCATAGGGGTTCTGCCGCATGGCGATGGTCGAGGGTCCGATGCGATAAGGCTTCGCTCCGTAGATCGCCCGTGTCGACTGGGTGATGAAAGGCAGCGCCTCCAGCGATTGCATGACACTGAGATCGTCCGCCGCGTGCACGATCGGGCAGGTGCAATGGGTGATGAAATCGAGCGCGTCGGCGGGAACGCGCTTGCGGTTGAGCTCGGTGAAATAGCTGAACATGCCGCCGCCAAGGCGGATGTCCGGAAAGGCACGGCGGGCGGCGGCGTAGACGTCCTCGAGCGGTGGGCATGCCGGCCAGATGCTGCCGGGCGGCGTAGACTGCCGGTCGACCGAAGGCGAGACCGCGATGGTATCGAGGCGCAGACCCACCCTGCGCACCATCTCGGCAACGCCGGAGAGTTCAACGTCGAGATCGCCGGCACAGGCGACGACGCATTCGAGGGTTGTCTTGGCGGGGAATGCGGCGGCGAGCCTGGCATGGGCGCGCAAGGCGTCCAGGCCGTGGCCGCGTGTCGGATCATAGTGGAGGAGAAGCTGCTGCGGGCCAAGGTTCGACAGCAGCGGAAGCTTGGCAAGCGCCGCCTCGACATCTTCCGGATAAATGACCACACCGATATCGGGCAGCTTCGCTCCGGCTGCGCCAAGTTCGATGTGGACCGGTTCGGTTCCCGCTGCGGCGGCTTTCGACTTCTCGTCGCCGGTGATGCGCAGCGTGATCGTCTGACGATTGGTTTGTCCGGCCGGCAGCACGTAGGGCCACGGCAAAGCGAGCGGCCGCACATAGGTCTTGTAGGAGGCGTCCGACCAGTTGCGCTGGTCCTCCATCTCGAAAATATCGCCTTCCATCCGGCATTCGGCGCCGACGCCCGGCCGGACCTGCTGAGTGATGGCGCGCATGTTCTTGAACGGCTGCCAGGGGTCGATCAGCAAGGGCAGCTTCGTGTCCGCCACGCTGCCGTCCGTATGCTCGATCTTGACCGGGCTGCCGGCGAGACCGGCGATCGGATGCAGGATGCAGAAGCCGCAGCGGTTGGTCTCGAAATCGCTTTCGGGCAGCGCGCTCACATCGAAGACGAGGCGGCCGTCGGCGCGGCCCTCGATCGTGGCGTCAAAGCCGAGCCGGCTCCCGCCCGGCCCCTCGCAGCTTGCCGAGTAGCGCACCGAGAAACGGTCGTCACCTTGTTCGATGACCAGATCCGCCAGCACCGGCTCATAAGTGCCCCAGTCGCGGTCGCGCACGATATAGGCGGCGGCGCGCAGCACCTCGACGCCGCCATGGCGGACGGTGCGCAGATTGCCGTTGACGAAATCGGCGCTGAGCGGGCCGGCTACGAGCCGGACCGGTTCGGCGTCGACCGCGCGCGTGCCGTAGAGGCGGAACGTGCCGGCGGTCATTTGAGCAACTCTTCGATCCGCACCGGCTGCCGGCTCGCGGCGCCGGCATAGGCGGCCTCGACCAGGGCGAATGTCTTGAGATTGTCGGCGCCGGAAGTCGCCGGCTCCTTGGCACTCGTTAGACAGTCCACCCAGTGCTTCTGGATCGCCATGACGCTTTCCTGGATGTTGTGCCATGGCCGCGACGCCCAGGGGAGCAACGGCGGCGACACGTCGCTGATCTTGGTTCCGCTCTTGCCGGTGACCGTGAGCTGATAGCCCCGCGCCAGCCGGATTGTGCCATCGCTGCCGTCAAGCTCGATCAGCGTTTCGGGGAACGGTTCGGTCGCAAGCTTGGTCGCATAGCTGCAATCGACCACGGAGATGGCGCCGCCTTCGTGATCCATCAGCATCGTCGCCACGTCCTCGCCGGCGATGTCCGGATTGACGCGCGCGGCGCGCGCGGTGAGGCTCGACACGTCGCCGAGCAGGAAGCGGGCGATGTCGAGGATATGGATGCCGAGATCCTCGATGATGAAGCGCTTGCCGGTCGCAAGATAAGGCTGCCCCGAAAACACGTCATAGGCCGAGCGGAAGGAGATGCGCCCGAAGAACGGCTTGCCGATCTCGCCGCTGTCGACCACGGCGCGCACCGCCTGGATCGGCGACTGCCAGCGGAAGTTTTCGTGCACCATCAGCGGCACGCCGGCATCCGCACAGGCTTTGACCATGGCTTTGGCGTCGCCGAGCGTCGGCGCGAAAGGTTTTTGGCAGATCACCGGGACGCGGTTTGCAGCAGCCATCTCGACCAGCGGCCGATGGCTGCCGACGGTGGTCGCGATGTCGACGAAGTCGAGCGTCTCGCCGGCAAACATTTCGGCCGCATCGCTGTAGCGCCGCTCGATGCCGAACTGGTCACCGACGATCCGCAATCGCTTGGGATCGCGGTCGCAGATCGCGACGATCGAAGCGCCGTCGATGTCGCGCCAGGCATGCATTTGGTTGACCGCGAAGAAGCCGCAGCCGATCAGCGCTCCACGCAAGATCGCCATGGTCAGCCCACCTTCGCCATCTGCATCAGCGTCACCCGGCTCTGCAGCCGGCGCTGCGCCTGGTCGACGACGACAGCGACGATGATGACGAGACCCTTGATGACCATCTGCCAGAACGAGCTGACGCCCATCATCACCAGCCCGTCGGAGAGGATGCCGATGACAAAGGCGCCGACGATGGTGCCGCCGATCGTGCCGCGGCCGCCCGACATCGAGGTGCCGCCGAGCACCGCTGCCGCAATGGCGTTGAGCTCGAAGCTTTCGCCCGTCGCCGGGTGCGAAGCCATCAGCTCGGACGAGATAATGAGACCGACGATCGCCGCGCAGAAGCCTGAGAACATGTAGACGAACATCTTCACCACGTTGACGCGCACGCCCGAGATGCGCGCGGCACGCTCGTTGCCTCCGACGGCGAAGATGTGGCGGCCGAGCGGCGTGTAGCGGGCGAGGTAGGCGGCTCCAAGCGCCACCACGAGCAGTATCCAGATCGAGACCGGCAGGCCGAGCAGCTTGCCGGCGCCGAGATAGCCGAATCCGGTGGTGCCGAGCTCCGGCTTGCCGACGAGGTTGGGGAAGGTGCGGCCGTCCGACGACAAAAGCGCCAGGCCGCGGGCGACATAGAGCGTGCCGAGCGTGGCTATGAAGGGCGCGACGTTCAGCCTGGTGATCAGCAAGCCGTTGACGGCGCCGATCAGTATGCCGACCGAAAGCGTAATGAGAGCTATCTCGACGACGTTGAAATAGACGGTGTAGCCGATCTGCAGGTCGATACCGTTGAGCACGAGATAGCCAGCGACCATACCGCACAAGCCGACGATCGAGCCGACCGACAGATCGATGCCGCCGGTGATGATGACGAAGGTCATGCCCATGGCGAGGAAAGCGTTGAGCGCCACGTGCTTGGCCATCAGGATCAGATTGGCGGCCGACAGAAAATTTGGCGCCGCGATCGAGAAGAACGCCAGCACCGCGATCAGCGCGATGAAGGTGCGGAGCTTCATCAGCGTCAGCAGCACGGAGCCGCTGGACGCGGATGGCGCGGCAGCCTTGGCTGGAATGTCGGTCATCGGCGTTGCTCTCCATGCACGGGTCCATGGCCAAGCGCCGATGCGGCGACGATCGCCGCTTCCGTCGCCTCGGCGCGATCGAACATGCCTGTCAGTTTTCCGTTGCTCATCACCGCGATCCGGTCGGATAGCGCCATCACCTCGTCGAGGTCGGAGGTGGCGAAGAGAATGCCCAGCCCGTCGCGTGAAAGCTTGCGCATGGTGCGGAAGACATCGGCCTTGGCGCCGACATCGATGCCGCGGCTGGGCTCGTCCATCAACAGCACCTTTGGGTCGGTGAGCAGCGCCTTGCCGATCACCACCTTCTGCTGGTTGCCGCCCGACAGCGACGAGACTTCCTGCATCGGATCGGCGACCTTGATCGCCAGCTCGCGCACCATCTGCGTGACGGCCTGGCGCTCGGCGCCGCCGCGTATGTGGAACAGGCTGACGAAACGCGACAGGCTCGCAAGCGTCAGGTTGCTGGCGACCGACAGGATCGACACCAGTCCCTCGCGTTGCCTGTCTTCCGGGATCAGCGCCAGGCCGCGCTGGATACGCCGCGCCGTGTCGCGCTCCTTTACCGGCCTCCCGTCGATGAATATCCTGCCGCTCGCCTGGCCGTGACGGCCCATGATGCAGTCGAACAGTTCGCTGCGGCCGGCGCCCATCAATCCGTAGATGCCGAGGATCTCGCCGGCGCGCAGCGACAGCGAGACATGATCGACCGCCAGTCCGCCGGTGACGCGCGGCAGGCAGATTTCCTCGGCGCGGAATACTTCTTCGCCGGGCTGATGGCCGTCGGCCTTGGCGAAATCCTTGGCGTCCGAGCCGATCATCTGCCGGACGATCCACTGCGTATCGACTTGTCTCATCTCTTCCTGGCCGGTGATGCGGCCATCGCGCAGCACGGTGATGTAGTCGCCGATACGGATCAGCTCTTCCAGCCGGTGCGAGATGTAGACGATCGCCACGCCGCGCGCCTTGAGATCGGCGATCACCTTGAACAGGATCTCGACCTCGGCCGCGCTCAGCGCCGAGGTCGGCTCGTCCATGATCAGGATACGCGCGTCGAGCGAGACCGCCTTGGCGATCTCGACCAGCTGCTGCTGGCCGATACGCAAATCCTCGACCAGCATGTCGGGCCTGATGCCGGCTTCGAGCTGTTCGAGGAATTCGGCGGCGCGCCGCTCCTGCGCCTTGTGGTCGATCTTGCAGAAGCCGTTGGTCAGCTCGCGGGTGGCGAAGATGTTCTCGGCGACCGAGAGGTTGCCGAACAGGTTCAGCTCCTGGAACACCATGCCGATGCCGCGGCTGACGGCGTCTCCGGAGGACGAGAAGGAGACCTCGTTGCCGTCGAGCAGGATGCGGCCGGCGGTCGGCCGTTCGACGCCGGCGATGATCTTCATCAGCGTCGACTTGCCGGCGCCATTCTCGCCGACCAGCACGTTGACCGCGCCCTTGCGCACCTCGAAATTCGCGTGCTTGACCGCCACGGTGCCGGCATAGACCTTGGAGATGTCTTCTAGCTTCAGGATGACGTCGTGACCGGGCGGGGGGCTCATGGCTTCGGCCCGATCTCGGCCTCCGCCGGCGTCACCAGCGGCAGGTCCTGGCCGCCTTCGATCGTATAGGCGCCGAGCACCTTTGCGGTGCGGCCCTCGAGCCCATCGCGCGGCAGCTTGGACAGCACCGTCTTGCCGGCATGGGCGTTGAAGGCCTTGCCGAACTGGGCGAAGTCGATCTGGTTGGTGAAGTCGTTGAACTGCACGAAGTCCAGACTGTCGCGCAGCGCCGTACCGCGCATGGCCGGCCCGATCTGCACCCGCGCGTCCGCCTTGCCGTCGCCGTCGACGTCGACATCGATGGTTGCCGCGCGCGATTGCGTGTTGGCGGCGACGATCTTGCCCTCGACGCGCACCGCGAAGGTCCATGGCGAATTCGCCTGCTTCTTCGGATTGCCGTATTTTGCGCCGGCAGCGGCGGGATCGGTCTTTGCCAGCGCATGGACCTCGGCGAACGGGCCTGCCTTCTGCTGCAGATAGGGAATGACCTTCGAGGCCCAGATCTCCTCGACCATCTTGTCGGGATTGAAGGCGGAGCCGTTGCCGCTATCGGCACCCTGCGCCGAGGGCGTCGGCAGGATCTTGCAGGCGCTCAGGCCGACGGCGGCAGTGAGCGCAAGGATCAGCCAACTCTTCTTGAGCGGACAAGCCGGCTTGGTCATGGCAATCAAGGATACCCGAAAGTGAAATGGAGGCGAGGGACGAACAAGTGTTCGCCCCTCGCAGCTTCTATCGCCAGCTCAGTTCTTGAGCGCGAAGGTCTCCAGCTTGGGAGCATTGTCGCCATTGATGAGCACGCAGTCCATGAGCTGCTTTTCCTTCTCGGGCGACTTCTTGTTCTTGATGAAGTCGCTGGCCTGATCGACGGCCATCTGCGCCTGGGCATAGGCCGGCTGCAGCACCGTTGCCTTGATGCCGCCGGAGGTGATGGAGTCGCGCACGTCGTTCGAGCCGTCGAAGCCGACGACGATGACATCCTTGCGGCCGGCGGCGGCAAGCGCCGCATAGGCGCCCATCGCCATCGTGTCGTTGCCGGAGATCACGCCCTTGACATCGGGATTGGCCTGCAGGATCGATTCCATCTTGGAATAGGCCTCGGTCTGGCTCCAATTGGCCGACTGCTGCGCGACCATCTTCAGGTCCGGGTAGTCGTCGATCACGTCGTGATAGCCCTTGGAGCGGATGCCGGCGTTGGTGTCGGATTCCTTGCCGACCAGCTCGACGAAATTACCCTTCTCGCCCATCAGCTTGACGAATTCCTGCGCGCCGAGCTGGGCGCCCTGGTAGTTGTTGGAGACGATCTGCGCCACGGCGACGCCGGTGGCGTTGATCTCGCGGTCGATCAGGAAGGCGGGAACGCCGGCGTCCCTGGCCTTCTGCACGGCGGCGACGGTGGCGTCGGCGCCGGCATTGTCGAGGATGATCGCCTTGGCGCCGCGGCCGATCGCGGTGTCGATCAACTCCGACTGCTTGTTGGCGTCATCGTCATGCACCAGCACCAGCGTGTCGTAGCCGAGCTCCTTAGCCTTGGCTTCGGCGCCCACCGCTTCCGCCTTGAAGAACGGATTGTCGTGCGAAGGTGTGATGATGGCGATCAGGTCCGCCGCATAGGCAGGCATGGCGGTGCCCAGTGCGAGCACGCCGGCGAAAGCCGCAAGCGTCATTCTGCGAGTGAGTTTCATGAAGTCCTCCCGTTGAAAACCGTGCCTCGATCGAGGCAATCGTCTGTGTTTGAAATTCGTCAGGCGGTGCCGGCCGCGCCGCTCGGATTTTGAAAGCCTTCGCCGGCTTTCATCCGAACCGACCCTCGCTGCCGCTCCCCGCCATTCCTCCACGTCCGCTTCGGATTTTCCCAGCAATCCGAGCCGGAACAGCTAAAGCCAACTGGTATGATGAGTCAATCACTAATTCAGGTGATATGTACCTGATAGTAGCTATCTCAGGTGATGCGCTGGATGCTGGCAGCGATCTCCTCCGATTCGAAGACCCGCTTCCAGTCGTCGCGCATCAGCACCGGCTTGCCGAACTCGATCGCCTTGTTGCAGGCGTCCGAGAACACGCCCTTGGTTTCGCCGAAGATGACGGCGCCGAGCACGTTCATGTGGCCGAGCAGGAAATCGAGCGCCGCCTGCCGATCGACGCCGCGCGCCACGACCTCGTCGAGCGCCTCCTTCATGACGACGAGCAGGGAAGCGCAGACCGTCTCGGAGAGGCCAGGCTCGAGCAGCGCCATCTGCTCGACGGTGACGCGGTGCGAGCGCATCACCGGCGCCCAGATGATCTGGGCGATCTTCTCCCCCTTGGCGTAGTCCTCTTCCGGCCCCTGCATTAGGGCGCTGACGAAATGCTGCTTGGCCTTGACGCCACCGAAGAAGTCCTTCTTGGCCGCCATGTCGGTCTCGTCGTTGAAGATCGGCGGATGGCAGGGATGGGTGACGAAATAGGTCAGGTCAGGACGCTTCGGCAGATGGCCGGCAAAGGGCGCCGCGGCATCGAGCACGATCACCATCGTCCCCGGCGCCAGCTTGCTTTCGATGCTGGCCGCGACCTTGCCGATATGCGTGTCGGGAACCGCAAGGATCACCACTTCGGTGCCCTTGAGCGCCTCGTCGACGCTGACCGTATCGATGCCGAGTCCGGTCTTCAGGCGCTCCTTGCCCGCCTCGCTGATCTCGACATGGCGTATCGTATAGGGCGACCCGCGAAAATTAGTCGACAAACGGTAGCCCATTTTGCCGCCCGCACCGAACAGCGCAATCGTTGTCATTTGGCCTTGCTCCCTGAATTTCGGACGACGCTCTCGCCAATCGTCATCTCATATACTGGTATGATCACTCTACCACGATTTGGCAAGAGGAAATCATCGCGTCGTGTCTCTCAGCCGGGGTGGATGCCCGGCGCGCTCGCTTCCGCCTTGGCCGCCGGGTCCGCCTCGCCATCGGCAGGATCGACGGAGGCGCGCCGCGCCAGAGCCTGGCGCCCCGCCAGCGCCAGCACGAAGATGACGACGACGCCCTGCACGATGTCCTGCGCGCCCGGAGGCAGGCCGATGATCTGCATGGTGGTGACGATGAGGATGAGCAGGATGCTGGCGAAGAACGTGCCCAAAGCCGTCGCCGAGCCACCGAAGATCAGCGTGCCGCCGAGCACCACGGCGGCGATCGACTGCAAGAGATAGGGCTGGCCCATTTCGAGGAAAGCGCCGCCGATATAGGCGCCGAGCAGCAGCCCATCGAGCGATGCCAGCACCGAAGAGATGATGAAGGCCGACGCGATCACCGGGCCATTGCGGATGCCGGCAAGCCGCGCCGCGGCGCGGTTCTGGCCGACCGCCGACAAGAGCTGTCCGAAAACGGTGTAGCGCAGCACGAAGGAAGTAGCCGCCACGCCGACGACGGCGATGACGGCCATGATCGGCACGCCGGAAATGCGCCCGGTCGCCAGTTCCTTCAGCGAAGGGCTGACGGCGAAGCCCGGGATCGCCTTGTTGGACAGAAGCGTCGCCGTCGCCAGCACATAGCCGGTCGCCAATGTCGCGATGATCGCCGGGATGCCGAGCCCGACGACCAGCAGCGAATTGAGCGCCCCGACGCCAAGGCCGAGCAGGATGGCGGCGATCACGCCGATGGCGAGGTTCGCGTCCTGGCCCTTGATGGTGAGCAGGGCGACGAAGGCGCTGAGCGTGATCACCGAGGCGACCGAAAGGTCGATGTTGCCGCGTCCGGTCGTCACTACGAACATCTGGCCGATACCGACGACCGTCAGGAAGGAGGCCGACAGAACGACGCCGGACAGGCTGGACAGGCTGAAGCGGTTGGTGACGAATGACAGCACCAGCCATAAAAGCAGCACGCCGATCGCCGACCAGATCCAGCGGTTGCGCTGCGCCCAGATGCCGAAGCCCGCGAGTGCGTTCATGGCTCGCTCCTGCGGTCGGCGGTCAGGCTGCGCAGCGTGAGCAGCGCGATCAGTATCAGCCCTTGCGTGGCGGCGTTGTAGTCGCTGCTGACGCTGAGCGTGCCGAGCAGCGCGCCGATCAATGAGAGCGTCACCGCGCCGGCGACAGCGCCGACCGGCGAGATGACGCCGCCGAGCAGCGAGCAGCCGCCCATGACCACGGCGGCGACGCTCAGCAAGGTGTAGGAATTGCCGGAATTGATGTCGCTCGCCGTGTTGATGGCCGTCAGCGACAGGCCGGCGGCGGCGGCGAACAGTCCGGCGATGAGATAGCGCACCAGCGCGTAGCGCGTCGGCGACCATCCCGAGCGGATCATCGCCGCCGGGTTGTTGCCGAAGCCGCGCAGCACGACGCCGAGCGGCAGCCTGTCAATGACGAGCACGATCAGCGCCACGGCGGCGATTAGGATGATCGAGGTCGGCACGACACCGAGCGACCAGTTGAAGAGGGCCGACAGCCAGTCCGGGCTGGCGCCGCCCGGTGTCGGCTGCAGCGCATAGCCTATCCCGACCCAGATGAAGGATGCGCCGAGCGTGACGACGATCGCCGGGATCTTGCGGGCCTGGATCAGGCCGCCAAGCCCCGCATAGGTGGCGACCGCCACCATCAGCGCCAGCGCGCCGAGCCACGGCTGGTCGTAGAGCAGCGTGGCGCTGAGCACGCTGACGAGACCTGCAAAGGCGCCGACGCCGAGATCGATCTCGCTGCCGCCGACGATGAACATCTGCGCCCCGGTCACCAGCACCAGCGACAGGGCCGGCATCAACAGCAGGTCGAGGCCGAAGGTGGAGGCGACCGCCGGGTTGATCGCGATCATGATGGCGAGCACGGCGGCGAGCCCGATGAACGGCGCCGCGTTCACCAGCCGGCGAGCGAAACCCGCCATGGTGGTCCGGTTTCGCGCGGTACTCATCTGCTTGTCCGTCGATTGGGCGAAGGAGGCGCCGACGATCGCCTGCTCGGTGATCGCCTCGCCCGCCAGTTCCTTCACGATCCGGCCGCCTGAAAAGACCAGCACGCGGTCGCAGGCGAGCAGTTCCGCATCCTCGGTCGTGTGCCAGACCAGCGCGCGGCCGCTACGCGCGACCTCGTTGCAGAGCCGGTAGAAATCCTGCTTTGTGGCGATGTCGACGCCGCGCGTCGGGTCGTCGAGCAGGATGACCGGCGTGTCGGCGACAAGCGCGCGCGCCACCAGCGCCTTCTGCTGGTTGCCGCCGCTGAGTTCGGTGATGTTGGACTGGAAGCGCCGGTCGTCGAGGCGCAGGCGGCTTGCGGCACGCGAAGCGGTATCGCGGCTGGCGCGGTCGGAAACGAAGCCCAGCGCCGGGCGGCGGGCAAGCGCGCCGATGCTGATGTTTGAAAGCACGCTCCACAGCGGGAACACGCCTTCCTTCTGCCGGTCGCCGGCGATGTAGCCGGCATCCGCATGCCTGGCGACGACGGCGTGTTGCTTTCGGCCGGGGTTGAAGATCGCGTGCAGCAATTCCTTCTGGCCGCTGCCTTCGAGGCCGGCCAGCCCGACGATCTCGCCGCGCACGATGTCGATGTCGCGGCCGAGCTCGGCCGTCAGCGGCCCGGAGAGCCGCACCAGCACATCCTGGGAGGATGCGGCCGCGACGGCGTGCTGGTGAACCGGATCGGCATCGCCGCCCATCAACTGCACCAGTTTGCCGATCGAGGCATCCGTCGTATGGCCCTGCCACGCGGTGCGCCCGTTGCGCAACACCACGACTTCGGTGGCGATGTCGATGATCTCCTGCAGCTTGTGGCTGATGAAGATGAAGGCGAGACCGGCCTTGGCCCGCTCGCGAATGAAGGCGCGGAGCTGCTTCGAGCGGTCGAGATCGAGCGAGGATGTCGGCTCGTCGAGCACGATCAGCTTGACGCCGGGCGTCGCCGCGGCACGCGCGATCTCCACCATCTGCCGTTCGGCGATGCTGAGATGGCCGACCTCGGTGTCGGCGTCGATTGTATTGCCGGGGAAGACGGCGTCGAGCGCCGCGCGGGCGCGGGTGCGATAGAGCGCGCGCCAGCCAGGCCGGCTTGCGGAGTCGCTCGGCGTTTCCAGGAAAAAGTTCTCGGCGACGGACAGGTTGGCGCAGAGCGACAGCTCCTGATGCACCATGCGGATACCGCGCCGCTGCGCTTCGCCGGTGTCGTAGCCGGCGAAAGCAACCTCCGTGCCGGCGAAGGAAATCGAGCCGAGCGTCGGCCACATCGCGCCGCACAGAATGCGCATCAGCGTCGATTTCCCGGCGCCGTTGCCGCCGACCAGCCCGATCACGTCGCCGGCGCCGACGGAAAGATCAATCCCGGCGTTGGCGAGAGTCGGCCCGAAGCTCTTGGTTATTCCGCTGAGCGAAACGACGCTTGGCCGGGCAGGGGCAGCAGGCCCCGTGGCTACGGCGCTGCCCTGTGCGGCAACGGCAAGATGGGACATTCGTCCTCCGCTTCTTCGCAGGCGAAGATCGGGCGCCGCTGTGGGGCGGCGCCCGATCCGTTAAACGGCCTGCCTTACTTGCTGAGCAGGTTCTGCTTGACCCAGTCCAGCGAATAGCTCGGGCTGATGATCTGACCGCCCGGCAGCTTGGCGTAGTCCTTGAGGTTGTTGGCATCGACGGTTGCCACCGGCATGATCATCAGCTTGGGCGCCTTGGCGCCCTTGAGCAGCGACAGGCCGAGCCAGAAGGCGGCGCCGCCGATGCATGTCGGGATATTTGGCCAGTACCGACTGCTGGGCTTTGAACATGTCGTTGTCGGGCGCGGAGCCCTTCACGCCGCGCACCTGGATGACATTGCCCTTGCCGCCGAGCATCTTGAACACGGCTTCCGCCTGGGCGGCCTTGTAACCCTTGAAGTCGAAATTGAGCTGGTAGTTGCAGGGCGCCGAAGCAACGGAATCGAAGGAAATCACGATGATGCCGGCCTTGCAGGCCTTCTCGATGATGCCGTTGACCGCGGTTTCGGAAGCGGCATCGACGGCGAGCACGTCGACCTTCTTCAGGATCAGTTCGGCGATTTGGCTGTTCTGCTGCGCGACCGAGCCGTCGCCGTTCATGACGATATAGTCGGCGATCTGTCCGGCGGCCTTGGCTTCCTTGGCCGAAGCCTCGAAGGCCTCGACCATCTGATGGCGCCAGGTATTGCCGTAATACGCGTTGGCCAGCGCGATGACCGGCGCGTCCGGAGACGCCATTGCCGGCAGACCCGAAACGCTAGCCAGCGCGGCGCCGGTGAGCGCCGCAACGATTGCGAACTTCATTGATATCTCCTCCCAAAAGCGCCGGCCAAACATGGGTCGGCTCGTCTGCTGTTCCGCTATGACGCCCATTCAAAAGACACCATACCAGCTACATGTTATACCAGCATACCAAATAGGCAAGCGGCACTTCGGGCTTGAACTTGCGAGCGCGGGATGCGTGGCGGAACCTACGATCAGTTGGAGCCGGCCCTTCGCCAGACGTCCGGCCGCAACATTGGATGCAAGGCCTTCAATTCGGTTTGCATCTCAGCGATCATCCAGGCGCAGATCTCGGAGACGATCGGCCGCACCGGTCTCGAGCGCGGCGCAATCAGGTGATGGGTCCGGCCGGTGTTGATCTGGCGGTCCGATGCAGGGACAAGTGTCCCCTGAAGCAAGGCCCTAGAGACATTGCTGAGCCAGCCGAGCGCGACGCCTTCCCCGTTCATCGCGGCCTGGAGCACAACCGCGTAGTCCGAGAATTCGAGCCACTTTGCCTTGCTGGTCTTGCGGTCGGCGACGTGGCCCCAGGCGTCCAGCCATTGCAGCTTGGCATCGGTGAGATGAAGCAAGACATGGCCCTCGCCGTCCGCGTCGTGCTTCAGCCGGCCATGGGCCGACAGATAGGATGGGCTGCACACCGGAACGATGATTTCCGGCGAGAACGCCCAACGGTGATAGTTTAAGTCGTCATCGGCCAGGATTCTGGTGGCCAGGTCGACGTTCTCGACCGGCCCGCGCAGAACGCCCGCGATCAGCTCGAATCTCAGGTCCACGTCCGGAAATCTTGTCGCGAAGATGCTCAGCCTCGGAACAAACCAATGCGTCACCAGCGAGCTTGAAAGGGAGAGCGTGACGACCGGCTTTGCGACGTTCTTCTCCTTGATCCCGCGGATAACCTCCTCGATCCCGTCAAATCCTTCGCGCACCGCCGAATAGAGCGCGCGGCCGTCCGCGGTCGGGGTCAATCCCGTCGAATTCCGCGTGAAAAGAGCGACGCCAATATCGGTCTCGAGCTGGGCGATGCTGCGGCTTACGGACGGTTGCGTGACGTTGAACTCCCGGGCAGCGGCCGTGAAACTTGCCAGCCGGACAGCCGCCTCGAAGACCAGAAGTCCGCGCGCGGAAGGAACGAGTTTTGCGAAGCCAGCCATACGTGCAGTGTATAGCTACCAAAAGAATTTTCAATCTTTCTAAGGCTCTCCAAATAACGGACTATAACTTTCATGAATGGTTCGGAGCAGAACGTGACCTTAGCGGCACCGCAGTCCAAGGGTATGGAGACATCGCTGGATCCGTTGCTTCAACCGTTCCGGCTCAAGGGACTGGTTCTGCGCAACCGCGTCGTCAGCACCAGTCACGCTTCGATGCTGGACGATGGCGGCCTGCCGCTCGAGCGCTACCAGCGCTACCACGAGGAGAAGGCGCGCGGTGGCCTCGCCATGACCATGATGGGCGGCTCGGCGATGACGTCGCCGGATTCCAGTTGGGGCGGCGGTCAACTGGATCTTTCGAGCGATCGCATCGTCCCGCATCTCCAATCGCTGTCGCAGCGAATCCACCGCCACGGCGCCGCCGTCATGTGCCAGGTATCGCATCTGGGCCGGCGCGCCACCGCCTATGCCGGCAACTGGCTTCCGCCGGTGGCGCCGTCGCGCGTGCGCGAGACGCGAAACCGGAATTTTCCGAAGGAGATGGATGCCTCGGACATCGGCAGGATCGTCGGCGACTACGCAAGCGCCGCCAGGCGCTGCCGCGATGGCGGTCTCGACGGCGTCGAGACGGTCACCGGCGGACATCTGATCGGTCAGTTCCTCTCTCCAAGAACCAACCGGCGCACGGACGGCTTCGGCGGCTCGCTCGAAAACCGCGCGCGCTTCGGCCTGATGATCCACGAGGCGATCCGCCGGGCGGTCGGCGACGACTTTGCCGTCGGCATCCGGTTCGTGATCGACGAGGCGGTCGAGAATGGGTCGGATTTCGAGGAATGCCTTGCCTTCGCCCGGCTGTTCGAGCGGGAAGGGCATATCGATTTCTTCAACTGCATCTTTGGTCGGATGGACACCGACTTGGCCCTGGCCGAGCAGAACATGCCTGGCATGTTCAGCCGGAGCGCGCCGTTCCTGCCGCTGGTCGGGCAGTTCAAGCGGGAAACCAGGCTGCCCGTCATTCACGCGGCAGCCATTCGCGACGTAGCGACGGCCCGGCATGCGATCCGCGAGAAGCTTGTCGACCTGGTCGGCATGACGCGGGCGCATATCGCCGACCCGCATATCGTCAACAAGGTGATACGGGGAGAAGAGGAGCGCATCCGCCCCTGCGTCGGCGCATCCTACTGCCTCTACAAGAAGGTCCAATGCGTCCACAACCCGGCCAGCGGCCACGAAACGATCGTCAGCCACATCATCGACCGGGCCGAAACGCCGAGGCGGGTGGTCGTGGTCGGCGGCGGGCCCGGCGGGATGGAAGCGGCGCGGGTTGCCGCCGAACGCGGGCACGACGTGATCCTGCTCGAAGCTGGAGCGCGGCTTGGCGGCCAGGTGCTGATCGCCGCCTCCGCCTCCGATCGCAAGGATCTCATCGGCATCGTCGACTGGCGCGTCAACGAACTCACCCGCCTCGGTGTGGATGTCCGCCTCAACGCTTACGCGGATGCGGAGATCGTCCTTGCCGACAGGCCCGACACAGTGATCGTCGCCACGGGCGGCATTCCGGACATGGAACGGCTGGACGGCGCTGAACACTGCGACAGCGTCTGGGACATGCTGACCGGAGCCGTGCCGGCGAAGGACGACATTCTCATCTATGACGAGACCGGACGCCAGGCGGCTGTTTCCTGCGCACTTCATTTCGCCCGCCTGGGCCGTGCGGTCACACTCGCCATCGCGGACGACACGCTGGCGGTCGAGACCCCTTATCCAGACAGGGTGAGCTTCCGCAAACGCGCCGCGGAACTCGGCATCCGGGTCGTCAGTGACGTCCGGCTGATCAAAGCCGTGCGCCAAGGCAACGGCATCATCGCCAGATTCCGGCATGAGCTCACCGGTACAGAGATGGAATTGAGCGCGGCTCAAGTCATAGTCGAGCGTGGCACGGTCCCCATCGAGGACGTCTATCAGGAACTGCGTGCCCGCTCTTCCAACAACGGCGTCACCGACATTGCGCTGATGACCGGAGCAGGGGCGAAAGAGGGCAACAAGGCTCCAGCCGCCGGATCGTTCGAGCTGCACCGCATTGGCGACGCTGTTGCCAGCCGCGATATCTATTCGTCGATCTATGAGGCCTACCGTCTCTGTTCGCAATTGTAGACGGGCGTGGCCGCGGCTGCCGCCGCGGTCGAAAGTCAATTCGGCGCATCCTCAAGGCTGGTAGGGCTTCGGCTCGCTTCCGTTGAAGAAGGTCCAGAAGCTCTCATAGACCAGGTCGGGGCGATGTTCGGCCGGATAGTGGCCGGTCGCAATGGCCCAGCCTCGGAGATCCGGCGCCCAGGGGGTCCAGGCTTCGATCGGCTTGAGATGCCGTCCGACATGGCTGTTGCTGCCCCAGATCACCATGACCGGGCACTGGATCGTCTTCCTGCCGAATCGGCGGTGTCCATGACGAGGTCGAGCGTCGCGGTCGCGCGGTAGTCCTCGCACACCGCATGGATCTGCTCGGGCGTCGTGCAGCGGGCATATTCCTTGAAGGCTTCCGGCGTGAATATCTCCAGGTCCACGCCTTTCTTGTTGAGCTTGTAGTTGATGTAATAGTCGAGGTCGGCGCAGATCAGCTTTCTCGGGGAAGGGCGCCTTCTGCGCCATGAAGAACCAGTGATAGCTCTCCAGCCCCCAACCCAGGGTGAGAAGATGGTAGGTCGGGATGATGTCGAATCCACTCGCATGCTATCAGAATGGCTTGGCCACAACCGAGGCATAGCAGAGGCGCTCGCAGCATCGTCGATCTTGGCGGAGGCCACGATCGCCGCGCTCGCGCGGCCCGAAACGTGCACGGGCGACATACGCGGAACCACCAACACCGAAGGAATGACCAGCGCCATCGTCGCTGCCATCGAGAAGGAAGCTGAAAATGTCCTTGCATAGGATCGCCGTGATCGGCGGTGACGGCATCGGCCCGGAGGTTGTCGAGGCCGGCGTCGAGGTGCTGGAAGCGCTCGCTGCCGTCGAGCCGGGCCTTGCCTTCGAGTTCAAGCGTTTCGATTGGGGCTCGGATTATTATCGCCGCAACGGCCGCATGATGCCGCAGGATGGGCTCTCTCAGATCCAGGACTTCGACGCGATCTATTTCGGCTCGGTCGGCGATCCGAACCTGCCGGACGACATCACGCTGTGGGTTTGCGGCTGGCCATCTGCCAGGGGTTCGACCAGTACGCCAATGTGCGGCCGACGCGCCTTCTGCCGGGCCTCACCGGTCCGTTGCGGCCTGAACTCGGCCAGCAGATCGACGGGCCGAGAACAGCGAAGGCGAATATGCCGGCGTCGGCGGCCGCGCCCATCGCGGCCTGCCGATCGAGGTCGGCATGGATGTTGCGGTCTTCACCCGCAGCGGCATCGAGCGGATCGCCCGTTTTGCCTGCGATCTTGCCATGTCGCGCCCGCGCAAGCTCTTGACCGTCGTCACCAAGTCGAACGCGCAGCGCCATGGCATGGTGCTGTGGGACGAAGTCGTGCGCGAAGTCGTTCGAGACTATTCCGGCCTCACCGTCGACTGGATGCTGGTCGACGCCATGACCCAGCGCATGGTCAACAAGCCCGGCAGCATCGACACGGTGCTGGCGACCAATCTACATGCCGACATCCTGTCCGATCTGGCCGCGGCACTCGGTGGTTCGCTGGCATAGGCTCAACCGCGAACATCGACCCGTCACGCGCGCGTCCGTCGATGTTCGAGCCAATCCATGGATCGGCCTTCGACATCACCGGCAAGGGCGTCGCCAATCCGCTTGGGTCGTTCTGGACGGCGAGCCTGATGCTTGACCATCTCGGCGAGCAGGCCGCGGCGCGTCGCCTTATGGTGGCAATTGAAACCGTCACTGGTCGAGGAGAGTATCTCAGTCCGGATCTTGGCGGCCACCGCTGCCGTGATTGCCGCCCTCTCAGGTGTCAACAGCGCGAGTTCATCCCGCTTGGTCGGATAGAAGCCAACCCTTTCCACTTCCTGGCAACGCCGCTGTTCAGGCGCGGCTGAAGCGATCGACCCTGAAATCATCGAGCGGCGTCTCGCAGCGGCCGGTCGTGATGAGCTCGGCCATGGCGTCGCCGACGCCCGGGCCAAGCTGGAAGCCGTGTCCGCTGAAGCCGAAGGCGTGGAACAGTCCTGGCGTCGTCGCCGAGCGCCCCATCACGGGTAGCATGTCCCGCACGTAGCCCTCGCAGCCGGACCAGGTGCGGATGACCGCGACCTGCGCGATCGCCGGCAGCAGCCGGGCGACGGCGCGCAACTGCGCCGGCAGGCGCATGGGGTCGGCGACCGCATAGCCTGGATCGAGGTCCACCGGCACCCTTTCGGCCGCGCCGCCGAAGACGATGTTGCCGCGCTCGACCTGACGCAGATAGGCGCCGTAATCCTTGTCGCGCGTCCAGATGCCGACCACCGGCAAGATGCGATGCGGCAGCGGCTCCGTCACGCCCATCTGCGGGCCACGGGCGTCGAGCGGAACCTCCTCGCCGAACTGCGCGGCGATGCGCGCGCCCCAAGCACCCGCGGCATTGAGCAGGCATTCGGCGGCGAATGAACCTTTTGAGGTGGCGACAAGGAAACCGGAGTCGGTCCGCTCGATCTTTTCGACCAGGGCTCCCTCGATGATTTCCGCGCCGAGCTTGCGAGCGGCTTCGGCAAAGGCCGGCGCGATCAGCCGCGGATTGCCGCTGCCGTCATGCGGCGAGAACGACGCCGCGATCGCGTCGGGACCGAGGCCGGGAAAGCGGGCACGGATCTCGCGCGGGTCTAGTTCCTCCAGCTCGAGCCCCCAGGGCCGCGCGGCTTGAGCATAGGCCCGCATGTCGGCGAGGCCGCCGTCATCGAAGATCAGCCGGATATGACCGGTGGCCCGGAACTCCACGTCGCGGCCAAGCATTTTTTCGGCCTCGCCCCACAGTCTCAACGAGCGGTGGGCCAGCGGAAGCTGGGACAGATGACGCCCGGTGCGCCGGATGTTGCCGAAAGAGGCGACGGTTGCTCCGGCCCCTACGCGGTTGCGTTCGATCAGCGTAACGCGCGCGCCGCGCCTGGCGAGGAAATAGGCCGAAGCCGTCCCCATCAGGCCGCCGCCCAGCACGATCACACCCATAGTCATTCCCTAGCGCAGAGCGGCCGATCCTTGGATGCGTCCATCTTGTCCGCGCCGCGGCATTGCGTCAAAGATGGGTTTGGACAAAAGCCATAAGCTTTACCTATGGAGTGGCAATGCGGGCTCGGCAGCTCGAAGTGTTCATCGCCGTCATGCGCGCGGGCACCGTCACCGCCGCGGCGCGGATGCTGAACATTTCTCAGCCTGCGCTCAGCCAGGTGCTGCTCCACACAGAGGACGAACTCGGCTTCACGCTGTTCGAGCGGGTGAAAGGCCGGCTGCGGCCTACTCCGGAGGCGCTGGAGATCTTTGCAGATGCCGAACGGTTGTCGGCGGGGTTGGAGGGCCTTCGCCGCAAGACCACTGACCTGCGGTTGGGCCGGACCGGGCTGGTGCGGGTCGCGGCCTCGCCCCCGCCGGCCATGGCGATATTGCCGCGCGCGTTCACCAAATTCCGGGCGCAGCATCCCGATATATTGCTGCGCTCCAACATTGCGCCGATCGCCGCGATCATCGACATGCTGCGCGCGGGCGATGCGAGCCTGGGCGTGGCCATGGACGATCGCCTGCCTCCCGACATTGACGCCGAGGTGATGGGCAGCATCGGCTTCGCCTGCCTGCTGCCCGCCGGGCACGCGTTGCAGAAGAAGACCGAGCTGACGCTCGCTGATCTCGTCGGTGAGGAGTTGATATCCTACCGCGGAAACACCCGTCCCGCCGACGAACTGGCCCATGCGGCCCGCGCCCAGGGCGTGACACTTTCGCCGTCGCTCGAGATCGACGTGTCGATCTCCGCGGTCGGCTTCGTCCAGGCCGGCATGGGCATCGCCCTGGTCGACGCGCTCCTGCCGTGGCGCCAGTTTGCCGGACTTGAAGTCAGGCCGCTGGTGGCGGGACCGGAATTCCCGATCGCGCTGCTTACCTCGCGAGCACGGGCGCTTTCGCGGGCCGATGAGATGATGCGCGATCAGATCCGCGCCGCATGCTCCGCTGTCCTGGGTGAACGAGACGGAAGAGTATAAGCAGGGCTTATAACCTAGCCCGTCATCCATCTTGGACCCGGACCATCCGGTCATGCCAGCATTTGTTTGGCAAGACAGGAAGGGACGCGTCATGGATGGTGCCATCGCGGATGCAGCGCAGAATGGGGCCGACTGGAAGGTTGGCGTCGATATCGGCGGGACATTCATCGATTTCTGCGCGCTCGAAGCCCGCTCCGGACGGGTCGCCTCGCTGAAAGTGCTGACGACGCCTGAAGATCCGGGCGCCGAGCTGATGACCGGCCTTGCCCTTCTGGCCGAGCGCGAAGGCTTCGATCCGACCCATATGACGCGCTTCGTGCACGGCACGACGGTCGGCATCAACACGATCATCCAGCGCAAGGGCGCGCCGCTCGCGCTGCTCACCAATGCGGGCTTCGAGGACCTGATCGAACTCGCGCGGCTTCGCATGCCGGACATGTACTCGCTGTTCTGCTCGCGGCCGGACCCTTTGATCTCGCGCGACATGGTGTTCGGCATTCCGGCTCGCATGCGTGCCGATGGGAGCGAAACCCAGGCGCCGGACATGACGGCGGTGGAGAGGGCGGTCGCGGCGGCGAAAGCGAACGGAGCGCAAGGGATCATCGTGTCCTTCCTGCATGCCTGGCGCAATGCCGCGCAGGAGGCTTCGGTGAAGGCGGCGATCGCGCGTCTTGCGCCCGAGCTCTTCGTCTTCACCTCAGCCGAGGTGTGGCCGGTCATCCGCGAATACGAGCGCAGCTCGACCGCCATCCTCAATGGCTACGTCCATCCGCGCGTCTCGGCCTATCTGACGGCTCTGGAAGCGCGGCTGAAAACCCGCGGCGTGCCGGCCCGCCCGATGCTGACGAAGTCGAACGGCGGGCTGATGAACGCTGCCGAAGGCAAGCGCGCCTGCGTGAACATGCTGCTGTCGGGAACGGCTTCTGGCGTCATCGGCGCCTCATGGCTGGCGCGCCAGGCAGGCGAGGACAAGGTTCTTACGCTCGACATCGGCGGGACATCGGCCGATTTCGCACTGATCATCGGCGGCGAGGCGCAGTTCGGGACCGGCGAGTTGATCGGCGAGTTTCCGCTCCATATTCCGTCCGTGTCGGTGAGCTCGATCGGCGTCGGCGGCGGTTCGATCGCCGGTGTCGACGCGCAAGGCGTGCTGCGCGTCGGACCGGAGTCGGCCGGCTCGACGCCTGGACCGGCATGCTATGGCCGTGGCGGCGAGCGGGCGACGGTGACGGACGCCATGGTGGTGTGCGGTTGGCTCGGCCACAGCGAGATGGCCTATGGCCAGCTCCGGATCGATACCGGACTGGCGCATCGCGCGGTCGGCGAGCTCGCTGCCCGGCTCGGCCGCCCAGTCGAGCAGACCGCGCAGGCGATCCTCGACATCGCGGTATCGGAGATGTTCGTCGAAGTCGAGAAGCTCGCCTCGCGCGCCGGCGTCGACTTGCGCGAGTTCACGCTGATGCCCTTCGGCGGCGGCGGCCCCATGCTCGGCGCGTTCCTGGCCCGCGAGCTCGGGATGAAGCGCGTCATGGCTCCGCGCCGTCCCGGTGTGGTGTCGGCGCTGGGCGGGCTGGTGGCGGACCTGCGCGGAGACTTCATTCGCACGATCTTCAGTCCGCTGTCGGCCGCATCGCTGCCGACCATCCGTGAGACCTTCGAGACTCTCGCGCAAGAGGGGCGCGACTGGCTTGCGGCGCAGGGGCATGATGCGGCGGTTGAGCTCAATCTCTCCTGCGACATGCGCTATGTCGGTCAGAGCTACGAGATCGAGGTCGTCCTTTCGCCGAAATGGCTGGCGGATGGCGACGTGAATGCTGTCAAGCAAGCCTTCCACCGCACTCATGAGCAGCTCTACGATTTCCACGACCTGGAGGGTGAGATAGAGCTTGTGAATGTCCGGCTGTCGGCGATCGGCGCAGGGCCGGCGCTCTCCTTCCCGGAGATCGACGAGATCGAAGCCCCGGTCAGTGTGGCCCGTCGGCTTCCGGTCTATACTGGCACGAGCGTCGAGACCGTCGACCTCCACGACCGGCAGAACCTGGTACCCGGCAGCACGTTCCAGGGGCCAGCTGTGGTCGTTCAGGAGGACACCACCTTTGCCATTCCCGCCGGAGCGCAGGCACGGGTCGACCGCCACCTCAACCTTCTCCTGACCTTCGTGGAGTGACGCCATTGTTCGACCGCACAAACCTTCAGGTTCTGGCGAACCATGCCCGCGCGGCCGCCGAGAACATGGCGCACACGCTGCATCGCACCGCGCACTCGGCCTTCGTCAAGGAGACGCAGGATTTCACGGTGATGCTGATGGACCGTTCAGGGGCGACCTTCGCCGTCCCGATGGAACTCGGCGCCACCTGGTATCCAGGGCTTTCCTATCACCGCGCGATCGCGATGGTCGACGACTACCGGCCCGGAGACGTCGCCTTCACCAACGATCCCTATTCCGGCCACGTCGCCACGCACGCGCCCGACACGCATCTGTGGAAGCCGGTCTTCGTCGACGGCGAGATCGTCGCCTGGACCGGGGGGCACATTCACAACACCGACATGGGCGGTGCGGTGCCGGCTTCGCTCAGCCGCGCGCTGACCGAAATCCATCAGGAAGGCATCCGCTTTCCGCCGATGAAGCTGGTCAGGGAAGGCGTCTTCGACGAGACGATCCTCAAGATCATGAGCACCAATGTGCGCAAGCCCGACCTCAACATCGGCGACATCAAGGCGCTGGTCGGCGCGCTCAACACCGGCGAGCGCAAGATCCAGGCAATGGTGAAGAAGTTCGGCAAGGCCGGCTTCATCGAAGGCGTTTCAGCTCTCCTCGACCATGCGGAGGCGCAGGCGCGCGACGTGCTGCGCTCCATGCCCGACGGCACATGGGAATTCGCCGACTACGCCGATGAGGATTCCGTCGAGGCCAATCCCTGCCGGCTGAAGCTGACGCTGACCATCAGGGGCGACGAGGCGGTGCTCGACTTCACCGGCTCCGATCCGCAGCTCGGCTCCTCGCTCAATGTGCCTTCAGGCGGCGACCCGCGCCACACCATGCTGCTCGTCGGCGTCTACTATGTGCTCTATACGCTCAACCCGAAGATCCTGCTCAACACGGGTCTCACCCGGCCGTTTACCTGCATCACGCCGCAAGGTTCGGTGCTGAACCCGGTCCATCCCGCAGCCGTCGGCATGCGCTCGCTCACCTGCGCCCGGCTGCGGTCGGTCATCTTCGGAGCTTTTTCGCAAGCCGTGCCGGAACGCCTGCCGGCGGCGCCGGCCGGCAACAACTGCATCGTCAACGTCATGACCACGGATGAGCGCACCAGCCGGAGCGTCATCGCGGCGGTGAACCCCGTGGTGGGCGGCGGCGGCGCGATGCCGCATCGCGACGGCACCAACGGATCGGGCGCCGATGCCGCATATCTGAAGAACACGCCGATCGAAATCACGGAGACCGAAACGCCGGTCGAGTTCGTGAGATACGGGCTCGCCAAGGACAGCGGCGGCCCAGGCCGCTGGCGCGGCGGGCTGGCGACCGAGATGGCCTTCCGCGTCTTTGCCCCCGACTCCAGGATCACGGCGCGCAACCGGGATCGCAGCTTCTTTCGTCCCTGGGGCGTGCTCGGCGGCAAGGCAGCCGGCCTGTCGGACATGGTCGTCAATCCGGGGACAGAGCACGAGCGGCGGCTGGGCAACATCGACACGGCGGTCCTGCAGCCCGGCGACGTGCTGGAAATCCGCTCCGCCGGAGGCGGCGGGCGCGGCGATCCGCATCAGCGCGAGGCCTGGCGGATCGCCCAGGATGTGCGGCGCGGCTATGTCTCGGCGGCCGCAGCCGAGCGCGATTATGGCGTCGTCCTCAGCGGCGGCGAGGTCGACGCGCAAGCGACGGAGCGGTTGCGCGCGGGGCAGGTGCCGTCCGCCGGTCATTTCCACTTCGGCCCGGAGCGCGACGGCTACGAAGCGCAATGGACGCCGGCGGCCTATGACCGGCTCCACACTCTGTTGGACGCCTTGCCGATCCACTGGCGGTTCTTCGCCAAGACGGAGATCTTCCGGCGCATGAAAGGACGCTCCGGGCCGCAGCGTGTCCAGGCGGCCTTCGAAGCGGTCTGCGAACGCTTCCCCGAACTGCCTCGCCCAGGCCCGGTGCGAGAGGCCGCGGAATGATCACCGCCGGCCGCATCGTCCGGCTGGCCGAGCGCGACCGGGCAGAGGTGCAGTTCCTTCTCGATGGCGAAATGCGCGGCGCGCTTGCGGGCGACACCGTGCTGACCGCCATGCTGGGGTCCGGACACGCCCTACGAAGCTCGGAGTTCGGACCCGAGTCGCGTGCCGGCTTCTGCCTGATGGGAGCTTGCCAGGATTGCTGGGTCTGGCAGGAGGAGGGACCGCGTCTGCGTGCCTGCACAACCGTTATCGTCGAGGGCATGCGGCTGCGCACCACGCCGCCGGAGGGCTGGCCGTGAACGGGACCTCGTCGCCGCGGGTCGTGATCGTCGGCGCGGGTCCGGCCGGCATAAGGGCCGCCGCGACATTGGTCGATGCCGGGCTCCATCCGGTGGTGATCGACGAAGGACATCGCGCGGGCGGGCAGATCTATCGCCGTCCGCCTGCCGGCTTCGCCCGCACGCCGAAGCAGCTCTACGGGTCGGAGGCGGCGAAGGCGCGCGCGCTGCATGCGCTGTTCGACCGGCTGGCCGAGAAGGGCCGGCTCACCCATTGCGCGCTAAGCTCCGTCATCGCCGTGCATGAGGGTCGGCTCCAGGTGCTGGGGGAGGGCGGCGTGCAGGTGATCGGCTATGACCGCCTGATCCTTGCCACCGGCGCATCCGACCGTGTCGCCCCGGTCGCCGGCTGGCAGAGCGCCGGCGTCTATAGCCTCGGCGCGGCGCAGATCGCGCTCAAGGCACAGGGCGTCGCGCTTGGGCGGCGCATCGTGCTGATCGGATCGGGACCTCTGCTGACGCTGGTCGGCGCGCAGCTCCTCAAGGCTGGGGCGGATGTGGCGGCGGTGCTGGACACTTCGTCCTGGCATCAGCAGATGCGGGGGTTCTGGGGACTTGCCGCCCGGCCGGTCGTCGCGTTGCGCGGTCTGGTCCTGCGGGCGCGGCTCGGCCGCCGCTATCATGCTGGTGTGGCGCTGGACAGTATCGAGGCGGACGAGACGGGCGTCACAGCGCTGCGCTGGCGCGATGCCCGCGGCCGGGAGCGCCTAACCCCATGCGACATGATCGGCATGGGCTGGCACCTGCGGGCGGAGACGCATCTGGCCGATCTGGCGGGATGCGCCTTCACCTATGACGAGCAGTGGCGCCAATGGCTGCCGAAGACCGACGCGATGGGCCGGGCGGGTAACGGCGTCTATCTTGCGGGCGACGGGGCCAGACTCCTCGGGGCGGATGGGGCGGAGATCGCGGGACGCCTTGCCGCGGCGGCATGTCTTTCCGATCTCGGACGTCCAGCGCCCTCGGTCGGCGCCGATCTGCGCAAGCTGGCGCGGCTCGAGCGCTTTGCCCGCGGTTTGGCTTGCGCCTTTCCCTGGCCGTCCGCGATGGTGCGTGCACTCCCCGACGACGCGATCGTCTGCCGCTGCGAGAGCGTGACTGCCGGAGCCGTGCGTGAGGGCGCGGATTTCGGTGGCGGCGAGGCCAACAGGGTGAAGTCGCTTTCACGCGTCGGCATGGGGCGGTGCCAGGGGCGCTATTGTCAGTTGGCCGCCGTCGAACTCGTCGCGGCGCAGACCGGCTGCGCGCCCGGCGCTGTCGGCCGATTTCGCGGGCAGGCGCCTGTTCGGCCGGCGCTTATCGGCGCCTTTGTCCGGGGAAGCTGATGCAATTCCGGAGGCTCGGCAAGGATCACGTCTTAGAAATCGGCGACCTTCCCCCAGGCCGAAGCGCCGAAGCGACGTGGATCGTAGGATGTTGGATCGACGATCGGTTCCGACCCGGTCACCAGATCGGCGACGAGGTGCCCGGCGCCAGGCCCGATGCCGAAACCGTGTCCCGAAAATCCGGCGGCCAGAAAGAAACCCGGAACTGTGTCTATCTCGCCGATGGCGGGCACGCCGTCCGGTGTGCTGTCGATATAGCCCGCCCAGGCCGCGCTGATCGATGTCTTGCGCAGCGCCGGCAGCAGCTCGAGCGCGCGGGCGTGGGTCAGGCGGATGGTCGCCCGATCCGGGGCCGGATCGAGGATGCGCATCCGCTCCATCGGCGTCGGCCTGTCGAGCCGCCAGCGTTGCAGCGTTTCGTGCCCCGAGCGCACGCCCTGCAGGCCGCCCGGCGCGAGGCTGCGCCACCGCTTCAGGAACATGGGCAGGAACTGCGAGGAGAAGCGCAACTGCTGCGGCGTCATGTCGACGCGCCCACGTCCGCTTATGGCGAGCGTATAGCCGCCGTCGCCGCGACGCGTGGCCGAGATCCGTGCCGTGTGCAGCGCATCGGGCAGGCCTTCCGCGCCGGGCGAGACCGACAGGATGGAGGAGCGGACCGACGCTTGCGGAAAGCGGAAGCCGAACTGGTGGCAAAAGGAGGACGCCCAGGCGCCGCCGGCGAGGACCGCCAGCTTCGTCCGGATCGTTCCGCTTTCGGTGACCACTGCGCTCAGGCGCCCGCCCTCGGTCTCGATGCCGCGCGCGGCGCAATTCTGGCGCACGCTGCCCCCGAGCTTGAGGATGGCGCGGGCGACCGCCGGCGCGGCCCGCGATGGATCGGCGGTGCCGTCGGTCGGCGAGAAGACGCCGCCCTTCCACGTCCGGCCCGTTGCGAGACCCCGATCGCTTGCCTCGGTGCTGTCGAGCATATGCGTGGTGACGCCGGCCGTCTTTGCGAAGTCACGCCAACGCGCCCAGCCGGCCAGTTCCGCCTCGTCATTGCTGAGATAGAGCAGGCCACAGCGGCGAAAGCCGGTATCCTCGCCGGTATCCGCCGCAAAGCGCTCCCACAGATCCAGGCTTCGTGTCGCCATGGGCAGCTCGCGGGCATCGCGGTTTTGCTGGCGGCACCATCCCCAGTTCCTGCTGGACTGCTCGGCGCCGATGCGTCCCTTCTCGATAAGCGCGACCTTCATGCCGCGCTTTGCCAGATAGTAGGCAGCGAAGACGCCGACGATGCCGCCGCCGATCACCACCGCATCCGCGGATTGCGGCAGTTCGCCGGACGTTTCGATTTGCTGCAGCGGCGCGCGCATGGTCTCTCCACCTTGAAGCGCCAATCTAGCGCGTTGCGCAGGCAGCCGCTGCCGCAGTTGAGGCTGAGGCGGAATTTTATTCCGGCAGCTCGGCCGAAATCGGGAGCCGATGCGTCTCAAAGCGGTATCCGCTCTGATGGACAGGCCGGTGGGCTGTGATAGTGTCGATGGTGACTGGCAAGGCAGCATTTTGTGCTGTGGCATGCGTTCTGTGGAGACGGCCGTGAAACTCGATCGGATCGACATCAAGATTCTGTACGAATTGCAGAAGAACGGCCGTATCACCAATGTGGAACTGGCCGAGCTGGTGCACCTGTCGCCCAGCCCATGCCTGATGCGGGTCAAGAAGCTGCAGTCGGAAGGTTACATCGAAGGCTATTCGGCGCAGGTCAATATCGGCAAGCTCGGCCAAACGCTGACCGTGTTCACCGAGATCACCTTGAAGAACCACCGCCAGGTGGACTTCGCCCGTTTTCTCGCCGTGGTGGAGAAGATCGACCAGGTCATCGAATGCCACCTCGTGTCGGGCGGCTACGACTATTTGATGAAATTCGTGACCGCCGGCATCGGCGAGTACCAGACGATCATGGAACGGCTCACCGACATGGATATCGGCATCGACAAATATTTCAGCTTCGTGGTGCTGAAGTCTCCCATCGTCAAGGCGCACATGCCGCTGCCCAGTCTGTTTCCGATGTAGTCAATGGTGGCCGCCACGCTGACGAACTAGGGTCTTGCGCACCGCGAAAGCATCGCAAAACAACGCCATGCGCGCGACCGCTGAAAAAGATCATCACCGTTTCTCGCGCTCATTCTTGCGGCGCATCGCGCGCTTGTCCCTCCACGCGTAGAGCGAATAGACGATCGGGATAAACCATGGCTTGCCCTGGTAGAATGGCACTGCCTTCGGCGGCGGATCGAAGTCGAAGGCCGACAGGGCCTTCTCTGTTTGGCCAAGAAGCTTGAAGGCAGCCTTCTTGCCGAGCCAGCGCGCCCAAACCACGCCGGATCCGCAGAACCCGGTGGCATAGATGGTGTCGCCCACGGTAAACATTCGTGGGATCATGTCACGGTTCATTGCGACTTGGCCGAACCAGCTATGCGTCAGGCCAATACCTGCCAGTTCGGGAAATATGCGTCCGAGTTCGGACCGCAGGTGCGTGGTTGGAGAAAGCGGATCCCCTTCCGTCGTGCCGTCGCGCCCGCCAAATAGAATACGTGAGCCGTCTGGCGATGGACGGTAGTAGTAACTGAGCTGCCTTGTGTCGCCATACATCATGCGCTTCGGCATCAGGCGCTCCATGACGCCGTTGCCCAGAGGCTCGGTGGCGACGATACGGCTCCGCACCGGCACGAGACGACGGCGAAGCCAGGGATCGAAGTCGTCAGTATAGGCATTGGTGCACACCAGCACCTTCTTGGCGAAGACCTCGCCGCGCGACGTGGCGACACGCACGCCGCCGGCCTCGGCGACCATCCCCAGCACCGCCGTATCCTCGTGAATGACCGCGTCGGTTGCCCGGGCGACCCGTAGTATGCCGGCCAGCAGCTTGGCGGGATGAAGACCACCAATGTCCATGCGCGCGAAGCCACCCGCGTAGACCTCCGTGCCGATGTATCGCGATACCTCTGCACGGGAAACTGAAAATGCCTCAATCCCTAGAAAACGTTGCAACAACTCGGCGTATCGGCTCAACTCTTCGCATTCGCGGTCGTTTATCGCTCCGTCGAAAAGGCCAGAAAGGAAAAAGTCGCACTCCACCTGCTCCTCTTCGAGAAAGGCCCAAAGATCCTCTCGCGCAGCCTTTCCTTCCATCAAGATGCCATTGGCGCGCGCTTCACCAAACCTTCGTATCAATTGTTTGCGGCCCGGCCTTATGCTGCCGCTCGCCATGCCGCCGTTTCGGCTGGACGCGGCTTGCCCTATCGGTTGCCGGTCGAAAAGCTGAACGCTGCGTCCGGCCCTCGCGAGCTCGATGGCCGCCGACAGGCCCGCATAGCCACCGCCGACGATGGCGACGTCGCATCTGGGGATCACCGGCCACACCGGCAGAGCAGAAAACGCGCAGTCGTCCCACCAATACGGCGTGGACTTAAAGGGACGCGCGGAGATGGGATCCATGGCGTGCATCTCTGGTTCAATCCACGCGCTCAATCGCGCGAGACCCAGAGCTTCCGGGTGGGCTCGATCACCCGCCAGACCCCTGTGAATCCTGGGTGCATGACGAAGGCATCGCCCGCTGCAATTCGGCGCGGCTCGAACCCATCCTCGATGAGTTCCGAAACCCCCGAAAGGATGTAGCAAAATTCGAAGGTCCCGCCTTTGATGGAACGATAAGCGCCAGGCGTGACCTCCCATACGCCAGCCTGCACCTGGCCATCAGCGGTCTGCGCGATATCCCAAGTTAGAAACCGGGGATCACCTTCCACGCGCCGTTCCGGCAGCGGTTCGCCTCTCCTGGGTTCGGGGAGATTGTTCTGATCGAAAAAGGTAAGCTTGGACATAGGGCACCCTTTCAGCGTGCGGAACGCCGTTCGAAAGACAGAAGCCTTTCGATGGCATGCAGGGCAGTCAGACAGACGACGTTGATTGCAAGATAGAAGGCAGCGGTGACGACGAAGATTTCCATGATGGCGAATGTCTCGCTCATCAGCCGTTTCGCGTAGCCGGTGATTTCAAGCACCGTTATGGTGGAGGCAAGGCTCGATTCCTTGACGATAACGGCGACTTCGGTGCTGTAGGAAGGCAAGGCCTGACGTAGCGCCAGAGGAAACTTGATACGGTGGAAGACCACCCACCCGGACATGCCGCAGGCTTCTGCCGCCTCGATCAGCCCGCGCGGCAGCGAGAGCAGGGCAGTACGGAAGATCTCCGCCGTATAGGCACCGGTATTGAGAATGACGGCAAGGATGGCAGCGTGCAGACTGTCGCCGATCAGCCACCACAAAACCGCGTTGTGGCGTATGAAACCTATTTGCGCGAGGCCGTAGTAGATCACAAAGATCTGCACGAGCATCGGCGTGCCCCTGAAGACCGCGCAGTAGAAGTCGGCGCATTTGCGAACCGTGCCGGTCTGGGAAATGCGGGCTGTCGCCAGCAGGATGCCGAACGGCAATCCAAGACCGACGCCGAAAACTGCAATCAGCAGGGTCGTCTTCGCGCCGACGAGGAGAAATGGATCCGCATATGTGACGATGCTGAAATCCATCCTAACCTCTACTGAAGCCGCGATTGAAATGGTTTTCGGCGCGGTTGAACAGAACTTGGCTTACGGCGGTCATGGCGAAGAACATCGCGGCCGCCAAGCAATAGAATAGAAGCGGCGAGCGCGTGATTCCTGCGGCGACCGCTGCCGCTCGCATCAGTTCCTGCATACCGACGACCGATACGAGCGAGGTATCCTTGATCGTCATCTGCCACACGTTGTTGATCCCACCCAGAGCCAGCCTGAGGGCGAGCGGTAGCGTCACGCGAAAAAAGGTCACGCGCGGCGACAAAGAAAGCGATCGAGCCGCCTCCAGGAGGCCAATGGGAACTGCCTGCAGCGCGCCTCGTATGACTTCTATCGAGTACGCGCATGAAATGGCGGCGATCGCGATAATGCCGATAAGGAATGGATAGGCGTTTTCGGCGCTATCCGCGTAGCCGAACGCCGAGGCAATTCTCCGCACCCAGTCGACGGAGCCGAAGAACAGGAGATAAATGACCAGTAGTCCCGGAACGCCGCGGATGATGATGCTGTAGGCATCAACAAGCTGTGACAGAACAGGGACCTGGCGCCAACGAAGGATGGCAAGCGGTATCGCCGCCGCCAATCCTACAACCACACCAACAAAGCCGATCAGAAGCGTGATACCGGCCCCGCGCAGCAACGCTAGGAGCCAGCCCTTCTCGACCATCAGCACCCAGATATCGTGCAACATGAAAACATTCCATCAGACCGTCGCGGCATTGCCGCGACGGTCTGTTGCCTGTCGGGTGATTACTTGTTGCACGCGATTGTGTAGTCGTCCTTGAACCAGTTTTCCGAGGCAGCCTTCACCTTGCCGTTGTCGATCATGTTGCAGAGTGCGCCGTCCAGCTTGGCCTTGAGTTCGGTATTGCCCTTGCGCAGGCCAACACCCATGCCATAGCCCAGCGCTTCGTGATCGTCCGCTCCGGTGACCTTGACGTCGATGCGGGCAAAGTTGGCGCCGTCCGGTGAGCCGAGGAAGTCGACCCAGGTCGGGGAATCGCCGAATGCAGCGTCAAGCCGGCCTGCCGCGAGATCGGAATTCTGCTGGGTCGTGGCGTCGTAGGTCTTCAGGTCCGCGGTCGGAATATGTTTCTTGATGAACTGCGCGTATGTGGTGCCATTCACGACGCCTATGGTCTTGCCGGCCAGCCCCTTCTCGATTTCCGCAAGACTCTTTAGTCCCATGAGCGAAGAATCCTTCGGAACCACGAAATACTGGGGTGTGGTTGCATAGGGGACGGAGTAGTCGATCTTCTTCATTCTTTCGTTGGTGATGCCGAGACCCGAGATGATGACATCAAAGCGATCGCTGTCCATCGACGGAACCAAGGAACTGAACGTCTGCACCACGAATTTGCATTTGACCTTAAGCTCGGCGCAGATGCCGTTGGCGATATCGGCGTCGAAGCCGGTAACGTTGCCGTTGGCATCGGCCATGCTGAACTGCGGCGCATCGCCTTCGGTGCCCACGCGCAAGACGCCGTCCTCGGCCCATGCGACGCTTATTGCCGCCACCATCAGGCCGGATACGCAGATTGAGCGAAGTGTATTCTTTACGAGCATTCTGAGTTACCCCTCTTTGCTTTCTGTTTGATGGCCGCCATCAGGCGGCGGTTGAAATCACGCTGGAAAGGAACTGCTTCACCGCTTGGGTTGCGGGATTTCGAAACAGTTCTTCCGGCCGGGCATCCTGCGCAACGACACCCTTGTGCAGGAATATCATTCGGTTCGACACCTCCCGAGCGAACCTCATTTCATGCGTGACGAGGAGGATGGTCGCTCCCTCATCGGCAAGCGTTCTGATGACCTTCAAGACTTCGCTGACCAGCTCAGGATCAAGCGCGGAGGTTGGTTCATCAAAAAGCATCAGCTTGGGCTGCATCGCCAAAACACGCGCGATTGCCACGCGTTGCTGCTGCCCGCCCGAAAGCTGGCTTGGATACCGGTGGCCAAAATCGGCCATGCCCACTTTGGATAGCGCCGAAAGCGCTGCTTCATTCGCCTCCCGCTTGTTCTTGCGCAGCACGTAGACCAGCGCTTCGGTCACGTTCCCAAGCACGGTTCGATGGGGCCACAAGTTGAAGCTCTGGAACACCATACCGATGCGGCGACGAAAAACCCTGATATTGGCCGCGTTGAAGATTTCCGTTTCGTGGAGTTCGTTCTGCGATGCGGTAATCGCATCGCCCATCACCTCGATCTCACCAGAACTCGGGGTCTCCAGAAAATTGATGCATCGTAGCGCAGTGCTCTTTCCCGAGCCGGAGGAACCGACGAGCGAAATGACCTCGCCCTGGCGCATCTGCAAACTCACTCCGTTGAGAACGCTGGCAGCGCCGAATGCCTTACGGAGTTCGCGAACCTTCAGAACAGGAGCCATGCCCAGGCGCCTCCTGTCCGTGCCGTGGTGAAGGGATGTAGAACCGATCGACGGTCCATTTCGGCGACATCTTCGCTAGTCGTCATTCTCGGATCCCTAAGGGGGCCAAATCGCAGAAACAGACGAATTTCAGTTCAACGAAATTCGGCGACGGATGCTGTTGCGCGCCCTCCTGTTCAAGGCCGACTGCTTCCATCTGCATTCCACCCTCGAGGACTACAAAACGTAACCTCAGCTTATGTCCGTCGGGGCACGCAATTTCGTCTTATTCCATTGAATTTCCGCAGAATTCCTGCCAATCGTAGGTTTGTAAGAGGAAACGCTCCGAACGCGTCGGAGTCGGACCGCGGCAGGGTAAACCAGGTCTTCGGATCGGCGCTCGCCTCACGCCCATTTTTGCGGCACGTTCTTGCAGAGATTCACATCACGGGCTGCCTGCACCACGCCGTTGACAGGCCTAAACGCATCATCAATCAAGACAATGCTCGAAATCGATTGGCATGGAAAACCCAACCTTCACTCGATCCATGACAACCATTGTCTTGAACCCCTTGATGTCGTGATTCTCGTAGAAAAATCTCCGGGTAAAAGCTTCATAATCTTCCATGCTTCGGGATGTGACGATGAGAACGAAATCTGCTTCTCCCGTAACGTAGTAACCGTTCATCACTTCCGGAGTCTGGCGGATCGATTGTTTGAAGCGGTCGACGATGTCAGCCCGTTCGCGCTCGAGCGAAACCAGCACGAGCATTGCAATAGGCCGGCCGACAGTCTTGGGTTTCACGATCGAAACGTCAGCTTCGATTGCTCCCCCTTCCCGAAGCCGTTTGAGACGACGCTGGACCGCCGTTGCCGACAGGCCGACCATTTGGCCAAGCTCTTCCGTGCCGTGGCGATTGTTGGTCTGCAGAATATTAAGCAAGCGAGAGTCCAGTTGATCAAGCTTCATTCTGCCTGCCTGCGCGTTGATCTGGTGACACAATCGTGGCTGAAAAACTTGCCGTCACTCCCAGTCTTCCGGCCTATTTCCGATGTAGTCAGCGGTGGCCGTACTGGCTGACCAGCTCGGGATCGCGGACGAGGCCGTCGAGCCAAGTCGGGTCAAGCTTCGGCACGGAGGAGAACAGCAGCTTGGAATAGGGGTGGGTGGGCGCCTTCACCTTGTCAGGCGTGATCTGCTCCACCCGCTCGCCATTGTACATCACCATGATCTGGTCGCAGATGGCCTCGACCACCGAGAGGTCGTGGCTGATGAAGATGTAGGACAAACCCAACTCGCGCTGCAATTCCTTGAGCAGCTCGATCACGGCGGACGCCACCACAGTGTCGAGCGCCGAGGTGATTTCGTCGCAGATGATGAGCTTGGGGTTGGCCGCCAGAGCACGCGCGAAGTTCACCCGCTGCTTCTGGCCGCCCGAGAGTTCTGACGGATGACGGTAGCGCAGCGCCTTCGGCAGGCGCACCATGTCGAGCAGTTCGTCGACGCGCTTCGAGCGCGCCTGCCTGTCGAGCCGGTGATAGAAGGCCAGCGGCCGCGAGACGATGTCCTCGACAGGCTTGGCCGGATTGAGCGCGGTATCGGCATACTGGAACACGATCTGCATCTCGCGCAGCTGGTCGCGGCTGCGGTTCCTCGCGGCGCGCTCCAGCGCCTTACCGTCGAACACGATGTCGCCGGAGGCCGCCGGGTGGATGCCGGCGATGGCTCGCGCCAACGTCGATTTTCCGCAGCCGGATTCGCCGATGACGCCGAGGTTGCGCCCTTTCTCCACGACAAGGCTGACGGACTCGACCGCGCGGATAACCGGCTGCCCGTCAGGTTTCACCGGTCCGTATCCGGCGGTCAGATTGTCGATGCGAAGCAGCGGCTTCGCTCCCGAATCTCCATCCGCCTGCGTCTGCCTTGGTTTCGGTTCGAAGGCGGCCAGCAGTTCCAGCGTATAGGGGTGCTTGGCAGCCGAAAGGATTTCAGCCGTCGTGCCGATCTCCTGCACTTCGCCGCCCTTCAGCACTACGATGCGGTCGGCGATCTGGGCGACGACCGCGAGGTCGTGCGAGACGTAGACACCTGCTATACCGCCAGCGCGCATGACTGACTTGAACGCCTTCAGCACGTCGATCTGCGTCGTCACGTCGAGCGCCGTGGTCGGCTCGTCGAAGATGACCAGGTTGGGATCGCCAATCAGCGCCATGGCCGCCGCCAGCCGCTGCAATTGCCCGCCGGAAACCTGGTGCGGATAACGGGCGCCGATCCCCTCCGGGTCCGGCAGCGACAGCGCCCTGAACAACTCGACCGCGCGCCGGCGCGCCTGCTCGGGCGGCATCAGCTTGTGGATGCGCGTGACCTCGATCACCTGGTCCATGATGGTCGCGGCAGGGTTGAAGGCGGCGGCGGCGCTTTGCGGAACATAGGCGATGTCGGTGCCGCGTGATTTGGCGCGTTGCTTTTCGGAAAGCGCGGCCATGTCCTTGCCGCCCACGTTGATCTCGCCACCTGTGATCCGGCAGCCGGGCCGCGCATGGCCCATCAGCGAGAGCGCCAGCGTCGTCTTGCCCGAGCCGCTCTCGCCGATCAGGGCGACGATCTCGCCGTCAGGGATGTCGAGGCTGGCGCCCTTGATGATTTCGACGAGACGTCCGGCATCGGTCGTCGCCTCGATCCTCAGGTTCCTGACTTCGACGAGATTGGTCATGCGTCCCTGTCCCTGATCTTCTGCGGCAGGTTGTCGATCAGCAGGTTGACGCTGATGGTGAGGCTGGCGATTGCCAGCGAAGGCACGATGACGGCCGGTGCCGCGAAGGGCAAGCCGCCTATGTTCTCGCGCACCAGCGCGCCCCAGTCGGCTAAAGGCGGCTGCAGGCCAAGCCCAAGGAAGGAGAGGCCGGAGAGCAAGAGCACGATGAAGACGAAGCGCAGGCCTAAGTCGGCCAGCACCGGGCGGATGATGTTGGGCAGGATCTCGGAGCCGATGAGATAGACCGTGCTCTCGCCGCGGACGCGGGCGACGGTCATGAAGTCCATGGTGTTGATGTTGACGGCGAGCGCGCGCGCGAAACGGTAGGCGCCGGGAATGTAGATGACGGCGAGCGTCAGGATCAGCACCGGGATCGACGAGCCGACCGCGGCGACGACGACAAGACCGAACAGCTTGCTGGGGATGGAGTTCATGGCATCCAGGAAGCGGCTGAGGCAAGTGTCGAGCCAACCGCCGGTGACAGCCGCGATCATCCCCAGCACGACGCCGGAAAAGCAGGCGATGGAGACGGCGGCAAGCGATATGCCGACGGTGTAGCGCGCGCCCATCAGCACCCTGGAGAGCATATCGCGGCCCAGATAATCCGAGCCGAGCCACAGCCCCTGGCGCATCGGGCCGAAATAGTCGTCGTCGACGATGTCGCCGATCGGATGGGGAATGATGTAGGGCGCGAAGATCGCGACTAGGGTCCAGGCCAGGATGACCAGCGAGGCCACGACGCCGACGAGGTTGTAGCTGTGGCCCAGGAAGGACCGCCTTGAGGATGTCGCGCGCGCCATTGTCATCTGAGCCTCGGATTGGACATGATGGCGATGATGTCGGCGGCCGTGATGAGCAGGAGATAGCCGAGGCAGAAGATCATCGCGCAGCTCTGGATCAGCGGCAGGTCGCGGGTCGCGACCGCATCGACCATCAGCTTGGCGATGCCGGGGTAGTTGAAGATCGTCTCCACGATGATGACGCCGCCGACCAGATAGGACAGCGAGAGCGCGACGGCGTTGACGATCGGTCCGAGGGCGTTGGGAAGCGCGTGTCTCAGCACCATGCGGCTGCGCGATGCGCCCTTGAGAAGCGCCATCTCGACGTAAGGCGTGGAGAGCGTTTCGATCACAGCGGCGCGGGTCATGCGGATCATCTGGGCGGAGATGACGAAGGTGAGCGTGATCACGGGCATCGCATAGATGCGCACAATGTCGGTCAGCGAATGCGCCTCGTTGACCGAGGACAGCGCCGGCAGCCATCTGAGATAAACGGCAAAGAGCAGGACCGCCAGCGTCGCCACCATGAACTCCGGCACCGAGATCACTCCGATCGAAAGCACGGTGACGGTGCGGTCGTAGAGGGAGCCGCGCAGCATCGCGGCGGTGATGCCGAGCGTCAGCGCCAGCGGCACCGAGATGAGCGTGGTGATGCCGGCGAGCTTCATGGTGTTGACGAAGCGCCCGCCGATCAGCGCCGCGACCGGCATGTCGTTGGCATAGGAGGTGCCGAGATCGCCGTGAAGCAGGCCGACAAGCCAGCGCAGGAAGCGCAGGATCGCCGGATCGTTGAGATGCATGGCCTCGCGCAGGCCGGCGACCGCCTCGGGGGTCGCCGCCTGGCCGAGCAGGATCGACGCCGTGTCGCCAGGCAGCATGCTGGTGGCGAAGAACACGGCGAACAAAACGATCAGAAGGGTGACGACCGCGACCGCCAACCGCTTCAGCACGAGGTTTAAAACCCCAGACTTCATGGAAGCTCCCTGCGGTTGCGTTCGGCCAAACAATGTTGCGCAATGCAGTGTCGGGGGCCGGCTGACCGGCCCCCGGCAGGCGCCTCTTAGGCTTCGAGCCAGAGGTATTCCGCCATTGCGTAGCCCATCATGCCACCGAGCGGGTTCGCTTCCAAACCCTTCACTTTGCTGGAGAGGGCATCGACGTTGGAAATGTAAGCCGGGATGATGGTGCCGGCTTCCTCGGAGATCATGGTCTGCATTACGCCGTAGATCTCCTTGCGCTTGGCCTGGTCGAGCGAGCCGCGCGCTTCGACCAGCATCTTGTCGAACTTCTCGGACTTGTACTGGCTCTCGTTCCAGGGCGCGTTGGAGGCGTAGAGGAGCGAGAAAAGGATGTCCGGCGTCGGGCGCGGATTGATGTTGCCGAAATGGACCGGCGCCTTGAGCCAGTAGTTGTCCCAGTAACCGTCGGACGGGACGCGCTGGACGTCGAGCTTCATGCCGATATCGGCGCCGGCCGCCTGGATGATCACCGCCATGTCGATCGACGAGGTTGCGGCGTCGGACGCGACCACGGGGATGGACTGGCCGAGGACGCCCGCCTTCTGGAAGTGGAACTTCGCCTTGTCCGGGTCGAAGGCCTTCGGCTTGAGGTCGGCATTGTGGAAGATGTTCGCCGGCGAGACGGGCTGGTCGTTGCCGATTTCACCGAGGCCGCGCAATGCCGATTTGACGATCTGCTCGCGGTTGACGAGATACTTCATGCCGGCCACGAAGTCGGCCTTGCTGCCCGGATCCATGTCGAGCCGGATGTTGAGGTCGGTGTAGTTGCCCGAGGTCGTCTTCGACAGCTCGAAGCCCTGCTGGCTCGCCAGCAGCTTCATCGAGCGCGGATTGATCGAGGCCGCAAAATTGATGTCGCCGGAAATCAGGGCGTTGACGCGGGCGCTGTCGTCGGTGATGGCGATGAACTCGAAAGAGTCGAGATAGGGCTTGCCCGACTTCCAGTAGTTCTTGTTCTTGGTGACCACCGAACGCACGCCCGGTTCGAACGTCTGCAGCACGAAGGCGCCGGTGCCGTTGCCCTTGGAGAAGTCGGTGGTGCCGTCGGCGACGATCATGAAGTGATGCAGCGCCAGGATGGTCGGCAGGTCGGCATTCGGATCGGCGAGCGTGATTTCCACGGTCGACTTGTCGACTGCCTTGAAGCCGGTCATCTGCGCGGCGATCTTGGCGACCTTGGAGCCGACCGCTTTGTCGAGATGGCGCTTCAGCGAGAAGACGACGTCGTCGGCGGTGAGATCCTTGCCGTCATGGAAGGTGACGCCCTTGCGCAGCTTCACCGTCCAGGTCTTGGCGTCCTTGCTGTCGAAGCTTTCGGCCAGCTCCATCTGCGTCTTGCCATCCTTGTCGAGGAAAGTCAGACGGTTGTAGAGCGAGCAGCAGCGGACATAGTCGGTGGAGAGCGACGCCTTTGCCGGATCGAGCGTGTCGGCCGTCGAGGACGACCAGCCGGCCGCCTTAAAATTTCCACCGGAAACTGGCGTGGCGGCGACGGCTCGAGTGGCGCGGCCAAGCACCACGCCGCCCGCGGCAACCGCGGCGCCGCCGGCCAACAGCATCTTGAGGAGCTCGCGGCGGCTGGCGCCCCGGCGGATGGCGTTTTCGACCATGGCATCGTCTGCGCTGGTCCAGTTGGTGATCTTGTCGGTCATGTCATTCCCCTTTCTGTCGGTTTGGTCGGTATGCTCGTCTTGCTGCGGCTTTCCGGGCTTGGGTTCAGGTTCGTTCCTTCAGGCTTTCCCGCACGGCGGCCGCCAAGGCAGCCATTGAGGTGAAGTGGTAGTCCGGCACGGTGAAGCGCTCGGGCTCGATCGTGCCGCCATAGCCCTTCTGGGCGTGACGGCGCTCGATCCAGCAATTGGTCAAACCAAGCGCCCGGGAGATACCGATGTCGTGATACTGGCTTTGCGCGACGTGCAGGATGTCGTCCTTGCTGTCGCCGCAGGACGCAACGAAATCGAAGACGTTCTGGAAGAACGCCGGGTCCGGTTTCTCCGTGCCGCAATCGTCGGCGGTGAAGGTGGCGAAGAAGGGCGACCCGAGCTGCTTCTCGAAATGGTCGAGCGCCCAGCGCCTGGCATTGGTCATGGCGATCAGCTTGTGGGACTTCGCAAGCTCGGCCAATGCCGCCGCGCTGTCGGGGAAGCCTTTCCAGATGCCGGCCGAATCCCGCAGGCGGACGCCGTATTTCTCGTTGGCCGGCAGGCCGAGCCGCGGTGCGATAACCATGTAGACGCGCGCGAGATCGTCGGGGAACAGGCCCGCGTCGGGCATGTAGCGGGCCTGCCGGTAGAGGGCCAGCGCTTCTTCGCCGTCGACGGCAACGCCAGCCTCGGCGGCAATCCCGGCCAGGCAGCTCGTTATGCCGCCCTCGAAGTCGATCAGCGTGCCGACCACATCGAAGGTCATGTATTTGAATTCGCTAAAGGCCCTGGCCAAGAACTAGCTCTCCTCTGCGCGCGGCTGAATTGCTTGGTGCTGAACAGAACAAAATTCCGTGCTGCTCAGGGCGTCCACCTTCTTCAAAAGCCCGGAAATTCGGGCTTTCTGGCCTTGTCTTTAAAAGCAGTCTGGCACTTCCCCCGCGCTGGATTCGCCGAAAAGGCGCGGGGCTGCGGCACAAAATTGCGAAATCGTCGGCCCCGGCGATATTTCGAGATGCGAAAAATTCATCGCCCTTCATGCAAGGGCCTTGCGGACATCGGGATCGTCCAGCGTCTGGTCAAGCGTCCGGCGCGTGCGCTCGACGATCGCATCGATGTCGCCGTCGGTGCAGCAGAGCGGCGGCGCATACCCAAGAACGCCGTGCGCAAAAGCGCGGATGATGAGGCCGTTGTCCCAGGCCCTGTCGAAGACCCGCCGCGCCGGCATCGCCGAGGCGGGAAGTGGCGTCTTCCTCTCCTTGTCGACCACCAGTTCGATCGCCGCAAGCATGCCGCGGCCGCGCACCTCGCCGACCAACGGATGGTCGCTCAGGCCCGACAGGCCCGCCATCAGGCGGGCACCGGCTCTAACGCCGTTCTCGAGAAGGCCGTCCTCATAGAGCTTCAACACTTCGAGCGCCACGGCGGCGCTGACGGGATGGGCGGAATAGGTGTAGCCGTGGCCGACCGCCGCGCTGCCCGCGCCATCGGCGATGACGTTGTAGACATGATCGGCCATGAACACGGCGCCCATCGGCACATAGCCCGAGGTCAGCCCTTTCGCCGTCGTCATGAAATCGGGAACGATGTCCTCATCGGTGCAAGCGAACAGCGGCCCCGTGCGGCCGAAGCCGGTGATCACCTCGTCGGCGATGAAGAGGACGCCGTGTTCGCGGCAGAGCTCGCGCATGGCCTTGATCCAGCCCTTCGGCGGGACGATGACGCCGCCCGAGCCCTGGATCGGCTCGGCATAGAAGGCGGCGACCCGCTCCGGCCCGATTTCCTCGATCTTGGCCTTCAGCGCAGCGAGCGAGGCGGCGATGATCGCGTTCCCGTCCTCGCCTACGGGGTTGCGATAGGGGTAAGGCGAGGGGATCTTGTGCTGCCAATCAAGGGGAATGCCAAAACCGGCGTGAAAGGCGGGCAGGGCGGTCAGCCCCGCGCCGACCACCGACGACCCGTGATACCCCTGCTCGATCGAAATGAACTGGTCGCGCTTCGGCTCGCCCTTGGCATTCCAGTAGTAGCGGACGAAACGGATCGTGCTGTCGACCGCGTCCGACCCCCCAAGCGTGAAATAGACGTGGTTCAGGTCTCCCGGCGCGCGCTCGGCCAGTTCCGAGGCGAGCCGGATGGCCGGCTCCGAGCCGAGGTCGAAATAGGCGGTGGCGTAGGGAAGCTCGCGCATCTGCCGGGCCGCCGCCTCGACGATGCTGTCGTGGCCATAGCCGGCATTGACGCACCACAGCCCGGCGAAACCGTCGAGGAGTTGGCGGCCGGACGCGTCGGTCACCGTCGCTCCCTTCGCCGATTTCAGCACGCGCACGCCGAGCGCCTCATGGCCGCGATACGAGGAGACCGGATGAATCAGATGGGCGCGGTCGAGTTCGATCAGGGAATTGGCGAGCATTGTTTGTCCTCGTGACTAGAGCATGATGCCGAAAAGTGTGAGGCGGTTTTCGGACGACATCATGCTCTATCTCTTTGATTTAGAGCCGGATTCAGACTTCGGATCGACTCGATCCGAGATCATCCGGCTCTAGCCGAGCGCCTGATTGGCGAGGGCGTAAACTTTCGGCCTGACCTGTTCTGAGTCCTTCTTCGACGGGCGGTCCATGGCCACACCGCCGCCGACATGGGCGAGGCCGATTTCGGTCAGCCAGCCGGCGATGCCGGTCCTGCTGTCGGTATCCACGCGCAGGAAGGCGCCGGGACGCGACGCGGCGAAGAAGCCGATCAAGGCCTTGGCGTCACCGGCACTCCCCGCGATGACCGGACCGATCACCTCGCCGCGTCCGAACGGGCGGATCGCGGCATAGGCCTCGATGACCCCGTTGCGGCGGATAACGGCGAATTGGCCGCGCTCGGCCAGCGCATCGATCAAGGCTTCACGGTCGGCGCCATAGGCGTCGCGGTCCAATGCCTTGATCTCCGGCAGATCGTCGGCGCTTGCGGCTTGCACGCCGTCAGGCGTGTGAAGCTCCGTGACCTTGCCCTGATGCTGCAGGATCGTGCCGGAAGGCACGAAGCCCAGCTTCTGATAGAGTGGCATGCCGTCGGTCGTCGCGACGAGCCGCAGCGGACGGTTCTCGGCAAGCGCGAAGGCCTGTTCCATCAGCCGCCGCCCGAGCCCCTTGCCACGCGCGTTCCTGTCGACGATCACCATGTTGATCATGGCGCAGTCCGCGCCGTATGGCGTGACCAGGATGGTTCCGGCGACCCGGCCTCGGTCGTCGAGCGCTACCGCGCCGCTGGAGAGCTGCAGCGCCATCTGCCAGTCTTGCGGACGATGCGGCCAATTCTCCTGGCGAGAAAGCGCCACCGCGCCCTCGATATGGTCCGGCCCGAAGTCCTGGAGTTCGATCTCGCCCTGCTGCATGGAGCATCCTTCCGTCTGCTTCCAAGTCTCGGGCATCGGCGCGCCGCAGATCGTCTGAAGGTCTCGGCTTCGGCGGTATCTTTCGCCGTAGCGCGGGGTGCGCACCGCATCTTGTGCTGGCACCTATCGAACTGGACAGGCTTCACGCCGTCGACCGGCGCATTCATCGACGCTCAAGATGCTACAGCGTGCCAAACCGGGCGACGGATACAGAACTTTCTGCTTTCGCGAGGCGCTTTTCGGTCAGGTGGCTCGCCGCCTGCCGGCCTATGATGAAACACATCCAACGCGGATGTGCTTCCACCGGAGATCGACGGACATGGCTACTTTCAGGCCCAAATACATCACCTTCGACTGCTACGGCACGTTGACCAATTTCCAGATGGCGGAAGCGGCGCGCGACCTCTATGGCAACCGGCTGGATGAGCCGCGCATGCTGGAATTCATCAAGAACTTCGCGGCCTACCGGCTCGACGAGATCCTGGGCGACTGGAAGCCCTATGCCGACGTCATCCACAACGCGCTTGAGCGCGCCTGCAAGCGCAACGCCGTCGCCTTCGGTGCCGACGACGCCAGGATGGTGTATGAGCGCGTCCCGACCTGGGGGCCGCATGCGGACGTTCCGGCGGGGCTTTCGAAGGTCGCCAAGGAAATTCCGCTGGTCATCCTCTCCAACGCCATGAACGCGCAGATCATGTCCAATGTCGAGAAGCTCGGCGCGCCGTTCCATGCCGTCTACACGGCCGAGCAGGCTCAGGCCTACAAGCCTCGCTTCAAGGCCTTCGAGTATATGTTCGATAGGCTGGGCTGTAGGCCGGAGGATATCCTTCATTGTTCGTCTTCGTTCCGCTATGACCTGATGTCGGCGCACGATCTCGGCATCAAGAACAAGGTCTGGGTCAACCGCGGCCACGAACCGGCCAACCCGTATTATGGCTATGTCGAGATCGCCGATATTTCCGGTCTGCCGGGCGTGGTCGGGCTTTGAAACAGGCGGATTGCCGATGAAATTCGTTTCCTATTGGCACGACACGGCCCCTGTCTTCTCCGGCGGGGCGCAAGGCCCGGTCGAGGGGCATTATGACGTCGCCATCATCGGCGGCGGCTTCACCGGCCTCGCCGCCGCGCGCCAGCTGGCGAAGGCCGGCGCGAGGGTGGCGGTGCTCGAGGCGGAGCGGGTGGGTTGGGGCGCATCCGGCCGCAATGGCGGGCATCTGAACAACGGCCTCGCCCACAGCTATCTCTCGGCCAAGGCGGAGCTCGGCAAGGAGCGGGCTATCGCCCTCTACCGCGCGCTGGACGTATCCGTCGAGACCATCGAGGCGCTGGTCGCAGAGGAAGGCATCGACTGCAATTTCCGCCGCGCCGGCAAGTTGAAGCTCGCCTCCAAGCCGCAGCATTTCGAAGCGATCGCCCGCAATTTCGAGGCCGTCCATGCCGAGGTCGATCCGGACACGGCGCTGCTGTCGGCGGCCGATCTCAAGTCCGAGATCGGCTCGCCCTTCCATGGCGCGATGCTGTCGAAGAAAAGCGCCATGATGCATATGGGCCGCTATGTGGCGGGTCTCGCCACGGCCGCCGCTCGCCATGGCGCCGTCATCCACGAGAATGCGGCGGTGACCGACCGCAAGCAGGCCGGCGCCAGACATGAACTGACCACATCGCGCGGCCGGATCAGCGCCAACGATGTGCTGGTGGCGACCGGCGCCTACACGACGCCGAATTTCGGCTTTTTCCGCCGCAGGATCATCTCCGTCGGCAGCTTCATCATCGCCACGCGGCCGCTGAGCGACGCGGAGATCGCCGCGACCATGCCGGGCAACCGGACATGCGTGACCTCGATGAACATCGGCAACTACTTCCGGCTTTCGCCGGATAACCGCCTGATCTTCGGCGGTCGCGCACGCTTCTCGGCGACCTCGGACCAGCGCTCCGACGCCAAGAGCGGAGAGATATTGCGGGCAGGCCTCGCCGCGATCTTCCCGCAACTCGCCAAGGTCGAGATCGACTATTGCTGGGGCGGGCTGGTCGACATGACCAAGGACCGTTTTCCGCGAGCCGGCTACCATGACGGGGTCTGGTACGCGATGGGCTATTCCGGCCACGGCGCGCAACTTTCCACCCATCTCGGCATGATCATGGCCGATGCCATGCTCGGCCGCGAGGACCGCAATCCGATGAAGGGGCTCGAGTGGCCTGCCATTCCCGGCTATTCCGGCAAGCCCTGGTTCCTGCCGATGGTCGGCCTCTACTACAAGGCGCTCGACAGGGTGAGGTAGGCTGTTGCCTATTCCCTATTGCCCTATTCCCATGTGAAAGCTCTTCATCTCGAGATATTCCTCGATGCCGGCCTGCGCGCCCTCGCGCCCGAGGCCGGATTGCTTGACGCCGCCGAAGGGAGCCACCTCCATCGAGACCGAGCCGGTGTTGAGCCCCACCATGCCGAACTCCAGCGCCTCGCCGACGCGCCAGGCGCGTTTCAGGTTCTCGGTGTAGAAGTAGGAAGCGAGCCCATAGGGCGTGCCGTTGGCGAGCGCGATCGCCTCCTCTTCCGTATCGAAACGGAAAAGCGGCGCGACCGGGCCGAAGGTTTCCTCGCCGGCGAGCTGCATTTCGTTCGTAGCGCCCGTCAGCACCAGCGGCGCGACATATTGCGGCCCCTCTGGCAAGGCTGGCCTCTTCGTGATGATCTCGGCGCCTTTGGCGAGCGCGTCCTCGACGTGGCGGTTGATCTTCTCGACCGCCGCCATATTGATCATCGGCCCGATGGCGACGCCGGCTTGAGTGCCTGGCCCGACCGTCATGGCGTTGACGCGGGCGCTGAGCTTCGCGGCGAAGGCATCATAGACCCCGGCCTGGACGAGGATGCGGTTGGCGCAGACGCATGTCTGGCCGCCATTGCGGAATTTCGAGGCGAGCGCGCCTTCGATGGCGAGATCGAGATCGGCGTCGTCGAAGACGATGAAGGGCGCGTTGCCGCCGAGCTCGAGGCTGAGCCGCTTCACGCTGTCAGCCGCTCCGCGCATCAGCAGCGAACCGACCCGGGTCGAGCCGGTGAAGGAGATCTTGCGCACGGTCTCGTTCGCCATGATCTCGTTGCCGATCCCGGCCGGCATGCCGGTGACGATGTTGATGACGCCGGCGGGGATGCCGGCCCGTTCGGCGAGCACGCCAAGGGCCAGCGCCGAATAGGGCGTGAACTCGGAGGGCTTGATCACCACCGTGCAGCCGGCGGCCAGCGCCGGCGCGACCTTGCGGGTGATCATCGCGTTGGGAAAATTCCACGGCGTGATGATGCCGCATACGCCGACGGGCTCTTTCAGCACGATGATGCGGCGGTCGGCCGTGGGCGAGGGGATGGTATGGCCGTTGATGCGGCGTGCCTCCTCGGCGAACCATTTGACGAAGGAAGCGCCGTAGCGGATCTCGCCCCTGGCTTCGTCCAGCGGCTTGCCCTGTTCCGTGGTCAGGATCAGCGCGAGGTCGTCCAGATGCGTGAGCATCAGGCCATGCCAGGCCTCCAGAAGGGCAGCGCGTTCGGCGTGGGTTTTCTTCTTCCAATACCGATAGGCGGAAGCCGCGGCATCTATGGCCGCGCGTGTGTCGGGACCGGCCATGTCGGGCACGGTGCCGATCGACACTTGTGTCGCCGGATCGACGACATCGACCGTTTTGCCGGAACCGGCCGCGACCCATTTGCCGCCGATCAGGCCGGCCTCGCGGAAGAGCGTTTTATCTTTCAGGTTTTTCATAGAAAACGACCTTGCAATCAGTTGAGCGCCGCCACGACGGCGGCGGTGACGGCGTCCGTGCTGTCCTTGCCGGCGATGGTTCTAATGCCCCGAGCGGTCGTCGCTTCGAGCGCCTTCGTGACACGGCCGGCTGCGTCCTTTTCGCCCAGATGGTCGAGCATCATCGCGCCGGACCAGATGGCGGCGATCGGATTGGCGATGCCGAGATGGGCGATGTCGGGCGCGGAGCCGTGCACGGGCTCGAACATGGACGGCGCCGAGCGGTCCGGATTGATGTTGGCGGAAGCGGCGTAGCCGAGCCCGCCCTGGATCGCCGCGCCGATGTCCGTCAGGATGTCGCCGAAGAGGTTGGAGGCGACGACCACGTCGAGGCTCTCCGGCGCCATGATCATGCGCGCGGCGAGCGCGTCGACGTGATAGCTGGTCACCGCGACATCCGGATAGTCTGCCGCCAGCTTGTGCGTGATCTCGTCCCAGAAGACCATCGAATGTTTCTGCGCGTTGGACTTGGTGACGGAGGCAAGCCTGCCCCGGCGTGCCCGCGCCTGCTCGAAGCCGAAGCGCAGGATGCGCTCGACGCCGGCGCGGGTGAAGATCGAGGTCTCCACCGCCACCTCGTCCAGCGTGCCTTGATGCACGCGCCCGCCGGCACCCGAATATTCGCCTTCGGTGTTCTCGCGGATACACAGGATGTCGAAGCTTTCGGTCCGCAGCGGGCCCCTCACGCCCGGCAGCAGACGGTGCGGCCGGATGTTGGCGTATTGCACGAACGCCTTGCGGATCGGCAGCAGGAGGCCGTGGAGAGAAACGGAATCGGGCACCTCCGCCGGCCAGCCGACGGCGCCGAGAAGGATGGCGTCGAAGCCGCGCAAGGTCTCGATGCCATCCTCGGGCATCATGCGGCCGGTTTCCTTGAAGAAGCGGCAGGACCAGGGAAACTCAGTTCCGGTTACGGCAAAGCCTGAATGCCGGGCCGCCATTTCCAGCACCGTCCAGGCAGCGGCGGTCACATCACGGCCGATGCCGTCACCGGGGATCAGGGCGATCGAGTAGGACTTCATCGGCATCTCTCTAGAGGCTGATCAGGACGCTCTTGGTCCTGCGGTTGGCGAGATAGGCCTCGCGCCCCAGATCCTTGCCGATGCCGGAGCGCTTGTAGCCGCCGGTCGGCAGGATGTGGTCGCGCGAGCGGCTGTAGCGGTTGACCCAGACCGTACCCACTTCGAGCTTGCGCGCGAGGCGGATGGTGCGGGACAGGTCGGCGGTGAAGAGGCCGGAGGCCAGCCCATAGGTCGGGTGGCTGGACAGCGCCAGGGCCTCCTCCTCGGCCTCGAAGGTCTGAACCGTCAGAACCGGGCCGAAGATCTCCTCGACGATCGCCGGATTGGCCTGATCGACATTGGCAATCAGCGTCGGCTCATAAAAATAGCCGGGAGCATCCATTGCGCCGCCACCCGTCAGGCATTCGCCGCCGGCCTCGACCGCGGCCCGCACGATGCCGTCGACACGTGCACGCTGCCGTTCCGAGATGATCGGCGAATACTGCGTCGCCTCGTCCCAGGTCGGGCCGGGACGCGCCGCCTTCATCTTCTCCAGTATGGCGGCCGTCAGGCTGTCGGCGACGCTCTTCTCGACGATCAGGCGCGTGCCGGCCACGCAGGCCTGGCCGGCGTTGAAGGTGACGCTGCCGGCGATTGCCGTCGCCGCCTTGTCAAGATCGGCATCGGCAAACACGATCTGCGGGCTCTTGCCGCCGAGTTCCAGCGTCATCGGCTTGACGCCGGTGCGGGCGACGTTCTCCATGATGGCCGAGCCGGCGCGGGTCGAGCCGGTGAAGCTGACCTTGGCGATCTCGGGATGGCCGGTCAGCGCCGTGCCGGTCGTCGGACCGTCGCCGAGAACCACGTTGATTAGTCCTGCCGGCAGACCCGCTCTGACGGCAAGCTGCGCCATGTAGACCGCCGAGAAAGGCGTCATCTCGGACGGCTTCAGCACGACCGCGTTGCCAGCAGCCAGCGCCGGGCCGAGCTTCCAGCCGGCCATCGAGATCGGAAAATTCCAGGGCGTGATCGCGCCGACCACGCCATAGGGCTCGCTCATGATCATGCCGAGACTGGCGTCGTCAGTTGGCACGAGGTCGCTGCCTTCCTTGTCGGCGAATTCGGCGAAGAAGCGGATCTGCTCGGCGGTGACGGCGATGTCGCCGGTGACGAGTTGGCCGACGGGCCGGGTCGAGCTCAACGCCTCGACCTTGGCGAGCGTTTCGGCTTCCGCTTCGATCAGGTCGGCCCAGGCCTGGAGTGCCCTGGTGCGCTCGCGCGGCCGGACGCCGCCCCAATTGCTCGCCTTCAGCCCCGCCTTGGCGCTTTCCACCGCACGGTCGACCATGTCCGCGCTGGCCACGGGGCAGGCGGTGTATGGCTTGCCGTCCGACGGGCGGCGCATCTCGATGCGGCCCTCGGCCGAAATCAGCTCCCCGCCAACGAAATGGCCGACGGGGAGGGGAATTTTGTCGGGATCGAAGCTCAGGCTCATTCGAAGCTCAACGTCATGGGGCGATCACTTTCGAGCATTTGCCCGAGCCTAGCGCGTGCTGGCACGCAGCATGCGCTGTTCGCCGATCCGCAGCCGACGAAAGTTGCGTGCCAAGCGCGGGGGACGGCAAAATCTTCCGCGCAGATCAGCGCCTGTCAGCCGACCGTCACGTAGATCTTGCGCACCGTTTCGATGGTCTTCCAGACTCCGGTGAAGCCAGGCTTCATGACGAAACTGTCACCGGCGCGGTAGGTCACCGCCTCGCCGGCGTCGGGCGTGATCTCGACCACGCCGGAGAGGATATGGCAGAACTCGAAGGTGTCGCCCTTGATCGAGCGCGTCTCGCCCGGCGTCGCCTCCCAGACGCCGGTATGGACGAGGTCGTCCTTGGCGACATCCTGTGCCCAGGTCTTGAAGGCGGGATTGCCGGCAATCAGCCGTTCGGGCAGCGCCTTGGATTCGCGCGGCGAAAAGATTGGGTCTGTATCGACGGTCTTGAGCAGGGACAAAGGATGGCCTTTCCGTTGGATTTCAATAGCCGCGCGACCGGTCGACGAGCCCGATCGGATCGAGCCCGGCGCGGTGACGCTTCACGTTGTCGATGACGGCCCGCGCCGCGGTCGCCGGTTGGGTGACGCTGGCGACATGCGGGGTCAGGATGATCTTCGGATGCGACCAGAACGAATGGCCCTTGGGCAGCGGTTCGGGATCGGTCACGTCGATCATCGCCGCCGACAGATGGCCGCTGTCGAGGGCGGTGATAAGCGCTTCATGGTCGAGTTGCGGCCCCCGGCCGGTGTGAACGAGCGCCGCGCCCTTGGGCAGTTTCGCAAACAAGCCGGCACCGAGAAAACCGCGCGTGTCCTCGGTTAGCGGCAGCAGGCAGACCAGTATGTCGCTGGTCGCGAGCATCTCATCCAGCCCGAGTTCGCCATGATGGCAGATCACGCCTTCGATCCGCCGCGGCGAGCGGCTCCAGCCGGCAAGCGGAAACCCGAAGGGCTTCAGCCGGTCGAGGACGGCGTGGCCGAGCTGCCCGAGGCCGAGCACGCCGATCCTCCGCGAGGCGGCCTGGAGCTGAGGGATATCGCGCCATTCGCCGGCGCGCTGCTGCGCCAGATAGTCCGGCAGGTTGCGGTGCAGGGCAAGCACGGCCAGCGCCACATATTCCTGCATCATACGCACGATGCCGTCCTCGATCATGCGCACGATCTTCACGTGCGCAGGCACCGCGTCGAAGCGGAACTGGTCGACGCCGGCGCCGATGGAAAACAGGATTTCGAGGTTCCTGTAGCGGGCGAGATTTTCCGGCACGGTCCAGGTGATCAGATAGCGCACGGCGTCGGGATCGACCGTCGCGGCGTCCATGGCGAAGGGGAGGTCGGGCAACTCTTTGGCAAAGGCTTCTGCGAAGACAGCCCCGCGGCGCGCATCGGAGTTGAACAGGAATGTCATTCCGGTGCCCTCAGACCGCGCAGCCCGCGCCCAGCGCCTCGATCATCCGCTGGCAGGCGGCGAGTTCGCTGGCAAGGATATATTCGTCCGGCTTGTGGGCGCGGCCGATATCGCCGGGGCCGCAGATGATCGCGTCGAAGCCGGCGGCCTGGTAAAGCCCGGCCTCCGTGCCGTAGCTGACGGCGGCAAGCGGCTCTTCGCCGGTAAGCCCATGCAGCAATGCCGCCAGTGCAGCGTCTTGCGGCAGCGACAGCGCCGGATAGGCGCTGATCGGCGTCCACTCGATCTGAAAGCCTTCGGATGCGCAGGCCTCGGCCCTTGCCTTGACGGGTGCGAGCAAGCCGGCCGGATCGACGCCGGGTATGGCGCGCGCCTCCAGGTCCAGCGTGCAGGTGTCGGGGATGATGTTGACCGACTGTCCACCCGCGATCACGCCCGCCTGCAGCGAGGAATAGGCGGGCTCGAAGGCAGGGTCGAACGGACCGTGCGTCAACCGCCCGGCTTCGCTCACGGTCGCGCTCAGCACCTCGGCCATGGCGTGGATGGCATTGAGGCCGAGATCGGGCCGCGAGGAATGACCGGTGCGGCCCCGCATCGTCACGCGGGCGGCCGCCTTGCCCTTGTGGCCGCGCACGGCGCGCATGCCGCTTGGCTCGCCGACGATGACGCCGAGCGGCTTGGCGCAAAGTTCTGGCAGGCGGGCGATCAGATGCGGCACGCCGCGGCATCCCACTTCCTCGTCATAGGAGAAGGCAAGGTGAATCGGTCTGGCCAGGCGCATGCCCGCCACGTGCGGCACGGCCGCAAGCGCGGCAGCAAGGAACCCCTTCATGTCCGTAGTGCCGCGCCCGTAGAGCCGCTCGCCGTCGCGGCGCAGCGCGAAGGGAGAAGAGCTCCATTGCGGCTCGCCGGCGGGGACGACGTCCATGTGGCCGGACAGGACGTAGCCCGGGACATCGGCTGGACCGATCGTCGCGAAAAGATTGGAACGGTCGCCTTCCGGCCCCGGAAGCAGGGTGACCTTTGCTCCTTGTTCGGCGAGATTGGCCTCGATCCAGCCGGCAATGTCGCCGTTCGGCTTGCCGGCGACCGATGGAAAGGCGACGAGACGGTCGAGGATGTCTAGGACGTCCATTCCTGTCCTCAAAAAGCATTTTGGGTTCGCCGGGATTGGTGCCGTCGACCGCATGCTGCAGCAATTCGGCAGAGGATGTGGGCTTTCTTTCGCGATTGCGTGCCGAAAGCGGAAGTGTTTCAGTTGAATCTTGCGTTGGAGCGGGGCTTTCGAGCAAATCGTATCGGTCTGGTTGTTTAGCGTTGGCAGGGCGGGAGCGGCCATTGCGTGCACCCGTCAGGCAATCTTTCAGAGGCATGAAATTGAAGCCGTCCGGAAGCTTGAAAATCGATACCTTCTCGATGCGCATCGGCGACGTCGATGGCATCGATCTCGACCGGTTGCACGCGCACTCCTTGTCCGTGGGATGGCCGCATCGAGCCGAAGACTGGCAGTTCCTGCGCGAATGCGGGCACGGGTTCGTGGCGCTCGATGATATCGGCCGCGTTCTCGGCTCGGCCATGTGGTTCCCACATGGCGCCGATTTCGCGACGGTCGGAATGGTCATCACCTCGCCGAGACTGCAGACGCTGGGGGCAGGGCAGTGGCTGATGAAGCGGGTCTTCGATAAGGTCGCCGGGCGTAACCTGCGTCTCAACGCAACCCGGGCGGCAAGGCGGCTTTATCTTTCGCTGGATTTCCAGCCGGAGAGGACCGTCTACCAATGCCAGGGAGTTGTCCATGCGATCGGATCGGCCGGCATGGGCAAGGCGCATGGCGAGGTGCGGCAATTGCGTGCGGAGCACCTGCAAGCGATCATCCCACTCGACGCCGCCGGTTTCGGGGTGCGTAGGGAAGCACTCGTCCAAAAGCTGCTCGATCAATCCGTCGGCTACGGGCTCTTCGACGATGGCCGGCTCAAGGCCTTTGCCCTGTGCCGGCCGTTCGGCCGCGGCCACGTCATCGGCCCGGTGGTGGCGCAGCGGGATGCCGATGCCATCGCGGTGGTCCGGCCGCACGTGGCCGATCATTCGGGTGGCTTCCTGCGGGTCGATACCCACATGGAGAGCGGCGAGTTCGCCGCATTTTTGTCGCACAGCGGAATGCCTGTCTTCGACACGGTGCTGACTATGTCCATGGGCAAGCGCCTCGCCGATTATTCCGTCGGCGGCGCAACCGCACCGATGACCTATGCCCTTGCCAGTCAAACTCTCGGGTAGTTCAGTAAGGCGCGATCTGCGCGACGAACGCGAGCAGTCCGGTTCCTATCATGAAATTTGCACCCGACTGCCGATTGAATTCGTTTGCAGGATGTCCCCAATGGCGAGAAACTGCCGTTGAATTCCGAGCCTATCGCCGCGGGAGAAGGCAATGGCCCAGGACCAAGGCAAGTCGACCGGACCGGATCTGATTCAGGGCATCGCGCTCGCGGACCTTCCTGACGGCGGCAAGCTGGCCGGCCGATGTGGCGACGACCAAGTGCTGCTGGTGCGCCGCGGAACCGACGTATTCGCGGTCAGTGCGACATGCACGCATTACGGCGGGCCGCTCGTCGACGGCCTTGTCGCGGATGATACCGTCCGCTGTCCCTGGCACCATGCCTGCTTCGATCTGCGGACGGGCGAAGCGTTACGCGCCCCTGCGCTCAATCCTCTTGCCTGCTGGGCGGTCGAACAGCGGGACGGCCGCATATTCGTCGGCGAGAAACTGAAACGGACGGCTCCGAAACCGCGCTCCGGGGGCTCCGGCCAGGTGCCTGAGAAAATCGTCATCATAGGCGGCGGCGCGGCGGGGTTCGCAGCGGCCGAAATGCTGCGCCGGGAGCAGTTCCAAGGCAGCATCGTAATGCTCAGCAACGACCAATCGCCGCCCGTCGATCGGCCAAACCTCTCCAAGGACTACCTCGCCGGAAAAGCCCCTGAGGATTGGATCCCGCTCCGCGGCGAAAAATTCTATTCCAAGAACAACATCGACCTGCGGCTCAACACGGAAGCCATGCATGTCGACGCCCGTGCGCGGCAGGTCATCCTCGCGGATGGGGGCAGGATTCCCTATGACAGGCTGCTGCTTGCGACCGGGGCGGAACCCGTTCGCCTGGCCGTCCCCGGCGCCGGCCAGCCGCATGTCCGCACGTTGCGTTCGTTCGCGGACTGCACGGAGATCATCGCGCGAGCTGCCACCGCACGTCGTGCGGTCGTGCTTGGCGCCAGTTTCATCGGGCTCGAGGTTGCCGCTTCTTTGCGTGCGCGCGCTATCGACGTCCATGTCGTGGCGCCTGAGAAGCGGCCCATGGAGCGTATCCTGGGTCCGCAGATGGGCGACTTCATCCGCGCCCTGCATGAACAGCAGGGTGTCGTGTTCCATCTCGAGCAAACCTTAAGCAGCATCGACGGCGGGACGGTGAGACTGAGCGGCGGCAGTACTCTGGCGGCGGATCTCGTCGTCGCCGGCATTGGTGTGCGGCCGCGCACCGGGCTTGCCGAGAAGGCAGGGTTGGTCGTTGACCGCGGCGTCGCCGTTGACGCTTTCCTGGAAACGTGCGAGCCAGGGATTTTCGCTGCCGGCGACATCGCGCGGTGGCCCGATCCCCACAGCGGCGAGAATATCCGGGTCGAACATTGGGTGGTTGCTGAGAGACAGGGTCAAACCGCGGCGCTCAATATGCTCGGATACCGCGAGAAGTACGTTGCAGTCCCGTTCTTCTGGAGCCAGCATTACGACGTCCCGATCAACTATGTCGGTCATGCCGAACGATGGGAAGAGATCGTGGTCGAGGGCGACATCGCCGCCAGGGACTGCCTGCTGCGTTTCAAGAGGGGAGGGCGCACGTTGGCTGCCGCCTCGATCTTCCGGGATGTCGAGAGCCTGGAAGCCGAACTGGCCATGGAGCGCGCAGTGCCTGTCTAAGGCGCGCCGCGTCGAAACGGATTCAGGCGACGCGCTTTAAATCTTTGTTTTGATGCATGTCGTTCTCCCAAAACCGCTGCACACTGGCGACATGCATTAATCGAGGCTTGCTGACCTCGGTTGAGCGCATCAACACCTGATCCACGGCATAGACAAGCTATCAGCCGAAAGGCGGTCGGTATGCCGGAGGTCCGATCGTAGCGAGCTATCCGCTCGCCGGTGCTCCCCGCCATTTTTGCCCGTCCGGGCAACGCCGCGTACGGCCAAAAAAGGAACCTCGACTGCAGGGGTTGGGTGGGGGCACTGACAGCCGAGGTCAATAAGTTTTCAAAAATTGTGGCTCCGTTTCCTCCAAATCGCAAGGTTCCGCACTCGGCCCGTGGCGATCTCGCGTTCGTCTTTTTGGTGTTTCTTTATGTATGCACAACTTCAGATTGTAATCCTTTCGGGCATATTAGCCACCTAAGATATAATTACCAAATTGTTAACCGGGATTAATGCGCGTTTTCCACAGCATCGTAGTATGCCTCTCAGGCTGAGTTACCTCAATGGAGCGGGGGTGCCATACGTCCGGACGTTGCGATGGCGTGTGCTCTACTCCCAGAATCCCCAGTCAACATTTAGGCAGCCTGCCACACGGGTAGACGAGCGTATCAGTTCATGCCTTCGACATGGCTTTGCGAGGGAGCAAATACAAAAAGGGAGAAAGCAAGGTCGGCGGCGGAGAGGAGTAAAAAGGCGATGGGACATCCTCAGATTTCCGATTTTTGGAGCGACGCAACAGGACCGGTACCAAATGGGCATCTGCCGAGCGCTACCGGCCTTAACAGGTCCGATGCTGAAGAAGGACAGCCAAGCGAAGGCCTGGTTGTAATTGTCGACAAGCGGGCACTTGAGCGCGAATGCCTTGCTCGTGGCCTTATCGAACACAATCCCGCTTTGCGCGTCAGCGCGGTGGGATCGCTTGACGAGATCCAGCATAGTGACGGCGAGGCGGAGCCATCCGCGATCCTCGTCATCCTGGGGGCCAGAAAGGTTACCGATCAAAGCGTTCGGGCGGAGCTCGTGCATTTCATTGGCGAGGTTGGCACGGTACCTGTAATCGTCGTGGTGGATTCCGATGAGCCGGGGGAAATCCTGGCGGCTCTTGAATGCGGCGCCCGAGGCTACATTCCCACAAGCGTGAAGGTGAAGGTCGCCGCCGAGGCCATCGGCCTGGCTCGCGCCGGAGGCATCTTTGTGCCCGCCAGTGTTAGCGCTTCGCGAGATCATCCATTCGACAGCAAACGGCGCCCGCCCGCTTACCGGCATGTTCACCGCACGAGAGGCGGCGGTTGTGGAGGCGCTGAGGAAAGGCAAGGCGAACAAGATAATTGCCTACGAGCTCAATCTCTGTGAGAGCACCGTCAAGGTCCATATCCGCAACATCATGAAGAAACTGAAGGCTACGAACCGCACGGAGGTAGCCTACAAGCTCAGACAGATGATGCTTTGAAGCTCCTCGACCGGTCTCTGCCTAGCGGGTCCGGCGGTACGACTGCTGGGCACCTTTGCCTCGGATCGGAGCTGCGGGTTTCTGTGAGGCCGCAGCTCAGATCCGGGAGTCAGGAAAGTTGGGCGCCAGCTTGGGGCCTTTGGCGAAACGGATACGTTCGGGCGACTGTTCAGGCACGTTTCCGGCCAACCGTCTCGGGTCCTGCCTTCACCAGAAATCCAACACTGTCTTCGCCCAACTCCGCGTTGCGATATGCAGCTTCGGCGGCTTTCAGCCCTCCCGTCAGTCTGCGGATCACCGGAGCGGCTCCGAGCAGGTCGAGCGGCAGGCCTAGCTGACCACGGGCGGGCCGCTTCGGCGGCCAAACCCCGAGACCGAAATAGCTGGCGGCCGAGCGATCGATTCCGCCACTGAACTGCAACAGCAGCGCATGGCGCGAGTTACGGGCAATACGGCCGAGGCAGTTGATGTCCATTGGTGGTTTGTCGGAGGGTCGCATCGCGACGACGATCACATCCCATGCGTCGTCGCTCAGGAGTGCCGGGTGCGAAAAAACGCTTACCCTCGCCCCGCCTTCGCGCAGCATATGCTCGAGGAACGGCGCACAAGGCGTGTCGCAGACGATGGCGACCCTGGCGCCACGCTGATCGACGCCGGCGTCACCAAGAAAGGCGCAGCACAGCCGCGCGAATTCCGGCAGCAGGTCTATGGCCGGATGGGCGAGATTGGGAGCCGCAACTTTGATGCCGGCCTCGTCGCAGGCGTCGAAATCGACAGCGCCTGGCCAAAGCTCCCAGGGTTCAGCCATCAGCGAAACGACCGCTCGCGAGGGCAAGAGTTCGATAAGCGATCTCGAAATCGGCGCGACCTGCGGACAGTTCGTGAGGACGTCCACGTCCTGCCATTTGCGGCTGTCGATGCGGTGTGTGACTTCCACACGCGCGGAGACCTTGGCGTATTTGCTGAATGCCAATGTCGAGTCTGCGGCCGCCGCCAGGTTCGGATGTCTGGCGGATATGCGGGCGAGCGCAATGACGCGGTCGGCATTGGCGAGCGCCGCGGCTGTCGCGGTCACCGCGTGGTATCCTGTTGAAGCGCCAACGACCACGGTGAGGCCAGAGAGATCGAGATCGAGCGAGGCTATTTGGTTGCGCACAATAGCCAGTGCTTCCGCATGGTCGATCTCGGCAGCATGACGAGCAAGCGGCCTTGCAGGGAAATCACGGGGCGAAGGCTTCAGGCTGGGCGCCACGTTGCGCGGTCTCCACTGTCAGATAGGCTCACATCCCTGACGCGGAACAAACTGTCCTGCCGGATCTCGTCCGGACGCGATGCGCACGCTTTTTCATGCATTGCGTCGGCGGACGCCTTTTGCGGGCCTGTGTCGCTCCCGCAATACAGCCGAACCCGCCCGAACTGCTACTGCAGAAAACGGGTGCTTGGTGACACGTCATTTGATCAGAAGGCTTATTGCCATCATGCCTGCAAGGCGCGGATCAGGCTAACGGGTAATCAGGGTCGGGTGCGGCGCTACCTCCTTTGCGGTTCTTGCCGAGGATGACCAGCCGCTGTGAAATTGGGAGCGGAAAACCAGCCGCGTTCGTTGGCGAAACTCATGACAATCAGCGCATTTGGCATGAATCCCCGCAGACCCGGCATCAGCGTGGGTCAAAACCATCGCCCGCTGGGGGGGCGTCGCAAGAGAATCATGGACGTGACGGTCGCATCGATCGCGCTTGTCCTCGCCGCCCCGGTCATGTTGGCGATTGCTCTACTGATATTGTTGACCGACGGTTCACCGGCAATATTCTCGCACACCCGGGTCGGATTCAACGGCAAGCGGTTCGCCTGCTACAAGTTCAGGACAATGGTCGCCAACGCCGATCAGGTTCTTGCCGACTATATTGCGAACAACCCCGAAGCTGCCAAGGAATGGGAGCAGAACTGGAAATTCAGGAATGACCCGCGCATCACGTTCCTCGGGCACATTCTCAGGAAATCAAGCCTGGACGAGTTGCCTCAGCTCATCAACGTGCTGCGCGGCGAAATGAGTTGTGTCGGCCCTCGACCGGTCGTCCCGGACGAACTGCAACGTTACGGCGCCTGCGCGATCGACTATCTCCGAACCCGGCCGGGGCTGACCGGCCTCTGGCAGGTGACGGGCAGGGACGCAATCGACTATCCCAGCCGCGTCTCCATCGACAGCCGCTACGTGCGAGACTGGTCCATTTGGGCCGATGTCGTCATTCTTGCGCGGACCGTTTTCGCCGTGATGAAATTCGACCACGCGTCCTGAACGAGCGGATCGCAAATTCTTCCTCATGCATGTCCTTGCCGCAGAGACCGCGGGAACTGCACCGGCGGCGACGGAGATGGCAGCCGCGGCCGTCATTGCTCCGGGGGCATCCGACGCCACATGACGCCGAGGAGGAGGCCGAGCAGGTAGGCGCACTGCAGCGTGACAACGAGGAGCATGATCGAAAGCAGGCGGTGCCAATCAAACAAACTGCCAATGCCGCCTGCAACGGCGCCGACCACGACAGTCGCCGCGGTCGCGACGATGAGCGCAGGCGCACGAACGCGCAATCCCAGCAAGATGCCGATCGCGCCGACAGCGACAAGGCCCCAAAACACGGCGATCTCCTATAATGTGGAAGACTCAAAAGTGTGCCGTGTCCCAAGTCTCCCACATCTGCGAATCCGTACCAACTCTCAATCTCGGCGCACTGCCTGACGGCCTCAACCAGGTGGCGGGAAATCGCTGCATCTCCGCTGCTTGCACAAAAGGCGTAGGACACCTTCTCCGAATGACGCGTTTTCGCTCATTTCCTTGTCCAGGCGCTCAGCCTACGCTGCTTATGGAATAGTACGCGGAACATTCACCCGCGGTGCGGCAGCATGTCTTGAATGGTGGCACGGAGCCCTGTTCCCGGGCGCAGCCAATCAGGACGAAAAGGCCGCTGGACGTTGCTCAGCGGGGCTGAGCAGTGTCGGCGCACAGTTGCCGCATAGCGCTTTCAGCGTGACGTCTCCATCTATGCTGCAGGCATCCATCCTTTTGCTTATCGTGTCGATATGGTTTCCCGGCGCCACGCGGATCGCCGGGACGGATGGTTCGCTTTCCTTTTTGCTGGCCCTGTTCTGCGCCCTGGTAAGTATCGTTCCCTATGCCGAAGCGACAAAACGCCTTCACCGAACCGAAGCGGGCTTGGCGATTGCCGTGCTGACGATGTCTGCTTTCATCATGGTTCTGTCCCTGCTGTCGGCGCTTCATGCAGACAATCCGATCAGGACCATGCGCGCGGTCTTCGCGCAGGTATTTGGTTTCGCCATTATTCCGACGATTGCGGTGATCGCCGCGAGGCCCAGGGGTTTCGAGGCAATCGACAGGATCGGGATGGCGATGGTCATCATGGTTGCTGCGACATCCTGCCTCGTCGCCATCGGGCTGGGCGATGCTCGGTTCGCCGATCGGGCGGAGGGCTATTTCAAGCACGCAAACCAGCTCGGAATTGCCTTGTCGGCCGGTCTGCCGCTTGTCGCCGCGAAGCTGGTCGCTTCTCGAAGGCACAGGATTCTCCTCTCGGGCTGCCTTCTGGCGGGGCTTTTGGGCTTGGTGAAATCGGGCTCAAAGACAAACTTCGTCCTTGGCGTGGCAGGTCTCGGCACGTTCTTCGGGCTATACAGCGTCTATCTGGTGATAAGGAGGCAGCGCCCAGTAACAGTGATCGCCGGGACCGTTGCGGCTCCGATATTGTTCCAGTTGAGCTTGGCGACATTGCAGTTCCTCAATCCGCGGGCCTACAGGCTGCTGTCACTTCAGCTTTCCGGAGGGGAGGCGCATTCGATCGTGTCGCGGCAGAAACTGTGGTCCATATCGATCGATCTCGGCCTGTCGCATCCGTTCATGGGAGTGGGGGCAGGCCAGTGGGTGGGCGACATCGCTCCGCATAGCCACAACCTGTTCATCGACGCCTTCAGAACGCTGGGAGTGCCCGGCCTGGCGTTGGTATCGGTTATCGTTGTGCTGGTCGTTGCCTATCTGATCAGCTCCGTTCTTCACACATTGGTCGACAGGGGGAAGGGCGAGCAAGCGACCGAAGTGAACGTGATGGTGCTCGGAACGTCGGTCGCCGTGTGGAATTACCTCGTCGCAAACCAGATGAGCGATTCCTTCGGTCCATCAACCTCGGCCTTCTTCTGGTTGCCGCTGGCGTTGCTCATGGTCTACCGCGGCATGCAGCGATCACTGCAGACCGGGCTCGACCAGAAGCCAGAGCTGCATGCCGGGACCGGACCTCAACTATTCCAGCAATGAAGAAAAGAGGAAGAGCCTCTTCCTGGTTCTTTGATCTTCAAGAGTCAACCTTAGCGCTTTAATCCGATGACCTCGCACGCGGTTCGCGACCTGGCGGCAAGACTTCCGCCAAGCGTCGGAACGCGCGCGCTTCAAACAGACATCCGATTTGTGGAATTCTTTGGTCTGCCCGGGGTCGGAAAGACAACCGCCTCCAGTCTGTTGGCGAACGGTTTGCGACGTTGCGGCCCGCTGGTCGGCGACGTGCGAATGGCGTGGGGGACAAGAACTTTCATCAGCCGGCAGATCTACAGGGTCGGCATTGTCGCCCCAAGAATCAAGGATCGTGAGTTTCGCTCGCTGCTGATGCGAATAGCCCGCTTCGTCCTCGAAAGCGGACAGTCATCGATTGCCGACGCAGTCAGGGTGACCTGGAACATGTGGGTTCTGGTTGCCTTCGTTCAGAGCGAGAGGCCAAGACAAAACGCCATCGTCATTATGGATCAGGGATTGCTGCAGGGCTTCTGGTCTATATTTTTGAAGAGCAAGCGCCGGGCAACTTCCGAGAGGTGGGTTGATATCCTGTCTGACATTGGCGTCGATGACATGCTTTTCGTCCATCTTCGCGCCGAGACCGGCGTGGCGCGGGATCGACTTCTGAAGAGGGGCGATCAATCCTCGCGAATGCAAAGGGCGTCTCCTGGCCGCGACCTCGATCTCTGGTCGGCGGCGGATCGAACTTGCCGTGAGCTGACGGCCGATCTTGAGAAGGAAATGGGAACGGAAGATCACGTCGGCGTATTGGCGTCAGTCGACGTGGAAAGACTGGCGTCGCCCGAAGACGTGGCTGAAAGAGCGCTGGAGACGGTGCTTTTGGCCTGTCTGGAACGACATCGGCCATGTGATTCGGCTGATCGATGAGCATGGGGATGGATCGCCGCTCGTTCATAGGCCTTGCCGGTTTGTATCCCGTGTGCGCTCTGCTGCCGGGCTCGTGCCAAGCGGAAGGACAGACGCCGAGGGGCAAGCAACTCGTCCTGACGGGTGACTACGGCTACGAGCAACAATCGATTCGGAATCTCGAAGCCGGAACGACGGTCGACGCCCGCAACGCTTCCTTCACAGTCGCCAACAGCAGGAACAGCGATCCCAGCGCGATGATGGGCTGCGACGAGGGGACGTTGCCGGTCAATCGCTATCCGGTCGTCATCCGCAACTGCCCCGGCGTCCACTTCCTCGGAGGGCGCTTCGACGGTCAGGTGCCGCTGACCTCCGACTGGCGGGATACTTACTGCAACAGCGCGGCCCTGCTTGTCAGGGACGGAACCGCCAATGCGACAATAGAAGGCGTCCGTGTGCGCCGCTGCTGGGACGGCATCCGCCTGGCCGAGCGGGCCGACGGCTTTCACCTCAAAGGGTGCTGGCTCAGCGAGGTCAGGGATGATGCGGTGGAGAACGATTATCTCCTCAGCGGCACGGTCGAAGATTGCCTGTTCGACGGGTGCTTCTCGGGGATCAGTGTGGATCCTGCGTCGAACGAACGGGACGGGACAGGGGAGACCGTGCGGATCGACCGAACCCTCATTCGCATGCACGCCTTTCTCTCCAAAGGCGAGATCACACATCAAGCGCCGATCAAGGCTGTCGATCAGTCACCCAGGTTGAGGATCACGGGATCGGTTTTCGCGCTGACTTCGGCAAACATGCGTGGATTGCGTCGTCTCGAAAGAACGTGGGGGCTGACGGTTGAAAGTCGCGACAACGCTTTGTTGTGGCTGCCCGACGAACCAATTCCGTTCAAATTTCCGCTGCCGCCGTCCGGGTTCAAGGTGCTGACGGGCGCCGATGCCCGCGGATATTGGAACAAGGCGTATCGCCAGTGGGTCGCAGCGCATCGGGACGTGGCCCGGTTCACCGACGAAGCGCTGTGAGAAGTCGCGCCGGCAGCAAGCTGCCGCCAGCTTTGCAAACGACAGTTTAGACCGTCACCGCATGGTAGACGAGAGGAAGGCGATGAAACAGGACAAGGCGGTCGATGAAACCATGTCGCCAGCTTCTGCCGATCACGCTGCGAGGTTTGTCACCCAAGGGCGATTGGCCCGCGTCAGGGGGCAAAACATCTTGTTCAGCCCATCCCAGCGGGCAATTTTCGCCGTCAACGATACTGCTGCCGACATCTGGCGCTTTCTGGAGGAAGGCACATCGCCGCAGGCCATCTCGGTCGAGATGGCCCGCAGCGGCGTCGATAGGCTTGAGGCAAACAGGCATGTCGAGGCAGCGCTTGGGGATTGGCAGCGACTGAGCCTGATACGGCCGTGCGCGCCGTTCTCTCCATCATCGGCTCAGGAGCTCGTGAGTCAGGTGGTCGCCGTTGCGGGCCTTACCATACGCATCGTGTATCCGGCCGCCTGCGCCTTTCCCGCCGTCTCCGTATTTCGCCATCTCGAGGTCCGAAGAGAGGCTGCCGACATTCTGCTCCAGGTGGTTGAACACGACCGACGGGTCCACCTGTTTCGGGACGACGGATGGGTCCTGTCTTGTTCGCGCGATGAATTGCCCGTCATGCTGAAAGGGCAATTGCTGACCGAGGTCCTCGATCACGGCGCCTACGAACTTGCCCTGCACGCGGCTGCGCTGGTCGGCAATGAACGCCTCGTGCTTCTTTGCGGCAATCCGGGCGCGGGCAAGACAACGCTGACCTTGGCGCTGGTTCATGCAGGGTTCCGTTTCGCATCCGATGATGTGACGCTGCTGGACGCCAAGGGGCATGGCGTGGGGCTTCCGTTTGCCCCCGCGGTCAAGGCGGGAGCATGGCCGCTTGTGGCCGAATATTACCCCGATATCGACGCTGTCCCAATCTGTCGCCGCCCGGACCGCAGGCGCGTTCGGTTTGCCGTGCCGGGGCAGTTCGTGCCGCCTTCTCCTGCGCCCATCGGCAGTGTGATCCAGCTTCGTCGAGGTCGCGACGCGAAAGCGTGCCTGGAACCGGTCGATCCGGCCAGCGCATTGCGCGTCCTGCTCAACGGCGCGTCTGCACCCGGCCCAGAACTGAGTGGCGCCGCGTTCGACGTGCTGACCCAACTCATCGGATCGGCGCAGACCTACCGCCTGACCTATTCAAAGCTCGATGATGCAATAGAGCTGATCGCGAAAGCTTGCCGATGAAGCATCGAGGCAACGCGCTTGAGGCACTGGTCGCGGGGCTTCGCGGCTGTCCGGCCGACGCGGCCGACTGGCGTGCGGTGATTGCTCTGGCCAATCGCACGTTGCTCACGCCGGACTTGTTCTCGTCGCTGTTGCGGGCCGGCCAGATCAGTCGGCTCCCGCGGGACGTACGCAAGTATCTTCGGTTCGTTCACGGCTGCAATCGGGAACGAAATCTGCGCTTGCGAGCCCAACTGCGTGAAGCCGTGGCGGCCCTCAACCGCCGCGGCATCGTTCCGCTCCTGCTCAAGGGGGCCGTTCCCCTATTCCTTTCCCCGATCGATCGGGTCCCCAGCAGGATGACCAGCGACCTCGATCTGGCCGTGGAACCGGCCGATGAAGCGGTCGCGCGAAGCTGCCTCGAGGAGCTTGGCTACGTCGAGATGGGGGGCGCCCGAGGCATGGTCCGGCAGCAGGACGCCGGAATGCTGGAGCTCCGGCCGAGCAGGGGCAACGGCTTTGAGCTGCCCAAGCTCGTCCGGCGAAACGGGCTGCGGGTGAATATTCCGTCTGTCCGGTCCCGCGCCCTGCACTGGATCGTGCACGACCTGCTTAAGGAGGGGGACTACTGGCGCGGAAGGATTGATCTGCGGCACCTTCATGATCTGGCGCGACTGGCGGAAAGGGAGGACGTGGACTGGACGGCGCTGCGGGCATCCATGGCGGATCGGCGCGCCCGCAATGCGCTCGACACCCAGCTCCTCGCCCTGCAGCATTTCTTCGGAACCAACATTCCGGCAAAATGCGCACAGCGGCCGATGATCCGTTTCCAGCACTGGAGGCGCGTGTTCACGGCGACCCATCCGATCATCGGCGCTCCGTTGCGCCTGGCCGGCAATTTGATGTGGGGCGCACGCCGGTTTTCACAGGCCGATGATTTGGCACGGCGTGGCTCGACCGATCTTGCGCGGCGCATCGCTCGCACGCTCTTGAACCCCAGGGCGAAAATCTAAGCCTTTTGGTGAACTAGTACCTCCGTCCCGGGAAGCATAGAGTAAAGTCCGTGAAATCTTGAAACGCGTGTGGGGAGATTTGACATGCCAACCGAAAGCACAAAACGCCCGGAACGGAAGCCGGAAACGCTGGTTTCAGAGTCTCAGGCGCGCCGGGACTTTCTCAAGAAGGCGGGGCGTTTTGCGGCGGTGACCCCGCCGGCGATAACGCTTCTGCTCGGCACGAGCCTGAACTCGAAGGCGATTGCCCAGTCGGGAGGATCACGCCCGGGCAATGGCTGGGGAGACACGAACCATATTCACCTTGGCCCTCCCGGCCAATCGTAAGCCTCTTCGACCGGCATGATCGCTGAAAACAGCGTTTTGAGGCCATAGGGCTTAGAGCAGAGCAGTTCACCGTTTCATGGAAACGGCGAACTGCTCTAATTATTTATTTGGTTCTACGTTGAAAGCCCGGATCGCTTGCGGCACGCCAGGGTGCCGCAAGCGATCCGGGCTTTTCTTTTGCCGGCGGCGGTCAGTCTCGCTCGCGCTTGCAACGCGCCGCGCTCGCGCGTCCGGGGCGCATTGGCCCGGCACCATTCGAGCCGGGCATGACGCGCTCCGGGGGCCTGAAAGATCGCACCTGACGGGTCAGGCGAGCAGCCAGTCATTCAAATGGAATTCATAGATCTTGCCGTCGTTCTCGGTCGGGTTCGAGTCGTTGTCCACGCCCCGATCGACGATGTAGAGGCTCATGTGATGACTCGGATCGTCGCTGCTCGGCGCCAGCGCCAATCCCGCCGGTTTCTTCGCGTGAGCGGCGGAGATATCGAGCGTGCCCAGCAGATCCCCGGTTGGCGTCACCATCGCGACCGAGTTGCGTGACGTGATGACATAAAGCAGGTCGTGGACCGGATCATACGCGAGCCCGCCGTCAGAAGGGGTTCCGAGCGATTGTACGGAAAAACTCGTCACGACATCGTCGCCACCCGTGCTTGGGACGCCGTCGAATTTGCCGTTCTGGCCCGGAGCGATGGTGTAAATCCTATGGGTCGAGCCATCCTCGAGATAGAGCACTCCGCGGTTTGTGTCGTAGGCAAGACTCTCCGAATCCGAACTGCCGAACGCGGACGTCTTGAATGAGGTCACGATATCGTCGGACGTGTTGTAAAGCCCATCCTTGCCTGGGTTCAACTCGTAGACGCTCTTCGTGCCGGTATCGTCCGAGAAGAAGAGATGGTGGTTCGTCGGATTGTATGTGACCCCGGCCGGCTCATCGGAGAAATTGATGGTCGTGAGCGTACCCGCCAGGGTGCCGTTCAGATTCATCTGGTAGAGATTCTTGCCGGTGAAAATGGACATTTCATCGACTTCGCTGTCGGCAACCAGCAGCGTGCCGAGATGAGAAATATAGACGATATCCGTTGGATCGGGACTTGGCGGCGACCACTGCGAAGTCAGAATGGTATGCGCCAAGGTCACCGATGTCGGCAACTGGCCGCTGCCGCCGGTGACGTCAACGGTGAAGGTGTGGATGTCGGTGCTGCCGTCGGACGAGGTCGCTGTCACGTGCAGATTGATTGACGGTTCCGATTGGGCATCGAGCGTGCCGCTGCTCGATCGCGTGATGACGCCGGTGCTGGAATTGATGTCAAAGCGCGAGCTGTCGATCGTGTAGGTGACCGTCGATCCGGCATCGGGATCCTTGGCCGAGGCGGTTATGCCGACGGCAGTGCCGGCGGCGGCGTTCTGGGAGATTTGGTTGGCCGCGGTGTTGGCATCCGGCGGCGTGTTGAACGCGACCGGCTCCGGGCTGTCGAGGACAGCGAGAGTGAAAATCTTGGTGGCGCTGCCGCCGTCCGACGAGGTTGCCGTCACCGTCAAGTTGATCGACGGCTGGGTCTCGAAGTCCAGGGTGCCGACAGACGAGCGCGTGATGACACCGGTGCTGGAATTAATGGCAAAGCGCGCATCGTTGATGCTGTAGGTGACGGTCGTGTTGGCGTCGGGGTCCGTCGCTGAAGCGGTGATCCCGGTAGAAGCACCAGTCGCGGCGAGCTCGGCGATCTGATTGGTGGCGGAATTGGCATCGGCGTTTGTGTTAAAGGCCACCGGACTTCCGGATCCCGGCAAGGTATATTCGATGTGCAGCAGCGGCGCGCCGGCGGGATTGTATTCATATGAATCGGCCGTGCGTGTGCCGGTGCCGGTGATCAAGAAGGCCATGTCGTTGAGCGCCGCCCAGCCCGATCGGTTGACGATCTCCTGGACGATCGTAGAGAGGTCGGGTGTACGCTCGGCCAGGCCCTGTTCGCCTATCGTGGTCCACGGGTCCGGCGTCCAGGCGGTGGACGCCGTCGTCCGGGGAAGCGACGAGACGTTGAACGCGGTGCTGGTGAAGGGACTGGCGTCGTCGGTGTCGTCGCCCTGGATCAGCAGTGAGGCCGCGCCGGTCTTCACCTCATTGGCCTGGAACTGGATGTAGGCGCTGGTGATGATCGCGCCTTGCGGGATGTCGATGCCGGTGAATCGGATGCCGACCGTCTGGCGGGTGCTGCTGTCATAACCCAGCTCCAGGTCGCCGGTGTTGGTTCCGATCGTACCGGAACCTTTCTCCTCGACATCGTCGCCTGCTGTCGCCACCCGCGTTTCGAATAGTTCAGCCATGATACATCTCCTTTCCGCATTTCCCCTCGATTAACAACGAAACCTCCAGGTGCCCGACCCGGGTCAGGCCGACCCATGATCGAGCAAGGCGATGATTTCGTTGCGCGTGAAGAATGTGATCCTCGGACCTATCTCGAGTTCCGCCGATGATCAGTCTGTTGCCTGCTTCATCCTAGGCCACGCGGGCACCACTGCAGCGAGCAAGCGCAGCAGCGACAGGCCTTCCCGCCCAAGGAACAGCGACGGCAGCAGCCAGCACAACAGCAGGCCCCCCGCAGACGCCAGCAATGCCGTATCGATGAGCAGCGGAAGAGGAGACAGCTGGAAGGCGCGAAGCCATTCCACGAACGCCCAGACGCCGGTTCCGACGACGCCCGCTAGCGCGAGGCCAGGCAAGTGCGCCAGGAAGAAATCCGCCCATGTCATCCCGGTCACGCGCAGGCTCAACTGCCCCATGAGGAAGAAGTTGGCCCCGAATGCCAGGCCGACACCGAACGCCACACCTTCCACCCCCCAAAATTGCCCTATGAAGGCTCCGACGAAGACACCGACGGTGAAAACAGCCTGGCGCCAGGCTCGTGCGTAAACCGTTCCGGTTGCCCGCGAGACGGAGTCGCTAAGCTTGTAGCTCGTGCGGAACAGCATGCTGAACGCCAGGATCTGGAGGGGGCTACTACACCCTCCCAGCCTCGTCCGAGAATGACCCGAACCAATTCGGGCGCGACGATCGCCACAACCACGCTGGCCGGCAGGACAAGCAGGCCACAACCGGCTACCGCGCTGCGATAGGCACGCGCAAGCCTGACGGGCTCTTCCTGGACCAGTGCCATGGTGGGGAACAGCACGCGATCGAGAACCTGGCCGACGATGACCGCCGGAGTGGTCATGAACTGGGACGACAAGCCGTAAACGCCGAGCGCATCGGCGCCGAGGTAGCGGCCCACGACGAGCCTGTCCACCTGAGTGGCGAGGTAGTTGCAGACCCGCGCAATGGTGAAGCCGCCTCCAAAATAGAGCAGTTCGAAAATCGCGCTTCGCTCGAGCAACGGCCGCATCGGGTGCCGCTGGCCGGCGAGCAGCACGATCGTGCGGAACAACTGCTGGACCAGGAGCGCTGCGACAAGCGCCCAAATGCCGAAGCCGAGCCAGGCCAGCACCGGACCAACAACCACATAGCCGACCGCGAAAGCGACCGCGTCGACGAGCGCGAGCCAACGGAACCGCAACGCGCGCTGGGCCGAGGCCAACGCCACCATGGAAGCTCCCTGGAAAAGAAAGATGAAGCAGACCGCGCGCACGATTGGAATGAGATCGGGGAGGCGAAGAAGGCTGGCAATTGCGGGTGCCATCAGCCAAACCAGCGCGGCCACGGCAAGTCCGAGCAGGCACGACAAGGTGAACCCCACCCGAAGATGCCGCTCCTCCAGTACAGGCCGCTGCACGATCGCAGGCGTAATGCCAAGGCCCTGGAAGATGGCCGAAAACTTGATGACGATCAGTGCCGCGGAGTAAAGGCCGAACTCGTTGGGCGAGAGCAGCCGGGCCAGGAGGAGAAGGGCGACAAGCTCCGCAACCGCCAGGGCGCCCATGGACAGGCCCGTCCAGAACATGCCCACGACACTGCGTTTTGCCAGCCCGCGCCGAATGTCGCTCACGCCAATCTCCACGTGCAGGTTACTTACTCGACCGACCCAGGCGGGCGGCCATGCATCTTTCCCGGAACCGCTCAGCGGGGAGACGGAATATCCGGACGGCCTTGCTGAAACGCCAACGGAGCCCGCGTTGGCCGCGAGCCATGTTCAACGAGAAGGGACGGGATCTCGTAGCGGTAGAAATCCATCTCATCCTGGACCTCGGGAATGATCGCCGCCAGTTCGTTCGGATCCAGGCGCAGCCATTTCTGCTGGCGGCCGGGATCGATCATCTCCTTGGCCGTGCGAACGATGTCTTCGGTGCAGTTCAGCCCGCAATGGTCAAAGATGCGCCGCAAGACCAGCTCGGGATCCTGGATCAGGTCCTCATAGCGAAACGACAGCACGCGGCTGTTGCCCAGCCTGGCGAGATCTTCTCGAGCCTTCCGATTGCCGCGCGCCCATTGGCGCGCGATCACCGTCAGTTTTTCTTGCTCCTTCAAGTCCCGATCTATCCCGTTGTAGCGAGGGCCATAGATGGATGTGTATTTTCTTCGTAATATTCTTTTGGCAATGATCTGTTTAGCAATATCTGTGGCATAGTAATGAATCTGAGTGACAGGGGTCATTTTCAGGAGACGCAGAAGCCCCTTGAATGACTTGGCTCGCTGCCACTTGAGCTCCATCGAACTTATGTAGGAGAATGGATTCCTCGTAATATACAGAAATGTGGCTTCAGGAAATATTTCGTGGACAAACGGCACGCGCAAGACGTTGGCGGGCGTGTTTTCCATGATCTGCCGATTGCCATTTCGTAACTGGTATTCGAGGAACCGGCCCCGAATGTAACGAGCGACCTTTTTCGTGGCATCGATTTCGCCAAATTCGTCATGACGCCGCGCCGGGTCGGCATAAAGCCACACCGTTTTTGGCTCGTACCAGGTAACGATGTCGGGGTGCAGCCCGATCAATTTCTGCGCAATCGTGGTGCCGGACCGATAATTGCCAATCAGAAAAATCGGAGGTTTCAGCTCGGTTGTCATCATGACAAGTCTCCGTCGCTAAAGATGAACTAGGATTTGCGCGATCCGCACGGCAAGCCGCGCCGCTACTGGTCCCTGAAGGCGCGCATCATCTGGTCCGTCAAAGGCTTCATCAGGTAGGAGAACACCTTGCGGTCACCGGTCCGGATGAACGCTTCCACCGGCATGCCGGGAATGAGCGAGACAGGACCGAGTTTCTTCAGGTCCTTCGGGCCGGGCGTGATGCGCACCACGTAGTAGACTTCATTGGTGTGCTGATCGCGCGTCACATCGGCCGAGATCATGGAGACCACACCTTCGGTTTCGGGCGTGGTGCGGACGTTGAAGGCGGTGAAGCGAAGAAGCGCGCGTTGGCCGATCGAGAGCTGGTCGATGTCCTGCGGAGCGGCCTTCACCTCGACCGTGAGCGTGTCGGTGTCGGGTACGATCAGCATGATCGGCTCCCCTGCGCCGATCACGCCGCCCACGGTATGGATCGAAGATTGATGAACCGTGCCGCTGGAAGGGGCGCGAATGTCGATGCGCGACAGCTGGTCCTCGGCGGCGACTTTTTTCTCCTCGAACTCGGCGATCTTGGCTTCGACATCGCGCAGTTCGCTCCCGGTCTGGCTGGAAAATTCCTTGTCCAGCTGCAGGACCTGCAGCTCGACCTCGGCGATGGCCCCTTTCGCCTGCGCCATGCTCGATGCAAGTTGCGCCCGTTCACCCTCGATGCGTGTCGCCTCGCGTTCATATTCGGTCAGCTTCGACTTGAGGGTGAGTTTCATTTCGACGAGGCTGCGGATGTCGACGAGCTCGTCGTTGATCAGCTTGATCTCCTTGGCCTTTGCCGATTCCTGGGCCGAGTAGCCTTCGATCTGCTTGCCGAGTTGCTCGATGCGTTCGCGCAAGCGTGCCTTGTTGCCGGACACCTCGACCCGGCGAAGATCGAATAGACGTTGCTCGCTGGCCACCGTGGCTGCAATCTCGGGGTCGTTCACTCGCGCGGCAAGCTCGGGAGCAAGCACAATCCGCTCACTGCCGTCACGCTCGGCCTCAAGCCGCGATTTTCGCGCATAAAGCTCGTCCAGGTTCTTCGTCACATAGGCCAGGCTGGCGCGCGGAATGGTGTCGCTGAGCTGGACCAGAACGTCTCCGGCTCGGACACGGTCGCCGTCGTGCGCAAAGATCTTGCCGACAACGCCGCCGGTCGGATGCTGCACCTTCTTCTCGCTGGTCTCGACAACTACCGCGCCACGCGAAATGATGGCTCCGGAAATGTCCGCGGTTCCGGCCCAGACTCCGACCCCGCCGACGAGCAGCGCGACGACGGTTGTCCCGCCCAGCAGGTTGCGGCGAATGGAACGCCGGTTGGAGGAAGGCCGCTTCAAGTCCGTCGCCTTGCTTGCCCGAGTCCTGTGTTCAGTTCCGCAATTGTGGCGCGCTTGCTACCGGCTGCAGGCCCTCGGCACTGACTTGCGGCATCGGCAGGAGCTTCGTCAGGACGCACTCCCTGGTGCCGAAGATCTGCATCTGCCCCTCTTTCATCAGCAGCAGGAAATCCACGGTGCTGAGGATGTTCGGCCGATGCGCCACGATCGCCACGATGCCGCCGCGGGCCTTGATTCCTAGGATGGCTGCGGCAAGCGCCATTTCGCCTTCGCTGTCGAGATTGGAGTTGGGCTCGTCGAGGACGACCAGGAACGGATCGCGATAGAGCGCGCGTGCCAGGGCAACGCGCTGGCGCTGCCCTGCCGAAAGCGCGGTTCCGCCCTCTCCGATCTGCGTCTCGTAGCCGTTGGGAAGACCGATGATCAGCTGGTGGACACCCGCCGCGCGGGCGGCGGCAACAATAGCCTCCGGATCCGGTCCGGGATCGAAGCGGGCGATATTGGCGGCAACGGTTCCGGCGAAGAGTTCGACGTCTTGGGGCAGGTAGCCTATGTAGCGGCCAAGGCGTTCCGACGACCACTGATCGAGTGCGGCGCCGTCCAGCTTGATGCGGCCTGCCAGCGGTCGCCACGCGCCGACCAGCCCACGAACGAGGCTCGATTTGCCGGAGCCGCTTGGTCCGATGATGCCGAGCACCGAGCCGGCGTCCAGGCTGAACTCCACACCTTGCACGATGATCCGCTGCGCGCCCGGCGCGCCGATCGCGATGCGCTCCACCGTCAAATTCGCACCGGGAACCGGAAGTGCCATCGGCTGCGCGTCCGGCGGCAATCGGGCGAGCAACTTGCTCAGCCTGCTCCAGCTCTGACGCGCGGCCACGAAGTTGCGCCAATGGGCGATGGCGAGATCGACAGGCGCCAGCGCGCGGCCGGCAAGGATTGAGCCGGCGATGATGATCCCGGACGTCGCCTCGCCCTGGATCACCAGCCAGGCGCCCACACCCAGCATTGCCGACTGGAGCATCAGCCGCAAGGCGCGGGCGAAGCTGCCAAAGCCGCCCACGATATCGCTGACGCGCTGCTGTTGCGCCAGATATTCACGGCTCGCCTCCCGCCAGTGGTCGTGCAGGCGGTTGCCCATGCCCATCGCCGCAAGCACCTCCGCGTTGCGGCGGCTGGCCTCGGCGAGGCTGTTGCGCCGCACGCCAGTCACAGCCGCGGCGCCAATCGGTTTGCGCGTAAAGACCTCGGTCGCGGCCGTCAGCGTCACCAACAGGATCGCGCCACAGGTGGCGGTGATCCCGAGGGTCGGATGAAGGCTCCAGATGATCGCCAGATAAAAAGGAAGCCACGGGAGGTCGAAAAGCGTGCCAGGCCCGGCGCTCGACAGAAATGTGCGGATGCCGTCGAGATCGCGCTGCGGCTGCAATCCATCGCCCTGCTGGCCGATATACAGAGGCAGCCTCGAAACAGCCGTGAAGACGCGTCCCCCTACCGCGTCGTCCAGCTCGGCGCCGATCCGGGTCATGATGCGGCCGCGCGCAAGGTCGATGAGCGCCTGTCCGACAAACAGAATGCCGGCCAATATCGCCATGGCTATCAGGGTCGGGACGCTGCGGCTCGGCAGCACGCGGTCGTAGACCTGCAACATGAACATCGCGCCGGTCAGCATGAGGATGTTGCTCACGCCGCTGAAGAGCGCGACGCCGGCGAACGCTGCCTTGCAGGAGCGCAATGCGTCGGCGAGTTCCGAACCGGGCGCCGGCTCCGTGACCGAGGCGCCGGCGTTCGCGAACGCGCCTGGCAAGTTGCCCCTCCGTTTCCGCCTTGCGTAGCGCGCGACCACCGCGAGCAAGGCCAGGATTGCGATAGCCAGCCATACCGGCAGAGCGCCCGGACCGGCCAGCCAGCCGGCCGAGAGATCGGTCCACGGCCGCGCCTGCGAGACTCTGCCGAAATCGACGAAGCGCGGTAAAAGATCGGCTCCAACCAACGCAAGGGCGAGGACGAGCAGGATTGCTCCGGGGATGTGCGGCCGGACGACGGGCCGGCGGCGCAGGGCGCGACGAGACGTTTTGCGGCGCACCGTTGCACGGAGGAGGCTGAGCGGCCTCAGTTCCGTCGCGGCATCAGAATTCGCCTTGTGGAGTCGGCTCCCCAAAGCGGTCAGTGCTGCCCCCAGGATCATTGTCAAAGTTCCGAAGATGAGATCTTAACCCCTAAGTGCAGACGGCCGGAGACCAATCAAATGCACAGCTCATCCAGAGCATTGCGGAGCGGCGACAGCAGGCTCGAAGCCTAGCGCTGCTTGAGAAAGCGAGGCTCGTCTTATTGGCCGATGATGCCGGGCTGGTTGGCCGCACCTTCCGTATTCGGAGGCGCCATTGTTCCGGAGTCCGGAGCGTAAAACCCCTTGTTGGCCACAAGCGAGACCTCGATGACGTCGCCGGCTTTCACCTCCGTATTTTCGTCGGCGACGAGGTCGTGAGCGATCTTCTGGTCGCGCCTGAAAATCGAAATCTTCACCGAACCTTGCAAGTCGTCAAAGGTCCTCTGTTCGCCGTAAGTAAAGATAAACAGAAGTTTGTCGGCGACATACCTGATTTGACTTTGGACTTTTCCAAGCTCGACCTGCGTGTCCTGGGTCTGCCCGATCAACTCCACTTCGTGGCTTTGACGCTTTTTTCGCAGTTCGCTCTGCGCGTTCAGCATCTCCTGCTGGACCTGCTCCTGCTGCAGCTCGGTCTGCGCCAGTTCGGCCCGATAGCTCGTATGCGCTCTTTCCGCCGAATTGACATTCGAGTTCGTTATCAGCCCCTTTTCCCGCAGCGAGCGGGCAGACTGTAATTCCTCAAGCTGAAGGTTTGCGGTCTTTTCCCGTTCCTTTCTGGTGGCGGCGACCATATCAGCTTCCTTCTTCGACCGATCCAGCGAGGCCTGGAGATAGGAGACGTCGTCCTGATACGCGGCAAGCCGCGCGTTCAGCTGGGCTTGTTCGGACGCGATGATGTCGGCAATCAGGTGTCCGCCGAACTCGATCGGCGGATCCGCCGGAGCAACGAAGGTTTTGTCTTCGCGGCTTTCCGCCAGGAGCCGGGCGAGCCGAACCTTCAGGCGATATTCTTCGATCGCCAGATTTGCGCGAGTGCTGCGCAGGTCGGCTATTTGCAGGGCCGGCTCCGTGTTTCCCACCGCGCTAGCCCGAAAGCCGCCCGCAATGGCGAGCGCATGGCGAACCGTTATTCCCGGTTGAAACGGGTAGGATCCGGGGTGAGCCACGGTTCCGGAAATGAAGAATGGCCGGTACTGACCGATCTCCACCTTCACGAACGGCTCGAGGATGAGCTTCTGCTGCCGAAATGCATGCTCAATGGCCTCTGAAAGGGCGACGGTGGTGAGGCCTCGCGCTTGGATATCGCCCAACATGGGCAGCGATATCGAGCCCCGATCATCGACCACCACATCCAGCGGATAGGACGCCTCGCCGATCACGGATATCCGCAAGACGTCGCCGGTGTCGAAGGCATAGCCGTCGGCGCGGGACGCATGCGCCGTGAGCAGGACAAAAGCAATTGCGAGACCGGCGATCATTGCGAACACGCCGGCCGCCGGTTCGAATCCGGTAAGGAGCCATCGGCTCCAGCTTCGCAAAGGCTGGGATGGAAATTGCTGGTCAGCACGCAAACACATCGTCTGTACTCCGCTTGCCTTGACAACTGCCTTCACGGCCAGTCGACACGCGTCGACCAGGGCGTGACAGCGGGGATCCGTTCGGTTGGAGAAATGGCCTTGCAACTCCCTGCTCGTTCGAAGGAGCGAAAGGGCGATCAAAATCCGGGCAGCCCCATGGTTTGCTTGGCCAGGCGGTCGCGAATTCGCGCCTCGGTTGGCCTTGCGGCTGCAGGGGCTGACTCCAGGACGGATTGATAAATCAGCTCGACCCTTTCGCACATGGAATCCAGTCCCCAGGACGAAAGATCGGTGAGTTTCGCGCCGTCAGCCAGTCGAGCGCGATGATGCTGGTTCTCGAGAAGATCGGCGACCGCCGCGGCGGCGGCGCCTACGTCTTCCGACGGCGTCACAATTCCATTCACGCCATGCTTCACAACCTCTTCCACGCCGGGCAGGTGCGAGATCACACTGGCTCGACCGCCCGCCAGATATTGCATCATGACGCGGGGCAACCCTTCTCGCATGGATGTCAGCACGCACACGTCCGCCAGGCTGATCAGCCGTTCCGGCTCGCGGTGATGGCCGATCATGCGAACGTTGTTCGCGAACGGGGATCGTTCGATCGCCGATTCAACCGCGGCTCGCGCCGACCCTTCACCGGCCACGAGCAGTCGCACGTTCGGAATTCGATCGACGACCTGCCCGAATGCTTCAATGAACTCGACGTGGCGTTTTCTCGGTTCCAGCGCGGCCAGCATCAGGACCACCGGTGGCTTTGGCTCGCCGGCGCCCGTCCCCAGCAGCAGATGCGGTTCTTGCGGCCATTTCGCGTTCGCGAAACGTGCCAGATCGAAGCCGGAGTGGACGACGTGATGCTGATCGGGGCGGCCCAAATGATTGGAGATGCAAATGTCGCGCATGGCCTGGCTGACATCGATGTAAGCGCGCGTGAACCTCGCGGCCAGGCGTTCGGCAGCCAGGAATATCAGCCTCTGCGCAGTGCCCACATGCACGAACGGCAAAATGTGCACGCCATGCACGATGCCGGGGATATGGGCTTCCCTTGCGGCGAGACGGCCGACGATGCCGGCCTTGCTTTGATGTGTGTGCACGATGTCGGGCTGCCAATCGCGCATAAGGCGCGTGAGCTGCCCGAATGCAGAAATGTCGCGCGAGGGCGAAATCGAGTTGATGAGTTTTCCGAGCGTCACCACTCGAAGGGCGCCGGCGACGGACAACCGTAGACTCGGGTCGTATTCCTCGCCGTGAACCAGCAGCACTTCGTGGCCGTGCCGCGCCTGAGCGAGACAACAAGCCAATGTGTTCTCTTCGGAGCCGGCCCGAAGCAGTCGGGTGAGCACATGAACGATCTTCATTGCCTATACCTCAGGGGACGTGAAATCCGGGCTCGGGTAGAGGATCGAATGCGTCGAGCGAGATGCCTGGCGGCTCCCGCCTTTCGCGCGCATGGCCGGGATCGCTTGTCGCCTGGCGCGATCGCGGGGGAGGTTGCGTCTATTGTGGGAATGGATGTGGGCCGAGGACTCCGCGGCCGGCTGTTACAAAGACAGCCAGATGTGCCTGAACAGTTCCCGGCCGACGGCCTCTACGTCCGTGCTGGCGTCAACGGTCCGGATGTTCTTGTCCCTGGCTCGTAGCTCCGCCATCAGTGACAGCCGCGCATCGAACGCTTCTTTCTTGATGTCTCCCGGCTTTCGCTGCTCGGAGACGGCAAAATCCGAGACGAGGTGCAAAGTGAGGTGCGGCTGGCACTCCGCCATCTTCTGATAGAGCCGCTGCTCGAGCCGAGCGAGAGCTGACAGGCCCGGGACGGAGAACAGGTGCGGTGGGATGGTCGGCCCGTCCAGATATCCGCTTCGGAGCGCCTGCGGCCACCTGTCGCAAATGACGATCAGCCCGCGCGTCGCCCACCGATGTGCGCGTTTCACCACAGCGTATCGTTCAAACGCGATCAAAACCGCCCACAATGCCAATGCGGCGGCTGCAACGCCCTCCTTGGCTCCGCTCCGGCCGAGGGAATCTTTGCCGTCGTGGCCGGCCAGGGACTTGAGGCGGCGTCTATGGGGGAAAACCAGAGCCTGCAGCGCCTTGCGAAGCCACCATCCATTGCCATCGCCGGTTCCGACATAGGCTTGCGCGCAGCCGAATTTCCATCGAAAAATCTGGGTCAGCCGGTCAGCCTGGGTGCTCTTGCCCGTGCCGTCCGGGCCTATGAGCGCCACCACGAATCCACCTGCCGCGGGCCGTCTCTTTGGTGGAAAGCTGCCGGGCATCAAGCGCTGAAGGAACCGCAAGCCGAGATATGAGGTCTTGCGGGCCAGATGGACCGCGGCATCGGCTATCCCATAGCGCCCCGTGAAGCCGCACATTTCCCGGATCGAACGCCGCAGCCTGGCGAGATCTCCGCGATGGGCAGCCAAACCGTCGCCGCTTTGCATGAACCTGCAGCTTACCGTTCGCCCGCCGCCAAGTTCATATTCCATCACACGCAATTCGGATTCGCTGGACAGAAACGGCAGGCGTGCAATTTGGTCCTTCCAACCATCGCCGACGGTGATCCATTGCCTCCACGGTGGCGCCCAGGCCCGGAAGGCGAAACGGGCAATCGTTATTCGAAGCTCGTCTTCTGAGGAGACCACCGGAATCGATACGCCGTCGACGCTGACCGACTCCCATCGCGTGATCGCCGCATAATCGAATACCGGATAGCGCTTACGAAATTCCCTGCCGACCCGGCCGCCGATATGCATATCGAGATGGAGATAGCGGCCATGCGAGAAATCAGGCAGGAACCAGTCTTCCCGTCCGGCGCAGACATTGTCGTAACAGGACAGGCTGACGCTGCGACGGCCGTGCAGCTGACTTACGATCGAGCAGAAGGCCGGATAGTCGTGCTTGTCCAAGAGGACATCCAGATCGTCCCGGCCAGACAGTCCGTCATGTAGAGATGCCAAATCTTGAATTATCCCGTATTTCAGGCCGGCTTCGTTGAACGCTCGAAACAGATCAGTGGCAATCGGCAGCACCGGTGCCGTTTCGCGGGGCCGCAAAGCGCTTCCGTTGGCTTGAGAGGGCCTTGCATCTGCTTGGCTGCCCGACGGGCTCACGCCAAGCGAAGGGGCCGGCGCCGATACATTCGCCCTCGGCGCCAGCGCTTCCGTCGCCATCCTTGCCTTGGCATCCGGGGACCAGCGACGATACTGATGCGGCCGCAGGCCATCGTGAAGCTCACCGGGCCCGTCGGGGCGGTAGCTTCCTGATTTGGATTTGGGTGCGGGCTGCAAGGGGTCTCCTGCAATTTGTAGCGGCTGGCGTCATTCGCTCGACGTTGTCGGATGACTTGAGGCATTCCAATCTCTGCGCCTGACTTCGCTGCAATGTTGAGGCACCAAGCCTCTCAATGCCGGCCTGCAAGTTCGGATGTTGTCTTTGCAAGCTGCCGCACCCAGGGTGAATTGGGTGCCAATTCCGTCGAGTGGGTTCGGCTATTTTCCCACCAGAAAAACAGTAAATGAAAGTTCACAATAAGTATTAAGAAATTACCGAGAGTTTATCTCTGCCGATAGTAATCGGAATCGAACGGTTCATAATATCAAGAAGAATCCTGACCGCCCCAGCGCTGCCGACCTGGTCAAGAACCCCTAGCTGGTCCGAAAACGGTCCGTCTATGATCCTTATTCTTTGACCCGGCCTCAACAGAATGTCCGGATGCAAAATTCCGTCATCGTCGGTTGCCGATATCAGCGACTCGACCACACCGTAAGGTGCCGGTATCGGCATTCCTTTGCTCATGACCAGCTTCCGGACGCCGACGGTCGAGTTGATCGGGTACCAGCTCTGTTGATGAACAGCCAGTGAGACGAACAGATAGCAGTCGAAATATGCACTGGAGACGGTTTTGACACTGCGCGCGTGCCGGACAGTTCGCCTTCGCTTGGGCAGATAGGTTCGGAAGCTTTGCGACAGCAGGTGCCTTTCGGCGAGGCTTTCGGAATGCTGGTGCGTCTGGACCACGCACCAACGGGCAAGTTCGCCGTCGTGACTTTGTGCTGCCGGCTCCAGGGGCCGATTGTGGTATAAGTCAGCGTTGAGCATGGCGCAATATTGTCTCTTTCCTAATTGAGATAGTAACTGTCCGAGACACTGCTTTCGAGCGACGTGTAACGGCCGTATCTCGGCAGCTTTGGTTCCTCCACCATTGTCAAGGCGATTCCGGCAATCCTGGACCGACCGCCGAGATGTCGAATTCCTTCGGCAACGGCCTCGCGCGAGGTCTCGCGCCACTTCACGACAAAGACGACCTTGTCGACATGCTTCGCCAGGATCGTGGCATCGGCCGCGGGTCCAACGGGCGGCGCGTCAATGATCACCGTGTCGAATTTTCCGCGAAGCTCATCGAGGATGGAGCGCATTCGCGCCGAAGCGAGAAGGGCAGGCGGGTTGCGGGTCCTTGCGCCGGCAGGCAGAAGGGAAATCCCCGAGCGTTCGTCCAGGTGAATTGCGTTTGCAGCCTTCACCGGCAAAGTGAGGAGGTCGACCAAGCCGACCTTGTCCGCCATGCCGAAGAAAGCCGTTGTGGCGGACAGCCGCAAATCCGCATCGATGACCAGAACCCGTTTGCCGTCGGCCACGGCGGAGCAGGCCAGGCTCAACACTAGAGTTGTCTTTCCTTCGCCGGGCATCGCCGACGTCACGAGCATGAGGCGCGGCGAACGGTCCCATTCCGGCGTCGCCTCCAGGCCGAGGCGGAGCCGCCGCACCGCTTCGCTGTATCTGGATAGTGGTTTGCGCTCGAGGTAGGCCACCGGCTGCGCCTGGGACTGGGCGTCCTTCGACCAGCCCGACATCCTTGGCATGGACGCAAGAACCGGAACGGCCAGTTCGTCCTCGATCTGCTTCTTTGCCATGAAGCCGGAAGCGAAAAGCTCACGAAGAACGGCGCCGGCGCCGCCGAAGAAAATGCCGAAGACCAAACCCAGAGCCGCAAAAAGAGACCTGTTCGGGAAGCTCGGTGCACCCGGAACGCTGGCATCGGTGATCACACGCACGCCGCTGTTGAGGAGGGTGGATTTTTCCTCGGTGAGCTTGGCGCGTGACAGGAATGTCTCGAAGAGTTCCTTGTTCGCGGCGGCGATCCTCTCGAGATCGCGCAGCTGAACGCCAACCTGACCTTCGATCTCGGATCGGTTGGATACTGAGTCCAGGGCCCGAGCCAGTGAAGCCTCGCGGGCTTCGGCGGCGTCGACTTCATTCTTCAGGTTGCCGATGAGGCGCTGGACCTCGGCGGCAATCTGCCCCTCGATGTCGTGGCGCTCGGCTTGGGCCGCCATGACTTCGGGATGCCGTTCGCCGTATTTCAATTTGAGGTCGGCTTCCTTCCGGCTCACCAGAGACAGCTGCGATCGAAGTGCGCTGACCACGACGGATTGCAAGACGTCGGGCATTGACTGGATGTCGCCGCCGGCAATCTGCAGCTTGTCGACTTGTTGATACTGCGCCCGTTTCTCCGACAGTTCGGCGCGCGCATTGATCAAAGCGACGTTCAATTCGGACAGCTGTTGGTCGGTCAGGCTGCCCGCCGGCGTCGCCAGCAGATTGTGATCGATCCGAAATTTCTGGACTGCCTGTTCCGAACGGCTGAGCTCCGCCCGCAAGTAGGAGGCCCGCTCGCTAAGCCATGTCGAGGCTTTCTGGACCCCTTCGTAACGGGACTTTATTCGATCGTTGACATAGGCCTGGGCAATTGCATTGGCGAGCGATGCTGCTTTCTGCGGGTCGTAGGTGCTCACATCAAGCTCAATGACGTTGCCGAGCCCGACGCGCGAGACTCCCAGCGCGCCTTGGAGCCATACCAATGCCGCCGGCCCGATCTTGGGATCTTCCGTAAGCTTCTGGCTGTCGACGACCTGTTGAAGAAGTGAGGCGGATCTCAGGACTGCAATCTGACTTTCGATGAATGTTGGATTGTCGGCAAAGTCAGAATTGGAATAGTCTTGCGGAGTCATATAGTCGATCGGGGCGTCAAGCAGGATTTGCGCAACGCCCGTATACGATGCCGGAATAACATAGGCGGCGCCTAGAAATAAGCTGAAGGTGAGCGCTGCAATACTGCACACAAGCTTCCAACGCCGGAGAAAGAAATCAACGATCTCCCTGACGTCGAGCGGCAAAAACTCCCGGATCATCGTCGGATTGTCAGCTGGACTTGCCATCTCGGAATCCTTGCGATCAGCAGCACGACACCACCCCTTCAGCGTCGGCTGAAATGGCTTTCTTTCCAAAAGGTTCGGGCAGTTAGCTGTTAGGCGCGCTCAAACTCATCGCGCGGGCCTTTGTGCCCCGCCGGCATGTCCAAATCGCTGTTCCACCCACCTGACCGATCGCGTCACCGGTCGGCTTAGAAACATATCAGCTTCGCGGACATTCTCGCCATTACCATTATTGAGTAGTAAATCGGCTAAAGGTCGATCTGGTCTACCCGGCAGGCCTTTCAGAGCTTTGGGACGTCGCCTGGACACCTTGCTGCCGCTCTTCCGAGAGGCCCACAACACTGCCGACGTATAGCGTCTCGCAGGAGAACCCTGTGCCTGGACGACAAGAACGCGGCTGGCCGCCGGCGGGTCCGAGATCGAAGGCGAGTCCGAGGTTGACATGGACACTTACAGCGAAATCGTTGTGAAATTTGCGGATTGGATCACCAACAGACCGGGAACCATTCTGATGCTGTCAACAACCTTGCCGTTGATGCTCCTTTTGCAGAAAGGCCGGCTACTGGGCTATGGCGCCCTCGCCGTGCTTGTTGGGGCTGTCACATTGATCTCTTTCGGCATCGAGAATCCGGGCGGAGCAGTTATCGTCTTTCTCGCCTACAGTTTGCTGGTTTCAGTTGCCCTGCTTTCCACCCGGAGGCGTTTGACGCAAATCGAAGACCGCCTCGCATCGGTCATGTCGGCGCTCGGCGAGCTGGAAGTTGCCGAGGAAAGACGGCAGACTTACAGCGCCAAGCATCCCACGGTCTCGCGGTTTCAGTCGCGCAGGAAGCGGCCGGCCGCAACAATGGAGCAAACCGCTTCGGTGAGCGCAGAGGAGAGGCCCGCAAGAGAGGGGCAGTCGATCCCCGGTCCGCTTTGGCAAGAGCTACAAGCGCTCGACGCCCGATTGGACTCCGCGCGTCCGGCATCAACTCGACCGGCAGAACACGATCCGCTTTCGAAAGAACGTCAAAGAGGGGCTGCGATCGAGTTGAACAATTATGCCGGTGATGGTTCGAGCCGGCTGAAGTAAACCGCAAGCATGTCGGTTCGCCATCGGTTTGCTGGCAGGCCACAGGCAACTCGCCGAAGCCGGTCCGGCAGGCGGGACTGCACGAGCGGCCATCGATCATGGCCGAGATCGCCGGCATTCTGATACGACTTTCATCCCGATATGGAAGGTCGCGCGGGCAGCAGTGCTGCGCCGGCAAGACGCAGCTGGTTTCCCAAGAAACTTGCCAATGGCCACACGGCCACTGCCGCCCGAGCGAAGGCGCCGAGCGGACGAAGATCGATGTCTGGCCTTACGCATGGCGTGCCGGTTTGCCGCCACGCTTTTGCCCAATGCAAGCGGCTGCATCGTCGTGTTGTTCCGGGAGTCATGGTAGTCTTCAAAGGAAGGCCTTCGATTACCGGGTGGCAAGCTTATGCCCAAAGGTGGTAGACTGGGCAGCAATTCGGATGAAATGGCAGATGGAACCTTTTGTGTAGTTGATGGTTGCAGCTTGAGGTTGATCAGGGGGTGGTCAACGCGTTGGGGTGCTCAGAACAAAATGAGCTTATCAAAGCTGGCTCTTGGATTGGCGCGGGGACCTACGCTTGCTGAGGCAAGTTGGGAGCGGGGGATATCTTTACTGCCGGGAGCTATGCGCCGCACCTATCCGGCCAACACGACAATTGCAGGCGAGTATCAGGCCAGATCCTGTGTACTAATCATGACTGCGGGGTGGGCGGCGTTCGCGAAGGCGCTGCCGGACGGATCACGTGTCATCGTCGACTTCGCGCTTCCTCGCGAAATAGCTCCTATCGAGTTCGGTGGAGAAGCCGGCGAGACGGTAACCGCTCTATCGGACGTGACTGCGATCGAGCTGGCCGGTCCCGTCCATACTTGTTTTTCGCGCTACCCGCAGTCGATTTGCGAGGCTATCCTGGTGGCTCAGGCAAGCCGATACGCACGGCTCGCGGAACATCTGGCCGGGGCCAGCAGAAGGGGGGCCGTGGAGCGCACGGCCCATCTTCTTCTCGAGCTGGCCTGCCGCGTAAATCGATCGGCAACGAGTTATCCGGACCGCTTTGCATGTCCGCTGACCCAGGCGGAACTGGGCGACGCGCTGGGGCTTTCGGCTGTGCATGTGAGCCGTGTATTGAAGACATTGCGGGAGACCGGGCTGGCGTCATTCCGCAACGGCGTGGTCGAGTTGCATGACCATGCGGGACTGATCGAAACAGCTGGATTTGATCGGTCCTACATTTCGAGCTGACGTCATGTGGCGCTTGCGGTTCGAGCGTCCATCAGCGCTGCTCCAGGGCGAGGATGTCCGTCACATGCTGTGCGGTCGCCATGCACGAGGTCAACCCAGGGCTTTCGAAGCCGAACAGATTGACCACGCCCTCGACGCCATGGGTCGCGGCATCCTGGATGACGAAGTCGCTGTTGGGCTCGCCTGGCCCGGAGAGTTTCGGCCGGATCCCACTGTAGGCGGGCTGCAGGCTGCCGTCGGCTAGGCCCGGCCAATATTTGCGGATCGCGTCGTAGAAGCGCTCGCCGCGCGCCGGATCGACGCGGTAGTCCAGCGTCTCAGTCCATTCGACATCAGGTCCGAAGCGCGCTGCCCCGCCGAGATCGAGCGTCAGGTGGACGCCCAGGCCGCCGGGTTCCGGCACGGGATAGACGAGTCGCGAGAAGGGCGCGCGTCCGGCCACCGAAAAATAGTTGCCCTTGGCGTAACGAAGCGTTGGCAGGAATTGCCTGTCGAAGCCTTTCAGCGAGCCAGCCAGCGCCACAGCGCCAAGGCCGGCCGCGTTGACGAGACGCGATGTGGCGATCTCGAAACCTTCGCCGGTGGCCGTGTCGGTCGTCTGCAGAACGATACGGCCGGCTTCGATATATCCCGAAACGACCTGCGTGTTGAATGACAGCATCGCGCCTTTTTCCTCGGCGTCGCCGCGTAGTGCCAGCATCAAGGCGTGGCTGTCGACGATACCGGTTGAGGGCGAGAACAGCGCCTGCGTGCAATGCAACGCCGGCTCCAGCGCCCGCGTCTCGGCAGCGGAAAGAAAACGCAGATCGCTGACGCCGCAAGCGGCGGCATTGGCGCGAATGGTTGCAAGCACCGGCTCCTGTGCCTCGTCGGTCGCGAGGATGAGCTTGCCGCAGCGCTCGTGCGGGATCGAGCGCTCCGTGCAGTAGCGGTAGAGCATGTCGCGGCCGGTGACGCAGAGACGAGCCTTAAGAGAGCGCTCGGAATAGTAGATGCCGGCATGGATGACTTCCGAGTTGCGCGAGCTCGTTCCAGTGCCTACGGCCTCCGTCGCTTCGAGGATCAGCGTATCGAGGCCCTTCGCCGCAAAGCTACGCGCAACCGCAAGTCCGATGACGCCGGCGCCGACAATTACGCAGTCGACCTGTTCCATGCCACGTCCCTCCGGTTGCGCATGCGCCGCGCCAAAGCCCCTGCAACCATACAGTCTCTGTCCACCTCGGAAACCTCATGGCGCTATCGATTGTGACACAGCGGCTCTTGCGGCGGCATCCCGCCATGATGCATCAGCAGTACAGACGTGAGGCGGATTTTGTGAACATCTCCTTCAGGGAGACAGGCCGTTTTCGCTTCGAGCCTGCAGACAGGAGCCAGCATGGACGCCAGACCGAATTCCCCTGAAGCGCGCGATATCCGCTACCATATGCATGCCTACACCAATGCCCGCAAGCATCAGGAAACCGGACCGCTGGTCATCGAGAAGGGCGACGGCGTCTATGTCGAGGATATTGCCGGCAACCGCTACATCGAAGCGATGGCGGGCCTGTGGAGCGTCGCCGTCGGCTTTTCGGAAAAGCGGCTGGTCGAGGCGGCGACGCGGCAAATGTCGAAGCTGCCTTACTATCACGACTTCGGTTCGAAGGCGCATTCGCCGCTGATCGACCTGGCGGAGAAGCTGGTAAAGATGGCGCCGGTGCCGATGAGCAAGGCCTATTTCACCAATTCTGGCTCCGAGGCCAACGACACCGCGATCAAGATGATCTGGTACCGCTCGAACGCGCTCGGCCAGCCGGCGCGCAAGAAGATCATCAGCCGCAAGCGCGGCTATCATGGCGTCACCATCGCTTCGGCGAGCCTGACCGGCCTGCCCAACAACCATCTCTCCTTCGACCTGCCGATCGCCAACATCCTGCATACCTCGACGCCGCACCACTGGCGCGACGCGGAGCCAGGCGAGAGCGAAGAGCAGTTCTCCGCGCGGCTTGCCGACGATCTGGAAAAGCTCGTCCTCGCCGAAGGGCCGGAGACCATCGCCGCCTTTATCGGCGAGCCGATCATGGGCGCCGGCGGCGTCGTCGTTCCGCCCGCCGGCTACTGGGAAAAGATCCAGGCGGTGCTGTCGAAATACGACATCCTGTTGGTGGCCGACGAAGTGATCTGCGGCTTCGGCCGGACCGGCGAGATGTTCGGCTCGCAGACCTTCGGCATCAAGCCCGACATCATGGTGCTGTCCAAGCAGATCTCGTCTTCCTACCTGCCGATCTCGGCGCTCATCATCAACGACAAGGTATTCGAGCCGATCGCCGACGAGAGCAACCGCATCGGCACGTTCGGCCACGGCTTCACCGGCGGCGGCCATCCTGTCGCCGCGGCCGTCGCTCTGGAAAACATCAAGCTGATCGAGGAGCGCGACCTCGTCGGCAATGCGCGCAAGGTCGGCGCCCACCTTCAAGCGCGATTGCGCAAGCTTGCCTCGCATCCGCTGGTCGGCGAGGTGCGCGGCGTCGGTCTCATCGCCGCCGTCGAGCTTGTCGCCGACAAGGAAAGCAAGGCGCCGTGGGGCAAGCCCGCCGCGCTCGGCGCGCTGGTCAACGGCCTGCTGCAGCAGAACGGCGTGATCTCGCGCAACATGGGCGACGCCATCGCCTTCTGTCCGCCGCTGATCATCACCGAGGCCCAGGTCGACGCCTTGGTCGATACGTTCGAACGGTCGCTCGACGCCGCCCTGCCGCAGGTTCGGCCGCAGGGCTGAGCCAATCCAAAGCCGCGACACCGTCTATTCCGCGTCGCCGCATAAGACACCGCTAGCCTTCTGCCGGCCAGCGCTGAGATCCGGCCGGCGCGACGATCCGGGCCCGACAGCGCGTCTCCTTCCGAGGCGGCCAAGTCGTTGATGGACTATCCGAGGACGGCAGCGGCTGGCATCTTACCATGCGTGAAAAGGTGTTGACGGCGAGATCAGGCGCCGGTTTGGAAACAGCGCATCAGAGTGCGCACATTGTCCGCCAACAGGAGCGAGGCAAATATGAAATTAGCGGTTCCGGAGACCAGCCGGCTGAAAATCGGTTTCATTCTCGCCCGTTCGTTCACTCTTTCAGCGTTTGCTCTGTTCGTCGACACGCTGCGCCTGGCCAGCGACGAAGCAGACAGATCCGGCAGGGTCTTTGCCGACTGGCAGGTTCTGGCGAGCACCAGACACCTGATCACAGCCAGCTGCGGCGTGCAGGTCGCGCCGACATCGGATTTCGTCGATCCCGGCCTGTTCGACTACATCGTCGTCGTCGGCGGACTGCTGAACAATGAATTCCCGGTCGACGACGAAACCGTCCGCTACCTCAAGAGAGCCGCGGCAGCCAAGGTTCCGTTGATCGGAGTTTGCACGGGTACCTTCATCCTGGCGGACGCCGGCCTGATGAAGTACCACCGGACCTGCGTCAGCTGGCTGCATTATCAGGCGTTCCGCCAGCGTTTCCCTGATCACGAGGTCCGGGCCGACCGCATTTTCAACCTCGATCGGACCAGGGGATCATGCGCCGGCGGCAGCAGCGCGGCCGACATGGCGGCGTCGATCGTGAGACGCCACATCAGCGAACGGGCGGAACGGAATGCGCTCGAAGTGCTGCAGATCGACAAGGCGCGCTCGGCCTTGCACATCCAGCCGCGCAGGCCGCTTGCCATCGAATGCGACGACCCGCGGCTCCAGGCGGCGCTCATCATGATGGAGAGCCATATCGAGAACACGATCTCCATTCCCCAACTGGCGGCATCGGTCGGCTTATCGCGCAGGCAACTGGAGCGTCTGTTCATGGAGCAAACAAAGAGCTCCCCGGCGCTCGTTTACAAAAGAGTGCGCCTCGAGCGGGCGAAGCAGCTGTTGCTCGAGACCAGCGTTCCGATGGTCGAGATCGCGATTGAAGTCGGCTTCGAGAATGCCTCGCATTTCTCCAGGGCGTTTCGCGAGACGTTCGGCGTGCCGCCCAGCAAGGTCAGGTCGGCAATGCCAAACTGATTTGCCGGCCTATAAAGGTCACGCGGGCTTGTCGTCCGGGTGCCCGAGCTCGCAGAACCAGCCGCCGAGATATTTCACCGACGGCTTCGTCGGATCGGGAACCGGCGTCTTCGCCTCGATCGCCGCGCGGAAAGGTTCGGCGCTGTCCTGAGGGATGAAGCCGAGGTGGTCGGCGCCGCTGTTGTCGACCATTTTCAGCTTGTTGTCGGAGATGCCGAACGAGATGGTGTGGCCGACACGCGGCGCGGTGAGCGACGCCTCGACCAGCCGCACGCAGTCGGCGAAGGAGAGGTAGGACCACAGCATGCGGCGGTCGGCCGGCTCGGGGAAGGACGAGAAGATGCGCAAGCATACCGTCTCGATGCCGAACTTGTCCCAATAGAGCCGGCTGAGGCTCTCGACGAAATTCTTCGACACGCCATAGAGGCTGTCGGGACGCACCGGCGCGTCGACGCCGATATGCGCCTCGATCTCGTGATAGCCGATGGCATGCACCGACGAGGCGTAGATGACGCGCTTCACGCCGTGTTTCCGGGCGCCTTCGTAGATGTGGTAGGAGCCGCGGATGCTGGAATCGAGGATCGTCTGCCACTCGCATTCGAGGGGCGCGCCGCCGAAATGCACGATCGCGTCGCAGTCCTTGGTGGCCGCGATCGTGGCCTCCATGTCGGCAAGGTCGAAGACCGCTTCTTCCTCGTGCGGCGCAAGATCGCCGAACGGTTCGCGCCCCGCCAGGCGGATCGTTTTTGCCAGCGGCACCAGCCCCTTCCTGAGCTGCGAGCCGAGCCGACCGGCGGCGCCGGTGATCAGGATACGTTCGTAGTGCGGCATCGTTTACTCCACTCGCGCGACGGCGGCGTTGATCCGCGAGATCGCTTCGGTCAGCACCTCTTCGCTCGTCGCCGTCGAGATGCGGAAATAGGGTGACAATCCATAGGCTACGCCCGGCACAGACGCCACGCGTCCCTCGTTCAGAAGATAATTCGCCACAGCCGCATCGTCGTCCAGGACCATACCCTTGGGCGTCCTGCGGCCGATCAGGCTGGCGCAGCCGATATAGGCATAGAAGGCGCCTTCCGGCGGCGACAGCGTCAGTCCGTTGATCTTGCGGATGCCGTCCACGACCAGATCACGGCGCGCCTCGAAGGCATGCCGGAAGCGCGCGACCTCGTCCTGCGGGCCGTTGAGCGCGGCGACCGTGGCCGCCTGCGCGATCGAGCACACCGATGTGCACGATTGGCTCTGGATCGTCGACATCGCCTTGACCAGTGGCGCAGGGCCAGCGGCATAGCCGACACGCCAGCCGGTCATCGCGTAGGACTTGGAGACGCCGTTGACGATCAGCGTGCGGTCCTTGAGCGCGGGCAAGCCTTGCCGAAGGAACGAACTCGCGTTCGACGGAGTGCTCGTAGATCTCGTCGGAGAGGACAAGCACCTGTGGGTGCTTTGCCAGCACGGCGCCCAGCGCCGCGAGGTCTGATTGCGAATAGACCGCGCCGGACGGGTTGCCGGGCATGTTGAGGAAAAGCCACTTGGTCCTTGGTGTGATTGCCTTTTCCAGCAGAGCCGGCGTCAGCCGGAAGCCGGTGGTCTCCGGGCACTCGACGACGACTGGCGTGCCGCCGAGCAGCTTCACCATCTCGGGATAGGAGACGAAGTAGGGCGCCGGAAGGATCGCCTCGTCGCCGGTCTCCAGCGTCGCCATCAGCGCGTTGAAGATGATCTGCTTGGCGCCATTCGCCACGACGATATCGTCGGCCGAGCAATCCAGCCCGTTCTCGCGGCGGAACTTGCCGGCCACCGCCTCGCGCACTTCGGCGGTACCGGCGGCGGCGGTGTACAGCGTCTGTCCCGCTTTCGCCGCGAAGTGGGCGGCGTCGATGATGTGAAGAGGGGTCGGGAAATCGGGCTCGCCCAGCCCGAGATCGATTACGTCGACGCCCTTGGCGCGAAGCGCCTTGGCGGCCTGCGAGGCCGCCATCGAAGCCGAAGGCTTCACCACCGACAGACGCGAGGCAACATAGCTCATCATTCGCTCTCCGAGATGTATCCCTTGGATCGGTCATTGGCTCGCGCCGCCGCGCCGCGCTTCGCCGGATCGCCATAGCCGCCGCCGCCGGGCAATTCCAATATCAGCCGGCGTCCTGCGGGCACATGCTGCCAGCCCTTCGGGCGCATCTTCGTGCCGTCATCCAATTTGACCACGCCGGCGACGCCGGGCTTGCCGCCGTTGCGCCCCCGGGGAGGATGATTGACGCGGTCGAACATAGCCGAGAAGTCGAACTCGTGACCTTCGGTCGCGGCGATTTCGATGATCTGCCCGAGGCCGCCGCGGAACTCGCCGTCGCCGCCGGAGTTAGGCCGTAGCTCCTTGCGCCAGATAACGATCGGGCCGGTATGCTCCGTCGCCTCGATCGGCATCGTATGCACGCCCGACGGGAAGGCCGTCGCCGACAATCCGTCGAGCTCGGGGCGGGCGCCCATGCCGCCGGAGTTGAACATCAGCACTTCGGCGCGGCGGCCGGAGCCGCCGGCGACAGGCCGTGCCGAGATGTGGATGTTCCACAGCGCGCCGGCGCCTTCAGCGAGAATTTTGCCGGGCAACGCCTTGGAAAACGCCCCCAGCACCAGATCGGGAACCATGTGGCCGAAGATGTGCCTGAGCGCCACCGGCGCCGGCCGCACGGCGTTCAGGATGTTGACCGGCGACGACACGGTGAAGAAGGCGAGCGAGGCGGCATTGTTGGGAATGTCAGGCGCCACCATGCATTTCAGCGCATAGCAAGCATAGGCCTTGCTGTAGATGATGGGGCAGTTGATGCCCCAGCGGCTCATCGGGTCGGTGCCGGTAAAATCGACCTCGACATGGTCGTCGCGCACCGAGACCGTGGCCGCGAGCTTGACCGGCTCGTCGTAGCCGTCGGTCACCAGCTCGTTCGACCAGCTTCCCTTCGGCAGCGCCTCGATGCGTTCGAGCATGGCGTCGCGGGTGCGCGAGAAGATGAACTCGCCAAGCCCATCGAGCGAGGTCAGGCCGATCTCCTTCATCATGTCGACGAGCCGTCGGTGGCCGACCTCGTTGCAGGCGGCGAGCGAATAGAAGTCGCCGACGACCTGGTTGGGCTCACGGACATTGGCGCGCAGGATCCTGACCAGATCGAGATTGACCTTGCCCTTCTCCGCGAACTTCATGATCGGGATCTGGATGCCTTCCTCGTAGACCGACTTGCCGTCGGCGCCGAAGCCGCGTCCGCCGACATCGACGACATGCGCCGTGCAGGCGAAGAAGGCCACGAGCTCGCCGTTCAGGAAGGACGGCGACACCATGGTGATGTCGTGCAGATGGCCCGTACCCTGCCAGGGATCGTTGGTGACGTAGGTGTCGCCCTCGAACATTTGATTGCGCGGGATCTCGTTCATGAAATGCAGCACGGCTTCGGCCATGGTGTTGACGTGGCCGGGGGTGCCGGTCACCGCCTGCGCCAGCATCTGGCCGCGCGGGTCGAAGACGCCGGCCGACAGGTCGCCGGATTCGCGCACCGAGGTCGAGAAGGCCGTGCGCAGCAAGGTGAGCGCCTGTTCCTCGACCACCGAGATCAACCGGTTCCACATGACCTGCATGCGGATTTCGCCAATATCGCTCATGCCTGGCTGCCTTTGCGGATCAGGAGGATTGCGCCGTCGCTCTGGATGACGGCGTCGAAGCTGGTGGTGACGACGGTCGACGTTTCGCGTTCGACGATGACGGCAGGGCCCGCGACACGGTCGCCGGTGCAGAGCGTGTCGCGTTCGACGATGCCGTAGCTGCGCGGCGCGCCGCTGACGGGATCGAAGACCTCGCGCGTCGTGGTCGGTTCGCTCGTCTTCCTACCGGTGGTCAGCTCGTGCCTCGTAACGGCAGGCCGAACATCCGTCGCCTTGACCGACCAGGTGACGATCTCGATCTCCAGCCCGTCGAGCCCTTCGATGGCGCGGCCGAAGAAGCGCTGGTAGTTCTCCTCGAACAGTTCCTTGAGCTTTGCAACGGCGTCGTCGCCGAACGGCTCGTCGGCCTGCGGGACAGGGATTTCCCAGCCCTGGCCGGCATAGCGCATGAAGGCGGTGATCTCGCAGACGATTTTACCGCTGGCGCCGGTACGCACAAAGCCCTCGGCGGAGGCCTTGAGGTCGGCGAGCAGGGCGTTGACCTCGGCCGGCTTGAATTGTGACAGGCGCGTCAGTTTCGAGGCCAGCGCCTCGTAACCGAACGGCGCCTTGAGGAAGCCGATCGCCGATCCGACGCCGGCACCTCTCGGCACGATGCACTGGTCGATGCCGAGCTTCTCGCACAGCCTTGCCGCGTGAAGCGGTGCGGCGCCGCCGAAGGCGATCATCAGATTGTCGGAGATGTTCTTGCCGTTCTCCACCGCATGGACGCGGGCGGCATTTGCCATGTTCTCGTCCACCACCTCGCAGATGCCGAAGGCGGTCGACATGGCATTCAACGAAAGCCGCTCGCCGACATCGCGCAGGATGGCCTGTTCGGACGCGGCTGTGTCGAGTCTGATCGCGCCGCCAGCGAAATTGTGTGGATCGAGCTTGCCGAGCACCAGGTCGGCGTCGGTGATCGCCGGGCGCTTGCCGCCGCGGCCGTAGCAGGCCGGGCCCGGCTCCGATCCCGCGCTCTCGGGTCCGGTCTGGATACGGCCCATGGCATCGACCCAGGCGATGGAGCCGCCGCCGGCGCCGATCTCGATCATCTCGATCACGGGGATGGAGATCGGCATGCCCGAGCCCTTGGAGAAGCGATAGGTGCGCGCCACTTCGAAGGTTCTCGCCGTGCGCGGCGCGTAATCCTCGATCAGGCAGATCTTGGCGGTGGTTCCGCCCATGTCATAGGAGACGACCTTTTCGAGCCCGAAGCGTCTGGCGATGTCGGCGGCGAAAATGGCGCCCCCGGCCGGGCCGGATTCGACCAGCCGAACCGGGAATTCCGAAGCGGTTTCCACCGAGATCAGGCCGCCGCCGGAATGGATCATGAAAACCGGGCACTCGGCGCCCATGTCCTTGAGCCGCGTCTGCAGGCGGGCGAGGTAGTCGGCCATCTGCGGCCGCACATAGGCGTTGGCGCAGACGGTATTGAAGCGCTCGAATTCGCGCATCTGCGGCGAGACTTCCGCGCTGATCGAAATCGGGATGTTCAGCTTGCGAGCAAGGATTTCGCGGGCGCGGCGCTCGTGGTCCGGATTGGCGTAGGCATGGATGAAGCCGATTGCCACCGAGCCGAAGCCGCCGGCCGCGATCCGGTCCGCTATTTCCTTCAGGGCGGCTTCGTCGAGCGGCTGCAGCTCCTGGCCCTCGGCACCGATGCGGCCCTTGACTGTGAAGCGGTCTTCGCGCGGGATGAGCGGCGTCGGCAGTTGCAGGTTGAGATCGTATTGCTCGAAACGGTTTTCCGTCCGCATCTCGATCACGTCGCGGAAGCCTTCCGTTGTGACCAGCGCGGTCTTGGCGCCGCGCCGCTCGATGAGCGCGTTGGTGGCGAGCGTTGTGCCGTGGATGATGATGCCGATTTCGGACGGCGCGATTCCGGCATCTCGGACGACGATGGCGATGCCGTCGAGGATCGCCTGTTCGGGCGCCGAATAGTTGGTCAGCACCTTGGTCGAAAACATCGTTCCCCTGACGTCGAGGGCGATGTCGGTGAAGGTGCCGCCGATGTCCGCGCCGAGACGGATGTCGTCAGTTCTGGAGGTCATGCCTTGGCCTTCCGGGAAGCGAATGCGGCGTCGCGCATCTGGGTGAGAGTCTGCCGGGGCGTGAGCGCTTCGGGCGAGACGGCAATGTCGAGGACGGCGCCTGTTTCGGACTTCAGCGCCCGCTCGAACGCCGCCGCTAAATCTCCGGTGGATTCGACCCGCTCGGCGTGGAAACCGTAGGCCTTTGCCAGCGTCACGAAATCCGGATTTTCGAGCGAGGTGCCGGAGACGCGGGCCGGATAGTTGCGCTCCTGATGCGCGCGGATCGTGCCGTAGATGCCGTTGTTGATGATCAGCACGATCGGCTGCGCGCCCGCCTGCATGGCGGTTCCGAGTTCCTGGCAATTCATCTGGAAGTCGCCGTCGCCGGCAAAGCAGACGACTGTGCGCTGCGGATACGCGACCTTGGCGGCGATCGCGGCCGGCAGACCGTAGCCCATGGCGCCGGACTGCGGTGCAAGCAGCCGCGCCTGCGGCCCGAACTTGAAGAACTTGTTCGGCCATACCGTGAAGTTGCCGGCGCCGTTGGTCAGGATCACGTCTGCCGGTAGGTTGTCGCGAAGCCAGGCGCTGACCGCGACCATGTCGACGGGGCCAGGCTGCACGGGCGCGGCGAAGGTACCTTCATAGGCCTTGCGAGCCGCGGCGCGCCAGTCGGCCCAGCCACCCTTCACCGAGGTGAGCGCCTTGGCGAAGGCGTTCGGCCCAGCATGGATGCCGATCGCCGGCACATAGATCTTGCCGATCTCGCGATCGGAACCGTGCACGTGGATCAGCTTCTGGCGCGGCACGGGAACTTCCAGCAGCGTGTAGCCGTCGGTCGTCATCTCGCCGAAGCGGACATTGACGGCCAGGATCACGTCGGCGTCGCGGATCAGGGTCTTCACATGCGGCACCATGCCGACGCCGGCCTCGCCGACGAAGACCGGCGAGTGGTTGTCGAACTGGTCCTGGTAGCGGAAGGCGGCGACGACCGGGATGTCGGAGTCTTCGGCGAAGGCCTGAAGCGCGGCACGTCCGTCCGCCGTCCAGTTGGTGCCGCCCATCAGCAGCACCGGCTTCTCGGCCGATGCCAGCAATTTGACGGCCGCCGCAATCGCAGCCTGCGCCGGCGCGGGCTCGAAGATCGCCGCCGGGCCGCTGAGCGGCGCGGCCTCGGTCAGGGTGGTCAGCATGTCTTCCGGCAGCGCGACCACAACGGGGCCGGGCCGTCCGGTCGAGGCGGTGGTCCAGGCCCGCGCCACGATCTCGGGCAGGCGCTCGACGTCGTCGATCTCGACCGCCCATTTGGCGACGGTCCCATAGACCGCCCGGTAGTCGATCTCCTGGAAGGCTTCGCGGCCCTTCATGTCGGTGCCGACCTGCCCGACGAACAGGATCATCGGCGACGAGTCCTGCATGGCCGTATGCACGCCGATGCTGGCATTGGTGACGCCCGGGCCGCGGGTGACGAAACAGATGCCCGGCGTGCCTGTCAGCTTGCCGTAGGCGGAGGCCATGAAAGACGCGCCGCCTTCGTTGCGGCAGAGCACGTAATCCAGCTTGCCATGGGTGTCGTGCAGCGCGTCGAGGACGGCCAGATAGCTTTCGCCGGGAACGCCGAAGCTCTTGGTCGCGCCGAGCGCGATCAGGCACTCGACAAGAAGGCGACCGCCATTGCGCATCATGCTTCGAACACCCCGCTGTGTCGGCAAGCGGACTGAGCCTGCCCTTCGATCTATACCTGCACGCTGGCGGACCGCAGCGAAATCAAGAAATGCGGTCTAATCGAAAGTTTTTCTTTACTCTGGCGAATGCACCAGAACGCCGGGATTCATCGTGTCCGACGGATCGAACGCAGCCTTCAGCCGCGCCATGAGCTCCCGCTCCATTACACCCCTGGTCCGATCGGCCATGGCGATCTTGGCGCGGCCAAGCCCATGCTCGGCCGCGAAGCTGCCGCCCATTTCGGTGGCAAGCGCAGCCAGCGCCTCGGCGAACTCTCCGGCCTTGCCGTCGAAATCGGCGCGACCTTCCGGCGGCGACAGATTGTAGTGGATGTTGCCGTCGCCGAGATGCCCGAACGGGTTGATCCGCACGCCCGATAGGATGTCGTCACAGATCTTTGCGCCGGCCTCGATGAAGCGGGCGATCGCGCCCGGCGGCACAGAGATGTCGTGCTTCAACTGCTCGCCTTCCAGCCGCTGCCCCTCGGGCTGCTCCTCGCGCAGGCGCCAGAATTGCGCGCGCTGCGCGCCCGAATTGGCCAGCGCGCCATGCACGACTAGGCCTTGCTCCATGCCCCATTCCAGCGCCGAATTCAGGATTTCGTCCAGCGGCACCCGCGGCGAGCCCGAGGCCAGCTCGACGAGCAGATAGACGTCGCCGCGTGTTTCCAGCTGATAGGCGAGGTCGGGCAGGTGCTTGAGCGCCAGCGCAAGGCCGACATCGGAGAAGAATTCGAGCCCGGCGAGGAACTCTCCGGCCTCGCCGCGCAGGTAGGCGCCGAACGACACGGCGGCAGCGAAGTCGGACATGACCAGCAGCGCGCTCGCCTGCTGCTTTGGCGTGGGATAGAGCCGCAACACCGCGCGCGTCACGATGCCGAGCGTGCCTTCCGAACCGCAGAACAGCTTGCGCAGCTGATAGCCGGCGTTGTCCTTCTGCACCGCGCGCAGCCCGTCCCACACTGCGCCGTCCGGCGTCACGACCTCGAGGCCAAGCACAAGATCCTGCATCATCCCGTATCGGAAAGCCTGGCTGCCGCCGGCATTGGTGCCAATCAGGCCGCCGATCCTGGCGCTGCCTTCGGCGCCGAGATGCATCGGAAACATCAGGCCATGCGGCTCCAGCGCCCCGTGCAGCGTGGCGAGCACAACGCCCGCGTCAACCGCGATCGACCCGCTCTCCGGATCCGGTTCGCCGATCGCCGTCATGCGCGAAAGCGAGACGATCACGGCGTTCGGCCGATCGGCGACGGCGCCGCCGCAAAGGCCTGTGTTGCCGCCTTGCGGGATCACCGCCACGCCCGCCTCCCGGCATGCCTTGACGACCGCCGCTACTTCAGCGGTGCTCACCGGCCTGGCAACGCCCAAAGGCGCGACGCCATAGCGGTTCAGCCAGTCGCGCTGGTAGGGCTCGGCGTCAGTGCCCGAAAGCCAGCCTTTCGGCCCGAGAATTGCCTGCAATACACTAACGGGATCAGCCATCGGGATACCTGAGATGTACGACGAGCCGCGTATAGACAGGTGCGGCGCCCGGCTCAATGACCCAGGACCTGCGACAGGAATTGCCGCGTGCGCTCGTTCCGGCACGAGGTGAAGAATTCCTCCGGCGGCGCTTCCTCGACGATCTCGCCGCCGTCCATGAAAATCACCCGGTCGGCGACGCGGCGTGCGAAGCCCATCTCGTGGGTGACGCAGATCATCGTCATGCCTTCGGAGGCAAGCGTGACCATGACGTCCAGCACCTCCGCGATCATTTCCGGATCGAGCGCCGAGGTCGGCTCGTCGAACAGCATGATCTGCGGCTCCATGCAGAGCGCGCGCGCAATCGCCACACGTTGCTGCTGGCCGCCGGAGAGCTGGCCGGGAAACTTCATCGCCTGCTCGGGAATGCGGACCTTCTCAAGATAGCGCCGGGCGGTCGCCTCTGCTTCCTCGCGCGGCCGCTTGCGCACGATCATCGGCGCGATCATGCAGTTCTCCAGCACGCTCATGTGCGGAAACAGGTTGAAGTGCTGGAACACCATGCCGACTTCGCGCCTGATCCCGTCGATGTTGCCGACATCGTCGTTGAGCTCGGTGCCGAGCACGGTGATGCGGCCGCCATTGTGCTGCTCGAGCCGGTTGATGCAGCGGATCATGGTCGACTTGCCGGAACCGGAGGGGCCGCAGACGACGATCTTTTCGCCCCGCTGCACGGACAGGTTTATCTTCCGCAGCGCTTGGAATGTCCCATAGTATTTGTCGAGGTTTTCGATGCGCACGGCGGCGCCGGATGGCTGGGTCGAATTCACTTGCGGGCCTCTCCTATCGTTCGCCGACCGACATGCGCCGCTCGAGGAAGGCGCCGTAGCGGGACAGGCTGAAGACGAAGACGAAATAGATCATGGCGATGAAGGCATAGACCTCGACATAGGCGAAGCGCCATTCGCCGGTGCCGTAGGCGGCGTTGCCCGAAGCCAGGATCTCGAAGAAGCCGACGATGACCACCAGCGAGGTTTCCTTGAACGAGATGACGAACTGGTTGATCGTCGCCGGCAGAGCGTTGCGCATGGCCTGCGGCAGGAGGATGCGACCGATGCGCTGCCAGTAGCTCATGCCGAGCGCCATGGCGGCCTCTTCCTGTCCCTTCGGCACGCCTTGCATGCCGCCCCTGACGATCTCCGCCTGATAGGCGGAGAAGAACAGGGCGGAGCCGATGATCACCCGGTAGAGTTTGTCGCCTACCAGCCATTGCGGCAGCGCGAACGGCAGGACGACGGCGAAGGTGAACAGGATCGAGATCAGCGGCAGCGAGCGGACCCCGTCGATGATGAGGCCGGTTGTCCTGGAAACCCACGGCAGGTCCGACCGGCGCAGCAGCGCCAGGCAGATCGCCAGCGGAAAGCCGATCAGGCAGGTGGTCACGAAGATGAAGAGGGTGAGCGCCAGTCCGCCCCAGGCTTCCTCGCCGACATAAGGCAGACCAAGCAGGCCGCCTTTCATCAGCACGTAATAGAGGCCTGTTCCGGCCCCCCAGACGAGCGCGATGCGGCGGCCCGTCCAGAAGGCTGGAATGCAGCTCAGCACCGTCATCACCACCACGGCCACACAGGCCAGCGCCGAGCGCCATTGCTCCTCGAAGGGATAGAGGCCGAAGAGGATGATGCGCCACCGGGCAGCGATGACCGACCAGCAGGCTCCCGCCGCCGCCTGGCATGCCTCGGGCCCGCCGCTGGTCGTGAACACGGCCGAGAAGACCGCCCAGTCGAGCAGCCTCCAGACGACGAAAGCCATGATCGCCACCGATATCAGCGACAACAGCGCCTGAAGCGGCGTCGCAAAGAAGCGCCGCTTCAGATCCTCGAGCTTTCCCGGGGCAGGGGGAGCGACAACGACCATCTCCATCTCTCACCCCCTCAACTGATTGCCCTCGAGGGCAATGGCTTTGTTGATGCGGTTGAAGATCGCGGCAAGGCTGAGGTTGATGGCAAGGAATCCCGCCATCAGGATGCCGATCGCTTCCAGCGTCTGGCCGGAATGGTTGATGGTCAGCGCCACGATCATGAAGAAGTCGGTGAAGCCCACCGCGATGCCCATGGTCGTCGCCTTCATCAGCCAGACATACTGGTTGGCGAGGATCGGCAGCATGGCGCGCAGCGCCAGCGGCAACCGCACCAGCGTGAAGACCCGCCAGGGGCTGAGGCCAAGCGAGAGCGCCGCCTCCATCTGACCCTTGCCGACCGCCTTGAAGCCGCCGCGCACGATCTCGGCGATGTAGGAGCCGCCATAGATGGCGATGGCGATGGCCAAAGCGGAAAACTCCGGCGGAATGCGCAAGCCGCCCTTGAGGTTGAGGCCTTGCAGGGCAGGGAAATCGAGCAGCGGCAGGTCGGGCAGGCGGCCGGCCGTCAGGATGATGACCGCGCAGGCCAGCGCCGCCGCGACACCGGCGAATTGAACGCCAAGGCGCTCGCCGACAGGCCGGCTGAGGCGAGATGTCCTGCCCAGCCAAACCGGAAGCGCGATCGCCGCGATCACCGCAAGTATCGCTGCCGCGAGCGCAGCACCGCCGACGTTGGGGACCGGCACGTAAAGGCCGCGGCTGGTCAGCAGCATGCCAAAGGCCTCATGCGCGGCGCGCGGCGTCGGCAGATGGGTGATGACGGCGTACCAGAAGAAAACCTGGAGGATCAGCGGGATGTTGCGGAAGATGTCGACATAGGTCCGGCCGAGCAGCCGCGCCAATTCATTCGAAGAGGCGCGCGCCAGACCGATGATCGTGCCGACGATCGTCGCCAGGATCAGCCCGGTGGTTCCGAGGAACAGCGTGTTGATGATGCCGATGAGGAAGTACCACCAGTAGGGATCATTGGCTGTGGCGGGCAGGAGCGAGAAGTTCACGTCCCAGCCGGTCGACTTGAACAGGAAGTCGAATCCCGAGGTTATCCCTTGCTCCGCCAGGTTCCGCCTTGCGATCATCACGCAGGCAAGAACCATCCCGGCAAGCGAGCCGACGTAAAGAACCTGCAACAGCGTGTTGCGTATCCTCTGATTTCTCAGCAGGCTGATCATCAGCGTCTTTCCCGAATTGGCGCCAGCTCCGCCTGGCAAGAGCCAGGCAGAGCCAAGAGCGGGATGCGTTCAATTTTGCTTCGTCGCATTTCTGCGACGCCAAATGGATTTCATTTGGCTGCAAATGCTTAGGCGGATCAGTCGATCACCAGCGGGAACAGGACGCCGCCATTGTTCCACAGGTTGGTGAGCTCGCGATCCATCTTGTAGGGCGAGTCCTTGCCGAGATCGCGCTCGAAGATCTCGCCGTAATTGCCGACCTTCTTGATCACGTTGTAGGCCCAGTCGTCGGCGAGACCGAGACCCTTGCCCATGCCTGGCGTGGCGCCGAGGAATTTCGCCACCTGCGGCGAGGTCGGCTTGGCCTTGATCTCGTCGACATTCTTGGAGGTGATGCCTTCCTGTTCGGCGAAGATCAGGGCGCTGAGCGTCCAGTTGGCGATGTCGACCCAGTTGTCGTCGCCCTGCCGCATGATCATGACTTCAGGCTCGACGGCGAGCACGTCGGGCAGGATCACGTGGTCCTCGACCTTGCTCTTGGCGATGCGGGCAATGGCGAGCGTCGGTCCCCACTGCGCATAGAGATCGCAGCGGCCGGAGAAGTAAGCCTGTTCGAGCTCTTCCGTCTTTTCGATGAGCACGGGTTCCAGCTTGATGCCGAGCTTCTGGGCGTAAGCGGCGACCTGCTGCTCCTGCGACGTGCCGGCGGGAATGCAGATCGTGCCGCCATTGGCGTCCTTGAGCGACTTCAGATTGAGCTCCTTGTGCGCCATCACCTTGGTCGTGCCGAGGTAGTAAGAGTTGGAGAATTGCAGCCCGAGCTCTGTGTCGCGGCTGAGCGTGCCGCCGGACGCCTTGATGATGATGTCGACATCGCCCGACTGGAGCGACGGCCAGCGCTGCGCCCAGCTGATCGGCACAATTTTCAGCTTTGCCGGATCGCCGAACACGGCGGTCGCCACCGCCTTGCAGAGGTCGATGTCCATGCCCTTCCAGTTGCCCTTGTCGTCCACCTCGGCGAAGCCAAGATAGGAGCCGTCATGGCCGGTGCAGTTGAGCACGCCGCGCGCCTTCACGGTCTCAAGCGTCTTGCCGCCCGCCGCTTCCGCAGGCACCGCGAAATGCACCAGGCCAAGGGCCAAGGCGGCAGCCCCCCATTTCATCATTTTCATGTTGTCGTCTCCACTGTTGAGTTATTCCGTTTCTTATTGTTGGAGCTCCGCAAGTTGCCTTTCGGAGCCCGGTCTGGAAGCCGCGTCCTAGTCGGAAAGCGGGGTCGGTTTCGGCAGGGAAATCGTGAGATCGCTCCGCCAATCCTGCTGGGCCAGCCATCGATGAAGGGCGGCCACAGCTTTCACGCGCAGATGCCCGCGCGGGACGACAAGATAGAAGCCGGGGACTTCCTCTGGCCTCATATCGGCAATGGCGTCGCGGCCGATCGGCGCGACCAGCGCGCCAGACCGGAAATCCTCCTCGGCGTCGATGACGGAGACTAAGCCCACGCCGATGCCCTGCAGGGTCGCCCGGCGCATGGTCGCCGCGTCATCGAAGCTGACGCTGCGGTCGCCCTCCGTCAGCTCCACTCCGAGGTGGCGCAATATATCCGGCCACAGCCGTTTCGACTTGACGGTGTCGAGCAGGGTGAACCGCGTCAGGTCCTGCGCCGACTTGATCTTTTCGCCGATCGCCGGCGTGCAGCAGATGATCTTCGGGTCCGGCACCAACAGCGTGGTCTCGTAGTCCGGCCAGTTGCCGTAGCCCCACTGCACCGTCATATCGATGTCGTCGCGTCCGAAGTCGGGCAGGTCGACCATCGTCGTGAGACGCAGATCGGCGCCCGGCAGGATCTCGCGGAACAGCGAAAGCCTGGGCAGCAGATAATGCGTGGCGAAGTAGGGGCTCGCATTGAGGTTGATGCGGTCGCGGTAGTTCGACTTGGTGACGCGGCGAACGCCTTCGGAAAATTCGTCGAAGCCGGCTTTCACGTAGTGCGACAGAAGGATCGCCGACTCCGTCAATTCGATCGACCGGCCCTTGCGCTCGAACAGCGTCACCTGAAGCGTGTCTTCCAACAGCTTGATCTGCTGTCCGACGGCTTGCGGCGTCACCAGCAGCTCGTCGGCCGCCTGCCGGAAGCTCTTGTGCTGCGCGACGGCATGGAAGACCCGAAGCGCATTCAGCGAAGGAAGGCGAAGCTTGCCGGTCATGGTGAAGTCCGCCTCCTTTCCCTGGAAACTCCGTTGATCATGCACTGCCGTATTTCAGTCGCCGCCGGCTTCTGAAAATTTGATTTCACGCGTAAATGTAACCGCCTGAGACAATTACGTTTTCACCGGTCATGTAGGTGTTCTTCGGGCCGCCGGTCATCAGCACCCATTCGGCGATCTCGGTCGGCTCGGCGCCGCGGCCGAGCGGGCTTGCCTTGGCCAGTTCCTCGAGGAAGCCGAGGGCCTTTGCCTTCCCCGTGGCCATGCCGGCCGGCGCCACCGAGTTCACCAGGATGCCGTCCTTGGCGACATGGTGGGCGAAGGAGCGGGTCAGGCTGACGACGGCGGCCTTGGTCGCCGCGTAATGAGCGTTCTGCGGGTGCGCCTTGAAGGCGTCGACCGAGGTCAGGTTGACGATGCGGCCGCGCACATGGGCTTTCGGTTCCTGCGCCTGCATATGGCGAACGGCCGCCACCATCATGTGATAGGTGCCCTTGATGTTGATGCCGTTGGAGGCGTCCCACTCGGCGTCGGTGATCTCGAGGAGGGGGCGGCGAGGGTAGATCGCGGCGCAGTTGATCAGCGTATCGACGCGCCCGAGCTTCGCGACGATGGCGTCGAAGGCCGCATGGCACTGCGGGCCGACCTGGATGTCGCAAGCCGCGGCCGCGGTCGGCAGCCCCTTGGCCTTTGCCGGTTCGAGCGCGCTCTCGGCGGCTTCCTGGTTGATGTCGATGATGCCGATCTTGGCCGCACCGGCCTCCACAGCCATGCGGGCGAGAAGGGCGCCGAGGCCGGCGCCGCCACCAACGATCAGAACGGAAAGGTCTTTCATCCTATTTTCCTTGCTTGCTGCCACTCGGCGTGGTCGGCCGGGTCGGCATGATGTCGAAGCGGGTAACGTCGGCCCATGCGGGCAGGCCGAGCAGCGCGACGACCATCTTGGCGACGTCGTCCGGCTGCACGGCGACATTGCCGGCGTACATCGCCGCTCGCGCCTCGGTGTCGAGGATATCCTTGTAGAGCTGCGTCTCGACGCGGCCCGGAACGATCTCGGTGACGCGAATGCCGTGTTGCGAGAGATCGGCGCGCAACGCGGCGGCAAAGCCGGCGATGGCCGCCTTCGTCGCCGAGTAGACGGCGACATTGGGGAAGGCCGCATGGGCGGCGGAAGAGCCGGTGAACAGGATGTGCCCCGACTGCCGCTCGCGCATCTGCGGCACGACGAGGCGGGTGAGCAGGATCGCCGCGCTGAGGTTCACCTCCAGCGTGGTGTCGATGTCGGCGATCTTCATGTCGGCGAAGTTGCCGAGCGGCGGCATCATGCCGGCATTGTTGATCAGCACGTCGATGGTGAGATCGGCCAGAACCGATTCCAGCGCCTCGCGGTCGGTGACGTCGACCGCAATGGGAACAATGGCCGGCCGCTCTGCCTGCAGTTCCTTGAGCGCCGCCTGGCTACGGCCGACCGCATAGACGTCGTAGCCCGCATCGCTCAACGCGATGGCAATCGCTCGTCCTATGCCGCTCGTCGCTCCTGTGATGAAGGCTGTCGTCACCTTGGTTTCCCCGATTGCGGCTTCCCCAATTGCCTGGCGTCAGTGTGCGACCTTGGCCGATGCCGCGAAACCAAGAAAAGCAGCAAAAAGGAAAGATAAACTTTCGAAAGCCGTTTCGAAGGTTAAAACGTTCTACGCCGACCGCAGGACCTCGAAAGCCGCAAACCAGAGGAAAACAAGATGTTCGGCGCAGGCGAGGGGCTTCCGGCCGCTCGGCCGAGCAAAAACATGGCTTTCGCAACCGCCCGGCGGTTGCCTTCAGCGCAGGCTCTCCGGATCGCAAGTCGTCGCAGCTTACCCGCCGGTCGATTCCGGCCTTTTCATTTTGGTGAAGAGCGAGGCCGCGGCGGCCTTTTGCTCCGCGTCCGTCGCCTCGACGCCGGAGGCCCTCGCCAGGGCGCGCACGCGTCCCAGGCTGTTGTGCAGATGCTTGCGCATGGCCTGTCGGGCCTTGCCGCCGTCCTGCCTTTCGATGGCGTCGACGATTGCCTGGTGTTCGCTGTGGATGCGCGCGTAATAACTGTCCTTGAGCGCGGGCTCGACGACATAGCCGAGCTGGAAGCGGGGCACGATCATCGGCCCGAGATAGGCGAGGAAGCCATGGATGAATTCGTTACGCGCGGCCTTGGCGATCGCAAGATGAAAATCATAGTCGTAGTGAATCTGGACGGCGGCGGGATCCGCCTGCTGAGCGTCGATTTGCTCCATCATCGACCGGATATCGGTGGCCTCCTCATCGGTGCGGCGCTCCGCGCAGAGCCCCGCGGATTCCACTTCGACGCTCAACCTAAGCTCGAGCAGCGCGATGGTTTCCGGCAAGGTTCTCAGCGCCTCGTCCGGGATCGAGAAATTGCGCGGCACGGGCGTCTCGCTGACGAACATGCCGCGGCCCTGCTGCGGCACCACCATGCCCTCCGAGCGCAGCCGCGCCACCGCTTCGCGCACGACGGTGCGGCTGACATCATATTCGGCGCAGAGCTCCGCCTCGGTCGGCAGTTGCGCGCCAGGCTGCAACCGTCCGGAGCGGATCTTTTCGGCCAAGCTCTCCGCCACGACGGTGGAAAGCGGCTTGCGCTTCGTCATTTAGGTCCTTCCGTTCAAGTTCAGATTCGGGCTGTTCAAGTTCAGATTCGGGATGATGCCCGAACCGGCAAGACCATTCAAACCGCCGCGGTGACGATGAGTTCGACCAGCATGCCGGGCTTGGCCATCCGCCCCTCGCCGGAAGAGCGCGCCGGCGCGTGCTCCTTCGGCATCCAGGCGTCCCAGACCGTGTTGACCTCATCGAAGTCGCGGACGTCGTCCAGCCACATCTGGACGTGAAGGATGCGGGTCTTGTCGGTGCCGGCCTTGGCGAGCAGCGCGTCGATCTTGCCGAGCACCTCGCGCATCTGGTTGGTCGCGGACTGGCCCGGCCGCGCGACCTGGCCCGTGAGGTAGAGCGTGCCGTTGTGGATGACGCCGTGATGGATGCGGGTGTCGAAGTCGAAGCGCTGGATATCGCCCACTGGATTCTTTCTCGTCAGATTGCCGGCGTCTGCCGGATGGGGTTGCCCTGCAGGTATTGCGCGTAAGGCGCCTGGACGAGCCAGCCGGCGTCGACGGGTAGCGTGACGCCGGTTATTGACGCGGCACGGTCGGAGCAGAGGAACAGCGCCGCCTCGGCGACATCGCGCGGCTCGACGAAACGACGGAGCGCAGTCGTGGCCTGGATGGCTTCCGGATTGCGCTCGCCCTTGGCGATCCTGGCCTTCAGCCCATCGGAAAGCGTGTAACCCGGCGCCACGGCGTTGACGCGAACGCCGTGCGGGCCAAGCTCGGCGGCAAGAATTTGGGTGAGAGCCAGAACCGCGTGCTTGCCAGGCGTATAGGCCGGCAGCGAAAGTGGCGCGAAGGAGGCGAGGGAGCCGACGTTCAGGATTGCGCCGCGTCCGGCGGCCGACATCAGCCGGCCGAACACCTGGCAGCCAAGCAGCGTGCCGCGATAGTTGATGCGCCACATCTGCTCGTCTTCGCCGAGCTCCTGGTCGAGCACATGCTTGCCGCTCTGCAGGATGCCGGCGCAGTTGACCACGACATGGGGCGTGCCGAACGCATCCGCGACGTTCTGCGCCAGCGCCTCGACGGAGGCGGGATCGGCGACATCGGTCTGCACGAAGAGGGCGCGTGGCGCGCCCGCACTCTCGCAGGCGACGGACGCCTCCTTGCCCCGGACAGCGTCCCGGCCGGCGACGACCACCTGGTAGCCGTCCTCGGCGAAGCGCAGCGCGATCGCGCGACCGATGCCGGACGTGCCGCCGATGACGACGGCGGTCGATGCGTCAACCATTGCGGCGGTCCTTCCGCTCGATGTCGAAGAATTCAGACATCGCCTCGACCTGGAAATCCATCATCGGGCGCCCGGGCTGGATGCGGCAGCCGATCTCTTTCGCCGCCTTGAGCAGCGCCGTCTCGGCCGGCTCCATGATGATGTCGACCACGGTCATCTCCGGTGTCAGTTTGCTCACATCCATCGGCAGCGGATCGCTGGCCTTCAGCCCGGACGGCGTCGCGTTGATTGCCATATCCATTCCGGACGGATCGGGTTCCCCGACCTCGATGCGGCAATTGGGGAACGACTTGTTGACCAGCGAAGCGAGCTTTGCGGCGCGGTCTCTGTCGATGTCGGCGAGGCGGATTTCCGCTGCGCCTTCTTCGGCCAGGCAGTAGGTTAGCGATGATCCTGCGCCGCCGGCGCCGACCTGGAGGATGCGGCGGCCGGCGATCTGGTGCCCGCCCGCCTTCAGCCCGTCGATGAAGCCAACGCCGTCGAAATTGTCGGCATACCAGGTGCCGTCCGCCTGCCTGCGCACCGAGTTGGCGCTCTGCACGCGCGCGGCGCGGTCATGAGCGGCGGCGCATTTGTGGTAGACCGCCGTCTTGTAAGGCACCGAGATGATCACGCCCCGGATGTTCTCGGCCGCGGTGATGCCGGCCCAGAAAGTGTCGAAATCTTCCGGACGGCAGCTCAATGGCACCATTAGGCTGTCGAGCCCCTTCTGCTCGAAGATTTCGTTGAAGATTCCGGGGCTCTTGGCATGCCCGACTGGATGGGCCAGCATCACGAAGATTTCGGCTTTGCCGGTTCCGCGCATCGGTTCACTCCTTTTCGTTTGACAGTTCATGATCGCTCAGCACCTCGAGGGCCCTGACGAGCGACGAATGATCGGCGTCCGCGCCGCCCGGCCGGGCCGAGCAGGCATTCATCAGCTGTTGCGCCGTCGCGGTGCTCGGCAGCGAGACGCCGAGCGCGCGGGCGCTTTCGAGCGCGAGATTGAGATCCTTCTGGTGTTGCCGAATGCGGAAGCCCGGCGCGAAGGTGCGGGCGATCATGCGCTCGCCATGCACTTCGAGCACACGCGAAGAGGCGAAGCCGCCCATCAGCGCGGCGCGGACCCTCGCCGGGTCGCAGCCCGCCTTGCTGGCGAAGACAAGCGCCTCGGCGACGGCTTCGATGTTGAGCGCGACGATGATCTGGTTGGCGATCTTGCAGGTCTGGCCGGAGCCGTTCTGTTCGCCGATCAGCGTGATGTTCTTGCCGAGCTTCTCAAAGATCGGCAGCGCTCGCTCGAACTCCGCGGCCGGCCCGCCGACCATGACGGTGAGGCTCGCCGCCTTGGCGCCGACCTCGCCGCCAGAGACCGGCGCATCGAGATAACCGGCGCCGGCTTCCCTGAACTTCGCCGCGAATTCCGCCGTCGCAATCGGGCTGATCGAGCTCATGTCGATGACCAGCTTGCCGGCCGAAATCCCTTCGAGCACGCCGTTAGGTCCGAGCAGGACGCGTTCCACGTCGGGCGTGTCGGGCAGCATTGTGATGACGATATCGGACACCCGGGCCACCTCGGCGGGGGAGGTGACGACCGCTGCCTTTAGGTCCTTTGGAAGAGGCGAGCGGTTCAGGACCGTGACGATCTCGTGCTCGGCATCGGCGAGATGCCGCGCCATCGGCGCACCCATGACACCAAGCCCGATGAAGCCAATTTTCATGCGCAACTCCCATTGGCGTCCGAGCCATCTTGCAGCTCGATCAAGCCATATGATATAGGACATCATACAAATTTCAATGCACCTTCTTTCCGACTGGAGACCGATCGCAAAATGCAGGAGCGTGTGAATTCGCTAAAGGCGGCCGTACAGGCTGGCCGGCCGCATATCGGCATCTGGTGCTCGCTGGCTTCGGCCCTCACCACCGAGGTCGTCGCCGGTTCAGGAGCCGGCTGGCTGCTGATCGATGGCGAGCACAGCCCGAACGACCTGCGCAGCATCATGGCGCAGCTGCAGGTCGTGGCGGCATTCCCCTCCGAGGCAGTGGTGCGCCTGCCGTCGGACGATCCAAACCTGATGAAGCAGGCGCTGGACATTGGCGCCCGCAGCCTGATGATCCCGAATGTGCGGACGGCGGACCAGGCACGTAGTATCGTCGCGGCGATGACCTATGCCCCCGGCGGCTTTCGCGGCTTCTCGGTCGGCCACCGTGCCAATGCCTTCGGCCGCATCGCCGGTTATCACGCCAAGGCACGCGAGCAGCAGCTTCTCGCCGTGCAGATCGAGGACGAGACCGGCGTCGCCAATGCCGCCGAGATTGCAGCGGTGGATGGCGTCGATGTTCTCTTCGTCGGCCCGGGCGACCTCTCCACGAACATGGGCGCGATGGGCAACCCAGGTGCTGCGCATGTGCAGGAGGCGATCGCATCCGTGCGCGAGGCCGCGGCTGCGGCAGGCAAGGCGAGCGGCATCCTGGCGCCTGTAAAGGCCGACGCCGACCGTTATCTGGCCGACGGCTTCACCATGGTGGCCGTCGGATCGGACCTCGGTCTGCTGGCGCGGGGCTCGGATGCCCTGATCGCCTCGTTCAACCGGTAAGGAGAGACAGCCATGGCAATCCCTCCGTACAAGGCTCCCTCGCGCAACGTCTATGACATCGTCATCGTCGGCGGTGCCGTCATCGGCTCGTCGACCTCCTATTGGCTGAGCCAGGCGCTGGGCAACGGCGCTTCGATCCTCGTGGTCGAGCGCGACTCAAGCTACGAGTTTTCCTCGACGGCACTCTCCACCAGCGCCATCCGCCAGCAATATTCCAATCCGATCAATGTGAAGATCAGCCAGTTCGGCATCGAGATCATCCGTGGCTTCCGGGAGCGGATGGCCCCGTTCTACACGGATGAGCCGGCCCCCGATCTCGGCTTCAAGGAGCATGGATATCTCTATTGCTGCTCGCCCGAAGGCGTGGAAGCGGCACGTGAACGGGTCGAGCTGCAGCGAAGCCTCGGTGCCCATACGGTCTTCCTCGAGCCGGGTCCGCTGAAGGAGCGCTTTCCCTGGCTGAATGTCGACGATCTCGGCGGCGGCTCCTGGGGCTCCCGGGAAGAAGGCTGGTTCGATTCCATGGGCCTGCTGAACGGCTTCCGCCGCGCGGCGCGCGCCAGCGGCGTCGAATATATCGACAATGCCGTGACAGCGCTGGATGTCCGCGATGGGCGGGTTGTGTCCGCCCGCCTCGCAACCGGTGAGACCGTCGCCTGCGGCACGCTGGTCAACGCGGCTGGCCCGCGGGCGCAGCAGGTCGCAGCCATGGCCGGACTGTCGATCCCTGTCGCGCCCTACAAGCGCTACAGCTTCGTCTTCGCCAGCGCCAATCCGATCCCCGGGCGGATGCCCAACGTCATCGATCTCTCCGGCACCTTTGTGCGTCCGGAAGGCGAGCTTTTCCTCACCGGCAACACGCCGCAAGGCGACGGACCCGCCGATTACGACGACTTCGAAATGCATTTCGAGGAGTTCGACGATTATATCTGGCCGGCGCTGTGGCACCGCATTCCGGCCTTCGACGCGTTGAAGGTCCAGACGAGCTGGACCGGCCATTACGAATATAACATGCTCGACCACAACGGCATCGTCGGCTTCCACCCCGAGGTGACGAACTTCATGTTCGCCAACGGTTTTTCCGGGCATGGCCTGCAGCAGTCGCCGGCGGTCGGCCGGGCGGTGTCCGAGCTGATCGTCCATGGCGCCTTCCAGACGCTCGACCTGTCGCCGTTCTGCTATGAGCGCATTCCGCGTAACGAGCCGTTTCTGGAAGAAGCGGTTATCTGAGCGGCGTTCCTAATCACTCGGCGGCCTGAACCTGGCGGGCCTCGATGATCGCCCTTATCTCGGAGCGGCAGGAGCCGCAATTGGTGCCGGCGCGCAGCGTCGACCCGATCGCCTCCAGACTGTCGCATCCCGAAGCGACCGCCGAAGCGATCTGGTTGGCGCCGACATGGAAGCACGAGCACACGACCCGCCCGATAGCGGGCATTGGCGCGGGTGAGCGCCCGGATAGAAGCGCGTGGCGATCGGTGGCCGACAGCGGCTGGCGCGTGGCGAGCAGCGACACCAGCCAGTCCTGCGTCGGCAACTGCTCCGGAGCGGCGACCAGCAGGGCCTCGGCCATGGCGCCGTCTTCGTCGATGGCCGCGGCGCGATAAGCGAGCCCTCGGCGATCGGTGTATTCGAGCAGTTGATCCTGCCGTTGCACGCCGAGCAGCTTGCGCGCCAGGAGAATGCCCTGGTCCGGCGGCTCGGTCCCGGTGAGTTCGTAGACCCAACCGCCCTCGACCGCATGCCGGCTCCAATGGACGAAACCGGTCGGCCTGAGATCGCGCCGCGTGATGAGCACGCCGGCCCACCCGGTTTTCTCCCGCACGATTCTCGCCGGGACATGCTTAAGCTCCGGCTGGCCGGAATGCGGATCCGTGACCGGCGAGGACAGCATCCCTGCGGCCGCCCTGGCCGCGAACTGACCGCTCCAATGCATGGGCATGAAGGCCTGGCCGCGCCGCTGCGCGTCGGATACGCGCACCTTCGCGCGGACAAAGCCGAAGCGCGTCGACAGATGGGCGAGGTCGCCATCCTTGAGATGGTGCGCGGCCGCATCCGCCGGATGGAGGTCGACCGCGGGCTCAGGCGCGTTGGCCATCAGGCGCGGCACGTTTCCGGTGCGCGTCATGGTGTGCCACTGGTCGCGCAGCCGGCCGGTGTTCAAGGCAAGCGGATAGTCCGAGTCGACCGTGAAGGCTGTCGCCTCCTGCCGCACCGGCACGAAGCGCGCGCGACCGTCGGGCGTCGGGAAGCGGCCGTCGGCGAACAGTCTCGCCTGCTGCTCGCGCCGCTCCGGCGCAGGCCAATGGCGGGGAGGGAAGGCGGCGTAGTCCGCGTCGCTGAGATCGGCGAGGCCGCCGAGATCGAACAGGCGCTCGCCATCGTTCTCGAAGGCGGAAAGCGCGGCATGCTCGCGGAAGATCTCCGCCGGCGTCTGGTAGGCAAACGCATCGCCGAAGCCCATACGCGCGGCGACCTCGCAGATGATGCGCCAGTCGGCTTTCGCTTCGCCGGGCGGCGGCAGGAAGGGCCGCTGACGCGAGACGCGCCGCTCCGAATTGGTGACCGTGCCGTCCTTCTCTCCCCAGGCGGCGGCCGGCAGCAGCACGTCGGCATAGCGCGTGGTGTCCGTGCGGGTGACATCCGAGACAGCGACGAAATCGCATTTGGACAGAGCGGCGCGCACGCGCGGGGCGTCCGGCATCGAGACGGCAGGGTTGGTGCCCATGACCCACAACGCCTTGATGCGGCCGTCGGCGACCGCCTGGAACATGTCCACGGCTTTCAGGCCGCCGCGCCGCGCGACGTCGGGTGCGTTCCAGAAGCGGGAGACCCGGTCGATGTTGGTCTCGTCGGCGAAGTCCATATGCGCGGCGAGCTGATTTGCCAGGCCGCCCACCTCGCGGCCGCCCATCGCGTTCGGCTGTCCGGTGACCGAGAACGGCCCCATTCCCGGCTTACCGATGCGGCCGGTGGCGAGATGGCAGTTGATGATCGCGTTGACCTTGTCGGTTCCATGCGCCGATTGGTTGACGCCCTGGCTGTAAACCGTGACCGTCCGCTCGATGCGCGCGAAGAGCTCATAGAAGGCCTGGACATCGGCGACTGCCAATCCGCAGCCTTTCGCGACGCGCGCGATCGACGGCGCATCGGCGCCGGCCAGCGAGGCTGTGGCGTCAAAGCCCGACGTATGGTCGCGGATGAAGCCGGCATCGATCTTTCCGGCCTGGACGAGATGCGCGAGCAAGCCGTTGAACAGGAGCACGTCCGTGCCCGGATCGAGCGCGAGATGCAGGTCGCATTCGTCGGCAGTCGCGGTGCGGCGGGGATCGATGACAACGATCCTCGTACCACGCTCCCTACGTGCTGCGAGCATGCGCTGGTAGAGCACGGGATGGCACCATGCGGTGTTGGAGCCGGTGAGCACGATGAGATCGGCGCGCTCGAAATCCTCATAGACGCCGGGAACGATGTCCTCGCCGAAAGCGCGACGGTGGCCGGCAACGGACGAAGCCATGCAGAGCCGCGAATTGGTGTCGATGTTGGCCGAGCCGATAAAACCCTTCATCAGCTTGTTGGCGACGTAATAGTCCTCGGTGAGCAATTGGCCGGAGACATAGAAGGCGACCGAGTCCGGGCCATGCTCGGCAATAACCTGCGAGAATTTCGCGGCCACGAGATCGAGCGCTTCGCCCCAGCTCGCCTGCCTGCCGCCGATCTCCGGCTGAAACAGACGGCCTTCGAGGCCGAGCGTCTCGGCAAGCGCGGACCCCTTCGAGCAAAGCCGGCCGAAATTGGCCGAGTGCTCGGGATCGCCGCGGACGGTCGTCTTGCCGTCCGCGGCGATCTCGGCCAGCACGCCGCAGCCCACCCCGCAATACGGGCAGGTGGTCCTCACCTCGCGTGCTTCTTCCATGCCTCAGGCCGCTTTCGAGGCCAGCGCTTCAAGCGCGATGAAGAGCCGCTCGCCTTCGATCCTGACGGGGATCGTCCTGACCGAGCCTTCGTCGGCGCCGAGCGCCTTGCCGGTCTCCAGCGAGATCACCCAGTTGTGCAGCGGGCAGGTCACCGCCGCGCCATGGACGATGCCCTGGCTGAGCGGCCCGCCCTTGTGCGGGCAATGGTCATCGATGGCAAAGACTTGGTCATCCCCGGTGCGGAAGACCGCGATCTTGCCTTGCGGGGTTGCGACGCAACGCGCGCCGCGGCGAGGGATGTCGGCGATGGTGCCGATTGCGATCCAGGTCATTTGGAGGGGCCTTTTTGTTGAGCGTCGAGCCCAGTCGATGCGACACGACTGGGCTCCGAGCTAGAATTTGCAGACATCTCCATCATTCCGCCGCCTCCGCAAAGCCAACGGTGGCCAGTGGCCGGAACTCGTGCTTGTCCTTGCCGGAGACGCGCTCGGACCACGGATCGACCTGCGCGAATTTCTGGGAAAAGACGAAGCGCTCGAAATAGGCGCGGCGCTTCTCGACGTCGTCCAGGATCTGTTTTTTGATCTCGGCGGTGCCGATGCGCTTGGCCCATTTGTAGATACGCTCCAGATAGCGGGCCTGCTCGCGATACATCTGGACCAGCGCCACGATCACCTCCAGCGCCTCGTCCTCGGTCTTCACCAGGCCGAGCACTTCGGTGCCCTTGATGTCGAGGCCGGCGGCGCCGGCGAAATGGATCTCGTAGCCGGAGTCGACACACACCACGCCGACATCCTTGCAGGTCGCCTCCGCGCAGTTTCGCGGGCAACCCGACACCGCCATCTTCACCTTGGCAGGCGTCCAGGAGCCCCACATGAATTTTTCGATGCGGATGCCCAGCCCCGTCGAATCCTGGGTGCCGAAGCGGCACCAGTCGGAGCCGACGCAGGTCTTCACCGTGCGCAAGCCCTTGGCGTAGGCATGGCCGGAGACGAAGCCGGCCTTGCCGAGATCGGCCCATACCGCCGGCAGGTCTTCCTTGCGGATACCGAGCATGTCGATGCGCTGGCCGCCGGTCACCTTCACCGTCGGGATGCGGAACTTGTCGACCACGTCGGCGATGGCGCGCAATTCGCCGGCGCTGGTGACGCCGCCCCACATGCGCGGCACTACCGAATAGGTGCCGTCCTTCTGGATGTTGGCGTGCACGCGCTCGTTGATGAAGCGTGACTGATAGTCGTCGGCATATTGGTCCGGCCAGTCGCAGACGAGATAGTAGTTGATCGCCGGTCGGCACTTGGCGCAGCCGCAGGAGGTCTTCCATTCGAGTTCCTGCATGACGGCGGGAATCGTCTTCAGGCCCTTCGCCTTGATCAGGCGTCGCACATCGTCGTGGCCGAGGCTGGTGCAGCCGCACATCGGCTGCACCGCCGCCGGATTGTAGGCCTCGCCCAGCGTCAGTTTCAGAAGCTGCTCGACGAGACCCGTGCACGATCCGCACGAGGCCGAGGCCTTGGTGTGGGCGCGCACGTCGTCGAGCCCGGTCAGCCCCTTGCCCGTGATCGCGCCCGTGATATTGCCCTTGCAGACGCCGTTGCAGCCGCAGATTTCCGCATCATCCGCCAGTGCCGCAACGGCCGCCAAAGGGTCCGAGGAGGTGCCTCCCTGGAACGCCTGGCCGAAGATCAGCGTGTCGCGCATCTCCGAGATGTCGGTCGCCTTCTTCTTCAGATCGTTGAACCAGGCGCCGTCGGCCGTCTCGCCGAACAGCACCGTGCCGATGATGCGGTTGTCCTGCAGCACGACGCGCTTGTAGATGCCGGCGGACGCATCGCGCAGGATGATCTCCTCGCGATCGTCGCCGTCGGCGAAGTCGCCCAGCGAGTAGAGGTCGATGCCGGTGACCTTGAGCTTGGTCGGCGTGTCGGAGTGGACGAAGCGCTTGTCTTCGCCATCCGCGAGCCCGGCTGCCGCGACGCGGGCCATCTCGTAGAGAGGCGCGACCAACCCATAGACATGGCCGCCGACCTCCGCGCATTCGCCGAGCGCCATGATCGCCGGATCGGAGGTCCGCATGCGGTCGTCGACGACGATGCCGCGATTGACCTCGAGCCCGGCTTCCTTGGCCAGGGCGGTGCTCGGGCGAATGCCGACTGCCATCACGACCAGCGTTGCGGGGATGACCGTGCCGTCCATGAGCTCGACGCCCTCGACCTTGCCGTTGCCGACAATGGCCTTGGTGTTGGCCTTGGTCATGACCTTGATGCCGCGCGCCTCGACCGCCTTCTGCAGCAGGTAGCCGGCAGCCGGGTCGAGCTGGCGCTCCATCAGCGTCGGCATGACGTGGAGCACGGTCACGTCCATGCCGCGCTCCTTCAGCCCGGCAGCGGCTTCGAGCCCGAGCAGGCCGCCGCCGATGACGATCGCCTTGGCGCGCGACTGCGCGGCAAGCAGCATGGCGTTGACGTCGTCGAGGTCGCGGTAGCTGAGCACGCCGGGCAAGTCCTTGCCCGGCACTGGGATGATGAAGGGAACCGAGCCGGTTGCGATTACGAGTTGATCGTAGCTCTCGGTCACGCCGTGGTCCGAGGTAACGGTCTTTGCGTCCCTGTCGATGGCGACGATCCTGTGGCCCTTGTAGAGGGTGATGCCGTGCTTGATGTACCATCCGTCGCCGTGGATGACGATTTCCTCGAACGCCTTCTCGCCCGAAAGCACCGGCGACAGCATGATGCGGTCGTAGTTCACCCGCGGCTCGGCGTTGAAGATGGTGACGGCGTAGCGGTCGGGTGCTGCTTCCAGCAGGTGCTCGAGCATCCTGCCGGGAGCCATGCCGTTGCCGATGATGACGAGTTTTTCGCTCATGTCCGGTCTGCTCCGATCTATTCGGCGGCGTAGGAAAGGGGCGCGGGCTTGACAGCGGCCGCGCGCTCCATCCGGCGGATGGTGACGTGCATCCAGATGAGGCACGAGACGACGATCACGAACAGCAGCATGAAGCAGCTCGACCAGACGCCGGTGAGGTCGTTCAGCGCGCCGAAGGCGATCGGCAGGATGAAGCCGCCGAGACCGCCGATCATGCCGACCACGCCGCCGACCGCGCCGACGCTCTGCGGATAGTAGACCGGGATGTGCTTGTAGACGGCGGCCTTGCCGAGGCTCATGAAGAAGCCGAGCACGAAAGCGACGGCGATGAAGGCGAGCGGGCCGATCTCGAAATGGAACGGGATCGGCCCGCTGATGCCGCGCACGACGTAGTCTGCCGAGGGGAGAGACAGAACGAGGGTCGCCACGGCACAAACGCTGAAGGTCGAGTAGAGCACGGTGCGGGCGCCGACGCGGTCGGAAAGCACGCCGCCATAGGCGCGGAAAACGCTTGCGGGAATCGAATAGGCGGCGCCGATCATGCCGGCGGTGGCGATGCCGAAGCCGTAGACGCCGATCAGGTAGCGCGGCAGCCAGAGCGACAGCGCCACGAACGCGCCGAAGGAGAAGAAATAGTAGAAGGCGAAGCGCCAGACCTGCAGGTTCTTCAGCGGCGCGAATTCCTGCCAGAAGCTTCTCACGGGTGCTATCTTGCCGGCGCGGCGCTCGCGGATGACCGGGTCGTCGCCGGTCGTGAACCAGAACACGATGGCCATGACGACCAGCGCCGCCGCCCAGATCAGCGCGACCGACTGCCAGCCCCAGGAAAGCAGCACGAACGGCGCGAGGAACTTGGTGACCGCGGCGCCGACATTGCCGACGCCGAAAATGCCGAGCGCGGTGCCTTGCTTGCCAGCCGGGAAGAAGCGCGAGACATAGGCGACGCCGACCGCGAAGGAGCCGCCGGCAAGGCCGACGCCGAGCGCTGCGACCAGCATCTGTTCATAGGTGTGCGCGAAAGCGAGCAGCAAGGTCGCGACCGCCGCGGCGAGCATGGTCATGGTGTAGACCAGACGGCCGCCGTGGCGGTCGGTCCAGACGCCGAGCACCATGCGTACGAGCGAGCCGGTGAGGATCGGCGTGCCGACCAGCAGGCCGAATTCGGTCTCGTTCAGGCCGAGCTCCTGCTTGATGCGCACGCCGATGATGGAAAAGATCGTCCACACCGCGAAGCAGACCGTGAAGGCGATGGTGGACATGACGAGCGCCTGCCGGGGAGTACTGTCCTGGCTTGGCGCGGCTGGGAGATTTGCGGTCATCTTGGGCTCCGGTTTGCGGCGTGGGAGGCACCGCGTGTTGTGTTGGTCAGAGGCGCGGCATCGGTCAGCGCGGCGAGACCGGGACTTGCGCGGTCACTTGCGGGCCCTTGCCCTCGGTTTCGTGATTGGCTGGGAACAGCAGGAGCGCCGCGGTGAACAGCACCGCCGTCAGGACGCTGCTGGCGATAAAATCGCGGCGCGTGAAATCCTTGAGGGTTGTCGCAGTTCCGATCCGTTTCGTCATCGTCGTCTCCGCCTGGCACCGCCTGGGATCGGCGCCGTCGATTTTCGTGTTCGGGGTCCAAAACAAAAAAGCTGCCGTCCAGGTCTCGCGTCCGTACATCCGGGATCGCGCGTCGACCTGAGCGGCAGCTTTGCCTGTGGCGCCCACCATTGGACGCCTGTGTCTCTTGGCCCTTGCGGGCCTACTTTCTCAAAAGCAGGAAGCGTGCCAATTCGACAGCGATATGAATTATCTAATGAAATCAATACGAAGACGTTGTCGTGCGACTTTTGACCAAGCCCGGAGCGGATCAAAGATTAGTCAGGATGCCTTGCAGGGCAGCATAATATTTGTGCAATGCGGTAGATTGCCTATTGTCGATGCGGTGCGTTTTTCGGTCACGGCCTTACTCCGCCGCTTCGACGAAGCGGTGGCGTTCATAGAGGAACTTCAGCACCGCCTCGCGGCAGCGCAGGAAAGTGCGGTCGGAGGCAAGCTCGATGCGCCGGCGCGGCCGGGCGAGCGGCACCGGAAGCACCTCGCCGATGGTGGCCGAGGGGCCGTTGGTCATCATCACGATACGGTCGGACAGAAGCACCGCCTCGTCGACATCATGGGTGATCATGATCGTGGTCGAGCCCAGCCTGGCGTGGATGTCCATCACCGCATCCTGGAGATGGGCGCGGGTCAGCGCGTCGAGCGCGCCGAAGGGCTCGTCGAGCAGAAGGATCTTCGGCTCCATTGCGAGGGCGCGAGCAATGCCGACGCGTTGCTTCATGCCGCCCGATATCTCGGCCGGGCGCTTGTCCCTTGCATGCGCCATCTGCACGAGGTCGAGGTTGCGCATGATCCAGTCATGCCGCTCGGCCCGGCTCTTCGTGCGGCCGAAGACCTTGGATACGGCGAGGTTGATGTTCTCGTAGACGGTAAGCCAGGGCAGCAGCGAGTGGTTCTGGAAAACCACGGCGCGCTCCGGTCCGGGGCTGTCGACCTCCCTGTTCTCGAGCAGCACGGCGCCCTTGGAAACCTTGGTCAGTCCGGCGATCAGGTTGAGCAAGGTCGACTTGCCGCAGCCGGAATGGCCGATGATGGAGACGAACTCGCCAGCATCGATGGTGAGCCTGATGTCCTTCAGCACCTCGCTGAACTGGCCGCCACGAGAGAAGGATTTGTCGATATGGTCGAGCTTCAGATAGGCGATCATGGCGCCGTCCTCACTTTGCCGTTGTGCCGCGGGTGACGAAGGCGCCGACCGCCGCAACCAGCCGGTCGAGGCAGAAGCCGGTGACGCCGATATAGACGAGCGCGACTATGATGTCTGGCAGTCGCGAGGAATTCCACGCGTCCCAGATGAAGAAGCCGATGCCGACGCCACCGGTCAGCATCTCGGCGGCAACGATAGCGAGCCAGGAGAGACCGATGCCGATCCTGAGGCCCGTGAAGATGTAGGGCGCGGCGGCCGGCACCATGATCTTGACGAAGAATTCGAGCTGGTTGAGCCGCAGGATGCGGGCGACGTTGCGGTAGTCCTCGGGGATGTTGCGCACGCCGACGGCGGTATTGATGATCACCGGCCAGATCGAGGTGATGAAGATCACGAACAGCGCCGACGGGTTGGAGTCGCGAAAGGCGGCCAGAGACAGCGGCAGCCAGGCGAGCGGTGGTACGGTGCGCAGGATCTGGAAGACCGGATCGAGACCGCGCATCGCCCAGACAGACTGACCGACCAGGGCGCCCAGCGCAACGCCAACCACCGCCGCCATGCCGAAGCCGATGGCGACGCGCTGCAGCGAGATCAGCACTCGCCAGGCGAGGCCTATGTCCTGCGGGCCATTGTCGAAGAACGGATGGGCGATCAGGTCGTAAGCCTCGTTCCACACCTGGCTCGGCGGCGGCAGGCTGGCCGTCGGCGAAGAGCAGGCCACCTGCCAGACGACGAGCAGGACGAGGATGACGACGGCCGGCGGCACCAGTGCCGTCGCCAGCCGGCCGGCAATGGCCGTGAGGTCGATGCGGCGCCGCGCTTTTGCGGTGAAGGCAATCACCTCGGCGGGCTTCGCAGGAAATGCCTTCACCTTGGTGTCCTCGACGGTTTGGATGGACATGTCGTGGAAAATCTCCGTGGGGCAGTCGCGACAAACGGCGCGTTGCGCCGTTTGTCGCTTAAGCGACGACGGCGCGAAGGCGCCGTCGCGCTTAAGCCGATGCCTTGATCTTCAGGCTGTCGAGATAGGCGGACGGGTTGGCCGGATCGAAGGTCTTGCCGTCGAAGAAGGTCTCGACGCCGCGCGAGGGCGATTGAGGGATGTCGCCTGCCGCGACGCCCAGATCCTTCGCCGCCTCGCGCCAGAGATCCTCACGGTTGACCTGGTCGACCAGCGCCTTGATGTCGGTGGTCGGCGCCAACTTGCCCCACCGGATGTTCTCGGTGAGGAACCAGGCATCATGGCTCTTGAAGGGATAGGAGACCCCACCCTTCCAGAACTTCATGTAGAGGTCGGTGCCCTTGGCGGCGCGGTCGTTGCCGTAGTTGATGTCGCCCTTGAGGCGGCCGATGATGTCGGCAACGGGCACGTTCATCCATTGCCGCTTGCCGATGATCGAGGCCATCTCCTCCTTGTTCTCCATGGCCTCGCACCATTGCTGGGCCTCCATGACGGCCATCAGGATTGCCTTGGTGGCGTTGGGGTATTTTTCGATGAAGGCGGCGCGCAGGGCGAGCGCCTTTTCCGGATGGCCCTTCCACAGCTCGCCGGTGGTGGCGGCGGTGAAGCCAATGCCCTGGTGAACAAGCTGCTCGTTCCACGGCTCGCCGACGCAGAACACGTCCATGTTGCCGACCTTCATGTTGGCCACCATCTGCGGCGGCGGAACGACGATGGTGGAGACATCCTTGTCGGGATCGATGCCGCCGGCGGCCAGCCAGTAGCGCAGCCAGAGGTCGTGCGTGCCGCCCGGGAAGGTCATGGCGGCCTTCACTTCCTTGCCGGCGGCCTTCTTGGCGGCGAAGGCCTCCTTCAGTTTGGACGCGTCGAGGCCGACACCGGTGGCGGTGTATTCCTGAGCAACGGAAATGCCCTGGCAGTCGTAGTTCAGCCGCGCCACGATCGCCATCGGCAGCGGCTGGTTGTTCTGGGTCACCTTGCCGGTGTGCATGAGGTAGGGCATCGGCGTCAGGATGTGGGCGCCGTCGATGCCGTTAGCCTCGCCGCCGAGCACAAGATTATCGCGCGTAGCGCCCCAGGAGGCCTGCTTCAGCACCTCGACATCGGGCATGCCGTATTTGGCGAACAGTCCCTTCTCCTTGGCGATCATCAGCGGCGCCGCGTCCGTCAGCGCGATGAAGCCGAGCTTGGCGCCGGTCACCTCGGGAGTGGGCGTGGCGGCATAGGCGCCCGAGGGCAGGAGCTTGCGCGCCGCCACGAACAGCCCAGCAGTGAGCGCGCTTCTGGCAAGGAAGTCGCGCCGGGTCAGGTCCTTCGGCGTCGTTCCAGTTCCGATCCGTTTCGTCATCGTCATCTCCCGTTGGGCGCCGCTTGAGACCGGCGCCGTCGATTGCGTGTTCGGTCAAAAACAAAAAAGCCGCCGGCCAGGTCGCGCGCGTCCTTACATCCGGGATCGCGTGTTGACCTGAGCGGCAGCTTTGCCTGTGGCGCCCGCCATTGGACGCCTGTTCCGTGACCCCGCGAAGAGTCTGGCTACTACGAAGCAGGAACCGTGCCAGTTTCAGACTGTGTCAAAAATACCAATGAAATCAATTGTATGCTATAGTTGGCAGCGTGCCGGACCACTAAGCGAGCAGGCCAAAGATTGCCCATTAGCGCAAGCGCGCGCACAATTATTGTGCAGTGCACAAGAGTGGCGCGAAAATAATCAGGCTCGTTTTTGCCCGGCAATGTAGGCGTCGATCCGGTCGGGATCGAAGATCTGGCCGTCGAAAAATCCGTCCGGGCCAAGGACAAGGCTCGCCCCCGCCGAACCGACCGGCGTCGCGACCTTCAGCGCGCCCTCGACCTTGGCATTGGCGCCGGGGAGCGCCACGCCGAGCGGCTTAAGCGCCGAGCGGTAGAGGTCGGGCCGATAGCAGTCGCGGGCGATCGCCAGGTTTTGCGGCGTATGCGGCAATTGTCCCCAGCGCACCATCTGCGTGTAGAACCAGAGCGCATGACTCTTCCAGGGAAAATTCGCCGCCTTGTCGAAGGGCAGGAAGAAATCCTCGACGCGCCGTTCCGCGCCGCCACCTAGTTGAAGCTGTCCGGTGAGAACCGGCATCTGGATCGCCTCCGGCTGCCCGAGGAAGGCGTATCTGGCCATCAGCGCCGCCAACTCGCCGCGGTTTGCCGGATCCTGGCACCAGCGGGCGGAGTGATGCAGTGCTCTCAACAGCGCCGCCAGCGCTTCCGGGTTCTCCTCGGCCCAGGCCCTGCGCACGCCAATCACCTTTTCCGGGCTGTTGCGCCACAGCAGCGCCTTGACGGTGACGATACGACCGGTGCCGGCGGCGACGGCAGCGCTGTTCCAGGGCTCGCCGACGCAATAGCCGTCGATGCGGCCGGCGGCGAGCGCGTCCGCCATGAACGGCGGCGGTACGATGACGATCTCGATATCGCGATCGGGATCGACGCCGCAGGCGGCGAGCCAATAGCGCAGCTCGTAATTGTGCCCGGAATGCGGATGCACGACCGCGAAGCGCAGCGGCTCGCGGCCGGCCCGCTCGCGGATCAGCGCGCCGAGCGCCGTGCCGGCACGAGCCGGATCGAGGTCAGGCGTGGCTCCGTTCGCCGCCATGCCTTGCCAAACCGCATTGGAGACGGTGATGCAGTTGCCGCCGAGTCCTAGCGAGAAGGGCACAATGGTCTCGGAGGCAAGCGGCGTGAGGCCGAAGCTGCAGGCGAGCGGCATCGGTCCCAGCATATGCGCCACGTCGAAATGGCCGATGGCGATACGGTCGCGGATGTTGGCCCAGGAGGTCTCGCGCTGCAACTTGAGCTCGATGCCCTCGCGGGCGGCAAAGCCCATCTCGCCGGCCGCGACCAGGACGGCGCTGTCGAAGAGCGGCATGAAGCCGGCAGTGACCTGGTGCGAGGCAGTCGTGCTCATTCGCCCTCCAGCGGTCCAAGCAATCCCGCCGCGGTCACCAGGCTCTGGGCGATCTCGGCGATCTTGCGGTTCTGGTTCATGGCGGTCTTGCGCAGAAGCGCGTAGGCCGCCTCTTCGCTCAGCCCGCGCGACTTCATCAATATGCCCTTGGCCCGATCGACGACCTTGCGGTTCTCCAACTCGCTGCGCGCCTCCTCCAGTTCGCGCGCCATGCGCGAGAAGGCATTGAAGCGGCTGATCGCCATGTCGAGGATCGGCTTGATGCGCTCCTTCTTCAGCCCGTCGACGACATAGGCGGACACGCCCGCATCGACGGCCGCCTCGATCGAGGCCTGGTCGGAGCGGTCGACGAACATGGCGATCGGCCGTTTCACCGCGCGCGACAGCTGGAACATGTTCTCCAGCATGTCGCGGTTTGGATTTTCGAGATCGATGACGATGACGTCCGGCTCGATCTCGGCGATGCGCCGGGCGATGCCGGCCACGTCATGGACCACCGTGACATGGCGATGGCCGGCGTCCCGCAATCCGGCCTCGATGATCGAGGCGCGGATGCGGTTCTCGTCGATAACAAGGATGGTCAACGAACCGGCGGACATGCGCCTATTGTGCAGTCGAACCGAAATTGTGCAATGCGGCAGCGTGGTCCGAAGCGAACTTTCCCGCGCTCATGCGCCGTTGGCCAATCCCGAACGTTCGCGGCGTCTAATTTTCGAAGATGCGATCTTCGTGGCCCAAAATGGTCAAAAACGTATCAGTCAACGCGGCGTGGCGAGGTGGCGGACCTGCTTGGCCGCGGTTATCCTGACCCTAGATGAGCCAAACAACGGCCGCGGTTCGAAGGCTGAAGCACCCGACAGCCTCCGGGAGGAAGCATGGGACCCGATCTGGAAGTCATACAGATAAGGCCTGGCGAGTCATTCGCGGTGAAGTGGCACGGTTATCCGTATCATACGGTGCGCTGGCACTTTCATCCCGAATACGAGCTGCACCAGATCGTCGCGACCAAGGGCCGCTATTTCGTCGGCGACTTCATCGGCGAGTTCGAGATCGGCAATCTCGTGCTCACCGGCCCCAACCTGCCGCACAACTGGATCAGCGAGGTTCCGGAGTCGGTTCCATTGCGCTGCAGGCTGATCCAGTTCAGCGAGGAATTCATCGGCGGCGCGATCACGACTTTTCCGGAGCTCGGCGCAGTCTCGCCGCTGCTCGATCTGGCGCGGCGCGGCGTCCTGTTCGGCAAAGGCGTGAGCAGACAGGTGATGCCGTTGCTGGCGGAGATCACGCATGCCTACGGCGTGCACCGGATCAGCCTGTTCATGTCGATCATGGAAGCGCTGAGCCGCGAGACCTCGCCGCGCGTGCTCGCCAGCGAAAACTACCTGCCTGACCCGTCGGGCTACATGTCGGCCGGCATGAACCAGGCGCTGGCCTATATCCGCGAGAACCTGACCCACCAATTCAACGAAGGCGACCTCGCGGCAATCGCGGGCCAGACGCCGAGCGCGTTTTCGCGATCGTTTCGCAAGCACACCGGCATGTCGCTGCTGCATTACATCAAGCGCCTGCGCATCAATCTCGCCTGCCAGATCCTGATGAGCGACGAGCAGGCGCAGATTTCCGATATCTGCTTCGAGGTCGGCTTCAACAACCTGTCGAACTTCAACCGCCAGTTCCTGGCCGAGAAGGGCATGCCGCCTTCGCAGTTCAGACGATTGGTTGCGGACAATTTCGCGGCCGCGCGCGCCGCATAGAAAGGAGTTTGGGAGGAAAAACAAGCCTAAGCAAGAATCAAGACGAAGCGATGGGTCGCGCGAGCGAACCAGCGACGGACGAGCATTGCCTCGTGTCATGCCAGCGGGAGGAAGTCGTTAGGCTGCTGCACGAGTTCGCTAGACTTCCGATCGGGCGACACGAGCAGACATCCATAGCCCGATGTCGAGGTCGTTACATCAAACAATGGGAATGGAGAAGACCTTATGTCCAGATACATGTCCAGATTGGCCGCGGCCGCTATGGCCGTCTCGAGCCTTGCTCTCGGCGCGACGTTTGCCAATGCGCAAGATATTGCCGGTTCCACCGTCGCGTTCCTGATGCCCGACCAGGGCTCGACGCGTTACGAAGAGCACGATCATCCCGGCTTCGTCGCCGAAATGAAGAAGCTCTGCGACAGCTGCAAGGTGCTCTACCTCAACGCCGACGCCGACGTCACCAAGCAGCAGCAGCAGTTCAATTCGGTGATCACCCAGGGCGCCAAGGTGATCGTGCTCGATCCGGTCGATTCCGCGGCAGCGGCGTCGCTGGTGCACAACGCGCAGGCGCAAGGGGTCAAGGTCATCGCCTATGACCGGCCGATCCCGGACACCAAGGCCGATTTCTACGTGTCGTTCGACAACAAGGCCATCGGCAAGGCGATCGCCGCCTCGCTGGTCGAGCATCTCAAAGCGAAGGGAGTGTCGAGCGACGGCGATGTCGGCGTGCTGCAGATCAACGGCTCCCCGACCGACGCCGCGGCGGGCCTGATCAAGGACGGCATCCATGAAGGCCTCAAGACCGGCAGCTACAAGACCCTGGCCGAGTTCGACACGCCGAACTGGGCGCCGTCGAATGCCCAGCAATGGGCGGCGGGGCAGATCTCGCGCTTCGGCAACAAGATCGTCGGCGTGGTCGCCGCCAATGACGGCACCGGCGGCGGCGCCATCGCCGCGTTCAAGGCCGCCGGCGTCGATCCGGTACCGACGGTGACCGGCAACGATGCCACCATCGCCGCCTTGCAGCTCATCATTGCCGGCGACCAGTACAACACTATTTCCAAGCCGAGCGAAATCGTCGCCGCGGCGGCGGCCAACGTTGCGGTGCAGCTTCTCAAGGGCGAGACGCCGAAAGCCGAGACGACGCTCTACGACACGCCCTCGAAGCTCTTCGTGCCGGCGGTGGTGACGCAGGAGAACCTCAAGGCCGAGATCATCGACAAGAAGATCCAGACCGCAGCCCAGCTCTGCACCGACCGCTACGCCGAAGGCTGCAAGAAGCTCGGTATTGAATAAGGAGCAATGCCGCCTGGCGGCATTGTCTCGAGAGCGATGCGGCGCAGCCGTGTCGATGGCGATATACTCGGCACGTCGCCTACGCAGGCAGCCGGGCGTGTCCGGCCGCTACCTCCTGGCGGCCGGACATACCGAACCAAACGCGGGAAGAGTAACAGCGCCATGGCAATACCCGACACGCCGTCCACGACAAGCCGCCAGCCGGTGCTCAGCCTGCGCGGCATCTCGAAGAATTTCGGAGCGGTGTCGGCGCTCACCGATGTCGATCTCGACATCAACGCCGGGGAGATCGTCGCCCTGGTCGGCGACAACGGCGCCGGCAAGTCGACGCTGGTGAAGATCCTCGCCGGCGCGCATATGCCGAGCTCCGGCTCGATCACCTTCGACGGCCAGCCGGTGACATTGGCCAACCCGGCCGCGGCACTAAAACTCGGCATTGCCACCGTTTTCCAGGATCTCGCGCTTTGCGAAAATCTGGATGTCGTGGCCAACATCTTCCTCGGCCGCGAACTTCATCCGCTTCGCCTCGACGAAGTGTCGATGGAGGTCCGCGCCTGGACCCTGCTCAAAGAGCTGTCGGCGCGGATCCCCAGCGTGCGCGAACCGGTGGCGTCGCTGTCGGGCGGCCAGCGGCAGACGGTCGCGATCGCCCGCTCCCTGCTGATGGAACCGAGGGTCATTCTCCTCGACGAACCGACTGCGGCCCTTGGCGTTGCCCAGACTGCCGAGGTGTTGAACCTCATCGAGCGCGTGCGCGACCGCGGGTTGGGCGTCGTCATGATCAGCCACAATATGGAGGATGTGCGCGCCGTGGCCGACCGCATCGTGGTGCTGAGGCTCGGCCGCAACAACGGCATCTTCCTGCCCGGCGCATCCAACCAGGAACTGGTGACCGCGATAACCGGCGCCGACGACAACGCGGTCTCGCGGCGCGGCAGGCGCACAGCCGAGAAGGTGCAGGGAGAACAGCCATGACGACGGCTTCCGATCGCAATCCCGGCGCGCTGCTCGATCGCGGCGACGAGCGGCTGAAGGATCGCAGCGGCGCGAAGGGCGCCATCAGGGGCTTTCTCGACCGCGTCCGGTCCGGCGATCTCGGCTCGCTGCCCGTGGTTGTCGGGCTGGTCCTGATCTGTGCGATCTTCCAGACGCTGAATCCCGTATTCCTGCAGCCGAACAACCTGGTCAACCTTTTGTTCGACTGCTCGACGGTCGGCATCATCTCACTCGGCATCGTCTGCGTTCTGATGGTCGGCGAGATCGACCTGTCCGTCGGCTCCGTCAGCGGCCTGTCTTCCGCGCTGCTCGGCGTGCTTTGGGTCCAGTGGGGCTGGCCGGTCGCGCTTGCCATCGTGGCGGCGATGGCGGTCGGGTTCGTGACCGGCTGCGTCTATGCGCTGCTGCTCAACCGGCTGGGCATGCCGAGCTTCGTGTCGACGCTCTCCGGCTTGCTCGCCTTCCTCGGCCTGCAGCTCTACATCCTCGGCCCGACCGGCTCGATCAACCTGCCTTACGATTCGCCGCTGGTGAATTTCGGCCAGCTTCTGGTGATGCCGCATTGGGTGTCGTACACCTTGGCCGTTGTGCCCGGCGTGCTCGCCTTGCTGCTCGGCTACCGCAAGGCGCAGCGTCGCCAGGCCGCCGGACTGTCGTCGCGTTCGTTCGGCGGGCTTCTGCTCCAGGCCGTTGTGATCACCGTCGCGCTCGAGCTGGTGACTTATTACCTCAACCAGTCGCGCGGCGTGCCCTGGATGTTCGCCTTGTTCGTCGGCCTGGTCGTGGCGATGAACTATGCGCTGAAGCGGACCCAGTGGGGCCGCTCGATGACCGCCGTGGGCGGCAACCGCGAGGCGGCGCGACGCGCCGGCATCAATGTGCGGCTGATCTACGCCAGCGCCTTCGCGCTCTGCGCCACGCTGGCGGCGACCGGCGGCCTGCTGTCCGCCGCACGTCTCGCCACCGCCAGCCAGCAGGCCGGCACAGGCGACGTCAACCTCAACGCCATCGCGGCGGCCGTCATCGGCGGCACCAGCCTGTTCGGCGGCCGCGGCAGCGCCTACTCGGCGCTGCTCGGCATAATCGTCATCCAGTCCATCGCAAGCGGCCTGACGCTGCTCGATCTGTCATCCTCGCTCCGGTACATGATCACCGGCTGCGTGCTGGCGATCGCGGTCATCGTCGATTCTCTCGCCCGCCGCTCGCGCGTCTCACACGGCCGCGCCTGACGGCTCATCGAAGAGGATCGCAATGTCTGAAAGTCTCTCCGGCAAGGTTGCCGCAATCACTGGCGCTGCCTCGGGCATCGGGCTGGAATGCGCCCGCGCCATGCTCGCCGCCGGCGCGAAGGTCGTCCTGGTCGATCGGGCCGAGGATCGCCTGAAGGCGCTCGTCGCGGAGCTCGGCGACAATGCTTCAGCGGTGGTCACCGACCTGCTCGACCCGTCGAGCGTCGATCGCATGATGCCCGAGATCCTGGAAAAGGCCGGCCGGCTCGACATCTTCCATGCCAATGCCGGCGCCTATGTCGGCGGCGAGGTGGCGTCCGGCGATCCCGACCAGTGGGACAGGATGCTCAACCTCAATATCAACGCCGTGTTCCGTACGGTGCACGCCGTGCTGCCGCACATGATCGAGAAGAAAAGCGGCGACATCATCGTCACCAGCTCCGTCGCCGGTTTCGTTCCTGTGGTCTGGGAGCCGATCTACACCGCGTCGAAATTCGCCGTGCAGGCCTTCGTCCACACGGTCCGCCGCCAGGTGCTGAAGCACGGCATCCGCGTCGGCGCCGTCGCGCCCGGTCCCGTGGTGACGGCGCTGCTCAGCGACTGGCCGAAGGCCAAGATGGAAGAAGCGCTGGCCGCCGGCAGCCTGATGGAGCCGAAGGAAGTGGCCGACGCCGTGCTCTTCATGCTGACGCGGCCGCGCAACGTCACCATCCGCGACCTCGTCATCCTGCCGCAGAGCGTGGACATCTGAGCCGTCCTCCAACTCCGGACGATGGAACGACAATCATGATCCTCGACCGCTTCCGACTGGACGGCAAGGTTGCGCTGGTGACCGGCGGCACGCGTGGCATCGGCCTTGCCATCGCCAAGGCGCTCGGGGAAGCGGGAGCGCGCGTCGTCGTTGCGGGCCGGACCATGAAGGATGATGCGCGGCAGGAGCTTGCGGGCCTCGCCTTCGATTTCCTCGCCGCCGAAATGCTGGACGAGAAGGCGCCGGACCGGCTTGTCGCCGATACGCTCGCCAAGGCGGGCCGGCTCGACATCCTGGTCAACAGCGCCGGGATCGCCGTGCATGGCGACAGCGGCGACTATCCGGAGGACATCTGGCGGCAGACGATGGCGATCAATGTCGATGCCGTGTTCCGGTGTTGCCGGGCGGCGTTAGCGCCGATGCGGCGCCAGCGCGGCGGCGTGATCCTCAATGTCGGCTCGATCTCCGGCATCGTCTCCAACGTTCCGCAGAACCAGGTCGCCTACAACAGCTCCAAGGCGGCCGTGCACATGATGACCAAGAGCCTCGCCAGCGAGCTCGCGGCCGAGAATATCCGCGTCAATGCCGTCGCGCCCGGCTATATCGAGACCGATCTTTCGCGCGGCGGCATCGAAAATCCTGAATGGTTCCCGATCTGGCGCGGCATGACGCCGATGGGTCGCGTCGGCCAGCCGGAGGAGGTTGCCTCGGCAGCACTTTTTCTGTGCTCTCCTGCATCGAGCTATGTGACCGGCGAGGTGCTGGTCATCGATGGCGGCTATACGACGCGCTGAGATGGGCGTTGAGACAGGGCGCTGAGACAGGAGAGCAGGCATGAAACTCAAGGACAAGATCGCCGTCGTCACCGGCGGCGCGCAAGGCATCGGGGCGGCCATCGTGCGCGGCTTCGTCGATGAAGGCGCTCACGTCGTCATCGCCGACATGGCCGCAGACAAAGCGGAAGCGCTGGCGCGCGAACTCGGCGGCAAGGCGACCGCCGTCCGGCTCGACGTGCGCGATCTCGCCTCGATCGAAGCGATGGTCGATACGGTGACACGGACGCATGGCGGCATCGACATCCTGGTCAACAATGCCGCCGTCTTCGACATGGGGCCGCTGCTGGAAATATCGGAGGGGAGTTTCGACCTCCAATTCTCGGTCAACGTGAAGGGCCTGTTGTTCACGCTGCAGGCGGTGGCCAAGCGCATGGTCGCGCAAGGGCGGCGCGGCAAGATCATCAACATGGCTTCACAGGCTGGACGGCGCGGCGAGGCGCTGGTCGCCGTCTACTGCGCGACCAAGGCCGCCGTGATCAGCATCACCCAATCGGCGGGCCTTGCGCTCATCAAGCACGGCATCAACGTCAACGGCATTGCGCCAGGCGTGGTCGACACGCCGATGTGGGACCAGGTCGACGCGCTGTTCGCGCGCTACGAGAACCTGCCGGTCGGCGAGAAGAAGCGGCAGGTCGGGCTGGCGGTGCCGGCCGGACGCATGGGCGATCCCGACGACTACCGGGGCGCTGCCGTTTTCCTGGCGTCGAGCGATGCCGACTATGTCGTGGCGCAGACGCTCAATGTCGACGGCGGCAACTGGATGAGCTGATCGGCAGAAGCTGGAGGGGCCGGCCGCTGCCGATTGAGAGGAACGATCTCGCGGCTGACGCATTTTGGTTTCCGTCAATAGTTTTGAGGGAATCCATGCGCATTGCCCACGTCGCGCCGCTCTATGAATCCGTCCCCCCGAGATTTTATGGCGGCACCGAGCGCATCGTCTCCTATCTCACCGAAGCGCTGGTGGAACTGGGGCACGATGTGACGCTGTTCGCGAGCGGCGACAGCGAGACCTCGGCGCGGCTGGTGCCCGGCCGCGACCAGGCGATCCGGCTTGATCCGCGGCCGAAGAAATCGGAGATCGCGGCGCATATGGCGATGCTCTGCGATGTGCGCGAGCGGGCCAGCGAGTTCGACGTCATCCATTTCCATCTCAGCCATTTCGTGCATTTTCCGTTCTTCGAGCACATGGCGGAACGAACGGTGACGACGCCGCATGGCAGGCTCGACTATGTCGACCTGGCGCCGGCATACAAGCGCTTCCCGCGCTTTCCGATGATCTCCATCTCGCACAGCCAGAAGCGGGGGTTGCCCGACGCCAACTGGCTGGCGACGATCCATCACGGGATTCCGGTCGACGCCTATCCGCCGACCTATGACCCATCGACCGAAGAGCCGTACCTAGCCTTCCTCGGGCGACTGTCTCGCGACAAGCGACCGGATCGGGCGATCGAGATCGCGCGGCGTTCAGGATTGAAGCTGAAGCTGGCGGCCAAGATCGGCGACGACGATCGCGCCTATTTTCACGACGAGATCGAGGCGCTCATCGACGGCAACCGCGTCGACTATGTCGGCGAGATCGCGGAAGATGAGAAGGCTGGGTTCCTCGGCAACGCCGCGGGCCTCCTGTTTCCGATCGACTGGCCGGAGCCGTTCGGCCTGGCTCCGGTCGAGGCCATGGCTTGCGGCACGCCGGTGATCGCCTGGAATTGCGGTGCCTTGCCGGAGATCATCGATCGGGGGGTGACGGGCTTTGTCGTCGATACGGTTGACGATGCGGTCGCGGCGGTGCCCACGCTTCTGAAGCTTGACCGGAGGCAGGTGAGGGCAGTCTTCGAAAAGCGTTTTTCGGTCATCAGGATGGCGCGCGACTATCAAGCCGCCTATATGCGGCTGATCGGCATCCCGGAGGCGAGAGCCTCCTGATCGGCATTGTCTTACGGGCGGGACAAACGAGAGGTGACGAATGATGGAGCTCGACGAGCGCAAGCTCGATCCCGCGGTGGCTCTTGCCTCGCTCGACGAAACGGCGCCGCGGGAGCCGCATCGGCTGTTCGCGCTCAAGCAGGGCGACTGTTTTGCCGTCACGGACGCCTATGGCGACATCCGGGGCGCCGGCGACGGTTTCTTTCGCGACGATACGCGCGTGCTTTCCGAATTCCGCCTGACGGTCGGCGGCAGGCCGATGTCGCTGCTTGGCGCCTCGCTCAGTCAGGACAACGTGCTGTTCACCAGCAACCTGACCAACCTGCCGATCCAGAGCGCCGCCGGCCGCGACATTCCGCAGGGCGCGATCCACATCGAGCGCGTCAGGCTGATCTGGCAGGACCGGCTGTTCGATCGAATCACGCTTTCCAATTACAGCCGGGAGCATTCGACCATTGCCGTCTCGTTGCATTTCGCCGCCGATTTCCGCGACATGTTCGAGGTGCGCGGCTCGACGCGGCCGAAGCGCGGAACGGTCCATGTCGCCAAGACCGACAAGGCATCGGTGCTGCTCGGCTATGACGGCCTCGACGGCTTGCCGCGCCTGTCGGCGATCTCCTTTTCGCAAGCCCCCGACCAGTTGAGCGACAATCGTGCCGACTTCCTGATCGCGGTCACCAAGCGCAGCAGCAAGGTGCTTTATGTCGAAGTCGGCCCGGAGGTCGCCGACATACCCGGGCGCGACCGCTTCCGTGCCGCCGCGGCCCGCGCGCGTTTCGGCATGCGCGCCAAGCGCCGGCATGGCGCCACGGTGCACAGTTCCGGCCGTGTCTTCAACGACTGGGTCGAGCGCGCACGCGCCGATGTCGCGCTGCTCACCACCGAGCTCTCGACCGGACCCTATCCCTACGCAGGCATTCCGTGGTTCTCGACGGCCTTCGGCCGCGACGGCGTGATCTCGGGGCTACAGATGCTGTGGCTCAATCCGGGCCTGGCGCGCGGCGTGCTGGCGTTTCTTGCCGAGCATCAGGCGACGGAGACGTCGCCCTTCATCGATTCGCAGCCGGGCAAGATCATGCACGAGACACGCAAGGGCGAGATGGCGGCGCTGCGCGAGCTCCCCTTCGGCCGCTATTACGGCGGTGTCGACACGACCCCACTCTACATTCATCTCGCCTGCGCCTATGCCGACCGCACCGGCGACATGGCCTTCATCGACACGCTCTGGCCATCGCTCAAGGCGGCCGCCGAGTGGACTGAAGAGGCCAGCCGGGCGACCGGCTTCGTCACCTACCAGCGCGCGGCGGAATCCGGGCTCGCCAACCAGGGCTGGAAGGACAGCATCGATTCGGTCTTCCATGCCGACGGACGTATTCCCAGGGGGCCGATCGCCCTGGTCGAGGTGCAGGGCTATGTCTTTGCCGCCTACCGGGGCCTTGCCGCGCTCGCGCGCCGCCGCGGCGAGTTCGCCGATGCCGAGCATTGGGAGAACCGCGCCGAGGAAATGCGGCTGGCCGTCGAGCGCGACTTCTGGATCGACGATCTGAACTTCTACGCCATCGCGATCGACGGCGAAGGCCAGCCCTGCAAGGTGCGAACGTCAAATGCCGGGCATCTTCTTTATGCCGGGCTGCCCCAGCCGGAGCGCGCCAAGATCGTCGCCGATCAATTGCTGTCGGCTTCCTTCCATTCCGGCTGGGGGCTGAGGACGCTCGCCGACGACGCGATCTTCTTCAACCCGATGTCCTATCACAACGGCTCGATCTGGCCGCACGATACCGCGCTCTGCGGTGTCGGCCTGGCGCGTTACGGCGAGCGCGACAGTGTGGTGCGGCTGATGAGCGGCACCTTCGAGTCAGCCGTGCACTTCAACATGCGGCTGCCGGAATTGTTCTGCGGCTTCATCCGGGCACCAGGCGAAGCGCCGATCGCCTATCCTGTCGCCTGCCTGCCGCAGGCCTGGTCGGCAGGCTCCACCTTCATGCTGATGCAGGCCTGCCTCGGCCTGGAAATCGATGGATGGGAAGGCGAACTGCACGTCACGCGCCCAAGGATGCCGATCGGTATCGACACACTCACGCTCCGGCACCTGACCGTCGGCGACAAATCCGTCGACCTCACGTTCCAGCGAGTCGGCGACCGCGTGGTGGCCTTTCTTTCCGACCGGCATGAGGGCATGGTGCCGCTCATCGTGCGGACTTAGAGCAGTTCAGCGTCCGGCAGGATCATTGAATTGCTCTAATTATTTGTTTTTACGCAATTCCGGATGGAAGGCCGCCCCACGCTTTTCCCGAAATTGCTCAGAGCAGAGTTCCGCAAGCGCGCGTCCGATAATCGAAAAATGTCGGAACCGACGACCGGGTTATGCGTTTGCAAACTCGTACCGGCCTACCGGTCCGCAGCCGGCAAGAACGAAAAACAAAATAGCGGACAGCCGGAGGCAGCCTGGCATTTCAATGACACAATATGGCGTCGACTTTTTGTGGGTTCTCATCCTCGCAAGTCTCGGACTTTCCGCTCTCGCGATCTTCATTTCAGTATCCCGGCACCGCCGCCAACATTCGAGGGCTGCGAGCATGCCTGGCTCGGGCGATGATGTCGCCTCGGAAGCCGCGCGCAAGGTGATGCGCGAATTCGAGAAGAATGGACAGTCGGTCGACGCTGCCCTGGTGACCTGGTCGCCGGAGACGCTGCGCAAGATCCTCACCGAGGATCTGCCGGACGCACAGGTCATCGTTGTTTCCAACCGCGAGCCCTACATCCACAACGAGAACAAGAAAGGCGATGTCGAACTCGTCGTGCCGGCGAGCGGACTGGTTTCGGCGCTGGAGCCGATCACGCGCGCCTGCGCCGGCACGTGGATCGCCTATGGCGGCGGCAGCGCCGACCACCTGGTGGTGGACGGGGACGACCGTCTGCAGGTGCCCCCTGGCAATCCCTCATACACGCTGCGCCGGGTCTGGCTGACCGACGAGCAATATCAGGGCTATTATCTCGGCTTTGCCAATGAGGGCCTATGGCCACTTTGCCACATCGCCTTCACGCGACCGATCTTCCGGGATTCCGATTGGGAGGCCTATGAGGCCGTCAACCGCAAATTCGCCGATACGGTGGTCGCCGAGGCCCGCAACGAGTGGCCGATCGTGCTGGTCCAGGACTACCACTTCGCGCTTTTGCCGCGCATGATCCGCGAGCGGCTGCCGGAAGCGATCGTCATCACTTTCTGGCACATTCCATGGCCGAACTCGGAAGTGTTCAGCATCTGCCCGTGGCGCGAGCGCATCCTCGACGGCCTGCTCGGCAGCTCGATCATCGGGTTCCACACCCAGTTCCACGCCAACAATTTCACCGAAAGCGTCGACCGCTTCATGGAGAGCCGGATCGAGCGGGCGGACGCCGCCGTATCCTATGGCGGCCAGACGACGCTGGTGCATGCCTATCCGATCTCGATCGAATGGCCCGTCGAGCTGTTGAAGGCCCTGCCTTCGGTCGAGGAATCCCGACAACACATCCGCGAACGTTTCGGCATTCCGGCCGATGCCAAGCTCAGCGTGGGGGTCGAGCGCCTCGACTACACCAAGGGCATTCTCGACCGGTTTCACGCGCTGGAGGAGCTGTTCATCCGTCACCCGGAAACGATCGGGCAGGTGGTGTTCCTGCAAATCGCCGCACCCAGCCGAGGCACGTTGCCGGCCTACAAACAGTTGCACGAGGAATGCCAGCGCTTTGCCGAGGAGCTCAACGAGCGCTATGGCAACGAAACCTATCGCCCGGTCGTGCTGGTGGCCGAGCATCATTCCCAGAAGGATGTCTACGAAATCTATCGGGCGGCGGACATCTGCCTGGTCACCAGCCTGCATGACGGCATGAACCTCGTCGCCAAGGAATTCGTTGCCTCGCGCGACGACGAGCAAGGCGTGCTTCTGCTCAGCACCTTCGCCGGCGCCTCGCGAGAGCTGCTGGAGGCGCTGATCGTCAACCCTTACGACGCGGCGATGATGAGCGAGGTCATGCTTCAAGCACTCACCATGGGGCCTGACGAACAGCGCGAGCGCATGCGGCGCATGCGCGAAATCGTTCGCGACAACAATGTCTATCGCTGGGCCGGCAGCATGCTGCTCGACGCGGCGCGGCTGAGGAAGCGCGGCGAGCTCGACCGGGTCACCGCATTATCGGAACGGCCCGCGAACACCAACGGCGACAATGTCGTCTCCATATTCGAACGCAAACAGGCAGCCGGGTACCGATGAATATTCAGACAGATTTGACGCCGCGCCTTCCCGACGGCCGGTGGGCGCTCTTCCTCGACATTGACGGCACCCTGCTGGAGCATGCCGCCCACCCGGACAGTGTTTCGGTCAGCGAGGAGCTGCGCCTCCTCCTGGAGACGATCGAACGCCGGCTGGATGGAGCGCTCGCCTTCATCACCGGCCGCTCGATCGCCGCCGTCGATCACCTGTTCGATCCCTTGAGGCTGCGGATCGCCGGCCTCTACGGGTTGGAGCATAGGCTGACGCCGGACGGGCAGATCGAGGCAGCCGATGAGCCAGCGGACATGGCGGCACTTGCCGACGAAATCGAGCTGGAGCTGGCAAGCAAGGCCGTCTATGTCGAGCGCAAGGGGCCGGTGCTGGCCATTCATACAAGGGCGGCGCCGCATTTGCTGGTCCGTGCGACGGAACTGGTCGAGGCAGCGCTTGCCCGGCTGCCGAAAGGCTACCGCGTGATTGCCGGCAATGCGGGTGTCGAGCTGATGCCGCTGGAGGCGGCCAAGGGCGCCGCGATCCGTCGCTTCATGCAGCTCGATCCGTTCACCGGCCGGCGTCCGGTATTCCTCGGCGACGACACGTCCGACGAAAACGGTTTTGAGACCGTCAATGCCGCGGGCGGGATTTCGATCCGCGTGAAGCCGCAGGGCGAGACCGCGGCACGCTTTGCCATTGCCGACGTCGCCAGCGCGATCGCCTGGCTCGAGGCGAATTTCAACGACGCTGAACAGGCGGACCGCGGCGATCTCGTTGCCTAATGGCCTAATGGCTGGTGCTGGCCATCCGTGATCATGATGATGCATTGAAAAACGGCCCCGCGAACGAGGCCGTATCATGTGTGCCTATGGCGACCGGTTACTTGCTGCCGCCGTTTTCTTTGACGCTGCTGCAGAACTCCGGATGGGTGTTGGCTGCATTGGCGTTCTTGGCCTCGTCGGCGCATGCGGTCATCATCGCCGTTTGATCCTCCGGCGACATGGCCTTCCAAGCCTTCACGAAGGCGTCCTTGCTGACCATCGTCTTCATGCTGGAGTCGGTGTAGAAAGGCTGCATCTTGGCCGGGTCGTCGAGCGCCGACGTGCCGGTCTGCCCGGCGGCGAGAGCCGAGCCGGTGACCATCGAAAGCGCCATGGCGCCGAAGCAGATCATCTTGATGCTCACGGTATCATCCTCCTGTTGCTTGGATCGTAGAAGCAACGATCGAAAGGCAAACGACAGGTCGGGATGAAGGTTCCGGATTTGGGGTCATCAGAGCAAAATATTGCCGGTAAAAACCGGAAGATTGGGCGTATTTTCCAGCAAGCCGCAGTGTTACTGACCGAATTGTCGGGGATTCCCTGCCAGAGCCCCAAATCTCTCAATTCCTGTCGACCGGCTTGGAGCGCATCCGGGAAACGGTCTCGCGCTCGGCGCGTTTGGAGCGCATCGGCGGCAGTCCGCGATCGATGAGGTCCATGTCCTCCAGCACCATGTCGCCCATGCGCTTGAAGGCGACGTCAAGCGCGCCGGCGCGGTGGGCCGAGCGCAGGAAACCGGGCAGGGAACGGACGGGATGGTCCTTGGCCAGCGGTTCTTCCGGGAAGACGTCGCTGGCGGCAACGATATGGCCGCTCTTCACCGCCGCCATCAAGGCCGCAAAATCGACGACGCCGGCGCGGCTGAGCAGGATGAAAGCAGCGCCTTTTCGCATTTTGGCAAAGGCGTCCGCGCCGAGAAAACCCAGGTTCTCGGCGGTCACCGAAGCGACGACGAAAACGAAATCGCTTTCCGACAGCACCTTGTCGAGCGCAGCCGGTTCGACGCCGTGCTCGATGAGCACGGAAGGCGGCAGCCAGGGATCGAACACCCTGGTGCGGGTGCGGAAGCCGGTCAGCAGGCGATTGAGCGCGCGGCCGAGATCGCCGAAGCCGATGATGCCGATATCGGCGCCTGAGAGTAGTCGTGCGGCCTGGTTGCCGTCGCCGCCCCAAAGCTCCTTTCCCTGCCGGAAGGCGAGGTCGGCATCGACGATGTTGCGTGCCAGATTGAGCGCCATGGCAAGGCCAAGCTCGGCAACCGGTTCGGCAAAGACCAGGCCGGTGGTGACGACGTGGACGCCGCGGGCAAACAGCGTCTCATACGGCATGTTGTTGATGAGGTTGGTCTCGACATTGAAGACGCAGCGCAGCGCCTTCAATTTCTGCAGCGTTTCCGGCGCGATCGGCGGCTGGCCGACGATGTAGCGCGCCTCCGACAACACATCCGGCGGCAACTCCGCGACGCCTTCGGGCGTTGTTTCGACGATGCGATATTTGCTGCGAAACACAGCCAGTTGCGGCGGCGTGAAGATCAGGTCGAGCGTGCGCGGTTCGGGTGCGCTGATCACCAGCGGCGAGGCTTTGTTGGACATGATTTTTCCTCCCGACGAGATTGGATCGCGTCAATCACATATGCGTTTTTTACTCCCGATGAAACGATTTACAACAGCGAAAAATCGATTTATCGGTTACATTATTGAGAGGGCGGGCGGCCAGCTGCCCTTGGGAGAAGATTGATGGCGCAACAGGAAGCCCAACAGCGGCGCCCGTCGATCCACGACGTGGCAAGCCATGCCGGCGTGTCGGCAGCCACCGTCTCCAAGGTGTTGGCCGGCGTCACCACGGTGAAGCCGGAAAACGCGCAACGCGTCCTCGATGCCGTCGAACTGCTCGGCTATCGCGTCGACCCGCTCGCCTCCGACATGCGCAGGGCCAAGCGCCGCATCATCGGCGCCATCATGCCTGAGTTTGAAAGCGAGTTCTTCGGCCAGATGGTCAGCGAGCTCGAAGGGCTGGCCGAGCAGCGCGGCTATACGCTGGTCGCCGCCTCCAGCCGTGAATCGGAAACGCGCGAGAAGGAGATCCTTGCCCGCATGCACGACTGGCGCGTCGCCGGCGTGGTGCTGGCTCCGGTGCGCAACGAGCACGGGCCGGCGGCCGGTTTCATGAAGGCGAACGGCATGACCGGCGTGCTGATCGACCGGGTGCTTGCCGACGATGCCTTCGATACGGTTTCGGCCGACAGCGCGGCCGCAAGTGCTGAAGTGGCGCGCGCGCTGGTCGGCGAGGGGCATCGCCATATCCTCGTCGTCGGCCTCGGCCAGCAGGCGGCGACGGTCCGCGCCCGCCTCGAAGGGTTTCGCAACACCGCGCTGGAACTTGCGCCCGACATCCGCATCGACGTCGTGCTTTGCGAAAGCGACGTCGAGCCTTTGCGGACACTGCTTCGCGACTATTTCAGCAAGCGGGAAGCTGGGAACGACCGGCCGACGGCGGTCTATTCGCTATTCCTCAAGGGCACGCTGGTGGCGCTGTCGGAATTCCGGCGGCGTGGCTGGCATTGTCCGAATGACATCTCGCTGGTCGGCTTCGACGACGCCGAATGGATGCAGGTGACCTGGCCGGCGATCGCCGCCGTGGTGCAGCCGGTGCGCGAGATCGCCAGCAATGCGATGGAGGTTCTGTTTCGCAGGATCGAAGGCGAGGGCGGCCCGCCAACGGCGCGGCTCGAACCCTGCAAGGTGTTGATGCGGGAATCCGTTGGCTCGCCAGGCAGCGTCCCGCATTCCGGGGGAGGAGACCGACAATAGCCCCCATTGTCGAAAACGGAACAAAGGCGCCGGCCCTGGCCGAGGCATCCGGCGCAAACAACAAACGGAGGATGGAATGACATCGCTTTTCCTGAAGATAAATCGATTTACCCTTGCGTTAGGCGTAGCTCTTGCGGTTTCCGCCATTGGCGCAGCCAAGGCCGAGGACGGCGAATATGGCGTGCTGATGAAGACGCTGGCCAATCCGTTCTGGGGCGCCATGGCCCAAGGCGTCGCGGACGGCGCCAAGGAAGCCGGCGTGAAATATTTCCAGCAGGCGGCTGAAAGCGACCAGGCTGCCGAGCCGCAGCTCAACCTCTGCAACACGATGCTCGAGCGCAAGCCGGTGGCGATGATCACTGCCGCGATCAACTCGACCAATCTGTTGCCCTGCCTGAAATCGGCGCAAGCTGCGGGCATGAAGATCGTCGACCTCGACAACAATCTCGATCAGGCCGTGCTCGACAAGGAGGGCGTCAAGGTCACCTTCCATATCGGTTCCGACAATGTCGCGGCCGGCGCGCAAGGCGCCGAATATCTCGTCTCCAAGCTCGGCAAGGACGCCAAGGGTCCGGTGCTGGTGATCGAGGGTCTGTCCGGCAACATCACCGGCGAAAAGCGCGCCAAGGGCTTTGCCGACAAGCTGAAGGAATTGGCGCCCGGGCTGCAGATCGTCGCTTCGCTGCCGGGCGACTGGGATCGCGGCAAGGCGGCCTCGATCGCCACCGACACGCTGACCGCGCATCCCGATCTCGTCGCCATCTTCTCTGCCAATGACACCATGGCGCTGGGCGCAGTCGAATCGGTCTACGCGGCCGGCAAGGGTGAGCAGGTGACGATGATCGGGGTCGACGGCAATGTCGATGCGGTGAAGTCGATCAAGGAAGGGCGCCTCAACGCTTCCGTCGCGCAGCTTCCCTATCTGGTCGGTAAGCAGGCGGTCGAGAATGTCAAGAAGGCGCTGGCCGGCGACAAGGTCGAGGAAAGCATCGCCGTGCCCACCCTGGTGCTGACCAAGGACATGCTCGACGCCGGCAAGGAGCCGATGCTGCAATATGTGAAATAAGGGAATAGGCAGTAGGCAGTGGGCAGTAGGCAGTGGGCAGTAGGGACTACCTATGTCCTGCCCCTCAGACCGGATCGCTATTCACCTGTTGCCTATTGCCTAATCCCTACTGCCTACTCCCTACCCGAAGGGTGAAAAAAATGGCTTCCGAAACGGCGCAGCCCGGTTTCTGGGCTCGGGTGCAGCGCGCATCCGTCGAGAGGCTCCACATCAGGCTGGAGTCGCTGCTGGTGCTTGTCCTGCTGAGCGCGGCGATGGCGCTGCTGTCGCCCTTTTTCCTGTCGCTCAGCAATTTCCTCAACATCCTGCTCGCGACATCCACGATCGGCGTGCTGGCGATCGCCGCCACCTTCGTCATCGGCTCGGGTGGGCTCGACCTTTCGCTGGGCTCGGTCATGGGCCTTGCCGGCGTGGCGGGCGCCTTCGTCGCCGTCAATCTCGGTTGGCCGTCGGTCTTCGCGCTGATTGCCTGCATCCTCGCCGGCGCCATCGCCGGCTACATCAACGGACAACTCGTCACCCGTGCCTTCGTGCCGGCGTTCATCGTCACGCTCGGCATGCTGGGCCTGGCGCGCGGCTTGGCGCTCGTCATCTCGCAGGGCAGGGCGATCTACGGCCTGCCGCCCGAGATCGTCTATATCGGGCAAGGGAGGCCGCTCGGCGTTCCGATGCCGGTCATCACCTTCGTGCTGACCGCGATCGTCGCGCATTGCGTGCTCGCCTACACGCGCTTCGGCCGCCACACGCTGGCGCTCGGCGACAGCGAGGGTGCGGCGCGCGCCGCCGGCATCCGCGTCGAGCATCACCGCCGCATCATCTACACGCTCTCCGGCGCGCTTGCCGGGCTTGCCGGTCTCTTGTTCACCGCCCGCGTCAATGCCGGCGACCCGACCGCCGGCATCAACTACGAGCTCACCGCCATCACCGCCGCGATCATCGGCGGCACCAATCTGTTCGGCGGCCGCGCCTCGATCCTCGGCACGATGATCGGCGCGCTGATCATGGGCGTGCTGCAGAACGGGCTGACGCTGCTTGCGGTGCAATCCTACTACCAGCAGATGGCGATCGGCGCGGTGCTGATCCTTGCGGTCTTCATCGACCAGTACCAGGTGCGGAAGGAGTCGCGGGTATGACACTGCTCTCGCTCCATGGGATCCGCAAAAGCTTCGGCGCGGTCGACGTGCTGCATGGCGTCGACCTGTCGGTCGCGGCCGGCGAGGTGGTCGGGCTGGTCGGTGACAACGGCGCCGGCAAGTCGACGCTGATGAAGACCATCACCGGCATCTACCGGGCCGACACCGGCTCGATCGAATTCGACGGCAAGGACATCCTGGCGCTCGATCCCGGCCAGCGGCGCCGCCTCGGCATCGAGATGATCTACCAGGATCTTTCTTTAGCCAAGCAACAGGACGTGGCGTCGAACATCTTCCTTGGCCGTGAGCCGACGAAAAGGCTGCTCGGCCTGTTCCCCGGCTTCGTCGACAAGGCTGAAATGGACCGCCAGGCGGCGCGGATGATCGACCGGCTCGGCGCGCACCTGCCGTCGATCAGCCGCTCCGTCGGCTCCTTCTCCGGCGGCCAGCAGCAGACGGTGGCGATCGCGCGTGCGCTCACCTTCAATCCGAAGCTCGTCATCATGGACGAGCCGACGGCCGCACTTGCCGTGCGCGAGGTGCAGAGCGTGCTCGACCTGATCCGGCGGCTGAAGTCGGAAGGCATCGCCGTGATCCTGATCTCGCACCGGCTGAACGACGTGCTGTCGGTCACCGATCGCATCGTCGTGCTGAGGCATGGCAGGGCGGATGCCGATCTCGTCACGACCAAAACCAATATGAACGAAGTCGTCAGCCGCATCGTCGGCGGCGGCGATACAGCCGCCGCGGCGGAGCATGAACAACGAGGCTGAGCTTATGAATACCTTTGGACTGCACACTTTCGCCATCGCGCCGGTCTGGGACCTTGCCCGCATCGAGCCGCAGATGGACCGGCTGAAGGAGCACGGCATCGGCCTGATGGAGATCCCGCTGCTGCGCCCCGAGGAGATCGACACCAAGCGCACACGCGGCTTCGCCAGTCATTACGGCGTGCAGCTCATGCCGTCGCTCGGCCTGCCGCGCGCGCTCGATGTCGTCGAGCGGCCGGAGGAAGCGCTCGACTTCCTGCAGCCGGCCTTCAAGGTCTGCAACGAAGTGGGCGCCGAGGCGCTCGGCGGCGTCACCTACGGCACGATCGGCAAGACCACCGGGCGGGCGCCGACGCAAAGGGAGATCGACGGCATGTGCCGTTTCCTCGAGCGTGCGGCGAAATCCGCCAAGTCGCGCAGCCTGAAGCTCGGCATCGAGCCGTGCAATCGCTACGAGACGCATCTCATCAACCGCGGCATCGACGCGGCGCGGATCATCGAGCGCGTCGGCGCCGACAACATCTTCATCCACCTCGACACCTACCATATGCATATCGAGGAAGAGAGCTTTGCTTCCGGTTTCGAGGCGGCGGCGCCCTTCCTCGGCTATGTGCATGTGTCGGAGGCCAATCGCGGCGTGCCGGGGCGCGGCATGCTCAATTGGGCGGCGTGCATGAAGGCGATCGCCGACATCGGCTACGAGGGCGCGATCACGCTGGAAAGCATGAACCATGTCGATATCGACATCGCCGGCGGGCTCGCCGTGTGGCGTCCGGTGGCGGAAGACCCGCGCGACGTCATAGAGGTGGGCTTGCCCTTCCTGCGCGAGGAAGCGCGCAAGGCTGGGCTGACCCTCGGATAGGTGGAGGTCTACTTGCCGGCCTGGCGCGCCAGCCAGCGGCGGCGCGCCTCCTGCTGTTCGGCAAGCTCGGCCTCGTCCCAGTAGCCGATGAGCACGCCTGAGCCGACGATCGGGTCGAAATGCCCGACCTTGTCGTCGATCTCGGTCAGCCACTCGTCTGCTACGGTGATGCGGTTGTTGGGCAGCGCCAGCCAGCGCATCAGCACCTTCCGCAGCCTCTCGATGTCGGCGGCCGCCGACGGCGCGCGGCCGAGGTCGCGGAGTTCGCCCGGATCGTTATGCAGGTCGAAGAACATCGGCTCCACACCTTCGCCATGGACGAGCTTGAAGCGGCCGTCGGTCACCATGTAGAGCTTGCAGTCCGACACCAGCATGGCGAGCTTCAGCCGCGCCGCATCGCCGCTGTAATCGTATTCGCTGATCGCATAGTTGCGCAGGCTTTGCCGTTCGCCGGAAGTGAGCGGCAGCAGCGAGCGACCCTCGAGGATATGTGGCTTGGCCTTGCCGCCGAAATAATCGAGGAAGGTCGGCGCAAGGTCGATCATCTCGACCAGCGCGTCCGAGGTCGTTCCGCGCATGGCATCGGCCTCGGAGCGCGGATCGTAGACGATCATCGGCACCTTCACCGCGACGTCGTGGAACAGGTATTTTTCGCCGAGCCAATGGTCGCCGAGATAGTCGCCGTGATCGGAGGTGAACACGACCAGCGTGTTCTCGAACAGGCCGCGTTTTTCCATGAAGTCGAACAGCTGGCCGAGTTGGTCGTCGATCTGCTTGATCAGGCCCATATAGCAAGGGATGACCGTCTCGCGGACCTCGTCGCGGGAGAAGTTCTTCGAGTAGCGCTCCTGCTGGAAAGCCTCGAAAATCGGATTGGGCGAGACGCGTTCGGCCTCGCTGCGGATCGGCGGCTGGATGTCCGCCTTGCCGTATAGATCGTGATAGGGCGCCGGCACGATATAGGGCCAGTGCGGCTTGATGTAGGAAAGATGCGCGCACCAGGCCTCGCCCCTGGCCTCGGCCTCCTCGATGAAGCGCATGGCGCGGCGCGTCATGTAGGGCGTCTCGGAATGCTCGTCCGGAATGCGCGCCGGCTTGTCGGCATGGACGAGCAGCCAGCCGTTGAAATTCTCGCCGTTCCCGCCTTCGCCGGAATTCGCCCAATGCTCCCATGGGTTGGCCGCGTCGAAGCCATGCTCGCGCAGATAGGTGTCGTAGGCCGGATCGGGATCGTAGCTGGTCGAAGGATGCAGGCCGTCGTCGCGTTCGAACGGCTCGAAGCCGCATTCGGCGACGCGCACGCCGATAACCGAATCCCGGGCGATGCCAAGGCGCTCCATGCCTTCCTCGTCGGCTCTCATATGCGTCTTGCCGATTAGCGCGCAGCGCACGCCGACCTCGCGCAAGTGATCGCCCAAGGTCGGCTCGCCGACCCTCAGCGGCACGCCGTTGTGGGTCGAGCCGTGCGAGCGGACGTAGCGGCCGGTGTAGGCGCTCATGCGCGAGGGGCCGCACACCGTCGACTGCACATAGGCATTGGTGAAGCGCACGCCGCGGCTGGCGAGCCTATCGATGTTTGGCGTCTGCAGGCTCTTGTGTCCGGCGCAGCTCAGATAGTCGAACCGAAGCTGGTCGCACATGATGAAAAGGACGTTGCGTTTTGAATTCATTGCTATCCGTGGCTCTCGGACGAACGGTAATGCCAGAACGGCGAAGTGAATGAAACGCGGCCAAATATCATTTTCTTGAACCGCCAACTGGTGCAATGTCACCGTGGAGGATTGAAACCGTGCCATTCGTCAGCATAGGCGGCGTCACGCTTCACTACCGCACCTTCGAAGCGACGGGCACCGCGTGTCCGATCGTCTTCATCAATTCGCTCGGCACCGACTTCCGGATCTGGGACCACGTTGTCGCGCGGCTTGCCGGCGAAATGCCGATGCTGGTCTACGACAAGCGTGGTCACGGGCTTTCCGACAATGGCGACGGCGTGCGCTCGATCGACGACCATGCCGACGATCTGATCGCGCTCATCGAACATTTCGGCTTCGACAAGGTGGTGATCTGCGGCCTATCGGTCGGCGGCATGGTCGCGCAGGGGCTCTATGCACGGCGGCCCGACCTCGTCGAGGGGCTGATCCTCAGCGACACCGCGCACAGAATCGGCACTGCCGAAAGCTGGAACAGCCGCATCGCGACGATCAAGCACGACGGCATCGAAGCGATTGCCGACGGTGTGCTCAAAGTGTGGTTCACGCCGGATTTCCATGCCAACCGCGCGGCCGAGCTTGCCGGCTGCCGCAACATGCTGACCAGGCAGGCGCTGCCTGGCTATATCTGCACCTGCATGGCGGTGCGTGATGCCGATTTCACCGACAGCGCGCGCCGCATCGCGGTGCCGACGCTCTGCATCGTCGGGGACCAGGACGGCTCGACGCCGCCCGATCTTGTCCGCGCGCTTGCCGACCTGATCCCCGGCGCGCGCTTCGAAGTGATCCGCGGCGCCGGACACATTCCCTGCATCGAACGGCCCGACGCGCTCACCGCCTTGATCCGCGACTTCGTCGCCTCGTTGCCTGAGGGAACGCATGCCCATGGATGACGACTCAAAGAACACCGCCAGATACCGGACCGGGCTCGAGGTCCGCCGCTCCGTGCTTGGCGGAGCACATGTCGACCGCGCCGAGGATGCCGCGACCGATTTCGACCGGCCGTTCCAGCAGCTGATCACCGAGGCCGCCTGGGGAACGGTGTGGGCACGCCCTGGCCTGTCGAAGCGCGAGCGCTCGATCGTGACGCTGGCGCTGCTGGCGGCGCTTGGCCATGATGAGGAGGTGGCCATGCATGTGCGCGCGACCGCCAACACCGGCGCCTCGCGCGAGGACATCTGCGAAGCCTTCCTGCATGTCGCTATCTATGCCGGCGTGCCGGCGGCCAACCGCGCCTTCAAGATCGCCAAGGAAGTGTTTGCGCAAATGGACGGAGCCCCATGACTGAGCCCGGCTCCAACCGGACGCCGGAAACCGGCGCCTTCTTCCAGCGTGACCGCCAATGGCACCCGCCGGCCTTCACGCCGGGCTACAAAAGCTCGGTGCTGCGCTCGCCGCAAAAGGCGCTGGTCGCCTTCGACAACACGCTGTCGGAACTCACCGGCCCGGTGTTCGGACATGCTCTGGTCGGCGAGCTCGACAACGACCTGATCCACAATTTCGCCAGGCCTGGCGAGAGCGCAATCGGCGAGCGCATCATCGTCCATGGACGGGTGCTCGACGAGCGGGGCAAGGGCGTGCCCGGCGTGCTGCTGGAATTCTGGCAGGCCAATGCCGGCGGCCGCTACCGCCACAAGAAGGACGGCTATCTCGCGCCGCTCGACCCGAATTTCGGCGGCTGCGGCCGCGCCGTTACCAGCGAGGACGGCGGCTATGCCTTTCGCACCGTCAGGCCCGGCCCTTATCCATGGCCGAACGGCCCGAACGACTGGCGGCCGGCGCATATCCACTTTTCGGTGTTCGGCCACGGCTTCGCGCAGCGACTGATCACCCAGATGTATTTCGAAGGCGATCCGCTGATCTGGCGCTGCCCGATCGTCGGCGGTATTTCGAACAAGGCCGCCATCGAAGCGCTGATTGCCGCGCTCGACATGCAGTCGGCGATTCCGATGGATGCGCTCGCCTACAAGTTCGACATCGTGCTGCGCGGGCGGCGCTCGACATTGTTCGAGAACGGACCGGAGCGCAATTGATGGCACAGTCGCTCGACCGGCTGAAGGAAAGCCCTTCGCAGACCGCCGGGCCCTATGTGCATATCGGGCTGACGCCCAATTTCTGCGGCATTGGCGGCGTTTATCAGAGCGATCTCGGCTCGACCATGGTCAACGACCAGACCAAGGGCGAGCGCATCGAGCTGCGCATTCGTGTGCTCGACGGCACCGGCACGCCGCTCAAGGATGCGCTGGTCGAGATCTGGCAGGCGGATGCCGACGGGCTTTACAACTCGCCCAGCGAATTGCGCGGTGCGGCCGATCCCGATTTTTTAGGCTGGGGCCGCCAGCCGACCGACATGGAAACTGGTGTCTGCCTTTTCCGGACGATCAAGCCAGGACGGGTGCCGTTCCGCGACGGCCGGCCGATGGCGCCGCATATCAGCCTGTGGATCGTGGCGCGCGGCATCAATATCGGCCTCAACACGCGACTCTATTTTGCCGACGAGGACAAGGCGAACGCCGAGGATCCGATCCTGGCCCGCATCGAGCATCGCGTTCGGGTGCCGACGCTGATCGCCGAGCGCCAGGGCGACACCTACGTCTTCGATATCCACCTGCAAGGCGAGAAGGAGACGGTCTTCTTCGACAGCTGACCGAGGCCGACATGACGGTATCGCCCTTCGACCATCCGCTGCTTTCCGGCCTGCTCGGCGACGAAGAGGCGGCGAGACATTTTTCGGTGGAAGCCGACATCGCCGCGATGCTCAGTTTCGAGCGCGGGCTGGCCGAGGCGGAGGCCGAATGCGGCGTGATTTCGCGCGAAGCCGGGGCTGCCATCGTCAAAGCGCTGGTCTCGTTCCGGCCGGATACCGCAAAGCTGCGCTCCGGCGTCGCCAAGGATGGCGTCGTGGTGCCGGACCTGGTCCGCCAACTCACGGCGGCCGTCGGCGAACCACATGGCGAATTCGTTCATTTCGGCGCGACCAGCCAGGATGTCGTCGACACTTCGCTGGTGCTGCGCCTGCGCCGGGCTGTCGAGCATATCGGCCTGCTGCTCAGCGAAAACATCGTTCGCCTTGCCAACCTTGAACAGGAGTTCGGGGGCAGGGCGCTGATGGCGATGACGCGCATGCAGCCGGCGATCCCGATCAGGGCAGGGGACCGGATCGCTTCGTGGCGCGCGCCGATCGAGCGGCACCAGCAGCGCTTGAACGAACAATCCGGCCGGCTGTTCGTGGTGCAGTTCGGCGGCGCTGCAGGCACGCTGGAAAAACTCGGCGACAAAGCGCCGGCTGTGCATGCGACACTCGCCGCGAAGCTCGGTCTTGGCGATGCGCCGCAATGGCATAGCCAGCGCGACGCGCTCGCCGAGTTCGCCGGCTGGCTGTCGCTCCTCAGCGGCGGTTTGGGCAAGTTTGGCCAGGACATTGCGCTGATGGCGCAGGCGGGCACGGATATCAAGCTCTCCGGCGGTGGCGGCTCGTCGGCGATGGCGCATAAGCAGAACCCGGTAAAGGCGGAAGCGTTGGTCGCGCTTGCGCGCTTCAACGCCGTCCAGCTATCGGGCATGCATCAGGCGCTGGAGCACGAGCAGGAGCGCTCGGGTGCGGCCTGGACGCTGGAGTGGCTCATCCTGCCGCAGATGGTGGTGGCGACGGCAGCCGCGCTCAGGCTTGCGGCCGAGCTTGCAGCGCAGATCGAAAGCCTCGGCCACTGATGCGCACCCAGGTCGTCATCATCGGGTCGGGACCGTCCGGCCTGCTGCTCGGCCAGTTGCTCGCCACCATCGGCATCGAGACCGTCATCCTCGAGCGGTCGAGCCGCGAGCATGTGCTTGGCCGGGTGCGCGCCGGCGTGTTGGAGCAGGGCACAGTCGACCTGCTCGGCGAGGCAGGCGCTGCTGACAGGCTTCATGCTGAAGGCCTGCCGCATGCCGGCATTTCGCTCGCCTTCGACGGACGCCTGCATCGCATCGACCTCACGGCGCTCACCGGCGGCAAGCACGTCACCGTCTACGGGCAAACCGAGGTGACGCATGATCTGATGGACAAGCGGGAGGCGGCGGGGCTCATCACCGTTTACGAAGCGGCGAGCGTCGCGCCGCATGATTTTGACGGGCGAGCGCCGTTCGTCACCTACGACAAGGATGGCGTCGGCCATCGCATTGACTGCGACGTCATCGCCGGCTGCGACGGCTATCACGGCGTCAGCCGTCGATCGGTGCCGGAAGGCGCGCTGAAGACCTTCGAGCGGCACTATCCGTTCGGCTGGCTGGGCGTGCTGGCGGAGGTGCCACCGGCCGATCATGAGCTGATCTACGCCAATCACGGGCGCGGATTTGCGCTGTGCTCGATGCGGTCGCCGCGCCGCAGCCGCTACTATGTTCAGGTCCCCGCCGACGAACGCGTCGAGGCCTGGTCGGACGACCGTTTTTGGGATGAGCTTCGACGCCGCCTGCCGGCGCGGACGGCTGCGGCCGTCACCACCGGGCCGTCCTTCGAAAAATCGATCGCGCCGCTGCGCTCCTTCGTCGCCGAGCCGATGCGCTTCGGCCGGCTGTTCCTGGCCGGCGACGCCGCCCATATCGTGCCGCCGACCGGCGCCAAGGGCCTCAACCTCGCTGCCAGCGACGTGCGCTATCTCTTTGCCGGGCTTCGCGAATTCTTTTCCGACAAGTCGGAAGCCGGGCTCGACGCCTACTCAGCAAAAGCGCTGGCGCGAGTCTGGAAAGCGGTGCGCTTCTCCTGGTGGATGACGACGATCCTGCACCGCTTTCCCGAGACCGGCGAGTTCGGCCAGCGCATCCAGGAAGCCGAGCTCGACTATCTCGTGCATTCAAAGGCGGCCTCGACCGCACTAGCCGAAAACTATGTCGGCCTTCCATACTGATCGGCGGAAGCCGTCACACGCGCTCCAGCGCGATCGCAATGCCCTGGCCGACGCCGATGCACATGGTGGCTAGCGCATAGCGGCCGCCGTGTTCGCGCAGCTCGAGCCCCGCGGTGCCGGTGATGCGGGCGCCCGACATACCGAGCGGATGACCGAGCGCGATCGCACCGCCATTCGGATTGACGTGGGCGGCATCCTCGGCGATGCCGAGTTGGCGCAGCACGGCAATGCCCTGGGAGGCGAAGGCCTCGTTGAGTTCAACCACATCGAACTGCTCGGGCGTCAGGCCGAGGCGGGCGCAGAGCTTCTCCGTGGCCGGCGCCGGGCCGATGCCCATGATGCGCGGGGCAACGCCGGCGACGGCACCTCCGAGGATGCGGGCGATTGGCGTCAGGCCATGCTTCTTCGCCGCTGCCTCGGATGCGATGATGAGGGCGGCGGCGCCGTCATTGACGCCGGAGGCATTGCCGGCGGTCACCGTGCCGCCCTGCCGGAACGGCGTCGGCAGTTTCGCCAGCGCCTCGATGGTCGTGCCGGCGCGGGGATGTTCATCCTTCGAAACGACGACGGCATCGCCCTTTTTCTGCGGGATGCTCACCGGCGTGATCTCTTTCGCCAGCCGGCCGTTGGCTTGCGCCGCGACCGCCTTGTCCTGGCTGCGCACGGCAAATGCGTCCTGGTCGGCTCTGCTGACGGAAAAATCCTCGGCGACATTCTCGCCGGTCTCCGGCATCGAATCGACGCCGTATTGCTTCTTCATCAGCGGGTTGATGAAGCGCCAGCCGATGGTGGTGTCGTAAATCTCGGCATTGCGCGAGAAGGCGGTGTCGGCCTTGGGCATGACGAAGGGCGCGCGGCTCATCGACTCCACGCCGCCGGCAATCATCAACTCGGCCTCGCCGGCCTTGATGGCGCGCGCGGCGATGGTGACGGCATCCATGCCCGAACCACACAGACGATTGACGGTCGAGCCAGGAATGTCCTGGGGGAGGCCGGCAAGCAACAGCGCCATGCGCGCGACGTTGCGGTTGTCCTCGCCGGCCTGGTTGGCGCAGCCATAGACGACGTCGTCGACGGCCGACCAGTCGATGCCGGGGTTGCGCTCGACCAGGGCCTTGAGAGGAATGGCGCCGAGGTCGTCGGCGCGCACCGAGGACAGCGCGCCGCCGAAGCGGCCAATCGGCGTGCGGATGTAATCGCAGATGAAGGCTTCAGCCATTTATGCTGCTTTCCCTTTGGTGATCCCTTGATGCGCCGCCTTGGTGCGGGCCTGCAGGTCGCGCAATGTCTTCAGCTCGAGTTCCGTCGGCGCCGGCGTCTCGTCAAGGGCCTCGGCGAATTTTACGACCCAGCCACAGGTCGCCTGCACCTGCTCACGCGTGACACCAGGATGCAGCGACACGACGGTGAATTCCTTGGTGATGGGATCAGGCTTCCAGATTGCGAGATCGGTGATCAAAAGCGTCGGGCCGGCGGTGCCGATGCCGAGGCGCTTGCGGTGGTCGCCGCCTTCGCCGTGGCCGAAGGAGGTGAAGAAGTCGATTGTCTCGACCATGCCGCGCTTCGACTGCACCATGGTGATGTAGACCTCTCTCGACGAGGTGGCGATTTCCGGCGCGCCGCCGCCACCGGGCAGCCGCGTCTTCGGGTGCGCATAGTCGCCAATGACGGTGGTGTTGATGTTGCCGAACTTGTCGAGTTGGGCGGCGCCCAGGAAGCCGATCGAGATACGGCCGCCCTGCAGCCAGTAGCGGAACATCTCCGGCACCGCGACCGTAGTCACCGCGGTCTCGCACAATTCGCCGTCGCCGATCGACAACGGCAAAACGTCGGGTGCGGTGCCGATGGTGCCGCTTTCGTAGATCAGCGTGATGCCCGGCGCATGGGTCAACCGCGCGACGTTGCAGGCGGCCGACGGCGCGCCGATGCCGACGAAGCAGACATCGTCGTTCTTCAACGCGCGGCTGGCGGCGATCGTCATCATCTCGTTGGGCGTGAAGCCCAGATCCGGCGTGTCGCTCATGCGGCCTTCCTCAGATGCTCGACGCGGGCGGCAAAATCGTCCGCCGTGCTTTCGATGACGTTCTGCTGCATCCAGGCCTGGAACCTGTCGCGGTCGGCGGCGATCTCGTCCCATTCGAGATAGGCGGCGTTGTCGCGTTCGTAATAGCCATGAGTATAGGAAGGGTGGGAGCCGCCCGGCACGACGGAGATCGCCGCGATAGTCCAGCCCGGCAGCACGGTGAGGTTGGGGTGGAGGTCGTCGAAATTGTCGGCCACTTCCTCGACCGTGACCACGGCGCGCTTTGCGGCAAGAACGGCCTCCTTCTGGATGCCGATGATGCCCTCGACCAGCACGTTGCCTTTGCGATCCGCCTTCTGCGCATGGATGAAGGTGACGTCCGGCCGGATCGCGGGAACAGCGGCCAGCACCTCGCCGGTGAACGGGCAAGTGATGGATTTGATGTTCGGATTGACGTCGGCAAGGCCGGCGCCGCGATAGCCGCGGAACACCGCGCAGGGCAGGCCGGCGGCGCCCGCCTCATAGGCGTTGGCCATGCCGGCGTGGCTATGCTCCTCGACCTCGATGGCGCGAGGAAAACCGTTCTCGATGGCGTCGCGGGCGCGTCGCAACAGGCCGACGCCCGGATTGCCGACATAGGAGAAGACAATTTTCTTGGCCATGCCCATGCCGATCATCTGATCGTAGATCAGGTCGGGCGTCATGCGGATCAGCGTCAGGTCGCGAAAGCCCTGGCGGATCGCCTCATGCGCTGCGGCGGTCGGGATCAGATGGGTGAAGCCTTCGAAGGCGACCGTATCGCCGTCATGGAGGTTCTCTGCGACGGCCTGTTTCAGCGGCAGGAACTTGACCATCGAGCACGCTCCGAAGAAGTTCGTATTGCGAACATGTGTTATGTGGCCAAGCAGCGCGTCGAGCAATTTTTCTTTGTTTGACCGGCCACCCAAACCGCCGAAAATCGGCGCAGCCCTCATCGCCCTGCCGGGCACTTCTCCCCGTATAGAGACGGGGAGAAGGGGCTGGCCGCGTCCTCGGCGCCAATTCTGCAACGTTTGCGATTGGCGAAACCGCCAGCGACAGCGCGCCAGCGACAGCGCCCTCTCCCCGTCACTATACGGGGAGTGAGGCGTGGTCCGCGCAGCGGACGAAAAGCCAACTGCTTGGCTTTTCGAACAACGAACGCCGGCAGGCAGGTGAGGGGCAGCGCTACGCTTGAAATTAACGTTAGGCGGCCGCCAGGTTCGTTCACTACGCACTCGTTGACTCCACCTACTTTATCTAATATTGAACAGGATTATACAGGTTCATTGAACAGGTATTGATATGGCTCGTCGCGCGATGCAACTCACTCCCGGCACGGGCAAGCCCGAGCAGATTGCGACGGTTTTGGAGCGTGAAATCCGCTCCGGCATGCTCGGCTTCGGCGATCGTCTGCAAAGCGAGAACGAGCTCGTCCAGCGCTTTTCCGTCAGCCGCAATACGGTCCGCAAAGGTCTGGAAGAACTGTCGAATCGCGGGCTCATCACCACCAAGGTCGGCATCGGCTCCTTCGTCACTTTCGACGGCATGCCGGTTGATGACGCGATCGGCTGGTCGCGCGCGCTTGCCAATGCGGGCGCCAATGCCGAGACCCGCACGTTGAGGCTCGAGATCATCGAGGACGCCGAGCTCGCGGCAAAACTCGGCGTCGAGAACCCGTCCTTCATTGCCGTCGACCGTGTGCGCACCAACGCCGATGATGGCCATGCCATTTCGATCGAGCGCAGCCGCCTGCCGCTGTCGCCCGAGCTCGAAGACGTGCCGTTGCGCGGCCTGCGCGAGGGCTCGCTGCACCAGACGCTGCGCGGGGCAGGGCTCGTTCCCGACCACGGCGAGGAATGGGTCGATATCGAGATGCTCAGCGCTGCCGATGCCGCCATCCTTGACTGCGCGCCGGGCACGCCGTTCCTCAGGACGCGGCGCCTGACGCGCGCCGCCGACGGCCGCGCCATCGAATTCGTCACCAGCCTGCTCAACCCGGCGCATTTCGCGCTGCATCTGGAGTTCTGAGCATGGCGGTTGACGCGCTTGACCGGGCAATTGGCGCGTTGATCGGCGGGGCGCTGGGCGACGCGCTGGGCATGCCGACGCAGCTCCTGTCGCCCGCTCGCATCGCCGAGCTCTACGGCCATATCGAGGATTTTGTCGCGCCGGCCGCCGACCATCCGGTCTCGAAAGGCCTGCCCGCCGGCGCTATTACCGACGACACCGAACAGGCGTTGCTGCTCGGCCGCATCCTGATCAGCTCCGGCGGTCGCTTCGACCATGCGCGCTGGGTCAACGCGCTGCTCGACTGGGAGCGGGACGTGAAGGCACGCGGCAGCTACGACCTGCTTGGACCGTCGACCAAGCGCGCCATCGACGCGATCAATAGCGGCGTCCCGGCGGAAGAGGCGGGGCGAAGCGGCGACACCAATGGGGCAGCGATGCGCATCGCACCCGTCGGCATCATGATACCGCCCGAGCCGCTTGACGCGCTGGTCGCTAAAGTGGCGGAAACTTGCCGGGCCACGCACAACACGTCGATTGCCATTGCCTCCGCTGCCGCGGTCGCCGCCGCGGTCAGCCTCGGTGTTTCGGGCGGCGACTGGCGCGCAGCTTCCGGCCATGCCGTCGCAGCGGCAAGGCTAGGTGCCACGCTCGGCCATTGGGTCACCGGCGGCGACATCGCGGCACGTATCCTGTGGGCGCAGGAACTCGTCCGTGGCAAGCCGGAGAAGGAGGCGATCCGGCTGATCGTCGACCTGATCGGCACGGGCGTCGCCAGCCAGGAATCGGTTCCGGCGGCATTCGCCGTGCTGGAGGTCGCGGACGGCGATGCCTGGCGAGCGGCCGTCATCAGCGCCAATCTCGGCGGCGACACCGACACGATCGGCGCCATTGCCGCCGGCATGGCGGGCGCCTGCTCGGGTCTGTCGCGCTTGCCGCAGGATCGCATCGCAAGGCTGAAGGGTATTCACCTCGCGGAGGTTCGCACGCTGGCCGACGATCTCGTGGCAGCACGCGCCGCAAAGGCTGGCTCCGGCAAGGAGGTTGCCCGATGAGCGCGCGGCTCGTCCATGTCGGCAGCGCTGTGGTCGACTATGTCTATCGCATCGACGCTCTGCCGGCACCCGGCAGCGAAAAGACCGCGACAAGCTACGCCCGGGTCGCCGGCGGCGGCTTCAACATGATGGTCGCGGCGAGCCGCACCGGCATGAAGGTCGCGTTCGGCGGCCAGCTCGGTACCGGGCCTGACGGCGACTTCCTGAGGGCCGCTTTCGAAGCTGAAGGCATCGAGACGCTGACACCGCCATCGCCTTTGATGGACAGCGGCAATTGCGTCGCCATGATCAGCGGCGATGCCGAGCGCACATTCGTTTCCTGGCCGGGTGCCGAGAGCCGGCTGACGTTGGACATGATGGCACCGGTCCAAGTGGTTGCGGGCGACTGGGTTTTCACCTCCGGCTACACGCTGAGCTATCCTGGCAGCCGCGATGTGCTCGCCGACTGGATCGAGGCGCTGCCGGCCGACATTCCTTTCGTGTTCGATCCGACGCCAGTGATTGCGGACATTCCTCGGACGATTCTGGACCGGGTGCTCGCCCGCACGACCTGGCTGAGCTGCAACACGAATGAAGCCGCCGAGATAGCCGGCGCCGGTGATGCCCAGACTGTCGCGATCCGGTTGCTCGCGGAACATTGCCTCAAGGCTGAAGGCGTCGTCATCCGCGCCGGGGCGCATGGCTGCCTGGTGCGGATGGCCGACGGCGGCACGCGGGCGATCCCCGGTTTCGAGGTCTCAGCCGTCGACACCAACGGCGCCGGCGATGCGCATATCGGCGCCTTCGTCAGCGCATTGTCGCGCGGGATGCCGCCTTGCGAGGCGGCGCGCTACGCGAACGCCGCCGCGGCCCTCTCCGTCACGCGTCATGGCGGTTCTTCGGCGCCGACGGATGCAGAGATCCAGGAATTCCTGAGCCACCGCGATCAAGAAACGACCGCGCATGGCCGGGAGGACGCGACTGCAACTTAACAAGCCCGTCAATCGGGCAAAACAATGAGAGGAAGAAAACATGCGCATGCCCAGACTGACCGCTTTTCTGACGGCGACCGCCGTCTTCGTTTCAGCCCTGGCCGCCCAGGCCGCCGAAGAAGTGCATGTGCTCAACTGGAAGGGCTACGGCGCCGACGAGCCGTGGGCTGTCGCCAATTTCGAGAAGGCGACCGGTTTCAAGGTCGTCAACGACTTCTTCAACTCAGAGCAGGAGATGCTGACCAAGCTGAGGACAAACCCGGGCCTCTACGACGTCGTCATGATCAACGCCGCCTTCAACGACCAGGCGATGGCCGGCAAGCTGATCCAGCCGATCGACACATCGAAGCTCTCCAACTATGCCGATATCGCCAAGGACAAGGCCGGCTCGCCGATGCTGAACCATGACGGCAAGGTCTATGGCGTGCCGTGGGTCTGGGGCCTGACCGCTCTTGCCATCAACGAAAAATCCTTCGACAAGCCGCCGACCAGCATCGCCGAGATGTGGGATCCGGCGCATAAGGGCCGCGTCATCATCCGCGACGACGCCGTCGAGGCGGTGCAGTTCGGAGCGATTGCCAGCGGCCAGAACATCAACGATATCAAGGATATGGAAGCGGTAAAGGCCAAGCTCACCTCGCTGATGCCGCAAATCAAGACCTTCTGGAGCTCGGAGAACGACTGGAACCAGATGGTCGCCTCCAACCAGATCGACATCGGCACCTATTGGAGCGGCTCGGCCGACCGCGCCAAGACGCATTTCAAGCTGCCGGTCTCGCTGGTCATCCCGCAGGAAGGCGCGGTCGCCTGGCTCGACGCCTTCTCGATCCCCGTCGGCTCCAAGAACGTCGCCGGCGCCGAGGCCTTCATCAACTACATGATCGACCCGAAATTCTACGTCGAATGGGTCACCAAGGTCGGCGCGCCGGTCTCGGCCAACACCAAAGCGGTCGAGGCGCTGCCCGAGGACGCCTTCAACCGTAAGGTCATGGGCAGCCCCGAGGTCGCCAAGCGCATCCAGTTCCAGGCGCCGGTCACCGATGAGCAGCGCGAGAAGTACCTGGCGCTATGGCAGGAGCTGAAGGTCAACGTGAAGTAACCGGCGTCTTTCGGGGGAGGAGAGGCAAGATGGCTGACCAGCTCGCGACCGGTTCGCGCCGCGGACTGCGGCCGGCCCTGCCGCTTCTCCTTCCCGCCTACCTGTGGCTGACAGTGGCGATCTTCCTGCCGCTGTCGGCCATGGTGTTCTTCTCCTTCATGACCGACCTGCCACTGGCCGGGAAGAAGTGGGCGTTCACGTTCGGCAACTACGCGGCCTTCTTCTCGCAGAGCCTCTATTCCACACTGCTGCTCGCTTCGCTGCGGCTTGGCCTCGAGGTCACGCTGTGGTGCATCGTCATCGGTTATCCCGCGGCCTATGTGCTGGCCAAGGTGCTGAAAGGGCGCAGCCGCGAGGCGATCTTCCTGCTCGTCATCCTGCCGTTCTGGTCGAACGGGCTGGTGCGCATCTTCTCGTGGGCGATGGTGCTGCGCGAAGGCGGCATCCTCGACACGGCGCTCAACGCCGTGCTGCCGTTCAAGATCAACATCGATCTGATGTATTCCTATCCGGCCGTCATCATCGGCCTGGTGCATTCCTATGTGCCCTACATGGTGCTGACCTGCTATCTGACGCTGCAGGCGATCGACGACTCGCTGATCGAGGCGGGCCGCTCGCTCGGCGCATCGCGGCTGCAGGTGCTCAAGCGGGTGATCATCCCGCTGTCGATGCCCGGACTGATCGCGGGGGCCGCGCTGATCTTCGTGCCGGTGGTCGGCTCCTTCATGGAGCCGCGCATCCTCGGCGGCCGCACCGGCACCTTCTACGGCACCGTCATCGAGGATCAGTTCGTCGCCGTCTTCAACTGGCCGCTGGGCGCTGCACTCTCCTTCATCCTGCTCGCCGTCGTGCTGGTTATCCTGGCGCTGGCGGCACCGGTGCTGCGGAGGGCCGCCTGATGGCGACGACGCGCATCCTCGAATGGCTCGGGCGTTTCTACATCGTCCTGCTGCTTGCCTTCCTTTATCTGCCGATCATCATCATGGCGCTGATGTCGTTCAACGCCTCGCCATTCTATCAGTTGCCGCTTGAATGGACGACGGACTGGTATGCCTCGCTCTGGCAGAACGAACAACTGATCGCGGCGACCAGGAACAGCATCGAGATCGCCGTCATCACCACTATCATCTCAACGGCGCTGGGTTCGATGGCATCGCTGGCGCTCTACCGCTACGAGTTCCGTGGCAAAAAATTCCTGCAGGCGTTGCTCTTTCCGCCGATCGCCATTCCTTGGCTGATCACCGGCACGGCGATGCTGATCTTCTTCTTCGGCATCGGCATCGGCCGCGGGCTGGTCGCCATCCTGCTCGGCCATGTCGCGCTGGCGCTGCCCTACGTCATCGTCGTCGTTTCGGCCCGGCTGCAGACCTTCGCCCCGGAGCTCGAGGAGGCGGCGCGCTCGCTCGGCGCCAATCAGTGGCAGGTGACTGCGCGCGTCACCTTGCCCTGGATCATGCCCGGCGTGATTGCCGGTGGGCTGTTTGCCTTCGCCGTTTCTTTCGACCAGTTCGTGGTTTCCTATTTCTTGTCGACGCCCGGCCAGACGACGCTGCCGGTCGAAATCTACGCCGCTATCCGCAAGGGCTTCACGCCCGAGATCAACGCGGTGTCGACGATCATCATCGTCGTGTCGATGGCCCTGATGCTGCTCACGGCGCGCTTCTTCAAATTCGGCGGAGAAAAATAATGGCCGGCGTGCAGGTAGCGAACGTCTCCCGCAGTTTTGGCGCGCACAAGGCGCTGGACGACGTCTCGATCGATTTTCCGGACGGCGGCTTCTATGCGCTGCTCGGACCGTCGGGCAGCGGCAAGACCACACTGCTGCGCCAGATCGCCGGCTTTGATTTTCCGGACTCGGGCCGCATCGCCATCGGCGGCGAAAGCGTCGAGCGCGTGCCGGTGGAGAAGCGGCGCATCGGTATGGTGTTCCAGAACTATGCGCTGTTTCCCAATATGAGCGTGGCCGACAATATCGCCTTCGGCCTGTCGGTGCGCGGCGAGCCGAAGGCGACGATCACGGCCGAGGTGCAGCGCGCGCTCGACCTCGTGCAGCTTGGTAAGCTCGGTGGCCGCCGGCCGCATCAGCTCTCCGGCGGCCAGCGCCAGCGGGTGGCGCTGGCTCGCGCCATCGTCACTAAGCCGCGCGTGCTCCTCCTCGACGAGCCGCTCGGCGCGCTCGACAAGGCGCTTCGCGTCGACATGCAGATCGAGCTGAAGCGCATCCAGCGCGAGATCGGCATCACCACCATCTTCGTCACCCACGACCAGGAAGAGGCGCTGACGATGAGCGACCGCATCGGCATATTGCGCGACGGCAGGCTGGTGCAGGAGGGACCGCCGGAAGAAATCTACGACAGGCCGCAAAGCGAGTTCGCCGCGACTTTTCTTGGCGACGCCAACATCTTTCGCGGCGACGCGATTGGTGGCGGGATCAAGCTTCCGGACGGCACGACAATCAGCGCTTCCTCGGGTGCATCGGTGCCAGCCGGCGCCAAGGCGAGCTGCGCCGTGCGCCCGGAGCGCATCCAGATTTCGACGGGCGCGGGAAAGCCGGGTTCGGGCAACGCGAACATGCTTAAGGGGCAGGTCTCAAAACGCATCTTCGCCGGCAACAACAGCACGTACTTCGTCGATCGCGAGGGTCAGACGCTGAAGGTGGTCGTCCAGAACACCGGCGCAGAAAGGCTGTCCGAAGGTCAGCCAGTTGTGCTCAGTTGGTCGCCAGAGAGCACTGTGCTGATCGCGGCCTGAGACTGCCGATCTTCTGGGCCTGGTTGGGATCGCTCAAATCTCCGGAATGCTTTCGCGAAAGATCACCTGCAGCCGCGGCTGGTGTAGCTCGTAAGGCAATCCCCTGACGGCGTGGGACAGGATGTTGAGCGCCTCGCGCGCTTCGACGCGCGGGTTCTGGTCGATCACCGCATCGAGCGTGCCGTCGAGCAGAAGCTCCTTGGTGCCGTCGGTCACCTCATGGCCGAGGAAGAGGATCTCCTTCGCGCGTCCGCGCTCCTTGAGCGCGCGCGCGATGCCCGTATTGCCGGCGCCGACATTGTAGATGGCGGCGAGGTCGGGATGGCGCTCGAGCAAAGCCGAGGCCTCCGAATAGGCCTTCTCGCGATCGTCCAGCATTTCGCGCATCTCGACGATTTCGAGGTTGGGGGATTCCTCCGCGAGGATATGGCGAAAACCCATCTCGCGCTCCTCATGGCCGCGATAGGCGAGCGAACCCGCGAACAGCGCGACCTTGCCTGGACGGTGGGCGCCGATGAAGCGGTTGAGCAGGTAGCCGGCCAGCCGCCCGGCGGCGCGGTTGTCGATGCCGATATAGGCGACGCGCGGCACGTGCAGGATGTCGGAGGCGATGGTGACGACCTTGACGTCGCTCGCCGACAGCGAGCGGATCGCCTCGCGCACCGTCGGATGGTCGAGCGCGATGACGCCGACGCCCTGCGTCTGGCCGTGCAAGTCCTGCAGCAGGCGGGCAAGCCGGTCGGGATTGAAACCTTCGATCGTCGTCACGCGTACGTCGAGATCGGGCCGCGTCTGCGCCTGGGCCTCGATGTGGCGATGCAGCAGCTTGATGAAGGAGTTGGTGCCGGCGGGCAGCGCGAAGTCGAGCCTGATTGTCTGACCCGGCACGGTTCGTTGCTGCGCCCCGTTCGGGGTCTCGGCAATGTAGCCAAGGCGCTGCGCCATCTCGATGACGATCTCGCGCGTGCGCGCCCGCACACCGGGACGGTTGTTGAGCACACGGTCGACCGTGGCGGGAGAAACGCCGGCTTCCCGGGCTATGTCTGTCAGGGTTGACCGCACGTCGAGCACCTCATCGCAAGCATCAAAATCACGCAGCTGCCAATCCGTTCCGGAAAACCGCTCAGCCGCAGCCGCGATTCTGATGTGAAATGATGTAACCGGCCTTGGCCCGCACGCAAGCCGACGCGTTACACAAGACAGCGAAGGCCCGGCAAAGCCGGCCGGATCGGCGCAAGAATCCCTCAAAACCACGCAATGGGTGCGATGTGACTGGCTCGGCGAACTGCATTCTCTCCCTCATTTGCGATCTTATGACGTGTTTTGAGTATTTATGATGTTGACAGGCTCGATATGGTTCCGTCAATATCCCTCATAAGGGCCATGGAGGAACAGGCCCTTGAGGGAGGAGTTCCAATGACTGATTTGATCCGCGTCTCGCGGCGCCGTCTTTTGGCGTCCGGAGGAAAGGCGGCTGTGTTTGTCGCCGCGACTGGAATCGCGCCGCAATTCATTCGTCCCGGCCGCGCCCTGGCGGCCGATGCACTGGCGCCAGGCATGATCGGCGGGCCGACAGGCTTCGACGGCGCCGAGCGCTACCAGTACGGGCCGGATACGCCGGAAGGGCGCGCCATCGAGGCGATCAAGGCGATGAAGGGCGCCGGCAAGGCGCCGGCCAAGATCGTGCTCGGCCTCTCGGACGGCTCGATCGGCCAGCTGACGCAGCCGTTCCCCGCAGGAGCGCCGTCGATCAAGGATCTGTGGGAAAAGGAAACCGGCATTCCGCTCGAAATCGTCGGTGTGCCGAACGGCCAGGAATTCACCAAGACGATGCAGGACATCTCCACCAAGGGTGGGGCCTATGACATCTATGCGGTGGAATGGAACCGCCTCGGCGACCTCGCCGAAACCGGCGGCATCATCAAGCTCGACGACTTCGTCGCCCAGCACAAGCCGGAATGGGACGATCCGGAGCGCGGTTACGTCAACGGCGCCAAGGGCGTTTCGCTGCTCAACCAGTATCGCGGCTCGACCTATGGCGTGTCGCTCGACGGCGACTTCCAGACCTGGGTCTACCGTACCGACCTGTTCGGCGACGGGGCCGAGAAGAAGGCCTTCAAGGATAAGTACGGCTACGATCTCGCGCCGCCCAGGACCTGGAAGCAGCATGGCGACATCGCCGCCTTCTTCCATCGCCCGGACAAGGGCCTGTTCGGCTCGACCGACCTGCGCAACCAGGGCTGGGGCTACACCAACTGGTACCAGCGCTACGTCTCGATGGCTTCGCCCAACCAATACCTGTTCGACGACGCAGGCAAGCCGCTGATCAATTCCGAGCAGGGCATCGCGGCGACGAAGGAATACGTCGATTCGCTGGCGCATCATTCACCGGACGCGATCTCGTGGGGCTGGCCGGAGCAGTATGGCAACTTCGCCAAGTGCGGCGCGGCGATGACCTGCGCCTTCTCCAACCTGCCGAAATTCCTCGACAATGCCGGCAACAAGGATTCCGCCGTCACCGGCAAGATCGGCTCGATGCTGCCGCCCGGCCGCGAGATCGACGGCAAGCTGGTCAGCCGCTCGGTGCTGTGGCTCAACCTGTCGGCTTCGGTCTCGGCGCAGTCCAAGAATCCGGAAGCCTGCTATCTCTTCCTGCAGTGGCTGGGATCGAGCCGCATCTATGCCTGGATGACGGCCAACCCGGGCGGCTATTTCGATCCGTCCCGCCTCTCGGACTTCTCCGATCCGCTGGTCCGCCAAACCTATCACGCCTACCACATGGACGTGGTGCGCGAGACGGTGGCGCGCACGGTCCCGACCATCAACTATCCAGGTGCTACGGCCTTCCACAATGCGCTCGACGAGAATCTCGTCGCCGCGCTGACCAAGGCCAAGACGCCCGAGCAGGCCATGGCCGACACAGAGGCCGAGTGGAAGAAGATCGCGCGGCGCACCGGTGAGGACAAACTGCTCGAAGCCATCAAGACCAACAAGGAGGCCTGGCCTACGGTTCTCGACTCGATCGCCTGATCCGCCTCCCTGGATCAGAAAAGGAGGGGAGGGACACTGCTCCTCCCCTTCGAAACAACGCCACCAGCAAAGCAGCCAGATGAAGCGTTCCGTTCCTTTCGAGATATTCCGCTACGCCGCGATCTTCGTGGCGATCGCGGTGACGCTGGTGCCGATCCTGTGGATGGCGTCGATGGCCTTCAAGCCGATCGGCGAATGGTCGGCCACAGGTGCCGACCTGACCTGGTGGCCGAAGCATCCGACGCTTGCCAATTTCCAGTTCGTATTCGGCGAATCCACCAACAGCCTGATCGTGGCGCTCGACCGCACGGCGCTGAAGCCGATCCTGTCGTCGCTGCTCTCGGCGGTGTTCGGAACCGCGATCGCCATGTCGGCGGGCACCGCGGCCGCTTACGGCCTGTCGCGTTTCGGCTCCGGCCAGAACCTGCCACTGGCGCTGATCCAGCTCAGGCTGTTTCCGCCGATGGCCGTCATGATTCCCGTGATGATCATGTGGTCGTTTCTCAACTTCACCGACAGCTGGTGGGGCCTGGCGTTGATCTACGGCATCGTGACGCTGCCCTTCGCCTTCTGGCTGATGAAGACCTTCTTCGACGACATGCCGCGCGAGATCGAGGAGGCAGCGCTCGTCGAGGGCTGCTCGCGGCTGCGCGTCTTCACCCGCATCACGCTGCCGATGATGCGCGCACCGCTGGCAAGTGCTGCGCTCTTCGTCTTCATCCTCAACTGGTCGGACTATCTGATCGCGCTGCTTCTGACGACGCGCGAATGGGTGACAATCCCCGTCTACATGGCATCGCTGTCGTCTTCGATGACCGGACAGCTCTACGGCGCCAAGGCGGCGCTCGGCCTGATCGCGGCGGTGCCGCCGGTCATCATGGGCATCGCCATCCAGCGCCATCTGGTGCGCGGACTGACCTTCGGAGCGCTCAAGCAATGAGCGCCGTGACCGCTACGATTTCGGAGGACGAGATGGCCGCGCGGACAAAGCCCGCCACGCCCGACGAGGGCGCGCGGCTTGGCTTCCGGCTGACCTTGCCGGCGCAGATCCTGGTGCTGTTCATCTCGGCCTTCCCGCTCCTGATGCAGCTCTACATCAGCGTCACCGACTGGTCGCCGCTTTCCGGCATCGGCTGGTGGAACGCCTGGGAGATATGGAACAGCTTTGCCAACTATACCGACCTTGCGGCCGACACCCGGTTCTGGAGCGCCTTGCAGCGCACGGCGATCGTCATGGTCGTCTGCGTGCCGGCGGAGTTGCTGCTGGGCCTGGCACTTGCCACGCTGTTTGCCGACGACTTTCCGGGCAAGCGCATCTTCTATTCGATCCTCTTGATGCCGATGATGGTGGTGCCGGCGGTCGCCGGCTACATGTTCTTCATGCTGTTCCAGTCGGGCGGACCGGTGAACGACATCCTGTCGAAGATCGTCGGAACGCCCGTCACCATCGCCTGGCTTTCCGATCCGACGCTGGCGCTGATCGCGGTGATGATCGCCGACATCTGGCAGTGGACGCCGTTGATGTTCCTCATCCTGCTTGCCGGCCTTGTCGGCGTGCCGGAGGACCAGATGAAGGCGGCGACGCTGCTCGGCGCCAATCCCTGGCAGCGCTTCGTCACCATCGTGCTGCCGAAGATGAAGACGATCATCATCATCGCGCTGGCGATCCGGGTGATCGAGAACTTCAAGATCTTCGACACGCTCTACATCATGACCGGCGGCGGTCCCGGCGTCGCCACCGAGACGATCTCCGTCTACATCTACAAGGTCACCACCCAGGACCTGATCTGGGGCTATGTGGCGGCCATCGCTCTGGCTATCCTGGTCGTGCTCTCGATCGTCGCGGTCTACGCCATGAAGCACATGGCGAAGGCCCGGGAGTTGGCGGCATGAGCGCGATCCACCTCAAGAACCTGGTCAAAAAATTCGGCGACTTCACCGCGCTGAAGACGATGGATCTCGAGATCGCCGACGGCGAGTTCATGGCGCTGCTCGGGCCTTCCGGCTGCGGCAAGTCGACGACGATGAACATGATCGCCGGCATGGAAGAGCCGACCAGCGGAAAAATCCTGTTCGGCGAGCGCGACATGGCCGGTGTGCCGATGGGGCGGCGCGGTGTCGGCTTCGTCTTCCAGAACTACGCGATTTTCACCCATATGACGGTGCGGCAGAACATCACCTACGGGCCGAAGATGCGCGGCGCCGCCAAGGTCGAGATCGACCGCCGCGTCGGCGCCATCGCCGAGATGCTGCAGCTTTCACCGCTGCTCGACCGCAAGGCGGACCGGCTCTCGGTCAACATCCTGCAGCGCGTCGCGATCGGCCGCTCGGCGATCATGGAGCCGGCGATCTTCCTGCTCGACGAGCCGCTGTCCAATGTCGACGCGGCCTTCCGCGCGGTGATGCGCACCGAACTCAAGCAGCTGCAGCGCCAGTTCAAGCAGACTATGATCTATGTCACGCACGACCAGCTCGAAGCCATGACCATGGCCGACCGTATCGCGGTGATGGATCATGGCGTGCTGCAGCAGGTCGGCACGCCGCTCGAGGTCTACAACAATCCGGCCAACGTCTTCGTCGCCCGCTTCATCGGCGCGCCGGGCATGAACCTCATCAAGGGCCGGCCGGCGGAAAGCGATCGCGGGCTGGTGATCGATCTCGGGCCGCTCGGCGTCACGCCACCCTTGCCCGACGAGCTCGCTCCGGCGGTGCGCGCGGTGCGCGGAGAGGTCCTCTACGGCTTCCGGCCGGAGCAGGTGACGCTTGCCGAACGCGGGCTGTCGATGCCGGTGACATTCGTCGAGCGGGTCGGCGCGCGCACCATCGTCCATTTGGGTCAGAGCGAGAGCGCCGTGAAGGCGGTGTTCGAGAACGTTGTCGGGCTCTCGATCGGGCAGGCGGCGGTCGTCGCGCCGCCGGCCTCGTCGGTGCGCGTCTTCGACGCCGGTACGGGTCGCGCCATCAAGGTCGGGGGTTGAGATGCAAGTATCCCCAGGTCTGTGCCGCCCCTCACCCTTACCCTCTCCCCGTGAAGAACGGGGAGAGGGGGTCGCCGGCGTTGCGGCCAGCTCCCTTCTCCCCGTCACTATACGGGGAGAAGGTGCCGGTAGGCGGATGAGGGGCGGCGCCAAGGCCGGCAGGCTGATCGAAATCTGCGGAGCGCACTAGCATGGCCGATATCGTTTTCCGCAATGTCACGAAACGCTACGGCACGACGCTCGCCGTCGACGACGCCTCGTTCACCGTCAACGACAACGAGTTCTTCTGCTTCTTCGGCCCGCCGCTGTCGGGCAAGTCGACGATCCTGCGCCTTGTGCTTGGACTGGAGCAACCGGACGAGGGCGAGATCCTGATCGGCGGCAAGCCGGTCAACAGCGTCTCTCCGGCGAAACGCAACGTCGCCATGGTGTTCCAGAACCTCGCGCTGTTCCCGCATATGAGCGCGCGCGACAATGTCCGCTTCCCGCTGGTCGAGCGGAAGGTTGCGGAGGCTGAGATCGACAAGCGCCTCGCCGACGTCGCCGCCAAGCTGCATATCGGCCATATCCTGCACAAGCCGCCGGCGCAGCTCTCCGGCGGCGAGCGGCAGCGCGTGGCGATCGCACGCGCCCTGGTGCGCGATCCGGTCGCCTATCTGATGGACGATCCGATCTCGGCGCTCGATGCGCGGCTGCGCGAGGAGACGCGCGTCGAGCTGAAGCGCATCCAGCGCGATTTGGGCAAGAGGCTGATCTACGTCACGCACGACCAGGAAGAGGCGATGTCGGTCGCCGATCGCATGGCCATCTTGGAGAACGGCCGCATTAGGCAGATCGGCGCGCCGGCCGAGATCTACGATCGTCCGGCAAGCGCCTATGTGGCGCGCATGCTCGGCTCGCCGGTGATGAACATCCTGCCGTCGGTGCACGAGGCCGAGGGTGTCGAGGCGGCCGAAGGCGCAATCTGCATCGCCGATGCCAAGGCCCCGGCCGAGTCGATCGAGATCGGGCTCAGGCCCGAAGACATCAAGGTGCGTCCGTGGGCAGACAATGAGATGGCGAACGGGGGCAAGGGCCGCCCGGCGCGAGTGTTCGAGGTCGAGCCGCTCGGCGGCTACACCGTGGTGACACTTGCCGCCGGGCAGGCGCGGGTGAGGGCGCTGCTGCGGGGCCAGCCCGACATCAGGCCGGACGCGCTAGTGGCGATATCCTGCGAGCCGGCCCGCGTGCATTATTTCGGCCAGGACGGAGGCGCGTTGTGACAGCGGCCGCGAGAAGAGAATTTCGGGAGGAAGAGATGGCAAGCAAAGGCTTCGAGCCGGACGTCAAGGTTCGCACCAAGGACTACAAAATCGGCTGCGTCGGCGCCGGCATGATCATGGCCGAGTGCCATCTGGCAGCCTACAAGGAGGCTGGTTTTCCGGTGCTGGCAATCGCCTCGCGCACCAAGGCGAATGCCGAGAAGGTCGCGACGCGCTGGGGTATTCCGACCGTGCACGACACGCCGGAACAGTTGATCGAGGATCCTAATGTCGAGATCATCGATCTCGCCTTTCCGCCCGACCAGCAGCCGGCGCTGATCCGCCACGCGCTGAAGCAGAAGCACATCAGGGGGATCCTGGCGCAGAAGCCGCTGGCGCTGACGGTCGAGGAAGCAGTCAAGCTGCGCGACGAGGCGGCCAAATCCGGCAAGATCCTCTCGGTCAACCAGAACATGCGCTACGACCAGTCGATGCGCGTGTTGAAACAGATCATCGATAATGGCGAACTCGGCGACATCGTCTTCGCGCAGATCGACATGCACGCGATCCCGCACTGGCAGACCTTCCTCGAGGACTATGACCGGCTGACGCTCGCCAATATGAGCGTGCATCATCTCGACGTGCTGCGCTTCCTGTTCGGCGATCCCGACGAGATCACGACGCTGACGCGCAAGGACCCGCGCACGCGCTTCGATCATTCCGACGGCATCACGGTGTCGACGCTGCGCTTCCCGTCGGGCGTGCTCGCCGTGTCGCTGGAGGACGTGTGGTCCGGTCCGCGCCAGGAAGGCTATCACGACGACCAGCATATCAACTGGCGCGTCGACGGCACCAAGGGCGTCGCCAAGGGCACGATCGGCTGGCCGACGGGCTCTGCCTCGACGCTGACCTATGCGTCCGCCGAGACGACCGGCGGCGAATGGGTCAGCCCAAGCTGGGAGACGATGTGGTTCCCGCAGGCCTTCATCGGCGTGATGGAACAGCTGCAGCACGCGGTGAAGACCGGCACGCCGCCGGCGCTATCCGTCGCCGACAACGTCAAGACGATGGCGCTGGTGGAGGCGGGCTATCGCTCGATCGCGTCGGGCCGGACGGTCAAGCTCTCCGAAATCTCGATCACCTGAAAACACCGGCAACTGAAATCGCAACCAACTGAATCGCTTAGAGGGAGGAATTCACACCATGATGCAGGCAGGCATTTTCACGGGCTATTTCCCGTACGGCCTCGAAGAGACGGCGCAAAAGATCCGCAGCCTCGGTTTCAACACGGTGCAGCTCGACCTGCATTTCAAGGACATCGACCTCTCGGCCGGTCAGATCACCAAGGACAAGGCGAAGAAGGTGCGGGACGTGTTCCGCGACCACAACCTGCCGGTCTGCTGCGTGTCGGGCTACACGAACATCATCCATCCGGACAAGGCGGAGCGCGAGAAGCGCGTCGGCTATCTCAAGGAGATCATCCGCAACGCCCGCCACTTCGGCAGCCCTTACGTGATCTCGGAGACCGGCACCTACAACACCGAGTCCGACTGGGTACATCACCCGAAGAACAAGACCGAAGAAGGTTTCGCGGAGTGCCGCAAGGTGATCGCGGACCTTGCCCAGACGGCCTACGACCACGGCGCGGTCTTTCTGCTCGAGACCTATGTCAACAACGTCGTCGGCTCGGTCGAAGAGACGGTGAAGATGTTCGCGCAGGTCGACCATCCCGGCCTCGGCCTGCTGATGGACCCGACCAACTATTTCGAGACCCACAACATCGACCGGATGGACCAGATCCTGAACCAGGTCTTCGACACGCTGACCGACAAGATCAGAATAGCCCACGCCAAGGACGTCAAGCGCTCGGGCAGCGACAAGTCGGAAAAGCATGCCGATATCGGCGACGCCGACGCGATGGAAAGCCACACCTTCCGCGGCGTCGGTGAGATCGAGCTGCCGGCGCCGGGCCTCGGCTCGCTGAACTACGACCTCTACCTCAAGCGTCTCGCCGAGAAGCATCCGAACATCCCGGTCATCATCGAGCATCTGTCGGAAGACGACGTGCCGCGCGCCAAGAAGTTTCTCGACGGAAAGTTCCGCGAGAACGGCCTCTAAAGGCCGGCACCTTTGCACGACATGAGAGTGGAGGAAGCGAGATGTTGAAGTTTGGATTGAAGCTGGCGGCCGCAGCGACTTTGCTTGCCGGCGTTGCGCTCGGATCGGCGGCGCAGGCGCAGGACGGCCAGAAGACGTTCTACCTTTTGTCGCATGGCGGTCCGTCGGACGCGTTCTGGATCGACTGGAACGCCGGCGCCACCAAGGCCTGCGATCAGCTCAAGGTGACCTGCAAGATCTCCTTTAGCGGCGGCGACATGGCGGCGCAGAAGGAGGCCTTCAATTCGGCGCTTGCAGCCAAGCCTGACGGCATTGCCACCACCTCGGCGCAGCCCGGCCTGTGGACCGAGGAGGTGAAGGCCGCCAAGGCGGCCGGCATCCCGATCGTGTTCTTCAACACGGACGATCCGGCGACCGGACGCCAGGCCTATGTCGGCGCCGACCTCAAGGAAGCCGGCGCCATCTGGGCGAAGTATCTCGTCGACCACAAGATGGTGAAGCAGGGCGATAAGGTGTTCCTGCCGGTCGAGGTCCCCGGCGCCAGCTATCAGCAGCTCGAGACCGAGGGCATCGCCGGCGTCTTCGATCCGCTCGGCATCAAATATGACGTGGTCGATTGCGGCACCGACCCGGCAGGCATCATCGCCAAGATGACCGACTACATGGTCGCCAACAATCCGCCCGCTATCATCGCGCTGGGCGATTCCGTTGCGGCCAGCGTGAAGCGGGTGTTCGACGGCGCCGGCATTCCGGCCGGCAAGATCCCGGTGGTCGGCTGGGGCAATTCGAAGGAGACGGCCGACGCGGTCAAGGACGGGTTCGTCAACGCCGCCGCCTGGCAATATCCTTCGGCGCAAGGGTTCATGCCGGTCGCGCTGCTCGGTCTCGCGGCTTCCGGCGAGCCGATCGGCTACGACATCCACACTTTCGGGCTCTACGACGCCTCGAGCGTCGAGCCGATCCTGAAGCTTTACGACAAGAAGTGAGAGAACTGGCGTCCGCCGCGCGCGGCGGGCGCCACGCAGAAAGCATGGTTCAGCAAGTCATGGTTCAGCAAGCCGGGGCAATCACCGCGGAAGACGGCGCACGAAGCGCGAAGGGCAGGTCGAGCCTGATGCGCTCGCCGCAATTCTCCTCCTTCGTCATTCTCGTCGTGCTGCTCGCGGTGTTCGCGGTCGCCGACGGCAATTTCCTGTCGCCGCTCAACATCTCCAACATGATGGCTTTCCTGCCCGAGCTCGGCATCATCGCGCTCGGCATGACGCTCTTACTCACCGCCGGCGAATTCGACCTGTCGGTCGGCGCGGTGTTCGCGCTGGCGCCGGTGGTGGTCATGCTTCTGGTGCAGAACGCCGGGATCGATATCGGCGTGGCACTGCTTGCCGGGCTTCTGCTCTGCATCGCGATCGGCGCGATCAACGGCGTGATCGTCACTAAGATCGGCATCTCGTCCTTTCTGGTGACGCTGTCGATGCTGCTGATCGTGCGCGGTGCGGCGCTCTACATCACGCAGGGTTTTCCGCTGAAATCCTGGAATGAACCGGGGTTCTTCGTGACGCTGCTCGCCGGCAGCTTCAACGTTGGTTCATTCCGTTTCTACACCTCGCTCTGGTGGTTCATCGGCCTGTCGCTGCTTGCGGTCTATGTGCTGCGCTACGCCAAGCTCGGCAACTGGATCAGCGCCATCGGCTCCAACCGCAACGCCGCGGTGGCGCGCGGCGTGCCGGCCGACGCCGTCAAGATCTGGCTGTTCATCCTGACCTCGGTGCTTGCCGGGCTTGCCGGCATGATCAGCGCCTTCCGCATCTCGGCGGCTTCGCCGGTGGCGGGCACGGGATACGAGCTCGAAGTGATCGCCATGGTGGTGGTCGGGGGCACGGCGCTGACCGGCGGCCGCGGCACGATCCTCGGCACCATTGTCGGCGCGCTGATGCTGCGCACCATCCGCAACGGCATCGTGCTGGTCGGCGTGCCGGGGCTGGCCTACAACATCTTCGTCGGCGTCATCATCCTCGCCATGCTCATCCTGCACGCTCTGCTGCAGAAAAACGCCGCAAGGAGCTGACCATGATGCAGGAAGTGCTCCGGCTGCAGAATCTGCAAAAATCCTTCGGCAGCGTGCGCGCGCTGAAGAGCGCCTCGCTGACGCTGAGGGAAGGCGAGGTGGTGGCCCTGCTCGGCGACAACGGCGCCGGCAAGTCGACGCTGATCAAGGCGATCTCCGGCGTGTTCCCGATCGATCGCGGCGATATCTATGTGCGCGGCGAGAAGGTCTCGATCCGTTCGACGCGCGACGCGATGGATCTCGGCATCGAGACCATCCACCAGGACACCTCGCTGGCGCCGGACCTCAGCATCGCGCGCAACCTGTTTCTCGGCCGCGAGCCGGTCAATCTCAAATGGCTCGGGGTCTTCGCGCCGCTCGACCTTGCCAAGCTGCGCGATGCGGCGTCGGCGCTGCTGAAGCGCGTCGGCATCTCGAAGAAGCTCGACGCCAATGCGCTGGTCAGCACGCTGTCCGGCGGCGAGCGCCAGTCGATCGCGATCTCTCGCGCCATGCAGTTCGCCGCCAAGGTGATCATCCTCGACGAGCCGACCAACAATCTCGGCGTCGAGGAGACGCATGGCGTGCTGCGCTTCGTCAAGGAGATGCGCGAGGCCGGCCATTCGGTGCTTTTGATCACCCACAACATCCACCACGTGTTCGAGGTCGCCGACCGCATCGTCGTCATGCGGCGCGGCGAAGTCGTCGCCGAGCAGACCGTCGCCGGCACCGACCTTCTGACCGTGGAAAGCCTGATAACCGGAGCCGACATGTCGGCGCTGATGAAAAGGGCGCAGTGACGGCATGGTGAAGCTTTACGGACAGACGCTATCGCGCCGGCAGGTCGCCGAACGGTCCGGGATGCTGTCGCAGTTCGCCGGCGTGCGGCTGATGACGCTCGGCGACGGCGTGGAGCGCGGCATCCGCATGCTCGAATTCCGCACCGGCTCGGGCCTGCGCTTCACCGCGCTCGTCGACCGCGCGCTCGATATCGCCGATTGCGAGTACAAGGGCCAGGCGATCGGCTGGCATTCGCCGAGCGGCTTCCGCCATCCCGCCTTGCACGACTATGAAGGCGAGAACGGCTTTGCCTGGGGGCGGTCCTTCTCCGGCTTGCTCGTTACCTGCGGCCTCGACCACATACTCGGCCGCAACGAGGTGCCGGCCGAGAATTACAACTATCCGGGCCGCAAGACGGTGACCCATTCACTGCACGGGCGCATCGGCACCATTCCGGCGCGGCTGACCGGCTATGGTGAAAGCTGGGACGGCGATCGCTGTGTGCTGTGGGCCGAAGGCATCGTCCAGCAGGCAACCGTGTTCGGCGAGGACCTGCACCTCATCCGCCGGATCGAAGCCGATGTCGGCGGCGGCGAGATCCGGATTTCAGACCGCGTCGTCAACCACGGCTTCCACCGCACGCCGCACATGTATTTCTACCACGTCAATGTCGGGCATCCGCTGCTCGACGAGGGTTCGCGCTACCTGGCGCCGATCCGTGACGTGGTCTGGGCCGCGCATGCCGGCGAGCGCTACGAGGCGCAGGAGGTCGGCTATCGCAGCGTGCCCGCGCCGCAGCTCGGATTCAGCGAGCAGGTCTGGCAGCACGAGCTCGGCGCCGACGCCAAGGGCGGGGTGCCGGTGGCCGTCGTCAACGACCGTCTCGGCCTCGGCTTCGAGGTCGTTACCAGCAAGGACCAGTTGCCCTGCTGCTATCAGTGGCAGAATTTCCAGGCCGGGCAGTATGCGCTGGGCATCGAGCCATCGACGCATCATGTGCTCGGCAACCTTGCGGCGCGCGAGCGCGGCGAGATGATCTGGCTGGAGCATGGCGAGAACCGTACCTATGACGCGGTGTTCCGCGTCCTCGACGGCAAGGAGGCGATCGCCGACGCCGAAAGCAGGATCACGGCCATCGCCCGCCAGCCCGAGCAGGATTATCCTCAACCCTCCGGCAAGTTTCCAAAACTGGCGGACAGGGCATGAGCGTGGCAAATATCCATAGCAAGCCCTCCGGCCGGCGGACCGGATTGCCAGCGGTGCGCGAAGATTGGAGGCAAATGTGACGACGATGGCAAAAAAACGCGACTACAGCCTTGTCGGCGAAAGCACTCGGCTTGCGATCGAGACCGGGCTCGCCTCGGCCGAGTGGTACCACACCGACGTGGCGCGCAAGACCATGAAGGAGCTGATGCAGCGCTCGGACGGGCCGGCGATCCGCGACACCGTCATGTGGATCGTGTTGATCCTGGGCTCGGCCGCCGGCATCGTCTGGTTCTGGGGTACGTGGTGGGTCGTGCCGTTCCTGTTCGTCTACGGCGTGTTCTACGGCTCGTCGAGCGACTCGCGCTGGCACGAATGCGGCCACGGCACCGCCTTCCGCACGCGCTGGATGAACGACGTCGTCTACCACATCGCCTCCTTCATGCTGATGCGCAATCCGGTGCAGTGGCGCTGGAGCCATGCCCGCCACCATACCGATACCATCATCGTCGGCCGTGACGCCGAGATCGCCGTGATGCGGCCGCCGGACCTCATAAAGGCGGCGCTCGCCTTCACCGGCATCCTCGACTTCCGTTATTCGCTGCCGACACTGGTGCGCCAGGCCTTCGGCACGCTGTCGGACGACGAGAAGAGCTACATCCCGGAGATGGAGCGCCATAAGGCGGTGGTCGCGGCGCGCTGGCACATGGTCGTGTATGCCGCGACGATCGCTGTCGCGATCGTGCTTAGATCATGGATACCGCTGGTGCTGATCGGCCTGCCGCGCCTCTACGGCACCTGGCACATGGTGATGACCGGCCTGCTGCAGCATATCGGCCTTGCCGACAATGTCATCGACCACCGGCTCAACTCGCGCACCGTCTATATGAACCCGATCAGCCGGTTCATCTACTGGAACATGAACTACCATGTGGAGCACCACATGTTCCCGATGGTGCCCTATCACGCGCTGCCGAAGCTGCACGAGCTGATCAAGCACGACCTGCCGGAGCCGAATCCATCGATGTGGCACGCGTATCGCGAGGTCTGGCCGGTGCTGCTCAGGCAGCTGAAATATGAGGACTACTACCTCAAGCGCGAACTGCCGCCGACGGCCAAGCCTTATCGCGGCGAGTTGCACGAGCTGGATATAACGGCGGCCGCGGCCGAATAGGCGGCACGTAACAATCCGGAGGAGACGATGGCGGACTGGGTCGAAGCTTGCGCTGTGGATGACGTTGACGAGGAGGACGTGATCCGCTTCGACCATGGCGGCCGCAGCTTTGCGATCTACCGCTCGCCGGACGACGAGTTCTTCGCTACAGACGGCTTCTGCACGCACGAGAAGACGCATCTCGCCGACGGGCTGGTGATGGACGACATCATCGAATGCCCGAAGCACAACGGCCGCTTCAACTACAAGACCGGCCAGGCCAAGGGCGCGCCGGTCTGCGTCAACCTCAAGACCTATCCGGTCAAGATCGAGGCCGGTAAAGTCTTGATCGGAATCGACTGATCGGCCGCACCAGCCAAGCTACGAAGGAACAGAAATCGATGAGCCGAAAGAGACCGACCGTTGCCGATCTGCGCGCCATGAAGGGCAAACGGCAGTTGACCATGTTGCGTGTGCTGACATTGGAAGAAGCGGAGGCCGCCGAGCGCGCCGGTGTCGACATCGTCTCGGTGCCGCCGGAACTGGTGCTCAATCCGCAGTACCGCGACGCGGCGCCCAGCCTCTTCACCATGCCGGGCGACAATTTCTACGAGATCGGCACCGCCGATGATTTTGTGCGTTGGTCGTTCAGGCTCTACAAGGCCGGCGCCGATGCCGTCTATTGCAGCGCCGGCTACGCGACCATCAAGCGCATGGCCGACGACGCTATTCCCGTGATCGGACATGTCGGCCTCATTCCTTCCCGCGCGACCTGGACCGGCGGCTTCAAGGCCGTTGGCAAGACCGCCGACACCGCGATGCAGGTGTTCGAGGCGGTGAAGCAGTTGGAAGTCGCCGGCGCGATCGGCGCCGAGATCGAGGTGGTGCCGGCCGAAGTGGCGAAGGCGATCTCCGAGCGCACCTCGCTCATCATGCTGTCGATGGGAGCGGGCACGGGCTGCGATGCGCAATACCTGTTTGCCGAAGACATTCTCGGCACCAATCGCGGTCACATGCCGCGCCACTCGAAGGTCTACCGCAACTTCGCCGCCGAGTACGACCGGCTGCAGGCGGAGCGCATTGCAGCGTTTTCCGAGTACGTCGCCGACGTCAACAGCGGCGCCTATCCGGAAGACAGGCATATCGTGCATATGGACCCGAACGAATTCAGCCACTTCATAAAGAAGGTGGACGAGAAAGCCTAAAGCAGGTCGCGTGAAAAAGGATTCACGCGACCTGCTTTAGGTTCTTGATTTTAAGCATGTCTTCGTCCCAAAACCGGGCCCACTTTTGGGAGACATGCTTTAAGCTGTGAGTGCTTTAGGTTTTTGATTTTTACGCATGTCTTTGTCCCGGAACCGGTTTCCGCTTTCGGGAGACATGCTTTAAACGCGCAGCGTTTGGTGCACCGCAGGGTGCCAATACCCGTCGGCGAGCACCGAGTGCAGCGCATCGGCATTGGGGCCGAGCGGCCTGTCTTCCTTGAGCGTCGGCACGTGGGCGCGGACAGCCGCGTGGATCGCTCCGGTGGCGGATGCCAGCGTCAGCCCTTCGCGCAGGTCGATCGCCTGCGCTGCTGCCATCAGCTCGAAGGCGATCAGGCGCCGCCACAGCACGGTCATCTCGGCGCATTTCGCCACGGCGAGGGGAGTCTGCGTCGCATGATCCTCGGCGCCTTCGGATACGGGCAGGAAGTCGAGCATCACCGGATTGGCCTTGTGGCGGATCGCGGCCAGGATCGCCGTCACCGTCTTCTGCAGCGGCACGAAGCCGGCGGACGCGCCGCCGACCGGCGAGAGGTATTTCGGCAGGCCGTTACGGCCTGAACCGGTGAGCTGGACGAAACGGGCGGCAGTAGCCGCCGCGCACTGAGCGATCGCCAGCCCCAAAGTCTCGAAAGCCAGCGCGAGCGAGGCGGTGTGGAAATTGCCCGTCGACAGCACCAGCGCATCGTCGACGAGCACCAGCGGGTTGTCGGCTGCGGCGTTGAGCTCGATCTCGACCGCCAGCCTGGCGTGATCGATCGCCTGGATCAGCGCGCCATGGGTAGAGGGCATGCAGCGGATCGACAGCGGATCCTGAATGGTGGTCGGCGCCGGTGCGTCGTCGCGGGCGAGCAGGTCGCGCAGCGCCTTTGCAGCCGCTTGCTGGCACGCCGCGGGCCGCGCGGCGTGGAGGCGCGGATCGAGGATGGTGCGGTTGGCGCCGAGCGCCTCCATGGTCAGCGCGCCGGCCTGCTGCTGCTGTTCGAGCGCCGACAACGCGTCGACAAGTGCCAGCGCGGCGGCGCCGGTGGAGACAGCCGAGGCGTTGATCAGCGACAGGCCGTCCTTCGGCGCCAGGTTGACCGGGGCAAGCCGCGCCATCATCAGCGCCTTGGCCGACGGCATGCGCCGGCCCTGGTAGTCGGCATCGCCTTCGCCGATGAGCGTGTGGGCGATCGCCGTCATCAGCACCAGGTCGCCGGCGCCTATCGAGCCGAGCGAGGGCATTGCCGGATGGACGCCGGCGTTGAGCGCATCGACGAGCGCGGTGAAGACATGCGGCGACAGGCCGGAACCACCCGCCGCAAGCATTGCGATGCGGGCAAACATCGCCGCCCGCACGATCTGGATTGGCAAGGCATCGCCGACCGCTGCGCCGCGCCCGTCGAGAAGCTGGCGCTGGAAGGCGCCGGCATCGCCTTCGACGGCCGTGCCGAGATTGGCGCCAAGGCCGGTGTTCAGCCCATAGATCTGCTGGCCGCCGGCGGCGGCGTCATCGAGCGCCTTGCGCGCCTTGCCGAGCTTCTCGATGACCGTCGGCGTGATCTCGATCTTGCCCGCATTGCGCGCGACAGCCGCCACATCCTCGATGCTGACGCCGGCGCCGGTGAGAACGAGCGGGGTCATGCGAAGCGCAGCCTCTGGCCGATGCCCTTATCTGCGGCCTTGGCCAGCATCGCCTTGCCGAGCGCGATATCGGAGAGCGACAGGCCGCGGTGCCAGAACAGGATCGTCTCGCCATCGCTTTGTCGGCCCGGCTTGAGGCCGGCCGCGATCTGGCCGAGTTCGGCATGGAGCGTCGCCTCGCTCAACCGCCCCGTCTCGACATGGGCGCGCAGCGAGCCGAACTTGCCGGTCTTGCACTGGCCCCAGTCGTCGACGACGATCTTTTGCATGATGTCGGTGAGCGACAGTTCGACCGCGCTCATCGTGCCATAGGGCACGACCAGCGCGCCGCGCTTGATCCAGTCCGTCTTGAGCAGCGGCTGCGGTTCCGGCAAGCGCGAGGCTTCGACGACGATGTCGGCGCCTTCGACGCAGCTTTTCCAGTCAGCCGCGGCCATGACCGGCTTGCCGAGATCGGCGGCAAGTTTCGCAACAAAGGCGTCGCGGCTTTCCGGCCGGCGCGAATGGACGCGGATCTCATCGAAGTCGAAGAGATGATCGAGCAGCCGCACGTTCCAGTAGGCGGTGCCGCGCGCGCCGATATGGCCGAGCACCCTGGATGACTTCTTCGCCAGATGCTTGGCGCCGATGGCTGTGACGGCGCCGGTGCGCATGTCGGTGATGACGGTGGCGTCGAGGATGGCGCGCGGCGTGCCGGTGCGCGGGTCGAAGAGGTTGAGGATACCGAATTCGGACGGCAGCCCGTGCAGGTAGTTGTCGACATAGTCGCCGACGATCTTCACGCCGGCCGCATCGAGCGGCGCCACATAGCCGCGCAGCACGTTGAAATGGCCATGAAAGGAGGGATCCGGCTCGAGATGGACGCGCGGCTCGATCACCGTCTGGCCGTTGCCCTGGGCGACGAGCCCGGCTTCGACGGCGCCGATGATCTCGGCATCGGTCATCGCCAGCGCCTGGATGTCGAGGGCGTTGAGATAGTCGATATAGATGGGTTTCATCCCGTTTTTCCCCTCCCAAGCCCACCTCTCAATAACAGGCGGCGAGGCGACACGAAAGTTTGTTGGTTAATCTCTGGACCGGCTCAGCCTTTTGCTGTTCAACCTGCGCGTCATGAGCAGCATTCCCGACAACGAGGCCGTGTCCCAGCCCATGCCGATGGCGACGCGCCAGGCACGGCGCGTGGCGCTGATCGTCGCTGTCGCCTTCTTCATGCAGCTGCTCGATTCGACGATCATCTCGACGTCGCTGCCGCAGATGGGTCAATCCTTCGGCGTGCCGGCGGTGGCGATGAGCATCGGCATCACCGCTTATATGCTGACCATGGCGGTGTTCGTGCCGCTGTCGGCCTGGCTCGCCGACCGGTTCGGCGCGCGCAACATCTTCCTCGGGGCGATAGCGCTGTTCACACTGGCGTCGATTGGTTGCGGCTTCTCCCAGAGCCTGGCGCAGTTCGTCGCCGCCCGCATCGTGCAGGGCCTGGGCAGCGCGCTGATGACGCCGGTCGGCCGCATCCTGGTGCTGCGCAACGCCGCCAAATCGGAATTGCTCAACGCCACAGCGCTGATCACCTGGCCGGCCTTGTTCGCGCCGGTTGTGGGGCCGGTGCTCGGCGGCTTCATCACCACCTATCTTTCCTGGCACTGGAACTTCTTCATCAACGTGCCTTTGGGGCTTGCCGGGCTGCTGCTGGTCGCCCGCTTCGTTCCGGGCGATCGCGACTCCGAGGCGAGGCCGCTCGACTGGCCGGGCTTCTTCGTAACCTCGTTCGGCCTCGCGGTGATGCTCTACGGCCTGGAGCGCCTTGCGCATCCCGAAAACGGCATGCTGCCGACAGTGGCGCTGATTGCCGCCGGCATCGCTATCGGCTGGCTCGCGGTTCGGCATTTGCGGCGTGCGCCGCATCCGTTGCTCGATCTTTCCGCCTTCAAGGTGCTGACCTTCGCCGTCTCGACGCTGTCGGCAGGCACGATCTTCCGCGTAGCGATCAATGCCACGCCCTTCCTTTTGCCGCTGCTCTTCCAGGTGGGCTTCGGGATGCGGCCGGTCGATGCCGGCTTGCTGATCCTGGCCTATTTCCTCGGAAATCTCGGCATGAAGGCGGTGACCACGCCGACGCTGAGGCGCTTCGGCTTCCGCCGGGTGCTGGTGGTCAACGGGCTGATCGCGTCGCTGGCGATCATGGCTTGCGGGGCGATCTCGCCGCAGACGCCGCTGGCGCTGGTGGTGGCGCTGATGCTGATCGCTGGTCTCACGCGCTCGATGCAGTTCACGGCGCTGAACACGCTGGCCTTCGCCGATATCGGCGGGGCGCAGCGCAGCTCGGCGGCGACGCTTTCCAGCATGCTGCAGCAGATATCGATGCTGTTCGGCGTGGCCGTCGCGGCGGCGGTCCTCAACCTGTCGCAGATCGCCAGAGGCGAAGCGGCGCCCGATCTCGTCGACTTCAGAATCGCATTCATCGCGATCGGGCTGATCGGGCTCGTGGCGTCGTTCCGGTTCATGGTCCTGCCGCCATCCGCCGGAGCCGAGGTCTCGGGTCACTCAGCGGACAATTGACATCGCGCTTACCGCGTTTTGCAGATGTAAATTCCGCCGGCCTCGCAGGCTTCGAATGCGCTCTTTCACGAGCCGCACAATCGAGACAACGAATTGCCAAAAGCCCAAGAGTTTCCGGCTATTGCGCCAGTTACGGCAATCGATGCGTCCACTCGGCAAATAGTCGGAGAGGCGCGGCTCTTGAACGCGGATTCATTTGACGAGCCGCTGTTGGGCCGATTAGCTTTCGTGCGGGACGGAGGCCCATCAGGGCCTTTCCATCGGGGCGAAGACATAGCGATGAACGCGATCGGCTGGCCGGACTGGAGGCGCCTTAATCAGGAAGGCATCATCTTTGCGATCGCCATCCTGCTGTTCGCCGCGGCCGCCATCGGCCTGCCGGGCTTTCTGACCGCCGACAATCTGGTCGCCATCGTCCGTTCCGTGTCAGTCCTGGGCATCCTCGCGCTCGGCATGGCCGTCGTCATCATCGGTCGCGGCATCGACCTGTCGGCTGTGGCGATCATGGCGATGTCGGTCGCCTGGTATCTCCAGCTGCTCAACACCGGCACCGCGGACGGCCTTGCCTTCACCTATGTGCTTGCCGGCGTGCTCGCCATCGGCCTGCTCAATGGCTTCCTCGTCGCCTATGCCGACGTTCCGGCGATCTTCGTGACGCTGGCGACCGGCTCCTTCGTCTTCGGCTATGTGCGCTCGCAACTGATCACGCAGGATGCCGTGCCGGTGCCCCAGGGCCATTGGGTGGAGCTGCTTGGCGGCATGCGCTTTCTCGACATTCCGGTCGAGGTTTTCGTCTTTGCCGGGCTGGCGTTCCTGGTCTTCCTGTTCCTGCGCTATACCAAATGGGGCCGCTTCATCTATTTCGCCGGCGACAACCCGGTTGCCGCGCGCAACATCGGCATTCCGGTGCGGCCGATGCTGGTGCTGCGCTACGTGCTTTCGGCCGTGGTGGCGCTGATCGCCGGCCTGCTCACGGCCGCCAGCCTGCATTCGATCAATACGCGCGTCGTCAATTCGACGCTGCTCTACGACATCGTGCTGGTGGCGGTGATCGGCGGCATCGGGCTTTCCGGCGGACGGGGAGGGGTGCGCAACGTGCTGGTCGGTGCCGCGCTGATCGGCATCCTGCTCAACGCGATGACCATCATCGACATCCCGCTGCTCTACCAGAACCTGATCAAGGCGGCGATCCTGCTCGGCGCCACCATCGTCGACGGCATCATCAATCCACGCGACGAGCAGACCGCGCAGCAAGGCGACATTTAGAGCAGATGGGCTAGCCCATCTTGCTCTCGGGTACCCGGTTCGATCCATTCTGATCGGCCGGCAACAATCGAAACCAGAGGATGTGACATGAAATTGTTCAGGACATTGATGGCGGCGGCCACGGCGCTTGCCGTTTCGGCCTTCGTTGCTCCCACTTTCGCCGCGGACGACCCGGGCCCGGCCACCTATAGCAAGGCGCTCAACGGCAAGCGCGTCATGCTGGTGCCGCTGGCGATGGGCTTCGACCTGGCGCAGGGCTGGGCGCATTATCTCAAGAAGGAGGTGGAGGCCTGGGGCGGTACTTTCGAGACGCGCGACCCGAACTGGGTTGTCGATGCCGGCGCGCAGGCGATCACCGACGCCATCGCTTCGGACACGCGGCCGGACGTGCTGATCATCCACGCGCCGGACCTGAACTCCTACTCGAAGCTGATGAAGAAGGCGCAGGCTGCCGGCACCTATGTGCTGCTGGTCGACAATCCGGCGAACTTCCCCGCCGACGCCTTCGTCGGCAGCGACTGGGACAAGCTCGGCCAGCTCGAGGCGGAAGCGGCGGTCAAGGGCTGCGGCGAGAATTCTTCCAAGAAGATCGGGCTGGTGCAGGGCGACCAGGCGAATTCCTCGAGCCTTTACCAGTATGCCGGCATCATGAAGGTGCTGGAGAAACATCCCGACTTCCAGGTCGTCGCCAAGCCGGATTCGAACTGGAATGCGACCACTTCGCGCGACGTGACGACGACGATGCTGCAGCAGCATCCCGACATCTGCTCGATCATCGACTTCTGGGACGGCGACGCCACCGGCGCGTCCGCCGCGATCCGCGACGCCAAGCTCGACGGCAAGGTGTTCCTGGTGACCACAGGCGGCGGCGAAAAGGCCGCCGACTGCGACAAGCTCGTGGATGGCACCTACGGCGCCGTGGTGATGACCGATCTTGCCCGCCAGTCGGGCGACATGAACGCCATCATCAAATTCCTGCTGCAGAGCGGCCAACCGGCCGGCACCTCGCATACCTACATCTACACGCTGGAGAAGGCGACGACCAAGGCCGACCTCAAGCCCGACAGCTGCTGGGACCTGAAGGCGCTGCAGGCCGAAGCGGCGGCAAAGTAAGGCCGCTGACCAAAGCATCCGCGAGGTGGCCGGACATTCCGGCCACCTCTTTACTCTTGATTGACAGCAGCAGCCGATGAATTTTCGCGAACGCCTCCAGGCCTGGCGCTACAATCTCGTGCCCGACCATCTGGTTGGCGAGATTCTGACCAAGCGCTGGACCGACAACGCCATTCCCTTCCTGGCGCTGGTGGCGACGCTCGGCGTCTTCGGTTCGATCATTCCGGGTTTCTTCAAGCTCACCTCGCTGCAGGGATCGACCCGCCAGCTCGGCGAGTTCTCCCTTGTCGTCATCGGCATGACCGTGGTGATGCTGGGCGGCGGCATCGATCTTTCGGTCGGCTCGATCTTCGCGCTGTCCTGCTTCTCGGCCGTCTATGTCTTCTTCATCCTCGAACAGTCGGTCTGGCTGGCGCTGGTCGCTGCATTGGCCACAGGCCTCGTCTTCGGCGCCATCAACGGTTACCTCGTCGGCTATCTGAGGCTGCGCGCCTTCCTGACCACGCTGGTCACCTTCATCTTCGGGCGAGCGCTGTTCGACATCCTGGTCAGCACCTACGCCGCCGACGTGCAGTTGTCTCAGGCCTCCTCCGATGTGCTCGACTTCATCGGCGACGGCACATTCTGGGGGCTCTCGGTGTCGGTGTGGCTGGCGATCTGGCATATCGCACTGACACGCTCGCGGCCCGGATGGCACGTGCTGGCGGTGGGCGGCTCACGCCGCTCGGCCCACAATGCCGGCATCCGCGTGCGCCGCACGGTCTTCATGACCTATGTCTTTTCGGGTTTCTGCTGCTCGATCGGCGGCTTCCTCATCGCCTGCCGCCTGAGCGGCGCCGGACCCGGCACCGGCCTCAACCTGGAAATCATGGCGCTGACGGCGGCGGTGGTCGGCGGCGTCAGCCTCGGCGGCGGCCGCGGCTCGGTGGTCAAGGGCCTGATGGGCGCGATCATCGTGCTCACCATGACCAACGGACTGATCCGGCTGGGCTACGGCACCGGCACCAACCAGATGGTGCTGGGCATCCTGCTGGCGGCCGCCGTCACCATCGACATCCGCTGGCTGAAGAACCGCCACAAGGTGCTGAACGAGGTCTATGTCGCGCCGGTCTACCTCAGGATGGGCGAGACGCAGTCGGCCGCACCCGGCTCCGGCACGCTCTACGAACTCGACAACCGCCTGTCGGAGGCCGACCACATCGGGCTTGGCGAGCTGGAAGGGCCGGAAGACGTCATCCTCGACTACGACGACCATCTCTATTGCGGCACCCGCCACGGCGAGATCGTCCGCTTCTTCGCGCCGGACTACAAGCGTTCCGAGGTCTTTGCCCATATCGGCGGCTTCCCGCTCGGGCTCGCCTTCGACAAGGAGGGCAATCTGATCAGCTGCGTCGGCGCCATGGGGCTTTACTCAGTCTCGCCCGAGCGCGAGGTGAAGCGGCTGTCGGCGGAGACGGCGCGCTCCTGGACATCGATCGTCGACGACGCGCGGCTGCGCGATCCCAACGATTGCGACATCGCGCCGGACGGCCGCATCTATTTTACGGATTCGACCAAGCGCTACGACGCCCACGATTGGACGCTGGACTCGATCGAGAACCGCGCCACAGGCCGCCTGCTGGTCTTCGATCCGAAGGACGGCTCGACGAAGACGCTGCTCGACGGCTATCGCTACACCAACGGCGTGTGCATGGCGCATGACGGCAAGTCGCTGTTCTTCGCCGAAAGCTGGGCCTGCCGCGTGCACCGCTACTGGCTGGAGGGGCCGAAGGCCGGCACCGCCGAATGCGTCATCCGCGACATGCCGGGCTATCCCGACAACATCAACAGGGCCTCGGACGGCAATTACTGGATGGCCTGGCTCGGCATGCGCACGCCGAGCTTCGACCTGTCGCTGCGCCATCCCGACATGCGCAAGCGCATGACGCGGCGCCTGCCGCAGGACGAATGGCTGTTTCCAAACATCAACACCGGCGGCGTGGTGAAGTTCAACGAGAAGGGCGGCATCGTCGAGACGCTCGGCGATCTCTCCGGCGCCGCGCATCCGATGGTCACCTCGATGCGCGAGCACAAGGGATATCTCTTCGTCGGCGGCATCCTCAACAACCGCGTCGGCCGCTACAGGATCGAGGGCGCCGACCCTAACTGGACCAGCCCTGACTCCTATTGGGGGGCAAAACCATGATCCTCGATCGGGTGCTTGATGTCTTCCGCGGCAAGGCTGTGACGATCCCGCCGCTCGACGGCGCTTTCCGGCCCAACACGAAGCTCGATGACGAGCCGGTATTCGCCACGCTTTCGGAGCCCGACAACCTGCTCGTCGACGGCGAAAGGCTGCTCGCATCGAGCGGCAATGCGATCTATTCGATAGGCTCAACGGCCGAACCTGCTGTGGTCGAGCATTTTCAATCGCCGGTGACAGCGCTTGCGCTTTCGCCGTCAGGCGAGCTTACGATCGGGCTGGAAAGCGGCAAGCTGCTGCTCGCAGGCCGGGAGGTTTCGCTTCCGGCCGATGTGCGCTGCATCACGGCGCTTGCCTATGCAGACGACGGCACCCTGTGGCTGGCCAACGGCTCGGACGAACATGCGCCGTCCCAATGGGCCGCCGACCTGATGAAGAAGGGCGCGTCGGGCTCGCTGTGGCGGTGCGGACCGGGAGGCATTGGCTTCGAAATGATCGCCGGCGACATTGCCTTCCCGTACGGGCTCCGTCCGATCGGCGGCGATGTGCTGGTCAGTGAAAGCTGGCGCCATCAACTCGTCCGCTTCGATGGCGCGACCGGCAATCGTTCCACGGTATTGACGCATCTGCCCGGCTATCCTGCGCGGCTGTCGCCGTCCGGCGATGGCGGGGCATGGCTGGCGTTGTTCGCGCCGCGCAACCGGCTGATCGAATTCGTTCTGCAGGAGAAGCGCTACCGCGAGGACATGATCGGCCAGGTGCCGCCGGCCTACTGGATCGCGCCGGCGCTCGCTTCCAACCGCAGCTTCCTCGAACCGCTGCAATGCGGCGGCATCCGCACCATGGGCATCCACAAGCCGTGGTCGCCCAGCCGCTCCTACGGGCTGGTGGCCAGGCTCGATAAAAACATGCAGCCGCTGTTCAGCCTGCACAGCCGCGCCAACGGCACGCGTCACGGCATCTGCAGCGTGACTGAGAAGGACGGCCGCCTGTTCGTCGCCTCGAAGGGTGGCGATTGCGTGCTGGCGCTCGACGCGATCGCGGGAGGTTTCTGATGGACCCGATCGTGCGGCTGGAGAACGTCACCAAGACCTATCGCGGCGTGCCGGCGGTGAAGAATGTCAGCTTCGATCTCAGGAAAGGCGAGATCCACGCGCTGCTCGGCGAGAATGGCGCCGGCAAGTCGACGCTGACCAAGATCATCGCCGGCGTCGTCGACGCGACCTCGGGCAAGATGTTCCACAGGGGCGTCGAGAGGACTTACGCCTCGCCGCATGCCGCGCTCGAAGCCGGCATCGCCATGGTGTTCCAGGAAACCAGCCTGGTGCCGTCGATGACGGTGGCGCAGAACCTTTATCTCGGCACCGAGAAATTCCTCAACCGGCTGCGCGGCACCTACATATCGGCACAGCAATTCCTGCAGTCGCTGAATTTTCCCGTCGACCCCAACGCCATGGTGGCCACACTCGGCGCCGCCAAGCGGCAGATGGTCGAGATCGCGCGCGCCGTCCACCACAATGCCGAGATCATCATCTTCGACGAACCGACCGCGACGCTGACGCCGGAGGAGAAGCGCCATTTCTTCGCGCTGATCCGCCGGCTGAAGGCGCGCGGCGTCTCGATCGTCTTCATCAGCCACGCGCTGGAAGAAGCGCTGATGATCGCCGACCGCATCACCATCCTGCGCGACGGCGAGCTGGTGATCACCGACGACACGTCAAGCTTCGACCGCGACAGGATCGTCGCCGCCATGGTCGGCCGCTCGCTGTCGGGGCAGATCTACCGCCAGCGCGACGAGGCGAAGCTGCGCAAGGCGGGCCGGAAAGTGCTCTCGGTGCAAGACATCTCGATGAGTAACATCGTGCGCAACAATTCCTTCTCGATCTTCGAGGGGCAGATCACCGGCGTGTTCGGATTGATCGGCTCCGGCCGCACCGAGACGTTCAAGATCGTGTCGGGCATCTACAAGCGCGATTTCCTGCGCGGCGGCGCGATCGAGCTCGACGACAGGCCGGTGCGCTACCTGGTGCCGGCCGAGGCGGTGGCCGACGGCATCGTCTATGTCACCGAGGACCGCAAGAGCGAAGGCATTTTCGAGACGATGGGCATCGCCGACAACCTGTTCGGCGGACTGCTGGCGGCCGGGCGCGAAAAGGCCTGGGTGATCAACCAGCAGGAGATGCGGCAGCTTTCGGCCGAGTGGACGAAGACGCTCAACATCCGGGCGATCAACGATAATGCCCGCGTGGTCGAGCTTTCGGGCGGCAACCAGCAGAAAGTAGTGATCGGCAAGGGGCTGGTACAGAAACCGCGCATCGTCATCCTCGACGAGCCGACCCGCGGCGTCGATGTCGGCGCCATCGCCGAGATCCACCAGATCATCAACCGGCTGGCCGATGAAGGGCTCGCTGTCGTCGTCATCTCGTCCTACCTGCCTGAGATCATGAACCTTTCCGACCGCATTCTCGTCTGCCGCCAGGGCCGCATCGTCGAGGAGTTCTCGCCGGCGGAGGCGACGGAGGAGAAGATCATGTATGCGGCAGTGCATTAGGGTATTGGCTGGTGGGCACTTCAACAATTGGCCGAATCGTCCGCCCCTTCGTCATCCACGGGCGTAGCAAGGAGCGAAGCGACGCGCGCAGACCCGAGGATCCATTCCGTTACTTTTAGGCGCCGCTGCGGTCCAGAATTCTGCTTCGCTGCGCCCTTCGCGCGAGGTCACGGAATGGATTCTAGGGTCTGCGCGCGTCGCTTCGCTCCTTGCTCCGCCCTAGAATGACGATGCTGAGGTGCTTCGGCCAACCTCGCGGCAGTGTGTTGTTTCGAGCTAAAAACTGAATCAGACAAACGGGTTAGCCGTCTATGCGCAACGCTTGATTCAACAACCTCGACCAACAATTCAAACGAAAGGACGACGCCATGGCCACCACAAGACTCCTCAGCGATGCCGAGGTCGAAAAAATCCCGGCGGTGAAGGCCGTGTTCGACGATATCCGCGCGACGCGGAAGTCCGATTTCGTCAACAATTTCTGGCGCGGGCTCGCCAACGATCCGGCCTCGCTGAAGCGGGTGTGGGAGCAGCTCAAGGCGGTGATGGTCGCCGACAGCGCCATCGATCCGCTGACCAAGGAGATGATCTATATCGCCGTCTCGACCGCCAATGGCTGTTCCTATTGCATCCACTCGCACACGGCCGCCGCCCGCGCCAAGGGCATGACCGATGCTCAGCATGGCGAGCTGGTGTCGATCATCGGGCTGGCGGGGCAGACCAATCATCTGGTCACGGCGATGCAGGTCACGCTCGACCCGCAGTTCGAGGTGAAGTGAGGCGCCGGCGCCCCCTTCTCCCCTTGCGGGAGAAGGTGTCGCCGAAGGCGACGGATGAGGGGTGTTCCAGCGGAGTGAGGCGCTGGCGTCCCCTGGAGCACCCCTCATCCGTCTCGGCGCTACGCGCCGATCCACCTTCTCCCACAGGGAAGAAGGAGAGGCGCCCAACTACACCGGCCGATACACCTTCTCGGCCGTGTTCCAGAAGACATCCGCCTCAGCCTTCGGCCCATGTCTTGCCACCGCCGCGCGGTGCGCCTTGATCAGCTCGGCGTGGCTGGTCCAGAGCTTTTCGATGGGGAAGTTCGAGCCGAACATCAGCCGGCCGCTGCCCAGGATTTCGATCGCGTTGTCGACGATATAGGCGATGAGCTCCGGGTCGTTGCGGTGCACGAAAGTGCCGAGCCCGGACAGCTTCGCGTAGACATTGGGCGCCGCTGCCAGCGTGCGCAGGCCGGCCTTCCAGGCCTCAGCGGTTTCCGGCTCCATGCCGGTCAGCATGCCGGCATGGGTGAGGATGAAGTTCGTTTCGGGGTTTTCGCCAATCAGCGTCAGTCCGTCTTTCATCTGCGCCGGGAAGAGCTGCAGGTCGAAGGACAGGCCATAGTCCTTCAATCGGGCGACATTGGCGCGCACCTTGGGATCGATCACCTGGTCGGCTGACGAGGCGAAACGGAAGGCGAGTGTCTCGTGCCAGTGGAGCTGCATGCGCACACCGCGCAGCAGTTTGTATTTCATCAGCCGGTCGATCTGCGGCCGAACGTCGTCGACCGTCATGTCGGCATAGCCGACAATCGCATGCGGCCAGCCGGTCTCCTCCGCGGTTTTCTGCAGGAAGGCGACCTCCTTCTCGAAATCCTCCTTGGCCCAGTTGGTCTGGACGTAGACGGCCTTCTCGACGCCGGAGCCTTTCTGGTCGTCGACAAATTCCGTGATCGGATAATCTCGGCGGATCGGCTCGTAAGGACCGAAGATGCGCGGCACCATCGGCCCGACCAGCCAGGGCTGGTCCTTTTGGCGCCAGATGTGGAAATGCGCGTCGATCGCCTTCTGCATCACGATACCCTTTTCCAGATGGTCTCGGCCGCCGGGGCAGGGCGGGCGAGCGACAGGATGAAATCAGTCAGGCTCTTCAGCGACGAGCCGTCGATCAGATCGTCGAGCACCGGCAGCATGGCGCGGAGCGCTGCGGTGGCCGGTCGGAAGCGCGGATCGCCGGCGAGCGGGCTCGCCAGCGACAGCCGGAAGGCGCGGGCGCTGAGCCGCCGCATCGCGGTTTCGAGATCGGAATGGTCGCCGCGCTCCAGCGCGTCCGACAGGATCACCACCGCAGCGCCGCGCGTGAAGGCGGAAAAGCGCGGCACCGAGAGGAAGGCGAGCAATGTCGGCCCCATCAGGGTGCCGCCGTCCCAATCGTCGACCAGCGCTGCCGCGCGCGCCAGCGCCTGGCCACAATCGCGGATGCGCAGCGCCGAGGTGATGCGGGTGAGCCGCGTGCCGAAGGTGAAGACTTCCGCGCGGTCAGCGCCTTGCACGGCGGCGTGCGCCAGCTTGAGGTAGTCGGCCGTGTGCAGCTTCATCGAGCCGGATACATCGATGAGCAGCAAGAGCTTGCGCGGCACGATCTGCCGGCGGCGCAGCAGCGGTGAGGGAATGTCGCCATCGGCGCTGACGATTTCGCTCAGCGAGCGCCTGAGGTCGAGCGTGCCGCGCGAGCGGGTGCGCGCGGTGCGGAAGGAACGGCGGGCGGGGAGGGCGGAGGCGAGCCGGCGACGGAACGAGCCGAGGCCGTCGGGATCGCGCGGAAAATCGCGGCTGCTCAACTGCTCGAGCCCCGAGGATAGTTCGCCGCCTTTCTCCTGGCGCAAGGCCCGGCTTTCTTCTTCGCGCGTGCCGCGATCATCCTTGATGCGGGTTTCGTCGGCTTCATCGCCTGCGACCGAAGGCTTGGCATCGCCGTAGAAATAGGCGCGGAAATGCGCCTCGAATTCGCCGCGGCGGTCAGGCGAGGGTGCGAGCGTCGCAAGTGCCGCCTCGCGGATATCGTTCATCGAGCGTGGCCCAAGCAGCATAACCGCCTGCATGAAGGCAATGACCTGTTCCGGCGCGATGGCGAAGGCGTGACGGCGCAGCAGCCGGGCAAAGCCGAGGAAGGGCATGGTGGGACGAGGCAAGCTTTCCCCACGCATCATTCCTTCGCGCCCCCCTCTGTCCTGCCGGACATCTCCCCCTCTAGGGGGGAGATTGGCAGCTTGGGCGCTCCGCTCAATCCTGCGACGTTGAAGATTGGCGAAAGCCGGCAGGACGTCTGATCTCCCCCCTTGAGGGGGAGATGTCCGGCAGGACAGAGGGGGGTGCTGTCCCGCCAGCGTCGCGCATTAACCCTGGGGTATCGCGCTAGCGCGTTGCGATTGCTCATCACGCCAGCGCCTCCTCGACAATCCTCCCCAGCTCCGGCACGATCGCCGACAAATCCTCCTCGTCCTTGATCAGCACCCCAATGGCGCGGCGGAAGGCTTCCGGCCACGGGCTGCCGCCTTTTTCGAGAATGGTCGCGGCATTTGCCCATTCGACGGCCTCGGCGATCCCTGGCGGCTTGGCCAGCGGACGGGCGCGGATCTGCTGCACGGCCTTCGCCACCGCGCGCGCGGTCGCCTCGGCGACGTCACCTGAGCGCAGCATGATGATCTCGGCCTCGCGCGCGACGTCGGGATAGCCGATCCAGTGGTAGACGCAGCGCCGGCGCAGCGCCTCGGCGAGTTCGCGGGTGCGGTTGGAGGTCAGGATGACGATCGGCTGGGTCGCAGCCCGGATCGTGCCGCGCTCGGGAATGCTGATCTGGAAATCGGAGAGGAATTCGAGCAGCAGCGCCTCGAACTCGTGATCCGAACGGTCGATCTCGTCGACCAGCAGTACGCGTTGCTCCGGTGCGCGCAGCACCTGCAGCAGCGGCCGCGCGACCAGGAAGCGGTCGTCATAAATGTCGATCTCGTGCTCGCCGGCGTGGCGGATGGCGAGCAACTGGCGCTGGTAGTTCCATTCGTAGAGCGCATGCGCGGCATCGATGCCTTCATAGCATTGCAGGCGCACCAGCTCGCGGCCGAGCAGTTCGGCGACCGCCTTGGCGGCTTCGGTCTTGCCGACACCGGGCGCGCCTTCGAGCAACAGCGGCTTGCCCAAGCGCATCGCCAGGAAGATCGCGGTCGCAAGGCTGTCGTCGGCCAGGTAGCGCGAAGCGACGAGGCGCGCCGCGACCGCCTCCGGCGAAGCCGCAACCTGCTCTGCATCGGCGCCGGTCATCTTCTTGCTCAGCCCGTGGCCTGCGCCTTCAGCGCGCGCAGGATGCGTTCGGGCGTGATCGGCAAGGTATCGATGCGAACCCCAACGGCGTCGAAGACGGCATTGGCGACGGCCGGGATCTGTGGATTGGCGCACATCTCGCCCGGACCCTTGGCGCCGAACGGGCCGTCGGCGGAAGGGCGCTCCAGCACGATGATCTCGGTCTCGGCGAGATCGCCAGGTCCCGGCATCAGATACTGGTTGAAGTCGGTGCCGCCATGGTCCCGGCTCGGATAATAGGGCTCGGTGGTCTCGTAGAGCGCGTGGCTGATGCCCATCCAGGAGCCACCGACAAGCTGCTGCTCGACCATCTTCGGGTTGAGCGCGCGGCCGATCTCGAAGACGTTCTTCACGGTGAGCACCGTCACTTCGCCGGTCTCGTCGTCGACCTCGACCTCGGCCACCGTGCAGGCATGGGCGTAGCATGTGGACGGTTTCATCGCGCCGGTCTCTTTCTCCGGATAAGAGCGCGGGATCAAGAACATGCCGCGGCCGGAGATCGACCGGCCGCGCTTGAAATGCGCCGACAGCGCGACATCGAAGATCGAGATCGACTTCTGCGGCGCGCCCTTCACCACTATGTTGCCCTCACCATCGGTCTCAAGGTCGGAGGCGTCTACCTCCAGCTCCTCGGCCGCAACTTCCAGCATCACCTGGCGGGCTTCCTTGGCCGCTTGGATGACGGCATTGCCGGCGCGGTGCGTGCCGCGCGAGGCGAAGGTGCCCATGCAGTGGGGGCCGGTGTCGGTGTCGGCGGTGTCGATGATGACGCGGTCGGTCGGCACGCCGATGGTTTCGGCGCAGATCTGCGCCATGATCTGCTTCATGCCCTGGCCTAGATCGACGCTGGAAAGCGTGACCATGAAATTGCCGGTCGGCGTCGAATGAACCAGCGCCTGGGTCGGGTCTCCGCCGAGATTCATGCCGGTCGGATAGTTGATCGCGGCGACGCCGCGTCCACGCCGGATCGCCATCTCAGCCTCCTTTCCTGTAGGAGGACATCGCCATGTATTTTTCCGCCACCGGCCAGTTGGCGGCGCGCGAGGCTTCCTGCATGCACTCGATCAGCGCCGCGCCTTCGGTCGGCTGGCGATGCGCCTTCATGTCGCCGTCGCGATAGGCGTTGATGAAGCGGAATTCGAGCGGGTCCAAGCCGATCAGCCGCGCCAGCCTGTCCATCTGCACCTCCAGCGCGAAGTCGCCGATGGTGACACCGAAGCCGCGCATGGCCGACGACGGGGTGCGGTTGGTGTAGACGCAGTAAGTGTCGATCCAGACGTTGGGGATCGTGTAGGGGCCGGGATAGTGCGCGGCGCCCTTCTGCGCGCCATAGGGTGAATGGCGCGAATAGGCGCCGGCATCGGTGTAGCCGGTCACCTTGCGCGCGACGATGCGGCCGTCCTTCATGACGCCGTCCTTGATGACGACTTTTTCAGCCGCGCGGGGCGAGGAGATCTGCATCTCTTCCTCGCGGCTGTAGATAAAACAGACCGGTCGTCCTGTTAGCTTGGCCCCGAGGATGGCGATCGGCTCGACGATGACGTCGACCTTGCCGCCGAAGCCGCCGCCGACCGTGCCGCCGACGAAATGCAGCTTCGAGCCCGGCATCTGCAGGATGATCGAGGTGTTGTCGAGGGTGAAGAACATCGCCTGCGTGTTGGTGTAGCAGGTGAAGCGGTCGTTGCCCTCGGGCGCCACCACGCAGCCGGTCGTTTCGGTCGGCGCATGCTCGATCGGCGAGGACTGGTAGCTTTGCTCCAGGATATGGTCGGCCTGAGCGAAACCGGCCTCGACATCGCCGAAGCGCACCTTGCGGCACTCGCCGCTGTCATAGAGATAGTGGTTCTGGCCGTGATACTCGTTGACGATCGGCGCGCCGGGCTTCAGCGCCTCCTCCATGTCGAAGACGGCCGGCAGCACCTCGTAGTCGACCTTGACCTTGGCGGCGGCTTCCTGCGCCGCGCGCTCGGTCTCGGCCAGCACCGCCACCACGGCCTCGCCCTTCCAGCGCACCTTGCCGTCGGCAAGCACCGTTTCGTCCTCGGGGCCGATCTGGATCAGGATCAGGATGGTGTAGACGTTGTGCGGGACGTCCTTGGCGGTCAGCACGCGCACAACGCCCGGATGCCTTTCTGCTTCGGAAGTGTCGATCGAGCGGATGCGGGCGTGGTGGTGCGGGCTGCGCACCATTTTCAGATGCAGCATACCGGGAAAATTGCGGTCGGCGAAATAGGCGGTCTTCCCGGTGACGTGCCCGGGGGAATCGAGCCGAGGCCGCGGCTGGCCGATCTCGTGGAGGCCGTCCTTGCGGATGTCGGCGAAATAGTCCTTGCGCAGTTCCATGGCTGTTCCTCAGGCGGCGTTCTGCGAGTTGGTGCGCGCGGCGGTCAGCACCGCCTGGATGATCGGCTCGTAGCCGGTGCAGCGGCAGATGTTGCCGGACAGCGCCTCGACCACATCCTCGCGGCTCGGGTTCGGCGTGCGGTCGAGCAGCACCTTCGCGGCCATGATCATTCCGGGCGTGCAGAAGCCGCATTGCGTGGCGAAGGCATCGAGGAAGGCGCGCTGCAGCGGATGCAGCACGCCGCCCTCGGCAAGGCCGGCGGTGGTCTTGATATCGGCGCCATTGCAGGTCTCGGCCAGTGTCAGACAGGAAAGCCTCAGTTCGCCATCGATGATGACGGAGCAGGCGCCGCAGGTGCCCTGGTGGCAGCCTCCTTTCGGCGAGGTATCGCCGATCTTGTCGCGCAGCGCGTTGAGCAACGTCGTGCCGCTCTCGACGAATTCGGCCTTCTCCGAGCCGTTGAGCGTGAACTGAATCGGGACCTTGGCCATTTTTTCCTCCCAGCGCGCCTGCCCGGATGACCGGACAGACGCGCATCCCCCAACGGTGGTTAACTCAGCAGCAGCCGACCGAGATGGACCGGCAGGACTTGCGTGCGATACCAGGCGCTGGCGATCGGATCGGAGATCGGTGCAATACCTTCGCCCGCGGCAGCCAGCGCCGGTGCGATCTCGTCAGCCGTGAGCTTGCAGCCAAGCAACGCCTTCTCGGCGGCGTGGGCGCGCATCGGGCGATCGGCCATGCAGCCGAGCGCGATGCGGGCGGAGCTTACCGTGCCGTCGGTCGTGCTTTGCAAGAGCGCCGCGATGCTCAGCACCGAGACGCCCTTCGGCTTGACTCGCGACACTTTGAGGAAGCGGAAGCTCTCCGCCTTGGGCAGCGAAAAGCCGACAGCGGTGACGATGCCGCGGCTGGTGTCGCGGCCCGCCAGGAAGGTCTCGATCGGCATTTCGCCGTCCGCGGTGGCAACCGTGGCGTCCAGCGCCAGCAGCGCCACGGCGAAGTCGCCGTAAGGGGCGGGCGCGAACAGATTGCCGCCGACGGTCGCCATGTTGCGGATCGCCGGCCCGCCGACGGCGCGCGCCGCCGGCGCGAGCGCGGCAAGCTCGGGATGACGGGCGATTGCGGCCATGGTGACGGAAGCGCCGAGCCGGGCCCTGCCGCCGGAAACGGTGATTTGCGACAGGCTTGGCTCGGTGACGCGCACGAGGCTGGAGACAGAGATGTCGCCCTCATTGGCGGCACGGACGACCAGCGTGCCACCGCCCAGATAGCGGGTACCGGACGCCTGCAGGGCCGCGTTGGCGTCTTTCACTGTCGAGAAGGTCTGCAGCGCAAGCGACATGGCCTGCTCCCTTAGCCCTGGCCTGCGAAATGGCTCTTCAGGGCGTTGAAGCCGCCCTGGAAGACATTGGCGCCCATGCCTTCGGCCAGCTTATCGGCTTCCTCGGGCGCGGCGTCGAAGCTCGCGCTCCATTCGGCATAGGTGCGGTTGCCGTCGGTGACGCGACGCAATTGCAGCGTCGCCTTGTGGTTGGTGAGCGGCTGCGGGGTTTCGAGGATCGAGTAGCTGACCAGGAAATTCTCGTCCGAGAAGTCGAGCAGTTTTTCGCGCAGCCGCGCGCCGCTGACCAATTGGAAGTTGCGCACGCAGCCGATCGCGGCGGCGTCCTTGCCGTCCTCGATGTGGCTTTCCACCATGCGCGGGTGCCAGCTCGGCAGACCGTTGAAGTCGCGGATGCGGGCCCAGACCTGCTCGACCGGCGCGTCGATGACGCTGGAAATGGTGACTTTCGCCATAAGCTCGTTCCCTTGCAAAGATGACAAGAGGCTAGGGCGGTCAGTGCGCCGGCGCTTATCAATGCGTCTTGAGCGCGTATCAATCAGTCTGAAAAAGAGCGGCCTCAAAGCATGTCTCCCGAAAGTGGGAACCGGTTTCGGGACAAAGACATGATTGAAATCAAAAACCTAAAGCGCATGGAGCGAATCTGAAAGATCGCGACGCGCTTTAGGCCGCTCAGGCAGTCTGAAAATAGCCTTGCAAGATAAGCCGGGCGCCGGCTCAGGACATCGCCCGCGCCGCCTCGCGGTAGAGCGTCGGCGGCACGCCGACATGATCGCGGAAGAAGCGCGAGAAATTGCCCTGGGTGGTGAAGCCGAGATTGCAGGCGACCGAGATCAGCGGCTCCTGCGACCACTGCAGCTGGCGCACGGCTTCCTCCATCCGCAGCGTGTTCCAGTAGACATTCGGCGTCAGGTTGGTCTGTTCCTTGAACAGCGCGAAGAAATGCGGCCGGGAGAGGCCCACGGAGCGCGCCACGTCGTCGAAGGAAATGCGCTCGCAGACATTGGCTTTCATCAGCTGGATCGCCTTGCGGACGCGGAAATCGAGCATCGTGTTGATGCGAGCGCGTGCCGCCTGGGGCGCCGAGGCATCGGCGGCGTCGAGCACGCTGTCGATGAAGCGCTCGATCTCGTAGTTGGCAACGTCGTCGATGCTCTCATTGTCGGCCAAGTGATCGAGCAGGTTCGCCGCTGCCTGATGCAGCCACGGCTCCAGGACGATTGCCGCCTGCGTAAACAGCGGCGCCGACGAGGGTAGGTCGCGGCGCCGGCGTGCCCAGTCGGGATCGATGTAGAAGGCGAGGAAAAGGCCGGGCTTGCCGTCGCGGGAAAGCGCGTGGCTGTGCGGCTGGAAGGAGTTGATGCCGGCGGCAGTGGTAGGTCCAAGCCGCACAGTCTCGCGGCCGATGGTCATTTCCCCGGCGGTGCCTTCCAGCCAGATGATGAGATGCGCCTCGCCATGGGCGTGGGTGACGAAGTCGTTGGCGACATTCAGGACAGAGACATGTCCGAACCGGCCCCAATAGAGCCTGATCGCGTCCGTCATGGGTATAGTTCCTCCCGCAGGCGACTGGCCTCCCTTCGCCTGCTCAAGGATAGTGCGGCTGAGTTTGCGGTTGCGTCAAGGCGCGCAATGATGACAGACGTTTGGGGACGGCCATCGGGACGGATTTTCAGACTGGGCGATAGGTGCGTTCCCTTCTCCCCTTGTGGGAGAAGGTGGATCGGCGCGCAGCGCCGAGACGGATGAGGGGTGTTCCAGCGGAGTGAGACGCTGGCTTTCCCTGGAGCACCCCTCATCCGTCGCCTTCGGCGACACCTTCTCCCGCAAGGGGAGAAGGGGGCGTCGCGCTCTAGTCGCTGCGCCGGAAGTTGCGGATGCGATCGAACAGCACCGCCAGCAGGATGGCGCCGCCGATGAAGGTGCCTTGCCAGAAGGCGTTGATGCCAAGCAGGCCAAGGCTGTTGCGGATCACCTCGATCAGCGCGGCGCCGACGATGGCGCCGAAGGCTGTGCCGACGCCGCCGGCGAGGTTGGCGCCGCCGATGACGGTGGCGGCGATCACCTGCAGCTCCATGCCGGTGCCGATGTTGGTGGTGACCGCGCCCAGCCAGCCGGTCTCAATGATGCCGGCGAGACCCGCCGAAAGCGCCGAGATCATGTAGACGGCGACCTTGATCTGGCGCACAGGCACGCCGGTCAGCGTCGCCGCATGCTCATTGCCGCCGATGGCGAAGATGTGCCGGCCGAACTTGGTCCAGCGCAGGATGAAGCCGGTGATCAGCGCCAGAAGGATCATGTAGAGAACCGGGTTGGCGATGCCGAACAGCCAGGCGCCGCCGCCCAGCGCGAGCAGCTTGTCGTGGTCCGGTCCGAACTGGAAGACGACGGTGTTGTTGGAGGCGACCATGGCGAGGCTGCGGGCGACCGACAGCATGCCGAGCGTCACCACGAAGGGCGGGAAGTCGAGATAGGCGATGAGGACACCGTTGAAAGCGCCGATGGCGAGCGCGGTGACGATCGTGGCCAGGATGCCGACCTCGATCGAATAGCCGGCATGCATGGTGACGGCCAGAACCATCGAGCACAGGCAGAGCACCGAGCCGACCGAAAGGTCGATGCCGCCGGTGATGATGACGAAGGTCATGCCGAGCGCCACGATGGCGACAAAGGTAATGTTGCGGGTGATGTTGTAGAGATTCTTCTGCGTGGCGAAGGCGTCGGTGGCAAAGGACAGGAACAGGCAGGCGAGGATGACCGCGATCACCACCCAGAAGGTCTGGCTGGCAAAAAGCCGCGATAGAAAAGTGTGCTGCTTCTGCGCGATCGTCTGGTCAAGGGTGACTGCCATTATCGACCTTTCTTGCCGGCGGTGAAACGCTTAGGTGCCACAGGCGCCGTTATGCTAGCTGCTCGATGGCGCCAGTGATCAGCCCGGTGACCTCCTCCGGCGAACTCGAGGCGATTTTCTTGTCTGCGACCTTCCTGCCGCGCCGCATGACGATGACGCGGTCGGCGACGTCGAAGACGTCGGGCATGCGGTGGCTGATCAGCACGACGGCGATGCCCTGATCACGCAGATGGCGGATCAGGTTCAGCACTTCGGCGACCTGCCTGACCGAGATCGCCGCCGTCGGCTCGTCCATCAGCACGATCTTGGCCTGCGACAGCATGGTGCGAGCGATGGCCACGGCCTGGCGCTGGCCGCCCGACATCTGCTTGACGAGGTCGCGCGGCCGCGTCTCGGATTTCAACTCGGCGAAGAGCTGGCCGGCGCGCTTGTACATCGCGGCATAGTCGAGGATGCGGAACGGGCCGACGCCGCGGCGGAGTTCCCGGCCGAGATAGACATTGGCGGCGGCCGTCAGATTGTTGCAGAGCGCCAGGTCCTGGTGGACGATCTCGATGCCGTGCTGGCGGGCTTCCGCCGGCTTGTGCAGGATCAGCTCCTTGTCGTCCATGCGCATCGTGCCGTGGCTCGGGCGGAAGTTGCCGGCGATCATCTTGACCAGCGTCGACTTGCCGGCGCCGTTGTCGCCCATCAGGCCGACGACCTCGCCAGCTTCCAGCGTGATCGAAACGTCGTTCACCGCCTGGATGGCGCCGAAATGCTTCGAAATGTTGGCGAGTTCGAGAACCGACACCAGCCTTAAGCCTCCCCGTTTGCGTCCCGCGAGTGCCGCATCATCGATGTCGGCGCCGCCTGGGCCTCGCACCTCCAACTCCTCCCGAGCGGGTGCGATCGGTTCATTTAGGCAAAACCCGCATGGGCGTCAATCAACTGTCGGACGATTAATTTCGGAACTCGTCGAAAAATCCGTTTTGTAGGACAAATAGGAATTGACGTTGGCGGCGAGCCGATATTAGCTAGCGTCGGAGGAAGAGCTTGCCCTCGCAAATCGCTGCTCGGCGGAGGCGGTGGGCAAGGATCGGTTAAGATCCGGCGATGCCAGTGTTCATTCGGCCTGGAACGGATCGGCAAATGCTTATCGGCCCGGCTTAAGACACGAACGTTCGAGGCAATTCCCGTGTCCTTGCGTCCAGGTCGGTTGGTGTGGCGGGCACGTCGTGTCCGTCTGTTTTCAAGGGAGGACTGATATGAGGAAATCACTTTTGCTCGCCGCCGTCGCCGCCATGGCGTTGAGCGCCGGGCCGGCTTTGGCCAAGAAACAGCTCGTCATTGTCGTCAAGGGTCTCGACAACCCGTTCTTCGAAGCCATCCATCAGGGCTGCGAGAAGTGGAACAAGGAAAACGCCAGCTCGGAATATGAATGCTTCTATACGGGCCCGGCGTCGACCTCCGACGAGGCGGGCGAAGCCCAGATCGTCCAGGACATGCTGAGCAAGCCCGACACAGTGGCAATGGCGATCTCGCCATCCAACGCGCCGCTGATCGCGCAGACGATCAAGAGCGCCAATCCGTCGATCCCGATCATGACGGTCGACGCCGACCTTGCCAAGGAAGATGCAGCGCTGCGCAAGACCTATCTCGGCACCGACAACTATCTGATGGGTCACAAGATCGGTGAGTACATCAAGAAGGCCAAGCCGAACGGCGGCACGGTCTGCCTGATCGAAGGCAACCCCGCAGCCGACAACATCCTGCGCCGCGCCCAGGGCACGCGCGATGCGCTCAGCGGCAAGGAAGGCCTTGCGGCGCTTGCCGGCGAGGGCGGCTGGACCGAGGTGGCGGGATGCCCGGTGTTCACCAATGACGACGGCGCCAAGGGCGTGCAGGCGATGACCGACATCCTTGCCGCCAATCCCAAGCTCGATGCTTTCGCAATCGAGGGTGGCTGGCCGCTGTTCGGCGCGCCGCAGCCTTACCGCGACCTGTTCAAGCCGATGGCAGACAAGATCGCCAAGAACGAATTCGTCATCGGCGCCGCCGACACGATCGGCGACGAAGTGGCTATCGCCAAGGATGGCCTGGTGACGGCTCTGGTCGGCCAGCGCCCGTTCGAGATGGGCTACAAGGCGCCGTCGGTGATGATCGACCTGATCGAGGGCAAGAAGGTCGACGATCCGGTCTTCACCGGTCTCGACGAATGCACCAAGGACACGGTCGACACCTGCATCCAGAAGTAGGCTTCCATCCCGGGGCGCCCTTCGAAGGGCGCCCCTCCACTTTTCGCCAGGATCATGGGCGCGGCCTTGCCGGGGGTGGCGGGCCAAGACTTTTCCGCGCCCAGAATTTTCTTGTCCGGCAGAGTTTTGCGGGCGTCTTGGAGCTCGCGACAGGAGGCACCGAACGCGGATGCCACGGGAAAAGTCAGCGAAGCGCTTAGCCGAGCCAGCGGCGGTCGTCATACGCGGGCCTGAGGCGACGCGGATCTCCGGTCTCAGCGTGCATGCATCGCTCGCCGGCGAGATCGGCCTCAGGATCGTACGCGGCGACTATCCGCCCGGCACCATCCTGCCCAATGAAGCCAAGTGGTCGCAAACCTTCAACGTCAGCCGATCGGCGGTGCGCGAGGCCATCAAGATGCTGATGGCCAAGAGCCTGCTGGCGTCGCGGCCGAAGATCGGCAGTTGGGTCGAGCCGCGAGAGCGCTGGAACCTGCTCGACCGGGACGTGCTCGCCTGGTACGCGACCTCGCCCGACCGCGAGGTGTTCCTGAGGACGGTGCAGGAGTTCCGCCACATCATCGAACCGGAGGCGGCCGCCTTCGCGGCGATGCGGCGCTCTGACGAGCAGATGGTCGAGATCAGCCAGGCCTGCCGCGAGATGGGCGAAGCGACGCATATCCAGGAGCGCACGCGCGCCGACACGCGATTTCACCTCGCCATCCTGCGGGCTTCCGGCAACGAGCTGCTGGTGCCGCTCGGCGTCCTGATCGAATCGGCGCTCGACCATCTCTTCGTCTTCGTCACGCGCGAGCACAGCGACCAGCGGCGGGCCCAATCCCTGCACGAGGCGATCGAGCGGAACATCCGCCTGCGGCGCCCGGCGGCCACCAGGAGCGCGGTGCACAAGCTGCTCGCCAACACCGACGAGGTGATCGAGCTGTCGCGGCGCTGAGAAGGGAACTCGCGCCGATGGCTGTCAGATCTTCTGCTTAACCCCGTCCTTCGACGGCATCAGGTCGACACCGTTGAGCTTGCCGACATGTGTGGCGAGCATCGGCACATACTGCTCGGCCGGCCCAGCGGCAAAGGCGGTCGCGAATGAGTTCTTGGTGGCGTTGCCCAGCGGATTGGCAATGCCGGCGGCGCCCGCCATCGATTCCAGATAGGTCAGATCCTTGAAGGCATTGGCGATGGAGAATTTGTGCGCGTCGCGGTCGCCGTCGAGCGTCCAGCGCATGAAGGTCTGGTAGAAGCCGCAATCCATGCGGCCGTTGCGGATCACGCTGTCGAAGCGCGGCGGCGAGATGCCGACCTTCTGCGCCAGGGCGAGAGCTTCGGAGTAGATCGCCGCGTAGCCCAGCGAAATGAAGTTGTTGAGCAATTTCATGCGGTGGCCGTCGCCGGTGTCGCCGATATGGACGATGCGCCCGGCCCAGGTCTCGATAACAGGCTTCACACGTGCGAACACCGCATCGGGCGCGCCGACCATGGCGTCGAGCGTGCCTTCCCAGGCCTCCTTCGGCGTGCGGCTGAGGGGAGCGTCAACATAATCAACACCAAGCGCGTTGAGTTCGGCGGCTAAAGCCATGGTCGACGTCGGGTCGGATGTCGAGCAGTCGACAACCACCGAGCCCTTCTTCAAGCCTTCCTTGAGGCCGCCGGCTCCACGGATGATCGCCTCCACCTCGCGTGAGCCGGTGACGCAAATGAAGACGATGTCGGAGGCCGCCGCCACCTCGCGCGAGGTCGCCGCTTCCTTGGCGCCGCGGCCAAGCAGATCCTCTGCCGGCTTGCGGTTCTTGCGGCCGAGGAAGGTGAGCGGATAACCCTTGTCGACGATGTTCTTGGCGATGCCGTGCCCCATCAGCCCGAGACCGATGAAACCGATGTTCTCGCGGGCAGCGGTGGTGGTCATGTCGTTTCGTCCCTATCGTTGTTGTCTGATGATCGGGGCCGGCGCGACCGGCCGGCGAGCGATTGCTGGAGAAGGTTTTCGCGGATCGCCGTTGGCAGGCGATTGCGGAGCGCCATATTGTCTGACAATACACAGAATTCCCGAGCAATGTGGAGAGTAAAATGACGAAGCGGATCATGTTCACCGGCGGCAGCGGCAAGGCCGGCCGTCATGTCGTGCAGTATCTGGTCGAGCATGGCTGCCAGGTGCTCAACATCGACACCAGGCCGCTCGACAACCCGAAGGTGCGCACTTTAATCACCGACATCACCGACAGCGGCCAGGTGTTCAACGCGCTGTCGAGCTATGCGGGGCTGCACGAGTTCGACCCGTCGCTGCGGGCGCAGCCGGTCGATGCCGTGGTGCATTTCGCCGCCATCCCGCGCATCATGATCACGCCCGACAACGAGGTGTTCCGCATCAACGCGATGGGGACCTACAACGTCATCGAGGCGGCGGTGAAGCTCGGCATCCGCAAGGTGATCGTCGCTTCCAGCGAGACGACCTACGGCCTGGTCTTCGCCAACGAGCCGCGCAATCCGACGCATTTTCCGCTCGACGAGGACTATGACGTCGACCCGATGGACAGCTACGCGCTGTCGAAGATCGTCAACGAGAAGACCGCGCGCGCCTTCGCGCTGCGCAGCGGCTTCGACATCTATGCGCTGCGCATCGGCAACGTCATCGAGCCGCATGAATATGCGCTATTCCCGAAATGGTTCGCCGATCCGGGTTTCCGCAAGCGTATCGCCTGGAGCTACATCGACGCCCGCGATCTCGGCCAGATCACCTTGCGCGCGATCGAGAAGGACGGGCTAGGCTACCAGGTGTTCAACGCGGCCAATGACGACACCTCGTCCGACCTGCCGACGGCCGAGCTCCTGAAGCGGTTTTATCCCGGCGTGCCGGTGAAAGCCGAGCTCGGCGAATTCGAGACGCTGCTGTCGAACCGCAAGGCGAGGGAGGTGCTGGGCTTCCGGCCCGAGCATAGCTGGCGCAAATACGTCAAGACGGCATGAGGAGACAAACGCTGGTTGAGCTGTGCACATCCGCGCGCTTTGCGGTAAAGCTGGTTTGCCGTGCTTGACAGCTTCTGAAAACCGGACTTTGTGGATATATGCGGAACGCGAAGCCGAACAACGAAAATAGGCCAACGACAGCGGCATCCGCCGAGCGCCCGGCCGGTACTCGCCGGCCCAATGCGCCGCGCATCCCTGGCGCCAGCGTGCATACCTCTTTAGCCAGCGAAATCGGCCTTCGGATCGTGCGCGGCGACTATCCGCCGGGTACCATCCTGCCCAACGAGGCGAAATGGTCGGAAACCTTCGACGTCAGCCGCTCGGCGGTGCGCGAGGCGATCAAGATGCTGATGGCCAAGAGCCTTCTGGCGTCGCGACCCAAGATCGGCAGCTGGGTGGAGCCGAAAGAGCGCTGGAACCTGCTCGACCGCGATGTGCTCGCCTGGTACGCGACGTCGCCGGATCGTGAAGTCTTCCTGCGGACGGTGCAGGAGTTCCGCCACATCATCGAACCGGAAGCGACGGCTTTTGCCGCAATGCGGCGCACCGATGAGCAGATGGCCGAGATCAGCCAGGCCTGCCGCGAAATGGGCGAGGCGACCAACCTGCAGGAGCGCACCCGCGCCGACACGCGCTTCCATCTCGCCATCCTTAGGGCCTCGGGCAACGACCTGCTGGTGCCGCTCGGCGTCCTCATCGAATCCGCCTTCGACCATCTCTTCGCCTACACGACACGCGAATTGGACGATCTGCAGCACGCCCAGAAACTGCACGAAGCGATCGAGAAGAACATCCGGCTGCAGCGGCCGGATGCGGCGCGCAATGCCGTGCGCAAGCTGCTTGCCAATACCGACGACGTCATCCGCTCGCGCTAAGGCCTGCTGAGATTCAGGTGAGGCCGGCCTGCGAACGGCGCCTTCCTGCGCTTCCGGTGCTCACGTACTTAAAGTACGCTCCGCTCCGGCCTTCGCCGGCCAAAGCCGTCATAAGTGTCTCCGCTCTATGAAGGCTACGGCCGGCGTAGGCCGGTTCTCGGAAGCCACCATTCTCGACTCGGCCTGACCTGAATCTGAGCAGGCCTTAGTCCTGCTTCTCGCGCCCGAAGGCGACGCGCAATTCGTCCTTCGCCTTTTCCAGCACCCGCTTGCGCTGCTCCGGCAGGTTCCTGCCGGCGCGGTTGATGTAGAAATTCAGCATCGACATCGCGGACCGGAACGGCTCCGCCTTGCGGCGGTGGCTGTGCTCGGCCGAGCGCTTGAGCGAAGCGGCGATCTTCTTGGCATCGTCGGATTCGAAGACGTGCTCTTCGAGATCCAGCGCGTCGCTGTGCTCGGTCACCTCGGCCGACCATTTTTTTTTAGCGGTCATGGTGAAGCTCCTTCCATGGGCACAACTCCGGGCGGCAGGGCCGGTTCCCGGTTGCTGGAGCCACGCATTTGTCCGTCGTGGCGCTGCTCGGCAGCAGAAATGCGCCGATACTGCGCTGAAACCGCCCGGTCTCGAAGAATCGCGGACAGGAAACGCCTTGACGACAATCCCCGGAAACACGGCAAACGACGCCGGCATCGACAGCTTCTATGCGTGGATGCGGCTCGGCATTTCCTTGCTGCTGGCGACGATAGGCGGCGCCGGCATGTGGGCGGTGGTCGTGGTTCTGCCCGCCGTTCAGGCCGAGTTCGGTGTCGACCGGGCTGCCGCCTCGATGCCCTATACCGCGACCATGGTCGGCTTCGCCGCCGGCAATGTGCTGGTCGGGCGCGCCATCGATCGCATGGGTTATTGGATACCGGCACTCGCCTCCGCGGCGGCGCTGAGCGCGGGCTTTCTTCTCGCTTCGCTCACCACCTCGATCCTCGGCTTCACCCTTGCCCAGGGGCTGTTGATCGGCCTCGGCACCTCGGCGATCTTCGGGCCGCTGATTGCGGATATTTCGCATTGGTTCAACCGCCGCCGCGGGGTCGCCGTGACGGCCGCAGCCTCCGGCAGCTATCTGGCCGGTGCGGTCTGGCCGATCGTGATTCCCTACATAATGCGAGGTGAAGGCTGGCGTTTCGCCTATGCGGCGATCGGTGTGTTCTGCCTTGCGACCATGGTGCCGCTGGTGCTGATGCTGCGGCGCGGCGCGCCGCGCGAGGCCGCCGGCTCATCCGGCAGCCGCCCGGTTCAGCCGATCTCATTGTCGCCGTCAGCGCTGCAGATGTTGCTTGTCGTCGCCGGCTTCGGCTGCTGCATGGCGATGTCGATGCCGCAGGTGCACATCGTCGCCTATTGCATGGATCTCGGCTACGGCGTCGCGCGCGGCGCCGACATGCTGTCGATCATGCTGGCGGCGGGCGTCGTCAGCCGCATCGGGTCGGGTTTCCTCGCCGACCGCATCGGCGCGGTGAAGACGCTGCTCATCGGCTCGGCGCTGCAATGCGTGTCGCTGCTCTTCTATATCCCCTTCGACGGGCTTGCCTCGCTCTATGTCGTCTCGCTCATCTTCGGTCTCTCGCAAGGCGGCATCGTGCCCTGCTATGCGATCATCGTGCGCGACTACATGCCGGCCAAGGAAGCCGGCCAGCGCGTCGGCATCGTCTTGATGGCGACCATCTTCGGCATGGCGGTCGGCGGCTGGATGTCGGGCTGGATCTACGATCTCACAGGCTCCTACGCCGCCGCGTTCCTCAACGGCATCGCCTGGAACCTGGTCAATCTCACCGCCATTTTGCTGCTTATGTGGAAGGCGAGGCGGAGCGCCGAAGCGTTGGCCTGATGTCCGCCAGCAAAACCTAGCCATTGCAAGATTGTCTACCGGCGCAAAGGGAGGGGCTGGGTGGGGGCGTCCGCACTCTTTCGCATGACGTCGCGCCCGAACACTGGACGCAGCAGGCTATTTACTTGGACAGGCTTTGGGCGGAATATTGCTAAGTGGGAGGAAGCACTCGGAAAATCCCCTGAATAAATGCGCTCGAACGGCTTCCGCCCGTTGAATGCAAGGGAGGATAATCATGAGACGTATTTTCCCGCTCGCGGCATGCGCCGCGGCGTTGTTGCTCGGCGTGCCCTCCGCCTTCGCTCAGTCCGGCGGCGTCCAGAAAGCAGTCGGCGGCTACAGCTTCGAGGAAGCCGCCAAGGAGGCTCCCACCACCAAGGACTTCCATTCGGCCGATGGTCATCTCACTTTCGCGATCGTGACTCATACAGCCGGCAACGGCTTCTTCGATCCGGTCTATGTCGGTGCGACTGCCGCCGGCAATCTGATCGGCGCCAAGATACTGCTGCTCGGCTCGGAATCTCCGACCGACGACCCGGCCCGCGAGATCGAAATCCTGAATCAGATCGTGCAGGATCCGACTATCGACGGGCTGATCATGACAACGCCCCAGGTCGGCGCCTATAACGACATCGTCAAGGCCGCCGAGGCCAAGGGCATACCGGTAGCAACGACCAATTCCTTCGACGGCACGATCCTCGACCGCAGCGGCATCAGCCACACTGGTCAGGACGCCTCCGCCGCGGCAATCGCGGGCGAGGCGCTCGTCAAGTGCCTGGTCGACAAGGGTATCGAGAAGGGCTCGATCGTCTTCCCGTCTTCGACCGCAATGGGCAACATCGAGGTCAACAATCGCGTCACCTCGGCCTTCAACGCGGTCGTCAAAAGCCTGAAGGCTGCCGGCAAGCTCGAGGCCTTCAAGGTCGACGCAGGTCCCGAGAACACCGGCATCGACACCAATCCGAACGATCCAGTGAACGGCATCGTGACGCTGTTCGAATCGCGCGGTGATGTCGTCGGCGCCTTCGCCGGCAACAACGTGTTCACGCCGGCGCTGGTCAAGGCCGTCGCGCAGACGGGAAAGACCGGAAAAATCTGTGCCTATGGCTTCGACCTCGGTCCGGCGCAGCAGGATGCGTTGAAGAGCGGCGACTTGACGGGCGCGCTCGGACAGCAGCCCTTCCTGCAGGGCTTCTATCCGGTCATGCAGCTCTATCTGCAGATCGATCGTGGCATCTCAGCCGCCAATCTCGACACGCGTGCCCAACTCGTGACGCAAGAGACTGTTGGAAAGGTCGGCAAGCGTTTCGAGAACTGAATGTCAAAGCGATCCTGAACCTGGCGCGGGAGGGCTGGTATCCTCCCGCGCATTTTGGCCTTCGGAACCCTTCATCAAAAATGCCCGCTGAAGCTCTCGCTCGTCGCCTTCCGTCCCAGCTCGTCGGCGGCTGGGAAATGGGATTGCTTGCCCTGCTGGCGCTGATCTATCTCGGCGGCGCTGCCGTCAATCCGACGTTCTTCGGCTCACCAGAGGCGTTCCATGCAGTGCTTCGCGATACCTCGCGGGTCGCCATCATCGCCGTCGGAATGACCTTCGTCATCATCAACAAGGACCTCGACCTTTCGGTCGGCTCCATCTACGGCCTTGTGGCCGTCGTTTTTGCCAGGTTGTTCGCGCCAAGCTTCGCCGATCTCGACATCGTCACGTCGGTGATCGTCTGCGTCCTTCTTGGCATGGCGATCGGCCTCGTCAACGGCGTGCTCGTTACCATCCTAAAAGTGCCGGCGTTCATCGCCACCTTGACCACGCTTTTGATCGGCCGCGGCTTCGTCCTCGCCCTGACTCACGGTCAGGCGATCTACTATCCAGGCAAAGCGAAGGAGGCCCCGCTCTTCTTTCATCTCGGCGAGACGAACGTCTTCGGCTTCAACAACCAGATCGCGATCTTCGCGGTCGTTGCCGTGATCGGCGCCTACGTGCTCGCCAACACTCGCTGGGGCTACGAGACCTTTGCGACGGGCGGCAACGAGCAGGCAGCAGTCTATGCCGGCATACCGACGAACTGGGTACGCATCCGCGCCTATCTGCTCTCGTCGCTCTGCGCCACCGTTGCCGGCCTCCTGTCGGCCGCTCAGGACAAGGGTGTGACCCCGCTTTACGGCGTTAGCGGCGAACTAACCGTCATCGCCGCGGTGATCATCGGCGGCGCTTCCATTCTCGGCGGTCGCGGCCGCGTCGCCGGGTCCTGCCTCGGCGCCACGCTGGTCGTTCTGCTCGACAAGGTGTTGCGCGAGGGTTTGCCGATCACGCGCACCATCAAGATCGGCGAGGAGGAGGTGACGGTCAACGCCGTCTATTCCCTGCCGGTCGGCGCGGTGCCGGTTTTTCTCGGGCTGTTGCTCGTCATTGCCGTGCTGATTGAACCTCACCTCATCCGCCGCCAGGTCGCGGCGCGCCTCTGGGCATGGCTGCGCGGCAGGCCGCCGCCGCCGGCCTTCGAGATCGGCGGCGTCGCGCTCGAGGGCGTGGTGACCAAGGGCGCAATGGCGACCGACATGGCGCTGTCGGCGACCGGGTTCGGCAAGTTCCTCGCCCGGCGCGATGCCCTCGCCGTCATCCTGACCGTGGTGCTGTGGCTCACGGGTCTTTTGCTGAGGCCGGATTATTGGTGGAACCTGTCCAACACTTTCGCGATCCTGCTCAACTATACCGAGCTGGCGCTGATCACGGTCGGGCTTACCTACGTCATCGCTGCCGGCGATATCGACCTCTCCGTCGGAGCCGTCCTGGCGCTCGCCGGCAGCGCGGCGGCCTATTTCCTGAAGGTCCTGGGCGCCGATCCCGTCACCGCCATCGCGATGGGCCTGCTGGCGGGAATGCTCGCCGGCCTCGTCAACGCCATCGTTGCGGTCGGCCTGAAGCTCCCGGCCTTCATCGCCACGCTTGGGATGTTCTACATCGCCCGCGGTCTCGCCGCATGGTTCGTCGCCGGCCAGCAGCTAACCGGCTGGCCGGAGGGCTACAACCTGCTTGGCCGCAAGGTGAACGACATCCTCCTTCACTTCGGCATCGTGCTTCCGGATGGCATCCTCAAAACACTGGCCGAGGTGGTCAGCGTGCAGACGGTCTGGATGATCTTCGTCGCCCTGATTGCCGGCATCGTGCTCGCCTATACGCCGTTCGGGCAAAAGGTCTACGCAACCGGCGGCAACATACGCGCCGCCGCCTATGCCGGCATCAACACCAACCGGGCGCGCTTCATCTCGCTCATGCTGGCGGCGTTCTGCGCGACGATGGCAGGGATCATCAACGTCGCCTATTTCCGAAGCTTCAATCCCGTTGCAGGCCAGTTCCGCGAACTCGATGCCATCGCATCCGTGATCATCGGCGGCGGGTCGATCTTCGGCGGCTACGGCACCATGCTGGGCTCTTTAGCCGGTGCAGCCGTGATCACTCTCGTTCGGTCGCTCCTGCAGCTCAATGTCCAGGGCTTCAGCATGCCGCAGCATTGGATCAACGTCTTCATCGGCGTCATCCTCATCGTCGCGGTGCTGATCGACATCTGGGTGCGCCAAGCCAACATCTTCGGTCGCCTGCGAGCCCGCCTCGCGCGACGCGCACGAACCCAGGAAACCATTCATGCCTGATGCTGCGTTGCCTCAACCGATCGTGGAAATGCGAGGCATCGAAAAAGCCTTCGGCGCTGTCCAGGCGCTTCGGAAAGTCGATCTGGTGCTCTATCCCGGAGAGATCCTTGGACTGGTCGGCGACAACTCGGCCGGCAAGTCGACGCTCATGAAGATCCTGACCGGCGCTTATCAGCGCGACGCCGGCGAAATCCTCGTCGCCGGTCAACCTGTGCACTTCAAGAGTCCGCATGAGAGCCGCGATGCCGGCATCGAGATGATCTACCAGGATTTCGCTCTTTGCGGGAACATGGATGTCGGCCAGAACATCTTTCTCGGCCGCTGGCCGCGCAAAGGCCCTTTTGTCAATCGCCGCAAGATGTACGCGGAAGCCGACAGCGTGCTGAAGCGGCTCAAGGTCGACGTGAACTCCGTTTTCCAGAAGGTCGAAAGCCTGTCGGGCGGCCGCCAGCAATCCGTGGCAATTGCCCGCGCGATCTCCTTCGAGCCACGCGTCGTGATCCTCGACGAACCGACCGCCAATCTCTCGGTGATGGCGACCGAGCGGCTCCTCGAGACCATGCTGGAACTGAAAAAGCAGGGCGTTGCCCAGATCATCATCTCGCATCGGCTGGTCGACATTTTCGCCGTGGGCGACCGTGTCATGGTGCTCAAGCGTGGCGAGAATGTCGGCGACCGTCACGTCAGGAACACCGACGAGCACGAGGTCCTTGAGATCATAGTCTCCGGCACCCGGGAGCAGGCGCTTACGGCCGATCAGGCGAGGGCGGTCTGACCACCGAGGCGTTGGCCTGAGGGCTTATCGCTTCTACCGGGGGTGGGCTGAACCAATATTCGTTGGCTTGACAATGGCCATGGCCTGCGCGACCCAGACCGGAATGGGGACGGGCTGCGAAACATGGTTGCTGTGGCTAAGCTGTTGATCGTCAACCCGCCGCTGCGCTCCTTTCGTGCAAAAAGGACAAGGCGGTGACAAGGCCGCGCTCGCGGCGTGGCGGCGGCCGCCCCACAATCGCCGACGTGGCGCGCAAGGCCGGCGTCGGCGCAATCACCGTTTCCCGCGCCTTGCGCGAGCCCGGGCGGGTTTCGGAAGATCTGCGCCGGCAGATACAGGCCGCCGTCGACGAGCTCGGCTATGTGCCGGATCCCAACGCGCGGGCATTGGCCTCGGCGCGCGCCGAGGTCTTCGGCGTGCTGGTGCCTTCCCTCACCAACAACGTCTTTGCCGAGGTGGTGCGCGGCATCTATGACAGCCTGTCGGACAGCCCGTTCCGCATCCAGCTCGGCAACACGCATTACTCGGGCCTGGAGGAAGAGCGGCTGCTGCAGGTATTTGCCCTGCAGCGCCCTGCGGCGCTGATCGTGGCCGGGATCGACCAGACGCCGCCGTCGCGGAAGCTGCTGGAGACGGCCGGCTGCCCGGTGGTGCAAGTGATGGAAACCGGACCCGACCCGGTCGACATGCTAGTCGGTTTCTCGCATTTCGACGGCGGCCGGACGGCCACCGGGCACCTGATCGAAATGGGCTACCGGCGGATCGCCTTCATCGGTGCGCGCATGGATCCGCGTTCGCAACGGCGCCTTGCCGGCTATCGCGCGGCGATGGAGGCGGCCGGCTTGTTCGATCCACGGCTGGTCACCACCACGCCGCTCTTGTCCAGCGTGAGCCTTGGCCGCGAGCTTTTGCGCGATGCGCTGGCCAAGATGCCGTCGCTCGACGGCGTCTTCTGCAACAATGACGATATCGCGCTTGGCGTTCTGTTCGAATGCCGCCGTGCCGCGATCGCGGTGCCGAAGACAATCGGCATCGTCGGCTTCAACGATCTCGACATGATGCAGGCGGCGTTCCCTTCGGTCACCAGCGTCCGCACGCATCGCTACGAAATCGGCCGCAGGGCGGTGGCGATGGCGCTTGCCGCGATCGCAGGCCAGAGGCCGCAGCAGCGGGTTGTCGACCTCGGTTTCGAGCTCATACGCCGCGAGAGCACCGCACGTTGAAACACGCAGCGGCGACTGTGCGAATGCCGGTTTACACTATAAGATGGTAGCGCTACCATATTTCCCGCCAAGTATGCGATTGGGGGCAACAAGGCTGTTTATTATACATAAGCGACAGCTCATGCTTGTTTATTATGTATAATATGATAGTTTTGTAAGCCGCCTGGAGGGGCGGGAGGGGGAGGAAAGAGGGACGGCGCAAGTCACCTCGGAAGCGTATTGGACTGGCGTGAGGAAGCCGGCCGACAGCGCGGATCCATCGACAAGCAGAACTGCAACTGGGAGGAATACCGATGATCAAGTCACTCGTTGGCGGCGTCATTGCCGCCACTGCATTCGTTATGCTGAGTTCTTCGGCGATCGCCGATCCGGAAATCGTCAAGGGGCCGGCCGCCGAGCCGGACTGTTTCGCGCCCTGGGCGGCCGACACACAGTTCTTCAAATATCCGAAGAAGGATGGGCCGTACCGCATCGCGCTCGCCAACGGCTATATCGCCAACACCTGGCGCATCCAGATGATCCAGACCGCCAAGGCCTATGCCGCGCAGCCGGACGTCGCCAAGAAACTCAAGGAATTCAAGGTGGTGTCGACCGGCGAGGATGTGCCGGCGCAGATTTCGGCGATCAACAACTTCATCGATTCCGGCTTTGACGCTATTGTCGTCAATGCCCAGAACCCGACCGCGTTCGGGCCGGTGATCAAGCGCGCCAAGGAAGCCGGCGTCATTCTCGTCGCCTTCGACAACATCCTCGACACCAAGGACGCCATCAACGTCAATGTCGATCAGAAGGGCCTCGGCGAGTTGTGGGGCAAATGGCTGGTCGCGCATGTGCCGAATGGCGGCAAGGTGCTCGAGGTGCGCGGCGTGGCCGGTACCTCCGTCGACACCGACCGCCACAACGGCATCCATGAGGTGCTCGATGGGTCCGGCAAGAAGTGGGATGTCACCGAGGTCGTCGGCAAGTGGGATGACGGCGTGGCGCAGAAGGCAACGGCCGATGCGATCGCCACCAGCGGGCCGTTCGACGGCATCACGGGACAGGGCGGCGACACCGGCATCGTGCAGGCGATGATCGACGCCAAGCATCCGTTCGTGCCGTTCGGTGGCGAGACGGAAAACGGCTTCCGCAAATTCTGCGCCGCGCATGCCGGCGACGGGCTGAAATGCTCTTCGGCGGGCACCGGACCGGCCCAGGTCGCGGTCGCCATCAAGACGGCGATCGCCGCGCTCGAAGGCAATGTCGTGCCGCAGTCGGTCAAGCTGCCGCTGGCCATCGTCGAGGATCCGAACTTCAAGGCGGGCCAGGATTTCTTCCCCGACCAGTCCGACAATTTCTTCGTAGGCAATTCCTTCCCGACCTGCGGCATCAATTTCACCGCGCAGGAAATCATGGGCCAGTCCAAGGAAAACAAGTAGCCTGATCCAACCGGCGCCGCGGGAAAGCCGTGGCGCCGGCCGCTTGATGCCAATCGCGAACTGGCCTTGGGAGGGCTGATGGACGGCGCGGCTTCGCTTTTCCATATGGAAGGCATATCCAAGCGCTATGGCGGCGTACGGGCCTTGGAAAAGGCCGACCTCACGGTCACGGCCGGTAGCATCCACGCCATCCTCGGCGAAAATGGCGCCGGCAAATCAACCCTGATCAAGGTCATGGCCGGTGTCGTCGCGCCGGACGAAGGCCGCATGACGCTGGATGGGCGCGAGGTGACCTTCGCCTCACCGGCCGCCGCGAACCAGGTCGGCATCGTCTGCATCTTCCAGGAACTGTCGCTCATCCCGGAGCTCAGCGTCGCCGACAACATCGTCATTTCCGACCCGCCCAAGCGCTTCGGCATGATCGACCGCAAGGCGCAGCGGCGCATCGCGGAAGAGGCTCTTGCCCGCGCCGGCGCCTCCGACATCCATCCACTGGCACTGGTCAAGGATCTGCCGCTGTCGCGCCGGCAGATGGTCGAGATCGCCAAGGCGCTGGCCAGGAAGCCGCGCATCCTGATCCTCGACGAAGCAACCTCGGCGCTGACGGCGGCAGATGTCGCCAAGATATTCGGCGTGCTGAAGCGGCTGCGCGGGGAAGGGCTGGCACTGCTCTACATCTCACATCGCATGAACGAGATCGCCGAGCTGGCCGACCAGTGCACGGTATTCCGCAACGGCCGCAATGTCGCCAGCTATGCGGCGGGTTCGAAGAGCGACAACGAAGTCGTCGAACTGATGATCGGCCGCGAATACAGCCACATCTTCCCGCCAAAGCCGGTCCGTCACCAGTCCGGTGCGGTTCCGGTTCTGGAGGCGCGCAACCTCTCATGGAGCGGCCGGCTGGATAATATCTCGATGTCGATCGGAGCCGGCGAGGTTGTCGGGCTCGGCGGTCTCGACGGCCAGGGCCAGCGCGAGCTGCTGCTTGCGTTTTTCGGCGTGCTGCGCGGCCTTTCCGGGCAGATCCTGGTCGACGGCAAGCCGGTTTCGATCGCAAGCCCCACAGCCGCGAGCGAAGACCGCGTGGGCATGGCGCTGATTCCGGAAGACCGCAAGACGGAAGGGCTGATGCTGCCGATGACGGTGCGCGAGAACCTGTCCTTCGCAGCGCTCGACAGGCTGTCGAAAGCCGGCGTCATCGACCGCGGCGCCGAGCAGCGGCTGATCGACGATATGGTCGGGCTGCTGGCCATCAAGACGGCGGGCCTCGATATCCCGGTCGGCGCGCTCTCCGGCGGCAATCAGCAGAAGGTGGTGATCGCCAAATGGCTGATGCGGCAGCCGCGCATCATCCTGCTTAACGATCCGACGCGCGGCATCGATGTCGGCACCAAGCAGGAGCTCTACCAACTGATGCGCAAGCTTGCGGATGCAGGCGCCGCGATCCTGTTCTATTCGACCGATTATGACGAGCTGATCGGCTGCTGCGATCGCGTGCTTGTGCTCTATGACGGCGCCATCAAGCGCGAGCTCGTCGGCGCCGAGATCACCGAGCATGCGCTGATCGCCAGCGCGCTCAACATCCACGGTGAAGGTTCCGGGCCAAGGCAAGGAGAGGGCGCATGAAGGACTGGCGCTACTGGCTGGCCGAACAGCGCGGGACGCTGCTGGCCTTCGCCATCTTCATCGTCATGTTCGCTATCTACAGCGCGAACCATCCGGCAGGCTTCACCGCCAATGTCGTGCAAACGGCCGCCAACAAGGGCGTGCTGCTGGCCTTCGTCGCCATGGCGCAGACGCTTGTTGTGATCACCGCCGGCATCGACCTGTCGGTCGGCATGATCTTCACGCTCACCAACTGCATGGCTTCCTGGCTGGTGATCGGCACCGGCCTCGAAACCGCATTCGGCGTGGTGGCCGTGCTCGGCACCGGGCTCATCAGCGGGGCGGTCAATGGCGCCATCGTGATCTATGGCCGCCTGCAGCCGATCGTGGCGACCATCGCTACGGGCGCTGTTTATTTCGGGCTAGCGCTGCTGCTGCGGCCGGTGCCCGGCGGATCGGTCAACGAAGACCTCGCCGATTTCCTGACCGGGCGTTTCTTCGGCGTGGTGCCGGCGAGCTTCGTGGCGCTGTTCGTCGTGGTCCTCATCGTCTGGGTGCCGTTCAGCCGATCCGAACTCGGCCGCGCGGCCTATGCCGCGGGCTCCTCGGAGACGGCGGCCTATATGTCGGGCGTGCCGATCCGCAGGGGCAAGTTCCTTGCATATACGCTTGCCGGGCTGCTCGCCGCGATCGGAGGTTTGTTCCTGACCTTTTTCACCTACACCGGGGAGGCGGCTTATGCGAGCGGCAATGCCTACACGCTGTTTTCCATCGCGGCCGTCGTGCTCGGCGGCGTGTCGCTGTTCGGCGGCAAGGGCAGCGCCATCGGCGCGATCTTCGGCGCGCTCGCCTTCCGCACCATCGGCGATCTCCTGTTCGTCTTCGATTTCGATCCGCTCTGGCAGCCGCTGTTCCAGGGCGTTATCCTCTTGATCGCGGTCAGCCTCGGCGCTTTCGCGCTGTTCAGGGTGCGCAACCGGCTGGAGTGGTTCCTGTGAGCGAAACGACGCTTGGCGGCATCGCCGGCCGCATGCCGAAATTCATCCGCCGCGCCGATCCGGCGGTGGTCACCGCCTTTGCCTGCATCGTGCTCCTGCTTCTGGTCGGCAGCCTCTATTCGCGCAGCTTCCTGTCGCCGGAATATCTCCTGCAGCAGCTGAAGGTCGCCTCGTTCCTCGGCGTGATCGCCACCGGCATGATGCTGGTGATCCTGCTCGGCCAGATCGACCTGTCCGTGCCGTGGGCCGTGGCGACCGGCGCCATGATGGCCTGCGCGGCCGCGGCCTATGGCCCGGTCGGCGTCGCGCTTGCCATCCCGTTCGGCATCCTCTGCGGAGTAGCGATCGGCATCGTCAACGGCATCGGCGTCGCTTACCTGCGCATTCCCTCGATGATCATCACTTTGGCCACCAATGCCGTCGCGCAAGGGCTGATGGTGGTCTATACGGGCGGGTTCTCGCCGCAGGATTCGGCGACGGCGGCGATGCGCTACCTCGCAACCGGGTTTACCATTCCTGGGGTGCCGAACGCCGTCATCATCTGGGCGCTGATAGGGGCCGCGATGGTCTTCATGCTGACACGCACCAGCTTCGGCCGCGCCGTCTACGGCATCGGCAATCGCGAGCGCGCCGCCTATCTGTCCGGCATCGACACGCGCCGCGTGGTGATGATCGCCTTTGCCGTGTCCGGCGGGCTCTCGGCCTTCGGCGGCGTCCTGCTCGCGGGCTACGCATCGAAGGCCGCGCAGTCGATGGGCGATGCCTATCTCCTGCCGTCGATCGCCGCGGTGGTGCTCGGCGGCACCTCGATCCTCGGCGGACGCGGCTCCTATCTCGGAACCGTCGCCGGCGTGATCCTGATCACGCTGCTGCAGTCGATCCTCTCGGTCATGCAGATGCCGGAGGCGGGGCGGCAGATCATCTACGGCGTCGTGATCGTCGCTATGCTTCTGCTTTACGGCCGCGCGCCGGCAAGTCGCTGATCGTGGATGAAAGAATGAACGACATCCGGTCAGCGCCGGCCATCGTCGCGATGGGAGTGGCCGGCTGCGGCAAGACGGTCGTCGGCGAGGCGCTGGCCAAAGAGCTGGGCGCGATCTTCATCGAAGGCGACCGCCTGCATCCGCCGGAAAACGTGGCGCGCATGGCGCGCGGAGAGCCGCTGACGGATGCCTTGCGCAAAGGCTGGCTCGACGCCATCGGCGAGCGCATCGCGGCCTCCGTCGCCGACGGACAGAAGGCGGTGGCGGCCTGCTCGGCGCTGAAGCGCAGCTACCGCGACCGGCTGCGCGGCTTTTGCCCCGACATCGTCTTCCTCTACCTCAAGATCGATCGCGAGACCGCCTGGCGGCGGGTCGCGGGCCGCAAGGGCCATTTCATGCCGGCGAGCCTGGTCGACAGCCAGTTCGCGACCCTGGAAGAGCCCGGCCCGGACGAGCTCGCGGTGACGGTGGATGCGACGCGGTCCGTCGTCGCGATCGTGAACGAATTACTCGGCTAGAGCAGTTCATCGTTTCACGGAAACGGCTCGGAAACGCCGAACTGCTCTAACTATTTGTTTCTACGCAATTCCGGACGGAAAACCGTTACACACTTTTCCTGGAATTGCTCTAGGCGGTGTCGCTACCGATCGTGGGTTGATCCTGCTGCCCGGTGAGCCGATTGGCGCCGGACCAGACCATCATCTGCTCCGGATATAATTTGACAGCTTCCAGCAGACGGTCGCGCTTGAGCAGGATGTAGCCCGCCTGCAGGACGAGGTTCTTTGCCGCCACGTCCTTTGCCGACAGGGATGCCTGCTGGGCAGCGTTGGGTTTCAGTTCAGGGCTGACGATCGCCCGGTATTCGCGGAAGGGCACGGTCTCCAGGGTCGACATGGCAAACAGCGCAGCGCCTGCGCGCGCCGCGAAATTTGCCGGCGCCGAGGCGAGGTGGGTCCAGCCGTGCTCGCCCATGGCGATTTCGGTGAAGGTGGAGCCCGCGTGGATGGTGTTGGTCATCAGCACCACGCCGTTCTCCTTCAGCGTCTTCTGGATGCGCGCGGTGACCTGGTAGGCGTCGGCGCGCTCGAAGACGATGCGGCTCTTCAGGAAACGGTTCTCGACCTCGACCAGCGGCCTGTTGATCACGTACAGGCCGAATTTGCTTTCCGAAAAGCCATGGAAGTTGACGCTCACCTGGTGCGCTTCGATGCCGGCCTCGAAGAGGGCGCGCTTACCCATGATGGTCTGGGCGATGAACTGATCGCACCAGACAATGGCGCCGCGGCCGCGTCGCAACGCCTCGCGCACGCCGTCGACGCCTTCGAGCCGGATTGCCGGCGACCAGCGCCTGCCAGGCACCAGGTGGGCGGCAAGCATCAGGCGGCGGCGATGCGCGGCGGCGAGATGGCCCCTGAAAAAGCTTTGCGTGTCAACGTCATCGCCAAGCACCGCTTTGATCGCGACGTCATAGCGCGCGAATTCCTTGCGAAAATGGCGCTTGCGCCGAAGCGTCGACACCCGACCGCAGATCGGCGCCCACCAGGCGACCGGCAGGAGAGCCGCCACGCCGAGATAGAACAAGAAGAGCAGGCTCTCGCGCAGATCCTTGTTGGAGACGCGGCGCAACTTGCCGGGGCGGACGAGCTTGCGGCTGAAGAAGCGGACGGTTTCGCCGCGCTCCGGCACCAGCACGTCGGCGATGATCTCGGTGTGATAGATGTTGGCGGATGACGGTTGTCGTTTGGCCCTGCGGGACTTGCCAAGCCAAGGCAGCCTCATGCGTCGGATACCCCAGACCTCGTTCCCATCCGCCAGCCGCTTTACTGCGTTTGTCGCGGATAGACAACTACGGCATGGCGCTGCGGGTTGGCGATCAGATCTGCGAGGTCAGTTCGGCCGGGAAATCGTCGTTGTCGGCGTCGCGCATCGCGGCGAGGCTGCGATTGTCGAGAACCTCGGCGATCGCCTGGCGCACCTCCAGCATCATGTGGCGGACCTGGCACGTCGCCTCGTCGCAATCCTCACAGCGCTGATATTGCGTGCGGCTGGCGCAAGGGATTGGCGCCAGCGGTCCGTCGAGCACGCGCACGACATGGCCGATCTTGATCTCGGAAGCGGGCCTGGCAAGGCGGTAGCCGCCTTCCTTGCCCTTGCGGCTCTGCACGAAACCGGCATTGCGCAATTCGCCCAGGATGGCATCCAGGAACTTCTTCGGGATGTTGTTGGCGACCGCTATGTCGTTGACGAATGCAAGCTGGCCGTCCGGCAGGCCGGAAAGATGCACGAGGGCCTTGAGGCCGTATTTGCCTTTTTTGGTCAGCATGCCCGATTCAGTTCATCAAACCCCAATCGCCCTGCATCTGACGGTTGTTTGTGTGCAAATCATGACAGTTTGGCCGCAGAACGCCGTTTGGCCCAACAATTCGCCAATACAGGTTAGGCACAAACGCGTTGATTCTTCGTAACGTTTTTCACATTGGCTGCCATCATTTCGGCGTCAAGCCGATGCCGGCGCCAGATATGAAGAAAGCCGGCAAAAGCCGGCCTTCCTGCACTTTTCCGATAAGGCAGCCTACCGGCTGCCGTAGGCCTGGTCGAGCAGGCCGCCGGCTGCGAAATGCTCTTTCTGCACCTTGTCCCAGCCGCCGAAGACCTCGTCCACCGTCAACAGGCGGACGTCGGGAAAATCGGCCTTGTATTTGGCGGCGACTGCGGCGTCGCGGGCCCGCAGGCCGTTGCGGGCGGCAATGTCCTGTCCTTCCGCTGAATAGAGGAAGTCGAGATAGGTCTTGGCGAGATCGCGGCTGCCGTGCTCGTCGGCAACCTTGTCGACGATCGCCACCGGGAACTCGGCCAACAGGCTGACCGAAGGCGTGACCTGCTCGAACTTGTCGTCGCCATATTCCTTGCGGATACCGCGCGTTTCCGACTCGAAGGTGATCAGCACGTCGCCGATCTCGCGCTGCACGAAAGTGGTGGTGGCGGCGCGGCCGCCGGTGTCGAAGATCGGCACGTTGGCGAACAGCTTGGCGATGAACTCCTTCACCTTGGCATCGTCGCCCTTGAAGGCTTCCTTGGCATAGGCGCTGGCCGCCAGGTAGGTATAGCGCGCATTGCCCGAGGTTTTCGGGTTGGGGAAGATCACCTGCACATCGTCGCGCACCAGATCGCTCCAGTCCTTGATGTGCTTGGGATTGCCGGCGCGCACCAGGAAGGACGGCAGCGAATAGAAGGGCGAGGCGTTGTCCGGGAAATCCTTCTGCCAATCGGCTGAGACCAACCCCTTCTTGACCAGGAACTCGACATCGGTGACCTGGTTGAAGGTGACGACGTCGGCGGCCAGGCCTTCGGCAATGGCGCGTGCCTGCGCCGAGGTTCCGGCGTGGGACTGATCGACAGTCACGCCGGGGTGCCCGGCGATGAAGGCCTTGTTGACCTCGGCGAACAATTCCCGGCCGACGTCATAGGAAGCATTCAACAGCCTGTCGGCCGACCAGGCTTGGGAGGAGGCGAGGACGAGGCCGGCGAAAGTGGCGATGCCAAGCAATAAGCGCTTCACGACAATAGGCTCCCTTGAGAATGGATTGAGACTATAGCACGACCTTAATGGGGAAGGCCTGGCCCGACGAGGCACACGCAGCGGGAGGAGTGGGGACGCCGGGAAAAAGCGTCGCCCAAACAGCCGCCTAATAGGATTTTCTTCCAAGCCGATTCATCGCGGGACCGCGGCGGACTCCGGCAACGCTAGGCGTAATGAAGCGTCAGGACACCGGAAAAAGTTTCCAGCGCCGCGGCCTGAAGGCCACCCGGCTCTTCTGTGCCGCCGGATGGTCGACCGGCAGCTCGATCTCGACGCGCTGGCGCTCGCCGCCCACCTCGAGCTCGACCCGCCTGGTGCCGGCGACGCGCCGGCTGGCGGCGACGGTGCCGGCGATGCAGCCGCTGCAGCCGTCGAGCAGCTCGACATCGTGCGGACGGAAATAGAGCAACGCTTCGCCCGAAGGCGCTCCCTGCGGTGCCGATAGCCCGATCGGCCGGTCGGCGATCCACAGTTCACCGCCCTCGACCTTGACCGGCAGCGAGCTCGATTCGCCGACGAAGCTATAGACGAACGGCGAGTTTGGGATGTCGTAGATCTCGTCGGCCGAGCCGACCTGCTCGATGCGGCCCTGGCTCATGACCACGACGCGGTCGGCAAGCTCCAAAGCCTCTTCCTGGTCATGGGTGACGAAGACGGTGGTGTGGCCGGTGGCGTCATGGATCTCGCGCAGCCAGCGACGAAGCTCACGGCGCACCTGTGCGTCGAGGGCGCCAAACGGCTCGTCGAGCAGCAGCACCTTGGGTTCGATCGCCATGGCGCGGGCAAGCGCCACGCGCTGGCGCTGGCCGCCGGAGAGTTGTGCCGGATAGCGCTTTTCCAGCCCCGACAGCTGGACGAGGTCGAGGAGCTCGGAGGCGCGGCGGCGGATCTCCTTCGCCGAGGGGCGTGCCGCGCCGTGCCGGACCTTGAGGCCGAAGCCGATATTGTCGGCAACGGTCATGTGGCGGAACAGCGCGTAGTGCTGGAAGACGAAACCGACGTTGCGCTCCTGGATCGACTTTTGCGAGGCGTCCTCCTCGCCGAAGAAGACAGCGCCCTTGGTTGGCCGCTCGAGCCCGGCGATCAACCTGAGCAGGGTCGTCTTGCCGGAGCCGGACGGCCCGAGCAGCGCAATGAGCTCGCCCGACCTGATGTCGAGCGAGACGTCATGGAGCGCCGGAAACCGCTCGAACTCCTTGCGCACGTTGACAACGCGAACTTCCATACAGATCCCTCAGTCAGTTGACGCATGCAATGCAGTTTTGGGCGGCATGCATCTAATGTCCGCGCGCCGCGGCGATCTCGGCGCCGTAGCGCATCTCGAGAAGTGTTTTCAAGACCAGCGTCACCAGCGCCAGGCCGGCAAGCAGCGAAGCGACCGCGAAGGCGCCGACGGCATTGTACTCATTGTACAGGATCTCGACATGCAGCGGCATGGTGTTGGTGAGGCCGCGTATATGGCCCGAGACCACCGACACCGCGCCGAACTCGCCCATGGCGCGCGCGTTGCATAGGAGCACGCCGTAGAGCAGTCCCCATTTGACGTTGGGCAGCGTCACATACCAGAAAGTCTGCCAGCCATTGGCGCCGAGCGAAAGGGCGGCTTCCTCGTCGCCGTTGCCCTGTTCCTGCATCAGCGGGATCAATTCGCGGGCGACGAATGGGAAAGTGACGAAGATGGTCGCCAGCACGATGCCGGGCACGGCGAAGAGAATGACGATGCCATGCGCCTTCAGCCATTCGCCGAGCAGCCCTTGCGCGCCGAAGAGCAGCACATAGACCAGGCCGGAAATGACGGGCGACACCGAGAAGGGCAGGTCGATAAGCGTGGTCAGGAACGCCTTGCCCTTGAATTCGAACTTGGCGATCGCCCAGGCGGCCGAGATGCCGAAAATCACGTTGAGCGGCACCGAGATCGCCGCCACCAGCAGCGTCAGGCGGATCGCCGAGCGGGTGTCGGGGCTGGAAAGGGCTTCCGTGTAGGCGCCGATGCCCTTGGCAAGCGCCTCGTGGAAAACGACGATCAGCGGCAGAAGCAGGAAGACGGCGAGGAAGGCGAAAGCGATCGCCAAAAGCACCGCCCTCACGGGCCGGCTTTCTGTCACCGCCGCCGATTGGCTCACGCGATGCGGCTCGAAAGATTTGATCTCGGGATCAGCCATAGCGCTTACGGCTCCATGTCTGCACGAGATTGACGACCAAAAGCATCACGAAGGACAGCGCCAGCATGATCGCTGCGATCGCGGTCGCCGCCTCGTAATTGTATTCTTCGAGCCTGATCACGATCAGCAGTGGCGCGATCTCGGACTTGAAGGGTAGGTTGCCGGCGATGAAGATGACCGAGCCGTATTCGCCGACGCCGCGCGCGAATGCGAGCGAGAAGCCGGTGATGATGGCCGGCGCCAAGCCGGGGAAGAGCACGCGGGTGATGATCTGGAAGCGGTTGGCGCCCAATGTGGCGGCTGCCTCCTCGACCTCCTTGTCGATCTCTTCCATGATCGGCTGGACAGTGCGCACGACGAAAGGCAGCCCGATGAAGACGAGCGCCACGACAATGCCGAGCGGCGTATAGGCGACCTTGATGCCGAGCGGTGCCAACAGGTGGCCGATCCAGCCGTTCGGCGCGTAAAGCGTGGTGAGCGCGATGCCGGCGACCGCGGTGGGCAAGGCGAAGGGCAGGTCGACCATCGCATCGGCGATGCGGCGTCCGGGGAAGCGATAGCGGACCAGCACCCAGGCGACGATGGTGCCGAACACGACGTTGATGGCAGCGGCCAGGAAGGCGGTGCCGAAGCTGACCTTCAGCGCGTTGAGGGTGCGCCGGTCGACGGCGATCGCCCAAAAATCGGTCCAGCCGAGCGCGGCCGAACGCCAGATCAGCCCGGAAAGCGGGATGAGGATGATGAGCGTGAGGTAGGCAAGCGAGAAGCCGAGCGTCAATCCGAAGCCCGGAATGACGCTCGGCTGTCTGAATCGCCCCCCCGCCTTGGCGGGTGCTGTGTTCATGCTGTTCTGGATCGTCCCTTCTTATTCAGACCAGTCCGCCCGCTGCATCGCCTTGGGCAGTCGTACAATAGACCCAATCAGGTTTCATCCGGCCGGTGGCCACCATGCCTCATTGGGCGGGCTTGTAAATCTGGTCGAATATACCGCCATCGCCGAAATGATAAGGCTGCGCCTTCTTCCAACCGCCGAATTGCGGATCGTCGATGGTGACCAGCTTGATTGCCGGCAACTTGGCGAGGTCCTCTGCAGGCACCAGGTCGGGCTTGGCCGGACGATAGTGGTTCTTGGCGATGATGGTCTGGGCCTCCTTGGAATAGAGCCAGCTCAGATAGGCCTCGGCTATCTTGCGCGTGCCCTTGGCGTCGACATTGGCGTCGACGACGGCGACCGGCGGCTCGGCCAGGATCGAGGTCGGCGGGTAGACAATGTCGAAATTGTCGGCGCCGAATTCGTCGAGCGCGAGATACGCCTCGTTCTCCCAGGCGATCAGCACGTCGCCGAGGCCCTTCTGCGCGAATGTCACCGTCGAGCCGCGCGCGCCGGTGTCGAGCACAGGGACATTGGCATAAAGCTTGCCGACGAATTCCTTGGTCTTGGCTTCGTCGTTGCCGTCATTGGCGTTGGCATAGGCCCAGGCGGCGAGATAATTCCAGCGCGCGCCTCCGGACGTCTTCGGGTTCGGCGTGATCACCTGGACGCCGTCCTTCACCAGATCGTTCCAGTCGTGGATGCCCTTGGGGTTGCCCTTGCGCACCAGGAAGATGATGGTCGAGGTGTAGGGCGCCGAATTGTTTTCGAATTTCGTGCGCCAGTCCGGATTGATCTTCTTCGTCTTCGAGGCAATGGCGTTGATGTCGCCTTCGAGCGCGAGCGTCACGACATCGGCGTCGAGGCCGTCGATGACCGCGCGGGCTTGCGCGCCCGATCCGCCATGCGATTGCTGGATGGTGACGGTTTCGCCGGTCTCGGCCTTCCAGTGCGCGGCGAAGGCCTCGTCATAGGCCTTGTAGAGCTCACGTGTCGGGTCGTAGGACACATTCAGAATGGTCGTATCGGCAAACGCGAAACCGAGCGTGCCGAACTGGACAGATGTGGCGACCAGCGCGCCGAGCAGTTTCCTGAAATGAGGATTGGTCATTTCCGCCTCCGTTGATGACGGCCGAACTCTAGCGAGTTTATAGAAATTAGATGCATTGAATGTTGCCTTTTTCACCTCCTTGCAGCAATTTTTCGCCGAGCAATGGCCGATCGAGGAAATAACTTCCTCAACTTGCGTCGCTGGGGCTCCTCATCAGCCGGCCTAATTAGAAGCGGGCCGCCTCCAGGCAAGTCCTGCGGCTCAGTTTGCGGTCACCGGAAAATCGAAGCGCTGTTTTGCGAAAGGTTCGTCGGCAAGCGTGAAATGCCACCATTCGCGCGCATAGTTGCGGAAGCCGGCGGCGCGCATGGCCGCCAGCAGCATCTTGCGGCTCGCCGCCGCTTCGGCGGGGAGAGGGCGGTGGGCTGTTTCACTAGAAGGGTCGAAACAGTCGAAGCCGGTGCCGAAATCGAGCGTGCCGGCATCGGGCGCTCCGCAGGCCGGGTGCGCCGTGCTTTTTTTGTCCGCCTCAGCGATCGCAAGATCGACGGTCGAGCCGCGCGAATGGCTGGAGAGCTCACCGACATAGCCCTTGGCGATGAGATCGCCGCGCTCGACCTTCGGATACCATCGCGGATCGGGCGGACCGCCTTGCCGGGTCCATTTGCCCATGTCAGCCACGGCACGCGCGGGGCGGTAGCAGTCGAATACGACCAGCGTCAGGCCTTTGGCGGCGACCGTCTTCTGGACGCTGGAAAGCGCCTTCGCCGCCTGTTCGGTCAGGATGCAGACAGGTGCTTCGTAGCCACTCACCTTGCGGTGCAGGAAGTTTTTGGCGCCGGCATAGCGGATGTCCTGGCGGATGGTCGGATCGACGTCGGCCAGCCTGACGAAGCCGGCGGGGAGGGGATCGGCGCGGGCGGGGGAGGAGATTGCGGTCAGGAGAGCTGCGAGGATCGCAGTCGCTCTCAGCGAAGGTTGGTGCGAGGCACCCCCCTCTGCCCTGCCGGGCATCTCCCCCTCAAGGGGGGAGATTGGCAGCTTCGGCGCCGCCTCCATCCGGCAGGCCAAAGGGGGGTGCCTCGCGCCAAACGTCAGGAGAGAACTTCCTCGAACCAAAGCTTCAAGAAACGCAATCCTCTGAATCGCTTGCCGCATTCTATTCAACGAAAACCTTCACGCTGGCCGCGCGGCCGGCGGCGTCGATCACGGTCAGTGTCGAATAGCCGGTGCCGTCGGGTAGCCAGGTCGCGTTGCGGCGACGATCGATGCCGGCGAGCGGTTTGCCGTTGGCCAGCCAGCGGAACGGCGCGCGGCCGCCCTGCAGCTTCAGCACCAGCGGCGTGGCGTCGGCAGAATTGGTGCCGAGATCGACGCGGGCGCCATCCGGCGGGAAGACGATCGTGGGCGCCGGCTCCGTCGGCGTCGCCTGCACCAGCCCGTCCGAGCCGGCGCCGAAGCGGGCGAGCGTTACCGGCAGGTCCTCGCGTTTGGGATTGAAGACGCCCGGCGGCCGGCTGGGCAGCGGCACGCTGGCCAGACCCGACCGGACAAAGCCCTCGAACAGGATCGGCGCGGCCGAGACATAGCCGGAGAGGCCTGGGATTGGACCAGCGTCGGCGCGACCGACCCAGACACCCAGCACATAACGGCCATCGAAACCGACCGACCAGGCATCGCGATAGCCATAGGAGGTGCCGGTCTTGTAGGCGATGCCGCGCTGCATGGCACCTTCCGGCGGCTTTACGCCGGACAGGATGTCGTTGATCTGCCAGGCGGCCTGGTCGTCGAGGATGGTGGCGGTGGTGCGCTCGGCATTGGCCGGCTCGGTGCCGTCATGCAGCGTGTGCATCTTGCCGCCATTGGCGAGCCCCGTATAGAGCTGCACCAGATCGCGCAAAGTTACGCCAACGCCGCCAAGGCCGATCGCCAGGCCCGGCGCCTCGTTAAGCGGCAGCGTTGGGTTGACGCCAGCCTGGCGGAAGCGCGCGGTGAGCCGTGCGGGGCCGACGGCGTCGAGCACCCGGATCGCCGGCACGTTGAGCGACAATTGCAGTGCTTGGCGGATACTGACATCACCCTGGTAGCCCATGTCGAAATTCTTCGGCCGATAGCCGCCGAAATCGGCTGGGCTGTCCTCGATGATGGTTTCCTGCGCCACCAGGCCCTGCTCGAAGGCGAGCCCGTAGATGAAGGGCTTCAGCGTCGATCCGGGCGAGCGCACGACCTTGGTCATGTCGATCCAGCCGGAGCGGGTGGCGTCGAAAAAGTCGGCCGAGCCGACTTCGCCAAGAATGTCGCCTGTGCGCGCATCCGCCATCACCATGGCGATGGAGAGTTTCGGGCCGAGCTTCCTGGCGGCTTCCCTGGCCACCTGCTCCAGCCCCTGCTGGACGCTTCGGCGGATCGTCAGCCGCAGCGGCTTGCCGGGCTCGGCCTTGGGCAGCATGGCGTAGGAGGCATGCGCGGCCAGCGCCGGCAGCTTGCGGCGCAGGCCGGAGACGTCATCGAGGGCCGCGCGGGCAGCCTCTCTTTCGCCGAGCAGGCCGGCCGAGACCATGCGGTTGAGCACGCGGTCGCGCGCGGCATGCGCGATGTCGAGGTCGCGGTCGGGCCGGCGTTTTTCGGGCAGTTGCGGCAGGGCGACGAGAAGGGCGGATTCGGAGACGGTCAGCCGCTTCGGCTCCTTGCCGAAATAAGCGAGCGAGGCGGCGCGCACGCCTTCGAGATTGCCGCCATAGGGCGCCAGCGTCAGGTAGCGCTCGAGGATTTCCTGCTTGGACAGCCGCCGCTCGATTTGGACGGCGCGCAGGATCTGCTTGAGCTTGGAGCCTAGGCTGCGGCTGTCGCGCGGCTCGATCAGCCGGGCAAGCTGCATCGACAAGGTCGAGCCGCCCGACACGATATGGCCGCTGGTGGCAAACTGGCCCGCGGCGCGGCAAAGCGCCAGCACGTCGACACCACCGTGATCCCAGAAGCGCTTGTCCTCATAGGCGACGAGCATGTCGACAAACTCTCTGTCGACCTGGTCGAGCCGGGTTTCCAGCCGCCAGTAGCCGTCCGGTGTCGCAAAGGCGCGCAAGAGCTCGCCGTCGCGGTCCTGCACTTCGGTCGAGACCGTCAGCGCGGCCGGTACAGGCGGCGGGAAGGCACGGTCGAGCTCCCAGAGGATGGCGATGGAGAGTACCGCGAAGCCGGCTAGAGAAATCCCGGCGATGGCAGCGCGACGCAGAAATTTCCTGGAGAGCATGGCGCCGCCCCTCATTGCCCTGCCGGGCATTTCTCCCCGTATAGAGACGGGGAGAAAGGAGCCTGCGCAGAGGCTTTCGCCAATTTCCAACGCTGCAGAAAACGGGCCGGCGATCGCGACGGCCCCCTTCTCCTCGTCTCTATACGGGGAGAAGGTGCCGGCAGGCGGATGAGGGGCAGCGCCATCGTTCCGTTCATGTCCGTCAGCAGCACTTTATTCCGCCTTGACCTCCATCATGCCGGTGGACGTGCGGGCCGAATATTGCGGCCGGTACATGTCCTCCACCGTCGCCGCCGGATGGGCATAGGTGCCCGGCGTCACCGCGCGCACGACATAGGCCAGCGTGATGTTGCGGTCGCCGTCGCCTTCATTGGGGTTGAAGGCGGCGACGAAACGGTCGTCGCGAAACTCCAGATGCGCGGCGTCGGTCTGCGCCAGCCAGGAGAAGTTCGACAATTGCGCGCTTGAAACCAGGCTCGGATTGTCGATCTCGAAACCAGCCGGCAGCAGGTCGGTGACCAGGAGACGCGACGGCCAGTTGTTCTGCTCATAGATCTTGAGCACGACCACATAGCGTTCGTTCTGCCTGGCCTCGGTGATATTGGCCTCGGTGCCGTCGAGCCTGTAGTAGGTGCGCTCGATGGTGAAGCCGTCGCCGCCGGCCGGCAGCGGCTCGACAGGCGCGGCTACCGCGGTGACCACCGCCTGCAGCGGCGTCTTGCCGGTGTTGGCGATGGTGAGCGGGCTGCCCTCGAGCTCATTGCCGGCGACCTGGTCGGAGTAGCCGCCCGAATGCGGCGCGCCGTTGACGGAAAGCGTGATGGAATCATTGCCTTCCTTCAGCGCCCGCGCCGCCAGCAGCATCCAGGATTCGTCCTGGGTGCTCGTCCAGCGGGCGTCGGCGCGTTCCCGCGCCACCAGCCTGATCAACTGCGGCACGATGCTCGGCACCGGTTTCGATTCCGCGGCCATCGCCAGGATCGCCGCGCCATCGCGGAGCGGCGAGCCGTAGTCCGAGCGATAGTAGTCGTACTCGGTGCTCGCCTGGGCCAGCCGAAGCGCCGTCTGGAAGGTGGCTTCCGAACGCTGCGTGTCCCCATAAAGTGCAAGGCTCGCCGCCAGTTGCGCGACGGCCATCGGGCTGGAGAAGGCTTCGAGCTGCGTGTCCACATAGTAGCGCAGATCGCCGATCGAGGCCTTCTTGTTGCGGGCGAGCACATAGAGCGCATAGGCGATCTCGCTGCCGCGATCCTGGACGTCCTGGTCGTAGCCGAGCGAGTTTTGCAGGTTGTTCAGCGCCTGGTTCATCGCCTGCGCCGGCACGTCGTATTTCTGCTCGCGCGCCCGGGTCAGGAACTCGCTGACATAGGCGTCGAGCCACAGATCGCCGGAGCCCGGACCCCAGAGGCCGAAGCTGCCGCTCGATGACTGGTAGCTCAGCACCTTGTAGATGGCGTCCTGGATGCGGCCATGCAGCTCGGGATCGCTCCCCATGCCGATGCTGGTGGCCATGTCGTTGACGTAGAGCAGCGGCATGGCGCGGCTGGTGGTCTGCTCGGCGCAGCCATAGGGGTAGTGGTCGAGGCTCATCAGCAGCGAGGGCACGTCGAAGGCGGACGCCTGCGAGACGCCGACGCTCACCGAAGCGCCGTCGAGCACGCTTGCGGCAAGCAGTTCCTTGTCGACGCGCAGCGAACCGCCATTCGGCTTCAGGTCGACCACCATGCGGTTGGTGACCGGAAGCTGGGCCGGGCGAACCGGCAGGTAGAGCGTCTGCTCGACCTCGGCGCCGCTGTCATGCGCGAGCTTGACAGTAATCGAGGCATCGCCCGCCGTCCGCGCGACCAGCGGGAAGGAGAGCGACTGACGCTTGCCCTGGGCGAGCGTCAGCTTCTCGGGCAGGGGCTTGTCGCCGGTCGAAAGATCGCCGGTCGTGGTGACCGAGAGCTTGTAGTCGCCGGCAGGGCCGTCGGTGTCGGCGATGTCGAGGCGCATGGTGGCCGCATCGCCGGGCGCCAGGAAGCGCGGCAGGCCGGCAGTGATCACCACCGGATCGCGCACGATGACGTCGGTCTGAGCGTGGCCGACGGCTTCCTTGGTCCAGGCGACAGCCATGACGCGCACGGTGCCGTTGAACTGCGGGATGTCGAAGTCGACCCGCGCCTTGCCGTTGGCGTCGAGCTCGACCGGGCCGGAGAAGAAGGCGACCAGCTTTTCGGTCGGCGGGCTGCCTTGCGACTGCATGTTGGCGCCGTCGCCGCCGGTCCTGAGCTTGCCGGTGGTGCCGAGCGAGCCGTCGATCAGGCGTCCGTAGAGGTCGCGGATTTCCAGGCCCAGCATGCGCTGGCCGAAGAACCAGTCCTCCGGATCGGGCGCCGTGTAGTTGGTAAGGTTGAGGATGCCGACATCGACCGCCGCGACCATCACATAGGCATTGCTGCCGGGTTGTGCGCCGTTGACGGCGACCGGGATCGACAGTTGCTGGCGCGGTGCGGTCTTTTCGGGCGGCGTCAGCGCAACTGCGAGCTTCTTCGAGCCTGGGTCGACGGTCAGCCATTTGACGCCGATGGCGCGGGCCGGCATGCGCGATTGCTCAGCATCGCCCGGCCGGAACAAAGTCGCCGTGACATACGCGCCGGCGCCCCAATCGTCGCCGACCGGGATGTCGACGGTGCCGCCGCCAGCCGGCACTGAAGCGGTAACGGTTTTCAACAGCTTCTCGGCACCAATGTTGACGAGAAGTTCGCCGGCAAAATGCGGCGAGACCTTCAGCTTCGCGACCTCGCCGGCGGCGTAAGTGTCCTTGTCGAGCGCGATCTCAAGACCGTCAGGCGTTTCGGTTGTGGTCGAGGCGACGTACCACCCGGCATCGAACTCGTAGCTGGTCGCTGGACCTTCCGGGTCAGCCGTCTCGACTTCGAGCCGATAGCGGCCCCAGTCGACAGGAAGCGACACGGTCGCCTCTCCGTCGGCGTTGAGGTCAATCTGGCCATTGGCGACGGCCTTGGTGAGGTTCACCGCTTCATAATTCCAGGAATTGTTGGAATGGTACCACTGGTAGTTGCGCTCGACCTTGACCAGCGACCACTGGGCGCCCTTCAGCTCCTCGCGCTTGCCGTTTGGATCGACGGCGATGATGCTGAACTTCGCCATTCCGCCCTGAGGCACCTCATCGCCTTCGAAATCCGGGCGGATGCCGATCATCTCTTTTTCCGGATGCGCCGCGATGTCGAGCGAGCGCTCGACGGCGCGGCCGCCGGCCTCCCGCATGCGCACAGTGACCTTGGCGTTGACCAGCTTGGTGGTCGAAGGCAACTGGTCGATCGAAACCGGGAAGGTCGCCTTGCCGTCATCGCCGACGACGGGAAGGTTGGCCAGAGGCGTCACCGAAGGCTCGGCCGACTGCTCGTCGGCGAGGCCGAAGGTGAAGTCCTTGAACCGGTCCCAGCTGCTGGTGGTCGACAGCGTCATCTCGCCTTCGAGCGCGAGGCCGGCGGCCGGCGCGCCGTAAAGGAAGCGCCCGTCGACGCTGACATTGGCGGTCTCGCCCTGGGCGATCTCCTTCTTGTCGGCCGTCAGGTCGAACTCGATGCGATCCGGCACGAAGTCCTCAACCAGGAACATCTGGCTCGCCACCGGCGCCTGCTTCGGGTCGGTATAGATCGAAACCGTCCAGGTGCCGCGCATGGCGTTGGGTTCGAGCGGCAGGTCGACGGCATGGCCGCCGGCGGACACGCCGTCGCTGACGACGCGGCGGCTCTCGACGCCGTCGGGACGGGTGAAGATGAAGGTGAGCGGCAGGTTCTCGACCGCCTTGGCGGCGCCGTCGCGGGCAAGGGCTGCGACATGGACATCCTCGCCGGCGCGGTAGATGCCGCGCTCGGTCCAGGCATAGACGTCGAGCGCGCCGGGCGCGGCGCGCCCGGCAACGCCGCGGTCCGACAGATCGAAGCCGGCACGGCCCATGTCGAGGAAGACGAAGTCATTGTCGCCCTGCTTGGCCATCAGCACGGCCGGCACCATGCCGCCTTCGCCGCGCGTCAGGCCCGGGTTGAAGACGGCGTGGCCTTCGGCGTCGGATGTCGCCGTGCCGAGGATATCATTGTTCCTGGCAAGCAGCGTCAGTTCGGCGCCGGCGATCGGCTTGGCGGAGCCGAGCGAGCGGGCAAAGACATTGAGCCCATCCTGGCCCGTATAGGTGGACAAGCCGATGTCGGAAACGACGAACCACTGGGTGGCGCGCGAACCGTAGTCGTCGCCCTTGTCGTCGATCGGCTGCGCCGTCAGCACATAAACGCCGGGCTTGCGCTGCGGGATCGCCTCGTCCACCGGGAAGGAGGTGGTGACCTCCTTGTTGAGGTCGTTGGCGATGTCGAGCGTGCCCTCCCAGACGGGCTCGCCCATCTGGTCGGAAATGGTGGAAATGTCATAGCCGTCAAGCTGGTGCAGGAACTGATAGCCGGACAGAAGCTGAGCCAGCGAACGATCGCCGATGCGGAAGAGCTTCATCTTGGCGGCGTTCATGTTGACGGTGACGACCGGAACGCCGCGGCGGGCGCCGGCCGGCAGCACGAAGCTGTCGCCGGTGAAGCGGGCGGACGAGGCGCGGTCCTGGACATAGATCGAAAGCACGACCGGGGCGGCGATCGTCTCGCCTATTGCCGCCGGCAGGCCGGCGCGGAACGTCACGTCGTAGTGCTGGCCGTGTTCCAGCCCCTCGACGCAGATCTGCTTGTCCTTGGCCTCGACGGCCTTGGGTGCGGCGTTGTCGACGGTGACGAACTGCGAATAGTCGACGCCGGTCTTGACCAATTCTTCGGAAAACTGGGCGCAGATGCGCGGCGAAGAGGAATCGGCATCGACAGTGTGCTCGATAACGCGGAAACCCTTGCGCGCCTTGAGGTCGGCATAGTCGGCCTGGACGGCGGGCGAGCTCACCAGCGCAAGGCTCGCCTCATAGGCCTGAATGGCCGGCCGGAAGAGGTCGCGCTTGTCGAGGCCGGCGGCAAGCAGCGCCAGCGCCTCGGCGCGGGTCTTTGCGGTGCGCACCAGCTTGTAGGCGTTGAAGGCGGCCGAGGTGACATTTGCCGGCAAGGTCGAGGGTTCGGTGGTGTTGGAAGCCGGCTGCACGCCAAGCGTCTCGCGCGCCAGCGCCAGCCAGAGCGCGCCGTCGTCCGGCAGGACGGACAGCGCCGCCTGGTATTTCTGCATGGCGAGGCGATGGTCGCCGGTGAGCGCGGCCTGCTCGGCTGCGGCCTGAAGCGCGGCCAGCCCTTCGGTCGGCTTGTCATAGGCCGGATCGGTCAGCTTGTTGCGGAACTGCTGGGCTTGGTCGGCCATCCAGTTGGGGAAAAAGGCAAGCGCCGGCGGAGCGCCGATCTCGGGGTCGCCATCGACATTGGCGACTTTGCCGGCTATGGCGCCGCTGAAGGGTTTCAGCTGGTTATAGTCGGATTTGAGAAAGCACCATTTGGCCTTGGTGTTGTAGGTGAAGGCGCGGCAGGCGGGGTCGCCGAGGCATGTGGTCTTGCACTGGTCGAGGCTGACATTCTGATCCGACCTGAGGTCGAAACCGAAATAGTCGGAATTGTCCGTCGTCACGATTCGCCGGGCTTCGGCCGCAAGTGCCGCGCCGCTCAAGGCGAGGAAGACAGGGGCGAAAAAGATAAGGAGAAGGAAAGAGAGACCACGAGCCGCGCGCATTGCCATATCACCCTCCAGACATTGCCAGCGTCCGGGCATGATCAAGCATCGAGCGGGCTTGTCAACGCCGGAACGCGACAGGTTTTTCAACCCGCCAACGGTTTCCTTGCCGGCCAAAGGCCGGTATTTCGACAGAACCTCTATGAGATGGATCACACATTCTTGCGAAGGTGCAAAAGGTGTGAATTCCAAGCCCGGTCTATTTCAGACAATTGGATTGTGGCCCCTTTACGAGCGTTTCAGAACTTCATTCCAATTTTAGTTTTGTCGACTAGGTTGTGTTAATGCCGGCGTATGAAACGCAGATGTCAGGAGGGATCGCGCCAGGGCGCGGGCTTCCGCGCGCCCTGCTTTTCGCGCTTGTCTGCTCTACCATGCTTGCCGGCGAAGCGCGTCCGGCGGCTGCCTTCGAGATTTTCGGCATCAAGCTTTGGGGTTCGTCCAAGGACGAGGATGCCGACATCGTCGATCCGCTGCGCTATTCCGTAACCATCGACGCGCCGGACGCCGACAAGGATCTGGTCGAGAGGCTGGAGAATGCCTCGGCGCTCAAAAGCGACGAGGAGCATCCGGTGTCGGGGTCGCTCGGCCTGATGGCCAAGGCGCGCAGCGACCGGGAACAGCTCGTTGCCGCCCTTTATGCCGACGCCCGCTACGAAGGCGTGGTGACCATCACCATCCAGGGCAAGTCTATCGACGAACTGCCGCCGGACGCCGAATTCAAGGGGCCGCAGCCCATCCCGGTGGTCGTCAGCATTGCCGCCGGGCCGAAATTCACGCTGGGAGACATCAGGCTGAAAGGCGACGCGGCCGGGCTGGCGAGCGCCGATTTCGGCCTGCTCGCCGGCGGCGATGCCGGGTCCGGCGCCGTTCTCAAGGCCGAAGCGGCGATCGTACGCGCGCTGAAGGAAGAGGGCAGGCCGCTCGCCAAGGTGACGGACCGCGAGATCGTCGCCGACCACGCCACCTCGACGCTCGACGTCACGCTGACGGTGGCGGCCGGCCCGGTCGCCGGCTATGGCGGCACCACCGTGGAGGGCACCGAGAAGGTCGATCGCGACTTCACCGAATACATGACCGGACTGAAGCGCGGCCAGCAATATTCGCCGCAAGAGATTGACGATGCCCGCGATCGGCTGCTCGGGCTCGAAGTCTTCAACAGCGTGACCATCAAGGAAGGCGACAGCCTCGACGCCCAGGGCAACATCCCGATCGACGTCCAGGTGAGCGAGCGCAAGCCGCGCTTTTTCGGCATCGGCGGCACGTTTTCGAACACGGAAGGGCTAGGGCTCGAAGGCTATTGGGGCCACCGCAACCTGTTCGGCCAGGCGGAGAAGCTGCGCATCGACGGTTCCATCAGCGGCATCGGCAGCAACAGCATTTCCGCGCTCAACTACAATGCCGGCATCATGTTCGAGAAGCCGGGCGTGCTCGGGCCGACATCGAAGTTCTTCACCGGCATCAAGACGGTGTTCGAGCACCCCGACGCCTACGACCATTTCTCGGTCAAGGGCAATATCGGCGTCTCCTACGATCTCGACAAGCAGCAGAGGGTTTCGGCCGAATTCGCCCTCGACTATTCGCGGATCACCGACACTTTCGGCAAGCACACCTATCTGATCGCCAGCGTGCCGCTGCAATATGTCTATGACAGCCGCGACAACAAGCTCAATCCGACCAGGGGTTTCCGGGCGCTCGCCTATGCCGAGCCGAGCTACGACATATTGAACGGCGCGACCTTCCTCAAGCTGAAGGGAGAAGGCTCCGCCTATCAGTCGCTGGACACGGCGAGCAAATTCGTGCTTGCCGAGCGCGCCGTGCTCGGTTCGATCGTCGGCACCGGCCTGCAGAACGTGCCCGCAGACCGGCGTTTCTATTCGGGCGGCGGCGGCTCGGTGCGCGGTTACGCCTATCAGGGCATCGGCCCGAAGGACATCGACGGCCAGCCGATCGGCGGCCTGTCCTTTTTCGAGACCTCGGTCGAGATGCGCATCGCCATCACAGACACGATCGGCGTCGTGCCCTTTGTCGATGCGGGCACGGTCTCGACGAAATCCTTCCCCGATTTCTCGGACGTCAAGGTCGGCGCCGGCGTCGGTTTGCGCTATCTTACGCCTTTCGGGCCGCTGCGCATCGATGCCGCCGTGCCGCTCAACCGCGATCCGAGCGATCCGCATTTCGGCATCTATGCCGGCATCGGTCAGGCGTTCTGACGATGAGGATCTTCTGGCGCATCCTTCGCATCTGCCTTTACGCGCTGCTCCTGCTGCTGGTGGTGGCGATCGGCGCGCTCGTCGTGCTCACCGGCACCGAAGGCGGCCGGCAAAATCTCGCTGGTCTGATTTCGAAGATGGCTTCGACCGAGGACCGCAAGATCACCGTCAGCGGCATCGAAGGCATCTGGTCCGGCGCCTTGCGGCTGGATCACGTCGTGCTGGAGGACCGCGCCGGGCCCTGGCTGGTGGCACGCAAGGTGGCGCTCGACTGGTCGCCGACGGCGCTCTTGTCGCGCAATTTCAACGCCGACCGCATCGCCGCCGAGCGCATCGAGCTGGCGCGATTGCCGCAAGCCAGCCAACAGCCGTCGCAAGGCGGATCGACCAGCCTGCCGGTCTCGATCGATGTCAGAAAGATCGAGTTGCCGGAGATCGCGCTCGGGCAGCAGCTTGCCGGCAGCGGCATTGCCGAGCTTGCCGCCAAGGGTTCGCTCAAGGCCGATCCATCGCCGCTGGCGATCGAGACGGTGCTCAACGTCGCCCGTCACGACGGCAGAGAGGGCAATGTCGACGCCAAGGTCCATTTCGCGCCGGCCGACAACAAGCTCGACCTCGATCTCAAGGCATCGGAGCCGGCGGGCGGCATCATCGCCAATTTGCTCAAGCTGCCGGATGCGCCGCCTGTAGACATCGTCGTCACCGGCACTGGGCCGCTCGCCAATTGGAGCGGCATCGGCACCTTCGTCGTCGACCGTCAGATCGTCACCCAGCTCATCGGGCGCCACCAGCTCAGCGACAAGGGCCACTATATCGAGGCCAAGGGCGACGGCGAATTCGAGCGCTTCCTGCCGGAAAAGTTCAAATCGCTCTTTGCCGGTAAGACGAACTTCGACGTCGCCGGGACGGCGACGACGGCAGGCGGGGTCGATATCGAGCGCGCCACCATAGAAAGCGACGCCGTGCATGGCACGGCCACGGGCAATGTCGACCCGAAAGGCGCCAGCGACCTTGCCGTCGAGCTCTCCGCCAAGGAAAAGCCCGTCACGATCGATGTCGGCACCAGCGCGGTGCCGATCCTGGTCGCGATCGAGAAGGCGACGGCGCGCGCCTTTGGCGACGGCAAGGCGCCGATGGTCGATATCGGTACCTCGCTGGCCTCGGTCGCCGTCGGCGGCACGCAGCTCAACACTGTGACGGGAGAAATCCATTCAGACGGCTTCGATGTCGAAAACCGCAGCGGCCCGGTCAGCGTCAAGCTCGCCGCCACCGGCCTGAAGACCGACGTGGCGACGCTGGCGCCGCTCGTCACGGGCAAGCTCGCGGCCGATCTTTCCGGCACGATCAGCCGCGATAACGTGGCCATCGACAAGGGTACGCTGCGCAGCGATGCGCTCAATGCCGCGCTGACGGCCGGCGTCTCGCTCGCCGATCTGTCGATGACGCTGAAGATGAATGCTGACGCCGTGTCGAAGGCGCTGCCGCCGCAGATCAGCTCGCTGCTCGGCGAACGGGTGAAATTCTCGGCCACCGCGACCCGCGACCCGGAAGGCGCGTTCGCGGCCAACGAGCTGGAACTCACCTCCGGCTCGCTGAGCGCAAGCGGCACGGCCAGCGCGCAGGGCTCGGACATCCAGGCCAACGTCAAGGGAACGCTGGGCGACGTCTCGGCGCTGTCTTCTCTGGCCGGCACACCGCTTGCCGGCGGGATCAATTTCGCGCTGAGCGCGAGCGGTCCGCGCTGGGCGCCGGACTTCTCGGTTTCGGCCGACAGCGCCAGCCTGACGGCGGCCGGCCGCACGGTGAAGGACATCAAGCTCTCGGCGAAGGGCAAGGCCGACGTCGCCAATCCTTCGGCCGATGTTTCGCTGACGGGCAGCGCCGAAGAGCAGCCGCTCGATATCAGGGCCTCGTTGGTGACCGCCGCCGGCAAGCGCTCGATCAGGGGGCTCAGCCTTGCGCTCGGCGACAACAAGGTTTCGGGCGATCTCGCGCTCGACGATCAGCTCCTGCCGCTCGGCACGCTGACGCTGGCAGTGCCGGACATCGCGCCACTTGCCGCGCTCGGCGGCCAGTCGGCGACCGGCGACATCAACGGCATCATCGCCTTCGCCAAGGACGGCGCGGTCCCGACCGTCACCATCAATGCGGCAAGCACCTCGATCGCGCGCGGCGAGCTGGCGGCAAAGACGATCACCGTCAACGCGCTGATCGCCAACTATCTCAAGGGCCCGGCAATCTCGGGCACGATCAAGGCCGACAGCGTGACCTCCGGCGCTACCGTGGTCAGCGGCATCGGCATCGATTTGAAGCGCGACGGCGACTGGACCAATTTTGCCGGCGGCGCGACGGTGTCCGGTATTCCGGCCAAGGCAACCGGGCGCGTGAAGATCGCCGACGGCAGGACAAGTGTCGAGATCGCATCGGGCGAGGCGACCGTGCGCGGCATCAAAGCGGCGATCGCCGAGCCGTCGAGCCTTGCGATCGCCAATGGCGTCACCAGCATCGAAAAGCTCGCGCTCAATCTCGGCGGCGGCTCGGCGACGATTTCCGGCAGCGCCGGCCAGACACTCGACCTGACCGCCAACCTTGCCAGCCTGCCGGCGGCACTTGCCAACGACTTCGTGCCTGGCCTCGATGCTGCCGGAACATTGAACGGCACGGCGCATGTCACGGGTGCGTCGACCAACCCTGAGGTCCAGTTCAGCGCGCAACTCGCCGGTGCTGAGACCAGCCAAACCCGCCAGGCCGGGCTTGGGCCGCTCGATCTAGACGCAACAGGCAGCTACAGCCTGGCGGGCGGCGTAGCCCTGGACCACGCAACGCTTTCGGGCGACAAGATTTCCGGCAACGCCGCCGGCACATTAAATCCGAACGGCGCCAGCGATTTTTCCCTCGACCTCACATCATCCGGACCCAGCCTGCCGCTGACGATCGGCAGCGCCGAGAGCCCGGTCAAGATCGCGGTCCAGTCCTTGTCGGCAAAGATGGAGGGCGAAAGCACCCAAGCCCGACTGGATGTTTCCGCGATCCTGCCTTCCGTTGCCGCCAGCCAGGTGAATGTGGACGGCCTTGCGTTGGCGCTGCATTCGGATGCGTTCGATCTCAAGGGGCGGGCAGGTCCGGTTTCCGGCACGGTGTCGGTGAACAGGGTCGGTCTCGACAATCCGATGATCGCGCCGCTGGTTGCCGGCAAGGTCACGGCCGAGGTCAACGGCCGTTTGACGACCGATGCCGTTGCCGTCGACAGCGGCGCGCTCAAGAGCGATGCGCTCAACAGCCAGATCGCCGGCCTGATATCGCTGCGCGACGGCGCCATCGACCTCAATATGAAAGCCAATGTTGCTTCTTCCGCCTTGCCGGCGGCGGTGCGCGGCATGCTGGGCGAGAGCGCGCAGTTGAGCGCCGCGCTGAAGCGTGATGCCAATGGCAACGTCCATGTCGACGGCTTGAAGCTCAACTCGGGCGCGCTGAGCGCCGACGGGCAGGCGAGCCTTGCCGACAGCAAGCTTGCCGCCGACATAAAGGGTGCCTTGAGCGACGTTTCGCTGCTGTCGAAAGACGCCAGGGGCGCCATCGCTTTTGCCCTGAACGCGCAAGGTCCGATCATGGGGCCCGATCTGTCGCTGACGGTCAACAGCGACCGGCTTTCGGTGGCGGCGCGCGAAATCACGGGACTTGAACTCATCGCGACCGGCAAGGCGGATGCCGCCAATCCGGCCGCCAATGTGCAATTGACCGGCAATGTCGCCGGGCAGCCGCTGCAGGGCAGCGCCGTGCTTGCCACCACCAACGGCAAGAGCGCGATCAACGGGCTTTTGCTGTCGTTGGGGTCGAACAAGATTTCCGGCGATCTTGCTCTCGACGAGGCCTTCGTGCCGGAGGGAACCGTGTCGCTCGACCTGCCCGACATCGGACCGCTGGCGGCGCTTGCGCTGGAAAAGGCGGAGGGCGATGTGCGCGGCACTATCGCTTTCTCGAAAGCGGCCGACGGGCCAAACGTCGTCGTCAAGGCAAGCACGGCGGCGATCAGGCGCGGAGATCTATCGGCCAAAAACGTCGCCATCGATGCACAGATCGCCAACTACCTTGCGGCCCCTGTCATCTCCGGCAAGGTGCGCGCCGGCAGCGTGATCTCGGGCGGCACCACCGTCACCGGCATCGATGTCGACCTGAAGCGTGACGGCGACTGGACCGGCTTTTCCGGCGGCGCCACCGTCAAGAACATTCCGGCCAGGGCGGCCGGCCGGGTGAAAGTGGCGAACGGCACGACGACCGTCGAGCTGGCTTCGGGCCAGGCGACGGTCCAGGGGATCAAGGCTGCGATCGCGCAGGCCTCGACCGTGACCATCGCCAACGGCGCGACCACGCTCGACCGGCTGGTGCTCAATCTCGGCGGCGGCACCGCCACGGTGACGGGCAAGGTCGCACAGGCGCTCGACATCAACGCCAACCTGGCCAGGGTGCCGGTCTCGCTCGCCAACAGTTTTTCGCCGGGTCTCGACGCGGCCGGCTCGATCTCGGGCACCGTCAAGGTGTCCGGCGCGCCGGCCACTCCGGCGGTCACCTTTAAGGTCGATGCTTCCGCCGTGCAGACCTCGCAGACGCGCGGCGCCGGGCTCGGCGGCATGAACGTGTCGTCGTCGGGCACATTTGCCGGCAACAAGCTCGCTTTCGACGCCAATATCAGCGACGGCGCCGGGCTTGGCCTGAAGGGCGGCGGCACGGTGACGACAGGAGGTGGGCCGATATTGGCGCTCGACTTCAACGGCAAGGTGCCTTTTTCCTTCCTTGCCGCCAAGCTAGCTGCTCAAGGCCTGGCGCTTAACGGCACCGCCAATGTCGACGTGCAGGTGCGCGGTCCCGCATCGTCGCCGGTGATCAGCGGCAAAGTCACGACATCCGGCGCACGCCTTATCGACGCGCGTTCCGGGCTTGCGGTCAACGACATCGCGGCCGACGTGTCTATCGGCAGCGGCGTTGCCAGGATCAACCGCTTGACCGGCACATTGTCGACGCGCGGCAGCCTTTCGGCCAGCGGCACGGTCGGCATCACCCCGGCGCAAGGCTTTCCGGCCGACCTGTCGATCAAACTCACCGACGGCCGCTACACGGATGGCAGGGTGGTGACCGCCAATCTCGGCGGCGATCTGACCATCAAAGGACCGCTCGTCTCGGCGCCGGTTATCGCGGGCACCATCAATCTGGCGAAGACGGTCATCACTGTGCCGGAAAAGCTGCCGGGCTCGCTCTCGGCGCTCGACGTCAAGCACAAGAATGCGCCGCGTGCGGTGCGGGCGCAGGACAGGGCGCTGAACCCGCCGACATCCAGCGGCAACAGCAACGGCGGCGGCGGTCTTGTCCTCGACGTGACGGTCAACGCGCCGAACCAGATCTTCATCCAGGGCAGGGGCCTTGATGCCGAACTGGGCGGCTCGCTCAAGCTGACCGGACCGGCGTCGTCGCCGCAGGCGGTCGGCACCTTCACCCTGCAACGCGGCCGGCTGACGATCCTTGCCAAGCGGCTGACCTTTACCGAGGGCACGGTCGGGTTCCAGGGTTCGCTGGTGCCTTACCTCAACATGACGGCGACCACGACGACCAGCAGCGCCACCGTCACGATTGTCGTTTCCGGCGAGGCGACCAATCCGAAGTTCACCTTCTCTTCCGTGCCGGCGTTGCCCGAGGACGAGGTGCTGGCGCAGCTGATCTTCGGCCGCTCGATGTCGAATCTGTCGCCGTTGCAAATCGCCCAGCTCGCCGATGCGGCCGCGCAATTGGCGGGGGTCGGCGGCTCGACCTCGCTGCTCGACAATCTGCGCAGCGCCATCGGCGTCGACGACCTCGACGTGACGACCGACGAAAAGGGCGGCACCGCCGTTTCGGCCGGCAAGTACCTCAACGACCGCACCTATGTGACGATCCAGAAGGGCGACAAGCCGGGCTCCGGCAAGGCGACGATCGACCTCAACGTCGGGCGCGGCGTGAAGCTGCGCGGCGAGGCCAACGATGCCGGCGAAGCCAAGGGCGGCGTCTTTTACGAGCGCGAATATTGACGACATGACGCTCGCCTGCGGCCGGCCCAAGAGGGCTTCCGCCGAGCGCATGAGGCGCTTATCCGCCTAAAATGTCTTGATTTAATCGCCCCGTCGATTTTTCGAGAAATGTGCGTGCACTAACAAATTTGCGTCAAGACTGTCGCTATCACGCCAACCGGTCTCATTCCAAAGTTGCACATTTCCCCAACATGTTCCCACTCCACACCGTCTTTTGACATCACGGTCTGGATGCGGAATGTTAAAAGGCAGAAAGCCAACAATGGGAGATAAGTCATGGCAATCTATAAGAGTAATGGCGATCGCGTTCCGGATCACATCCTGGCCCTGGCCGAAGAAGCCAAGGCAGGAAACGTCGATCGCCGCGAATTTTTGGCTTTGGCCAGCGTTTTCGGCGCGTCGACGGCGATGGCCTATGGGCTGATCGGTCTCGCCGATCCGACGCCGGCGCGGGCGGAAGATGTCCAGGGCAAGAAGGGCGGCACGCTGAAGGTCGCGCAGTGGATCAAGGATCCGAAGGACCCGCGCAAGGCCGACTGGTCGGAAATCGCCAATGCCGAGCGCCAGGCGCTCGAGCCGCTGGTCAAGTACACCACCGAATACACCTTCCGCCCCTATCTGCTGGAAAGCTGGGATGTGAACGACGACGCCACCGAATACACGCTGCATGTGCGCAAGGGCGTGACCTGGTCGAACGGCGATGCTTTCACCGCTGATGACGTCATCTTCAACCTGAAGCGCTGGGGCGACAAGAAGGCCGAGGGCAATTCGATGCCCGGCCGCCTCGGCACCCTGGTCAAGGACGACAAGCTCGACGAGAGCGCCGTGACCAAGGTCGACGACATGACTATCAAGCTGAAACTCGGCAAGCCAGACATCGCGCTGATCCCGAACATGTGCGACTATCCGGGCCTGATCGTCCACAAGAGCTTCGACGAGAAGGGCGGAGACTTCAAAGCCTGCCCGATCGGCACCGGTCCGTTCGAGCTCGTCTCCTACGATGTCGGCCAGAAAGTGGTCTACAAGCGCCGCGCCGACAACAAGTGGTGGGATGGCGAAGTCTTCCTCGACGGCATCGAATTCATCGACTACGGAACCGATCCGGGTGCCACGGTCAGCGCCTTCGAGGCGGGTGAAGTGCACACCAATTTCGAGACCTCGGCCGACTATGTGTCGATTCTCGACGGCATGGACTTGGTGAAGTCGGAAGTGGTGACGGCCTCGACGATCGTGTGCCGCACCAACGTCAACAACAAGCCCTACGACAACCAGAAGGTCCGCAACGCGCTGCAGCTTGCGGTCGACAACAACGTCGTTCTCCAGCTCGGCTACGGTAATGCTGGCACGGTCGCCGAAAATCACCACGTCTGCCAGATCCACCCGGAATACTACGAACTGGCGAAGGTCGCTCGCGACCCGGCCAAGGCAAAGGCGCTGCTGGCGGAAGCTGGCCAGGCCGACTTCGAGCATGAGCTGATCACGGTCGACGAGGACTGGCACAAGAACACCGGCGACGCGATTGCCGCGCAGATGCGCGACGCCGGCATCAAGGTGAAGCGCACGGTGCTGCCGGGCTCGACCTTCTGGAACGACTGGACCAAGTATCCGCTGTCGATGACCAACTGGAACATGCGGCCGCTGGGTGTACAGGTGCTGGCGATCGGCTATCGCACCGGCGAAGCCTGGAACGAGACGGCTTGGTCGAATCCCGATTGGGACGCCAAGCTCAATGCCGCGCTCGCCGTCGCCGACGCCGCCAAGCGCAAGGACATGATGAAGGACATCGAGCAGATCCTGCAGGATTCCGGTATCATCATCCAGCCTTACTGGCGCAAGCTCTACAGCCACTCGGTCAAGGCGGTGCAGAACTACAAGATGCATCCGACCTTCGAACGCGATTACGGCAAGGTCTGGCTCGACCAGGCGTGATCGGAGCCGATCGGGAAGGGGCCCTTGCCCCTTCCCCTCTCTACCCACACAATGCTGGAACCGGAAGCCGCCGCTCCAAGAGCGTGCGGGTCTTTCGCCAACGACATGTAACAAAACAGGGTTGATCGCATCCGAGGGTCCGTTGACAATCAGCTTGGCCGCTAACGGCCGGGTTGGTTTCCAGACAGGCTCCAACCCCCAACCAGACCGGCAGGGGCCGCCATGCTATCTTTCATCCTCAGACGCCTTGGCACGATGGCATTGACGATGCTGTGCCTGACATTGGTCGTTTTCTTCCTGATCAATCTCAATCCGAACCTGAAGAAGCTGGCAATCAGCCAGACCGAAATGCATACGTCGGCCGAGCAGCTGGAGGATTGGCTGGTCAACCATGGCTACCGGCAGAACTTCTTCGTTCGCTACGGGCAGTGGCTGGGCCTGCTGCCCAAGCAGCCGGCGACCGATCCGGCGACGGGCAAGCCGGCGCAGCGCTTCTCTTTCTGCAACGACCCGGTCGAGCCGAAATTCTCAGGTGTCCTGCAGGGTGATTTCGGCTGTTCGACTAAGTTCAAGACGACGGTCGCGGCCAAGCTGTTTCCGGCGCTCGGCGCTACCGGGCTGCTGATGTTCTGGGTGCTGGCGGTGATGGTGCCGATCTCGCTGCTTGTCGGGATACTCGCCGGCATGCGCGAGGGCTCGCGCACCGACCGCACGCTCTCGGTCGCCTCTATCGCCTCGACGGCGACGCCCGAATATGTGTCGGGCGTCATCTTCACCGTCATCTTCGCCTCGTGGCTCGGCTGGCTGAACGGCTCGGCGGCCTCGGCAAGCCAGGGCCTTACCTTCTACAATTTCACGCTTCCGGTGATGACGCTGGCGATTTACGGCACCGGCTACATTGCGCGCATGACGCGCGCCTCGATGGTCGAGGTGATGACGCAGCAATATATCCGCACCGCCCGGCTGAAGGGCCTCTCCTTCGGTAGCGTTGTGGTCAAGCATGCGCTTCGCAACGCGCTGATCGCGCCGTTCACCGTCATCATGCTGCAGTTCCCGTGGCTGCTTACCGGCGTCGTCATCGTCGAGGTGATGTTCCGCTACCAGGGCTTCGGTTATACGCTGGTCGAGGCCGCGGGCAACAACGACATCGACCTTCTGCTTGGCTGCTCGCTGGTCTCGGTGTTCATCGTGCTGATCACACAGCTCATCTCCGATGTCGGCTACGCGTTTCTCAATCCGCGTATCAGGGTTCAGTAGGGGGCAAGGCGGATGCAGATCGAATATATCAACGCCTTCGACGTTGTGGTTGGCGTAGTCTGGCGCTTCTGGCCGGTATGGGTCGCACTCATCCTGGTGATGGGCGTGAGCTTCGCCTACAAGAAGCGGCTCGGCCTCTACGGACAGCTTTTCGACAGCGGCGTCGGCATTGCCGGTGTCGGCATCTGCCTGTTCTGGCTGTTCACGGCAATCTTCGCTTCGACAATCTCGCCTTTCGATCCGCTGGCGCAGGTTTCGATCATGAAGGACTCACTGCCCGGCGCGATCGAACCGACCTCGAAGCTCATCTATTACTTCGGCGGCGACAAGCTTGCGCGCGACGTGTTCTCGCGCATGGTCTATGGCAGCCAGATCGTACTGATCATCGCGCCGGCCGCGACCGGCTTTGCCCTGATGGTCGGCATCACGCTTGGCCTGCCGGCAGGCTACTACGGCGGCAAGATTGACACTTTGCTTTCGTTCCTCGCCAATCTGGTGCTGGCCTTCCCCGTGATCCTGTTGTTCTACCTCCTGGTGACGCCAGGCATCATGGATACGCCGATCCCTTATGCGATGGCCGGGCTGTTCTTCCTGTTCCCGATCATCTTCTTCAGCGTGCTGTTCTGGACCCGCTTCAAGAACCGGCCGGACCGCCTCTACATCCTGCTCGGCGTGACGCTCGTCGTCGGCGGCTGGATCTATATCGGCCTAGTGTTCGATAGGGACCCGCTGCACATCGTGCACATCGATCCCAACCAGCTCAACATCTTCGTGGCTGTGGTGTTCGCTTCCAGCCCGGGCGTGTTCCGCATCGTGCGCGGGCTGACCATGGACATCAAGACGCGCGACTATGTGGCGGCGGCGCAGACGCGCGGTGAATCGCCCTGGTACATCATGCTGTGGGAAATCCTGCCCAATGCGCGCGGACCGCTGATCGTCGATGCCTGCCTGCGCATCGGCTACACGACCATCCTGCTCGGCACGCTCGGCTATTTCGGCCTCGGCCTGGCGCCCGAAAGCCCCGACTGGGGCACCGCGATCAAGGATGCCAGCCGCCTGCTGCGCTCCTTCATCCATCCGGCGCTGCCGCCGACGATCGCGCTGATGTCGTTCGTGCTGGGACTGAATCTTTTGGCGGATTCGCTGCGCGAACAGTCAATGAAGGATTGATGGCGGGGTCCCAGACCCTACTATAATAAGGATTGGAGCGACCCATGAACGAGGCAGTTCGAGATCCAGCTCAACCAATCATCGAGATCGAGAACCTCTCGATCTCCTTCTTCACCCGCAAGGGCGAGATCCCGGCGGTGATGGACTTTTCCTGCACGGTCATGCCCGGAGAGGCGATGGGCATCGTCGGTGAATCCGGCTGCGGCAAGTCCACCGTGTCGCTCGGCATCATGCGCGACCTCTCCAACATCGGAAAGATCGTCGGCGGGCGGATCAAGTTCCAGGGCAAGGACATGGGCGAGTTGTCCGAGGAGGAGCTTCGCGCCATCCGCGGCAACAAGATCGCCATGATCTACCAGGAGCCGATGGCGAGCCTCAATCCGGCGATGAAGATCGGCCAGCAATTGATGGAAGTGCCGCTGATCCACGACAAGGTCTCGAAGGACGAGGCTTACAAACGGGCGCTCGATATGGTGCGCGCGGTGAAGCTGCCCGATCCGGAGCGAATGATGCGCTCCTATCCGCACCAGCTTTCAGGCGGCCAGCAGCAGCGCATCGTCATTGCCATGGCGCTGCTGTCGAAGCCTGCGCTGCTCCTGCTCGACGAGCCGACGACGGCGCTCGACGTCACCGTCGAGGCCGGCATCGTCGAACTGGTCAAGGGGCTGGGCGAGAAGTTCGGCACCTCGATGATCTTCGTGTCGCACAATCTCGGCCTCATCCTCGAGACCTGCGACCGTATCACGGTGATGTATTCCGGCGAGGCGGTGGAGACCGGCAAGATCGAGGACGTCTTCGACCGGATGCGCCATCCCTATACGCAAGGGCTGTTCCGCTCGATCCCGCTGCCCGGCGCCGACAAGAATTCGCGGCCGCTGATCTCCATTCCGGGGCAATTGCCGTTGCCGCATGAACGGCCGAGGGGGTGCAATTTCGGACCGCGCTGCCACCATTTCGTCGAGGGCGTCTGCAACGCCGCCGAAATCCCGATGATCCCGGTCGACGGGCACGAGGGCCATTTCTCGCGCTGCGTGCGCTTCAACGAGATCGACTGGGAAGCGCTGCCGCCCGGCGCCAAGAAGGTCAACGAAAAGGTCGAGCCCGGCGCACCGGTGCTCAAGATCGACGATCTCAAGAAGTACTACAAGGTCGGCGGCAGCGAGGTGTTCGGCTCCAGCGAAGGCCGTGTCGTCAAGGCCAACGAGACGATCTCGTTCACCGCGCGTGAATCGGAAACGGTCGCGATCGTCGGCGAATCCGGCTGCGGGAAGTCGACGCTCGCCAAGGTGCTTCTGGGGCTCGAGACCGCAAGCTCCGGCACGGTGACGCTGGGCAACAAGGAGATCCAGTCGACCGGCATCGAGAGCCGCAATGTCGAGACCGTGTCTTCGATCCAGATGGTGTTCCAGAATCCATTCGACACGCTGAACCCCAGCCACACGGTCGGCTCGCAGATCATCCGCACGCTGGAGAAGTTCAATGTCGGCAAGACGGTCGCCGAGCGGCGCAAGCGCATGCTGGAACTGCTCGATCTGGTGAAGCTGCCGCGGGCCTTCGAAAGCCGCAAGCCGCGCCAGCTCTCCGGCGGCCAGAAGCAGCGCATCGGCGTGGCGCGCGCCTTTGCCGGCAATGCCAAGGTGGTTGTGGCCGACGAACCGGTCTCGGCGCTCGACGTCTCGGTGCAGGCGGCGGTGACCGAGCTCTTGATGGACATTCAGCGCAAGAACAAGACGACGATGCTGTTCATCAGCCACGACCTGTCCGTGGTGCGCTACATCGCCGACCGCGTCGTCGTCATGTATCTCGGCTATATCGTCGAGCAGGGCACGACGGACCAGATTTTCTCGCCGCCCTACCATCCCTATACGGAGGCGCTTCTGTCGGCGATCCCGATCGCCGACACCAGCGTGGTCAAGAAGCATGTCGTGCTCGAGGGCGACATCCCCTCGGCGATGAACCCGCCGACCGGTTGCCCCTTCCAGACGCGCTGCGGCTATAAAAAGCTGGTGCCGGACAATCTGTGCGAGACCAAGGTGCCGCCGCACAAGAATCTTGGCGACGGCCACATGAGCCTGTGCTGGCTGGCCGACGACGTGCTGGCGAAGATGGAACCGGTCATCAAGTTCGACAAGGAGCACGCCGCGCATGAGGGCGTGCCGGACGACGCGCCGCACAGCGAAGGGCCGGGCTTTGCCGGTATTCCGCCGAAGCGTCCGCGCGGCAAGAAGCCGAAGCCGAACTAAGAAGAGCGGCGCTAACGTCGCTTCCGCGCCGCCATTAGCTGCCGCACTGCCGCAGCTGCGCGGCATAGTCGCGGGCCATCTGGTCGGTGGCGCGCGCGTAGTTCTGCACGCCGGCGTCGCCGCGATTGCCGCGGCCGTAGGCGGTCCAGCCGAGATAATAGGCAAGATAGAGGTTGTAGGTGTCGTTGCGGGCGACGCCGAAGGTGTCGACGGTCTTGGAATGATACCAGCCGACGAAATCGACGGCGTCGGCAAAACGGCTGCGGCGCGCCGCCCAGTTGCCGGTCTCCATCTGATATTGCGACCAGGTGCCGTCGAGCGCCTGCGAGTAGCCGGCAGCGCTGGAGACATGCTTCCACGGAATGAAACCGAGCAGCTTGGTGCGCGGCGGTCGGGCATTGCTCTTGAAACCGGATTCCTTGCGCACCGTCGCCATCAGCACCGGAACGGGAATGCCGTATTTCTGCTCGGTGCGCTCGGCGGCCGACTGCCAGTTGTCGAACCAGCCGTCGTTCTGGTCGAAGACGGCGCAGACATTGTTGATATGGCTGGGCGCCGTCGCGCAGGCCGAAAGCGCCAGCAGCACAGAGACAGCGACAATTTTACTAAAACTCGACCTACGCATTGGGCAACGAATAGGCGGAAATCATAAAAGGAGTCTTTCGAGCTTCCTTAACGCCGGCTAAAGCGCGTCGCGTTGGACGGCGACGCGCTTCAAGTCTTTGTTTGATGCATGTCGTTGCCCCAGAACCGATGCACACTTCTGGGCGACATGCATTAGGCGCGCCCATCCTGGTCGTATCAATATTTCGACCAAATGCGTCGTGTTTCTTCTCATCGATTTGAAAGAATGCCGCCGTGGCTAAAATCGCGCCGGCAAATGACGAATTCCTGACAGCTATGCCGGCACGTTGACGCTCTGATGCGCGCATGACCGAACCGAGACGAAAACGCGGCGCCGAGCGGACCAGCAACCGGGGGCCTGCCGCCATTCCCCAATTGCCGCCGCGGCGCGTGGTCAATCCTTACCCGCCGATGGCGGTGCTTTCGGCCGACCAGATCGAGGCCATTCACCAGGCCTCGATGCATATCCTCGAAAATTTCGGCATAGAGGTGATGAGCAAGAGGGCGCTCGCCCTGTTCGAACGCGCCGGCGCCAGGGTCGATCACTCATCGATGAATGTGCGCGTCGACCGCGGCATGGTCGAGGAGGCGCTGAAGACGACGCGCTCTTCCTACACGCTGACCTCCCGCAATCCAGCCCGCGCCATCCATCTCGGCGGCAACACCATCAACTTCACGCTGGTCGCCGGGCCGCCCAATGTGCACGACATGGAACGCGGCCGCCGCGCCGGCAATCTCGCCGACTACTCGGACCTCGTGCGGCTGGCGCAGCATTTCAACTGTATCCACATGCTCGGCAACCAGGTCTGCGCGCCGATCGAGCTGCCGGCGAACTCGCGCCATCTCGACACCTATTTCGCCAATCTGACGCTGACCGACAAATGCTTCCATGTCTCGGCGATCGGCCGGGGCAGGGCGCTAGACGGCATCGAGATGATGGCGATCTCGCGCGGACTGACGCTGGAGCAGATGGCCGAGGATCCCGGCGTCACCACCATTATTTCCGTCAACTCGCCGCGCCGCTTCGACGAGATGATGGCCGAGGGGCTGATGACCATGGCCGAGTTCGGCCAGTCGGTGGCGGTGACGCCGTTCACGCTGATGGGGGCGATGAGTCCGGTGACGCTGGCCGGCGCGCTGGCGCAACAGAATGCCGAGGCGCTGTTGGGAATCGTGTTGACGCAGCTCGTGCGCCTTGGCGCGCCGGTGATGTATGGCGCCTTCACCTCCAATGTCGACATGAAGTCGGGCGCGCCGGCCTTCGGCACGCCTGAAAACACAAAGGCCAACATTGCCTCCGGCCAACTGGCGCGGCGCTACAATCTGCCCTACCGCACGACGCCGGGCTCTGCCTCCAATGCCGCCGACGCGCAAGGCGCCTATGAGACATTGATGGCGTTGTGGGGCGCGGTGCTCGGCCACGGCAACCTCGTCTATCATGCCGCCGGCTGGCAGGAGGGTGGGCTGACGGCGTCGTTCGAGAAGCTCATCATCGACGTCGAGATGATGCAGCACATGATGGAATTCCTGCGGCCGATCGTGGTCGATGAAGGCGAATTGGCCGTGGAGGCGCTGGGCGCCGTGCCGACCGGCGGCCACTTCTTCGGCGAGCCGCACACGCTGGAGCGCTACGCCACCGCCTTCTATCAGCCGATGCTCTCCAACTGGCAGAATTACGAGGCCTGGCAGGAAGCCGGCGCGCTTGACACCACGGCACGTGCGACGCGGCTCTGGAAGAAGGCTCTGGAGGAATACGTTCAGCCGGCCATGGATCCCGCCGTGCGCGAGGCGCTCGAGGCCTATATCGCGCGCCGCAAGGAAGCGATCGGGCAGGGCGAGCCGTGACTTTAGCGTCGGCGCGAGGCACCCCCCTCTGTCCTGCCCGTCCTCCGCAGCAGCTGCGCTGCAGCTGTGGAGGGTGGACCGGACATCTCCCCCTCAAGGGGGGAGATTGGCTGTCACATTCTCCTTCGCCAATCACCGACGTTGAAGAAGGGGCGGCGGCGTTGAGGCTGCCGATCTCCCCCTTGAGGGGGAGATGTCCGGCAGGACAGAGGGGGGTGGCTTGGCGCTGCCCTTTCGATTCACTTTGTTATCCAACTCACTGAAATAACGAGAAAAAAGCCATGAAGTCGCATGCAAAGGTCGTGGTCATCGGCGGCGGTGTCGTCGGATGCTCGGTGCTGTTCCATCTCGCCCGCCACGGCTGGTCCGACGTCGTGCTTCTGGAGCGCGATGAGCTGACCTCCGGCTCGACCTGGCATGCGGCGGGCGGCATGCACACCATCAACGGCGACCCCAATGTCGCCAAGCTGCAGAAATACACGATCTCGCTCTACAAGGAGATCGAGGAGCTTTCCGGCCAGGCGACAGGCGTCCATCTCACCGGCGGCGTGCTTTTGGCGGCGACCGAGGCGCGGCTCGACTGGCTGCGCGGCGTGGTCTCCAAGGGCCGCTATCTCGGCATCAATCTCGAGGTGATCTCGGCGAAGGAAGCAGCCGAACTGATGCCGCTCATCGATCCGAAGCAATTCGTCGGCGCGGTGCGCAACAAGGAGGACGGCCACCTCGACCCGTCGGGCGTGACGCATGCCTATGCCAAGGCCGCGCGGAAACTGGGCGCTGAAGTCGAGCGCTTCACCAAGGTCGAGGACATCGTGCGCCGACCCGACGGCCTGTGGCGCGTCATCACCAACAAGGGCGAGGTGGTGGCCGAACATGTGGTCAATGCCGGCGGCTTGTGGGCGCGCGAGGTCGGCCGCATGGTCGGGCTGGAGCTGCCTGTGCTCGCGATGGAGCACATGTACCTGATCACCGAGGACATGCCGGAGGTTGCCGACTGGAACAAGAAGACCGGCACCGAGATCATCCACGCCGTCGATTTCGACGGCGAGCTCTACCTCCGCCAGGAGCGCGGCGGCATGCTGATGGGCACCTATGAGAAGGCCAACAAGGTCTGGTCCGAATTCCAGACGCCGTGGAACTTCGGCCATGAGCTGCTGGAGCCGGACATCGACCGCATCGCGCCGTCGCTGGAGGTCGGCTTCCGCCATTTCCCGGCCTTCCAGAAGACCGGCATCAAGCAGATCATCAACGGTCCCTTCACCTTCGCGCCGGACGGCAATCCGCTGGTCGGTCCGGTGCGCGGCCTGCCGGGCTTCTGGGTCGCCTGCGGCGTCATGGCGGGCTTTTCGCAAGGCGGCGGCGTTGGCCTTGCGCTCTCCAACTGGATGATCGAGGGCGACCCGGGCGCCGATATCTGGGCGATGGACGTGGCACGCTACGGCGACTGGGCGACGATGGCCTACACCAACGCCAAGGTGCGCGAGAATTATTCGCGCCGCTTCTCGATCCGCTTCCCGAATGAGGAACTGCCCGCGGGACGTCCGCTGAAGACAACGCCGGTCTACGACACGCTGTCGGCCAAAGGGGCGCAATGGGGCGTGGCCTATGGGCTGGAAGTGCCGCTGTGGTACGCGCCGGAGGGCGTCAAGGACGAGTTCTCGTGGCGGCGTTCGAGCGACTTCGACCATGTCGCCAAGGAGGTCGCTGCCGTTCGTGGCGGCGTCGGCCTGTCGGAGATTTCGAGCTTCGCCAAATACAAGGTCGCGGGCGAGGGCGCCGCTGCCTGGCTCGACCGTATGCTGGCCTGCAAGCTACCCAAGCCCGGCCGCATGACGCTGGCGCCGATGCTGAAGGAAGACGGCAAGCTGATCGGCGATTTCACGCTTGCCAATGTCGGCGCCCCCGGTGCCAGGGATAGCGAATGGTTCATCGCCGGCTCAGGCGTCGCCGAGCAGTACCACATGCGCTGGTTCGAAGCGCATGAGCCCAAGGACGGCTCGGTCCGCATCGAAGCGCTGGGGCAGAAGCTTACGGGTCTCGCCATCGCGGGGCCGAAGGCGAGAGAGGTGCTGGCTAAAGTCACCCGCGCCGATACCTCCAACACAGCCTTCCCCTTCATGGCGGTGGCCAGGATGGATATCGGCATGGCGCCTTGTCTCGTCGGCCGCGTCAGCTACACCGGCGACCTCGGTTACGAGATCTGGGTGGCGCCGGAATATCAGCGCGCCGCGTTCCAGGCGCTGCTGACCGCTGGCCAGGAATTCGGCATAGGCCTGTTCGGCTCGCGCGCGCTCAATGCGCTCAGGCTCGAAAAGAATTACGGCTCATGGGCACGCGAATACCGGCCGATCTATGGGCCGCTGGAGGCGGGGCTCGACCGTTTCGTCGCCTATGGCAAGGAGGCCGATTTCATCGGCAGGGAAGCAGCGGTCGCCGAGCGCAAGCAGGGCGGCAAGCTCAGGCTGCGCGCCTTCATAGTCGAGGCCGATGATGCCGATGTCATCGGCGACGAGGCGATCTGGCATGACGGCGTTGTGCGCGGCTGGGTCACCTCGGGCGGCTACGCGCATCATTCGAAGAAATCGGTGGCGATGGGTTATGTGCCGAAGGAGATCGCCGACGAGCCGGACGGCTTCGAGATCGAGATCCTCGGCAAGCGTCATGCGGCGCGCATTCAGGCGGCGCCGCTGTTCGACGCCAATTTCGAGCGGATGCGCGCCTAGGGTCTTTCACGTTTTGACGGAAGCATAGCCTGCGTTTGCGAAGTAGTTCTTGCATTCGGCTGGCTCGATGGTTTCGACGAGGTGACCGATGTGACGCCAGGTGTCCTCGACGGTACGTTTCTGAGCTTGGCGCATCCAGTGTTTGATTTTGGCGAAGGCCTGCTCGATCGGATTAAGGTCCGGCGAGTAGGGCGGCAGGTACCAAAGCCTGGCACCGGCGGCCTTGATCATCTGCCTGATGGCGGCCGACTTATGACTTCCCAGATTGTCCATGATGACGATATCGCCGGGCTTAAGGACAGTGATGAGCTGTTGCTCGACATAAGCGCGGAAGCATTGACCGTTGATCGGTCCGTCGAAGACACAAGGTGCCGCGAGCCGATCCCAGCGCAGCGCGCCCAGGAAAGTCAGCGTGCGCCAGTGGCCGTGCGGAGCCAAGCCGCGCAGCCGCTTGCCCTTCGGCCCCCAGCCACGCAGCGGAGCCATGTTGGTCTTGATCCAGGTCTCATCGATGAAAACCAGGCACTGCGGATCGAGGCCGGCCTGCCAGGATCGCCATCGCTGGCGCCTTCGGGCAATATCGGCGCGTGCCTGCTCAAGAGCGAACAACGTTTTTTTTGAAGCTCAGCCCCTCGCGGCGCAGGAATTGCCACACTGCGTTATGCGAAACCTTGACCCCGCGAGCGGCCAACTCATCCTTCAGACCGTGCAGCGTCAGATGCGGCGTCTCACGTAGACGGGCCGCGATGAAGGCACGGTGCGGCTCCAACACCCTCTTGCGATGTCCACCCATCTTGCCTGGAGCAACCGAACCAGTCGCCCGATGGCGCTGCAACAACTTCACCGCCGCCGAAACCGAAATGCCAAACCGTTTGGCCGCCGACCGGCGGCTCTCACCACGCAAAACCGCCGCCACAACCCGTTCGCGAAGATCATTCGAAAGAGGTCGCGTCATCAGATGCTGGCCTCCATTCCAGCCAGCATCTTGAATCACAAATCCGACAAATCGGGAATCCCTTCCGATTCCGTCAAATCTTGAACCGCTCTAGAGCAATTCCAGGAAAAGTGTGAAACGGTTTTCCGTCCGGAATTGCGTCAAACAAAAAGCCTCCAGGCCCGCATCCCAGCTGTCAGGCGTTTGCGCTGTCGCGATTGTCCAGCGCGAAAGCGCCGGGCCCGGCAAAGATCAGATAGAGGAAGATGAAGCAGAAGGAGATTGCCGAGTCGCCGCCATTGTTGACGGGGAAGAAGTCGCGCGGCGCATGCGCCATGAAGTAAGCGATCGCCATTTCGCCGCAGAGCAGGAACGCCACGGGGCGGGTCAAGAGCCCCAGCGCCAGCAGGATGCCGCCGATGAATTCCAGGAGCGCGGCCGTGAGAGGCAGTCCGCTCAAGGGGCCGGCATGCTCGCCAACCGGAAAGTTGAACAGTTTCTGCGTGCCGTGCTCGATGAACTGCAGCGCCGTCATGATGCGGAGCACGCCCAGCGCCTGCGGCCGGTATTGGGCAAGGCTTTCGAAAAGCTTCATATAAAACTCCATTTTAGCCCGCCCGGATCGGCCATAGATTATCGCCCGGCGGTGGACCATTCACTTCCTGAGGCCTGCTATCAACAATCGATGATTGGAAACGGTTCCGTGGATGACCTGCAAATTTTCTCTCCATGGTTGCATAAATATCGCTATGGTTGTATCTAAGCGTCGACGTTCCAAGCCGAATAGGTCCGCGCATCATGAAAACTTTCGTCATCAGCCTCTTCGCAATCCTTGCAGGCACCTGCTCCGCCATGGCCGCCGGCGCCGGCTGTGATGCCTTCAAATGGCCGGTCACACGCGAGCAGGCGCTGTTTCCGGCGGCGCCCGCCGCGCAATCCGGCGCTGACCTGACAGTCGGGCAAGCGATGGATTTCGCACTCGTGGCTGTCGACACGATCAGCTTTGAAGTCCCGCCGGAACGTGCACCGGCAGCCGGCACGTTCGGCGCGACGGCAAACGTGACCGTACCACCTGAAGGCGAGCTCCAGTTCAGCCTGTCTGATGAAGCCTGGATCGATGTCGTGCAGGACGGCCATGCCATAAAGTCGACGGGTTTCAGCGGCGTGAAAACCTGCCCTGGAATTCGCAAGAACGTGCGCTTCAAGCTGTCCGCCGGTCCGGCTACCGTTCAGCTCAGCGGCGCGAAGAAAGAGACCCTCAAGGTCGCGGTGCTGGCGCCGGAGTGATCCGGCGCCAGTCGATGAGGCAATACTTCAAAACCGACTATCTAACCGGGGCCAGCAGCGCGAAATGCGCGCCTTGCGGATCCTGGCATTGGACCACCCATTGCGCGCTCGGCACTTCCATCGGGCCCATCAGGATCTTGCCGCCATTGTCGGTGACGCGTTTGGCAGCGGCGTCGATGGCATCGACGTTGAAATAGAACAGCCAGGCCGGCACCGGAATCTGGGGCGGCTTGTTCATCATGCCGCCGCCGGATTCAGGGCCGGCGCCGAAGGTCTTGTAAATGCCCATCTCGCCCATGTCGAACTCGCCGGCGCTCTCCCAGCCGAACTGGCTCGAATAGAAGTCGAAGGCGGCCTTCCAATCCGAGGTGTAGAGCTCGTGCCAGCCGACATGGCCGGGCGTGGTGGCCGGCACCGGCGGCTGCTCGGGCTGGTTGGGCTGCAGGAACATGAAGGTCGCGCCCTGCGGGTCGGCGACGACGGCGAAGCGGCCGACGCCAGGGATGTCGTCCGGCGCGCGGTGGACGGAGCCGCCTGCCTGCTCAAGCGCCTTCGTCGAGGCGTCGACCTCCTTGGTGTAGATATAGCCGAGCCAAGCCGGCGGCATGCCCATCTTGGCGGCATCTTCCGGTATCGTCATCAGCCCGCCGACGCCGCGCACGCTGGAATTCATCACGATGTAGCGGGGCATGCCCGGCGCCTTGTCGAAGGGCTCGGCCCTCCAACCGACGACGGCGGTGTAAAAAGCCTCGGCGGCATCGAGGTCGGTGGTCATCAGTTCGTACCAGAAGAAAGGTTGGGAATTCGGCATGGTCGGTCTCCTCACCGGTTCAGGGCAGCGATCGCGGTTCGATCCATCCTAGGACGATCTTGGCGACAGAAATCCGACATGGGCCGCAAATCGACGGCGGCAAGGCACTTTCGTCCGCATTCCTGCGCGCTTTGTCGTTTTCGACTTCCTTGCCGTCGACGAGGGGTTGTCGATCCATGCGCCGGATATCGCTCACGCCGGATCTTACCAATATAACATGACTGCAATTATCATGTTTTATCCAGCCATTACAGTGGCTTGGCCGAAAATTGACCAATTGATAAAAAAATAAAACGTGCTAGCCTTCCCCAAAACAAAGCAAAACAAGGGGAATTGGAATGGCGACTGGTCATTTCATCGAAGGCATTGCCGGCGGCCGGCTGTCGGCCGAGCAATATGCCGACAATTTTTCCGACCTGCACCCACCGCTCGATCATCACGAGGCGCTGGTCGAGGCCGACCGCTGCTATTTCTGCTACGACGCTCCGTGCATGAATGCATGCCCGACCTCGATCGACATCCCGATGTTCATCCGGCAGATCGCGACCGGCAATCCGCTGGGCTCGGCCAAGACCATTTTCGACCAGAACATACTCGGCGGCATGTGCGCCCGCGTCTGCCCGACCGAGACGCTCTGCGAAGAGGTCTGCGTGCGCGAAGTGGCGGAGGGCAAGCCGGTGCAGATAGGCCGGCTGCAGCGCTACGCGACCGATGTCGCGATGGACGAAAACAAACAGTTTTATCAGCGCGCCGAAGCGACCGGAAAGACGGTCGCCGTGGTCGGCGCCGGGCCGTCAGGTCTCGCGGCCGCGCATCGTCTGGCTCGCCATGGCCACGACGTCACCATTCTCGAGGCCCGCCCGAAGGCCGGCGGCCTCAACGAATACGGCATCGCCGCCTATAAGAGCGTCGACGATTTCGCCCAGGCAGAGGTCGACTATGTGACATCGATCGGCGGCATCGACATCCAGAACGGCAAGGCGCTCGGCCGAGACTTCCAGCTATCCGACCTGATCCGCAACTACGATGCAGTCTTCCTCGGTCTCGGCCTTGGCGGCGTCAATGCGCTCCGCGCCGACGGCGAGGATGCGGACGGTGTCGCCAACGCCGTCGAGTTCATCGCCGAGCTCAGGCAGGCAAGCGACCTTTCCGGCCTGCCGGTCGGCCGGCGCGTCGTCGTCATCGGCGGCGGCATGACGGCGATCGACGCCGCCGTGCAGTCGAAGCTGCTCGGCGCTGAAGAGGTGACGGTCTGCTACCGCCGAGGCCAGGAGCACATGAACGCCTCCGGCTTCGAGCAGGATCTCGCCGCGGCCAACGGCGTCACCATCCGCCATTGGCTGCAGCCGAAGCGCGTCATTGCCGAGAACGGCAAGGTGTCGGCCATCGAGCTCGAATACACCGCAATGAATGGCGACAAGCTCGCCGGCACCGGTGAACGGCTTACGCTCGTCGCCGACCAGGTGTTCAAGGCGATCGGCCAGAGCTTCGTGCCGGCTCATCTCAACGGCAGTGGCGAACGAATCGAACTCGAAGGCGGCCGCATCAAGGTCGATGCTGAAGGCCGCACCTCGCTGGCGAAGGTCTGGGCGGGCGGCGACTGCATCTTCGGCGGCGACGACCTGACGGTCTCGGCCGTGGCTCAAGGGCGCGACGCCGCCGAGAGCATCCACCGGGCACTGACCTCTAACGGGAGGGCATGAGCATGGCAGACATCCGCAACACTTTCGTCGGCATCAAGTCGCCCAATCCGTTCTGGCTGGCTTCCGCGCCACCGACCGACAAGGCCTATAATGTCGAGCGCGCCTTCAAGGCCGGCTGGGGCGGCGTGGTCTGGAAGACACTCGGCGAAGAGGGGCCGCCTGTCGTCAACGTCAACGGTCCCCGCTACGGCGCGATCTGGGGCGCCGACCGCCGGCTGCTCGGCCTGAACAACATCGAGCTGATCACCGACCGCGACCTGCAGACCAATTTGCGCGAGATGAAGCAGGTGAAGATGAATTGGCCGGATCGGGCGCTGGTCGCCTCGATCATGGTGCCTTGCGAGGAGGAGAGTTGGAAGGCGATCCTGCCGTTGGTCGAGGAGACCGGCGCCGACGGCATCGAGCTCAATTTCGGCTGCCCGCACGGCATGAGCGAGCGCGGCATGGGCTCGGCCGTCGGCCAGGTGCCGGAATATATCGAGATGGTGGTGCGCTGGTGCAAGCAGTACACGCGCATGCCGGTTATCACCAAGCTCACGCCCAACATCACCGACATCCGCAAGCCTGCGAGGGCGGCGAAAGCCGGCGGCACCGACGCGGTGTCGCTGATCAACACCATCAATTCGATCACCGGCGTCGACCTCGACAGTTTCGCGCTGCAGCCGACCATCGACGGCAAGGGCTCGCATGGCGGCTATTGCGGCCCGGCGGTGAAACCGATCGCCATGAACATGGTGGCCGAGATCGCGCGCGATCCGGAAACGCATGGCCTGCCGATCTCCGGTATCGGCGGCATCACCACCTGGCGGGACGCGGCCGAATTCATGGCGCTCGGCGCCGGCAACGTGCAGGTCTGCACCGCGGCCATGACCTATGGCTTCAAGATCGTGCAGGAGATGATTGCGGGGCTGGAGAACTGGATGGACGAGAAGGGCCATGCCTCGCTCTCCGACATCGTCGGCCGCGCCACGCCCAACGTCACCGACTGGCAGTATCTCAACCTCAACTATGTCGCCAAGGCGCATATCGACCAGGATGCCTGCATCAAATGCGGCCGCTGCCACATCGCCTGCGAGGACACCTCGCACCAGGCGATCACCGCAATGGTGGACGGCAAGCGACATTTCGAGGTGATCGAGGCCGAATGCGTCGGCTGCAACCTCTGCGTCAACGTCTGCCCGGTGGAAGGCTGCATCACCATGGAGCCGCTGGCGGCGGGCGCGATGGACCGGCGCACCGGCAAGCCGGTGTCGCCGATCTACGCCAACTGGACGACGCACCCGAACAACCCGATGGCCAAGGTGGCCGCGGAATAGGCTTTCGTCCTTGTAGGCTTGACTCGATCGCCCTGTGTGCTCACGGGGCGATTTTTTTGTGCGCACGACCGTCATTTTTTACGCACGACCCGTCAACTATCGAAGCCGGCGCCGCCCCTCATCCCCCTGCTGGGACCTTCTCCCCGTATAGTGACGGGGAGAAGGGGACTTGTCGCAACGCTGGCTCCCCTCCTGCAGCGCTGGCGATCGGCGAAATCATCCATGAGGGGCGTCCCTCTCCCCGTCGCTATACGGGGAGAGGATGCCGGCAGGCAGGTGAGGGGCAGCGCCGACCTTCGGATAGAAGCTGCCGTGAGCAACGGCTATTGCAGATAAAAAATATCCATGATAAAAGTTATCCATGAATAGGAGCGAAAGGCCATGAAGCTGGGAGAAGGGGTCGAAGCGGCGATCCACTGCGCCTCCATGCTTGCCGGTGTCGACGGCAACAGCACCATGTCGGGCGCCGCCATGGCCGAGGCCTTCGGCCTGTCGCCGAGCTATCTCTTGAAACATCTCAATCAGCTTACGGCGGCTGGCATCCTGGAATCGGTCTCCGGGCCTTCCGGCGGCTATCGGCTGGCGCGGCCAGCAGAGCGCATCACGCTGCTCGACATCGTGCTGGCGGTCGAAGGCCGGGAGCCGGCCTTCCGCTGCGGCGAGATCCGCCAGCGCGGCCCGGTCAGGCTCGACGCCTCGGCCTATGTGAAGCCATGCGGCATCAACGCCGCGATGCTGAAGGCCGAGCGCGCCTACCGCACGGCGCTTGCCGAGGTGAAGGTATCCGACATCGTGGCGAACTACGCCGCGGAAGGCGATCCCCGTTCGATCGCGGCAAGCTGCGCCTTCGTCGAGCGTCACCAGCGGCCGCAGAAATCCGCTTCATCCAAGCAGATCTAGACCCACCTCTAAATCCACCCAAAAACCTAGAAGGAAAGACGATGAAACAGAGGCTGCAGTTCTTCGCCAAGGCGCCTGAAATCATGAAGGCGGTGATGGCGCTCAACAAGGCCGTCGAGGAGTGCGGGCTCGAGGCAAGCCTGATGCATCTCGTCAAGCTCAGGGCCTCGCAGATCAACGGCTGCTCCTACTGCGTCGAGATGCACAGCCGTGAGGCGCGACGGGACGGCGAGACCGAGACCCGGCTCTATCTGGTCGCCGCCTGGAAGGAATCGCCGCTGTTTTCCGAGCGCGAGCGTGCCGCGCTCGCCTGGACCGAGAAGGTGACGAACATTTCCGGCAACGGCGTTCCGGACGATCTCTACGCGAGCACGCTGGAGCATTTCTCGGAGGAGGAACTGGTCAAGCTGACGGTGGCGGTCGGCATGATCAACACCTGGAACCGGCTCTGCGTGTCCTTCCACGCCATCCATCCGATGCCGGCCGCGAAGGCCGCCTGAGGGTTTAGACCGGCGCGCGGGTCTGTCGCGTGCTCGCGCGCTTTCATTTGCGAGATCAATGACATGGTTGAGAATTTTCAGAAACGAGGTTCTGTTTGCCGCCCGCCTGCTGCTTGGCGGCGCCTTCGTCTTCGCCGGCCTGCGCAACATCCAGAACAGGAACCTGCTCATCCCGATGATGGCGGCGCGCGGCGTGCCGCGGGCGGGCCATGCATTGTGGCTGGGCATCGTGCTGCAGGTCGTCGCCGGCGCGCTGGTGATCGCCGGCCTTTGGACCGCGCTGGCGGCGGCAAGCCTTGTCCTGTTCCTCATTGCCGCGACGCCGATGTTCCACAATTTCTGGGACCATCAGGGTCCGGATCGCGCCTCCCGCATCAACGGCTTCGTCGGCAACATTGCCTTGGCCGGCGGCTTCCTGGCGCTGATCGCGCAAGCCGCATAGCCGGGAGTTTATAGTGCCGCCACGATGGCGTTCACGCCGCTCCTAGTGAACTGAATACCCAAGGCTAAGACAGAGGAGGAACTGGTCGCCGCACCCAATCGCCGACGGTGGCGCCGCCCCTCATTGCCCTGCCGGGCATTTCTCCCCGTATAGTGACGGGGAGAAAGACGCCGTCCTCGACGGTTTCGCCAATCGCCAGCGTTGCAGAACGAGCGCCAAGGCCGCGGCCAGTCCCTTCTCCCCGTCATATACGGGGAGAAGGTGCCGGCAGGCGGATGAGGGGCGGCGCAGACCTTCGATTGCTGTCCGGTTCACGCGGCAAAGCGCAGCCCGCCGTCGCAGGTCAGCACCTGGCCGGTCATGAAGCTGTTGGAGACCAGGAAGGCTATTGCCGCGGCGACGTCCTCGGCGCGGCCGATGCGGCCGACGGGGGTCTTGCCGGCATATTCGGCAAACACCGCTTGCCGCTGCTCGTCAGGCAAAAAGTCCCACCAGGGCGTGTCGATGACGCCGGGCGCCACGACATTGACACGCAGCGGCTTCAGCTCGACCGCCAGGATCGGCGCCACGGTCAAAAGCATGCCGTTGATGGCGCCGATGCCGGCGACGCCGGGTGTGGCGAGCTGCGCCGAGACGGCCGAAATGAAGGTGACCGATCCGGCTTTGTTCAAGGTCGGCAGGGCCGCCTGCAGACAGGCCAGCTGCGGCCGGATCTTCTCGTCGACGCCGCTGCCGATGTCGGCAAGGTCTAGCGTCGCGAACGGCCCCAGTCCCTTGCCGCCGCTGGCGGCCAGAACGAGATGATCGAACGGACCGAGGTTATCGAAGAAATTCCGGACCTCATCCGGCTTGCTCGCATCGAAGGCGGCCTTGCCGACGGTGCCGCCAAGGCTCTTCCAGGCGCTTTTCAGCTTCTCCTCGTTGCGGCCGGTAATCGTGACTTTCATGCCGGGGCCGACCAGCCGTTTGGCCGTGGCAAGGCCGATGCCGGACGAGCCGCCGATGATCACGCAATGTTCGATGTTCTCGCTCATGGATGCTGTTTCCTGGATGCCGCTGAAGAGTACCCGGTCAGTTCGAGGCTGAGGGCCCGCAACCGGCGGCGGGCCTTTTCGTCATAGGCTTGCGCGTCGGCGCGCGATTCCCGCTGGCCGTCGAAATAGAGGCCGCTGCGTCCTTCGAGCGCCGATGACGACGCGAGGTTGAGGATGGCGTCGGCGCCGGTCTCGACGGAACTCCACGGCGTGACGCCGGCCTGCCGGACCATGGTGGTGTCCATGTAGCTCGCCGGGTGAAGGGCATTGACGGTGACGCCGCTGCCTTTGAGCTGTTCGGCCAGATCGATGGTGAACAGGATCTGCGCCAGCTTGCTCTGGCAATAGGCGCGCACGCCGCTGTAGCCGCGGGTCAGCATGACGTCGTCGAAATCGATCGCCTGCTGGCCGGCCGACGCGACATTGACGATGCGCGCCGGCGCGCTTTTCTTGAGCAAGGGCAGCAGCTCCGACGTCAGCAGGAAGCCGGCGAGATAGTTGACGGCGAAGCGCAGCTCATGGCCGTCGGCGCTCACCTGCCGTTTCGCACCCTGGCCGCCGGTGCCCACGCCGGCATTGTTGATCAAAATGTCGAGCCGGTCGGTCCTTTCGCGCACGGCTTCGGCGAGGCGGCGCGCCTCGGCAAGCGACGCGAGATCGGCGACGAGAAATTCGGCCCTGCCGCCCTTGGCTTCGATGGCGGCGACTGTCGCCTTGCCGCGGCCTTCGTCGCGGCCATGCACCAGCACGCGAGCGCCGGCGGCGCCGAGCCTTTCGGCGACGACACGGCCGACACCGTCGGTCGAACCGGTGACGAGAACGGTCTTGTTCTTCAGTTCCATGTTCAGAGCCTCCTTATGCTGCTCTGAACGAGAAGATGGGGCGCGGCGCGCATCCCAAACAGTTCAAACTTTATCCTGGTATCAGTACTGCTATAATAGCTTCATGGATGCCGTGACCCATTCCCCCGAGGACAGCCGCCGCCGCGAGCTTGGCGCTTTCCTGCGTTCACGCCGTGAGAGGCTGTCGCCTGCCGACATTGGCATCGCGACCGGCGCCAGGCGGCGCACGCCCGGACTGAGGCGCGAGGAAGTGGCGATGATCGCCGGCGTCGGCACCACCTGGTACACCTGGCTGGAGCAGGGCAGGGACGTGCGGCCGTCGGTGGAAGTGCTGACGGCGCTCTCAGAGGCGCTGCGCCTCGATGCCGTCGAGAAGCGGCATCTGTTCATCCTCGCCGGCCGCCAGCAGCCCGAGCGTCGGGTGGCGGCGCCCGAAAGGGCCGATGGGACGCTGCTGCATATGTTGCAAAGCCTCGTCCTGCAGCCGGCCTATGTGGTTGGCCGGCGCTGGGACGTGCTGGCCTGGAACGATGCGGCGGTTGCCGTGTTCGGCGACTACGGCCTGCTGGAGGGCGATGCCCGCAACATCGTGCATCTGGTGTTCACCAGCCCGCACCACCGGCGGCTGCTGGTCGACTGGGAAGAGCTCGCCCGCGTGGTGCTCCCTTCGTTTCGTGCCGAGAGCGCCAAATATGTCGGCGATCCGGATTTCGAACGGCTTATCGCGCTGATGATGCGCTCCAGCCCGGAGTTCCGCGACTGGTGGCCGCGGCGGGACGTGGCGCGAAGGCTGACGGGAGTGAAGCACGTCCGCCACCCTACCGCCGGCGCGATGGCCTTCGAGCATATGAGCCTGTCGATCGACGACGGCTCGGACATGCGGCTGATCGTCTACACGCCGTTGCCTGAGCAGAACTCGATCGCCAAGCTCAAGAAGCTGCTCGAAGCGCAGCCGGCCGAACGGCGCAGCGCGTGAGGTTGGTTGGTCGCAGGCCTATCGGCTTCGTCATCCACGGGCGGAGCGGGAGCGAAGCGGACGCGGAGACCCGAGGATCCATTCCGTTACCTTTGCCGTGGGGTGCAGCGGTGCAGAATTCTGGACGGTAGCGGCGCTCCGAGGTCACGGAATGGATCCTCGGGTCTGCGCTGCGTCGCTACGCTCCTTGCTCCGCCCGTGGATGACGAAGCTGAGTGGCTTCGGCCAATCTCCAAGGGCAGCAACAACCAAACGGCTCGCAAGTTGTTCCGGCCCGCTGAGCTGGTATGACGAGACGCTAGCCCTTCGGCTTCAAGCCATCGAGGAACAGCTGCTCGAGGAAGCGCGCAGCGTCCTCGAAGCGGCCGTCGCCGCCGCGGTCGGCGCCGAGCACGGCGCGCACCTGGACGTCGAAATCGGCGTAGTGCTGCGTCGTCGCCCAGATCGAGAAGATCAGGTGCCAGGGGTCGGTGCGGGCGATCTTGCCGGCGCGCATCCAGCCCTTGATGACGGCGGCCTTCTCGTCGACCAGCGTCTTCAGCTCGCCCTCCAGCATCGGCATGATGCGCGGCGCGCCTTGCAGGATCTCGTTGGCGAAGAGCCGGCTTTCGCGCGGGAAATCGCGCGCCATTTCGAGCTTGCGGCGAATGTAGCTCCTGAGCTCGGTCATCGGATCGCCGATGTCGTCCAGCTCCCGCAGCGGCGCCAGCCAGGTGTCGAGCAGCCGCTGCATCAACGTCTCGTGAATGTCCTCCTTGCGGCGGAAATAATAGAGAAGGTTCGGCTTCGACATGCCGGCGGCTTCGGCGATTTGGTCGATGGTCGAGCCACGAAAGCCGTTGGTGGAGAAGACTTCGAGCGCGGCCTCGAGGATGAGTTCGCGCTTTTCCTGCTGGATGCGGGTGCGGCGGGGAGCTGAGCCTTCCATCGTGTCCGTCATCCTTGCCAGTCGTCGCCGTTCGGCCTCTCTGGACCAATTCTCTGGACCAGTTTTTCTTCGGGCCGTGGAGCGCGCTTTTGATGCCGCATTTCCGTTAGTAGTCCCTTGACCGCCGACAGGGCGGTGCTAACGTTTGTCCAACCGGTCAAAATTTTGCGTAGCACGAAAACGCAACGAAGACCAAGCCTTGGGAAGACCAAGCGTTAGCGCACCGAAACAGGCTACAAGGGGAATTCTTGGTCATGTCCAACCGGCTGAAAGTCACGCCGAACGATCTCAGCGCATTCTGGATGCCGTTCACGGCAAACCGGCAGTTCAAGCAGGCGCCGCGCATGTTCGTGTCCGCCAAGGACATGCACTACACGACGAGCGACGGCCGCAAGGTGCTCGACGGCACCGCCGGCCTCTGGTGCGTCAACGCCGGCCACTGCCGGCCGAAGATCACCGAGGCGATTCAGAGCCAGGCTGCGGAGCTCGACTATGCGCCGGCCTTCCAGATGGGCCACCCGATCGTGTTCGAGCTGGCGAACCGCCTGGTCGATATCGCGCCGAAGGGCATGGACCATGTCTTCTTCACCAATTCCGGCTCGGAATCGGTCGAGACCGCGCTGAAGATGGCGATCGCCTATCATCGCGTCAGGGGCGAGGGCTCGCGCGCCCGCCTCATCGGCCGCGAGCGCGGCTATCACGGCGTCAATTTCGGCGGCATCTCCGTCGGGGGCATCGTCAGCAACCGCAAGATGTTCGGCACGCTGCTCGGCGGCGTCGACCATCTGCCGCACACACATCTGCCGGAGAAGAACGCCTTCTCGAAGGGCGTGCCGGAGCACGGCGCGGAACTGGCGAACGAACTCGAGCGCCTCGTGACCTTGCATGACGCTTCGACCATCGCAGCTGTCATCGTCGAGCCGGTCGCGGGCTCGACCGGCGTCATACTGCCGCCGAAGGGCTATCTGCAGAAACTTCGGGAAATCTGCACCAAGCACGGCATATTGTTGATTTTTGATGAAGTGATCACCGGTTTCGGCCGCCTCGGCGCGCCGTTCGCGGCGGACTATTTCGGCGTCACGCCCGATATCATGACCACGGCAAAGGGCGTCTCCAACGGCGTCATCCCGATGGGCGCGGTGTTCGTCAAGAAGGAGATCCACGACGCCTTCATGACCGGCCCCGAGCACATGATCGAGTTCTTCCACGGCTACACCTATTCGGGTAACCCGATCGCCTGTGCCGCGGCGCTGGGCACTTTAGACACCTACAAGGAAGAGGGCCTGCTGACCCGCGGCGAGGAGCTCTCGTCCTACTGGGAAGACGCGCTGCACTCGCTGAAGGGCGAGCCGCATGTCATCGACATCCGCAACATCGGCCTGATCGGCGCGATCGAGCTGGCGCCGATCGCCGGAAGCCCGACCAAGCGGGCCTTCTCGGCCTTCGTCAAGGCGTTCGAGCGCGGCGCACTGATTCGCACCACCGGTGACATCATCGCGCTGTCGCCGCCGCTGATCATCACCAAGGGCCAGATCAACGAACTGATCGACCATGTCAGGGACGTTCTGCGCTCGATAGACTAAACTGCTTCCGGCCGGGCGGCGTCGGGAACTGCCGCCCGGCCGGAGACGTGAATGAGAGGACTTTCAATGGCCGCCCCCGGCGAGAATCTGCGAGTGAATTCAGACCGTTTGTGGGACTCCATCATGGAGATGGCGAAGATCGGTCCCGGCATTGCCGGCGGCAACAATCGCCAGACGCTCACCGATTCCGACAAACAGGGCCGGGAGCTGTTCAAGTCCTGGTGCGACGAGGCCGGACTTACCATGGGCGTGGACCAGATGGGCACCATGTTCATGACGCGCGCCGGCACCGATCCGGACGCGCTGCCGGTCTATGTCGGCTCCCACCTCGATACCCAGCCGACCGGCGGCAAATATGACGGCGTGCTCGGTGTGCTCTCTGGCCTGGAAGTCGTGCGCTCGCTCAACGATCTCGGCATCAAGACCAAGCATCCGATCGTCGTCACCAACTGGACGAACGAAGAGGGCGCGCGCTTCGCGCCGGCCATGCTTGCCTCCGGCGTGTTCGCCGGCGTGCACAGCCAAGACTACGCCTATGCTCGCAAGGATCTCGACGGCCTGACCTTCGGCGACGAGTTGAAGCGGATCGGCTGGGTGGGCGACGAGAAGGTCGGCGCGCGCAAGATGCACGCCTATTTCGAATACCATATCGAGCAGGGGCCGATCCTGGAGACCGAGAACAAGCAGATCGGCGTGGTGACCCACTGCCAGGGGCTGTGGTGGCTGGAATTCACGCTGACCGGCAGGGAAGCGCATACCGGCTCGACGCCCATGAACATGCGCGTCAATGCGGGGCTCGCCATGGCGCGCATCCTGGAGATGGTGCAGACGGTCGCCATGGAGAACCAGCCCGGCGCCGTCGGCGGTGTCGGCCAGGTGAAGTTCTCGCCGAATTCGCGCAACGTGCTGCCGGGCACGGTGATCTTCACCGTCGACATCCGCTCGCCGGACCAGGCGAAGCTCGACGGCATGCGCGCCCGCATCGAGAAGGAAGCGCCGAAGATCTGCGAGCCGCTCGGGGTGAAATGCTCGGTCGAGGCGGTCGGCCATTTCGATCCGGTGACGTTCGATCCGACGCTGGTCGGCCGCGTGCGCACGGCGGCGGAGAAGCTGGGCTACAGCCACATGAATCTCATTTCCGGCGCCGGTCACGACGCCTGCTGGGCGGCCAAGGTGGCGCCGGCGACGATGGTCATGTGCCCCTGCGTCGGCGGGCTAAGCCACAACGAGGCCGAGGACATCTCCAAGGAATGGGCGGCGGCGGGCGCCGACGTGCTGTTCCACGCGGTGGTCGAAACGGCGGGAATCGTCGAATGATCGGCTAGACCAATCACCTCCCAAAACACCGCTCGCAAAGAAGCGCGAAAGATCAGGGGAACAAGAGAATGACCAAAGTCATCAAGAACGGCACCATCGTCACGGCCGACCGCACCTGGAAGGCGGACGTGGTGTTCAGCCACGGCAAGATCATCGCCATCGGCTCGGGTCTGCATGGCGATCACGAGTTCGACGCCACCGGCTGCTATGTCATGCCGGGCGGCATCGATCCGCACACCCATCTCGAAATGCCTTTCATGGGCACCTATTCGGCCGACGATTTCGAGTCCGGCACGCGCGCCGCGCTCTCCGGCGGCACGACCATGGTGGTCGATTTCTGCCTGCCGGCGCCGCAGCAGTCGCTGCTCGAAGCGCTGCAGATGTGGGACAACAAGACCTCGAAGGCGGCTTGCGACTATTCCTTCCACATGGCTATCACCTGGTGGGGCAAGCAGGTGTTCGACGAGATGGCGACCGTCGTCGACAGGGGCATCACCTCGTTCAAGCACTTCATGGCCTATAAGGGCGCGCTGATGGTCGACGACGACGAGATGTATGCGTCGTTCCAGCGCTGCGCCGACCTCGGCGCGCTACCGCTGGTGCACGCCGAGAACGGCGACGTGGTCGCGGCGCTTTCGCAGAAGCTGCTTGCCGCCGGCAACAACGGCCCCGAAGGTCATGCCTATTCGCGTCCGCCGGAAGTGGAGGGCGAGGCGACAAACCGCGCCATCATGATCGCCGACATGGCCGGCGTGCCGCTCTATGTCGTGCATGTCTCCTGCGAGCAGAGCCACGAGGCCATCCGCCGCGCCCGCCAGAAGGGCATGCGGGTGTTCGGCGAGCCGCTGATCCAGCACCTGACGCTCGACGAAACCGAATATTTCAACAAGGACTGGGACCATGCGGCGCGCCGTGTGATGAGCCCGCCTTTCCGCAGCAAGTGGCACCAGGATTCGCTGTGGGCTGGCCTGCAGGCCGGCTCGCTGCAGGTGGTGGCGACCGACCATTGCTCCTTCACCACCAAGCAGAAGCGCAACGGCATCGGCGACTTCACCAAGATCCCGAACGGCACCGGCGGCCTCGAGGACCGCTTGCCCATCCTGTGGACCACTGGCGTCAACACTGGTCGGCTGACGATGAACGAGTTCGTCGCGGTGACCTCGACCAACATCGCCAAGATCCTCAACATGTATCCGAAGAAGGGCGCGATCGTCGAAGGTGCTGATGCCGACATCGTGGTCTGGGATCCGAAGCGCAAGAAGACGATCACGGCCAAGAAGCAGCAGTCCGTGATCGACTACAACGTCTTCGAAGGTTTCGAGGTGACCGGCCTGCCGCGCTTCGTCTTCTCGCGCGGCGAGCTGTCGATCGAGGAGGCGGACGTCAAGGCCAAGATCGGCCATGGCGAGTTCGTCGCCCGCGAGCCGAACGCAGCGGTCAACCGGGCGCTGTCGACCTGGAAGGAGATTTCCGCACCGCGCAAGGTGGAGCGGTCCGGCATTCCGGCGACGGGAGTTTAAGCGTGCGCGCCATTTATCTCGTAGTCACGGCCGCCGCGCTGCTGGCTGCCGGCCAGGCATTCGCCGCGGGCATTGATCTCAGCAAGCCCTATGGCGACAAGTATGGCTGCATCAACAGAAACGGCCAGGAAGTCGCCGCCGATCGGATGCTGCTTTTGACCGACAAGGAACTGATCACGGCCGCCAGCGCCTGCACCTTCAGCGACAAGCAGACTCAGGCCGACGGATCACTTGTGGTGCAAGCACAATGCGAGGCGGAAGGCGAAGAGGGGCAGGCGCCGATCAAGTTCACCATCAAGCGCAGCAAAAAGAATGCGAAGAAGCTGGTGGTGACCGACGAAGGCGGCAATGTGATGGGCGAAGTCTCCCGGTGCAAATAACGGCGAGAGCCCATCCTTCAGCTTCAGGCAACCAGCGCATCCAATTCCGGCAGCAGGACGACGCTTTCCTGCTCGTTGGGATCGGTGCGGGCAATGACGGCCGAAGATGGCGCGCCGCTCAGATTGGCGGGCAGGTGCGGCACGCCGGCCGGAATGTAGAAGAGGTCGCCGGCCTTGACGACGATGTGGTGCTCGAGCCGGCCGCCATACCAGGTGTGCACTTCGCCGGAGAGCACGTAGATCGCCGTCTCGTGGTTCTCATGCATGTGCGCCTTGGCGCGGGCGCCGGGCGGCATGGTCAGGAGATGCATGCAGATGCCGGAGGAACCGACCGTTTCGGCGGCAATGCCGGCGAAATAGCTCAGCCCCTGCTTGCCTTCATAAGTGCTTTCAGGGCGAATAAGATGACAAGCGGGTTTAGGCGACATCGGCAAGGCTCCGGGCGTCGATCGAGTGGGACTGGACGAGTGGAAAGCAACATCAACGCAAAAGCAACGGGATTTCATCCTGCACGGCAGCGGCTGCGAAAGGCAGGTTTCTGCCAATGAGCGGACAGTCGCCAGCCGTCGTTTCGGCAAGCAAGCTTGGCCTCACCTTTCAGACCAGTGACGGTCCGGTGCAGGCGCTGTCCAATGTCGATCTCACCATCGGCAAGGGCGAGTTCGTCTCCTTCATCGGCCCCTCCGGCTGCGGCAAGACGACCTTGCTGCGCGTCATCGCGGACCTGGAGAAGCCGACCTCGGGAGCGATCTCCGTCAACGGAATTTCGCCGGAGCAGGCGCGCGAGAAACGCGCCTACGGCTACGTCTTCCAGGCGGCGGCGCTTTTTCCCTGGCGCACGATCGAACGCAACGTGGCGCTGCCGCTGGAGATCATCGGCCTCAGCCAGGCCGAGCAGGCTGAGCGCATCAAGCGCACCATGGAGCTCGTCAACCTCTCCGGCTTCGAGAAGAAGTATCCCTGGCAGCTTTCCGGCGGCATGCAGCAGCGCGCCTCGATCGCGCGCGCGCTCGCCTTCGACGCCGACCTGCTTCTGATGGACGAGCCGTTCGGCGCGCTCGACGAGATCGTGCGCGACCATTTGAACGAACAGCTTCTTTCTCTCTGGGGCCGGACCAACAAGACGATCTGCTTCGTAACCCATTCGATCCCCGAGGCGGTCTATCTCTCGACACGCATCGTGGTGATGTCGCCGCGGCCCGGCCGCGTCACCGACGTCATCGAATCGACGCTGCCGAGGCGCCGGCCGCTCGACATCCGCGAGACGCCGGAATTCCTGGCGATCGCCGCCCGCGTGCGCGATGGGTTGAGGGCGGGGCACAGCTATGAGGATTGAGGGGGTGGCGGATACGCGCCCTCCTCTCCCCGTCGGGGAGAGGGTGGCCGCGCAGCGGCCGGGTGAGGGGGCGGCCAATCGCGATTTCGTCATCCTAGGGCGGAGCGACGCGAAGCGGAGCGCAGACCCTAGGATCCATGCCGTGACCTCGGCGGAAGGGTCAAAACGGCGGAGAAAATGCGCCCGAGGCGCAGCGCTGGGAATCATGTTCGGCACCGCTGTGGAACGTCCAGGTAACGGCATGGATCCTAGGGTCTGCGCCGCGTCGCTTCGCTCCTTGCTTCGCCCTAGGATGACGAAAAGAACGAACGCCGCGGCACAGAAAGCGAAGGCACCCGGCCTTCGCTTCGCTCCGGCCACCCTCTCCCCGGTGGGGAGAGGAGGAGGGAGCCGCTGATGGACTCCTTCCGTTCCAGGATCATCCCGGTAACCACGATCCTCGCTGGCGTGGTCGTCCTCTGGTATGTCTTCGCCGTCATCCTCAACGCGCCGTTCCAGCGCGACCTCGACCAGAGGGCCAACGAAACACCCGGCACAGTCGAATTCATCGGCAAGACTTTGTCGCAGCCGAAGCCGACGCTGCCGGCGCCGCATCAGGTGGCGGTGAACTTCTTCGAGAACACTTTTCTGCGCAGCGTCACCTCGAACCGCAGCCTGGTCTACAATGCCTGGGTGACGCTGTCCTCGACGCTGCTCGGCTTTGCCTTCGGCACCGCACTCGGCATCGTGATTGCGGTCGGCATCGTGCATGTGACGACGCTCGACCGCAGCTTGATGCCGTGGATCATCGCCTCGCAGACCATTCCGATCCTGGCGGTGGCGCCGATGATCATCGTGGTGCTGGCCGCGGTCGGCATCACCGGGCTGATCCCGAAGGCGCTGATCTCGACCTATCTGTCGTTCTTCCCGGTTGCAGTGGGCATGGTGAAGGGGCTGCGCTCGCCCGAGATCATGCATCTCGACCTGATGCACACCTATAATGCCAGCCGCTCGCAGACCTTCTGGAAGCTCAGGGTACCGGCCTCGGTGCCGTTCCTGTTCACCTCGATGAAGGTTGCGGTGGCGGCGAGCCTCGTCGGCGCGATCGTCGGCGAACTGCCGACGGGCGCGGTCGCCGGCATCGGCGCCAAGCTTTTGTCCGGCGCCTATTACAGCCAGACCATCGATATCTGGTCGGCGCTGGTCGCAGGCTCCGTGGTCGCGGCGCTGCTGGTCATGGTGGTCGGCATCGCCGGCCGGCTCGTCGACCGCGCCATGGGCGGGAGGCCGGCATGACCTGGCTGAAACCGTCCTGGCAAGCTGTGCTGGCGATCCTCTTTTGCCTCGTCGCATTGGCGCTCGGTGCGATGTCGAAGCCGGAAGCGGCTGCGCTCGCGCAACCCACGGCGACGACCATCTACCCGTATATGGGCACGAAGGGGCTGATCCTCGGATTGCTGCTGATCGCGGCATTGGTCTCGGCGGTCAGGCTCGCGCCTGTCGTCGAGGCGGCCGTGCTGTTCATCGGCGCGCATATCGCGGCCTGGCTGCTGATCAAGGGCATCGCCGGCTTCGAGGGCACGGCGCTGGCGCCCTATTTCCTGGCTCTCGCCGCCGCCTGGCTGCTGGCCTGGCGCTGCGTCGCCCTCTTGTCTTCGCTAAGGCCCGCAGCCAATGGGGCGAAGACTGCCCTGCGCCTGATCATCCCGGCGATCTTCGGCGCCTGGATACTGATCATCTGGGAAGCGGTGACGCGCGGCGCCGGAATCCCGTTCATCCTTTTGCCGCCGCCGAGCGCCATCGGCGCGCGCATCGCCAACTCGTTGCCGATCCTGGGATCGGATGTGCGGCAGACGATCTTCAAGGCGGTGCTGATCGGCTACATCGTCGGCAATCTCGCCGGCTTCGTCGTCGCCATCCTCGCCGATCGCGTGCCGTTCCTCAGGCGTGGGCTGCTGCCGATCGGCAACATGGTGTCGGCGCTGCCGATCATCGGCGTCGCCCCGATCATGGTCATGTGGTTCGGCTTCGACTGGCCGTCCAAGGCGGCGGTCGTCATCATCATGACCTTCTTCCCGATGCTGGTGAACACGGTGGCCGGGCTCGCCGCCTCCGGCCATATGGAGCGCGATTTGATGCGCACCTATGCGTCGGGCTACTGGCCGACGCTCTTGAAACTCAGGCTGCCGGCGGCAATGCCGTTCATCTTCAATGCGCTGAAGATCAATTCGACGCTGGCGCTGATCGGCGCCATCGTCGCGGAGTTCTTCGGCACGCCGGTGGTGGGCATGGGATTCCGCATTTCGACCGAAGTCGGGCGGATGAACATCGACATGGTTTGGGCCGAAATCGCAGTTGCAGCACTGGCGGGTTCGGTCTTTTATGGCGTGGTCGCTCTCGTCGAGAGAGCCGTCACGTTTTGGCATCCCTCTGTCCGTGGTGGATAGGGGCGGTGGGTTTGGGTGATAACTTCAGAGGGTAAAAACATGAAAAGACTGGTAATTTCTGCTTTGGCCGGGGCGATGTCGCTGGCCGCTTTCCAGGCGATGGCCGCCGACAAGGTGACGCTGCAGCTGAAATGGGTCACGCAGGCCCAGTTCGCCGGCTACTATGTCGCCAAGGCCAAGGGTTTCTATGACGCCGAGGGCCTCGACGTCGACATCAAGCCGGGCGGTCCGGACATCGCGCCGGAGCAGGTGATCGCCGGCGGCGGCGCCGACGTGATCGTCGACTGGATGGGCGGCGCGCTCGCCGCGCGCGAGAAGGGCGTGCCGCTGGTCAACATCGCCCAGCCTTTCAAGAAGGCCGGCATGGAGCTGGTCTGCCCGAAGGACGGCCCGATCAAGACCGAAGCGGACTTCAAGGGCCATACGCTGGGCGTCTGGTTCTTCGGCAACGAATATCCGTTCTATGCCTGGATGAACAAGCTCGGCCTCAAGACCGAGGGCGGTCCGGACGGAGTCACGGTGCTGAAGCAGAGCTTCGACGTGCAGCCGCTGATCCAGAAGCAAGCTGACTGCATCTCGGTCATGACCTACAACGAGTACTGGCAGCTGATCGACGCCGGCTACAAGCCGGAGCAACTCACCGTCTTCAACTACTCGGCCATGGGCAACGACCTGCTCGAGGACGGGCTCTATGCGCTGGAAGACAAGCTCAAGGATCCGGCCTTCGAGGACAAGATGGTGCGCTTCGTGCGCGCCTCGATGAAGGGCTGGAAATACGCCGTCGACAATTCGGACGAGGCGGCCGGCATCGTCATGGACAATGGCGGCCAGGACGAGAACCACCAGAAGCGCATGATGGGCGAAGTCGCCAAGCTGATCGACAATGCCGACGGCAAGCTCGATCCGGCGACCTATGAGCGCACCGCCAAGGCGCTGCTCGACCAGAAGATCATCGCCAAGGAGCCCTCGGGCGCCTACACGACGGCGATCACCGACAAGGCGATCAAGTAAGATCGGGCCTTGATGGCGGCATCGAAAGGGGCGGGCGACCGCCCCTTTTTGTTGGCGCTGGTAAAATATGCGTGTGTCCGGATACAAAGCGCCTGCCAACCGTTGCAGTAGAGTCCGCGCGCCGGGGAGCGGTGGCGGACGCATTAGCCAAACGGAGGTCCTTCAATGCGCATCCAAGCCTTGCCGCTGCTTTCGGCGCTAGCCGTCTCGACCGCTTTCCTGCTCGCATCGCCGGCCATGGCCGAGACGATGAAGTTCAAGGCGACGCTCGATGGTGGCCAGCAAACCCCGCCCGTCACCACCAAGGGCAAGGGAACTGCTACATTCACCTTCAACACCACCAGCAAGAAGCTCAGCTGGAACGTCAAATATTCCGGCCTCAGCGGGCCGGCGGCGGCCGCTCACATTCACGGCCCGGCCGCAATGGGTCAAAGCGCGGATCCGGTAATCCCGTTCAAGAAGCTAAAGAGCCCGATCAAGGGATCGGCGACGCTGACCGACGCGCAAGCGGCCGATCTTGAGGCCGGCAAGTATTACGTCAATGTCCACACGAAGGCTAATCCGGACGGCGAGATACGCGGGCAGATCGAAAAGGCTGGCGCATCGATGTAGCGGACTTTCCGCAGGCAGGAACGAGGCGGCAAAACCGCCTCGTTCGAGTCACGACTTGTCGCGGATCTGGGTCAGCGTGCGGGTCGGCGTGATCGCTTCGGGATCGAGCCTGATCTCGACGATTGCCGGCTTACCGCTGGCGCGCGCACGTTCGAACGCAGGCGCGAAGTCTTCGGTCTTTTCGACCGTCTCGCCATGGCCGCCATAAGCGCGGGCAAGGGCGGCGAAGTCCGGGTTCTTCAGATCGGTTGCGACGACGCGGTTTGGATATTCCCGTTCCTGATGCATGCGGATGGTGCCGTAGATGCCGTTGTTGACGACCACTACGATGATCGGCAGGTCATATTGGACAGCGGTCGCGAATTCCTGGCCGTTCATCAGGAAGCAGCCGTCGCCGGCGAAGGCAACCACGGTGCGATCAGGGTACAGTGACTTGGCGGCAACGGCCGCAGGCGTGCCGTAGCCCATCGAGCCGGAAGTGGGTGCTGCCTGCGTACCGAAGCGGCGGGTGCGGTAGAAGCGATGCACCCAGGTGGCATAGTTGCCGGCGCCGTTGGTCAGGATGGCGTCCTCAGGGAGCGTCTTGTTCAGATACTCCATGATCGGCCCCATCTGGACCGCGCCTGGGCCGGTCTGCGGCGGCGTCGACCATTCGAGATAGGCGGCATGTGCCTTTTCCGTCTCCTGCGCCCATGAAGGCGTGGCGGCCGGCCTGCGCTTGGCGAACGCCGTGACGAAAGCCGACGGCGAGGCGTTGATCGCCAGCGTCGGGCGGTAGACGCGGCCGAGCTCGCCGGCATCGGCATGGACATGCACCAGCGCCTGGTCGGGATAGGGGCTCTTCAGCAGCGTGTAGTCGGAGGAAGGCATCTCGCCCATGCGCCCGCCGATCAGCAGCACGACGTCGGCCGCCTTGATCTGCGCCGCCAGCTTCGGATTGATGCCGATGCCGACGTCGCCGGCATAGTTCGGGTGAAGATGGTCGAACAGCATCTGGCGACGGAATGAGCAGCCCACCGGCAGCGACCATGCCTCGGCGATCGTGCGCATCTGCGCCACCGCTTGGTCATCCCAGCGCGTGCCGCCGAGAATGACGAACGGTCGCTTTGCGCCGGCAAGCAGCATTTCGAGCGCGTCGAGCTCGGCCTCGCCGGGACGCGTCTCGACCGGCGTGTGCGGAAGCGCTTCCGGCGCCTCGACCTGGCTGGTCAGCATGTCCTCGGGCAGCGAGATGACCACGGGGCCCGGCCGGCCCGAGGTCGCCACCGCGAAGGCGCGGGTGACGAATTCCGGAATGCGCGAGGCGTCGTCGATCTCGACCACCCATTTGGCGATGTCGCCGAAGAAACGCTTGTAGTCGACCTCCTGGAAGGCCTCGCGCTCCTTGGCATGGCTTGCGACCTGGCCGATGAACAGGATGAGTGGCACCGAATCCTGCATGGCGATGTGGATGCCGGCCGAGGCGTTGGTGGCGCCTGGACCGCGGGTGACGAAGCAGATGCCGGGCTTGCCGGTCAGGCGGCCCTGGCAGTCGGCCATCATCGCCGCGCCGCCTTCCTGGCGGCAGACGATGGTGCGGATCGATGAATCATGCAGCGCATCGAGCACCGCCAGATAGGATTCGCCCGGAACGCAGAAGATGCGGTCGGTGCCGTTCGCTTCGAGCGCCTCGACGATCAGTTGTCCGCCGGTCTTCATTTTGCTGATCTCTCCAGTTCGGCAAGGATTTCCTGCGTGTGCTCGCCGAGGCGCGGCGAGGGGCGCTCATAAACGAGCGGCGTGCCGGACATCACCATCGGCGCCCGCACCGAAGGCAGAAGATTGCCATGGCCGTCGTCGAGGTCGAGTCGCATGCCGCGCGCGATCGTCTGCGGGTCGGCGAACATCTGGCCGATCGTGTTGATCGGGCTCGCCGGCACGCTTGCTGCCTCGAGCTTAGCCAAAAGCGGATCGCGATCCCACGTGCTCAGCGTCTCGACAATCAGCTCGCGCAGCTTGGCGCGATTGGCCACTCGGGCGGGGTTGGTGGCGAAGTCAGGATTGGCGGGCAAGTCGGTGAGACCGACCACAGCGCAGAACTTGCCGAACTGGCCGTCATTGCCGACGGCAAGGATGATGTGGCCGTCCCTCACCGGCAGCACCTCGTAAGGCGCAATGTTCATATGGGCGTTGCCCATCTGCACCGGCGACTTGCCGGAGACCAGATAATTGAGGTTCTGGTTGCCGAGCGCCGAGACCTGGCTGTCGAACAGAGCCATGTCGATGTGCTGGCCTTCGCCGGTCTTTTCGGCATGGCGCAGCGCCGCCTGGATGGCGATCACCGAATAGAGACCGGTGAAAAGGTCGGAGATCGCGACGCCCGCCTTCTGCGGCTCCCGACCTGCCTCGCCGGTGATCGACATCATGCCGGCCATCGCCTGGATGATAAAATCGTAGCCCGCGCGCGGTGCGTAAGGGCCGTCCTGGCCGAAGCCGGTGATCGAGCAATAGACGAGGCGCGGATTGATCTTCTTCAGGCTTTCGTAGTCGAGGCCATATTTCTTCAGGCCGCCGAGCTTGAAGTTCTCGATCAGCACGTCGGCAGTGGCGACGAGGCGCCGCAGCGTGTCGGCGCCCTCGGGCTTGGAGAAATCGATGGCGATCGAGCGCTTGCCGCGATTGCAGGAGTGATAATAGGCGGCCGAAAGGTTCTCGCCGTCATGGCTCATGACGAAGGGCGGACCCCATTTGCGGGTATCGTCGCCGCCATCCGGGCTTTCGACCTTGATGACATCGGCGCCGAGATCGGCGAGCAGCTGCCCGGCCCAAGGCCCCGCCAGGATGCGGGCGAGCTCGATAACGCGGATGCCTTTCAGCGGAGGCTCTGTCATGGATCACCGTGGTTCAATGAAGCGCAGCCTCGAATCCTGCGTCGTGCATGTCGCTATCCCAAAACCGCTGCGCACTTTTGGGCGACATGCACTATCAATAGCAGCCGTCCCTGTCACGGCTCTTGCAGTGGGCCACGCCGGATCAGGATTTGAGCACGCTGTCGGCCCAGGCGGCGAAATCGTTCATGACGGCGTCGCGATTGATCTCGTTCAAGCTTTCGTGGCGAGTCTCGGCGTAAACCTTTGAAACCAGATTCGAAAAGCCCATTCTATCCATGCGCCGGCCGAGGTGGCTGACCGCCTTGCCATAGTCCGACGCCGGGTCCTTCTCGCCGCCGGCCAGGTTGACGTGGAGGTCGCGGCGTACGCCGGCAAAGCTGGAATCCTTGCCGGCATGAAGCGCCATGCTGACGACATCGCGCCACATCGAGATCGAGGCGTCCCAGCCACAGAGCGGGTCGGCGATGTATTTGTCGACCTCGATCGGATCGCGCGACAGCCAGTCGAACAGGGTCCGGTGGTTGGGCACCGCCTTGCCCCAGGCCTGGAAGGTCAGCTTCGGCAACAGGCGCGACGGCACGTCGGAGCCCAACCGCATGCGTTCCCAGCCTAGGATGCCCAGCGCGAGCTGGCCGAGCAGACCTTGCGAGAAATTGCCGTTCCAAATGGCGGCGGCACGGACGCGACCGGAACGGCGGAGCACGAAATTCAACGCGATCGAAGCGCCGAGCGAGTGGCCGAAGACGATGACCGGCAACCCCGGATGCTCGGCGGCGATCAGGTCGTGGACCGCGCCGACATCGGCGATCACCTTGGCGACGCCGTCGGCGTGAGCGAACCTGCCGAGCGGCGCGTCGGGCGCCTTTGTCGCGCCGTGGCCGCGATGGTCATGGGCATAGACATGAAAGCCGCGCGGGGCGAGGAAATCGGCAAATCGGGCATAGCGCGCCGCGTGTTCGGCGAGGCCGTGATTGATCTGGATCACGGCGCGCGGAGCCGTCTCAGCGTCTTTCACATAAAGGTTAAGGTCGGCCCCGGTTGGTGAGGCCAGCCTAGTCTTTCTGTCGAATGGCATGTCTCGCTCCCTCCGCGACTGATGGGCGAGGGTTTCGGCGACGTCAAGAGAGCGCAGCATTGACAGCATGCTGTCAATGAGTTATATGACAGTATGCTGTCAACTTGGAAGCCAGGGAGAAAGTTATGAAGACGTCGACCATCGACGGCCCGCAGGGTCGGCTTGCGATTTACAGTATCGGAACCGGCAACGGCTTGCCGATCCTGTTCCTGCACGGCGATTGCAGCCGTGCATCGGCGTGGCAGCAGGTGATGCAAGCCACGGCCGATGACCGGCGGGCGGTTGCCTTCGACTTTCGCGGTCACGGCATCTCGGCGCCAGCCGCGGATGGCGACTATGGCTATGACGGGCGTGCGGCCGACGTCGAAGCGATCGCCGATGCGTTCAGCCTGAAAAGGTTTCTCATTGTTGCCCATAGCGGCGCGGCGGGGACGGCGCTCGCCTACGCCGCCAGCCATGCGAACCGTGTCGCCGGCATCCTGCTGGTTGATCCGGCGACCGATCCGCGTGCCTTGCCGAAGGACGTGCGCGAAGGGTTCATCCGTGATCTGGCCGGCCCCAATGCATCCGATGTGTTGAAGGCGTATTACACGTCCATCGCCGGCTCCAATCCTGCCGTCCGCGAGCGGGTGCTTGCCGACGCGTCGGTCGTCGATCCGGCGGCGGTGGCGGGTGTCGGCAAGGCGCTCGCCGAGTGGAATCCGGAACCGGCGCTCGATGCCTATCATGGGCCGCTGCTGGTGCTGGCGACCGAGCCCAGCAACAATCCATCCGCGCTTTATCACCTGCGAGCCGGCATTCCGCATCAAGTCGTGGCGGGCACCGGCCATTGGGTCATGCTTGACAAGCCCGAGGTGGTGGCGGAAGCCGTCAACACATTCATCGCGACCATCGAGGCCCACGAATGACGACCGGGACCGAGGCCGCAGACACGCTTACCGATCTCGTTCTTGCTGTGTTCAGGCTGAATGGCCGCTTCCTCGAAGCGGCAGATCGGCTGGCCGCTCCGGCGGGGCTGACCGCGGCGCGCTGGCAGGTGCTGGGAGCCGTTCTTAGAGAGCCGAAATCCGTCGCGGAGATCGGACGCGACATGGGGCTTGCCCGCCAGAGCGTGCAGCGCCTGGCCGACATACTGGCCGAGGACGGGCTTGCCGCCTATGCCGACAATCCGGCGCATCGCCGCGCCAAGCTTTTGTCGGTGACCGAAGCCGGCTGGACGGCAATCCGCCACATCGCCAGACGTCAACACGCATGGGCGAACTCTGTCTCCGAGGGCCTCGACCCTCGAGAGCTCAAGGGTGCGCTGGCGCTGCTGCGGGTGCTGGCGCTGCGGGTGGAGCAGGCCGAGAGCTGACCAGGCCAAAAGCCTTCATCTGGGGATTATTTTCGCCTGGCGAAAAAGATCGCAATTCTGACACGTCGCCTGTTCTAGTGTGACGAATCCAATACGGTTCAATGATCGCCGGGAGAGCGGGAATGCGGGTTTGGGCACTATGGGGTTCGGTTGTTCTGGCCCTGGTTGGCGCCAGCACGGCGAATGCCGATGTGAAGATGAGCGGCACATTCGTGGCCGACAGCGCCTGTCCGGCGACGCAAGCCATCAAGAGTGGCAAGAACCCGGGCAACATCTCCATCGAGGCAGGACAAAGCTATCAGCTTCTGGCCGGCAACAAGGACGCGCCCACCCACTACCTCATCCAGGTCCCGGGCGCCGATCCGGAACGACGCTGGGTGAAGATCAACTGCGGTCATGTCACCGGCGGCAGCGCGCCGGCCACCCAGGCGCCCGCCGACCAGGCCAGACCGTCGCAGCCGGCTTCCGGCAAGCCTGAATATGTCTTCGCATTGAGCTGGCAGCCCGCCTTCTGCGAGACCAAGGCCAACAAGCCCGAATGCAAGGCGCAGAATCCCAACGAGTTCGACGCTTCGCACTTCACCTTGCACGGGCTGTGGCCGCAGCCGAACGGTAATTTCTATTGCCAAGTGTCGGCTGGCGACAAGACCAACGACAATCCCGCGCATTGGGGGGATCTGCCAGCGGTCGACCTCGATGCCAATACGCGCGCCGAGCTCGACGAGGTGATGCCGGGTACTGCCTCCAAGCTCGAACGCCACGAGTGGATCAAGCACGGCACCTGCTACGGCAAGAGCCAGCAGGAGTATTTCTCCGACGCGCTCAATCTGATGCGCGCGGTGAACGCCTCGCCGGTGCGCGATCTCTTCACCAAGAACATCGGCAAGCAGCTGACGTCGGACCAGGTCCGCAGCGCCTTCGACCAGGCCTTCGGCGCTGGCGCCGGCGACCGGGTACGCGTCTCCTGCCTTGTCGATCCGTCGAGCGGCCGGCGGCTGATCGGCGAGCTGACGCTCGGCCTCTCCGGTCCGATCGGTCCTGACAGCAAGCTCGCCGACCTGCTCATGGCCTCGACGCCGACGGGCAAGGCCGGTTGCCCGAAGGGCACGGTCGACGCGATCGGCTTCCAGTAGGGGCTGCGCGGGTTAAGCCGCCGGACCGGCAGTCCTGCGGCTTGCCGAAAGATCGCGGCATGCCGAAAGCGATTGCCGTTCGGCGCTTCATCGCCTACATAGCGCGCAACCCCCATCCAACTCGACAGTTCAGTTTCAGGGAAAGCGCGCGTGGCTCGCCAATTCATCTATCACATGTCCGGCCTGTCGAAGGCCTATGGCACCAAGAAGGTGCTCGACAACATCCACCTGTCCTTCTATCCGGACGCCAAGATCGGCATCCTCGGCCCCAACGGCTCGGGTAAGTCGACCATCCTGCGCATCATGGCCGGGCTCGACAAGGAGTATCAGGGCGAGGCGTGGCTGGCCGAGGGCGCGACCGTGGGCTACCTCGCGCAGGAGCCGCAGCTCGACCCCAACAAGACCGTACGCGAAAACGTCATGGACGGCGTCGCCAGGAAGACGGCCATCATCGATCGCTACAACGAGCTGATGATGAACTATTCCGACGAGACGGCCGACGAGTCCGCCAAGCTGCAGGACGAGATGGATCGCCTCAACCTGTGGGACCTCGAGCAGCAGGTCGAGATGGCGATGGACGCGCTGCAGTGCCCGCCGGCCGATTCCGAGGTGACCAACCTGTCGGGCGGCGAGCGTCGCCGCGTGGCGCTCTGCCGGCTGCTGCTCGAGCAGCCCGACCTTTTGCTGCTCGACGAGCCGACCAACCATCTCGATGCCGAGACCACGCAATGGCTGGAAAAGCATCTGCGCGACTATCCGGGCTCGGTGCTGATCATTACCCACGACCGCTACTTCCTCGATAACGTCACCGGCTGGATCCTCGAGCTCGACCGCGGCCGCGGCATCCCCTACGAGGGCAACTACACCAGGTATCTCGACGCCAAGGCCAAGCGCCTGATCCAGGAAGGCCGCGAGGACGACGCCCGTCAGAAGGCGATCTGGCGCGAGCGCGAGTGGATCCAGTCTTCGCCGAAGGCGCGCCAGACCAAGTCCAAGGCCCGTATCAAGGCCTATGAGGAACTGGTCGAGCAGTCGCAGAGCCGCAAGCCGACCGATACACAGATCGTCATCCCGTCGAGCGAGCGCCTCGGCAACGTCGTCATCGAGATCGAAGGCCTCAACAAGGGCTTCGCCGACGAACTGCTGATCGAAGACCTTTCCTTCAAGCTGCCGCCAGGCGGCATCGTCGGCGTCATTGGCCCGAACGGCGCCGGCAAGACGACGCTGTTCAAGATGATCACCGGCCAGGAAACACCTGATGCCGGCTCGATCCGCAAGGGCGAGACGGTGAGGCTCGGCTATGTCGACCAGAGCCGCGACGCGCTCGACCCGAACAAGACCGTGTGGGAAGAGATCTCCGGCGGCGCCGAGGTCATCAAGCTCGGCAAGCACGAGGTCAACAGCCGCGCCTATTGCTCGTCCTTCAACTTCCGCGGCGGCGACCAGCAGCAGAAGGTCGGCAACCTTTCAGGCGGCCAGCGCAATCGCGTGCATCTGGCAAAGATGCTGAAGGGCGGCGGCAATGTGCTGCTGCTCGACGAACCGACCAACGACCTCGACACCGAAACGCTGGGCGCGCTTGAAGATGCGCTGGAAGCCTATGCCGGCTGCGCGGTCATCATCAGCCACGACCGCATGTTCCTCGACCGCATGGCGACCCACATGCTCGCCTTCGAGGGCGACGCGCATGTCGAATGGTTCGAGGGCAATTTCGAGGAATACGAGAAGGACAAGCTGCGCCGCCTGGGCGCGGAAGCGGCCACTCCGCACCGCATGACGCACAAGCGGCTGACAAGGTAGGATCAACGAGGCGGCGGCGAACAAAGAGGTTCTGAAATGGCTGATTGGTCCGCCGCTCAATATCTGAAGTTCGAGGATGAGCGTACGCGGCCCGCGCGGGACTTGGCGACCCAGGTGCCGGTAGACTTTCCGCGCCGCGTCGTCGACATCGGCTGCGGTCCAGGCAACTCGACGCAGCTTCTGGTCGAGCGCTGGCCGGATGCCGAGGTCAGCGGCTTCGACACCTCGCCCGACATGATCGAGAAGGCGAGGACGCGGCTGCCCAATGTCACCTTCGCGCTCGCCGATGCTGCCAAATGGCAGCCGGAGAACCCGGTCGACGTGATCTTCGCCAACGCCGTCTTCCAGTGGCTGCCGGAGCATCCGGCGGTGTTCCAGCGGCTGATGGGATTGCTCGCGCCCGGCGGCGCCTTGGCCATCCAGATGCCCGACAATCTCGCCGAGCGTTCGCATCAGCTGATGCGCGACACCGCGGCCGAGATGCCGTTCTCGGCGAAGCTCAAGGGCGCGGCGCGCGCGCCGCTGCCGCCGGTTTCGTTCTACTACGATCTCCTGTCGCCGCTCGCGGATCGGGTGGATATCTGGCACACGATCTACAACCATCCGCTGGCCGATGCCGAAGCGGTCGTCGAATGGGTCAAGGCGACGGGATTGAAGCCGTTCCTCGATCCGCTCGACGCGGATGAGAAGAAGCTGTTTCTCGAAAGCTATACCGCGAAGATCGCAAAGGCCTATCCCAAGACTGCGAACGGCAAGGTGCTGCTGCGCTTCCCGCGCATCTTCATCATCGCCAAGCGCGCCTGACTGCTTCCGGTCAACTCATCGCGATAGCAGCGCGCGACAGAGATTTAAGCTGGCATAAACCGGCCAAATACGACAAGGGTGGCCCGGCCCGCTTCGGCACCAGAAGGTTGCGCCTCGGACGGATTGGACATGCATCGCGTCATCATCAGCGGCATCGGCGCCGAAATCCCCGAGCCCGTCATCACCAATGAAGAGCTGGTCGAAAGCTTCAACAGCTGGGTCGATACCGAAAATGCGCGCCGCGCCGTCACCGGCGAGACGCCGCTGCAGAAATCGGACAGCGACTTCATCGTGCATGCGTCGGGCGTGCAGACCCGCCATGTGATCGAGCGCGAAGGCATTCTCGACCCGACCCGCATGGCGCCACGGATTCCGGCACGGCCGGACGACGCGCTGTCGCTCCAGGCGGAGTTCGGCATTGCCTCAGCCAGAAAGGCGATTGCCCATGCCGGCGTGGAAGCGTCGGATATCGACCTGGTGATATGCTCGGCCTCGCATCACCAGCGGCCCTATCCGGCGATCGCCATCGAGATGCAGGAGGCGCTGGGCACCAAGGGCGCCGGCTTCGACATGGGGCTGGGCTGCTCTTCCGCCGCGGCCGCGCTGCACATCGCGGTCAATCTGGTCAGGGCCGGGGCGCATAAGCGCATCCTGGTGTCGACGCCCGAAATCATCACCGGCCATCTCAACTTCCGCGACCGGCAGACGCATTTCATCTTCGGCGACGCCTCGGTCGCGATGGTCGTCGAAGGGCTCAACCAGGGCGAAAAGCGGCCGGGACGCTTCGAGGTGCTCGACACACGCACCTGGACGCAATTGTCGAACAACATCCGCACCAATCTCGGCTACCACACCCGCACCGCCCAGGACGATCCCTACCAGATCAAGCTCGAGGGCAATCTGATCAAGCAGGTCGGCAACAAGGTGTTCAAGGAAGTCACCGTCGCCGGCCACAAATTCATCGTCGAGTTCCTGGCCGAGCACGGGCTGACGCCGCAAGGCATCCGCCGCTTCTGGCTGCATCAGGCCAATGCGCGCATGAACGCGATGATCCTGAAACTCGCCTTCGGTCACGACGTCGACCACGACCGCGCGCCGATGGTGCTGGAACGGCTCGGCAACACGGCGGGCGCCGGCGCGATCGTCGCGCTGTCGGAAAACCATGCCGACATGAAGGCCGGCGATTTCGGCCTGCTCTGCGCCTTCGGCGCCGGTTATTCGATCGGCGGCGCGCTGCTCAGGATGTTGTAAAGCGGGTCAGGCTGGCGCGAAGGGCACCAGCATCGGCACGCGCCTGGCGTAGTCGTCATAGGCGGGGCCCAACTCGCCGCGCAGGAAGCTTTCTTCCAGCTTGGCCTTGACGACGATGCCTATAAGCAGGAGGGCGGCGCCGGCGATGCCCCAGACCGTGCCTTTCGCCGCCATGGTGGCGAGGATCGACAAAAGCAGGCCGGTGTAGATCGGGTGGCGGACTAGCCGATAGGGGCCGGTGTCGACCACCCGGTGATCGGCCTTGGCGGTAATGGTGCCGGACCACAGCTTGCCGAGATGCAGGCGCGCCCACCAGGCGAAGGCGATGCCGACGGCGATAAGGGCAACGCAGATCCAGGCCTCGGCAAGCGTCGGCGTCCAGAGCCGAAGCCGGCCGACATAGCCGTGCGCCGGCACGAATAGGAGGATGGTGCCGGCGAGCCACAGTGCCCGATACTGGGCTTCCGCCCGGAAGCCTGCGCGCTTTTGCACGGGATCGGCCCAAAAGGCGGCCAAAGCCCAGGATACGATCCAAGCCAGCCACAAGGCAGCGATTGCGGGTCCGGGATGCATGATCAACCCTTTCGTCTTGGCGCCGCCATCAAAGCGACGCCGCGGGGCGAAAGATAGTGGCGGCCAGTAAGAACGTCGTGATCGCAAGGCGAGCGGCGAGCAGACACCGCTCCTATTCGCTCGAACAGCTAAACATCCACTGTATGCCAAAAGCATCGACGAGCATCCCGAAGCTTGTCCCCCAATACCGACGCGCCAGAGGCACGGTGATCCGGCCGCCCTCGGCCATGTTGCCGAACAGCGCCCGCATCGTGATGAGTTCGTCGAACTCCAACATCAGCGCCGAGCCTTTCATGGGCTCGGCGTCGTCATTGTCCGATGCGTGAAAAAGGATGCCAGGCCCCTCGAACCGGGCATGCAACACTTTCCCTCGCATGGCCTCGGTTCGCACGGGCATATTGTTTTCACCCCAACGCAGCAGGACTGTTCCCCGGCCGAGGCCACACCGTTCGTAGAAGGCGAGAGCCGCCTCGCAGTTGGTCGTGAAAAACAGCGAGGGAGAAAACCGCATCCCGTGCCCTTGCTTCTGAACCGTGGTCGTCATGCGGCGGCCATCGCCGCCGCGACCAGCGCCTCGCCTGAATATTGCCGGCCGCCGATGCCCCAGCCGCCGTCGGGCGCATTGAGGATGTTGATCCAGGTGTTTTCGGGCCTATGGCCCGGCACGCAAAGGTCGGTGACGATCCTTGCGGCAGCCGTAATGAATGCCTCTCTTGCCTCGATGGAGGCAAGGCCGATGTTCGGCAGTTTCAGCTCCACCATGACGACAGGCCGGTTGGCGCCGCCCGCATAGATGCGATGGTCCGGCAGGACATGGACCGTTCCGCCGACGATTGCAGTGAAAAATGAGTTTCCGGTGGCTCCGGAGGCCTCGATGAGCGCGGCGCTCAGGCGGGGAAGGATTTCGCGCTCCCCATCTGCTGTTAGCACGCCTTCGGGCGCGGTCACGGTGATCGGCATAATGGTTCTCCCTTGCTTTGCTGCGGATGGCCCTGACGGCTCTGGTGCTTTGCGCTTGTCAGGTTACGTATTGATCGTTACGTTACTTCAAATCGGCAAGTCAATAGGTTTCGTATCGATCACTATGGAAAATTTCGAGAAGTCACGCGGCGGCAGGCCGCGCGCATTCGACCCGGAGGTTGCGCTCGACGCCGCGATGCATCTGTTCTGGGAGCATGGCTATGAAGCGACCTCGCTTGCCATGCTGCGCGAGGCCATGGGCCTGACGCCGCCGCAGATCTACAGCGCCTTCACCGACAAGGAGACGCTGTTCCGTCGGGCGCTGGCGCGCTACCACGAAAGGGAAATCGGGTTTGCGCTCGACGCGCTCAGCGCGCCGGTGCCGGTCAAGGAGGCGATCCGTTTGCTGCTGATGGGCGCGGCTGAGGCCTACACCCAGCCGGGCAAGCCTGGCGGCTGCCTTTTCATCAGCGGTGCGCTGGCGGCCTCGCCGCAGGCGCAAGGCATCGCGGACGAGCTCAAGACATATCGCAAGGCGACCGAAGCGGCGATCGCGGCGCGGCTGGTCAAGGGCCAAGAGGCCGGCGAATTGCCGGCGGATCTGTCCGTCGAGCGATTGGCCAAATACCTGACCGGCGTCATGCACGGAATGTCGATCCAGGCGCGCGACGGCGCTTCGGCGCAAGACCTCAGGGCTTTGGCCGAGATCGCTCTTGCCGCCTGGGCAGCCGAAGTGCGAAAAGCGGCCGACTCAAATGGCGAAACCGATGCCGGACCTGTTCCCCACGATTGAAACGCCCATCGAGATCGTGCCGGGCCGCAAGCTCGCGGCGATGGCCGCGGCGCTTTACGTGGCGCCTTCCGATCATTTCGAGACGAGGCGGGTAGAGGAATTGCGGCTCGGCTTCGACGGCATCGAGGGCGATTTCCATGCCGGCGCGACACGGCGCTCCGGCGGGCGCGAGCCTTGGTATCCTCGCGGCACCGAGATGCGCAACGAAAGGCAATTGTCACTGGTCGCCGCCGACGAGCTGGCCATCGTCGCCGAGCGCATGGGCATCGCGGAGATCAAGCCGGAGTGGATCGGGGCTAACCTGCTGATCGAAGGTGTGCCGCATCTTTCCATGCTGTCTGCGGGATCGCTGCTGTTCTTCAAGGGCGGCGTGACCATCAAGGTCGATGCGCAGAACGGGCCCTGCCGCTTCTCCGGCCGTTCGATCGCCGAGAACGCCGGCATGGCCGATCATGAGGCGGGAGCGCTGCTGTTCCCCAAGGCGGCGAAAAGGCTGCGAGGCCTCGTCGCCTGGGTCGAGAAGCCAGGCATCATCAGGGCAGGCGAGGAGATCTCCGTGCGGGTGCCGGAGCAGTGGATCTATCGCGCTTAGTAGCGCACCGGGTTCGACCAGGCCGGATCGCCGTGCCTTTTCCAATAGAGCGCCATCAGACGCTCAGTGATCACGCCGACCTTGCCGTCGGCCACCGACGCGCCGTCGATCGTCGTGACGGGCATGATGCCGCCGGCAGTCGAGGTGATGAAGACTTCGTCGGCTGTTTTGAGCGCGGCTACGCTGACATCCGCCGCCACCGCAGAGAGCCCCGCCTCGGCGCATAGGTCAAACACGGTGCGGCGCGTGATGCCAGGCAGAACGCCGACGGCGGGCGTCGACAGTTTGCCCGCCTTGACGCAGAACACGTTGAAGCCTGGACCTTCGGCGACGTTACCGTTGAAGTCGAGGATCAGCGCGGTGTCGGCGCCGCGGTCATAGGCGTCGTAGAGCCCACGCACCAGGTCCAGCCAATGGTAGTTCTTGATCGAGGGATCGATCGAGGCAGGCGGGATGCGCACCTTGTCGCTGATCGCGACATGGAGGCCGCTTCGCAACTGCTCGGCATTGGCGACCGAGCCGAACGGGACGGCGAAAGCCATAAACCGGTTGATCGCCTGCCGTGGATCGCGGCTGAAGGTCGGCGAGGCGCCGCGCGTACACAGCATCTCGACATAGGCTGCTCGATGGCCGGACAGCGCAACGCAGTTGTGAAGGATTTCGGCGACGCCGTCGCGGTCGAACGGAATCGCCATGCGGAGCTTTTCCAATCCGCCGAAGAAACGCTCGAGATGCAGGTCGAGACGGAAAAAGTGGCCATCCCAGACATGGACCGTGTCGTAGGTGGCGTCGGAGTGCAGAAAGCCCCAGTCGAGTACCGAGACCTTGGCCTGCGACATCGGCAGATATTGTCCATCCAGGTAAGCCACCCCGTCCGGATAAGCGTGCGGGTCGACGTGACGGTCCGAAAGCAGGGGGAGCGGCCCGGCGGGCTTGGCGGCTAGGCTCATCTCGTCTCTCCCTCGTTGTTGCGGCAAGGGCAGGCTAGCGTCCGGTCCCAAATGAAGTAGAGCCAGGCCGCCGGCGTTGCTTGGCCTGTGAGGCGGTTGCGCGGTCCAGGCGGTTCCCCATCGGCCTCACTCGTCCTCGTCGTCCTCCTCCAACAGGCGAGTCGCCCGCCAGCGGGTGAGCACCTCATTGGTCTTTCCGATGACGAAGAAGCGCGCCGAGTCCCGGTCGTAGCCTTCGGCGAGCAATCTCTCGTAGTCGGTATGGGCGTGGCGGACATGGGCGATGGTTGCCAGCCAGACCGCGATCGTCGGCGGCAAGGTCTTCATATGCACTGAACCGGCGTCGGCGCGGATCTTTTCCATGTCGGCATACGGGGCGAGCGGCAGGAGCGCGGTCAGCGCCTTGGCAATGGCGCGGCGGCGGCCGGTCGGCGCGCTCATTCCTCGTCGCGCCCCGCAATGAACGCTTCAGGGAACGCATCGGTCGAGGCGTAATAGGGCTTGATGTCGATGACCGGCGTGCCGTCGAGCATGTCGATGGCGTCGATCTCGATCCGGCCAGCCTCGATATCGAGTGTGACAAGCTTCGCGACATGCAGCCCTACAGGGTTCGGCCGGGCAGGGGAGCGCAGCGAGAAAACGCCTTTCGGTTCAGCCGCATGGCGCGGTTTCTGCACGATCAGATTCCGCGGCGCATGATCGAGCCAGGACAGGACGACGAGGTGGCTGGCGCGGTCGAGATTTTGCAGTCCGGGGCGATAGCGCTCGTCGATCAGGATGGTTGCCGTCCGTCCGGTGTCGCGGGCGGTGCGCATGTTCTTGGGACAATCCTCGCGACTGGTCCAGGGCGAGACGATATGGCCGATGAAGACGACATGGCCGTCCGGCGGCAGATCAGCCGGGTCGGTCTCCAGAAGCTTCTCACCCTCGCGCATCTCGAACATCGGCTTGGTCCCTGTCAGTCCGCGGAAGAGCGGCGAAGCGCATGCCGATTGCGGCTGCGCCATTTTCTTGTCCGGAAGCGACATAGCGCTTGCCATGGTTTCAAAATCGACATAAACATATCTTTATATCTTTCAGTGAGAACCCGCTCATGCATGTCACGCTCGACACGATGGTAGATACATTGAAGGCGGCGGCCGAATCCAGCCGCCTGCGCATCCTCGTGCTGCTGTCGCGCGGCGATCTCACGGTCTCCGACCTTACCGAAATCCTCGGCCAGTCGCAGCCGCGCGTGTCGCGGCATCTGAAGCTCCTGCTCGATGCCGGGCTGATCGGCCGCTACCAGGAAGGGTCCTGGGCCTTCTTCAGGCTGTCGGACACGGACGCCTCGCGCGATTTCGTGCAGCGCCTGGTCTCTGGCGTGCGTGAGGCCGATCCGCAGGTGGTGCGCGATCTGGAGCGGCTGGCGGCGGTCAAGCGCAAGCGGCAGGACCGGGCCGCTGAATATTTTTCCGAGAACGCCGCAAGCTGGGATCGCATCCGCTCGCTGCATGTGCCGGACCGCGCGGTGGAAGCGGCACTGCTCAAGCTCGTCGGCAAGCGGCCGTTCCAGTCGATGCTCGACCTCGGCACCGGCACCGGCAGGCTGCTGGAGATTTTTGCACCGCTCTACCGGCGCGGCGTCGGCATCGACATGTCGCGCGAGATGCTGACGGTGGCGCGCGCCAATCTCGACAGGGCGGGCGTCGCCAATGCGCAGGTGCGCCAGGGCGACATTTTTTCGCCGCCGGTCGAGCGCAACGCCTTCGATCTCGTCACCATCCACCAGGTGCTGCACTATCTCGACGATCCGGCGCGCGCTATCGGCGAGGCGGCGAGGTTGTTGCGTCCAGCGGGCAGACTGGTCATCGTCGACTTCGCGCCCCATAATCTGGAGTTCCTGCGCGACCAGCACGCCCATATGCGGCTTGGCTTTTCCGACCGGCAGATCGCCGACTGGTTCGCGGAGGCCGAGCTCGACCTCGAGGACAGCCAGGAATTCGAGCCGCGCGGCGGCAATGAGGCAAGGCTCACCGTCAAGCTCTGGCTCGGCCGCGACCGCCGGCTGCTGATCGCCGACCCATCCAACGACACGCTTCCAGCCAAAGCATATCCAATGGGGGAAACAGCCTGATGAACCAGTTCCGCTTTTCCCGCCGCCCCGACATTGGCGACAAGGTCCGGGTTTCGTTCGAGTTCTTCCCGCCGAAGACGGACGAAATGGAGGTAAGGCTGTGGGATACCGTCACCCGGCTGGAGCCGCTCAAGCCGAGATTCGTGTCGGTGACCTACGGCGCCGGCGGCTCGACGCGCGAGCGCACCGCTCGCACGGTCAGGCGCATCTTGAACGAGACGACGCTGACGCCGGCGGCGCACATGACCTGCGTCGACGCGGCCCGCCATCAGGTCGACGCCGTCATAAGTGAATTTGCGGAGATGGGAGTCACCCGTTTCGTCGCCTTGCGCGGAGACCCGGCCGCGGGTGTCGGAACTGCCTACCGTCCGCATCCCGAAGGCTATGCCAACGGCGCCGAACTGGTCGGCGCGCTGAAGAGCGCCGGCGATTTCGACATCTCTGTCTCGGCCTATCCGGAAAAGCATCCGGAAAGCCCGGATTTCGCCACCGACATCGACATGCTGAAGCGCAAGGTCGACAATGGCGCGACGCGGGCGATCACCCAGTTCTTCTTCGACAATGATCTCTACGAGCGCTATGTCGAGCGGGCGCGCCGCGCCGGCATCTATATCCCCATCGTGCCTGGCATCCTGCCTGTGCACAATTTCACCCAGGTCGCCAATTTCTCCTCGCGTTGCGGCGCGCTGGTGCCGGCATGGCTGGCCGAGCGCTTCGAAGGGCTGGAGAACGATCCGCAGACGCATGCGCTGGTCGCGTCGGCGGTCGCGGCCGAGCAGGTTCACGATCTGGTCGAGCGCGGCGTCGGCGATTTCCACTTCTATACGATGAACCGCGCCGACCTGGTGTTTGCCGTCTGCCACATGATCGGCATCCGCTCGCATGAATCGGAGGCGACAGGGTCGGCCGCGGCCTAGGGTGTGTCGACATTCAGGTGAGGCCGGCCCTGCAAATGGCGGCTTCCTGCGCTTCCGGTGCTCACGTACTTTGAGTACGCTCCGCTCCGGTTCTCGGAAACCACCATTCTCGACTCGTCCTGACCTGAATCTCAAGACACCCTGATGCATGTCGCCCAAAAGTGTGCAGCTGTTTTGGGAATACGACATGCATCAAAACAAAGACTGAAATGACAAAGACTGAAATGGAAAAGGCCGGGTGGAACCCGGCCTTTTCGAACTGTTTGGACTACTCTCGGTACTGATCTTCCCGGCTTTGGCGGGTCAGGGAAGAACGCCTATGATAAGGGCACCGATGAATGCGAATGCGGCACAAATCATCAAAGCGTTGATTGGCCTCGTCAGTCCCATGCCATAGCCTCCTCTTCAGAGCTATGGCCGGAATCTAGAGTCATTTGGGTCACAGGCAAGCGGAAAATATGCTGCATTGCGACGTGATTGTGGAATTTGCGGCTTCCGATTTGCCATTAGCCGTTGAAACTCTTCGGCAAAAATCGATCCAAAAGTTGTGAATAAATTGTGGCGGCGCTGTGGCATGACACCGCTACCATCGGCCGAACAGGCGCCCGTCGATGGTGACCAGCCCGAGTCCGATCAGCGCCATGCCGCCGATTTCAAAGGCCGCCAACCGTTCGCCGAGGAACAGGAAACCGAGCAGCACGGCGCTGACCGGCACGATCAAGGTGACCAGCGAGGCATTGGTTGCGCCGGCCGAGGCGACGAGGTTGAAATAGAGGATGTAGGCAAAGGCCGTGGACAGCAGCGCCAGTCCCAGTACCGCGGCCCAGACCGGCGGCGAGGCCGAAAACAGCCCGGCCGGGCCATGGGCAATGAGCACGACGGGGATCATGATGATGGTCGATGCGGTCAGTTGCCCGGTGGCGATGACCGGCGACGGCACGCCCTTGAAGCGGCGCGCGATCATCAGGGCGACCGCGTAGGAGAGCGACGCGCCGATCAGCGCGAACTTCGCCCAGACCGGGCCGCCAAGCCCCGCGAGCAGGCCCGGACCGATCATGACAGCCGTTCCGGCGACGCCGAGCGCGATGCCGGCGAGCTTGTTCCACGACAGCTTCTCGTCCGTGGTGAGCGCATTGGCGAGGACCAGCGTCCAGAACGGCGTCGTGGCGTTGAGCACCGAAGCGACGCCGGCGCCGAGCTCGGTCTGGCCGGCGAAGATCAGCGAGAAGGGGACGACGTTGTTGGTGAGCGCCAGCAGGAAGAATAGGCCAGCACGAGGAAAGGCGAGGCGGAAGGACGGGCCCCGCATCGCCAGATAAAGCTGGAGCGCTGCCGCGGCGATGGCGACGCGAAACAGCACCAGCGCCAGCGGATGGATCTCCGACACCGAAACGCGGGCAAAGAAGAACGAGCCGCCCCAGATCGCGCCGAGCAAAAGCAGCTGCGCCCAGTCTTTGAGCGTCATCGGTCCGCGCGTCGCCGCGACGCCAGCCGTAATCGTCATCTCGTCAACCCCCCCAGTCCGGTCGCAATCTCAAGCCGGTCGAACAGCTGCAACCGATATCCGGTTTAGCGGCAAGGGCCACCCAAAACCTGACCACTGGTTTAGCGTTGGCGGAAAGGGTGCGGCCGGCCGCGCGGGAAGGCGAGACACAGAACTGTTTTCTTTGGCGGCTAGCTAGGATTAATTGTGCGCGGCCAGATCAAGGATTCGTCCATGCAGCGATTCGAAAATGCCCGCGAGGCGGCACTGGCGCTTCGCCCGGACGATCCGGTCTACTGCTTCCGCCCGCAGGTGCTGAAAGCCGATGCCTTGCAGTTCATGGGCATGTTCCCGGGCAAGACCGCCTATGCAGTCAAGACCAATGGCGAGCAGATCGTGCTGAAGACGCTGGTGGAGGCCGGCGTCAGCGCCTTCGACGTCGCCTCGCCCGGTGAGTTCGCCGCCGTGCGCGCCGTCTCGCCGGATGCCGAAATGCTTTACATGCACCCGGTCAAGGCGCAGTCGGACATCAAGCTGGCGCTGGAGAAATACGGCATCCGGGTGATTTCGCTCGATCATGAGGACGAGATCACCAAGCTGACGCGCGTGGTGCGCGCGCTCGATATCGACCCGGGCGCGGTGACGGTGTTCGTACGCATCCAGACCAAGGGGCACGCCGCCTATGAGCTGTCGAAGAAGTTCGGCGCTGGACCCGCCAACGCGGTGGAGCTTGCCGAGCGGCTCAATCGGACCGGCTACAAGGTCGGGCTGTGCTTCCATGTCGGCAGCCAGATCGAGGATCCCGACACCTATGAGCGGGCGCTGGCCTCGGCCGACTGGGTGCGCAACCGGCTGACCTTCGACATTGCCGGGCTGGATGTCGGCGGCGGCTTTCCGGCCGAGTACGGCCACGACCCCAATCGCAGGCACATCGAGATGCCGTCGCTCGGCCAGCTCATGTCGCGGTTGGCGGGCGATCTGAAGGAGTATCAGTTCGACCAGATGCCGCTGGTGGCGGAACCCGGCCGGGTGATCGTGGCGCGCTGCCTGTCGCTGATCGTGCGCGTGCTCTTGCGCAAGGGCAAGCGGCTCTACATCAATGACGGTATCTGGGCGTCGCTCTCGGATTCATGGACCGGCAAGATCACGCTGCCGGCGCGCTTCATTCCCGATCCCGCGATCCGCACGCGCAACGGCGCCGAGAAAAACATTGTGCCGTTCAAGGTCTGCGGCGCGACCTGCGATTCCGTCGACATCCTGTCCAGGCCGTTCTGGCTGCCGGAAACGGTCGACACCGGCGACTGGATCGAGATCGGCCATATCGGCGCCTACTCGCTGTCGCTGAGGACGCGCTTCAACGGCTTTTTTCCCGATACATTCGTCGAATTGGCGACGCCGTTCGACGAGGGTGACGCGCCGGAGGGGTTCGCGAGCCTGGAGACGATGGCGGACTAGGCGACCCCGCCGCCGGCCTGGATGTTCTCGCCGGTCAGCCAGCGGGCCTCATTGCTGGCCAGGAAGACGGCGACGTCGGCGACGTCGCGCGGCGCGCCGATCCTGCCGAAGGGCGACATGCCGGCAGCAACGGCGCGGTCACGCTCGGGCAGCAGATCCGTGTCGGTGAAGCCGGGCGACAGGGCGTTGACGGTGACGCCGCGCGGCCCGAGTTCGCGCGACAGCACGCGCACGAACTGTTCGACGGCGCCCTTGCTGCCGAGATAGAGGGCGGCGTGCGTGAAGTACATCTTTGTCCCGCCAGTGGAGACTGCAATGATGCGGCCGCCTGCACGTACCCGGCGTGCCGCTTCCTGGAGCGTGAAGAAAGTGCCTTTGGCGTTGGTGCCGAAGACAAGGTCGAAATCGGCTTCGCTGGCCTCGACCAACGGTTTGATGACGGCGACGCCGACATTGGCGACGACGATGTCGATTGCGCCCAACTGGCTCTCGGTCTCGTCGAACAGGCGGCGAACGTCCGGCACGCTGGATATGTCCGCCTGAATGGCGATCGCCTTTCCGCCCTTGCTCGTGATGGCGGCCACCACCTCGTCCGCGGCTTTGCTGTTGCTGACATAGTTGACGACGACAGCGGCGCCGTTGGCTGCGAGTCCTTCCGCGATGGCGCGACCAATGCCGCGCGAACCGCCTGTGACGATTGCGGTTTTGCCCTGAAGCGCATGAGACATGTTCAGTTCCTTCAATTACTCCTTGCCGCGTCGGTTGCGCGACGGGCTGGCAATTGAGAAATAGCGGTATGCAATTGGTCAGATAATGGCCTATTATCTGACTGGCTTGTTAATCCTGAGATACATAATGAGAGGGTCTGAATTCACCGAACTCAGGGCCTTTGCGGCGATCGTGGAGGAGGGCAGTTTCATCCGCGCTTCTGCTAGGCTCAGGATTTCACCCCCGGCTCTCAGCCAGACGATACGGCAATTGGAAGCTCGCCTCGGCGTCCGCCTGCTGAACCGGACGACACGCAGCGTCGCGCCGACCGCGGCCGGCGAGACGCTGTTTGCCCGCCTTGCGGTGGTGTTCGGTGAACTGGAAGGCGCTGTCGCGGACGTTCAGGCCGCGCGTGACAGCCCGACCGGTTCGCTGCGTATCAATGTTCCGCGCATTGCCGCAATGCGGTTCATCGCGCCGATCCTCGGCGACTTCCAGCGCGCCTATCCCGATATCGTACTGACGATCATCGTCGACGACCTGCTGACAGATATTGTCGAGGGGCGTTTCGATGCCGGAATCCGTCTTGGCGAACGGCTGGAGAGGGACATGGTTGCTGTCAAGCTGAGCGATGATTTGCAAATGGCCGCTGTGGCTGCTCCGGCCTACCTCAAGAGTCGCGCGATTCCGCGCTTCCCGCAGGATCTACACCAGCACCGCTGCATCAACTTTCAATGGCCCGGCGGAGGCAACATCTACCGATGGGAGTTCTCGCGCGGTAAGCGGTCGCTTGAAATCGCAGTCGAGGGAAGTCTCATCGTCAACGATACAGAGCTGATGCTCAATGCGGCGCTGGACGGAGCAGGCGTGGCTTACATGCTTGATTATCAAGTCCAGCCATCGATCGAGACCGGCAAACTGATTCGGTTTCTCGAAAACTGGTCGCCCAGTTTTCCAGGCTTTTATCTATATCATCCAAGTCGACGGCATGTGCCGCCGGCACTGCGTGTGTTCATCGATTTCATTCGGACGACTCGAGAGTAGAGGCACGGAGCTGGAAGGACCAAGCTCCGTCCATCACAGGAATCACAGCTTCGCCAGCAGTTCCGGCGTCGGCCAGCCATCCACCGGAAGGCCAAGCCGCATCTGTTCCTTGCGGATCGCTTCACGCGTGTTGGTGCCCAGGATGCCGTCGACCGTTCCCACATCGTAGCCCTTGGCTTCGAGCTTGGTCTGCAGCGCTTTCATCTGGTCGCCGCTGAGACCTTGCTCCGGCGTGCGCGGGTCGAATTGCGGCGCGCCGGCAAACCGTGTCGCGAGCACCGCGGCGGTCAGCGCATAGGTGAACGACTGGTTCCACTCCAGATAGACGTCGAAATTGTCGTAGGTCAGGAAGGCAGGACCCTTGCGACCCATGGGCAATGCGAGCCCGGCCTTCAGGCCATTGTCGACGAGCGGCGTGCCGTTCGGATTGGTCACGCCCCACTGAGCCCATTGCGAGATCGGCAACTTGTTGGTGCGGCCGGTCTGGTCCCAAGGCATATCGCCGGGAGCGCGCACTTCCTCGACCCAGGGCTGGTCGCGCTTCCAGCCGCGCGACAGGATCTTGTCGGCCGTGGTCATGATCACGTCCGGCACGCTGTTCCTGAGATCGACCGTGCCGTCACCGTCGCCGTCGACGCCGCGGGCGAGGTAGTCGGTCGGCAGGATCTGCGTCTGGCCGATCTCGCCGGCCCAGGCACCCTTCACGTCGGCCGGCAGCACGCCGCGGTCGATCAAGGTCAGCAGCGGCACAAGCTGCGGCCGAAAGAGCTGAGGGCGGCGGCAGTCATGCGAGAGCGTGACCAGCGCGTCCAGCGTATGGAAATCGCCCTGCACGGCGCCGAAATCGGTTTCCAGTCCCCAGAATGCGGTGATGACCGCCGGCTGCACGCCGAATTCCTTGTCGGCGCGCGCGAAGACATCGGCATATTTCTGGAGGTTGGCCGCGCCCTGTTTGAGGCGATATGCCGAGATCATGCGGTTCGAGAATTGGGTGAAGGTCTGTGTGAACACTCCTTGAGCGCGGTCGCGCGCCAGCACCTTCTCGTCGATGGTGGCGGCTTCCAGCGCGTCCAGCCCGACGGCGCCGACGCCGGCCGCCTTGGCTTCGGCCGCGACGCCCTGTTTCCAGGCTTCGAAATCGCCGCCGCATTCCTGTGCCGCCGCCGGCCAGGCGAAAGCACCGAGGACCAGCGCCGCCAAAATTTCAACGCGCAATCGCATCGCTTCCCTTTCGAGACCGCCGCATTGATCCGTGAAACCCGGCCGGGTCTGGACAGGATCATGCGTAGATTTCAAAGTTCAAGAGCGCCGTTCGGCACCCGGGTAGGGTGCGCCGCTCCGCATCACTAGCGGTTGCAACCATCGCCGCCCGCCGTGTCGAAAAGCAGGCACGGGGGCCGATGTCAACGGGTGTTCTGCCGCAGCCACTTGTTCCAGGCGGCTTCCGAGCCGTTGAAAACATTGATGTCGGACTTGCCGGTCATACCGGGCACGATGCCGGTGCCGGTGTATTGCCAGAACGCGAAGGGGTGGCTGCCGTATTTCTGACGCGGATGGCCCGCGACCGAGCGCAGCCAGTAGGGATAGCCGCGGAAGGTTGCCAGTTGATTGTCGTCGAAGAAGTCGAGCGAAGTGTAGATGATCGGCTTCTTGCCGTAGTGGCGCTCGACCATCTCGAGGAAGGTGGTCATCTCTGCGCGCACCGTCGCGGGATCGGGGCGCAGCCTGCAGGTCGGCGACTTCGGGTTCCATTCCATGTCGAGCACCGGCGGCATTGCCGACGGGTCTCTTGGCACATTGGCGATGAACCAGCGCGCCTGGGTGGCGGCCGGCGTGCAGAAATAGAAGAAATGATAAGCCGCGCGCGGGATTCCGGCGGTTTTGGTGCGGGCCCAGTGTTCGTTGAAATAGTCATCGAACCGGTCGCCACCTTCCGTTGCCTTGATGAAGGCGAAGGATATGCCGCTGGCCTTGGCCGTCGGCCAGTCGACCGAGGTTTGGTATTTGGAGACATCGGTGCCATGGATGGCATAATTCCACGGCGTGCCGCTGTCCCATTCATGCGGCTTGGAATCCTCGAAACGCGGCGCGCGCACCGCGACAGTCTGCGATGACGGCGCCAGCGGCGAAAGATCCTCGACGGTCGAGCAGGCGCCCAACAGCGTAAGCATCAGGATGGCCGCAAGACGGCGCATGATATCCCCCGAGCCGGGATCAGCCGGCCGCTGATGGGTCCTTCACTGATGGTGGTCGCTTACGCGGGCCCCCTCCGGACGGCCGCCCCACTGGGCCGCCCGCTCTTCATGCATGTCGTTGTCCCAAAGCAGCTTGGCACTTTTGGACCACATCCCTCCGTGATCGCCGAACATGGTTGATAATCCGTTGACGGCGCTCGACATCGGATATGATTTTGCGGAAGCAATGGCGGCAAATCGATGACATAAATCGAGCCGGGAAATCCAAGGGGCGGGAAAAAGATGCGGGCTGTCGTGAAGTTCATCAAATGGCTGCTGGGCCTCGTCGTGCTGGCGGTGGTCGGGCTCTTCGCCTGGCTCTACTTTGCGCCGCCCGAGTTGATCCGCGTCGGCTCCGGCTATTCGGCCAAGATCGTCTGCTCGAACGTGTTCATCGCCGGCCGGGACCCGAACGAGGTGCTCGCCATCGACGTGCAGGCGCCGGGTCATCCGCTGCTCCGCCTGATGAAGGTATCTGTCGACAAGGAGAGGGGGCTTGTTTCGGCGGGCCTGTTCGGCGTGCTGGGCAAAAGCGTCGCGGTCGCGCGCGACGGGCTCGGCTGCGCCTCGGTTCCCAACGGCGACACCGGACGGGCGAGGCAGACATCCGTGCATGTCGAGCCTCTGGCGGTGACCGTGCAGGACGCGCTCTGGCCCGAAGGCGAACGGGTGGATGCCTCGCAAAACCCGCAAGTGTCGAAGATCATCGACGATGCCGCCATGGCCGGGACCGGCATGCGCGCGCTCGTTGTGGTGAAGAACGGCCATATCGTCGCGGAGCGCTTTGGCGATGGTTTTTCGGCCAAGACGCCGCTGCTCGGCTGGTCGATGACCAAGACGGTGAATGTCGCGATCGTCGGCACGCTGGTGAAGGACGGCAAGATGGCGCTCGACAGCAAGGACCTGTTCGCGCCGTGGAAGGCCGACGGGCGGGCCGCCATCAGCCTCGCCGACATGATGGCGATGTCGAGCGGGCTGGAGTTCAACGAGGATTACGGCGACGTCGCCGACGTGACCCGCATGCTCTATCTCGAGCCGGACATGGCGGGCTTTGGCGAGGCCAAGCCGCTCGCCGGCGAGGTGGGCAAGGTGTTTTCCTATTCGAGCGGCACGGCCGTCATGCTGTCGCGCCTGTGGCAGGACGCGGTCGGTGAGAAGGCAAAGGCGCTGGCATGGCCGCGGACCACGCTGTTCGGCCCGCTCGGCATGCACAGCGCGGTGCTCGAAACCGACGAGCAGGGCACGTTCGTCGGCTCGTCCTATCTCTATGCCACGGCGCATGACTGGGCCCGCTTCGGCCAGTTCCTGCTGCAGGGTGGCGTCTGGAACGGCGCGCAGATCTTGCCCGCCGGCTTCGTCGACTGGATGCGGGAGCCGGCACCGGCTTCGAAGGTCTACGGCAAGGGTCAGGTCTGGATCGAGGGCCCGGGCGACGAGGAAAGCCCCGGCGCTGGCGCCGCTGCCGGCCTGCCCAAGGATACCTATTGGATGGAAGGCCATGACGGCCAGACGGTGGCCATCATTCCGTCGGAGCAACTGGTGGTGGTGCGTCTCGGGCTGACGCCCGCCAAGCTCGGCTATCGTCCGCAAGCCATGGTGGCGGCGCTGGTCAAGGCACTACACCAGTAGCGCCTGCTATTTGCGAGCGCCGATCACCGCCAGCCAGGCATAGCCGCGATAAAGCGTTCTGAAATGGAAGGTTGTGCCGTTCCGCTCGGATTCCGATTCAAGGACATCGCGCAGCGAGGCGCGCGGCTCGACATGGAATTTCCGCAGCCAGCCGCGCAGCAACGCCCGGAACCAGCGCGGCAGGCCTTCCTGCTGGCCGAAATCGACGACATGCAGCGAGCCGCCTGGAGCAAGCGCGGCGAGCGCCGCCGAGACGGTCTTTTCCCACCCAGGGATCATCGACAGCGAATAGGAAACGAAGACGCGGTCGAAGCGCGCGGTACCGAAAAGCGCCTTGGCATCGAAGTCGGTGGCGTCGCCGCGAGCCAGGGTGACCCGAGCGGCGAGACCTTCGCGGGCCATAGCGGCGTTCGCCGTTTCCAGCATCTCGGCCGAGATATCGAGGCCGAAAAAGCGGGCGTTCGGATAGCGGCGGGCGGCAAGCACGATGTTGCGGCCGGTGCCGCAGCCGAGTTCCAACACGGTGCCGCCTTGCGGCATGTCGAGCCCTGCGATCAGCTGGTCGCGGCCGAGCAGGTAGTATTTGCGGGTCAGGTCGTAGATGTGGCGCTGCCAGCGATAGACGCCGTCCATCAGCTCGGCATGGCTGGCCGGCAGTTCGGTCGCGTTCATGCGGCGCGCTTCACATAGAGGTGGAAGCCGCCATAAATGGCCGAACGGTCCTTGGCGGAGAATTCGCGCGAGGCCTCGGTCTCATAGTGCCATTGGTCGAGCAGCGAGTTGGAGACGCGGCCCGGCAGCAGGCTGGGCTCGGCCGCGGTGCGGAAGATCACGCGGGCGCCAACCGAGGCCGTGCGGGTGATCTCGGTCCACAAATCGTTGAGCAGGTCGTCGGTCATCCAGTCCTGCGCGTCGAGCAGGACGAAGCGGTCGACCGAGCCCGCATCCTTGGCGGCCAGGAATTTGATCAGGTTGGCATGATGGATGGCGACGCGATCGATGTTGGCACGGATCGTTTTGTAGTTGCCCGGCTCGAGATAGGCGGGCAGGGCTGCCTCGCCAGGTTCCGGATAGCGGCGGGCGAAGGCCTGCCAGGCGAAATAATTGTTCTTCAGCGGAAAATCGCAGGCGAGCTTTTCCAGCCGCGCCTTCAAGACGCTCGCCATCGAGCCGTCGCCGGAGGTGATAAGAGAGTCGTATTGCGCCGGCGGGATGCCGAGGCCGAACAGCGACGCCTTGCGCGACGTCGCCCAGCGCAGGAGCTTCTTGTCGAAGACCGGCGCCAGCTCCTCGTTGAAGAAGCGGCGCTGCTCGCCAATGTTATTCGCCTTCATGATGCCGGCCGGATCGACGCCGAACAGCTTGCCGACGCGATGGCCCATGGCGATGAAGAGGCCGAGCAGGCCGGTCTGATAGAAGTTGCGGTCGAAGACCGAGATGCGGCGGCGGCCGCGCCAGTTCCGGCGCTCCCAATAGTGGCGGCTGACCGGATCGAGATGCGGCGCGATGAAGCGGTCGTAGGCTTCCGAATTATGGCTGGTGTCGGCGGCGCCGAAGAAGCGGAACAGGTCGCCCTGGGACGGCAGGTGGCGAACCGCTCCCAGTTTCATGCGGTTCAGCGCGATGTGCGCGGCGTTGAGGTCGACGGCGTCGATCCGGGCCGGCGAGCGGGTGAGGTAAGCCAGGATGTTGCAGCCGCCTGACGCGATTGTGACGATGCGATGGCCGGCGCCAAGCTGCATGGCCTCCATGTCGACATCCGGGTCCTCCCAGATCTGCGGATAGACAAGGCCGGAAAACAGGAAGGCGAAGAGACGTTCGGAAATGCCATCCTTCGACAATGCCCGGTTTTGGTAGACCGCCTTTCCGACTTCCTTGCCTCGGCGATAAACGAGTTCTCCCGAAACATCCGACATGGCAAGGTGATTCCCCATTTGCGTTGGCGCAAGCGGGTAGCGCAGCGTCATGACAGGCGGGTGACAGGCTGTTGACGCTGGTATATTTATGCCTTGCCGAACCCGCCGGGTGTCGGCGTGATGACGATGACGGCCTCGCCGGCGTCGAGCGTGGTCTGGTCGCAGGCCTTCAGCACATCGATCGAGCCGTCGTTGCGCCTGACCTTGGTCGAGCCGGCCTCGCCATCGCCGCCGCCGTTCAGACCCTGGGGCGGGCGGTTGCGGTGCGAGGAGAGGATGGCGCATTCCATCGCTTCCAGGAAGCGGATGGTGCGCTTGGTGCCGTCGCCGGCGTTCCACTTGCCCTTGCCGCCGGAATCTTCGCGGATGCGGAAATCCTCCAGCACGACGGGGAAGCGCAATTCCAGCACCTCCGGATCGGTAAGCCGCGAATTGGTCATGTGCGTGTGGACGCCGGAGGTGCCGGCAAAGCCGCGGCCCGAATTCATCCGGCCGGCCGGCGAGCCGGAGCAGATCGTCTCGTAATACTGATACTGCCGGTTGCCGAAGGTCAGGTTGTTCATGGTGCCTTGGGCGTTGGCCAGCGCGCCCATGGCGCCGAACAGCGCGTTGGTGACGTGCTGCGAGGTCTCGACATTGCCGGCGACGACGGCGGCGGGATAGGCAGGCTTGAGCATGCAGCCGTCGGGGATGATGATGTTGATCGGTCGGAGGCAGCCGGCGTTCATCGGGATCATATCCTCGACCATGACGCGGAAGGCATAGAGCACGGCGGCTCGCGCCACCGGCTCCGGCGCGTTGAAATTGTTCTTCATGACCGGCGAGGTGCCGGTGAAATCGACCGTCGCCTCGCGCTTTTCCCGGTCGACGCTGATCCTGACCTTGATCAGCTGACCGGTGTCGGTGGGATATTGGTAGTCCGAACTGTCCGGCAAGCGCTCCAGCACGCGGCGCACGCTCTCGGCGGCATTGTCCTGGACATGGCCCATATAGGCCTCGACGACATCGAGGCCGAAATGCGCGACCATCTTGCGGAGTTCCGCCACGCCCTTTTCGTTGGCGGCGATCTGCGCCTTGAGGTCGGCGATGTTCTGGACGGGATTGCGGGCAGGATAGGGATGGTCGGTAAGGAGGGTCTCGAGCTCCTTCTCGCGAAAGCGGCCGCGATCGACGATGCGGAAATTGTCGAACAGCACGCCTTCCTCGTCGACCGTGGTGGCTAAAGGCGTCATCGAGCCGGGCGCCGTGCCGCCGACATCGGCGTGGTGGCCGCGCGAGGCGACGTAGAACAATATCTCCTCCCCCCTCGAGGGGGAGGTGCCGCCGAAGGCGGCGGAGGGGGTCGTTGCGGCAGTGCTCGACGCTTTGGCTGTGCCTTCTGAGGCGACCCCACCCGGTCGCTTCGCGGCCACCCTCCCCTCAAGGGGGAGGGAAAAAACCGGCGTCACGACGGTGATGTCGGGGAGATGCGTGCCGCCATTGTAAGGCGCGTTGAGCGCGAAGACGTCGCCCGGATGGATATCGCCCGAATTCAGGCGGATGACGGTTTCGACCGAGCGGTCCATGGAGCCGAGATGCACCGGCATGTGCGGCGCGTTGGCGACCAGGGCGCCGTGGCGGTCGAACACCGCGCAGGAAAAGTCCAGCCGTTCCTTGATGTTGACCGAATAGGCCGTGTTCTGCAGCGTCACGCCCATCTGCTCGGCGATCGACATGAAGAGGTTGTTGAAGACCTCCAGCATCACCGGATCGGCCTCGGTGCCAAGCGCCGCCTGCCGGCGCTTCTTTTCGATGCGGCGCAGGAGCACGTGATTTCTGGCGGTGATCTCGGCCTGCCAGCCGGGCTCGACGACGATGGTCTGGTTCGGCTCGATAATGAGGGCCGGGCCGGCCACCTTGTAGCCGGGCTTCAGATCCTCCCGCCGGAAGATGCCGGCATCGCGCCAGCCGCCATCGGCGAAGAATTGCCGGGTCTGCCAAGGGCTTGCCGCTTGGTCTTCGAGACTTGATTCATTTTCGTCGCGCGCTCCGGTCCCGACATCGCTGCCTTCGACGCCGACTGCCTCCACGATCATCGGCTTGTTTTCATAGACGAAGCCGAACTGCGCCTTGTGGGCGGCCTCGAAATCGCTTCTGGCGCGGAAGATCGAGCCATGCTCGAAATTGACCGGCAGCGCCGTGTCGGTGCCGTCATAGCGAATTTGCAGGACCGGCTTGGACGCGATGGCGGCTTCCGCAATGCCTTGCGCGGCAAGCTCGGCGACCACGCCTTGGCGCAATGCCGAAATCAGGTCCTCGATCGACGAGCGCGATTCTTCGGCGAGAGGTTCGAGCAATGCCTGTTGGCGCGAGGCGAAAACCGTCGACAGCCCGATACCGTAAGCCGAGAGCAGGCCCGAGAAGGGGTGGATGAGCACCGCTTCCATGCCGAGCGCATCGGCGACGAGGCAGGCATGCTGGCCGCCGGCGCCGCCGAAACAGTTCAAGAGATATTCGGTGACGTCGTAGCCGCGCTGCACCGAAATCTTCTTGATGGCGTTGGCCATATTCTCGACGGCGATGGTGACGAAACCCTCGGCCACCGCTTCCGGCGAGCGTCCATCGCCGATCTCGGCGGCCAAGGCCGCGAATTTTTCGCGCACGGTGGCGACATCGAGCGGCTGGTCCTGGCCGGGACCGAAGATCGCCGGGAAGACATCGGGCTGCAGCTTGCCGAGCATGACATTGGCGTCGGTGACGGCAAGCGGGCCGCCGCGCCGGTAAGCGGCTGGGCCAGGATTGGCGCCGGCCGAGTCCGGGCCGACGCGGAAGCGGCCGGCCTCGTAATGCAGGATCGAGCCGCCGCCGGCCGCGACCGTGTGGATGCGCATCATCGGCGCTCGAATGCGCACGCCGGCGACTTCGGTGTCGAAGGCGCGCTCGTAGTCGCCGTCATAGTGGGCGACGTCGGTCGAGGTGCCACCCATGTCGAAACCGATGACCTTGTCGAATCCGGCGAGCTTCGCCGTCTCGACCATGCCGACGACACCGCCGGCCGGACCCGACAGCAGCGCGTCCTTGCCCTGGAACATGTCGGCGGCGGTTAGCCCGCCCGACGACATCATGAACATCAGGCGGGGGCCGGCACCCAACTCTCCTGCCACCCTTTGCACGTAGCGCGACAGGATCGGCGACAGATAGGCGTCGACCACCGTGGTGTCGCCGCGGCCGACCAGCTTGATCAGCGGCGAGACCTCGTGGCTGACCGAGATCTGGCTGAAGCCGATCTTGCGGCAGACCTTGGCTACCGCTTTTTCGTGGTCCGGATATTTCCAGGCATGCATGAAGACGACGGCGACCGCGTCGATGCCGTCCGCCTTGGCCTGCTCGATCGCGGGGCGGCAGGCGGCGATGTCGAGCAGGCGCTCGACGCGACCGTCTGCACGCACGCGTTCGTCGATCTCGATCACGCGCTCGTAGAGCTGCTCCGGCAGGATGATTTCCTTGGCGAAGATATCCGGCCGCGCCTGATATGCGATGCGCAGCGCGTCGCGAAAACCCTTGGTGATGAGCAGGAGCACGCGGTCGCCCTTGCGCTCGAGCAGCGCATTGGTGGCGACTGTGGTGCCCATCTTGATGTCGCCGATCCGCTCGGCGGGAATGGCGGCGCCGGTTTTTAGCCCAAGCAGGTCGCGTATGCCCTGGATGGCGGCGTCGGCATAGGCTTCAGGGTTCTCGGACAGGAGCTTGCGCGGGTGCAACTGGCCCTGCGGATCGCGGCCGATGATGTCGGTGAAGGTGCCGCCACGGTCGATCCAGAAATCCCATCTCGAGGTCACGTTGCCTCCCTTTGCGGTCGTGCGGATCTAGGTTTTTCATTGCCTTATCGATGTCAATACGTCAATATATTATCGATAAAACATCGGAAAGGCATCGCATGCAACGCGAAGAATGGGGGCCGATCGTTTCGGCATCGCATCTGTCGGTTGGGGCCATGCCGTCCATGTCGGAACTGGAATTCGCCCTGACGGTCACCGGCAACGCCTTTCAGCGCTGGACGGTGAGGTGCATGGCGGCCGCCGGCTACCCCAGCCTCACCCATCTCGACGTCCTTCTGCTGCATGCCACCAACCATCGAGGGCGCGAGAAGACGCAGGCCGATCTCTGCACCATGTTCAACATCGAGGACACCCATCTTGCGACCTATTCGATCAAGAAACTCGCCGGAATGGGCCTTGTCCGAACCGGCAGACGCGGCAAGGAAAAGATCGTAGGGGTTACCGAAGCTGGCGCGCGGGCGTGCGAACGCTACCGGGAGTTGCGCGAAGGGTTGCTGATTTCGAGCATCAAAACCCTCGGGCTCGATGAAGAGGCGCTCAGCAGGCTCGCGGCGCTGATGCGCGCGGTGTCTGGCCAGTACGACCAGGCTGCCCGCGGCGCCGTCAGCCTGTAGCAGGCGCACCATCTCGCCAAATTGCCTGTAATACCGGGGCGTTAGCAGTTATCGCGATGTTACACGCAGAAACGCAACGTTACGAAACTCCCGAGCCGCTTGATGCATTTCTCCTGCGACTGTTCACCGAAACGTGAACGTTTGTTGAAGGAGTGATATCATGAAGAAGCTCATTCTGGCGTCTGTTTCGGCGCTTGCCCTGCTGGGGGTCGCGGCTTGCAGCAACAGCGGCACGGACAACACGACCACTCAAAGCACCAACCCGCCGGCCAACGAGCAGCCGATGAAGCCAGCTACGCCTGACGCTTCGAAGCCTGCCGAACCGGCTCCGGCAACACCTCCTGCTGCGCCTGCGCAGTAGAAGTCGATCTGACGATTCTGGAAGGCCGGCTTCTGCCGGCCTTCTTTTTGTCGGGGCTGCGGTCAGCGACCATTGGACCTGCGGCATCGTCCCGGCTTGATAGCGGTGCCCGGTTCGCACTAAGAAGCCGGCATGTCGATTTGGGACCGCCTCGGCGAATTCATCGCTCGTGTTTCGTCGTCGGCGTCCTCGGGCGTCGCCGACGTCGTCGAGGCCGTGCGTACCGTGTTTTCCGGCGACCCGGATTTGCGCCGGCGCGTTGCCTTCTCAGTGGCGATGATCGCGCTCTCTGCCAAGATGGCCAAGGCCGACGGCATCGTCACTCAGGACGAAGTGCGCGCCTTCCAGGAAATCTTCGAGGTGCCGCCGAGTGAAACGCGCAACGTGGCGCGCCTCTACGACCTCGCCAAGCGCGATGTTGCCGGTTTCGAGATCTATGCCCTGCGCATGGCGCAGCTTTGCGGTTCCGGCCATGCGAATTGCATGATGCTGGAAGACATACTCGATGGGCTGTTCCACATCGCCAAGGCCGACGGCCTGATCCACGAGCGGGAAGGGCAATTCCTGCATCGCATTGCCGAGATTTTCCGGATCGACGAGGCGCATTACCAGGCGATCCTGTCGCGTCACGTCAATCTGGGCGCCGCCGATCCCTATGTTGTTCTGGGCATCGAGCGCGGAAAGCCGTTCGAAGAGGTCAGGAAGCGCTACCGCAAGCTGATCTCCGACAATCACCCCGACAGGCTGATCGCGCGTGGCCTGCCGCAGGAGTTCATCAAGATCGCCACGACAAGGGTCGCTGCGATCAACGCTGCCTATGAGATGATCGAACGGGGTCTCAGGCACGCATGAGCGGATTTTTGCCCGACCAGCAGGGTGCCGAGGTCAGGGTGTCGCCGAATTTTGGCCCGCGACGCGAGATGCTCGGGCCCGACATGATCGTGTTGCACTATACCGGCATGGCGACGGGCGCCGGCGCCGAGGCGTGGCTGTGCGATCCGGCAAGCGAGGTGTCCGCGCATTATCTTGTTCATGAGAACGGCTGGATCGTGCAGATGGTTCGTGAGGGCGACCGCGCCTGGCATGCCGGCAAGAGCTCGTGGTTCGGGCGCACGGACATCAACTCGTGCTCGGTCGGCATCGAGATCGTCAATCCCGGGCATTCGCTCGGCTACAAGGCCTTCCCGAAGCGGCAGATCGATGCGGTGATCGGATTGTGCGCGGGGATCGCCGGCCGGCATTCCATTGCACCGCAAAGGGTGCTTGCGCATTCCGACGTGGCGCCGGGGCGCAAAGTCGACCCGGGCGAGAGATTTCCCTGGAAGGCGCTCTTCGCGGCCGGCGTCGGCCACCTCGTTCCCGCGGCCCCGATCAGGCAGGGCGCGACGCTGAAGGCGTGCGACACCGGCGCCGACGTCGAGGCGCTGCAGTCGATGCTGGCACTCTATGGTTATGGCGTCGAGATATCGGGCGTCTTCGATCGCCAAACAGAAATCGTGGTGGCGGCATTTCAGCGGCATTTCCGGCGGCGGCTCGTCGACGGCGTGGCGGACAGCTCGACGATCCGCACACTGCAAAGGCTGCTGGCTTCCGTAAAGGCCGCCTCGCCAGAATAATCTGCCAAGCTACCTAAATTACAATTTGTCATACAAAGTGAATTGCCTCGCCTTCATTGGCGCCAAATCGCTCTTCAAAGGCATCTCCCGCAAGTTGTCGGACGTCTAGCCTCCCAAGATGTTCCGATATTGAGTTGGCCCACCCGCGCGAAGTTCTTCGCTCGGTTCAAACAGAACAGGACTACATGCACAGATTGACCGTTGTAGCGGCAGCCGTTGCTGCCGGAGTGATGACTTTTGCCTTCAGCCCGGCTAACAGCGCGCCGTTGAGCATGCGGGCGGCAGACAATGGGTTCGCAGCGACCCCCGTGACGCCGAAGGCGGCTCCGGCCCTCAAACCCGCAAAAACCAAGAAAACCGCTGCGGCGAAAGTGCAGAAGACCGCCGCATTGAAGTCGGCAAAATCAACGGTCAAACGCGGTAGGAAGCGCGGCAGGCAGACTGTCGACCTGACGACGACAGCGTCCATTCACCCCGAAAAGCCTGCATTGTCGTCTTCGGCCACCGGCGGCGGCCAATATTCGGCGATCATCGCTCGCTATGCTGCAAGCTATGGCGTGCCGGTGTCGCTCGCCAAGGCCGTTATCAAGATCGAAAGCAACTACCGGCCGAACATGGTCGGGGGCGCCGGTGAGATCGGCCTGATGCAGATCAAGCCGGCGACGGCGCGCATGATGGGCTATACGGGTTCGGTCAAGGGACTGTTCGATCCCGACACCAACATCAAATACGGCATGAAGTACCTCGCCATGGCGCAAGGCCTCGGCGGCGGCACCACTTGCGGCACGATCCTCAAATACAATGCCGGTCATGGCGCAAGGCGGATGAATCCGGTTTCGGCCGCCTATTGCAGCAAGGTGAAGGTGCAGATGGCGGCGCTCGGCTCACCCGCCTAGAGGCAAGTTCGCCTTTTTCGTTTGCGTTTTCAGGCGGGAATCCCTTTATACGCGCTTGCCAGCTGGCTGGGCGGCCGCGCCTGCAAGAGCCGAAAGGCTGCGGGTGAGGAAAGTCCGGGCTCCATGGAGACACGGTGCCGGCTAACGGCCGGCGGGGGTAACCCCAGGGAAAGTGCCACAGAAAGCAAACCGCCGCGGCATCAGCCGCGGCAAGGGTGAAAGGGTGGGGTAAGAGCCCACCGCGCGACTGGCAACAGGAGCGGCACGGCAAACCCCACCGGGAGCAAGACCGAATAGGGGCGGTGCGAAGGGAAACCTTCGAGGGCTGTTTCCGGCCCACCGTCCGGGTAGGTTGCGTGAGGCGCATGGCGACATGCGCCCAAGATGAATGGCCGCCACGTTCCCGCGCCGCAAGGCGCGGGGCCATACAGAACCCGGCTTACAGGCCAGCTGGCATTTTTCCCGATACCGACAAAACGCTTGATATCAACAGGTTGCAGCCATGGGCGTGCCTGTTGATTCAAGCGCGTGGAGCTGTGCCCGGTTCCACCGCTCCATGAATGCGTTCCTTGAAACCGGTACGATTAAATCGTACCCTGGTCGCAAAGAAAGCCATCGGAGCACATCATGGGCCAGGTCGACAAACGCAGCATAACGCTTTCCCCCGAGCTGGCGCGGGCGGTCGACGATGTCGTCGCCGCCGGCGAATACGCTTCGGCGAGCGAGGTGATCCGGGACGCGCTCAGGCAATGGAAGGACCGGCGCGACCTACTCGGCTACACAGTCGAGGAACTACGCAAGCTGGTGCAAGAGGGGATCGACAGCGGGCCTGGACGGTTCTCGTCGATGGATGAAATAAAGGCCGAAGCCCGTAAGCGATTGAGATCCGACGACGCGGCATGAAGGTGCTGCCGATCATTCGTACGGCGCACGCTGAAGGCGATTTGATAGCGATTTTGGCTCCACATCGCGCGTGATAACGAAGCTGCAGCGGATAGATTGCTCGATCGAATCGAGCCCCGGTGTCAACAGCTCGCGACCTATCCGTATTCGGGCCCTCCGCGCGACGACATCGCACCCGGAATCCGTCATCTGATCGTCGGCGAATACCTCACCTTCTATCGGGTCGGCGGGGACGCGATCGAAGTCGTCCGTGTGCTGCACGGCCGGCGGAAGATCGAGGCGGACGACTTTGCGCCGTGATCGGCGTTTGTCTAAAGCGCGTCGCGATCCTTCACATTCGCTCCGTGCGCTTTAGGTTTTTGATTTTACGCATGTCTTTGTCCCGAAACCGGTTCCACTTTCGGCAGACATGCTTCAACGCAATTCCGGACGAAAACCGCCAAAGCATTTTCCTGGAATTGCGCTAGCTGCCGATCTTATCCAACGACGCCTCGATCGCCTGCCAGAGCTCCTCGACCGGCTCGCAGCCGATGGCTAGCCGCACGAAGCCCGGGGGCACGGCGTCGCCACGCTTCGAGCGCCGCTCGGCCGAGCTGTGCACGCCGCCGAATGACGTGGCCGATTCAATCAGCGCGCAATTGTTGATGAAATCCTCGGCCTTCTCTTCCGACGCCAGTTCGAAGGAGATGAGGAAGCCGAAGCGATCCATCTGAGACCGCGCCAGATTGTGCGAGGGGTCGCCCTCAAGGCCTGGAAAGCGCAAGCCGCTCACGGCGCGATGCGCCTTGAGCCGGCGGGCGATCGTTTCCGCCGAAGTGCACATGCGGTCGAAACGCACCTCAAGCGTTTCGAGGCCGCGATGCACGAGCCAGGCCTCGAATGGTCCGGGAATGCCGCCGGCCGTTTCGCGCCAGTCTCTGACCCTGGCGACAATGTCCGGATTGCGACTGGCGACATGGCCGAACAGCACGTCCGAGTGCCCGTTGATCGCCTTGGTGTCGGCCGACACGACGATGTCGGCGCCGAGGTCGAGCGGCCGCTGGCCAAAGGGCGTCATCGTCGTGTTGTCGACGACAAGAACCGCACCTTGCTCGTGAGCCGCCTTGGCGACGGCGGCGATGTCGCAGATATCAAGTTGCGGATTGGATGGGGTCTCGGCGAAGACCAGTCGATAGCCTGCGAAAGCGCCATCGAGCATGCTCGATGTCGCCCTCACGTCATAGGTGACGCCAAGCGGTTTCAGGAAACGCTCCGCCAGCGCGCGTGTCGTGTGATAGCCGTCCGACGGCAAGAGTATGCGGTCGCCCGATTTGACGAGTGCGAAAAACGCCGCCGAAATCGCTGCCATTCCCGACGGAAAAGCAACGCATTGCGCATCTTCCAAATGGCCAAGCACATGCTCGACGGCATGCCATGTCGGATTGCTGAACCGGCCGTATTGATCGTATCCGGTCGCGTCGCCCGGCGAATGAAAGATCGAAGCCATGGTCAGCGGCAAGGGGATCGGGTCGCCCTTGGCGAAATCGCCGCTGCGCAGATGGGCAAGTGCCGCGGCGCGTGACTTCGCGGTTTCGGACATGGGCTCATTCCTTCGCTGAACAGAGGTTCGACGCTAGGCGCGCCAGCCGTTCGCAGCAAGCCGCGTCTTTTTGGGCCAGAGCGTTCTAAACGCTTCGTTAGTTTTATCGAAAATTTTCCGCCGCGTTTCCAATCGCTTAGCTGGTGCCCGTTACCGCCCGTTACCGCTGCCGTTACCGCTCTGTTCGCGCCCGCGAAGCCGAGCATCGGCGAATCGGTCCGCAGCTTCGAATACGGCGCGATCATACACCCTGGCGGTTGTGGTCGGCCCCGTGTGGCCAGCGACCTTCGCGGCGTCCTCGATCGACGCGTTGGCGGCGCGCCCTTCGGTGAGGCCGGAGGCGCGCAAATCACGCGCCCAGACCGTCGACGGGATGTTCGCAGCCTTGCGGTCGAGCCGCCAGCGATAGGCGAAGTTCTTCGGCCGGTAGGGGATGCCGGTGTCCTCACAGACGACGATCGGGCCGATGCGCAGCTCCTGCGGAACGAGTTTGATCTCCTCCATCACCATCGGCGCCTTGGCGAGCGGATAGATGATTTTCCGCCCCGTCGTCTCTTCCGTCTTAGACGGTGTGAACCTGAGCACCATGTGCTCGTCGATGTCCTCCCAACGCAGCCCAAACCATTTCTCTCCATTGGCGGGATCAAGAACGTCCGACAGGCCGCCCTCATTCATCGGATACCATTGGCCGATGACATCCCAGAGCCGGAGCGTGGTCTCGAAGGCGAAGGCGTAGGCCAGCGCCGACGAACGCCGATTCGCGGCGTTGGCGGCGGCGCGGGCGGCGGCGACTTGAGACGGGGTGATGACCTGGGTGCGCGGCGACGCCCGGGAAAGGTTCTTCTTTGCCTCGCGAAGCATGAGGAGCAGGCCGGCGCATTCGTTGTGCTTGTTCATCACGCCGAAGCTGAGGGCGGACTCGAGGATCGACCGGCACATCGCCGCGGTCGCGAGATTCTCGCCGCCGTTGGACCAGACCTTATGGTAGCGGATGATGTCGACACCGCTGATCGCGTCGACGCGCCTGGCGCCGATGTGCGCCTCGATCTTCGAGAGGAATCCGACATAGGTTCGACGAGATGCAGGCTTGAGCTTCTTGAACGGGCTCTCGTCGTGGCACTGGTACATCGTGAGAAGGGATTTCACGGTGCCGTCGAAGGCGAGAGGGTCATTGCGATAGCCGGCGCGCCATAGCAGCATGTCTGCCTGAAGCGCATCGCATTTCGCCTTCAGGATGTCGGGCTGGTCCACGAACATCGATAGATTGACCGTCTTGGGGAGGAACCCCTTCTTCACATCGGCTTCATCGGCGACCCAGATTGGCGCGGCGCCGTTCGCGCGCTTCATCCATTTGAGCCCCGGCGCTTTCGCTTGTTCCATGCGCTGTCGTCCTCTTGGCCGTCGGGCTTGCCCTTGGCGGATTCGACGGGCAAACCGAGGTAATTTTCATAGAAGCGCTTGACGAGCGGCACTGGCCGCCCGCCGTGAAAGGCATCAATAGCAGGGAAACCGGCCTTCTGTGCAAGAGTTGGAAGGCGTTCTTTCATCCATTTTTCAGCACCACGCTTGCCAACAATCGCCTCCGCGATCTCTCGATCGCCGGCGAACAGAGGCAAATCGTCCATCTTCGTCATGGTTCCTGCATCAACTCCTCGGCGATCCAGAGCATCGCAGCCGGCACGCTCCGGAAGACCAGTTCCTTTCGAGGATGCGGATTGTACGGGTTCCATCGCTCATCAAAGACGACGACGTTCCCCGGCTCGCCACGGATGCGGAAAGCACGCTCGCGCTCGCCGTCCTTCCCGCTGGTGCTGCTGCCAGGATTGGCGTGAAGCCACGCCGATACCCTGCCATGCGCCTGCTTGGCGAAGATGTCCCAGTGACCCGGGTTGCGATAGGCGACGGAGAAGCCGAGGGGGAAGTGGGGCTGGGAGACGTCATAGAAATGCTTCTCGGCCGCCACCTCGACAGCTCGCCGCGAGGCATAATTCGTCTTTTCTTCCAGCGTCAGGTCGGTCATGGTTCAGAAGTCTCCATCATCTCGCTGGTCGGCAGCCATGCGCTTGTCGTCGCGGCGCGCTTCCATGAGCGCATCGGGATCTGGCTGGCTCTCTTCCCAGGCGCAGACGCCGCCGGTGTCCTCGTCCAGTTCGCACTGCCTCGGCGAGTAGGCACCGCAGAATGGACAAAGTTTGCCGCCGCGGGACTCGTAGTCCTCTTCCGGCGTCATGAGTTTCCATGCGTCATAGCCGGGGATGCTCATGAGCGCGCTTTCGGGTCGTCGAATGTAGGTCGCCAATGCGTCGGTGCGAGACAGGCATTGGTCCACGGGTGTTCGATCACAGGCGCCCAACGTTTGCCGCGCCATATCATTTCAATGATGCCATGCAGGCTTTCTGCCGCGGTGCACCAAGCGAGTATGCGCTGATCATCGATCTTTGGCGCTGAATCAATTGGTTGCCATCCCTCGGCATCGATCGGCTCATCTGGTGCTTCCGCCACCGCCATGACCTCCCGCGCCAGCTTGAGCGTCCTCTCGACCGTTCCATGGCACGGTCCGGCGACAAACTCACCGCCGGCGGGAAGACCTCTTTCCGCCAAAGCTGCTCGCCAAGAGGCTGACGCGGATGACATGAGCGCGCCATAGCCAATGCGGCTGCCTAGTTCGCGAACCGCGTCGCCATGGACGGAATCTACTCTCGGAGGATGCTCGACAAGGCTCAGCGTCTCAATGCACTCCCTGAGCGCCGCTATCAGTGCGGAATTCATTATGCTCTCCTCGCGTTTCGAATGATCAGTTCCCCTTGCTCATCGTCACCGGTGACGTTGTAGAGAGCCAGAGCGACGCGGAGCGGATCGATGCCGTGCTTGGCCCAAAAGGCTCTCTCGGCCATGGAATGCTGCTCACGATGCTTCTCGGGGCTGAGGGGCAGCGACCATCGATCGTCCGGCTTTTCTGCCTTCCCGGTCTCGCGCTTGGCGTAGGCCGGATCCTCGTATCGAACATGTGCGGCTTCGACCGGACGTCTGCCGGTGATCGCGCACGGCAGCGTGCGGATCCACTTCAGATGGGCGCCGTCTTCCTTGCGCGGCCGCTTCTGGCCTTTGGCCGGCGCGTTGGCGAAGGCTTCTCGCTGGTAGGCAATTCGAGAGGCCATCAAGCCACCTCTGGGAAGGCGTTGTGCTCGCGCGCATCGAGGAGCCGGCCGGAGTTGTGCTTCCCGACCTTGACCATGCATGGCCCCGGCCCCCATCCGCCTGGTCCGGCGGTGTTCCATGGATACTCCGTCGGAAAATCGCGGCCACCGAAAAGCCGATTGGTCCTTCCGAAGCCGCCTTCGCTCAGAACGCCGTAGCGGACACCGTCCTTTGTGCGGGTGTACTCCCAACCGCCGCCCATCTGCTCATGCGATATCCACTCGCCATTTTGTTTGTGATGGTAGGCAACACCTGCGGCCGCGCACTGATCGCGAAGTCTGCGGAACCATGCTGGATCCGAGGGCCGAGCTTTGTGGTCGCCTTGGTCAGTCTCGCCGCCGGTGATGACCCACTCGATTCGGCGAAGGGTTTCGAGGCCAGGTGAGAAATGGCCGTGCTCGAGAATGCCTGCCGCCACATCGAGAGGATTGTTGGACATCGCCCATCCAGCATCGACTGGCCCCAAAAGCGGCTCGAAAGATCCGAAGGCGAATGCTGCCCGCAAGCGGCTCGCGGCGATGAGTAGGTGCGGCAGATTGATATCGGCTCGCTTCTGATCCTCGCATGTCGCACCGAGCGCGCAGTTTGGCGGAAGGCCGCCGGCCTCCTCGCTCATGCGGACCATGTTCTGCGGCCGCTTCGATAGGAACAGGAAGATCAGGTTCGGACATTCGCGGCAGAGGTCGAGGAGATCCTTGCGCCATGCTGGCGGCACCTGGTTGTCGAAGATGTCGGCGAGCGACGCGCAGAAGATGAACCACTTCTCACCGGCGTTCGCGGCGTCGCGATGCCATTTCCTGACCTTGTTCCAATTCGTCGGCACCGTGCGCACTCGGTCGCCGTGCGGCCCCCACTTGACCTTGCCATAGCGCTTGTCCATGAGAGCTTCGGCGTAGCAGCCATCGCAGGCCGGCGAGACCTTGGTACACCCCATCCATGGATTGAAAGTGTGTCGGGCCCATGAGATCGCGGTATTTTCAGCCACTGTTGGCTCCTTCTCTGACGGCCCTCGCGAGGGCATCTTCAGCGTTCGATAGATCGATCAGTTTCGCTCGGTATTCGGTGTTTCCTATCGGGTAGATGGATGCCTTGATGCACTCCGCCCTTGCGCGTTCCCATTCGATTGCTGCGTCAAGCATGCGCTCGGTCTTCTCACCTGGTGGCGTGTAGAAATCCGAAAATGATCCGATGCCCTCGATGCTCATCACAGGAAATCCGGTGACAGGCGGTAACCGCCGTCGGTCTTGACGATCAGGTCGAGCGCGGCGAGTTCACGAAGGCCGCTGCTGAGGCCGCTGGACGTGCGCGAGACCTCCGCGCGGTCAGCGATGGCATCCAAGTCCATCTCGGCGCCCTTGGCGGCCTCTAGGGCGGCCAGCATGCGGGCGTAGGACGACGGCAGGCGCTCCTTAAAGGCGGCGAGTCCGGGAGGCGCCGTGATGCCAGCCTCAGCCTCCACAGCCACGTAGCGGCCGTCGCCGCGGTCTTGGATGCGTGGAGATGCCGCCGCCTCGATCAGATACTTCCGGAATGCGCTCGATCGAGATGACAGGCCGGCGCGCTTGGCGGCGACCTGTAGGCTGATGCCGAGGGGGTAGGCGGAGACAACAGCGTCGACCACCTTGCGCGAGCTCGGCGACATGGGTAACTCGGCCGTTTTCACGCCGGGGATGAATTCCTTTGGCTGTGCATTCAAGTCAATGGGGGTGTAGTAGACAGTTTCATCCCGCCCCCTCGCCATGTCGACGCCAACATGGATCTTCGGCGGACGCGGCCGGTCGAGGAACTCCTCGAGCGCCGTCCTGATTGCCTCGGCGCCGGCGGCGAAGCCGTCTTCACGCCCCTTGTCCAATCCCTCGCCATAGCCGCGCGTGTAGCCTCTGCGCTCAGCAGTTGCGATTTCTGATGGGTCGGCGCCGCGGACTTTCTGATCGGGCGACTTCTCCGGCGTCGTCGGCTCCTTGGATGCCTTCACGAGCTCCGCCAGGGCGCGCTGGATGGCGGCAGGTGTCGCCGACGGCAGAACGGTGCTGCCGGGCTTTGGAGCCTCCGTGGAGGCCTTGAATAGACGATCGCGCACCGGTGTCGCGGCGAGAGCGGGACCGACGACATAGAACTCGCCCGGCTTGAACGCCTGCATGTCGACGGCCTCGTCAGACCTTGATCCGAAACCAAGTAGGTCGGCCACCGCCCGACGGTCGGCGCTCTGCTCGACGCGGCCAAGGAACTTGTTCTCACACTGGCCGAGCAAGTCCTTGTTGATCAGACTCAGCCGCTGGGTCGCAAAGATGGCGCCGAAGCCTCGCTTGCGGCCAGCGGTGGCGAGATGCGTAATCGCTTCGCTGGAGGCCACCACGCCTTGCTGGGGCGCCCACAGATGTGTCTCGTCGAGCATGACGATGGTTGGGTGCCACAGGTCCGACTTGGCGCGCATCATGCCGGCGACAAACCGGCCGATGAACGACCGCTTCTCCTCCAGCGTCCAATCGCCGATTTGCAGGATGGTCGACACTCCGACCTTCAACAAGGTCAGCGCCAGGTCACCGGCGTCCTGCGTCTTGCTCAGTGGCGCGTCACCGTGGTCACCGCCGATGATGGCGTATTCCCGCTCCGGCGTGCGAAGAGTATGGAACTCGTCCTCGACGTCGAGGATCAACTGCTGGAACTTTCCATAGGTCGCTTCGAGTAGCACGCGGGCACCGTTCGACTTGCCGGATCCGGATGCGCCTTGAAGGATCGACCGCTGGCCGCGGAACGTCTCGAGGTTCAATTCGATGTTTGCTGCAATCTTCATGGCGTCTCGTTCCCAAGGCCGATGTCGGCGAGAAAATTCTCCAACCCTTCCGGCTTTTGTGGATCCCGGAAATAGGCGGCAATCTCCGCCCAGTTCTTCCGGGCCTGTCCGTCAATCAAATTCCCGAGCATGTTGATGCGGTATTGCGGCATCGTGCCGGCGGCAAAGCGCTTGTCGATCAGTCGGCTCAGCCTCTTGTCGCGCCGGCTCAGAGTCCGGAACCTATCGGCGATCGCCTTCGGAAGCAGGTTCCAACACCGACGGCAGATGATGTCGGTCGACTCGCCGTACTTGTCCTTTGGTGCCGTGCGGCCGCAACGCGGGTTGATGCAGCAGATCCTGTCGCCGGTCATCCAATCCATTCCCTTCCGCATGATGCCGCCAGCGCCAGGCATGTTGCCCGGCGCAGTTCGCCGGCCAGCGGCTTCCATTCCTTGTGCGAAGTCCGCCTTCTTTCCATCTCACTCATGATCGTTTCGCGTCGCAGTTCAGCCGCGGCAGCCTCGTGGTGCCTGATCTGTTCATCGGCGAAATCGAAGAGCGAAGGCTGGCTCACATCACCACCGTGATCTTCTCAGCGGCGCGCGTCAGTCCGGTGTAGAGCCATCGCGCACGGCTATCGGCGAAGGCGCTGCTTTCATCAAACAGGCAGACGTTGTCCCACTGGCTGCCCTGCGCCTTGTGCACGGTCAAAGCGTATCCATAGTCGAATTGCTGAGTCCCGCGCAGTTCCTTCCAGTCGACCTCATTGAGGCGACCCTCAAAGCATTCTTTGCGCGCCCTGACTTTGACTGGCGTCGTCATCTCGAAGTCGATGGACGTCACGTCCATTGCGACGCAATGGTCCTCAATGTGTCCGGCGCGGCGCTTGGCGACGTGGAGGACGTTCCATAGTCCGCCGTTGAACAGGCCAAGGGTCCGGTCGTTCTTGAGGCAGACAAGCCGGTCACCCTTCTCAGGCAGCACCTGCTTGCGGCCAAGGATCTCTCGCATGCGCTGGTTGTAGCCGGCTCTCGTCTTGTTCAGGCCGACCAATACCTGATCGGCCTTCATGACGTGGTCCTGCACCAGGTAGGACCGCTTGATGACTTCGCTCGCGCCATAGACTCCGTATCGGAGGCTCCCGCCCTCCCGCACGATCGTGGCCATCTGGATAATAGGGCTCTCAGCCGCCTGTCTGTGGATTTCCGTCAGCATGACGTCCGGGTCGCACTCGGTGAAGAACCCGGCGCCGGGCGAGACTGGCGGCAACTGCGCCGGATCGCCGAGGACAAGGACCGGGATGCCGAATGAAAGAATCTCTTGGCCGATGTCCTGATCGACCATCGAACACTCATCAATGACCAAGAGCGCCACGCCTTCGAATTCGCTCTTATGGCGGAGGATGAACTTGGTGGCGCCGGTCGTCTTGTTCACGTCGACGGCATAGATCGTGGAGTGGATGGTGCTGGCATTCAGGCAGCCATTCTTCCGCATCATCATAGCGGCCTTGCCGGTATAGGCGGCATAGAGCACTCGGCCATTCAAGCCTTCAGCAAAATGCCTTGCCAGCGTCGTTTTCCCGGTGCCGGCGTAACCGAAGACTCGGAACACCTGCTTTTCCTTAGCCTTATGCCAGGCGCTGACGGCGTCGATCGCGGCGGCTTGCTGTGGAGAGAACTGCATCAGGCCGCCGCCTCTCGCTCAAACAATCCCATTTCCTCGAACTTGAAGAAAAGCTTTTTCATCGTGATCAGATCAGACCATGCGTCGCGCAGGCCTTCATGGGCCGACTGGCCGAGAATGATTGATCCGGCCTCGTCGAGTGACGGCCATTTGTAATCGCCGCCGCCTTCAAACTCGCTCGGCAGCTTGCACAGTTGCTGCGCATAGGGCTTCTGCAGGTCGACGAACTCGATCAGCGGCCGGGTAAGCCAAAGGCGGTCATAGGCGTCTGACTTCTTGCCGCTTGCCAGCGCGAACCGCGCAAAGAGCGATGCGACGACCATCCGGTCCATGTCGCCGAAAGTGACGACGCGCATGTGTGAATCAAGGGGCGCAGTCTTGAGCATGTCCGACAGGGCGCCCAAGACTCGAGGCTCTGGTATGCCGACCTGCGAGCTCGCGCGCGCCGTGATGCCGTGCACCTTCTCGGCGTTCTCCTTGATCGTGCGCCCATCGCTCTTGATCAGATGGGTGAATGCGTTGAGCATCGTGCCAGAGCGATTGCAGAGGGCTGCGGCAATTTCAGGACACCATGGTTGTGCAGAATCGTCGATGGAGATGTCCTTACGGTACAGCCCCGAGGTGTGGAGTTTGAGCAGGAGAATGTCAGGCGCGGAGGTGTCGCGATGCTCAGTCATCGTAATCCCCGCCGTCGTCGTCCCAATAGGTTCCGATCTCTTTTTCGAGTTCGTCATTTTCTCGCTTGATGCAGTCGTCGCAGACGTCATAGACGCGCCCGGCCATGCCCTCTTCATAGTCGCGCCTCGGCCGAAGGCGCGGCATGTGCTGCTTGCACCAGTCGCAGACTCCGGACCAATCTGTGTTCTTCATCTCCTCGCGATAGGCGTCGAGACACTCCTGGCACATGTCGTTCATCTCACTGCCGAAGCTATCCGTCTCGCCTTGGATGCGAGCGACCGCCGGTCTATCGGGATGATCGTCGCACATAGTGCCGTCCGGGAAGTCGTGGCCTGAGCCGGGCAGCGATGAGATGGGTCCGGTGACGTCAGCCATTGGTCTCTCCGAAAACAGCAAAGGCGTTTGCTATGGCCTGGGTGATTGTATCGCCAGTGAACTCGCGCTCCTGAAACTCAGTCCAGTCCGCACAGACGATGACCTTTGAGTTTGCTTGACCGTTGAAATCCGGATTGTCGCAAACCAGCGTGATCGAGTTGCCTTCACCCTCACGGAAACGTTCAAGCATTGTCCAGTTGCGACCCGCCTGCTGATAGCGATTGTTCGCCTCGAGCAGATCCTGAACTCGACGCTTGTTCCCTGCCTCCATGGCGGCGCTGACGGCAGCGCACATCATGCGATACTCATCGGCATTGTCGGCCTTCAGTCCGGCCACGTAGTTGTCAGGGATTCGCTCGTCGATCACCTTCATGAAGGCCAGCACGCCGGCTTCCAGATATTCCATGTCGGTCATGGCTTCACCCGGTCGATGTTCTGCTTGATGACGTTGAACGACACGGCCACGATCCACGGGTTTGCTGCCCAGGCGTATGCGCCGCCGGCGCGATCTTTGTTGAGATGGTCCCAGAGATTCGCGTAGAGCGTTTTCCCGTGGCCGGAGATATGCCTGCCACCGTCGATCTCTCCGCAATCTTGGACGCCCTCGGCCCACGCGTCGATCTCGTTGATCGCTTGGAGGCGCTGGACGCGGACATCAGTAACGATCAGAGTAAGGCGAGAGGCCCACCGCGGCATATGCATGCCGGGGACTTTGCGGCCTCGCCGTCCCGATGGGCGCTTGCCGCTATAGTTGAACAGATCGCACCATCGGTCGCCGGCTTCGCGCGTGTTTGCGATAGCAAGGAAGGCGTTGTCGGCGAGATAGCGAACACCATCTGATCCGTCCGCCAATTCTTCCGCCATGCAAACCTCACGGACATAGAGCCGGTCGCCGATGGCGAAGCGCGGGAGTGCGATTGGCCCTCCACATTGCTGCCCATATTTGCCTATCGGCCAAGTGAGACCAAAAAGCTTGGTCTCCACCACTTCGGCATCCCAGTCAGGCTGAGGTGTGATCACCCGCCGGGTCTGCGTCTTGCGAGACTCGAGCAGCGCTCGGACCATCGGACCTGAAAAGAGGATGGGCCGATCCATCAGCGGTTCCACCACGGCGTCTGCGGCTCCGACCAATTGGCTCCATAGCTGACGCTGGTCATCGGCGGCCTTTCGATGGCACCGAACGTCCTGATCGTCGGTGACGCGGGTTCCGGATCGCTCTCATTGGCCCGGGTGATGTAGCCTTCCAGCTTCGCCACCTCGAGACACTTCGCCATGAGTTCGGTCTTGAGGGATGCGATTGACGCGGATTGCTCATCCCTTTCCTTGAGGGTCAGCTTCGCATTCGCCTCGCTGCTGACCATCCTTTGCCGGAGTGCGGTGTTCTCGGCTTGCAGTTTCTCGATCGTAGATTCGAGATCGGACTTCGTCACTTTCTTGCTCATGCTGCCTCGCGAGGGTAGGGGAGAAGCGGCGCGCCGCCGCGGACGTAGAGCGGATGCCTGGGGGATCCATCCTTGGTGTATCCGACGCAGTGGAGTTTGATGCCGGCGTTGCGGAGGATCACCTCGACAGCAATCGCGTGCGGCCGCAGAACTGGCGGCAGCGCGCCCCATGCTGCGATGACAACATCGGCGCTACGCGCATAGGCCTCGATCTTGTTATAGTTCACCAGGCTGCACCGCTCGTCCGGCGTCATCGAAAGCAGCGCCTTCGGATCTGTCGACCGGTAGTCCATGACGTTGGTCTTGATGTAGCGGTTGAGGCCGAGCATCTTCTTCGTGTAGGCGACTTCTCGGCGGACGGTCGGATCATCGACATCCCATCCAGCCACGCTCGGATTCATGCCTATCCAGAGTGCGTAGTTGCCGTCGGTCGGCGTGAGAATGTCGCCCCACCAGCGACCGAGATGATGCCGAAACTGGCCACGATCGCCGCCGAACGAAGCGTCGCCATCCATGCCTTCCGGGAGCCGGAGTTTGACTTTGCCGCCGGCGTCATGTGCGATCGTGTTCATGCAACCGCTCTCCAGTTAGGGAAGGGGATTTCTTGATCGCGTGACCACCAGGTATAGCGCCAGCCCTGAAAGCCCTTGATCGGCTCAGGGATAGTCACCGCCACGGCGTCACCACGACGGCAGATGCACCACTGGTCGACGGCGTGATAAGGAGGCGACGCATCAAGATCGGCCACGTCCAAGTAGACACCGCCTGGCGGCTGGCAGTCGTGCTTCGGATCGAAGCTAAGCCCGCGCAGCGCCGTGACCGGCGCATAGCCTCGCAGCCGGCCATGGGCGACGACATAGAGGCGATCGCCAACAGCGATCGGCGGCCGCGCGCGCGATGTCATGTACCAGCCCCATTCGGTCCCAGACCAAGCGGCGCCGGCCGGGTCGCCTTCCGCGATCCATTCTTCCCAGGAGGCCTTGGGGCATGTGACGACGAGGTCGCTCATTTTGCCTGCACTGGCGGCTGGGCGATATCGCCATCGGCATCCATCATCGGATTCGTCGGCCAGCCGAGAGCGCGGATGTTCAGCGAACGCAGCCTGCGGTTATAGGCCAAATAGGCGTATCTGAACGGTGTGGTCAGAATGGCCTGCACCGTCCAGCAAACCGGCCAAATCCCCCAAGCCAAGAAGAAGGTGACCAACGGATGAGCGCCGGCGAACGTGTAGAAGTCGCTCATGCCGCCACCTTTGCAGTGGATTGATTGATTTTGGCGGCTAACGCAACAAGGCTGGCTCCCAGTGATGCAAGGTCGCCGTTGTTTCCCAAGCTGATGTCGTAGGGATAGTTTTCGACATTCGCGTCGGCAGCATTGGTGGAGACCTGCTCGGCTGCCGCACGATCGACGAAGATCGTCAGGAACTCGACCGAGTCAGGGAGCAATTCCTTCGTGAGCGCGATCGCAGCCGGCTCGCGAACATGCAGAAAGATGACATCCTTGCCGGAATAGCCGATATCAAGCCTCGCCAGCGCCGACGACACGCAGGAGCGCGTCACCCAATTATCGTACCCTTCCAAGCAGGCCTTCATGTTGGCGAGGAGATCCCGCTCTGCCGTCGTCTTCTTGTCGACTGGAATGCCAAGCCCTCGCAGCACGTTGCGGATCGGGTCGATCGAACTGATCGCTCCGGTAAGCCATCCAAACTCCTTCAAGACCTCAGAGAGGCCATTGACGACGGTGTCCTTGCCCGAGCGCGGATGCCCATTCACGACGACGACCAGTTTCCGCTGCATTAGCGCCACTCCGGAGAGAAGGGTATCTCGTCGTCCAACCCGCCACCGCCAAAGCCGCCGCCGCCGGACGAGCCGCTGTCGCGGGAGGACTGGTTGCTGCGCGATCCGCCACCGCGGTCGTCCTGGCGCTCACCGCGGCCACCACTGCCCCGCCGATCGTCATCGCCGCCGCCGGACAGCATGATGAGCGATCCGCCAAAGTTCTGAATCACAACCTCGGTCGAATACCGGTCATTGCCATACTGGTCTTGCCACTTGCGCGTCTGCAGTTGACCTTCGATGTAGACCTTCATTCCCTTCTTCAGATACTGCTCGGCCACCTTGGCGATGCCGCCGAAAATGACGACATTGTGCCATTCGGTCTTTTCGCGCTTTTCGCCGGTCTGTTTGTCGCGCCAAGTTTCCGACGTCGCGATGCGCATGTTGGCGATCGGATCGCCGGAGTTGTTCTTGCGGATGTCCGGATCGGCGCCGAGATGACCTATCAATTGGACCTTGTTCAGACTGCCAGCCATCAGATGCCTGCTTTCCTGTTGAGGGCGGCATTGACTTCGTCAGCCGTCGCGTTTCGATCTTCAGTGAGGTACTCGTCAACGATGGAAGTACATTTGCTGCACAAACACATCTCGGCTTGAACAGACGAGAATCCACCCTCCCGCGGCGAACCAGAGCGAACGCTGTTGACGGCCATATCGTACAATGACCAGCCTTCCGGTGTTGCTTCTGCCGCATCCATGTCGAATGTCATGGGAGCCGAGCATCCATCGCATTGGAAGTGCGCTCTGATCGTCGACAGGGTCATTTCCACGCCCACCCGAGTTCGGACGCCGTGTTCCTCAAGATGTCGGCGAGCATCGGGGGGATTCCGTACTTCTTGACCGAATAGGAGAGGTTCATGGGCTCGCCGCCGTCACGCTCGACATTGGCGGCGCGCCAGTCACAGAACATCTCGACAAGACTCATCAGCGTCATGCCGGCCATGCCTCTGCCGATGTGCGCCTCAGGATGGTGATCGTTGTTCGCGTAGTGATGCGTGATCATGTCGCCGAGCATGGCGGTGCGCCGGCGCGCCTCGTCGGAGCCATAGGGCGCCGGACCTTCCTTCTCGATCAGAGTCAGCAGCGCATCTAGCGGCCCCTTTTCGGTCGGCGTGAACTTCGACGCGTCGTGCACCTCGGCCCGGGCATCCATCAGATCGCAAAACTGATGGATAGACGCCCGGACCAGGGCGATGTGGTTGAGGATGCTTTCCGTCGAGTCGACCATCACCCGACTCTCATCGGCATGAGGACATAGACCGACGCCGGATCCTTGTCAGTCGTGATGACTGTCGGACTACCCGGATCGATCAGGCTGATGCGGGCATCGCCGGTGCCGATCACCGTCATGATGTCGCTCAGATACTTGGCGTTGAAGCCGATCTCGAGCGGTTCGCCGCCATACTGGACGTCGACATCCTCTTCGGCCGACCCATTGTCGGGGCTGTTGACGGTCAAGCTCAGATGCTCGTCGGTAAAGGTCAGTTTGACCGCGCGGCCGCGCTCGGACGAAACCGTCGTGACGCGATCGGCCGCCGCCGACAGAATCTTGGAGGCGACGATAGCGATGCGATTGCCGATGGCGGGTATGACGCGTTTGTAGTCCGGAAAGGTGCCATCGATCAGTTTCGATACAAGCACCGTGGTGCCGACCGTCACACGGATCTTGTTCTCGCTCACCTCGACCTTGATCGGATCGGTGCCGGCGACCTTGGCCAGGGTGATGATCTCACTGATTGTCTTGCGCGGAACGATGATGGGCGGAAACCCGTCGACGTCGCCATCTGGCTGTCGGTATGACGTCGCCAGGCGATGGCCGTCGGTGGCCACAAAGGTGATGGCATCCGGCTGGGCGTCATCCACGTTCCAGAAGACGCCGTTGAGATAATATCGCGTCTCCTCGGTCGAGATGGCGAATTGGACCTTGGAGAGCGCCTCGAGCAGCGCGTCGCCGGCGAACTGGATGGTGTGGGAATAGTTGCCGTCGGTCATCTGCGGATAGTCGCTATCCGGCAGCGTCTGCAGTCGGAACTTCGACCGGCCGGCACCGACGCTGGCGACCTGGCCATCCGGCTCGCTCTCGAACATCACCTCGGAGCCGGGTGCCATCTTGCGCAGGATGTCGCTCAGCAGCTGTGCCGGCACACTCGTCGCACCCGGTCGCGCCACGGCGGCGCCGAGCGCCATCGTGATCTCGAGGTCGAGATCGGTGGCGCGCAGTTCGATACCGTCCTGCTTTGCCGAAACCACAGCGTTCGATAGGATTGGAATGCTATTGCGGCGCTCGCATATTTTTTGGACGGCGGCCATAGCCGCGGCGAAGGCTTTTGCGTCGGCGACAAACTTCATAGCGGAAAGAGCTCCTGGTTCTCATAGGCCGACACCGGCGGCAACTCCTGCGCCGGCGGTGTTTCCGGCAGGTTGTTGGCGCGGAACTGTCGGTTGAGGTCGACCCGCTCGTTCTCGAGGCGCTGGTCGATCTCGCGGCGTTCCATCTCGCGGCGGACGGTGAAAACGACGTCTTCCCCGAAATCCTTTTTCAGGATCCGGGTCAGCATCGACCATTCGACGTCTTTCCACGGCGTCCCCTTGCCGCCGTTGTAGTAGGTGTCGCCGATCTTGCAGGTCGGGATAGGGGCTGGGTTGTTGGTGAACTTCACCAATTGCTCGATCGAATGACCGGCGTTCAGCATGTCTCGGACGGTGTGCGCCGTGACGTAGGAGTCGGGCTGCGCGCGGTGCGGAGGCATACACAGTTCTCGCACGATGCCTTCCGGATTCAGGTAATAGCGCAGGCCGTTGTTCTTGAACGTCGGCGACTCCGGATAGAGATTGAGAGCGCAGCGGTACGTATCGATCCACGGGGCATTGCCGGTAATCTCTTCGCTCAGCCATTTGCGCTCGAACTCGGCGCCGTGGGCGGCGTAGGCGATCACGTCGACGTTGAAGACCAGCGGATGAACCTCGCGCCACACTGGCGAATTGATAACATCGCAGTCCATGATGTGATGAACCGCCATCGTCTCGGCCGGGATCGGCTGCATCGGATTGACCAGGAAGCCTTGGCCCGGCCGAACCTCCCACTGCGTCGGCTCGCCGAAAAGATCGGTTCGGGTCGCAACGACGTCTGTGTAGCCGATCTCGACGATGCCGTTCGGTTCGGGCTCCGGGAAGAGTGTCTCAAGGTCGACAACGCGCACGCGCGCCACCGGAGCCTCAATCATGTCGCTCATAGTGCATTGTCTCCGGCAAATGATGTGTCGATTTGGGCGTTGATTTCGTCCAGCAGTCCTTCGGCGCTCAACTCGCCTTTCGCGCGGGCCATCTCCTTGTCGTAGATGGACTTCGCCAGCGCACGATCCTTGCCCTTCGGTGCGCCGCCGTTCTCCTGCCAGAACTGGGCGGAGGCTTTGTCGACATTGCCTTCGGTCTGCATGCGTGCCAGGCTGGACGCATATTTCTTGAAGAGTTCGGCGGGAAGACGCTGGGCGGCTACCTCCGTCTTCCCGCCGGCTTCGTCATGGCCCCGTTCGGCGGAGCCCTGCGACGAATTGGTGGAGCGGCTGTCATCTGAGCCCGATGAGTGTTCGCCGCTCCTGCCAGCATCGTCAGATGCCGGCTTTGCTGAGGCCGCTTTCGCGGACGACGTAGATTTATTAACCGTCGTTTCGCGCTGTACCCCAGTGTTCAAAATCTCTCCTGTCTTCTGGTCGACTACATCCATCGCGACCTGACCGGAGTTGGTCAGTTTCTTCACATTGTCGGGATCGAAGCCGTCGGCGGATTGCTTGCCGCCGAAGCGTGAGGCGAGTGACGGCGTGATGTCGCGTGCGAGCTGCGCGTCGCGCTCCATGCCAATCGCCAGGATCTCGTCATCACCGAGAACGCCGAGGATTGCCGACGGCTTATGAAGGCGCGCCCACTCCCGGGCGCCGCGGTAGGCGAGCATCTTGTCGAAGGTGGATGGGCGCCACGGAGACCCATCCCCGGTCGTCTTCCAGTCCTTGACCGTTCCTTCGATGATCAGTGGCCGATCCGATCCCGGTTTCATGCCGCTGATTTTGATCTTGCGGTCTTCGCCGGATCCGGTCCACTCGTATTGAAGGTCGATTCCGTAGCGAGACTCGAGCACCGAGGAGATGACCTTGCCCTCGAAGCCGAGTTTCCCATGGACGATTGCTGCGCATGCGAGTAGCGCAAATGGTGAGATGTTCCAACGGTCAGCCTGCTCGACGACGGCGAACACGTTCGCAACCACAGCCTCGTGCGGAAGATCCTTTTTGTTGTTCTTACTGCCGGTTGTCCTTAGAGACTCAGGAACGAGTGTTGACTGAGCCATCCGCTCGGCCAGCGTCCAGAGATATTCAAGGCGCTGCGGATCGATCGCCGCCGACGGTCGGAAGGTTTCGACGGGTTCGTTTATCGTCGTGATCTCGTTCATGCTGCTGCCTTCTTTTTACTGATGCGACGATTCTGCATCTGCTCTGCTGTTGTTGCCCACCGGCAGTTGCTGGGTTCATAGTTGCCGTCGTTGTCATCTCTTTCGATGGACAGATCCGGTGACGGCCGGCGTCCAACGTCAGCGATGAAGCATTCAAAACCAGAGGCCGAACCGTCGCCAAATCGCCACCGATCGCAGACCATTATTCCCCTGGCCCCATAGTTCCTATACGATTCAGTCTTCGGCCGATGGCATCGGTTAATCATTGCTCTCCAGATGCCCCATTCAGGCCATCTCGACCCACGCTTCGTCGCTCCGTGGCGCAATCGTTTCTCGGCTGCTTGTTCCTTTTGTAGGCAGCCGCAGGATCGCGCCTTTCCTCGTCTTAATTGTTGCCCCACGATAACCGTCGTGGCACCGCAGTCACAAAGGCAATTCCACGCAGCCTTATTTCTGAGGGAACCAGATCGTGCCATAACCACAAGGCGTCCAAAGCGCTTGCCGGTCATGGCTGTTACACGATCACTCACGCCGCTAAATCCTGTTCGATCATTGCGATCCGCCGCTCTGCCTGCTCGCGTGACCATTTGGTACGGCGGATGAACCCACCATCCCCTTGTAGATTCTTCGGTCCTGGCCAGTAGCCAGTATCCAAGGCGCGTTTGAACAAGCGCAACGCAGCATGGTTCTCGGCGTGGCCTGCCGCGATCTCGTTCGGGTCCACTGCGTCGATGCGGACGCAATTAGGGCGTTTCTGCTCGACATAGACGAGAAAGAAATTTTCCAGCGGACGGCCGAAAACCATCTGCATAGCTTCATTTACCAACCCTGCTTGTTGGTGATAGCCGCGCTCGCCTAAGGCTCTCGAAATGCCATCGTCCGAGACATCTGATACGCATTTTAAGTCGGCCGCATCGTTGTCGTTCGGAACGGCATCAGGTCGACTCTTCAGCCAGATCCCGGTTTCAGGATCCTGCCAGAACAACGAAAGCTCGACCATGCCATTGAGGATACCGCCGCGGATCGGCGGCTCGGCGGCAAGCGTCTTCGACATGCCCTTGATGTATTCGAGTTGTTCTGGCTTGAGGACGGTCAGACCCTCAATCTCTCTTTCGGCGAGCCACCTCTTGCACGAGAGGTTGTTGCCGTTCCATGCGCGCCCGTCCGGTGCCTCTTCCGGCCGCAGGACGAAGAACTTGTTGAAATCCGCTTCGCCGAGGAGGAGATGGTGGGCAGCGCGGCCAAGGATCATTGCCTCGCTGTCTTTGGTCTCTTCGCGGTCGGGATTGAGCGGCGATGTATCCCAATAGTGCGCCAGACTCTGGTTGAAGATCGTGCGCAGCCCGCTGGAACTGATTGATGGTCCTTCGGTCGGCTGGCCGTGATAAACCGACATCGGCATGTTTGCGTAGGCACCCGGCTCTGTGATCTTGGTGCCCGGGATATATTCGCGGATGAGGCCGGTCATTCTGCCGCCCCCAATGCCTGTTCCTGGCGGATTGACCCGTCTTCGATGACGATTGCCGTTGGGCGGCTTGAGTCGACTGTCTCGACGAAGACCTGCAGATCGTGCTCGATCGCAAACTGCTCAAGTAGCGCCCATGATTTCTTATCGAGAAGGCTACCATCCTTGATGATGGCAACCTTGAGCTTTGGACTCATCGCTGCGGCGATCGCGACTGAGACGCGGATCTTCTCGGCTTGCGATGCCTGGTCGAGCGGCTGGCCGTTGAACAGCACCATGTCCTCGCCAAATTCCAACCCGTCTACGGGCATCTTGGCCTTCCGGACAGCTTCCGCCTTTTCCTTCTTGCGGGCGTCCATGGCGGCCGTGAGGGCGGCGCTGTTGGCCTCAGCAGCCTCGGCCTTCTTGATCAGGTCGGCGCGCTCGATCTTCCTGGTGACATGGGCGTTGATTGCCCGGGCGGCATTGATCTTGCCGGTGATTTCAGATTGATCGATTGGTGCCGGAAGTTCACCGGCCTTTGCCAAGCGCCCCTTCTGCTCTGATATCCATCCTTCGTCGGCGGATATGCCCTCCTCGACGGCCGCAATCTTTTGCTTCAGTTCTTCGACCTGTGCGCGAGCGCGACCGATATCTTCACCGCGCCGGTCTATGTCCCTCTGGAGCGCCTGACGGTTGGCTCGCCGCTTTTCGATGTCGGCGTTGTGGGCGCCGGCACTTTGCAGTTCTTCCACAAGAGCGGACTCGTCGATCGGTTCGTCCGGGGTATCCGCCGGCACTAGGATGCCGCTGATACGAGCTCGAAGATCCTTTGCCGATCGGTTGACGTCCGTCCTGGTCTCAAAATCCTCGCGATTCTTTTTGTCGATCGCATTGAAATCGAAATCAGGGACGAACCTTTTCAGTATCTCTGCCTGCTCCTTCCCTTCCATACGGGTGAAGGCGAGGGGATCGAACGTGAAGGCACTCAGCCAACCCGTCATCATGTTCTGCGGAGATGGGAACCTGGCGCCGTCGGCGCTCTCGACCGTCAAGGATTCGGCTGGCTTGCCGTTCTTGTCGGTCCAGAATTTGCGGATGACCCGGATGGTCGACGCGCCAACGCCGTCGACATGAATTTCAATGGTCGCCTCTTCGGCACCATCCCGGATCGGCTTCCATGCAATTTCTTTCTTGCCGCCCATAGTAGCGAGTGCGCTGAGCGTGCTTGTTTTGCCTGCGCCGTTCGATCCTGTGATCTCGTTCAGACCACCCTTCGGATCAAACTCGACGTTCTCGACGCGCATGTAGTTGTTGATGCGCAGATAGGATATGGGCATGAGGTCAATCGCTCCGGATGTTTAAATGATGCATGACGATGCCAGCACCGGCGTCGCTGCGCTTCGCCTCGACCTCGTCGGGATGCGGCTCGGTGAGCTCGCAGTAGCGGTGCCGCGCGCGTAGAATGAACTCGCGGTCGGTGTCGAACTTCTCGATCGCCAGCAGAGCCTCGCGCACCTTGGCGATCGCCTCGGACTCCGGCTTGCGATTGGTTCGGTTGATGGTGGTCGCTTCGTTGGCGCAGACGTGGTTCATGCTGCTTGGTCCACGTATTCGATGCTGCCCGGGTGAACTGGGACTGCTTGCTCCGCGCCATCGAAAAGCACAAAGACATGCGTCGCATCGCCGTCTGGCTGGACAACCACGACGCCCTCTTTGCGCGTTTCGTCGTGCACGACGCGGCGGCCGATCTGCTTGGGATAAGGACTGATCAGTTCGCGCATGGCGCTGCCCTCATAAGTTTCCTGTACTTCAACATCACCTTGTGGGCTGCGGCGTCCTTCAGTTGGGACGCCAAGTCCATGGCGATGCGGCTATGGAAAAGGGCGGCGTAACGGTCGCCCTTGATGTGGAAATTGACGGCCTCAGCAAGGTGCGCGAGCATGTCTTCGCGGGCTAGGCACTGGATCATGGCGCCACCGCATCAAGCTTGAGACCGTCGATCAGTTGTTCTTCCGTCCGGGTGAAGAAAGTGTCCGCGCCACTGTTGGCCTGGATTTCGTCATTCACCCGATCGCAGAAGGAGTCGCAGGTGCAAAACTCGCCGCAGATCTTGTATTGCGCGACACTCTTCCGCCGCTCGATCTCCTCGACGTATTTCGCCGACGAGATGACCTTGGCATCGGCCCAAGCGCGCAACTGGCCGAGAGGATATTGGGCGAGGGGGTTGTTGCTCATGCCTTCTGCCTTTCGGCAAGCATGGCGTCGGCCGCGATGTATGCGCGTTCGGCATGGCCAGACCACGTCAGGTCATAGCCGTGAGCAAGAAGTCCAAAGAGTGCCTGCCCCGCGAACCAGTCGCGAAGACTCATGCCTTCCTGCGGCTGCACCCATTCTGGAGAATTGGGCCCGGGAACTTCGCCGCCAGTGCGCGGGAACGCTTGTCCGCCGTCATTGCGCGCACTCATGGCTTCTCGGCCTCCGCAATCGCCGCGGTCAGCCTGTCAATCTGGCGCTGTGCGTTGCTCTGGCACTGGCGCATGCGCTGGTAGTTGTCGTGATAGCTGCAGTGCTCATAGGCCGCCTTCGCGTCGGCGAGTTCAGCCTTGAGCGCGTCGACGCTCTTGGGTGTGTTCACGGCCGCGCCTCCTCGCCGACGATCTGGCGACTGACATGCCGGTTGTTCACGCGCTCCAGGCGCGTAGCCTCACGAGCTCGCGCATAGGCCTCCGAGTGGGCCGAAACCACGCCGGCCGGGTTGCCATCCAAATCAATGCGAACGGCGCCCTCGACCATGGCCTTGGCGTATTTCGGACCGGTGCAATAGTCGCTGATTGCAAGCTTGATGACCCGGCGCGGAATATCCTTGACCGCAGCGAGAACGTCCTTGTCGATGCCGATCTTGAGCGGCCTTTTCGCCGGCTCACCCTTGCGCGAAAAGGCAGATGGAAACAGCTTTGCCAGCCGCTCACGGGCGGGATTGATGTGCTCGCGATAGGTATAGAAGGGCTTCGACAATTGGACCTCCGTGCGAGGGCGCCGCGGCGCGATTTCAATTCTTGCTTTGCGGATGGCCGTTCCCGCGCTTTGGCTCGGGTGGCCTGGTTTTCCAGAGGCGTTCCGCCTCGGCCGAACTGTCTGCGATCGGCCCGTCGGCACCACAGTTGTGGCAATTGACGTGGAACATTTGCATTTTGCCGGATCCAAACCGCTGGACGGAATTGTCGAGGGATCGGCAGAAGGGGCAGGCGTCGGATGCTGACATTGAGGTCTCCTTGGGACTTGGCCGGCATTCGCGCCGGCCACCAAATTTTCCATTGATGCCATTCGCCGAACCTGAGATTTCAGATGAGCTTCATCGCCAGGCGCCTCCTTGAGATCGGGAAGGTTTGAGCCGGTTTGTCGGCGTTCAATGACGCAACAATATGCATATCACATAAATTCCGTCAACAGGAAAAATGTGAAATCCATATTTCTACGTTGACGATATGCAGAACACCCCGCATATTCACGGAGTGTTGACCTTAATCACAATCTGATTTTTTTGCAGCGACCGGGTGCAATTCCTTGGTCTGGCGATCGGCTGCGGGCGCGGGAACCGAAAGTCCTACGGTGCCACCAGAAACAGAGGACGAGTACCCCGTAAGGGATCTCTGGCTTGCGTCCCATCCCAGGCTCCGGCCTTCAGGACACGCCAAAGGCTCCCCCGCCCCTTGGACTGGATCCATGGGGTAGGGGGAACCTTTGGCTGGAACCCTCCCTCACCGACCTTCAGAACGGATGGGTGAGGAAGGGTATATCAGACTTGTTGCATGTTGTGGATAACGCCGAATCCCCGTTCGAATCCGGACAGCAATCTTTAGTGAGAGGCCTTCTTCGAGGCCTGCTTCAGTTTCTCAATGAAAGCATCCATCTCGACCGGTGAAATACGCAGGCAAAATGGAGCGTGTTCGGTGAATTGATAGATCACCAGGCGATCGCCGGTATCCGGCTCGACGATGACTTCCGTAGTTGATGGCCTGAGCGCCGTTGCGCAGAGCTCAAGCATCTTTTCGATTCCCTTGTCCAACCTAAGCCTCTGTCGAAAGACCATCAGCTGAGTTGCGTATCGAACCTCATGATAAAGCGAGCCAATTCGCGAGAATGGCACGTAAACCACAGATTTCTGCCTATTCTCATGCTTTACATTAAACTCGCAAGCATCGCCGTCAGGCGATACTGACGCCTGACAAGCCTCGAACGTTTCAATTTTAGGGAAATCACTACTTTCTGTTGTTGCCCATGCACTGGTGGCCAATGCTGCACCCATCGCTGCTCCGCCCTTATATTAACCCTCTCCGATCCCTCAAACATTACTTTCGGCTCCTTTGCACTGCCCTGTCAACTATCCCGTCGAGATAGTCGAAGACGTCCATGAGGTCGTCCGGCTCAAGCAGTCTGAGCTTCTCTTTTGTATGTTCAGGAATGGAAAGGTCAGGCGTGCCACCCGGCCCCCGGCCGACATTACTCCAAAGCCATGATTCATCTACCTTGAACGCTTTGGCGTAGTCGGAAAGCCAGTTCTGATAGCCGGTTCTCCCGGTCTCATGCTGATTATAGGTCGCATTCTTCCAGCCGAATCGCTCGGCTGCGGCCTTGGCCGTCTTGAAGCCTCGTGCGAGGCGCGCCTGGACAAGGCGCTGTGCCCTTTCGGGTCTATCATCAAGATTTTTCATAAAATGCATCTTGCGCGATTCTGATATGCGTTTCGCCCTTGACAGAAAATATGTGATATGCATATTACACGATATGACCGGAGCAAACGCACCCTTGAGCATGAAGGCGCTTCGCAAGCGCCTGAACTGGAATCAGAAGCGCCTGGCGCGTTTTCTGGGCGTCAATCAGTCAACCGTCTCCAATATGGAGAGGGCCGACAATCCGCCTAAGGGTGCGATTCTCATCTCCCTGCAGGTTCTTTCCGACGCGGCCGACGCCGGCACTGCCGATGCGTTGTGCCCCGAGCTCGAGGCCGCAGAGTGAACCTCTTGTCCTCCAAAGACGCCTTTTGCCGCCCCGCGGGCACGGCGACGGCGTTCGTTGCGATGTGTGCTGGCTTTGAGTCACTCCATACGACGGGCGTGGACCATCGCCCCAATCTGATTTCTGGCGCGGCATGCGTTGGCTCGCGCATTCTTCGGACTATCACCTCGGGCGCCGATCTTGTGATCGTCGGCCGCAATCAACAACCAGTTAGGGCGGCGAACCGCCCATGAACTTGTCCGCTCATGATCTCGGCCAGTCTCGTGCTTGCCGGCCAGGAATGGTCCGAGGTTCTGGAGCATTTTCGTTTGTCCTTCTTTCCCGCGGCCCGGGGGTTGATCTGGGTGGGCCGCACTTCGATGAGGTTCAATGTATCGAAGGAGATCAGCCATGTCCGACGCGAGAAGTGTCAAATCCGACACATTACGTGCCGAGGCTCCAATGAGAGCGTTGGCCGATACCAAAGGTATGGAAGCTCCCGAGCAGGCCAAGTTCTGGCTCGAGGGCATCGCCGCAAAAATGCATCGCGGGCCGCGCCGGGATACCTGGACGTCGGCGCGGGATCGTGCGGCAGAATTCGCCGGCATCGAGATTTCGATGGCCAAGCGAATTTGGCAGCGCTGGGAGGACATGAAGGATGTGTCCGGCTCGGCTCTCGTCAAACTGATGATCGCATACGAGAGAATTTGCGAAACCAACGAACGGGCTGCCGACAGCTATCGGGCTGAACGGCTGGGAACGGGGTCAAAGGATGCGACGCCTTACAAAGAGTCTCGCGCGGCGGGGCTGGGAATGGATGCTGCTCATCATTGATCGGGCACTGAAAGGAAAGAAATGAAACTGACGCGACCGGAACGGCGACGCGTTCTCCGAGAACAGCGAAGGCAGGAAGTCTTCGATGGAAGCGCCACTGCCGCAAAGATCCGGCATGTTCTCGCGAAGAAAGAGCGCAGGGCAAAAGCAGCCGCTGCACAACAGAATTCTGCCTGACGGCAGGATGGAAGTGCCTACCAACCTCTCAACCAACCAAAGGAATGATGAATGTTCGGAAATCTCTTCAAAGGGAAAGCCAAGGAAGCCATCAACCAGTTCTCCGGCAACAAGGACTTTCTCGAGGGCATGTGCGCCGCCTGCGCGCTGACGGCCGCCGCCGAGGGCGGCATCGACGACGCCGAGTACGAGAAGACGCTCACGGTCATCCGGTCGAACTCGGCGATCTCCAAAGGCTTCGGCTCGACCGAGATCGAGTCGGTCTTCGCGCGCATGCAGGGCAAGACCACGACGCGCTCCGGCAAGGCGGAACTGAAGAACGAGATCCGCGAGGTGATCGCCAGGGACCGGACCGGCTCGCTCGGCCAGGCCATCGTGCTCGCCAGTCTGGACGTCGCCGACGAAGGCGGCATCTCAGCGGCGGAAACGGCGGTCATGCGCGACATCGCGTCGATCTGCAACGTCAACTACGACAAGCTCGCCGCCTGATCTGATCGGCGCCGATCTCAATCACCGAAGGGAGATTTGAGTGATCAAGAGACTTTTGATTGCCGTGGCGATCGCCACACTGCTACCCGCCGCGGCCATGGCTGACATTCGGCTATGCACCGGCTCCTCGAGCGGCAACTACTTCGCCGCAGGACAGGAGATCGCCAAGATGGCCGGCAAGAATCTGCCCGTCTCGGTGGTCGAGACCGAAGGCACCATCGACAACCTGCAGCGTCTCATCGACCAGCCGGCCGATTCGCCGACGGCGTGCGACGCGATGATCGGCCAACCTGACGGACCGGTCTATATCGGACGGCAGTCGCCGGCGAAGGTGAAGAAACTGCGCCAGGTCGGCGGTCTTCATCGCGAGTATCTTCACGTTCTGTGCTCCAAGGCGTCAGGCGTCGACGATCTCGGCGACATTGCCGATGGTGGGCACTCGCTGGCAATCGGCGAGCCCGGTTCCGGCGCCTGGCTGATATGGCAAAACATCATCGCCGAAGACGACAGCTACGCGAAGGTTCCCGTCACCAATGAAGGCGGCATCATCGCACTTTCTGCCGTGGCCTCCGATGTGACCACATGCATGCTTGTGCCGTCCGGTCTGAAGAACGGCACCGTCATGGAGGCGGACAGCAATTTCGGCGACAGTGTCGTCCTGGCTGACGCCAATGACAAGGATTTCAACGACGCGACGGACATCACCGGCAAGCCGCTCTATACCTACGTGGACATCCCGTCTGGCACCTATCCGAATTCGCTCCAAACCGGACTCTTCGGCAGTTCCGTCTCGACGATCTCGTGGCTGGCCGGCGTCTATGTGAACACCGATCGCTTCACGGACCAGAAGCAACTGGCGGCATTCATTCAGGCGGTTGCCCGCGCTTCCGCCGGCATCAAGGCGGAATACGGCCAATGATCGCCTGGCTCAAAGCGAAGGCGCTTGGTGCCATCCTCGTCATCCAGTTGGTGTTGATCGTGCTGCAGTTCGTCATCTTCAACACCTTCCTGGATCTCTTCTCGAGCCTCTTCGTCGCCGCCCTCATCTTTGCCTACTCGAAGATGGAGACGATCGAGGGTTGGCTTAAGGGGTCAAAGTCCTGATCGCCGCATAGGCGGCAGCAATAACTAAATGGCCAGCCGGGGGCCTTTCCCGGCACCAATTCAAGGAGAAGCGTGATGATGAAGGCAGGTCTATTTTTGGCAGCGTTCCTCGCGCTGTCTCCGGCGCATGCGGAAGAGTCAAAGTGCTCGAAATGGGGCGCGCTGAAACAAGCTCTCGCGGACAAGTTCCATGAGGTGCAGATTGCGGCCGCGCTCATCAACGACCATGCGATGATGGCGGTGTTCGCGTCGCCTGGCGGTGAGACCTGGACCACGGTGGCGGTGGGCGTCGATGGAACCGCATGCGTACTGACCGTCGGAACTGGCTGGGCCGTTATCGCGCCGCCGGGCGACCACAGCGGAGCGCCGACGTGAGGTCTGCGCGACGCCAACCATATCAATCGATGAGCGCATCCGTTGCGCTGGCTGCCTTCTTTGGCGCCGTCTTCGTCGTCCTGCTCATCACATTGAGATCTGGCGGAAATCGTCACGCGCCGATCGAGATGGGAACTGAACTCTCAACAATAACTCAAGGCTGAAAAGGGGACGTGCATGCTAAACAATCTTTTGCTCTATCGGATCGCAGTGTTCAACGCATGCATCGTCGCCGGCCTGATCTGGGGTTTCATGCAGGGTCGCGTCCAGGTTCTCTTCGCGCACGAGACTACCGGAATCGGATATGGGATGGTGGTCGTTTTCGTCATCGCGATGATTGGCTTCATCCAGCGGGTGCGGAAGACATCGGCGGCGCTGAACGATGTGAAAGCGGGCAGGTGGGTCGACATCCGCAAATTCAAGGTCAAGGGATCGTTCGTGCCTGCGGTCTCGGTATGGCTTGTCACGCTCGGTCTGATTGGTAACATTGCGGGCTTTTCTCAGGCCGTTGAGGCGCTGAACCTATCGGGTGGCGGTGACGCCGCGCTCAATGCCATCGGGCAGATGATCGCCGGCATGAAGGTCGCGTTTTACACGACCATGATCGGAACAAGTCTCGGCCTCTGGCTTGGCGTCAACGGCCACATCCTTCGCGTCGCGACGGCGCTCTTGCAGATCGATGCCGAGGCCCTGCGGCCGCGCTCGTTCCCGCAGGTTATCGCGCCATGATCGAGGCCGAGATCGACTACGACAGCGAGATCAACAGCGTCGCCTACCGTGATGTCTTGCTGAACACGATTCTTGGACTGGCGATGATCATAGGGATCGTTGCCATCCTGATCACCGTCAAGAACAAGATGGAGAAGGAGGCATCTGAACCTCCGGGCAACATGATCGTCCATATCCTGTGGCCTCAAGGGGACACAGATGTCGATCTCTGGGTCGACGGACCCGGCGAGCCGGTTCCGGTCGGGTACAGCAACAAGGGCGGCCTTCTCTGGAACCTTCTTCGTGACGATCTCGGCGCTCAGCCGGACGCAACGGACATCAACTACGAGGACGCCTTCACCCGCGGCATAGTCGGCGGCGACTATACGGTCAACGTGATGTGCTACCGCTGCCCGCAACTGCCGCAGGACGTCAAGGTCGTCGTCGAACTCAATACCGGCGAGCCGGGCAAGACCGAGATGAAGCCGCTCGTCAACACGACGGTCAAGCTTGTGACCGATGGGCAGGAGCGCACGGCGATCCGGTTCAAGCTGGACGAGTCGACCAAGGACATCGTTCCGGGATCCAAGAACTCGGTATTCAAGCCGCTGCGCTCGGCGACGAAGTCCGAGACGCCGCACGGAAGTTCCGTAACCCCTCCTTACGAGCACTGAGGCTGCCATGAGCTATCCTGTAACCGTCTGGCTGGTGATCACCGTCATCCTCGGCCTTGTCGCCACTTTCGCCATCTGGGCCCGCGGCTTCTCGCGCGCCCGCGGCCTAGCTGTCCTCGCCTTTTTGTTGGCGAGCCCAATCGCGGCCGCGTCACTCGGCTTCAGCCTTGGCTGGCCGGTTCCCTTGGTCGACGGCCTTACGCTATCCGCCGGCGAGCACGCCATACTCGGCGCCAAGATCACGATCGGCGATGGCATCTATGTCCTGATCGATCGTGGAGAAGAGCAGCCGCGGTACTTCAAGATCCCATGGGATCCGAAGATGGCCGACAAACTACAGCAGGCGCTGGATGAGAAGGGCGAGGGCGGCGAGGCTGGCATCACCGTCGATCAGTTCAGGTGGCCATGGGAGAAGAAGGGCAAGAATGGCGGCGGCCAGGGCGGTGAGAAGCGGGCGCAGGAAGGCAATCCTTCGGTCGAGATGAATCCGTTCGAATGGTCGTGGGATACGCATGAGAAGCGCTTCTGGGCCAAACCGCAGCCCAAGGTACTGCCCGACAAGCGATCACCGCCGCCGGCACCAACCTACGAGCAGCAGATCTGATGTGCCAGGTCCTCATGATCCTTGCGCTGATGGACAACTCGTTCTCGCTCGAGACGCGGTGCGTCGCGACGGTCGCGAAGTGCCAGGAGACAATCAAGATGGAGACCACCGAGTTCTTCCCGGAGGCTGGTTACCTCGGCCAATGCGTCGAGGTCGCCGAACTCGTCAAACAAGGCAAGTGAGGATCATCTTGTTTGCCACCGCCAACCAACTGAACAAACCCGGTCCGCGCCTTTCGGCAGGTGCCGGCGGCCATCTGAGCATACCAAGTTCCGAAGCTTCTGGTGCAAAAATGGGTGCTGGGTACAGCCAGCATCCAGACCGGGCCGGCGCTGCGCCGGGACGTGAAAGCGGACATTCGGAACAAGCCGCCAAGATCTCATTCTCGGTGACGCCGCCGTGAGCGCCATCGATTTCGCCAAGATGACAAAAGAGTTCGCCTCCATCCGCCCAGCCGGCGGCTTCAAGGCAGCGCTGATCGACTTCCCATGGGACTTCGAGCACTTCTCGGAGAAGGGGCAGGGCAAGGGCCCGCAGCGCCATTACAACACGATGACGATCGAGGAGATCTGTCAGGTGCCGTTGACGGCATTGCTGGCGGACGACGCTGCCGTCTTCCTCTGGATGACCTGGCCATTGGCGATGCGCTGGCGCGAGGTTGTCGACGCGCTCGGACTCACCTTCGCTGGCCTTGCTTGGGAATGGATCAAGTTCAATCCGAAATCCGGCAAATACGCCTTCGGAGGCGGGTATGGCACGAGAAAAAATCTCGAACCATGCATACTTTGCACCCGTGGCGGCCCGCAGCTTCGCCAGCCCATCATGAGCGATATGCTCGGCGAGGCGGTGATCCCGTCCGGCGTCCGCAGCGTGCGCGACTTCATCGAGGCGATGCCGCTCGACGCCATACGCGCGCCACGCCGCATCCACAGCCAGAAGCCGGACGAACAATACGATCGCATCGAAACGTTGTTCGATGGCCCCTATGTCGAGCTTTTCAGCAGGAGCTCGAGGAAGAACTGGACGGCCTGGGGTGACCAGGTCGGCCTGCTCGATGCCGGACTCCCGGCGCAACCGCCGCAGGACGCGGCACATCTGAAGGAAGAAGCATGACGACCAAGACAGAACTGGCCGCTCGAGTCGCAGCCGCGACAGGCCTAACGAAAGCGGACTCCGCCGCAGCGGTGAACTCCCTGATCGACGCGATCGCCGACACTCTGATTTCCGGCGAAAAGGTGCAACTCGCCGGCCTTGGCATCTTCAACGTGAAGGCGACTGCGGCGCGTCAGGGGCGCAATCCCCACACCGGCGCCACTGTGGCAATCGCCGCCGGGCGAAAGGTCACGTTCAAGATGGCCGCTGATCTGAAGGGGAGGATGTGACTTTGGGACGTCCAGCCGGATCCAAGAATAAACCCAAACTATCCGTCGTCGGCGGCGTCGCCGGACCGGGCCACAATCGCTCGCAGGAGCAACTCACGGATGACCAACTCCAAGGGTTGACCAGACAGCATGCGCAGAAGCGCAAGTCGCTGGTCGACGCCGAGAAGAAGGCCAAGGCCGCCAGGATGAACTTCGACAAGGTCATCAAGTCGGATCTTGGCGCCACCGGCCTTGCCAATATCAAGCTGCTCGAGGAACTGGAAACGCCGGAAGGCGAGGCCAGGATCAAGGCCGACATGGAGCGCCAGGCGATGGTCGCGCGCTGGGCCGGCCTCGCGATCGGTACGCAAGGCTCGCTGTTCGACGCCGACCGACGGCCGATCGAGGATCGCGCCTTCGATGACGGCAAGCGCGACGGCATGTCGGGCAAGACGCTGCAACCGCCGCATGCGCCGGACACGGTTGCCTACGGGCGCTATGTCGAGGGGTGGCACGCTGGTCAGGCAATCAACGCGACCGGCATCAAGCAGAAGCCGCCAGAAGCAGAACTGCTGCGCAAGGAAGGGGCCGAGGTCTCCGGCAAGCCGGATGAGTTCGACGAGGCGGCGGGCGGCGCCGCGGCGGAGTGAGATCATAGGGGGCAGGCAACTGCCCGCTTTCCCAAGATGAAGAGCATTGCGACATGATTCTCGGTGGGCTCGATATAGCCACAACGACAGGCGCTGCCGTCCTCAAGGACGGCATCTTCACCGCCGAGACATTCGTCTTCAGCGGCGCGAAGAAGAAAAAGAGCATCCTTGATGATCTTGAGGAAAAGAAGGCACTGGACGCGGTCGAACTGGGGAAAGTGTTCGACTGGTTCGAGCGCGTTGTGCGCGTCTGGATCCTCACCCATGGCATCCAAAAGGTTGCGATCGAGGAACCGCTGCGCACCGACTTCAGCGGCCGGAAGAAGGCGGTTGTCGATGCCGGATCCAACTGGGCCGGCAAGTCGGTCACCTACGAGAAGAAGGGCGGTATCAGCCTCAAGACGATCTTTAAGCTTCATGGCCTCGAGGCGGTTGCCTGCCGGGTGTGCGCCCAACTGAACATCCCGGCAGTCTTCGTCAATCAGGCGACATGGAGGGCGGCCTTTCTGGGGCATGGGCGGCCGCCGGATGCCAAGTCGGAAGCGGTGAAGATGTGCCGCAAGCTGGGCATTGAAATCTCCAGCGTGGATTCGGCGGAGGCGGTTGGCGTGTGCTGGTGGCTCGATCGGACGCTCAATCCGTACAGCCATCGCCGGGCCAACGATCTCTTTGCCGATAAGCCGCCGACCAATGCGCAGCGTCAGATCCAGGAGGCCGAGAAACTGTTCAAGGCTGCCACCTGATGTGGAATCGGATGACAAGAGAGGAGCGGATAGAGGCGATCCGCGACGGCGTCGGCTGCAACATGAGCAGCACGGAGATTGCGGCTGAAATAGGAGGGTGCACAAGGAACGCCGTCATCGGACTGGCTTACCGGGCCCATGTGGCATTGGCATCTCCACGACCGAAGGTGGAAAAGAAACAGGCGTCGGCGAGGCCAAAGTCGTCAAAGACCGGGTCGATGAAGAGGGTGGTAAAACCGACGAAGACATCGCCTCCGGTGCCGTTGAAAAAGAAACAAGAGCCAGCCTTCGTCGATGCCGAGCCCATCTACGAATTCCCGGACAGCCATTACGAAGTGCATCTGGAAGAGGTCAAGAGCGGGCAATGCCGGCGGCCGCTGTGGAATGACGACAAGCGGCCGGGACTGGAAGCATACTTCTACTGCGGCAAGCCGGTGAAGGCCGGATCATCGTATTGCTGGCATTGCCACAAGAAGATGTATGACGGCCTGCCGGTGCCGCGGGAGAGGAAAAGGTCAAGCGCGAGACTGTCCTGGCGCGGTGAGTTTGCTTGAAGGCATCGGATATCAGGCCGGAGGACGCGCGTGACTTTCTGCGAGGCATCATCTGGCGAAACGGAGAACGGGACGACGGACGATCATTCAAGGTGATCGTTCACATGACGAGGGAAGAAGCGGCCAAGATCTTCGCCGCACTGCGGTGGCTGGACGTCTATCGCCAGTGGGGCGTCGGGGTCGAGGAGACGGACTTCACGATCGACTATGTGCGCAGATTTCTTGGAGAACAGGTCGAAGTGCTGAAGGGGCAGAAGGGCGAGGAAGTGATGAAACTGACGCTGAACAGGAGAGGTTTGACCATCCTTGAGACGGCGGAACTGCACCTCGACCGTTACTGCATGGCGCTGGCGTTCCCGGAGAAGGGTTCGAAGAATTGGAAGGGCAAGAAGTGACTTTGAGATACGGTTCAGTCTGTAGCGGGATCGAGGCCGCAACCATGGCCTGGCATTCGCTTGGTTGGACGCCAGCTTTCTTTTCGGAAATTGAGAAGTTTCCGTCTGCGGTGCTTGCTCATCACTATGGATCGAATATGCCGGGCGAGCCGCTTGCAACCAACGGAGTGCCAAACCATGGCGATTTCACAAAAATCTCAGCCGATGCCGGACCTATTGACCTTCTTGTCGGAGGAACGCCATGCCAGTCCTTCTCGGTCGCCGGAAAACGTCTCGGACTGGATGATCCGCGCGGCAACCTCGCCCTCGAATTTCTCAGCTTGGCTCGCCGGCTTGGCGCCCGCTGGATCGTTTGGGAAAATGTCCCCGGCGTGCTTTCCTCTTTCTCCGGAGGCGAACAGGCAAACCGTGAGGTTCAGGAAGGTCCAGTCGGAGGAGAGGGAGAGGGTATCGAGGAGCGTGATCTCGCCATGTTCCTCTCCTTCGTTCGCGAATGCGGGTATGGGTTCGCCTACCGAGTTCTGGACTCTCAATTTGTCCGAGTGGACGGATATAGCAGGGCTGTCCCTCAAAGACGAAGGCGTTTGTTCGTTGTCGGATATCTTGGAGACTGGCGACGTGCCGCAGCGGTTCTATTTGAGTCCGAAAGCATGCGCAGGGATTCTCCGCCGCGCCGTCAATCGGGGCAAAGAGTTGCCCCGACAATTGCTTCACGCTCTACAGGCGGTGGCGGGCTTGGAACGGACTTCGATATAGACGGCGGTCAGACCGCCGTCTGCTCGCAGGCCGCTTTCGGCGGAGGCAATACGAGCGACCAGCCACGCGGCGGCGACGCCGCGTTGGCTGCTCATAACCATAGGATTGATTTTGAAGTAGAGACGTTCGTGGTATCTGACCACGCCGGTTACCGGCGTGCCGGCGCGCCTTCGTTAAGGGCTGCTAGTGGGGATGTCGGTCATGGTAGTGAGGCGCTGGTCACCGAGCCAGTGTATGCGATCCAAGAGAGAGCGGTCAGCGAGAACCCGGATGCTGGGCCACAGGGGAAGGGCTATCAGGAAGATATAGCCTACACTCTGGAGGCGAGGAATAAGGTACAGGGCGTGGACCACGCCCTGCCGGCCGCGCTTGAGCAGCGAGTGGTCCACTCGCTGCGAGGCGAGGGATTTGATGCCAGCGAGGACGGGACTGGTCGGGGAACGCCAATCATAGCAGTGTCGGTAGCACCGACACTGCGCGCCGGAGGAAATAAGACGGGGGGTGATCGCCCCTATCGGACCGACGTCGATACCTGTGAAAGCCTTGTGCCGATTGCCTTCTCCATGCGCGGCCGTGATGGTGGGGCCACTCCGGAGGTAGAGCACGGGGGCGTCGCCCCCGTGGTGCGAACGCCAGGTGGAGGATCGTCGCAGACCTTCGTTGCCTTCGCTCAAAATCAAAGGGAAGAGGTTCGGCTGCTTGAGGCAGCAGGCAGACTGCCTGCGACGCGCCGCGGCGATGCGAAGAACGAGACGATTATTGCTGAGAGCCCGAGCGTGATTTCATTTAACGCTCGCCAAGACCCAATCAATGAACAAGACCTCTCGCTTCCAATCGACGCAGATGGCACCACCATCGGTGTCACCGATGGTGGTTGGCGCGTTCGGCGATTGACGCCATTGGAGTGCGAGAGACTTCAGGGTTTCCCTGATCGCTTCACGCAAATCCCCAATTGGGATGGCTGGCGCGATGTCGGCGAGGACGAAGATATCGGGGAACTGAAAGCCGCCGACCTGACCGTCCGCAAGACGAAGAAAGGGTATCGGGTCAACGATCCGGATGGCGTTCGCTACAAGGCGCTGGGGAACTCCATGGCCTGTAATGTCATGCGATGGATAGGCCAACGCATTGATCGCTTCGAACGGTTGGTGGCGGAAGGAAAGATCAGCAGATGAGGCCCGACGGCATGATCGGCAAATTTGTCAAATCGGTCGCCGTCGGCGACAAGCCGGCGTTTAGCGGCGTCATCCTCTCCGTTCATCCTGGCAGCATACCGGCATGGATCGTTGAGGATTTGCAGGACGGCTCGAAATGGCACCGTGAGCGGTCTGAACTAACGATTATGAAGGCAAAGCCGCCAGCGACGGCGCAGGAAATCATGGGCTTTCTGTCAAGACTGCGCTTGCCACTCTCGACCGAAGTGAAACTGCAACTGGCGATCGCCGAGGAATTCAATGCCGCCGGCGTGAACTATGAGCGGGAAGTCCAACTCAGCCCGGAAGACCGGCCTGACTTCATGATCGGCGATGTGGCGATCGAGGTGAAGATCAAGGGCAGCAAGAGGGCAATCTTCCACCAGGTGGAGCGTTACGCGCAGCACGCCAAGGTGAGGGAACTGATCCTGATCAGCAACGTCGCCATGGGCTTCCCGCCGGAGATCAACGGCAAGCCGGTCTATTTCCACAATCTTGCGAAGGCGTGGCTTTGAGTGAACTCCTTACCAAGGAGCAGGAGTACGCGCTGGCGGTCAGCTGGCGCGACCACAAGGATGTGAAGGCCATGAAGAAGATCATCGCCTCGCATCTGCCCTTGGTGCATGGCATGGCCAAGAAATTCGCCAAGTTCGATCTCGAGCATGACGACTTGGTTCAGGAAGGGGCGATGGGGTTGAAGTGCGCTCTTGATCGGTTCGACCCCGACATGGGCAACCGCTTCTCGACCTTTGCCAGGTGGTGGGTGATCTCCCACATGCAGACCTTCATCCTCAACAACTACTGCATCGTGAGAGGCCCCAAGGGGCACGATGCCAAGCGGAGATTCTACAGGGGCGATCGTACCCGCCACGCGTCCTTGGACATGCCGGTCGGGGAAGACGGCAATCAGACATGGGTCGACATACTGGAGGGCGATGATCCGAACCCGGAGCAGATGGCGGAGCGCACGATCGACGGGGAGAGGGCAAAGGAAATCATGGATCTCGCGCTGGCGAAATTGTCCCCGCGTTCGCAGGACATCATCCGGCGCCGCGTCATGAGCGACGATCCCGTGACGCTCGAAGCGCTCGGCGAAGAGTACGGAGTCAGCCGGGAGCGCATCAGGCAGATCGAGGTGAAGGCGCTCGAGGATCTCAGGGCTGTTCTTGCGGTGAAGCGTCGGCGTGGGCTGGTGGCGGCATGACAATTCACTCTTTACAGTTCTACGCTACCCAGCTTGACTTGTTCGAGATTCGAGTCGCGACACGCGACGAGCGTGTGCTTTGCAACTACATCCCGGGGATCACGACCATTCGCGAGGTGGCGCGTCTGTCCGGTGTGAGCAATCACTTGGTGAAGAGAATATTGATCAAAGCGGGGGTCACAATTGTCCCAGGGAAGTTGCCGCCATTTACGATTGAGCACCGTAGAAAAATCTCCAAGCGGACGAAGGGCCGAAAATGCTGGTCTACCGGGCTCAAGATGCCAAGACAGACTGTCATCAAAAACATGGCGGCGCATCTGCGGGTAGATATCGACTGGAAATGGCTGAACCAATTCCAGGACATAGAGAAGTTGAAATCGCTGAATCGATGTGTGTCTAGAACTCGGGAATTCCCGAACATAACCGTGCAATTTTATATGGAGTTCATCTCTAAATTCTACGACGACGAGCAGTTCAATCGCGTCTACGAGAGATGGTGCGACGCCGGTAAAAGCGATCGCTACCTACGCCCATCAGCCGATCACATTGTGCCTATCAGCAGGGGAGGAGAGATAAATTCGGTCGCAAACCTTCAAATACTCACATGGTTTGAGAACCGTTGCAAAAACGCGATGACCCAAAAAGAATGGGACCGCATCAAGGCCAGCATCTATGACTACATCTCCTAACTTCACACTTCATTGCGGGGAGGCAGTCGAGATCATGGCGACATTGCCAGATCGCTCGATCGATATGATCGCGGTCGACCCGCCTTACAATTCCACGCAGAACTCTTGGGATGTGATCATCCCTTTCGAGCCGATGTGGAAGGAGATCTGGCGGCTCTGCCGCGGCGCTGTCGTTTTCACGGCCATGCAGCCATTTTCGTCGGCGCTGGTGATGAGTCAGGTCAAGCATTTCCGCCATGAATGGGTTTGGGAGAAGAACAAGGCGACCGGTCACCTGAATGCGAAAAAAGCGCCGATGAGGGCGCATGAGCTCGTGCTTGTCTTTTCCAAGGAGACCCCGCCGTACTTTCCGCAGATGACCGACGGCCACACGCCGGGGAACTTCGCCGTCCGGCGGACCAACACGTCGAACTACGGAGCGCAGAAGCCGACCGAGTATGGTGGATCGACAGAGCGCTATCCGCGGTCAGTCCAACAGTTCCCAATCATCAACAACGATGATCCTGAGAAGGTGCATCCAACCCAGAAGCCGGTCGACCTTTTCGAATGCCTGATCAAGACCTATAGCCGAGAGGGTGACACGATACTGGATTTCTCTATGGGATCCGGAACGACCGGGGTCGCATGCCGCCGGACCAATAGAAACTTTATCGGCATTGAACTCGATCCGGACTACGTGATGATCGCGCGCGGCCGGATTGAGAACGATGCTGGCCCGTTGTTTGCGGGTGTCGCATGACTCCAATCTACGGCAAACTGGCGCTGCAAGGGAATCGCTGGGTGCTCAGCGATATCCCGCCGCATGTCGCCATCCGCATGAAGGACATCTTCAGGCGCATCCCAAAGACACAGACGAAAGTGTTCGATCTTCCGGCCACCGATGAAATGTCGGCCGACCTGTCGTGGTTCATGAAGCGCTATCCGCTGGCGATGTCGGATACGGACAGAGATCTGCTCGAGGGCCGGCGCGCCAAATTCGATCAAGACCGTGCGAATGTCGAAGCCATTCTGTCGCCGGAATGGAAGTCCCAACAAGTCAGGCATGGTTTCCGGCCTGGCTATGCTCCTTACGAGATGCAGCAACAGGCAGTCGAACTCCTGCATCTGACTCGGCGCCTCTTGCTCGGCGATGACGTTGGGTTCGGCAAGACCATCGTGGCCATGGCGGCACTCGCCGGCTCGCAATACCTGCCAGCGGCGATCGTAGTGCAGGCCCATCTGCCACAACAGTGGGTCGACGAGTTCATCAAGCCGTTCACCTACATGACCGCGCATGTCATCAAGGGCACCGAGCCCTATCGGCTGCCCCCGGCCAATCTCTACATCTTCCGCTACACCAACATCCACGGCTGGGCCGATCTCGCCGCGACTGGCATGTTCAAGGCTGTCGTGTTCGACGAGATCCAAGACCTGCGTGCCGGCTTCGAAATGGAAGGCAGGCCGGGAGAGGGGACGCGCAAGGGCGCCGCGGCGAAAGTGTTTGCCGACAATGCCGAGTTGAGGCTCGGGCTCTCAGCGACCCCGGTGTTCAACTACGGCTCGGAAATCTGGAACATCATGCAGTTCATCGACCCCGACGTGCTCGGCGATTGGTGGGAGTTCGTCCGCGAATGGTGCCACAGCAAGAACGGCAAATGGTTGGTCACCGATCCTGATGCACTTGGAACCTACCTGCGTGAGGCGAAGGTGTTCCTGCGCCGCATCAGACAGGGTAGGCCGATCAACCGCATTCCGATCGAGGTCGATTTCGACGAGGACGTTGCGGCCGACGCCGAGAAACTGGCGCGCTCGCTGGCGATGAAGGTGATCGGCGGAAAGTTCCACGAGGCAGGCCAGGCCGCGCGCGAGCTCGATGCCTTCGCCCGCCTGCAAACCGGGCTGGCCAAGGCCAAGAGTGTGGCGACCTATGTGCGGATGCTCATCGAGGAAGGTGGCGAACAGATCATCCTCGGTGGCTGGCACCGCGAAGTCTACAAGATCTGGCTGGAGGAACTCGCCGACTTCAAGCCAATCCTCTACACAGGAACCGAATCGCCGCAGCAGAAGGATCGAGCGAAGAAGGCCTTCATCAATCGAGAGGCTAACCCGCTCATCATCTCGCTCCGGTCTGGCGCTGGTCTGGATGGCCTTCAGCGCGTCTGCAGCACTGTTGTCGTCGGCGAATTCGACTGGTCGCCCCAAGTGGTCGAGCAGCTGCTCGGTCGCGTTGATCGACCTGGGCAGACCAAAGACGAGGTCACTGCGATATTCCCCTATGTGAACTTCGGATCCGATCCGACCATCATGGCCGTCAACGCCATAAAGAAGGATCAGGCCCGCGGCATCAACGATCCCGGGATGGCGCTGCCGAAGGTCTATACGGACGAGTCGCGCATCAAGCTTCTGGCGCAGCAGTTCTTGGAAAAGAGATCCGCATGAAAAGGATCCCCAAGCAAGACATGCTGGCGGTGCGTCATGTGCCGCTGTGGGCCCGGGAGATCATCAACGAGGTCGCCTCGAAGCACGGCGTCGCCGCCAATGTCATCGTCATGGACTTCAGGGACGACAAGACCTGCCGCGCACGTCGGGAAGCCATGTATCAGATCAAGGTGAAGAAGCCGACGCTGTCATCGCCGCAGATCGCCAAATGGTTCGACAAGAACTGGACGACGGTCCTCTATTCGCTGGCGCGCCATTCCCATGAGACCGGCGATCCGCCGATATCGAACTACAGCCTTGAGAAGAGATTGCAGCGGCCGTCGACCGGCAGGCCTGTTGGCAGGCCAAGGAAGGAAAAGGAGGCGCCGCATGCGGCTCGTTGATTCAAGACCGTTTGCGTCATTCGTCGGTGAGATCGTTTCCGAAAAACTCGGCACTACGCCCCAGTTGATGTGGCTGCCGATCGCGAATCTCCGTATCGACGAGACCTATCAGCGGGAAGTGCTGCGCAATGGCGCGCGGAACATTGGCCGGATCGCCAGGTACTTCGACTGGTCGTTGTTCGGGGTCGTCGTCGTCGCGTCTTTGGGAGATGGCTTTTACGCCATTGTCGACGGGCAGCATCGCACCATCGCAGCCGACATCCGCGGCGTCATAAAGGTGCCGTGCGTCGTCATCGCAGCTGACCCCGGAAAGCAGGCGAAGGCTTTCGCCGCGATCAACGGATCCGTGACTGCCATCCACCCCCTTGCGATCTTCGCGGCCGATGTCGCGGCCGGCGACGATGCGGCGGTTCGTCTGCGCGATGTCTGCCTCGCCGGCGGCGTCACGATCTGCCGCAATCCGGTGCCATCAAATCTCATGAAGCCTGGCCAGACGATCGCCGTCGGCACGTTGAAGGAATGCCTGAAGAGTTACGGTGCCGATCACCTGGCTTTGGCGCTGCGCTGCATAACCGTCCACGGGGGCCGAGGGACGGGTCTGGTGAAGTCACCGGCAATCAAGGCCATTTGCCACGTCCTCGACGCCGAGCGCTCGTGGATGGTGCCGGAAGGCCGCCTAATAAAGGCGATGTCGAGGTTCGATCTACGCAATGAGTTGAACGATGCTGATGTTGAAGCGCGGCAGAAGCATATGCGGCACCACTCGGCGTTGGCGCTCCGACTCTTCGATTACCTCGACGCGGAGATCGGTGCCTGACCATGGTCCGCCCGAAGGCATTCGATGACGATCTGATCAAGAGTGGCCCCAAGCTGATGGCATTTGCTGTCAGCCTCGCCGGCGATCGTGATCGGGCCCTGGATCTCGTGCAATCGACGATGCTGCGTGCGCTTGAGAAGTTCGAGCAGTTCCAATCAGGGACAAACCTCCATGCATGGCTGTTCACGATCATGCGCAATGATTGGATTTCGACATGCCGCAAGCGCGGGCGCGAGGTTGAGGACGTCGACGATGCTTTCGCGAAAGCGGTTCCGATCGGCGAGGGGCAAAGTTCCGCCGTTGACCTGAAAGTCATACGCCGGCGCATGCGGATGATGAACTCGGACATGCGCAAGGTGGTCGAACTCGCCACACTTGGTCATGAGTATCATGAGATAGCCGTGCGCTTCGGCATTGCCGAAGGGACGGTTAAAAGCCGTGTCAGCCGTGCGCGCGATTTCCTCGAATCCGGAGATGAGGCGACACTCGCCGAACCGGCGGCCGAAGTGCAGCCCGTTCCACGCAAGGCGACGATCACCAAATTGTATGAGCGTGGCGCTTCGACGACCGAGATCGCCGAGGCAACAAGCCTGACGCGCTCGGAAGTGATGCGCGCCATCGGCGAACTGAAGTTGAAGCGCAAATGAGCCGGCAGGACGACGCACAGGAAATCCGCCGGCGACTCGAGGATGACATCGAGGGCGTGCTCGACGCGACCTATCCAGGCTGGATGCAGCGCGGGAAAATTGCCTATCTGACGCCGAAGAACAACAAGGAACTCGGGTCATTCACGGTCTCGCTCGATGACAGCAACAAGATGCCGCGGGGATCTTGGTATCGCTTCAGCCAGTCGATTGGTGGCGGCAGCATCGAACTCATCTCCTATTGGAAGACCGGCCGCAAGGATGATTACCGCGAGGCGTTCAAGTGGGCTCGAGATTTTCTTGGCATCCAGCAGCACGAAGAATCTCCGCAAGAGAAGGCTGAACGTGAAGCGCGCCAAGCGAAGGAGCGCCAGCAACGTGAAGCCAAAGCCAAGGCTGATGCCGAACGGACGGCGAAGAAGAATCAGGAGCGCACGCTCAGCGCCAAGGAAGTTTGGGACGAAAGCAAGCCGCTCGAGGGCACTCTCGGCGAGCAATATCTGATCGCCCGCGGCATCCCTCCAATCGCACAGTGGCCATGGAAGCCGGATGACACGCTGCGCTTTCATCCGGCGCTGGATTTCGAACCCGACCGCGACGCTGGCCGCTTTCCGGCCGTTGTCTGCAAGGTCGTCGACGCCTTCGGTGATCTTATAGCGGTGTGGCAAATCTACCTGCAGCGCGACAAGCCGGCCAAGGCCGATCTGTCGCCGAGCCCGAAGATCGGCCGCGGTCCGGCCACCGGCGGCGCCATCCGGATCGGCGGTGACGCGGCCGAGATCGACGGGGCCGAAGGCGCCGAGACGGCGCTCGGTGCCTGGTTTCTGGATGGCCACCGAAGGCCTGTTTGGTCGTTTATGTCGACCAGCGGCATGAAGAATTTCGAGCCGCCGACTTTCGTGGAGCGGCTCGGGATATGGAAGGACGGCGACAAGGCCGTCATGGGGCCGCAGGGGCGCGTGTTGCCGCCGCCCGGTCAGCATGCGGCCGAGGAACTGCAGAAGCGCATGAAATCCGTCGGGATCAAATGCCCGATCCATGACGTCTGCCGTGATGGCGATGCGCTCGATCTCTGGAACTCGCGGCAGAAATTCGAAAAACGCATGGTGAAGGAAGGCGGGAATGGCGAAGCAGCAAACACAGCATCTTGAAAACCTCGCTGCCGAGCGCATGGTGCTCGGCAAGGTTCTTCAGTCCGAGGCATCCTTTTGGGCAGTTGCCGACGCCCTGCATGCCTTCCACTTCTCGCGCGAGATCCATCAGCGCATCTACCAGGCAATCCGCGACATCCTGACCGAAGGCAAGCGGATGTCGATCGCCATCATCGAAAGCCGGCTCGGGCCTGAATACGATGACGACGGAAAATCCACCGTGTCACTCCTCACCGCACTGCTGCGCGACGCCGAGAACAATGAATCGGCGTTGGACGAAGTGGAACAGATTGTCGATCTCTGGCGCCACCGCAAGCTGATCGAGACGCTCGAGCATGGGCTGAAGGAGGCGAAGAAGCCGAACGTCATGCCAGCCGACCTGCTTTCCGACATGGAAGTGAAGATCAAGGACATCAACGTCAATAGCCAGGCTGAACCGCTGAAGTGGATCGGCGACATTGCCGGTAAGGTGCTGACCCGATCTGCGAAGACGAAGGACACCGGCATTATCCCGGGCTTCGACACAGGCCTGCCGACGCTCGATCAACTGATCGGCCGAATCCATGCCGGCGATCTGGGGTTCATCGGAGCGCGCGCGGGGGACGCCAAGACGCTGCTTTCCTTCCAATTGGCCTTGCGCGCGCAACTCTACATGCCCGGCATCTTCTTCGAGCTCGAGATGAAGGACGAGGATCTTACGGCTCGCGCCATGGCAGGCGAGACCAATGTGTCGGTCGCCGAGATCGAGGCAGGCTCCTATGACGCTTTCGCGCTGGAGGATCTGAAATCTGCCAGAGACAAGCTGAAGGGTGCCAGAATCGTCATCGATGATCGACCAAAGCTTGCGGTCGAACAAATGCGGGATAGATGTGTGGCCATGAAGCGCCGGCACGGTCTCGGCTTTGCGGTTGTCGACCATGTTCGCCTGGTCAGGACATTCAACAAGTCGACGAACAAGTTTGACCGGATCGAGCATGTGACAGGCGAGTTCAAGGCGCTGGCAAAGGATCTCGGTATCGCTTTTATCGTGCTTTCGCAGGTGACCAGATCATCGCAGAGACGAGATGATCCATTCCCGAATCTGACGGACCTCGATGGCGGCGGCAGTATTGAACAAGACGCGGATTGGTGCGTCTCACTGTTCAGGCGAGATCGGTGGCTGAAGGGTCAACGGCCGCAGGAGATGGACAGCAAGGAGGGCAGGGAGTGGGCCGAACAGATGCAGCGCTGGAAGAACAGGATCGAGGTGCGATGCCTCAAGAGGCGGCGCGGTGAAGACGGCGAGACGGCCGAATTCGAGTTCGACGGTCGCCGCGGGCAACTCCGGGAAGTGGAGCGTTGACATGAAGCCGGAAAAGCAGGCCAAGCAGCAAAAGAAGAAGGAACTGGGTATCGTAACCTTCACGATCTCGGTCTTGTGGCTAAGCGGTAGGTCGATCAAGGCGATCGCCATGTTGAGCCAGAGGTCGACCGGCAGCATTCGTGGAATCGTCCACCGCGCTTTCCCGACGCCGCGCGAGCAGATGTCGATCGCAGACAGGCAAGAAAAGCTGGACGAGATGAAGAGGCACCGCGTCGACGAGGGGAGACTTCCGGACAAGTATTTCATCGCCGCCGAATTGGCGCCGGCGCAGGCAGCTCCGGCCAAATCCGAGCCATCCGTCCTTGGTCCGCTGTCCTGGTACATGAAGCCTAAGCCGCAGGCACCAGCACCTCTTCCGGTTCCGGATTCGCGAACCAGAGAAGGGCGCAAGGAAATCCAACGCCGGAAGCAGCAAGCCAGGCGCGAGGAAAAGCTTGCCGCCGAGGAGCAGGCAGCCCGTGAAATGGGGGGTGCCGAGAATCGCGGCCTGAAGGGCTCGGCGCTCGAATATCTGCATGACATCGGGACATTGGCCGATCCCGCCGAGAAGCGCGTCGATGCACCGAAGATCAGTGGGATCTCAAGCAAGGAACGCCGCAAGGAAGCTGGAAGGATACTGCGCGGCTACATGGATGGCTGCCGCATCGGCGGCATGAGTAGCATCGACTTCGACCGCGTCGGTCGGGGTTCGAACAGCCGCCTCGCCATTTCAGCCTACCGACTTCAGGCGATCCATGCCATCGGCGCCATCCGGCAGATGATGACCGACCGCGATTTTGCGCTGCTTGAGGCGGTCGTCGACCGGGACGAGTGCGTCTGGGAAAGCATTCCCAGCACGCAGGCGCGCAGTCTGGTCTATGAGGCAATCCGGCAGGCGCTCGACGTCGTCGCTGTGTTCGAGGAATTGATGGGTCGTACCGCATTCGCCTCGAGGTGGGGACGCGAGTTGCCGATTGTGAAAGGCATGGAGAGGGACGAGGCGCGGCGCGTCTCCAATGCGGCGGAACAGATATTGAGGCAAGCCTGATGTGTGAACGTCTACCTGGCCGCAGGGCCTCGGAGGTTCTGGAATTCCACCATATCGAAGCCAACGGCAACAAGTCTCCGTTCACATCGACAATCGGCTTCTATGCGGATGGCCGGATCGGCGAAATGTTCATCTATGCGCAGAAGGCCGATTCAGCCATCGGCCTGATCTGCCATGATGCCGCCGTGCTAATCTCGATCGCCCTGCAGTGCGGCGCTACCATCGAGGAGTTGCGCAGCTCAGTCGCGCGCACCAGCATCGAAGGCGGGCGACCGCAAAGCATCATCGGGACGGCCCTTGATGTCCTGGCGGCGCGGGAGGCTGAAGGTGGTAAAGGCCCTTGATGTCCCGCACGCCGCCGCAGTCGAGGCCAGCATTGACGATGACGGCAACGTTCACATTGTCTTGAAGGATGAGAAGGGTAACCCGTTTGCCGGCGTCGTCTTCACGCTCAATGGTGCGATCAGCACGGTCGAAGATCTTAGCGATCTCATCGACGATTACATCGACAAGCACGACACCATTGGACCGTGCATTGGCAGCGCCTAGCCGGTCTCCAGCCGGCGCGGCTTGCGCTCGGATGTGACTTTGTCCGTCACGTTCTCGGCTATATCGATGTTGGTAGCGTCCGCCCGGAACAAGGCAAGCAGGACGCGGATCGGATGCGGCACATCCTCGGCGCCGTCGATCCAAGTCAGCACGCGATGCTGACTGGTGGCGTAGAGATAGGCGAGGAAGGACGGCGTGATGCCGGCGGCGCGCAGTTGCTCGGCCAGTTCCGGGCCCGACAGGCGCACATAGCGCTCCGGCTTGCCCTGCTGCTTATTGGCCCTGATCCTCGGACCGTTCAGCACCTCGGCCATGCGCCTCCAGCCGGCGAGCTCGGCCTCGAACTCGGTGCTATAGACGGCCGGCGTCTTGCCATCGGGGCGAACGATGTCGGCAACAAGGCCTGGCGCAATCCACACGGCAACATAGCCCGCGCCGCGGTTGTTGGGCTCGGCCCACGCCCTGTAGATCGGATTGCTCTTGTTCGCCATTCCATCTCCGTATGCGCCACGATCGGCTTTCGAATCGGCAACGATCAAATCCATAGGTCAAAACTCCTTTTTTGTCACGATTGATGAGCGGGGACGGGGCAAGCCCGCCAGCGCGCGTTTTGCTTGGCCGGTAGTTTGCTGCGTCCGAAGGCCTTCGCGTGCGCTGGCGGCCAAATCTGGCGGCAAAGCGCGCCTAATGCTTCATGATCCGGAATGCGTGCTTGTGATCGTCGTGGAACTTCGGTTCCTTCGGAGGATAAAGGCCGCGCTGGCGAAGCTCCGTGACAGCATGGCGGTGGCGCGCCGCCCTGGCGTCGTCGTAGAGGATCTCCTCGTCCGGACAGTCGTCGATCCAGGCAATGAATTTCTTCGCCGCCTCATGGCCATGGGCTGCGGCCAAGCCGAGCGCCATGCGGCTGGCGATCTCGTTGATCTCGTCGCGTCCGATCCGTCCAGCTTGGGACACGCATTGATCCGATGCCAGCCGTCGCAGACGCACGAATGCCATTCGGGTGGCGATCGCCGCTTCGGTCTCGGCGAATGACATACCCTCGGCGCGGCAATGATTCCGGAACCGGCGCATCGGCGCGTCATGCGCTTCGGGAAGCAGGCCGACGGCCACGCCGGCGACGACCAGGATCAGGATGACGATGGGTCCATATTCAAGCATCGGTGTTGCGCCTTTTGCGGGCCGCCGTCTCCTGCTCGATCTCGTTTGCCCATTCGGCCAAATAATCCTTGACCGGATCGGCGAAGATGATGCGGCGCACGGCCGCGAATATGGTGCGAAGCGTTTTCATGCCGGTCTCCTTTCTTTGCCACAGTTGGCAGTTGGTTTTAGAAAGCGGCGCCGAACAGCATTGCGCCGATATTGTCGATTACGATGTGGCGCATAGGCTGCGGATGATTGCTACAGCAACAAGCGCCAAGAACAAGCCGGTGCCAACCCGCCACAGCGGCAGGAGGTAACACCCCGCAATGACTGCATGAACGTGCTTTCGATGGTGAATTTCGGCATGTGTCGATCTCCTCTTGCTGGCGCGCGCGGCGGGCGGGTTGGATTAGGCGATGGCGTCGATCTCGGCGATGATGGCGCGACCAGCTTCGATGGCGTTCATGAGGCTCCCGCTGTCATTGGCGTCGCTGGACGTGATGATGTCGCGCAACGCTGTTTCCAGTTCCGCCGCCTTCCAGATGGCGCCGACATGAGCCTCGATCAGGCGGCCGCCGAAAACGATGTTGCCGTAAAGATCGGTGTGCTCATACTCGGCGCATGATTCAGCGATTTCATCTTCGTCGGCATCGGCATCGCAATGGTTGGAGATATGGTTTTCGCGCATGTCGGCGCGACCTTTGGCTTCCGCGTCGTCATAGCTCTCGGCCCGCACGACCGTTCCGTACTCGCCTTGCTCCTTGTCATTGTCGGACCAGGCGAAAAGAAGGGAAAAGGTCTTCAGCGGCTTGGCCGGCTCAATCGGCAAACCTCCGTGTTTGTCGGCGATCTCTTCGATGGTGGGCATGTTCTATCTCCTGTGTTTTGCCACGGTTGGCGTTTCTGTGTTTCAGGCGTCGCGGCGGTAGGCCCGATATGGCGCCCAATAGGCCCACTCAAGCGGACCAAAGCGTTTGTACTCCATCTGCCCGGAACTCTTGCCGAACGTGGTGATGATGTAGATCAGCCCGAGGTAGACGTTGCCGGCACCATAACCGAACCGGAGCGGCCACCATCCCCAACGGGCGCGGCCGTCCTTGTAGAGCCTGCCAGGCTGGCGTAGGAGCGGTGACCGCAAGCCGATGGTGATGTGTCGCCAACTCGCCATGCGTCTCGTGTCTTTCCCCCATGCGCGATGGATGGATGCTGTCAGGTCCAGATAGCCGATCACGCCATAAAACTCTTTCGGCCCTTTGAACTTCAAATGGATCTTCACGGCAAATCTCTCCTATTCGTGGATGACCGGCTCGCCCTTCGAGACGCGAAACCGCACGATTTCCACATCGGTTTCGTCAACTCGAAAGACGGTGAAATTCGTATAGCCGGCGTCCACCAGGGCGGTGCCTATGGTGCCAGCTTCCTTTATGGCGGACATGCCGTCATCATGATCGAGCATGATGTCGAGGCGCGGGCGCGTCATGCCGCCATCGGCGACGACAACAAAATTGGGCAGCTTCATAAGCGAAATCCTTGTCGGTTAGGGCAAGAGCCCGGTTGATTTTCAGGAAGATGAGATCGAAAAGCTTCTAGTCCCATCGACAGCGTGAAAGGCGGACGATACCGACCAGAGGCAAGGGCCGAGATGACCGACGGGGAGCATGAAAGTTCCCTTTTCGTTGGCGACAGATCGGAACGCGAATTCCGAGCGCTGGACGTTCGGGTGATGCCGCCGCAAGATAGCCTCGATCCTGCGAAGCTCGGCGTGGTTTGTCTTCGTTGTCGCCCATGCGACCGGGCGGCGATTGATCGATCCGTTTCCGTATGAAGTGAAATGCCAGGCGCCGCGCAATGCGTCTTTCAGCGCGTCGTGTTCGGGGTTGGAGACGTGAAAATCCCAGCTCTCAACCGGGGTCCAAAAGATCGTCCAAACGATGTCACCAAAGCCGGAGATATTTGGAATGTTCCGCCGGGAATAACTGTTGCCGGTGAATTCCCCGGTGAATTTCAAGCCGATGCCGTAGTTGATGAGCTCGATATCGCGCGCATCGAAGCGCTCAAGATCAAAGCGGCGACGGGCAATCTTTGCGGAAGTGAAATCCTGAAGCCTCAAGCTGCCGGCCCAGAAGCGACGGTGGTTCCAGTGGCCATCGGACCGCATGCCGCGCTCGTCAATCTGCACCGCAATCGGGTAGCCGTAAGATGGCTGGTGCGGATCGCGAACGATCATGACGCAGATCGGATCATTGGCCGCCGTGGCGAGCCTTCAGCTCGAACGCGCGACCGACTGCCAATTGGTCTTTCCAGCTTTGCCGCTTCATTCCGAAGTTCCTTTTCGGTTAGGGCGAGTGCCCGAGGAGGAAAGCGGGTGGCGGTTTCGCCGCCCGCGATGTTCTTGCATTGCTAGTGCAATGTCAGACGCGCATCGGCATGAGAACGCCAAGCCAGCCCTTGCGGTCCGGGGTGGTGATGACCGTCGGCGAGCCGGCATCGGCCATGGTGAGCGTGATGTCCTCGCCGCCGGCCGTGGCGATGAAATCCTGTATGTACTTCGCGTTGAATCCGATCTCGATCATGTCGCCGGCATAGTCGGTTGCGACATCGGCATTCGCTGAGCCTTGATCCGGATTGTTGACAGCGAGGCGGCAATTGCCCCTATCGAAGGTGCATTTGACCGCGCGGCCCCTGTCGCTGGAAATGAGTTCGACGGCGCGCACGGCTTCCGCCAGGTCGGCGGACTTGAAGGATGCCGGCTTGTCGTTCTGTGTCGGGATGACGCGCTGATAGTCGGGGAATGTGCCGTCCACCAGCTTCGTCGTGACGGTGACATCATCGAACATGAGGCGAAGCATCTTGTCGGACAGTTCGATGCGAACGCTTGCCGGGCACGCCTTGCCCTTGAGCAGCTTCTGCAGGAGCGCGACAGTCTTCCGGGGTATGATGACGCCGGGCATCCCTGCCATGCCCTCCGTTGCCGCCAAATCCTGCCGGCAGAGCCTATGCCCATCGGTCGCGACCATGCGCAATGCGCCGTGATCGCCATGATAGGCGTCGATGGCGCGCGGCTCGACATGGTGCAGATAGACGCCGTTGAGATAGTAGCGGGTTTCCTCCGTCGAAATGGCCATGGCCACGCCGCCGAAGGATTCGACCAGATCGGCGCCGGGGACCGTGAAGGAATGCGACGGGTTGCCGCCCGACAGGTTCGGATAGTCAGCGACCGGCAAATCCTGAAGTCGATAGTTGACCTTTTCGAAATCGACCGTGACCGCGTTGCTGTCGCCGTGCGCAGCGGTGAAGCCGACGAATTCGGAAGCCGTCGCCTTCTTCACCAGGTCTTTCATCGTATGCGCCGGCAGCGTGACGGCAAAGTGCGCATCGGCGGCGGCTGGAATCTTGACCGCGATTTCGATATCCAGATCGGTGCCGGTGACAGTCAGGTTGCTGCCGTCGCCCACCAGGCAGACATTGGACAGGATCGGAATCGAGTTCCGCTTTTCGATCACGTTGGCGACGATTTCGAGCGCGCGGGTGAGCGCAGCTCGGTCGGCGAGTGCGGTTGCTGGCCCGACTGGCGCTTCCGGTTCGGCCTTGACCAGTTCATCGCGGCCGCTGGCGGCCTCATTGGCGGCGATCACTTCCGGCTCATGCGATGGCTCGACATTGAGCGCCTTGGCGGCCGCATAGTCGCTGAAGGACACGACCGCGCCAAGCGCAATCGCCGAAACACTGGAATTCGCAAAATTGGTATGAGCGTTCATGCTGTTCTGTCTCCTTTGTTCGCCACAATCGGCAATTCAGTTCATGGCATAAATCTATGCCGAAAGCAAGATCAGTCTTCCGGCAGTGTGACAGTCAGTTCATCGATGATCTCGGTTCGCACGATGGCCTCGGCTGTTTCGCCGTCGGTCTGGATGACTTCCGACAGTTCGCTTTCGTCGGCGCCGTCGGTGTCATAGTCGATGATGTGGACGGTGCGGCCGATCATTGAGCCGGTGCCGCTCACGCTTTGGACCATGCCGCCCTCGATCACGATGACGACACGTTCCGGCACTGGCGATTCAGCCTCGGCAATTGCGACGCGGACAATCCCGGCGATGTCGCTTTCCAAGTCGCCCGTCGGATCAAACCATTCGCCTTTTATGCGGGACTCGACTCGGCGAAGCGCCGACAGCATGTCGGGCCGCAGCATGATCGGGCAGGGCCGGCGTTTGTTCGATGCCGCCGCTTTCCGCTTTGGCGATAGCCTTGTCCATCATGTCGCAAGCTTCCTGTTCGAATGGCGAGGCGCCACAATTGCCGCGAGCTCGCTTGATCGCCTTCAAGGCGGCGAGCATGTCAGGCGCCGCCAGTTCGAGCGGCGACGGCTTGGGATCATACGGACTCGGCAGAGAATGCCCGCCATAGTCCGCCAGTAGTTCCCCGGTCTCGGCGTTGGTAACGTCGATGATGGCCAAATCCTGCCCGCTATCGGTTGTCGTTTCATGGATGCTGATATTGTCGCCGATGTAGTCGGCAGTCAGAAGCGGAAAGGCCGCCTCGACGCTTTCGGCCTCGATCTCAACGTTGCCGTAACAGCGAAGGGTAACACCCATGTGAAAAATCATCTTGGGCATGGTCTCAATCTCCTATTTTGTTCGCTCACAATCGAGCGGGGTTAATGCGGAAGCGGCAAGTCGAAGATGACGACCAGCGCCAGGACGCCAGCCATAAGAGCGACGAGCGCGAGGAAGCCAAGGAATTCCCGTGCGCGGCTCATGTGATGAGGTGGCCGAAGTCCACCGCTATCTCCAGTCGGCTGGTATGGCTCGCCCTTGACCTCAACTGGCTGTCTCTCGATAGGGGTGGGCATCCAACGCGCGCTGCGTTCACGTTCCGCCTCAACCTGCCGCATCAGGCTGACAACCTCGCGCTGTCGTTCTTCTGCCAGATCGTGTTGCCTCTCGGCCAGAGCCAACAACAGTTTTATTTCCTTGATGGCCAACAAAGCCGTATTTGCGCGCACATACATGCCCTCGTCCTCCAGTTTTTTGTGGAGGATTTCGAGCCGCTTCAATACCTCGTCGGTAGAGGGGGCGCTCATGACTTGCGCTCGATGAAATAGCGGCCTTCTTCGCGATTCAGCGTCACGGTTTCGTCCGGCTCGCATGTTGACGGCGGGCCGATGTGAATTTCGCCCTCGGCTACCTTGTCGGCCGCCGTCGAGCCGCGCGGGTCGCCATAGTAGCGTCCAGCAGCCTCGAGGCTTTCGAAATGGCTTGTGCCGATGCGGTAGCCGCCGGCGGGCGCAGTCGATACCGGTGTGGCTTCCTTTGCCAGTTCATCGCCGACAAGCACGACCAGGACAGTTGCGGTTCCGGTGCCGCTTTGCTTGAACGATCCGGGCGGCAGATCGTACTTTTCGCCGCCGCAGTCATCGAACCAGGTGCGGAACTCCGTCGCCTTTCGATCCTGCCTGAAGAATGGACCGGGCGACATGACAGCGACCAGCCGGCCGCCATCGCGAAGCATCTTGAAGGCGTGGCGCACATGGTCGATATCCTGCCCGTTCTCAAAGGGCGGGTTCATCAGCACGCGGTCGAAGCGCGGCGCGGTTTCGGCTTCCATGAAATCGGATCCGGCGAGCGCATAACCCTTGGCTGTCAAGATCTCGCGCAAGCTGAAATGCCGCTCATAGGTGGTGAGCTTTGCGCCGGGTGCCGTATCCTTCACCACATCGAGGATTGCGCCGCTGCCGCCTTCCGGCTCCAGCATGTCGAATTCACCGGCTGGCAGATCGGCAAGATCAATCATTTGATCGATCACGGCGCGCGGCGTCGGGAAGTAGCCGGGGATATTGGCGAATTGCAGCGCCTGGACCTTGCGGCGCAAAGCCTCGGCTTGCTTGTCTGCCTCGCTCTGGCCGGCGATCATCGCCCAAAGCGCGCGCGTTGCCGGCGTGTCGGTCGCCGGCTTGCCGGTGTCGTAACCGGCGTCATAATAGCCGCCGTTGCGCACGATTTCGGACCGCGCCAGATCGTGCGCGGCTTTCTTCGATGTGACGCCGCGCAGCTCGGGCGGCACGGTGCCGGCGTTATGGTGCGCCGCCAGGGCGCGCAGCGCCTGTTGCGTGCGCTGTAGCCAATAGCCGTCAAGGCGCGCGCTATCGGCTTCACGCTGGCGCTTAGGCGTGTTTGTCAGCCGGTCGCGGAATTTATGGTCGATCTCGCCTTGCATAGCGTCGGCCATGGCGCGCAGCTTGTCGCCGGTTGCGACACTGGCACGCGCCGGCGCCTCGGCGCGCGGTGCGGCTTCCGGCGCGCGTCCATCCTTCGGCCCGTCATCGTTCGGCGACGGCTCCGGATTGGCGAACGTCTCGGCGGCATCGCGTTTCTTGAAGGCGAAGCCGCCCGGCGTCTTTCCCCATGGCTTGGAGTACCAGCCGCCGAGAGTCTCGGCCAGTTCGCGAAGCCGGTTGAATTCGTCGCGCTCGACGCGCTCGGGCATGATGCAGATGAACATCTGAAAGCCCTTTTTCGTGTGGGTGTGTTCCTCGATCCGAATCCCGGCCGGCGTCACAACGCCAGGCGCGGCCGCTGGCGCGGTTTCCGCCTTCGGTGCGGCCAAGTGCCAATCGGCAGGGAAAGGCAGGCTCTTGACCGGCTCACGGTTGCCATAGAACGATTGTTTCGAGACTTTCCAGCCGTTCGAGTAGCGGCCGCCGACCTTCAGGAAGTAGCCGCCGCCCATGCTCCATTTCTGCCGATTCTCGGCAGTTTCCGGCGCGTCGGCCAATGCGGCAGTCTCGGCGAAGTTGCGCGCCGCCTGCCGAAGCTCGGGGAACAGATCGCGGGTATGCTTGGAAAAGCCGAGAATGACGGTTCTAACCGTCTTGCCGCCGTAATAGTCAGTCATCGAGTCCGATTGATCCTCGATCAACTCGGCGACGATGACAGCTTTCGCCCATGCCGGAATCTTGCTGGCCGCGTCGGCTTCAAAGGCAGCGCGCGCAATCCGGCCTTGCTCATAGGCTTCGTTCATCTGGCGTGCGGCGTCGGCTTTCTTCGCCTTCGCCGCCGCCAGCAATGCCGCCGCCTGTTCGGCTGAAATCGGCTCGATACGGTAGCGCGCCGCAAGGTCCAGCCATGACCGCGCGGCGGATTCGGGAACCTCCGTTATCTGAAGGCTTTCGCCCCAAACGATGGTTAGCTGCGACCGGTCGCGCACCATGCCGCTGGCACCAATGGTAAAGCCGTTGCAGGCCTCGACCTGGACGACATGGCCGGAACTTGAATAGGCGGGATGATAGGCCGGCGCGCCAATGGCGACGGAATCCGGGCGGATAGCGGTTTCAATGTTCATTGTCTTTCGATCTCCAGTTGTTGCCACGATTGGCAAGGGTTTGAACGTTTTGCGGTCTTTAGTCGCGCCGGGCGCTTGTGCGCCATTCGTCGCCGTCTTCGATATAGACGGAGCCGAAATGTGAATCTGTGAATTTTTCAGTCTTGACCGAACGCGCGCATTTGTTGAGCGCGCGGGCAATTTGGCTTGCAGCTTTCGGGCTTAGATAGACCGTCGGGCCGTCGCCGACACAAAGCGCGATGAAATCCCGGAAGCGGTGGACGCTGGCGACGATATTCGTTCTTTTGGCCTTGCCGCTCATTGGCCCGACTCCAAATCTTCCAGATCGGCGAACCAAGTTCCAACGCGATTGCCGTTCACGTCGCGAATCGGCGTTCCAGTTGCTTCGCCGATGGTGAAGCCGTCACCGCGCGTCACCTTGTCCGCGATATCGCGAAGAATGCGCGCGACTTCGCCGCCTGGATCGTCGGCAAAGGCGGCATTATCCATTTTGATTTCAAGCGAGAATTCGGCCATTGTTCAAACTCCAGTTGCGCCACAATCGGCGGTTCAGTTGTATTTCACAGTTCGGGCAAAAAAGCAAGATCAGTTGAGCGCGCCGGTTGCCCAAAATCCGGCGATGACGCCTTGCCAGTATTCCAGATTTGCCGAGTAGCGCGGCGCCAGGGTGTCGCGGCGCCATTCCATGTCGCATGTGCGCACGGCGCTGAAGCCGCCAGCATGGTCACAAGTCAAGCCGCTATGCGGCAATTCGGTTGCGTGTAGCAGGTCGGCGGCGCTGCAGCTAGTGAGGCGCGCCAGCTCGGCAACGGCCTTGCCGTCAAGGTGCATTCCTTCCAAGCCGAAATAATAGAGCAAGGCACGCGCTCGATTGTTCGGCGATATCCCGTCAATCTTCATTCCGGTTCCCTTTCAGATAGGCCACTATCGGCCATGAAAGACCGCACAAGGCGCGCGGGTTTTCAAAGCGGATAGGGAAGCCGGCGCGGCCATGAGACCGCGCCAGCGGTCGCGCTAGGCGCGGATAACGCCACAATCCATGCCGCCGACAAATCGGCCGCCTGGGAAGATTCGCCAATTGGGCGCCAGGTGAAAGACGCGCGGCCGATCTAACGCGATAGCGCAGCGAATGGCGCGGGCTTCCTTCGGCCCAATGGTGGCGGAAGATAGCCAAACGGCGTCGAATGCGTCGCGCATTGCTTCGCGCGCGGCGTCGAGCTCTTTTCGGTTGCCAATCTGCATTAGAGTCCGCTCCTCCCATATTCGCGCGGCGTCGGCTCTTTCTCCCATGAGGCGCGCGCATAGTCGGGCAATTCGCGCCAATCCTTGCGCGGGCTTTGATCGGCATAGCGCGGGCAACGCCGGCAATCCTCCTCATAGGCCAATTGTCCGGCCGTCGGCGGCCGTTCCATTGCCGATCCGCCATGGTCCTTTGTGTCATGTTCGAAAATCATCGTCGCGATTCCTTCAAATGCGGTTTGCGGTAACGCCATATTGAGCGGCCAAGCGCTCGGCGGCCTTTTTGGCGGCCGCTTCCGTTCGCTTGAATTCTTCGGACAAGATGCGGCCGAAGTCCCGGCCGGCCGGCGGCGCCTGCCAGGCGCGAACTCGCCAAGCGCGTTTGTGTCCCCAATAGGAATAGGAAACGTCAATCTTGCTCATGTTCTGTTTTCCTTTAGCGGTCGTTTGGTTCATTGGGATAGATTGCGGCGAAGCGGTCGCGATCCATTCGGCAGAGTTTCGTCTTGAGCGCTTCGCGCGTGTCAAAAGCCCGGTCCCATTCGCATTTGATGACGGGACGGAAGAAACGCGGATTGTCTAGCTTTGCGTCCCATGCTTTCAACCGGCGCTCGGCAAGCGCGCATTGCCTTGCCAGTGTATCGAATGCGGCCGCGCTCATGTGTTGAACCAATCATAACGGCGCGCCTCTTTCGCCTTGCGCTCGGCGCGCCGGTCGCGGCCGTCCTGGCGCTTTGCGAATGGCTTGCCGTGCCGAACCTTGCGCGCCTCATGTTGCGCGAAAAATGCGTCCAGATCGGCGGCAGTGATCGTTTCCAGATCGGCGCGCGCGGCGGCGTCAAGCGGCTTATTCATTTTCAGACTCCCATGATTGCCACAATTGGCGGTTTGCAGTTTCCGGATTTAGAGTAGCCAGCCATTGCCGCTTGTGGCGGCATGGCGAAAGATAGAGCTTGGCGTGTAGAATTCAGCGTCGAACCATAGAACGGCCGTTTCGCCTTCCTTGACGAAAATCCATCCTCCGAAAACTCCAGTTTTGCGCGGCTTTCAATATGCCGCCATGTTTCCGAGATTGGCCAGTTTGGCGCGATAGTCGCGGCGCGCCAGGTCGGCGCATAGGTCACGCAATCGAGACTGAAGCGCGCGCTTGCGCGCCGAATCTGTTTCGGCCTTGATTGCTTTCTGCAGCCGCTTGACGCGCGCGGCGGAATCCTGGTTTGGCATGGTCGTTTTCCTTTTTGTTTCTGCCGATTTGCTAGCCGACGAAAATCGAAGTCGCGGCGCATTTGCGGGCAAGTCTGCTTGCCTCTGTTTTGGCGCCGTCAAATGTGCGAAAGAACTGGACGTAGCAATCGTCGCTTGAATTCCAAACCGCATAAGCGCTATCGCTTGGGATTGAGTCCGATTGAAAATGCGGCATGGCTTTTTCGGTTTTGCCGTAAAAGATTATCATGGTTCGTTTCCTTTTCTTCGCCACCATTGGCTTAGGCTAGTCGCCATCCTATCGGCGCAACGGCGCGCCGATATGAAAGCGATTAGTCACGCTCAAAGAATCCATCAACGCAAACGTAATTGCGCCATGCGGCCGCACCGCGCCGAACCGAAATCGCCGACTCTTCCGGATAACTCCAGCCGGTTCGGTTTTCATGCTCGACTAGATAGCGATCCAGCGCCGCGCCATGCGTTGCGGCTTGAACGGTAGCGCTCGGCGCGAAAGTCGATTGGACTTGATATTGTGCCATGGTAGCCGCTCCTCAAATCAGCCGATAGCGGCGCGCAAGGCGATGGCAATGGCGCGCATGACGGATTGCCTTCGAGGCGCCGCCGACATAGCAAATCGCTTCAGCTGCCGCGAAATCGTCGCCGATCATTCGGGCATTGATTGCCGATACCGCTTCGCCGACGGAAAAGCCCGCAAGCCGCAATGCTGCCATGAGGCGCGGGAATCTGGACGCAATCTCAAACATGGTTCAATCTCCTATTGTCGCGCACAATCGCGCTCGGGTTCGGGTTAGGCGAAGAAATCGGCCGCTTTGGCAATCGCCCATGCATCATTCCAAAGCTCTAGATCGGCGGCATGATCCGGATTTTCCATGAAAGCCGGTTCGCGGCCGAATGTGGCTTTGAAGGCTTCAAGCATGATCATGTTCGCGTCGAAATAGTCGTGGGAGTGGCACACTCCGGAGTTTTCCGGTTCGGCCTTGTTTGCATCGCACATTTCGCGGAATTGGAACGGCCGAAGCTCGGCTTGCACCAATTCGCCGAAGGCGCGCGCAAGCTTGATTTTGTCGCCGATTGTCGCGACCGATATTGGCAACGGCGCTGCAGCGTTGACTGCTCTATAGAAATCGAACATTTCACGCTCGAGCGGCGCAAGCTCGGCATTCTCGAATTGCTGATTTTCGATGACGAGATAGAAGCCCGTTGCGGTGCGTTCTATCACGAATCCATCCAGATAGACGAAACCGGCCCGTTTGCCGTCGGTCGGATAATCGCCATTGGTAGCGGCTTCCACGTCGTCAACCTCGCGCCGCGAAGCTTGGAATTGCTCAAACGTCGTCATGGTCCTATTCCCTTCAGATCGGCCGCTTAGGCGGCAAGCTTCAGATTGCCGAAGGCGGCAACGCCATTGCAAGAGACTTCGTGCAAGCGGCCGTCAAATCCGCCCATGAGGAGGGTTTCGGCGCAATGCGCCGACACTTCGCGCGCCTCGACATGGCAGAGCTTGGCCGCGCCAATGGAACGGCGCATAGCTTCGGCGCTGGCGAAAGCATACACTGCCGGCTTGCCGCCCCATGCGATGACTGCAAATGCCGAAGGCGAAACGGTTTCGTTTTTCCAGTTGAGGAGCGTTCTCATTTGCTCGACTCCAATTCACAAACGCGCGGCGCTTTGGCAAGCGCGGCGGCAAGGTCGTTAGGAATGTCAGACGGCAGATCGGCGGCAATGGCCGCGACGCAATCGTCTGCAGTCAATCCCTTGTCGACGACAAAGGAATGAGACTGCCCGTGCATCATGAGATAGACGACTAGAGCGTATTTCATGGCGCTTGCTCCTCAAACCGGCTTGCGAGTCAGACAGAACGAAACGCAAAGCCGACCTAGCCGGATGAACGTCAGGCCGCCGACCTTGCGCATGGAAACGTTGAAGAGCGGCGCGCGCTTGCCGTGCAACGTGCCAACATGGTTGCGCGTGCCATTGGTGCGCACCGCATAGATTTCAATGCGGCGAATGTCGGCACGCTTGGCAATGATATTCCGAAGCAGGACGACGGGCGCTACATAACCCGCGCGCCGAAGCGTTGCGGTGCGGCCATTAACATGGGTCACAACCAAATCATGCGCATACGTTGCGGTTAGGGCAGGGTAGGTATGAGCGTTCATTTCGTTTCAAGCTCCAATGTCAGTCACAATCGACTAAGCGTCACCTTGCCTATGCGCGCGCCCATTGTCAATAGAATAAATGCATATCGCATATCTATTCCCTATGCCGCACCGCTTGCCTTGCTCGGCTAGGCCGGCGGCACAGTGCGCCAGGTAGCACGTCCAGCGCACAAGCTCGGCGCCGTCGTCGCGCCTAACGCTTTTCGCTCCTCCTCCTCGATCAATCGTTGCACCGCGCACCGCACCGCATGGCGCGCCGTCGTCGCGCTCGGCTTGGCCGTGCTTGTCGCCGCGCCGTCGGCGCTTGAGCCTCGACCTGGCCGGCCGCCGGCGTCTCGAGGGGTAGGGGGGTCCGCTTAAACCCTCGCGCGCGCGGAGGGCGGACCGAGCTGGCAGCCAAATTCGCGAGACTCCACCGAAAGAATTTTTGCCCGAGCGAACAAAATTCTTGGCGGCCGGGGGCGCTGAGGCCCATATCTGCCAAGGCGTAGAGGGATTTTTGACTGTGAATAAAAACAGCCGGCCACCGCGGTTCAAGCTCTTCCAGGCGCCGGCGGCGATCGCCATCCAGAAGATGAACAAGACCGGGAATTACCGCGGCTCGCCTCGAGATCGAGGATATGACGCCAAGTGGGATCGGCTCTCGATCGCGTTCCGCAAGCGCCATCCATGCTGCCTTTGGTGTGAGCAGATCGATCGGGATACGCTGACAGATCTCGTCGACCATATCATCCCGGTCGTTGATCGGCCGGATCTCAAACATACCTGGTCGAATCTCATGGCGCTGTGCCGGCATCACCATGCGCAAAAGGGCGTGATGGAGGTCTATGCGCGGGAAAATGGACTGCTCGGCATGCTGCCGGAGTGGTGTCGAGATCCGGAAAAGCGGCCTTTTCAGTTTCGGCCAGTCGCGTAAAATAAAATGTGAAATGCATATTGCATATATTCTTTGATCGGCGTATTAGTGTCCGCCTGTGAACACTAATGCCCTAGCGGTTGGATATTCATTCATTGAACAAAACCCGGTCTAACGCCGCTGTCGAGCCAGTTTCGATGTCTGCGGCCGAGTTCAAGCGATGGCTTTCGGCCATGAACTACACCGGGCGCGCAGCCGCGAAGGCTTTGGGTGTGAGTGTCGGGTCGGTGGTGAACTATCAGCGCGAAGGAGCTCCGCCATCGATCCGGGCGATGTGCCGGGCGCTGTATCCGAACCAGATGGAAGCGGTATTCCCTTGGGAGAGCAGGGCAGTGTGATGACCCATCCCCGCTACTACCGCACGACCGTCGGCCAGGATCACATCCCCGACCATTGGCGCTGGCTCGACAAGGCCATTCTGTGGGCGCTGATCGCCCTTGGTGTGGGCATTGATGTAGCCACGCTGATCTCGCTCGGCGTGTTCGCTTAGAGGAGAACGCAATGCAGACCGAAGCCGAAAAGCTGAAGACCGAGCTCGAGCGTCGCGCGATCCGCGAGCGCATCGCTCGAGACAATCCTGATGTGCCATTGTGGTGGATCAACGAGGAATCCGCGCTCGGCAAGACATTCGCCATGCGCGAGAGCGTCAGCGATATCGTCGAATACGTCCAGCGGACGCCGATGCTAATCACTGACGATCCCGTCGATGAATACGACGTCGAATGCGGCCTGCATTGTGCTTTGGAGGTGGAGTGATGACGGAAGAGGCGGCAAGCGCGCTCCTTTTCGATGCGGCGATATACGCCGCATGCATCGGAATTGTGATGGCCGGGGTGGCGGTCGGTATCGCGCTGATCAGAGCGGCATGGAAGGGGGGGATCAAGTGAAGAGATCGGCACGATACACTATCATTTCCACAATCACCACAGCTGTCGCCATCATCTCCATCTTGGCAGGTGGGTCCGAATTAAGGGCTGGGGTGCTGTTGGTGATCGGCGTCATATGCATCGCGGCTGCGGAAATTCTGGAGGTTCTCGGCCAATGACCTGCGTGGTCGGACTGATCGACAATGGCAAGGTCTACATCGGCGCCGACAGTGCGGCCAGCGCCGGCGAGAACATTGAAATCCGAACCAATCGGAAGGTGTTCAGGAATGGTGTCTATGTCATCGGCTTCACCGGATCCTACCGAGTCGGCCAGCTGATGCAATATACGGCGCTGGCCAAGCCGACTGGAAAGGATGTGTTGCAGCATCTCGTCCTGAATGTCGTCGACAAATTGAAGGAACTCTCGGGCAAGGATATCGACGAACTGCTCATCGGGCACGGCGGCCGTCTGTTCAAGATCAGTTCCGACTATTCGGTCGCCGAGTTCGCCTCCCACGCTGCGGTGGGCTCAGGGGCGCGATATGCGCTTGGCCGGCTGCACGGGGCCTTGGGGAACCCAGATGGCCGCATCCTGGCCGCTCTCGAGGCTGCCGAGGCGAATTGCACCGGCGTGCGACCTCCCTTCCATATTGAGATGGCATAAATGAGCGAACATCAGCACACTCCTGCACCATGGACCGAAACCACGGCCGTCTTTATCCCTGCCGGCGATGATCGGCTGATGGCGGGTGGTAGACCATTCTCTGTCGACTGCCGTGTCCTATCAGAACCGAACTACCAATTGGCGATGAGGGCGGTCAATGCGCATGACTCAATGGTCGAGGCTCTGAAACTGGCTAGAGAGCACCTCGTCAATCTCGGTGCCGCGGTGGAAAATCCGATCATGTGGCAGATCAATGCTGCCATTGATTCCGCCGAACCAAAGAGGGGTGACAAAGAGGTCATCGTTTGGACTAAGAAAAAGAGGCACCTTGTGCGACCAGAAAGGAAGGCTGGTTAATGCTGACCATCGAACAAGCCAAGGCCGCCGGCTATGCGGTCGACACGACCTGCTATCCGCATGTCGCCTACAAAGGACCGCGGTTCCGGCCGGAGACGACGGAGGATTGTCTGTCGACCATGGAGGCAACCATGGCCGAGGCGCTGAGGACCGCCAAGAGGCATATCGAATATCTTGTCGCCGTCTACGATGTTGGCGGGGCGAAAGATGAACTAGCTGAGATTGACGCCGCGCTTGCGCTTGCCGGTCCGTCCTTCGAGAGGATGACGGAGGACGAACTGATCGACGCCATTGAGGATCTTATCGAATCGCATCTGACCAAGCCGCCAGAGCGCATGATCTCGGATCAGCGCTTGGCGCCACTGAATGCCGAGCTGGTGCCGCCTCTTGCCGAGATTGAGGCGGCCGAAAACGAAGTCCATGACCGGCTCGAGCGCGCGTTCGGCGGCTTGCTGAAGTTGCCCTATGTGGCGATCGATGAGCCGGGCTGGCTCGACGCCGGCTACAAGACTGACCGCGATATGCAGCGGAAACTGGAACTGGCCGGTCTTGACCGGATCACCCAGGCAGGCCGGATCCGATTCCATGAGCAACTGAGGGAAGGGCAGGGGTACAACGACGCCACCGGTTTCAAACTGAGGTGCTGGATGGCGGCGCTCAGGTATCCTTTTCTGCCGGCTTGGTCGTCGAGAAGCGCGGTGTTGGCAAAATGAAGAAATGGCTCTGGCGGTCGGTCGCGCTCATTGTCGGGTTTATCCTCAGCGCTGTGTTCATTCACTACGACCGGGCTGCGATTGAGGCGCAGTTGCCTGACTGCTCGTTCCTAGTCCTCGATGAGACGATCGGAAAAGAAATCTGCGTGTCGCCGGAAGATTATGAAGCCTATTGGCGCGGCGAATGCCCTGATGCGCGAGCGGAGAACGGAGTGTTTGAATGTCAGAAGTGAAGACCCATTTCGGGCCCGATTTCAACGGCGTCGTTCGCGCCATCCCCGAACAAGGCTCAAGCGAGCCGGTACGGCCCACACGCGATCTGGCGGACCAGAGCACCATCGACTTCGCTTTATGGGCTTTGCGGAAGCACGGCTATCTTGAGTGCGCCGACAAGCTTAACGCCGCCCTCGCCTCCTCCTCACCATCAGGAGCGGCGGAGCCGGTGGCTTGGCGCTACCGCTGGAAACTGGATGGCGAGTGGACGAATTGGCGCGTTGCGGACCACAGCCAGAAAGCGGCCGGCCTTCGCGATCTTCAAGAGATCCCCCTCTATGCGGGGAAATCGCTATGACCAAAAGCAAACCTGTGGCTTGGGCTGATCTTGAAGCTCCGGCCATCACGACAGAACAGGACACAGCCAACGCTTGGGCGAAAGCGGGTAGGCCGATAACTCCCCTCTACGCCACCCCCGCACAGGCGGTGGCACCGACAGAGGGACTGCCGCGACTGCTTGAGGCGCTGGCAGTGGACTGCGAAAATACCGATGGCTGGGAAGGCGCGGCGCCCGATCTGCGCGAAGCTGCCACCGCCATCATGCTCCTCTCTGCACGGCTGGTGGAGGTGGAACTTGACTTAGCAGACTACAAGGCCGGTTACGAGGAAGCCGCCAAGAGCGACATGGCAAATGCAGCCCGCGCCACCACCTCCGAGGCCGAAGCCTCAGACCTCCGCCGCAAGCTGGAGGAGGCGAGGAAGGCGCTGGAGCCCTTCGCCGCACTCTCCGAGGAACTAGACGCGCTTCGGCACGAAGACGGTTCGACATGCGTATGGCGGCTTAAGGCAAGCGATATCCGCCGCGCCCGCGCCCTCACCTCAGGAGGCCTGGATGACTGACCGCATCACCGAGGCGCTACAGGAAGCGCTCAAACTTTGTGACCTTGCCGAGACAATGACGGCGTGCCGCGCCGATGATGACTACGTTGCCGGCGTCAAAGCCAAGATCGCCGCAGCCCTATCCCAAGAGCCAGGAGTGGCGGAGATGGTGCTAGTGCCGCGCGAGCCGACACCGGAAATGATTGAGGCTGGTCTATCTGAGGTGCCCCTGGACGGTTCGGAGGCAGACGATATTGCTGACGCCTATCGCGCCATGATCGCCGCCGCGCCTCTCTCTTCCGAGGAGAAGCGGTGATGGACATAGAGCGCATTGAGGAAAATCTTGGGGAGGCAATCGCCGCCTTCCGGAAATATCCAGTCACCGATGACCGCTGCCATGAAGCGCTCATGGAGTTTCGCGCCGCATGCACCACCAACAATATCGACGCCCTCCTAGACGAACTCTCCCGCCTCAGAGAGGCAGAGAAGCGGTACAGGGAGGCGCTGGAGACGATCCGCGACGGCTATGGCCCCGATCATCTCAGCCGCTTTGCGCGCAATGTGGCGGGCCATGCATTGCAGGAGGGCGGGGAATGAGGCTGACGAAGGCTCAGAAGCAGCTGCTAGTCGAGATTGCCAACGGTGACGACCGGTGCAGCGAAGCCTACAACCCAGCGCGGCGACTTGTCGATCTCGGATTAGTCGTGTGGGTTTCCGAATATCGCTTGGCATTGACCGAATCCGGCCGTGCCGCGCTCTCGGGGTATGGAGGACAAGATGAGTGAGACTGAGCCGTGTCCAGTTTGCCGAGGGCAGCGCACCATCAGGGTTCCGCTGTACAGATCTTTACAAGCATATCGCGCCGACGCACCGCCGGCGGTCGCCGAAGAAATAAGCCGGCAATATCCGTGCCCTGAATGCGCTCCAACGACATCGGAGGACAGGGTGGCCGTCATGAAGGTGAGCGGCCAGGCGGTCGTTCGCTCCTATGAACTGGAATATGAAGAGTATGTGCGCAAATCGCTGGCTCACGATCTTGTCGATCTCATCTTTAGAAGTGGCCACATCACTTTCACCAAGGACAAGCCAGACGAAGGCACCATGACCGAGACGATCCGCGCCACGATTGGCATCGTATCTGCCGCGACTGTCGCCTCAATGGAGGAGCGAATCGCGGAGCGGCAAATGGAACTCGCATCTAAGCTGGTAGGTGCTGCAGCCGAGGAGATCCGCGTCTGGGACAGCTATTATACCGGCGACGGCGGCAATATCAGCAAGGGGCAGGCCGTGGATGCCGTCTCGCGTGCTTTCAAGAAGCTTTCGGGGGCAGCATGATCGAAGATCTGATTGCACGACTCGAGCAGCTTGAAGCGCCTGACCGGGATATCGATCGCGAACTCGGCGCTCTTTGGCCCGAGCCGCGACCGTTCAATATTTCATTGGCGGCCATGCGGAACGGGATGCCAATCTGTCCAGCCTTCACCAGCGACCTCAACGCCGCGGTGAAGTTGCTCGAGCGAATCCTGCCGGGCTTTGCCTGGAAGATCGGGACGTGCTGCGTCTCCGATGATGCGTGGGTTGTTCCGGATTTCAACTGCCCGACGCATGGCGAGCGGCTGTTGAAAGAATACGGCAAGCCGGCGCCGCGCAGCATCTGGGATGTCGGCATCGACATTGACCGCCGGCCGCCGGGGAATGTGGCGATCGCGCTCTGTCTCGCCGTGGTGACAGCCTATGCTGAGACGTTGAGGATGATGGAGGCAACATGATCGAGACCTACTACCTCGCTTGCGAGTATCACCGCCCGTATAAAGTTTTCCTCGATCTCAAGTCTGCAAAGGATGAGGTGCAGCCATTCATCGATCAGGGACTCAACTTTCAGGTGGCGGAAGTGGAAGTAAAGGCCTTCCACGAAGGGCAGGCATGGAAGCGTGACGTTGCATGAGGCAGATCGTCCGCATCAAATTCGGCTCGCATCTCTATGGGACGTCGACTCCACAATCGGATCTCGACTTCAAGAGCGTGTTCATCCCGGACGGCAGATCTATCCTGCTTCAGCGGGCAAAGAATACGATCAACGACCAGCGCCCAAAGGCGGAGCGTGAGAAGAACTACGCCGGCGAGGTCGAGGAGGAGAGGTTCAGCCTCCAGCGCTTCCTTGGACTACTTGCCGAAGGGCAGACGGTGGCGCTGGACGTCCTGTTCGCACCAGAATGGGCGATGACGGACGATCCGTCCTGGCACTGGCAAGAGATTCTCGACAACCGCGATCGGTTGCTGACGAGGAAGTCCGCGGCGTTCATCGGCTATGCCAAGCAGCAGGCAGCCAAATATGGGATACGCGGCTCGCGTGTCGCCGCGGCCCGGGCGGCATTGGCATTGTTGAAGGCGGCTCTTTCGGCGACGGACAAACTCGGCGGACTGGATCCCGACATCAGATCGTTGATGGTCAAGCACGACCACATGAGTCTTGTCGAGGATACGACGCCTCACGGGCAGAGAGTCCTGCTCTGGGAAGTATGCAACCGGAAAATGCCGTACACGGCGTCGATCAGGAATGCGCACGACATCATGCAACGCGTGGTCGACGAGTACGGCAAGCGCGCGCTGATGGCTGAGAGCAACCAAGGAGTCGACTGGAAGGCGCTCTCACATGCCGTGCGCGTCGGAAACCAAGCAATCGAGCTCCTCCTGACCGGTTTCGTGACCTTTCCATTGCCGAATGCTGCCCATGTGCTCGAGATCAAGCGGGGACTCCTGCCGTACCAGGTTGTGGCGGCAGAGATCGAGTACCTTCTCGAGCGCGTTGAGGCTGCGGCGGCAGCTTCAACGTTGCCAGCAGAGCCGGATCTGGCCTGGATCGACGACTTCGTGGCAAGTTCATATCGGGATGAAGTGTTAGGTGCGAGATGACCAGTTCAACCGATGAATTGCGGATCGCCGTCATTTTCCGCGCCGACATCGACATTCCGCGCGGCAAGGGGGAGGTCCAGTTCGGCCATGCGGTGGCATTGCTGGTTCACGGCGGCGGCGAGGTGGCCACTTCCTATATGGCCGGTCTCCAGATGAAGTTGAGCATGGAAGTCGATGATCTGGATGCGATAGCGCTCATTATGGCGAAGGCAAAGGCGAGGGGCGTTCCATTTGCGGTTGTCGAGGACGCCGGCCGGACCGTCTTCGGCGAGCCGACGATTACCTGCATCGGACTCGGTCCGATGAACAAGACTGACTGCAACGCGCTGACGCGGAATGCGAGGATGCGGAAATGATCGAATGGCAAGCCAACTATCCATGCCGATATGGCGAGGCGCTAGAGGAGAGGGCGCTCGCCTTCGCGACCGCAGCGCACGCCTCGATCGACCAGCGCAGAAAATATACAAATCAACCGTACATCGAGCATCCAATAGCGGTCGCTGAGATCGTCCGGTCGGTTCCGCATACGCCGGAAATGATCGCCGCGGCATACCTGCACGACGTCGTGGAAGACACTCCAATCACCTTGAACAAAATCCTCCAAGAATTCGGGCGCGAGGTAGTGACTCTTGTGTCCTGGTTGACTGACGTCTCTTTGCCGCTGGACGGCAACCGCGCCGCTCGGAAGGCTATCGACCTGGCGCATACCGCCAAGGCGCCGTCGGCCGCGAAGACGATCAAGCTGGCCGATCTGATCGACAACACGCTTACCATCAAACAGCGCGATCCGGATTTCTGGCGCGTCTACCGGCATGAGAAACTGCGGCTGCTCGATGTGCTGAAGGAAGGTGACGCAACGCTCTGGGCGCGCGCGGCCGCGCAGTGTGATGTCCCGTGAACGACCTATTCGATTTCAGAATTGGAAGACTTTCGATCCTCGGTTTCTGGGGACGTCCGTTCATTCGTATTGGATGGAACCCTAATCCCTATCTGCTGAAAAGCTTCGGGTATTATTGGTGGTGGATCCGTGGCGTTGGCCACAAGAAGGTGAAATGATGAGCGACTGCTGCGACCCTGGGATTTGTGGGCAATATAGGGTCGTGCCCTGTGTAGACGGCAAATTTCAGGTGGAGATCTATGGTTGGCATGACGATGACGCAGATTTCCCATATTGGGGCCAGTTCGTCAAACCGTTTGGCTCTCAAGTCAAAGCGGAGAGTTATATCCTGAAGGAGGTCGCCAAGAAGGAAAAGCTGAAGCGCGACCGCGAAGAGGCGATGGCGCAAAAGGCGAGGTTCGAGGCAGAGAATCCGCCATATGTGTTTCCGGCACCATGACCATTGAGGAGATCATCCTGCCCGACGGGACGCCAGCCAAGCGGTTGACTTCCACTTTCGACGGTGAGGCCAAGGTGAGCATCATCACACCGATGCTCAAGGTTCGCTTCCTGCCGAACGTCGACCATGAAGGCGGCGATCACGAGACGTGGTCGCGTTGGGATGAGGACCGCCAACGGGTGGTTCCGCATGGATTGGGGGCCAGCATCGAGCGCGGCGAGGATGCAGGCAAACCGCAGTATTGGTGGAATGCCGACGTCGGAATGTGGTGCGGTCGCTTGAATGCCGTCGATCACAAAAGCATCTTGGAAACATACGTCAAGGATGCGAGGCGCAACCTGGCCAACGAATCTCTGCACCCGATTCTGCAATGGGTGACTGCGGCAGAGGTCTTTCTCCGTGAGACGACATCCGATTTCTTCGTTGATGACGAGAGGCTGAGGGCGAAGGAGATTTCGGCGCATCTGCGGAAATACAACGACCAGCAATGGCAGGCGCAGATGGCAAGCTCTGTCCGGCGGCAAAAGGAAGAGCTTGCCGAGGCGATGAACGGAAAGTTCATCGAGAAGCCGCGCGCCGTCGAGATCATGAATCAAGCCGAATTCAAGATGGAAAAGCGTCTCGACCCATGGTCGGGGACGGTAATCCCGAACTCGGGCGGGAAGAAGCGCGGTATCAGCTACTTTCACGACTTGATGATCAACTATGAAGGCAAGTGGCGCCGGATTTGCCGCGTCGACCTGGCGAACCAGTGCCCAACTGGCTCATACAACATCGACGGGTCGAACCATCCGAAAGACTGGTGGATCGGGTCCGTTCTGTATGGTGTCGTCGTCACGGATGAGGAATGGTACGTCGTTGATGCGACGACGGACGGATAAGGAGACGGCAGAGTGAAACATACGATCACCATTACCTTCGACGATGAGGCCAAGATCGTGGAGGTTGTTGAAACTGGAGGGAAAGCCACCAGACTGAGGAGCGCAATTATGACGGTCGAGCGCAAGCCGGTCGAGGATACGGATGGTGAACCCAGCCTTTACCGCAAACTCAAGCGAGGCCCGGAAATGGAGATCCATATTGTAGGGCTCGTCCATGACTGACCTATCCCGCCGCAACTTCCTCAAAGGCCTCATGGCGGCCGCCGGCGTCGCCGCGGTCGGCATGCCAGTGATTGCCGCAGTCGAGGCGGTGGCTGTACCGGCATTGCCCTTTCCGGATCATGATGTCGGCGACGTCTTCATGAAGGTCAACGACGTCTGGCGTCTTCTCGGCAAGTCGACCAGCTTGACGGTGAATATGGCGAGGAGCGTCTCGTTCGCATCCCTTGAGCAAATAGATCGGCTAGATCATCGATATTACTGTCTGCCGGATCCGATGGAATTGAGCGTTGAGGCTCTTCTCGACAATGAGGGCCGAGGATTGCTCATGGGTGAGTTCTCATCCGGCCGACACATTGATTTTGCCATGTCGCAGGGTGAAAACGGCCTCTACATGATCAAGAAATCATTCATCCGAGAGGTCTGTGCGACCTGCCGCCATGAGTTGGTAATTGACAGTTTCGAACTCAATCCGAGTGAGATTGAAGTGACGATTCCGGCGGCAGAGGCAGTCTGATGGCAACCTTTATGGGCAAAGGCAAGATGTTCATCGGCAATGGCGACGACTTCACGCCGATAGCCGACGTATCGCAATTCTCGACCGAGACTCAATCAGAGCAATCGGCGAAATGGCCGACCGACGGGGATCTGTCGATCAGCCTTCAAATGACCATGACACCAAAGGAGCGACGCAACTTTCTGGTCTGGTGGATCATATTCAGCGCGCTCGCGACGGCGAGACGCATTCTGGACTAGAGGCCATCTATTGGCCAATGATGGAGGTGACGGGATGACGAGATGGCAAGCAAGTCGATATGTGCATCAGCCGAAATTCGACACCATGAGCAACGACTGGCGATCCGAACGTGAAGCAGAAGAATCGCTGATCGTTCGCAACGGCAACGGCCCCGTCGGCTCGCCACAATGCAACATCGTTGCAAAGTTCATGCGCACCGAAGATCGCGATGAGGCTGTCCGCATCGTCAACGCTCATGATGCGCTCGTGGCAGCGCTGGAGCGTGTCATCTTTGACATTGATGAGGTGCACGATGTGCGACCATCAACGGTCAAAGTTGTTGAAGACGCTCTGGCGGCGGCGCGAGGCTAGAGCCCGGCGATCGCCTTGATCGCCTTGTCCTTGGCATTCTTCACCTGGGTTTCGGAGAGGCCATATTTCCGAGCCGTCGTTGCCTCTTTCGGCATGGCCTGCGGAGCGATCGGGCCCAGCACTTCACCGAGGATGCTCTCGTCGATCTCTCGGATTCCCTTGATGGCTTCCTTCAAACTGGTGATTAGAGAAATGGCGCGGATACCGGTTGGGACGAGTTTCGCTGCCTCGGCCTGCCTGATCACCTCGTCGATCTCGGCGATGCTCATGATTGAAAAGTTGACTGATGTAGCCATGGAACTGCCTTCCTGTTGAAAAACGTCGATTTCAAAGCACGGAAAGGCGCATAACGTCAACAGTGCCAAGGGTTTTTGATGATTCTGGCGGTCAATTTCGAAAGAACTGAGCGCCAGGCAGCGTGAAAAAACTTCGAATTTCGTAAGAACGCTTGGCGCTGTTTGGGTTTCGCCATATACCAGAAATTGTGTTCACAAAAATCTGAAAGACTACCTGTTGTGTCTTTTGCAGAATGCGAGTCATAAGAGCCGCGAAAGATGGATTCATGTCCAAGACGGAATCAAACCCATGAACGCTCTCCAGCAACAGCGGCGCCGGTAACCATCACCGCCGCGTGGCTCAACTGGATAGAGCATCAGATTTCGACTCTGAGGGTTGTGGGTTCGAATCCTACCGCGGCGACCATTCCCGCTTCGTCTAATGGTAGGACACCGCCCTTTGAAGGCGTGAATCGTGGTTCGAGCCCATGAGCGGGAACCAAAAGATCTTGGCCATGAGATATCTCCTCATCCTTCTCATGCTCGCCGCATGCGCCGCGCCCCATGGTGATGGCATTTCCGATCGCGAGGCGCGCGGAATAACCGACGTCTTGAAGCAAGCCTTGAGCAAATCCGACCACCAATAGCAGATTGCGCGACTGACCAGCGCGCTACAGTGCAACCGCGCCTCTGGCCGGTTCACGCGGGATGATTCCCGCATTTGGTCCGCGAGATTGAGCCTGCGGCGAGCGAAACGCCGAACGTATCCGGAGAGGCTCGCCGGCAAACACAGCACCGGCTCTCGCGGCCATCAATTCCCAGCCGGGTCTGGCCTCTGTTGGTCGCCAAGCGCCCTTCAAGCTCCCCGGCTTAGTTCTTCAAGACCGTAGTAGACATCAGAACGCCACTGGCGGGACGATGGGCTACGGCACCATTTCCAACAAGGGAGAGACAGCATGCTCGCAGATCTTATCGTTCTCGCAGCCGTCGGTGCGGTCGCCTGGTACTTCCGCGCGCCGATCATCGCGTTCATCAAGAAGACCTTCGGCACCGCCGAGTAAGCAATCTTTCGGCGGTCCATTGGGCCGCCGTTTTCCTTTTTCGGAGAACGCATGGCTCACCGGCTCGTCAAGATGGTCACTCCGGATACCGGCATCGGTGTCGGCACCAAGGTGTTCGATGTTGAGTCCGGTCGCGAGATCCCGGGGATCACATCAGTCGAAGTTCCGCGATTCGGACCAGAGGATCCAATCCGTCTGAATCTCGAGTTGTTCGCCGATCATCTGAATATCACCGGCGCGCCACGTTTCTTCATCGCAGACCCTAAGACCGGCAATCGTCGCGAGGTGAAGTCGATCACGTTCGCCGACGGCGAGACGGTCGAATTCTGATCCGTGCAATCTCCCTGCCTTCCGATCGCGCCCTTTGACGATCGGCCGGTCGTTATCGTCGCCGGTGGTCCATCCCTGACGCTCAGCCAGGTCCGCAGGATCGGCATGGCGCGCGCCGCGGACAAGATCCGCGTCATCGCCATCAACGATGCGATCTATCCATGCTGGTTCGCCGATATCCTCCATGCGTCCGACAAGCGCTGGTGGAACCTGCATAAGGGCGTGCCTGCCTTCCGCGGCTTGAAGACGTCGCTCGAGATCACCGGCTATCACGACGTCCGGACGCTGAAGAATACCGGCCTTTCCGGGTACGATGAGACCCCTGGCTGTATTCGCAGCGGTAGCAATGGCGGCTTTCAGGGCGTGCACCTGGCCGCAAAACTCGGCGCTCGCCGGATTGTGGTCGTCGCCTTCGACTATTCGGATGACGGGGCCCGGTCGCACTGGTTCGGTCCCCATGGACCGGGCATGGACCTGCATTCGAACACCGAGAACTGGCGCAAGTATCTGCGCGGCCTGACGGACGAGTTCGCGCGCCGCAAGATCGCAGTCGTCAATGCCACGATCAAGAGCACGATCGACTGGCTACCGCGCGTCGACCTGGAGACGGAATGGCCGGCATAGCGGGCGTTGCTTCCGACACGTTCAGTGACTCGCCGTATTATCACCGGGATGCATTCCGGAGGGGACTGGCGCGGCTCGGATATGTTGTCGGGCGGCCGCCGAAGGAAAGGCCCGAGCCGAACGACGTTCTGCTCATCTGGAATCGGACAAGAGGAAATCACGACTTCGCCAGCCGATATGAAAAGGCTGGCGCGAGGGTGCTGGTGGCTGAGAACGGCTACATCGGCAAGGATAGGGACGGGCACCTGCTCTATGCGCTTGCGCTGGGGCACCATCTGGGCGCCGGCGCGTGGGTTGAGGGCGCCGGCGACCGATGGGCCTCTCTCGGCATCGAACCGCTCCCGTGGCGCTCCAATGGCGACGAGATCGTCATCCTGCCACAGAGAGGTATAGGCGAGCCGGGCATTGCGATGCCATCGACGTGGGTCGCCGACGTCGTGCGTCGCCTGAAAGAGGTGACGGATCGACCGATCAGGGTCCGGCCGCACCCCGGCAAAGACAAGACCGATCCGGGGCCAGATTTGCAGAACGCGTGGGCCGCGGTGACATGGGCGAGCGGTGCCGGCATCAAATCGATCGTCGCCGGAGTCCCGGTCTTTCATGACATGCCGACATGGATCGGCGGACCGGCCGCCAAGCGCGGCGTCGACGACATCGAAAATCCATTTCTCGGCGACCGCCTGCCGATGCTCCGCAGTCTTGCGTGGGCTCAGTGGGAAACTGCCGAGCTCGAGGAAGGAACGCCATTCAAGTGGCTTCTCGGGTAACCGTCTATCAGATCCCTGCACACAAGCGCTCAATGCTCGTCGGCGCGGCGATGGCGCAAGGCATTCACCGAGTCGGCGACATGGTGAGCGTTATGCCATCGACGGCCTATCGTTCGCCCGATGCCGACATTGCCGTCTTTTACGGCTTCGATGAGACTCTGCAAGCCGTGTTTAAGGGCTATCGGGCAGCAGGACTGCCGGTGGTCTATGTGGATCTCGGCTATTGGGGCCGCAAGGATCTTGGTCGCTGGACCGGCTTCCACAAGGTGTCGGTGAACAATCGGCATCCGACGGCCTATTTCCAGTCCAAGCGGCATGATGGAAGCCGTCTCGCCCAGTTCGGGCTCGAGTTCAAGGAATGGACGGCCGGTCGCCACATCTTGGTCGCTGGCACGAGTGACAAGGGGGCAATCGTCGACGGGTTCGCCCCGGAAGAGTGGGAGCGCTGGGCTGTCGCGGAACTGCGCCGGTATACCGATCGCCGGATCATCTACAGGGCAAAGCCGAGTTGGCTTGGCGCGCGGCCGATAGCCGGTGCCGAGTTTCAGCAGACAAGGGAAGACGTCCGCAAGATGCTGGTCGACTGCCATGCGGTGGTCACGCATCACTCCAACGTCTCGATCGACGGGTTGATCGCCGGCGTGCCAGCCTTCTGCATCGAAGGCGTCGCTTCGCCGCTCGCGCTGTACGACCTCTCGAGGATCGAGGAGCCGCGTCGTCACGGTGATCGCGAGCAACTCATGAGAGATATCTCGTGGTGCCAGTTCAACGTGCAGGAAATGACAGACGGCGTCGCTTGGCGTCACCTTAAGGAAGAAGGACTCCTGAATTGAAGGTCTGCTTCTTCAGATCATCGAAGCCTCGCGAGGGCCTGCTTGCTGATGCTTTCGCGCGCGGCGTGATCGAGCACGGCGATGAAGCGGTGGTCCGGCTTCTCACCGATGAGGTGCAAGTCGCTTCGGATTGCGAAGTGGCCGTCATGGTCGGGGTCAAGAGCAAGGAACTATTCCAGGCGAACTGGCATGCCGGCATCCACACCGTGATGCTTGATAAAGGCTATGTCCGCGGCAGCGCTGGCGGTCCGATCAAGATCTGGGAATACTGGCGCGTCGCTGTCGACGGCCATCACCCGACCCGATACCTGATGAAGGTGCCGCGGCCGTCGGATCGCCTGCAGAGGCTTCGCCTGACCGTCAATCCGTGGCGGACCATTGGCGGTCATATCGTCATCGCCGGATCGTCGGCCAAGTACAATGCCTTCTATGGGCTGCCGGACCCGACGACATACGCCGAAAGCCTTGTGAGGCACATTCGTGAGGTCAGCGACAGGCCAATCGTCTACAGGCCGAAGCCCAGTTGGAAAGAGGCTGTTGCGATCAAGGGCACCAGGTTCTCCTACGGGACCGGCGAAACCATCGACCAAGTGCTCGACGGTGCCCATGCCGTCGTCACCCATGGTTCGAACGCATGCTTTGAGGCGGTCCTCGCAGGCATCCCGTGCATTGTGCTCGGGGATGCGGTGGCGAAGCCGATTTCCTCGACTGAAATGGCCGATCTCGAGTCGCCATTGATGGTGAAGCGCAAGGAACGGAACCAGTGGCTGGCCAACCTCGCGTACCAGCAATGGACGATGAGTGAGTTCGCCGCCGGTGAAGCGTGGCAGATCATTCGCCCGCAGATTTACGGATGAGCATGAAGCCGAGCACCCAGTATCTGGCGGCGCTGGACGACGCCAAGCGTCACCATGCCGCGCACAAGACCTATTCCGGCAAGTTTCTGCGGCCGCACGCGCCGTTCATCAAGGAAATCATCGATCGGCTCGGCTGTCAGACGATTCTCGATTACGGAGCCGGCAAGGGCGAGCAATATTCCTGGCGCAATGCCGATCCGATCGGATCGATCCCGGTTGGCATGACGATCGAGGAATACTGGGGCATCAAAGTCACCAAGTATGACCCGGCCTATCCGCCATTCGCCGCGGAACCGGTAGGCAAGTTCGATCTGGTGATCTGCACGCACGTCCTTGGCTCGATTCCGGTCATCGACCTGCCGTGGGTGGTCGACAGGCTCTATTCGCTGTCGAACAAGGCGCTCTACATCGCCGAGAAGATCGCGCCGGTGAAGAAAAAGGTGTTTCAGAAACCGGATCTGCATCCGTTCGGCTGGAATGCGGCGCGCTGGATGACGGCGATCAAACGCGAGAAGGACATCGAAGTCGTCCTGTCGGTTCGCGAGAAGCGTGGCGACGACGTTTTCGTCGAGCGATTCTCCATATGAAAATTCGCGTTCTCGGCGCCGGCTGGTTCGGATGTCATTTAAGCGCCGCGCTGATTGCCGCAGGCCATGACGTCGAGATTCACGAGAGCAGCGGCCGCATCTTCAACGGTGCCTCCGGCAACATTCCGGCCAGGCTGCACCTTGGAGCTCCGCATTACCCGCGGTCGTCGGCCACGCAGCGGGCCTGTCAGGAGCATCAGGCTGAATTCCTGAAGGAGTATGGCCATCTCACCCGGTCGATCCCGGTGAACATTTACGCGGTCGCGCGCGACCATTCGTTGATCGACTTCGGCACCTACCAGAGGATCCTGCGCGATCAGGTCGAGTTCATCACCCTCTACGATCCGGCCGAGTTTGGCCTGACTTTCGTCGAAGGTGGCGTGATGCTCGGCGAGCGCCACATCGTTGTCGACGCGGCGCGCGCGCACTTCGCCAAGATTCTGGACGGGAAGATCCGCTTCAACACGCCAATCGGCGAGGTGGACAGCAAGAACTACCATTTCACGATCGACTGTAGCTTCTGCGCCAATGACAGCGCCGGCGTCGATCGCTACGAGCCCTGCCTCGTGGTCTTGTTGAAGGGGCCGACCGACAAATCGGTGACGATCGTCGACGGGCCGTTTCCGTCGCTGTACGTCTGGAACGAGGATCTCGGACTCTCGAGCTTGTCGTCAGCCAAATGGACGCCGTTTTCTAAGGACTGCAAGACTTGGGGCGAGGCGAAGGCACTGCTCGACGGTCTCAGCGCCGCCGACGTGGAGCGCCAGGCACAGTTCATGATCAGCGACATGGCCGGGTTCTATCCAGCGATCCGCGATCTCTACCAGGTGGAAGATTACCGCTTGAGCATCCGAGCGATGCCGCTTTCCGGCGCCGACAGCCGCTTGGTCGAGGTCGTCAAGGTAGGGGAGCGCGCGCTGCGCGTGCGCGCGGGAAAGATCGATGCCGTCGTCCAGGCGGAAAGGATCATCAAGGGGATGATCGCGCAATGAAGGTGGAGACCAGAACGATATATGTGCCGGAGATCGGCGACCGGGTCAAAGTGCCGGATCTTCTCGATCAGTTTGATCGTGTTTGGCTGAAAGCTGGCGAGGGCGTCATCAAGTCTGTGCCCGAAGACAGCATGCATCGTTTCGGGATCGAAATTCATGGGAAGACCGAGTGGCTTCTCAAGTACGATTTCGATCTGATTATTGATCCGTGACCATCGTCATCACCGGATGGCGCAGTGCCATCGCCGAGGAGTTCCGCCGGCTGCTTCGGTCGAACGAAGAGATCGTGCACGGCAAGCCGATGGAACCGAATTTCCCGCTTGGGGCGGAACGATATCTGTTCTGCCAGGGCCTGCTCCGGCCGAAGCGGATCGAGGACCAGACCGATGCCGAGATCAGGGAAGGCATCGAAGTCAATTTCGCCTCGATCGTGCGGGCCTGCGATCTGATCTTTGCCACCAACGTACTGGCGAGGGTCTGCGTCATTGGGTCGGAAAGCGGTTACCGCGGCTCGTTCGACGAGAACTACGCATCAGCCAAGGAATTGCTGCATGCTTACGTGGAAAAGAAGCGCCTCTCGCAGCTGCAGCAGCTGGTGGCGATCTCGCCTGGCATCATCGGCGACTGCCGCATGACGACGTCACGGACCGATGTGGAAAACCTCATCCGCCGGCGTGAAGAGCATCCGAAGAGACGCTTCCTCGAGGCGAGCGAAGTCGCCGCGATGGCGAGGACACTGCTTTATTTCCAGCCGTACATCTCCGGGACGATCATCCGGATGCATGGCGGCCTCCACTAGCCAAAGGATCATTGATGACGGTTCGGGTCTGCAGTCTCTGCTGGGGGACGGCATGGGAGCGCTATGGCCGAAAGTTCGCGCAGACGTTCGCGGACTACTGGCCATCTGATGTTGAACTGGTGGTGGTGACTGACCGCTTCATTGGCCTGCCGCGCGGCAAACAGGCGCCTCTGGAACTGATTGCCGGCTACCGGGCGTTCATGGACCGCTGGAGCAGCGACATGACCGCCATGGGCCACAGGGCCCCGCCAGGCACGAAGACCAATGAGAACGGCTATTCTTGGCGTCACGACGCTGTGAAGTGGATGCCGCAGGCGCTGGCACCGATCCCCGGGATCGAGGGGCTTGTCGACGGCGACATCTTCGTCTGGTTCGATGCCGATACCGAAACAATGGGCAAGGTGCCGGATAACTGGGTGGATTCGCTACTCGACGGTGCCGACGTGGCCTGCATCCGCCGGCCGGGCAGACACACGGAGATCGGCTTCTACGCCATGCGATTGGGTAGGGAAACGCGGCGCGTGCTCCGCCTGTTCGCCGATTTCTACCTGAACGACTCGGTCTTCAAACTCAAAGAGTGGCACTCCGCCTACGTCTGGGATCGAGCGCTCGAGAGCGAGCCGGAACTGAAAGTTCAAGATCTCAATCCGACCGGTGCCCGCGGTCACGCCTGGCCGTCCACACGTCTGCATGAATGCACCGCCCATCACAAGGGCAAGAGGAAAGACCAGTGAAGCCCAAGCATGCCTTTTATATCGGCTTCGATCCTCGTGAAGCCGCCGCCTTTGCGGTCACCAAGAATTCCTTGAGACGCAATTTGATCACACCAGTTCCTATCCGAGGTCTGGTGCTCGCAAACCTCCAGGCGAAAGGTCTCTATACTCGCCCGACCAGCATCCGCGAGGGACGCTTGTGGGATGACATCTCCGGTGCCGCATGTGCGACGGAGTTTTCGATTTCGCGCTTCCTTGCGCCTCATCTGGCTGGCAGCGGCTGGGCGATCTTCATGGACTGCGACATGCTGGTCCGCTCGAATGTCGAGCGCTTGTTCAAACTTCTCGATCCGTCGAAAGCCGTGATGGTTGTGAAGCACAACTTCCAGCCGACGGAGCGCATCAAGATGGATGGCCAAATACAATCAAGATATTCGCGAAAAAATTGGTCGTCGTTCTGCGCATTCAATGTGGACCATCCTGCGAATTCTAGGTTGACGCTGGATCTAATCAATTCGGCACCAGGTCGCGACTTGCACGCCTTCTGTTGGCTTGATGATAAGGACATCGGCGAGTTGGACGCCTCGTGGAACTGGTTGGTTGGCCATTCGAGCGATGAAATCGATCCGGATGTGGTGCATTTCACGGACGGAATCCCGACGATGCCGGGATACGAAGATTGCGCCTTTGCCGATGAATGGAACGCCGAGCTCCGGCGCTGGGCCGCCTGATGTCTGGCCTGCGATCGTCGCTGAACTTCGCAAGCACAGTCGACTACGAGGCCATCAAGAAGAATGCCTTCCATGACCAAGGCATTCTCGTGGTGAAGATGGACGATCCAAAACTGTCATGGGCTGATCGGGAAATTCTCCGCGCTGTTGGTGAGCGTCTATACGGAGCGCCTAAGGCCGGGAGATAGGGTCATGGGCGGCATTGGCAGTGGCGGCAACGGCAGACTGACGGACGCTGAGAAGCGCGCCAAGGGAACCTATCGATCGGATCGTTCCGACGAGGTGTACGCCGCGCGCGCGGCAGAGAAGGTCATCACCGGGCCTTGGCTGACCTCGATCCCCGAGCCGACGATTCCGTTGAATGCGGTCGGCAAGGCAAAATACGACGAGATCACCGCGCTTCTGTTCGCCGGAAACAAGCTGACGAAGGTCACCTGCGGCGACTGCGAACGCATGGCCGTGATGCACCAGCAGATGCATGAGAGGCTGACCGCCGGCAAAGCGGTGTCGATGGATCTCATCAAGCGCATGGATGCGATCAGCGTGAGGCTCAGAATTGCAGAAGATGCGCCAGCGATCGCGAACCCGAACCAAAAAAACCGGTTTGCAGGTTCCGGATTCTCGAATAGCCGGACTTCACCGATCACACTGCGGCCACATCGAGCCGCTGGAACTGGTAAACTCTGAAACTGGAGAAGTAGAACTCGTTCCGGACTATCCGGCGATCGCCAGGCTTTACGCTGAAGCGGTCGCCTCGAAGAGGCTGCCGACAAACCGTCTCCTCGTCCTCGCCGCGCAGCGATATCTCGACATGCTCGAGATGGCCGAGGATCCGAATTGCGAGTTTGTCTACGAACCGAAGTATGTCGTCGACTACTGCCGGTTCGGCGAGAAGCTGAAGCACTTCGAGGCCGGCAACTGGCAACTGAACCAGTTTGACGAGGAGGGGAATCCGGATCCGCGGATCATCCTCGAGCCATTCGAGATCTGGATCGAGTCCGCGATCCATGGCTTCCGAGTCAGGCTTAACGGAACGAGGCTGGTCAAGACTGCGCTGGAACTGATCCCCCGCAAGTCGGCAAAGTCCTTGCGGGCCACGCGCGCGGCGCTTTTTGATCTCTGCTGCTCCGGCGGCATGGCACCGGAAATTCCGATCGCCGCGTTTTCTTCGAAGCAGGCTGACGACACGCTCTATGGCGACATCGTCAAGATGCTCAACAATGACGAGGAGTTGAAGGAAGAGTTCAAGATCCGGGTGACGCAGGAAGAGGTCACCTGCAACGGCGGCCGAATCTTTAAGCTCACGCAGCACGGTGACCGAATCGACGGTCTGAACCCGTCCTTGGCGCTATTCGAGGAAGGGCACGCCGGCGCGGCTCTGGTCTACAAGGTGGTTGATTCAGCCTTCGGCGCGCGGCCGAATGCGCTGCGCCGCATGATCACCACCGCTGGCCATCACTCGGAAGGCCCGGCATTCGATCTCCTGAGCCAGGCTCAGATGATCCTCGAAGGGAAGGTCGAGGATTTCACATTCTTCGCGGCGATCTACACGCTAGATCGCGAGGATTACACCAACCCGGAAACCAATGCGATCGACTGGGATCGATTGCTGACAGACGAAAGCCTGATCGCCAAGGCCAACCCAATGTATGGGGTCGGTCTGGATCCTTCGGTGATCAAGGCCGCGGTAAACGAGGCTCACCGGCTTCGTCCAGATAAGCGGGGTGAGGTAGCGCGTACCCGCTTCAATATCTGGACTGGCGCCGGAATGACGCTGATCGACTCGGCGTCGTGGGGTGCATGTAAGCGCCCACTCGCCTTGTCGGACTTTTTCGGCATGAAGTGTTGGATCGGCGTCGACTTGGCGCAGGTGCTCGACATGTGCGCCATCGCGCTCCTATTCGAGTTGCCGGCTGGTCAGCTAGTCGCGTTTGCCCACTTCTTTCTGCCGGAGGAATCGCCGACAGCGCAGAATCCTGATCTGGTCGATCATCTGGCGCACTGGCAGGAACAAGGGTTTTTAACCCTCACACCTGGCCCGCTGGCCGATCATGACCGGGTGAGGGCGGACGTTGAGGCCTATTGCGACGTGTTCGACGTCCAGGTGATCGCCTGTGACCCGGCGCAGGCGCACAACACGGTGAAGTACCTGTGGGACGGCAACAAGCCGGTCATGGTGTACCCGAATAATGCGAAGACGATGACGGCGCCGACGGATGACATCCTCGGCCGCGTCGCGGTGCAGACGATTTGGCATGATGGGAATCCAGTTCTCGCCTGGAATGCGCAGAACGTGCACGGCGAGCGCAAGGCCAACGGCTCGATCCTCCCGCGAAAAGAAAAAGAGAACTCGGCCCGCAAGATCGACGGCTTCGTTGCCCTTTGCTTCGCGAATGGCTGCCGGATGCAGCCCGGTGAGGCGAAGCCGGCCGTGGAGGTGACCAGCGCCTCGACCGATCCGTATCTGAAGCGAGGCATCATTGGATTCGACCAGATGGGAATAGGTGACGGCAATGTCTGATGTCGAAGAGACGGCCGTCGTCCCGACCGAGTCCCGCCAGATGGACTTGATCGTCAAGGATCACGGCACCGAGATGACTATGGCGGAATTCGCGTCATGGCTCGGCGAGAACATTGGCAGCGCAAGCGTTCAGAATGCGCTGAAGCAGGCTGCGTTCATGCTCTGCTGCGATGTCATTGCGCAGGACATTGCGAAGTCCACGCTCCGGCTGCGTGAGAGGATGAAGAACGGAACTTCCCGGGTTGTTTTGCCGACGGAGCACCCGATCGCGGGGTTTCTCGCGCTCGAGCCCAACCGGCGCCATACCTGGAATGAGTTCACGGAGATGATGGTGCTCTGGGAGTGCTACACCTCCAACGCCTACGCCGGCGTGCTGCGCAATCGGACCGACGACCCGCTGGAACTGATCCCGTTCCAGACTGGACGCGTGCGGGAACTGGTCGAGGGCAGGGACATATTTTACGACGTCGTCGCCGGCACGATGCAGGAACAGGCACTGCTCGGCGCGGTGTCGATGACGTTCCATGAACGGGACATGATCCACGTCCGCGGCCGCATGGTCGACGGCATGGATGGCTACTCGACTTTGACGGCCGGCCGCGATGTGCTCGACACCGGAAAGGCGATCGACGGCTTCCGAACTTCACTGTTCAGTGAAGAAGGCCAATTGCGAGGCGTCTTCAAGAAGAGTGGCGAAGGCGCCCTCGACGAACTCGCGTTCCAGCGCCTGCGCTCGCAACTGAAGATTCTGATGAAGAGGTTCAAGGCGGGAGTCGAACCTGTCGTCCTCGAAGACAACATGGAATTCCAGGCGATCGCCTCGAAACCGATGGAAATGGAACTGACGAAGCAGTTCGCCGAGCAGATCAACCAGACCTGTCGCCTTCTACGCGTTCCGCCGCACAAGGTGTTCCATTTCGACGGGGCAAAATACGAGAATCTCGAAACCGCTGAGAAGATGTACGTGGGCGACTCGCTCGTCCCGCGCGCGGAGCGATTCGAGCACAGGTACGGGAAAGTTCTGCTCTCGCGCGCTGACCGACTGAGGTTCTTCTTCGAGTATGACCGTGATGAGATGACGCTTCGCGACTCTCAGCGCGAGACCGAGCGCATCAAGACGCTGCTCGAGCGAGGCGCCATCGAGATTGATGAAGCCAGGGCGATGCAGGGCTTCAACCCGCTGCCGAACGGGCAGGGCGAAGTGCGCTTGATCCCGGTGAATATGCAGGCGGTCGACCGCGACGGAAACGTGGTGATTGCAGCATCGTCAACAATCGATCCGAACGCTCCGGCGCCAGATCAACCTGCCGACGCAAAGGCCCAAAAGGGCGCGTAGGCCGATCCAATCAGGAGTTACCATGGCCAAGTTCAGAAAAGCCTCCGCTGACGAAGTGCAGGCCAAGCGAAAGGACCATGTCCGCGACAGCGATCGCGGTCTGGTCATGGTGAAGGGCTTCAAGTCCCCGCCGTCGTGGAACAAGGAAGCGCGCAGCGCCAAGTTCGTCATGACGAGCGAGAGCGTCGACCGCTATCAGGACATCGTTGTTCAGGCGGGACTCAATGTCGATCGCTTTCTCGAGAATCCACAAGGGCTGCTCTTCCACAACAGCCGGTCGTGGCCGTGCGGTCTCTGGTCGGATGTGACCAAGGTTCTCGGCGGCCGTCCGAAGCGCACCGAAGGCGTTCTGAACTTCCTGCCGGAAGGCACCGACGAGGATGCCGATCGCGCAGCCCGTCACGTTGCGGTTGGCTCGATCCGGACCGTGTCGATCGGCTTCAAGCCGAACTGGGACGATATCGACTTCATCCTTGACGATGACGACGATTGGACTGGCGGCTTCCGATATAACTCTTCGGAGCTCCTGGAGTGCAGCCTAGTACCCATACCAGCTCAACCCGATGCTCTGGTCAAGAGCGCCGGCGGCGACATGGTTCTGGCGCGGTCGCTGATCGAAGAAATTCTCGACACCTACGCCAAGACGCCGGAAGGCCTACTCATCCCGATGGATGAGTACCGCGCCAAGCATTTCGATCTCGTCGGCAATCGTTCGACCTTCATCATCGACAAGGCTTTGGCGCCGGCGGCGCGCAAGTTCGCCCCGGTTGCCGAGATGGAACTCAAGGCATCCACCGATACCGAAGCCGAGAAGTTTGTCGGCGCCAAGGTTACGGTCAAGCCCGGTCATCCCGAAAACAAGGATTGGCCGTTCGCTGACGTCCTGGCGAAGGCGACCGGTGAAGTGATCGCCAGCTACATCGTCGACGATGGTGAATTCAAGGGCGTGCACGCACTCTGGGTCGAATTCCTGACCGACGAGTATTCCGGCATGTTCCGCGGCATCAAGGCGGACCGTTTCCTGCTCGCCGATAAGGCGACTGAGGAGGACGCCGAGGAGGAGATGCCGCCAGAACACGATCCTGAGTGCGAAGACGAGGACAAGACTGCCGCGGAGCCGACCGACGAAAACAAGGGCGTCGAACTGCTGACCGACGAAGTCCTCGACGCCTTCGCCTCACTGATCAAGGACGGCGATGTCGTCGTGCTGCGCGATGGTGACGACATGTGCCTTGTCATCAAGCGCGAAGGCGAGCAAATCGAGGCGCTGAAGCTCCCGGTCGAGATGACCATCAAGCAGATCAACGAGACCTCTCAGTCCATCTGTGATCGCGTGAACAAGGCCAAGGAGCCGCCGGCTCTCAAGGTGACCGACCTTGCGACCGTAACGGTCAAGCTGGACACCACCGAAGCGACCGAGAAGCTGAACGTGCTTGAGCGCCTGGTCGACTCGGTTGGCGCCAAGATCTCCAAACTTTTCGGCAAGAAGCAAGTCGAAAAGGACACACCCGACGACGAGCCGGAAGACCCGCCGGCGCTGCCCTGTGAGGCGGAAGTCGAGGAAGCCAAGGCAAAGGCTGCTGCTCATCTCGCACGCCTCGCCGCCAAGGGTCTGATCGCAGCGTAAGCATCACCATCCGAATTCCGGGCCGGGCAACCGCCGGATCAACAAGCCGCTCCGCAAGGGCGGCTTTTTTCATGAGCAAAAGGAGACAACTATGCTCGCACAACTGAAAGCCCGGCTGAAGGAACTGTCCGGCGAAATCAAGGCTCTCACCGACAAGACGGACATGTCGGCCGAGGACTTCACCGCTCTCGAGACCAAGACGACCGAGCTCGAGGACATCGAGAAGAAGATCGACACGCTGACCAAGGCGGAAGAGGCTCGCGCCCGCGCCGCTCTGCCGGCGAACGACCCGGCTGGCTCCACCGAGCGCGCCCCGGCGACTGTCGCCACCAAGCTGACCACGGTCGAAAAGGTCGGCCTCATGATCGCCGGCATGGCCCGCGCGTGGATCGAGGAGAAGGCCGGCGGCCCGAAGGCGGTCTTCCGTCACCTCGAGGCGGCTGGCTACGGCGACGTGGCCAAGGAATTCGACCTGGCGCAGCGCACCCGCGCCCTGAACTCCGGTTCGGCGGCCGCTGGCGGCGTCCTCGTTCCCGAGGCCATGTCGAGCGAGATCATCGACGTCCTGCGTCCGATGACCACGTTCCTGCAGGGTGGTCCGCGTCGCGTGCCGCTGGTCAACGGCAGCTACAAGATGCCGAAGGCGGCTTCTGGCGCGACGGCCGGCTGGCGCGGTGAAGGCCAGGCGATCGCCAAGAGTCAGCCGACCTTCAAAGAGATCAACATGGTGGCGAAGTACGTCGACGCCCTCGTGCCGATCACCAACCAACTGATCCGCTACTCGCTGCCGGATGTCCGCGGCTGGGTCGAGATGGACATGGCCAACGTCATGGGCGTCGAGATCGACCGCGCGGCCTATCTGGGCGAGGGCACTGCCTACACCCCGCTCGGCATCACCAAGATCTCGGGCGTCACCGTGGTGACCCTGACGGCCACCGGCACTTCGCCGACGATCGCGCAGATTGAGGCGGACGCCTCCTCGGCGGAACTGGGCATGATGAATGCCAACCTGCCGATGCTGGGCGCCAAGTGGGTCATGTCGCCGCGCACGTTCATCTTCCTCCAAAACCAGCGCGACGGCAACGGCAACCGCTATTACCCGGAACTGCAGAACGCGAACCCGACCTGGCGCAACAAGCCGGTTCTGGTCACGACGCAGAACCCGGTCAACGGCGGCGCCGGCACCGACGAGACCGAAATCTGGCTGGTCGCCTTCGGCCATGTTCTGTTCGGCGAGGGCATGGGCATCTCGTTCTCGGTCTCGACCGAGGCCACCGTGGTGACCAACGGGACCGCCGTTTCCGCCTTCCAGAACGACTTGACCTACATCAAGGCGTCGACCGAGGCGGACTTCGACATGCGCTACCTCGAAGCCGTGTCGGTGATCCCGGGCGTTCGCTGGGGCGCGTAAGCGCCTCTTGACTCACTGATCAGGAGAACCCCGTGAAAGTAGTCAAAAAGACCGGCCTCGTGCCGGTCCACTCTTTCAAGACCGGCACCATCTTCGGGGTGGTGCCGGACGTGGCCCGCAAGATGCTCGCCGAGAAGGCTGCCGAATTAGTCGAGGTGCCGGAAGGCATCGAAACCTATGAGGTGGCCGACTCCGTCGAGCCGAAGAAGCTGGCCGAGGCCAAAGAGGTGCATGCGATCGACATCCCTGACAACTGGGAGGAGATGCATCACCTCCAGAAGATCAAGCTGGCCAAGACGATCACCGGCGACGACAGCGTGAAGACGCTTGATGCCGCCAAGGAGATCATTGGCGCTGAAATTCAGCGGCGCGCCGCCGCTGTAACCCCGGCGGAATAATCCGGCGGGGACAGAAACGCACGAGAAGGAGATTCCACAATGCGTGCAAACATGCTCGACGGCGGCGCCTACAGCCGAACCGTCTTCCAGGCAATCAACAAGACGGCCACAGCCGGCGGTGCCGGCGATGCCACCGAAGTCGACTGCGCCTGGGTCGACCGCAAACTCGACGGCATCGGCATGGCGCTTTCCGCCAAGCTGGTGATCACCTTCACCGCCACCCTCGAAACCGGCGAGACCCTGACGTTCGCCGGCAACTTCCAAGATGCGACGGCGCTCGCTGGCACGGGTGCCGCCGACTTCGCATCCGCGTTCGCTGCCGCTGTGGTTGCCACCGGTGACTCCGGCGGTTCGACGGAGACCGGCACCTACGAAGTCGATATCGACCTCTCCGGCGCCCGCGAGTTCATCCGCACCCAGATCACGCCGAACCTCTCGCGCGGCGCGACCGACACCTGCGAATGGTCGGCCGCACTGGTTTTCTACGGCGATCACAATCAGCCGTCGACCCAGGCGACCTACAAGCTCGGCACCGCCGATTCGATCTAATGCTAACACGGCGGGCCTCCGGGCCCGCCAACTGCCTCGGGAGGGCGCCATGGCCAACTACTTCATCAACCTTGGTGCCACCCTTTCCTGCCTCGCCAATTCGCTTGTCGGCGGGGAATACGGCCAGACCCTTTCCTGTCGCATCGGCCTGTCGATCCTCGACAAGGGCTGGGCCTACAAGATTCCGTTCCCGAACATCCTCCGGGACCACTTCATCATCGTCGCCGCGCAATCGCGAAACGAGAAATCATGATCCGTGATCAATACCGTCAGACCGAGAAGCCTGAGTCCAAAAAGGGACTGAAGCCGAAACCGGTGACGCGCCCGAAGGGCAAGGAAGTCGATCGCGTCGTTCGCGACATGCAGCCAGCCGGCCGCGGACCTGGCTACAAGACCAGGTGATCCGCCATGCTCGACATTGAGATCGTCACGCCGCCGACGGCCACGGCTCTGGACGTGCTGTCCTTGGCCAATTTCAAGAAGCATCTCCGGATCTCGTCGACGGTCACCAAACTCGACGACACGCTGACCGATGCGATCACTGATACGGTGGACAAACTGCACGGCATCGGCGGCGAACTCAATCGCACGATCCTCCGGACCACCTACAAGCGCTATCTGAAGAACTTCCCCAGCAAGGATGAGTGCGGCAATCCGCTGCCGATCCTTCTGCCTTATCCGCCGCTTGTCGACGTTGTCGGAATCACGATCGAGGACGGCAGCAGTCCGGACAATGTCGTCGACAGCGCCGATTATGTCGTGAAGAGCGGCATGCTCGTGCCGGAGATTCATCCGGTCAGCGCCTGGCCGTCGATCACCTCGGCACCGCGGGCTGTGTCGATTACCTACACCGCCGGCTACACCACGTATCCGCCCAAGCTGCTGCGCATGATCAAGTTCTTGGCGGCGCACTACATCGAAAACACCGAAGCCAGCATTCTCGAGCAGAACAAGACGCTGATCAGCAGAAACGTGCTGTTCGCCATGGATGACCTGCGCGCCGCGCTCAAGGTCAGTAACTCGTATGACGACTGGAACGAATAGTGCGCGGCGGCTCTCTTCGTAACCCGATCGAGATCCAAAGAAGGGTCCAGGTCGGGGTGACTCGTCTGAACGCGCCGAATTACGTCTGGCAGACTTGGCGTGAGCCGATCTGCGAGGTCGAGGTTCGCCGCGGCCGCGAACACTTCGACCCGGAGACCAAACAGCGATACTCGGAAGAGGTCTGGCGCTTCCGCGCCAGGTACGAAGAAGTCGAAGGCGTCGACGCGACCATGCGAGTCGTCCACAACGGGATGAACTTCGACATCAAGGCGCTTCTGCCGGACGGGCAAAGGCAAAGGGACTGCATCATCGAATGCACGGTCCAGGATGCCGTCGTCGGGTCGGTGCCTCTATCGATTGCCATTGTCTCGGCGATTCCAGATGGATCAGTCGGCGTCGCCTATGCCGGCTTCACGGTCTCCGCGGCCGGCGGTACGGCACCCTACGTGTTCGCCGAGGAGTCCGGCGCGCTTCCACAAGGGCTGATGCTCAATACTTCCACCGGTGCCGTCTCCGGCACGCCGCTGGCGGCTGGAGTGACTTCCGGGATCACCATTCAGGTTTCTGACGCGGACGGCACGATCGCTGTTCTTCCGGATTTCTCAATCACGGTTGCCTGAAGATGTCCGCACTCGAGATCGCCATCACCAAGCTGACGGCGACGTCGGCGGTCACATCCATCACGACGGCCGCGGGCATCTATCCGATCGATCTTCCGCAGGGCGCTTCCGCGCCGTGCTTGGTTGTCAACATCGTCAGTGGCTTTGACGAACAAATGCTCGACGGTGCCGGGAAGTATTATCGGCATCGCGTCACGGTAGAATGCAATGCCTACACGGCGGATGAGGCCATGGCGTTGGGCGATGCGGTGATGTCGGCCCTGCAGGAAAACATCAACGCGACCATCGGCTCTTTCTCTGGCGTGACCACGCAATTCGCCGATCTCGACAGAACTGACACGTCGGATGATCGATCGACTTATCGGCGACTGCTCGACTTCTTCATCCGATGGAGGCATTGATGCCTAAGACCGCGATCGATCCGTATAACTCAACGCCGAATGAAACCAATTTCGGCCAGAGGGGCGCGCAGATTACCCCCAATGACGGTGTGGATCTGGAGACCGTCTCCAAGGGTCTGGTCGTCCTGGTTTCTGGCACTTTGGTGTTCATTCCGGCGGACAATGAAGACGACGAAACGTTGACCTATGGCACGCTGCCGGTCGGTGCCATCGTCCCGTACTTTGTCCGCCGCGTCCTTGACACCGGCACAACGGCGACCGTCGCCTCGATCGACAAATAAATGGCCAAGGGCTTCAAGCTTTCCGGAGACGCCCAACTTCGGAACACCATGCAGCAGATCGGCAATGCCTATGGTGGCCGAGAGATGGACATCGATATCGAAGCGGCGCTCGAGCCGCTGCGGCGTGAGACTGAGAGGAACGCCGTTCCCCTCCGGAATTTCGCCGGCAAGCATGATCCATTCTTCCCGCAACCATCCGGCGCGCCAAAGGGCGGACATCTCGATGAAGGCGTCGTCTCGGTCAAGATCAGGGGCACGGCGAAGGTCAGGGTCTGGTGGGTCACATTCACCCGCCGAGCTCGCTACCTCGCCCACTTGGTCGAGTTCGGAACGGCACCGCATTTCCAGCCGCGATTCAAGGGCGGCTTTCGCCATCCGGGTGCCAGAGCGCATCCATTCTTCCGGCCGGCATACGATTCCCAGCAGGGCAATGTGCTGACCATTCTTGGCCAGCGCGCCTGGCTGAGGATTTCGACTGCGGCCTTCAGAAGCCGGAAGAAATAGCCATCTGAGGAGGGCAAATGCCCCGCAGACCTTATGTCCGACGGACGGCCAAAAAGCCGGATCCGATCAAAGAAGACGTGCCATTGGCCGTCGAACAGATCGCCGAAAAAGAGGCCGCCCCCCGAGGCGGCCTCAGTCGTTTCGGCCGCCCCATCCTGCTCCATGACCGAAAAGAAGTGGAATGGATACCCGGTCTGGCAATGCCGGAAGTGCCGGGTCGACACACTGGTTCCCGAGGACGCCGCGGCGGCTCGGAAAGCCTGCCGTAGGTAACCGCTCACCATAGGAGACTCATCATGGTAGCATCGACTGGTAAAGTCGGCCTTGGAACAACTTTCAAGGTCGGCGATGGTGGCTCGCCGGAGGTATTCACCTCCGTCGTCAACGTCACCGCAATCAACATCTCGGGTCGCTCGGTCGAGGAAGTGGACTTCACCCACCTCGCATCCACCGGCGGCTTCCGCGAGTTCCGCCCCGGCTTCAAGGATCCGGGCGAAATCAAGATCACCTGCCACTACAATCCGACCGACGCCACGCTGAACGGCACGACCGGCCTCGAGGCCAAGCTGAACTCCGGCGCGACGTTCAACTGGGAAATCGATATGACCAATGCCGGCTTTGCCTACAAGCTGACCGGCTTCGGTTATGTCTCGGGCGGCGACTTCACCTTCACCGGTGAGGATCCGATCAACTTCGAAGTGACGATCCGCGTGTCGGGTCAGATCGACGAGTCGGTGGCGTAATCGGAGACCGTGATCGCATGACCACCTCAATCCGCATTCGCGGTGAAGTTCCCTTCCCTCAAGCGGGGGAAGGGGTCTATCTTCGATTTTCCAACCCTGACTGCGACCAACTGCAGGGCAAGTTCGGTGAAAACTGGTTCGCCGACGCCGTTCCGAGGCTCAACCGGGTCGATACCCTCTATCTAAGGAACTGCCTAGCTTTCGGTGGCAAGAAGGACGGCAAGCCATTCCGTATCGACTACGACACATTGGACTGCCCGATGGGCGACATGCTGGATGCCGTGCTCGACGCCCTCTTCCTTGCCGTTCACGGCCGGAAGTTTGATGACCACATGGACTATGTCGCCAACATCAAGAAACTTGAAGTGGATAGCGACCAGGGAAACGGATAGAGCCCGGAGATTTACTGGAGCATATCCAGAAGGAAGCCTACCGGGCGGGCATGTTCCCGCATCAATTTTTCGATCTCACGCCACATGAAGTGATGGTGTGGATCAGCCCCGCTCTACAGGGGCGTATAGCCGTCGCATGGGATCATGAGGCGGTTCATCGCATGCGGAAGATTCCGCAAAAACCATCCGATCTTTGGAAGGATCCTCTCAAGCCGCAGACCCCGGAACAGATGTACCGGAACATGCGCGCCTTCATGGAGGAACTGAAGAAGAACGCGAAATCAAAAACGTCCAAAAAGAAGAAGTGAGCAGGCTATGGCTACACCGATCGGGTCGCTTTACGCCTCGCTAACCATGGACGTGGGGCAGTATGCGTCCGGCTGGGCGCTCGCGGACAGGATCACTGCCCGCGGTGCTGCCAACATCCGCAAGGAAGCTGGTCTTGCCGAAGCTTCGGTTGCCAGGTTTGCCAAGACCACCGCTGCGTCTTCTGGCATCAAGCCCTATGGTCTGATTGCAGTCTCGCGCGCCTTCGAGCGCGTCAATGATCGCGTCGGCCTCCTTCGCGGCACCATGTTGGCGACGACTGCCGTGTTTGGCGGTCTCACCGCTGCGCTGTCGTCGAATCTGGTGCTGCGCTACGCGGACACCTACAACAATCTGACCAACCAGATTCGCGTCGTCTCCGACGATGCGGCCGATCTTGCTGGCCAGTTGGCGGCAGTACAGGCTGCGGCCGACAACAGCCGCTCGTCGCTCCAAGCGACGGCCGTGCTCTATTCGCGCCTAGCCAAGGCCGCCCCAACCAAGGCCAACTCGGAGGTTCTGGAATACGTCCAAACCATTCAGAAGGCGCTGGCTCTCGGCGGCGCTACGGCGCAGGAAGCGGCATCGGCCGCCATCCAGTTCTCGCAGGCGATCGCCTCGAACCGGCTTGGCGGTGAAGAACTGCGCGCAGTGCTTGAGACTCCGCTCGGCCTTGCCTTGGCGAAGGGTCTCGACGTCACCATCGGCAAATTGCGCCAGATGAGCGTCGCCGGCGAGCTCACCGCAGATAAGGTGCTCGGCGCCCTGTCGAAGATCAAGGGCAGTATCGACGAGCAGTTCGGCAAATCGGTGCTGACCATTGATCAGTCATTGGTCAAGGCAGACAACCGCCTTACCGAGTACATCGGCACGCTCGACAAGACCTATGGCCTCACGCGAGTCGTGTCAGGCGGCATCCTTGCTTTCGCGAACAATATCGACAAGGTCGCTGGCAGCGCAGTAACGCTGGGCCTTGCGCTTGGCTCTGCCTTCGCCGGACGTCTGGCTGGCCGCGGCGTCAGCAAGGGCATCGATTCCACGTTCGGAGAGGTGAAGCGGCGAGCCGCCGATGCGCGCGACCAGGTGGAGAAGCTGACCAAGGCGCAGCACGACCTTGTCCAACAGATCGACCGCGGCACGCGCGCACTCGGCAGTCTGCAAGGTCGTGACAACCTCGAATTCGCCTCGAAATCGGATCTCAAGATCCTTCAGCGCGAAGAGGCCAAGCTTAACAAGATCCGCGAGGATCGCCTCGCCACCACGACGCGCCTTCGCGATGCCGTCAACGCCGCGAACGCCGTTGAGGTCAAATCCTCGAAGTCGACCATTTCGGCCGCGGCCAAGATCGTCGAGACGCAAGGCAAGATCGAGGACAGCCTGGCCAGGCAGACGACGCTTACCAATGAGTTGCAGAGGGCGGAGACGCGCCTGACAGCGGCGAAGGGGCAGCAGACGCTCAACGTCGCGAATATCGGTGCGGTCAAGGAAGCGGAAAAGGACATTACCCGGATCCGCCAGCAGCAGATCGCCGAGACGACGAAGGCCTCCCAACTCGAGGAATCCATCGGCAACCAGCGCGTTGCGCTCGCCGGTAAGATCGGCGATGCCGAAGCTAAGGCCGCCGAGACGCGCGCCAAGTATCAGGCCATTGCCCAAACTGCCTCGAAGCAGACCGCGAAACTCCTTACCGACGAGTATGACCAGACGCAACGCGTCGGGCGCGCGCGCGCGGCGCTGGGCGAGGTAGGCGCCATCGGCAAGGCGGCCGAAATCCGCACCGCCGAGGCGGCTCTCGGCGGCCTCAGGACTGGTCTAGAGGACACCACGGTATCACTTGCGTCGGCGGTCAAAGGCACCAGCACGTTCCGTCAGTCGCTGAGTCTGCTGAAGAATGCCGGCGCTGGTCTGGTTGGGTTCCTTGGCGGCCCGTGGGGCGTTGCCTTCACCGCAGCCACCTTGGCAATGACCATCTTCGGCATCAGGTCGGCTGAGGCAGCCCAGCAGGCGGAGAACACGAAGAAGGCCTTGAAGGATGTGCTTGGCGACGTCGCGAGCGCCGGCGGCGGTGCAGGCCAGGTCGCGGAAGACAGCCTGCGGACCGACGAATTGAAGGGCAATCTCGAGGAAACTCAGAGCCAGATTAAACTCTTTGCCGACGGCGCCGATCAGCAATCGCACAGGATTCAGGACGCGCTGACGCGCGCATTCGACCCTCTTGTGAACTCGAAGCTGGCTGGCCGCAGCGACTTCGTCGACCTGTTCTATAGCGCGACGGCAGGCATCAACAACCTGATCAAGCGTATTGGTGCCGGCGAGGTCCAGCTTGAGTTCGTCAATCGCGAAATTCGCGCCCTGCCGGAGGCTAAATTCCTCGACGACGATCAGATCAAAAAACTGTCCGACGCCGTAAGCGAGGCCGGCAAGTTCGAGCTTGCCTTGAACAAGAGCAATCTTCGGGCGCAGCAGTTGCAGACCACGCTCGACCGCGGTCTCGGCAATATCAACGTCGAGGCGGAGATCAACAGCGTCGCCCAATCCGCCATTGACCACATGGGGCTCTACGAAGAGGCGTTGAAGCAATCCAGGAAGGTTTCCGCAGGTCTTCTGGTCGATCTCCAGAATATCAATGGCGAAACGTCGTCCGAGGCCGATATTCGCACGCGCACCGCGGCGATCATGAAGGATAACAAGGATCTGCTCGAAGGCGAGGCTCGCGATGTCGCAATCGTCAGTTCCGTCCTTCAGACGATCAATTCGAGCTCGGACGAATGGCTGCGATCGACGGAAGCGACGTCGGGTGAGTTTGCTCGCCTGCTCGCCACCGCCAAGCAAATCGCGCCGGCGATCGACTTCTCGAAGAAGGGTCTGACTTCGACTCAGGTGGCGGCCGTCACCGACATGCTGACCAAGCAGACGGATCTTGCCAAGAAGGAGGCCGATCGCTCGGTCATCGGCGAGCGCGAGCGCTCCATCCTCGAGAAGCAGGATTCGATCCTCGACAGCATCCGGCAGAAGTACGGCACGATTGCCGGCGTTGATATGAGTCAGGTCAACGCCGCGGCATCGGCTCTTGTGGATTTCGACCGCGGTGCCGGAGCGATCCAACGTGCCGATGCCGCAATCCAAGATCTGAAAAGCGATACTTCTTCGCTTGGCGTCACTGCCCGGGCCGCAGTCAACAAATATGTCGTATCCTTGAATGGTGCCATCGGGTCGCTCGCGTCCTTCCGGAGCGCTCAAGCCGACGTTGTTACTCAGATCATCGCCAATCGCGACAACATCAAGGACGTCGAGACGTCCCTTACGTCATATCGCGGCGAATTGGAGCGTTTGGTTCTCGCCTCTCGTGGCTCACTGTTTGGCAAGCTGGAAAACACGGCCGACGTGCGCAATGAAATCGCGGCCGTAACCGGTGGCATCTTCAATCTCGCCGATCGCATGGCCAAGGGCAAACTCAGCGCCCACGATCTTGCCGTCGGCATGGCCGAAATTGAGGCAAAACTCAAAGCCCTTGGTGCCAACGACGACGCCCTCAATCCGTTCATCCGGAGCGTCTTGGAGGCCATTGCCAAGATCGCCAAACTGACAGGTGCGCTGGATCTGTTGAAGAGGATTCAGGGGACGCTGGGCGGCAGTACAAGGGCCGGATTGACCGGAACGCTAACCGTCGACGAGGCCACAGGCATTAGAATTCACAGGTTCGGTGGCGATTCTGGTGGCACCTCCGGTGCTGGCTTTACCCGGGCGATCGAGAACGGCGTAACCGTCACGCGCTTCGGCCAGGATCAGACAACGGCGGCCACCAATGCGGTGGGAGAAAGCGTCGATACAGTCAATCAGAGCGTGACCAGCGGACTGTCGAATGTTAGCTCCGGCATCTACCAGGTATCGTCTGCCTGCACGGCGATTTACAGGGGGATGTATGACCTCTGGGAAGGGACCGTCGGCATGGGACCGAATGGCAATGACCCTTACGGGTGGCGCCCTGACGGTGGCCTTAACACCGGCAATATTTCCAAAGAGTCGCACATGTTCGGCGACGCATGGAGCCCAGAGACGGGCAGCTACGTTTCGAGTTGGGGCATCGGCCATCTCAAAAGGCCGACGATCAATCTCGGACCGCAGGAGACCAGCAGACAATCCGGAGCGATTGGCAACATCGTCGTTGGCGATATCAACGTCAATGGCATCACCGATGGCGCTGAGGCGGGTCGGCAGGCGGCCTATGAATTCGTGCGCACCGTCTACGGCGCAATGAGTCAGTTGTCGACATGACCTATCCCATCTTTCCAAAATCGGCGGCGCTCGGGTTTGTTTCCGAGACCCCCGACTTCGCATCTGAATTGATTCAGATGAACGGCGGCGGCGTGCGATCAATCGTTCGCCGTAGCCGGCCGCTTCGGCGACTGTCCTTTGCCTACAACAACGGCCTTGTCGCCAATTTCCGCGCGATCGTCGAAAAGATCGAGGAATGCCGCGGCAGCGGTTACCCGGCCCTGATCAGGGACTGGAGGCACTATTCGGTCGAAGACCAGGTCTTTGGAACCGGCGATGGCACCACAAATGGCATCCAGTTGGTGATCGCATTTGGCGGCACGCGGCCATACGATTTTCCGGTGAAATTCCTTGATGAGGACGACGGGGACATCGTCGTCAAGTCGAATGGCGTGGTGAAAGCGATTGCCAGCAAAGTCGATGGACTTGTCGTGCCGACCGCGCCATGGGCAGTCGGAGAAACCTTGACGTGGACCGGCCGCTATTACGTAGCCTGTCGGCTGGAGGCCTCGGCACAGGGCGTCACGATTGATGGCCCGAACGGTGCCTACGCGACGATCCAGACTATGTCGGCGATCGAGGACATAAACGCCTAATGCCGAGATCTGGATTTCCGACCCAACTCCAGACCATGCTGGAGAGGGACACCGTTACGCCCGTCTGGCTGATTGAGGTCACCAATCGTGTTGGCGCGGTCGTGCGCCTCAGCTCGTCCGGCGAAATGGTCATGACGGCCGGAAGCCCGTCTGAGATTTATCTCGGCGATCCCGGCTTCAACATGACCAGTGTGACCTATTCGCTGGATGGATTCCCTGCAACGGTGGATGTGACCGTCCCGGTCGATGATCAGGGCCCGATTTTTTCGGAGGACGTCAAGCGCGGCGTATGGCGCAAGGCAACTGCCGTTCTCTACCTGGCCGACATCGACAACCCGGACTATCGGGAGATCATGGCGACCGGCTTCATCGGGAAGGTGTCGTTCTCTGATAGCATCTCCGGCACGCTTGAATTCGCCACCAAGGGCGAGCAACTGGGTGATATTGTTCTCGACAAGATTCAGCCGAAGTGCAACCACGTCTTCGGGTCGGCGGCCTGCGGGTTCGATCTTTCCACTCGAGAATTGTCTGGCACGATCGCTACGGTCACCAGCAACGGCAAGTTCACGGTCGCGATCTCGAACCCGACGAACATCGACTTCAATTTCGGCGGCGCCATCAAATTCACTTCTGGTGCCAACGCGGGCGACAGCCGCAAGATTCGGAAATGGACGAGCGGGTCGAGTTTGGTCGAACTGGCAGAGGGTTTCTCTCTCGATGTCGAGATTGGTGATGCCTTCGTGATGCACGGCGGTTGCGCCCGGACGCGTCTGGTTTGCGTCCAAAATGGACGGAAGAATAGCTTCTCCGGCTATGACCACACTCCTGGCGAGCTCTATGGGGGGCTGAAGTAATGGCTCTGCCCGGTACTCAGGTCACCGTCGGCCACTGGGTCCAGACCCCGCTACCTCCCCGTGTCGATGATACCATCACTCGCCGAACCGGTCTCGTTACCCCTCCGGCAATAGGTCGCCCGAAGGCTGCCGTGATAGGCACAGGCCGGGTCGACGGCATCCCCGTCTATGGCCAAGCCAAGACGGTCACGACGACCTACAAAGGCTACCGTGTTGGGTCTGAGTTCTATCTGACCTATCCGGAGCCGACCACAGTCGCCACGATCGATGTCGTGTATCTCCTCGCTCGGGATTATTTTGGCCGCGGCTACGACATCATCAGAATTGAGGCGGATGGAGAAGTCGTCTTCGACGCTGAGAATGGGGCCATCCCGCGCATCGAGTTTCGCTTCTACAATGGCCTCCAGACAACCGTTGACCCCGTTGTCCAGCAGATCGTTGGCGCGAATGCTGGGGCGCACACCGGTGACGTGCTCTTGGTTCTGCCAGACTATCCGGCGGGGCAGGCACCGACGATCACCGCGGTGATCTCGAACGCTGCGACCGACAACGGATCGACGCAGGAGATCGCCTGGATCGGCGCTGCGCCGGATACCATGATGCAGGCGCATCTTCATGCCTGCTACGATCCGGTCGATGCTGTCATCTATCAGGTGCTGACCGGGTTGGAAATTTCCGGTACGGAGTGCATGCTGTCGGTGCTCGATGCTGTCAACCATGTCGAACTCTATCGCGTTGGGCTCGAAGACTCGGCGTTCTATTTTGGAGGGTCAGCTTTCGTCAATGCGACCCTTCCGGGGTCGGGTTATCTTGTTGTTCGGTTTGCTCTCAGCGGAGAATTGAACTCCCCGACGCGGGTCTACAATGTCGTTACAGGTCAGATAGTCGCCGAATGGCGGGAGGCGTCGAACCAATCAATAGTCTGGTCGGCCGCAGAAGCCTTTGGAAACATCTGGGTCATGGTCGGCGACGATCTCGACACCAGCGGCGGACAATTCCCGGTATTCGCCACCATCGACATTGCCCTTGGCACCATAGATGTTTTCATCTCGCCGGTCGATTATACATCGACGGTTGGCAGTGGCGGACGGGTCTCGACGAGTTCAGCTTCTTTCTTTGTTAGGACCGGCAACACTATTACAGAAGCCGTATTCGATGGAGATGGCTGGATTTTCCAAACCGCATATCAGGGGGTCGGCACTATAACCGGCCTCCACTATGATCCGCTGACCGAGTATCTACTTGTGCTTGAGGAGATCCCTTCTGGCACCTTCAATGTCTATCTTGTTACTCCTGACACGGGATCTATCGCTGAAGCCTTTACGATTTCCCTGCGGCTGTTTCCGTTGGACGGCATTATTGGGAAGCAGGAGAACAGCTACCCACGGCCAGGCTATGCGCTGTTTAGTTCCGGTTCAAGCTCCGAGGATCTTTGGGCAATCGACATCATTGCGCACACCGCAACCAAGCTGGCAGATGTCAATTCGGAAACTGGACAGCAGATCGACTACGGCTTCTACGATCAGGCGCGCCTGTCCTATTTCATGGCGGCGGGCGACACCGTGTGGACCGAATATACGATTCCAGGAACCACGCCGGGCCAGATCACGACACGCAACCATATCTTGGATCTCATCACCGTTCTTGGGCCCTATATGGTCGATCATGTCCGCTTTTCAGGATTTGAGGGTCTTTCCGATTGGGGAGACGTGATCGACAAGGACACCAGCATTCGGACGCTGCTGCGGACCTATCAGGATCCGCTTGGTTTTGTCTGGTCTGACGTCGGCAACGAGATCGTGTTCCGGAAAACGCCAACTGACGGGTCGTTCGTGGTTGACGAGGCGCTCGCCGATACCGATCTCGTCTTCAAGGCCAACGGCTCGATCATCTCTGACGACGACAGCGACCTAACCAGGGTCGCAAGGGTTACGCTGGAATACACCTCAAAGGAGGACAATTATCAGCAGCGCACCGTCTACGCGGATTCTTTCGACGAACTCTACGATGTCACTCGATCGACGAAGGAGGTGAATTTCTCCACGTCTATGGTGCTTTCGGATGCCGATGGTGAGCGCCTTGTCTGGGAAATTCTGTGGCGCCAGCAGGCTAAGGAACGGGCGCATCGTTTCTCGACCTTTTCCGATTTTGCGCATCTAATCCCGGGCGACGTCATCAGCGTACCTTCAGGCGACATCACCTATACCGTCGAACTTGCGAAGGTGAACATCAAGGAAAATCTGGTCATCGAGTTCGAGGCGCGGGACTTCCAGACGTCACTCTCGGCGGATGTGGCAGCGGTTTCGAACTCAGGGTTCTCCGGTATCAACTCGGTCTCGCTGCAATCGCAGTATGTGCATCTCGACATTCCGCTCTTGCGCTACGCCGACGACGCCGGCGGCACTTCGCTGGTTCAGTATGGTGTCGTCGCCGGGCGCGGTCAGCCGAATTGGGGCGGCGGCTCGCTCTATCGTGGGGATACCGCAAACGCTTTCGCCGTGATGTACGATCAAGCGCCGCATACGGCCTTCATCGGCAGCTGCGCGACTGCGCTTCCAGACAATCCCAATCCGTTTGCTGGCGACTTTTCCAGCAGTATCGTAGTCCGGAAGATCTCCGGCGATGCGCCAACGGCGGCGACGGAGGCGGAGGTCATGCTCGGCAGCAACCTTGCCTTTGTCGGCAAAGAGGGACGCTGGGAGGGGCTGGGATTCACAACGGTCGTCGACAATGGAGACGGCACCTATACGATGTCCGGCTTTCCTGTGCGCGGCTGGCGCGGCACGGAGGTCTATGGCGGCCAGCATGAGGCTGGCGATCTCTTCGTCCTGATCAGCCCGGAATGGGTGAAGAAGCTTCTTCATCCGACGACCGATCTCGACTTGACGAAGTTTTACAAGGCCGTCGGCTTCGGCGGGTCGCTCGCCAGTGCCGTTGCCATCGCGCACGCCATTCCTGGTGCCGCCGAGAAACCATATGCCGTGGTCAACATCGCCAGCGAGCTTTCCGTTGGGGACACAGTTGTCACGTTCGACTATCGCAGCCGCCTGTCGGCTTGGGAAATGTTCAGTTCTGCGCCTGACTGCGGTGAAGCTACGCTGGCCTTCGAAATCGACGTGATGGACGCGGGTTCGCCAAATACGGCGCTTCACACCTATCCAGTCACCGCCAACGAATGGACCTACACGGCCGCGCAGAAGGTGACTGACTGGGGCACCCCGCCGGCCGAGGCAACCATCCGTATTTACATGATCTCGGCGGTCGCCGGCCGCGGACACGTCGCCGAGGCGATCATCCCTCTTTGAGGTAATCCATGACAATCGAGCAGAAGATACCGCAGGCGGTTCCGGTCGCTCAGGCGCAGGTCACCGACGGTGTCACGGCGGTCAACAATCGCGACAATCGTATCGAATCCGCAGCGTTTGGGTTCGTCGATGTTTCGATCGATGGCACGACCGAGACGCTGACGTCGGCCGCCTTCTGGGAGGGCTCATATCTCAAGCTGATTGCCGGTTCGCCAGCACCGAGCGGCTCCGTTACGCTGAATGTTCCAGCCGAAGAGCGTGGGCTATTTACCGTGCTCAACAGCTGCGGACAGACGGTCACAGTTCAGGTGTCGGGACAGTCCGCCACACCGCCGACGGTGGCAAATGGCGATGTCGCCACCTTCGTATCTGACGGCGTCAATGTTCGCACTGCGGCCGGTGCCAGCGGCTCGGCACCGTCGCAGCCCTACGACTACCCTGTAGCTGTCAGTGATGAGACCACAGTTCTTACCTCTGGCACCGCCAAGGTGAAGTTCAGATGGCCGAGAGGTTTCACGCTATCCAGCGTTCGCGCCTCGCTAAACACAGCCTCCGATTCTGGCGGCATCGTCCAGGTCGACGTCAATCAGAACGGCGTGTCCATCTTCTCAACTCCACTGACTGTTGATGCGCTCGAGAAGACGTCAACGACCGCCACGACGGCGGCGGTGTTAAGCACGACGGCAATGACCGATGATGCAGAGGTGTCAGTCGACATCGACGACGCTGGAGCGGGTGCCGCCGGTCTGAAACTCGTCTTCATCGGCACTCTATCGTGACGGGCCTTCTGAATTCCTTTATCTCGTTTGGCGGCGGCGGGGGTGGCGGCGGACCGACGCCGCCGGCCGGTGCCGTAGCCTACGCGAGTTTCGTCGATAATTTCTTCTATTCGCGCGGTGCGGAGGTCGCAGCGGCCGACATCATGAGCGGGATCAATCTCGCCGATGTCAACGAGGACGGTCTAAAGCTCGGCACAGGCAACTGGCCGAAGATGATCGGCGACATGTTCACCGATTTCACCGGGCTCTTGGCGGTTGGTGGTGTCACTGTCGAAGTCGAATTCACGATCGACAGCAAGTCCGATATCGGCGCCGGCACCGTCTATTCCACCGGTCCGGTGATGCAGATCATGGACGGCACCAACGCCAACACGACGGTCAACGCCATCTACGCCGACATCTATGACGGCTATCACCTCTATGTCGGGGACAGCAACGATCTCACAGAGGTCGGGGGCACTGTCAATACTACTGTATCGGCAGGTATTGAGCGCCGGGCCTTTACACTCTTCGAGGATATCGGCGGCGGCTCCTGGCGGACGGCGTCCACGACGAACGGCGGGCCAGCGCAAAGCACGACAACCACCCATAGCGGCGGATACTTCACTGTCGTCGAGATCGACATCTTCACCGTCGAGGACTGGTCATACTATCTCCAGAACGCTCGAGTCCGCTCGATCGCGATTTTCCCGGCCAAGACGACGGCCCAAATCGATGCGGATACCGACATCGGTGATTGGCCGTCATGGGCCGGCTTCACTACCAACAGTTCAGGTGCCGATGCCACGTCGCACCCGGTAAGTCCGCCTGCTGCCAATGTCGGCGACATGATCGTGGTACTTGCCGCATTCGACGGCACGCCGACGATCGGCATTTCGGCGGGGACAGGCTGGACGATCGGCGACCAACAGATCTCGAATGGCGCATGCGTCGGCGTCTGGCTCTGGAAGATTGCCACCGGCTCGGACAGCCTGACGCTCTCGAGTTCGTCATCGGAAAAGATGTCCTATGTGACGATGTCCTATCCGCATGCGACATCGATCGAGGGCGGTTACGTCATCGGCAACGGTGCCAATGCGCAGTCGCCTGGGTTCTCGCCCGGTGGCGGCGATGGAAAATATGCTTTCCTGAGTGTCGTCTGCACAGACGGTTCGGCTGGCTCACCGAGCTCCGGACCCGCAAACACCAATCGCTTTATCCGCCAAGTCGGATCGGCCGACGGGGCGAGCGTCTACCTCGCGGATAAGTGGCTCGACGGCACATCGTTCGCGCCTGACGCTTGGACGACGACCGCTCAGGAATGGGTGGGCTTCACGCTCGCGCTGAAGGTCTAAGCGACCAGCAACTCATAGCCTATTTTCGCGGAGCAACCGCCATGCCAACGCTCGAACTGCGCCTTGATCTGAATTCGTCGGTGACGCTTTCGGCTTCGACTCTGGATTCTGAACCGCCGCCTGGAACCCTTGATTTTTCACAAGAAGAGAACAGCGCGCTGCTGATCCTTTTGGAGGACGACTGATATGACCATCGACGTCAAGGACGCCAACGGCAACGTTGTTCCTATCCAGACTCCATTGGCACCCGGTCGCGCCGCGGCCGCGGACTCTAAACCGGTCGTGCTATCGACTGAGGATGCTGCTGCTCTCGCGCTATTGCATACCGATCTTGCAACCACGCTGGCCGGTTTGGTCGATGGTCTTGAGGGGATACTCGGCACGACCTCCGGCGCTGCCGTCATCACCGATGCCAACGGCACCCTGCAGCAGTATCTGCGCGGTCTGATCAAGCAGTGGATCGCTGGCACGCTGGTCGTCGGCTCCGGCACCAATCTGATCGGCAAGGTCAAGACGAAGTTCATCGAGGCCGCTGCGGCGACAATGACGCGGCCGAATGACACCAACGCCTATGCCGCCAATGACGCGATCGCCAACAGCACGACGGCGGGGTCGGTGACACCGTTCTCCTTCAGCATGTCAGACGTCAATGACGATCTAGTCACCATCGAACGGTTGCGGCTGATCACGACCGATACCGGCGTCGCCGGCAAGGCGCTGCGCATGTGGCTGTTCCGAGCCTCGCCGACGGTGGGGGCAGGCGACAATGCCGCGTTCTCCAATCCGCGCGCAACCTTCATCGGGTCGCTTTCCGGGACGATGCGCACCTTCAGTGATGGTAGTGGCGGCATTTTCGTTCCTGATGAGGGCTCGCGTATCATCACGTTGCCGACCTCCGGCGCCAAGACCGTGTTTGGCCTGCTGCAGACGCTCGAGGCTATCGCCTCGCCGCTTGCGCAGTCCACATGGATTGCCACACTTGAAGGCTTCCAGGGCTCCGCCTGATGATCAAATTCGACCCGTTCGAGGGCGTGGTCTTTCTGATCGGCGAACAGGATGAGCCTTCCACCGCCTGCGCAGTGATCCCCGTCCATGCTGCGCCTCAATTTCTCTTTGATGGTAGCGGTGACCTCCTATCAACGACATCAATGTATCGCGCTGGCGACTGGAGGTTTGAATGCTTCCTCACATGATTGGCCGGCGCGGTCCCGGTCGCGCTGTTATCGTCGGCGATACTGGAGGATCGGGTGGCGTCAGTGATGGCGGCTTCGTCGATCAGCCGGTCGTCACCACGACATCGAGCGGCGACACCACGATCAAGGGCAAGGTCAAGTCAGGCTCGTTTGGTAAATTCGTTGTCCCGTTGGCGACCGTCGCCGCAGGGCGACAATATACTTTCCGCTATACGCCAAACTTCTCTCAACTCGCCCAGCAGGGCAAGCTGGCTATGGTCGGCTTCGGCTTCAAGAACAGTAACGATTTCCATATCTTTGGTCTCCGCGGTGACGGCTCGACTGGGCTGAACAAATACCAAGTCTATGGCACTCCGCCGAGCGGATGGAACGCCCAGACAGGGCACACTGTCAACGATGGCGGGGCGGCCGCCTCTGGCACGCAGGCCGGGCCAAACTATATCCGGTTGATTACCTCTGATGACGGCACGACATGCACTCTCAAATCCAGCGTCGACGGATCGACATGGAACACCGAGTTTTCCGACGCATCATTGTCGCCATTCTCCAATGTCTCCGGCGTCACCACCTTCGGCGTCGCGCTATGGTTCAACAATGCCGATGCCGGACCATTCTCGATCACCATTGACCAGTTCGCGGATGCGCTGGCACCTGATCAATACTTTTCCAGCGTTAAACTGCTGCTCGGCTTTGAGGGCACCGACGGTGCTACCACCACTACCGACGAGAGCCCGGTCGGCCGCTCGGTCACATTCAACGGCAACGCTCAGATCGATACAGCGCAAGCCAAATTCGGCTCTTCGTCCTGTCTTTTTGATGGAAGTGGCGATTATCTGTCGATGGCGGACAGCGCGGATTGGGATCTTTCAGACGCCAATTCTGACCAGTTCACGATCGAGTTCTGGATCAGGCCGCATGCCAATGTTTCGAATCAGCGGGTCATGGGGCAGGCTCCAGCCTCCGGCAATATCGGCTGGTATATAAACTCGACGTTTACTGCCGCTCCGACTTCGGTCATATCTTTCAACTATACATCCAACGGAACAGCTGTCACCGGCGTTGGTGTCGGCAGCGTTGCGATGGCTCTCGACACATGGCACTTCATCGCCATAACGAAAAATGCTTCGGGGAAAATTCGCCTATGGGTGAATGGAACGCTCGACGACAGTAAAACACCCGCGGACAGCTCCATCTTCAATTCGACAGGGGCTTTTGAAATTGGCCGATCATTCGCAACAGCCAATTTCAATGGCTGGCTTGATGAGGTACGCATCACCAAGGGCGTCTGCCGCTATGACACCGATGGATCAATATCGGTGCCGACTAAAGCGTTTCCCAGGTCGTAAAAAGGAGCCGGCGTGAAAAGACGCCGGCTCCTTCCTTTCCCTGGGCAGGCATACCGGGAAGCTCACCGATAAGCGTTGCTTCGGGCCATGCGCACCGTTCGGGTTCAATCGACGGCGGCGCGCTTGTCTGTACTTAGCTGCCTGCGCCAGTGGTGGCGTCGCAGGTTCCGGATCCGCCGGCGGCAGTCACGCCGTTGCCATCAAGAATACCGCACAGGCCGGTGAAGCGCCCGCTCACCCAGAGGCCGATGGCGACGATCGCCAGGATTGCGGCGCCTGCAATGATGCCGACCAGGATGGAATATTCGACCATGGCAGCGCCGGACTCTTCGTCACGGAATGCCTTGGCCATGCTGAGAAGCTTCGTCATGTGAATTTCCCCTGTTACCCAATACCCGGACAGAGGTGCTTTCAAGCTCATCCCCCGGTCCCAGAGCGATCCTGCTCCCGACAGAGCATTGGCGTCAAAGGAAAATTAGCAATTTGTTAACCGCGATATAGCGCTTATCGACATTTGCGCGGTTGTAAGTTGCTGATCACTAAAGCGAAATCGGCCGGTTAACTATCCGGCGAACATCCATAAGCCCTTCGGGCGATGGGTTCATCCGAAATATATCCCGTTATTCCTTCGACATATCGGAGCATGCGTCATGCGCCTCATCGACGACTGGTGGGCGGTGCTCAAGCACGCTTGGACCATCCGGCTCGCCATCCTCATTGCGTTGCTCAACGGCGTTTCCGCAGTGGTCTACTTCATCACGGCGTCGCTGCCGGTTCCGCCGATCTGGCTGATCATCCTCAATGGCGCGCTGACGACCGCGATTCCGCTGCTCCGCCTCATTCCCCAGAAGAAACTTCGCCGAAACAACTCAGGAGACCCGGATGCCGATCGGTAAGATTGCCAAGACGTCCCGCGGCAAAGCGGCCGTTGCTGGCGCCATCCTTTTCGCGGCCAGCAGTGGCTGGACGGCATACATCGCAAGTCAGCCCGATCCTCAGGTCGTCGCAATTCATGAAGCGGTCGCCAAGGGCTATACGCCGCCGGCGGTGCGGCTGGCAGTCGACAAGCTGATCAAGCCTTGGGAAGGTCTTCGGCTGGTCGCCTACCAAGACAGCGTCAAGGTGTGGACGATCTGCTGGGGCGAAACCAAGGGCGTGAAGCCAGGCATGCGCAAGACGCTTGAGGGGTGCGACGCCATGCTCATCAATCGCGTCACCCATGACTTCTACCTGCCACTCGTCGACGGCGTGAAGGACTACTGGCAGGCACCGATCTCGGTACAGTCCTCGATGATCTCCGGTGCCTATAATTTCGGGGTGGGTTCGAAGAAGCCGCGGCGCGGCCAGCTTGGTTCGCGAACCGCGGAGTTCGTGGCGAAGCATCAATACCGCGAGGCGTGCGAAGCCCAGACAGCATGGAACAAGGCGGGCGGCGACGTGCTGCCAGGCTTGGTGAAACGCCGCGAGATGGGCGACGCGCAGCGTCTCGGCGAGGCTGAGCTTTGCGTCTCGGGACTGAACTGATGGCCATCTGGTTCGCTCTGCTCATGGTTGGTGGCGTCATCGGCCTTTTGATCACCATCAAAGTTATCTCCGGGTATGTGCGAGGGATGCGGCCATGACTGTGGTTCTTGCGATCTGGAGAGTCATCCGTCCGATCCTCACCTTTGGCATCACGCTGCCGGTCTGGGTCTTCCTGATCGCCGGCGGCTGGATCTGGTGGGACCGTACATCTGCGGTCCGTATTGCGGTGAATAGGGCGGTCACCGAACTCGTTGCCGGCGCGGAACTGGATGCGTTGAACGCGCAACTGGTTGAGGAGCGCCGGTTGCGCGCCTGGAGCGATAGTAAGGCCGATGAACAGCGCAAGATCGCAGACGAAGAGCGCTCGGCGCGCGTAGAACTGGAGACGCGCCTGACCCTCACCGATGCCCAAAAGAAGGAAATGTCGGATGAACTCGCCGAGATTGAAAGCCGTCCTCCTCCTGCTGACTGCCGTGTTGATCAGCATTTCCTTGACGGGCTGCGCAACAAATAAGTGGCTGCTCGGCCAAGCCTACAGCGACAAGGCGAAAGCCGACGCCGCAAAGGAAGCGCTCGCGGCCGCTGAGAAGGTGGTGCAGGACGCGCGCCGGATGCCTCCCTATCCACCCCAGTGCGAGCGGCAATGGCATAGCGGCGTGACCATGGGCGATCGCTTCGACACTGCCACGAAGAAAACTGACAACGCCCTCGGCGGTGCCAATGGTCAGATTGCCTGGTGTGCCGCCTGGTATCACCGCAACGAACGGGCTCGAGAGCCAAAGAAGTAAGTTCCATCATTTCGGGGGCCGCCACCATGACACTTCACGATGTCTTCGTTGCTTTGGGTATTGACCCGTCCGTCCTTGCCGCTGGCACCGCTGGCGGCCTTCTGCGCGCCCTTTCGCGCAAGAAGTTCAAGCTGCGCGAGATGTTCGTGTCACCGATCTGCGGCTGTCTTGCAGCCGCCTATCTGACGGCACCGACGGTGCACATCGTGCGTGTCTACGATTGGCCGCCGCTGCCAGCCGAACCAGACCAGACAGCCACCTACGCCATCGCATTCCTGATTGGAGCGATGGCCATGTGGATCTCCGATATCGCCGCCGACGCCATCGCGCGCCGGGTATGGCCGCCAAAGAGAGATCCGGGCGAAGACGAGGACTACTGAATCTAGAATTCATCGCAGGAGAAATCCATATGGGTGTCCCACTCACGGATAAACAATGCCGCGAGGCAGTCGAAGTTTTTCGAAAATACGGGTCAAAGACAGCATCCGCTCTTGCTCTGGGAATTTTCAGAAGCACGATGGCCAATCGCCTCAACCAAGCCCAGCGCAGGGGCTTCATCACCGCCAAGGAAATGGCTGAGCCAAACATCAATAAGTCGGCAGAGATATTGGAGCGCGAGGCAAAAAACGCTGCGGCAATCGAGCACGACGTAAAGGAGTCGCGCGCCGAGCCGACTGTTGATGACCGCATCCGCGAGCGCCGCCTAGAGCAGGAAGTGGCCTCTCTGAAGCGCCGCGAGAGAGATCTCCTCGACCAGATCATCACGCTTCAGGACGTGCGAGGCACGATCATGCAACTCGCCGACGCGCTCGAAGCGCCAGCGATCATCAGTCCGGCACTTGGATCAAAGAAGGGGGGCAAGCGAACCTCCATCCTGCATATCTCGGATGTCCATTGCGGCGAGAGTGTCGACCTCTACGAAATGGACGGACTGAATTCATATTCGGGCGAGATCTGCAAAGCTCGTATGAATCGCCTGTTCCAAAAAACGGCGTCCCTGCTTACTGAACATTGGAGCGGTGACCCCGTCGAAGAGATCATCATCTGTCTCGGCGGCGACATGATCGATGGCAATCTGCGCGAAGAGTCGCGCCGCGGCGGCGCCATGCCTGTCGTGGAAAGTGTAAAATTGGTTTCGGAATTGACGGCAGGCGGGATCAAATTCCTCCATCAGGAAGTTGGCGTTCCTGTCCGGGTCTACACCTCGCCCGGCAACCATGCGAGGCTGACACAGAAGCCTCACGTCAACGAAGGTGCCATCGACAATTGGGACATGATGATCTCATGGTCGATCGAGAAAATTCTAGGCAAACAGGACTGGGCCAAGTTCTACTACACCGGCTCGGGCGAAGCGCTGTTCAATGTCTATGGCTGGTGGTTCCTGCTCCAGCATGGTCATGAAGGCGTAGGTGGCTCTGGCGGGCTCTATGGGCCCGTCTACAAGCAGGTGAGAGGCATGTACAAAACCCATGCCACCTATTCCCGGCGTGGGCGCGGCTTCCACTATGTCCTCGAGGGGCATAACCACACATCGGTCAAGATTCCCTTCGGCTTCGCCAACGGGTCGGTGGTCGGGTTCAATCCCTTCGCGGCTCGACAACTGAAGGCCGATCCGGCGCCAGCCTCGCAGAACCTCCTGATCGTTGAGGAGCGGCTTGGCGTTATCGCATGGAACGAGCTCTTCCTCGGCGTCCCGGAGGAAGGCACGCTCTATGAGCCGCCTATGATCGAGGAGGGGCGTCTTGGCAAGCCCGTGATGCGCGTGCGCGCCGGAGGTGCTCGCTCATGATGATCGGCCTCACCGGCGCCCGCAATGTCGGCAAGAGCACCGTTGCGAACATGCTGGTCGAAAGCTTCGGCTTCCGACGGATCCATGCTTTCGATGGCGGTAAGGCGGCTACGCTGGCGTATTTCATGCATCTCGGGGCAACGTCGACCGAGGCCAACGAAATGGTCTACGGCAGCCTGAAGGACATCTCGTCCGATCTTCTACCCGGCCGCGCGTCGCCGCGCTTCTTCATGGAAAAATTCGGCCGGTTCATGGGAACCACGCTTGGTGTGGAATGGACGCTCGGCACCGAGGTAGATCGACACAAGCGCGCCGACCCGACGGCGAGGCTGATCGCCGAGAGCCTTGTCTATGAGGCCGATTGGTTCCGGTCCGCCGGCGGTATCATCATCCGCGTCGAGCGCCCGGGGCATGTCGGGCCCGTTGGGTGCGAGAGCGACGCATTCCAGGCGGGGATCGCTGAAGACCACAAGCTGATCAACGACGGCAGTCTCACTCAGCTTCGGAAAGCCGTGTCCTATCTCGTGCGCGAGGTGGCACGATGAGGACGTACCTGGCCGGGCAGATGCGCGGCATTCCCGAATTCAACTATCCAGCCTTTCATGCTGCGGCCGCGAAACTCCGCGCTGAGGGGCATGAAGTGTTCTCGCCGGCCGAGCGCGACATTGCTCGAGAAGGTAAGGACATCTCCAAGGGCAACGCTGCCGGCTGCGAACTCCTCGCCGCCAAGGAGCACGGCTTTTCGACCCGCATCGCGCTCGCCGACGATTGCGACTGGATCTGCCGTCATGCCGAAGCGATCGCGTTACTGCCTGGCTGGGAGCATTCCCGCGGCGCACGCGCCGAGCTCGCCTTGGCGGAAGCGATCGGACTCGAGGTCATTCATCTTTGATCGAATCCGCGCCCGGCGGTTCCGGGTATTTTGAAAAGGAGAAGACCGATGACGGCCCGAGTAAGAGCGAAATTCTGTTGCGGCGCGAAGGAAGGCACCACCGTCTTCATGCATGCCGTCTATTCCGAGGACATCCAGTCCGAGAATGGGCGGTTCACGAAGGCGACCCCATGGGCCGACCTGAAGATGAACGTCGACAATCCCGATGCAGCGATCCAGTTCGAGGTCGGTAAGGAATACTACGTCGACTTCACGCTTGCCTGATTTCTGATCCTCCCAAGATCAGCGGCCCCCGTCGGCTTCGGCCGGCGGGGCTTTTTTTATTGCCCGCAGTTCTGGATTGAGGCCGAGAAGCGCTTGAGGGAATTCTGGTATTCCTTCAGCGCGAATTGCGCCGCGACCCTGGCGTCCTCGACGTCGGCGGCCGGGGCTTTGGCTTTCTCCGGCATCACCGGCATGGCATTTCGAAAGGCCTCGCCGCCCAGCTGGTTGATCACGCCGTTCATATTTCCGGCGGCGTTGCCGGCGGCATCGCTCAGCGCATTGCACGCCGACTGCGACATCTCCTCGGCGGCGGCTGGTGTGGCGATCAGGATAGCGGTGACAATGATGGCTTTGATCATCGGTAGAGCTGGACCTCATCGCGGAGGAAGTTGTCAAGGGTTCCTTGGCCCTCTCGTCCTGTGACGTCGACGAGTTCAACCCTGATGGTCTGATCAGAGCCGCTCTCGACCGTCTCGGTGATGAAGAAACTGCCGAAGGCTTCGACTGGCAGCGGCGGCGAGGAGGCGCCGCCGCCCATCAATCCGGCCGCCGCAAGCGCCTGGCAATTCAAGATGGCGCCATAGATTATGCGCCTGTCGGGATCGGAGACCTTATTCGCGGAGCAGGCGGGTGTGCCGGTCTCTCCACCGTTCGAGGGGTGGCCGACGATACCCTGCGCGATCTCGTAGCGATATGTGCTGTAGCGGGTCGGCTGGTTTGTATTGCTGGCGGGGCTCACGCCGTCTGCTCCAAGGGGAGGGGATATAGCCACCGGGTTTGTCGTGGTGGCGAAGTTGGTGCTCCAATACCGGTTGAAGTCCCAATTGCCATCGCCGACGCGCCCATTGGCTATCGAACAGCCGGTCGAAAAGCAGTTGTCGCGCGGGAAAGCATCATACTTAGTGGGATCAGGCGGGCTGGCGAGATCGGCATTACAAGCACTCCCGCTGCCTTTCGACAGCATCTGATAGCCCTTGCGCACGTTTTCGCCGGGCGCGTAGTCAGGATCGTTCTTGTTGCCGTTCATCGCTCCATTGTAGACGTCGAACCGGACGTTAAGCGCGTCCCGGACCGTGGCGATGAAGCCCGGTCGAAGGAGTACACCGCGCGAATTATAGCACGCCGCCGATTTTGTCTTCGCGATCATATCCCTGATCACGTTTGCGCCGGTCGAGCCGTCCGGTGGCTGCAGGAAGCCATAGTTACCAGGCGAGTTCTGAGCCGTTGAGCCGCCTTGCTGGCGAAGCTCGATGAGGCGCCGGCGCTTTGCCGGGTCAGCCGCTACAGAATAGATGCTGTCACCCGAACCCTCGTATGGGTTGCAGATATAGACCGGCGTGAAGTCGCAGACGCCACGTGAAAAGCCTGCGACCGAGACCGCGCCGACGTTGAACGAATTGTCGGCGTCGTTCCCGCTCAAGAAAGAGACGGGGAACATTGCGAAAAAGCCGACCGGCGTAACCCTTACCTCGATATATCTCGCCTCAAGCGCGCCAGCCACCTCGTCGGTGATGACATTGGCGGACGTGATAGGAAGATCGTCGGTGGCAGGGAGAGACCGCAGATAGCGTCGAGTCACGCCGGCCGCCTGAAGCACTTGGTCGACGCCGGTCGATCCGCCGAATTTGTAGTGGTTCGAGACCAGTGTGGCCAGCGCGCGGTCAGCTCTGGTGATCGAATCTGATCTGCCGTCGAGTTCGGCCGCCGCGGCGAGCGACATCGCATCGGTGCCCTTCTGCAAATCGTTGTGAAGGTTGTTCGCCCGGCTCATATCGATCGCAAGGATCGACATGCCGATGATGGCCGGTAGCATGATCGCTACCAGGATGAGCGCGATACCGCGCTGGTCATTCCAGAAATTTCGCAAGACGCGAAGCATCGCAGCAACTCCCCAAGCCGCCGTTATCCCCGTATTTTTAGGATAGACTGATGGAATAGCGCCTGCAAGCGGTGCGTGCGGCGATGGTGAATGCGTAACCATTCACTGCTAAAATGTCTCAGAGTTGAGGCGTTTTTGATGCGTAGTCGAGTAAATCGCGATCGGTTGAAGTTCATCAAGCCGATGGAGCCTGCCCAGGTGGAGGAGCCGCCGGTCAGCGATGACTGGATCCACGAGATCAAGTACGATGGCTTCCGCACGCAGCTCATTCTCGACTGGGCCGGCGCTCGAGCACTCACCAAGACCGGGCACGACTGGTCGAAGCGCTACTGGCCGATCGTCGCCGCGGGGGAAAAGCTTCCGGCGAAGGCCTTCGTCATCGATGGAGAGATGATCGCGCCGGACGCCGACGGCCGGCCGGACTTCCATGCGATGGCATCGCGCATGAAGTGGCAGGCCGAAGCGCTGGCCTTCGTCGCCTTCGATATCATGCATCTCGACGGCGAGGACTTGCGCGCGCGGCCGGCGATCGAGCGCAAGGAAATCCTCTGGAATTTGGTCAAGCCCGCCGACGGCATCATCCAATATAGCCAGCACGTCGCCGGCGGCGGCGCCGAGTTCTTCGCGGCGGTCGAGCGCATGGGACTCGAGGGGATGGTTTCAAAGCGGTCCGGCAGTCCGTACAAAAGCGGGTCGACGGAGGCTTGGGTGAAAACGAAATGCTGGGAGACCGGCGATTTCGAGCTCATCGGCATCAAGCGCGTTCCGGGGAAACCGGCCGTCGGCATTGTCGCCAGAAATGGCTGCTATGCTGGCTCGCCGACGATCACGCTGCCCAAGCAGCTGCGCGATCGCCTCCAGCAACTGGTGAGACAGGCACGGGCAGAGGAACCACCTGGCGTACCGCGGGCGATTGCCGGACCGTCCATCGAGTGGATCAAGCCGGGCGCCATCAAGGCCGATGTCCGATATCTGCGAAATGAGCCAAAGCTCCGGCATGGCACGATCCGCGGCTTCAAGGCAGATTGAGCTCGGCGCTCTCAGTTCCCATATCGGTCAGATGCCATTCCAACTCCCAGAAATCACCTATCCGTTGTCGATCGATAGCATCGGCAAGCTGCTCACCTTGGGCCACGAAGTCACAATCCATTGCCACGAATACGGCTGCGGTCACAGCACCAGGATCAACCTGGTGCAGCTGGCGCGCAAGCTGGGGATGGATCACTCGATCCTCGAGCAGGATCTCAAGCCGCATTTCTTCTGCTCGCGCTGCCGTGATGCCGGCCGGGCATCGACCAACTTCGGTTTCGTTCATCATTCCATGACGCTCCCACATTCGGAATGGCCGATCGAGCGAGAGGAAGAGCGCCAGCGGGTGATCCGCGCAAGGCGATAATTTCGCTCTCGAAAAGTGCCTGCGGCACAGCGACTTCGAAAAATCAGCGGTAACGGGCCTCAATGATTTCAACGGTCTAACGATAACGCTTCGTTAGGCTTAATAGACGATAAAGACGGGACGTGGCGTCAGCCTGCTCTTTCTGGTTGTGGCGCGCGCGTTTGTGATGCCTGCTCCCGTTGACGCCCATAGTACCCCATGATATCCCATTCGCATCATCAAGCCTTCGTTCCGCGTCAGGGTGAAGCGTACGCCAATCGGGCAGTCGCGGCGGCTGCGCGTTTGCCGGTTTTTGCCTTGGTGAATGAAGCGATTTGTCGCGAGGCGATGCGCGGCGGCGCGGAGAAAAACATGAGAAGGGGTGCGGCGGCGACAGCGGCTGTAACGCGTAGTGGACCGATTTCTGTCAAACGCGGTGAACAGGATCGATGCGAAGGGGCGGGTGTCCGTTCCAGCGCATTTCCGCGCGGTCGTGCAGAAACGTGGCTATGGCGAGCTCTATGCGCTACGTTGCCTGGACCTTCCGGCGATGGACGTCGGCGGGCTCGATCTGCTCGACCGTTACGAGCAGCGGATCGCGCTCGAGGATCCCTTCCTGCAGACAGCGGACGACATGTCGTTCTTCTGTCATGGCGACGGGACGTTCCTGAAACTCGACCAGGACGGTCGCATCACGATGACCGATTTCATCCGCGAGCATACGGGCATTTCCACGGAGGTGGCCTTTGTCGGACGCGGCAATTTCTTTCAAATTTGGGAACCGGGCCGGCTTGCCGCCTATGGGGCACAGGCGCGGGCCAGGCTCTTGCAGCTTCGGCAGGGGACGAAGCCTGGGGAGCGGCCGGAATGATGGCTGGCCACGGCGATGATCCTCACGCCGTTGGCGGACTGGTCCGTCACATTCCGGTCCTCCTTGCCGAGGTGCTGGAGGCGCTTGCGCCAAGGGCCGGCGAGACAATCGTCGACGGGACGTTCGGCGCCGGCGGCTACACCGGCGCCATCCTCGAGCGAGGCGCATCGGTCGTGGCCATCGACCGCGATCCGGATGCGATCGCCGCGGGCCGGGCTCTGGAGCAGCAGGCCGGCGGCAGGCTGAAGCTCGTACAGGCGCCGTTCTCGACGCTGGACGAACAGGTCGAGAGCGCCGACGGCGTCGTGCTCGACATCGGCGTCTCTTCCATGCAGCTCGACCAGGCCGAGCGCGGCTTTTCCTTTCGCGCCGACGGGCCGCTCGACATGCGCATGGCGCAGGCGGGCCTGAGCGCCGCCGACGTCGTCAACACCTTCAAGGCGGGCGACCTTGCCCGCATTTTCGGCTTCCTCGGCGAAGAGCGGCATGCCGGCCGCATCGCCCGCATGATCGAGGCGCGGCGCGAGAAACGGCCCTTCGAGCGGACGCTCGATCTGGCCGACGCCATCGCCACCCATATTGGCCGCGCGCCGAAGGACAAGATCCATCCGGCCACGCGTGTCTTCCAGGCGCTGCGGATCTTCGTCAATGACGAGCTCGGCGAACTGGCGAGCGCGCTGTTCGCCGCCGAGCGTGTGCTCAAGCCTGGCGGGCGGCTGGCGGTCGTGACCTTCCATTCGCTGGAGGATCGCATCGTCAAGCGCTTCATCGCCGATCGCGCAGATGCGGCCAGCGGCTCCCGCCACATGCCGGATGCGCCGGCGCGGCTGGCGACCTTCCGCAAGTCCGGCGGCGGGGTGACGCCGGGCGAGGCCGAGATCGCGGCCAACCCGCGGGCGCGCTCGGCCAGGCTGCGCGCGGCAATCCGCACCGACGTGCCGGCGCGCAGTGGCGACTTTTCGATTTTCGGCCTTCCAAAGCTTCCCGCCGTCGAGCGGCCGGGGGAGAGGTAATCACGTGTTTCGTACCAGCGACATAGTCCTGATCGCCGTCATGGTCTCGGCGGCGGCGTTGACCTACAAGACCAAGCGCGAAGCCGAGGACCAGCTGGCGGCGGTGCAGAAGCTGCAGGCGCAGATCCGCTACGAGGAAGACACGATCGACCTTCTGAAGGCCGACTGGAGCCTGCTCACCCAGCCGGCGCGGCTGCAGAAGCTTGCCGAAATCTACAAGTCGCAGCTCGGGCTCGAGCCGCTCAACGCCCGCCAGATCGGCGGTCTCGACGACGTGCCGATGAAACCGGTCAACATCGAGGACCTGTCGTCGCAGCGGCTTGGCGGGATGGCCGACAATTCCGGCAAAGAGCCTTCGGACGACAAGGATCCGGTGGTCACCGGGAGCACCGTGCAATGATCGGCAGGCTTCCAAGGATCGGTGAGCTGCTGAGGCGTCGCAAGAAGGTGGCCCCGGACGGCTCGATCGTCGTCGACGCCGCCCGCAAGGCGACCGGCGGCAAGGCCAAGACCCGCATCATCATGACGATGGCGGTGTTCTTCACCATCTATTCGACGATTGCCGGCCGGCTCGTCTATCTTGGCCTGCAGAACCCCGACATGTCGGGCGGTCCGCAAAGCCGCGTCACCGCCTCGCGGCCAGATATTGTCGATCGCAACGGCGAGGTGCTGGCGACCGACATCAAGACGGCATCGCTGTTTGCCGAGCCGCGCCGTATCGTCGACGCCGACGAGGCGATCGAGAGATTGTCGACCGTGCTTCCCGAGATCGATTACGAGCAGACCTATCGCAAGCTCAAGAGCGGCGCCGGCTTTGTCTGGCTGCAGCGTCAGCTGACGCCGAAGCAGCAGGCCGACATCCTGGCACTGGGCATCCCCGGCCTCGGCTTCCGCACCGAAAAGCGCCGCTTTTATCCGAGCGGCGAGACGTCCTCCTATATTGTCGGGCTGACCAACATCGACAACCAAGGCATCTCCGGCATGGAGAAATACATCGACGACCAGGGGCTGACCGACCTGCAGGCGTCGGGGCTGGCGGTGGCCAGGGACCTGAAGCCGGTGAAGCTGTCGATCGACCTTCGCGTCCAGCATGTCGTGCGCGACGAGGTCGCCGCCGCCCTGGAGCGCTATCGCGCCATTGGCGCTGGCGCCGTTGTGCTCAACGTCAAAACGGGCGAGGTGGTGGCCATGGCCTCGGTGCCGGATTTCGATCCGAACAATCCTTACAATGCACAGGAAAAGGACCGGCTGAACCGTATGTCCGCGGGCCTCTATGAGATGGGTTCGACCTTCAAGAGCTTCACCTCGGCCATGGCGCTCGATTCCGGCAAAGCGACGATGGCGAGCCGCTTCGACGCTTCGCATCCAATCCGGGTCGGCCATCAGGCCATTCACGATTTCCACGGCAAGAACCGTGTGCTGTCGTTGCCGGAGGTGTTCCTCTATTCGTCCAACATCGGGTCGGCCAGGGAGGCCGAGCTGGTCGGCATCGAGGGGCACCGGGAATTCCTGCATCGCCTTGGAATTTTGGACAAGATGCAGACCGAACTGCCGGAAGTCGCCCGCCCGACTGAACCGAAGGTCTGGAAACAGGTCAATTCGTTTACCATCGCCTTCGGCCATGGTGTGTCGACGACGCCGCTGCAAGCTGCTGTCGGCTGCGCGGCCCTGATGAATGGCGGCTATCTGATCGAACCGACCTTCCTGCCACGTACCGTGGAGCAGGCAATGACGGTGGCTAAGAAAGTGGTCAGCGAAAAGACGGTCGAAGGCATGCGCTACCTTTATACGCTCAACGCCGAGAAGGGCTCTGCCAGAAACGCTAGAGTTCCCGGTTATCGCGTTGGTGGCAAGACCGGAACAGCCGAGAAGGTCATCAATGGCCGATACTCGAAAGACTTGAATTTCAATACCTTTGTGGCCGCCTTCCCGATGGACGATCCGCAATATCTCGTGTTCACGATTGCCGACGCCCCGCATCCGGAAAAGCCTGGCATGACAGACGTCGCGGCCGCTAATGCGGGGGTTATAGCCGGCAATATCATCAGGCGTTCGGCGGCCATGCTTGGCGTGAAGCCAGATTTCAGCCATGAAAATGGTGCAACGCTGGTTTCCTATCAGTGATTCTTGGGGCGCGCCGGCAACTGCGCGCTATTTTGTTGCGGTGAACGGGACTCAATGCATCTGAAAGATCTAGCCGGTGTCCTGCCTATCGAGGGAACAGTTTCCCCCGATCTGGAGGTTACCGGTCTCTCATCCGATTCCCGCCAGGTAAGGGCGGGCGTCGTCTTCTTTGCGCTGGCCGGCAGCAAGGCCGACGGCTCGGCCTACGCAGCCGACGCTGCGGCAAAAGGCGCCGCTGCGATCGTTGCCGCCAAGGGGAATGCCATTTCCGGACTGTCGATCCCGGTTCTTGCCGTCGATGATCCGCGTCTGGCATTGGCGCTGAGCGCGGCGCGCTTCTTCGGCAAGCAGCCTGAAACAATGGTCGCCGTCACCGGTACCAGCGGCAAGACGTCGGTCGCCGCCTTCACACGCCAGATCTGGGAGCAGGCGGGCCTTGCCGCCGCTTCGATCGGCACGACGGGTGTCGTGGCGCCCGGCCGCAATGAGTATGGCTCGCTGACAACGCCGGATCCGGTGGCGTTGCACAAGCTGCTGAAAGAGCTGGCCGATGCCGGCGTCACCCACGCCTCGATGGAGGCCTCCAGCCACGGCCTCGACCAGCGCCGCCTCGACGGTGTCAGGCTGGCGGCCGCCGGCTTCACCAATCTCGGCCGCGACCATATGGACTACCACCCGACGGTCGAGGACTATCACCGCGCCAAGCTGCGCCTGTTCGACACGCTGCTGCCGAAGGGCGCGCCGGCTGTGATTTTCGCCGACGATCCCTGGTCCGAGCCGACGGTCCATGCCGCGAGGGCAACGGGTCTCGACGTGCTGACGGTCGGCCGCCACGGCGAATTCCTCACGCTGAAGCGCGTCGAGCATGAGCGGCGGCGCCAGCGTGCCGAGGTCGAGGCCGACGGCGTGCTTTACGAGATCGACCTGCCGCTCGCCGGCGATTTCCAGATCGCCAATGCGCTGGTTTCGGCCGGCCTCGCCATCTCGACTGGAACATCGGCCGGCAAAGCCTTGGCGGCATTGGAAAAATTGAAAGGCGCGCCGGGCCGGCTCGACCTCGTCGGCACGACGGCGGCCGGCGCTCCGGTCTATGTCGACTATGCGCACAAGCCCGACGCGCTGGAGAACGTGCTCTCTTCGGTTCGTCCGTTCACCACGGGCCGCGTCGTCGTGGTGTTCGGCTGCGGCGGTGACCGCGATCGCGGCAAGCGGCCGATCATGGGCGAGATCGCCACCCGGCTCGCCGATGTCGTCATCGTCACCGACGACAATCCGCGCACGGAAATTCCGGAAACCATCCGCGCGGCCATCCTTGCCGCGGCGCCCGGCGCCATCGAGATCGGCGACCGCCGCAAGGCGATCCATGAGGCGGTCGCCATGCTTCATGCCGGCGACACGCTGATCGTTGCCGGCAAGGGGCATGAGGAAGGCCAGACCATCGGCACCGAAACCTTCCACTTCTCCGACCATGAGGAAGTGCGCGAGGCGCTCCAGGAGCGCGCCGCATGAACCTGCTCTGGACATCGGAGGCGCTTGTCGAGGCCATGGGCGGCAGGCCGATCGGCTCGCTGCCGGAAGGCATCACCGGCATTTCCATCGACAGCCGCAGCCTCGAGCCCGGCAATGCCTTCTTCGCCATCAAGGGCGAGACGATGGACGGCCACGATTTCGCGACCGCGGCGGTGAAAGCAGGCGCCGCCGTGCTGGTCGTCGCCGAGGGCAAGCTGCCGTCGCTCGGCCGGCTGACGGCGCCGATGATCGTCGTGCAGGACGTGCTTGCGGCATTGGAAAAGCTCGGCGTCGCCGCGCGTGTCCGCTCACGGGCGAAGATCATCGCGGTGACCGGCTCCGCGGGCAAGACGACGACCAAGGAAGCGCTGCGCCATGTGCTATCGGCGGTCGGCAAGGTGCACGCTTCCGCGCAGTCGTTCAACAATCATTGGGGTGTGCCGCTGACGCTCGCGCGCATGCCGCAAGACTGCGACTACGCGGTCTTCGAGATCGGCATGAACCATCCGGGCGAGATCAGGCCGCTGGTCAAGATGGTGAGGCCGCATGTCGCGATCGTCACGCTGATTGCCGCCGCCCATCTCGGCTTCTTCAAGAGCCTCGACGAGATCGCCATGGCCAAGGCCGAGATTTTCGAGGCGATCGAGCCCGGCGGCGCCGCGCTGCTCAACCGCGACGATTCGCGCTGGAAGCTGCTCGGGAAAATGGCGAAAGAGGCTGGTGTCGAGCATGTCTTCGGCTTCGGCGAAAACGCCCGCTCGGCCTTCCGCCTTGCCGGCTGCGAGCTCTATGCCGACCATTCCGACATCGCTGTCAAGATCGGCAAAAAGGACGTGACGGCCCGTGTCGGGGCGCCCGGCCGACACGTCGTGCAGAACGTGCTGGCCGTGCTGGGGGCCGCGCAACTGGTCGGCGCCGACCTCGACAAGGTGGCGGCGGCGCTTGGTGACCTTTCGGCCGAGCGCGGCCGCGGCAGGCGTCACATATTGCATCATCCGAACGGCCCGATCACGCTGATCGACGAAAGTTACAACGCCAATCCGGCTTCGATGGCGGCGGCCATGGCGCTGCTCAACGCCACGCCCGTCTCGGGTGGGGGCAGGCGCATCGCCGTGCTCGGCGACATGCTGGAGCTCGGCAGCCATTCGGCGAAACTCCATGCGGCGCTTGCCGAACTCATCGTCGGCACCGGGACGCGCAACGTCTTTCTCGGCGGTCCGGAGATGCGGGCGCTGGCCGATGTTCTGCCATCCGATGTCGAAACCGAATACCGGTCAGGCGCTGAAGAGCTGAAGCCGGTCGTGATGTCGGCAATCAGGCCTGGCGACGTGGTCATGGTCAAGTCGTCGAAAGGCATTGGATTTTCAAAGCTGGTCGAGGCATTGCTCGGCAAATTTCCGGCGGAAGCCACAACCATCGAACCGACCTGAGGTCGGGCTCCGGGGGACGGAAACGCATGCTCACTTTACTCGTTGATTTCGCGGACAAGATCTCGGCCTTCAATGTCTTCCGCTACATCACCTTCCGCACGGGCGGCGCGCTGATCACGTCGGCGCTGATCGTCTTCATCTTCGGACCGACCATCATCAACTCGCTGCGGCTTCGCCAAGGCAAGGGCCAGCCGATCCGCGCCGACGGACCGCAGACGCATTTCAAGAAGGCGGGCACGCCGACCATGGGCGGGCTGATGATCCTGTCCGGGATCATCGGCTCCTCGATCCTATGGGCGAACCTTTCCAGCATCTATGTCTGGGTGGTGCTCCTGGTCACCGTCGGCTTCGGGTCGATCGGCTTCTACGACGACTATCTCAAGGTCACCAAGCAGTCGCATCTGGGCTTTTCCGGCAAGGCGCGGCTGGCGATCGAATTCGTCGTCGCCGGCATCGCCGCCTGGGTGATCATGCACAACGGCCAGGCGCCGTTCTCGTCTTCGCTGACCTTTCCCTTCGCCAAGGAATTCCTCATCAATCTCGGCTGGTTCTTCGTGCCGTTCTCCTGCTTCGTCATCGTCGGCGCCGGCAATGCGGTGAACCTGACCGACGGTCTCGACGGGCTGGCGATTGTGCCGATCATGATCGCGGCCGCGTCCTTCGGCGTCATCGCCTATCTCTCCGGCAACGCGGTCTTCGCCGAATATCTGCAGATCCATTTCGTCCCCGGCACCGGTGAGCTCGCGGTCGTGCTCGGCGCGGTCATCGGCGCCGGCCTCGGCTTCCTGTGGTTCAACGCGCCGCCGGCCGCGATCTTCATGGGCGACACCGGCTCGCTGGCGATGGGCGGCCTGATCGGCACCATCGCCGTCGCCACCAAGCACGAGATCGTGCTGGTCATCGTCGGCGGCCTGTTCGTGGTCGAGATACTGTCGGTCATCATCCAGGTCGGCTACTTCAAGATGACCGGCAAGCGCGTGTTCCTGATGGCGCCGATCCATCACCATTTCGAAAAGCTCGGCTGGACCGAGAGCCAGGTGGTGATCCGCTTCTGGATCATCGCCGTCATCCTGGCGCTGGTCGGCCTCTCCACCCTCAAGCTTAGATAGGACACCGCTTGGTTCCCGCCGCTTCCTTCGCTGGCAAACGCGTTTCGCTCTTCGGGCTCGGCGGTTCGGGGATCGCGACCGCGCATGCGCTGATCGCGGGCGGCGCCGAGATCCTCGCCTGGGACGACAATCCGGACAGCGTCGCCAAGGCGGCCGCCGCCGGGATCGCGACCGGCGACCTGCGCGCCGCCGACTGGCCGCGCTTCGCGGCCTTCGTCCTGTCGCCCGGCGTGCCGCTCACGCACCCGAAGCCGCATTGGGCGGTGGAGCTGGCGCGCGGAGCCGGCGTCGAGGTGATCGGCGACGTCGAGCTGTTCTGCCGCGAGCGCATTCAGCGCGCGCCGACGGCACCCTTCATCGCGATCACTGGCACCAACGGCAAATCGACGACGACGGCGCTGACGGCGCACATACTGAAATCGGCCGGACGTGATACCCAAATGGGCGGCAATATCGGTCGCGCCGTCATGACGCTCGATCCGCCCGAGCCCAAGCGGCACTATGTGGTGGAATGCTCCTCCTACCAGGTCGATCTTGCGCCCTCGATCAACCCGACCGCCGGCATCCTGCTCAACCTGACGCCGGACCATCTCGACCGTCACGGCACGATGGCGCATTACGCCTCGATCAAGGAAAGGCTGGTCGCCGGCAGCGACACCGCGATCATCGGCATCGACGATTCCTGGTGCGCCCAGATCGCCGACCGGCTGGAGCGGGCCGGCAAGCAAGTCATCCGCATTTCCAAGCGCCTGCCGCTGACCGACGGCTATTTCGCCGACGGCACCAACCTGATGGAAGCGGTGAATGGCCGTTACAGCCGTGTCGCCTTCCTCGAAGGTATTGGCTCGCTGCGCGGCCAGCACAATGCGCAGAACGCGCTTGCCGCTGTCGCCGCCTGCCTCAGGATCGGCCTCGAGCTTGGCGAGATCCAGGCCGGGCTTGAGAGCTTCCCGGGGCTGGCGCACCGCATGGAGCAGGTCGGCCGCAAGGGCCATGTGCTGTTCGTCAATGATTCCAAGGCGACCAACGCCGACGCGGCGGCACCCGCGCTGTCGAGCTTCAACCGCATCTACTGGATCGCCGGCGGCCTGCCCAAGGAACGCGGCATCGAGCCGCTGCGCGGCTTCTTCCCTCGCATCGCCAAGGCCTATCTGATCGGCGAGGCGGCGCCCGCTTTCTCCGCCACGCTCGGCGAGGCCGTGCCTTACGAGATTTCCGGAACGCTGGCAGCCGCGGTCGAGCATGCCGCCCATGACGCCGCGAGCGACACCGGCGGCGAGGCGGTGGTGTTGCTTTCGCCGGCCTGCGCCAGTTTCGACCAGTTCAAGAATTTCGAGGTTCGCGGCGAAGCCTTCAGGCAAGCTGCGACTGCTATTGATGGAGTGAGACCCATCGGAGGGCCACGTTGATGCAAAGCCGTCTCGACAAAAGTCCAGTCGCAACCTGGTGGTGGACGATCGATCGCTGGTTCCTCGCGGCATTCCTGTCGCTTATGGGGCTGGGCATCATTCTGTCCTTCGCGGCAAGCCCAGCGGTCGCCGAGAGGATCGGCCTCAGCAGCTTCCATTTCGCCACGCGGCAAATCATCTTCACTATCCCGGCGCTTATCGTGATGCTGGCGGTTTCTTTCCTGGAGGCCCGGCAAATAAGGCGGATGTCGCTGGTGATGCTCTGCATCATGCTGGTGCTGATGGTGGTGGTGCTCTACGTCGGCGTCGAAGTGAAGGGCGCGCGGCGCTGGGTGTCGCTCGCCGGCCTCTCCATCCAGCCGTCCGAGTTCCTCAAGCCTGCCTTCGTCATCATCTGCGCCTGGCTTTTTGCCGAGCATAAGCGACAGCCCGACATTCCCGGCAATCTCTTCGCCATGCTGCTGCTCGCGTTGGTGATCTCGCTCCTGGTGGCGCAGCCCGATCTTGGCCAGACGATGTTGGTGCTGGGCACCTGGGGCGTGATGTTCTTCATGGCCGGCCTGCCCTGGTTCTGGATCGTCGCGCTGGGAGCTGCCGGCATTGGCGGCGTGTTCGCGGCCTATACGGTGTTTCCGCACGTCGCCGCCCGCATCGACAAGTTCCTCACCGGCGAAGGCGACACCTTCCAGGTCGACATGGGCCGCGAGGCCCTGATCAACGGTGGCTGGTTCGGCGTCGGCCCGGGCGAGGGGACGGTGAAGCGGGTCATCCCGGACAGCCACGCCGACTTTGTGTTCTCGGTCGCAGGCGAGGAGTTCGGGCTGATCATGTGCTTCTTCATCATGTCGATCTTCGCCTTCATCGTGCTACGCGGATTGAGCATCGCGCTGAAGGAGCACGACGATTTCACGCGTTATTCCGTCGGCGGGCTCGTCACCATTTTCGGCTTGCAGTCTGCCATCAACATGTGTGTGAACCTGCAGCTGATGCCTGCCAAGGGCATGACGCTGCCCTTCATCTCCTATGGCGGCTCCTCGCAGATCGCTATCGCCATCTCGATGGGCATGATGCTGGCGTTGACGCGCAGGCACCCCGAAAAGCGCAAGCAGATAGGCTATGCCTTCTCGCAGCGCACCCTTCCGGCGGAATGAGGCGGGATGTCGAGAGGTGTCATCCTGCTTGCGGCCGGCGGAACGGGTGGACATCTGTTCCCGGCAGAGGCGCTCGCACATGAGCTGATCGAGCGCGGCTGGGAGGTGCATCTTGCCACCGACCGCCGCGCCGAGCGCTACTCCGGCCACTTTCCCGCTGCCGACATTCACTCGATCCCTTCGGCCACGCTTGGCTCGAAGAATCCGATCGCTATGCTTTCGGCCTTCTGGACGATCTGGCAAGGCGTGCGGCAGGCCGGTCGGGTAATAGCCAGAATCAAGCCCGATGCCGTCGTCGGCTTCGGCGGCTACCCGACGCTGCCGCCGCTCTACGCGGCAACCCGACGCAAGGTGCCGACGCTGATCCATGAGCAGAACGCCGTGATGGGCCGCGCCAACAAGGCGCTCGCCAGCCGCGTCGATGCCATTGCCGGCGGCTTCCTGGCGGAGAGTGAAAGCGCTGCCGACGCCAAGACCGTGACGACCGGCAATCCCGTCAGGCCGCAGGTGCTGGAAGCGGCGAAAATCTCTTACACAGCACCCACAGACGGTGAGCCGTTCCGCCTCCTGGTGTTCGGCGGCAGCCAGGGCGCGCAGTTCTTCTCCGATGCCGTGCCGGCGGCGATCGCGCTTCTGCCCGAAGCGCAACGCAAACGACTGGCGATCACGCAGCAGGCGCGCGCGGAAGACGTGGCGCGGGTCAAGGCCGCCTACGCCAATCTTGGCGTCGACGCGCAGGTCTCGCCCTTCTTCACCGACATGGCGGCGCGCATGGCGTCGGCGCATCTGGTGATGTCGCGCTCCGGCGCCTCGACCGTATCGGAGATTGCCGTCATCGGCCGCCCCGCGCTGCTGGTGCCTTATCCGCATGCGCTCGACCATGACCAGGCGGCCAACGCCGCGGCACTTGCCGCCGCCGGCGGGGCCGAGGTGCATCCACAATCCACGCTTTCGCCCAAGGGCATCGCTGCGCTCCTTGACGGGCTGTTTGGCAACCCCGACAGGCTGACGGCGATGGCCACGGCCGCCCGCTCGGCCGGAAAACCCAACGCGGCACGGTTGCTCGCCGATCTGACAGAGGCTATTGCGTCCGGCAAAACGGTTTCGGACTACAGGAGGACGCGCGCATGAAGATGCCGCAGACGATCGGCCTCGTGCATTTCATCGGCATCGGCGGCATCGGCATGAGCGGCATTGCCGAAGTGCTGCACAATCTCGGCTACAAAGTGCAGGGTTCGGACCAGGCGGACGGCGCCAATGTGCAGCGGCTGCGCGATAATGGCATCGAGTGCTTCGTCGGCCACAAGGCCGAGAATATCGGCGACGCAGAAGTCGTGGTGGTGTCGACGGCGATCAAGAAATCCAACCCCGAACTCAAGGCCGCGCGGGAGAAACTACTGCCGATCGTGCGGCGCGCCGAAATGCTCGCCGAGCTGATGCGCTTCCGCCAGGCGGTCGCCATCGGCGGCACGCATGGCAAGACGACGACCACTTCGATGGTGGCGACTTTGCTCGAAGCCGGCGGGCTGGACCCGACCGTCATCAATGGCGGCATCATCAACGCCTATGGCACCAATGCCCGCATGGGCGACGGCGAGTGGATGGTGGTCGAAGCGGACGAGAGCGACGGCACCTTCCTCAAGCTGCCGGCCGATATCGCGGTCGTCACCAATATCGATCCCGAGCATCTTGACCACTATGGCAGCTTCGACAAGGTGCGCGAAGCCTTCCGTCAGTTCGTCGAGAACGTGCCGTTCTACGGCTTCGGCGTGATGTGCACCGACCATCCCGAGGTGCAGGCGCTCGTCGGCCGCATCGAGGACCGGCGCGTCATCACCTATGGCGAAAACGCGCAGGCCGACGTGCGCTTCGCCAATCATCGCATGGACGGGGCAGTATCGGAGTTCGACGTGGTGATCCGCGACCGCAAGGGGCGCGGCTCGACGACGATTAAGGACCTGCGGCTGCCGATGCCGGGACGGCACAACGTCTCCAACGCGACGGCGGCGATCGCGGTCGCGCATGAGCTCGGCCTGTCGGACGAAGCGATCAAGAAGGGCCTTTCGTCCTTCGCCGGCGTCAAGCGGCGCTTCACCCACACCGGCTCCTGGAATGGGGTCGAGGTGTTCGACGACTACGGCCACCATCCGGTTGAGATCGCGGCGGTGCTAAAGGCCGCGCGCGGGGCAACCAAGGGCCGCGTCATCGCCGTAGCCCAGCCGCACCGCTTCACCCGGCTGCACGATCTGTTCGAAGAGTTCTCCGTCTGCTTCAATGATGCCGACACGGTGATGGTGGCGCCGGTCTATCCGGCCGGCGAGGAGCCGATCGAAGGCGTTTCATCGGACGCGCTGGTGTCGCGCATCCGCGCCGGCGGTCACCGCGACGCGCGCTATATCGAAGGTCCGGCGGCGGTCGCTACGGCCATCCGCGACCTTGCCAAGCCCGGTGACTTCGTCATCTTCCTTGGCGCCGGCAACATCACGCAGTGGGCCTATGCCCTACCCAAGGAACTTGGGGGAACACCCTCATGATGCGCGGCCAAGCCCTGATCGACAAACTCGGTGACAAGCTAGCCGGCCTGCGCGGTCGCATCACGCCCAATGCCGAGATGGACAAGATCACCTGGTTCCGCGCCGGCGGCCTGGCTGAGGCGCTGTTCCAGCCGGCCGACGAGGAGGACCTTGCGGCCTTCCTGCGCGGCGTGCCGGAGGAAATCCCGATCACCGTGGTCGGCGTCGGCTCGAACCTTCTGGTACGCGACGGCGGCATTTCCGGTTTCGTGGTGAGGCTTTCGGCCAAGGGCTTTGGCGAAGCCGAAGCCACCGGGCCGACCACAATCAAGGCGGGCGCGGCGACGCCGGACAAGCGTGTCGCAGCGGTCGCGTATGAGGCCGGCATCGGCGGGCTCCATTTCTACCATGGGATTCCGGGCGCCGTCGGCGGGGCGCTGCGGATGAATGCGGGCGCCAATGGCGTCGAGACGCGCGAGCGCGTCGTCGAGGTGCGGGCGCTCGACCGCACGGGCAATGTCCATACGCTCAGCAATGCCGATATGGGCTATGCCTATCGTCATTCGTCGGCGCCGGGCGGACTGATCTTCACTTCGGCCACCTTCGAAGGCGTTCCGGAAGACAAGGCGGCGATCAAGGCGGCGATGGACGCCGTGCAGAACCATCGCGAGACGGTGCAGCCGATCCGCGAGAAGACCGGCGGCTCGACCTTCAAGAATTCCGAAGGCACCTCGGCCTGGAAGGAGATCGACAAGGCCGGCTGCCGCGGGCTGATGATCGGCGGCGCGCAGATGTCGCCGATGCATTGCAACTTCATGATCAACACCGGCACCGCGACCGGCTACGACCTCGAATATCTCGGCGAGACGGTGCGGGCGCGGGTGCTCGAGAATTCGGGCATCCGGCTGCATTGGGAGATCAGGCGGCTGGGCAACTTCCGGCCGGGTCATGAGGTGCAGGAGTTTCTGGGGCAGCTTCTTTAGCCCGCTGCGGTGTTCAAGTAGTGCTTGAACTTGCATGGTCGGCGAAGCCGTCAAGCGTTGCTGCAAAGACTCAACAACACGCTTTTCTGACCTGTTTTCGCGGAAAGTGAATCTCTCGGAATCATAGGCACTTGCCAGGGAATCAACTCTCTGATTCTCTGCCCTAAAGCGTTTCCTGATTTGAGTCGTTTGACGCGTTACCCGCGTTTTCCGTCTGGGGGGGGCAACCTGCCGGAAGACTCGGACTCACTATGCGGGAATGTTGCGTGCGGAAATATCGGTTGCGGGCCCGGCGTGAGAGGGGATGACGGGATGAAGAAGAAGCATGTGGCTGTTCTCCTGGGGGATTTTCCTCGGAACGGCCCGTGTCTCTGTCCTCGGGGAAGGCATGTGCGGATGCGCTCGAGAATGAAGGCTATCAGGTTACCCGGGTCGATGTTTCGCGCGATGTCGGGTCTGTGCTTGCCGAGCTCAAGCCCGATGCCGCCTTTAATGCGCTGCATGGCCCGTTCGGCGAGGACGGCACCATCCAGGGAATTCTCGAATATCTCGGAATTCCCTACACCCATTCGGGTGTGCTCGCTTCGGCTCTGGCTATGAACAAGGAGCAGGCCAAGAAGGTCGCCAAGGCGTCCGGCATTCCGGTCGCGGAATCGAAGGTGGTCAACCGCTTTGCGGTCCAGAACAAGCATCCGATGAAGCCGCCTTACGTGGTGAAGCCGGTCAACGAGGGCTCGAGCTTCGGCGTCGTCATCGTGCATGAGGGGCAGTCGCATCCGCCGCAGGTCATCGGCTCGTCCGAGTGGCAGTATGGCGAGATCGTCATGGTCGAGCGTTACATCCATGGGCGCGAGTTGACCTGCGCGGTGATGGGTGACGTGGCGCTCGGCGTCTGCGAGATCATCCCGACCGGGCATTCCTTCTACGACTACGATTCAAAGTACGTGCCTGGCGGATCAAAACACGAAACCCCTGCAAAAATTTCACCGAATATTTACCAAAAAATACAGACACTGGCCCTCAAGGCTCATCTTGCTATCGGTTGCCGGGGCGTCTCCCGGTCGGACTTCCGTTACGACGACCGTCACTCCGAAAACGGCGAGGTTGTCTGGCTCGAGATCAACACCCAGCCGGGCATGACGCCGACGTCTCTGGTGCCTGAAATCGCCGCGCAAGCGGGACACTCGTTCGGCGATCTGTTGAGTTGGATGGTGGAGGACGCTTCGTGTCTGCGTTGAGGTGGGGACAGGGCAAGGCCGGCGGGGCTGGACCCGCGCTGTTTGGTGTGCCGCTGTCGTTCGACCATTTCGTTTTGCCGCGCCAGCTTCGCCGGCCGGTGCGTGTGCTTGCCCGTCTCTGCGGCGGCGAGTACGAGGCGCCGCGCTTTTCCGCCGCGATCCTTTCGGCTGCGTTGTTGGCTTCATCCGGTGCCTATGGCGCCTATCTCGGCGGTTATAGCGACAGCATCGTGCAGGGCGTGACGGCCCGAACCGGTTTTGCCGTCGACCAGATCAAGGTCGTCGGCAACCGCCAGACGTCCGAGATCGACATACTGGACCGGCTCGGCCTCGACGGCTGGACTTCGCTGATCGGTTTCAACGCCGAGGCCGCGCGCGAGCGCATCGCGACGTTGCCCTGGGTCGAGGTTGCGGCGGTGCGCAAGATCTACCCGCATACGCTGGAGGTGCGCGTCGAGGAGCGCGAGCCCTTCGCGCTTTGGCAGCAGGGCAACTCGCTTTCGGTGATCGAGCGGTCGGGTGAGGTGATCGCGCCGTTCTCGGGCGGCAAGGAGGCGCTGCTGCCGCTGATCATAGGCACGGGCGCGCCGGCCAAGGCGCCTGAGTTCCTGGAGAAGATCAAGCGCTATCCCGAGCTCGCGGCGCGGGTCAAAGGCTATATCCGCGTCGGCGAGCGGCGCTGGGATATCAAGCTCGAGAACGGCATCACGGTGAAGCTGCCGGAAGGCGATGAGGATCAGGCGATCGCCGAACTCGTCAAGCTCGACCATGACAACGGGCTTCTGACGCGCGACATCGCCGCCGTCGACATGCGGCTCACCGATCGGCTGGTGGTGGAGCTGTCGCCGGAGGCCGCGACGCAGCGCGAGGCCGCGCTCAGCGAAAAGCCGAAGAACCTGACGAAGCGCAAGCCGGAGACGAAGATATGAGCTGGCTTGGCGGCAGCGGCGATGCTTCTTCGCGCCGGTCGGGCACGCTTACGGTGCTCGATGTCGGCTCGAGCAAGGTTTGCTGCGTGGTGGCGAAGCTGAAGCCGCGCGACGACGGCAAGCTTCTGCGCGGGCGCTCGCATCGCATCCAGGTGATCGGCATCGGCCATCAGAAATCGCAGGGTGTGAAGTCGGGCGTGGTGATCGATCTCGACCGCGCCGAACATGCCATTCGCCTGGCTGTCGACGCGGCCGAGCGCATGGCCGGGCTTACCGTCGATTCCCTCATCGTCAACATGACGGCCGGCCGGCTGAAGAGCGAAGCCTTCTCGGCAACCATCAATCTCGGCGGGCATCAGGTCGAAGAAGCCGACATCAAGCGCGTGCTTGCCGCCGGCGCCAAGCAGGCGCTGCGGGCCGAGCGGGAGGTGGTTCATTCGCTTCCCGTCGGCTTCTCGCTCGATGCCGAACGCGGCATGCGCGATCCGCGCGGCATGGTCGGCGACGCGCTCGGCGTCGACATGCACGTGCTGACCGGCGATGCCGCGCCGATGCGCAATCTGGAGCTCTGCATCAATCGCTCGCACCTGTCGGTTGAGCGCATGGTGGCGACGCCTTATGCCAGCGGCCTTGCGGCGCTGGTCGACGACGAGCTCGAAATGGGTGCTGCCTGCATCGACATGGGCGGCGGTACCACGACGATCTCCGTGTTCTCGGAAGGCAAGTTCGTGCATGGCGACGCCATCGCCATCGGCGGCAACCATGTGACGCTCGACATGGCCAAGGGTCTGTCGACCTCGCTCGATGCCGCCGAACGCCTGAAGGTGATGCATGGCTCGGCGCTGCCCGGCAGCGCCGACGACCGCGACCTGGTCTCCATTCAGCCGATCGGCGAGGAAGGCGAGTTGCCGTTGCAGATACCGCGCTCGGTGATGACGCGCATCATCCGCGCGCGCATCGACGAAACGCTGGAGCTCTTGCGCGACCGGCTGAACAAGTCCGGCTACGGCAACGCCGTCGGCAAGCGCGTCGTTCTCACCGGCGGCGCCAGCCAGTTGGCCGGCCTGCCGGAGGCGGCGCGCCGCATCCTCGGGCGCAATGTGCGCATCGGCCGGCCGCTCGGCGTGGCGGGCCTGCCGGAAGCGGCCAAGGGGCCGGCGTTTTCGACCCCGGTGGGACTTCTGATCTATCCGCAGATGGCGAGCTTCGAGAGCCATTCGGCGAAAGGAATTTCCGGTTTCAGGATGACCGGAACGGGCGGAAAACTGCATCGCATGAGTCAGTGGTTGAGAGACAGTTTTTAATTTGACGGGGACAGCCCCATAGGCGGCCGCAGCGGCGAGGCGGCGGGAAAGGCAAAAGGACGGAGACAATGACCATTAATCTGCAAAAGCCGGACATCACCGAGCTGAAGCCACGCATCACCGTTTTCGGCGTCGGCGGCGGCGGCGGCAACGCGGTCAACAACATGATCACAGCCGGCCTGCGCGGCGTCGAGTTCGTGGTGGCCAACACCGACGCGCAGGCGCTGACCATGTCGAAGTCCGAGCGGCTGATCCAGCTCGGCGCGCATGTCACCGAGGGTCTTGGCGCAGGCTCGCAGCCGGAAGTCGGCCGCGCGGCGGCGGAAGAATGCATCGACGAGATCATCGTCATTTCCAACCTGGTTGGGGTGCGGCGGGGGGCGCTGGCATACCGTCGCTTGCTCACCGGCGGCTGGGCGCGCGAGCCAACGCGGGATCTCACCGTCGGCTGTGCTTCCCGCCGTTGCTTTCTCGACGGCCAGCGCCGAGAGACGGCAATGGGCATCGAGAAACCTCTGCAGATGCCGTCGACCCTTGACGTCATCACCAACAGAACCTTTCCGGCTGGCCGAATGATTCAAGACCGGTTTTTGGGTGGTGAATTGGGTTGCGCCGATCATGTTGTAGGCTGAGCTGAAACAAGTCTCTGGGCTTGGCGGCAACTCCGTTCGGCAAGCGCGTCGTTCTCAGCGACGGCGGCGACTAGCCAGTTTGGGCGTGCCGGGAATGCTCCTGCCGAAGAAGCGGTTTCGCGCCCATCCTCGGGTCGCAAGGTGTCCGCGCATGCGGCCGCCAGGGGCCCGACTCCGGGCGCTGGGCTGGGCTGGCCAGGGAAGCGGGCCGGAAGGGGGCTCGGCGTGGTTTCGAGGCCCGTCTGCGCACTTGGTGGCCATGGTATCCGCAGTATGCGAGCTTCGGGTGAGCAGCCATTTCGGGGCGACAAAGAGTATACGGATGGTTGTCTCGGTTTCAGGATGACCGGAACGGGGCGGTGAAAGTACGGGGTGCATCGCATTGAGTCAGTGTGAGAGACAGTTTTAATTGATCGGGGGTACAGCCCCCTAGGCCCGCGTCGCAGCTTGGCGAGGCGAGCGGGCGGAGAAGGCCGACAATAGGACCGGAGGACAATGACCATTAAATCTGCGAAAAGCCGACATCACCGAGCTGAAGCCACGCATCACCGTTTTCGGCTCCGCAGCGGCCAGGCCGGCCGGCACGCTGTCAACAACATGATCACAGCCAGGGCCTGCGCGGCGTCGATGCATTCAGACGTGGTGGCCAACACCGGAACGCGCAGGCGTATGCCGATGTCAAGTCCGAGCGGCTATCCGAGTTCGGCGCGACATGTCACCGAGGGGGTCTATGGCGCAGCTCGCAGGGCCGGCGCAAGTCGGCCGCGCGGCGCGGAAGGCATCGCGAACTTGCACGACGACCGATATGTTTTTTCCAAGGGCCGGCCGATCCGCACCGGACGGGCCTGCCCGTCGTTCGCCCCCCGGCGCGCGAGAAGGACCTCCCGTCCAGGTACCAAGCCTATTCAGGCCGCCGCTACGGCCGACATGCTCGAGGAACTGGAAAGCGTCGACACCCTGTCCTCCCCCCAGAACCTGTTCCGGCTCAATACAAGACCACCTTCGCCGACGCCTTCGCATCCGACCAGTGCTCGGCCTGATCAATCCCGACGTGTCGCCGATCTTCGATGCGCCGCGTCCGGTCGCGCCAATGGCAAGGCCGATGTGGGCACGGCGAGCTTCGGGCGAGGGGCGCGCAATGGCCGCGGCGGGGAAGCCGCCATCGCCAACCGTCTCGCGAGGACTCGATGAAGGGCGCCAAGGCTGCTGATCTCGATCACCGCGGCCGCGCCTACCCTGTCGAGTCGACGAGCCGGACCCGCATCCGCGAGGAGGTCGACCAGGACGCAACATCATCCTCGGCCGCCCTTCGACGAGGAGCTGGAAGCGTATCCGCGTTTCGGTGGTCGCCACCGGCATCGACAGTCGGCGGCCGAAATCGCCGCGGCGCCGATCTCGATCCGCGCGCCGCAAAGCGGTCGCCCGTCCCGTGCCGCCTGCTCAGGAAAGCCGTCCCGCACCGGTTCAGCAGCAGGCTTACGAACCCCGGCGCCGTCGATCCGGTCGCCGAAGCGATCCAGCTTGCCGAGGCCAACGCCGCCGCGATGGCGCAGCCGCGCCCGGCACCGGTCGACGACTTCCGCCCGCAGAGCAAGATCTTCCAGGCTCCGCCGGCGCAGCCGCAGCCCCAGCCGGTGGGTGCAGCATCAGGTTGCGCAGCCCGCGCCGCAGCGCGAGATGCCGCAGCCGATGGCCGCCGCGCCGCAGCGCATGCCGCGCGTGGAGGACTTTCCGCCGGTCGTGAGGGCAGAAGTGGAAGCCAAGAGCCGTCCCGCGGACCATGAGAACAGCGGTCCGATGGGGCTGATCAAGCGGCTGACGAACGGATTGACCCGTCGCGAGGAAGAGCCGGCCCGGCTCCAGCCGGCGCAGCCGCGCGAACCGAAACTGCGCCAGGCGGCACCGGAAATGCGCCGCCTCGCCAGCCAGGACCCGCAGCTCTACGCGCCGCGCCGCGGCCAGCTCGACGACCAGGGCCGCCTCACGCCGCAGAGCCGCACGGTCCAGGAAGACGATCAGCTGGAGATTCCGGCATTCCTGCGCCGCCAGGCCAACTGATCGATGCGGCGGAGCGCTGATCGTTAACGATATATAACGGTTGTTAACAGGCAGGCGAGAGATCGCCTGCCTGTTTTTGTTAAAAACCATTCTAAAACAGCACGTTATAAGCGTTTTCTCGATCGAGGCCGCAGTTACACAGGGAAAGAAACCGTGATTTGGAGTATCCCGGACGGGCCATTATCTTCCGCCTGGACTAAAGTCGGTTTGCCGGGATTCGGGGAGTTGGCCCTGCCTGCCGATCATTTCAGAGCCGCATGCCTTGTTCATTTGCCGCATTTTCGCGGACGCCAGTGACCTATCTGGCTGAAAATGCTCAAGAGGCTGACAAGGCGGACGCAGGCAGTTAGGGCTTATGGGGTTTGTCTTGCACGACTATCAGACGACAGTTAAAACGCGCGCGACGCTGACCGGCACGGGCGTGCACAGCGGCGGGCCCGTCACCGTTCATTTCCTGCCGGCCGACGCCGACACCGGCATCGTGTTCCACCTTTCGAATGGCGGCGAGGACCGCGAGTTCCGCGCGCTGGTCTCCGAGGTCGGCGCCACCGATCTTTGCACCATGCTAGGCGACCCGGCCGGCGAGCACATCGGAACCGTCGAGCATCTGATGGCGACGGTGTTCGGACTTGGTATCGACAATCTCATCATCGAGATCGACGGCTCGGAAGTTCCCATTCTCGACGGCAGCGCGGTTGCCTTCGTCGAGGCCTTCGACCAGGCCGGCATCGAGACGCTTGCGGTCAAGCGCCGCTATATTCGCGTGGTCAAGCCGGTCCGCATCGAAGCCGGCGCCTCCTGGGCGGAGTTCCGCCCCTATGACGGCACGCGGTTCGAGGTCGAGATCGATTTCGAGAGCCCAGCCATCGGCCGCCAGCTCTTCGCGTCCGACATCAACCCCGACATCTTCCGCCGCGATATCGCGCGGGCCCGCACCTTCGGCTTCATGAAGGATGTCGAGCGGCTGTGGGCCGCCGGCTACGCGCTTGGTTCGTCGCTGGAGAACTCGCTGGTCATCGGCGACGACAACCGCGTCATCAATGTCGGCGGGCTGCGCTATCCCAACGAATTCGCGCGCCACAAGACGCTCGACGCCATGGGCGATCTGGCGCTGGCCGGCGCGCGCTTCATCGGCTGCTTCCGCTCCTATCGCGGCGGTCACCGGATGAATGCGGCGGCGCTCCGCCGGCTGCTGTCTGATCGCACGGCGTTCGAGATCGTCGAGACGCGGCGCCGCGAACGCGGCCGGGTTGCCGAAATGATCGCCGTCAGCGGGCCGGTCTACGCGCCCTGGGTGATCTGATTCTTAACGATTTTCTGGCTTTGTAGCGAAGCTTGTGTTGCACAAGTGCATCACGAGTCCCTGAAATTTAGCAGGTGTGAGCGCGGCGCCAAACCGCCACAAAAATGTGCGATTGGCCGGACATAGCGTTGCCGGGCAAGGGGATAATGGTTTATGGCTGCGGCCCGGACCGAAACGACGCCGAAAGGGCGGGATCCAAACATGTTTTTTTCGCGAGTTGGTCAATCGGTAGCGCCGCGTCGGGCCGCCCTGCTGGCGCTGTCGGTGGTTGCTCCCGCGCTCGTGCTGTCGGCCTGTATGTCGTCCGAGAAGGATGTCAACCTGGCGACCTATGTCGACCAGACCGAGCCGGCTGACGTTCTTTACAACCAGGGCCTGGCCAACATGAATGCCGGCCGCCTCGATGAGGCGAGCAAGAAGTTCGATGCCGTCGACCGCCAGCACCCCTATTCGGAATTCGCCCGCAAATCGATGGTGATGGGCGCCTTCGCCGACTATCGCGCCGGCAATTACGACGAGGCGATCGGTTCCGCCAAGCGCTACCTCACGCTCTATCCTTCGACCGACGATGCCCCCTATGCCCAATACATCATCGGCTTGAGCTACTACCGGCAGATCAAGGACGTCACCCAGGACCAGAAGGAAGCGCGCCAGACGGTGCAGACCATGCAGGACCTGGTGACGCGCTGGCCGACATCCGAATATGTCGACGACGCCAAGGACAAGATCCGCTTCGCCACCGACCAGCTCGCCGGCAAGGAGATGCAGATCGGTCGTTATTATCTCGAACGCCGCGAGTACATCGCCGCCGTCAAGCGCTTCCGCACGGTGGTCGAGAACTATTCCAACACCCGCCATGTCGAGGAGGCGCTGGCGCGCCTGACCGAGAGCTACTATGCGATGGGTCTGACCTCGGAAGCGCAGACGGCCGCGGCGGTGCTCGGCACCAACTATCCGGACAGCCAGTGGTACAAGGATTCCTACAAGCTCCTGCAGAGCAACGGGCTTCAGCCGCGTGAAAATGCCGGATCGTGGATTTCCAAGGCCGGGAAGCTGATCACCGGCGCCTGACACTCCTGATGCTGTCCAGACTGTCGATCCGCGATATCGTCCTGATCGAGAAGCTGGACATCGACTTCCTGCCTGGACTTTCGGTGCTGACCGGCGAGACCGGCGCCGGCAAATCCATCCTGCTCGACGCGTTGTCGCTGGCGCTCGGCGCGCGCGGCGACGCCTCGCTTGTTCGCCATGGCGCGGCGCAGGGCCAGGTCATCGCCGTGTTCGACGTGTCGCGCAACCATCCGGCGCGCGCGCTGCTTGCCGACAACGACATCGAGGACGACGGCGACATCATCCTGCGCCGGGTGCAAACGGCCGACGGCCGCACCCGCGTCTTCGTCAACGACCAGCCGTCCAGCGTGACCCTGATGCGCGACGTCGGCCGCGCGCTGGTGGAGATTCACGGCCAGCATGACGAGCGCGCGCTCGTCGATCCCGGCGCGCACCGCGAGTTGCTGGACAGTTTCGGCGGCCATCTCGGCGCCGTACGCGGCACGGGCGAGGCCTGGCGCTACTGGCGAAGCTGCGAGCAGGAACTCTCCAGGCACCGCGCCAAGGTCGAGGCCGCGGCGCGCGAGGCCGATTATCTGCGCGCCTCCGTCGCAGAGCTGGCGAAGCTCGATCCGCAGCCGGGCGAGGAGACCGAGCTTGCCGAGCTGCGCGCCCAGATGATGCGCGTCGAAAAGATCGCCTCCGAGATCCACGATGCGCAGGACGTGCTGTCGGGGCCGTCCTCGCCGCTGCCGCAGCTCGCCAGCCTGCTGCGGCGGCTGCAGCGCAAATCAGGGGAAGTTCCGGGCCTGCTCGACGACGTGGTGAAATCGCTGGACGAGGCGATGATCTCGCTCGACGCGGCGCAGTCCGGCGTCGAGACGGCGCTTCGCGCCACCGAATACGATCCGCAGCGCCTGGAAAAGGCGGAGGAACGGCTCTTCTCGCTGCGCGCGGCCTCGCGCAAGCACAATGTCGCGGTCGACGACCTGGCGCAGTTGCGCGACACGATGGCGGCCGACCTCGCCGACCTCGATGCCGGCGAGGAGCGGCTGCACGGGCTGGAGAAGCAGGCCGCCGCGGCGCGCGAGGCTTACGACATTTCGGCGGCGCAGCTCTCTTCGCTCCGCCACGCCGCGGCGGCCGGGCTGACCAAGGCGGTCATGGCCGAATTGCCGGCGCTCAAGCTCGAGCGGGCCGAGTTCATCGTCGATATCGTGAGCGATGCCGAAGGCCGCGTGGAAGAGGGCATCGACCAGGTCGAATTCTGGGTGCGCACCAATCCGGGCACACGGCCCGGGCCGATGATGAAGGTCGCCTCCGGCGGCGAGCTGTCGCGCTTCCTGCTGGCGCTGAAAGTGGCGCTGGCCGATCGCGGCTCGGCGCCGACCCTTGTCTTCGACGAAATCGACACCGGCGTCGGCGGCGCGGTGGCCGACGCCATCGGCCAGCGGTTGGCGAGACTGTCGAAGCGGGTGCAGGTGCTTTCGGTCACCCACGCGCCGCAAGTGGCGGCGCGTGCCGCCACGCATTTCCTGATCTCGAAGTCCGGGGGCAAGGACCGCGTCGCCACCGGTGTCGCCGAGATGGACCGCGCCGCGCGCCAGGAAGAGATCGCGCGCATGCTGGCTGGCGCCACCATCACCGATGAAGCGCGCGCCGCGGCCGAGCGGCTGCTGCGCGAGAATACGGCCGCCGCTTAAAGCGCGTCGCGCTGAAACGGATTCAGGCGACGCGCTTTAAGCCTTTGTTTTGATGCATGTCGTTGTCCCAGAACCGCGGCACACTTCTGGGCGACATGCATTAGAGCCTGATCTCTCCCGCCTGGAGGATGAGTCAGCAGATGGCTGCATCCTGCTGTTCAGGAATGATTTTTATGCGAGCCGACTCCCTGCCAGCGAATCCTGATTTATAGTGGCCCGCCATAATTCGAGGACCGCGCTTCATGTCGGAAAAATCAATCGAATCGCTGAGCGAAAGCGAGGCCGCGGAGGAATTGAAGCGGCTGGCGGCTGAGATCGCCGAGCACGACCGGCGCTATCACACCGAGGACGCGCCGACGATCTCGGATGCCGAGTATGATGCGCTGGCACGGCGCAACCTTGCCATTGAAGAGCGCTTTCCAGATCTCGTGCGCGAGGATTCGCCATCGCGACGGGTCGGCGCGCCGCCTGCGGAAGGCTTTGCCAAGGTGCGCCACGCGGTGCCGATGCTCAGCCTCGCCAAGGCCTATACCGACCAGGACGTCGCCGATTTCATCGAGCGCGGCCGGCGCTTCTTCGATCGCGACAAGGATCTCGACATCGCCTTCACCGCCGAGCCCAAGATCGACGGCCTGTCGGCGTCGCTGCGCTATGTGAACGGCGTGTTCGTGCAGGGTGCGACGCGCGGCGACGGAGCCGTCGGCGAAGACATCACCGCCAATCTCAAGACGATCGCCGATATACCGAAGAAGCTGAAAGGCGCTGACTGGCCCGAGGTCATCGAGATCCGCGGCGAGGTCTATATGACCTATGCCGAATTCGAGGCGCTGAAGCAGCGCTCGGCGGCTATCGGCGGCCAGGACTATGTCAATCCGCGCAACACGGCGGCCGGCTCGCTGCGCCAGAAGGATCCTGCGGTCACCGCCAGCCGCAACCTTAAATTCTTCGCCTATGCTTGGGGTTATACGACGGCGGATCCCGCGCCGACACAGTATGGTTCGGTGCAGAAATTCGCGGAATGGGGTTTTAAGGTCAGCCCGCTGATGGTGCGGGCGAAGTCGATCGCGGAACTCATCGCGCAGTATCACCGGATCGAAGAGCAGCGCTCCTCGCTTGGCTATGACATCGACGGCGTCGTCTACAAGGTCGATCAGCTCGAATTGCAGCGCCGCTGGGGGTTTGTCACCGGCGAACCGCGCTGGGCTGTCGCGCATAAATTCCCGGCCGAGCAGGCGATGACGACGGTCGAGAGGATCGACATCCAGGTCGGCCGCACCGGCACGCTGGCGCCGGTGGCACGGCTGGCGCCGGTGACGGTCGGCGGCGTGGTGGTCGAGAACGTGACGCTGCACAACGAGGACTACATCAAAGGCTTCGACAGCAACGGCCAACCGATCCGCGACGGCATCGATGTCCGCATCGGCGACACGGTGGTCATCCAGCGGGCAGGGGACGTCATTCCGCAGATCGTCAGCGTCGTCATCGGTAAGCGGCCGGCAGACGCAGTGCCTTACGAGTTCCCGCACACCTGCCCGGTCTGCGGCTCGCCGGCAACGCGCGAGATCAACGAGAAGACCGGCAAGGAGGATTCGCGCCGCCGTTGCACCGGCGAACTGATCTGCCCGGCGCAGGCGGTGGAAGGGCTGCGCCACTTCGTGTCGCGCGGCGCGCTCGATATCGAGGGCCTGGGCGCCGAAAACATCGACCTGTTCTTCAATGCCGGATTGGTCAAGACAGCCGCCGACATCTTTACGCTCAAGGATCGCCGGCCCGCCGTCACCAAGGCGCTGGCCGAGCGGCGCGAGGAGCAGGCGAGGCTGCGCGAGGAAGCATCGGGCAAAACGCGCAAGAATGTGCGCAGTGTCGAGGAGCGCAACTACGAAGGGCTCGACAAGTTGTTTGCGGCCATCGATGCGCGCCGCGAGCCGGAGCTGGACCGCTTTATCTTCGCGCTCGGCATCCGCCATATCGGCGAGACGACGGCCGCGGTGCTTGCCCGCCAGTTCTCGACCATCGAGGAGCTGATCCGCGTCGGCAAGGAGACGGCAAAAGCGGATGACCCGCACACGGTGTTCCCGTCGATCAGCGGCATCGGCGACACGGTGATCGGCGCGTTGCGCGATTTCTTCGGCAACGAGCGCAACGACGACGTGCTCGATGCGCTGCTCGCGCAAGTCCATCCCAAGCCTTACGTCGTCGAGATATCGGCCGACAGCGACGTCTCCGGCAAGACGGTGGTGTTCACCGGCACGCTGGAAAAGATGACGCGATCCGAGGCCAAGGCGATGGCCGAGCGCCTCGGCGCCAAGGTCGCTGGATCGGTTTCTGCCAAGACCGATCTGGTCGTGGCGGGCCCGGGAGCCGGTTCCAAGCTTAAAACAGCGACCGACCTCGGCATCGAGGTGATCGACGAGGACACCTGGCTGCAGCGCATCGGCAGGGGCGGCTGATGGCTGGCGCGTTCAACGGTTTTGGGCAGAAGGCCATCCCGTTCCTGAAGGCGCTCGACTTCCACCAGAGCCGCGAATGGTTCCAGGAAAACCGCGACCTCTACGCAAGCGAGCTTCACGAGCCGTTTTGCGATCTCATCGAGACGCTGAGCGAACGCTTCGAAGCGGCAAAGCTCGGCTTGCGCGGTGATCGCAAAAGGTCGCTATTCCGCATCAATCGCGATGTGCGCTTTTCAAAGGACAAGCGTCCCTACAACCGGCATCTGTCGGCCATCCTGTCGCCGGACGGCACCAAGATGGAGCAGGGCGTTTTCTACGTGCATATCGGACTGGAGCGCTGCTTTGCCGGCGTCGCCTGGTGGCAGCCGGGGCCGGAGTTGCTGCAGGCGATGCGCATGGCGATCGCTGCGAAGCCAGCGGCATTTCGTGGCATGGTGGCGGCGCTGAAGAAGGGCGGTCTCGCGCTCGATTCGGAAGACCGGCTGAAGCGTGCGCCGCGCGGCTTCGAAGACGTCACCGAAGAAGATCTCGCCCAGGCGGTGCGCAACCGGCATTTCGTGGTCCGGCATGACATCGATCCGGCGACGATCTACTCGCCGGCGCTGGTCGACGATCTCGTCGATTTCACCTCGCGCGCCAGGCCGCTGCTCGATTGGGGCAGGGCGATCCAGGGTACGGCCAGATAGCTTGCACTGCCGGCGATCAGTTCCGCTGATCGTCGGCTCAAGCGAATTGGTGTGACAAGGAAGGCGACGCTCCCTACATCAGGCGGCCTAAAGCGCGTCTCCCGAAACGGATTCAGGCGACGCGCTTTAGGTTCTTGTTTGATGCATGTCGTTGTCCCAGAACCGCTGCGCACTTCTGGGCGACATGCATAAGGGAGCAGTTGGATGTCAGCGGAAGCAATCTCCGAAGGCCGTGCGCAGAGCGATTTCTGGGGCGGTGTGCGGCTGTCGATGCCGGTGGTCGTCGCCTCAGCGCCGTTCGCGGTGCTGTTCGGCGCTTTAGCCGTCGACAACGGCTTTTCCGTTCTCGAAGCCTTTCTGATGAGCGCCATGATCTATGGCGGCGCCAGCCAGATGGTGGGCATCGAGCTGTTCGGCCAGCATGTCGCGCCGTGGCTGGTCGTGCTCTCGATCTTCGCGGTGAATTTCCGCCATGTGCTCTATTCCGCCGGCATCGGCCGGCGCATCGCGCATTGGCCGGTGCTGCAGCAGGCGCTCGGCTACTTCATCCTGACCGATCCGCAATATGCCGTGGCCGAGGCGAAGGCTGCCTCCGGCCAACCGGTCGGGTTCGTCTGGTATCTCGGGCTCGGCCTGCCGGTCTACGTGTTCTGGGTGGCCGAAAGCGCGCTCGGCGCGGTGTTCGGCAAGCTGATCCCTGACACCCATGCGCTGGGTATAGATTTCCTGCTGCCGATCTATTTCCTCGGCCTTGTGCTCGGTTTCCGCAAACGGCCGCTCTGGCTACCCGTCGTCGTGGCAAGCGCGGCTGCCTCGATCATCGCCTACAAGACGGTCGGCTCGCCGTGGCACGTCTCCATCGGCGCCATTGCCGGCGTGCTTCTGGCTGTGATCCTGCCGCCCCATCACAGCGGCGTGGGCAAGCGGCCATGAGCACGACCTTCTGGATCATTCTTGCCGGCGCCGTCGCCACCTATCTCACGCGCGTCGGGGGCCACCTCGTCATCTCGCGCTTCGAAAACATCCATCCGCGCGTCGAGGCGGGCTTGAACGCCGTGCCGGCCGCCGTGCTGACGACACTGGTCGCGCCGGCAGCACTGGGCGCCGGACCGGCCGAATGGGCGGCCCTGGTCGTCACGGCGATCGTGTCGCTGCGCGGCGGCCTGATGGCGATGTTTTTGGCCGGCGCTGCGGTGCTGATTCTGGCGCGCCAGTTCGTCGGCTAGACATCAGATCTTGGCGTCGTGCGGCAGCGGCGCGGTGGCTTTTTCCAGCCAGGCCAGCGTTTCGCCGTCCACCATCGGACCGATTTCGGCCAGCACCCGCGCGTGATACTGGTCGAGCCAATGCAGTTCGTCGCGCGTCAGAAGATCGGTGCGGATGAGCCGCTTGTCGATCGGCGCCAGCGTCAGCGTCTCGAAACCGTGCATGGCGATGTCGCCGCTGTCGATCTGCTCCGCCGGCGTCACCAGAACGAGGTTCTCGATGCGGATGCCGTAGGCGCCTTCCTTGTAGTAGCCCGGCTCGTTGGAAAGCATCATGCCGGCGAGCAGTTTTTCGGTGCCGGTGCGGGCGATGCGCTGCGGCCCTTCGTGGACGGCGAGGTTGGAGCCGACGCCATGGCCGGTGCCATGGGCGAAATCGCAGCCATGCTTCCATAGCGCCATGCGGGCGACGGCGTCGATTTCAGAGCCGCGCGTTCCGGCGGGAAAACGCAGCGTCGAAATGCCGATCATGCCCTTCAGCACCAATGTGAAACGCTCGCGCATCTCCTCGCTCGGCTGGCCGATCGGCACGGTGCGAGTGATGTCGGTGGTGCCATCCTGGTATTGCCCGCCGGAATCGAGCAGGAACAGCTCGCCGCTTTGAAGCTTGCGGCTGGTGGCGCGTGAAACGCGGTAATGCATGATGGCGCCGTTCGGGCCGGCGCCGGAAATGGTGTCGAAGGAGACGTCGCGCAGCGGCATCTGCGTTTCCTCGCCCGTCTGCCGGCGCACCTCTTCGAGCCTGGTCACGACGTCGATCTCGTCGAGCGCGCCCGGCTTCTGCCGGTCGAGCCAGCAGAGCAGCTTGGCGACCGCTGCGCCGTCGCGACGATGCGCGGCGCGGCTGCCGTTCACCTCGGCCTGGTTCTTGGTGGCGCGCGGGATGCGCGCGGGGTCGGCGGCCGAAACGACCTTACCGCCATTGCCTTCGACCAGCATCTTCAGCTTTTCCGCCGCCAGCACCGGATCGAGCGCGATTTTTGCGCCACCGTCGGCAAGCCCAGCGATGGCTGCTTCGAACTCGCCTGGATCGTGCAGGTCGGCAAGTTGGGTGAGATAGGCCGCGACCTGGCGCGAGAATTTGCGCGGGTCCATGAAGAGTTGGTGCTTGCCGTCGGCGGCAAGGATGGCAAAGCCCAATGCCAGCGGTGTGTGCGCCACATCGCCGCCACGAATGTTGAACGCCCAGGCGATCGAGGAGGGATCGGTGAGCACCGCATGGGTCGCGCCGTCCTTTTCGATCGCGCCCGCCAGCCGCGCCAGCTTGTCCTTGGCGAGCTCGCCGGCAAAGGCGATCGGGTGGAGCTCCACCGGCGCGCGCGGCGGCTCCGGCTGGTCCTTCCAGATGATGTCGATCGGGTTCTTGTCGAGCGGCACGAGCGTCGCGCCGGACTGCTCGGCCGATGCCTTCAGCGCCTTGATCTCGCCGACCGTGTGCAGCCAGGGATCGAAGCCGAGCCTTGAGCCCTTGCCGAGATTGTCCTTGATCCAGGACGGCGGGGGATTGTCGATGAGGCTCTCGATCGTGAAGATCGTGAGATCGACTTCGCCCCGCACCTGCAGCGTGTAGCGGCCGTCGACGAAGATGAAGGCGCGGTCGCGCAGAATGATGGCGACGCCGGCCGAGCCGGAAAAACCGGTCAGCCATTTCAGCCGCGCCGAGCGGTCGGCGACATACTCGCCCTGATGCTCGTCCGCGCGGGGAACAATGAAACCGTCGAGGCCATTCTCCGCCAGCCATTGGCGCAGCATCGCCACGCGCGGCTTGCCGACGGCCGGATCGCCGGCGGAATCAAAGGTCTGGAACATTTGGGCTCCCTCTGTTTCGGCGCGACCGTAGCGCATAGGTCGGGAAACCGGAATCGATTTTCGAATGCTCTGGGACGGCGCGGATTGGTCCAAGCTCACCGTTTGAGGTGGATCGTCACCCAGCCCTCGCGATGCGAGGTGCGGACGTGGCGGAAGCTCTGGCCGACATAGGCCGAGATCACCGCATCGCGCTGCCGGTCGAGGATGCCGGAGAGCACCAGCGAGCCGCCGAGCTTGATGTGCTTTGCCATCTCCGGCGCCAGCCGCATCAGCGGCCGCGCCAGGATGTTGGCGACGATCAGGTCGAAGGGCGCGCGCCTGGCGAAGATCGGGTGGTGGAAGCCCGGCGCCGTAACCGTCTCGACCAGCGCCTTCACGTGGTTGAGGCGGGCATTGGCGGCGGCAACCCTGACCGCTATCGGGTCGATGTCGGTCGCCAGCACAGGGATATGCGCGAGCTTCGCCAGCGCTATCGCCAGCACGGCGCTGCCGGTGCCCAGATCGAGCGCATTGCGGGGTCGCTCGCGCAGTACAACCTGTTCCAGCATTTCGAGGCAGCCTGCGGTGGTGCCGTGATGGCCGGTGCCGAAGGCGAGGCCAGCCTCGATCTCGATGGCGAGATCGCTGCTGTGGCGCCTGCCGCGATCATGCGCGCCGTGGACGAAGAAACGCCCGGCGCGGACCGGCTTCAGCCCGTCGAGCGAGCGCGCCACCCAGTCGATGTCGGGAAGCGCTTCGCGTTCAACCGGCTTGGGCAAAGCTAGGCCCGCGAGGATGTCGTTGATCCGCGCCTCGATCGCTTCGACATCGCCATCGGCATAGAGCGAGACTTCGTGGATGTCGTTGGCCTCGTCGACTTCCAGCACGGCAAGCGGCAGGCCTTCGTCCTCGAAGGCGGCATCGAGCGCCGCAAAGATGCGATCGGCCTCGGCCTTGCCGGCGGTGAAATGGAGCCTGGTCTGCCCCATCAAGGCGACTCTTGTCTAAGCATGATCATTTGCGAGAACCGGTTCCACTTCGTGCCACGCCGACCTTCGGTTCCGATCATGCCTGGCCGCCAGCCGCCAGCCGCTTCAGCTTGGCAATGGCGGTGTCGGCGCTTTCGCCGTAGGCGATCGTGCCGGCGAACTCGCCCCTGGCGTTGAGCAGCAGCACCGAGGCCGTGTGGTCCATGGTGTAGTCGCCATCGCCGGTGTCGACCTTCTTCCAGTAGATGCCGAAGGCCTTGGCCATGGCATGAACCTTGTCCGGATCGCCGGTGATGCCGGTGATGCGATCGGAAAAATTGCTGACATAGGAATTGATGATCTCCGGCGTGTCGCGCTCAGGGTCCACCGTGACGAAGTAGGCGTTGAGGTTCTTGCCGCTGTCGCCCATCGTCTTCAGCCAGCCGGCCATTTCGAACAGCGTGGTCGGACACACTTCCGGGCAATGGGTGAAGCCGAAGAAGACGACGCTCGGGTGGCCTCGGAACGCAGCCTCGGTGATCGGCGCTTTTTTCTGGTCGATCAGCGTGAACGGGGCGCCGTAGGGCTCGCCGCCATAATGGCCGCGGTACCAGTCGAAGGTGAGCCAGCCTATGCCCGCCGCCATCAGGACGAGAATGCCGACCAGAATTGAGCGCATCATCAGAAACTATCCGTCGATCGTCGGGGCGCGCCGGGTTGGGCACGAACCACGTTTTGGCGACAGTCTTAACGGTTCGGCGGCGCGTGCGCAAAGATGTCGCGTTGCCGCAACCATTATGATCCGCCGGCCGTCAGCGAGGCCGAGCCTGGTGGCCGCACCGTCGTCGAGCGGCTTGCAAATGCCATGGTCTCATCCCACCTGACATCGGCCAAAACGAACTTGAGGAGGCCTCCTTGCGAAAAATGATCGGCTTGTTCGCCGCATGTCTTGCGCTCAGCGCCGGCGCTGCGGCCGCCGACGAGGTCGGCAAGGTCGGCGTCGACTGGGTCGGCAACGACATCATGGTCGATGCGATCAAGGATCCGAAAGTCGACGGCGTCACCTGCCATGTCGCCTATTTCGATCGCAGCATCATCGATCGGCTGCACAAGGGCAATTGGTTCGAGGATCCGTCCGATTCCTCGATCTCCTGCCGCCAGACCGGCCCGATCACAATCGGCGACATCGACATGAGCGAGGGCGGCGAAGAGGTGTTCAAGCAGGGCCTCAGCCTGATCTGGAAGAAGCAGGTGGTGAACCGCATCTACGACAAGAAGAACGAGACGCTGATCTACCTCTCGCATTCGCGCCAGGTGCAGAACGGCTCGGCGAAGATGTCGGTCACCACCGTGCCGCTCTATGGCCAGAACATCGTGTGGACGAAGGGCAAGCCGCAGTAGGCATTGGAGACAGTTGCGACCTGGATTGGTCACGCCCTTGCGGGGCGGTCGCGCCCGGCGTAAAGCCGCGCCATGGACCGCCCTGAACACCTCGTCCTCAAGGATCCGGAGCCGCGCATCCATCCGACCGCGGAGCTGAAGGGGTGCAAGCTCGGCCGCTATGCCTCGATCGGCGAGCGGGTGATCCTGCGCGACGTGACGGTCGGCGACTTCTCCTATTTCGAGCGGCATTCGGAAGCGATCTACACAACGATCGGCAAGTTCTGCTCGATCGCCGCCAACAGCCGCATCAATGCGCTCGAGCATCCGATCGAGCGGTTGACCCAGCACAAGGTCAGCTACCGGCCGAACGAGTATTTCCGCTGGCTTGGCGTCGACGCGGCATTTCGCGAACGGCGGCAGGCAAAGCAGGTCAGCATCGGGCACGATGTCTGGATCGGCCACGGCGCCGTCGTCATGCCAGGGGTTACGATCGGCAACGGCGCTGTCATCGGCGCCAATGCGGTGGTGACGCATGACGTACCGCCTTACGCAATCGTCGCCGGCGTTCCGGCGAAACCGCTGCGCCAGAGGTTCGCCGCCGCCACGGCGGCGCGCATCGAAAGCCTTGCCTGGTGGGACTGGACGCCGGAGAAACTCGCCAGGGCGGTCCCGGACATGCAGTCCATGCCGATCGGGGCCTTCCTCGATCGCTGGGAAAACAAAGCACCCTGATTCTTCACGATTTTTGGGAATCAGTGCCCCTTCCGCCATGCGGGGGTGGCGCGGCGGAAGGGGCTGGAGGTAAACCGCCGTGAAGCGAGCAGGCGTCTTCACCTGCACCGGCAACTATCTCAACAAACCCATAAGGTGGTTTTTCCGGAAGCTGCCCTTCTGGCGTGTGTTCAATTGTAGAGGGATGCAATCGCGAAAATATTGTCGCCAGGGAACCGGGAGCGGCCGCCACTTGTTCTTGACCAGGATCTGAAGTCGGCCGTTGGCCGAATCCAGAGCGCTTTGACCATTCAGGGATTTTCGATGATCGAGAAGTTTTTCACCAGGATCGCCAACGCCGTAGCGCATCTCGCCGGCATGCCGCCGACATTTGCCCTGTGCTGCCTGGTCATCCTCGCCTGGGCTCTGAGCGGACCGGTCTTCGGCTTTTCGGATACTTGGCAACTCGTCATCAACACCGGCACCACCATCGTCACCTTCCTGATGGTGTTCCTCATCCAGAACACGCAAAATCGTGACAGCGCGGCCCTCCAGACCAAGCTCGACGAATTGATCCGGGCGAGCCGGGCGCACAACACCTTCATCGGCATCGAGCACTTAACCGAATCCGAGGTCGAGGAGATCCGCGAAAAATGCGAAAAGGCCGCAAAGCGGCATGACCGGGAGGTTGCCGAGGCGGCCGTCAAGAAGGCCGCGGCGCAAAAGCACGGATCAAAGAAGCATGCCGCCTGAACACCAAACTGGTCTAACTATTGTCTTTACGCAATTCCGGACGGAAAACCGTTACGCACTTCTCCTGGAATTGCTCAGCCGTCCATGAAAGCCGCGAACGCGTCCTTGTGGTCCGGATGCCAGCGTGACAGGGCAGGGCGGTTCTCGATGATGTCGCCGATCGCCCAGGCCATGCGCTTTTCGTCCGTGGGCCGCGCGACCTCGTTGTCCGGGCACAGGATGTAGAAGTCATCCTGCTCGAGCGATGCCAGCATGAAATCGATCACCTGCTCGCCCGTCCAGGCGCCGGCCGGCTTTGCCGTCGCGCCCTCGGTCAGGCCGGTATAGGTGAAGCCAGGAATGAGCAGATGGGCCGAGACCTTTGCTCCTGGCTCGTTGCGCAGCGCATGCGCCAGCCCCTCGGTGAATGTCTTCACGCCGGCCTTGGAGACGTTGTAGGCGAGATTGCCGGGCGGCGTGGTGATACCTTGCTTGGAGCCGGTATTGATGATCAGGCCGGGCCTGCCCGCGGCCAGCATGCGCGGCGCGAAGGCCTCGACGCCATGGACGACGCCCCAGAAATTGGTGTCGAGCAACCGCCTCCAAGCTACGCGGTTTTCCCAGGGCTTGCCCGGGTTGTTGCCGACGCCGGCATTGTTCATCAGCACCGAGACCGCGCCGAATGCCCCGTAGGCAAGTTCCGCCAGCCGGTCGACTTCGTCGGGCTTCGAAACGTCGGTGGGGACCGGGAGAACGGCATCGTCGCCGGCAATGGCGGCGACCGCCTGCCGCGCCTGGTCGAGGCGCACGCCGCCAATATCGGCAAGCACCGTCTTCATGCCCATGGCCGCGAACCGTTTTGCGGCGGCAAGGCCGATGCCGCTGGCGCCGCCGGTGATGACGGCGACATTGCCGGAGGCGAAGGCGGGCAGGGCGGTCTGGATTTCGGCGTCGCTGGTCATGATCGATGTCCTTGTTCTGAGTCGAGCCGAACTTAACGCCGGCCGGAGCCGAGACAAGCCTCGATCGCCGCAACAGATTGACCGCAGAGCGGCAACGGGTTGACCGCGACAGCGTCCCCCGCGCATGCTGTAAGGAAAAAGGAGCTCGCATTGACCGACTGGATCGGAATCCTGAAAGAGCAGACCGCCACCGGCGAGCAGATGGGGCGAGACGTGCCGAAGATGCTCGCCGACCCCGATATCAGCGAGACGCAGGTCAAGACGCTGTTTTCGGCGCTGGAACAACAGGCGGATTTCGCCGAAAAGCTGCGCCTGGCGCTGGAGAAGTTCGGCCATGACTTTCCTGTCATCAAAGCCGCGGAGCGGCTCGAGGAACGCTATGCCGACCTTGCCGCCTCGGCGGCCGAGAAACTGAAGGCGATGCGGAAGTAAGCGCCGCTACTTTTCGATGAGCCGTTCGAAGCGCCTGTCCGGCACGAACCATATCATCGCCACAGCCACATAGAGCGCGACGCCGATCCACTGGTTGACGGAGGTGAGCAGCACGCCCGCGATGTAGATCGCCAGCGAGATCTTGCCTTTGCGGTCTTGGCCCACTGCCTTGGCAAAGGTCGTGTCCGCGCCATGCAGATGGCGCAACCCGACGACGAGAATGTAGTAGGCGAACGCGCAGAGCGCGAGGTCGACGCCATAAACGGCGACGGGCACCGGCGCGAAATGATTCTCGCCCATGAAGGCCGTCGTCACCGGCATCAGCGACAGCCAGAACAGCAAGTGCAAGTTCGCCCATAGCACGCGGCCATCGACCCGCTGAACGGTGTGGAACATGTTGTGCAGGTTGTTCCAGTAGATACCGACGTTGATGAAGGACAGCACGTAGCTGAAGAAGATCGGCCACAAGGGCGCCAGCGCTGAAAAGTCCTCGCCGTGCGGCACTTTCAGCTCCAGCACCATGATGGTGATGATGATGGCGACGACGCCATCGGTGAATGCCTCGACCCGTCCCTTGCCCATGGTTCCTCCCTCGTCGGTCGACGGACGTTACGGTAGGATTTCGCGCAAGACCATACTGCCAGAACTGTCAGGAGCGCGTTCGGAGAGCGGAACAGCGCCACTACATAGCCGTTGGGCTTACAACCAGCGGAGGTCTCCATGACCAGCTACGCTCGGACCATGACGCGCGACAATGAACTCAGCGGCGGCGTCGCCATGGCAGCGGTTGCCGCCATGATTGCGGCGCTCTTTGCCGGCAGCACGGCTTTGACGCCGCTCTACGTGATCTACAAGCAAGCCTTCGGCTTCTCGCAGGTGACGCTGACGCTGGTCTACGCGGTCTATGTGGTCGGCAATCTGGCGGCGTTGCTGTTCTTCGGCCGATTGTCGGATGTCATCGGCCGCCGTCCGGCGGCAATGGCGGCGATGGCCGTCGCCGTGGTCAGCGCGTTGTCTTTCCTGTTCGCCGAAAACCTGGCTTGGCTCGATATCGCCCGCATCTTGAGCGGACTTGGCATCGGCATCGGCGCGGGAACCGGCACCGCCTGGCTTGCCGAACTGATCGAAGGCGAGGACAAGTCGCGCGCCGCCATCGTTGCCACCAGCACCAATTTTCTCGGCCTGGGTCTTGGCGCCCTGATATCGGGGTTGCTGGCCGAGTACGCGCCATTGCCGCTCAGGCTGACATTCGTCGTCTATCTCGCCCTGTTGGCGCTGGTCACGTTGCTCATCTGGCGTACACGCGAGACGGTGTCCGAGCCGGGACGGCTCTCCGACGTTCCGATGCGGCCGCGGCTTTCGGTTCCCGACAGCATCCGCGCGCGGTTCGTGGCGCCCGCGGTCACCGGATTCGGCGCAATGGCTCTCGTCGGCTTCTATGCGGCGCTGGCGCCGAGCGTTCTGGCGCAGCAGCTTCATGTCACCAATCACGCCGAAGCCGGCGGGCTGTTCTTCGAACTGTCGGTGGTGACCGCCGCGACGATCCTGGCAACGGCGCGTCTGGCCAGCCGCACGGTCATGCTGGCGGCGCTTGTCCTGATGATCCCGACAGTGGCGGTTGTTGTCGCGGCGCAGGTCCTTGCTTCGATGGCGATCATGATCATTGCCACCGCGCTCTGCGGCGCGGCGGCGGCGCTCGGCTATCGCGGCGGCCTGCAGGTGGTGAACCAGATCGCGCCGGCGAAGCGTCGCGCCGAAGTGGTCTCGGCCTTCTTCGTCTGCTGCTTCTGCGGCAATGCGCTGCCGGTCATCGGCATCGGCGTCTTGTCGAGCTGGGCGAGCGCGACCGTCGCAAGCCTCGCCTTCGCCGGCATGATCACGATCTTCTCGCTGGTGGCGCTGGGGTTCGGCGCGCGCTACGCGCGGTGATCTCGAGCGGCGCACAGCTCGCCTTCAGGCGGTCGGCGTCTCCGACAGGAGTTGCGCGCGCTGGCGCGGCACGCCGAGGCCGGTGTCCGGCGGCTCGCCGGCGGCCGGCCGGTCCTCGATCATATGCATGGTGCGCCAGCGGCCGAAGCGGTAGTAGGCGGCGGCCAGCACCAGCGAAGCGATCGAGCCCGCCGGAAAGCTCCACCACAGCGCTTCCTGACCGATGACGCTTCGCATGGAATAGGCAAAGCCGGTGCGCACGATCAGCACCGAGATGATCAGGATGACCAGCGGCGGCATCACCGCGCCGGTGGCGCGTACCGTGGCGAACAGCACAATGGTGACGCCGAACAGGATAAAGGACCAGGATGCCACCTTGTTGATGTGGGCGGCGATGTCGATCGCGGCGCTGTCGGTGCTGAGGAAGAGGCTGAGCACCGGGCGGTCGAAGAGGAAAAGCAGCGCCACCAGCACGCCGGTGAGCACGAGGTTGAAGCCGACGCCCGAAGCGGCGACCTTGCCGATGCGGTCCCAGCGCCCGGCGCCGACATTCTGCGCCGCCATCGAGGAGACGGCGGCGCCGATGGCCAGAGCCGGCATCTGGATGTAGGTCCAGAGTTGCGCCGCGATGCCGTAGGCGGCGGCGACCTGCGAGCCATAGGCGTTGACGATCCCCATAACGGTCAGCGCCGCGGCCGAGATGACGATCATCTGCAGGCCCATCGGAATGCCCTTGAAAACGACGATGCGCAAAAGCGTCGGGTCCGGTTTGAGCAGAGCGAGATCGCCGCCCGCCAGCCGCAGCGGATGCCTGCGCGCATAGAGCACGATCAGGATGGCGATCACGCTCACCGTCTGGCCTATAAGCGTCGAGGTGGCCGAACCTGCGATGCCGAGCGCGGGGAAGGGGCCGATGCCGCGGATCAAGAGCGGGTTCAACACGACATCGAGCACGACCGCCAACGCCATGAAAAAGAATGGCGTGCGCGAGTCGCCGGCGCCGCGCAGCACCGTCATGACGAAGGATAACAGGTTCATCATCGGCACGGCGACGAAGATGATGCGCAGATAGGCGCGCGCCAGCGGCAAGGCGTCCGCCGGCGTGCCGAGCCCGGTGAGGACGGCGTCGACCCAGATCCAGCCGCAGACCGCGAACGCCACGGAAACCAGGAAGAAGAAAGTGGCGCTGGTGCCGACGATGCGCCGCGCCTCGGGCAGGTCGCGGGCGCCGACGGACTGCGCGACCAGGATGGTCGCCGCCATGCCGATACCGAACACCGTGCCCAGGATCAGGAACAGCACCAGATTGGCGTTGGAGGTCGCCGTCAGCGCCGCCTCGCCAAGGAAGCGGCCTACCCAGACGGCGTTGATCGAGCTGTTGAGCGACTGCAGCACGTTGGAGCCGAGCACCGGCAAGGCGAACAAAAGCAGCGTGCGCGGAATCGGGCCGCTGGTCAGGTCGGGTGTCCGCCGGCGAACGGGCTTGTCGTCTTCCATGGTGGGCACCCGAAAATGGAATCAGGCCCGCGATGCTATCGCAGGCCTGATGGTGATGCATCCTTTCAGGATCGGACTGGGTGACAGGCAGCCGCCCGTCACCGCCTACTGGCCGGCGACTGTGGTTCCAGAGAGGCCGGGCAAGGTGACCTGATAGACGAGGAAGGTGGTGTCGACATCGGCTCCGTCCTCGGCCTTGTAGGGCGCGCCGACCTGGAAGCCGTCCTGGGTGAGAAAATCGTTGTCGTTGGCCACGAACAGGAAATAGTCGTCGGGCAGTTTTGGATCGAGCACGCTCGCCAGCGACATCGCTTCCCACTTCTCCGAGAGGTTGTTCCTGTCGTTCGGCGCGCCATTGTGCAGGCCGAAGCGGCCGAGCTCGCCCTTGTCGTTGATGTCGATGAACGCAGTGAGCTTGGCCGGCGTCACCGACGGGTCGAGCACGCCCTTCGGCGCGACCGGCTTGTCGGCGGCGTCGAACGGGCCGTTGGCGATATCGGTCGCGGCCGAGAGATCGACGATCTCGATCTTGCGGTAGAGCGACTCATCGCCCTTCAGGCCCTGGCCGTTGCCGCTGTCGCGCGCCAGCATCAGGAAGCTCTTGTCGGACAGCGCCACGATCTCGCTCTGCGCGGCCACCTTGGTCTTGCCCTTGGCGTCCTTGAACACGGGAAGCGGCACGACATATTCGTGCGCGAGCTTCAGGTGAGCGAGGTCGGAGGCGTCATAGACGAGCGCGCGGGTGTTCTGGCGCGTCGAGCCGGAATCGCCGCCATCCTGGCGCGGCGCCGACTGCAGCACGGCAATCAGGAACTTGCCGTCCGGCGTCATCGACATGCCCTCGAGGCCCTGGTTGTTCTGGCGGCCGGTCTCGGGATCCTTCGGATCGGGCTCGGCCGCACCCGGGCCGGGATTGTCGGAAGCGAAGTTCGGCTTGCCGTGCCGCATCGGCACCAGGGCCACCGGCGGCTGGGTGGCCGACATCAGGCGACCGTCGGCCGAGAAGCGGTAGATGTTGGGACCATATTCGTCGGAGATGAACATGGTGCCGTCGGGCAGGCGCACGATGGCCTCGTCGTCGAGGGCCAGCTTGCCGTTGTCGGCCTGCGGCAGGATCGGCATGTCGCCGGCGGCCGGCCGCACGCTGTTGAGCGGGTCGAGGCCGGTGGCGTCGGCGCCCTTGTCGTCGGTCAAGAGCACGGTGTCGGCGAGCGTCGCCTTGACACCCGACTGTTCCTGTCCGGCGGCAGCCGCCGCGCCCGGAACGGTCGGGGCAAGCTCGATCGAGATGGTGTTGAGGCGCGGGCGGTAGTCGGTGGTGCCGGCGACGTTGTAGCCGCGATCCGGCAGCAGCCAGAGCGAGCCCTTGTAGCCGGCGCCGTCACGCGCCCAGCCCTTGGTGTCGATCGCCATGCCGGAGCCGGAGCCGAAGGTCTCGCCGAACTTGTCCTTCTGGCTGGCCGGAATGCGGCCGACGCCGACAAGGCCCTTGTTGACATAGGCGACGCCGTCGGCGAGCGCCGGAGTCAGGGTGGTGAACAGGGCGAGCGCGATGCCGAGCGAGACAGTTCGGTTCAAATGTTTCATGGATATCCCCTTCTTGACGAACAGAGTGGCCAATGCCTGGAAGGACGCGGCATCGAAGATGCGGCGTGCCGGTTTCCGTCGAGCGGTCTAGGACTTGAACGTGATGGTTGCGTGACAGAAGGGGTGCACTCTCCCTTCTCCCACAAGGGGCCCACAAGGGGAGAAGGAGAGGGTGCTCAATCACTCTCGCGCGCGACCAGCTCCAGCGGCCAGACCTCGCGGATGATCCGCGTGCCTTCGGGACCAGCGAAGGCGGGGAGCGAGGCGAGCAGCATCTCTGCCAGCCGCCGGCCCATGGGCTCCAGCGACGGACGGAAGGCGGTCAGCGCCGGCGAGAAATAGCGGCAAAGCGGCGTGTCGACGATGACGATCACCGCTATGTCGTGGCCGGGCCTGATGCCCATCTCGGCCAGTGCCTTGCAGCCGCCGAGCGCCATGGCGTCATTGTTGAAGATGATCGCCGTTGGCCGGTCCTTGGAGAGCATGACGCGCGGCGTCACCTGGTAGCCGCCGGCCTCGTTGATGAAGCCGTCGGCGATCAGGCCGGGGTCGACTTCGATGCCGTGCCTCTTCAGCGCCCTGCGGTAGCCGTCGAGGAACAGGTACCCGAAGTTGAGATCATGCGAAGGGCGGATGGCGGCAATGCGGCGGTGGCCGCGCGCGACCAGCCGGTCGACGGCTTCATCACCCGCCCTCTCGAAATCGATATCGAGCGATGGATAGGTGTCGCCGCCGGATTGACTTCGGCCAAGCGTGGCGAAGGGAAAGCCGGCCTTGCTGAGATAGTCGATCCGATCGTCTTTCCGCCGTGTATTGGCCAACACGACCGCGTCGGCCCGGCGCGTCTCAACCACGCGGCGCAGCCTCTCCTGCTGATATTGGCCGGGCTCACCCATGACGACCATCAGATCCAGGTCATACTCGGCGAGCCGCGACTGCAGGCCAGTGAGGAAGGGAATGAAGAAGGGCTCGCCATATTGCTGGTCGCCCGGATGCGGCTGCATCATGAAGGCGATCGAACGGGTGGCGCCCTGGCGCAGGCTGCGGCCGGACTGGTTGGGCGAATAGTTCAGCTTCCTCGCCGCTTCGAGCACGCGCTGGCGCGTCTCGGCATTGACGTCGGCACGGCCGTTCAGCGCCCGCGACACGGTGCCGATCGAGATGTTCAGGTGACGCGCGAGATCGTGGATGCTGGACGCCAAGGCCGGTTCTCCCCCTTTGTTCGCTAGCACCGGCCGGCGCTGAGGCCAAGCAGCCGATGACGATTTTTCGCGTGCGGGCGATTGACATTCTACGCCATCGGGTGTGTTGTCGTAAACGTTTACGGAAAAACGTTTACGGTCATACCGTGGATGCCGTGACGAGCGGTCAGGAGGGACCGGACGGGAGGAGCGCTGGATGATGAAGGTCGTCCTGGTCGGGTGCGGAGCCATGAGCAAGCACTGGCTCGATGCCGCAGGGCAGATCGACGGGCTTGCCATTGTCGGCCTCGTCGACCTCGATGCCGAGCGGGCGCAGGCGAGAGCGCGCGAATACGAACTCGCCAACGCCGTCATCGGCACCAGCCTCGATGCCGTTCTCGACCAAACCAGACCCGATGCCGTGTTCGATGTCGTGGTTCCCCCCGCCCGGCGCGCGGTCGCGCTTTCGGCCTTTGCCCACAATTGCCATCTGCTGACCGAAAAGCCGCTGGCCGACAGTCCTGAAAACGCACGTGCCATTGTCGATGCGGCGCGTCGCGCGGGACGCATCCACGCCGTCGTCCAAAACCGCCGCTATGTCGCCAATGTCAGGCGGATCAGGCGGTTCCTCGACTCCGGCGCGATCGGGGCGCCGACCAGCATCCATGCCGACTTCTTCGTCGCGCCGCATTTCGGCGGTTTTCGCGAAGAGATGGCGCATGTGCTGCTGCTCGACATGGCGATCCACACTTTCGACGCCGCCCGCTACATGGCCGCCGGCGAACCGGCCAGCGTCTATTGCCAGGAATGGGAACCGTCCAACTCGTGGTACCGGCAGGGATCGTCGGCCAGCGCCGTCTTCGATCTTGGCGGCGGCAAGGTCTTCACCTATGCCGGATCCTGGTGCGCCGACGGCTTCCGCACCAGCTGGGAAGGCAGCTGGCGCATCGTCGCCCAACGCGGCAGCCTTTTGTGGGATGGCCATGACGGGCTGAAGGCGGAGGTGGTTGCGTCCGGCCGCGACGGTATCATCGACAAGACCCAGCCGATCGAGGTGCCGCCGCTCGATCCCGCCGATCGGGTCGATGGCCATTTCGGCATCATCAAGGATTTCATGCACGCGATCGAGACCGGCACCGAGCCGGAGACGCGCGGCGCCGACAACATCCGGAGTCTCGCTATGGTCTTCGGCGCCATCGAAAGCGCGGAGACAGGGCGACGCGTGGCAATCGCCAAGGAAGCACAATGATGCCAAACCCGCTTCTCGACATCAGGATCGGCACCATGGTGCGGGCCAATCTCGACGACCCGGCGGCCTACATCAGGCAGATCCTGCCGCTCGGTTTCGAAAGCATCCAGCCCTTCTTCTGGCAGACGCTGGGCGGCAAGGATCTGCCGCGGCTCGCCGGAGAGATCCGCGAAACGATCGGCGATGCCGACGTCACCGTGTCCTCGATCGGCGTGTTCGGCAATCCGCTGGAAAGCGGCGATACCGATCGCGGCGTGCTCAAGGCCTGGGAGACCGTCATCGACCATGCGCATCTGTTCGGCGCGTCCACGGTCAGCGGCTTCACCGGCCGCCTGCGCGGCAAGCCGCTGACCGACAGCCTGCCGCGCTTCCGCGAGGTATGGGGAGCGCTGGCGAAACGCGCCGCCGACAAGGGAGTGCGCATCGCCTTCGAGAACTGCGCGATGGACGGCAACTGGGCGAGCGGCGACTGGAACATCGCGCATAACCCGGATGCTTGGGAGCTGATGTTCAACGAGTTGCCGAACGACAATCTCGGCCTCGAATGGGAACCCTGCCACCAGCTCGTCTATCTGATCGATCCGATCCCGCAGATCCGCAAATGGGCGCCGCGCATCTTCCATGTCCATGGCAAGGACGCGACGGTGCGCTGGGACGTGATCCGCGAGCATGGCGTATTCGGCCGCCTGCCATTCGTGCAGATGCGCACGCCGGGCTTCGGCGACAGCGACTGGACGCGCGTGATCGGCGAATTGCGACTGGCCGGCTACAGGGGCGCCATCGACATCGAAGGCTGGCACGACCCGGTCTATCGCGGCGACCTCGAGATCACCGGCCAGGTGCGGGCGTTGGACTATCTGAAGCAGTGCAGGGGAGGGGCTAGCTACCTGCCAAACCCGGTGTGAGGACCTGGCCGGCGGGAGGAGCCGGCTGACCGAGGACTGCAGCGTCACGCCGAAGCGATCGTTGAAAACCCTCCGGTGCGAGGGACAAAAGGGAGGAACGTGCATGAGCATCACGACCAGAAGGACTGTTCTGCGCTCGACCGTCGTGGCGGCCGCCACGGCGTTGTGCGCCTCGATCTCCACCTTGCCGGCCCAGGCGCTCGACGCGCAATGGTGCAAGGACGTCCATATCCGCTTCTTCGTCGGCGGCGCCGAGGGCGACGCTTTCGGCACCATCGTCTATAATGGCGCCAAGCAGGCGGCCGCCGATCTCGGACCGAAGGTCGACTACATATTCTCCCAGTGGGACGCGGAGAAGATGGTGCAGCAACTGCGCGAGGCAGTGGCGGTCAAGCCGAACGGCATCGCCATGATGGGCCATCCGGGCGATGCCGCGATCATGCCGCTGGCCGAGCAGGCGCATAAGGACGGCATCAAGATGATGTACCAGAACGTGCCGGTGACGAAGGTAGTGGCGGCGTTCGGCGGCGGTTATGTCGGCGCGCAGCAGGAGCAGCAGGGCCGCGCGCTCGGCGCCGAGGCGTTCAAGCTCGGCAAGCTCAAGGCCGGCGACAAGGCGATCATGATCGGCCCGTTCGAGAACGAGAACCGCGGCGCCCGCGAGCGCGGCACAGTCGCGGCGTTGAAGGAAGCGGGCGTCGAGGTGATCCAGCTTTCCTCGCCGCCGAGCGGCGAATGGGCGTCCGATCCCAACCTCGCCATTCCGGTGATCACGGCCGCACTGCTCAACCATCCCGACGTCAAGGCGGTCGGCTATCCCGGCGGACAGATGCTCGGCAATGTCGCCACCTACATGCAGGCGGCGGGACGCAAGCCCGGCGACATCTTCAACTTCGGCTTCGACACCAGCCCGCAGATCGTCGAAGGCTTCAAGGGCGGCTGGGTGCAACTCACCGCCGACCAGCAGCCGTTCCTGCAAGGCTATCTGCCGATCTTGAGCCTCTGCCAGCAGGTGGTGCTCGGCCTGGCGCCGATGAATGTCGACACCGGCGCCGGCTTCGTCACGCCGGACAATTATCAGGTCGTCTCCGAGCTGGCCAAGCAGGCATTGCGCTGACCTCCCGAGCTGCCGGCCGGGAATCTGTCCCGGCCGGCATGACCGCCGGTGACGCGCCGGCACAACCAAGCGAGGATTGCCATGGCCGAACGCATCATCGAATTGCGCGACATCAAGAAATCCTACGGCCAGGTCTATGCGCTGGGCGGCGTCAACCTCAGCGTCGACCGGGGCGAAGTGGTCGGCCTGATCGGCGACAATGGCGCCGGCAAGTCGACGCTGATCAAGATCCTGTCCGGCGTGGTCAAGCCGACTAGCGGCGAGATTTTGGTGCGCGGCGAGCCGGTCACCGGATGGAGCGCGGCGCGCTCGCGCGACGCCGGCATCGAGACGGTGTTCCAGGACCGGGCTCTTGCCGTACAGCAGACGATCGTGCGCAACATCTTCATGGGTCGCGAGCTCACCGGCTTCCTAGGCTGGCTGAAGGTCGGCAAGGAGATCGAGGAGGCGAGCCGGCTGATGCGCGAGATCGGCTTCACCTCGAAAGTCTTCACGCCGCAGTCAATCGTCGGCCAGCTCTCGGGCGGGGAGCGCCAGGGCGTGGCGATCGCGCGTGCCATCTACAAGCAGGCTGAGCTGATCATTCTCGACGAGCCGACGACGGCGCTGTCCTTGACCGAGACCGCCAAGGTCTTCCACTTCGTGCGCCAGGTGCGGGCAAGCGGCCGCTCAATCCTTTTCATTGGCCACAACATCCACCACGTCTTCGACATCGCCGACCGCTTCGTGGTGCTCGACCGCGGCAAGGTGGCGCTGACGGCCGACCGCAGCGAGGTCAAGTCGGCCGACGACCTCATCGACTTCATGGAAGACATCGCGCATCCCGACGGCTTGCCGGGGCTGCACGAGGCACACGGAGCGGAGCAGACAGCGCAATGAGCAAGGCCATGGAACCCGATCTGCAAACGCCTCTGGGAAGGGCAAGCGGCCCGACAACCAAGGAATCAGGCAAGGAGTGGAGCCATCCCTCCGATCACTGGCTGCGCGGCTTCGTCCTCGACAATCGCGCGGCGCTCGGTTCGCTCGCGGTGTTCATCGTCATGATGGCGATCTTCATGATCGCCAACCCCACCGTCTTCACCACTTGGTATCTCTATAGCTCCGTGCTCACAACGCTCCCCGTGGCGCTGTTCGTGGTCGTGCCGCTGGTCTTCGTCGTCACCTGCGACGAGATCGACCTGTCGTTCCCGGCGACGATGGGTTTCGCCTCATGGGTCTTCGCGCTGGTGGTGCAGGCCGGCTACGATCCGTTCCTCGGCATCGCGGCGGCGCTCGTCACCGGCACGCTGCTCGGCTTCCTGGTCGGATCGCTGGTGGTCTATGGCGGGCTGTCGTCGCTGATCGCCACGCTCGGCATGAATTTCCTGCTGCGCGGCCTGATCCAGATCATCAATGAAGGCAAGTCGACGGCGCTGACCAGCCTTGCCGACAGCTCAGCCTACGCGATCTTCTCCAGCCAGCTCTGGGGCATCCCGGTGCAGATCTTCTGGGCCATCGCCTTCGTCGTCTTTTCCGCGCTGCTCTACAATCGCCATCGCTTCGGCGCGCAGGTGAAGGTGGTCGGCGACAATCCGGACAGCGCCAGGCAGATGGGCATCGACGTCAAGCGCGTGCGGGTCAAGGTATTCGTCTTCGTCGGCATCGGCGCCGCGATCGCCGGCACCTTCTCGGTGATGATCAATTTCACCTGGTGGCCGACAGCCGGCGACGGCTATCTGCTGCCGGTGCTGGCCTCGGTGTTCGTCGGCGGCACGCCGACCTGGGGCGGCATCGGAACGGTGGTCGGCGGCGCGATCGGCGCGGTCACCGTGTCGTTCATCCAGACCGGCGTGGTGGCGGCGGGCCTGAGCGGCTTCTACGTGCAGTTCTTCAACGGGCTGATCATCATCCTGTCGCTGCTCGGCCACAAATGGAACCAGGCGCGGTATCGTTGAGGGGACTGCTCAAACGCCGGTGACGAATCCGTCCAGCACGCGTTTCTGGCCGGCCTTGTCGAAGTCGATGGTCAGCTTGTTGCCGTCGATTGCCGCGATGTTGCCGTTGCCGAATTTCTGGTGGAAGACGCGGTCGCCGAGCTTGAAGGCGGACGGGGTGTCGGCGACGGATTTGGCGACCAGCTCGCCCTCGATGGTGCGGCCCTTCACGCTGGTGCGGCCGGCGCCGTAGCCAGAGTCGGTCTCGCCATAGCCGATGCGCTCGACCTGGTGGCCGGAGCGAGTGCCCCAGTTGCGGTCGGTCGCCTCGGTGCGGTTCGCTTGCGCACGCTGCCAGCCGGGCGTCGCATAGGTGTTGGAGAAGCTGCCCTGATCCTTGGCGCCGATATTGTCGAAGCGCGAGGCGCCATAGGGATTTTGCCGGCCGCCGCCACGGCCTGAGGCGAATGAGCCGCCGCCATAGGGATTGCCGTAGCCGCCATAGGAATTGCCGCCGTCGGCGACGTCGACATGGGTCTCCGGCAATTCGTCGAGGAAGCGCGACGGGATCGTCGATTGCCACAGCCCATGGATGAGGCGATTAGAGACGAACCAGATGTGCAGGTTCTTTTTCGCCCTCGTCAGGCCGACATAGGCGAGGCGGCGCTCTTCCTCCAGTCCGGAGCGGCCGCCTTCGTCGAGCGCGCGCTGGTGCGGGAAGAGGCCTTCTTCCCAGCCGGGGAGGAAGACGGTCTCGAATTCGAGGCCCTTGGCCGAATGCAGCGTCATGATCGAGACGGCATCGAGCGACTCGCCTTGCTCGGCCTCCATGACCAGCGCGACATGCTCGAGGAAGGAACGCAGCGATTCATACTCCTCCATGGAGCGGATCAGCTCCTTGAGATTCTCCAGCCGCCCTGGCGCTTCCGCCGAACGGTCGTTCTTCCACATGTCGGTGTAGCCGCTCTCCTCGAGGATGGTCTCGGCAAGCTCGGTGTGCGGCGTGGTTTCCAGCGCCTTCTGCCAGCGTTCGAAATTGGCCGCGACCTCGCGCAGCGCCGCGCGCGGCTTCGGCTTCAGCTCGTCGCTTTCGGCAAGCGTCGCGGCTGCCTCCAGCATCGGGATACGCATGGCGCGCGCCGTATCGTGGATCTGGCGGATGGTGGCTTCGCCGAGGCCGCGCTTCGGCACGTTGACGATGCGCTCGAAGGCGAGGTCGTCGCCGCCGTTGGCGACGACGCGGAAGAAGGCGAGCGCGTCGCGGATTTCCAGCCGCTCGTAGAAGCGCGGACCGCCGATGACGCGGTAGTTGAGGCCGAGCGTGATGAAGCGGTCTTCGAAGGCGCGCATCTGGAAGGACGCGCGGACGAGAATCGCCATGTCGTTCAGATTGTGCCGATTTCCATGTCTGTCGGGGCGCTGATAGGCCTCGATCGCCTCGCCAACGGCGCGCGCTTCTTCCTCCGAGTCCCAGGCGGCATGGACATGCACCTTGTCGTCCTCGGGGTCGTCGCGGTCGGTAAACAGCGTCTTGCCAAAGCGGCCCTCATTGTGGGCGATGAGATGCGAGGCCGCGCCAAGGATATGCGCCGTCGAGCGGTAGTTGCGCTCCAGCCGGATGATGGTGGCGCCCGGAAAATCCTTGTCGAAGCGCAGGATGTTGTCGACCTCGGCGCCGCGCCAGCCATAGATCGACTGGTCGTCGTCGCCGACGCAGCAGATATTTACGGGGGACGGGCGCCGGTTTCCCTCCCCCTTGAGGGGAGGGTGGCCGGGCGAAGCCCGGTCGGGTGAGGTCCTCGCGGCAGTGCTCGACGCCCTGGCGTTTGATGACTGGGCGGTGCCTTCTGCGGCAACCCCCTCCGCCCGCTTCGCGGGCACCTCCCCCTCAAGGGGGAGGATTGCGGCCGCTGCGCCAACAGTCGCAGCCACATGTACTGCGCGGTGTTGGTGTCCTGATACTCATCGACCAGGATGTATTTGAACTTGCGGTGATAGTCCTTCAGCACGTCCGGATAGGCGCGGAAGATGCGGATCGGGTGATAGAGCAGGTCGCCGAAGTCGCAGGTATTCAGCGTCTGCAGCCGTTCCTGATAGGCCTTGTAGAGTTGGCGGCCCTTGCCGTTGCCGAAGCTGCGCGCATCGCCTTCCGGAATCTCATCGGGGCCGAGGCCCTTGTTCTTCCAGTTGTCGATCATCTGCGCGAACTGCTTGGCCGGCCAGCGCTTGTCGTCCAGGTTCTCGGCCTGGATCAGCTGCTTGATCAGCCGCACCACGTCGTCGGTGTCGAGGATGGTGAAATCGGATTTCAGCCCGGCAAGCTCGGCGTGGCGGCGCAAGAGCTTGACGCCGATGGAGTGGAAGGTGCCGAGCCAGGGCATGCCCTCGACATTCTCGTCGCCAATCAGGATGCCGATGCGCTGCTTCATCTCGCGCGCGGCCTTGTTGGTGAAGGTGACGGCGAGGATCTGCGAAGGGTAGGCCCTGCCGGTGGCAAGGATGTGGGCGATGCGCGTGGTCAGGACCCGCGTCTTGCCGGTGCCGGCTCCGGCCAGCACCAGGACCGGACCCTCAGTTGTTTCGACGGCGAGCCGCTGCTCGGGATTGAGGCCGTTGAGGTAGTCGGCCGCGCGGTTCTGCGCGCTGCGGGCCGCCATGGCGCGCGCGGCAATGCCGGACGGGGCAGCGGGCCGCGCATTCGGTTCGTCAAAGAAGGGCATGTCTTCCGAAAAGCCGGACATCGCCCCGAATGTAGTGATTCGGCGGCGAAAGGCCAGAAGTGTCTACGTTTTGTTCCATTTTTGCGCTGCTCCGGTTCGCTTGACAGGCGCTGCCGGTGAGGGAAAGCTGCCGACAGGGCAGGGACGGCATGCCGTTGCCTGAGAGGCGCCGCAACCGCGCAACAGTCGAAGGAGTATCGTCTTGGCTGTCACCATCACCTCCCTCGTCCTCCTCCTCATCGGCCTGGCGCTTGGCGGCGGCGGCATCTGGTTGGTTTCGCTGGGCGGCAGCTGGTACTATGCGATCGCGGGTCTCGCTTTCCTGGTCACCGCCTTTCTTATCTTCCGCCGCAGGTCGACGGGGCTCTGGCTCTACGCGGCGTTTGTGCTCGGCACGCTATGCTGGGCGGTGTGGGAGATCGGCTTCGACTGGTGGCAGCTCGGCCCGCGCGGCGGCATCATTGTGCTTGTCGCACTTTGGCTGCTGACGCCATGGGTCAGACGAGCGCTCAAGGGCCCGGACGGACGCGCCCCGTTGATCCTGGCGGTGCTGGCCTCGCTCGCGGTGGCCGGTTATTCGATGACCGTCGACCCGGAAGACATCGGCGGCACGCTCGACACCGACAAGGTGACGCCGACTGCCAATCTCGGCGCCGATATGTCGGCCGGCGAATGGTACTTCTACGGCCGCACGCCGTTCGGCCAGCGCTATTCGCCGCTCGACCAGATCACGCCCGACAATGTCGCCAAGCTGCAGCCGGCCTGGACCTACCGCACCGGCGATGTGAAAGGTCCCGACGACATCGAGGAGACAACCTACCAGGTGACGCCGCTAAAGATCGGCGATTCGCTCTTCATCTGCACGCCGCACAATTTCGCCATCGCCGTCGATGCCGCAACCGGCAAGGAGAAATGGCGCTACGACCCGAAGATCAAGGTCGACAGCAATCGCCAGCACCAGACCTGCCGCGGCGTATCCTACTACGCCGATGCCAAGATCGCGGCCGGACAGCCTTGCGCCGCGCGCATCTATCTGCCGACGTCGGACGCGCGGCTGATCGCACTCGATGCCGCCAACGGCCAGGTGTGTCCGTCCTTCGCCGAAGGCGGGACGCTCAACCTGCTTGCCAACATGCCCTATCCGAAGTCGGGCTATTATTATTCGACGTCGGCGCCGCTGATCGTCGCCGGCAAGATCATCGTCGGCGGGGCGGTCAACGACAATTATTCAACCGAGGAGCCGTCGGGCGTCATCCGCGCCTATGACGCAGGCACCGGCGCTTTGCTGTGGAACTGGGATTCAGGCAATCCGGACCAGACGACGCCGCTGCCGGCGGGGCAAAACTACACCAACAACTCGCCCAACATGTGGTCGACAGCGAGCGCCGACGAGAAGCTTGGCCTGCTCTACCTGCCGCTCGGCAACCAGACGCCCGACCAGCTCGGCATGGGCCGCAGCGCCAACGTCGAGAAATTCTCGTCCTCGATCACGGCGCTCGACCTCAACACCGGGCAGTTGCGCTGGGTTCGCCAGCTGGTGCATCACGACTTGTGGGACATGGATGTGCCGGCCCAGCCGACGCTGGTCGACATCACCTCGGCCAGCGGCGCGATCGTGCCGGCGCTGATCGGGCCGACCAAGCAGGGCGACCTCTATGTGCTCGACCGGCGCAGCGGCGAGCCGATCATTCCGGTGAAGGAAGTGCCGGCGCCGGGCGGTGCGATCGAAGGCGATCATGCCTCGCCGACACAGCCGGCCTCGGACCTGTCGTTCAATCCCAAGCCGCTGACCGGCGCCGACATGTGGGGCATCACCATGTTCGATCAGATGCTGTGCCGGATCGAGCTTAGGAAACTGCGCTACGAGGGACGCTACACGCCGCCCTCGCTGCAGGGCTCGTTGATCTATCCTGGCAATTTCGGCGTCTTCAACTGGGGCGGCGTCGCGGTCGACCCGGTGCGGCAGGTGATGTTCGGCATGCCGACCTATCTCGCCTTCATTTCGAAGCTCATTCCGCGCGCGGACGTGCCGCCGCCGGGCGACAACACCAAAGGCAGCGAGCAGGGGCTCAACCGCAACGAGGGCGCGCCTTACGCGGTGGTGCTGAAACCGTTCCTGTCGCCGCTCGGCATTCCTTGCCAGGCGCCGCCCTGGGGCTATGTCGCCGGCGTCGATCTCAGGACCGGTCAGATCGCCTACAGGCATCGCAACGGCACGGTCTACGACATGACGCCGCTGCCCCTGCCGTTCAAGGTCGGCGTTCCCGGCATCGGCGGGCCGATGATCACGGCGGGCGGCGTCGCCTTCCTGGGCGCGGCGGTCGACGACTATCTACGCGCCTACGATCTCACCACCGGCCGACAGCTCTGGCGGGCAAGGCTGCCGGCGGGCGGGCAGTCGACACCGATGACCTACACGGTCGGCGACGGCCGCCAGTTCGTGGTCATCGTTGCCGGCGGCCACGGCTCGGTCGGCACCAAGCCGGGCGACTATGTGATGGCCTACACGCTGCCGAAGTAGTGAAGCTGCGCCCGTCCGTTCAGAGGCCCAGATGGCCCCTCAGGCTGGGCACCTGGCCGAGCACCTGGTTGGTGAGATCCGGGCCGGCGGCTGCCTCGGCCTGCTTGATCAGGGTCTCGCCGGCCTGACGGATCTGCGCCATGTCGAGGCCGGACTCCTTAAGCACCGCGACGCCGTTGATCAGCGCGCCGGCCTTTTCGCCGAGCACGCCGCCAAGCGCGCCCTGCAGCGACGACAGCAAGCCGCCGCCTGAACCGGGCGCGGCGCCGGCGGCCATCACATCGTATTTCTGTGCCAGCGCATCGGCGCCGGGGATCTTATCGAAGAACGAAGAAATGCTGGTGCCTTCCGCTTCGTGTTCAAGCACGGAGAAAATGGTGCCGACGACCTTCTCGGTGGTTGGCTGGTCGAGTCCTGCCTTTTGCGAGACGGTGTTCAAGATGTCCTGGACGTTCATGGCATTCCCCTTTTTGTCGCATGGATTGGCGAGCAGCATCGGCGGCCTTCCTTGCTTATGTGACAGCTCCATCAAGGCTTTCGGAAATGACCAAAATGTGATGGCTCGCCCCCAAGGTGCTCGTCGTGCTGCGACGCATGCGTTCGGGCGCACCAAATCGTCATCCGTCCGTGACTGGACCGTGCAAGCCTCAACCCTATCTTGCGCGTCAACCCTGTGTGGACGTCGAGGAGAGCCATGACCAAACGTGCCAGCAAACCCATCATCACCCAGGCGATGATCGATGCCTATGACGAGTACACGCATCTGACCCTCGACCGACGGCGCTTCATGGAGCAACTGACCAGCCTCGCCGGATCGGGCGCGGCGGCCGCGGCGATCGTGCCGATGCTGGCAGCGAATTCGGCCAAGGCGGCGGTCGTTGCCGAGGACGACCCGCGCGTGAAAGGCGGGGACGTCACCTATCCCGGCAGCAACGGCGAAGTGAAGGCCTATATGGTCAAGCCGGCAGGTCAATCCGGCAAGGCGGGAGCCGTCATCGTCATCCATGAGAACCGGGGGCTCAACCCGCATATCCGCGATGTCGCGCGGCGCGTGGCGCTGGAAGGTTTTGTCGCGCTGGCGCCTGATTTCCTGTCGCCTCTCGGCGGCACGCCTGCCGACGAGGACAAGGCGCGCGACATGTTCACCAAGCTCGACGCCAAACAGGTCGCGGCCGACGGTGTAGCTACAGTCGCGTACCTCAAGGCTTACCAAGACGGCAACGGCAAGGTCGGCGCGGTCGGCTTCTGCTGGGGCGGCGGCACTGTGAACACGCTCGCCGTCAATGCGCCGGACCTCAGCGCCGGCGTGGCCTATTACGGCATGCAGCCGAAAGCCGAGGACGTGCCGAAGATCAAGGCCGCATTGCTTCTGCACTATGCTGGGCTGGACGAACGCATCGACGCCGGCATCGATGCCTACAAGAAGGCGCTCGACGCCGCGCATGTCGAATACACGGTCTATGTCTATGACGGCGTCAACCACGCCTTCAACAACGACACCTCGGCCACCCGCTATGACAAGAAGGCGGCCGATCTCGCCTGGGGGCGGACAGTCGCGTTTCTGAAAGAGAAGCTGGCCTGACCTGAGACTCGACACATCTCGACGGCGCCGTCGGCGGATCACTCCTGCGCCGGCTTGTGGATGGCGACGCCTGCCACGACCAGCGCAATGCCGAAGCAATCGGTGAGGCTGGGAACCTGCCTGAGCACGATGACGCCGATCAGCGTCGCCGTGAGCGGCAGTAGCGAGAGCATCAACGCGAAGCTGGCGCGTGGCAGCCGCGCCATGGCGAGCTGGTCGCAGATATAGGGGATGACCGAGGAGCAAACGCCGACGCCGATGGCGGCGATCAAAAGCTGCGGCGCCGAGAAGGCCGGCAGCGCTTGGTCGAAGCCGATCGGCAGCACGACGAGGAAAGCAATCGCCATGGCGGTGCCGAGGCCGGCAATGCCTATGCCGGTCTGGGCGATGCGGTGGCCCAGCACGATGTAGCCGACAAACAAGGCGCCGTTCAAAAACGCCCAGAACAGGCCGATCGGATCGCTGGACCATTTGATATCGATCAGCAGCAAGGTGCCGGCGACGGCGATGGCCAGCGCCGCGAAATTGCGCCGGCTTCTAAGGCCGACCAGCGCCACGCCGATGGTGCCGACGAATTCGATCGCGGCGACCAGCGAAATCGGCAAGCGGTCGAGAGCCAGATAGAACGCGCAGTTCATCACCGCCAGGCAGGCGCCGAAGGCCAACAGCAGGAGCCGTGCCGAACGGTCGGCCCGGGCGAAGACGGTCCATGGCCGGGTGAGCGGCGCGAAGATCAGCGCCGCAGTGGCGATGCGCAGCCAGGCCATGCCGAGCACGCCGACCTGAGCGAACAGCAGCACGGCGAAGGCCGGCCCGAGATAGTGGAAAATCGCGCTGACGCAGAACCAGACATGCGGCGGCAGCGCATTGGCCAGTCCGGCAAAGGCAGGGCGCGCAGCGTCGGTGTCGCCAGTGGCCCGGTTTGTCGCGCGAACTTGCACTTCGGAATTCATGAGATCATTATCGCAGGCGATCTTCGCGATTTATATGAGCGATGAACGGCTTTGACGGCCGTCACCTTTCTGAAGAAAGAGAATTCCTTTGAAACGCCTTCGAAATGAAAATGCCGGCCTGGATGCCGCCGACCTGAAGATCCTACGGCTCCTGGAGAAGGATGCGCGCACCAGCACGGCGGAGCTGGCGCGCGCGGTCGGGCTCTCGCCGCCGAGCGTGGCCGAACGCATCCGCAAGCTGCAGGAGAACGGCGTGATCGAGGCCTACACGGTGAGGATCGATCCGGCGGCGCTCGGCCTGAAGCTGTCGGCATGGCTGCGGATCAGGCCGGTGCCCGGGCAACTCGCCGTCGTGGCCGGGATCATCCGCGACCTGCCGGAAATCGCGCAATGCGACCGGGTGACCGGTGAGGATTGCTTCATCGCGCTGGCGCATGTCGGCTCGGTGGCCGAACTGGAGCGGGTGATCGACAAGATCATTCCCTATGCGATGACCAACACCGCCATCATCCAATCGTCACCGGTCGAGCCGCGCTCGCCGCTTGGTGGTTTAAGGGAGCGCTGAGGGCTCGGCATTTTTTTGCGCAATCCCGGACGGAAAACCGCTGCGCACTTTTCCTGGAATTGCTTATGCATGCCCCCGCTTCATGCGCGCCTGTTTCAGGATCGCGCGCCAGCGGATCATGTCGAAGGGGATGGGCTCGTTGTTGTTGGCTATGTGAAAGATCTCGTTGTTGACGTTCTTCAGCGATCGCCAGAAATCATAGTCGGTGATGCGTGGATCGGCCGCCAACCGCTCCACTTCGACCTTGATGTCGGTTTTCATGCACAGTCCTCGCACCGCATTCCGCCTGCCGCCCGCGCGTAAACCCGGTGCGGCGGTTTTCGAACGGGCCACTGAGTCGTTCAACGGACTCAAGTGACTTGTTCACGTTAAAACCTTGGTAAGGTTAACGTGGGCGTTTGCGTGCTTCAAGCGCTCTTGCGCTTGATGCCGATCGAGCGACCGGCGCGCTCCGGCATTGGCAGTGCCGCGTGGGCGGCCCGCATGGCTTCAACCTGCGCCATCACATCGGCCGGGAAGGGAGCGACCTTCGGCCCGGCCATATCGACATGCAGCGATAGCGATTCGGACGTCGCGGCCAGCCAGCCGTCGACATGACGGATTTCCTGATAGACCCTGAGCCGCTTCTCGTCATGGTCGATGAGCTGGAATGAGACGTTCACCTTGTGGTCGAGGTGAAGCTCCTGAACGTAGCAGACATGGACTTCGGCCGTGTAGATGGTGAGGCGGCGTTCCTTGGCATAGTTCGGCCCCATGCCCATCAATTCGAACGCCTCGTCCGAGCAGCGGTCGAACAACACATTGTAGTAGGCCATGTTGAGATGGCCGTTATAGTCGATCCAATCCTTCTCGATCGCCATCGGGCTGGAAATGATCGGCGCGGGCATCGTCATCTGGTTTTCCTCGATCGTCGCTGGACAGGGCGTGGCTGGTGAGGTTCTCTTTGTTTTGGCGCAATTCCGGACGGAAAACCGCTTCACACTTTTCCTGAAATTGCTTTAGGCATCATCCATAGCTGCATGGCAAGAGTGGCCGCTGGTCCATTCGCGGAGGAATTCATGGCTTTGAGCGACCTCAACCCAGTCGAGCGCAACGAGGAAGGCATCGCTACGGTACTCGGCATCCTCAAGCAGCGGTTCGGCGAGCGTTTTCAGACCGGCGAGGCGATCCGCGGCCAGCACGCGCACACCACGACCTATATCCCGACACAGGCGCCGGATGGTGTCGTCTTCGCAGAAACCACTCCGGAGGTTCAGGAGATCGTGCGCGCCTGCGCGGCGCATCGCGTGCCGGTCATCGCCTTCGGCGTCGGCTCCTCGCTCGAGGGCCACACCAATGCGCCGGGCGGCGGCATCTCGATCGACACCTCGCGGATGAACCGCATCCTTTCGGTCAATCCGCAGGACCTCGATTGCACGGTCGAGCCGGGCGTGACGCGCGAGGACCTCAATCGGCACCTGCGCGACACCGGCCTGTTCTTCCCGATCGATCCCGGCGCCAACGCCTCGCTCGGCGGCATGGCGGCAACGCGCGCCTCCGGCACCAACGCCGTGCGCTACGGCACCATGCGCGAGAACGTGCTGTCGCTTACGGCGGTGATGGCGGACGGCGAGACGGTGACGACCGGCAAGCGGGCGAAGAAAAGCTCGGCCGGCTACGACCTGACGCGGCTCTTGGTCGGCTCGGAAGGCACGCTCGGCATCATCACGGCGCTGACGCTCCGCCTGCAAGGCATTCCGCAGGCGATCTCCGGCGGCGTCTGCCCGTTCCCCAGCCTGGAGGCCGCCTGCAACACGGTGATCGCGACCATCCAGATGGGCATTCCGGTGGCGCGCATCGAACTGGTCAACGCGCTGCAGATGCGGGCGATGAAGAATTATTCCAAGCTCGACTATCCCGAGAGCCCGTGCCTGTTCGTCGAATTCCACGGCAGCGACGCGGGCGTCGCCGAGCAGGCCGAGATGTTCGGCATGATCGCGGAGGAACAGGGCGGCGGACCGTTCCTGTGGACCAGCGTCGCCGAGGAACGGACAAAGCTCTGGAAGGCGCGGCACGATGCCTATTGGTCGTCGCTGACGCTGCGCCCGGGGGCCAAGGGCCTGTCCACGGACGTCTGCGTGCCGATCTCACGGCTCGCCGAATGCGTCACCGAAACCGAAGCCGACATCGCGGATATGGGGCTGGTAGCACCCATCGTCGGCCATGCCGGCGACGGTAATTTCCATGTGCTGGTGCTGATGGATGTCGACAACCCACAAGAGATCGCACTGGCGGAAAAGTTTGTCGCCAGGCTCAACATGCGCGCGATCGCCATGGAAGGGACCTGCACCGGCGAGCACGGCATCGGCCAGGGCAAGGTCGGCTTCCTGCGCCACGAGCTCGGTCACGGTGTCGACGTCATGCGCACGATCAAGCAGGCGCTCGATCCGCTGAACATCATGAACCCGGGTAAGATCTTGCCGGCGGCTGGATGATCGAGTCGCCGCGGATTACCCCTGCGCGCCGTCGGCCAGCTTCTGCAGCATGGGCCGGGTGGGCGCGAAAAAGGTCGTGCCGGTATGTGGCGTGGAGAAGTCGAGCAGCCGGTCGTAGGCGCCTGGCGGCTCACCGACATACATGCGCTGCAGCATTTTTTCGATCACCCACAGATAGCGGGTGTAGCCGATAAAGTAGGTTCCGAACTCCTTCTGGCCCGGCCGGCCGAAAGGCATGTTGTCGCGTAGGATGTCGTATTCGTTGCCGGCGTCGTCCTCGATGGTGGCCAGCGACTTGTGCGACTTGCGTGGCTTGTCGTCGTCATCGATCTCGATGTTGTCGATCTTGGTGCGGCCGATGATCTCTTCCTGGAGGTGCGTCGGCGTTTCCGCCCAGGCGCCAAGATCGTGCAGATATTTCTGGACGACGACATAGCTGCCGCCGGCAAACTCGGCGTCCTCGTCGCCGACAAGGGCCGAGGCGGGCAAATCGAGACCGGTCGGGTTGGCGGTGCCGTCGACGAAACCGAGTAGGTCGCGCGCGTCGAAATAGCGAAAGCCGGTGACCTCGTCGACGACCGTGACGCTGCCGCGCAGACTGTCCAGCAGATGCGCTCGAACTCGAAGCACATGTCGGTGCGTTCGGCGCGGATGTGGAAGAGAAGATCGCCCGGCGTGGACGGCGCCGAATGGACCGGTCCCTTGACCGGCGCAAAGGCTTTCAGTTCGCGCGGTCGCCGGTCCGGCGAGAGACGCGCCCAGAGGTCGGCGCCGATACCGGCGATGCACGACAGCCGGCCGGAAAGATCGCGGAAGCCGACATTCTTGACGAGATCGTCAAGCGCGCCGAGCACCGAGGCCACCTTCGAGAGGGCTGCCTTGTCGCTGCCGACCGTGACGACGAGGAAAACCGCGGCGAGCGACAGCGGGGCATCGACGCTCTGCGCATCGATCGGCACCCTGTCCCAGTTCTTGCCTGACATCGGGAATGCTCCACGTTTCGCTATTTGGCTCGGATGATCGCGACCGGGCGTGGCCACTTGAGGCAGAGTGCATTCCAAAAAGATATCGCGATCGCGAGCGACCACGCAACAGCGGACGCTGCCTTGATTGCGCGCCGACACCGGCGAATTGCCTCTTTATCGACACGCGGATGCGGGTAGAGTGCGGCTGACTTTCAATCCGGGGAGAAAATGCTCGCACGCCTGTTCGTGATCTTCGGTGGGCTGTTCGTGCTGGTGCTGTGCGCGGCGCTGGTGGTGCCGTATTTCATCGACTGGACCGGCTACCGCGCCGATTTCGAGCGCGAGGCGAGCACCATCCTCGGCCGCAAGGTGACGGTGAAAGGCGATGCGACCGCGCGGTTGCTGCCATTCCCTTCGGTGACCTTCTCCAATGTCGAGGTCGCCGGCGGTCCTGGCGGCCAGCCGGCAATGACGATGGAGACCTTCTCCATGGATGCCGAGCTCGCCCCTTTCCTGCGCGGCGAGTTGCTGATCTTCGACATGCGGCTGGTGCATCCGAAGGCGACCATCGACGTCGCCGGCGACGGCACGGTCGACTGGGCCATCCGCCCGTCGACACCCTTCGATCCCGGTCAAATCGCGATCGAGAAGCTGACGGTGACCGAAGGTCAGATCGAATTGCGCCATGCCGCCGGCGGACGCAGCCATTTCATCTCCGAAATCAACTCGACCGTTTCCGCCAAGTCGCTCGCCGGCCCGTGGCGCATGGATGGCACGCTGCGCTTCGACGGGCTGCGCACGGAAGTCTCGGCCTTCACCGGCAAGGTGGAGGCAGACGGCCGGATGCGGCTCAGGCTGAAGGCAGACCCGGATGCCTATCCGCTGGTCGTCGAGACCGACGGCAATGCCGGCATCGTCAAGGGCGCTGCGGTCTATTCCGGCCAGTTCAAGGTTTCGGCCTCCGACAAGAATGGGGCCGACAAGAACCCGGCCGAACTGCGGGGCACCGACGGCAAGCCGGTCAAGGTCAGCGCCAGCAAGTCCGATCCGGGCTTCCGGCTGAACGGCAAATTCGCGCTCGATCACCAGAAGCTCGGCGTAGACGAATTCCGCTTCGAAACCGGGCCGCTCGACAATCCATATACTGCCGATGGCAAGGCGTCGGTCGATCTCGGCCTCAAGCCGCATTTCTCGATCGAAGCCAGCGGGGCGCAGGTACAGTTCGACGAGGCCGTGGGCGCATCCGCGGGCACCGGGCTGACGCTCGACCAGCGCATCGCGGCGCTCGAACAGACGCTGCTGCACATGCCGAAGCCGACGATACCGGGCACGGTCGAGGTCAGGCTGCCGGCGGTGGTGGCGGGCGACACGACGGTGCGCGACGTGCGGCTTTCGGCGGAGCCCGTCAAGGGCGGCTGGTCGGTGAAGTCGCTTGCCGCGACTCTGCCCGGCCGGGCGACGCTCGAAGCCGACGGCATGCTGAGCGTCGAAGACCGGTTCGGCTTTACGGGTTCCTTGCTGCTTGCTGTCGGACAGCCCTCCGGTTTCGCCGCCTGGCTGTCGAAGGATGTCGACGATGCGATCCGCCGGCTGCCGGCGGCGGGCTTCAAGGCCAAGGTCGATCTCAGCGAGAACCGGCAGTCCTTCAGCGATCTCGAACTCATCCTCGGCAAGGCGAAGTTTTCCGGCAGCATTGATTCCAGCCAGCCCGACGGCGCGAGGCCCTCGGTGCTGATGCGGCTGGAGGGCGGCGAGCTCGATGTCGACGGCTTGGCGGCCTTTGCCTCGATCTTCGTCAGCGACAAGGGCGCCAACCGCTTCGCCGACCGCGACCTCGATTTCCAGATCAAGGCAGGCCCGGTCAGCGTCGGCGGGCTGACCGCCGACACGGTGGATACGGCGTTGCGGCTGCGCGAGGGCCTGCTTGAGATCGACCGGCTTTCGGTCGGCGGGCTTGCGGGCGCCTCGATCAGCGCCACGGGGCGCGTCAAGGATTTTCCGGAAAGCCCGACCGGCAAGCTCGACGCTTCGGTCGTGGCCGTGGATCTGAGGCCGCTCATCGACGTCGCGGCGCAGCATTATCCGGACAATCAGGTTCTGAAGGGTCTGGCCGACCGTGCAGCCGCTTATCCCGAACTGTTCCAGGACGCTCGTATCGACCTGGTGACGAGTGCGGCCGACAACGGCGACGGCACCACGGGGCTCGCGCTTTCGGCGCAGGGCAAGGCCGGCGGGTCCGCCTTTTCGGCCTCGCTCTCGGGCAAGGGCACCGCGGACCGGCTTCTCGATGCGCCTGTGTCGCTCACCTTCAACGCCAGGAACGAGAACGCCGCCACGCTGCTGGCGCTTTACGGCCTGCCGGCGCTGCCGCTCGGCATGCTTGGACAGGCGGCAACCGATCTCTCGGCGAAAGGCTCGCTCGGCGGCGGCCTGGCGACCAGCTTCAATCTGACGGCCGACGATTTCCGGGCGAGCTTTGACGGAACCGTCGCGGAGACGCAGCAAGGCGCGACCGCCAAGGGCAAGGTCAACCTCGATGCCGCCGATATCGAACCGTGGCTCATGACGACAGGCGTCGGGTTGCCGGGCATGGGCACCGGCACGTCGGCATCGCTTGCCGCCGACGCCGATTTCGGCAATGGGCTGCTGGTGCTGAGCAGGTTCGCCGGCGCGATCAACAGGGCCGCGGTGTCCGGTGACGTCAACGTCGACATGAAAGATGGGCTGCCGCATCTCGCCGGCGCGCTGGCGCTCGACGAACTCGATCTCGATCCGTTGGCTGTGTCGCTGTTCGGCGATCAGTCTTTCCTCGCCGCGAAAGGCGGTGGCTGGCCGACGGCGCCGTTCAGCCAGCAGTCGACCTTGCCGTTCAGCGCCGATCTCGACCTCAACGCGGCGGCGCTGGCCGCCGGACCGTTCGCCACAGCGCATGATGCGGCCCTGTCGCTGAAGCTCGACCGGGAAGGCATCCATGTCTCGGACCTCAAGGCCAAGCTCTATGGCGGCGCGCTGACCGGCCTGTTCGAGCTTAAGAACACGGAAGGCACGGGCCTGTTTTCAGGTCAGTTGAAGCTGGCGGGCAGCGATCTTTCCGCGCTGCTGCCTGGTTCGGGTGTCAGCGGCAGCGGCGATATTTCGGCGGCGCTGTCGACCAGCGGCAAGTCGGTCGACGCGATGATCGCCGCTCTGTCCGGGTCCGGGACCGCGGCGGTGAAAGGTTTGAATATCGCCGGCATCAATCCCGACGCCTTTGCCGCCATCATCGCCAGGGCCGACGCAATCGGGCGCGACATCGACGCCGCCAAGACCGCCGGCTTCGCGCCTGGGATCGCTGGGGAGGGCAGTTTCGCGGCGGGTGACAGCGACATTGCCTTCACCGTTGCCAATGGCACGCTGCGGGCGCCGCCGATCAGCCTCGACAATCCCGCGGCGGTGCTGACGGCCGATGTGACCGCCGACATCAACACAAGCACCGTCACGGCAAAGGGGGCGCTCACCTATCGTCCCGGCGACGAGGCGCTGGTCGGCTCCGCGCCGGCTGTAAACTTCAGCCTCGCCGGCCCTGTCGGCGCGACGACGCGCCAGTTCGACAGCGAGCCGCTGGCCCAGTTCCTCACCCAGCGCGCGCTGGAGAAGGAACAGCAGCGGGTCGAGGCAATGCAGGCGGAACTGCTCGAGAAACAGAGGCTGCGGCGCGAGGTGCGCTATTACGCGGCGCTGCAGACCGAGCGCGACCGTGCGGCCGAAGAACTGCGCCGGCAAGAGGAAGAGGCGCGGCAGAAGGCCGAAGCCGAGGCCAGGGCGAAAGCCGAGGCAGAGGCGCTGGCAAAGGCGGAAGCGGAAGCCAAGGCGGAAGAAGAGGCGAGGGCCAAAGCAGAGGCCGACGCGAAGGCCCAGGCCGAGGCGGATGCGCGCGCGAAAGCAGAGGCGGATGCCAGGGCCAAGGCTGAGGCCGACGCCAAAGCTCAAGCCGAGGCCGAGGCGCGGGCGCAGGCGCAGGCGCAGGCTGAAGCCGAAGCGAAGGCCAGGGCGGAGCAACAGGCGGCCGACAAGGCGGTCAAAGCGCGGGCCGAGGCGGAGCGCAGGAAGGCCGAGCAGGCGAAGCTGGAAGCCCAACGCAAGGCGGCTGAGCAGGCGCCAAAGATCGACCGGTCGCTTCCCGGCGTCAACGACGGTTCCGCTTCAGAGCCGGCGAAACCAAAGGCCAATCCGTTCACGATCGACAATCTCCTGAAGTCGCTGGACGGCGGCTGAGGCTCATCCGGTCAAGACACCGCGAGTTCGGCGCTTTGGCTGTGGCTCAAACCGGCTCCCGCCGCGAAAGCAGGCGCCGCAGCATAGGCTCGATGCGCGAAAGCTCGTCGAGGTGAGCGGCCGACAATTCGGCCAGGCGATCGTCGGCGAGAGGTGTGAGCTGGAGCAGAACGCGGCGGTGGTCGGCCTTGTCCTGATCCCTTGTGACCAATCCGGCCTCGGCAAGACGGTTCACCAGTTCGACGGCGCTGTGGTGTCGGATGCGCAACCGCTCCGCCAGATCGCCGACCGCCACCGGTCCACCGCCGGGGTAACCCTTGATTGCCAGCAGCGCCTGATGCTGGCGCGGGGTCAAGCCCGCCTCGTTCGCCTGAATCTGGCTGAATTCCAGAAAGCGGCGGATCAGATAGCGGAATTCCGACAGCCGCTGGTAGTCAGCCTGGCTGATAGAGGGAGGCGGTTTCTTCGGCTGCGTCATTCCCCGACTTATGGCCCTTTCCCGCCAAAGCTCAACTCCTACGAAGGCTTGGGACCTAAAGCGCATCGCGATCTTTCAGATTCGCTCCGTGCGCTTAGGTTTTTTGATTTTACGCATGTCTTTGTCCCGAAACCGGTCCCCACTTTCGGGAGACATGCGTTAGCGCAATCCATGACCAAAATGACGCGGAGCAGCGGTCGAAAACGGTCTTGAAGAAATATATCGCAGTACGATATGTAGCCGCCCGACAACCGGACGGCACCGCGCTGCCAGAAAGCCCAGGCTCCACAATGAAATCCGCCCATGCCGGAAACGGCCATCTCCGCGACTTCACCACCGATCCCAGGGTGCTCGTCATCGCGGCCATCGCGGTGGTGGTCGCGACCGCCGGGCTGTTTGCCGGCATCGTGTTGTTGAAGCTCATCCGGCTTGCCACCAACATCGCCTATTTCGGCCAGTTCACGCTGGCCGAGCTGAGGCTCGAGGACACGCCGCTTGGGCTTGCCGCGGTGATCGTGCCGGTGATCGGCGCGCTGATCATCGGCCTGATGGCCCGCTTCGGCAGCGAAAAGATCCGCGGCCACGGCATTCCTGAGGCCATCGAGGCGATCCTTCTCGGCCGCTCGCGGCTCGACGCCAAGGTGGCGGTGCTGAAGCCATTGTCGTCGGCGATCTCGATCGGTTCGGGCGGGCCGTTCGGCGCCGAAGGCCCGATCATCATGACCGGCGGCGCGATCGGCTCGCTGATCGCGCAGATGCTGCCGGTCAGCGACAACGAGCGCAAGACGCTGCTGGTGGCGGGTGCCGCGGCCGGCATGACGACCGTGTTCGGCACGCCGATCGCGGCAATCATGCTTGCCGTCGAACTGCTGCTGTTCGAATGGACGCCGCGCAGCTTCATCCCGGTCGCCGTCGCTGCGATCATTGCGGAAGTCGAACGCACTTTGCTGCACCTACCGGGTCCGATTTTTCCGTTTTCGGGCAGCATGGAGGCATCGGTCGCCGGATTGGGCGGCTGGGTGCTGGTCGGCATTGCCTCCGGCCTGCTTTCGGGTCTGCTGACGCAATTGGTCTACGCCTGCGAGGACGCTTTCCAGAAGCTGCCGATACACTGGATGTGGTGGCCGATGATCGGCGGCCTTGTGGTCGGCATAGGCGGCCTCATCGAGCCGCAGGCGCTCGGCGTCGGCTACGATAACATCGCCAATATGCTCGATGGCCGCGTCGTCGCGGCTGCGGCGCTTACGCTGCTGGTGGTGAAAGCCATTGTCTGGTCGGTGGCGCTGGGTTCGGGAACGTCGGGCGGTGTGCTGGCGCCGCTCTTGATCATGGGCGGCGCGATGGGGGCGGTGCTGGCCGGCATCCTGCCGGAAGCGACGCCGGGCTTCTGGCCGCTGCTGGCGATGGCTGCGACCATGGGCGGCACCATGCGCGCGCCGCTGACCGCGACCTTCTTCGCGGTGGAGCTCACCGGCAACACCCATATGCTGGTGCCGCTGATCGCGGCTTGCGCCACCGCCCATGCGGTCACCGTGCTGTTGATGAAGCGCTCGATCCTGACTGAAAAGGTGGCGCGGCGCGGCCATCACCTCGTTCGCGAATACCGCGTTGATCCCTTCGCGCTGACCAGGGTGCGCGAAGTGATGACGACCAAGGTCGAAAGCGTGCCTGCGGCAATGACGCTGCATGGCGCTGCAACCTTCCTCACCGCGCCGGAGACACGGCATCCGAGCTTTCCAGTCGTGACCGAGGAGGGCCATGTGCTCGGCGTCATCGATCCGCCAGCGATCCTGCGCTGGCGCCGCGCCGGCAAGCACCGCAAGACGACGCTTGGCGAGCTGCTCGCCGGCAGCAAGGTCACGCTCGCCTATCCTGACGAATATCTGGAAGGACTGTCCGACAAGCTGCTCACCGCCAACGTCTCGCATCTGCCTGTCGTCTCACGCGAGGATGCGCGGCTCGTCGGCTATGTCGGCTGGAAAGACCTGATGCGGGTGCGGTCGAAAAAGCAGGCGGAGGAACGCGACCGTGCCGCCTTGCTCAGCTTCGGAGCCAGGCGGAAAGCTGAGCAAGGCATCGGCGACCCCGTCTGAGGCAACTCAAGACGATTTGCCGCTGCGCTTTGCCCAGGCCAACACGTAAAGTCTCAGCGCGGAGGACAGGTTGGCATCACGGGTCCGCGTCTCGTCGATCTCGGCGACGAGAGCCGCGAGCGACACCGAGCGCTCCGCCGCGATCGCGAGCAAATCGTCGTAGAAGGGTTGCTCCAGGGAAAAGCTGGTGCGGTGGCCTCGGATCGTGACCGAGCGTTTTTCGACCGCGGCCATCGGAGGCGCTCAGTGCCGGTCCGGATCGCCGGGCTTTTCGCGGCGATGGCCGTCCATGAATTTTTCGGTCCTATCGGACGTCAGCCGGTCACGCTCGCGTTCGACCTTGGAACGACCGTGCAATGCCCGGTTCTCGCCGGCCAGGCGTTCCTTCTCGATGCGCGCTTTCTGCTTGCGGGCCTGGCGGAGATTGACGACCTCGCCCATTTTCCCGGCTCACTTCTTGCGGAAGGCGTCGAGCGAAACGACGTCGGCGCTCTTGCCGCCACTGTCGGCGACAGCCGGCTTCTTCTCGGCCTCAGGGGACTTTTTCTTCGATTCCGGTTTCTTTTCGGCCACGACGGCAATCGGCTCCGGCGCCGGCGCGGCATCGTCGTCCTCCGCCGCGCCTTCCGCCTTGACGTCGAATTCGAGTTCGAAATTCACCGAAGGATCGTAGAAACCGCGCACGGCGGAGAAGGGGATCTCGAGCTTTTCAGGCACGTCGGAGAAGGAGAGCCCCACCTCGAAACCGGCATCCGTGACCTTCAGGTCCCAGTACTGGAACTGGATGACGATCGTCATCTGCTCGGGATAACGCTCGCGCAGCCGCGAGGAAATGCGCACGCCCGGCGCGCCGGTCAGGAAGGTGATGAAGAAATGGTGGTTGCCCGGAAGGCCGGTGCGCGCGACTTCGGCCAGGACCTTGCGCATGACGCCGCGCAATGCCTCCTGGGCCAGAATGTCGTAGCGGATGTGGTCGTCGGCCATGTGACGGTCGGGTTCCGTTGAATCGTCCGCATAGCTGTAATCAAGCTTGAGCGCGGCGTAAACCGCATATAGGCGCCTAACGCTGAGGCCAAGAGGGGGTGGCGGCGATTTGATTGCTCAGGCGTGGGCGAGGGCGGCCGACTTGACGGATGCGGCTTTGCGCGAGCCGAAGGCGCGGAGGAAGGTGCGCACGCCGTTGGTGGCCGAGCGCAGGACCTCCTCCTCGGTAGGCATGCCGCCGAGCATGAAGGTGATTTGAAGCTCGGCATTGACGAGAGCGAAGAACTGGCGCGCCGCCACGTCCGGATCGTCGATCGACAGGTGCCCGGCATAGGCAAGCCGCGCGAAGCGGGCGGCAAGCGCCGACCAGGTGCGGCCGGGGCCCTGTTCGCGCCACTCGGCGAAAAGCTCCGGATAGCGCTCGCCTTCGGCCTGGATCAGCTTGCGCAGGAAGCGGCCGTCGCGGTTGCAGATGCAGTTGCGGTTCATCCGCACGGCAAAAGCGACAAGATCGGATTCAAGGTCGGCGGGCTGGTCGGGGAAGGTGGCGATGGTGGCGAAAATGCCGGCATTGCAGCGCTCCGTCAGGTCGCGCACGACGGCCATGAAGAGCTTTTCCTTGTCGCCGTGGTGATTGTAGACGGTCTGGCGTGAAACGCCGGCCTCGGCCGCGATCAGGTCGATGTTGGCGCCGGCATAACCCTCCCGGCAGAAAACCGAAGCGGCAGCCTCGACTACCGATATGCGCTTGGCCTCGTGGCTGCGTGGCGGGAAAATGTCAGGAGAAACGCCGGGCTTCATAAAAAACTATATAGCTGTGATTGACGAATTGGACAAGCCTGTCTAAATTTGTGGACACAACATAGGGAAGTCCGCTCCCTGGAGGACCAATAATTCGCTCTAGAGACGATTGAATTCGCGCTTAAGAGACGAATGCATTCGCTCTCAGATGTCGGATTTCCGCGGGATGGAACGTCCTTGGGTAGACGCCGGACCACGGCGGCAACCAGATCCGAAAGAAGCCCTATCATGAGTCCCAAATTCCTCCGCATCGCGGTCGTGCTCGGCTTGTTGTCCGCAATCGGCCCTTTCGCCATCGATATGTATCTTCCCGCGCTGCCCTCGATCGGTGAGGATCTGCACGCTGGTACAGCTGCCGTGCAGATGAGCCTGTTGATCTTCTTCCTGTCGATGGGTTTCGGCCAGATCGTCGTCGGCCCGATCTCCGATATGGTCGGGCGCAAGCTACCGCTTTATGCCGGCCTCGCGCTGTTCATGGTCGGCGGCGTCGGCTCGGCGATGGCGCCCAACATCGAGTGGCTGATCGCCTTCCGCTTCCTGCAGGGGCTCGGCGCCAGCGCCGGCATGGCGGTGCCGCGCGCCATCGTGCGCGATCTGCACACCGGCAACGAGGCCGCCAAGCTGATGTCGCTTCTGATGCTGGTGTTCTCGGTGTCGCCGATCCTTGCGCCGCTCACCGGCAGCCAGATCATCGAGAGTTTTGGCTGGCGCGCCGTGTTCTGGACGGTGACGGGCGCCGCGGCTTTAGCCACCATCCTGCTCGCCACCTCGCTGAAGGAGACGCGGTCGGTGGAGGAGCGCGCCAGCTCGTCCTTCGGCACGGCGCTGGCCGGCTACCGCTACCTGATGGGCGATCGCAACTTCCTCGGCCTGACGGCGATCGCCGGCTTCGGTATTGCGAGCTTCTTCGTCTATCTGTCGAGCTCGTCCTTCATCCTGATCGACCATTACGGCCTGTCGCCGTCGGTCTACAGCGTGTTCTTCTCGATCAACGCGGTCGCCTTCATCGGTATGTCGCAGCTGACCGGGATGCTGGCCGACCGGTTTGGGTTGAAGCGTGTCGTCTGGGTGGCGGTGACCGGCTACGCCACGGTTATGGTGGCGCTGTTCGCGATCATGGCGTCGGGCGTCGACCGGCTCGACGTGATGGCGGCGCTGCTCTTCGTCGGCTACGGCTTCCTCGGCCTGGTCATCCCGACCACGTCGGTGCTGGCCATGGAAGAGCATGGCGAGATCGCCGGCACGGCCTCGGCGCTGATGGGCACTCTGCACTTTGCGATCGGCGCGCTGGCGATGGGCGTCGCCGGCATCTTCTTCGACGGCACGCCGCTGCCGATGGTGGCCGGCATCACGCTTTGCGCGGTGATTTCGTTCTCGCTGGCCAAGCTTACGCTCGGCCGCGCGCGGGAAGCGGTCGAAGCGCCTGCCGAGTAAGCAACTCACAAAAGATCGGAAAAGGCCGGGCTTGCCCCGGCCTTTTTCATGCCTGCGTCAAGCCGGCTGTATCGAGGACGAAGCGCAGCCGCTCCTCGACCGGCGCAAGCGGCAAGGGCACCAACTCGTAGCCGAGTTCGGCATAGACGCTCGTAACCGATTGAAAGGTGCGCTCGGCCTCATCGAGTGTCTGTTTCCTCTCTTCGTCCTGCGCAAAAATTTCCGGCCAAGGCGGCGCGATGAAGACGCGGCGCGCATAGCGGAATTTCTCCGCCGCGCTTGTGACATGATCCGGCACCGGCAGGCCGCAGAGCCTGAGATAGCCGATCGTGTCGGGCGCGCCGCGATCGAAGAAGACTGGACCTGGCTCGGCATGCGCCGCATGCCAGGAGCGTAGCTCCCAGGACAGCATCAGATCGGCAAAAAGCGTCCGGTCCTGCCAGGGGAGGGCAGCGCCGCCGATCGCCACCTGGTCCCGGATGATGTCGCGCCCCGCCTCGGGCGCTGTCGCGAAGCCTGCCGCCTTCAGTGCCTCGATAAGCGTGGTCTTGCCCGAGCCGGGACCGCCAGTCAGCACGATGAAGCGATCGAAATCGTTTTGCATGAACTTGCCCATGGATGATGAACGGCAAGACGGAACGGCCCGCACGCCGGACGAGCCTTGGCCGTTCAGTTGATTTGGAAAGGAGAAAAAGAGGGGGGAAGGTGGAGGTTTCTGTTGCCAGGTACCTCCGAACCCCGCCTAGAAGTGCGAACCTCTAGGGCTTGATTTGAAGCGTTCGCACTGCATTAAGCAGCGAGACGAGCTTCCGCATAGTTGTCGTTGGCAACTATAAGTTTAGCCCGATGACGGTGGTACAATGCCGGGCAAAAGTACGATCTTTACACCTTCGTCGATCCTATTTCGCCCCCAGCAAAAGCCGCTCCGTGGTCCAGAGCGGTTTTTGGTGGAGGCGCCGGGTACCGCCCCCGGGTCCGAACGGCTTATTTCATCGCCTGTTTATCGCCATAGTCGGTCAAGCCGACGAAGCGAATATAGGGAGCGATCATGAAAAATGAAAGGCCAAACCGGCACTTGTCCCCGGCGCCAAACTCAACAGCCGAGGGTTGACTTGCGCGCTTACTCAATCGAAGCTCGCCGGCGGTGAGGAATCTCGGACCTGGCGCATAGGTTGCGCGGCGCGCCACAAGCCTCATCGTTCGGATCCGTGGCGCCGACGAGGGGAAGTTTGATGGCCGACTATCTTGCGGATGTGAAGAAATACGATGCCGGCGCCAGCGCCGACGCGGTCGAGAAGATCGTCAAGCATCTGGGCATCGCGCTCAGGAACCGCGATTCCTCGCTGGTGTCCTGCACGGACCCGAAGGAGCTTGAGCGCGTCCGGGAGAACTGGGCGGCCAAGAAGCTCGGCATCGCCGATGCCGCCAAGGCCGACGCCTCGATCCAGAAAGTCTGCAAGGCGATGGCCGCAGACAACACCAAGAGCCGCGTGACCTTCTACTATCTGGTGGCGAAGGATCTGGGCAAACTCGGCGCGCTCTGAGGCATAGCCGTCGGCAGCCGGCACGACATCGTGCCGGCGCCCTGGACTTTCTGGCGCACGATTCACATCTGTGACAGTATTCGACCGACGGCCAGTCGGCTATGATCACCTGTCACCCGAATCGAGCGGAGCCGATGCGCCAATATCTCGACCTGTTGAAGCACGTACTGGAAAACGGCGCCGATCGCGGCGATCGCACCGGCACCGGCACGCGCTCGGTGTTCGGTTACCAGATGCGCTTCGACCTTTCGCGCGGTTTCCCCGTCACCACCACCAAGAAGCTGCATCTGAAGTCGATCATCCACGAGCTTCTGTGGTTTCTGGCCGGCGACACCAACATCAAATATCTCAACGACAACGGCGTCACCATCTGGGACGAGTGGGCCGACGAGAATGGCGATCTCGGCCCCGTCTACGGCAAGCAATGGCGCTCGTGGCCGGACGGGCATGGCGGCGAGATCGACCAGATCGCGGGTCTTCTCAAGGAGATACGCAAGAATCCTAATTCGCGCCGGCTGATCGTCTCGGTCTGGAACCCGGCCGAAGTGGAGGCGATGGCGTTGCCGCCCTGCCACTGCCTGTTCCAGTTCTACGTCTCGGAAGGCCGGCTCTCCTGCCAGCTCTACCAGCGCTCCGGCGATATCTTCCTCGGCGTGCCGTTCAACATCGCATCCTACGCCCTGCTGACCATGATGGTCGCGCAGGTGACTGGGCTGAAGCCGGGCGACTTCATCCACACGCTCGGCGACGCGCATCTCTACTCGAACCATTTCGAGCAGGCGCGCGAGCAGATGCGACGCACGCCGAAGCCGCTGCCGACGATGTGGATCAACCCGGATGTGAAGGATCTTTTTGCCTTCCGTTTCGACGATTTCCGCCTCGAGAACTATTTTGCGGACGCGAGCATCAAGGCGCCGATCGCCGTCTAAGGTGTGTTGATATTCAGGTAAGGCAGGCCTGCAAATGGCGGCTTCCTGCGCTTCCGGCCTTCGCCGGCCGAAGCACTTGTGAGCCGCCGCGCAGCTAAGGCTACGGCCGGCGTAGGCCGGTGCTCACGTACTTTAAGTACGCTCAGCTCCGGCCTTCGCCGGCCGAAGCCCTCATAAGTGTCTCCGCTCTATGAAGGCTACGGCCGGCGTAGGCCGGTTCTCGAAATCCACCATTTTCGGCTCTGCCTGACCTGAATCTCAACACACCGGGCGCTGCGTTTGGACTTTCGGAACCGATCGCAGTCCTTGCCCTTGCGGTTTGCGGGCGCTGGGTCTTCATATCCTAGGCTTCGCTGTATCGAGCTGGCTCCATCGTAGGCCGGGAAGACCCTGCCATATGATGCCGCCGAAGGTAAAAGGCCTTTCCTTGTTATGTTCATCCGGATATATCGGCTCAGGGCTTTGAGCCGAACGGATTTTCGAGCAGCGAGAGGTTTCATGGCCGGCAAGGGCTTTGGGTTGAAGGCGGTCGCCGTTGGCGGGCTGGCGGCGCTGTTGATGGCGGCAATGCCGGCGGCTCATGCCGACGACAAGGTGATCGTGTTCGCGGCGGCGAGCCTCAAGGATGCGCTCGATGCGGTCAACAAGGCCTGCGAACCCGAAGTCGGCGAAGCGGCGACCATCTCCTATGCGGCAAGCTCGGCGCTGGCCAAGCAGATCGAGGGCGGTGCGCCGGCGGATGTCTTCGTCTCGGCCGATCTCGACTGGATGAAATATCTCTCCGACAAGAAGCTGACCAAGCCCGATACCGAAGTGAAGCTGCTCGGCAACCAGATCGTACTGGTTGCGCCGAAGGATTCAACGGTCGAGACCAAGGTCGAAAAAGGCTTCGACCTCGCCAAGCTCATCGGCGACGGCAGGCTCGCCATCGGCGATGTCAAGGCGGTGCCGGCCGGCAAATACGGCAAGGCGGCGCTGGAATCGCTGGGCGTCTGGTCCTCCGTCGAAGGCAAGGTCGCGCAGGCCGAGAACGTCCGCGCCGCGCTCAAGCTGGTGTCGACGGGCGAGGCCGCGCTCGGCGTCGTCTACGCCACCGATGCGCATGCCGAAAAGGGCGTGAAGGTTGTCGGCACCTTCCCCGAGGATTCGCACCCGCCGATCATCTACCCGATTGCCCAGACGGCGGATTCGAAGGACAAGGATACGGCTGCCTTCCTGAAGTGCGTCGAGTCGGCCAAGGTTGCGGCGCTCTTCAAGGAACAGGGTTTTACGGTGCTCGCGCCGAGCAACTGAGAAAGACCTTAGACCGCATATGAACTGGCTGCTGGACCTCACTCCCGACGAATGGAATGCGGTCCGGCTGTCGATCAAGGTGGCGACGGTGGCGATGCTCGTGAGCTTGCCGCCTGGCATCCTGATCGCGCTGCTTCTGGCGCGCGGCCGTTTCTGGGGCAAGACCCTGCTCAACGGGCTGGTGCATCTGCCGCTGATCCTGCCGCCGGTGGTGACCGGCTATCTGCTCTTGCTCACCTTCGGTCGGCGCGGGCCGGCCGGCGCCTTCCTTGCAGAGCATTTCGGCATCGTCTTTTCGTTCCGCTGGACAGGCGCCGCGCTCGCCTGCGGCGTCATGGGTTTTCCGCTGATGGTGCGGGCAATAAGGCTGTCGATCGAAGCGGTCGATCGCAAGATGGAAGCCGCAGCCGGCACGCTCGGCGCCAATCGGGTTTGGGTGTTCGCCACCATCACGCTGCCGCTGATCCTGCCCGGCCTGATTGCAGGCGCGATCCTTTCCTTCGCCAAGGCGATGGGCGAGTTCGGCGCCACGATCACCTTCGTCTCCAACATCCCCAACGAGACGCAGACGTTGCCCTCGGCGATCTACACCTTCACCCAGGTGCCGGGCGGCGACGAGGGCGCGCTCAGGCTGACGCTGATCTCGGTCGTCATCTCGATGGTCGCGCTGATCGCTTCGGAAGTGCTGGCGAGAAGGGTCGGTCGGCGGATGGACATCGAATGACGATCGTGGTCGACATCAGCCATCGACTAGGCGATTTCGCCATCGAAGCGAATTTCGAGAGCGCCGGCCGGCTGACGGCGCTGTTCGGGCCGTCGGGTTCCGGCAAGTCGACGCTGATCAATCTGATCGCGGGGCTGATCCGGCCGCAGAAGGGGCGCATCGCCGTCGATGGCCGCGTGCTGGTCGACACCGCCGCCGGCATCTTCGTGCCGATGCATAAGCGGCGGATCGGCATGGTTTTCCAGGATGCTCGGCTCTTCCCGCATATGAGCGTTGCCGGCAACCTGCGCTATGGCCGCTGGTTCACGCCGTCTTCCGAGCGCTACGCCGATATGGATGCGGTGGTCGACCTGCTCGGCATCGGCCACCTGCTCGACCGGCGCCCGGCGAAACTGTCAGGCGGCGAAAAGCAGCGCGTGGCGATCGGCCGTGCCCTGCTTGCCAGCCCCAAACTCTTGCTGATGGACGAGCCGCTCGCCTCGCTCGACGAGGCGCGCAAGGCCGAGATCCTGCCCTATATCGAGCGGCTGCGCGACGAAACGAAGATCCCAATCGTCTATGTCAGCCATTCGATCGCCGAGGTGGCGCGGCTGGCGAGCGACGTGGTGGTGCTGTCGCAGGGCAAGGTCGCGGCCTTCGGTCAGACCGATGCGATCATGCAGCGGCTGGATCTCTTGCCGGCGGAGGAGCGCGGCGAGGGCGGCGCGGTGCTCGACACCAGGGTGCTGCGTCACGACGAGGCTTTCGGCATGACGGTGCTCGGCTCGCCGGCCGGAGAGATCCGCATACCGCGCATTGCTCGGCCGGCGGGAGCTCCAGTGCGGCTCCGCATCCGGGCCCGTGACGTGATGATCGCGACCGAGCAGCCGGCGGGCCTGAGCGCGCTCAACATACTGGCGGGGACGATCGCCGCGGTCAGGCCGGGCATAGGGCCCACGGTGGAAATCGCCATCGATTGCAATGGCGCGACCGTGCTGGCGCGCATTACCGAGCAGTCGAAACAAAGCCTGCGCCTCGCGCTCGGCCGCAAGGTCTTCGCGGTCATCAAGACGGTCAGCTTCGACGCTACGACGACCGGTCCAGGGTTGCCGGCCGAGGCCGATGGATGACGAAGAGTATACCGCTATGTTCAATTGGAATAGCGATTTGGCTGCAAAAGGGTTAGTCTGCGTGACTGCAAAGGACAAGAGATGCCATCGCTGAGCCTGAGGATAAATCTCGACCCCGAGGGGCGTATAGGTCCCGGCAAGATCGAGCTCCTCGAGCAGATCGCTGCCTTCGGCTCGATCTCGGCCGCGGCACGCGGCATGGAGATGTCCTACAAGCATGCCTGGGATCTCGTCGAGGACATGAACCGGGTGTTCGGCAAGCCGCTGGTCGCAGCGCAGACCGGCGGCAGGAAAGGTGGCGGCGCGCAATTGACCGCGGTAGGCCTTGCTGTGGTCAGCCGGTTCAGGGCGATAGAGCGCGCAGCCGCTTCGGCAGCCGCGGTCCATATGGAGGCTTTGCAGGCGGAGATCGACGCTGGATAGGGATTAGGCAGTAGGCAGTGATGTCCTAGAGTTGCTCGACGCGCACCAAATCGACGGCTCCCGATCGCCCCTACTGCCTATTCCCCTGGCTTCCTCAGCAGATAGGTATCCATGATCCAGCCCTTTTTCCGCCGGGCTTCCTCACGGATCTTCTCGATTTCGGCGCCGACATCGCCAAGGCGTCCGGACACGATGATCTCGTCCGACGTGCCGAGATAGGCGCCCCACTGGATGAAGACATCCTTGTCGGCCAGCGTGTTGAAGGCGCATTTGCCGTCGAGCATGACCACCGTGGAGCCGGCATTTGTCGGCAGGCCTTCCTCGGTGAGGCGGCGGCCGGTGGTGACGAGGATCGAATCGCCGATGCGGTTGAGCGCGCTGGCGTGGCTCGCGGCAAGCGCCTGGATGGCGGTGATGCCCGGGATAACCTCCAGTTCGAAACCGACATTGCCCCGTTGGCGCACGCGCTCGAGGATGCGCAGCGCACTATCATAAAGCGAAGGGTCGCCCCAGATCAGAAAGGCGCCGCAGCTGTCCTCTACGAGCTCGTCGCGGATCAGCCCCTCATAGATCTCGGCGATCGCCTCGTGCCAGTCGTCGACGGTCACCCGATAGGACGATGTCGGCTCGGCCCGCACCGGCACATCGAATTCGACCCGGCGCGATTTCGGATTGGTGACGAAGCGGTCGCAAATCTGCCGGCGGAGTTCCGCGAGTTCGTTCTTGCTCACGCCCTTGTCGGGAATGAACAGCACGTCGGCCCGGTTCAGGCCGTTGATGGCCTGCACGGTCATGTGTTCCGGATTGCCGGCGCCGATGCCGATGACGAGAAGCTTGCGCATAAGGCGATCTCCTGCCTGATCGGGCGGCCGGTGTCCAGACAGCGCAGGCAGCTGAGTGCGAACGCAGAGGGCTTTGAAACACTACATTGAAACGGCTAGAGCAGTTCAGCGGTTGGTAGAAACGCTGAACTGCTCTAGCTATCTGTTTTAGGTAATTTCGGACGGAAAACCGTTACCTGCTTCTCCTGGAATTGCTCTAGATGGAAGCGCATCCGGATGGTCCCGGTATTGCCGTCGAAAGGGGGATCCATGCTCCGCACTTTCCTAACCACAGCGTTGGCATTGCTGGCCGCGCCGGCCCTTGCCAACGACTCCGTTGCCGAACTCGGCACCGGCGGGCTGATCCTGTCGCGCAGCGATGCCGTCGCCATGGAAAGCGAGGACCTTTTCATCTCGCCACAGAAAGTGACGGTCGACTACGTCTTCCGCAACAACACGGACAAGGACGTCAGCGCCATCGTTGCGTTTCCGATGCCGGACATCGAAGGCGACCCGAACGAGATGCCGGCGATCCCGGAAGCGCAAAGCGACAATTTCCTCGGCTTCGAGGTGACGATCGACGGCGCCGACGCGAAGCCGCAACTCGAACAAAAGGCGTTCGCGCTCGGCATCGACATCACCGCCGACCTCAAGGCGCAGAACGTGCCGCTCTATCCGTTCGGCGATGCCGCCAAGGCGGCGCTGGCGAAGCTGCCCAAGGCCGTCGCTGATGATTGGGAAAACCGAGGCATCGTCATCGAGGATACTGCCGATGACGGGTCGGGCATGCAAACCGCCTACGCGCCGTTCTGGCAATTGCGCTCGACCTATTGGTGGCGCTCGACCTTCCCGGCCAACAAGGCCGTCCATGTCTCGCACCGCTACAAGCCGAGCGTCGGCGGCACGTCCTCGGTCAGCTTCTATTATGAAGGCAAGTTCCAGGGGCAGTACGGCACCTACAAGACCCGCTACTGCATGGACGGCGCGTTCGAGAACGCAGTGCGCAAGGCAGCGAAGGAAAATCCCGACGGTTATCCGAAATATTTCGAAAGCCGCATCGCTTATATCCTGACCACGGGCGGCAACTGGGCATCGGGCAATATCGGCAATTTCAAGCTCACCATCGACAAGGGCAGCCCCAAAAACCTGGTTTCCTTCTGCGGCGACAATGTCCGCAAGGTCGGCCCGACGACGTTCGAGACGACGGCCAAGGATTTTTATCCCGAGCACGACATCGACATCCTGCTGCTCGAGCCGTCGGACAATGGCGGGAACGGCGGCTGATGGACATCGCGATCTACGTTGCTATTGCCGAGAACGGCGTGATCGGACGCGAAGGCGGACTGCCTTGGCGGCTTTCCAGCGATCTCAAGCGCTTCAAGGCCGACACGATGGGCAAGCCGATCATCATGGGCCGCAAGACCTATGAGGGCATCGCCCGGCCGCTGCCCGGCAGGCTGAACATCGTGGTGACGCGAGACAAGACCTGGCGCGCCGACGGCATCGAGGTGGCGCATTCGCTCGACGAAGCGATCACGCTGGCCAGGGTACGCGGCCGCTGCATGACGGGCGCCGAGGAGGTCTGCGTGGTCGGCGGCGGCGAGATCTACGCCCAGGCCCTGCCACTTGCCGACCGCCTCCATGTCACCCACGTGCTGGCCAAAGTCGATGGCGACGCTCATTTCCCGCCGATCGATCCGGCTATCTGGCGGATCGTCCGATCCGAGGATTTCCCGGCAGGCGAAAAGGACAGCCACGCGACGCGTTACACCGTCTACGGGCGACGGCGCGACGGTCGGTGACGACGACAAAGGGTCGCTGCCGGCCCAAATCGGACGGCGCGGGCGGCAGACCGCGTTGAAAGCGCGTCACGGCGTCCCTATAGAAGAACGACATATTACAGCGCCGCGTGTCCAACCGGACCCGCAAAAGGCTGCTGTAAAACTTTGATTTGGCGCGTGATTCCTTTCCGAAAACCGATATCGGTTTTCGGGGTCATGCGCTAGGATTGCGCCGCAAGGCCCGAGGGAACCGAAGCGAAAGGACATTCATGCCCTGGAACGACAAGAGCGGTGGCGGCGGCCCATGGGGCGGCGGCGGCAATCAGGGACCCTGGGGGCAGGGACCGAGAGGGCCGAGTGGCCCGCAGGGTTCGCCTCCCGACCTCGAAGACATCATCCGCCGCGGCCAGGACAGGTTGCGGCGTGCTCTTCCGGGAGGCGGCGGCGCCAGTCCAGCTGTTTTAGGGCTGATCGCGCTGGCGCTCGTCGTGCTTTGGGCCTTCAAGGCAATCTACACCGTGCAGCCTGACGAAGTTGCGGTCGAACTGCGCTTCGGCCAGCCGAAAGCGGAGCTTTCGCAACCCGGCCTGCATTTCCACTGGTGGCCGATCGAAACGGTCGAGACGGCCAAGATCTCCGAGCAACTCGTCAGCATCGGTGGCGGAGCGAGCAGCGGCTCCGGGCTGATGCTCTCCGGCGACCAGAACATCGTCAATGTGCAGTTCTCGGTCGCCTATCAGGTTTCCGATCCAAGGGCCTACCTGTTCGATGTCTCCGATCCCGACGGCATGCTGACGCAGGTAGCCGAAAGCGCCATGCGCGAAGTCGTCGGCCGGCGCCCGGCGCAGGATATTTTCCGCGACGATCGCCAGGGTATCGCCACTTCGGTGCGTGAGATCGTCCAGAACACGCTCGACGGCTACAAGACCGGCCTGCAAGTCAATGCGATCTCCATCGAGGACGCAGCGCCGCCGCGCGAGGTAGCCGACGCCTTCGACGAGGTGCAGCGGGCCGAGCAGGACGAGGACAAGTTCGTCGAGCAGGCCAACCAATATTCCAACCAGAAGCTCGGCCAGGCGCGTGGCGAGGCGGCCCAGGTCCGCGAGGACGCGGCCGCCTACAAGAACCGTGTCGTGCAGGAGGCGGAAGGCGAGGCGCAGCGCTTCATCTCCGTCTACAACGAATACGCCAAGGCGCCCGACGTGACGCGCAAGCGCCTTTACCTGGAAACGATGGAGAGAATCCTGAAGGACTCGAACAAGGTCGTCGTCGAGCAAGGAGACGGGCAGGGCGTGCTTGCCTATCTGCCGCTGCCGGCACTGCAGCCGAAGGCGCCGCCGGCGCCGGCGCTGGGAGGTAACCAGTGATGGCCAATCGTCTTCCCATCGTCGCCGTCATCGCGGCTGTGCTTCTGTTCCTGCTCTATTCGTCGGTGTTCGTCGTCAAGGCGGGCGAGCAGGCCATCGTGCTGAGATTCGGCGAGATCATCGACGTCAAGACCGAGCCGGGCATCTACTTCAAAGCGCCATTCGCCTTCTTCGATGCCGACAGCGTTCAGACGATCGAGAAAAAAGTGATGCGCTTCGACCTCGACAACATCCGCGTCCAGGTCTCCGGCGGCAAGTTCTACGAGGTCGACGCCTTCATCGCCTATCGCATTTCGGATCCGCGGACCTTCCGCGCGGCCGTGTCGGGCCAGGTGGAACTCGCCGAAGCCCGGCTGAAGACGCGCCTCGATGCAGCGCTCCGCCGCGTCTACGGTCTGCGCGACTTCGAGGCGGCGCTTTCCGAAGAACGCGGCGTCATGATGCGCGAGGTGCGCGACCAGCTGCGTCCGGATGCGACATCGCTCGGTCTCGACATCGAGGATGTGCGCATCCGCCGGACGGACCTGACGGCGGAAGTGTCGCAGCAGACCTACGACCGCATGAAGGCCGAACGCCTGGCGGAAGCCGAGCGGCTGAGGGCGCGCGGCAACGAGGCGGCGCAGCGCATCAGGGCCAGGGCTGACCGCGAGGTCGTCGAGATCATCGCCGAGGCGCAGAAAGAATCGGAAATCCTTCGCGGTGAAGGCGAGGCGCAGCGCAGCGCCACCTTCGCTGACGCCTACAAGCGGGACCCCGCCTTCTTCGATTTCTATCGCTCGATGAATGCTTACGGCACGGCGTTGGACAACACCGGAACGACCATGGTGCTGTCGCCGGAGTCCGAGTTCTTCCGCTACTTCCGCGATCCGGACAGCAAGCCCGTGCCTGGGCAACCGGCTGCGCAACAGTCGGCGCCAGCCGCCCCGGCGACGGCACCTGCCGCGCCTGCGACGGCACCTGCCGCGCCTGCGACGCAACCCAGCACCGCCCAGTAGGGCGGTGCAGGATTTTCTCGCGGCAATCGGCCTGGTCCTCGTCATCGAGGGCCTGGTCTATGGCGGGTTTCCCGCTCTGGCCCGGAAACTCGCGACGGAAGTGCTGTCGACGCCCGAAAATGTGCTGCGGATCGGCGGATTGGTTGCAATCGCCATCGGCGTCGGCATCGTCTGGCTGGTCCGCGGCTGATGAAATTCCTTGGTGCCGAGGCGATTGACGATTTATGTTTTGCCGATAGCTATAGCCGCAAACGTGCCTTATTTCTTGCCAACATGGATTGGGCAGGCGCTTTTGCGGAAGCGCTTTTCCTTTTCTAGAAACGCCGGGAGGCCACGATGATATCCGACACCCTGTTGCGCGCGGCACGGCGCACGTTTTTCGCCGGCGCCACCGCATTCGTCGTCGGCATGATTGCCGTCCCGTCCTTCGTCACGCCGACGATCGCATCCGACGGACCGCCTTCCGTCGCCGATCTCGCCGACCGCCTGCTCGGCGCGGTGGTCAACATCTCGACCTCGCAGACGGTGAAAGGCACGGAAGGGCCAGGCGCGGTGCCGATGCCGCAGCTTCCCGAAGGCTCGCCCTTCCAGGACTTTTTCGACGACTTCTTCAAGAACCGCGGCGGTGACAAGGGCGGCGGCGGGCAGAAGGTGCAATCGCTGGGCTCCGGCTTCGTCATCGACGCCGACCAGGGCATCGTGGTGACCAACAACCACGTCATCGCCGACGCCGACGATATCGAGGTGAACTTTTCCGACGGCGCGACGCTGAAGGCGACGCTTATCGGCACCGACACCAAGACCGACGTCGCGGTGCTGAAGGTCGATCCAAAGGGCCACAAGCTCACGGCCGTGAAGTTCGGCGATTCGACCAAGATGCGCGTCGGCGACTGGGTGATGGCGATCGGCAACCCGTTCGGCCTCGGCGGCACGGTGACGGTCGGCATTATCTCGGCGCGCAACCGCGACATCAACTCCGGCCCCTATGACGACTTCATCCAGACCGACGCCGCCATCAATCGCGGTAATTCCGGCGGCCCGCTGTTCAACAGCGACGGCGAGGTCATCGGCATCAACACGGCGATCATCTCGCCGTCGGGCGGCTCGATCGGCATCGGCTTCTCCATCCCGGCGCAGCTTGCGGCGGGCGTCGTCGACCAGCTTCGCCAATTCGGCGAGACAAGGCGCGGCTGGCTTGGCGTGCGCATCCAGCCGGTGACGGACGACATCGCCGAGAGCCTCGGTATGGCGACCGCCAAGGGCGCGCTGGTGGCCGGCGTCATCAAGGGCGGTCCGGTCGACAACGGTTCGGTGCAGGCCGGCGACGTCATCATCAAGTTCGATGGCAAGGACATTCACGAAATGCGCGACCTGCCGCGCGTCGTCGCCGAAAGCCCGGTCGGCAAGGCAGTCGACGTCGTGATCGTACGCAAGGGCGTCGAACAGACGGTGAAGGTGACGCTCGGCCGGCTCGAGGACGGCGAGAAGCTTGCCAGCGGCGAAAACGGCAATACCGATCAGGACAAAGGCGACAAGGCGCCTCCGGTGTCCACGGCCTCCGTGCTCGGCATGACCGTCGGTGAGCTCAACGACCAGACCCGGCAGAAGTTCGGCATCGCAGCCGATGTGTCGGGCGTGGTCATCACCGATGTAGCCAAGGATTCGGCCGCCTCCGAGCGCGGCATCCAGCCGGGCGAGGTGATCACCGAGATCGCGCAGGAATCGGTCGGCACACCGAAGGACGTCATGGACCGGATCGGCGCGCTGAAGGAGCAGGGTCGCAAGAACGCGCTGCTGATGCTGGCCTCGAAGAGCGGCGAGTTGCGCTTCGTGACGATCCGGATGGACTGAGTCCGGCAGTGGCTCAAAAGGTCGGCGCCATGGAGACCGCGGCTGATTTCCTGCGCCAGCGGGCGCGGGACGCATCCGGTGAGGATTTTGCAAGAATTCCTGATCGGGTCGCAGCCGGCCCGCCGCAGGCAGGCGACGAGCGGCCTTCCGAGAGGCGCTGATCAGCGCCGTCGCGCCTGCCAATCTTCGCGCGACAGCCGGTAGAGGACATGTCGCTTCAGATGAGGGTGGCTGTCCGGCACGGCGGGATGATCGAAGTTGGCGCCCGCATCGGCGCGCATGCCGAGCCGCTTCATGACCGCGATGGAGCGATGGTTCTCGGCGACGGCGAAGGAGACGATCTCGTCCAGCCCAAGCGTTTCGAACCCGTAGTCGAGCCAGGCTTCGGCAGCCTCGGTGACATAGCCATTGCCCCAGAATTCCGGCGCCAGCCGCCAGCCGATCTCGATCGTGCCGGCCGGGAGGGTGTCGATGTCCTCCGTTTCGAGCAATCCGATGAAGCCGATGCATTCGCCGGTTTCTGCAATCTCGGCCGCGGCGAAGCCGTAGCCATCCTCGGCGATCCAGGACCGGAACTCATCCATCATGGCGTCGGCGGTAGCGCGGTCGCGACGGAACGGAAAGAACTCCATAACGCGCTCGTCGGAGTTGATGCGATGGAAGAGAGGGCGGTCGCGTTCTTCCCAGTTGCGCAGGATGAGGCGCTCGGTGCGGATCGGCTTCACTGCACGAACTCCTCTCTCAGGTAGCCCTGGAGATAAAGCAGCGCGGTCAGGTCGCCATGATCGATGCGGAACCCTGCCTGTTCCGCCACGATCGGCTTGGCGTGAAGTGCGACGCCGGTGCCGGCAAGGCGGATCATGTCGAGGTCGTTGGCGCCGTCGCCGACGGCGATCGCGTCGGCCGTCGCCAGGCCAAGCCTTGCCGCAATATCGAGCAGCGCCTCCGCCTTGGCGGCGCGGCCGAGGATCGGTTCGGCCACCGTGCCGGTGAATCGGCCATCTTCCTCGATCAGCCGGTTGGCGCGGTTTTCCTGGAAGCCGAGCAGCGCGGCGATGCGGCTGGTGAAGACGTCGAAGCCGCCGGAGATGAGCGCGGTCCAGGCGCCGTTGGCGCGCATGGTCCGCACCAGCGCGCGGCCGCCGGCGGCCAGCGTTATGCGGCCGGCAATGATGCGGTCGACCACCGCCGTGTCGAGGCCCTTCAGCAAGGCGACGCGCTCGCGCAAGGCAGGCTCGAAGGCGATCTCGCCATTCATCGATCGCGCCGTGATGGCCGCGACGTGCTCCTTGACGCCGATCTCGTCGGCAAGCTCGTCGATGCATTCCTGGTCGATCATCGTCGAATCCATGTCGGCAAGCAGGATCTTCTTCCTCCTGCCTTCGGCCGGTTGAACGATGATATCGATCGGCTCGGAGGCCAATGCCGCGCGGAGATCGGCCGTCAATACGCCGACGTCGCGCGTCTCCGGCAAAACCAGATCGCAGGCAACGCCTTCGGCTAGCCAATGAACGGAGCTTGCGCCGGCCGCCCGCGAGGCCATATTCGCAAGCGAGGCCGACACTCTTCGGTCTTCGGGACGGGATACAAGCGTGGCGATCAGCGGCATCGAAAATTCCGGCAGACAGGCGGGCGAGGGCCGCGTGAAGAACGCGATCCTGATAGCCGGGCCGACGGCCAGCGGCAAGTCGGCGCTGGCGCTCGATCTTGCCGAACGCAAAGGCGGCGTGATCGTCAACACCGATTCCATGCAGGGCTATTCGGTGCTCGACGTGCTGACGGCGCGCCCAAGTGCGGCGGAAATGGCGCGCGTGCCGCATTTCCTCTACGGCCATGTGCATCCTTCGACAGCCTACTCCACCGGCGCCTGGCTGCGCGACGTCACCGGGCTTATTGCGGAAGGTGTTTTGTCGGGGCGGCCGGTCGTCTTCGTCGGCGGCACGGGGCTCTATTTTCGCGCTTTAGCCGAAGGCATCTCGGAGATGCCCGACATTCCGCCGTCGGTGCGCGAGCGCTGGCGCTATGAGCTCAAGGAACAAGGGGCCGAACGGCTGCATCGCATTCTGATGCGCGAGGATTCGGCTGTCGCCATGCAGCTCAGGCCGACCGACAGCCAACGCATCGTGCGGGCGCTCGAGGTGCTCGACGCGTCGGGACGGTCGATCCTTGATTGGCAGGCAGCGCGCGGCCAACCGCTGATCGATCGCGGCAGTGCGCGCTTCCTGGTGATCGAGCCGGATCGCGGCGAACTCGTCGCGCGCATCGAGGCGCGGTTCGACCAGATGCTCGACAAGGGCGCACTGGACGAGGTCAGGCAATTGATGGCGCTTGACCTCGCTCCGGACCTGCCGGCGATGAAAGCGATCGGGGTTCGGGAGCTGCAGGCCGCGTTGGCCGGACAAATGAGCTTCCCCGAAGCGATCGAGCGCGCCAAGGTCGCCACGCGCCAATATGCCAAGCGTCAGGCGACATGGTTCAGGCACCAACTGGGACCGGAGTGGCAAAGGCTCCGCCCCGGCGAGGAACCGGCAACTCCGGACCGGTAGATCGCGATCTCAATCAGAGGCTTGGAATCGTGAACGCAGCTTCTCGCCACGGTTGTCCGGGTTAACCGTCCGTAAGGCCGGGCATGCCATAACGACAATGGGTCGTGGTCCCGCGGGGAGTTATGCGTTTTCACAAGGCGGAATCCGCATTCTTTGTCTTCATTTTCGTGATCCTGGCCGCGGGCCTGGTGACCTTCCACGCCTATGGCCAATTGCAGGACATCGCGACCGACCTCGACACCGCGTCGCGACTCCAAAGGATCATCTATCTCAACAAATTGCTATTCCTGACCGGTGCGCTGCTCGCCGCCGCCTTGTTCTTCGGGACCTTCTTCATCTACCCGCTGATCCGCGGCCAGGTGAGGGAAGAGGGCAAGCTGCGCGCCATGACGGTTTCGCTGAGCGCCCGCTCGCAAACGCTCGAGCAGGCGGCTCTCACCGACGGCCTGACCGGCATGCAGAACCGTCGCTACTTCGACGATGCGCTGCGGGAGTATCTCGACGAGTTCGGCCGCATCGACAAGCCGGTGGGGCTGATGATCCTCGACCTCGATCATTTCAAGCAGGTCAACGATACACATGGACACGATGTCGGTGATGAGGTCCTGCGGGCCGTCGCACAATGCGTGCGGGGCATGACACGCTATCACGACGTGGTGGCGCGGCTTGGCGGCGAGGAGTTTGCCGTGGTCACCCCCAACATGGACGCGGAGCTGCTCGCCCGGTTCGCCGAGCGCATCCGCAAGGCTATCGCCAGCATGTCGATCCTGTCGGGCAATGTGCGGCTGAAGGTGACCACCAGCGTCGGCCTGGCCGTCTGGGACCGCAAGGAGAGCGCGGAGGACTTCTATCGCCGCGCCGATCGCCAGCTCTACGAGGCGAAGAAGCAAGGCCGCAACCGCGTCTGCGCCTAAAATTCCGAAGATGAATTCATGAGGCCGGCCGCATGCCACCGTTTGCTGCGCTTCCGGTGCTCACGGACTGAATGTCCGCTCCGGTTCTCGCAAACGGCACCATCCGGCTCAGCCTGATGAATTCTCTTTTGGAATTTGGCAGTGCCTGCGCCGTTGCCCGATCAGTCGTTCTGCTGGCGCATGCCAAAGGTCGAGGGCTTCAGGCCGTAGCGCAGGTCGAAATCGTCGTCCGGCTGCACGCGGGGCGTGGGCGGCTTGCGGTAGTCGGGATCACCGGCCTGGCGACCGGTGTCGACCACCTCGGCGAAAGCCATGGCCTGCTGCGGTTTCGGCACGTTGCGCAGCCGCTCGACGATGCCGGCGAGGTCGACATCGTCGCCGGCTTCCGCGGGCATGGTCTGCTCGCGCTTGGCCGTTCCCGGGATGAATTCACGCGACAGCTTCTCGAATTTGAGCCGCATGGTCGTCGCCACGCCTTCACCGAAGGCGATCGCCTCGCGCTGGCCCATCGAAGACAGGAAGGCCAGCGTCGAGGCCGAGGAATCGGCGATCGCCGAGCGGATGATCGCCTGGTCCTGCTCGTTGGCGAGCCGCATGGCGAAGAAGGTCGAGCATTGCGACAGGATGGTCGGATCGAGCTCGCCCGGACGCTGGGTGACGACGCCGAGATAGCAGCCATATTTGCGGCCTTCCTTGGCGATGCGCGACAAAGCGTGCCTGGTCGGCGCGAAGCCGAGCCGCGGATCGGCCGGCATGTAGCGATGCGCCTCCTCGCAGAGCAGGAGCAGCCGCAGCCGGCCCTCGCTCCATAGGGCAAGATCGAAGGCGAGGCGCGCCAGCACCGAGCAGACGGAGTTGACGACCTCTGACGGCATGCCCGCCATCTCGAAACAGGTTACCGGACGCCCGTGGTTCGGCACGCGGAAGATGTTGCCGATCGTCTCGTGGATGGTGTCCTCGATCAGCCGCGAATTGAACATGAAGCGGTAGCGCGGGTCGGAGGCAGCTGATTCGATGCGCGTCCTCAGCGACTTCAGGGTCGGCCGGTCGTTCTTGCTTTCCAGGAGACCCATGCGCTCGTCGATCTGCTTGAGGAGATCGGCGATGCGGTAAGGCACCGGCGTGTCCGCCGTCAGCGCGTCGCTGCCGCGCCTGATGTAGCTGCCGGAACTAGGGTTGCGGTAGAGGTTCTTGGCGGCTGGGATGAGGTCGCGCAGGACGTCGACTTCCTCCGGCTCGGTCTCGCGTCCGCGAAACAGAACTTCGGCGAATTCGTCCAGCCTGAACATCCAGAACGGCAGGTCGAGCGTCTTGGAATCGACCTTCACGCAATATTCCGGAAGCGAGGCCGCAAACTCGTTGTGGGGATCGAGGATCAGCACGCGCAGATCCGGCCGCGCCTCGATCGATTTGCGCAAAAGCAGCGAGACTGCCGTGGACTTGCCGACGCCCGTCGTGCCGACAATGGCGAAATGGCGCGCCAGCGTGTCGTCGATGGCGATGTTGGCATCGATCGCCTCGTCCTGGGACAGCGTGCCGATGGTGATCGAGTGGCGGCCGGCGAGATCGTAAACAGCCTGCAGGTCACGGCTGCGGATGCGGTGGGCAATGGCGCCGATATGCGGATAGGTGGTGATGCCGCGGTCGAAGACCGGCTTGGCGCCAGGCTCGGCACCGTCGCGCACCTCGCCGATCAGTTCGATGCTGACCTCGATTGCGTTCTGACCCTCGTTGCTCCAGGCACGGTCAGACTTGCCGATCGCATAGACAAGGCCAACCGTGCGCGTCGCGCCAAGGTTGATGGAGATCATCTTGCCGACCGTCCACAGGCCGGTGACCGTGCCTTCGGCATCCTCGGCATAGGCGCTGATGGTGGCACGCGCGCCGTCGCACTGCACGACGTTGCCCAGAATGCGCTTGTCGTTTTGTTGGATGTTGCGGCGCTCCTGCGAGGTCGGTTCCCCAACGGAGGCTTCGCGTTCAACAAACATCGGTGACTCTGATCCCATTCCCCTGAGCGTCGACCCTATCGGATTGGAGTTAAAGTCGCGTGAGGTCGGATGGTGTAGAGCCTGTTAAGCCGGCCGGGAAAATTCGATCGAAAAGCCTCTTTCGTCGCGTTGAGATTTCGATATATTGGAAAAATGGCTGATATATCGAACGACATCACATCCACCATCGGCAGGCGGATACGCTCCGAGCGGGATTTGCGGGGATGGTCGCTGGGCGAACTGGCCGACCGGTCGGCTGTTTCCAAGGCGATGCTGAGCGCCATGGAGCGCGGCATGACAAGCCCGACCGCGGCGCTCCTGGTGCGCGTTGCGTCCGCCTTCGGCATGACGCTGTCGACGCTGATCGCCCGCGCCGAAATGCAGGGCGGCGGCGTTTCCCGCAAGGACGAGCAGCCGGTCTGGCGAGATCCTGCGACCGGTTATGTAAGACGCCATCTGTCGCCGGCCTCGCAAATGCCGCTCGAACTGATCCGGGTCAGTCTGCCGGCCGGCGCAAAGGTGAGTTTCCCAGCAGCGTCCTATGCCTTCATCAAGCAGCAGATCTGGCTGATCGGCGGTCGCCTCGACTTCACGGAAGGCGATGTTGTGCACAAGCTCGAACCAGGCGACTGCCTGGCGCTCGGCGCGCCGTCGGATTGCATCTTCCATGCGCCAGGACCGGAAGCCGCCGAGTATCTGGTGGCGCTGGCCAGGGGCTGATCGCATGGCGCGCCGACTGAGACGCTCGCACAATCGCGGGCCGCCTCTCGACGATTACGAAGGCCCGCCATGGGGCAAGGGCGGCGCCTACATCTTCCTTGCCTGGCGCGACGCCCATGACAAGGCCTGGAAGGCGCCGAGCCAGACCATCATGCTGATGCGGCTGGAGCGGGCCGAGCGGCTTGGCCTCACCTACGAGGAATACACGCTCGAGATCCTGGAGCGCGGGCGGCACCTCAGCGAGGACGACGCCGAGCGCATCGCGGAAATCCGCCGGGCGCGCCGCCGAAGACGGACCAGTCATTTCGAATGACCGCGGCTCGACACCTCACCACCTGGAGAATACCGACATGAACTCCCTTGAAATCCGGGCGTTGAGCAACGACGCGAAAACCCGCGGGATGCTGGCCGGTCTGCTGATCGAGACGGTCGCCGCCGGCGGATCGGTGAGCTTCTTGCATCCGCTGTCGCCCGATGCGGCCCATGCGTTCTGGCGCAAATCGCTGGATGCCGCCGCACGTGGAGAAAGGGCGGTGCTCGGCGCATGGGATGGCGAGACGCTTGTCGGCACCGTCACGCTGCTTCTCGATTGCCCGCCCAACCAGCCGCACCGTGCCGAGATCGCCAAGCTGATGACTCGCCTCGACTATCGCGGCAAAGGCACCGCGACCGGCCTGATGCGAGCCGCCGAGGACTTTGCCGTCGAGAAGGGACGTACCCTGCTGGTGCTGGACACCGCGCGCGAGGAGGGGGCTGCCGGGCTTTACCAAAAACTCGGCTTCACGCTGACCGGCGAGATCCCGGACTATGCGCTCAGGCCGCATGGCGGCCTTACCGGCACGCTCATCTACTGGAAGCGGATAGGCAAAGATCGATAGCCATCAAGTCGCGACAATATGGGCCTGCCCGAAGCTCAAGGCAGGATAGATGGAAGCCCGCGGCCGGGCTTCCACCCTGTGTGGAAAGCGTCCGGCCTCAAGCCCGGTGGTAGACCTCCTGCAATCCGTAAACGGGCGTCGGCACGCCGACCTGCCTGGCCTTCAGCTGCAGCGACAGATACTGCGAGTAGTGGCGCGACTGGTGCAGGTTGCCGCCGTGGAACCACAGCGCTTCCTGCTGCGTCGGCTTCCACATGTTGCGCTGCTCGCCTTCCCACGGGCCGGGATCCTTGGTGGTGTTGGAGCCGAGACCCCAGACCTTGCCGACCTTGTCCGCCACTTCCTGTGAGATGAGGTCGGCGGCCCATCCGTTCATCGAGCCGTAGCCGGTGGCGTAGATCACCAGATCGGCCGGCAGTTCGGTGCCGTCGACGAATTTCACAGCGGTTTCGGTGAGTTCCTGCACTCCAGCACCTGGACCGCTTTTGAGCTTGATCGAGCCGTCGATGACGAGGTCGCACGCGCCGACGTCGATGTAATAGCCGGAGCCGCGGCGCAGATACTTCATGAACAGACCCGAATCGTCATCGCCCCAATCGAGCATGAAGCCGGCCTTTTCCAGATCCGCGTAGAACTTGGCGTCGCGCTCCTTCATCTGCTGGTAGAGCGGAATCTGGAACTCGTGCAGGATGCGGTAGGGCAGGGAGGCGAAGATCATGTCCGCCTTTCGGGTCGTCATGCCGTTCTCGACCGCCTGCTCGGAATAGAGGGCGCCGAGGCCGATATCCATCAGCGTGTCGGACCTGACGATGTGCGTGGACGAGCGCTGAACCATGGTCACGTCCACGCCTGCTTCCCACAGCGCCGCGCAGATGTCGTGCGCGGAGTTGTTGGAGCCGATGACGACAACCTTCTTGCCGCGGTATTTGTCCGGGCCGGGATGGGTCGAGGAATGCTGCTGCTCGCCCTTGAAAATGTCCTGGCCCTTGTATTTCGGCCAGTTCGCCTTGCCGGACATGCCAGTCGCCAGCACCAGCTGCTTCGGCTTGAGCACGATCTCCCTGCCGTCCCGCTCTACGACGACGGCCCATTCCTTGGCCTTCTCGTCATATGCGGCGGATTTCGCGGTGGTGGAGCTCCAATAATTCAGCTCCATTACCTTGGTGTACATCTCCAGCCAGTCGCCGATCTTGTCCTTCGGCGCAAAGACCGGCCAGTTCTTTGGAAAGTCGATATAGGGCAGGTGATCGTACCAGACCGGATCGTGCAGGCAGAGCGACTTGTAGCGTTTGCGCCAGGAATCGCCTGGACGCTCGTTCTTCTCGACGATGATGGTCGGCACGCCGAGCTGCTTCAGCCGAGCACCAAGGGCAATTCCGCCCTGGCCGCCGCCGATGATGACGACATAGGGCTGCCGAGTGTTGCCGAGTTCGGCGATTTCGTCGTCGCGCTCCTCGCGCCATGTCTTGCGGCCCTTGCCGTGGCCATGCTTGGCGCCGAGCGGGCGGGTGAAGCCCGCCTTCTCTTCATGGCCTTTCAGCTCCGCAATGGTCGTCAGCAGCGTCCAGATCAGGTCGCCCTTGAACCGCACAAGGCCAAAGCCGCGCGCCACGCCGGTCTCGAAAGTAATCCAGGCGGTGATGATGCCGCCGTCCTCCGTCGCTTCCTCGCCTTCGGCCACCGTCCAGCCGGTCGGTTTGATGTCGGCCAGCATCGCCTGCAGCATGTCGCGGACCTGGTCGCGGCCCTCCATCGTCTTCAGGTTCCAGGTGAACGTGACGAGGTCGCGCCAGTAGCAGTCCTCCTGGAAGCAGTTGACGGCAGCATCGATGTCGCCGGCCTCCAGCGCCTTGCCGAATTTGTCGAGCAGCGCCTGCGCCTTGGTGGTGGGTGTCCTCTCGAGCATCAGTTTCCTCCGGGTTTGGATCGCTTCTTGGGTGAGCGCGCCGCCGGATTGGGTTTCCGGCACCCGCAAAGTATTTCGGCAAAAGCTGCGAGGCGTCACGCCCTCCAATAGTTTGGCGCGTTTTCAATGGCTTGAACCGGCAAGGGGCCCAGAGGTGTCATTTTTGCCGTTGACAGGCTGCCGTACCCGCCTCTAGTGTCCGCGCCCATGAAAACGGCACTCATTCTCGTAGGCTGGCGCGTGGGCAAGGCGGTGTAACCGCCGGGCGAAAACCTCCCATGCGCATCCCACAGGCTCCCTCGGGGGCCTTTTTTATTGCCCAAAACCCAACTAAACGACCAGCAAATCGCCAGACGGCGGACAGTACGGGACCAGACCGATGAGCAACGGACAGAACGAGCGGCGCGAAATGACAGGTGCCGAAATGGTGGTGCAGGCGCTGAAGGACAACGGCGTCAAGCATGTCTTCGGCTATCCGGGCGGCGCCGTTCTCCCGATCTACGATGAAATTTTTCAACAAGACGAGGTCGAGCACATCCTGGTCAGGCACGAGCAGGGCGCCGGCCATGCCGCCGAAGGCTACGCCCGCTCGACCGGCAAGGCCGGCGTTCTCCTGGTGACGTCCGGCCCCGGCGCCACCAATGCGGTGACGCCGCTGCAGGACGCACTGATGGATTCCATTCCGCTGGTGTGTCTCACCGGCCAGGTGCCGACCTCGCTGATCGGCTCCGACGCGTTCCAGGAATGCGACACGGTCGGCATCACGCGGCCCTGCACCAAGCACAATTGGCTGGTGAAGGACGTCAACGATCTCGCCGCCACGATCCATGAGGCGTTCCATGTGGCGACCACCGGGCGTCCCGGCCCGGTCGTGGTCGACATTCCGAAGGACGTGCAGTTCGCCAAGGGCATCTACGTGCCGCCGCAGACGGCGCCGCGCACCAGCTACCAGCCGAAGGTCCAGGGCGATCTGGAGAAGGTGAAGGCTGCCGTCGAGCTAATGGCTGGCGCCAAGAAGCCGATCATCTACAGCGGCGGCGGTGTCATCAATTCCGGCCCGGAGGCGAGCCATCTGCTGCGCGAACTGGTCGATCTCACCGGCTTCCCGATCACCTCGACGCTGATGGGCCTCGGCGCTTATCCGGCTTCGGGCAAGAACTGGGTCGGCATGCTGGGCATGCACGGGACCTATGAAGCCAACATGGCGATGCATGACTGCGACGTGATGCTCTGCATCGGCGCGCGTTTCGACGACCGCATCACCGGCCGGCTCAACGCGTTTTCGCCGAATTCGAAGAAGATCCACATCGATATCGACCCGTCCTCCATCAACAAGAACGTCCATACGGACGTGCCGATCCTGGGCGATGTCGGCCGCGTGCTGGAGGATCTGGTGCGGCTGTGGCGTGCGACCGCCAAGGCCGACAAGAAGGCGCTCTATCCGTGGTGGGAGCAGATCGCGAAATGGCGCGCGCGGGATTCGCTCGCCTACAAGATGAACAACGACGTGATCATGCCGCAATACGCCATCCAGCGGCTCTATGCGCTGACCAAGGACCTCGACACCTACATCACCACCGAGGTCGGTCAGCACCAGATGTGGGCGGCGCAGCACTATCATTTCGACAAGCCGAACCGCTGGATGACGTCGGGCGGGTTGGGCACCATGGGCTACGGGCTGCCGGCCGCGCTCGGTGTGCAGATCGCGCATCCGGACGCGCTCGTCATCGACATTGCAGGCGACGCTTCCGTGCAGATGACGATGCAGGAGATGAGCTCGGCGGTGCAGTACGAGGCGCCGATCAAGATCTTCATCCTCAACAACCAGTATATGGGCATGGTGCGGCAGTGGCAGCAGCTGCTGCACGGCAACCGGCTGTCGCATTCCTACACCGAGGCGATGCCTGATTTCGTCAAGCTGGCGGAAGCCTATGGCGGCCACGGCATCCGCTGCGACAAGCCGGACGAGCTGGACGACGCGATCAAGGAAATGATCTCGGTCAAGAAGCCTGTGCTGTTCGACTGCCGCGTGGCGACTTTAGCCAACTGCTTCCCGATGATCCCGTCCGGCAAGGCGCATAACGAGATGCTCCTGCCGGACGAGGCGACCGACGAGGCGGTGGCCAACGCCATCGACGCCAAGGGCAGGGAACTGGTGTAGCCGCTGGCGGCGATTTGCGGCTGGAAGCCGTGTGGAAACAGAGTTTTAGATCAAGAGTTTGAAGTCGAGATTCACGTCATGAACGCACAGCTTCAGCCGACCGGCTCCGCCTATTTCATCGCCAAGGAAACCGAGAAGCCGGAAACGCACACGCTTTCCGTGCTGGTCGACAACGAACCGGGCGTGCTTGCCCGCGTCATCGGCCTGTTCTCGGGACGCGGCTACAACATCGAGAGCCTTACCGTCTCCGAGACCGAGCACGAGAAGCATCTGTCGCGCATCACCATCGTGACGCGCGGCACGCCGCATGTGCTCGAACAGATCAAACACCAGCTCGAGCGCATCGTGCCGGTGCACCGCGTGGTCGATTTGACCGTCCGCTCGCACGAGCTTGGCCAGGAGCGGCCGCTGGAGCGCGAGCTGGCGCTGGTCAAGGTCGCCGGAACCGGCGACGCCCGGGTCGAGGCGCTGCGGCTCGCAGACGCGTTCCGCGCCAGCGTCATCGACGCCAACACCGAGCATTTCATCTTCGAGATCACCGGCAAGGGTTCGAAGCTCGATCAGTTCATCGCCATCATGAAGCCGCTCGGCCTGGTCGAGATCTGCCGCACCGGTGTGGCGGCGATGAACCGCGGCCCGCAGGGCATGTGAGCCCGGCGAGCATCGCTCGCACCGTCTCAATCTTCTCTCTGGTCCGGCAGTCGCCCGTCGGTGGCTTTTGCGTGTCCGCCAAAAAAGGACAATAAGACTGACATATCTGGGAGGATAACATGTCGCTCGACGCATTCCTTGCCCTGTTGGTCTATGCCCTCGTGACTTCGATCACGCCGGGGCCGAACAATCTCATGCTGCTCGCCTCCGGCGTCAATTTCGGTATCGTCAGGACGGTTCCGCACATGCTGGGCATCAGCATCGGCTTTCTGGTCCTGCTGCTGGCCGTCGGCTTCGGGCTCGGCGCGGTGCTGACGGCGGTTCCGACGCTGCACACGGCGCTGAAGATCGCCGGCGCCGCCTATCTGCTCTACCTCGCCTGGAAGATCGCCATGTCGCGCTCGATGAGCGACAGAAAAGGAGCGGAGGCGCGGCCGATGCGCTTCATCGACGCCGCCGCGTTTCAGTGGGTCAATCCCAAGGCGTGGGTGATGGCGATCACCGCCATGGCCGTCTACACCAACCCGGACCACCCCTTCGTCTCGGTGGCGTTGATCTCGATCGCCTTCACCATCGTCAACCTGCCCAGCGTCTCCGTCTGGGCCGGGTTCGGCACGGCGCTGCGCGTCTTCCTGTCCGATCCCGTGCGCCTGAAATGGTTCAACATCGCCATGGGTGTGCTGCTGGCGGCGACGCTCTGGCCGATGCTCCGCTAGGGTCTGTCGAGATTCAGGTGAGGCCGGCCTGCGAATGGCGGCTTCCTGCGCTTCCGGTGCTCACGTACTTTGAGTACGCTCCGCTCCGGTTCTCGGAAACCACCATTCTCGACTCGTCCTGACCTGAATCTCAACAGACCCAGGCTCATTTTCAACCTGATGCGAGGGGCCGGCACGGCACGTTAGCTGGCTGCACAGCGATTGTGCAGTGCACATTAAATCTTCGTAATGGCGCGTTTTGGCCCTTTTCCGCCAAAGCCTTGCCCTATCTATTCGGCGAAAATCGCGGCAAGGCGCCGTGAATCGAGCTAGAATAAGACCACCGGGTTCGGCGTGTCTGGTAGAGGGCATGGTGTCGATGCGCGGAAAAATCGCTCTTGCAGTCGTTGCGCTGGCCTGCCTGGCAGGTGGCGGCCTCTACTTTTCGCCTGCGACCTTGGGCAAGGTCCAGCAATTAATTTCGGGCCAGCAGGCCGGCGCGGCCAGTGCCGACAAGACGGCAAAGGCATCGGACAATCCGAAGGGCGGCGGCAGTGGCGGCGCGCGTTCGGCCTCGATCCTTTCTGCAACTGCGACGACCGCCGATTTTCCGATCCGCCGCTACGCCATCGGCTTCGTCTCCTCGCCATCGGTGGTCAGCGTGAATGCCCGTGTCTCCAGCCAGATCGTATCGATCGCCGTCAAGGACGGGCAGATGGTCAAGGCCGGCGATCTTCTCTTCTCGCTCGATGACCGCGCTCTGAAAGCCCAACTCGCCAAGGACCAGGCGACGCTCGTCAAGGACCAGGCGATGCTGGTCAGCGCCGCGGGCGACCTCCAGCGCGCCAAGGACCTCGTCGCCAAGCAGGCCGGCACGCAGCAGACCTACGATCAGGCGCTGGCGGCGCAAAAGGCTGCTGCCGCGACCATTGACGCCGACAAGGCGACGATCGATTCCGACACCGTGCAGTTGAGCTATGCGACCATCACCGCGCCGATCTCCGGCAGGCTGGGAGCGGTCAACGTATCCGTCGGCGATCTCGTCACCACCAGCAACGGCAACTCAAGCAGCACGACGCCGCTTGTCACCATCACGCAGATGGACCCGCTGCAGGTGAATTTCACTTTGCCGGAGAGCAATCTGGCGCTGCTGCACAAGGCGCTGGCGAACCCGCAGCAGGGCGCCGTCACCTTGATCAAGGACGGCGACCCGACGCCGATCGGCAAGGGCACGCTCGACTTCGTCGATTCCAGCGTCGACACCGCATCCGGCACCATCGCCACACGGGCGAGCATACCGAATTCCGATCTTTCGCTTTGGCCCGGCCAGTATGTGAACGTCGTGCTCGACGCCGGAACGATGCCGCAGATGACGTCGGTCCCGACGGTCGCTGTGCAGCCCAGCCAGAAGGGCTCCTTCGTCTATGTGGTCAAGCCCGACAACACCGTCGAGATGCGGCCGGTCCAGGTCGCGCTGACGGAGGGCGAAAACAGCGCCATCAGCCAGGGGCTGAAGAGCGGTGAAAAGGTCGTCGTCGAAGGCCAGACCAGGCTGAAGGACGGCGCCGCCGTCCACGAAGGCAAGGCCGCCGGCAACGGCGGTCAGGTCGCCCCCAAGGTCGCGGAAGCCGACAAGGCGGGCCAGGCGCGGCCATGATCTCCGAATTCTGCATACGCAGGCCCGTCGCCACGCTGCTGATGTCGTTCGCCCTCGTATTGGGCGGTATCTTTGCCTACAAGTTCCTGCCGGTGGCGGCGCTGCCGAGCGCCGAATTCCCGGTGGTCAACGTCTCGGCCCAGCTGCCCGGCGCTTCGCCGGAAACCATGGCGACGTCGGTGGCGACACCGCTGATCAAGCAGTTCTCCACCATCGCCGGCATCGATTCGATCTCGACCACAAACTCGCTCGGCCAGACCTCGATCGCCATCCAGTTCGTGCTCAACCGGGACATCGACGCGGCGGCTGCGGACGTGCAGGCCGCGATCGCGCGCACGCAAAGATCGCTGCCGCCGGAGATGACCGCGCCGCCGAGTTATCGAAAGGTCAATCCGGCCGACGCGCCGATCCTTCTGATGTCGCTGGTCAGCGACACGGTTCCGCTGACCGACCTCGACGCATTCGCCGAGAACGTGATCTCGCCATCGCTGTCGACCATTGACGGCGTGGCGCAGGTGTCGATCTTCGGCCAGCAGAAATATGCGGTGCGTATCCAGATCGATCCGACCGCGCTCGCCGCGCGCGGCATCTCGATCGATCAGCTGCAGGCGGCCATCGCGTCGGCGAACAGCAACACACCGCTCGGCGTGCTGCAGAACAACAAGCAGCAACTCACCATCACCGCCAATACCCAGCTCGACAACGCCGCCGGGTTCTCCGACCTGATCATCGCCACCAAGAACGGCCACCCGGTGCGGCTGGGCGAGGTGACGCGCGTCGTCGATTCGGTGCAGACCACGACCACCGCAAGTTGGTACGATGGTACCCGCGCGATAATCATGGCCGTGCAGCGCCAGCCTGATGCCAACACTGTCGACGTCGTCGACAAGGTCAAGGCAATGCTGCCCTCCTTCCAGGACCAGATGCCGGCGGCGGCCTCGATCAAGCTGCTCAACGACCGCTCGACCTCGATCCGCCAGGCCGTCGACGACGTGCAGTTCACGCTGTTGTTGACCATCGCCCTGGTGGTGATGGTGATCTTCGTATTCCTGCGCAGGGTAACGGCGACGATCATCCCGGCGGTGGCGGTGCCGATCTCGCTGATCGCCACGCTTGGCGCGATGTTCCTGTTCGGCTTCTCGATCGACAACATCTCGTTGATGGGATTGACGCTTGCGGTCGGCCTGGTCGTCGACGATGCGATCGTCATGCTCGAAAACATCTTCCGCCACATGGAGGAGGACGGGCTGTCGGCCTTCGACGCTTCGCTCAAGGGTGCGCGCGAGATCGGCTTCACCATCATCTCGATCTCGATCTCGCTAGTGGCGGTGTTCATCCCCGTGCTTCTGATGGGTGGCGTCATCGGCCGCATCTTCAACGAATTCGCGGTCGTGGTGACGGTCGCCATCCTGGCGTCGATGTTCGTGTCGCTGACGCTGACGCCGATGCTGTGCTCGCGGCTGCTGTCGGTGACCAAGGCCGACCGCGAGGCGCATAGCGAAAGCCACGGCCATGACCTCTTCACGCGCGGCTACATCTGGCTGCTCAGCTTCTGCCTGCGGCACTCCTTCTTCGTGTTCCTCGTCTTCATCGGCACGGCGGCGGCGTCGGTCTGGCTGATCCAAGCCTCGCCGAAGGGCTTCTTCCCGCAGGAGGATATCGGCCAAATTTCGGTGACGACGATGGCCCGGCAGGACATCTCCTTCGACGCCATGGTGAAGCTGCAGGGCCAGGTGGCGAACGTCTTCGCGCATTCGCCTTACGTTGCGCATGTGGCCTGGTCGGCCGGTAGCGGCAACAACGCGCTGAACCAGGGCCAGCTCTACGTGCAGCTGAAGGCCAAGGATCAGAGGCCCAACATCGAGAAGGTGCTTTCGGACCTGCGGCGGCAGCTGGCGGGCGTCGCGGGCATCGAGACCTATATGCAGCCGGTGCAGAATCTGCGGCTCGGCTCGCGCTCGTCCGCCAGCGCCTACCAGCTCGTGGTCCAGGGCCTCGATACCGGCCAGACCGATATCTGGGCGCAGAAGCTCGATGACGCGATGGCGGCGGACCACACGACCTTTACCGACGTCACCAGCGATCTGCAGAACAATGCCCTGCAGGCGAGCCTGGTCGTCGACCGCGACAAGGCCGCTCAGCTCGGTATCGACACCAGCACGCTGCGCTCGGCCCTCTATGGCGGTTTCGGCACCGATCAGGTCTCAACCATTTTTGGCTCGGCCGACAGCTATGAAGTCATCACAGAGCTCGACCCGAAGATTGCATGGTCGCCCGAGCGGATGCTGGCCATCCAGGTGAGGACGGCGAGCGGCAGCCTCGTGCCGCTCGGCGCTTTCGCCCATGTCGATCGCACGGCAGGCGCGCTGACCGTCAACCAACTCGGCCAGTTGCCGGCGGTGACGATCTCCTACAACCTGCCGCAGGGCGTGTCGCTCGGCGACACCGTGACACGCATCGACCAGTTGAAAGAGCAGATCGGCATGCCGAAGGCGATCTCGACCAGCTTCGCCGGCACCGCCAAGACCTTCCAGGATTCGCTCGCCAACCAGGGCCTGCTGATCGGCGGCGCGATCCTGACGATCTACATCGTGCTCGGCATGCTCTATGAGAGCTTCATCCATCCGCTCACCATCCTCACCGGCCTGCCGTCGGCGGTGCTGGGCGCGGTGCTGGCGCTGCGCTTCGCCGGCATGGACCTCTCGGTCATCGCGGTGATCGGCATCCTGATGCTGATCGGCATCGTCAAGAAGAACGGCATCATGATGGTCGACGTAGCGCTGGAGCTCAGGCGACAGGGCATGTCAGCCAAAGATTCTATCCATAAAGCCTGCCTGATGCGCTTCCGGCCGATCATGATGACGACGCTGGCAGCGCTGATGGGCACGTTCCCGATCGCGCTCGGCACCGGCGCCAGCGCCGAACTGCGCCAGCCGCTCGGCGTCGCCGTGGTCGGCGGCCTGCTCGCCTCGCAGGCGCTCACGCTGTTCGTCACGCCTGTGATTTACGTCTACTTCGAAAACTTCTCCGGCTGGCTGCTCGGCTTCTCGTCGAAGAAGAGCCGGCCGGCGTTGCACGCGGTCGAGCCTGCCGATCAGCCCTCGCTGTTCGATTCCGAGGAAGAAGCCGAACCGAAAAAGGTGGCCGCCGAATAGAGCATGATCCCGAAAAGTTGCAGACTTTTCGGAGAAGACCGTGCTTCAAAAACAAAAATCCAGGCCGCCGCCGCTTGGCCCAAGGTCTCGTGCTTGCGGCATCGTGCCGGCGATCCTAGTCTGGTGTCATGTCCCACGATCATGACCACGACAACGAGCTCGATCCGTTCGCGGCGCGCGTGCGCGCGCTGGAGACGATCCTCACCGAAAAAGGCCTGATCGATCCGTCGGCCATCGACGTCATCGTCGACACCTACGAGACGAAGATCGGTCCGCGCAACGGCGCCAGTGTGGTGGCGAAGGCCTGGAACGATCCGGCTTATGCCGAGTGGCTGAAACGCGACGCGACGGCGGCGATCGGATCGCTCGGCTATACCGGCCGCCAGGGCGAGCACATGCAGGCCGTCTTCAACACGAAGGACACGCACAACCTGGTCGTCTGCACGCTCTGCTCCTGCTATCCGTGGTCGGTGCTGGGCCTGCCGCCGGTCTGGTACAAGGCGCCGCCCTACCGCTCGCGGGCGGTGATCGACCCGCGCGGCGTGCTCCAGGAGTTCGGGCTGGCGCTGCCGGTGGACAAGAAGATCCGCGTCTGGGATTCGACGGCGGAGCTTCGCTATCTGGTGGTGCCGATGCGGCCGAAGGGCACCGAAGGCTGGAGCGAGGAACAGCTCGCCGGCCTGGTCAGCCGCGACGCGATGATCGGCACGGCGCTGGCGAAGGAGCCTGAATGAACGGGCCGCAGGATCTCGGCGGGCAGATGGGTTTCGGGCCGGTCGCGCCCGAAATGGACGAGCCCTATTTCCACGCCGAATGGGAAAAGCGCGCGCTCGGCGTAACGCTTACCGCCGGCGCCATGGGCGCCTGGAACATCGACGAGAGCCGGCATGCGCGGGAATCCCTGCATCCGGCCGACTATTACGCGTCGAGCTACTATCAGATCTGGATCAAGGCGCTGGAAGTGCTTCTGAAGCGCCATGGCTTCATCACGCAGAGCGACCTCACGGCCGGCAAGGCGGTTGATCCGGCGGCGACACCCAAGCGCGTTCTGAGGGCTGTGGACGTGCCGGCCGTGCTCGCCAAGGGCGGGCCGTGCGACCGGCCGGTCGCCGCGCCGGCGCGCTTCCGGACGGGCGACCGCGTGCGGACGAAGAATTTCAATCCGACCGGCCACACGCGCCTGCCGCGCTATGCGCGCGGCAAGAGCGGGACGATCGAGGCCGTGCGCGACGGCTTCGTGTTCCCCGACAGCAATGCGCGTGGCAAGGGCGAGAACCCGCAATGGGTCTACACCGTGGTTTTCGACGGGGCCGAGATCTGGGGCGAGGACGCCGACCCGACGCTTGCTGTCTCGATCGATGCCTGGGAGAGCTATCTTGAGCCAGCCTGAGCCCAGACTGCCGGACGGCTTCGATAATCCGGTGTTTGCAGAGCCTTGGCAGGCGCAGGCTTTCGCCATGACGGTCGCGCTGCACGACAAGGGCCTGTTCTCGTGGAGCGAATGGGCGGAGGTCCTGTCCGCAGAGGTGAAGCAGCCGGCGGCCGCGAGCGACGGACACGACTATTACGAGCATTGGCTGGCGGCTCTGGAAAAGCTGCTGTCGGCAAGGGGTGTTGCCGGCAAAGGCGAGGTCGACGCGCTGGCGGCCGCCTGGGAGCGTGCCGCGCATGCGACCCCGCACGGCAAGCCTATCCTGCTGGAAAACGATCCTGGGCCCGGCCGGTAGCTCAGGGTTTTGTTCCCTTTACGTTCCTGTGTCCGCCTGGTAGCGTGCCAAGCCTGTAGTAAATGAGATCGTCACCGGCGAGGCTGGCGATGGGACGGCCAATCTTGTATTTCGCTCGCGAATCCGGTCTGTCGCGCTGATGGAATTCTCTCCCCAACAGGACGAGGCTTTGAAGGCGGTCGGCCGCTGGCTGAAGGACGGCCGGCCGCAGGTCTTTCGCCTGTTCGGCTATGCCGGCACCGGCAAGACGACGCTGGCGCGCTATTTCGCCGAACATGTCGACGGGCAGGTGCAGTTCGCCGCCTTCACCGGCAAGGCGGCGCAGGTGCTGCGCTCGAAGGGAGCGACCAACGCCCGCACCATCCACTCGCTGATCTACCGGCCGCGCGGCGAGGAATCAGTCGAGGACGAGGTGACCGGTAAGACCTCGATGTCGCCGACCTTCGCGCTCAACCGGCAAAGCCCGATCGCCCGCGCCAAGCTGGTCGTGATCGACGAATGCTCGATGGTCGACGAGCAGCTTGGCCGCGACCTGATGAGTTTTGGGACGCCGATCCTGGTGCTGGGCGATCCGGCCCAGCTGCCGCCAATCTCGGGCGGCGGCTTCTTCACCGAGCATGAGCCTGATGTGCTGTTGACCGAGATCCACCGCCAGGCGCGCGACAATCCGATCCTCCGCCTCGCCCTCGACGTGCGCGAGGGCCGCGAATTCATGCATGGCGACTACGGCACGGCGCAGGTGATCGGCAGGGAAGGCGTCAACCAGGAACTCGTGCTGAAGGCCGACCAGGTGCTGGTCGGTACCAACCGCACCCGGCGGCGCTATAACCAGCGCCTGCGCGAACTCAAAGGGTTCAATGCCGACTATCCGCAGGCCGGCGACAAGCTGGTTTGCCTGCGCAACGATCCGGCCAAGGGGCTGCTCAACGGCTCGCTGTGGAAGGTGATGACCTCGTCGCGGGAGACGGTTAAGCCCGGCATCAACCTGCTGGTCTCGCCGGAAGAGGACGATCCCGACCGCGGCGTCGCCAAGATCAAGCTGCTGAAGGCGGCGTTCGAGGATCCGGACGCCGAAATCCCCTGGCAGCAGAAGAAGCGGTTCGACGATTTCGACTATGGCTATGCGCTGACGGTACACAAGGCGCAAGGCTCGCAGTGGAACGACGTCGTACTGTTCGACGAGAGCTGGGCGTTCAAGGAGACGCGGCAGCGCTGGCTCTACACCGCCATCACCCGCGCGGCCGAGCGGCTGACGATCGTCCGCTAGTCCGCTTACCCTTCTGGCCTCGCGCCGAGCCATCGCCAGGCGGCGGCTTCGTCATCACTGTCGAAATGCCTGAACTCGAATGGCAAAGCCTTCGGAAAGAGGCCTCCGACAAAGGATGCCCAGCGCGGTTCGCCGATAGCCGCGCAGCGGACGACATGGTCCAAAGCATCGGCCAAACCTTGTCGGATCGTCTTTTCCGAAATATTGGCCCAATCGACGCTCTCCTCGTCGGTCAATCTGACCAGCACGTCGATCCTCGGATGCAGGGCATAGGCCGCTTCGAGCAGGCCGAACAGGTTTTCCGCGTCCGCCGGCGAAACATCTCCAACGACGTCGATGGCAAAAAGCGCGTCGCGATTGGTCTCGATGCGGCGTATCGCTGGCACGGCTTCGAGAAAATTCACTGGCAAATCCTTGCGTTGGCCACCATCTCGCCATCTGGAACACCGGAAACCCTCTATCTGTTCCCTGCAAAGGCGCTATAGATGCCCGCCAAATGCCAGGTGGTTCAGCGTTTGACAGAGCTGCTGAGCCGCTGTGAGTATTTGTTCTTACGCAATTCCAGACGGAAAGCCGCTACGCACTTTTCCTGGAATTGCTCCAACTGGACGCTGGATCATGCCCGCAAAGCTTTCGGTCAACCTCAACGCCGTCGCCATGTTGCGCAACCGCCGCGACCTGCCGTGGCCGAGCGTCACGGGGCTCGGCCGCATCGCGCTGGCCGCCGGGGCGCATGGACTGACTGTCCATCCACGCCCCGACGAGCGGCACACCAGGCATTCCGACCTGCCGGAGATCAGGGCGCTGATCGACGACGAGTTTCCGGCAGCGGAATTCAACATCGAAGGCTATCCGAACGAGGATTTCCTGGCGCTTGTCGAGAAGAACCAGCCCGAGCAGGTGACGCTGGTGCCCGACGACCCGGCCCAGGCGACATCCGACCATGGCTGGAACTTCGTCGCCCAGGCGGCGTTCCTGACGCCGATCGTCAAGCGGCTGAAGAAGGGGGGTTTTCGTGTGTCGCTGTTTTCCGACGCCGATCCGGCCGGCGTGAATGCCGCCCGCGACACCGGCGCCGACCGGATCGAACTCTATACCGGCCCGTACGGCAGCTGCCATTCCGATTCCGCCAAGGCGGCGAAAGTATTGGAAAAACTGGGAAAAACCGCAGATGCGGCAATTGCGGCGGGGCTCCAGGTCAATGCCGGTCACGATCTGACCGTGAACAACCTGCCGGCGCTCGCCAAGCGTATCCCGGCATTGGCCGAAGTGTCGATCGGACATGGGTTGACAGCCGATGCGCTGGAGTATGGCATGGCCGGCACGGTGGGACGGTTCTTGAAGGCCTGTGGATGGTAGGGCAAGGAAGCCTTGCGTAGTTCCGGCGGTTATCACGTATCGCGTGCATCGCAGCGACCGGAAAACATCGGGCATCTGACAAAGTGGGGTCCATGGTGCTAGCCAACGCCAGCAGCGAGTCGGAAACCCTCGAACACTCGGCCTATGCCGACACCGAACGCCACCACAGCACCAAGGTTCTCATGCTTGGCGCACTCGGCGTCGTCTACGGCGATATCGGCACCAGCCCAATCTATGCCTTTCGGGAGGCGTTGCACGCCTCCGGGGGCGCAGTCGCCCGGGACGATGTGCTTGGCGTGCTGTCGCTGATCGTCTGGGCGCTGACGATCATCGTCACGATCAAATATGTCGCTTTCGTGCTGAGGGCCGACAACAAGGGCGAAGGCGGTACGCTGTCGCTGATGTCGCTTGCACGCAGCGCCTATCCCAACGGATCCGGGCTTATCCTCACGATCGGCCTTTGCGGCGCGGCGCTGTTCTTCGGCGATTCGATCATCACTCCAGCCATTTCCGTGCTTTCCGCGGTGGAAGGCCTGGAAGTCGTCACGCCGGCGCTCGACGCTTATGTCGTTCCGATCACGCTGGTCATCCTGGCGGTGCTTTTTGCCGTGCAGCGCTTCGGCACCGGCAAGGTGGCGACCGTCTTCGGGCCGGTGACGGCGACGTGGTTCGTGGCTATCGGCGTTGCCGGCCTCTATCATGTCGTCGACGATTGGTCCGTCCTGCTGGCGATCAATCCGTACTATGCCATCTATTATCTGGCGACCACGCCAACCGGAGCCTTCGTCACCGTCGGCGCCGTTTTCCTGGCGGTTACCGGCGCCGAGGCGCTCTATGTCGACCTCGGCCATTTCGGCCGCAAACCAATCGTGCTGGCCTGGTTTTCGGTGGTTTTCCCTTGCCTGCTCCTCAACTATTTCGGCCAGGGCGCCTTCGTGCTCTCGCATGGCGGCAAGCCGACCAACCCGTTCTTCCAGATGCTGCCCGAATGGGCGCTGATGCCGATGGTCGGACTGGCGACGGCGGCGACGGTGATCGCCAGCCAGGCGGTCATTTCCGGCGCCTTCTCGCTGACCAGGCAGGCCGTGCAGCTCAACCTTCTGCCGCGCATCGAGGTGCAGCACACATCCGAGATGCAGAGCGGACAGATCTACATGCCCAGGGTCAATCTGCTGGTCGCGCTCGGTGTGATGCTTCTGGTCGTCGGCTTCGGCAGTTCGAGCGCGCTGGCCGCCGCCTATGGCATTTCGGTGACCGGCGAGATGCTGATGACGACGGTGCTGCTGTTTGTCGTCATGCGTTGGCTCTGGAAGTGGCAGCTGGCTGTCGCCGTCGCGCTGGCGCTGCTCTTCGGCATCATCGACCTCGGCTTCTTCTCGGCCAATGTCGTCAAGATCGTCGAAGGCGGCTGGGTGTCGATCACGGTGGCGTCGATCATGGGACTGATCATGTGGACCTGGATACGCGGCAGCCGCTATCTCTTCGACAAGACCCGCCGCAACGAAATCCCGCTCGACTTCCTGGCGACAAATCTCATGAAGAAGAAGCCGCAACTGGTGTCCGGCACGGCGGTTTTTCTGACCAGCGATCCACTCAGCGCGCCGACGGCCCTGATGCACAGTCTCAAGCACTACAAGGTGCTGCACGAGAAAAACGTCATCCTGTCGGTGGTGACGGCGCCGCAGCCGGTGGTGCCGGACAGCGAGCGGGTGAAGCTGGAGACCGTCAACGAGCTGTTCATGCGGGTGTCGCTGACCTTCGGCTACATGGAGCAGCCGAACATTCCGCGCGCTTTGGCCATCTGCCGCAAGCAGGGCTGGAAGTTCGACATCATGACGACCTCTTTCTTCCTGTCGCGGCGCTCGCTAAAGGCTTCGCCCAATTCCGGCATGCCGGTCTGGCAGGACCGGCTGTTCATCGGCCTTGCGCGCACGGCGGCGGATGCGACGGAGTATTTCCAGATCCCCACCGGCCGCGTGGTCGAGATCGGCACACAGGTCGCGATCTGACCCTTCAAGCCGACACTTTGCGCGATAGATTTGAATGGACCAGGGCAGGCCGAGCCCTGCACTGGTGGCATGGGAGCCCTAACGCAAGGGCACTTGATATTGCACTGCAGCAAGCGTAGAGCACCGCGCATTTTATCGGAGTGTCGTCCATGGCCCTTGCCAATGGTGCAGAGGCAGAACCCGTCGACCAAACGGGGCATCCGGAAACAGAGCAGCACAGCACCAAGGTGCTGATGCTGGGCGCGCTTGGTATCGTCTATGGCGATATCGGAACCAGCCCGATCTACGCGTTCCGCGAGGCGTTGCATGCCTCGTCGGGCGGCGACGTCGCCAACCGCGCCGACATTCTCGGCGTGTTGTCGCTGATCATCTGGTCGCTCACCATCACGGTCACCATAAAATACATCATGTTCGTGCTGCGCGCCGACAACCGTGGCGAGGGCGGCGTGCTGTCGCTGATGGCGCTGGCGCGCGGCAGCTTCCCGACGCGCTCCGCGATCATTCTCGGCATCGGCATTATCGGCGCGTCGCTGTTCTTCGGCGACGCTGTCATCACACCCGCCATCTCCGTGCTCTCGGCGGTCGAAGGCATGAATGTCGTAACGCCCACTTTCCAGCCTTATGTCGTGCCGCTGACGCTGCTCATCCTTGCCGTTCTTTTTGCCGTGCAGCGGTTCGGCACGGGCGGCGTCGGCCTCGTATTCGGCCCGGTGACCGCCGTCTGGTTCCTCGCCATCGGCCTTTCCGGGCTCAAGCACATCATCGACGACCCCGAAATACTGTGGGCGATCAGTCCCCATTACATCGTCGCCTTCCTGATCAATTCGCCCGACGTCTCCTTCGTCACCATCGGCGCGGTGTTCCTGGCGGTAACCGGGGCCGAGGCGCTCTATGCCGACCTCGGGCATTTCGGCCGCAAACCGATCGTGCTGGCGTGGCTGGCGATCGTGTTTCCTTGCCTGCTTTTGAACTATGCCGGGCAGGGCGCCTTCGTGCTTGCCCAGAACGGTACGGTTGGGCACCCGTTCTTCGAGATGAACGAGGGCTGGGCGCTCATCCCCATGGTGGCGCTGGCAACGGCGGCGACCGTCATCGCCAGCCAGGCGGTGATTTCCGGCGCCTATTCACTGACCAGGCAAGCGGTGCAGCTCAACATGCTGCCGCGGCTCGAAATCCTGCACACGTCGGAAAAACAGTCCGGACAGGTCTACATGCCGCGCGTCAACATGCTCTTGGCGCTTGTGGTGATGCTGCTGGTGGTCGGCTTCGGCGAGTCCAGCAGGCTTGCCTCCGCTTACGGCATCTCGGTGACCGGCAACATGCTGGTGACGACGACGCTGCTCTTCGTTGTCATGACGCGCATCTGGAAGTGGAACCTCTGGCCGGCGATCGCGCTGACGGCCGTGTTCGCGCTTATCGACATCGGCTTCTTTGCCTCCAACATCGTCAAGGTGTTCGAGGGCGGCTGGGCGTCGCTCGCCGTGGCTTTCGCCATTATCCTTGGCATGTGGACCTGGGTGCGCGGCAGCCGTTACCTGTTCGAGAAGACCCGCCGCAACGAAATCCCGCTCGATTTCCTGGCGGCAAATCTTCTGAAGAAGAAGCCGCAACTGGTGTCGGGGACCGCCGTGTTCCTGACCAGCGATCCGCTGAGCGCCCCTACGGCGCTGATGCACAGTCTCAAGCACTACAAGGTTCTGCACGAACAGAACGTCATCCTCTCGGTGGTGACGGCGCCGCAGCCGGTGGTGCCCGACAGCGAGCGGGTGAAGATGGAGACGGTCAACGAGCTGTTCATGCGGGTGACGCTGACCTTCGGCTATATGGAGCAGCCGAACATCCCGCGCGCTTTGGCCATCTGCCGCAAGCAGGGCTGGAAGTTCGACATCATGACGACGTCCTTCTTCCTGTCGCGGCGCTCGTTGAAGGCTTCGCCCAATTCCGGCATGCCGATCTGGCAGGACAGGCTGTTCATCGGCCTTGCGAAAACGGCGGCGGATGCGACAGAATATTTCCAGATTCCCACGGGGCGCGTCGTCGAGATCGGCACGCAAGTGGCGATCTGAGATTGAGACCATGCCCAGACGGGCACGGTCCCAAATTCAGCGACGATCAGTGATGTGCGTGGGCTGGTCCGGTCAGCGCGGCCTTGTTTGCCTCGAGGAACTGCTTCAACGTCCGCGGCTTGCGGCCCGACAGCGTCTCGACCGCGTCGGTCACCATGCCGATACGGCCGGATCGCGTGTTGGCGTCGAAGGAGACGATGATGCGGGCAAAGTCCTCGGGAAGGCCGGCCGCCTTGACGCCCTCGGTCAGAGCCTCGTCAGGCAATTGGATGACTTCCAGCGGCTTGCCGGTGACTTCGGTTACCAGGGCGGCGATTTCGTCCGTCGTGTAGGCCTGCGGGCCGGTCAGCGTGTAGATTTGGCTCTCCGTCGTGCCGGACGCCAGGCTCGCGGCGATCGCGGCCGCCATGTCGTCGCGCGCGCCATGGGCGATGCGGCCATCGGCGGCCGAGGTGTACCACTTGCCCGACGAAATGGCATGCGGCAGCGACAGGAACAGGTTCTCCTGATACCAGCCATTGCGGAAGATGGTGTAGGGAATCCCGCTTGCCTTGATCGCCTGCTCGGTGCCGTAGTGGTCGCCGGCAAACAGCACCGGCGAAACCGGCTCGGGATTTGGCATCGAGGTGTAGAGCAGATGCGAGACGCCGGCCACCTTGGCCGCGGCCACCGCCGCCTGATGCTGCTTGAGGCGCCGGTCGCTCTTCAGGTCGAGTTCGCCGGTCGAAATGATCAGCACCCGGTCGGCGCCCTTGAATGCCTTCTCCAGCGAGGCTTGGTTGTCGAAATCGGCCGCCCGGACGGTGATCCCCAAGGCCGCCAGATCGGCAAGGTTTTCAGGATTGCGGGTGGTGGCGATGATGCTGGCCGGCGCAACCTTCTGCGCGTTCAGCAGATGGTTGACGACGGCGCGGCCGAGATGGCCGGAGGCGCCGGTGACGAGAAGGGTTTCGGTCATGGGAGGTTCCTGAAATTGTGTCGAAGGGCGTCTGTGGTTTATGGTCTCAAAAAGAGACCAGCGCTAAAATAGGAATTGACCCGAGGCCGTAAAGAAGGCAGTTTTTCGGGAGGTAGGCACAGCCGGGGAACCACCAGGCTGGCCGTCATTCGCTCATCGGAACGTCGCCATGGACAGCAAGATCTTCAACCTGAAATCGAAGCTCGAGGTCTACAAGGCCATGACCGGTGGCGGCAATTTCGGCGATTGCCCGGTTCGCGACGTGATCCAGGGCATCAACGGCAAATGGAGCTCGCTGCTGGTCATGGCTTTGGCCGAGAGGCCTTACCGGTTCGGGGAGTTGCGCCGCCTGGTGCCCGATATCTCGCAGCGTATGCTGACGCAGACGCTCTACGACCTGCAGCGCGACGGCTATGTGCATCGCGAAGTCTTTCCGACCAAGCCGCCGAGCGTCGAATACAGCCTCACCGATCTCGGCCGCTCGATGTTCGCGCCACTGCAACTGCTCATCCAATGGGCCGAACTCAACCATGATGCGGTGCGCGAAGCGCGCGCCGCCTTCGACAACGCGCAGGCCTGAGCTTTTCCTCCCGCGGGATAAGCGTCAAAGCGCCGCTTGATCTGGCGCTTTCTGTGCGGGATTGTTCCCCGCCGGTTCGGGTTGGGGGCAATGAGCAAGTCTTACGAGATCGCGATTGCCGGCGCCGGTCCGGCCGGACTGGCCGCGGCACTCTACCTCAAGCGGGCAGGGCACAAGGTCACCATTTTCGAGCGCTTCGACGAGCCGAAGCCTGTCGGCTCTGGCCTTATGCTGCAGCCGACCGGGCTGACGGTGCTCGCCGATCTCGGCCTGCTCGACGAGATTCTTTCGCGGGGAAGCCGCATCGAGCGGCTGCACGGCACGGATGCGAAAAGCGGGAGAACAGTGCTCGACGTGCGCTACGACGCTCGGCGCGGCCGCCGCTTCGGCCTCGCCGTGCATCGCGCTGCCCTTTTCGGTGTGCTCTATCGCGCCGCCCGACGCGCGGAAATTCCCATTGAAACCAATGTCGAGATCGATGCGCTGGATACGGGCGAGCGTGCGAGGCCGGTCTGTGCCAATGGAAAGCGACTGGGGCCCTTCGATCTGGTCGTCGATGCCAGCGGCGCGCGCTCCAGGCTGCGGCAATGCCTTGGCGACATGGCTGTGCTGCGCCCACTCACTTATGGCGCCTTTTGGGCGTCCCTCGGCTGGCGTCACGGCTTTGACGAAAGGGCGCTGCTGCAGCGCTACGACAAGGCAAGCATCATGCTCGGTGTGCTGCCGGTCGGCCGGCCGGAACCTGGCGCGGAAGGCATGGCCGCGTTCTTCTGGAGCCTGAAGCCCGCCGACGTCGAACAGGTGCGGGCAGAGGGCCTCGACGCCTGGAAGGAGAGGGTGGTTTCCGTTTGGCCGGAATGCGAGGCGTTCACCAACCAGATCGACAGTTTCGAGCAGCTCTCGCTCGCCCGTTACGGCCACCACACGATGACGCTGCCGGCGGGCCGACGGCTGGCGGTGATCGGCGACGCCGCGCATTCGGCCAGCCCGCAGCTCGGGCAAGGCGCCAATATGGCCCTGCTCGACGCGGCGGCACTCAGCCACGCGCTGGCGCGGACGAACGGGATCGACGAGGCGCTGGAGGCTTATGCACGGGCGCGCCGCTGGCATGTGCGGGTCTTCCAGGCGCTGTCGTTGTCGTTGACGCCGTTCTACCAGTCGGACTCCGTCGTCTTGCCGTTCGTGCGCGACCGATTGGTGGCGGTAGCGGCGAGGATCCCGCCGGGACCGCAATTCCTCGCCGCCATGGTCGCCGGTACGGTGATCGACCCGTTCAGGCCGATCGGGCTTGCGGAGTTTCAATGGCCTGCAGCCGGATGATCTCGGAAAGATAAGATCCCTTTGCCCGCAGGAAGGCGTGCAGCCGCCGCGGATAGTCGGCGCCGACCGCTTCCCTGACCGATTGCCGCTTGCTCAAGGCCTCACGCCAAGTTTGGAGCAGAGGCTTTCCGTCGAGAACGCCGAAATCGCCGATGCGGTCGAAGGTGTCGAAATAGCGGAAGATCGGCCCGTAGACGGCATCGACCAGCGAGAAGCGGTCACCGGCGAACCATGGACCGCTCTGCCTCGCCGACAATTCCGCCTCCACGCGCGCAAACATTTGCGACAGAGCTTTGCTTTCATTGGAAAAAGCGGCCTCGTCGCCAGCAGAATAGAAGCGGCCGATGGCGTTGAGGATAGCCGAGCCGAATTCGATCCAGGCGCGGTGCCGGGCCCGCATGAGCGGATCGGCCGGATGCAAGGGATTGGCCTCGGTGTCCTCGAGGAATTCGAGGATGACGGCGGATTCGAAAATGACTTCTTCCGCGTCATCTCGCCTGACGCGAAGCAAGGGCACCTTGCCGAGCGGCGAGATGGCCTTGAACCAGTCCGGCTTGTTGGCAAGGTCGACATTGACCCGCTCGAACGGCACGCCTTTCTCGGCAAGCGCAATCGCCGCGCGCTGGACGTAGGGGCAAAGGTGATGGCTGACGAGGGTTAGCCTTGCGGTCATCTCACTCTCCCCAGACATAGTTCAGCGTGCCGTCCTCGACGCGGGTCGACAGGAACATCAGGCGCGAGCCTTTTGGCGCCGGGCCTTCGAGACGCTCGCCGCTTTCCATGTCGAAGCGGGCGCCGTGCCACTGGCAAACAAATGTGCCGTCCTTGCAGTCGAGCGGCCCACCGAAATGCAGGCAGGCATTGGCCGCGGCGCGGATGCGCTCGCCGCTGCGCCAGACATGGACCTCGCGGCCGAAGAAGGGCGCGACCAGACTGCCGGTCTCAGGGATATCGGCCACTTTACAGATTTCATGTTTCATCGGAGTACTCCCTATTGATGCAATTGCATCTATATGGATGCACTTGCATCGATCGTCAAGCTTGATGCAATTGCATCTATCGAATAGGGTCCCGCCGATGACGAAAAAATCTCCTTCGCCCGACGCCATCAAAGCCTGGGGCCGCCTGATGCGCGTATCGCGCCAGTTGGTCGAAAAGACCGAGGATGCTTTGAAGACCGAGGGTCTGCCGCCGCTTGCCTGGTACGACGTGCTGCACGAACTTGCCGAGGCGGGCGAGGGCGGCTTGCGGCCGTTCGAGCTGATCGATCGCGTCCTGCTGGCGCAGTACAACGTCTCACGGCTGCTCGCCCGGCTGGAAGCGGATGGCCTGGTGGAAAAGCTGCCCGTCTCGGATGACGGCCGCGGCCAGACGGTACGCATCACGCCAAGCGGCCGGGAGACGCGCCGCCGCCTATGGGCAGTCTACGGAAAAACCATATCGGAGCTGATGGGCGACAGGCTTTCGTCCGAGGAGTTGGAGACGCTGGCCCGTTTGCTCGGGCGGCTGCGCGATCCGCCGGTCATGGAGTGACTTGCCGCCTGAGCCGGCCCGGTGGGATCGCGCGGATTCAGGTCAGGTGGCTGCCCCACAGAAATGCCAGCGTCGCCAGCACGCCGAGGGCTGCGCGAACCAGGTGCATGTTCCCCCATCTGACGATCAAGGCCCTGGCTTGTGGATTGATGGCAGCAGCATCCATCGCCGACAGCGCCTTGTTTGTCGCCATCATCACGATCAATGTCCATGGCCAGGGCAAGATGATCAGCACCGCCCCGACCAGATAGGCAAGACTGCCGGCCTGCCACCAAGCGACGAGGCCAAGAAGACAGGCAATAGCGGCAATCGAGGCCTGCATGGCGGCGCCGCGCTTGTAGGAGGGTTGCCACTCCAGCAGCAGCGCCTTGTCGTCGAGGGTAAGCCGCGCCGGTTGCTCCGCGACGCTGACATAGACAGCGGCGCCGGTGAAGGCGGCTGCAACTGCCAAGGCAAGCAGACCGGCCAGCATCTTGTTCCTCCGGCAAGGAATGGAAAATAGCGCTTGCATGGCTTCGGACAATACGGCATAGAACCGAACCGTAACGTACGGTACGCCCTGGACTGGTGGGCGTGAGCCGAGGGAAACGTGTTGCACAGCGTGCCGGACATCGATGCCAGCGAAGCGCTCACCGAGCGGCAGCAAGCCGTTCTGGACGCCGCGCTTCGCCTGCTGGTCGAGGAGGGCGACAACCTGACCATGACAGCGGTGGCGCGGCGGGCAAGCTGTTCCAAGGAAACGCTCTACAAATGGTTCGGCGACCGCGACGGGCTGCTGACCGCGACGGTGCAATGGCAGGCCTCGAAAGTACGTGTGGCGCCGGTCGACCGGAAGGGTCTCGACCTTGCTTCGCTGACGGCAAGCCTCGAACGCTTCGCCTCCGACTGGCTGAGGGTGATTTCCAGCGATACGTCCGTCGCGCTCAACCGCGTGGCTGTCGGCCATGCCGGTTCCGGCAAGGACGATCTTGGCGCTATTGTGCTGCAGAATGGGCGTTTCGCGCTGGCCAGGCGCCTGAAGCCGGTGCTGGAAGCAGGCAAAGAGGCCGGGTTGCTTGGCTTCGACGACGCCGAGACGGCATTCCGCAGCTTTTTCGGGCTGGTCGCCCGCGATGTGCAGATCCGGCTTCTGCTCGGCGACCGGCTGGAATTGACTGAAGCGGCGATCGGCGGCGATGCCGTGCGGGCGACGCAGCAGTTTCTCGCTCTTTACGGAGCAAAAACCGGGCCGCAAGGCCCTGGAGCCGGATGATTTCAGGTCAAGTCGACCTGAAATCTGAATCCGGCTCTAAATCAAAGAGATAGAGCATGATGTCGTCCGAAAACCGCTTCACACTTTTCGGCATCATGCTCTGATCTTCAAAACGGGAAGGAAGACGAAATGCGTGTCTATTACGATCGTGACGCCGATCTCAATCTGATCAAGGGCAAGAAGGTCGCCATTATCGGCTATGGCAGCCAGGGCCGGGCGCATGCGCTCAACCTCAAGGATTCCGGCGTCAAGGAGATCGCCATTGGTCTCAAGGCCGGCTCGGCAACCGCCAAGAAGGTCGAGGCCGACGGGCTCAAGGTGATGAGCGTGGCGGATGCCGCCAAGTGGGCCGACCTGATGATGATGGCGACGCCCGACGAATTGCAGGCCGACATCTATAGATCAGAGATCGCGCCGAACATCCGCGACGGCGCCGCGATCGCCTTCGCGCACGGCCTCAACGTGCATTTCGGCCTGATCGAGCCGAAGGCTTCGGTCGACGTCGTCATGATCGCGCCGAAGGGCCCGGGCCACACGGTGCGCGGCGAATACCAGAAGGGCGGCGGCGTGCCGTGCCTGGTCGCCGTCAACCAGGATGCCTCGGGCAACGCGCTCGACCTTGCGCTCTCCTACGCCTGCGGGGTCGGCGGCGGCCGCTCCGGCATCATCGAGACCAACTTCCGCGAGGAATGCGAGACCGACCTGTTCGGCGAGCAGGTGGTGCTGTGCGGTGGCCTGGTCGAGCTGATCCGCGCCGGTTTCGAGACGCTGGTGGAAGCCGGCTACGCGCCGGAAATGGCCTATTTCGAGTGCCTGCACGAGGTCAAGCTGATCGTCGACCTGATCTATGAGGGTGGCATCGCCAACATGAACTACTCGATCTCGAACACCGCCGAATGGGGCGAGTATGTCTCGGGCCCGCGCATCATCACCGCCGACACCAAGGCTGAGATGAAGCGCATCCTGAAGGACATCCAGACCGGCAAGTTCACCTCGGAATGGATGCAGGAGTATCGCGCCGGCCTGTCGCGCTTCAAGGGCATCCGCCGCAACAACGACAACCACCAGATCGAGGAAGTCGGCGCGAAGCTGCGCGCGATGATGCCGTGGATCGCCAAGAACAAGCTGGTCGACAAAGCGAAGAACTAAGGCGATCCACGTTCTCCTGCCTTGCGCGTCCTCGGGCTTCGCCCTGCGGTCGCGCGGAGTGATCGCCAAGAACAAGCTGGTCGACAAGGCCAAGAACTAAGGCGATCCACGTTCTTCTGCCTTGCGCGTCCTCGGGCTTCGCCCCTGCGGTCGCGCGGAGTGATCGCCAGGAACAAGCTGGTCGACAAAGCGAGAACTGATTGTCGGTCTTTAGACTGTGAATCACAGGCCGGCGGAGCGATCCGCCGGCTTTTCATGCTCAGCCGTAATGCCAATGCGGCTTCGGCTCGGTGCCGGTGAATTCGACGCCGATGCGGTTCTCGCGGCGCCAGCGGACGATCGCCTTGTAGCCGACGCCGTCGGTCGCCACGTAGAGCAGGAATTCGTCGGGCACGCGCGCCTCGATCGGCACCTTCAGCTCGGCGCCGCCGGGATGCATGTTGCGCACCGTGCACTTGACCTCGGAATTGTTGATGCCGGTCAGGATCGCCGCGCCTTTCAGTACGCGTTGCCTGTGCTTGCCTCTCAACTCGTTCTCAGCCATGGCGGGCATGTCCTAGCGGATCGCGGCACCGCGATCGTCATGCGGGGCATCGCATCACCAATAGACGTTCCCGCTAAATTTAAGGTTATTGCCTCCGCAGGCGGTTTCTTTCTTGCCGAAAAGGAAACGGCGCCGCGATGGGCGCCGTCTCATTCTTCCTGCGGACCGGCTCAGATATAGGGCGAAATGCACTGCCGGCGCGGGCCGTAATTGGGCTGGAACGTGTTGTCCCAGGCCCGATAGGACCGGTAGCGATCATAGCACCACTGGACATGGGCGCTGGAAAGCCGCTCCGTCCGGTAAATGCGCCGCGGCTGATAGTAGCGCGGATAGGGATCATAGTAGTTGTCGTAGGCTAGGGCGCCTAGACCCAAGCCGAGGCCTAACCCAAGAAGGGCCGCGTCGCCACCACCGAAATGCCGATGATGGCGATGGTGGCGCCAGCGCCAGTCTCCATCCCATCTGCCGCCATCCCAGTTGCGGGAGAAATGACGGCCGCGGAAGTCGCCGCCGCGCCATCTGAAGTCGCGGCCGCGCCAGTCGCCACCGCGCCGCCAGCGCCAGTCATACATCTGCGGCGAGTAGTTGTTGCCGCCAGCCCAACTGTCGCGGACGGGGATGATCGTGGGTGCCACCGCGCTGGTGGCGGTCGAGAGATCGGGCTGCAGGATCGGGCCGGCGATCGACGGCGCCGTCAGGCCTGCCATGAGGCTCAGGGCCACCAGCCCGGAGCCGAGGGAAGACAAGAGCGGTTTCATTTCACTCTCCAAGGAGTAAAGGCCCCACGCCCAGAAATACCCCGGGAAGAGGCCTATTGATGGGACTTTCCGTCTGAACGGAGGATGAACGGAAAGGTTCCGTCAACCATGACTGGTGTCGCCTGGCCCTTGTTTTCGCTCTTGCTTGCGGGCAAAGGTCTCGGCCATGTCGCTGCGCCTCGCCACCTTCAACGTCGAGAACCTGATGAACAGGTTCGATTTCTCCGGCTACCGCAACCAGCTCAACGAGGACCGCACACTGGCGCTGTTCGATATCCAGAGCGAGGCTGAGTACAGGCTGCTCGAACAGGCGCGCACCATCGCCCAGTCCGACGATACCCGCCAGCTTACCGCGCTCGCCATAGCAGCGACCCGAGCGGACATCATCTGCATGCAGGAGGTCGATAACATCGAGGCGCTGAAGGCCTTCGAATATGGCTACCTCTTCAAGATGATCGGGCAGGGCTACCGGCAGAAATACACCACCGCCGGCAACGACTCCCGCGGTATCGACGTCGCCGTGATGATGCGCAGCGAGACAGCCCAGGGCCAGCCGATCGAATTCGTGCGCATGGCCAGCCATGCCTATGTCACGTTCGAGCAGTTCGGCCTGTTCACGCCGGAGCTTGCAGCGCTTGGACATCTGGCCAACGACCGCATCTTCCGGCGCGACTGCCTTGAAATCGACGTGACGGTTGGCGGCGTGCCGCTGACGCTCTATCTGGTGCACTTCAAGTCGATGGGTTCGCCGCGCAACGGGCTCGACGGCCGCCAAGCGACGATGCCGCTGCGCATCGCCGAAGCGCAGGCCGTGCGCCGCATCATCGAGGAGCGTTTCGGCAAGGACCATGCCGCCGACAAGCGCTGGGCGATCTGCGGCGACATGAACGACTATCGGCAGCGCGTGAAGATCGAAGGCGACAGCTTCGACGGCTATCGTTTCGAGGTGGTAGACGAGGCCCAGTCCGCGATCAATGTTCTGACCGCCGGCGGCTTTTGCGAAAATGTCGTCGAGCGGCGTCCGGAGATGGACCGCTGGAGTTTCTATCACACACGCGGGCCGGAGGAGCGGCATCTGTGCCAACTCGACTACATCCTGCTGTCGAAAGCGCTCGCCGCGAAGAACGCGACGGCAGTTCCGGACATCATCCGCAGCGGCCAGCCCTGGCGCACCATCTTTCCGTCCGGCCAGGAAGTCGAACGTTTCCCGCGTGCTGGATGGGACAGGCCGAAGGCCTCCGACCATTGCCCGGTGGTGATCACTCTGGACATGGCCTGAGCCCGTGAGTTTCGACCTGCCGCGCAACGTCATTTTGCCGGTCGACGCAGTCGACGTACTGCTCGACCCAAGCCTTCATCCTTTCGAACGCGACAACCAGGCAGCGATCGCCGAAAACTGGCGGCGCGAGATGGAGGCGAAGCCGGCGCTCTATGACGGCACGGTGGTGCTGCTTTCGGCGCTCGCCTATCGCGATAGCCGGCTCGTGGGCCGCTGCCATGCCGTGAAGTACTCTACCTTCATGCTTTGGCGCAAAAACCGCGAGCTGAGCGGCGCCGAACATGCCTATGCGCATGCCGTGCTGGTCGCCGGCGACAATGCGCTGGTGGCGATCCGCATGGGTTCGCATACAGTCAATGCCGGCCGAGTCTATTTCGCCGCCGGCTCCTTCGAGCCGATCGATTTCCGCGACGGCCTCGTCGATGTCGATTTCAACATGATCCGCGAGGTGGGCGAGGAGACCGGCATCGACCTGTCGGCGGCCCGGCGCGGACGGCGCTACCACGCGCTATCGACAGCGAGCGGCACGGTGATTTTCCGCCGCTACCGGGTGGCCGAGCCGGCCGACGAGATCTCGCGGCGCATCGGTGCCTTCGTTGCCGCTGAAAACGAGCCGGAGATCGAGGGCCCGGTCATCATCCGCCATGCTGATGACCTGCCAGACGGTCTGATGGGGCATATGAAGCCGCTCATCGAATGGCATTTTGCTGGCAGTGACGAGGACCTCTGATCCTTGATGTCGCCTTTGCGAGCAAGCGGAACGTCTTCCGCGACCCCGGCAACCCGTCACTGAAGCGCGTCGCGCTGAAAGGGGTGACGCGCTTTACGTCTTTGTTTTTATGCATGTCGTTATCCCAAAACCGCTGCACACTTTTGGGCGACATGCACCAGGCAGCCAGCCGGACGGAAGCTCGATCATGGAAAGATTGGAGGTAACGTGTCCTCAGGCACGCGTTCCTGGGCGCCGAGCTCGCTCGCGAGGTTAGTCGCCGGGCGATCGTCCTTGTAATAGTAGCTGTAGCCGTTGATGGCCGGCGCGCCGCCGAGATGCGCGTAAAGGATTCTTGAACCCTCGGGGAAGAAGCCTTTCCTGGTCAGATCGATCAGGCCCTGCATCGACTTTCCCTCATAGACCGGATCGGTGATCATAGCCTCCGTGCGGGCTGCCAGCCGGATCGCGTCATTCGTCGCCTCAGACGGAACGCCATAAGCCGGATAGGCATAGTCGGGATTGATCACGATTTCGTCGTCGCGGACGGCTCGGCCCAGCCCGACGAGGGCGGCGGTGTCGTCGACGATGCGGCGGACCTGAGCGCGGGTCTGTTCGAGCGTCCCGGAGGCGTCGATGCCGATCACCCGGTCGGCGCGGTCTTGCGCGGCAAAGCCGACGATCATGCCGCCCTGCGTCGACCCGGTCACGACGCACACGATGATATAGTCGAAGGTGAAGCCGAGCTCGGCCTCCTGCCTGGCGACCTCTTCTGCGAAGCCGACATAGCCCAACCCGCCGTACTTGTGCACCGAGGCGCCAGCGGGGATCGGATAGGGCTTGCCGCCCGCGTCCTTCACCGACTGGATCGCGTCCTCCCAGCTCTTACGAATGCCGATATCGAAGCCGTCGTCTACAAGCCGGCTGTCAGCGCCCATCAGGCGGGTCAGCAGGATGTTGCCGACCCGGTCGTAGACCGCATCATAGTGGGGCACCCATTTTTCCTGGATCACCACGCACTTCATGCCGATCTTGGCCGCTGTCGCGGCGACCATGCGGGTGTGGTTCGACTGGACGCCGCCGATCGACACCAGCGTGTCGGCGCCGGAGCGAATAGCGTCCGGCACGATGTATTCGAGCTTTCGTAATTTGTTCCCGCCCATGGCGAGACCGGAATTGCAATCGTCACGCTTTGCGTAGATTTGCACCTTGCCGCCCAAGGCCGCGCTCAGCCGGGGCAGATGCTCGATCGGCGTCGGGCCGAAGGTCAGCGGATAGCGTTCAAACTTGTCGAGAAGTGACATCGATCTGCCTCCGCCGTGGTCGTTTTCGATAGACAGATGATAGACGAATAAGGGCGAAAGGTGCTCTCGAAGGTTCTCCAGGATTTTTCCACTCTCATAAGAAAATGCGCTAAGGTTGGCTCCAATCATCCATTTGGAACCGTAAAAATGGAAGAATCTTCCGAACCAGCCTTCGATCGCATTGACATCAAGATCCTGCGGGCCCTTCAGTCCGAGGGACGGCTGACCAATGCGGAACTGGCGGCGCGCGTGAATGTCAGCGCCGCCACATGCCATAGGCGCACGCAACGCCTGTTTGAAGAGGGCCACATCACCGGGGTCAGGGCGGAGATCGCGCCCGCCGCCGTAGCGCTTGGCGCGCTGGTGATGGTCGGCGTCGTGCTCGACCGTTCGACACCGGAAAGCTTCGCCGCTTTCGAGGAGGCCGTGCTCAAACTCAAGGAGGTGCTTGATTGCAACCTCGTGGCCGGCGACTTCGACTATCTCTTGAAGATAAGGGTGCGGGACATGGCGGATTTCAACAAGCTGCATGGGCAGAAGCTGATCGCGCTGCCGGGCGTCCGGCAAACCCGGACCTTCTTCGTCATGAAGGAGGTCAAGGAGAATGCGCGGCTTCCGTTTTAACAGCTCCTGCAGGCCAGAGGCGCGGCAAAAGCCGCGTGGGCCTACTCGTGCCTCAGCGCGTCGATCGGATCGAGCCTTGCGCCGCGCAGCGCGGGGAAGAAGCCGAATACCATGCCGATCAGCGCCGAGAAGCCGACCGCGAGCAGGATGACCGCCGGGCTCGGCGCAAAAGGTATCGTCAGCGTCGCCGAAGCGAGACCGGCGAGCGCCAGGCCGATCAGGATGCCGATGATGCCGCCGAGCAGCGACAGCACCGTCGCCTCGACCAGGAACTGGATGAGGATGTGCTTCTCATGCGCGCCGATCGCCAGCCTGATGCCGATCTCGCGCGTGCGTTCGGTGACCGACACCAGCATGATGTTCATGATGCCGATGCCGCCGACCAGAAGGCTGACGCCGGCGACGGCGCCGAGCATTCCGGTCATGGTCGTGGTCGCGCTGGCCATGGCGTCGGCGATCTGGGTCATGTCGCGGATCGAAAAATCGGGATCGCGGTCCGGCGTGATGCGGCGCGTGTCGCGCAAGATGTCTTCGACACGCGGCTGCAGTTCGGTGGTGGGCGTTCTGTCGTCGGCGGCAATGTAGATATTGTCGATGTCGCGATTGCCGGCGATTCGCCGCTGGTAGGCGGCTAAAGGCATCAGCACGACATTGTCCTGGTCCTGGCCGAAGCCGGTGTAGCCCTTCGGCTCCAGCAGGCCGATGATCCTGCAGGACGTGCGGTTGACGCGGATGGTCTCGCCCTCCGGATCGCCGGCGTCGAAGAATTGCTGGCGCACCGTCTCGCCGATCAGGCACACGCCGGCGCCGGCGCGCGTCTCGGAATCGCTGAAGGGGCGGCCGGAGACCAGCTTCCAGTCACGCGCGTCGAGATAGGCGCTGTCGGTGCCGGTGACGCCCGACGTCAGGCTCTCCGTGCCGAAGATGACGCGCACCTGCTTCTGCGAAGCCGGCGCGATGGCGCGGGCGCCGCTGAGGTGGGCGACCAGCGCTTCGACATCCTTGGCGGCCAGCGGTCGGGTGACCTGGTCGAGCCCGCCCGGTCCGCCGGGCCCGGCGGGACGGCCGGCGCGGACGACGAGAAGATTGCTGCCGAGCTTCGAGATATCGGCCTTGACCTTCTCGGTGGTGCCCGAACCGATGGTCAGCATTGCGATGACGGCGGCAACGCCGATGACGATGCCGAGCAGCGTCAGGAACGAGCGCAGCACGTTCCTGCGGATGGAAATCAGCGAAAGGCGGACGGTCTCCCAGATCATGCGGCCTCGGCTTTCGCTGTGTCAGAGGCAACATGGCCGTCGAGGAAGCGCACGGTGCGCTCGGCATAGTCCGCGACATCGGCTTCGTGCGTGACCATGACGATGGTGAGTCCGAGCTCGGCGTTCAGTCTGGTCAGCAATTCCATGATCTCGTGCGTGCGCGCGGTGTCCAGATTGCCGGTCGGCTCGTCGGCGACGAGCAGCGTCGGCTTGGTGACGATGGCGCGCGCGATCGCCACGCGCTGCTGCTGACCGCCCGAGAGCTCGGCAGGCGTATGGTGCTCCCGTCCGACAAGCCCGACCTCAGCCAGCGCCTGCATGGCGAGTTCGCGGCGTTCGCGGGCGGAGACGCCGCGATAGATGAGAGGCAGCTCGACATTTTCCGCCGCCGTGGTGCGGGGCAGGAGATTGTAGCCCTGGAAGACGAAGCCGACATAGAGGTTGCGCAGCAGGGCGCGGCGGTTGCGATCGAGCCGGCCGGCGTCGATGCCCTCGAATCTGTAGGTCCCAGCGGTCGGCGTGTCGAGGCAGCCGATGATGTTCATGGCGGTGGACTTGCCCGAGCCGGAGGGGCCCATTATGGCGACAAACTCGCCGCGGCGGATGGCAAGATCGACGCCGGCAAGCGCATGCACGCGCGCCTCGCCCTCGCCATAGCTCTTCCAGACCTGGTCGAAAGTAATGAGCAGGGGAGCCGACATGGCGTCAACTCCGCTGCTGCGAGCCGGTGACGACCTCGGCGCCTTGCTCGAGGCCGGACGTGATCTCGGTCAACTCGCCGTCGGTCGAGCCGATCTTGACGTTGACGGGATGCGGCCGGCCATTCTCCAGGACATAGAGCGTGCGCGAGCCGTCGGTCGGCGCCTTCGTCGCCTCACGCTGCCGGTTGGGACGGCCCATGCGGCCAGTGAACAGGTCGCGCAGACTCCAGCCGCGGGCCGTCTGTTGGACCGGGCGGTAGCGGAAGGCAGTGGCCGGCACGGTGAGCACGTCCCTGGCCTGCCTGGTCACCACCGCGACCGTGGCGGTCATGCCGGGCCTGAGCAGAAGCTCGCTGTTGTCCACTTCGAGCCGGGCATTGTAGGTGACGACGCCATCGGTGGTGACCGAGGCGTAGGAGATGTCGCGGATCTCAGCGTCGAACGGACGGTCCGGGAATGCATCGACGGTGAAGCGGGCATGCTGGCCGGGTTTGACCTGGCCGATATCGGCCTCGTCGACCGCCGCCTGCAGTTCCATGTTCCGCAAGTCGGCAGCGATGACGAATAGCACCGGCGCCTGCAGCGAAGAGGCGACCGTCTGGCCGGGATCGACCGAGCGCGTGAGCACGATGCCGTCGATCGGCGCGTAGATCGTGCTCTTGGCAAGATCGGTCTGCTGCGCCTTGAGATCGGCCTGAGCGATGGCGAGATTGGCCTCGGCGCTGTCGAGTGAAGCCTTGGAGCGGTCGCGCGTCGCGGTCGCCGCCTCCAGCGACTGGTCCGTCGCCATGCCGCGCTTGGTGAGCGCGCTCGCGCGGGCCACCGCGTTCTCGTTTTCCTGCAAGGTGACCTTGGCGTCCTCGACGCTAGCTGCGGCCGCCTTGGCCGAGGCGGTGGCGCGCTCGATCTGGACCTCGAGCTTGGCGGTGTCGAGCGTCGCCAGCACGTCGCCCTTCTTCACCTGCTGGTTCTCGTTGACCGCGACGGAGCGGACGATGCCGGAAAGCTCGCTGGAGATGTCGACCTGGGTCAACGGCTGCAACGTGCCGGTTGCCGAGACCTGGACGGTCAGGTCGGCGACCGTCGCCGGAGCAGTCGTGTATTCGATTCGGGGCGGCGCGGCGGCGTTCCACCGGTAGGCGCCAATCGCGGCCGCCACTACCGCCAGCGCCAGCAGCGCATAGAGCCAGCCGCGCCGGCGCTTGCGGCTCACGCCTTTGCGGTCGAGCCCGAGGGCGGCTTCGATGGAAGTGTCGGATTCTGCGTTTGGCGGATTGACAACCTGGTCCACCCCAGACCCCTATAGCGAAAATTTGCTGTCCCTATTGGTGCACAAATCATGCCTTAAGGTTCGAATTTCAAATTAAATTTTCCTCATGTTGGGATTGAGGCGGAAAATTCGGGATGAGGCGGAAGGTTTTCTCGATGGCACGCAGCTACTTGCTTTACGATGTATTCACGACCGAGCGGCTGGCCGGGAATCCGGTCGCCGTCGTGCTCGACAGCCAAGGGCTGGAGACGGCCGCCATGCAGGCGATCGCGCGTGAATTCAACCTGTCGGAAACGGTTTTCGTGCTGCCGCCCGACAATCCCAAGCACCGCAATCGGATTCGCATCTTCACGCCCGACTATGAGATGCCGTTCGCCGGACATCCGACGGTCGGCTCGGCGATCGCGCTGGCGGAACTGGCAGGCGAGGCGGCGGGGGTCTTCGTGCTGGAGGAGAATATCGGCCCAGTGCGCTGCGCGGTCAGCAAGCATGACGGCGCCATCTATGCCGAATTCGATCTGGCGAAACTGCCGGATCGCCTGGAACTCGCCGCCGACCCGGAAATGATCGGCGCAGCGCTCGGCCTTGCGCCGCACGAGATCGGCTTCGAGAATCACCGCGTCTCCTTCTGGTCGGCCGGCGTGCCCTATGTCGCCATTCCGGTCTCTGGCCTCGATGCGGCGGCAAAAGTCAGGCTGGACAACCAGGCCTGGTCGGAGCTGGCGCCTCGCAAGAGCGACTGGGCTTTCGCCAGCCCCTATGTCTATTGCCGCGAGACGGTGCACCATGACAGCGCCTTCCATGTCCGCATGATCGTGCCCGGTACCCCGTCCTACGAAGACCCGGCGACCGGCTCGGCCGCGGCTGCCTTTGCCGGCGCGATCATGCATTTCGACGCCCCGACCGACGGAATCACGCAGCTCTGGATCGAGCAGGGGCTGGAGATGGGCAGGCCGTCGCGCATCCGGCTAGAGCTCAATGTCGACGGCGGAAAATTGGCCTCCGCGCGCATCGGCGGCCATGCCATCAAGGTGGCGGAAGGCAGCCTCTTTGTTTGACCGGTGCGGCAATTCGGCGATTTGTCGGGAAATGATCCGGCAGGGCTAGACATCACCGAATCCGGCGGCTATATGCCCGCCGACGCTGGGTTTCCCGGCGGTGTGGGTGTGTAGCTCAGTTGGTAGAGCAGCTGACTCTTAATCAGCGGGTCCACAGTTCGATCCTGTGCACACCCACCAATCAACTCTCCGATATGCCGAGATTAGACGCTGCGTCCGCGTCGAAAAACACGGTTCAGGAACTTGCCGAATCGAAAGGCCAGGCTGTTGTCAACGCCATCTTTGGCGTCGGTCAGAACAGGTTCCTTGCCCCCGGAAAAATCGCTGATAAGCCATCAGACAAAAATCAAGAAAAGAATAAGAACCGCAGTGTCGATCAGGCCGTAGCTAAGATATCCGCTGCGGCGAAGCACTCCGGCGACAGGGCAATGGCGAAGGCAGCGGCAAACGGACGAAGCTTCAGCATCGGCCAATTCTATTCGAGGCTCAGTGCCTACGGAAGTCCTCTATCTGAGTAACTCTGTGCAAAAGCGCATCCGCGACCGCTAATCCTGATCAGGGATGTATTGAGCTGTTGCCTTTCCTTAGCTAGAACGGTTTCGGGCTTCGGGGGTATTCAAAATGCGGTCGTTCTACATCAACTTGGCGGTCTCCGTTGACCGTCGGAAATGGTTTGACGCTCAAGCAAGCCGGCTAGGCTTGGATATCGAACGATTTGACGCGGTGAGCAATGCTTCGATCGCGGACAGTGTCGCCACTCAGTTCAATGTCTCGAAGGAAGCGGTCGCCTGCTTCTTCAGCCATCGCGCGATTTGGAAGGAAATCGCCAGTGGGCCTGACAGGTTCGCCGCGATTTTCGAGGACGATGCGCATCTTGGCGCGGATCTGCCCGCATTCTTGAATGATGTGTCGTGGATACCGGTCGATGCCGACATCGTTCATCTCGAAAAGCTCGGAAAACGGTTTGTCGGCGTCGAAACCGGACAGAGAGCATTGGGGAGAAAGCTGTATCAGGCGCTCTCAGGCTTCGCCGGAACGGCGGCCTATATCATTTCGCGTGAATGCGCCGCGAAGCTGCACGCCACTTTCACGGAAATCAATCAAGAGTTCGATCAACACCTCTTCAACGAGGGGCTGCCCGGCTTGAAGGTCTACAAAATCGGTCCGGCGCTCTGCATACAGGACCGATTCACCGCCGCCCCGCGTTTTCCATCCGTGATCGTGCGCCATGAGAGGCCAAAACGTCTCCGCGCTCCTGGCGCGGCATTGCGCGAGGCAGCAAGGATTTACAAAAGGCTGGCTTCCATCGCCGTCCGCTCTTTGGGACTGCGCCGCCCCAGGCTCATCGCCATCAAGATCAAATGATGCGGCCGTCGCCGGCAGGCTTTCGACACCAGTGGCCTTCTCCCGGAGGCCAAGTCCCGCATGACGGCGCCCACGCCAGGTGATCCCGTTAGAGCGGTTCACCGTTTCAGGGGAAACGCCGCCGGAACCAGGGCGGCCCGGATCTGGTCCGGTGACTTGATTGGGCTACAACGCCGTCTTGCCGAGATTGGCCTTGAACTTGACCTTCATCGTGATCTGCCCGGTCACCGTGATCTGCGATCCGCCATAGCCGCCGACGTTGCGGTCCCGGGCGTTGACGTTGGTCGTCATGCCGGTGATCTCGCATGTGTCGGCCACGGTCTCTACCACGATGGCGCAACTGCCCGCCGCGACCTTGTAGAAGGAGCGAAGCGCTACCTGCTGCTGAGCGCCGGCGTCTTCGTCATCCTTGACCGGTAGGGTCATCGAGAAGGAAGACTGGATCCTGGCCGACCCATCGTCGCCCGGGCGAAGCGGGCGAACATATTGCTCTTGAGACGAGGCTGGCGAAGCCGCTGCAACAAGAATTGCAGCGGATATTAGGTACCTCAAATACATCGATCGATCTCCCGTGAGACATCTCTGTCCCATGAAATAATCAAGATGGCGTTATTTCGATGTTTCAACAGCGTTGAAATTTCGATCGATTTATTTTTCTGAAACACCGGCCTCTGCAAAGCTCGCCATCTTCGCATGGCACTCCAGCGCCGAACGCACGATGTTGACGGCAAGGCAGGCGCCGGAGCCCTCGCCGAGCCGCATGCCGAGATCGAGCAGTGGCGGCAGGCCGAGCGCTTCGAGCAGGCGGCGGTGGCCGGCCTCGGCCGAGACATGGGCGGCGATTGTGTGCGCAAGCCCCGTCGGGTGCAGCCTTGCCAGCGGTGCGACGGCTGCGGTGCAGACGAAGCCGTCGAGCAGCACCGGGATATTGTTGCGGCGCGCGGCGAGCGTGGCGCCGAGGATGGCGGCGAGCTCGCGCCCGCCGAGCGCTGCGGCGATCTTAATCGGGTCAGATAGCGAATCGGTGTGGCGCTTGAGGCCCGCCTCGATCGCCGTGATCTTGCGGATCATTCCAGCGTCATCGACGCCGGTGCCGCGGCCGGTCCATTTCTCGGCGCCGCCGCCGAACAGCGCGGTCGAGATCGCCGCCGCCGGCGTGGTGTTGCCGATGCCCATCTCGCCGAAGCAGACGAGGTCGAGATCCTTGGACACGGCGTCGTAGCCGGCCGAGACGGCGGCGAGAAAAGTCTTCTCGTCCATCGCCGGCACTTGCGTGAAATCGCCGGTCGGATGGTCGAGATCGAGCGGGATGACGTCGAGCCTGGCGCCGGCGACGCGGGCAAGCTGGTTGATGGCCGCGCCGCCGCCGGAGAAGTTGGCCACCATCTGGACGGTGACTTCCGACGGGTAGGCCGACACGCCCTGCGCGGTGACGCCGTGATTGCCGGCGAACACGAAGACCTTTACCGCGTCGAGCTTCGGCATCTCTCGGCCCTGCCAGCGGGCCAGCCAGGCGGCGATCGTTTCAAGCCTGCCGAGGCTGCCCTGCGGCTTGGTCAGCGTGTCCTGGCGGCGGGCGACGGCGTTGGCAGCGGCGTCGCTGCCAGCGGGAAGGTCTAGGCAGGCGGCTCGGAGGTCTTCGAACGATTTGAACGACATGGGGGCAATGTCTCCAATTGAGAGTCAGGGGGATAGGGAAACTGAGGCCACGAGGAGGACCGCGATCTCGGCGAGCTGTTGCAGGGCACCGATCGTGTCGCCGGTCTGGCCGCCGATCTGGCTGAGGCAAAGCGCGCGGAACGCGGCAAACAACAGGCCGAGCAGGATGAGCGCGGCGATCGCGCCGCCAAGGCCAAGCGCCAGCAGCGCCACGGCCCCGAGAGCCGCGCCGATAATAGCGGTCTCGGCACTCACAGAGCCGGCATTTGCGGACAGGCCGTTGGCGCGAGCCGCCGGCAGAAGACGCATGAAGGCGCCGAAAAGCCCACGCGAAGAAGCATGCGCCGCCAAAAGAGCCAGGAAGACGTGGCCGGGACCGGCCAGTTCCGAAAGCGCGCTCCAGCGGATGAGCAGGGAGATGCCGAGCGCCGCGGCGCCATAGGCGCCGATGCGGCTGTCGCGCATGATTTCCAGTTTCCTTTCGCGCGTCCCGCCACCACCGAAGCCGTCGGCAATGTCGGAGAAGCCGTCCTCGTGTAGGCAGCCGGTGGCGAGCATCGTCGCGGCAAGCGCGAGCGCCGCGGCCGGGCCGCCGGCAAGACCCAGGGCGACTGCAATGGCGTAGGCGAGCGCGCCGATGATCGCCACGGCGAGGCCGGCAAAGGGTGCCGCCCAGATCGCGTCGGCAAGATTGCGGCCGCCGAAATCGCCCGAAGGCAGCCTCAGCCGCGTGAAGAAGACAAGGTTGAGGCCGATATCGTCCAGCAACTGCCTGGGTTCGGAGAGGCCGCTCATGCGCCCCTCGCAATCGCGTGAAAGAAAGTGCCGCTGACATGGCTGCGCCGGTACCCTGACGCCCCAAGCGGGTTACCTTGGCCGTCGGCGAGGTCGGCCAGCGGCTCGTCATTGCCGGTCGCAATCATCTGCGCGTAGTGGAACTCATGACCCCGGATCAGCGTGCCTTCGCTTCCCAGCGGGCATCCGGCACGCAGCCGGGCCTCGCGATAGCCGAGGTTCATCTTGCGTTTGGCGAAGCTGGTCGAATGGCCGAGCAGACCGAGCATTTTGTGGCTTTGGCCGCCGGCGTCCTCCAGCACCTCACCCAGCACCATGAAGCCGCCGCACTCGCCATGCACGGGCTTGGTCGTGGCGAAACGCGCCATTCCCGCCCGGAAGTTGGCGGCGGCCGCAAGCCTGCCGGCATGCAGCTCAGGATAGCCGCCTGGAAGCCAGCAGACATCGCAGTCTTCGGCTGGCGCCTCATCGGCAAGCGGCGAAAAAGGGACGATCTCGGCGCCGGCTTTGCGCCAGTGCGTGGCGACATGCGGGTAGAGGAAGGTGAAGGCAGCGTCCCCGGCCAGCGCGATACGCTGTCCAGGCGGCGACAAGGCATCGCCGAAGTCGCCAGCCGCAGGTTCCAGCGGGGTTGCCAGCGCCAGGATGGCGTCGATGTCGAGCGATTTTTCCACCATGTCGGCCAGCCGGTCGAGATGCGCCATCAGGTTCTCGTATTCGCCGGCTTGCACAAGGCCGAGATGGCGCTCGGGCAGGTTGAGTGTGGGATCGCGCATGATGGCGCCGACCACCGGCAGGCCGATCGCCTCGATCGCATCGCCCGATAACCGCCGATGACGTTCGCTGCCCAGACGGTTGAGCACGACGCCAGTCATGCGCACGCCCGGATCGTATGTGGCGAAACCCTTGGCGACGGCGGCTGCCGTGGTCGATTGTCCGGAAACGTCAAGCACCAGAAGCACCGGAAGGCCGTAGAGCCGGGCGAGGTCGGCGGCCGAGCCCGATCGACCCTCGGGCGCGGGAATGCCGTCGAACAGGCCCATCGCGCTTTCGAGGATGACGTACTCCGCATCGTCCGCGGCCTGGCTTGCCAGCGCATTCAGCAGGGAGGGCGACATCGCCCAACTGTCCAGATTGACACCGGAAAGCCCGGTGGCTGCGGCGTGGAAGCCGGGGTCGATGTAGTCCGGCCCGGACTTCGCGCCGCGGACCTTCAGGCCGCGCCGGGCCAGCGCGCGCAGGAGGCCGATGGTGACACTGGTCTTGCCCGAGCCTGAGCGCGGCGCGCCGATGATGATCGCCCGCGCCGTCATGTCCCGCCCGCCAATGCCGCGCGCATGGCAACGATGCCGCCGACGACGATCAAAGCCGGCGAGGCGAGCCCGGCGGCGGCGGCCTCTTCAGCAATCGTGGCGAGTGTGGCGACGACGGTGCGCTCCTGCGGCGTGGTCGCCGCGACGATCACCGCAGCCGGCGTCGATGGCGCGAGGCCCCCTTTGAGCAGGGCTGCGGCGATCAGCGGCAGATTGGCCATGCCCATATAGACGACGATAGGCTGGCCGGTGCGCGCGATCGCGGCCCAGTCGATGTCGTCATCGGTGCCGGCGGCGTGGCCGGTGGCGAGGATGACGGCCTTGTTGATGCCGCGCATGGTGGCGGGGATGCCGGTAGCGGCCAAGGCGCTCAGACCGGAAGTGAGGCCGGACAGCACCCGGAACTGGATCCCTTCGCGGGCGAGTGCCAGCGCCTCTTCGCCGCCGCGGCCGAAAATATAGGGGTCGCCGCCCTTGAGGCGCACGACACGGCGCCCCTCGCGCGCCAGCCGCACGAGCAGGGTGTTGATGTCGTCCTGCTTCATCGAAGGCTGGCCGCCGCGTTTGCCTGCGTAGAAAAGCTCGGCGCCCTCGGCGACCGCGACGACATCGGGCGAGACCAGCGCGTCATAGACCAGCGCGTCGCATTGGCCGAGCGCCGCCAGCACCTCCAGCGTCAGGCAGCCGGGATCGCCGGGGCCGGCGCCGGCCAGCCAGACCTGGCCGGGCTCCAGCGCGCGCGGCCTGAAGTTCAGCCGCGCCAGCGCCTGCTCCACCGTTGCCCGTCCGTTTCTGTTGGCGCTGCCGTTCACAATCCGTCCCGTCCGCGAAAACGCCGCTGGTAGTGGGCGTCGTAAAGTGAGCTTTCGCCGAAATCCTGCGCGGCCAAGGCACTGCCGACGAAGATGATCGCTGTGCGCTCCATCGGGTTTTGCGCCAGCAGCGCTTCGATCGTGCCGAGCGTACCGGTGAGAATCCGTTCGTCCGGCCAGGAGGCGCGGAAGACGACCGCAACCGGGCATTCGGCACCATAGAGCGGCGTGAGGTCGGCAACGATGCGGTCGATGGCGTGGATGGCGAGATGAATGGCAAGCGTGGCGCCGGTGCGGCCGAAGCCGGCGAGCGTCTCACCGGGCGGCATCTTCGAGGCGCGGCCGGAGATGCGGGTCAGCACCAGGCTTTGCGCAAGCTCGGGGATGGTGAGCTCGCGGCGCAGCGCTGCAGCTGCGGCTGCGAAGGAGGGGACGCCGGGGGTCAGCGTGTAGGGGATGTCGTGCTTTTCCAGCCGCCTGATCTGCTCGGCCACCGCGCTCCAGACCGAGAGATCGCCGGAATGCAGGCGCGCGACATCCTGGCCGGCCTTGTGGGCGGCGACATATTCGGCCTCGATCTCGTCGAGCGACATCGGCGCGGTGTCGATCAGTTTCGTTCCCGGCGCGCAATGCTCGAGCAACTCCGGCGCCACGATCGAGCCGGCATAGAGGCAGACCGGACAGGACGCCAGCAGCCTGCTGCCGCGCAAGGTGATGAGGTCGGCCGCGCCCGGCCCGGCGCCGATGAAATGGACGGTCATTCAGTACCTCCGCCAAGAGCGATGGCGCAGGTCACCGCGCCAAGTACCGTGCGCGGCCCGAGCAGTTTTGCACCTTTCCCAGCCGCGGCAAGCGCCGAGGCTTCCGAAACCGACGGCGTTCCGGCATGCGCTTGCGATACTTCGGATCGGCTGATTATGTCCGCGGACACCACATGCAACGCTTCGTCGGCGACGACGATCACCGGAAGGGCGAGGTCGCGACCGGCGAGGAAGATCGCTTCCTCGTCGCGTTTGATTTCGCTTGTGGCAAGTGCCGAAAGTGCGGTCATCGCCAACCCGTGCGCTTCGAGCGCGGTCTCGATAGCGGCGCGCACATCGCTTGCCGTCACGCCCTTCCGGCTGCCGATGCCCGCGACCATCATGGTTTCACCCAGCTCCACTGCATGACCGGCATTGCCGGACGCCAGGCCTGCATAGACCCGACCGGTGCCGCACGCGAGAGCGCTATGCGGGTAAGGTCGCCGCCGCGCCTGGTGTGCTGGTCGAGAAGCAGCGCTTCCATTTCCAGCGTCACCGCATTGGCAACGAGCCGGCCGCCGGCACGCAGCGCCTTGATCGCTTTCTCCAGCACGCCGGCATCGCTGCCGCCGCCCCCGATGAAGATGGCGTCGGGCGTCTCCAGCTTTGCCAGCACCTTCGGCGCCGAGCCTTCGATCACGGCGAGGCCGGGTACGCCGCAATGCGAGGCGTTGCGGCGGATGCGGGCGGCGCGCTCGTTGTCGGCCTCGATGGCGATGGCGCGCATCGAAGGGTGCGCGAGCATCCATTCGATGCCGATCGAGCCGGAACCGGCGCCGATATCCCACAGCAGCTCGCCGCGCCGGGGCGCCAGCGCCGACAGCGTGATGGCGCGGATCTCGCGCTTGGTGATCTGGCCGTCATGCTCGAACAGATGGTCGGCAAGGCCCACGGTCAAAGGCAAGATGCGCGCATCCGGCGTCGATTCAATTTCGAGCGCCAGCACGTTGAGCGGATTGATCTTTTTGAGATCGGAAGCATCGGCACGCACCGTGCGACGCGTCTCATCCGGACCGCCGAGCGCTTCGAGGATCGTCAGTCGGGACGGGCCGAAGCCGAGTTCATCGAGCAATGCGGCGATTGCAGCTGGGGCGTCGCCGTCGGACGTCAGCGCGAGGATACGCGCGCCAGGGTGGAGCAAAGGCCTGATGAGGTCGATTGAGTGGCCGTGCAGGGAGATGGTTTCGACATCCTGCAGCGCCCAACCCAGGCGGGAGGCCGCCAGCGAAAGCGACGAGGGCGCCGGCAGCACGAGCATCTCATCCGGCTTGACCTTGCGCGCCAGAGTGACGCCGACGCCGTGGAAGAACGGGTCGCCGGAGGCGAGCACGCAGACGTTTTTGCCCTTGAGCGCCAGCACATCGCGCATTTCGGCGTCGAAAGGCGTCGGCCAGGAGCGGGCATCGCCCTTGATCAAGGATGCGACAAGGGCGAGGTGCCGCTTGCCGCCGAAGACGACTTCGGCCTCGGCAATCTGCCGCTTGGCCTCGTCGCCGAGACCCGTTACACCGTCCTCGCCGATGCCGACGATGGTGAGCCATTTCCGCGTTGGCTGCTTGTTTTTTGACATGCCGCGCCGCCCCTCATCCACCTGCGGGCACCTTCTCCCCGTATAGTGACGGGGAGAAGGAGGCTGGTTGCAACGTCGGCGATCCCCTCTCCCCGTTCTTACGGGGAGAGGGTAAGGGTGAGGGACAGCGCAAGCGCTGAGCATCATGGTGCCCATGAAGAACATTCTGATCCTCGGCGGAACGACGGAAGCCCGGCAACTGGCGGGAAAGCTGGCGCGTCGCGAGGATTTTTCCGTAACGCTGTCGCTGGCCGGCCGAACGGAGAACCCGATCGCGCAAGGCGTCCCGGTGCGCGCCGGAGGTTTTGGCGGTGCCGACGGGCTGGCGGCCTATCTCGGCCAGGAACACATCCACCTGCTGATCGACGCCACGCACCCTTACGCGGCGCGTATATCGGTCAATGCCGCCGAAGCAGCCAGGCAGGCCGGCGTGCCGATCATCGCGCTGCGCCGTCCGGGCTGGGAGCCTGTGGCTGGTGATCGCTGGACGCTGGTCGACAGTGTTGTTGAAGCGGCGCAAGCGCTTGGCACGGCGCCGCGGCGTGTCTTCCTTGCGATCGGCCGGCAGGAGGCGGGCGTCTTCGAAGCCGCGCCGCAGCATCGCTATCTCATCCGCAGCGTGGATCCGGTCGAGCCGGAGCTGGCAGTTCCGGACGCGGCCTATCTGCTTGCGCGTGGGCCGTTCCCGGAAGCGGACGAACGGGCTCTGCTCGAAAAATACGGCATCGATGCCGTCGTTTCGAAGAACAGCGGCGGCGACGCGACCTATGGCAAGATCGCTGCGGCTCGGGCGCTCGGCATCGAGATGATCATTGTGCGCCGGCCGCCCTTGCCGGACATTCGCTCGGCTGAAACCGTCGATCAGCTGGCGGCAATCGTCGATCATTTTTTCGAACCGGTTGCCGAACGCGGCGTGTAGACCAGTGCCGGCTGTTCGCCCCGCTTGATGATCCGGGTTTCGGGCGAGCCGATAATGATGCAGGTCGCCATATCGGCTTTTTCTGCGTCGGCATCTGCCAAAAGAGACACCTCGATGCGCTCGTCGGGCCGGCCGGCGGCGCGGCCGAAAATGACGGGCGTCGTGCCCGGCAGGATCGCCCTAAGGCATTCGAAAGCGCGGCCGAGCTGCCAGGGGCGCGCCTTGCTGATCGGATTGTAGAGCGCAATCACGAAGCCGGCGCCGGCGGCCGCCAAGAGACGCAGTTCGATCAGGTCCCATGGCTTCAGATTGTCGGACAGCGAAATGGCGCAGAAGTCGTGACCGAGCGGCGCGCCGATGCGGGCGGCGACCGCAAGCATGGCGGTGACGCCAGGGACTACTGAGAGATCGATAGCGCGCCATTCGGCAGGCCCGGCTTCGATCGCCTCGCAGACGGCTGCCGCCATGGCAAAGACGCCGGGATCGCCGCCGGAAACGACGGCGACGTTGTAGCCTTCGGCCGCCTTGGCGAGTGCCTCGTTGGAACGGGCGAGCTCCTCGCGGTTGTCGGAGGCGACGCGGGTCTGGTCCTCCCGCAGCTCGAGGCGGTCGAGATAGGGCTTGTAGCCGTAGAAGAAGGAAGCTTCGGCCACGGCGCGGCTTGCCTGCGGCGTGACCTGGTCGGCATTGCCGGGACCGAGGCCGATGACGGTGAGGCGGCCGCTCATGGCTTTGCTCCGGGGGCTCCGGGGCGGGCCGACCAGCCGGCAACCAGCACGATGGCGAAATAGGGCGCGTTGTCGTCCGGCTTTTCGGCGAGACGCATCGAGACGCTGCCCGGCATGGTGCCGCGCTCGACATAGATGGCCTTCGCCAGCTTGCCGGTCGCCTCGAGCGCTCGCCGGATTTTCGGCAGGTTGCGGCCGACCTTCATGATGACGGCGGCATCGGTGTCGGCGAGGCGCCGGGTCAGCTCGAACTCGCTCATGGTGCCCGGCAGCACGGTCAGCACGTCGTCGCCCTGGACGATCGGCAGGCCGGTCGCCGACCAGCAACCGGACATGGCGGTGATGCCGGGAATGACCTCGGTCGGGAAGCGATGCGCCAGCCGGACGTGCAGGTGCATGTAGGAGCCATAGAAGAGCGGATCGCCCTCCGACAGCACCGCAACCATCCTACCGGCACCGAGATGCTCGGCGACCCGCTCGGCCGACTGCTCATAGAATTCGGTGATCTGCGAACGGTAGTCGTCGTGATCCTTGTCGATCTCCGTCGTCACGGGATAGAGCAGCGGCAGCTCGATCATGTCCGGCCGGAAACGCGCCTCGACGATGGTGCGCGCATTGCTGTTGTTGCCGCGCTTGGCGAAATAGGCGACGACGTCGGCCTCGGCCAGCGCGCGCGCGGCCTTGAGCGTCAACAAATCCGGATCGCCGGGACCGGTGCCGACGCCGACAAGACGGCCTTTTGCAATCACGTTCACAGACCCGGCCTCGCCAATGCGTTGAGCGCGGCCGCTGTCATGGCGCTGCCGCCCAGCCTGCCGCGAACGATGGCGTGAGGCACGCCGTAAGAATTCTTGGCCAGCGCATCCTTGGATTCGGCGGCACCGACGAAGCCGACCGGCATGCCGATGATCGCCGCCGGCTTCGGCGCGCCGTCGCGCAGCTTTTCGAGCAGATAGAAAAGCGCGGTCGGCGCATTGCCGATCGCAACAACGGAGCCTGCCATGCGCTCGCCCCAGAGATCGATCGCCGCGGCCGAGCGCGTGTTGCCGATCGCCTTGGCGATCTCGGCGGTGCGCGGGTCGCGCAACGTGCAGATCACCTCGTTGCCGGCAGGCAGTCGGGCGCGGGTGACGCCATGCGCGACCATCTCCGCGTCGCAGAAGATCGGCGCGCCGGCGGCAAGCGCGGCGCGGGCCGCGGCAACGAAATCGCTGGAGAAGACGAAATGGCCGGCGGCTTCGACCTGGCCGCAGGCGTGGATCATGCGGATCGCGACGTCGGCTTCCGCCTCGGAGAAGCGCGACAGGTCCGCCTCAGCGCGGATGATGGCGAAAGAGCGCTCGTAGATCGCCATCCCGTCATGGATATAGTCGTAGGCGGCCATTCTTTAGTTCCGTCGATAGAGTTCGGCGATGCCGGCCGTGCCAAGCCTTGTGAGGCAGGCAGCGGCGGTCTCGCCGGGATGTCTTTGCGCGCGCATCGCGGCAAGGACGCCGCCGACGCCGCGCGCGGCGTCATAGCCCGGCCTGTATCCGGCAGGAAGGGCCTTTACCGTCCCGTCCACGACAAGTCCGGCTCCGTTTTCGTCGCCGACCAAAGTGAGCGCCGCCGGACCGGGATGGGCGCAGCCCTTGGCGCAGCCGGAAATATGGAGCGTGAGCGAGGGGTCGAGGAGGTCGGGGCATTCAGCGGCGACCGTCTCGGCGATGGCGCGGGTGGCGATGCGGCCGGAAGCGCAGGCGGGCGTGCCGGGGCAGGCAGCGATGCGGGTGCGGGGGTCGGAGGCGGCCGTGACGAAGCCGAGGGTGGTGGCGGACGCTTGCAGGGCAGGGCAGGAGGTTGCGGAGAGGCCGAGGAACAGCAGGGCTCGGCCGGGCGCAAGGCGGATTTCGGTGGTGCCGAGGTCGAAGGCTTGGCTGGCGAGGTCGATGAGGGGATGCGCCGGCATGCTGCCGAAAGGCAGGGCGATGCCGAGGGCGTGGCCGTTGTTAAGGTTGAAAAGGCCAAGCGGCGAACGATGGCGCTCTACGGCGCCCCCCTCTGTCCTGCCGGACATCTCCCCCTCTAGGGGGGAGATTGGCAGTTCGCGCGCCGGCTCTTCGCTTTCGGCGTTGGAAATTGGCGAAACCGATGGCGACAGCTCAATCTCCCCCTAGAGGGGGAGATGTCCGGCAGGACAGAGGGGGGTGTGACGGAGTGCCAGCTTGCGAGAGATTTGAGCTGCCGCTCCGACAAATCCCGCGTGTGTGCCTCGCGGCCTTTCTCTGCGACCATCCTGAGCGCTGCCACGGTAATGTCGCGTGCGGAATCTTCATCGACCGTTGCTAGCGGCTTTGCACCCCGCGCATCTCCGGCAACCGATACGCTCCACTGGACGCCCGCTGTGGCCCGCACCGCAGCCAGCCTTACGTCAGCCGTCACCGCATCCATCGTCGACTGCCCGCCGCCATCGACAACCACCGACACCTTCGGCCCCAGCCTTGCCGTCAGCCCGCCCTTTTCGATCGCCGCGCTGACCCGCTCGGACAGCGGGCGCGGGTCTGCAATCTCCTGCGGATCGATCCCCGCCAGTGGCCCGGTCTCAACCGGCACTCCGGTGCGCACCGCGATCCCCAGCGCATCCACCTCAGCCGCCAACAGCCGTGCGCTCTCCGCTGTCAGGCCGCGGATCTGCAGGCTGCCGCGCGCGGTCACCTCCATGGTGCCATTGCCGTGGCGGAAGGCGGATTCGCAGAGTCCGATCAGCGACTTGGGAGCAAGTCCTCCAGCGACAGGGTTGAGCCGCACCAGCAGCCCGTCGCCGGTCTGCATCGGCGCGGACAAAGCGGGACAGGCGCCGCGGCGCGAGAAGGCGTTCATGCCGCTACCCTCTGCGCCTCGGCGATCAAAGCCGCGAGATCATCGTCGATGGAGTTGCGAAGCGGATGCCAAAGTCCGCGCCGCCGTGCGGAGAGAAACCGCTCGGCGATAACCTTTGCTGCGGCCGGATTCTCGCGCAGAAGGAAGGCGCGGACGTCCGGATCGCCAACATAGGCATCATGCACGGCCTCGATCAGCGCGCCGGATATGGCATGCGTGGTCTCGGCGAAGCCGACGAGACGGTCGACCGTCTCGGCGAATTCCGAGGCACCGCGTGGGCCGTGACGCATCTGGCCGGCGATGAAGCGCGGGTTGACGGCGCGGGCCCGCACCACGCGGGCGACGGCTTCGCCGACCGAGCGCGGCTTCGGCTTCTTCGGATCGGTCGTGTCGAGCACGATGACATCGGCATTCCGGCCAAGTGCTGCAAGCGCCGCCGAGAACCCGCCGATGAAGGCGACGTCGGCCGAGCCTTCGAGGATGTCGCGGCCCGGATCGTCGCCGGTATGGACGAGAAGATCGGCTTCGGCGATGCGGCCCTCGAAGGCGCCGGGCGCCGAGATCGCTTCTCCTTCTGCGCCGCCATAGGCGTGCGAGGTGGCCTCGAGATAGGCGCGGCCGATCTCCTCGCGTGCGCCCCATTCGCCGCGCGAAAGCAGATCCTCGACGCCAGCGCCATAGGTGCCGGGCGAGGTGCCGAAAATGCGGGGCCCGACCTTGCCAGCGGCGCGAGTCGCGGCTGCGAGGGGATTTTCCGAATCGTCCTCGTCACGGCCGGCGACGGCGCTGGCGGCGGCGTCGATCAACGCGATCTGGGTCGGGAACATGTCGCGGAACAGGCCCGAGATGCGCCAGGTGACGTCGACGCGCGGGCGGCCAAGTGCTGCCGGCGGCAGCACCTCGATGCCGGTGACGCGACCCGTCGCGGCATCCCATTGCGGCCGGCATCCCATCAGCGCCAGGCCTTGGGCGATCTCCTCTCCGCCGGTGCGCAATGAGGCTGAGCCCCAAAGGTCGATGACCAGCGAACGCGGCCAGTCGCCATGGCTTTGCATGTAGCTGCGCACCACTTCCTCCGCCGCCGTCTGGCCGAGGTCGTAAGCGGTCGGGGTCGGCATGGTGCGCGGATCCGAGGTGAAGAGGTTGCGCCCCGTGGGCAGCACGTCGGAGCGGCCGCGCGCCGGTGCGCCGGCCGGCCCGGCTTTGATGTGGCGGCCGTCGAGCGCGGCGAGGAGGGCAGTTTTTTCGGCCTCGGCGCTTTGCCGGCGCAGCGAGTCGGCCTCGTTTTCCGGCGCGCGGCCGTAGACATGCAGACCGTCCTTGACGGCGAAATCCTTGAGATCGCAAAGCCAGGCATCGATGCGGCGCAGCGCCTCGTCCGGCGCATCGGTGCCAGCAAGGCCGGCTTCTGCGGCAAGACCGGTCTTCTGCGCGGTCTCGACGATGAGCCTCGCCAGCCGGTCGCGGCGGCGACGGTCGAGCCCGTCGGCCTGCGCATATTCATCCACCAGCCGCTCGAGCTTCTGCTGTGCCTCGTCCAGGCCGGCACCGGTCAGCGGCGGCGGCAGATGACCGAGTGTCACGGCCGCAATACGGCGCTTGGCCTGCGCCGCCTCGCCGGGATTGGAGACGATGAAGGGATAGACGACCGGCAGCGAGCCGGTGACGATCTCGGGGAAGCAGTTATCCGAGAGGGCGACCGTCTTGCCCGGCAGCCATTCCAGCGTGCCGTGCGCACCGACATGGATAATGGCGTGCACGCCGAGGGATTTCTGCAGCCAGAGGCCGAAGGCGATGAGTTCGTGGCGCGGCGGCAGCGTCGGATCGTGGTAGTCGGCGCGGCGGTCGGCCGAGCGGCCGCGATCGGGGGCCAGCGCCACTGTGATGTTGCCGAAGGTGGCGGCGCGGAAGGGGAAGCTTGGCGAGGCCGGCGCTTGAACACCCCCCTCTGTCCTGCCGGACATCTCCCCCTCTAGGGGGGAGATTGGCAGTTCGGGCGACGGCGCTCCACCTACAACGCTGGCGATTGGCGAAAGCGGTGGTGACGGGGCAATCTCCCCCCTTGAGGGGGAGATGTCCGGCAGGACAGAGGGGGGTGCCTCGCGCAACCCTATCTCGCTCCCGGCCTTACCCCACGCAGCCTCAACCGCATCGCGCGCGCCTTCCGGCAGCTCCATCGACAGGCGCCGATAGTCGTTAAGGCTCAGACCATGCCCACCCATCTCCAGTGCATCCAGCAGCCCCCGTGCCGATTGCGGAATCCTCTCAACCGCATAGCCCTGTTCCTTCAGGTCGTGCAGCATGGCGAGCACGCTCGACGGAACATCAAGCCCGACGGCGTAGCCGGTACGGCCGGGCGCGCTCGGGTAATCCGGGATCAGGATCGCCAGCTTGCGCTTAGCGCGCTCGGTCTGTTGCAGGCGAACGAACGCCGCGATGCGGGCGGCGACCTGCGCGACGCGGTCGGGCTCTGGCCGGTTGGCGAAGGCGCGGAAGGCCAGCGCCGGATCGGTTTCGACCTCGCCCTTGAAGGAAATCGCGCCGGCCAGGATGCGGCCGTCGAGCTCCGGCAGCACGACATGCATGGCGAGATCGGCGGGCGCCAGGCCGCGCTGGTTTTTTTCCCAGACCTCGCGCCGCGTCGTCGCGACGATGACCTGGAAGACGGGTACGCCGGCGCGGTCAAAGAGCGTCTCGGCGCCTGGTTCTGCGCCGGAGGCAAAGGCGGTGGCGGTGGCGATGGCTGATGGGTTCAGAGAAGCAATGGCGTTTTCGACGAACGTCAGAGACGCCGGATCCTTGAGGCTGGAGACGAAGATCGGCACCGGCGTAATGCCTTGCAAGTGCAGCGCCTCGGCCAACGCGTCGATCGGTGCCACGTCGGCTGCCAGCAGCATCGATCGGTAGAAGAGGATAGGGATGACGGGCGCGGCGAAATTGTCGGCGTCGAGTCCCGTCACACCCCCTCTGTCCTGCCGGACATCTCCCCCGCAAGGGGGGAGATTGAGCTGTCGCCGACGATTTCGCCAATCGGAGATGTTGCAGATGGCTCTGCTGCTGACGTGGAAGAATTGGCGCCGGGGTTGGTGATAGCTGATCTCCCCCTTGCGGGGGAGATGTCCGGCAGGACAGAGGGGGTGTGAAGGATCGCCGACCTTTGAAAGTCCAGGCTTCTCTACGACTCCAATTCTAGGTTGATAATAACCCACCTTCGGCACGCCCACAGGCTCAGCAACCGCCGCGTCCGACCCCGCAAGCCTCGCCAACCTTTTCACCAGCGCGCTCATATTGGCCGGGCCGCCCTCGCGGAAATAGCCGAGCAGGGCGTCGAGCTCGGTGCGCGGCAGGGTCGAGCCTTCGATCAGGCGCTGGTCCTCGTCATGGCTTTCGCCCGGCAGCAGCGCCAGCTTGATGCCGCGCTCGCGCGCGACCGCCACGAGCTGGTCGCAGCCATAGCGCCACCAGTCATAGCCGCCGAGGATGCGGACGAGGATTACTTTGGCATGGCGCGCGACGCTATCGACCCAGAGGTCGACCGACATCGGGTGGCGAAGGTCGCGAAGTGCGGCGAGCCGCATCGATGGCAGCCGCTCTGTGTCGGCTTTCCAGGCGGTAGCCAGTCCCGAAAGATCGCTGTCGGTGAAGGACAGGGCCACGACATCCGCAGGCGTCTGCCTGAGGTCGATCGGCTCGGCGAGATCGTCGAGCGAGGCGGATGTCGTGGTGAGGATATGCATTGCTTTTCGTGTTTGGGCTTTTCGTGTTGCCTCAGCCGGCGAGGATACGCTCGATCGCCGGGCGATTCAGCCCTTTGAGGCCGATGACGACCAACCGCGAGCGGCGGTCGTCCTCCGCCGTCCAGGATCGGTCATAATAATGATTGACGCGCGGGCCGACGGCCTGGAGCAAGAGCCGCATCGGCTTGCCGCCGACCTCGACGAAGCCTTTGACGCGCAGCACGTTTTCATGCTCGGCAGCGAGAGCGACGCGCTTGGCCAGCTCATCCGGATTGGCGATCGACGGGATATCGATGACGAAGGAGTCAAAATCGTCGTGCTCATGGTCGAGCTCGTCGTCGTGGTGGGTCTTGCGGTTCTCGATGTCGTCCTCGACGGCGAGGCCGAGGCCGAGCAGCACCGACGCATCGACCTTGCCCTGCGCGGTCGGCACGACTTTCACGGCGCGCGCCACATGCTCGCCGATCACGGCATTGGCGCGGGCCGAGCCGGCCGCATCCATCAGGTCGCTCTTCGACAGGATGATCAGGTCGGCACAGGCGATCTGGTCCTCGAACACCTCCTCGACCGGATCGTCGTGGTCGAGCGAATCGTCCGCGGCGCGCTGCGCCTGCAGCGCATCCATGTCGGAAGCGACGCGGCCATCGGCCAAAGCCGGGCCATCGACCACGGCGATGACGCCGTCGACCGTTACGCGGCTCTTCACCGTCGGCCACTGGAAGGCTTGGACGAGCGGCTTCGGCAAAGCGAGGCCGGAGGTCTCGATCAGGATGTGGTCGACCTTCGGCGTGCGCGACAGGATCTGGTCGAGCGCCGGCACGAAGTCGTCGGCGACGGTGCAGCAGATGCAGCCATTGGCGAGCTCGACGATGTTTTCCTCCGGGCAGGTGTCGATGCCGCAGCCTTTCAGGATCTCGCCGTCGATGCCGACATCGCCGAACTCGTTGACGATGATCGCCAGCCGCTTGCCCTTGGCGTTTTCGAGCAGGTTGCGGATCAGCGTCGTCTTCCCGGCGCCGAGAAAGCCGGTGACGACGGTGCAGGGAACACGAGAAACGGAGGCGTTCATGATCGGTCCTTCAGGAGGTCGAGGGGAGGGATGCGGGCAACCAGGCCGCGCTTGAGGGAATCGGGCCGGCCGCGCCAGGGGATGAGGCCGTCAGTGGAAGTTGCAAAGAGCTTTGCGCCGGCGACGAGGTCGGCGCCGCTGGTCGCATCCAGATCGCCGAAGACGTAGCTCCAGCAGCCGTCGCGCAGAAGCGCCGCGCTCAAGCGGCGCTTGCAATTGCCAAGGCATTCGACGGTACGGATGCGGATGTTTTCGCCCGATGCGGCGCGGCGCGTGTCTTCAGCAAGCAGGGCGCCGGCGCGCGGGTTGGCATCCGAACCGGTTTCGTCGCGGCAGGACGAGCAGACGATGACCGTCACGTCCGCCAACGCGTCGGGCTCGGACGAAATGTCCGCGATGTTTGCCGGGAAACTGCCGTTACGATCCAAAACCAGGCTCCTTGCCCGGAAAACCCGCCAGGCATTCGGATACTTAAAGTCTCAGACGGCAGGTCTCCTGGCTCGCGGGTCATCGCCTTGAATGCCGCCTTCCCGGGAACATCCCAGTGGTTTTCGGCTGAGGCTCGTCGCTTACAGTTGCGGGGACAGCCGCGGATTTGGGAAATTATCCCGCACCGCATTCCCTCTCAGCTCCTCCCTTTGCCGGGAGAAGACCGTCTGGCTCGGATTTAGGCTTACGGCTATGCGCCTGTCAACGCAGGGTGCGACGCCGAGATGTCGGCCAGCGCCGGCCCGAGGTCGCCGGCCGGCGTCACTTCGATAGCCTCCAGTCCGAGCCACGCCTGCATCTGCTTCAATTCCTCGAAGAGCTGCGCGACCGTTTCGGACGGGGCGTCGGCCTCGGCATAGGCTGCGTGGACGCGCAAGATGCTTGCTGGGCGATCGGCCCTCAGGTCGACGCGAGCGACGATCCGGTCGCCGAGCAGGAAGGGCAGCACATAGTAGCCGTATTGGCGCTTTTCGGCCGGCGTGTAGATCTCGATGCGGTAACGGAAGCCGAAGAGCTTTTCGGTGCGAGTGCGCTCGAAGACCACGGGATCGAACGGCGCTAGCAGGGCGCGCGCCTCGATCCGGCGCGGAATGCGGGCGTCCTTGTGCAGATAAGCGGCCTTATCCCAGCTCTCGACCTTAACCGGCAGCAATTCGCCCATTTCAACAAGCTCTTCGATGCGATCCTTCGTGTCGCCCGGCGCCAGGCGAAAATAATCGCGCAGGTCGCCATAAGTGGCGATGCCGTGGGCGCGGGCGGAAATGCGCAGCAATTCGCGATGCGAGTCCTCGACCGAAGGTACAGGCAGGTCCAGGATAGCCTGCGGCAGAACACGCGCCGGCAGGTCGTAGTAGCGTTCGAAGCCGCGCCGGTAGGCGGTGGTGATGCGCCCGGCCCAGAACAGCCATTCGAAGGCGTGCTTGGCCTCGCTCCAGCCCCACCAGCCGCCATTGCCCTTGTGGCCTTCGATGTCGGAAGCGGCGATCGGCCCGCGTTCGGCGACCTGGCCGTATATCTCGTCGATCATCTCCTTGCGTTCACGGCCCCATTTGGCGAGGCCGAGATACATTTCCTCGCCGCGTTCGGCGCGCTGCATGCGCCAGCGCATCAGCGGGTAGGTCTCGACCGGCAAGAAGGACGCCTCGTGCGCCCAATATTCAAAGACGGCGCGTTTGCGGGTGACCGCGGCGTTGTCGAGCAGCGCAAGCGGGTAGGGGCCGAGACGCGAATAAAGCGGCATGTAGTGGGCGCGCACCACCGCGCTGACGGAATCGATCTGCAGCAGCCCGGTTCGGAAGAGCACGCGGGCGAGGTGCCGGCGGTTGGGCTCGCCGCCGGGGCGGGGGTCCGTGAAACCCTGCGCACCGAGCGCGATGCGCCTGGCCATGCGAAGCGAGATTTTTTCCTTCATCAAGGAGCCTTTGCCTCGATCCGTTTACCTGATTTCCAGCCGGTGATTCCAGCCATGCTAGCAGGCAAATGGCGGGAGATATGTCAGGAGAGAAAAGTGGAGTAAAAAGTGAAGGAAATCAAACAGGAGCGGATCGGACCAGTTTCTTCCGATATGGCGTCCAGGGCCGGATTTTGAACAAGGTTTGACTTGCTTCGCCGAAACCGCTGCGCTAACCCTCGCCGCGTCGCAGCATAGGGCCCTTAAAACGGTTCAGCGGGTTAAACTGTCACGCTTCCGCATTAGAGTCCGTTGCTGTAATCAAAGTGAACTGGCCCGCCAAAGGAAAGTCGCCGCATGAGCGCACTCCTGAGTTCGTATCTGCCCATCGTCCTCTTCATCGCGGTGGCGATGGTCGTCGGTCTTGCGCTTATCGTCGCGCCGTTCCTGGTGGCCTACCGCAATCCCGACCCCGAAAAGCTTTCCGCCTATGAATGCGGGTTCAACTCGTTCGACGACGCCCGCATGAAATTCGACATCCGCTTCTACCTGGTGTCGATCCTGTTCATCATTTTCGATCTCGAGGTCGCCTTCCTGTTCCCGTGGGCGGTGTCCTTTTCGAAGGTCGGCATGCTCGGCTTCTGGTCGATGATGGTGTTCCTGGCGGTGCTGACCATCGGCTTTGCCTATGAATGGAAAAAAGGAGCGCTGGAATGGGATTGAACGACAGTTCAGGCACCCTCGTCGCGCCGAAGCCCAAGGGCATCATCGATCCCAACACCGGCAGGCCGGTGGGGGAGGACGATCCCTTCTTCCTCGAAATCAACAATGAGCTGGCAGACAAGGGTTTCCTCGTCACCTCGACTGAAGCGCTGATTACCTGGGCGCGCAGCGGCTCGCTGATGTTCATGACCTTCGGCCTCGCCTGCTGCGCGGTCGAGATGATCCACACCTCGATGCCGCGCTATGACAGCGAGCGTTTCGGCGTCGCCCCGCGCGCGTCTCCGCGCCAGTCCGACATCATGATCGTCGCCGGCACGCTGACCAACAAGATGGCGCCGGCGCTGCGCAAGGTCTACGACCAGATGCCGGAGCCGCGCTACGTCATCTCGATGGGCTCTTGCGCCAATGGTGGTGGTTACTACCACTATTCCTATTCGGTGGTGCGCGGCTGCGACCGCATCGTGCCGGTCGACATCTATGTGCCCGGCTGCCCGCCGAGCGCGGAAGCGCTGCTCTACGGCATTCTTCTCTTGCAGAAGAAGATCCGCCGCACCGGCACAATCGAACGGTGAGCCGATGACCCTGGCGTTGAACGAACTCTCCATCTATCTGGGCGAGAAGCTCTCCGGCCGCATCGGCGAAGCCGTGCTTGCCTATGGCGAACTGACGGTTTCCGTCGAGCCGGACAATTTGATCGCGGTGGCGACCTTCCTGCGCGACGATCCGCGCTGCCAGTTCATCTCGATCATCGACATCTGCGGTGCCGACTACCCGTCGCGCGCCAGGCGCTTCGACGTCGTCTACCACTTGCTGTCGCCGAAGCAGAATGTCCGCATCCGGCTCAAGGTTCAGGCCGACGAGGAAACGCTGGTGCCGTCGCTGACCGCCGTCTATCCCGGCGCCGACTGGTACGAGCGCGAGACCTACGACCTCTACGGCGTGCTGTTCTCCGACCATCCGGATCTGCGGCGCATTTTGACCGACTACGGTTTCGACGGGCATCCGCTGCGTAAGGATTTCCCCCTGACCGGCTTCGTCGAGGTGCGCTACGACGACGAGGCCAAGCGCGTGATCTACGAGCCGGTCGAGCTCAAGCAGGAATTCCGCAATTTCGATTTCCTCTCGCCCTGGGAAGGCACCGACTACGTGCTGCCGGGCGACGAGAAAGCGAAGGCAAATTGAGGCGGCAGAATGGCTGAAACCTCCGTCCGCAACTTCAACATCAACTTCGGTCCGCAGCATCCTGCGGCGCATGGCGTTTTGCGTCTGGTTCTTGAACTCGACGGCGAAGTCGTCGACCGGGTCGATCCGCATATCGGCCTGCTCCATCGCGGCACCGAGAAGCTGATCGAGGCCAAGACCTACCTGCAGGCCGTGCCTTATCTCGACCGGCTCGACTATTGCGCGCCGATGAACCAGGAGCATGCCTTCGCGCTCGCAGCCGAGCGGCTGCTTGGCATCGAGGTGCCGAAGCGCGGCCAGCTGATCCGCGTGCTCTATTCCGAGATGGGCCGCATCATGTCGCACATCCTCAACGTGACGACGCAGGCGATGGACGTCGGCGCGCTGACCCCGCCGCTGTGGGGCTTCGTCGAGCGCGAGAAGTTGATGGTGTTCTATGAGCGCGCCTCCGGCTCGCGCATGCACGCGGCCTATTTCCGGCCGGGCGGCGTGCATCAGGACCTGCCGCAGAAGCTGGTCGAGGACATCGGCGAGTGGATCGACCCGTTCCTGAAGTCGATCGACGATCTCGACGCGCTGCTCACGCCCAATCGCATCTTCAAGCAGCGCAACGTCGATATCGGCACGGTGTCACTGGCGGACGCCTGGGCCTGGGGTTTCTCGGGCGTGATGGTGCGCGGCTCGGGCGCTGCCTGGGACCTGCGCAAGGCGCAGCCTTATGAATGCTATTCCGAGATGGATTTCGACATCCCGATCGGCAAGAACGGCGACTGCTTCGACCGTTATCTCGTGCGCATGGAAGAGATGCGTCAGTCGGCGAAGATCATGCGCCAGTGCGTCGATCTTCTGCTCGGCAAGGAGAGCAGCGGTCCGGTGTCGAACCTCGACGGCAAGGTGGTGCCGCCGAAGCGCGCGGCGATGAAGCGCTCGATGGAAGCGCTGATCCATCACTTCAAGCTCTACACCGAGGGTTATCGCGTGCCGGCCGGCGAGGTCTATGCGGCAGTGGAAGCTCCGAAGGGCGAGTTCGGCGTCTATCTCGTCTCCGACGGCACCAACAAGCCCTATCGCTGCAAGCTGCGCGCGCCAGGCTTCGCGCATCTGCAGGCCATGGATTTCCTGTGCCGTGGCCACATGCTGGCCGACGTCACCGCCGTGCTTGGCTCCCTCGACATCGTGTTTGGTGAGGTCGATCGCTAAAATGTCAGTCCGCCGTCTCGCAGATGCCAGCGTCCAGCCAGCTTCCTTCGCCTTCAACAAGGCGAACACGGCGGCGGCCAAGCAGTGGATCGCCAAATATCCCAAGGGACGCGAGCAGTCGGCCATCATTCCCTTGCTGATGCTGGCGCAGGAGCAGGAAGGCTGGGTCACGAAGGCGGCGATCGAGACGATCTCCGACATGCTCGGCATGCCGCGCATCCGCGGCCTCGAGGTCGCGACCTTCTACACGCAATACCAGCTCAATCCGGTCGGCACGCGCGCGCATATCCAGGTCTGCGGTACTACGCCCTGCATGCTGCGCGGCTCGGAAGCGCTGATGGATGTCTGCCGCTCGAAGATCCATCACGACCAGTTCCACACCAATGACAAGGGCACGCTGTCGTGGGAGGAGGTCGAATGCCTCGGCGCCTGCGTCAACGCGCCGATGGTCATGATCTTCAAAGACACTTTTGAAGACCTGACGCCGGAGCGGCTGGCCGAGATCATCGATCTCTATGAGGCTGGCAAAGGCGCCACTGTAAAGCCCGGCCCCCAGAATGGCCGCACCGGCTCGGAGCCGGCGACTGGGCTGACGACGCTGAAGAGCGAGAAGGCAATTCTGAAGTCGACCCGCGACAAGGAAGCCAAGGCTGCGGCGAAGGCGGCCAGAGAGGCCGCCGCTGCCGCACCGGCAGCCGCGCCGGCCGCCGTCGTCTCGCAGGCACCCGCCGCGCCGGCGCCATCGGCTCCGGTCGGGCCGTCGAAATCCAGCAAGCCGAAGACGGATGCGCCCGAGACCAGCCCGGCGCTGAAGACGCCGTCGCCGGTAAAGGTTTCGCCGGCCACGGAGAAGGCGGCCAGCGTCAGGGCGCCCCGCCATTCCGCCGCCAACGCCAATCAGGCTGATCCGGAAGTCGAAGGGGTTTCAAAGCCGCGCAGCGGGCCGACGATCAAGGCCGAACCGGCTTCCGCCTTCAAGTCACCCGAAACCAAGCAGCCTATCGCCAAAACGGCGAAGCCTTCGCTTGAGGACAAGAACCGCCCGGCCGGCATCGAGCGCCCGGCAACGGTCGACGATCTCAAGCTGATCTCGGGCGTCGGACCGAAGATCGAGAGCACCTTGCATTCGATAGGCATCTACACCTTCGCGCAGGTCGCCGCGTGGAAGAAAGCCGAGCGCGAATGGGTCGACGGTTATCTAAACTTCCGCGGCCGCATCGAGCGCGACGACTGGGTGAAGCAGGCAAAGGCGCTCGCCAAGGGCGGCGTCGCCGAATACATCCGCGTCTTCGGCAAAAAGCCGGTCTGAGGGACGAACCATGCTTCAGGACAAAGACCGCATCTTCACCAACATCTACGGCCTGTTCGACAAGTCGCTGGCCGGAGCTCAGGCGCGCGGCATCTGGGACGACACGCCGGGCCTGATCGCCAAGGGGCGCGACTGGATCGTCAACGAGATGAAGGCGAGCGGCCTGCGCGGCCGCGGCGGCGCCGGCTTCCCGACCGGTCTCAAATGGTCGTTCATGCCGAAGCAGAGCGACGGCCGGCCGAGCTATCTGGTCATCAATGCCGACGAATCCGAGCCCGGCACCTGCAAGGACCGCGACATCCTGCGCAACGATCCGCACACGTTGGTCGAGGGCGCGCTGGTCGCCGGCTTCGCCATGGGCGCGGTCGCGGCCTACATCTATGTGCGCGGCGAGTTCATCCGCGAGCGCGAGGCGCTGCAGCGCGCCATCGACGAGGCTTACGCAGCCAAGCTCATCGGCAAGAACAACACGTCCGGCTACGACTTCGACGTCTATATGCACCATGGCGCCGGCGCCTATATCTGCGGCGAGGAGACGGCGCTGCTCGAAAGCCTCGAAGGCAAGAAGGGCCAGCCGCGGCTGAAGCCGCCATTCCCGGCCAACGTGGGCCTCTATGGCTGCCCGACGACGGTCAACAACGTCGAGTCGATCGCGGTGGCGCCGACCATTCTGCGCCGAGGCGCTGCCTGGTTCTCGTCCTTCGGCCGGCCGAACAATGCCGGCACCAAGCTGTTCTGCGTCTCCGGCCACGTCAACAATCCGTGCACTTTCGAAGAAGCGATGTCGATCCCGTTCCGCGAGCTGATCGAGACGCATTGCGGCGGCATTCGCGGCGGCTGGGACAATCTGCTCGCGGTGATCCCAGGCGGCGCCTCGGTGCCGCTGGTGCCTGCGGAGCAGATCATCGACGCGCCGATGGACTTCGACGCGCTGCGCGACCTCAAATCCGGCCTCGGCACGGCGGCCGTCATCGTCATGGACAAGTCGACCGATGTCGTGAAGGCGATCGCCAGGCTTTCCTACTTCTACAAGCATGAGAGCTGCGGCCAGTGCACGCCATGCCGCGAAGGCACCGGCTGGATGTGGCGGGTGATGGAGCGGCTGGTGCGCGGCGAAGCGCAGAAGCGCGAGATCGACATGCTGCTCGACGTCACCAAGCAGGTCGAGGGCCACACGATCTGCGCGCTGGGCGACGCGGCGGCCTGGCCGATCCAGGGCCTGATGCGACACTTCCGCGGCGAGGTGGAGCGCCGCATCGACGAGTTTTCGCGCAACGCCCACCGGGTCGAGCCGGTGATGGTGGCGGCGGAATAAGATTTGTAAGACGGGCATTGCCCGGGACGGAAAAGCAGGGGCGGGGCGTACGAAGAAACGACCAGGAGATGTCTATGGCGCCGTATTCGATAGCCTACCCGCTGATGCCTTATTGGGACCAACTCGAGAAGATGAACCAGGACCTGACAAAGATGATGCCGAGGGAGATGGCTAGCGCCGTCAACCTCATGGCGCATCCTGTCGCGGGCGCAGCCGCGATGTCGGCGCTGGGCATCGGATTTGCCAATCAGGCAATGGGCGTCTGGATGGGCGCGCTCTCCGGCGCGGTCGAAGCCTCGCAGCGCATGTTCCAACCGTTCCTCGACGATCTCGAGGCGCGGACCGAAGCCGCCAACAATTCGTCCAAGGCGCGCAAGGCGACCGAGACGCTGATCGCCGAGGCGCAGACCTTCGCCAGGGACGTGACCGACATCGCGGCCAACGCCACCGAGAAGGCGCTCGACACTTCAGGCGCCGACACGGTTGCCGGAACGGCCGCGACCGGGCTGATGCCGGAGGATTTCAGGCAGCCCAAGGCGATCGACAAGCCGGGGAAGCCTTCCGACCTGAAGGCGATCTCGGGCATCGGGCCGAAGCTCGAGAAAGTGCTGAACGGTCTTGGCATCTGGACTTATGGCCAGATCGCTGCCTGGACGTCGGAAGAGATCGCCTGGGTCGAGGATTACCTGTCGCTCGCCGGCCGCATCGGCCGCGACGACTGGACCGGTCAGGCGGCGGCGCTGGCCGCCAAGTAGTGAGATGAAATGCCGGGCGCGGCACCAGTCGCGCCCGGAATGAGAGATTGCGGGAAATCCGCGAGGGTTTGAGGCGAATGGCAAAGCTCAAGGTCGACGGGAAAGAGATCACGGTACCCGACCATTACACGCTGCTGCAGGCGGCTGAGGACGCCGGCGCGGAAGTGCCGCGCTTCTGCTTCCACGAGCGGCTGTCGATCGCCGGCAACTGCCGCATGTGCCTGATCGAGGTGAAGGGCGGTCCGCCCAAGCCGCAGGCTTCCTGCGCCATGGGCGTGCGCGACCTGCGCCCCGGCCCGAACGGCGAGCCGCCGGAGATCTTCACCAACACGCCGATGGTCAAGAAGGCGCGCGAAGGCGTGATGGAGTTCCTGCTGATCAACCATCCGCTCGACTGCCCGATCTGCGACCAGGGCGGCGAATGCGACCTGCAGGACCAGGCGATGGCCTTCGGCGTCGACTCCTCGCGCTATCACGAGAACAAGCGCGCGGTCGAAGACAAGTATATCGGCCCGTTGGTGAAGACGGTGATGAACCGCTGCATCCATTGCACGCGCTGCGTCCGCTTCACCACCGAGGTCGCCGGCATTTCCGAGCTCGGCCTGATCGGCCGTGGCGAGGACGCCGAGATCACCACCTATCTCGAACAGGCGATGACGTCGGAGCTCCAGGGCAACGTCATCGACCTTTGCCCGGTCGGCGCGCTGACCTCCAAGCCGTTCGCCTTCCAGGCGCGGCCGTGGGAACTGACCAAGACGGAATCGATCGACGTCATGGACGCTGTCGGCTCGGCGATCCGCGTCGATTCGAGAGGCCGTGAGGTGATGCGTATCCTGCCGCGCGTCAACGAAGCGGTGAACGAGGAGTGGATTTCCGACAAAACCCGCTTCATCTGGGACGGCCTGCGCACGCAGCGCCTCGATCGCCCTTACGTTCGCAAGAACGGCAAGCTCGCCCCGGCAAGCTGGGCGGAGGCCTTCGCGGCGATCAAGGACGAGGTGGGCAAGACCGCGCCTGAGCGCATCGGCGCCATCGCCGGCGACCTCGCCGCGGTCGAGGAGATCTATGCGCTCAAGCTTCTGATGGGCGCGCTCGGCTCGAAGAACATCGACTGCCGCCAGGATGGCGCAGCGCTCGATCCGTCGCTCGGCCGCGCGAGCTACATCTTCAACCCGACTATCGAGGGCATCGAGCAGGCCGATGCGGTGCTGATCATCGGCGCCAATCCGCGCTTCGAGGCCTCGGTGCTCAACGCCCGCATCCGCAAGCGCTGGCGCGTCGGCAACCTGCCGGTCGGCGTCATCGGCGAGATCGGCGACACGCGTTACGACTATGAGCTCATCGGCGCCGGCCCCGAATCCTTGAAGGACCTCGCCGACGGCAACGGCAAGTTCTTCGAGGTGCTGAAGAAGGCGACGCATCCGCTGATCATCGTCGGCCAGGGCGCGCTGGCGCGTGCGGACGGCGCGGCGGTGCTCGGCCAGGCGGCCAAACTCGCCACGGCCGTCGATGCCGTGACGGCCGACTGGAACGGCTTTGCGGTGCTACACAACGCCGCCGGCCGCGTCGGCGGCCTCGACGTCGGCTTCGTGCCGGGCGAGGGCGGCAAGAATGTCGCCGGCATGCTGGGCGAGACGGATCTGCTGTTCCTGCTTGGCGCCGACGAGATCGACATGGCCAAGACCGGCGGCGCCTTCGTCGTCTATATCGGCACGCATGGCGATGCCGGCGCGCACCGCGCCAACGTCATCCTGCCGGCCGCCGCCTACACCGAAAAGTCCGGCACCTATGTCAACACGGAAGGCCGTGTCCAACAGACAAACCGCGCCGGTTTCGCTCCAGGCGAGGCGCGCGAGGACTGGGCGATCCTGCGGGCGCTGTCGGATGTGCTCGGCAAGAAACTGCCCTTCGATTCGCTGGCGCAACTGCGCGCCAAGCTCTGTGGCGAATATCCGCATCTGGCCCGTATCGACCAGGTCCTGGCCGGCAGCGCCGACGACGTCGCCAAGGCGGCGAAGCTCGGCGGGCGGTTGAACAAGGGCACCTTCACCTCGCCGGTGAAGGACTTCTATCTGACCAACCCGATCGCGCGGGCCTCGGCCGTGATGGCCGAATGCTCGGCGTTGGCCAAGAGCGGCTTCAAGCAGGCGGCGGAATAAGCATGGACACCTTCTTCTCCTTCTACGTGCTGCCGGCGCTGCTGATCCTGTTGAAGTCGGTCGTGCTGATCGTCGTTCTTCTGATCTTCGTGGCTTATGTGCTCTATGCCGACCGCAAGATCTGGGCGGCGGTGCAATTGCGTCGCGGTCCGAACGTCGTCGGTCCGTGGGGCACGCTGCAGGCCTTCGCCGACCTGTTGAAATTCGTCTTCAAGGAACCGGTGATCCCGTCCGGCGCCAACAAGGGCGTCTTCCTGCTCGCGCCACTGGTGTCGGCGGTGCTGGCGATCTCGGCCTGGGCCGTCATCCCGGTCAGTCAAGGCTGGGCGATCGCCAACATCAATGTCGGCATCCTCTATGTCTTCGCCATCTCCTCGCTCGAGGTCTATGGCGTGATCATGGGCGGCTGGGCATCGAACTCGAAATATCCGTTCCTCGGCGCGCTGCGCTCGGCGGCGCAGATGGTGTCCTACGAGGTCTCGATCGGCTTCGTCATCGTCACCGTTCTGCTCACCGTCGGCTCGCTCAACCTCTCCGACATCGTGCTCGCGCAGCAGGATGGCCTGGGTACGCGGCTCGGCCTGCCCAACACCTTCCTCGACTGGCACTGGCTGTCGCTGTTCCCGATGTTCATCGTGTTCTTCATCTCGGCGCTGGCCGAGACGAACCGCCCGCCGTTCGACCTGGTGGAAGCGGAATCGGAACTCGTCGCCGGCCATATGGTTGAATACTCGTCGACGCCGTTCCTGCTCTTCTTCCTTGGTGAGTATGTCGCCGTCGTCTTGATGTGCGCGTTGGCCACCATCCTTTTCCTCGGCGGCTGGTTGCCACCGTTCGACTTCGCGCCCTTCACCTGGGTGCCGGGGCTGATCTGGTTCGTGCTCAAGGTCTGCCTGGTGTTCTTCATGTTCTCGATGGTGAAGGCGTTCGTGCCGCGCTACCGCTACGACCAGTTGATGCGGTTGGGCTGGAAGGTCTTCCTGCCGATCTCGCTGTTCATGGTCGTCGCCACCGCGGCCTTCCTCAAGATCACGGGATTTGCGTGATGTCTGCTCTTGCCCAAGCCGCAAAGGCCCTGCTGCTGAAGGATTTCGTCAGCGCCTTTTTCCTGTCGATGCGCCAGTTCTTCGCGCCGAAGGAGACGATCAATTATCCGCACGAGAAGGGGCCGATCAGCCCGCGCTTCCGTGGCGAGCATGCGCTGCGCCGCTATCCCAACGGCGAGGAGCGCTGCATTGCCTGCAAGCTCTGCGAAGCGATCTGCCCGGCTCAGGCGATCACCATCGAGGCCGGCCCGCGCCGCAATGACGGCACACGCCGCACGGTGCGCTACGACATCGACATGGTGAAGTGCATCTATTGCGGCTTCTGCCAGGAAGCCTGCCCGGTCGACGCCATCGTCGAGGGGCCGAACTTCGAATTCGCGACCGAAACGCGCGAGGAGCTTTACTACAACAAGGAAAAGCTGCTCGCGAACGGCGATCGCTGGGAACGTGAACTGGCGCGCAACATCGCGCTGGACGCGCCCTATCGCTGACATTTGACGCATGGACGGGGCGAAGAGCCTCGTCTAATGGAACACCAACTTTGCCAGCCGGAGGCGGCGGCGATATCGAGCAGGGGCGCTGAGCCCAGTGTTCGGACAGGAACCCGGGGAACCCCATGCTGAGTGGACTAGAGGCGGTCTTTTTCTACCTCTTCGCCTTTATTGCCGTGGCGTCGGCCTTCATGGTCATTTCGTCACGCAACCCCGTGCATTCCGTGCTGTTCCTGATCCTGACCTTCTTCAACGCCGCAGGGCTCTTCCTGCTGACCGGCGCCGAATTCCTGGCACTGATTCTGCTCGTGGTCTATGTCGGCGCGGTGATGGTGCTGTTCCTGTTCGTCGTCATGATGCTCGACGTCGACTTTGCCGAGATGAAGCAGGGCGCGTTGCAATACGCGCCGATCGGCGCGCTGGTCGGGCTGGTCCTGGCGGCGGAACTGATCGTCGTGCTCGGCGGCTACAGCTTCGCGCCGCAGCTTGCCTCGACGGTGGCGAAGGCAACGCCGGATATCGCCACGCGCTCCAACACGGCAGCGCTCGGCGACATCCTCTACACGGACTACCTCTATTACTTCCAGATCGCCGGCCTCGTGCTGCTGGTCGCCATGATTGGCGCCATCGTCTTGACGCTGCGCCACAAGGAAGGCGTCAAGCGGCAGTCAATCGCCGCCCAGGTCGGCCGCACGGCTGCGACGGGCATGGAAATCCGCAAGGTCAAGTCGGGCGAGGGTATCTGAGATGGTCGTCGGCATCGCGCATTATCTGACCGTATCGGCGGTCCTGTTCACGCTCGGCGTGTTCGGCATCTTCTTGAACCGCCGCAACATCATCGTCATCCTGATGTCGATCGAGCTGATCCTACTTGCGGTCAACATCAATTTCGTCGCCTTCTCGGCGGCGCTGCATGACCTCGTCGGACAGGTGTTCGCGCTCTTCGTGCTGACGGTCGCCGCGGCCGAGGCCGCGATCGGACTTGCCATTCTTGTCGTCTTCTTCCGCAACCGGGGCTCGATCGCGGTCGAAGACGTGAACCAGATGAAGGGTTGACGGGAACAACCATGTACCAGGCCATCGTCTTCCTTCCGCTGCTTGGCTTCCTGATTGTCGGCCTGTTCGGCAATTCGCTCGGCGCCAAGGCTTCCGAATACATCACCTCCGGCTTCCTGGTCATCTCGGCGGTGCTGTCTTGGATCGTCTTCTTCACCGTCGGCTTCGGCCATGGCGAGGTGTTTACCGTGCCGGTGCTGCGCTGGATCCAGGCCGGCGGGCTCGACGCCGCCTGGGCGCTCAGGATCGACACCCTCACGGTCGTGATGCTGGTCGTCGTCAACACGGTGTCGGCGCTGGTCCATATCTATTCGATCGGCTACATGCACCACGATCCGAACCGGCCGCGCTTCTTCGCCTATCTGTCGCTGTTCACCTTCGCGATGCTGATGCTGGTGACGGCGGACAACCTGGTGCAGATGTACTTCGGCTGGGAAGGCGTCGGCCTCGCCTCCTACCTGCTGATCGGCTTCTGGTACAAGAAGCCGTCCGCCAACGCCGCCGCAATCAAGGCCTTCGTCGTCAATCGCGTCGGCGACTTCGGCTTCGCACTCGGCATCTTCGGCGTCTTCGTGCTGTTCGGCTCGGTCAATCTCGGCACAGTCTTTGCCAACGCAGCCTCCTTCCTGCCGGCCGAAGGCGCGCCGGAAGGCGCCGCGGTGCTCAACTTCCTCGGCCATGCGCTGGACAAGCATATCGCGCTGACGGTGGTCTGCCTGCTGCTCTTCATGGGCGCCATGGGCAAGTCGGCGCAGGTGCCGCTGCACACCTGGCTGCCCGACGCCATGGAAGGTCCGACGCCCGTCTCGGCGCTGATCCATGCCGCGACCATGGTGACGGCCGGCGTGTTCATGCTGGCGAGGCTCTCGCCGCTGTTCGAGCTGTCGCATTCGGCGCTGACCGTCGTCACCTTCATCGGCGCCTTCACCGCCTTCTTCGCGGCGACCGTCGGCCTGGTGCAGAACGACATCAAGCGCGTCATCGCCTATTCGACCTGCTCGCAGCTCGGCTACATGTTCGTGGCGCTCGGCGTCGGCGCCTATGGCGCGGCGATCTTCCACCTGTTCACGCATGCCTTCTTCAAGGCGCTGCTGTTCCTCGGCTCGGGCTCGGTCATCCATGCCGTTTCCGACGAGCAGGACATGCGCCAGATGGGCGGGTTGAGGACGCTCGTTCCCAAGACCTACTGGATGATGGTGATCGGCACGCTGGCGCTGACCGGCGTCGGTATCCCGGCGACGGTGATCGGCACCGCCGGCTTCTTCTCCAAGGACGCCATCATCGAGGCATCCTTTGCCAGCCACAACGCGGTCGCGGTCTTCGCCTTCGTGCTGCTCGTCATCGCCGCCTGCTTCACCAGCTTCTATTCCTGGCGGCTGATCTTCATGACCTTCCATGGCGAGCCGCGGGCGAGCCACGAGATCATGCATCACGTGCATGAATCGCCGCCGGTGATGCTGGTGCCGCTCTATCTGCTGGCCGCCGGCGCGCTGTTTGCCGGCATCCTCTTCCACGGCGCCTTCATCGGCGAGGGCTATGCCGAGTTCTGGAAGGCTTCGCTGTTCACGCTGCAGGACAACCATATCCTGCACGAGATCCACGAACTGCCGCTATGGGTGGAACTGGCGCCGTTCATCGCCATGGTCATCGGCTTCGCGGTTGCCTGGAAGTTCTACATCCGCTCGCCGGAACTGCCACGGAGCGTCGCCGCCAACCACCGCCTGCTCTACGGCTTCCTGCTCAACAAGTGGTATTTCGACGAGCTCTACGACTTCCTGTTCGTGCGGCCGGCGAAACGCCTCGGCCGGTTCCTGTGGAAGACCGGTGACGGCGCCGTCATCGACGGGCTCGGCCCCGACGGCATCTCGGCGCGCGTCGTCGACGTCACCAACCGGGTCGTCAAGCTGCAGACCGGCTATCTCTATCACTATGCTTTCGCCATGCTGATCGGCGTGGCCGCTCTCGTCACCTGGATGATGCTCTGATGACCGACTGGCCAATCCTCTCGCTGGTCACCTTCCTGCCGCTGGTTGGTGTTCTGCTCATTCTGCCGATCAGCGACGACAGCGAAAACGCGCGCCGCAACATCCGCTCGATCGCCTTCATCACCACGGCGTTCACCTTCGTGGTGTCGCTGTTCATCTGGAAGGGTTTTGACAATTCGCAAGCCGGCTTCCAGTTCGTCGAGAAATTCGCCTGGCTGGATTCGGGCATCTCCTACCACATGGGCGTCGACGGCATCTCGATGCTGTTCGTCATCCTGACCACGTTCCTGATGCCGCTTTGCATCCTCGCCTCCTGGGATGCGATCGAGAAGCGGGTCAAGGCCTACATGATCGCCTTCCTGATCCTCGAGACGCTGATGATCGGCGTGTTCTGTGCGCTCGACATCGTGCTGTTCTACGTCTTCTTCGAGGCGGGCCTGATCCCGATGTTCATCATCATCGGCGTCTGGGGCGGCAAGCGGCGCGTCTATGCCTCGTTCAAATTCTTCCTCTATACGCTCGCCGGCTCGGTGCTGATGCTGCTCGCCATCATGGCGATGTTCTTCCAGTCCGGCACGACCGACATCACCACGCTTCTGACGCACAACTTCCCGGCCAGCATGCAGACCTGGCTGTGGCTCGCCTTCTTCGCCTCCTTCGCGGTGAAGATGCCGATGTGGCCGGTGCACACCTGGCTGCCCGATGCGCACGTGGAGGCGCCGACGGCGGGCTCGGTCATCCTGGCCGCCATCCTCCTGAAGATGGGCGGGTATGGCTTCCTGCGCTTCTCGCTGCCGATGTTCCCGCTGGCGTCCGAGATGTTCGCGCCGCTGATCTTCACGCTCTCGGTCGTCGCCATCATCTACACCTCGCTGGTGGCGCTGATGCAGGAGGACATGAAGAAGCTGATCGCCTATTCGTCGGTGGCCCACATGGGCTTCGTCACCATGGGCACCTTCGCGATGAACCAGGAAGGCGTGCAGGGGGCGATCTACCAGATGCTCAGCCACGGCCTCGTCTCCGGAGCGCTGTTCCTGTGCGTCGGCGTCATCTACGACCGCATGCATACGCGTGAGATCGACGCCTATGGCGGGCTGGTCAACAACATGCCGAAATACGCCACCGTGTTCATGATCTTCACAATGGCCAATGTCGGCCTGCCGGGCACCAGCGGCTTCGTCGGCGAGTTCCTGACCATGCTCGGCGTGTTCCGGGTCAACACCTGGGTGGCCTTCTTCGCAGCCACCGGCGTGATCCTGTCGGCGGCTTACGCGCTCTGGCTCTACCGCCGGGTGATCTTCGGCGCGCTGACCAAGGAGAGCCTGAAGAACCTGCTCGATCTCTCGACCCGCGAGAAGGTCATCATCTACCCGCTGGTGGCGCTGGTCATCTTCTTCGGCGTCTATCCGGCGCCGGTGTTCGACGTCACGACGCAGTCGGTGAAGGCGCTCGTCACCAACGTCACCGCATCCATCAATTCCGCGCAGACCGCGGCGGCGAACTGACTGGGGAAATACCATGACGCCGGACCTTCTCTCCAGCCTTTCGCTCTCGACACCGGAGCTGATCCTCGCTATCGGCGCGCTGGCGCTTTTGATGGTTGGCGCCTATTCGCGCTCCAACAACACCATGACGGTAACCGGCCTCGCGGTCGCGGTGCTTGTGATCGCCGGCCTGTGGCTGGCCTTCTCCGCTGGCCAAGGGACCGCCTATGGCAGCGCCTTCGTTCAGGATTCCTTCGGCCGCTTCATGAAGATGCTGGCGCTGATCGGCTCGGCGGTGACGCTCGTCATGTCGATGCGCTTCGCCAGGCAGGAGCATTTCGACAAGTTCGAATATCCGGTGCTGATCGTGCTCTGCACGCTCGGGATGATGCTGATGATCTCGGCCAACGGCATGATCGGGCTCTATCTCGGGCTCGAGCTGCAGTCGCTGGCGATCTATGTGCTGGCGGCGATCAATCGCGACAATCTCCGCTCGACCGAAGCGGGCCTGAAGTATTTCGTCCTCGGCGCGCTGTCGTCGGGCATGCTGCTTTACGGCATCAGCCTAGTCTACGGTTACACCGGCAATACCGGTTTCCACGAGATCGCGACGGCACTGGGCGGCGGCGAGCGCCAGCTCGGCCTCGTCTTCGGCCTGGTCTTCGTGCTCGCCGGGCTTGCCTTCAAAATCTCGGCCGTGCCGTTCCACATGTGGACGCCGGACGTCTACGAAGGCGCGCCGACGCCGATCACCGCCTTCCTGGCGGCGGCGCCGAAAATGGCGGCGATGGCGCTGATCGTGCGCGTCACCATGGGCGCCTTCAAGCCGATCGCCGCCGACTGGCAGCAGATCGTCGTCTTCATCTCGATCGCCTCGATGGCGCTCGGCGCCTTCGCGGCCATCGGCCAGACCAACATCAAGCGCCTGATGGCCTATTCCTCGATCGGCCATATGGGATACGCACTGGTCGGCCTTGCCGCGAACAGCCAGGCCGGCGTGCGCGGCGTCGCGATCTACATGCTGATCTATCTGGTGATGACGCTCGGCACCTTCGCCTTCATCCTCGCCATGCGGCGCAAGGAAGGCAATGTCGAACAGATCGGCGACCTCGCCGGCCTTGCCTCGACCAACCCGATCATGGCCACCATCCTCACCATCCTGATGTTCTCGCTGGCCGGCATTCCGCCGCTCGCGGGCTTCTGGGGGAAGTGGTACGTGTTCCTCGCCGCCATCAACGCGCATCTCTATGCGCTGGCGATCATCGGCGTGCTGGCTTCGGTGGTGGGCGCCTATTATTACCTGCGCATCATCAAGATCATGTGGTTCGACGAACCTGTCGGCGGCTTCGTGCCGATGGCGAGCGAGTTGCGCCTCGTGCTCGGCGTCAGCGGCGCCTTCGTGCTGTTCTACGTGCTGATCGGCGGCCCGATCGGCAGCTATGCCGAAGCCGCCGCAAAAACCTTCTTCTGACCGGATGGCATTTCGGCTGGCTCCAACCGCGGCTTCGGAAGGGTTCCGGCTCGAGGCCCATGACAGCGTCGGCTCGACCAACGCGCTGGCGCTGGAGCATGCGCGGGCCGGCGATCCGGGGAAACTCTGGGTGGTCTCGAAGAAGCAGGAAAGCGGGCGCGGGCGGCGTGGCCGCGCCTGGGCGACGCCTGAAGGCAACCTGGCGGCAACGCTGCTCCTGGTTCCTGGCGGCGAGCTACGGCTCGCCGCGACGCTCAGCTTCGTCGCCGGGCTCGCCCTGGCGGACGCGCTCGACGCCATAGTCCCGAAAGGGCGGATTGCCGTCGGCTTGGACGGCGGCAGCGAAGGCCGTAACCGCTTCGAGCTGAAATGGCCGAACGACGTTCTTGCCTCCGGCGCCAAGCTTGCCGGCATCTTGCTGGAATCGGCGATGCTCGAAGGCGGCCGCTTTGCCGTCGCTGTCGGCATCGGCGTCAATGTCGTGGCTTACCCGCAGGATTTGCCGTATCCGGCGACATCGCTCAAGGCACTGGGTGCCAGTTGCGATGCCGAGACGCTGTTCCTGGCGCTTTCGGATGCCTGGAGCGAGAATTTCAGATTGTGGGATGACGGTCGCGGGCTCACCGCAATCAGGAAGCGCTGGCTGGCGCGCGCGGCCGGGCTCGGCGGCGAGGTTGCTGTCAGAATTGACGGCAATGTGGTGCGCGGCGTCTTCGAGACCATTGACGAGGACTGCCGTTTCGTGATCCGCGACGATGACGGATCTGTTTTGACGATCGCGGCCGGCGACGTGCATTTCGGCGCGGTCGCGTCGGCGCGGATATAGTTTTGTTTTTGCGCTATTCCGGACGGAGAACGGTGACACACTTTTCCTGGAATTGCTCTAACGGCTTGGCCTGACCGGCCAGGAAGGAAAGAATTCATGGCGGATAGAGAAAACGCCGAACTTGTGTTCGCGCCGCTCGGCGGTGTCGGCGAGATCGGCATGAACTTCGCCCTCTACGGCTACGGGCCGGCAAACGCGCGCGAGTGGATCGTCGTCGATGTCGGCGTCACCTTTCCCGACACCGCGCATCCGGGCGTCGATCTCATCCTGCCCGACACGCGCTTCATCGAGGAGAATATCGACGGTTTGCGCGGCATCGTCATCACCCACGCGCATGAGGACCATTACGGGGCGCTGCTCGACATCTGGCCGAGGCTCAAGGTGCCGGTCTGGATGACGCCGTTCACAGCCGGCCTGCTCGAGGCCAAGCGGCAGGGCGAGCAGGGCGCGCCGAAGATCCCGGCAACGATCTATCGGGCGGGCGAGAAGTTCACCATCGGGCCGTTCGAGATCGAGGCCATCCCGGTCGCGCACTCGATCCCCGAGCCGATGTCGCTGGCGATCACCACGGCGGCCGGCACGGTGATCCACACTGGCGACTGGAAGATCGACCCGGCGCCGACGATCGGGCCGAAGACCGACGAGGCGCGCTTCCGCGCCTATGGCGACAAGGGCGTGCTGGCGCTGGTCTGCGATTCCACCAATGCGCTGAGGGAAGGGGACTCGCCCTCGGAAGTGGCGGTCGGCGAGGGCCTCAAGGGCGTCATCGAGAACGCCAAGGGCCGGGTCGCGGTCACCACATTTTCCTCCAATGTCGGGCGCATCGTCTCGATCGCCAGGGCGGCGCGCGATGCCGGGCGGCAATGCCTGGTGCTCGGCCGCTCGCTGAAGCGCGTCATCGATGTCGCGGGCGAGCTCGGCTATATGGACGGGTTGCCGGAATTCATCACCGAAGAGGATTACGGCTTCATCCCACGGGAAAACCTGGTGATCATCTGCACCGGCAGTCAGGGCGAGCCGCTGGCAGCATTGGCGAAGCTGTCGCGCGACGAGATGAAGTCGGTGGCGCTGACGGCCGGCGACACGGTCGTGTTTTCCTCGCGCACCATTCCCGGCAACGAAAAGGCGATCCTCGAGATCAAGAACCGGCTGATCGACCTCGGCATGAAGATCATCGAGGACGGCGACGCGCTGGTGCATGTCTCCGGCCATCCGCGCCGCAGCGAATTGCGCAAGATGTATGAGTGGGTGCGGCCGCAAATCGGCGTGCCGGTGCATGGCGAGGCGGCGCATCTGGTGGCGCAGGGTTCGCTGATGTCGATGTCGGGCATCGGCCAGGTGGCGCAGGTGCGCGACGGCGACATGCTGAGGCTCTGGCCCGGTCCCGCCACGATCATCGACCAGGTGCCGTTCGGCCGTCTCTACAAGGACGGCTTTCTGATCGGCACCGACCAGGCGATGGGAATACGCGACCGGCGCAAGCTGTCCTTCGCCGGCCATGTCGCGGTCAATGTCGTGCTCGACGACAAATACGAGCTTGCCGGCGACCCCGACCTGGTGGCGATCGGCGTCGCCGAGGCGGATGCCAGCGGCGAGACGCTGGAAGACCTGATGCTCGATGCGGCAATCGGCGCGGTGGACTCGATCCCCCGCCAGCGCCGAAAAGACCTCGACCTGGTGCAGGAGGCCGTACGCCGTGCCGTGCGTGGCGCCGCCAACGAAGCCTGGGGCAAGAAGCCGCTGGTGACGGTGTTCGTCACCAGATGAGGGAGTAGGAGGTAGGCAGTAGGCAGTAGGGAAAAGGTGATGGGTTTGTAACTCGCCCACTTTGTTCTTCCCTACTGCCTATTGGCTACTGCCTTGAGGAAAATGACAATGCTCGGACGCCTGAACCATGTCGCGCTTGCCGTGCCGGATCTGGCGGCGGCGACCGCGGCCTATCGCGATACGCTGGGCGCGCGGTTGAGCGAACCGCGGGCGCTGCCGGAACATGGCGTGACGGTGGTGTTCGTCGATGTCGGCAACACCAAGATCGAGCTGCTGGAGCCGCTGGGCGATGCCTCGCCGATCGCCGCCTTCCTGGAGAAGAATCCGTCGGGCGGCATGCATCACGTCTGCTACGAGGTCGACGATATCCTCGCCGCGCGCGATCATCTGAAGGCGAGCGGCGCGCGCGTGCTCGGCGACGGCAATCCAAAGATCGGCGCGCACGGCAAGCCGGTGCTGTTCCTGCACCCCAAGGATTTCTTCGGCACGCTGGTCGAACTGGAGCAGGCATGAACTGGGTTTCGTTTATAGCGCTGTTCTTCGTCACCTGGTGGCTGGTGCTGTTTGCCGTGCTGCCGTTCAGCCTGCGCACGCAGGACGAGGACAAGGACGTGACGCTGGGAACGGTTTCGAGCGCGCCACGCGGGCCGCATATGCTGCGCGCGGCGATCCGCACGACCATCGTCACCGCCATCGTGATCGGTATTTTCTACGGCCTGACGAGGGGGCTCGGCCTCGGCTTCGACGACATTCCGCACATCGTACCGGACTTTAGTCATATCGACGGCCACTAAATCTAAAACTAAAGTCCCTGGCGAGGTTTCTGCAAGTATTAAGCAGCAGCCACGCGCGGTGGTTGAAATCGGAACCCGGCTTCCGATTTCAACGGCCGACGCAGCGTAATGCCGTTTGGCAGCTTGTCGTGCTAAGCAGATGATTGCACAAAAAAAATGCAAGGCACGAGGCCTTGCAATTTAAACGCGTCCGATCCGTTTCCGGTGTCCGGCGGCAGCGAGTTACCGCGCCTAGATCGCATCCTCCCAAGACTTTGACCGCGTAGGAGAGCAGATTTTTCTCCGCCCTCTCGGTTATCGGCGCACACTAGACCAAGGCAGGTGAAAATGTCACGAAGAATTTTGCCTTCAAACGGGCAATATCGTGCTGCACTGCACAATAGTGCGGCAGGGCTTGCTTGTGAATCGATCAAAAAGCCGGATGCGGCACTTTGTGATCAAAAACGGCGTTTTTGGTAAGGTGCAGAAGGCCCCGATACTTTGGGGCGCTCGGGTTTCCATTCGGTCATGAAATGGCTATGAAGCCCGGGCAAGCAGCCTCGGTTGCGCCGATTCCCGCGCCGCCATTTTTCAGTCACGGACCAGTCCATGCGTTTGTCGCGCTACTTCCTGCCCATTCTCAAAGAAAACCCTCGCGAGGCCGAAATCGTCTCGCACCGGCTGATGCTGCGCGCCGGCATGATCCGCCAGCAGGGGCAGGGCAGCTTCTCCTGGCTGCCGCTCGGCAAGCGCGTGCTGGACAAGGTCTGCCAGATCATCCGCGAGGAGCAGAACCGGGCAGGCGCGCTGGAAATCCTGATGCCGACCATCCAGTCGGCGGACCTCTGGCGCGAGAGCGGCCGTTACAACGACTACGGCAAGGAGATGCTGCGCATCAAGGATCGCCAGGACCGCGACATGCTCTACGGCCCGACCAACGAGGAAATGGTCACCGAGATCTTCCGCGCCTACGTCAAATCCTACAAGGACCTGCCGCTCAACCTCTACCACATCCAGTGGAAGTTCCGCGACGAGGTGCGCCCCCGCTTCGGCGTCATGCGCAGCCGAGAATTCCTGATGAAGGACGCTTACTCCTTCGACCTCGATTTCGAAGGCGCGAGAGCCGCCTACAACCGCATGTTCGTCTCCTATCTCAGGACGTTCACGCGCATGGGCCTGCAGGCCATCCCGATGCGCGCCGACACCGGCCCGATCGGCGGCGACCTCAGCCATGAGTTCATCATCCTGGCCGAAACCGGCGAGAGCCAGGTGTTCTGCGACCGCGCCTATCTGTCGCTCGACGTGCCCGGCGCGGACACGAACTTTTCCAACGATGGCGAGATCGGCGGCATCGTGAAGAAATGGACGACGCCTTACGCCGCCACCGACGAGATGCATGACGAAGCGGCCTGGGCGAATGTCGCTGAAGGCGACAGGCTCTCGGCGCGCGGCATCGAGGTCGGCCACATCTTCCATTTCGGCGAGAAGTATTCGAAGCCGATGGGCGCCAAGGTGACCGGGCCCGACGGCAAGGACCATTTCGCCTCGGGCGGCTCCTACGGCATCGGCCCGTCGCGGCTGGTCGCGGCGATCATCGAGGCCAGCCATGACGAGAACGGCATCATCTGGCCGGAAGCAGTGGCGCCGTTCGATGTCGGCTTGATCAACATGAAGGTGGGCGACGCCGAGTGCGACCGCGTCTGCGACGAGCTCTACGCGGCGCTGAGTTCAGCCGGCAAGGACGTGCTCTATGACGACACCGACCAGCGGCCGGGCGGCAAGTTCGCCACCGCTGACCTGATCGGCCTGCCCTGGCAGGTGATCGTCGGACCGCGGGGCGTTGCCGCCGGCGAGGTCGAGATCAAGAACCGCAAGTCGGGCGAACGCGAGACGCTGCCGATCGCGGAGGCCAGGAAACGCTTGGGTATCGCCTGATGAGCGAAGCGGCGGCAGCGGCCAGATCGCCGGCGGGCGCCTTTTCAGGCTTCGAGCGCATGGTGGCGTGGCGCTACCTGCGTTCGCGGCGCAAGGAGACGGTGATCTCGGTGATCGCCTCGATCTCCTTCCTCGGCATCATGCTGGGCGTCGCGACGCTGATCGTCGTCATGGCGGTGATGAACGGTTTTCGCGCCGAGCTGCTGACCCGCATCCTCGGCGTCAACGGCCATCTCATCGCGCAGCCGCTGGATTCGCCGCTGGAGGACTATGCGCAGGTAGCGAGCCGCATCAATGGCGTTGCCGGCGTCAAATACGCCATACCGCTGATCGACGGCCAGGTGCTGGCGCAAGGCAATGTCGGCGGCGGAACCGGCGCGCTGGTGCGCGGAATCCGCGGCGAGGACCTTGCCAAGATCGCAATCGTCTCCAGCAACATCAAGCAGGGAACGCTTGACGGCTTCGATGCCGGTGAGGGTGTGGCGATCGGCAAGCGCATGGCCGAGAATCTCGGCCTCGTCCTCGGCGACACCATCACGCTGATCTCGCCCGAAGGCGATGTCACTCCGCTCGGCACGACGCCGCGCATGAAGGGCTATAAGGTGGCGGCGATCTTCGAGGTCGGCATGTCGGAATATGACAGCTCGATCGTCTACATGCCGTTTTCCGAGGCGCAGCTCTATTTCAACATGGACGGGCGGGCGCAGACCATCGAGATCTATGTCGACAATCCCGACAATGTCGATGCGCTGAAGTCGCTGGTCGAGCAGGCGGCGCAACGGCCGGTCGATCTCGTCGACTGGCGCCAGCGCAACGAGACCTTCTTCTCGGCGCTGCAGGTCGAGCGCAACGTCATGTTCATGATCCTGACGCTGATCGTGCTGGTGGCGGCGCTCAATATCATTTCCGGCCTCATCATGCTGGTGAAGGACAAGGGCCACGACATCGCCATCCTGCGCACCATGGGAGCGTCGCGCGGCGCAATCCTGCGCATCTTCCTGATGACCGGGGCCGCGATCGGCGTCACCGGCACCATCGCCGGCGTGCTGCTCGGCGTCGTCATCTGCCTCAACATCGAATCGATCCGCCAGTTCTTCTCCTGGATGACAGGCAGGATCCTGTTCAATCCCGAGCTCTATTTCCTTAGCCAGCTGCCGGCGAAAATGGATCCGCGCGAGACCACCTATGTCGTCATCATGGCGCTGGCCCTGTCCTTCCTGGCGACGGTGTTTCCGGCCTGGCGGGCGGCCCGGCTCGATCCGGTCGAAGCCTTGAGGTACGAGTGATGGCCGACGCCATTATCGAGCTGAAGGGCGTCGAGCGGCATTATGTCCAGGGGCCGCGCAAGCTCACCATCCTGAACGGCGCCGACTTCTCGCTCAGGCGTGGCGAGATGGTTGCGCTGGTGGCGCCATCTGGCACCGGCAAGTCGACGTTGCTGCATACGGCGGGCCTGCTCGAGCGACCGGACGCCGGCGATGTGGTTCTTAACGGCCGCGCCTGCGGCCGGCTCTCAGATGATGAACGCACCGCGATCCGCCGCAACGATGTCGGCTTCGTCTATCAGTTCCATCATCTGCTGCCGGAGTTTTCCGCACTCGAAAACATAATGATGCCGCAGCTGATCAAGGGGCTTCCCGCCAAGGAGGCGTCCGAACGGGCGGCGCAGCTTCTCGACTACATGCAGATCGGCAAGCGCGCGCAGCACCGGCCGTCGGAGCTTTCCGGCGGCGAGCAGCAGCGCGTGGCAATCGCACGCGCCGTCGCCAATGCGCCGCTGGTGCTTCTGGCCGACGAGCCGACCGGCAATCTCGATCCCGCGACGGCTCACTACGTCTTCGACGCGCTCGAAGCGCTTGTCAGGCAGTCGGGGCTGGCGGCGTTGATCGCCACCCACAATCACGAGCTGGCCGCCCGTATGGACCGACGTGTGACGTTGGCCGAGGGCAAGGTGGTGCCGCTGTAGGGTGTACCGAGATTCAGATGAGGCCGGCCTGCAAATGGCGGCTTCCTGCGCTTCCGGTGCTCACGTACTTTAAGTACGCTCCGCTCCGGTTCTCGGAAACCACCATTTTCGACTCGGCCTGACCTGAATCTCGGTACACCCCGGCCTGCGATTGTCTGGTCGCCTTCGGCATTTGGCCGTCGCAGTTTTTCGCCCGTCAACCTTTCCTTAACCGTGCTCAAACGGACCGTCCGGATTCGCCTGGCGCGCCGCTCCCTGATCCGTTGACATTCGAACAAAATTAGAACAAATTACGAACATACCAACAACAGGAGAGAGTTATGGCCGATCTGGTTCAGGATGTCGTCTCGCTGGTTTGCATGAGCACCTTTCTCATTTCCATGGCGATCTGGATTGGCGCCATGTGATCAGGCGGTTCGCCGCCGCTTCCTCGGGTGGGCAAAAGGCCCGCCCTCTGTTTGGGACGGGCAAGGCCCCGCCCATTGTTAAGTCTTTCTTGGCCGCGCCGCCGCTAGGCTGCTTCCCGAAGAAGGGAGCAAAAGGCAGTGTCGGTCATCGCCACGGTCACTCTCGTGGCCGGAAATCTCGGACTGATCTTTCTGTTGATGACGGCGCCGCTCGGGCTGCGCACCGTTCGTGTCAGCCGTCTTGTGGCGGCTGACGGCAATCGCCTCTGGCAGGCGCTTTGGCCGTTCGGCCAAGACGCCGCCTGGTCGGGCAAAATCCTGTCAGCCGAACCGCTGGACGGCGAGGGGACGGCGCTGATCAGACTGTCCTGGGAAGGGCGGGATGGCCGGCCGATCGAACGCAAGTCGCGGTTCGACGATGTGGTGGAAGGCAGCCGCTTCTCGATGCGCATCATCGAGGACACGGCGCTCGATCCTTCGTTCTGGGCCGACTATCGCGAAACCACCGAACTCGTCCGCGAAGGCAACGCGACGCGGGTCACGCTGACGCAGACGGACCACTATCGTGGCGTCGCCTTTCTGATCTTCCGCTACTTCGCCATGCGCCGCGAGCTCGCCAAGCTGCAGGTCTGGGCGAGAACCGGAACCTATCGCAAGGGCGGCTGGTTCGAGCATCCGGTGAGCCAGATCGGCTTTGCTGTACTTTCGGCCTTCATCCTGTGGCCGTTCTTCGGGCTGAACCTCGGCGGGCTGGCGCTGGCCGCCATCCTGACCTCGGTGGTCGCACTGCACGAGCTCGGCCATATGGCAGCGTTCCGCCTTACGGAACATCGCCGGGCGCGGATGATCTTCATCCCGTTGCTCGGCGGCATCGCCATGGGCGGCAGGCCCTATGACAGCCGCTTCGAAGTCGCTTTCGTGGCGCTGATGGGCGCGGGCTTCTCCGCTTTCCTTGTGCCTCTGCTGATCGCCGCCAGCGGCTTCGCCGGCAGCGAGGGGCATCGCCTGGCGGCATTGCTGCTGGCGGCGCTTGCCGGCTGCGCGTCTCTGTTCAACATCGCCAATCTGGTGCCGGTATGGAAGTTCGACGGCGGCCAGGTGCTGCGCCAGATCTGCCCGGGGCCGCTCGCGCTGGCGCTGGCCTCCTTCCTGCTGCTGTCGGCCCTGCTGGCGCTCGGCTGGCGCGCCGGTTTCCCGCCCAGCTTCCTGCTCATCGCCGGCGCGGTGTTCTCGATGCTCAGCCTCATCACCGTGGGAAGCGGCGTGAAGCCGCGTCATGAGCTGAGGCCGATCCGAGCCTTCGATCGCCTGGCCATGGCCGGCGCGCTGCTCGCGGTCTTTTCCATTCATGGCTATGGCGTGCTGTGGGCTTCGGCGAAGCTGATGTAGGGCGTGTTGAGATTCAGGTCAGGCCGAGTCGAAAACGTTGGGTTCCTGCGCTTCCGGCCTTCGCCGGCCGAAGCACTCATGAGTGGCATCACAGTTGAGGCTACGGCCGGCGTAGGCCGGTGCTCACGTACTTAAGTACGCTCCGCTCCGGTTCTCGGAACCCAACTTGTTTCTTCGCTTCGCGCCCGTCTTCGACTCCGACTCGGCCTGACCTGAATCTCAGCACATCCTAGGGAGTCAGCCTGCCTTTCGGGCCAGTTCGGCGACCAGGACGGCGGCAGATCCGAACACGTCCTCGAAGGCGGATTTCAGCGCGAGGTCGAGGTCGGCCATGGTGACGGGCAGGCCGAGGTCGACGAGGCTGGTGACGCCATGGTCCGAGACGCCGCACGGCACGATGCCGCTGAAATGGGAAAGCTCCGGCTCGACATTGATGGCGATGCCGTGAAAACTCACCCAGCGCCTGAGCCTGATGCCTATTGCCGCGATCTTGTCCTCGGCGGGCGAGCCGTCGGGCAGGGCAGGGCGATCCGGCCGCACCACCCAGACGCCGACGCGGTCCTCGCGCCGCTCGCCGCGCACGTTGAAGGCGGCGAGTGTTTCGATAATCCATTGCTCGAGCGCGGCGACGAAGGCGCGGACATCCTCGCGCCGGCGCTTCAAGTCGAGCATCACATAGGCCACACGCTGGCCGGGGCCGTGATAGGTGTATTCGCCGCCGCGGCCGGCGGCAAAGACCGGGAAACGGTCGGGCTCGATCAGGTCCTCGATACGCGCGCTGGTGCCGGCGGTATAGAGCGGCGGATGCTCGACCAGCCAGACCATCTCGCCGGCGGCACCGCTGCGGATCGCCTCGGCGCGCGCCTCCATGAAGGCAAGCGCGTCGGGATAGGAGGTGAGGCCTGGCTCGATCACCCATTCGACCGGCGCCGAACCGGGAAGGGGCAGGAACGACGTGGCGATCTGGCTGCGTTCTGTCATGGCGCGTCTCTCCTGAGGCGCGCCATGACCGGAACCGGATCCAGGCGGGCTCAGATGTGTATTGTGCCCCAAAAATCCGTCAACGGCTTCGGGCGACATGCAATTGCCCTTCATATGGCGGCAATCGACAAAAACGTCCAGTTCCGCCAGCTCGCGGCGAGGCTGTGGAGCATTGTGCCGGCAGCTTTGTGTTGTGCATGTCGTTCTCGCAAAACCGCTGCGCACTTTTGGGCGACATGCATTAGCGAATATTCCGCACGGCGCACTTGTTTCGCCGGAAACGATTTGCTACAGGCCCCGGGCCGGACGGTTCCGGCTCCTACCACGTGCGGTCGTGGCGGAATTGGTAGACGCGCAGCGTTGAGGTCGCTGTGGGGCAACCCGTGGAAGTTCGAGTCTTCTCGACCGCACCAAACTCCCCTCTAAAGCCTCTTTCGACGAGCCGGTTAATTGAAGCGCGCACGCGAATGCTTGCGATCGTGTGTTTGTCCGATAGGCCAAACGGAAACGGCGGCCGGCCACGAGGACCGCGCCGCCGCATCAAGTTTTTGAGTTTCGTGTCGGTCGCCCCTGACCGCGGTCACGCCGCCTTCTTCGACCGCGCCAGCGTATCGGCCACGACCTCGCCGAATGAAGCCGGGGTCGGCACGATGACGACGCCGGCTTCCTTCAGGATCTCGACCTTTTCCTGCGCCGACTCGCCGAAGGCGGAGATGATGGCGCCGGCGTGGCCCATGCGGCGGCCTTTCGGCGCAGACAAGCCCGCGATGTAGGCGATCAGCGGCTTCCGCATATTGTCGCGCGCCCAGATCGCGGCTTCGGCTTCCTGCGGGCCGCCGATCTCTCCGATCATCACCACGGCGTCTGTATCCTCGTCGCGCTCGAAGAGCTGCAGAATGTCCTTGAAGGACGAGCCGTTGATCGGATCGCCGCCGATGCCGACGCTGGTCGACACACCGATGCCCAGCGCCTTCATCTGCGAGGCCGCCTCGTAGCCGAGCGTGCCGGAGCGCCCGACGATGCCGACACGGCCGGGGAGATAGATATTGCCGGGCATGATGCCCATCAGCGCCTGTCCGGGCGTGATGACGCCGGCGCAGTTCGGGCCGACGAGGCGCATGCGGTCCTCGAAGCGGTAGCGGCGCATGTAGCGCTTGACCTGCATCATGTCCTGCGAGGGGATGCCGTCGGTGATGCACACGCATAGCTTGATGCCGGCATCCGCCGCCTCCATGATCGAATCGGCGGCGAACGGCGGCGGCACGAAGACGATGCTGGCTTCGGCGCGGGTCTCGCGCACCGCGCCCTTGACGGTGTTGAACACCGGCAGGCCGAGATGGCTCTGGCCGCCCTTGCCGGGGGTGACGCCGCCGACCAGCTTGGTGCCGTAGCGCTTCATGTCGTCGGCGTGGAAGCTGCCGATCTTGCCGGTAAAACCCTGAACGATGACGCGCGTGCTGCGGTTGAGCAGGATTGCCATTTTTTTCTACCTCCCTCAGGCTGCTTTTTTGTTCTTGGTGACTTTGCGCCACGCGGCGACGGCCTTTTCGGCGGCTTCGGCCAGCGTGTCGGCGACGATCACCTTCTCGCCGGAATCGGCCAGGATCTTGCGCCCTTCCTCGACCTTGGTGCCGGAGAGCCGCACCACCAGCGGCACGTCGACGCCGACCTCGCGGATCGCCTTGATGACGCCTTCGGCGACCCAGTCGCAGCGGTTGATGCCGGCGAAGATGTTGACGAGGATGGTCTCGACATTCTTGTCGCCGAGCACGGCGCGGAAAGACTTCGCCACCCGCTCGGGCGAGGCGCCGCCGCCGATGTCGAGGAAGTTGGCCGGCTCGCCGCCGGCGATCTTGATCATGTCCATCGTTGCCATGGCAAGGCCGGCGCCGTTGATAATGCAGCCGATATTGCCGTCCAGCCCGACATAGGAGAGGCCGCGGTCGCTGGCGAAGGTCTCGCGCGGGTCTTCCTGGCTCTTGTCGCGCAGCTCGGAGATTTCCGGGCGGCGAAACAGCGCGTTCTCGTCGAACGACATTTTTGCATCGAGCGCGACGAGATTGCCGTCGCGGGTCACCACCAGCGGGTTGATCTCCAGCATCGAGGCGTCGTAGTCGCGGAACACCTGGTAGCAGCCGAGGATGGTTTCGGTCGCCTTGCCGATCAGGTTGCTCTCGAGGCCGAGGCCGAAGGCGATCTCGCGCGCCTGAAAACCTTGCATGCCGACACCGGGATCGACGGTGGCGCGGATGATCGAATCCGGCTTTTTTTCGGAGATATCCTCGATCTCCATGCCGCCGGCGGCCGACGCCACGATCATGACGCGCTCTTCCTTCCGGTCGAGCACGAAGCCGAGATAGAGCTCCTGGGCGATGTCGACCGCTTCCTCGAGATAGAGGCGCGAGATCAGCTTGCCGCGCGGGCCGGTCTGCTGGGTCACCAGCTTGCGCCCGAGCATGGCTTCCGCCGCGTTGGAGATCTCCTCGTCATTGGAACAGAGTTTTATGCCGCCGGCCTTGCCGCGCGCGCCCGAATGAACCTGCGCCTTCAGCACCCATTTCGAGCCGCCGATCTCGCGCGCCCGGTAGGTCGCCTGCTCGGGGCTGTAGGCAAGGCCGCCACGCGGCACATGCACGCCGTGGCGAGCGAGCAGTTCCTTGGCCTGGTATTCGTGAATGTCCATTTTTTCCTCCCGGGGATTGTCAGTGCGCCTGCGCCTGGCCGGCGCGCTCGATCGCCTCGCTCACCACCAGCACGTTCCGCGCCATGCGCTCGGATGCCGCGTCGATCATCTTGCCGTCGAGCGCTGCCGCACCCTTGCCGAGCGCCTCCGCCTCCTTGAGCACCTCGAGGATGCGTCGGGCGCGCGTGACCTCCTTCTCCGGCGGCGAGAACACGTCGTTGGCCAAAGCGATCTGCGAAGGGTGGATCGCCCATTTGCCCTCGATGCCGAGCGCCGCGGCACGCCGGGCGGCCGCCTTGTAGCCTTCGGGATCGGAGAAATCGCCGAACGGCCCGTCGATGGCGCGCAGGCCGTAGGCGCGGCAGGCGACGGTCATGCGCGAGAGGGCGAAATGCCATTGGTCGCCGGGATAGTCGGGGTTGAGGCCACCGATGTTGACGGTGCGCGCCTTGTTGCTCGCGGCATAGTCGGCGACGCCGAAATGCATTGCTTCGAGCCTGCCGGGGGTGGCTGCGATCGCCTCGACATTGGCCATGCCGAGCGCCGTCTCGATCAGCGCTTCGAGGCCGACACGGGTCTTGAAACCCTTGGCCATCTCGATCTGGTTGACCATGGCTTCGACCATGTAGAGGTCGGCCGGCACGCCGACCTTCGGCACCAGGATCGTGTCCAGCCGATCGCCAGCTTGTTCCATCACGTCGACCACGTCGCGGTACATGTAATGGGTGTCGAGGCCGTTGATGCGCACCGAGACGGTCTTGCCCTTGGCGCGCCAGTCGATGTCGTTGAGCGCCTGGATGATGTTCTCGCGGGCGCGTTCCTTGTCGGGCGGCGCGACCGCGTCCTCGATGTCGAGGAAGACGAAGTCGGCGGCGCTGTTCGCCGCCTTGTCGATCATCTCCGGGCTGGAGCCAGGAACCGCCAGCTCGCTGCGCTGGAGCCTGAGCTTTTTGAGGTGGTTGATGGTGTGGCTCATCGTCTGCTCCTCACGCCGCCTCGGCGACCGGCACTTCGGCCGTGCGCCTGAAATGCTCGATCGCTGCCGCCACGCCGGAGCCCGGCGCAAGGCGCACGCCGCAATCGAGCAGCGCCATTTCGGCCGCCGACAGCGAAGCACAGACCATCACCTCGTTCAGCCAGCCGAGATGGCCGATGCGGAAGACCTTGCCGAACACCTTGTTGAGGCCGCCGCCGAGCGATGTCTGGTAGGTGCGATAGGCGCGCTTGACGACGTCGCCGCTGTCGATGCCTTCCGGCACCAGGATGGCGCTGACCGTGTCGGAGTGCCATTGCGGCGACTTTGCGCACAACTTCAGGCCCCAGGCGTCGACCGCCTGGCGCACGCCCTCGGCCAGGCGGTGATGGCGGGCGAAGATATTCTCCAGCCCTTCCTCGGCAATCAGGTCGAGCGAGGCGCGCAGGCCACGCAGCAATTGCGTGGCGGGCGTGTAGGGGAAGTAGCCGGCGTCGTTGGCGCGGATCATGTCCTCGAAGGAGAAGTAGCAGCGCTGGTGGGTCGCGACGCGCGAGGCGGCAAGCGCCTTCTTGCTGACCGACAGGAAGCCGAGGCCGGCGGGCAGCATGAAACCTTTCTGCGAGCCGCTGACGGCGCAGTCGACGCGCCATTCCTCCTGGCGGAAGTCGATCGAGCCGATCGACGAGACACCATCGACGAAGAGGAGTGCCGGGTGGTTCGCGGCGTCGAGCGCGGCGCGGCAGCCGGCGACGTCGCTGGTGACGCCGGTCGCGGTTTCGTTCTGGGTGCAGAAGACCGCCTTGATGCGGTGCGCCTTGTCGGCTCGGAGCTTCTCCGCATAGAGGTCGAGCGGGACGCCCGTGCCCCACTCGCAGTCGATGACGTCGACCTCGAAGCCGAGGCGCTCGGCCATGTCGACCCATAGATGCGAGAACTGGCCGAAGCGCGACATCAGCACCCGGTCGCCGGGGTTGAGCACATTGGTCATCGCCGCTTCCCAGGCGCCCGTGCCCGACGAAGGGTAGATGAAGACGCGGCCGGTCTCGTTCTTGAAGACCCGCTTGATGTCCTCGAACAGCGGCAGCGTGAGATTGGGGAAGGAAGCGGCGCGCATGTCCTCCATCGGCAGGTTCATGGCCTGTCGGACCTCCTCCGGAATGTTGGTGGGCCCTGGGATGAAAAGATGGGTGAACCCAGCCATGCGCGAACTCCTCCGATCGTTTGGGATGATGGAGGAAGTTTCGTTGCGAGGGCGCCGAGCAACAACACCTTGCCGGGTAAGTTGTCGCCGCGCGCGGGTAGGGCTGACCTACCCGGCCGGCCTACCCGAATGGCGATTTGGACGTGCGGCGTTTCTCGTTCGCATAGAGCGCGACAGCCATGGCGCGGTTGCGCACGTCAAGCTTGTCGTAGAGATTCTTGAGGTGGTACTTCACCGTGTTCTCCGAGATCCCGGTCCGGGTCGCGATCTGGAGATTGGTCCAGCCATCGGACAGCACCGCAAGCAGCTCGCGCTCACGCACGGTGAGCTGCGACAGCGGCGTGTCGTTGACCTTGTTGATATCGATGTAGGGGATGCAGATCCGCCCATGCGCGACGGCCAGGATCGTCTCGAAGATGATCGGCGGATCGTCGAACTGGAAGCAGTAGCCTTGGGCGCCGAGGCGCACGCACTGCTTCAGGATGCCGATGTCATGGTCGTTGGAAAAAACCGTGATGCGCAGGTCGAGCTTGCGGTTCTGGACTTCCGCCAGGATATCCGCGCCGTCCATGTCGGCGAGTTTCCAGCCGATGACGGCGACGTCGAATTTGGTGTCCTCGGCCAATTCCAGGAATTGCTTGCCGCTCTGCACCGAACTCAAGAGCTCGAAACGCCCGTCGCATTCCAGCATCTCGCGCAGCGCCGACACAACGAGCGGATTGCGCTCGGCGACGACAACGCGTACGCGCCGGTTGCCAATTGCTTCGGTCGTTTTCCGGGACTTGAGGTTCAAGGCCTGCCGATTGTCCTGTCGATCTTTATGCAGTTGCCGGTCCCTTCGGACCTGCATCATGACAATTCTGCCCCAATCGCAAAAGGGCGCTCTTTCCGCAGCGACATGCGCTGTCGCGCCGGCTGAAGCCGAGAATTGCCAGGCGGTCAGGTCGCGTCGAAGGCCTCACGCGGCATATTTCGCTGAATATTCCGCATGCTAGCGCAACGATTTCGCAAGACGAATCGCATCACGGCCCTATCTGCCGCATTGGCATAGGATTTCCCCGAAAAGCGGTTTCCACTTTCGGGGATCATGCTCTAGACCTTGATTTCGCACCCTTTCCGGATTCCTGTTGGCGGAGGCGCTGGTGGAAGCCCAGGACACAGAGACGACCGGCGCCAGGGCCGCCGACGAGCACCACGCCGATATCTACGGCGAGGACGGCGCCGTCCGTTCCTCCTTCCTTGCCCAGATCGGCGCAGCCATCGCCGACCGCGACACGTTGACCCTCAAGCGAGAGGTCGACGACCTGCATCAGTCCGAACTCGGCGATCTGCTGGAGGCGCTGCATCCCGAGCAGCGCCGGGCCCTGGTCGAGCTGCTCGGTTCCGATTTCGACTTCTCCGCGCTGACCGAGGTCGACGAGGCTATCCGCCTCGACATCGTCGACAATTTGCCCAACGCGCAGATCGCGCAGGCGGTGCAGGAACTCGATTCGGACGACGCCGTCTACATCCTCGAGGATCTCGACCGGGAAGACCAGGAAGAGATCCTCTCGCAACTGCCCTTCACCGAGCGCATCAGGCTGAGGCGCGCGCTCGACTATCCGGAAGAGACGGCCGGGCGGCGCATGCAGACGGAGTTCGTCGCCGTGCCGCCGTTCTGGACGATCGGCCAGACCATCGACTACATGCGCGAGGACAAGAACCTTCCCGACCGCTTCAGCCAGATCTTCGTCATCGACCCGAGCTTCAAGCTGCTCGGCGCCATCGACCTCGACCAGATCCTGCGCACCAAGCGCGCGGTGAAGGTCGAGGACGTGATGCACGAGACGCGACATGCCATCCCGGCCACCATGGACCAGGAGGAAGCGGCGCGCGAGTTCGAGCAGTACGACCTGCTCTCGGCCGCGGTGGTCGACGAGAACGACCGGCTGGTCGGCGTGCTCACCATCGACGACGTGGTCGACGTCATCCAGCAGGAAGCGGAGGAAGACCTTCTGCGCATGGGCGGCGTCGGCGACGAAGAGCTGTCCGATACCGTGCTGGCCACCTCGCGTTCGCGCGTGCCTTGGCTACTCGTCAATTTGTTGACGGCATTCCTGGCGGCATCGGTGATCGGCCTGTTCGACCGCACGATCGAGCACATCGTGGCGCTGGCGGTGCTGATGCCAATCGTCGCCGGCATGGGCGGCAATGCCGGCTCGCAGACCATGACCGTCACCGTGCGGGCGTTGGCGACAAGGGATCTCGACATCTACAACGCCGCCCGCATCATCCGCCGCGAGCTGGGCGTCGGCTTCATCAACGGCATGGTGTTTGCGGTGCTGATCGGGACGGTCGCCGGGCTCTGGTTCCACGACCCTAACCTGGGCGGCATCATCGCGGCCGCAATGATCATCAACATGTTCGCCGCGGCACTGGCCGGAATTCTCATCCCACTGGTGCTCGACCGCTTCAAGATCGATCCGGCGGTGGCCTCGGCCGTCTTCGTCACCACGGTCACCGATGTCGTCGGCTTTTTTGCCTTCCTTGGGTTGGCCACCTGGTGGTTTGGCGTTTCCTAAGAGAGTGCTACAATTGACTTTTACGTAAATGCCGTGCGACGTTGCCTTGGGATCATATGCCGATTCCGGCATGTGACGGGGTTTGATCGGAGGAAGGGCGACGCTTCTGCGTAGCGATGCCTGGACATTTGGGCGTGGGAGCGAGAATGCGGGAATATTACACGATCACCGAGCTGACGCGCGAGTTCGACGTGTCGACCCGGACGTTGCGGTTCTATGAGGATGAAGGGCTGGTGCAGCCGATCCGGCGCGGCCGCACGCGGCTGTTCCGCCCCTCCGACCGGCATCTCATCCGCCAGATCATGCGCGGCAAGCGGCTCGGCTTCTCGATCGCCGAGATCCGGGAAATCATCCAGATGTACAAGGAGCCGCCCGGCGAGGTCGGCCAGCTCAAGCTGATGATCAAGCGCATCGAGGAAAAGCGCGAGGACTTGCGCCAGAAGCGGCGCGATCTCGAGGAAACGCTGGCCGAGCTCGACCAGGCCGAGGAGTCGTGCGTGGAGCGGCTGGCGGAGCTGGGTGTCAACACCTGAGCGGTAGGCTCAAATCCAGCGCCGGACCCGTTTGGCATAGTCGCGGTACTTCTTGCCGAACTTCGCCGCCAGCATTTTTTCCTCCTTCTCGATCGCCAGCTTCTGCGTGGCGAAGGCGGCGAGGAAGGCGAAGAGCAGGAACCAGGCGATGCCGGTAATGAAGGACACGCCGATCAAGAGCAGCGTGTTGGCGAGATACATCGGGTTGCGGGTGATGCCGAAGGGCCCCGACGTCACCAGATGGTCGGGCTCGGCATTGGGATTGAGCGTCGTCTTCGCGCGCACCATGGTGCGGATCGCCGTGACCCAGAGCGCTGCGACGCCGAAAAGCGCCACCCAGCCGGCGCCGACCAGGATGTCGCCAAAAATGTCGCCGATCCAGGGCAGCGGGTAGAGCATGCCGAGCACGACGCTGAGCGCGATCGCCACGACATAGATCACGGGCGGCCAGGGAATGATCCCATGCTTCGGCTGGGTGCCGGTCATTGTTGTCCTCCCTCCATCTTGCTTTCGGTCGCCGCGGTGCAGGTGCTCGCGAGATCCGCAAGATGCGATTTCCAGATCTCGGTCTGGTCGTTGCCGTAGAGCTTGTCGAGAGACCCTTCGCCCTTCAGCGTGGCCAGCATGCAGCCACAATAGCTGGAACAGAACGTCGTGTCCCGCTGCTGTTCGCAGGAGGCCTGGCAGGCTTTCAGGAAGCCGGCGTCCTTGTCCTGCGGCGGTGCCGGCATGACCTGCGAAAGCAGCCAGACCGAGCCGAACAGCACCGGCTGGTGGATGAGGTAGAAGGCGAGGCTATGCCGGCCGATGAAGACAAGCGGATTGGACCAGCGGCCGGGCATCCAGGTCCCCAGGCGAGCGAGAAGGCCGGATGCTGAAGCGAGCTTGACGACCGCGACGCCTGCAAGCACCGCGCCGAACCATGGAAACAGCGGCACATAATCGTTCGAGCGCGGGTTGGTCGCCGACAGCCCGACCCACCACAGCGCCGGATGGTCGAAGAATTCCGACCTGGAAAAATAGGGCGCTGCGATCACGGCCGCAGCGGCAATTGCAGTCAGCAGCGCCGGCAGCCTGAGAAACGCGAGGCCGAGCAGGCTTGCCAGCGCGATCTCATGCAGGATGCCGAAGAAGATGAAGCCGTCAGGCGTGGCGATATAGGTGACGGCCGAGATGGCGATCGCCGCCAGCGCGACCATGGCAAAACGCTTCCAGAAGCTCGGCCAGCGGATCTGGCGGCCATGCGCAAGGAACAGGCTGACACCGACCAGGAACAGGAAGGTGGAGGCGATGCAGCGCGCACAGAGCTTCCACCAGCCGAAGGCGGTCAGGCCGGGCGCGGTGTAGCCGAAGTTTTCGAGGTCCCAGGTGAAGTGGTAGCTCGCCATGGCGATCAGCGCGATGCCACGCAGGATATCGATGGCGACGATGCGGCTGTGCTTCGGCGCGTCCTGAACGGCTTCGCTCGTCGTCTGAAGGCTCATGATCTCGCATCCGATTCAGTCGTGCCAAAACGACTATCACGGTTCGGGCGAACAACAGAGGGTGGATCGGCAGCGGCGATCCGACGGCACGGCAAGCCACTTTAATGCATGTCGCCCAGAAGTGTGCAGCGGTTCTGGGGCAACGACATGCACCAAAGCAAAGGCCTAAGGCGCGTCGCCTGAATCCGTTTCAGCGCGACGCGCTTTAGGCCAGTAGCGGAAAGCCTTTGGCCGGCTTCGCTTTTCGGCTTCTCGGAGTCGGTTTCCTGCTACTGGCCGACCGCTGGTCCGGCCAGATTTGGCGAGCGATTCACTTTTCGGAGGGCCGATGTCCACCCATGTGCGCCATCCGATCTGGCTTCCGGCGCTGCGGCCGGCAGACGCGCGCACCTTCGCCTCGCTCTACGCGGTCGAATCCTTTGCCCGCGCCACGATCTCCAGCGTCATTCCTATCCAGGCCTACGAGATACTGCACAACGAGCAGATCGTCTCGATCCTCTACACAATCGTGTCGCTGCTCGGGCTTTCGGTGACGCTATTCATGCCGATGCTGATCCGCCGCTTCGCGCGGCGCTGGGTCTACACGGCCGGCTGCCTGATGCTGGCGCTCGGTTCGGTTTTCTTCGTCACCCACACGCTGCCTGGGCAACTCGCCGGCATGCTTTGCCGCGTCATGGGGGCGAGCGCGCTGTCGATCACGCTCAACCTCTATATTATGGACCACATCCGCAAGACCGACTTCATGCAGGCGGAGTCGCTGCGCATGGCGTGGTCGATGTTTGCCTGGACCGGCGGGCCGACGCTCGGCATTTTCCTCTATGCGCGCTTCGGCATCTATGCCGCGCATGGCGTGGTCGTGGCCTTCGCGCTGGCATTGCTGGCGCTGTTCTGGACCTACCGGCTGGGCGACAATCCGTCGATCCGCCCCGGCAAGAGCCGGCCGGCCAATCCGCTCGCCAATATCGGCCGCTTCATCGCGCAGCCGCGCCTGCGTCTCGCCTGGCTGATCGCCTTCGGTCGCTCCTGCTTCTGGACGACCTTCTTCGTCTACGGCCCGCTGTTCATGGTGATCACCGGCGAGGGCAAGCTTGCCGGCGGGTTGCTGGTCTCGGCTGGCAATGCGCTGTTGTTCATGGCGATCTTCTGGGGCAGGGCGGGAAAGCGGTTCGGCGGCCGGCGGACCATGACCTTCGCCTATTTCGCGATGTCTGCCATGCTGCTTGCGGCGGGAGGTGTCGGCGCAGCCGCGCCGCTGCTCACCGCCGGCTTCCTGCTCTGCGGCGCGCTCTTCACCATCGCGCTCGACGCGCTGGGTTCCACCGCCTTCATGCGTTCGGTGCGCTCTTACGAAAAGGCGCAGATGGCGGCGGTCTACCGCACCTATCTCGACTTTTCCGAGTTGACGCCGCCGCTCGTCTATTCGGTGGTGCTGAGCTTCTTCGGGCTGGGCTCGGTCTTCGTCACGCTCGGACTGTTGGCCGCCTTCTGCGGCTTCGTCACCTGGCGCTATTTGCCGAAGTCGTTTTGACCGGATGGTCTTCCGCATTGTGGCGATTGTGCGGGCACCTTAAGCTCTGTTCGCATTGCGGGCTGGCCAGGGTTTCAAGCATGTCTGCAAGAACGATGTCGCTCACCGAGGAACTCGTCGCCCGCTGTTTTCGTGCGGTCGAGGATCCAGGGCCAGATCCTGATGCGCAGCATCTCTGCGACAGCGACTATGAAGCCATGCTGGATGCGTTCGAGGCTGAGCTTCCCGCGACCGAACCGCTATGGCTGTTGGGCTATGGTTCGCTGATCTGGAAGCCTGAAATCGAGCATGTCGAGGAGCGGGTCGCCGTGGCGCGCGGCTGGCATCGCTCCTTCTGTATGAAGATGACGCGCTGGCGCGGCACCAAGCAGAGCCCGGGCCTGATGATGGCGCTGGATCGCGGCGGGCAATGCAAGGGCGTCGCCTTCCGCCTGAACGGTGGTGAGCGCCGGCAAGCGCTGGACAAGCTTTTCCGGCGCGAGATGACGCTGAAGCCGACCAGCTACCACCCGCGCCTGCTGCAGCTTGCAACCGACAAAGGGCCGTTGCGGGCGCTCGCCTTCGTCATCAATCGCAAGGGCACGACCTATGCCGGCCCACTCAGCGAAGAGGAGGTGGTCGAAAGGCTGGCGACGTCCTGCGGCCATTGGGGTTCGGGCGCCGATTATCTCTACAACACCGTCAAGAATCTCGAAGCGCGCGGTATCCACGACGCCCATTTGTGGCGATTGCAGCAGCTTGTCGCCGAAAGGATTGCCGGCTCCTAGCACGCCACTGCGTGCCGCAATCGCGCTCTGAGGTGGCGGAATTTGGTTTGCCGGGCGCGATGATTCTGCCTATAGTCGGTCGCGTCGTCGGTTCCGTTTTTGGAGCCAAGAGGGAATGCGGTGAGGGTGGACTTTTTTGCCCAAAGCCGTGGCTGCCCCCGCAACTGTATGCGGTAGTCCTCTCCATAGACCACTGGGGATTTTTCCTCGGGAAGGTGGGGAAGGGCGCGGATCCGCGAGCCAGGAGACCTGCCGGCGACGGCAAAGTTGACTTCTATGCCCTCGGGTGGAGGGCGAAAGGACAAGACATGAATACCGCTTCCGTCTCTCTCGGCGCCTCCGTCTCCTCGCAGTCGCGCATCATGCAGCTGGCCTTGGCCGCGCTGCTCGGCATTTTCGTCGTCGGCTTTGTCGGCTTCTCGCATATCGATGCGGTCCACAATGCCGCCCACGACTATCGCCACTCGATGGCTTTTCCCTGCCACTAAGCTAGGTCCGACATCATGAATCTGTTTCGCAACGTCGTGTTCATCGCGGCGATCGCGGGGCTCGTGGCGGGCATCGTGCTCGCCTGCATGCAGGCCTACGCGACCGTGCCGCTGATCCTCAAGGCGGAAGTCTATGAAAAGGCGGGTGGCGGTCATCACCACGACCATGCCGCGACCTCAGCCAACAATGCGATGAGCTCGGCTGCTCCGGCGGACAACGCAATGAGCACCGCTGCTCCGGCGCCGACGGAAGCGGCGGCTCCGGCCGAAGACGAGGGCTGGGCGCCGGCCGACGGCTTCGAACGCTTTGCCTTCAACGTAGTCGCCAACATCGTCACCGGCATCGGTTTCGCGCTGATCCTGGCCGCGGTCTCCGAATTCGCGGGCGGCATCGGTAACTGGCGCCAGGGCGTGTTCTGGGGCCTCGCCGGCTTTGCCGTGTTCACCCTGGCGCCGGGCCTCAGCCTGCCACCGGAACTGCCGGCGATGCCGGTGCCCGAGCTGTTGCCGCGCCAGATCTGGTGGATTTCGACAGTGGCGGCAACGGCGGTCGGTCTTGGCCTGATCGCCTTCCGAAAGTCGCTGCCGCTGGCCATACTGGCCGTCGTACTGATCGTTGCGCCGCACGTCGTCGGCGCGCCGCAGCCCGACAGCTTCGAGACGGCAATTCCGGAAGGGCTGCATCATCAGTTCGTGGTGGCGGTGACGCTCACCGACCTGGTGTTCTGGCTGGTGCTGGGTGCCGTCGTCGGCGTGGTGCGCGGCCGCTTCACCGGCACGGCGACCAGCCTGCGCGGCAGCTTTGCCTGATCGCGCCGAGGGTCGCCTGACCTTCATCCTCGGCGGCGCGCGCTCCGGCAAGAGCGCGCATGCCGAGATCCTGGCGACGGCAACCCCTTCGCCCTGGGTCTACATCGCCACCGCACAGGCCTATGACGACGAGATGCGCGAGCGCATCGCGCTGCATCGCTCGCGGCGCGGCGAAGGCTGGGTGACCATCGATGCGCCGCTCGATCTCACCAGCGCGATCGAGGCCTTGCCGGATCACCAGCCGGTGCTGATCGATTGCCTGACATTGTGGCTGACCAATCATATGCTGGCGGAACATGACATCGAGGCCGAATGCCGGCGGCTCTCGGATGTGCTGTCGCGCCCGCGTGGCCCATGGTTCGTGGTGTCGAACGAAGTCGGACTCGGCATCGTGCCGGACAATGCGCTGGCGCGCCGGTTCCGCGACGCCGCCGGCCGGCTCAACCAGCAGGTCGCGGCGGTCGCCGACAGCGTGCTGATGATGGTGGCCGGGCTGCCGCTCAAGGTGAAGTGACATGGCTGACGACAACACCAGCGAAGACAGGGACGCCGAACGCCATCGCGCCAAGATGGCCAAGCGCAAGGCGGTGCAGGATGCCGAGGTGGCGGGCAAGACGATCGAGAAGGGCCTGCTGATCGTCAACACCGGACCGGGCAAGGGCAAGACCACCGCGGCCTTCGGCCTGGCGCTGAGAATGCTGGGCTACGGCAAGCGCGTCGGCGTCGTCCAGTTCATCAAGGGCAAGTGGCACACCGGCGAGAAGGACGCGTTCGCCGCCTTCGGCGACCGCGTCGTCTGGCATGCGATGGGCGAGGGGTTCACCTGGGAGACGCAGGACCTCAAGCGCGACATCGCCGCCGCCGAGGCCGCCTGGGCGAAGGCGCACGAGCTGATGGCCGACCCTTCGATCAGCCTCGTCGTGCTCGACGAACTCAACATCGCGCTGCGCTACGACTATCTCGACCTTGAAAAGGTGGTCGCGGCGCTGAAGGCGCGCCGCGAGGGCCTGCATGTCATCGTCACCGGCCGCAACGCCAAGCCTCTATTGATCGACGCGGCCGATCTCGTCACCGAGATGGGCCTGACCAAGCACCACTTCTCGGCGGGCGTGAAGGCGCAGCAGGGAATTGAATTCTGAAGCGCCATAAAGCGCCTCGCGCTGAAACGGATTCAGGCGACGCGCTTTAAAAGTCTTTGTTTTGATGCATGTCGTTGTCCCAGAACCGCTGCACACTTCCGGGCGACATGCATTAACCGGCGATCGAAATGGTCAAGTAGATGATGAGAGCCGAAAGGACGCCGAACAGACCGATCAGCAGCCAGTCGGCGACCCGATAGAGTTTCAACGCCTGTCTTATGTCGGTGCTCTCGGCCTCACGGCGGCCGCCTTCGCCCATGAAGGCGTCCTCGACGATCTCGCCGCCATAGCTACGGGGCCCCGCCAGGGACAGGCCCAGCGCGCCGGCCATCGCGGCTTCCGGCCAGCCGGCATTGGGCGAGCGGTGTTTCCTGGCGTCGCGCCGCATCACCTGCCAGGCATTGCGAGGATCGGCGCCTTTGACCAGGAATGCCGCGAGCACGATCAGCAGGCCGGTAAGGCGCGATGCCGGCAGGTTGATCCTGTCATCGAACAGCGCCGCGGCACGGCCGAAAGCCTCGTGTTTCGGCGTGCGGTGGCCGATCATCGAATCGGCGGTGTTGGCGGCTTTGTAGGCGGCGCCTCCCGCCAGCCCGCCGACGCCGGTCCAGAGGGCAGGTGCTACGATGCCGTCGGAGAAATTCTCGGCCAGGCTTTCGATCGCGGCGCGGGCGACGCCCGCCTTGTCGAGTTTTTCGGGATCGCGGCCGACGATGCGCGAAACGGCGATGCGGCCAAGCGTCAGGCCGCCGGTCTCCAGCGCATCGGCGACGTCCTCGACATGCTCGGCAAGGCTCTTCTGCGACAGCAGCGAGGAGCCGAGGATGGCCGCAACGATGAGGCCGGTCGGGAAGATCAGCCAGAGCAGGACATGCAGCGTCAGTCCGATGAGGGCCGGCACCAACACTATGACCAGCAGCGCCTGGACGCCGCGGCGGCGACGCAATTCGTCGGAATCGGTGGCGCGGTTGAGACTGCGATCGAGAAAGGATATCAGCCTGCCGATCCAGGTGACGGGATGGCCGATGGCGTTGAACAGCCAGTCCGGATAGCCAAGGGTACGTTCAACGGCAAGTGACAGGAAAGCGATCAGGATCGACATGAAGCTTCTTGATGGAGCGATTGCTGCGGTGGATCACGGCGGATCCCTTGGCCGGGCGAGCGCGCTCTTCCCCCACGCGCCACGGCCTTTCGTCGATCTTTCGACAGGTATCAATCCGCACTCCTACCCGCTTTTCGAATTGCCCGCCACCGCCCTGTCGCGATTGCCCGAATCCGAGCGACTGCGCGAATTGGCCGAAATTGCGGCCAGGACCTATGGCGCGCCGTCGGCGGCGCATGTCGCGGCTGCGCCCGGCACGCAGATCCTCCTGCCGCGCGTCGCCTCGCTGGTGAGGCCGGGCAAGGCGCTGGTGCTCGGCCCGACCTATGCAGAGCATGCCAGAGCTGCCGCAATCGCGGGCCATGCGGCAGCGGAGGTGGACGATTTCGATGCCCTGGCGGATGCCGACCTTGCGGTGCTGGTCAATCCAAACAATCCGGATGGGCGAGTGGTCGAAAGGGATCGCCTGCTCGACCTTGCCGCGCAGCTTCGCGCCAAGGGCGGCCTGCTGGTCGTCGACGAAGCTTTCATGGATGTCGGGCCAACCGGGCAAAGTCTGGCTGGCCATGTCGGGCAGGGCGGCATCGTGGTGCTGCGCTCCTTCGGCAAGTTCTTCGGGCTCGCTGGCGTGAGGCTCGGTTTCGCGCTGGCCGACCGACTGACGGTCGAGCGGCTGGATGCGCAGCTAGGGCCCTGGGCTGTCGCCGGTCCAGCGCTCGAATACGGTATCCGCGCGTTGGCGGACCCCAAGTGGCTTGGCGACATGCGACGACGCCTGGCAGGCGATGCCGAGCGTCTCGACGCGCTGCTCGCTCGATTCGATGTTCCGGTCGCTGGCGGCACCAGTCTGTTCCGCTTTTTGTCTTTCCCTGACGCTCCAACCCTGTTTGCGGCACTTGGCGAGCGTGGCGTGCTGGTCCGCCATTTTGCCGCGCGGCCCCATGTCTTGCGCATCGGTCTGCCGGGCAGCGAGGAGGAATGGCAGCGCCTTGAAGGCGCGCTTGCAGCCTGGGCCTCGCGGCGCGACGATGTGGCGGAGGAGACCGCACCATGATTCATGTCTGTTCGCTGTCGAAGGTGGGAGAGACGGTGGCGAGGACTGGCGCCGAACGGCTGCTGTCGCTGCTTGCCGCAGGCACCGAGGTGATCCGTCCGGCTTCCATCCTGGCTGAAAACCATCTGCATCTGGTCATGCACGATATCGCGATCGCCCAGGAAGGCATGACCATGCCGGGCGAGGAGCATGTGCGCGCGCTTCTCGACTTCGCCTATCGCTGGGATCGGGCAAAGCCGATGGTCGTGCACTGCTATGCCGGCATCAGCCGCTCGACCGCCTCGGCCTACATCATCGCGGCAGCACTGGCGCCCAAACGCGACGAGGCGGAACTGGCCAAGACGTTGCGCTTTCTCTCGCCGTCAGCGACGCCCAATCCGCGGCTGATCGCCGTCGCCGACACTTTGCTCGGGCGCGACGGCCGCATGATCGCGGCGATCGAAGCGATCGGGCGCGGCGCGGATGCCTTCGAAGGGACGCCGTTCGAGCTCACTATTGAAAGTTGAGCTCGCGCTGTTCAGCTACGACAGCCAGTCGGCAAGCTTCGCCTTACGCACATCCCGGACGAGGTTGATAAAACCGTCGGCCTGATGCTCGGCCGTCAGCCGGCCCTTCTCGGCGGTCGCGATGCTGGCGTCGCCGACCACGCCGTTCGGATTGAGGTCGCTGGCGATCCAGGCGAAGGCATGCGTGCCGATGTGGCGCAGCAGGGCGAATTCCTTTTCGGCGCGGCCGACATTGGAGACGAAATTATCGGCCTTGCCCATGTCGACGAGATCCGGCCGGAAATGCAGCATCAGCGAGGTCTCGACGTCGCCGCCATGGATGCCATGACGGTCCTCCAGCTCGGTATACATGCCGGCCGGGCGGCCGAAGCGCTGCCAGCTGGTCTTCACCGCCAGCATTTTTGCACGCACGCGCAATTCGCGCGTGATGATGCCCATGATCTCCTCGTTGCCGCCATGCGAGTTGACGACGATCAGCTTCCTGACGCCGGCGCGGGCAATCGACAGGCCAAGCTCGGTCCAGGCATCGACCAGGGTGGTGGCCGGCAGGGTGAGCGTGCCCGGCGCGTGCAGGTGCTCGTTCGATTTGCCGACGGCCTGGACCGGCAGGATACGGATGTCGAGGTCGTCGGGCAGGCGCGCGATCACAGTCTCCAGCATGCCCATCATGATCGAAGTGTCGGTCGAGACCGGAAGGTGGGGGCCATGCTGCTCGATCGCCGCCACCGGCAGAACGGCGATGGTCGCTTCCGCGTCGATCGAGGCGTATTCGGTCGCCCGGTAGTCGCCCCACCATACACGTCTTGTCGTCACTTTCGTCTCCCGATTGACCTCATTGGGATGATCTAAAGCGCCTGGCGGTCGCGGGCAACCATCAGCCGGCCGCGAGCACCTCCACCTCGACCTTGAATTCCGCGCGGGCGAAGCCGGAGACGATCATCAGCGTCGAGGCCGGCGCCGGATCGGAAAACAGCCGGTTGCGAACGTCCATATAGGCCTGCAGATGCGCACGATCGGTGACGAAGGCGTTGATGCGCACGACATCGTTCAACGTCAGCCCGGCTTCGCTGAGAATCGCGGCAATGTTCTTGAAGCACAGCTCCGTCTGCGCCCCGGCATCCTCGGGGACGGCGTCGTCCGGACCGATACCCAACTGGCCCGAACACAGGACAATGCGCTTTCCCGCTGGAATTTCGACGCCGTGGCTGTAGCGGGCAAAGGGCGGCTTGATCGATTGGGGGGCGAGGTATTTGAGCATGGCATTCTCCTGTCTATAGGCAGACTAAGGCCGGATTGACGAAACCTTCAAGATGCGGTGCATGCCACGCGGGCGATTGTGGACAGGCGTCCAAAAAATAGGCACGATGCCTCCCGTACAGCATGACCCGTCCGGTCTCGGCAATGACTGCCGCGCAAGCAGGCGGCCCAGGCGGTGGCATGTGTCTTGCTTCTTGAACAAATGGTGTCGAGCCCAGCGCGCAGCGCGCCGGAGCCAAGAGAGGGTGATGTTTATGCACGGAAAAGAAAAGATCCTGGCGGGTGCGATCGCGCTGCTTGCGGCAGGCACGTTGGGTGCGGCGGCCAACGAGAAGGTCACCTTCGGCACCAACTGGCTGGCCGAGCCGGAACATGGCGGCTACTACCAGGCGATCGCCGACGGCACCTACGCCGCCTGCGGCCTCGACGTCACCATCATGCAGGGCGGCCCGCAGGTCAGCGGCCGGCCGATGCTGCTTGCCGGCAAGATCGATTTCTACATGGGCGGCAACCTGCTCTCGGCCTTCGACGCCGTGCAGCAGGGCATTCCGATGCGCGTCGTGGCCGCCGACTTCCAGAAGGACCCGCAGGTCATCATGTCCCAGCCGGGGCAGGGGCTGGATAAGTGGGAGGATCTCAAGAACGCCGATCAGTACATCCTCGGCGACGAGGGCGCGCAGACCTTCTTCCAGTGGATGGTGACGGATCTCGGCTTCGACGCCGCCAAGCGTGTGCCCTACACCTTCAATCCGGCGCCCTTCATCGCCAACAAGAAGTCGATCCAGCAGGGCTATGTGACGTCGGAGCCCTTCGCCGTGCAGAAGCAGGGCGGTTTCATGCCGAACCAGTTTCTGCTCGCTGACAATGGCTGGGATACTTACGCCACGACCATCGAAGTGATGCAGGACACGATCGACAAGCGGCCGGAGGTGGTGCAGTGCTTCGTCGATGGTTCGGCCAAGGGCTGGTACAACTATCTCTACGGCGACAACAAAGCCGCCAACGACATGATCAAGAAGGACAATCCGGACATGACGGATGAGCAGATCGCCTTCTCGATCGAGCAGCTGAAGAAGTTCGGCATTGTCGATTCCGGCGATTCGGAAAAGCTCGGCATCGGCGCCATGACCGAAGCGCGCATCCAGAGCTTCTACGACAAGATGGTCAAAGCCAAGGTCGCGCAGCCGGACATCGACATCAAGAAGGCCTATACGCTCGCCTTCATCAACAAGGGCGTCGGGCTGGAGCTGAAGAAGTAAGGCGGCCTGCCTGACATGATCCAGGAGAAAGTGGCACGGAAGCAGGCATCGGGCGAAAGCCCGATGCTGCTTTCGCTGCGAAATGTCGGCAAGATCTTTTCCAACGGCGTGACGGCGCTGAGCAAGGTCGACCTGGCGATCCGGGAAGGCGATTTCCTCAGCCTGCTCGGCCCGTCGGGCTGCGGCAAGTCGACGGCGCTCAGGCTGATCGCCGGCCTGTCGACGCCGACCTCCGGCCAGCTCGACTGGCGCGGCTCGATCGACCGGTCGAAGATCGGCTTCGTCTTCCAGGAGCCGACGCTGCTGCCATGGGCGAGCGTCTTCGACAATGTCTGGCTGCCGCTGAGGCTCAAAGGTGTGTCGCGCGCCAGGGCCGAGCCCGCCGTCATGGAGATGCTGTCGCGCGTCCACCTTACCGGCTTTGAGAACGCGGTGCCGCGCGAGCTTTCCGGCGGCATGAAGATGCGCGTCTCGATCGCGCGGGCCATGGTGACCAGGCCGCGCATCCTTTTGATGGACGAGCCCTTCGCGGCGCTCGACGAGATCACCCGCTTCAAGCTCAACAACGACCTTCTGGAGCTTTGGCAGGACGAGCGCTTCACCGTCGTCTTCGTCACGCACAGCGTCTTCGAAAGCGTGTTCCTGTCCAGCCGCGTCGTCGTCATGGCCGCGCGGCCGGGCCGGGTTTACGGCGAGCTTGCCATTGAAGCGCCTTATCCGCGCGACGAGGTATTCCGGACCTCGCCCGACTATGCCGCGCTTTGCCGGCAGGCCTCGGACGTGCTGGTGAATGCCATCAACTCAACCGCCGGACCTCATCATGACGGCCACTGAAGACACCGCCCTCAAGCTCGATCCCGAAGAGGCGCGCCGCGTTCGCCAGGAGCGGCTGGAGCGGATCGGCAAATGGGTGCTGCCGCTTGCAATCATGGTGCTCGCGATCTGGCTGTGGGACCGCATCTGCGTCTGGAACGAGATTCCGCAATACATCCTGCCGCGTCCCGGCGTGGTGCTGCAGACGTTGCATGACGATGCCGGCCTGTTGTCCTCGTCTCTGCTGGTGACGCTTCGGATTACCTTCCTCAGCCTGCTGCTTGCCGTCATCGGCGGCGTCGGGCTGGCGGTGCTGTTCGCGCAGTCGAAATGGGTGGAGATGTCGTTCTTCCCCTTCGCCATCGTGCTCCAGGTGACGCCGATCGTCGCGATCTTCCCGCTGATCAACATCTACATCAACAACCAGACGACGAAGCTTCTGCTTTGCGCCTGGATCGTCGCCTTCTTCCCGATCCTTTCCAACACAACGCTTGGGCTGAATTCCGTCGACCGCAATCTGCGCGATCTGTTCAAGCTCAACGGCGCGACACGCTGGCAGCAATTGCGCTATTTGCGCCTGCCGGCGGCCATGCCCTATTTCCTCGGCGGGTTGAAGATCGCCGGCGGCCTGTCGCTGATCGGCGCGGTCGTCGCCGAATTCGTCGCCGGCGCGCAGGGGCAATCGTCCGGGCTGGCGTCGCGCATCATCGAGGCCGGCTACCGGCTCAACGCGCCGAGGTTGTTCGCGGCGCTGATCCTGATCTCGCTCACCGGCATACTGATCTTCCTGGTGCTGTCACTGGTATCGCATCTTATCCTGCGCCGCTGGCACGAGAGCGCGCTGAAGCAGGAGCGGTAGGGTGGGTGACGTGATTGAGAACAGTGAGGGGCTGCTTGGGCCAGAGACACAGCGAACAGGCGTGCGGAGACATCGCGAACATTTTTGCACCGCCGCATTCTTCGGCGACCGTAACGGAATGGATCCTCGGGTCTGCGCGTCCGCTTCGCTCCCGCTCCGCCCGTGGATGACGAAGGACAAGAAAGCATATGCAAATCGCCAACGCTGGAGATTGGTAGGAACCCCGTTATCCCCGACGTTTGCGATTGGTGCCGGAATCCTTTCTCTTCGTCATCCTAGGGCGGAGCGGGAGCGAAGCGGACGCGCAGACCCTAGGATCCATGCCGTTCCCTTCGAGCTTAGCAGCGGTGCAAAACTGTTCGCGATGTCTCCGCACGGCCGTTCGCCGTTTCCCCGATCCCACCGACCCCTTTGGGGAACGATGTTGCATAGGGCAGAGGGGGCTAGGCCTTGATACCAACCTCTGGTTCTTATCGTCTGGCTAACGTTCGGCTTCATCGATCGCTCACGCCGGGTCTTGCCGCTGCTTTCGACCCGGATGGGTTTGCGCTGGCCGACGTTACCGTTGCAAATGGCAAGATCGCCGACCTTGCTGCGCATGGCCAGGCAGTGGCACAACCCAGCGCGATCGATCTCTCCGGCCGCATAGTGCTGCCGTGCTTCGTCGACTGCCACACCCATATCGACAAGGGCCATATCTGGCCGCGAAAACCCAATCCGGACGGTACCTTCATGGGCGCGCTCAACGCCGCAGGCGCCGACCGCGCCGCGCGCTGGAGCGCGGAGGATGTCGCGCGGCGCATGGATTTCTCACTGCGCTCAGCCTACGCGCACGGCACAAAGGCCTTGCGCACGCATCTCGACAGCGTGGCGCCGCAGGAGGAGATCTCCTGGCCGGTGTTCGAGACGATGCGGGAAAAATGGCGCGGGCGCATCGAGCTGCAGGCCGCCTGCCTGCTCGGCATCGAAGGCGTGCGCGACAAGGCTTGGTTCGAACGGCTGGCAAAGCGTGTCGCCGCGGCCAAGGGCGTGCTCGGCGTCGTGGCCTATATGGTGCCCGACCTCGAGGAACTGCTCGACCGGGTTTTTGCGCAGGCGATCAAGCACGGGCTCGACCTCGACTTCCATGCCGACGAGACCGAGGACATTGCGGCGATCTCCTTGAAGAAGATCGCCGAAGCATCGCTGTGGAACGGTTTTGACGGCAACATTCTGGTCGGCCATTGCTGTTCGCTCTCGCGCCAGCCGGATCTCGAGGTGCTCGACACGCTCGACAAGGTGGCGAAGGCGGGGCTCGCCGTGGTGTCGCTGCCGATGTGCAACCTCTATCTGCAGGACAGGCGCAATAACGGAACGACACCGCGCTGGCGCGGCGTGACGCTGCTGCACGAAATGAAAGCGCGCGGCATCAAGGTCTCTATCGCCTCCGACAACACGCGCGACCCGTTCTATGCCTATGGCGATCTCGATATGCTGGAGGTCTACCGCATGGCGACGCGCATCCTGCATTTCGACCACCCCGTCGGAGACTGGCCGCGAGCGGTGGCGGCGACGCCGGCCGAGGTGATGCGGCTGGAAGGCGTCGGCACTCTCGCCGCCGGCGGCAGTGCCGACTTCATCGTCTTCAAGGGGCGCAGCTGGACCGAATTGCTGTCGCGGCCCGAATCGAATCGCATCGTGGTGCGCGAGGGCATGGCGATTGAGCGTAAGCTGCCCGACTATGCCGAACTCGACGAATTGATGGTGGAATGATGGATATCGCAGCGCTAAAGCGCGATCTCGAAGGGCTGAAGATCGACGACCATCCGGCAATCGTCCAGCAGAAGAGCCGCGACTTCTACTGGTACAGCCCGGTGCTCAAGCAGCAGCTCGATCATGTCGCCGGCGACCTGATCGTCACGCCGAAGAACGAGGCCGAGGTGATCCGCGTGCTCGCCGCCTGCCACCGGCACGGCGTTCCGGTCACGCCGCGCGGCAGCGGCACCGGCAATTACGGGCAGGCGATGCCGCTGTCGGGCGGTGTGGTGCTCAACCTCGCCGAGATGAATGAGGTCAAGGCGATCGCGCCCGGACGCGTGGTGACCGGGCCGGGCGCGGTGCTGGCCGATATCGACAAGGCGACGCGCGCGCATTCCGCGCAGGAACTGCGCATGTCGCCGTCCACCTACAACACGGCCTCTATCGGCGGCTTCGTCGCCGGCGGCTCGGGCGGTGTCGGCTCGATCCGCTGGGGCGGGTTGCGCGACCTCGGCAATGTCATCCGGCTCAGGACCGTGACCATGGAGGCCGAGCCGCGCGTCATGGAGCTCACAGGCGAAGACGTGCTCAAGGTCATGCACGCCTATGGCACCAACGGCATCATCACCGAAGTCGAGATGCCGCTGACCGCCTCCTATGACTGGATCGACGTCATCGTCGGCTTCGACGATTTCATGGATGCCGCCGGCTTCGGCAACGACCTCGCCATCCAGGACGGCATATTGGCGAAGCTGATCACGCCGATCGCGGCGCCCATCCCATATGACTATTTCAAGCGGCACCAGAGATTCTTCCGGCGCGAGCAGAGTATCGTGGTCTGCATGATCGCGCCGCATGCAATGGATGCGTTCGTCGCCTTCGTCCGCAGCGGCAAGGGCGAGATCGTGTTCCGGGCCGACCAGGAAGCCGATCTGAAGGGCCTGCCGCCCGCCTACGAGCTGACCTGGAACCACACGACGCTGCGTGCCATCCGCGTCGATCCGACCATCACCTATCTGCAGGCGCGCTACCCGTCGCCGGACCATCTCGCGCACGTCAAGGCGATGGTCGACCGTTTCGGCGACGAGGTGCCGGCGCATCTCGAATTCATCCGCTTCGACGGAGCGATCGGCGCGGCAGGCCTGCCGCTGGTCCGCTTCACCACGGAAGAACGACTGGATGAGATCATCCGCATCCACGAGGACAATGGCTGCTGGATCTTCAACCCGCACCGCTACACGCTGGAAGAGGGCGGCATGAAGCGGACCGACGATGTCCAGCTCGCCTTCAAACGCGAGACCGATCCACAAGGCCTGCTCAATCCTGGCAAGATGATCGCCTGGGAGAACGCGGATTACGACTACCGTTCCGGCAAGTCGTTCCTGTTCAAGGGGCTGCAAAAGGCGGGTTGATGAACGTCCTCGTGCTTTACGCTCACCCGGTGGAGACCAGCTTCAATGCCGGCCTGCACAGGCTGATCGTAGAGCGGCTCTCCGCGGCAGGGCACGCGATCGACGACTGCGATCTCTACGCCGAGGATTTCGACCCACGGCTGACGCGGACGGAGCGGCTCGGCTACCACGACCAGCGCGGGCCGGCCGACGCGGTAGCGGGCTACGTCGAAAGGCTGCGCAAAGCCGAAGCGCTGGTGCTGTCCTTTCCGATCTGGAACTACGGCTATCCGGCGATCCTGAAAGGTTTTTTCGACCGCGTCTTCCTGCCCGGCGTCTCGTTCAAGCTCATCGACGGCAAGGTTCAGCCGACGCTGCACAACATAAGCAAGCTCGCCGCCGTCACCACCTATGGCGGCAGCCGTTTCCGCGCCATGCTGATGGGCGATCCACCGCGCAAGGTGGTGAAGCGCATGCTGCGAGCCACCATCAAGCCGGGCGCTTCCGTCTCCTATCTCGCGCATTATTCGATGAATCTCTCGACCGACAAGACGCGCAAAGCCTTCATGGCGAAGGTGGCAGCCAGCATGGATCAATTCTGATGCGCGTGCTGGTGGTCTATTGCCATCCGGTGCCCGAGAGCTATTGCGCCGCGATCCGTGACACCGCCGTCGAGGTGTTGAAGGGGAGAGGCTGGGATGTGCGGTTGCTCGATCTCTATGCCGAGAACTTCAATCCGGTGATGAGCTGCGAGGAGCGGCGCTCCTACAATGACCGCGCGCCGGACGACCCAGCACTCGAGCCGCATTTCGAACATCTGCAATGGGCCGAGGCGATCCTGTTCATCTACCCGACCTGGTGGTACGGCCTGCCGGCGATGCTGAAGGGCTGGTTCGACCGTGTCTGGGCGACCGACATCGCCTTCAAGCTGCCTGCCGGCAAGGGCAGGATCACGTCGCTGATGAGGCATGTGACCAAGGTCGGCGTCATCACCACCTGCGGCGCGCCGACCTGGTGGAGCGTCGTCGTCGGCCAGCCGGAGCGCAAGACGATCCTGCGCGGCATGCGCGCGCTCTGCGCCACGCGCTGCCGGACGTTCTTCCTGGCGCACTATCTGATGGATTCCTCGACGCCGAAAAGCCGGGTGGCGTTTCTCGGCAAGGTAAGGGCGAGGCTGGAGAGGTTTTGAGTGCCGATCTTCCCTTCTCCCACAAGGGGGAGAAGGAAAGCCTGCGCTACATCCTTACCCGTTCCGCCTTCGGATCGTACATTGGCTTCAGCGATGCTTCCGCCTCGAACCGTTCTCCGGCGATCTCCACCTCGTAGGATGAGGCCAGAACCTCCGCCTCGCTCTCGCCCGCGCACGGCACATAGCCCAGGCCGATCGCGCCGCCGAGATGGTGGCCGTAATTGCCCGAGGTGATCGGGCCGACGATCTTGCCGTCGCGCAGGATCGCCTCATTGTGGAAGAGCAGGGGCTCAGGGTCCTTCAGGCGGAACTGCACCAGCCGGCGTGACAGGCCGGCTTCCTTTTTCCGCAGCACCGCGTCGCGGCCGATAAAGTCGGCTTTGCTCATCTTCACGGCGAAGCCGAGGCCGGCCTCCAGCACATTGTCCTCGTCGGTGATGTCGTGGCCGAAGTGGCGGAAGGCTTTTTCGATGCGGCAGGAATCGAGCGTATGCAGGCCGCAGAGCTTCAGGCCGATATCGACGCCGGCCTCCGCGATCGCTTCGAAGACGTGGGCCGCCTGCTCGGTCGAGACATAGAGCTCCCAGCCGAGCTCGCCGACATAGGTGACGCGGTGCGCGCGGGCGAGGCCCATGCCGATCTCGATCTCCTGGAAGGTGCCGAACGGATTGGCCTCGTTGGAGAAGTCGTTCGGGCTGACCTTCTGGATCAGTTTTCGCGCATCCGGACCCATCAGGCAGATGACGGCTTCGGCGGCGGTCACGTCGGTGATGACGACGAACTCGTCGGCGACGTGCCGCCTCAGCCAGACGAGATCGCGCTGCAAGGTGGCGCCGGGCACGACCAGGAAATAGGCCGTGTCCGACAGCCGCGTCACGGTGAGGTCGCTTTCGATGCCGCCCCGGGCGTTGAGCATCTGCGTGTAGACGATCCTGCCCGGCGCGACGTCCATGTCGTTGGCGCAGAGCCGCTGCAGGACGGCACAGGCATCGCGGCCTTCGACGCGGATCTTGCCGAAAGAGGTCATGTCGAACAGGCCGACGCCGTTGCGCACGGCCAGATGCTCCTCGCACTGGTTGTCGAACCAGTTCTGTCGCTTCCAGGAATAGCGGTACTCGCGCTCCTGGCCGTCCCGGGCGAACCAGTTGGCGCGCTCCCAGCCCGCCACCTCGCCGAAGACGGCGCCTCGTGCTTTCAGGTGCTCGTGCAAGGGCGAGCGGCGCACGCCGCGCGATGTCGCCATCTGGCGATAGGGAAAATGGTCGGCATAGAGCAGGCCGAGCGTTTCCGAGACCCGTTCTTTCAGATAACGGCGGTTCTTCTGGAAGGGCTGGGCGCGGCGGATGTCGACCTCCCAGAGGTCGAAGGGCGCTTCGCCGTCGTTGATCCACTGCGCCAGCGCCATGCCGGCGCCGCCTGAGGAGACAATGCCGATCGAATTGTAGCCGGTCGCCATCCAGTAGCCGGCGAGTTCCGGCGCCTCGCCGAGATAATAGCGGTCGTCGGGCGTGAAACTCTCGGGGCCGTTGAAGAAGGTGTGGATGCCGGCCGTGCCAAGCATCGGCATGCGGTTGACGCCCATTTCAAGGATCGGCTCGAAGTGATCCATGTCCTCGGGCAGCTGGTCGAAGCAGAAATCCTCGCGGATGCCGTCCATGCCCCAGGGTTTCGCCACCGGCTCGAAGGCGCCGAGCATCATCTTGCCGGCATCCTCCTTGTAGTAGGCGCACTCATCCGGCACGCGCAGCACCGGCAGGCGGGCAAGCCCTGGGATCGGCTCGGTGACGAGATAGAAATGCTCGCAGGCGTGTAGCGGGATGGTGACGCCGTTCTGGCGCCCAAGCTCGCGCGCCCACATGCCGGCGCAGTTGATCACGATGTCGGTCTCGATCGTGCCTTGGTCCTCGCCTTGCGCCCAGGAGACACCGCTGACACGGCCGTTCCTGGTGTGGACCTTGGTGACCTTGACGTTTTCGATGACCGTCGCACCGCGCTGGCGCGCCCCCTTGGCCAGCGCCATGGCGATGTTGGCCGGATCGCATTGCCCGTCGAGCGGCAAGTGAACCGCGCCGACGACGTCGGACACATTGAGATGCGGGTACATCTGCTTGACTTCGCTCGGCGAAATCTCGCGCACATCGACATCGAAGGCGCGAGCAAGCGAGGCCTGCCGGTAGATCTCGTGCTTGCGCTCCTCGGTCAGCGCGACGGTGATCGAGCCGACCTGGCGCATGCCGGTGCCGACATCGGTCTCGGCTTCGAGCTTGACGTAGAGGTCGGCCGAATATTTCGCTAGCCGGGTCATGTTCAGCGAGGCGCGCAACTGGCCGATCAGGCCGGCGGCGTGCCAGGTCGTGCCGCAGGTGAGCTGCTTGCGCTCGAGCAACACGATGTCGGTCCAGCCGAGCTTGGCCAAGTGATAGGCGACCGAGCAGCCGGAGACGCCGCCGCCGATGATGACGGCGCGGGCTTTGGATGGAACGGTTTTGGTCATGCGGCCTCGCGGCGATAGTTGGAAGCGAAGCGACGCACGCGAAGCGCTGCTTCCCGAAGGATGGGTTCAGGCTGGCAGAGGCTGATACGGATATGACCGGCAGCGGCTTCGCCGAAGCTCGAGCCCGGCATGACGCCGACCTTTTCCTTGTCGAGCAGCGCCCAGGCGAATTTCTCATCGTCGGGCTCGACGGCCGAGATGTCGAGCATGACATACATGCCGCCTTCGGAGCCATGCACGGTGAGTTCATTTGCGCCGCGTATGGCATCGAGGAAGATGGCGCGGCGCGAGGCGTAGCGCTCGGCGATCTCCTTCAGGCCGTAATGGTTTTCCAGTGCCTCGGCGCAGGCGATCGAGATGAAGGCCGGCAGGCCGTAGGTCGTCACCAGGTTGAGGTCGGTCATCAGCGCGATCATCGCTTTCGGCCCGGTCAGCCAGCCCATGCGCCATCCAGTCATGCCGTGGCTTTTCGACATCGAATTGATGACCAGGGTGCGCTCGGGCATGCCGGGCAGCGAGCGCGGCGAGATGTGCTCGCCGCCGCCGAGCGTCCAGTAGACCTCGTCCGACAGCAGCCAGAGGTCGTGCTCCTTGCAGATTGCGGCCAGCTGTTCGAGCCGTTCGCGCGAATAGACAGCACCCGTCGGGTTGTTCGGCGTGTTGATCAGGATGGCGCGCGTGTTCGGCCTGAGCGCCGCGCGAATCATGTCGGCGTGCGGCTGGAAGCCGTCCTCGGCCGGCGTCTCGACCACGGTGAAGCTGGCGCCGGCGGCGCTGAAGGTGTTGGGGTAGGTGGCGTAGTAAGGCGCGACGACGATGGCGTGATCGCCGGGATCGAGCACGCCCTGCACGGCGGCGTAGAGCGCGCCCTGGCCACCAGCCGTGGCGATGATCTCGTCCGGTTCCGTCAAGATGCCGGTGCAGGCGGTGGAGGCCGCCGCCATCGCCTTGCGCAGGCGCGGAAGGCCGGGGAGAGGGGTGTAGTGGTGGTTGCTGCCGCGGACGGCATTGACGCAGGCCTCGATCGCTTCCGAGGGCGTGTCGAAGTCATGGTCGCCGACCGAAAGCACGATGATGTCTTCGCCGGCTGCCCTGCGGGTCCAGGCGGCGAAGTGGACTTCCCAGCCATCCTTGCCCGAAGGCACGATGCCGGTAATGCGCTTTGATGGTTTTGGCATCAGGAAACTCCCGTGATCTGATGGCCGGCCTGGATGAGCCGGTCGCGCAGCGCGGCGATGTGGGCGGGGCCGACCTCGCAGCAGCCGCCGACGATGCCGGCGCCCGCGTCGACCCAGCCGACGGCCTGGGCGGCATAGGCTTGCGGGTCGAGGTCATGGCGAGCGTGCAGCACGTCGACCGTGCCGCCATGCTTGAGCGCCTCGACCGACGTGAAGCCGTTGGCATAGGCGCCAACGGGACCGCCGAGCGCGATCAGTTCGGGCAGCGCGGCTGCAATGGCCTCGGGCCGGCAGCAGTTGAGCAGCCGCGCTGCGACCGGCAGGTCGCCGAGGGCACTTGATGCTGCGGCAATGGTCTCGCCGCTGCGCAGGCGCGGTGTGCCGTGATCGGCAAGCGTCCACGACACCCACACCGGCTTGCCGCTTTCCGAGGCCGCGGTGACGGCGGCGCGCGCCTCTTCGGCAGAGGCCATTGTCTCGCACAGGAACAGTTCGACGCCGTCCGCCTGCTCGGCAACGATGCGGCGATATATGCCGAGCGTCTCCTCGAAGGAGATGGTCAGCGCCGGCGCATAGCTGCCGAACAACGGTGACAGGCAGCCGGCGATCGCGGCGTCACCTGCCTCGTCGCACGCTTGCCGGGCGAGTTCGATGCCCCGCTTCTGCAAAGGCTTGAACAGATCTTGCGCGCCTTCGCGCGCCAACCGCTCGGGCGTCGCCGAATAGGTATTGATGGTGATGACGCGGGCGCCCGCGCGGATGAATTCGGCATGCAGGTCGCGCACCAGGTCCGGCTCGTCGATCAGCACCCTGGCAGACCACAGCGGCGTCGGCTCAGACCTGCTGCGGCGCACCAGTTCCTGGCCCATGCCGCCATCGGTGAGGACAACCGACGTCATGCGCGCAACCTCTCATTCTTCGGATCCCAGAGCGGTTCGTCCTTCTGAACCACCGCCTTGAAGCGGTCGCCGAAGATCTCGACCTCGACCGCCGTGCCGGGCTCGGCGAGATCGGCGCGCAGCATGCCGAGCGCGATCGACTTGTCGACGCGATGGCCCCAGCCGCCCGACGTCGTCTCGCCGACGATCACGCCGTCATGCCAGAGCGTTGACATATAGGGCGCATCGCAATCGCCGGGGTTCTCGACGACCAGCGTGACGAAGCGCTTCTTCACGCCCTGCTGCTTTTCGTTGAGCAGCGCTGCCTTGCCGCGGAAGTCGGGCTTGTCCCATTTGACGAAGCGCTCCAGCCCGCCCTGCAAGATCGAATAATCGGTCGACAGGTCGCATTTCCAGGCGCGGTAGCCTTTCTCCAGCCGCAGCGAATCCAGCGCATACATGCCGAACGGTTTCAGGCCGTGCTTCTGGCCGGCGGCCCAGACGGCGTCGAAGACCGTCAAAGTGTCGGCAACCTTGGTGTGGATTTCCCAGCCAAGCTCGCCGGCGAAGGAGACGCGCACCAGCTTCGCCCAGCGTCCGGCGATGGTGGTTTCCTGATGCGTCAGCCAGGGCAGCGAGAGATCCGCGTCGCAGACCTCGGCGAGGATCTTGCGCGAGTTCGGGCCGGCGAGGATTTGCGTCGAATACTCTTCCGTGCGGTCGGTCAGTGTGAAGGCGGCGTCGGCCGGCATGCGCGACTTCAGCCATTCGAAATCGTGACACTGCGCCACCGCGGCGGTGATCAGCGTCATCTGATCCTCGCCATGACGCACCACCGACATTTCGGTGACGATGCGGCCCTTGTCGTCGGCGAAATAGACTAGGCCGATGCGGCCGGGTTTCGGCACGAGCCCGGTGACCTGCCGCGACAGCCACTCCGCTGCGCCCGGGCCTTCGAGGTTGAAGCGCGAGAAGCCGGGCAGGTCAAGGATGCCGGCGGCGTCGCGCACGGCCAGGCATTCCTCGCGCACAAGCTGCTGCCACGGTCCGTCGCGGCGGAAGGTGAGCGTCGATTCTTCCGAAATGTCGTCGCCGGGCTGAGCATACCAGGTGGCGCGTTCCCAGCCGTTATAGGCGTCGAATTGGCCGCCAAGCGCCTTGATGCGTTCGTGCAGCGGCGAATGCTTGCGGTCGCGCCCCGCCGGCCAAGCATGGCGCGGGAACTGGATGGCGTACTCGTTGCCGTAGATCTCCATGCCCTTGGCGACGCAATAATCCGGCGCGGATGCGAAGGAAGTGAAGCGGCGCGGATCGCAGGACCACATGTCCCATTCGGTCTGGCCCTCGGTCACCCATTCGGCGAGCACCTTCCCGGCGCCGCCCCCTTGCGCGATGCCGAAGGTGAAGACGCAAGCCTCGAAGGCGTTGGGCACGCCAGGCATCGGCCCGATCAGCGGGTTGCCGTCCGGCGCATAAGGGATCGGCCCGTTGATGACCTTGGAGAGGCCGGCGGTTCCCAGGATCGGCACGCGGGCGACCGCATCGGCCAGGTAATGCTCCAGCCGGTCGAGGTCGTCAGGGAACAGTTGGAAGGAAAAGTCCTCCGGCATCGGATCGTTGTGGGTCGCCCAATGCGCGCGGCAGTTGCGCTCATAGGGGCCGAGATTCATGCCGGTCTTTTCCTGGCGCAGGTAATAGGACGTGTCGACGTCGCGCAGCAGCGGCAGTTTTTTGCCCTGTTCCTTCGTCCATGCCGCGAGCTCGGGGATTTCCTCGAACAATATGTACTGATGGCTCATCACCATCATCGGCACTTCGCGGCCGAACATTTTTCCAATCTCGGCGGCCCGGTAGCCGGCAGCGTTGACGACGATCTCTGAGCGGATCTCGCCTTGCGGCGTCGCAACCACCCATTCGCCATTTTCGCGGCGAACGCCGGTGACCGGACAGAAGCGGATGATTTTCGCGCCCATGTCGCGCGCGCCCTTGGCGAGCGCCTGGGTCAACTGTGCCGGATCGATGTCGCCGTCGCTCGGATCGTAGAGCGCGCCCTTGAGATCATGCGTCTCGATGAAGGGGTAGCGCCGCTTGATCTCGTCGAGGCCGACGACATCGATGTCCATGCCCTGGTAACGGCCCATGCCCTTGGCGCGCTGGAACTCCTGCATGCGCTCCTTGGTGTGAGCCAATCTCAGCGAGCCGGTGACGTGGTAGTTCATCGGATAGTCTACCGCTTCGGCGAGGCCCCGGTAGAGCTCGGTCGAATAGCGCTGCATGTTCATCAGCGACCATGACGAGGAGAAGGTCGGCACGTTACCGGCGGCATGCCAGGTCGAGCCGGAGGTCAGCTCATTCTTTTCCAAGAGCACGCAGTCGATCCAGCCCGCCTTGCAGAGGTGGTAGAGGGAGGAGGCGCCGACGACACCGCCTCCGATGATCACCACGCGTGCCGTGGTCGGCAAACCGGCCATTTTTTCCTCCAAAGTCTACTCAATATACCGGCGGCGAAACCACCCAGATGACGACTGCCGGCTCGGCGCCAGGATTGCGCCAGCGAAACGGCTTGCCTTCGAAACGAAAGCTGTCGCCTTCACCGAGTCGGTGCCAGACGCCGCCGATCTCGATCTCGAAAACACCCGACGCTACGTAGCCCGCTTCCTCGGTCGGACGGCGCGCTTCGGTCTTCAGCTCTGCGCCCGGCGCGAAGACCGAGCGCAACATCTCGAAGCTACCGCCGAGGTCGGGCGACAGAAGCTCCTCCACCAGGCCGGATTCGCTTGTGCCAAGCGAGCGGCGGCTGCCGGCGCGCACAACCACGCCGCGTTCCTTCTCGACAGGCACGTCATGGCTGAAGAACAGGCTGACCGGCACGCCGAAGAGTTCGGCGAAGGCTCGCAGGTCGCCGAGCGAAGGAACCGACAGCCCGCGCTCGACCTGGCTGACCCAGCCGACAGAGCGGCCGAGCTTCAGCGCGATTTCGGTGAGCGTCAGCCCGCGCGCCTTACGCAGCGCACGGATGTCGCCGGCCAGCAGCCGCTCGCCATTGTCCTGCTCCGATGTGACAGCGGTCGAGGCCAATCGTCTCTCCGTCTGAAATCTGGCGTGAAAAAATCTGAATAAATTTCATGAGACAGCAAACTCATGAAAAAATCAAGTGGATTTTCATGAACCAGAAGATTTGCTTGCGCGATTTTGGCGGTTGATGCAAACGGCTCGCCGACGAACGGCGAGGTGGGGACGTCAGGCGGGGACCAGTTTTTTTTTTTTTCGAGTTCGGCGAGGTCGCCGAGCGAAGAACGACGCCGCGCTCGACTGGTGACCAGCCGACGGCGGCTTCAGCGCGATTCGGTGGCGTCGCCGCGCAGCCCCGGATGTCGCCGAGACAGCGGTCGAGGCCAATCGTCTCTCCGTCTGAAATCTGGCGTGAAAAATCTGAATAAATTTCATGAGACAGCAAACTCATGAAAAATCAAGTGGATTTTCATGAACCAGAAGATTTGCTTGCGCGATTTTGGCGGTTGATGCAAAGGCTCGCCGACGAACGGCGAGTGGGGACGTCAGGTCGGGGACCAGTTAGTTATCAGTGTCTGCGGATGGTCGTTGCGGAATCGAGTTGCCGGTTCCGGCCATGCGTGAAGGGACGGCCCATGCTGGAGAAGAATAGCCGGATCGCCGAGGATGCGGCGATCGTCGACGAGGCGATCGTTTCGCGCCGGTCCGTGCGCGCCTTTTTGCCCGACATGGTCGACGATGAGACGATCCGCGCCATCCTGACGGTCGCGGCGCGCGCGCCGTCGGGCACCAATATGCAGCCTTGGCGGGTCTATGTGACCAAGGGCGAGGTGAAGCAGCGCATCAGCGACGCCATCCTCAATTCCGGCATCCGCGCCGAGAAGGCGGAATGGGACGAGTACCGCTACTATCCCGACCAGTTCTTCGAGCCCTATCTCAGCCGGCGCCGCGCCAATGGTTTTGGCCTCTACGGCGCGATCGGCATCGGCCGGCGCGAAGTCGACAAGATGCGCGCGCAGCACGACCGCAACTTCGTCTTCTTCGATGCGCCGGTCGGCATGATCTTCACGGTCGACCGGCGGCTCAATAAGGGATCGTGGATCGACTACGGCATGTTCCTGCAGAACATCATGGTCGCGGCAAGGGGCAGGGGGCTGCATACCTGTCCGCAGGCGGCCTTCGCGCCCTACCACCGGCAGATCCGACCGGTGCTCGACATTCCCGACGAGGAAGTCGTCGTCTGCGGCATGGCGCTGGGCTATGAGGACCACTCGAAGCCCGAGAATGAATTCCGCACCGACCGCGCGCCGCTCGAAGATTGGGTGACGTTCGCGGAGTAACAGTTAATCCGTGCTCATATGCGCGCCATGGCCGCTGACATGGGCGCCGTCCTGCGGCGTGAGCCTGAGATAGGCGAGCAGCGCGCAAAGCGTGATCAGCCCTTCGATGACGAACAGGATGCGATAGTCGTTGACGCTGGCCTGGCCGCCGCCGGCAAGCAGCGAGAGTAGTGCGGCCGCCAGGCCGACGCTGATCGCTACCGCCAGCTGCCACAGGATGTAGTAAAGCGCGCTGAAGCGCGCGAGCTGCTCGGGCGCGATGTCGGAATAGGAAAGATTGCCGGTCGAGGCCCATTGTACCGACCGGAAAAGGCCGAAGATGAAAATGTAGGTAAGCACGATCCAGGCGGGCGTGCTTTCCTGCAGCAAGGCAAAACCGGCGACCAGCAAGGCGGCGATCGGCGTGTTGGTGACCAGAACGCGCTTGAAGCCGAAGCGGTTCAAGATACGCGGCATGAAGAAACGCATCAGCAGCGACCCGATCGCGGCGACAAAGGTCAGCGATCCGGCCTGCACCGCGCTCATGCCGAAACCGAGCTGGAACATCAGCGGCAAAAGGAAGACCACCGAGCTCAACCCGATCGTGTCGAGACCGCCGCCGGTGAGGAAGCTGATGCGGAAGGTGCGGATGCGCAGCAGGTTGAGATCGAGCAACGGATTGCGGGCGCGCAGGCAATAGAAGGCCGCGACGGTGAGGATGGCTATCGCCAGGACGAGTTCCAAGGCGATGCGGGCGGCCGCTGCGTCCTTGGCGGCGAGCGAGTCCATGCCGAAGACGAGCAGCGCCATGCCGCTGCCGACGAGCAGGAAGCCCGGAAAATCGAAAGGCGTGCGGACCGGCTTGGTGGTCGTGGGGAACAGCGAGGCCGCGAGCAGCGCGGCGGTCAGCGCGATCGGTATGTTGATGTAGAAGATCCAGCGCCAGGAAACGTAAGTGGTGAGCGCGCCGCCGACGAGCGGCCCAACCAGCGGCCCTGACTGGCCGGCGAGCGAAATGTACATGTTGATCTTGAGCGTGCGATCGCGCGGGAAGCTCGACAGGATCACGACCTGGCCGAGCGTGCCCATCAGCGCGCCGCCGAAGCCTTGCAGCGCGCGCGAGGCGACCAGCATCCACATGTTTTCCGACAGGCCGCAGAGCGCCGAGGCGCTGGCGAAAACCAACAAGGCAAAGCAGTAGACGTTGCGCAGGCCGAAGCGATCGGCCAACCAGCCGCCGAGCGGCATCGTGACGATGAGGCTCGCGACATAGACGGTAATCAGAAGGCCGAGCTGGCTCGGCGGGCGATCAAGGCTTTCGCCGATTCCGGGCAGCGCGGTCACCACGACATTCTGGTCGAGGCTGGTCATGAAGACGCCGCAGGCGACAGTCGCCGGCAACAGCATGGACGGCTCGCCCGCCGGAGCAAAGCGGGGCGTGGCCGTCGCCGAAATCTCTGCAGTCATGGGAGGGTATGGTCGAACTGGTTGCCTGAACGGACGCCTGCCGACAAGAGCCCGTGATTCCTATCTATCGTCTTCGCTGGCCCAAGGCTCAAGCAGCAGTTGTGGCCGTCGATAGTGCCAGACTACTCACTGGACCAATCCCTGGTTTCCCCGGATTGCTTCAGTGCACCTCGTAGCCGACTTCCTCGCTGGCGTGGCACAAGGCCTTCCAGAACGAGCGCGCGAAGGAGCGGAACACATAGATGTCGAACTGGTCGGCGCCGCTGCGCTGGATCTGGGCAAAGACATCGTGATGGGTGGTCGAACGGCCGGCTCCAAGCGGGAAAGCCGGCAAGGCGAAGTCGATGGCGAAGAATTTCGCCATCACCCATTCGGCCTTCGGCCCGGCGATGCGGATTGCGGTGCGGCCATGTGAAAGATCCGTGATCGTGCCGACGGCAGGCGTGATGACGCCAGCGAACGCTGCCGCCAGGCCCTCCGCCTCGTCGACCACGGTGAATTTTCCGGGCGCGAAGCCGAAAGCGGCGCGAAGGCCGCTGCTTACGCCGCCGCCGGCGCCGTCTGGCAAGGCAAGGCCGGTGACCTTGCGGACGGCATCGATCAGCCGCTTTTCCTCGCCTGGCCATGCCGCGAGCTGCAGGATCGAGCCAGGCCGCGTCTCGGACAGGATGACGTCGACGCCATGCTCGAAATTGCCGTGCGAGCCCGGGTGGTAGACCGGCTCGAGCGGAGATTGGCGCTCAACCATGCATGCGGCTCCCGTCTGGATCGTAGAAATGGTTGGAGACGATCTCGATCGGCCCAAACCGGTTGCGCAGCGGGTCGGAGACGAAGGCACGCGTGCCGTGGCGCGCCTTGCCATCCTTGACTAGGGCCAGCGCGATATATTTGCCGAGCGCCGGCGAATAGCAGCAGGCGGTGATATGGCCGATCGAATCGTGCGGATTGGCTTCATCCAGCTCCTCTACGATATGTCCGCCACCGTTCAGCGCCCGGTTGTCGAGCGCAATCACCCCGACCAACTCCAGCCGGTCGGGAGCGATCAGGCCTTCGCGATCCATCATGGCTGAGCCGATGAAGGGCTTCTTCTTCGACAGCATCCAGTCGAGATGCAGGTCGCGCGCAGTCGTGCGGCCGTCGATCTCGGCGCCGGTGACGTGGCCCTTCTCGATGCGCATGGTACCTAGCGCCTCGAGCCCGTAGGTGACCAGGCCGAACGGCTTGCCTGCCTCGATGAGAGCTTCCCACACCCGCGTGCCGTGGCCGGCTCCGGAATAGACCTCGAAGGCCATCTCGCCGGAGAAAGACAGGCGGCAGATCATCACCGGCACGCCGGCGATCTCACCATGGATGATGCCCATGAAGGGGAGGGTCGCATTGTCGACGGCGGTGCCGGTAACGCAAGAAGCGAGGATTGCCCTGGCTTTCGGTCCGCCGATCGCCGCACCCGCCCATTCGTCGGTGACGGAGGTGACGGTGACCTTCAACTCGGGCCAGATGACGTCGAGGAAATATTCCAGATGCTGCATCACCTTGCCGGCATTGGCGGTGGTGGTGGTCATCAGGAAGTCCTGCTCGCCGAGCCGCCAGGTGGTGCCGTCGTCGAAGGCAAGGCCGTCCTCGCGCAGCATCAGGCCGTAGCGGGCCTTGCCGACGGCTAAAGTCGAAAACATGTTGGTGTAGACGCGGTCGAGGAATTCCGCCGCATCCGGCCCTTGTACCGCAATCTTTCCGAGCGTCGAGACATCGACGATGCCGGCGCTCTCGCGCGTCGCCTTGGCCTCGCGGACATAGGCCTGCTCGACCGTCTCGCCGGCAAGGCCGTAGATCATCGGGCGATACCACAGGCCGGCCGAATACATGGTCGCGGCATTGTCGAGGTGCCAGTCATGCATCGGCGTCAGCCGCTCCGGCTTCAAGTCGCCGAAGCGCTCGGCCGCCAGCGAGCCGATGGAAACCGCCGTGTAGGGCGGGCGGAAGCGCGTCGTGCCGACTTCGGGGATCGGCTTGCCGAGCGCTTCGGCCATGATGGCGAGGCCCGGCACGTTGGAGTTCTTGCCCTGGTCGGTCGCCATGCCAAGGGTGGTGTAGCGCTTCAGATGCTCGACCGAGACGAAGCCTTCGCGATGCGCGAGCCGCACATCCTCGGCGGTCACGTCGTGCTGGAAGTCGACAAAGCTCTTGCCCTTGGCCTTGATCTCGAAGACCGGCGCCGGATCGGGATCGCCAGGGGCGGCCTCGACGACCGGCAGGGGCGCGGATGACGCTGTTCCGCCGGCGGCCTCAAGGCCGGCCGCGCGGCCCTCGGCGATGGCTTCCGCGGTCGAGAAGGCGCCGGTGAAGGCGCCGGCGCCGATCCAGCGCTGCGTCGGCCGCGGCGGTAGGAAGGCCTGCCTGCCCGGATCCCACACGGCCTTGGCGCCGGCCTGGCTGGCGAGATGGATGGTCGGCGACCAGCCGCCCGACATCAGCAGGCAGTCGGCATGGATGCTGCGCTCATCGCCACTGAGCGCTCCGCCCATCGCGTCGAACCGCTGCACCTTGAGGCCGGTGAGCGCCTTGCCGCCTTCGGTGGCGATCACGGCATGGCCGGCAAGCAGCTCGGCCTCGGCTTCGCTGGCCAGCCTGCTCATCTCGTTCGACACGTCGCTGCGGACATCGACGATGGCGACGACAGCGGCACCGGCCTTCTTCAGGGCAACGGCCGGGCGATAGGCGCTGTCGTTGTTGGTGAACAGCGCGATCCGCTGGCCGGGCAGCACGCCATATTCATTGGCGTAGCGTTCGGCCGCATGCGCCAGCATGACACCCGGACGGTCGTTGCCGGGAAACACCAGCGGACGCTCGAAGGAACCGGTGGCGAGAACCACGGTCCTGGCGCGGATCGCCCAATAGCGCTGGCGCGGCTCTCCCTTGGCCGCCACCTCCTTGTGGTCGGTTACGCGTTCGAGCGCGGCGAGCGTGTTGCCGTCGTAATAGCCCCAGGCCGTCGTGCGCGGCAGCAGGCGGACATTGTCATTGCCCTCGAGCTGGCCGACGACGCGCCCCGCCCAGTCGGTGGCTGGCGCGCCGTCGATGGTTTCGTCCGACCAGTTGGCCGAGCCGCCGAAGCGCGCTTCGAGGTCGGCCAGGATCACGCGCGCACCCTGGTCGGCCGCGGCCTTCGCCGCCATCAGGCCGGCCGGGCCGGAGCCGACCACCAGCACGTCGCAAAAGGCGTTCATGCGCTCGTAGCGCGAGCTATCGGGCGCGGTGCCCGCCTTGCCGAGCCCGGCAGCGCGGCGGATGAAATGCTCGCAGAACATCCAGAAGCGCGTGCCCTTCAGCGGGCCGATCACCGGCCCCATGAAGGTCTTGTAGTAGAAGCCGGCCGACAGGATCTTGCCGCCGAGCTGGTTGAGCGCGCCGACATCCCAGGCGAGCGAGGGCGAGCGGTTCTGGCTGACGGCGACGAGCCCGTCATAGATCTCGACCATGGTGGCGGGGATGTTCGGCTCGCGAACGTCGCCGCGCAGCACCGTCACCAGCGCGTTCGGTTCCTCGACACCGGCGGCAAGCAGGCCGCGCGGGCGGTGGTATTTGAACGAGCGGCCGAACAGCGTCACGCCATTGGCGAGCAGCGCCGATGCGAGCGTGTCGCCGGCATGGCCGGTATAGGGTGCGCCGTCGAAGGTGAAGCGGATGGTGCGCAGCCGGTCGATGCGGCCGCCGGTTTCCGTGCGGCGAGGGCTCACTGGTTGCCTCCCGCCTTATGGGCCGCGGATTTGTGTCCGCCACGGACGAAGGCGGTGCTCAAGATTTCATGGGTTACGGTATTGCGCACCACCCGCAGATGCGCGCGGCAGCCGCCGGAATGCTGCCAGATCTCATTGTGGTCGCCGGCCGGGTTCAGCCGGTCGTAGACATAGGCGTTCCAGGCGTCGAGGTCCTGTGAGGCCGGTTGCGGCCGCTCGCGGTTGCCGTCGCCCTGGTAGGTGAATTCGATTACGTCGCGCGGGCCGCAATAGGGACAGGTGATCAACATCTTGATTTCAACCCTAGTGCAGCCGAGGCGTCGCGCCCTGGCCTTTGTCGTCGATGATCAGGCCGCGATAGAAACGGTCGAGCGTGAAGGGGGCGTTGAACTCATGCGGCTCGTCCTTGGCGATAGTCCAGGCGAAGCACCAGCCCGAGGCAGGCGTCGCCTTGAAGCCGCCATAGCACCAGCCGCAATTGAGATACATGCCGGGCAGCGGTCCGGTGGTGATGATCGGCGAGCCGTCCATCGTCATGTCGCAAAGCCCGCCCCAGGAGCGCAGCATGCGCACGCGCGCCAGGCCCGGGAACAGCGCCAGCATCTCGCTCATCACCTCGTCGACGACCGGCAGGCTGCCGCGCTGGGCATAGCTGTTGTAGCCGTCCAGATCGCCGCCATAGACAAGGCCGCCCTTGTCGGACTGCGAGATGTAGAAGTGGCCCATGCCGAAGGTGAGAACGGTGTCGACGATCGGCTTCAGCGATTCCGAGACGAAGGCCTGCAGCACGTGGCTTTCGATCGGCATATGCGAAATGCCGGCAAGCTGCATGACGCTGCCGGTGCTGCCGGCAACCGCAAGCGCTACCTTCTTGGCGCGGATCTCGCCGCGCGTCGTCGTCACGCCAATGACCCTGTCGCCGTCGCGCAGGAAGCCGGTGACCTCGCAATTTTCGATGATGTCGACGCCGCGCCGGTCGGCGCCGCGCGCATAGCCCCATGCGACCGCGTCGTGGCGCGCCGTGCCGGCGCGCGGCTGCATCAGTCCGCCGAGGACGGGAAAGCGCGCCGAACCCGAGACGTCCAGTGCTGGAACAAGCCGCTTGATCTGGTCGACACTCATCAGTTCCGCATCGACGCCGAGATGGCGCATAGCGTTGCCGCGCCTCGCATAATCGTCGAGCTGGGCCGGTGTGTGCGCGAGGTTGAGGCAGCCGCGCTGCGAGAACATGACGTTGTAGTTGAGGTCGTGCGACAGGTTCTCCCACAGCTTCATCGAATGTTCGTAGAAGCGGGTGTTCTGCGGCAAGAGGTAGTTGGAGCGCACAGCGGTGGTGTTGCGGCCGACATTGCCCGAGCCCAGCCAGCCTTTTTCCAGCACCGCGACATTGGTGATGCCGTGCTCCCTGGCAAGGTAATAGGCGGTCGAGAGGCCATGGCCGCCGCCGCCGATGACGATCACGTCATAGGACGCCTTGGGATCCGGCTTGCGCCAGGCCGGCTTCCAGTCCTTGTTGCCGGTCAGAGCGTTCTTGAGCAGCGAAAAGGCTGAATATTCCGCCATTCTTCCTGTTGTCCTTTTGGTGCGAGGCGGCAGACTATAGAGCAGGCGGGAAGCGCAAAGCCAAGATTACGCCATCGCTTTTCGACAGGCCGACTCCGATCCTCGGCATCGGTCCGCGGACGGAGACGGCTTGCCGCCCGGTATGGCGGTCTTTATCAAGGGCGGAATTTTCGAAGATTTTTCGGCCGCGAGTCGCCCGTCACGTCATGATTTTCCGACTGCTACGCCTGATCCTGGTCGCCATTGTCGTCGCCGCGGCGCAGCCGTCGTCCGGCGCGATGGCGCAGGCGATCGGCCAAGGCTCCGCGCAGCTCATCGCAGACCAGACCAAGGCTATCCAGGACCTGACGGCGAAGACCGACGGCCTGGAGAAGAAAATAGGCGCCCCCGACCAGGACGATGCCGGCCTTGTCGATATCCGCTTGCAGCTCGAGGATATTTCGCGGGCGGCGCTGAACAGCGCGCTCGCGTTCCGTTCGCGCCTCAACGACATTAACGGTCGCATCGAGGTGTTGGGGCCGCCGCCGGCGCAAGGCCAGCCGCCGGAGCCCGCGGTCGTCGCCAACGAGCGCGCAGCGCTCTCGGCCGAGAAGGCCGAGATCAATGCGGTGGTGGCCAGCGCGCAGAACCTGTCGATCCGCATCAGCGGGCTGGTCGACAAGATCGCCACCATGCGCAGCGAGCTTTTCCGCAGCGTTCTGACGAAACGCTATGAATTGACCGATGCGCTGAGCCCGCAGGCCTTTTCCGATGCGCACGACCAGTTCAGCGGCCTCTACAAAGCGGTGGCGTCCTGGCTCAGCTTCGCGTTGAAGTTCAAGTTCCAAGCCATGCTTGCGGCGACGCTGATGGCGCTGGCGCTCGCGGCAGTGCTGCTGATCGGCGGCAGGCGCCTGTTCGGCCGCATCTTCGAGGCCGATCCATCGGTCGAAGAGCCGTCCTACCTCAGCCGGCTTTCGGTGGCGTTCTGGTCGACGTTGCTGCCGACCGTGGCGCTCGGCGCGTTCCTCGCCTCGACCGTGTTCTTCTTCAACTATTACAACGTGCTGCGCGGCGACATCGGCGAATTCCTCAACGCGCTGCTCGCGGTCATCGCGGTGGTGTTCTGCGTCAACCGGCTGACCAATGCGGCACTCGAGCCGCGGCTGCCGGACTGGCGGCTTATTCCGGTGGAGACCGGTCCGGCGCGCTGGCTGGTGCGGCTGACCACGGCCATGGCCGTGGTTCTCGGCTTCAATTACTTTCTGTCGGTCGTCAACGAGAAGATGGGTTCGCCGCTGTCGCTGACGATCGCGCGAAGCTTCGTCGCCACCGTCATCGTCGGCGTCATCCTGATCCTGATGGGAGTGCTGAGACCTTTCAAAGCGCAAGACGGCTCGTGGCGACCGTGGCCGGCATGGCTTCGCCTCATTGCCATCGGGCTCGGCCTGTTCACCATCGCAGCGGCGCTGCTCGGCTATATCGGCCTTGCGCTTTTTGTCTCGATCCAGGTCGTTGTCACCGGCACCACCCTGGTCACCGCCTATATCGGCTTCCTGTCGGCGCGGGCGATCGGCGAGGAGGGCGGCTTCGCCGACACTTCGGTCGGGCGCTGGCTGTCGGCCAATTCCAGCTCTGAGGACACCGCGCTCGATCAACTCGGCCTGGTGGTCAGCATCGCCATCAACCTGATGATCATGCTGGTGTTCCTGCCGCTGATCCTTTTGATGTGGGGCTTCCAGCCCGGCGACATCGAGGCCTGGGCCTACAAGCTGGCGACGGGCGTCACGATCGGCTCCGTCACGATCTCGTTCCTCGGCATCCTCACCGGCATCGTCGTCTTCGTCATCGGCTATTTCCTGACGCGCTGGTTCCAGGGCTGGCTCGACGGCTCGGTCATGGCGCGCGGCAAGGTCGACACCGGCGTGCGCAACTCGATCCGGCTGGCGGTAGGCTATGCCGGCGTCGCGCTTGCGGCGTTGGTCGGCATATCGGCGGCGGGCATCGATCTTTCCAATCTGGCGCTGGTCGCCGGCGCGCTTTCGCTGGGTATCGGCTTCGGCCTGCAGAACGTGGTCTCGAACTTCGTCTCAGGCCTGATCCTGCTTGCCGAGCGCCCGTTCAAGGTCGGCGACTGGATCGTCGCCGGCGACATCAGCGGCACGGTCAGAAAGATCAGCGTGCGCGCGACGGAGATCGAGACGTTCCAGCGGCAGTCGGTGATCCTGCCGAACTCGAACCTCATCAACAACGCGGTCGGCAACTGGACGCATCGCAACAAGCTTGGCCGCGTCGACATCAAGGTCGGCGTCGCCTATGGCAGTGACGTCAAGCGCGTTCATGCCCTTCTGCTCGACATTGCCCGGGCCCATCCGATGGTGCTCAAGAACCCCGAGCCCTTCGTGCTCTTCGCCAATTTCGGCGCCGCTGCGCTCGAATTCGAGATACGGGTATTCGTGGCCGATGTGATGAACGGCAGCATCGTCCAGAACGACATCCGCTTCGCGATCTTCGATATCTTCGACGACGAGCACATCGAAATCCCGTCGACGCCGCGCGCCGTGGTCGAGACCAAAAAGCACGTATCGTGGCCGATCGACGACGACAAGATCGAGGCGGAATTTGCCGAGCGTGAACGGCTGGAGGCGGAGGCCGCGGCCGAGCAGGCACGGCTAGCGAAGATGAAGCGGAGGGGCCGCAAGCCCGATCCGGGCTGAGGTGCATCGGCATTCGGGTGGGCCGGCCTGCAAACGGCGGTTTCCTGCGCTTCCGGCCTTCGCCGACCGAAGCCCTCACAAATGTCTCCGCCCTATGAGGGCACGGCCGGCGTAGGCCGGTTCTCGGAAACCACCATTTTCGACACGGCCTGACCCGAATCTCGGTACACCTTCGGCGGCGTTGTATCCGGCTGCCGAAACCAATTGTGGCATGAATGCGGCATTCAGTTGCGGTTCAGGTTACATCTCATATAAGCTCTCACGCAAAGGGCGGGAATGCCTTGCGAAATGCAACAGAGGCGGTGTGGAAACACCGGAAATTGCAATGTGGAAGTCTGTCGTTGCCGCCATCGCTTTTCTGGCCCTGGGCGGTTCGGCTTTTGGCGCCAGCGCGGTCAACAAGGACGCCCAGACGCGGACGTTGATCGTGACCGAAGGCGGCGGTAAGACCGAGCTGGCGCTGGCCGCCGGCGAGACGGTGGAGTTCTGCCCGAATGGCTGTTTTGTCACCCTGCCCAATGGTGACCTCGAAGCGCTGACCGGCTCCGAAACGGTCGAAATCTCGGGCGGCATTGCCCGGATCAAGTAAAAACTCTCAGACATGATCGGCAAAGGCCGGGCGAATGTCCGGCCTTTTATCGTTTCCGATAGCCGCTGCTTAACGATAACACCGGAAATACCCCAGCACAGCGCGCTGCAACCGGGCGTTTTAACGTTCGCTCCGTCATCCCCCGTTATATCCATTGCGAAGACGCCGAAATACGGCGTGGGGTGAGCAGGGCAGGGCAATGGACGCGCGGTCGGACAGGAACGCAATTCCGCTTGCGGTCGATCTCGATGGCACGCTGATTGCAACGGACCTTCTGTGGGAAGGCCTGTTCGTTCTGCTCAAGAAGAACCCGCTCTATCTTTTTCTGGTTCTGCTCTGGCTGACCGGCGGCCCGGCGCGGCTCAAGCAGGAAATCGCCCGGCGCATCGACATCGATCCGGCCTCGCTGCCCTACCGGGTTGAATTGCTGGAGCGGCTCCGCGCCGAACATGAGGACGGCCGCAAGATCGTGCTGGCGACCGGTACGCCGCGCAAATTCGCCGAGACGATCGCCGCCTATCTCGGCATCTTCGACCGCGTGCTGGCAACGGACGGGCCGCACAATCTGACCTCGGGCAGAAAGCGGGCGTCGCTGGTCGCGGCCTATGGCGATGCCGGCTTCGACTATGCGGGCAACAGCCGCCACGATCTCAAGGTGTTCGACGCGGCGCGCAACGCCATCGTGGTGGCGCCGGACAGCAGCGCCCAGCGCTGGCAGGCGGCGCACGGCGCCGAGACCATGCCGGCGCCGAAGCCGACGCTCAAGACCTACGTCAAGATGCTGAGGGTCCATCAGTGGTTGAAGAATTCGTTGATCGCGGTGCCGATGGTGCTGTCGCATGAGTATTTCAACGTAAATATGATCTGGCAGTGCGCCCTGGCGTTCGTTTCCTTCAGCGCCGTGGCCTCCGCCATCTACATCGTCAACGACTTCTTCGACCTTGCGCTCGACCGCAAGCATCCGACCAAACGCAACAGGCCCTTTGCCAGCGGTGCGCTGTCGATCCCGTTCGGCCTCGGCGCCATCCTTGTGCTGCTCGCGATCGGCATCGCCACCGGCTGCCTGCTGCCGATCGAGTTCCTCGGCGTGCTTTGCGGCTACATGATCGTCACCACGGCCTATTCGCTGTCTTTCAAGCGCATGTTGCTGATCGACGTGCTGACGCTCGCCGGCCTCTACACGATCCGAGTGCTGGCAGGTGCGGCGGCCACCGGCGTCGACGTTTCCTTCTGGCTGCTCGCCTTCTCGATCTTCTTCTTCCTGTCGCTGGCGCTGGTAAAGCGCTTCGTCGAGTTGCGCACGACCGCCATCGCGGCCGGCGAGCGCATCGCCGGCCGCGGCTACCGCACCGAAGACCAGGAGATCGTCGCCCAGGCGGGCATGGCCTCGGCCTTCTCCTCGGCCCTGGTGCTGGCACTTTACATGGACAGCGTCGCGGTGCGCGAGCTCTATCCGCATCCGTGGGTGATGTGGCCTTTGGCGCCGATCGTGCTTTACCTGACCATGCGCGTCTGGATCCTCGCCCGCCGCGACGAGATGCATGACGATCCGGTCGTCTTCATCATCCGCGACTGGCGAAGCCAGATCGTCGTTGCCATCGGCTCGGCGCTTCTCGTTGCCGGGGGCTGGGGCTGGTGAGGATGGGCAGCGAACGCTTCGGCAGCTTCGGGCTGGCGACGCCGCCGGCACGCCGGGCGATCCCGGCCGACGAGGCCATTGCGCTGCTGAAGAGCGGCGCCGCCAAACCGGGCTCGCTCATCGGCTACGGCAATGGCCGCTCCTACGGCGACAGCTGCCAGAACGACGCCGGCATGGTCGTCGACATGCGGCCGCTCAACCGTATCCGTTCGTTTAACGCCGAGACCGGTGTGATCGAGGCCGATGCCGGGGTGCTGCTTTGCGACATCATTGCACACGGCGCTCCCTACGGCTTCTTTCCGGCCGTGGTTCCCGGCACGCAGTTCGTGACGCTCGGCGGCGCCATCGCCAATGACGTGCATGGCAAGAACCATCACCGGCGCGGCACATTCGGCTGCCATGTCGAATCCTTGGCCTTGCTGCGGTCCGACGGCCGGACGTATCGCTGCTCCGACACCGAGAACGCCCGTCTGTTCAGGGCGACGATCGGCGGCATGGGGCTGACCGGACTGATCCTGTCGGCGTCGATCCGGCTGATGCGGGTGCCCTCGCTCGACATCGTCGAAAAAGCGACGCGGTTTCGCGATCTCGGCGAGTTCTTCGATCTTGCCGGCGCAGCCGACCAGGCCGACGAATATGCCGTTGCCTGGATCGATCAGCTTGCGGGCGGCCACGCGCGAGGGCGGGGCCTTTTGTTCACCGGCAATCACGCCGAGCACGGCTCGCATGCCACCTTGCAGGCGGGCGGCCGGCTTTCGGTGGCCGTGCAGCCACCCTTCAACGTGCTCAACCGCCCGTTCCTGACCGTCTTCAACGCTGCCTATCGGTGGAAGAAGGGTCGCTCGTCCGATGCGCGTCATGCGGGCTACCAGGGCTTCTTCTTTCCGCTCGACGGCGTTCGCGACTGGAACCGGCTCTATGGTCCGCATGGGCTCTTCCAGCACCAGAGTGTGGTTCCTGAGGCTGACGCGCGCCGCACTGTTCCGGCACTGCTCGAAGCGGCGCGGCGGGCCGGGCAGGGCTCGTTTCTCACGGTGCTGAAGCGATTTGTCGACGTCCGTTCGCCGGCGCTGCTGTCGTTCCCGCGGCCGGGCTACACGCTGACGCTCGATTTCCCCAACAGGGGGGAAAGGACATTGAAGCTGCTCGACGAACTCGACCACATCACGGTCGAGGCCGGCGGGGCCGTCAACCCCTACAAGGACGCGCGCATGGGTGCCGGAACCTTCGCGGCATCCTTCCCGCAATGGCAGCGGCTGGAGGCGCTTCGCGATCCCGCCTTCATGTCGAGTTTCTGGGCGCGGACAGCGAAAAAGCTGAGCGTGAGGCGCGATATCGCGGAGGCAGCGGAATAGATAAAATTCGAGTAAATCTTGGTAAATGAAGCGTTAAGATCGAAGTTTACCGAAAATAGACATGTGATTTCACGAAATATTTGCAGGTCCGTAGTAGGACCGCTCAAGGGCGGGGTGGCAACATGAAATACATCGTCTTCATTCTCTTCACGGTCATGACCAATGCCGCTGCGCAGCTCATGCTGAAGCAGGGCATGATGTCGCTGGGGCCGATCTCATTCGACGGCGTCAATCCGCTCGTCAAGCTGCTGCAGATCGTCTTCAGCCCGTGGGTTTTCCTCGGGCTGTGCACCTTCGTCATCTCGATGGGCTCGCATCTCTACGTGCTGTCGAAGGTCGAGCTCAGCTTCGCCTATCCGTTCCTCAGCCTCGCCTATGTCGCGGTCGCCGTCTTTGCCTATTTCGTCTTCCGCGAGGATCTCAACGGCTGGCGCATCGCCGGCATTGCCTGCATCTGCGCCGGCACAATTCTGATCGCGCAAAGTGGACGAGGGCATGAGGACCAGACCGCTTCCATCACCTCCGACAAGGTCGGCACAAGCGAGATCCTTCGATGAGACATGTGATTTTCGGCGGCGACGGCTTCGTCGGTCGTCATCTTGCGCCCAAGCTCGCCGCCGACGGCGAGAACGTCGTCGTCGCCGACATCGTCAAGAGCGACCTGCCGCATTATCGCTCGGTGCGCTTCATCACTTGCGACGTCACCAATCCGGCTTCGGTCGCGGCGGTCGGGCTCAAGGCCGACGACATGGTCTACAATTTGTCGGCCAAGATGCTGTCGCCGATCCAGGTCCGCGCCAAGCGGCATGACTTCTTCTTCCCGGTGAATTTCCACGGCACCGAGCACATCATCCAGGCGATGGACAGGGCCGGTTCCTCGAAACTGGTCCACTACACGACCGACATGATCTACGGCCACACGGTGGTGCTGCCGATGACCGAGGATCATCCTGTCGCGCCGCTCGGCGAATACGGCCTGTCGAAGCTCAGGACCGAGGAGCTCGCCGTCGAGTGGCGCAGGCGCGGCATGTCGATCTCGCTGTTCCGACCGCGCCTGATCATCGGCCCCGGCCGCCTCGGCATCCTGGAAAAGCTCTTCAAGCTGATCGACTGGAATTTGCCGGTGCCAATGATCGGCTCGGGCAGGAATCCGTATCAGTTCATCTCGGTGTTCGACTGCGCGGAAGCCGCCCGCGCGGCCTGGAGGGCCGGCGTGCCGAACGAAGCCTATAATCTCGGTTCGCTCAATCCGCCGCCGGTGAGAAAACTGCTCGGGGACCTGATCAAGCATGCCGGCTCCAAGTCGATCCTGCTGCCGACGCCGGGCTGGGCGGTCAAGCGCACGCTCGACCTGCTCGACCTCTTCAACATGCCGATCATGGATCCGGAGCAGTATCTGATCGCCGACGAGGAATGCGTGCTCGACGTGTCCAAGGCCGAGCGTCAGCTCGGCTGGGTGCCGCAATACCGCGACGAGGACATGCTGATCGCCGCCTACAGCGAATACCGCGCCAAGAAGGACGGCCACGCCGTCGCCACCGAACATGTGCCTGCCGAATAAAGGCGACGAAGGGGGGATTTCGAGATGACCGTCATTGCCAAACCGGAACCGGGTGTGCGCGCGCTGGTCGATGCGCCGGCGCTGTTGCCTGCTACCATCGCCAAGCCCGACCTGATCAGCGTCGAACAGGCCAAGGCGATGGATGTCGCCCGCATCACCGACCTGTTCAAGGCGCACCTCAACCCGGGCCAGCTACATTTCATGAAGCTGCTCGGCTTCCACAAGGTCAAGATCGAGCGTGCCGAGGGCATGTTCTACATCGACCAGAACGGCCGCGAGATCCTCGACTTCTTCGGCGGCTTCGGCTCGTTGGCCTTCGGTCACAACCATCCGCGCATCCTGGAGGCGCGCAAGAAATTCCAGGAGGAGAAGCGCCAGGAGATCGCCATCGCCTTCATGTCGCAATATGCGGCGGCACTGGCGCACAACATCGCCAAATGCTCGCCCGGCGACCTCGACATGGTGTTCCTCGGCTCATCCGGCTCGGAAGCCATGGAAGCGGCGGTGAAGCTCGCCGAGCGCGCCGCAGGCCCAAAGCGGCCCAAGGTCGTCTATGCCGAGAATTCCTTCCACGGCAAGACCAAGGGCGTGCTGGCGATCACCGACGGCCAGCTCTACCGCGCCGAGTTCAGGGTGGCGGACAATGCAGTGCGCATCCCCTTCGCCGACATCGACGCCGTCGAACGCCTGTTCAAGAGCGACCCTGCTATCGGCGTCATCGTGCTCGAAACCATCCAGGGCGGCGGCGGCATCATCCAGGCAGAGGCGCAATATTGGCGGAAGCTGCGCGCGCTTTGCGACCAGCATGGCGTGCTGTGGGTCGCGGACGAAGTCCAGTGTGGCTATGGCCGTTCCGGGCGTTTCTATGCCTTCGAGCATTACGGCGTCGTACCGGACGTGACGGCGCTGGCGAAATCGCTCGGCGGCGGCAAGGCCGCGGTCGGCGCCATGATCGCCAGGCGCGACGTCTACATGAAGGCCTACGGCACGCCAAAGACGGCGATGATCCATGCCATGGCGACGTTCGGCGGCATGGGCGAGGCCTGCATCACCGCGATCGAGGCGCTGAACGTGCTCTATGACGAGGGCTTGATCGATAACGCCGCCTCGACCGGCGAGTACCTTTTGCAGCGGCTGCGGACGCTGAAGGAAAAATATCCGAAGATCATCAAGGACGTGCGGGGCAAGGGCTTCATGGTCGGGCTCGAGTTCCACGATTTCTCGCAGACCCTGCCGATGGTGCTGCGTCCAGTGGTCAGCGTGCTCGACGACAAACTGAAGGGCTCGCTGTCGGGCTTCGTCGGCGCGCTCTTGTTGCGCGACTATGACGTGCTCGTCGCTTTCACCGAATACAACCGCAACGTCATTCGGCTCGAGCCGCCGCTGATCTGCCAGCGCGAGCATGTCGACCGCTTCGTCGATGCCTTCGACAGCCTGCTCTCGCGCGGCATCGTGGCCATCGTGAAGGATTTCGTGAAAAGCCAGGTCCGCTGAGACAGACGATGCTGACCAGGCCGCCAGCCGCTCCCGCCAATCCGCTCGACCGGCCGACCGAAGCCGGTCTTGCCTGGGGCGAGGGGGTTTACGCGAGATGGGCCGCGCCGATCGGTGCGGCCGCCTTCTCGCTCTACATCCTGCTCACTGCTGTGACGGCCTGGTTCATGCCGGACGCCAACTGGGACATGCTGCCTTATCTGGCGATCGCCGAGGAAGGCACCTATCTCGACCCGCAGGCGCTGCATGATTATGCCTACAGCACGGTCAGGGAAGGCGTATCGGCGGGCGACTACAAGACGCTGACCGACGATGGCGGCGGCTTCCGCAGCCACATGACGGAGAATGCCGCCGACTTCCATTCGCTGCTCGGCATGTACCGGATCAAGTTCCTCTATGCCGAAATCCTGTCGAGCCTCAGCCATGTCGTGTCGCCGGTCGAGGCGATGCGGCTGGTGCAGGTATTTTCGGTGCTGTTGTTCGGCATCATCACGCTCGCCTGGCTGCGCGCGGAGGGCGCGCTGGCACTGGCGCCGGTCGCCGGCGCCGTCCTGATCATGGCCGATCTCGGCGACGCCGCGCGGGCCTCGACGCCTGACCTGTTGTGCTCGGCATTGTTCCTCGGCGGGCTGTTTGCCTTTGTGCGCAAACGCGAGGTGGCGACGGCGATCCTGCTTTTCCTGGCCTTCATGGCGCGTCCGGACAACATCGTTTTCCTCGCCATCTTCGCCGTGCTTTTGGTCGCCTTCCGGCAGAAGGCATGGGGCGCGCTCGCCGGTTTCGCCGCCTCCTTCATCGCCTATTTCGCCATTTCGCACTGGGCGCAGCATCCCGGCTGGTGGCCGCATCTGTGGTTCTCCAGCATCGAACAGCACTACAACATGGACGGCTTCGAGCCGCCATTCTCGGTGGTGGCCTATCTCAAGGCCTTTGCCGCCTCGGTGGTGCGCGCCGTCAACGTCAACAGTTGGGTCGGCGTGTCGGTGCTGGCTTTAGCCGGCTGGTACGGGCTCGACCGCGCCGGCTTCCGGCTCGACCGCCGCGCCGGCATCCTGCTCGCGGCTCTCGTATTCGGCGTGCTGGCGAAGTTCACCGTCTTCCCGATCCACGATACCCGCATCTATTTCCCCAATCTTCTGCCGCCCTTCCTGCTGCTGGCCGCGCCGCTGATGGCGCTGTGGGGATCGGCAGCCAAGGGCGGTCGCCGCGCGCCGCAAGTCACTCCCGGAGACCAGTGATGAATCCGGTTCCAGCCTCGCGCGTGTTTCTTTCGCCTGGCTTTCCGGGTCCGCTCGATCGCCAACCTTCCATCCACGACGGTGTTGAGCGGCAATTGCCGGCCGGGCAGTGGGTCAGTTTGAAATTCCGACTTTGAAGTGACCGGCTGCGATGCCATATTGCGGATATGGCTTTGATGAGCACTGGAACTGTCGAAATCACCTGCGAGAAGTGCGGGACGCGTTATCTTGCGCGCTATCAGGATGGCCCGCAACGTGAGCGCGGTGAGTTCGCATGCCACAAGTGCGGCGAGATGTTCCGCTGGAACGGCTCTAGGGACTATCTTGGCTTTGAGTTGACCGCCTCGTGACAACCAACCCCAAGCGCCCGCGCGATCCGAACCAGTTGGCAAAGTCGATTGTCGATCTCGCCACGGGCGAAGCCGAAGATAAGAAGCCTCTCGCCAGCGCTCGCAAAGGGGGCCTCAAAGGTTCCAAGGCAAGGATGGAAGCGCTGACGCCTGAGCAGCGCTCGGAGATCGCCAGAATCGCTGCTGAGGCTCGTTGGAAAAAAAGCTAGGCGGCCTTTCGACCATCAAGGGCGAAACGCTCTTCAACGTCATCTCGGAAGTCGAAAAGCATCTGGATCGGCGGCTGGTCCTTCTTCATCGTGTTGTAGGCGTCAACGTCGGTAGCGAGTTGTACGCAATCGCCAACGATTTGTTCGCGCCGCTGGATAAACGCCTTCTGCATGTGCTCGCGAGGCGCATCTTTCATTACGGCCCAAAAGGTATACTGCACTCCTGCCCGCGTCACTCGCACAGCGTGATTTACGCGGTAGCGGCGGCCGTCCGCATCGGTTGCGTACTCTTCGCGCAGCGCGTCAGACATATCCTCAACCAGCTTCGCCAGCGGATCGACTTCCGGGGCCTGGATCATCCCCTTGGATACGCCCCATTGCACTGCTTCACGTAGCGAGGCAGGGACATGCCCGTGTGCATGCTCGTATTCATGCCACACTCGCTGAAGCTGCTCTTTGTACTTTGCCATTGGTTGCTCCTACAAATTGGACGGAGCAGCGTTACCCCACCCGTCAACCACGACGCTGCCAATCAGAAAATGACGCACCTTGACCTTGTACCGGGCTAGCCAGTCGTAACGCTCCATCTTGCGTTGTAGCTGACCAACAACAATTCCCGGATGTCTCTGCACACGGCGGGCGAAGCCCAGCATGTCCCTCTCGGAAATGAACGGGAATTTCCTAATGTAGAACGACTCCAATTCAGTTGCGGGGACACAGATTTCAGCCGCAGCCCGGTTAGCCAAGCGCTCCTCTTTTGGCAGTGTGTCGCCCGTGCCAGCTCGCTCCCCTTCAAGCTCGGTATCGATAATCTCAGGGCCAAGATTCCCCTGACCATCGCGGTTGAGGACATGCTCAATTTCATGCCGAAGAACGAACCAAAAATTGTCGATCCGGTCGAAGCGCACCGTCATTCCAATAACCGGAGAACCGCCATCCAACCAGAAACAAACTCCATCGATGTTCGCTTTGGGCAAGGTTTCCACGATCACGTACCGCACACCACACTCAGCAAGAGCACGAGGCACGCGACGGACGTCCTCAGGATCAACCATATATCTGGTTATCTCCTGAGCGAGCGTACGAAGCTTGGATTCTGAATAGCTCGGAACCACAGTTTCTAAGGCAAGCTGACGCACGCGAAATAGCCAAGCTACCTGAGCCGGCGTCTCTTCCGAATAATCCGCCTTCTTTGCGGCGTGCGCCAAATAAGGGATATCAGATAGGTCATTCTTGCCGAAGAAGCGCATCATCTGCGCCTCTAGCAAGCTAACGCCGGTATCTTGCAACCAGCCGCGCCTAATCATCTCGCGGACAGGATAGACGCTTTGCAGGTGTGCACGTCTTGCAACGCCAGGATCTGGCGCGTGGGCATTCGCCATCTCGTACGCCTGCTGCAGGTTGGCGAAGTATTCGGGCGACACGTCGAACGCGTCCCCAAGCGCTTTCGCCATCTCCGGGCTAATTCCTCTCTTGCCGGAGATGATAGGATTGATCGCCTGCTCCTGAACGCCGAGGATATAAGCCAAGTCGCGCTGAGACCAACCGCGCGCGTCCAATTCTTCGCGAATGAACTCGCCGGGGTGGGGCACGTCAGTAAGGCTAGATGCGATAGTCATGCCGACCCTCCTCAGTGCGTGTCGCCGATGGCAGTGATTGTTACGATTGGAGGCCGTTCGCCGTCCGAAATCGTGAATTGAATACGATACTGGTCGTTGACGCGGATCGATCTGATCCCGTCATCGGACCCTTGCCGCTTTTTATAGTTTAGACTTTTCAAGTTTCTCAGGTCTCGCTCGTCGGCCGCTGCTTCCAGTTGCACGAGCTTGTTTCGGGCGGCTTTTATAACGGCAATCGGCAGGCCGAGCTTGTGGGCTTCGTCCGTCAGAATGCGCGCAAGATTTTTGTCCGCGAACACAACCCTCATGCGGAATCACCCTACACACCAAAGGGTTGGGTGTCAACAAATGAATGAACGTAACGCGTTAAACTGACCTTTATGCTTGACTTCGTTTATAGCACATGCCATAACGAATGCGTGAATAAACTCGACACCAAGACCCGTTCGCAAATCCTCCACATGCTTTGTGAGGGTCAGTCGATCCGCGCCATCACCCCCGTGATGGGGATGAGCAAAAACACCGTTGCCAAGCTGCTTTCGGACGCTGGCGCGGTGTGCGCCGAATATCAGGACCAGGCTCTTCGCAATCTGACCTGCAAGCGGGTGCAGGTGGACGAAATCTGGAGCTTCACCTATGCCAAGGAAAAGAATGTCCCGGCTGCCAAGGCTGCGCCGGAGTGGGCTGGCGACACTTGGACTTGGACGGCCATTGATGCCGACACCAAGCTTGTCATGTCGTGGCTGGTCGGTGGCCGCGACAGCGAATATGCGATGGCCTTCATTGATGATCTTTCGCGCCGCCTCGCCAATCGCATTCAACTGACTAGCGACCGCCACCGGGCTTACCTTGAAGCGGTGGAAGGCGCTTTCGGTTGTGATGTCGATTACGCCATGCTGGTCAAGATTTACGGCACGTCGCCGGACAGCGCCAAGGGCCGTTACAGCTCCGCCGAATGCACTGGCGCACGGAAAGAGACCGTCGAAGGCAACCCCGATCCTAAGCACGTCAGCACGTCGTTTGCGGAACGCCAGAACCTCACCATGCGCATGCACATGCGCCGCTTCACCCGCCTGACCAATGGCTTCTCAAAGAAGGTAGAGGTTCACGCCAACGCGGTTGCTCTGCACTTCATGTATTACAACTTCGTGCGCATCCATAAGACGCTGCGCGTCACGCCGGCGATGGCCGCTGGCGTGGCTGACAAGCTTTGGGAGATCGGTGATATTATCGCGTTGATTGAAGCGAAAGAAGCCGAGAAACCAATGGTTCGCGGGCCTTATCGAAAGAAACTGAATTGAGGCAAAGAACGTTCAGCGACAGCCAACTCAAAGAGTTTATGCGGCTGCATCTGACAAAATACCCAGATGCCATTGAACGCATGCATTTCGTCATGAAACATCCGTTTCGGGATAATGACGAGCAAATTTCCAGAAATACGCGAGAAATTCTGGACACTGCCCAACACCTAGCGTTTTTTCACGCCCATGCGCAGCGAATGCCCAAAGATCGCCTCGTGAAAGTTACCGACCCTTATTATCACGCGCGCTACGACATCCAATCCGACGTGATCGCTTATGTTGCCGCCATGCTCGGCCCTATAGGTTCGTATGGGGTCGAGGAATGATGCTGGGAATTTCAAACTGACCCACTGCCGCCGGCCGAACGCGCTTGACAAGACGGCGGCGGCTCGTTCAACTTGAAGCATTCACCAGGGGAGTCCCGGCAAGGGGCTGAGATACTGCTGGCTTTCGCGGCGCAGTGACCCGTTGAACCTGATCCAGTTCATACTGGCGTAGGGACGGTGCAAGCGCTTTGCGGGACTCCATGCCCGAAGACCTGCGTCGAGCAGGCAGACCAAAGCGTCCTACATCCTTCCGGCACAGAACTGGGTCTCCAATGCAGTTGAGCAAAGGAGCCTCAAATGAATGCCTTGACCCCCACCGTTTCGACGGGACCGCTGCCAGCCTCACGGAAGATCCACAAGGCCGGCATTATCCATCCGCAGATCAGAGTGCCGATGCGCGAGATCAGCGTGCATCCGACCGCCGGCGAGCCGCCGGTGACGGTCTACGATCCATCAGGCCCGTATACCGATCCGGCGATCGAAACGAACATTGAAAAGGGACTTGTCCGGCTTCGCCGGGACTGGATCACGGCGCGCGGCGATGTCGAGGCCTATGACGGCCGCCATGTGAGGCCGGAGGACAACGGATTTGCGACCGGCGAACGGCTGACGCCGGAATTCCCCATCCGCAACCGTCCGTTGCGGGCGAAAGCCGGCAAGGCGGTGACGCAGCTTGCCTATGCGCGCGCAGGGATCATCACGCCCGAGATGGAATTCGTGGCCATCCGCGAGAACCTTGGCCGCGAGATGCTGCGTGGCAAGCTGCAACAGGACGGGGAAGCGTTCGGTGCGTCGATCCCGGATTTCGTCACGCCGGAATTCGTGCGCGACGAGGTGGCGCGCGGCCGTGCGATCATCCCCGCCAACATCAACCATCCGGAGAGCGAGCCGATGATCATTGGCCGCAATTTCCTGGTGAAGATCAACGCCAATATCGGCAATTCCGCCGTCACCTCCTCGATGGCCGAAGAGGTCGAAAAGATGGTTTGGGCGATCCGCTGGGGCGCCGACACGGTGATGGACCTATCGACCGGCCGCAACATCCACAACATCCGCGAATGGATCGTGCGCAACGCGCCGGTGCCGATCGGCACCGTACCGCTCTACCAGGCGCTCGAGAAGGTTGGCGGCATTGCCGAGGACCTGACCTGGGAGGTCTATCGCGACACGCTGATCGAGCAGGCCGAGCAGGGCGTCGACTATTTCACCATCCACGCCGGGGTGCGGCTGCACTACATCCCTCTGACCGTCGACCGGGTCACGGGCATCGTCTCGCGCGGCGGGTCGATCATGGCCAAATGGTGCCTGCACCATCACCGGGAGAGCTTCCTTTACGAGCATTTCGAGGAAATCTGCGACATCGCCCGAGCCTATGACGTCTCCTTCTCGCTCGGCGACGGCCTCCGCCCCGGCTCGATCGCGGATGCCAACGATGCGGCGCAGTTCGCCGAGCTGGAGACGCTTGGCGAACTGACGAAGATCGCCTGGGCAAAGGACTGCCAGGTGATGATCGAAGGCCCCGGTCATGTTCCCATGCACAAGATCAAGCAGAACATGGACAAGCAGCTGGCCGTCTGCGGCGAAGCGCCGTTCTACACCCTGGGGCCGCTGACGACCGACATCGCGCCGGGCTATGACCACATCACCTCAGGCATCGGCGCCGCCATGATCGGCTGGTTCGGCACGGCAATGCTTTGCTATGTGACGCCGAAGGAACATCTTGGCCTGCCGGACCGCAACGACGTCAAGACCGGCGTCATCACCTACAAAATCGCCGCGCATGCCGCCGACCTCGCCAAGGGGCATCCGGCGGCGAAGGTCCGCGACGATGCGCTGTCGCGGGCGCGGTTCGAGTTCCGCTGGGAAGATCAGTTCAACCTGTCGCTCGATCCCGAAACGGCGCGCGAGTTCCACGACGAGACCTTGCCCAAGGAAGCGCACAAGGTGGCGCATTTCTGCTCCATGTGCGGACCGAAATTCTGCTCCATGCGCATCTCCCATGATATCCGGGCCGAGGCGCAGAAAGAGGGGATGGCGGCGATGGCGGAGAAATACCGCGCCGGCGGCGATCTCTATATGCCGGTGAGCGAAGCCGCGTCCAGCACGGCCGAGTCGTGATGAGAGTGCTGGTCAAGGGGGCCGGCGTGGCCGGCCTCACGGCGGCGTTCGAATTTGCGAACCGCGGCGCGTCGGTCACTGTTGCCGAACTCCGGCCTCAGCTGGGCGGCAATGCGTCATGGGCTGCAGGCGGCATGCTGGCGCCATGGTGCGAGCGCGAGAGCGCGGAGCAGCCGGTGCTGGATCTCGGACGCGGCGCCGCAGACTGGTGGGATGTTGTTTTGCCTGGCCAAGTGACGCGGGCGGGAACGCTCGTCGTGGCTGCGCCGCGCGATGCGGGCGAGCTCGACCGCTTCGCAAGCCGCGCCTCGGGCCATCGTTGGCTCGGCGAGGAGGACATCGCAAGGCTGGAGTCCGACCTCGCCGGCCGTTTCAAGCGCGGGCTGTTCTTCCCCTGCGAAGCGCATCTCGACCCGCGCCGTGCGATGGCGGCGCTTCATGACAAGCTAGTCGCCATGGGCGTCGACTTCCGTTTCGCCACCGACGGCCAAGGCCTTCCAGGTTTCGAATGCGAGGTCGACTGCCGGGGGATCGCTGCGGACGATGCGGCGTTGCGCGGCGTTCGCGGCGAAATGCTGATCCTGCGCACGCCGGATGTCTCGCTGTCTCGCCCCGTCCGGCTGCTGCATCCGCGCTTTCCGCTCTACATGGTGCCGCGCGCCGATCACCATTTCATGGCCGGCGCGACGATGATCGAGAGCGACGAGGCCGGCCCGGTCACCGTCCGTTCCATGATGGAACTGGTCGGCGCGGCTTGTGCGCTGCATCCGGCCTTCGGCGAGGCGACGATCGTCGAAGCGAACGCCGGGGTCCGTCCAGCCTTTGCCGACAATTTGCCACGCATCGAATCGCTCGCAAACGGCGTCGCGATCAACGGCTTCTATCGCCATGGCTTCCTGCTTGCCCCCGCCATGGCGCGGCAGGCGGCCGACATCCTCTTCAATCCCGACAAACGCGTGGGAGCTTGCGCATGAGATTGATCGTCAATGGAGAAGCGCTGGACAGTGCCGCGGCAACGCTGGCGGCGCTGCTTGCCGAGCTTGACTATGAAGGCGATTGGCTGGCGACGGCCGTCAACAGCGACGTGGTGCACAAGGCCAACCGAGCAGAATTCCGATTGAACGACGGCGACCGGATCGAAATCCTTTCGCCCATGCAAGGAGGTTAGCCATGTTCGACCTTCTTGGAACCCAACTGCCTTCGCGCCTGCTTCTCGGCACTGCCCAGTATCCTTCGCCGGCCATCCTGGCCGAAGCGGTCAAGGCGTCGGGCGCCTCGGTGGTGACGGTATCGCTGCGCCGTGAAATGGCGGGCGGCAGGGGCGGCGAGAAATTCTGGTCGCTGGTTAACTCGCTCGGCGTGAGGATCCTGCCCAACACCGCCGGCTGTCATTCCGTAAAGGAAGCCGTGACGACCGCGAAGATGGCGCGCGAGGTTTTTGGCACGTCCTGGATCAAGCTCGAAGTGATCGGCAGCCATGACACGCTTCAGCCGGACGTGTTCGGCCTGGTCGAAGCCGCCCGCATCCTGTGCGAAGACGGTTTCACGGTGTTCCCGTATACCACCGACGATCTGATCGTCGCCGAGCGGCTGCTCGGCGCGGGCTGCAAGGTCCTGATGCCGTGGTGCGCGCCGATCGGTTCGGCGCTCGGGCCGGTCAACATCATGGCGCTGCGCTCGATGCGCGGACATTTCCCCGATGTTCCGCTGATTGTGGATGCGGGGCTTGGACGGCCGTCGCACGCGGCAACCGTCATGGAACTCGGCTTTGACGCTGTGCTCCTGAACACCGCGGTCGCCAAGGCGGCCGATCCGGTCGGCATGGCGCGCGCTTTCAGCAAGGCGGTCGAAGCCGGACGCGAGGCCTTCGGTTCGGGATTGATCGAGCCGCGCGATGTCGCCGTGCCATCGACGCCGACATTCGGCAGGGCGGTTTTTTCATGAAGCTCGATCCCTTTTATCTGATCGTCGACAGCGCCGCCTGGATCGAGCGGCTGGTGCCGCTTGGCGTGAGGCTGGTACAGCTCCGCATCAAGGACATGGACGAGGACGGGCTGCGCATGGAGATCCGCAAGGCAAGAACCTTGTGCGCCCGACACCGTTGCCAGCTCATCATCAATGATCATTGGCGTCTGGCGATCGAGGAGGGCTGCGACTTCATCCATCTTGGCCAGGAGGATCTGCAAACCGCCGACCTTCCGGCGATACAGGCGGCCGGCGTCAGGCTCGGACTGAGCACGCATGATGATGCCGAGCTGGAAACGGCCGTTGCGGCGGAGCCCCACTACGTTGCGCTCGGCCCTGTCTATCCCACCATCCTGAAGAAGATGAAATGGGCGTCGCAGGGGCTGGAACGGATCCGCGCATGGAAGGACCGGATCGCGCCTCTCCCGCTGGTCGCTATCGGCGGTCTCAATCCCGAGCGGCTCGACGGCGTTTTCGCAGCCGGCGCCGACAGCGCGGCGGTGGTCACGGACATAACGCTGAATTCCGATCCCGAAGCGCGCACCAGAGAATGGATCGAAAAGACGCATCAATGGCGCTGAACCGGGAGCTGCATGTGCTTGTCGTCGGCGGATCGGATTCCAGCGGGGGGGCCGGTATTGCGCGCGATATCGAGACGATCTCCTCGATCGGCCTGCGGACCTGTCTCGCCGTGACCGCCGTGACGGTGCAGACACATGGCGCCGTAAAGGACATCCTCCATCTGCAACCCGGCCTGGTCGCCGATCAGATGCGAGCAGCGTTGCAGGCCAACGAGGTGGCGGCCATCAAGATCGGCATGCTCGCAAACGCCTCAATCATTGCCGCCGTTGCCGGCGTGCTGAACGAAAATCCGCGGATACCGGCAGTATTGGATCCGGTACTGGCGTCCTCGTCAGGCAGGCCGCTGGTGGAACCGAATGCCATAGACGTCATGAAGCGTGACCTCATGCCGCTTTGCCGTCTGGTTACGCCGAACCTCATTGAGCTGGCGGTGCTGACCGGTTCGGCCGTGAACGACGAAGAGGTGCTGCGGCAGGGGAGGCGATTGCTTGCGGCTGGGCCGCAGGCGCTGCTGCTCAAGGGCGGTCACGCGGCAGGGGCAAGATCAACCGACATCCTGTTGAGCCCCGACCGGGAACCCGTTCGCTTCGACATGCCTCGCCTTGCCGGATCGATGCGCGGAACCGGCTGCATGTTGGCCAGCGCGATCGCCGCACATCTGGCCAAGGCGAAGTCGCTTGAGGATAGCGTGCGCGCAGCCAAGCAGCGTGTCTTCGAGAAGCTCATGGAGGCTTCCGCCTAGTTCCGGCGCAATTGCTGGCGCCTGGGGAAGCGCGTTCGTTCGTCAGGGTCGCTCGGCTCTTTCGCAATGTCGCAAACAGGCTTCAATCCTCCCACTGCTCCGCCTTATAGTCCGCCCGCTTTTTCACTTTGGAGTCGCGGGCCATGGCAGAGTTTCCGAAAAAGGCGAAGGTCGTCATCGTCGGTCTGGGCGGTATTGTCGGCGCGTCGGTCGCCCATCACCTGATCGAGCGCGGCTGGAACGACATCGTCGGCATCGACAAGTCGGGCATCCCGACGGACATCGGCTCGACCGCGCACGCTTCGGACTTCTGCTATACGACCAGCCATGATTTTCTGTCCTGCTGGACGACGCTCTATTCCATCGATTTCTACGAGAAGATGGGCCACTACGCCCGTATCGGCGGCCTCGAGGTCGCGCGCGTCGGCGACGATGGCCGCATGGACGAGATCAAGCGCAAGATCGCTTCGGCCAAGGCGTTCGGAACACGCGCGCGGCTGATCGAACCGGCCGAGATCAAGAAGAAGTTCCCGCTGATCGAGGAGCACATGGTGCAGGGCGGCCTGTGGGACCCGGATGCCGGCCTCGTCATCCCGCGCTCGCAGACGGTGGCCGGCAAGCTTGTCGACCAGGGTGTCGCCTCCGGCAAGCTCAATGCCTTCGCGAACACCTCGGCCAAGTCGCTGATCGTCGAGGATGGCCGCATCAAGGGCGTGGTGACCGAGCGCGGCACGATCGAGGCCGACTATGTGGTCGTCTGTACCGGCATATGGGGCCGCTTGACTGCGGCACTGGTCGGCGAGGACCTGCCGGTCATGCCGATCGACCATCCGTTGACCTTCTTCGGCCCCTACAACGAGTTCGCCGGCACCGGCAAGGAGATCGGCTGGCCGCTGCTGCGCGATCAGGGCAATTCGGCCTATATGCGCGACACCGGCGATCCCAAGACCGCCGAGGGCGGGCAGATCGAGTGGGGCTATTACGAGGAGACCAATCCGCGTCTGTGCCACCCGCGCGACCTGCTCGAGAAGGACCAGGCGCGGCTGTCGCCGTCGCAGCGCGACCTCGACATGGAGCAGATCATGGCGCCGCTCGAGCGCGCCATGGAGCTGACGCCGATTCTCGGCGAACTCGGCTACAACGAAGGCCATTCTTTCAACGGGTTGCTGCAGGTCACCACCGATGGCGGCCCGTCGATGGGCGAAAGCCAGAAGGTGAGGGGGCTGTGGTATGCCGTGGCCATCTGGGTCAAGGACGGCCCGGGTATGGGCAAGCTCATTGCCGACTGGATGACCGACGGCCGCACCTCGATCGACCATCACGCCATCGACTATTCGCGCTTCTACCCGCACCAGACGAAGGAAGAGTTCATCTGGGATCGCTGCACCGAGACGGCGATGAAGGTCTACAATCCGGCGGTTCATCCGCGCGAGCCGTTCTCCAAGGGCCGCAACGTCCGCCGCTCGCCGTTCTGGGAGCGCGAGAAGGAGCTGGGCGGCTATTTCATGGAACTGGGCGGCTGGGAGCGCGCCCACGGCTATGCCGCCAACGAGCATCTCCTGGAAAAATACGGCAACCGCGTGCCGGTGCGCGAGAACGAGTGGGACAACCGCCATTTCTGGCGCGTCTCCAACGCCGAGCATCTGGCGATGAGCGAGGATTGCGGCATCGTCAACCTCTCGCACTTCTCGATGTATGACGTCGAGGGACCCGACCATGTCGCGCTGCTCGAATGGCTGTGCGCGGCCAAGATCGGCGGCGACAACAATATCGGCAAGGGCATCTACACCCACTTCCTCGACGAGGAAGGCATGGTGCGCGCCGACTTCACCGTCATCCGCATGGCCGACCGCTGCCGGGTGATCGACGGCGCCGATGCCGGCCCGCGCGACTTCCGCTACATGCAGCGCACCGCGCAGGACAAAGGTTTTGATGTCACCGTCACCGATGTGACCGAGAAATATGTCACTATAGGTATCTGGGGCCCGAATGCGCGCACGACCCTGCAGAAGGTGGTCGAGGAACCGAACGGGCTGACGCCGGAGAACTTCCCCTTCGCCGCAATCAAGCCGATCCGCATCGCCGGCAAGGACGTCACCGCCTTCCGCATCTCCTATGTCGGCGAGCAGGGCTGGGAGCTGCATATGCGCTACGAGGACGGGCTTGCGGTCTGGGACGCGCTGCGCTCCACCGGCGTCATGCCTTTCGGCGTCGAGACCTATGCCAACACGCGTCGCATGGAAAAGAGCCTGCGGCTGCAGAACGCCGATCTCCTGACCGAATACAATCTGCTCGAAGCCGACCTCGCCCGTCCGAAGGTTAAGGAAAACGACTTCTGCGGCAAGGCCAAGCATCTGGAATACCGCGCCCGCGAGCACCAGCCGGCGATGCTCTGCACGCTGGTGATGACCGAGAACACCGATTCCAAGGGCGTCGCCCGCTATCCGGTCGGCATCATGCCCGTGCTTGATCCGGCAACCGGCGAGACGCTGGTCGACGAGCTCGGCCGCCGCTCCTTCACCACCTCGGTCGCCTACGGTCCGACGATCGGCAAGAACATCGCGCTTGCCTACCTGCCCTGGACGTATGCCCAGGAGGGTCGCAAGCTCAATGTGGAATATTTCGGCGAGACCTATCCGGTCGAGGTGGCCGGCGTCGGCTACAAGCCGCTTTACGACCCTGAGAACCTCAAGCCGCGAAGCTGAGCGCGTTCTCGTCTGAACACGCAAAAAGGCCCGGTCGACGCCGGGCCTTTTTACTTTGTTCATGCGCGATTATCGCCTACCCTTGCGTCATGTCCGCTTTCGGCCGAACAGGGCATTGGCTTTCCGGCGCCGCCGCATTGGCGCTGCTCGTTGGCCTGACAGCGCGATCAACCGCGGCCGAGCCGGTCGACGTCCAGCTGGTGCTGGCGGTCGATGTCTCGCTCTCGATGTCGCCGGCCGAACTCGAGATCCAGCGTCATGGCTATGCGGCGGCACTGACGCATGACAATGTGCTCAAGGCCATCGCCGACGGCGTCTATGGCAAGATCGCGGTCACCTATGTCGAGTGGGCCGGCACCAGATGGCAGCGGGTCGTCGTGCCATGGACGGTGATCGCCAATCGCGCCGATGCCGAACGGGTCGTCGCGCAGCTCAATGCGCATCCGCCGGACAGCGCGCGACGCACCTCAATTTCCGGCGCGCTGACATTCGGCAGCGACCTTTTCGCCGAAAGCGGTTTTCAGGGCACCAAGCGCGTCATCGACGTTTCGGGCGACGGACCCAACAACCAGGGCGCGCCGGTCGATATCACGCGCGACGAGGTGGTGAAGCAGGGCATCACCATCAACGGACTGCCGCTGATGACAAGGGGCGGTTTCAGCGGCGTCTTCGACGTCGACAATCTCGACCGCTACTACAGCGACTGCGTCATCGGCGGTCCCGGCGCCTTCATGATCCCGGTCAATGACTGGACTCAATTCCCGGAAGCGATCCGCCGCAAGCTGGTGCTCGAGCTTGCCGGTCCGGCCTCGCCGCAATGGGCGGCGGAAGAGGCGGCTCACCCGCCGGTCTTGCTCGCCGACGACAGGCCGGCCGCCGATTGCCTGGCCGGCGAAAAGATGTGGCGCAACCGCGGCTGGATGCTGGACAGCCGCTGACCGCCGGCAATGGCAGACCAGAGGGGGGCGACCAGAGTGGCGCGGACTTGCTTCCTCGCGCGGCACGATGGCAAAATATGGTGGGGCCGGCGCCATCGCGCAACGCGATCAAATGAGGAAGCATCACATGAAACGTTTGGCCATCCTGACGGCACTTGCGTCGACAATATTTGCCGGCAGCGCCAGCGCCCAATTTTACGGCGAAGCGGCCTGCGTGCTGTTCGAGAATGCAAACTTCCGCGGACGTTCGCTCGAAATGGGCCCCGACGATGCCGTCAATTTCCGGGGCGGGTTTTGGAACGATCGCGTCTCCTCGGTGCTCGTGCGCCGGGGCTGCACGCTGGTCGCCTATGAGAATTCAGAAAGGCGCGGCCGCTCGATCGAGCTCAACCGCAGGGTCCGCGATTTCGGAGGCTCCGGCTGGAACGACCGCATCTCGTCGGCCGAGTGCTATTGCGACCGATATTGAAGCCGGTGTCGTTCCTAGCGCGCGGCAGCACCGGTCCGGCGCGCAAGGCGCTTCCCCGCGCTGAGCTAGACCATGGTCCATGACCGATCCTGTTTCATTGACAAGCCTTTTGGGCTCTGTGAGACAATTTCTTCTCACCACATAAAAGGGGAACCTCAATGAACAGGACCAGCATTTTCGCGGCGGCTCTGACGGCTGTTGTCGGATCGGCGCCGGCCATGGCCGCCACGTCGCTCACCATCGGCATCAGCGGCTGGACCGGCTTCGCGCCGCTGACTTTAGCCAAGCAGGCTGGCATTTTCGAGAAACATGGGTTGAACGTCACGCTGAAGAAGGTTCCGCAGGCAAGCCGGCCGCTGGCGATTGCCAGCGGCGACCTGCAATGCGCGGCGACCACGGTCGAGACGTGGATGGTGTGGAACGCCAGCGGCGTCACCACCAAGCAGATCTTCCAGCTCGACAAATCCTACGGCGCCGACGGCATCGTCGTGCGCAACGACATCAAGACGGTCGCCGACCTCAAGGGCAAGAATGTCGCCTCGTCCGCGCCCGGCACGTCGCCCTATTTCCTGCTCGCCTGGGTGCTCAACAAGAACGGCATGTCGACCAAGGACGTGACGGTCGTCAACCTGGAGCCGGACGCGGCGGCGCAAGCCTTCCTCGCAGGCCAGAATGATGCCGCCGTCACCTACGAGCCCTTCATATCCGCTGTGCGCGGCAAGGCCGACCAGGGGCACATCCTGGCGACCACGCTCGACTATCCGATGGTTTTGGACACCGTCGGCTGCACGCCGGATTTCCTCAAGGCCAATCCCGATGCCGCCAAGGCGCTGGCCGACAGCTATTTCGACGCGCTCGACATGATCAAGAAGGAGCCGCAGAAATCCTACGAGATCATGGGCGCCGACGTGAAGCAGTCGGCCAAGGAGTTCGAGGACTCGGCCAAATACCTGAAATGGGCCGACCGCGAGGAGAACAAGCAGTTCTTCACCAAGGATTTCCAGGACTTTTCCAAGACCGCGGCGGAGCTATTGCTGCAGATGGGATTGATCAAGGAAGCGCCCGACGTGACGACGCTTGCCGACACCAGCGCGGTGGCCAACTGATCGCGCATTCCCCGATCGGCGGCGGCACGCCGCCGATCGCTCCTTTCAAGGGCTTTCCCTGATGCTGCGTCCCTTGCATCCCGTTCCGCCGGGCACTCGAACCGTGCTCGGCATCGCCTTCTTCGTGCTCTTCGTGGCGTTCTGGGCCTGGATTACGCTCGGCGGCCATGTGAACCGGATCTTCCTCGCCGACCCGCTGTCGATGTTGACGGACGGCTGGCGACTTTTGGTCGAGGACCGTTTCTGGCTCGACATCCTGATCACCATCTGGCGCGTCTTCGGCGGCTTTGTGCTGGCTTCGATCGTCGCCGTGCCGATCGGCATCGCGATGGGCGCCTGGAAGCCGGTCGAGGCATTCCTCGAGCCGTTCGTGTCCTTCGCCCGCTATTTGCCGGCATCTGCCTTCATCCCGTTGCTCATCCTCTGGGCCGGCATTGGGGAACTGGAAAAGCTGCTGGTGATCTTCGTGGGCTCGGTCTTCCAGATCATCCTGATCGTCGCGGTCAAGGTCGGCAGCACAAGGCGCGACCTGGTCGAGGCGGCCTATACGCTGGGCGCGACCGACAACGGCATCGTCAAGCGCGTAATCATGCCGGCCAACGCGCCCGAGATCGCCGAGACGCTGCGGCTCGTGCTGGGTTGGGCATGGACCTATGTCATCGTCGCCGAGCTGATCGGCTCGTCATCGGGCATCGGCTACATGATCATCAACAGCCAGTCGCGGCTGGCGACCGGACAGATCATCTTCGGCATCATCGTCATCGGCCTGATCGGGCTTTTGTCCGACTTCGCCTTCAAGGCGCTCAACCGCCGGCTCTATCCATGGAGCCTGGCGTGAGCAAGCTTGTCATCGAAGGCGTCTCGCGGACCTTTGGCGGGGTGAGGGGCGGCCAGCCGGTGCAGGCGCTACAGCCTGTCGACCTCGCGGTCGCGGCCAATGATTTCATCACCATCGTCGGCCCGTCAGGCTGCGGGAAATCGACCTTGCTCAGGATCGTCGCCGGGCTGGAGGCGCCGAGCACCGGCCGCGTGCTGCTCGACGGCAAGGCCGTCACCCGGCCGGGGCCGGATCGCGGCATGGTGTTCCAGTCGTACACGCTGTTCCCCTGGCTGACGGTCGCCGAAAATATCGGCTTCGGCCTGCGCGAGCGGGGCATGCCCGAGCGCGAGCGCAACGACATCGTCGCTTCCTATGTCGATCTCGTCGGGCTGAAGGGTTTCGAGAACCATTGGCCGAAACAGCTTTCGGGCGGCATGCAGCAGCGTACGGCGATCGCGCGCGCTTTAGCCAACGACCCGGCGATCCTTTTGCTCGACGAACCGTTCGGCGCGCTGGACAACCAGACCCGCGGGCTGATGCAGGAATTGCTGCTCGGCATCTGGGAGCGGCGCAAGAAGACGGTGCTGTTCGTCACCCACGATATCGAGGAAGCGATCTTCATGGCCTCGCGCGTGATCGTGATGACGGCACGGCCCGGCCGCATCAAATCCGACGTGCCGGTCGAGCTGCCGCACCCGCGCCACTACACGCTGAAGACCAGCCCGGAATTCTCGGCGCTCAAGGCGCGGTTGACCGAAGATATCCGCATCGAGGCCATGCGGACGGCGCAGACGCAGCCCGCCCAAGCAGCCGCCACCTGACTGGCTCAAGCCGCCAGCAACTGCTTGCGGTCGACGCGTTCCTGTTGCGGCGAGCGGGCGTAGAGCTCGCGGTAGCATTTGGAGAAGTGCGAGGCCGAGACGAAGCCGCAGGCCACCGCCACCTCGACCACCGGCATCGACGATTGGATGAGCAGATGCCTGGCGCGGTCGAGCCGGATCTCGAGATAGTAGCGGGCAGGAGAACGGCCCATCTCGGTGCGGAAGAGGCGCTCGATCTGCCGCCGCGACAGATCGACGTGGTCGGCGATCTCGATCAGCGACAGCGGCTCGGAGAGGTTCGCCTCCATCAGTTCGATGATCGTCAGCACCTTGGAATTCTGCACGCCAAGGCGCGCCCGCAACGGCAGGCGCTGGCGATCGGTCGGACTGCGCACGCGGTCGGTCAGCACCTGCTCGCAGACGCGGTTGACGAGGCTTTCGTCGAAGTCGTCGCCGATCAGCTTCAGCATCATGTCAAGCGCGGCTGTGCCGCCGGCGCAGGTGTAGACGTTCTGGTCGACCTCGAAGAGGTCGGCAAAGACATTGGCCTTCGGGAAGGCCTCCGAAAAGCCCGGCAGGTTCTCCCAATGGATGGCGCAGCGCTTGTTGGACAGGAGGCCCGCAGCCGCCAGGATATGGGCGCCGGTGCACAGGCCGCCGACGGCGACGCCGCGATTGTACTCCTCGCGCAGCCAGGCGAAGGCCGACTTGTTGTGGTAGCGCTCGACATTGATGCCGCTGCAGACGATCGCCATGTTCGGCCTATCCGGCCCGGCCATCTTCCTGCGCTCTTCCTCCAGCGAGGTGTTGACGGCGCATTCGACGCCGTTCGAGGCGCGCACCGGCTTGCCGTCGATGCTGGCCAAACGCCAGCTATAGGCCTCGTAGCCGAGCATCCGGTTGGCCGAGCGGAGCGGGTCGAGCGCCGTCGCGAAGGCGATCATGGTGAAGTCGGGGATGAGGAAGAATACAAACGATCTCTTGATCGGGTGCTTTACGGCATTCACGGGAAACCTCACGCGGCCATGACGCGAACAGAATGTCGCGAACAGCATAGCGTCATCAGGAAAAACCATTCCTGTCAATCGGGTAGGCGGCTAAGTGAAGATTAAATTTGCGACACGGGTCGCAAATGGGCAATTGGTCCCAGGCCGGCGCCTCCATCCATGCAACGAAAGCCTGATGAAAATGAAAAACGCCGCCTCGGCAGGGCCAGGCGGCGTTGAATTCCTTCAGCGCGACGGCAGCGAATACCGTCTGAAAGCGGCTGTCTCAGGCAACGAAGCCGAGGCGAGCAGCGGCCATGGCGCCGGTCTGGCCGGGCATGGTCTTGGCAAGACGCTGACGCTCGAGAGCGGTCGTCAGGTTCATTTCGCGGCGGGTGAACAGGCGGGCAAAGAGCTTCATCATCATCTCCATTTGGTTGCTCAGACGGGTCGCCTTCGCTTAATGGAGTGGGGCAGCTCGTTTTGGCTGGCTGTGATATAGGCTTGCTTCAGCCAAAACTAAATCGCAAAAACGAAGCGCTTGTTATGAAAAGCGACATCAATTGCGACATCTTTGGGCGACGTGCCCGAAATTTACCATTTTTTACAAAGCGTTAAGTGGGAGACCGCTGCGCTATGCGAGTGGTTCATATGCGTCATGCGCTATCGGCATGGCTGGAAAACTTGTTTGAATACAAACAAAAAGGCCTGCCGGTCTGACACCTCGGCAGGCCTTTAGTACTTGATACACACTTTATCTACTTTGCTCCGGCCCATGTTCCGACGCCGAGGCGCACACCGGTCTTGGCATCGGCGGCTTCCGGCCAGCCGATATCCTTCTGCAGTTCGATGGGCAGAGCATGGATTGCGCGTTCGGTCTGGTAGCGGGCGCGGGCCGCGCTGAATTCGGTCGCGAGCCGACCGATGGATGACAGGATAGACATTTCTTTCTCCTCTATGCGGGCTGGGAGGCCGCCCGGCAATGCGTTACGTCAGGTCTGTTTCAGCTTCATTTCATGTCGACTGCAGGTCTGTGTCTGGTCGTTTGATGGCTGCATTTGGCAGCATCCTGCATCGATCGAGTTGACTATGCGCCCGAACTGATGTTCAATCAAACGAAATGGGATGATCGTTTGCATCAGAAAAATTGAAGGCAAGCTCCAATGAACGCCCCGCTTAACCATCCTCTGCCGCTGCTCGACCTCGACGTGCTGCGCACCTTCGTGGCGATCGCCGAGACCGGCAGCTTCACCACCGCCGCCAATGCCGTGTTCCGCACCCCCTCGGCCGTCTCCATGCAGATCAAGAAGTTGGAGGACATCCTCGGCCGTTCCGTCTTCGCGCGCGACGCGCGCTCGGTGACGCTGACCACCGATGGCGAGATGCTGCTCGGCTATGCCCGGCGGCTTTTGTCGATCAACCGCGAGGTGGTGTCGAAGTTCATCATTCCCGACATTGTCGGCGTGGTGCGGCTGGGTTCCCCGGACGATTATGGCGAACGTATCCTGCCGCACGTCTTGAAGCGCTTCGCGCAGTCGCATCCGTCGATTGCCGTCGACGTCACCATCGACCAGAGCGTCAATCTGCGCCGCCGCATGGACGACCGCGCGCTCGACATCACGCTGCTCACCAATTCCTACAAGACCAGCGCGGTCGGCGCCGAGGTGCTGCTCACCGAGCCGATCGTGTGGGCCGGCGCCAAGGGTGGCTGCGCGCATCTGCGCGAACCGCTGCCGGTGTCGCTGTGGGAAGAGGGCTGCGCCTGGCGGGCCGGCGCCCTGGAAGCGCTCGGCCGCGAGGGCCGCAACTACCGCGTCGCCTATATGAGCGCCCATACGGCCGGCCAGCGCGCCGCGATCATGGCCGATCTCGCCGTCGCGCCGCTGCCGAAGTCGTTCCTCGGCGACGATATGGTGGAGCTAGGCCAGAAGGACGGCATGCCGGATATCGGCACCTACAACCTCGCCATGGTCGTGGCGCCGGATGCCAGCGCGCCGGTGAAGGCGGTCGCCGATCACATCCGCGCGACCTTCGAACTGTTCCGCGAAACCGGAAAATTCTGAGCTATTCGGCCGCCGGCGCAGGCCGCGCCGCGTAGGCAGTTCCGGTCCGGCGCGGTGCGTAGGCGCGTTGCGGTGCCGGTTCGCCTGTGAGGAAATCGACAATGCTGTCGCGTGCGCGCCGCGCTTCCGGCATCTCGATCAGCGGCCAGACATGGAACATGCCTTCCTCATAGACCACGTCGACCTCGACGCCTGCGGCGCGCGCCCGTTCGGCGAAGATCAGATTGTCGGGGCTGAGCAAGTCATGCGAGCCGGTGAGCAGCAGCGTCTTCGGCAGCACCGAGAGATCGCCATAGAGCGGGCTGATGTGCCAGTCGGAGCGGTCGATGCCGGCGCTGTAGAGCCGGATCGCCTCGAGCCCGCCGGCAATGCCGAGCCACGGATCGCGGCGCTCCGCCTCGAACACCTCCGGATTGGACAGCGACATGTCGAGGCCGGGCGAGATCAGCACGTGGCGCGATGGTGAAGGCAGCCCTTTCTCGGCGGCCATCATAGTGAGCACGACGGCCATGTTGCCGCCGGCGGAATCGCCCATGAAGACGATGTCCTCGGCATTGGTCTCTTCGAGCATGCGCCGATAGACCTCGCCGACCATGCCGAACATGTCATGGAAATTGTGCTCCGGCGCGATCGGATAGATCGGCACGGTGACGCCGAAGCCCAGCCGCTCCGCCATCTCGGCGATCAGCACCCAGTGATAGGACGTGATTTGAAAGACGAAGGCGCCGCCATGCATATAGAGGATGCGCCGACGCTCGTCGGCCTTTGGCGCGATCTCATAGACGGGAAAACCGTCGACGCTGGTCTCGGCGATGCCCAGCCGTGCCTTCAGCAAGGCTGGCGGGTGATAGTCCTCGGTCTTGCGGGCGTAGGCAATCCAGCGCTGCAAATTCTCGGGGCTGGAAAAGGCCTTCTTGCGGCCGTGCCTGAGAATGAACGAGACGACGTGGCTTTTCAAACTGGGCATGCGGATACACGGACTTCGGCCGAGCCGACTAAGAGAATTCCCCTATTATCCGAAGATTGTACCTCAGTTAAAAATGTCAAGGTTCGCCGCGGGCACATCGACGTGATGCAACGGGCGGCCGCCTCGCCGTCGACCCGGCAGCAGCGCGGCGCGCAGCTTGTTGTCGCCGGTCGCCGAGGCCGCCCGCCGGCCCCGGCGCCTGCCGAGCAGCTTGCATTTGTCGGCGAAGGTCATCAGCGCGGCGTGCCCAGAAGCAGCGCATGGAGGGCTGCCTGCGGGTCGCTCGGCGGCGAGGCCGGCCAGCCAATATCCTTCTGGACATGCGCCGGCAGGTCGTTGAGCGCGCGGATCGCCTTGTTGCGGGCGTGGGCCTGCCTGATGGTGACGCCAAAACGGCCGAGATTATCGAACATCGACATTGTGGTTCCTCCGGAAGATCGCGCCGGCCTGAAGACATTTCACGCCAGCCCTTCGATGGCGGGCTAAATGCGCCCGACATGTTTCCAGCGGATTTCACGAAAACAGCGTTTCGGTTTCCGGATCGGGGCGATCCGGAAACATTTGCATGCAAATGAAATCGAAAGGCGTGTCGGTGAGAAGCAGGCCTATCCGCGGCCCCGGCGTGCAGCGCGTTCCTCACGCGAGCGCCGGCGTGGGGTGGCATCGCCGGCGGACCCATCCTCGCTCGCCGCCTTGCGCGGCGGCAGCTTTACCGCGGCGGCCAGCTTCGGGAAGGGGTCGACCTTGTTCGGCAGCGCCATGGCGTAGACGAAGTGCTCCTGGAACTTCGGCTCCAGCGCCGTCTCGATCTTTTCGATCCTGCTCACCGTCTCTTCGATCTCGCGGCGGTAACCTCGATTGAGCAGCGCCATGCGCGCGCCGGCGCCGGCGGCGTTGCCGACGGCCGAGACCTTGTCGAGGTCGCAGTCGGGGATCAGACCCAGCACCATGGCGTATTTCGGATCGATGAAGGAGCCGAAGGCGCCAGCGAAATGGATGCGGTCGACATGGTCGGTGTGCTGCTTTTCCATCAACAGCTTGGTGCCGGCATAGAGTGCTGCCTTGGCGAGCTGGATGGCGCGCACGTCGTTCTGGGTGATGGTGATCTTCGGCTCGCCCTCTTTCAGCACGTAGGAGAAGGTGCGGCCGTTGGGGACGATGCGCGGCGAGCGCATGCTGAGCGATCCATCGACGACGCCGTCCTCGGAGATGATGCCCGACAGATACATCTCGGCGATCACTTCGATGATGCCGGAGCCGCAAATGCCGGTGACGCCCGTCGCCTGCACGCTTTCAGCGAAGCCCGGCTGATCGGACCAGAGCTCCGAGCCGATGACGCGGTAGCGCGGCTCCAGTGTTTCCGGGTCGATGCGCACGCGTTCGATGGCGCCGGGCGCTGCGCGCTGGCCGCCGGAGATTTCGGCGCCCTCGAAGGCGGGACCGGTGGGGGAGGAGGCTGCAACCACGCGCGTGCTGTTGCCGAGCACGATCTCGGCATTGGTGCCGACGTCGACGATCAGCATCATCTCGTCCTGACGGTGCGGGCCTTCCGACAACGTGACCGCGGCGGCGTCGGCGCCGACATGGCCAGCGATGCAAGGCAGCATATAGAGGCGCGCGCCCTGGTTCAGCTTCAGGCCGAGGTCCGAAGCCTTGATACGCACGGCGCCGGAGACCGCCAGCGCAAACGGCGCGCCGCCGAGCTCCGTCGGATCGATGCCGAGGAACAGGTGGTGCATGATCGGATTGCCGACGAACACCGCGTCGAGGATGTCGTTGCGCTGGACATTGCCTTCCGCGCAGACCTTGTCGACGAGGCCGGAGACGGCCTCGCGCACGGCGACCGTCATACCCTCGCGGCCGTCGGGATTCATCATCACATAGGAGACACGGCTCATCAGATCCTCGCCGAAGCGGATCTGCGGATTGGAGGTGCCGGATGAGGCGGCGACACGGCCCGAGAGCAGCGATACCAGATGCATGGCAATCGTGGTCGAGCCGATGTCGCAAGCGAGCCCGTAGGCCTCGTTCTTCAGCCCCGGCCACAGCGCGATGACGCGCGCGATGTCGCTGTCGGCATCCTTGTGGATGGCGGCGGTGGCGGTCCAGTTGCCCTTGCGCAGGATGCCCTGCACCTGCGGAAGCAGATAAAAGTCGAATTCGAGGTTTTTGAAGCCCCAGTCCTTCATCAAAGCGATCTTGAGCCGGTCGAGGTCGCCGAGCGGCTTGTGCATGTCGGGCTCTTCGATCTCGACATAGCACATGCGGATCGCGGTATCGCGGGCGATGACCCTTGTGTCGGCATCCTTGCGGATGGTCTGGGCATTGATGACCGTGTCCTGCGGCACATCGATGACGAGATCGCCGAGGATCTGCGTCGAGCAGGACAGGCGGCGGCGTTCGGGCAGGCCGCGCACACGCTCGTAGCGCTCTTCCTTGGCGCCCTTGGGCGAGATGTGGTCGTTGGACGAGACGATCTTGTGCTTGGCGAAATTGCCTTCCTGCACCTCGATCTGGCAGCGCCCGCAGGTGGCGCGGCCGCCGCACACGCTCTCGACATAGACGCCGAGCTGGCGCGCGGCGTCGAGCACCGGCGTGCCGACAGGGAACCGCCCGCGCTTGCCTGACGGCATGAACAGCACGAGCGGATCGGTTATGTTCGGGGGAGGGTTCATATGCAAATGCCTCCCTCTGTCGAAAAAGTCACAATCTCTACCTTATGCCCTCGCCATGCGGGCCTCCCGGCCGCCGCGGCGGCGACCGCCGGCAGCGGCGGCGCCGTCGCCGGGGGCGGTCACTGCCACCGGAGCCGCGACCGCGTGGCCGCCTTCGGCAGGCTTGTAGTCCTTGTAGGTGCGAATCCAGTTGGTGCAGTTCTCGTCGGTGCCGTTGAGCACATTGGCGCCGCGCACGGCTTCCATTTCCTGCGGGCGGACCGGGTTCATGATGGCGCTCGTCATGCCGGCGCCGATCACCATCGGGATGAAGGCGGCGTTGATGCCATGGCGGTGCGGCAGGCCGAAGGAGATGTTGGAGAGGCCGCAAGTGGTGTTGACCTTGAGCTCTTCGCGGAGCCGCCGCAGCAGCGCGAAGACCTGGCGGCCGGCATCGCCCAGCGCGCCGATCGGCATCACCAGCGGGTCGACGACGACGTCATGCGAAGGGATGCCGTGGTCGGCGCAACGCTCGACGATCTTCTTGGCGACGGCGAAACGGACGTCCGGATCCATCGAGATACCGGTCTCGTCGTTGGAGATGGCGACAACCGGAACGTTGTATTTCTTGACCAGCGGCAGGATGGCCTCGAGCTTTTCTTCCTCACCGGTGACGGAGTTGACCAGCGGGCGGCCCTTGGCGACCTTCAGTCCAGCCTCGATCGCCGCGGTGACGGAGCTGTCGATTGACAGCGGCAGATCGACCAGCCCCTGCACGATCTCCAGTGTCTGAACCAGGAGGCCCGGCTCTGTCTCATTCGGATTGACCGAGGTGACGCCGGCATTGACGTCAAGCATGGTGGCGCCGCAGGCGGCCTGCTCAAGCGCATCCTTGATGACGGTCTCGAAATTGCCGGCCACCATCTCGGCGGCCAGCTTCTTCCGGCCGGTCGGGTTGATGCGCTCGCCGATCACGCAGAAGGGCTGGTCGAAGCCGATGACGATTTCTCGGGTCGCCGAGGCGACGATGGTGCGGGTCATGCGATCTCTCCGTCGGGATATAAAGAGTTCTTTATATCGTTATCTGATTTCGTTCAAGGCGGATGGTGATCGGCCACGCTTTCAGTGCGCGGTCTTCACCATGTCCACCTGGGTTTCGGTAATTTCGTCATGCAGTATGTGGTCGAGCCGCTCGGCGACCACCTGGTCGTCGCGGCGGATCTCCCGCTTCCAGGGCTGGCGGCCCTTCAGCACGCCCGATTCATCGACGATCTCCGCGACATACTCTTCCTGGCGGTAGGCCATCACATGGACGCCGGCGACGCCCGGAATTTCCTTCACCTCGTTGATGATGTCGATGCAGAGCTGCTTGCCTTCCTTCTTCTGGTCCTGCGCGCCTTCAAGCCGCTTGATCACCGCTTCGGGAATGTGGATGCCCGGCACGTTGGAGCGGATCCATTTCGCCGTCTTGGCGGAAGCCAGCGGCCCGACGCCGCACAGGACGAAGACTTTTTCGGTGTGGCCGAGGTCGCGCGCGCTCTGCATGAAGGTTCTGAACATCGGCACGTCGAAGCAGTATTGCGTCTGCACGAACTGCGCGCCGGCGGCTATCTTCTTGCCGAGATGGATCGGCCGGAAATCGTAAGGGGGCGCGAAGGGGTTGACGGCTGCACCCAGGAAGACCTGCGGCGGCGTGGTCAGCTTGCGGCCGGACAGGAACTTGCCGTTGTCGCGCATGATGCGGATGGTTTCGAGCAGCGACATGGAATCGAGGTCGAACACCGGCTTGGCGCCCGGCTGGTCGCCGGCCTGGACACCGTCGCCGGTGAGGCAGAGCATATTGGCGACGCCCATCGCCGCGCCGCCCAGCACGTCGCCCTGGATGGCGATGCGGTTCTTGTCGCGGCAGGCGATCTGCATGATCGGGGCATACCCCATGCGGGTGAGCAGCGCGCAGATACCCACCGACGACATGTGGCAATTGGCGCCCGATGCGTCGACCGCGTTGATCGCATCGACCCAGCCGTCGAAGATCTTGGCGCGGTTGTAGACGTCTTCGGGATCGGCGCTGTCTGGCGGATTGAGCTCGGTCGTCACCGCGAACTCGCCGCGCCGCAGCACGCGCTCCAGCCGGCCGCGCGACGTGTGGCCGGGCAGAGGATCGAGCGGCAGGTGGATGCCGGCCGGGTTCTCGTCGCGCTGGCGGGCGTTCATGCCGAAGCTCCGGGATTCTGGGTCGTTTCCCGCGCGGCGGCGGCCTGCGCGGTCACCCTGAGCCAAGCTGAGGTTTCGCGCAGCGACTGGTCGACCGGCTTCTGCACTGTGAGGATCTTGTCGCCATGCTTCATGTTGCGTGAGCCTTCCCAGGCCTTGACCCAGACGCAGGGCATGTCCGGCTCGACCTCGCAATTGCCATTGGCGCGCACGCCGCCGCAAGGGCCGTTGCGCAGTTGCTTCGGGCAGTTCATCGGGCACGACATGCCGGTCGATGACAGGATGCATTGGCCACACATGCGGCAGTCGAACATGAAGCCCTTGACGCGCTTCTCGACGAATTTCACCGGCGCCTCGACGCGGCCATAGCCGACACCTTTCCACAGCGGATGCAAGAGCAGGAAGACGTCGGCGAACCTGCTGTAGAACCATTCGAGCAATCGCGAATGGCGGATCGACCACAGACGCACCGCAAAGGTGCGCTGGACGCGCCGCTGCGGCGACACGTCGGCAGGCTTGTAGTCGGATTTCGGCGCTGCCTTCTTGACCAAAGTGGCCTGGGTAACAGCCGCCCCTTCTTTGACAGGAGTTGTCTCAGACATTTTCTTTCCCGCCAGCCTTGACCAGAGCGACCAGCCGCTCGCGGTCATATTTCGCGTCGAGTTCCTGGTAGGCTTTCTCGACCTCGGCCTCGATGTCGTCGCCAACTGGAACCGGATCGGCCTTGCGCCATTCGGCCAGGTAGTCGTCGGTGCCGCCGGCGCCGGTGCGCATGGCGCACATGTCGATCGCCTCGGTGAAGCGCAAGGGCAGCTCGCGCTTGGCGTTCTGGCGGCCCCTGCGGACGATGACCTGGGCTGGGATATCGCGCCAATAGACGACGATCAAATCGGCCATGAATTCTCACTCCTCGATGTTCGGAGCATTGCCGCATGCGCCATGGGGCCGCTTGTTATGGGACGACGCGCGCGCCTTCAAAAGCGACGCTGCTTGTGCGGCAAAAGGACTGATGAATCGGCGATTGCGTTTCCTGCCAGATGATCAGACGCTGCACATACTCTCGAATGCTTTCGACCTGGGGCGGAATTGAGGTTGTTCCGGTTCGTCGAATGGGAAGCGATTTGGGTCGCCCTTATTCGTTTCCGAAGTCGCTTGCTCTCAAGTCGGCGATACGGACAATCATGCTTCGCTTGGCATCGAATGGAAGGTCTTCGAAATCGAAGCTGCGGTAAAAGTCTCTTACGGCGTCGTCGAGCGGATGGGTGAGGACACCGAAGCAGCCGATATCAGTGGAGTATCGAACCGCGGTTCTGAGCGCGAAGAGGAGAAGCGAGCGGCCGCAGCCCCGACCTTGATACCGACGATCCACGGCAAGTTGGCCGAGCAACACTATGGGGACCGGGTCAGGGCGATTGCGTTGCGCCGACTTTGGCAGATATGCCCGCTCGATCTGACCGGCACTCAGGGCAACGTAGGCGGCAATGAGACCGCTTGCGGAATCGCAGATGACGCTGGTGCGTGAGACGCCGTCCTGCTGATTGCGCCAGGCATGGCGGCGAAGCCAGTTGTTGAGCGACTCACGACCGCAATCGAAAGCGTCTCTGTCATCGTCCGCCGCGAGCGGTCGAGGCGGCGTCAGTCCTGCCATACGGGACGAGACGCAGCGAGCCTTCGCAAACCGGGTAGTGGTTTCGGCGGCGACTTTGCCCAGGCCTCGAACTTTTCCCAGTCGGCCGCAGGAATCGTTACTATGCGCCCGTCCAGCACCTCCATTTCGGCGGCTTCGACGGCCCTGCGGCGGATGAAGTCACTGAGATTTGTGTTGGCCTGATTTGCGGCCGCTTCAAGTATTTCGCGTTCGCCCAGCGTGACGCGCACGCTGAGGGGAGCCATATTGGACATCGTCAACCTCACCTTCTGTATGACAATAGCATACAATTCACTTGGCTAACAGGGCTACCAGACGCGCTTCGTCAGCCCGGTCCAGAGATAGAACCAGATCGTCGGGTGAAACCACTGCTTCGACGGCAGCCCCGGATCGATCGTCGCAAACTTTCCGGCCAACGCATCGTTCACCGCCGCGACGCAGATATCGCGGGAAAATGCAGCCTGCCGCAGCGCGTAGCTGGCGATGGTGTCGCCAGGTTTTGGCTTGCCACGCGCCTGTTTCAACACGCCGCCCGTGTCGACGCCGGTATCGACCAGGTGGACAGTGGTGCCGAAATTCTCTCTATCGCCGGAAGCCAGCGCCCAGTAGCCGCCATTCATGCCGCGATACTTTGGGGCGATGCCGGCATGATAATTGAGCACCGGGCAGGGCATCTTCGCGAGTGTGTCTTTCGACAGCAGCCGGCAGCCGGCGAGCAGGACGACGCCCGGCTTGATGTTTGTAATTTCCTTGAGGCATTCCGGCCCGTTGGCCGAAGGCACATGGATGATCGCCTGGCCTGGGCGAGGCCCGGTCTCGAGTTTCTCCTCGGCAATCAGACGCGCGGCATGTCCGGCAAGGAAGCGCTTGCCGAGCCTGGTCAGCACCATGGTGCCGAGCTGGCCGATAGCGGAGATCCAGCCCTGGCGGCGGGCGCGGCCGAGCAGCAAACGCTTTTTGGATTCAGGGGTTTCGAGGATAACGCTGACGGGGCCGACGCGATCGGCGATGGCGTTGACGATCGCCCAGATATGCGGGCCGCCCTCCGTGACGACCACGATCGGTCGCGGACTGGATTCCGACGCTGCCATGGCAAGCACCCGCTCTGAAAACCGGCTGGATGCTACGCGGGGCGGGTTAATCCTTGGTGTGCCGCGACCTCAGTCAGACATGCAGGGTCCGGCTCAGCGCTTGAGCTCCATGATGTCGAGCTTCGATTCGTAATAGGGCGCGGGGAATTCGATCCGCCACTCGGTGGCGCTGTTGCGGAAGGCGTAGCCGATCTGGTCGCTTTCGGCGCCGCTGCCATAGGGCTTGGCCTTGTCGTCGTTGACCGAGAACGAGCCGAGATAGATGGCGCGCTTCTCGCCGTCGTCGAAGAAGCGGCCCGTGGTCCGCTGCGAGCCGCTGATCTTTTGCAGCCGCCAGCCGGAACCGTCGTCGCTCACCTTGCATTTGAACCAGCCATAGATGACGAGCGGGCTGATCCCGCCGGCCTTGATGGTGCGGCATTTCCAGTTGCCGGTCAGATCCTTGTCGGAGAAGGCGACCAGCGGCTTGGAAAGCAGCGCGTCGAGCTCTCTGACCTCGGCCGGATCGCCGACCTTCGCTTCCTCGAGCGCGGCCTTGCGCGTCTCGCCATATTTGTCGAGCCGCGCCTTGTCGGCGGCGGTGATCAGCTTCTGCACCTCGCCGTCGGCATGGGCCGGCAGGGCGAAGCCGATGAGGCAAAGGGCGGCAAGCAGCAGGCGACGGGTCATGATGTGTTTCCCGGATCGGTGGCTGGAACAGCTGTTTTGTCTTCTGGCGCACAACTTACCCGTTCGCGGGCCGCTGTCATCCGTGCTTAACAGCGTGAGAGCGGAAATGGCGGTGTGATCGATGCGTATCTTGCTCACGGGATCCTCCGGTTGGTTGGGAAGCGCACTGGCGCCGAGGCTGAAGTCACTCGGCCATGAAGTGACCGGCCTCGACCCGGTTCCGTCGGCGCAGACTGTGGTGGTCGGTTCGGTTTCCGATCGCGAGCTCGTCCTGCGGACGGTCAGCGAAAACGGCATCGAGGCCATCGTCCACAGCGGCGCGCTGCACAAGCCGAATATCGAACACTATGAAAACGCTGACTTCGTCGCGACGAATATGCAGGGCACGCTCAACCTGCTCGACGCGGCGGTGGCGCACGGTGTCCAGCGCTTCGTCTTCACCTCGACGACATCGCTGATGATCTCACAAGCGATCCGCGCCGGCTTTCAGGGCGGCGCGCGCAAGGCGGCTTGGCTGACGGAAGACATGTCGCCGGAGCCGCGCAACATCTACGGCGTGACGAAACTTTCCGCCGAGCATCTCTGCCGCCTCTATCATATCGAGCACGGGTTGCCGGTAGTGGTGTTGCGCACGGCCCGCTTCTTTCCCGAGGCCGACGACATGGCGCATGCGATCGAGCAATCCGACGCCAATACGAAGGCGAACGAGTTGCTGTTCCGCCGGCTGACGGTGGAGGACGCGGCAGAAGCTCATGTCGCGGCGCTGGAGAAGGCGCCGAGCCTCGGCTTCGACATCTTCATCGTCTCCGCGCCGACGCCGTTCCGGCCCGAGGACTGCGCCGAGCTGATCGCCGATGCGCCGGCGGTCGTAGTACGCTACTTTCCGGATTATCCCGGGCTCTATGCGAGAAAGGGCTGGACGATGTTTTCCTGGGTCGACCGCGTCTACGACCCGTCGCGGGCGAGGGAAAAGCTCGGCTTCGTCTGCAAGACGAGTTTTGCCGATGTGCTTGCGGCACTGGCGGCCGAGTAGAAGCGCGGCTATCGTCACGAAGGTCTTCGCGGGAGGCGCGCGTGGGGGTGGCAATTCATTTTGAGGGGCAGTTGCCCGGCGAAAGGGAATATGCCGCGCTGTTGCAGGAAGTCGAAGCGTTTGCTGTCATCCGAGGCTGGCCAGTCCGCAAAATAGAAGAGGTCGAAATGGCTCTCACCCGGATGATCGATGAGCGCGAAGTGGACTATGTCGGCCAGGTCACAGGAATAAAAGTTCTGCCGCACCCCAGGTCGGACCCATTGCGGTTTGAGTTCGACCGAAACCTCTTCATGCAGCAATATTGCAAGACCCAGTTTGCTGGGTCTGACACGCATATCGAAGTCATCGAGTTGCTCTGCAAAGTTGCGCCTCTTTTCGATAAATTCGATGTTTTCGACGAAGGCGGGTACTGGGAAAGCCGCGACCGCTCAATTCTGCAGCGCAACCTCGACACCGTCGAAGCGATGATCTTTGAGGCGATGCACAAAGACCCATCCGCAAGGGGACCACTCCGGCTCGAAAGCGGTCGCGTTGTCGACTTCGTGTCGGATCCCCAACCGGGAGGCGAATAACCCGGAGCCCGGGGCTAACTCACTTCCACAGGATGCGCGGCCGCCCGCGCCAGTTCGCCCGTCAAATCGCCATAGCCGGTCGAGCGGCGCTCATAGGCGAGGCCGAGCAGGCGAGCGGCATGTTCGGCGACCTTGTCGAGCTCCGGATCGTCGGTCTGAGCGAGGTAGATCAGCTTCTCGTAATTGCCGAAATAGTCCTTGATCAGTTCGGGATGCCGGTCGAGGCCGAGCGGCTTGATGAAGAAGGCGTCGAACTGGCGGCAGAGGAAGTCGGTCATGTAGAACGACATCATGTCGTCGTCGGCGACCTTCGCATAGGCGTCCATGCCCTGGTAGAAGGCAAAGCAGTGCGGGCCGGCCATGCGCTCGACGCCGTGCTTCTCGATGACGCGGTCGAGCAAGCCGCCGGTGCCGCAATCGGCATAGCCGACAAAATGTGCTCGTAGCCTTCCGCCTTGGCCTTTTCGATCGCCTTGTCCATCGCCGGCGCGATTCGGTCGGGATAGAAATGGAACTCGGCCGGCAGGCAGGTCAGCTCGAGATGGTCGAGCTTTAGCTGTTGCTTGACGGCCAAAACTTCGCGCGCAATCATCCCGCAGGCGATGACGAGCAGCCTGTCTGTTTGATTCGGTTTCGTTTTTTGCGTTTTGACCAAGTCGGGCCGGCTTTCGCTGCGGGGCTTAATATCTGTCGAGGGAGACACCGTCCATGAAACTGCTACGCATCGCGCCGATGGCCATCCTTGCCTGCGCGCTTGCACTTACCGCCTGCGCCAACACCATCCGGGGCGTCGGCAAGGACGTCAAATCGACGGCAAGGGCGGTCAAAGACACTGTCAACTGATCGGCAACCTCGTCCATCATCTGGGAACAAAAAAGCCGCGCTGCAAGGCGCGGCTTTTCTTGTCGGTCCATCCTGATGCCCTGGGATCAGGCAGACGCGCGAACGTTGTGCTTGCGCTTCATGAAGTCCTTGGCGGTCTCGACCGCCACCGCGGCGTCGCGGCAATAGGCATCGGCGCCGACGGCCTTGCCGAATTCCTCGTTGAGCGGCGCGCCTCCGACCAGCACGACATAGTCGTCGCGGATGCCCTTTTCCTTCATCGTGTCGATAACGACCTTCATGTAGGGCATGGTGGTGGTGAGCAGCGCCGACATGCCGATGATGTCGGGCTGGTGCTGTTCGATCGCATCGAGATATTTCTCGACCGCGTTGTTGATGCCGAGATCGATAACGTCGAAGCCGGCGCCCTCCATCATCATGCCGACAAGGTTCTTGCCGATGTCGTGGATGTCGCCCTTGACGGTGCCGATCACCATCTTGCCCTGCTTGGGTGCACCGGTGGCGGCGAGCAGCGGGCGCAAGATCGCCATGCCGGCCTTCATGGCGTTGGCCGAGAGCAGCACTTCCGGCACGAACAGGATGCCGTCGCGAAAATCCTCGCCGACGATGCGCATGCCTTCGACCAGCGCTTCGGTCAGCACCTTGTAAGGCGCCCAATTGCGCTCGAGAAGGATGTGGGTGCCTTCCTCGATCTCTTCCTTCAGCCCGTCATAAAGGTCGTCATGCATCTGCTGCACGAGTTCCTCGTCGGAAAGCTCGGAAAGGATGATCTCGTCGTCGGACATTTTTTCTCGGGCTCCTTGCTGCTCGGAATGACTGCGGCAGCCTAAAAATCGATGCGCCAATACCTAACCCGCGAGGGCAAGCTAGCCATAGCTGATTTGCGACTTCCCGCAAAAGGAAAGCGACTGAAAAGTTGGCGCTTTTCTTGTCGATTTTGCGACAGGCGTTGGCGCTGGCGGGCCGTTTCCAATAGGGTGCATGGCTACGATCCGGCAAGAAGCGGCGCCAAAGCGGCCGCGAGCCAATTCAGGCCAATCTATAGGAAGAACGATCATGAGCGATAACGCGGCAGTCGAGCAGGAAGCGTCGGGCGGACGACGCGGACGCGGCGCCAGCGGCGGCGCGGCGGCCAGACGCGCAGCCCGTTCAGGCGGCGGTCCCGGCACCCAGCTCACCTACATCAAGCGCAAGATCAACGTCTATGAGGTCCTCAATGAGGAAGGTCTGGCGCTGATCGAAAAGAACACCGACACGGTGCTGGAAGAGATTGGCATCATCTTCCGCGACGACGCCGAGGCGCTCGCGCTGTGGAAGGAGGCCGGCGCCGATGTGAAAGGCGAGCGCGTGCATTTCCCCAAGGGGCTCTGCCGATCGCTGCTCAAGACCGCGCCCTCGATCTACACCCAGCATGCGCGCAATCCCGAACGCTCGGTGCAGATCGGCGGCAACGCGACGGTGTTCGCACCGGTCTACGGCCCGCCCTTCGTGCGCGACCTCGACGGCAATCGCCGTTACGCCACGATCGAGGATTTCCGGAATTTCGTGAAGCTCGCCTATATGGCGCCGTCGATCCACCATTCGGGCGGCACGGTGTGCGAGCCGGTCGACGTGCCGGTCAACAAGCGCCATCTGGACATGGTCTACAGCCATATCCGCTATTCGGACAAACCGTTCATGGGTTCGGTGACGGCGCCCGAGCGGGCCGAGGACACGGTGGCTATGGCCAAGATCGTGTTCGGCGACGACTTCGTCGAGAACAACACGGTGCTGACCAGCCTGATCAACGCCAACTCGCCGATGGTGTTCGACGAGACCATGCTCGGCGCGCTGAAGGTCTATTCGCGCCACAACCAGGCCTGCATCGTCACGCCCTTCATCCTGGCCGGCGCGATGAGCCCGGTAACCGTCGCCGGCACACTGACGCAGGTCTTGGCCGAAGTGCTCGCCGGCGCCTCGTTCACGCAGCTGATCCGCCCCGGCGCGCCCGTGCTGTTTGGCACTTTCGCGTCGTCGATCTCGATGCAGTCGGGCGCGCCGACCTTCGGCACGCCGGAGCCGTCGCTGGTGTCTTATGGCGCTGCACAGCTCGCGCGCCGGCTCGGCCTGCCGTTCCGCACCGGCGGCTCGCTCTGCGCGTCGAAGATACCGGATGCGCAGGCCGCTTATGAGAGCGCCAACACGCTGAACTCGACGATCCTTGCCGGCACCAACTTCGTGCTGCATTCGGCCGGTTGGCTCGAGGGCGGACTAGCCTCCTGCTACGAGAAATTCATGATGGATATCGACCAGCTCGGCATGCAGCAGAAATTCTCGGAGGGCGTCGACCTGTCGGAGAATGGGCAGGCGATGGATGCCATCCGCCAGGTCGGTCCGGGCAGCCATTATCTCGGCTGCGACCACACGCAGGCGAATTTCCAGACCGCCTTCTACCGCTCCAACATCGCCGACAACAATTCCTACGAGCAGTGGCTGGCTGAAGGCGAGAAGACCGCGCCGCAGCGCGCCAACGAGCTTGCCCGCCGCTGGCTGGAAAGCTACGAAGCGCCGCATCTCGATCCGGCGATCGACGAGGCGCTGAAGGACTTCATCGCCAACAAGAAAGCTTCGATGCCCGACGCTTTCACTTGAAAGGAGCCCGAGTCAGGCCGGGCTAAAGTCGCCAACATCATTCACAAGGAAGTCTGGCGGAGCGCGTTCTCCGACCCGGACCGGAAGGGATGATTTTTTCGCGCGGCACGATTGATGTAATCGCGGCCGCGCTGGCAGCCGATGGCCTGATCCTTCGCGGCGGGTTCCGCTTTGCCAGCGATGAAGCCGCGCCTGCGGGGCTTTCCGGTGCGCCCGCGAAGTCCGCCCTTTTGGTCGGGCAGGCTGGCGCGGCACCCTGGCCGCATTTCCAGCGCTGGCTCGCGGGGCAGCCGCCGCAGGCCATCGCCAATCCGCTCGACACTTGGTCGCGCGCAGTGATCGGCGCGGTCGCGCAGGAATTCGGCGCCCGCGTGGTGTCGCCTTCCGACAGGCCCTATCTGCCGTTCCAGCAATGGGCGATGCGGGCGGAGGGGCTGAGGCCGTCGCCGCTCGGCATCCTCATGCATCCGCAGTATGGGCTCTGGCACGCTTACCGCGGCGCGCTGCTGTTCGAGGAGGAGATATTCCTCCCCGAACCTCACCAAACGATTCATCTTTGCGACATATGCGCCGACAAACCCTGCCTAAAATCCTGTCCGGTCGATGCCTATTCCGAGCAGGGTTTTGGCCATCAAGCCTGCCTCGGCCATGTGCGCGGACCTCGCGGTGAGCCTTGCCGGGCCGGCGGATGCCTCGACCGCAATGCCTGTCCATATGGCGCTGCTTATCGCTATCCGCCGGAAGTGCAGGTTTTCCATATGGCGGCATTCGCGCGCCTGTAAGACGCCATCCGCACGAAATCTTGAACAGCGGGCTCCGGGATTGTCTTGCCGCATCGCCCCAGCCAGATATCTATCCGCGACGGCCGACGGAGAGCAGCATGGCGCGAAAAGAGATTGAGATCGAAACCAAGGACGGCAAGGCGAAAGCCGGACTGTTCCGACCGGCGTCCGCGCCCAGAGCCGGCGTCATCCTCTACATGGATGCCTTTGGGCCGCGCCCGGCGCTCGATGATATGGCAGAGCGGCTCGCTGGACACGGCTATGCCGTGCTGGTTCCCGATCTCTTTTATCGCAATGCGCCTTACGGTCCGTTCGATGCCAAGACGGCTTTCAGGGTGGAGGAGACCAAGACAAAGCTGATGGCGCTGGTCTCGGGCACAACACAGGAGATGACCATAGGCGACAGCGGGGCCTTTCTCGATGCGTTGGCTGCCGAAGGTATCGGCACAATCGGCGTCGTCGGCTATTGCATGGGTGGCGCGCGGGCGCTGAACGCAGCGGCGACTTATCCTGACCGGATTGTCGCGGCTGCCAGCTTTCACGGCGGCAATCTGGCAAGCGATGCGCCTGACAGCCCATACCGCAAGGCGGCGTCTATCAAGGCGCGCGTCTATGTCGGCACCGCCGGTATCGACCGCAGCTTTCCGCCGGAGCAGTCGGCGCGGCTGGCCGAGGCGCTCAGGATCGCCGAGGTCGACCACACGATCGAGAATTATGTCGGCGTCGGCCACGGCTGGTGCATAAAGGACCACAGCGTCTATGACGAAGCGGGCGCCGAGCGGCATTGGAAGCGGCTGACGACGTTTTTCGGTGAAGCACTCGGATAGGGTTTTCACTGGTCGATTGCCGGGATGTCGCGCCTGGCGCGAGCCTTCGCATGGCCGCGCTGCCCCTCATCCGCCCCGTGGAACGGGGAGAAGGAAGGCGCTGCCGCAAAAAAATCTTTCCATCGCCCCAAGGATTGGCCATTAGCCTTCGTCCAACAGGCAAATGACGGCGATGATGCTGGACGACAGCGAAGCCTCCGATGCCGAATTGATCGGGCGGGCGAGGGGCGGAGACAGGGGGGCTTTCGGCAAACTGCTCGAAAGGCACTATGGCTTCGTCTATCGCGCCGCCTATCGCTGGTGCGGCCGTAAGGCAGACGCCGAGGACATCGCCCAGGATGTCTGCGTGCGGCTCGGCCGCGCGATCCGCGACTATCAGGGCAACGGCGCCTTCACGACCTGGCTCTACGCCATGACGCTGAACGCGGCGCGCGACATGATGCGCAAGCGCGCACGCGATACCGCCAAGACCGAAGCCTTTGGCACCTATGCGCTGATTGCGGGAGAGGGCTCGGCGGAAAGCCAGGACCCGACCGAGGCGCTGTGGGCGGCGGTGCGCATGCTGCCGGACAAGCAGCGCGACGCGGTGCTGCTCGTCTATGGCGAGGGCCTCGGCCACGCTGCGGCCGCCGAGGTGATGGCGATCTCGGAAACGACGGTTTCCTGGCACATCCATGAAGCGAAGAAACGGCTGAAGGTGCTCATGCGCTCAGCCGGGGAAGTGTGACCATGGTCGACGACAACGAACTCGAAAGGCTGCGGGATCTCGCGGTGCCGGCGCCCGACGGCGAGGCGAAAGCCCGCGCTTTCGCCGCCGCAATGCAGGCCTTCGACTGGCAAGAAAATAATTCGACCGCCACCCAAGGAACGGCAGCAGGTCTTCGTCTCACGGAGCGAGCACAAAAGCTCTGGAGAGAGATCATGCAACGGAAACTCATTGCCACGCCGGCTATCACCGCGCTGGTCGCGCTGCCTATTGCCGGATATGCCGCTTTTGAGATGTTGAAGGAACAGCCGCCCGTCATCGGCGGCAACGGGAAGATCACCGAAACGGTGGCCGACAAGCCGGTGGCGCAGAAGCCAGCGGTCGAGCAGCCGGCGATCAACGAACCGCTGGCCGCGGCGCCCGCCAAGGAGAAGAAGGCCGACGCCGACAGCGAAAGGCGCGTCGAAGACGAGGCGCAGGTTGCGCCCGCATCGCCGCCGAAGCCGGCGACAGAGGTCGATAGCCTGGCCAAGCGGGAAATGGCGCCCGAGGCGATGCCGGCGCCACCGGCTGCGCCGGCAGAGAGCGGTCAACTCGCGTCCGGCGGACGCGCGAATGCTCAAGCGCCCATAGCGGCGATGCAGTCTGCCCAGGCGCCAGCCGGCGCGGTCGCCGATTCCAGGCTGATGGTGCAGCCAGCGCCGATGCCGGCCGATCAGTTGCAGCCGCAGGAGGAAAACCGCGACCGTATCGAGACCTTCAAGACCAATCCGGTGCACGAGACCACCCAGGATCCGGTCTCGACCTTCTCGATCGATGTCGATACCGCCTCCTATTCCTTCGTGCGGCGTTCGCTGAAAGAGGGCACTCTGCCTGACCCCGATACGGTTCGGGTCGAGGAGATGATCAACTACTTCCCATACGACTGGAAGGGTCCGGACTCGGCCGCAACGCCGTTCAATTCGACCGTCACCGTCATGCCGACGCCGTGGAACGAGCGTACCAAGCTGATGCATGTCGCCATCAAGGGCTTTGACGTGAAGCCGGCCGAGCAGCCCAAGGCCAACCTGGTGTTCCTGATCGACGTGTCGGGCTCGATGGACGAGCCGGACAAGCTGCCGCTCTTGAAGTCCGCCTTCCGGCTGCTGGTCAGCAAGCTCAAAGCGGACGACACCGTCTCCATCGTCACCTATGCCGGCAATGCCGGCACGGTGCTGATGCCGACCAAGGCGGTCGAGAGAGAAAAAATCCTTTCGGCCATCGATAATCTGGCGCCCGGCGGATCGACGGCCGGCGAGGCCGGCATCAAAGAAGCCTACAAGCTTGCCCAGCAGTCGTTCGTCAAGGACGGCATCAACCGGGTGATGCTTGCCACCGACGGCGATTTCAATGTCGGCCAGACCGATGACGACGATCTCAAGCAACTGATCGAGAGGGAGCGCAAGACAGGCGTGTTTCTCTCGGTGTTCGGCTTCGGCCGCGGCAATCTGAACGACCAGATGATGCAGACCATCGCGCAGAACGGCAACGGGACGGCGGCCTATATCGATACGCTGGCCGAGGCCGAGAAGGTGCTGGTCGAGGATGCGTCCTCGACGCTGTTCACCATCGCCAAGGACGTCAAGATCCAGGTCGAATTCAACCCGGCCACGGTCTCGGAGTACCGACTTGTCGGCTATGAGACCCGTGCTTTAAAGCGCGAGGATTTCAACAATGATCGCGTCGATGCCGGCGATATCGGCTCCGGCCATTCGGTGACGGCGGTCTATGAGATCACGCCGAAGGGCAGCGGCGCCGAACAGGTCGATCCGCTGCGCTACGGCCAGGGGAAGGTCGACAATGGAGGCGTTGCCAACGCGGACGAATATGCCTTCGTCAAGATCCGCTACAAGCTGCCGAACGAGAATGTTTCGAAGCTGATCACCACGCCGGTGACCGCGGCCAACGAGGTCAAGTCTTTCGACGAGGCAGGAAGCGACCAGCGCTTCTCGGTTGCGGTCGCGGCCTTCGGGCAGAAGCTGCGCGACGAGGATCAGACGGCGAATTTCGGCTACGACCGGATCCTGGAGATCGCCAACGCCGCCCGCGGCGCCGATCCGTTCGGCTACAGAGCCGAATTCCTGTCGCTGGTGCGCCTGGCGTCGTCGCTGGGAACCAACAAGTAGCGCCGCCTATTTGAACAAAGGGCCGGCGGGAAATCCGATGGCCTTTTGCCAATCGTTAAATTGCACGGCTTTTCCGGAACCTCATCGCAATGCCCTCCTGTTAGTCAAAGCCGATAGAGGACTTTGAGGGGCTGGAATTGCATATCACCGGGAACGCGACACCGACGGCGGGCAACCTCCCGGCGCGAGCAGCATCCGCGCCATCCGCCGACTCCACGCGCATCAAAAGTGATGTCGACGCGGCCCGCAACACGGCGCTTTCCGCGCTCAACAACGATCGCTTCCGCGTGATGCTGGAGCAGATCATCGATCCGCGCGCGTCCGGCGCGTTGATGACGATGGGCGCCGACAGCAGCGACAGCGCCGCTACAGACCTCAATACGGCGCTGTCGCGCTACGCTGAAAACAGCGAATAAAGCAGGACCATTTTCAGGCGCGGCTGCGCCGGCGCTCGCGGCGGCCTTCGCCTGCGTCGCCTGCGCTCGCCGTCTTGTTGCGCATCGGGCCGATGCGCTCGACGATCGTCTCGACGGTCGGGCGCCCGGACTTTTCATGCGCGTCGAGCGCCTTGCGCATGGCGGCGAGGTGGGCGAACGAGGTGCCGCAGCAACCGCCGACGATCTTTGCGCCGGCATCGACCGCCAGCCGGACATAGTCGGCCATCAGCTCAGGCGTGCCGGAATAATGGATCTCGCTGCCGCGGAATTCCGGGATGCCGCAATTGCCCTTGACGATCACGGTGGCCTCCGGCTTCGCTTCGGTCATGTCGAGCAGCGAGGCCAGGATATCGGCGGCACCGACACCGCAATTGGCGCCGACACCGAGCGGCGCTTGCGCCAGCCCGTCGGCGACACCATGGATGTCCTTCGGCAAAAGCCCCATCATGGTGCGGCCGGCAGTGTCGAAGGAACCGGTATAGGTGTAGGGCAGGCCGACGCGGATCGCCGCTTCCGCCGCGGCGCGGATCTCGTCGGGCGCCGACATGGTCTCGATCCAGGCGACTTCGGCGCCGCCGGCCTTGAGCCCTTCGATCTGCTCGGCAAAGGCATCGACCGCATCCTCGTAGGTCATGGCGCCAAGCGGCACCAGCAACTCGCCGGTCGGGCCAACGGAGCCGGCGACGATCACCTTGCGGCCAGCCTTGTCGGCGACAGACCGAGCAATCTCGGCGGCGCGCTTGTTCAGTTCGCGCACCCGGTCCTGGGCGTGATGCAGCTTCAGCCGGTGGCGGGTGCCGCCGAAGGAGTTGGTCAGGATGATGTCGGCGCCGGCATCGACGAAATTCTGGTGCAGGCTGACGATGGTTTCGGGCGACGTCTCGTTGAGCAGCTCGGGCGCTTCGCCGGCCTCGAGGCCCATCGCGAACAGATTGGTGCCGGTGGCGCCGTCGGCCAGCAGCACGCCCTTTTCAGCAATCAGCGCGTCGATCGGATTGGTCGCGGTCATGGCTTTGGCTTTCGTATCCTGAATTCGGATAACGATATAAAGAAGTCTTTATATCCAGTCAACGAAATTGCGGCCGGCGAGGCATGCCGGACGGCTGTCTTTTATGGTCCTGGAACGATCTCGACCTCGATCTCGGTGCAGACGCCGCCATTGGTCGGATGATGATCGACAGGGCAGGCGGTGACGACGAGCTGCAGATATTGTTCCGCTCGCAACGTCACATAGCCACCAGGTGGGTTGATCGAGGCCTCGACGACGATGGCGGCGCTCAGACAGAGCCTGAGGGGAAGGACATACCGGCCAGCTTCTGCGTGAAGCTCGCCGTCTCATGCGCGTTGACGTCGGCGGCGCGGATCAGATTGTCGAAATGGCTGGTCAGGGTGCGGATCGGCTGGGTGGCGCTCAGCACCAGATACATGTCGCCGACATAGATTGCTGCGCGGTAGGGCCCGAAGATCGTGTAGGGGATCGAATAGCGCATGCGGCCGTCATAGAGGAACAGGCGGAAGGTCGGGTAAAGGTCGTCGAGCAGGGTCGCCATGTGCAGCAATTGCTTGCGGCGCTCGTCCTCGGGGAAGCGGTCCCAGACGCCGAGTCCGCGCGCGAAGATCTCCAGCGTATGGCGCGGCATGCAGACTTCCATGTCGGTCTCGGGCCGCCTGTTGTAGTCGATGCGGTATTGGGTTTCGCCGGCCTGCGCCTCGCGGCTCTTGTTGGCGATGCCGGCCTCGTAGTCGACCAGCGCCTCGGTGCGCAAAAGGTCCGGAATGCCGGCGGGAACATAGCGGATTTTCGTGCCGGCCGCCTCCGCATGCCATTTGGCGAGCAGGGTGCGGTCGAAGCCGTCGGGCGCTTCCTCGATCTCCAGGCTCTCGCGGATCTCGCCGGTGACGCCTTCGTCATGGCTCAAGCCCAGCAGCCAGTCGAGCGACACCTTGAACTCGGCGGCGATGTTGAGAAGCGTCTCGGCGCGGGGCAGGCGGGTTGAGGCGCCCGAAAGCAGTTGCGAGAGCGCCGAACGGTCGATGCCGACGGCGGTCGCGAAGGCCGACTGGTTCAAGTCGGAGCGTGTCAAGAGCAATTTCAGACGCTCCCGGAAGATCGTCGACAGATCACGCTTGTCCATCACGCTGCTCCTGGTCGAGGGAGGAAAAATTTGCGCCGGCTGGCGTCACAGCGCGGCACCAGCGGAAATGAATCCCCAAGTTTGTTTACAATACATAACATATGCCGTCAAAAATGCGCATTCGCAACAGTTTGTGCGCTTTGTCGCGTTGCGACAACGCAAGGCTCCTGACACAATGTTGTCAGGAATCAAATTGGTTCCGGCGACTGGAAGGCAGTGGTCGATAGCATGACGAGCATAAAGACGAGCATTAATAAGAGACGCAGCAGCACACCGGCCGTGGAATGGCCGACGGTATTCCTCGCACTTTTCTGCTACGGCACGTGGCTCGCCACCGGCTTGCTGCTCTGGCCCTCCCATCCGCTGCTGGCGCTCGCAGTCCTCGCCTTGATACTGGCGCTGCAATCCTCGCTGATGCACGAAGTGCTGCACGGGCACCCGACGCGCAACGCCAGGATCAATGAAGCCTTCGTCTTCCTGCCGATCGGCATGGTCTGGCCGTTCCGCCGCTTCAAGACGATCCATCTTCGCCATCATGCCGACGAGCGGCTGACCGATCCGCTCGACGACCCGGAAAGCTATTATCAGGCGCTCTGGATGCATGAGGAAATGCCGCCGGCGATGAAATTCCTGCTCAAGATCAACAACACCATGGTCGGGCGCTTGATCCTCGGCCCGTTGTTGTCGTCGATCGGCTTCTTCATCGATGACGCCAGGCAGATGGCCGCCGGCGACAAGGCGATCCGCAACGCCTGGCTGCTGCATGCCATCGGCCTTGCCGTGGTTGTGCCGATCGTGACGTTCGGCTTCGGCATCCCGCTGTGGCTCTACATATTGGTGCCGGTGTGGCTCGGCCAGTCGCTGATCTCGGTGCGCACCTATGCCGAGCATCAGTGGTCGGAACATCCGGAAGGGCGCACGATCATCGTCGAGCGGTCGCCGCTCTCGTTCCTGTTCCTCAACAACAACCTGCATTTCGTGCACCACAAGAGCCCGACAGTCGCCTGGTACAGACTGCCGAAGATGTTTCGCGATCGCCGCGAAGAATGGCTGCGGATGAACAACGGCTATGTCTATCCGAATTATTTCGCACTGATCAAATCCTTTGCCTTCAAGGCCAAGGAGCCGGTGGTGCATCCGGTGCTGCGCCGCGCGCCGGAACCCGGCCGCGCCTTCAAGCCGCGCGTCAGGGCGCGTAATGTGAATGGACTTGGAACGGCTCCAGTGCCGGCTGAACCGCCCAAGGAATAATTTCGACTTTCCGCGACCGCTTTTTCGCCGCGGGACGCAGGCGCCGATGGCCGCCTGTTTTTTGGAAGCTATTTGTCATGAGTAAGTTCGTTGCGGCTCTGCCGATGTATGACTGGCCCGAGATGCGTGGCGAGGTCGACGCGCAGTGGGTGCCGCTCCGCGACGCCTTCCGGCAGAGGGGCATCGATGCGCCGGAGAGAATGGCACGCAGCAATCGCGACCTGCCGCCGGTGCCCGGTGGCATCCGCGACGGCGCCCGAAAGCTGATTGCGCCCGATCCGGCGACGCTGCCCCCGGACGAGTTCGATTTCCACCAGCTTTGGCTGAGCCCGGCGCTGCTCTTCGGGCAAACATGCTGGGGTCCGATGGAGCTTGGATTGGCCCGGCATGTGCAGGTAGTCGCCCAGCCAAGCTACGATGCGTTCGAAGGCGGGCAGGGCGAGCTCTATTCCAGCGCGCTGGTGATGTTTTCGGATGGCGGCCCATCGGTTGCGTCGCCCGCAGACGGCAAGGCCGCCATTCCGCTCGATCTGATCCGCGGCAAGCGTTTCGTCTTCAACAATCCGGATTCGATGTCCGGGGTGCTCGGATTGACGCGCGACCTGGAGGCGATGGGCGAAAGTCTCGACATCTTCGCGTCCCGCGGCGAAAGCGGCGGCCACCGGTCGTCGATCGTCGCCGTCGCCGACGGCAGGGCCGACATCGCTGCCATCGACTGCCAGAGCTGGGCATTGGCGCAGCGTTTCGAGCCGGCGGCGAAGCATGTGAAGGTGGTCGGCTGGACGGCAAGGCGCAAGGGCCTGCCGTTCATCACCGCCAGGACAACCCCGATGGACGTCGTTGCGTCCATGTGGGAAGCCATCGCGGGCCTTGGCCTGGAGGGGTCAGTTGCCGAGCAGCCTTTCGTCGAGCGGGTAGTTTGAGAGCTTTTCGTTTCCTCGGTCGGTGATCAGGATCTGCTCCTCGATCTTGACGCCTTCGCGTCCGCCCAGCCGGCCGATATAGCTTTCTGCGCACAGCACCATGCCGGCTTCGAGCACGCCGTCGGGCGTGTCGTCGGTCCAGTCGCTGGCATGCGGCAGGGTCGGGTATTCGTCCGCCAGTCCGACGCCGTGATAGAGCACGCCGTAGCGCGCCGGGAAACAGTCGCCGGGCGGCACCGCCGAACGGCCAACGAGATCGCGGAAGGAGATGCCCGGTCGCATCAGCTCGGTGTTCTGGGCGATCTGGTCGGCGGCGATGCGGAACAGGTCGCGCTGCTCATTCGACGGCCTGCCGTCGCCGCAGAGCCAGGTGCGCGATAGGTCGGCGCAGAAGCCGTAGGGACCGATGAGGTCGGTATCGAAGGCGACGAGATCGCCGTCCTCGATGACGCGTGACGAGCATTCCTGGAACCAGGGATTGGTGCGCGGGCCGGACGACAGAAGCCGGGTCTCGATCCATTCGCCACCGCGCGCGATGTTGCCGCGATGCAGTTCCGCCCACAGTTCGTTCTCGGAAATGCCAGGCTTCAGCGCCGCTTCCATCTCGCCCATCGCCGCCTCGCAAGCGACGATGGCGCGGCGCATGGCAAGGATTTCGTCCGGCGATTTGATGAGGCGCGCATTCTCCATCACCGCCTCGCCATTGCCGACCGTGATGCCGCGGCGGGCAAGCCCGTCCACGCCTTCCGGATTGATGTGATCGACGGCGATACGCCGGTTGCCGCCGCCGTGCTCGGCAAGGAGCTCGGCGATTCCGGTCGCCCAGCGGCGGACTTTCTTGTCGGTCAGCTCGCCGCTGTAGAGATACATCCACGATACCGTGGAGCGCACCTCGTCGACGACGCCGGCGTGATCCGACAAGTGCTCGCAGGAGAAATAATCGAACAGCACCACCGGACCTTCCGTCGCCACGAAACAATGGCGGGTCGGGTTGTGCGCGACCCAGAGCTGCATGTTGGTCGAGTCCGTCGCGTAGCGGATGTTGACCGGGTCGTAGAGCAGGGCGCCGGCATAGTCGCGGCGCTTGAGCTCGGCGCGGATGCGGTCGAGCCGGTAGCTTCGCATGGCCGGCAGGTCGGGAGCGGCAATGCCGGCCGCCGCCCATTCGGCTTCGGCCTGCGCGCCATAGCCCAGCACGTGCTGGTTGAGCGCGGCGGCCTTCTCGCGGGAGGCCTCGCGCAGCGCGTCGACCGAACCTGGCTCGAACGGCATGATCTTGCGGTGGCGACCGAAGCGTAATTTGTCCATGCGGTCCCCCGGGCGCTCTATTGCGCCTTGATCCTGCGAAGTCTGGTGATCGTGACCTGGCGGGTCGCCGGTGCGCTGCCAAGCAGTTGAGGCACCGCGATGCGCCGATGGACGGTGTCCATCACATAGCCGGCCTCGGCGATCCTGTCGAAAATGACAGAAGCCGGTTCTTCGTCATCCGCCAGGACAAGCACCGCAGGCTCGCGAATCGACTTGGCGAAATCGGGTATCTCGTCGTCAAGCACGGTGAGATCGGGATCGACCAGGCGAAGATTGCCGATCCAGAACCAGTTTGAAACCACTGTACCGACGGGCCCGTCGGCGGTCAGCTGACGATGGAGCGAAGCGTAGTCGATCCGCACGATGCCGCCGCGGTTGTCGCCGCCATGGACGTGCATGTACCAGCTTACCGGCAGCACCAGGATGGCGATCACGGCGCCGACGAAGACGATCGTGGCTTGCGTCTTCCTGCCCCTTTCTCCCATCATGTCCAGGCGCATGGCAAGGGCAGCCGGCAGCAGCACAAACATAGGCAGCATCCAGCGATCGCGAAACTGTGTGACGCCGCCGGCGATCACCACCGCCAACGTGATCACCACGGCAAAGCCAATCGCGCGCCAGAGCAGCTTTTCGGGCCATGGTCCAGGTCCGGATGGTGGTGCGGGTTTCTTGCGTGCCAGGAAAAACGCGACGGCAAAGACCGCCACCGGAAGCCCGGCAAAATTGAGTATCGCATTGCCGAGGCCGAGAATGCCGCGAGACAAGGTCTTCGCAGCGCCGCCACCCTCGGCGACGCCCAAGCCCCCGCTGTGGGCCAACAGGTCTCCCAGATGCGTGAGGCTCCAGTAGAATGTCGGCAGGCACACAAGGATCGCCACGACCACGCTGATCAGGAAACGACGGTCGAAGATCGCCTCCCGCGTTTCGCGAAAGGACAGAGCCGCAAAGAACAGCGCGGCAATGAAGATGACGATGTTGTATTTCGACAGCATCGCCGCGGCGGTCGCCAGGCCGAGCAGCACATAGGCGACTGCGGATCGCCGTTTCTGTACCTCGACCAACGCCAGGAGCAGCAGCGCCGAAAAACAAAAAACCGCGACCGAGTGGGTGAGTGCGTGCTGCATCTCCCACACGATCTGCGGAAAGAGCAGCAGGCCGAATATTGAGGCGGCGGCCGCGCGGTTCGAGTAGCCCAGGCGGCGCACCGCGGCGAAGCATGCGATCAACCCACCGGCCAGCAGGACGTATTTGACGATCTTGAGCGCGAGGATGTTGGTTCCGACCAGCGAAGCCGTGAGAATGCCGAGCCAGGTGTATAGAGGCGGCTGTGAGCTGCCATAGCCGGCCGCGAGGAACCGCATCGCCATCAATTGTTCGGCGTCGTCGACGCCGACACCCGTGCCGACGAAGTGGGACGAGAGCGTCATCACCACGATCTGGACAAGGCAGTATGCGAGGGCGAGTGCGATCGCGGCGCTGAGAGGGCCGACCCGTTCGTCGCAGAGCCAGTCGGTCCATTTCTCTAGCAACTGCAAGGAAGTCGTCTTCTCATCTAATGCGTTGGTGGCCGGTTGCTAATATAGCCGGCCACCCACGAGATCCGAAAGAGGTGCAGGTTCCTTATGTGCGCATCTTCTCGCCGCTCGGGTCGAAGGGTGGCTCGACATTGATGCGGGCCGGGCGGCGGTGGCCGAGGATCTCGATCTCGAACAGGCCGGCGCTTTCGTCCTCGGCAAGGGCCGCGGGCACATAGCCCTGCGCCATCGACTTCTGCACATAATGCGCGTAGCCGCCCGAGGTCACCCAGCCGACGACGCGCCACTCGCCATCGACGATGCCGCGCACGGCGGAGGCGCCTTCGGCGGCCTTGGAGCCGCGGACTTCCTTGCCCGTCTCATCGAAGCGCGGCGCGCCATAGCCATGCGGCTTTTCCACCGTACCGTAATCCTTGCTGACCTTGGCCCAGATCGGCTCGTCGCCCATCACGTCGGCGTCGGCCGCGTCGACGATGAAGGAGACGCGGCGCAGCTTCGGCCCCTCGGCCTGTTCCTTCGCCGACGCCTCACGGCCGATGAAGTCGTTCTTCTCGAGCTTGATGAAGCGGTCCATCGAGCCTTCGAAGGGGCCGTAGATCGGACGAAGTTCGCGGAACCAGGTCGGGAAGTTCTTTTCCAGGCGCATCGACAGCAGCGCGCGCATGCCGAAATCGACGAGGCCGAACTCTTCGCCCGCGTCCTTGATCGCCTTGTAGACCAGGCGCTGGTAGGCGGGCGCCATCCAGATCTCGTAACCGAGGTCGCCGGTATAGGTGATGCGGTTGACCATGCAGGGCGCGCCGCCGACCGCCATCTCGCGGAAGTCCATGAAGCGGAAGGCCTTGGTCGAGACGTCGACATCGACCAGCTTCTGCAACAGATCGCGGGATTTCGGCCCGGCGATGGACAGGCCGACCAGCGTCTGGTCGAAACGGTGAATGCGCACCGAACCATCCTTCGGCAGGTGCTTCTCGAACCAGCGCATGTGATATTTCTGTGCCGCCGACGAGCCCCAGATCATGAAGCGGTCCTCGCCGGTCTTGGCGATGGTGAAGTCGCCGATCAGCTTGCCGAATTCGTTGACCATCGGGGTCAGCACGATGCGGCCGATCTTCGGCATGCGGTTGGTCATCAGCCGGTTGAGGAAGTCCTCCGCTCCGGGACCCGAGACTTCGTATTTGGCGAAGTTGGCGATCTCGGTGACGCCGACCTTCTCGCGCGTGGCACGCACTTCCTCGCCGATCGGGCCGAAATCGTTGGAGCGATGGAACGAGACGATGTCCTTCGGCTCGGTGCCCTTCGGCGCGAACCAGAGCGGTGTTTCCAGGCCCCACGAGTCGCCCATGACCGCGTTGTTGGCGAGCATGGTGTCGTAGAGCGGCGTCGTCTGCGCCGGACGCGCGGCCGGCAGTTCCTCGTTCGGGAAGCGGATCGAGAAGCGCCGCGAATAATTCTCGCGCACCTTGGCGTTGGTGTAGCGCAGGCTCGCCCATTCGCCGAAGCGCGCCACGTCCATGCCCCAGACGTCAAAGCCCGGATCGCCATGCACCATCCAGTTGGACAAAGCGAGGCCGACGCCGCCGCCCTGGCTGAATCCGGCCATAACGGCGCAGGCGCACCAGAAATTGGTCAGGCCCTGGACGGGGCCGACCAACGGATTGCCGTCGAGCGCGAAGGTGAAGGGGCCGTTGATGATCTGCTTGATGCCGGCCTTCTCGATGCCGGGGAAATGCTTGAAGCCGATTTCCAGCGACGGCGCGATGCGGTCGATGTCGGGCTGCAACAGCTCGTGGCCGAAATCCCAGGGCGTGTTGACCGGCGACCACGGCTTGCAGGCCTTCTCATAGGTGCCGAGCAGGATGCCGTTGCGCTCCTGGCGGGTGTAGATCTCGCCCTTGAAGTCGAGCACGCCGATCATCTCGCGGCCGGTCGACTTGTTGAATTCCTCGACCTCCGGCATCGGCTCGGTGAGCAGGTACATATGCTCCATCGCCAGCACCGGCAGCTCGACGCCGACCATGCGGCCGATCTCGCGCGCCCACAGGCCGCCGCAGTTGACGACATGCTCGGCATGAACCGTGCCCTGTTCGGTGACGACGTTCCAGGTGCCGTCGGCTTCTTGCGTCAGCTCGACGACGCGGTTGCGCAGCACGATCTCGGCGCCGAGTTTTCGCGCCGCCTTGGCATAGGCATGGGTGGTGCCGGAGGGATCGAGATGGCCTTCGACCGGATCCCACATGGCGCCGACGAAATTCTTCTCGTCCATCAGCGGGAACATCGCCTTCGCCTCGGAAGGCGTGATCAGCTCGGTGTCCATGCCGAGATAGCGGCCCTTGGCGTGGGCCAGCCGCAGGAAGTCCATGCGCTCGGGCGTGTCGGCCATCATCACGCCGCCGGTCAGATGCAGCGAGCAGGACTGGCCGGAAAGCTCCTCGATCTCCTTGTAGAGCTGGACAGTGTAGGCCTGCAGCTTGGCGACGTTCGGGTCGCCGTTCAGCGTATGGAAGCCGCCCGCCGCATGCCAGGACGAGCCGGAGGTCAGCTCCGAACGCTCGATCAGCATGATGTCGGTCCAGCCGGCCTTGGCGAGGTGGTAGAGCACCGAGCAGCCGACGACACCGCCGCCGATGACAACCGCTTTTACGTGGGATTTCATGAAGATAGATCCGTTTTTGAAGAGACTGAATCGAGTGAGCGGGGCGAAAAAACAAAGCGGAGATCGGATACAGCGATGTTTTCGGCCAACCTGCCATCAAGCGCGGCAAGGATGGTTTCACAGACGGAAGTGCAGTGCTTCAGGACATCATGGTTCCAGACACGCAAGATCGAATAGCCTTGGGTGTGCATGAAGTCGTCGCGGCGGCGGTCATATGAACTGTCGACGTGTTGGTGCCCATCGACCTCAACGACAAGCCAACGCTCGCGGCAAGCGAAATCCGCGAAATAGGGGCCGATGGAAAACTGGCGCGTGAAGCGGTAGCCACCGAGCTTGCGTGACTTCAGCTCAAGCCAAAGCAATGCTTCCGCCTGATTGCCGGCTTGCCTGAGGTTTCTTGCTCGCTGGGTCGTGCCCTGTTTGCGGCGACTACGCGTTTCACGGAGGGCTTCCCCCACTCCGTCGCCGCTTCGCGGCGCCACCTCTCCCCCCTCCGGAGGGAGAGGAAGGGCGCCAGCTGGAATCGCCTCGCGCCTTTCCTCTCCCCCGTCGAACGGGGGAGAGGTGTCGAGCGAAGCTCGACGGAGTGGGGGTCGACTGTTCATCAGGTCAAAACAATGATCAGAAATCTGTCGGCGCGCCGCCTTCGGCGCGGCGCTTCTCGACGAAGTCGTTGAGCTCCTCGCGGATCGCCGGATCCATGTAGGGCTCTTCGTAGGCGGCAAGGCGTTCCTTCCACACCTTGTTGGTCCGCTCCAGCGCCGTCGGCGAGCCCGCCTCGGTCCAGGTCTCGAAATTGCGCCAGTCGGAGACGATCGGCGAGTAGAAGGCGGTCTTGTAGCGCTCCTGCGTATGCTGGGTGCCGAAGAAATGGCCGCCCGGGCCGACCGACTGGATGGCGTCGAAGCCGAGCGCATCCTGCGAGAGATCGAGCGGGGTGAGGAACTCGGTCACCATCTGCAAGAGATCGATGTCGAGAATGGTCTTTTCGTAGGAGCAGCGCAGGCCGCCTTCCAGCCAGCCGGCCCCGTGCATCATCAGATTGCCGCCGCCCTGGATGGCGCCCCACAGCGAGAACACGCTTTCATAGGCCGCCTGCGCGTCGACCGTGTTGGCGGCGCAGGTGTTGGAGGTGCGGTAGGGGATGTTGTAGCGCCGGGCGAGCTGGCCGCCGACGAGCTGCGCCTTCATATATTCGGGCGTGCCGAAGGCCGGCGCGCCGGATTTCATGTCGACATTGGAGGTGAAGCCGCCATAGCCGACCGGCGCGCCCTTCTTCACCATCTGCGCGAAGGCGATGCCGGAAAGCGCCTCGGCATTCTGCTGCACCAGCGCGCCGGCGATGGTGACCGGCGCCATGGCGCCGGAGAGCGTGAACGGCGTCACGATCACCGCCTGGCCCATGCTCGCCATCTGGATGATGCCTTCCATCATCGGCACGTCGAGCTTGAGCGGCGAATTGGTGTTGATGATGGTGAAGACCGACGGCTCCTGCATCAGCTGCTCGCGGCTGACGCCCCGTGCAATGCGGGCGATCTCGATGCCGTCGACATTGCGCTCCTTGCCGAGCGAATAGATGTGGAAGACCTTGTCGGTCAGCATGGCGAGGTCGCGGATGCATTCGAGATGCCGGACCGATGGATGGATGTCGATCGGCTCGACCGGATAGCCGCCAGTGCACTGCAGGATGTTGTGCATCTGCGTCAGGCGCAGGAAGTTGCGGTAGTCGGCCTGGTTGCCGGGCCGCCGGCCACCATCGAGGTCAGAGCAATTGGGCGCCGAAGCCATCATGGCCAAGATGACGTTGTTGCCGCCGAAGCGCAGATTGTGCGCCGGATTGCGGGCATGGAGCGTGAATTCCGGCGGGCAGTTGGAAACGAGATCGAGGATCAGGTCGCTGTCGAAGCGCACGCGCTCGCTGCCTTCGCTCACGTCAGCGCCATGCGCCTTCATGATGCGGCGGGCTTCCTCATGCAGCACGTCGACGCCGATCTCCTTGAGCACGCGCAGCGAAGCGAGATGGATCGATTCCAGCTCGTCGTCGGACACAAATTTCGTCGGCGCCAGCGGATTCTTGAGCTGCCGGAACGGCGGCTGCTCGAACGCCGCCGATCCGCCGGCGCGCTTTCCCGCACGGCCGCCGCGGCGGGCGCGATCTGTTGCCAATGCCGGTTCGGCGGGATGAAGGGCGGCAGTCATGAGAAGCCTCGTGAGGATGCGAAAGTGGCCGGCATAATGGACCGGCGGCAATCTCGCCGGTGAGGAGGCGGCGACCACTAGGGCGAGGGAAGCGACATGACGGAACGGCAGCCGGGTGCCGTCAGCACTGCAATGTGAGGGCCGTTACAGTTCTGTCTTTTACTTCTACTACACTTGTGCGTTGTGCATCCGAAGGGGGTAACGATGCCTGATGTCATCAAGGTGCGTGCGGCGACCAACAACGAGGTCGCGTTCCTGGCATGGGATATTGATGGGATAATCCCGGGCTGCCTTGGCTTCGAGATCGTCCGTATTTATCCGGATACCGGCGAGGAGCGTTGCCTGGCATCATGGGTGCCGTTCAAGGGACAGCGCAACCCAAGATGGATTCCCCAGGACACCGGCGTGTGGCCTGTGCAGAAGACCTTCTGGCGCGATCTTACGCTGCGCCGGCGCCGCGATAGCCTCGACCTAAGGCCGGAGGGTGAGAGGATCGCCTATCGAGTGCGGCCGGTCGGCGACATGAAACCGGGCCTCGATCCGGTGCCGGTGCGCCCAGACCAGGTCGTCGACGGCAAACCTGCATATGAAGGCGCACCGCGGCCGCTCGGCTATCTTGGGCAGGGCGCCACGAGCCCACCGATCTTTCTCGGGCAAATGTTCGGCAAGGCCCGTGTCGCCTTCACCAATGGCGTGCTGTCGACGCAATGGATGTCGCATGCGCTGGCGGAAGCTGGCATCAAGGTCGGGCAGCGCGACAAGATCAGGGCGGAATTGCAGAACCCGGCGAGCAAGATACGGGCCTATCTTCATGGCGACGTGCCGGATGTGCTGACCAGCCTGATGAAACGGGCCAAGGCCGAAGGCGGCACCGTCAGGCTTGCGCTTTATGAACTGGGCGACGACGAATTGTGCAAGGCGATCACCGACGCCAAGGATTTCGTCGAGGTCATTCTTTCCAATTCAGCCAAGGACCGTCCTTTCGATGCGCCCGAAGACGACAATTCCGAAGTCTGGGACGCCGGCAATGCCCCGTTCAGAAAGCGGCTGCGTGACGCAGGCGTGCCGCTCACCGACCGGTTGTTCAACAACAACCATATCGGCCACAACAAATTCGCCGTTTACCGCGACGCCCAAGGCAAGCCGCAAGCCGTCATGACCGGCAGTACCAACTGGACGTCGACCGGTATTTGCGGACAATCCAACAACGCTTTTGTCCGCGACGATCCGGCTATGGCGGAGGTGTTCAACGCCTATTGGGAGCGTATGAAGGCCGACGCCTTTCCGCCGCCGGTCAATGAAGGCGCGCCCGGTCATGTCGCGCAGACGCAAGGCGCGCCGTTTCGTACGGAAAACCACATACCGAACCCATTGAATGGCGCGACGGCACCGTTGAATGGGCTTACCGTGTGGTTCTCGCCGAATGATCCCAAGCGCAACAAGAAGGACATTTCTGTCCTGCCCGTCGACCTCGGCGATGTTTTCGCCCGCATCAAGGCCGCGAAGGATGCGGTGCTGTTTCTGGTCTTCAATCCCTCGGTGCTCGGCGACAATTCGATCATCGACCACGCGGTCGCGGCAGCCAAGGCCAATCCGAAGCTAATCGTGCAGGGCGCCATCAGCGATGAAAGCGCCATGCCCAACTACGTCGCGCCGACAAAGGATCCGGTCACCCACAAGTCGAACAAGGACGGCAAGGCACCTTTCGTCTATCCGGAAAAGGTCTGGGAGTTGCCGAACGTCTCGATCATGCGGGCGGCGAACCTGACCGCCGCCTCGATCGCCAGAGATTTCCAGGCGGAGGTACTCACTATCGGCCACGCCATTGTGCACGACAAGATTGTCATCATCGACCCGATGGCAGACAACGCCACCGTGATCACCGGCAGCCACAACCTCGGCTACAAGGCTTCCTACGAGAACGATGAGAACCTGGTGATCGTGGAGGGCGATAAGACGTTTGCGGCGGCGTATGCGGTGCACATGCTCGACGTATTCGATCACTACAAATTCCGCGCCTGGCGCCGGACGATCGGAAAAGGCCCGTCGGACGACGACGGAATAGCGATCGATGACAAGTGGCTTAAACCCTATGTCGACGGCAAGAAGGGGGCGATCGCCCGGTATTTTCCATAAGGCGTGGTTGAGACGACGACGCGCAGACCTGTTGCCGCGACGCCGTTCGTCTGGCCGGTGCTCGTGGTCATGGGCGCGGTTACGGCGTCTACACCATGGCGCTGATCGAGCTCGGCAGCCGCTTTAAGGGCACGGCTTTGGTCGCCGGCAACGCCGCTTTCGCCTTGATGTGGGGCGTCGGCGGCGTCGTCGGCCCACCTGGCGCCGGCGCGCTGATGCAGGCGATCGGACCGGTCGGGCTGCCGGCGGTGATCGCCGGGCTCGACGCGCTGCTTGTGGGTTTCGCATCCTACCGCTCCTTGCAGCGCCGGCGCTCCTGACAGGTATTGGCTGGAGCATGCGCCTTCGCGAGCCGTGGGCCTTACGGCAATCGCCGACAACGGCTAAGGCTCCGAGCGATTGGAGCAGGGATGATGGCTCTGGCGAAATCAGAGACCGGCGAGAGGATGCAATGGGCGGCGATCACCGGCGTGATCGCGACGGTGTCGGTGTTCGCCATCGCGCAGGGGCTCTCCTATCCGCTGCTCAGCTTCATCCTGCAGCGACAGGGCGTGTCGCCGGCCGTGATCGGCCTGTCGGCGGCGATGACGCCGGTCGGCTTCATCCTGTCCTCGCCGCTGATCCCGGGGCTGGCGCGCCGGTTCGGGGCAGGGCGCACCGCGCTCACTTGCGCCGTGCTGTCGGCGCTGGTGCTGGCGCTGATCGGCTGGACGCAAGACGTCTATTTCTGGTTTCCGCTGCGCTTCCTGATCGGCGTGGTGACCAATCCACTTTATGTGCTCAGCGAAATCTGGGTGATCGCGCTGGCGCCGCCATCGCGGCGCGGGCGCGTCATGGGCATCTATTCGACCATCATCTCGGCGGGTTTCGCGGCCGGGCCGCTCTGCCTGCTTGCCGTCGGCACCGAGGGCTGGCCGCCCTTCCTGGTTGGTATCCTTGCCTTCCTCTTCTGCGGCGCCTGCCTGGCGGTCGTGGTCAAACGCCTGCCCAAGGTTGATCAGGCCGGCGAGAACGTTTCAGTGCTGGGCTTCATGCCGCTCGCCTGGCTGCTTCTGTCGGCGGTCGTCGTCGCAGCCGGTTTCGAGCAGTCGGTGCTGGCGCTGCTTCCCGTCTACGGCACGCATTACGGCATTCCCGAGGCACGCATGTCGGCGCTGCTGTCGGTGATGATTGCCGGCAACATCGCCATGCAGGTGCCGCTCGGCCTGCTCGCCGAAAGGCTGACGGCCCGCCTGGTGCGGTTCGGCTGCGTTTCGGTGACGATCCTCGGCTGCGTGCTGTTGCCGATGCTGATCGAGACGCCGCTGATCTGGCCTTGCGTCTTCATATGGGGCGCGGTGTCCTACGGCATCTACACGACGTCGATCATCGAGCTCGGCGAGCGTTTTGCGGGCTCGCCGCTGGTCGCCGGCAACGCCGCCTTCTCGCTGATGTGGGGTGTCGGCGGCATCGTCGTGCCGCCGCTCGCCGGTGGCGTGATGGACGTGATTGGCGCGGCGGGCCTTCCGGTGACGCTCGGCGCGATCTGCGCGGCATTGGCCGTAACGACCGTCTTTCGCAGGCGAGTGGTGTAGGCTGAGAAGCCGTCGAGCCTGCTCTTGAATGTTCGCTTGACGAACGCGATGTAGGCAGGACCTGCCAGACGAGATCCCGGAGACCTGCATGACCAGCCCGATGACGAAAACCCAGCCCGAATTGGCGGCCGAGGATCCCTTCCTCTGGCTGGAGGACCGCAACGGCAAGGAAGCGCTCGACTGGGTTCATCGCCAGAATGCGGTGACGGTCGCCGAATTGCAGGGCGACCCTTCCTATCAGGGCGCGTTCGAAACCGCGCTCGACCTGATGACCGCCGAGGACAATATCCCGGTCGGTGCGGCGCTCGCCGGCCATGTCTATAATTTCTGGCAGGACAAGACCAATGCGCTCGGCCTGTGGCGGCGCACAACGGTCGCTTCCTACAAGACCGACAAGCCCGAATGGGAGACGATCATCGATTTCGACCAGCTCTCGGCCAAGGAGGGCGTGAAATGGGTGTTCGGTGGCGCCAGCCGGCTCTATCCCGATTTCGACCTCTGCCTGCTCTCCATGTCGCCGGATGGCGGCGACGCCAGCGAGATGCGCGAGTTCGACATCGCGACGAAATCCTTCGTTGAAGACGGTTTTCGCGCTCCCGCCTCGAAGTCGGGTTTTTCCTGGCTGGACAAGGACACGGTGATCGTCTCGGCCGCGTTCGAGGAGGGCGACAAGACCCAGTCCGGCTACCCGCGCGTGATCAAGCTCTGGCGGCGCGGCACGAAGCTGGAAGACGCTACGCCGATCTTCGAAGGCGAGAAGCATCACCTTGCGGTCGGCGGCGGTGTCGAGTTCGATGGCGACAAGCGGCATGTGCTGCTTGGCAGGACCATCGACTTCTTCACCTCGCACAGCTTCCTGCGGCTGGCATCGGGCGAGAACCGGCGCGTTCCGCTGCCCGACGACGCCACCGACACGGCGGTCTTCAAGGGACAGCTCGTTTTCGGCGTGCGCAGTCCGTGGACGGCGCCCGACGGCACACCCTGCCTGCCCGACGGGCTCTACTCCGTGGATTTCGACCGCTGGATCGAAAATGGCACGTTCGGACCTTTGGAAACTCTATTGGAGCCGGCCCATCGCGTTTCGATCGCTGGGCTCGCCAGGACGCAGGACCGGCTGTTTATCAACCTGATGGACAATGTGCGCGGCAAGGTCGTCGTTTGCGATCGCACCGACAAGGGCTGGTCGCTGAAGCCGGTCGGCCTGCCCGGCAACGGCAATGTCGGCATCAGCCATGCCGAGCATTTCGGCGCAAGCGTCTCATTCTCCTTCACCGATTTCCTGACGCCGAGCTCGATCATCTGGTCGGACGACGATGGCGAGATGCTTCAAACGGTGAAATCGCAGCCGGCGCGCTTCGATGCCTCGCCTTACATTTCGGAGCAGTTCGAGGCGCGCTCGAGGGACGGTACGATGATCCCGTATTTCGTGGTGCGGCGCCGGGACCAGACGGGGCCGGCGCCGGCGCTGCTTTACGGCTACGGCGGCTTCGAAGTGCCGCTCTTGCCCGGCTATGCCGGCATCCGCGGCAGGCTCTGGCTGGACAAGGGCAACGCCTATGTGCAGGCCAATATCCGCGGCGGCGGTGAGTTCGGTCCGGCCTGGCATCAGGCGGCGCTAAAGGGCAAGCGCCAGAAGGCTTTCGACGATTTCGCCGCGGTGGCGGAGGATGTGGTCAGGCGCGGCATCACGACGGCGGCGCAACTCGGCATACAAGGCGGCTCGAATGGCGGCTTGCTCACCGGTGTGTCGTTGACACAGCGGCCGGACCTTTTCGGAGCCGTCATCATCGACGTGCCGCTGCTCGACATGCTGCGCTACACCGAATTGCCGCCCGGCGCCTCGTGGATTGCCGAATATGGCGACCCGTCGAAGCCGGAGGAGGCGGCTTGGCTCGGCGTCTATTCGCCCTATCAGCATGTCGCGGCGGATGCCGTCTATCCGCCCGTGCTCCTGATGACCTCGACCGCCGACGACCGCGTCCATCCCGGCCATGCGCGCAAGATGGCGGCGCGGCTGCAGGCCGCCGGTCACGGCAGGACGATGTTCTTCGAGGAAACCGAAGGAGGACATGGCGGACGCGGCGACCGCCGCCCGCAGGCGGTGCAAACGGCGATGCGCTATGTCTTTCTGCAGCGGGCGCTGAGCACCGAACCGAAAAGTGGAAGCCGGTTTTCGGAAAATCCGGTGCTCGACTGAAAACCCGGTACAGCTTGAATTCGTGGCCATGGGCGGCTTAATGTGCTGCCATGGTTCGCATCAGCACATCAGGCGCCTTCGGGGTCGCGGTGACGCCGTCACCGCGCACGCTGCGTGCCGAGCTTTTGCGGCTGTGCGCCCGCATCGGCTATTCGCCGCCCGCCTTCCTCTGACGAATCCGCCCCGGCAGCTGCCGGATTGATTCAAGAGGAAAGATCAAACCTATGACTTATCAGAACTATTCGCTGAAGCAGCTTCAGCAGATCGATGCCGCGCATCACCTTCATCCCTTCACCGACCACAAGGAACTGCGCGAGGCAGGCTCGCGCATCATCACCCGCGCCGATGGCCCGTTCATCTACGATTCGGAAGGATCGGAGATCCTCGACGGCATGGCGGGCCTGTGGTGCGTCAATGTCGGCTACGGCCGCGACGAGCTGGCGGACGCCGCTTATGCGCAGATGAAGGAACTGCCTTACTACAATTCCTTCTTCAAATGCTCGACGCCGACGCCGGTGCTGTTGTCGAAGAAGCTGGCCGAACTGGCGCCCAAGCATGTCGGCCAGGTCTTCTACGGCTCGTCCGGTTCGGAGGCCAACGACACGGCGCTGCGGCTCGTTCGCCACTATTGGGCGCTCGAAGGCAAGCCGGAGAAGAACCGCATCATCTCGCGCAAGATGGGCTATCACGGCTCGACGATCGCCGGCACCTCGCTCGGCGGCATGGAGCCGATGCATAAGCAGCTCGGCGGCGCCGTGCCCAACATCGTCCATGTGATGATGCCCTATGCCTATGAGCTCGCGCTGCCCGGCGAAAGCGACCATGATTTCGGCGTCCGCGCGGCCAAGGCGGTGGAGGACGCGATCCTCGAAGCCGGCGCCGACAAAGTCGCCGCCTTCATCGGCGAGCCGGTGATGGGCGCGGGCGGAGTGAAGATCCCACCGATGAGCTATTGGCCGGAGGTGCAGCGCATCTGCCGCAAATACGATGTGCTCTTGATGCTCGACGAGGTCATCACCGGCTATGGCCGCACCGGCGAATGGTTCGCAGCGCAGACGTTCGATGTAGAGCCCGACGCCATCACCACGGCCAAGGCGCTGACCTCTGGCTACCAGCCGCTATCGGCGCTGCTGGTCGGCGACCGCATCAGCAAGACGCTGGTCGAGAAGGGCGGCGAGTTCTATCACGGCTACACCTATTCCGGTCATCCGGTGGCATGCGCGGTGGCGCTGAAGAACCTCGAGATCATCGAGCGGGAGGGCCTGGTCGAGCGCGTCAGGACCGACACCGGTCCCTATTTCGCGCAGGCGCTGCAGGAGCGCATCGCCGGCCACAGGCTGGTCGGCGAGGTGCGCTCGATCGGCTTGATGGGGGCGATCGAGATCGTCAAGGACAAGGCGACCAAGGAACGCTTCTTGCCGTCGGGCAGTGCCGCCGTCATCGTGCGCGACCATGCGATCGCGCAAGGCATGATGCTGCGCGCGACCGGCGACACGATGATCCTGTCGCCGCCGCTGATCTGGACGCGCGGCACGATCGACATGGCCTGCGAGCGCATCGCCAAGGCGCTCGATCTTGCCGAGGCGGACCTACGCAAGCGCTGAGCGAGGCGACCCTGGCATCTAGGGGGCGAAGGAGCGTTGCGGAATGATATCCGTAGCGATCCTGCGCGCCCCCCTCTGTCCTGTCGGCGACTCTATGCCATCGCGGCAAACTGACCGAGCGGCGTTATCAACGATGTCTGCGAGAAAGAGTGCGTAAACGCAAAAACCGCGCCCCAACGGGAACGCGGCTTTGCCAGATACGCATGGCGCTTCGCTACGAGAGACTTGCGAAACTTACGGGCTCCGGCACGCGAGACCTAATCCGGAGCGCCGGGCGGTTGCGATGTCCGCCTCGCAGCCCGTTTTAAAGACACATCGTTACCGGTGGGTTATCGAGAACTTAAGCAAATCTAAATTTGCCGGCTTTGTGTCGAAAAAATCCGCTGATAAACCTGTGAAAGCAATGATTTAGCTTTTGTCGCCGCGCAGGAAATTAATAATGCCGGAAAAATCGACACCGGCATTCCCTTGCGCATTGAACAGCGCGTAGAGCTGCGTCGCCTCGGCGCCGAGAGGCGTGACGGCGCCGGCGCTTTGCGCGGCTTCCTGCGACAGTTTCAGGTCCTTCAGCATCAGCGCTGCGGCAAAGCCTGGCTTGTAGTCGCGGTTTGCAGGAGATGCCGGAACAGGACCGGGCACGGGGCAATAAGTGGTGAGCGACCAGCACTGGCCGGAGGAGGTGGAAGCCACGTCGAACAGCGCCTGGTGCGACAAGCCAAGCTTTTCAGCCAGCACGAAGGCTTCAGCGACACCGATCATCGAGATGCCAAGAATCATGTTGTTGCAGATCTTGGCGGCCTGACCGGCGCCGTCGCCGCCGCAATGGACAATGCGGCCGCCCATCGGCTTCAGGATCGGTTCGGCGGCGGCAAAAGCCGCGTCCGAGCCGCCGGCCATGAAGGTCAGCGTGCCGGCCGCAGCACCGCCAGTGCCGCCGGAGACCGGAGCGTCGATCGAGGGCAGGTTATGCCGGGCGGCAATAGCATGCGCCTTGCGCGCCGATTCGACATCGATGGTCGAGGAATCGATGAGCAACGCGCCTTTCTTCGCCTTGGGCGCGATGTCCTCGTAAACCGACAGCACATGCTTGCCGGCAGGCAGCATGGTGATCACCACATCGGCATCCTTCACTGCGGCGACGGCATTGGCCATGACGGTGACGCCATGCTCTTTCGCAATAGTCAGGTTCTCTGGAACTAGATCGAAGCCGTTAACAACGTGCCCCGCCTTTACGAGATTGGCAGCCATCGGATTGCCCATGTTGCCCAGGCCGATGAAGGCGATCGTCGTCATAGTAGTACTCCGTGATTTGGGCAGTAGGCAGTAGGCAGCAGGCAGTAGGCAGTAGGCAGTAGGCAGTAGGGGGTCTATTCAGGTGCGAGTTTGATAATAAGCTGGCGAAGCATTTTTCCGATGGCTTCTGTGGCTGACAGCATATGATGGACCTCATTACGAGTGGCCAGGCCGATGCGTTCAGCGATCTGGAGATGCGTCTCAAGCTCCTTTAGAGAGCCTTGGGCTATCCTGAGAAACTGTTGGTAAGAGCCGGTGTTGTCTCGGCCGTAACCTTCCGCAATGTTTGCAGGGATAGACGTGGCTGAGCGGCGAACTTGGCTGGTCAGCCCATACAATTCCTCTTTTGGCCATGCCTTGGTCAAGGAGTAGGTCGCGACAGCCAAATCCATGGCCTGCTGCCAGACGATCAAATCCTTGTACGAGTTGATCTTGCCGGTCATCTTTCCCTACTGCCTACTGCCTACTGCCTACTGCCTACTGCCTACTGCCTACTGCCTACTGCCTACTGCCTACTGCCTACTGCCTACTGCCTACTGCCTACCAATCAGCGATCTCGCGATGATGACGCGCATGATCTCGTTGGTGCCTTCGAGGATCTGGTGGACGCGCAGGTCGCGCACCAGCTTCTCGATGCCGTAGTCGTGCAGGTAGCCATAGCCGCCATGCAGCTGCAGCGCTTCGTTGGCGACGTCGAAGCCGATATCGGTGACGAAGCGCTTGGCCATGGCCGACCATTTGCCGGCATCCGGCGCCTTGCGATCGAGCTTCGAGGCGGCGGCGTAGAGGAAGATGCGGGCTGCCTGCAGTTCCGTCTCCATGTCGGCCAGCCTGAACTGCAGCGCCTGGAACTGGTTGATCTTCGATCCGAAGGCCTTGCGCTCGGCGGTGTAGGCGAGCGCCTTGTCGAGGGCCGATTGCGCGCCGCCCAGCGAGCAGGCGGCGATGTTGAGCCGGCCGCCGTCGAGCCCGGCCATGGCGATGCCGAAGCCGGCGCCTTCCGTAGCAAGCAGATTTTCCGCCGGCACCTTGCAATCCTCGAAGATGACCTGGCGGGTCGACTGCATGTGCCAGCCCATCTTGTGCTCGTTGGCTCCGAAGGAGAGGCCGGGCGCGTCCTTGGGCACGACGAAGGTCGAAATGCCCTTCGGCCCGTCGCCGCCGCTGCGCGCCATGACGACGTAGAGGTCGCTGTCGCCTGCGCCCGAGATGAACTGCTTGGCGCCGTTCAGGACATAATCGCCGTCGCTCTTCACCGCGCGCGTCTTCAGCGCGGCGGCATCCGAGCCGGAGCCGGGCTCGGTCAGGCAATAGCTCGCCAGCCATTCCATCGAGGTCAGTTTCGGCAGGAAGCGCCGGCGCTGCTCGTCGCTGCCGAAGCGGTCGATCATCGAGGCCGCCATGTTGTGGATCGAGATGAAGGAGGAAAAGGCCGGATCGGCACGCGCCAGCGCCTCGAAGATCAGCACCGCGTCGAGCCGTCCCAGCGCCGAGCCGCCGACATCGTCCTTGACATAGATGCCGCCGAGGCCGAGCGGCCCGGTCTCGCGGATCACATCGGCGGGAAAGTGCTTTGCCCGATCCCAATCGAGCGCGTTCGGCGCGACGCGGTCGGCCGCGAAAGCCTCCGCCATCTCCTGGATGGCGCGCTGTTCCTCGGTGAGTTCGAATTGGCCAGTGCCCGCATCGACTGCCGCGTCCATGGCGTGCTCCCTGTCGCTTCAGGCCTTGTGGCCTGTCGTTTTTGGCTTTGCGCAACAATCAATCTAGACCAATGATGCCGCCGCGCAACCCGGCCGCCCGCGGACCGGCTGTGCGTGGATTGATCAACGGAGCCGTGCGTGCCGACAGTTTCCGATCAGTTGCTGGACCGGTTCCACTTCTATCTCGACGGTGCCGACAGCGCGCTGGTCGCGGATGCGGTCGCGCGCATCGACTGGGACATGCCCTCCCGTCCGCTCGAACCGCGTCCGCTAAGCTGCCTCCGCCATCTCGACCGCATCGCAGAGGCTGCGCCGCAGGGCGCGCGGCTGCTGGCGCGGTTCGTGGCCGACCATCGGGAGGAATTGCGCTGGGGGCAGACTTACACTGCCACCGATTTCGGCCAGGCCTTCATCGACAATTACGGCTGGCTGGAGGTGTTCGGCACGCGCGGGTATTTCGTCAACGACGCAGTTGCGGCCGGGCTGCTGATCCTCGGGCCTGACATCGTCTATCCCGACCATCACCACACCGCCGAGGAGATCTACATTCCGCTGACCGGCGGCACCGAATGGCGCATGGGCGAAGGCTGTTTTCGGGTTCGCGAGGCCGGCGAGGTCATCCACCACGCGTCCAATGTCAGTCACGCCATGCGCACGGGCAAGGAGCCATTGATGGCGCTCTATATCTGGCGGGATGGGCCGCTGGCACAGAAGTCGATCATCGGCTCGGAGGGCAGGAGCTGATGGCCAAGGCAATCATGCTACAGGGCACAGGCTCGGATGTCGGCAAGACGGTTCTCGTGGCGGGGCTCTGCCGGGCAGCGAAAAAGCGCGGGCTGAAGGTCAGGCCGTTCAAGCCGCAGAACATGTCGAACAACGCCGCCGTCGCCGATATTCCCGGCGACAACAAAGCCGGCGGCGGCGAGATCGGCCGCGGGCAGTGGCTGCAGGCGCTTGCCTGCGGGGTGACCCCGACCGTGCATATGAACCCGGTGCTGCTCAAGCCGCAGAGCGATATCGGCTCGCAAGTCGTGGTGCAGGGCAAGGTGTTCGGCGAGGCGCGGGCGCGCGATTACCAGGCGATGAAAGCCCGGCTGATGCACGCGGTGCTGGATTCCTGGGCGAAGGTCGGGGAGGGCGCCGATCTCGTCATCGTCGAGGGCGCCGGCTCGCCCGCCGAGATCAATCTCCGCAACCGCGACATCGCCAATATGGGCTTTGCGACGCGTGCCAATGTGCCGGTGGTGCTGGTCGGCGACATCGACCGCGGCGGCGTCATCGCCTCGGTCGCCGGCACGCATCTGATCCTGCCGGAGGAAGACCGACGCATGATCGTCGGCTACCTCATCAACAAGTTCCGCGGCGATGTCTCGCTGTTCGACGAAGGCATAAGCGCAATCGAGAAATTCACCGGCTGGCACTGCTTCGGCGTGGTGCCCTGGCTGAAGGCTGCCGCGCGGCTGCCGTCCGAGGATTCGGTCGTGCTCGAACGCCTCGCCTCCGGCGAGAAGCGGGCGCTGAAGGTGGCGGTGCCGATGCTTTCGCGCATCGCCAATTTCGACGATCTCGATCCGCTCAAGGCCGAGCCGCAGGTCGAGGTGGTGTTTGTGCCGCCGGGCAATAAGCTGCCGGAGGATGCCGGGCTGGTGGTCATCCCCGGCTCCAAATCGACCATCGGCGATCTGATAAAATTCCGCGAGAATGGCTGGGATCGCGACCTCATCGCCCATCGCAAGCGCGGCGGCCATGTGGTCGGTATTTGCGGCGGTTATCAGATGCTTGGCCGGAGGGTAGCCGATCCGGACGGCATCGAAGGCGGCGTCACCGAAGCGGAAGGCCTCGGCCTGCTCGACATCGAGACGGTGATGGAGCCGGAAAAGACGGTGCGTAATTCAAGCGCGCGTTCGGTGCAGTTCGGCCTGCCGCTCGAAGGCTATGAGATCCATCTCGGCCGCACCACCGGTCCTGACACGGCGAGACCGTCGGCGATCATCAACGGCGTCGAGGACGGCGCGACCTCCGCCGACGGCAAGGTCATCGGAACCTACCTGCACGGGCTGTTTTCGGCCGACGCTTTTCGCGCCGCTTATCTTGAGAGCCTGGGGGTCAAAGGAGGTGGCATCGACTACCGCGCCGAGGTCGAGAAGGCGCTGGACGAGGTTGCGACGGAACTGGAGAGGCATCTCGACTGCGACGCGATTTTTGCGCTCGCGCGATAGACCTCTCATCAACACGTCTGAGATTGGCGAAAACGCTCATTGGGTCGTCATTCTATGGCGGAGCAAGGAGCGAAGCGACGCGGCGCAGACCATAGAATCCTGTGTGTTGGTTCTGGTGTATGGTTGAAGTGGGAAGGAGACCGAGTGGATCCTGGTCGTCCTTTCGGACAGGCCGTGGCATGGCCCGGTCCCTTCCCACCGGTGAACCATCAACCTGAACAGTTGCACGGGGCTGTTCCAAGCAGACCCCGCACCACAGGAAGAGGCGTGGACATGATAATGCAGAACTATGTCGGCTGCGACATCTCAAAGCAGTGGCTGGACTTTTTTGATGAGGCAAGCGGCCGTTTCCGGCGCATCGACAATCAGGCCGACGCGATCGCGGCCTATGTGGCGGGCCTTGATCCCAGTCGGGACTTTGTCGTCATGGAGGCGACGGGGGTGCATGACCGGCTGCTGCGCCATGCGCTGGCCAAGGCCGGCGTGCCGTTCTCGCGGCACAACCCGGCCCATACCCACCACTATGCCAAGTCGACGAGACGGCGCGCCAAGACCGATCCTCTCGATGCCAGGATGCTGAGCGACTACGGCCGTCGCTATCACCCTGAGGCCGAGCCGGCGCCGAGCGAAGAAGTCGAGCGGCTTCAATCGCTTGCCGGCCACCGCGATCACCTGGTCAATATGCGGGCAACGGCGAAGAAGCACCTCGCCGAGGCCTTCAATGAGATCGTCATTGCCGATCTGGAAGAAACGATCGCTCACTTCGACACGCGCATCAAGGCGCTCGAGAGCCTGATTGCCGAAGTCATTCGTCAAAACCAGGGCACCGCTCGCGACCATGCGCTGATGGTCTCCGTGCCCGGTGTCTCCAAGGTCGGCGCGCTCTCGCTGCTGGCGCTCCTGCCCGAGCTCGGCCAGCGCTCACCCAAGGCGATCGCCGCGCTCGTCGGCCTTGCCCCGTTCGACAACAAGAGCGGCAAGCTCACACGCAGGAGCCAGATCCAGGGCGGGCGATCACGCGTGCGCCGCGCCCTCTACATGGCAGCCCTCACAGCCATCAGAACCTGTGACCGGTTCAAGTCCTTCTATACCGCACTTGCCGCCCGATCAGGCTCCAAGAAACTTGCTATCATCGCCGTAGCAAGGAAGCTCCTGGTCGTCCTCAACGCCATCATCCGCGACAAAACCGCATTCGCATGAACACAGTTGCCATTCCGTGACCTTAAGGCGTTGCAACCGCGCAGAATTCTGCTCCGCTGCATTCCTCGGCGAAAGTAGCGGAATGGATCCTCGGGTCTGCGCGACGGAGCTTCGCTCCTGCTTCGCCCGTGGATGACGAAGTTGGGATGCTTTCGCCAACCTTCAGCGTCGGTGCTGAGGGTTTCAAGCCTTCTCCCTGGCCTTCGGCCAATAGGTGCCGAAGGACCAGACATTGCCTTCCGGGTCGAGGCAGATGAACTCGCGGCTGCCGTAGTCGCGGTCGACCAATTCCTGAATGATCTGGGCGCCGGCCTTCTTCGCCTTGGCATAGGCGGCGTCGGCGTCATCGACGGCAATGTAGGTCGACTTGCCGCCACCGCCGCCAGGCTCGCCGACCATCTTGCCGTAGTCGTCGTCGCGGGCGGTGCCGAGCATGATCATCGAGGACCCGAAGGTAAGCTCGGCGTGATGGACGATGTCGCCTTCGCCGTAGCGGGCGCGCACCTCGAAGCCGAAGGCGTCGCACAGCCAGTCGATCATCTTGGCCGCGTTCCTGTAGCGCAGGGCGGGATAGATGCGAGGTGCTTCCGTTGCCGTGGGCATGACAAACTCCCTGATGACTTGATGGAAGCCAGTCTCAGGCAAAAGCATTCCGGCGTCTTGAAGAAATGTTACCTGCCGCAGCGGACGCTAAAGCGCGTCGCGATCTTTCAGATTCGCTCCGTGCGCTTTAGGTTTTTGATTTTACGCATGTCTTTGTCCCGAAACCGGTTCCCACTTTCGGGAGACATGCTTTAAGCCAGTGCGGCGAGTGCCGTCGGCGTTTCGCCGGCGAGCTGACGAAACTCGCGCACCAGATGCGCCTGGTCGGCGTAGCCGCAATCGGCGGCGATGCCGGCCCAGTTGTCTTGTTGCCGCTTCGATAACGAAAGCGCACGGTTGAAGCGCACGATGCGCGACAATGTCTTTGGCCCGATGCCGATCGCTTCGGTGAATTTTGCCGCCAGATGCTTGCGGCTCCAGCCGATCTCTCCGGCAAGCGCCGAAATCCGGGTGCGGCCGCCCGACGCGATAACAGCCCCGTAGGCCCAGGCGACTTCGGAAGAAAGCCCGTTGGCCTCCGCAAGCCGGCTGGTCACGAAACCCTCGGCAATGGCAAAGCGCGTGTCCCAATCCGGTGCTTCGCCTAGCCGTTCGCGCAATGCGATGCCCTCGAAGCCCAGCGCATCGTCGAGGCCGACCATGCGGTCCTTCAATTCGCTCATCGGCAGGCCGAAGAATCGCCTGGCGCCAAGTGGCGTGAAATTCACCTGGACGCAGCAGGAGCCGCCGAAGGATTCGATCACGACGGGGCCGGCATAGAGGCCCGCCGCGAAGCTGGCAAAACGGTCGTTGTCGCCGGGATTCCGGCCGAGCCCGATGGCGAAGGCTTCGGCAAAACTGATCACCAGCGGCACGGTGAGCGAGGCATATTCGACGATGCGGAAATGGCCGGGCCAAATCTCGCGATAGCCGCAGACATCGGTGACAATGCCCGCGAGCGAAGCGGCGGGTTTGCGCCGGACCATCTCGAAATGGAGGGCCGGGGACTGATTGTCTTGTCTATGGCGCTCTGTCTCGTCGGACATGGCTCAAGCCTAGCAGACCGTGCCCTCAAATCAAAAGCGCCCGGCAGGGCCGGGCGCTTCGAGTTGCCGGAGATTTGGTGTGCTCAGGCGCCGCGCATCAGGCAGCCGGCGGCAAGCACGATGTAGGCGATGAGCATAATCCACACCGACGCGAGAGGAATGAACGCAAGAAGGCCAAGAGCGGCAAGAAGGCCGATGATGGCGATGACCAACGAAATAATGAACACGATCTGGGTGGGTGCACTGAGATTCATGTCTGTCCCTCCAACATGATTCGCACGCACGAACTCTACCAGCAGGATCGTCACACACCAATGAGTTGGCGTAGGGGATTGGCCGGGTCGGCAAGCAGCTTCACTGCCAGCGCCACGCAGACGATCACCAGCAGCGGCTTGATCAGGTTCGCGCCGATCTTGATGGCGAGGCTAGCGCCGACGCGTGCGCCGAGGAACTGCGCCACACCCATCATCAGGCCGATCTTCCAGTCGATGACGCCGACGGCGGCGAAGACGACGAAGCCGCCGATGTTGGAGGCGAAGTTGAGCAGCTTGGTGTGGGCGGTCGCCTTGAGCACGCCGTAGCCGGCAAGGCTGACGAAGGCGAGCATATAGAAGGAGCCGGCGCCGGGGCCGAAGAGGCCGTCATAGAAGCCGACCAGCGGCGGAATGATGAGGCCGAACAGGAACGGCGAGAGGCGTTCGGCGCGGTCGACATCGTTCATGTTGGGTTTGAAGGCGAAGTAGAGCGCGATCGCGATCAACAGAACCGGCAAAAGGGCGCGCAGGAAGTCGCCGGGCACCACCGTCGCCAGCAGGGCGCCGACGGCGCCGCCGACGAGCGCCAGCAGCGCGGACGGAAGCTGACGGCGCAGATCGACCTGGCCTTTGGCCGCATAGTGGATGGTGGCCGAACCGGAGCCGAACATGCCTTGCAGCTTGTTGGTGCCGAGGGCCGCGACGGGGGAGAAGCCCGCCAGAAGCAGCGCAGGGATGGTGATGAGGCCGCCGCCACCCGCAATCGAATCGACAAAGCCTGCCGCAAAAGCGGCGGCGGTGAGTATGAGGACGGTCTGGAGAGTAAGGTCGATCATCGGGCGGGGGGCTCTGCGAGGGAAGACGCAGCTTCCATCATGCCCGACCAGTTTGCGCAAGACCGATTCCACGCTAACAATCAGAGCGGAATCGCAAGGGGAGGCTTATGGCGATGGCGCTGCTGGACCAGATACGCTCGATCTTCGATGGCGACCCGGGCGTGCGCAAGGTGGCGGACGATCCGGTGCTGTCGGCGGAGCTTCTGATGCTGTTTCGCATGATCCTTGCCGACGGCGCGGTCTCGGAGAGCGAGATGGTCGCCTTCCGGCGCATCTGCAAGGAGGCCTTCGGCATCCCCGAAACCTCGATCGACAGTGTCATCGAATATCTCAACGATTTTGGCTACGAGACCAACGGCTCGCAGGCGATCGCCTTGTTCCGCGACCTCGACATCGAACGGCGCAAGCTGCTGGCACGCCATATGGCGGAGATCGCCAAGGCCGACGCCAAGCTTGCCGAAAGCGAGGTGAAGCTCCTGCGTCGCACGCTCGACCTGCTCGATATCAGCCCGGTCGATTTGGTGAAGCCCGCTGACTGAGAGCGAGCTAGCCGCTCAACCCTGTTCCTGCATGCGCCGCGCGATCGCACGGTGAAGATCGGGCGCAGCCGCGACCAGCGCCTGTGCCGCTTCCGAGCGTGGATTGTCGAGCACGTCGGTGGTCCTGCCGCGCTCGACGATCTTGCCCTCATGCATGACCAGCACCTCGTCCGATATGGCACGGGCAACCGTCAGGTCATGGGTGATAAAGAGATAGGCGATGCCGAGCTTCTGGTTGAGTTCGGCGAAGAGGTCGAGGATCTGGGCGCGGATCGAGACATCCAGCGCCGAGACCGGTTCGTCGGCGACCACCAGCTTCGGGCGGGTGATGATGGCGCGGGCAATCGACAGGCGCTGGCGCTGGCCGCCGGAGAATTCATGCGGATATTTGTCCATGTCGCGCTGCCCGAGCCCGACTTCGTCGAGCGCATGCGCGACCATCTCGCGGCGCTCGGCCCGGGCCGGCTGCTTTTCCAAGAGATGCAGCGGCTCGGCCACCAGCTTCTCGACCTTCTGGCGCGGGTCGAAGGAGCCGTAGGGATCCTGGAACACCACCTGCATGTCCCGCCGCGCCGGCTTCAGCGCCGCCTCCGCCTTGCCGGTGATGGTCTCGCCGCGAAAGCGGATCGCGCCGGCCGTCGGCTTGTCCAACGCCAGGATCATGCGGGCAAGGGTGGACTTGCCGCAGCCGGAACGGCCGACGAGCGCCACCGACTGAGCGGGCTCGATGGTCAGGGAGACATTGTCGACGGCGCGGATCGGCTCTGCTGATCGGAACAACGATTTGCGCCGGCCCGAATAATCCCGGCTGACGCCTTCAACTTCGAGCAGCGGCTTTGACGAGCCGGCGAGGTGCGTCTTAGGCCGCGCCGGCACATGCATGGAAGCCAGCGCCAGCTCGCGGGTGTAGGGGTGGTGCTGTGCCGACAGCGTGGACGCAGTGTCGCCGGCTTCCATCACCTCGCCGCGGCGCAGGATGGTCAGGCGGTCGGCCATCTCGGTCACCACCGCGAGGTCGTGCGAGATGAGCAGCAGGCCCATGCGGTTTTCGCTGACCAGCTCGCGCAACAAGTCGAGGATCTGCGCCTGCAGCACCACGTCGAGCGCCGTCGTCGGCTCGTCGGCGATCAGGAGCTTGGGCTTCAGCGCGCAGGCAATCGCGATGACGACGCGCTGGCGCTGGCCACCGGACAGTTCGTGCGGGTAGCGCGACAGCGGAAAGTTTGCCTCAGGCAGGCCGACGCGGTCGAGCATTTTACGCGCGCGGTCCTCGGCCTCCGCGCGGCCTGCCTTGGTGTGCCAGCGGATACCTTCGGCGACCTGCTCGCCGATGGTCTTGACCGGATTGAGCGCCGTCATCGGCTCCTGGAAAACCATGCCGATGTCGTCGCCGCGCAGCGCGCACATCTGGTCTTCGCTCGCGCCGAGGAGGTCGATGCCGTCGAAAGTGACGCGTCCCCCGGCGCGCGCCAGATGCGGCAGCAGCCGCATGATCGTCAGTGCGGTCATAGACTTGCCGGAGCCGGATTCGCCGACAAGGCCGACCACTTCGCCAGGCGCGATGGCGAGGTCGACTTCCTTCAGGATCGGCGTCTCGCCGATCGTCAGCGACAGGTTCTCGATATGGAGCAGGCTCATCGCTGCCGCCGCGATTTCGGATCGAGGATGTCGGCGATGCCGTCGCCGAGCAGGTTCAGCCCGAGCACGGTGACGACGATCGCCATGCCGGGAAAGATCGCCATCCAGGGCGCCGTCATCATGCGCGTCTGCGCGTCGAACAGCATGCGGCCCCAGCTCGGCATCGGCGGTTGCGCGCCCAAGCCGACATAGGACAGCCCGGCTTCGGCCAGGATGCCGAGCGCAAATTGGATGGTGCCCTGGACAAGCAGCAGCGTCGCGATGTTGGGCAGGATGTGTTCGACCGTGATCTCAGTCATGCCTTTGCCGGCGGCGCGGGCGGCAAGGATGAATTCGCGCGGCCAGATCGCCAAAGCGCCGGCGCGGGCGACGCGGGCGAAGACGGGGATGTTGAAGATGCCGATGGCGATGATGGCATTGACGGCGCCGGGGCCGAAGATGGCGGTGATCATGATCGCCGAGAGCAGCGCCGGGAAGGCGAAGACGAGGTCGTTGACGCGCATCAGCGCTTCGTCGGCAAGGCCGCCACGCGCGGCGGCAAAGGCGCCGAGCGGAACGCCGACGCCCATGCCGATGCCCACCGCCACCAGCGCCACGGCGATCGAGTTGCGGGCGCCGACCATGATCATCGACAGGATGTCGCGGCCGAAATGATCGGTGCCGAACCAGTGCGCCGGCGAGGGCGCCTGCGTCTTGTCGGCGATCACCAATCTGGTGACGTCGTAGGGCGTCCAGACGAAGGAGAGGAGCGCAACCGCGGCCACCAGCAGCGTGATGACGAAGCCGATCAGGAACGAGCGGTTGCGGAAGGCCTTGGCCAGAACCTCTGCAAGCGTTTCCTCGGGCAGGTCGACGCGCATGGTCATTGCCGGCCTCTCAGGCGTGGATCGACGACGGCATAGGAGAAGTCGACCAGCAGGTTGACGGCGATCACGGCGGCAACCAGGAGCATCACCACGCTCTCGACGACGATCAGGTCGCGCTGGGTGATCGCCTGGAACACCAGCCGTCCGAGCCCCGGCAGGTAGAAGACATTCTCGATGATGATGGTGCCTGCCAACAGGAAGGCGAATTGCAAGCCGAGGATGGTGAGCACCGGGATCATGGCGTTGCGCAGCGCGTGGCGCCAGAGCACGGCGCGGTAGGGCAGGCCCTTGGCGCGGGCGGTGCGGATATAGTCCTCGTTGAGCACCTCGATCAGCGCCGAGCGGGCAACGCGCGCCAGGATCGCCGCTTGCGGCAGGGCCAGAGCGACGGCCGGCAGCAGCAACGACTTAACCGCCGGCCAGATGCCTGCACCCCAACCTGGAAAACCGCCGGCCGGCACCAGCCGCAGCCACACGGCGAACAGATAGATCAGCATCAGCGCGAACCAGAAATTCGGCACGGCGACGCCGAGCTGGGCCGCGCCCATGGCAAGCGTGTCGCCAGCCCGGCCTTGCCGGCCGGCGGAGAACAGGCCGACCGGAATGGCGATGATCGTCGACAGCGCCAGCGGGATCAGCGCCAGCGGCAGGGAAACGACGACGCGTTCGCGCACGAGGTCGATGACGGGAACCGAATAGGTGTAGGAGCGGCCGAAATCGAGGCTGAGCAGGCCGCCCGCCCAATGCAGGTAGCGCAGGACAAGCGGCGCGTTGAGCCCCATCTGGTTGCGCAGCAGCTCGACCTGGTCGGCGCTGGCGTTGAAGCCCAGCATCAGGCGCGCCGGGTCGCCAGGGAGGATTTCCATCACCGCGAAAACCACCATCGAGGCCAGCACCAGCGTGATGGCCGCGATAATGAGACGTTTTACGAGGTAGGCGGTCATGGGAAGCCTGCGGCCTTTGCGCTCGCAAAGGCCTGGCAAAGGTTTCGTTCCTTCACACCCCCCTCTGTCCTGCCGGACATCTCCCCCGCAAGGGGGGAGATTGTGCTCTTGCAACGGCTCTCGCCAATCGCCAACGTTGCAGGACTGGCGGCAAGGGTGAAGTTGCTAATCTCCCCCCTTGTGGGGGAGATGCCCGGCAGGGCAGAGGGGGGTGTGACGGAGCGCAAAGTTCGCCTTTAGGCCGTCAATCCGTCCACTTCACCTTGGTCAGATCGTTGGCCTGGATCGGTGCATTCTCCCACAGGCCTTGCAGCTTGGCGTCCCAGACGCCGACCTTCGGCAGCTCGTACAGGAAGCCGACCACGGCGTCGTCTGCCAGGATCTTCTGCGCTTCGCCGAGCAGTTGTTTGCGCTTGGCTTCGTCGGAGGTGAGGTTGAGGTCGGCGATGATCTTGTCGAAGGTCTGGTTGTCGTAGTTGAAGTAATAGTCCTTGCGCGAATAGATATCGATGTCGTTCGGCTCGGTATGCGAGACGATGGTCAGGTCATAGTCCTTCTTGGTGAAGACCTGATCCAGCCACTGCGCCCATTCGACCGGAATGATCTCCAGGTCGATGCCGACTTCGCGCAGCTCGGAGGCGATGATCTCGCCACCGAGTCGCGCATAGGAAGGCGGCGGCAGCTTCAGCGTTGCCTTGAAGCCGTTTTCGAGACCGGCTTCCTTGAGCAGTTCCTTGGCTTTGTCGACATTGTGCGGATAGAGGCCGGTGAGATCCACATAATCCTTGTTGGCGGGCGACATATGCGAGCCGATCGGCACGCCGAGGCCCGCCGAAGCGCCGTCGATGATCGCCTTGCGGTCGAGCGCGAAGGAGATCGCCTGCCTGACCTGCAGCTTGTCGAAGGGCGGCTTCTTGTTGTTGATCGAAAGAATCGTCTCGCCTTCGGTCGCGCCGATCACCACCTTGAAACGCGGGTCGTCCTTGACCTGGGAGACGCTGTCCGGATCGAAGAAGGGAAAGGCCTGGATGTCGCCGGAGAGCAGCGCCGGCACGGCGGCGGCGGCGTCCGGAACAATGCGGAACTCGACCTTGTCGAGGAACACCGGCGCGCCCCAATAATTGTCGGCCTTCACAAGCGTGATCGATGAGCCCTTGGCCCAGTTCTGGAACTTGAAGGGGCCTGTGCCGATCGGCTTTTCCTTGTTGGCGTCGGCCGATTTCGGCGACACGATCACCGCGTCGCCCCAGCCCATATTGTAGAGGAGGGAGCCTTGCGGGTTCTTCAGCGTCACCTTGACGGTGGCCGGGTCGACGACGTCGACCTTGTCGATCTGCGCGAACAGGCCCTTTTGCGCATTGACCGAATTGTCCGCGCGGGCGCGGTCGAGCGAGAATTTCACGTCGTCAGCGCTGAAGTCGCTGCCGTCGTGGAATTTGACGCCGGTGTGCAGCTTGAAAGTGTAAGTCTTGCCGTCATCCGAGATGGTCCAGCTTTCGGCAAGGTCGGGTAGAACCTCGCCGTTCGGGCCGACGCGGGTGAGGCCCTCGAAGACATTGGCGTAGAGCACTTCGTCGATCGCGGCGGCGGCGCCGGCGGTCGGATCGAGATGCGGGGGTTCGAGCGGAATACCGATGACGAGATCGGTGCGCGCCGCAAACGCCGACGCGGCGGCGGCGAATGACAGCACGGCCGCGGCGAAAATGGTCTTCCACAATTTCATCGCTGAACTCCCATGGGCTGAGATTTTGCGCAAACCCGGCGGATAGAAGCCTGATTTGCCTTGCGAGTAAATTGCGTTTCGTGCTGCCGGGCAGCGCCGGGAGAAATGTTTTTCCTGATCAATCAGCCGTACCGCGCAGCAGCACGTTGAGGCCGATCGCCATGACCTTGGCCGATTCCACCATGTCGGCGATACCGACCCACTCATCCGGCCGGTGGGCGAGATCGAGAATGCCGGGGCCGTAGGCAATGCAGTCGTAGATGTGGCCGATGCGGGCGACGTGCTTCTGGTCATAGGTGCCGGGCGAGATCACGTAGTCCGGCTCGCGGTCGAAGATTTCCATGATGCCTTGCGCGACAGCCTTCACCACCGGCGCGTCGCGCTCTGTCATCAGCGGCAGCACTTCCATCAGGTCGCGGATTTCGTAGTCGAATTTCTTCCGCTCGCGCTTCAACCGTTCGAGGATGCCGGTGACTTCGCCCTTGACCGTGGCCAGCTCTTCCTCGAGCAGGAAGCGGCGGTCGATGGTCAGCCGGCAGGAATCCGGCACGTTGGGCGAGGGCAGTCCCGGCCGGAAATCCTCGGTCTGGCCGCCATGAATCGAATTGATGTTCATGGTCGAGCGCCTGGCGCCCTCGGGCACCACCGGCATGCGCGTCACCTTGCGGTCGAGCGCCGGGAAGAGTTCGTCCTCGAAGGCCTGCAGCACGGCGCCCATATGGCGCACCGCATTGTCGCCGAGGAACGGCATCGAGCCATGCGCGATCTCGCCTTTGGTTTCTATTTCGGCCCACCAGACGCCGCGATGACCAAGGCAGATGCGGTCCTTGTTCAGCGGCTCCGGAATGATGACGTGGTCGACCTTCGGCTTCGAGAAATAGCCGAGCTTGGCCAGATGCGCGACACCGCCGAAGCCGCCGGACTCCTCGTCGACCGTGCCCGATATCTCGATGGCGCCGGGAAAGTCGGGATAGACCTCCATGAACGCTTCGGCGGCGACGACTGAAGCGGCGAGCCCGCCCTTCATGTCGCAGGCGCCGCGGCCATAGACCCTGCCGTCCTTCACCAGGCCGGCGAAGGGGTCGACCGTCCAGCCTTCGCCGGCCTCGACCACATCGATATGCGAGTTGAAATGCACGCAGGCTCCGGGCGAGCGGCCTTTGAGCCGGGCGACGACGTTGACGCGCGGGTAGCGGTCGGTGTCGCCGGGCGTGCCTTCGGCGCGGATGAACTCGGTCTCGAAGCCGAGCTTCCTCATGCGGGCGCCAAGATATTCTGCGCATGGCCGATAGGCCTCGCCGGGCGGATTGACGGTCGGAAAGCGGATCAGGTCGGCGGTCAGCGCGACCAGGTCGTCGACCCGGTCATCAATGGCCTTGAGGAGTCGTTCATTCATGCGGCGGATTGAAGGAGGAACTCGGTGCTTTTGCAAGCAACCAGTCGCTCATTGCCACATAACGGTCGCGTATGGCCCAAGACCGGCTAAACCTTCGGGCGTGCGTGTCGTGCCGGCAACTATGGCGGGAAAATCATTCAAATTCGCCGCATCGGATTGGCGGTTTCGTCAAGGAGTGTGTGGTACTTAACGCACCTGCCGGCAAAATGATGGAAAAGAACCACGTGATGGCAAGGGGCAATCGAAGGGGTTTGATCGCATGAAGAAGTCCGTTCTCATGGCAGCCGTGCTGGCAACCGCGCTGCTTGGCACATCTTTTGCCGGCCGGGCGGCCTCGCTGGTCGCCAACATCGACGTTTCCACGCAGACGATGACCGTCAGCAAATATGGTCAGGTGCTCTACCGCTGGAACGTATCGACCGCGCGCAAGGGCTACTTCACGCCGCGCGGCAGCTATCGTCCGCAGTGGACGGCCCGGATGTGGTACTCGCGTAAATACGAGATGTCTCCGATGCCTTATTCGGTGTTCTTCCGCGGCGGTTATGCCATCCACGGCACGGGCGCCGTAAAGTATCTCGGACGCCCAGCCTCGCATGGCTGCGTGCGCCTGCACACGGTCAATGCCGCAACTTTCTACTCGATGGTCAAGGAAATCGGCTTCGGCAACACGCGGATCGTTGTCACCGACTGAAACGGCCGGAAAAGGCTCGCTGATGGCCGCAGGCAGCAATTGCTGCCTGCGGCCAGTCCTTTCGGGGCGTTGCAGCAATGTCTCACATGCCTCGAAAAACAACGGTTTACTCTGTCACTGATCATCGCCGAAGCTGGTTTGCATGACGCGGCGGTGGTAAATACGAAGCGTTAATTCTGGCTGCTTGGGGACTATGATGTATCGATTTCTTTTGAGCGCCGCTATCGCGGCAACGGCGACTTCGGCTTTCGCTGCGGACACTCCGGTTGTTCTGGACCAGGAACTCGCCCAACCGCATATATCAGGTTATGGCGAAGTTTATCTCGGCGGTATTTATTTCGCGACTCCCGGGGACGACGCAGACGGCACGACTGCCGGTGGCGCCGCTCGAATCAATTTCCCGATCGACGCCCGCTGGAACATCCAGACCGATGCGGTGATCGATTCGCTCTGGATCGAAGGCACGAACATCTACAGCTACGGCGGCGCGATCCACGGCTACTGGCGCGATCCGAGCTCGTATGCGCTCGGCGGCTTTGCCACGATCAACGGATATGGCGGCGATGAGTTTATTAGCGATGCGGATCTGTACACTTTCACCGTGGGCCCAGAAGCGCAGGCCTATTTCGGCAATGTGACACTCTACGGCCAAGTCTACTACGGCCAGTTGCGGGCAGGCGGCGCATCCGAGCATTTCGATAATTGGGGCGGCCGTGGCGTCGTGCGGTATTTCGCGCAGGACGATCTGCGCTTCGACGGTGAACTCGGCTTCTCGCGGCTGTCCGGCTTTGGCGGGCATTTCGATACTGTCACGGCGGCGTTGCAGGCTACCTATCGGTTCTCGGGGACCCCTTGGTCAGCGTTTGGCCGCTATCAACTGGACCACCTGACATTCTCGGAAGGTTCGGGCAGCGTTAACATCCACAAATATGTGATCGGGCTGCGGGCAAGCTTCGGTTCGGATACGCTGCTCTCCGAAGACCGCAACGGCGCCACGATGGACACGTATCGACCCAACTTCACGATACCGTTCCTCTAGAGCATGATGCCGAAAAGTGTGGAGCGGTTTTCGGACGACATCATGCTCTATCTCTTTGATTTAGAGCCGGATTCAGATTTCAGGTCGACTCGACCTGAAATCATCCGGCTCTAGGATAGCTCAGCCAGTTCAGGTCGCCTGAAATCAGAGCCGCGAAGAGCGATCTTCGCGGCTTTTCCTTGCGCAGACACCGGCACTTTTGCCCTCGGGCTGAGTTGATCAAGTCGGAGAAACGGCGCTGAGCGTTTTGAGATATCACCCGAAGGCTCAACTGACCTCTTTGGCCCGCCCGCGTTTGCGGCGCCGTCCGCTCATCTCCCAGCGCTTGTGGAACCACATCCACTGTCCGGGGTCCTCGCGCACCCAGCGTTCGACGACGTCGGCGAGCAACTGGGTGGTGGCTTGGACATCGACGCTGCCGCCTCCGGTGCGCGGCAAGGTCAGCTTGTCTTCGATCTCGAGGCGGAAGCGATTTCCCGGCAGCCTGACGCAGCGCGCCGGGTAGACATCGCAGTCATAGTGGCGGGCGAGCATGCCCAGCACCGGATTGCTCTGGCAGGAGCGGCCGAAGAAGGTCGTCTCGACGCCGTTCGTGAATTTCTGGTCGACCAGAACGCCGATATTGCCGCCGTTCTCCAGGATTGCCGCGAGGGCGAACGACGCGCCGGTCGAGGAGGGCAGCAGGCCCCCATGGTCGAGCGGCGCGTCGAATGGATGTAGTCGGCAAGGTATGGGTTGTTCGGCGGGCGGAACAGCGCGGTGATGTTCATGCCGAAGGTGGCGGCGGCGACCGGCAGCAGCTCAAAATTGCCGAGATGGCCGGTGAACAGGATATGCGGCTTCTTCTCGCCGGCTATCTCGACGAAATGGTCGATGCCGCGAACCTCGACCCGGCCCGGCTTGGTGGCATTCGGGTCGAAATCGAAGAGGGCGTCGAGGAAGATGTATTCGGCCGCCAGCCGGGCCATATTGCCCCACATATCGGAAGCGATGGCCTCGATCTCGGCATCGCTCTTTTCCGGATAGGCTAGACGCAGATTGTTCACGGCCACCCGATGCCGCCCGACCAATGGCCCGATGCGGCGGGCGACGCGGTCGGCGAAGTTGAGCGCCCTGTCCGGCGGCAATAGGCGCAGGAGCCAGATCATCGACATGGCAAGCCGCGCCACCAGCCAGTGCTCCATCTGGCGCAGCCGCCGGCCGTAGCGGAACATGAAGTCCCGGCGGGCTTTCTTGAGCACCTTGCCGACCATCTGCCTTACGAAACGCGCAGGATGATCTTGCCGAAGACGTCGCGGCCTTCCATGCGCTTCAGCGCTGCATCGATGTCGTCGAAGCCGACTTCGGTATCGATGACCGGAGCAACGAGGCCAGCCGCCATCTTCTGCATGGCATTGGCCATGTTCTCCATGCGGCAGCCGAAGGAGCCGAGCAGCTTCAACTGCTGCTGGAAAAGCTGCATCAGGTTGATCTGCGTCGACACGCCGGATGTCGAGCCGCAGGTGACGAGACGGCCGCCGCGCTTCAAGCACAGCATCGAGCCGGCGAAGGTGTCGGCGCCGACATGCTCGAAGACGACGTCGACGCCCCTCTTCTTGGTCAGCTTGCGCACCACGCCTTCGAAACGGTCCTCGCGATAGTTGATGACGTGGTCGGCGCCAAGCGCCTTCGCCTTGTCGATCTTGTCGTTCGATCCGACCGTGGTGATGACCGTGCAACCCATGCGCTTCGCCAGCTGGATGGCGGCGGTGCCGATGCCAGAGCCGCCGGCATGGACGAGAATGGTCTCGCCGGGCTCGATCTTCGCGTTGTCGAACAGCATGTGCTCGACGGTGCCGAAGGTGACGGGCGCGACCGCCGCGCCGATTTCGGTGACGCCGGGCGGAGCGGGCACCAGCAGCCGCGCGGGCAGGTTGATCTTCTCCTGCGCGAAGCCGTCGAGGTGGAAGCCGTGGACGCCGGAGACATGCTCGCAGAGATTGTCTCGGCCTTCGCGGCAGGCGCGGCAGAGCCCGCAGGTGCGCGCGCCATAGATCGACACCAACTGCCCGGGCAGGAGGTTGGAAACACCAGGTCCGATCGCCTCGACCTCGCCGGAGGCCTCGGCGCCGACGACCAGCGGCAGCTTGCGCTTGGCGAAGGCCATGCCGCGCCAGCCCCAGACGTCGATATGGTTGAGCGCCACCGCCTTGATGCGGAGAGTCACTTCGCCCAGCGAAGGCGGCGGGGGAGGCGGCAGGTCCACCGTTTCAAGGCGGCGGTCCTCGATAAGTTGCAATGCGCGCATTTGGCCTGTCGGTGCTGTGGACGCGGAAAAAAGTCCGCTTAGACCGGTTCCCGCGCCATGACAAGGCAGGTGTTCTGGCCGCCGAAGCCGAAGGAGTTCGACAGAACCGTGCCGACTTCGGCATTGCGCTTCTTGTTCGGCACGACGTCGAGCACGATCGCCGGATCGGGATTGTCGTAGTTGATCGTCGGCGGGATGACGCTTTCGCGCATCGTCATCAGCGAGAAGGCGGCTTCGACCGCGCCTGCCGCCGACAACGTATGGCCGATCATCGACTTGTTCGACGAGACCGGCACCGAGCCGATCCGCTCGCCGAACACGGTCGACAGCGACAGATGCTCCATCTTGTCGTTCTCCGGCGTCGAGGTGCCGTGCGCGTTGACGTAGTCGATCTCGTCCTCGCTGAGGCCCGCATCGGCAAGGGCGGCGCGCACCGTGGCGATCGCCGGCGAAGCGTCGGGCTTGGACCGGGTGCGGTGGAAGTCGTCGGCCTTTTCGCCGCAGCCGCGCATGATGCCGAGGATGGTCGCGCCGCGGGCAAGTGCTGCCTCCAACGACTCCAGCACCAGCGCGCCGGAGCCTTCGGCAAGGACAAAACCGTCGCGGTCCTTGGAGAAGGGTTTTGATGCCTTCTCTGGAATGTCGTTGTGGGTGGAGAGCGCCGAGAGCAGCGAGAAGCGGATCAGCGCCTCGGCTGTGGCTGAACCGTCGGCGCCGATCGACAGCGCCTTGTCGCATTCGCCGCGCCGGATCGCCTCGACGCCGAGCTGGATGGCGGTGGCGCCAGAAGCGCAGGCGGTCGACAGCGTGATCGGCAGGCCGCGCGTGCCGAAACGGTCAGCGAGGCGGTCGGCGATCGAGCCGAACTGCGTGGTCTCGAAGATGTCGAGCTCCTTCAGTCCGCGAGCGACCCTCAGCAGCCTTTCGGAACCGCTTTCCTGCTTGTCGGAATTGTAGAGCGAGAAGCGGTCGGCCCAATCGAGCTCAACCGGCGGCGAAGCGAGGAACAGCGGTCCGCCGAAATCTCCGGAATCGAGGCCAGCTTCCGATACTGCCTCCTGAGCCGCTGTCTCGGCCAATTCGTAGGTGAGGGGGCTGGCACCCTTGGAGCTCGAGGGCAGGAAATCGACCATGCCGGAGATGCGGGTGTTCAGGTGATCGACCGGAAAGCGGGTGATCGGATGGATGCCGGATCTGCCCGAGGTCAGCGCCGCCCAGTTGTCGGTCTTGCCGACGCCCAGCGAGGTGACGACGCCGATGCCGGTCACGGCAACGATCGGCCTGCCCATGTGATTGCGGAGATTGGCCATGTTTTATTGCCTCGGTCTAAGCGGCTTTGATCAGCCCCAGCCCCTCGAATTGGTGATAGCCGATCGCCGTTGCAAGGACGGAACCGGGGGCGCCCTCGAATGGCCGCTCCGCTGTGGCATCGAAGACAGGGTAGGGGGCCTTGCGGTCGACGGCGAGCGCGGCAAGCGCAACCGCAAAGGGAAATTGCGCTTCCTTCATGTGGCCGGTCAGCGTCGAGAAGGCGCGCACGGCAAGCGCCGGATTCGCGTCGAACGCTTCCTTCTCGGCCGCGGTGGCGGCATGGGCGCCGGAGGTCCCGGAAATCGTCAGCAATTCGCCGGCGGGCAGCGATGCCTGCTTCAGCAGCGCCGCGATCTCGGCATTCAACTCACCGCGACGGCGCCTGGCCCGACCGGAAACCACGGGACCGAGCTCAGCGTAGATCTTGCGACCGCGGCTCACCGCGTGCTCGCGCTGTTCGAGCACCAGGAAGGCGCCGCCGGAGCCGGTCACCACGCCGCCGCCTTCCGCCCCCTGCCGCTGCCAGACCGGCTTCCAGGGACCGCGATGCAGATAGCCGGCGAGCTCGTAGCCCAGCAGCATGTCGGAATGTTCGGTCTGGAAGGCGCCGCCGACCAGGACATGCGTCGACTGGCCGGAGCGGATGCGCGCGGCGGCGGTCTCGACGGCCGAGACGCCGGCGCCTTCCTCGCCCATGAAGGTGCGGGACGAGCCGGTGACCTTGTGCACGATCGAGATGTTGCCGGCGAGCAGGTTGGAGAGCTGGGCGAGGAACAGCGTCGGCCGCAATTCCGTGGTCAGCTTCTCGTTGAGCAGCACGTCGCGGTCGTTGCGGCTCTCGGAAGCGGCGAGGATCGCGGTGTCGACAGCCTCGTCACGCTCGCCGCCGCCGGCCGCCACCACCATGTCCATGGTCGTGCTGAGCTCATCATTGCCCTTGATGCCCGCATCATCCAACGCCAGCCCGGCAACATAGGTGCCGAGCCGTTGCCAGGTCTCCATCTGGCGCTGGTCGCCGCGCTTGGCGATCTGCAGGTTCCAGTCGATCTCGGGCAGGGGATGGATGGTGTAGGGCGCAAAGCGCGTAGCGTCGAGCACCGGCTCAAGGCCCGGCTGGGTGAGCTTCTGCCAATGCGCATCCGGACCCTCTCCCAGCGAAGAGACAAGGCCGATGCCGGTGATGACGACGTCGTGGGAACTCATGAGCGGATGTTGTGGGTCAGGTTGCTTTCGATTTTGCGGATGATCCTTTCCGAAAATCGGTGCCGATTTTCGGGGTCATGCGCTGGGCGCGTCAAGACCGCGACCCAGCCGGCATCAGGCGGCCTTGGCCGCGACCAGCGCGTCGATCTTGGCGCAGAGATTCTTCATGACGAAGTAGTCGTCGGTCGAGGCCTTGCCGTCATTGACCTCCTGCGTCCACTTCTCCAGCGGCACCTTGATGCCGAATTCCTTGTCGATGGCAAAGACGATGTCGAGGAAATCGAGGCTGTCGATGCCGAGATCATCGATGGTGTGGCTTTCGGGCGTGATGGTGTCGATATCGATCTCGCTGGTGTCGGCAATGATCTTGGCGACTTTCTCGAACGTGGTGGACAAGGGCTCTTCCTTCGGTTGCGGGCGGAATCTGTCCGCATCTTTGTTTGGGCGCTGTCTAATCGGTTTTTCCGGGCAGGAAAAGGCCTGATACGCCGGGCGCAGATGGGATGCCGGCTTTTGGAGCGCAAGAAGGGCCGCCCGTTAAACCGGCGGCCCCTCCATTTGGCCTAACGTCAGTCTTTGTTTCGATGCATGTCGTTGCCCCAAAACCGGGACCACTTTTGGGCGACATGCATCAGCCTTCGCGGAGTTTGACCAGGTCGTTCAGCAGCCCGCCCGTACCATTGTGGACGGTCAGGCGCTCGACCTTGCCAGCGATGGCCTCGAGAGCCTCGAGCTCCTTCAGCCGCAGCATCACCGGGTTCTCGGCCATCACCTTGGCCGTGTTGAGGAGGGAACGCGTGGCGTTCGTCTCCTCGCGGCGGCGGATGACGTTGGCCTCGGCCTGCTTCTCGGCCGAAACCACCTGGTTGAGGATCTCGCGCATATCGCCCGGCAGGATGACATCCTTGAGCGCGATATCGCTGACCTCGACGCCGATCGCGGCCATGTCGGCACGCACCTTGGCGGCCGCCTCCTCGTCGACCGTGACCTTCTTGTCGAGGATCTGGTCGAGCGTGAGCGCGCCAAGCGTCTTGCGGAAGGCGTACTGCAGGGCGCGGTAGAGGGCTTCGGAGAAGTCCTTCACCGTGCTCACCGCCGTCACCGGATCGACGACCCGGTATTCGGCGGCGATGTTGACGCGGATCGTCACGCGATCCTTGGTCAGCATTTCCTGTCCGGCGACATCGAGCGACTGGCGCTTGAGGTCGACGACCTTCACCTGGACCATGCGCCCGACGTTCCAGAAGGCGTGCACGCCCGCCGCAAGCGTGCGGGCGTAGACGCCGTCCACGAACAGCAGCCCGACCTGGCCGTCCACGACCGGATGCAGGAACATGTGTTCCGCCTTCCGGGCCTGGCCGATCCGGCGCATCAAGGCCGGATCGACGGCCAGATCGGCCGCGGTGTCGACGGACGTCACCTTCCACGGGCCGGCATCCGTCCACAGCACGAGCTTGCGGTCCGGAACGAGAACGGCGTGGAGGGCGCCGTCGCGCTCGACGACGGCAATGTCGGTGCGCCCGGTGCGAACGACGGTGAAATGACGCGCGGCCACATCCGGGAGCTTGTCGAACAACGCCTTCTCGTAAGCCGAAACGAATTCCGGGTTCTTCAGGTCATGCCTGGAGACTTCGAGGTTGCCGCGCCGGTTGGCGAGCCAATGTTCGCCCGGCATCAGGACAGCCTGGATCTCGCCCTTGTAGAGGGCGACGGCACGCTCATTTTCCTTCACGAGGACGCGCTGGCGTCCGAGAAGCTTTTCGAGAATGGTCTTCATTGTCTTTACTCCTGTCGGGCATGGCCCCATGCGAGGCGTCACGTCATGCGTCGAAGCGTCCTTTCGTTTCTCGTTTCCTTTTCCGGGCACGAATGATCCGGAGGCCGGTGGCATCGCCAAGCGACGGGCCTTCGGGAGCGGATCGCGGGGCGGCGAAGCGGGCGCCGAAGGCCGAAGCCTCCTTTGGCCGGCGTCGCCGCGCCTTGATCGTCACCGCGGGCCTGGCCGCGAGCCGATGGCGCAGGACATCGCGGGCCGGCGCGGCCGAAGCCCTGCCGTCCGTGAAATCCTCGCATTCCGGTCCCCGGACCGTTTTTCAGATAACACCGTAAAAGGGTGCCTTGGCTTATCAGGCCAAATGGAGAAGGATTCGAACCTTCGGCCGTCAGATTATGAGTCTGATGCTCTACCCAACTGAGCTATCCGTGTCGTGGGTGTGGGAATCGAACCCTGCCTCCGGGCCCAAACCCGACGCTCTCCATGAGCTACACCCGCAAGGCCCAACACTCCGAAACGGCTCCGTACACAGAGCGGCAAGGCCGTCTGCGCGGGCGGAGGCGAAAGCTCCAACCGTTGTGCTCGCTTCGGTTTTCGTGACCGGGAGCGCGCCTATAGACCCTGCGACGGGTTGTCGCAAGCGGCATTGTCGCGGCGGATTTGCGGCTACTTTCGGCTGTGGCATTTCAGCCACAGCGCTGAGTCGTGCAGGCCGATGCGTCAGAAGGTGACCCGGCCGAGCACCTTGAGGCCGTCGCCCTCCGGCGCCACCACCACGGCTTCGCCTTCGCGCGGCGCGACGCCGGTGAGCGCCTCGATGTTTTCCAGATGCGTGACCAGCACCAGATTGTCGGAGCCGGAGTAGCCGCGGATCTCCTTCATGATCGCCTCCATCTGAGCGGCCTTCTCAGCCGGATCAACTTTCAGCAGATCGAGCGGCGCAAACGGTTCCGGCTCGGCCTCGAAGGCGATGCGGGCGGTGTCGAGGCAGCGGCAGTAGCGGCTCGACAGCACGTGATCGATCGGGGCCGCGCGTGCCGCGAAAAGGGCGCCGATGCGGCTCGCCTGCTGCTTGCCGCGCTCCGACAGGTTGAGCTGGCTGGCGCAGTTGCCAATGTCGAAATTCGCCGGGTCGGTCGTCCCGGTGACGAAGGCGTGGCGAAGCAGCACAATGTGACCGCCGTCGCGCAGCAGCGCCCAGCCCGCGTCGGTCGCGTGGGCGAGGGTCGGAGCAGCAAGCAGGAAAAGCGCCAGGGCAAGTCGCAGCATGAGAAGTCCCTATGGCGGCCCGAGAACCGGGGCCATGACTGGCATATAGGGACCGCAAAGCGGGCTGAAAAACAAGCAGAGGGCCGGTGGAGTGGGCGGCAAGCGGTCCGCTGGCCGAGATTGCACGGCGATCGGGGCTCGCCTATCACGGGAAAAATGTCTCCGCCCCAAAAATGACTCCGCTCGTCGCAACCGTCCTCTTCGTCTTCAGTCTCGTCGCGCTCGGCTATCTCGCCGGGTTCACCGGTTATCTGAAGCCGGCGAGCGGCGAGGGCATCTCCGAATTCGCCGTCAACGTGGCGATGCCGCTGCTTTTGTTCCAGACGATGGTGAAGTCGGATTTCCACGGCGTGGCGCCGTGGCCGCTGTGGGGCGCCTATTTCGCCGCGGTGGCCATCACCTGGGCCGCCGGCCATCTGGTCACGACGCGCATCTTCGGCCGCGATGCCCGCGCCGGCATCGTCGGCGGCGTTTCCTCGGCCTATTCCAATGTCGTGCTGCTCGGCGCACCCTTCATCCTCGGCATTTTTGGTGCGAGCGGCTTCGAGGTGCTGTCGCTGCTGGTCTCGGTTCACCTGCCGATCATGATGATGGCCTCGATCGTGCTGTTCGAGATGTTCGGCCGTGGCGGCAGCGAACCGGTGCATCCGCTGCGCGTCATCAGGAATTTTCTCAGGCGGCTGTTCGTCAATCCGCTGATCATCGGGATATTGGCGGGGCTCGCTTGGCGCCTGACCGGCGCGCCGCTGCCGGCGCTGATCGGGCGGCTGGTCGACGCGCTCGCCGATACCGCCGGGCCGGTGGCGCTGTTTGCCATGGGCCTCAGCCTGCGCCGCTTCGGCATTTCCGGCAACGTCCGGCCGGCGCTCGCGCTGTCGGCGCTCAAGCTCTTCCTGATGCCGGCGGTTGTTCTTCTCCTGGTCTGGCTGCTCGGCCTGCCGCCGCTGACGGCCAAGGTCGCCGTGGTCGTTGCCGCGCTGCCGTCCGGCATCAATTCCTACCTCATCGCCGTCCAGTTCAACACCGGCCAGGCGCTGGCGTCGAACCAGATGACCATCGCCACGGCGAGCGCGGTGCTCACCACGTCCTTCTGGCTGACGGTGGTCGTCCATATTTTTGGATAGCGGCCAAGGCCACCGCGCTCGCTTTTGCTGGCCCAACCCCTATATGCCATCTTGTGATTGCTTGCCGGGCTTTCCCTAGGTAAGAGCAATGCGCCAGCGTGCGGCCATGCACGCCATCGAATATCCAGAAAAACGGCCGATCAGCGCGCCGAACGGAGGCCAGACCATGCTTCAGAAAACCAGCCATTTCATGCGCCAGGCCAATCTCATCAACGGCGAATGGGTGCAGGCCGACAGCGGCCAGACCGTCGACGTCAACAATCCGGCAACGGGCCTCAAGATCGGCACCGTGCCGAAGGCCGGCAAGGCCGAAACCCGCCGCGCCATCGAGGCCGCCGAGGAAGCCTTCAAGACCTGGCGCAAGACCACCGCGCTCGAGCGCTCGAAGCTGTTGCGCAAGCTGCATGACGCCATGATGGACAATCAGGACGTGCTGGCCGAGCTTCTCACCATCGAGCAGGGCAAGTCGCTGTTCGAATCCAAGGGCGAGATCGGTTCGGCCGCGAGCTACATCCTGTGGTTCGCCGAGGAAGGCCGCCGCACCTATGGCGACATCGTGCCGTCGCCCTGGGGCGACCGCCGCATCCTGGTGACCAAGGAGCCGGTCGGCGTCATCGCCGCCATCACGCCGTGGAATTTCCCGTCCTCGATGCTCGCCCGCAAGCTCGGACCGGCGCTGGCCGCCGGCTGCACGGCGGTGGTCAAGCCGGCTTCGCAGACGCCTTACTCGGGCCTCGCCTGGGGCGCGCTCGCCGAGGAGGTCGGCTTCCCCAAGGGCGTCATCAACATCCTGACCGGCTCAGCCGGCGAGATCGGCGACGAGATCTGCGCCAATCCGCTGGTCAAGAAGATCACCTTCACCGGCTCTACCGAGGTCGGCAAGATCCTGATCCAGAAATCGTCGACGACGGTCAAGAAAGTGTCGATGGAGCTTGGTGGCAACGCGCCGTTCCTGGTCTTCGACGACGCCGACATCGATCGTGCCGTCACCGGCGCCATCACCGCGAAATACCGCAATTCCGGCCAGACCTGCGTCTGCACCAACCGCTTCCTGGTGCAAGCGGGCGTCTATGACAAGTTCGTCGAGAAGCTCGCCGCCGCCAGCAACAACCTCAAGGTCGGTTCGGGCCTGGAGGAAGGCGTGCAGCAGGGGCCGCTGATCGACGAGAAGGCGGTCGAGAAGGTCGAGGAACTGATCGCCGACGCGACGTCGAAAGGCGGCAAGGTCGTCGCCGGCGGCAAGCGCCATGCGCTCGGCGGCTCGTTCTTCCAGCCGACCGTGATTTCCAATGCGACGCCGAAGATGCGCTTCATGAAGGAAGAGATTTTTGGGCCGGTCGCGCCGGTGTTCAAGTTCGAGACCGAGGAAGAGGCCATCGCTTTGGCCAACGACACCGAGTTCGGCCTTGCCAGCTATTTCTACACCGGCGATCTCGGCCGCGCCTTCCGCGTCATGGAAGGGCTGAAATACGGCATGGTCGGCGTCAATGAGGGCCTGATCACCACGCCCGAGGCGCCGTTCGGCGGTGTCAAGGAATCGGGCCTCGGCAAGGAAGGCGGACATCAGGGCATCGAGGACTACCTCGACACCAAATATGTCTGCATCGGCGGGCTCGGGCTCTGACAGCTTACCCGAGGAGCAGGGCGGGCATGTTGCCTGCCTTGCTGGACGAGACAAAGCCGGCCAAAGTCCCCGGATCAACGAACTGACGTTTCGGGCACAGCGATGAAGGATGGCGAGGTCTTCGGCACGACGCAGGCGGGCGAGCCGGTTCGCCGTTTCACCATCCGCGGCGGCGGGCTGACAGCCAACATCATCGGGCTCGGCGCAATCGTCCAGGATCTGCGGCTCACTGGCCACGACGCGCCGCTGGTGCTGGGCTACGACCGTTTCGAACCTTACGAAACCGATCGCGCCTATTTCGGCGCCGTTGTCGGCCGTTTCGCCAACCGCATTCGCGACGGCCGCTTCACCATCGCCGGCAAGCGCTATCAGACGGAGCGCAATTTTCTCGGCAAGCACACGCTGCATGGCGGCACGGAAGGCTATTTCCACCGGCCATGGACCGTCTCGCTGCACGGACGCGATTTCGTGACGCTGACGCTGCACGATCCGGACGGCACGATGGGCTTTCCAGGGGCGCTGGACGTCACCTGCACCTACCGGCTGAAGATCCCCGGCACGCTCAGCATGGAGCTGACCGCGACCTGCGAGGAGCCGACGCTGTGCAACCTGGCGCAGCACTCCTACTTCAACCTCGAGGACGGCGGCGCGGGCGACATCCTCGACCACCGGCTTATGCTCAATGCCGGTGCCTATACGCCGGTCGATGGCGAGATGATCCCGACCGGCGTGGTGAAGCCGGTCGACGGCACGCCCTATGACTTTCGCCAGGCGCGGCCGCTGCGCATGGAAACGGAAGGCGAGCAGCTCCCCTACGACGTGAATTTCTGCCTCGCCTCCAGCCGCGGACCGCTTCACCAGGCGGCCTGGGTGCAAGGGGCCAATTCGGGCGTCGAGATGGAAGTCTGGACGACGGAGCCCGGCCTGCAGCTCTATATCGGCCAGTATGTCGCGCCGTCGTCGCCGGGGCTGGATGGCCGCCGCTACAAGCCGTTCTCCGGCTTTTGCCTTGAAGCGCAGGCCTGGCCGGACGCGCCGAACCGGCCCTATTTCCCCCAGGCCACGCTCTGGCCTGGGCAAATCTATCATCAGGTTACGGAATACCGGTTCCGCCTGCCTTAAAGTTTGACGCTATTGAAGCGATGTCTGCTTAAGCTTCGATACCGCTTAACTGTCGAACGCAGCTCTCAACGTCTCGAATGGAGCCAGCGCGCCGCGGACTTGTACGACCGCGGCGGCGACTTTGTGCGCGCGCCGAGCCGCATCGGCCGGGGCATGGCCGGCAAGCCTCGCGGCAAGATATCCGCCATTGAAGGAGTCGCCGGCACCGGTGGTGTCGACGGGCGTCGCGACGTGTACGGCCTCAACGGTCTGCGCTTCGCCGTTCATGGCAATCAACGCGGGCTGCTCGCCATTCTTGACGACGACTTCGCCGACCAGCTTCCCGAGCCTTTCTGCGGTCGCCTGCGGTGTCTCGTCTGCGAATAGCATCTGCTCGTCGGGAAAGGTCGGCAGCGCAATATCGGCGACGGCGAGCGCTTCCAGGATCGCGGCCTGCGCGGTTTCACGGCTCTGCCAGAGCCTGGGGCGGTAGTTCGGGTCGAAGGCGACGAGAGAGCCCGTCGAACGGGCGGTCGCAATGGCCGCAAGCAGGGTTTTGCGTGCCGCATTGTCCAGAATTGCCAGGGTGATTCCGGAAAAATAGACAAGCGCCTGGTTTTCAAGGCTTTTTTCCAGCGCGACGGGATCGGAGGCGAGCTGTCTCGCGGCCGCGTCGCTTCGCCAATAGGTGAAGGCGCGTTCGGCTCCGGTGAGCGTGATGGCGTAAAGGCCGGGCCTGGCGCCGGCAATGACCGGGCTGTTGCCGATGCCGACACCGTTCTGGGCGAAGAAATCGATCTGATCGCGCGAGAAAGGATCGTCGCCGAAGGCCGAGACATAGGTCGCCGGCCGGTCCGGACTCAGCGCATGCAGCGCCCACAGCGTGTTGAAGGTGTCGCCGGCAAAGCCCATGCGCCAGTTCGGTCCTGCCTGACCTGACAGTTCGAGCATGCATTCGCCGATCGAAGCAATACCATTGGCGGTCATGGGGCTCGTTCCTCCTGAAACGATGCTGCTGTAGCTTTTTGCAACCGGCAGCGCCATGCTTGGCGCAGGCGGAATTTTGCGCCAGAAGCGATTTCCCACAGGCGGGGCGGGATGCTGCGCGCAGCCCGGGACGTTATCAGCCGAAGAGGAACCGGTTTGGCATCGATATGGCGTTACATTCTTGCGGGTCTCGGTCTGGCTGCCCTTTTGGTCGGCATCCTGGCAGTCGTCTATCTGACGGCGCCGCACTCGGCGCCGGGTCCCGACACGTCGCGCTCCAAGAAGACGGCGAGCGGCCTGTTCGTCGCCAGCTTCGAGCCGGAACGCGGCGTCATCCGGCAAGGCGAGCTGCAGTCCTGGCTGCTGACGCTGAAAACCGCCGCCGGCGCCCCGGTGGAGGGTGCTGCGATCACTGTTTTCGGCGGCATGCCGCAACACAATCACGGCCTGCCGACCAGTCCGCAGGCGACCGACTATCTGGGCGAGGGACGCTATCGCATCGACGGCGTGAAATTCACCATGAGCGGCTGGTGGCAGCTGCGCTTCGCCATCTCGGCGGCGGCGGGGTCCGATTCCGTCGTCTTCAACATCGTGCTGTGAGCGGCCGATGAGGCGTCTCGCCCGCGTCGCAAGCCTGGCCACTCTGGCCGTGCTCGCTCTGCTTGGCGGCTGCGGCAAGCCTCAGTTCAGCGACGCCGAGAAGAAGACCATCGCCTCGCTGGCGCTGAACACGCTGCCGGCGCTTAAAGTGGACACCACGAACCAATATGCCGACATGCCGGCCGCAGCGGCGCTCGGATCGACGCTGTTCTTCGATGTCGGCATGAGCCGCGACGGCACGGTGTCCTGCTCGACCTGCCACAAGATCGACCGCCAATTCCAGGACGACCTGCCGCAGGCGGTCGGCGTCGGCCATACCAACCGTCGCACCATGCCGCTGGCCGGCGTGGCGCGCGATCCCTGGTTCTTCTGGGACGGGCGGCGCGACAGCCTTTGGGCGCAAGCGCTGACGCCGCTCGAAAACCCGCTTGAGCAAGCCGGCAATCGCGCCGCTTTCGCGCATTACATCAAGAACCGGTTCGGCGAGCGCTATGAGCGCATCTTCGGACCGCTTCCCGATCTTTCCACCGTGCCGGCCAATGCCAGCCCGCTCGGCACCGATGCCGAGAAAGCAGCTTGGAACGCCATGCCGGCCAGCCAGGCCGACGACGTCAACCGCGTCTTTGCCAATATCGGCAAGGCGATCGCCGCCTTCGAGCGGTCGATCGAGCCTGAGCAGACACGCTTCGATCGCTTCGCCATCGACCTTGCTACCGGCGCGGAGCCGCAAGGCGATGCCGCTTTCTCGCCGGAAGAGACCCTCGGGCTGAAGCTGTTCATCGGCAAGGCCAATTGCGTGACCTGTCACAACGGGCCGCGCTTCACCGACAATGCTTTCCACAACACCGGCGTGCCGCCGGTCAAGGACCTGCCGCCGGATCGCGGCCGTGTCGATGCGGTGGCTCAAGTCCAGGCCGATCCCTTCAACTGCTTCGGCAAGTTCCGCGACGGGGACGCAAGCGCCTGCCGCGAGTTGCGCTTCATGGTGAAGGACGGGCAGCAGCTGGTGCGCGCTTACAAGACGCCTTCGCTGCGGGAAGCGGCTACACGTGCACCCTATATGCATGCCGGGCAGTTTTCGTCACTCGACGAAGTGGTCGCGCATTATTCGAAGGCGGCGCCCAGCGTCGAAGGCGTTTCGGAGGTTCACCCGCTTGATCTTTCCGATCGCGAGCGCGCAGCGTTAGTGGCGTTCCTGAAGACACTGTCGGAGTAGGTTAGCGGTCCTTCACCGTCTCCATCGCCACGAAGGTCGAGGTCTGGGCGACATGGGGAAGGGCGGAGATGCGCTCGCCGAGCACGCGGCGATAGGCGGCAATATCGGTGGTGCGAACCTTGAGCAGGTAATCGAAGCTCGACGCCATCATGTGGCATTGCTCGATCTCCGATACCCCCTGCACCGCGCGGTTGAAAGCGTCGAGCGCTGCCGAGCGTGTGTCCGAAAGCTTCACCTGCACGAAGGCGACATGGCCTTCGCCCATGCGCTCGCGGTCGATGATGGCGCGATAGCCCCTTATGTAGCCATCCTTCTCCAGCCGCTTCACGCGCGCTTGCACCGGCGTCTTCGACAGGCCGACCTTGGCCGCCAACTCCGACATGGAAAGCCGGCCGTCGCGCCCGAGCGCGGACAGGATGTTGCGATCTATGCGGTCCAATTGGTCTTCAGTCATCGATCTGGTAGTCTAAACGACGGGAATGTATCCTATATGATAGTTCAATCGAACTATCTTGTCGATTTCTTTGGATCGATGGAAGTTGGGAGCTATGCTAGCTTGCGCCATTCGGTCCGGTGACCGCCAGACCGCACGCCCACGCTCGCTTTCATGGACCCGACATGCCGCTCGATGCCATCCGCCAGCAGATCCGCGCCAATTATTTGCCCGACGAAGACGAGGCGGTGAAGCGATTGTCCGCGGCGGCCGGGCTTTCGGCGGAAGAGCGCAAGGCGATCTCGGCTCGAGCCGCCGATCTGGTGCGCGCGGTGCGCGGCTCATCGGACCCTCGGTTGATGGAGGTCTTTCTCTCGGCTTATGGCCTGTCGACCAAGGAGGGCGTGGCGCTGATGTGTCTCGCCGAGGCGCTGCTGCGGGTGCCCGATGCCGAAACGATGGACGATCTCATCGCCGACAAGATCGCGCCGCATGACTGGTCGGCGCATTCGGGCAGCTCGAGCTCCATCTTCGTCAACGCCTCGACCTGGGCGCTGATGCTGACCGGCCGCGTGCTCGACGAAGGCGAGGGCGGCATCGAAGGCACCCTGCGCGCCATGGTGCGCAGGCTGGGCGAACCGGTCATCCGCAAGGCCGTTGCGGCGGCCATGCGCGAGATGGGCGAACAGTTCGTGCTCGGCCGCACCATCGCCGAGGCCGTCAGGCGCGGCCGGCCGATGACGCAGAAGAGCTATCTCTATTCCTTCGACATGCTGGGCGAGGCGGCTCGTACCGAAGCCGACGCGCTGCGCTACCACAAGGCCTATGCCGACGCGATTTCCTCGCTCGACGCCGGCTCGAACGGACCCGACATTCGCTACAATCACGGCATTTCGGTCAAGCTTTCGGCACTGCATCCGCGCTACGAGGTGGCGCAGAAGGACAAGATGCTGCCGGTAATGGCAGAACGGCTCCTGTCGCTGGCGCTCGCCGCGCGGCATTCGCGCATGGGCCTCAACATCGATGCCGAGGAGGCGGACCGGCTCGATCTGTCGCTCGACGTCATCGAACGCGTGCTGGCCGAACCGGAACTCGCCGGCTGGGACGGTTTCGGCGTCGTCGTCCAGGCCTATGGCCCGCGCGCGGCCTTCGTCGTCGACTGGCTCTATGCATTGGCGAAAAAATACGACCGCAAGATCATGGTGCGGCTGGTGAAGGGCGCCTATTGGGACACGGAGATCAAGCGGGCACAGACGCTTGGGCTGTCCGGCTATCCGGTCTTCACCCGCAAGACCAATACCGACGCCTCCTATCTCGCCTGTGCGCGAAAATTGCTGTCGATGACCGACCGCATCTACCCGCAATTCGCCACCCACAACGCGCACACCGTGGCGGCGATCCTGTTGATGACGAAGGACCGCGATTCCTTCGAGTTCCAGCGCCTGCACGGCATGGGCGAATCCCTGCACGAGACGGTGCGCAAGGCTGAAGGGACGCGCTGCCGCATCTATGCGCCGGTCGGCGCGCATTCCGACCTGCTCGCCTATCTGGTGCGGCGGCTCCTGGAAAACGGCGCCAACTCCTCCTTCGTCCATCAGTTGACCGACGAGGAGGTCGAGCCGGAGGAGATCGCGCGCGACCCGCTGGAGGCGGTTGAGAAACAAGGTTCAGCCTCCAACCCGGCGATCGCGCGTCCCGCGGCGATCTTCGGCGCCAACCGACGCAATTCCAAGGGTTTCGACATTACCGACCCGGTGACACTTGCGGCCATTGATAGGGCGAGGGCGGAATTTGCAGGGGCAGACCGCTGGCATGCCAAGCCGGTCACGCGCGCCGCCGGCTACGGCAAGCAACGCCAGGTCGTCAATCCGGCAAAGCCCGACGAGGTCGTCGGCACGGTGCATGAAGCGGCGGCCAAGCAGGTGGCGACCGCCGTGCGCATTGCCGTCGACGCGCAGCCGGCCTGGGCAAAGCGTCCGGTTGCCGAGCGCGCGGCGATCCTCAACCGCGCCGCCGACCTTTACGAGGCCAATGCCGCCGAGTTCTTCGCTTTGGCCACCCGCGAGGCCGGCAAGTCGCTGGCCGACGGCGTCGCCGAAGTGCGCGAGGCGGTCGACTTCCTGCGTTACTACGCTGCCGAGGCGGCGAATGCCGAAGCGGGCACGCAAGCGCGCGGCGCGATCGTCTGCATCTCGCCGTGGAATTTTCCGCTCGCGATCTTCACCGGCCAGATCGCCGCGGCGCTGGTCACCGGCAATTCGGTGATCGCCAAGCCCGCCGAGCAGACGCCGCTGATCGCCTTCCGCGCCGTCGAGATGCTGCGCGAGGCCGGCGTGCCGGAGGATGTCATCCAGCTTCTGCCGGGCGACGGCCCCTCGGTCGGCGCGCCGCTCACCGCGGACCCGCGCATTGCCGGCGTCTGCTTCACCGGCTCGACCGAGGTCGCCAAGCTCATCGAGAAGCAACTCGCCGAGACCGCGGCGCCCGACGCCATGCTGGTCGCCGAAACCGGCGGGCTCAATGCCATGATCGTCGATTCCACGGCACTGCCCGAGCAGGCGGTGCGCGACATCCTCGCTTCCGCCTTCCAGAGTGCGGGCCAGCGCTGCTCGGCGCTGCGCGTGCTCTATGTCCAGAAGGATGTCGAGAAGAAGATGCTGGAGATGCTGAAGGGCGCGATGGAGGCGCTCACCGTCGGCGATCCCTGGCAGATCTCGACCGATGTCGGTCCGGTCATCGACGACGAGGCGCAAGGCTCGATCAGCGACTATTGCGCGAAGAAGGGGCTGGAGGGCCGGCTGATCGCCAGACTGGAGACGCCGAAGAATGGCCGCTTCGTCGCGCCGCATGTCTTCCGCGTTAAGGGCATCGAGGAGATGGAGCGCGAGGTGTTCGGCCCGGTGCTGCATGTCGCGACGTTCGACGCCGACGATATCGATGCAGTGATTGCCGCCATCAACCGAAAAGGCTACGGCCTGACCTTCGGCCTGCACACCCGCATCGAGGGCCGCGTCCAGCATTTCGTCGACGGCATCCACGCCGGCAACATCTACGTCAACCGCAACCAGATCGGCGCCGTCGTCGGTTCGCAACCTTTCGGTGGCGAGGGGTTGTCGGGTACCGGCCCCAAGGCCGGCGGGCCGCATTATCTGCGCCGCTTCCGCAAGGGACCAGAGGCCGGCACCGAGGTAGGCGAAGGCCACAAGGTGACGGCGACCGAACTTGCCGACAATCTGCCGGACCCGGTGCTGGGCGGCTGGTCGACGCGCCCGGATCGCGTGGCGATCCTGAGAAAACATCTTCGTGGCAAAGGTGCTGCGGCGATTGCAGCCGCCGCCAGTCTCGATTTCGGGCAGGTCGACCTGCCAGGCCCGACCGGCGAGGCCAACACGCTGTCGCTTTCGCCGCGCGGCCGGGTGCTCTGCCTTGGGCCGGATGCCGACACGCTGCTTGCGCAGACGATCCAGGCTCTCGCCGCCGGCAACGCGGTCCTGGCGGTAGCGCCAGGCGCGCCGGCGGCGCTGTCTGCACTCACCGGCAAGGGCCTGCCGCTTGCGGCGATCGATGGCCGCCCAGATCCGGTCGAGGCGCGGTCGCTGCGCGTCGATGTCGTCGCCTTCTCCGGCACGCCGGAAGCGGCGCGCATCGTGCGCAAGGTGATTGCCGAGCGCGCCGGGCCGATCGTTCCGCTGGTCAGCGAAGTGCTGAACCCTGCGGCCTATGCGCATGAGCGCGCGGTCTGCGTCGACACGACGGCGGCGGGCGGTAACGCCAGCCTGCTCGCGGCTGCATAACGACAGCGGAGATTATCCAACGGCTGCCGCGATAGCGGCGGTCAGGCGCCCTCGACGACCGAAAAGCCCTCGAACTGCGGATGGCCGAGATAGTGGACCTTCGAGCCACCGGCGTTGCGATGGGCGGCGCGGAAGTTCTCCGACTTCGTCCAGGCGACGAAATCCTCCTGGCTCGCCCAGACGGTGTGCGAAGCGAACAGCGTGTAGCCCTCGGTCTCGTTGACCGGACCGCGCAGCAGATGGAATTCCTTGAAGCCTTTCATGTCGGAGAGGCTGGAGTCGCGGTTCTTCCAGACGTCCTCGAAGGCTTCTTCCGAGCCGTTCTGGACCTTGAAGCGGTTCATGGCGATGTACATTGGGTTCCTTTCGAATGAACGAATTCTGACGTTTAGGATGGCGAAGGCTTTAAAAAGGGCCGATCCGCGCCTTGAACACCCAACTTGATTTTCCCGTCTCGGGTGGAATGGGAGGGAACGGGGCTTGCTTGCGCACCAGCGTCAAAGCGAATTGATCGAGCTCGGCAGACCCTGAGCTTTCGGCGAGCTGCAGGTCGCTGATGCTGCCGTCGGCCGCGACGACGAAAACCACCCTGGCGTTGTTGCGAGCCTTGGCCTGGACCGATTTCGAAACGCGACGGTTGGCGCGGGCAAGCTTCTTCTGGATCTCACCGCTGTAGCGGGATTCCAGGGCATTGCCGGCGGCCTGTTGCTTGCCCTTGCTGGCGACAACAGGCGCGTCGCGCGTATCGCCATCCGCCGTGCCGCCCGTTTCAATGGTTTGGCTTGGCCCTGCCGATGCGGCTGGGGCGCTCGATGTCGCACTGGGGACCGGCGGCGGTTGAGGCTCGGCAGGGGGCGTTTCAGCGCTTTGCGGTTCGGTCGCGGGCGCAGGTTTGCTGTCGGCGGGGACACTCTGGTCATCCTGGCGTGGGCTGGTGGCCGTCAGGATGTCCGGCGCGGAAGTGGCTTCCTTGACGGCTTGCGGCGGAAGCTGAGGCGTCGGGGGTTCGTTTGGCGGTTGCTGCGCTTCGACTGGCGGAGCGGGCTGCGTGGCCTGGCGTTTCACCGGCTGCGGATCGGGCACCAAGGTGACATCCACGGCGCCGGACGACTGGTCGTCCAGGGCGCTGCCGGTGACGTTGGCGCCGGATTGATCTGTGCCCTCGGCCTGAATCGCATCCATGGCGTCGAATGTCCCGGGGGGCGCGAGCAGAAACGCCGCCGCCGCGGCGCCGTGGAGAAGGCCGGAGGCGATGATCGCCACCGGCCATCTGCGATGCGGGGCCGATTGCGGCGGCTGAGTAAGCGACTCGGCCGGCGTGATCGCCAGTTCGCTGCCTGTATCGAAGGGGTGATTGATGTCCTGCATGTCTCGCGCCGAGACCTGCCGTGCAGGGCATGTGATTGTCAAATCAAGATCGGTTGCCGCCCATGGCGGCAGACCGCAGGCAGGCCACGCAATGGCGTCTCGTGGGAGGGCAGGATGCAGTCCCACCTCTATGCACCGAAAGCGATGGCGGCCCTGGTCGACGTCTTCAAGCCGCGCATACAGGCCGCCGGCTCGACGCCGTTGCCGGCGCATTCCGTCGCGCTGTTGATCAGCACGCGGCTGAGCTTGCCGCAGTCGGCGCCGGCCAGGTCGAAGCGCGTGACTTTCGTCTTGCCGGCCGGCAGATCCTTGAAATCAAGCACGGCGAGGCGATCGACGACACCGGCCTCGTTGAACAGCGCGATCTCGAAAGCCGCCTTCGACAGGTCGACGCCGAGCGCGTTGTTGACGACGAAGGTCAGCCGGCAACCCTTGTCGGAACGCTGAGCGGCGTTGAGCTCGAGGCTCAGTTGAGGGGCCGGCGCGGGAGTTTCAGCCCACGCCGGCACCGTCGCAAGCGACATCGCAAACGTCGAGGTCAGTAGACGAAAGGACGTCATCAAGCTCTTCATTCTCATCAGCCTCCAAAGCGCATGGTTGCCGCCAGCTTCAGCGTGATGCCGGGTTCATAGATGACGGCGGTCGAGCTTCCGTTGAGCGGATTGGTGTATTTGACGTCGAACAGATTGTTGGCTCGGAAGTCGACCTTGAGATTGTCGGTCGCCTGGTAGCTGGCAAAGGCATTGACCAGCGTATAATCCTTGGCGATCGGATTGCCCTTGGGCTTGCCGTTGTATTGAACTTCGCCGCCGACCGTCAGCTTGTCTTCGAGGAAGCGGAGGCCAAGCTGCGCCGTCACCTGGGAAGAGGGGATGCTGGCAAGGTCGGCCCGCTCGCCTTCATACGAGATGGTGTGGCCGTTGATGATGGAGGCCGAGAGGCCGGCATAGCCCCAGCCGGCGTCGTAGACGCTTTCCAGTTCGAAGCCGTTGATCTTGGCCTTGGCGAAATTCTGGTACTGGAAGCAGATCGGGATGCCCGGGCCGAACGGGCAGCCGCTGGTCGGGTCGAAGGCCGAGAGCGTGACGCCGTCGATATAGTCCTCGACATTGTTGTTGAAATAGGTGGCCTTGAGCCGCAGTGCGTCGCCGGCTTCGAAGATGTCGTTCTGCTTGTAGTTGATACCGAACTCGACGGTCTTGCCGGTCTCAGGCTTGAGATTGGGGTTGGGCAGGAACGGGAAGGTGACGCCGGCCGGATGGTTGCCGCTGATCAGCGTCTCCGTCAGGGAGGGCGAGCGGTAGCCTTCCGCATAGGTGCCGTAGAATTGCAGGCCTGCGAGGGCTGCGCTTTCGAAAGGCGAGACGCCGACGGTGATGCGCGGCGACAGCCGGTCACCCGATGTTTCGTGGTCGGAGTCCTTCAGGCTGTAGCTGTCGTAGCGCAGGCCGGCGATGACCTCGAGCCATTCCCAGGTCAGCTTGTCCTGGATATAGGCGCCGGAGACGTTGCGCTTGCCCGACGGCGTGTAGAAGCTGTCGCCGCCTGTCGTGCCGCCCGTCTCGACATCGTCGCCGACCCAGTCGCCGCCATAGGTCAACTCATGCGCGATGCCGGCGGTCTCGAAGCGTGACGTGTTCCAGATGTCGATGCCGGTCGTCCCGACATCGAAAGTCGACAGCGAGCCGGCCGGCAGCACAACGGGCAGGCCGGTCACCGGATCGAACCGGTTCTGCGGAACGAGCGTCGTCAGATCGAGAACTGTCTTGTTGTAGGAGGCGTTGATGTGGAGGTCGAGCCAGCTCTTGGCGTCGTCGCTGATGTTGTAGCGGGCGGTGAAGGTGTTCGACTTGAGGTCGACATCGTTGGCCGGCACGCCGCCGCTCGTCTCCGTCCATCCGTCACTGGAGCCGACCCAGCCAAGCTTAAGCTCGCTGTTCTCGCTCGGACGGATGGTGGTCTTGAGCAGCCCGCTCAGCACGTCGAAGCCGGTGCCGGCGACGGTGTCGCCGCCGCCGTTCTTGTAGTCGCCGTAGTCGCGATAGACGATGTTGCCCAGCGCGTCCCAGTTCTCGTTGAAGCGGTAGGCGCCGCTGGCGCTGGTGGTCCAGCCCTTGCCGTTGGTTTCATAGCGCCCGGTGACGGAGGCAGCCCAGCTTTCCTCAGGCTTGAGGAAGTCTTCGGCGTCCTTGGTGTCGAAGAAGACGACGCCGCCGATGGCGCCGGAGCCGTAAGTGTTGGCGACCGGGCCGCGGATCACGTCGACGGATTTGATGAGCTCGGGATCGACATAGAAGGTCGACTGCGTGCCATGGTCGGAACGCTGGAAATCCTGCCTGGCGCCGTCGACGATCACCGCGACGCGGCCGAAATCCTGCAGGCCGCGGATGTTGATGCTGGAGCTGACGCGCCGCGCGTCGGCCTGCACGGTGACACCGGGAACGCCGAGCAGCATCTCGTTCGGCGTCGTCGCCATGCGGCGCTCGAGCTGCTCTTGGTCGACGTGGCTGGCCGATGCCAGCGACTGGATCGCCGTCTCGCCGGTGCGGCTGATGACCAGGATCTTGTCGAGCAGAGTTCCTTCGGCCGCGCCCTTTTCATCGTCCTTCTTTTGATCGGCCTGCTGGCCGGTGGCCGGCTGCGCGGCCTGTTGCGCTTTCGCGGCCGGCACGCCGAGCGTGATTGCCGCTGCTCCGGCCATCGATATGGCAATGCCGCTTACCGTCGATCGGAAGCCTGGCCCCGCATCCGCCAGGCCCATCCGTCCCCAATTCACCAACCCCATGCCCTAACTCCAGATTTTCAGGCTCGATGCTGGCTGGCGCGGGGCTCGCTCGCATTTTTGATCACGACCGGCGTCTTAAATGTTGACTCATTTAGTCCGGTAATGCACTGACTAGTAAACATGACTATTCGAGTCAAGAATTGAATCGGCAATTTACGAGGCGCCTGGCCAGATGCCGGCAAGCAGAAGGAGCGACCCGATGAACACGCACAATCCCAACGACTTCCGCTATCGCGACCGCCGTTCAGACGACACGCAGATGCGCTACGAGCGGGTGCCGATGGCGGTGAGGACGCTCTCCAGCAACACGCTGTTCCAGGGCGAGCACGAGATCGGCATCGAGCATCACGGCGCGCTCTACCGGCTGAAGATCACCCGCCAGGGCAAGCTGATCCTCAACAAGTAAGCACGATCTGCAAGCGGAATAGCGCAGACAAAAGTGGGCAGGTGGACGACATGGACCAGCGCGTGAAGCCGTCGCCGGAAGAGATCCGGCGTGCACGGGAAGACAATCCGAAGCTGCGCGAGCGCGATCTCGCAGCCCAACTCGGCATTTCGGAAGCAGAGCTGGTCGCGGCGCGTTGCGGGCAAGGCGCCGTGCGCGTCGAGCCACGCGTCAACGATCTGCTGACCGGCCTCGAGGCGGTTGGCGAGGTGATGGCGCTGACCCGCAACGAAAGCGCCGTGCACGAGAAGATCGGCGTTTACGACAAGGTCGTCACCGGCAACCACAATGCCATGGTGCTCGGCGAGAACATCGACCTGCGCATCTTCCCGAAGGTGTGGGCGCATGGCTTTGCCGTCGAGAAGCGCAACGGCGGCGAGATCCGCCGCAGCCTGCAGTTCTTCGATGTAGCTGGCGAGGCGGTGCACAAGGTGCATCTGAGGCCCGCGTCCAATCTCTATGCCTACCAGAAGCTGGTGGCGAGCCTCGAATCGTCGAACCAGGAACCGACTGTCGCGATCGCTTCAAGCGTGCCGGAAGGCGAGGGGGAGAACCGGGGGTCGGTTGCCAGCATCGACGATCTGCGTGACCGTTGGAGCCGGATGACCGACGTGCATCAGTTCTTCGGCATGCTGAAGACGCTGAAGCTCAGTCGCCGCGAGGCGGTGCGCATGGTCGGGCAGGACTACGCCTGGCTGCTCGACAACGATGCCGTCAACGCCATGTTCCACCACGCTGCGGCAGGCGAGATGCCGATCATGTGCTTCGTGGGAAACCGCGGCTGCATCCAGATTCATTCGGGCCCGATCAAATCGGTGAAGCCGATGGGGCCGTGGATCAACGTGCTGGACGAGACCTTCCACCTGCATGTCAGGACCGACCAGATCCATGAAGTCTGGGCGGTGCGCAAGCCGACCAAGGACGGCCATGTCACCTCGCTCGAGGCCTATGACGCCAAGGGCGGCATGATCATCCAGTTCTTCGGCAAGCGCCGTGAAGGCGAGGGCGAGCGGGAAGACTGGCGTTTCCTCGCCGAGAACCTGCCCCGCATTCCCAACCCGACCGCTGCATGAGGCAAGGCCCAATGCGTGTTGTTTTCCGTTTCCGCCCGGCGCTTGCGCCGATGCTTGGCGTTATGCTTGCCGTGGCCATGCAGACAGCCAGGGCGGAAGAAGGCACGACCGTTTTTTCGGACACCTCGCGAATCGCCTCCATAGGCGGCTCGATCACCGAGATCGTCTATGCGCTCGGCGAGGAAGGCCGTCTCGTGGCGCGCGATTCGACCAGCAACTATCCCGAGGCGGCGGCGAAGCTGCCGGATGTCGGTTACATGCGCGCGCTGTCGCCGGAAGGCGTCCTGTCGGTCAATCCAACCGGAATCCTTGTGCTGCATGGCAGCGGCCCGAAGGAAGCGGTGGACGTGCTGAAGAAGTCGAGCGTGCCTTTCATCGAGGTGCCGGACCATTACAATCACGAGGGCATCCTCGAGAAGATCCGCATCGTCGGCAAGGCGCTGGGGGTCGAGGCCAAAGCGGAGAAGCTTGCCGCGGAGACGGATGCGAAGCTGACGGCGGCGGAAAAGCAGACGGCTGCGATCAAGGAGCGCAAGCGCGTGCTGTTCGTGCTGTCGACGCAAGGCGGCAAGATCCTTGCCGCGGGCAACGACACCGCGGCCGACGGCATCATCAAGCTTGCCGGCGCGGTCAACGCGGTCGAGGGTTTTTCCGGCTACAAGGGGATGACGGACGAGGCGATCGTCAGCGCCAAGCCGGATGTGATCCTGACGATGAAGGGCGGCGGACCGCCGATCTCGGAAGAGGAACTGTTTGCCAATCCGGCCGTCGCTTCGGCACCGGCGGGCACGAACCGCAAGATGGTCAGCATGTGGGGCGGCTATCTGCTCGGCTTCGGCCCGCGCACCGCCGAAGCCATCCACGACCTTGCGGTCGAGCTCTATGGCAATCAGGTCGCGGACTGAGCGGCGATGGCCGAACAGTCGATAGCAGGCGCGCCGAGCCGGGCGATGGCAGCCGATGGCGACCGCTCGGCGCGCGCAAGGTTTGTCATCGCGCTCTTGTGCGTGGCGCTGGCGCTGTCCGTTTTCCTGTCGCTGACGGCGGGCGCTTCCGACGCATCGGCCGTCCGCGTCATCCGCGACTGGGTCACTGGAGCCGTACCGGCGGATGCCGTGCTTGCGGCGCGCGACCAGCTCATCGTCTATGACATCCGCATGCCGCGCGTCCTGCTCGGCGTGCTGATCGGCGCCGCGCTCGCCGTTTCCGGCGCGGTGATGCAGGGCCTGTTCCGCAATCCGCTTGCCGATCCCGGCCTGATCGGCGTCTCCGCCGGATCGAGTCTCGGCGCGGTGGCGATCATCGTGCTCGGCACGACCTGGCTTGCGCCTGTCACGTTCGCCCTCGGCACGCTTGCCCTGCCGCTGGCGGCCTTCTTCGGCGGGCTGGCGGTGACGTTGCTGCTTTACGCCATCGCGACGCGCCAGGGCCGGACATCGGTCGCCACGATGTTGCTCGCCGGCCTGGCGATCGCGGCCCTTGCCATGGCGCTGACCGGCGTTCTGATCTTCATGGCCGATGACAGGCAATTGCGCGACCTCACCTTCTGGCAACTCGGCTCGCTTGCCGGCGCGACATGGCCGAAGATCGGCACGGTCGGACCGGTGATCGTGCTGGCGCTGGCGACGATGCCTTTCCTGTCGCGCGGCCTCAACGCGCTGGCGCTTGGGGACGCGACCGCGGGCCATCTCGGCATTCCGGTGCAGCGCCTGAAATACACGGCCATCGTCGGGGTTTCGGCGGCGGTCGGCGCGTCGGTCGCCGTCAGCGGCGGCATCGGCTTCATCGGCATCGTCGTGCCGCACCTGCTGCGCCTCGCGATCGGTCCGGACAACCGCTATCTTTTGCCGGCCTCGGCCTTGCTCGGTGCCTCGCTGCTGCTGCTCGCCGACGCGGTCGCCCGCACCATCGTCGCTCCGGCCGAACTGCCGATCGGCATCGTCACGGCGGTCGCCGGCGCGCCGTTCTTCCTGTGGATCCTGCTGCGCAAGCGCGGCGTCGTCGATTTGTGAGCTGTCCATGATTGAAGCGCGCGACATCTCCGTGGCGATCGGCGCCAAGCGCATCGTGTCGCAAGTCGATTTCGCGGCGCTGCCGGGCGAGATCTCTGCAATCGTCGGACCGAACGGATCCGGCAAGACGACCTTGCTCAAGGCGCTGACGGGCGAGCTTTCCTATAGCGGCACGGTTACCCTCAACGGTCGCGATCTTGCCGCGATGAAGCCGATGGATGCAGCGACGCTTCGCGCCGTGCTGCCGCAGTCGACCATGTTGTCCTTCCCGTTCACCGTGCGCGAGATCGTTCGCCTCGGTCTGATCGGCGGCCGCTCCGGCGTGCTGCCCGGCGAGGATGCGCGGCTGCCGGAGCGGGCACTGGCGCGCGTCGATCTCGAGGGCTTCGCCGGCCGTTTCTACCAGGAGCTTTCCGGAGGCGAGCAGCAGCGCGTGCAGCTTGCGCGCGTGCTCTGCCAGGTCTGGGCGCCGGTGCTGGAGGGCAGGCCGCGCTATCTCTTCCTCGACGAACCGGTTTCCAGCCTCGACGTCAAGCACCAGCTTATCATCATGAACATCGCCCGCGATTTCGCCCGCCGCGGCGGCGGCGTGGTGGCGATCCTGCACGACCTCAACCTGACAGCGATGTATGCCGACCGGATTTTCGTGCTGCACGGCGGCCAGCTGGCGGCTGCCGGCTCACCAACGGACGTACTGAACGACGAATTGATCGAGAAGGTGTTCGACTGCCGCCTCAAAGTCGGCGCCTTGCCGGCCGCAAACATGCCGTTCGTGCTGCCGCAATCTGCGGCTTAGGCCTGGCGGCGATGACGGTTTCCCGCCTTGGTCATCCACGGGTGGAGCGGGAGCGAAGCGGACGCGGAGACCCGAGGATCCATTCCGTTACATCGACCGAAGAATGCAGCGATCCAGAACGAGTGCTGGCGCTGCTGCTGCTAGTTCTGCGTCGCTGTGGGGCCGAAACGTCACGGAATGGATTCTAGGGTCTGCGCTGCGTCGCTGCGCTCCTTGCTCCGCCCTAGAATGACGAAGTCATGGGCGGCGGCGCCCCTCGAGAACCAAGCCGCCGGGGCTTGATCAAGCCGCCGGAGCGCGCTGTTCCAGCAGGTCGATACCGAGCAGGTGACGCACGTTCGGGCGCGCGGCAACGAGATCGGCGATCGTGTAGCGGGACAGCACGGCGAAGAAGGCGTTGAGTGCCTCGCGCAGCGCCGAATTCAAGGCGCAGCTGTCGACCAGCGGGCATTCGGCGGCGTCGTTCTCGAAACATTCAGCCATGGCGAAGCTCTCTTCGGTGACGCGCACGACATCGAACAGGTTGATCTGCTCGGCCGGGCGGCCGAGCCTTACGCCACCGTTCCTGCCGCGCACGGTTTCGACCAGACCGGCCTCGACCAGCGGCTGCAGGATCTTGAACAGGAACAGTTCCGAAACCGAGTAGGCGGCGGCGATCTCCGGGATGCGGCTCAGCCTGTCGGTGTTCGCGGCGCAATACATCAGGATGCGCATCGCATAGTTGGTCTGGCGCGTGAGCCGCATGGTAGTCCTCGCGAAAACATTAGCTTAGGCCGAATATGGCCCATAGTTTGGAACAATTCCAGACTGGACCGCCACATAGCTGAATAAACGTGTCAACTTTTTGTGCATGCCGACGCGCAGGGCGGCTCGATATGCCCCAATGCGCTTTGAGCGAGCGTTTCGCCGGCGCGGGCACTAGATAAGTCCGGGTGCAAAGAGGAAACGGCTTTCCATGTCACAATCAGTTCAGGTGCTCGCGCCGGTTCGATTCGACGCCGATGCGCAGGCAAAGCTCTCAGCATTGCGGCGGACCAAGTTCATCGCCGCCGCGGCGCTTGGCCTATGCATCCTGGTCTTCGCGCTCGCCAAGTCTTTCGAGGGCGATTATCCGTGGCTCGGCTTCGTCGCCGCGTTCGCCGAGGCGGCGACCATAGGCGGCCTCGCCGACTGGTATGCCGTCGTTGCGCTGTTCAGGCGGCCGCTCGGGCTGCCGATCCCGCACACCGCCATCATCCCGGAGAACCAGCACCGCATTGCCGACAATCTCGGGCGCTTCATCGAGGCCAATTTCCTGGCGCCGGAGCCGGTGCGGGAAAAACTCGCAGAGGTCGACTTTGCCGCTCTCGTCGCCGACTGGCTGGCCGACGCCGAACGGGCCGCCGGACTGTCGCGCTTCGTCGCCCGGCTGGTGCCGCAGGCACTTGCCGCGGTGGAGCAGTCCGGACTGCGCGACTTTGTCACCAGCCGCATGCTGGAGCAGGTCGAAAGGGTGCCGCTGGCACCTTTGGCCGCGGAGCTGTTGACGGCGCTCACCGACGACCGCCGCCATCAAAAGCTGTTCGACGAGTTCACCAGGGTGGTCGGTCGTTTCCTGAACGACGAGAAGGCGCTGGCGACGATGCGCGAAAAGATCCGCGAGGAGCTGCCGTCGCTCTTCAACCTGTTTCGCGCCGACGCCTATCTCTTGAAGAAGATCGTCGCCTCCGCCGGGTCACTGCTCGATGAGGTGCGGGCCGATCCCAATCATCCAATGCGCGCCGAATTCGACCGTTTCGCGCTCGCCTTCATCGAGCGGCTCAGGACATCCAAGCAATATGCAAGGCGCGCCGAGAAGCTGAAGCGCGATTTCCTCGGCCGGCCGGAGGTTCAGGCGCTGGCCGGCGACACGTGGGCGAGCCTGCGCCTGTTCATCGAGCAGGACGCCAACGCGCCGAATTCGATGATCCGCGAGCACCTTGCCAACATGTTCGTCGAGGTCGGGAGGCATCTGGCCGACGATGCGCAGATCAGAGCCGACATGAACCAAGGCTTCGTTGTGGCGCTCGCTTCCTTCGTCGAGAGCCAGAAGAGCGGTGTGTCCAAATTCATCGCCGACCAGGTCAAGCGCTGGGACCTGGCTCAGTTGACGCGGCTGATCGAGGCGAACATCGGCAAGGACCTGCAATATATCCGCTTCAACGGCATGGTGATCGGCGGCCTGGCCGGCTTGGTACTTTATACCGCCGAGAGGCTGTTTCTCCTCAATTGACGCGGGCCGGGCGCGCACTATTCTCCCTAGCGGGCGCCGCAAAAGCGGCGGATCGGGAGGCGACGACATGGCAAGACAACCGGAATCCGATTCTTTCCTGGACATGTTCAGCAGGTTCGGCCGCGACCTGAAGCTGCCGAAGGTCGACGTCCAGGCGATCCTCGATCATCACCGCAAGAATCTCGAGGCTCTGGAAAAGTCGGCCAGGGCAAGTGCTGCCGGCGCGTCCTCCGTTCTGTCGAGGCAGCACGAGATGGTGGAGGAGGCGCTCGGCGAAATCACCCGGATGGCGCAGAACTACCAAGCCCCGGGCAATCCGTCGGAGTTGATGACAAAGCAAGTGGAATTCGCCAGGAAATCCTTCGAGACAACGCTGAAGAATGCCGGCGAGGTCGCTGACTTGGTCCGGAAATCCGGCACCGAATCGGTCGAAATCCTGCGTGACAGGATCAAGGACGCGATGGCGGAAATCCGCGCCGGCTACGACAGGAATTGAACTAGCGCGCGGCTCCGCGTTCCCTGCCTGCCGTAAAACCGTCAACTCTAAGAGTGAAATCGCGTCCAAGAGCGAAATCGTGGGGCCGTGAATTGACAGGAGCCGCCGGTTCATGGTCGGGAGTCTGGCAGAAGCCACCGGGAAAGCAGGAATGACGGAAAATCGGCCGAGAACGCCGCCGACCTTCGAACAGTTGCGGACAATGGCCGGCCAGGAGATCGGCGTGTCGGAGTGGACGACGGTCGACCAGCAGCGCATCGACCAGTTCGCCGAATGCACGGGCGACCATCAGTGGATCCATGTCGATCCCGAGCGGGCGAAGCGGCAGAGCCCGTTCCGCACCACGATCGCGCATGGCTATCTGACGTTGTCGATCATCGGCGCGCTGGCGCTGGAGATGGGCATCGTGCCGGAAAACACGCAAGCCGCCTTCAATTATGGGTTCGATAAGGTGCGCTTCCTGGCGCCGGTGAAGTCCGGCGCGCGCATCAGGCTGCGCACGACGCTGCTTTCCATGGAAGACCGCGGCCCCGGCCAATATCTGATGAAGGCGGCGAATACCGTCGAGATCGAAGGCGAGCAGAAGCCGGCGCTGACCGCCGAGACGCTGGTGATGATGTATGAGCGCCGCAAGCGGGCAGCAACTTGAGCGGCAGGCCGCACTCTCTCACTTTGCCATCGCTTTTTCGAGCACCCTGAAGATGCGCTCATCCTCGCATTGGGCAACATTGAAGCGCATGAACCGGCCGGCGGTATGTGACAGGCTGAAGGCATTGCCGGGCGCCAGCACGACATTGTCGGCCAGCGCGTGGCGGGCAACATCGGCGGCATCGATGTTTTCCGGCAGGCGGCACCACAGGAACATGCCATTCGGTTGGTCGATCCAGGGCACGATGTCCATCGCCTTCAGCCTGCCGGCGGTCTCGGCCATGGCGCGTGCCAGGCGGGCGCGCAACTGCTCGACATGCTTGCGGTAGCTGCCGTCCTTGAGCAGGGTCAGCACCAGTTCCGAGGCGAGGCGCCCGCCACCGAAAGTGGTGGCGATCTTGAGGTCGGTCAGCCCTTCCATCCGGTCGCGGGGCGCGGCGACAAAGCCGCACCGCACCGAGGCTGACAACGTCTTCGAAAAAGAACCGATCTGGATGACGCGGCCGAGCCCGTCGAATGCCGCCAGCCGCGGCGCCGGCGTGTGCTCGAAATCGGCAAAGATGTCGTCTTCGATGATGGCGAGATCGGATTGGTCGGCGAGCTTCAGCAGCCTGTGGGCAACGACCGGCGAAAGCACCGCGCCGGTTGGGTTGTGAAGCGCCGAATTGGTGATGTAGAGGCGCGGCCGGTGCTCGGCGAGCGCCTGCGCGAACAGGTCGATATCAGGCCCCGACGGCGTCATAGGGACACCGACGGCCTTTGCCCGGTGGGCGCGCAGCAGCGCGTGGAAATTGAAGTAGCAGGGGTCGTCGACCAGCACGGTATCGCCCGGCTCGAGCAGGAAACGGCATAGAAGGTCGATCGCCTGGGTGCCGGATTCGGTGAGCATGATCTGATCCGGCGAAGCCTCGACGCCATGCGCCGACAGGCGGCGGGCGAGAAGTTGCCGCAGCGCCGGCAGGCCGAGCGGCGTGCCGTAGTCGGCAAGCGTCGCGTCGTCGGCGCGCGCGGCACTGCGCAAGGAGCGGCGCAAGGCGGCCTGGGGCATCCATGAAGCCGGCAGCCAGCCGCAGCCCGGTTTCAGCATCTCTTCGCCCGCTTCCAGCGACTGCCGCGAGACCCACAGCGGATCGACGGCGCGGTCGAGCCGCGGACCGATTTCAGACAGCGACAGCGGCGCGATCGGGCCGGCGGCGAAGAAACCTGATCCAGGCCGCGAGCGGATCGTGCCTTCAGCGGCAAGCCGTTCATAGGCCTCCACCACCGTCGACTTCGATACCTGCATGGTGCCGGCGAAGGCGCGGATCGAGGGCAGGCGGGCGCCTGGCGTCAGGATACGCGCGGCCATCCGCTGCCGGATTGCCGCCATGACCGTCTCGACGAGCGTTCCGCCGCCGGCATTCGGGTCGGGCGTGTCCATCTGTACTCCCCTGAAGACCATTACAGTTTTGCAGAATTGTACTCCATTGTCTCTGGCGACACCATGCCCTGCGCCGGTACGGAAGCGCAAACGGAGCAGATGGATGGATAAGGGTCTGAGCGGCTGGCTCAACGGCTTTATCGGGGTGCTGATCTTCAGCGGCTCGCTGCCGGCGACGCGTGTGGCGGTGATGGATTTCGACCCGACCTTCCTGACCGCGGCCCGAGCCGCCATCGCCGGCCTGCTCGGGATCGCGATGCTGCTCCTGTTCCGCGAGAAGCGCCCCGAGCGAGCGGACCTAGTTTCGCTGGTTATCGTTGCGCTGGGCGTGGTGGTCGGCTTTCCGCTGCTGACGGCGTTGGCGCTCAAACATGTCGCCGCGGCGCATTCCATCATCTTTGTCGGCCTGCTGCCGCTGGCGACAGCGGTCTTCGGTGTGCTGCGCGGCGGCGACCGACCGCGCCCGGCCTTCTGGCTGTTTTCGTGCCTGGGCAGCGCGCTTGTTGCGGGTTTTGCCCTGACGCAAGGCGTCACCGCATCACCGGTCGGCGACAGCTTGATGCTCGCCGCCATCATCGCCTGCGGGCTGGGCTACGCCGAGGGGGCGGCGCTGTCGCGCAAGCTTGGCGGCTGGCAAGTGATCTGCTGGGCGCTGGCGCTGTCGCTGCCGGTCATGCTGGCGCTGACCTTTGTAACGCTGCCGCCGTCCTTCACGAGCGTCGGCTCCGGCGCATGGATCGGCCTTACCTATGTCTCGCTGTTCAGCATGCTGATCGGCTTCGTGTTCTGGTATCGGGGCCTCTCGCAAGGTGGCATTGCGGCCGTGGGGCAATTGCAGCTTTTGCAGCCTTTCTTCGGCCTGGCGCTCGCGGCGAGCCTGCTGCACGAGCAGGTCAGCCCGCTGATGGTGATCGTCACGCTCGGCGTGGTGGCGTGCGTGTTCGGGGCGAAGAAATTTGCGCGGTAGGCGACAGCGCCAGCTTCTACTGGAACTTCGTCACCACGCCGATGCCGATGCCCTCGAATCCTCCCATCGCCATAAGTGCGGCCGGCGCTTCCTCGAGGCTGATTCTCTTGCCGACCAGAAGCTCAGGCTTCAGCTTGCCGGTGCGGATCATTTCCATCATCGCGGTATAGCGGTAGGCCTGCATGCCGTGGCTGCCCAGGATTTCGAGCTCGAAGGCGATCACCTTGTCCATCGGCACCTGCGGGCGGGCGTGCTCGCCCAGCATCAGCCCGACCTGAACGTGGCGGCCGCGCCGGCGCAGGTTGGCGATCGAGTTGAACGAGGTGGTCGGGTGGCCGAGCGCGTCCATCGACATATGCGCGCCGCCATTGGTGATCTGCTTGACCGCCTTGACCACATTCGGCGTCGTCGAGGCGTTGATGGTCGCCACCGCGCCAATCTTTTTGGCAAACTCCAGCTTCTCGTCGGTCAAGTCGATGGCGATGACATTGGCGCCCATGGCGCTGGCGATCATGATCGCCGAGAGGCCGACGCCGCCGCAGCCATGCACCGCCACCCATTCGCCCGGTGTCACCCGACCCTGGTCGACAATGGCGCGGAAGGAAGTGACGAAACGGCAGCCGAGGCTGGCGGCGGTGGCGAATTCCATCTCCTCGGGCAGGCGCACCAGATTGGTGTCGGCATGCTCGATGCCGACATATTCGGCGAACGAGCCCCAGCCGGTGAAGCCAGGCTGGGACTGGTGCTCGCAGATCTGATGGTTGCCGGAGGTGCATTCGAAGCAGCGGCCGCAGCCGACGGCAAAGGGCACGGTGACGCGGTCGCCAGCCTTCCAGCGGCTCACCTGCTTGCCGGCGGCAACGACGACGCCGGCCAGCTCGTGGCCGGGAACATGCGGCAGCGTGATGCCGTCGTCATGGCCCATCCAGCCATGCCAGTCGCTGCGGCAAAGGCCGGTCGCCTCGACCTTGATGACGACGCCATCCGCCGCCGGCTTCGGATCGGGCACGGTCTGGATCGTCGGCACTTCGCCGAATTTTTCGAAGACGACAGCTTTCATGGGAAGTCCTTCAGCAGGTTATTCGGCATCGATCTGGTTCTGGGGCGCCGCCTTCTGAAACGCCGGCAGCGCCATGCAGGCGGCGTGGATGCGCGAGATTACCGGATAGGGCGCCATGTCGACGCCAAAGCGGGCGTTGTTGGTGACCTGGGCGGCGAGGCAGATGTCGGCCAGCCCGGGCGTTTCGCTGTGGCAGAAAATGCCGGTCTCAGGCGACGAAGCCAGAATCTTCTCAAGCGGCTGGAAACCCTCGTTCACCCAGTGCCGGAACCAGTTGACGACATCCTCGTCGCCGGCGCCGAAAAGCGTGCGCAGCGAGGTCAGCACGCGCAGATTGTTCACCGGATGGATGTCGCAGGCGATCATCTGCGCCAGCATCCTGACGTGCGCGCGCCCCAGCGCATCCTTGGGCAGCAGCGGCGGTTCGGGCGCGATCTCGTCGAGATATTCGACGATTGCCAGCGATTGCGTCAGAAGGGTGCCGTCGTCCAGCACCAGCGCCGGCACCAGCCCTTGCGGGTTGACCGCGAGGTAGGCGGGCTCGAGATGCTCGCCATGGCGCAGATGATGCGGCACGTAGGTATAGCTCAGCCCCTTCATCTCCAGCGCGATCCGCACCCTATAAGAGGTGGAGGAGCGATAGTAGTTGTGGAGGACGAGGTCGCTCATCGCTTACGATCTCGGCTGGCCGATCGTGATTTCAATGGTGCCGACACCATCGACGCCGCCGGTGATTCTGTCGCCGGCCTGAACCGCGCCGACGCCGGCCGGCGTGCCGGTGAAGATCAGGTCGCCCGGCTGAAGCCCTACGGCCTCGCTGCAGATCGAGACGACATCGGCGACCGGCCAGATCAGCTCGGCGAGATCGCCATCCTGTTTTACGTCACCGTTGACGGCGAGCCAGATGCGGCCCTTTTCGGGATGGCCTGACTTTGCGACCGGAAGCAGCGGGCCGCAGGGCGCTGAGCGGTCGAATGCCTTCGACCAGTCCCACGGCCGCGCCGCCTTCTTGGCCTGGTCCTGCAGGTCGCGGCGGGTGAGGTCGACGCCGACGCCATAGCCCCAGACATGGGCAAGCGCCTCGGCACGGGGAATGCGGAATCCGGCCTCGCCGATCGCGACGACCAGCTCGACCTCATGGTGGAGATTTGAGGTCAAAGGCGGGTAAGGGATCTCGGCGCCGCTGTCGACCACGGCGTCGGCCGGCTTGGTGAAGAAGAAGGGCGGGTCGCGCTCGTCATTGCCGAGCTCGCGCGCGTGTGCGGCGTAATTGCGGCCGACGCAGAAGATGCGGCGCACGGCAAACCGCTCCGCCGAGCCGGCGACGGCAACCGAAGCGATCGCTGGCGGCGGAAGGACGAAGTCTGGCATGGGCTTTCTCTGCGTTGGCATGAATCTGCCCGCGCACATTCGGCCGATTTCGACGAGCGAGCAAGGCACTACAGCACCGCGCCTCCTTTCGGATGCGCAAAGGACGCTGTAGCACTTTGATTTGGCGCATGATCCTTTCCGAACCGAAGGTCAGCGAAGCAAAAATCGATTCCGATTTTCGGGGTCATGCGCTAAGCCTCGGAAACCATTGGCCCTGTCGTGTTGCAGACACCGCAACTTTCGGCGATGTACTATTTGGCAATAATCTGGCCATGGTCACGGGACTATCCTGTGCCTGAAAACCGAACCGATGTCCGAACCTATAAAATGACCGCCGTCAGCGATCGCGCCCGCTTCCTGATCATCGACGACCACCCGCTGTTTCGCGAGGCGCTGCACAGCGCCGTGCAGATGGCCTACCCGGATGTCGACACGGTCGAGGCGCGGTCGATCGCCGAGGCGATCGAACTTCTGGCCGACGCAAAGCCGTTCGATCTGGCGCTGCTCGATCTCAGCATGCCTGACGTGCATGGCTTCGAGGGACTGCTGCAGCTCAGGACCCGCTATCCGCGGCTGCCGGTGGTGATCGTGTCGGGCTATGAGGAGCCGAAGATCATTTCCGAGGCGCTGTCCTACGGCGCCGCCGGCTTCATCCCGAAATCGGCGCGCAAGAGCGATCTCGCCGCCGCCATCCGTTCGGTTATGGACGGCGCTGTCTATGTGCCGGAAAACTACGAGGGCCAGCCGCCGGACGCCGACAGCACCGACCGCGCCGACATGGTGCAGCGCCTGGCCAGGCTGACGCCGCAACAGCTGAGAGTGCTGCAAATGCTGCGCCAGGGCATGCTCAACAAGCAGATCGCCTATGAGCTGCAGGTGGGCGAGACCACCGTGAAAGCGCACGTCTCGGAGATCCTGCGCAAGCTCAACGTCTATAGCCGGACGCAAGCCGTGATCGAGGTTTCGAAGCTGGACAATGCGGAGCTGTTTCGGGATCAGGCGGGGTTTTGAGGGACAGTCCTAAAGCGCGTCGCGATCTTTCAGATTCACTCCGTGCGCTTTGAGTCTTTGTTTTGGATGAATGTCGTTGCCCCAGAACCGCGGCACACTTCTGGGCGACATGCATTAGGTTTTTGATTTTACGCATGTCTTTGTCCCGAAACCGGTTCCCACGTTCGGGAGCCATGCCTTTAAGCCAGCAGATGCGCCAGCAGCGCGCGCAATTGCGCGGGCTTCAGCGGCTTGCGCATCAGCTCGATGCCGGCGGCGCGGGCGGCCTTGGCGACGAGCTCGGAGCCGTCGGCGGTGACGATCAGCGCCGGCACCGGGCGGCCGAGATAATCGCGCACTTCAGCGATGGTCGTCGTGCCGAGATCGCCGTCGTCGAGATGCTGGTCGGCGATGATGATGTCCGGCACCCAGGCGGTGTCTCCAAGCAGGTCGAGCGCATCGTCGGTCGAAGTGGCGGCGCGCACCAGGCATTGCCAGCGCTCGAGCAGCGAGGTCATGGCGCTCAGCACGTCGACATCGTTTTCGACCAGCAGCACCCTGGTGCCGAACAGGCCGTAGCCGCGCGGCCGGTCCAGGTCGGTGGCGGTCGCCGCCGGTTCAGCCGCCGCCATGCCGACCGGCACGTCGATGTGAAAAATCGTGCCGCGCGCGACCTTCGAGGAAAAGGTCACGGGGTGGCCGAGCGCGGCCGCCATGCGGCGCACGATGGCGAGGCCAAGGCCCAATCCGCCGGCCAGCCCGGCATCGACAAGGGTCGAGGTGCCGCGATGGAACTCCTCGAACACCGCCTCGCGCTGGTCGTCGGGGATGCCGCAGCCGGTATCGGCGACGTCGATGCGGATGGTGTCGCCGCGATGCCTGGTGCCGACCAGAACGCCGCCTGAGCGGGTGTAGCGCAGCGCATTGGAGAGGATGTTCTGCAGGATGCGGCGCAGCAGCGTGCGGTCGGAGCGCACAACCACGTTCACCGGCCGGAATTTCAGCGACAGGCCTTTCATCTGCGCCTCGGGCAGGAAATCCGAGCGCAGCGAGGAGAACAGGGTCTCCAGGCTGACGTCGACGATCTCCGGCTGCACCACACCGGCGTCGAGCTTCGAGATGTCCAGCAGGGTGCGCAGCAAGTCTTCCATCGTCTCCAGCGAGCGCTCGACCTGGCGGACAAGCTTTTTTCCTTCCTCGCTGGTTTGCACTTCGGCCAGCGCCGAGACCGACAGATGCGCGGCATTGAGCGGCTGCAGCACGTCGTGGCTGGCAGCGGCGAGGAACCTGGTCTTGGAAAGATTCGCCAGCTCGGCGTTTTCTTTTGCCGCGCTGAGCTCGATGTTCGACCGCTCGAGCCGGCGCAGCGTCGTATGCAACTCCTCGGTGCGTGTGCGCACCTGGTTCTCCAGCGAGATCGCGGTCTGGAACAAAGAGAAGGCGTTGACCTGCTGGTCCATCGAGCGTTCGACGCGGCTAACGAGCGCGGCGTTGATTTTCTTCAGCTTCTCGAGGTCGTCGATATCACGAAGCGGCATGGCAGTTCACTCGGCCGCCCGACGCTCACCGAAGGCGATGCCGGTGAAGGTCTGATTGAGATGCATCGAGCGGTACTGCTCGCCATAAGTGCCGAAACCGATGACGTTGCTGGTCCGATAGAGCTCGGAAATATCGCGGAAGACCTGGCGGTTGCGCGCGTCGAGCCGGCGCAGCACGCAGTCAAAGCCGAGCACCATGTCGATACCGCCGAGCTTGCGCTCGACATCCAGCAGGGCAGCGCGCGTAGCCTCGACCATGTTCTTGGGCTGAGCGATGGACAGAACGACGCCGTCGTCAATGGCGCAGTAGAAGGACAGCGAGCCGTCGGCATGCATGCGCTGGATCGAGCGGCAATAATATTCGCCGCCAACCTTCACCACGACAGGATGGGACGCGAAGCTTAAGGGTGTCAGCGCCTGCGGCACCATGCCGACGGAGGCGGCGTATTCCTCCGCAGCGTTGGTGGCGTTGAATTCGCGTACGATTCGATGATCGGGATCGGACGCCGTCACCACCAGCTTCTCGTCGGTGGGGATGAAATTGTCGGTCTTGAAGACATGGAAGGGGATCTCGGTCGCGACCAGCACGACGATGGCGCTGTCGGAAGCGACCTTGCCATTCGAGATCAGCCTTGTCGTTTCGAATTTCAGGTCGTCGCCCGCCGACCCGCCGATCAGCGGAATGTCATCCAGTCCCCAGTGGATGGCCGAGGTGACCGCTTCCTCGGCATATGAGAGCCCATCGATGAAGCAGAGCGCGAACACGCTTTTGGCCCGCTCCTGGCCGACGCGGCCGCGCAGCAGGCGCCTCAGCGCGGCGACCTCGCCGGTGATACTGTCCATGCCGGAGGAAGAGATGTCCTCGACCATAGTGCTGACGACGGAGAACGAGGCGGAAGGCAAAAGCAGGGCAAGGATATGTCCTTCCTCGAGCCCTTGCGGAGTGATCTCGCCTGCGGTCGAGCAGCCGGCATAGTCGAGCGACGGCGCGTGCAGCTTCAGTGCCTGCGCAAGTGCCGCCGCGTCGACGAGGCTTTGGGAGAAGAAGAGCAGCGCGAAGCCGGCATCGACGGCTGCCGCTTCGGCCGCGATGGCCCTGGCAAAAGCATCTGGGTCGGGCTCATCCGTGGTGAGCGCCGAGAGGCCGCATGCATAGCGCGTGCTCGAACTGGCCAGCTTGCCTTCTCCTCCAATTCCTCCGACGCTGTCTTTATGCGTGTCTTTTTTATGCGTGCCAGGCACGCGCGCGTCGAAGGCATCTTTGCCTTCAATCCCGGTTTTGGCAATGGGCCGGTTGCTGCGCCGCACAGCGCTTTTGCCATGACCGAAAGTACAATGGAAGGTGCGCTGGCAGCGCTGTTTTGCCCGTTGTACGGTACGAAAATAGCGCACTGCCGAAGCACAAGCACGGCATCGGCAACGCGATGAACCAAGGTAGTACCCAGGGGAGGTTGCATGTCGGACGTGTCGTTGACGGTGAATGGCAGACGGGTCAGCGGGAGCGTCGAAGACCGAACGCTGCTCGTGCATTTCCTACGGGAACATCTCGGCCTCACGGGTACCCATGTCGGCTGCGACACCTCGCAATGCGGCGCCTGCGTCGTGCATGTCGACGGCAGGGCCGTGAAATCCTGCACGATGCTCGCCGTGCAGGCCTCTGGATCGACCATCGTCACCATTGAGGGGCTGGCGAACGGTGCCGATCTGCATCCGGTGCAGGCGGCATTCAAGGAGCATCACGGGCTGCAATGCGGCTTCTGCACGCCGGGCATGATCATGGCGGCGACCGATATGATCGCGCATCATCCGGAAGGCCTCGACGAGGCCACCGTGCGCGCCGAACTCGACGGCAATATCTGCCGCTGCACCGGCTACCACAATATCGTCAAGGCGATCCTTGCCGCATCGCAAGCGATGGCGAAGGGGTCGAGGAGTAAAGCTAGGCAAGCGGCGTGAGACTGAGCGAGTAGCGAATAGGGAGTAGCGAATAGTCGGTTCCTCCGGCTGCCCTTCGCTCCATCCATTCACTACTCGCTATTCGCTACTCACTACTCGCTATTTTCGGGAGGAATTTCCGCAATGGGTATCGAAGGTGTCGGCGCTCGCGTGGCGCGCAAGGAAGACAAGAGGTTCATCACCGGCGGCGGCCGCTATGTCGACGACATGGTGGTGCCCGGCATGAAGCATGCCGTGTTCGTGCGCAGCCCGCACGCGCATGCACAGATCAAGAAGATCGACGTCAGACAAGCGCAAGCCATGCCCGGCGTCGTCGGCGTGCTGACCGGCAAGGAGCTCAAGGCGGACGGCATCGGCAACCTGATCTGCGGCTGGATGATCCATTCCAAGGACGGCACGCCGATGAAGATGGGCGCATGGTCGCCCCTCGCGGTGGATAAGGTGCGCTATGTCGGCGACGCTGTCGTCATCGTCATCGCCGACACCAAGGGTCAGGCGCGCGACGCCGCGGAAGCGGTCGAGATCACCTACAAGGAACTGAAGGCGGTGGTCGAGGCGACCAAGGCGCTCGAAAAGGGCGCGCCGCAGGTCCATGCCGAAGCCGAGAACAACCTGATCTTCGACTGGGAGCTGGGCGACGGCAAGGCAACCGACGCCGCGATCAAGTCGGCGGCGCATGTCACGCGCATGAAGATCGTCAACAACCGGCTGGTGCCGAATGCGATGGAGCCGCGCGCTGCCCTTGGCCACTACGACAAGGCTGAGGACCATTACACCTGCTGGACGACCTCGCAGAACCCGCATGTCGCGCGGCTGGTGCTGAGCGCCTTCTACAATGTCGCGCCGGAAAACAAGCTTCGGGTGATCGCGCCGGACGTTGGCGGCGGCTTCGGCTCCAAGATCTATATCTATCCGGAAGAGATCGTCTGTCTCTGGGCGTCGAAGAAGACCGGTGTCCCGGTCAAATGGGTCGCCGACCGCACCGAAAGCTTCCTTTCCGACGCGCATGGCCGCGACCATGTCTCGACCGTGGAGATGGCTTTCGACAAGGATAACCGGATCACCGGCCTCAAGGTCGACACGATAGCCAATCTCGGCGCCTACATGTCGCTGTTCTCGTCCTGCGTGCCGACCTATCTCTACGCCACGCTGCTGTCGGGCCAGTACAACATCCCGGCCATCCACGCCAACGTGCGTACCGTCTACACCAACACGGCACCCGTCGATGCCTATCGCGGGGCAGGGCGGCCGGAAGCCACCTACGTCCTCGAGCGCATGATGGAGACCGCCGCGCGCGAGCTTGGCGTGTCGCCGGCGGAACTCAGGCGCAAGAACTTCATCACATCGTTCCCGCACCAGACGCCGGTGATCATGAACTATGATGCGGGCGACTATGGCGCCTCTCTCGACGCGGCGATGAAGGCCGCCGACTATGCCGGCTTCACCAAGCGCAAGGCGGACGCCGCCAAGCAGGGCAAGCTGCGCGGCATCGGCATGAGCTGCTACATCGAGGCTTGCGGTCTCGCGCCGTCGGCGGCGGTGGGTTCGCTCGGCGCCGGCGTCGGACTGTGGGAATCGGCGGAGGTGCGCGTCAACGCGGTCGGCACGATCGAGGTGCTGACCGGCTCGCACAGCCATGGCCAGGGGCACGAGACGACCTTCGCGCAATTGGTGACCCAGCGCTTCGGCGTGCCGATCGATTCGGTCTCGATCGTCCACGGCGACACCGACAAGGTGCAGATGGGCATGGGCACTTACGGCTCGCGCTCGGGCGCCGTCGGCATGTCGGCGGTCGCCAAGGCGCTCGACAAGGTCGAAGCCAAGGCCAAGAAGATCGCGGCGCATCTGCTCGAAGCGGATGAGGGCGACATCGTCATCGAGAATGGCGAGGTCAAGGTCGCCGGCACCGACAAGAGCCTGCCCTGGTTCCAGGTGGCGCTTGCCTCCTACACCGCCCACAACCTGCCTGCCGGCATGGAGCCGGGCCTGAAGGAAACGGCCTTCTACGATCCGTCCAACTTCACCTTCCCGGCCGGCTGCTACATCTGCGAGGTCGAGATCGATCCGGAAACCGGCCTGACGGAGATCATCCAGTTCGTCGCGGCCGACGACTTCGGCAATATCATCAATCCGATGATCGTCGAGGGGCAGGTGCATGGCGGCATCGCGCAAGGCGTCGGCCAGGCGCTGCTCGAAGGCGCGTATTATGACGCCAGCGGCCAGCTGCTGACGGCAAGTTATATGGATTATACGATGCCCCGCGCGGCCGACCTGCCGTCGTTCAAGGTGTCGACCTCGAACACGCCGTGTCCGGGCAATCCGCTCGGCGTCAAAGGCTGCGGCGAGGCCGGCGCCATCGGCTCGCCGCCGGCGGTGATCAACGCTATCACCGATGCGCTCGGCGTCGTCGACATCGCCATGCCGGCGTCGCCGTCGACCGTGTGGTCGGCGATCCACGCCAAGAAGCATTGAAAAGCGAATAGCGAATAGGGAGTAGCGAATAGGGACAGAGAGCAGTGCAGGTGGAGCAATTCTATTCGCTACTCACTACACCCTACTCGCTTTCTCCCAAAGGGAGAAAAAGACATGTATTCCGTCAACTACCACCGCGCCGCCTCAGTTGCCGACGCCGCCAAGCTGTTGAAGAGCGGTGACGCGAAGCTGCTCTCCGGCGGCATGACGCTGATCCCCGCCATGAAGACGCGGCTCGCGGCGCCTTCCGACCTGGTCGACGTGTCGCGGCTGAAGGAGCTGCAAGGTATCAAGGTGTCCGGCAAGACGGTCACCATAGGTGCCGCGACGACGCATTACGATGTCTCCGCCGACGAGAAGCTGAAGAAGGCCTGTCCGGCGCTCGCGCATATGGCCTCGCTGATCGGCGACCCGGCGGTGCGCTACAAGGGCACGATAGGCGGCTCGATCGCCAACAACGATCCTGCCGCCGACTATCCGGCGGCGTTGCTGGCGCTGGGCGCGACCATCGTCACCAACAAGCGCGAGATCGCCGCCGACAAATTCTTCAAGGGGCTGTTCGAAACGGCGCTGAAGGACGGCGAGATCATCACGGCGGTGACCTTCACCGCGCCTGCCAAGGCGGCCTACGAAAAATTCCGCAACCCGGCCTCGCGCTACGCGATCGTCGGCGTGTTCGTGACCAAGGGCAAGGATGGGGTGAGGGCAGCGGTGACCGGCGCCGGCGACGACGGCGTCTTCCGCTCCAGGGAAATCGAGGCGGCGCTGGCGAAGAATTTCGACGCCTCGGCGCTCGACGGCCTCAAGGTGCCGGCGAAGGGCCTGATGAGCGATATCCATGCCTCTGCCGACTACCGCGCCAATCTGATCGCGGTTATGGCGAAGCGCGCGGTGGCCGCGGCCAACGCCTGAACGCTCTCAATCTGGCTGCAGGAAGGGGCCATCGGGCCCCTTTTTCTTTCGTATTCGCAATAACTTGGCAGGAATTACCTGAGAATTCGCGGCTTCGCACTTGCACAAGATTATCCCGCACTGCAAAATAAATGCGGCGGGAAACGAAGCGGTTCCGAGCACGGCTGTTCCGTGCCGGGGCCTCGAGTTGCGAAGGACGGGCATGACCGACATCTCCGCGACGGCCGGTGTCCTGCCGCGAGCCGCAGCCGACAGAGCGGCACGGACAAGGCTGGCCTATCTCGACGGCTGGCGCGGCCTGTCGATCGCGCTCGTGCTGATCGGCCATTTCTTTCCGGTTCCGGGAATCAACCTTGGGGTTCTCGGCGTCGAGTTTTTCTTTGTGCTCAGCGGCCGGCTGATGGGTGAGATCCTGTTCATCGAGCGCTTTCCGCTGAAGAAATTCTTCAAGCGCCGGTTCTCGCGCATCTATCCGGCGCTGCTGGTGTTCGTGATTGCCGCCATGGTCGGCCTTTCAGGTACCTTCATCGCCTTCAAATGGAAGGCAGCGCTGACGGCACTGACCTTCACCTACAATTATGCCGGCATTCTCATTAACCGCGCTGGGGCGCTCGACCATATCTGGTCGCTCGCCATCGAGGAGCATTCTTATGTCATCCTGGCGCTGATCAGCGTGGTGGTGTCGGGGCGCACCAATGTCGTGCGGCTGCTTGTGGCGCTGTCGCTGCTGGCGATGGCCAACGGCGCCATCTCCTACTGGGCCTTCGGCATGGACTACGAGACCAGCTACTGGCGCACCGACGTGCATATCGCCTCGATCCTGCTTTCGGCGGCGATCTGCCTGCTCAAGGCCGACGGACGGCTGCCGGCATTCCTCAGGAATCGGCATGTGGCGCTGGCGGCGGCCGCGGGCGCGGTCTTGCTGTTCCTCGATCCGGTGCCGACGCCCGTGCACTATCTGCTGGGAGTGCCGTTGCTCGCGCTCGCCGTCAACATGCTCGACTTCGCCGGCGGGTATCTCACCGGATTGCTGTCGTCGCGGCCGATGGTGATGCTGGGGCTGTGGTCCTATTCGCTCTATCTCTGGCAGCAGCCCTTCTACAAATTCGTCTATGATCGGGACGTCACACCGATCCCGATGCTGGCCGCGGTCTTCGCCTGCGCGCTGGCGAGCTACTACATCGTCGAAAAACCCGCCCGCGGCTGGCTCAACCGCAATTGGTGAGTTTCAGGCCCTGCCGTTCTTTTGTGCGGCGAGATAGCGACGAAGCCCGGCTTCGCCGCGCGGCGTCGTCCAGCGATGGTTCCAGGCAAAGGCCGGCCTGAGCAGTGGCGCCAGGAATTTGAGGATCGGCCTTTCCACGATGACCTGCCAGGTGAGCTTCACACGCGTTCCGGTTCCGGACGGCGACAATTCCGCTCGCCATAGGCCGTCGAAATCGCCGAAAGTCTTCACCACCACCAGACGGCCCGGCTCGAGCTCGGCCGCCTCGATGATGAAATTCAGCTCATAGGGCAGGGCGCCTCGCGCCCTGGCTCTCGCCCTCGAACCGACGACGCCCTTGCCCTTTTTGTCGAGGGGTTCGACCTCCTTATAGGCGTCGCCCCACCAGCGCGGCAGCAACTCGGCATCGGACAGCACATCCCACACTTCCTGCGGTGTCCCCTCCGGGATGTCCCAGCTCTCGTCAAAGCGAAAAACATTGCTCGGCATGACAAGGCCCCAAGCCAGCGAGCGGCTACATTAGCTCTGGCTTGTTTTCGGAGCCAGCGATGTTTGTGGTTCAGCCGGCGACGGGCTTGGCGTAGTAGCGCACCGATTTCTTGCCGCCATGGATCACGGCATCGCCGACCTCTGCGAAGCCAAGCGCCGCGTGGAAGGCGTCCGAGGCTGGGTTCGGCGGATCGGCATTGACCTCGCAGGTGACGATCGTGTGGCCGGCGCGCCGGGCATGCCCGAACAGATCCTCATAGAGCCGGCGGGCATGGCCACGGCCACGCGCCTCGGCCGCGACCACCACCCGGTCGACATAGACGAAGCGCGGATAACGCTTGCGGAACCAGAGAAAATTCGGGCTGTCGTAGCGGGCGTCCTGATCGAAGCACATGATGAAGGCTTCGAGCGCGCCGATGCGGCGCGTGTAGAAAGCCTGCCCGATCAGGAACGACAACCGCTCAGGCTCGAGCCAGGACAGTTCGGCGGCATGCTGGTTGTTGAGGGTGAGGATGGCGGGCTCGTCGGCGGGCAAGACGCGTTCGATCGGCAGCCGATCCTTCGACATCGTCTCAACCATCAAGCCCTCGCGGCCGCGATCGTTGCCGCCACCAGCGTTTCGTCGGTCACCGTGTTGCGGTATTCGCGATCGAGATCGGCGCCGCCCATGCCGACATGCGGGTTGCGGTAGCGCATGGCGCTCGGCAGGTCGGCAAGCGCTGCGAAATGCATCTCGGTCAGTCCGGTCCGCAGCAGGACTTCGCCGATATTGTCGGGCGCCAGTCCGCCGCAACCGAGGATGATGATACGCTCGCCAGCCTGGCGAACGAGCTGCGCCAGCAGGTCAACGCCTTCCAGCGCCGTGTCGCGCTGACCGCTGGTCAACACGCGGCCGACCTTGCAGCGGATCAGCGCTTCGAGCGCCTCGGTTGGATCGCGCGTCATGTCGAAGGCGCGGTGGCAGGTGACGTTGAGAGGGCCGGCCGCCCGCACCAGCTCGCTCATGCGCGCCTCGTCGATGGCGCCGTCAGCGGTCAGGCAACCGACGACGACGCCGGCCACGCCGAGATCGCGGAGCGCCCCGACATCGGTGAGCATCGATCGGTATTCCGCCTCGCTATAGAGAAAATCGCCGCCGCGTGGACGCACGATGACATGGAACGGGATAGTCGCGCGTTCGAGCGCGACGCGCACCGTGCCGAGGCTCGGCGTGATGCCGCCTTCGACCAGGCTGGCGCAAAGCTCGACCCGGTCGGCGCCGGCGGCCTGCGCGGCAAGCAGCCCATCGATGCCTTCGACGCAGATTTCGATCAGCGGCTGTCGGGCGTCAATCACAAGTGTCCATCCATGCTTCAATAGGGTGACCAGCCCTAGCATCGGGTCGGCTGCCGCGAAAGCCGCTTCGATCGGTCCAGCCATGGAGCGCTGCCACTTCTAGCAGCGCAAAGCCGGTTGACATCAATAACTCTATGGTTATAGATAAATCCATAGCTGATAGGTTATTGATCTGGGCGGTGAAGATGGGCCTCGTCAGACCCGCTCCTTAAGGCAGCAGCCTAGCAGCGCCATGTCTCCGCTAGGAGACATTGTTGGAGAACCGGACAAGGAGGATGCCGTGAATGACATCACAGAAAGACCGATGACTAACGAAACCAAGTCGATCCTTGTCGAGCGGCTGCTTCCGCACGCGGCCGACAAGGTGTGGCGCGCTCTGACCTCTCCGCATCTGGTCGCCGAGTGGCTGATGGAGAACGATTTTGAACCCGTTGAAGGTCACCGCTTCACTTTCCGCGCGAAGCCGATGCCCGGCTGGTCAGGGGTGGTCAACTGCGTGGTGCTGAAGGTCGAGCCGCCGCATCTGCTCGCCTACAGCTGGGGCGACGGAAGCGAGTCCGATAGCGGCTTGAAGACCATTGTTACCTGGTCGCTGACGCCTGAGGGGCCGTCCACACGGGTGCGCATGGAGCAGTCCGGTTTCAGGCCGCAAGACGAACCTGGCTACAAAGGCATGGGAAGCGGCTGGCCACGTATCCTGGAGCGGCTCGAACAAGTCGCGGCTGGGCAGGGCTGATATTCCCGGCATTGCGCTAGCCGTAACCCTGACAACAGCAAACCAGGCCTAATCCCCGATGCAGTGCGCATTTAGGGCCTGTGAAAACACGACCAAAGGAGACAGGTCATGGAAGCCAGATTGAAGAACCCGGTGATGCTCATTCCCGGCGCGCTGCAGGCGTTGCTGGCGCTGGACAAGTCGACCGAAGCCGCCGAGGTGCCCTACGTGACGCGCAAGCTCATCCATCTGCGTGCCAGCCAAATCAACGCCTGCAGCGTCTGCGTCGACATGCATGCGCGCGAGCTGAAGAAGGCCGGCGAGAAGGACGAGCGCATCTTTGCCGTGTCCGCCTGGCGGGAGACGCCTTACTTCACCGGCGCTGAACGGGCTGCGCTTGCGTTGACGGAGGCCGCGACGCGATTGGCCGACCGCTCCGATGCGGTGTCCGACGATGTCTGGGACGAGGCAGCTCGCCACTATGACGAGAAGGCGCTTGCCGCGCTGGTGATCCAGATTGCGCTGATCAACGCCTTCAACCGCCTGAACGCGCCGACCCGGCAGCCGGTGGGCGCCTGGGGCTGACATGGATGATCGGGCGTCCGCCTTGGGGCGGCGCCCGACCGCGGACAGCCGAGCCCGTTGCCGGCGACTGCTTCAAGATCGTATTCTTGGCGCCTTGTTCGACCTGGTCGATCACCAGGAGCTTCACCGGATCGGTGCCGATATTGGTGGCCTGGTGCCATTGCCCGATCATCTCGACGATGAAATCGCCGGTCTTGTAGGTGTTGCTGCTGCCGGCCTCGACATTGGTGACCTTGAGCGTGCCTGCCTCGACATAGGCATAGCGCGGGAAGGGGTGCTTGTGCACCGGAAGCGTCGCGCCAGGCGCGATCTGATAGGCCGAAACCTGAACCTCGACGTTCTTCTGCGGCAGCGTGATCGGCTGGCCTGACGCGGTGGTCGTCTTGGAGGCAAGCGGCGTCACGACGACCGGCGTGGCGGAACTGTCCAGCGCGTTGGCGGTGGTTGCGTAAGAGGCAGCCGCCAACAGCAGCGCCGATGCCAGAATGTTGCGCATGAATCCTCCCCGAAAATTGCGCGACCATCGCGCGACATGCATTCGCGCGCAAGTGCAACGGCGGTGTCTTTGGAAACGCGAGCCGTCTTCAGGCCAGCAGGCGAACAGCGCCGCCTCGAGCCGCTGATCACTGTTGGCCGATTCCCGTGGCCTTTTGCCGGAGGGATTTGACCGCCTCCAGCAGTTCGCGCTCGCTCGTGTGAGCATTTCGAAAAATGGCCACAACCATCACCGCCAGAATTTCGGCGGCCTGGTCCAAAGGATCGAGCTGTTCCTCTGCGCAGACCTGATTGAACACGCGTTCGCATACAGCCAGATCGAGAGGACTAAGACAGGTGCGATTGAAACGCTGACGCAGCATTTTAGCGACCCTTTCAGGCCCGCCGCCCGTGCGTTGCGGCGGGCCTTGTCACTGAGACTTTGAGCGATAATATGGTCAACGGAATTGTAGTAAGATCGCTCGGTGATCTACGATTCCGTTGTCAATAGTCCCAAAATCTGCGCGCATTCGCGAGATCTATATTGCCCTGAAGTCATCAGCTGGTAATAGTCTTGCCGCTTGTTTTCCGGTATACGAAAGCCGCGCCGAAAGTCAGCCGCCTCCTTTGGAGTTCTAGTGCAACCGAGTTTGCTGGCGCTGACTTTCAGGCTTGCCAGTGAGCATCCGAGCTTTGCCGCAATGTCTTTCAATGGTTCGTTATTAACGTATCCATCAAGGATTATCTTGCGGCGAGCTTCTCCTTTGAGCTTCTCGTTCATTTCGTGGTCTCCTCAACATCGCTTTCACGATGCTGGAATCTATACGGACCAGTTTGAAGAGTGTCGTTATCGTCGCATCCAGAAACTTGTCTCGGGATGCATTTCTTATTGTAATCCAGCGTGATCGCCGATGCGGCCGACAGGCTTGCCAGATGCCGGGATACACCACATGATTGTGAGGGCATGGGCATACCGGAATCGGATATGGCACCACGCGCGATCGACGCTAAGAGGCAAGACGAGGCGCATGCTAGGCAAACGCCCGAGCGTGAGCGACGCCGTTGGCCACGCGACGTTCAGCCTGACAACGAGGCGGCTCTACCACTCGCGCCGGCGCTAGAACCGTTGTCCTTTTCAACGCTCGAACTGGCGCCAAAAGATCAATTTGCCGCTTGGCAAGCGCATGTGGCACCGCTTGTCGAGGCCAAGTTGCCGGATAACAAATCGCTGGACGACGGCTTTCCCGCCGACCACACGGCTTGGAATCTTGGCGGCATGTTGATCGTTGAACAGCGCGCGCCGGCGCACAGTTATATCCGGTCTGTCGCGAAGCTTAGGTCCAGCTCGATCGATCATTGGTATGTCGTATTGCCACATACTGGCCGGTCATGGACGGAGGTCGATCGCCGCGTCGCGGAGGGCCAGCCGGGTAAATTGGAGATCAGATCTCTTGGCTACCCGTTTCGCGGAAGGACAACGGAATCCGAAAGTCTCTTTCTTTATTTGCCGCGTGATTTGTTCGCCGATGCGGCGGGGACCCTCGACGCAAACAACAACTCAATTCTGTCCGGCAACTTCGCTAACCTTTTGATCGACTACATCAACAGCATCGTGACAAGACTGCGCAATCTCACGGCGGAAGATCTGCCCCGCATCGTGCACGCAACACGCAGCATGATTATTGCCTGCCTTGCGCCGCCGGCGGAACATGCCGCGGCGGCCGAACAACTGGCGAGTGTCGCACTAATGGAGCGAGCGCGTCGATACGTCCAAAACAATCTGGACGCGGCTCGCCTGACACCGGATTCAATGTGCCGGGCGCTCGGCGTTTCGCGATCTCGCCTCTATCAGTTGTTCGAACCGAGTGGTGGTGTTCTCCATTACATTCAAAGCCGCCGACTTTTGGCAGCCCATCTTGCGCTTAGCGATCCGGCGGACAGCCGACGCATTGTTGAAATTGCGGAAGCCTTCGGGTTCAGTTCAGCGGCAAACTTCAGCCGAGCGTTCAGCAAGGAATTCGGTTACAGCCCCCGCGAAGGCCGCAGGACAATGGTACTGCCGCGCCCCGCCCACTCTGTTTCGCTCGGCAATCGTGAAAAGACTGCTTCCTTTGAAGACTGGCTCAAGACGCTTGGAAGCTGAGCAGCGCGTCGCCGGCGGTTGAGATCGCCGACACTACCGGTTTCATTAAAATGCCACCTGGAATGCTCTCGGCTGCCAGTCAGCAATGCCGCAATTGGGCGACGGGACTTCGGGGCTGGCGGCAATCCAAATTAGCATGAGCCCTCGGAGGCGGCACAAAGCGATGCCGTGCCGATACGCGAGATATGTACGCCAGGACAAGTATTCGGATGCGAAGATAACGACAATGCGACCTTATTCGTAGATGTTCGTGATGGCTTAGCGGGGGCACGGCACAGGCGGCAGGTTTCCAAGTTGGGGGGAATATCGGTCCGCCTGTGCCGATCACGCCACCGCTATCCGTCAAAGATGGTGGCGTAGTTGAGTAAGCGTGCAAGGCCGGGGGCGGCCGGCTCGAGTTCATTCCGTTGCGGAATGGCTTAGCGGGGGCTCGGCACAGGCGGCAGGTTTCCAAGTTGGGGGGAATATCGGTCCGCCTGTGCCGATCGCGCCACCCTTGTCCGTCAAAGTGGTGGCGTCATTGAGTAAGCGTGCCAAGGTCGACGGCGGACGGCTCAAGTTCATTCCGCCGCAGATGCCAACGCTTGTCGAGCAGCCGCCCGAAGATGAGGGGTGGGTTCACGAGGCCAAGCTCGACGGCTACCGGACGCAGATCATCATCGATAGGGGCGGCGTACATCTATACAGCAAGAACGGCCGGGACTGGACGGCAAAATACTGGCCCATCGCCCTGGCAGTCGAACTGCCATGCCGGGCCGCCATTCTCGACGGCGAGGTGATTGTATCAGGCGAGCAGGGTACGCCCGATTCCCCTGTGCTGGAAGCTGCGATCTGGAACGAGCAGAGCCGGCTGGTGTTCGTCGCGTTCGACATCCTCCATCTCGACGGTCGCAATCTTGCCCCCTGGCCCTTGCTGCGGCGCAAGCAAGCGCTGCGTCAATTGGTTGAGCCTGGCGCCGGCAAGATCCAATACAGCGAGCATTTTGAGGGCGACGCGCTGGCGATCCTTCGCGCCATGGGGAAAACCGGGCTTGATGGCGTCATTTCGAAACGGGCCGATAGCCCCTACAGGAGCGGACCGTCGAAAACATGGGTGATGGCCCGCTGCACTTGACCGTCTGATTACTTGAGGGCGAAATCGTAAGCAGAATATTAGCTATGCTGCAGATAAGACAAGAGAATCCGCAAGGGGCAATAGATCCTTGATCTTGATCACCTAGTGAGAAGCAGATATCGTAGTACCGCTCGCAGATAGACTGAACGCACGCATGGAATATTGGTCGGCATAGGGGCGATCCGTGCCGAAACGCGATTGCCGTTGTCGAGCCGAGGAGCAACGATGGGAGCTGATGCCCCGCATCCATCGGCAATGGTGAACGCTCCGCCGCAGGTGCGGCGCTCGATACCTTTCCTGCGGGTCTTTGCGCCACCAGCGTTCTTGATCGTTGCCGCAGCGATTGTTCGATTGAGCCTTGGACCAGCCTTGGAGAGGCTGCCGGCAGACTATACCGGTAGCGTCATACTCGAATCGGACAGCCGCTTTCGGCAGACGCCGGATACGACCTTCTCCGCGTTCCACCAGCAGGGCCGTCGTGTCGACCAAGTGCTGAGCGCCACCGGCGACGTTGCCATCGTTCAGAGCCATATCGATTGGACGACTGACACCGGTCAGGTGAACTATCAAACCACCGGCCTTTATGGCGTTGATCGCAAGACCCGCCAGAATGTGGCGGGTTACGGCGACCTTAGCCGCAGCGGGCAATTCATGTTCCCGCCGCAGTTGAGGGGTGTCGCTGACGAGGTCTGGGATCCTTACTATGGCGGTCCACGACACCTGGCTTTCGATCGCAATGAGATGGTCGATGGTCTGGCGCTCGCAGTATACCGCTTCACGATTGCGGGCCTCGACGAGACGAAGACCTATGATTATCTTCCCGACGTACCCGAGCGCTTCGGGGTCGGGACAGACGGCGAAGGCTTTCTGTGGGTTGAGCCCGTCTCAGGCACCCTCGTCGATATGACGGATAATGGCCACAGCTTTTTCGTCGATCCGGCCACGGGGAAGTCGATGGGAGACTTTAGTGTCTGGCAGGCTAGGTATTCCGCGCAGTCCAAGGCCGACCTGTTCAGCGCGGCGACTTCGATCCGACTGCGTATATTGGCGGCGAAAATCTGGCTGCCCGCTGCCCTCCTAGCTCTGGCACTCGTTTGGTTGGGGATCGGTTTGCTGTGGCTTCGCCGCGCCGCGCCGCCGAGTGCGGAATGAGCATGCGACCGCATGTAGATCCGCAAGAGGCCTTGCCGCTCTTGCGGCTCGGGATCTCACAAAAGCTTAGCCTGCTTTTTGCGCTCTTCGCTGCAATTCTTCTCGGCGCGACCGGATGGCTGGCCTTCAACCAGGGCAGGGCGGCGCTTGAGAGCAGCGTTGTTGCCGAGGTCCAATCGCGAGCTTTGGAAAAACAGGCCGCGATCGGGTCCTGGCTCGACGCGCAGCTGAGCGAGCTGCGCGGGCTCAGCGAATCGCCTCACATTGTCGACGACTTCACCAAGCTTGCCGATCTTCCCGCGGATGCGACGCCCGACGATTGGGCTGACTTCCGCGACGATCTTGCGGCGCGCACCGGAGGGGGCGAGGACTTTGTCGCCCTTTTTGTGATGGAACCGAAGTCGGGCCGAGTCCTGACGGCGACGGATCCCACCGATCGTGACCGACAGGGCGCGGGCGAGCCTTATTTCACCAACGGCAAGATCCGCACTGGCCTGTACCTGGTGCCGGACCGTTCAAGGAACCTCCCCCTGTTGTCGCCGTTCTTGTCCACGCCGCTTCGTGCCCGCAACGGTGCACTTGTTGCCGTTCTGGTCGCCCGTCTCGGAACAGAGAGTTTGGCTAGTGCCGTCGATCGACGAGCGGGGCTGCGCGCGACCGACGAAGCATACTTGATCGACACGCATAAGCAGTTTGTCAACAGACCGCGCCTGCTGACCGACGCCGACGCGAGCATCCTTACCTCGGACCGAAGCGTGGCGGCCCGGCTCTGCCTTGACCACAATGATGGGCTGGATCTGTCGAATGACTACCGCGGCGTTCCGGCGATCACCGTTTATCGCTGGATGCCGAAGTTTGGTTTGTGTCTCATCACAAAACTCGACAAGGCCGAAGCCTTTGCCCCTGTTTATCAACTCGGCCAGAGCCTTGCGATCGCTGGTGGCCTGCTTTTGCTGGTCGCATCGGCAGCGTCGGGATTGTTATCGCGAACCATCACCAACCCTATTCGGCGCATCGAGGCAGGCGCCAGACGCGTCGAGGCGGGTGAACGGGATGTGGTGCTGCCCGAGTCCTCGAGCGACGAGCTTGGCCGTTTGGCGCGTGCCTTCAATCGAATGACGACCGCGCTCAAAAGCCGGGAATCCGAGCTGCAAGCGCATGCTGCCACCCTGGAGCAGCGCGTCGCGGAAAAGACACGCGAGCTCGACCTGAGGGCAAGTGAGTTGGCCCGGTCAAACATCGAGCTGGAGCGCTTCGCCTATGTCGCCTCGCATGACTTGCAGGAGCCGCTGCGAATGGTGGCAAGTTATACCCAACTGCTTGGCAGACGTTACAAGGGAAGGTTGGATGCCGATGCCGACGAGTTCATCCATTTCGCTGTGGATGGCGCTGCGCGGATGCAGGCATTGATCAACGACCTGCTGGTCTACTCACGTGTCAGCACGCAGGGCAGCGCGTTCGAGGCGATCGATTGCAACCTGGTGGTCGAGCGCGCCTTGACGAACCTCAAAGCGGCGCTGATCGAGAGCGGCGCAATCATCCGAAAGTCCGAGCTGCCGAAAATCGATGCCGATCGATTCCAGTTGGTTCAACTGTTCCAAAACCTGATCGGCAACGCCATCAAGTTCCGTGGCGAGCGCGCCCCGGAAATTGAGATCGCGGTTCGACTAGACGGCCGGGAATGGCTATTTTCGATCGCGGACAATGGCATCGGGATCGATGCCAAGTACATCGAGCCGCTTTTTACCGTTTTCAAGCGCTTGCACACACGGGCCGAATATCCGGGGACCGGCATCGGTCTTGCCATTTGCAAGAAAGTCGTCGAACGCCACGGCGGTCGAATTTGGGTCGAGTCTGAGGTCAACCATGGCTCGACTTTCTTCTTCACGCTTCCCTGCCGGGATATAGAGGACACCAGCCAAGCACGGAAGGTGGCTCCAACATCTTCGACACCTCAAATGGATACGGTATGAACATCAGCTCGACTGAACGCGCCATCAACATCCTCCTCGTCGAAGACAATCCCGGTGACGCTAGGCTCACGATCGAGGCGTTGCGAGACGCAAAGGTGCGCAATGAACTCAACGTCGTGCAGGACGGAGTCGAGGCCATGTCGTTGCTGCGGCGGGAAGGGCGCTACGCCAACGCACCGCGTCCTGACCTGATCCTGCTCGATCTCAATCTGCCCCGAATGGACGGCCGTCAGGTTCTCGCCGAAATCAAGGCGGACGAAAACTTGCGACGTATCCCGGTTGCGGTGCTGACCACTTCGCAGGCCGAGAAAGATATCCTGACCAGCTATAACCTGCATGCCAACTGTTACATCACCAAGCCCGTCGACCTGGATGAATTTGTACGCGTAGTACGGGGGATCGAGAACTTCTGGCTCTCGATTGTGAAGCTACCGCCGGAGTAATGCGAGTTGAGCGAAAGCCCGTTGAACATCCTGCTCGTTGAAGACAATCCCGGTGATGCTCGGCTGATCCGGGAACTGCTCGCGGACGGCAGCGGCACGAGCTTCGTGATCTCTGAAGTGAATCGGTTGGCCCATGGCCTAGAGCAGTTCGCCGATCAGAGCTTCGATCTCGTATTGCTCGATTTGTCTCTCCCCGACAGCACGGGCTTGGATACGCTTCGGCGATTTCAGGCGACCGCCCCCGACGTCCCGGTCATCGTGCTGACAGGCCTCAACGACGAAGGATCGGCGATTCAAGCTGTTCGCGACGGCGCGCAGGACTATCTCGTCAAAGGGCAAATCGACGGGCAGCAAATCGTGCGCGCCATCCGCTATGCCCGGGAGCGCCATAGAATGGTGCTGCAGATAAGGGACCTGTCGCTTGTCGACGACCTTACCGGCCTTCACAACCGTCGCGGCTTCGCAGCGCTCGCCAGAGAGGTGGTGAAGCGCGCCGTCAGGACCGGAACGGGGTTGGTGGTGACCTTCGTCGATCTGGACGGCATGAAGCGCATCAATGATCGTTTTGGCCATGAGGTCGGTGACCGGGCGTTGATCAGGACCGCGGGGGTTCTGCGTTCCGTTTTCCGGGCATCCGATGTGATCGCCAGAATCGGCGGCGACGAGTTTATCGCGATGGCGGATGGCGTCGACGGGGCAGCCGTCGAACTTCTGCGTCGCCGCCTCACGAGCGCCGTGGAGGATCACAATCGCGAAGCGACGGGGGAGCCGGCGCTAGCCCTCAGTTTGGGCTTCGCCCACCACAATCCGACAGCGGAAACATTGAAATCTGTCGACGATTTGATAGCGGAAGCGGACGAGGCGATGTACGCGGATAAAGATAGCCGTCGGACCAAGGCGGCCCGGCAATAAACTCCCTTCCTCACCCTCGGGTTGGTTCCCTGCGGCATTTGAATCGGTACGCACGTTTTCCGCGACCTTGACGAACAGGCGTTCGAACAGCCGGCAGTCACCCAGCGTAGCCGGGTTCTGCCAGGCCCAAGCGGGCCGGACGAGGCACACCAGCAGCAAAGTAACGGTTGGGAACAGACGCGCCTCATGCCGATCAGTCACGACTGGTTGTGCACCAGCATCATGCGGTCAGTCTTTTGGGGAACAGAGAACGCTGGTGCGATAAGTCATCAAAAGGATCGTCTCCGATAGCCAGGGAGGATGGCGAGAGGCAAAGGCAGGAGTCGTTCCGTATTGCCCGAGTCGTTGCCCGGAGCAGCGATGCGCAAACTACTGAGAATGCGTAAAATCCGTAGCGCTTGGAAAAACTTGGCTCCCCGGGCCGGATTCGAACCAGCGACCAACCGGTTAACAGAGGGTTTCCAATGCGATTTTCTGGATCAGCGTGCGACAGCCTGAATTTCTAAAAATTCTATGGATAACAAGTGATTAGCGCTTCATCCCGTCGCGACCTGTCGCAGCCGGTATCGACAAAGCTCGTGGTTTTTTGTAGATTATTCTGTAGATCACTCACGGAACCCGGGCAAACCGTTTGTAGCAAGATTGGTCGCTGGACAGATGCCGAAACTCGAACTCACCGACAAATTCTGCCAGGCCGCCAAGGCCGGTTCCGGCCGAAAAGCCGACTATTTCGATACGACCGTAAAAGGTCTTGTACTGCGCGTCTCGGCGGGTGGGCAAAAGACCTGGTTCGTGGTTTACGGGCCGCCCGACAAGCGGCAATGGTTGAAGCTCGGCACCTATCCCGAGACACCGCTCGGCACCGACAAGGGTGCTCGCCAGAAGGCCAAGGACACTCGTGCAAGCGTGCAAGAGGGCGGCGACCCTGTGGCCGCCAAGAAGGCGCACGCCGCCTCGATGACCGTCTCTGATTTGGTCGAGAGCTATCTCACCCGCCGGGCATCATCGCGGCGGTCGGTCGATGAGATTGCGCGCCGGCTGCGCAAGAATGTGTCCGGCTATGACGCTGACGGAAAGAAGGTCGAGAAGGCATCATCTGGCTGCATCGGCGAGGTGAAGCTCGCGGACCTGCATCGTCGCGACATCACCAAGGCGATCGACGCGGTGAAGGACCGGGGCGCGGCCGTTGAGGCGAACCGGGTGTTCGAGGACATTCGCGCCATGATCCGATGGGGGCGCGGTCGTGGCGATCTGGACAGTAACTTGACCGAAGGTATGGCGAGGCCGACCGAAACGGTCGAGCGCAACCGCGTGCTGACGGCCGACGAGATCAAAACGATGTGGGCAGCCTTGCCCGAAGCCGACATGCGGGAAAGCACCCGCCGCATTCTGCGCCTGTGCCTGGTTACCGGACAGCGTGTTGGCGAGATCGCCGGCATGGAGCACGGCGAACTGGACTTGACACGCGGCCTTTGGACGATGCCAGCCAGGCGCGCGAAGAACGGCCGCGACCATGTTGTGCCGCTGTGCGAAATGGCAATCCGGATCATCGGCGATCAGATCGCAGACGTGAACGCGCTGTCGGAGCGCAAGGGCAGGGCGGTACCGCCTTTCGTTTTTCCCGGACCGGGCGCCCGTGCAGCCGTCACCGGCGCATCTGTCCCGAAGGCAGTGAAGCGAGAAGAGATCAGCGAGCGCGGCGTAGCAATGATCATGGGCATTGCACCGTGGACGCCGCCTGACCTTCGGCGATCTGCTGCGACGGGCATGGAAGAAATCGGCATTTCGCCGTTCATCGTCGGGCAAGTGTTGAACCACGTTTCGGTGACCAAGAGTACGGTCACGTCGCGGGTATATGCGCGCTACGACTATATGAGCGAGAAACGGGACGCCTTGGAGCTTTGGGCCGATCGGCTTGCCGGCATTATTGCAGGCAAGGGCAACATCGAACTTCTGCCAGCGAAGGTTGCATGAACCGGTCTGCGCAGTCGCCGTTCGACCCGAATCCTTCCTGCTGCTCGCCGAAGTCTTCGCGGTTGATCTTGATCCCTCTGACTGCCGCCGCAATCGAATGATCGTCGGCTAATGGACGCGCTTTGCCTTGCCTACCGGGAGCTACTTCACCGCTCCTTACGTCCTTTCGGAACGCCGTGACAGACGCACGCCGACACCACCGCCATTTTCAGGAATGAACTCGATGCCGGCATTCTCAAGCGTTTTTTGGAGGAGGTATCGCGTTCCTGTTTGAGGGACAGAACGATCGTTTTCGAAATTGCGAATGGTAACAGCACTCGCGCCGGAGCGGGTGGCGAGGTCCTCTTGCGTCCATTTCAGCAGCGCTCGTGCGGCGCGACATTGAGCAGAATCCATGTCGCAAACTGGTAATAACTCATGAAAATCGCAAGCTTTTTCGGAAAACGTTGACAGTGGCTTTCTAAAAACCAATAATCCTTTCGTTTTCAGAAAGCGGCCGCACCGAATGCGCGAACATTCGATGCGGCCTCACCACAACCCAGCTGTTAGGAGCTCGGATCATGGCTGATTCCAACAATAGCATGAGTGCGTTTTTCGTCACCCGGCGGCGCTTGCTAGCGGGTACGGCCACGGCCGCGGCGGCATGGCCCTTCCAGGTAAAGTCGCGGGCCGCCGAACTGACGGACGGCAGCAGCGCGGCCGATCCTGCTCTTCGTCTGTGTGGTAACTGGCAAAAGGTCCACGATGAGACACTGGCGCTGTGCCGCGAACAGCAGCGGTTGGAGACACACCTCGCCAGGACGGTCGGCTTTCCCTGCGCCAAGCTGCGGCTTGCCGATGGTACGGACGTGACGCTCCATTCCATCGAAAGCTTGAACGATGCCTACTCGCCTGAAAACGAAGTAGAATGGGGCAGGGCGCTTGCGGATTTTGCAGCGCACCAGGCGCGCTGGGACGCTGCTGATGATGAGATCGGCTATTCGAGAACAGACGAGCTGATCAGGCGATCGGAAACAGCCGAAAGCGCACTTCTGGATGATCTACCGGAGACAGCGGCCACGTCCATCGAAGGCATTTTGGCCAAGCTCAAGGTCATCTTGCGTGACGGTGAGCACTGGGAACATCCAGACGATTTCCCCTGGCCGCATATCCGATCTGTGCTGGGTGACCTCTCGCGCCACCATGAATATCGATCCGGCGACGCCATGACCGCTGCGTTTTGATAAAGGCCAGCCTTTCGCGCAGGGTGGATCACCTCATCACAACTTGTCGCCCTGGTCTTGCGGACGCCACGAAGCGGGATTGGCGATCCAGCGGCTGATGGCGGATTCATGCCATCCGGCACCGTGGATACTGATCTGGATCTGGCGTGGGAACGTGCCTTCGGCGATCTTGCGGTAGATGGTGGACCGGGACAGACCGGTCCGGGAAAGGACGGTTTTCAGGCGAATGATACGGTCTGGTTCGGGCATGGTCGTGCTGCCTTCTACTGGCTGTTTCTGGCTGCTCCTGATCCAGAAAGGAGAGACAGTTACGGGCGCGCAAGAGGGCTTTGCGCATCGTCGTAGCCCGACGTAGAGACGGCGGCAAATAGGACGGGTCTAAAGTCCAATGCCGCGGCCTCGGCTAAGGTCATGATTGAAGGCGAGTTTCAGGCCGAAACGAAGGCCTGACACTGAAGAAACCCTGCCAGGAGGCAGCCCAATTGCGCCAGAGTCCAGTTTGCCTGGGGTTCCTGGAAGCTTTTCGAACATTTTGGATCGCGCCTCAACCTCAATTGCACGCCCTTATGGGCGAAGTGGGACGCTGGGCCCGACCTTTGGACGACTCGGCAGGCGTCGACTGCCCTTCTGACGGCGCGCAGCGGCATCGCCTCCTAGTTTCGTACGTTTTGAACAGCAGCTTGTTGGCCTCATCTCGGACGTGAACCCGACAAAGTCGCTTCCCAGAGGCGAACATCTGAGCAGCTGAAGGAGGTGCGCTCTTGGGCCGTTTGACGCAAGCGCCTAAGACCGCTTGGAGAAAGTCCACACCATCAGCGGGTACTCCTCGTCGTTGCTTAAATCCCGCCACAGCCCGTAGTCGCGCACCGGGCCGCCGATATGGGCTCTCGCGCAGGCCTTGTTGCCCCAGCCGAAGGCCTGCACGTCGTCCTCGCCAAAACCGCCTTCGACCATCAGCTGCTTCAGCCCCGCGGGCGTCCAGCGGTTGTAGTCGTGCGGGCGGGCGTGCACTCGAAACAGGAAGGGCGTCGCCACCATCGCCCAGCCGCCGGGCTTGGTCATAGCGTGGATGTTGGCGACCGCCGCCTGCGGACGCTGGACATGCTCCAGCACCTGGTCGGCGATGACGATCGAGTATTGCTCTTCGGTGCGGTCCCGGCAGATGTCGAACTCCGGGAAATCGACCGAGCGGTAGTGCGGGCACATCGCCGGCGGCGCGCTCGTCGGCCAGGCGATCGGCGGCAACACCAAGAGCACGGTCATCGGGCGCGGCAAGCGGCGCGCTGCTCGGCGCCGTCGTCGGTTCGGCCACCACCCCGCAGCCGCGCGGTCAGCAGCTCTGCCGCTACCAAGACCGTTACGGCCGCATCTACACCGCGCCCTGTGACGACCGCTACTACAACGGCGATTATTGACCACAAAGACGGCAGGCCGGAAGGGATGCCTCCTTTCCGGCCTAGACACCCAACGCCAATCGGTGGCCGACGTTTTCACTCTGATCAGGATGCGCCCGGGTGATCAGGTCATTCGGGACTACCTCATTGCCCCCGCTCATGAAATCGTCGGCAAATCGCAATTGGCCGCGAACAATGGAGCGCAGCTGGACACCTACCTCTTTTCCACGCTCGGCCCACTCGTCAAGCTGTCAGCGCGAGCCAGTGCGGAGACCCTATGGCGCGGCTGAAGCGTCGTTTGACCCGCGAGGCTGCCTATAAGGCTTTGCACGGCAGCGCCCAGAGACACGCCCGCGAAATTGCTGCCGATCAACCAGGGTCGAAGGAGAAGCTGTTCGCGCCCAAACTGTTGCCGGCCTATAAGGCGGCGTGCGGCCGCAAGCGCGATTGCATACGAGAAACCAAGGAAGCGGAACATTGCCTGGTCCGTCTGGCCGAAGCGCTTCGCGTGATAATGAATGACAAAGAGTTTCTCTCGTTGCTCATGTCCGAGGGATTTGCCACCATCCCAAACTGCCTGGTGCAGAGGTTACACGACGATGCTACGTTAGAGACGGCAACAGCAAAGCATGCCGGCATGTCGCTTGCAGGCAGCAGCGCGGGCCGGCAACCGGTCAGCGGGATTTGCCCGGACGTCCTCGCTTTCCTCCAGGACTGCTTTGTGAAGGTGAAGATCTTCGGCCTGCTTCGGCATGTGCTCCCGGCCAGGCAAATGGAAATTGCCCGACTGATGGTCGCCATGGAGCGGGTCACATTCACATACACGAAGATCCTTGTCGCCTTTACGCCGCGCCCTCTGCTGGCCGAGGGTTTCGATCCAACGACGATTACCAACGTGTCTGAAGATCAACTGGGCAAGATGACGCCAGAACTTGGCAGGCTAAGCAGTGAATTTTTGAGCGCCGTGGAACGGCGTGGCTCTGTGAGCCTGGAACTGTTGGCAGCCGGTCGCTATTTTGATCGGCTGATGGATAATTCCAAGGTGGTGCGCTACCTGGCACACAACTTCCCAAGCCAATTTGAAGAGTTCAACACCTTATCGGCGCCGGGCCTTAGATAAATGCTGTGCGTGCCGTCAACCTTCGTGGCGAGGAATGCTGACAGTCTTCTCCGACCCTTCGGGTGGATGGGCGAGCTCGCTGGCGGTGGTTGTGGAGGATGCTGACGAAGTTTTATAGCTGATTGATTTTGTTCAGTAATTTTAACACAACCTGCGCACTGGTGCCGCCAAGTGGGGCAGGTTGTGAATGCGCCAAGAAGACCATCATGGCTGATCATCCTTGCTATCAATGAGTCGCTTTGACGCATGACAAGCGACACGGTTCTGTACGTCCCAGGCATCCAACTCTGCAATGCGGCGGAGGCAAGATGGGAGGATCGAGGCTGCCAAGAAATTTAATCGAACTCGGACGGCGCCTCGAGAAGCGAGCACCCGGCCGTGAGAGGTGACTCCGTGCGCCACCAATCGTTCGGGTAGTCCATCCTGCTTCGCGAATAAGATGTCTAAGTCAAAAGCCATTGTCCTGTAGGGGAATACGATAACAGCGGTTCATCGCCAGAATTGGCCGCAACGTTTGGAGCTCGGCTAGCGATCAACAAGATTGCTCCGGACCGATTGCAGGAGTACCAATAGGCGGAAGCGTAGGTGTGTGAAGGAGTTTGCCATGACAGCGCAGCTTCCGAGAGCGCCGCTGCTTGACCCGGGCACGTGCTTGCTAACCGCCGCCCTGATAGAATCAGCCCAGCGAGTGTTTTTCTTCCGGACAACGAGCGCCATTCACTGGGTCGACCTATGCACCGTCTTTGAGGCGCTCCTCCTCTACGACAAGATCGCCTTTCCGATGGTACAGCACCACTATGCGGAGCCCCTGGTTAAGCCGCTGGTTGATGAAGGCATTGTGGACTTGTGGTGGCCTGAAGCCCGGGTTTTCGACGGCCCAAAGATGGGTGGCTCCAAGGAAGATGTATGGAAGGGTAGCTCTTACGACCAAAATGCGTTTGCACTTTGCGCGAGTGGGTGGCCAGACGAGCGCTACGACAATCTATCGAAGGTTAGGCAAGCAGCCCTCGATGGCGTTGCTGATGGCTTTGCCGAACCGGCCCTGCTGAACGATAGTGACGAAGCCGGTGTCCTTCTTTGGGGGCGGCATGCGCGGGAAACGGGCGAGACCCGCTTCGAGCGAACGGCGGTGAGCTGTTTGCGCAAAGGAATTGAGAAAATCGAGTCAATGTCTTCAGACCAGCGGTCTCTCTACCGGGTCCCACATGAGGATGACCAGGACGTCTACAATCATTATGCCAAGAATTTTCGCGATCTGGCGAACGATGCGCGGACGCTTTTGTTCAAGAGCGTGATTGAGGAGCCTTATTTCGATACAGTCAGTGTCGAGATGGCTGCCAAGAACACTTTGCATTTACTGCTCAACCAAAGCTTTGAGGGTGAGGTTCAGAGGCGAATAGCAGGCTATGTCCGGACCATTCCGATGCCGCCGTTTGCTGGCATAACACTGCAGAAATCAAGCACTCTGAATGAAGCCGTCTTGATTGCCCTTGATCTGCGAAAGGCCTTCCGCCCCTACCGAGACCTCTTGCGGACTCATCGAGCAGCGCAGGCGGAACTTATCAAATCGCAAACCCTCCACGCCGCGGATGAACTTGAGAAGATTGAGAAGTCTTTCGGACAGGCGCTTCGGGCATCTATGAAGCTCGTGAATACGGACCTTGAGCCAGATCCAAGCATCATTTTTGATGGCCTGCAGGGCATCCGGAAGGTCGCAGTGGATATTTTCAAAGGAGACCCATTTTCCATTCTAGACCGGATGGCTGAAGGTTTGATCGAGCTCTTCCGAAACTGGTATTTTGTGAACTATGGCGGGGTCTATGGGGTCGTGAGGCATTTTTCCCGGATACAACAGCTTGGCGCAGCCGCCTGGCGGCTATCCGGTAAAGAGTTCGAGGCAGAATCAATCGAACTCCTGGGGAAAGCAGCGAACGTGATGAAGAGAAACTACGCTCCTTCAACCATAGGTTCAGGTACAAGCTTGTCCTAAGACTAGTGATGGCTTTGCAACCAGAAATGGCGCCCGCCGGCTCGTAGCCGGCACGATCCGCCGACAGCCTGCCGTGGTCGAATGGCCGAGGCGGGTTAGATCCCCAAACTGAACCGCGTCAGGCGGTTCAAAACATATGCGCTCATGACCGGGGAGCTTGCGCCTCCAGATCATTCTCAATTCAAAGAAACGCCTTTGGGATTACTAAGAGCAATTTGTCTTGTCTTTTGGCTCTATTTTAGTTCCGTCCGCGCGAACAATAGTCAAGCAATACTTGTCGGCAAAATCCTGATCTTCTTTGTCAAAATATTTATCTATGAGATTGCTGACGGCTTTCTTGGCTAGTATTGTTCCATATGCACACGCGCCCGCCGCTCCTACCGCCGCTTGTGGATTTTTAAGTAAGGAGGCCAGAATTCCGCACCCTGTTGTCCCCGCAATATCTGAAGGACTTTCATCTGCGGATGCCGAGGTTGCAGCCAAGAGCACGCTTGATAATGCAGCAAATAGCACCGATCGCATCTTCATTGACCGCTCCTATTGTAACGTCTAGAAGCAACTGCTAACACACTTTCGATCTCAATGCTCGCAAAAAGAGACGTTCTGAGTTTCTTCGAAGAAGCACTGAGGCGCGGAGAAGTGGGGCCCGCTCAATTGGGGGATGCTCAACAGGAATCCGTCGCATTCGCGCCAACTAGTGTTCCGCTTCGTGCACGCATTCTCTTAAGATGGTCATTTCCGCAACCGGCCGCCCCTGGTCAAGAGTAGCGCCGGCGATCTCATCATCCAGCAACGGCTGACGAGCCGGAAATGTGCGGTCGTCCTTGCTCCGACTTCGTCCGCTTGCGGTTACTATGGCTTTGGACCCAGGCTGCCGGAATTCAAGGCGTCGGTGATGTCAGTGCCGTAGTCCGACCGCCAATCGCTCCGCAAAAATGGACCTAGTTTTAGCGACAGAGAGGCGGCCAATTCAGTATTTGAGGATTGTAGTTCTTGGAGTGGCGTTTCTATTGGGCTCGGGGCTAGCAATGCCCAAACGGCTACGGCGACAGTTGTTTCAGGGAGCGCAAGTATGGCCGCCAGCTGGGGAAAATATCTCGCAATGGCCAGATCCAATGCTATGTTTTCTGGGCTGGTAAATTTCTCTATTTTCGCTTGTATTTCACCTTCGAACCGATCAAGATCACTAGGAGGAACCGGTGCGCCCTGCATACTTCTATACGCATCCTCGTAGACTTGGGACCAGACACCCCATGCTTCCAACGCTTCCTCGGCCGTCGCGGCATTGTCGATTGCATTTTTAATCTTGGTTGCACAGCCAAGAGCATTGATGCCTTCACAACTCGGCGGAGGTACAACATTTGCACTAGCGACCGATCGGAAGCAGCTATAACTCCCAGCAATTGCGAAAAGTGCTATGCGTCTATTCATGTCACAGCTCCTTATTTCAGATAAACAACAAGATACAATCCTACGATGTGATTAACTGAACGGCACAATTATGAATACTTTAGCGAGAAATGGCCCAGTGTCACCGTTCATTTTGAGTAGCCTTAACCATCAATGGAATATCTGCAACAAAATTTGGACCGGTTTCTCCAACTTTCTCTCCAATCTTGCTGGCACGTGCGATTTCTCTACCCTCTCGCACAACGACCGAATAATTGTCCTCGTCGGTGAAATTGTTGACCGTGAACAGGCACGTCCAACTGTAGCCGTCTCGAAGGGGTCTAAACAACCCAATGGAAGAGCTGTCGCTATCGCTGATCGACCACGTCGAGCACACCGCCGGCTGCCTATCCTTGTCCGTGACGATTTCCTCTTGATCGATACCGTTGATCTTCCAGCGGTGGATCAGTTCGACAACCATGTGCGGGCGAACTGGTTGACGATCCCGCGCTTCAGTTTGCCAGATGGCAGATGGACCATCGACAATGACAGTGACATCGGTGAACCCGTCGGCGCGACGGTGACAGGTTGCTGTAGCTCGCCGTCCGGGCAGCGGCTTTACCCACTCTAAGACCGGCGTCGAAACACGAAGTCGCACCGGCTCCGTACCCTCTAGCGGGACATCATCCTCCCTGGCATTCGCTTGATATCGTACAAGACCCAGTCTGACGCGTGGGAAAGACAGTGGATCGGTTCTAAGGGCGACATTGAAGTACCAGAGTTCTTCGACGGGATCGAAGCGGGGTTCAAAAGCCTGCAATGCAACGGCAAGGTATGTGGAAGGCGGTTGGTCTGTCGATTGAGCAATCCCGGAAGGCGAGCCAGACCCAGCGCCACCCTCGCTTGGCTGGGTTGGAGTAGAAGCAGCGGCAGGAGGTGCGCTGTCCTTGGATGGATCGTGTGGGGCCCAGTTCTGGTCTGATACCGGCACCGGCATGTAGGCACGAGGGACGCGGACGCCGTCTGGAGAAAGTCTCGCTGGGTCTACCAGCGGACCAGTTGGGTAATCCTTGGTGGCAACTGTTTCGCCCGTTAATGGGTCAGCTCCCCACCTCGTAACATACCTTCCTCCCGGACCAAGATCTTCGTCATAGAACTCTGGCCCCTCTGCCGAGCCGCGAGAAGAAGTAAATAATAGCGGGTTGCCTTCATCATCCTTCTCAACTCCTTGAGAAAAAAGGCCTGGCGGCCAGAAGACGAGTGCCAACTTCTCGCCCTCACCTGAACTAAAAAATGGACGAGAATGATAGACAGTCAGGATCGTAGCTTGTTCAATCCCAACGGTGAATGAAGTGGGTCCAGTCGTCGGCTCCAGTGCTTTGACTGACAAGGCTACGCTGACGTGGTCGATGACCGGGGGTGCTGGCCGCGTGGTGGACGGCAACCAAACCTGAAATGAATCTCCCTTCCTCGGCCATTTCTCGACCGGCTTGTCCGACTGTTGGCTGGATTCGAGAAGCAGGCCGTCGTGTCGGTTGATAGGGATGGCCCTCATCCATAGTCGACGCGCCCCAGTCCCACTGAAAACCGAAGGAAGGGCTGCGCGTAAGGCTTTTCCATAAGGATGAGCATCTCCCCAGGCGGCTGCCATTAGGTCTTCAAGCAAATACTTACGCATCCCTGCACGACCGTCCGTCGGCAGTGGTAGTCCATCCAATTTGAGGGCGACTACCCTCTTGATAGGAAATTCAATGCTTTGGTCTTTGCCGATCTTGAACCCATAAAACCGGGGATCCTCGAGATCAAAATTCTCAGGCCATTGGTTGTTGAGCCGCTGGCTAGGCGTGCGTCCCGTACCTGGGTCGAGTGCGTCTCCGAAAGGTGCCGAACAGGCCACTTCGATATTGAGACCCGCCGTGCTCGCCGGGTCGAAATTAATTTCCCCGCCAATCAAGACATTCGTTGCGCCTTCCTGATTGCTGCCAAGACCCCAATCCGTGATTGGGGTCCTGGTTAGAAAGTCCGCCGGGGTCTCCGAGGCGACCGACGGTGCTGCGTGGGATGGATCGGCGGGTGTCGAGCCGTCTCCCGGGCTGCCGCCACTGAATATCCGGCGGGTCACCGAAAGCCGGTCACCAAATCGCGGCTTTGGAATGAGTTTATTGTCGACCGCATGGTTCAGACGCATCGTCTGCGGCGTCGAGAGTGCCGCTATGGGACGTAGGAGCAACTCACGATAGACAAGGCCAGCCAGCATACGGATGGTCTGTCTTGGCGGCGCTGCGAGACCGCCAGCACCGGAGCACGCATTCATGCTTGCCTTGGCAATCTCATCGGCGCCAAGTTTAACGTCCAGCAGTCTCTGAAGGGCTGCGACGCAAGCAGAATGCGGATCGCCCGTGAACCCAACATCGCCCGATCCATCGTTCAAAGCGAGCACGCCCGCTGCTTCAATAGCGTCAAACCACTCGGCCAGTTGATTGATTGTGGGACATAGCCAGGCCTGCAGAAGAAGACTCTCTCCGGGACACAGGTGAACCTCCACGGCCTGTACTTGGACGGCACCATGTTGGGCCTTTGACACGAGCTTCTCGTTGCCGATCAGCCAGCGGGGTCCAAGCGCCACGATCCTAGGCTTTTTCTGACCCCTCAAGGCCGGAGCCGTCTCGGCTTTTAGTTCGATATGAACGGGAAGAATATCCGGCCACTTGGGGTTGTCTGGCTGTCCGGTATCTGGCCAGGTACTTGCTCCTACCGTAATGGGCAAAGGCGGCTCGACGAACGGGAGTTCGGCCAAACCAGTCTCGGCCTGAAGTTTGAGGCCAAGCATGAGAATACTCGCTGCCGGATCCGGATAATACAAAGGCCGTTTGGAGTCTTCGAACCCCGCCCGACCGACCCGAACGCGGCTTGGCAGATTGTCGTCACGCTTGCCGAGTAGGGAGAGGCCCCTCAGTCCTTGACTTGGAACGGTCACATTGGGGCCGAGATCGCGTAGAACGTCGTGCAGAGTTGCGAACTGTAAAGGAACGGGGGGCGGCACGATCAGGCGCCGGCTGCGTACTACATCTGCCTTCCCGTCGGAAGTGGTCCGGACATACATGTCGGCCCCTCGCTGCGGTGGCTTCAGTTTGTCAAGTTCGCGGACGTCGCTTTCCAGGATGAGCACCATAGGCGCGTTCAGGCGCTCATGGCGCAAAAAGCGCCGGCCGCCCTCGTCCGTGACAGGAGGGAGCGCCAACTTACGATTTTTGTCGACAATATTACCAACTTGGTGGGTAGGAACGCTTCCGCCTCCGTCAAAAACGGGAGCGACGACAGCAAAGTACGGCCATCCAAAGCGCAGCGCTGGGCTCAAAAACTCTGACGGGTTGCCATTGCGGCTGCTGGGAGCGCTGAAGTGTCGGGTGACGTCTAATTCTTGGACGACCGTAATTTTCTTCTTGGTGATAACCCGGCCGTCTATGCCCACTTCCGGTGGTGAAACACCGGCTGGTTCGCTTCCCCACAAAGCAATGGTGTTGTCAACAATGATCTTGATCGCTTGCTTAGTGGCGGGGTCGCTATCATCGCCATCATCGCTTTGCTGTGTCTGCACTGGCATAGTACTGTCAAGGCACATCTGTACTGCGGATACGGTGGTGACCGCATCGAGCTCGATCCGACGCTGCGCGCCGGAAAAATGAAATCGCCGTGCCAATTCCTTTTCGACCCAATCCTTCGGGTAACCTGCGGAGGGGTCCTCGAAACGAACAATCCGGTAATTTGGACTCCGCCACAGCACGCCCTGTTTCGTCTTCAGGCCAATCATCAACCGGTCGCCCACTTTCAAGGCATCAGCGTCCTGAACGGCGACGATTTGGCGCTCATTGCTGGATGCGAGCGCTTGCGCGGCGCAACTGTCTGGCATCTCGACGATTCGGAAGCCCCCGTTGTGCAGGACAGGAACACCATCGCTAGCCGGGGCGATTGCAGCTCCCTCGTCAGCACCGCGTGCGGCGTGATTGATGTTGCTCTCAGTTGCAAGTGGAGGATCAATAGTAATTATGTCATATCGGGGATGGGGCGCATCCCAGTCGCTAAGGTTGCGCAGTCCCATTTTGATCGATGCTGATTTTTGTCCGCCAACCTCGTCCCACGAAGCTGGCAAGAACTGGGGTTGCGAATCACTGGGATCTGGCTGGTATCGTGCCAAAGTCCAGCTGAAGCGCTCGTCGGTAACGGGGGCGAGAATAACAAATGGGGATTCAGCTGACCTGGCCGGTCGCAATTTCGCCAGTGCCGCTCGGATCTTCTGATTTTCGATATGAAGATCAAAAGCAAAGCCGAATAGCCGCTGCAGCGTCGGCAGGCTAAGCAGAGCGCCGAGCCGACGCTGAACAATAGCCAACTCCTGCTCTGGCGTGGCGCAGAACAGCGATTCGCTTCCATCAGGCGTCGTTAAATGATGCGCCGCATAAACCTGTTCAACGAGGTCTGCGGCCACCTGACCTCCGGTGAGGACTGCATTCGCGATGGTGCGCGACGCCGGCCAGTAATTTTGGCTTGCGTCGCCTGCCAGCAATGCGGCCGTCCTCTCGCGATAGGGCGCCAACCAGTATTCGTTGTCTTCAGGGGAAGCCATCCGGGTCGAGGCAAAGCCGATGCTAGGATCGAGGCTCGCAACTCTGGTCTGCGGCGGCTGACGGTACCACGGTCTATTCACGCTGGCTTCTTTAGCGCGCTCTCGGCTTGCTAGCGGGGATGCTGGTCGCGCCAGAGCATCCAGCACCATTTTCCCGCGGGACAACGAAAAGGCGAGGGCGGCCGCGTGATGCGGTGTAGGCAGCACCGCGCTCGGCTTGGCACCCGGGGCCGGTTTGATTGCCTCGACCAGCAAATGCCAGAATGAACGGTCGCCGGCTGTAGACTCGGGGTTCATTGTCGATTGCCAGAACCGGTCGATCTTCATGGAAGTGGCTTTATCTAGACCCCAGTGGACATGGGCGTCGATCTCTTCTGCACCTATGACGCCGGCGAAGCTTTCGATCTCGGCCGCAGTCGTGTCCTTCGATAGCCCATCCGGGATCGGTAGTATCCGTACCTTCGTTTTCATCCGGTCGGGGCCGGATGGGGCAAAATGCTTCTCGACTATTCTGGAGGGCCAGACCGCTGGGTCGACATCAGCGTTCTGAATTGTTGCGTCCGTAGGCGCCACCGGGCGCGCCACAAGCGTGGCGCGTGCATAACGAGTGTCCGACACTTCGACAAATCCGTCCGCGACCACACAGCTGGCAACCGCTACCGTTGCTCCAGAGGCAACGCCAGAAGGGATGTCTACGTCAGTGTCGGGCTCAGTCGAGATCGGAAGGTCGCTCATATCTCAAACTCAGGTTGAAACTGCGGGTCAAATTGTGCGGCGAAGATCGACCATGTCTCGCCGGGACTGTAACTCTCCGTCCAAATCTCGGCGCTCTGTTCAAAGGGATAGCAATCAGGAAGGAAACCATTGAGAGCTGCCAGCCGCGTACCACTAGGCAAGGTATTGAACGCGGCCTGCTGCCCGCCGCCGCCGAAGCCCGCCTGCATCGTTCGTGCCACCCGAATCGTGTAGTGCACTTTTGCGAAGGACACGGAGAAAGTGAACGTCAGCTGTGCCTCGCCCTGGACAGAGCTGTCACCGTCAGTTTTCCTAAGACGCAACGTGAATGCAGCGCTAATACCAAAACAGGCAATGTGCGCACAAAAGCCCGCGGAAAATAAGGCGGCAAACGTGCAGCCGTTGCCCTTCTCGGTGCGAACATAGGCACCGGTGGTCACGTAAGCTGTGCCCTGCAATGGACCATAGCCCAGTGAAGCGATCCCACCGAATTCGAAGCTTGCTTCGAACAGTTCGATGCCCTGAGCGCTGGCCTCGAAACCCATGAACCCGGATCCACCATAGATTCCAACGGAAATCATGAACGGGGAATCGAGAGAGCCCAGAGCCATACGCAGGCGAGCAGCTCCTGATGTGAATGGGAGAATGACCGCGCCCGCAAAATGGATGTTCGTGAATGTCACGCCAAGCGTGATGACGGGAATAGCGATACGGTAACCTGCCTCGATGGCGGGGCTGTCTATGTGGATGATCGAATAAGGTCCGTCGCCGTCCCCTCCAAATCCGAGCGAGCTACTCAGTTCAGCCAGGAAAGACAACTTGTCGCCGAACTGAATATCCTCTGCGCCGAGTCGAGCTGTCACATCGCCGCGGCCGTCTTTCGGGCCCTTAATGTACCTAAGACCGTCACGGAAACTGAACGTCATGATCGAAAGAATTTCGAGCTCGAAGGGCGACACGATGCCCTTCAAGTCGGTTTCGGGAGCCCCTCCATTGAGAAGATCAACGGTAGCAGTGGTATCGAGGGTGAGGGTGCCCTCGCCACCTATCGGACGAAAGGTGCCGATCCCGACGGATGTTGTTGAAAGCGGCAGCGACAGCTTGCTCTTCAGCGTTCGGCGGGTAGGGATCGCCCGCGCGAGGGCATCGAGGATCGTTTGTCGAAGTTGTTCGACATCAAACACTCTCAGAATGGCGGCACGCACGCCAAGCCTTGCGAAATGATCGACGTGGTACAGAAGTTTCTGTGGCGCAGACTTTCCATCCGCCCAGCGTTTGAGAATTGAAACCAGTGTATCCTTTGTACCCGCGTTCAACTCGTCCCGCTCGTCAGTGAGAGCATCTTTCTGCGGGCTGCAGACATTGGACTGACCACGCACCAGAAAGATGTAGTCGCGCCAGTCGTCGAGGCATCCGTCGTTTCCAACGAGTTCCTGCGTCGGTTGCCCAAAGAGATCTTTAGTGAGCTTCATTCCGTCATCGCCGAGTGCGTCTTGCACGGCTTGATAGGCTTTTCCTCGGGTCTCTATCAGGGTGTCATAGAAGACCCCAATTCCGTTGAGCACTCCTTTGGTGTAATTATTCAGCTGTGGCTCAATCTCTTTCAGCTGCCTTCCGGACGCCGACCGGATAGCACCATCTAGAAGCTGTTTTTCAAGTTTCGCGAGTGCACGAGTGTCGATGGCGCTGACGGATGCAATGAAGTCGACGGCCCGCTTCTGGGCACTGGCTGCATCGCCCGTCGAGGGATTCGGCCAGGTGGCGAGCCTATCTTGGAAGTCTTTGCCGATTTTCTTCAGTTCTGCGTCGAGATCCGTGTATACCCTGACGAGATCTGGATCCTTCGCGATAAGGGAACGTGCACTGGCCCAATCTTGCTGACCCGCATGCAGGGCGAAAAGCACCACAAAGTTAATCGCATCACTGATTGTCGATTTGACGACGCTTTCGATCTGGTCGCGAACCTGTTGCGACAAGGCGGTAATGGTCCCATTGGCCTCCGGCCAGAGTGCTGGAAGAGGTGCATTGGGAAATTTGTTTGCGACACTGATCCAAGCGGCCAGCAAGTTCATCCGAGCCGCACGTAGTCTGGCAACTGCCCTCGCGGTTTCGATACCGAATTGAACGCAGCTTCCAGAACTGGTGGCGTCGTCGACGGTCTTCCGAACAGCCGAAGCGGCCGCCAAAAAAACCTTCAGGTCGTCGATAACCTGGGTACTGAGTGCGTTTAGCCAGCCGTCCAGAAACGCTTTAAGTTTTGTAAGGTAGTCAATCGATGGCTGGGCGACAGGCCCGAAGTTGCTGATCGCGGCAGCAACGTCGTTGCGGAGTTTGTCGATGTCGGTGCGGGCTTGCGTCAGCGTCTTGGCGGCGTTGTCTGCTATCCCGCTGTCGAATTTGGGGACGGCTGCTTGAAGGAGGTCATTGATAGCAGCAACGCTTTCGTTGCAAATTGTCAGATCAAGGCTGGCAAGGGTATGGAACTTCTCATAGAGGGCTTGCGCCTTGTCAACAGCATCACTCGCCCATTTCATCGCGTCTATTAAGGAAGAAAACTGGAAATCCTTCACCTGCTGTCGGAGTATCGCAAGCAGGTCATTTACCATCGGGTAGAGTGGGCCCTCAACCAATACGTCTTCGAGCTTCCCGGCGTTCGGCGGCGGCCCGAGTTCTTTGATTTTCTCGACGATCGCGGCGAACGGTTGCTTGTTTGGGTCGCACCATACACTCGGCAATGCAACGGCACTCTTGATTGCTGACGCGAGTTCCCCGGACTGATCAGGATCGGTGAATGTCACCATTCCGTCCGGAATCTTCGCTGCCGTTTCAGCGACGAGTGTCGCAAGCTGAAGTTGAACGTCATTCCAGGGCGCGAACCGGTTCTGGAAAATATCGACGATCTTCCCCTGGCTGTCGACAAAGTAGGCGCGCAATCGCTCGGCGATATTGCCAATCGGGGTTCGTGCTATTGCATCAAGTTCTTTGGCGACCTGCTGTCCAAGAGCCCAGATTTGAGTCGCGATTTCGATCTCCTCCTCTGTGGTCAGAGGTGGCAAGCCCTGAACCGGAGACGCCCTGTCCAGCACACAGTCGAGTTCGGCAAGAGTCGCCGAAAAATTTGGGAAGATGACATCACCGGCCTTGGCCTTGAGCTGAGCAACCAGATCCTTCACCGGTTGGCGAAGCGCGTTGGTAACCTCAATGAACGCCTGGTCAGAGAAGTTCGTTATCTCTTCCAGGGCCGGAATATTGCTTGACGAGATCTCGTCGCCTGCGATTGCAATGATGAAATCGCGCAGCTTTAGAAGGCCCAGGAATGTGGCATTTTCGGCTAGTTGCCCGACCGCCAGATCCTTGTTCAGAACGGTGTCTGGATCCCTCGATGACCGTTCGCAACCAGGACGAACTGGGATAGCAGGCTGCACCGAGGCAATTTTTGACAATAGTCCTGACAGCGCCCCGGTCTTCTGATAGTCCAGCATGAGACTGCCGGCCTTCTGAGGAGGCGTCGCCGGCGTGCATGCCGTGCAGGTAGGAATGGGTGGGCCTGCGAGACCGAAGCGCCGATTAAGTCCGCAAATCTCCACCGCCTTTCGCGCGACAGTACCACCCTGGTCCCCATGTGGCCCCATATCGAGCATGACACGAGGATTGTTGTTTACCACTAGATAAGTGTCAGGGTCAGCGATGTGGCATTCTATAGGAGGGGTGAAGCCGTAACTCACATAGTCACAGGCGTATGAGACTTGCAGAGCTGGAGCCGTCGATCCGGTAAGGCCCTGGATCTGCTGTGGACGCACCTGCGCCGAAAGCATTTGCGGATAGAAAGGCGGTTGCTCTGCAGCGAGCAAGGCAGCGTCGAGGTTGAACGAGGTCGCCCCACCGACGGCCTCAATGTCCTGCCAATCGGTCGCAAAGGTGCATTGCCCCTTGCGCTGTTCTTCCGCATAGGCGCGCATTGCGCCGAAATGGTTGACCCGCTTCCAGTCTTTCGGTTTGTCGCTATCGTTACTCTTGCCGCCCTTATAGTAGTCGCATAGGGCCCTCATCGTGGCTGGGTCACTTGCTGCCCGATGATCCGCAAACATCAGCGGCATCGAGATTGGAGTTGCTTCTCCATCTACTTGCATGCGGAAACGGACCGTTCCCTTGGTTCCTTTCTCGGTGCGAGGCCAAAAGACAATTCCAACGAGGCGACCAGGCAATGCTTCTCCTGGCTTTGCGCTGGAGTCTATCCACCCGCGAACTGCGCCATGCGGACCTGCGACCAGAGGTTGTTGAAGTACGTCGCTGATCGCCGCCGCGCGTTCCTGTAAAGTGCCGGTGAAATTCTGTTCAGGGGGCTGTTTGTCGTCGGCGGGATCGACCAGGTCGGGCGTACGGAGCGTCAGGAGCTTGACCTCGCGCGCCTGGTAATCGCGCGCATCATGTAGCTGTCCGACGGCTGGATATTGTTGCGATGCGCGAGTCACTTCAATGTAGATTCGTGTTGCTTGCTCTACCGAGTAGCCGGCTGAGGGTCGCAAAGGATCTATCGGCCGCAGTCGCGGCTCAGTAACTTTCACCAACGAGGCCTTGTGTCCGAGAGGAAACAGGTACCCTGCGCGCACAACAACAGTGATGGAATCGCTGCCGTCACTGATCAAAGTGCGCCAGCGCTGCAAGCTGAAGCTGTCGTAAAGTGGGAGACCATTCTTCCTCCGGACTGCTGTGACCAGGGGGAAGGTCGTGTCCAGATCAAGCATCGCGCCGGTCGATCCGAGGGCAAGGCGCCGAGTCTGGAGGGGCACGGGCATGAACACCGCTGGCTCACTCGCGGCATCTGTAACATAGCGATCAGGCGCCTTTATTTGACTACTCTTACTCTGGTCGTTGGCCGCAATAACAGGTAGGCCATATATTGATGAAAGCGCGACCAGCTCCGCTCTATCCGCCGGACTCATCGCTGTTCGGTAGGGTTTGTTGTCGTCCGGCGCGGTCCATATGTCGGACGGCCCGCTCCCTTTATTCGTTTCGTCGAATCTTCTTATGACTTGGTCAAATTCGTCCGACCAAATAGCTCTAAGCGACGGAGCCCTTTGAGCTTCGATCAGGCGAGCCTGCCATACCGGCTTGGCTAGGCCCGCAGACAGAGCAGCGACAGTGTCTGGCAGGTTCCTTCTCGGCGTGATCCAGCGGGCATCCTGTGCCGGAGACAGTGTGAGCCCCGTTGGAACCTCCAGAGCCGTATCATGTTCTTGCGGAGGGATCAGCGTTTTGACAATTTCGTTCATGCGCTGCTGGCCGGAAGCAGGCTGTCCCCAGGATATTCCTTGTTCCTTCAATATGATTTCCGGATTGCTTTCGGGGACCGGCGCATATTTCTTGTCCTTAGTCTCCTTATATTGGCGCTTGGCACGTTGAACGACCCTAAGCTCGTACGAAGCCCAATTCGTTAGACTGTCGACATTCAGCTGAATGGGGTCATCGCCGACGGCAAAGGCAACCCGTGACGGATCGGATATCCACGCCTGAACAGGCCGGCGGAAGGCCTCTTTCGCTTTCTCGGCTTCCTCATCGTTGTGGGCCGTGTCCAAGGTGGCGACCAACTCGGCTTCGACGAGGTTCCGAACTGCTATCTTCATCTGTGGGATGTTGACCACAGGAGCGGTCCGACCTGCGAAGATAAAGTCCTTATCTTGTTGGGTGAATGGCCATTGAGGGAGCAATACAAACTGCGATTCAAGCGGTGGATTACTTGCATTTCCTGGGGGAAACGCTCTCTTCTTGACTTCGGCAAAATCGTCCGACCGTCGGCCGGCCTCGTTGATCAGCTTCTTAAAGTCGTCGAGATGCTCGTCTTCAGGGGGCGATTGGCGTTCGCCGCGATCCAAACTCTCCAACCAGGCCCTTGCTTCGCCTCGGCCAAGTGGAAAAGCGGGAAGTGCGAGTGAGTTGACAGCCATTGGAAAATCCGTGCTGTCGAAGGACCCATCGTCCAATTTCCTCTTCAAGATGCCTAAAGCTTCTGTCCGGCGTGCCTCAGACAGCTGACGCGCGGCGCGGCGCGCCGCGATTGAGAAGAGACCGGCGGGGCCAATCCATGGCCCAAATTGTTTGCTTAGTTGGGCATCATCCCATGCCTTTGCAAACTCAGCGAATACATAGGGTCCGCCCGGATTATCCCTCTGCTCGCGGCAGTACTTTTCGTTGCGGATATTGTACCGAATGACACTGGCGTCAGTCGTGTCTGCCTCATCGAGGAGCATCTTCTCTTTTTCAGATGCGCAGGAATAGTCAGGCGCAGCAATACTCGAGGGTTTGGATCCGTTCTTCCGCGCGGACTCTTCTAGGCGCTGCAGCAGCCGAAGCCTTGCTGGCGCAATGTCAACCTCGACATCGGGGAGCAGTGTAGTCTGCCTAAGGAACGTCCGCTCCATGATATGCTGGGGCGGGAATTCAGCAATCAGAAGTGCTTCGCCGGGGGCGTTGGGAGCTGTGTCGGCGATCGGCATTGGAACAAGTGCCGTCGTCTTCCCAATCGATAGCCCCATGTTCCGGAAACGAAACGTGAGGCAGAAAAGGTCTTGCCCGCGCCAAACACGCAAGGCCGCATGATCAAGGTTAAGATTGAACGGCGTTGCTGGTTCCGATAGGGCAAACGTGGGTTTCAGCGGGACTTTGGCTAGGTTTCCTTTCACTGACTTAGGTACCGGTGCTCCAATGAGCGCCAACTGTAAGGGACTCGCCAGGTCAAATCGGGTCCGATCAGCGTCTGCCACGGCCAAAGTTGTAGCTAGGACGGTTAAGCCACAGTCGATGGCCGAGAGGATACCGCCCGAACCAATTGAAAGTCCAAGCGGATGCGAGATCTCGTTGTCGGCAGAGTCGGTTTTTTGAGCTTCGACTTCAAAGACCGTGAACGGTGTAGTGAGCCGCCATGGCTTGTCGACAGTGTTGAACAGCCAAGAGCGGTGCGCGTTTTGCGAACCTATCAGAGCCCGGTTACAGGGAACATCAGCAATCTGATCTTTCCCGTTTCTGAGCGTCAGATTGAACTGCCCAGCCAGCGAAAGACGCTTTTTAACGTCAAACCCGGCTTTCAGTGGGGCAGCCGGACTCAGCCAGGCGCTGACGCGCGCCTTCTTGCCGATGACGAACGCCTTCGACCGCAGTTCATCTGCGAATTCTGCCGTTGTTCCCCCACGAGTTGAAAGCACAAGCTGACGTCCGGCAAGATGCCCGTTGAGGACTGAGAAGCAGCCTCGGCCGGCGTCAAGCCAGGCAGAGGTCTCGTTCAGTCGCAATGTGCAACGGCCCGGAGCCTTCAAATTGTTGCCGGCAACCAAATCAAGCAATCGCTTTAGCGACTGGCCACGGATGTCTGTGACTAGTTCAACCGGGATTTGCGGACGCAGGGCCACAGGCTTGCTTGAAACGCGTACCCCGATCGATGAGAAATTCCAAGCCGAGTAAACCGACCATTTATCTCCAGTTTGATCTATGGTCAGTTCGATCACAGTGCCAAGCTTTCCGGCGATCGTAGCATGGCGGGATGATACCGACGACTGAAGGAGGCCGCCGGGAGCTGCGCATTTCGCATTGACCGACAAGAGCGTGCTGCCGCCCATCTTCAGGAGGATAAGGTCATTATCCTGAATAAGTTGGGGTTCGATATTGTTGCCATACGCGCATGCCGGAGCGAGCACTGACGCGCCGGCACCTGCCAGGAATTCCCGTCTGGAGATCTTGTTCATGCGAGCCTCGGGACTGTAGGCAAGCAGGTTGGATGCAACTCACCGGTGAAGCGAGAGCGGATAACGGGTGAAATTGTCGATGACGCCGACCTGCATTGGGATGTTGGTCTTGGTGGTGACTTGGGCAGTCTCCTCCAGAAGGAAAAGATATGGACCTTCAATTCGGAGAGTGTTGTCGAGATTCAGATATAGATTAGTCCGCGTAGCAGTGTCTGGTTCGACTGCTGCTGCGAGTGCTTGTTCAGCTATCGTTGGATTTTGCCACTGACAGTACCAAGCCGGAGTGGGAGCGTGATCATCATTCACGCAGAACGCATAGGCGTTTGAATAAGGATCTAGATAGTCGGAACTCCAGCTAAAGAGTGCCAATTGATGGTTTCGCTCAGCCAATCCCCTGAAAAATGCGCGACCAGATACAGAGGGTTGGAGATTAATCGCGATGCCGACGGCGGCGAGTTGTTCTGCTAGGGAACGGACTACGCTCGACAGGGCCGCTCCTTCAGCATAGGCGAGCGAAAGCGTAGCGGTACCGTTCAGAAGCGTCTTGGCGCGCGCTGGGTCGAGGGCCAGATCATCTGATTGACCCGTGGGGAGGGACAGTAGCGGTGAGGGGCAGAAATGCTGCTGGGGCGACCAGCGCGAGGCGTTTTGCTTACTCACCAACTTTGTTCGATCAATCGAAATCTTGATCGCCTCCCTTACTGGATCGCTAAGAGAGGCATCACCTATGTTCATGCCGAGCACTAGGAGATTTGCCCTTGGCACCAGGATGTCACGGAGATTCTGGTTAGATTGCGCCTGCTTCCTCGAGGCTACTTTCCTTGAATTTGCGACCGAAGGGTCCGGTTTTTCTGCATTCCACCCGACATCCAACTTCCCCTTTTGAAGCAGGCGAATCTGCTCTCGACCGTCCGGTATGTCGCGAACAACGATGCGATGCGCCTTTGCATAGCTCGCGTGATAGCAGTTCGTTTGCAGCACGATCTCGTCGGAGCGGACTGCATTGTTTAGCCGGAACGGACCGGATCCCGCGCTTGAAGACTTGAGCCAGCCCGCGCCTCGATCGAAGCGCGCGTCGAGCCAATCGAATTCTTTCATAGGCGGGCTGGATGTGTCGACCAATAGGCGAGTTTTGACCTCCTTGATGTCCAGAATGCTTCCTGCTGCAGAGGCCAGGAATGGAAAGAGAAGCTGGGTGGCGGCGCCCGCTGGCAGCGAAACGGTCAGTTTATTCGGTGCAACGAATTTTACGCTTTTCTCAATGTTTTCTGAAGTCAAACCGAGTGGAGCAAGAGCCGATGCCGGAGCCTTTCCAATTATGAAGAGGCGCTTGAAACTATAGATGATGTCGTTAGGGCTTACTGGATTTCCCGTTGAAAACACGTGGCCAGGGGACAGGTAAAATTCCCAATTCAGGTTGTCCTTCGATGGGTTCCCCCATTTACTCGCAATACCAGGAGCATAGGCGGTGCCATCCCAAGTGATGAGTGTCTCGTAAAGATTTCCGATGATTTCGGCGGCAGTGGACGACGAGTTTTCATGAGGATCGAAAGTCAAAATGTCGTCGGTTCGCTTGCCGATGATGATGTCAGCTCCCGGGACAGGGGGGCGGCACGCGATTGGATGTCTGTCGTTGCCTTGATGAGGTTCCGCGCCGCCAATCAATAAAGGCGAAAGCAAACCAGTAGTCGCGATGGACAATAGCACCCTTCGACGATTAAAGGATGGCACCGTTACCTGCTTTGACATGCACTGTACCCCGACAATCACGCGACACCACTTAGGCACAACGAGATAATGCTTAGGTCGAGGCAATCGATCCAAGTTGCAGATCTTATGTTATCTTGAAAAGTCAGAGCTTCTCATGCAGACCCTACAATGGTCGCACTATACTGAACTTAACCGTGTCGTCAATCACCGTGTTCTAATTTAGCGTGGGGCAAACGCACGCGCTAAAGAGGCTGCACAGCCACTGCAAAAACGCACAAGCTGCTCGGCGCTGAGAGAGATAGTAAATGCGGGCATGGCTGTAACATAGCCAAGAATGCAGGAGCCATCGAACGTTGTAATCCAGCATGCCCGTGGGGGTATGGAGCGGGATTGTTGTGGAGTGAGCTGGCTGCTCAAATAAGAAATTGATATCATTAATAAAAATTGAACATACTGAAGGATTGGTTTCGCTGTTCGGGACATGTAGGTGGCTGCCCTCTGATAGGTCATTCATCTAGGCTCTCGATAGGTCGCTTCGACGCACGACAGGCAACACGATGCTGTTCGTCCCAAGCGTCCAGTTCGCCAATGGGGTAGAGAACAGCTTTGCCGATTTTGACAAAGCTTGGCCCCAATGCGCATCGAGCGCCAGTTTCTCAGTGTGCCAAGAGAAATTCCCCCGCGATATCGATCTGCGACTTCGTCAGGGGTCAGATACTTACCTTTATCCATGGGAGCCTCCTTAGTACGAATGCCCGAGCCGTGCATGCCGCGTGATTTCTGTCCTGGCGGCGAGGTGAACGGCTGCTCACGCTCGTTCATAACATCGGATGGATCGCACTCGAATCTGATGGAAGTGCCTATGCTTCGTCGTCGCGAAAATGGACACCAGCGGCGACAAATCGGCGGGAGAGGGAGGTTGGCTCTCAGCGAGATTGGCACGACGCCGGGAGAACGAGTCCTAAGACCGCTACATCGCAAGACCCACCATCGAAGAAGCACTCTTCTGCTATCGGCGACGGTCAGCAAGAGCGTAAACGTCGCCGAAGATCGCTCGAAATGAGGTGGCATCGACCACGATCTCGATAGGCCAAATGCCCCTCGCGGCGCGCCCGAGGTTTGACGCGGCTCAGCCTTTACGAAGCCCGAGGCTTTCGTTTGGCAGGCGCCTTTCGGGTCGGGGTAGGTTGCGGTTTGCGTCCGAGCCCCGCCGCTTTCGCAAGCGTAGATCTTTGGGCCGCATAGTTCGGCGCAACCATCGGGTAGTCTGGCTTCAATCCCCACTTTTCGCGGTATTCGTTTGGCGTGAGCGCGTAGTGAACGGCAAGGTGACGTTTCAGCGATTTGAATTTCTTCCCGTCTTCCAGGCAGATGATGTAGTCCGGCGTTACCGACCTTTTCGGATTGACGGCGGGTTCGTGTTGAGACGGCTCGGGCACATTCGGCTGACTAAGGCCTGTAAGCGACGAATGGATCGACGCGATGAGGTCTGGCAGCCCGGCGACGGGCAGGGGATTTTGGCTGACATAGGCAGAGACAATGTCTGCCGTCAGCCCGACCAAATCAGCCGTCACAGCTTCGTTTTGATCACTCAAATACTCGCTCCTGGTTATGGGATTAAATCTTCATCGCCCACTTTTCGTATATCGCAATTTTGAGCGATGCCGAGATAAATCTACCAGCCGCTCCTTTCGCCGTCCGGCCTTAGCTCAGCTCAATGCTCGTTAGGAGCGCGAGGTCGCAGAGGGTCCCAGTTCGCCGTCACAATGAGTGCAGGCGATTACCGTCTTCGGACTACGCTTTTCGGTTCAGTGTGTTTGCAATCCGGAAATTGATTGCACCCACGAAACTTCGATCCGTCTTTGTTGCGCCGCTCTACCAATTGGCCGACGAGACAGGTTGGACATTGGCTCAATTCGGCGCCGTCAACCGTCTCGAAACGGACTTCATCGCCGGCGATCTCGCAAAGCTCTTGGATATAGCGGGATGGCTGACGGCGATTGGTGAGCATGTAGACCCCGCGGCTCGCGCGCGTCAGCGCCACGTAGAACAGGCGTCGTTCTTCGGCGTAAGCGAAGGTCTCGGGGCGGGGGATGACCAGGTTTAGCAACTCATCGTCTTCGATGCGGCTTGGTACGCCGTAATTGCCCTCGCTGACGTCGAGCAGGACCGTGTAGTCGGCCTCAAGGCCCTTGGCCCGATGAAACGACAGCCCGGCCACCTCGATATTTGCAAAGGACGGTGGCCGTCCTTCAAAAGGATCGAGAACGTTGTAGCGCCACAAAACCAGAACCTTAAGCTTGTCGCGCTTTTCGTCGCGCCACCGGTTGGCAATGCCCCCCAGAGCGGCATCCAGCCGTTCGAGCAGGCGCTGACAAGCCTCCGTGAAGGCCGGCTTATCGCGTTTGTCGTCGACGGGAATGACACGGATCGATCGCGAGACGGCCGGGCGCGTCGAGCGGACGGACTTCTTAATCTGTTCGGGATTGCGCTGGATGAACTTGGCGGCCGTTTCGGCAATGAGCTGGTTACAGCGATACGTCTGTTCCAGGCGCCCTTGCCAACTGGTCCCGAAGTTCGCTTCGAACCGTGTAAAGATCGTGATGTCCGATCCGGCAAAGCGATAGATCGACTGCCAGTCGTCTCCGACCGCGAACACCTTGCTGAACGCTTTCTGCTGTTTGAGTGCCTTGATCAGGTTGGCGCGTGGCTCGGAAATGTCCTGAAACTCATCCACTAAAATGAGGGAATAAGGACTTCGATATCGGCCGGTCTCGACCAGCCGGACCGCATCCGCGATCATTGAATCGAAGTCGATGCGTTTCGTTTCCTCGAGCTTTCGGGAATACCCTTGAGTGATCATCCAGACCACGCGCGCGAACAGCTTCGCACGCCCCTTGTCATGCAAGGTCTTGGCTCGTTCGAGCAGCATGTCGAGGGTGAGGTGGCTGGCACGTATGTGCTTCAAGCAGGTGGATATCAGCTGGTGATAGTGCTTGATAACGACCGGATCGAGCGCCTTGGTGATTTCGGCGTAGCTCTTTCGCTCGAAAGGTATTGAGCGACGCGTCAGTTCGGACTCGAGCGTGCTTAGCAGCGTCTCGTCGCTGGCTTGAGCGGAAGTGGTCTCGAAGAAATCGATCTCATTGCGGCGATATGCCTGCCGCTTGTTCTCGGCGTGCTCGGCGTAGTCCGCAAAGGGCGAGGTTCCGTCCGCATCGAGCGCGAAATGCTCATGCACAGTTTCGGTCTGCGGATAGTAGAAATCTGGATGCAGATGGCGGACCGTGCCACCGTCTTCCTCTACTGCAATTTGCCGTTCGTATTCGAAAGTGACGGAATGCAGCCAAAGCCAGTTGGCGATCTTCTTCTCCTGCAACGACTTTACGATCACGGCGGACAAGGAACCGATCGTGGCGCTACCCTTTCTGAGGGTGTCCGATACGTAGCGCCGGTAGTCGGCCTCCCCGTCAAATACCTCTATCGGGATGTCGGCCTTGGGATGCACGACGAGAAGCTCGGCCCACATCCGGGCAAATTCCGGATCGCTCTCGACAAGGTTCTGGATTATTGCCTCGATGATCCTGGTTTCGCCGGCGGGATGATCCACCCAGTTGGCGAGCTGCGGTGGCCGACCCTCGACCTCCTCAATGATACCGCGCCCGAGCGCATGAAATGTCGTGACGCGACACTCCAAGGAGTCCTCCGCGACCTGCAACTGGGCCGCGATCCTCGTCCTGAGTTCATCGGCTGCGTTTCTGTTGAAGGCTAGAAGCAGGATCTCGTCGGGCCGATAGAGCTGTTTCTCCAGGACGTAGGCGACCTTGCCGACCATCGTCGCGGATTTGCCGGATCCTGCCGAGGCCACCAGCAGGTTGTTGTCCTCCAGGCGGATACAAGCCTCGCGCTGCTGATGGGAAAACGAGCGCCGGTCGAGATCGTCGAAGAACGGTTGGAACCTCGTCAATTCCGAGCTGACGAAGGCCTCGTTGTAGGCATGGCGAACGGCCGGGTCCGTTATCATGGCGAACGAGGCCGGGAGGGAGGCCTTGAGTCCTGCCGGCATCATGTCCGGGTTTAGAAGCGGGTGAGAGAGGGCGGCCGCTGCGGCGCCGGGGACGCCGGCAACAGCCCTGCCCAGATCGGCCTGTGCAAGATACTGTCTGTTGCCTTCGGTAAGCTCACGAAGCCTTTCGTCGACATCGAGCAGGCGATCCTTCTCGGTGGCGATCAGCCCAAAGAGGTGAGTGTTGATGAAGGCATGAAGGTCGGAGGTCAGCTGTGAAGCCGCGTCACCGGAGAGTGCCGAAAGGGTTTCTGTTCTGTCGCGAGCTCGTATCTCGACGGTGTGCCAAAGCAGTGCCTTATTTGTCGAAACCGACACGATGTCGAGGCAGCTAAGCTCTGCCTCGCTATCTTGAGTCAACCGGAAATGCCCCGAGATCTTCGGGTCGAGCGTCAGCTTCCATTTTCCCGCTGGAAACATCCGCGCAAAGAAACCTGGGCGGTAGGTCCGCGAGCGGCCAGATAGAAATTTGGTCAAGGCCACGTTCGATACGCTCGGTAGGCAAGAGGCTCCGACGAGCCGACTATCATGAACTGATTGAGACGTTCCAAATGCCCGGAACTCATGCTGAGTAGGGTCTGGGTATTTTTCTCAGCAGTCGCTGTAGCGTGATCCGTTGGTAACGGGGCGCTGTTGCCATGCGCGTCGGCTTCAGCGCCTGTACTTGGTCGATAGCGACGCGCTTGCGGCTGATCTAAATCAGAAAGATCGGTTAGACGGTCTCCTAGGCTGATGATGCTGGCTTGGAATCGTCGTCTTTGGGCTTTGGGGGCTCCGGATCTTTGTTCTCAGGCTTCGCTTCATCCGGACCCCAGCCATTCGGGAGCACTACATTGAAGATGTTCCGCAACGACTTCTCCACACCGGTGAACGGACCGACATATCCCAAGGTGCGAGCTTTTGCCTCTCTCTCGTTCCGTTCGAATAGCCTCAATCGGGGATCAAATTCCACAGCATCGATCATGAGATTTGGATCGAATTCGATATTGAAAAACTCCGGCCCCGCGCTTCGATCACGCGAAATCACCAAGACTCGCAGTTCGCTCTCATGGCGGTAGTAGCTATCCTTCAGAAACAGCGTATCTGCCCTGTGATCGGGCAGCGCCATGCGAGCTGCGCCGATCGCACCTAGTCCATTGGTGACGAACTGGGAAATCTCGTCGCTTGAGCAGTACCGGACTTTTCCAACGTAGAAATTGGCCCGCGGGTGTTTCGAAGACTGGTCCTTCAACGCCTTGATTATTTTTCGAGGAGAGGATGCGACCCTAACCCCTTCCGCGTAAGGTGTCCTATTCCGTCCTACCACTGGATCCACCGATACCTGCGAGTAGGCACGAATCAGCGTGTCCGAATTGCTCTCAAACGACCAGCATTGAGCATAAGCCGGCGTCAGAAATTCAGTAAAATGCCGATGCTGCCCGGTTCTTTCGTCAGTCATCGCGACATTTGAACTGACATCTTCGAAGGGATCATCCCAGCGCGAAGGACGAACGAATGTCAGCGAGCGCATTTGCAGCGCTTGTTCGAAGAACCAAAGCGGAAATACTCGGAAGATTGGAGCGTCCCAATCAAATTCTGGCTCTTTTTGCACTGCAACGGTCAATTGCGCCTCTCCAGTCCCGATCCAACCTCTGGGTCGCAAAGCTCGCACTAAGGTTTGGCGCCCGCAATAGCTTGAGTTTGGAGAAACCCCAGACAATCTTGGGAATTTAGCTAAGGGATGCGCCCCATTCGCCCCAAAGCTGAGGGACCGGTTGCCCCGCCGCTACCGCCCGGGTAAACTCTGGGTCTGAGATTTGACTGTCGGCCGTTCATCCTGGCTTGCGCCAGAAGTCTCGCAAAGGTCTTTCCAGTCCTTTGTGCCAATGTCCTTCAAGATTTATGATCTGGCGAGGGCGTTTTCGGTTGTACGAAAAAAACAGATATCGATTTTTTAGGTATTTTTAAAAAGCAAGAGCGCAGGGAGGCTTGCAGTTGCCAATCCAAGTAGCGCCGTGATGAGCTCAACCGCATGAGTTGCTAGATCAATCATAAATTTATTCTAAGCGATCGGCCGGGATGAAGCAAGGCCGCACCGTCTGCCTCGCGCGCCGCCAGGCCTGAATGGCCTGAGTTCAGACCCGTGACACCAAATGACAGGGAGTTCATAGCCGACTAGAGTGCCGAGCGGGCTCTTGGGAATCTCTCATGATCATCGACCAGAAGCATCCCATCTCTTGGTCACTCGTTGAGCGCGGCGCTGACGGCCGGAAAGTGATGAGGGACCCCGCGTTCACAAAACCATTCCTCTATCACATGCTGGAATGGCGTTATGCCAAGCTGATTTTCGAAACTAACAAACTGCGGCTCTCGCCCGTTCGATGTTGGCAGGACCCCTATGAGCGGTGGTGGTGCGATCAACTTTTCAATCGCCCCGGTCCCTTGTCGGGATTTCAACCGTACGGTTCGTGTTGGACCACAGGTGCACATGACGAGCCGCGTTGGCGGATGGCAGGCTTTGGTCCCGACAAGGAAACTCCTATTGTCCGAATCCGCTGTCGGGCGGACGCGATGGTGAACGCGGCAAAAAGCCTCATCGAGAACAGCGCCGGTTCCGCTTTTCTAGGCCGCGTCCAGTATCGTGGCGAGAAAACGCTTGTTCGTCTGGCTCAGTCGGTCGCGGAAGGATCGAAGAAAGAAGTTACCCGGATGGCCGCGACCATGCTGTTGCAAAAGCGGCGCGCCTTCAGGTTCGAAGACGAGGTGAGACTCCTTTGGCTGGACAAGCAGGCTCTGAGAGAGGGTGTCTATATCGACATCGAGGCGAAGACGTTCATCAATCAAGTGATGATAACGCCTCACGCAAGCCCCGCTGAAACGGCGGACATCAAACGGCAGATGAAGCATTTTGGCGTACCTTGCCTCGCGTCGGGGGTGCTGAAGTCGCCGCGTTAGGCCGGTCCGCAAATCCTTGTGCCTCACGCAGTTCGTCCCCATTTATGTTGGGATCGAAATCGGGATTTTAACGCATGGGCGGACGCTATGGTGAGGTACGCGGAAGTTCGAAGATTGAGACCTACCTCAAATATGTCCATCAGGTCGAACGCTCCGATATGCTCCCACACAATAACCCAGACCCGCGCTACAAGAAGCAGTGTAAGCGAGAGATGGTTCAAGACCCTGAAACCGGGGAGTGGGTCTTGGCCTTCCACCAGCATACCTAGCTGGTGATTTGATTCCCCGGAGTTAGGTGGCTGCTTTGCAAGCAATTTTGAAGTGGCCGCCGGATCGGAGCAAAGAAGCGTGCGGCGTGTGAATTGAGGCCGCATAAAGGCACGCTTCGGGTGGACGAGTAGGAATTGATGCGAAGACTTACGACCTTACATCTCGGCATTGGCACCCATGCTGCCACGGTGCCGCCGATCGGGTCGGGGCAAGCTTCCATGTCGTCGCTCCCCGTTCGGGCGAAGAACCCGTTCGGGCTCTGGTCCTAAGCACTAGGTCTCCGGTCGGGCCTGCATTAGCTGGGTGATGCAGGCTCGCTCGATTTGGCGCCCTTCTCGGTAACCATCCGCGGGGGGCCGTAGACATGCATCGTCTGTGGTTGCGATGAGCGTAAACATGCGGCGGCGCGTTCGCCGCCGCATGGGTCGGAGCCGGCAAAGAGGCTTTGCGGCTGATGGTCAGGCAGATACGGCCACCATCGAGGAAGCTGGTGAGGGCGGATGGTGTTCCAACTGCTTGCTAATGCCATGGCGGCCGTTGGCTAAGTCGGTTGGCGCCGTGGCTCTCGTGTGGCCGTCTGCCTGGATCTTCGCTACGGTCGATGCAACAGCGATTTTCGATTCAAGCGGTTACCTATGCCCCAAGATTTATTGCCTCGAATTTTTCAGGCCGACATCCATCGTTTCTACACGAGCGTCGTGCTGCCTGCACTGGACAATCTGCCAATCCATAGCGGCGTAAAGACCAGCGGGTCTGCGGCATCCATGGCGGAGTTTCTTGAACACGCCCAAACGCACACGTCGAATATGCTCGCTTTCGAAGCGCGACGCTGCTTCGCGCTCACACTTGACGGCCTCTTTGAGCGCCAACTGCGGATTTGGGCAAGGGTGCATGTCCCGGACGATCGGCGTCCAGGTATTGCCACTGTGGAAATCAATAAACTTGTCCGAGGAGTGGGTTTGCGTTATGGCCTCGATCTCGAAACAGGGCAGGTGAAGGCGACAATCGAGGAATTGCATCTGTTAGGAAACGCCGCGCGGCATGGCGACGGAGGCTCTCTGACCAAGTTGCGTGACCGTGCTCCTCACCTTTGGCATTATGCGGACAGCACCGTCGCTGCAAAGTCGGAAGAGCATGCCATTCTCAGCGAAGGCATTCAGCTCTCCGACAGCGGCCTCACGCGTTACGTGCGCGCTCTAACGCGGTTTTGGGGATTGGCTGACCGGGAGCCGGGCGCCGTGCTCGACGTGCCGTATTGATGACGGGCTTGAAAGTTAGGTGCTCGCCGCTTGCGCAAATCGCGCCGCGAGCTGGCCGGGTATCGCGTCATAGCTTCCGGCCTTTTCCACATGTCGAGCGAGGGCGGCAAATGTTTCCGATTTCTGCCGGGCAAGCCTGAAGGCTTCATAGGTTCGTTTGTCGACGTAGATCACATCGCAATAAGCGGCGAGGCAGGCTAGATAACGGTCTGTCAGTTCACTGCCGTCCCATTCGTGCGTGTCTGGGTGAAAGCGTCGAATGGCATTGTAGATGATGTCCGAGGGCAATCGGTCCTCCTTGACCCGCGCAATGAGCTCCGGCCAGGGTAGATTCAGCCGCACGTTCAGCACTTCCAGCTTCCTGCGGAAAACTGCCATATCGCCAAGGTCGGCGAGGGTTGTGTCAGGGCCGATATCTGACAGATCAAATCCCCAAGCTTGCAGAATCCGAAGCCCCGGGTTGTCGGGGCGGACGATTTCCGCGCCGATGCGTATGACGTCTTCAATGAAGGCGCGCGATGTATCGTCCGCGTCGGGAATGCGTTTATCGCCGCGCTGCCGGATATCTTCTGCAAGGCGGCCATGGAGGCGCTGAAACTGCTGCAACATGTCATCGGGCGCGCGAATCCGATCCTTCAGAAGGTCCATGATCTTGGCATCGGCATTGCCGGCGAAGTCGGATTTGGAAATTGCAACGACCTCGCGGGTGCGTTGTTCGCTGTGAACAAAACCATTGCGAAGAACCGTCCAGCTTTCGAGAAACGGCCGGACAAGCTCAGCGCCGCTGGTGAGGCGAAACATGTTTTTCCCCGCTTCTTCGCGCACCACTGCAGCGCTCGCAGCAGGGTATTGGAATGCGGCAGCAATTTCGAAGCATTGCAGGCTGCCGACCGAGCCGACAATGTCTTCCTTCTGGAACGAGGCGATAGAGGCGACCAAGGGCAGCGACTGAAGGTACGCGACGCGTTGCGCGGCCACTTCCTCGCTTCGGTGCGAAAACAGCTCCTGAAAATGATGCCAGGAGAGCAGCAAAACACTACCGGTTTCCATGAAAGCCTGATCGAAGGCTTCGGCCCGCCTTACGCGCGCGCTGTCCTTGCTCGCCTTGTCCCCGGCGATAGCGCCGAGATGGGACGAATCCAAGGCAACGAATTTCGGGAGAAGAAACTTACGACCAAGTGTTTCCAATATGGGTTCCCACTAAAGGCTACCGCCGTCCCAAGCCGGCCAACACGCTTGGAAGGAGTAATTTATAGCCAATTGAAGCGGTTAGTTGAAAGTTTTCGTCAGGAAGTATTGGTCCGGACTATGATTGCGAATCGGAATCGCACAAAATTCCAATAGTCCCATCATGGCGAGTTGATAGTCCCTTGCGCAAGCCTGAGAAAAAGAAAGCCGCGACGACCAATTTGGTCAGACCGAGCCGTGACGGCGACCAATTTCACTACCTGTGGGCCGCTCGCCGCTGCCTCAATCTTCTGCCGCCTGAATCCGACCTCAAATCGGTAACTGTCGAGGGCGCATCCCCATCAGATAAGACCGCAAAGGGACCGATCAGAGCGGGAGAGGAAGTGATCGATCTCGCCGAGTACTTTGGGGACCGTGATTTTGCGAAAGCAACCCTTGTCCGGTACATCCAGCTCAAACATTCGACCGAGGCGCCGAACAAGCCCTGGCCAGCAAGCGGGCTTGAAAACACGATCGCCGGCTTTGCCAAACGGTACAAAGCCACTCTCGCTGGCTCTTCGAAGAATGGTAGCTATCCCACCCTCGAGTTTGTTTTCGTATCGAACCGGCCAATCAGCCCGGCGGTGATTACAGCAGTCGAGAATGCGGCGAAAGGACTTGTTGTCAAGCCGGCCGACTTGAAGAAGCTAGAAACATATACTGGTCTTAAGGGAACTAAACTCGCGGATTTTTGCAAATTGCTGAAGCTGGAGGGCAGGCACGATGCGTTATGGGATCAAAGGAATATTCTTTTCCAAGATGTCAGCCAGTACTTGCCGGATGCGGATGTCGATGCGCCAGTCCAACTTAAGGAGCTCGTGAACTGCAAGGCTCTCTCTCAGGCCGCATCCAATCCCAGCATTGAACGCATGGATGTGCTTCGGGCGTTAAAGGCCGACGAAGGACGGCTTTATCCCGCGCCGTGCCGCATCGAGCAGTTAAGCAACGCCGTTCCGCGCGAACAGGAGCGCGATCTCGTCAACGCGATTGTCGGTGCTGCAAACCGGCCCGTCGTGGTGCATGCCGAAGGAGGTATTGGCAAGTCGATCTTTGCCAGCCGCATTCATCTCGGGCTTCCACTAGGTTCTGCGAGCATCCTCTACGATTGCTTCGGAAACGGCCAATACCGCAGCGCCACCGGCTATCGCCACCGTCACAAAGACGCTCTCGTTCAAATCGCCAACGAACTCGCCGGAAAGACGCTGTGTCACCTCTTGATCCCGACTTCACGGGCAGGGGCCGTTGATTACCTCAAGAAGTTTCTCTTTCGCCTTGAGCAGGCCGCCGGCTTTCTTCGCGCGGAAAATCCCGATGCAGTGCTTTGCATCATCATCGATGCCGCCGACAACGCACAGATGGCGGCGGAAGAGATTGGCGAGGCGCGTGCTTTCATCCGCGATTTGCTAAGGGAGCAGATACCGGATGGGGTCCGGATCGTCGCCCTTTGTAGGTCTCACCGCCAGGAGAAATTGGACCCGCCGCCGAACACGCTATCCCTTGAACTAGAATCCTTCAGCCGGGACGAGACCGCCGCCCATCTGCGTCAGGTATTCCCCTACGCTAGTGAACAGGATATCGATGAATTTCACCGCCTAAGTTCCAAGAATCCGCGTGTCCAGGCGCTCGCCCTTTCAGCCGGCGGGACGCTCCCAGAAATCCTCCGAGAGCTTGGCCCAAACCCGACCACCGTCGAAAAAGCAATTGGCAATCTGCTGTCCGCCGCGATTGCCAAGTTGCGCGATGAGGGCGGCTCCGTAGAGAAAGCCCAGATCGACCGCATCTGTGTAGCCCTTGCTGCATTGCGGCCGCTTGTGCCGATTTCGGTCCTGTCTTCGATGTCAGGGGTTTCGGCGTCGGCCATCAAGAGTTTTGCATATGACCTTCGGCGCCCGCTTATCGTCACGGGCGAAACCATCCAGTTTTTTGACGAGCCTTCCGAAAGCTGGTTCCGGGAACGGTTCAAACCGACAGCGGCCGATCTCACCGCATTCATCGCCAGCATCAAGCCGCTATCGTCCGGCAGCGCCTATGTCGCAGCGGCGCTGCCGCAACTTATGCTGGAGGCGGGGCAGTTTGACGAGTTGGTAGCGCTCGCATTGTCATCGGAGGGGCTACCGGAACTCAACCCGCTCGACCGGCGTGACGTCGAGCTTCAGCGCCTGCAATTTGCCCTGAAGGCGAGCCTCCGGGCCAAGCGCTATCTGGACGCAGCTAAACTCGCATTGAAGACCGGCGGCGAGACGGCAGGTGATGAGCGCCAGCGGGCGGTGCTGCAGGGAAACACGGATTTGGTTTCGGCCCTTATGGAGGGGGACCGCATTCAGGAACTTGTTTCGCGTAAAATCTTTGGCTCGCGGTGGGTCGGCTCACACAATGCCTATGAAGCCGCGCTCATGTCTGGCCACGCCGAATTGCAAGGCGATGCGCGGAGCCGATTGCGAATGGCGGTGGAATGGGTGCGCAACTGGTCACGGCTTCCCGACAAGGACCGCGCGCGCGAGACGATGGCCGACAATGACATCGGTGAAATGGCTATCGCACACTTTAACATCCATGGTGCGCGCGCTTGCGTAAATAGCCTTGAGGGATGGACACCGCCCTTCGTTCCTTTCAGCGTTGGGCGCTACCTTGCGCATCGCTTCGTCGATCACAGCCGTTACGAGGACCTTGACGAGCTTGCACTTGCGGCAGGTGATAACGTCTATCTCGTGCTCGCTATCGTCGTGGAGTTGCGTGAGGTTTGCCGGACGCCGCCGAAGGAGGCGCTGGCAAGGTGCCTCAAGCAACTGTGCAAACCGTCATTCATGGTTAGCACGGGTGAGAATTGGAACGGCCATGAACGCCCTTTGATGGCCGTCACGGCGTTGGTCGAAGCCTGCCATCAGCTATCGATCGGCACAAAGGCCGCGCTCGCAAAGCTTTTGTCGCGCTACCTGCCCAAGGAGCCTCCGCGCGGATTGGGGACCCGTTTCAACGACGCACGGTCGCCACTGCTTCGAGCTTATGCCTTACGTGCAGCACTGCTCGGGAAGACACTGGACTTACTTGATCTTGCGCATGCCGAGCTTCGTGCGGAGATTGATAAGGAGAACAACCATTCCTACTCGCAAGAAGCCCAGGAGTTCAAAGAAGACGTCGGAGCCTTATTGCCCTGGCACACTCTTTGGGCGGAACGCCTGGTAAGGAACACAGGTAAGGCAGGGTTGGCGAGCGCGATTGCGCGGACACTCAAAGAGTCCGCTTCAGCCGCACGGATTAATTACCGCGAAGAATGGCGCACCGCGGACCAGGTTGCAGAATTGTGGTTGGCGATCCTCGTGAGCGCCAAGGCCACGAACAGCACCGCTATCCAGAATTTCACGGACTGGGTTGCAGCGTTAAAGCGACCACTTTACACGCCGACGCTCGCGCGGCTTGCCCGCTCGATGGCACGGGTTGGGGGGCTGGCCGGTCAGGCGCTTCACTATGCAAGCCAAGCGTTTAACCTGACAAAGGATGAACGCGACGGCGCTGATACAAAAGCCGAAATGTATGTGAGCTTGGCAAGGTCGGTGCTCGCCGCGAGCAGGTCGGAAGCCAAGGCTTATTTCAATCAAGCTGTTGAAGTAGCGAGCAAGGTTGGCGACGAAAATACGGACCGCTGGGCAGCGCTGTTGGATTTAGCCGAGGCCGCCGCCAATCCGACCCAGCCTTCTGCTGAAATGGCATACACCCTCGCTCGCTGCGCCGAAGTGACCTATGATTATGTTGCGCGAGACAAGCATTTCGACTGGCATCGGACAGTTGAAGCCATCGCAGCTCTTTGTCCTGTATCATCCTTCGCGATATTGAGCCGGTGGCGCGACCGCGCCTTTGGCCGGGCCGGCAGGGTTTTGCGGATAGCGGTAGAGTTCCTTATTGAACGAAAAGTGCTAGACGCCCGCAAGGCCCTCCCCCTGATTGGGTTCCGAGCGGAATGGGATGAGGCGGATGTACTCGCTTCCGCGCTTGATGCCTGTGGGACGAAGGCCGAGAAGCAGCGTGTTGCGGACTTGGGCTACCACTACATAATTATGCAGGGACACACGGTCTCGTCGTGGCGCAAGCTAAAAGACCTCTTCGCCAAACACGGAATTGTGGCGCCTGACATCCAACAGCGCCTAGACCATCAAGAGCGCAACGAAAAGAAGGGCGACGACGAAGAGGGGACTGGAAAAGGTCGTCCGTCGAAGCGCTGGAAGGAAGATGCCAAAAAGGATTGGCGCGCTATTTTCCGAGGCGTCGACCCTGCTGTAGCTAATGAACTAGCGCAAGCTCAGCAGCGGTTCCGCAATTCCGAGCCGCCATTTTATCAGGATCAATTTTTCCAGCAGGCCATCGCGCGCATTCCCGCCGGGAAGGAAGCCGAGTTTGTAGCCGCATTGGCCGAAGTGCCTGAATTTGAACTTTACCATCTGCGAAGCTTCCTCGAGAACATCCCCGTTGCATGGAAAACGAGGCTTTCTGCGCAGGCAGCGATTGCAACGACCTTGCGCACTTTCTGCCGCCGGTACTGCATGGATGTAACCCGTGGCTGGTATTACGAAGTGTTGCCGTTCAAGACCGCCTGCCAACTGGCCGGTGTTCCTGAAGGCGATGTGCTTGACGTCGTTCTGGCAGGCATCGGTGAAGTCACGGAGATCATCGATGTTGGCCGGTTGTTTACGCTTGTGGGGCTGCTTGCTGGCAAGCTAAGCCGCACTGAGGCATTGGACGCGCTTGGCTTTGGCCTGAAACTTTTCGATGCGGTCCTTAAAGAGACCGACGGCGATGGGCCATGGACTGCGGCTCTTGCGCCGGTAGGTGACATCGATGGCGCCGTTGCAGGATATGTCTTTGGCTCACTCGCTTCGCCCCGCACGTCAAGGCGCTGGGAGGCCGCACATGTGGTTCACGGTCTCTGCGTGCTTCAGCATCGCAGGATCGTTTCTGCCCTGGTGGCGTTTGTCGACGGCAATTCAGGTGGCGTCTTTGCCGATGCCGGCTTGTTTTTCTATAACCTGCATGCGCGCCAGTGGCTGCTGATTGCTTTCGCGCGCGCTGCCAGGGATTGCCCTGATGTTGTTGCCAACCACGCCGATTTCATCCTCAAACATGTGGCCCCGTCAGAGGCGCATGTCGTCATTCGTGAAATGGCGAAGCGGGCGGCGCTCGCACTGATCGATGCCGGATTGCTGGATCCGGGGTTACGCGCACAAATCTTGGCCGTGAACGTATCGCAGTTCCCGGCGATTGAAGAACACTCCCATGAGCGTGGAAGCGCGCGTTCGTCGCAAAAGACGGGCGGCGACGACCGTTTCTATTTTGATTACGACATGGAGTCCTACTGGTTCCCGCCGCTGGCGAAGTGCTTCGGCCTCTTGGGCAATGACGTTCAGCAGCGGGCGGAGGCGGTCATAACCTCCGATTGGCATTATCCCGGCCGCTTGCATTGGGAAGAGGACGCGCGAAGCCGGCGTAAAATGTTCGACTATAGCGACACACGGCATTCGCACGGATCATCTCCGAGCGTCGACGATCTCCGCTCTTATATGACTTCCCATGCTATTCTGGTTGTGGCCGGTCAGCTTCTGGACACGATGCCAACCTATCGTAGCCCCGACTCGACCGAAGACGATTTTTCAGAATGGTTCCGGTCATACCACGACTTATCCCGCAAGGACGGTTATTGGCTCGCCGACCGCCGAGACCCCATCCCCCTCGATACCCTCTCTTGGAAAAATGACATCAAAGACGCCGATTGGCCGTCATCCGTTGTCCGCACAGACATAGATCGCGTGTTTTTCCCATTGCCAGGAATGGTAACGCTTTGGGGTCACTGGAATGCTTCGTCAGGCAGACAACGCGAAGAATGCACGATCCGAAGCGCCCTTGTTTCATCCGAGAGGGCATTAGCACTGCTTCGCGCGCTGCAAAGTGCTGATGACCCCGATGACTACCTGATTCCGAATGCTGAAGATGACTGCCAGATCGACTTTGGGGCATTTCAGTTGAAGGGCTGGATCGTTGATCGCACGCGAGACCGGGGCATTGACGGCAAAGACCCCTGGGCGGGGGATATTCGCTACCCGGCACCGCGCCCATCGGGAGATGTTATCTCTGCGATGAAATTGACCGCCGACCGCGAAGGCCGGAACTGGCTGTTAGATGACAAAGAGCCCGCCGCCATCGTTAGTGAGACCTGGGGCGTGTTTGATGAGCAGGATGACGAGGACGCTGGCGATAGGCGCGGAAGCCGGATTCAGGCTTCGCGGTCATTCATCCGGGAGCTATTGCGCAAGCTCAACATGGATATGATCGTTGAAGTGGAAATCGAGCGACGGCGCAGCTACTCTCGATATGAAAGCCGAGACTACGATGACAGCACGCAAACCTCGCCCACGGTCCAACTCTTCCTTCTCAGGGCCGACGGAAGTGTCGAAACATGCTGACGCGATCCTGGCCCTTGGCAAAAAGCTCATCGCCGAACTGAAGCTCGCCGACACCAATGACACGCTCTCGCGCTGGATGGTCCACTATCTTGCCGAGCAAATTAAGAATGCCGAGCAAAAGACAGCGGAAGACTACCCGCAGCGTGTCATAGCATGCCGCGATGCGATCCTCGCGTTTTGGCAACACAGGCACGAGCTGCCAACTGGCAGCCGTCCGTTTCAGGAACTCGAACCAATATTAAGAGCGTTGGCGTCGCTCCATACTGACGCCGGGCCGTATCGCTATTTTCAACCGCCATTGCCGCCCCGGGATGCACCCAAGGAAAGCAAAGTGTCGCAACAATGGCTGCAATTGGCGGAGCGTCTCGACTATTCCGCGCGCATCCTCATTAGGCAATGCCTGGCGAACGCCGCAGACAACGCGATCGACAAATCAAAGGAATGGGTCGCGCTTGCCCAGAAGGCCGGCCTTGAGCAGATTGAACTGCCGATCTTGCGGATCATTATTGCGGACGGCGATCTCGCGGACACAAGCGATCCCGACGAAGAGCAGCGGAAGCTGCTGAAGGATCGCACACACAAGCTACGCGGATTTGTCGAACTAGCAACAACGGTTATCGAGGAATATGAATGCCAACTCAACGGAAAGCCTGACGCAAAACTCAAAAGACTCAAAGCGCTTAAGGCGCCCGCTGTTTCCCGTTTGGCCAAGCCCGCTCAGTTGATCGTCGAAGAGCGTAGGTCTCGCCGCAAGAGGCCAACGAAGAAACTTTGAGCCATCCGTAGACTACTTGACGATTTGTGGGGTCATCCCGCTGAGCAGGACCGGGCTCTAGGCGCACGCGCCCGAAGCCGCTGCACGCCGTCGCCCTTCGGCTGACGATGTCTTGCCTAAGACAGGGCGGACAGGGCTCCGCCTCACACCCCAGCACCAGCAAATCGCCGTCCCCCGATCCCTCGGCAACGCCTCACTTGCTGCGAATCGGGTGGTCCCCCTGACGATTTTTGTTGTTGCTCCCGCTAACTCGGTCTCGCCGCAAATCCTTGTGCTCTTCATGCCGTTCCGCATCGAAAGCCTGCTTTCCCTTCGCGGCCCATAGGTCTCGCGCATGCTCGCCTTCATCGCTCTGCAGCTTGTCGGCCATCCAGAGCAGAGCGCCGTAGATAATGGCGCGATCATCATTGATCAGCTCGACGATGCCTGCCTTGACGACGAGGCCACCGAGTTCGATCAGATGTCGGGTGCGCTGGCGTCGCTCGACCTGCCAGGTGCGCATGTCATTGCGAGCCATTGCCGCTTGCCGGCGATTGCGCACTGCCCGGTTGCGCTGGAGCGCTGCGTAGCTTGCGCTGAGATGCCAGATCAGCTCGCCGCGACCGGCTCTCGAAAAACGTCCCCCCACGCCTGGCCCATGCTTCACGCTTTGCGGTATCTTTCGTTTCAGCGATCGCGACCAACGCGCCGGCCAGTTCATCGGCGGTGAGCTCATCGGCGCCGGTGGCGATCACCAGTTCACCGAGCTGCTGCACCTTTCGCGTTTTGAGCTCTCGCGCTTTGTCTTCCAGCGCCTTCAGTTCGGCATCGAAGTCACGTGGTTTGCGCATGTGCTGTCTCCATCAGTTGTCGATCGGAGGATGATAGGGGAGCGTCTGCCGGGAGGCTTCAGGGTTGCCGAGACAGCCCGGGACGGGCTGGTCCATCCCGAGAATTTTTCGAGGGAGGGCGCGCTTATACGTCGTGCCGACGTGCGCTTTGGCGTGCAACTGATCCTGTCGCGATGGCGATCTATCATCTTCACGTCAAGGTCATTGGCCGCAAGGCAGGCTCGAGTGCTGTGGCGTCCGCGGCCTACCGTGCGGCGTCGCGGTTGCGCGACGAACGGATCGAAAGCACTCATGACTTCTCCGCCAAGGGCGGTGTCGTCCATTCCGAGGTGATGCTGCCGGACAATGCGCCGAGTGCGTGGAGCGACCGCGAACGGCTCTGGAACGATGTCGAGGCTTTCGAGGTGCGCAAGGATGCGCAGCTTGCTCGCGAGGTGGAGTTTGCCTTGCCGCGCGAACTCAGCCATGCGCAAGGCATCGAACTGGCGCGCGACTTTGTACAAGTCGAGTTTGTCAGCCGGGGCATGGTCGCCGATCTCAATGTGCACTGGGACAGGGCAGAGGATGGCAGCCCCAAGCCGCATGCCCATGTCATGCTCACCATGCGCTCAGTCGGTGAGAATGGTTTTGGCGCAAAGGTGCGCGATTGGAATGTTACCCAGATGGTCGAGCGCTGGCGCGAGCGATGGGCCGAGCTTGCCAACGAACGCCTTGCCGAACTCGATATCGACGCACGCATCGATCATCGCAGCCTCGAGGCGCAGGGCATTGCGTTGGAGCCGCAGACCCAGATTGGCGCGACGGCTCAGCGCATTGAGTGTAGTGACCTCAACCCTGCCGGCGTTGAAGCAGATCGGACCGAACAGCATCGCGAGATCGCGCGCAACAATGGCGTGCGCATCATTGCAGATCCATCCGTGGCGCTAGACGCAATCACGCATCAGCAATCGACGTTCACGCGCCGCGACATCGCAAAATTTGCGCATCGGCACAGCGATGGAATTGACCAGTTCAACGATGTCATGGGAGCCATTAGTAACGCGCCCGATCTCGTCGAACTCGGCAAGGATGGACGCGGCGAAGATCGCTTCTCCACGCGGCAGATGATCGAGACCGAACAGCGCCTGCATCGCGCGGCGGAACGCATAGCCGGGCAGGAGCGTCATGCGGTGACTGACACTCACCGCGAGGCAGCATTGGCGCATGGCAGGCAGCGCGGGCTTGTTTTGTCAGGCGAGCAGACCGATGCATTGGATCACATCACAGATGGACGCGGCCTTGGCGTCATTGTCGGGTTTGCCGGTACCGGGAAGAGCGCCATGCTCGGCGTTGCGCGCCAGGCTTGGGCAGCAGCAGGCTACGAGGTTCGAGGCGCCGCACTTTCCGGCATTGCGGCCGAGAATCTCGAAAGCGGATCAGGCATCTCATCGCGCACTATCGCCAGCATGGAACACGGCTGGGGACAGGGCCGTGACCTGCTCACCGCGCGCGATGCCCTGGTGATCGACGAAGCCGGCATGGTCGGCACGCGCCAGTTGGAGCGCGTGCTCTCCCATGCGGCGGGCGTTGGCGCAAAGGTCGTTCTTATTGGCGATCCGCAGCAGTTGCAGGCGATCGAGGCAGGTGCCGCATTCCGTTCCATCCACGAACGCCACGGCGGCGTCGAGATCGGCGAGGTGCGCCGGCAGCGCGAGGACTGGCAACGCGACGCGACGCGCGATCTGGCAACCGGCAGGATCGGTGCCGCGATCGGCGCGTACGAGGCGCAAGGCATGGTGCATCAGGCTGCGTCGCGCGACGAGGCGCGAGTTGAACTCGTCGAGCGCTGGGATCGCGACAGGCAGGCTGAGCCAAAGGCAAGCCGGATCATTCTCACCCACACAAACGACGAAGTGCGCGCGCTGAACAAGACAGCGCGCGAGCGCATGGTCGCTGCCGGCGATCTCGGCGACGATGTTCAGGTCCATGTGGAACGCGGTGCGAGAAACTTCGCAAGCGGCGACCGCATCATGTTCCTGCGCAACGAGCGCTCGCTCGGCGTCAAGAACGGCACGCTCGGCGTGATCGAAGAGGTCAGCGCGCAGAGCATGACCGTACGCATCGACGACGGCAGGTCTGTGCGCTTTGACCTGAAAGACTATGTCCACATCGACCACGGCTATGCCGCGACCATCCACAAGGCCCAGGGCATGACGGTCGACCGCACCCATGTGCTGGCGACGCCAGGCATGGATGCGCACAGCAGCTACGTCGCCCTGTCGCGGCATCGTGACGGCATGGACCTGTATTACGGCGGCGATGACTTTGCCGCACGAGACCGGCTCGTCCGGACGCTGTCACGCGACCGCACCAAGGACATGGCGTCGGATTACGATCAGATCGATCCGGCGCAACACTATGCCGAGCGGCGCGGGATCACGTTTCGACAGCGTGTGGTCGAGATCGTGCGCCGGTTGGTTCCGGAGAAGCTTCGTGACAGGATCGACGGGCTGCTCGACGGGTTGCGCTTGCCCGCCGACGCCGAGCCCGGTCAGGATCGTGGGCATCAGCCGGGAAGGGACGATGGTCGAGCGCAAAACGGCGATGCGGGCGCTGTGTCTGGAAGAGAAGCCTCGTCCATGGGAGCGCAGCGCGAAACAGATGCGCCGCTGGACCCGGAAGCGGCGCTGCGCAGCGCTCGCACGAAGGCGCTTGTGCGCCACGCGCGTGCTCTCGACGCTATTATCAGCAGTGGAAATGCGGACGGGCAGGGGTTTCCTGAGCAGATGCGCGAATTGAGAGATGCGCGCAACGCTTTCGAGAAGGTGCGGCCTCATGGTTGGCGCGATGCAGAAGCGGCCTACGTCAAGAATCCCGAGCTGGTTCATGAAGCGGGGACCGGTCGCGTCAACCGCATCGTGCGCGCTCTCCGGCTTGAAACCGAAATCCGCACCGGACTAGAAGCTGATCCGATCGGCCGCGCCGACCGTTTTGTACAGCGCTGGCAGAAGCTCCACCGGACAAGCCAGGAGCAATATCAGGCCGGCGACATGTCCGGCTACAAGTCAACGCGCTCGGCCATGTCCGACATGGCCAAGAGCCTCGAACGCGATCCACAGCTTGAATCCCTGCTTGCCAACTATAAAAAGGCGCTTGGCGTCGAACTGGAGTCCGGCCGGCGCCTGGGCGCGGAACTCGCGTTCAGCCACGGTATTGGCATTGGGCGTGGCATGGGCATCTAAACTTATTACGAAATGGCATGTCGAGCGTGTCGTCGACGAAGGGATATGTAATGGGTCTACGTCCTAGTTCAATTAAGATGCCGGCGCATGATCACGAAAAGGAATTGAAAGACCGACGAGCCCGTTAGCAGCTCGGTCGTCAACCCCTCAATCGCTTCCTTGAGCGTCGTCAGCCGCCTCGATCGGCGCAGCGCTTCGAGCGCGTCGATGACCGGAGCAGGCATCGATCCAGGTCCCGATGGACCCTCCCAAGCCTTGTTGTGATGCTATTCGAGCAAACGATAGGGGTTGGGTTTGGGCACGTTTTCCTCAATAAAGTTCATCGTATCGAATGCGGCCATCTTCGCGGCCTCAACAGTCGCAAATTTCTCTCTGGTGAAAAAGCCGTGATCGAGAGTTGGTCGTGAGACAACTGCACCCCACAACAAGCCCCTCCTGAATACAGTGATGCGGTATCCGTTGGCTTTCAGGAGATGGTTGCCCTTTTCGTTCATCCTCCAGCCGGCTCTACTCGGGAAGCGCTTTCGCCGTGAAGCGCCACTTCGCATCTTCTTATCTCTGGCTTCTGCCCGCAGCAGATCCGATTCCATGTGACCAGCACAGATTGCCCCGCACGCCAAGGTGCCAGGATACCGGTCGTTCTGCATATAGTGGACATACCTAATCTCGGCGGATTCGCACATCTCGCAAGTCATTTGCGGCTCGCCCAAATCTTCAACGTTTACGCAGCGCCACCCCCGATGAGGAACGCCCGCGCTTGCCCACTTTCCCTTGCCTGCAGAAGGTCCATGCATGTCGGTTGCAATCCTTGGCCGCTTCGGTGGAGGAAGCCCGGCACCTTATCAGATGCCGGGTTCTCACATTTATGCAGCGGAACGAGGAAGCGATTTGCCGCCTCGCTTAAAAAGCTCGTACTGTGCCTTGGCGTGACGGTTCGCGTCCTCACGTTTCGGACCCGAGGAATACCCGTTGAAAACCGGGAACTCATACTGAGCAACGAGATCCTTCAGTTTGGTGAGCAGCCGTTGCATCGAAACCTGCTTGCCCTGCATCGCCATGCCCTCGGCGTACAGCAGCCAGGCTTCGCCGATCAGCTCCATCTTCCGGAGCTCGTCCGGCGAGCAGTAGTTCTTGGCAACAGTGATGTCCGCCGCCGTTGGTAGGCGGTTGCCGAGCGCGGTCAGTCCCATGTTGGGTTTTGAGGCATCAGCTCGCGACATGATGATTTGCACCGCGGTCTGCTCCGAAGCCGCGAAATGAAACGTGTCTTGGCTGGTTGCAAAGAAGGTTCGCGCGGCGGGATCATCTTTGTCGTAGTCGATCGAGCACTCGGCGAAGGTTTCGCGAACCTGGGTGTATAGGTTCTTCTCAGAGGTACGGATGGCGCGGACTTCCTGTGCCAACCGGAGTAGCGCCGCCGGATCGCTATTGAGGCGCTTGCCGTTTAGAGCATATCCGTCCTCAATGTAGCCCTTCAGTATCTTGGCGGCCCATTTTCGGAATTCCGTGGCTCTCTGACCGCTGACGCGGTAGCCCACCGCCAAAATGACATCGAGATTGAAATGCTCGAGGGTCCGGCGCACATCACGGTCGCCTTCCCGGCGAACCACTTCCATTTTGGAAGTAGTTCCTTCCTTCGCCACCTCGCCATCGGCGTAGATGTTGGTCACATGCTTTATGATGGCCGGCGTTTGGGTGCCGAACAACGTGGCCATCTGGTCATAAGTGGCCCAGACAGTGTCTGCTTCGAAATCGATGGGAAAATCGATCTCGCGCCCGCCCGACTTGAACTTTGCGAAGACGTCGAATGGAACGACGCCCTTTACGATGCTTACGGCCGCGGCCGCACCTTGCTTTAGCTTTTGGACAAGCGTCCGCTTGCCCCGGTTCTGAACATCTTCGCTCACGACATGATCCTTTCACGATGTCGTTGTGCGGTGCAGAAAGTGCTTGACAAGGGAGGGGAGGAATCCCATTTGTGCGCCAAGTGATCACTTCTCCACCGCTTCGGTGGTGTTTCAGGCCCGGCGGTGGTTGCACACCGACCGGGCCGCCCAATTTCCCGACGATTCTCGGAAACTATCAGGATATATTAGCGAGCAGGGCTTTTTCCAAGTTCTGGACGCAATTTTTTCGATTTTCCCAGCGCTAGCACAACAAACATACAGAAGTTGTTTGTATGCGAACGTTTCCGCTCATGCTTTGCGACCCATCACCTTGAGGGCCACACCTTGCCGATTGAGGTTGTCGCCGATGACTTGAGCAGCCCCCGTTGCCCCGACGTACCCAGCATAGAAGCGCGCAACTCCTGATTTTTGCTGGGCTCATATCGTCCTACCGGGTGCTGACAGAGCCTGAGGAACGCCGGCGCGAAGACATACGGGCGAATGCGAAGCGGCGGCGATTGCGGCGAGAGACGGGCGTCGAGGGGCATGCCGTCCTTAGTCTTGCGGGAACGCGTCAGCCTCAAGCTCGAAGAGCCGGTGCACATTGCCCAGCATGCGAATTTTTGCCGAGATCTTTGCATCGCGAGGGAACGGGACTTTCTCTTCCGCATCCCAACCCGGTTCGCTTCCGGCGACCTTTCGGAGCAACAACAGATCGATGCGTGCAAATCGAGGCCGGGAGGCACGATCTTCCCATCCGTTGATTTGAATGGGGAGCAGTTCTGCCCCTTCAACTACGCCGTCTATGGTCTCGACCTGCCAAATTCCGATGTTGGCGTCCATATGCTCTGGTCTGGTCTTCGTGGTTGCGGAAATTCCTGTCACGAAAACGGCCCGTCGGTTCCAATTGACGATGCGGACCACCAATCGGTTTTCTTCCTTGAGATGTTCGATCACGTCGAGCGTGGGGTCTTCGTCTCCGATCGTAAACCTTGTTTGTCGCCGAGCCTCTTGCCATTGACCGATCAGGTAGGGAAGGCTGGCGGCCGCCGCGATCACTGCAAACCATCCGCTGAACGCACCTATCCATTCGCGCACACACTCGGCTCCCATTTCGTTGGCGGCGCAGAGGTCGCCGAAATCCCAGTGATAGGTGAACCACATCAGCCCGGAGATCTTAGCGAAGACCACCATCCCCAAGGCGACGATCCAGTTTCCATCTTTCCAAAGCCACATGTCAGACGCCTAGCAAACCTGCTGCCAAAGCAGTGTCCATTGTTGCGACCGATCATCGTGAGAAATAGGTTGAAGACCAGGACCACGAGCAGCGTCGCTGAAAAGAGCAGAAATGAACCCGGAGAACTTCAGCCCAACCCAAGCTACGGCGAGCAGCAAAGCGACGAGCAACACGACGACAGTCAACGCTTACCTCTTCGAACCGAAAGGCTGCCCGCTTGGAGCGGGCGATCTTTCTCACAAACGACTCGGCCCTATTTCTTTTTTACTCGTTGGGTGAGTGCAGATGCGGCGACCGATTTAACTGCTTTCGACGTGCTCTTTGAGGTCAGCAATTTGCCGGCCTTAGATGCGACTTTCTTGCTCGTAGTTTCATTAGATTTCTTTGCCATTTATCCCTCCGCGTTTTGGCCTTCACAGTACACGCGCGGTCCCTAAAGGAGATCAACTGGCGGGAGTGGCTATCCCCAACTTTCGTTCTTATAGATCGGCATTACGCCACACCGTCATCAGTCGCCTCGTCAGCAAACGGAGGCCTGTGATATCGGAAGGCGCCACGCGGCCGGCGCTACGCCGGCCCAGGCCTCTATGAGGTCGACTATGTCGGACAGCCGCGTATCGTAATCGTCGAGCCCGCCGCAGCACCGGAGGCGGGCGTGCGGATATCCCTCTCGGCACAAGGCCACGCTCGCGGCGAGTTCTACGAGCAGCCGCCCGAGTAGCCAGACGCAGGCGGCGAAGGCGCTTGGCATCAAACAGAGCGCCGTCAGTAGCGCCCTGAACGGGCATTCTCAGGCAACCCGCAAGCTGCTCGCTGTCCTCGGCCTGGAGGCCAAGCGGGTTGTGGTAAAACGCCCTGAAACCGCTAAGCGGTCTTCTTAAGCTCAATCACCTGCACGCCAAGTCGGAATGCCTGCCCGTCCGCATATGACCGTGCATATTCCTCAGCCGCGAACGGGAAGGTCAGGGTATTGCCATAGGCGGTGACACGCACCGCCCATTTGGCGTCCCTGATTATTTCCACGGAGTGATGTTCGTGCGGCGCCATACTCTTCCCCTACGGCATGCGGCAACGTAGGGGAAGAGAACTGATTTGTATACGAACAAATGATGTAGGCTTTAGAATTTCCTACTTGCGGCGACGGCTTGGAGCCGGTTTGGTCGCTTCCGGCTTAGCCGACGCATCACGCGCCAAGCGGGCTTCCCTCAACCTAGCCGTCTTTTCAGCTCGCTCCGTCCTTTCGGCGTGCATGATTTCATCTGCCGCCCGTCTCGCCTGCTCGTCTCGGTCTCTGTTCACTTGCCGGGTCATGTCATGCTCCGATTCCTATCTCCTGGAAATAACGCCATGAAAGCAGCGACGTTCCTGTCAGGAAGGCTGTCAGGCAGGTTAGGTGCCCAACGCATAAGGGTCGGCAACAGAAAGCCGACCCTTGTTCATCACCGACCACGCCTACCTCCGCGCCGCCCAGCATCTGGGCTGGACCCGCAGACATGAAGAGTCCAGGTGCACTCGGGAGCGATGGTGCTCTCGACGGTTCCATGGGTGTTGAGCAGATTTCTCCACCGTCTTGACCGCCCCCGCTCCGCACCATAGACCTTGCCAAATAGCGGGCCGAACTTGGGGGATTAGAATGAATACGGCAAAGACACTAGCCGCATTGTTGGTTTCGATGAATGTACTCGCGGGTTGCGGCCCGTCGGGAGGAGAGGTCAAGAAGGTAGACCTCTCAGGTGAACAACTTCCAGGGCTGTCCAAAAAAGGAGCAAAGGTAGCAATAAGCGGCCTGCTCAACGGCGCCGATTCTAAGGCAGCAAAAGCCGCTCTTGAGAAGCAAGGCGATGCAGCGACCCTGACGCCTGTAAAACTTAGCGTATACGGTATGAACGGCGGAAAGGTAAACGCGCTCTATGCGACAACCGACCAATTCGTCAGTCTCCAAGCCAAGGGTCAGGCTCCAAACAACCTTGGCGATGTTCGGGATACAAATACCGGCGAGTTGTCGGCAACTTTCTACGGTACGTATCTCCTAACTGCTTCATACACTGGCATCTACAGTGACAAATACAATCAGGGACCGACATGGAAAGCCGTAGCCGACCAGTTTATCTCTGAGCTGGGACAGACCTCGTACGGGTACCTGCCCGCCGATCTGCATGGTCAAAACGAGACGTCCTACGCCGTGCCGGCGTCAGCTGGTTTTGAGCCAGGCCACGTAAACATAAAGACACAAGAGTGCCATAGGCCTGGCGCTACGATGCTCACAGAGGCGATGCCTTCGGACATGCTCTACAAGAATCGTGTCTGTAAACTGGAGATTTCTTACGCGCCTGATGATCAACCTAATATCTACATGATGCTCGACCCTATCCTGAAGGCCAAATATGTCGAGTTGTTCGGGAAGCCCGATTGCTGGTTCAACGAGTGCGATGACGCCACCCGGCAAAAAGTAATAGATGCGCGCATTGTGGAGAAGTTCAGAGACGACAACAAATGGTACTAAGGGTGCCCCGCATCCCTGCCTCGTGGCGAACAGCGGGTGACAAGCCACAAGCTCCTTCGCGGGGAACCGGCATCGCCGGGCGGAAGGCAGCTTGCGGGTGCGGAGGGCGGAGCCCTAGTCTTCGTTTTCAGGTAGCGTATTCAGAAATGGGTAGTCGCTATCTTCATCTATCGGCTTTAGAGGCGCGGGCTTAAAATCCTCGCGCTCTAAAACGGTAGCTGTTGGCACCAGCACCTCAAAACGTGGTGATTCAGTCGGGTGTGGTTCGCCGCTCCAATAGCGCGCCGCAGACGCTTTAGCTTGCTCGACTCCGCCACGCTGGTGGAGCGCTTCGCTGTAGTGGCTCAGATCGCCTTTATGAAGGCGTTCCTCGACCTCGTACTCAACCTTGTAAAGGTATTTCTTCGCCTTCTTGACCACGCCCGCCGCTGCCCACTGCTTTCTGGCACGCTCCTCGGTATCCCACACATAGACGGCGTTCGACCGTATTGCAGTTCCGTTCGGGTGCGCGGACCTAATTATCTCCTCTGCGGCGTGCAGGCTTGGGTGAAGTCCGGGCATATTGTCGTATCCGGGGATAACCTCACCAATCTCCCACAGTTTGTCGGAGTAGTGATAACCGATGCGTTTTGGCATTCCGCTTCCCTAGCTTCTGTTTCCTGACCTGGCGCCCGTATACCCGCCTTACCTGGAAGCGGAAACCGAAGGCTGCGCAGGCGCCGCGCCACCCGGCGCGTAATAGGTCGCCAGCGTCAGAAGGCCAAGGCGGCTCTGCTGCTTGATGTTGTCGTGGTGGCGGCGTTCCTCCAGTTCGTAGGAGGCCACGGTGGTCAGGCCCTGCGGCTTCAACGTGTACCTCAAGCCGTGGTCGGCAACCTCCAAGTCGCCGGAATCCGCAAGCGACTTGAGCACCAGCTCGTAATAATTGTTGGTTGTATCCCCCTCGGGATGGCGGAACCAACGGCGCGTATACAAAAGCTCCATCAAGCCGAACATGCTGACGTGGAACCCATCATTCTTCGCCGTCTCGTTGACGAAGAGCCGCAGCACCTGAATCCGGTCCTGCCGGGTCAGGCCGCGCTTATTGAACTGGCCCTGCGTCCACCGGTCCCAGAGGCCATAGCGGTAGGCGTGGCCGGACAACCAATTCCAGATGTACTGGAGCGGGTTGTCAGTGCGGAACGTGTAGCCGTGGTAGTAGTGCTCGCCCTGGAAATCGAACTCGGGCAGGTAGCGCTTCAGGATAACGCACTCATAGCCCTTCTCGCTGTGGCCGTTGAACCACAGACCGATAAGCCCCTGGGGCACGACGCCCTTGGCGATGAACCGCTGCTTGGTCTTGGGGTCGAGCAGCCGGATGCCGAAATAGTCGTTCGTCTCGTCAATCGTGAAGCTGCCGGGCGGCATCGGCCTCCGAAGAGCGACCCGCTCCGCCAGCATGTAAGTCATAGGCCATTTGTTCATTCGTCTGCGCCTTGTGTCTGAATATCCCGGCGCGGCGATATCTGGGAACTGCTCGACGCTTTTACAACAACAGGCATAACAAAAGGCCCTGTCGGGGCCTCTTTTCATTGTGCATGTGCGTTATTGCACTGCGGTAGTCTTGGATTCGAAGAAGTTTCCTGCATTGGGGTTGGCCTGGCCTTGTTTGAAGCGCATGGAAGCCACGCCAGCAAAAACAGCCAAGGCGGCAATTACGAAGAACATTTCTCGCTCTTTCATTTGGTTGTGGGGTTATTCCCGAAATAACCGTGAGTCTTAAAGGGTATTGTGTCAACTGGCCAACTCGGCTTATTCTTTAAATGTGTCCAGCGATAAAGAGCCCGCAACCACCACCATTAAGCCCAGGGGAGGCCAGACGGTTTATACGCCTGAGAAGGCAGCCTTCGTCTTGGGCGAGCTTATGGAGGGCAAGTCGTTACGCACCATCTGCAATTGTGAAGAGGGCAAAGCCTTCAAACCGCCGCTTAAACCCTTCCACGATTCGCCAATGGGTTTTGGTTGATGTTGAAGGTTTCGCCGCACAGTACGCGCAGGCGCGCGATATTGGCTTGGACGCAATGGCCGACGAAATGTTTGAAATCGCTGACGATGGTTCGAACGACCTGATGAACGGGGTTATAGGTCATGGTCTTTACTTTCATTGTTGTGAAAATAGGCTGACGCATATTTTAGTTGTAAATATATTTTTATAAGTTTATTGACGTATACTATTTGCACTCGCAGAATACACCTAGATAACGAAAGTAATACTAGGTGATTATCCCCGCAAAACCCCTAACTATAGGCCTGCACCGAGACGTTCCAAACGAGGTGTATCAACGAGACAAGGCAGTCAGCACGACCGGCATCAAGCGCCTACTCAGCTGCCCGCTGGATTATTGGGCGCTATCCGCGCTCAATCCCAACCACGAGTTCATCGCGTCCAAATCCACCAGCTCTCTCCGCAAGGGCTCCGCCTTCCACTGCCTATTGCTGGAGCCGCACGAGTTCACCAAGCGCTTCACGGTGAAGGACGGCGTAAAGCAATCCAGCGCGCCAGGCTTCGTCGGCGGCGGCGAATACAACGAGATGATGGCGGCGATTGACGCCATCCGGGCCATGCCGAACGTGTCCCAGCTTTTCACCGACGGCGAGGCCGAGGTGACGATGGTGTGGGAGGACAAGGAGACCGGCGTGCTGTGCCGGTGCCGCCACGACTACTTCCGCCGGAAGCACGGCATGACCGTGACTATAAGACCATTGCCGACATCAGCGAGCGCGAGATTGACCGGCAGATTGTGAAATACGGCTACTACATCCAGGCAGCCTTCTACCTGGACGGTATGAAGGCCCTCGGCCTGGGCGACCACCAGGACTTCGTATTCGTCTTCCAGCAGCGCGATTACCCCCACAAGGTGTACGCCACCACCATTTGCGACGAGACCATAGAAATCGGCCGCAAAGCCTACCGGCTGGCGCTCAAGACCTACGCCACGATGTTGGAGCGCTACGGCGCCGACGTGCCTTGGCCAGCCTATCCCGACCGCGTGCACTGCCGGTCATATCCCGACATCCAGATGCACGCCCCGTCCATCGACTACGGCTTCATGCCGACGCGCTAATGGACGCTCTAATCATCCTCGCTGACCTGATGCTGCACGGCCACGTTTGCGAGCATTGCGGCGGCGACTACCGGGAAAAGGCCTACGGCTATCCGAGGGCCTGCAAACAATGCCAGCCCGACCAAATGAGCACGGTGCCAGGCGTATTCTGCGAAGTCTTCAACCGCGGCCTCCACCACCGCTACGCGCGCCGCTTCCACTATTGGCCATCGCGGCAGAAGTGGTGGGACGAGGCGACGAACGTCAAAGGCGTCGGGGAGAAGTCCTTCCGCAGGCACGTTTCAGCAAGCTTGATGGCCCACGCCATCGGACAGCGCAATCTCGCTCATTAAACCAACAGGAGAAACCCATGTGAACGCACAGAACGACAACCAGCTCAGCCCCTACGACATCACCCGCCAGAAGGTGATTGCCGGGGGAACCATCAAGAGCTTGAACAGCATCCTTGGCGCCGGGCGCGGCAGAGAATACGCCATCAGCGTGCTCGACCAGGTGCGCCGCTCTATCGGGGGCAAAAACGACCTAACCAAGTGCAACCCGGAAAGCATAGTGGCCTGTATGCGCAGCGCCGCCGCGCTCCGGCTTTCAATCGACCACCGGCAGCACGTCCATATAATCAATTATGGCGGGGTAGCGACGCTCCAAATCGGCTACCGTGGCTATCTCGCCCGGCTCCAGGAGAGCTTGCCTGGCTTCGCCGCCCAGGTCGAATGCGTCTACAAGGGCGAGCCCGTGACCGTGAAGCGCGATGGCTTCCTTGAAACGGTGGTGCACGAGCGGAAGGACTGCTTTGGCAACCGGTCTGACACCGACATTATTGGTGTGTATGCCCAAATCTCCTATGACGCCGGGACTGCCCGCGTCAGCCACGTCATCACCATGAACCGGGCCGAAGTCGACAAGGTAAGGGGCTGCGCTAAGGACAGTAGCTTTTGGAACAAGTGGTACACCGAGAAGGCCAAGGTGGCGTGCCTGCGCCGTGCCTGCAAAATGCACTTTGCCGCCGTCACCCACGACCTCGATGCGGCCGACAACGATAACTACGACGGCTCCGCCGCGCGCGAAGAGGGTAATGCCAAGGCCGACAGCATCAACGAACGCCTGTCCGGCGACATGAAGGTGGTGAGCCATGAAGACGCCTAGCGCCCTGATGGCACGGCGCCTCGCCACTTACGGCAGGCGCTTCGACGCCGAGCGGTTTCGGGCCGCTCGAATACGGGCTGGGCTGACCGTCGAACGGCTCCAGGACATCATCTATCCCGGCGCTGGCAAGCGTTACTCCATCGAGGGCCTGGAGGACGGAAGCAAGGTGCCGAGCCCACAGATGTTGATGCGGTTCTGCCAACTCCTGAAATGTCAGATGGATGACATCGCGCCAAAAATCCGCTGACCACTCTTGCTTGCAACACGTTGCAAATCGGATTGGGAAGTTTTGCATGCGCTCAGAGTCGCACTCTCCCAACTACGTGGCTCACCCAGGAGGACATACCTCCCAAAATGCACCCCTCTGAGACAGGGACATTCTGTACCCGCTATCCTCTGATTATGCGCATATGCATTGGGAGAGCGTTTAAACGCACTATACAGAGGTGCATACGTACACGTACCCACTCTCAAATCAGAGGCTCTCTCTCAACAGGGATGGTCCACATGAGCGTACAATTAGTTTCCCCGATTTCCCAAATATGTGGGTAAAACAGGCCATATCCACGCAGATGGCGCTGTTTTTTGGGAACTGACCATCGCCACAAAATCCTTCTCGCAAGGAGCCGATTGCCTCCGGCCGGGGGCGCGTCGGGACGCCCGCCAACGGTTTGGGCCGGACGCGTAATGCATTTTCGTGGTTAGCGGTGAAAAGAAATTTGCACTTTTTGCGGCGTGTCCCTATATAGGCTCCCGAGGCGGCGCGAGTCGCTCGATCCTTTTCGTGGTTCTGGTGGAGTTTTCCCATGAGCGATGAAGCCGAAGCAGAAGCCGCAGCGGCAGCGGCAGCAGCCGACGAGAACGGCGGGGCCGGTGAGCGGGAACGCTCGACCATCGGCTTCCCCTATATGAATCTGACCGACGCCTTGGATGTGGCCAAGGCCTTGCACGACAACGTGGGCCTCGGTGAATGCGGCGAAGACCAGCTCGCCGCATGGATGAAGCTTAGCTCGCGCAGCAGCGGGTTCAGGGTGCGCTTGGCGACCGCCAAGATGTTCGGCTTTATCGAATCGCCCGCGACCGGGACTTACACCCTGTCCAGCCTTGGCCGGGCCGCGGTGGACCCGAGCCGCGCCGCCAAGGCCAAAGTCGAGGCGTTTCTGACCGTGCCGCTCTACCGGCTGGTCTATGAGAACTATAAGGGCGGTATCCTCCCGCCCACCGCAGCATTCGAAAGCGACATCAAGACGTGGGGCGTCGCCTCGAAGCAGGCCGCCCGCGCTCGCCAGGCGCTGGAGCGCTCCGCCGAGGAGGCGGGCTTCTTCGCCAATGGCCGCAACCGGCTCGTCATTCCCGCCGTTGCCAACTTCAAAGGCGCGGACCTTGCAGGGGTTGAGGAAAAACAGGTAAAGGTGGTGGCCGAGGCGGAGACTCTGCCGCCCGAGATTGACCCCATCATCAAGGGGTTGATCGCCCGCCTGCCGAAGTCCGGCACTGTCTGGCCGTCGGCGGAACGCGAACTCTGGCTGAACATCCTGAAGTCGAGCTTCCAGCTCGTCTACAAGGACACCGAGAGCGCGTTTAATTGATGAATGCTGAGTCTCCCATCCCGCCGCATCGGCACGTCGTCTCGCTGAGAGACGTGCGCGACCTCGGCTATATCACCGAGGAGATGGCAGCGCTTGCCGCGTGCAAGAGCGGGCCTGTTCGCTTGCTGGAGGGTTTCCAGGCGCCGAACGGCAAGGGGTTCGGGCTGTTGCATATCGAAGCCAACATACCGCGCGGGCGTCAGCTCGAAGGCCTTGGCTTCAACTCGGCCGTGGAGTTTGTTGCGTACATCGCGGCCAACTTCGTCATGGTTGCCACGCAGGAGAACGGTCGCTTGCTCCTGCTCGCGCAGTGCAAGAACGATTGGCTTCACCTTGTGGTGGAGTGGGATCCCGAAGGTTTCTGGAGCTGCACGACCGCAATTCCCAAGCGCCACGCGCGCGGCATCACCGCAGTTTGGACGAAATAACCAGACGCGATTGGGAGAAATAGGGCGGTCTGATGAGAGCGAACCCACATCCGACAGTGTCGGAACTATCACCGCTTTGAGACTTTATCATCGCCCACATGCCGACGAGCGAAGAGTCCTAACGCTTGCGGAGACCGCCTTATTTACAAACGAATACGTATGTCGAAACGTTCCTAATTGCAAGCGAGAGACACGCTTAGGGACAAATTACCGCTAAACGAGTTAGCGCAGCGTGAACGACCAAAACGACGTACAAGCGATTGAACTTGCGACGAATTCAGCGACAACTACCGGAAAATTAGCCGTGTACACGCTTTAGCGAGGAATGTCCCTACAGCGCTAATTAGGCGATTTAGGGACATGGACACCGCAGAGTACGACAAACGCGCTCAGTGGGCTTCTGTGACGAAGCGACTAGACGCTTCGACTCGGAGCGGGGCACAGAGAGCGTTTAGGCCTTCGGAGGCGATTTTGCCTTCTTACGCCATTTCTCCCATCCAGAGCCCTTCCCACGGTCGGGCGCGTAATAGGTCTCACCGCCGAACTCGGCCGCCATCGCCTCGGCTTGCTCCGGCTTCTCAAACCGGAAGGCTTGGTATTCCCGGTTGTCGCGGCGGATGTATTGGCGGCGGCAGGCCATGCCGAGTTCGTCGCCGCGCTTGTGAGCCTTGTCGTAGGCACGCTCGCAGCAGTTCTCCCAAGGGATGACGGCGTGGTACGGCCAAAAACGGTCCAGGTAGGCATCCGTGTGGATGCCTTTGTGGCGGGCGGGCATGGGATTGTCTCCGGCGTGGTGCAGGGTAGGAATATTTTCCTTCTTAGTGCCCGCAGAGTCAATCCGCTTTCTCAGAATCCGCCCTGCTACATCAAAGTTTACAGACAGACCGGTTTCGAAGGCGCATGGTGTCTCGGTCAGCGGCCACTGTATGGGCGTCGCTGCTGGGAGCGACCATCATTCTCTCGCCCATCCCCCAAGGAGGCAGAGAGATGCAGAAGCACCTCAATCAACGCGCTTGTTTCAATCCCGAAGACCTGGACGTGCTGAAGCGCGCGTTTGATGTGCTTTGCGCCGAGCGGGGTTGTCAGCCGGGCTCACCAGACGCCGAAGCCACCGCCTTGCTGCTGGTCAATCTGTTCGAGGGTGGCCGGAGAACCGAGGCGGAGCTGCTTGAGGCTGTTCAGACCTTTCAGGCGTACCGGCAGGCGAGCTAGAGCCTGAGAAGGTTGAATCTGCGAAGATTCGCCAGCATGTCTAAGTACGAACTGTCGCGTTCGCTGGAGAGCTTGGCCTTCTTGAGCAGTTTGGCAACGTCGGCCTCCAGGAATTTCAATCGCATCTCTAGTTCGCGCCGTCTTTCACGACGCCGCTCAGGCGAAGTGCACATCCGTACGAGGATGCGCCAGGTCGGCTTGATGCCGACCCCTATCAGGGCGCCAACACTCAGTATCGCTATCGTTTCATTTTCCACATTCGTTTCTCCTATTGTTTATCGGTTCCGGCACAGGCTTCCGCGCTTCACGCAGCAGCTTCGCCAGCAACATCGCGCACTCCCACTCGTAGGCGGCGAGGCACCGGGCTTCGTATTCGGTCATTTGCCCACCCCCAACAGCTCGTCGCTCCGCTTCCGGGCGAGCGCCGCCATCTGTGCTTCATGCGCCGCCTTGGCCTCGTCAGTGCGCTTCTGAGCAGCCGCCATATCGGCCGCCGACATCGAGGGCGTCTCGCCAGGCACCACGTCGTTCCAGCCCTCCCGGTTCAGCCAGGTCGTCGGGTGCGGGATGTACCGGCCGCCGTCCTTCGTCCAACCATCCGAGGCGTTCCACCTGGCCAACGCCGCCAGAACTCGGGCGAGATCTGGCTTGAGACGGTTCCAGGCGGCTTCGGCTTTCACCTTGCCGACCTTGTTCCGGTACTTGTCCCAGAATTCATCGAACCCCGGCCACGCCCCCTTGGGGGCTTTGGGGGAATATTGGTTATATCAGTCTTGCTTAGGTCAGTATTATTAGCGCCGGATTCTCCGGCGACGGACGAACCGTCAGAGCATTCGGAAGCTGGGTAAAGTCGGTTTGCGGCTTACGGAGCTTATTCATGACGATTGCCCTTCCGCGCGTTGCAGACAAAAGCGCAGCTTCACCAAGAGCAGTGGAAACGCTGCAGATGCACCCTTGGGCACCGTAACAGCGGGCGGAGGTGGTAAGTCCGCAATCGTCACAGCCTGGCTCGCTAAGTACTACGGCGGAGTAGTCGGTCAGCCGGCTGACTCACCAACCGGAACAGTTACGTGCATTGACCATCACGCCTTGGTAACCGGCAAGCTGGTCAAGGTTGAACAGGCTGCGAACGACAACAGCGAGAAAGTGCATGCCTTCCTGATAAAGTACCAGGGCACTGACCAAGACCCTCGCCTTGATGAACCGTTGCATACAGTGACGACACGCGACCGGTTCGGCTTGGTGACAGTCCACGGGGAGCTATATCGCATTGTGGATATACGCATGCGAATGCTAAAGCCTTCGGAGCTGTTCCTGGCGATGGACTTCCCACGTCAGTACATTATCGACCACACAGCCCTGGGGAAGCTCAGCAGTAAGCTACAGGTTCAAATGTGTGGGAACAGCGTACCGCCCACACTTCCCTATCTCATCATCTCGCTCAATGTCGCCCGGAGCGCCTTGTTCGAGATGGCTGCCTAGAATTCCGTGGCGCGCAAGTGGTTCGCACTTCGCGCCACGTTGTTGATTTCCAAGGCGTTGCAAGGCATCGTTGAGCAACGCTAGGAAACGTAAGACATTGAAGACTCGCCAGTATAAATCCCTTGGTAAGGGAGTGCTCTACCACTGCAGGGAGCAGATGTTCCCTGGGCCATCAGAGGCTTGCCCGTTTGCCGCTTTTGGCGGTGGTGTAGGCTGGTGCCTGTTCGGTGGGTGCTCGGTCGCTCCACGGCCGGGCTCACCGATAGGTCGTCATCCGGTGATTGGCGATCTCGAACCAGAGCCGGGAAGCGGCCTTCTTTTGGCTGACCGCCCATTCATGTTCGATCATGCTCAGGGCCTGCTCAAGCCGCTTTGATGCTATCACACCGTTGCAGGCGATCTGGATCATGCTGAGCTTTTTGAAACGCTCCTGGTCAGGGTTGAAGCGTTTTGTCAGCTGCTTCATATCCTTGTCGACGGCGATCAAGATCGCGCTGTTGGCCAACGCGGTTTCACATACCACAATGTCCGAGGCACCTTCGGCGAGCACGTCGCTATGCCGGATCGCTATGTGCCCGGCCTTTTCGACTGCCAGCGCAACGGATTCGGGAGCGCTGGCGTCCAGCAGGAAAATGAGATGAGCTGCCGGCGCCTTCAAGCAGCGCTGTCGAATGCCAGCGCAGCTTCCACGTCCGACTTGGTCAGCGTGGGATATTCACGCATGATCTGCTCGACCGTGTAGCCCGATTCCGCAAAGGCTTTGATGTTTCCCACCGGGATGCGCGTTCCGGCAACGACCGAGGTGTTGCCGAACCCATGACGCTTCTCGATACGGCCAGCGGCCGATGAATCGCGTTGGCGCCAGAGCCTAACACGCTCCTGCATGTCGCCAGCTACCACCTGCAACGGGATTTGTAAGACTCCCTGGCCTGAAACAACCTCTTCGTGCTGGTTGGTTTCGTTGTTGACGAGAACCACCTTCTTCTTGAGCACGTAAAGGGTTGTCGACGCCCAGTGCTCTCCGAGCGCCAGGAGCTTGTCCTTGACCTCGCGAAGATGCTGCATCGAGACCCGAGCCTCGTTGCGAAGCTCGTCGAGCACACGCAGCGCCACAAGGTCCTTGAAGCTATACAGTCGAGCGTAGGCAAGCTTGCGATTCTCGTTGCCCAGGCTTGGCGCAAAGAAGTTCGTCCGGTCCCAGTGCCGCAGTTGGCGGACTGAAAGGCCGGTTAGACGCGCGGCGTCTTCTTCCGTGAAGGCCGCTATGACTATGGTCTCAGCCTTTTTGCTCATTTCCACATTGTAACGCGCTGCTTCGGTAAAAATACGGTCCACGCGGAGAATTTTTAAGGGGCTTTCCGGCGAGTACCAGACCGAACGCGATCCCGACGCCAATCGCGAGATCAGTCGCAAGGCTGCTGGTTATTCGGAGCGCCAACTCGGTTGCCGTGGCTCGCCACCGGCGTGCCGGCCGCTTCATCTGCAGGCCGATCAGCTCGTCAAAAATGCGTTCCATCGTAGGTTCTCTCCTTCCTGGTCCGTGTAGATCGGCGCCTAGCGAAGTCGAGTTGTGTAGATATGCTGTAGATCAGCCGTTTTTTGGCCGTTCCTAAAATCTCTGAAGACCTTGGAAATGTTGGCTCCCCGGGCCGGATTCGAACCAGCGACCAACCGGTTAACAGCCGGTTGCTCTACCACTGAGCTACCGGGGAACGGAGGCTCTGATGTGAGTGGCGCAGCCTATAGCAAACACCTTTCGGCTTTGCAAAGCAGCAATTCGCATTTTTTCTCCAGTTTTTCGTGCGGCCATTTGTGGCATCGTTTCGGCGTGCCCACATATGAACGGGTTCACACTCGCACGGAACAAAGCGGCCGGTTGTTGCCTTTGGTACCGACGGCTTCAGCCACGCAGATGGGATCTGGTTTTTGAATGACGGCAACTGACGACGATAGCGCCCCGGCGCGGAAGATCACGATCTTGGGCCGCGAATTCACCATGCCCCGCTCGCGGGGGGCGCGGATCGCGATCGGCGTGCTGCTCACCGTCGGCGGTATTCTCGGTTTTCTGCCGATTCTCGGCTTCTGGATGATCCCGCTCGGCCTGCTGGTCCTGTCCTACGAATTCGCGCTGGTGCGTCGCCACAGGCGGCGCTTCGTCGTCTGGTGGCAGCGCCGGCGCCGGCCGGACTGAAAGCTGACGGGAGAGACCCGGAAAGCTTGGAACACGCCGTCGAGACCGGCCGCAAGCGATCGGCAACCATCGTTTCCGATGACGCATGGGAAAGCGTCGGGAATGATTTTCCGGTGCTTGACGACCTTTCACCGCCAACATAATGAGTTCGCTCGGAACGCCGGGAGCATGGAAGGCCTCGTGGCGGAGTGGTTACGCAGAGGACTGCAAATCCTTGCACCCCGGTTCGATTCCGGGCGAGGCCTCCAAATGCCCGGGCTCCGGCGCCGTCGCGCCGGAGCGTCAGGTTCCGGTCGAATTGGCCCGCTGATTTCATGCGGGTAGCGAACTGGCGCGGAAGCGGATTGGTTGGGACATGAACGCTGATTTTTCCGAACGCCGCGTGAAGATGGTCGATGGCCAGATCCGCACCACCGACGTGACCAGCGCGCCGCTGATCGAAGCCATGCTTTCCGTGCCGCGCGAAGCCTTTGTCGGCGCCGGCCAACGCGATCTCGCCTATATCGACGAGGACATCCGTGTTTCCGGCGGCGCCAATGGCAGCGGCGCCCGCTACCTGATGGAACCGTCGCCGCTCGCCAAGCTTTTGCAACTGGCCGAGATCAGCGACACCGATTCGGTGCTCGATGTCGGCTGCGGCACCGGCTATTCGGCCGCCCTGCTTTCCCGAATCGCAAAATCGGTGGTTGCGCTGGAAAGCGACCCGGCATTGGCTGAAGCCGCGAAGTCGACGCTTTCGACGCTGAGTTGCCAGAACGTGACGGTGATGACCGGGCCGTTGCCGCAAGGTCATGCCGCGAAGGCGCCCTATGATGTCATCTTCATTGGCGGCAGCGTCGAGGAAGTGCCTGCGGCATTGCTCGGCCAGCTCGCCGAGGACGGACGGCTGGTTGCGGTCGAAGGGCAGGGCAACTCTGGCGTGGCCCGGCTATTTTTCAAGGCCGGGGGGTTGTAACCGGAAGACGGGCATTTAATGCGGCAATTAAGCCACTACCGGGCTTCGAACGTGCCCATGCATTCGAATTTTAAGCGGTTTTGCCTTGCAGCGAAGGCGCTGTCGTGATCGCTTGCGCCTGAACAATCGTTGCTGATTTGCTTCACCGGACTTTCGGCGGGCAGTCAGCGGGGGAACGATAACAACGCGTCGCCGGCTGATCTGGAAGGAGAGGCTGAGTGGCGCGGTTCCCATGCAAAACGAATGAGGGATAATACGTGCCGCCCCTACACAAGACTTTTCTAACAGCCATTCTCGTTTCGGCGACAGCGCTTTCGCCCTTGACCGCATCAGCAGAAACCATCACCGGCGCGCTCGCCAAGGCCTATCAATACAATTCCCAGTTGAACTCCGCCCGCGCCGGCACCCGCGTTACCGATGAAGGCGTTGCCATCGCCAAATCGGGCTACCGCCCGACGATCAAGGGATCGGCGAGCATCGATTACACGAGCAGCCACTCCAACAGCCTGGGTCAGACCTTAAACATCACTACAGGCAACTTTGGAGTTCAGATCGACCAGACGCTGTTCGACGGGTTTCAGACCAAGAACAATGTCGCCGCCGCCGAAGCGCAGGTCAGCGCCTCGCAAGAAAGCCTGCGCAACACCGAAGAGAACATCCTGTTCAACGCGGCAAGCGCCTATATGGACGTGATCCGCGATCGCCAGATCGCGGTGCTGACCGAACAGAACCTGCAGTTCCTGACCGAGCAGGCGCGCGCTGCACGGTCGCGCTTCGAGGTCGGCGAGGGCACCCGCACCGACGTCGCTCAGGCCGACGCCTCGCGCGCCACCGCGGTAGCCCAGCTCAGTGCCGCCCGCGCGACGGCGCAAGCCAGTGCCGCGACCTACCACCAGATCATCGGCGACGAGCCGGGCAAGCTCAAGGCGGCCGCGCCGGTTGGGAGGTTATTGCCGGCGAGCCTCGATTCGGCCTTCACCGTTGCCGCCGCGGAGCACCCGGCCATCCTTGCCACGGAACATCTTGTCGACGCCGCTGCGTTTTCGGTGAAATCGGCCGAAGGGGCGCTTTTGCCGCAGCTTTCAGCCAGTGCCGGGATTTCGAGCCAGTACCGCAACACCACGCCCGGCGTTTTTGCATCGTCGTCGTCCGAAGGGACGACGAATTCGGCCAATATCGGCGCAACGCTCACCGTGCCGATCTATTCGGGCGGCCGCACCTCGGCGCTGGTTCGCCAATCGAAGGAATCGCTTAGCCAGGCCCGTATCGAAGTCGACGTCAGCCGCGACCAGGTGCGCCAGGCCGTGGCTTCGGCATGGACGCAATACACCGCGGCCCGCGAAAGCGTGGATGCCAACAGGCAGGTGATAGCCGCCGCGCAACTGGCGCTCAACGGCGTCATCGAGGAGCGCAATGTCGGCCAGCGTACCACGCTCGACGTGCTCAACGCGCAGAACGCCGTCATCACGGCCAAGATCAACCAGGCCAGCTCCGAGCGAGACGTCGTCGTGGCGAGCTACGCCATCCTGTCGGCGATCGGCCGGCTGTCGGTCGACCGGCTGGGCCTAGCGGTCACGAAATACAAGCCGGAAGAGCACTACAACGCCGTCAAGGACAAGTGGATCGGACTGCGCACGCCGGACGGCCGTTGATCCTTCCTGTAAGCTTCCAAAAGCGCCGCGTATCCGATGGATGCGCGGCGTTTTTGCATTTGAAAGCCAACCGGTCGGCTGCTGGCGTCGGAGGCGGCTAATCTGTTGAAATCCAATGTCCCCCCAGATTGGGGATTCTCGGATGACGATCGGTCGGTTACGCTGTCGCCATTGATTCGAATTCCGGCCGGGCCGGAATGGAAATCTGCAATAGGTCACAAGGGCGGCGGATGTGACGATGGCGACGGCAAGCAGCGCACAGCGCGAACCTTCCATGGAAGAGATCCTTGCTTCCATCCGAAGGATCATCGAGGATAGCGACACCGGCCGCAAGCAGCCCGCGACCGATAGCGGCGACTTGCGCCAGGACCTGCAGCCGACGGCGGCGGCGCCGGCCGCCGATGTTGACGCTTTCCGTTCCGAGCTCAACGCGGAATCCACTCCCAGGAAGCCGGTGAGCCTGGCAGAGATCCAGGCCCAGCTCGCGGCCTCCGACTCGGCGGTCGAGCGCGGCGAGACGCGCCCCGAGCCAGTGAAGACCGCGCCTGCGCCCACCACCCTGGCGGAAGTCGGGGCCAACGTCGCTGCCGAGCCCGGCGCTCCGGCCGCAGCAGCAGGGATTCCGCAAAGTGCCGATACCATCGTCGCCGACTGGCGGCGCGAGATCGCTGCCGTTGGCGGAAGCTCGGTCAAAGCGAAGGTGGCGACTCGCCCTCCGGAAGCGGCGCCCGAAGTCGAGATCGACGAGGAGGATCTTGCCACGCCAACTGCCGAAACCGTGGTGCCCGGCAAGGTCTCGGCGCCATCCTCGGCCGATTTGCCGCCGGCCCGGCCGGCGATCCTGTCCGAACATGTGGGCCGTCAGGTCGCGGCGGCGTTCGGCGAGCTTTCCGATGCCTTCGCCAGCCGCGGCAAGAAGACCTTCGACGAGATGGCCGAGGAGATGCTGCGGCCGATGTTGCAGGACTGGCTCGACAACAACCTGCCGACGCTGGTCGAGCGGCTGGTGCGCGAGGAAATTGAGCGCGTGGCGCGCGGCGCACAGTGATTTCGCCAGATCGTTCGAGGTAAAAGGCGCCGCCATCGGGCGGCGTCTTTGTTCCGGCAAATGCAGCCTCGGGATCGTTTTGCGATGAGGCGCGGGATTGCCGTCGATCGCGGCAAGCCTATCTGGGCGAGGCGCGCCTATCCTTCTCGCGGTTGACTCGGCCAAGAGCTTCCGATTTACACCGGACGCTTGTTCCCGACAGTTCGGACTTCCTCCATGCTTGATAAAACCTACGACGCCAAGACCGTCGAGCCGAAGATCGCCAAAATCTGGGAAGAGGCCGACGCTTTCCGCGCCGGCGCCGGGGCGGAGGAAGGGGCGGAGGCCTTTACCGTCGTCATCCCTCCGCCGAACGTCACCGGTTCGCTGCATATGGGCCATGCGCTCAACAACACGCTGCAGGACATACTGGTGCGCTTCGAGCGCATGCGCGGCAAGAACGTGCTGTGGCAGCCCGGCATGGACCATGCCGGCATCGCCACGCAGATGGTGGTCGAGCGCCAGCTGATGGAAAGGCAGATCCACCGCCGCGACCTGACGCGCGAGGAGTTCATCGAAAAGGTCTGGGAGTGGAAGGCCGAATCCGGTGGCGCGATTTTCAACCAGCTGAAGCGGCTCGGCGCCTCGGCCGACTGGTCGCGCGAACGTTTCACCATGGACGAGGGTCTGTCCAAGGCGGTGCTGGAGGTTTTCGTCACGCTCTACAAGGAGGGCCTGATCTACAAGGACAAGCGCCTTGTGAACTGGGATCCGAAGCTGCTGACGGCCATTTCCGACCTCGAGGTCGAGCAGCACGAGGTCAACGGCAATCTCTGGCACTTCCGCTATCCGGTCGAAGGCACGGTGTTCGACCCTGAGAACCCGAAGACGTTCATCACCGTCGCCACGACGCGCCCCGAAACCATGCTCGGCGATACGGCGGTGGCCGTGCATCCCGAGGACGAACGGTTTCGAGGTCTGGTCGGCAAGAACGTCATCCTGCCGATCGTCGGCCGGCGGATTCCTGTTGTCGCTGATGAATATTCGGACCCGGAGAAGGGCTCCGGCGCGGTCAAGATCACGCCGGCGCATGACTTCAACGACTTCGAGGTCGGCAAGCGCCACAAGCTGCCGGCGATCAACATCCTGACCGTCGAAGCCGCAGTCAAGCTCAAGGACAATGAGGACTTCCTCGCCGGTCTCGAGGTGACGGCGGAGCGCCAGGCCGTCTGGGACGAGCTCGACGGGCTGGACCGCTTCGCCGCGCGCAAGAAGGTCGTGGAACTGATGGAAGCCGGCGGCTTCCTGGAAAAGGTCGAGCCGCATCGCCACACCGTGCCGCACGGCGACCGCGGCGGCGTGCCGATCGAACCGTTCCTGACCGACCAGTGGTATGTCAACGCGGCCGAGCTTGCCAAGCCGGCCATTGCCTCGGTGCGTGAGGGCCGCACGAACTTCGTGCCGAAGAACTGGGAAAAGACCTATTTCGATTGGATGGAGAACATCCAGCCCTGGTGCATCTCGCGGCAGCTCTGGTGGGGCCACCAGATTCCGGCGTGGTACGGGCCGGACGGTCGCGTCTTCGTCGAGAAGACCGAGGAAGAGGCGCTCGCCGCAGCGATCGAATATTATCTGGCGCTGGAAGGCCCTTGGAAGGCCTGGGTCGAGGACAAGCTGGAGAATTTCCAGCCTGGCGAGATCCTGACGCGCGACGAGGACGTTCTCGACACCTGGTTCTCCTCGGCGCTGTGGCCGTTCTCGACGCTGGGCTGGCCCGACCAGACGCCGGAGCTCAAGACCTACTACCAGACCGACGTGCTGGTGACCGGCTTCGACATCATCTTCTTCTGGGTGGCCCGGATGATGATGATGGGCCTGCATTTCATGGACGAGGAGCCGTTCCACACGGTCTATGTCCATGCGCTGGTGCGCGACAAGAACGGGCAGAAGATGTCGAAGTCGAAAGGCAACGTTATCGACCCGCTCGACCTGATCGACGAATACGGCGCCGATGCGCTGCGCTTCACCTTGACCGTCATGGCGGCGCAGGGGCGCGACGTGAAGCTCGATCCGGCGCGCATCGCCGGCTATCGTAATTTCGGCACCAAGCTGTGGAACGCGACGCGCTTCGCCGAGATGAACGAAGTCGCCAGGAACGACGATTTCTGGCTGAACGACGCCAAGCTCGCGGTCAACCGCTGGATCCTGACCGAGCTGACGCGGGCGGCCCGCGCGGTCACCGAGGGCATCACCACCTACCGCTTCAACGAGGCGGCCAGCGCCGCCTACCGCTTCGTCTGGAACCTGTTCTGCGACTGGTATCTGGAACTGCTGAAGCCGGTGTTCATGGGCACCGACGAGGCGGCCAAGGCGGAAAGCCGGGCCTGCGTCGCCTTCGTGCTGGACGAGATCTACAAGCTCTTGCATCCAATGATGCCGTTCATGACCGAGGAGCTGTGGGCGCAGACCGCGGGGGAGGGCAAGGAGCGGGAGTCGCTGCTTTGCCATGCCGCCTGGCCGTCGCCGGATTTCGAGGACGACGACGCGGCCGCCGACATCAACTGGCTGGTCGACCTCGTTTCCGGCATCCGCTCGGTGCGCTCTGAAATGAACGTGCCGCCGGCGGCGATCGCGCCCCTGGCGGTGATCGGCGCCAACGCGACGACGCGCGAGAGGCTCGAACGCCACGATCAGGCAATCAAGCGCCTGGCCCGTGTCGGCAGCATATCGCTGGCGGAAACGCCGCCCAAGGGCTCGGCCCAGATCGTCCTCAACGAAGCGACCATCTGCCTGCCGCTCGGCAGCTTGATAGACCTGCAAGCCGAGGCTGCGCGCCTGCAGAAGGAACTGGCCAAGGTGACCGAGGAGATCGCCCGCCTGCACAAGAAGCTGTCGAACGAGAAGTTCGTCGCCAACGCGCCGGAAGAGGTGGTCGAGGCCGAGCGCGAGAAGCTCGCCGAATATCGCGAGGCGCAAGAGAAGCTTTTGCTCGCCCTGACCAGGGTTCGCGACGCCGGCTGAGGGACAAGATTCGCCCCGTCGGAGAGCAGCTTTCCGGAGCGGAATCTCAATCGGAGATAGGCATGCCGTTGCGTTAATTTTGACGTAAACGGAAACTTTGAGCCCCATTGTTGCCATAATGTAACAATGGGGCCCATTTCTCCCAAAATGGCGTGTTTTTGGGCTGTATTGAAAGGTTTTTGCAGCTTTTTCCTGCCATTTGATGCCTGTTAAGCCGCGATTAGGCTCGATTTCGCGGCCGGGCACCATGGCAAAAATGCGAGCTGTCAAGGTGTACGTGTACAACTCTTGAATTCGTAGTTGCGCCGTTAACCCGAATTGGTTCTAGCTTGCCCCACTGGTATTTCGGGGAGGGACTCCATGAATTTTTTGCGGCTCAAAGCACTGCTGGGCGCGGGGTGCTTTTCGCTAGCTTTGGTCGGAGCGGCGATGCATCCGGCGCATGCCGGCGGCCTGGAGCGCGGCGGCTACGATATTGACCTGCTGTTCGATCCGTCGCCTTTCGCGACGGAAGCGGAAGCGACCTTCGTGATGCCGGATCGTAAATACAAGAATGCGCGCGGTCCGGGAGGGCTCGACCTCGGCTTTGGCACGACGGCCGATGGGGCCGAGGATTATTGGGTTCCGCGCATTGGCGCCAAGGTTCAGGTTGTCCAAGGCATCGACTGTATGGTCGACTATTCGCAACCTTGGGGTGCGCACACAGCGCCCGGGGTCTGGAATGGTGCGTTTTCCAACATGGAAACCGATATCAAGAGCGACAACTACGCGGCTACTTGCTCCTACAAAATGGATGCAGGCAAGGGCCAGCTCCGCTTTATCGGCGGTGTCTTCTACCAGAAGGTCTACGGCTTCAAGGAAAGCCTGGTGTCACCGTTGGTGCCCGACTTCGGCGGTACCGGTCGTGTCGATCTGACGAGCAACGGCTGGGGCTGGCGCGCTGGCGTTGCCTACGAGATCCCCGACATCGCGTTGCGCGCGAGCCTCGTCTACAATTCGAAGGTCAAGCTCGACAACATCTCGGGCACGCTCGATCTCACGAATGTCGGCGGGGTTGTCCTGCCGATCTACGGCTCAACGCAGTACATGCCGGATGTGGTAGAATTGAAGCTGCAGTCGGGTATCGCACCCGGATGGCTCGCCTTCGGTTCGATCAAATGGGTCAATTGGAGTGTTCTGCAGAGCGTTCCTATCTGTGTAGTGGGTACTCCTGCTGCGCTATGCGTTACGGGCGATGACGCTCACTCAGCTCAGGTAACCTCGCTTGACCTGATGTATCGTGACGGTTGGACGGTTTCAGGCGGCATAGGCCATAAGTTCAATGACCAGTGGAGCGCTGCCGGCCAGCTTTCCTGGGATCGCGGCACTTCGCATGGCTACGGTTCGCAGACCGACACCTGGACGTTTGGCGGCGGTGTCGCCTATACGCCGAAGCCGAATATCGAAGTGCGCCTGGCGGGTGCGGTCGGTGTCATGACCAGTGGCCATTCCGGGACGATCGCTGGCGAGAACGGCTATGTGGCTGGCACTGACGCCAGCTACGACTTCGGCAACGATCTGGTCACCGCGATTTCGGGCGGCCTCAAGATCAAGTTCTGAGCTTCCGCAAATTCAAGAAAAAGGCCGGGCATCGCCCGGCCTTTTTCATTGCGCAATCAACCGCCTGGCCCGATTGGCCGATGCATTGTTGCAAACTGGTGTCACAACCGGCGCTCCAAACGATTGTGACGTTTTAGCAACAGTTTATGAACAACCCCGGCGCTAAAAGGCTAGCCGAGGGAACTGCCCATTTCCCGCCATAAACGCGGAGCAACCCGGATAGGTCCCGGGAATGCGTGCCAGGTTGGCGCGGCGAAGGGGGTAGGCCGCGGGGTGTGCGGCAAGGACGAGTATGGACGCCAGGGTGATCTCCAAGGCCAAGCTGCCCAGCCGCTACGTGACCGTTGGTCCGGCGCGCGCGCCGCACCGCTCGTACCTCTACGCCATGGGACTGTCGGCGGCCGAGATCGCGCAGCCGTTGGTCGGCGTCGCCAGCTGCTGGAACGAGGCCGCGCCCTGCAACATTTCGCTGATGCGCCAGGCGCAGGTGGTGAAGAAGGGCGTCGCGGCCGCCAACGGCACGCCGCGCGAATTCTGCACCATCACGGTCACCGACGGCATCGCCATGGGCCACCAGGGCATGAAGTCGTCGCTGGTGTCGCGCGAGGTGATCGCCGATTCGGTCGAGCTCACCATGCGCGGCCATTGCTACGACGCGCTGGTCGGGCTTGCCGGCTGCGACAAGTCGCTGCCCGGCATGATGATGGCGATGGTCCGCCTCAACGTGCCGTCGATCTTCATCTATGGCGGCTCGATCCTGCCCGGCAGCTATCGCGGCAGGCAGATCACCGTGCAGGACGTGTTCGAGGCTGTCGGCCAGCATTCGGTCGGCACGATAGGTGATGACGAACTGCTCGAGATCGAGCAGGCGGCCTGTCCGTCGGCGGGTTCCTGCGGCGCCCAGTTCACCGCAAACACCATGGCGACCGTCGCCGAGGCGATCGGCCTGGCCTTGCCCTATTCCTGCGGCGCGCCGGCGCCGTACGAAATGCGCGACCGCTTCAATTTCGCCTCCGGCGAAAAGGTCATGGAGCTGATCGCCAAGAACATCCGGCCGCGCGACATCGTCACCCGCAAAGCGCTGGAGAATGCGGCAACTGTCGTGTCCGCCACCGGCGGTTCGACCAACGCGGCGCTGCATCTGCCGGCGATCGCGCATGAGGCCGGCATAAAGTTCGACCTGTTCGATGTCGCGGCGATCTTCGAGAAGACGCCTTACATCGCCGACCTCAAGCCCGGCGGCAAATATGTCGCCAAGGACATGTTCGAGGCCGGCGGCATTCCGCTCTTGATGAAAACGCTGCTCGACCACGGCTATCTGCACGGCGATTGCCTCACCGTCACCGGCCGCACTTTGGCCGAAAATATGCAGCACGTTGCCTGGAATGACAGCCAGGATGTTGTGCGTCCCGCCAATCGGCCAATCACCAAGACGGGCGGCGTTGTGGGCTTGAAGGGCAACCTTGCCCCCGAAGGCGCGATCGTGAAGGTCGCCGGCATGTCGGAGCTGAAATTCTCAGGCCCGGCGCGCTGCTTCGATTCGGAAGAGGAGTGCTTCGAAGCGGTCACGCTGCGCAATTACCAGGAAGGCGAGGTCCTTGTCATCCGCTACGAGGGGCCGCGCGGCGGTCCGGGCATGCGCGAAATGCTGTCGACGACGGCGGCGCTTTACGGCCAGGGCATGGGCGGCAAGGTGGCGCTGATCACGGACGGACGCTTTTCCGGTGCTACACGTGGCTTCTGCATCGGCCATGTCGGGCCGGAGGCGGCGGTCGGCGGGCCGATCGGGCTCATCAAGGATGGCGACGTGATCTCGATCGACGCCGTGAAAGGCACGATCGAGGTGGCGCTGTCGGATGCCGAGCTCGCAGCGCGGGCGAAGAAATGGAAAGCGCGCGAGACCGATTATCAGTCCGGCGCAATCTGGAAATATGCGCAGACCGTAGGGTCGGCCCGCGACGGCGCGGTCACCCATCCGGGCGGTGCGAAAGAAACACACTGCTATGCGGACATTTGAGGTGTTGAGGTCATCTGTCTTTTCGGCACTGGTCGCGGTTGCGACCTTGGTAGCCGTCGGGCAGGCCATGGCCTTCGACGACAAGGTGTTCGACGACAAGACCGGAGTGAAGCCGCAGTCGAGCCCGTGGGCGGTGTTCCAGTTCGGTTTTTCCGCCTACAAAAACGGCCATAAGGACCAGGCGGTCGAGGCCTATAAATACGCCGCTGAGAACGGCCAGATCGGCGCCACCTGGAAGCTTGCGCGCATGTATGCCCAAGGCGACGGCGTGGCGCGCGACGACTACGCGGCCTTCAAGTTCTTCTCGGAGATCGTCGACCAGGACGTCGAGCCCGGCTCGCCGGAGGAAAGTTACGTCTCCGACGCGCTCGTCGCCCTCGGCGACTATCTGCGCAAAGGCATCCCGGGCAGTCCGGTCGAGGAAAACGAGGTCGCGGCGCAGGAATATTACATGCGCGCCGCCGCCAACTACCGCAATCCGAACGCCCAGTTCGAGATCGGCCAGATGTTCCTCAAGGGCGAGGGCGGCGTGAAGGCCAGCGTCAAGCAGGCCGGGCGCTGGCTGCAACTGGCAGCCGAAAAAGGCCATGCCGGCGCCCAGGCGACGCTCGGCAATCTGCTCTTCCAGAGCGGCAAGATCGTGCGCGGCCTGGCGATGATGACGGCCGCACTCGAGCGTGCTCCGCCCGCCGATCAGCCCTGGATCCGCAGCATGCAGGAAGAGGCCTTCGCCGCCGCCGGCGAGGCCGACCGCCGCACGGCGATTTCGCTCGCCGACGACATTCTGACCAAGGGCAACAACGGCGACCAGTAAGCGGCGGCTTTCAGTTGTCGGTAGGCTCCGTCGGCACCGTGCTCGGCGTCGAGGTCGGGTGCAATTTCGGCGCCTGGTTCTCGCCAGGGCAGTCGTCCTTCACCTTCGTCCAGGAGGTGTTGTTGAGAACCATGTCGCAGCGCGCGAGGTGACTTTCGCCGGCAACAGTCAGGCAGGCCGTCTCACCGACCTTGAAGGATTTGCCGTTGGCAAGGCATGCCTGGGCGAGCGTCGGCGCCGGCGCGGCGAACGCCAGCGCAAAGCCGATCGGGCAAAGAACAAATCGGATCGTCATTGAACCCCCGCAACAACCCGCATCAAACGCGCGATTTGTGGCGATATCAGGGTTCTGCGAGAGTTAGCTGAATAGCTTCTTCAGGTCGGCCGCAGGTCGAGATCGATCGCCACCGGCACATGATCGGAGGGTTTTTCCCAGGCGCGCACATGCTTTTCGACCGAGGCCGAGGAAAAGCGGTTGGCGGCTTCGGGCGACAGCAAAAGATGGTCGATGCGGATGCCGTTGTTCTTCTGCCAGGCGCCGGCCTGATAGTCCCAGAAAGTATAGACGTCGGAGGAGTCAGTGACGGCGCGCACGGCCTCGGTGAAGCCGAGATTCTTCAGGCGGCGGAAGGCTTGCCTCGTCTGCGGCTGGAACAGCGCGTCGCCGAGCCAGTTCTCGGGGAACCTGGCGTCGGCGTGCTCCGGAATGACATTGTAGTCGCCGGCCAGCACCAGCGCTTCCTCGAGCCTGAGCCGCTCCTCAGCCCAGCGCTCGAGCCTCGCCATCCATGACAGCTTGTAGGAAAACTTCCTCTCGTCATCGATCGGATTGCCGTTCGGCAAATAGAGCGAAGCGACGCGCAAGGCGCCCTTGTCGGTCGAGAATACGCCTTCGATGAAGCGCGCGTGGTCGTCGGCATCGTCGCCGGGCAAGCCGCGATTGACCTCGTCGAAGGGGAGCTTCGATAGGATGGCGACGCCGTTGAAGCTTTTCTGGCCGTTGGTCTCGACATTATAGCCAAGCGCCTCGATCTCAGCGCGCGGAAACTGATCGTCGAGGGTCTTGATCTCCTGCAGGCAGACGATGTCCGGCGCGCTCTCGGTCAGCCAGTGGGTGAGGTTGCCGATGCGGGCGCGAACGCCGTTGATGTTCCAGGTGACGATCTTCATGGGGACCTCAATCTCGTTCCGGCGCAAGGCGCTCGACGAGGCCGATCGTATTGCCTGCGGGGTCCTTTAGAAAGGCCATCCATTCGCTTTCCCCCGCCGGACCGAACCTACCCTCGGTGTCACGATGGACGAGCGCGGGCTGCGCGGTGAAAGGAACACCGGCGGCCTTCGCCTCGGCATGGAAAGCCTCGAGACCGGCAATGTCGAGATAGACGGTGCCGGGCGGCACGCCGTCGGCAAAGAACAGCCGCACGGCCCCTGCCATGATGAAGGCGATGCCCGGCGGGTCGTAGCGCGCATGCACGCTCATGCCGAGCACGTCTTGCCAGAAGGCCAGCGTCGTATCGAGATCGCGCCCGGCCGACAGCGCGACCTGGCGGACGGCGCCGATCGGAGGCATCGGAGGTCAGATGGAGAAACTGGTACCGCAGCCGCAGGAGGCGACGGCGTTCGGGTTCCTGATCTGGAAGGACTGACCCATTAGGTCATCGACGAAGTCGATCACCGAGCCGCCCATATAGACCAGCGAGAGGTCGTCGATCAGGATCGTCGCGCCATCCTTCTCGATGGCGACGTCGTCGTCGTTGCGACCATCGACGAGATCGAACTTGTAGGAAAAGCCGGAGCAGCCGCCGCCTTCGACGGAAACGCGCAGCGCGGTCTTGCCGGGCTCGCCGGACAGGATCCTGGCGATCCGCTTCGCGGCGGCGTCGGTCATCTCGACCTTCATGGCAGTCTTGGCATCCGCGCCCATCGGCGTCACCTTGCTTTCGGTTTCCTATGATAGGTATGAAGCGGGCGCGGGCAAGTCAACCGGTGGGTGACACAGTCAACTGGTGGGTGAATGGGCAAGGATGCTCTCGACGATATCGGATTCGGCTACCGGCCGCGCGCCGTCTATGCCAGCGATCCGGCGCGTTCGCGCGGCCGCCTGTTCGATGAGCCGGAAAGCCCGACCCGCACGCCGTTCCAGCGGGACCGCGACCGCATCATTCATTCCACCGCCTTTCGCCGGCTGAAGCACAAGACGCAGGTGTTCGTCGCGCATGAGGGCGACCACTATCGCACCAGGCTGACGCATTCGATCGAGGTGGCGCAGATCGCCCGGGCCCTGGCGCGGGCGCTGCGCGGCGACGAGGACCTCGCCGAGGCGGTGGCATTGGTGCATGATTTCGGCCACACGCCTTTCGGCCATACCGGCGAGGAGGCGCTGAACGAGAAGATGTCCGGTTGGGGCGGTTTCGACCACAATGCGCAGTCGCTACGCGTGGTGACGCGGCTCGAGCGGCGCTATGCGGAGTTCGACGGGCTGAACCTCACCTGGGAAACGCTGGAAGGACTGGTCAAGCACAACGGTCCGCTCACCGACGCGAGTGGGAGGGGGCTGAAGGGCCCGGTGCCGCAGGCGATCCGCGATTATTCCGAACTGCACGACCTCGAACTCGACCGCTTCGCCGGCATCGAGGCGCAGTGCGCCGCGATCGCCGACGACATCGCCTACAACACCCATGACATCGACGACGGCCTGCGCGCCGGCTTCCTGACGCTGGAAATGCTGGAGGATGTCGGCCTGCCGGGTTCGATCCTCGAGGCAGTGCGCGCCCGCTATCCGGGGCTCGACGGCGTGCGCACCGGCCATGAGCTGATGCGTCGGCAGATCACTTTGATGGTGGAGGATGTCATCGCGTCCACCGCCGCCAACATCGAGCGCCTCAAGCCGGATAGCGCCGACGCGGTGCGCGCGGCGGGCGAGACGATGGTGACCTTCTCAGCCGATATGGCCGCGGCCGAAAAGGAACTGAAGGCCTTCCTCTACAAGCATCTCTACCGGCATGCCGAAGTGATGCGCGTGCGGGCGGACGCCGAACAGATCGTCCGCGATCTGTTCGGCGTCTATTTCGCCGACCCGCGCGCCATGCCGGACGGCTGGCGCGAAGGGCTCGACAGAGCGGAAGACCGCATCAAGGCGCGCAGCGTCGCCGATTTCCTGGCCGGCATGACCGATACCTATGCGCTCAAGGAGCATAGGCGTCTGTTTGACCATACGCCGGATTTAAGCTAGGGCGAGCCTCGATCTTGCCGGCCAAGAAAACCCGGTCGCCTCTTAAAGCCCAGAGCACACAGATGAATATCTTCGCCGATTTCAACGCGCGGATCGTAAAAGCTGTCGAAGCCCTTGATCTGAAAGACAAGGACGGCGGAGCGTTGGATCTGTCGCGTATCGCGGTCGAGCCGCCGCGCGACGCCAGCCATGGCGATCTTGCCACCAATGCGGCGATGGTGCTGGCCAAGCCCACCGGCCAGAACCCGCGCGCTCTCGCCGAGAAGCTGACCGAAGCGCTGCGCGCCGATGCCGACATCGCGTCTGCCGATGTCGCCGGGCCGGGTTTCGTCAATCTGAGACTCAAGGACGGGTTCTGGCAGGCGCATCTCGCGGTGCTGCTCGGCGAGGGCCGCAACTATGGCCGCTCGAAGATCGGCGGCGGCCGCAAGGCCAATGTCGAATATGTCTCGGCCAACCCGACCGGCCCGATGCATGTCGGCCATTGCCGCGGCGCCGTCGTCGGCGACACGCTCGCCAATTTGATGGCCTTCGCCGGCTACGACGTGACCAAGGAATATGTCATCAACGACGCCGGCTCGCAGATCGACGTGCTCGGCCGCTCGGCCATGCTGCGCTACCGCGAAGCGCTCGGCGAAGACATCGGCGAGATCCCGCCAGGCCTCTATCCGGGCGACTATCTGGTCCCGGTAGGCCAGGCGCTGGCCGAGCAGTTCGGCCTCGGCCTGCTGGAGATGCCGGGAGACGAAGCGCTGGCGATCGTCAAGGACCGCACGGTCGATGCGATGATGGCGATGATCCGCGAGGACCTGGCGCTGCTCAACGTGCATCACGACGTGTTCTTTTCCGAGCGCACGCTGCATGCCGACAATGCCAAGAAGATCCGGGCCGCGATCGCCGACCTGACGCTCAAAGGCCATATCTACAAGGGCAAGCTGCCGCCGCCGAAGGGCGAGAAGCCGGACGATTGGGAGGACCGCGAGCAGACGCTGTTCCGCTCGACCGCCGTCGGCGACGATATGGACCGGGCGCTGGTCAAGTCCGACGGCTCGTTCACCTATTTCGCCGCCGACGTCGCCTATCTCAAGGACAAGGTCGAGCGCGGCTTCGTCGATCTGATCTATGTACTCGGCGCCGACCATGGCGGCTACGTCAAGCGGCTCGAGGCGCTGGCGCGCGCGGTCGCCGGCGACACGGTCAAGCTCACGGTCCTGCTCTGCCAACTGGTCAAGCTGTTCCGCGATGGCGAGCCGGTCCGGATGTCTAAGCGGTCGGGCGATTTCGTCACGCTGCGCGACGTGGTGGAGGAGGTCGGCCGCGACCCGATCCGCTTCATGATGCTCTACCGCAAGAACGACGCGCCGCTCGATTTCGACTTCGCCAAGGTCACCGAGCAGTCCAAGGACAATCCGGTGTTTTACGTGCAGTACGCCTCGGCGCGCTGCCACTCGGTCTTCCGGCAGGCGAGCGAGCAATTGGGCGAGGCGAATTTCGATCGTAACCGGCTCGTGGCCTCGGTTGCGTCGCTGACCGATGAGGGCGAGATCGGCCTGGTCCGGAAGCTGGCTGAATATCCACGGCTGATTGAATCCGCGGCACTTGCGCTGGAGCCGCACCGGCTGGCATTCTACCTCTACGATCTGGCGTCGAGCTTCCACGCACACTGGAATCGGGGCACCGACAACCCAGACTTACGTTTTGTTAAGGTTAACGACCCACAATTGACGTATGCCAGACTAGGGCTGGTGCAGGCTGTTTCGGATGTTTTGACCTCCGGCCTGACGCTGATAGGAGCTGATGCGCCTACCGAAATGCGTTAGGTTTGACTAAAAAACCTGTCACCTTTTGCCCACATTGCGCTGGTAAGGGCCAACCCTGCGCGACGTCCATGGCGTCCGACTGTGTGCGAGTTCGGGAACAATAATGGCAGACAGAACCCAGCTGAAAGTAGCCGCAAACAACCACATCGCCGAAGACGATCCGTTCGCGGAACTGACCCGCATCATGGGTTTCGATCCGCGCCAGCCGGTCAGGCCGCAGACGCCAGCGGCCGCAAAGGCTGCCCCCGCAAACCAGGCTGCGGAAGAGGGCGATTTCGACATCGACCTCGAAAAGGAGCTGATGGGCGAATTCGACGTTGCCGAGGAAAGCGCGCCGGTCGTGCAGCAGACAGCTCGGCACGAGCCGGCCTACGGAGCCGCCAATGCCGCTCTCACCGACGACGAGCTTGCCGCTTCCTTTGAGCAGGATTTCGTCTTTGACGACGCTGTCGATCACGCCCATTTTGCCACGCCTCGTGCGCCGGAGCCGGCCGCCGACGATGATTTCGACAAGGCGGTCGCGGGCTCCTTGGAGGTCTCGCCGCTGGAGGACGAAGTCTCGCCTCTGGAGGACGAGGTCTCGCCTCTAGAGGACGACCTTTCCGTCGACCAGGAAATGGCGGCATCGCTGGATGAGGGCTTCCGGGTCGACCATCACGAGCCCGATGCGGGCCGTGGCGCCGTCGCCGCCGCCGAGCCTGCCGCTGTCGAGCCCGCCGTTGTCGAGCCTGCGGCCGAGGCGGCATTCGATGCCGATTTCGACAGCGCCGTTCAGATGTCGCTCGAGGACGAGCTGGCGTTCGATGACCGCGAGACCGGGCAGTCCGAGGCCGCTGACGTTCAGCCGGTCGAGGCTCACCCCGCTGCCGACCAGCCGATCGCCGACGGAGATTTCGACGGCGAGTTCGATCAGGTCCAGTTCGATCAGGCCCCATTTGACCAGGCGATGGCCGATGTCGACATGGATCTCGATCAGCCGATCCTGGAACAGGAACTGGTCGATGCCGAGCAGCCGGTGGCTGTCGAGGCGCCTGTTGAGGCAGCGCATTTCGCCGCTGATCCCGAGCCCGCCATCGATCCCGAGCTTGTTGCCGATCGCGAGCCTGCCGCGGATCAGGTCTTCGAAGACGATTTCGAGCTCAGCTTCCGTGACGCCCTTGCCGAGGAGCCGGAAGCTGCCGCCGCGGAGCCTGAACCCGTTGCTGACCACCGGGCTGCAACCGATCACGTGTTTGGAGACGATTTCGAACGCAGCTTCGGTGACGCCCTTGCCGAGGAGCCGGAAGCTGCCGCCGCGGAGCCTGAATCCGTCGCTGACCACCGGGCCGCAACCGATCAGGTCTTCGAAGACGATTTCGAACTCAACTTCGGTGACGCTCTTGCCGAGGAGCCGGTAGTTCCTGCTGTCGAGCCCGTGGCTGCGGCTGAGCCATCATTCGCGGAGCCTGCTCCGGCCGTATCGGCACCGGTTCCGCCGATTGCGGCAGTCGAGCCAGCCAAGCCGACTGCGACCTCTGCCGAGCGGAGCCTGGAAGACGAGCTCAACGCGCTGCTCGGCGCTATGACCGCACGGCCCATCCCGGCCGCGCCGGCTCCGGTCGCCCCCACTCCGGTCGCCCCCACTCCGGTCGCCAAGGAACCCGCTCCGGCGCCGCAGCCGGCCGGCTACACCGGCCAGCACGCTGCCGTGGCAGCCGATGATCTCGATTGGGATCTCGATGAGCACGAGCTTGCGCGGAGCGAGGAGACCGATCAGCCTGCCGATGCCGATCTCGATGCGCTGCTCGCCGGCGAACTCGACCGGCAGGGCTTCGAAGACACGGCGGCTGAACAGAATGCCGAGCCGAGCATCGATTTCGATGACGAGGCTTTCGATGCAGCTTTTGCCAAGGGCATCGAGCAGGACGCGTCGGTCGCCGAACCGGCCCGGTCGTGGAGCCGCGTGACCCCGGTCGCCGCACCTGCGCAGGCCTCGTTCGCGTCGCAGCCGCCGACGGCCTCAGCGCCGCAAATGGCGGCTCCCGCCTATCGTGACGCGCCGGTGAAGGACTATTCCGCCTACGCCAAGCCGACGTTGCAGATGGCGGCGCCTGCCTATGGTGACGAGCCGGCGAAGGACTATTCCACCTACGCCAAGCCAGCCTCGGCGCCGCAGCCTCGCCATCAGGAGGAAATGCCCGATGTCGAGACGGTCGACGTGCCGGAGCGCGTCGTGACGCTGGCCGACGATCTCGATATTCCGGAGCTCAGCTTCGAGGAGGATCAGCCGGCAGCGCCCGTCTATGACGATCTCGATGCCGAGTTTGCAGGCTTGCTTAGCGAGATGAACGCGACCGAGATCGCTCAGGCGCCCGTGCAGAGCCGGGGCTATGAGGACGATTCCTACAATGCCGGGTTCAAGACCGGCTATGATCGTCGCGAGCTTCGCGCGGAGACGCCCACCGCTCCGGCGGCCGCCTCCTATGCCGCGGCCGCGAGCGAATTCGATGCCGACGATTTGCCCGGCAGCCGCCCGGTTTCGCAAGCCGAGGGCTTTGCAGTCGACGAGCTCGACTACGATCCCGAGCTCGACGAGGCGATGACCGTGCCGGGCCTTGCCGAGCGCGAAGCCGCAAAGCCGCGCAGCCGCGGCTTCATGGTTGCCGCGCTCGTCGGCGCCGCGGTGATCGCCGGCGGGCTCGGCGCTCTTGCCTTCTCCTTCGGCGGCAAGGGCGGCAGCGAAGCGCCCGTAATCGTCAAGGCCGACAATTCGCCGATCAAGGTCAAGCCGGAAAATCCGGGCGGAGCCGTTGTGCCGAACCAGGACAACAAGGTCTATGACGCGGTGGCGAAGGGTGGGGCGGCCAAGCCCACTGAGCCTGTGCAGCAGAAACTGGTGACCAACACCGAGGAGCCGATCGACGTGGCGTCGAAGGAACCGCCGCAGAGCCGGATCGTCGACCTCTCGCCTGACGATACCGACGCAGCGCCCGGTACTGACGCAGTTGGCAATCCGAACGCCGCCGCGCCGAAAGCAGAAGCAGCAGCGCCGACTGCAGACGCCTCAGTGCCGGCTGGTGCCCAGGCGGCAGCGCCTGAGAGCGCGCAGCCGGCCGCTCCTGCGCCGAAGTCGGAAGACCGCATCGCCCAGGTGCTGCAGGAGGCCGACAAGGGGGCCAACAACGACGTCGTCGCCGTGGCACCGCGCAAGGTCAAGACCATGATGGTGAAGCCCGACGGCTCGCTGGTTCCGCGCGAGGACCCGGCTCCCGCGCCGGAAGTTGCGGCGACGGAGCCTCCCGATCCGGCGCCGCAGCATGTCGCTCCGGCCGGGCAGGGCGATGCCCAGCCGACGGGAACCGTCACGCCGGCCGCCGACCAGTCCGCGGATCAGGCCGATTCCGGTCAGGATGAGACCGCCAAGCCGGCGAAGCCGACTGCCGCGCCGAAAGCCGAAGCCAAGGTCCAGTCGGCCAACACGCCGGCGAAAGTGCCGGTGGCGCCGCCGCGCCCGTCCGACCAGCCGGTCGACATCGTCGGCGAAGTCAAGCCCGACAAGGTCGCTTCCATCGACCCGGCGGCGGCAGGCGGCGGCTCGTGGTCGATGCAGGTCGCCTCGCAGCCGACGGTCGAAAGCGCCCAGTCGACCTACCAGGACCTGCAGCGCCGTTACGGCAGCGTGCTTTCCGGGCGTACCGCCAACATCGTCAAGGCCGAGATCGCCGGCAAGGGCACGTTCTACCGCGTTCGCGTTCCGGCGCAGTCGCGCAACGATGCGATCAACCTGTGCACCAGCTACAAGGCGGCCGGCGGCACCTGCTTCGTGTCGCGCTGACCATCCCGAGCGTCCCAAAGCCGGCGCTGCCCTCAGGGCCGCGCCGGCTTTTCGTTGTGGACGGCTTTCGGCATTCGGGCGCTGCGGGGCAGGGGTGATTCCCTTTGCTTTCCCAAAGCCCTAAGCTTCCCTCTATGACCGAATCAAAATCCATGATCCTCGGCTGCGCCGGGAAATCGCTCGCCCCTGATGAAATCCGCTTCTACCGCGATGAACGCCCCTGGGGTTTCATCCTGTTTGCGCGCAACATCGGCGAGGCCGAGCAGATCCGCGATCTGGTCTCCTCGATGCGCGGCTGCGTCGGGCGCCCGGATGCTCCGGTCTTCATCGACCAGGAAGGCGGCCGGGTGCAGCGCCTGCGGCCGCCTCTGGCGCCGAACTACCCTGCCGGTGGCGCGCTTGGCGCGCTTTGGCGCGACGATCGCGAGGCCGGCCACCGCGCCGCGTGGCTGCTGGCGCGGCTGCACGCCTTCGATCTTTCCCGTTTAGGCATCACCGCCGATTGTCTGCCGGTGCTCGACGTTCCAGTCGAGGGCGCCAGCGACGTGATCGGCGCGCGCGCTTATGGCAAAGAGCCCAATGCCGTGATCGAGCTTGGCCGGGCTTCGGCCGAAGGCCTGATGTCGGGCGGCGTCCTGCCGGTCATGAAGCATATTCCTGGCCATGGCCGCGCCTTCGCCGACACGCATTTTGCGCTGCCGACGGTCGACACGCCGCTCGCCGAGTTGCGGCGACATGATTTCGCCCCGTTCAAGGCGCTCAACCACCTGCCGATGGCGATGACGGCGCATGTCGTCTATAGCGCCGTCGACCCGGACAATCCGGCGACGACCTCGGCCAAGGTCGTCAACGAGGTGATCCGCGGCGAGATCGGCTTCGACGGGCTCTTGATGAGCGACGACACGTCGATGAAGGCACTTTCTGGGGATTTCCCGACAAAGGCGGCCGCGATCCTTGCGGCCGGCGTCGATCTCGTCCTTCACTGCAACGGCGTTTTCGAGGAAATGTCAGGGATCGCGTCGCGCACGACGGCGCTCGAAGGCAAGTCCTTGGCGAGAGCGGAGCGGGCGCTGACCTATATAAAGAGCCGCGACGTCGCCGACGAAAGTGCGATACGCGCGGAATTCGCCACCTATTTCGAAGCGGTGGCCTGAACCGAAGGGAAAGAAAGGCAAGTGGCGGAAACATTGGACAGCAAGGCCGCGAAGGCCGCACCGATGGACCGTCTATGGGCCGAGAACGACGATTCACGCCTGACAGGCGATCCGTCGCTGGTGGTCGACGTGGCAGGCTTCGAAGGCCCGCTCGACCTTCTGCTGCACCTTGCCCGCAACCAGAAGGTCGATCTGGCGCGCATCTCGATCCTGGCGCTCGCCGAGCAATATCTGGCCTTCATCGAGAGGGTGAGGGCGCTGAGGCTGGAGCTTGCGGCCGATTATCTGGTGATGGCGGCGTGGCTCGCCTTCCTCAAATCGAAGCTGCTGATCCCGAAGCAGCCGGGGGAAGAGGGCGAGAGCGGCGAGGAACTGGCGGCGGTGCTGCAATTCCGGCTGAAGCGGTTGGAAGCGATGCGCGATGCGGCCGCAAGGCTGGTCAACCGCAACCGGCTTGGCCGCGACGTCTTCGCGCGCGGCATGCCGGAGATGGTGATCGTGGAGAAGCGCAACGCCTATTCGGCCTCGCTCTACGATCTGCTGACCGCCTATGCGCAGCAGCGCCAGCGGCAGGCGATCAACAACGTGACGATCGCCAGACGCGCTGTCTGGTCGCTGAAGGACGCGCGCGACGTGCTGGCGCGGCTGGTCGGCACGCTGAGCGACTGGACGGCGCTGGACAGCTTCCTGATCCAATATCTGGCGGCGCCGGAAGAGAAACGCACGGCAGTTGCCAGTTCCTTCGCGGCGACGCTCGAAATGGTGCGCGAGGGCAAGCTGGAAGTGCGGCAGGACCAGGTTTTCGCGCCGATCTACCTGCGCGGGCGCGCACAAGGGGTCAAGGCAGTCGAGGTGGTATCATGAGCGAGCGCGCCAACGCTTCGGTCATCCCGTTCAAGGTCGAGGACGAGCCGGAAGACGAGATGGCCGAACAGGGCTCTGTTGCGAACCCCGCCGAGCGGCTGCAATTGTCGGAAGCCGTCCGCATGGCCGAGGCGATCATCTTCGCCAGCGCCGAGCCGGTGAGCGAAAGGCAGCTGGTGGCGCGCCTGCCCGAGGGCGTCAACATAGCGGCGGCAATGGCCGATCTACAGGAAATCTACGCCAAGCGCGGGGTCAACCTGGTGCGGGTCGGCGACGCCTGGGCGTTCCGAACCGCCGGCGACCTCGCGTTCCTGATGAGCCGGGACTCCGTCCAGCAGAGAAAGCTTTCGCGCGCGGCGCTCGAGGTGCTGGCGATCATTGCCTATCACCAGCCGGTGACGCGGGCCGAGATCGAGGACATCAGGGGCGTCGAGACCTCGAAGGGCACGCTGGACACGCTCTTGGAAACGGAGTGGGTCAGGATGCGCGGCCGGCGCCGCACGCCTGGCCGTCCTGTGACCTATGGCACGACCGATGCCTTCCTCGATCACTTCGCGCTGGAGGAAATCCGCGATCTGCCTGGCATGGAAGAGCTGAAGGGCGCCGGATTGCTCTCGACGCGCATGCCGTCCAATTTCTCCATGCCGGTGCCGCCGGCCGATCCGGAGGCACCTGCCGAGGATGAGGATGCGCTGACCGATATCGACCTCGAGGAACTCGGGTTGCTCACACCGCGCGTCACGGAAGAGTGACCTTGAATTTGCCGCGAATGGTCTATTAGCAAGGGCTGCGCGGATTCGTAGCAAGGCGCTCACGCCGAAAGTGCGTGACATCCGCTAGCCATTTTATCAACTTCATTGCGGTTGTGTTTGAATCCCCGAGCGAAAACGCATAGATCATCGCCGAGGGAAAACATTCGAGAGAGATGGTTATGGGTTCATTTTCGATTTGGCACTGGATGATCGTACTGGTCATCGTGCTTCTGGTGTTCGGTCGGGGCAAGATCCCCGAACTGATGGGCGACATGGCCAAGGGCATCAAGAGCTTCAAGAAGGGCATGGCTGACGACGATACCGACGACAAGCGCACCGTCGAGCATCGTGCCGACGAGACCGTTTCGCCGGGCAAGGAAAAGGTCAGCAAGAGCTGAGCCCGGTTGTTGGTTTGTACATGCCGTTAGCCCAAAACCGCTCCGCGTTTTTGGGCGGCATGCACTAGTCGGAATAGATGCCATGTTCGAAGTCGGTTGGAGCGAACTGCTGGTGATCGCGGTCGTCATGATCGTGGTCGTCGGGCCGAAGGATTTGCCCAGCATGCTGCGAACCTTCGGCCGCACCGCGGCCAAATTGCGTGCCATGGCGGGCGACTTCCAGAAGCAGTTCAATGACGCGCTCAAGGAAGCCGAACTCGACGACGTCAAGAGTTCGATCGACAGCCTTCGGGGCCTCAATCCGATGAACGAGGTCCGCAAGCAGCTCAATCCGTTCGAGCAGGCTGCGGCGGATGTTCGCTCCGGCGTCGATACGATGATGAAGCCCAAACCGGCCGCCGATCCGGCGGCGCCGGCAGCATCGACGCCGCAGGCCGCCGAGCCGCTCAAAAACGGCGCGACGGACATGCCCGGCGTCAACGGGACCGAGGCGGCTGCGGCCGCGCCGATCTTCCCCGCCATGACCGATGCTTCCCTGACCGCGCCAACTGCGGAGACCGCCGTGCCGGCCCAGCCGGTAAGAAAGTCGGCGACATCGAAGGCGAAGACGGCATCCGCCAAGGCTGCGGGGGCGAAAGCCCCGGCGAAGTCCGCGGCTGCAGCGGCAAAGGCTGTAACGCCCGCCAAGAAGGTAGCGCCCAAGACCGAGGCCAAGCCCGCTGCGGCGAAGAAGCCGGCCGCGAAGAAGTCAGCCGAAGCCAAGAAGACGGCAGGAGCCGCCAAGTGAGCGTTTCGGATCAGGAAAGAGACGAGATCGAGAAATCGTCGGCGCCGCTGATCGAGCACCTCATCGAGCTGCGCCGGCGGCTGATCTGGTCGCTGGGTGGCTTCTTCATCGCCTTCCTCGTCTGCTTCTTCTTCGCCAAGCGCCTGTTCAACCTTCTGGTCGTCCCGTTCAAATGGGCGACGCAATGGGCCGGGCTCGACCCTCACAAGGTCGAGCTGATCTACACGGCGCCGCAGGAGTTCTTCTTCACGCAGGTGAAGCTCGCCATGTTCGGCGGCATGGTGATCGCCTTCCCGCTGATCGCCACGCAGATCTACAAGTTCATCGCGCCGGGCCTCTACAAGAACGAGCGCAGCGCTTTCCTGCCGTTCCTGATCGCGTCGCCCATCCTGTTCCTGATGGGTGCTTCGCTGGTCTATTTCTTCTTCACGCCGATGGTGATGTGGTTCTTCCTCGCCATGCAGCAGGTCGGCACCAACGACCAGGTGCAGATCTCGCTGCTGCCGAAGGTGTCGGAATATCTCAGCCTGATCATGACTTTGATCTTCTCCTTCGGCCTGGTGTTCCAACTGCCGGTCGTGACCAGCCTTTTGACGCGCGTCGGCCTGCTGTCGTCGCAGGCGCTGGCCGAGAAGCGCAAATGGGCGATCGTGATCGCCTTTGTCGTCGCAGCGGTGCTGACCCCGCCCGATCCGATGAGCCAAATCGGCCTCGCCCTTCCGACCATCGTGCTCTACGAGGTCGCCATCTTCGCATCGCGCCTCATCGAGCGTGGCCAGGAGCGCGACCGACTGGCGCGCGAGGCGCGTGAGAGTGGAGAAACCGTAGCCGAAAAGACACCGGACGCCTCTTCAACGCAGGCGCCAGGTTAAAGCGCGTCGCCTTCGGGAGACATGCTTAGGCGAAAGCCGGAAAAACGCGACAGGCGGCCCCGTCTGTCTTGCATCGATCAAGGATGCGGTTTACGCCCTCGAACCTTACTTTGAGGACGGATCGACCATGCTTGACATCAAATGGATTCGCGACAACCCGAAGGTCCTTGTCGATGCGCTGGTGAAGCGCTCGTGGTCGGCGGATGATGCGCAGTCCACGGTCGACGACCTGATCGCCAGTGACGAGGCGCGGCGCGCGCATCTGAGCGAACTGCAGGTCAAGCAGGAACGCCGCAACGCCGCCTCGAAAGAGATCGGCAACGCCATGCGTTCGGGCGACGCCACGCTCGCAGAAAAGCTCAAGGGCGAAGTCAGCGATATCAAAGCCTTCATTCAGAACGGCGAGGCGCGCGAGCGCGAACTCGACAAGGCGCTGAACGATGCGCTCGCGGTGCTGCCCAACGTGCCGCTCGACGACGTGCCGATCGGCAAGGACGAGCACGACAACGTCGTCAAGCGCATCGTCGGCGAGGTGCCGACGCGGCCGAACTGGGTGAAGGAGCATTTCGAGATCGGCGAAGCGCTCGGCATGATGGACTTCGAGCGAGCGGCGAAGCTGTCGGGCTCGCGCTTTACGGTGCTGAAGAGCCAGCTCGCGCGCGTGGAGCGCGCACTCGGCCAGTTCATGCTCGACCTGCACACGACCGAGCACGGCTATGAGGAAATCCAGCCGCCGCTAATGGTGCGCGACGAAGTGCTTTTCGGCACCAACCAGCTGCCGAAATTCGAGCTCGACCTTTTCTTCACGCCGCATGGCGACGGGCGCCTCGGCCTGATTCCAACCGCCGAAGTGCCGCTCACCAACCTCGTGCGCGAGGAGATCACCGCGCATGAAAAGCTGCCGCTGCGCTACACGGCGCTGACGCCGTGCTTCCGCTCGGAAGCGGGCTCGGCCGGGCGCGACACGCGCGGCATGCTTCGCCAGCACCAGTTCTACAAGGTCGAGCTGGTGTCGATCACCGACCAGGAAAGCTCGCTCGCCGAGCATGAGCGCATGACTGAATGCGCCGAAGAGGTGCTGAAGAGGCTCGGCCTGCCGTTCCGCACGGTGACGCTCTGCACCGGCGACATGGGTTTTGGCGCGCGCAAGACATACGACATCGAGGTCTGGTTGCCGGGCCAGAACGCTTACCGCGAAATCTCGTCCTGCTCGGTCTGCGGCGATTTCCAGGCGCGCCGCATGGACGCCCGCTATAAGGACAAGGACGGCAAGGGCAACCGCTTCGTCCATACGTTGAACGGTTCCGGCACCGCGGTCGGCCGCGCTCTCATTGCCGTCATCGAAAACTACCAGAATGAGGACGGCAGCGTAACCATTCCTGAAGCGCTGCGACCTTACATGAGTGGCCTCGCCAAGATCGAATCGAAATGAGTCCATGCGCATCCTGCTGACCAACGATGACGGCATCCATGCCGAGGGGCTGGCGTCGCTCGAACGCATTGCCCGCGCGCTCTCGGATGACGTCTGGGTGGTGGCGCCCGAGCAGGACCAGTCCGGCTATGCGCATTCGCTCTCGATCTCGGAGCCGCTGCGGCTGAGGACGGTTGGCGAAAGACACTATGCCGTGCGCGGCACGCCGACCGACTGCGTCATCATGGGCACGAAAAAGATCCTGCCCGGGCCGCCGGACCTCATCCTGTCGGGCGTCAATTCCGGCGCCAACATCGCCGACGACGTCACCTATTCCGGCACCGTTGCCGGCGCCATGGAGGGCGCGCTGCTCGGCGTCCGCTCGATCGCGGTGAGCCAAGCCTACTCCTATGTTGGCGAGGATCGCGTCGTTCCTTACGAGACGACCGAGGCGCTGGCGCCGGCGCTGCTGAAGAAGCTGATCGCGACGCCGCTGCCGGAAGGCGTACTGCTCAACGTCAATTTCCCGAACTGCGCGCCCGACGAAATCGAGGGCACGGTCGTCACCTCGCAAGGCAAGCTCGTGCACAGCCTGTGGGTCGACGAACGTCGTGACGGCCGCGGCCTGCCTTACTACTGGCTGCGATTCGGCCGCGAGCCGGTCGAAGGCAAGAAGGGCACCGACCTCTATGCTCTGCGCAACCGGCTGGTGTCGGTGACGCCGCTGCAGCTCGACCTCACCGCTCATGAACTCCGCGACCAGCTGACCAAGGCGCTGTCATGACCATGACTATCGACGATCGCGAAGGCTTTGCCGCTTTCCTGCTTCGCCTGCGGGGCAGGGGCACGGCGCCGAAAGCGCTGATCGCCGCCTTCGAGGCGACGCCGCGGCGGGGTTTCCTGTCCGCGCAGTTCCATTCGATCGCCTGGTCGGAGGGCATGCTGCCGATCGAATGTGGCGAGGCGATCGAGGGCGCGGACCTGCAGGCGGGGGTGATCGCGGCTTTGGCCATCGAGCCGGGCAACCGCGTGCTCGAGATCGGCACCGGGTCGGGCTATAGCGCTGCGGTGATGTCCAGGCTCGCCGCGCGCATCGTCACCGTCGACCGCTACAAGACGTTGATCGAACAGGCAAAGCAGCGCTTCGAGGCGCTCGGCATCGGCAACGTCATCGCGCGCCAGGCGGACGGCTCCAACGGCCTGCCCAACGAAGGGCCGTTCGACCGCATCCTCGCCTGGGCGGCGTTCGACAGCCTGCCGCGATTCCTGCTCGATCAATTGTCGAGCGGCGGCATCGTCATCGCGCCCATCGGTCCGGAGGAGGGCGAGCAGGTGCTGGCCAAGCTCACCAAGGTCGGCAGCCGCTTCGAGCGCGAGGACATCGGCATGGTCAGGCTGCAGCCGATCCTGCGCAGCGTCGCCGCGGTGATATAGCGGCGCCAACGGCCCGGCCAAAATTTCCTCCAATGTTTTAAGAAAATTTTCGCCGGATTCTAATGGGTTAACCGGCCAGTAACATTAACGCGCTTTAATCAGAACCAGTTTGTACCGGGTCTGTGCGGGTTAGTGCGATGCAATTCAATGGTTTGAAGGCAAACGGACGCAATCTGGCGCGTGGCTGCGCCGTCCTCATGATCGCGGGCGCCGCGGCCGGGTGCAGCTCGCAGGCCATGCGCTTCAACGGTGTCGACGACGTCTTTACCTCGTCCACCAACAACCAGCGCGCCATCATCAACAAGCAGAATGCCGACCAGCCTTATCCGGGCGATACGGTCGCGCCGGCGCCTGTCGACGGCAGCCACACTCAGTCGGTGAGCCGCTCCAGCCTCGAGCCGGTGACGTCCCAGCAGTTGCCGCCGCCTTCGCAGGCGGCCGCGGCGCCGGCCAAGCCGATGCGGACCGCCTCGGCCCCGGCGCTCGCTCCGGCTCCCGCGGCGCCGCATCTCGACAAGACGGCCACCGGCACGGTCGCGCCGGCAGCGAAGCCGTTCAAGACCGCCGAGCCCGATGCCGTGCGCAACGCAAGCGCTGCGCCGCACGCCACCGAGATCGTCGTCAGGGAAGGCGAGACGATTTCGGGCCTCGCGCGGCAATATCATGTGCCGGCGGATGCGATCATCAAGGTCAATGGGCTCGATGCCAACAAGGGCATCAGAACCGGCCAGAAGATCGTCATCCCGGCCTATGCCTATTCGAGCAAGGCCGAGCCCAAGGTTGCCGACGCCACCAAGCCTGTGAACACCCCGAAGCAGCCTGCCGGCGCGCCGGAGAAGGTTGCCGTGCTGCCCCAGCAGCCGAAGCTCAAGGACGGCAAGTCGGCCGCGCAGGTTGACGCATCGGCGGCCGCCAGCGGTTCGAAGAACGCCAAGCCCGCACAGATGGCCGAGGCAAAGCCGGCCGGCGCCGGCGGCACCTACACTGTCCAGCAGGGCGACTCCCTGTCCTCGATCGCGCGCAAGACCGGCGTCGGCGTCACGGCGCTCAAGCAGGCCAACGGCATGAAGGACGGGCTCTTGAAGATCGGCCAGACGCTCAGGGTTCCGGCCGGCGGCACCGTTGCCGTCGCCGCCGCCAACCCTGCCGCGACCAAGCCGTCCGTCGACCCGGTGACGACGGCGACGACGCAGCCGCCGGCAAAGACCACGCCGTCGCAGACGCTCGCTTCCTACACGCCGCCGAAGAAGGACGCCAAGGTCATTCAGCAGGCCGAGGACGACGATGCGGTGGCGCCGGATGCGACCGGCATCGGCAAGATGCGCTGGCCGGTGCGCGGCCGCGTCATCTCCGGCTTCGGTTCGGGCAAGGACGGCGTCGACATCGCGGTGCCGGAAGGAACGCCGATCAAGGCGGCCGAGAACGGTGTCGTCATCTATGCCGGCGACGGCCTCAAGGAATTCGGCAACACTGTGCTGGTTCGCCACGAGAACGGGCTGGTCACTGTTTACGGCCACGCCAGCTCGATCGAGGTGCAGCGCGGCCAGAAGGTCAAGCGCGGCCAGGAGATCGCGCTGTCCGGCATGAGCGGGACGACGGACTCGCCTAAGCTGCACTTCGAAGTGCGCAAGAACTCTGCCCCGGTCGATCCGAGCGGCTATCTCGAATAGAACAAGAACAACTTGCGGGCCGCCTGACCTCCAGTCCGGCCCGCCGGCTTCAGCCCGCTCCGTCAGGAGCGGGCTTTTTCAGTTGCCGAAGATGCATGACGCACGGCTCAAAGATGATCTTGGAGCGTGTCGGCGATCATCTCTTCAAGGCTGCTGGCCTTCACGCCTAGAAGCGTCTCGGCGTCGGAGGAATCGACCAGCAGGGGGCTCTCGAAGAGGTACTTCATCTCGATGAGTTCATGCATGCCCAGCGCCTCCATCTCGGGGATGGAATAGGAGCGTGCCTCTGAAACCTCTCGTCCGAGCATTGCCGCGGTTTTCCGGATCAGCTCGCGGGGGGAGGCGTGTTGCGAGGGGACATGAAACGCCCGTCCCCATTCACCCGTGTAGCGGGAGGCGGCGACAAGCGTCCTGGCGACGTCCTTGGTGAAGGTCCAGGCATGAGTCGCATGGAGGTCTCCAATGAAGGCGACAGGCTTGCCCTCGATGACGGAGGGCAGCGCGACCAGTGAGAAGTAACTGATCGCGCCATGTCCCAGATAGTCGCTGGAGCGTATTTCGATCGCCGGCGCATTGGCACGGGCCGCCCGCTGCCACATGATCGTCCTGGCGGTCCCCTTCTTCGAACTCGGGTCCAGAGGCAAGTCAGGGCGAAGCGGGTTTTCGGTATTTTCGCCATAACCATAGAGGTTTCCGAGCACGATGAGCTTCGCGCCGACCGCTTCCGCCGCCTGCACGGCGCCGTCGATTATGGGGAAAAAGTCGGTTGGCCAGCGATGATATGCGGCCATGGCACACATGAAGATGGCATCGGCGCCTCGGCAGACACACGACAGCGCCGAGGCGTCCGTGGCGTCGGCTTGTACGGCTCGCACGTTCCGCAGCGCATGCGAACCGACGCTTCGGCTTGTAAGGATGACATCATGGCCTTCTTCGCCAAGAAGGCGAGCTGTCTCCCGCCCAACCGGGCCCGCGCCGACAACAACATACAAACTCATGGCAACCTCTCTTCCAAGTTTGATGGAGAGGCGGGAGTACAAGTTCGCGGCGTTGAAAATCGCGCGGGAATTGCCAAATCTTGAACAGGTTCCGCCATGAATCGAGAGAGCATGTGTCCGCAATTCCCTCCGGCTCGACCCTGTCCGACGTAACGATGGTTTCCCGGCATGTTGAGGCAGGCGTCCATCTGCTGCCCCGGGCGCCACACCATCGCATCATGGTGCATGCAAGCGCGGCGACGCGCTCCTACTGCAATCAGGTTGGGCGATATTTCGTCAGGCGCGCCGGGGATATCGACCTGGTGCCGGCTGGCGAGGAGGGCGGTTTTGAGGCCGAAACCCCGTTCGACACGATGGAGATCGTCTTGCAGCCCGCCTTGATGGAAAGGGTCGCCGCAGAACTTGGGGGCAGGGCGCGAGCATCACGGCTCGACACCCGCCATTTGCTTCGTGACCAGCGCATCGAGCATCTCGCTCGAGCACTGCAGAGCGATCTCGCTGCAGACGCGCCGAGTGGCCCTTTGTTTGCCGAGGGCATCGGCGCCGCGCTTGCGGTGAGGCTGCTTGGCCTCGATGGCCCAGACGCAGTTCGAGTGAACCGGTTGTCGGACGCGCAGCTAAAGCGTGTCCTGGAACACATCGAGTCCGCTCTACATGAGCCGCTTTCGATCGACCGCCTGAGCCAGGTTGCCGGCGCGAGCAGCTCGCATTTGCGCACATGGTTCAAAGCGGCGATGGGCGTCACCTTGCATCGCTACGTGTTGCGACGTCGCGTGGAAAGGGCGTGCGTTCTGCTGCGGCGACGCGATCTCAGCACAAGCGAGGTTGCTGCATTGACGGGCTTTGCGCACCAGTCACATCTCGCGCATTGGATGCGCCGCGAAACCGGCCAGACGCCGCGTGACTTGCGACGGGCGCAGCCGCCCAAGTGACGTTCACGCTTCAATCCTTGAGCGACTTGCCGAGCCGGCCGGCGAGATCCTGCGTGAATTGCCAGGCGACGCGGCCGGAGCGGCTGCCGCGTGTCGTCGCCCATTCCAGTGCGTCCGCGCGCAGGCTCTCGGGGTCGATGGTAAGGCCGTGATAGCGGACATAGCCGTCGATCATGTCGAGATATTCGTCCTGCGAACATTTGTGGAAGCCGAGCCACAGGCCGAAGCGGTCGGAAAGCGAGACTTTTTCCTCCACGGCCTCCGACGGGTTGATGGCGGTCGAGCGCTCATTGTCGATCATATCGCGCGGCAACAGATGCCGCCGGTTCGACGTAGCGTAGAAGATGACATTGGCCGGGCGGCCCTCGACGCCCCCTTCGAGCGCCGCCTTCAGCGACTTGTAGGAGGTGTCGTCGTGATCGAAGGAGAGGTCGTCGCAAAACAGGATGAAGCGATAGGGGGCAGCCTTCAGCAGGCCCATCAGCTTCGGCAGCGTATCGATGTCCTCGCGATGGATCTCGATCAGCTTCAAAGGTCGGTCGAGCTTTTCCGAGGCATTGACCCGGGCGTGCACGGCCTTGACCAGCGACGACTTGCCCATGCCGCGCGCGCCCCAGAGCAGCACGTTGTTGGCGGCGAAGCCGGAAGCGAAGCGCTCGGTGTTGTCGAGCAGGATGTCGCGGACCCGGTCGACGCCGCGGATCAGGCCGATGTCGACGCGGTTGACCTTGCGCACCGGCTCCAGATAGCCGGGGTCGGCCTGCCAGACGAAGCAGTCGGCCAGGCCGAGATCGGTCTCGGGAACGGGTGGCGGGGCGAGGCGGGAGACCGCTTCGATCAGGCGGTCGAGCTTCTTGTTCAGGGCATCCAGGCTATCGGTCATTTCCGGTCTTTTCGCTTTGGCATCTCGCAACGTGAAGCGGGTCCATGATTGCGCACCAAGGACCAACTGCAAGCTTTTGTTGGAGCACGATCTTTTCGGGCCGGCTCCAAGCGGCTTCCGGCTGCGACGCTCTAGCACGCGCCAAACGGCTGGAAAAGCAACGGATTCGGCGGGTCGCGCAGTTGCATTGGCAACTTTACCGACTATATTCCGCCCAAATTTTCGCGGGGCCGCAGCGGCGGTATTTTACCATCCAGGAGTTTCTTGATGTTCGTCACACCGGCATACGCCCAAGGCGTCGGCACCTCGCCCGATATGTTCATCAGCATTTTGCCGTTTGTCCTGATTTTCGTGATCATGTATTTTCTGATCATCAGGCCGCAGCGCACGCAGCTGAAGAAGCGCCAGGAAATGCTGGCCGCGGTGCGCCGCGGCGATACGGTGGTGACCGGCGGTGGCTTCGTCGGCAAGGTGACCAAGGTGATCGACGACAATGAGCTGGAGATCGACCTTGGCGGCGGAACCAAGGTGACGGCGCTGCGCTCGACGATCTCCGACGTGCGCGTCAAGGGCGAGCCGGTGGCGAACCAGAACGCCAAGAAGTAATCATCACCTCGATGGCGGAACGCTGCCGCTTGTACGCCTGAACGGATAAGAACGAATGCTGTATTTCTCGCGCCTGAAGATGGTCCTGATCTGGCTGGCCGTAGCCGTCACAGTGATCCTCGCCGCGCCCAACCTGTTCCCGGCAAGCACGCTGGCGCAACTGCCGAACTGGGTGCCGAAGCGGCAGATGACGCTCGGCCTCGACCTTCAGGGCGGCTCGCACATCCTGCTCCAGATGGATCAGAACGATCTGATCAAAGACCAACTGGAGACGACGCGCGACGAGATCAGGACCCTGCTGCGCGAAGCCAAGATCAACTATACCGGGCTTTCGGGCACCGGTCGCACCGTGCAGGTGCGCATCAGCGACCAGAGCCAGGTCGATGCGGCCAAGGCAGCGCTGAAACCCATTACAAATCCGGTAAATGCCGGTCTATTCACCGGCGGTTCCGTTCAGTCGATGACACTGGATGATTCAGAGCCTGGGCTGCTGAAATTTACCGTCACGGATGCCGGCCTCAAGTACCGGACCACGACGGCGTTGTCACAGGCAATCGAAGTTGTCGAACGACGCGTGAACGCGCTTGGCACGACCGAGCCGATTGTGCAGCGGCAGGGTGACGATCGCATTCTCGTTCAGGTGCCTGGCCTTCAGAACCCTCAGCGGCTCAAGGACATTATCGGCCAGACCGCCAAGCTGACGTTCCAGATGGTCGACACCTCGATGCCGGTCCAGGACGCCATGAAAGGCCGGCCGCCGGCTGGCGACTCGATCCTGTATTCTCAGGACGATCCTCCAGTTCCCTATTTGGTGGAGAACCGCGTCATCGTGTCGGGCGAAGACCTGTCGCAGGCGACCCCGACCTACAATTCGCAGACAAACGAGCCAGTGGTTTCGTTTACGTTCAATTCGCGAGGCGCCACCCGGTTCGGCCAGGCGACCCAGCAGAATGTCGGTAAACCTTTCGCCATCGTCCTCGACAATCAGGTCATTTCGGCGCCCGTCATCCGTGAACCTATCCTGGGCGGCACGGGGCAGATTTCAGGCAACTTCACAGCCGAGAGCGCCAACGATCTCGCCGTGCTGCTGCGCGCCGGCGCCTTGCCGGCAAAACTTACCATCATCGAAGAGCGCACGGTGGGGCCGGGCCTTGGTCAGGATTCGATCCATGCCGGCAAGATCGCGGGCGTGATCGGCTCGATCCTCGTCGTCGCCTTCATGTTCGTGGCCTACGGCTTCCTCGGCTTCCTCGCCAATGTGGCCTTGGCCGTGCACGTTGCGATGATCGTGGGGGCGCTGTCACTGCTTGGCGCAACGCTCACTTTGCCAGGTATCGCGGGTATCGTGCTCACCATCGGCATGGCTGTGGATTCCAACGTTCTGATTTACGAGCGCATCCGCGAAGAGCGACGAAATGGCCGCTCGGTGATCCAGGCGATCGACACCGGTTTCTCCAAGGCGCTGGCGACGATCGTCGACTCCAACGTGACGTCGCTGATCGCCACCGTGGTGCTGTTCTTTCTTGGCACCGGTCCGGTCAAGGGCTTCGCCATCACCTACGCCATCGGCATCCTGACCACGGTGTTCACCGCCTTCACCTTCACCCGGATGCTGGTCGCGATCTGGTTGCGCCGCGCCCGCCCGAAGGAATTGCCAAGGGCGCCGGTCACCTTCATTCCGCCGGGCACCAAGATTCCGTTCATGGGGATCCGCCGCTGGACGTTCGCTTTGTCCAGCGTGCTGTCGATCCTGTCGGTCGTCGGGTTCCTGACCATCGACATCAATTACGGCATCGACTTCAAGGGCGGCTCGATGATCGAGGTGCAGTCCAAGCAGGGCGACGCCGATCTCGGCGACATCCGCGCCAGGTTGTCCGAACTCAATATCGGCGAGATCCAGGTACAGCAGTTCGGCGCGCCGAATGACGTCCTGATCCGCGTCGGAACACAAGATGCCGGCGAGAATGCCGAGCAGACGGTTATCGACAAGGTGAGGGGCGAACTCCAGGATCAATACGACTTCCGCCGCGTCGAAGTGGTGGGTCCGACGGTTTCCGGAGAGCTGGCCAAGCAGGGCACGATCGCAATGCTGATCGCGCTGGTCGGCATCCTGCTTTATGTCTGGTTCCGTTTCGAATGGCAGTTCGCGGTCGGCGCCATCGTCGCCACGGTGCACGATGTGGTGATGACGATCGGCTTTTTCGTCATATCCGGATTGGAATTCAACCAGTCATCGCTGGCGGCGATCCTGACCATCATCGGCTATTCGCTGAACGATACGATCGTCGTCTATGACCGCGTTCGCGAGGATCTCAGAAAATACAAGAAGATGCCGCTGCCGCAGCTTCTCAACAATGCAATCAACGAGACGCTGTCGAGGACGACGCTGACGTCGGTCACGACATCGCTGGCGCTGTTGGCGCTGGTGCTGTTCGGCGGCGAGGTGATCCGTTCGTTCACGCTGGCGATGCTGTTCGGCGTGGTGTTCGGCACCTATTCGTCGATCTTCATAGCCGCGCCGCTGCTGATCCTCTTCAAGCTCAGGCCGCAGGGCGCGACCGCCGAAGAGGAGCAGAAGCCGGCGAACGGCAAGGCCGTGACGACCTGAAATGATCCGGCTCTAAATCAAAGAGAAAGAGCATGATGTCGTCCGAAAGCCGCTCCACACTTTTCGGCATCATGCTCTAGACCCATGGCCAAAGGCATCGTCATCCGCGAGGCGCATTTCCCGGGCAGGGCGCCGATCGAAGCCTACGGTAATGGCGGCTTCCGCTTTGCCAACATGTCGCATCGCGGCTCGCTTCTGTTCCTGCCGTCCGGCATTCATGGCTGGGAGCCGGCCGATCCGCTGGCGCTGAAAGCTTCGGACTTCGACAAGCTGTTGGCTGAAGCCGACAGGATAGAGATCCTGCTGGTCGGCACCGGCAAGGATCTGCGGCCGTTGCCGGCGGCGTTGCGCGCCGCGTTCAAGGAGGCCGGTATCTCGGCCGACCCGATGTCGACGGGCGCGGCGGTGCGCACCTACAACGTGCTTCTGGCCGAGGATCGCGCCGTGGCCGCGGCGCTGATTGCCGTCGATTGAATGGCCGTCGGTTCAACCATCGTCGTGGACGCGGTGCGCGCCGCCGACCCTGACCGCTATCTCTCGGCGCTTTATGCGCCGGCCGGCAAGCGCGCCGCGCTGTTCGCGCTCTATGCCTTCAATGCCGAGATCGCCAGCGTGCGCGACCGCATCCACGAGCCGCTGCCGGGCGAGGTTCGGCTGCAGTGGTGGCGCGACGTCATCATGGCCGAGGGCGAAGCGGACACAGGCCATCCGAGCGCCGATGCGCTGAGGGCGGCGATCACCGCCTATCGTCTGCCGAAGGCGGCTTTCGACAACATGCTCGAGGCGCGCATCTTCGATCTTTACGACGATCCGATGCCGTCGCGGACGGATCTCGAAGGCTATTGCGGTGAGACGGCCGCCGCGCTGATCCAGCTTGCAGCGATGGCGCTCGATCCAACTGCCGCGCCGCGCTTTGCCGAACTGGCGGGCAGGGCCGGTTGCGCGCAGGCCATTACCGGCCTGCTGCTCTTGCTGCCGCTGCACCGCAGGCGGGGCCAATGCTACGTGCCAGCCGACATCCTGGTGGCAGCCGGGACAACACCGGAAGAGTTCGTCAAAGGCGAGGGCGATGCTGCCGCGGAGCGAGCGGTGGCGGCGATGATCGCGTTGGCGCGGGAGCATCTCGGCGCCTTCGAGAGAGGCGCGTCGGCGCTCCCCGTGTCGCTGCGCCCCGCCTTCCTGCCGCTGGCGCTGACACGCGCCTATCTCGACAAGATGGAAAAGGCGGGTCGATCCCCACTCGCAGACACTGCGACGCTCTCAACCTTGCGCCGGCACTGGCTGCTCTTGCGTCATGCCATGCGCGGCTGGACGCCCCTTTGACGTAAACGTCAATTGTGCTAGGGGTTCTGCCGCGTGGACTCGCGTCAAAGAAATGCGAGCCGCCGGAGGAGCCGCGTTTCCATGAGCCTGCCAGTCCTGGTCGTCCTTGTCGTGTTCGGCATCGCGCTGTCGGTCGCGGCCGTGCATTTCACCGGCGGCACGACGACCGCGACGCTTTCGAGCACGGACCAAGCGCTCGCGCGTTTCGGCGAGGATTTTCCTGACGAAAAGTCCCATGCTGTGCGGCTGACATCGGACAGGCACGCAGCGTTCCTCGAGCTCGGCCCGCGTCGCTGCGGCATCGTTCAGAGCATCGGCGACTGTTTCCTGACGCGCATCGTCACACGGCACGACGTTCTCGCGCTGACGAGGGAAGGAAACGTTGTGACCCTCAGGCTGAACGACTTCACCTGGAAGGGCGGGAAGTTTGACTTTGCCGACAAGGCTGACGCGCAGGCGGTGGCAGCGATGCTGCAGGTTCACGATCAAACCCAAAAGGCAGCCGCGTGATGGACGACTATAATTTTCCGCAGGTCACCCAGCTCGCGATTCCGTTTTTCGTCACCGCGATCCTGATCGAGCTCTGGCTGGTGCGCACCGGCCGCGCCAAGGGTTCGTTCGAGACGCGCGACACGCTGGCCAGCCTGATGATGGGAACCGGCAATGTCGTTGCCGGCCTGCTGCTCGGCGTCGTGTCCTACTGGGCGCTGCTGCGGCTCTGGCAGTTTCGCTTCTTCAATCTCGGCCTGTCGATCTGGGTGTTTGTCGCCGCTTTCCTGCTCGATGATTTGCGCTACTACGTCTATCACCGCATCGCGCACCGGGTGCGCTGGGTGTGGGCCGAGCACGTCAACCACCATTCCAGCCAGCACTACAACCTCTCGACCGCGCTCAGGCAGAGCTGGACCGGCCTCTTCACCTTCACCTTCATCCTGCAGGCGCCACTGGTGCTGCTCGGCTTCCACCCGGCGGTGATCGCCTTCGTCTTCGGCTTCAACCTGGTCTGGCAGTTCTGGATCCACACCGAGACGATCGGCAAGATGTGGGGCTGGTTCGAATTCATCTTCAACACGCCATCGCACCACCGCGTCCACCACGCCACCAATCCGCGCTATCTCGACGCGAACTTCGCCGGCACGCTGATCATCTGGGACCGCATGTTCGGCACCTTCGTCGAGGAACTGGAGGCGGACCGGCCGCGCTACGGCATCGTCAAGAACATCGGCACCTTCAATCCGCTGAAGGTGGCGTTCCACGAATGGATAGGCATGTTCGAGGATGCGCTGACGCCGGGACTGACGCTGAGCCAGCGGCTCAACTACCTCATCCAGCCGCCTGGCTGGAGCCATGACGGCTCGCGCGACACGTCCGGGACGCTGAAGGCGGCTTATGTGAGGAGAAATCCGTCCGAGGCGGGTAAGCCGGGGCTGCCGGCAGCGGGCGCTGAGCCGGCAGAGTAGCTATTCTGTTAAGACGGTTCACCGCCTCGCATCAAAGCTTCGTAGTCGCGCCCGCCATAGAAGACATTGACGATGCGCACGACACTGCTTTCGATGACATAGGTGATAACAGCGGAATGTTCGAACGGGACCATTCTCAGTCCTAGAACGATATGATCGAGCGAGCGTCCGCCATGAGGGGCATTACCGATACTCTGACAGCGGTCTTCGATACGCAGGACAAATTTCAGCGCGAGATCAGGATTCCCGCTGGCCCCGGCGATATGCCGGAAAATATCGGTGAGATCGTTGTTGGCGCTTTCACGATACTCAACCTCAAGCCGCCGAATCATCGTTACGGCCTGAATATTGAGCGGCGTATCTTTCCAATCGAGTGCGAACCTCTTCCCCGGAAAGGTTTGGCCTCTTGTCCTCGAGCGACGCCTTCACGCGTGCCCGGATCGACGCGATGCGCTCAGCATATTCTTCCTCCTCGCGCTGGAAGGCGCGCAAGGCGGCGCGGATCACCTCACTCGCCGATCCGAAGGAGCCGTCCTCGACCTTTTCGCGGATCATGCGTGCCATGGCTGGCGTGACGGTGATCGACAGTTTCTCAGCGGTTTCCATAGCATGCCTCCATGCATAAGGTAGGACGATATCCTACTTTATATGGGGCGTCCAACCGGAACCGAAAAGCTTATTCTGCCGCTTGCGCCTGTGCCGGTAGCCCTAGCCACGCGCGGCAGTCCGCCAGCGCGCGCGCTGTGATCGCATGCCTTTTGGCGACGGTCTTGTCCTTGCCGCGCAGGCGTTTTCCCTCGACCTTCGGCGCCTCGACCGGCGGGAACAGGCCGAAATTGACGTTCATCGGCTGGAAGGATCGCTTGCCGGGCTCGTCGTCCGAAACGATGTGGCCGCCGGTGATGTGGTTGAGCAGCGCGCCGAAGGCGGTGGTTGGCGGCGGCAGCGAAGCTGCCTGGCCGAGCCTCTCGGCGGAGGCGAAACGGCCGGCAAGCAGTCCGATCGCTGCGCTTTCGACATAGCCCTCACAGCCGGTGATCTGGCCGGCAAAACGCAGGCCCGGCCGTGATTTCAGCTGCAGCGACGGATCGAGCAGCGTCGGCGAGTTGATGTAGGTGTTGCGGTGCAGGCCGCCGAGGCGGGCGAACTCGGCGTTTTCGAGTCCCGGAATGGTGCGGAAGATGCGCACCTGTTCGGCATGCTTCAGCTTGGTCTGGAAACCGACCATGTTGTAGAGCGTGCCCAGCGCATTGTCCTGGCGAAGCTGCACCACGGCGTAGGCCTTGACCGACGGATTGTGGACATTGGTCAGGCCCATCGGCTTCATCGGTCCGTAGCGCAGCGTCTCGACGCCGCGCTCTGCCATCACCTCGATCGGCAGGCAGCCGTCGAAATAGGGCGTGCCTTCCCACTGCTTGAACTCGGTTTTTTGCCCCTCCAGCAACGCCGCCACGAAGCCGAGATACTGCTCCTTGTCCATCGGGCAGTTGATGTAGTCCTTGCCGGTGCCGCCCGGACCGACCTTGTCGTAGCGCGACTGGAACCAGCAGATGTTCATATCGATCGTGTCGAAATGCACGATCGGCGCGATGGCGTCGAAGAAGGCCAGCGCATCGGCGCCTGTTGCCTCGGCAATCGACTGCGCCAGCGATGGCGCTGTCAGCGGGCCGGTGGCGATGATTGCCTGATCCCACTCCACCGGCGGCAGTCCAGGGACTTCCTCGCGCTGGATAGTGATCAGCGGATGCGCCTCGATCTTCGCCGTGACCGCATCGGAAAACCCGTCGCGGTCGACCGCAAGCGCGCCGCCAGCCGGGACCTGGTGCGCGTCGCCGGCGCTCATGATCAGTGAGCCGGCGAGCCGCATTTCGGCATGCAGCAGGCCGACCGCATTGGTCTCGGCATCGTCGGAGCGGAAGGAATTGGAGCAGACGAGCTCCGCCAATCCATCGGTCTTGTGCGCGTCGGTGCCGCGCACCGGGCGCATTTCATGCAGCACGACCGGAACGCCGGCCTCGGCGATCTGCCATGCGGCTTCGGAGCCGGCGAGGCCGCCGCCGATGACGTGTACAGGATTTTTGCTCATGAGCGCCGAAATAGTCGCTTGGCGCGGCGAATGCAATTGCCGGATTCGACCCGGCTGAAGCGGAAGACTGCCCTCCAAAAAGAACAACACCCGCCGGGGGAGGAGGTCCGGCGGGTGTCGTTTTTGGGGTCGATCCTCGGGAGGAGGTGAAGATCGACCATATTCGTCATTGCCGGGGAGGAGGTCGGCTTTGACGAAATTCCTTCCGCCAATTGAAAAGGGGCGGATCCTTTTTGAAAACAACGCCCGCCGGGGGAGGAGGTCCGGCGGGCGCCGTTTCGGTGGTCAACCTTTGGGAGGAGGTAAAGGTTGACCGTATCCGTCAGGGTCGGGGAGGAGGTCGACCCTGGCGAAATTCCTTGCTTAGACCGCCTTACGGGCGATCATCTTGATCTCGTCACGGACGATGCCGAGATCATGGAGCTGGCGGTTCGAAAGCCGACCCAGCTCGGAAACCGTCTCGCGATAAACGCGCCAGTTGCGGTAGCTGCGGATCAGGTTCATTGCCTTACTCTTTCAAAACTGGTTCGGACCATTCGCGGTCCGAAGCGGGTTAGACCGCCTTGCGGGCGACGTAGTGGATGTCGCTGCGGCTGATGCCGAGGTCGGTCAGTTCACGGTTCGACAGGCGGCTCAGCTCGGAAACGGTTTCCCGGTAGCGGCGCCAGTTGCGGTAGTTGCGGATCAGGTTCATGGTAGTGCTCGTTTCGTCTTTGGTTCGGATCATTCCGTTTGTGTACGAACAGAAAATAGGTGGGGTCATATCGGTTTAAAAGTGCGATTGGCGCATGGCAGCAATGCAAATTGTGCAATGCAACATTAACGGCCGTTCACGCTTGCGACGCAAAGAAGGCCGAATCGGAAAATGCCGCCGCGTCAACGGTTTGGCTGTTCCGGCTAAAAGAATGACCAAGCTCGGGGGAAGCGCATGGCGGGCTATGCGGCGAAGGTGAGGGCGGATATCGCCCGCTGGCGGGACGCGGGCCTGATCGACGCGGCGACGGCAGACGCCTTGGCGCGCGACGTGGCCGCCAACGAGCGCACCTCGCTGAGCTTCGGCTCGATCCTGGCGATGATGGCCGCACTTCTGTTCGGCGCCGCGATCCTGATCTTCGTCGCAGCCAATTGGGAAGCCATTCCGCGGCTGGCGCGCGTGGCGGCGCTGTTTGCCGTCATTCTCGGCGGCTATGTCGGCGGCGCATTCTTGAAGACACGCGATCACGCGGCGATCGGCGAGGCGCTTTGGATCGTCGCCGCCGCGGCCTTCGGCGGATCGATCGCGCTGATCGGCCAGATGTATCATTTGTCGGGCGACGAGGCCTCGGCGCTGCTGACCTGGTGCGCCGGTACGACGCTGGCAGCGGTGGCATTGCGCTCGAACCCGCTCACCGTCGCCTCCGTCGGCATCGCCGACGCGTGGTTGTTCCTCAAATGGGGCGGATTTTTCCGCCGGGCCGAGTTTCCGTATCTCTTTGCGGCGCTTGCGCTCGTGCTGTTTGCCATTTCTTTCTGGACACGCAGCCAGGCGGCGCGGCACCTGATCGTCCTGTCGATCCTGTTCTATCTCGTCCTGCTGGCGATCGACCACAACACACTCCAGGTCGCCATTCCGCTCGTGCTCGTCTCGGCGCTGCTGTTCGCGGCTGCGATCTTCGCAGCCGAACCTGTCGACAGGATCGTGCAACTCGGCGGCCGGCTGCCCTTGCATGCGCTCATCGGCTTTCTTGCCGGCCTGGCAATGGTCCAGTTCGAACTGGCCGACGAGGCGAGCTACAACAGCGGCTTTGCCATTGCCTCGGCGGTTGCGCTTGCCGGCATCGTCGCGGCGATCATGCTCGGCGGCCGCGAGAGCCGGGGCTTGCGCTGGGTGGCCTATGCCGGCTTCGCATTCGAACTCGCCATCATCTATGTGGTGATGCTGCAATCGATGCTCGACACGGCCGGCTTCTTCCTCGCCGCTGCCGTGCTGCTCGGCATCCTGGCGCTGATAATCATCCGCGTTGAAAGACGCATGAGGGCGCCACGAGGAGCAGCGGCATGACCGGGAAACGACTGATCATCGCGGCATTGGTGCTGGGACTTGTCCAGGTCGGTTTCCTCAGCTGGATCATCGCCGGGCGCGCGGCCATCCTGCGCAACGGCAAGGAAGTCCTGCTCAAGATCGAGCCCGTCGATCCGCGCGATCTCCTGCGCGGCGACTATATTGCGATCGGCAACAACATATCGCGGATCCCGGTGAAGCTGATCGCCAACATCCCGCAAGGGAAGTTATCCAGCGACGACACCTCGATCGTGGTCCGGCTCAAAAAGGGTGCCGACGGCTACTGGCAGCCGACGGCGGCGTGGTTCGGCCAGGCGCCGGCACCGGCAGGCCCGGATGAGGCAGACATTGCCGGCCATGTCGCCGAGGGTTGGGGCCTTCGTGATCCGGAAGCGACGATCGCGCCGGAATACGGGATCGATCGCTTCTATCTGCCGGAAGGCGAGGGCATGGCGATCCAAACCGACATGCGCGTGCGGCCATTCGGCATCAAGCTGGCGCTCTCGGCCAACGGGACGCCACAGATCAAGGCGCTGATGGACGGTGACAAGGCGCTGTTCGAGGAGCCGCTTTATTAGGGTATATAGGCCGCGGCGCCAGCGCGACGGTTCGCCTAGCGATGGTCCCGGTTATCGCTGGACATCGCCTGTCTCGGCGATGATTTTGGGATAGGGACCGATCGAGATCGTGTAGCTGAAGTCCGCTACGCCTTTTTCCTGTTTGTGTGTCGAGGGCCTGCGCACAATCCAGTCATAGATGCCCGAGACCATGCAGCGGTCGATGGCGCAACTGACCACAATGCTGTCATTGCGGATCTTATATGCCCGTTCAGGCCATCGCTGGTAATAGTTCCTCTTGTCCTGAACGATCGAACTGAGGTTCGTCAACTTGCCATGATAGTCGACCGTGGGAGCGTAGGACGCCTGAACTTGAGCAAGAGCGAAATCGTTGTTGTCGCCATGATGCTCGATGAGATCCCTGACGAAGGCGACCGCAACGCTTTCCGGCTGTTGCCTGGCGTCGGGTGCAGGAGCAGGCGCGGGCGCAGGATTTGGTGTCGTTGACACCTGCGATGCATCTGCTGGCGACTGGTTCGCTGCGGCATTGGTCACACGCAACTCTGCCATTTCGCTGGCCGATAAGTACCTTATGTCATGCCTGTCATAGCTCGAAGCCAATTCCATCAGCTTGGGATCCACTCCCATCTCGATTACATAGGCTATGATTGCGGCCGTGCCGAACTGGACACGGGCCTTCGCTTCTTCATTGGACATCCCGTCAGCCGGTTTGAGGGACGGCCGATGAATGCCGATGGAGCCTGGCTCGGCAACACGGTGGACGCCACCCAAGAAGGCCAGTGAGCAGGCTGAGGCGCACTGCAATTGGCGAAGCTGAAGAGTATCCAACCCTGCCGCGCGGATCATGCGTCCCAAGCGAATCGCACTGCCGACGTTGCCGCCGGGGGAGTTGAATACGATCACCCTGGCCCTGCTGCTCGCAACCGCGTCGTCAAAGGCGTTCAGGGGTTCATTGGCGCCAAACTCACCGGAGACAACAAGCATTGGCTGCCGGCCCGGAGAGGAAGCCGACATGTACTCTAAGGCGTCAACCTGACATGTCGCTGCCGCGACAACCGACCCAGCCCCCAGAACCAGAGAAACTACGCGCACAATCTGACAGAGCCCCAACCTGCCTGTTGCAAGTAAGAACCTGTTAACGGGCTATTTCAAGGGCATCGGAGCGCAAAAGCGGGATTGTCTTCGCGAGCGTAAGCGCCTCGCTTGCGCCGCCAGGAGTTGATGCCTCCGGTCCTCCTTGCCAGACTTCGGGAGGCCCCTTTGTCCACTAATCTGTCGGGCGGCTCGCCGCCCGAAGCTCGAAGAGCGAAGGGTGGTGCGGATGAAGGGACTCGAACCCCCACGCCTTTCGGCACTGGAACCTAAATCCAGGGCGTCTACCAATTCCGCCACATCCGCGTTCCCCGGCAATCCCATGTAGCCATCATTCTGTCAATGTCGGGGTCCAGATCACGGTCATTCGCGTAATCGCGAAGATGGTTGAAAATTAGCCTAGCCTGTGACAAAAGGCGTGTCGAATGTGACGGGACGCGACTATCCGCTTCTGCAGAATGTAAGAAGAAGTAGGAAAAACAAAGACTTCTTCACATTTTTGGAAGCGCAGTTCAGGAGAGTTTGAGCCGCATTAGCGGTCAAATCGCCAGGTTCCGTACGAAAAGCCATTTCCGGCAAGATTATACCGGCAGGCTGTGAACGGCTAAGAACCGTTTGGCAGCCTCATTGGTGAAAACAAAGGTTTTAGGATGCAGGTCACCGAAACGCTCAATTCCGGTCTCAAGCGCGAGATCAAGATCACCGTGCCGGCCGGTGACATGGAAGCCAAGCTCATGGCGCGGCTGAACGATGCCCGCGACAAGGTGCGGATCAACGGCTTCCGCCCCGGCAAGGTGCCGGTGCAGCACCTGCGCAAGATGTACGGCAAGTCGTTCATGGCCGAGGTCGTCAACGAGATCCTCAACGACTCGACCCGCTCGATCATCTCGGGCCGCGGCGAGAAGGCCGCCATGCAGCCCGAAGTGATCATGACCGAGGACGAGAAGGAAGCCGAGAAGATCCTGGCCGGCGGCGCCGACTTCGAATTCCGCCTCAACTATGAGGTCATCCCGGCGATCGAGATCAAGGATTTCTCCGACATCAAGGTGAAGCGTCAGGTCTATGACGTGCCGGAGACGGAAGTCGAAGACCAGGTGAAGCGGGTCGCCGAATCGGCACGCAGCTACGAGCCCAAGGACGGCAAGGCCGCCGAAGGCGACCGCGTGAGCATCGACTATGTCGGCAAGATCGACGGCGAGGCTTTCTCCGGCGGCGCCGGTACCGATCAGCCGCTGGTGCTCGGCTCCAAGGAATTCATCCCAGGCTTCGAGGACCAGCTGATCGGCACCAAGGCGGGCGACGAGAAGCAGGTCACCGTCACCTTCCCCGAGAACTACCAGGCGGCGCATCTGGCCGGCAAGGAAGCCACTTTCGACGTCACCGTCAAGGACGTGGCGAAGCCCGGCGCGCTCGAGATCAATGACGAGACGGCCAAGAACCTCGGCCTGGAATCGCTGGAGCGCCTGCGCGATATCGTGCGCGGCCAGATCGAGAACCAGTTCGGTTCGATGACCCGCCAGAAGGTGAAGCGCCAGCTGCTCGACCAGCTCGATGCCGCCTATTCGTTCGAGGCGCCGTCGAAGCTCGTCGAGGCCGAGTTCAACAACATCTGGGCGCAGGTCAACCGCGATCTCGAAGCCGCCGGCCACACCTTCGCCGACGAGGAGACGACGGAGGAAGAGGCGCGCGCCGAGTATATGCGCCTGGCCGAACGCCGCGTGCGGCTCGGCCTGGTTCTGGCCGAGATCGGCGAGAAGGCCGGCGTCACCGTGTCGGACGAAGAGCTGCAGCGCGGCCTGTTCGAGCAGGTCCGCCGCTTCCCGGCCAACCAGCAGCAGGAAGCCTTCGAGTTCTATCGCAGCAACCCCGAGGCGATCAATTCGCTGCGCGCGCCGATGTTCGAGGAGAAGGTCGTCGATTATCTGCTCGGCCAAATCTCGGTCGACGACGTCAAGGTCAGCAAGGAAGAGCTGATGGCCGACGACGAGGAGGCAGAGACCGCGACCAAGGCAAAGCCGGCGAAGAAGGCTTCCTCGAAGAAGGCCGAGGCCAAGGCAGGTGAAGCAAAGGCGGGCGAAGCCGCCGGCGGGGCCGAAGAGCCCAAGAAGAAGGCCGCGCCGAAGAAGAAGGCCGCCAAGGACGCCGAGTAAAAACGGCTCAATAACCTGATTTCGAAAGGCCGCCCTCGATGCGGCCTTTTTCGTTGCTGTTCTTTGTTGTTGCGGCGCGGCAACACTACCAACTTCAGATGAATGGCCGCTGCTGGCGATACCGAACGTTGATGATTATCTGCGCGATATCGCATTTCGCAGGGTCGTTTGGAGGCACAGGTGACAGTGGTATTCAAGTTGAGGGGCGTGGTGGTTGCCGCGGTGCTCTTGCTTGCCGCCGTCCGTGTGGTTCAGGCGGGGTCCGATCTCGGCAACTGGCGCGTCGATGCCGCCAGCGACGGCCAGGTGACGGCCTCGCTTTACGCCACCAACAAGCTGATCACTGGCAATGGGGCGCTGGGCTACAGTCCGGTGCTGACACTGGCCTGCCGGTCGGACGGCGAACCACGCTGGAGCGAATGGCTGCAGCTCAACGATGCGGTTTCGGCCAGCCGCAAGATCACCATGTCGGTCATGGTCGACGGCAGCAGCAAATTCGACGAGAGCTGGTCTGTCGGTCCGCGCGGCAAATTGCTGGTCAGGGAAGGCGATGACGGCATCAAACGGCTGGTTTCGGCGAGCCGGCTGTTGCTGTCATGGCGCTTTGGCCTGCTGTCGGGACGTGGCGAGGCAGATTTCGATCTCGCCGGACTCCCGGAAGCGGTCGGCCAGATTGCCGCGAGCTGCAACACCGATCCGCCCTGATCGTTGCCGTTGGAAGAGGTTCGCAATCTCGGCGTCCCTCATCATTCGCGTACGTCTTAAGCCTTCGCAAAAACTGGCTTTTTCTACCCATTGAGACGATTCTGTGGTATGTAGGTGCCGCAATTCCACTGAAGAGGCGCGGATATTCCGCTCTGCCGGTGTGGGCACGCCAGCGGGGCTGGCGTGGTGCGGATGGTCCGACGCAAACGACGATCAGGGAGGACGTGCCATGCGTGCAACTGCGTTTTTCATCGTCTTGTCCGCCACGACATTTTTCGCGAGCCCATCGCAGGCGCAGGATGCCGCCGCAGGCGAGAAGGTCTTCACCAAATGCAAGGTGTGCCATGTCGCTGACAAGGACCAGAACAAGGTTGGTCCATCGTTGAACGGCGTCATCGGGCGCACGGCGGGCACGCATCCCGGTTTCACCTATTCCGCGGCCATGATCGCGGCTGGAAAATCCGGCGTCAAATGGGACGAGCCCACACTGACAACGTATCTTCACGACCCCAAGGCCATGGTCAAAGGGACGAAGATGGCATTTGCCGGCCTCAAGGACGACAAGGACATAGCCAACGTCATCGCTTACCTGAAACAGTTTTCCAAGTAAGCAAGGCCTGCCAGGCCCCATTTGGTGGCCGCCTGCTTATTCCGAAGGAGGACGGTCGGCAACTGCGCTGCTGAATATCGTGTTCGGCGCCATCACGCCGGCAGCGCAAAAAATCCCAACAGCAGCAGAATAACTATGCCAAGGCCGAGTATGAGAAGCGTCCGCGTGTCCATGACGTTCACCTTCGCACTCTAAGAATACCGAAAAAGAACCTTCGGAGCCAGCACGCTGCTGCGGCCGACGTAAAGCGCGTCGCGTTGAAGCGGATTCAGGCGACGCGCTTTAAGTTTTTGTTTTGATGCATGTCGTTGCCCCAGAACCGCTGCACACTTCTGGGCGACATGCATTAAAGCGCGCGCAGCGATCTCTCGGGTCCGCTCCGTGCGCTTTAGCTTTTTTGATTTTACGCATGTCTTTGTCCCAAAACCGGTTCCCACTTTCGGAAGACATGCTTTTGGGCCGGCGCCGGCCAGCAGGCGACAAATCGGGCGCAACGGAGTATGTTTTGCGTCGGTGCAGGTCGCGGTTTGCGTGGCCAGCCATGCAGAGCGGTAGCACCGTGAGAACCCGCGACCTTGCCGGACCTGATCTGGAGGAACGGTCATGGCAAGCTTCCACGTGATTGCAGGTGCCAGCGAGACGCTGGAGCATACGAGAATTCGGAAGATCGGTGTATCCGACCTCTTCGACGCGCTCAGGCGCGGCGTCGAGGATTTTATGGTCAAGCCTTCGCATATCGTTTTTCTCTGCCTGATCTACCCGCTCGTCGGCGTCGTGCTCGCCGCCTGGACATCGGGAGCAAACGCGTTGCCTCTGCTGTTTCCGCTGGTGTCGGGCTTTGCGCTGATCGGTCCGTTTGCGGCGATCGGCCTCTATGAGATCAGCCGCAGGCGGGAAGCAGGGCTGGATGCTTCCTGGCGGCATGCTTTCGAGGTCAGGAATTCTCCGGCGTTGCCGGCGATCGCGGCGGTCGGGGTCATGCTGTTCGCAATCTTCATCACATGGCTTTTGACGGCGCAGATGTTCTACCAGTACCTCTTTGGCGCAGCTCCGCCGGAATCGATATCCAGCTTCATCAATGAGATATTCGCCACCGGACGTGGCTGGACGCTGATTATCCTGGGGCACGCCATCGGCTTCGTTTTCGCTGTCGTGGTCTTGTGCACCACGGTCATTGCTTTCCCGCTGTTGCTCGACCGGGACGTCGGCGCCTATGAAGCCATCCATACTTCGGTGCGCGCGGTGCTGGCGAACCCGATTGTAATGGCTGTCTGGGGGCTGATCGTCACCGTCGCCCTGATCGTCGGCTCAGTGCCTGTATTCGCGGGGCTGGCGGTGGTGCTGCCGATCCTCGGTCACGCCACCTGGCATGTCTATCGCAAGGTCGTGGAACCGCCGGCCACCCCCCGGCCGGCGAACTGAGCAGGTTCCCGTCATTGCGTGCCGGCGACGACGCAAGCGCCGTTAGAGCATGATGCCGAAAAGTGTGAAGCGGTTTTCGGGCGACATCATGCTCTACCTCTTTGATTTAGAGCCGGATTCAGATTTCAGGTCGGTTCGACCTGAAATCATCCCGGCTCTAGTAGGCCGGGTGGCTGAACCGCGCCTGACGCGCGCCCGTGGTCAGGTTGCGGAAATCCTTGCCGCTGACATGTACGAGCGTCTTGTGGTCGCCGCCCTCGAAATAGATATCGGCGGCGTCGCCGAGGCTCTCGTCCAGAATGACCGGCACATCATAAGCCGCGCCGATCGGCGGTACGGCGCCGATGTCGCAATCATCGAAGAGCGATACGACCTCGTCCTCGGAAGCGAGCCCGAGGCGTTTGTCCATGACGTCCTGCAGCTTGTTGAGCTCGATCCTGTGGGTGCTTGGAACCACCGCCAACGCATAGCCGAGTTCGTGGTGAACGAGCACGGACTTCGCCATAATGCCGCCGGGCACATGCGCTGCGATGGCGCTCTGTCTGCTGGTGGCGGTCCGATGGTGCGCGACGGTGTCGTAGGGGATTCCCTTGCCGTCGATAAAATCCCTCAACCTGTTTGCTATCGTCATCTCCGCCTCCTTTGCTTGAGTTCACGATGCACCCGCCAAACCAAAATGGATTGGCGGCCTTATTGTTTCATGGCACGGGCGTCCGTCGTTTCGGACCGGTTATGCTGCGGCTGGATTCAGATCGCGTGTCAGGGGCCGGGCCCGAAAAACGCGATGCGGGTCAACAGCGTATAGTCGGCCTCGAAGACCATCATCGTCACGAAAACCAGAACCAGTACCGGCGGCAGGATGATCGCATACATCATCGCCAGCCGCTCCCAGGCCATATGCATGAAGACGGCGACGATCAGTCCTGCCTTGAGCATCATGAAGATCAGGATCAGCGACCATCTGAGGTAGCCGTGGAGGCCGAAATAGTCGACCAAATAGGAGCAGGTGCTGAGAATGAACAGCCACGCCCAGACCATCAAATAGAGCTTGATCGGGTGTTCCTGATGCGTCTCCGCCTTGGCGACGGCGGCCGCGTCATGGGTGGGGTGCAGTGCGTGTTGTCCGAGACCGTTTGCGGTTGCTTCAGCCATATCTGCCTCTCAACAAAGCCTGCCTCTCACCAAAGATAGAAGAAGGCGAAGATGAACACCCAGACGAGGTCGACGAAGTGCCAGTAGAGGCCCATGATCTCGACATTCTCGTAACGACCCCGGCGGCTGGTGAAGAAGCCGGGCCGCCCGGTGTCGAAGTCGCCCCGCCAGACTTTTCGCGCCACGATGATCAGAAAGATCACGCCGATCGTCACATGGGTGCCGTGGAAGCCGGTGATCATGAAGAAGCATGAGCCGAATTGCGCCGCGCCCCAGGGATTGCCCCAAGGCCGGACCCCTTCGGTGATGAGCTTGGTCCATTCGAAGGCCTGCATGCCGACGAAGGTCGCGCCGAGCGCTGCGGTCAAAAGCATCAGGATCGCGGTTTTGCGGCGGTCGCGCCGGTAGCCGAAATTGACCGCCATGGCCATGGTTCCGCTGCTCGAGATCAGAACGAAAGTCATGATGGCGATCAGGATCAGCGGGATCTCCGAGCCGCCGATGCGCAAGGCGAAGACTTCGCTCGGATTCGGCCATGGCACGCGCGTGGACATCCGCGCCGTCATGTAGGAGAGCAGGAAGCAGCCGAAGATGAAGGTGTCGCTGAGCAGGAAGATCCACATCATGGCCTTGCCCCAGGACACGTTCTTGAACGCGCGCTGATCCGAGGCCCAGTCGGCGGCGATACCGCGCAAGCCGTCGGGGCGGGCCATTGGGCTGGAATGCGTCGTCTCGGCCATCGCCGGTCTCCTAGGTCAGCAGCCTTTGACAAATGTCGATGAGCGTCGCCGCCCAACCGGCCAGGACGGCGAAGATGCCGAGCCAGACGAAAAGCAGGAAATGCCAATACATGGCGCAGAGCTCGACGCTGAGGCGCAGCCGCTCCGGCCGCGCGCCGTTCCAGGCGCCGACGCTCGTCCTGCCAAGGCCGACCAGCCCGCCCAGTATGTGTAGGCCGTGCATTGCAGTGATCAGGTAGAAGAAACTGTTGGCCGGGTTGGATGCCAGCGAATAGCCGTCCTCGGTCAGTTCCCTCCATGCCGTCAACTGGCCGGCCAGGAAGGCGAGGGCGGTCAGTCCGGCCGTTGCAAGACCGAGCCTGACCATGTCGATCTGGCCTCTGCGCGCGGCGACGACGGCGCATTGCAGCGCGACGCTGCTCAGCACCAGCACGCCGGTATTCAGCCAGAGCAGGCGCGGCAGCGGCAGTGGCCGCCAGTCCGACAGGCCCATGCGCATGAAGTAGGCGCTGGTGAACAGCGAGAACAGGCAGCCGACGACGGCGAGGAAGACACCAAGGCCGATCTTGGCAGTGGGCAGGGCCGACCGGTCGAGGCCGACGAAATCCCCGGCCATGCCTTGCTCGAGCCAGGGCTTCGCCAGCAGCCGCTGATGCGAAAGCCACCATCCGGCAAAGCCGGCGATCACCAGCAGAAAGACCAGGATGACGCTCATGCCGGCTCCCTGGAGGGGCCGAAAGAGCCCGGCACGTTCTGCGGGATGAAGTCCTCCTTGGCGCCCGGCACGCTGTAGTCATAGGCCCAGCGATAGACGATCGGCAGTTCCTTGCCGAAATTGCCGTGCGCAGGCGGCGTTTCAGGCGTCTGCCACTCGAGTGTGGTTGCCCGCCACGGGTTGCCGCCGGCCTCGCGGCCATGGCGGATGCTCCAGATCAGGTTGAACAGGAACACCATCTGGGCGAAGCCGACCATGAAGGCCATGATGCTGATGAACGAGTTCAGGTGGTGCGCCGACTCCGTCATGATGGTCATGTCGGTCAGTTCGGCGTAGCGCCGCGGAATGCCCATCAGGCCGAGATAGTGCATGGGGAAGAAGATCAGGTAGGCGCCGAGGAAGGTGACCCAGAAATGGAAGCGGCCGAGCGTCTCGTCGAGCATGCGGCCGGTGACCTTCGGATACCAGTGGTAGATCGCGCCGAAGATCACCAGGATCGGCGCGACGCCCATGACCATGTGGAAATGAGCAACGACGAACATCGTGTCGGACAGCGGCACGTCGACGACGACATTGCCGAGGAACAGGCCCGTGAGGCCGCCATTGACGAAGGTGACGATGAAGGCCAGCGCGAACAACATCGGTATCGTCAGGTGGATGTCGCCGCGCCACAGCGTCAGCACCCAGTTATAGACCTTGATCGCGGTCGGTATGGCGATGATCAAGGTGGTGGTGGCGAAGAAGAAGCCGAAATAGGGATGCATGCCGCTGACGTACATGTGGTGCGCCCAGACCAAGAAGCTCAGCGCGCCGATGGCGATGATGGCCCAGACCATCATGCGGTAGCCGAAGATGTTCTTGCGCGCATGGGTGCTGATCAGGTCGGACACGATGCCGAAGGCCGGCAGCGCTACGATGTAGACTTCCGGGTGGCCGAAGAACCAGAACAGATGCTGGAACAGGATCGGGCTGCCGCCATTGTGCTGCAGCTGCTCGCCCATTTCGACGATCGCCGGCATGAAGAAAGAGGTGCCGAGCAGGCGGTCGAGCAGCATCATCACACAAGCGACGAACAGCGCCGGGAAGGCGAGCAGCGCCATGACGGTGGCGGTGAAGATGCCCCAGACGGTGAGCGGCAGGCGCATCAAGGTCATGCCGCGCGTGCGCCCCTGCAGCACCGTCACGACATAGTTCAGGCCGCCCATGGTAAAGCCGATGATGAACAGGATGAGCGAGGAGAGCATCAGGATGATGCCCCAGTCCTGACCACCCGGCGTGCCGGTCATGATCGCCTGCGGCGGGTAGAGCGTCCAGCCCGCGCCCGTCGGCCCGCCCGGCGCAAAGAAGCTCGAGACCAGGACCAGCACGGCGAGCAGATAGACCCAGTAGCTCAGCATGTTGACATAGGGAAAGACCATGTCGCGGGCGCCGACCATCAGCGGGATCAGATAGTTGCCGAAGCCGCCGAGGAAGAGCGCGGTAAGCAGGTAGATCACCATGATCATGCCGTGCATGGTGATGAACTGGTAATAGGCCTCCGGAGTGATGAAGTCGAACGTGCCGGGAAAGCCGAGTTGCAGGCGCATCAGCCAGGACAGCACCAGCGCCACAAGGCCGATGGCCGTTGCCGTTGCCGAATACTGGACCGCTATGACCTTGGCATCCTGCGAGAAGACGTATTTCGTCCACCAGCTGTGCGGATGGTAGAGTTCCACCTCTGCAACTTCGGCGGGCGGAACGGCATCTGCGGGTGTGACGTCGACCATAAGAGCGCCTCCGTGCCGCTGTTCAGCGGGCCTCGAGCGTTTCGATTCTTGCCGCGACGTCCAAACCGGACGCCTTTCCTGACGGTTGGCTTGCCGAGCCTGTTTGCTTGGGCGCCGACAATTGCGCGAAAGTCTGCTGCTGGCCGAGCCAGGCTAGATAATCCTGCTCTGTGTCGACCATCACCACGCCATGCATCAGCGGGTGTCCCTGGCCGCATAGCTCGGCGCATAAGACTTGGAAGGTTCCGGTCCTGGTCGGGGTGAACCAGAAATAAGTGACCGAACCCGGGATCATGTCCATCTTGGCGCGGAACTCCGGGATGTAGAAATCGTGCAGCACGTCGACCGAGCGCAATAACACCTTGACAGGCTTGCCGACCGGCAGATGCAGATCGGCGGCCTCGACTAGGACATCGTCCTGGCCGTTGGGATCTTTAGGATCAACGCCCAGCGGATTGTCAGCGGTGACGTCGCGGGTGTCCGAAGTGCCGAGCTTGCCGTCCTTGCCGGGCAAGCGGAAGCTCCATTGCCATTGCTGGCCGATAACCTCGATATCGGCCGCCTCGCTTGGAACGTTGACGAAGCGGCTCCAGACGAACAGGCCTGGAACCAGAAGGGCGGTGACGCCGACGGCGGTGACGACCGTCAGCCACCATTCGAGGCGCTTGTTCTCCGGCTCATAGACCGCGCGATTGCCTTCGCGATGGCGGAAGCGGAACACGCAATAGGCCATGAAAAGCACGACGGCGCTGAAGACGACGCCGGTGATCCAGAAGCTGATGATGATGGTGTTGTCGATATAGTCCCAGTTCGAGGCAATCGGCGTCCACCACCATGGGCTCAGGAAGTGGAACAACACCGAGCCCACGACGATCAAAACGAGTACAAGCGCAATGGCCATGTCCCGTCCTCCGGTATTTCACAGGAGTGCGAAGCTTCCAACGGAATACCAAGCCGCATCATGCTCGATTTCCGGTTGAAATTCCAGAGCCGACTATCCGATGGGGACGATGTTGTTCGCGCCTGCAAACTTCGGAAGTCGGGCAAACGCCTCAAATCAGCAGCGCGCCCTCGGCGGGGTTGCCGGCCGTCTGCCATCAGCGGTCATCGGGAGACTGCGGCGCCCCTGTCGGTCCAGGTGGGCGGCAGGCCAAATCGGGCGGCGACCATTCCCGGAATGCCGGGAGCCGTTCCGAACGCCTTGCAGGCGTCGTATTTCGGATCGCCACCGAGCGAGGCCCGGAGTCTTTGCATCGATGGTATCGCCGGCATTCCTTTGAACGGGTCCTTGCCCTTGAGCAGCATGCGGCTGAAGTCAGAGGCGAAGGCCGAAGAGAGGGAATACGCATCCCCCACTGCGGACACCCGAGCCCTTGTCGTGATTATGTTCGCACCGCGCGACCAGACCATGGCTGCCTTCTGCGAACGATCCTTGTCGACCGCCTCGGCCTCGATGGCCAGGCCGCCGAGGCCGATCGGTAGTCGAGGGATTGGAACCCCGAGCCCCGCCACCGAGCCGCCGAGCGACGCAACGATGGAACTCGCCGCTGCCGTACGGTTCGTCGCAACGATGTCGGTGACCGTTGCGTGGATGACGAGGTCTGCTGGCTGGCTCGGGGCCACGACCTGGAAGCGGTCGCCAAGGTCGGTGCAGAGTGCCCGGTCGATCGCGTTGGTGACCAGCGCCAGGTCTTTGGGCTCGAAGCCACGGCTGCCGATCTGCGTCGAGGTCGGTACAATGCGCACCGTCTTTGCGGCGAGCACCGGCGCCGAATCTACACGCAATTTCGCTTGCGTGAGGGTGCCGCCCGATGGGCTCATTCCGGCGTAGGAACCGAGAGACGCGCCCTCGCGCAAGGGCACGCTCGTGCAGGCGGACAACCATGAGAAGAGGGCCACGCAGAGCGCTGCTCGCGGCCGCGTTTCAAGTCGTCGAAGCTTCCAGATCATTGTCAAATCGCCTGAACCAGGTTCATGGTTCAGGCTTTAGCGGCCCCAGCGTTAATGGCGGTAAAGGCAGTGTAAAGTTAGGTAAAACTTACGATCAGCCTCGATCTTCAGCCGGCGCATATGTCGCCGGCTGCCGGCAAAGCCAGTGGCCTTGCGGCCGCGGGGCGTTTGGCCCCGGGTAGTGTCCCTCTACGGCAAAGCGGACTGAGGCAAGTATTGCGACGCAGGCCCGCGGCAAACTTTCTCTTCAATGCGATCTGCTGTCTTCGCCTGATTTGCCTCAACAACCGCACGCAGGCTCGGGGAAACTGTTTCACCGGGCGGGCAACCCAGCTATCAAAAGACGCGCAACATCGGTTTAAGCAGCCCTGCAAAGCGCAACGAATCGATGAGTTGGGACGCGGGGATTGCCAGGAGAAAGCAAGAACTGTCGATAGCAGTACGCTTCAGCGCAACTGGGTTGAACGACACAGGCAATTGATGTGCGCCGTCGCCGGCGCGTCGTCCAAGGCGAGGAAAGAAGGCGGGAACCTCGTGGCAATATTCCCGGTAAGCATCGCCGAAAAGCTCGTCCAGGGCAGTCGATTCGCGGGCTGAGACATAAGCGAATACCAGATAGCCAAACAAGAAGTGGACGGCCGCAATCGCGAGTGAGCCGAAAGTCAGGCCGATGCCGGCAAGCCCCAGGGACGAAAAGAAATACAACGGATTGCGGGTGTATTTGTAAGGGCCGTTCGTAATGAGTTCTCGATTCTTGCGTCCGCCTATATACAGCGATGCCCAGCACCGCCCGGCGACACAAATGATGATAAATGCGGACCCCACAAACTCTATGCTTTGGCGAGGACCAGTCTCTGGCGGCCAAGCGCTCCGCGACAATAGGATCGGCATCAGAAGCAATGGGACGGCCAGCCAGAGGAAACGCATCCTCTTGCCCTGCTGAAACACCGCCGTGGACACCGACATTGGTCCGCTCTGTCGCATTTGAAAAACCGGGATCACGGCTCAGCCTTAGCGATGTCAGCGTTAATGGCCGTAAAGGCAGTGTAAAGTTGGGTAAAACTTGTGATCAGCCTCGATCGTTCGCCGCACTGCGCATCGCCGGCCGCCGGGGAATCTCCAGCATGATGGCCAAGCCGCCGACGTCCGGCAGCGATGCGTATACTCGCCCACCATGGCGCTCGATGGCCTGTCTGGCGATCGCAAGGCCAAGACCGTATCCGCCTCTCGGTGCCGCGTCGTTCCCGCGGGAGAATGGCTGGAAGATTCGTTCGAGTTCGTCTCGCCTGACGCCCGGCCCCTGATCCGCGACGCACACCTTGAGGAGGTCGGCTGTCGTCTCGCATTGCACGGTGATGTGCGAATGTTCGGCAGTGTATTTGACGGCGTTGCGAATGACGTTTTCCAGCGCCCGGCAGATCAGCTCGCCTTCGACCTCGGCAAGGAAGCTGTCGTCGACATTGGTGGTGATCGAAACCTCGCGTGCCTGGGCTTCGAACGCTGCGTCCCCCAGGATTTCGTTCAGGAGATCGATGACGTCCAGCGTCTGTGTCTTCAGCGGGAGACGGGAGCCGGCTGTCAGCCTGGCGAGAGTCAGCACTTCGCCGACCAGCGCATCGAGCCGTTCGACCTCCCGGTCCATGCGGTCCAGCATGGCATCGAGTTTCGCCGGACTCTGCCGAAGGACGCCCCCAACGGCCTGCAGACGTGACAGCGGGGAGCGCAGCTCATGGGACACGTCGTGGAAAAGTCTCTGCTGGGCATCCTGCAGCTCCTGCAACCGCGCGGCGCTGGAATCGAAATCGTGCGCGAGCGCAGAGACCTCATCCTTCCGGCCTGCCATCTTGTGCCCGATGCGGACGTCGAAACGGCCGTGGGCGAGCGCGCTCAGGCCGTCGCGAAGGTGCACAACAGGGCGAATTAGATATCGGGCGAGCGCGGCCGCCGATATCGCGCTCGAAATCAGAATACCGAACGCCGGTACAAACGGACCAAGCTTGTCGAGAATGACACTGTATCGCTGAGGCACGGAAATCCGGTAGCAAATCCCATCCTTCAGGACGGTTCTTGTCTCCGCCGTGCTCCTATCGGTACATGCGCCGGACTCCGCGATCTCGGAGATCGTGAGGCCGACCGGTACCGTATCCTCGCTTGTACGGGCAAAGCGCCGAACGGCATCTTCACCGTCCTTGGCGAGAAGGTTTTCAGTCAGGTTGAGGACGACTTCCCGCTTCTGACGTTCCAGTTTCGAAGCGGAAGGAAGTGTCTCAAAGAAGTTGAGCGTCAGGATTATGATCGCGACGGACGCGGCCAGCGTCAGCCAGGTTATCAGGAAGAACTTCTTAAACAGCCGGGGCATGTCAGTCCAAAAGAAGTTGATAGCCTTGGCCGCGGACAGACTTTATCCGTGACTGTCCATCCTCCCTGAGCCCGAGCTTCTGACGCACGCTGCTGATATGGACGTCGATGCGGCGATCGAACGGGGTCAGCGGCTTTCCAAAAGTCCGTTTCGAGATGTCCTGCTTCGATACCAGCTGGCCGGCATTGCGAGTGAGAACTTCGAGCAGGCTGAACTCCGTGCCGGTAAGCTCCAGCGGCTGTCCGTCCCATTCGGCGGTTCTGTTGCCTGGATGAACCACCAGCCGCCCGGCTCTTAGCGTGTCGATGGCCGCGCCGACCGCGGGCTGGTTCGCACGACGAAGGATCGCGCGCACCCTAGCCGCGAGTTCTCCTGGCGAACAGGGCTTCGTTACATAATCGTCGGCACCGAGGTTCAGGCCGGATATCCGGTCGATGTCATCGCCTCTCGCCGTCAGCATCAGCACGGGAACTTGGCTCAGCTTCCTGATCCTTTGCAGAACCTTGATCCCGTTGATTCGAGGCATCATGATATCGAGCACGATCAGGTCCACCGAGTTGCGCGCGGCGGCAGCAATTGCTGTGCCACCATCCGTGCCTGTCGCGACGTCATACCCTTCTTCGACCAGATATTCCTGCAGCAGCGTCGTCAACTCGACATCATCGTCGATGAGGAGGACCTTGTTCATTCCACTCCGTCCGTCATTCATGCCGGCCACCCATAAGGCACAAACGCACGCGGGCGGTGGGATTTTACCCAGCTTAACACAACTTGGGGAAGGCGGACGGCTCCGCTCCGCAGGGCACGCGACAGGGCGATCCCGAATGGCCCGAGCCCTTCCTCCCGGACGCCGAGCGATTTGCCCGCGTGTTGCGCGCAGTCGCTGCAGCGCGCTGTCAAACGAAAGCGAGCAGGGAGAGTCGCATGAGCATGACCATATGCGTCATTCGACGCGCCCTGCATTCGTTGCCGTCGTATCGTTCATTCGGTCAAGCACGCATGCCTGGCCAGATTGGCGCCATCGCAGGATGCGGCTTGATCGACGCCACACACGCCTCAAATCAGCAGCAGGCCCTTCATCGAGGCGTTGCCCTTGCGGCCGATGATGATGTGGTCGTGGACTGCAATGCCGAGCGGCTTGGCCGTATCGATGATCTGCTTGGTCATCTCGATGTCCGCGCGGGAAGGTGTAGGATCCCCTGACGGATGGTTGTGCACCAGGATGATGGCGCTGGCGGAGAGTTCAAGCGCCCGCTTGACCACCTCGCGCGGATAGACCGGCGTGTGGTCGACGGTGCCCGTCTGCTGCACCTCGTCGGCGATCAGCCCGTTCTTCTTGTCGAGGAAGAGGATGCGGAACTGCTCGCGCGTCTCGAAGGCCATGGCCGAGCGGCAATAGTCGAGAAGCTGTGTCCAGTTCGACAGCACCTCGCGCCCGCGCACTTCGCCGCGCGCCATGCGCTGGGCGGTCGCTGCGATGACCTTGAGATCGGTCGCCACTGCCGGTCCTATGCCTTTCACTTCCTCGAGCAGGGACGCCGGCGCGCCGAGCACTTCGGCCAGCGAGCCGAAGCGGCGGATCAGCGCCTTGGCGATCGGCTTGGTGTCGACGCGCGGGATCAGCCGGAAAAGCAGGAGTTCGAGCAATTCATAGTCGGGCAGGGCATCTGCGCCGCCCGCAACGAAGCGCTCGCGCAGGCGGTCGCGGTGGCCGTGGTAGTGCGGCTTTTCCGCTGCTACGGCCTTTTTCTGTGATGTCTGCGGCGGTTCAGTCCAGGCTTCTGAAAAGAAGGCCCGCTCGTCGTCGACTTTCCCCATGGCCTGCCTATTCCCCCAGAAGGCTTCCGGCCGGGAGACTAAAGCAATTCCAGGAAAAGTGTGAAGCGGTTTTCCGTTCGGAATCGCGGCAAAACAAGAAGTAGGCCGGTTTGTCGTTTCCGTGAAACGATGAACCGCCCTACGCCGGCAGACCGGGCCGGTCGAGCTTTTTCGGCGAAAGCGTGAAGATCTCACAGCCGGTATCGGTGACACCGATCGTGTGCTCGTACTGCGCCGAGAGCGAACGGTCGCGCGTCACGGCGGTCCAGCCGTCCGACAGCACCTTCACATGCGGGCGGCCGAGATTGATCATCGGCTCGACGGTAAAAATCATGCCGGGCCGCATCTCGACGCCTTCATTGGCCGTGCCGTAATGCAGGATGTTCGGCGCGTCATGGAAGAGCTGGCCGACGCCGTGGCCGCAGAAGTCGCGCACCACAGAGCAGCGCTCGGCTTCGGCATAGGTCTGGATCGCCGCGCCGATGGCGCCGGTGCGGGCCCCGGGCTTGATCGCCGCAATGCCGCGCATCAGGCATTCGTGAGTCACCTCGAGCAGACGCTCGGCGGCGCGCTTGATCGTGCCCACCGGATACATGCGCGAGGAATCGCCATGCCAGCCGTCGAGGATATAGGTGACGTCGATATTGACGATGTCGCCGTCCTTCAGCGGCTTGTTGTCGGGGATGCCGTGGCAGACGACGTGGTTGATCGAGGTGCAGGACGATTTGGTGTAGCCGCGATAGTTGAGGGTCGCCGGCAGGGCGTTGTGGTCCATGCCGAACTCGAAGACGAAGCGGTCGATGGTCTCTGTGGTGACGCCGGGCTTCACCATCGGGACCAGCTCGTCGAGGCAGCGCGCGGTGAGGTCGCAGGCCTTGCGCATGCCTGCAAAGCCTTCCTCGCCATAGAGGCGGATCTGGCCGGTGTTTCTCAAGGGGGCCGTTGCGGCGTCGAGATAGGTAACCATTCTTGTCCGTTTTTGGGTTGGCTCCTGATGCGAGCCGATGCGGAAAATTTTCTCCAGATTTGGCACTGGATGCCGCAAGGTTCAAGGACGAAGTGCCCTCAACCGGCCGCCGCAGGGATTATTTGCTGGCGCAAGGTTGGCGCGTCAGGCTACCTGCCAAGCTTTCCTTTCGCCGCCCCATGGGGTAGGGCGGGTCTGGATATAGGAGATTTATGCCGTTGACGGCATCGGAACGCGCCAGATCGACGCTGCTGCCATTAAGGACCGCATGCTCGGCCCTGATGGCGCTGCTCGTGCTTGCGCTGGTGGGCTTCGCCCAGGCTGAAATCGCCGCCTCGACAGCCACGGCCTCGGGCGGCGCCGGCATCAGCGCAACGCGGCAGGGCGAAACGCTTGCACTGCTGAGGATCACCGGCAAGGCGCAAGCCGTCGAGGTCCGCGCCGGGCGGCCGCTGCCCATAAAGCTCGTGAGTGGAAACCCAGGCGCGCTCCACCCAGCAGGCGATTTCCTTGTTGCTGGCCAGGCCTTGCCGGCGCAGCCGAGCATCGTGCCTGCCTTTGCGGCCGCGCCGCTCTCGCACGCCAATCAGCCTCGGGCGCCACCCGCCGTCTGAGCCCGGCGGTCGCCGACCGCAGCTTTCACACCCAAACATTCCTTTGCGCCGCGACCTGGCGATGGCTATCGGCCGTCCGCCCGTTGCGTGGCGCGCCAATTCGGACATTTCTCGATGCAACGCATCAAGACATTCAAAACGCTTACGCGCGTTGCCGCGGCAGCCTCGTTCCTCGCCGTCCAGGCAACCATCGGCATCGGCACGGTCTACTGGGCGGTCGCGGCGACGCTTCGCATGGAAGGGACGGCGGCGATCGTGCTCGCCGTCATCTTCGCCGGACCGTCCGCCTATCTGCTGATGGTGGTCTCACGCATGGCCTATGAGGCGGAGACCGACCCGGCGAACCAGTAGACTGACTGGCATGCGGATACTTGTGACGGGCGATGCCGGTTGCATCGCCCTGTCAAACCAAGAGGTATATCGATGCACAAGGTGACAAGCGCCGATCTGCCGCACCAATGGTGGATCCGCGCACCGTACTGAGGTCACATTCCTGCGCCAGGAGATCCCGAAAGCAACTTTTCAGAACGAACGGCGTTGCTCCAACTGCGCCGGTTCGGGAGACAGGGAATGGACAGACTGCAATTCGAGGTGCCGGTGCGCATCACGCCCGCGCCAGGCCTGCCGGTCGAGGAAATCTACAGCGTCGAGCAGGCGCTCGACTTCCTCCAGGATTGGCCCAGGCGCCGTCAGGGCAAAGTCTATGACGCCGCCTTCAACGCCTGCTTCGGTGCAACGGTCGACGTGGCGGGCACCGAGGAAGCCTGCCGGGCATTCATGGCCTTCTGCCGTGTAAGCGGTCTGCTTGCCAGGGATATGATGCTGCCAGTCAAGCGCGGCGGCAGCGCAAGGGGTTTCGCGAGGCGCGGATCTAAAGCGCATCGCGATCTTCTGGATTCGCTCTGTGCGCTTTAGGTTTTTGATTTTACGCATGTCTTTATCCCGAAACCGGGTCCCACTTTCGGGAGACATGCGTAGCCTCAACCACCGAAAGACACGCCCCTGTAGTGCATTCCCACCTGTACGCCGCGGACGATCAGGCGCGATAGGATTTCCATATCCAGCGGCATCTCCGGTCGCCATACATCAAGCAGCAACGCTATGCGCCCCTGGTCGGCGTTGTTCATGACCTCGTGCTCGAAAGTGTCGTCCCACAGCAGGCACTCGCCGTCGGCGATCCGCCTCTCCTCATGGTTGATCATCATGATCGTCGCCGGGCGGCCGTCAGGCTGTTTCGGGATGACCAGGCCGAGATGAAATCTCATAATGCCGCGAAAGGGGCCGCGATGGGCAGGGATGTGCTTGCGCGGCGCCAGGAATGAGACAGCCGCCGATTTGACCTCGGGGCATTCGGACAGCAGCCGGCTGAGGGTAGGCATGCGCGCGAGGTTCTGCGGGATCGTCATGTCATAGGCCTTGAGCACGAACATGCGCCAATCGAGGCCGTCTTTGGCCGAAATCTCGGCCTGCTCCGGCATGATGTCGTGGAAGCGCGGTACCCGGTTCAGCTGCACCGACAGCGCTTCGTCGCGAATACTCTGCCAGGCAGCCGCGAACTTCGCTGCGTTAGGAAAATGCGTGCTGATATCAAGAATCGCTGGTGCGTCTATGCGCTTTTCATAGATGCGACGGACCAAATCGGTTCCAAGATCGTAAGCGCCCGACATCTCATTACCTCGATGAGTTTATGATATAGTTGTGTGATTGCTTCCGGCCATCGCTCACGGAGATTTGTTTAGAGCGTTCAGACAGACGCTCGGCTTCGTATCACTGCGTGCTCGATGCCAGCCGCGGACCAGCGCCGACATCGACGACTTCAGGGCTAGTGCTGTCGATCGTGCCGTCCCAGCCGCCGCCGAGCGCCTTGTTGAGGGCGATGTAGTCGGTGGCGATCGACACCCGGCTTTGCAGCAAAGTGTCGTCGGCCGAGTAGGCCGATCGCTCGGCGTCCAGCACGTCGAGAAGGCTCGTCTCGCCGGCCTTGTAGAGCGTTCTTTCGAGCCGCGCGGCGTCGCCATAGGATTTCGCGGAAGAGGCGAGCTTGCCGTTCCTGATGCGCTCCTGCGACAACGAAACCGTGGTGTTTTCCACGTCTTCCAGCGCCGTCAGCACGGCGGACTTGTAGGCAATGAAATACTGGTCGCGCTGGGCTTTGGCGACGTCGACCGCAGCCAGCAACTGGCCGGCGTTGAACAGCGGCACGCTGAGCGTCGGGCCGAAGGACCAGCCGATGGTGGAGTTCTTGCCGAGATCGCCGAGCTTCAAGGCGGCGGTGCTGATGTCACCCGTCAGGCTCACGCTCGGATAGCGTGCCGCCTCGGCCTGGCCGACCCTGGCTGTGTACTGAGCGTACTGCCGCTCGGCCATGCGCACGTCCGGGCGGGTAAGCAGGATGTCGGCCGGAATGCCGGTCGGGATCGGCAGGCGCGGCGTCGGGATCTGTGTGGGGCGCTTCAGCCGCCCGACGAGCGTCGCCGGCGGCCGCCCGGTCAGCACCGAAAGACGATGCACCGCTTCGGCATAGCTCGCCTCCAGGCTCGGAACGTCGGCTTCCGTGCTGCTTGCCTGTCCCATGGCCTTGGCGACGTCGGCAGCGGTAGCCGTGCCGGCCAAAGCCATCGTGCGGGTGAGTTCGGCGGTCTGCCTTTGCGATGCGGCCGAGCGCCGGGCGAGCGCGATGCGGGTCTGGTAGCCGCGTGCCTGGACATAGTTGGAGGCAACATCGCCAACCAGGGTCAGCAGGGTCGAGCGGAGCTCTTCTTGCGAAGCGTCCAGGCCATAGCGTGCGGCCTCGACGGCTCTGTGGTTGGCGCCGAAAAGGTCAAGTTCCCAGCTGGCGTCGAACCCGGCCTGGTATTCGCTATAAACGGAATTCGAGCCCGAGGTGGTCGCGGCCGACTTGTTGCGCGTAGCCGACGCGGACCCGTCCAGCGATGGCGCCAATGCGCCCGCGCTTTGGCGGTAGCTTGCGCGGGCTTCTCGAATCTTGGCCTTTGCGGTGGCGACGTCGAGATTGCCGGCCACGGCTTCTTCGACCAGCGCGTTGAGTTCGGGATCGCGGAGCTTCAGCCACCATTTGGACAATTCCGCCGGCTTGGCCGGCTTTGTCCCCGTCCGGTCGCTCCAGGTCGCCGGCACGACCATCAAAGGCGTCCGATAGTCGGGGCCGACGACGCAGCCGGAAAGCAGAGCGGCGGTGAACACGGGCAAAAGCAGCCCCTTCGCGGTCCGCAGACCGCGTTCGAAACCTGTCATGTGAGGAACCCTTATTGCTGAGTGGCTGTGGCTGGCGTCCCGCCCGTATCCTGCCCAGAATCCTGCTTGGCGGCCTTACCCTTGAAGATGCGGCGCACCGAGACGAAGAGCAGCGGCACGAGGAACACGCCGATCACGGTTGCCGCGATCATGCCGCCCATCACGCCGATGCCGACCGAGTTCTGTGCGCCCGAGCCCGCGCCGCTGGCGATCGCAAGCGGCGTGACGCCGAGAATGAAGGCCAGCGACGTCATCAGGATCGGCCGTAGACGTTGTCGCGCCGCTTCCAGCGTCGCCTCGACCAACCCCATTCCCGCCGCCTGCCGCTCGATGGCGAACTCGACGATCAGGATGGCGTTCTTGGAGGCTAGGCCGATCGTGGTCAGCAGTCCGACCTTGAAATAGACGTCGTTGGTCTGCCCGAACAGGCTCGCCGCCGCCAGCGCGCCGAAGATGCCGATCGGCACCGAGAGCATGACGGCAAAGGGGATCGACCAGCTTTCGTAGAGGGCGGCGAGGCAAAGGAAGACGACGAGCGCGGAGATTGCGTAGAGCGCCATCGCCTGGTTGCCGGAAAGCTTCTCCTGGTGCGACAGACCGGTCCATTCATGCGCGTACCCGGCAGGCAGTTGCGCGACCAGCTTGTCGATCTCGTCCATGGCGGCGCCCGAACTCACGCCGGCAGCCGCCGCGCCCTGGATCTCGACCGCGGCCGAACCGTTGTAGCGCTCGAGCCTGGGCGAGCCGTATGTCCAGTGACTGGAGGCGAATGCCGAGAACGGCACCATGGCGCCGCCGGAATTGCGGACCTGCCATTTGTCCAGATCTTCCGGCTGCATGCGGAAGTCGGGATCTGATTGCAGATAGACCGGCTTCACCCGGCCGCGATCGATGAAGTCGTTGACGTAGTCGCTGCCCCAGGCGGTGGAGAGCGTGTTGTTGATATCGGCGAGGCCGATGCCGAGGGCGCTCGCCTTCTCCTGGTCGATGTCGACCGAGAATTGCGGCTGATCCTCCTGGCCGTTGGGGCGGGTGTTGGCAAGCAGCTTGCTCTGTGCGGCGAGACCCAGCAACTGGTTGCGCGTCTGGATGAGCGCCTCATGGCCGGCGCCATTGACGTCCTGCAGGTAGAAGTCGAAGCCGCTGGTATTGCCGAAACCCTGGATGGCGGGAGGGGCGAGCGCAAAGACCTGCGCATCCCTGATCTTGGAAAAAGCGCCCATCGCGCGGCCGGCGACCGCCTGCGCGGCGAGCGCCGGCGACGTGCGCTTGTCGAAATCCTTCAGCCGGACGAAGGCGATGCCGACATTCTGACCGGCCCCGCCGAAGCCGAAGCCGGAAGCCGTGAAGACCCCTTCGACAGCGTCCTTCTCCTCGTTGAGGTAATGGTCGGTCACCTTGGCGAGCACGCGCTCGGTCCGGTCCTGCGTCGCGCCCGTCGGCAGCTGCACGCTGGTGATCAGAATGCCCTGATCTTCTTCCGGCAGGAATGAGCTTGGCAGCCGGGCAAACATCCAGCCCATGGCGATGACGATGGCCAGGAAGACGACGAGGAAGCGCTTGCCCCGGTTGATGATGCCGTGCGAGCCGTCGCGATAGGCCGTCGTGCCACGGTCGAAGGCACGGTTGAACCAGCCGAATGGACCTCGCTGCGTCGCGTGATCCCTGGGCGGCCGCAGGATCGTGGCGCAGAGCGCCGGCGTCAGCACCAGCGCGACCAGCACCGAGAGCACCATGGCCGAGACGATCGTCACCGAGAATTGCCGGTAGATGATGCCGGTGGAGCCGCCGAAGAAAGCCATCGGCACGAAGACGGCCGAAAGCACGGTGGCGATGCCGATCAGCGCGCCGGTGATCTCGTTCATCGATTTGCGCGTCGCCTCTTTCGGCGGCAGGCCTTCCTCCTGCATCACGCGCTCGACATTTTCGACCACGACGATGGCGTCGTCGACGAGCAGGCCGATGGCGAGCACCATGGCGAACATGGTCAGCGTGTTGATCGAATAACCGAAGAAGGAAAGCACGCCGAAGGTGCCGAGCAGCACCACCGGCACGGCAATCGTCGGGATGATGGTGGCGCGCAGGTTCTGCAGGAAGAGCAGCATCACCAGGAACACCAGCACGATCGCTTCGGCCAGCGTCTTGACCACCTCCTCGATCGACAAGCGCACGAAGGGCGAGGTGTCGTATGGGTAGACGACCTCGACCCCTTGCGGGAATGTTGAGCTGAGCCGGTCGATCGTCGCGCGCACCGCCTCGGCGGTGCTGATGGCGTTGGCGCCGGTCGCCAGATTGACGGCGACGCCGGCCGCCGGCTTGCCGTTGTAAAAGGCCGCCGTGGTGTAGCTTTCGGCGCCGATCTCGACCTTGGCGACGTCGTTCAGCCGAACCAGCGAGCCGTCGGTGTTGCTCTTCAGGATGATGCTGCGGAACTGCTCGGCAGTCTGCAGCCGGCTTTTTGCCGTCACCGTGGCGTTGAGCTGCTGCCCCTTGCGCGCCGGCAGGCCGCCGAGCTGGCCGGCGGAGACCTGCGTGTTCTGCGCCTCGATGGCGGTCGCCACGTCGCTCGGCATCAACGCATATTGGGCGAGCTTGTCGGGATCGAGCCAGATGCGCATCGCATAGCCGGAGCCGAAGAGCTGCGTCGAGCCGACGCCTTCGACGCGCTTCAGCGTGTCGTTGACCGTGCTGTCGACATAGTCGGCAAGGTCGGTCGAGTTCATCTTGCCGTCGCCGGAGACGAATCCGATGACCATCAGGAAGCCGGTCGAGGATTTGGAGACGGTAATGCCGTTGCTCTGGACGACCTGCGGCAGCTGCGACTGCACAAGCTGCAACTTGTTCTGGGTCTGCACTTGGGCGGTGTCGGGATTGGCGGCGCTGGTGAAGGTCAGCGTGATCGAGGCCGAACCGGTCGATGTCGAGGTCGCCGTCATATAGTCGAGATTATCGATGCCGGTCATGCCCTGCTCGATGACCTTGGTCACCGAGTTCTCGACCGTCTGGGCGTCGGCGCCGGGATAGTTCGCGCTGATGTTCACCGTGGTGGGGGCGATCTGCGGATATTGCGAGATCGGCAGCGACCGGAGCGCGAGCAGGCCGCCCAGCATGATCACGATGGCGATCACCCAGGCAAAGATCGGGCGGTTGATGAAGAAAGTCGACATCGCCTCAGTTCCCGGTTGCGCCAGACGCCGGTTGCTTGCCGGTGCCGGGGGCTTTGCCACCGGCCGGTTCTACCGTGGCGGAGGTCTGCTCGCGATCCTTGATCTCGCCGGTCGCCTCGTCGATGGTCACCTCGACCGGCGTCGCGTCGCCGCCGGCGCGCACCAGTTGCACGCCTTCGACCACGACGCGGTCGCCGTCGCCGACGCCGGAATCCACCAGCCAATTGTTGCCGACGCTGTTGCGCACGCTCAAGATGCGCGATTCAACCTTGCCCTGGGCATTCACCACCATTGCCGTCGCTTCGCCCTTGGGATTGCGGCTGACGGCGCGCTGCGGCACCAGGAAGCTGTTTTGGGCGACACCTTCCTCGACGATGGCGCGGACATACATGCCTGGCAGCAGCAGGCGGTCGGGATTGGGGAATTGGGCTCTGAGCGCGAAGGTGCCGGTGGACAGATCGACATTGGCGCCGGCGAATTCCAGCTTGCCGGTTCGCGAATAGATGGTGCCGTTGTCGAGCTTCAGCTTGACGCTGACATTGGGCCCGCTGAACTTCAGCCGGCCTTCGTTGATCGCCTGGCGCAGGTTGAGCAGATTGGTGCTGGACTGCGTGACGTCGACATTGATCGGGTCGAGCGAGCGAATGGTCGTCAGCACCGTTTCCTGGTTGGCGGTAACCAGCGCTCCCGGCGTCAGCGTGGATTTGTCGATCCGGCCGGCGATCGGCGCGGTGATCGAGGTGCGGTTGAGGCTGATACGCGCGGTCTCGACGCTGGCCTTGGCGGAGGCCACGTCCGCCTGGGCCTGCTTCAGCGTCGCGGCGGCATCGTCGTAATCCTGCTTCGAGACCACGTTCTGCTTCAGCAATCCGGAATAGCGGTCGAACTTGGCCTGTGCGGTGGGAAGCGCTGCTTCGGCCTTCTGCTGGGCGGCGACGGCGCTGTCATAGGCAGCCTGGTAGCTCGCCGGATCGATGAGGTAGAGCGGCTGTCCCGGCACCACCTCGACGCCTTCCTGGAACAGGCGCTGCTGGATGATGCCGTCGACCTGCGGGCGCACTTCGGCGATGAGGGAGGCCGCGGTGCGGCCGGGCAATTCGGCGGTGATCGCGACCGATTGCGGATGCAGCGTGACGACGCCGACTTCGGGCCGGCCGACGCCGCCCATGCCAGGCGGAACCTGGCTCTTCTCCTGCGAGCAAGCGACCAGAAGAAGGGCAGAGCCAAGCACCACCAAAATTGCTTGTCGACGTGTCGGCAGGGAAGTTTGGTTAGATGGAATTCGCATGGTCGGGATCATCTTTCGCTGCGGTTTGCGATGGAGGAACGTTGCGGCACGATCCGGTCCCTCGACCTGATCAAGAAGGGCATTGGTGACCGGGGATACGAGCAAAGCAAAGCGCCATCGAAGGAAGCGCCATTGGTTTGTGGTAGGTCCTTGTCGAGCAGTGCGTCGAAGCGGCTCATGTCGCGCTCGTTCCGGTCAGCCAATCGCACTCGACGGCAGAGTCGAGTGCTTGGCCGCATTGCCCACCGCCGGCAGTATGCCGATCAGCGGCGATAAGCCAAGTGTCCTGCCGGCCACCGGAACGGCTCCCGCGAATTGTCGTCGCGGCGACGTTTTCTCCACAGGAACGAGTCCTACGCGATCTTCTGATCATGATTTTGGACGTTTTCCGATGGGATCGGCAGCGAGAGGCGATAGCCGGCGAAGCTCAAGCGGATCGCGCCTTTGATCCTGGTGATCGGCAGGATGGGCTGCGGAGCGTGCTGTCCGATGGGGAAGCTTGGGGCGACGGATGCGATCAGCCGCAGCATCATCAGTGCTTCCCACATGCTGGTTCTCCATGCGCTCGTCGCGACCGCGCGGGGCATCGCCAATTCGAAAAAACCGGCCGGCCCGTGAACGGGTGAGTCAACGGGCCGGCCGGCGCAGCCGGTCAGAGTTGCTCGCCATTCCGGGGTAGGGGTGGCTGCTGCCCGCCATGTTCATGCGGACCTCCGGGGCCGGCTGCATCGTCCGGCGGATTGCCCCATGGACCGGGGGGCGGGCCGAGCGGCCGATCCGCCGAAGCGAGGATTTCGATTTGTTCGGGCGTCAGCTTGCTGCGCAGTGCGGCAATGGCGTCCTTCAGCTTGGCGGCCGAAGCGGCGCGTTTGGTGACCTCGTCAGCCAGTCGCTCCTGGAAGGCGAAGGGGTCGCGCTGCGCCTGATCCGGGCCGCCGGGGGAGGCGACCCGCCTGCTTCAGGACCGTCGCGAGTGCCGGGGCCGCGACCGAACCGCGGCGGCGCCAGCACCGCCTGCAGCGCGCTGGTATAGTCGCGCCAGGCATCGAGCTGCTCGGAGCGGATGCCGATGCGGGTCTCGAGCGCCGAAAGCCGGGCGGCAAGCATTTCCGGCGGTGGCGGTCCCATGCGGCGGAAGCCAAAACCCTCCGGCCCCTGCGGGCCGTGCCGCATCGGGCCATGCGGGCCGGGCCAGGGCATCGGGCCTGGGCCTGCATCGTCCTGCCGGGTGATCGCCGGCGCCTCGTCACCGGATGCCGCGCCGGGGTCGGGCTGGGCGGCCAGCACGGGATGGATGGCCGCGACCGAGAACAGGCCGAGCGCCAAAAGTCTGCTTCGCATGACGTGATCCTTTCCTCTCATGCTTCGGATGGCAGGAGGATAGGAAGCGTTTTTTGCCGCTTTGCTTCGGCGCGTTGCCGAAGGTTTCCGCAAAAAGGAGATTTGTTTCCGAATGTTTCCGTCGTCCCCGCGGAAACATTCCGTTGCAATTTTCCGTGCCGCTTGGCGGCGGCTCTCCCTATAATCCCAGGCATAAAGGCAAGCGGGCAGACATGCAGGCACAATCCCATATCCTTGTCGTCGACGACGATCGCGAGATCAGGACGCTGCTCGGGCGTTATCTCGACGGGCAGGGGTTCAGAGTCTCCGTGGCGGCCGACCGGCGCGAGTGCGAGCAGAAGCTCGCCACCGGCCAGTTCGACCTGATCGTGCTCGACGTCATGCTGCCGGACGGCTCCGGGCTCGACATCTGCCGCAGCTTGCGTGACCGCAAGCCGCATATTCCGGTCATCCTGCTCACTGCGCTGAAGGAGGATGTCGACCGCATCATCGGCCTGGAGCTCGGCGCCGACGACTATCTCGGCAAGCCGTTCAATCCGCGCGAGCTCTCGGCGCGCATCCGCGCGGTGCTGAGGCGCTCCGCGCCGGAAGAAGCCGCGCCGCCCAAGGTGCGCGTCTACCATTTCGCCGGCTACCGGCTGGAGCCGGACACGCGCAAGGTGGTGGATACCGACGGTGAGATCGTCGATCTCACCGGTGCGGAATTCGACCTGTTGCAGGTCTTTCTCGACCGGCCCGGGCGGCTGTTGTCGCGCGACCAGTTGCTCGACCTGACGCAAGGGCGCGAGCGCGATCCGCTCGAGCGCTCCGTCGACGTGCTGATGAGCCGGCTGCGGCGGAAATTCGCCGATGCCGGCGAGGAGAACCTGTTCAAGACCGTGCGCAATGGCGGCTATCAGCTCACCGCGCGCGTCGAAACCGCGGAGACCGAACCATGAGGTCGCTGCGCAGGCGGCTGATCGTCCTGCTGGTGGTCTCGATCGTCGGCGTCGTCGGGCTCGCCACGATCGTCGCCATCAAGGTGCTGGGCGGGCCTTCCCCTGAACGGAGCATGGGGCCAGTCGCGCGCCAGATCCAGCTGATGGTGCAACTGGTTCCCGGCCATCCGGCAGGCGCCGGCGCGGCCCCGATCACCATCAGCGACCATCGCGCCGACGGTTTCGAGGACCGCGAGCACACGCAGGTGCTCAACGAGATCCTGCATCGCGACGGCCTGGACCTTTCGGCTATCGTCAGCCGCAATCCGGATCGGCCCGGCATGGTCGCCTCGGTCTCGCTGCCCGGTAATCGATGGATGATCATCGACGTGCCGGACTTCGGCCCGCCGAGGGATGCCTGGTTCGTGCTCTCGGGCTGGATCATCCTCATCGTGCTCGGCGCCACTGCCGTCGCGATCTATTTCACGGCGGTGCTGGTGCGACCGCTCGAAATGCTGGAGACCGCGGTCGGCAAGATCGGTCCGGACGGCGTGCTGGCGACGGTTCCGGAGGAAGGATCCGCGGAGGTCAGGGCCACCGCGCACGCGCTCAACCAGCTCTCCGCCAGGCTGAAAACCACCATGGAAAGCCGCATGCGCCTGGTCGCGGCCGCCGGCCACGACCTCAGGACGCCGATGACCAGGATGCGGCTGCGCGCCGAATTTCTCGACGAGGACCGCGAGAAATGGTTGCACGATCTCGACGAGCTCGACCGCATCGCCGACAGCGCCATCCGCCTGGTGCGCGAGGAGGTGAACCAGGACGCGGTGGAGGCGGTGGAACTGGACAGGCTGATCCGCGATATCGAGACCGAGATGACGTCTCTCGGTCATGCGGTGTCGATCGACCACCTCGACTGGGTCTCGGTCAAGGCCGGGGCGCTCGGCCTGCGCCGCGCGCTGCGCAACCTGATCGTCAATGCCGCCACGCATGGCAAGGGCTGCGTCATCGCGCTCACCGCGCTGAACGGCCAGGCGGTTCTCACCATCGCCGACCGTGGCCCCGGCATCCCGCCGGACCTCTTGAACAAGGCGTTCGAGCCGTTCTTCCGGGCCGATCCGGCGCGCACGCAATTCATTCCAGGGGCGGGATTGGGGCTTGCGATCGCCAAGGAGATCATCGAGCGCTATGGCGGGACGATCAGGCTGGAGAACCGGCAGGGGGGAGGGTTGCTGCAGACGGTGATTTTCGACGCCGTTTCCTAATGGAATCGGCGCCATCGAGGTTGCTTATTTGACCTGTTCAATCACCGGAGCCGGCGGTTTGTCAGTTGCTGGCGCCGGCGTGCAATCTTGCCCCTTGCACTCCTGGACAGGGTTGTCCTTCGGGGGCAGGCAATTCTGACCCTCGCAGTGCACCGCCGGCTGTTCTTGCGCCGCTTCACCGCTTTGGGTAGCAGGCTGATCCTCAGCACGGACAACCTGCAGTCCTGCCAGGCTGATCATGGCCGTGCACAAGAGCGCTATCCGGGCCAAGTTCATCTCCGCGCCTCCACGGCTGAGAGCGTGTATAGTTCTACCCTTTCGGGTTGAGGCTGACCTACCGTCACTTGCGAACGAGGTTAACGGCGTGTTTTCGCCTACACTCGATACAGATGATCTCGTGCCCGTTGTCGATTTTGTATTCTCGCGGGAGATTCTGGTACGCCCAAGGGGAATCGAACCCCTGTTACCGCCGTGAAAGGGCGGTGTCCTAACCGCTAGACGATGGGCGCGCTCAGACGAAGCGGCTTATAATTGCGTTGTTCGCAACCGGCAACCCATGCGCAGCCACATGCGACAACTTTTTTCAAGCGTGGCAAAAAGGACGATTTTGGCGAGTCATGACACGGTTTGCGGCGCCCAGTTGCTCGTGCATCCTTGGAGATTGGCTGGAACGCCACTCGAGGTCGTCATTCTATGGCGGAGCAAGGAGCGTAGCGACGCGGCGCAGACCATAGAATCCATTCCGTTACCTAGAAGCGTTGCAGCGGTGCAGAATTCTGCTCGGCTGCATTCTTCGGCCAAGGTCACGGAATGGATCCTCGGGTCTTCGCGTCCGCTTCGCCCGTGGATGACGAAGTTCGGAGGGGCTTCGGCTAATCGCCAACGTTTGGCACTGCGAGGTTCGTCGCAACGAAGGCGGTGGGCCGCCGACTGTCGAGGCTCAGCCGTCACCACCGCCGCCGCGCCGGCGGCAGCGCCAGTTCCAGTCGCGCTCGGGGCCGACGTCGACATGGATCGATTCGGTGTGGCAGTAGGTGCCGACGCCGCCGCGGCCGGGCATCGAGCGTACATAGCTCGCCAGCTCCCACTTGGAGACGCCGGGCAACTGGATGTCGGCGGCGGCGCAATACATGTGCAGCGAGTTCTTGGCACCGTTGGCGCGGCGGTTGCGCGAGGGATCGCGATAGCCGGAGGTGACGACCATCTTGCGGCCGAAATGGCCCTCGATCGTCTTCAGCACGCGCACCAGCGACGGCTTGAGGCAGGCGACGTCGACGCTTTCGTTTTGCTTCAAGAGGCCGTTGGGCGCGAGCCTCGCCATGCCGGCGGCGGACGCCACCTGATAGGAGCCGCCGCCTTCGTCCTCGTTGAGGTCGACGTCGCTTTCGTCGTCGATGCCGGACTTGCGCTTGATCTCGAACAGCGCCGTCTGGCGCACGCCGGGCAAGGCATCGGCGCCGGTGATGTGGTTGCCGCTATCGTCGCCGAGGGACGCGAGCTGCACCGGCTTGTCGCCCGGCGTCGCGGAGGCGAGCGTCACGATCGGCTTGGCAGGCGGCGGCGTGGTCTTGGCCTGGGCGGCAGGCTGGTCGCCGGAGCGCGCGTTGTTGATCAGCGGCGCGGGCGCCGCGGAAGCCGGCGTGGTGCTGAACAGCGAGGCGAACAGGCCCTTCCTCGGCGCGGCGATCGGCTGCTGCTGAGGCTCGCCCGCCGTGACATAGACGCCATTGTTCATGGCTTGCGTGGTCGCCTGCGCTTGCGATGCGACCGCAGTAGCGTCGCCGGCAGCGACCTTCTCGGCGGCGGCTTTCGTCTCGTCGGCCGTCTGCGACGGCTGTACCAGCGGTTGCGGCGTGTTGCCTGCAATCGAGGTGGCGCCGTCAGGCACGGCGACGGCGGGGAAAGCGGCGGCTCCGGGCCGGGTCTCCGGCACATACGCAATCTTTTCCGGCAGCGGCTTGTCGTCCTCGCTCATCACGGTCGATGCCGCCTCTGGGGTGGCCGACGCCACCTGCGAGGTCGAATCGGCCGCGGCCGCGGGCGTGGCGCCGGACGCCGCGCTCATCTCGGTGGCGGTTGAATTGTAGGCCGGTGTGACGACCGACATCGTCGGATCGCCGGTCGAGGTGCAGGAGGCCAGAAGCACGGAGAAAAGCGCTGCCACAATGCTGCGGCTTTCCCTTCGTGCGAGACGCCAACCTGCTGGTTTCAAAATAGAATTCCCCCTCAGCATCCGGTCCGTTCATCATCGCCGTGGCGCTCCAGTGCCCCTGGCGACGACCTCCTGTTCCCGAACCGGAAACGGGATCTGTATCGATCTGCAAAGCCTCTGATTTACTGCGTCTGAAGGCGAACAGAGGCTGCGAAAACGATTAACGCAACCATTTCGCCCTGTTTTGGCGGGCCGTCAACTCACCAGACATTACAGTCCGTTACACACGCACCTTGACATAGGTGCCCGGCGCATCGCCCAAGGTTTTCATACGCTTGCCCGGTTTGCGGGCCGGCACATGCACATTGTCCTGGCTTTCGATCCAGTGCTGCCAGTGCGTCCACCACGAACCAGCATGCTCGTGCGCCCCAGCGAACCAGGTGTTGAAATCGCCCACCGGCCTGCCGCCCGTCCAGAACTGGTATTTATGCGCCGCCGGCGGATTGACGACGCCGGCGATGTGGCCGGAGCCCGCCATGACGTATTCGACGTCGCCGCCGAAATAGCGCGAGCCGAGGAACACCGAGAGCGCCGGCGCGATGTGGTCCTCTTTCGTGGCCAGGTTGTAGACGGGGATCGTGATGTCGGCCAGCGAGACGGTGCGGCCAGCAAGCTCCATCGTGCCGCGCGAGAGATTGTTCTCGAGATAGCAGTTGCGCAGATAGAAGGAATGGTTGGCCGCCGCCATGCGGGTCGAATCGGCGTTCCAATAGAGCAGGTCGAAGGGCAGGGGGTCCTTGCCGCGCATGTAGTTGTTGACGACATAGGGCCAGATCAGGTCGCCGGAGCGCAGCATGTTGAAGGCGGTGGCCATCTTGGTGCCTTCGAGATAGCCCTTCTCGCTCATCGAGCGCTCGACCGCGGCAACCTGGTCCTCGTCGACGAAAACCTTCAGGTCGCCGGCGTAGGTGAAGTCGACCTGGGTGGTGAAGAAGGTCGCCGACTTGATGCGGTGGTCGCCTTCCTGCGCCAGAAGCGCAAGCGCTGCCGCCAGCAGCGTGCCGCCGACGCAATAGCCGATCGAATTGACCTCCTTCTCGCCGGTCGCCTTTTCGACCATGTCGAGGCCGAACTGCAGGCCTTCGCGGATATAGGCCTCCCAGCCCTTGGCGCCGTGGCGCTCGTCCGGGTTGATCCAGGAGATGACGAAGACCGTGTGGCCCTGCTCGATCGCCCAGCGGATGAAGGATTTCTGCGGGTTGAGGTCGAGGATGTAGTATTTGTTGATCCAGGGCGGGCAGACCAGCAGGGGGCGCTTCAGCACCGTCTCCGTCGCCGGGTCGTACTGGATGATCTCGGCGACGTCGCTGCGGCCGATCACCTTGCCGGGCGTCGTGGCGATGTTCTTGCCGATCTCGAACGGCGCGTAATCCGCCTGGCGCAGCTTCAGGTCGCCCCTGCCGGCGGCGATGTCCTCGGCCAGCATCTTCATGCCGCGCACCAGGTTCTCGCCGTTGGAGGCGACGGTCTCGCGGAACAGTTCCGGATTGGTCAGGATGAAATTCGACGGCGCGATCGCGTTGGAGACCTGCTTGACGTAGAAGCTCGCCTTGTGGCGGGTGTGCTCGTCCAGGCCCTCGGCATGCTCGACGAGGTCCGAGGCCCAGCGCGAGGTGACGAGATAGGCCTGCTTCAGGAAATCGAAGAAGGCGTTGCGGCCCCATTCCGGGTCCTGGAAGCGCTTGTCGCCGCGCTCGGGCTTGACCGCGTCCTCGGGGGCTTCGGCGTTCGGGCTGACCCTCTGGATGGCGTTCGCCCAGACCGTCATGTAGCCGGCGAAGAGCCGCGTCTGCGCTTCCAAAGCGCGCTGCGGATCGGCCAGCCAGTATTCCGAGAGCTTGGAGAAGGTCTTGACCATGTCGACCACGGGCTCGGCGACATGGTCGCGCACCTCACCCTTTTCGCGCGGCTCGGCCCAGGCGGAGGCTGCCTTGCCGGCCTGCTCGATCATGCGCGCCATGTTCAACGCGAAACGCTCGGGGTCTTTCACCAGATATTGCTCGACGGTCGAAGGTCCGCCATTTTCCGCTTTGTCCGAATCGGGCGCTTTGGACATGGTTCGCGGGGTTCCTCCCGGAGCGTTTTCTTGACATATTATCATGGGACATCTGACCGGGTCCAACACGCTCTAACCCGGCTGCCAGGAAAACAATATGACGATTAATGTTGGCGGGACTTATTTTCTCGGCGTCGGTTCGATTTGCCGCATCGCTGTCGCGGCCGCGGTGCTGTGCGCGCCGTTGCTTACGGGCGGTTGCGCCACCAGCAACACCAACAATTCGGCGCCGACGGCGCTGACCGCGGGACCGAAGGACACCGGCTCCTATCCGAACCTCAACATTCGGCCGCAGGTGGCCGCCAAGCAACTGTCCAAGGAAGAGACCGCCGCCAGGCTCGGCGAGCTCAAGGCCGAGCAGCAGGCGCAGCTTGCCAAGGGCGGCAGCGCGAAACCAGCCCCCGACACGGCCGCGCTCAGCACGCTCGCCAGGACGCATGGCGACGACACGCTGAAGCAGATCGAGGCCAAATGCGATCCCGCCCTCGACCCTAACTGCAATTAGGTCTATATCGCGCGCCGAAACTTTCACCGTCTGGAACTCCAATGGAAGAATTTCACAAGGTCCGCCGGCTTCCGCCTTATGTGTTCGAGCAGGTCAACCGGCTGAAGGCCAGCGCCCGCTCGCGCGGAGCCGACATCATCGACCTTGGCATGGGCAATCCGGACCTGCCGACGCCGAAGGCCATCGTCGACAAATTATGCGAAGTGGTGCGCGACCCGCGCACGCATCGCTATTCCTCCTCACGCGGCATTCCGGGCCTGCGCCGCGCCCAGGCCGCCTACTACCAGCGCCGCTTCGGCGTGAAGCTCAATCCCGACACGCAAGTGGTGGCGACGCTGGGTTCGAAGGAGGGCTTCGCCAACATGGCGCAGGCGATCACCGCGCCCGGCGACGTCATCCTGTGCCCCAATCCGACCTATCCGATCCACGCCTTCGGCTTCATCATGTCGGGCGGCGTCATCCGCTCGCTGCAGGTGGAGCCCGATGACGGCTTCATCCCGGCGGTCGAGCGCGGCATCCGCCACTCGATCCCGAAGCCGCTGGCGCTGATCCTCAACTACCCGTCGAACCCGACCGCGTTGGTCGCCTCGCTCGATTTCTACAAGGACGTGGTCGCCTTCGCGAAGAAGAACGACATCATCATCCTGTCCGATCTTGCCTATTCGGAGATCTATTTCGACGGCAACCCGCCGCCCTCGGTGCTGCAGGTGCCGGGCGCGATCGACGTCTGCGTCGAGTTCACCTCGATGTCGAAAACCTTCTCCATGCCCGGCTGGCGCATGGGTTTCGCGGTCGGCAACGAGCGGCTGATCGCGGCGCTGACCCGGGTCAAGTCCTATCTCGACTACGGCGCCTTCACGCCGATCCAGGTGGCGGCGGCGCATGCGCTGAACGGCGACGGCGCCGATATCGAGGAGGTGCGCGAGGTCTACCACAAGCGGCGCGACGTAATGGTCGATTCCTTTACCCGCGCCGGCTGGACCATTCCCGCGCCCGCGGCCTCGATGTTCGCTTGGGCGCCAATCCCGGAGCAGTTCCGCCAGCTCGGCTCGCTCGAATTCTCCAAGCTGCTCATCGAGCATGCCGACGTGGCGGTGGCGCCGGGCATCGGCTTCGGCGAGCACGGCGACGACTTCGTCCGCGTGGCGCTGGTCGAGAACGAGCACCGGATCAGGCAAGCGGCGCGCAACATCAAGCGCTTCCTGGCCGCGACCGCCAAGCAGCCCAACAATGTTGTGCCGCTTTCGGCCCACCGATAAGCTTGCCGCACATCACACCGATCGATCTTTGAGGGGCGTCGCCGGACATGGCTGAAGCGTTGCGTGTTGGAATTGCCGGCCTTGGCACGGTGGGCGCCTCGGTGGCGTGCGTGCTCAACGAAAAGGCCGCCGAACTCACCCGCCAGTGCGGCCGCGACATCGTCGTCACCGCCGTCTCGGCGCGCGACCCGAAGCGCGACCGCGGCGTCGATCTCAGCGCCGCCAAATGGTTCGACGACGCCGCGCAGATGGCCGAGAGAGCCGACATCGATGTCTTTGTCGAATTGATCGGCGGCGACGAGGGACCAGCGCGGGCATCGGTGAAGGCGGCGCTCGAGGCCGGCCGCCATGTCGTCACCGCCAACAAGGCGCTCTTGGCCAAGCATGGCGTGCAGCTCGCTGAGATCGCCGAGAAGAGGGGCGTGCTGCTCAACTACGAGGCGGCCGTGGCCGGCGGCATACCGGTCATCAAGACGATGCGCGAGGCGATGGCCGGCAATCAGGTCACCCGCGTCTTCGGCATCCTCAACGGCACCTGCAACTACATCCTGACCCGCATGGAGGCCGAAGGCATCTCCTTCGACGCCTGCCTCAAGGACGCGCAGCGGCTGGGCTATGCCGAAGCCGACCCGACCTTCGACATCGAGGGCCACGACACGGCGCACAAGCTGTCGATCCTGACCAGCCTTGCCTTCGGCACGAGGATCGCCGCCAACGACATCTATATGGAAGGCATCTCCAACATCACCCAGGCCGACATCCGCGCGGCGGCCGAGCTCGGCTACCGCATCAAGCTGCTCGGCGTCGCGCAGCGCACGGACAGCGGCATCGAGCAGCGCGTGCACCCGACCATGGTGCCGACGGCATCGGTCATCGCGCAGGTACACGGCGTCACCAATGCGGTGGCGATCGAGACCGACATTCTGGGCGAGCTGCTGCTCTCGGGTCCCGGCGCGGGTGGCAACGCCACGGCTTCGGCGGTGGTCGGCGACATCGCCGACATCGCCAAGAGCCGACCGGGCTTCCAGCACGGGCCGGTCTTCGGCTGGCCGGCGAAGGAATTGAAGCCCTACAAGAAGGCACAGATGCGCAGCCATGCCGGCGGCTATTTCATCCGCCTTACCGTGCATGACCGCATCGGCGTCTTCGCCGCGATCGCCAAACGCATGGCCGACAACGACATTTCGCTGGAATCGATCGTGCAGCAAGCAGCTGGGCCGGAAATCGAGGCGCAGAAGACGGTGATCCTTGTCACCCACGAGACGACGGAAGCCGCGGTGCGCAAGGCGGTCGAAGGTGTCACCAAGGACGGCCATCTGACCGACAAGCCGCAGGTGATCCGCATCGAGCGGGCGGAATAGCGCTAATTTTGATTTGACGCATGCCTTCGGCCCGAAACCGGTTCCCACTTTCGGGAGACATGCTTAGTCACAATTCGCCTTCAATCGATTGATATTACTGCAATTTCAAAAATTGCCAGGGCAAGTCTTGCCGTTGTCATGGAGCTTTGCCAGAAGAAGCGCGCCTCTGGCGGGAGGCCCGGTGCAGTACCAACGAGGAATGCCCATTTATGAACATGGCCCAGAACATCGCAACCGGCCTCGACCGTATCTTCACAATGGAAGTCGTGCGCGTCACCGAACGGGCCGCGGTCGCCGCCGCGAGGCTGCGCGGTCGCGGTGACGAGAAGGCCGCCGACCAGGTCGCGGTCGATGCCATGCGCCAGGAGCTCAACCGGCTCGCCATCAAGGGCACCGTGGTGATCGGCGAGGGCGAGCGCGACGAGGCGCCGATGCTCTATATCGGCGAAGAGGTCGGCACCGGCAAAGGTCCCGCCGTCGACATTGCGCTCGATCCGCTCGAAGGCACGACGATCTGCGCCAAGAACCTGCCCAATGCGCTCGCCGTCATCGCCATCGCGGAAAAAGGCAGCCTGCTGTTCGCGCCCGACGTCTACATGGACAAGATCGCCATCGGTCCGGGCTATGCCGAGGGGATCATCGACATCGATGCGCCGCCGGTCGAGAACATCGCCAACCTCGCCAAGGCCAAGGGCGTCGCGGTGTCCGACATCACCGCCTGCATCCTCGACCGGCCGCGCCACACCAAGCTGATCGACGCCGTGCGCGCCACTGGTGCAGCGATCCGGCTGATCGGCGACGGCGACGTCGCAGGCGTCATTCACACCACCGATCCGGACGAGACCGGCATCGACATCTATCTCGGCACCGGCGGCGCGCCGGAAGGGGTGCTGGCCGCGGCGGCGCTCCGCTGCACCGGTGGGCAGATGCAGGGCCGGCTGATCCTCGATACGCCGGAGAAGGTGGCGCGGGCCGAAAAGATGGGCATTTCGGATCCTAAGCGGGTCTATCGCGCGCAGGACATGGCACGCGGCGACGTCCTGTTTGCGGCAACCGGTGTCACCGACGGCAATTTGCTCGACGGGGTGAAGTTCGGCCGCACCTTCATTACCACCCACACCATCGTTCTGCGCTCGTCTTCGCGCACCGTGCGCGAGATCAAGGCGCGTCACCAGGATCTGGAAAAATTTTGATTCCGTGCAGCGTGGGCCCCTTCGACGCAATTGCGGACGGAAAACCGTTCCACAGTTTCCTTTAGTTGCCCGCTTTCCTGGAATTGCTACCGCCGTCGCATATTGATATCTGCCAAGGGATGATGTGCGGACGGCGCCTCGCGTGACGGGCGAAAGACGGTTCTTCCTCGATGTCAGGCAGTCGGCGACCGGTGTCTCCTGGGAGCATCGGCTGACCGAGCGGCAGGACATGGCTGCCTTGGCCATCGCGCAGGGCCATGGGGTGCCGGACATCGTCGCGCGGGTGCTCGCCGGGCGCGGCGTGACGGTCGAGCAGACCGAGCGCTTCCTCGATCCGACCATCCGCGAGCTTTTGCCGAATCCTGCCTCGCTGACCGACATGGAAAAGGCGGCGGCGCGGCTGGCGGATGCAATCGTGGCCGGCGAAAAGGTGGCGATCTTCGGCGACTACGATGTCGACGGCGCGGCTTCGTCGGCGCTGCTGAAGCGCTTTCTTGCGCATTTCTCGGTGCCGTCCGAAATCTATATTCCGGATCGCATCTTCGAAGGCTACGGCCCCAATCCGGAAGCCATGCGCGAGCTGATCTCACGCGGCGCGAAGCTTATCGTCACGGTCGACTGCGGCACCAACAGCGCCGCATCGGTCGAGGCGGCCAGAGAAGCCGGCGCGCCGATGTCGTGGTGCTCGACCATCACCAGGTCGGCGGCGCGCTGCCGGCGGCGGCCGATGCGGTGGTCAATCCGAACCGGGAGGACGACCTTTCGGGGCAGGGGTATCTTTGCGCCGCCGGCGTGGTTTTCCTCTGCCTGGTGCAGACGGCGAAGGTGCTGCGCGAGAAGTTGCGAACGCCGCGCCGGGTCGCTGCTCGACCTGGTCGCGCGGCGCGGTGTGCGACGTGGTGCCGCTTACCCGGGCGTGAACCCGCGCTTTCGTGGTCAAGGGGCTGCAGGTAGCGCGCCAGCAGAAGAACGAGGGGCTGGCGGCCCTGGCGCGGGTCTCGCGCATCGGCGAGCCGATCGATACCTTCCATCTCGCCTATCTGATCGGGCCGCGCATCAATGCCGGCGGGCGCATTGGCGATGCCGCGCTTGGCAGCCGGCTTTTGGCCACCGACGATCCAGTCGAGGCCGCAAGCATTGCCGAGACGCTCGACCGCCTCAACCAGGAACGGCAGCAGATGGAAATGGAGATGCTGGCGCAGGCGCGCGCCGAAGCCGATGCCGAGCTTGCCGGCGGCAACGGTCCGGCCATCGTCGTCACAGCCAGCAACAGCTGGCACCCGGGCATCGTCGGGCTCTTGGCCTCGCGGCTCAAGGAGCATGCGCGCCGCCCGGCTTTCGCGATTGCCTTCAACGCCAACGGCATCGGCACCGGCTCGGGGCGCTCGGTCTCCGGTTTCGATCTCGGCCGGCTGGTGCGCGAGGCGGCCGAGGCCGGGCTGATCGTCAAGGGCGGCGGCCACGGCATGGCGGCGGGCATCACCGTCGAGCGGGCCAAGCTCGGCGCGCTCAGAGCCTTCTTCGAGGAACGCGCAGCGGCGGACGTGTTCCGGCTGCAAAGCGAGGAGAGCTTGGCGATCGACGGCGCTTTAGCCGCCGAGGGCGCGACGCTTTCCCTTCTCGACGCGCTGGAGAAAGCCGGCCCGTTCGGCGCCGGGCACATCGCGCCGGTGTTCGTGCTGCCGCGCCACCGGCTCACCGACGCGCGGCCGATCGGCACCAACCACATCCGCGCCGACCTGCAGTCGCAAAGCGGCGGCAATCTCCAGGCGATCGCATTCCGCGCCGTCGACACCGCGCTCGGCGAATTCCTGTTCAAGAACAGGGGAAAGACCGTGCATGTCGCCGGTTCGCTGTCGGGCAATTACTGGAACGGCAACCGGACGGTGCAATTCCGCATCACGGATGCCGCGGTTGCTTGAAGCAATTCCAGGAAAAGTGTGAAGCGGTTTTCCGTCCGGAATTGCGCAAAGGAAACTCAGGCGAGCACCGTCTGCAGCCGCGTCAATTCACTGATCTGAGACATCGTTGCCTGATAGCCGAGGCGGATCGCCTCGTCGGCGCGGTGGAACTCGGTCAGGCCGATATGGCTGAGCTTCGGCTGCAGCGACATATCAGGCGGATCGCCGGCAAGCCTGGCGCGCGAAATCCGGTCCTGGATGATGTTGAAGGCCTCGACCATGACGCCGGTAATGCCGAGGCGCGTCTGGTGCGGCTGGTGCTGAGGGTTAACCTGGCCGGGACGCGGCGCGTCGCTCTCGATGACGAGCTCGCCCGCGCTGTGCTTGATGACCGCGGCACGGCCGAACAGGTCGTAGTGGAGGTTGACGGCCACGACGAGCGGCTGCTCGTAGGCACGGCAGACCGACACCGGCACCGGATTGACCAACGCGCCATCGACCAGCATGCGGCCGTTGCAGTTCACGGGCGAGAAGACGCCGGGCAGCGCATAGGACGCGCGCATGGCGGTGATCAGCGAGCCGTTCGACAGCCAGATTTCGTGGCCGGTGCGGATTTCGGAAGCGACGGCGACGAACGGCTTCGACAGGTCCTCGAAACGAATACCGTCCACGTGCTCACGCAGACGCGCATCGAGCTTCATACCGCCGAACAGGCCGCTGCCACGCAGATTGAGATCGAGAAGCCCGAAGATGCGGCGCTTGGTCAGGCTCCTGGCGAATTCCTCCAGCTCGTCCAGCTTGCCGGCAAGATAGCAGCCGCCAACGAGCGCGCCGATCGAGGTGCCGGCGATCATCGACACTTCGATGCCGGCTTCGTCCAGCGCGCGCAGCACGCCGATATGGGCCCAGCCGCGGGCACAGCCGCCGCCGAGCGCCAGGGAAATGCCCGCCTTCTTCGCCGACTTCGGGTTGGGCACACCGCCGGACGATGCAGGGCCGTTGGCTTCCTGAACGTCAGGTTTGCTGCGCAATGACGCCCATTCGAGCATCATGATCTCCCCTTGTCCCGTATCCCTTCTACCACAAGGATGTTTGAGAATAGTGAATATGAGTGGTTTGTGAATATTGAATGGTTCACACCGGCTTCCGATACGTCTGGTCCGCATCGAACAGCGGCTTGCTGCCATCGTCGGCAAGCGTCGCCTTGCCGTCGCTGAGCCCCACCGTCCGATAAAAGCAGGAACGTCTGCCAGTGTGACAAGTTGCGTCGTGGCCCAATACTTTGACGCTCAACCATATCGCGTCCTGGTCACAATCCGTGCGCATCTCGACGACGTGCTGGAAATTGCCCGAGGTCTCGCCCTTCTTCCAGAGCGCATTGCGCGAACGCGACCAGTAGTGCGCGATGCCGGTTTCCAGCGTCAGCGCCAATGCCTCGGCGTTCATATGCGCGACCATCAAAAGCATGCGGTCGCCGGCGTCGGTGACGACCACGGTAACGAGGCCGGCGGCATCGAAGCGCGGAGAAAGGACGGTGCCTTCCTCCAGCGCCTTCTTGTCTGCTGGAGCTTTGGGAAATTGCACAGCCGACATCGCCGGTCCTTGTTTGATTTAAAGACGTGTTGATACTCAGGCGAGGCCGGCTTCCACATGGCGGCCTCCCGCGCTCCCGAAGCTCACATACTCTAAGTACGCTCCGCTCCGGTTCCCGGAAACCACCACTTTCGACTCAACCTGACCTGAACCTCAACCCGCCTTTGGGAGGTGATGGCCGGTGATCAGCTGCGCACCATGGTGACGAAGCGCACCTGTTCCTCCGGCGTGTCCTTGAAGACGCCGGTGAAGGTCGAGGTCAGCGTGGTCGAATCCTGCTTGCGGATGCCGCGCATGGCCATGCACATATGCTCGGCCTCGATCATGACCGCGACGCCGCGCGGGTTGAGCACGTCCTGGATGACGCCGGCGATCTGCGCCGTCATCGCTTCCTGCGTCTGCAGGCGATGCGCGAAGATGTCGACGACGCGCGCGATCTTGGACAGGCCGACAACCTTGCCGTCCGGCAGGTAGCCGACATGCGCCTTGCCGATGATCGGCACCATGTGGTGCTCGCAATGGGAATGGAACTTGATGTCCCTGACGATCACGAGATCGTCATAGCCGGCCACTTCCTCGAAAGTGCGGCCAAGTTCTTCGGCCGGGCACATATCGTAGCCGTTGAACATCTCGCGGAAGGCCTTGGTGACACGCTTGGGCGTGTCGACAAGGCCCTCGCGATCCGGGTTGTCGCCGGTCCAGCGCAAAAGCGTGCGCACGGCGGCCTCGACCTCGGCCTCGCTCGGCCGATCCGTGACGGGCTTCTCCATATAGGAGGAAGGGGGCATGAATTTCTTGATGACGGCATCCATAAAAGGCGTCTCCCGTAGTCCCACTCAAAGGTGGGACGAGTTGAACGGACCACGACCTTTCGGGTGAAACTCGCCCGGTTTCCAGCCCGCAAGCGGCGTGAACAGATGAGCAATGACAATGGCTTGAGGTTGCCTTGTCGATGCCCGGCTGCCAGCATTATATATGCTCGTGCAGAGCGAAAGGAAGACGCAACAGCGGCAAAGCCTGTTCACTCGGCGGCGACGGATTGGAAAAATATGATCGACGATGTCTACAATGCGAAAATTCTGGGTTTCGCCGGAAATATCGCGCGGATCGGCCGGCTCGACCACCCCGACGCGACCGCTCGGGCGCATTCCAAATTGTGCGGCTCCACCGTCACCGTCGACTTGAAAATGGACGGCGATGTGGTGACCGATTTCGCCCATGACGTGAAGGCCTGCGCGCTCGGCCAGGCCTCCTCCTCGATCATGGCCCGGCATGTGATCGGCGCGAACGCCGATGAACTGCGCGCGGTGCGCGACATCATGCTTAAAATGCTGAAAGAAAACGGCGCGCCTCCGGAGGGCCGCTTCGCCGACCTCAAATATTTGGAGCCGGTGCGCGACTACAAGGCGCGCCACGCCTCGACTATGCTGACCTTCGACGCGGTGGTCGACGCGATCGGCCAGATCGAGAAGAAGCGCGCCGGAGAGGCGGCTTGATCACAAGCGCCTAAATCGCTCCCCTTGTCGCGGCGAACTCGCCTCTTATCCAGTCGGCAAAAGCCGTGGCCGGCTCGGAAAGATCCTGCAAATTTCTCGCCACCAGCCAGTAGGCGCCCGACGCGACGTCGATGTCGAACGGCTTGACCAGCGCGCCGGAGGCGAGTTCGTCGCCGATCTGCAAGAGATCGCCGAGCGCCACGCCATGCCCGAGCAATGCCGCCTGCTTCGAGAGCGAAGCGTCGGCGAGCATCGGGCCGCGCGCGGGCACCGCGTCGGCCGGCACGCCGGCCGCTTCGAACCAGCGCGCCCAGCCCTGGCGGTTTTCCTCATGCAACAGCGTGTAGTGGCGAAGGTCGACCGGCTTCTCCAGGGGAGGGCCGGATGCCAGCAGCGCCGGCGACAGGACGGGTGAATCGACGGTCGAGGCCAGGCGCTCGGCATCGCTGCGCGGCCACGAGGTCGCGCGCGGGCTGAAGCGCAAGGCAAGCTCAGGCTGGTCGCTGCGGAACTCGATCAATCTCGGATCGACGTCCAGGGAGACATCGATATCGGGACGCAACTGGCGAAAGCGGTTGAGCCGCGGCACCAGCCATACCGCGGCAAGCGAGGGTTCGACGCTAACGCGCACCATCGACTGCGCCGGCGTGGTCGCCAGTTCCGACAGCACCCGGTCGATGTCGTCGAAGCTCCTCACTAGTTGGTCGAGCAGCCGGCGGCCGGCATCGGTCAGTTCGACGCGGCGATGGAGGCGGAGAAACAGCGGCTGACGGAGGAAGGCTTCGAGTTCCCTGATCTGCCGGCTTATCGCAGCCTGCGAGACATAGAGCTCCTCGGCCGCGCGGCTGAAGCTCAAGTGCCGGCCGGCGGTTTCGAAGCTTCTCAGCGCCGTCAATGGCAGCCGGCCACGCTTCATTCTCGCATAACCTCAAGTTATCCGATGCGGAAATTATACTCGTTTGAGGACGAAGGCCAGCGGCAGTCTAATCGGTGCCCAAAGGAGCACTGCCATGAATCAGTTCCTGGCCATTTTGAACGACGTCATGCGGATCGCCACCTTTCAGTGGCGTGGCGAAGCCTCGCGCAGCCGCTGTTGCCATGATCATTCAGATGCTTCCTTGCATCATGCACCGTGGACCGACAGGCATCCCATCCGTCGCACCAGGCCATGATGGCAAAAGAACATTGCGTTCCCCGCCTGAAGCCCACATCTATCGCGCAGCGAAACACTGCGGAGCAGATTGGTTGGCTGACCACCATGGGCATATGCACAGCGCCCGGCGTATCCAGCGCGGGCGTAACTGGCCGGGACCTTGGCGCAAGACGCCGGGCCGTCTACTCGGCACGTCGCTCGTGCGTCTCTACCAGTTGACGCTTTCCGGCTTCGTCGGCAACAATTGCCGGCACCTGCCGACCTGCTCCGAATACGCGCATGAAGCGATCGCCCGCCATGGCCTGTGGGCCGGCGGCTGGATGGCGCTGTTCCGGGTTTCGCGCTGCGGGCCTTTCGGGACGCATGGCATCGACCGGGTGCCGGAGACGCTTGCGGCGCGCTATGTCTGGTTCATGCCGTGGCGCTACTGGCGGATCGGCAGGAAAAGCCGTGAGGCCGACGGCTGATCGCATCGGCGTTTTCGCGGGCTTCGTTTACGATCCGGTAGGGTTAACGACAGCCTGCACAAACTCTGCGAATTTGAGACAAAATCGAGACAAGACGCCTCGCTAAGCCGCTCTCCGCAATTCCTTCCAAGAGTGAGCTTCGATGCGCCAGATGGACCGCTACCCCTTCTTTATCGCCGTTATTCTGTTCCTTCTGGCTTGGATGCTCGGCCTGCCGATGCGGGCGCAATCGGCACCGCTCGAGGACATCCACTGCACGCTGATCCAGGATGCGACGAGCGGCGCGACGCTTTACCAGGATGGTGTGTGCGACCAGCGCGTCAGCCCGGCGTCCACCTTCAAGGTGCCTCTGGCGCTGATCGGCTATGATGCCGGAATCCTGAGCGACCAGCACACGCCGAGCTGGGACTACAAGCCCGAGTTCAACGCCGTGAAGCGCGATCGGAAAACCGTCGATCCGACGATCTGGGAACGCGATTCCATCATCTGGTATTCGCGCGAGATCACACGCCGGCTCGGCTCGAAAAGCTTCGCCGGCTATGTTGCGAAATTCGGTTACGGCAATGCGAATGTCTCAGGCAGCGCCGGCAAGAATGACGGCCTGACCAATTCCTGGGTGGACTCCTCGCTCGAAATCTCGCCCGTCGAGCAGACGGCGTTCCTGCGCCGGCTGCTTGCCGGCAAAATGCCGGTTTCGGCCAAGGCGCATGAGATGACAAAAGCGATCATCCCAACCTTCGAGGCGGGGGACTGGACCGTGCAGGGCAAGACCGGCAGCACGGCGCTCGACAAGAACAAGCGGTCACTCGGCTGGTTCGTCGGCTGGGCCGAGAAGGATGGTCGCCGCATCGTGTTCGCCCGGCTGGTTGTCGACGCCAAGCGCGGCGACATGCCGAAGGGCCTGGCGACGCGGGCGGCGTTCTTGAAGGACCTGCCCGGCCTCATCAAATAGAACGGCTTGCGGCTTTACGGCGGCGGAAACTCCTCATAAAAGACTGCCGCCGGCCAGCGCCCATGTGATAGGCGCCTCCGGCCAACCTCTGCATGCTCCAGCGCATTCCCGCGACATGCATTTCACCACCCGCGCTCGTTTGCGGGACTGGATAGGAGAACTCTGATGCTGAATTCCGTTTCCCTGACGTTTCCCGATGGTTCCGTCCGCGACTACGACGCGGCGATGACCGGCGCCGGTCTTGCCGAATCGATCTCCAAGTCGCTGGCAAAGAAAGCCGTGGCCTATGCGATCGATGGCACTGTGCGCGACCTTTCCGATCCGCTCGGCAAGTCGGGCAAGGTCGAGATCATCACCCGCGACGACCAGCGCGCGCTCGAACTCATCCGCCATGACGCGGCACACGTGCTGGCCGAAGCCGTGCAGGAGCTCTGGCCGGGAACGCAGGTTACCATCGGGCCGGTGATCGAGAACGGATTCTACTACGACTTCGCGAGGAACGAGCCGTTCACACCGGACGATTTCCCGGCGATCGAGAAGAAGATGCGCGAGATCATCGCGCGCAACAAGCCGTTCACCAAGGAAGTCTGGTCCCGCGAGAAGGCTAAGAAGGTCTTCGCCGAGAAGGGCGAGCGCTACAAGGTCGAGCTGATCGACGCCATTCCGGAAGATCAGGACATCAAGATCTACGCGCAGGGCGATTGGTTCGACCTCTGCCGCGGTCCGCACATGGCTTCGACCGGGCAGGTCGGCAATGCCTTCAAGCTGATGAAGGTGGCGGGCGCCTACTGGCGCGGCGATTCCAACAACCCGATGCTGACGCGCATCTATGGCACCGCCTTTGCCGACCAGGCGCAGCTCGATGCCTACCAGACGCTGCTGGAGGAAGCCGAGAAGCGCGACCACCGCAAGCTCGGCCGCGAGATGGACCTGTTCCATTTCCAGGAAGAGGGGCCGGGCGTCGTCTTCTGGCATGCCAAGGGCTGGAAGATGTTCCAGAACCTAGTCAACTACATGCGCCGCCGCCTCGACGAGCATGGCTACCAGGAAGTCAACGCGCCGCAGGTGCTGGACAAGAGCCTGTGGGAGACGTCAGGCCACTGGGGCTGGTACCGCGACGCGATGTTCAAGGTGACTGTTGCCGGCGACGATACCGACGACGAGCGCATCTTCGCGCTGAAGCCGATGAACTGTCCCGGCCATGTGCAGATCTTCAAGCACGGGTTGAAGTCTTACCGCGAACTGCCCGTAAAACTTGCGGAGTTCGGCAATGTGCATCGCTACGAACCGTCGGGCGCGCTGCATGGGTTGATGCGCGTGCGCGGCTTCACGCAGGACGACGCGCATGTCTTCTGCACCGAGGAGCAGTTGGCCGCGGAGTGCCTGCGCATCAACGACCTGATCCTGTCGACCTATGCCGATTTCGGCTTCGACGAGGTCGCCGTGAAGCTGTCGACGCGGCCGGACAAGCGCGTCGGCACCGACGAGGCCTGGGACCACGCCGAGGCGATCATGAGCAACGTGCTGGAGACGATCCGCGCGCGCTCCGGCAACCGCATCAAGACCTCGATCAATCCGGGCGAGGGCGCCTTCTACGGGCCGAAGTTCGAATATGTGCTGAAGGACGCCATCGGCCGCGAATGGCAGTGCGGCACCACGCAGGTGGACTTCAACCTGCCGGAGCGTTTCGGTGCCTTCTATATCGGCTCGGATTCGGAGAAGAAGCAGCCGGTCATGGTGCATCGCGCGGTGTGCGGCTCGATGGAACGCTTCCTCGGCATCCTGATCGAGAACTATTCCGGCCATTTCCCGCTGTGGTTCGCGCCGCTGCAGGTGGTGGTGGCGACGATCACCTCCGATGCCGATGAGTACGCAATGAAGGTCGTCGCTGGGCTGAAGGCGGCCGGGTTGCTCGCCGAAGCGGACCTGCGCAACGAGAAGATCAACTACAAGGTGCGCGAGCATTCCCTGGCCAAGGTGCCGGTCATCCTCGTCTGCGGCAAGCGCGAGGCCGAGGAGGAAACCGTCAATGTCCGCCGGCTGGGTTCCCGCGACCAGGAATCGCTGAAGCTTGCCGATGCGGTGAAGGCTCTCGCCGAGGAGGCGGTTTCGCCCGATCGCAAGCGTCGCGCGGCTTGACTTACCAGCACGTCCTGAAATGGCGGTGGCCGGTCCACCGCCATTTTCATATGCCTGTCACGCCAGCCCTGTAACGAGCCGCCATGCTCAAATTGAAACTGCGGGAAAGACGGTTTCCCGAGCTCTCCTACGCCAATGCGCATCAACCGGTGCTGACGCGCTGGTTCATCCATTCCGTCGAGGGCCTGTCGGGCCGCGACCGCTTCGCCGTACTCTATGATTTCTGGCGCCGGCAGGTGGTGCCAACCGGCGACCGCGTGTTCAGTCGCATGCTGGAATTGATCGACGTCAAGGTCCGCAACGCCGTTCAGTGGCCGCCGGCCGAGTTGCCGGAGACACCGCTGGTCATCGTCGCCAACCATCCCTTCGGTATCGGCGACGGCATTGCGGTGCTGTCGCTCGCCGAACAGCTGGGCCGTCCATTCCGGGTCATGATCCACAAGGATCTGCTGAGGATCCGCGAGATGGAGCCCTATTCGCTGCCCATCGATTTTTCCGAGACGAAGGACGCGCTGAAGAACAACATGGCGGTGCGCCACGAAGCGGTGCGGTTGTTGAAGGAGGGCGTCACCATCGTCGTCTTTCCGGCCGGCGGCGTCGCCACTGCGCCGAAGGGTTTTGGCCGCGCCGTCGACCTGCCGTGGAAGATGTTCCCGGCCAAGCTCATCCAGGACGCCAAGGCGTCGGTCATTCCGATGCATTTCTCCGGCCAGAACGGCCGCCTGTTCCATCTCGTCAGCGGCCCGATGAACATGGCCGAGCGCGACAACCGCGTGGCGAAGTTCATCGGCAAGGCATCGCTGACGCTGCGCACCTCACTGCTCATCCGCGAGTTCGCCCGCCTGTCGGGCAAGGCGATCGAGGTGCGCATCGGCGTCGTGCTGAGATGGAGCGACCTCGAGCCGCTGCGCGACCGCAAGGCGCTGCTCGATCGCCTCTATCGCGCGGTCTTCGACCTTGCGACGCCGGCTGCGCAGCGTGGGCGCGTGCCGTTCCTGCCGAAGCGGATGCGCAAGGCGGCTTGACCTGCCAACATTAGTTGGCTTTCAAACGGACGGTACTTTAGCTTCTGCTTGAATACTTGGTGGATATTAATGCGACTGTAGCCAAACGGCCACAGTCATAGGTTGTGCGATTTGCTATCAAAGGTTTGGGTTTGGGGCAAATCGATGAATATTGCGAAGACACTTGTATTGACGAGCCTGGCCTTGGGCGCGTCAGTCTTCATCAACGTTGGTTGCGCCAATGCGGGCGATGCCACTCCCTCATGGAGTGGCGCATATATAGGCGCCAATCTCGGCTATGGCTGGGATTCGGGCAAGGTCGGTTTGTCGCCAAGCACTGATGTCCCGGAGCTGCAGGATTTCCTGGACGACATCATTGCTTCTGGCTCCTTTCCTTCGGCCATATCCCCTTCGGCTCAGGGTGTGATCGGCGGCGGTCAGGCCGGCTACAACTGGCAGCTGCCATCCGGCTGGGTTGTTGGCATCGAGGCGGATCTGCAGGCCTCAGGCATCAGTGGATCGAAGTCGGAAGCAAGGTTCCCGGAATTTTTCGACACGACAAGCACGAGCGTCGAAAAGAAGATCGATTGGTTCGGAACGCTGCGCGGTCGGGCAGGGTACCTCGTCGATCCGCAATGGCTCGTCTATGCAACGGGCGGTCTTGCCTTCGGCGAAACCAGCCTAAGCTACAGCGAGGTCGACGTAACCGCCGGCTGTATTCCTGATGCAACCATCTGCGGCGATCATACCGCCTCCGGGACACATGCCGGCTGGGCGGTGGGAGCCGGCGTCGAAACAATGTTGGCGCCGAACTGGAGCGTGAAGGCCGAATATCTTTACGTCGACCTTGGCAAGCGTGCCTTCACGGCTGCCACTAACACGCCGATCGATTTCAACGTGTCAGCCAAATATCACGAACAGACGGCTCGCATCGGGCTGAACTATCATTTCGATTAAGAAGTCCTGACGCCTTGAGCCGTCAGTCCGCGCCTTCCTCGGGATCGATGGCGGACGATTCGTTGGCCACGACCTCGATTTCCTGGTTCTGGCCGGCGACCACCGTGAAATCCTTCTGGTAGATGCGGTCGCGGTTCTTGGCGATGATGGTGTACTGGCCCTCGGCCAGCACCATCGAGGCGAAGGCGCCGACGGCTTCCTTGATCGGATCGCCGGATTCGTTGAGCAGCGACCAGGAAGTATCGGCAATGGCTTCGCCGCCGGCCTCGCGCACCAGCTTCATCGTCATCTCGGCCGCGCGGTGCTCGACGGTGGCCTCCGTCAGCTTGCCGGCCTCGACGCGGATGTCGGAGCGGATCACGGCGTTGACCGCGCCATAGGTGGAGACGACGTGATAGGTGCCGGCATTCAGCCGCACCACTGTATCGGGTGCGACGTCGGGGGCGATCAGCGCACGGTCGCCATTGGCCTCGGCCTGGCCCTCATAGATCGCGAAGCGGAGCTTCTTCGGCGGGATATGCGCGCCGCCCGACGTCACGGCGTCAAGCTTCAGGCCGCCGGCGTCGAGCACAAGGCTTTCGCGCTTGGCGTCCTTGCCGACGGTAATGCGCTTGGTGGCGCCGGCCCGTCCATAGGAGGCGTGGACAAGGTAGCTGCCTGGATCGAGCTGGAACACCGCCGTGCCGCCATGCGCGGACGCCACCATGGGCAGCTTGCCGTCGCCGGCCGGCTCCGGCCTGAACACGCGCCAGACGATGCCGCGGGTGATGTCGACGCCCTTGTCGGTCAGTTGCGCCGAAAGGGTGATCGCGCCGCCACTGCCGAGCGCAAGCGACCTCTCGCTCTTCGGCGTCGTGTAGCTCGAAATACCCGGCAACTTGATATCACCGACGTCGTTGGCGCTCTGGGCCAGCGCGAACGAAACCGGCACCGCGAACAGCGCGGCGACGAGCCCGATCACGAAAAGGCGCAGAGTCCCCTCAAACATGCCTTGCGTTGAAGCCCAAGGCGGTGGCAATTTCAAGGCTCAAGAGCCTGCCGCGTCCCGCCAGGGCTCTTTATCCGGCGCATAATGCGTCATTGCCCGAGCCGCCCGACCTCCCGATGGCGCGCTTCAGCTCAAAATTGAATGTTTCTAGGAGACTTGCGTCCATGGCGTCGCCGATCATCGACTTCCTGCTGACCCGCAATTCCGCGCCTATACCCGACCTCAAGGAACCGGCGCCGAGCGATGCGGAGATCGCCACGATGATCGCAGCCGCCTCGCGCGTTCCCGATCACGGCCGGCTCGAGCCCTGGCGGTTCATCCTCTACCGTGGCGAAGCGCGGGTCGAGATCGGCAAGAAGCTCGCGGCGCTTGCCGAGCAACGCGAAGGGCCGCTGCCGGAGGGGCGCCGCAACCAGGAACTGGCGCGCTTCTCGCGCGCGCCGCTGGTGATCGGAGTGGTGTCGGTGCCGCGGGAGAACCCCAAGATCCCGCAATGGGAGATGTTCCTGTCGGGCGCAATGGCGGCTATGAATCTGATGATCGCGGCCAACGCGCTGGGTTATGGCACCAACATGATCAGCAACTGGTATTCCGACGTTCCCGAGGGCAGGGCGATCCTCGGGCTGTCGCCACAGGAGCGCGTCATCGGCTTCGTCCATATCGGCTCCTACCAGGGGCCGGCGCCCGAGCGGCCGCGGCCCGATCCGGCGAAGCTCTACGCCGACTACACAGGGCCCTGGGTCGGCTAAGATGTTCTACGAGCCTTCGAAGGGGCATGGCCTGCCGCACGATCCATCGAAGGCGATCGTGGCGCCGCGCCCCATCGGATGGATCTCGACATTGAACAGGGCCGGCGAGATCAACCTTGCGCCCTATTCGTACTTCAATGCGTTTTCGACGCGCCCATTCATCGTCTGGTTCTCATCGGAAGGCGCGAAGGACAGCGCCACCTTCGCCGAAGAGACAGGCGAATTCGTCGCCAACCTCGTCAGCCGCGATCTGGCCGAGAAGATGAACCGCACAGCCGTCGATGCGCCGCGCGGCGTCAGCGAGTTTGGCTATGCCGATCTCGCCATGGCGCCGTCGCGCCTCGTCGCGCCGCCACGCGTGGCGGAAGCGCCGGCGGCACTCGAATGCCGGGTTACGGAGATATTCCGGCCACGGGCGCTGGACGGCACGCAAACCAGCGCCGTCGTCGTCGCCGGCGAAGTCGTCGGCGTCCATATCGACGACGCCTATCTCAAGGACGGCCAATTCGACATCGTCAGAGCCGGCAATGTGGGCCGGCTCGGCTATATGGACTATGCCAGCGTCAACGAGATTTTTTCGATGCGGCGGCCGCGCTGGCCGAAGGATTAGCGCGGCGCGCTGTCATGACGGCGCGCACATAGCCAGGCTCGCCGATCCGGATGCTGCCGTCTGGGAGACCGAGGATGCGGTCGAGGGCGATCTCGTAAAGCCTGACGCGCTTCTCCAGGGCTTCGATGGCGATTTCCATGTCGGCATCGCTGCCGCTGGCGAACGCCTTGGCGATGACGTCGTGCGTGGCCATGCCGAATTGCATGACGATGTCGGCGACGCCTTCCGGGTCGAATGTGCGGAACGTGCCGTCCTTGACGCCTTGCCGGATGATCTCGACCAGCAGGGGCGAAAACGAGGCGCTGGCCGCCAGATTGATGCGGTGGAAAAGCACCAGGTTTTCCGGCCGAAACAGCGTCTCGAACAGCGCCCAGGCCTCCGCCGCGGTCTCGATCTTGGCCTGCCGCGATTTCGCGAGCAGGGCATTGAGCCGCCCGAGCGGATCGAGCGCCGGATCGGCGAGTATGTCCTGGACACCGGCGAGCGCCTGTTTCGCGAAGCGCTCGGCAAGGGCTTCCAGCAGCGCCTCCTTAGAGGGGAAATAATGATAGAAAGCGCCCTTCGAGATACCGGCGGCGGCAATCACGTCATTGAGGCTCGCCTTGTCGTAGCCATGGGTCAGGAACAAGGCCTGGGCCTGGTCGAGCAGTTCTTCTCGCCTGAGTTCCGGGTGCTTGATAACGCGTGGCATGGTGAACCTTCTGCACGCCGCGACCGTTCCCGTCCAGATGCCCGAGTGCCGATAAGGCTTGAGAACAGACCATTGGTCGGTATAATAGACCACTGGTCGGATTCGACCAATAGCGGCGGGCATGTCACGGAAGGTTGGGTCATGGTCTCGAAATTGGTTGTCCAGACATTCCTGTGGTTCGGCTTCATGGGCACACTGTTGTTTGTGTCGGCAGGCACGCTGCACTGGACCGGTGCCTGGGTGTACATTGTCGTGATGGTCGGACTAAGCCTTACCATGGGTGTGGCGCTTGCTCGGCGCGATCCGGGCCTGATGAATGAGCGCCTCCGCCCTCCGATCCAGAAGAACCAGACCGCGGCCGACAAAATATTGCTGAGCATATTGCTGCTCGGCATCTTCGGTTGGCTGGCCTTGATGGGGTTCGATTTCCGTTTCGGTTGGTCGCCGGTTTCCGCCTGGGTGCAGGCGATCGGCGCGCTGGTCCTGCTCGTCGGTATCTGGATCTGCTATCTCACGATGCTGGAAAACAGCTTCGCGGCGCCGGTCGTGAAGATCCAGGACGAGCGCGGGCAGCGGGTGATCACGACAGGTCCTTACAGCTACGTCCGCCACCCGATGTATGGCGGCGCCATACTCTATTTCGCCGGCACGGCGCTGCTGCTCGGCTCCTGGTGGGGGCTGGCATCGGTGCTTGTCTTCATCGTTCTGCTCGCAATCCGCACCTTCATCGAAGAAAAGACGTTGCGGACGGGGTTGCGGGGCTATGACGACTACGCGGCCCATGTGCGCTACAGGCTGATCCCGCTTGTCTGGTAGCAGGCCGGAAGATCAGGCGGAAATTCCTGCCGCCCTGGCGCGGGCCAGCAGCCGTTCGGCGAGCCGCAGGTGCGGCCGGTCATACATCTTGCCGTCGATGCCGACCACGCCGGGATTTCCCGCCGCCGCGAAGGCCGCGACGATCGCGTGCGATCGCGAGACCGCCTCGGCCGACGGCGTGAAGGCGGCGTTGATGACCGGCACCTGCGCCGGATGGATCGCCATCTTGCCGGTAAAGCCGTCGCGTTCGGCCTCGCGGCATTCGGCCTCGAAAGCGGCCATGTCGCGGAAATCCGGAAACACGGTATCGATCGCCGCGACCTCGGCCGCGCCAGCCGCAAGGATGGTCATCGTGCGCGCCAGGCGGAACACGTCGGTGTAGCGGCCGCTCTCGTCGCGCGCCGAACGTGCGCCTATCGCCGCCGACAGGTCCTCTGCGCCCCAGGTCAGGCCGGCAAGCCTTGCGCTTGCCCCAGCATAGCTCGCCGCCGCCAACAAACCGGCCGCCGTTTCGGTGATGATCGGCAGGATTCTTATGCTGCCGTCCGGCAGTCCGTTCTCCGCTTCGTGCACCCGAAGCTTTGCCGCCAGCTGCTGGACATCCTGGCCGCTGTTCGACTTCGGCAGCATGACGCCGTCGGGCCTCGCCGGGACAAGAGCCGCGAGGTCGTCGTCGGTCAGGCCGGTCGAGAGGTCGTTGACGCGCACATAGACGGCGGAACCGGTCTGCTGCCTTTTGCTTGGGATGAAGCTCGCCGCAATCGCCCGCGCCTGCGCCTTGTTGGCGGCGGCGACGGAATCCTCAAGGTCGACGATCACCACGTCGGCGCCGGCGGCAAAGCCCTTTTCCAGCTTCCGCTCGGAATCGCCCGGAACGAAGAGCAGCGAGCGCATCAGGCGGCCTTCTTCATCATCATCGCCTGCCTCGTGCATTTGGCGACGAGAACGTCTGCCTGGTTGTAGGCGCGGTGCTCGAATTCGACGATGCCGCGATCAGGCTTCGACTTCGACTCGCGCACCGAAACGACAGTGGTTTCGACCCGGATGGTGTCGCCGTGGAAGACCGGGTGCGGGAAGACGGTTTCCTTCATGCCGAGATTGGCGACGGTTGTGCCGACCGTGATGTCGTTCACCGAAATGCCGATCATCAGGCCGAGCGTGAACAGCGAATTGACCAAGGGCTTGCCCCATTCGCTCTTCGCGGCGAAGTCGAAATCGATATGCAGGGGCTGCGGGTTCAGCGTCATCACCGAAAACAGCATGTTGTCGCTTTCGGTGACGGTCTTGCGCAATGCGTGCCGGAAGACGTGGCCGGCGACGAACTCCTCAAGATAAAGCCCGGCCATGTCCGATCTCCTCCGCTTACGCTTGCTTGATAGGCGTTGGTCGCGGTTCCATCAAGCCGGTTAAGAAACATGGTGAACCGTTCGTAAACCATTTCCAGCCTACCGTTCACAACGGGGCCGGGGAACATTCCGGCAAGGGCGTAGCTGGTCGGCATGATTGTTTCGCATTTCCTAAAATGGATTGATACGGCAAGGGTTTCCGAGCGCGCAGCCGCCGCGAGCGCGCTGGCCCGCGCCTACATAAACTCCGACCTGCCGTTCGAGGATCGCTGCGCCGCCGAGGCGGCGCTGACGCTGCTGCTCGACGACGTTTCCGCCAAGGTCCGGCAGTCGCTCGCCGAAGCGCTGTCGATGAGCCACCACGCGCCGCCGCAGGTGATAGCCGCGCTGGCTTCCGACCAACCGGAAGTGGCGGCGCTGGTGCTGGCGCGTTCGCCGTTGCTTACCGATGCCGATCTCATCGACCGCGTCGCTTGCGGACAGAAGGCCACCCAGAAGCTGATCGCCAACCGCCCCGTCGTCTCGATGGCGCTGGCGGCAGCGATCGCCGAGATCGGCGAACCGGAAGCCTGCGCCACGCTCGTCGCCAACAGCGGCGCCGATATTGCATCGCTGAGCTTCCGCCGCATGGCCGAACGCCACGGCCATCTGCCGCTGGTGCGCGAAGCGCTGATCTCCGACGCGCGTCTGCCTGCCGACTGCCGGCACATGCTTTTGGTCAAGCTTGGCGAGACGCTGAAGGGTTCGCCGCTGGTTCTGGCGCTGATGGGGGCTGCCCGCGCCGACCGCGTGATGCGCGACGCCTGCGTGAAAGCCTCCGTCACGCTGATTGAGGGCACGCGCGCCGAGGAGCATGCCGCGCTGATCGAGCATCTGAGGCTGCGCGGCGATCTCACCGCTGGTTTCATCATCCGCACCATCGCGCACGGCAAGGTCGACTTCTTCGGCTCGGCGCTGGTCGCGCTTGCCCAACAATCCGAGCAGCGGGTGAGGGCGCTGCTGGCCGGCGGTCACGACGTGGCGTTGCAGGCGCTGTTCCGCAACGCCGGCCTTGCCGGCGCCACGCACGGTATCATCCTGCGGGCGCTGAAGATCTGGCGCGAGGTTGCCAATGGCAAGCGCGTCGCGGGCGTCCAGGAAGTGAGCTGGCTGATGCTGAAGGATCTCGGCGGGCAATCGGCCGAGGGCGATCTTGCCGGGCTGGTGAAGTCGATCCACCTCGACGCGCTGCGTGAGAACGCGCGCGGACATGCGCTGGCAATTGCTGCAGCGTAGCCCTCAGCCGCGACCCTTCGCGAAGAAATCCGGATAATCCTCCATCGCCGCGGCGATGATGCGCAGCGAGGCTGCGACCTGCAGCATTTCGGGGCGGTCGCTGCGATCGGCGATGCTCGCCGCATATTGCCTCGCCACGGCAACGGTCGACGTCTGCGGTTCGCCATGTCTTCTGAACAGCAATTCCCGCGCCAGGCCGCGCAGGAAATTGCCGACCGACTCCACCGTCTCGCGCGGGAGCGCGGAATTCAGCTGCGCGCCGCGCAGCCGCAGCACTTCGAGCCCGACGGTGACGGCGGCGATGCTGCCGCCGAGGATGGGATCGCCCTTCCTGCCTGCCTGCTGCAACTGCGGCATCAACTGGTTGATCCGGTCATAGGCCAGGCTTTCGAAGGCCGAACGCCTGGGGATGCGCTCATGCAGGCAAAGGCGCGCCAGGTCCTCGCGCATCGCCTGCGAGATGCGCTCGACGGTGACCCAAGGGTTGGCCGGCAGCACGACGATGAAGACGGCGATGGCGATCAGGATGCCGACCAGGATCGACGCCGACCCGGCGAAGAACGGGCCGGGATCATAGGTCATCAGCTGGTGCGGGCTGAGAAAAGCCAAGAAATTGATGGCGAAGGCGGTGGCGACGCCGACATAGCGCGGATTGGCCATGCCGAGCGCCGCCGGCACCATGATGGGCACGACAAAGAGCGTGAACCAGCCGAAGCCGGGGAGCGCCGGCAAGGCGATCTGGCCGACAAGGAAGGCGAAGGGCAGCGCGAGCAGCGTTCCCCTGAAGAAACCCCAGGCGGACTGGACCGGATCGGGGCGCGCTGCGAACAGGCTGGAGACGACGGCGACGAGGATGACGGTGCCGGCGGTCTCCGACCATTTGGTCGTGAGCCAGAAGGCGGCCACCAGCAGCGTGGCGAGCGCGGCGCGCACGGCATTGCGCCAGGCGGCGTGATAATCGCGATGCACGACCAGCGCCGGCTGCTGTCGTTCACGGGACGACCTGGAAATCGGCGAGCGAAGCGCATCCAGGCCACGCATCACCTGCTTCAGCGCCTCCGCGAAATCGGCGGCGATGGTGAGGCGGGTGATGGTGCCGACTTTGTCTTCGCTGGGGTCGGTAGGCACAGGCGGCGCCTCTCTTGCCTTGCTCGCGATCGCATCGAGCCGCGCTACCCACGGGCCGGTGTCGTCAAGCGCCCCTGGCGTCGCCGCCAGTTCGCCGACCAAGGTCTTCAACTCGCCGCGCACCGGGATGAGCGCCGCGTTCTTCGGCGCGGCATGGGTGTGCAGCGCGCGCGCCGCCGAAAGCGCCCACAGGAGTTGCCCGATCGTGCGCCGCACCGGATGGGCGCGCGTGGCGAAGCTCGGCGCCTCGAGGCGCGCATAGGTGCGCATCTCGGCAAGCGTCTGGGCATCGCCGATAAGTTTGCGCTGGAGGGCGGCAAGCCCGGCCGGATCGCCGCCGGAAAAGGCGCCCGAGGCGTATTCGGCAAGATCGAGGATGCTGCGCTTCAGTCTCGAGATGATGGCGTCCGCCGCAAGTTTCGGCAGGATCAGTCGACTGGTGACGCCGGCACAGACGATGCCGAGCACGATTTCAGCGCAGCGTGCAATGGCGAGATCGACGACGAGATGCGGCTGCCCGAAGGCGGGCAGGCTGATGATCATCGCCGTGTAACCGGCAAGTGCCGCGCCATAGGCCTCCGGATTGCGCAGCAGCGAGGATACGAGCGTGCAGACGCCGATCCATAGCGCCAGCACCGTCACCAAAAGCCACGGGTTGGTACCGAACAGCAAGGTGATGCCGATCGCAGCAAGGCCGCCGGCGAGTGTGCCGAGCAGCCGGTAGAAACCTTTCGCCAGCACCATGCCGGCCACCGGCTGCGCGACGATGAACACCGTCATCATCGCCCATTGCGGATGGTCGAGCTTGAGGGCGTAGGCGGCAAACAGCGCGGTCAGCCCGGCCGAGACCGTGCGCAGGGCAAAGATCCAGTCCGAGCGCGTCGGTTGCGTCAGGCCGTTCAGCGGTATCCCGGCAAGATCTTTCAGCCGCGTCCAGGCCACATTCAAGTCTCCCTAAAGCGCGTCGCCTGAAACGAATTCAGACGACGCGCTTTAAGTCCTTGTTTTGATGCATGTCGTTGTCCCAGAACCGCTGCACACTTCTGGGCGACATGCATAGCGAAGCCTGTTATGGACCGGTCCGCGTTCAGATATCCAGCACGTCGGTCTCGGCGAACTCGGCGCGTTCCTGGATGAAGCGGAAGCGCGCCTCGGGCTTTGTGCCCATCAGCGCGTCGACCGCGTCCTTGGTCGCCGCCTCGGCTTCGCTCACATCGACCCTGAGCAGCGTGCGCTTCCTCGGGTCCATCGTGGTCTCCTTGAGCTGCGAGGCCATCATCTCGCCAAGGCCCTTGAAGCGGCCGATCTCGACCTTGCCGCGCCCGGTGAATTCGGTGCGCAGCAATTCGTCCTTGTGCGCGTCGTCGCGCGCATAGGCGACCTTGCCGCCTTGGCGGATCGAATAGAGCGGCGGCACGGCCATGTAGAGATGGCCGCCGCGGATCAGGTTCGGCATCTCCTGATAGAAGAAGGTGATCAGCAGCGAAGCGATATGCGCGCCGTCGACATCGGCGTCGGTCATGATGATCACGCGGTCGTAACGCAGGTCCTCGTCGCGGTATTTCGAGCGCGTGCCGCAGCCGAGCGCCTGGATCAGGTCGGAGATCTGCTGGTTGGCGGCAAGCTTGTCGTTGCCGGCGCTGGCGACGTTGAGGATCTTGCCGCGCAGCGGCAGCACGGCTTGGCTCGCGCGATCGCGCGCCTGCTTGGCCGAGCCGCCGGCCGAGTCGCCCTCTACGATGAAGATCTCGGCGCCGGCCGCGGCGTTCTGCGTGCAGTCGGCGAGCTTGCCCGGCAGGCGCAGCTTGCGCACCGCGCTCTTGCGCGAGACTTCCTTTTCCTGGCGGCGGCGCACGCGCTCGTCAGCGCGCGCGATCACCCACTCAAGAAGTTTTGAGGCTTCCTGCGGATTGTCGGCCAGCCAATGGTCGAAAGGATCGCGGATGGCGCTTTCGACGATGCGCATCGCCTCGATGGTCGCCAGCCTGTCCTTGGTCTGGCCGACGAATTCCGGCTCGCGGATGAACACCGACAGCATTCCCGCGGCCGAGATCATCACGTCCTCGGTGGTGATGACGGAGGCGCGCTTGTTGCCGATCAGGTCGGCATAGGCGCGAAGCCCGCGCGTCAGCACGTTGCGGAAGCCCGCCTCATGCGTGCCGCCCTCGGCGGTCGGGATGGTGTTGCAGTATGAATTGAGGAAACCGTCGCCGCCGAACCAGGTCACCGCCCATTCGAGCGAGCCATGGCCGCCCTGCCTGTCGCTTTTTCCCGCGAAGACCTCGCGGGTGACCTGGAATTCGTCGCCGAGGGTCGCCTTGAGATAGTCCTTCAGGCCGCCGGGAAAATGGAACTCGGCCTTGGCCGGGGTCTGGTCCTTCTCCTTGATGAGCGACGGATCGCAGGTCCAGCGGATCTCGACGCCGCCGAACAGATAGGCTTTCGAGCGCGTCATGCGGTAGAGCCGCGCCGGCTCGAAGGCGGCGCCCTTGCCGAAGATCTGCTCATCGGGATGGAAGCGGGTCTTCGTGCCGCGTCGGTTGTGGACCTCGCCGAGATGCTCGAGACCGCTGACCGGAATGCCGCGCGAAAAACGCTGGCGATAGAGCTGGCGACCGCGCGCGACCTCGACCTCGAGGTGATCGGACAGCGCGTTGACGACGGAGACGCCGACGCCATGCAGACCGCCGGAGGTCTCGTAGACCTTGGAGTCGAACTTGCCGCCCGAATGCAGCGTCGTCATGATGACTTCGAGCGCCGGCTTCTTGAATTTCGGATGCGGATCGATCGGGATGCCGCGGCCGTTGTCGGTGACCGTCAGGAAGCCATCAGCCGAGAGTTCGACGTCGATGAAGGTGGCGTGACCGGCGACCGCCTCGTCCATAGAATTGTCTATGACCTCGGCGAAGAGGTGATGCATCGCCTTGTCGTCGGTGCCGCCGATATACATGCCTGGGCGGCGGCGCACCGGCTCCAGCCCTTCCAGCACCTCGATGTCGGCGGCGCTGTAGCTCTCGCTGCCGTCACGGGCGGAGGTCGAACGCTTCGCCGCCTGAACCAGCGGATCAGCCGGACGCGAGGGCGCGCGCCCTTGCTGGGGCTGCTTTTCCTGATTGCCGAAAAGATCGCTGGTGTCGTCCATGCTGGCCATTAAGTCCGGTACTGCGAATCACTCCTCGATACTGCCACGCTTTTGGCGGGCGAACGAGTTCCTGTTCCGTTCAGGGATCAAAGTCTCTCTTATTCTAAAACCATTCGATAACCAAGCCGCCGGAAATAGGGCGGTCTCCATATGTTTGGATTCCTGATTCTTTAACAATGACGCCTAGCGTGAGTGGCAACAAACAAAAGACCACGGGGCGTCAGGGGTTTCGTTGTGAGGGGTAGGGCCATAACCATGATCGGCATCGCCGCCGTTTTCGGCGCGATCTCGATCTTTGCCGCGGATTTCTGGGTCAAAAGCCAGGCGAGGGCCCAGTCCGAGCAAAAGGTGGCATCGATCGCGGCGCCGCAGGAGCCCAAGGTCGAGTTCAAGACCATCGTGGTGGCCAATGCTCCGCTGCGCTACGGCATGCAGCTCGATCGATCGCAACTCACCGAAATCCCGTGGCCGCAGGATTCCCTGCCGCAGGGCGCCTTCCCGACCATCGACAAGCTGCTTGCCGAAGGCAGCCGCGTCGTGCTGTCGCCGATCGAGGTCAACGAGCCGGTGCTGCTCACCAAGCTGTCGGGGCCGAACGGTCGCGCGACGCTCTCCAACATGCTGTCGCCAGGCATGCGGGCCGTCACCATCCGCACCGATGAGATCGCCGGCGTCGGCGGCTTCATCACGCCGGGCGACCGGGTCGACGTCGTGCTGACGCGCGACGCGGGCGAAATCCAGGAAGTGGCCAAGAACGCTCAAGGGGCATCCGGCTCGACGGTCACGTCCGAGATCGTGGTCTCCGATGCGAAGGTGCTTTCGGTCGGGCAGGGCGCGGACGAGCGCAAGACCGAGCCGCAGATCGCCAATTCGGTGACCCTCGAGGTGACGAACGAAGGGGCGCAGAAAGTCGCTTTAGCCCGCACCGTCGGCACATTGTCGCTGTCCTTGCGGTCCGCCGCCGACGCCAGCGCCAGCAGCAACGGGCTCACCACCATCTCCTCCTTCGGCGGTTCGGTCGCCGCGAGCGCGGAGACAAGCGCTGCCTCGCTGGTCAACGCGGTAGCGAAGGAGCCGGAAGAGCCGAAGTTCAAGACGGTGATCGTGTCGCGCGGGACGAAGGTCGAGGAATACAAGGTTCCCTCCAAGCGAGCCGAGGGAGACGTCGTTCCTTCCAAGGAACAAGAATAATAGCCGGTGGGGACCGGCCGGGGACGTGACAATGCCTGTGTTGAATAAAGAATGGACAACGAGAGGGCTGCGCCTTCTGCGTGCGATGGCGGCGAGTGCCTTGCTGGCAACTGCCGGAATGCTTGCCTTTGGGGCGCCGGCCCAGGCAAATAACGACGTCGTCTACGTCTCGGCGACCAGTAACGCCTCGATCAAGGTCGCCAAGGGCAAGCCCAAGACGATCATGACGAGCGCCGCCTTCTACCAGATCGTCATCGGCGACCCGGAGATCGCCAACGTCAACCCGCTGACCGACAAATCCTTCTATGTGCTGGGCAACAATCTCGGCACCACGGGTATCGCGCTGTTCGATCAGAACAAGCAGCTCGTCGGCACCATCGACGTCGAGGTGACGCTGGATACAGATCAGCTCGCAAACACCATCCGCGCCAGCGTGCCGGATGCCAAGATCAAGGTCGGTTCGGCCAATGGCCGCGTGGTGCTGTCGGGCGAGGCCGAGGATGCGGTCGCGGCCGAGAAGGCCAGCAAGATCGCGTCGCGCTTTTCCGGCAACGAGGAAGTGATCAACTCGGTCAACATCTCGTCCTCGCAGCAGGTTCAGCTCAATGTCCGCTTCGTCGAGATCAACCGCCAGGCGGGACAGGATCTGGGCGCCAAATACGGCGCCAACTTCGCCTTCGGCATCGGCGGCCGCGACGTCATCATCGATCCAGGCACCGTGCCGACGGCCGGCACCGGCGAGATCATCGGCCGGCTGCTCTCCAACGGCGTTTCGATCGACATCGCCATCAAGGCGCTGGAGGAGCGCGGGCTGGCCCGGCGGCTGGCCGAGCCGAACCTGATCGCCCGTTCCGGCCAGACGGCGAGCTTCCTCGCCGGCGGCGAGTTCCCGATCCCGGTCTCCGAGGACAACGGCAAGATCAGCGTCACCTACAAGAAATACGGCGTCGGCCTAGATTTCACGCCGACCGTGCTCAAGGACGGGCTGGTGAGCCTCGACATCGCGCCGGAAGTGTCCTCGATCGACACTTCCGCCTCCATCGAAGTCAGCAGCGGCATTTCCATTCCGGCATTCATCGTGCGTCGCGCCCAGACATCGGTCGACCTGAAGAACGGCCAGAGTTTTATGATCGCCGGCCTTCTGCAGTCGCAGAACGACATCACCACCTCGCGCCTGCCGGGGCTCGGCAAGCTGCCGGTGCTTGGCTCGCTGTTCTCCTCGAAATCCTATCAGCGGCGCGAGACCGACCTGGTGATCATCGTCACGCCTTACCTGGTCAAGCCGGTCGATCCGTCGAAGAAGATGGTCGAGCCGACCGACGGGACGCGGCCGGCAAGTCCGGCCGATTATTTCCTGAACAACACCGAGGAAGCGGACGCCTCGGCGTCCAAGCGCCCGGTAGCGCTGGCCGACGGCAGCGCGGCCCGTCCGGTGGCCGCCACGACGTCCGGCCACTTCCTCGATCTGCCCAAGGACTGAAGCCCATGCGCCCAGCACTTTGCATTGCTGTCATCCTCGCCGGCTCAGCCAGCGGCTGCACCAGCGATGACTACGTGCGCACCGAAGGCGTGACGCCGGCGGCCGGCAACGCGCAGGCGTCCAACACCGTCATGCAGATGGTCGATCCCTGGCGGTACGGCGTCCAGAACACCAGGCTCCTGGTGCCGGCTCAGAGCACGAGCTCCACGACCATTGCCGCCGGGGCGAAAGCCGGTTCGGAGTCGGCATCAACGACATCGGCATCAACGGCATCCGAGTGATGGACTAACGACCATGGCATCCGGCACCAAGACCAAGAAGATCCTCCTCGTTTCCACCGACAGGACGTTTTCGCAGGACACGCGGACGGCTTTCGCCGCCTCCGAGGTCATCGAGATCTCGACGGTCGAGAAGAGCGTCAACGAACTCCGCGGCGAGGTTCTGGAAGCCGATTTCGGCACCGTCATCGTCGACATGGATGCGGCCAAGCTCGAGGAGATCGAATCGCTGCAGCGCATCATGCGCCGGCTCGAAGGCCGCGTTCCGGTGGTCGTCGTCACGCAGGAATTCAACGCGGCGGCCGTGCGCATCCTGGTGCAGCTCAAGGTCGCCGACTTCCTGGTCAAGCCGATCACCACCGCCGACCTGGTGCGCTCCGTCATCCGTGCGCTGCAGGGACCGGGGCGGGAGGAAAACACCGAGTCGCAGATCTACACCTTCATGCCGGCCGCCGGCGGCGTCGGCACCACCACGCTGGCGCTCCAGACCGCCTTCCAGCTGCATCATTCGGTGACGCGCGGCGCCTCGACATGCGTGGTCGACCTCAATTTCCAGCAGGGCGCCTGCGCCGAATATCTCGACCTCGAACCGCGCTTCGACATCACCGAAATCGAGAACCAGCCCGAACGCCTCGACCGGCAGCTGCTGGATGTCATGCTCTCCAAGCATGCGAGCGGGCTCTGCGTGCTTGCCGCGCCCACGCGCCCTTCGGAAATGCGCTCGTTCAAGACCGATGTCGTCGTGCGCATGCTCGACCTCGTCTCGGCCTATTTCGACAATGTCGTCATCGACATGCCGCGCACCTGGTTCCCATGGACCGAGACGGTGCTGCTCGGCTCCAACAAGCTCTATATCGTCGCCGAGATGACGGTGCCTTGTCTCAGGCATACGCAGCGTCTTATCCAGGCCATCTATGAGACTGCCGGCCGGGAAGTGAAGCCCAGCGTGATCGTCAATCGCTTCGAGCAGAAGATGTTCGACAGCGGCATCAAGCAGGCCGACGTCGAGGACATTCTCGGCGAACATTTCGTCGGCGGCATCTCCAACAACTACCGGCTCGTGCGCGAGGCCGTCGACCGCGGCGTGCCGCTGCACGACATCGATCCCAACGCCAATGTCGTCAACGACCTGAAGAAGATCATCCTGCCGGAGGAGGCGGTGACGACGACGGCAAAATCGAAGTCGCTTTTCGGCCTCGGCAAGGGCCTCTTGAAGAGGAAAGCGGGATGAGTCGCTTCTCCACCCTGCAGAACCGCGACGCCCATCCGCAGCGGCCTCCCGAACCAGCGCCTGTCGCGCATCATGCCGTGGTCATTCCGACGACCCGCAAGCCGGCCGCGCCTAAGCCGGACCACGCGCCTGCGAAAAGCGCCAACAAGGTGCTCGACGCGCGCGTGCGCATCCACCGCATGCTGCTCGAGGAGATCAATCTCGTCGCGCTGGAGCGGCTGCCCAAGGACGAAATGCGCCGCCAGGTGCATGAGTTCGTTTCGGAAAAGACGCGCGAGGAGCGGATGGCGATCAATACCGCCGAGCTCGACGCGCTGGTCGACGACATCGTCGACGAGATGGTCGGCCTCGGCCCGCTGGAGCCGCTGCTCAAGGATCCGGAGATCAACGACATCCTGATCAACGGCCATCAGAACTGCTTCGTCGAAAAGCGCGGCAAGCTGCAGCAAGTCCACATCCCGTTCAAGGACGAGGCGCATCTCCTTCGAATCATTAACAAAATCGTCGCAGCCGTCGGCCGCCGCGTCGATGAATCGCAGCCGATGGTTGACGCCCGCATGCTCGACGGCTCGCGCTTCAACGCCGCCATCCGGCCGGTCGGCGTCGACGGGCCGCTGGTGTCGATCCGCAAATTCTCCAAGAACAAGCTCGGCCTGCACAAGCTGGTCGAGTTCGGCGCCATCACGCAGAACATGGCCGAGGTGCTGGCGGCGGCCGTGCATGCCCGCAAGACCACAATCATCTCCGGTGGCACCGGCACCGGCAAGACGACGATGCTCAACGCGTTGTCGGCCTTCATTCCCGAGGACGAGCGCCTGATCACCATCGAGGACGCCGCCGAGCTGCAACTGCAGCAGCCGCATGTCGCGCGCATGGAGACGCGCCCGGCCAACATCGAGGGCCATGGCGAGCTCAAGCAGCGCGACCTGGTCAAGAACGCGCTGCGCATGCGTCCCGATCGCGTCATCCTCGGCGAGTGCCGCGGCGAAGAAGCTTTCGACATGCTGCAGGCGATGAACACCGGCCATGAAGGCTCGATGGCGACCATCCACGCCAACACGCCGCGCGACGCCATCTCGCGCCTTGAGCAGATGCTCGGCATGACCGGCATGCCGATGACGGTGCAGTCGATCCGCAGCCAGATCGCCAGCGCACTCGACATCATCGTGCAGTTGACGCGTCTGTCCGACGGCAAGCGCAAGGTGACCAGCGTCGCCGAGGTGACGGGCATGGAAGGCGACGTCATCCAGATGCAGGAGATCTTCCGCTTCGTGCGCACCGGCATGGAGGCGGACGGCAAGATCATCGGTCATTTCGAAGCGACGGGCATTCGCCCGCGCTTCCTCGAGGACCTGCGCAACATGGGCATCGAATTTCCGGGCAAATATTTCGAACCCGGCCGGCCGCAGGAGTAGCCGGTGCTCGAGGGGTTCAGCCCGATCTACGCTGTCTACGCCGCGGCGGCGCTCACCGGCATCATGATCGCCGAAGGCTGCTACCTGCTCTATGCCGGCCGCAGCGACAAGCGCACGGCGATCAACCGCCGCATGAAGCTGGCGGAGAACAAGATCAGCCAGGAGCAGGTGTTGATCCAGTTGCGCAAGGAGCGCGGCGTCGAAGGCGGCATGTCCCTGTTTTCCTTCGATCGCTTTCGCGCCTTGCGCACTCAGTCCGGCATGATCATGCCGCTGCCCAAATTCCTCATGATCACCTCGGGCGTGGCTTTCGCTCTGGCGCTTGTTGCCGTCTGGTACGGCCTGCCTCTGCTGTTCGGCCTGGGCTTGTTCCTGGTGCTGTCGCCGGTCTTGCCGGTGATGGCGATGCGTTTTCTGCGCAAGCGCCGGCATAAGCGCTTCGGCCTGCAGTTGCCGGAGGCGCTGGAGCTGATCACGCGCGGCCTCAAGGCCGGCCATCCGGTGCCGGTGGCAATCGCAATGGTGGCGCGTGAGATGGCCGATCCGATCGGCACCGAGTTCGGCGTCGTGGCCGACGAGGTGACTTATGGCTCCGATCTGGTTTCGGCGCTCAACAACCTGTTCGAACGGGTGGGCCACGAGGATCTGCCGCTGTTCGTCACCGCCGTGTCGATCCAGACCAGTTCCGGCGGCAACCTGCGCGAGATCCTGGATGGGCTGTCGTCGACCATCCGCGAGCGTGGCAAGCTGCGGCGCAAGGTACGCGCCATTTCGACCGAAGGCCGCATGTCGGCCTACATCCTCACCGCCGTCCCGGTGCTTCTGTTCACCGCCATCATGGTGCTCATGCCGCAATTCTACCGCGATGTGTGGGGGATACCGAAGACCTGGTACATGCTGGGCGGCTCCATCCTGTGGCTGCTGCTCGGTAACGCCATCATGTTCAAGATGTCGAATTTCAAGTTCTGAGATGGAAGACATCATCCGCTTCCTCGCCTCGCTCGCGCCGACATCGCTGATGCCGGTGGCGGTGCTTTTGCTGGTGCTGGGCGGCGGCGCGGTAGCCTGGCCGCTGGTCGTCGCCAAGGGCGATCGCAACGAAGTCAAGCGCCGGCTGAAGGTCGAGGCGGCCCGGCCTATCGAGCAGGCGGAGCCGGCGCCAAGGAAGAACGCAAACGCCGTGCGCGAGAAGGCGGTGAAGCGGGCGCAGGAATTCTACGCCAAGAGCGACCCGGAAAACGTCGCGCGGTTGCGCCTGAAGCTCATCCAGGCCGGCTATATGGAGCCGCGCGCCGTCGGCATGTTCTTTCTGATCCGTTTTGCCGCGCTGGTCGGCGCAGCACTTGGCGCGTTCCTGATCAACCACTGGGCGGCCAGCGCCGAGTCGACCGTGACCAGCCGCTGGACCTTCATCATCCTGTCGGGAGCGGCCGGCTATTTCCTGCCGGGTCTGGTGCTGACGCAGAAGGTGCGGGAAAAGATGCGCGAATATCGCAACGGCTTTCCCGATTTCATGGACTTGATGATCGTCTGCTCCGACGCCGGCATGAGCATGGAGGCCGGCATCGAGCGAGTCTCGAAGGAGCTCGCCAGGACCTATCCATCGCTCAGCCAGAACCTGCAATTGGTGTCGCTCGAGCTCAGGGCCGGCCGCAGCCTCGACGATGCATTGAAGGCGCTCGCCGACCGCCTCAGCCTCGACGAGGTGCGCTCCTTTGCAACGCTGCTGCAGCAGTCCAAGGAGCTAGGCACCAGCCTGTCGGGCGCGCTGCGCGTCTTTTCCGACGAAATGCGCCACAAGCGCATGTCGCTTGCCGAAGAGAAGGCGCATGCCTTGCCGGCCAAGATGTCGGTGCCGGTGACGATGTGCATCCTGCCGGTGGTGCTGATGGTCGCGATTATTCCCATCGTCGTGAAGCTGACGGCGCACTAGGGATTCAGGTGAGGCCGGTCTGCAAATGGCGGCTTCCTGCGCTTCCGGCCTAAGCATCCATGACATGAGAGGTGGCGTAGCAGTTAAGGCTACGGCCGGCGTAGGCCGGTGCTCACGTACTATAAGTACGCTCCGCTCCGGCCTTCGCCGGCCGAAGCCCTCACAAATGTCTCCGCCCTATGAAGGCTACGGCCGGCGTAGGCCGGTTCTCGAAATTCACCATTTTCGACTCGGCCTGACCTGAATCCAGGCACGTCTGACGCTGCCGGCGCTGGTTAACGCATCCTTTGCGCGCAACAAAAATTTAGCTGCATTTCGGCACTGAAGCTTAATCGCTGTGCTTTATGGTCCTTGCTGAAGAACGACCCGGCAAATCGGGCGATGGGGCAGGGGCATGCGTCACGGACTTCCCACGGCAGCGGCGGTGTTGGCGGCCGTCTTGATGATCACCGGCTGCACGACGAACGCAAACGTCGACACGACCAAGACCACCGCGATCCAGCCAACGGCCAAGGACATCAGCGCCAGCGACCTGGTGGAGGGCAAGGCGCAGTTCCGCGAGGCGAATTTCGGCCTTGCCGAGCAGCATTTCCGCAAGGCGGTGGAGCTCAAGGCCGACAATGCGGAAGCCTGGATGGGGCTTGCCGCCTCCTATGACGAGCTCGGCCGCTTCGACTTCGCCGACCGCGCCTATGCCCAATTGCTGAGGGTCGCCGGGCGCAAGCCGCAGATCGTCAACAATATGGGCTATTCGCAGCTCCTGCGCGGCAACAAGAAGAAGGCAAGGGCTCTGCTGCTCGAAGCCAAGGCCGGCTTGGCCGACCAGACCGTGGTCAATGCCAACCTGGCGCTGCTCGACAAGAGCTAAAGCCTATCGGGCTTGGATTGAATCGGCTCTGGCAGAATTCACCGGCTACTGGTCGAACGCCGTTTCTGCGAAACGGGACAGGTTCCTCCCTGGTTGTCGATTGGCGAAATCAAAGCAACACCGGCGAATGCCGTTTTTCGCGCGGATCGCCTCGCGCTCGTGGAAAGAACTGTTTCAATATAAACCAAAAATTTCTAGTCTTTGCGTCTGCCAGACGCAGTAGTGGATGCTTTGTAAACCTTGTCGGAAGGTTGGCTCGAAAGGTTAGCTGAAAACGGTATCGGCGGGCCGCCGTTAACCTAGAATGCAGCGTAACTGACGACTCCCAAGAGGTTGCGGCTCAACAATGTTGGATTTCAGTTCGCTCCTGCTCGCGGCGGCGCTGTCGGGCACGTGCCTCAGCATCACCATGCTGGCGATCTGGTTCACGGCTCCGCGGGCGAGCTTCGTGCTGACGGTGGCGTGCGGCATACTCGTGCTCGTTGCCCATGTCGTCCTGTTCTGGCGCTACACCAAGGATGCCGACCCCCGGCTCTGCCAGATCGTGCTTGCGCTGCTGAGCCTCGGCTTTTTGGTCATCTGCCTGTCGGCCATGCAGTATCTCGGTTTCCGCGACTACCGCCGCGCGATCCTGCCGACGCTTGCAGCCATGGCCGCTTGCGCCGCTTTCACCTATCTCGGTTTCGACGGCATCGGCTTCCAGATCACTTACGCGGCCGTTACGGCGCTGCTCGCGGCGATCGGAACGATGTTCTGGATGAAGGGGGATCACGACCGCCGGATCCTGCTCGTCGTTTCGTTCCTGAGCGGCGCCTGTGGCGTGTCGTTCGCGCTTTGCGGCCTGGTGCTGCTTGTGCAGGGGCAATGGGTTCTCGGCGCCGCGCCCGACAACTGGGCCGAGCGGTTGAACTCCGTCGTGGCGGTCGCCTGCATGACCGGCCTCGGCGCGCTGACGCTTTCGCTGCACCATCTGCAGGCGCAGATCGAGCTCAAGGCCGAGACGATGACCGATCCGCTGACCGGCCTGATGAACCGCAGGGCGCTCAGCGAGCTTTACGGGGATCGCAGCTTCGGTCCGTTCATGGCGGTCGCGATGTTCGATCTCGATCATTTCAAGGCGACCAACGACGTCTTCGGCCATCCGGTCGGCGATCAGGTGCTTTGCCGCTTCGCGGCGGTGATCAAGAAATACGGCCGGACCGGGGTCGACGCCTTCCGGCTGGGCGGCGAGGAATTCGCGCTCGTCATGTCGCGCATGACGCCGGAAAAGGCACATGACATGGCCAGCCGGATCGGCGTCGCCTTCGGCACCGAGATCGTTCCGACCCATCGCGGCCCGCTGCGCAGCAGCGTCAGCGGCGGCATGGGATTTGGCGCCGTAGACGGCCGAACCCTGGACGAGGTGCTGGCCGACGCAGACGCCGCGCTCTACGTGGCCAAGCGCGGCGGCAGGAATCGCGTCGTCGTTCAGAAAAAGGCCGGCCAGTCCGACGCCGGGCCGACCTTGCGTTCTGCCTGAATCCGCTTCGGTTATTCGGCGGCGCCGAGATATTCCGTCAGCGGCGGGCAGGAGCAGACAAGGTTGCGGTCGCCGGCGACATTGTCGATGCGCGACACCGGCGGCCAGTACTTTGCTGCCAGATCGGCGTCACCCGCCGGATAGGCTGCCTCCAGCCGCGAGTAGGGATGGGTCCAGGCGCCGGCAAGCGCCTCTGCCGCGGTGTGCGGGGCATTGACCAACGGGTTGTCGTTGAGCGGCCATTCGCCCTTCGCCACCTTCGCCGCCTCGCCGGCAATCGCGATCATCGCCTCGCAGAAGCGGTCGAGCTCGCGCTTGGGCTCGGACTCGGTCGGCTCGACCATCAGCGTACCGGCAACCGGGAACGACATGGTCGGCGCGTGGAAGCCGTAGTCGATGAGGCGCTTGGCGATGTCGTCGACGCTGATGCCGGCGCTCTCCTTGAGCACGCGGGTGTCGAGGATGCACTCATGCGCGATGCGATCGCTCCTGCCCTTGTAGACGAGCGGGAAATGCGGCGCGAGCCGGGTCGCCACGTAGTTGGCGGAAACGATCGCCGTCTCGGTCGCCTGCTTCAGCCCTGCGCCGCCCATCATGCGGATGTACATCCAGGTGATCGGCAGGATCGAGGCGCTGCCGAAAGGAGCGGCGGCCACGGCATGCGCCGAGCCTTCAGTGACATGACCCGGCAGATAGGGCTTGAGATGCGCCCTGACGCCGATCGGGCCGACGCCCGGGCCGCCGCCGCCATGCGGGATGCAGAAGGTCTTGTGCAAATTCATGTGGCAGACGTCGGCGCCGATATCGCCGGGTCGGGCAAGGCCGACCAGGGCGTTGAGGTTGGCGCCGTCGAAATAGACCTGGCCGCCATGCTCGTGAATCAGGGCGCAGAGGTGGCGCGCGCCTTCCTCGTACACGCCATGCGTCGAGGGGTAGGTAAACATCAGCGCCGCGAGGTTCTTGGAATGCTCGTTGGCCTTGGCCCTCAAATCGTCCATGTCGATACTGCCGTCCTCGGCGCAGCGTACGACGATGACGCTCATTCCGGCCATCGCAGCACTCGCCGGATTGGTGCCATGCGCGGAGGATGGGATCAGGCAGACGGTGCGATGGCCCTCACCGCGCGAGCGGTGATAGGCGCGGATGGCGAGCAGGCCGGCATATTCGCCCTGGCTGCCGGCATTGGGCTGCAGGCTGACTGCGTCGAAACCCGTGATCTCCGACAGCCAGGTCTCCAGGTCGCTGATCATGGCGCGGTAGCCGGCCGAATGGCCGGCAGGGGCAAAGGGATGCAGGTTGGCGATATTCCACCAGCTCACCGGCATCATCTCGGCGGCGGCGTTGAGCTTCATCGTGCAGGAACCGAGCGGGATCATGGCGCGGTCGAGCGCGAGATCCTTGTCGGCCAGCCGACGCAGGAAGCGCATCATGTCGGTCTCGGAGCGGTTCTCGTGGAAAACCGGCTGGGTAAGGAATTCCTTGCCGCGCGGCTTGCCGGGCATGGAGCTCGCTTCCACCGTGCCGGACTTGGCGCCGAACAGGGCCGCGATCGCCTCCAGGTCGGCTTGCGTCGAGGTCTCGTCGAAGGCGATGCCGATCTTGTCGGCATCGATGACGCGCAGCAGCCGGCCGGTCTTCTCGGCGGCGGCGGCTATTGCCGCGGCCTTACCCTTCACTTCCGCTGTCACCGTGTCGAAGCGGTGCGTGCCCAGGAGTGTCACGCCCGCCGCCTTCAGCCCCGCCGCAAGCCGGTTGGCGAGGGAGTGAATGCGCTCGGCGATCGCCTGCAGGCCGGTGGGACCGTGCCAGATGGCGTAGGCCGTCGCCATGTTGGCGAGCAGCGCCTGCGCGGTGCAGATGTTGGAGGTGGCCTTGTCGCGACGGATGTGCTGCTCGCGCGTCTGCAGCGCCAGCCGGTAGCCCGGGCGACCCATGGTATCGGTCGATTGGCCGACAAGGCGGCCGGGCATCAGGCGGGTCAGCCTGTCGGAGACGGCGCAATAGGCGGCATGCGGGCCGCCAAAGCCCATCGGCACGCCGAAGCGCTGCATTGGACCGACGGCGATGTCGGCGCCGAGCTTTGCCGGCGCATCCGTCAGCGTGAGGGCAAGCGGATCGGCTATGAAGACGACCAGCGCGCCGGTGGCGTGGGCTTTCTCGATCGCCGTCTTGTGGTCGCCATAGACACCGAACGTGTCCGGCCAGGAGACGAGCAGGGCGGCGGTGTTGTCGTCGATCGTCTCGCCGTCGACCTCGATGCCGAGCGGCTCGGCGCGGGTGCGCACGACGTCGAGCGTCTGCGGGTGGGGCGTGCCGGCGAGCGCCACCTTGGTGCGCTTGTCGCGATGATGGCGAAGCGCGATGCCGACGGCTTCGGCGACGGCGGTGGCTTCATCGAGCAGCGAGGCGGACGCCACCGGAAGGCCGGTCAGTTCGGTCACCAAAGTCTGGAAGTTGAACAGCATTTCCAGGCGGCCCTGGCTGATCTCGGCCTGGTAGGGCGTATAGGCCGTGTACCAGGCCGGGTTCTCGAAAAGGTTGCGCTGGATTACCGGCGGCACAAAGACACCATGGTAGCCGGCGCCGATGAAGCTCTTCAGCACCGTATTCTTCGCCATCATCTCCGACAATTCGGCCAGGGCTTCCGCTTCGCTGGCGGCGGCGGGCAGGTCGAGCGGCTGGTCGAGCCGGATCGATCTCGGCACGGCCTGGCTGATCAGCGTCTCGACGGACGGAACGCCGATCACGGCGAGCATCGCTCTGACATCGTTGATGCCGGGGCCGATATGACGGGCTGAGAAAGGAATAGGTGCTGCGGTCATTTGCAAAATCCCGATATCAGCCGATATGGGCTTTATAGGCGGCCTCATCCATGAGGCTGGCGAGCTGGCTTTCGTTGGAAAGCTTCATCTTCCAAAGCCAGCCGTCGCCGGTCGCCGCCGAATTGACCAATGAAGGGTCGGATGACAGCGACGTGTTGGCTTCGGTGATTTCGCCGTCGACCGGCGCGTAGACGTCCGACGCCGCCTTGACGGATTCGACGACGACCGCAGTGTCGCCCTTGGCGAGCTTGCGGCCGATTTCGGGCAGTTCGACGAAGACGAGATCGCCGAGCTGCTCCTGCGCGTAGTCGGTGATGCCGACGGTGGCGACGCCGCCTTCGACGCGCAGCCATTCATGGTCTTGAGTGAAATAGGTGTTTGCCATCGGGAATTCATCCTTTGCGGTAGCGATGTGGCGTGAAGGGGAGCGAGGTGACGTCGATCGGGATTTTCGTCCCGCGGACGTCGGCGAACAGTCTGGCGCCGGGCTTGGCCAGCGCGGTGTTGACGTAGCCCATGGCGACCGGGTGGCCTGTCGAGGGGCCAAAGCCGCCCGAGGTGACATGGCCTGCGGGATTGCCGTCGGCGTCGACCAGCGCCGCCCCGCCGCGCACCGGCTGACGGCCGTCCGGCTTCAGGCCGACGCGCTTCTGCGACGGGCCACGCTCGAGGATCGAGCGCAGCGCGTCGGCGCCGATGAAATGACCGGAGGCGCGGACCTCCTTGGGGATGGCCCACATCAGGCCGGCGCTTGCCGGATCGATCTCGGGTGTCAGGTCCTGGCCGTGCAGGCAAAGCCCGGCCTCGAGCCGCAGGCTGTCGCGGGCGGCAAGGCCGATCCATTGCACGCGCTCGTCCTTCAGCAGCTTCGCGACGAGATCGCGAGCATCCGCCTCCGGCAGCCCGATCTCGAAACCGTCCTCGCCGGTGTAGCCAGAGCGGCTCATGAACCAGTTTTGCCGGGGCTCGACACCATGCATGAAGAGCAGCGAGCCGGTTTCGATGCCGGCCCTCGCAAGCGCGGCCCAGGCGTCCGGTCCCTGGATGGCCAGGAAGACGCGGTCGAGGGGCTCGATCTTGGCGTCGAAATCCGCGGCCAGCGCGCTGAGGTGCTTTTCGTCCTCGACCGCGTTGCCGGCATTGGCAACCACCATGAAGCGACTGTCGCCGAGCCTAGTGACGATCAGGTCGTCGATGATGCCGGCCGCTTCATTGAGGAAGAAGGTGTATTTGGACTGGGAAATCTCCAGCGCGCCGGCATCGAGCGGACAGGCGCGGTCGAGAAGCGAGGCGGCGCCCGGGCCAACGACCTCGAACAGCTTCATATGCGAGATGTCGAACAGGCCGGCATGCTCGCGCGTGCGAAGGTGCTCCTTCATCACGCCCGCTGGATAAGTCAGCGGCATCGACCAGCCGGCGAACGCGCCGAAACGCGCGCCTGCCGCGTTATGCAAATCCTCGAGGGGTAGATGTTTGGTGTCTTCGTCCGTCATGTCTTCTCCAGAGTCGCACGCAATCGACCGCCACCGGCGGTCTAGTCCGTGCCCCTCTGTCTGAAGCCTGAGAGACTCGCGCCCCGTAACTCTGTCGGCAGCGCTTACACCTTCGGCGCGGGAAGATTCCCGACTTTCCAGAGTTGTCTTTCCCGTCCACGGTTCTTTTGCCTGAGAGATTTCGGGCGATTTCCCCTTCGGCGACAGCTCTCGCTGTTCTCTCCCGCAAACAGGTAGGACTCAGTAACCTGAATCCTCGACGCGCCATCCATAGCCCGTCGGCGACACCTTGTCACCTCCCAGCGACATCCAAATAAAGTGGCTTGAGGCTACTGCTTCGGCTTGGCCTGTTCCGGCTTGGCGCCGGTGTCGAAGCGCGACATCCATTTGAAGCCGCCGAACCAGTAGCGGCGGACCCCCGAAATGGTGCCGTCGGCGGTGCGCGCGCCGATCCAGTCGTTGACGTATTGGACGAGGCGGATGTCGTCGGGGCGCAGGGCAAAGGCTTCCGGCGTGCGCAGCAGCGGGCCGCCCACCAGCTTGAACTTCGCATCATAAAGCCTGGCCGCCATTTGCGGCGTCGGCGACGTGGCCACCAGGGCCTGCGCATTGCCTCCGATGAGGGCGGCAAAAACATCGGTGGTGTTGTTGAACGAAAGGATTTCCGCCTTCGGGAAGGCCTCCTTGGCAGCCGCCTCGTCGGTGGAATTGGAGAGCACGGCGATCTTGTAGCCGGGCGCCGTCAACGCCTTGCTCGGCCGCTTGCCAAGGCTGGCAATGGAGGCAACCACGCGGATGTCGGCGGCGCCTGTCGGATTGGAGAATACTACGTCGCGGGCACGCTCCGGTGTGTTCGCGTAGCCGGCCGCGATCAGGTCGAAGTCGCCCTTCAGCAACCGCGCTTTCAGGTCGTTCCAGGGCACCTCGACCAGCTTCAATTCGACGCCGAGATCCGAGGCGAGCGCATTGGTCAGATCGACATCGTAGCCCGCGAACTTCCCGTCGGCCTTCTTGAGGATCCACGGCGGATTGATTGCAACTCCGACCGTCAGCGTCTTCTGGTCGATAACGCGCTTGAGACTGTCGTCGGCGCGAGCCGGCAAAAGAGTCAACCAGGCAGAAAGAGCAAGTATAATCGCGGCGATTATCTTAGCGCGCATGAATATAACCTCGCTGCTGGCCCCTCTGGTTGTCAGATTTACACAGAGGTGCCATTCTGTCGATAGCGGACCCTGACGGAGATTTGCAAATGTCGGTGCGGATGGCAGTTACCGGTTCGATGATGTTCCTGGCCTGCGCCTTCGGCAATCCGGCAAAGCTGTCGCTTCTGCCTGATGCCGCGCAGGCCGCAGGCCCCAAACGCGTGGTCTGCTCAAGCGCGGATTATCGCTATTCCTATTGCGGGGTCGACACGCGCGGCGGCGTGCAATTGACCAACCGGCTGTCGAAGTCGCGTTGCCAGTACGGCAGAAGCTGGGGCTACGACGGCGCCGGCATCTGGGTGGACGATGGCTGCTCGGCGGAATTCCTGGTCGCAGGCTCCGGCCGCAGGCCGTCTCCCGGCGACGCGGCGGCGGCGATCATCGTCGGAGGCATTGTCGGCGCGATCCTCGACAACAACAACCAGCACGGCCATCATTCGGACAATTACTATCCGAGGCCCAAGCCGCGCCGCGACGATCAATGGATCGACCCGACGCCGCAATTCGACAAGGACGGCAACCCCAATTTCGATACGCACGGCAACTATCAGGGATGCCACGGCGTCGGCTGCATGGTGGATAATCCGGACGACGCACAGGACGACGAATGATCGCGCAGCCATCCGGCTGATGCCTATCGGGGAGCCATCGTCTTGCAAAGGATGATGTTGGAATGGCCCTCGGGCCACCCGGCGAATTCGGCCATACGCTCGAAGCCGGCCTTTTCGTAGAAGCCTGGCGCCTGGAAGTCGTGTGTCGAGACCCAAATCCGCCGCGCGCCTCGAGCGGCGGCCCCGGCGACGAAGGCGTTCAACAACGCCTTTGCATGGCCTCGGCCGCGATAGGTTTCCTCGACCCACATCAATTTGAGCTCGGCGATCCCCGCCCAGGAATAGCCGGCGGCGACGCCGATTGCGTGTCCGGCTTCGTCCCGCAACGCAAAAACGAGGCCCCGGTCGTCATCGCGGCCTGTGCGAAGCCGGTTGTCGCCGTTGAGGCGTTCCTCGATCGCGTTGAGTTCGGCCGGCCGAAGATCGTGTTCGGCCTGCAGGCGAGGGGTCATCAAATCCCGCCATACCAGTCGTAGCCATTGTCCTCCCAATAGCCGCCGCGGCCGCCGCCGATGGCGGTGAAGCTGTCGACCAGCTCTATTTTGTAGAGATATTTCGGCATCTTGTAGCCTAGCTGGCGCTCGACCCGCACGCGCAGCGGCGCGCCGTTTTCCACCGGCAGCGGCTTGCCGTTGAGGCCATAGGCCAAGATGGTCTGCGGGTGGCGGGCATCAATCAGGTCGATGGAGCCGTAATATTTGATATCGCCTGAGAGGCTCTGCTCGATCGTGTCGAGGCAGTGGAACATGACGTAGCGCGCCTCAGGCTTCACCACCGCCTGGTCGAGCACCAGCGACAGCGGCGTGCCGGTCCATTTGGCAATGCAGCTCCAGCCTTCGACGCAGTCGTGTCGCGTGATCTGGGTGCGGCTCGGCATGTTCTGGAGCTGCTCTCGGGTGAGCGACAGCGGCTTCTCGACCAGGCCGGCGACCTCCAGGCGCCAGTCGGCGAAATTGTTGGCGAGAAGACCCTTGTAGGTGTCGTCGTCTGGCGCGGTGACGCCGTTCGGCCGCTGCGGCTGGCGGATATCCGCCTCGGTGAATTCCGGCGCCAGCGCCTCGCGGCCGGCAAGCAGGCGCTGCGCGCGCCAGGTCAGGCCGTTGGCGTTTTCAAGAAAGCTGCGCAAGCCCCCGCCGATGCCAAGGCCGCTGTCGAAGGCATCGCAGCCTGACAGCGCGATGCCTGACAGGCCGAGGCTGGCAGAGGTCAGGAATTTCCTTCGGTTCATTTGGAACTTGGGGCTGATCTGGAATTTTGCCATGTCAGGCGCTCCTCTCGGCCGGCTCGTCTTGCTTCGCGGGCGGGTCGGTGCGGTACCAGCCGGTGATGATCGAGCGCAGCTCATTGATCGGGCCGGCTGCCAGGATCATCAGCATGTGGATGATGAAGAAGAGGACGAGCAGCACCATGACGGTGAAGTGGATGGTGCGCGCCGTCTGCCGGCCGCCGAGGATTTCATTGAGCCAGGGAAGCACCGAATTCATGCTCGGCGACATCGCAAGCCCGGTGACGATCATCAGCGGCAACAGCACGAAGAGCACGCCGCCATAGGCCATTTTCTGCAGCGTGTTGTATTCGCGCGTGTGGTGGAACTTCAGCTTCGCATGGTCGACGATGTCGCGCGGCAGCTTGCGCAGATCCTCGACACGCGGCGCCAGATCGCGACGGATGTGGCCGTTGATGAGGCCGGTGATCAGCCAGACCAGCAAGGTGGCCGAGAGCACCCAGGCAAAGAAGAAATGCACGACGCGAGCGGTGCCGAGGTCATAGTAGGAGGGAATCGTCGCCCAGGCCGGGAAGGCGCGCGGCGTCTCCTGTCCAGGCGGCCCGGACCAGCCAAGCACGCCGGTGGTGTCGAAGCGATGACCGAAGAGCTTCGTGAAGCCGCGCGGCCCATTGTCGGTATTCTCGGCGCCGATTTCGAGGATGGTGTTGTTGTAGGCGAAGCCCGATTCCTTGCCGATATAGAGCTGCGGACGCGCGTTGAAGATCTGCAGGCCCGAAAGCAGCATGAAGAACAGCGCGAAGGCCCATAGCCAGTGGGTCAGCCGCGTCCAGCGCGACTGCCGGTAGATGAGGGTCGTGTCCTTCGCCTTCGCTTCGGTGGCGGGCTGGCTCGTGGCAGCAGAATCCATTCCGTCCTCCGGCCGCATGATCCAAGCGGCCTTTTCAGGTCATTGTCTTCCCCCCAATACGTCGCCGCACAAGGCAATGTTTCATGCGATCACGGATTTATTACGGAGCGCCCAGGCTGACCGCGAGATTGACCGCGGCGGCAACGATCACCGTGTTGAAGAAAAACGTCAGGATCGAATGGATGAGTACGACCTGGCGCATGTGCGAGGTCGTGATCGCAGTGTCGGCCGTCTGCGCGGTCATGCCGATGACGGTTGCGAAATAGAGGAAATCCCAACCTTCCGGCCTTTTGTCGCCGGGAAAGTCGAGTCCGCCGACCGGAATCTTCGTCTTGGTTCTCTCGTCGACCTGATCACCGCCCATCCAATAGACATGCGCATAGTGCAGGGCCGCCATGGCATGAATGGTGAACCAGCCAAGCGGGATCGACAGCATCGCGAACAGGATCTCCCACGGATGCGCGGCATCCTTCCGGTTGATGAGCTGGAACAGCGAGCCGATGGCGATTCCCACCACGAAGAGCGTGACGGCAAAGATCAGCAGCACCGGCAGGTCGGTGGAGCGAGCGTTCTTGCTCAGATAACGTCCGGTGAGTTTCGGCATCAAGGCCAACACCAGAGCGATATAGGCGAAGAAAAAGGCGTTGGCGCCGATGGAATAGGGGAGCGGCGCCTTGAACAACATGGCGACAAGCAGCGCGACGATGCCAATGGCCGCGGCTAAGGCGAATTCCACGTGCCGATACATCGGCGTGCTGAGGGATATATCGTCATCCATGGCCGGCCTCGGAAAGACCCTCGGATCAGTCCGGTGTGACGGATTTGAGCGCCCGCCGCAAGATGCGGTCGAGCTCGCCGAGAAAGTTCGACCTGTCCTTTGGCGTGAAGGCGGCGTTGTAGCCGCGGCTTTCGCCGGTCTCGCGCAAATGCTGCTTGAGATCGCGCATCGCGACAGCCATGCCGATGGTCCCTGGCGTGAAGGGGCGGCCGGTGGGCCCCAGCACATGCGCGCCGAGCGCCACCGTGCGCGCGGCAAGCGGGATGTCGGCCGTCACCACCACGTCGTTCGCCCTGGCATTCTCGACGATCCAGTCGTCCGCCGCATCCGCTCCCTTGGAGACGACGACGTTGCGGATCATCGGATCGCGCGAGGGTCGCAGGCCGCCATTGGAGACGTAGGTGACGCCGATGCCATGGCGCTCCGCCACCTTCTCGACTTCGGCCTTGACCGGGCAGGCGTCGGCGTCGACATAGACGACGGGTGCGGGCATCGTCTCTCCAAACGAATATGGGGCCGGCGTGTCAGCCAGCCCCATGGCAGAAATCACGGGACTTGTCAGGCCGCCAAGGCTCCCGACTTCTTCGCCGTCCAGGTGGCGATGTAGTCCATCAGGCCCGGGTTGAGGCAGTCATAGGGTTCGAGCCCGATCGACTTCAGCTGGCCGCGGATGCCGGCCATGCGGCTCGGGTCGACGCCGGATTCGATGATCGACGACACGAAGGCGGCAAAGCCCGGCGGCGACCAGCCGTCCTCCTCGAAGCGCTCCGGATGGATGAAGGACAGGCCCTTGAAGGGATGGTCGCGCTCGACCGGGCCGTACATGTGGACGCCGCAGCCGGTGCAGGCATGGCGCTGGATCAGCGCGGCCGGGTCGACCACCTTCAGCTTGTCGCCGTTCTCGGTGACGGTGACGTCGCCGGTGCCGGCAACGGCAACCACCGAGAAGATCGCGCCGTCCGGCTTCCAGCATTTGGTGCAGCCGCAGGCATGGTTATGCGCGATCTGGCCCTTGACCTTCACCTTCACCGGATTGCTGGTGCAGAGGCAAACCAGCGTGCCGCCCGAGAAGCTCGCGCTTTCCTTCGGCAGGCCGTTGTCGATCGAGTGATGCAGTTTTTCCGCCATTCCTACTTCCTCCCATGTTGACCACAGAGGTCGCGGGCATGATGGCCCGCGGCCGGTGGCATTGCTTCAGTAAACCACGACGCTGCGGATCGACTTGCCCTCATGCATGAGGTCGAAGCCCTTGTTGATGTCGTCGAGCGTCAGCGTATGCGTGATCATCGGGTCGATCTGGATCTTCTTTTCCATGTACCAGTCGACGATCTTCGGCACGTCGGTGCGGCCGCGCGCGCCGCCGAAGGCGGTGCCCATCCAGCTGCGGCCGGTGACCAGCTGAAACGGCCTGGTCGCGATCTCCTGGCCGGCGCCGGCAACGCCGATGACGACCGACTTGCCCCAGCCGCGATGCGAGGCCTCCAGCGCCTGGCGCATCACCTTGGTGTTGCCGGTGCAGTCGAAGGTGTAGTCGGCGCCGCCGATCTGGTCGGCGCCGCGCTTGGTCATGTTGACCAGGTAAGGCACGATGTCGCCGTCGATCTCCTTCGGATTGACGAAATGCGTCATGCCGAACTTCTCGCCCCAGGCCTTCTTGTCGTTGTTGATGTCGACGCCGATGATCATGTCGGCGCCGGCAAGGCGAAGGCCCTGGATGACGTTCAAGCCAATGCCGCCGAGGCCGAAGACGACAGCCGTCGCGCCCTGCTCGACTCGTGCCGTGTTGATCACCGCGCCGATGCCGGTGGTCACCCCGCAGCCGATGTAGCAGATCTTGTCGAAGGGGGCGTCCGGATTGACCTTGGCGACAGCGATCTCGGGCAGCACGGTGAAGTTGGAGAAGGTCGAGCAGCCCATATAGTGAAACAGCTTTTCGCCATTGACCGAGAAGCGCGAGGTGCCGTCGGGCATCAGGCCTTGGCCCTGCGTGGCGCGGATGGCGGTGCACAGATTGGTCTTCCTCGACAGGCACGACGGGCACTGCCGGCATTCGGGCGTATAGAGCGGGATGACATGGTCGCCCTTCCTGACCGAGGTCACGCCCTTGCCGACATCGACGACGATGCCGGCGCCCTCATGGCCGAGGATGGCCGGAAAGATGCCTTCCGGATCGGCGCCCGAGAGCGTGAACTCGTCGGTGTGGCAGATGCCGGTCGCCTTGACCTCGACCAGCACCTCGCCCTCGCGCGGGCCCTCGAGGTCCACCTCCATGATCTCCAGCGGCTTTCCGGCGCCAACGGCTACTGCGGCTCGCGTTTTCATGAGGCATTCCTCCCAAGGCAATTTTCAAAGTTTCAAGTTGCGGCAAGCCGCTAGTTTGCCAGGCGATACGAGATCGCCGACTGCCCGCCGTTGTGTAAGCCCATGGTCACCTTACCGGGTTCGGGGGTGACGGCCAACGTCTCTTGCGACGTTTTTCGGCGCGGTTTCTGCAATCGGCATCAGGCGCCGAGGGCAGGGGCTTCAGACACTTGAGACCCGCCGGAATTGTCCATAGAACTGGACGGCTTCGCCGGAGGAACGACGTCCGAATGTTCAAGAAGATCCTGATCGCCAATCGCGGCGAGATCGCCTGTCGCGTGATCAAGACGGCGCGCAAGATGGGGATTGCCACGGTGGCGGTCTATTCGGATGCCGATCGCGATGCCGTGCATGTCGAAATGGCCGACGAGGCCGTGCATATCGGCCCGTCGCCAGCCGCGCAGAGCTATCTGCAGCCTGAGAAGATCATCGCCGCCTGCAAGGAGACCGGCGCCGAAGCGGTGCATCCCGGGTACGGCTTCCTGTCCGAGCGCGCCTCCTTCTGCGAAGCGCTGGAGAAAGAGGGCATCGTCTTCATCGGGCCGAAGCCCAAGGCGATCCGCGCGATGGGCGACAAGATCGAATCGAAGAAATTCGCCAGCCAGGCCAAGGTCTCGACCGTGCCCGGCTGGCTGGGCGTCATCGAAAATGCCGACCATGCCGAGAAGATTGCCGGCGAGATCGGCTATCCGGTCATGATCAAGGCTTCGGCCGGCGGCGGCGGCAAGGGCATGCGCATCGCCTGGAGCAAGGCGGAAGTCCGCGATGGCTTCGAACGCGCCCGTTCGGAAGCGAAAAGCTCCTTCGGCGACGACCGGGTCTTCATCGAGAAGTTCGTCGTCGATCCGCGTCATATCGAGATCCAGGTGCTGGCCGACGCGCATGGCAATGCGCTCTATCTCGGCGAGCGCGAATGCTCGATCCAGCGCCGCAACCAGAAGGTGGTGGAGGAGGCGCCGTCGCCGTTCCTCGATGCCAAGACCCGAAAAGCCATGGGCGAGCAGGCCGTGGCGCTGGCAAAGGCCGTCGACTACCAGAGCGCGGGCACGGTCGAGTTCATCGTCGACAAGGACAAGAACTTCTATTTCCTTGAAATGAATACAAGATTGCAGGTCGAGCATCCGGTGACCGAGCTCGTCACCGGCATCGATCTTGTCGAGCAGATGATCCGTATTGCCGCCGGCGAGAAGCTCGGCATCAAGCAGGGCGACATGAAGCTCAACGGCTGGGCGGTGGAAAGCCGCCTCTATGCCGAGGACCCTTTCCGCAACTTCCTGCCATCGATCGGCCGGCTGACGCGTTACCGGCCGCCGCAAGAGGGGACGTTCGGCGACATAGTGATCCGCAATGACACCGGTGTCGCCGAAGGCTCCGAGATATCGATGTTCTATGATCCCATGGTGGCAAAGCTGTGCACTTGGGCGCCGACGAGACTCGAGGCGATCGACGCCATGTCCGAAGCCTTGGACAGCTTCGTCGTCGACGGCATCGAGCACAACATTCCGTTCCTTTCGGCGCTGATGCGGCATCGGCGCTGGCGCGAGGGTCGGTTGTCGACCGGTTTCATCGCCGAGGAATATCCGGACGGCTTCGCGCCCATCGTGCCGGACAGTGGGGAGAGGGCGGTGTTCGCCGCGATCGCCACTGCGATCGAGCTGCTGCGCCGGGACAGGCTCGACCGCCTCAGCGGACGGCTGGCGCCGCATTCCGGCCATCTCAAGCGCGACTGGGTGGTGAAAATCGGCGCGGACTATCTCGGCGTGAGCATCGTCGACGGAATGGTCTCCATTCCAATGGAGGTCGATCTGGCGATCGATGGCGGCAAGCCGCTGACGGTCGCCTCCGATTGGCGGCCGGGTGATGTGATCTGGCACGGCACGGTCGGCGGCAACCGGATCGCAGCGCAGGTCCGGCCGGCGCTGAACGGCCTTCGCATCGCCTGGAACGGCATGGCGGTGACCGCTCAAGCCATGCTGCCGCGCATCGCGGAGCTTGAAAGGCTGATGCCGAAGAAGCTGCCGCCGGATACTTCGAGAATGCTGCTATGCCCGATGCCGGGCCTCGTCGTTTCGATCGCCGTCACCGAAGGCCAAGAGGTCAAGGCCGGCGAGACGCTGGCCGTGGTCGAGGCGATGAAGATGGAAAACGTGCTGCGCGCCGAGCGCGACCTCACCGTGGCGAAGCTCAACGCCAAACCCGGCGACAGCCTTGCGGTCGACGCGGTGATCATGGAATTCGCCTGATGGGCTTTGCTGTGCACAGGTGAGCGCTGGACTCGCATAGCGCGCTCCCGGACAATACATCTCTCACCGATGTTGAGTCCTTTCGAGCGACAAGAGCCCCATGGCGGATGAACGACTTCCACGCGACCCGCTGCAGCGCGAAGCAGCCGTGAAGGCCGCGCAGCCGGAAGCGCCGGCGCGGACCTTCATCCATCTGCGCGTGCACTCGGCCTATTCGCTGCTCGAGGGCGCCCTGCAGCTCGGCACCATCGTTGGCCACGCGGCCAAGGACCAGGCGCCGGCCATTGCGGTGACCGACACCAACAACCTGTTCGGCGCGCTAGAATTCGCCCAGAAGGCGGTCAAGGACGGTATCCAGCCGATCATCGGCTGCCAGATCGACCTCGCCTTTGCCGGCGAGGCGAATGAAGCCCAGCGTGACCGCCGCCGGCACGGGCCGGGGATGGCGCCTATGGTGCTGATCGCCGCCAGCGAGGCGGGCTACGCCAATCTCGTTCGACTGATCAGCAAGGTCTATCTGGAGACGCCGTCCGGTGAGCCGGTGCATTTGACCAGCGTCATGCTGGAAGGCCATTGCGATGGTTTGATCTGCTTGACCGGCGGCCCGCGCGGCCCGATCGGCAGCGCGCTCAAGGCAGACCGCCGCGACCTGGCCGAGCAGCGGCTGCTGACGCTGAAAATGCTGTTTGGCGACAGGCTCTATGTCGAACTGGAGCGGGTCGCCGGCTATGACCGTATGGTCGAGAAGTCGACGGTCGACCTTGCCTACAGCCACGAATTGCCGTTGGTCGCCACGAACGAGGCTTTCTTCTCCAAGCGCGAAGACTACGAGGCGCATGACGCGCTGATAGCGATTGCCGAAGGCTCGGTGGTGGCGGCCGACAATCGCCGGCGGCTCGCGCCTGACAATTTCCTGCGCAGCCAGGCCGAGATGGCGCGGCTGTTCTCGGACCTGCCGGAAGCGATCGACAACACGGTCGAGATCGCGATGCGCTGCTCCTACTATCCGAAGAACCGCAGCCCGATCCTGCCGCGCTTCACCGGTGCCGACGCCGCCGACAAGGAGGCGGCCGAGAAAGCGGAGGCGGCGGAACTTGCGCGCCAGGCGCGCGAAGGGCTCGAGGCTCGGCTTGCCGCGCATGGACCGACGCCAGGCTATACAGTCGAGCAATATCGCGAGCGGCTCGAATTCGAGCTCGGCATCATCGAGAAGATGAAGTTCCCGGGCTACTTCCTGATCGTCGCCGACTTCATCAAATGGGCCAAGTCGCAAGGCATTCCGGTCGGGCCGGGCCGCGGTTCGGGCGCCGGCTCGCTGGTTGCCTATTCGACCACCATCACCGACATAGACCCGCTGCGCTTCTCGCTGCTGTTCGAGCGCTTCCTCAATCCCGACCGCGTCTCGATGCCGGACTTCGACATCGACTTCTGCCAGGACCGGCGCGAGGAGGTCATCCGCTACGTCCAGCAGAAATACGGCCGCGACCAGGTGGGGCAGATCATCACCTTCGGAACGCTGCAGGCGCGCGCCGTGTTGCGCGACGTCGGCCGCGTGCTGCAGATGCCTTACGGCCAGGTCGACAAGCTCTCCAAGATGGTGCCGCAGAACCCGGCCAATCCCGTCAAGCTGGCCGACGCCATCGCCAACGAGCCGCGCTTTGCCGAGGAGGCGGAGAAGGAGCCGATCGTCCAGACGCTGCTCGACACGGCGCAGAAGCTCGAAGGCCTCTATCGCCATGCCTCGACGCATGCCGCGGGTATCGTCATCGGCGACCGACCGCTGTCCGAGTTGGTCCCGATGTATCGCGATCCGCGCTCGGACATGCCGGTCACCCAGTTCAACATGAAATATGTCGAGCAGGCGGGGTTGGTAAAATTCGACTTCCTCGGCCTGAAGACTCTGACCGTGCTGGAAACCGCGGTGAAGCTCATCCGCCGGCGAGGCGTCGACATCGATCTTGCGACGATACCGCTCGACGACAAGGACACCTACGCCATGCTGTCGCGCGGCGAGGTGGTCGGCGTGTTCCAGGTTGAAAGTGCCGGCATGCGCAAGGCGCTGATCGGCATGCGGCCGGACTGCATCGAGGACATCATCGCGCTGGTCGCGCTCTACCGCCCCGGCCCGATGGAGAACATCCCGACCTACAACGCCAGAAAGCATGGCGAGGAGGAGATGGCCTCGATCCATCCCAAGATCGACCACCTGGTGAAGGAGACGCAAGGCGTCATCGTCTACCAGGAACAGGTGATGCAGATCGCGCAGGAGCTTTCCGGCTATTCGCTGGGTGAAGCCGATCTTCTGCGCCGCGCAATGGGCAAGAAGATCCGCGCCGAGATGGACAAGCAGCGCGAGCGCTTCGTTTCCGGCGCGGTCGAGCGCGGCGTCGGCAAGCCGCAGGCCGACTTCATCTTCGATCTGTTGGCCAAATTCGCCGACTACGGCTTCAACAAGTCGCACGCCGCCGCCTATGCGGTGGTGTCCTACCAGACCGCCTATCTCAAGGCACACTACCCGGTCGAGTTCCTGGCGGCGTCGATGACGCTCGACATGAGCAATACCGACAAACTGGCCGATTTCCGCCAGGACGCGCTGCGCCTCGGCATCGAGGTGGTGGCGCCGTCGGTGATGACCAGCTTTCGTCCCTTCGAGGTCGGCGAGAACAAGATCTTTTACTCTCTGGCGGCGCTCAAGGGCGTTGGCGACGCGGCGGTCGAACATATCGTGGCCGTGCGCGGCGAAAAACCATTCAAGAGCCTCGCCGATTTCTGCGAGCGGGTCGATCCGAAGATCGTCGGCAAGCGCGTCTTCGAAAGCCTGATCATGGCCGGCGCATTGGATTGCTTCGGGCACGACCGCGCCGTGATGATGGCCGGCGTCGAGCGGATGATGGGGCTGGCCTCGCTGGCGCAGCAGAACGCCATCTCCGGCCAGGCCGACATTTTCGGCGCTTCGCTCGGGAGCCAGTCGCAGGCGCTCAATCTGCCGACAACCGATCCCTGGCTTGCCGCCGACCGGCTGCATCGCGAGTTCCAGGTGGTCGGCTTCTATCTCTCGGCGCATCCGCTCGACGAATACAAGGCCGCGCTGCAAAAAATGCGGGTCCAGAACTGGGGTGAATTCTCGGCTGCGGTCAAACGCGGCGCCGCGGCCGGGCGGCTCGCCGGCACCGTCACCACCAAGCAGGAGCGCAAGACCCGCACCGGCAACAAGATGGGCGTCGTGCAGTTCTCCGACACGACGGGCCAGTACGAGGCGGTGCTGTTCTCCGAGGGCCTGGCGCAATATCGCGACATGCTCGAGCCCGGCCGCTCGGTGGTCATCACCGTCCAGGCTGAAGACCGGCCGGAAGGCATCAATCTGCGCATCCAGACGGTGCAGTCGCTGGAGGACGAGGCAAGCCGCATCCAGAAGGCACTGCGCATCTTTGTCAGAGACGATAGGCCCTCGTCGATCATTCAGTCGCAGCTCAAACAGCGTGGCGACAGTCAGGTCAGCATCATCGTCCTCAAGGGAGAGGCGCAGGGCGAGGTCGAGATCGCTCTGCAAGGCGGCTATCGCGTCTCGCCACAAATAGCATCCGCCATGCGGGCGGTGCAGGGCGTTGTGGACGTGGAACTGGTGTAGACGCCTCAACTATTTGTTTTCGCGCAATCCGAACGAAAAACCGGTGCACGCTTTTCCTGAAATGCCTTAGAGCCGGATGATTTCAGGTCGAACCGACCTGAAATCTGAATCCGGCTCTAAATCAAAGAGATAGAGCATGATGTCGCCCGAAAACCGCTTCACACTTTTCGGCATCATGCTCTAGCGCGGGGCGTCGCCGCTAATTCAGGCCGCATCACCCTGCTCTCACCAAGTACTCGCCAAACCACGTCATTCGCTCAACGGCGTACGGCTTTGTATATCTTTGACTAACTTGTTCTTGCTAGTGTTGCAGCCAGGCTGCGGAAATGCTGGGGGCGTTTGCCTAAGTTTGTCGGTTAGGCTGACGATTGGGCAGGAGCGGGGCACGATGGTCGACAAGTCGAATTTCGCGATAGTCCAGACTGATCCGGATGGGCAGCGCGCCGACGATTGCGGGCCGCTTGCGTCGGCAATTGTCGTGAGTGAGTGGCAAACCAAGCTGCCAATCTGGCTCAAAAAACACGCGGCAATAAACGGTAACGTCATAGGTTTTGTGTTCGGTTAACCAGAGGTAACCCGCCGCGTTGTAAAATAAAGCGCTTGGCTTATAGATGGTATAGGGCGTGGGGAGACGATCTTGGCATTGAAACTGGTTATCCAGATTCCCTGCTACAATGAGGCAGAGAGTCTTGCGGCCACTGTTACGGCAATACCGTGCAAGATCGAGGGAATAGACAGCGTCGACATTCTTGTGATCGATGATGGCAGCACCGACGGGACTGCCGACGTTGCGAGAAGCCTCAATGTAAATCACGTGGTCAGCCATCGCCGCAATCGCGGCTTGGCGGCTGCGTTTCAGACGGGGATAGACGCCAGCCTTCGCGCGGGAGCCGATATCATTGTCAATACCGACGCCGACAACCAATATGACGCGTCGAGCATAGAGCTGCTTATTGGGCCTATCGTGCGTGGCGAAGCCGACATCGTCATTGGCGACCGCCAAGTGCGCACAAATCACCATTTCTCGTCAGGCAAGCAGTTCCTGCAACGCATCGGGACTCGTGTCGTTCGTCATTTGGCGGGGATCGACGTTCCCGACGCAGTTAGTGGATTTCGCGCGATAAGTCGCGATGCCGCGATGCAGATAAACATTGTGTCGCGCTTTTCCTATACAACGGAAATGCTGATCCTGGCCGGCAAGAGGCGATTGGCGGTGGCATCGGTTCCCATTCGAACCAACGCGCCCATGCGGCGATCGCGCTTATTCAAAAGCATACCTCATTTTATTTTCAACACCGGCGTCACAATCGTACGATCATATGCGCTTTATAATCCACTTAACGCCTTTTTGCTCATCGGCGGCGTAATTTTTTTCATAGGATCGTTACCAATATTTCGTTTTCTATGGTTGTCTCTGGTGGGAGACAATAGAGGCCACATTCAATCGCTGGTGCTTGGCGGCGTATTGATCATTGTCGGTTTTATCACTTTGCTTTTCGCAATTGTCGCCGACCTCATCGGGCGCAACCGGCAAATGCTCGAGATGACACTTTTCAAGCTCCGGAAAATCGAAGAGCGGATGGACCGGGTCGAGTGATGACGAGTTTGGACGGATTTTTCGATACGAGGCCTGAAGCTCCTGTCAGGATTGATCGATGGACAATTCTTATCCTGTTCGGGACAATCGCAGCACTGGAACTGGCTACGGCGCTATTTCGGGAAATTAACTGGGACGAATTCCATTTCCTGTCGCTGGTTTTCGAATACAAGCGTGCTTCGCTTAGTCTTGCCCTGCAGACGTTTCACGTCCATTTGTTTTCTTGGCTGACGTTGCTGCCCACCGACGAAATAGGTGCAATTGCCATTGCGCGCTGCCTGATGTGGCTTCTTCACCTGGCCACGCTCTGGTTCCTCTTCAAGACGGCCGAGAGCCTCGTTTCCATTCGCGGGGCTTTATGGGCGACGGTGCTTTACGCCACGCTGAGTTTCGTGATGCGGAGCGCGACGAGCTTCCGTGCCGACCCGATCATCACGGCGCTTCTGATGGGGGCACTATTCGGCCTGACGCGCGACCGCCTCCCGCTCAGGCTGCTCATCCTTTCTGCGCTGGCGGTAACGTTTGCGGGCCTGATCTCGATAAAAGCGGTCTTTTATGTCCCGACCATAACAATGGTCGCGGTCCTGCAGCTGGTGCGCATCCACGACAAGGTATTGCTGCGGAATATGGTCATCGCGCTCGCGATAGCCGTCGCGGCATTCGCCATCTTGTTTCTTTGTCACTCGGCAAGCCTGGCGCAGGTCGTATCTCAGGCTGGGAACACGCTGACCTCCGTCTACAACAAGCAACTGGTTGATAGCAATCTCTTCTACGGGGCGAGATTTCTGGCGTACTCGCTGGCGGTAGACGCGCTGCAATGGTCGGTGATCTGCGCCGGAATCGGCCTGGCTGTGGCTCGGACAATCACCAATAGCGGCGCGGAGAGGCTCCGCGCATTGACTATACTTAGCTTCGCCTTACCGTTGTTGTGCGTTATCTTCTATAGAAACAGCTTTCCCTACTTCTATGTGTTCATGATGGCACCCGTGGCGGTGGTCGGAGCGTTGGCCGCGGATAAGCTTGGTTCCCTATCAAAAATTTTAGGGGCAATCCCCGTGATATTCGTCGCGTTGGCCGTGGGGCATGCGATTCCAGAATTTCAGCGAGGCCAATCGGCTCAGCAATCACTGATCTCCGCCGTGCATCAACTCTTCCCGGATCCGGTACCCTATATTGCTCAAACGGGCATGGTTGCATCCTATCCCCATGCGGGATTTTTGATGAGCACTTGGGGAATTGAAGAATATCGCGATCGAGAAGAGCCCGTGCTTCTGCATGCGATCGAAAAAGAAAGACCGCTTTTCGTCATTGTCTCGGGTCCGGCGCTTTCGGCTGCGCTGGAACCCGGCACTGTATCGATCGATGCGGACGAAGGATTGCTCCCAGCCGACATAGCGGCTTTGAAGGAGAATTATGTCCGGCATTGGGGTCCAATTTGGATCGCGGGAAAGCAGTTGCCCGCTACAGGCGGGAGTGAAGCCACATTCGCGATCCACATTCCGGGACCCTATTCTGTGACGGCCGATGCACCGGTTGAAATTGATCGGCGGTTGGTCCTGCCGGGCGATGTTGTCGAACTCGCTGGGGGTACGCATAGCTATCGGGGCGGAGTTGCCGCGTTACGCCGCGGACGGAACCTGCCGGTTCCCGCGCGCGAGCCGCCAACGGCGATCTTCACCGGATTCTAGGTGAGGGGTCTGCTGGTTTGCGCGTCCTGATCTCAACGTCTACTTTTCCTCGCTTTCATGGCGATAATGTCACCCCCTTCATGGCCGATCTGGTTTTCGCGCTCGCCGCCCGGGGAATAGAACTGGACGTGTTGGCTCCCCATGCGCCCGGCAGCAAGACGTTCGAGGACCTGGGCAACGGGGTCACCGTTCATCGCTTTCGATATGCCTGGCCTGAAAAGATGGAAAACGTCTTCTATGGCGCAGGGGCGCTCGAAAACATCAAGTCGAAGCCATCAAAAGCGATAAAGCTGCCACTCATCGCGGTCGCGCAAGCTGCTGCTACTTATCAGCTAGCCAGGTCGCGTCGCCACCGTCTGATCCATGCACATTGGGTGGTCCCGCAAGGAATCACGGCATTGCCTTCCTGCCTCGATCGAACGGCCCTCGTCGTCAGTGCGCATGGCAGTGACGTTCTCGGCTTGCAGGGACGCCTGCCGATGTGGGCGAAACAGCTTGTCGCGCGGCATGCATCGGTCCTGACAGCTAATTCTGCCGCCACGGCGGCTGCCCTACGCATGTTGGGCGCAAACCCCGATCGCGTCCAGATCGTTCCGATCGGAGCATCTCCTCGAACTCGTGAGGCAACGATCCCGTCCTGGAAATGTGGATTCGCCGACGAAGCAAACCCGCTCTTGCTTTTCGTCGGAAGGCTAATTGACTGTAAGGGAGCAGAGGACGCAGTCGCCGCGCTCGCATCGCTGCAAAGCCGTCTGCCGGGCGCAAGACTCGTTGTCGTGGGCGATGGGCCGGAACGGCAAACGCTCGAGGCAAAGGCCGCGTCTCTTGAGGTGCGCGACCGCATATTGTTTACGGGTTGGCTTCAGCCGGCGAACGTTAGCCATTGGATGCGCAGAAGCGATGTTCTGATCGTTCCCTCCCGCCGTGCGGCAGATGGCACAATGGAAGCGCAGGGCGTCGTGCCGCTCGAAGCGATGCTCCATGATCTGCCTGTGATTGCGTCGCGAAGCGGCGGTCTTGTCGACATCATTCGCCATGAGGAGACAGGGCTTCTGGTTGCCGAGCGATCTCCGGGAGAAATCGCGGACGCGGTGGAGAGGATGGTTGCAAATAGGAGCTTTGCAACAGGCCTGGCCGCCAGCGCCAAGGAATGGGTCCTGTCGGAGGGTACGATGGCCAAGACCGCCGAACGATTCCACGAGATCTATCGGCGAATTTTATCAACCGAAAGATGAACCCATTGATGCTGCGCAAGTTACCGGCATTTCGAATAGAAGGGCGTCGAGCGAAATTATGTCGTTGAAGAAATGGGCAAAAAAGAGTTGGCTTGCGGGACCGCTCGTTCGGCAGGTATATTTTGCCTTGGCCGCGCTGAAATTTCGAAATTCTGCCGACTATTGGGAAAAGCGCTACAGGGCTGGCGGCACGTCGGGTGCCGGCTCAGCTAACCGTCTCGCGCGGTTTAAGGCCGATTTTCTCAACCGTTTTGTAGCAGATCATGAAATTCAGTCGGTCGTTGAGTTCGGCTGCGGCGACGGGATGCAACTGGCCCTGGCAGAATATCCAAAGTACTTAGGGCTCGATAATGCTCCTTCGGCGGTCGCACGGTGCCGGGAGCGGTTCGCGAATGATCCGACCAAACGCTTCAAGCTTGTCGACAGCGACCCGGGTCACCACGATCTCGCGCTGTCGTTGGACGTAGTATATCACCTCGTGGAAGACAGGGTTTTTGATACGTATATGCGTAACCTGTTCTCTGCTTCGGAGCGGTTTGTCATTCTGTATTCAAGCAATTCAACCGAATCGACCCCGGAACCGCACGTCAAGCATCGTAGGTTTACGAACTGGATCGAGGTCAATCTACCGGAGTGGAAACTTTGTTCGGTGACTCCGAACGCTTATCCGCTCGATCCGCGCGATCCCGACAACACATCCTTTGCCGATTTCTATGTATACGGCCGATACTAGTCAGATGGGGATCTCAATCGCCTTGTTCCCACAAGAAAGACCGCCAGCAAAAGCAAACCCAGCACTACGGCAATTCGGTTGGTTCCAGCAATCACGAAACCTGCGACGGCATCGATATTGGCAAGCGGCGAGAGCAATGCGGTTATCGCCTCCGTGATCCCCAAGCCTGCCGGAACGAGAGAGGTTAGCGTTCCGATTATGGAGGCTATCGAAAAGGTCGAAGCCTGATTGAAGCCGAGGCCGATCCCGAGCGCCCTTGCCGCGAGGCAGAGCCGAAAGGCCTCGAGGACCAAGCCGGCAAGCTTTACCGCCAATGCCGAAACGACCAGTCTCCAGCCGGGTCGGAGACGGACCAGGAAGACGATGCTGACTCCAGCGCACAGCGATCCGACAGCGACAAAGCCTGCGCCGATTTTGATATGGCCGAGCGCAAGAAGGAATAGGCCCGAATAGCCAAACGCTGCCCCAAACCACAACGCCATGAATACGAGAATCAGGCTGCCTCCAAGTTGCAGTCCGACTCCGTGTGCTCGTAGCGCCGCAGCGCGCGATAGTAGGCCAGCCGGTAAAAACAGCATATTGGCGGCACTTGAAAAGACGCCAATTTCGAATGCGTTTGCCCAGGCCATGTTCTTCTTTGCCATTGCTGCCATGATCTGGAGCTCAAGCGCATTCAGCGCCGCCGTAGCCGGCACCGCGACCAGGACAAGGAAGACAAATGGAGTTGCGTTAAGCCGTTCGATCAGGCCAGGCATGCTTTGGATGGCCAACAGCAGCCCGCCGGCAAAAATCGATATCGCCACTACGAGTCCAAAATTGCGAATGGACGCACGGTGGGAATGTCCCCAGTTGAAAACCTGGTCGCCCAGGACGGTTAGTCGGGACACCACCAAGCTTGCTTTGGCCGAATTCAAGCGCTGTCACCCCGCACCGCCACGATATGATGACTGGGCGTATGATCCGATGGCGATCTATCCGGGAGCCGGGTCAAGCGATAGCCGGCTTCTATCAGCACCCTCATGGCCCGTCTCACTTCCTCGGGCGCGAAATCATGCATCTCGCAGATCACGACCGGATGTGTCTGCAACGTTTTCGTTGCTCCTTGCAGGGCGTCTGCCTCGCCTCCCTCGATATCTATCTTTATCACGTCGGGGCGTGGGTAGCCTTCAGCTACGAGGCTATCGATGCACCTGACTTGCACGCTCACAGGATCGACGGCTTTCTCCCCGGACCCGACTAGCTTCCCCGACATTGCGCCACCCCTGAGGTCGAACACCCTCGCTTCGTCGGCAGCACCAATCGCGAATTCGTGCAGCGATACGTTGGGGGCACCGTTTTCCAGAGTCCGGCGGAAATACCTAAGGTTGATCTCACCGGGCTCAAACGCAAGCACTCGACCCGTTGGGCCCACAATCTTCGACGCGATCAGCGAATGCAATCCGATATTGGCGCCAATATCGTAGAAAACCGCCCCTGGCTCCAGATAGCGATGGAGCAGAGCGGTGACTTCTGGCTCGTGATTTTTTGGGTTGGTTGCGTTCCAGTGCAGCATGGGGTTGAAGAAGAGGTCGTAACCGTTTGGCAGTTTGACCTGATCGATGCTCCCCTTGGACGCCCGCTGCAAAACCTTGCCCAATCCGAGCCTATCCAGCAAAAAGCGCCTGCCAGCGTGGGGAACTATATTGCCGAGAACGTTTACCAGATGAAATGCATGCTTAATAGTATTCATCGAGGCCCTCCGGAAAACTTGCTCACGCCCCGTTCAGAATGAAGAAACTACCGGTGGCGAGGCAGCGGCGCTATCAAATTAAGCGGCATTACCTTTTTTTTAATGAAAGCCGAGACGAAAATCACCCTTGCTGATGGCAAGGAGAGGACGAGAGCGGCTGCACCGATGCCCGGGAACGCCGGGCCAAGGGCCGGTTGGCCCACCCAAAGCAGCCATGGTCCGGAATCCCCGAAAGCGACGCCGCCCCACAGACCGAGAAGGACGACGAAACCTATCCGCGCACGTCTGCCTAGGAGGTGGCGACTTCGGCGGGCTGCGGCGCTTTCCGCTGCAGGTTGAGCAGGTTGCCGGTCAGGATCAGCAAGGCACCGCCGGCGGTGAAGATATCGATCTGCTCGTTGTAAAGCAGCCAGCCGATCAGCGCCGATAGCGGCACGCGCAGGAAGTCCATCGGCGAAATGACGGTCGCATCGGCGTGGCTGAGCGCGCGCGCCATGCAGTAATGCGAAGACATGCCGGTAAAGGCGACCAGGAATATCGACGGCCAGAGTTCGAACGCCGGGTTGCGCCAGACGTAGAGCGCCGGGACGAGGCCGACCGCGGACTGGATGATCAGCATCCAGAAGATGATGCGCACGACGCTGTCGGTTCGCGTCAGCGACTTGACCATGACCACCGAGACTCCGAAGCACATCGCGGCCCCCAACACGACGAGATGACCGGGATCGACGGAGCCCGCGCCAGGGCGCACGATGATCACCACCCCGATCAACCCCAGCATGATCGCCGTCAGCCTCGGCCGCGACAGCCTTTCGCCGAGAAAGCTCACCGCCAGGATCGCGGTCCAGATCGGGGTCGTGAACTCGATCGAGATCAGCACCGCCAGCGGAATCAACGTCAGCGCATAGAGCCAGGCGGCCTGGCCGGCATAGTGGACGAGGTTGCGGGCGACGTGGGCGAGCGGGCGCTCTGTGCGCATCGCCTTGAAGCCGCCCCCCGCCATCACCAGCGGCAGCAGGATGAAAAAGCCGATCACCGAGCGCAGCTCCAGCACCTGGAAGACATTGAGCGCGGCCGTCGCGGTGCGGCCGGCGACCGACATCGCCAGGAAGGAGGCGATCGACAACGCCATCCAGAGCGCGGCCTTGGTGATCGAGGGAGCGGGTGTCATGCGCGCTATTTCGCAAGCCGGACGTGCGACCGCAACCGCTAGTCGCCGCATTCGTGTGGGCCAGCCCGGCGGCGTTAAAAACCGGCGTTAAAAAACAGTCATGTTGAAGGCGGAACCTGCGGCCGTCGCAGGCGTTCCGAGTCGTTGTGTTCGCAAGCTTTGGCACGTCCGATGCCGAGGGGGAGATTTCCAATGAAATCGATGATGCTGTTTGTGCTCGCCGGCTGCCTGACGGCGACAGTGGCTGACGCCCGCGCCGACGATGCCGATTTCCTGCGCTCGTTCCAGGGCAGCTTCGCCGGCAACGGCACCCTCAAGGTGAGCGCCAGTGCGCCGACGGTGAATATTGCCTGCACCTTCAAATCCGGCGCCACCTCGACCTCGCTGTCGCTCGACGGCAAATGCCGTGGATTGATCCTGATGACGCGGGCGATCAGCGCCGACCTCAAGGCCAGCGGCGCCGGCTACACCGGCGTCTATATCGGTTCGCGCACGGGACCGGCGCGGTTGAACGGGCGCCGTTCGGGAAACGCGCTCAATCTCGGCATTCGCTGGGCAAAGGAGGTCAACGGCGATCGCAAGGCGCAATTGACTGTAGAAAAGACCGGCGGCGACAGCATGCGGCTGACGGTGACCGACACCGATCCAAAAACCGGCAAGACCATGGTGACGAGCCGGATCGACTTGCAGCGCAGCTGATCATCCCTGCATGAATGCCGGGCCAGTCTCAATCCTCGAGCGGCTCGGGCGGATTGGCGGCACGGCCTTTGCCAAAAGTGTAACCGGTCTCGACGGCCTTCCTGCCGAACTTGTCGCGCAGCTCGTCGATGGCGGTTTCGGCCAGCGCGCGTTTGCGGGACTGGACGTCGACCAGGTCTGGCGGATCGGCCTTGCCGTCGTCGGAGAGATCGCTGACGCCGATGCCGAGCAGGCGGAACTTCGTGCCGTCGGCCTCGCGGCGCAACAGGTCGAGCCCGGTCTGGAAGATGCGGTCGGCCAGCCGTGTCGGATCGCCAAGCTGGCGGTTGCGGGTGCGGAGCTTGAAATCCTGCGTCTTCAGCTTCAGCACCACGGTGCGCCCGGCAATGCCGGATTTCTTCAGCCGCGCCGAAACTTTTTCCGACAGGCCGCGCAACACCGGCACCAGTTCGGCCAAGGAGGCGATATCGGTGTCGAAGGTGGTTTCGGCCGAGACACTCTTGGCGTCGCCGTCGGGGTCGACGCGGCGGTCGTCCTCGCCGCGCGAAAGCCGGTAGAGCCGGTCGCCCATCACGCCGTAGCGCCGCATCAGCTCGCCGCGCTCCATGCGCTGCAGCTGGGAGATGGTGCGAATGCCGTCGCGCTCCAGCGTTGCGGCCAGCGCCTTGCCGACACCCCAGATCAGCGTCACCGGCTGTCCGGCGAGGAAGCTCGGCGCCTCCGCTTCGCCAATGACCGAGAAGCCGCGCGGCTTGCGGAAGTCCGACGCGATCTTGGCCAGAAATTTGCAATAGGAAAGGCCGGCCGAAACCGTGATGCCGAGTTCTTTTTCCACCGTCTGCGCGAAGCGCGCCAGCACAAGCGCAGGCGGCATGCCGTGCAGCCGCTCGGTGCCGGCGAGGTCGAGAAATGCCTCGTCGATCGAAAGCGGCTCGACCAGCGGCGTCAGCTTCTGCATCAGCGCGCGCACCTCGCGGCCGACCTGGACATATTTTCCATGTTGGGCGGAATGACCACGGCCTCGGGGCAGGCCTCGAGCGCCTTGAACATGGGCATCGCCGAGCGCACACCCTGGATGCGGGCGATGTAGCAGGCGGTGGAGACGACGCCGCGCCGGCCGCCGCCGACGATCACCGGCTTGTCCTTCAGCACCGGATTGTCGCGCTTTTCGATCGCCGCGTAGAAGGCATCGCAGTCGATATGGGCGATGTGCAGCCGGTAGAGTTCGGGATGGCGGACAAGACGCGGACTGCCGCAGCGCTCGCAGCGGCGTGTCTCGCTGCGCTGCATAGCCAGGCAGTCGCGGCAGAAACCGTGTTCGGGATTGTTGACAGGAGCCGCCATTGCTGCGAACATAAAGAGAACAAACGCAATGGTACGACAGCGCAAGGCCGGCAACAAGGCTGGCCTGGGGAGAACGCATGAGCACGACCATAGCGCCGCTTACGCCAGAGCGTTGGACCGATTTCGAGGATCTCTTCGGCAAGCAAGGCGCCTGTTACGGTTGCTGGTGCACGCATTTTCGGCTGACGCCGGCGGAGCGCCGCGCCAGCGACCGCGAGCGCAACAAGGACCACATCAAGGCGCGTATCGAAGCCGGTCCGCCGCCGGGGCTTTTGGCTTTCGAGGACGGCAAGGCGGTCGGCTGGATGCAGATCGGGCCGCGCGCCGACGTGCCCGAATGGAACAATCAGGGCAGGGGCTCGGCGCCGGTCGATCCGGCGGACGCCGGCGACGCGAGCGTCTGGGCGATCTCCTGCTTCTTCATCCGCGTCAGGGCGCGGGGCAGGGGCATCACCCATCGCCTCGTCGACGGCGGCATCGCCTTTGCCCGCGACAACGGCGCCAGGCTGCTGGAAGCCTGCCCGATCGATCTTTCGCGCGACTCGCGCTCGATCGGGCTGTTCGTCGGCTCGTCGCGGGTGTTCGAGAAGGCAGGGTTCGAGAGGCTTCTGGAGCGCAAGCCCGGCCGGCCGCTGATGCGGCTGGTGCTTTAGCGGCACGGGCTTTTGGCGTACAGTCGCCGTCTTGCGGCTGTAACGCTTGTTTCCTACCAGAAGCACGAAACGATTTTCGCCTTCCGAGAACGGAGAACCGACGTGAAGCGTATTTTGCCAGTTGTTGCAGCTCTTGCGTTCAGCGTGCCTGCTGTGGCCCAGACGGTCGACAGCCAGGGCGCGAAGCTGCTCTCCGACAATCTGGCGCGCTATTTCGGCAAGCAAGTGTTCGATATGGGCGTGCTCAGGGTTTCGGCCGAAGGCGGTGCCTACAAAATTGTGCTCGACATCAAGGCGCTGGTCGATGCCCTGCCGGACCAAAAGCCGCTGAAATTCGACTTGGCGCCCTATGCCTTGATTGTGAAGCCGCGCAGTGACGGATCATGGGACGTCGCCTCGGATTTTTCGCAAAGCATGTCCTTCGAATTCAACGGGCCGGAAGGTCCGCAAAGCATGCAATTCACGATCAAGGACGGCAAGGGCGCCGGCGTCTACGATCCGGGGCTTGCCGCCTTTACCAGCGGCACAAGCTCGATGGCCGGCATGACGATGACGTCACGGGAAGCCAAGCAGCAAGCCGACGTCACCGCCGGCGCCGGCACCGCGACCATTGCGGCCACCAAATCGGCAAATGGCGGCGTCGACTTCACGGCGACGCAGAAAGTCTCGAGCTTCGTCGAAACGATCAAGATCGACGATCCCGACAACGGAATGAATTTTCCGATCACGCTGAGGACGCCGGAACTGTCGGTGGATGCGCACGGCAAGGGTGTGCGGACGAAGCCGTTGCTCGACCTGCTTGCCTTTGCCGTGGCCAACGAGGACGAAGCCAAGCTCAAGGCCAACCAGGCAGAGCTCAAGACGCTTCTGCAGGCCGCGCTGCCCGTCTGGGAAAGGATCGACGGCAACTACGGCTTCAAGGATTTCGAGGTGGAGAGCCCCGTCGGCAAATTCGGGGCCAAGCAGTTCAGCACCGCGTTCGGCATGGACGGCGTCTCCCAGAACGGCAAAGTCGACTACGCGATCAAGGCCTCCGGTCTGACGATCCCGCAGCAGACGCTGCCCGGCTGGAGCGTCGCGCTGCTGCCGACGGATGTCGACCTCAACTTCGGCGGCGCCAACATCGATCTCGACACCATGGCGAAGAAAGCGATCGAAGCCTTTGATCTCAATAAGAATCCGCCGCTGTCGGATCAATTCGGCGACGCTCTGGTCGCCGATTTCCTGGCCAAGACGCCCAAATTCGTGCTCGGACACAGCACGGTGAAGAACGGCGACATCGAGGTCGCTATGGAAGGCGAGATGACGTTTCCGGGCAAAAAGCCGGATGCGACCATGACCGTCGATGTCGCGGGCTACGACAAGATCGTGCAGGCGCTGCAGGAGGGCGCCAAGAGCGATGAGCAAATGGCGCAGGCCTTCCCGTTTGCTTTGGCCGTCAAAGGTTTTGGCAAAACGCTGCCGGACGGCCGGCTGGAGTGGGTGATCAACACCAAGGCCGATGGATCCGTCACGGTCAACGGCGCCATGTTGAAAGGCGCTGATGCTGTCCAGGACGACAGCGCGGGTCAGGACGACAATTCGAACGGCGATGACGGCGCGAACGGAACGGACAATTCAACCGGAGGCGACGATTCGGACGGCGGCGACAATGGCGGAGCAGGGGCAAAACTGCAGCCCTGAACGCTCGCTAAAGCCCCAGCGCGCTCGCGATCTTCGGGGCCGCCTCGCGCCAGTTCTCGACCGAGACGATGTCGTCTGGCGTCGGCGGCAGGAAGGCGCGCAGCGAATTGTCCGCCATCAGGTGGAAGAGGTTCGCATCGGCGACCGCGTTGCGCGCCGACATCAGATTGGACGGCTGGTCATCGACGAAGGCGACAGGCCTGCCTTTGGCGCCGCGCAGCTTGGCGATGGCCGGCCCTTTCGCCATTTCCGTGGTCAGCAACGGGTAGTTCAGGCCAAGCGCGTCGAGATGCGCCCGGCGCACGGCGCGATGCTTGTGCGGCATGGCGGTCAGGAGCACGATCTCGGCACGCTGGCCGAGCGTCGCCAGCGCCTCCGCGGCGCCGTCGGTGATGCTTTGCCAATCGGCCTGGACATCGAAGAAATCGCCGAGAAGGGCCGTGACCTCGGCCTGCTCGATCAGCCGGCCGGATGCCGTCTCGGCGATGTTGCCGGTCAGGCGGAAGGAGGCGAGCGTCAGCCGGAAGCCGCGCGTTTTCAGGAAATGCGGAAAGGGTCGGACGAATTCGAGCACGACATCGTCGACGTCGAGCACCAACAGCGGCCGGTCGTCGGCGGCCAACTCCTCGATCTGGCGCGTGGTTTCGGGATCGTCGCTCATGTCGAGCGATCGTGATCGTCATTGCCGAGCGGCAGCGCCCGCAAGGCGTTGCCGATAGCGGCCGGCGGCGTGCCGGTCTCCTCGGCGAAGCGCAAAAGCGTCGGCTCGTGGGCGAGGATGAACTGCAGCACGCCGGCAAGGAAGCCAGGCTCTTCAGCCGCCCTTCTGATCGAATGCGCCTCGATGCCGGTGATTGCCAGGAAGCGGGGCAGAAGCTCCGGATCGGCGGCGACGAAGCCTAACGCCCTGACGGCAAGGGTTTCCGCCTCCTCGCGCATTGACGCTGCGTTTGCCATCATTACCTTTTATCGGTGTGGATGTGAGTCTTTGCTCCGCAGTAATGGCAAGCGTCGCTTGCGGCAAGTCTCAGCCGCTTCAGCTCCTGCACCCGCAGATGGAATCCCGGCGCTTTTCCAACGTCCGGTTTCCGTTTCGTCAATGATATTGGCGTAGAGTGAAAAAGGGTTGGGTGCGATCCGGAAGGGACGCATAACGGCGGTCTTCGGCTTCGAAGGCGGTCGGGACGGGAAATTGATGGCTAAGAAGGTCATGATCGTCGAGGACAATGAGCTCAATATGAAGCTCTTTCGGGACCTCATCGAAGCCAGCGGTTACGAGACGGTCCGCACGCGAAATGGCCTGGAAGCGCTGGACCTAGCGCGCCAGCACCGGCCGGACCTGATCCTGATGGATATCCAGCTGCCCGAGGTGTCGGGCCTGGAAGTGACCAAATGGCTGAAGGAAGACGACGAATTGCATTCGATCCCGGTGATCGCGGTCACCGCCTTCGCGATGAAGGGCGACGAGGAGCGCATCCGCCAGGGCGGATGCGAGGCCTATATTTCCAAGCCGATCTCGGTGCCGCGCTTCATCGAGACGATCAAATCCTACCTGGGCGATGCCTGATGCCGAGCCGGAGCCTTTGAGATGACCGCGCGGATCCTCGTCGTCGATGACATCCCCGCCAATGTGCGGCTGCTGGAGGTTCGGCTGCTGGCCGAATATTTCGAGGTGCTGACGGCCGGCAACGGCCCGGACGCCATCGAGACCTGCGAGAACGGCAAGGTCGATGTGGTGCTGCTCGACGTGATGATGCCCGGCATGGACGGGTTCGAGGTCTGCAAGCGGCTGAAGAGCGATCCGGCGACCTCGCATATCCCGGTCGTCATGATTACCGCGCTTGACCAGGTATCGGACCGGGTGCGCGGCCTCGAGGCCGGCGCCGACGATTTCCTCACCAAGCCGGTCAACGACCTGCAGCTGATGACGCGGGTGAAGAGCCTGGTCCGGCTGAAGTCGCTGACCGACGAGCTGCGCCTGCGCGCCTCGACCACGCGCAACATCGGCATCGAGGAATTGCTCAGCCGCAACTTCGCGACGGAAGACACCAAGCCCAAGGTGCTTCTGGTCGACGAGCGCAAGTCGTCGATCGAGCGCATCCGGAAGATGCTGCGCGGCAGCGCCGAGCTCGATGTCGCGACCGATCCGAATGCCGGCTTCTTCCAGGCCGCCGAAACAGCCTATGAGTGCGTGCTGATCTCGACGGCTTTCGCCGACTTCGATGCGCTGAGACTCTGTTCGCAACTGCGCTCGCTCGATCGCACCCGCTTCCTGCCGATCATCCTTTTGGCCGACGAGGGCGAGGAGGGCCGGATCATCCGCGGCCTCGAACTCGGCATCAACGACTATCTGACACGGCCGATCGACCAGCACGAGCTGACGGCGCGCCTGCGCACGCAGGTGCGGCGCAAGCGCTACAACGACCAGCTGCGCGCCAGCGTTACCCAGACGATCGAGATGGCGGTGACCGACGGACTGACCGGTCTGCACAACCGCCGCTACCTCGACAGCCACCTGCAGACACTGTTCGACCGCGCTGTGGCGCGGCGGCGACCGCTGTCGGTAATGATCACCGATCTCGACCGCTTCAAATCCATCAACGACGCCCACGGCCATGATGGCGGCGACGACGTGCTGCGCGAATTCGCCAGGCGGCTGCGCAAGAACGTGCGCGGCATCGATCTCGCCTGCCGGTTCGGCGGCGAGGAGTTCGTCGTGGTCATGCCGGACACCGATGGGCTGATTGCCGAGAAGGTGGCCGAACGCATCCGTGCCGAGATCGCACAGCTGCCATTTGCAATCGGAACCGAAGGGAAGACGATTGAAGTGACAGTCAGCGTGGGCGTGTCATCGGTGCTGAAAGGAGCCGATACGGTCGCGGCGCTGATGAAGCGTGCCGACCTTGCGCTCTACGAGGCCAAGAGCGGCGGCCGCAACCGGGTTGTCGCCAAGGCCGCCTAAAGCGCGTCGCTATCCTTCAGATCGCTGGATGCACTTTAGGTTTGATTTTACGCACACCTTTGTCCCGAAACCGGTTCCCACTTTCGGGAGACATGCTTTTGAAGCGCGTTGCGCTGAAACGGATTCAGGCGACGCGTCTTAGGCCTTTTGATTTATGCATGCCGTTTTCTCAAAGCCGCCACATACTTTTGAGCGATATGCATTGTAGAGGCAGCTAATATCCGGTCATCCGGCAAGGTTAGGAATTTACCTTAACCCAAGCGATTCGCGAGCCGTGGTTAAGAAATGGTTGATTTTCATACGTTCTTGCGCAAATCTGCTTCGCATAGACCGAAGACGAAGCCGGCACGAGGGTAGACTGCCCGGCTCGATCCGAAAAATACCCCATGATGCTCAGGTCCGCCGCATCTCCTGGGTCCGTGGGGTCGGCCGGCCGGCGCTGGCACATAGTGGCCTCCTCGTACCGCTGCCAACCGCCGACCGGCCCCCTTTTTTCCAAAAGATGACGTCAGGCTCCAGCCAAAGTCCGGTATCCGGGCCTTCGGAGACTTGAAGCCAAACGCGCCGTTGTCGACGGGCGTTGTGAAGAATTGCCCGATCGGATCGATCGCAAGGCCGCGCGGGATCGTGCCCTGGTCGCTGCCGAGCAGCAATTCCGCTGGTAGGAGCCGGGCAGCCTCACGCCCTCTTAGAGCTTGAGCGCGACATCGACCGAGCCCTTCGACCCGCACCACCCGACCGGCCCCGAACCAGGCATCCCGCTGATATCGGACCACTCACAGTGTGGCGTTGAGCCAGTCGCCGTCGAGATGCGGGTGACACGGGAAATCTAGGCTTCCGCAAGCCGGCTAATTTTTTGATCCACGTCAATAAAGGCTGTGTCCGTCTCTCTATAATGATCAACTAAATTAGAAAGCAAAAACGGAGGGGGTAAAGGGAAGGAGACAATCGATGGAAATCACCACTCGCGATCTGATGACGGTGCTGCATGGAATGGGTTTCGGCGCCCTTTTCATGCTCGCATTTTCCGGCGCCATTGCCGGTCTCTATAGAATGTCAGCACCAGGGGCGCCGCCAATGAGCACAAGGGAACAGTCGCTGCTCAACTTTTGGCTTGTTGCGATGGTGGTTCTCTCCTGGCTCACTGTGTTCTCCGGCGCCTACAGCGTCTATCCATGGTATCGCGCCGTTCCACCGGCCGGGGTGACCGATCTTTCGAGCTATCCGCGGAGCCTTCTCCTGTCGAGCCCGAGAACATCTGAGTGGCATTCTCTCGGCATGGAATGGAAAGAGCATGTCGCTTGGCTGGCGCCAATAGCAATGACCATGGTGGCCTATGTCACCATGAAGTACGGACGAGCGATCGTTCAACACCGGAGCATGCGCATCTCGGTGCTGGCCTTTGCGGTCGCGGCCTTCTTCGCGACGGGCGCAGCCGGTGCGCTGGGTGCGTTCCTCAACAAATACGCTCCCGTCCGCGGTGGCCAATCGATCGTATTGATACAAGGAGAGCAGCCGGAGGGAGCGCAAGCACCAGCCCAAACACCTGGAGTGCAGCCATCGGCCGCGCAGCCTGAAGGAGAACAGCCATGACCATTTCGCAGAAGCCGGTCGTCGGCCAAAGTCAACCCGTGGAAACGATCCCTGAAAGCATACCCAATGGTCCCGGGGCGGCAGCCATTCTGGCTGCAGGCATCGGTTGCGCCGCCATCGGCATCCTGGCTCTCGCCGGCGACGCATCGAAGGCCATCAACAGCTTGCTGACCTTCTACAAGCCGTCAGGAGCACTTTCCGGGGTAACGACCGTCGCCATCATCGTCTGGCTGGTGGCGTGGTTCATCTTCGCCCGGCGTTGGGGATACAAGACAGTGGCAATGGGCAGGGTCAATGTCGCCGCGTTTGCGCTGCTCCTTGTCGGGATTCTCCTCACCTTCCCACCGATCATGGATTTCCTGCAAGGGAAGTAGGGAGCCAAGCCAGCGGTACCTGCTTAGGTTGCCGCGAATCACAAATGCCGCCAAACAAAAACGCCGCCCGAGTGGGCGGCGTTTCGGCATTTCAGGATGAACCAGATTACTTGATCTTGGTTTCCTTGAATTCGACGTGCTTCTTGGCGACCGGGTCGTACTTGCGGAACGACAGCTTGTCCGTCTTGGTGCGGCTGTTCTTGCTGGTCACGTAGAAGAAACCGGTGTCGGCGGTCGACAGAAGCTTGATCTTGATGTTTGCGGCTTTGGCCATGATGTTCGTCCGTTAATGTTCGTGGAGTTTTGGCCGCTGGAGCACGGGGAAAACACCCGGACGCGGGAAACTTGGCGCGACACATAAAGAACGCGCCCGGAAAGTCAAGCCCGAGGGCTCTCGGGCGGTGTCTTGGCTTCGAGTGCCGAGCCTTAGCTCATGGGAGAATCGACGGCTGATCGATCACCCACAGCCATGTTCCGTCACCTTGCCGGCGGGCAATTTCCACAGTCACGGTACCATCGTGAAGGCGCGTGGAAGTGAACGCCAGATCTCCGTTGACGATAGCCGGGCGCTGATCACCAAGCTCAAACCTCTGCCCGGCTGCCACCAACTCAGCGTAGAACGCGCGGATAGCATCCCTGCCGCGGGCCAGCTGTCCGCCGCCGATATCGAGGACGGCATCGGGCTCGTAGAGGGCCGCCATTCCTTCGGCGTCTCCCGCCTGCTCGCGAGAAACCAACAACCGCGCCAGGTCCTGAGGATCGCGCGCCGGCACGCGGTCTGCCTCGTCATTCATAGGCAACTTCCTCCGGCGGCGAACTCGGCTCCGATGTCACTCGGCGGCTATCGTTTCCGGGCGCGGCGCGGTCTTCCAGTCGCCTGTCGTGTTCCACCAACGGTTCGGATTGGCGCGGTCGTCGAGGCCCTTGGAACGGCTGGTCAGCAGCGGCTGGATGCGGATGACCGGCTCCTGATAGGAGTGAGCCTGGAATATGGCCTCGACGACGCGCGCGGCAAGCCCCTGGTCGTCGGGCAGTTCGAACGACACCTCGACCGTGCCCGGCCGCCGGCGCAATTCGATCTCGGCGCCCGCGGCAGCGCCTTCCAGCGGCCGGTAGCGCTCTATGCCTTGCGCCGACTGGTAGGCGTTGCCGTCATATTCGCCCATGCGCAGCGGCGCGATCGCCACCACGGCCTCCATGATGCGCTCGACATCGGCAGCCGGCGCCTGGAAGGTGACGAGCAGAAGCAGTTCCATCCTGAGGGATTTGGTTTCAAAGCCGCTGTCGATCATCCGATCTCTCCTCGCTATACCTGCATTGGAGCGAGGGTATAGCAGGGGTGCTGCTGACACGGTGATGTCAGCATAGCCCGATGACCGGCGATATTTCTCGCTAGAGCCGGATGATTTCAGGTCGAGTCGACCTGAAATCTGAATCCGGCTCTAAATCAAAGAGATAGAGCATGATGTCGTCCGAAAACCGCTTCACACTTTTCGGCATCATGCTCTAGAGAATCTTTCGCACCAACCGGACCAAGACCAGGAGCATATAAGCGGCAAAAAACAACGCGAGCGACCAGCCGAAGCCCGAGGGGCCGAAGGCGTCCATGCCGATGCCGATCGCCTGTGGGCCGATCACCATGCCGACGCCATAGCAGAGCACGAAGGCGGCGTTGGCGGAGGCGAGCTCATGGCCGGAAAGCTGCGAGCCGAGATGGGCAAGCCCAATCGTGTACATGGCGGCGACCACGCCGCCCCAGACAAACAGAAGAGCCGCCATCAGGTGCCAATTCTGGGCGAAGAAAGGCATGAAGACGGTGCCGATGAGCCCGACCGTGGCGCAGGCCAGGAGCAGATAGCGGCGGTCGGAGATGCGGTCGCTGATCATGCCGATCGGGATCTGCAGGAGCACGTTGCCGAGGCCGATCATGGTGAGCAGCAGCGCGGCGTCGGCCTCGGAATAGCCGATCCGGTTGCCGTAGACGGGGAATAGCGAGAAGCCGCCGGTCTCGACGGCGCCGAACACCAGCACGGCGAAGGTCGCGGTCGGCACCAGCCAGACGTAGCGCAGGAAATGGCTGGTTTCGCCGTCGGCGACGATCGCCGGGCTCTCGTTGCGGGCAGCGAGCACCGGAATGGCCGCGAGCGTCACCAGCGCTATGGTGACGCCGAACGGCAGGAAGCCGCTCGAGCCGAGATGGGCAAATAGCCAGGGGCCGGCGGCGAAACCCAGCGACAGCACCGTGGCGTAGATGCCGAGCACTAGGCCGCGACGATGCGGCGGCGCCGAGGTGCTGATCCAGAATTCCGACAGGATGAACAGCACCGTCAGCGAGATGTGCAGCGCGACGCGCAGCGGGAACCACATCCAGAAGGCGGGCGCGAAATGGAAACCGACGAAGGCAAGCGCGCCGGCGGCAATCATCAAAAGCATTGTCCAGGCGACGCCGAGCCGCATGGCGAGCGGCGTGGCAAGCGGCGCGCCGGCGATCGAGGCGAGGCCGGCGACCGCCGTGTTGAGGCCGATCATCGAGGCCGAGTGGCCGCGCGTTTCGAGGATGACGCTGAGCAGCGGCATGCCGAGGCCGATAGCGATGCCGACCACGCTGATCGAGGAGATCGCCGCGATCATCGGCAGCCAGTGTACGCGTTCGTCGCCCTTTTGCTGGGTATCGACCGTCATGGGATATGGATGCTCTGTTTCTAAAGGACTTCGCGGACGAAGCGGTTTCGGACGAGCCGGAAGAACGGCACTGCGCCGCCCGGACGCAGCAAGGGATCGTGGGCGAGCCGCTTTTCCAGTTCTTCCAGGATCATGCGGGTGATGTCGGGAATGTCGGCCTTGCGGGCTTCCGCGAGCGGCAGCCAGACGAGCTCTTCCAGCTCGTTGGTCGGGCCGCCCTCCGGCAATTCCACGGCGACGTCCTCGCGCCAGGCGCTGAAGAAGCGGGTGTCGAAGCGACGCACGCGGTTGGGCGGAGTGATGGCGCGGGCGATGAAGCGCAAGGCATCCAGCGACGGTATCACGCCGTGTTCGACGAAACCCTGCCAGTCGCGCTTGGCGGTCGCGAACGGGCCCTTGCGGCCGATCAGCAGGCCGGCTTCCTCGTAGGTCTCACGGATTGCCGACAGGGCGATGGCGCGCGCCCGCGCGGTGCTCGCGCGGCGGGGACCGCTGGCAAGCCTGGTTTCTTCCTCGCGGTGCAGCGGGGCAGCCACCGGAATGCGGCTGTCTGCGGGGTCGGTTCGGCCGCCGGGGAAGACGAATTTTCCGGGCATGAAGGCGTGGCCGGCATGGCGCCGGCCCATCAGCACCAGAACGTCGCTGCCGCTCCGGTCCAGCAGGATCAAGGTTGCGGCATCGCGCGGACGAAGCGGCCGACCGCCGTGCACGGCCAAGCCTTTATCGAGTTTATCGACATCCGCCTTGGTCATTCCTTCCATGGGCTCGACCTAGCGGAAACTTCTCGAATGCGAAAGTGGCTTGCGGGTTCGTATCTTTGCACCAGCCTCGGACGAAACGTCGCTGCTGGAGCAATTCCAGGAAAGGTGCGTAGCAGTTTTCCGCGGTTTTCCGTCCGGAATTGCGTAAAAACCAATGTTTGGAGCGGACGGCGTTGGCTGAGCCGCTCCAGGCCTAGGAATGCGGTTCAAACTCGTCCTTCTCGCCGCCGAAGCCGTGCATATAGAGCGCCCATTGCAGACCGATGACGGCGCCCTTGACCGGCTGCAGCAGCGCGATGGCCAGACCAAAGGTCAGCGGCACCCAGATCAGCGCGTGCTGCCACAGCGTGAGCGTCGAGGTCGCCTCCACACCCATGAAGGCGCCAACCACGATGTGGCCGACGATGACGATCACCAGATAGGCGGGAAGGTCGTCGGCGCGATGGTGATGAAGCTCCTCACCGCAGACGCTGCATGTGTCGACGGACTTGGTGAAGGCGTAGAACAGCTTGCCTTCGCCGCAATGCGGGCAGCGGCCGAGCATGCCGCGCTTGATCGCCGTCCACAGCGGACGCGCGGCGCGGCCGGAGTGATTCTCGCCGCCGAAAACCCGTTGTTCCATACCAAATTCCTTTGGCATCACCTTCTCCTGCCGCGAGGCCCGAAACGCGACTGCGATGCGCGGGCGCGGCCCTTGGCCTTGTGGAACGACCGTCGCGAGCCTGGCAGCGGCTTCGGGTCGCTCAGCATCTCGAAACGCATCGCGCCGGCCATCGGCGCGACCTCGAGCAGCCGAACCTCGACGCGGTCGGCAAGCTGGTAACCCTTGCCGGTGCGTTCCCCGAACAGCGATCGAGCGGTTTCGTCGTAGATATAGTAGTCGCCGTTCAAACTTGACACCGGGATGAAACCATCCGCGCCGTATTGCGGCAATTGGACAAAGAGTCCCGCCTTGGTGACGCCGGAGATACGCGCGTCGAAGGTGTCGTTGATGCGCTCGGCCAGGTAAGCCGCGATCAGCCGGTCGACGGTATCGCGTTCGGCGGCCATGGCGCGGCGTTCGGTGGCCGAGATGAGTGCTGCGACTTCCTCCAGCCGGTCGGCCTCCTGCTGGGTCAGGCCGCCGGGACCGAGGCCGAGCGCGGCGATCAGTCCGCGATGCACGATGAGATCCGCATAGCGGCGGATAGGCGAGGTGAAATGCGCGTAGCGCCTGAGATTAAGCCCGAAATGGCCGATATTCTTCGGCGAATATTCGGCCTGGCTCTGCGAGCGCAGCACCACCTCGTTGACCAGCGCCTCGTTGTCGGCGCCGCGCACGCGCTCCAGAATGCCGTTGAACTGCCCTGGCCGCATCTGCGCGCCGCGCGCCAGCGACAGGCCAAGCGTTTGCAGGAACTCGCGCAGCGATTCCTGCTTGGCCAGAGAAGGCGCGTCGTGAATGCGAAAGACGAGAGGCTCCTTCTTGCCTTCGAGTGTCTCGGCGGCCGCGACGTTGGCCTGGATCATGAACTCCTCGATGAGCTTGTGGGCGTCGAGGCGCTCCGGCACGACAACGCGGTCGACGGTGCCGTCGGGCTTGAGCAGGATCTTGCGTTCCGGCAGGTCGAGCTCCAGCGGCTGGCGGGCATTGCGGCCGCGCTTCAGCACTGCATAGGCGTCCCACAGCGGCTTCAGAACGCTATCGAGGATCGGCCCGGTCTTGTCGTCCAGCACGCCGTCGATCGCCGCTTGCGCCTGCGGGTAGGCGAGCTTGGCCGCCGATTTCATCATGACGCGATGGAAGGAGTGCCTGAGCTTGCGGCCTTCCGCGGAAAAGGTCATGCGCACGGCGATGGCCGGACGATCCTCGCCTTCGCGCAGCGAGCAAAGATCGTTGGAGATGCGCTCGGGCAGCATCGGCACGACACGGTCCGGGAAATAGACCGAATTGCCGCGTTTCAGCGCCTCGCGGTCGAGCGGCGTGCCGTAGCGGATATAGGCGGCGACATCGGCGATCGCCACGGTGGCTATGACGCCGCCCGGGTTTTTTTCGTCCGTGTCGGGCGTGGCGAAGACGGCGTCGTCATGGTCCTTGGCGTCGGCCGGGTCGATGGTGACCAGCGGCAAATCGCGCCAATCCTCGCGGCCGGCAAGCGTCGCGGGCTTCGCCGCCTCGGCCTCGGCGATCACGTCGGCCGGAAAGATGTGCGGGATGTCGTGGGCGTGGATGGCGATCATCGAGACCGCCTTCTCGCTGGTCAGCGAGCCAAGCACCGCCAGCACCTTGGCACGCGGCAGGCCGTAGCGCGACGCGCGGGCCGGCTCGACCTCGACCAGATCGCCGTTTTTGGCGCCGTTCTGGAATTCCTTGTCGACGATTAGTTCGGGCTGGCGCCGCTCTACCGGTTCGATGCGGAAAGAACCGTCCTTCAGCACGCGGAAGACGCCGAGCACCGCCTCGCTGCGCTTCTCGAAGATTTTCATGACCCGCCCGGTGTAAGCAGGGCCGGATGGGTCGTCGGTCCGGAAGGTCTTGGCGAGCACGCGGTCGCCGATGCCGGGGACAGGGCCACTGGCGCCGCGCGACATGCGGATGGCGATGACGGGCGGCGAGCCTGCGCCGGTATATTCGCTCGGATTGGCGAGCAGCACGCCATCGGCGTCGCGACCGACAATGTCGAGCACGGCGACGTGGGGCAAGGCGCCCGCACGGGTGAGGCGCTTACGTTCCTTGGTCAGCAGGCCTTCGTCCTGAAGGTCGCGCAGCAGGTCCTTCAGCCAGATGCGGTCCTGGCCGCGCAGCGCGAAGGCCTTGGCGATCTCGCGCTTTCCGGAGCGATCGGGATTTTCGGCGATGTAGCGCAGGATTTCGTCACGCGAGGGCCGGTAGTCGTCCTTGACCTTGGCCCGGGTGTCGGCGCTGCGCGGATCGCCGTGGCTTCTTCCGGAGATCCTGCGCGCCACGTCCTGCTATCCTTTCTTCGCCGCCCGGCGGAACGGCTTCTTGCCGCCCCCGCCCTTGGCTTCCTTCTCGGCGATCAAGGCGAGCGCCTCTTCCATCGTCACCGACTGCGGGTCCTTGCCCTTGGGCAGCGTCGCATTGACCTTGCCGTAGTTGACATAGGGGCCGTACTTGCCGTCGCGCACGACGATCTTGCCGCCGCCGTCGGGATGGTCGCCAAGCTCCTTCAGCGCCGCGGGGCCGTGGCGCCGGTTGCCGGCCCTTGCCCTTTTGCTGCTTCTCGGCGATCACCGAGACGGCGCGGTTCAAGCCGATCGAGAAACGGTTGCTTTCGAGATTCGCATAGGTGCCGTCGTGCAGCACGAAGGCCGTAGCGTCCGAGGCCGGCCGAAATCATCTTGCCGGTCTCCGGATGCTTGCCGACGTCGCGCGGCAACGACAACAGCGCGATCGCCTTCTCATGGTCGATCGATTCTGCCGTCCAGCCCTTGGGCAGGCTGGAACGCTTGGCGTCCTTGCCTTCGCCGCGCTGGATATAGGGGCCGAAGCGGCCGCTGCGCAGCGTGATCTCCTCGGCCGTGTACGGATCCTTGCCGAGCAGCCTGACGCCGTCCTCGCCATTGCCGTTCTCGCCATTGGGATTGGCGGCGTCGCCAAGCTGACGGGTGTAGGAGCATTCCGGATAGTTCGAGCAGCCGACGAGGCGCCGAACTTGCCGAGCTTCAGCGACAGGTTGCCTGAGCCGCATTTCGGGCAGATGCGCGGGTTCGAGCCATCTTCGCGCGCCGGGAACACCAGCGGGGCCAGCTCGTCGTTGAGGGCGTCGAGCACGTCGGCGACGCGGAGTTCCTTGATGTCGTCGACGGCGCCGGAAAAATCCTTCCAGAAGTCGCGCAGCACGTCTTTCCAGGCGAGCTTGCCGTCGGAAATCTCGTCGAGCTTTTCCTCGAGCGAAGCGGTGAAGTCATATTCGACATAGCGCTCGAAGAAGCTTTCGAGGAAGGCAGAGAGCAGCCGTCCCTTCGCCTGCGGCACCAGCTTGCGCCGGTCGATGGCGACGTAGTCGCGGTCCTCCAGCGTCTTCAGGATTGCCGTGTAGGTCGAGGGCCGGCCGATGCCGAGCTCTTCCAGCTTCTTGATCAGCGACGCCTCGGAGTAGCGCGGCGGCGGCTCGGTCGTGTGCTGAGTGGCGTTGATTGCCTCGCGGGCAAGCTGCTCATCGGCTCGGATCTCGGGCAGGCGGCGGCTTTCCTCGTCCTCGGCGTCCTCTTCCTTCTGGTCGGTATAGGCGGCAATGAAGCCGTCGAAGCGCACGACCGAGCCCACCGCGCGCAACTCGGCGGTGCGGGCGCCGTTGACGGCCTCGATCTCGACCGTGGTGCGCTCGATCTCGGCCGGCTGCATTTGGCTGGCAATGGCACGCTTCCAGATCAGCTCGTAAAGCCGCGCCTGATCGGCATCGAGATATTGCCGGACCGATGCCGGTGTGCGCTTGAAATCGGTCGGGCGGATCGCCTCGTGCGCTTCCTGGGCATTCTTGGCCTTCGTTGTGTAAAAACGGGGCTTTTCAGGCAGGTACTTTGCGCCGAATTCGCTGACGATGGCATCGCGCGCGGCCTCGATCGCCTCAGGCGCCATCTGCACGCCGTCGGTTCGCATATAGGTGATGAGACCGGCGGTCTCGCCGCCGACATCCATGCCTTCATAGAGCTTCTGGGCGACCTGCATGGTGCGGTTGGCCGAGAAGCCGAGCCGCGAGGACGCGGCCTGCTGCAGCGTCGAGGTGGTGAAAGGCGGACCCGGATTGCGCTTGGTGGGCTTGGCTTCGACCGACAAGGCCTTGAAGGTCGCGCCTTCCAGCATCGCCTTGATGTCGTCGGCCTGCGCCTTGTTGGCGATGTCGAGTTTTTGCAGCTTCTTGCCGGCATAGGCGGTCAGCCTAGCCTCGAAGCTGTCGTTCCGCGGCGTGTTGAGGATGGCGGCGATCTGCCAGTATTCCTCGCGGATGAAGCGCTCGATCTCGGACTCGCGGTCGCTGACGAGGCGCAGCGCCACCGACTGGACGCGGCCGGCGGAGCGCGCGCCCGGCAGCTTGCGCCACAGCACCGGCGAGAGCGTGAAGCCGACCAGATAATCGAGCGCGCGGCGGGCGAGATAGGCATCGACCAGCGGCGCATCGATCTGGCGCGGATTGGCCATGGCTTCCAACACCGAAGACTTGGTGATGGCGTTGAAGACGACGCGGCTGACCGGCTTGTCCTTCAGCGCGCGCTTCTGCCTGAGCACTTCCAGCACATGCCAGGAAATCGCCTCGCCTTCGCGATCCGGGTCGGTGGCGAGGATCAGCCCGTCGGCATCCTTGACCGCCTTGGCGATGTCGGCGAGGCGCTTGCCGGAGGCGGTGTCGACCGACCAGGACATGGCAAAGTCCTCGTCGGGACGCACCGAGCCGTCCTTGGCCGGAAGATCGCGGACATGGCCGAACGAGGCCAGGACCTTATAGTTCTTGCCCAGATATTTGTTGATTGTCTTTGCCTTGGCCGGCGATTCGACGACGACGACGTCCATGAGGTCTCTTATCAGCTGTGAGGCGGCGGAAGAACTCCGCGGCGCACGACGAAATCCCACTCTTTTCGTCGCTCACATGGCCGTGCTTTTGCAATCGGTCAAGGGGAAGGGCCCAATTTGCGGACCCGGCGCAAGCGATACACTCTAAGAGTGTATGGCGAAGATCACATTTTTGGGGAGGAGATGGGATGGCTGACTGCCGGCCAAAGATCCGGCAGCCAGCCCGCCCAAAAGAAATCAATCGGCCGCGACGACGTGCCAGGCGCCGGCGACGCCTTCGCCGGTCATATCGCCGGCCTTCTTGTCTTTGACGAAGGTGTAGACCGGCTTGCCGTCATAGGCCCACATCTTGGTGCCGTCGGTGCGATCGACGATCGTCCATTCATCATCCGCCTTGGCGCCGGCCTCGGCCTTCAACGGCGGCCAGTTGGCGGCGCATTTGTCGTAGCAGTTGGATTTGCCCTTCTCGTCCTTGTCATAGGTGTAAAGCGTCATGCCCATGGCATCGGTATAGATCTTCTTGCCGCCGACTTCGGCCTCCTTCCACGCCTCGGCGGCATGGGATGCGGCCGTGCCAAGCAACAGAGCCGCGAATCCAAGCGCAATCGATTTCATGATAAACCTCCCTGAGAACAAGCGCGGCAATCGCGCGCCCGTTCAGTCAACGCACAGGGGAGGCCGTTTCTTCCTCGGCCGGGCGACCACGTGCCACACAATGGTGATTGGCACGAGGGCTCCGGCATCGCTATATCGGCGCCAGCACAATCGGGGTCTTATGAGATGGCATTGGACATCGGCTATGTCAGCGCGGTCGGGGCAGGGGCGATCTCGTTCCTGTCGCCTTGCGTGCTGCCGCTGGTACCGCCCTATCTCTGCTACATGGCGGGCGTGTCCGTCGATGATTTCCGCGGCAATCAAGGCATGACGGCAAGTGACGGCACGCGTGGCGCGCTGCTTTATGCCTCTTTGGCCTTCGTGCTCGGCTTCTCGACCGTCTTCGTCGCGCTCGGCGCAGGCGCCTCGACCATCGGCAGGCTGCTGCGCGTCTGGCAGGAACCGCTGGCGATGGTAGCGGGCGCGCTGATCATCGTCATGGGCCTGAACTTTCTCGGCATATTGCGCATTCCGCTTTTGTCGCGAGAGGCGCGCTTCCAGTCGCAGGGCAAGCCCGCCAGCATGATCGCCGCCTATGTCATGGGACTGGCCTTCGCTTTCGGCTGGACGCCCTGCATCGGCCCGGTGCTGGGGCCGATCCTGACGTTAGCCGGCGGGCGCGAGACGGTGGGCGAGGGCGCGTTGCTGCTCGCCGCCTATTCGCTGGGCCTCGGCATCCCCTTCCTAGTCGCGGCGCTGTTTTCCGGCGCCTTCATGCGCTTCCTCGGCAAATTCCGCGTCCATCTCGGCCGCGTCGAGAAGGCGATCGGCGCGCTGCTGGTGGTCGCTGGCGTGTTCTTCCTGACCGGCGGAGTGCAGAGCGCGTCGTACTGGCTGCTCGAGAATTTTCCGGCGCTGGGGAGGCTGGGGTAGTTCCGCCAGCGCAGGAACGATGACCGAGCGGTCGCGTTGGTCAGCGGAATTCGTGTGTTTGCGACTTTCGTGGGGAGCGAAATGATATCCAAGACAGACGCCGAGACGTTCTTCAAGACGTATGAGAAGGTCTACAACGATGCGATCGCCGGCAACGTCAATCTAAACGACGTTGCCGGAAACTACTCGACCGGCTTTGTCTCGGTGACGCCCGCAGGGGTCATGGTCGGCGAGAACGGCCAACAGTTGAAAGACATTATGAAGAAGGGTTTTGAGGCCTATCGCGCGATGGGCAGCAAGAAGATGACCTGCAAGGAGGTATCGGTAACGCCGATCGACCAGGACCATTGCGTGGCCAAGGTGCAATGGTCGGGCGAGTATGAGCGCAAGGACAAAAGTCCCGTGACCATCGATTTCGAGGTCGATTATCTCCTAGAACGGCGCGACGGTAGCCTGAAGGTATTTGGCTGGATCGCCGGCGACGAGCAGGCGGAATTCAAGAAGCACGGCTTGGCGTAGGGACGGTTGCCCTCAGAGACCCGCTGATTAAGAGTCAGCTGCTCTTCCATCTCACCGGAATTTAACCGCATTGGTGCAGCATGCCGCCAGATGCTAAGCGTTTTCCATTCCTGATCCAATTTCATACGGTTGCCGATCCATGAGCCAGAGATCCTGCCTGTCCGTCATCCTCGCCGCCGGCGAAGGCACGCGCATGAAAGTGCCATGCCCAAGGTGCTGCACGCCATCGCCGGCCTGCCGATGGTGGCGCATGTGGTGAAGGCGGCCGAGGCTGCCGGGGCGACGGGTTTGGCCCTGGTGATCGGTCATGGCGCCGACGAGATGAGAAAGGCGGCACAGAAATTCGCGCCGAAGGCCGAGACCTTCGTGCAGGACAAGCGGCTCGGCACCGCACATGCCGTTCTTGCCGCCCGTGAAGCTATATCAAAGGGTTATGACGACATTCTCGTCATGTTCGGCGACACGCCTCTGATCGACGCGGCGGCATTGGCCGCCGCGCGGCAGAAACTGGCGGAGGGCACGGCCGTTGCGGTGATCGGCTTCCGCCCGCCCAATCCGACCGGCTATGGCCGACTGATCGAAAAAGGCGGCCGGCTGGTCGCCATCCGTGAGGAGAAGGACTGCTCCGAGGCGGAGAAGAAGATCGGCTTCTGCAATGCCGGGATGATGGCGGTGGCCGGCAAGCATGCGCTTCGATTGCTCGACAAGGTCGGCAACAGCAATGCCAAGGGCGAGTTCTACCTCACCGACATCGTCGAGATCGCGGGGGCGGAAGGCCTCGATGTCGTCGCCACGGAGGCCAGTTTCGAGAGCGCGCTCGGCATCAACAACCGGGCCGAGTTGGCCGAGGCGGAAGGCATCTGGCAGGCGCGCCGGCGGCGCGAGGCGATGCTTTCCGGCGCGACGCTGATCGCGCCCGAAACGGTCTATTTCTCACACGACACCGAAATCGGCGCCGACACGATCGTCGAGCCGAATGTCTGGTTCGGTCCTGGCGTCAAGATCGCCTCGGGCGCCAGGATACACGCCTTCAGTCATGTCGAAGGGGCGACGATCGCTTCGAATTGCGACGTCGGGCCGTTCGCGCGGCTGCGGCCGGGCGCCGATCTCAAGCAGAGGGCGAAAGTGGGCAATTTCTGTGAGGTCAAGCAGGCGACGGTCGAGGAGGGCGCCAAGGTCAATCACCTGACCTATATCGGCGACGCGCGTGTCGGCGCCGGGGCCAATATCGGTGCCGGCACCATCACCTGCAATTATGACGGCTACTCGAAATTCTTCACCGACATCGGCGAGGGCGCCTTTGTCGGCTCGAACTCCTCGCTGGTGGCGCCGCTCACGATCGGCAAGGGCGGCTACATCGCCTCGGGCAGCGTGATCACCGAAAGCGTGCCCGACGATGCGCTGGCCTTCGGCCGCGCCCGCCAGAAGACGCTGCCCGGCAAAGGCAAGGAATTGCGCGAGCGCTTCGCCTCGGCCGCCGCGGTGCGGAAGAAGGCGGCAGTGTGACAAGTAAAGGCGGTTTCCGTGCTGACGCGACCGGTGCCGATGAACAATCGGGGACCTGCGCTGCGAAAAACCAAAGCAATTGCGGTAACCGGATTGCAAGCGCGCCCTGTCATGGTGCATCGGTGCAAAACCGTTCCGGCTGACACGGAACGAAACGCAAAGTGACTTTCGCGGCAATCCGGCAATCCCTAGATAGCGCTGGGTTTCCGCAGGGAATAGGGGGCAGCGCATGTGCGGTATCGTTGGAATTGTCGGCCATTCGCAGGTCGCGCCGCTCATCGTCGATGCGCTGAAGCGGCTGGAATATCGCGGTTATGACTCGGCCGGCGTCGCCACCATCGAGAAGGGCGCGCTCGGCCGCCGCCGCGCCGAAGGCAAACTGATCAATCTGGAACGCCGGCTGAAGGAAGAGCCGCTCGACGGCACGATCGGCATCGGCCACACGCGCTGGGCAACACATGGCGTGCCGAACGAGACCAACGCGCATCCGCATTTTTCCGAGGGCGTTGCCATCGTCCACAACGGCATCATCGAGAATTTTGCCGAGCTGCGCGACGAGCTTGTCCGTGACGGCTATACCTTCTCCTCGCAGACCGACACCGAGGTCGTCGCCCATCTGGTGGCGCGGGAGCTCGCCAAGGGGCTGCAGCCGGTCCAGGCGGCGCATCAGGCGCTGAAGCGGCTCTCCGGCGCCTTTGCGCTGGCCATCATGTTCAAGGGCGACGAGGATCTGATCGTCGGCGCCCGCAACGGTCCGCCTTTGGCCGTCGGCCATGGCGACGGCGAAATGTTCCTCGGCTCCGACGCCATCGCGCTGGCGCCCTTCACCAACGCGGTTACCTATCTGGAAGACGGCGACTGGGCGGAAGTGCGCCGCAACAGCGTCACCATCTACGACATCGACGGCAATAAGGTCGACCGCAAGCGGCAGCAGTCGCTGTCGACCAGCTTCATGGTCGACAAGGGCAACCGCCGCCATTTCATGGAAAAGGAAATCCATGAGCAGCCGGAGGTGATCTCGCACACGCTGGCGCATTACGTGGATTTCGTCTCCGGCGTGTCGAAGCCGCTCGAACTGCCGTTCGACTTCGCCAGGATCGGCCGGCTGGCGCTCTCGGCCTGCGGCACCGCCTATCTCGCCGGGCTGATCAGCAAATACTGGTTCGAGCGCTATGCACGGCTGCCGGTCGACATCGACGTCGCCTCCGAATTCCGCTACCGCGAGATGCCGCTTTCAGCGAACGATGCGGCCTTCTTCATCTCGCAGTCGGGCGAGACCGCCGACACGCTGGCTTCGCTGCGCTACTGCCGCCAGGCCGGTATGAAGATCGGCGCCGTCGTCAATGTGCGCGAATCGACCATGGCGCGCGAATCCGACGTCGTGCTGCCGACGCTGGCCGGGCCGGAGATCGGCGTCGCCTCGACCAAGGCTTTTACTTGCCAGCTGTCGGTTCTCGCTGCTCTTGCCGTGCGCGCCGGCGTGGCGCGCGGCACGATCTCGCGCGATGAGGAGCGGCAGCTGGTGCGCGAGCTTTCCGAGGCGCCGCGCTTCGCCACCCAGGTGCTGAAGCTCGACGAGCAGATCGAACGCATCTCGCGCGAGCTCTCCCGCTACAAGGACGTGCTCTATCTCGGCCGGGACACCAATTTCCCTTTAGCCATGGAAGGGGCGCTGAAGCTCAAGGAAATCTCCTACATCCATGCCGAGGGCTATGCCGGCGGCGAGCTGAAGCACGGGCCGATCGCGCTGATCGACGAGAACATGCCGGTGATCGTGATCGCGCCGCATGACCGCATCTTCGAAAAGACGGTGTCGAACATGCAGGAAGTGGCGGCGCGCGGCGGCAAGATCATCCTTATCACCGACGGCAAGGGGGCGGCGCAGGCGGGCATCAAGACGATGGAGACGATCATCCTGCCCGACGTGCCGGAGATCATCTCGCCGATCATCTACGCGCTGCCGATCCAGATGCTCGCCTATTTCACCGCCGTGTTCATGGGCACCGACGTCGACCAGCCGCGCAATCTGGCGAAATCGGTGACGGTGGAGTAGGTTCTCGGCGCTGCGGCCCCTTCTTTCGTCATCCACGGGCGGAGCAGGAGCGTAGCTCCTGCGCAGACCCGAGGATCCATTCCGTGACGTTGGAGCGATCAAAGCATCGCAGAATTAGGCGCTACCAGCCGGTGCCGCGAAAAAGCTCGAACCACTCCGGATTGGTCCTTTCGACTAATTCGATTTTCCACTGGCGCGGCCAGCGTTTCAGCGATTTTTCGCGCTGGATGGCATCGCGGATGTCGAAATATTCCTCGTACCAGACCAGACGCTGCACGCCGTAGCGCCCGGTAAAGCGCGAGCCTTCGCCGGACCTGTGCTCCGGCATCCGACGGCCAAGATCGTTCGTGACACCAGTGTAGATGGTGCCGCGCTTCTTGCTTGCTGTCATATAGACATATCCCGTCATGCATGAAGAATAACGGATGGTTGATCAGGTGACTATTCTGAGATGTTGTATCCTTCGGCAGACGTCACGGAATGGATCCTCGGGTCTGCGCAGGAGCTGCGCTCCTGCTTCGCCCGTGGATGACGAAAGGAAGGATGTCTCGGCTAATCCCAACGGAAGCAGCTTCCGTTTGGCTTTGTATCATAGCATGATACACGTCGTGGGGAAGGGCACCCACCCCTAACCCATTGAGGATACTGAGCTATGGTCAAGTTCGCACGCCCTATCCACCCCGGGGAATTCCTACGCGAGGAGTATCTGGTGCCGCTAAGCATGAGTGCCGGCGCACTTGCGAAGAAACTTAATCTCCCGCGGACCCGCATCGAACGAATCGTGAAGGAGGAGGTCGGCTTGACTCCGGATACCGCCCTTCGCCTTGCCAGGTTCTTCAACACCACGCCCGAGTTCTGGATGAACTTCCAGAAGGCCTACGAACTCGAGACCGAGGCGAGAAAGATCGCGGCGGAACTTGAGAAGATCGTGCCGATGGATGCGGCGGCTTAGCGGGCATCTTTAAAAACTTCGCAGTTCCAAACCGGCTCGCGGTTCACTAATCTCAGCGTCGCAACCTGCGCCGCGGTGATCCCATGTCCGACGCCCTGAAGACCTCTGGCATGACCCGGCTCAGGAACTACTTCCTGACCGGCTTCGTCGTCTGCGCGCCGCTGGCGATCACCGCCTATATCGCCTGGTCCCTCATCGGCTGGGTCGATTCCTGGGTGAAGCCTTATATTCCCGCTCGCTACAATCCCGACACCTATCTGCCATTCCCGGTGCCCGGCTTCGGACTTATCGTGGCGCTGGTGCTGATCACGCTGATCGGCTTCCTGACGGCGAACATCGTCGGCCGCGCCATCGTCAATTTCGGCGAGCGGCTGCTCGGCCGCATGCCGCTGGTGCGCGGCATCTACGGTTCGCTGAAGCAGATTTTCGAGACGGTGCTGTCGAATAAGGGCGACCTGTTCCGCCAGGTCGGCCTGGTCGAATACCCGCGAAAAGGGGTTTGGTCGCTGGTCTTCGTCGCCAGCGAGAAGGAAACCGAGATCAACCAGAAGCTCGACCAGGAAGGCGATCCGCTGATCGCGGTGTTCATGCCGTGCACGCCGAACCCGACCACCGGCTTCCTGATGTATGTGCTGAAATCCGAGATCGTGCCGCTCGACATGACCATCGAGGATGGCGCCAAGCTGATCGTCTCGGCCGGCATGGTGGCGCCGGAGGTCAAGACCAAGCTGGTGACGCTGAACGGCGAACGGATAGAGGGCCCGCTTGCCAACCCACCACTCGGCGCCGGGCCTCAGCCGGCGCGCAGCAAGCGCACTGCTTCATCGCGTCCGAACAGGTAAAGCAGCAGCCGGAGCGCCTCGCCACGTTCGGACTGCAGTTCCGGATCGCGCGACAAGATCAGGCGGGCATCGTCGCGCGCGGCTTCGAGCAGGTCGGCGTGGAACTCGATGCGCGCCACCTGGAAGCCGGGTGTGCCGGACTGGCGGGTGCCAAGCAGCTCGCCTTCGCCGCGCAGCTTCAGGTCCTCCTCGGCGATACGAAAGCCGTCCTCGGTCTCGCGCATCACCGAAAGCCGGCGCTTCGCCGTCTCGCCGAGCGGGTCCTTGTAGAGCAGCACGCAGGATGACGGCTTGTCGCCGCGCCCAACCCGGCCGCGCAGCTGATGCAGTTGCGCCAGGCCGAAGCGCTCAGCATGCTCGATGACCATGATCGTAGCGTCCGGCACGTCGACACCGACCTCGATCACGGTGGTCGCGATCAGGATGCGCGTCTCGCCTTGCTTGAAGGCGCGCATCGCCTCATCCTTCTCGGCGCCCTTCATGCGGCCGTGCACGAGGCCGATCCGGTCGCCGAAAAGCGGCTTCAGCGACGCAAAACGGTCCTCCGCCGACATCAGCTTGATCTCTTCGGATTCCTCGACCAGCGGGCAGATCCAATAAATCTTCTGGCCTTCGGCGACGGCGTCAACCATGCGCCCGACCAATTCGTCCAGCCGCTCCATCGGCAAGGTGACGGTGCGGATCGGCTGGCGGCCGGCGGGTTTTTCGGTGAGCTTCGAGACATCCATGTCGCCGAAAGCGGTGAGCACCAGCGTGCGCGGAATGGGCGTCGCCGTCATCACCAGCATGTCGGGCGCATCGCCCTTGGCGGTGATGGCGAGGCGCTGGTGGACGCCGAAGCGGTGCTGCTCGTCGACCACGGCAAGCACGAGGTCGTGGAACGTCACCGTTTCCTGGAACAGCGCGTGGGTGCCGACGACGATGTCGGTGGCGCCGCTGGCGAGTCCCTCCAGCGTCTCCGTGCGCTCGCGGCCCTTCTCGCGCCCGGTCAGGACCGCCGTGCGCAGCCCGGCGTCTTCCGCGAGCGGCGCGATTGTCGCCAGATGCTGGCGCGCCAGGATCTCGGTCGGCGCCATCAGGGCCGCCTGACCGCCTGCCTCCACCGCGCGTCCCATGGCGAGCAGGGCGACCACCGTCTTGCCGGAGCCGACATCGCCCTGCAGCAGGCGCAGCATGCGTTCGGGATCGGCGAGGTCGGCATTGATTTCGCCGAGCGCGAATTCCTGGCTGGGGGTAAGCTTGTAGGGCAGGGCAGCGCGCAGCTTTTCGACGATGCGGCCGTCGCCGACCAGCGGCCGGCCCGAAAGGCGGCGGATTTTGGCCCGCACCAGCGCCAGCGATACCTGGCCGGCCAGGAACTCGTCATAGGCAAGGCGACGCCAGGCCGAACCCTCGACGGCGACGTCGATCGGGTCGGCTGGGTTATGGATGCGGGTGAGCGCATCGCCGAAGGCGGGAAAGGTGTGCCGGCGCATGAAGGCGTCGTCCTGCCATTCCGGCAGTTCCGGCAGGCGGCCGAGCGATTGCCCGATGGCGCGGCGCAGCACCTTGGCCGACAGGCCGGCGGTGAGCGGATAGACCGGCTCGACCAGCGGCAGACCCTCGGCCTCGTCGATCGGCGCGATATGGTCGGGATGGACCATGGTCGGGCGGCCGTTGAACCACTCCATGCGGCCGGAGATCACGACACGTTCGCCTTCCGGCAGCATCTTCTGCAGATACGCGGCATGGGCATGGAAGAAGGTCAGCGCGATCTCGCCGGTGTCGTCATGGGCGTAGACGCGGTAGGGCACCGACTTGTTGCGCGGGGGCGGCGGCTGATGACGGTCGACACGTACCTCGAGCGTGACGATCTGGCCTTCGGCCGAAAGCGCGATGCCAGGCCGGTTGCGGCGGTCGATCACCGTGTTGGGTAAGACGAACAATAGGTCGGCGGCGCGTGCGGGACGGTCGCCGAGGTCGGCGGGCACGACCCGTTCGATCATGGTCCCGACTTTCGGGCCGATGCCGGCAAGCGAGGTTATCGGGACAAACAAGGGATCGAGGATGGAAGGACGCATGTTGTCAGCTTATGTCGCGACGGCCGCAGCGCAAAGGCTGACACCGGTCGCTATCCACGCTATATGCGCCGCTTCGAACAGGGATGCGGCGCGATGACCGGAACACAGCGATCAAGCGAGGGGCTGGACGCCCGCCGCCGCAAGCTCCTGTTCCGCTCCTGGCATCGCGGCATGCGCGAGATGGACCTGATCCTGGGTTCCTTCGCCGATGCCGAGATCGGCGCCTTGACCGGCGACGAAATCGACCAATATGAAAAGCTCCTCGAAATCCCCGACACTGAATTCCTGCCGATGGTCACCGGCGAACGTCCGGTTCCGCCCGATATCGATTGCACGGTGCTGCAAAAGATCCTGGCGTCGCGCCGGACCATGACATTTTGAAAAACGCATATCGATGAGCCTCATTCCTTCCATCGGCCTGCCCAAGGGCCGCGCCGGCCAGTTCATCGTCGACGGCGTCGCCGACGGCTACGAAGCTTTCGCACTGGTGCGGACCGCGCACGAGATCGCGCCCGACAAGCCGGTGCTGTTCGTCGCGCGCGACGGCCAGCGGCTGCCGGCGATCATCGAGGCGCTGGCCTTTGCGGCACCCGGCCTGCCGGTGCTCGAACTGCCGGCCTGGGACTGCCTGCCTTACGACCGTGTTTCGCCGGGCGCGGATGCCGCAGCGCGGCGGCTCGATGCGCTTTCCGCCATCATTGCGCTCGCCAGGAAGCCGCATCGCGCCGTGATCCTCACAACGGCGAATGCGCTCCTGCAGCGCATTCCGCCGGCCGCGTTGATCGAAGCGCAGACTTTCCATGCCAAGCCCGGCAACCAGATCGACATGAACGTGCTGATCGCGCGGCTGGAGAATTCCGGTTTCGAGCGCGTGCCGACCGTGCGCGACGTTGGCGAATTCGCGGTGCGCGGCGGCATCCTCGATCTGTTCGCGCCCGGCTGGAGCGAGGCGCTGAGGCTCGACTTTTTCGGCGACACGCTGGAATCGATCCGTGTCTTCGACGTCGCGACCCAGCGAACCACCGGGCAGCGCAAGTCGATGGCGCTGCAGGCGATGAGCGAAGTGGCGCTGATGCCGGAGACGATCAGCCGCTTCCGCCGCTCCTATATCGAGGCCTTCGGCGCGCCGTCGCGCGACGATGCGCTCTATGCCGCGGTCAGCGAAGGCCGGCGTTTTGCCGGCATGGAGCATTGGCTGCCCTTCTTCTACGAGCGGCTGGAAACCGTCTTCGACTACCTGCCGGATGCGCCTGTCGTCTTTGATCACTTGGCGCATGAGGCGCTGGCCGAGCGCCATACGCTGATCCTCGACCACTATGAGGCGCGCCGCAAGCAGGCCGACGCCGCGCTCAAGGACGCGGTGCCCTACAAGCCGGTGGCGCCGGACCTGCTCTATCTGTCGCCGGAGAACCTCAGGGCTTCGCTTGGCCCGCGCGAGGACATCGACTTCACCGTCTTCGATGCGCCGGATGTCGGAGCCAAGAAGGTCTTTCATGCCGGCTCACGGCATGGCCGCAGCTTCGCCGAGGAGCGCGCCGACCCGAACACCAACGTCTTCGACGTGGTGGTGAAGCATATTGCCGACGAGCGTGCAGCGCGCCGCCGGGTTATCGTCGCCGGCTGGACCGAAGGCTCGCTCGACCGTCTTGGTCAGATCCTCGCCGAACACCATCTCGGCAACCTCAAGCCCGTCGCCACGCTTGCCGAGGTTGAAAAGCTGGAGACGGGGCAGGCGGGGCTTGCCGTGCTGCCGCTCGAATCCGGCTTCGAGACCGACAAGCTGCTCGTCGTCGCCGAGCAGGACATCCTTGGCGACAGGCTGATCCGCCGCGCGAAGCGCAAGAAGCGCGCGTCCGACTTCATCGCCGAGGCTTCGTCGCTGTCGTCGGGCGACATTGTCGTCCATACCGATCACGGTATCGGGCGATTTATCGGCCTGCGCACCATCGAAGCGGTGGGCGCGCCGCATGATTGCCTGGAAATCCACTATGCCGGCGACGACCGGCTGTTCCTGCCGGTGGAAAACATCGAGCTTCTGTCGCGCTATGGCTCGGATTCGGCCGAGGCCCCACTCGACAAGCTCGGCGGCGGCGCCTGGCAGGCGCGCAAGGCGCGGCTGAAGCGACGCCTGCTCGACATGGCCGGACAGTTGATCCGCATCGCCGCCGAGCGGCAGATGCGCGCGGCGCCCGCCATGATCCCGGCCGAAGGCCTCTATGGCGAGTTCGCGGCACGCTTTCCTTACGAGGAAACCGACGACCAGCAGACGGCGATCGATTCCGTGATGGACGATCTTGGCGCTGGCAAGCCGATGGACCGGCTGGTCTGCGGCGACGTCGGTTTCGGGAAGACGGAAGTGGCGCTGCGCGCCGCCTTCATCGCGGCCCTGGAAGGGTTCCAGGTCGCGGTCGTCGTGCCGACGACGCTGTTGTCGCGGCAGCACTTCAAGACCTTCTCGCAGCGCTTCTCCGGCCTGCCGATCCGCATCGCGCAGGCCTCGCGCCTGGTCGGTTCCAAGGAACTGGCCGAAACCAAGAAGGGTGTCGCCGAAGGCACGGTCGACGTCGTCGTCGGCACCCATGCGTTGCTCGGGTCTTCGATTTCGTTCAAGAATCTCGGCCTGCTGATCATCGACGAGGAGCAGCATTTCGGCGTCAAGCACAAGGAGCGGCTGAAGGAGCTGAAGAACGACGTGCATGTGCTGACGCTGTCGGCGACGCCGATCCCGCGCACGCTGCAGCTGGCGCTGACCGGCGTGCGCGAACTGTCGCTGATCGCCACGCCGCCGGTCGACCGCATGGCGGTGCGCACCTTCATCTCGCCCTTCGATACGCTGGTCATCCGCGAGACGCTGCTGCGCGAACGCTATCGCGGCGGCCACTCCTTCTATGTGGTGCCGCGCATCAGCGATCTTTCGGAAATCCATGATTTCCTGAGAGAATCCGTGCCGGAGCTGAAGGTGGCGGTCGCCCATGGCCAGATGCCGGCCGGCGAGCTCGACGACATCATGAACGCTTTCTACGACGGCCAGTACGACGTGCTTCTGTCGACGACCATCGTCGAATCCGGCCTCGACATCCCGACGGCGAACACACTGATCATCCACCGCGCCGATATGTTCGGCCTGGCGCAGCTCTATCAGCTGCGCGGTCGTGTGGGCCGCTCCAAGGTGCGCGCCTATGCGCTGTTCACGCTGCCGGCCAACCGCAAGCTCACCGACACCGCCGAGCGGCGGCTGAAGGTGCTGCAGTCGCTCGACACGCTCGGCGCCGGCTTCCAGCTTGCCAGCCACGATCTCGACATCCGGGGCGCCGGCAATCTGCTGGGCGAAGAGCAGTCCGGCCACATCAAGGAGGTCGGTTTCGAGCTTTACCAGCAGATGCTGGAAGAGGCTGTGGCCGAGGTGAAGGATTCGGGCGAAGTGCAGGATGGCGGCTGGTCGCCGCAGATCGCCGTTGGCACCGCCGTGATGATCCCGGAAAGCTATGTGCCCGATTTGCAGCTCAGGATGGCGCTCTATCGCCGCCTCGGCGATCTCGAAACCACCGAGGAGATCGATGGCTTCGGCGCCGAGCTGATCGACCGGTTCGGGCCGCTGCCGGAAGAGGTGACGCATCTTCTGAAGATCGTCTTCATCAAGGCGCTCTGCCGCAGGGCCAATGTCGAGAAGCTCGACGCCGGCCCCAAGGGAGTGGTCATCCATTTCCGCAAGCGCGAATTCCCCAATCCGGTCGGGCTGGTCAAGTTCATCGGCGAGCAGGGCTCATTGGCCAAGATCAGGGCCGACCACAGCGTCGTCTTCATCCGCGACTGGCCGAACGCGGAGAAACGCCTGGCCGGCTCCGCGGTTGTGATGACGCAGTTGGCGCGGCTGGTCGACAAAGCCGCCTAAGGCAGGTCGATATTCAGGTGAGGCCGGCCTGCAAATGGCGATTTCCTGCGCGTCCGGTGCTCACGTACTTTCAAGTACGCTCCGCTCCGGTTCTCGGAAACCACCATTTTCGGCTCGGCCTGACCTGAATCTCGACCTACCTCGGGTGGCCAAGGCATTCGCCACTGCTGAAATTCCCGGCTAGAATAGGAAATCGGCTTCGTGTAAGGAGCCGCGATCCTGGGTACAGGGCAGATTTTGCAGGCGAGGGCGCCTGCTTGTTATTGACGCTATTCCGGACGGGAAACCGTTTCCTGGGATTGCTCTGAAAGGGCGTTGGGTGCAGCGATGACGAAATGGTCGCCGAATTCGTGGAGAGCAAAGCCGATCAAGCAGGTTCCGGCCTACCCGGACCTTGCGGCGCTGCGGGCCACGGAAGCGCGGCTCGCCACCTATCCGCCGCTGGTTTTTGCCGGTGAGGCGCGCAAGCTGAAGAAGCAACTGGCGGCGGTCGCCGCCGGCGAAGCCTTCCTGCTCCAGGGCGGCGACTGCGCCGAAAGCTTTGCCGAGCATGGCGCCGACAACATCCGCGACTTCTTCCGCGTCTTCCTGCAGATGTCGGTGGTGCTCACCTTCGCCGGCGCACAGCCGGTGGTGAAGGTCGGCCGCGTCGCCGGCCAGTTCGCCAAGCCGCGCTCCTCCGACAACGAGACCAAGGCCGGCGTGACGCTGCCGAGCTATCGCGGCGACATCATCAACGGCATCGAATTCGATGCTTCCTCGCGCATCCCGGATCCGGCGCGGCAGGAGATGGCGTACCGCCAGTCGGCGGCGACGCTCAATCTTCTGCGCGCCTTCGCGCAGGGCGGCTATGCCAGCCTGGAAAACGTGCATCGCTGGATGCTGGGCTTCGTCGCCGACAGCCCGCAGGGCGAGAAATACGAGTCGCTGGCCAACCGCATCACCGAGACGATGGATTTCATGCGCGCGGTCGGCATAACGTCGGAAACCAATTTCGCGCTGCGCGAGACCGATTTCTACACCAGCCACGAGGCGCTGCTGCTGGGCTACGAGGAGGCGCTGACGCGCGTCGACTCGACCTCCGGCGACTGGTACGCGACCTCCGGCCACATGATCTGGGTCGGCGACCGTACCCGCCAGCCCGACCATGCGCATATCGAATATTGCCGCGGCATCAAGAACCCGCTCGGCCTGAAATGCGGCCCGTCGCTGACGCCGGACGGCCTGCTCGAACTGATCGACCTGCTCAATCCCGAGAACGAGCCCGGCCGGCTGACGCTGATCGCGCGCTTCGGCTCCGACAAGGTCGCCGAGCATCTCCCGAAGCTGGTGCGGGCGGTGAAGAAGGAGGGGCGAAACGTCGTATGGTCGTCCGACCCGATGCACGGCAACACGATCGAGGCGGCCGGCTACAAGACGCGGCCCTTCGACCGCATTCTCAAGGAAGTGCAGACCTTCTTCGAGGTTCACCGCGCCGAGGGCACGCATCCGGGCGGCATCCATGTCGAGATGACCGGCAAGAACGTCACCGAATGCACCGGCGGCGCCCGCGCCATCACGGCGGAAGACCTGCAGGACCGCTACCACACCCATTGCGATCCGCGCCTCAACGCCGACCAGGCGATCGAGCTGGCCTTCCTGGTCTCGGACCTTCTGAAGAAGAGCCATCCGGTCGAGCACAAGCAGGCCGCCAGCGCCTAAAGCAGGTCGCGCGAAAAAGGATCCACGCGACCCGCTTTAGGTTCTTGATTTTAAGCATGTCTTCGTCCCGAAACCGGGCCCACTTTCGGGAGACATGCTTTTAAGCCACTTGCTGGCGATCGAACCCGGGCGCTGGAGGAAATCCGGCGCTCTTTCGTTTGGGACCGGTCCCGCGAGGCGACGTCAGCCAAACCTTACGAAAATTTATAGTTACGCGACCATCGCGAGACCAAGATTAAGGTGGAGGTGTCGCCGCCGCGGCCGAGAGGCCGCGCGCAGGATTCAGGTTCCACCATGCGCCACCAGCACGCCATCATCCATCATCGCGCAATCGATTTCTGGTCGGCGCGCGCGGCGGTGCTCGTCGTCATCTGCCTGCAGCTTCTGGTCATCAACGACCTGTCGTTCGGTCCGCGCTGGCTTGCGCCTGCGATAGAGGCGGCGCTGCTCGTGCCTTTGTCGATCGCGACGGCTTGGACGCAAATGGCGACGCAGAACGCCGTCGACCACGAACATTGGTACGCGATCGGCCGGTTTCGCGTCTTCATTCGCCGCACCGCCTTGGTGATGACCGGCGTCATCAGCATCATGAATTGCGGCTCGCTGGTCTTTCTGGTCCAGAAGCTGCTCGAGGGCCATGCCGGCGCCGGCACGACGCTGCTCGTCGATGCGCTGAACATCTGGGTCACCAATGTCATCGTCTTCGCGCTATGGTTCTGGAGCACCGATCGCGGCGGCCCGCCGACCTGTGGCCTAGTCAAGCGCGCGCATGCCGATTTCCTGTTCCCGCAGATGACGCTGCCCGATCGCGAAACGCGGGACTGGCTGCCCGGCTTCGTCGACTACGTGTTCCTCGCCTTCACCAACGCGACGGCGTTCTCGCCGACCGACACCTTGCCGCTCAGCCAGCGCGCCAAGCTGCTGATGATGGCCGAGGCGATGATCTCGCTGCTGACAATCGCGCTGGTGGCGGCGCGCGCCGTCAACATTTTAGCTTAACGTGCGCGCTCCCAGCGCATGGTCGCCAGCCTTGGATCGGCAAAAGCGGTGCGCGAGAACTCGAGCCGCTTGTCCGGGAATTCGCAGATCGCCTGGACGCCGAGCGAGCCGATGCGAATGCGCCAGGTGTGAGGCTCCAACGGCTTGGCCTTGGCGAAACCCCTGCAGGTCAGCAGCGCGATGTTGGCGCCTTTCGGATCGCGCGCCGAGCGGTAGCGGATCGCCTGCATCTCGGCTTCGCGCGCGACGTCGGCGATGGCCTGGCAGGCGGCATAGTCGGTCGGATGCGTCCACGCCTTCTCGTCGCGGTCGAGCGGTGGCTGGGTGAGGTCGACAGCCTTCTCGCATTTGATCAAAGCGGCAAAGGCCGTGTATTCGGCCGCGTCGTTCGGCCATTGCGTCTGCGGCGATTCAGCGAAGAACAGCAGGCGGTAGAAGGCCATTTCCGTCACCGCCGTCAGCACCGTCTCGGCGGCGTAGTAGACGCCTTTCGTCTTGCCCGCGCGGCGAAAGCGCGAGCCGTACGGATAGATAGAACCGTAGCGGAAGGGCGTCGCGAGCAGATAATGAAGATGGCGGCATTCGAGCGGGATCTGCGGCTTGGTCTCCTCGATGAGGTCCTCCAGCAGGCCCTGCTCGTCGAGCGTGTCGACAAGCTTCAGCGTCGAGACGCGGTGTTGCGCCTCGACCATCCGCCAATACTTGCCTTCGAGCCTGACGGCCTCAGACGAGAGCGCGTCGGGAGTCCAGGTAGGCGATGACATCGACAAGTCCGGCAATGGTCAGGATCTTTTCGAGCGGCATGCCGTCGAGCGCCGTGTTCGGGTTCTTCAGCCATGCCCGGGCGACGGTCTCGTCGCCGCCGACGATGGCGTCGAGCGAGCGGAACAGCCGGACGAACAGCACCGCGAGCTCGAACGGCTTGGTGCCGCGCTCGAGCAGGAATTCCTGCTTGCGCATGCGCGAGACCGTCGCTTCCGAGACGCCGATGACCAGCGCCAGTGTTCTCGCGGTGATGTCGAGCAGGTCGGCCGCGCGCAGCGTGGCCTTGGTGATGACGGCATTCTCCGCCGCCGTCGCGGCAGCGACTGGACGTTGCATTTAGCGCACCCTTTTATTTCTGTGGAAAATATAGTCCACAAAAATTCATTTGGAAAGGGGCGGGTCTGAAGGATGGGTTCGCCCGTCGATCAGTCTTTCTTGTAGAGCAGCCAGCCCTTGCCGGCACGGCCGGCCATGGTGGAATGCCTGGTCACGCGGTTGCGGCCGTTGACCTTGGAGCGGTAGAGCGCGCGGTCGGCCTTGGTGTAGAGGTCTTCGGGGCTGTCGGCCTCGGAGGCCATGCAGATGCCCATCGAGACCGTCACCGTGCCGTAGTTCATCCCGGTCTGGCTGCTGGTGAACGGGGTCTGTTCGATCAGCACGCGGATGCGCTCGGCGATCTGGTAAGTGGCGTCCTCGCTGGCGCCTTCGACGATGAGCGCGAACTCCTCGCCGCCGGTACGGGCCACGAACATGTCGGCGCGGATGCTGGTTTGAAAGATCTCGGCGACGATCTGGATGATCCTGTCGCCGACCGGGTGGCCGTAACGGTCGTTGATGTCCTTGAAGCGATCGATGTCGGCAAGGATGAGCGCATTGAACAGGATACCGCGGTTGCTGTTGTAGATGCGGGTGATTTCCTTGTCGAAGGCGCGGCGATTCCAGATCTGGGTCAGCGGATCGGTATCGGCGAGCCGCTTGTATTCCTCGAGCTTCGACTTGACGCTTTCGAGCTCCGCAGTCTTTTCGCTGAGCGTGCTGGCGACCTGGCGGTTGTGGTCCAGCGTCGAGCTGGTGGCGGTCGACATGGCGCCGGCGATCTTCTGCAGCAGGTCTTGGGAAAGCAGGCTGCGATTGCTCAAGCCGCTCGACGTCTCGTCGAGGATGCGGCCGTATTTCTCGATATGGGTGCGCTCGCTGCGCAACAGCGCGGCGATGTCCTCGAGCTCCTTGGCGACCATCTCGCGGGCGTGCTCGACGATGGCAGGACCGTGGTGCTGCGGGAAGAAAGTGCGCCCGATGTGGTCGAGGTCCTCCTGCGTCGGCCGGTTGCTCAGCGAGACGACGGCAAGGCTGAGCTCGTGATTGCTGCCGCTCAGCGCCTCGTAGAAGATCTCGTAGTTGCGCGGCAGGCCGAGCACGCCAAGCTGGCGCATGGTCGCCACAACGGCGCTGGCGATGTCGCTATTCCTGTCGGTCGGGACGGCTGCCGGCTGCATAGTCTGTTCACTACCCTTCAGTGCGACCGGAGACCTGCCACCACCGGGAGTCGCCCACGCGGGGATTGAATCGGAATCGTGAATGCGAGGGCGTGTCCCCAACACGACCTTCGCTTGCAGGAATCATAGATGCAGTTGCGCTAAAGTTTCCTTAATGGCCTGCATTTCCTCATCCTCTCTGCTACCACAGGCTGTAATCCGGAGCGGACATGGCTTTTGAAACGTGGCTTTTCGGTGTCGCATTTGCCTGCGCCCGGCGACCGGAAAGCTGGAATTCTGTCCGGCAACGATCGAGACAAGCGATGTAAGAGGAGGCCGGGATGGATGGAAATCACAGTGGATCGTGCCTGTGCGGAGCGGTGCGCTTCAGGACGAGGGGCCCTTTGCGCGGCGTGGTCTATTGCCATTGCTCGCAATGCCGCAAGCAGACCGGCCATTTCGTTGCCGCGACTTCCTCGAAGGATGCCGACATCGACATAGAAGGAGCTGATGCGCTCACCTGGTACGGCGCTTCCGAAGTTGCGAAACGTGGCTTCTGCCGCAGTTGCGGCTCGGTGCTGTTCTGGAAGCACAACGAACTGGACACCATCTCGATCATGGCAGGTTCGTTCGACAGGCCGAGCGGTCTGTCGGCCGAGAGCCATATCTTTGTCGGCGACAAGGGAGATTACTACGCGATCGACGACGGATTGCCGCAATTCGAGAAGTCGACGCCATCGATAAAGGTCGCGGACGAATGATTTTTGCGGCGGCTGTCTTATTCCCTTGATCTGGACGTTGCGATATCCCCCTGACTGTGATTCGAAACGGGGCTGGGCATGCAGCGGCTGATCGACGCTTTTATCAATTCGGTGCGGGCCTTCCGCAGGCTGGCGGCCACCGAAACAGCATTTCAGCAGGAGCTGATGCTCCTGGCGCTCGCCCTGCCGGCCGGCTGGTTCATCTCGGTATCCTGGCGCGGCTATGCCTTGCTGATCGGCGCGGTTCTGCTCCTGATCGTGGTCGAGGTGATCAACACCGGCCTCGAGGCGGCGTGCGACGCCATCTCCCGCGAGTTCCATATCGACATACAGCTCGCCAAGGACTGCGGCTCGCTCGCCGTGCTGCTTTCGATTCTGATTGCCGCCGGTGTCTGGGTCATCGCTGTCATCGAGCGCATCGCAGGGGCGCCGATCTGATCATAGGCGCTGCCCTCTGATCAGCGATTTGCCTGACCATCGCTCGCGTCCTTGACGCGTTCCCTTCGGGCAAAGTGGCGGGCGACCAGCCAGGCAAGGATCGCCACCCCTAGACCAACGGCCAGCGCAATCAGCAGGCGCTCGTGACGGGCGAAGGCCTGGCCGACCATGCGTTCCGCGCCCAATCCGAAGACGTAGCCGACGGTGCCGAACAAGGCCGCCCAGACCGCCGATGAGATGGCGTTCAGGATGACAAAGCGCGGCACCGAAACGGTCGACAGCCCGGCGGCGATGCCGCCGACAAGGCGCATCCCGTAGACGTAGCGGTTGGTCAGCACAAAGATGTTGGGGTGGGTGTTGAGCAGCCGGTAGGCGCGCCGGAAACCGGGCCGCTTGCGCAGCCCGACGACATAGGGATGGTCGGCGAAGCTGCGGCCGAGAGTGAAGAAGAACGTGTCGCCGGCGAAGGCGCCGAGAAACGCGGCCAGGAAGGCCTGCCAGAGCACGAATATCTGCTGATGCGCGAAGAAGCCGCCAAGGATGGCGGCGCTTTCGCCCTCGGCGACGCAGCCCAGGAAGACCGCGACCAGCCCGTATTGCTCGATGAGACGGTGGATGGCTTCGGTCATCAGCTTGCCGGCCGCGCCGAGAGCTTCTCGTCGATGCGCCTGATCTGCTCGGCCATGCGCAGTATCTCGTGACGCATGCCGATGATCTCGCTGTGGCGCAGTTCGTCGAGCTTCTCATGCAGGGCCATGATCTCGATCTCCGCCTTCAGGTTGACCTCGTAGTCGTGTGCGGCGTCGATGCGGTCGCGTTCGGTCTGCCGGTTTTGCGACATCATGATCACCGGCGCCTGCAGGGCGGCGATCATGGAGAGCACGAGGTTGAGAAAGATGAACGGGTAGGGATCGAAGGCGTCGCGCATCAGCAGCCAGGCATTGCCGAAGGTCCACAGGATCAGAAAGGCGATGAAGCCGAGAATGAAGGACCATGAGCCGCCGACCCTGGCGATGGTGTCGGCGATGCGGTCGCCATAGGTCTGGTGAAAGGCGACGGCCTTGTTGGTGTCGCGGGTGACGGTTGTGCGATCGATAGCGCTTTGCAGCACCCGGCTCTCCAGGGCGCTAAGACCGTCAGGCTTCCGCTTCAGCCAGCGGTTCGCCAGATCCTCGACCGTCTTGTTCATCGTCCTCTCCATCGTCAGGCCCGCATTTTTCACGCAATTCCGGACGGAAAACCGCGGCGCACTTTTTCCTGGAATTGCTCATAGAGGTAGAGGCTGTCGGCCAGAACGGGAAGTGATAGATTGGTCGGAACAGGCGAGGGCAGAGATGGCCGATTTCCAGAAGATTCGTGCCCGGGCGGCAAAGCGCAAGGGTGGTGAAGAGGCGCTGGCGTCGCTGCTTGGACCGATGCCCGACAATCAGGCGGTGGCGAAAATCCCCGACGACCGCATCCTGTCCACCATGGCCGAGCGGATCTTTGCCGCCGGCTTCGTCTGGCGCGTCATCGAGCAGAAATGGCCGGGCTTCGAGGAGGCGTTCCTCGGCTTCGAGCCGAAGCGGCTCCTGTTCCAGCCGGACGATTTCTGGCACGAGCTGGCATCCGACAAGCGCATCGTGCGCAACCCGCAAAAGATCAAATCCATTCGGGACAATGCGGCCTTCGTCGACCGCGTCTCGAAGGAGCATGGCAGCTTCGGCAAGTTCCTCGCCGAATGGCCGGCCGACGATCAGGTCGGGCTCACCGCCTATCTCGGCAAGCACGGCAGCCGGCTCGGCGGCAACACTGGCCAGTATTTCCTGCGCTGGCTGGAGTGGGACACCTTCATCGTCTCATCCGACATGGCGGCCGCGTTGCGGGACGCCGGCCTCGATATCGCCGAAAGCCCGACCTCGAAGCGGGATCTCGACAAGATCCAGACCCAACTCAACAAATGGGCAGCCGAAACCGCGCTGCCGCGGCGGCACATCTCGCGCATCCTGGCGATGTCGATCGGCGAGAACCATTCGCCCGAGACGCTGCGCGAATATATGGGCGAGCAAGCCTGACCGCCTTCGGTTCTCGGCCGGAATCATGGCTTCGCCGATCATGGCCGAGGTGGCACAAGCAATCGCCATTGCCCGGCGAATTCCACCACGCTAAACCCAAGTCATGACCCAGACCGCTCCCGACATCCTGCGCATCGCCGTCGCTCAATTGAACCCGACTGTCGGGGATGTCGCCGGCAATCTCGCCAAGGCGCGCGAGGCGAGGGCGGATGCGGCCCGCCAGGGCGCCGAACTCGTGCTCTACACCGAGCTCTTCCTTGCCGGCTATCCGCCGGAAGACCTGGTGCTGAAGCCGGCCTTCCTGAAAGCTTGCGAAAAGGCGGCGCAAGATATCGCCAAGGACACGGCCGATGGCGGTCCGGGCGTCATCATCGGCACACCGCTCAAGCGCAAGTCGGGCACGCATAATTCGATCGTCTTCGCCGATGGCGGCAAGATCATCGCCGAGCGTTACAAGCTCGACCTGCCGAACTATGGCGAGTTCGACGAGAAGCGCGTCTTCCAGGCCGGGCCGGAACTGCAGGGACCGGTGAATTTCCGCGGCGTGCGCATCGGCATCCCGATCTGCGAGGACATTTGGGGCGACATCGCCGTCTGCGAGACGCTGGCCGAAAGCGGCGCAGAGATCCTCCTGGTGCCGAACGGCTCGCCCTACTATCGCGCCAAGATCGACGTCCGCCACCAGGTCGTCATCCGCCAGGTCATCGAAACCGGTTTGCCGATAATCTATGCCAACCAGCTTGGCGGCCAAGATGAGTTGATCTTCGACGGCGCCTCGTTTGCCATCGGCGCCGACAAGACGCTCGCCTTCCAGATGAGCCAGTTCGAGGACGCGGTCGCCGTCACCACCTGGAAGAGAAGCCGCGTCGCCGCAGGCGCGCAAAATGCAAATAATTCCGATCGCTGGGTCTGCTCGGAAGGGCCGATGTCGAAAATCCCCGACCGGGAAGAGGCCGACTACCGTGCCTGCATGCTCGGCCTGCGCGACTACGTCAACAAGAACGGCTTCAAGAACGTGGTGCTCGGCCTCTCCGGCGGCATCGACTCCGCTATCTGCGCCGCATTGGCCGTCGACGCGCTCGGCGAGGAGCGGCTGCGCACGGTCATGATGCCCTATCGGTACACGTCGAAGGACTCGCTGAAGGATGCCGAGGACTGCGCCCGGGCGCTCGGCTGCCGCTACGATATCGTGCCGATCTTCGAGCCGGTCGAAGGTTTCAGGCATGCACTCACTCAGCTTTTCGAAGGCACCCAGGAAGGCATCACCGAGGAGAACCTGCAGAGCCGGGCGCGCGGCACGATCCTGATGGCGATCTCCAACAAATTCGGCTCGATGGTGGTCACGACAGGCAACAAGAGCGAGATGTCGGTCGGCTACGCCACGCTCTATGGCGACATGAACGGCGGCTTCAATCCGATCAAGGACCTCTACAAGATGCAGGTCTACGCGCTCTCGCGATGGCGCAACAGCCATGTGCCGCCCGGCGCGCTCGGGCCATCGGGCGAGGTGATCCCGAAGAACATCATCGACAAGGCGCCGTCGGCGGAACTGCGCGAGAACCAGACCGACCAGGATTCGCTGCCGCCCTATCCGGTGTTGGACGACATCCTAGAATGCCTGGTCGAGAACGAGATGAGCGTCGACGATATCGTCGCGCGCGGCCATGACCGTGCAACGGTCAACCGTGTCGAGCATCTGCTCTACATCGCCGAGTACAAGCGCCGGCAGGCGGCACCCGGCGTGAAGATCACCAGGAAGAATTTCGGCCGCGACCGCCGCTACCCGATCTCCAACCGGTTTCGGGATCGCGGCTAGCGTATCTCAGTATGTCGGCCCAGCCCACGCCTGACGTTGAAATCAGCTTTGACCCGTCACGGATCGATTTCCGGGCGACCTCGGACCAGTTGATGGCGAGCTATTGGGGGAGCGCGCGCAGCGATGAGGCGCATCATCGGGCCTTCGCCAACTCACTTTGCGTCGGCGCCTATATCGATAGAAAGCAGGTCGGCTTCGCCCGCGCGATCACCGACTATACGGTCTTTGCCTACCTTGCCGACGTCATCATCTGGCCGGAGCATCGCGGACAAGGCATCGGCATTCGGCTCGTGCAGGCGCTCATCGACCATCCAGACCTGAAGACCGTGTCTCACTGGAGCCTCTCGACCAACGACGCCCACAGCCTCTATCAGAAGTTCGGGTTCGAGATCGACGGGCGCTATATGCGACTGGAACGCAATCCCGCAGCCTGAATTTGCAGGATCGCCACAACCCGCCGTTGTTGCAAAATAGTACCAGTGCTTGGACCAGATGTTGTTTTGGGGACAGCCTGCCTTGGCGAGGTAGTGGGCCACCTCTATAAGAGCCTCTTCGCGATTCCCGATCGGGAGGACCGTATGGCAGGATTTGACATCGTTATGCGAGGCCGCGAGGCCTAGGTCCCCGCCGCTCCGAAGCACTTTCGGAGCAAGGCAGGACTTAGGAGGGGCTTTCGCCGCTGCAGGTCGCCGCCTCGGGCGAGCGGCCAGCCATACTGAACCTCCGCATTGCAAGGCGCCAAGGCGCCGCCGCGGGTTTTCCAATTTGACTTTACCGGGACCGGGCACGTTCGCGCCCGGATGATATCATGGCTCGTTTCAAGATCGATCTGCGCGCCAGCGCCTTTCGCAGCGTGCTCGGCTTTACGTTCGGCCACTGGCGGCGGCAGCCGTGGCGGCTGTCGCTCATCATGGGCGCGTTCCTGCTGTCGACGCTCGCCGACGTGCTGACACCGCTCTACTCCGGGCGGCTGGTCGATGCGGTCGCCAGCAGCGCCGGCGCCGATGAGGTCGCCTGGCACGCCGCAATGACGGCGTTCTCCATCCTGATCGCGCTGGCGCTGGCCAGCGTCGTGCTGCGCAACGCCGCCTTCCTATGGATCGTCGAACTGACGTTGAAGATGATGTCGGACATCGCCGCCGACGCCTTCCACCGCGTGCAGCGCTTTTCGACGGATTGGCATGCCAACAGCTTCGCCGGCTCGACCGTGCGCAAGATCACGCGCGGCATGTGGGCGCTCGACCTGCTCAACGACACGATCCTGATCGCGCTGCTGCCGTCGGTTGTGATGCTGGTCGGATCGACGCTGCTGCTCGGCTGGTTCTGGCCGATGATGGGATTGGTGGTCGCCATCGGCTCGGTGCTTTTCATTGCCATCACCGCGATGCTGTCGCTAGGCCATGTCGCGCCGGCGGCACGTCTTGCCAACAGTTGGGACACGCGCCTCGGCGGCGCGCTGGCCGACGCAGTGAGCTGCAACGCGGTGGTCAAGGGTTTCGGCGCCGAGACCCGCGAGGAGGCACGCCTTGCCACGGTCGTGGCCAAATGGCGCCTGCGCACCGGCCGCACCTGGATGCGCGGCACGCTCAACGGCACCACGCAAGGGGCGATGCTGCTGCTGATGCGGGCCGCGGTGATCGGCCTGGCGCTCATGCTTTGGACGTGGGGCGAGGCAAGTGCCGGCGACATCGCCTTCGTGCTGACGTCGTTCTTCGTCCTGCAGGGCTATCTGCGCGATATCGGCACGCATATCCGCAACCTGCAGCGCTCGATCAACGACATGGAGGAACTGGTCGACTTCCAGTCCGAACCGCTCGGCATCGAGGATCGGCGAGGCGCCAAGCCTATCAGGATCACCGACGGCCGTATCGCCTTCGACAGGGTGACGTTCCATTACGGCAATCATCGGCTGCCGCTCTATCGCGACTTCTCGGTCGACGTAGCGGCGGGCGAGCGCATCGGACTGGTCGGGCATTCGGGATCGGGCAAGACGACCTTCGTCAAGCTGATCCAGCGCCTCTATGACGTGAATGCGGGTCGGATCCTGATCGACGGCCAGGACATTTCGCGGGTTGAGCAGGCATCGCTGCGCAGCCAGATCGCCATCGTGCAGCAGGAGCCGATCCTGTTCCACCGGTCGCTGGCCGAGAACATCGCCTATGCCAGGCCGGGCGCCACCCAGGCCGAGATCGAGCATGCGGCGAAGCTCGCCAGCGCGCACGACTTCATCGCCAATCTGCCCAAGGGCTACGGAACCCTGGTCGGCGAGCGCGGCGTGAAGCTGTCGGGCGGCGAGCGCCAGCGCGTGGCGATCGCGCGCGCCTTCCTGGCCGATGCGCGCATCCTGATCCTCGACGAGGCGACATCGAGCCTCGATTCCGAATCGGAGGTGCTCATCCAGAAGGCGATGGAGCGGCTGATGGTCGGGCGCACGACATTGGTCATCGCGCACCGGCTTTCTACCGTGCGTGCGCTCGACCGGCTGCTGGTCTTCGACCGCGGCCGCATCATCGAGGAAGGCTCGCATGACGAGCTGATCCGGCTGAATGGCGGCATCTATCGGCGGCTGTTCGAGCGCCAGGCGCTCGAGCTGACCAAGGGGCTCGTCATGTAAAGTGAGCGGCATCCGGCCTCGGCCGGATGCCTTTGTTCCAACAAGCAGACTGTTAGCCGTAATGGAGTTTGGGCTTGGGTTCGGTGCCGGTGAACTTGACGCCGACGCGGTCGTTGCGGCGCCAGCGGACCTCTGCCCGATAGGCCACGCCATCGACCGGAACATAGAGCAGGAAACGATCGGGGACGCGCGATTCCGGCGCGACCTTCAGCTCGGCGCCGCCCTCGTTCTGGTTCCGCAAGGTGCAGCTCACCTCGGAATTCTGGATGCCGGTGATGATCGTCCCGCCCTTGAGCACGCGTTGGCGGTGCTCACGCCGGTGTTCGCCGGAGGTCTCTTCGAGTGGTTGCGCGGGGTTCATCATCGATCGACGCCGTCGGACCGGTCCATCGTTTCACGGAAACGCCGGATCGCTCTATCTCTTTGTTTCTACGCAGTTCCGGACGGAAAACCGCTTCACACTTTTCCTGGAATTGCTCCAGCCGAATCGGCATTGCGACAGCAAACAAAGCACCGATCTTCGCCCACGGCAATACGCGGGCCGCTCGTCAGACCGCATATGTGGTTATATGATCACGCTCAGGCGAATTTATGCGGGTCGGCGCAGAAATAGGCGATGATCTGGCAAAGATCAGGTTCGTTGACCATGCGAACGGCCTCCGCGGAGCCGACCCATTTGCGGGTACGGGCGCGCTTCTCCTTCCAGCGGTCGGCAACGCGGTCGACCTTGAGCGGGAATACCAGAACCTCGCAAGGTACTTCCTCGCCGGACGCCAGGACCTTGCCGTAGAAATAGCGGCCGGCGTCGAGATGCGAGACGGTGCCGTGCAATCCCGCTTCTTCGCCCGCTTCGCGGGCGGCGGCTTCGCAGAGCGGTTCCCTGGCTTCCGGCCAGCCTTTCGGCAGCACCCAACGCCCGGTATCGCGGCTGGTGATCAGCATGATCTCGACGCCGTTCTCATTCTCGCGCCAAGGCAAGGCTGCAACCTGCAGGCGGCACGGCGCGGTGCCGAAGAGCCGCCGGACTCTTTCGGTCATTTGGTTGTGCGTCGTTGGCCTCGTCAACATCGGAGAAGCTGCCCCAGCCTCCAGAATCGTTTGCCGTCAAACGAATCTTACGACGTATCGTGGGCAATAAAAGTAAAAAACTTCACTCGGATTGGTTAAATTCGACCCGGGCGGATTAATTTTACGAAATATCGTGCCCGACGGCTCTATTTATGCAGCAAACATTGCTCGTCAGCGGGCGCTGGAACCGAAAATTGCGGCTTCCAACGAATCAGCCGGCGTGATCGTCGGCGATCGGCTTCTGGTAGGTGAAGCCCATGTCCCATGGGAAGTATATCCAGGTGTCCTGGCTGACCTCGGTGACGAATGTATCGACCAGAGGCCGGCCTTTCGGCTTGGCATACACGGTGGCGAAATGCGCCTTCGGCATCATGGCGCGCACGATACCCGCCGTCTTGCCGGTGTCGGTGAGGTCGTCGATGATGAGAACGCCGGCGCCGTCGTCGGCAAGCAGTGCAGGTGTGATCTCCTTCAGCACCTGCAACTGACCCTGACTGGTATAGTCATGGTAGGACGCGACGCAGACTGTCTCGATGACGCGGATGCCGAGCTCGCGCGCGATGATGGCGGCGGGCACCAGGCCGCCGCGTGTGATGCAGACGATCGCCTTCCACTGTCCCTTGTTGGCGCCGGACAGCCGCCAGGAAAGCGCGCGGGCATCGCGGTGGAACTGGTCCCAGGAGACCGGGAAGGCTTTTTCGGGAAGGGACATGGTTCGCGCACTCCGCAAGCGCGCGCCGCAGCGCGCAGACACGATGGAATGCAGGCGGAATTAGCCGGAAAGCGCCAGTCTTGGCAAGGTGCCAGCAGCGATGGCTGTGGACTTAAAGCGCGTCGCGATCTTTCAGATTCGCTCCGTGCGCTTTAGGTTTTTGATTTTACGCATGGCTTTGTCCCGAAACTGGTCCCGCTTTCGGGAGACATGCTTACCTCGACAGGAAGGCCGCAATGTTTGCGCTGCGCAGCACGGTGCGGGTGACACCGCCGAACAGAAGCTGGCGCAGCCAGGAGTGGCTGTAGGCGCCGAGCACCAGCAGGTCGGCGCCGGATTCGGCGATCCTATCCTGGATGATGTCGTCGACGGAGGCTGCGCCCGATTTCTGCACCGAGACACTGACATTGGCGCCGTGGCGGGACAAGGCAGCCGCAATCTCGGCGCCCGCCGCCTCGGGAGCCTCGTCGAGTGTCTCCGGCGGATCGATGACGAGAATGTCGGTCTTGTCCGCCTCGCTGATGAAGGGCAGGGCGTCGAACGCGGCGCGAGCCGCCTCCTTGCTGCCGTTCCAGGCAAGCAGCACGCGCCTGAAGGTGGTGACGAGCGGCCCCGCATGCGGAACGACCAGCACCGGCCGGCCGGCGTCGTAGACCAGCGTGTCGACATCGGCGCCCGGATCGCCACCCGTATCGCGCTGCGCGGCGATGATCAGGTCAGCGGCCCGCACGCTCGATATGCCGGTCAGCGCGCTGTCGCCGGAGAAGCTTTCCAGGCTGCGCCACTCGAAAGAGAGGCCGGAATCCTCGATGCGTCTCAAGAAGACAGCCTGCAGCTTGTCGGCGCGCTCCTTGTTCATCTCGGCCGAGACCTGGAGGAATTCCGTATCGGGGAAACCGGTGGCCGACGTGTAAGGGACCGGAAGCGCCTCCGCGTGGATGCCGACGAGATGGCTCTCGAACCGCTCGGCGAGCGGAATGGCGCAGTCGAGCACCCGCTCGGCGTCCTGTTCGTTCTGCAGAATGGCGACGATTGTCTTGAAGCGCATGACGTCCCCCTCAATGGTTGGCACGAAAGTGCTGTGCCAGAAACGTCAGTGTACCCTTTCTGGTTCCGGGGATCAGCTTGCGGCCGACAAGCCTGCCACCATGGCCTCCACGTCCTTGCGCGCGACCTCGAGAGCCTCTTCGCGGCGGGCGCGGACCACAAGCTCGGTCCAGAACTTGCCGTCGCCATATTTCGGGTAGGAGCCGATGATGGTGTCGGGATGCGCCCTCTGGATGTCTGCCAGCGGCCCGCCGATCAGGCCTTCGCCAAACGGGCAGTGCACCGTGGCCGACAGCATCTTGGTGCCCGCCTTCAGCGTCGGCACGACATTATCGAGCATCGCCTGGAAAATCGACGGCACGCCGGCCATCACGTGAACGTTGCCGATGCGGAAGCCGGGCGCGATCGATACCGGGTTGTCGATGTGGTCGGCGCCGCGCGGCATGCGCGCCATGCGCTTGCGCGCTTCGGTGAATTCGATGCCGCGCTCAGCATAGCTTGCTTCGAGCATGGCATAGGCCTTGGCATCGTATTCGCAAGGCACGCCGAAGGCCCTGGCTATCGAATCCGCGGTGATGTCGTCATGCGTCGGGCCGATGCCGCCGGTGGTGAAGAGGTAAGTGTAGCGGGTACGCAGGGCGTTCACGGCGGCGGCGATCTCGTCCTCCTCGTCGGGAACGATGCGCACTTCCTTAAGATCGATGCCGATCGCCGTCATGATGTCGGCGAGATGGCCGATGTTCTTGTCCTTGGTCCTGCCGGAGAGGATCTCGTCGCCGATGACGAGCATGGCGGCGGTGACGATTTCAGGCATGGCTCACTCCGGCTGCAGGTCGCCTGAGATAACGCGGCGGGCAGCCGGCCGCAATGCGCAAGCAGGGCAGGGCTCTTGTGGCAGAGGCGGTCGCGGGTAAGGCGCGCCCCACCTGAATTTCAGCCAAGTCGAATGTTCCGGCGGCTCACGGCACAGTCACACAAACGTGTCGCGCATCTTGCCCTTCGCCGATTTTCTCTCGGAACTTTGCGCCCAACCCAGGGTTTCATTCGCGTCGCCGTCAATACTTCGGCGATCGACACAATGGAGACTCCCATGCTTACGAAAATTCTTGCAGCTTCGGCGCTCATGCTGGCAATGGGCACCTCGGCTATGGCGCAGTCGTCCGATGCGTGGTGGTGGTGGCACCGTGACCGCCCGGTCTACAGCGAGGAAGCCCCGGTCGACCCCTACACCACCGGCAGCATCTATTCGGATCGCGATGTCAGAGGGCTCAACAGCTTTGGTAATGGGGCCGTCGGTCCATGCGCTTCGGATACGGCCGGCCCTGACGCAAATGCCGGTCCGAACGTCAACGACCAGTATTGCGGTAAGTAAACCATGTGCCGGCGGGCGGCCGACGTCAAAGCGCGTCACCCTGAAACGGATTCAGGCGACACGCTTTAAGTCCTTGTTTGCATGTCGTTCTCCCAAAACCGCTGCGGCGACATGCATGAAGGTTGGGACTTCGTCGGCCGCGGCGCGGGAATGATGCGGCAGAATTAATCCGAGACTTCGGTCATTAATCCGAAACTTCGGTCTGTGGGCGATCGCGGCCGTCGGCCAGTTCGTCATGCCAGACGCCCTCGGAATCCTCATACTGGATACCGTCCGTGTTTCCGGCGACCTGCTGTTCGGCCGAAGCAATTTCGGCGGCGCGCAACGCATCCTGATGCGTGGGAAATGTTTCAGAATAAGTCGAGCCGACCTTATAGGCCCACCCGCCGTCATGCTCGACGATCTTATAAGTCAGTTTCGCCATGGAATCCTCCGGTTGAGACACTCCCGCTAGCTCAATGCAGCTTTCCGTCAGGCAACCTGTCTTCGGGAACCAGCACTTCGGATTCCTCGGCTGCCTCGATCAAGGCACGGCGTGCGTCCGCCGTCGAACGATACCCCTCCAGCGCCTGGAGGCAAGTGTCGAGAGCATCACGATGCCGCTGACCGCGATTGAGCGGCCAAACGGTCATCAGGCACTCGGCGGCTTCGCGGGTGCTGCTTATTTGGCGATATTTGCCGACATGGCCGAGTTCGACCACCACCGGCTTTTCAAACGGCTTGCTGTCTGTCATGGCCGCCAACGCAAAGCGGCCAATTTGGTTGCAATCGTGGCGGCAGGCCTGCGCCCAAAGGTCTCAGCCCCTGCGTCACCAGCACAGACAGCCGTTCAGCCGGCCGCCTTCATCCAATGCTGCATCGTCGTCACCGAACGCGCCAGCTGCGGCGCCGGCCGGATTTGCTCGCCGAACGTCGCCGCCGCACGCCAGCCCCAGCGCGGATCGGCAAGGAAGGCACGCGCCAGCGCGACCATGTCGGCGCGGCCGTCGGCCAAAATCGCCTCGGCCTGCTTCGGATCGTCGATCAGCCCCACCGCGCGTGTCGGAATGCCGGCGCCGTTGCGCACGGCTTCGGCCAGATGCACCTGATAGCCGGGACCGCTGGGCAGCTTCTGCAATGGCGAATTGCCGCCGCTGGAACAGCAGAGATAAGCGACGCCTTCCGCCTTCAGCGCCTTGGCCACTTCGATTGCCTCTTCGACATCGAAGCCGCCATCGACCCATTCCTTCACCGAAAGGCGCGCGCCGAGCATCAGGTTCGGAACGGCCTTCTTGACCGCCCTGGCGATCTCGACGGCGAAGCGCATGCGGTTTTCCAGCGAGCCGCCCCAGCGGTCGGTGCGCCGGTTGGAAAGCGGCGACAGGAATTGGAAGATCAGATAGCCGTGCGCGGCGTGCAGCTCGATGAAGTCGAAGCCGGCGCGCTCGGCTCGCTTGGCCGCCTCTGCGAAACGTTGGATGACTTGCTGGATCTCGTCCTCCTCCAGCGCATGCGGCGCCTGCCAGCCCGTGTCGTAGGCAATCGCCGAGGCCGACACGATCGGCCAGGGATCCTGGTCCGGCTTCAGCGGCCCGCCGCCTTCCCATGGGCGCTGGCAAGAGGCCTTGCGGCCGGCATGGGCGAGCTGGACGCCGAATTTGGTGTCGGGCGCGGCGACGCGCCTGGCTGCATCGAGCGTGCGCTTGGCCGCCGCCTCGTTGTCCTCGGAGTAGAGGCCAAGGCAGCCATGCGAGATGCGGCCGCGCCGTTCGACGTCAGTCATCTCGACGGTCACCATGCCCGCGCCGGACATGGCCAGGTTCATCCAATGGTGGAGATGCCAGTCGCTGGCGGAACCGTCCTCGGCCGAATACTGGCACATCGGCGCCACAGCGATGCGGTTGGGAAAGGTGAGGCCGCCGAGGGTGATCGGCTGGAAAAGCGAAGATGTCATGAAACGGGCTCCTGGGAGAGATATCGCTATCTAGGCAGCCGCGGGGCTTCGCGCCAGACACGAGCCGGTGAAAGTCCTGCTGGACCAGTCGGTTTCCAGGATTGCGCAGGCGAAGCTTCGCGGCTAACCCTTTGCCGCCGACAGCACGGAGTCCGCCATGGAAGATCGCGTCCGTATCCGCTCTGAGGAAGTCCTGTCCGACGACTGGGCGGTGCTGAAGAAGACGGTGCTCGACTATCGCCGCCGCGATGGGCGCTGGGAAACGCAGACCCGCCAGACCTACGACCGCGGCGACGGCGCGGTCATCCTGCCCTTCGATCCGCAGCGCTCGACGGTGCTCCTGGTGCGGCAGTTCCGCTATCCAGCCTATGTCACCGGCCATCGCGAGCCGCTGATCGAGGCCTGCGCCGGCCTGCTCGACGAAAACGATCCGGAAACCTGCATCCGCAAGGAAGCGGAAGAGGAGCTCGGCTACCGGCTGAAGGACGTCGAGCGGCTGTTCGCGCCCTATATGAGCCCCGGTAGCGTTACGGAACGGCTCTGGTTCTTCACCGCGCGCTACTCGCCGGCCGACCGCATCTCCGACGGCGGCGGGGCGCCGGAAGAGGGAGAGGACATCGAGGTCCTGGAGATGCCGCTCGACGAGGCGCTGGCCGGCATTGCCGACGGCCGTATCGTCGACGCCAAGACCATCATCCTGATCCAGCATCTGAAATTGAACCCGATCGTCGGCTGAGCTGCAGCGGAACTGTCATCCGCGTGGTTGCGGCCAGTTGGCTCTAGCCAGCTAAAGCGTGGACGATGGCGAAGCCTATGCCGATCGCAAGCCCGGTGGCGAGGCTTTCAACTAGGCGCAGCACGATTGCGCCGTAGCGCTCCCGCAGCGTGGTCTGCGGGGTTCTCAGGATACGGGCGAGTTCATCAAGCGCGTGTTCCATTCCCAGATTCTAGATCGGAACAAGGCGGATGTGAATCCCCATCGACTGGCGTCTTCGCACCAGTTCTTAGCGGTTGCTGAAAGAAGACTCGCCGGGCACGGTGTGCAAGTGGCTTTGAGGCCTGACGATGCATCCGGGGCCGGCCTTGTAAAGCGAATGCCCGAGCAAATGAGCGATCTGGCTACCCACATGTGCAAGCAATTTCAATGTGGTGCGGACGACGGGAATCGAACCCGTACGATCAGAGATCGAGGGATTTTAAGTCCCTTGCGTCTACCAATTCCGCCACGTCCGCAGGCGAGCCCTTTTCAGATGCCAGCCGGCAGCCGTCAAGCCATGTTTAGGGGCGTGCGGTCATCCAGGAGAACGACAGCGCACAATTGGCGGCGTTGGGCTGCTTTTTTCGCTTCGGCACCCAGCGATGGATCGGCTAGTGGCGCGATCGCGGAATTACGGATTCCGCGTCGGACGTTAAGGTTGTTCTCGCGGCAGATTTGATCCGCCGAGGCCGGCGTCCATCAGGCCCTACCCATTCCCCCGCCCCCTGCGGGCCGCCGGCCTTAATTCCTCTCAGAACTTATAGCTGAAGTTCACGCCCAGCGTGTGCAGCTTCACGTCCTGGTCGCGGTCGGAGAAGTCGTCCGGGACGTCGAAATGCTCCTTGCCGAAATCGTAGTAGCGGTATTGCGCACCGACGACGATGTTGTTGCTCAGCGCATAGTCGACCCCGGCGCCGATCGTCCAACCGGTGCCGGTGCGTGTCTTGGCGAAGCTGGTCCCGGCATCTTGCGAGGTCTCGATACCGGCGAAGGCGACGCCGCCGACGCCGTAGATCAGCCAGCGGTCGACCGCCAGGCCGGCCTCGGCATTGATCGATCCGAGCCATTTGATGTCGGTGCCGACGGAATTTCCGGGTTCGAGCAGGGCCGAGCCGTCGATCGCGGAATAGTTGAGCTCGGCCCGCGCGCCGATCACCGCCTGGTTGAACTGCCATAGGCCGGCGACATGGCCGCCGACAAAGCCGCCGTCGAGATCGGGCGAAGCGGCGAACGGCTCGCCTTCCGTGCCGGAGATGTCGGAAGAACCCCAGCCATAGCCGGCCTGGAGGCCGGCATAGTAGCCTGTCCAGTCGAAGCCGGGCGCGGTCATCGGCAAATCGGTACCTAGGTCCGCGGCCAAAGCCGGCCCGGACAACAGGGCGAAAAAGCCGGCACTGGCAAGCGTCAGGCGGTGCATAGAGCGCTCCGAATGGCGGTTTCGAATGACTCCTCGGTGCAACCTAGCGTTTTTCGCCGCAAAACGGAATTGCATGTCTGCAACAGTGGTTTACGTCGGTGGGTTGCGGACGCGGTCTTCCAGGTCGTGCTGTTTTTCTTCGGGCGGGGCCAGCCGACCGAAAGCATATTCGGCAAGCAACGAGCCGGCGATGACAATGGTGATCGGCGCGGCCCATGCCCAGAACGAGTGCAAGGTGAGGAAGGCCAGGCCGGCGCAACATGCCGACAGCGCGAAAATTGCGAACCGGATCGTTTGTGCCATCTCTTCCGCGCCCCGAACGGTGGCCAGAGCCTCCAGTTTAGGCGATTTTCGCCCTGCCGGAGGAGATATCTGCCTTAAAAACAAACCAGTTTTGCCAACTGGTCAAAACCGCGCCCGCTTGGCACAGTCGGGCAAACAGGAGTCCGTCATGGCGGGAAGCGCGAACAAGATGAAACCAAAGCCCTGGACCGAGGTGGCGACGCATCTGGTCGACGTCGCGATGGGGCGCAAGCAGGCCGATCTGGTGATCCGCAACGGGCGCTGGGTGAATGTCCATTCGGGCGAGATTATTCCCGGCACCGACATTGCGATTACCGCCGGACGCTTCGCTTATTGCGGGCCGAATGCCGGCCACGCCATCGGGCAGGGGACCAAGGTGGTCGATGCCGGCGGACGCTATCTGGTGCCTGGCCTCTGCGACGCCCACATGCATGTCGAGAGCGGCATGGTGACGGTGACGGAATTCTGCCGCGCGGTGATCCCGCACGGCACCACCTCGATGTTCATCGATCCGCATGAGATCGCCAATGTGCTGGGTCTGCCGGGCGTTCGCCTGATGCATGACGAGGCCGTCGCGATGCCGATCAACGTGCATGTCCAGATGCCGTCCTGCGTGCCGTCGGCGCCGGGACTGGAGCATGCCGGCGCCGAGCTTACGGTCGCCGACGTCGCCGAGGCGATGACCTGGGAGAACATCATCGGTCTCGGCGAGGTGATGAATTTTCCAGGTGTCGCCGCCAACGATCCGGTGATGTCGGGCGAGATCGCCGAGACGGTCAAGGCGGGCAAGACGGTCGGCGGTCACTATGCCTCGCGCGATCTCGGCCTGCCGTTCCACGGCTATGTCGCCGGCGGCGCCGAGGACGACCATGAAGGGACGCGCGCCGAAGATGCGATCGCCAGGGTGCGCCAGGGCATGAAGGCAATGCTGCGGCTAGGCTCGGCCTGGTACGACGTCGCGGCGCAGATCAAGGCGGTGACCGAAGGCGGCATCGATCCGCGCAACTTCATCCTGTGCACCGACGACAGCCATTCCGGCACGCTTGTGCATGAAGGCCATATGGACCGCGTGGTGCGGCACGCCATCAGCCAGGGCCTGAAGCCGGTGACGGCGATCCAGATGGCGACGCTCAACACCGCCCAGCATTTTGGGCTGGAGCGCGAGATCGGCTCGATCGCGCCGGGGCGGCTGGCCGACCTTTTGATCGTTTCCGATCTCGCCCAGATGACCATAGACGAGGTCTACGGCCGCGGAGCCAGGCTGGCGAAGGCCGGCAAGCTCGAAATCGACATCCCGGCCTATGACTATCCGCCAACGGCGAAGAACACGGTCAAGCTCGGCAAGAAGCTCGAGGCCGCGGATTTCGACATCGCCGCGCCCCAGGGCGCCAACGAGGTGCGGGCGCGGGTGATCGGCGTGATCGAGAACCAGGCGCCGACGCGGGCGCTCGAGGCCGATCTGGCGGTCGAGGACGGCCTGGTTGCCATGGACCGCCGCAACGACATCTGCCAGATCGCCCTGGTGGAACGCCACAGGGGCACCGGCGGCGTCACCAACGCCTTCGTCTCCGGCTTCGGCTACATGGAAGATTGCGCGATGGCCTCCAGCGTGGCGCATGACGCGCACCACATCATCGTCGTCGGCACCAACAAGGAAGACATGGCTTTGGCCGTCAACCGGCTGGGCGAGGTTGGGGGCGGCGTCGTGCTCTACTCCAGGGGCAAGGAACTGGCGCTGGTCGAAATGCCGATCGCCGGGCTGATGTCGGACGAGCGCGCCGAGATCGTCGCCGCCAAGGCCGAGCAACTGACGGAAGCAATGCGCAAGGTCGGCTGTTCGCTCAACAACGCCTATATGCAGCATTCGCTGCTGGCGCTGGTGGTCATTCCGGAACTCAGAATCTCGGACGTCGGTTTGGTCGACGTGACGACGTTCCAGAAGGTCGAGCTGTTTGTGTGAGCGACGCTGGCTGATCACTCGCCGCCGGTGGCAATGGTCAGCACCTTGAACGGCGTGGTGATGACCACCTCGGCGACCGATCCCACGGCCTTGCCGAGACCTTGGCCGATATTGTCCAATCCGGCTCCCTGCGATTCGTCCGCCCGCAGGGCGGCCGGCGTGCGCAGCCGGTCGCCAAGCAATTGCACCAGGACCGGGTTGTCGGCGAATTTGGCATGGTTCAAACGGTCGCCGCCTTTGGTGTTGGTCAGATCCGCTACGACCACGCCGTAGCTTGCGAGATCGGCCGCGTTGCCGTAGTCGCCGACGCGCGGCTTGTCGCCGGAGATGAAGCTGGACAGCTTCAACGCCCGGTCATCGCCCGAGAGCAGGATGGCGAACGGCTTGTCGGGCTTGCCGTAGCGGATCATCTGCTTCTTGAACACGTCGACGTCGATGTCGGGCGAGGCGAGGATGACATAGCCGAGCTTGCCGTTGAGATCGCGGTCGCCGGTGATGGCGAGCTGCCGCAGCGCTTCCATCGTCAGCCAGGTGCCCATCGAATGGGCGATGATGTCGATGCTTTTGGCGCGCGATTTGGCAAGCATCCTCAGCGTCGCCTCGAGATCGTCGCGCGCGGCGGTGGAGCTGTCCTTGTCATAGATGTAGCCGGTCGTCTTGCCGCTCGAGGCCCAGGAGAACAGGACCGGCGTGCCGGGGTAGTTCGTGTCGTGAGCGATCTGCGTCAGACGATAGACACCGTCGTCGAAGCCGTTGTTGAAGCCGTGCACGAACACCAGGGCGCGGTCGCCGCGCATGGAGATGTCGGCGCCGACCGCCTTGGCGAATTGCGAGGCGTCTCCATAGTGGACGACGTCGGTCGCGGTGAACTGCTTGGCCGGATTGCTGTCGGCCGATCCCTTTGCGCGCTCGATCGCGCCGACCTGGTGGATTTTTGGAACCGTGACATCGACACGGGCGTAGCTGGTGGTCAGCGAACGGTCGCCGTCGAACACCTGCCGCGGATCCTTGGTCGCCTGCTGGCGGGTCGTGGCGACGAAGATTTCATGGGTGGCGGCAATATCGGATGCCGGTACCGCAACCGTCTTCCTGTTCAGAAGATCATGCGTATTTCCGCCGGCGCAGCCCGTCAGGGCGAGCGCAAAGGCAAGGCCAAGGACGATCTTCGAACGCACGATCACCCGGGGTCCCCCAAGGGCGGCAAACCTCTCCGGCTACTTCGATAAAGCCAGAGGGCGGCCCGGTCCAGTTCAAAGTCGATGCAGGGCAGCAACCACGTCGACACGGTTACTGGGTGGCGAGCTGGCTGATGCGGTCGGTGACGTCGCGATCGCTGGCAAAACCGTCGTCCTCGCGCAGCCGCTGACCGATCATCTTCACCAGCACCGGGTTGTCGGCGAATTTGGTGTGGTTGAAGCTGTCGCTGCCCTTCTCCTTGGAGAGGTCGACCACTGTGACGCCATAGGAAGCGAGATCGGCCGCGTCCCTATAGTCGCCTACGCGCGGCCGCGAACCGGCAATCAGGCCGGAGAGCCTCAGCGCCCGGTCGTCGTCCGACAGCAGCAGGATGAAGGGCTTGTCGGGCTTGCCGTAGCGGCGCATCTGGCTCTTGAAGACGTCGACATCAATGTCGGGCGAGGCCAGAACGACGTCGCCGAGCTTGCCGCTGAGATCGCGGTCGCCGGTGATGGCGAGCTGACGCAGCGTTTCCATCGTCACCCAGGTTCCCATCGAATGCGCGACGATGTCGATACGCCGCGCACCGGTTTGCGCGAGCATTCTCAGCGTCACCTCCAGCTGGTCGCGGGCGGCGGCAGCGCTTTCCTTGTCATAGACATAGTCCGTCGTCTTGGCTCCCGAAGCCCAGGAAAACAGCACCGGCGTGCCGGGATAGCCGGAATCGTGGACGATCTGGGTCAGCCGGTAGACAGCATCGTCGAAGCCGGTGTTGTAACCGTGGACGAAGACCATGACGCGGCCGCCGCGGGCGTCGATATCGGCGTTGAGCGCGCTGGCGAATTTCGGCTGGGTGTCGTAGCCGACAACCTCGGAGGCCATGAAATATTTGGTCGGGTCGTTGGACTTGCCGCGCGAGCGCCGCTCGATCTGGCCGGTCTGGTGGACCGGCGGCACGGTGACGTTGACGCGGGCATAGTTCAGTGTCGCCGAACGCTCGCCGTCGAAGACCTTGTTCGGGTCGTCGGAGCGCTTGCGTGTGGTGGTGATGAAGATCGAATGGTTGCCGGCGATCTCGGTCGCGGTCGTCGGCACGACGACGCTGCCGAGGATCTCCTGCGTCTGGCGCCCCGCGCAGCCTGCCGTCAACAGTGCCAAGGCAATGATCAAAAGCGTCTTCACATGCACGTCGAACAAATCCACTCCGGCCGCAATTGGCCATCCACCTCCGCGAAACCTCCCGGACAGGCGAAGTGCGGCGGAAGTAAGTCGTGTCCAGCGGAAACTTGCTCAGCGGTTGACGACGGCCTTGGCACTGTTGCGCGAAAGCCAGGATATGCCGCGCCGCCGCATCGGTGGCCGCAGGCGTCGATTTGTGCGATAGGCAGCGTTTCGCGCCATGCAATCCGAGGGCGGTTGCCTTATGAACAGTTTTTCTTCCCGCGTCGTCGCCGCTGCCGAGGCGATCCGTGGGATATTTCCGGAAACGCCGCTGCAGGAGAACGACTATCTGTCGAAGAAGACCGGCGCCCGCATTCTTCTAAAGCGCGAGGATCTGACGCCGGTTCGCTCATACAAGATCAGGGGCGCCTTCAATTTCTTCCGCAAGGCGCTCGCCGCCGGCAACAATGCCGAGTTGTTCGTCTGCGCCTCGGCCGGCAATCATGCGCAGGGCTTCGCCTTCGTCTGCCGCCACTTTGGCAAGAAGGGCGTCGTGTTCATGCCGGTGACGACGCCGCAGCAGAAGATCGACAAGACGCGGCTGTTCGGCGGCGATTTCGTCGAGATCAGGCTGGTCGGTGACTTCTTCGACGATTGCTACCGCGCCGCCTTTGAATTCACCGAGACCGCCAGCGCGCATATGGTGCCGCCCTTCGACCACAAGGACATCATCGAGGGCCAGGCGACGGTCGCCTATGAGATCGCGGCCCAGGTGCCAGGCGGGCGCGTTCCCGACATCGTCATGCTGCCGGTGGGCGGCGGCGGCCTGGCCGCCGGGGTGACGCACTATTTCGCCGATCAGCACCGCGACACGCGCTTCGTGTTCTGCGAGCCGGCGGGCGCGCCGAGCCTCAGCGAAAGTCTCGCCAGCGGCAAGCGGGTCAAGCTCGCCAAAGTCGACAATTTCGTCGACGGCGCCGCGGTGGCCGAGATCGGCCGTGAGCCGCTGCGCCATCTCAAAGAATTCACCGCCGATACGGTACGCCTCGTCCCGGAAAACCGGCTATGCGCGACGATGATCGAGATGCTCAATGTCGAGGGCGTGGTGCTGGAGCCGGCCGGCGCGCTGGCCATCGACGCGCTCAAGGATTTTTCGCGCAAGGAGATCAGGGGCAAGACCATTGTCGCCGTCGTCTCCGGCGGCAATTTCGATTTCGAGCGCCTGCCGGACGTGAAGGAGCGCGCGCTGCGCTTCGAGGGTCTGAAGAAGTATTTTGTTATCCGCTTCCCGCAGCGGCCGGGCGCGCTGCGCGATTTCCTCGAAATGCTCGGCCCGGACGACGACATCGCGCGCTTCGAATACCTCAAGAAGTCGGCGCGCAATTTCGGCTCGGTGCTGATCGGCATCGAGACCAAGGACCGGCGCAATTTCGATCTCCTGAAAGCAAATTTCGACGCCGAGGGCGTGCAGTATCAGGACATCACCGACAACGAGACGCTGGCGGGGTTCATCATATGAGCGGGCCAAAAAGGAGCGAAAAAGGGACGGTCTTCGTCGCGCTGTTTTCCGGCATCAATGTCGGCGGCAACCGCATCGTCAAGATGGCGGAACTGAGGTCGTTCTTCGAGGAGTTAGGCTTCACCGATGTCGCGACCTATGTGCAAAGCGGCAATGTGGTGTTTCGGGCAAAGAAGGGCGATGCAGCCTGGCTGACGAAGCAGCTTGAAGCGGCCTTCGAGAAGAAGTGGGGCTTTAACTCCCGCATCATGGTGCGCGATGCCGGCTGGTTCGAGCGGCTGGTGAAGGACAATCCCTATCCGGAGGTTGCCGGCGAGCCGACCAAGCTGCATGCCTATGCGCTGGAGTGCGAGCCGACCGCGGAAGAGACCAAGCGGCTTGCGGAAAAGTGCACCGGCCCGGAGCGCTTCGAGATCAAGGAAGACGCGCTTTACCTCCATGCGCCGGACGGACTCGGCAAGTCGGTGTTCGCCAACCTCATACCGCGAACGCTCAAGGTGCCGGGCACGGCGCGCAACTGGCGCAGCGTGCTTGCCCTGCTCGACATGGCGGGCAAGGCCGGCGGCTGAAATTCGAACCTTCAGGCGGCCTTCTGCCAGTCGAAGGTCAACTCTTCGCGGAAGGCGAAGCGCTTGATGTGGTCGGCGACGACGGTTTCCAGCCGCTCGAGCGCGGCAGCGTCGTCGGCGGCGACCGCAATATGCAGAGCCTTGTCGTCGGCATCCATGACGGTGCGGCCGAGCGAAAGCTGGATCGCGCCGTGATGCGGATCGAACTCGACCGGGAACTTGTGCGCCCAATGCTTGCAAAGCTGCTGCAGATAGCGGCTGGCGTGTTCGGTGGCGACGTCGGCGCGGCTGGTCGGCATGAAATTCTCCTGGCGGATCAAGAAAAACGCCAACCCCTCCAGGCTGGCGCCATAACCAGATAGATAGGCAGCCTCCTGCCGAACGCCATAAGATTGCCGGTCAAATTAGAGCGAGCGGCCTACCAGCTTCCCGTGTTCTGCATCGAAGCCCACGGCTCGGCCTTGGCCTTTGCCGGGCCTTTCTGCAAGAGCTCGATCGAGATGCCGTCCGGCGAGCGAATGAAGGCCATGTTGCCGTCGCGTGGCGGCCGATTGATGGTCACGCCGTTGTCCATCAGCTTCTGACAGGTGGCGTAGATGTCGTCGACCTCATAGGCGAGGTGGCCGAAATTGCGGCCGCCCTTATAGTCTTCCGGATCCCAATTGTAGGTCAGCTCGACCAGCGGCGCCTTCTCGGAGATGCCGCTCTGCTCGTCTTCCGACGCAGCGAGGAAGATCAGCGTGTAGCGCCCCTGCTCGTTCTCGTAGCGACGCACTTCCTTGAGGCCGAGCTTGTTGCAGTAGAAATCGAGCGATCGATCGATGTCGGCGATGCGGACCATGGTGTGGAGATAGCGCATATCGGTTTCCTCGATGCGTTGCGTTGCGGCGCACCATAGGAGCCGCTCCGCCAAAGGGCAATCGTCCGACAAAACGGACGAAGCGGCCGATTTCAGGCCGTGCTATTGCGTATCCGGCAGCGCCGGCAAACAACAATTGCGGCTTTCCGGTGTTCAACAGTGAAAAAAGGCACGTCAGGTCTTGCACACCCCGGAAGCCGCGGTGTTAATCTCTTGGCAAGAATCAGTTGTGGTTGCAGTTGGAAAAGGGGGCATTCTTATGGGGGAAAAAGCCTCTTTCATGAGGCGGGACGGAAGCCTTGACGACGCCTTGACGCGAGACAGTGGCGGCGAGACCGCCGAGCTTGTCGAAATCGCCGGCGCTATCAAATGGTTCGACGTGGCAAAGGGCTACGGCTTCATTCTTCCGGACGACGGCGTCTCGGGTGATATTCTCCTCCATGTGACTTGTCTTCGAAGGGACGGCTTCCAGACCGCGCTGGAAGGCGCGCGCGTCGTCTGCCTCGTCAAGCAGGGCGATCGCGGCCTGCAGGCTTTCCGCGTTCTTTCCATGGATGCCTCGACGGCGGTTCATCCGGCGGAGCAGGAGCAGCGCACGCATGTCACGGTGACGGCGGAGAGCGGGCTCGAGCGGGCGTTGGTGAAGTGGTTCAACCGCACCAAGGGCTTCGGCTTCCTGACCAGGGGCGAGGGCACCGAGGACATCTTCGTCCACATGGAGACGCTGCGCCGTTACGGCATCACCGAACTGAGGCCCGGTCAGGTCGTTCTGGTCCGCTTCGGGCGCGGCGACAAAGGCCTTATGGCCGCCGAAATTCACCCCGATATGGGCACCTTGCCGGTCTCGCACTAAGGACTCTCAACAGATCTTGGGACTTTCCAGACACCGTCTGGAAAGCCTTATCTCCCCGCGAGGCCAATCTTGTCCGAAAACCGGTTCCACTCGCGTGGATCATGGTCTAGGACGAGATCTGGACGAGGTATCATAATGGCTCATCGCAACTGGCTGACTGCAGGCGCGCTTTGCGTCGCCATCGTTTTGGCTTCCTATTTCGGCACCTCGAACCCGAGCTCAGCGGACGGCCAGGCCATGATGCTGCAGGTCGATCCGACGCCGCTGGTCGCGGTGACCGGCTCCGGCACGCATTCTTTCTCCATCGAGATCGCCGACACGTCCGAAGAGCGCGAGGCCGGGCTGATGTTTCGCAAAGACATGGCCGACGATCACGGCATGCTCTTCGTGTTCGAGAGGCCCGGCGAGGTGAATTTCTGGATGAAGAACACGCCGATGCCGCTCGACCTGGTCTTTATCGGCCAGGACGGCAGGATCAAGGCCATCAAGCGCGGCGAACCGGAGTCGGAGGCGATCATCTCGCCCGGACAGCCGGTGAGCTTCGTGCTCGAGCTGAAGGCGGGAACGGCCGCGAAGGACGGTCTCAAGGACGGCGACCTCTTGCGCCACCCTGCGATCGCCCAGGGCTCGGGCGCCGGTTCCAACTGACTGCGGCAGCGCCGATGCAATATTTTTCCCACGACGACTTCGAACTTGCCTATCTCGATCGCCAGCCCGCGCCCGGAGAGGGCGATCCTGTGCTGATGATCCACGGCTTCGCCTCCAGCCACTACGTCAATTGGGTCTCGCCCGGCTGGTTCAAGACGCTGAACGACGCCGGGTACCGCGCCATCGCCTTCGACAATCGCGGCCATGGCTCCTCATCGAAAAGCTACGACGAGGCCGACTACACGCCAGCCAAGATGGCCTCGGACGCAGCCGCGCTGCTCGATCATCTCGGCATCGAACGCGCCCATGTCATGGGCTATTCGATGGGCGCGCGGGTATCCGCATTCATGGCGTTGTCCAATCCGGACAAGGTGGCGACGCTGGTGTTCGGCGGCCTCGGTATCGGCCTTGTCGACGGCGTCGGCGATTGGGACCCGATCGCCGATGCGCTTCTGGCCGAGGACCCCGGCACGATCAGCCATGCGCGCGGCCGCTCGTTTCGCGCTTTCGCCGACCAGACGCGCAGCGACCGCCGGGCGCTCGCCGTCTGCATCGTCGGCTCGCGCGCATCTATGAGCGAGGACGATGTCGCGCGCATTGCCCAGCCGACCTTGATTGCCGTCGGGACCAGGGACGACATCGCCGGCTCGCCCGACGAACTGGCCGCGCTGATGCCGAACGCCAAAGCCTTTCACATCGAGAGCCGCGACCACATGCTTGCCGTCGGCGATAAGAGCTTCAAGCAGCGCGTGCTCGAGTTCTACGCCGAAAATCCGCTTTAAGCGCCACGGCTTGGCTCAAAACGATCATGGTCGATCTTCTCGTCACCTATATGGAGATGACCGAGCCGCCGTCCGGCGAGCCGCTTGCGGCACCCATACCCGGTGCCGTCGTCATGCGCGAGCTACCGGATCTGCCGAGCTATGTCAGCCTCTATCGCGCCGTCGGCGGCCCAGTGCAGTGGGACCAGCGCTTGCGTATGCCCGAGGCTGAGCTCGAAACGCTGCTCGCCAGCACTTCGACACACGTCCATGTGGCTGCGCGTCGACGGCGAAGCCGCCGGCTTCTGCGAGTTCAACGATGTCGGCCAGCCGGCCGTCGAACTCGTTCATTTCGGGCTGGTTCCTGTATTCCAGAGGCGGCGGCTGGGGCCGCTCCTGCTCGAGCCGGCGTTGCGCGCGGCATGGTCGCACCAGCCCGAAAGGCTCTGGCTCCACACCGATACCTATGATCATCCGGCGGCGCAGTCGGTTTATGGCCGGGCGGGTTTCAAGGCCTATGAGCAGCGGATGGAAACCTTTCCCGATTAGGGCTGGTCAATCCTCCAACGCCGCGAGCGATCGTTCCAGATTCTGCCTTGCCCGGGGTTCGAAACGCTGCCGGAACTCGGCCGTGTGGAAGATATGCGGGCGAGCGAGGAAGCTCTTCAGCATCGCCGCGCGGCCGGCGCGCCACATCGGCTCCTCGACCCAGCCATATTCGCGCCGGACGGCCTTTTCATAGGCATCGAAGGCACCCGGCTCGGCGCCAAGGATCGCCAGGTCCATGTCGAGGAACAGGGCTGCGTCGCTTGTCGCCTTCTCGTTGCCGAACTGCGGCAACTGATGCGTGGCGGTGGCGTCGATCATCGCCGCGATGCGGGCGATGCGATCGGGACTGGCGCGCCCGGCGAGCTTTTTCTTCGCCAGATCAGCGCTTTTCGCCTCGTTGTCCTTGGCGCGGCTGTCATAGATCGCGTCGTGGAACCAGATCGCAGCCTTGACGGCCTCCGGGTCATGGAGCAAGCGCCGGTATTCTCCGGCCAGCGCCAGCATGGCTTCGATATGAACGAGGCTGTGATAGTGCCGGTCCCCGGCCTGATAGAGCGCGGAAAGCTCGGTTTTGAGCACATCGTCGATCAAGGGTTCGTTTTCCATCGCGGCTTGAATTTCCGTGAACCAAGTCCATTTGACAAAGCACTAAGGAAAATTGAGTTCAACCATGCTATGATCTGGCCTATATGTGCCGCCGGATGAATGAGCAGGCCGGAGACCGCCGATGAACAGCGTTATGATAGCCCGCCCCAGCATGGTGCAGCCGGTCGACCCGATTTGGCGTTCGATCCGCGATGAGGCGATGGAAGCGGTGAACCGCGATCCGCTGCTTGCCGCCTTCCTCTATTCCACCATCCTCAACCAGGAGAGCCTGGAGGAAGCGGTGATCCACCGGCTGGCCGAGCGCCTGGCACATCAGGATATCGGCTCCGACCTCATCCGGCAAACCTTCAAGGCGATGCTTGCCGACGATCCCGAGTGGAGCTCGACGGTGCGCGTCGACATCCAGGCCTATTATGATCGCGACCCGGCCTGCGACCGCTTCATCATGCCGGTGCTCTATTTCAAGGGTTTCCATGCCATCCAGACGCACCGGCTGGCGCACTGGCTCTGGAACCAGGGCCGCAGGGACTTTGCGCTCTATCTGCAGAGCCGCTCGTCCTCGGTGTTCCAGACCGACATCAATCCGGCCGCCCGTATCGGCAAGGGCATCTTCCTCGACCACGCCACCGGCCTGGTCGTCGGTCAGACGGCCGTGATCGAGGACGATGTCTCGATCCTGCATGGCGTGACGCTTGGCGGCACCGGCAAGGCCAGCGGCGACCGTCATCCGAAGATCCGCCGCGGCGTGCTGATCGGGGCCGGCGCCAAGATCCTCGGCAATATCGAGATCGGCCACTGTTCGAAGATCGCGGCCGGTTCGGTCGTGCTGTCGCCCGTGCCGCACAACAAGACGGTCGCCGGCGTGCCGGCGCGTGTCGTCGGCGAGACCGGCTGCGACCAGCCTTCGCGGCAGATGGACCAGCTCCTGCCCTCGCAGACGATGGACCACGTCGTCAGCTTCGACATCTGAATTCGGCCGTCATCGGTGGCGGCCGGATTCCGGCTGCCGTTTCACGTGCCGGCTGTCCCGTGTTATCCTGCCCGCTTGCCTTTACATCGCCATCGTCGGCGTGTCAGAAGCGCGTCCCAACGAACAGCCGCATTCGGAGAAGACTTTGAAGCCCGACGAGATCAGAAAGCTGGACGCCTATTTCAAGCGCGTCTTCCAGAATCCCAAGCTGCAGGTGAAGGCGCGTCCACGCAAGGAGGACTCGGCCGAGGTCTATGTCGGCGACGAGTTCCTCGGCATCGTCTTCAAGGACGAGGACGACGGCGACTACAATTTCTCGATGGCGATCCTCGACATCGACCTGGCCTAAGCGACTCCCAGCGAATTGCTCCCTAGTCCGGCAATGCTGCCGGATGTGTACCCTCCGCCAGTTGGTCGAGCCTCCTCCGGCCAGCCGGGCGGGCGGCGACGTTCCTAAGTCAAGGAAGGCTGCGAGCGGAGGTGGCTTAAGCCATATCGCACCCACCCCGGCAGTTATCCGACGACTTGGCTGGCCAACCTCAAGAGACGATCGGGGAACGTGACTGCCATTTTCCGCGCAGCATTCAAATTCACGATCAACTCGGGCCGGCGGACATATTCGACTGGAAGCGCGCCGGCGTCGGCTCCCTTGAGGATGATGTCGACCTGGCTGGCCATTCGACGCGCGGCAGAGGCAAGGCTCGTGCCGTAGGCCATCAGCGGACCGTATCTTGCATGATCCCTGCCGAAGATGGCGGGCAGCCGGGCGTCGTTCGCCATCTTGACGATCTTGGCCCCGTATGTCGTGGTTCGCGGAACTTCCAGGCACAGCAGACCGCCCGCCTCGGCGGCCGCGAATGCGGCGAAGGCAGTCTCCAGGTCTTCCTCGCGGCCAAGCAGGTGGACGGAGATGTTGAGCCCTTCCGCTTCGGCGGCGGCCTTCGAAAGCTTCGGCAGGATATCTGGAACCCCCGCGTCGCCCAAAACCGCCAGGCATTTCAGGTCTGGCACCACCTGCTTCAACATCCGCACCTGCTCGCCGATTTGGCCGGGGTCGAAGTTCGTGCATCCTGTCGTGTGGCCACCGGGCCGCTCGGCGCTTTGGACGATTTTCGCCGATACCGGATCGAGCACGATGGCAAAGACGATCGGCAAATCGGGCGCCGCTTCGCGAGCAGCCAAGTAGCTCACAGCCCCAATGGCGACGATGATCTTGGCTCGGCGCTGAACGAGCTCGGCTGCAAGGCTTGGAAGGCGATCGAGATGACCGTCGGCAAAGCGGGGCTCGATCTGGATGTTCTCACCGTCCCCGTAGCCCAGTTCTCGGATTGCGTCGCAGAAAGAGCCGAAGCTCGGGTACGATCGGTCGCCAGCAAGCAGCATGCCGACAACGGGGATGTCTGAAGGCCGCATTCATCGGGTTCCTGGCAATTCGTCGCGTCCGCTGGTTCGATGTCGAAGCTACCATAGGGTAGGACCAGCGAAATGCCGAAAGATCGGCTTGCCGTCCGCAGATGCAAACGATTCCGGTCGATCCTAGTCCGGGCAGTGCCGCGGGATATGCACCCGCCGCCAGCGGGTCGAGCCTTCCCGCACCACCACGCGATGCGCTACCGTCCGGTATGAGGGCGGGATTTCCGCGATGCGCCGCCGCTCAGGCCGCACCAGCACCTCGCGGGCAACGCCTTCATATTCCGCCGGAAGGACGACGCGCCGGACGCGCTCGGGCTCGACGATCACGGTTTCGGCAACCCGTGCGTAGCGGGCCTTGCGCCACACCTTGCACAGCACCTTGCGGCCATGGATGACGCGCCATTCCCAGGCGTAGCCGCCATCGTCGACCTTGACCGTGTGGTAGACGGTGCGCGTGACGGCTGGCACGACCTCATAGGCGACGCGGGGCGGGGCGATCTGCTCCAAGCCTTCGCTCGTGCCGTAAATCGGCGGGTCGTAGTCGACGATCTGGCCGCCGGGGCTCACCATCACGTCTTCGTAGACGGTGTCGTAAAGCGCAGGCCGGCGCACCGGCTCGTAGCATTCGAGCGTACGGCCGCCGGCGGCGGTTTGCGACACGGTGGCAAGCATTGCGAGGCTGGCTGTGGCGAGCGATGCGGAGCTCTTGCGAATGGAACTCTGGCGAAACATGACATTCCCCCCGTTGAAAAATGACGCCGGTTCAACGCAGGAGTGTATCGGAAGGTCCGCCGCCGGACAGGGATTTCAGGGCTTGTCGTTAAGCAGGGCGGTTAAGAAACTGCTACCTTGGCGTCACGCTCTCCGATCTCGGATATTTTTCAGGCGCAACCGCCGGCATTCCTTTGGGCCGAGGCGCTTGATTCGACTTAACCAGATGGCTAGGAGGGGCGGCCTTGCGCTAGGGTGAGCCGACATCCTATTTAGGACCTAACGATCCAGAACCGATTCCGCCCAATTTCTCATATTTAATGGCGCCGGAATCCATCCAATAAGGGTAGTCCATGAAGAACCCCGTCGAAACCTACATGAACCTCGTTCCGATGGTGGTCGAACAGACCAATCGCGGCGAGCGCGCCTACGACATCTTCTCCCGCCTCTTGAAGGAACGCATCATCTTCATCACCGGCCCGGTCGAAGACGGCATGGCGACGCTGGTTTGTGCACAGCTTTTGTTCCTCGAGGCGGAGAACCCCAAGAAGGAAATCAACCTGTACATCAACTCGCCGGGCGGTGTCGTAACCTCGGGAATGGCGATCTACGACACCATGCAGTTCATCAAGCCTGCCGTGTCGACGCTCTGCATCGGCCAGGCGGCCTCGATGGGCTCGCTGCTGCTGTGCGCCGGCCACAAGGACATGCGCTTTGCCACGCCGAACGCGCGCATCATGGTCCATCAGCCGTCCGGCGGCTTCCAGGGTCAGGCTTCGGACATCGAACGTCATGCGCAGGACATCATCAAGCTGAAGCGCCGCTTGAACGAGGTCTATGTCAAGCATACCGGCAAGAGCTATGACGAGATCGAGCGGACGCTCGACCGCGACCACTTTATGACCGCCGACGAGGCCAAGGACTTTGGTCTGATCGACAAGGTCATCACGACGCGCGAGCTGGGCGAAACCGCCGCCGCGTAGGCTCTGATTGGCAGCTGAATGGCGGGATAACGCGCTTTTGGCGCGGCTTGCGGCATTTCGGCCACAATTGCCTGTTCCCTCAAAGGTCGGGATTGCCTACGTTAAGGCTATGTTGATTTTCGACGGCTTAGCTTTGCATGGGGTTGCTGCGAATCATTGTCGCGTTTTCTGATTTGGGTTTCGTACGGAATGCGCTGTGTGAGCCGGAACACTGGCGGTGGCGGATTCCCGCGATAGATTGGTGAGACGCCCATGCAGCCAGACGATCGGCAGGCAGGCGGTGAAAGGACAGAAAAATGAGCAAGGTCAGCAACAACGGCGGTGATTCAAAGAACACGCTTTATTGCTCGTTTTGCGGCAAAAGCCAGCACGAAGTGCGCAAGCTGATTGCCGGTCCGACGGTTTTCATCTGCGACGAATGCGTCGAGCTCTGCATGGACATCATCCGCGAGGAGAACAAGACCTCGATGGTGAAGTCGCGCGAGGGCGTGCCGACCCCGCAGGAGATCCTCAAGGTCCTCGACGACTATGTCATCGGCCAGCCCTACGCCAAGCGGGTGCTGTCGGTAGCCGTCCATAACCACTACAAGCGTCTTGCGCATGCGGGCAAGAACAACGACGTCGAGCTGGCGAAGTCGAACATCCTGCTGATCGGTCCGACCGGCTGCGGCAAGACGCTGCTAGCGCAGACGCTCGCCCGCATCATCGATGTGCCCTTCACCATGGCCGACGCCACGACGCTCACCGAAGCCGGCTATGTCGGCGAGGACGTCGAGAACATCATCCTGAAGCTGTTGCAGTCGGCCGACTACAATGTCGAGCGCGCCCAGCGCGGCATCGTCTATATCGACGAGATCGACAAGATCTCGCGCAAGTCCGACAACCCCTCGATCACCCGCGACGTGTCGGGCGAGGGCGTGCAGCAGGCGCTTCTGAAGATCATGGAAGGCACGGTCGCTTCCGTGCCGCCGCAGGGCGGCCGCAAGCATCCGCAGCAGGAGTTCCTGCAGGTCGACACCGCCAACATCCTGTTCATCTGCGGCGGCGCCTTTGCCGGCCTCGACAAGATCATCTCGGATCGCGGCCGTAAGACCTCGATCGGTTTCGGCGCCACGGTGGCCTCGCCCGAGGATCGCCGCACCGGCGACCTGTTCCGCCAGGTCGAGCCCGAGGATTTGCTGAAATTCGGCCTGATCCCCGAATTCGTCGGCCGTCTGCCTGTGCTGGCGACGCTCGAGGACCTCGACGAGCCGGCGCTGATCCAGATCCTGACCGAGCCGAAGAACGCGCTGGTCAAGCAGTATCAGCGGCTGTTCGAGATGGAGAATGTGGATCTCACCTTCCACGAGAACGCGCTTTCGGCGATCGCCAAGCGCGCCATCGAGCGCAAGACCGGCGCGCGCGGCCTGCGCTCGATCATGGAAGCGATCCTGCTAGACACCATGTTCGAGCTGCCGGCGCTGGAAGGCGTGCGCGAGGTGGTGATCTCGGAAGAGGTGGTCTCGGGTAATGCCAGGCCGCTCTACATCTATTCCGAGCAGAAGGAAAAGAAGGGCAATGTCAGCGCCTGACATGGCAGCTGACTCGACATTTTTTCATGGAACGGCGCCCGCGTGGCGCCGTTTTGCTGTGAAGGGGTATCGGCAGGTGACGGAGTGGATGAGCGGACCATGTTAACCCTTGATCTTTGCCCCGCCCGCATCCACCTAACAGCGGAAGGCCGAAGCGCCGAATTCTGTGCTGTAAAACTCCCGTCACAAACGGTGGTAGGCGGAACGACACTCGGTCGTTAATATGAGATTCGCGGTTGGCTAAAATTAGCGGCCGCGACATGAAAGGTTGGACAATGGCCAAGATATCCAAGGCTTCCGGCGACGGCGTTTTCGCAGTCCTCCCACTGCGCGATATCGTCGTGTTCCCGCACATGATCGTCCCGCTCTTTGTCGGGCGCGAAAAGTCGATCAAGGCGCTGGAAGAAGTGATGGGTCAGGAAAAGCAGATCCTGCTTGCCACCCAGATGAATGCAGCCGACGACGATCCTGAGCCCGATGCCATTTTCGACATCGGCACGCTCGCCAATGTGCTGCAGCTCCTGAAGCTTCCCGATGGCACCGTGAAGGTGCTGGTCGAGGGCGCCTCGCGCGCCAAGATCGTCTCGTTCACCGACCGTGCCGACTTCCACGAAGCCCGCGCCACCGCGCTGGTCGAGCCGGAGGAGGAGGAGGTCGAGATCGAAGCGCTTGCCCGCTCGGTCGTCACCGACTTCGAAAACTACGTCAAGCTGAACAAGAAGATCTCGCCCGAAGTTGTTGGCGCGGCCAGCCAGATCGACGATTACTCGAAGCTCGCCGACACTGTTGCCTCGCATCTTGCCATCAAGATCCCCGAGAAGCAGGAAATGCTCGCCACGCTCTCCATCAAGGAGCGTCTCGAGAAGGCGATGGGCTTCATGGAAGCCGAGATCTCCGTGCTGCAGGTGGAGAAGCGCATCCGCAGCAGAGTCAAGCGCCAGATGGAGAAGACGCAGCGCGAGTACTACCTCAACGAGCAGATGAAGGCGATCCAGAAGGAGCTCGGCGAGGGCGAGGACGGCCGCGACGAGGCCGCCGAGATCGAGGCGCGCATCAAGAAGACCAAGCTCTCCAAGGAGGCCCGCGAGAAGGCGGAAGCCGAGTTGAAGAAGCTGCGGTCGATGTCGCCGATGTCGGCTGAATCCACCGTCGTGCGCAACTATCTCGACTGGCTGCTGTCGATCCCGTGGGGCAAGAACTCCAAGGTCAAGCAGGATCTCGCCTTCGCGCAGAACGTGCTCGACGCCGACCATTTCGGCCTCGACAAGGTCAAGGAGCGCATCGTCGAGTATCTCGCCGTGCAGAGCCGCCAGAAGAAGCTGAAGGGGCCGATCCTGTGCCTCGTCGGCCCGCCCGGCGTCGGCAAGACCTCGCTCGGCAAGTCGATCGCCAAGGCGACCGGCCGCGAGTTCATCCGCATGGCGCTCGGCGGCGTGCGCGACGAGGCCGAGATCCGCGGCCACAGGCGGACCTATATCGGCTCGATGCCCGGCAAGGTCATCCAGTCGATGAAGAAGGCCAAGAAGTCCAATCCGCTCTTCCTGCTCGACGAGATCGACAAGATGGGCCAGGACTTCCGCGGCGACCCGTCGTCGGCCCTGCTCGAGGTGCTCGATCCGGAGCAGAACTCGACGTTCATGGACCATTACCTCGAGGTGGAATACGACCTGTCGAGCGTGATGTTCGTGACGACGGCGAACACGCTGAACATCCCTGCGCCCCTGATGGACCGCATGGAGATCATCCGTATCGCCGGCTATACCGAGGACGAGAAGATCGAGATCGCCAAGCGGCACCTGATGCCCAAGGTGATCCGCGACCACGCCCTGCAGCCGAACGAGTTCTCGGTCGGCGAGGACGCGATCCGCGGCATCATCCAGACCTACACAAGGGAAGCCGGCGTGCGCAGCCTGGAGCGCGAGCTGATGAAGCTCGGGCGCAAGGCGGTGACCGAGATCCTGAAGACGAAGAAGAAGACGGTGAAGATCACCGCGGACAACCTTGCCGACTATCTCGGCGTTCCGCGCTTCCGCTTCGGTCAGGTCGAGGCTGACGATCAGGTCGGCGTGGTCACCGGTCTCGCCTGGACGGAAGTCGGCGGCGAGCTGCTGACGGTCGAAGGTGTCATGATGCCCGGCAAGGGTCGCATGACGGTGACCGGCAACCTGCGCGACGTGATGAAGGAATCGATCTCGGCGGCGGCTTCTTACGTCCGCTCGCGCGCTATCGATTTCGGCGTCGAGCCGCCGCTGTTCGACAAGCGCGACATCCACGTGCACTTGCCGGAAGGCGCCACGCCGAAGGATGGTCCGTCTGCAGGTGCTGCCATGGCCACGGCCATCGTCTCGGTCCTGACGGGCATTCCGGTCCGGGCTGATGTGGCGATGACCGGCGAGATAACGCTGCGCGGCCGCATCTTGCCGATCGGCGGTCTGAAGGAGAAGCTGCTTGCCGCACTGCGCGGCGGCATCAAGAAGGTGCTGATCCCGGAAGAAAACGTCAAGGATCTGGCGGAGATTCCGGACAATGTGAAGAACGGCATGGAGATCGTTCCGGTGTCGCGGGTCGGCGAGGTGCTGAGGCACGCGCTGGTCAGGATGCCGGAGCCGATCGAGTGGGTCGAGCCGGTGGTTCCACCAACCGGCGTGGATGCCGGCGACGATGCCGGGAAATCGCTTGCTCATTAGAATGTTCTAACGTTGCAGCGCACAAAGAGAGAGCCGGGCTTCCAGCCCGGCTTTTTCATGTGAAAAATCTCCGAAAAAGTGCAGAAAAGCCCGGAATTCTGCGGTTTTCGGCTTGGGTTCCTCAACGCTTCTTTCTAAAGTCCGTTTCCTGCCGGATGAGTCGTAGTTCCGGTTTTCTCATGGAAGGGAATTTTGATGAACAAGAACGAACTGGTGTCCGCTGTCGCCGACTCCGCAAGCATTTCGAAGGCTGATGCGCAGTCCGCCGTCGATGCGGTGTTCTCCGTGATCACTGGCGAACTGAAGAAGGGCGGCGATGTCCGGCTTGTCGGCTTCGGAAATTTCACCGTGTCAAAACGCGCTGCTTCGACCGGCCGCAATCCGCAGACCGGCGCGGAAGTGAAGATTCCGGCGCGCACCGTGCCGAAGTTCTCGGCCGGCAAGGGCCTCAAGGACGCGGTCAACTAAGACCTTTTTTCTTTATCAGAAAAGCCAGAAAAGCCGGGCTTGCCCGGCTTTTCTTTTGCCCTGCGGCGGCAGGATATCTGCAGTCAGGCGGTCGGCGCGTCGGCGCGCATCAGGCCTTCCTGCTTGAGATCCGCCCACAGGGCCGCCGGGATCTTGACGTCAAGCAGCGCGCGATTGCTTTCGACCTCGGCCGGCCGCTGGCCGCCGGGGATCACCGACATCACGGATGGATGCTGCAGCGGGAACTGCAATGCGGCCTCGATCAGCCGCACGCCATGGCGCTTGCAGACCGCCTCGATGCGCGCCACGCGGTCCAGCACGTCCTTTGGCGCCTCGGTGTAGTTATAGAAAGCGCCAGGCTTCGGCCCCGTCGCCAGGATGCCGGAATTGTAAGGGCCGCCGAGAACGATGCCGATGCCGCGCTTTTCGCAGAGCGGCAGGAACGAGCCCAGCGCTTCCTGCTCGAGCAGCGTATAGCGGCCAGCAAGCAGGAAGAGGTCGAAATCGCCACGCTCTGCGAGCGTCTGGCAGACCTGCCACTCGTTGATGCCGCCGCCGAAGGCCTTGATCACGCCCTGGTCGCGCAGCGAAAGCAGCCCGTAATAGCCAGAGGACATGAATTCCTCGATGCGCAGGTCCGACGCCTCCTTGCTGCCATGGGTGAAGATGTCGACATCGTGCACGTAGAGGATGTCGATACGATCGACGCCGAGACGCTCCAGCGAGGCCTCGAAGGATCGCATCACGCCGTCATAGCTGTAGTCGTAGACTTCCCTGCGCGAGGGTGTGTCGAAGAACTTGCCGATGCCGGTGCGCTGGTCGGGCGGGCAGACGCGCATGATGCGACCGACCTTGCTCGACAGCACGTAGTCATCCCGCTTCTTGCCGCGCAGGAAGGGGTTGAGCCGGGTTTCCGACAGGCCGAGGCCATAGAGAGGCGCGGTGTCGAAGTAGCGGCAGCCGGTCTCCCATGCCACCTCCAGCGTGGCATGGGCGTCCTCATCGGAGACGGCGCGGTAGAGGTTGCCGAGCGGCGCGGTGCCGAAGCCGAGCTCGGTGAAGGTGATGCCGCCATTGCCGATGCGGTCGAAATGCCGTGTCTTCATAGCTCACGATGTCCCGGATTGATTTGTCTGACATGACACTATCACGCTGGCGGTACAGCAAAAGCGCCGAGGCTCCTTGGACGCAAATTTTCGCGGTGATAGCATGAACAAAATCAAGTGTTTCCAACCTTCGGCAGACAGGACGAATTGACATGACGCAAGCCGGGTCGGAGATATTCGAGATCGCGCTGGACGAGCTTGGCGCCGTGGTGAGGCGCGTCGATGACGGCCGGGTGGACGCCGCCTGCGAAATGCTTGCCGGCGCCGGCAAGATCGTCGTCTATGGCTGCGGCCGCGAAGCGCTGCAGGTCAAAGGCTTCGCCATGCGGCTCCACCATCTCGGCCTGCCTGTCGCGGTGGTCGGGGACATGACCACGCCGCCGCTCGCGCAGGGCGATGTCTTGCTTGCGAGTTCCGGGCCGGGCGAGACCACCACCGTTCTCGCCTTGATGCGGGTGGCCCGCGCGGCCGGCGCCAAGGTGCTGCTGCTGACGGCCGAACCGGCCGGCAGCGCGGCGAAGCTCGCCGACTTCACGCTGCTCGTTCCGGCCCAGACCATGGCCAGCGACCAGGGCGCGGCAAAAACTTCGGTGCTGCCGATGGGCTCGCTGTTCGAAGGGGCGCTGTTCCTGCTGTTCGAGGTGATGGTGCTGAAGCTCAAGGCGCTGACCGGCGCGACGGCGGAGGCAATGCGCGCCCGGCACACCAACATGGAGTAGGGACATGCGCTACGAGCTGATGCTGCCGCACCAGATACGCAAGGCGATCGAGGGGAACTGGCTGGTCGCGCTGCCGCTCGGCGTGCTCGAATATCACGGCGAGCACATGGCGGTCGGCATGGACACTCTGGTGGTGATCAAAACCCTGGAATTGTTCGAGAAGGAGAGGGACATCGTCATCCTGCCGCCGTTCTACTATGGCGCGGCGAGCTATGCCGTGGCGCCACCGGAAGGCAGCGGTTCGGTGCAGGTCGGCGGTCCGGTGCTGGCGCCCTTCGCCGAGGAGCTTTTCTACGGCCTGCTGCGCATCGGTTTCCGCAACATCCACGCCATCATCCATCACCAGACCGAGAATTTCGTTGCCGGCATGCCGACCGATCTCGCGTTTAAGACCGCCGGCCGTCAGGCGATCTTCCGCTTCCTGGAAATGGAGCGCGGCGAGGGCTGGTGGGGCTCCGACAAGATGGCCGACTACTATGCCGGCCATGCCCAGGGCGAGAACGTCTTCAACTGGGTGCAGGTGCATCCGCTGATGCCGGCCGCCATGAGCGGCAAATACCCGTTCGACCATGCCGGCATCGGCGAGACGTCGCTGATGCTGGCGCTATGCCCCGAAGCGGTGGATGCAGCCCATTTCGCGGACAATACCGGCTGGTACACGAAGAGCGCGCCGGAGGCGTCGGCCGAGCTCGGGCAAAAGGGCGTCGCCATGATCCTGGAGCATTTGCGGACGACGCTTTCTGCCTAAAGCGCGTCGCGATCTTTCAGATTCGCTCCATGCGCTTTAGGTTTTTGATTTTCGCATGTCTTTGTCCCGAAACCGGTTCCCACTTTCGGGAGACATGCTTTAGTCGGGTTCTTTTTGAAGGAGGATATCAGGAAGTCCTCTAACCAATATATTAGCAAGCCAGAATAAGGTATATTGTAGCGCCAATTGTGCTCGGAGCCTCAGGGGCTTTCAGTGAACGCGGCCGGGATACGACGCGGAGCGAGGTTTGCAGGCGTAGTCGCCACGGCTGCAGCGCTCCAGGATGTCTCTGCGTTTGCGCACAGCGCCGGCAGTGGCTGGACTTATCCGCCGGCCTGCTGTCACGGCGATTCAATGACAGGCGAATGCAGCAGTATCCCCAGCACCACTGTCACGCCAAGCCCGGATGGCTTCGTGATCATCCTGCGGCCGGGAGATCATCGGAAGGTCACTCACCAGAACCGCTATCTCGTTCCTTACGACAGTGTCATTCCGTCCGGTGATGACAACTTTCACATCTGCTTGCATCCGACCGAGGAGCACGAGAACTGCTTCTTTGCGCCAGCCGAAGCTATATAGCGGCGGACCAACCGGCCCGCTTTGGGCGACATGCGTGAGGTGTCGGTCGAGTCCTCGCTATTTCACCGAGCCCGCCGTCATGCCCATGATGAGATAACGCTCGAGCGCGATGCCGATGATTGCCAGCGGCGCAATCGCCGCCGTGGCAAGGGCTGCCATCGACCACCAGTTGATGCCTTGCGAGCCGGTCTGGCTCGCCACCATGACGGGGATGGTCTTGGCATCGGTCGAGGTGAGAAGGGCAGCGAAGAAATACTCGTTCCAGCAGAGCACCATAGCCAGGATGAAAGCGGCGACCATACCGGGAAGCGCGATCGGCATGACGATGCGGAAGAAGGCGCCCCAGATCGACAAGCCGTCGACCAGCGCCGCCTCCTCAAGCTCGACGGGAATGGAGTTGAACTGGTCGCGCATGATCCAGATGACGATCGGCAGCACCATCAGCGTGTAGAGGAGCACGAGCCCGATGCGTGTGTCGAGCAGCGCCACTTCCCGGTAGAGCACCAGGAAAGGCAGCGCCAGCACGACCGGCGGCAGGATCAGCTGCGACAGGAAGAAGAAGGATATGTCCTCGTTCTTGAACCAGGCGAAGTGATAGCGGTAGCGGGTGAGGCCGTAGGCGGCGAGGCTGCCGATGACAATGGCGAGGCTCGATGCGCCGACCGAGGTGATGACCGAATTCATGAAGCGCTTGAGGAATTCGTCGCGCACGGTCGAGGTCTGGAAGATCGAATCCGGCGACAGGCCGAGCGAGCGCCAGCCTTTCCAGTCGGGCTGGAAGTCGACAAAGGGGATGAGGTGCCCTTGCGTGACGTCGACCGCGGATTTGAAGGAGGTGGTGATGGTCCAGTAGATCGGGAACAGGCAGACGAAGGACCAGAACACCAGCGCGCCATAGATGAAGACGCGGCTGGTGATGAAGCCCGCCGGTGAGCGGATCTCGGAAACGGTGTAGTCGGTGGTCTGGACGCTCATGATGCCGCTCAGTTGACGTTGCGCACGAAGCGGCTGGCGAGCTTCAGCAGCCAGGTGACGAACACGATGATGATGACGAGATAGGCCATGGCCAGCATGGTGCCGTAGCCGACATTCGAGCGGTCGCGATACTCGCGGTAGATGAAGCTCGAAACGGAATCGGTGGCGCCGCCGGGGCCGCCGGACGTCACCGTGATGATGATGTCGGCAAGCTTGAGCTTGAAGATGATGCGCAGGATCACCGCGGTCACCGACACCGGAAGCATCAGCGGGAAGGTTACCTGCCAGAAGGTCTGCCAGGTATTTGCGCCATCGACGCGAGCCGCCTCGATCACCTCGCGCGACATGGCCTGCAGGCCGGCGAGCAGCATGATCATCATGAACGGGATGAAGGTCCAGGCGTCGAGCACCATGATCGAGATGCGCGCGATGACCGGGTCAGAGAAGAAAGCGGGATTGTCCCAGCCGAGATGCCGCGCCAGCGTCGCCGCCGGTCCGAAGCGGTATTCCATCAGCGACTTGCCGATCATCCAGGAAACCGCGACCGGCGACAGCATCAGCGGCAGCAGGAAGACCACGCGGAAGAATTTCCTGGCGCGGATCTGCGCGTTGAGCAGCAGCGCCAATCCGAAGGCGATGACATATTCGACCAGAACCGCCAGCACATAGAGCACCATGTTGAACAGCGCATTGCGGTAGTAGGGGTCGCCCAGCATCTGCCAGAAATTGTCGAGCCCGTTGAACCTGCGGCCGGAAAAGGAGCTGAGGTTCCAGTCGGTCAGCGCGATATAGAAGCCGAACAGCGTCGGGAAGATCACCATGGCAATGGTGAAGAGCAGCGCCGGCAGCAGGAACAGCGCGCGCTGGCCGTCCTCGCCGCGTGTCAGCACCTGCCAGGCGCCAAGTGCTACGCCCCACAGCACATAGGCGTAGACCACGGGGCGCCAAGTATAGAAGCCGACCGTGTCGACTTCGGTCTTGTAGAGGATCTGCATCACGATCGCCGCCAGCAGCACGAGCGTCGCGGCAGTCAGCAGAGCCCAGCCGAGGCGCTTGCGGCCGGGCGGGATCAGATCGGCCGCTGTGGAATTTGCCGGCCACGCATTGGCGGTCGAAGTCTGGTCAGCCACGCCTGTCGCCTCTTGCTCAACCACCGGCCAGAGCCGGTCAACATACGGCCCGGCGACGAGCTGTCGCCGGGCCGCGACTTCTCCTGAGACAGCCTACATGCCGAGGGAGGCTTTGTAGAGCTTGATCTGGTTCTCGCGGCCGATCTGGTCGGTCAGTTTCTCCCAGGCGGCAGCGATCGCGTCGGCCCCTTCCTGCGCCTTCATCTTGCCGGCGAAGGTGTTGGCCAGGATGTCCTCGGCGGCGCTGTAATACTGGAAGATGCCGGGGATGCGCGGCTCGATCGCCGCGTTCGGATGGTTATAAGAGTCGCCTTCCGACTTCAGATACGAGCTGATGAAGGCCTCGTCATAGCCGGCCGCCACCCATTCCGGAATGTTGAAATGGGAGTTGCGGTAGGGCTGGAAGCCCGATGGATAGGCCGCGCACCACAGCGACAAATCCTTGCCGCCGAGATGGGCCGCCGCCGACCATGCCGCCTTCTTCTTCTTCTCGTCGCTGTCGACGCGGGCCATGACATATACACCCCAGCCCAGATAGGCGCAGTTCGGCGCATAATTCGGTCCGCTGGCGAGCTTGTCCCACTTACCGGTCTTCGAATTATAGACGTCGTCCGATCCCGGCAGGATCGAGAAGCCGGTCACGTCGCCAACGACCGAGGAGTCGTTGGTCTTGACGTTCGAGCCGACGTCTCCCCACCAAGCTACCATCGAACCTGTGCCGCCAAGGAACTGGCTGAACGCAGTCTGGTTCGGGTCGGCATTGATTTGATCCTGCGGCTCGGAAGGCAGCGCGTCGATCACATCCTGAATCGCCCGCACCCAGGCCGGGTTATTCACCCGCGGCTTCATTGTGTCCGGATCGAACAGCCATGCCTTGTCGTCGGGGTGCTTGGCATAGGCGCTGGCGCGGCTGCCGAGGAAGTAGAAGCCGAAGCCGCCCCAGGGCTTGGGCGCGTCGAGGTAGCCATAGACGTCCTGGCCTTTCACCTGCTTGCCCTTGAGGAACTTGGTCACGGCCTGCACCTGCTGCCAGGTCTTCGGCACGCCCCATTCCGCCAGGCCTGCCTTGTCGCCGGAGTCGGCTTTCCAGGCTGCCGCCAGATCGGCGTCGGAGAACACGTCGGTGCGGTAGTTGAAATTATGAGTATCGCCGTCGACGGTCACGCGATACTGCTTGCCGTTCCAGGTGCCGACAGGCGGCTTGAGGTACGCCACCAGGTCATCCATGTCGATCTGCTTCTTGACCCAGTCCGGCATTTCGGAAGTGAGGCCCTTGCCGCAGACATCGCCTTCGAAGGGCGCGCCCATCTCCAGGATATCGAAATCGATCGTATTGGTTGCGATGGCTTGTTGCAGGCGTGGATTGTAGTCGGCCTGTGCCAGATCGATCCAATTGATCTTGGCGCCGGTGTAAGCTTCCCACGGCTTCAGGAAACCGCGGAACAGCACGTTATGCAGGTTCTGGTTGTTGAGGCCCATGAAGGTGAGTTCGACGCCGGCGAATTCACCTTCCTTGACGTTGGCCTTGGTCGCTTCCAGGCAAAGTTCGCCGACTTTCTGGAAGTCGGCATCCGTCGGCTGGCCCTTGCCGACGCCCGGTATCTGCAGAAGTTTCGCGCGCAGATCGTCGGCCGCAGCAGCCGGCCTCGTCAGCGCGCCGAGCCCGGCGCCGGACGCCGCGGCGAGCGCGGCCATGCTGGCGGCGCCCTTCAACAAATCGCGGCGGGTCGCCCCGGCGCGCACTAGTTTTTCGTAAAGATCGACTCTCATCTCAAGGTTCCTCCCAGAACTTCAGTCGCGAATTGAATTGCCAATCTCGTACGCCGAAACGTCTGTGGTTCTCCTATACCATAGGGGGACGTGGGACCCCACCCTGCGTCGCCTGGAACTCCGATTTTCCGGGACAGGGACCGGCTGTCGGATTGGCACTCGCAACTATTCGCGTAATCGATTACCTTGTCAACAAGAATGGCTTTTTATCTATAAGATACCGACTTGCCCTTGCCGTTGGCAATGGCTAGCTTCACCGAAAAAGATAGGGGAGACGATGGCTCAAGTCGCTATCACCAATGTGGCCAAGGCATTCGGAACCGTCAAGGTTCTGCATGAGGTCAGCGTCGACATTGCCGACGGCCAATTCGTTGTGCTGGTCGGCCCTTCGGGATGCGGCAAATCCACGCTCTTGAGGATGGTGGCGGGTCTGGAAACGGTCTCGGGCGGAACGATTTCGATAGGCGACCGCGTCGTCAATAACCTGCCGCCGGCAAAGCGGGACATCGCGATGGTGTTCCAGAATTACGCTCTCTATCCGCATAAGACGGTGGAGCAGAATATGGCATTCGCGCTGAAGCTGCGCGGCACCGATCCGGTCGTGGTCGCCGAGCGGGTGAAGCGGGCGGCCGACATCCTCGACCTTGCCCCCTATCTGAAGCGCTATCCACGCCAGCTTTCCGGCGGCCAGCGCCAGCGTGTCGCCATGGGCCGCGCCATCGTGCGCAATCCGCAGGTGTTCCTGTTTGACGAGCCGCTCTCGAACCTCGACGCCAAGCTGCGCGTGCAGATGCGCACCGAGATCAAGGAACTGCACCAGCGGCTGAAGACCACCACCATCTACGTCACGCACGACCAGATCGAGGCCATGACCATGGCCGACAAGATCGTGGTGATGCGCGATGGCCGCATCGAGCAGGTCGGCGCGCCGCTGGAACTGTTCGACCGGCCTGCCAATCTGTTCGTCGCCGGCTTCATCGGCTCGCCGGCGATGAACCTGCTCAAGGGCACCCTGAAAAAGGGTGAGAAGCCCGTGGTCGACATTGCAGGCTCGGCCTTTCCGATGCCTGCCGGCATTTCGACCGAGGACGGACAGGCCGTCGTCTACGGTGTGCGGCCGGAGCACCTGGAAATCCATCCCGACGGCGTCGCGTCCACGATTTCGGTGGTCGAGCCGACAGGCTCGGAGACGCTGGTGTTCGTGCGCTTCGGCGAGGGCGAGATGGTGGCGCTGTTTCGTGAGCGTCACGACTTCAAGCCGGGAGATACGTTGAAGCTCAGGCCGCGGCTCGATCACGTCCATCTCTTCGACGCAGGGACCGGCAAGCGTCTCTAGAGCCTTACGCAATTCCGGACGGAAAACCGCTCACACTTTTCCTGGAATTGCTCCAGACCGCAAACAGACTTCCAAGAGGAAACCATGCTCAAAGGGATCAATCCGCTGCTCAATGCCGACGTGCTCCAGGCGCTGCGGGCGATGGGCCACGGCGACGACCTGATCATCGCCGACACCAATTTCCCATCCGACTCCGTTGCCAAGCAGACCGTGCTCGGCAAGCTGCTGCGCATCGATGCGCCGGCGGCCGAGGTGGCGAAGGCGGTTCTGTCGCTTTATCCGCTGGACAGCTTCGTCAACGACGCGGCCGCCCGAATGGAGATCGTCGGCAAGCCGAACGAGATCCCGCCGGTGCAGAAGGAGGTGCAGAAGGAGATCGATGCGGCCGAGGGCAAGGCTTGGCCGATGATCTCGATCGAACGCTACGCCTTCTACGAGCGCGCCAAGAAGGCCTACTGCGTCATCCAGACAGGCGAACGCCGCTTCTATGGCTGCTTCGCCTTCCGCAAGGGCGTCATTCCGCCGGACGCGGAGTAGGGATATGGCCGCCGGCAAGCCCGTCGTTATCCTGGGTGTCTTCGTCGCCGACACCGCCTATCGCGCCGACCGCCAGCCGCGCATGGGCGAGACGATCCTCGGCAACTCGTTCAAGCTCGGGCCGGGCGGCAAGGGCTCGAACCAGGCCGTGGCCGCCGGCAAGCTCGGTGCCGACATCACTTTCCTGACGAGGCTCGGCGTCGATGCTTTCGCCGACATGGCCAGGCAGACCTGGAAAGCAGCGGGCGTGAAAAGCGCCGCGATCGAAACGCCGGACAGCTACACGGGCGCGGCCTACATTTTTGTGGAAGAGGGCAGCGGCAACAACGCCATCATCGTCAGTCCGGGTGCGGCTATGCTGATCTCGCCCACCGATATAGAGGCGCATGCCAGCCTGATCCGCTCGGCCGGTGTCTTCGTTACCCAACTCGAGCAGCCGATCGACGCAGCATTGAAGGCACTTGAGGTCGCGCGCGGGGCAGGGGTGACGACGATCCTCAATCCAGCGCCGGCAGCCAGCCTGCCGGAGCGCATCTACACGCTCTGCGACTACGTCACGCCCAACGAGTCCGAGGCCGAAGGACTGACCGGCATCACAGTCTCGTCGATCGACGATGCGCGCCGCGCCGCCGACAATCTGCTGGCGAAAGGGGTCGGCACCGTTATCGTGACGCTTGGCGAGAAGGGCGCGCTGCTGCACACCAAGGACCGTTCCGACCATGTCGGCGCCGTCAATGCCGGCCCGGTGGTCGAGACCACCGGAGCGGGCGACGCCTTCAATGGCGGCCTGGCGGCAGCACTTGCGAAAGGGATCGAGCCGCTTGAGGCGGTGCGCTTTGCCTGCGCCGTCGCTGGTATTTCGGTGACGCGCCCGGGGACAGCGCCCTCCATGCCGACGCTCCGGGAAGTCGAGGCGCTGCTGGCGAGGGCTTGAAGACTGGCTTCGGCTGAAGCCTGCGAGATCTCACCGCCCGGAACGCAAGCGATGCGAGCGCGTTCACTGTCTTGACCAACCACAAGGCAGCCCGGTTCCGGAACGGCGCGATGAAAAAGCCCTATGAAAAGCCTACGCTCGTAAAGCGCGAGAAGCTCACCGCGCGAACCGCCCAGATCGTCGCCTCCGGCGTCATATTGGGCGAGTAAGCCAGAAAGACGGGATGCTGCTCAAAGGATCTTGCTGGTCAGTTCCAGCTTCGTCGTTGCGCCTTGCTCGCTGCCGGGCATATGCACGACACGCAGAACGCGAAGGTCCATATTTGATCCTTCGACGGGCATGGATACGCTTTCACCCACCCGCGGCAGTTCCTGGAACGCGAGCTCGTCCACATCCCTGGCGTCATCAATCGAAACGCGACATCTCACAGCCATCTGTCTCTCCCGTTTTCGGCCCTTGGGCGGAACGAGGCAATGGCGGAATGGTTCCGGCGCAAGGACTTCGAGAGCCAGCACGATATTCGGCGCCATCAGCAACGAGCGGAGCTTCAGCGCCGTGCTCTATCTCTTTGTTTGCCCGCATTTCTGAGGCGTCAAGCGATCCCGCTTGGCTGCAGAACGCTCAAAGGGCCGGGCCTGGCCGAATGGCGCTGCCGTCATAAAAGCGCGACAGGCGAAAGCGGGTCAGATCGTGCCCGATCTCATTTCCCTGGATCATGTCGGAGACGACCCGACCGATTCCCGGCCCGATGCCGAAGCCGTGACCGCTCATGCCCGTCGCGACGATAAGGCCGGCGATCGCCTGCACCCGATCCACTATGGGGACGACGTCTGGCATCGCGTCAATCATGCCTGCCCAGCTCGCCTTCAGGCGGACCGCCCCGAGCTGCGGGAACAGGCGCCTGAAATTGCGTTCGATCGCACGCAGACCGGAACGTTCGGGAGCCGGATTGAGCACCCGCATTCTTTCGAAAGGACTTTGGGAATCCGGCGCCCAGTGACGCCGCGTCGACCAGCCGTCCGGGTAATCCGCCGGCGCGGCCGGCGAATAGCGTGAGCCGAAAGGATTGGCCATGAGGGCGGGAAGGTATTTCGTTGCGTGCCGGAATGCGTCGGGCCCCAGGTAAAGCAAATGGCTGCCTCCCGGGGCCAGCGTGTATCCGCCATCCTGTCTGCGTCTGAAGGCGATATGCTCTCCTGCCGCGGCACCTGCATGGATTTCAGGCATCGGCTCCGTTGCCGCGGCGGTCGACCTGACACTGAGCTGGGGAATGGAAACGCCATGTCTTCTCAGGAACAGGGAAGACCACGCACCGCCGGCGAGCAGAACGCTGGAGGTCTCAATGTGACCCGCCTCGGTCCACACGCCGCTGACCCTGCCGGCCGAGATTTCCAAGGTTCGCGCCGCGCAATTCTCCACGATCTTGACGCCTTCGCGGGCCGCAAGCCGAGCGAGCGCGGGCACGGCCACCCAAGGCTCCGCCCGCATGTCGGAAGGTGTCGTCATCGCGCCCTTGAAACTGCCTGACATGCCTTCGATGAGACCAGCGGTTTCCTGGGCGTTCAGAAGGCGAGTATCGATCTTATGGGCGGCGGCGATCTTCATGAATTCTTCGAAGCCGGCCATTTTGTCGTCCGAGCTTGCCAGATAGGTCACACCTGTCTGCTTCAGGCCGATGTCTTCGCCGCATTCCTCAGCCAGTTGCCGCCAGTGACGCGATGCCTCGATCACGATCGGCAGCTCATCCGCATCGCGCCCCTGCTTTCTGATCCATCCCCAGTTTCGAGAGGATTGCTCGGCCGCTATCCGCCCCTTTTCAACCAGCGTCACCGGGAAATTGCGCCGCCCAAGAAAAAGCGCCGTCGTCACGCCGATGACACCGCCGCCGATAATCACCACATCCGAACTTTTCGGCGGGGGACCGGGATATTGAATCGGGTTCGCTTCGGAGAACGGGAAAGCAGGCACGTGAGGCATCCTGAAAAAGACGACGACAGCTATGGCCTAGTGGCAGCCAACTTTTCTTGAGGCAGTTCAGGGGAAGGTGGAGCACAGGCCGCTTAAAGCGCGTCGCGCTTTTGCGCGACATGCACTACCGAGCGGCGCCCCGTATTCGCCCAAACCGACCGGATAGCCAGCGTATGTGCAGCCACGATTCAACGCTCGATCACATCGGATAACGTTTGCGTTCCCGTCTCCAGCTCAATGCCGGGGCGCCTCTATATGTCGTCCCTGGGCCGAGAACCGCCGGCGGTGAGTGGCTGCACCGCGACACGACGCGACCGGACGGCCCATTTGGGAGGAAAAGCGGTATACCCGCTTCCTCGTCATAGGGAGATGTCATCATGCGCTCTTTCGTGCCAAAAATCATTATTGCCGCATCGGTCTTCGCGGCCATACCGCTTTCGAGCGCCTATGCGGTGCACCGTCACCACAGGGCACAGGTCGACACCATGACCACGGCATCGGTGCCGATGGACCCGCAAGCGAGAGCGGCGGTGGAGCAGTTGCTCAATGTGAGGCAGGGGATCCGTCAAGCCAGGGCGGCCGGCAAGATCACACAAGACCAGGCCCGCGACCTGATGCAGCGGGCGGATACCATCCAGCACACCGCGTCGACTTCAGGCCGTTCGAAGCTGGGGCAGATCAACGAGCTGGATCAGCGGCTTCAGAATGCCACCGGCCAGGGAACCTATATGGGTGACGGCGCCGACGGCGGCTACTATCCGAACGGCTGACGACTATACGCGCTTCACAAAATGGCTGCCGGCGTGAGCAGTGCCTTCCCGCGAGGGGGCAATCGGTGAGAAGCGCTTGACGATCAAGCCTTTCTCGACCCCACGCCGGCGCCACCGCCATTCCCAGGGATGAACTGGACGCCGGGCATTTCAAGGGCGCCCCGTAGCGACGAAACCCCAGCACTCATCGCGAAACGAATTCAGTTGGCAATAATGGAGCGGCGGGCAAAGCGGAATGGCTGATTTTATTTCCGGCTACGCCGGCGTCTTCAACAGCGAAACCAACATTGCCGGGGCGTTCCGCGAGAAGACCGCCCCAGGCGCCTTCGACAAGAGCTTGCGCGAATACCCAGACGTGCTTGCGCTCTGGAATCATAACTACGATCGTGTTCTTGGTAGAACGGCGGCCGGCACGCTCGAGCTTCGCCCCGACCGTGTCGGGCTGGACTTCACACTTTACGCAGACGACTCCATACCTGTGCGCCGTCGCGACGTGGCGGGCTGCTCGTTTGGCTTCACCGTAGTGCGCGAGACTTGGGAAGAAGGCTATGACGGGCAGCTACCATTGCGCACGGTTGAGGAGGCGGTGTTGTGGGAGATTACACTGACTCCGCTACCCGCAGACATCGGCAACGCTTTCGGGCTCCGACAACGCGGCTAATGCTCGGCGCCGAATGATCGAAAAGGCAGAGGCGGCGATGCGGTTGCGGGGGATCCGATAAGCGCTATTCGGTCGTTGGCGGCGGTTCTTTCTTGATCTGTTGCGCGTCCGAAGCCTTCGTCATGTCGGTCTTTTCGACGCTGGCCGTCTTCGTCGTGTCGACCTGTGCCGCCGATGCCATAGACTGATGATACGGGCACTCCGCAGATGCGGCTGATACCGACAGGCCCAGCACTGCGACTGTTGCAAGGAAGGCTTTCATCATCATCCTCCGTCATGGTGGTGACGCACCGTAACCTGTCAAACACCGGCAGCAAAATCACTTTTCCTGTCGAGGTGGCCAGCGGTAGCGATCGGATAGCCAGCCTTATGGCTCGGAACAGAAGTTGCTGCTAGAAAACACCTTAATGGGTGTAGGGCAAAGCTATGACTGACTTGATAGGCTTATCGCTTGATCTGCAGATTTTACTCGTATCGGGTTATTTAGCATACAAGACAGCCGTTATTGGTAAGGTCCAATCAGACACCACCGAAGAACTGATACTGAAAGTCGTGGCGTACGGCTTCGCAGGAAGACTTCTTACCTTCCTGGCCGAAGCCGTTTGGCGCGTCCAAGATTTCGGATGGAGTCTGCAAGGTGACAACTTTTCAATAGCCCATTCGGCTGCAATAGTTGTCTTTGCGATAATTTCGGCGATGGTTTGGCGTACCCATGGTTCTCGGTTTTACAGCGAAATAATGCAGCATTTCGGCGTGTACCGTGACGACCATGAGCCGAGCGTATGGAATTCGATTACAGCAGCGCCGGCTCTTTGGGATTGCGTGCAGATTCAACTTGAGGGCGGAAAAGTTCTGGAGAGCCACTTTCCTAAGCTAGCAGACACGCGCCCGCTGCAGGGCGTCGTGTTAAATGAAGACGGCGTTGCTATCTACGTGACGGCCATTCACCACGCTGACGGCACAACCGACGACTTTGAACAGGGGAACAACTCGGGTTTCGAAACGATCACATATATTCCGCGCGAACAGATCAGGCAGATGGATATATCGTGGAAGAATAAGCCGCGGAAAAGAAAGGCCTAACGCCTGACTTTCGGAGGATTTCCACCGTTGCCCGATCCTGTTGTCGCGGGCTTCTGTGAGGCTTGTTCGCCACGGCCCGGCGCTGTCGTGATTGGCATCGCACTTTTCTGTTCGGTGGACACGCGTACTGGTGTGGTGCCAACTATCCTAGTTTTGTCGACCATTGCTCAATCCTCCTATTTCTTCTTTTTCGGTGGAACGACGACTACCCGCTCTTTCTCGGTCGTCCCTGGGTGCCGCTTTGCGTAGTCCTCCGTCATTATTCGCCCTGTTTCAGAGTCTCTGTAGATGGTCTCCTTCTCGGTTTTTTCACCATGTTGGTCTCCGCTCGACAGTCCCCGCGATAATACCACAGCTTGCGCTGAAAGCAAGAATGCCCACTAAATCTTGTGCCGCGTAACGAGCGCCATGTGGCGGCAGCTATGCGGTTGCGGGATTGTCGGGTCATGGATCATCTCCGCGCTTGCCGGCGACTATCTCTCCAACGAGAGACGCTGGCCAGCCTATGCCAAGCTGTGCGTCGAGTGGATCTTGGGCCATGATTCGTCCAGAGTAGACCCCCACAAATTTGGTTGCGCTTCCGGTCATCATGCCAACGCCTCCGTTGGCCATCAGAGCGGTTCCCCATGACCGTCGAATGATTGGAGAACCCGACATGCCTGGTCGTGAGGCTGTGTCGAGTAGCATGTGTAGGTCTCCGCCGGCGCCCGCCACCTCTGGTTCAGATGCCAAGCTCGCTCGCTTCCAAATTGGCAACCCACCCTGCTGGGCAATTCCAAACGGATAACCAAGAACAAACACATCCATTCCGATTTCGATTTGAAGGTCAATCTGTTCCATGGCCGTAATGGGGTAGGCCTCCAGATGATCGTTGGGAGATACGGGGAGTGCAACGACATCAACTTTTCGGCCGTGCGCGGGGTGAACGAACCAAAGCGGGCGATCGTTGTTGTCTCGGAGAGGATGATCAACACTGCGCTTGCTGCCCAACTGACCGCGTACGTTCCACCACGCCCTGACGATGTTTGGCTCGGCCAATGTGTTCGACAAATGCTTCCCAGTGAACGGATTCTTGCCAGAAACGTTGTGCCAGTTGGTTATCAAGAAAAAGTCATTTTCAGTCTGCCAAATGAACCCGGTGCCTTGCGAAAGGTTCGTTTGGTTGAAAAACATCTCAAGGGGGACGGTTGATACTGAATATTTGTCGATATTGGGCATTTGATGATCCGGTCCGAAACTATATTCAGAGTGGTCGCAGATAGCCGATTCCGTCTGCGTTTGAAGGATACTATCGAATGATTCTTGGTGACAAACCTGCAAATGAGATCGATGAAATCGCACCCGCAATGGCCGATGCTAGCGAACTGATGCTGGACACAGTGCTTGATCCGCCAATGTCGCCTCGCGCTTGCCGGGATCTGGCTATTCGCGTTTATCGGGCGATGAGGCAAGAGCTTGAAGTAGCTCCCGTCTTCTAACCATTTCTTCGAACATCTCTCGCTGACGCCGGCTAGAAGGCCCTTCAGGCATCTCGAAATCTAGAGCTTGCTCGAGCTGTCCGCGCAACTCGACCATTTTGGAAAAAATGCTTTCTATCTGAGGCACGGTGTGGACGTGATTTTGGAGATGGCTCCCGCCCTTTTGAGATCCCGACATTATGTCATCAAAATGTGCTGACGTGAGCCCTGACCAGAAGCGCGCCGGATTCCCGTCCAGCTTTCCCCAACTCGCATGAATGACTTTGTTTCGCTTGGTGCTTAAATTTTTGACCGAAGATAAGAGATCAGAGAGCACTTTTCGCTGATCTTCTCGCGGCAGCAATTCGGTTAAGCCGATTAGCATTTCAATTTGCTCTTTGTTTCCGACAATGTCGAAAACTATCGTTGCAGCATCGACATGGAGATCGGTGAGCCTACGGAAGAGGAAGTTGCAGACTACCTCTATCTGCCCCCAAGCGGTCATCAACCTACCTAGAGCCAAATTCGGATGGTCATCGGAAATATCGGTGTCTGGAAAGGGGATATTATTCAAGATGATCGACGGCATGATCAACTCCACAATAAAATAGGCTTGCGCTTATCAGCGCTTGTATCTGATTGGCCGCACAAGCGTAACTACTCATTGGGAAAGTCCCAATGACGAACTAACCTGCCGTGGCGGGAACGACGCTGAGCGCCATTCGCAAGGGCGCGCTATGGACATGGAAGCGAGCGCATGCGGGGCGTCCGTCGAATCTATCTCGGCGAAGATGGGCAACTCGATAGATGGGAACAAAGCCCTGCAGCGGACCTACACGCCGGTCAATCTGGTTGCGGTTCGCGCAGCTAGTGAACATCGTCGCAAGGGCCGCAAGCTCCTAAGCCAGGAACACAAAGAATACAAAAGTCGAAACTCGGCGGAGGAAAAAATGGAAACCGAAGGCGACGAGCGGCCGTAAGCCTCTGATTTAAATGGCGCGAGTGACGGGGCTCGAACCCGCGACCTCCGGCGTGACAGGCCGGCACTCTAACCGACTGAGCTACACCCGCGCACTGACGAGCACGTGTCAGGCGTGTTCGTCGTTGGGGCGCTGGATAAGGGGTTCGTTTGCGGGTGTCAAGCGCGGCATTCAAGCATAACAGCAAACTGGAGAAGGTTTTTTGACAAGTGCGCCGGCATTGGGGAAATCCGCCTGACAGCGGTTGACCCCGGCTGTTCATTGGGCCTTGCGAATGGAGCCCTAACTGCTTAAAGGTCCGGCCCGGAGCGGGCGATTAGCTCAGTTGGTAGAGCGCTTCGTTTACACCGAAGATGTCGGCGGTTCGAGCCCGTCATCGCCCACCAGTTTCGTCCGCCAGCTTTTTGGCACCAATCAAGAATCACGGCGGCGTAAGGCGGAAATCCTGGCCTTCGGGTAGGAGCTGGCCGCCGTCGACGACGATCGTCGTTCCCGTAATATAGCTGGCGTCGTCCGAGGCCAGGAACAGGAAGGCATTGGCGACGTCGCGCGGCGTGCCGAGGCGACCGAGCGGCACGGCGTCCTCCATGCTCTTGATGAAGGCGGCATCGCGATGCAGCTTCATGCCTTCGGTCAGGATGTTGCCGGGCTCGACGCCGTTGACGGTGATGCCGTAGCCGGAAAACTCGAGCGCGGCGGCGCGGATGAAGCCGTTGATGCCGGCCTTGCTCGCCGAATAGTGGCCATGGCCGGGGCTGCTCACTTGCGGGCCGGTGATGGAGGAGGTGAACAGCATGCGGCCGCTGCGCTGCGCCTTCATCGGCGTGAGTGCTGCGCGCGCGGCGTTGAAGCTGCCGCGCAGATTGACCGCCATGACGCGGTCCCAATCTTCCGGGCTGGTGTTCTCGATCAGCTGCCAGGGATAGATGCCGGCGTTCTGGACGATGATGTCGAGGCGGCCGTGGCGCTCCAGCGCCAATGCCACGACGGCTTCCGCGTCGGCCATCTTCGAGATGTCGGTATGGATGAAGGCGGCGCCCAGCTCGCGGGCGCTCGCCTTGCCGGCTTCGGCCTCGCTGTCGGCAAGCACCAGTTTTGCGCCCTCTTCGGCGAAGCGTTGGGCTATGCCCTTGCCGATGCCACGCGCGGCGCCGACGATCGCCGCCACCTTGCCTTCGATGCGTCCGGTCATGCGAGCCATCCTGTCATGCGAGTCTTTGGCGAATGGTTTGCTTGAATGCGTCGAGCAGCACGGCCGCCAGCACAAGCAAGCCGTGGATGACCTGGGTGAAGTTGGCCGGCAGGCCCATCAGGTTGATGGCGGTGTTGATGGCCGACAGAAGCAGCACGCCGGCATAGACGCCGGGCAGGGTGCCGACGCCGCCCTTGAGGCTGACGCCGCCGATGACGACGGCGGCGAAGGCGTTGAAGAGCAGGCCTACCCCCAAATTCGCGGTCGCCCCGGAGGTGCGGATGGCAAGCAGCCAGCCGGCCAGGCCGGCAATGGCGCCGGCAAGCACGAAGGCGATGATCAGGTTGCGGTTGACGCGGATGCCTGCGCGGAAGGTCGCGGTCTCGTTGCCGCCGATCATCACCAGATGCCGGCCGAACGGCGTCTTGGCCAGAATCAGCGAGAAGACCACGAAACAGCCGACGGCGATCCAGGCGGTGAGCGGCAGGCCGACGAGCCGCTGGATGCCGAACCAGCGGATGGCGGGCGCCAAATCCTGCGCCGAGCGCCCGCCCGAAACCACCAGCACCAGCCCGCGCACCCAGATGTAGGAGGCAAGCGTGATGATGAAGGCGCTCATCTTCAGCCTGACGATGAGAAAGCCGTTGATGACGCCGATGACGGCGCCGACCGCCAACGCTATGGCGAGCGACACCGGCACCATCAGCCAGTCCGGATGCAGCTGCAGGCCGATACCGATGCCGGACGAGCAGAACATGATGCCGACCCCCATGGCGCTGAGCGCGGCGACCGATTCGACCGAAAGGTCCATGTGGCCAGCGATGATGACCAGCGCCAGGCCGATCGACATCACGCCGAGCACGCTGGAAGCCTCGACGATGTTGGCGAAGATGCCGAGCTGGAAGAAGTTGGGAATGAAGATCGAGAAGACCGCCAGCACGAAGACCAGCATGAACCAGACGAGATTGTCGAGCACGAGCTCGAGGATATGGCGGGTGCGTGGGCTCATCGTGTGATCCGGTTGGGGCTGATCCGGTTGGCGCCAGGGCGATCTGCGCGGCCACCTGGTGCGGACGCGCAGGGTGGCTCCGGGTCGCGGTGGCCCGGAGCTTTGCGGGCAAGCCTATTCGACGGACTTCACCGTATCCGTCGGCGGCTTCTGGTTGCCCCAGAAGGCCGGGTTGTCGACGTTCTCCTTGGTGATCGCGGCGCCCGGGATCTTGATGTTCGGGCCCCAGGCTTCCTTGGTCACCACCGACTTCAGGCCAAGCACGTCATAGTCGCCGGGCTTGATTTCCTGCTTGTTGGCGACCTTGTCCATGAACATGGCGACCGCGGCCGCCTGCGCATAGAGCGGCTGCTCGACCTCGACATTCAGCCAGCCCTTGCGGATCAGGTCGAGGCCGACCGGCGCGCCGTTCGAGCTCATCAGCATCACGTCCCCCGGCTTCTTGCCGGCGGCTTCCAGCGAAGCGACGGCGGCGACCGAAAGATGGGCGGCGTGGCTGAAGATCAGATCGATGTCGGGATTGGCGAGCATCTGGTCGGCGACGATGGTGCCGGCGTTGCTCGCTTCCCACTGCATGGCCGGCAGCGAGATGATCTTGACGTCCGGAAACGCCTTCATCTTTTCCTCAAAGCCCTTCTGGATGTCGAGCGTGTAGGGGTCGCCGGGATCGCCGAGGACCTGCAGGATCTTGCCCTTCACCGAGCCGTTCTTGGCCTTCAGCAGCGCTTCGGCCTGCTCGGCGGCGATATGGCCGATCTCGACCGTGCCGGCGACCGAGGTGAAGTCGGAAGGCGTGGCGGTGATCTGGCGGTCGAACTCGACCACGGGGATGCCGGCCGCGCGGGCGGCTTCAACAGATGGCTTCAGCGCGTTGAAATCGACCGCGGCGAGGATGATCGCCTTCGGCTTCAGCGCGATGACGTCGTTCATCTGCGATTGCTGGGCGTCGGTCTTGTTGTCGGCGTTCAGCGTTTTCATCTCGTAGCCGACCTGCTTCAGGAACAGCTCCAGCGCGCTCACCGAGCCGGTCTGGAATTCGTCGAGCAGTGTCGGCACCAGGTAATAGACGGTACCCTTCGACTGGGCGAATGCCGGCGTGAGCGTGGCAATTGCCAGTGCCAGGATACCGAAGACAGAAAGTAGCATTCGCTTCATGTCGTTCGCTCCTCTTTAGCCGGACCCCTCATTTGTCCCTCAGCCCGCCGGTCCGGCACCGGCGAGCGTCTCTCCGGTGATCATGTTGATCACCGCATCGGGACTTGTCTTGTTGCGGGCAACGTCGCCCGCCACGACGCCCTGGCGGATCACCACGATCCGGTCGGCGACCTGGAAGGCCTGCTGCATGATGTGGGTGATGATGACGACGCCGATGCCCTGGCTCGCCACCTGGCGGATCATGTCGAGGCCGCGGCGCGTCTGCTCGACGCCGAGCGCGGCGAAGGGCTCGTCGAGCAGCACCAGCTTGCCGCCCCAATGGACGAAGCGGTTGAGCTCGATCGCCTGCCGCTGGCCGCCCGAGAGATGCTCGACCTTGGTGCGCAGCGAGGGAATGCGCGTGCCGGCATTGGCCAGCGCCTTGGCCACCACAGCCTCCATGGCGCGCTCGTCGAGCACCGGAACGCCAAGCACCTTACGGGTGATCTCGCGCCCCATGAAGAAGTTCGCCACCACATCGACATTGGTGCAGAGCGAGAGGTCCTGGTAGACCGTCTCGATGCCGGCGGCCTTGGCCTCGGCGGGGGATTTGGCTAGGAACTCCTTGCCCTCGAACAGCATGCGGCCCGAAGTCGGCTCGAGCCCGCCGGCGATGATCTTCACCAGCGTCGACTTGCCGGCGCCATTGTCGCCGAGCAGCGCCACCACCTCGCCGCGCCCGATCGAAAAGCTGATGCCGCGCAGCGCCTGGATGGCGCCGTAGTTCTTGGCGACGTTGTCGAGGACCAGCAGGGGTTCGCTCATGCCGCGATATCTCCGCCTTTGAGAACGTCGCCCTCGCGTTGCCGCTTGGCGGTGAAGATCTGGCCGAATCGCGGCGAAAGCACACCGGAAACGGCAAGCGCTGCCGCCCCTCGCAGCACCGCGTGCTGGCCGCCCTGCGCAACGAGGATTCTTGGCGCCACGCGGTCCTTGCGGGCCGAGACCGAATTGTGCAGCGGCTGCACCGACGTCGCCAGCCGTTCGAGCAGGGCAGGCGAGGCAAGTCCGCCGAGAACAATCGTCTCGGGATCGAAGAGGTTTTCTATGATGGCAATTGCGTTGCGGAAGACCGGCGTGACCTCGCTCACCCAGTCGGCATCGTTACCTTTCCAGCGCCCGCGCGCGTCCAGCGAGACGTAGCGTTCTAGGCAGCCACGGTTGCCGCAAGGACAAAGCTCGCCGCCCGGAACGACCGGGATGTGGCCGATCTCTCCGGCATTGCCCCAGGCGCCGCGCAATGCGCTGCCGTCATGCAGCATGGTGCCGCCTAGCCCGACGCCGAAGTAGAGATAATAACATTCGGAATGTTTGGCACCGAGGCCATAGAAGCGTTCGCCCATCGCCGCGGCAGCCATGTCGTTCTCGAAGAAGGCTGGCAGGCCGGTGACCGATGTCAACCGCTCGCGCAGCGGAACATCCTGCCAGCCGGCCATCGTCGTCGGGCCGACGAAGCTCATCGGTTCGACGCCGAAAGGTCCCGGAAGCGCCATGCCGATGCCGATGACGCGGCCGCCCGAGCGGCGACCGGTCAATTCGGCGACCATGGCGCCGATCGCCTCGAACGCTTCGTCGGGCGCCGCATGGGGCGCCTCGCGATGCGCGCTCTCGATCACGTCGCCGCTGAGATTGATCAGCGCCGCGTCGATGCCGAGCGGCGTGAGATGGATGCCGACGGCATAGCCGCCTTCCGGATTGATGCGCAGCGTCGCCGGCGGCAGGCCGCGGCCCTTCGGCTCCTCGCGAACCGACAGGATGTAACCCTGCTCCTCCAATTCTCTAACGATGGTCGACACCGTCTGGACGGTGAGCCCGACATGCCGGGCGATCTCGCCGCGGGCGATGGGACCGAAGCGGCGGATGGACTCGAGCACGATGCGCCGGTTGTACGGCCGCCCGAACTCCTGATTGGTTCCCCGCAACGCCATGGCTTGCGCTCCCAGTTGACGCAAGGTTCGCAGAGAATATTTATTCAGTCAAATGGAATTCAAAAATAAATTGACGGTAGACTCCGGGGCCGGGGAAGGACAGGACCGATGGGACCTGTCCACCTGCCGCCGCTGGCCGATTGCCTCCTTGTTGCAGCCGCCCCAATGGTGTTTGAGCCAGCCGCCGTTGATCCAACAAGCACGGAGCAGAAATGATCGAACTGCCGTTTGCCCGCGACGAATACCAGCAGCGGCTTCGCAAGATCCGCACCGAGATGGCGAAGCGTGGCCTTGAACTCCTGATCGTCAACGACGTTGCCAACCAGCATTACATCACCGGCTACGATGGCTGGTCGTTCTATACGCCGCAGGTGGTGCTGGTTCCGATCGAGGAGGTCGAGCCGGTCTGGATCGGTCGCGCCATGGATGCGGCGGGCGGTCTTCTGACGGCCTGGATGAGCCCTGAGAATGTGGTCGGTTTCCCGGAGGATCATGTTCAGCGTGTCGATCGCCACCCGATGGACTGGATCGCGAACTGGATCGTCGGCAAAGGCTGGGGAAACAGGCACGTCGGCATCGAACTCGAAGCCTACTATTTCTCCCCGAAGGGGCATGCCCGGCTTGTCGCCGGGCTTCCGAACGCGAAATGGCATGATGCCGATCTCCTGGTGAACTGGATCCGCGCGGTCAAATCCGCGCCCGAGATCGCCTATCTGCGCAAGGCCTCGACGCTCGCCGAAGCCGCCGTCGCGCGAGCCTTTGAAATCATTGCGCCGGGCGTTCGCGAGTGCGACGCCATTGCTTCCATCCAGGCGGCGCAGATCGCCGGCAGTCCGGACTTCGCGGGCGATATAACAGCTCTTCCGCCGACCATCCTCGGCGGCGAGAACGCTTCGGCCCCGCACATCATGTGGAGCGACAGGCGGTTCGGAGACAATGAGACGATTGCGCTGGAACTCGCCGGCGTCTGCCGCCGCTACGCGGCCGGGTTGGCAAGAACGATGCAGCTGGGGAAGACGCCGACGCGTGTCTCGGACACCGCCAAGGCGGTGATCGAGGGCATGGATGCGGTGCTCGACGCGGTCAGGCCCGGAACATCGGCCGAAGCAGTCGAGGGGGCGTGGCGCAAGGTCATCCAACGCCACGGGCTGAAGAAGGAATCGCGCATCGGCTATTCCATCGGCGTCGCCTATCCGCCGGATTGGGGCGAGCACACGATCAGCCTCAGGCCGGGCGACAAAACCGTGCTTACGCCCGGCAACGTCGTTCATTCCATCCTCGGCATGTGGATGGATGGCTGGGGCATCGAGATCAGCGAGACCATCCTGGTGACCGAAACCGGCCATGAGACCCTGACCAAGTTCCCGCGAGAGGTCCATGTCAAACCGTGAAGGCGGGGCGATGGCAGGTGCTGCCGGGAGTGCCGCTGCGGCCAACATCTACGCCGGCATTCTGGACCAGATGATCGAGATCCGGCGCCATCTGCATCGCAATCCGGAACTGTCGAACCGCACCATCCCAGGTTTCGTGTCGATGAGGGGCATTAAAGGTAGGCGCCGCGACCAAGGCGAACAGCCGCTCATGCAGGGTTTTGCACGGGCCGGTCGTGCGCCTGTTCAGTATCTGATAGCCCGGCGCTCGATCAGCACGACGACGCAGAACAGCGCGATCGACAGCGACGACGACAGCACGATCGCGGCATAGAGGCGGTCGGACTGGTAGTTGAAGGTCGCCTGGATGATCAGCGCGCCGAGGCCTTTGTCCGAGCCGATCCATTCGCCGACGATGGCGCCGATCACCGCCGTGGCGGAGGCGATGCGCAGCGAGGAAAACAGCATCGGGAGGGCGCGGGGCAGGCGCAGGCCCCAGAAAATCTCCGAGCGCGTCGCCGACAGCACCCGGAACAGCTCGTGCTCGTTGTCGCTGGCCGAATCGAGACCGCGGATCATGTTCACCAGCGTCGGGAAGAAGCAGATCACCGCCGCGATCACGATCTTCGGCGTCATGCCGATACCGAAGATCAGGATGATGATCGGCGACAGCGCCAGGATAGGGATAGTGTTGAAGAACAGGACGATCGGGAAATAGGCCGCCTGCAGGATGCGGCTGTGCACGAATAGCACGGCAAGCAGCACGGCGGCCAGATTGCCGATGACGAAGCCGGCCAGCGCCTCGATCATCGTCGGTTTCAAATTGTCGATGAGCAGCGGAAAATTCTTCTGGAAGACGCCGAAGATCGCCGTCGGCGTCGGCACGATATAGGCGGGCACGCCGAAGAGCGGCAGGAGATACTGCCAGGCAACCAGGATCGAAGCGGCGCCCAGAACCGGCAGCGCAATGGTCATTTGCGGGGAAAGCGGCGCCGGTCTCACGATGCGCGCTCCAGTGCTGCCCGCAGTTCGGCCATGGCGCCAAAGATCGCCGGATCCTCGCGCGAGCAGCGGTTGCCGTCCTGCTTGTAGGGCCGCATGTCGAGGTCCTTCACCACGCGCCCCGGATTGGCGGCAAGCACGATGACGCGTTCGCCGAGATAGGCAGCCTCGGCGATCGAATGGGTGACGAATAGAATGGTCGTGCCGGTGCGCCGCCAGAGTGCCAGCAATTCGTCGTTGAGGCGGTCGCGCGTGATCTCGTCCAACGCGCCGAACGGCTCGTCCATCAAAAGCAGTTTTGGCTCGCCGAGCAGAGCGCGGGCGATCGCCACGCGCTGGCGCTGGCCGCCGGAAAGCTGATGCGGAAGCCGCTCGCCGAGACCGCTGAGCCCCATCAACTCCAGTAATTCAGCGCTGCGGTCCTCGATCTTGCGCGTCAGGCTGCCCTGGCCGACGCCCAGCGGCAAGCGCACATTGTCGCGCACCGTGCGCCAGGGGAGCAGGGTGGAATCCTGGAAGACGAAGCCGACATCGCGGCGCGAGCGCACCGCGTGCGGTGTGGCGCCAAGCACGCTGATGATGCCGCCGAGCGGATCGAGCAGATCGGCCACCACCCGCAGCAAGGTCGACTTGCCGCAGCCGGATGGGCCGATGATCGACAGGAAGGAGCCGGCCGCGACCGTGAGGTCGAGGCCGGCGAGCACTTTGACGGCCGTCTGCCGGCCGCCATAGCCGACATCGAGCTTGTGGGCTTCGATCGCGTTCGCCATTAGATCAGCATGACGTTTGGTCGTCATGCTGATCTAATTCCTTGTTGGGGCATGATCTTTTCCGAAAACCGGTTTTCACTTTTTGCTGCGCTGACCTTCGGTTCAGGATCATGCTCTAGGCTGCGGGGGCATCGAGCTTGGGCCGGTCGTCGGCCGAAAGTTCCAGGATCTTGGTGGTGTAGACATCCTTGGCGGCCGGGCGCCCGTTCGGATACTGGCCAACCTTGTCGAGCAGCGCCAGTTGCTCCTCGATCGAGGCGGGGTCGAACGTGCCCCAGCCATCCTTGGCGGTCGCACCGTCGAAGGAGAGTTTCAGCACCAGGTTGACGGTCTTCTCTTCCCAACCGAGATCCATTTCCGGATAGGCGGCGACCATTTTCTTCACCGCCTCCTGCGGGTTGGCGTGCACCCAGCCCCAGCCCTTGCCGACGGCGCCGATGAACTTCGCCAGCGTCTCGGGATCCTTTTCGATCGCCGCATCGGTGGCGAAGTAGACATCGGCGTAGGAACTAAGCCCGAGGTCGCGCACCAAGAGGTCGATGCGGTCGTCGCCGACGACGCTCAGCGCCTGCGTGTTGGTGATCCAGCCGCCGATGGCGTCGACATCGCCTCGCACCAGCGGGCCCTTGTCGAAGCCGACATTGACGATGGTGACCTCAGACGGGGCGATGCCGTTCTTGGCCAGGATCTCGTCAATGACGAAACGCGCCGTAGGCTGGATGCCGATCTTCTTGCCCTTGAGGTCGGCGACATTGCGGATCGGCTTCCCCGGCTTGGAGGTCAGCGCATAGGGGCCGGTGCGGAAACCACAGGCGATGATCTTCACCGGCACGCCGCTGGCGCGCGCCGAATAGAGCTGCGGTGTCTCGGAAAACTGGCCGAGCTGCGCCGCGCCCGAAACGACGGGCGGCACTGTCGAGGCGTTGGGGCCGCCGGGGCTGAATTCGACCTCCAGCCCGGCATCCTTGAAATAGCCGTTGGCAACGGCCGCGATGTCGCCGATCTGGCCGTTGGACATCAGCCAATCATACTGGATCACCACCTTGCCGGCCGCTTTCGCGCCCGGTGTAAGCACCAGCTGCATGCCCGCCGATGCGGCCGCAACCGCTGCGAGGCCGGTCTTCACGAAAGTACGGCGGTTGAATTCGTAGTCTCGGTTCCCACTCATTTTTCGCTCCTGTTGCAGACTTCTTGTCTCTTCTTTCCAAGCGCCGCTCCCTCCGGCGCGGCGTCGTCTACGGCTGTTCGTGGTGGTAGTCGCCAGGGCCGCCGTCGAGCCAGGCGTAAAGCTCCCAGAGCGTGTCGTCCGGGTCGGTGAAATAGGCGCAGCGCGCATTCCAGACGTAGTTTTCGGGCGGTCCGTAGAAGGGCACTCCCTTGGCGCTCAATTCGCGATGCAGCCGGTCGATATCGGCAGGCGCGTCGAGCTGGACGGCGACGCAGACCTTGTGCGCCTGGCGCGGCGATCTCAGGTTTGAGACGCCGGTGTGCCGGTTGATGTGGTCGAGCTCCCAGGCGGCCAGCGTCACGCCTTCGCCATGGAAATCGGCAAAACCCTCGGCGCGGCGGCGCAGGCGGAAGTCGAGTTTCTCGACATAGAAGTCGACCGTACGATCGATGTTCTCGACGAGCAGGCAGACGTCGGAGATGCGGGTAACGTTCGCTGGCATGGCTATTTCGCTCCGCTGGATTTGGGGAGCGGCAGCTTGACGCCAACGCGGTTGGCGGCGCCGACGATATGGGCCCGCATCGCCGCTTCCGCCGCTGCCGGATCGCCCGCCACCAGCGCCTCGTAGATGCGCACATGCTCGCCGACATTCACCTCGACCAAGTCGTGCAGCGGGTTGGTGAGGCGGGCGTAGTGGATCGAGTGGCGGATCTGCTCGCAGACGAAGGAAATGAAGGTGTGGATGTAGCTGTTGCCGGTGGCGCGCGCGATCTCGCGATGGAAGAGCAGGTCGGCGTCGATGCTGCCTTCCTCCCAACGTTCCTCGCCGCCCATGCGGTCGAGCGCCGCCTTGATCGAATCGAGATGCTCCTGCTTGCGGCGCGCAGCGGCGAGCGCGGCGGACTCGGCCTCGAGGATGCAGCGCAGCTCGAACAACCGCTCCATATTGTGGCTGTCCTTGAGCGCCTCGCGGTCGATGCGGATCGCGGCCCTTTGTTCAGGCGCCAGCACGAAGGCCCCGATGCCTTGCCGTGCCTCGATCATGCCGTCGGCCCTGAGCTGCGCGATCGCCTCGCGCACCACATTGCGGCTGACGCCGAATTTTTCAGACAGTTCCTGCTCAGTTGGCAGGCGCGTGCCCGGGTTCAACTCGCCGGATTCGATCTCTCGGCTGAGGAAGGACGCGACCCGGTGCGGCAGGGTTTCGACGGTGCCAATGGCGGCCAGTCTTTGTTTCATGGAAAAGTCTCCGTCGAGGGCAGCAGGCAGCCGGGATTCATCCGGCCCTTGGGATCGAGCGCGGTCTTCAGCGCAGTGATCATGCGGCGATGCGTCGGCGAGAGCGCGTCCCAGAATTCGTGCCGGCGGCTGCGGCCGATGCCATGTTCGGCGCTGATCGAGCCGCCAAGGTCGACCGCAATGTCGTAAAGTCCCGCCGTGACCTCCGCGCCGCGAGCTCGGGCTTCGGTCGCACCGAGATCGAGCGGCGGCAGCACGTTGAAATGGATGTTGCCGTCGCCGGCATGGCCATAGGCGAGGGAAATCCAGCCGCGATGCTCGGTCGCGACTAAGCGGCGGGCGCGCTCGATCAGGGCAGGGATGTCCGAGATGCGCACCGACAGATCCGTGCGCACATGGTAGCCGCGCTTCGCCTGGCCCTCGACCAGCCCTTCGCGGATCGCCCAGAAGGTCTTTGCCTGCGCGCTGCTGGTCGCGAGGACCGCGTTGGTTACCAGGCCTTCTTCCATCGCATCCGCCAGGAAGCCGGCAAGCATGCCGTTGAGGTCGATTGCCGGCCCCGATGACAATTCGATCAGAACCTGGACCGGTGCCGCGACCGGCGCCGTCATTCCAGGCTCGATCAACCGCGCAAGCTCGATGCATTCCGCGCCAATGATCTCGAAGGCCGAGATCAGATCGGAACAGTCACGGCGCGCCCGGTTGAACAACGCGATCGCAGCTTCGAAGGAGGCGAGGCCGAGATAGGCCGTTTCGACCTGGGCCGGTTTCGGGAACAGCTTGACCTCGACGCCGGTGATGATGCCGAGCGTGCCTTCCGAGCCGATGAAAAGCTGCTTCAGGTCATAGCCACTGTTGTTCTTGCGCAAGCCGGAAAAGCCGTTCCACAACTCGCCATCTGAAAGCACGACTTCCAGGCCGAGGATCAGATCGCGCGCCATGCCGTAGCGCAGCACGTTGACGCCGCCGGCATTGGTCGCGGCATTGCCGCCGATCTGGCAACTGCCTTGCGCGCCGAGCGCCAGCGGAAACAGGCACCCCCGTGCCTCGCTTGCATCCTTGATCGCCTGCAGCACGCAGCCGGCATCCGCCTGCAGCACGAAGTTCACGGGGTCGATGCGGCGGATGGCGTTCAGCCGTTCGAGGCTGACGACGACCATACCGGTGCCATTGGTATCAATGGCCCCTGAAACCAGCCCGGTGTTGCCGCCCTGCGGAATGACGCCGAGGCCGAGCTCACTGCAAAGCCGCATCGATGCTTCCACATCGGCGACCGAACCGGGCCGCAGCACCGCCAGAGCACCGCCATGATAGTCCCCCGCCCAGTCGCCAAGATACTTTGCCATACCGGCGGGCTCTGCGGTCAGGCCGTTCCGCCCGACGGCGCCTTCGAGGGCGCTGAGAATGTCCGGCGTGAGGCTGTGAACGGTCATTTGAAGGTCGCGGACCGATGTTAGTCATAGGGTGATACATATCATCCTACAACTTAATCCAAGTCAATCCATGGCGTCCTTCGCAGACGAAGATGTGGATCGTTGCTCGACCGCGAGACGAGCGAACGGCTAAAGATACTGCGCGACCTTCTTGCCGACGGCGAGGAAGCGCAACGGATCGACCGCCTCGCCGTTATGGCGCACTTCGTAGTGGAGATGCGGGCCGGTCGAGCGACCGCTGCTGCCGGTCTTGCCGATCACGTCGCCGGCGGCGAGCTTCTGGCCGACGGTGACGTCGATCTCGCTTAGATGGCCATAGCGCGTGGCAAAGCCGTTGCCGTGGTCGACCTCGACCATCCGTCCATAGCCGCCGTTCCAGCCGGCCTTGGTGACGACACCGGCGGCCGTGACCTTGGCCGGCATGCCGATCGGCGCCCTGAAATCCATTCCCGTATGCAACGCGGCCGTGCCGAGGATCGGGTCGGTGCGCACGCCGAACGGACTGGTGACGGCGCGACCTGGGGCGGGATTGGTCAGCGGGAGCTTGCGCGCCTCTTTCTTGACTTGATCAAGCGCATCAAGAGCTTCGTCCAGCTCCTTGACCTTGCTGTCGAAGATCATCGAGGAATCGAGCGGGACCAGCGGCCCGCCGACATCGTTCTTGTCGAGCTCGGCGTCCACCGGCAGGCCTGCCGCTTCCAATGCCTGCGAGATCGCATCGGCATTCCTATAGGCATTATCGGCGAGGGTGGTGATACGGGTAAGCTGCTGGTTCTCGATGGCCTTGAGCGACGCGTTGATCGACACGAACAGCTTGTCGGCGCGATCCGCGGCCGTTTCGTTGTCGAGCGGATCGGAGCGTGTCGACCACAGCGAGAAGGGCCTGGTGTCGCCGGCGCTCAGACTGGCGACGGAGTAGGTCGGGGCCTGCGAAAGGCTACCGGTGATTTCGGCGTCGGGCTTCGCCGGCGCATCGCTTGCGGCGGGCACGTCGCCGACCTCGTTTTCGGCGCGTTCGAGGATCGGTCCCAGGCGGCCATGGCGCTGGCTGAGCTGGGTCTGCCTGGCCAGTAGCTCGCTGACCTTGGTTTCCATCAGTTGCTGATCGAGAAGCTGGCGGCTGGTGATGCGGTCGACCTGGGCGCGAAGCGCGGAGATGCGGTCCTCATAGGCCTGCTGCATGCGCGCCTGCCTTGCCGTCGTGGCGCCGATCAGGTCGTCGCGCAGCACAAGATAGGACGTGGCGAGCAGATAGCCGATGGCGATCGCCGCGAGCGCCGATCCAATGAACGCGGCAAGCCAGGGGCGAACGGTGAAATGCCTTATTTCATTGCCCCGTGCAATGATGACCGTATGGGGCTCCTTACGCCTGCCGAAGACCGCTGACTGACCGGTTGGTTTCACGGGACCGAGCTTTCGTTACGACTCCAACGACAGCTCGAATTACACATTATTAGGGTTAACAAAGTTTTGCTGGCCGCATTGTCGGCGTAACCAATTCCCGCATTGCGGGTGGCGGGTTGCAGGAGCGAGAGGCTAGCAAGAACCGTCCGGCGGTGCGGCGAAAGACTGCGTTCCCCGCTTCAGAGCGCGTGCACCGCTTCCAGCACCTCTTCGGCGTGGCCCTTGACACGCACCTGCCGCCAGATGCGGGCGATCCGTCCATCCTTGCCGATCAGGAAGGTGGCGCGCTCGACGCCCATGTATTTGCGGCCGTACATGGTCTTCTCGACCCACAAATGATAGGCCTCGATCACCTTGCGCTCCTCGTCGGCGACGAGATCGACGGTGAGATCGTACTTCGCCTTGAATTTGTCGTGTTTCTTGATGCTATCGGGAGACAGCCCGATGACCACGGCGTCGGCCTTCTCGAATTCCGGCTTCAGCTGCGAGAAGCCGATCGCCTCGTTGGTGCAACTTGTGGTGTCGTCCTGCGGATAGAAGTAGAGTACGACAGGCTTTCCGCGGAATGCGGCGAGGCTGAGAGAGCCCCCGCCGTCGCGCGGAAGATCGAATTGCGGCGCAATGTCGCCCACTGCAAGATCAGCCATGTCGATGCCTTTGTCTGAGATTACGCGCGGATCGAGCATCGATATAACGTGAGGCGGAGATTCGTCCACGACGAGTTCGTTATAACGGAATATTGCGTGGATCAGGAGCAACCGCAGCACGAGAAGATCAGGTTCAGGCGTGACGAGATCACCGACCTGGGGACGTTTCCGTCCGCGTGCGGCGTGCCGCCGCTCGGCCGCGCGTCGGTTCGCCGCCGCTTCCGCATCATCGGCCGGGTGTTTGCCGGGCTCTGCGCGCTGGTGCTTCTGGCGGCGGCAGGTGTCTATGTGCTCGGCACGTCAGGCATCGGCACGGAGCGGCTTCGAGCCGAAGCCGAGACGGCGATCGAGAAGCTCGCCGGCGTCGATGTCAACGTCACGGTCGGACCGGCGCGGCTGACGCTCGACGGATCGAGCTTCGTCGCTCTGCAGGTCAGCGACGTCAGCCTGAAGACCGCCGACGGCAAGCCGATGGCCGATGTCGGGCGTGTCCGCTTCGGCATGCGCCTGCTGCCGCTGCTGTCCGGCGAGGTCCGGTTGACCAGCGCCCGGTTTTCCGATGCCCACATCATGGTTGCCGCAATGCCGTCCGGCGGCGGCGACTGGACAGCGGCGCTGCGCAACGAGGATGGTCTCGTCGATCCGGAGAAAGTGTCGGCTGCCGTGTTTTCGGGTGTCAACGACGCGCTCGATGCGGTGCGTGAGGATTCGATGCGTCAGGTCGACCTCAGCAACGTCGAATTCGAATTGCCGGGCGGCGGACCGGTCAAGCGGGTGAGGGTCGCCGACGCAACTGTTGCCCAGACCGGCCCCGGCAGCATCCAACTTTCTTACGATGCCGATGTCGACGGCCGGCACGCGACCCTGAAGGCGTCCGCTGTACGTGACGCGAGCGCCAGGCGGATCGCATCGCTCGAAGCCAGCCTTGAGGTGGCGGACGCCGGCCGAAAACTGGCCGAGCAAGGCTCCGGCGATGGGAACTCCGCCGCCCAGGGCGGCAAGCTTGGCTCGATTGCGCTGAAGCTTTCGGGCGCTGAAGCCTCCGGCGAAACGCCGTCGCGATTGGCGGCCTCGCTGTCGCTCGGCGGCTCGGTGCTCGATCTCGGCTCGCGCGGGCTGCTGCCGGCCGACGTCGATGCCAATGCCACGCTTGTGGCCGGGTCGAACAAGATCTCGGTTGACAAGCTGCTGATCAGGACCGGCCGCTCAACCTTCGATTTCACCGGCTCGATTGGGCCGAAGCCGGCAGCCGCGGGCGAGGAGCCGTCCTATCGCTATGACCTCGTCAGCGACGGCTCGACGCTCGCCCCTTCGGAATCGCCGGAACCGGCGCTTCAGTTCCTCGCCCGCGTCGCTGGCGTCTACCAGACCAAGAGCCGCAAGCTCGTCGCCGAGCAGATTGGCGTCCGCTCCGGCGGTTCGAGCGAGGTGCTGGGCACGGCGTCACTCGCCTTCATCGGCAACGGCCCGCCGGGCGTGTCGCTTTCGCTCAACGTCCACGACATGCCGGTCTCGCATGTCAAGCAATTGTGGCCATGGTTCTCCGCCCGCAACGCGCGGCTTTGGGTGCTGGACAATTTGTTCGGCGGCCGCGTGGTCGACGCCAATTTGCAGTTCCAGGTCGTGCCGGGGCGGCTCGGCAACGGCGTTCCGCTTTCCGGTGACGAGGTGTTCGGCCGTTTCCAGGTCGAGGGTTCGCGCTTCGACACGGCGGGCCGCATTCCGCCGATCCGCGACGCGGTCGGCGTCGTCGCCTTCCACGGCAACGACGTCGACATCAGCCTGTCTTCGGGCAGCGTCTACATGCCGAGCGGCCGCACCGTGGCGGCAAGCGGCGGCACGCTGACGGTGAAGGAGGCGAACCGTTCGCCGGTTATCGGCGCGCTCGATATCGACGTCGCCGGCGAGGCGCCGGCAATCGCCGAGCTTGCCTCCTTTGAGCCGATCAATGCCATGCGCCATGTCGGCCTTGCGCCGGAGGATTTGAGCGGCACCGTCACCGGCCATGTGCGGGCCGACATTCCGCTGACCTCCAACGTCGACACCTCGACGCTCGACTGGCTGGTGGCGCTGGACTACCAGGACCTGTCTTTAGCCAAGCCGTTCGAGGACCAGACGGTGACCGAAGCCGATGGGTCGATCATCGTCAGCCCGGACCGCGCGGTGATATCGGCCAAGGCGAAGCTGAACGGCATTCCTGCGGAACTCGACCTGGTCGAGCCACTCGAGGACAACGGGCCGCCGCGCAGCCGCAAGGTCGCGCTGGTGCTCGACGACAAGACGCGCGACGCGACGATGCCAGGGCTGTCGCCGTTGCTTGCCGGGACGATCAAGGTGGCGATCGACAAGAGCGGCGAAGGCGGTCAGGAAGTCTCGGCCGACCTGACCAACGCCAGGCTCGACATCCCGTGGGCGGGATGGAGCAAGGGCGCCGGCATTCCGGCCAAGGTCACTTTCACGATGGCGAAGTCCGGCAGCACCACCACACTGTCCGACTTCGATCTCGATGGAAAAAGCTTTTCTGTCAACGGCGAGGTGACGCTGGTCAATGGGGCGCTGTCTTCGGCCCGCTTCAGCAAGGTCGCGCTCAACCGGGGCGACGACGTCGCCGTCTCGGTGAAGCGATCGGGCAAGAGCTACGCGGTCGATGTCAGCGGCGATTCCCTCGATGCCCGCTCGCTGATCAAGCAGTTCACCTCCGACGTCGACACGGCCACGAAAGGCGCCGGCGCCGGCGCGATCTCGGTCAGCGCCGACGTGAAGTCGCTCACCGGCTTTCACGACGAGGCGCTGTCGAACCTGAAGCTGAATTACAGCGCTGCCGGCGCCAAGGTGAACGGCCTCGATGTCAGCGCGACGGCGAGCTCCGGTGCGGCGATCACCGTCAGGAACACCACCGGCGACGGCGGCCGTTCGCTCAGGATGAAATCGGCCGACGCCGGCGCCATCCTGCGTTTCCTCAACATCTACGAGCACATGGAGGGCGGGGCGATCACGCTTTCGCTCGCGGGCGGCGCCGACGGGCCGATGAAGGGTCAGGTCGACGCCAACAATTTCTACGTCGTCAACGAGCCGAAGCTTGCATCGATCGTGTCGACCAAGCCGGCCGGCGACACCCGCAGCCTCAACCAGGCGGTGAAGGCCGATATCGATACTTCAAGGGTGCAGTTCGAGCGCGGCTTCGCCGAGATCGACAAGGGCTCCGGCTATCTCAGACTGGCAAACGGCCTGCTGCGCGGTCCGCGCATCGGCACCACTTTCCAGGGCACGCTCTACGACCAGGACAACAACATGGACATGACCGGCACCTTCATGCCGGTCTATGGGCTGAACCGCATCTTCGGCGAATTGCCGCTGTTCGGCCCGCTGCTCGGCAACGGCCGCGACCGCGGCCTGATCGGCGTCACCTACCGGCTGCGCGGCAACGCCAACAAGCCGACCCTCAACATCAATCCGCTGTCCGTGGTGGCGCCCGGGATATTCAGATCGATCTTCGAGTACAGGTAAAACGGGCGGTTAATCAGACCGGTCGCACTAGAACGTGCTTCTTCCTGCCGAGCGAGAGTTTTACGACACCCTCCGTGCCCAGGTCCTGAAGGGTTGCCATGCGCCGGTCGTCCGTGACCGGCTGGTCGTTGAGACGCACAGCGCCGCCCTGGATGTGCCGCCGCGCTTCGCCATTGGACGCCGCGAGCCCTGCAGTCACGAACAGCGACAGGATGCCGATACCGGCCTCGAGATCGGCCTTGGCCACTTCGACGCTCGGCAGCGTGTCGGCAAGCGCGCCTTCCTCAAAAGTCTTGCGGGCGGTTTCGCTTGCCGTCTCGGCGGCCTCGCGGCCATGCAGCATGGCGGTGATCTCGGTGGCGAGGATCTTCTTCGCTTCGTTGATCTCGGAGCCGTCGAGCTTTTCGAGCCGCGCCACCTCATCCAACGGCAGCGTCGTGTAGAGCTTCAGGAAGCGGCCGACATCGGCGTCCTCGGTGTTGCGCCAGTACTGCCAGAACTCGTAAGGCGACAGCATGTCGCCGTCGAGCCAGACGGCACCCGAAGCCGACTTGCCCATCTTGGCGCCGGACGCGGTGGTGAGCAGCGGCGTCGTCACCGCAAATAGCTGCACGCCTTGCATGCGATGGCCAAGGTCGATGCCGTTGACGATGTTGCCCCACTGGTCGGAGCCGCCCATCTGCAGCCGGCAGCCGAAGCGCTTGTAAAGCTCGACGAAGTCGTAGGCCTGCAGGATCATGTAGTTGAATTCAAGGAAGGACAGCGATTGCTCGCGGTCGAGCCTGAGCTTCACGGAATCGAAAGCGAGCATGCGGTTTACGGAGAAATGCCGGCCGACATCGCGCAGGAAATTGACGTAGTTGATCTCCATCAGCCAGTCGGCGTTGTTGACCATGATGGCGTCGCCGGCGCCGCTGCCGAATTTGAGGTAAGGCGCGAAATTGCGGCGGATGCCGACGAGATTGTCGTCGATGTCCTGCGGCGTCAGCAGCTTGCGCGCCTCGTCCTTGAAGGAAGGGTCGCCGATCATCGAGGTGCCGCCGCCCATCAGCGCGATCGGCCGGTGGCCGGTCTGCTGCAGCCAGTGCAGCATCATGATCTGGATCAGCGATCCCGCATGCAGGCTCTTGGCCGTCGCGTCGAAGCCGATATAGGCGCTCACCGTTTCCTTGGCGAAAAGCTGGTCGAGGCCGGTTTCATCCGAAATCTGGTGGATGAAGCCGCGCTCGCTCATGATGCGCAGGAAATCGGACTTGAAGGCGGACATTTTTTCTTCCCGGAGATCGCCCGGCACTCTGCCGAGCCTGACGTGAAGGGGCGCGTTTAGCATCAGCGGGCGATCAGCAAAAGTGGTTTCCGGTTTTGCGTCCGATCGCCCGCCACTCAGAAAGCGCGATCAGCAAAAGTGGTTTCCGGTTTTGCGTCCGATCGCCCGCCACTCAGAAAGCGCGATCAGCAAAAGTGGTTTCCTGTTTTGCGTCCGGTCGCGCGCCACTCCCGCGCCGCGTGGGCGAGAGTAGCAGGGCAGGTCGAATTCGCCTCAGTCGCCATTTTCCGAGCGCTGGTGCCGCCCCTCACCTGCCTGCCGGCATCCTCTCCCCGTATAGTGACGGGGAGAGGGGCGCTCCCATCGCTGGTTTCGCCAATCATCAGCGTCGCAAGAAGGTCGCCGTCGTTGCGGCCAGCCCCCTTCTCCCCGTCACTATACGGGGAGAAGTGCCCGGCAGGGCGATGAGGGGCGGCACCGACTTCGACAGTTGGTGCGCTCAGCCACAAAGTTGGAAACTGTCATTGGACTGAAGCGATTGCCCTGGAGAGAGGGCCACTTCTTGCTTCGCCCCTTTTGCTGGCGTAATGAGGCGCCCGCGCAAGGGCAGCGCGCCCCATGCGCCGCGACGGGGGCCATCCCGCAGATCAGATCGGACAAGCTCCCGCGATGAACAGGAACTATCTCATCCTCTTTCTGTTCAGCATCGTCATGACCGTCAGCGGGCTGGCAAGCCTGCCGCCGGTCGACCGCGACGAATCCCGCTTCGTCCAGTCGACCAAGCAGATGGTCGAGACGGGCGACTATATCGACATCCGCCTGCAGGACGTGACGCGCTACAAGAAGCCGATCGGTATCTACTGGCTGCAAGCGGCGGCCGTGGCGCTGAGCGGCGAGGGGGCGCAAGCGCCGATCTGGGTTTACCGCCTCGTCTCCATGCTCGGCATCGCGCTCGCCGTCGTCGGCATCGGCTGGACGGGCACGAAACTCTTCGGCGCCAATGCCGGCCTGGCCGCCGGCCTGATGATGGCGGCGATCTTCGCCACCGCCTTCGAGGGCCGCGACGCCAAGACCGACGCCATGTTGCTCGCCTGCTGCGTGGCCGCGCAAGGCGCGCTGGCGCAGGTCTATCTGGCCGCGCGCCGCAAAGAGCCGGTTGCCGGCCATCTGCCCTGGATCTTCTGGATCGCCCAGGGGCTGGGCATCCTGATCAAGGGGCCGGTGGCACCGCTCTTGTCGCTCTTGACTGCCGCCGCGCTGTTCGCCTTCGAGCGCGACTGGCGCTGGCTTTTGAAGCTGAAGCTGGTGCGCGGCGTCATAATCGTGCTCGTCATCGTGCTGCCCTGGATCATCCTCATCAGCTGGAAGAGCGGCGGCGCCTTCTTCCAGGAAGCGGTCGGCAAGGACATGCTGAACAAGGTGGCGCAGGGCGAGGAGTCGCACGGCCTGCCGCCCGGCTTCTACATGCTCACCTATTCGCTGTTCATGTGGCCTTTCGGCCTGATCGCGGTCGGCGCCGGGCTGCAGGCGATCAACCGCTTCTGGGACGATCCCCGCCTGCGCTTCTGTCTTGCCTGGTACATCCCGTTCTGGCTGGTGTTCGAGGCGATCCCGACCAAGCTGCCGCATTATGTGATGCCGGCTTATCCTGGCATGGCGCTGCTGATCGGCTGGTTGCTCACCTTGCCGGCGGACAAGGCCAACGCCCCACTCAAGCGCTGGCAGAGCTGGCTGTGGTGGTCGACCGCCTTCGGCGTTGTCGTCGTGTCGATCGGGCTGGCGGCGGTTTGCCTCGGGGCGCCGATCTATTTCGCCAAGGCTTTTTCCTGGTGGAGCATTCCGGCGGCGATCGCCGCTCTGGTCACCGGCTATCTGGCTTTCCCGCGCCAGTTGCAGGTGCCGCTCGGACGCATCGCGGCAATCGCGGTCGGCGCGGGCATCACCTTCAGCCTGCTGTTCGGGGTCATCGCGCCATCGCTGAAGCCGATCTGGCTGAGCCCCGCCATCAAGGCTGCGGTCGATGCCAACCGCCCTTGCGATACAACCGTGCTCGCCTCGTCTCCCTATCACGAGCCGAGCCTGGTGTTCCTGGTCGGCACCAACACCGTGCTGACCGATGTCGACGGCGTCGCAAAACACTTAGCTGCCGATCCGGCCTGCGCGCTGGGGCTCGCGCCGGTCAAGGAAGAGCAGAAGCTCAACGAACTGCTTGCCGGGCAGGGCAAGTCGGCGAAGCGGCTTACCGAGATCGACGGGCTCAACTATTCGTCAGGAGACAAGCTGGCGCTCGGCCTTTATCGGGTGGCCCCGTGAGGAATAGTCTCGAGCTTCGAGTGCCTCTATAGACTCTGCACCAACCATGTCCGCCGTAGCTCTTTATCGCCGTTCGCTCGGCAATTTCCTCGACACGATGCGCATCGTGAGGCGGCGCTTTGCCGTGCGCCCGGCGCGCTACCCCGAGATCGCTTGGTCGGTCTGGGCACTCGCTTGGGTGCTTCTGGCGGCGGCCGTATTCCTCAGCCTCGATAGCGCCGCCGGCAGGATGCGCGGACAGTGGACGCCCGGCTTCGTCCATTTCACCGACTTCTTCACCGATTTCGGCCTGGGTGGCTGGTATCTCATTCCCGCGGCTCTCTGCCTCGTCGCGGCCAATCTGACCGACTGGCGGCGCCTTTCGCGGCAGGCGCGGATAATGGTCTACAACTGGACGTGCTTCGCGTTCCTGGTGCTCTGCGCGGTCGGCCTTTCCGGGCTGGCGGTCAACCTGCTGAAATACGGCATCGGCCGGGCGCGGCCGCTCTATTTCAACGACTTCGGCGTGCTGTCGCTGCATCCCTTCGCCATGGATGCGCGCTTCGCCGGCTTTCCGTCCGGCCATGCCACGACGATGGGCGCAGTGTTCGGCATCCTGCTGCTTTTGTTCCCAAAGCGCTGGCACATCGCGCTGGCGGTCACCGCCTGCATTGCCTCGACGCGCGTCTTCGTCGGCGCGCATTATCCGAGCGACACGGTGGCCGGCTTCGGGCTTGGCCTCGCCTTTGCGATCGTCACAGGGCTGGTCTTCGCGCGGCTCGGCTTCATCTTCCGGCGGCCGTCATCGACCAGACCGATGCCCAAACGCACATTCCGGCTGCTACGGTCCAGCGGGGCGAAGAGCAGAATATCGGCGGCACGCCGCAGCGGCGAGCACCTGACCGCCGACCACCCTTAGAGGGTTCCTACCGCCCGCGGTCTATCTCAGCCGCTTCGGCCGTGGATCGGCGAGCTCGCCCGCCAGCCGCCGGTCGAGGTAATCGGCGCATTCCTGGATGAGCAATTCGGAATCGTTGGCGAAGAAATGGTTGGCGCCGGGGATCGTCTTCTGCGTGATGGTGATGCCCTTTTGCGTGTGCAGCTTGTCGACCAGCGTCTGCACGTCCTTGGGCGGCGCCACCTTGTCGGCATCGCCGTGGATGATGAGACCTGATGAAGGGCAGGGCGCCAGGAAGGAGAAATCGTAGGTGTTGGGCTGCGGCGCGACCGAAATGAAGCCCTCGATCTCCGGCCGGCGCATCAGAAGCTGCATGCCGATCCACGAGCCGAAGGAATAGCCGGCGACCCAGCAGCTCTTGGAATCGGGATGCAGCGACTGCACCCAGTCGAGCGCGGCGGCCGCGTCCGACAGTTCGCCGGTGCCGTGGTCGAACTCGCCCTGGCTGCGGCCGATGCCGCGGAAATTGAAGCGCAGCGTGGTGAAATCGCGCTTCTGAAACATGTAGAAGAGGTCGTAGACGATCTTGTTGTTCATTGTGCCGCCGAATTGCGGGTGCGGATGCAGCACAATGGCGATTGGCGCGCTCTTTTCCTTGGAAGGCTGGTAACGGCCCTCCAGGCGACCAGCCGGACCGGCGAAAATGACCTCAGGCATAAAATACTCCACGTGGCATACGAAGGCGCGAGCCCGGAACTTCCTTGGCCCGTCTCTGCGGCCTTGACGCCGGGCAAGCGTCTTCCTAGAAGCTAGTTTAGAATTGTTCAAAACTGGGTGGCCGAAACGCAATAGTCCGGCCGCCCGCGCCGCAAGCCGGGTAAATAGGACGGCTTGCCTTGCAATTTCAAGGAAATAACGCGCTATCCTCGCGGAATGGCTGCTGACGGGATCGACTGAAGGAAAAATGGCCGCAACCCGCGCCTATCTCGACTACAACGCCAGCGCGCCTCTCATTGCAGAGGCGCGGACGGCGATGGTCGCCGCGCTCGATGCCGCCAATCCGTCGTCGGTCCATGCCGAGGGCCGCGCGGCGCGCCGGCTGATCGAGGATGCCAGGCGCGACGTGGCGAGGCTGGTCAATGCTAGGCCCGAGCATGTCGTCTTCACTTCGGGCGCGACCGAGGCCGCCTCGACACTGCTTACTCCTGACTGGCAGATGGGGCGCGGCGCGGTCCGCATGAGCCGCCTCTATGCCTCGGAAGCCGATCATCCCTGCGTGCTCGACGGCGGGCGCTTTCCGGTAGCGCAGGTGACGCGCATCGGTGTCGATCGCAACGGTATTGCCGATCTCGAGGCGCTGACCAAGGCGCTCGCAGCTCATGACCAGGCCGACGGCCTGCCGCTGGTCGCGATCCATGTCGCCAACAACGAGACGGGCGTGGTCCAGCCGGTCGGCAGCATCGCCGAGATCGTCAAGGCCGCGGGCGGTGTGCTCGTGGTCGACGCCGTGCAGGCTGCCGGGCGGATTCCGATAGACATGTCAGCCGGTTACGCCGACTACCTGATCCTGTCCTCGCACAAGATCGGCGGCCCGAAGGGCGTGGGCGCCATCGTCGCTCAGTCCGACCTGATGATGCCGAAGCCGCTGATCAATGGCGGCGGCCAGGAGAAGGGTCATCGCGCCGGCACCGAGAATCTCCCCGGCATTGCCGGCTTCGGCGCCGCGGCCCGGGCGGCGCTCGTGGGGCTGTATGACATGGAAGCGATCGCGCGACATCGCGACGAGATCGAGGCGATCGTCAGGGAACTCGCTCCGGACGCGGAAATCTTTGGAGCGGCGGCACCAAGGCTTGCCAACACGACATTCTTCGCTATTCCCGGCATCAAAGCCGAGACGGCGCAGATCGCCTTCGATCTTGCAGGCGTGGCGCTGTCGGCCGGCTCCGCCTGCTCGTCGGGGAAAGTCGGGCCAAGCCATGTGCTGAAGGCGATGGGTCGCGGCGACAGTCTTGGCGCCTTGCGCGTCTCGATCGGCCGCGCCACCGGTGCCGAGGAGATCGAGGCGTTTCGGGCAGCGCTGGCGGGAATCGTCGCTCGGCGGGCCGGCAAGGAAAAAGCCGCCTGAGGCGGCGACCGGAATCCAGGCCGTAGGCCTGGTAGAGTGGTGTGCTTCAAATTGGCCGGGTGAATTCCCGGCGGAAACACACTATATGCAGACTACGCCGCCTGGGTTGCCACGAGCAGCCCTTTCGCGGTGCCATAGTTTGAAAACTGTCGGGCCTTGACCCCGGCGAGGATGGAGAACGCTTATGCCTGCTGTGCAGGAGACGATCGATCGAGTCCGAAAGATCGACGTCGACCAGTATAAATTCGGATTCCAGACAGAGATCGAGACGGACAAGGCCCCCAAGGGCCTGAACGAAGACATTATTCGCTTGATCTCCGCGAAGAAGCGCGAGCCGGACTGGATGCTGGAATGGCGCCTGGGCGCCTATCGGCGTTGGCTGACGCTGGAAGAGCCGAGCTGGGCGCGCGTCAAATATCCGAAGATCGACTTCCAGGACATCCACTACTACGCGGCACCGAAGAGCACGCCGGGTCCGAAGTCGCTGGACGAGGTCGACCCCGAACTCTTGAAGGTCTATGAGAAGCTCGGCATTCCGCTGAAGGAGCAGGAGATTCTGGCCGGCGTCCAGAAGACCGACGACTCGGAATTCGAGGAAGCCAACGACAACGTCTACAAGTCCGGCCGCGTCGCGGTCGACGCCGTATTCGACTCCGTCTCCGTCGTCACCACCTTCAAGAAGGAACTGGCGGAAGCCGGCGTCATCTTCTGCTCGATCTCGGAAGCGATCCGCGAGCATCCGGAACTGGTGCAGAAATATCTGGGCTCGGTCGTGCCGACCACGGACAATTTCTATGCAACGCTGAATTCGGCCGTGTTCACCGACGGCTCGTTCGTGTTCGTGCCGAAGGGCGTGCGCTGCCCGATGGAGCTGTCGACGTATTTCCGCATCAATGAGCGCAATACCGGCCAGTTCGAGCGCACGCTGATCATCGCCGAGGAAGGGGCCTATGTCTCCTATCTCGAGGGCTGTACGGCGCCGCAGCGGGACGAGAACCAGCTGCACGCGGCTGTGGTCGAACTGATCGCGCTCGACGATGCCGAGATCAAATATTCGACGGTGCAGAACTGGTACCCTGGCGACGCCGAGGGCAAGGGCGGCGTCTACAATTTCGTCACCAAGCGCGGCGATTGCCGCGGCGACCGCTCGAAGATCTCGTGGACGCAAGTCGAGACCGGCTCGGCCATCACCTGGAAATATCCGAGCTGCATCCTGCGCGGCGACGATTCCAGCGGCGAGTTCTATTCGATCGCGGTGTCGAACGGATACCAGCAGGTCGATAGCGGCACCAAGATGATCCATCTCGGCAAGAACACGTCGAGCCGCATCATCTCCAAGGGCATCGCCGCCGGCTTCTCGCAGAACACCTATCGCGGCCAGGTCTCGGCGCACCGCAAGGCGGCCAACGCCCGCAACTTCACCAACTGCGACTCGCTTCTGATCGGCGACCAGTGCGGCGCGCACACCGTGCCTTACATGGAGGCCAAGAACGCGACGGCGAAGTTCGAGCACGAGGCGACGACGTCGAAGATCTCCGAGGACCAGAAGTTCTACGTCATGCAGCGCGGCATCCCCGAGGAAGAGGCGATCGCTCTGATCGTCAACGGCTTCGTCAAGGACGTCATCCAGCAGCTGCCGATGGAGTTCGCCGTCGAGGCGCAGAAGCTGATCGGTATCAGCCTAGAGGGTTCGGTCGGCTGACCGCAAAAGATATTCAGGAAAAAAATATGCTTGAGATCAAGAATTTGCATGCCCGCATCGTCGATGACGGCACCGAGATCATCCGTGGGCTGGACCTGACGGTCAAAGCCGGCGAGGTCGCGGCCATCATGGGCCCGAACGGCTCGGGCAAGTCGACGCTGTCCTATATCCTCGCCGGCCGCGAGGACTATGAGGTCACCGAAGGCGACATCCTCTATAACGGCCAGTCGATCCTCGAAATGGATCCGGCCGAGCGCGCCGCTGCCGGCATCTTCCTCGCCTTCCAGTATCCGATGGAGATACCGGGCGTCGCGACGATGGAATTCCTGAAGGTGGCGATGAACGAGCAGCGCAAGGCGCGCGGCGAGGAGCCGCTGAAGGTTCCGGAATTCCTGAAGCGCGTGAAGGAGGCAGCCGCCTCGCTCAACATGGACATCAACATGCTGAAGCGGCCGCTCAATGTCGGCTTCTCCGGCGGCGAGAAGAAGCGCGCCGAGATCCTGCAGATGAAGCTGCTTGAGCCAAAACTCTGCGTGCTCGACGAGACCGATTCCGGCCTCGACATCGACGCGCTGAAGATCGTCGCCGACGGCGTCAACGCGCTGCGCTCGCCGGACCGCGCCATCGTCGTCATCACCCACTACCAGCGCCTGCTCGAGCACATCGTGCCCGACAGCGTGCACGTGCTCTACAAGGGGCAGGTCATCAAGTCGGGCGACAAGTCGCTGGCGCTCGATCTCGAAACCAACGGCTATGCCGGTGTGATCGGTGAAGCCGCGTGAGATGGGCCAAATAAGGCGAGAGCAATGAACATGCACGCACAGCCCCAGCGGACACTGGCCGAGACGGCGCTGATCGATGCCTTCGGCGAGCGGCTGTCGCTGCTGCCCGGCGACGGCGCGGTGATGGTCAAGCGCGACGACGCGATCGAGGCCATCAAGCACGGCCTGCCGACGCGGCGCATTGAATCCTGGCACTATACCGACCTGCGCCGAATGCTGACGAAGGTGCCGGTCTTCGAAGCCGCGGCGGTTGCGAAGGCGCTCGAGCCGGTTCTCGGCGGCTCAGCCGTTTTGCCGGTGCTGAACGGCGTCTCGAACGCCAAGCTGCCCGAGATCGAAGGCGTCACGGTGCAGCGCCTGTCGGAAAAGCTGACCGACGGCAGCGTCGCGCCAGGGCTTGATCGTTACGGTGCCGACGATGCGATCGGCGCGCTGAACACGGCCTTCGTCGCCGACGGCTATTTCGTCGACATCGCCGACGGCACTCAACTGGAAAAGCCGATTGAATTGCAGAACCTGCAGGCCGGCGGCCAGGCGCATGTTCGGCTGCTGGCGCGTGTCGGCGCCGGCGCCAAGGCGATCGTCGTCGAGCGCCAGGCAGGCGAGGGCAGCGATGCTCTCGTCAGCTCGGTGAGCCAGCTGGTTCTCGACGAAGGCGCCGAGGTGACCTGGCTGATCGTGCAGGAGCAGTCCGATACGGCCACCCATCTCGCCCAGTTCAAGGCGCATATCGGCAAGAATGCGAAGCTGACGCTCTTCGTCATGAATGCCGGCGGCAAGCTCGTGCGCCAGGAGGTCGTGGTCAGGACCACGGGCGAAGGCGCCGACTTCAAGCTGCGCGGCATCAACCTTCTGGCCGGCGACACGCATACCGACACCACGATGGTGCTCGACCACACGGTGCCGCATACGACCTCGACCGAAGTGATGCGCAACGTGGTGACCGGCAAGGCGCGCGGCGTCTTCCAAGGGCGCATCAACGTGCACCAATACGCGCAGAAGACCAACGCCAAGATGGCCTGCAACACGCTGCTTCTGTCGGACGACGGCGAGTTCTCGACCAAGCCGGAGCTGGAGATCTTCGCCGACGACGTCGTCTGCGGCCATGGCGCGACCGTCACCGAGATCGACCACAACCATCTGTTCTATCTGATGGCGCGCGGCATCGACGAGAAGACGGCGCGAGGCCTGCTGGTGAAGGCATTCGTCGCCGAAGTGATCGAGGAACTGGACGACGAGGCGCTGGTCGACGCGCTCGAAGCGCGGCTCGACGGCTGGTTTTTGACGCACGGGTGAAATGGTCGAGGCATGCCTCGACCATACCCCTCATCGGGCCGCTTCGCGGCCACCTTCTCCCACAAGGGGAGAAGGGAGAGCGCCGGACCTTCTCCCCTTGTGGGAGAAGGTGGATCGGCGCGAAGCGCCGAGACGGATGAGGGGTGGGTGAAGGAATGAGGCTTTGAGCTTGTGATGGACCAGAAGATCGAAACCGCTCCCTACGACGTCGAGGCGATCCGCCGCGATTTCCCGATCCTGTCGCGCCAGGTCTACGGCAAGCCGCTGGTTTATCTCGACAATGGCGCCTCGGCGCAGAAGCCGCAGGTGGTGCTCGATACCATCCATCACTGCTATTCCCAGGAATATGCCAACGTCCATCGCGGCCTGCATTTCCTGTCGAATGCCGCGACCGACGCCTATGAGAGCGCGCGGAAGTCAGTGCAGAGGTTTCTGAACGCGCCGAGCACCGACAACATCGTCTTCACCTCCAACACCACCTCGGCGATCAACACGGTCGCCTATGGCTGGGGCATGCCTAGGATCGGCGAGGGTGACGAGATCGTGCTCTCGATCATGGAGCATCACTCCAACATCGTGCCCTGGCATTTCATTCGCGAGCGGCAGGGCGCGAAGCTCGTCTGGGTGCCGGTCGACGATCTCGGCGCCTTCCATATCGAGGAATTCGAGAAGCGGCTGACCAGCCGCACGAAGCTCGTCGCCATCACCCACATGTCCAACGCGCTCGGCACGGTGACGCCGATCAAGGAGATCGTGCGCATCGCGCATCAACGCGGCATTCCGGTGCTGGTCGACGGCAGCCAGAGCGCCGTGCACATGCCGATCGACGTGCAGGACCTCGACTGCGACTTCTTCGTCTTCACCGGTCACAAGGTCTACGGCCCGTCGGGCATCGGCGTGCTCTACGGCAAGAAGGACAGACTGGAAGAGATGCGCCCCTTCATGGGCGGCGGCGAGATGATCGAGGAGGTGACGCAAGACATCGTCACCTATAACGAGCCGCCGCACCGTTTCGAGGCGGGCACGCCGCCGATCGTGCAGGCGATCGGGCTTGGCGCGGCGCTGGAATATATGGAGAAGGTCGGCCGCGAGCGCATAGCAGCACACGAGGCGGACCTCAAGAATTACGCGCATGAGCGGCTGCGGGCGATCAACTCGCTGCGCATCTTCGGCGATGCGCCCGGCAAGGGCGCCATCATCTCGTTCGAATTGCAGGGCATCCATGCGCATGACGTGTCGATGGTGATCGACAGGCAGGGCGTGGCGGTTCGCGCGGGCACGCATTGCGCCCAGCCGCTGTTGAAACGCTTCGGCGTTACCTCCACATGCAGGGCATCGTTCGGCATGTATAACACCAGGGCCGAAGTCGACGCTTTGGCCGATGCGCTGGAAAAGGCGCGGAAGTTCTTCGGATGACGACCATGGACGATGTGAGCACCAATGCAGAGACCGCTCCGGAAACCGCCGGCAACGGCATCGTCTCGGCCTCGGCGATCCCGGCCGACGAGTTGGCTCGGCTGACCGACGACATCGTCTCGGCGCTGAAGACGGTCTACGACCCCGAAATTCCGGCCGACATCTATGAGCTCGGCCTCGTCTACAGGATCGACATCGAAGACGACCGCACGGTAAAGATCGACATGACGCTGACTGCGCCGGGCTGCCCGGTTGCCGGCGAAATGCCGGGATGGGTCGAGAACGCCGTTGGCGCCGTCGAAGGCGTTTCCGGCGTGGAGGTCAGCATGGTGTTCGACCCGCCGTGGACGCCCGACCGCATGTCGGAAGAGGCGCAGGTCGCGGTCGGGTGGTATTGAGGTTGACTTGTACCCTAGGTCAAACTTTACCATCTTAAGGGCAGACTCATTCCGCGGGCCTTGAACCCGCGCGAACGTGGAGAATGACATGGGACGCTTCGCCGTCATAACGATGACCGACAAGGCTGCGGATCGCGTGCGCGAGATCGTTGCCACGCGCGCGAATGCGAACGGCATTCGCCTCGGCATCCGGAAGGGCGGCTGCGCCGGCATGGAATATACGATCGACCTGGTGTCCGAGCCGAACCCCAAGGACGACCACGTCGAGCGCGACGGCGCACATGTCTATGTCGCGCCGGAGGCGGCGCTCTTCCTGCTCGGCACCGAGATGGACTTCGAGCAGACGACGTTGCGCACCGGCTTCACCTTCAGGAACCCGAACCAGAGCTCGGCCTGCGGTTGCGGCGAATCGGTCGAACTGAAGCCGGCCGACCTCAAGGCGCTTGCCGAGGCGCGCGCTTCGGCCTGATTTTCCTTCGCCCCGTTTACGGGGAGAAGAAGGCTAGTCCACCCACATCCCAGTCCGCTTGTGCCAGTCGGCGATCGATTCCTCGGGATAGACCTCGAACACCTTGTCCTTCTTGCCGATCACCGGCTCGACCCAGTTCGCCTTGTATTTCAGCATCAGATGCACCTTTTCCGGCGGCTTAGGCAGATCGCTGTCGATCGCCGAAGCGAAGGGATGCACGAGGTCCGGCCAGGTCGGGTCGTAGAGCCAGAGTGCCGCACCGCACTTACGGCAGAAATTGCGCTCGCCGGTCGAGACCTCGCAATGCGGATGCTCATCATCCTCGATCTCGGCGCGGTAGACGCCGAGATTGCGCTTGCCCTTGATGCTCATCGTCTCGTAGTCGGCGCCGAGATTGATCGCAAAACCGCCGCCGCCCTGCTGCTTGCGGCAGATCGAGCAGTAGCAGAGCATGAACGGCACCGGCGTGTGGCTTTGCACTTCGAAGCCGACAGCGCCGCAGCGGCAGGAGCCTTTGAGCAGGACAGGCATGGCGGGAACTCCGTTTCCAGGTCTCAACCTGTCAGCATGCTTTTGGTTGCGGCGATGACAAGGCCCATGCCGGATGAGATGATTGCGATATGGACAATGACCGCCTTGAAGAACTGTTCGACAGCCTCGGGCTAATCAGCATCCGAAAGCTGTTCGGCGGCAAGGGCATCTATTGCGACGGCGTCATCGTCGCGGTCGTCGTTCGCGGCGAGCTGATGCTCAAGGCCGACGAAGAGAGCGTTCCGCATTTCGAGGCCGCCGGCTGCAGCCAGTGGACCTATACGGGCACACGTCACGGCAAGGAGGTGGCGATGCCCTATTGGAGCGTGCCGGACAGCGCGTTTGATGATCCCGACGAAATGGCCGTCTGGGCGCGGCGCGCCTATGAGGCGGGGCGAAGAGCGGGGAAGTGACGTTTGGGTTGAGGCGACTTTTGGAAACGTCGAGTTCCCGCCCACCCCTCTCTGTCCTGCCGGACATCTCCCCCGCAAGCGGGGAGATCAGCAACGTCGCTGAAGGCGCTCTTCCTGCACCGGTGGCAATTGGCGAAAGCCGCGGCGACGTCAATCTCCCCCCTTGCGGGGGAGATGGCCGGCAGGCCAGAGGGGGGTGTGAAGGAACGAGGCTATCGTGGTTGGCTGGACTTGCTCAACGCTTGAACTCGATAACCTCTACAGCGCCTTCGCGATCTCCGCCGCCAGCCGCGCATTGTTCTCTACCAGCGCGATGTTGGTCTTGAGGCTGCGGCCGCCGGTGAGTTCCAGGATCTTTGACAGCAGGAACGGCGTCACCGCCTTACCGGTGACATTCTGCGCCTCGGCTGCTTGCTGCGCGGCGTGGATGTAGCCGTCCATCTCGGCGGCCGGAATCTCGTCATTCCGCGGCACCGGATTGGCGACCAGAATGCCGCCGCTCAGGCCCAGCGCCTGCCGCGTCCGGTAGAAATGCGCGATGTCCTGAGGCGCATGCAGCGTCAGCGGCGCGCGGAACGGCGACTGCCGGGACCAGAAGGCCGGCATGGTCTCGCAAGCATGGCCGATGACCGGCACGCCGCGCGTTTCCAGCACTTCCAGCGTCTTTTCGATGTCGAGGATCGCCTTGGCGCCGGCCGAGACGACGATCACCGGCGTGCGCGCCAGCTCGTCAAGATCGGCCGAGATATCGAAACTCTTTTCGGCGCCCTTGTGGACGCCGCCGATGCCGCCGGTGGCGAACACCTTTATGCCCGCCATGTGCGCGGCGATCATGGTCGCGGCAACGGTGGTGCCGCCGGTCCGCTTTTGGGCGACGGCAAAGCCGATATCGGCGCGCGACAGCTTCATGGCGTCGCCGGTCATGGCGAGCGATTCGCGCTCGCCGTCGGACAGCCCGATCTTGATGCGGCCGTCGACCACTGCGATCGTCGCCGGTACCACCCCGCCATCGATGATGATCTGCTCGACCTTCGCCGCCATCGCGCCATTGTCGGGATAGGGCATGCCGTGGGTGATGATGGTGCTTTCCAGCGCCACCACCGGCCGCCCGGCGGCGAGCGCCTCCGCCACCGGCGGATGGATGTCGATGAAGGGGTGAGCGGTTTCGGGTGTCATGGTTGTCTCCGATCCGGAGCATGCTCCGGCAAGCTGATCTGGCGTGCCGGTCCTATGCCACTTCCCGCGCATCCGGCACAAGGGCAAGCGCCTGCGCGAAACTGGCGGCCGTGAAGGACGGCACCGCCTCGGCGCTCTCGATGGCGAGCATCGCCGCGGCAACACCTTCGCGCAGTGCTGCCCGCAGGGGCAGGCCGCGCAGCAGCGCGGCAACCGTGGCACCTGTCAGCGCATCGCCGGCTCCGGTGACGTCGGCGACCCGTCGCGGTGGTGGAGGGTCGATGGCGAAGACGCCGGATTGGTCGAAGCCCAGCACCGCAGCGCTGCCGGCCGTGACCACGCCGGCGCGCAATCCCACCCGTCTCAACTCATTGACAAGATCCTGGCCGGACAGGTCGGCGCCGGCAAGCGCTGCCGCCTCGCGGCGATTCATGAACAGCAGCGAGAGATCGTCGAGCAGCGACGCCAGCCGCACGACCTTGGCCGGCGAGATGGCGATGGCGAAGATGGGCTTCTCGCCAGCCTGCGCCACGAGGCGCTCGAGCGCCGCCGTCGGCAGGTTTGCGTCGCAAAGGATCACGTCCGTCTCGGCGATCGCCTCGCGCACCTTGGCGCGGCGGATCTGCTTGGGGAAGGCGAGGTCGTAGAGGCCCATATCGGCAAAGCCGACAATCAGCTCGCCCTCGCTGTCGATCAGTGCCGTGTAGCTTGGCGTCGTGCGGTCGAGGAACACCACAGAAAGGTCGTCAATGCCGGCCCCAGCGATCGCCGATGCGACCGTTTCGGCCGCCGCGTCGCCGCCGCGCACGGAAAGCAGCGAGGCCGACACGCCGCGCTTCACCACGCTGCGCAGCGCGTTGAAGACGCCGCCGCCGACCTCCTCGCGCATGACGCCGGGATTGGAGGCGGCGGGCACATAGGCGCCCGATACCTGGCCGCGCCTATCGATATGGGCGCCACCCAGCGCCAGAATTTTCGGGGATGTCGGCATGCGGGAGAGGTGACCTTCGTTGATTGTTCGCGTGCGCACACTAGGTTTCCCCGCATCGCCCCGCAATCGGGTCGCGATTCGGGCCGGCTGGAAATCGAAGTCTCTTTGGGCCAGCGGTGTTGGCGCGCACCAGTTCTAGTGAGACAAAAATAGAACAAATCCGGATATCGATTATTTTTCAGTTATTTGCTGCCTCTTGCCAAATGAGAACAAAAAAGGTACAAAATGGCAAGGATTACGGATTGTCCGGCCTTCATTGACGACCAAGGGGTGATGTATCATGGCTCAGAATTCTTTGCGGCTTGTAGAGGATAAGGCAGTGGACAAATCAAAGGCTCTGGATGCGGCGCTGTCGCAAATCGAGCGCGCTTTCGGCAAGGGCTCGATCATGCGGCTCGGCGCCAACGAGCAGGTGGTCGAGATCGAAACCGTGCCGACGGGATCGCTCGGCCTCGACATCGCGCTCGGCGTCGGCGGTCTGCCGCGCGGCCGCATCATCGAAATCTACGGGCCGGAAAGCTCGGGCAAGACGACGCTGGCGCTACATACGGTTGCGGAAGCGCAGAAGAAGGGCGGCATCTGTGCCTTCGTCGATGCCGAGCATGCGCTCGATCCGGTCTATGCCCGCAAGCTCGGCGTCGATCTCGAAAACCTGTTGATCTCGCAGCCCGACACCGGCGAGCAGGCGCTGGAGATCTGCGACACGCTGGTGCGTTCCGGCGCCATCGACGTGCTGGTGGTCGATTCGGTCGCTGCGCTGACGCCGCGTGCCGAAATCGAGGGCGAGATGGGCGATGCGCTTCCCGGCCTGCAGGCCCGGCTGATGAGCCAGGCGCTGCGCAAGCTGACCGCCTCGATCTCGCGTTCCAACACCATGGTCATCTTCATCAACCAGATCCGCATGAAGATCGGCGTCATGTTCGGCTCGCCCGAGACGACCACCGGCGGCAACGCGCTGAAATTCTATGCCTCGGTGCGCCTCGACATCCGCCGCATCGGCTCGGTCAAGGACCGCGACGAGGTGGTCGGCAACCAGACCCGCGTCAAGGTGGTGAAGAACAAGCTGGCCCCGCCCTTCAAGGTGGTCGAGTTCGACATCATGTATGGCGAGGGCGTGTCGAAAACCGGCGAGCTCGTCGATCTCGGCGTCAAGGCCGGCGTGGTCGAAAAGTCGGGCGCCTGGTTCTCCTACAATTCGCAGCGTCTCGGCCAGGGCCGCGAGAACGCCAAACTGTTCCTACGCGACAATCCGGACACCGCGCGCGAGATCGAACTGGCGTTGCGTCAGAATGCCGGGCTGATTGCGGAGAAATTCCTCGAGAATGGCGGTTCCGAAGGCGGCGGCGACGGTTTTGAGGACGAAGCCGGCGCGATGTAAGGCCAGGCAATTCCGGGGGAGTGCGCAGCGGTTTCCGTCCGGAATTGCGCAAAGGCAATTAGTCGGCTTGGCCGGAGTTTGGCCACAATCCTATTATATCTGTATATGCTTATGTAATCGCGTTCTTGAGTATTGCGTCCCGAACCGCCGGCCTTGTGCCGGCGGTTTGCGTTTCGGGGGCGGTACACATGCACGGACAGCTCGTGAATTGGCCCAATTCCGTGTTTCTGGACAGGGTCAAGAGCTACGGCTAAAAGGCCACCTATCGTCTGAAACACGAAAGCCCATTTGCCGCCGGCCAAGCCGGCGGTTCTCGCGAAAAGGCAGTACTCATGAGTGGCGTGAACGACATCCGGTCGACATACCTCGACTACTTCCGCAAGGAGGGTCACGAGATCGTCGCCTCCAGCCCGCTGGTGCCGCGCAACGATCCGACGCTGATGTTCACCAACGCCGGCATGGTGCAGTTCAAGAACGTCTTCACCGGCCTGGAGAAGCGTGCCTATTCGCGCGCCGCGACCGCGCAGAAGAGCGTGCGCGCCGGCGGCAAGCACAACGATCTCGACAATGTCGGCTACACCGCGCGCCATCTCACCTTCTTCGAGATGCTCGGCAATTTCTCGTTCGGCGACTACTTCAAGGAGCGCGCGATCGAGCTTGCCTGGAACCTGATCACCAAGGAATTCGGCCTGCCGAAGGACAAGCTCCTGGTCACCGTCTATCACACCGATGACGAGGCGGCCGGCTACTGGAAAAAGATCGCCGGCTTCTCCGACGATCGCATCATCCGCATCCCGACCTCGGACAATTTCTGGGCGATGGGCGACACCGGCCCATGCGGGCCGTGCTCGGAGATCTTCATCGACCGCGGCGAGCACATCTGGGGCGGCCCGCCCGGCAGCCCGGAAGAGGATGGCGATCGGTTCCTCGAATTTTGGAACCTGGTGTTCATGCAGTATGAGCAGGTGACGAAGGATGAGCGTATCGATCTGCCGCGCCCGTCGATCGACACCGGCATGGGCCTGGAGCGCATGGCATCCATCCTGCAGGGGGTTGAAAGTGTCTTCGAGACCGACCTGTTCAAGCATCTGATCGATGCGGCATGCTCGGCGCTCGGGCACGGTCACAACCAGGAGAACGTCGGATCCTTCCGCGTGATCGCGGATCATCTGCGCTCGACCTCCTTCCTGGTGGCCGACGGCGTGCTGCCGTCCAACGAAGGCCGCGGCTATGTGCTTCGCCGCATCATGCGCCGCGCCATGCGCCACGCGCAGTTGTTGGGTGCCAAGGAACCGCTGATGTGGCAGCTGGTTCCGGCGCTGGTGCGCGAGATGGGCCAGGCCTATCCCGAGCTCGTGCGCGGCGAGGCGCTGATCACCGAGACGCTCAAGCTCGAGGAGACTCGCTTCCGCAAGACGCTGGTGCGCGGTCTCGGCCTGCTCGCGGATGCGACGGAGACGCTCCACGCCGGCGACATGCTGGATGGCGAGACGGCTTTCAAGCTCTACGATACCTACGGCTTCCCACTCGACCTGACGCAGGACGCGCTGCGCCAGCGCAACATTTCGGTCGATCTGGCCGGCTTCACCAATGCGATGGAGCGGCAGAAGGCGGAGGCGCGCGCGCATTGGGCGGGTTCCGGCGAGGCAGCGACCGAGACGGTCTGGTTCCCTATCCGCGAGAAGGTGGGCGCGACCGATTTCCTCGGCTACGAGACGGAGGAGGCGGAAGGCCTGGTCCAGGCGCTGGTCAAGGACGGCAAGACCGTCGACAGCGCCGGCCAGGGCGATGCCGTTGCCGTGGTCGTCAACCAGACGCCGTTCTATGGCGAATCCGGCGGCCAGATGGGCGACACCGGGGTGATCTCCGGCGACGGCTTCTCGGTCGAAGTTTCCGACACGCAGAAGAAGGCCGATGGCCTCTTCGTGCACATCGGCAAGGTGGCGAGCGGCACGGTCAAGACGGGTGCGTCTGTCGAGCTGAAGGTCGATCATGCTCGGCGCTCGAAGCTGCGCGCCAACCATTCCGCGACGCATCTCATCCACGAGGCGCTGCGCGAGGTGCTGGGCACCCATGTCGCGCAGAAGGGCTCGCTGGTCGCGCCCGACCGGCTGCGCTTCGACATTTCGCACAATAAGCCGATCTCGCCGGAAGAGCTCGAGGATGTCGAGCGCATGGCCAACGAGATCGTCGTGCAGAACAGCCCGGTGACGACGCGCCTGATGTCGGTCGACGATGCGATCGCCGAAGGCGCCATGGCGCTGTTCGGCGAGAAATACGGCGACGAGGTGCGCGTGGTTTCGATGGGCACGGGCCTGCATGGCGCCAGGGCCAACCGGCCTTACTCGGTCGAGCTCTGCGGCGGCACGCATGTCCGGTCGACCGGCGATATCGGCCTGGTGCGCATCCTGTCGGACAGCGCGGTGGCGGCCGGCGTGCGCCGCATCGAGGCGCTGACCGGCGAGGCCGCGCGCAGGCATCTCGACGAGCAGGACAAGCGGCTGAAGGCCGCAGCGGCGACCTTGAAGATCTCGCCGGCCGACGTGCCGGCTCGCGTCGAGGTGCTGCTCGATGAGCGCAAGAAGCTCGAAAAGGAGCTCTCCGAAGCGCGCAAGAAGCTGGCGCTTGGCGCCGGCACGGCCGTGTCCGATGCTCCGCCGACCAACGAGACCGTTGCCGGTGTCGGCTTCCTCGGCAAGGCGGTCAGCGGCGTCGCGCCGAAGGACCTGAAGCCTCTCGCCGATGCCGGCAAGAAGACGCTTGGCTCAGGCGTTGTCGTCTTCGTCGGCGCCGGCGAGGACAACAAGGCGAGCGTGGTGGTCGCCGTCACCGAGGACCTGACCAACCGCTTCAGCGCCATCGATCTGGTGCGCGTCGCCTCAGCGGCGCTCGGCGGGCAGGGCGGCGGCGGGCGTCCCGACATGGCCCAGGCCGGCGGCCCCGATGCCTCCAGGGCCAATGACGCGATCGCGGCGGTAAGGGCGGCGCTGGAGGCTGCTTAGTCCGGGGCGTCAGGAAAGCTTTGCCGCTTTCAGGGCACGCGCCATTCTGACGGAGTCGCCCCAGGTGGACAGCCAGATGAGGCAATCCGTGGCGACGGCGATCATCACGCGCAGGAGTTGCAGCAGCGGGCCTGGCGCTCGCAGCTGCTCCTCGGCGTGATGGAGATGGGCCAGCTCTTCCTCGCGGATCGACAGGATGATGGCATGCAGCCCGGGGTCGCGCTCGGCTAGATAGTGGAACTGGTCGTCGAGATGGCGGTGCACTGTCGCTTCGACGGCGGCGGTGCATGCCCAAATGCCTTGCGGGCCGAGCAGAGCGGTGAGAGAGCCCAATAACCAGCCACCCCAGCTCCAGAATTGCATCACGCGACATGGGCGCGAATTTCGCGCCGGCATGGCGGCACGGAAGGCGGCGCAATGTTGGCGCTCATGTCCAAGCATCTCCGACAAAGACGGCACGCAATCGGGCGAGAAGCGCCGGGCGACGAGGATTTGCGCCGAATAGATCCTGATTGCTCCAAATTCGCCGGCGTGGTTGACCCGGACTATCCTGGCCACGGTCAGCGCCTCGCGGCGGGATAGCTCACCCATTGGAGAAGCTTGTCCGCACGACGATACGATCACACCAGTCCTGCAAGACGGGGAAGCGGGCAAGAAGCTTCCGCCCTTCCTCGACCTTGAGGAAATAGCCGATGATCGATGCCGCGTGCAGATCGGCCAGCGTCAGCTGGTCGCCGAGCAGCCATGGTCCTTCTGCTTTCAGCGAGGCCAGAACCTTGAGCACTGTCTCCGCCTGCTTGAGGGCGCCTGCGATCAGTTTTTCGTCCGGCGCCGCCTTCTCCAGCCGTTCCACGGCGACGTCCCACACCATGGCTCGATAGGCGTAGGCGTCGAGCAAGCCGATGATCTGATTCATCCGCGCCCGGAGGCGCCGATCATCTGGCTGCAGGGCCGGGCCATCGAAGGCCTCGTCGACATAACGCGCGATCGCGCCGGTCTCGAAGAGACGAAAACCGTCATGCTCGAAGGCCGGGATGCGGCCGAACGGGTGATGTTCGAGATACCAGGCCGGAATGCCTTCGGCCGCGAAGATGTCCAGGGGGACAAGCTCGTAGTCGACGCCCTTTTCAGCCAGCGCCATGCGCGCGATGCGCACGTAGACGCTGTAATCGGCGCCGTAGAGGATCGGCTTGGTCATTTGCTACTCCTCTTTGTCTTGGCTGTCCCGTATCCAGATGCGCAGCGGGCCGGTGGCCTGAAAGCCGCAGGCCAGTGCTTCATCCAACCCGGCGTCGCGGTCATACGCTACCAGCGCGCGACATCCAGCAAACGCATTGGCTGCTGCCCGCACTGCATCCTGATATGTCGGACTGCCATCCGTGGCAAAGACATTTGACAACCCAGTCACCAACTCGGATCTATTGGCTATGCAGCCGGCGGCAAAGCCGTCAGCCGTCCGTCGGCCAAGGATAGCGATTGCGGGGTCGGCCAGGACTGCCGCTGGAAAGACACGGCCGTTGGAGGGACTTGCGCGATCCGCCCAGGCAAATTCCCACATCTCCAAGCTGGCAGCGTCCTCAACACGCTCCCAACCGGAAGGCGTCGTCGCCGGATGACTTAGGTCCGCCCAGATCCAGCTTGCTTCGAAGAGCTGACTGAACCCGAGCGGTTGGAGATCGAGACGGCAGAACCCGTCCTTGACCGAAAAGCCGGTAGCAAGGACGGATGTCAGTCTGGCTATTTCCGCAAGTTGGACCGTTACGGCATCGGCATCCAGAGTAGCGACATTGGGGTAGTAAGGAGGTGCTTGCCGGTCGCTGGACCAGACGAAGTCACTCCTCAGATCACTTAGCCCATGCGCCTTGAAAATAGCCTGACAGAGATCGGCGTTATTGCCAGCGCAAAGGCGGACCCTTTCGCTGGCAACAATGCTCGGCACTTTTCACCCCATCGCTTTCTGCAGATTCTCGTCGATCTTGTCGAGGAAGCCGCTGGTCGAGAGCCAGGGCTGGTCGGGGCCGATCAGCAGCGACAGGTCCTTGGTCATGAAGCCGGACTCGACGGTCTGGATGCAGACCTTCTCCAGCGTCTCGGCGAAGCGCTTCAACTCGGCATTGTCGTCGAGCTTGGCGCGATGGGCGAGGCCGCGCGTCCAGGCGAAGATCGAGGCGATCGAGTTGGTCGAGGTCTCCTCGCCCTTCTGGTGCTGGCGGTAGTGGCGGGTGACGGTGCCGTGCGCGGCTTCCGCTTCCACCGTCTTGCCGTCCGGCGTCATCAGCACCGAGGTCATCAGGCCGAGCGAGCCGAAACCCTGCGCCACCGTGTCGGACTGCACGTCGCCGTCATAGTTCTTGCAGGCCCAGATGTAGCCGCCCGACCATTTTAGGCTGGAGGCCACCATGTCGTCGATCAGCCGGTGCTCGTACCAGAGCTTGCGCGCCTTGAACTCGGTCTCGAATTCCTTCTCGTAGACTTCCTGGAAGATGTCCTTGAAGCGGCCGTCATAGGCCTTGAGGATGGTGTTCTTGGTCGAGAGGTAGACCGGATAGTTGCGCAGCAGGCCGTAGTTCAGCGAGGCGCGGGCGAATTCGCGGATCGACTCGTCGAGATTGTACATGGCCATGGCGACGCCGGCGCTCGGCGCGTCGTAGACGTCATGCTCGATCACTGTGCCGTCCTCGCCGACGAACTTGATCGTCAGCTTGCCCTTGCCGGGATAGCGGAAGTCGGTGGCGCGGTACTGGTCGCCGAAGGCATGACGGCCGACGACGATCGGCTTGGTCCAGCCCGGCACCAGGCGCGGCACGTTCTTCATGATGATCGGCTCGCGGAAGATGGTGCCGCCGAGGATGTTGCGGATGGTGCCGTTCGGCGACTTCCACATCTTCTTCAGCTTGAATTCTTCGACGCGCTGCTCGTCGGGGGTGATCGTCGCGCATTTCACGCCGACGCCGTATTTCTTGATGGCGTTGGCCGAGTCGATCGTCACCTGGTCGTTGGTGGCGTCGCGGTTCTCGATGCCGAGGTCGAAATAGTCCAGCTTGATGTCGAGATAGGGGTGGATCAGCTTGTCCTTGATGAACTGCCAGATGATGCGGGTCATCTCGTCGCCGTCGAGCTCGACGACCGGGTTCGCCACCTTGATCTTCGCCATGGAAAGAATGCCTCGTTGCTGGGGGATCTGAACGGCCTTGCCCGCATGGTTTCGGCCGGGGTTGCGGAGCGTATATCAAAGCCTTTTTGAGCGCGCAAACCGCGATCCGTACCACTATGGACGGGTACTGCTGTTGTGAATGCTTCATTTTCCGGGCCGGATGTGGCAGGGGACGCCGAAACGCCGCAAACCCTGGTTACGGAGAGCCATGCCAGCCGCAAAAGACCCCGCCAACGCCATCGGACCGGCGATCATCCTCGTCGAGCCGCAGCTCGGCGAGAATATCGGCATGGTCGCGCGCGCCATGGCGAATTTCGGCCTTTCGGAGCTGCGGCTGGTCAATCCGCGCGACGGCTGGCCGAGCGAGAAGGCGCGCGCGGCCGCCAGCCGTGCCGACCATGTCATCGATGCGACAAAGGTGTTCGACGATCTGGCCTCCGCGGTCGCCGACCTCAACTTCGTCTTCGCCACCACGGCGCGCGAGCGCGACGGCTTCAAGCCGGTGCGCGGCCCGGTGGAGGCGGGCAGGGCGCTCCGGGCACGCGGGCAGGCCGGGCTGCGCACCGGAATTCTCTTCGGCCGCGAGCGCTTCGGCCTCTACAATGACGAGGTCGGCCTCGCCGACGAGATCGTCACCTTCCCGGTCGATCCCAGCTTCTCCTCGCTCAACATCGCGCAAGCGGTGCTTTTGATGTCCTATGAATGGATGAAGTCCGGCCTTGCCGAGGAGACCGCGACCAACTTCTCAGGGCCCGAGCTGGTGCCGGCGACCAAGGAACAACTGCACAGCCTGTTCACCTATCTCGAAGGCGCTCTCGAGGCGCGCGGATATTTCCGCCCGGAAGAAAAGAAGCCGAAGATGGTCGACAATCTGCGCGCCGTGCTGACGCGGGCGGGCTTCGCCGAACCGGAACTCAAAGTGCTGCGCGGCATCATCTCGTCTCTCGACCGATTTTCGCCGGCAATGCCGCGTGGCGACGGTTCGCCGGGCGACGACCCGAGGCGGTTACCGGCTGCGCGGAAGAGAGCGGCGGACAAAGAAAGTTAAATCTGTAAGCTCCGGTCCTTCAAAGTAACCGAATATTATGCGGTTTTGATCCATCGTTATTGAAACGGTGGGGTAGCAGATGTTCACGTCCAATATTGGCCGTCTGCGTTTCTTCTTCTATTCGCTCGGCCTGTTCATGGCGGAGGCGGTGGCGATCATGCTCTGCATTGCCGTGACGATCGGTTTCGCGGGGCTGATCAATTCGATGCCGGGGCCGTCACGGCAAGGCCTGGCCGGCGCTGCTCTTATCGTGTCTCTGATCTTCGTCGTGCTGCGCGGCAATATCGCCTGGCGCCGCAGCCGCGACGCCAATGGGCCTAAGTGGATCCTTTGGGCCTACATCGTCTTCTCCGCCATCTATGCTTTCTTGCAGGCCGGCACGCTGCTGGTGATCGATTTCGGCAATCCGGAAAGCGCCCCAAGCGGCTTGAACCTGCTCGGTCTCTCGTTGTTCGGCCTCTGGGCCACGATCTTGTGGGCAAAGCCTGTCGCCGGCAGCGACATCGACGAGCTGACATCCGTCTTCGACTTCGACGGTTCCGTGCTGCCAACAGCTACTGACCGGACAGCCGCAGCCGCCTCGGCCCCTCACAGCGCGGCGCCAGCCGCGCGCCCGTCGCCGGCGCCGCAGCCGTTTGGCCGGCCGCGACCTGCGGGCTTCGGCAAGCGTGGGCTCTGAGCTGACCTGCGCAAAAGCTGCTGGCATTTGCCACTTCAAGACCATGATCGTTCAGGATAGAAGCGCCGTTGGCCAAATCACTGGCCAACTCCTTCCTGTGGTCGGATGACAATGAGCGATCGATCAAGCCAGCGCCCGATCCTGATGTTCGATTCCGGTGTCGGCGGACTGACCGTACTGCGCGAGGCGCGCGTGCTGATGCCGGACCGGCGCTTCGTCTATGTCGCCGACGACGCGGCGTTCCCCTACGGCGCATGGGAGGAAGCAGCGCTCAAGGAACACATACTGGCGCTGTTCGGCAAATTGCTCGACCGCTTGCAGCCGGCGATTTCGGTGATCGCCTGCAACACCGCCTCGACGCTGGTGATCGATGCGCTGCGCGAAAAATTTCCCGGCCACCCCTTTGTCGGCACTGTGCCGGCGATCAAGCCGGCTGCTGAGCGCACGCGTTCCGGCCTGGTGTCGGTGCTGGCGACGCCGGGCACAGTGAAGCGCCAGTACACGCGCGACCTGATCAGCAAATGGGCGCAGAAGTGCCATGTCCGGCTGGTCGGCAGCGACAGGCTTGCCGGACTGGCCGAAATCTACATGCGGGAGGGCTTTGTCGACGAGGAGGCCGTGCGCGCCGAGATCGCGCCGTGCTTCATCGAGCGTGACGGCCAGCGCACCGACATCGTCGTGCTCGCCTGCACGCATTATCCGTTTCTCGCCAACCGCATGCGCAAGACGGCGCCCTGGCCCGTCGACTGGATCGACCCGGCGGAAGCCATCGCGCGGCGGGCCATGTCGCTGCTCGAACCTGTCGGCGAGCCGTCGGGCGAGGGGGAACCCGACATTGCCGTCTTCACCTCCGGCAAGGTGGATTTCGCCACGAGGCGACTCATTCAGGGCTTTGGCCTGACCGCGCGCTAAAGCGCATCGCGATCTTTCAGGTTCGCTCAGTGCGCTTTAGGTCTTTGATTTTACGCATGTCTTTGTCTCGAAACCGGTTCCCACGTTCGGGAGACATGCGCTAGCGCCGGAACTGTGGCCTATGGCGCAGCGTTTCTTCTCACAGCAAGGAGGAACTCACCATGCCTGCCACATCACAAGCTCAGCAAAAGGCGGCCGGCGCGGCGCTTGCCGCCAAACGCGGCGAGATCAAGAAAAGCGAGCTCAAGGGCGCCTCGCGCGGGATGTACGAGTCGATGAGCGAGAAGGAATTGGAAGAATTCGCCGAGACCAAGCGCAAGAGCCTGCCCAAGAAGAAATCTTGACGCACACCGCCATCTGGCGTTGCCTGCCTGAAAAAAAGCCCGCGGTTATGGGCTGCGGGCTCCGTCTCGATGACTATTCGCAGTCGATTACCGGCGCCACTAGCAGTGCCGCACCTTGTAGCGGATGACCTGACGGTGGCCGTGCCGCCACACGACCCTTTTCTTCACCACGACGCGGCAGACCTGCTTGTGGCCATACCAGTGCCTCGCCATTGCCGGCTCCGGCATCATGACCGCCATCGACCCCGCCAATACCGCGGCTCCCGTCAGGGTAAGGAAGAACTTCTTCATGGGAATTTCGGACTCCTCTGCTCCAGTCCCTTCATCAAGTGTCAGGGCGAGCTTACGTCCCAAAATGGTTGCACCCCGCCCTGATGCCGTCGGCATCCGCCACATCCGGCACCGCATGCAACGCAGAACGGTATAGGGTCGGCCGCTGCGTCGCCAGTCATAAGCTTGACAGCGGTTAAATCTCTGTTTAACAGGCCACCAACACCGGGTGGCGACGCCCGGTGGTTTCTTTTGCATGGCAAGACCTCACCGGCCTGTCGGCGGTCTTGTTTGAACTGACGTGTCCCGTGGGTTTTCCGTCGCGTTGCGTGGAAAACCCTGTCAGGTCTCGAAAGCGGAGGCCAGAGGAGGGCGCGTTTCCTTCACCCGGAGCCATGGGGTTCTGGGTATATTGTTTTGAAAGGGAATGCGATGAGCAAGCGCGAATCCGCGAAATACAAGATCGACCGCCGTCTCGGCGAAAACATCTGGGGCCGCCCGAAGTCCCCGGTCAACAAGCGTGAATACGGCCCCGGCCAACACGGGCAGCGCCGCAAGGGCAAGCTTTCCGACTTCGGCCTGCAGCTGCGCGCCAAGCAGAAGCTGAAGGGCCACTATGGCGACGTTTCGGAAAAGCAATTCCGCAAGGTCTATGAAGAGGCCAACCGCCGCAAGGGCGACACCTCCGAGAACCTGATCGGCCTGCTCGAGTCGCGTCTCGACGCGATCGTCTATCGCGCCAAGTTCGTGCCGACCATCTTCGCCGCCCGTCAGTTCGTCAACCACGGTCACGTCAACGTCAACGGCAGGCGCACTAACATCGGCTCGTACCGCTGCAAGCCGGGCGACGTCATCGAGGTGCGCGAGAAGTCGAAGCAACTCGTCATCGTGCTGGAATCGGTCGCTCTCGCCGAGCGCGACGTGCCGGACTACATCGAGGCCGACCACAACAAGATGACCGCCACCTTCGCCCGCGTTCCCGGTCTGTCGGACGTTCCGTTCGCCGTCCAGATGGAGCCGAACCTGGTGGTCGAATTCTATTCGCGCTGATCGGAAATCCAGCAGCAAGCAATCGAAGGCCGCCCTCGAGGCGGCCTTTTCTTTGTCGGCCGTGTCCGCTAATCCGGTTGGCGACAACGACCACTGGGCACCAGTGCCATGAACATGCTGCCAGATACCAAATCACTTGGCGTCAAATCGCTTGAACCGATCGCCGGCGAGGAGGAGGGCGGGTTTCATCCGCTTTTTCGCGACGTGCCGTCCTCGGTCGAGTTCAACAAGCTGCGCAAGCGGCTCTTGAGGCTTGCCCGCCAGGCGATCGAAGACTTCGCCATGGTGAAGCCCGGCGAGCGCTGGCTGGTGGCGCTCTCCGGCGGCAAGGATTCCTATGGCCTGCTCGCCCTGCTGCTCGACCTCAAATGGCGCGGCCTGCTGCCGGTCGAGCTGCTCGCCTGCAACCTCGACCAGGGCCAGCCGAATTTTCCAAAACACATCCTGCCCGACTATCTCAATGCCAACGATATTGCGCACCGCATCGAGTACCAGGACACCTATTCGGTGGTCACCGATAAGCTGCCCGAGGGCAGTACCTATTGCTCGCTCTGTTCGCGGCTGAGGCGCGGCCATCTCTACCGCATCGCGCGCGAGGAGGGCTGCGCCGCCCTGGTGCTCGGCCACCACCGCGAGGACATCCTCGAGACCTTCTTCATGAACCTCTTCCATGGCGGGCGTCTCGCCGCCATGCCGCCCAAGCTGATCAACGACGAGGGCGACGTCATGGTGCTGCGCCCGCTCGCCTATTGCGCGGAGACCGATCTCGAGAAATTCGCCGGCGCCATGAAGTTCCCAATTATCCCCTGCGACCTCTGCGGCAGCCAGGAAGGGCTGCAGCGCAACGCCATGAAGGCGATGCTCGACGACATCGAGAAGCGCATGCCCGGCCGCAAGGACACGATGATCCGCGCCATGACCAATGTGCGGCCCTCACACCTGCTTGACCGAAAACTGTTCGACTTCGCCGCGCTCGATGCGCGCTTCATCACAGGGCAAGACATTTCCGATGACATTTGACGATCGTGCGATCGACTGGCTGGCCGACCTTCTCGCCGACGCAGCCAGGGCCGAAATCATGCCGCGCTTCCGCCGGCTGGGCGAGGGCGATGTCCGCCAGAAGACGTCGGCCGCCGATCTGGTGACCGAAGCGGATGTCAATGCCGAGAGGCTGATCGCAGCCAGGCTGCGCGAGCGCTACGCTTCAGCGATGATCGTCGGCGAGGAGGCCTGCTCCGACAATCCGGCCTTGCTTGCCGGTCTGGGTGACGCCGAGCTTGCCTTCGTCATCGATCCGGTCGACGGCACCTTCAACTTCGCCTCCGGCGTGCCGCTCTTCGGCGTCATGCTGGGCGTCGTCGTCAAAGGCGAGACGGTTGCAGGTATCATCCACGACCCGGTCGGCAAAGACTGGCTGATCGGCGCCAAGGGGGCCGGCAGCCATATCCGCCACGCGCATGGCGCGCTGGAGAAGGTGCGGGTCGCCGAGCCGGTGCCGATCTCGCAGATGACGGGCGCGGTATCGTGGCAATATCTCAAGGAACCGGAGCGCTCCCGGCTGGCGCGCAACCAAACCAAGGCGCTGTCGCAGTTCGGCTATCGCTGCGCGGCGCATGAATACCGGTTGCTGGCGAGCGGCCACGGCCACTTCGTCGTCTACAACAAGCTGATGCCTTGGGATCACCTGGCTGGCGTGCTGATCCATGCGGAGGCTGGCGGTTATGCCGCGCGCATCGACGGCGATCCTTATCTGCCGTCGCATGTCGACGGCGGGCTGCTCGTCGCACCGGACAAGCAAAGCTGGGACGAATTGCGCCTCGAGCTTTGGGCCGAATAGACCGACGTTCCTTGCGTCACACCGGCGGATTGTGCGGCTGGAACAGCCGTCCGCGCTCGGCGATCAGGATCATCAGCAGGGCCGCGACCGAGACGCTGCAGAAGCCGGCCGCCAGGGGCGTGACCGTGCCGTTATAGGCCTGGCCGATCAGCGTGCCGAGGAGGCCGCCGAGAAAAGTCTGCATGAAGCCGAGGATGGAGGACGCCGTGCCGGCAAGCTCGCCGAGCGGCTCCATCGCAAGCGCGTTGAAGTTCGCGCCGAGGCAGCCGAACGGCACCATCGCGCCGGCGAAGAAGGTTATGAACAGCCAGAGCGGCATCTGCATTTCGAGCGAGACGACAAGCCAGATCAGGCTGATGGCGAGGAACAAGAGCAGCGCGCTTTGCGACAGGCGGCGCATGCCGATCTTGCCGACGAGCCGCGCGTTGAGGAAGTTCGAGAAAGCAAGCACGCCGGCGACACCGGCGAAGATCAGCGGGAACAGCTCGCCGACATGGAAGACGTCGAGATAGATCTGCTGCGCCGAATTGATGAAGCCGAACATCGCACCGAAGATGAAGGTGCTGGCAAAGGCATAGCAAAGCGCGATGCGGTTGGTGAGCACGATGCGGAAGCCGCCGACAACCGCATTGACCGTCAGCGGCCGGCGGTATTCCGGATGCAGCGTTTCCGGCAGGCGCAGCAGCGACCAGCTCGAGACGACCAGCGCGCCGACGGCCATGGTGACGAAGATCCAGTGCCAGGTGGCAAAGAGCATGATGAACTGGCCGATGCCGGGGGCGACGACCGGGATCGCCATGAACACCATGAAGATCAGCGACATCACCTCGGCCATGCGGCGGCCCTCGAACGTGTCGCGCACGATCGAGACGGCGATGACGCGCGTCGCCGCGGCGCCGAGGCCTTGCACGACACGGCAGCCAAGCAGGATGGCAAAGGTGGGCGCGACGGCGGCGGCGGCAACCGCCGCGACATAGATGATCAGGCCGGCAACCAGCGGCGCGCGGCGCCCGAAGCGATCGGAGATCGGACCGAAGAAGAGCTGTCCGCTGCCGAAGCCGAGAATATAGGCTGTGATGACGTACTGGCGGTGGTTTTCGTTCTCGACGCCGAGCGAGGCTCCGATCTGCTGCAGGGCCGGCAGCATGATATCGATGGCCAGAGAGTTGAGCGCCATCAGCGCCGCGCAGAGCGCAATGAATTCCCAGCGCGGAATGGGCAGAGCCCGTTGCGACGCTTCTATCTGCTTGTCCACGGCAAAATCCGATCTTGCAAACGAACATGCGCCGGTGGACCGGCGCATTTGTTCGTCTCGTTCCCCGAAGTCGGGAACTACATTGCCGAGGTGGGGGCGGCCCCGGGTGCCTTGCATCTGCCGGCTAAATTGCCGGCCCGCGCGAACTTAGGCGGCGCCTTTGACGCTGACGCCTTTTTCGACGAGGAAATCCTGCAACTCGCCGGCCTGGAACATCTCGCGCACGATGTCGCAACCGCCGACGAACTCGCCCTTGACGTAGAGCTGCGGAATGGTCGGCCAGTTGGAGTAGTCCTTGATGCCCTGGCGCAGCTCTGCCGAGTCGAGCACGTTCACGCCTTTGTAGTCGGCCCCGATATAATCGAGGATCTGCACAACCTGGCCGGAAAACCCGCATTGCGGGAAGCCTGGCGTGCCTTTCATGAAGAGCACGACGTCGTTGCTCTTCACTTCATTGTCGATGTAGTCGTTGATGCCGGTCATGGACGATCCTTTCACGCCTGTGGGAGTCAGGCTCGAAACATGTCCATCAAATAAACCCATAGGTTGGCTGAAACAAGACGTTAGCCACGACGCCAACGGAATGGCGCAAGGGATGGTGCGTTTTGGGCTAAAGCGCCTCGCGATCTTTCAGATTCGCTCCATGCGCTTTAGGTTTTTGATTTTACGCATGTCTTTGTCCCGAAACCGGTTCCCATTTTCGGGAGACATGCTTTTTAAGCTTGGTTGGTGGCCGGGCTCAGTCGGGAACGCTGGTCTGCAACGCCAGCGCGTGCAGCACGCCGCCCATTTTGCCCTTCAGCGCGTCATAGACCATCTGGTGCTGCTGCACCCGGCTTTTGCCGCGGAAGCTTTCGGCCACCACTTCGGCCGCGTAATGGTCGCCGTCGCCTGCCAGATCGCGAATCGTCACCTTTGCGTCCGGAATGCCTTCCTTGATCAACCGTTCGATGTCGCGCGCGTCCATTGCCATGACAAAAATCCTGTTTTCGAGCGGGGAGCGGTGCAGCCCGTACGATGAGAGTCGGCGCTAAGCGTAGAGCCTTTCCGGCCCGGATTGAAGCGGTTCCGTCCACGCCGACGGCTCACGACATGTTCTGATCCAGATGAGCCGCGTCGGCGGCGGGCACGTCCTCACGCATCGAGTAGGCGCGACCGAGGCTGAAGGTCAGCACATAGAGCGGGACATTGATCGCGATACCGACCATGGGCAAGTAACTGGTCCACTGCCACATCGGGGAAAAGAACGACTGGCCGTACCCATCGCACATAAGCGAGGAACCATAGGCCCACAGCGCTCCGAGGACGACGGTCACAGCTAAGAGCTTGACGCAGGTGACGATCTGCCTTGCCCGAGTCGGTTCCGGCAAAAGCTGCTCCCAGAGGACCAGGCACAAAACCGGAATCGTGTAGACGAAGCTCTGGACGGCCAGCATCGGAATTGTGCCGTTGGCCGCGGCAAGGAATTCGACCCGCGTTTCGAGCCGCGGACAAACCTCGCTCGAGGTCGTCGACAGCAGCAGAAAGACGAACGGCCCGAGAAACCAGAAAAAGAACAGCGACGGCCAGAAGACGGCTGCAAGCAGCGCCCGGACCGCCAATCTGGTCAAACCGCCTGATCCATGAAGCGCGGGAACCAGCCCTCATGGGCGGCGGTCAATTCGCTGACCGGGATCGTGCGCGCTTCGCCGAGTTTCAATTCGCGACCGCCGGTCGTACCGATCCAAGGCGCGAAGATGCCGAGCATGCCCTGCTCCTCGCGGATCCTGTCCCATTCGCCGCTTTGCGGGTCGATCGAGAGCGTCAGCAGGTAGCGGCCCTGGTCCTCGCCGAACCAGACCGGGATCGGGTCGGTGCCGGTAAGCCCTGGAATGGTGGCGCCGATGCCTGACGCCATCGCCATTTCGGCGAGCGCCACGGCAAGGCCGCCATCGGATACGTCGTGCGCGGCGGTGACGATACCGGAGGCGATCAACGCGCGGACATGGTCGCCGACGCGCTTCTCATGTTCGAGATCGACCGGCGGCGGCGGGCCGTCGGTCCGGCCGTGGATGTCGCGCATATAGACGGACTGGCCGAGATGGCTGCCCCAGCTTGCCGGCGCGCCGACCAGCACGATCATCTGGCCCTCGGCGGCGAAGCCGATGCGGGCCATCTTCGACCAGTCGGCAATCAATCCGACGCCGCCGATGGTCGGCGTCGGCAGGATGCCGCGGCCGTTGGTCTCGTTGTAGAGCGAGACATTGCCGGAGACGATCGGGAAGTCGAGCGCGCGGCAGGCATCGCCGATGCCCTTCACCGCGCCGACAAACTGGCCCATGATCTCCGGCCGCTCCGGATTGCCGAAATTGAGGTTGTCGGTGGCGGCGAGCGGCAGCGCGCCAGTGGCGGTGAGATTGCGCCAGCACTCGGCGACGGCCTGCTTGCCGCCCTCGTAAGGATCGGCTTCGCAATAGCGCGGCGTCACATCGGAGGAGAAGGCCAGCGCCTTGGTCGGATGGCCGTCGACGCGCACCACGCCGGCGTCGCCGCCCGGAAGCTGCAGCGAATTGCCCTGGATCAGCGTGTCGTATTGCTCCCACACCCAGCGGCGCGAGGAGAGATCCGGCCCGCCAAGCAATTTCAGCAGCGCGTCCGCGACATCGGCTTTCGGCGCATCGCTGGCCGCGAGCGGCGCAGGCTTCTTCGCTTCAACCCACGGGCGGTCATATTCCGGCGCCTGGTCGCCCAGTTCCTTGATCGGCAGGTTCGCGACCTCGTCGCCCTGGTGGAGGACGCGGAAGCGCAGGTCGTCGGTCGTCTTGCCGACGATGGCGAAGTCGAGGCCCCATTTGCGGAAGATCGCCTCGGCCCCTTCCTCTTTTTCGGGGCGCAGCACCATCAGCATGCGCTCCTGGCTTTCCGACAGCATCATCTCATAGGCGCTCATGCGCTCCTCGCGCACCGGCACCTTGTCGAGATCGAGCTCGATGCCGAGATCGCCCTTGGCGCCCATCTCGACGGCCGAGCAGGTGAGACCGGCGGCACCCATGTCCTGGATGGCGATGACGGCGCCCGACGCCATCAGCTCGAGGCAGGCTTCCAGCAGGCATTTTTCGGTAAAGGGGTCGCCGACCTGGACGGTCGGCCGCTTCTCCTCGATCTTGTCGTCGAACTCGGCCGAAGCCATGGTGGCGCCGCCGACGCCGTCGCGCCCGGTCTTGGCGCCGAGATAGACGACCGGCAGGCCGACGCCCTTGGCCTGCGACAGGAAGATGGCGTTGGTCTTGGCGAGGCCGGCCGCGAAGGCGTTGACCAGGATATTGCCGTTGTAACGCGCGTCGAAATTCACCTCGCCGCCCACCGTCGGCACGCCGAAGGAGTTGCCATAGCCGCCGACGCCGGAGACGACGCCGGCGACCAGATGCCGGGTTTTCGGATGGTCCGGCGCGCCGAAGCGCAGCGCGTTCATCGCTGCAACCGGCCGCGCGCCCATGGTGAAGACGTCGCGCAGGATGCCGCCGACGCCGGTCGCCGCGCCCTGATAGGGTTCGATATAGGAGGGATGGTTATGGCTCTCCATCTTGAAGACGACGCAGTCGCCGTCGCCGATGTCGACCACGCCGGCATTCTCGCCCGGCCCTTGGATAACCTGCGGGCCGCTGGTCGGCAGCGTGCGCAGCCATTTCTTGGACGACTTGTAGGAGCAGTGCTCGTTCCACATCGCCGAGAAGATGCCGAGCTCCGTGAAGCTCGGCTCGCGGCCGACCAGATCGAGGATGCGCTGGTATTCGTCGGGCTTCAGCCCATGCGCGGCGACGAGCTCGGGAGTGATCGGCACGGAATTGGAAATGGTCATGGGCGGCGATTGGTATCCGTGGGAGAGGGGATTTTTCGAGTCTCCTCTTATCGCAAGCTTTCGCGCGATACACCCCACCGGATAACGAAAAAACGCCAGAAAACCACTGCGTCGGCGCGTGCTCGACCGACAGCGCTGGGCGGGTCAGGAAAAACTGTCGTAGCCGGCGCGGCCTTCGTCAAGCAAGCGGCGGATGACCGCGACGCCGCGGGCGACATCCTCGCTCTGCCGCGGCTGCGATACGCCAAAGCGGACGCTGTGAAAGACCTGCTCGGAACGACCGGCCTTGAATTCATCCTCGTCGTCGATGAGCACACCCTGCGCCAGGCAGGCATTCTTGAAGGTGCCCGACAGCCACGGGTCCGGCAAAGTCAGCCAGACGAAGGGCACATTGTCCCTTGTCTTGAAGTCGAACCCCGCCAGCGTCTCGCGCACAACCTGGAGACGGGCCTGGATCTCGGCAATGCAGCGTTGGCGGATATCGCCGGCCCGGCCGGACATCACCAGCCTGGTTCCAACCTCCGCCAGCAGGAAGGGCAGGCCGCCGGTCATCATCTTGTGGGCGACGCGGATGCGGTGGCGGTAGGCGGGCGGACAGGAAAGCCAGCCGCCGCGCACGCCGGCCGCGACAGATTTCGACAGACCGCCGGCGACGATCGTGCGCTCCGGGGCATATTCGGCAAGCAGCGGCGTCGGATCGTCAGTCAATTCGCCATAGAGGTCGTCCTCGATCAAGACGACATTGTACTCGCGCGCAATACGCGCGATCGCCTGGCGCCGCTCCGCCGACAGCGTCACCAGCGTCGGGTTCTTCGCCGTCGGCATCACGAACATCATCTTGGGGTGCTTCTGCGCGCAGACGCGCTCGAAATCGTCAGGGTCGATGCCTTCATCATCCGCCGACACCAGTGCCGTGCGGCGCCCGATCAGCCCGGCGCTGCGCGAGATCTGCGAATAGGTGAGATGCTCGAAGACGACATAGTCGCCGGGCGTGGTGAGCGCGGCGATCGCCGCCATCACGGCGGCATGGGTGCCGAGTGTCGGAACAATCGAATCGGGCGAGGGGTGGAAGGCGTTGCGCGACAGCCACCGGCTGCCGGCCTCATACCAGCGTTCGGGAAAATCCCTGGTGTAGCTCGCTATGTCGTGTGGATGTTCCTGCGCAGTGCGCGCCAGCAAGTCCGCGATGACGGCGCCCTGGCCGACATCGGGTGCCGCGGTACTGTCGAAGCGCAGCTTGCCCGTCGGGGCATCGATGGGGCGCGTGCCTTGGACGGCGGGCTCGATATCCGCTTTCGGGATCTCCGTGCGTTGCGCGAGTACATAGGTGCCGCGCCCGACCTCGCCGCTCACCAGCCCGCGTTCTCGCAGCAACTGATAGGCCCGGCCGATGGTGCCGACAGTGGTGCCGATGTCATAGGCGAGGTCGCGCTGCGGCGGCAGTTTTGCACCGGCATCGATGACACCCTTGTCGATATCTGACTCAATGCTGTCAGCAAGACGCTGATACAGGGGGCCGGATCCAGCGGAAAGATCGGGGAGCCAATTTGTCATGGTGACAATTTTCTATATTGCACCGCGCGATGAGTCAATCGATATGACATCACGGGTGGGAAGGGTACAATTCATTAGTTTGGCAGAACGAGATATGAATACAATTGATGCATTCCATAGCGGCGGCGCTGAATTGTATGGCCATTCGTCGGTTCGGCGCGGCTTCGTCGGCCGGCTGGCGCTTGTGCTTCGTTCCGTCGCCAGGCAGATCGGGCGGATGCTCGAGCGCCGTCGCGGGCGCCTTGCGCTGCTTGAGATGACCGACGAGCAGCTCAAGGATATCGGTGTCTCACGCTGCGACGCCCATCGCGAAGGCATCAGGCCGTTCTGGGACTAATCGCTTCCGGAGCGGCTGCGGATCACTTCCGCAGGCGGGCGACGCCGTGATCGGCAAGCACGGCGAGCACGCATAGACCGAGAAACAGCGCGGTCGTGGCCAGCGCCGAAATGGTGACGCTGGCCGCGCCGTTCTTCGCCACGTCGAGGAACGGGTAGGGCACCTCGCCAGCGAATGGCGCGCGTATCAGCGCATAGGCGAGATAGGCGAGCGGATAGATCATCCACCAGGAGATGTCGCGCCAGCGCGTTTTCCCGTCGGCGCCTGCGATCAGCCACCACAGCGCGAAGATCAGCGGCGTTAGGTCGTGGAGCAGAATATCGCAAAACAGGAACAGGCCCTGTGGCTGCCACAGCTGCGCCAGCACGGTGTGATAGACGATGAAAACCAGCGTTATGGCCACCGCGACGCCGGCCCGCACGCGCTTACCGGCAAAGGCCGGAAACCAGGCATAGCCGGCGGGCGAGACCAGCGAAGCATGCACCAGCACCGCGGCGATGTTGGTCAGGACGGTGAAGAAGCTGAAATAGAAGACGATCGGGCCGAGCAGGCCGCGGCCCGCCGCCATCGACGCCGGGATGGTGATCGCGAACTGCAGGACCAGCCCTATCAGCCCAATGACAAGTCCCGCTTTCTGCAGGAACCGGCCCATGGCAGGCTCACGCGGCGGCTGCGCAGGACGGATTGCCGGCCTGCCAGCGGGCGATGTCGGAGCCGATGCGCGCGCCGAGCGGCTCGGCCATCAGCGGTCCGAATACGTCCACCTTGCTGGAATTGCCCTGCGCCTGCACGACCAGCAGCGGCTTGCCGCCATAATGTTTGGCCGGCACCAGCAGGAAGCGCGGCGTGCCGCTGTAGGAGTTGAGCTCGTTCGCCATCTGGTAGGATTTGAAGGCCGGATCCTTGCTGGCGATCCAGCATTTATGCGCGGCGATCGCAACCTGCTCCATGGCAAGCAGCGAGGCGCTCTTGCCTGCAGGCGCCGGGGTGGACTTCGAGCCGGACTGGCAAGAGGCCAACGCAAGTCCGGCGGCAGCCAGGATGGCAAGGCGGGCAGTCGTCAGTCTCATGGTCAGGCCGCCCGTTGCTCTGAAATAATTGGTCTGAAGGAAATGTCCGGAAAGGATCAAGCGGCGACGCCAAGCGCGCCTTCGAACAGCGCGCGGCCGTCGCTGCCGCCATGCGCGGCCTCGATCAGGTTCTCCGGATGCGGCATCAGGCCGAGCACGTTGCCCTTTTCGCTGACGATGCCGGCGATGTCGTTGATCGAGCCATTGGGATTGGTGCCTTCGGCGTAGCGGAACACCACCTGGCCTTCGCCTTCGAGGCGCGCCAGCGTTTCGGCATCGGCGAAATAGTTGCCGTCGTGGTGCGCGACCGGCGAGCGGATGATCTGTCCAGGCTGATAGCGGCGGGTGAACATGGTGTTGGCGTTGGCGATCTCGAGCTTCACCTGCCGGCACACGAATTTCAGCGAGGCGTTGCGCATCAGGGCGCCGGGCAGCAGCCCCGCCTCGACCAGGATCTGGAAGCCGTTGCAGACGCCGACAACCATGACGCCCTTGGCGGCTTTTTCGGCCACCGCCCGCATGACAGGCATGCGTGCTGCGATCGCGCCGCAGCGCAGATAGTCGCCGAAGGAGAAGCCGCCGGGGATGGCGATCAGGTCGACATCGGGGATCTCGGTATCGGTCTGCCAGACGGTCGCCGGCGCCTGTCCGGAAATCTTGGTCAGCGCCGCGATCATGTCGCGGTCGCGGTTGAGGCCAGGCAGGAGGACGACGGCTGATTTCATTGTCAGGCGATCTCCACCGCGTAATTCTCAATCACTGTGTTCGCCAGAAGCTTGTCGCACATGGCCTTGAGGTCGGCTTCGGCCTTGGCCTTGTCGGTGCCGTCGAGCTCGATGTCGAACACCTTGCCCTGACGCACCTGGCCGACGCCGTCGAAGCCCAGCCCCGACAGCGCATGCTCGATCGCCTTGCCCTGCGGGTCGAGAACTCCGTTCTTGAGGGTGACGGTGATGCGGGCTTTCATCGATACTCCTGGGTGGTCGGTGGCGCTGGCGGCGGACCTGCCGTTGCCGGCAGGCCGCTTGTAATCAGTGCTTCATGCCCTTGGGCGGCTCGGAGGAGGCGACGAGCACCGGACCCGTCGGGCGCGGCGGCTCGTTCTCGTTCATGATGCCGAGACGGCGGGCGACTTCCTGGTAAGCCTCGACCAGACCGCCCATGTCGCGGCGAAAGCGGTCCTTGTCGAGCTTGTCCTGGGTAGCGACATCCCACAGCCGGCAGGAATCCGGTGAAATCTCGTCGGCGACGACGATGCGCATCATGTCGCCCTCGAACAGGCGCCCGCATTCGATCTTGAAGTCGACCAGCTGGATGCCGACGCCGAGGAACAGGCCGGAGAGGAAGTCGTTGACGCGGATGGCCAAAGCCATGATGTCGTCGATTTCTTGCGGGCTTGCCCAGCCGAAGGCGGTGATGTGCTCTTCCGACACCATCGGATCGTCCAGCGCATCGGCCTTGTAGTAGAATTCGATGATCGAGCGCGGCAGCACCGTGCCTTCCTCGATGCCGAGGCGTTTCGCCAGCGAGCCGGCGGCAACGTTACGCACCACCACTTCGAGCGGGATGATCTCGACTTCCTTGATCAGCTGCTCGCGCATGTTGAGCCGGCGGATGAAGTGTGTCGGGATGCCCATGCGATTGAGGTGATTGAAGATGTGCTCGGAAATGCGGTTGTTGAGCACGCCCTTGCCGTCGACCACCTCATGCTTCTTCTTGTTGAAGGCGGTGGCGTCGTCCTTGAAGAATTGAATCAGCGTTCCCGGCTCAGGCCCCTCATAGAGGATCTTGGCCTTGCCTTCGTAAATGCGGCGGCGATTTTTCATCTGATTTTTTCTCTGGATTGGCGGGCAGGCGGCAAGCGACCGGTTCCTGTCCGTCTGCCTAAATTAGTTGCGGCGACGGTGGCGTTCAATGCCGGTGTCTATAGCAATCGTAATGTTTGCTCAATCGGCAAATCCAGCCGGTCAACCGGTTTCGGGACTGAAATGCCGCAGCGCAGCATACGATGTAGCGTATTGACCGGCCGGCAGCCTTTTGGTTTGTGCTGGGTAAGCACACATATTCATCGCCAAGCGAATCGATTTGACCGGAGGGACGTCATGAGCAGCATGAAAGACCGCGAAGAGGGCTTCGAGCGCAAATTCGTCTTCGACGAAGAGCTTCGCTTCAAGGCCTCGGCGCGCCGCAACAGGGCGCTCGGCCTCTGGGCCGCCGAAAAGCTTGGCAAAACCGGCGCCGATGCCGAGACCTACGCCAAGGAGGTGGTCGTCTCCGACATCGAGGAAGCCGGCGATCACGACGTCTTCCGCAAGATCCGCAAGGATTTCGACGCGGCCGGCGTCAACCAGTCGGACCATCAGATCCGCCGCACCATGGACGAGCTGATGGCGCAGGCGATCGAGCAGATCAAGAACGCCTGAGTCTTTATGAGCATGATGTCGTCCGAAAACCGCTTCACACTTTTCGGCATCATGCTCTAGCTGGACCAATCGACCGCCCGGCCGAGTCGGGCGGTTTTTCTTTGCCTTGCCGCCGTTTCCGGCTGAAACTGCGTTGGAGCGACATGCGTCCTTTTGGACGCACAAAATACGCTCCAACGCTTTAGGTCTTCGCATCGTGCTTTCCGAAAATCGATCCGATTTTCGGGCCGATGCGTTGTTAACAAGGGAAGTTCCGATGTCGCTCAAATCCCGCCTGGCTGCCGACGAAACGCTGTTCACCGCCTGGTCCGGCGTGCCGGACGCGCTGACAGTCGAAATCATCGCCAAGCAGGGCTTTGATGCCGTCACCCTCGACATGCAGCATGGCGGGCACCACGAGGACAGCGTGCTGCGCGGCCTGGTGCCGGTGCTGGCCGCCAACAAGCCGGCCCTGGTGCGCATTCCGGTCGGCCGCTTCGACATGGCGAGCCGGGCGCTCGATTTCGGCGCCGAGGCGGTGATCGCCCCGATGGTGAACTCCGTCGCCGATGCCAGGCAGTTCGCCGCCGCGATGAAGTATCCGCCGATGGGCGAGCGCTCCTGGGGCCCTACCTATGCCTTCCCGCGCCACGGCAAGGGCGACCACGCCGAATGGCTGCGCGACTCGAACCAGCGCACCATGGCCTTTGCCATGGTCGAGACGCGGGCGGCGTTCGAGGCGCTGGACGGCATCCTCGAGACGCCCGGCATCGACGGCATCTTCGTCGGCCCGTCGGACTTCTCGATCGCCTGGTCGAACGGCACCACGGTCAATTCGACGCTGGAAAGCATGATGGAGACGGTCGCCTCGATCGCCGAGCGGACGCGCAAGGCGGGCAAACATGCCGCGATCTACGTCATCGAACCGGCCGTCGCCGGGCGCGTCGTGTCGATGGGCTACCGGCTGCTCGCCATGGGCTCGGACCACACGCTGATCTCGCTCGGCGCCAAGACGCTTCTGAAGAGCATGCGGGATTCGATCGGCGCCTGAGCGCGCCATATCGTCTTGGCTTTGCTCAAGGCTCCTTCAGCTCGGTCAGGAACTTGGCGAAGGTCATCGAGCCTTCCGGCCAGGGGCCGAAGCCTGAATCCGCGTTGAGATGGCCGGCCTCGCCGGCGTCGATGAACAGCGACCCCCAGGCGGCGGCAATGTCCTCAGCGACGTCGAAAGCGCAGAACGGATCGTTGCGGCTGGCGATCACGATCGACGGAAAGGGCAGGGGCTCGCGCGCATAGGGGCCGAAGGTCATCAGGTGCTTCGGCCTGATCTCAGGATTGGCGACATCGGGCGGCGCCACGAAAAAGGCGCCGGCGACTGGTCTTTCGAATTGCGGAATGGCCTGCACCGCCGCCGCCACGCCCAGCGAATGCGCGACGATCACGACGGGCCGCTCGGCCTCGTTGACGGCCTTCGCCACGCGTGCCGTCCAGTCCTCGCGCACTGGCTTCGACCATTCGGCCTGCTCCACCCGGCGCGCCGTCGATAGCTTCGACTGCCAACGGGTCTGCCAGTGCTCGGGGCCGGAATTGGTGTAGCCCGGCACGATGAGAATATCTGCGTCCTTGACTTTCATGGCGCCGATGTAGCGAGCGGCATTGTCTCATGCAACCGTGGCGGTCGGGCGCAGCGGATCACAAATGTGAACAACGTGTTCGATTCTTTCCATCTTGTGTGAACGATCGCGATGGACAATCTGAGGCAGGAAACAGAAGTACCTAATAAAAGCTGGTGTGGCCGCTACCGGGAGGTCGCCGCCAGAACGGAGAGTTTGATGAGCGAACTGCCTTTTGCCGCGACCACGCCGGTCAGCGTCTCGCGTGTCGGTCTGAAGGCGCGCGACGCCGAAAACCTTGCCGCCTATTACCGCGCGGTCGTCGGCCTGCAAGAGCTGAGCCGCGCAGAGGGCGCGATCACGCTTGGCGCCGCCAACCGTCCGCTGCTGGTGCTGGAGCAGGATGCCTCGGCCAAGCCCGACGATCCGCGCAGCGCCGGCCTTTTCCACACCGCCTTCCTGCTGCCGTCGCGCGCCGATCTCGGCCGCTGGATCAACCACGCCGCCGCCGACCGGATCGGCATCGAGGGCGCGTCGGATCATCTGGTCAGCGAAGCGCTTTATCTCACCGACCCCGAGGGCAACGGCATCGAGATCTATTCCGACCGCCGCCCGCAGGATTGGAGATGGAATGGCGACAAAATAGCCATGGCGACCGAGCGGCTGAACCTGCCTGCGGTCGTTGCCAGCGTGCCGGTGGGTGATGCCGGCTGGCAGGGCGCGCCGGAAAACACCGTCGTCGGCCACGTCCATCTGCGGGTCGGTCGTCCGGAAGAGGCGGAAGCCTGGTGGCATGACGAGTTCGGCTTCGACACCGTCGCCAAATATGGCGGCCAGGCCGTGTTCCTGTCGTCCGGCCATTACCACCACCATATCGGCGCCAACGCCTGGCACAGCGCCGGCGCCGGCCGCCGCGATCCGGCCCGTTCGGGCCTCGCCTGGGTCGAGATGCGCTCGGACAATGTGAAGGCCGAGACTGTGCGGGAAGACCCGTGGGGGACGGTGATCAGGACTGTGCCAGGCAAGGCTTGACGAAGCCGTCGGCGAAAGCGCCTTTCTCCCCGTCACTATACGGGAGAAGGAAGCTTGTCTCAGCCCTCTCCAAACACTCGCTTGAAGATCGTGTCGACATGCTTGGTGTGGTAGCCGAGGTCGAATTTCTCGCGGATCTCGGCCTCGGGAAGCGCTGCCGTGACATCCTTGTCGGCAAGAAGTTCCTCAAGGAAATCAGCGCCTTGTTCCCATACCTTCATGGCGTTGCGCTGCACCAGGCGGTAGGCGTCCTCGCGTGACACGCCGGCTTGCGTCAGCGCCAGCAGCACGCGCTGTGAATGCACAAGGCCGCGGAACTTGTTCATGTTCTTCAGCATGTTGTCAGGATAGACGAGCAGCTTGTCGACGACACCGGTCAGCCGCAATAGCGCGAAATCCAGCGTCACTGTCGCATCGGGGCCGATCATACGCTCGACTGAGGAATGCGAGATGTCGCGCTCGTGCCAGAGCGCGACATCCTCCATGGCCGGCATGGCGTAGGAACGCACCATGCGGGCAAGGCCGGTGAGATTTTCGGTCAGCACCGGGTTGCGCTTGTGCGGCATCGCCGACGAGCCCTTTTGTCCCGGCGAGAAATACTCTTCCGCTTCCAGCACCTCGGTGCGCTGGAGATGGCGGATCTCGATGGCCAACCGCTCGACCGACGAGGCGATGACGCCGAGCGTGGCGAAGAACATGGCGTGGCGGTCGCGCGGGATGACCTGCGTCGACACCGGCTCCGGCTTCAGTCCGAGCTTCTTTGCCACATGCTCTTCGACATAGGGATCGATGTTGGCGAAGGTGCCTACGGCGCCCGAGATGGCGCAGGTGGCGATGTCTTCCCTTGCATGCACCAGCCGCTCGCGGCAGCGCGAGAACTCGGCATAGGCCTGCGCCAGCTTGACGCCGAAGGTCGTCGGCTCGGCATGGATGCCGTGGCTGCGGCCGATGGTGATGCTGTCCTTGTGCTCGAAGGCGCGGCGTTTCAGGGCGCCAAGCAGCGCGTCGATGTCGGCAAGCAGGATGTCGCTGGCGCGCGTCAATTGCACTGCAAGGCAGGTGTCGAGAACGTCGGATGAGGTCATGCCCTGATGGATGAAGCGGGCATCCGGGCCGACGAATTCCGCAAGATGGGTGAGGAAAGCAATCACATCGTGTTTGGTGACGCGCTCGATCTCGTCGATCTTGTCGACGTCGAATTTGGCGGCGCCGCCCTTTTCCCAGATGGTTTTCGCCGCTTCCTTCGGGATGACACCGAGCTCGGCCAGCGCGTCGCAGGCATGCGCCTCAATCTCGAACCAGATGCGGAAGCGGGTTTCGGGTGACCAGATGGCGACCATTTCCGGTCGAGAATAGCGAGGGATCATCGTTTCCAAGTCCTGCCTGGGAGAAGCTTTGGCCGCGTCCTAACAGAGGCGGGCCAAATGCTCAACGCCGCTGGCGCGCGAACCAGATGCTGGCCACGGCAAGGGCGAGGAAGCCGAGCGGGAAATAGAGCCGCACACCCAGGACGACGAACTGATAGAGCGCCGTCAGCACGGTGAAGACGTACTCGAATGCCCAGGTCAGCGTGAAGGCAGGCGCGTGCTACTCGGCGTAATAGGAACGGTATTGCAGCGCGAAAAGGCCGCCGGTGAAGCCAAGCGTCGTGGCAAGCAGGCATACGAAGGCGGCGGCAAAAGCGGTTTGCCAGTGCCGGCCGCGCGATACCAGCCTGGCAAGCGTCAGCCCGACCGGAAAGGCCAGCGCGCCGCCGATGAAATACAGAAACACAACGAGGCGGATCCTGCCCGACGTCTCCCAGTTATAGAGCAGCAGGTTGCGGAACGCGCTTGCGCCCATCGCCATGCCCCAGAGCAAGGCGCCAACGCCAGCGGTGCCCGTCGAGGGTAGGGCATCGCGCAGGCGGTTTCCGAGGCGCAAAGAGCTTGGCCGCAGCGGCGTCACGGGCAGCAGGCCACGTCGCATGGCGAATGGCCGTTCAGGTTGCGTGTCGCTGGCGATGCAGTCTGTCTCATTGGCGTCATGCCTATCACGCCATGGTGAACAAGACGTGGCGCTCGATGCATCCAATCCGGCGCTCGTTTGTTATTGTCGGCCGTCTCAAGTCGACGGGGGCGCGGCCATCCAACGGAGGACCAGCATGACCACCGACATCAGCAGGATACGCGAGCACATGGAAGTGATCGGCGCCGATGGCGTTCATATCGGCACCGTCGACAAGGTCGATGGGCAGCGCATCAAGCTGACCAAGGCCGACAGCGGCATGGGCAGGCATAGAGGCCACCACCACTACATTCCGCTCAGTCTCGTCGCGGAAATCGACGAGAAAAAAGTCTGGTTGTCGGCGAATTCGGATGTCGCGGTGACGTTCGAGGAAGAGAAGTCCGACCCGACCTGATCCGCGGACGATCGTCAGCGGGACGACCAGACCGGAAACAAATCGCCCTCGGCGGGCGTGGCCGCATAGACACCGCGGCTGATGGTGCGCGCCATGGTGGCGCCGGCGGCCGCATAGAGGTCGATCGCTGCGTCGGCGCTGAGCTCGATGCCGCTGCTGCCGGTCGCCAGCGCGAAGACCAGGTCGCCGTCGGCCGGCGTGTGTGTCGGCCAGACGGCGCGGGCAAACCCGTCATGCGCCGCAATCGCCAGCCGCTTGGCGGCGGCCTTGGTCAGAATCGCGTCGGTGGCGATGACCGCAATCGTTGTGCTGCCGCCTTCCGCTTGTGTCCCGACATGCCGGTCGCGGTATTTCAAAAGGATTTTCTGGCGTCTTCCGGCATCGGGTCGGGATAGCCCAGGCCGCCGAATTCGTCGCCGATCTCAAAAGGCGCCGCCCAGAAGTGGCGGCTGCGCCCGACCGTCACCGAGCCGGTCGGGTTGACGGCGGCGAGCGCGCCGATGGTGACGCCGCTGTCGAGCACGCTCGAGGCCGACCCCAGCCCGCCTTTCAGCCCGGAGGTCAGCGCGCCGGTGCCGGCGCCGACAGTGCCGATCGGGAAGCCGGCCGTTGCCGCCTGAACCGCCGCGTAGCCGAGCTCGCGATAGGGCGGGTAACGGCTCCAGCCCTTATCGCCGCCATTGCGCAGGTCGAACAGGATCGCCGCCGGCACGATCGGGACGCGAAAACCGCCGACCTCGACGCCGATGTTTTTCTCCCGCAACGCTGCCTGCACGCCGGAAGCGGCATCGAGGCCGAAGGCCGAACCGCCGGACAGCACGACGGCGTGGATGGCCTCGATGGAATTCTGCGGCTCGAGCAGATCGGTCTCGCGCGTGCCGGGCGCGCCGCCCAGCACCTGGACGCCGGCCACCGCCGGCTCCTCGCAGAGCACCACCGTCACGCCCGATTTCAGCCTGGCGTCGTCTGCATTGCCGACGCTGAGGCCGGCGACATCGGTGATCAGGTTACGAGGTCCGGTGCGGAACATTACTTTTCCTCCAGCGGAACGAAATGCGTGCCGTCGAAGCGGAAGGCGCGGAACGGGTTCTGGCTGAGATCGCCTTTTTCGTCGAAGCGGATGGTGCCGATCGCGGTTGCGAAGTCATGCCCGGTCAGGGCCTCGGCGAGCGATTTGCCGGAGCTCTCCGCATCGGCCTTTGCCGCTTTCGCCACCTCTACCGCGGCAAAGGCCGGCAAGGTATAGCCGTCCGTCACGATCTTCCTTTCGCCAAAGGCCTGCACGACCTTGGGGTCTGCGATTTCCGCCCATTCCGGCAATGCGATCATCAGCGTGCCTACCGCATAGGGAACATCGCCGGTCGGCGTCCGCAACGTCTCGCCGCCGGCGAAGGTGATGCCGACATCGAGCTGCGCGGCGTCGCGCCCCATGATGGCGATGTCGTCGCCATCGCCGCCGGCAAACACCTTGGTCGCGCCTGCCTTCTTCAAACGGCCGATCAGCCCGATCTGGTTGTCGAGCTGCGGCCGAAAGGTGTCGACGAAGACCGGCTTCAGCGCCGCCTGTTCGGCGGCCGTGCGGAAGGTCTCGGCGACCTCTCGGCCATAAATGGTGCCGTCATCGACAATGGCGAACAAGTCGTTCTGCCAAAGCCGGGTGAGGATCGTGGCCACGGCATTGCGCTCGTCGTCGCCGCGCGGCCCGAGCCGGTAGACCGGCCAGCCGGTCTTGGCGCGCCTGTCGGTCAGGCTTTCGGTGCGCACGCCAATCGTGACGACGGGAATATTGGCGTCCTTCAGGATCGGCAACGCCGCCTCGATCGCTTCGGTGCAGAGAAAGCCCACAACGACACTGACTTTGGCGTCCACGAATTGCCTGGCGGCCGCCGCGCCGCCGTCGGCGGTGCAGGCGTCGTCGACGGTATTGACCGTGATGCCTTGGGCCTCCGCCGCCAGCCCGCTTCCTGCCTCGATCTGCTTGCCGAGGATCGCCGACGGCCCGGAGAGCGGCGCGGCGACGCCGACCAACATATCGGCATTGGCGCTCGCGGCCAGCGACAGCCAGAACAGCGCGGCTAATGTCGTCGTGATATGGCGCATTCGGGCGAAGAGGTTCCCCTATGCCGGAGTTACAGTCCGGCACTATTCCAGCAAAGACCTAAAGGCTGGCTAATCCCGGCGCAACACGCGAATTTCAGGACTGCGGTCAAGCACTTCGCCCATGCTAGGCAACTTGTGGCGTGCAATATGTGGCCATATATAACGGACTTGGTTTTGACAGGTGGAATCATCGGGTGCTGAAGATCAATGACATCGGGCCACAGCACTATCGCGATGCGATGGCGCATTTTGCCGGCCATGTGCATGTGGTGACCACGGACGGCCCGGCGGGCAAACGCGGCGCAACGGTGATTGCCGCCTGTTCGGTCTCCGACACGCCGCCCACCGTGCTTGTTTGCCTCAACCGCGAAAATCCGAAGAACGAACCGTTCATCAGGAATGGCAACTTTGCGCTGAACACGCTCGCCTCGGACCAGGAGGCGATCTCCGTGGGCTTTTCCGGCATTACCGGCCTGCCGCCCGAAGAACGCTTTGCGCTCGGCGAATGGGACGTGATCTCGACAGGCGCGCCGACACTGAAAGGGGCGCTCGCCGTGTTCGATTGCCAGATCGTCGATGCCAAGGATTTGGCCACCCACCGTGTGCTTTTTGGCAAGGTGACAGGCCTGCGCATCGGCGATAATTTGCGGCCGCTGATCTACCACAATCGCGACTACCACGTTCTGTGAAACGGGTGCGCGGGATCCACGGAGACAAAATGACCGTGCCGCGGCCCGCGCCGAAGTCGATCGACGAGACGCTCGATCTCCTGACCGGCGCGGATTATGTCGCGGATCGCTCGCTGGCGACGGTGCTGTTCCTGTCGCTGCGCATGAAGCGGCCGCTGTTCCTCGAAGGCGAGGCGGGCGTTGGCAAGACCGAGATCGCCAAGGTGCTGGCCGATGCGCTCGGCCGCCGGCTGATCCGCCTTCAATGCTATGAAGGGCTCGACGTCTCCTCCGCCGTCTACGAGTGGAACTATGCCGCCCAGATGATCGAGATCCGAATGGAGGAGGCGGCCGGCAAGGTCGTGCGCTCCGACGCGGTTGCGTCAGAGGATCGAGCACCGTCTTCAACGCGACCCGCACGTGGAGGAAGCTGTTCTCGATGCCGGTAGTGAGTTCCCTGGTGCGCGGCACGGCGCGACAGGCGTCATGCAGCGCGTCGAGCGAAGGGAACGGGACGTTCGCCGCAGAGTGCCCGCCCGCATTGGCTTCCTTGCTCTTCTTGAGCAGTTCGGCAATGCTCATCGGCCCTGCGGAATCCGAGGCGTCGCACCACCCACGAAGTCCGAGCTGATTGAATAGTCCGTCGTAAAAAGCCATGAGTGCCTTCCATCTGGCGTCGATTGACGCGCGAAGTCATCTCGAAAACCAAAGAAGAACGACATGGGTCGCGGACATATATGCCCGCGACCCAGAACGTTACTGCACGACAGCGGTGACCTTCGCTTTGGCGTCTTCCGACAGCCAATTCGGCCAAACGTCTTTGTATTTTGTCAGGAAGTGCACGGCGGTTTCGTCGGCGGTGGCCTTATTCTCTTCCTGCCAGGCGAGAAGCTCGTTCATGGTGTCGTTGTTGAAGCTTACCTTGCTCATGAGAGCAACCAGTTCGGGGTTCTTGTCGTGGAAATCCTTCGACATCGTGGTCATGACCGTGGCCTTGGGCCACCCGGTCTTGCCCGGAGTCGCGCAATCGGCGGTAGCGTTGCATTTGGCTTTGTCCTTATCGACAGGTCCCATGTCGACTTGGACCATCTTGTACTTGCCGAGAACACTGGTCGGAGCCCAGTAATAGCCGAACCAGGGCTCCTTCGCCGCATAGGCCGATGCGATGGATGTCGCGAGCGTCTCAAGAGACCCGTGATTGAAAATCTCGATTCCGTGCTTTTCGAGTTCGAAAGCTTTGACCAGGTTGTCGTTCGAATGGCGGCAGCCCGTGCCGACAGGGCAGTTGTTGAACCGGCCGCCCACAAGCTTCGGGTTTGCCAGGATCCCGTCAAGCGTCTTCAATTCGGGATGGGCCGCCGCGAGATAGTCGGGAATCCACCATGCATCGATGCCGCCGTCGGTGAGGACATCGCCGACCTTGACGATCTTGCCCTCCTTCTCAAGCTTGTAATAGATGTCCGCGACACCGGGCCAGACTTCTGTCAGAATGTCGGGCTGCCCCGTTTCGGCAAGCGAAGTAAGCGCCGGGACCGTCGAGGTCGGCACCTTCTTCACCGTGCAGCCGTAACCCTGCTCCATCAGGAAGCTCGAAACGGCGGTCACCACGGCGGCCGAGGCCCAGTTCATTTCGGTGATCGTCACAGTGCCACAGGCGGCGCTGGCGGGCGATGCGCCTGCCAAAAAGCTCGCGCCGATCATGCCGATTGCTGCAAGAAGAGATTTCATGTCATTCCCCTTTGGCGAAGTTGTGCCTGACCATTCGCGGCGAGCGGCATTGCTGCCTCCCCGCGGCGCGCGATCAGGTGTTTTTTCGGCTTATTAAGCAGAAGCCAGATTACGTCCCGGCGGACAGTTGGCAAGTTGCTTAATTCCTACGCAATGGGTAAGCTGGGCTTTATGCAAAAACTTCGCCACCAGCTGCCGCCGCCCAATTTTCTTATAACTTTCGAAGCCGCGGGACGTCAGCTCAGCTTTACCAAAGCGGCGTCGGAACTGAATGTTTCACGCGTCGCCGTCAGCCAGCAGATTCATGCCCTGGAGAGATTTCTCGGTGTGCCGCTGTTCGAACGGCTGCAACGCTCGGTTCGGTTGACAAGGACAGGAGAGAGGTATCACCGCGCCATCTCCGAGGTCCTTGAACGAGCGCTGCGCGCGACGCTTGAAATCAGCCGGCGCTCCGACACCAACGTCGTCAATGTTGGCGCCACGCCGGGTTTCATGACCTATTGGCTATCACCGAGACTCGGTGAGTTCAGGGCGATCCACCCCGACATCGAACTGAGGTTTATCGTCTCCGACAGCAACTTGCAGTTCGAGGACAACATGGACCTCGCGATCCGATACGGCTCCCCACCGTTTGATGACGCCGAGACGACATTCCTTGTTCGGCAAGAGATAAGTCCTACCTGCGCGAACACATTTCTGCCCGCGGGCACGATGCTCGAGCCGTCCGAACTCCTGACCTATCCGCTCATTCACCTGGAGGGTCCATATGACGAACATACCAGGTGGTCGACATGGCTACGCGTTCACGGCCTCGATCTGGCACGAGCGAAGGCCGGAATAACCGTGAATTCCTATACGAACCTGGTTCAGGCCGCGCTCGAAGGTCAGGGATTTGCCTTGATCGGTCCGCCGCTGGTTCAGAGATTCCTCGCGAACGGGACGCTCATTCAACCCGTCAACGCCAGGCCAGTCGTCCGTCATGCTTTCCACCTTCTACTTCCTCGGCTTTCAATCCCATCCGCTGCCGCCCAGGCCTTCGCGGATTGGATCAAAGGTTCCTTCCCTGCGAAGAAGATCGGCATTGAGGGGACAATTGAATTGGAGTGAGGTAACGGCGGTCGAACCCGCCTTTGCGACCGGTGTCACGCAACCACACTTGAGGAACTGGAGCTCATTGTGTCCGCTTTGAGGAAGCCGCAAAGCAAATCCGGACGGCTGACGTGGGGCGCAAATCTGCCGTTAACGTCGCGGCAAAGGTAGATCCGCTTTAGGTCAAATCCACACTCAGACGGCGGACAAACCGTGCTGATGCCCACCTGGCGGGCGGGCCATGCTAATCAGGCCGGAACCCTCAGTCCTTGGCGCGCTCGACGTAGGAGCCGTCGGCGGTCATCACCACCACGCGCGTGCCGGCGCTGATATGCGGCGGCACGGCGGTGCGCACGCCGTTGGAAAGCACTGCGGGCTTGTAGGACGAGGACGCGGTCTGGCCCTTGGTGACCGGCTCCGTCTCCACGACCTCGAAAGTGGCGCGTTGTGGCAGCACCAGCGAGATGGGTACGTCGTTGAACTGCGCCAGTTGCACCGCCATGCCTTCCTGCAGGTAGGGAGCCATGTCGCCGACCACGCTTTCCGTAGCCACGACCTGGTCGTAGCTTTCCGGGTTCATGAAATGGAAGCCTTCGCCGTCGGAATAGAGGAAGGTGTGCTCGCGCTCCTCGACATAGGCGCGCTCGACCATTTCGGTGGTGCGGTAGCGCTCCGAAACCTTCACGCCGTCGCCGATGCGGCGCATGTCGAGCTGCGTTACCGGCGTGCCCTTGCCAGGGTGGATGTTTTCGGCAAAGAGGATGACATAGAGCTTGCCGTCCTTATCGACGACGTTGCCTTTGCGTAAGGAGCTGGCGATGACCTTGACCACGATATTCAATCCCAATCGAGTTTTTCGGCCTGCAAGCGTCTATGCCCATGAAGCGGCGACGGCGGCCTTCGCGTGCGCCCTAGCGCATCTTGCGTCGAACCGCCAGTCTTCTCGGCGATTTTCCCGCTCATGACCGGCGCTTCGCCCTGGTGGACGCCGCATATTCATGCCGATCGCCGGCCAAGGCTGATGGCGCGCAACGCCATTGCGAATGACCTGCGTAGCTGGTTCGCGACGCGCGATTTCGTCGAGGTGACGACGTCGGCGCTGCAGGTCTCGCCCGGCAATGAGGCGCATCTGGCCGCCTTCGCCACCGAGGCGATCGGGCCGGACGCATCGCGCCAGCCGCTCTATCTCCACACATCGCCGGAATTCGCCTGCAAGAAGCTGCTTGCCGCCGGCGAGAAGCGCATCTTCAGTCTTGGTGCGGTTTACCGCAACCGCGAGCGTGGGCCGCTGCACCATCCCGAATTCACCATGCTCGAATGGTACCGCGTCGGCGAGACCTACCGGAGTCTGATGGCCGACTGCGCCGAATTCCTGGCGCTCGCCGCGGAAAAGGCCGGCACAAAGCGCTTCCGGTTCCGTGGCCGCGAGGCTGATCCTTTCGCCGAGCCGGAGCGGTTGAGCGTCGCCGAAGCTTTTTTAGCGTATGCCGGCATCGACCTGCTGGCGACCGTCGCCGCCGACGGCAGCACCGACCGCGACGCGCTTCACGAGGCGCTGGTCCGCGCCGGCCTGCGCACGGCGCCCGATGACAATTGGGCCGACCTGTTCAGCCGGGCGATGGTGGAAAAGGTCGAGCCGGCGCTGGGGCAGGGGCGCGCCACCATCCTCTACGGTTATCCTGTGTCGGAGGCCGCGCTTGCCCGTCCGAGTGCTGCGGACCCACGCGTTGCCGAGCGCTTCGAGCTCTATTGCTGCGGCGTCGAGCTCGCCAACGCCTTTGGCGAGCTCACCGATCCGGCCGAGCAGCGCCGCCGCTTCGTCGCCGAGATGGACGAGAAGCAGCGGATCTATGGCGAGCGCTATCCGCTGGACGAGGATTTTCTAGCAGCGCTTGCCATCATGCCGCAGGCCAGCGGCTCGGCCCTTGGCTTCGACCGGCTGGTGATGCTGGCGACGGGAGCACAGAAGATCGAGGATGTGATCTGGGCGCCGGTGGCCGAGTGATGCGGCGGATGTCGGCGCTGCCCCTCATCCGCCTGCCGGCACCTTCTCCCCGTGAAGAACGGGGAGAAGGGACGCGCTCCAGCGCTGGTGCCCCCTCTCCCCGTCCTTCACGGGGAGAGGGTAAGGGTGAGGGGCAGCGCCGACCTTCGCGATCCTTTGCCACTCAATGCGCGAACACCTGCTCCAGTGAACGGAAACCCTTGAACTCGAGCGCGTTGCCCGAAGGGTCTCGGATGAACAGCGTCGCCTGTTCGCCGGGCTCGCCCTTGAAGCGCACCATCGGCCGTTCCAGCCAATCTATGTCGGAGCGGGCTTCGAGCCGCGCGGCGAGCCGTTCCCATTCGTCTATCAGAAGCACAGCGCCGAAATGCGGGATCGGCACTGCGACGCCGTCGACCTTGCCGTCACGGGTGGCCTCGGCCGGCTGCGGCCGCAAATGCGCCGACATCTGGTGGCCAAAGAGGTCGAAATCGACCCAACTTGCCGATGAGCGGCCGATCGCGCAGCCAAGCACCTCGCCATAGAAAACGCGGGTTTCGTCGAGATCACGGACCGGGAAGGCGAGGTGGAAGGGCGTCATGCGGGAGCTCCGGACAGGTAATAATGCAGCGGCTGGCCATTCCAGGCGCTTTGGGCGATTCGGTCGCGGCAACCTGATTGGCCTTCGCCCATTGCACAAGCGGCGGCCGAACAATAGATGGTGCGGTAGCATCCATAGATGGTGTGCAGCATCTGCCTCCCGGACAGCTTCGAACAAACAGGACTAACCGCATGACCGATACGCTCGACGCAGCGAAACTGACTGACCGCGTCGCAGCGCTTGTCGACGCGGCGAAGCGCGCCGGAGCGGACGCCGCCGACGCGGTCGCGGTGCGTGGCCGTTCGGCCGGCGTGTCGGTGCGGCTGGGCAAGGTCGAAGGCACCGAATCGTCGGAGAGCGAGGATGTCTCGCTGCGCGTCTTCGTCGGTCAGCGCGTGGCGAGCGTTTCGGCAACCGCCGCTTCCGATCCGAAGGCGCTCGCCGAGCGCGCCGTCGCCATGGCGAAAGTCTCACCCGAGGACCCGTTCCAGGGTCTCGCCGATCCGGCGTTGCTCGCCGGCAATCTGCGCGATCTCGACCTCTTCGACCCGACCGAGGTTTCGGCCGATCAGTTGAAGGAAGCGGCGCTTGCCGCGGAAGCGGCGGCACTTGCCGTGAAAGGCGTGACCAATTCGGCCGGCAGCGGCGCCAGCGCCGGGCTGGGCGGGCTGGTGCTCGCCACCTCGCATGGCTTCCTTGGCCAGTATGTCGCCTCACGCTTCTCACGCTCGACCAGCGTCATCGCCGGCGAGGGTACGGCGATGGAGCGCGACTATGAATTTTCCTCACGCCAGCATTTCGCCGACCTCGACGCGCCCGAGGAGATTGGCCGCAAGGCCGGCGAGCGCGCGGTGCGCAGGCTCGGCGCCCGCAAGGCGGCGACCGGCCCGGTCGACGTCGTGTTCGACCCGCGCGTGGCGCGCGGCATTGCCGGTCATCTCGCCGGCGCCATCAACGGCGCTGCTGTGGCGCGCAAGACGAGCTTCCTGCGCGACATGATGGGCAAGCAGGTGGCTTCCACTGCGATCACCGTCACCGACGAGCCGCTCCGCCGCCGCGGCCAGGCCTCGCGGCCTTTCGACGGCGAAGGCGTCGAGGGTGGGAAGCTTTTGATGGTCGACAAGGGCGTGCTCAACCACTGGTTTCTGTCGACGTCGGCCGCGCGCGAGCTCGGCCTTACCACCAACGGCCGCGGCTCGCGCAGCGGCTCTTCGGTTTCGCCGTCCTCGACCAATCTCGCCATCGAACCCGGCGAGCGCGCTCCGGAGGAACTGATCGCCTCGCTGCAGCGCGGCTTCTACGTCACCGAGGTGTTCGGCCAGGGCGTCGACATGGTGACCGGCGAGTACAGCCGCGGCGCCTCCGGCTTCTGGATCGAGAACGGCGCGCTCGCCTATCCGGTGGCCGAGGTGACGATCGCCTCGAACCTGAAGACCATGTTCCTCAACATGGTGCCGGCAAGCGACCTCGACCGCAATTTCGGCACCGCCGCGCCCACGCTGCTGATCGAGGGGATGACCCTTGCCGGTGCCTGACGCGGTCATCTCAGCTGGGGCGCGCGAGGACCTCGCTTTGCTGCGCGATGCGGCCCGCGAGGCCGGGGCGATCGCCATGCGCTATTTCGGCAACAATCCGCAAGTGTGGATGAAGGGCGGCACCTCGCCGGTCAGCGAGGCCGATCATGCCGCCGACGCCTATCTGCGAGAGACCTTGCTCAAGGCGCGGCCGGATTACGGCTGGCTGTCGGAGGAGACCGCCGACGATCATGCCAGGCTTTCGGCCCGCCGCACCTTCGTCGTCGATCCGATCGACGGCACTCGAGGCTTTCTCGACGGCCTGCATTCCTGGTGCGTCAGCGTCGCCGTGGTTGAGGACGGCCGCTCGCTGGCCGGCGTGCTCGAATGCCCGGCAAAGCATGAGACCTACTGGGCGCTGCCGGGCGAGGGCGCTTTTCTCAACGGCAAGCGCATCCATGTGCGGCCGCTCGGCGACACTGTCGAGATCGGCGGACCAAAACCGCTGGTCGACCTCATGCCGGAAGCCTGGCAGGGCCGGCTGCGCCGCATCGCTTATATTCCCTCGCTCGCCTACCGGCTGGCGATGATCGCCAACGGCAAGATCGACGCGACCTTCGTCAAGCCCAATGCGCATGATTGGGACATCGCCGCTGCCGACCTCATCTTGAAAGAAGCGGGCGGCGCCTTGTTCGACCGCAGCGGGCTGCCTCCGTGTTATGCCGGCGAGGTGATCAACCACGGCGCGCTCGCCGCCGGCAGCGGCGAGTTGCTCGACGTCCTGGCCGGTGTCATCGCCGGAGCTGACGAAGGGTGAGCGGGCCCACAGTTCCAAAACCGGCTGCTTTGGTCTAAACGTTTCACAAAATTCATGAATCTGCGAAGGATCGGCATGGCCGTGGAAGACGGAAAGAAACAGCTTTTGCACCTGGTGTTCGGCGGTGAGCTGAAAAAGCTGGGTGGAACCGAGTTCCGCGACCTGGACGCGCTCGACATCGTCGGTATCTACCCCGACTATCAATCAGCGCACGCCGCCTGGAAGGCAAAGGCGCAGGCCAGCGTCGATAATGCCCATATGCGTTATTTCGTCGTTCACCTGCACCGGTTGCTCGACCCGGAAACAAAGGCAGCCGGTTGACATCGATGGAGCATGAAGCGGTGAAAGGGGCAACGGGGCGCGCCGCCAGGCGGGGCGGGACGCGCACGCTGTGGCGCCGCATCCGCGAGCCGCTCGCCCAGTCGCGATTCGTCAAGAATTTCATCGCCAGCCTGTTCGCCTGGTTCGTGCGCCTGATTCGCATCACCAGCCCGCTGATCAAGGGATCGACGCAGGTTGCCGGCGGCGCCTATGCGCATCTCGAGCCCGGCATCATCGCGCTCTGGCACGGCCAGCATCTTCTCACTCCAGCCTATTACCCGAAAGGCCGGCCGCTGGTCGCCATGGTCTCGCGCAGCGCCGATGCCGAGCTCAACGCGCTGATGATCGAGAAATTCGGCATCGAGGCGGTGCGCGGCTCGGGCGGCCGCGACAGTTCGAGGCATCTCGACAAAGGCGGCGCCAAAGCCTTGATCGCGCTCAAGAAAGCGCTGGTCGCCGGCAAGAATGTCGCTATGATCGCCGACATTCCGCATGGCACGCCGCGCGACGCGGGGCTGGGCATCGTGCTTTTGGCCAGGCTGTCCGGCCGGCCGATCCTCCCCTCCGCGATCGCCACCAGCCGCCGCAAGGTGTTGGAAAAGAGCTGGGACAAGACGACCATCAACCTGCCGTTCGGCCGCTCCGCGGTCATCGTCGGAACGCCCGTCTTCGTGCCGGCCGATGCCGACGACGCCGAGATGGAGCGCAAGCGTCAGGAAGTTACCGCTTCCCTCAACGCCGCGACGGCCGAGGCCTATCGCCTCGTGGACGGCGACAAATGAGCGAGCGCTGGGCGCGCGCGGCCCTGGGGGCCTACCGCTATGCGGGGGCCGCCGCCTATCCGCTGATCGGACCCTATGTCGCCTGGCGCGCCTCGCGCGGCAAGGAAGACCGCGTTCGCCGCCGCGAGCGCTACGGCGTCGCCGGCCGGCCGCGCCCGGAGGGCCCGGTGATCTGGATCCACGCCGCGAGCGTCGGCGAGACGATCGCCGTCGTGCCGCTGGTCGAATGCATCCTCGACTACGGCGTCAACGTCGTGTTGACGACCGGCACGGTGACCTCGGCCAAGGTTGCCGACGAGCGGCTGGGGAGCCGCATCATCCACCAATATGTGCCGCTCGACCTCAAGCCGGCGGTCAGCCGCTTCCTCGATCACTGGCGGCCGGAATTGGCCATCATTGCCGAATCGGAGATCTGGCCGATGACCATTCTGGAGCTCGGCGCCCGCAACGTGCCGCAGGTCCTGGTCAACGGGCGGCTGTCGGACCGCTCCTTCCGCTCGTGGAAGAAGCGCGCCAGCGTTGCCGAGGCGCTGTTCGAGAACCTGGCCCATGTCGTTGCCCAGTCGGATGTCGACGGCGAGCGCTTCCGCGCCCTCGGCGCCCGGCCGGTCACCGTCTCCGGCAATCTCAAGGTGGACACCAATCCACCGCCGGTCGATGAGCGCGCGCTGGCGACGCTGCAGCGCCAGATCGGCAACCGCCCGACCTGGGCGGCGACCTCGACCCATGATGGCGAGGAGGTGGTCGCCGCGGAAGTCCATGCCACCTTGCACAGGCGCCACCCCGGCCTGTTGACCATCGTCGTGCCGCGCCATCCCGATCGTGCCGACGCGCTAGCCGCGCAGATTACCGGCATGGGGTTGACCGTCGCGCGGCGCAGCAAGGGCGATCGCATTACGCCCGACACCGATATCCTGCTCGGCGACACGATCGGCGAGATGGGTCTCTATCTCAGGCTGACCGAGATCGCCTTCGTCGGCCGCTCGCTGACCTCGCAAGGCGGCCAGAACCCGCTGGAGCCGGCGATGCTCGACACGGCCGTGCTTGCCGGCCGCAACGTGCAGAATTTCCGCGAGGCCTATCAGCGCCTGCTCGACCGCGGCGGCGCCAAGCTGGTGCGCGACCGCGACATGCTTGCCGGCGCCGTCAATTTCCTTTTGACCAACGAGGCGGCGCGCCACGAGATGATGGCGGCGGGTGCCGCGACCGTCGATGAGATGCGTGGCGCGCTTCAGCGCACGCTGAAATCGCTCGAGCCTTACATCCAGCCGCTGGTCGTCAAAGCGCGCCTGAAAGGCGCCAACGGGCGTTAGCGCATGGCCCCAAAAATCGGAACCGATTTTTGGAAAGGATCATGCGCCATGGAAGTGGCGTCATGACCAGCGAAGCGCCGCCCTTCTGGTGGGAAAAGCCGGACTGGCGCGTGCTGGCGCTGTCGCCGGTGTCGGCGGTCTACGGGATGGTGGCGGGCCGCCGCATGCGGCACGCGCCGCGCGAGAGGGTCGCAGCACCTGTGCTCTGCGTCGGTAATTTCACCGTCGGCGGCAGCGGCAAGACGCCGGTCGCCATCGCGCTGGCGAAACAGGCAAAGCGCATGCAGCTTTCGCCCGGCTTCCTGTCGCGCGGCCATGGCGGCTCCTTCGCCAAGCCGCATGTCGTCGATGCGCATCACGACGCCGCCAAGCATGTCGGCGACGAGCCGCTGCTTTTGGCCGAACACGCGCCGGTGGCCGTAACGGCCAACCGCGCCGCCGGCGCGAAACTGCTGATGAAAGAGCATGGCTGCGATTTCCTGATCATGGATGATGGCTTCCAGTCGGCGCGCATCCACATCGACTACGCGCTGGTCGTCGTCGATGCGCGCTTCGGCGTCGGCAACGGCCGCGTCATTCCAGGCGGGCCGCTCCGGGCCAAGGTCGTCGACCAGCTGGTCTTCACCAGCGCATTGCTGAAGATGGGCGAGGGGAGCGCTGCCGATACGGTGGTGCGCCAGGCGGCGCGCGCCGGCCGGCCAATCTTTCTGGCGCATGTCGAGCCGGCGAACCCGGCGCGCTTCGCCGGCGGCCGATTCCTCGCCTTCGCCGGCATCGGCCATCCGGAAAAATTCTTCGACACGGTGCGCGCCGCCGGCGGCGAGGTCGCGCTGTCGCGCGCCTTCCCTGACCATCATTTCTACGCCGCGGACGAGCTCGCCGATCTTGCGGCGCTTGCGCGGCGCGAGGGGCTGCGCCTTGTAACCACCGCCAAGGACGCCGCGCGGCTCCGCCACGGCACGGCGCCAGCCGGCTTCCTCGACCAGCTCGACGTGCTGGACATCGACGCCGTGTTTGAGCTCGACCATGTGCCGGAACGCATTATCGGCGAGACGCTCGATGCATGGCGGCTGCGGAAGATGCGGGGTACTTCGTCATCCTAGGGCGGAGCGACGCGAAGCAGCGCAGACCCTAGTCTAGACACTTAGCGCGGAAGGTCGCATGCCTCGGAGATTGGCGGAAACGCCTACCAGGTCGTCATCCGATGGTCTGCGCGACTTCGCTTCGCTCCTGCTCCGCCCTGGGATGACGAAGTTGAGGCCTCTACCCCCGCTTGCGCATCTCCGGATGCACCTCGATCTCGCGGCGCAGAGACGCGGTAGCGTTCACATAAGGCTCCTGCCTAGCGACGCTCCAATATTTGAGCTCGTCCAGCGGAATGCTTTCGCCGGTCACCGCGCAGCGCACGAACGCGCCGGGGCTCGTCACCTGGAAGTCGCCGTCGAGATAGCGGATGCGTGCTTCCTTGCCGCCGGGGCCTTCAAAACGGTTCATCATGGAATGACGCTTGGGTTCATGTGGGTTCAATCGCCACAAATCGCGGGCAAGGTCAAGCTTGGCGCAATGCTCATGTAATATTGCTGTGCCGGCACAATGGTTGTCAGGAAGCGCCATGGACATCGCCAATGCCAGCATGACGTCCCTGCTGAAGGAGGCGCTCACCCCGCAGGCCGTGCCGTCGGCCAGGCCCGACCCGGCGACCGCCGCGCTGGTCAAGGCGCTCGTCCAGCCGCCGGCGCCCGAAACGGTGCAATCGGCGCAGTTCGCCGCGCAGGCGCTGAACGGCTCCCTGGCCAGGCCGCCTGCTCAATCGTCCCAGCGCCTGTCCTCCGCCGAGATCGAGAATGCCTACAGGGCCGTCATGGAACCGGATGCCGGCAAGGAGTCTGCTGCGCCGAGGACCCTGGCACGTAGGCCGGCGGCTGATACCGATCAGCCTTCGCGAATGGTGGCTGAGGCGCAACCGGCGGTCGCGGCCGACACTGCCAGGGCCGCGGCGGCCCCGCCGCCGTCTTCGTTCTCCCCGTCCAATGCTGCCGGGGTGCTGGTTGCGGCCAACGCCAACGCGGCGCAACGGCGGGGTGCGTCGGCCCGGCCGACAGGCCATGCTCCGCGATCTCAATCCGGCCAGCCGTCGCTATGGATGATATCGATCGTGACGGCCATCGTCTCTGCTGCGACCACCACGATCGTGCTGCTGCTGCTTCGCTGAGTCCGACCGACCCTACTCGTCGTCCTGCAGGAAGGCCTCGAGCTTTTCCGGCGCCAGCCCGGCTTGTTCGGCAATGCGCCTGGCAAGATCGGCCGCGGCGGCGCGGGGCCGCCCGACCGGTCGGTCGAGCCAGTAAGACACCGGGTTGAGCGCGACGCGCTCGTCGACGGCGACGATTCGTCCGGATTTGAGCTGGTCCTGCGTCAGCGGCGGTCGCGCCAGCGCGACGCCCAAGCCGTGCGCCGCGGCGTCAAGCACGAGATTATAGTCCTCGAAGCGCCGGTCCTGCGGGCGCGGGCGGTAGTCGACGTCCTGCGCCGCGAGCCAGGCGCGCCAGCCGGATGCGTCGGAATCGTTAATCAGCGGGAATTTGAGCAGCCGCGCCGGGTCGCCTTGGCCAATCTCCTTCGCCAGTTCCGGCGACGCGATCGGAAAAATGTGCTCCTCGAAAAGCTGCACCGAGACGCGGCCCGGAATGCGGCCGCGTCCGCAACGCACCGAGAGGTCGATGCCTTCGTCGGCAAGGTCTGCCTGGCGGTTGTCGACATCGAGCACGATGCGCAGCCGGGTCGGGCTGTTTTCCAGCGCCGCCATGCGCGGCATCAGCCACAGCCCGCTGACCGAGGGAATCGAGGCCAGCCGCACCACGGCGGTGCCGCGCGGCTCGACCCACCGGTCGGAATTGACCGAGATCAGCGCGAAGGCCTCGGTGGTCCTCAGATGCAGCCGGTTGCCCTCATTGGTCAGTGTCACGCCGCGCGCGTTGCGCTCGAACACCTTGAGCCCCAGCCAGTCCTCCAGCTTGGCGATCTGGCGGCTCACCGCGCCATGGGTGAGGTTGAGCTTTTCGGCCGCGGCGGAAAAGCTCCCGGTGCGCGCCGCCGCATCGAAGGCGCGCAAGGTCTCCAACGGCAACATCTGGTTTGAGCTGTGATCCATGCTCACAGCTGACCCTCGAATTGCTCGTTTGTCAATCGGCCGGCAATGGCGTTTTCTGTCTTCATGGCACTGGAAGACGAGGATTCGACAATGAGCGCTTATACCGGCACGTTGAATGAGACACAGCGCATGGATACCGCCGCTGCAGTCGCGGTGGCGCTGACGGTCGTTGGCTGGGCCTCTGCCTTCCCGGCGATCCGCGCCGGCCTTGCCGCCTTCCAGCCGCTGGAGTTGGGCGCGCTTCGCTTCGCCATCGCGGCCGTGCCGGCAGCGATCTTCCTCGCGGTCAAGCGCCCGGCGCTGCCGAGGATCGACGAGCTCTGGCGCTTCGGCTTCGGCGGCGCCATCTTCGTCGCGCTCTACACCGCCATGCTCAATTTCGGCGAGCTGACCGTCTCGGCCGGCGCCGCCGGCTTCATCATCAATGTCAGCCCGATCTTCACGGCAATCATGGCCATGGCGCTGCTCGGCGAGCGCTTCTCGCGTCTGGCTTGGCTAGGCACGGTGATCTCGTTTACCGGCATCGGCATCATCGCGGTCGCCGACGGACACGGCCTGCATTTCAACGCCGGCGCGCTGCTGGTGCTGGGTTCGGCGCTTTGCTCGGCCGTCAACACCATCGTCCAGAAGCCGCTCTTTGCCCGCCATCATCCGCTGACGATCGCCGCTTCGAACATGGTGCTCGGCGCGCTCTGCCTGTCGCCTTTCCTGCCCGAGGCCTTCCGTCAGGCTGCTATCGCCGACAACGCCGGTCTTGGCGCCGTCATCTATCTCGGCGTCGTGCCGAGCCTGATCGCCTACGCCGCCTGGGCGACGGCGCTGTCCCGCCTGCCGGCCGCGCGCGCCTCGAACTTCCTCTACCTGGTCTCGCCGACCTCCGCCCTGATCGGCTTCTTCTGGCTCGGCGAAGTGCCGTCACTGCTCGGCATCCTCGGCGGCGCGCTGGCGCTGGGCGGCGTGATCGTGGTGAATTTGAAGCGGTAAATCAGAGGTTTGCGACTGTTTTCCGACTCAAATTGGTAAGTTGCACCTCGTCAGTCGTCAGCTCTTGATGCGCGCATGAGGCAAGCTATCTTGATCCGGCTTGACGGAGGGGTTCGGGATGCGAAGAGGGTTGATCGCCGCGGTTGGCTGTTTGCTGCTGCTAAGCCAAAAGGCATTCGCGGGCTGGTACCAGGTGGAAAACTACGAAGGATCGATCGGACCGAACCCGGTCCATCTCTCCCTGCAGAGATATGCCAGCTTCGGCAGCGGCATCACTGTCGAAGGAAGCTATTTCTACGACGCGAAGCAGAGCCCCATCGCGATCTACGGCAAGGCTGATGGCCCAAAGCTCACCTTGTGCGAGATCGCAGACGACAAGGAATTTCAACGCGTGTTGGTGATGGGATCGAAGATTCCCGTCGACACCACCGGATGTCCATTGTCTCTCGATCTCGGCGAGAGCGGCGCGACAGGGACCTGGAGCAAGGGCACGGACAAATTTCCGGTCACGCTGAAAAAGGTGGCGACCCTGGACAACACCGGCGAGGGAAAAATCGTCGGAAACTTCGAGATTCCCTTTTGGGCCGAGACCGCTATCGACCGTTTTGCCGGCGTCTACACGAAAACCAACGCCGGTATCTGCATGACGAAAATGCAGGTGATCAACAAGAAGAAACAGAAAGTCGTTCAGGAGATCGGCTTCGACGATCCGGACTGCAACGCCGGTATGTCGACGACGCCCATTTATATGAACGTGCAAAAATGGGTGGAGGGAGGCAAGGGCATCATTTCAGTAGATTTTGGCGGTGGCAAATTCGCAGACGCGGACGAGTATGTCCTCAACCCGAAGTCAAAAAAATACCATCTGAAGAAGTGATATTCAGCCGCCAGCCCCGCTGTTGCGCAACGAGCCAGGGGATGCTCACCGCCGCCCGAACAGCCGTTCGATATCGGCGAGCTTGAGCTCGATATAGGTCGGGCGGCCGTGGTTGCAGGTGCCGGATCCGGGCGTCGCCTCCATCTGGCGCAGCAGCGCGTTCATCTCCTCGGCCTTGAGCAAGCGGCCTGAGCGCACCGAGCCGTGGCAGGCCATGGTGGCAGCGATCTTGTCCAGCCTTTCCTTCAGCGTCTCGACCGTGTCGTTGTCGGCGATCTCGTCGGCGAGGTCGCGCACCAGTTGCTGCACATTGGTCTCGCCGAGCATCGAGGGCGTCTCGCGCACCGCGACCGCCCCAGGGCCGAAGCGTTCCAGGCCAAGTCCGAATTTGGCGAGCGTCTGCGAATGCATTGCCAGCCGCTCCGCGTCTTCTTCCGGCAGGTCGACGATCTCAGGCAAAAGCAGCATCTGCGAAGGCACGGCGCGCGAATGCAGCGCGTTCTTCAGCGCCTCGTAGACCAGCCGCTCATGCGCGGCATGCTGGTCGACGATGACAAGCGAATCCCTGGTCTGGGCGACGATGTAGTTCTCGTGTACCTGCGCGCGCGCCGCGCCCAGCACCATGCCGAGCAGCGCTTCGGCCGGCTCGGCTGTGCCGGCACGCGTGTCGGCGCTGGCAAGCGGTCCGGTGTCGAAGGCGGCTTGCTCGCTCTCGGCGAAGCCGTTTCGCTGCGGCCACATCTCGCTGTAGCCCATATCGAGCGGTCGGTGCGGCGAGCGCGAGGGGTCGAAACCGCTGGAGCCTGAGGCGTGGTAGGCGGCCTCGTAGCTGCGGTGGCCGCTGGTCGGCCCGGGATGCGCGTAGGGCGCCGCGCCCGGCCGGAACGCCGCCATCATGCCGGTCGCTCCGGTGGTCGCGGCGCGGATGCCGGCGCCGGCCAGTGCCTCGCGGATGGCGCCGACGATCAGCCCGCGAACCAGGCCCGGATCGCGGAAGCGCACATCCGCCTTGGCCGGGTGCACGTTGACGTCGACCGTCGCCGGATCGAGCGTCAGGAACAGCACGGTCACTGCGTGACGGTCGCGCGGCAACACATCGGCGAAGGCGCCGCGGATCGCGCCGGCAATCAGCTTGTCGCGCACCGGCCGGCCGTTGACATAGGCATATTGCTGCAGCGCGTTGGCGCGCGTGTAGGACGGGATCGAGACGTGGCCGGCAAGATGCACGCCGTCGCGCATGGCATCGATGGCAATGGCATTGTCGGGAAAGTCCTTGCCCATCACCTGCGCGACGCGGGCGAGCCTGCCGTCCGGCGTGTCGCCGGTTGCCGGCAATTCGAGCGTCGAGCGATCGGCGCCGGCGAGCGTGAAACGCACCGAAGGGAAGGCGATGGCGATGCGCTTCACCACGTCGCTGGTGGCCGAGCTTTCGGCGCGCTCGCCCTTCATGAATTTGAGCCGTGCGGGCGTGGCGAAGAACAGGTCGCGCACTTCCACAGTTGTGCCCTGATTGGCCGCCGCCGGCTTCACCGCGGAGACGCGGCCGCCCTCGATGCCGATCTCGGCCGCGCTGTCGCCTCTTGCCGTGCGCGAGCGGATCGAGAGCCGCGCCACCGAACCGATCGAGGGCAGCGCCTCGCCACGGAACCCCAGCGAGCGGATATCGTGGATGTCGTCAGAAAGCTTCGAGGTGCAGTGGCGGGCAACCGCCAGCGACAATTCCGGTTCGGCAATGCCCGAGCCGTCGTCGGTGACGCGGATAAGCGAGAGCCCGCCACCGGCGGTGACGATCTCGACGCGGGATGCGCCGGCGTCGAGTGCGTTCTCGACCAGTTCCTTCACCACGCTCGCCGGACGCTCGATCACCTCGCCGGCGGCGATCTGGTTGATCATCGTTTCGGAAAGTTGGCGGATGGGCATGGCTTTAGCATACATGGATTCGTAGAGTTGCGCCCAGCACCCCGGGGGCGAGTCACGCTCTAAAGCATACATGGATTCGTAGAGTTGCGCCCAGCACCCCGGGGGCGAGTCACGCTCTAAAATCCATTGAGGTCCATTTGGCTTCGTTTCCCAAAGAACTTGCGAAGGTTGTGTTCGAAAGATGGCCTAACATGGTGGCGGGTGAGTACGAGCTTCCGCTATGCCCACCACTGCCACTCTTGAGGCAACTATTAGAGAATTGCTACCTCACGGCAAGTGCACCGGAAGAGGCGCGTTATCCACAATTTAACGTTATCGCCTTGCCGAAAAATGGTGAGGAAATATCCGAGGCTGTTGGAAAGACGTACCGTTTTTCGCGGCCGCGACCCTTGAGCGTTAGCGAACTCCGTAGGCTCGCTCCGGCCACTGACATGAAAAAATCGGCGATATTGGTCGTCTGGGATAAGCGGAAATGGCAAATTGAAGGTATTTTCGACTTAGGAACTTCATGGCATCGCGCGAGAAGCGGCCTTGAATATAGGTATAGATCGCCGAATAATCTATTTATCCAAGTGGATCGACCAGGCCGTTTGAGAGTATACCAGGGGCCATACCATATCGCGTCACTTACAGATGGAGTTGCGTTCGCCAGTAAATTCGAATTCAACCTTGTTCTGCATAAAGTTGCTAGCAACGGATTGGCAAAGATGGGTGAATTGATTGATCCGCCCGCCTATGAGCATCCGAAGGAGTACGAAGGATTTGAATTCATCGCTGCAATAAACACCTTTGCTGCGATTGCAAACGCAATCAGTATGGCTGAGCATGGGGGTATGTTGATAATAACCAATTCGGCGGATGGATATAAAACGGAAAACATCAGAGTAAAATATAATATGCAATCAAATAACTTGCAGAATGAATTCATAAAATATATTAATAAACGACATCAGATCGGCGATTACCACGAATTGTCTCAAGACGGGCACTGGGTTCCTGAAGGAGTAATGTACAAGGCCGAATTGGAACTCGGTGATAATTATGAGATGCTAGTGGAGGCTACACGGCTTGTGGCAAGCCTCTCCGGGTGTGATGGGTCGATTGTTGTCTGCGATGACTTGAAAATAATTGGCTTTGGCGGGGAGATAAGAGCGGAGGTCGCGCCAGGCGTTAATATATTTGAAGTGATTGATGAAATGAAAAGAAATTATAAAGAGTGTGACGTCGAGCAATTTGGTATGCGGCACCGATCTGCGTTAAAATTCGTAAGCCAGAATAAAACCGCTATTGCGCTGGTTATTTCTCAGGATGGTCCAATTAGCGCCGTTTGGCACGAAAATGGAAAAGTGTTAGTTAAAAAAGGGATTAATCTAGTTAATATGAACATGCCTTGGGCATGAACGCACGGATTTTGTGGAGGCACAATGTCACGCCTGGGCCACCAGCCAGTCCCTCACCCTGCGCGCGTTGTCGCTGAGCTCGCGGTTCTTCGGCCAGATGACGTAAAACCCGATGCCGGTCCTCATCACATGATCGGTCACCGGCACCAGCAGCCCTGATGCCACCAGCCGCTCGACCAGATGCCGCCAGCCGAGCGAGATGCCTTGCCCCTCCATGACCGCCTGGATCACCAAGGCATAGTCGTTGATGCGCAGGCCGCGCTCGGCATTGCGCAGACTGGTTCCGGCCGAAGCGAACCATTCGTCCCAATTCGGGGCCTCGCGGTAGGGCTCCTCGAGATGGATGAGCCGGTGCGTGGCGAGTTCCGAGACGGTCTCCGGCCGGCCAAACTTGGCTAGATAGCTGGGGCCCGCGACCGGAAAGATCTCCTCGTCGGAGAGCGGCAGCGAATGATAATCCGGCCAGTGTCCCGGCACGCCGCCGCGCACGCCGAGCGGGATGCCTTCGGCGATGATGTCGAGGTCGCGGTCGGCCGTCTGGATGCGCAGATCAATGCCGGGCAGCGCGTCGCGGAACTGCTGCAGGCGCGGCATCATCCAGAAGGAACCGAATGCGGTCGAGGCGGCAAGCGTCACATGACCGCCGCTCACCTGCAGGCGAAGGTCCTCGGCCGACTTGCGGATATGCGACAAGCCCAGCGAAACGTCGGCATGGAAGCGCTCACCCGCTTCCGTCAGGAGCACCTGCCGGTGGCGGCGCTGGAACAGCTTGGCGCCGAGCTGTTCCTCCAGCCCGCGCACCGCATAGGAAACGGCCGCCTGCGTCATGCCGAGCTCGCGCCCGGCGGCGGTGAAGCTGGACAGCCGGCCCGCCGCTTCGAAGACGATAAGGCTGCCTGCCGAGGGCAGGAGGTGTCGTAGGCTTCGCATAAGTACAGCTTATACAAGAGATCAGGATTTTCCAGCGTCACAGCCATATTTCGTCTCGCTAACTTGGCGGGGCGGGAAGAAGGAGACCCCATGAACGCACCAGCCGCTGAAACGATCGAACCGACCCACCGCCGCGGCGGCGGCCGTCTTGGGCGCAAGGCGCTGAGAAGCGCGCCGGTCGCGTCGTTTCCGACGCTTGTCCGGCAGATTCCGGTCTACGAGATCGTTCCCGACGAGGCGGTGGAGCTGATCCACGAGGAGTCGCTCAAAATCCTCGAGGAGGTGGGCTGCGAATTCCGCGACGACGGGGCAATCGCGCTCTGGAAGGCGGCCGGCGCCGATGTCAGGGAGACGCGTGTTCGCATCGACCGCGCGCTGCTGATGGAACTGGTCTCGAAAGTCCCGCCGGAGTTCACGCTCAATGCCCGCAACCCTGAGCGCACGGTGCGCGTCGGCGGCAAGAACTCGATCTTCGTGCCGATGTATGGCGCGCCCTATATCCGCGACCTCGACAACAAGCGGCGCTACGGCACGCTTACCGACCTCAACAATTTCCACAAGCTCGCCTATATGGCGCCGGCGCTGCATTCATCGAGCTCGGTCATCTGCGAACCGATGGAAATCGCGGTGCCGAAGCGGCACCTCCACATCATACACTCGGCGCTGAAGCATTCCGACAAGCCGTTCATGGGCATAGTGACGTCGAAGGAGCGCGCCGAGGACACGATGGCGATGGCTGGCATCGTCTTCGGCGAGGAGTTCGTGCGCGACAACCCTGTGCTGGTGGCGATCACCAACTGTAATTCGCCACTGGTGTGGGACGCCACCATGATCGACGCCATGCGGGTCTATGCGAGCCACAATCAGCCGCTGATCCTGGCGCCTTTCGCGCTGTGCGGCGCCTCGACCTCGGCTTCCGCCGTCGGCGCGGTGGCGCAGGTCAACGCCGAGGCACTTGCCGGCGTAGCCCTGACCCAGCTCATCCGCCCGGGCTCGCCGCAGATCTACGGTCAGTTCATGGTGACGGTCGACATGAAGACCGGCGCGCCGATGGGCGGCACGCCGGAGGCTGCCCAGATGATGTATCTGATGGGCGCGCTGGCGCGGAAATACAAATTGCCGTGGCGTACGTCCGGCTTCCATGTCGGCTCCAAGCTCAACGACGCCCAGGCGGGCTACGAGGCGAACATGCTGATGCATGCCGCGATCCTCGCCGGCGCCAACTACATCTGGCATTCGGCCGGCTGGCTCGAGGCCGGTCTCACCTGCGGCTACTCGAAATTCGCCACCGACTGCGAGCAGCTCGTCGGCTGGTACAAATATGCCGGCGGCGTCCCCTTCGACGATTTCAAGGAAGCGATGGCGGCGATCCGCGAGGTCGGCCCGCAGGGGCATTTCCTCGGCACGCAGCACACGCTCGAGCATTTCGAGCGCGCCTTCTTCATGCCGAGCATCATGGACTTCAACTCCTTCGAGCAATGGAGCGCCGAAGGCGCCAAGGATCACGACACGCGCGGCCTCGAAAAGGCGCGCAACATGCTCGCCGACTACCAGGAGCCGAAGCTGGACGAGGGCGTCGCCGAGGCTCTCGCGGATTTTATCGCGCGGCGTGAGGAAAAACTGCCGGACAGCGTTAGTTGAGAGAAAACGGGCAAAGACCCGACGGAACCAATGGGAGAATGAAAATGACAATCTTCAAAAGCAACGGTGATCGAGTCCCCGCCGCCATCGAGGCGATAGCGGAAGAGGCACGTGCAGGCCGCGTCGACCGGCGCGAATTCCTGGCTCTGGCCAGCGCCTTCGGCGCATCGACGGCTTTCGCCTACGGCATGATCGGCCTTGCCGCGCCGACCAAGGCGCTAGCCGACGAGCCGAAGAAAGGCGGAACGCTGCATGTCTCGATGTCGGTCAAGGCGCAGAAGGATCCGCGCACCTATGACTGGACGGAGATGGCGAACGTCACCCGCACCTGGCTGGAGCCGCTCGTCCGCTACACGCACCAGTTCACCTTCGAGCCGGTGCTGCTCGAGAGCTGGGACGTCAATGACGACGCCACCGAATACACATTGCATCTGCGCAAGGGCATCACCTGGAACAATGGCGATGCCTTCAACGCCGATGACGTGGTCTTCAACCTGAATCGCTGGTGCGAGAAAGGGGCTTCCGGCAATTCCATGGCCGCCCGTGTCGGCGCGCTGGTCGACGCCAAGACCGGCAAGGCAAGGGATGGCGCGATCACCAAGGTCGATGACCATACGGTCAAGCTGAAGCTCAACGAAGCCGATATCGCGATCATACCGGGTTTCACCGACTACCCGGCGCTGGTCGTGCATCGCGACTTCGACAAGGATGGCGCCGACCCGATCAAGAAGCCGATCGGCACAGGTGCTTTCGAGCTGGTATCCTACGACGTTGGCCAGAAGGCAGTGGTCAAGCGCCGCGAGAACGGCAAGTGGTGGGGTGGCGAAGCGCCGCTAGACGGGGTCGAGTTCATCGACTACGGCACCGACTTCAACGCTACGCTCAATGCCTTCGACTCCGGCGAGATCGACCTCGATTTCGAGACGCCGGCCGACTTCATCGACCCCCTCGACAAGATGGATCTGGTGAAATCGGAGGTGGCAACGGCGACGACGCTCGTTGCCCGCACGAACGTCACCCACAAACCCTATGATGACAAACGGGTGCGCAACGCGCTGCAGATGGCGGTCGACAACAGCCAGGTGATGCAGCTCGGCTACGCCGGGCGCGGCACGGTCGGTGAGAACCACCACGTCAGCCCGATCCATCCCGAGTACTACCCGCTGCCCAAGAAAGAGCGCGATGCCGCCGGCGCCAAGAAGCTGATGGCGGAGGCAGGCCAGGCCGATTTCGAGCATGACCTGATCACGGTCGAGGACGAATGGCAGAAGAACACCGGCGATGCGATCGCCGGCCAGCTGCGCGATGCCGGCATCAAGGTGAAGCGCACGGTGCTGCCGGGCTCGACCTTCTGGAACGACTGGACGAAATACCCCTATTCCATGACCATCTGGTACATGCGCCCGCTCGGCGTCCAGGTGCTGGCGCTGGGCTACCGCAGCGGCGAGGCCTGGAATGAGACCGCATTCTCGAACCCTGACTTCGACGCCAAGCTCAAGGAGGCGCTGTCGCAGATCGACGTCGCCAAGCGCAAGGAGGTGATGAAGGACGTCGAGCAGATCCTGCAGGACTCCGGCGTCATCATCCAGCCGTTCTGGCAGAAGCTCTACTGCCACATGAACAAGAAGGTGAAGAACTACTCGATGCACCAGACCTACGAAATGGATTTCCAGAACGTCTGGCTGGAGGCCTGAGACGGGCGGCGCAAGGACTTCATGCGCCGCGAAAAAGCCGATATGCAGGATGCGTGGTGGCGATCTTGCCGCCACGCCGCCGAACATCCGGAGATCCTGCATGAGACCGATAGAGCTGGCCGCTGCCATGTCGATCGCCTTGCCCGCCGCAGCACTTGCCGGGCCGGCCTCCAAAGCTGTGAAGTTCTTCTATGTGCCTGAAGTGAAGTTCGAGGCGGACGCGAAATACCGTGACCGCTTCACCGAGCCGGTGACAAAACTCTTCGAGCTCAACGACAAGGCACAGAAGGAGAAGCCCGACGAGGTATCCTGCATCGATTTCGACCCTGGCCTCGACGCCCAGGATTTCGACCAGAAGACCGTGTCGAAGACGCTGAAGCTTGCCGAGACCGTCAATGGCGATACCGCCGAGGTGACGGCAAGCTTCAATCTTTTCCCGGAAGGCGATGACTCCAAACGCGAAATGGTGTGGTCGCTGAAGAAAGTGGACGGCAAGTGGAAGATCGCCGACATCACCTCCAAGACCAGCGACTGGACGCTCAGCGCGCTGGGATGCGGCTCCTCGACGGAGTGATCCTATGCTTCGCCGCCTCGCTTTCGCGCTGGCAGGTGCATCGATGCTGGCCGCGGGTCTGAACGGCGGCGCTTGCGCGCAGGGGCTCTTCGGCTCGCCGCCGCCCGCCGCCGCGCCGGAAACCAAGCCGGCCGAACCAGCGCCTGCCGCGCCCGTCCTGCCTGGTTCGCCGACGGCGGTGGTGAAGCCTTTTTACGAGCATCTCGGACTGGAGCTCGATCCGGCCCAGCGCAAGAATTTCATCGATCCGGCCAAGAGCGTCCTCGACAAGAGCGATGCGCTGCGGGCCTCGGGGCAGGGCGAATGCCTCGACCCCAACATGGCGTTCGACAATGCCGACTACGACAAGCTCGCCATCGACAAGAGCCTGCGCACCATCGAAGCCGTCAATGGCGGCGAGGCCAAGGTGGTCGTGGCCTTCGTCGTCGAAGGCCACCAGCATCGGCTCGAATGGAAGTTGAGGAAGGTCGGCGGCGCCTGGAAGATCGCCGACCTGTTGTCGGTCACCGGCGAATGGGCGCTCAGCCAATACCAGTGCGAATGATAGTGATTAAAGATCAGCGTCGGCGATCCTTCGCGCCCCCCTCTGGCCTGCCGGACATCTCCCCCACGGGTGGGGAGATCAGATGTCACGCCGCCTTTCGACAATCTCCGACGTTGCAGGATAAGCAGGGCGCCGAAGCTGCCGATCTCCCCCCTTGTGGGGGAGATGTCCGGTCCACCCTCCGTAGCTGCAGCGCAGCTGTTGCGAAGGACGGGCAGGACAGAGGGGGCGCTGTCCCGCCAGCGTCTCGCTGCGGAACTCAACCACGACCGCGATAGGGCGCCACGCCGGTGTCAGGCAGCCAGGCGTCCTTGGGCGGCGCGCCGGTTTGCCAGAAGACATCGATCGGGATGCCGCCGCGCGGGAACCAGTAGCCGCCGACGCGCAGCCAGAGCGGCTTGGTCGCCTCCACGATGCGGCGGCCGATCATGACCGTGCATTCCTCGTGGAAGGCGCCGTGGTTGCGGAACGAGGTCATGAACAGCTTCAGCGACTTCGATTCCACCAGCGTCTCGTCGGGTGCGTAGTCGATGACGATGTGGGCGAAGTCCGGCTGGCCGGTGACCGGGCAGAGCGAGGTGAATTCCGGGCAGGTGAAGCGCACGATCGCCGGCGGTCCGTCGCCGCGCTGGAACGGCACGGTCTCCAAGACCGCCTGTTCCGGGCTCTGTGGCGTCTCGACGTGCTTGCCGAGCTGGGTGAGGTTCTTTGCATCAGTCATGGGGCGGAGCCTTCTTGGTTTTTGCCGCTCCTTAGCACCAGACCGAAAAATGTGCAGCGGTTTTTCGGGTGGTCCGATGCGTGAAACGGAAACAGGAGCCGCACGTTGCTCCCGCACAATTTGAAAACGGCAGGAAGACGATGACCAGCAACGACCCGCTTCTCCAACCGTACCAGCTCAAGCACCTGACGCTGAAGAACCGGGTGATGTCGACCAGCCATGAGCCGGCCTATTCCGAGGACGGCATGCCGAAGGAGCGCTACCGGCTCTACCATGCCGAGAAGGCCAAGGGCGGTATGGCGCTGACCATGACGGCGGGCTCCGCGATCGTGTCGCGCGACAGCCCGGCCGCCTTCGGCAATTTGCATGTCTATGACGACCGCATCGTGCCGTGGCTGGCGGAGCTGGCGGAGGCCTGCCATGAGCATGACTGCAAGGTGATGATCCAGATCACCCATCTCGGCCGCCGCACCGGCTGGAACAAGGCCGACTGGCTGCCGGTGCTTTCGGCCTCGCCGGTGCGCGAGCCGGCGCATCGCGCCTTTCCGAAAACCATCGAGGATTGGGACATCGAGCGCATCGTCGCCGACTATGCGGCGGCCGCTCAGCGCTGCCAGGCGGCCGGCCTCGACGGCATCGAGTTCGAAGCTTACGGCCATCTGATGGACGGCTTCTGGTCGCCAGCGACCAATCATCGCGATGACGAATTCGGCGGCTCGCTCGACAACCGGCTGCGCTTCACCGACATGGTGCTGGACGCGGTGCGCGCGGCGGTCGGCGAAAAATTCGTGGTCGGCATCCGCATGGTCGCCGACGAGGATTTCGAGAAGGGCCTGCCCAAGGAGGAGGGCGTCGAGATCGCCAGGCGGCTGGCCAAGTCTGGCAAAGTCGATTTCCTCAACATCATCCGCGGCTCGATCGAGACTGACGCGGCATTGACCAAGGTCATCCCGGTGACCGGCATGCGTTCCTCGCCGCATCTCGACTTCGCCGGCGAGGTGAGGGCGGCGACCAAGTTCCCGACCTTCCATGCGGCGCGCATCTCCGACGTCGCTACCGCGCGCCATGCGATCGCCACCGGCAAGCTCGACATGGTCGGCATGACGCGCGCCCACATTGCCGACCCCTATATCGTCAAGAAGGTGATGGAGGGCCGTGAGCACGAGATACGTCCTTGCGTTGGCGCAACCTACTGCCTCGACCGCATCTATGAAGGCGGCGAGGCGCTTTGCGTCCACAATGCCGCGACCGGCCGCGAAGCGACGATCCCGCATGTCATCGCGAAAAGCGAAGGACCGAGGAAGCGGGTGGTGGTCGTTGGCGCCGGCGTCGGCGGCCTGGAAGCCGCGCGTGTCGCGGCCGAACGCGGCCATCGGGTGACGGTGCTCGAAGCGTCCAGCCAGGCAGGCGGCCAGGTGCGGCTCGCAACCCAGAACCCGCGCCGCAAGGAACTGATTGGGATCGTCGACTGGCGATTGGCAGAACTGGATCGCCTTGGCGTCGAGATCCGTTATGACACCTGGGCCGAGAAGGACGACGTTCTCGCGCTGTCGCCGGACGTGGTGATCGTCGCGACAGGCGGCCTGCCGCAGAATCCGCCGCTGACGGCGGGCGACAATCTCGTCACCTCGAGCTGGGACATCATGGCAGGTAGCGTCAAGCCGGCCGAGAATGTCCTGCTTTACGATGACAATGGCGGCCATCAGGGCATGGGCGCGGCGGCACTCATCGCCAACAGCGGCGCGAAGCTGGAGCTGGTCTCGCCCGAGCGTTTCTTCGCGCCGGAAATGGGCGGCCTGAACCATGTGCCCTATATCCGGGCCTTCCACGAGAAAGGCGTCACCGTCACCATCAACACCCGCTTGCGCTCCGTGCGCCGCGAGGGCAACCAGCTCATCGCCGAGCTGGCGTCCGACTTCGCCGATGGCTGGCGCGGCGAGCGGCGCGTCGACCAAGTGGTGGTCGAGCATGGCACGGCCCCCCTTGACGACCTCTATCTTTCGTTGAAGCCGCTGTCGAAGAATGGCGGCGCGGTCGACTACGAGCGGCTGGTCGGCGGCGGCGATATTTTTCCGCAGCGCAATCCCGAAGGCGGCTTCGTGTTGTTCCGCATCGGCGACGCGGTCGCCTCGCGCAACATCCACGCCGCCATCTATGACGGCATCAGGTTCGGGATCCGGATCTGAGTCTAAGCAGGCCAAGCGGGTCAGACTGGACTTGGCCACACTGCATTCAGCAAGACTGGACTCGGTTGGTTGTATCTGCAATTTTCTGGCGCCGATCCAGGGGAGGCACAACCTGTGCTGAAGGGTCTGCACAGTCGGGGGCTTGCTTGACCGAACTATTTGTTCCGCGCCAGACCAACACGGCGCTTTATATGCAACTTTACGAAGCCGGGCATGCGGTGGACGATATCGTCCGCGTCCAAAAGGCCTACCGCGTGGGGTGTGCAATGTTCAACGGCCGCTACCGCAAGACGGGACGGCCTTTCATCTGCCATGCGGTGGGGGCAGCGTCATCGGTCGCGCATTTCGACAAGGACCTTGATCTTGTCATCGCGGCGATGTTTCACGCCGCGTATGACAGCGGCCAGTATCCGGACGGCAAGTCCAGCCGGCGCAGCGATGCGCATCGCAGGTGGCTGGAGCAAAAGATCGGAGCCACGGTGGAAGGTCTCGTCGCGCGGGTCGATGCAATGAAGTTCGACACTGGAGATCCCGAGCGCCTTGTAGAGAAAGGTGTGCCGGCAGGCGACGAGGACGTCCTGTTTCTGCGGCTTGCCCACGAGATCGATGACTTGGCTGACGGAGGGCTGGCATTCGCGCCCAAATATGGCCGGTCGATAGGATCGCGGATCACGGCTTGCGCTATCCTCGCCAGACGCCTGGGTCGTGAGCGCTTGGCCGCGACCATAGAAACCTATGGCAGTCTGTACGAGACGCAGGCGTGGGCGGCCGCGTTGCACGAGCCCAAGCTGGAAGGTTTTCGCATCGCGCCAAACATGCGCGCCTACATAAAGCTGCGTCGGGAAAATCTGCGTGGCGGTTCGGTCGAGGTGATCTAGAGCAATTCCAGGAAAAGTGTGTAACGTTTAGGCTCGGCGACTTCGCCGTAGCCCTCCGCCCGGAATTGGGCGAAAACAAATACTCAAAGCGGTTCAGCGATTCTGTGAAACGCCGAACTGCTCTGACGCCGAACCACCGCGGGTTGGAGAAACGCACCGGACCTTCGCAAGGAGAGCCACCTGCCGCGTTGGTCCGGTGCGCCGCGCACGGTCGCCAGCCTGCGCCGGTGCCGTGCGATTTGGCCTTGGTTAGAACATCCTGGCGGTCGCCATGCAAAACACGGTGATGACCAGCAGCAGGCCGGCAATGCGTTCGCCTCTGGTCATCTTTGCGCGCAGCTGGGTTTGCTTTGCCGCATCGGCGCCGGCCAATTGCCGGCTGGCAGAGGCCACAAGGGCGCCTTGCACACCCGTGGCGATCAGCGCCGCCGCAATGCCCAGCGCGAGCACTACCTCCATCGAGCCGAAAGCACCCTGGTGGAAGAAATACCAGAGTAGTAGGCCGGTCAGAAAAACCACGCCGGAGGCACCGAGTTGCGGTCGGATGAAGTGCTCTGCCTTGATCTCCGAATCGCGGGCAACCGCGATGGTCGTGCCGGCCCAGAAAACGCCGGCCATAACGTGCAGGCCGATAACGACGATGTAGACATATTGCATGACCGCATTCCTCTCGTTCGCCCGCCGCCGGCGTGCCGCTTTCGCTGTCAGTCGCTTTGGCAACACCATCAATAGGACAAAAGTTAGATATCTAATGGTTAGATGTCAATTCCTCATGCAGAGTTCCGCCGATCCGTTGCTTGTTCTAGTGTCCGGCCATGACGCCTTTTGATCGCCCGCCCGTCGGCATGAATCTCGCCCGCACCGCCAAGGTGGTGGCGCAAGCCTTCGACGCCGCCCTGGTGGAGGCCGGTGGCACGCTGCCGGTTTGGCTGACCTTGCTCTCGGTCAAGTCCAAGGAACTTGCCAACCAACGCGAGCTTGCCGGCATGATCGGCATCCAGGGCGCGACGCTGACGCATCATCTCAACTCCATGGAGGCGCAAGGGTTGCTGACGCGCCGCCGCGATCCGGACAACCGCAGGGTCCACCAGGTGGCGCTGACCGAGGCCGGCGAAGCCATGTTCGAGAGATTACGGATGGCAGCGATCGCCTTCGACAAGCGGCTGCGGGCGGGAATTGCCGATGAGAGGCTGGTCGAGTTCGCGGACGTGCTTGCAGCACTACGTGGGAATGTCGGGGACTAAACCGCCTCAATCATAGGTCTGGATGGCGCCGAAAGCGTAGCGGCGCAGCCTGAGCGCCGCAATCAGCGCCGTGAGCTTCGCCTTGCCGTCGAAGGCGTCCTGGAACATCTCGTCATGCATCAACAGGATCAGCTTGCCCGGCTTGACGAAATGGCCGTAGCCGAACAGATGGTCGATCTCGCTGACCAGATGGTCGACGCTCTGCACCGGCTTGCCGCTGTCCTCATGCACCCACTCATGGTCCCAGCCATAGAGCCAGAAGCCTGACGCGGCGACGAACTCGTAGTCGGGATCCTCGCGTCCGGCCTGCGCCAGCCCGAGCGAGTTGTCGTCCTTCGACATCGACGGCAGCCGGAACACGTCGCGCCCGGGCAGCCGCGCGTGTACGGCGGGCTTTAGGCCAAGCACGGTATTCGCCCTCAGCATGTCGGCGACCACGCCTTCGGTGTCGCCGTAGAAATGCCGGTAGTGATTATAGGCGTGGCTGTAGCTGTGATTGCCGATCGTCACCAGCGGCATCGACTTCGCCCGCTGCACCAGCGCCCGATTGGTCGCGTTGGCCTCGGCATGCATGCCGACCATGAACAAAGTTGCCGGCACCTGCTCTGCCTGCAGCACGTCCAGAATGTTGGCGGTGCCGGCGAGCGGACCGTCATCGAAGGTGAGATAAACGATGCGGTCGGCGGCCAGAACCGGCGATGCGACGAGCAGCAGGAATAACAGGACGAGACGAAACAGCATCCGCGAAATCCGGTTGCAATCACGGCGAGCCGCTATTTTCGCGCCGATCTTGTCAAGCATGGCTAGGTGCCGAGATGCGTTGAGATTCAGGTCAGGCCGAGTCGAAAATGGCGGATTCCGAGAACCGGCCTTCGCCGGCCGTAGCCTTCATAGAGAGGAGACCCTTATGAGGGCTTCGGCCGGCGAAGGCCGGAGCGGAGCGTACTTAACGTACGTGAGCACCGGAAGCGCAGGAAGCCGCCATTTGTAGGCCGGCCTCACCTGAATATCGGCGCATCTCAGGCCAGGCTGCCTTGCAGCACCTTGAGCTTCGCCTTCTTCGGGCTGCGCGCCAGCAGCCATTCGCGCGCCTTGTCCTGGGGCATCGGAAAGGCGATCGAATAGCCCTGCACCTGGTCGCAGCCGATCGCCATCAGGGAATCGAGCTCGGCCTCGGTCTCGGCGCCTTCGGCGACGATCGAGATGCCGAGACCCCGGGCAAGCTCGGTAATGGCGCGCACGATCTTGGTGTTGTCGCCGTTCTCGTTGATGTTCTGGACGAAGCGGCGATCGATCTTCAGCCGGTCGATCTCGTTCGGGTTGACGTGGCTTAGCGAAGCATAGCCGGTGCCGAAATCGTCGAGCTCGAGGTGCACGCCGGCGGCGCGGATATGCCTGAGCTTGGCGGCGATGCCGGTCTTTTCGTCGTCGAGGATGACGGATTCGACGATTTCCAGCGACAATTTCTGCGGCGCGAGCCCGGCCCGCTCCAGCGTTCCGAACAGGAACTGGTCGAAGTCCGGCTCGCGCAGCTCGGTGCCCGAGACGTTGACGGCGATGCGTCCGAAGTCGATGCCGGCGCGGTCCCACTCGGCGGCTTCGTTGATCGCCTTGGTGATCACGATGCGGCCGATATCCGGCATGAAGCCGCATTTCTCCGCCACAGGGATGAATTCGCCGGGCGAGATCATGCCCCGCGCGGCATGCTTCCAGCGCACCAGCGCCTCGATGCCGCTGATCTTGCCGCTGGTCAGCGACACCTGCGGCTGGAAATAGACCTCGAAGGTCTTTTCCGCGATCGCCGTGCGGATGTCCTGTTCGAGCTGCTTGCGGTAGTCGAGCTCGCGCCGAAGTTCTTCGGAGAAGAAGGAGAAGCTGCCGCCGCCGAGCTTCTTGGCGGAGTAGAGCGCGAGATCGGCATGGACGAGCAGGTCCTGCGCATTGTCGGCATCGATCGGGTAGACGGCGATGCCGGCGCTGGCGCCGGGCATGATGGTCGTGCCCTGGAAGATGATCGGCTCGTTGATTTCGCCGAGGATGCGCTTGGCCAGGGCATGGATGTCCTCGGTGGAGCCGGCGCCGTTGAGGATCATCACGAATTCGTCGCCGCCGAGCCGGGCGCAAAGATCCGACGCACGGCAGGAATCGCGCATGCGCTGGGCGGTGACGACAAGCACATAGTCGCCCGCTGCGTGCCCCAAAGTGTCGTTGATCTGCTTGAAGCGGTCGAGGTCGAACTGGATCACCGCCAGTCGCTCGCGGCGGCGCTGCGCGCCCTTGATCAGCGTGTCGAAGTGATCGGTGAGGAAGGTGCGGTTGTGCAGGCCGGTCAGCCCGTCATGCACGGCGATGAAGGCCATCGAATTGCGCGCGTCGACCAGCTCATGCGTCTTGCGCAGGATCGCCTTCGACATCGGCCGGAAGATGAACAGCGCCACCAGCACGATGACGCCGATGGTGGCGAAGAACAGCGTGCGGTGCAGGTCGAGCATCTCGTCAGACCGCTCGTTGGCAAAGGCGCTGATGCGCTGGCCGAGCGCGGCATAGCCGGACAGGGTCGCGTTGGCGACGGAGGCGTCGAGGCCAACGCGTTCACCGCCCCCTTTGTAGCCGTCGCTTTTCATGCCGAGCTGCGATTCGAAAGACGATACCAATCGATCGCCATTCGCGATCAGGCCGACCGAGAAATAGTCGAGGTGGAACGGTTTGCTGAACAGCACATACTCGATCGATTTCGGATCGTTGCGTGCCGGCGACAGCGGATCGGCGCCGGTCTCCTTGAGCAGCCGCTCGTAGTTGGTCTCGAATTCGGCCGTCGCCTGCTTGAGCGCGGTGACAAGCGCCGGCTGCTTGTCGCGCGAGGCAGCACCGGTGGCGCTGGCCAGAAAGACGACACGCTGCGACAGCGCCTTCTGCGTCGAGACGATATCGAGCAGCGCATCATTGTGCTGCTGCTGCGCCATCAATTGCTGCAGAAGGACGAAGGACGCCATCACCATGGCGGCGATGATCATGAGCGCCAGCCAGTAGCCGGTCTTGATGAGCAGAATCAGCTTGCGCGAAACGCTCTGCACTGGCTGCTGCGACATAACTTGGTGACCCCTCCGGTCGACGGATTCCTGCCGTGGATTCGTGGCGGGAAGACCCTTGACGTGAAAGGGTTAACAGCTCGGCAAGCAGGCGCGGCGCTCATCCCGACGGCGTGACAAAGCTGACAAGATGGTTATCGCGTCCTTTCGGGCGTAGTTGGCATTTGAGTGCATCGTCATCCCGCCCTGATCGCAAAGCTTTCGCGACGCCACCGAAGCGGTCGTTTTTGCGATGGATTTTTCTTGTCCGTGGCGCGACAGTCCGCGTCAAACGAACAGGGCCAGATCATGAGCGCAGTGTTTCTCTCCCATATCGACAACGAGCTTCAGGGGCTGAAATCGGCCGGACTCTACAAGTCCGAGCGGGTCATCTCCTCGATGCAGTCGGCCGAGATCGAGGTTGCCGGCCAGAAGGTGCTGAATTTCTGCGCCAACAATTATCTCGGCCTCGCCGACAGCCCCGAATTGCGCGAGGCGGCGAAACAGGCGCTCGACCGCTACGGCTACGGCATGGCCTCGGTGCGCTTCATCTGCGGCACGCAGGAGGAACACAAAGAGCTCGAGGCGACGATCTCGGCCTTCCTCGGCATGGAGGACACCATCCTCTACGGCTCCTGCTTCGACGCCAATGGCGGCCTGTTCGAGACGCTGCTCGGCGAGGAGGACGCCGTCATCTCGGACGCGTTGAACCATGCCTCGATCATCGACGGTGTGAGGCTCTCCAAGGCCAAGCGCTTCCGCTACGCCAACAACGACATGGCCGATCTCGAAGCGCGGCTGAAGGAGGCGAAGGACTGCCGGTTCCGGCTGATCGCCACCGACGGCGTGTTCTCGATGGACGGCATTGTCGCTAACCTCCAGGGGGTATGCGATCTCGCCGAGAAATACGATGCCATGGTCATGGTCGACGACAGCCATGCGGTCGGCTTTGTCGGCAAGAACGGCCGCGGCTCGGCCGAGCATTGCGGCGTCGAGGGCAGGGTGGACATCATCACCGGCACGCTCGGCAAGGCGCTGGGCGGCGCTTCCGGCGGCTATACGTCGGGGAAGAAACAGGTGGTCGACTGGCTGCGTCAGCGCTCGCGTCCCTATCTTTTCTCCAACACGCTGATGCCGGCGATCGCCGGCGCCTCGCTGAAAGTGTTCGAGCTGGTCCGCAATGGCGGCGCGCTGCGCGAGCGCCTATATGCCAATGCGCAACGTTTCCGGTCTGAGATGGGCAAGCTCGGCTTTGCGCTTGCCGGCGCGGATCATCCGATCATCCCGGTGATGTTGGGCGACGCGGCCCTTGCGCAGGAGATGGCGCAACGCATGCTGAAGCGCGGCATCTACGTCATCGGCTTCTCCTTCCCGGTGGTGCCGAAAGGCCAGGCGCGCATCCGCACGCAGATGTCGGCGGCCCACTCCAGCGCCGATATCGACCGCGCCGTCGAGGCGTTTGGCGCGATCGGGCGTGAGCTCGGTGTAGTTGGATAATCGGAGTCCAGAATGTCGAACATGATGAAGGCGCTGGTGAAGGCCAAGGCCGAGCCGGGCATCTGGATGGAAGAGGTGCCGGTGCCTGAAATCGGCCCCAACGACGTGCTGATCAAGGTCAACAAGACCGCGATCTGCGGCACCGACGTCCACATCTACAACTGGGACCAGTGGGCACAGAAGACCGTACCGGTGCCGATGGTGACGGGTCACGAATTCGTCGGCACGGTTGCCGACTACGGCGCGGCGGTCACCGAATACAAGGTCGGCCAGCGCGTTTCGGGCGAGGGCCATATCGTCTGCGGTCATTGCCGCAACTGCCGCGCCGGCAGGGGGCATTTGTGCCGCAACACGCTCGGCGTCGGCGTCAACCGTCCGGGCGCTTTTGGCGAATACATGGCGATCCCGCAGCACAATGTCGTGCCCATCCCCGACGACGTGCCCGACGAGATCGCCGCGATCTTCGATCCGCTAGGCAATGCCGTTCACACCGCATTGTCCTTCGATCTGGTCGGCGAGGACGTGCTGGTCACCGGGGCCGGACCCATCGGCATTATGGGCGCGCTCGTGGCGCAATGCGTCGGCGCGCGCAAAGTCGTCATCACCGACATCAATCCGGTCAGGCTGGATCTGGCGCGCAAGCTCGGTGTCCAACACGTCGTCGACGCCTCGAAGGAGAAGCTGCGCGATGTGATGCCTTCGATCGGCATGACCGAAGGTTTTGACGTCGGGCTTGAGATGTCGGGCGCAGCCCCCGCCTTCCGCGACATGATCGACGCCATGAACAATGGCGGCAAGATCGCCATCCTTGGCATCGCGCCAACCGGTTTCGAGATCGACTGGAACAAGGTCATCTTCAAGATGCTGCACCTGAAAGGCATTTACGGGCGTGAGATGTTCGAGACCTGGTACAAGATGATCGCCCTGGTGCAGGGCCCGCTCGATGTTTCCGGGCTCATTACGCATCGGATCGGCATCGACGATTTCCAGGTTGGGTTTGACGCGATGAGGAGCGGGAGTTCCGGGAAGGTGGTTATGGACTGGTAGTTCATTAGAAATGCCGGCGGGACAGCCCCCCCTCTGGCCTGCCGGCCATCTCCCCCGCAAGGGGGAGATTGCCTGTGTCAACGCCTCGCCATTTCTGCAACGGATGAGATTGGCGAAAGTCTTCGCAAAGTCCGATCTCCCCCCTTGCGGGGGAGATGTCCGGCAGGACAGACGGGGGTGTGAAGGATCGCTACGCTGCGGATAACGCTCCTTCCAGCGCGGCCACTCCGCTGACAATCGCCGCCCGCTCCTCCACACTCAGCTTCTCCAGCAACTCCCTTTCGAACGCCTTCGCCAGCGGCACCATTTTGCGATAGGCGGCAAGCCCCGCCTTGGTCAGCGTCAGGTGCTCGACGCGGCGGTCCTTCTCGTCCGCCGTCCGCGTCAACCATCGCCGCCGTTCGAGCTCGGCCACTGCCCGCGACACCTTGGTCTTGTGCATGGCCGACTGCTCGCCGAGCTCCGTCGCAGTCATCGTGCCGAGTTGGCCGAGGCCCGACAGCGTGCGCCATTCCGGCCGCGTCAGCCCGTGGCGCTCCCTGTAGATCTTCGAGAATTCGCGGCTCACGGTGTCGGCCAGCCGGTAGAGGCGGTAGGGCAGGAAGCTTTCCAACTCCAGGATTTCCGGTTCCATCAGGCCCACCATCGACAATCGTTCGCCGTTGATAGTTACATTTTCAATGGTTACAAATGAAACCAGTTTGGTCAACATCCGCGAAACCGTACGCTCTGGATGATGCGGCTGGCGGACAATCCGCGAGGAGGAAGCGATGGCCTTTTCCTACATGCCGGGCTTCGGCAACGATTTTGAGACCGAGACGCTGCCAGGCTCGCTGCCGCAGGGACGCAACTCGCCGCAGCGGCCGGCCTACGGCCTCTATGCCGAGCAGCTTTCGGGCTCGCCCTTCACCGCGCCGCGCGGTACCAATGAGCGCTCCTGGCTTTATCGCATCCGCCCGAGCGTCCGGCACACCGGCCGCTTCAACGGCGTGAGCTATCCCAGGTGGAAGACCGCCCCCAACATCGGCGATCATGAGCTGGCGCTCGGCCAGTATCGCTGGAACCCGGTGCCGATGCCCACCGAGCCGACCGACTTCATTTCCGGCATGCGCACCATGACCACGGCCGGCGACGCCGTCGGCCAGTCGGGCATGGCGGCGCATGTCTATGTCGCCAACCGCGATATGGTCGACGACCACTTCTTTAATGCCGACGGCGAGCTCATGATCGTGCCGCAGGTCGGCGCGCTGCGCTTCGTCACCGAGATGGGCGTCATCGAGCTCAGGCCCGGCGAGATCGCCGTGCTGCCGCGCGGCCTCGTCTTCAAGGTCGAGCTCGCGGACAAGGAGGCGCGCGGCTATGTCTGCGAGAACTATGGCGCGAAGTTCACCATGCCCGATCGTGGGCCTATCGGCGCCAATTGCCTCGCCAATCCGCGCGACTTCAAGACGCCCTGCGCCTGGTTCGAGGAAAAGGAAACGCCCTGCCGGCTGATCGTCAAATGGTGCGGCACTTTCCATGTCACCGAGCTCGGCCACTCGCCGCTGGACGTGGTCGCGTGGCATGGCAACTACGCGCCCTATAAATACGATCTGTCGACCTTTTCGCCGGTCGGCGCCATCCTCTTCGACCACCCCGACCCGTCGATCTTCACCGTGCTGACGGCGCCGAGCGGCGAGGCGGGCACCGCCAATGTCGACTTCGTCATCTTCCCGCCGCGCTGGCTGGTGGCGGAAAACACTTTCCGACCGCCCTGGTACCACCGCAACATCATGAGCGAGTTCATGGGCCTGATCCACGGCCAGTATGATGCCAAGGAGGAAGGGTTTGTTCCCGGCGGCATCAGCCTGCACAACCAGATGCTGGCGCATGGGCCTGATGCGTCCGGCTTCGAGAAAGCAACCCGCGCGGACCTGAAGCCGGTCAAGCTCGACAACACCATGGCTTTCATGTTCGAGACGCGTTTTCCCCAGATGCTGACGCGCTATGCCGCAGAGCTCGACACGCTGCAGGAAAACTACATCGACTGCTGGGCCGACCTGAAGAAGCGTTTCAACGGCACGCCGGAGGGCGACTGGACCTGACCCGCAGTATCAGTGTCAGGAAAACTTGAACGGGCGGCTTGACGATCGCCCGTAACAGCCTTGTTGTGGGGTCAGCGGCATATACCGCGTCAGGAGAGGAAACCGCATGAAGCTTGCCACATTGAAGAACGGGACGCGCGACGGAAAACTGGTCGTGGTCTCGCGCGATCTGACGCGGTTCACCGATGCTTCCTTCCTGGTGCCGACGCTGCAGGCGGCGCTCGACGACTGGCGGCGGATTGCGCCGCATCTCGCGGCGATGGCGGAGTCGCTGGAGACCAACGCCGTGCCCTCGGCGCGCTTCCACGAGCATGACGCGCATTCGCCACTGCCGCGCGCCTATCAGTGGGCGGACGGTTCGGCCTACGTGAACCATGTCGAGCTGGTGCGCAAAGCGCGCGGCGCCGAGATGCCGGCGAGCTTTTGGACCGATCCGCTGATCTACCAGGGCGGTTCGGACTCCTTCATCGCGCCGCGCGATCCGATCCGCATGGCGGACGAGGCCTTCGGCATCGACATGGAGGCCGAGGTTGCCGTCATCATCGACGATGTGCCGATGGGCGCCGGGCTGAACGAGGCGCGCGAAGCGATTCGCCTCGTCATGCTGGTCAACGACGTGACGCTGCGCGCCATCACCGGCCCGGAACTCGCAAAAGGGTTCGGCTTCTTCCAGTCAAAACCGTCTTCGGCTTTCTCGCCGGTCGCGGTGACGCCGGACGAGCTGGGCGATGCCTGGGACGGCGGCAAGGTTAATCTTGCGCTGCTGGTCGACCTCAACGGCAAGCCGTTCGGACGGGCAAATGCCGGCATCGACATGACTTTCGACTTCCCGGCGCTGATCGTGCACGCCGCAAAGACACGGCCGCTCGCCGCCGGCACCATCATCGGTTCCGGCACCGTCTCCAACAAGCTCGACGGCGGGCCGGGCAAGCCGGTAGCCGCGGGCGGCGCCGGCTATTCCTGCATCGCCGAGCTGCGCATGATCGAGACCATCGAGGGCGGCGAGCCGAAGACGTCCTTCCTGCATTTCGGCGACACGGTGCGCATCGAAATGAAGGACAAGGCCGGCCATTCGATCTTCGGCGCCATCGAACAGAAGGTCGAGAAATACGAGGGGGAGAAAGGAACCTGAAAGGGTGACCCTGCTCGAGCACCTGCGCCGTATGGCGCGCAACAATTTATGGTCGAACGATCGGCTCTACCGCGCCGTACTGGCGCTCCAGCCCGGCGAGTTCGAGGCCAAGCGCACCAGCTTCTTCCCGTCGATCAAGGAGACGCTCAACCATATCATCGCGGTCGATCGTCTCTATCTCGATTTCCTGACGGATGGCGGACTAGGCGCCGCGGCCTACGACACCTTCGTGCCGTTCGATGATGTGGCAAGCCTGGCTGCGGCACAGGCCGATTTCGACCGTAAGCTCATGGCCTTCTGCGGCGGCTTGTCGGAAGCCGATCTTGACCGGCGCGTCATCACCGACCGGCGCGAGGACGGCATGATCCCGGAGAGGATCGGTGACATCCTCGCCCATGTCTTCCTGCACGACATCCACCATCGCGGCCAAGTGCACGCGATGCTTTCCGGCACTTCCGTCCCGCCGCCGCAGCTCGATGAGTTCCTGCTCGATTACGACATCAAGCTGAGGAAAGCGGAGGTTGAGCGGCTGGGGCTGGATGATCAGATCAGCGGCACGTCGTAGGCTGAGAAATGCCGATCCGCGGTGACCATCGTCAGGCCCTCAATTTGAGCCTGCGCGATGAGCAGACGGTCGAATGGATCACGATGATGAAGCGGCAGATGCTCAAGCCTCGCTGCGTGCAATTCATTTACACCGAGGATCGGAATGCCGTTCGACTGCAAGATTTCGACGATGTTGCCTGTGAGCGAGACTTTGCCGAGCGATTTCTTGATGGCGATCTCTGCCACCGAGATGGCGCTGACGATCACTTCCTCGCCCGCGAGAAAAATGTCGCGATGGTGGTCAGAAAGGTGTGAATCCGCGTTGAGTACCCAGAGTAGAATATGGGTATCGACTAGATATTTGCAGCTCATTTAATGTACTCGTCCCATTCGGGACCGAGTTCATCAAAATCATCCGATATCCAGATTTTACCTTTCAGAGCTCCAAACAGGCCTTTGCTCCCGCCAGGCCGAGCAGGGGCGCTCAAGGTTGCCACAATTTCCCCATGCCGGGTCAGATTGATCTCTTCACCAGCTTGGGCACGCTTTACCAACTCTGAGAGCTGGGCCTTTGCTTTCGCCATTGGTATGTTCATTATCGGACCCTTTATGACCATAATTTAGGTCATAATTGGTCGAGTCGCAAGCAGGCCCGGCTTTACGCCGCCTTGCCGCCCACCTTCAGCACGCCGCGCTTGATCTGGTCCTGCTCGATGGATTCGAAAAGCGCGCGGAAATTGCCCTCGCCAAAACCTTCGTCGCCCTTCCTCTGGATGAATTCGAAGAAGATCGGCCCGATTACGGTCTTGGAGAATATCTGCAGCAGGATCTTGGTCGTGCCGCCATCGACGACGCCTTCGCCGTCGATGAGGATGCCGTGCTTCTTCATCCGCTCGATCGGCTCGTCATGGCCGTGCACGCGCTCATGCGACATCTCGTAATAAGTGTCCGGCGGGCCGGGCATGAACCTCAGCCCGTTGGCGGCAAGCTTGTCGGTGGCCTCGTAGATCGCATCGGTGCCGACCGCGATGTGCTGGATGCCCTCGCCATTGTACTTCTTGAGATATTCGGCGATCTGGCTGGTCTCGTCCTTGGACTCGTTCAGCGGAATGCGGATCTTGCCGCAGGGCGAGGTGATCGCGCGGCTGACGAGGCCGGTGATCTTGCCGTCGATGTCGAAGTAATGGATCTGCTTGAAGCCGAACAGGTCGCGATAGAAGTCCCACCACTTGTCCATGTTGCCGCGATAGACATTGTGGGTGAGGTGGTCGAGATAGTAGAAGCCGACGCCTTCCGGCTTCGGGTCGCGCTCGCCTAGCCACTCGAACTCGGCGTCGTAGGCCGAGCCCTTCTCGCCATAGGCTTCGATGAAATAGAGCAGCGACCCGCCGATGCCGACGATGGCCGGCACGTCGAGCGCCTTGTCGGTGCCTTCATAGGGCGTCGCGCCCTTCGATACGGCATGATCGAAGGCATGCTTGGCATCGACCACGCGCCATGCCATCGAGGCGGCACAGGGGCCGTGCTTTTCGACGAACTTCATCGCATGCGAACCGGGCTCGGCATTGACGACGTAGTTGATGTCGCCCTGGCGCCAGACGGTGATATCCTTGGCTCGGTGCTTCGCTACCGCGACATAGCCCATGCGGGTGAAGAGCTCGGCGAGTTTTGCCGGCTCCGAATGCGCGAACTCGACGAACTCGAAACCGTCGGTGCCGGCGGGATTCGTCTTGCTGATCTTGGCGGGCGGGGCGTCGTGCGGGAAGGGGCCCATGGCAGTTCCTCCAAAAACGGTTGAGGCCAAGCTTGGCCAGTTTTGTCGATGATAGCGCGGAGCGGCCGCACGGTGCTTGCATTCAACCGCTTGAAATGTTCTTGATGTGCGCGGACCGTGCATGATCGGAGGAAAATCCATGGAAGATGCGCGCCTCGATCAATTTGACCGCAAGATAATGGCGCTTTTGCAGGATGACGCGCGGCTCACCAACAACGACCTTTCGGAGCGGGTCAACCTGTCGGCATCGCAATGCTCGCGCCGCCGCCAGCGGCTGGAGGAGGATGGCTATATTAAAGGCTACCGCGCCGTGCTCGATCGCGACCGGCTGGGCTTCTCACTGGTCAATGTGATTTCGGTGACCTTGGCCACCCACAACCGCGACAATGCTCGCCGCTTCGGCGAGCTGGTGGCGCGCCTGCCCGAGGTGCAGGAGGCGCACGCGCTGACCGGCGAGATGGATTACATCCTGAAGGTGGTGACGCCCGACCTCAAATCATTGTCGGAGTTCGTCAACGGCGTGCTGTTGCCGCATGAATCCGTGCAGCATGTGAAAACGGCGATCGTGCTGGAGACGCTGAAGGAAACCGGCGCGCTGCCGATTTAATTCAGCGGACCTCGTCGGATATGTTGGAGGGACAGCACCCCTCTCTGGCCTGCCGGCCATCTCCCCCGCAAGGCAGGGCTGTCCGGGGAAAGTTTTTCGGTTGCGAACAGGGCCATGGAGGACTCGCATCGATTGCATTTTTCGAGCTTTGGACCCCAATCGGTGCTCCTTCTTCCGCACCTGCTGCGGCTGGCCGGCAAAAACAATGGACATCGCGCCCATCGAAGGTTGCGAAAGCGCGAGCAAAGACTCGTCTGCGTTGTGCAAAGATTTTCCCCGGACAGCCCTGCCCGCAAGGGGGAGATTAGCTGTCGCTCGGCTTTCGCCAACCGCCAGCGTTGAATGTGGGAGCCGGCGGCCGAACTGCTGATCTCCCCCCTTGCGGGGGAGATGGCCGGCAGGCCAGAGGGGGTGTGACGGATCGCTAGACTGCGAGATTGGCTGTCAGTCAGACAGCTTCAACCCCTCTCCTGCTGGATCAGACCATAGAGGTTGGTGCAGCGCGCGCCGGAGCGGCAGTAGGCAAACACCGGCCCTTCAAGCTCGTCCAGCGCCTCTGCCTGGTCCTCGACATTGTCCATGGTGATCTGGCCGCTGATCACTGGAATGTAGCGGAAGGCAAGGCCGGCGGCTTCGGCTGCGGCCTTGACGCTGTCGGCCGGAGGCTGGCCCGGCTGCTCGTTGTCCGGCCGGTTGCAGATCACGCTTCTGAAGCCGGCATCCTTGATGGCGGCGATGTCCTCGGGCTGGATCTGGCCGGAGACCGAATAGTCGTCGCTGATCTGGCGGTATTCCATGATCTTATCCTCGCAATCTTCTTTGGCGGCAGTCATGCCACTCCGGGGCAGGGGCGGCAATGCGTGCCGTAGGATTTCTCTGCCAAATAGCGATGCCGGACCGGAAAATCCAACCGGGCCAATTGGCCCGGTTGGATCACGAACCGCTCAACTGCCGAGGATCGCGCCTTTTATCTGCGTGATGTTGTTGTGCATCATGTCGATATAGGTCGAGGCCGGACCGTCGGGCTGGGACAGCGCGTCCGAGTAGAGCGTGCCGCCAACCTTGATGCCGGTTTCGCCGGCGATCTGCTCGATCAGCCGCGGATTGGTGATGTTCTCGACGAAGATCGCCGCCGCCTTGTCCTGTTTCACCTGCTCGACCAGCTTGGCGACGTCGGCGGCCGAAGGCTCGGAATCCGTCGAGATGCCCTGCGGCGCCAGGAACGTCAGGCCATATTCGTGCTCGAAATAGCCGAAGGCGTCATGCGAGGTGATGACCACGCGCTTGGCCTCGGGGATCGACTGGATCGCCGCCCTCACTTCGCCTTCCAGCGCATCGAGCTTCGTGGTGTAGGCCGCGGCGTTGGCCTTGTAGCTCTCGCAGCCTTCGCTGTCCGCCGTGCAGAATGCGTCGGCAATATTCTTCACATAGATCTTGGCGTTGGCGATCGACTGGAAGGCATGCGGGTCGGTGACGGTCTTGCCGCCGGTGTCGGCGCCTTCGGCGGCGTCCGCATCGGCGAATTCCGGCTTGAAGTCGATCGGCGTGACACCCTTGGTCAAGGTGACGATCGAGGCCTTGGTGGCGCTGGCATCGACCAGACGCTGCAGAAAACCTTCGAAATGCAGGCCGTTGACCAGCACCACGTCGGCGCCAGCCATCGCCACCGCGTCGGCGGGGCTCGGCTCATAGACATGCGCGTCGCCGTCCGGCCCGACGATGGTGGTGATGTTGACGCGGTCGCCGCCGACATTTTTCGCAAAATCGGCAATGACGGTGAAGCTCGCCACCACCTTGAGCGGTGCCGCGAAGGCTGAAGACGTCGCGAAGGCGCTTAATGTTATAACGCTCATCGCCAGGGCGGCACGGATGGATTTCAGCATTGCGAAGGTCTCCTTGCTTGGGGATTGGGGTCAGGCGGTCCGGTGGCGGTGGTGCACGATGCGGGCGCGCAACGCGCCGCGCGAGCCGAACATGATCGAGACGAAATAGACGACGCCGGCCGAAAGGATGATCGCCGGGCCGGACGGCAGCGACGCGTGATAGGACAAAAGCAGCCCGGCGATGCAGGAGGCGAAACCGATCAGCACCGCCAGCACGCACATCGGCTCGACGCGCACCGTCCAGAAGCGGGCGGCGGCCGCGGGCAACATCATCAGCCCGACCGACAGCAGCGTGCCCAGTGCCTGGAAGCCGCCGACGAGATTGAGCACGACCAGCCCGAGAAAGATGAAATGCACCGGGCTGCCCATGCGGCTCACCGAGCGCAGGAAGAGCGGGTCGAGGCATTCGGCGACCAGCGCGCGCCAGAAGATGGCAAGGCTGGCCAAGGTCACCACCACGATGCCGCCGATAAGCGACAACGCCTCGTTGTTGAGCGCAAGCACGGTACCGAAGAGCACGTGCATCAGGTCGACGCTGGAGCCCCGGATCGATACCATCAGCACGCCCACCGCAAGCGAGATGAGATAGAAGGCCGCCATCGAGGCGTCCTCGCGTTGGATGGTGAAGCGCGAGACCGCACCGGCGCCGAGCGCGACAATGATGCCGGCAATCAGCCCGCCAATGGTCATCGGCAGGATTTCGAGCCCATAGAGCAGGAAGCCGGCCGCGGCGCCCGGCAGGATGGCATGCGCCATAGCGTCGCCCGAGAGGCTCATGCGCCTCAGCATCAGGAAGACGCCGACCGGGCAGGCGCCGAGCGACAGCATCAGCGAGCCGAACAGTGCCCGCTGCATGAAGGCGAAATCGGCAAAGGGCGCGATGAGCAGGCCGTAGAGGAAATCCATCATGCAGCCCTCGGCCCGGAGCCATGGTCGTGATGGTGGTCTTGCGTGCGCGCGTGATCATGATGGTCGTGATCATGCCCATCGCCATGGCTGTGGTCGTGCTCGCTGGGCTCGCACCAGGGTGCATTCTCCTCCCAGGCCTCGTGAAAACGCCGGGCCTTGAGCAGGTTTTCCGGCCGCAACGTCTCGCGCGTTTCGCCCCAGGCGACAGGCTGGCGGGCGAGCAGCAGCGTCTCTGGGAAATTCTGCCGCACGAGGTCGAGGTCGTGCACGACGACCATGATCGTGCGGTCCTCGCCATGCCAGCGTTTTATCAACTGGATGAGGTCGCCGACGGTCTTGGCGTCGACGGCGTTGAACGGCTCGTCGAGCAGGATGAGGTCGGCGTCCTGCAGCAGCACGCGAGCAAACAGCGTGCGCTGCAGCTGGCCGCCGGAAAGCGTGTCGATCGGCCGCGTCTCGAAGCCGCCGAGCCCGACCGCCATCAGGGCCTTGCTGACGGATTCGCGATCCTCCTTCGTATAACGGCCGAGCATGCCGCGCTTTGGCCAGAGACCCAGCGATACGAGGTCGACGACGCGCGCGGGGAAGCTGCGATCAAGCTCCGACTGCTGCGGCAAGTAAGCGGTGCGCACGCCCGGAGCGCGGACAACCGTGCCCTCCATCGGCTTCAGCACGCCGACAATGCCCTTCATCAGCGTCGACTTGCCCGAGCCGTTGGCGCCGACCACGGCGGTCAGCGAGCCCTTTCTGACGATGCCGTTGAGGTGATGGATGGCGGGATGGCTGTTGTAGCCGAGCGTCAGGTCGCGGAAGGTCAGGCAGGCATTGGTCATCGGACGATCCTGGCGGGCCGTGAAACTCAAGGGGTCTTGTCGATATGTGATGTTATTACATTAGTCAACATGTCGGTCGGGCGGAATTGGTCTCGGGCGGTCAACTCGCCGTGTATAAGCCGGGCCTGGAAGGGCGGTTGGCTCAAGCGGTTTCGCGTCTATCGACCTTGCCCGAAGCCGGCACGGACTCTAAACAGGCGCGACTCCATAACGAAGGAACCTCCCATGAGCATTCGTCGCATCGATGTCGGCCCGCGCATGAGCCAGATCGTCATCCACGGCAACACCGTCTATCTGGCTGGCCAGGTCGGCGAGCCGGGCGGCAATGTCGCCTCGCAGACCCGCGACATCCTGAAGGCCATCGACGAATTGCTGGCCAAGGCCGGCACCGACAAGACCAAGATCGTGCAGGCGATCATCTGGCTGGCCGACATGAGCACCTTCGCCGAAATGAACTCCGAATGGGACAAGTGGGTGCCGAAGGGCCACACGCCCGCCCGCGCCACCGGCGAAGCCAAGCTTGCCGGCCCGGAATATCTGGTCGAGATTATCATTACGGCGGCGATTTAGCGCCGGCCTCGCCTTCTCCCCTTGTGGGAGAAGGTGGCCGCGAAGCGGCCGGATGAGGGGTGTTGGACGGGAGCGCGGCGTGGCAAGAGTAAGCGCTTGCGATTCTACGATTTTTTGATGTCGAGCTCCGTCGCGCACCCCTCATCCGTCTCGGCGCTGCGCGCCGATCCACCTTCTCCCACAAGGGGAGAAGGGATGTTGCGCTACCCCTGCGAGGGCGTGAACCGCGCCACCAGCGTGTGGCTTTCCGCCGGATAGATGAACCGCACATGCGTGACTGGATGCTCCGCGCTCCAGGTGCGACGCTCGACCACCAGGCAGGGCGCGCCGGGGTCGATGTCGAGCGCGTCGGCGATGGTGTCGTCTGCGGCCATGGCTCGGATGCGGTGCTCGGCTTCGCTCCACGGCACGCGGCCGATCAGCCAGGGGCCGGGCGCGATTTCGAGGAATTCTTCCCCGGCTGCCTCGGCTACGGCTGAAAGATTGATCAGCCGCTGCTCGAGCGCGAACGGCCGTTCGCCGGCGAAATGCAGGCTTTCCAGCCACAACACCGGACCCGGGACCGCAAGCCCGAGCAGCGACCGGTCCTCGGCGCTGCTGCGCCGTTTCAGCCGTTCCAGCCGCTCGTAGCGATAGGGCAGGCCTAGCGCCTCGACTTCGATCCTGATGTCGTGGAGTTCCAGCACCGCCGCCTGCGACTGCGGCTGGCGCACGAAGCTGCCCGAGCGGCGCCGGCGCTCGATCAGCCCAGCCTTGGCAAGCTGCGACAGCGCCTTGTTCACCGTCATGCGCGAGCATTTGTATTCGGCCGTCAACTCGTGCTCGAACGGAATGCGGTGGCCCGGCGCCCAGGCGCCGGACAGGATTTTCTCGCGGATGTCGGACAGGATGCGCCGATGCAGCGAAATGCTCTCGCCACCTTCCACGTCATCCGTTTCAACCAGGCTCATCGGGCTTTTCCTGCTCAGCCTTGGGAAAGGGCGGTCATCACCGCGCGGAACCGCTGGGCGATCGCTTCGCGCTTCGCGTGCCTACCGCCGCTCACATGCTTTTTCCCATGCACCCAGACGCAATCGACCTTGCTGCCATTGGCGAAGATCCAAGCGTCGAGGATCGCATCGCCGGACTTGCCGGCAAGCGAGGGATGGCTGGCATCGAGCGAAACCAGGTCGGCCGGATTGCCGACAGTGATAGCTGACAGACCAGCGCCGAGCGCCACACTGCCGCCGTCAAGCGCCGCATCGAACAGCGCGCGGCCGGTCGAGCCGCCGGCGCGCGCCAGCACGTTGCGGGCGCGATGGGCAAGCCGCTGCGAATATTCGAGTTGCCTGAGCTCGTCCGGCAGGCCGATCAACACGTTGGAGTCGGAGCCGACACCGAAACGGCCGCCCTGTTCGATGAACTGCGGCGCGGCAAAGGTGCCGTCGCCGAGATTGGCCTCGGTGATCGGGCAGAGCCCGGCGATCGCGCCAATCTTCGCCATAGCGATCGTCTCGGCCTCGGTCATATGCGTGGCGTGGATCAGGCACCAGCGCTGATCCACCTTGGCGTTGGACAGCAGGAATTCGACAGGCCGAGCACCGGACCAGGCAACGCAGTCCTCGACTTCCTTGATCTGCTCGGCGACATGGATGTGGATCGGGCCATTCGGCGCCATCGCCGCAATCGCATTGATCTCGTCCGGGATCGCTGCGCGCAGGCTGTGCGGCGCGACGCCGACGACCGCTTGCTCCAGCCCAGAGACGCTTTCGAGGCTTTTCTCAAGCAAACGCCCGAACCGCTCGACATCATTGAAAAATCGCCGCTGTCCCTCATTCGGCGCGGCGCCGCCGAAGGCGGAATGGGCGTAGAAGACCGGCAGCAGCGTCAGCCCGATGCCGGTCTCGCCGGCCGCAGCGGCGATCCGCTCCGCCATCTCGGCGATGTTGGCATAAGGCGTTCCGTCGCGGTCGTGATGGAGATAATGGAACTCGCCGACGCGCGAGAAGCCCGCCTCCAGCATCTCGACATAAAGCTGCGCCGCGACTGCCTCGACCTGGTCCGGCGTCATCGACAGCGCGAAGCGGTACATCACCTCGCGCCAGCTCCAGAAGCTGTCAGCCGAAGGTCCGCGCAATTCGGCCAGCCCCGCCATACCGCGCTGGAAGGCGTGGCTGTGGAGGTTGGGCATGCCGGAGAGCAGAATGGCATGGCGCTCGTCGCCGGCCTGCGGAGAGGCGCCGGCTTCGACCGCGCTTATGCGTCCGCCGTCGAAAGCGATCCTCACATTGCCTTGCCAGCCCTCTGGCAGCAGCGCCTGTTCCGCAAAGATCGCCGTCACGTCAAACTCCCGAATCTGAATGCCCGAGCGACATTATCACTTGCGTCGCGCTCCAATATGTATATACATAATCGTCATCCTTTCAAATGGAAAAGATGATGGGTGGAGCAAACGGGAAGAGCGGCTTTCGTCTCTGGCACAATGCGCGGCTGGCGACCATGGCCGAGAGCGCGGGCCTCAGCATCGTCGAAAAGGGTGTAATAGCCGCGCGCGATGGGCTCATTGTCTATGCTGGAGCCGAAGCCGACATGCCGGCCTCATTCGGGCAAGGCGTCGAGAGCGTTGATTGCGAGGGCCGCTGGATCACGCCGGGCCTGATCGACTGCCACACGCATCTTGTCTATGCCGGCAACCGGGCCAACGAATTCGAAATGCGGCTGGCCGGCGCCACTTATGAAGAAGTGGCCCGCGCTGGGGGCGGCATCATCTCCTCCGTCAAGTCGCTGCGCGCCGCGAGCGAAGACCAACTCGTCGCCCAGACGCTGCCGCGCCTCGACGCGCTGATCGCCGAAGGCGTTACCACCGTCGAGGTCAAGTCGGGCTATGGCCTCGATGCCGACAACGAGAAGAAATCGCTGCGCGCCGCCCGCCGGCTTGACGGCGAGCGGCCGGTCACGGTTCGCACGACCTGTCTCGCCGCCCACGCGCTGCCGCCCGAGGCCAAGGGTGACAAGGACGCCTTCATCGACCTCGTCGCCGGCACGATCCTGCCTGCCATTGCCGCCGAAGACCTCGCCGATGCCGTCGACGGTTTTTGCGAGGGCATCGCTTTTTCGCCTGAGCAGATCGCGCGCGTCTTCGACAAGGCGAAGGCCCTCGGCCTGCCGGTGAAACTCCACGCCGACCAGTTGTCAAACCTGCATGGCGCGGCACTTGCCGCGCACTATGGCGCGCTGTCGGCCGACCATCTCGAATATACGGACGAGGAGGGCGCCGCGGCGATGGCCAAGGCCGGCACCGTGGCGACGATCCTGCCCGGCGCCTACTATTTCATCCGCGAGACCAAGAAGCCGCCGGTCGACCTGTTCCGCCGCCACGGCGTGAAAATGGCGGTCGCCACCGACAGCAATCCAGGAACTTCGCCGCTCACCTCGCTGCTGCTCACCATGAACATGGCCGCGACGCTCTTTGGCATGACCGTCGACGAATGCCTCGCCGGCGTCACCCGCGAGGCGGCCCGCGCGCTGGGTCTGCTCGACAAGACCGGCACGCTGGAAGCCGGCAAATCGGCCGACCTTGCCATCTGGGACATCGAGCGTCCGGCCGAACTCGTCTACCGCATGGGCTTCAACCCGCTCCATGCCCGCATCTGGAGAGGACAATGACCGAACTGATCCTGAAGCCCGGCAGCGCGACGCTTGCCGACTGGCGCGCCATCTATCGCGGCGCCGTGCCAAAGCTCGACGATGCCTGCCGGCCGAAGATCAAGGCCAGCGCGGAGGCGGTCGCGCGCATCCTCGCCAAGGGCGAGCCGGTCTATGGCATCAACACAGGCTTCGGCAAATTGGCCAGCGTCCGCATCCCGGAAAACGATCTCGAAACGCTCCAGCGCAATATCGTGCTCTCGCATGCCGCGGGCGTCGGCGAGCCGATGCCCGTCGCGGTGGTGCGGCTGATGATGGCGCTGAAGCTTGCCAGCCTCGCCCAGGGCGCGTCCGGTGTAAAGGCCGCGACCATCGATCTGCTTCAGGGGATGCTCGCCAACGATGTCATCCCGGTGGTGCCGGCGCAAGGCTCGGTCGGCGCCTCAGGCGACCTCGCGCCGCTCTCGCATATGACGTCGGTGATGATCGGCGTCGGCGAATGCTTCACTCCGCACGGCCGCTTCCCCGCCAAGGTCGCCTTCGTCTCGCACGGGCTCGAACCGGTGACGCTCGGCGCCAAGGAAGGCCTGGCGCTGCTCAACGGCACGCAGTTTTCGACCGCCTTCGCGCTCGCCGGCCTGTTCGATGCCGAGACGCTTTACCAGTCGGCCCTGGTCGCCGGCGCGCTGTCGACCGACGCCGCCCGTGGCTCCGACGCCCCCTTCGATCCGCGCATTCATTTGCTGCGTAAGCATCGCGGCCAGATCGAGACGGCGGATGCGCTGCGCAACCTGATGGCCGGCAGCGCCATCCGTGAATCGCACCGGGTCGGCGACGAGCGCGTGCAGGACCCCTACTGCCTGCGCTGCCAGCCGCAGGTGATGGGTGCTGCCCTCGACGTGCTGCGCAAGGCGGCCGACACGCTCGAGACTGAAGCCAACGGCGTCACCGACAATCCGCTGATCTTCGCCGAGGACGACACCGCGCTCTCGGGCGGCAATTTCCACGCCGAACCGGTGGCCTTCGCCGCCGACATGATCGCGCTCGCCGTCTGCGAGATCGGCTCGCTGTCGGAGCGGCGCATCGCCATGCTGGTCGATCCGGCGCTCTCCGGCATGCCGGCCTTTTTGACGCCGAAGCCGGGCCTGAATTCCGGTTTCATGATCCCGCAGGTAACGGCGGCCGCCCTTGTTTCGGAAAATAAGCAGAAGGCCTATCCGGCGAGCGTCGATTCGATCCCGACCTCGGCCAACCAGGAAGACCATGTCTCGATGGCCGCGCATGGCGCGCGCCGACTGCTCGGCATGATCGAGAATGCGACCGCCGTCATCGGCATCGAACTCCTGGCGGCGACGCAAGGTTGCGATTTCCACGCCCCGCTTGCTTCGAGCGATGCTCTGGAGGCGGTGCGCAAGCTGGTTCGGGCGGAGGTGCCGCATCTCGACAACGACCGGCACTTCCACCCGGACATGGAAAAGGCGATCGCCATGGTGCGCAGCGGCGCGGCGGTGAATGCGGCAAGTGGGGTGAAGCTGCCGGGAATTGCGTCGTGAGATCGAACGCCCTGATAGGCCGCGATCCTTCGCGCCCCCCTCTGCCCTGCCGGACATCTCCCCCACAAGGGGGGAGATTGGCGGTTTCGGCGCCCCGCTCATTCCTGCGACGCTGGAGATTGGCGAAAGCCAAGGTGACGGCCAATCTCCCCCCAAGTGGGGGAGATGCCCGGCAGGGCAGAGGGGGGCGCCGTAGAGCTCCAGCGCAGGGAGATCTTTCATGACCTCGCCCAACTGGCTCACCATCACACGTGGCACAGCACCCCTGCTGGTCTCGATCCCGCACACCGGCATCGAGCTCGCCGGCCTCGAAGCCCGGCTGGTCTCGCCCTGGCTCGGCCGCCGCGATTGCGACTGGTGGATCGACAAGCTCTATGATTTCGCCACCGATCTTGGCGCCACGGTCGTCCACACCGCCATCTCGCGCACCGTCATCGACGTCAACCGCGACCCATCCGGCGTTTCGCTCTATCCCGGACAGGCGACGACTAGCCTGTGCCCGACGGATACCTTCGACGGCGATCCGCTCTATCGCATGGGCGAGGAGCCGACACCGTCCGAGATCGACAGGCGCCGCGAGGCCTATTTCAAACCCTACCACGCCGCCCTGCAGGCGGAGATCGACCGGCTGCGCGGCATGCACGAGAAGATTGTTCTCTACGACTGCCACTCGATCCGCTCGGTGCTGCCGCGCCTGTTCGAAGGCACGCTGCCAGTCTTCAACCTCGGCACCAATGACGGCAAGAGCAGCGATCCGGTGCTGCAGGAAAAGGTAGCGGCCATCCTTGCCGCGACCGGCGAGACCTGGGTGGTCAATGGCCGCTTCAAGGGCGGCTGGATCACGCGCCATTTCGGGCAACCCCAGAACGGTGTCCACGCGCTGCAGATGGAGCTTTCCAACCGCGGCTATATGCGCGAGCCCACGGAAAAGGGGGCGCCGGAGAACTGGCCGGTGCCTTACGACGCCACCTACGCCGCGCCGATCCGCGCCAGGCTGAAGAAGATCCTCGAAACCGCGATTGCCTGGGCAGCGCGCTGACGCGCCCGCCGCACCTCATCGAAAGGGAAGCGACCATATGACCGATCCACGCCACAACATCCGCGAAGTACGCGCGCCGCGAGGCGACAAGCTGAACGCCCGCTATTGGACGACCGAAGCGCCACTGCGCATGCTGATGAACAATCTCGATCCCGAAGTCGCCGAGAACCCGAACGAGCTGGTCGTCTATGGCGGCATCGGCCGGGCCGCGCGCACGTGGAATGATTTCGATCGCATCGCCGCTTCACTGAAGACGCTCGGCGAGGACGAGACGCTGCTGGTCCAGTCCGGCAAGCCGGTCGGCGTCTTTCGCACCCACAAAGATGCGCCGCGCGTGCTCATCGCCAACTCCAACATCGTGCCGCATTGGGCAACCTGGGAGAAGTTCAACGAGCTCGATAGGAAGGGCCTGATGATGTACGGCCAGATGACGGCCGGCTCCTGGATCTATATCGGCACGCAGGGCATCGTGCAGGGCACCTACGAGACCTTCGTCGAGGCCGGGCGCCAGCATTATGGCGGCAACCTCAAGGGCAAGTGGATCCTGACCGCTGGCCTTGGCGGCATGGGCGGCGCCCAGCCTCTGGCTGCCGTCATGGCCGGCGCGTGCTGCCTCGCCATCGAATGCAATCCGGACTCGATCGATTTCCGCCTGCGCACCCGCTATGTCGACGAGAAGGCCGAGACGCTCGAAGAGGCGATGGAAATGATCGAGCGCTGGACGAAGGCCGGCGAGGCGAAATCGGTTGGCCTGCTCGGCAATGCGGCCGAGATCGTGCCGGAGATGTTCAAGCGCGGCATCCGCCCCGATATCCTCACCGACCAGACGTCGGCGCACGACCCGATCAACGGCTATCTGCCGAAGGGCTGGACCATGGCCGAATGGCGCGAGAAGCGCGTCTCGGACCCCAAGGCAGTCGAGAAGGCCGCACGCGCCTCGATGCGCGAGCATGTCGAGGCGATGGTGGCGTTCTGGAATGCCGGCGTGCCGACGCTCGACTACGGCAACAACATCCGCCAGGTCGCCAAGGACGAAGGTTTTGAGAACGCCTTTGCCTTCCCCGGCTTCGTGCCGGCCTATATCCGTCCGCTGTTCTGCCGCGGCATCGGCCCGTTCCGCTGGGCAGCCCTATCCGGCGACCCGGAGGATATCTACAAGACCGACGCTAAGGTGCGCGAGCTCACCCCCGGCAACACGCACCTGCACAACTGGCTGGACATGGCCCGCGAGCGCATCTCTTTCCAGGGCCTGCCGGCGCGCATCTGCTGGGTCGGCCTCGGCGACCGCCATCGGCTCGGCCTCGCTTTCAACGAGATGGTGGCCAAGGGCGAGCTCAAGGCGCCGGTCGTCATCGGCCGCGATCATCTCGATTCCGGCTCGGTCGCCTCACCGAACCGCGAGACCGAAGCGATGAAGGATGGCTCCGACGCCATTTCCGACTGGCCGCTGCTCAACGCGCTGCTCAACACCGCCTCCGGAGCCACCTGGGTGTCGCTGCATCACGGCGGTGGCGTCGGCATGGGCTTCTCGCAGCATGCCGGCATGGTGATCGTCGCCGATGGCACGGCCGATGCGGCGAGGCGCCTGGAGCGCGTGCTTTGGAACGACCCGGCGACCGGCGTCATGCGCCATGCCGATGCCGGCTACGACATCGCCATCCAGTGCGCCAAAGAGCATCAGCTCAATCTCCCGGGCATTCTGGGCTGAAGCGATGCGTATCCTTCGTGCCGCCGGCTACCGCGTCATGCCGTGGAAGAATGGTGGCGGCACGACCACCGAGATCGCCGTCTCGCCGCACAGTGCCGGGCTCGACGATTTTGACTGGCGCATCTCGATGGCCCGCGTCGAGACGAGCGGGCCCTTCTCCAGCTTTGCCGGCATCGACCGTACTCTATCGGTGCTGGAAGGCGAGGGCATCGTGCTCGAGATTGCCGGCAGGTCGGCGTCGTGGCTGACCGCAGCCTCGGCGCCGCTGTCCTTTCCTGGCGACGTGCCGACCGGCGCCACCCTGATCGGCGGCGCGATCACCGACCTCAACGTCATGACTCGCCGGAGCCGGATGACCCACACGGTCGAGCGCCTGTCGCTCTCGGACGAAATGCGGGTTGAGCACAGCGTCGGCACGACTCTCGTTCTCCCGGTCGATGGCGGCGTGAAAGTCTTTGCCGACAGCGTATCGAGCCTCGGCCCGCTCGACGCGCTCATCCTCGACCGGGATAGCCCGGAACTGCGGCTGCAGCCCGAAGGGCAGGGGCATCTGTTCGTCGTCAGACTCTTAGATCTCGCCGTCAACGGTTAACGGCTGTTGCCAAACATGATCGCGGCAGGGGCGAATTATCGCCCGGCCCCTTGCATGTATCACGAAAAAGCCTGAATCCTTTCCCTGAACGGACCCGGGGCGGGAAGCGAGGGGCGTTCGCCCTTGAGTTGTCGAAAGGGGACGCCCCTATCGTGGAGCGCAACAAACTTTCGACCGGACCTGCCATGCAACCAATTGCATTTGAACCGGTTTTAGGGCCATTGCCGTGGCGGTCACGCCGCATCGCGCCCGCCTTACGGAATAATCGATGAACATTCAGACGAACCCCACCAAGATCGAACAGACAAGCGCTGGCTTCCCGATTGTCACGGAAGCGCCGGTACGCTCCAATTTCCTGCCAGAAGACCGGCTGCGCGCCCTGGGCGCCGCGCTCGCCGATGGCGAAGTCAGGGAATTGTTCGGGTTCTCGCCATTCGAGTTCCAGGCCCGCATCCGCGACAGCGCCAAGAAGATTCTCGAAGTCTACCGTTCGACCAATGCCGCGCAGGCCAAGGGCGAGACGATCACGCCCGCCGCGCAATGGCTGCTCGACAACAATTATTTGGTCGAGGAGACCATCTTCCAGGTCAAGCGCGACCTGCCGCGCCGCTTCTACCGTCAGTTGCCGACGCTCAAGCTTGCCGACGGCACCGTCCTGCCGCGCGCCTTTGCCGTCGCCTGGAGCTATGTCCAGCATTCCGACAGCGCGGTCTCGGCGACCATGTTCAAGGCCATCGTCGAGGGCTTCCAGTCGGTCGAGCCGCTGAAGATCGGCGAGCTCTGGGCGCTGCCGTCGCTGCTGCGATTCGTGCTGATCGAAAATCTCCGCCGCATCGCGGTGCGCGTCAACCGCACCAGGCAGATGCGTCAGATCGCCAATGAGGTCGCCGACCGCGTGCTCGCGACCGACGACAATGCCGACCGGACCAGGATCCTGTCGCACTATGCAACGCATGCGCAGGACACGACTTTCGCCACCCAGCTCCTCTACCGCCTGCGCGACGGCTCGCAGAATGCCGGCCGGGCGCTGGAATGGCTGGAGGGCGAGCTCGAGAAGACCGGCTCCGACGCCGAGGAGATCATCATCTCCGAGCATCAGACGCTGTCCAGCGGCAACGTCACCACCGGCAACATCATCCGCGGTCTGCGTCTCATCAACGACGTCGACTGGACGGTCTGGTTCGAGGGCGTCAGCCGCATCGACACCTTGCTGCGCCAGAAGACCGACTTCGCCGCGCTCGATTTCTTCTCGCGCGACCAGTACCGCACCGCGATCGAGCAGCTCGCACGCCGTTCCGAACTTTCCGAATACCGCGTCGCCGAAAAGGCGATCGAGCTTGCAGGCCACACGCCCGGGCTCACCGATGCGTCCGGCGTGCCCGAGACTGCCGATCCCTCCGTGCATACCGATGTCGGCTTCTTCCTGGTCGGGCCGCGTCGCCAGGAACTGGAGCAGGCGATCGGCTACCGGGCTCCCTTCTATGTCACCCTCAAGCGCGCCTTTGCCGCCACCGGCTGGCTGGGCATCGTCGTGCCGGTCTTCCTGCTGACGGTGCTGCTGCTTGTGCTGTCCGGCAATGCGCTTGCCCATCTCGGCCTCTCGGCGGAGTCGATCACGCTGATGCTGGCCCTGTTCGCGGTGCCTGCCAGCGAAGGCGCACTGGCCTTCTTCAACACCGTCGTGGCGCTCTTCCTCAAGCCGACGCGACTCGTCGGCTACGACTACAAGCACGGCATCCCTGCGGAGGCGCGCACCCTGGTCGTGGTGCCCTCGCTGATCGGCTCGCGCGACGACGTCGAGGAAAACATCCGCAACATCGAGGTGCATCATCTCGCCAACACGGCGGAAGAAATTCATTTCGCGCTGCTGTCCGACTGGCCGGATTCCAAGACCGAGATCGACGCCGCCGACATCGAGATCCTTCAATATGCCCGCGACGAGATCGCCAGGCTGAACGCCCGTTACCCGTCCGAAGGCGCGCCCCGCTTCTATCTCCTGCACCGCCGCCGGCTCTACAACCAGGCGCAGGGCTGCTGGATGGGCTGGGAGCGCAAGCGCGGCAAGCTGCACGAGCTCAATCTCCTGCTGCGCGGCGACAGCGACACCACCTTCCTGCCGCTCGATGTGCCGCTGCCGGAAAAAGTCACCTACGTCATGACGCTCGATGCCGACACGCGTACCACGCGCGACGCCGTCTCGACGCTGGTCGGCAAGCTCTCGCATCCGCTGAACCGTCCGCATTTCGACGCGGCGAAGCGTGTTGTCAGCGCCGGCTATACCATCCTGCAGCCGCGCATCACGGCATCGCTTACCAGCGGCGACGACGCCTCCTTCTTCCAGCGCGTCTTCTCGGCCAATCGCGGCCTCGACCCTTACGTCTTTGCCGTCTCCGACGTCTATCAGGACGTCTTCGGCGACGGTTCCTTCACCGGCAAGGGCCTCTACCATGTCGATGCCTTCGAAGCGGCGCTGAAGGGCCGCATCGAGGAAAACACCATCCTCAGCCACGATCTGCTCGAAGGCGCCCTGGCGCGCGCGGCGCTCGTCACCGACGTCGAGCTGGTCGAGGACTATCCGACCCGCTACTCCGTCGACGCCTCGCGTCATCATCGCTGGGCGCGCGGCGACTGGCAGTTGCTCGGCTTCATGTTCGACCCCCGCTCCGGCGTGCCGGCGCTGTCGCGCTGGAAGATGGTCGACAATCTGCGTCGCTCGCTGACCCCGATCTTCTGGGTGATGGCCTGTATCGCCGGCTGGACGCTGCTGCCTTTCACGCAGGCCGCGCAGTGGCAGGCGCTGTTGATCCTCAGCCTGTTCATGGCGCCGACCTTCGACATCGTGAATGGCATCTTGCCCAAGAGCGGGGACCAGACCCCGCGCGGCCATTTCTCGGCTTTAGCCCGCGATACCGTGTTCGGCACCGCGCTGGTGGCGTTGAAGGTGCTGTTGATGGCGCATCTCGCCTGGATGATGGGCGACGCTGTCGTCCGTACGCTCTACAGGCTCTTCGTCAGCCGCCAGAACCTTTTGGAGTGGCGCACCGCATCGCAGGCGCACAAGAGCGGCGGCAGCGATCTCGGCTCCTATTACAGCATGATGTACGGCGCCGTGATCATCGGCGTCGTTGGCCTTGCCGTTCCGGTGCTGGCCGATTCCACCGGCGCGTTCGTCGCCTTCTTCTTCGCGATTTTCTGGATCGGCTCGCCCGCCGTCGCCTGCTGGATCAGCCGCTCGGCCGAAACCGAGGACAGGTTGCGCATTTCGGCCTCCGACATCCATGCGCTGCGCACCGTGGCGCGCCGCACCTGGCATTATTTCGAAACCTTCGTGACGGCCGAGCATCACCATCTGCCGCCCGACAATTTCCAGGAAAGCCCGGCGCCGGTGGTGGCGCCGCGCACTTCGCCGACCAATATCGGCGTCTACCTGCTGTCGATCGTGTCGGCGCGCGATTTCGGCTGGGTCAGCCTGTCGGACGCCATCACCCGCATCGACGCCACGATGACCACCATCGAGAGCATGCCGCGCGACCGCGGGCATCTCTACAACTGGTACGACACGACGACGCTGAAGCCGCTCTATCCGCTCTATATTTCGGCGGTGGATAGCGGCAACCTTGCCGGCCACCTGGTCGCGGTCGCCGCCGCCTGCGCCGAATGGGCCGAGGCGCCTTCCGTCCATTTGCAGGGCGATTTCGAGGGCATCCTCGACACCGTCACCATCCTCGACGAAAGCCTGGAAGACCTGCCCGACGACCGCCGGCAGCTGCGGCCGCTGCGCCAGCGGCTTGCCGACCGCCTCGACGGCATGCGCCGCGCGGTGATGACCATCAAGGCGCAGCCCGAGATGGCCTCGATCCGCACCATCAACCTCGCGGTGCTTGCCGGCGAGATCCGCAAGCTCGCCACCGCCATCCACACCGAGGCGGCGTCGCCGAAGAGCGATGTCATCGCCGACTGGGCGGCGAGGCTGGAGGCGACGTGCGAGGCGCATGTGCACGATTCGCACAATGACGAAAGCGCGGTATCGGCGCTCCGCGCCAAGCTGCTCGCGCTGCGCGAGCGTTGCCGCCGCTATGCCTTCGAGATGGATTTCTCCTTCCTGATGCGGCAGGAGCGCAAGCTGCTGTCGATCGGCTACCGTGTCGAGGAGCACCAGCTTGACGAAAGCTGCTACGACCTGCTCGCCTCCGAGGCGCGGCTGACCAGCCTGTTCGCCATCGCCAAGGGCGACCTGCCGACGGAGCACTGGTTCCGGCTTGGCCGCCCGATCGTCGAGATCGGCTTCCGGGGCGCGCTGATGTCCTGGTCGGGCTCGATGTTCGAGTATCTGATGCCGCCGCTGGTGATGAAGGAGGCGCCGGGCTCGATCCTCAACCAGACCAGCAAGCTCATCATCAAGCGCCAGATCCAGTATGCGCGCTCGAAGAACGTGCCCTGGGGCATTTCTGAGGCGGCCTATAATGCCCGCGACCGCGAGCTCACCTATCAGTACACCAATTTCGGCGTGCCCGGCCTCGGCCTGAAGCGCGGCCTTGGCCAGAACACCGTGATCGCGCCTTACGCCACGATCCTAGCGGCGCAGTTCAACCCGCGCGAGGCGGTGCAGAATCTGATGCGGCTGCGCTCGATCGGCGCGCTCGGCCGCCACGGCTTTTACGACGCGGTCGATTTCACGCCGCAGCGCGTGCCGGAAGGCACCGACCACGCCGTGGTGCAGAACTACATGGCCCACCATTCCGGCATGTCGATCGCCGCCGTGGCGGATGCCATATTCGAGGGCCGGCTGCGCGAGCGCTTCCACAGCGATCCGGTGATCGAGTCGGCCGAATTGCTCCTGCAGGAGAAGGCGCCGCGCGACATCCCGGCCGCCACGGTCCGGACCGAGGCCGACGAGCGGTCGAAGGACGAAACCGAGACGGAGAGCCCCGACAGCCGCATCATCCTCGATCCGATAAAGGCGCTGCGCGCGACCAACGTCATGTCCAACGGCCGTTACTCGGTCATGGTCACCGCCACCGGCTCCGGCTACAGCCGCTTCGGCGAGCTGGCCGTCACCCGCTGGCAGCCGGACCCGAGCGTGGACCGCCTGGGCTCCTACATCTTCCTGCGCGACGCCGCGACCGGTGACTGGTGGTCGGCGACGGCCGAGCCGAAGCGCGCCGAGAACGAACGCGTGCAGACGCTGTTCGCCGACGACAAGGCGAGCTTCACCAAGTCGGTCGGCGCGCTGCGTTCGGAAGTCGAATGCATCGTGATTTCGGAAGGCAACGGCGAGGGCCGCCGCATCACGCTCTACAATGACGGCGCCACCGACCGGCATATCGAGGTGACCTCCTTCGCCGAGCTGGTGCTGGGCAACGAGGCCTCGGACAACGCCCATCCGGCGTTCTCGAAGATGTTCGTCGAGACCGAGATCGCCGCGAACAACGGCGCGATCTTCGCCACCAGGCGCAAGCGCGACAAGAACGAACCCGACCTCACCATGGTGCATTTCGTCACCGATCCGTCGGGCCCCTCGCGCGACGCCGAGGCCGAGACCGACCGGCGCGCCTTCATCGGCCGCGGCCGCACCATTGCGGATGCCGTGGCTTTCGATCCCGGCTTCAGGCTTGCCGGCAACCAGGGCTTCACGCTCGACCCGGTGGCGGCGCTCCGCCGCCAGGTGCGCGTGCCGGCGAACAAGAAGATCTCACTGACCTTCTGGACCGTCGTCGGTGCCAACCGCGGCGAACTCGACGAGGCGATCGGCCGCCTCGACCATCAGGAAAGCTTCGCCCGCCAGGCGATGCTCGCCTGGACGCGCAGCCAGGTGCAGACGCGTCATCTCGGCCTCAGCCTGACCGACGCCGCCAATGTGCAGAAGCTGGCGCGCTACCTGATCTATCCCGATCCGTTCCTGCGCCTGCCGGCTGAATCCATCGCGTCCGGTCTCGGCCGCCAGTCGAGCCTCTGGCCGACCAGCATCTCCGGCGATTTCCCGATCTTCCTGGTGCGCATCGGCGACGTCGCCGATCTCGAGATCGTCGCCCAGGCGTTGCGCTTCCAGGAGTATATGCGCGCCCGCGGCATGATGATCGACTTCGTCGTCGTCAACGAGCAGGCCTCCTCCTACGTGCAGGATCTGCAGCGCGCGGTGGAAACGCTGTGCGAGAACAGCCGCCTGCGTGGCCGCGAGCTTGGGCCCCGCCAGCACATCTTCGCCGTGCGCCGCGACCTGATGGACGAGCCGACCTACAAGACCTTGTTGTCGGTCGCGCGCGTCGCGCTCCACACCCGCAACGGCACCATCTTCGACCAGCTCGAGCGAGCGGAGACGGCGGCATTGCAGGCCCGCGACGCCCTGCAACAAGGGGAAGGCATTCCGGCCCGCCAGCCGTCGCCATCATTGCCTGAGCCGACGCCGGCAAGCCAGGGAGCCGATATCGCGGCCGACGGCGCCGGCCTCACCCTCTGGAACGGTTTCGGCGGCTTCGAGGGCGATGGCCGCCACTATGTGACGCGGCTGACCGGACGCCGCACGACGCCGCAGCCCTGGATCAACGTCATCTCCAATGCTTCCTTCGGTTTCCACGTTTCGGCCGAAGGCGCGGGCTTCACCTGGAGTCGCAATAGCCGCGACTATCAGCTGACGCCTTGGTCCAACGACCCGGTGTCGAACCAGCCTGGTGAGGGCTTCTATATTTACGATCAGTTGAGCGGCAAGGCGTTCTCACCCATGGCCGCCGTGGTGCGCGATCCCTCGATGACCTACGAGACCTGGCACGGACAGGGTTTTTCTACCTTCCGCTCGAAGCGCGGGCCGCTGTCGATGGACCTGACGCAGGTGGTCGACCCGGTGGATCCGGTCAAGATCACCCGGCTGCGCATCCAGAATGCCGGCCCGGCGCCGGCAAGGCTGCGCGTCTATGCCTATGCCGAATGGGTGCTCGGCGGCCATCGCTCGCGCACGGCGGCGACCATCGTGCCGTCGCGGGACGCCGCGACCGGCGCCATGCTGGCGCAGAACCCCTATGGGCTCGATTTCGGCGAGCGGGTGGCTTTCCTCGCCGCCACGGCTCCTGTCCATTCGGTGACCGCCGATCGCGCGGAGTTCATCGGCAGGCACGGCACGACCGAATATCCGCAGGCCGTGCTCGGCGGAGTCGCCCTGTCCGGCCGCGTCGAGGCCGGCGACGATCCCTGCGCGGTGATCGCCAGCGACGTCGACATTCCAGCCGGCGGCGACGTGACGCTGTTCTGGCTGCTCGGCGACGCGGCCACCACTGCCGAGGCGAGCGCCTTGGTGCAAGCCCATCGCGGCAAGGATTTCGACCATCGCCTGGCCGACAACGAACGCGTCTGGCGCGGCTTCCTCGACACCATCCAGGTCGAGACGCCGGACAAGGCGCTCAACGCCATGGTCAATCACTGGCTGCCTTACCAGAGCCTTGCCTGCCGCATCCGCGCCCGCTCGGCCTTCTACCAGGCGAGCGGCGCCTTTGGCTTCCGCGATCAGTTGCAGGACACGCTGGCCTTGCTGTCGCACGATCCGAAGCTGGCGCGCGATCAGATCCTCAACGCCGCCCGCCGGCAGTTCCAGGAAGGCGACGTGCAGCACTGGTGGCTGCCGCGCACCGATGCCGGCGTGCGCACCATGATCTCCGACGACGTGGTTTGGCTGGCGCACGCCACCGCCCGCTACGTCGAGGTGACGGGCGATGCCGCGATCCTCAAGGAGCAGATCCCCTTCATCGACGGGCAGGAACTCGGCGAGGGTGAGCACGACGCCTTCTTCACGCCCGAGATCACCAAGACCACTGCTTCGCTCTACGACCACTGCGCGCGGGCGCTCGACCTTGCCATCAAGCGCAGCAGCCCGGCCGGCTTGCCTCTGATCCTGGGCGGCGACTGGAACGACGGCATGAACCGTGTCGGCGAGGGCGGCAAGGGCGAGAGCGTGTGGCTGGGCTGGTTCCTCTTGAAGACGCTGGGCGACTTCGCCCCAGTCGCCAAGGGACAGAGCGATGCCAAGCGGGCGCAGGCCTGGGCGAAGCACGCGGAGGTGTTGAAGCGGGCGCTGGAGAGCACTGCCTGGGATGGTCAGTGGTACCGGCGCGGCAGCTTCGACGACGGCACGCCGCTCGGCTCGCGAAGCTCCGACGAGTGCAAGATCGACTCCATCGCCCAATCCTGGAGCGTGCTCTCTGGCGAGGGCGACCCGGCGCGCTCGACCACGGCCATGGAGCAGGCGACGAAAATGCTCGTCGACGACAAGCTCAAGATCGTCAAGCTGTTCACGCCGCCCTTCTCGAACAGCGAGCAGGATCCCGGCTACATCAAGAGCTACCCGCCCGGCGTGCGCGAGAATGGCGGCCAGTACACGCATGCCGCCACCTGGTTCGTGATCGCGCTGGCCGAGATGGGTCGCACCGACGAGGCCTATCGTTGCTTCTCGATGCTGAACCCGGTCAACCACGCCTCGGACGAGGCCGCGGCCGAGCATTACCGCGTCGAGCCTTATGTGGTGGCGGCCGACATCTACGCCGGCGAAGGAAAAGGCGGGCGCGGCGGCTGGACCTGGTACACGGGCTCGGCAGGGTGGCTCTACCGGGCGGCTGTCGAGGGAATCCTGGGCATCGAGCGGCGCGGCAAGCAGATCACGTTTAGGCCGAAGCTGCCTGGACACTGGGACGGCTACGCGGCGACGCTCAAACTGCTCGACGGCGAAATCAAGGTCCGCGTCATCCGCGACAAAAAGACCAAGTCGATCTCGCTCGAAGTCAATGGTTCGAAGACAAAATCGGGATCTTTCGAGCCGAAGGCCGGCGAGAAGACCGAGGTGGTCGTCAAGATACCTGCGTAAAATCAACGATTTGGCTCAAAGGCCGCGCGTCCCCAAAGATGCGCGGCCAAGCTTGGCGTTTTACTTGGGCGCGACCCGGTCAGCGTCCTTCAAGCTCCTTTAGACCCGGCTAAGCAAGCGCCTGATGATTAAAAATGTGGCAGCGCGCGGCAAGTGCCATTATTTTGCCGCAAGGCTGACATTTCACCTTTTATCTCAAACCGTTAGGTGATCACGCCAGATTTCGCACCGTCGTCATCTTTTGTTCGCTAAATGGGAACGGAAGCGATAGACGGGCATTGTTTTGCGACGCGTTAACCGGTACGTGTCAATGAATGCTGCAGTGCACAATGCCGGAATTGAGCACACAAACAAGAGTTTGGCGGAGTAGCTGAAGTGTCACTTCTGCAAATCTACTGGCGAGCACTGGGTTATCTGGCGGCTGACAAGAAGCGCGTCGCGCTGATCTGCGTCGCCAACGTCGCGCTGGCTGCCATCGCAATCCTCGAGCCGATCCTGCTCGGCCGGGTAATCGGTGCCATCTCCGAAAAAGGTCCGGTGTTTTCGACGCTCGCCGTCTGGGCCGCTCTCGGTGCCTTCAATGTCGTCGCCTTCGTGCTGGTGGCACGCGGCGCCGATCGCTTCGCCCATGCCCGCCGCTCGGAGGTGCTGTGCCAGTCCTTCGAGCGCGTCATCACCATGCCGCTTGCCTGGCATCACCAGCGCGGCACCTCCAATTCGCTGCATACGCTGCTGCGCGCCGTCGAAACGCTGTTCAGCCTGTGGCTCGAATTCATGCGCGTGCATCTGTCGACGGCCATCGCGCTGGTGCTGCTGGTGCCGACCGCGCTCGCCATGGACATCCGCATGACCATCGTGCTGCTCGGCCTCGGCGTGCTCTACGTTGCCATCGGCCGTATCGTCATGCGCCGCACCAAGTCGGGGCAGACCGCCGTCGAGCGCCACTACCACACCGTCTTTGCCCATGTGTCCGACAGCGTCAGCAATGTCGCCGTGCTGCAGAGCTACAACCGTATCGGCCATGAGACCGCCACGTTGAGGCGTTACGTCAAAAACCTGCTCGACGCGCAGAACCCTGTGCTCGACTGGTGGGCGATCGCCAATGCGTTGAACCGCCTGTCGTCGACCATCTCGATGATGATCGTGCTGTCGATCGGCGCCTATCTCGTCACCCGTGGCCAGCTGCGCGTCGGCGATGTCGTCGCCTTCACCGGCTTTGCCGGAATGCTGATCGCCCGTCTCGATCAGATGTCGGCCTTCACCACCCAGATCTCCGAGGCGCGCGCCAAGCTCGAGGACTTCTATCGCCTCGAGGACTCGGCCGCCGAAACCGTCGAGCCCGATGGCCTGCGCGAGCTGACCAACGTCACCGGACATGTGCGGTTCGAGGACGTCAGCTTTGAGTTCGCCAACTCCGGCCACGGCATCGAGGACGTGTCATTCGAGGTGCCGGCCGGCAAGACCGTCGCCATCGTCGGCCCGACCGGCGCCGGCAAGACGACGCTCATCAACTTGCTGCAGCGCGTCTTCACGCCGTCCAGCGGCCGCATCCTGATCGACGGCATTGACACCCGCACGGTCACCCGCAAGTCGCTACGCCACTCGATCGCCACCGTCTTCCAGGACGCCGGCCTGCTCAACCGCTCGATCGAGGACAACATCCGCGTCGGTCGCGCCGATGCGAGCAATGACGAGGTTCACGCCGCGGCGGACGCCGCCGCCGCGCAGGACTTCATCCTGGCCAAGAGCAGCGGCTACGACACCGTCGTCGGCGAGCGCGGCGGCCAGCTGTCGGGCGGCGAGCGCCAGCGCATCGCCATTGCCCGCGCCGTGCTGAAGGATGCGCCGATCCTGGTGCTCGACGAGGCGACCAGCGCGCTAGACGTCGAGACCGAGGACCGCGTCAAGGAAGCGATCGACGAGCTGCGTCGCGACCGCACCACCTTCATCATCGCTCACCGCCTGACCACGGTCCGCGACGCCGACCTGGTGGTCTTCATGGACAAGGGCAAGGTGGTCGAATATGGCGGCTTCACCGAGCTGTCGCTGCGCAACGGCCGCTTCGCCGCCCTCTTGCGCGCCGGCGGCCTGCTGAACGACGAGGAAGTCCGCCGCCTCAGCCGCCCGGTCAACGAAGCGGCGTAAGCCCCCTTTCTACCTCCCCCTTGTGGGGAGGTCGGACCGAAGGTCCGGGGTGGGGGTCGGCGCCGCCCCCCACCCCGCTGCTTCGCAGCGACCCTCCCCACAAGGGGGAACGTAGTAGCCCTGCGACAACCGTCCAATTGCCCCGGGCACATTGCCGGTCTATTTAGGTCGGCATGAGCGACACCACCTCACGCCTCTCAGGCTGGACCGATTTCGCCAACCCGACGCGCTTCGTCGGGCTGGCCGACAAGGTCATTCCGTGGCTGGCGGCGATTGCCGCCATCCTGCTCGGCGTCGGCCTCTATATGAGCTTCACCGCGCCGGAAGATTTCCAGCAGGGCATCACGGTGCGCATCATGTATATCCATGTGCCTTTCGCCTGGCTCGCCATGATGTGCTACACGATCATGGCGATCTCGGCGCTGGGCACGCTGGTCTGGCGCCATCCGCTGGCCGATGTGGCGCTGAAATCGGCCGCCCCGATCGGCGCCACCTTCACGGCCTTGGCGCTGATCACCGGCTCGATCTGGGGCAAACCGATGTGGGGCACCTGGTGGGTGTGGGACGCGCGGCTGACCTCGGTCTTCGTGCTTTTCCTGATGTATCTCGGCATCATCGCGCTGACGCGCGCGCTGGATGACGCCGGCCGCGCCGCCTGGGCCGCCGCCATCATCACGCTGGTCGGCTTCATCAACATCCCGATCATCAAGTTCTCGGTCGACTGGTGGAACACGCTGCATCAGCCAGCCTCGGTCTTCCGCCTCGGCGGCCCGAGCATCGACCCCTCGATGCTGTGGCCGCTTGCGGTGATGGCGCTCGGCTTCACCGTGCTGTTCTTCGCGCTGCACCTGATGGCGATACGTACGGAAATCTTCCGCCGACGCGTGACTGCGATGCGCAGGGTTGCGGCGAGGCAGGCGGAGAGGGCTCCCCCTTCTCCCCTTGTGGGGTGAGAAGCGGTCCGCGTAGCGGACGAAAAGCCAATTGCTTGGCTTTTCGAGCTTCGAACGCCCTGAGCCAGCGAAGGGCCGGGTAGTGTCGCCGAAGGCGACGGATGAGGGTGTTCCAGGGAACGCCAACGCCTCACTCCGCTGGAACACCCCTCGTCCGTCTCGGCGCTGCGCGCCGATCCACCTTCTCCCACAGGGCGAGAAGGGAAAGGCGCTTCTTCGTCACCCCATCCTGCCACGCGCCGCCACCGGCAGCGATTCCAGCACCTTGTCGCCGCCGATCAGATGCACCTGATCGAACAAATTCGTCACCACGCAGCAATGGTCGGGCACCACGCGCACACGCTCGCCGATGCGAAGCCTGGCGCCTTCCGCGAGCGTGACATTTCCATGCTCTTCACTGAGGCCCGTGACGCGGGCGCCGGGCATGCCGAGCAGCTCGCCGAAATCGGGCAATCCCAGTGTATCGGAGGACAGCGCCTTGCTGCCGCTGTCTAGGATGGCGCGGGTCGGCGTCGGGTGGCTGACCACGGTTGCGAGCACCGTCAGCGCGCAGTCGTCGAGCGTGCCGACGCCTTTGGCGACCTGGTAGCGGTCAAGATAGATATAGGTGCCGGGCCGGTATTCGGTGACGACGCTGTCCTCGCCCGAGCGCCACATGTCCGGAGTGCCGCCGCTGGAGATGCGCCGGCATTCGAGCCCGGCCGCGGCGAGCGCGTCGCGCGCGCTTCTCAGCCAAGCCTCCGCTTCGGCGGCGCGGCCAGCCGCCGGATAGGTCATCAGCCCGCCGAAGGTCAGGCCCTTGGCCTGGTCGATCACTTTCGCCAACGCCAGCGCTTCGGCCGGGCTCTGCACGCCGCAACGGCCCATGCCGGTGTCGCACTCGACCAGCACCTGTAGCGGATGGCCGGCATCGGTGAAGATGGCGGCAAGCCCTTCCAGCGTCTCGTGGCTGTCCGCCGTCACCGAGAGCGTGACGCGGCCGTGCAGCGCCTTCAGGCGTTCCAGCTTGGCGCGGCCAAGAATGTTGTAGGGTAGAAAAATGTCGGTTAGTCCTGCATCGGCCATTACCTCGGCCTCGCCGATCTTCTGGCAGGTGATGCCGACGGCGCCGGCCGCGACCTGCTTCCTTGCCCAGTAAGGCAGCTTGTGCGTCTTGATGTGCGGCCGGAGCTTCAGCCCGTGGCGGTCGGCATGCGCCTGCGCCTTTTTGATATTGGCTTCGGCGCGGGCCGCATCGATCAAAATCGCCGGCGTGTCGAGGTCGTCTATGCTTGCCATGAAGATCACCGTTCAAAGCATGTCTCCCAAAAGTGGGAACCGGTTTCGGGACAAGGACATGCACAAAAAATCAAAAGACCGGTGGAGGTTATGGGCCTGATCCGGCCGGATGTCACCGGGCCAGAGCCGTCAGTTTGCGTCGACAGCGGAACGGCATTGGGCTATTCGGGTTGGCGGATTTCAGCAGGCAGCGGCCGGAAGGAAACAGGACCATGAAACGCTCCAAAATCAACGACATCATCCGTGACGCCGACGCCTTCATCCGCTCCTTCGGCTACATCATGCCGCCCTTCGCCTATTGGAGCCCGGAAGAGATGAAGGCGCACAAGGGCGACTCCGCGGCGATTTTCACCTCGCGCCTCGGCTGGGACATCACCGACTACGGCCAGGAGAAGTTCGACGAGCTCGGCCTCTTCCTGTTCACCGTCCGCAACGGCCGATACGAGGACATGAAGCTCGGCATGGGCATGCTTTACGCCGAGAAGATCATGATCTCGCGCAAGGACCAGCTCTCGCCGATGCACCGCCACAACATCAAGGCCGAGGACATCATCAACCGCGGCGGCGGCAAGCTGGTGCTGGAACTGTTCATGCACGACCGCGACGGCGGCATCGACCCGAAGGCCGAAGTATCGGTGCCGGTCGACGGCACCATGACCAGATTGCCGGCGGGCGGGCTCCTGAAGCTCGATCCGGGCCAGAGCGTCACGCTGTTGCCCGGCGTCTGGCACGCCTTTTGGGCCGAGGGCAAGGACGTGCTGATTGGCGAGGTTTCGACCGTCAATGACGACCTCACCGACAACGTCTTCCGCGAGCCGATCGGCCGCTTCTCCAACATCGACGAGGACGTCGCGCCGGTTCACCTCCTGGTGTCCGACTACGAGAAGTGGGTGGGATAGGCGAGGGCAGCCGCGTAGTGTCGGCCTTCTTGCGTAAGTAGGCGCCGCCCCTCATCCGCCTGCCGGCACCTTCTCCCCGTATAGTGACGGGGAGAAGGAGATGGGGCGGTCTCGCCGCCCTTCTTGCAGTGCTGGAGATTGGCGAAATCATCCGCGACAGCGTCTTTCTCCCCGTCACTATACGGGGAGAAATGCCCGGCAGGGCAATGAGGGGCGGCGCCGACGTTTCTCAGCTATCGCCAGGCTTCTGGCTCACCGCGCGTGCTTATCCGCCTTCCGGTTCCCGAGCAGCAGCTTGCGTTCCAGATGTGCCCTGAGCTCGCCGTAATAGGCGGTGAGGAAGGCTTTTGAATCGACCGGTTCGACCTTGGCGCCGATCTTGCGGCCGATGGTTTCCGCCACCGCTTTCATGGCGAAATAGTCGTCGCGGCGCAGCACTTCCTCCAGCTTGTGCAGCTCGGCAATGCCATAGGCGTCGAGCTGCGCGGCGCTGAACTGGAAGCGGGCCGCGACCGGATCCTTGCGCAGCGAAAGATCCTCGACCAGCGCCACCTTCGGCGCTTCGACCACCCAGGTTCCCGCAAGCAAGTCGCCGATCCTCAGCCGGTCCCGGTTGAAGAGCGGAAACAGCGAGAAGAGCAGCGCCCAAACCAAGCCGAAGATCGTCGACAGCGTGTCGGCGACGCCGGCGCTGCCGCGCGCCGCAAGGATCGACAGCGGCAGGAACACCTCGATCTCGCGCATCAAATTGCGCGCGATGACCTGGTCGAGGGTAAGGCCCGCGCCGCTGCGCGATGCGACCCGCACGCCGACCATCCGCTTGCCCGGCGTCGCTGCCCGCCGGCCCGCCTCGAAGGCGATGAAATAGACATTGCGCAGCAGGAAGATGAAAATAATCCAGACGATGAAGAGCGGCTCCGCGTCCTGCACGCCGAGGCCGCCTAGTCCGAAGATCGCGACGAGACTGACGACGACCGCGGCGACGATGATGATCACCACATCGAGCAGGAATCCCGAAGCCCTTGTGCCGGCATCCGCCAGTTTCACGCGAAGATCCACGCCCTCCGGCGTGACCAGAGGACGCACGAGCGCGGCAGGGTTCCTAGCCGTTGCCATGCCGCACCGTCCGGAACAGGTAGAAATAAGAGATCCAGAGCGCCAGCATGCCGCCGCCGATCGAATAGCGGGCGACGTCGCTGGTGATCGTCTGCCGGCCGATGCCTTCAAGCAGGCCGGCAAACAAGAGCATCACCGCGACGCCGACCATGGCAGTCGCCGCAACCCGTCCGGCTCGGGCGGCCGCGGCCATGCGTGTCAATTCGCCGGGAAAGGCGATGCTGGTGCCGATGCGCATGCCGGCGGCACCCGCGATCGCGATCGCGAAGAGCTCGGTGGTACCGTGGATCGACAGCCAGCCGCCGAGCTGGAAGCCGAGCCCCTTGGCGGCGTAGATCTGGAAGATGGCGCCGAGCATGCAGCCGTTCATCAGGATGATCAGCACGCTCGGCACCGCGAAGGCGAAACCGAGCGCGAAGGCGAGGATCGACACCTGCGTGTTGTGCGTGAAGAGATAGGCGGCGAAGCCCGAGAGGAAATGGCCGCCGCCATCGCCGTAGAGCACGCTGCGCAGCATCTCGGCGGACGAATCCGGATTGCGCCCGCCGGCCAGGCTCGGCGCGATGATGGCGTCGTACCAGCGCTTGTCGGAGGCGACCAGCCAATAGCCGGCAATGGCGCCGATCACGGTGAGCGAGACCGACGCCCACACCTCGCGCCACAGGTCGCGGATAGCCGCCGGCCAGTCGTGCAGGAAGAAGTCGCCGATGCGCGTTCTTATAGATCGCCGCGCGCCATAGAGGTAAAAATAGCCGCGCAGGCAAAGCGCTTCGAGATAGGCGATGAGCGCGCTGTCGAGCGAGGTCGCGCGCGCCACCGAAAGCGAGGACAGCGCCGAGCGGTAGAGCAGGGGCAGCGATAAGAGTTCGTCTTCCGACAGCGTGCGCGGCGCGCGCTTCTCGACGCGGGCAAGCAGCGCCTCGAACGCCTTCCAGTCGGCCTCGCGTTCCTGGCGGAAGCTCGCCAGGGACTGGCGGACGGCATCTGTGCCGGCGGGCAGCGTCATAAGAGGTTTTCCTCCTTGAGCTGGATATAGCGCTCGACCAGCGCCGGGCCGAGCCGCTGGTGGTCGGCCTCGATGACATGCGCGCCGAGCAGCCGCAGCCGTCCGATCACCACCTGCCGCTGCCTGAGCAAGTCGCCCGCGGTCACCGCTCGAGCCACGTCTTCCGGCATGGCCGGCGCCATGTCGGCCAGCGTCTCCAACTCGACGTCCTTCATCAGCATGAACAGCACCAGATGCCGCTCGGTCAGCCGGCCGACGGTGCGCAGCATCAGTTCGGCGCTGATCGGATCGACGAAATCGGTGAAGACGATGACCAGCGAGCGCCGGTCGAGCTTTGCCGACAGCGTCGTCAGCGCCAGCGTGAAATTGGTCTCCTCGGTCGAATAGTCGATTTCGGCCGCACGCTTCTGGATCATGGTGAAGCTTGGCGAGCCGCGCACCGCGCCGCTGGAGACGCGGGGCCTGGCGTCGAAGGAGAACAGGCTGACGAGGTCGCCGCCCTTGAGCGCGATGAAGGCCGACAGCAGCGCCGCCGTCACCGCGCGGTCGACCTTCGGCACGCCGTCGACCGGTTCGCACATCAGGCGGCCGCTATCGATGGCTAAAACGATGTTGTTGTTCTCCTCGATGCGGAACTCGCGCGCCAGAAGCTTGCCGTGGCGGGCGCTGCGCTTCCAGTCGATCATGCGCCGGCCCATGCCCGGCTGATAGTCCTTCAGCGCCTCGAACTCGCGGCCCTGGCCGGCGCGCTTTTGCGCATGGCCGTCGGCAAGGGCCGAGCGCTGCAAGAGCGTGATCGCCTCGTCGCGCGCGCGGCTGACATCGGGCAGCACCGCAACCTTGCGGTCCATCGGCAGCACGACCTGGTTCCAGACCAGCCCGAACGGCCCCTGCCAGCGCAGCCACAGCCGATCGAAGCTGGCAATACCGCGCCGGATGGCGTCGAATTCGAGGTCGAGCATGCCGCCATTCGCGGGCAGATCGCCGCCCGTGCCGTTGACCGGCGCCAGCCGCTGGTCATGCCCGACGCGCGCCTGCAGCCGGCGCGCCTTTGCGCCGAGACCGGCCGCGATGTGCAGCGTGAAACGCCCGCCGACACCGACCTGCGGCGGCGCGGTCAGCGTGGCGCTGAGCGAGGCGCGGCCGCGCCCTGCCGCCGCATCCACCGCCAGGAAGGCAAGCAGCACGCAGATCCACAACAGGCCGAGATACCAGACATGCGGTAGCGCGAGCGCGATCAGGAAGGCGGGAATCGCCCCCGCCGCCGCTGCCCACACCGCTCTGCCGCTCGGATAGATCAACGCGGCGCTTCCGTCTGGTCGACGAGGTCGGACACGATCTGCTCGACCAGCCGACCGTCGATCTGCGCTGCCGGCGAAAGGATGACGCGGTGGCGCAGCGCCGGCACTGCGAGCGCCTTGACGTCGTCGGGGATGACGTAGTTGCGGCCGTCGAGCGCCGCCCTGGCGCGCGCCGCCCGGGCCAGCATGGCGCCCGCGCGCGGGCTGGCGCCGACTTCAAGGTCCGGGCTTTCGCGCGTGCCGCGCACAAGCGCCGCGATGTAGCCGACGACATCGTCGACCAGCGTGACGTCGCCCACCGTGGCAAGCGCCGCCTCGAGCGTCTTGCGGTCGGTCCGCGCCGTGATGCCGTATTGCTCGATATTGTGCGAGACCGAGCCGCCGCCGTGATGGACGATGATGGCGCGTTCTTCCTGCGCATCCGGATAGCTCACACGGTGCTTGAACAGGAAACGGTCGAGCTGCGCCTCGGGCAGCGGATAGACGCCCTGATGCTCGATCGGGTTCTGTGTCGCCACCACCATGAAGTTCTTGCCGAGCGAGTGCGTCGTGCCGTCGAAGGTGACGGCGTGCTCCTGCATGGCTTCCAGCAGTGCGGCCTGGGTCTTCGGCGGCGTGCGGTTGATCTCGTCGGCGAGCAAGAGGTCGCAGAAGATCGGGCCGCGCGTCAGCGTGAACTGGCCGGTCTGGAAATTGTAAATGTTGGAGCCGACGATGTCGCCGGGCATCAGGTCGGGCGTGAACTGGATGCGCCCATAGGCGACGCCCAGCGCCTGCGCGAAGCAGCGCGCGGTCATCGTCTTGGCGGTGCCTGGCGGACCTTCGAGCAATATATGCCCGCCCGCGAACAGCGCCGTCAGCATCAGATCGACCGTGTCGCGCTGACCGGTGATCGCTTTCGCCACTTCTTCCCTGATCGCGGTCGCCAGGGCCTTCACTTCATCGACGTTCACCGAGCCTCCTTGCCGTCCAGTCATGCAGCTCTTCCGCTGCTTCATGCATTCCGGCCAAACTATTGGAATCGTTCGCCACCTTGAAGCGCGCTGTGAAGCCGTTCGTTTCGCTTTTGTCGCGGGAATCCAGCCAGCGGTCGAGCGCCTCGCCCTGCAGCCCGTGCGGCGCGCCGAGCAACGCGGCGGCGCGTTGGCGCATCAGCGCCGCGTAACGGTCGCCAAGTTCTTGCAGCCGGCCGGCACGCTTCAACAACATCGCCGTGGTGTCGACCAGCGCCCGCTTGCCGAAGGCAATGGCGCGGCCTTCGGTTCGCGGCGGGCCGAACCGGCCAAGCCCATGCAGGAACGCAAGGGCCGCCGCCGTCAGCACCGACAGTGTCAGCGCCAGGAAGGGCGGCTCGACCAAGAGCTTGGCGAGATCGTAATTCTGGCCGATACCGTGCAGCGTCAGGTCGAACATCACCGCGCCTTTCGCAGGCTCGAGCATGGCGATCATGTCGAGCGCCGCGGCGGCTTTCTGGGGATCCTTCAGCGCCGCGTTGTTGATGAAATCGGGATCGGTCAGGATGTAGAAGGGCTCGTTGTCGAGCTCGGTCAGAATGGCCTTGCCATCGCCCGCCGAGATCAGCGGATGCTCGTCGGCCACCCATTGCAGTTCATCAGGCACAGCGATCTTGCGGCCTTGAACGTCGATCCGATCGACCGTTGGCTTGCCTTCGCCAAGCTTCGCCTTGTCGAGCCGGCCGAGCCAGTCGTTGACCACCGTGCTCGGCAGCCGCTCGACCTTTGTCTCCCAGCCGTCATGGCCCAGCAATGGCATGGTTTGCCATTTGGGCAGCACGAACAGCGTGTCCTTGCCCGAGCGCAGCTTGACGATGCGCTGGAGCGTGGCCGGGTCGCTTTCCGGCGCGATGGTGACGATCAGCAGGAAGGTGGACGCCAAAGCAGATTCCAGGTCCTTCTCGCCGCGCGCCATCGGCGGCGCCTGTCCGTTGGTAAGCTTCAGCCATTCGACAAGCCCGGCATAGCCGGTGCCGCCCTTGGAAAGCGGCGTGCCCCCGCCTTCGGGCTGGCGGAAATCCGGGGCGTAGGTCGAGAGGAGAAAGAATCCGGCGGCCGCCAGCAGACTGGCGAAGATGCCCCAGAACAGCGTCCTGCGGCTGAACGGCGCCTCGGCTGCGTCTGTCGCCTCCGCGCTCATGCCCAGGCATCCCGGAAGGCGAAGCGCTCGTAGGCGCCGCGCGCCTGCTGCCAGCCTTCGGCGCCGACCGGCCGGCGGGCGAACAGCGCGGCCTCGACGATGCGCGCGATCTCGCTGAAGGCCGTGCGGGGGCGGGTGGGGATCGAACCCGCGGCGGCGATGTCGCGCGCGGTCAGCGATGGGCGCAGGAAATCGGGCAGGCGGGTGGCGATGTCGGCGACACTGCGGCGTAAAAGCAGGTGCACCGCCTCGTCATAGTCGCCGCGCGCGGCGAGCGCATCGGCCTCGGAGAGCAGGGTCTGCGCAGCGCCTGCATCCGGGCGCCATTCTTCTTGCGCCTCCGCCTCCTTGCGGGCGCGCCGCCACGGCAGCCGCCAGGCGACACCCTTTGCTTCGAGGATGAGCAGGAACACGATGATCGCGACGCCGGTGATCACCGCGCCCCAGAACAGATAGATCATGTAAGGGCCGATTTTCGCCAAAGCTTCCAGCAAAGGCTTCAGCCATTCCGGCGGCTCCGGCCGCACCAGCGCCGGCAGGTCGAACTGGATGGAATCGTCCGCCAGCAGCTGCTTGTGCATCTTGGCCAGCCATTCGGCGTCGGCCGTGCCCGGCTCTGTCACCCGCGCGTTCCCCCTGCAACCTGCGGTTCGGCTCCGACACTGGCAATATGCCTAGACAATTGCAAGTGCACTGGACGCGGCCCGTCAATCTTGGCAAATTTACTTTGAAGTCGCCGAATTGGATGCGGCGGCTCGGGGGAAACTATCATGACCACTGCGACATTGGGACGACCCGGCAGATTCGAGATCGGCAGGGTGTTCAACACTACTTTCGGTGTGATTACGCGCAACATCGGGCTTTGCGTTGGATTGGCCCTGCTCTTTTCGGGGCTGCCGACATTTCTTTTTCAGCTCTGGAATGAAGCTCGGATGGGTAAGTTGGCAGGCGTCGATTCGTCCAACCTCGCGCTGGCCGACCCGAATGTGGTGATCCGGGATTCACTCTTCACCTTTGCCTTTGGTCTTGTTTATTTCCTTCTATCGCTACTGCTGCAGTCGGCCCTGGTCAGGGCAACGATCGAAGACCTGAACGGCAAGAAGCCCGGCTTCGGCGACAGCATTCAGATTGCCCTTCAGTGCCTTTTGCCCACGATCGGCATCGGAATTTTGGTCGCCCTCGGCACCGGCATCGCCTCCTTAGCGCTGCTGGTGCCCGGCATCATCTTGTGGCTTGGCTGGTCGGTATCCGTACCCGTTCTGGTGCAGGAGCGTCGCGGTGTTTTCGGCTCGATGTCGCGCAGTCGGGCGCTGGCCAAGGGCAACCGTTGGTCTCTCTTCGGCCTGTTCGTCATCCTTTTCATACTGGCAATGGTCATCCAGGCGGTTCTTGGCACCTTCGTCTATCTCTTTGGCGCCGGCATTATCGGTTCCGTAGTCGGCGCCGTGGTTTCCGCGGTGATGTCGACGGTTATGTCCACGGCGACGGCCGTCAGCTATGTCGAACTGCGCCAGGTCAAGGAAGGCACCAGCGTCGACGAACTGGCGGAGATTTTCTCGTAGCGAAGCGATCACCGCCGTCCTCCGATGAGGGCGGCGGCCAGCTACGTCAGTGACAGCAGCCGTGCCTTGATCGCACGCTCGTGCGGCATAGGCAGGACGAGGTGATCGGCACATCCGCCCTGCCAAGTGCTGTGGCAAGTTTCGCCTCGAGGCCGGGCAGTTCCTCGCTCTCGCCGCGCCGCTTCAGGCATTCGACCACCCCGTGCAGCGCCCAGACATTGTCCGGGTGCTCCGCGCAGCGCTGGACTGCGCCGCTGAGGCCAAGGTCGTCGCGACAGGCTTCCTCTGCGTGGCCCTGGTCAAGGAGAAGTGCGGCCAGCGCGTGGCGTGGCGCAAACGCTTCTCAGCTATCGAACCGTGCCGGACGAAACGGCTCGAGCAACGGACTGGGCGTGCCGCTGACGATCTCGCTGGCGAGCAATTCGCCCGCGACGAGGCCAAGCGTTGCGCCGCTGTGGCTGAAGACGACATGGTAGCCGGGAATGCCGGTCAGTTGCCCGATCACCGGCTCGCCGTCCGCCGGAATTGGTTTCGGCCCCATGTGATGACTTTCCAGCGCCAGCGTCGGGTTGCCTTCAAGCACTTTCGAGGCTTCCTCGAGTAGCCCGGCGATCGTTGACGGTTTTGCCTCGTAAGTGCCGTCGTCGTGCACGATGACCTCATCCTCGGACCAGGCCGAGTCGAGCGCGAAGGCGCCGTTCGGCGTCGGCCGGATGGCGACGCGCGGCGTGTTGAGCACGGCGCTCAGCGGATGCCGGACCGGTTTGCTGAAGACGAGCAGTGCGCGCGTCGTGCCATCGCCGATGCGCTTGCCGACCTTGGCCGCCATGCCGGGGACGGCCGGGCCCGTCGCGACGACAACAGCATCGCAATCGATTGTCTGGCCGGAGACCGTCTTCACGCCGCCAACGCGGCCATTGGTGAGGGCGACGTCGGCGGAGCCGGCGTCGGTTAGAATGCGGCCGCCACGCTCGTGGAATTCGCCGAGCAGCAGGGCGATGAGCGACGGCAGATCGACCCAGCCTTCGCCGGCATTGAAGATCGCACCCTGCGGCGACACGGCGCCGGCGTCGACACCCGGCGTGACGGCGGCGATTTCGCCCGGCGCGAGCAGTCGTGTCTCATAGCCGATCTCCTGTTCGTGACGGAAGATTTCCTTGATCTGGTTGGAAGCGTCGTCGGCGTCCCAGGTGAGCCCGCCATCGAGGCGCAGCCAGGCGCCGCAGTCGTGCTTTGTCGCAAATGCCCTGTAGCGCTCGATACCCTGCATGCGGAGCTTGTGGTAGGCCACCGACCGCTTTCGCGCCGAATTTAGCCAGGCGAGCGAGCGCGACGATGCGCCGTTGGCGACCGGGCCATCATTGACGATGGTCGTCTCCGCGCCCAGCCGGGCGAGATGGACGGCTGTGGAAACGCCGAAGATGCCGCCGCCGATGACGGCGACCTTGAGGGCGGATTTATAAGTCATGAATGCAGCTTTCGATGATCAGACAGTTGGTGTTCGGGATTATGCTCGGGTACGGCCGCGCGACGGCATCGTTCACAGCACCTCGGCGAGGAATTGCTTGAGCCGGGGACTCTTCGGCCTGTCGAAGATTTCCGCCGGCGGGCCGACCTCGACGATGCGGCCCTCGTCCATGAAGGCGACCTGATCCGCCACCTTGCGGGCAAAGGCCATCTCATGGGTGACGACGATCATCGTCATGCCGCGCCGGCCGAGATCGGCCATCAGGTTGAGCACGCCCTTGACGAGTTCGGGGTCGAGCGCGCTCGTCACCTCGTCGAACAGGATGACCTCGGGGTCCATGGCCAGCGCGCGGGCGATCGCCACGCGCTGCTGCTGGCCGCCCGACAGGCGGCTCGGCCGGTACTCCGCGCGCGCGGCAAGGCCCACCTCGGAGAGGCGCGCTTCGGCCAGGCGCCGTGCTTTGCTTCCCGCCATGCCTTTGATCTTGGTCAGCGCCAGCATGACGTTCTCGATCGCCGTATGGTTGGGGAACAGGTTGAAATGCTGGAAGACCATGCCGATGCGCCGGCGCAGCGTTTCCGGCTTCATCGCCAGGATGCTCTCGCCGTCGAGCAGCACGTCGCCGGCCTTGGGTTCGACGAGCCGGTTGAGGCAGCGCAGCAGCGTCGATTTGCCGGAGCCCGAAGGGCCGATGACGCAGGTGACGGTTCCCGGCTCGACCTTGAGCCGGATCTTTCTCAGCACCTGCAACTCGCCATAGGCCATGTCGAGATCGCGCACTTCGAGGCCGCCGGCCTTGATGGCGGGCCGTGCCACCTCGTGCCGGGGCTTGCCCGCCGTGTCCTTCAACTCGCCGACCTCGACGAGACCGCTGACGACGCCGCCAGGCTTTTGCTTGCCGAGCCGCAGGCGGTTGTCGATGTGGTTGACGACGTGGGTCAGCGGCACGGTGATGATGAGGTAGAACATGCCGGCCAGGAGCAGCGGTGACAGATTGCCGGTGACCACCGCCTGGTCCTGGCCGATGCGGAAGATCTCGCGCTCGGAGGCGAGCAGGCCGAGGAAGTAGACGAGACTGGAATCCTTGACGTTGCCGATGAACTGGTTGACCAGGGCAGGAAGCACGCGGCGCACGCCCTGCGGGATCACGATCAGCCGCATGCCCTGGCCGTAGCTCATGCTGAGCGCGCGGCAGGCTTCCATCTGGCCGCTTTCGACGCTCTGGATGCCGGAGCGGAAGATCTCGCCGATATAGGCGCCGGCAATCAGGCTGAGCGCCACGATCCCGAGCGGGTAAGGGGAGGGCCCGAAAATCTCGCGGCCGATGCGGGCGAAGCCTTGCCCGATCAGAAGAATGGTGAGGATTGCCGGCAGCCCGCGAAAAATGTCGGTGTAGATGCGCGCGGGGAGCCGCAGCCAGGCCGAGCGTGAGATGCCCATCACGGCAAGCACCATGCCGATGAAGATACCGAGCACCGTCGATGCCGCGGCGAGGATCAGGGTGTTCTTCAGCCCGACCGCAAGCAGCGCCGGCAGCACCGAGGCCATCGCATCCCAGTCGAAGAAACTGCGCTGAAGATTTTCTAACCAATCCATCCGTCAACCTGCCTTGCGCGGCGGCGCGACCACCGCGCGCGATCTCTCACGGCCTGCCGAAAGGGGCCGCCGGCATTCGCGCCGGCGGCCGAGCGCGGCTCAGTTCTTCTTGGGGAGATATTGCTCCGGCATCGGCGATCCGGGGAACCATTTCTGGTAGAGGTCGCGCCAGGTGCCGTCCTGCATGGCTTCGTGAATGCCCTTGTTGAGTGCTTCGCGGAAGGCGTCGTTGCCCTTGCGCACGACGAAGCCCGCGGGAGCGTCGAAAGACGGGATGTTGATCGCGATCTTCAGGGCAGGATAGCGTTCGCCATATTGTTTTGCCGCCTCATAGTCGAGGAAATGCCCGTCGACCGTGCCGTTGTTGAGCGCGGCTATGGCCGAGTTGTTGTCCGGGAACCTCACCAGGTCTGTGTTCTTGAAGTTCTTGCTGGCGTAGATCTCCTGCAGCGTGCCCTGGACGACGCCGAGGCGCTTGCTGGCCAAACCCTCCGGCGAGGTGATCTTGGGGTCGGACGTCAGCACCGACAGGTAGCCGGCGAGATAGCCGTCGGAGAAATCGACCGTCTTCTTGCGCTGCTCCGTCGTTCCTATTGCCGCGACCGCGACGTCGAAGCGCTGGTTGGCGACCGAGGGCATCAGCGCCGAGAATTCCTGGCCGGTGAAGGTCACCTGATCCGGCTTGAAGCCCATCCGGCCCACCACGTTCTGGAAGAATTCGAGGTCGAAGCCGGTAAACTTGCCGTCGGTGGTGGTGAAGGCATAGGGCTTGGCATCGCCCATCGTGCCGACGCTGATCGTCTTGGCATCGATAAGATTGTACGGGTTGTCCGCCGCCCAAGCCTCGGGCAGCGACAGGGCGGCAAGCGCGACTGCGAAGACGAAAGAGCCGATGCGCTGCCGCCGGCTCGATGTGAAAAGACCTCTGATGTTCATGGCTGTTCTCCACTCTGACGATCAGTTCGTGCGCGGGGCGCAGCGAACAATTTCGATACGGCCTGCGATCCGACGCTTCGGGCGTTCTTTTTCTTGTGAGACCGGTCTCAAGTGCGAGTGAGACCGGTCTCTTGACATTTGTAGGCACGGGAACGACGATCCGTCAAACGAATTTGAAAGCGACTTTTCCACAATGAAGCGCCCACCCAAGGCCCCCTCCGTCACCGTCAGCGACGTCGCCCGCGCGGCGAAGATTTCGAAGGCGACCGCCGCGCGGGTGCTTGGCGGCTATGGCCGGGTGAGCAAGACGGTCCGCGCTGCCGTGCTCGAAGCGGCGAAGGCGCTCGACTACCGGCCGAATGAGCTGGCGCGCAGCATGACCACCGGCCGGTCGGGCAGCATCGGCGTCGTCGTCGGCGACATCGAGAACCCGTTCTTCTCGCTTGCGGTGCGCGGCATAAGCGACGTCGCGCGCCTGTCGGGCATCAACGTCATCCTGGCCAATTCTGGCGAGGAGATCGAAGCCGAGAAGAGCGCGATACGCGTTCTGTTGGCAAAGCAGGTCGACGGCCTGATCGTGACGCCCGCCCAGTCCGGAGATATCGCCCACCTCAGGGAGATTGCTTGCCCGTTGGCACTGCTCGACCGGGCATTGCCGGAGCTCGATGTCGACACCGTCACCGTCGATGACCGCAATGCGGCCCTGCGGGCCACGCGCATGCTGACGCAGGCCGGGCACCGCAGGATCGCCTATGTGACCGCCGCTCTATTGTCCGGGGATTTTCGCGGCGCCGAGTCGAGGATCAACACCTCCACTGTGCGCGAGCGCATCCTGGGCTTCCTCGAAGCCTGCCGCGAAGCCGGCGTACAGGGGGCGGAGCGCAACATTCATTTCGGCAGCGGGCGATCGGACAGCGCGCACGCGGTGCTGCAACGTCTGCTCCGGGATGCCGGACGGCCGACGGCGATCCTTGCGTCCGACAGCGTCGTGGCGCTCGATCTGTTCAAGGCGATCCGCGAATGCGGGCTCAGCATTCCGAGCGACATATCGCTGATCACCTTCCACGACGCCGACTGGACGAGTGTGACGACGCCGCCGATCACCGTCATCGACCAGCCGGTTTATGCATTGGGGAAATCCGTGGCGGAGCTCTTGATCCGCCGCCTGAAGGGCGATGATCGGCCGCCCGAGAGGATCGTCCTGCCGACGACGATCATCGAACGGATGTCGGTAGGCAGTCGCCCGAGCCAATCGGGCGATCGATCCGACTCATGAAAGCAGGTGCAAACCGACCGGCGCGGCTCTGCTGAGCCACGCCGGCCGAGCCAGTCCCTGGGGGATCAGGACTCCAGCCAGACCTTTTCGAAATGCTGCTCGAGCGCCTGGTGCTGCTCGCAGCCGTTCACGCCCTTGCGATAGGTGCGGTAGACCGAGCGCCAGTAGGGCTGGATGATGACGCCGGAGTCGCGCAAATTCTGCTCGATCTTGGCCATGATCTCCTTGCGCGCCGCCGCGTCGGGCGTCGCCAGCGCCTTGTCGAGAAGTTCGTCGAACTCCTTGTTCGAATAGGCGCTTTCGTTCCAGGCCGCGCCCGATTTATAGGCGAGCGCCAGCACTTGGACGCCGAGCGGACGGCCGAGCCATTCTGTGCAGGAATAGGGGAACTTGCTCCAGTCGTTCCAGAAGGTCGCGGCCGGCAGCACGGTGCGCTTGATCTTGAGGCCCGCCTCGCGGATCTGGGCGGCGATGGCGTCAGCGGTGCTCTTCTGCCATTCGACGTCGACCGAGATCAGCTCGTATTCGTGGTCGGCCTTGCCGGATTCGGAGAGCAGCTTCTTGGCTTGATCGACATCGCGCTTGGCCGGTCCGATATCGGCGAATTCCGGATGCATCGGTCCGACATGGTGGTTGTCGGCGGGCTTGCCCCTGCCGTCGAGACCGAGCTTCAGCACGGCCGCATTGTCGACGGCAAGCTGGGCGGCGCGGCGCACCTTGACGTCGTCATAGGGCGCATTGCCGACATTGAAGCGAGCGACGATGGTCGAGCCGGTGGCGATCTCGGAGTTCTGCAGGCCCATCTGCTCGGTCTGCGACACGGCGTCCGAAGCGGTCTCGTGGTCAGTGTCGATCTCGCCGGATTCGAAGGCCGACAGCATGGCGTTGGGGTCGGAGCCGTAATCGACCCATTTGATGCCGTCGAGATAGAAGTCGCCCTTCCACCATGGCTTGTCCTTGCGCTTCACCTCGGCGCCCGTCTCGGCGTCCCAACTCACCAACTCGCAAGGGCCGGTGGTGATGGCCAAAGCCTTCTTCGGGTCGGCGTCGCCCTCATAGGAGCGGTGCATGATCAGCGCCGGATAGTCGGCCATGCCGGCGATCAGCGAGATGTCGGGCTTGGGCAGGTTGAGCTTGACGGTGTAGTCGTCGACCTTTTGGATGCCGCCGTCGACCGGCTTCTTGGTGTCGGCGTTGACCAGCGCACCCATGCGGGCGGCGACCGAATTGCCGGCGACCGAAGCATCGCACCAGCGGTTGAGGTTGTGGATCACGTCGTCGGCATTGAAAGTGTCGCCGTTCGACCAGGTGATGCCCTTGCGCACATTGAGCGTGATCGTCTTGGCGTCGTCGCTGGTCTCCCAGCTTTCGAGCAGCCAGGGCTCAAAGGCGAAGTCGGTTTTCCAGCGCACCAGATATTCGTTGCAGTGGCGCGCGACGTTCGACATCTCGACGCCGTCGAATGTCCGCGGATCCTTGAATCCCTTGACGTTCATGGCGACGCGGAGCACGCCGCCCTTTTTCGGCTCCTCGGCGCGGGCGGGCGAGGGGGCAAGGCCGCCCAGCGCCAGGGCGCCGGCGGCGCTGACGCCGAGGCCTGCCATAAGCGCCAGATATTCGCGCCGGCTGATCGCGCCTGTCTTGAAATCGTCGGCGGTCGGCTTCGCCCGCGGGTGCAGTTTTCTGTCGGTCAGCATGAATTTCATCGTCGTTCCCTCTTGGTTGGGCGCGCGGTGTCGCCAGGTACAGGGCGGATGCGACCGCCGGGGCGCCGTTGCCTGCCGAGGAATGATAGGTCCGCTTTCCGCAGCGAAATGTTTGGTTTTCCGCAGTTCTTGTGCGCTGTTCCGCAGGGCGAGAAAGTTGGCCTAGACGGCGTCGCCCCCTTATCCGGCCGCTTCGCGGCCACCTTCTCCCCAACTGGGGAGAAGAGATTCGCGCCGGCGCTGACAGACTCCTCTCCACTCGGGGAGAGGTCAGCCGAGCGAAGCGGAGGCTGGGTGAGGGGAGCGCCGTTCAATACGGCCACTCGCCCCGCCCAAGCGCTCCGACCTCCGCGATAATCCTCGCAAACGCTTCTGCCGCGCGCGGCACCGTCGGGCGAGCGCGCAAAAAGCTGTGCACCAGCCGCTTCTCCTCGCGCCACCAGGCCCGCCCGCCGGCAGCTAGAATCCGGTCGCGATAGGCTTCGCCATCGGAGGAGAGCGGGTCGCACTCGGCGGTGACGATCACCGTCGGCGGCAGGCCGGAGAAATCGCGATCCCTGAGCGGCGAAAACGTCGGGTCGTCGAGTGACTGCCCGGGCGCCGAGCGGACGCGGCGGTAGAAGTCGATATCGGCGAGCGTCAGCAACGGCGCCTCGGCGTGTTCGATATAGGATCGCCCGGTCTCGTCGCCGCCCAGTCCGGGATAGATCAGCACCTGGCCGATGGCATGCCTTGGATGATGCCGCGTCGCCTGCGCTACCGCCGCGGCGAGATTGCCGCCGGCGCTCTCGCCGCACAGCACGATCGGCAGCTTGCTCGTCGCCGCGACCCACTCGAACACCGCCAGCGCATCGTCGAAGGAAGCGGGATGCAAATGCTCCGGCGCCAGCCGATAGTCGGTCGAGATCACCTCGAAGCCGGTGCTGGCGCAGATTTCGGCGCAGATGTCGTCATGGCTGTCGAAATCGCCGAGCACGAAGCCGCCGCCGTGATAGTAGACGACGACTGCCGCTGCCACCTTGTCTGCCATCTGATAGCGACGGATCGGGATCGCATGCGCCGCCGTTGCGACGAGACCGTCACGGGTCGCCACACCTTCCGGACGCCCTTGGTGAAATGCGGCGCACATCCGGTCATAGACCGCGCGCTGCTCCGCGATCGGAGCGGCGACGATCTCTTGCGGGTACCAGCTATTGACCTTGTCGATATAGTCCCAGAGCTCCGGATCGAGCAGGGCGGCATATTTGCCGCGCCTTACCGGATCGGCTGGGTCGCTGGTCATCGCCGTCAGAGCTCGGCGTATAGCCGCGCCGCGTTCTCGAAGGTGAAGCGCAGCGGCACCGAGCCCTCGACCTGCCACACGCTCACCGTGTCGCCGGCCATCAGCCGGCAGGCGTCGAGCGTGTTGGTGACGGCGCCGCCATAGAGCCGATTGGCGAGGTTGAGGATGCCGGTCTGGTGCATGGCGGCACTAGCACTGCCGCAGGCGTCCTTGACCAGCAGAACGCGAAACCCGCGCGCCACCGCGTCCTTCACCGTGGCGTCGATGCAGGCTTCGGTCCACACGCCGGCAATGACCAGCCATTCGATGCCGGATGCCTTGAGCTTGTCGGCGAAGTCGTTCTTGCCGAAGGCGCTGGCTTCCTGCTTGAACAGTATCGTTTCATCGTCTTGCGGCGCGACCTCATGGCAGATCGCTGTCAGCGGATCGTCCTTGTCGGAGAAAGCCGACTTGCCGCTCTCGTCAACGGGATGGAACGGCCGCGCTTCGGCCAGGTCGACAATATAGGCCCAATGGTGGAGCGGCACGAAATTGCGCCGCGCCGCGTCTTGCAGCCGCTGGACGTTGGCGAGGATGTCGGCAAACCCCTCGACCAGATAGCGCTTGTCCTTGCGATGCTCCTCCTGGAGATCGATGAACACCGCGGCCACCGTGCCGCGCCGAATGGAAATGGGCGTTTTCATGCGGAATGTGCTGTCGGTGCGTGGGTGCTACTTGTCAAGAAATTCGTCTTCATACGGGAAATGCGAGAGCAGCTCCGTCCCCGTCTCGGTAATGAGAATCTCGTCCTCGAGCTTGACGCCCTCGCGGCCGCCTTTCTCGCCGATATAGCTTTCGACGCTCACCACCATTCCTGGCACGATGATACCGTCGCGGCCGTAGGTCTCGTAATCCATCGAATGCGCGATGAACGGCGTCTCGCCATGCATGCCGACGCCGTGCATGACCGAGGTGTAGCGCTGGTCGACGAAGCGATCCGGGATCTTCCACGCCTTCTCGGCGATCTCGCGGAACGCCATGCCGGGCTTCACGACCCCGATGTTGTGCTGCACCTGGTCGTGCGCCATGCGGTAGAGCGACTTCTGGTAAGGGGTCGGCTTGCCCGGGCCGCAGCGGAACGTGCGCGAGAAATCGGAATAATAGCCGTAGCAGCCGATCGTGTCGGTATCGAGCGCGACCAGTTCGCCCGGCCTGATCTTGCGGCCGCTCGCCTCGTTGAACCATGGGTTGGTGCGCTGTCCGGAGGTGAGCAGCCGGGTCTCGATGAACTCGCCGCCCTGGCGGATCACCTCGTGATACATGATGGCGAACAGCTCGTTCTCGGAAACGCCCGGCTTGATCGCCTCGCGCACGGCGGCCACCGCGGCTTCAGCGCCCGCCATCGAGGTCTGCAGGCACTTCACCTCCTCCGGCGTCTTCACCGCGCGCACCGCCAGGATCTCGCCCTGGCAGTCCTTCACCTCGCAGCCGCGCTTTTCCAGCGCCAGCGCCTGCAGGTGGCTGCAGCGGTCGAGGCCGAGCTTCATCGAGCCGCCGCCATGCTTCTTCAAAAGCTCGGTGATCTCGTCCGCGAACGGCCCGGCGGTCTCGTCGTCGCGGCCGGAGACGGATGACCAGACGAGCTTCGACGGCCGCGCCTCGTCGATCGTGTCGAGCACCATCGAGACATGATTGCTCTGCGGATATTCGAACAGCACGACCGGCCCTTCGGTCGGGATGAAGAAATAGCGGGTCGAATTGCGCAGGAAATAGCCGAACATGTTGCGCGAGCCGGTGGCGTAGCGCTGGTTGTAGGGATCGAACAGCACGACCGCGCCATAGCCCGCCTCGCGCATCCATGCGCGTAGCTTGGCCAACCGCCCCTTGCGCAGCGCGTCGGCGTCGATGAAGGACGGCTCGGTATCGGAAAGCCACATGCCGCCGGCGGGATCGGCCGCCGCCGGATGGCGCATGCGGTCCTTGAAGTCCACATCCTCGGTGCTGTCGGGATCGAATACGACGATGCTCATGGGAGGCCTCCTGTTCTCGCGAACATAGCCGTGCCATGGAAGATCGCCGTGCGGAATTCCGCAGATGTTGTGCTGAGTGCCGCACCAACGGCTTCGTCACCCAACGCTGGCGGGACAGCACCCCCCTTCTGGCCTGCCGGCCATCTCCCCCGCAAGGGGGGAGATCAGCCATCACAGCCGCTTTCGCCAATCTCCAGCGTCGAAAAGGGAAAGCCGGCGCCGAAGCTGCCAATCTCCCCCCAAGTGGGGGAGATGTCCGGCAGGACAGAGGGGCGCGCTGTCCCGCCGACGTCTCACCACGACAGCGCGCACCACCTAATGCCGCCGCATCGCCTTCGGCGCCTGCCCATGCTCCTCGCGAAACGCCCTTGCAAAGCTCGACATCGAAGCAAATCCGCAGGCCAAAGCGACATCGCGCACCATCAGCGTCGAATGCGCCAACAGGTCTGCAGCGCGCTTCAGCCGCAGCCGCCGGTAGTAGCCATTGGGCGAGATATCCAGCTCGGCGCGGAAATTGCGCTCGAGCTTGTCGGACGACACGCCCAGACGCTCGGCGAGGTCGGCCATGCCGAGCCTTTCCTCCACCGCGTCTTCCATGATGGCGATGGCCGACAGCACCAGCTCGTTCTGGACGCCTGTGCGCAGGCGAAGCGGCATCAGCTTGCGGTCGACGCTCGACCGCAAGGGAGAGTGCACGAACCATTCGGCGACGCCCGCCGCAAGCTCGGCGCCATAATCGCGCGTGATGATCTCCAGCATCATGTCGAGGCTGCCGACGCCGCCGGCCGAGGTGAAACGCTTGCGGTCGATGACGAAGAGATCGCGTCTGAGATCAATGTCCGGAAAAGCCTCGGTGAAAGCAGCCTGGCTGGTCCAGTGCAACGTGCAGGCGTGCCCGTCGAGCAGGCCCGCGCGGGCGAGGAAGAACGCCGCGTCCGCAACCGCCCCGATATGCGCGCCGCCGCGCAGGCTCTTCCTGATCCAGCTCATCGCCTCGTCGGCCACGACGTGGTCGGCGTCGCCACCGGAGCAAACGACGATGCGATCGACCTTCGGCGCGTCCGCCGCGGAAAAGCCGGGCTGGATGATGACGCCGTTCGATGCCTCGACGGTGCCAGGATCGGCGCCGACGATCACCCAGCGGTAGCAGTCGCGCCTGGCAAGAATGTTGGCGCCGCGCAGCGGCTCGATGACGGAAGAAAACGCCATCATCGGAAAGCCGGGAAAGACCAGCACCGCGAAGGTGACGGGCGCTTCGCTCCCCGACGGTTTTGCATGGTTCGGCGCAGTCATGACTGGCGGCCGTAGCGCGGCAGCACGATGTCGGCGGTGAGCGGCGCGAGCTCCATGCCGCTTGCCAGCTCCGGGCTCAGCCAGATCATTTCCTCGATCTCGGCTGCCGGCATCGGCTTGCCGGCAATTGCCAACTCGAAAAGCTCGGCCTCGACGCGGGCATCCGGTTCGTTGGCGGCGGGCGCCGAGAAGGAACCCAGATGCGAAGCGATCGTTGGGTCGACGACGATGCCCAATTCCTCCTGCAATTCGCGTGCAAGAGCGGCGGCTGGCGCCTCGCCCGGCTCGATCTTGCCGCCGGCCTGCATGAAGGTGCTGGTGCCGCGCTTGCGCACCAGAAGCAGCTTGCCGCTGTCGTCGCGGATCACGGCGGCGGCGATCCGAATCGTCCTGACCCCGACGGTCTTGGCATCGCTGGAAGTCACGATAGGCTGTTTCCTGACGGCGGCTTTGGTGGCAGAGAGGGCGGGACTGTAGCGGGCGCGTCAGCGCCCTTGCAACGGAGAAACGACCACGATGTTTGCGGCAACCGCCATCGACACGAGCAACAAGCCGGCCTTCTACAATGAGTTGGCCACGCAACTGAAAGCGCTGCTGGAAGGCGAGGGCGACTCCATCGCCAACGCCGCCAACACTTCGGCGCTGATCTACCAGATGGTGCCCGACCTCAACTGGGCCGGCTTCTATTTCCTGCAATCCGACGAAGAGCTGGTGCTGGGACCCTTCCAGGGCAAGCCCGCCTGCGTGCGCATCGCGGTCGGCAAGGGCGTCTGCGGCACGGCCGTCGATCTCGGCATGTCGATGCTGATCAAGGACGTGCACGATTTTCCCGGCCACATCGCCTGCGATGCCGACTCGCGTTCCGAGCTGGTCGTGCTGCTGCGCGATGCGGACGGCGTGTTCGGCGTGCTCGACCTCGACAGCCCGCTGCCTGGCCGCTTCGACAAGGAAGACCAGGCCGGGATCGAGAAGCTGGCAGCGATCTATGTTGCTGCGAGTTCCCTTGAGGGCTAGGCGAGCTTCACCAACGATAGGCTGAAGCCCGCGATGAAGATGAAGGCCGACAAGGCCAGCATCAGCGGACGCAGGCCGCGCGAGCGCAGCTCCGAGATGTCGGCCTGAAGGCCCATGGCGGCGAGCCCCATGGTCAGCATGATCTGTGCGGAAAGAGCAACCGCCGAATGAACTTGCGCCGGGATCGCCACCAGGCTGTTCAGCGCCACCACCGCGACGAAGGCCACGACGAACCACGGCATCGGCGGCTTGGCGGCGGAAGCGTCAGTGCTGCCGCGGCGCGCCATCAGGCCAAGCGCGATCACCATCGGCGCCAGCATGGCGACGCGTGTCAGCTTGGCGACGGTCGCGGTCTCGCCAGCTACAGCGCCGTTCTGGAAGCCGGCGCCGATCACCTGGGCCACCTCGTGGATCGAGGCTCCGGCCCACAGGCCGAACGTGTGCTGGCCGAGGCCGAACAGAGGCGCCAGCAGCGGGAAGCCGAGCATGGCGACGGTGCCGAACAGTGTGATCGCGGCGACGGCGTAGGTAACGTCTTCGTCGCGGGCATCGGTTACGATGTTGGTGGCGACGATCGCCGAGGCACCGCAGATCGACGTGCCGGCCGCAATCAGCTGCGCGAGCTTGGCATCGACGCCGATCAGCCGCCCCAGTGTCACGGTGAAGAAGAAGATCGCGCCGAGCGTCGCCGCAACGATGCCGACGCCGCCAAAGCCGATGCCTGCCACCTGGCCGAGCGTGAGCTGGAAGCCGAGCAGCACGATGGCGAAGCGCAACAGCCGGCGCTGCGCAAAAGCGATCCCGGCCTTGGCGTGCGTGGGCGTGCCCAGCACATTGGAGTAGACCATGCCGGCGACGACCGCGAGGATCATCGGGCTGAACAGGGTGAGCCCCGAGAGGTTGCGCGCCGAATAGGCGACGCTGGTGATCATCGCCACGAGCACGATACCGGGCACGATGACGGCCCAAAGCGAGGCCAGGCCCCTGCCTACGGGTCTGGCCGAATTCAGGCCGTTTGGAAGATCGTTCGCGGTGGCGGGCAGGAAAGACAACTGAATTCTCCAGGCGAGTTCGCCGGGGAAATGGCATTCCAGAACCAATCTTTCCAACGAATTATTCGAGTTATAATGATCGAGTTTCCAGAACGATTTGGTCACGCAGACAGATCGCCAGGATGGAGCGATGCAATCGCGTCGTCGGCGAGGCTGGCTTGACAGCGCCCCGGCGCCCGGTCCAGCGTCGCGCCATGGCCGCCTTTTTCGCAAATCCGCAGCGACGTCGCCGTTCGAAGGAGCGGCAAGCTGATTGCGTGAGGACAAAGGCCGGCTAGCAAGCCATCCGGTTCGTCTATCCCAGCCCCGCCCATCGCAACGATCGGCGGGTTTTTTGCATTTTGGAGTCTCTGAATGAACGTCGTTTCTTCCATCGAATTTCGGCCGGCCGCGCCAGCGGATGCCGATGCCGTCAAAGCCATTGTGCAGGCCGCCTATGCCAAATGGGTGCCAGTGATCGGCCGCGAGCCTTTGCCGATGCGCGCCGACTACGACAAGGCGCTGGGCGAGCACCAGTTTGAGCTCGCCGTCGAGAACGGCCGCATCGTCGGCCTGATCGAAACCATGGCGCATGACGATCACATCTGGATCGAGAATGTCGCCGTGGCGCCGGAAGCGCAGGGCAGGGGTATTGGACGGAAGCTGCTTGACAGCGCCGAGCGCAAGGCCGTTGAAGCCGGCCGCACGGAACTTCGGCTGCTGACCAACGGCGCCTTTGAAGCCAATGTGCTGCTCTATCGCAAGCACGGTTACACGATCGACCGCGAAGAACCGTTCATGAACGGAACGACGGTCTACATGAGCAAGCGGTTGGCGCCTTAAAAGCATGTCTCCCGAAAGTGGGACCGGTTTCGGGACAAAGACATGCGTAAAGTCAAAAACTAAAGCGCACGGAGCGAATCTGAAAGATCGCGACGCGCCTTAGGTCTTGTCTTCATGGATGTCGTTTTCCCGAAACCGCTGCACAGTTTCGGGCGGTATGCATCGGGAATTCAACGTGGCTCAGTCACCTGCGCTTGTGTTTGACAGGGCGGTTGCCGCATCGTTATCTCTGACGATATACGACGATCGCCTCACCGCAATCGAAGCCCGGCGGCCCACAGGGAGCGAAAGCATGTCACACGATCTGCAGTTCTATATCGACGGCGCCTGGGTCGACCCTGTGGTGCCGAACAATTTCGACGTCATCGACCCATCAACTGAGGACGCTTTCGCGCAGATTTCGCTCGGCACCAAGGCCGATGTCGACAAGGCGGTGGCCGCCGCCAAGCGCGCCTTCAATACGTTCGGCTTCACCGAGGTCGAGGAGCGGCTCGAGATCCTCGACCGCGTCATCGAAATCTATAAGAAGCGCAGCAAGGACCTCGCGCTCGCCGTCTCGCGCGAGATGGGCGCGCCGCGCCAGATGGCGCTGGACAGCCAGGTCGGCGTCGGCCAGGCGCATCTGGAAAAGATGGCTGAGGTGCTGAAGACGTTTCAGTTCCGCCATGTCAGAGGCTCGTCGCTGATCGTCAAGGAGCCGATCGGCGTCGTCGGCCTGATCACGCCGTGGAACTGGCCGCTCAACCAGATCACCTGCAAGGTCGGCCCGGCGCTCGCCGCCGGCTGCACCATGGTGTTGAAGCCGTCCGAGATCGCGCCTCTCGACGCCATCATCTTCGCCGAGATCATCGACGAAGCCGGCGTGCCGAAGGGCGTCTTCAACCTCGTCAATGGCGACGGCCCGACCGTCGGCCAGGCTTTGGCCAGCCATCCGGATGTCGACATGATGTCCTTCACCGGCTCGACGCGCGCCGGCATCCTGGTCGCCAAGGCGGCCGCCGACACGGTCAAGCGCGTGCATCAGGAGCTTGGCGGCAAGTCGGCCAACATCCTGTTCCCGGATGTCGATCTCGCAAGGGCCGTTACCAAGGGCGTCGCCGGCTGCTTCGGCAACAGTGGCCAATCCTGCAACGCGCCGACCCGCATGTTCGTGCCGCGCGACCGGCATGACGAGGCGGCAGGTTATGCCAAGACGGCGGCGGAGAAATTCACCGTCGGCCCGGCCGATGCGCCGGGCGTGAAGCTCGGTCCGGTGGTCAGTCAGCTGCAGTTCGACAAGATTCAAGGACTGATCCAGAGCGGCATCGACGAGGGCGCAACCCTGGTGGCCGGCGGCCCCGGCCGCCCGGCAGAACTCAACCGCGGCTATTATGTGCGTCCGACCGTCTTCGCCAACGTCACGCACGACATGCGCATCGCCAAGGAGGAAATCTTTGGGCCGGTCCTGTCGATCATGCCTTACGACACGGTCGAGCAGGCGATCGAGCAGGCCAACGACACCGTCTTCGGCCTTGCCTCCTACATCCAGGCCAAGGACATCGAGAAGGCGCGCCAGGCGGCCGCCCGCATGCGCTCCGGCAACGTCTACATCAACTATCCGACCTGGGACGCCGGCCTGCCCTTCGGCGGCTACAAGCAATCCGGCAACGGCCGCGAATACGCCGAATACGGGCTGGAGGATTTCCTCGAGATCAAGGGCATCGCGGGGTATCAGGCGGCGGAGTAGGCTTTCGCGCTAAGCAAACGCCAAGCGCCAACTGCCATACGATTTGATCGGGGCGGGGTCTCGGCCGCGCTCTACAATTTTGAGCTGCTCCAACAGACTCCAGGCGACCAGCTCAGGCATTTATCCGCCGCGCAAAATGCTCATACGTCACCCGCCAAGGGTCGCTCTCGGCAGATCGTTCCTCGCCGATCCAATGGAAACTGTCGGCAGTGATCTCGGTGAACCGCCATCGCGTTTGCAGGCCGCGTGAGTCGTCGCCGATCTGGACGATGTCCTTGCCTTCGGCCCGCCCGATCTGGCGCGAGTAATCCTGGTTGAGCGGATCGCTCCAGATGATATGCCAGCCGCCGATCCCGGGATCGAAGACACGCAAAGTCGTGCCGTACATGGTGGATGGCGCAGGGCGCTTTGGCCTGATCCAGACGTCCTGAATCGCCCGGCCTTCGAGCACCCAGCCAAAATGGCATTCTCCATTCCATTTCTCGATCGTGCCGTCGTCGCGGTGGTGGACCGTCTCCATTTCCCAGCTTCCGATTAGCCACCCATAGAGGTCCATGTCTTTCGCCCGGTCTGCAGGCTGACCTTCAGATCCAAGAGCAGCGAGAAAAGGCGAAATCGTCATGATTTTTCTCCGACGGATAGGCGAGCAGCGATAAGACGCTGGAAGATCGCCGCCATATCGTCGCAGCGTTGTGGGTTCCGGGTCTTGGGAAAAATTGCTGTAATGCCGCGATGGTGCGGCCTGCCCGCGGGCTGACTCCATCCTTCCGATCTGCGCTGCGACCGCAGCCCGCTTGCAAGGCGAAGGTGCTGGCGCCGCCGTCTTACCCGCGCCTTGCCTCGATGATCCCGACCATGGCGCGCGTAAATTCGACCATGCTGTTGGCCGTCATGGCTGCGTTGTCGGGGCTCTGGCCGATATGTTCGGCTGCTCCGCAGCATGAACGGCGGATGCGATCGTAGTGCGGGTCTCTTTCATCGTCCGGCAAGCTTGCCAAATTCAGGGCTCGACGGTGAAGCATGCGCAACAGCTGCGCCAGCGCTGTTTCGACACTCATGCGTTTTGCTCCGCATCGGTCGAACGTCTCGGCACATGGAGTACCGGATCGTCGATCAGGGGGCAGTTTTCGTCCCCGATATGGAAAGGCTGCGCCCTAGCCGTTAATATATCGTTGCCTGCTAATATTCGTCGCAAATCCCCCAGGCCAGGTCGCCCGCGCCGGTGGGAGACGAAAGCAAATCAAAGCCCGGCGCAAGGCAACCAAAGTCGATGGCGAGTTCGCTGGCATAGCGGGGCTCATTGATATTTCGAAATTTAGCGATCGGCAAAATACACTAGCAAGGATGCTTGGTAAGAGTTGATTCAACCCTTGATGGCAGTATACAAAGTGGCGGCTCCGACTAGGGGTAGGGTGCCTGAGAGCCGGAGCCGCCTGCGCGGGCGATGGGTGTAGAACCGCGCTGTCTCAGAATAGGACAGCGCGGTCTACGATTCGTTAATCCGATTCTCAAAAACCGGTGGCGGCAAAAACACCGGCAGATGCGGCATCCGCCGTCACCGCCTGCAACGTTGCGCGATACAGTTCGACACCCCTCACCCCGCGGCGCTGTCGGCGATCCAGTCGGTCAGGCTCTTCGCGAAACTGCGCGGCACGATGAGGTCGCAGGCGGTTTCGGCTGTGCGGAGCAGAAGCACCGGTACGTGGTGAAAGGCAGTCTGCCAGGCGCGGCCCGGCGCCGCGGCGGGCGACGACCAGTCGACCGCGACGCATTTGGAGAGAATTTCGGGGAGCCGCGTCCCGTCCATCCTGAGGCGCAGCCGGCCTTCGCCAAGAGAGACCGAACAGCCAAGTTCGGGATCGATGGTCAGCGGTTTTGCGCCGGCCTCTGACATCAACCAGAAGCGCCGCGGCGCGACCCGGACGATCAGGACTTCGGCATGGCGGACCGTCTCGCCAACCGCAGCGGGCAGGGGGGCGCCCAATGCCCGCGAGACGCTCGCCTCGAATTTTGCCAGCGTTGCGTCCCAGCCTTCGATCTGGACGATCGGGCAATCGGCCGGCGACAGGTTGAAGTCCTTCAATGACAGAGGCTCAACCATGCAGTCGCTCTCCCTTGGGATCGAGGAATACGGGCGACACGATCCTGGCGCGGACCGTCTCGGCCCGCATCGGATAGGCGGCGACGAGCTCGCTTCCCTCGGTCGCGACATCGCCGGCGAGCAGCGCCAGCCCGACATAGCGGCCGAGCTCGGGGCTGAAGGTGACGGAGGTGATCCGGCCACGTCCGTGGCCGGCGATGGCATCGCCGGGCAGGAACAAGATCGCCCCGCCGCGCAGCCGCTTGCCCTCTTCGATGCATTCCAGTCCAACCAGTCGCTGGCGGTCGGGCGAAAGAAATGCCGGGCGATGCCGCAGGACTTCGCCGACGAAGCCGGCGCGCTTGCCGGCTAGGCGGCCAAGGCCGAGATCGTCGAGCGTGGTGCGGCCGTCGATCTCCGGCCCCGCGACGTGGCCCTTCTCGACACGCAGCGCGCCGAGCGCCTCGACCCCGTAGGGTTTCAGGCCGAATGGCGCGCCAACCTCGATCAGGCGGCTCCAGAGCCGCTCGCCGCGGCTGGCGCCGACATAGATCTCGTAGGCGCGTTCGCCGGAATAGCTGAGGCGGATGATGCGCAGCGCCCGCCCGTCGAACGCGGCCTCGATGAAGCCCATATGCGGCAGCGCCTCGTTCGAGACGTCGATCCCCGGGAATGCGGCGGCCAGGACGTCGCGGCTCTTCGGGCCGGCGACCGACATCGCCGCCCATTCGTCGCTGACCGAGGTGACGGCGACTCGCAGCTCCGGCCATGCGGTGTCGAGCAGGAATTCCAGCCGCGACTGCACATCGGCCGCCTTGGCGGTCGAGGTTGTCATGAAGAACTGGGTTTCCGAAAGCCGCGTGGTCGTGCCGTCGTCGAAGACGATGCCATCGTCGCGCAGCATGACGCCGTAGCGCGCGCGGCCGACCGGCAGCTTGGCGAAGCCGTTGGCATAGACACGGTCGAGGAAGGCGGCGGCATCCGGCCCCTGCACGTCGATCTTGCCGAGGGTGGAGATGTCCATCAGTCCGGCTGCCTGGCGCACGGTGCGCATCTCGGCGACATAGGCTTCGTTCACGTCGCGTCCGGCGGCGCGGTAAAAATAGGGCCGCATCCACAGCCCGACCTCGAGCATCTCGGCGCCGTCGGCTATATGCCGGTCATGCATCGGCGTGCGGCGGATCGGCTTGAAATGATGGCCGACGGCTCGACCGGCGAGCGCGCCGATGGCGACCGGAGCATAGGGCGGGCGAAAGGTCGTGGTCCCGGTTTGCGCGACCGTCGCCTGGCGCAGCAGCGCCATGGCCGAGAGCGCGGCGAAATTGCTGGTCTTGCCCTGGTCGGTACCCATGCCGAGTGTGGTGTAGCGCTTCAGGTGCTCGACCGATTCATAGCCTTCGCGGTGGGCGAGCTCGATGTCCTTCGCGGTCACATCCATCTGGAAATCGACAAAGGCCTTGCCGCGCCCGGCGGATGGGATCGCTCGGAACGCATTGGCTGCGGATTCGCCGAGATCGAGTTTCAAAGGCGCCGGCACCGCTGCCGATTTTCCGCAGGACGATGCTGCTTCAATGCCGGCGCGGTGGCCGTCCTCAATGGCGTCGGCGGTCGAGAAGCGGCCCATGATGGCGCCAGCGCCGAACTGGCCCGCCGCAAAGCCGCCAGGAACGAAGCCATCGATCTCGCCGCGATAGACCGGCTTGACGCCGAGATGCGAGGTGAGATGCACGCTCGGCGACCAGCCGCCGGACAGGCAGACTAGGTCGCAGGCAATTTCCAGATTGCCGTCCGGTCCGGCAAGTCCCGCGGCCTTCACCGCATGGCCCCCGCGCAGATCGGCGATCCGGCTGCCGGTTCGGATCGCTATGTTCAGGCGCCGGGCTTCCACCGCCAGCGCGGCGGCCGGCGCGCCGCGCTGATCAGCGATAATCACCTCGGCGCCGGCGGCGGCGAGGTCGAAAGCGGCGCGGTAGGCGCCGTCATTCGTGGTGGCGACGACGATCTTCTTGCCCGGCAGGACGGCGAAACGGTTGAGGTAGCTCCGGGCGGCGGACGCCAGCATGACGCCCGGCCGGTCATTGTTGGAAAAGATCAGCGGCCGCTCGATGGCCCCTGTAGCAAAGACGATCGAGCGGGCGTGAAGCATGGTGAAGACCTGGCGCGCGGCGCTTTCCGCTGCCGGACCGTCGCGCCGCTCGATCAGCCCCAGCGTATTGCCGTCGAAGGTACCGAACGCCATCGTCCTGCGCATCAGGGTGACGTCGTCGAGGCCCGCCAGTTCTGCCTCGACCGCGCTCAGCCAGGCGGCCGCATCTGCGTCCGGGCGCTCGGACAGCAGCTGGCCGCCGAGGAAAAAGTCCTGCTCGATGAGAGCGACGCTGGCGCCAGCGGCCGCAGCCGCGCGCGCCGCCGAGAGGCCGGCAGGGCCGCCGCCGACGACGGCGACGTCGGCAAAGGCGTGCCGTGCCTCGTAGCGGCCGGGATCCGGCTCGGTGCCGGCTCGACCCAGACCCGCCGCCTTGCGGATGAAATGCTCATAGAACATCCAGGCGCGCCGCGTCGGCCCCATGAACGTCTTGTAGTAGAAGCCGGCGGAGAGGAAGGGCGCGAACAGCCCGTTGATGCTCTGCATGTCGAAGGCGAGCGAAGGCCAGCGGTTCTGGCTTTCGGCAGCCATGCCTTGTGCCAGCTCGAGCGTCGTCGCCGGCAGGTTCGGCTCGCGCCGTCCGCCGGTGCCGAGCGTGACCAGCGCGTTCGGCTCCTCCGGACCGGCCGAAAATATGCCGCGCGGCCGGTGATATTTGAAGCTGCGGCCGGTCAGCGTGATGCCGTTGGCGAGCAGGGCGGAAGCGAGCGTGTCGCCTTGATAGCCGGTGAGCTCGCGGCCATCGAAGACAAAGCCCAGCGGCTGCGCGCGGTCGATGCGGCCGCCGGTGGCGAGGCGATTTCCGATCCTGTTCATGCGGGCATTTTCCTGGCCGTTTTCCGGGCGAAGCCGACCCATGCGATGACGTGGTTTCTGGTGTCGCGCTCGATGATCAGCCATTGCCGGCAGCCGGTTACGTGCTGCCAGAATTCGCGGTGCGATCCGGCCGGATTGTCCCGCACATAGACATAGCGGTACCAGGCTTCCGGATCGGGATCGTCATGCGCCGGACGCGCCACCGAAGCGTCGCCGCCATAGCGGAACTCGTCATGGTCGCGCGGGCCGCAGCACGGGCATTCGATGCGAAGCATTTTCTCTTGCTCTCTATTGCAACCAGGCCGAGGGGCCGACACCGGCTTCGTCGAGCGTGCGGCCGGTGCGAAAACGGTCGAGGCGATAGGCGGCGATCAGCGGATGCGGCTTGCCGGTCGCCAGCGTGTGCGCAAAGCACCAACCCGAGGCGGGCGTGGCCTTGAAGCCGCCATAGCACCAGCCGCCATTGAGATAGAGCCCGTCGATCGGCGTCGGGCAGATGATCGGGCTGGCGTCGGGCGTCATGTCCATCACGCCGCCCCAATGGCGCAGCAGCCTCACGCGCGAGATGCAGGGCATCAGCGCGATTGCCGCCTCCGCCACCTCGCGCACGACGCCGAGATTGCCGCGCTGGGCGTAGGAATTGTAGCCGTCGAGATTGCCGCCGAAGACCAGCCCGCCCTTGTCGGACTGGCTGACATAGAAGTGATCGGCGCCATAGGCCACCACATGGTCGACCACCGGTTTCAGCGGCTCGGTGACGAAGGCCTGCAGCACGTGGCTTTCGATCGGCAGTTCCAGCCCGGCCTTCTGGCCGAGCACCGACGTATGGCCGGCGACGGCCAGACCGACCTTGCCGGCGCCGATGCGGCCCTTGCTCGTCTCCACGCCGACGATCCTGTCGCCGTCGCGGACGAAACCGGTCACCTCGCAGTTCTGGATGATGTCGACGCCATGGCCATCGGCGGCGCGCGCATAACCCCAGGCCACAGCATCGTGGCGTGCGGTGCCGGCGCGCCCCTGCAGGATCGCGCCATGGATCGGAAACCGCGCCGTGTCGGAGAAATCGAGATAGGGCACCAGCCGCCGCACCTCCTCGCGGTCGAGGATATCGGCGTCGATGCCGTTCAGCCGCATGATGTTGGCGCGATGGCTGAACGTGTCGAGCTGATCCGCCGAATGGGCGGTGACGATCTGGCCGCGCTGCGAAAACATCACGTTGAAGTTCAGCGCCTGCGACAGTCCTTCCCACAGCTTGACCGAGAATTCGTAGAACTGGGTGTTGCCGTCGAGCAGGTAGTTGGAGCGGATGACGGTGGTGTTGCGGCCGACATTGCCGCCGCCGACATAGCCTTTCTCCAGCACCGCGACATTGCGGATGCCGTGGTTCTCGGCCAGGTAGAACGCCGTGGCGAGGCCATGCCCGCCGCCGCCGACAATGATCACGTCGTAGGCCGGCTTCGGCTCGGCGGCTCGCCAGGCGCGCTGCCAGTTCTTCTGGCCGGACAGGCCGTTGCGGAAAATCGAGAACGCCGAGTAGCGCATGGTCATCGTCTAGCGAACGATCGGGCCTGTCGGAGTGCGCGTCAGCACTTCGGCGCCGGTCTCTGTTAGAAGCACGGTGTTGGAGATGAAATCGTCGCCGCGGCCCGTGCCCATCAGCCAGGACAGGATATGGAAGCTCATGCCGGTCTCGATCTCGAGATCGGAATCGTGCCTCAGGCCCGTCACCGAATTGCCGCCCGTCCAGGACGGCGGCTGGCCGATGCCGACGAGATAGCCGCAATGATGGCGGCGATAGTGTGACAGGCCCGCCTCGTCGGCGACGCCCTGCCAGGCGGCGTAGACCTCGCGCGCCCTGGCGCCTGGCCTCAGCGCCTCGACGACGGCATTGAACGCCTTGGCCGTCACCTCGGCCATGGCGGCGTCCTCGTCCTTGATGACGCCGATGCGGATCAGCCGGCCAAGCGGCGCATGGTAGCGCGAGACGCAGCCGGACAGTTCGGCGAAAACCGGCTCGCCGCGGCGATAGATGCCATCGCCCCAGGTCGTGTGCTCTTCGCCGAGCCGAGCGGCCGGGCGGATGAACGGGCCGAAGCCCGGCGCATGGCCGCCTGCGCGCGCCATTGCCGCCACGCATTCCGCGGCGACCTCCTGCTCGGCGGCGCCGTCGTGGATCGCCGCGATCGCGGCGCCCGCGGCGGCATCTGTGACCTTGGCGGCGCGGCGCATCAGCGCCTGTTCCTCGGCGCTCTTCACCAGCCGCATCCTGTCGACCAGGCCGGAGACGTCGCTCCACTTGGCGTCGGCCTGCGCCTCGAGCTTCAGCGCGAGGCCGTGGCTGAGGCCCGAGGTCCAGTGTTCGAGGCCGATGCGCTTACCTGTCAGGCCAAGTTCGGCAAGCACGCGCGCGGCGAGATCGGCGGCCGTCTCGCTGTCGGAATGGCCGCGGAATTGCGCTGCCTTCACCTGGTTCTCGATCGTCACCTTCTCCATCGACCGGGTGACCAGCACCGGCTGCCGGTCGACTGTGACGATCAGCAGATGCGGCGCGAAATAGCCCCAATGGTCGAGGCCGGTGAGATAGAAAATGTTCTCCGGCGAGGCGAAGACGGCGGCATCGAGCCCGCGCTCGGCCAACGCCTTGCGCACCTTCGAAAGGCGGCCGGCGATCTCGGCTTCCGTAAAGGGATTGCGGTCCATTCTAGATCCTCGAAAATGCCTGTTGCAGGGGTGGTCAGTTGATGACGATGAGATCGCGGGCCACGTCGCAGAGCCGCTCGCCGCCATGTTCGGCCACGACGAAGGACTCCGAAATGGCGACGCCGAAATCGTCGAGCCAGACGCCGGCCATGAAGTGGAAGCACATGCCGGGCTCGAGCTCGGTCTTATCGCCGGGCCTCAAGCTCGCGGTGCGTTCGCCCCAATCCGGCGGGTAGGCGAGGCCGACCGGGTAGCCGACCCGGCTTTCCTTCTTCAGTCCGTTCCGGCGCAGCACTGCCTGCCAGGCGGCTTCAACCTGTTCGGCGGTGTTGCCGGGCCGCGCCATTTCGAGCCCTGCATCGACGCCTTCGACGATCACCTTGGCCATGTCGGAGAGGGCGGCCGGCGGCTTGCCGAAATGCACCGTCCGGGTCAGCGCCGCATGGTAGCGCCGCCGTACGCCGGCGATCTCGACGATGGCAAGCCCGCTGTCTGGAAGCGGCGCGTCCGACCAGGTCAGGTGCGGGGTGCTCGTGCCTTCGCCGACCGGCATCAACGGACAGATGGCGGCATAGTCGCCGCCGGCGCCAGCCACGCCCATGATCTGCGCGTGATAGATCTCGGCGATGACATGGTTTTGCGGCACGCCGGGCCGCATCTTTTCGATGGCGCGGTTCATGGCGTTGCTGCAGATCGCGCCCGCCTCGCGGATCAGCGCCATCTCGCCGTCCGATTTCACCAGGCGCGCCCAGTTGACCAGGTCGTGATTGTTGGCGAAGCGCGCCCCGGGCAGGCCATTAACGAGATGGGCGTGGCAGCGCGCGGTATAGTAATGCGCATCCATCTCGACGCCGATGCGCGCTCGGTCCCAGCCGCGCGCCCTGATCAGCCCGGCGAGCTCGTCATAGGGATGCTCGACCGGGTGCTGCACCAGCCGCTCCGAGAACGGGACGATGTTTTGTTCGGGCAGGCCTGTGGTCATGCGGGCGCTCTTGGCGTCCTGCGCCCTGCCGAACCAGATCGGGCGGTCTTCCTCCAGATGAACGAGCACGCATTGCGGCACGTAGAAGGACCAGCCGTCATAGCCGGTCAGCCAGCACATGTTGGCGGGGTCCTGGCAGATGATGAGATCGAAGCCGGCCTTTTCCATGCGGTGCTTCACGTCGGCCAGGCGCCGCGCATATTCCGCCTTGGTGAACCCGCCGGACCCGCTCAAAACCGTCTCCTCCTATTGCCGCGGCCGAACGCGACTCGCAGCCCGCAATTTCAGGAAAATCGCCTGTAATTGTGCACAACTGTTCAATGCTTGGGCCGGTCGATGGTGCGACAACGGCTATTTTTCGAGATTCGTACAGCGCATCTTGCGATATGTCCAGATGAGTTGTATACGTCTTATGAGCTGAGCGATGGAGGAGAAACGTCGTTCGAGCCAAGCAATCATTGAAAGCAAAGGGGAACGCATGTTCATGTCACAGATATCCCGCCGCGCGGTTGTGAAAGCCGCCGCCTGCCTTGCGCTCGCCGCGACCGCATTCACGTCGCTGCCGGCCAAGGCGGAGACGACCCTCGAGCGCGCCAAGAAGGACGGCTACATCCGCGTCGGCTTTGCCAACGAGGCGCCGTTCGGTTTCGCGACGCCCGACGGCAAGCTGACCGGCGAAGCGCCCGAGGTCGCCAAGGCGGTGCTCGCCAAGATGGGCATCCAGCAGGTGGACGGCGTGCTGACCGAGTTCGGCTCGCTCATCCCGGGCCTCAAGGCCGGCCGCTTCGACATCATCGCCGCCGGCATGTTCATCAATCCGAAGCGTTGCGCCGAGATCAATTTCTCGGAGCCGTCCTACGGTATCGGCGAGGCAATGCTGGTGCCGAAGGGCAATCCGAAAGGCTTGAAGGACTATTCGAGCATCAAGGACAATCCTGATCTCAAGCTCGCCGTGATGGCAGGCGCCGTCGAGGGCGGCATTGCCAAGGACGCAGGCGTCGGCGACGCGCAGCTCGTCACCTTGCCCGACCAGTCCAGCCTGGTTGCCGCCGTCCAGTCGGGTCGCGCCGATGCGGCCACGCTGACGGCGCTCTCGATCGCCGAAATGGCCAAGAAGGCCGATGGCGTCGAGTCGACAAAGCCGTTCGGCGAGGTTGCCGGCAAGTCGATCAAGGGCCATGGCGGCTTCGGCTTCCGCAAGGAAGACACCGATTTGCAGGAAGCGTTCAACGCCGAGCTGAAGAAGTTCATCGGATCGCCTGAGCATATCGCGCTGGTCGAGCCGCTCGGATTCGGCAAGGACTATCTGCCGAACAAGACCACCGCGCAGCTCTGCAAGGGCGAATAAGTTCCCAACTGCTGGCGGCGCGAAAGCGCCGCCCTCTTTTTTCCTGGAGGGCAGATGGGAATCCGCACGTTAGTTGCCATGCTGGTTGTCGCGCTCGCCGTGATCGGCGTGCTGGCGACGCAAGAATCCTATAGGCTGTTCCTGCCGGGTCTGCTGCAGGGCGCACTCCTGACGATCGAGATTGCCATCCTTGGCAGCCTGCTGGCGATCGTCATGGGCGTGCTTGCGGCGCTCGCGCGCATGTACGGAGCGGCGCCGCTCAGGTGGCTGGCGACCGTTTATGTCGAGATCTTCCGCGGCACCTCGGCGCTGGTGCAGTTGTTCTGGCTCTTTTTCGTGCTGCCGCAATTCGGCGTCACGCTCAACGCCTTCCTCGTCGCCGTGCTGGCGCTCGGCCTGAATGTCGGGGCTTATGGGTCGGAGGTCGTGCGCGGCGCCATCCAGTCGGTCGCGCGCGGCCAATGGGAAGCGGGAACGGCGCTCAACATGAGCCGGTCGCAGATGCTGCGCCGGATCATCCTGCCGCAGGCCTTCATCGCCATGATCCCGCCCTGGGGCAATCTGTTCATCGAGCTTCTGAAAGCGACGGCGCTGGTCTCGCTGATCACGCTCACCGACCTTGCCTTCAAGGCGCAGCAGATGAACCAGACCACGTTCAAGACCATTCCCATCTTCACGCTGGTGCTGCTGATGTATCTCGCCATGTCGCTGGTCGTCTCCATCGGCATGCGGCTTCTTGAGAGGCGGGCCTCGCTCGGCCTGGCGCGGGGGAGGGCGGCATGATCTGGGATTGGGGTTTTACCTTGCAGATCCTGCCGGTGCTGGCGCACGCGGCAATCATCTCGATCGAGGCAACGCTGCTCGGCTTTGTCATCGCCGCCTCGCTCGGCCTTGTCCTGGCGGTGGTCCGCATCGCCGTGCCGTGGACCGGCTGGACGATCTCGGTGCTGGTCGAGCTGATCCGCTCGACGCCGCTGCTCATCCAGATCTTCTTTATCTATTTCGTGTTTCCGAAATTCGGCCTCGTGATCGATGCGTTCACCGCTGGCGTTGTCGCCATCGGCGTCCATTACGCCGCCTATTGCTCGGAGGTCTACCGCGCCGGCTTCGACAATATCCACCGCGGCCAATGGGAAGCATCGATCGCTCTTAATCTCCCGCAATGGATAACTTTCCGCGATATCATCATCCCACAGGTCATCCCGCCGATCGTGCCGGCGCTCGGCAACTATCTGGTCGCGCTGTTCAAGGAAACGCCGCTGCTTTCGGCGATCGCGGTGCTGGAACTTATGCAGACTGCCAAGATCATCGGTTCCGAGACCTTCCGCTACACCGAGCCGATGACGCTGGTCGGCCTGTTCTTTCTGGCGATGAGCCTGGTATCGGCCGCGCTTATCCGTGCGCTTGAGCGCTTTCTCAACCGGAGGACCGTGCGATGACCGAACAACCGATGGTCCGTTTCGACAACGTCTCCAAACGCTACGGCGCGCTGACCGTTCTCGACGGATTGAGCCTGGACATCGCCCGTGGCGAGAAGGTCTCCATCATAGGCCCGTCCGGCTCCGGCAAGACCACCGTGCTGCGCATGCTGATGACGCTGGAAACCATCAATGACGGCGTCATCTGGGTGGAAGGCGAACCTCTCACGCATATGGAGAAGAACGGCAAGCTCGTGCCGGCCGATCTTGCCCATATCCGCCGCGTTCGCGCCAAGATCGGCATGGTCTTCCAGTCGTTCAACCTTTTCCCGCACATGACTGCGTTGCAGAACTGCATCGAGGCGCCGATAACGGTTCTCGGCATGAAGCGGAAGGATGCGGAGGAGCGCGCGGCCGAGTTGCTCAACATGGTCGGCCTGTCGGAGAAGAAGGACCACTATCCCTCGCAGCTCTCCGGTGGCCAGCAGCAGCGCGTCGCGATTGCCCGCGCTTGCGCCATGCGGCCGAAGATCATGCTGTTCGACGAGGTGACCTCGGCGCTCGATCCGGAGCTTGTCGGCGAGGTGCTGCAGGTGATAAGGCAGCTCGGCCGTGAGCATGACCTGACCATGCTGATGGTCACCCACCAGATGGGCTTCGCCAAGGAATTTTCAGACCGGGTCTGTTTCTTCTATCAGGGCAAGATCTGCGAACAGGGATCGCCGAGCGCGTTGTTCGGCGCACCGAAGAATGAGCGGACGCGGCAATTCCTGCACGCCGTCCTGGAGGCTGGATGACGCTCGAGACGGATGCCTCGGCCGCGACCGTGACCGCGTCGCCCCCGCGTCCGCTTTCGGCGCGAGAACGGTTCGAACGCATCTACCTGATCCTGCGCGACCGCATCTGCCTGCTCGACTACCCGCCGGGAAGCCGGCTTTCCGAGGAAGAGCTCGCCCAGGAATTCGAGATCAGCCGTACGCCGGTCCGGCGCGTCCTGGCGCGCCTTGAGTCCGAAGGCCTGGTTCAATCCGTCCATGGCGTCGGCACGATCGTCACCGACGTCGACATCGAGGAATTGCAGCAGGTCTATCACCTGCGCCTGGAACTGGCGCTGCTGGTCGGCAAGCTTTCGCCGATTCCACGCACGGCCGCCGACCTTGATCGGATCCGTGAGCTCATTGCGCGCTGCGATTCCGACATGCTCAATCCGGATCAGCGCGCCTTCCTGCAGCTCAACATGGACTTCTTCACCGAGCTGTCCGGCATGACCGGCAACCAGCCGCTGCGCGAGATCAGCGAAAGACTGTATTTCCAGGTAGCGCGCGTCGTCCTCAAGATGATGCCGCAACTGGGCCTCGTGGAGGAGTTCACCGCGTTCCGGCGCGAAATGGAGGAGGTCCTGGCCGCCGCCGAGATCGGCGACTGGGAATCGATCGGGCATATCAGGCGCGCCCACATCTCGATGAGCTTCCGTCGCATGATGCGCCACGCAGGGGCGGCTGGCGATTTAGAAGGCAACTAACCGCATCTTCGGAACGTCTCGCCTGGAATTTGCTGGCGCAGTTCCTGGCAAGAAAAGCGCAGGAGCAAGTCATTGGAATTGCCTTCCCCATGGAAGAGCGGCTGAAGTTCATCGCCCGGCTGCTGGACGGCGAGAAGATGCGGTGCTTTGCCGGAGTTCGATATCTCGCGCAAGACGGGCTACAAGATCCTCACACGCTACAACGACAATGGCTTGGAAGGGCTGACGGACCGGTCGCGCCGGCCATACCGCCACGCCAATCAGCTTCCACGCCTGCGGCTTCGCTCGGCGATCGGGTCTATGCCGTGCCGAGCCTTCCGTTGCCGCTTTACGTCTAAAGTATGTCTCCCGAAAGTGGGCCCGGTTTCGGGACGAAGACATGCTTAAAATCAAGAACTTAAAGCAGCTCGCGTGAACCCTTTTCACGCGAGCTGCTTTAAGAGATTTGGACGGCTCTATCCCGCTGCTAGGGCTCTAGATCGCTCACTGGTCGAGCGGGTCGTGGAAGGCAATGGCGGGGGCTCTCCAGCCGCCCGGCATCTGCAAGGACGCAAAGCTGCGCTCGACGTCGGCGGTATAGGCGTTGTCATTGGCAAAGTGGTCCCAAAGGATCAAACCAACAATCAGCGCGATCACGACCAAAGGCCATCGCATAGGACCCTCCTCAGGGCTCCTCGCAACGCCATTATCTTCCTACTTCGTTCAGTTTACAAGCAATCGCTAATATAAGCGAAAAACTCGCCGGGCGAGGCCCCCAACAACTGCCTCTAAGAGCCCGACGAGCTGCCGGGGATCAAACCGGCAACAGCTTCAGTGCAAGCCCGGTGCCAGCAATTCCCGTCCTGAAATGAGACACGTGAAGCAACCGCCAGCGCGCAGCTTGGTTCGTGCCCTCAAAACGAATTCAGTCGTCAAGCGACCCGACCCAGTTTCCGCCTTTGTCCTCGAAGTTGTAGGTGTAGCTGCCGGAAAAAGGCGCAACCGGCGGACACCTGTCCCTAGTCTTGGAACCGCGACGGTCGCTCATTCCTCAAGCGGAACATTAGCGCGCCCATAAGGTTTCTCTGAGGTAAGTCCAGCATACCCTGGTGGAAAATCATGGCCGAGTTGGCATTCGCTTTCGCATACTATTCAGGGCTGACTGGCTCTGACATGTTGGGCGCTGTCGTGTCTCTAATGGCGGGCCTGCTCCTCTACGGCGTTATGCGCCAGGACCGGCCGAACTGATCGTCTTGGCGGAGATTGAGTGCAAGCAGGCGCCAATGTAGCTTGCAGGTGGGAGGGGGCGTCGGGCTTGTCCGTGCTCATAATGGGGTTAGTTCGTTGCTTCTAGGAATCCATCATATTGCAATCATCTGCAGTGACTACGAGCTGTCGAAGCAGTTCTACAACAAGCTCGATTTCGTCATCGTCGACGAAAATTGGCGAGCCGAAAAGCAATCTTGGAAATGCGACTTGCGGCATGGTCCTGTCCAGATCGAATTGTTCAGTTTTCCCATGCCACCCAGCCGGCCGACCAGGCCTGAGGCATGCGGACTACGACACGTAGCATTCTCGGTGGACTCAGTAGAGGCGACAGCCCGGTTGCTTCGGGCACGAGGCATCGAAGTTGAGCCTATCCGCATAGACCCTCACACAGGACGTTCGTTTACTTTCGTGGCAGACCCCGACGGTCTCCCCATTGAGTTCTACGAGGATCGAGTTTGACAGTCGGAGTATTGCGACGAGAAGGATGCGGAGCTGCCGGCATCCGGCTGACGGTCGGAAAAGCGAAGGCGCGCCAGTTGTGCGCACTCCGTTAGAGCATGTCTCCCGAAAGTGGGAACCGGTTTCGGGACAAAGACATGCGTAAAATCAAAAACCTAAAGCGCACGGAGCGAATCTGAAAGATCGCGACGCGCTTTAGATGGTTTCAAGCCGGCTGAACCGAACCGGGATGAGTTTCCGAGTCTCGAGTTGCCCAGCAGCATCCTTGTCGATGATAGTCAGAAACTGTACTTCTCCAGACGCCAAAGGCAGAACAATGCGTCCCCCTGGCTTGAGCTGATTCAGCAAAGCCGGCGGCACCCGCTCAGCCGCCACGCTAACCAGGATCTTGTCGAATGGGGCGTGCTCGGGCCAGCCGCGAGACCCGTCTCCGACACGAATGGCGACATTCGAGAAGCCAAGGCCCTGCAGCAGAGCCTCGGCATGGCTTGCGAATTCCTCGATGATTTCGACACTCCAAACTTGTCCTGCGAGTTCCGCGAGGATCGCGGATTGATAGCCCAGGCCAGTCCCGATCTCGAGCACCGTTTCGTGCGGTTGGGGAGCTAGGAGATCGGTCATCAGAGCGACAATGAAGGGCTGCGACACGGTCTTATCGAAGCCGATCGGCAGCGGCATGTCCTGGTAGGCATAAGGCGCGACCGCAGCTGGCACGAAGAGATGTCGCGGGACCCGCCGCATCGATGCCATCACCCGCTCATCGAGCGTTGCCTTGCCGAGTTCTTCGCTTGCAAGATCGGCATGGATGGCAATCATCTCGACCATGTGCCTGCGTAGAACCGCAAGATGCTTTTCGTTCATCGGTTTCACGACGGTGAGGCTTTCCTCGACCAGCTGCTGCCAAAAGCATTATATCCTGTTCGTCTCGTCACAGTAACCGACAAGGCCGATGCGCTGGCGGCTGCGGCGATCGAAGGGGCTTGTGGAACCAAGTTGTCCGCAGGGCATCCGGTTTGGCTGGGGTTCTTGGAAGCTTTTCGAACTTTCTGCCTAGCACCTCCAGCCGAATTGCAGGTGCTTATGAAAGAGATTGGCTATCGGAACACGCAGTGGGGCAGCATTGATCAATGCACTGGCTCAGGAAACAAAATGGTCCTTGGCAGCGTCATCGCAGTGAAATCCACTTAGGCGTTGCGTTCGTTCGCCTCGCTAGGCAGCTTGATGATGTAGTTAATATCGTCGAAATGTTCGATCGTATAATGCGCGTCGGCATCGTATTTTTCGCCATCCGCGTTGAATTCAACAGCGAAGAATTTGCGACCGCCGTCAAATGAAGCGATCACCGAATCAGCTAGGAAGGATACCGGCGATCTAGATAGCTTGTAGCCTACGGTCTCTCCTTCCATTATCTTTCCATCGGCGTCCTTGTAAGCTATCACCCAAATAAACCTTGGCATGAACTGAAGCTCAGAATAACTGGCGACGTCCGGCTCGATATAGCGCTGCTTGATAAATTCCTCAGCTTCCGGGGTAAGCGTGATGTTCCTTACTAGCTTCATTTCACACAAAGCCCCGTAGTCGAAGGAGTGCCAAACCTTGGACCGGCTGGATGACTTTCTTTCAGCGGCGGCCGCCGCCGCCATAGCTGCCGCCGATTCCTTTTGGCGCCGGCGCAGTCGGATCACAATTCCCGGAGCCACCCGACTTCGAGACTGTGAAGCTTCCCACCGGCGTCGAATAGTGGCAATCGGTCCCTAGTTTCCCATTGTCAACGCCTACAGTCACACCGGAGAGCCATCGTCGTCCCTGCGCTCGGGGTCGAGCGTAAACAAGCCGGCGGCTATCTGGAGCGGGTTCCAGATACGATTGATGATGTTCTGGTGGTTGAGTGGCGTTCCTTCAGCCGAAGGAAATACGAGCCCATCAGGACCGTTGGGCGTAGTCAATGAAGTCAGGAGGTAGGCACCGGACGATATCGAGCCAAACATCGGATTCGGCCTGGCTCATGCCCTCCGGCGCTGGCGATATGGCGGAGGTGCCAGCTTATGGCGACTGACATCATCGCCAAGATGGCCGCTGAGGCAACCACCAAGGCTACGGCGAAGCTCGCCGAAATCGAGCTTGCTGCCAAATACGTGGCACACTTGATGGAAGCCCTGCACGGCGAGCGCTGCCGCATCGATATCAGCCATGAGCACGGCTATGTCCTTGTGGTGACGCGGCTCGGCTGATCAATTGTCCTTCGGACACTTGAAGGCCCGGCTGCTTCGGTGGCAGGGCTGTCAGTGACGGATGGCGGTCCAGATTAGAAATCCCGCCAAAATGACAGCCGACGCTACAATGCTGCGCACGACCCCGCGTCGTAGCGAGGCTTCCAGCCCAAATTGCTTTATCGCCCTTCGCGGATCGGAGCGGAAATCCTCTTCCATTTGGCGGCGGATTTTTTGCTGCAAATCGTCTTCTGACATCTAACCCTCACGGCTAAGCGGCTCCGGCGGTCTGGCCTTCATGTGTCTAGTGGCAGAAAAGTCACGCGGCTTTAATATGCGGGGCTTCAACTAGGGCGCGCTTATTATCCATCTTAGCGGGGCGTACCGTCCTGCCGGCGAGGGGTCACTGGAGCGCTCGCTGCGGCAACGTAGCGGGCGCTTCCGATTCGGGCGATGGCAATCCAGGCTGTCGGGCTTCGGCTTCCGGGCCTTTTTCGTTAGCCCACTCTCCGGCAGGACCGCCAGCGCGCGGTCTCGATGTCGTCACGGGAAATCCCCATGTCGCTGAGCATGTCGTCCGGTGAGTCGCTCAGATCGTCCGTTGCCTTCAACAGCGCCTTCTGATCGGCTCGGCGGCCGAACCAACCGACAACGGGACCAGCTACGACAAGGGGAAGGTTCACAAGCATAGGAAGGTTCACAAGCATCGGGGTACTCCCTTCAACGCTGCACAAGCTAGGCCGATGCTCCGGTGCGTCTGTGACAGAACTCACAGACCCATTAGTGTCCGCTAATTCAAGAACGTGCCGAGAACGTCACGGCGATTCCGTGTTCCATGGAGTGAGCGGGAATGTTTTGTAATGCACGGAAAAACAAGGACTTAGGTGAAAGCGTGTTGCAAAGGCGATGTAACACGGTCCGGAGACCATGTTTTCAGATAAAGCATTGTTCCTGCTTGATTATTTGAGTGGCTGGGGAACCTGGATTCGAACCAGGACTAACGGAGTCAGAGTCCGTGGGTCTACCGTTAACCTATTCCCCAGCAGGCGCGGTTTGTGCCGCGCGAAGCGGGCGGCTCAAGCGCCGCGAGCGCTGCCTTGTAGCCGCCGCCGGAAAATAGTCAACCCCGCGCGGCGTTTCAATCGCAGGCTTTTTTCTCGCTTGGTCGCCGAGCGCTTGGGAAGGCTCAGTTTTCGCCGCGGCTGTATTGCGAATGCTCGAAGAACAGCACCACGCAGAGCCCGATGAGCAGCGGGATGATGAGATAGAACAGGCGGAAGACCAGCAGCGCTGCCAGCACGCCGACCGGGTCCATGTCGGACAGCCCGGCGAGGAAGACGACCTCGAACACGCCGAGCCCGCCTGGCGCGTGCGAGAGCTGCGCCACCGAGAACGACACCACGAACACGCCGAGCACGACGAAATAGCCGGGATTGCCCGCCGCGGGCAGGGCAAAGAAGATGATCGCGGCGGCCGCCAGCAATTCGATCGGACCGATCAGCAACTGCCGCGCCACGATCGGCAGCGCTGGATAATGCAGCTGGAAGCTGGCGATCTTGAGGGGCTTGAGATGCAGCCAGCTGCCGAAGACGTAGGCGCCGACCAGGATCAGCATGGCGAGGCCCGCGGCTATCGCCGGTCCGTGATGCGGGGCGCCGGAGAAGCGGTCGACGATCTGCGGCTCCAGCACCAGCACGAGGCCGGCCGCGAGCAGGCTGGAGAGCACGAATGTGATCCAGCAGATCGCCACCAGCACGCCGACATCCTGGCCGGTGAGGCCTCTCGTGCCATAGGCGCGGTAGCGGATCACCGCGCCCGACAGCACCGAGCCGCCGATATTGTGCGACAGCGCATAGGTGGTGAAGGAGCACAGCGTGACGAACAGCCACGACACTTTTTTGCCGATATGGAGCAGCGCGATGTGGTCGTAGCCGGCGAGCGAGGCATAGGCGACGACCGAGCTCAGCGCCGCCAGTATCCAGCCGCGCGGCGGAATGGCGATGATACCGGCCCAGACGTCGTCGAGTGAAATGCCGCGCAGTTCGTGGATGAGCAGCCAGAGCGAGAACACCACGGCCGCTATGCCGATGACCGGCCAGAAATAACGCCTCCAGTTCATGGCGAGATCGTCATGCGTTGCTGCTCATGAGTTGCTGTTGCCCGGCCTCTCTATCCCTCGCTTGAGAAATGCCTGATCGAAGCCGGCTATTCAACCGGCATGAGATTGCCCCGGCGTGACGGTGCCAAAAATCGGACCATGCGCTCTTGGTGATTGCAGATAGCGCTGCTAGTCTGTTCTCAACTTGAAACAAATCGAGGTGCCTGCTGCGTCCTTCCCGGTTCGCGCGGCGCCGGAAGGAATTGAAGTGGAAGACCACGATACCGGCGCGGGCGCGTCGGCAGTGGGCATGTCCGGGGCATCGCCGGCGGAGCCGGCGGGCCCGTCCGCGGGACGGTTCAGCCGCCATGCGGGCGCGCATGCAAAACATGCCGACAATCAAGGCGAGAACCAGAAGGGCAAGACGCGCAAGCGCCGCAAGCGCAGGCGCGGCCGCAAGGTTTTCGCGCGCGATGAAAACGGCGCCATACCGCACGCGGCACCCGCCGCCAATTCCGCCAGCCGCATGCCCGAGCCTGCGCCGATCGTGCCGCAGCCGCGGCTGCCGGTTTCAAGCGTGCCGCGTCCGCCGCAGCACGAACTGCCGGTATTTGCCGCGCTCGATCTCGGCACCAACAACTGCCGGCTTCTGGTTGCGGTGCCGGGCCGGCACGGCCAGTTCCGCGTCATTGATGCCTTCTCGCGCATCGTCAGGCTGGGCGAGGGACTCTCCACCAGCGGCCGGCTCGGCCAGGCTGCCATGGACCGCGCCGTCGAGGCGCTCAAGGTCTGCGGCGAGAAGCTGCGCAACCGCAAGATCAGGAAGGCCAGGCTGATCGCCACCGAGGCCTGCCGCTCGGCTGCGAATGGCGTTGAGTTCCTCGAACGCGTCGAACGCGAGGCCGGGCTGAAGCTGGAGATCATCGATCGCCAGACCGAGGCCCGCCTTGCGGTTTCCGGCTGCGGCTCGCTGGTCGAGCGCGACACGCGCGGCGTGGTGCTGTTCGACATCGGCGGCGGCTCCTCCGAGATCGCGCTGATCGACCTCACGCGCGGCCAGCGCTCGCCGCGGCTCGCCAACCACATCGTCTCCTGGACGTCGCTGCCCGTGGGTGTGGTCTCGCTTGCCGAGCGTTTCGGCGGCCGCACGGTGACGCGCGAGACGTTCTCAGCGATGGTCGACGACGTCGCGATGCGGCTCAAGGCCTTCGATGGGCGCGACCGGCTCGCGCATGTGCTCGCCAGCCCCCAATTCCATCTGCTTGGCACGTCCGGCACGGTGACGACGCTGGCAGGCGTCCATCTCGACCTCGAACGCTATGACCGCCGCCGGGTCGACGGGCTCTGGATGGACCGCACAAGCGTCGACCGCATGGTGGAAAAACTGATCGGCTGGGATTTCCAGCAGCGCGTCGCCAATCCCTGCATCGGCGCCGATCGCGCCGACCTCGTGCTTGCCGGCTGCGCCATCCTGGAAGCGATCCGCGGCGTGTGGCCGTCCGAGCGCTTGCGCGTCGCCGACCGCGGCCTGCGCGAGGGCATATTGAGCGAGCTGATGGCCGACGACGGCGTCTGGCGTCATGACGGGCGTGGCCGGTAATGAGCAAGAAGCCAGAGAAGTCGGGCTCGGCCGGCATGCGGGTGCTGAAAACCAGGATCAAGAAGAAGAGCGGACTGAAGGAGTCCTCGCGCCGCTGGCTCGAGCGCCATATGAACGATCCCTATGTGCAGCGCTCCAAGGCCGATGGCTATCGCTCCCGCGCTGCCTACAAGCTGACCGAGATCGACGACAAACACCATCTCTTGAAGCCCGGCATGAAGGTGATCGATTTGGGTGCCGCTCCCGGCGGCTGGTGCCAGGTGGCGGCCGCGCGGACGAAGTCAACGGCGGAAAATCCGCATGTCGTCGGCATCGACTATCTCGACATGGACGCGGTGCCGGGCGCCGTCATCCTGCGGATGGATTTCCTCGATCCGGAAGCGCCGCAAAAGCTGGCGGAAGCGCTCGGCGGCCAGCCCGACGTCGTGCTGTCGGACATGGCGGCCCCGACCACCGGGCACCGCCGCACCGACCATCTGCGCACCATGCATCTGTGCGAAGTGGCGGCCGATTTCGCGCTGCAGGTTTTGAAGCCCGGCGGACATTTCCTCGCCAAGACCTTTCAGGGCGGGGCAGAGAACGAGCTCTTGTCGCGGCTGAAGCAGAATTTTCGCTCGGTTCACCATGTGAAGCCGCCGGCTTCGCGCGATGAATCGGTGGAGCTGTATTTGCTGGCGAAGGAGTTCAAGGGTCCTGGCACTTCGTCATTCTAGGGCGGAGCAAGGAGCGAAGCGACGCGCGCAGACCCTAGAATCCATTCCGTTACCTTGGCCAAGGAATACCACGGTCCAGAATTCGTATCCGATATTCGCCAGAGCTGCTCCGAGTTCTGCACTGCAGCGGCATGGAAACATCACGGCATGGATTCTAGGGTCTACGCTTCGCTTCGCTGCGCTCCGCCCTAGAATGACGAAGTCACGCAGGGGCGGTACCGTGAGCTACTTCCCCGCAGTCCCCACCGTCTCCAGCGTCTTCGGCGTCGTCAATCTTCCGTGGCCCGAAACCGCGTTGCCGGCATCGGGCGCCAGCTGCATGAAGGTCACCGATGCGATCGCCGACACCGCCGCGACGATGAAGAAGGCGATGTGGAAGTCGCTCAGCGTCAGCGGCCCGCCATGGATCGAGGTCGACACTTCCAGGATGCCGCCGGCCAGCGCCACGCCGAGCGCTATCGACAGCTGCTGGAACACGGCAACGATCGGCGTCGCCTTGCTGGTGTCGGCGGTCGAGACTTCGGCATAGGAGAGCGCATTGACGCCGGTGAAGAACATCGAGCGGATGAAGCCGCCGACCAGCAGTATCGCGAGCATCAGCGCATAGGGTGTTTCGGGCGTGAACAGGCCGTAGATCGCGATCGAGCTGGCGGCGATGAGCGCGCCCCAGATCAGCACCCGGCGGAAGCCGGCGAGCCGGAACAGCAGCGCGGTGACGAACTTCATGCCCATGGCGCCGATCGCCGAGACGAAGGTGATCATGCCGGACTGGAACGGCGTCAGGCCGAAGCCGATCTGGAACATCAGCGGCAACAGGAAAGGCACCGCGCCGATGCCGATGCGGAACAGCGAGCCGCCGAGCACGGAGGAGCGGAACACCTGGTTGCGGAACAGTGTCAGCGCGAGCAGCGGGTTCTTGGCGCGCCGCGCGTGCAGGAGGTAAAGCGTGCCCGAAACCAGGCCGACGGCAACCGTGATGAAGCCGGCGATCGGCGGCAAAGCGGGCAGGCTGACCACCGAGAGGCCGAAGACAATGCCGGAGGCGGCGAGACCGCTGAGCACGAAGCCGGGGAAATCCAGCGGCGGCGTCTCTGTGGGCTCGGTTTCCGGCAAATAACGGGTGGCGAGCCAGATGCCGGCGAGCCCGATCGGCACGTTGATGAGAAAAATCCAGTGCCAAGTGAAATAGGTGGTGATGAAGCCGCCGATCGGCGGGCCGACCAGCGGCCCGACCAGCGCCGGCACCGTCAGCCAGGACATGGCAGCGACCAGCTCGCTCTTCGGCGTGGCGCGCACCAGCACCAGGCGGCCGACCGGCGTCATCATGGCGCCGCCCATGCCTTGCAGGAAGCGCGACACCACGAAGGCCGGCAGCGAGTTGGAGAAGGCGCAGGCGATCGAGCCGGCGATGAAGACGGCGATCGCGGCGCGGAACACGTTCTTGGCCCCGAACCGGTCCGCCATCCAGCCGCTGATCGGAATGAAGATCGCCAGCGACACCAGATAGGCCGTCAGGGCCAGCTTCAGCGCGATCGGGCTGGTGTGGATATCGATGGCGATCGCCGGCAGCGAGGTAGCGATCACGGTCGAATCCATGTTCTCCATGAAAAGAGCGACCGCCAGGATGAGCGGGATGATGCGGTTCAAGGGGAAGCGCCCTGATTTGACTTCGCGATTCTAGGCCTGGCTGGGGGCGAGCCGGCACGCCCGGGCGGTTATCACGCATTGGCCCGGATGTCGCATTAATTTGCTGTCACTTTTGTGCGACCGCAACCATGGTGGTGGACTGTCATGGCTTGCCAAATGCGGATCCTGCCACTATTGTAGTGAAAATAACTACTACAGATCAGGTGCAGCCATGGACGAAACCGTTTCGGCAGCCGATGCCAATCGCAGATTCTCTCATATCTTACGTGAGGTGCGCGACGGCCACAGCTACGTCGTGACCAGCCACGGGCGCCCTGTGGCCCGGATCGTGTCTGCGGAGAAGCACGAAGGCGTTGCCTCCCGCTCGCACGCGGCATTGCTGTCACGCCTCGAACGGCAGCCGATCCTCAATGCCGGACGCTGGACCCGTGATGAACTTTATGAGGACGATCGGTGAAGGTCGCGATCGACACCAATGTCCTGGCCTATGCTGAGGGCGTTAACAACGCGGAGAAACGCGACGTCGTTCTCGAACTGCTACACAGTATTCCACGAGAGGCCGCAGTTATTCCGGTCCAGGTGCTGGGCGAACTGTTCAATGTTCTCGTCCGCAAGGCCGGAAGGTCCCCCCAGGAAGCTCGGGATAAGCTGCTTAGCTGGAGCGACGCGTTCCCGGTTGCCGGGACGACGTCGGAAGTGATGATGATGGCTGTCGATGTTGCGGCGGACCATCGTTTCGGCATCTGGGATGCCGTCATTCTTTCCACTGCTTCGCAAACGGGTTGCCGGCTACTCCTGTCGGAAGATCTGCAGGAGGGCTTCACGTGGGGCGGTGTAACCGTCGTCAATCCTTTTGCATCGCCGCGGCACGCTTTGCTGGATGCTCTTCTGGGTGCGGAATAGGAACCTGAAGCGTCTCGCAACGATCGGCTTTTCAACCGCGGCAGGACGTGTTACCAGCCAGCGCCAATCCTGAAAGGGAAGATGAGAGTCGGCGCTGGCCATTTCGGTCCAGCGCCTTTTCCGCATTCAAAAGGACTGGCCATGGCAAAATCATCGAGACGTCCACCGGCGCGCTGGCGCTGACCTTCGACGACGTGCTGTTGCAGCCCGGCCATTCCGAGGTCATGCCCGGCCAGACCGACATCCGCACCCGCATCGCCGGCGACATCGATCTCAACGTGCCGATCCTGTCGGCCGCCATGGACACCGTCACCGAGGCGAGGCTCGCGATCGCCATGGCGCAGGCCGGCGGCATCGGCGTCATCCACCGCAATTTCTCGCCGGCCGAGCAGGCCGAGCAGGTCAGGCAGGTGAAGAAGTTCGAATCCGGCATGGTGGTGAATCCCGTCACCATAGGCCCTGACGCGACGCTCGCCGACGCGCTGGCGCTGATGCGCGCGCATGGCATTTCCGGCATTCCGGTGGTGGAAAACGGCGGCACCGGCGGCCACACGGTGGGCCGGCTGGTCGGCATCCTCACCAACCGCGACGTGCGTTTCGCTTCCGATCCGTCGCAGAAGGTTTACGAATTGATGACCCGTGAGAACCTGATCACGGTCAAAGAAAATGTCGACCAGGACGAGGCCAAGCGCCTCCTGCACAAGCACCGCATCGAGAAGCTGGTCGTGGTCGACCGGAAGGGCAATTGCGTCGGCCTGATCACCGTCAAGGACATCGAGAAGTCGCAGCTCAACCCTCATGCCACCAAGGACGCGCAGGGGCGCTTGCGCGCCGCCGCGGCCACCAGCGTCGGTGACGACGGCTTCGAGCGCGCCGAACGCCTGATCGACGCCGGCGTCGATCTTTTGGTCATCGACACCGCGCACGGCCATTCGCAGCGCGTTCTGGATGCCGTGACGCGGGCAAAGAAGCTTTCCAATTCCGTGCGCATCCTGGCCGGCAATGTCGCCACTGCAGAAGGCACGCGGGCGCTGATCGATGCCGGCGCCGACGCCGTCAAGGTCGGCATCGGCCCGGGCTCCATTTGCACCACGCGCATCGTGGCCGGCGTCGGCGTGCCGCAGCTCTCGGCGATCATGTCGGCGGTGGAGACGGCCGACAAGGCGGGCGTGACGGTGATTGCCGATGGCGGCATCAAATATTCGGGCGACCTCGCCAAGGCGCTCGCCGCGGGCGCCAGTGCCGCCATGATCGGCTCGCTGCTTGCCGGAACCGACGAGAGCCCGGGCGAGGTCTATCTGCATCAGGGCCGTTCCTTCAAGGCCTATCGCGGCATGGGCTCGGTCGGCGCCATGGCGCGCGGCTCGGCCGATCGCTACTTCCAGGCCGAGGTGCGCGACACCCTGAAACTGGTCCCGGAGGGCATTGAAGGGCAGGTTCCCTATAAAGGACCTGTGGCTGGCGTGCTGCACCAGCTTGCAGGCGGCCTGAAAGCCGCTATGGGTTATGTCGGTGGGCGCGATCTTGCCGAGTTCCGCGAGCGCGCCACCTTTGTGCGCATATCGAACGCCGGACTTCGTGAAAGCCACGCCCATGACGTCACGATCACCCGCGAGAGCCCGAACTATCCGGGCGGACTTTGATCAGGCTGGCGAACAGCCGGACCGTCTAAGCTTGTGGCGTGGCTTGACCGTGGCGGTGCTGCGCCTGTCGCGTCACGCGGCGGCGCTCTCCATCGCGTCCGCGACGGTCTTCATTGCAATGACGGCGCTGGAGTTTTTCTATTTTCGCCGCCTGAGCAGCGGGCTCCCCTCGCTCGACATGCGCGTCACGGGCTTCACGCCCGATCAGGGCATGGCATGGCTGACAGCGCTCGGCCGGCGCGGCGGCGAGATCATCATCGTCTGGCACTATCTGACTTTTGATCTTTTGTTCCCGGCGCTGCTGTCGCTCACCTTGCTTAGCTTGATCCTGGCCTTTGGCCGTCGGCTGAGGAACTTCCGCGCCTTGCCGGCGCAGTTGCAGGCGCTGTCGGCGTTGGTGCTGGTCTTGCCTTACACACTCGCCGATTACGCGCAGAACTTCGCAATCGCGCGGCTGCTGTCCGATTTCCAGTTGGCCAATCCCGATTCACTGTCCTTCGCCTCGTCGCTGACCGTGACCAAGTTCGCGCTTCTGGCCGTTCCCGTCGCGGTCGTCGCGGTATTCGCGCTGGCGGTACGACGGCGCTGAGCGGGCAGGGGATGAATCAGACCGCCATCTTCTGGCCCATGCTGGCGCATGTGCTTCTGGTCTACGTCGTCTATCTGGTGATGTTTAAACGTCGCTACTTCGCCGTGAAGTCCGGCGAGGCCAAGATCAGCCAGTACAAGGTCCGCTCGACCGAGCCGGCGTCGAGCGTCACCGTCGCCAACAATCTGATCAACCAGTTCGAGCTGCCGGTTCTCTTTCATGTGCTGTGCCTGGCGCTCTTCGTCACCAATGGCGTCAACTACCTGACGCTCGCGCTGATGTGGCTCTTCGTCGTCACGCGCTATGTCCACGCCTGGGTGCATCTCAGCAGAAACTACCTGCTGTACCGCAGCCGCGCCTTCTTCGTCGGCGCGGGCGTACTTCTTATCGCCTGGATCTGGTTCGCACTGCACCTGCTTGGCGCGGTGTGAGGCCCTTTCCTTCTCCCCTTGTGGGAGAAGGAGGGGTGCTAAAGATCGAACACCGCGATCCTGCGCTTGTCGAACTTGATGCCGATCTCGCCACGTACCAGTCTCAGCGCCTGGTCGCCGAACACGGCACGCCGCCAGCCCTGCAGCGCTGGAACGTCGGCGGCGTCGCCCTCGGCGGCGATGCGGTCGATGTCGTCGCTGGAGGCGAGCACCTTGGAGGCGACGCCTTCCTTTTCGGCGACGATCCGGAGCAGCACCTTGAGCAGTTCCGCCGCCGCGCTCGAGCCCTCCGGCGGCTGGAATGTCTTCGGCAGTTTCGGCATCGCTTCCTTCGGCATGGCAAGCGCCGTATTGACCGCGCCGAGCAGTGCTGTCGCGGTCGCGGATCGTTCCCAGCCCTTCGGCGTCGTGCGCAGCCGGCCGAGGGCTGTCGCATCGCGCGGCGCCTGTTGCGCGATCTCGTAGATCGCGTCGTCCTTAAGCACGCGGCCGCGCGGCACGTCGCGTTCGCGCGCCTCGCGCTCGCGCCAGGCGGCCACCGCCTGCACGATCGCCAGCTCCTGCGGCTTGCGCAGCCGCATCTTCAGCCGCTTCCAGGCGTCCTCCGGATGCGGATCGTAGGTGCCGCGCGAGGTGAGAACATCCATCTCCTCGTTCAGCCAATGGGCGCGGTCCTCCCGCTTCAGCTCGGCGCTGAGATGTTGGTAGACCTTGATCAGATGGGTGACGTCGGCGAGCGCGTATTCGAGCTGCTTGTCGGAGAGCGGCCGGTGCCGCCAGTCGGTGAAACGCGAGGATTTGTCGAGCCGGGCGCCGGTGATGCGCTGCACCAGCTGGTCGTAAGAGACGCTGTCGCCGAAGCCGCAGACCATGGCCGCCACCTGCGTGTCGAATACAGGATGCGGCACCAGGTCGCCCAGATGGACGATGATTTCGATGTCCTGGCGAGCGGCGTGAAAAACCTTGACCACCGCTTCATTGGCCATCAGCCGGAAAAACGGTTTGAGATCGATGTCAGGCGACAGCGGATCGATCAGCGCCGTCACCCCGGGCGCGGCCATCTGGATCAGGCAGAGGATCGGCCAGAAGGTCGTTTCGCGGATGAATTCGGTGTCGACGGTGACAAATTCCGACTTTTCGAACGCCGCGATGGCGCTCTCGAGTTCTTTCTGGGTGGTGATGACGTGCATCAAATCGCTTTTGACATCATTTTTTAGGCCTCTTTCAATTTCAGTCGCGCGCGCTTTCGTCAAGCCGGCGCCACGTCATCATTCGTCGGCCGTGTCCGAATCGCCGCTTCTCCGCGCGAGCCGCGCGAATAGTGTCGAGGTGCGCAAAAGTGCCGTGAAGCGGCTGCGTTTGCCTGCCGGAACACCCGATCGCACCTGCATCCGGTAGAGGATCACGACAATGAGAATGGCGTAGACGGTGGCGCTGAATACAAACAGGGCGCCCGGTCCGAAATACTGCATCACCGCCGATGCCGCGAACGGGCCGCCAATGGCGCCGAAGGAATAGAACAGCATCAGCGCCGCGTTGATCAGCACGAACTCGCCCTTGTCGGCACGGTCATTGGAGTGTGCAGCCGACAGCGAGTAGAGCGGCATGGCGAAGCAGCCGAAGATGAAGACGATGACGAAGTTGAGGAACGGATCGCCGTGCGCCACGAAAGCAAGCGTCAGCGCTGCGACCATGGCGCAACAGGTTGTGGTCAGCAGCACCGAGCGCCGGTCCCAGCGGTCGGAAAGGTAGCCCAGCGGATACTGGATCAGCGCCCCGCCGAAGATGCCGACGCTGACGAAGGTAACGACATCGGCCACCGACATGCCGATCTCCTCGGCATAGACCGGCGACAGCGTGCGGAAGGCGCTATTGGTGACGCCGACGGCTATGCAGCCGATCGAGCCAAGCGGCGAGATCCGCCAGACACGCGGCAGGTCGAGCTTGACCTCTTCGGGCGGCGCCGGGTTGGAGCGGTCGCCGAGCGAGACCGGCACAAGCGAGAAGGTGATCATCATCGACATGACGGCGAAAATAGCGAAGCCGCCTGCGCCAAAGACCGGGATCAGGAATTGCGCGCCAGTGACCGAGCCGATGTCGACCATGCGGTAGATTGCGAGCACCCGGGCCCGGTCCTTGTTGGTGACGCCGGAGTTCAGCCAGGCTTCCATCACGGTGAACAGGCCGGCGAAGCAGAAGCCGCCGGCAAAGCGTATCGCACACCACATCACCGGATCGATGACCAGCACCAGAAGCAGCGTGCCGACCGAGGCAATGGCGGCAAGCGCCGAAAAGGTCCTGACATGGCCGACGGCCTTGAGGATGCGGGTGATCGCCAGGCAGCCGAGCAGGAAGCCGGCAAAGTAGAACGTGCCCATCAGGCCGATCACCGTGGCGGAAAAGCCCTCCTGCGCGCCACGCAGCGCGATCAGCGTGCTTTGCAGCCCATTACCGCCAAGCAGGATGCCTGCGGCAATGAGGAGCGGGATCAGCGGACGAATGGAAGACATTCAGGGAAGGCAATCACGTTTCAGTGATCCTTCTTGGACCATCGAACCCGCCAATGCCAGTGGCAAATGCTTACATGAAGACGGGCCACGTTCCTGCATCCGGCCGAGGGACATGGGGCTATCAATCGGGCAGGAGCCCCTAAGCTTTGCCGGCTCGTATTTCCATCTCCTGCACGACCGTAGACGGCGCCTCGCCTGGAATCGCGTTGATGGCCTCTGCGGCCGGCCGCCGGCCAAGTGAGCCCGCGGTCAGCAGGCTGAGCGCGACGAACGGGATGCCGATCCCGTAGGCCGAGCGGATGCCCCAATGGTCCGACACGAAGCCAAGCAGCGGCGGACCGAGCAGGAAGGCGATGAAGGAGATCTGCGAAAGCGCCGCGACATTGATCGCCGCGGGCCGGTCCGTCCGTTGCGCTGCGGCGGAGATCGCCAGCGGGAAAAGGGCGCTGCTGCCGATGCCCAACAGGGCAAAACCCAGCATCGAGACGAACGGCAGGGGCGAGAAGAAGACGATGAGCACACCCGCCGCCATCGCTGCCAGCAGCACGCGCGCCACCCCGCTTGGCGAGTGGCGGTCGACGAAGGAGTCGGCGAAGAAGCGCGTGGTTGCCTGCGAGAAGGCAAACAGCGCCACCGTGAAGCCGGCGACGAAGGGGCCGGACTCGAACACGGTGCGCATATAGATCGCCGACCAGTCGATGCTGGCGCCTTCCAAGAGCATCGCCGAAAGCGTCACCGCCACGAGGACGAGGATCGGCAGCGTCGGCCGCGCGAACATCGGCGCCTTTTGGTCGGTCCCGGCGTGGCGGGCCGGCGCCGGGTCGAAGCCGCCGAGGAACAACGCCATCGAAACCGCCACCATCGGCACCACCAGCGCCAGATGGAGTTGCGGCGAAAGACCCAAATGCGCCATCGCGCCGCCGAACAGCCCGGCACCGAAGAAGCCCGCGCTCCAGAAGGAATGCGCCCGGTTCATGATGCGGCGCTTGAGCAGGAACTCCGTCCTGTCGGCCTCGACATTCAGGATGATCTCGACGCTGCCGATCATCAGGCCGACCGGCAGCAGCATCAGGAACAGCGCGACCGGTCCCGGCGCGTGCACGGCGACGGAATAGACGAGCGCGATCAGCGGCACCAGCCAAAGCAGCGCCCGGCGAAAGCCGACACGCTCCAGGACAGGGGTCGCCAGCGTCAGCGCGGTCAAGGTGCCGATCGGCGTACCGATCAGGCTGAGCCCCAGCGTGCCGTCCTCGATTTCCATGGCGCGCTTGATATCCGGCAGGCGCGGGAAAATGTTGCCCATGGCGAAAGAGTAGATCGCGAAACCGGCATAGACGCGGTGCTGAGGGCGAGTTTCAAGCCAAGGGTCATTACGGCACTTCCGATGGGAGGGGTGGGACGGCATCGCCAGTCCATCACGCTATTTCTTGCATAAACATGCAGAACATGCAAGAATGTGCACAAAGAAATAGGATCGTGCATGCTCACCGAGGAACGACACCAATTCATTCGCGACCGGTTGGCGGCGGAGGGAAGGGTGCTGGCCGGCGAGCTCGCCAGCCGCTTTGGGGTCTCGGAAGATACGGTTCGCCGCGATCTGCGCGAGCTGGCGAAAGCCGGGCAGTTGCGCCGTGTCTATGGCGGCGCGGTCGCGTCGGCGCCTTTTGCGGCGGCAACGATCAGCCAGCGCGGCAGCCATGCGGTCGAGGAAAAGCTGCGCCTGGCGAAAGTGGCGGTCGGCGTGCTCACCTCGGGGCAGACCCTGTTCATCGACGGCGGCACCACCAATGAGGCGATCGCCAGGGCAATCCCGCGCGATATCGAGCTGACGGTGGCCACCAACTCGCTCGGCGTCGCATCGGCTCTCGCCGATCTGCCCCTGGTCGAGCTGATCATGCTCGGCGGCCGGTATGTCCGCGACCTCGGCACCTGCGTCGGCGGCGACACGCTGGCCGCCGTGGCGCAGCTCGGCGCCGATCTGTTCTTCCTCGGCTCCTGCGGCCTCGATGCCTCGCGCGGCGTCACGGCTTTCGATTCGGCCGAAGCCGAGGTGAAGCGGGCCATGGCGAGGAACAGCGCCGGCATCGTCATCGCCGCCACCAACGACAAGCTTGCCACCGCGGCTCCCTTCCGTGTCGCAGCGCCCGACGCGATCAGGCATCTGGTGGTCGAAAGGTCCGCGCCCGCCGCCGTGCTTGCCGATTTCCAGCGACAGGGCGCTGAAGTCCACTTCTGTTGAAGGGCCGAAGCCGCGCGCGCCTGTGTGACTGCTTGCCCTGTGTGACCGGTTACCTTGACAAAGCCGGCCTCTCATGCGCTTTTCGCGCCAATTTTCAGGGCCGGGCTTTCGCCCGCAATTCCGGACTTCACCAATGACAATGCATCGTTACCGCAGCCATACCTGTGCCCAGTTGAGAAAGAGCGACGTCGGCAATTCCGTCCGCCTGTCGGGCTGGGTGCATCGCGTGCGCGACCATGGCGGGCTGCTCTTCATAGATCTGCGCGACCATTACGGCCTGACCCAGATCGTCGCCGATCCGGATTCACCGGCCTTCAAGACCGCCGAGGCCCTGCGCGGCGAATGGGTGATCCGCGTCGACGGCGAGGTCAAGGCGCGCCTGCCGGAGACCGTCAACATCAATCTGCCGACCGGCGAGATCGAGATTTTCGCACGTGAGATCGAGGTGCTGTCGGCGGCCAAGGAACTGCCGCTGCCGGTGTTCGGCGAGCCGGACTATCCGGAAGACATCCGCCTGAAATACCGCTTCCTCGACCTGCGCCGCGAAACGCTGCACAAGAACATCGTGGCGCGCACCAGGATCATCGCCGAGATGCGCAGGCGCATGGGCGAGGTGGGCTTCACCGAATTCTCGACGCCGATCCTGACGGCCTCCTCGCCGGAGGGCGCGCGCGACTTCCTGGTGCCCTCGCGCATCCATCCCGGCACCTTCTACGCGCTGCCGCAGGCGCCGCAGCAGTACAAGCAGCTGATCATGGTCTCCGGCTTCGACCGCTATTTCCAGATCGCGCCCTGCTTCCGCGACGAGGATCCGCGCGCCGACCGTTTGCCCGGCGAATTCTACCAGCTCGACCTCGAGATGAGCTTCGTCGAGCAGGACGACGTGCTCTCGACCATGGAGCCGGTGCTTCGCGGCGTCTTCGAAACCTTCGCCGACGGCAAGCCGGTGAACCAGAAATTCCGCCGCATCCCCTATGACGAAGCGATGCGCACCTACGGCACCGACAAGCCGGACCTGCGCAACCCGATCGAGATGCAGGCGGTCTCCGATCACTTCCGCGATTCAGGCTTCAAGGTCTTCGCCAACATCCTGGCCAACGACTCGAAAGCCGAGGTCTGGGCGATCCCGGCCAAGACCGGCGGCAGCCGCGCCTTCTGCGACCGCATGAACTCCTGGGCGCAAAGCGAAGGCCAGCCGGGCCTCGGCTACATCTTCTGGCGCAAGGAGGGCGACAAGCTCGAGGGCGCCGGCCCGATCGCCAAGAACATCGGAGAGGAACGCACTGAGGCTATCCGCCAGCAACTCGGCCTCGCCGATGGCGACGCCGCCTTCTTCGTCGCCGGCGACCCGAAGAAGTTCGTCGCCTTCGCGGGTGCCGCGCGCACCCGCGCCGGCGAGGAATTGAACCTCGTCGACCGCGATCGCTTCGAGCTTTGCTGGATCGTCGACTTCCCATTCTTCGAATGGAACGAGGACGAGAAGAAAATCGACTTCGCCCACAACCCGTTCTCGATGCCGCAGGGTGGCATCGATGCGCTCGGCGGCCAGGAGCCGCTCGGCATCAAGGCGTTCCAGTACGACATGGTCTGCAACGGTTTCGAGATCGCCTCCGGCGGCATCCGCAACCACCTGCCGGAAACCATGGTCAAAGCCTTCGAGATGGTTGGCTTCGATCGCGCTACGGTCGAGGAGCGCTTCGGCGGCCTCTACCGCGCTTTCCAGTATGGCGCGCCGCCGCATGGCGGCATGGCGGCGGGCATCGACCGCATCGTCATGCTTCTGGTCGGCGCCAAGAACCTGCGCGAGGTCACCATGTTCCCGATGAACCAGCAGGCCTACGACCTGTTGATGAACGCGCCTTCGGAAGCCACCCCGCAGCAGCTACGCGAGCTGTCGCTGCGCGTCGCGGTGGCGAAGAAGGAAGGTTAGGAACAGCGCCGAAGCGGTTGCTTCTGCTAAATGAATCGGTCTTGAACAAAAGAAGCCCGGCATCGCTGTCGGGCTTCTTTGCCTGAGCGTTGCGCTCGATCAGTCCTCGTTCGCCTTGACCTTGACACCCAGCGTCTTGGGCAGGTCGAGCGGGTTCGACATGGCGCCGGCCATGATCAGGGCGAACGGCACCGATGACGGTGGCTCGGCCGAGATTTCGAGGCTCTTCGGGTCGTCGAGGAACTTGTTGACCGCCGCCGAGACTTCGGCCGTCAGTTCGGGGTTGTTAAGCTGCGCCATGCCGAACGGCACGATCGCCTTGGCCTGGTTGGCGACATCCTTGCCGGACATGCCCTGCTGCTTGCCGACATAGTCGAGCACCTTGCCGGTCAGCGAATCGTCGTCGAAGCGAACCGAGGCGCCGTTGAAGGACAGCTGCTGCAAGAGGCCGAGCATGGCCATGCCTTGCGCTGAATTGTCGGCGCCCTCCGGCTGCGAGGCGAGCTGCTTCTGCATGGCCTGCATCGACTTGATGAAGTCGACCGTATAGCCGCCGAGGTTGAAGGTCATGCCGAGCGTGCCGGCTTTGTCGACCGATATGTCGTATTTCGACAGCTCCATCTTGCCGTCGCTAGGCTGCCAGGTGCCCGCCATCGAGACGGTGCCGGAGATGTTCTGGTAGCCGAGCGCCTCGATCGCTTCCTTCGACTTCGGGTCGTCGACCAGCGTCAGATCGGCATTGAACTTTTCGGTATTGGCGGTGAAATCCATCGCCTTGCCGTCGGCCGGCGGGGTGATCTGGACGGCGAGCCCGTCCATCGAGAAGGCGGTCTTGTCGCCGACCTTGACCGTCATGTTGGAGAGCTCGGCCGACTTGTACATCATCAGTGAGCCGAGCGGATCGGTGCTGCCTTCGGCCGGCACCTTCATGTCGTGGATGACGAAGGGGCTGAGATTGAGCGTCACGCCGTCCTTGGAGTGCTCCAGGGCGGAGGTCGAGACGGTCGCGATCTCGAAGCCGCCATTGGCCTCGGTGACGCCCTCCAGCTTCACGTCGCCGATCGGCAGCGCTTCCTTCTCGGCAGCCGGCTTGATGGACACGCCCTGCAAGACGACGTTCGAATCGTCACCCGAGGCCCCGGTCCAGGAAATGTCGACGCCCTGGGCGGCAAGCGTTGCCTTGACGCGCTCGGCCACGGCCGGATCGGCGGCAAACGCGGCGTTGAGCGGCAGGGTCAGCAGAAAGGTTGAAAAAGCCAGTTTCTTGAGCATTAATGAGCGTTGAATTGTCATGGCGAGTTCCCTGTCCTGAAAAGTGTTTTGAATTCCTGCACCGTCACCATTCCGTGACGAACGGGACGGGAAAAAGGCGATCTCCGGCCCATTTGTCGAAAACGGCGACGAAAAGCAAATGCGGGCCGGCACGCTTTGCACGGTGCGGTGAATTTGTCATGAAGACCGCGGCTCTCCTGCGCCCGTTTGCATGCCCAGATCGCATTGCATGCCCGGATAGAGGGCGCATGTAACAGATTGATGTTGGCCGGCATCCCCGCTTGCAGCCGATGCCTGTTGCAGATGGGCGGCAAACTGGAATGTTCGCCCTGCCGCTTCCGTGAAATCCTTCACATCACCGGGTGCGGCTTTGCGGACCACATTGCGCGACGAATCCGCCGACTTCCAACCCGGCGCTTGCCGCGAATCACCCGCTCGGCTAGTCCAAATCCATGGGAAAAAGGCATTTGCCGCCTGAAGACAATGACGGCGGCGACAACATCGAACCGGTCGACCTGAAGGAAGCGCTTGAGAAGCGTTACCTCGCCTATGCGCTGTCGACCATCATGCATCGGGCGCTGCCGGATGTGCGCGACGGACTGAAGCCGGTCCATCGCCGCATCATGCACGCCATGCGGCTTTTGCGGCTCAACCCCGACCAGGGCTTTGCCAAATGCGCCCGCATCGTCGGCGAGGTGATGGGTAAGTTCCACCCGCATGGCGACCAGTCGATCTACGATGCGCTGGTGCGCCTCGCGCAGGAATTCTCGATGCGCTACCCGCTGGTCGACGGGCAGGGCAATTTCGGCAACATCGACGGCGATAACGCCGCCGCCATGCGCTACACCGAAGCGCGCATGACGGAAGTGGCGACCGAGCTGCTTGCCGGCATCACCGAGGACGCAGTCGACTACCGGCCAACCTATAACGAAGAGGACGAGGAGCCGGTCGTTCTGCCCGGCGCCTTCCCGAACCTGCTTGCCAACGGCTCGTCCGGTATCGCGGTCGGCATGGCAACCTCGATCCCGCCGCACAACGCCGCCGAGCTTTGCGAGGCCGCGCTGCACCTGATCGAGCATCCGGACGCGCCGGTGGCCAAGCTGATGGATTTCGTCCAGGGTCCGGATTTCCCGACCGGCGGCATCATCGTCGACAGCCGCGCATCGATCCTCGAAGCCTATGAGACGGGCCGCGGCGGTTTCCGCATGCGCTCCAAATGGAGCCAGGAGGACCAAGGCAGGGGCACCTGGAGCATCGTCGTCACCGAGATCCCCTATGGCGTGCAGAAGGCCAGGCTGATCGAGAAGATCGCCGAGCTCCTGATGGCGCGCAAGCTGCCGCTGCTCGAAGACATCCGCGACGAGAGCGCCGAGGACATCCGCATCGTGCTGGTGCCGAAAAGCCGCACGGTCGACCCCGGCATCCTGATGGAATCGCTGTTCAAGCTCACCGAGCTCGAGAGCCGCTTCCCGCTCAACATGAATGTTCTGTCGCGCGGCAAGGTGCCGAACGTCCTGTCGCTGAAGGGCGTGCTGAAGGAGTGGCTCGACCACCGCCGCGACGTGCTGATCCGCCGCTCGAGATATCGGCTGGGCGAGATCGAGAAGCGGCTGGAAATCCTCGCCGGCTACCTGATCGCCTATCTCAACATCGACGAGGTCATCAGGATCATCCGCGAGGAGGATGAGCCCAAGCAGGTGATGATGGCCCGCTGGTCGCTCACCGACAACCAGGCCGAAGCCATCCTCAACATGCGGCTGCGCGCCCTGCGCAAGCTCGAAGAGATCGAGATCCGCAAGGAATATGACGGCCTCACCGAGGAGAAGAAGCAGATCGAGGCCCTGCTGGCGTCGGACGTCAAGCAATGGGCGACGATCAAGTGGGAAGTCACCAAGGTCCGCGATCAGTTCGGCCCAGAGACCGAGCTCGGCAAGCGCCGCACCCAGTTCGCCGACGCGCCCGAGCATGACCTGACCGACATCGCCCATGCCATGATCGAGCGCGAGCCGGTCACTGTCGTGGTGTCCGAAAAAGGCTGGCTGCGCGCCATGAAGGGTCATCTGACCGATCATTCGCAGCTTGCCTTCAAGGAGGGCGACAGCCTGAAGCTCGCCTTCCATGCCCAGACCACCGACAAGATCCTGGTCTTCACCACGGGCGGCAAGTTCTACACCATCGGCGCCGACCGTTTGCCGGGCGGGCGCGGCCACGGCGAGCCGATCCGCATCATCGTCGACATGGAGAACGACCAGGACATCGTCACCGCCTTCGTCCACGATCCGAAGCGCAAGCTGCTGCTCGTCTCCTATGACGCCAACGGTTTCGTCGTTTCCGAGGACGAGGTCGTCGCCAACACCCGCAAGGGCAAGCAGGTGATGAACGTCAAGGCGCCGGACGAGGCCAAGCGCTGCATTCCGATCGCCGGCGACCATCTCGCCATCGTCGGCGAGAACCGCAAGATGCTGGTCTTCCCGCTCGCCGAGATCCCGGAGATGGCGCGCGGCAAGGGCGTGCGCCTGCAAAAATACAAGGACGGCGGCGTGCTGGACCTGAAGACCTTCACGCTGGAAACGGGGCTCACCTGGCAGGACTCTGCCGACCGCACCTTCACCAAGTCGCGCGAGGAACTGGCCGAATGGATCGGCGCCCGCGCCGCCGCCGGCCGCATGGTGCCGAAGGGTTTCCCGAGGACGGGGAAGTTCGGGTAGCGCCAAATCTCCCCCCCTCGAGGGTCCCTCGAGGGGAGGATGTCGCCGAAGGCGACAGAGGGGGTCGGTTCGTCCTGGCTCTACCCCCTTCGCCAGCGGAGAAAGTTGGCGCTCCATGCGCGGCGACCCCCTCTGGCCCGCCGGCCATCTCCCCCTCAAGGGGGTGAAACCATTCATTTGGACTATCGTCACGATTGCTGCACTATGATGGTGCATAAGCATCCATCGAATTGCCGGGCAGGGGAGAAACGCCGGGTTGAAGCGGGCTGAAATCCAGAAGCCGGGGCAGCGTCTGTTCGGTCTGTCGACGCCGCTCAGGGCAGCCGTCATCCCGCCGCTTTCGGCGGCGCGCTGGCTTCTGGTGCTGATCGTCGCCGCCGGTGTCTATTTCTTCCACGGCTTCCTGTTCCCGGTGCTGGCGGCGCTCGTCATCGCCTTTGCCAGCTGGCCGCTCTACCGCAGGCTGCTCGTCGCCGTCGGCGGCAACCGCACCATCGGCGCGACGCTGGCCATCCTGTTCATCCTGACCTTCCTGGTGGTGCCGATCGCCCTTGCCGGGACCTATGCCATCAACGAGCTCCGCGAATGGGTGGTGTGGGCGATCGAGACCAACCGCCACGGTTCCGCCACGCCGCAATGGATCGCCACCATGCCGGTGATCGGCGAGTGGCTGAACCAGCAGTGGACAACCAATCTCGGCCATCCCGGCGGCATCGGCGAATTGATCCAGATGGTGAGCGGCTCCAACATCGGCACCATCTACCGCGGCGCGCTGGCCGCCGGCGGCAGCGCCTTCGGCCTGCTGCTCACGCTGCTCTTCATGCTGATCGCGCTGTTCTTCGCCTATCGCGACGGCGAAGCTTTCGCGGCACAGGTCGATCGTCTCGGCGAGCGGATCCTGCCGACGCGTTGGGAGCGGATCTCGCGCGTCGTGCCGGCCACCATCTCATCGACCGTCACCGGCATGACCGTCATCGCCATCGGCGAAGGCCTCGTGCTGGGCGTCGCCTACTGGCTGGCCGGCGTGCCGTCGCCGGTGACGCTTGGCGCGCTCACCGGCATCATGGCGCTGATCCCGGGCGGCGCGCCGCTCTCCTTCACGCTGGTGTCGATCTATCTCGCCGCCAGCGGCAAGTTGTTTGCCGGCATGGCGCTGTTCATCTGGGGCGCGGTCGAGCTCTTCATCGTCGACAAGACGTTGCGTCCGAAGCTGGTCGGCGGGCCGATCAAGCTGCCGTTCCTGCCGACCTTTTTCGGCCTGATCGGCGGCGTCAAGACAATGGGCTTCCTTGGCCTCTTCATCGGCCCGGTGCTGATGGCGCTGCTCGTCGCCATCTGGCGCGAATGGCTGCGCGAGGTCGAGATGATGGACGAACAGGCGCCTGCCGGTGCCGACGAGAACGGACCGCCACGGATCGAGGCGGCGCCCGAAGCCAGGAAAATTCAGGCCGGGTAACCGACCGCAAGGGCGGCGCGGCGCTTGCGCCCCTCATGCAATTGCCACAGCGAATGCGCGACCAGCGTCACGATCAGGATCGTGCCGCCGATCAGGCTGTTGCGCGTCGGCGTCTCGGCAAAGATCAGCCACACCCAGACCGGCGCCAGAACCGTCTCCAGCACATAGAACATCGCCACCTCCGGCCCTGAGATGTATTTCGGTCCGTTGGCGAGGCAGAAGAACGAGATCGGCATGATCACGGCGCCGTTGAAGATGATCCACCATGGCTGGTTGACGTGAAAGCCTTCGCCCGAGACCATGAAGACGGCGACCGCCAGCGGCAGGATGACGCCGACGAGCGCGGTGAAGCCCATATCCTTGCCGCTGGCGCGCGAGATGGTGATGGCGATCGCCACGAACAGCGCCGAGCACAGCGCCATGAAATCTCCGAACAGATGCCCGGTGCCGACCGAGCCGCCGACGATGATCAGCACGCCGAGGATCATCGCCAGCATCGCGATCACCGTCCCGAGCCGGGGCCTTTCGCGCAGGAACAGCCATGACAGCAGCGCCGCGAACACGGTGTTGAAGGCGAGGATAAAGACGAGGTCGGCGGTCGAGGTGTGATAGACGGCGGTGACGAAGGTGACGCCGGTGAGCCCGTAGCACAGAGCCACGGCAAGTCCCGACCAGCCCGGGATGAGTTGTGGCGCATTGCCGCGCAACGCGCGCCAGACGGCCCAGATCGCCAGCGCGGCGACGAGCGTGGTGCCGGTGCGCAGCATCATGATGGTCCATGGGCTGCCGTCGGCGAGCCGGATCAGCGGAATGTCGACGGTCAGCGTCAACCCGCCGATGGCGGTGATCAGCAGGCCTTTCTGGTGGTCATGGTAGGAAGACATGATAGGTTTCGCAATGGTTTGCAGACGGCTGGCTTGATGGCACACTCGTCCATCGAGTGGCGGAAACACCAGCTTCCTGCCCCTTGAAACAGTTTAAGGTTGGGCTTTGGAAAAAATGGTCAGCGACTGACCGCTTCGTGGTCGTAGCGTTCCCAGCCTTTCGGGCCGAGATGCTCCTGCGGCATGAAGCGCATCTTATAGCTCATCTTGCGCGAGCCGTTGACCCAGTAGCCGAGATAGACGTGGGGCAATCCCATCGCCTTGGCGCGGGCGATGTGGTCGAGGATCATGAAGGTGCCGAGCGAGCGGTCGTCGAAATCGGGATTGAAGTAGGAATAGACCATCGACAGCCCGTCGGCCATCTTGTCGGTCAGCGCCACCGCGATCAATTCTCCGTGGCCCTTGCCGGTGATGAAGGTATCCGGGCCGCGGCGCCGGTATTCGATGATCTTGGTATCGACATGCGTGTCCTCGACCATCATCGCATAGTCGAGCACCGTCATGTCGGACATGCCGCCGCGCCGGTGGCGGGCGTCGAGATAGGCGCGGAACAGCGAATATTGCTCGGTCGATGGCTGCGCGTCATGCATTGCGCCGATCAGGTCGGCATTGCGCTGGATGACGCGGCGCATGTTGCGGCTGGCGGTGAATTCCTGCGCCAGGATGCGCACCGACACGCACGCCCGGCAGGACTCGCAGGCAGGCCGGTAGGCGATGTTCTGCGAGCGCCGGAAGCCGCCCTGGGTCAACAGGTCGTTCATCTCGGGCGCCTTGTCGCCGACAAGGTGCGTGAACACCTTGCGCTCGAACTGGCCCTCCAGATAGGGGCACGGCGACGGCGCGGTCAGGAAGAACTGCGGCGACTGGGTCGGATGCTGCGTCATCGATCCTTGGAAACACTCCTGCGAATCGCCCTACCTTTGGCCCGGCCGGCGAAAAATTCAACAGGATTGTGCGGCCGCGGCCGGCCCAGGCTGTTCATATTCTAGCACAACCGGCGCGGCGACGGCGCGCCGGCACCGTCAGAGGTCGGTGCGCGTGACGACCGTGCCGAGAAGCAGGTCATGCAGCGTGCGCTTGCGATCGGAAAACAGCGTGACCAGCAGCACCAGCGGCGTCAGGATGACGTTGGCGGCCCAGAACAGCACCGAATGCACCACCGCGGTCAGGCCGTCGATGCGCGTGCCGTCGAGCTTGTCGAGCCGGATGCCCATCATCTTCATGCCGGTCGTGGCCTGGTCGCGGCTACCCAGCGTGTTCCAGATGTAGAGGATGGCAACCGCTGGAACCAGCACGGAAAACAGCGCCCAGCCGAGACCGAAGGTCAAAAGCCCGAGCACAGCGACCAGTATCGCGAAGGGGATGGTGAGCACGGCAACGATGAAATAGTCGAGGATGAAGGCGAAGACGCGCCTGGTGCGCACGCCGCGATAGGCGCGCGTATCCTCGAACCTCGTGGTGATGATCTCGCCGTCAAGCACGCGCGTGTTCATGTCATGCCCTCGTAACAGGCCGGACATAGGTGTCGGCCATTCGCCACTGAAATGGTGAAAGCCGATGGCGGAATCAAGGTCGAAGGCTCGTGATGCATGCTCGGCAAGCCGTGGCGAGCGCGGTTGCGGCGGTTGAATTCATGGCGCGGATCGCGTTAGCTTGCTGCGGCGCAACAAGACGCCGAGGGGAAGGGGAATATGGACTACGACATGCTTGTCATCGGCAGCGGCCCCTCTGGGCGCCGCGCCGCGGTGCAGTCGGCCAAGCTTGGCAAATCGGTACTGGTGGTCGATAGGGGCAGGCGTCTCGGCGGCGTCTCCGTGCACACCGGCACCATTCCGTCCAAGACGCTGCGCGAAACGGTGCTCAACCTCTCGGGTTGGCGCGAGCGTGGCTTCTACGGGCGCGGCTACCGGGTCAAGCAGGACATTTCCGTCAGCGACCTGGTCGAGCGCTTGCACAAGACACTCGACCACGAGGTCGAGGTGCTGCAGCATCAATTCATGCGCAACGCGGTCAAAAGCGCGCGCGCCACGGCCAAGTTCCTCGGCGCCAACAAGGTCAGCCTGACGACCGACAGTGGCGACTACAGCGAGGTCGGCTTCGCCAACGCGCTTATCGCCGTGGGCACCAGGCCGCACCGGCCGCGCGACGTGCCTTTCGACAAGACGCGCATTTTCGACAGCGACGAGATGCTGGAGCTCGACCGGCTGCCGCGCACGCTGACCGTCATCGGCGCCGGCGTCATCGGCGTCGAATACGCGACCATCTTTTCCGCGCTCGACGTGCCGGTGACGCTGGTCGAGCCGCGCAACACTATCCTCGATTTCGTCGACCGCGAGATCGTCGACGACTTCATCCACCAGATGCGCGACCGCGGCATGACCATTCGGCTCGGCAGCACGGTCAAGGAAATCGCCTCCAAGCCAGACTATGCCGAGGTGACGCTTGCCGACGGCCGCACCATCCGCTCCGAGATCGTTCTCTACGCTGCCGGCCGCAGCGGCAATCTCGGCAGCCTCGGTCTCGACGTGGTCGGCATCGAGGCGGACTCCAGGGGGCGCATAAAGGTCGATCCGAACACGTTCCAGACCAGCGTGTCCAACATCTACGCTACCGGCGACGTCATCGGCTTCCCGAGCCTGGCCTCGACCTCGATGGAACAGGGCAGGGTGGCCGCCTGCCATGCCTTTGGCGTGGCGCTGCCGCCGCCGCCGGAAACTTTTCCGTACGGCATCTACGCCGTGCCGGAAATCTCCACCGTCGGCCAGTCGGAGGAGCAGGTGCGCGAGAGCGGGATCGCCTATGAGGTCGGCGTCGCGCGCTTCCGGGAAACCTCGCGCGGCCACATCATGGGCGTCAACTCGGGCTTCCTGAAGCTGCTCTTTTCGGTCGAGACGCGCCGACTGCTCGGCGCCCATATCGTCGGCGAGGGCGCGACCGAGCTCATCCATATCGGCCAGGCCGTGATCAATCTCGGCGGCACGGTCGACTTCTTCGTCAACAACACTTTCAACTACCCGACATTGGCCGAGGCCTACAAGATCGCCGGCCTGGATGCTTGGAACCGGATGGGGCAGGGGTAGGACGTGCCCGGCTGAGCTCCCAGCCGCTTCTGAGGGGGCGCGTTCCGATCGCAGCGGCTCCTAAAGCGCGTCGCGCTGAAACGGATTCAGGCGACGCGCTTTAAGTCTTTGTTTTTATGCATGTCGTTTTCGCAAAACCGCTGCGCACTTTTGCGCGACATGCATTAAGCCGTCAGGCAGCCCGCGCAGGCCCTGCAAGCCACTGCCGGGCGATCGCTGCGTCCGCGTCGCCGAACTCGTGGCCCGCAGCGACGATGCGCGCATCGACCTCGGCGCCGCGCGCGCTCAGCAGCGTCACCAGCGACGGGGCGAAGGGGCCGTAGGTCTGGTCGGCCGCGCCGGCGATGACCAGCACCCGCGTTCCGGCGAGGTTGGTTGCCGGCGCGTCATCGAGCACCGGCATCGCCCTGAGCAACGCCGCCTGCCTCACCAGCCCGGGGTGAAGCAGCATCAGCGTGGAAATCAGATTGGCGCCGTTGGAATAGCCGAGGAAGGTCGCGCGCCCGAGGTCGAGCCCGTGGCGTCGCGCGGCTTCGGTTGCGAATTGAGCGATCGCGGCCGTTTCCACGCGGATGCTCGACTGGTCGAAACTGGTCGGCGTGATTCGCTCGAACCAGCGGAAACCGTCCTCTTGGGCGATGCGGCCGCGCGCCGCGACGAGCACCGCGCGCGGCGCGATCTGCCTCGCCAGCGGCACCAGCGTCGTTTCGTCCACGCCCGATCCGTGCAGCACGAAAAGGCATTCGCCGCTCGCATCTGCCGGTACGGTCAAGCGATAGGGGAAAGGCAGATCATGGCGCAGCACGCTGTTTTTGTTGGCATGTTCGGACATGATCACATCCTTTTGATTTTACGGAGATTTCGCTGATTTGCCGGCTTCAAAACGGAATGTTTTCAAGTTCCGCGAAAGTTGATTGAACCGGGCGCATTTCAGACCGTTTCTGCGCCGATACACTCCCGACGGGAGGAATCGAAGCGGTGCGTCGGGGGTCGCATTGCTGGAGATGAAACACCAGCTCTGAGGCCTTTTGTCGATGACCATCCCCGTTTCTCAGCGCGACCCGCGTATCCATGATTGCGATACGCGTATCAAAGATCGCGATACGCGTATCAACGATCGCGACATGCGTATCAACGATCGCGATACGCGTATCAAAGATCGCGATACGCGTATCGACGTGCTGCGCGCGCTCGCGCTGCTCACCATTTTCGTCGACCATGTGCCGGGCACCGTCTTCGAAAACCTGACCTACAAGAATCTCGGCTTCTCCGATGCGGCCGAGGCCTTCGTGCTGATCTCCGGCATTTCGGTGGCGCTCGCCTATGGCAGCAAGTTCAAGCCGGGCGGCAGGCTGCTGGCGACGCTCAAGATGTGGCGGCGCGCTGGCGTGCTCTATGTCACCCACATCGTCATCACCATGGCGGTGATCGCGATGTTCTGTGCCGCGGCGGTGTTTGCCCACCGGCCGGAACTGTTGAAGATGATCAACATCGAGCCGCTGATGAAGAACACGCCGGAGGTTCTGCTCGGCATCGTCACGCTCGGCCATCAGCTCGGCTACAACAACATCCTGCCGGTTTATGCCGCGCTGCTTCTGGCGGCGCCGGCCTTTGTGCTGTCCGTCAGCTACAGGCCCGCGGCGGCGCTGACGGTGTCCGGCCTGCTGTGGCTGGTTGCCGGCATCTGGCAGATCGCGCCGCCCAACTATCCCGAGCCGGGTCTGTGGTTCTTGAACCCGCTATCTTGGCAGTTCCTGTTCAACATCGGCCTTGCCGCCATGCTGCACGTCAAGCGCGGCGGCGCCATTCCCGTAAACCGGTGGCTGGTGGGTTTCGCCGGCGTCTACGTGGTCGGCGCGGCGGTCTGGGTGCACAGCCCATTGTGGGGTCATATCACCTGGTTCGACCTGCCGGTGGTGATCGGCGGTTTCGACAAGACCTTCCTGTCGCTGCCGCGATTGCTGCATATCCTTTCGGTCAGCTACCTGGTCGTCGCCCTGCCGGCCGTGTCGAACCTCTTCCGTGCCAGGCCCGACAACCCGCTGGCGATCCTCGGCAAGCGCTCGCTGCCGGTGTTCGTCGCCGGAACGGTGATCGCCATGGCGGCCCAGGTGCTGAAGCTGATCAATCCGGGCGGCCTCGCCTATGACACGCTGCTGATCGCAGCCGGCATCGCCATGCAGTTCGCGCTGGCGCTGTATCTCGAATGGCTCGCCGGTCTCGGCCCGGCCCGCGCCAAGCCGGCGCGCGACGAGATTGCGCGCCCCACGTTTGGCGCGCAGCCTGTACCGGCGAGGGTTGGCGGCTACTGAGGGCTTGTCAGGTTCTCGGCGCCGGGCCGGTGGAGGCCCTGACGACCAGCTCGACGCCCATCGTCTCGCGCCGCACCGCGCCGTCGAAGTCGAGGATCATGCGCGCGGCCCGCCGGCCGATCTCCGTGATCGGCTGGGCGATCGTGGTCAGCGGCGGGTCGCAGAGCGCGCCGTCCGGCACGCCGTCGAAGCCGACGATGGAAACCTCCTGCGGCACCTTGAGACCTCGCTCGGTCAGCCACTCGATGGCGATGAGGGCCATCCTGTCCGACATCGCCAGGATGGCGGTCGGCCGCTCGCCGCCGGCAAAGATCGCCTCGAGCCCGGCTCTCGTGCTCTTCTCCTCGTTCTCCGTCTCGTAGACCGGGATTTTCGCCGTATCGATGCCGAAACGGGAGAGTTCCTCAAAATAGCCGGCAAGGCGGTCACGCGTTCCGGTGTAGAGCGCGCTCCGCACGATTTCCGGTGTGGCGAAGCCGGTGCGACCGTCGGCAAAGGCCAGCGACAGCACCGCGAAACGGCGATGGCCGAGCTCGGCAAGGTGGCGCGCTGCGAGCCTGGCGCCGGCGACATTGTCGACGCCGATCGCCGAGACTGTTTCGTCCTCGAAGCCGAGCTCCAGCGCGACGAAAGGCAGCCTGCGCTCGCGCGTCAGGTCGACGAGGCGCGAGCCGCCCTCGATGCAAAACAGGATGAAGCCGTCGACCAGCGCGCTCTGGATGTTCCAGGCAAGCTTTTCCTGGTTGGCGGCCGAAACCAGGGCGATGCCGGCGCCGGTGGCGTCGCAGGCTTCGGAGATGCCGGCCATCATGACGCGGGCGAAGGGATCCTCGAAGAAATAGGAGAGCGGCTCGGTCGTGCCGACGCCGATGGCGTTGACCTTGCCCGCCCGCAGCAGGCGCCCCTTAGGGTCGGGGCCGGCATAACCCATCGCCTCCGCCACCGCCTTGACCCGCTCGCGCACTTCCGCGCGCACGATCTCCGGGCGACTGAAGACGTTGGAGGCCGTGCCATGCGAGACACCAGCCGCCTTGGCGATGTCCGCCAGCCGGATGGGTCGTGCTTGGCCTTCGATGGGTGATGCCATGTCGTTCCTCCGAATCCGGTCACACAGCGAACATGACCGCGGAATGGTTGCCGGTCATCTAACATTTTTCTTGGATCGATTCAAATTTTTGCTTGACTCCAGTGGTGTGAGGCATATGACTTGAATCGATCCAAGTTTGCTTCGACGATTGGGAGCAAAGTTCGAGAAGGAGGGTGCCATGCATCCGGTCAACTATCTGTTTGAAGACGTCTACCGCAACGATTGGGGCATTGCCTCGGTCGCGCGGAGCGAGCGGCGCCGCGGCAGGGCAAGCCCGTGGAAGCGTGAGCCGCGCTTCATCGTGGAGCGCAAGAGCGCCTGAAAAATCAGCCTTTTTCGCATCGATCAATTGGATCGATTCAATTCAAGGAGCCAGTCATGCATCCGATCAGCCATCTTTTCCAGGACATCTATCGCAACTATTGGGGCATCTCGCCGGCGACCGACCGGCCGGAACGGCCGCGCGCGGCCGAGCCGGCGACGCGCAAGCGGAGACTGCGCCCGGGGCGCCGGTAATCCCGGCGCGTCCCCGTGCTCGACGGCCTCACCGATGGAAGAGATAGGTCTAGGACCGTGGACGCAACAGCGCCGAGACCGCGATCGCCAGCCAGCCGGCGATAAGTAGCGTGCCGCCGATCGGCGCCGACATCGGAAACAGCCGCGAACCCAGGAAATCCCGGGCGAGCAGGTCGCCCGAGAACAGCAGCAGGCCGACGAGCAGCGCCAGGCTTGCGATCCGGAGGCACCGGTTGCCGCCGATAAGGCCGATGGCGAGAAAGACCGGCGCATGCATCAACAGGAAGGATGCGGCCGTGCCGGTGAAGGCGCCGCCGCGATGCGCGGCCGCCGCTGACAGCGCCACGCCTGCCGCGCCGACAAGGCCGCCCGCCAGCACGAGGACAGGGCTGCCGCCGTTTGAGGATTGCCCCGCAAGGCTCATTTCGATGCTCCGTGTTCGGCAGGGCAGGCGCCAATCAGGACTCGCCGGCCTCAAGCAGCATATGCCGCGCCCGCCGCGACTGGACAATCCAGTTGTAGACCGCCCCGAGCGCCATCAGCACCGATGTGCCCAAAAACACCGCCGGCATCCCGAAATGGCCGCCGACGAAGCCGCCGGCGAGGGGGCCAGCGACCTGGCCGACATATTGCGCCGAGATCGACAATCCAAGCACATTGCCGCCGACGCCGTCCGGGATGTTGTGGCGGATGACGCTGGTGATGCAGGGCAGCAAGCCGCCGAGCGCCAGGCCCATCAGGAAGCGCAGCCCGATCAGTTGCCAGCCGTCGGTGACGAAAGCTTGTGGAACAAGCAGCAACGCCGAGACGGCGAGCGCGCCGACGACGACATTCCAATGGCCGACGCGGTCGGCGAGTTTGCCCAGCCACGACGAGGACAGGATGGTGCCGAGTGCTGCCGCCGACATCACCACGCCGGCGACCATTGTCACCTTGCTCTGGTCCTCGACGAGCTGCTGCACATACACGGTGATGATCGGCTCGATCGACATGGTGGCGAAGGCGAGCAGCATGCCGGTTGTTAGCATGGCGACGACCGGGCGCTTGTCGGGGATTTGCGACCAGCCGCTTTTCGGTTTCGCCGGCGAAGCGGCGTTGACCGCGGGTGGGCGCGGGTTTTCCTTGATCAGGAAAGTCGTGGCCAGGAAAGCGAGAAAGATCACGCCGCCGGATAGCAGGAATGTCGCGCGGATGCCGATCACCGGCGGCAGCGCGCCGCCTAGCAGTGGGCCGACCAGCGAGCCCGCCGTGATACCGGCCGAGAGCACGCCGAGCGCCCATCCGGAGCGGTCCTTCGGCGTCTGCATCGCCACCAATATCGTCGAGCCCGAGGAATAGCCGCCGGCAAAGCCGATAAGGAGCCTCAGCAACACCAATTGCCAGACGCTCTCGACCATGCCTGTCAGCGACATGCAGATCGCCATGCCGAACGAGGCGCGCACCAGCATCAGCTTGCGGCCGTAACGGTCGCCGAGCCGGCCCCACAGGGGGGCGACCAGCGCCGCGGCAAAGAAGGTCGCGCCATAGGCGATGCCCGACCATTGCACGATCGCCGCGTGCCCCTCGGCGCCCAGTTGTTCGACGTAGAGCGGCAGGAACGGCAACAGCAGCGTCATGGCAATCAGCGTGCTGAACGAGCCGGCGAAGCAGACCGCGAGATTGCGCCGCCAATGGATGTTGTAGCCGCTCTGTTCAGGAGTGTCGTTCGCCATGTCATGCCTGCAAGATCATCCGGGTTGTTCCGGATACCATTTTGGGATACCAAGGTGGTATCCGTCATGAACCTCAACCCAGCCGCTGTCAATGCGGAGCCGAAAAAGCGGAACGACAATGTCGCAGATGCAGAATGTCGAAAGGCAGCTTCGCGAGATGATCCTCGGGCTGGAGATCGGGCCGGGCGAGCGGCTGACCGAGCGTTGGATCGAAAGCCGCTTCGGCGCCTCGCGCACCCCGGTCAGGGCCGCATTGCTGCGCCTCGAGACCGAAGGGCTGATCGGCCGCGACGGCCGCGGCTGGACGGTAGCGCCCATCAACCTCGCCGAGCTTGGTCAGATCGCCGTCTACCGCGAGGCGGTCGAGGTGGCGGCGGTGAGGTTGACGGCGGCGCTCGAGGATCGCGGTGGGGTCGAGGTGATCGCGGCGATGCTCGATTCCTGTGACGCCGATACGCCGCGCGTGGAATGGCACCGCGTCGGCATGGATTTTCACATCGAGCTGGCCAGGCTTTCCGGCAATGAATTTCTGCTCAGAGCCGTGCGCGACGCGATGACCAGGCTGTCGCGCGCCCGCTGGCTGGAAGTGCGCGACGAGGCGGCGCTCGGCCGTGCATGGGCCGAGCACCATGCGGTCCTGGCGGCCGTGCGAAAGGGTGATGCCGACGAGGCGGCGCGACTGCTCTCGGCGCATATCGCCGGCAGCCGCGACCGGCTGGTGACTTCGCTGCATGACGACCGGCGCGGCCTGCGCGCCAGGGGCTTTGCCGTTGTCGCTGCCTGACCCCGCAAACGTCGTCGAATACTGGACTCTCACAATTTCGTCCGGTTGTGCGGGCTTGCAAGATGTTCGGCACAATGCTGTAGGAGACGCGGGGAACAACTCCGCATCTTTGAAACGACGGACGCATGGCTTCGCCCTTACGCACCGCAGCGCGGGTATTTTATTTCGTACGCAACATCACGCGCGATGTGGCGCCGCAGGCTCTCTTTCGCCATTGCCTGGCCAGCCGGCTGCAGCAGGCGAGGCTCTCCAGCAAAACGGTCCGCGACCGCGTCAACTATTACAACAGGCTCGACCATAGCTTCGTGCCGAGCGCGGCGGCCGTGCCGGCCGGTCAAATACCCAAGTTCGGGAGCATGTACTATTACGATCTGAAGGAGTTCGCCCGCTACTTCGATCGCGACCTGCTCATCGATCTCGAGTTCGGCGATGTCGTCGACGTGCCCAAGATGCCGGCGATCGTGAAAGATCGGCCGATCCGTGACGACAACGGCAACGCCGTGATCATGAAGCTCGACAAGTTCCGCCATTTCCGCTTCCCTCGCGATCGGTTGTCTTTCGCCGACAAACGCCCGATGGCGGTCTGGCGTGGCGATCTCAACAATCCGATCCGCAAGCGGTTCGTCGACGCCGTGCGCGGTTTGCCGCTTTGCGATGCGGGCTCGCCCAAGCCGAGCGCGCCGGAGAACTACCGCAAGCCTTATCTCACGATCCCGCAGCATCTGCAGTTCCGCTACATCGTCTCGCTCGAAGGCAACGACGTGGCGACGAACCTGAAATGGATCATGAGCTCGAACTCGCTCTGCCTGATGCCGCCTCCCACCTACGAGACCTGGTTCGCCGAAGCTGAGGTCGAGGCCAATGTCCACTATGTGCCGCTGGCGCCGGATTTTTCGGATGTCGCCGACAAGATCGCCTATTTCGAAAGGCGTCCGGCGGAGGCCCAGCGTATCATAGCGGCGGCCAACGCCTATTGTCGCCGGTTCAGCAACGAAAAGGACGAGCGGGCCGTTTCCCTGCTCGTCCTCTACAAATATTTCGTGCTGAGCGGCCAGATCAAACCCGACGCGGAAGTCTGGCGCTACATCACAGGCTGACGGTTGTCAGATATCGCTGCGGTCGAGCACCAGGTCGGCCGGGCCGAACCGGTCCTTGGCGGTGAGCTGCTGGTGCCAGTAGGGATAAAGCAACGGCGGCCGGCTGACGGCGTCGAGGCGCAAGCGCTCGTCGAGCGACAGTGTCAGGCTTGCCGCGGAAAGGTTGTCCTTGAGCTGGGCTTCGTTGCGGGCGCCGATCACCAGCGAGCTGACGGCCGGGCGGCCGAGCAGTCAGGCAAGCGCCACCTGTGCCGCCGAAACGCCACGCGCCTTGCCTATCTCGGAGAGCACGTCGACGATCCGCCACAGCCTGTCCTCGTCGCGGATCGGCGGTTCCGACCAGCCGCCCAACTGGCGCGCCGTCGGGCTGTCGCGGCGGTATTTGCCGGAAAGCAGGCCGCCGGCCAGCGGGCTCCACACCAGCACGCCGAGGCCCTGGTCGACCGAGATCGGCAGCAACTCGTATTCGGCCTCGCGCGCTTCCAGCGTGTAGTGGATCTGCTGCGTGACGAAGCGCGGCTGATGATGGCTTTCGCTGATCGAGAGCGCCTTCATCACCTGCCAGCCCGAGTAGTTGGAGCAGCCGACATAACGGATCTTGCCCTGGCCGACCAGCGTGTCGAGCGCTGCGATCGTCTCCTCCAGCGGCGTGACGCCATCCCATTCGTGCAGGAAGTAAATGTCGATGACATCGGTCTTCAGCCGCTTCAGGCTCCTCTCGCATTCGCGGATCAGATGATGGCGCGACAGGCCTTCGTCGTTGGGGCCGTTGCCGATCCGCATGCGCGCCTTCGACGCGATCAGCACATCGTTCTTGCGCTTGCCGCCGAGCGCCTCGCCGACGATCTCCTCGGACAGACCGTTCGAATAGACATTGGCGGTGTCGATGAGGTTGATGCCGGCATCGATGCAGGTGTCGATGATGCGCTTGGCTTCGGAAAGATCGGAATTGCCGACGGCGGCGAACGGGCCCGTGCCGCCGAAGGTCATCGTGCCAAGCGTCAATGTCGAAACCTTCAGGCCGGAACGGCCAAGGGTGCGGTATTCCATGTCAGGTCCTCGCGATTTTTGTTTTGCAGGGGCGCGCCGTGGCGGGCGCCGGAAAGAAGCGAGGTATTTGTAGGACAATTCCGGCGGCTTGTCGCCCCGGCATCGATACGGGTCGATCACATAACGGCTAGTCCACTGGTTGCCGGGCGAGCTTGCAATAAAACCGTCATTGCAGGCCTGTATCTCAGTCGGCTTACGGAGTTGCGTTTGCGGCATGCCGGAACGCATCCAAAGACAGGGTGGCTGACAGGCAGGAGCAGCGCGATGAACGAACTCAAACCGAATTCCGGGCCGAATTCCGGAGCCAAGGACTGGCTGGAAGCCGAGCTCGAGGACACGCTCGACGAGGATTATGAGCTGGAGATTTCCGAGCCTGCGCTCTCGCTCGAGATCGCCAAAATCTACAAGAAGTCGCATCCACCCTCCATCGAGCGGATGACCTATTTCCGCGAGCTGCTGCGGCTGCAGTCGGAAATGATCAAGCTGCAGTCCTGGGTCGCCTACCACAAGAAGAAGCTGGTGGTGATCTTCGAGGGCCGCGACTCCGCCGGCAAAGGCGGCGTCATCAAGCGCATCACGCAGCGCCTCAACCCGCGCATCGCCCGTGTCGTGGCGCTGCCCGCGCCGACCGAGCGCGAGAAGTCGCAATGGTATTTCCAGCGCTACGTGCCGCATCTCCCTGCCGGCGGCGAGATCGTGCTGTTCGACCGCTCCTGGTACAACCGCTCCGGCGTCGAGCGCGTCATGGGCTTTGCCAATGCCGAGCAGGTGGAAGAGTTCTTCCGCGACGTGCCGGAATTCGAGCGCATGCTGGTGCGCTCCGGCATCACGCTGGTCAAATACTGGTTCTCGATCACCGACGAGGAGCAGCAGATGCGCTTCCTCATGCGCATCCATGACCCGATGAAGCAGTGGAAGCTGTCGCCCATGGATCTGCAGTCGCGCGTGCGCTGGGAGCAGTACACCAAGGCCAAGGAAGAGACTTTTGCCCGCACCAACATCAAGGAAGCCCCGTGGTTCATCGTCGAGGGCAACGACAAGAAGCGGGCGCGGCTGAACTGCATCGACCACCTCTTGCAGCAGATGCCTTACGAAGACGTGCCGCATGAGGAGATCACGCTGCCCGAGCGCGTCTTCAACCCGTCCTACGAGCGTCAGGTGCTGCCGCGCGAACTCTACGTGCCGGCGAAGTATTGAGGCCCTCTACGCGGCTACGCGTTTCGGCATGACGGCAAATGGGCTGAGGCCGAGCCACGTCTGCATCTTGGCGGCGATGTCGAGGTTTCCGGTCAGCGCTACCTTCTCGCGCTCCTTGTGGACTGTTGTCAGTCCCATCCAGATCGAGGTCATGGTGCAGAGGTCGGTCGAGACATAGAGATCGACCTCAAATCCCGGATCGTACCAGCACAGATCGACATCGCCGTACTTCTCGACGATCAGCCACCAGGAGCGTTTTGACGCCGGCAGGTCGTGATACAGGAATTGTATTACCGTGCGGCCGTCGGGCAGCGGGCTTGGGTTCAGGTTGCGTCGCATATCCCACATCAGCAGCGATGGATCGAGGTTCTTGAGCGACAGCCGGGCTTCGACCCATTTTTGGCCCCAGAAACCCATCGCCTCGACCACGGGGCGCAGATCCTTGCCGGCCTCGGTCAGCCTGTATTCGAAAACGCCTTTCTCGGATTTGAGCTCGGCGCGCTCGACAATGCCTGCGACCTCCAGCTCTTTCAGTCTTTGCGACAGAAGTGTCGGCGACATTTTCGGAACGCCGCGACGCAGATCGTTGAAGCGGGTCGAGCCCGCCACCAGCTCGCGCAGCAGCACCATGGTCCAGCGTGTGCACAACAGCTCCGCCGCCATCGAGAGCGGGCAGAACTGCTTATATCCGGGTTGCGTCATCTGTTTGGCCTCCCACCGATTGAAGCCGAACCATAATCCTCAGGCGCCCCTTGCGGCCAGTACAGAAGCTGTACCGGCCAGTACAGATGGCAGACTGGAGCGTTTCGGCCTTGCCATGCGAGGCAGCGGTCACGTCACCGGGCGGTTCGGTGCCGACAACAAGAGGAGACTTTTGACCATGACCGTTTACGTGATCGCCGACATCAAGGTGACGGACGACAAGTGGGTGCCGGCCTATGCCGCTTCGGTGCACGAGCTGGTGCACAAGCATGGCGGCAGATATCTGGCGCGCAGCGGCAATGTGAAGACGCTTGAGGGCAACCCGCTGGACACCAGCCTGATCGCGCTGATGGCGTTTCCGACGGCGACGGCGGCGCAGGCCTTCGCCAGCGATCCGCAATACGCGCCGTATCTTGCCGCGCGTCAGGCCGGTAGCGAAAGCCGTTTCCAGCTGATCGACAACACCGATCTGGCGGGGACGATTTCCTATCTACCGAAGGGCTGAGGGCACGACCGGAACGCGGCCAGCTCGCGTTCCGGCATCTTGCGATCAGGAATTGCGTTTGATGACGACATGCGTCGCATCGGCCGTCGCGACCTGGCTGGTGCAGCGATAGCCGAGCTTCAGCATGTCGAGGCCGGCGAAGAGGTGCTCGCCAGAGCCGAGCAGCATCGGCGAGATGGCGAGGTGCATCTCGTCGATGAGCTTCTCCTTGAGATATTGCCGGACTATCGAAACGCCACCGCCGACCCGAACGTCCTTGCCGCCGGCCGCCGCCTTCGCCTGCTCGAGCGCCGAATGGATGCCGTCGGTGACGAAATAAAAGGTCGTGCCGCCTTCCATGACGATCGGCGCGCGCTTGTGGTGGGTGAGCACGAAGACCGGCACGTGATAGGGCGGGTTGTCGCCCCACCAGCCTTTCCAGCTCTCGTCCGGCCATTCGCCGCGGACCGGCCCGAACATGTTGCGGCCGAGGATCCAGGCGCCGACATTCTCGAAGCTGCGCACGGTGAAGCCGTCGTCGATGTCGGTGGTACCGCCATCCTTGCCGACCATCTGGTGGAAGGAGCGGGTGCCGATCATCCATTTATGCAGATCTTCGCCGCCGACGCCGAGCGGGTTTTCGAGGGTCTGATCGGGACCGGCGCCGTAGCCGTCGAGCGACAAGGTGAAAGCGTTGACACGCAGCCTGGACATCATTGCCTCCTAAACTGGTTGTAATATGAAAGCGGTTATGAGGTAGCTTAACTGATTGCGTAATGCAAGCGGTATTTGCTGGGCGCAAAATCACCCCACCCGAGTGGGCGCGTCCCGATAAATGCAGCAAGAAGGCGATAGGGAAGGAAGCTCAGCCCTTCAGCATCTCCGCCACCACCGGCGCGAAATAGGTGAGGATGCCATCGCAGCCGGCGCGCTTGAGGGCGAGAAGCGATTCCAGCATCGCCTTCTCGCCGTCGATCCAGCCATTGGCGCTGGCCGCCTTGATCATCGAATATTCGCCCGACACCTGGTAAGCGAAGGTCGGCATCCGGAGCTCGTCCTTCAGCCGGCGGATGATGTCGAGATAGGGCAGCCCCGGCTTCACCATCAGCATGTCGGCGCCTTCGGCGAGATCCTGCTCGGCCTCGCGCACCGCCTCGTCGGAATTGGCGTGGTCGATATAATAGGTCTTCTTGTCGCCCTTGAGCAGGCCGGCGGTGCCGACGGCCTCGCGATAGGGCCCATAGAAGGCCGAGGCGAATTTCGTCGCATAGGACATGATCGCCACGTCCTGAAAACCGTTGGCGTCGAGCGCGTCGCGGATGGCGCCGATGCGGCCGTCCATCATGTCGGACGGCGCGATGATGTCCGCGCCCGCCGCCGCCTGGATAACCGCTGCTGCGGTAACCTGCTCGACGGTCTCGTCGTTGACGATGATGCCGTCGCGCAAAATGCCGTCATGGCCATGGCTGGTGAACGGATCGAGCGCGGCGTCGGTAATGATGCCGATCTCCGGCACCGCGTCCTTGATGGCGCGGGTAGTGCGGTTGATGATGTTTTCGGGGTCGAGGATGTGCGATCCGGTCTGGTCGCGCAGCGAAAGCTCGACATTGGGGAAGGTTGCGATCGCCGGGATGCCGAGCTTGGCCGCGCGTTCCGCTTCCTTGACCGCGAGGTCGACGGAGAGGCGATAGACGTCCGGCATGGCGGCGATCGGCTCGCGCACATTTTTGCCGTCGACGACGAAGATCGGCCAGATCAGGTCGTTCACCGAGAGTTGGTTTTCCTGCACCAGCCGGCGCGACCAGTCGGCCTTGCGCATGCGCCGCAGCCGCCGGCTGCCGGTGATCTCGTCGACGCTGCGCGCGCCTGCAGGCTTTGCGGGAGTGAATCTGTTCATCGCCAAAACTCTTCTTTGTTCCGGCTTTTACCACGCGCCCCCGCCGCTGACCAATGCGACACGATTGTGCCAGGAGCCGAGTGCAAGTTCCTCCCCCTCGCCGGAGGCGGGGGAGAGGTGTCCGCGTAGTGGACGGAGAGGGGGCCTTCGTAGGGCGCTCCCCTCTCCGTATCGGCTTCGCCGAGCCACCTCTCCCCCACTTCGTGGGGGCGCCTTACGGCTGCCCATTCCCCGACAGGATCTGCGCCGCGCCCTTCACAGCCACGCGGAAAGCTTCGTCGAAGCTGACGCCGCGCACCTGCCATTGGTAGGTCTTGCCGCGATCGGCCAGCCGCCAGTCGGCGATCCAACCAAGTTCCTTGTCGCTCCACACGATGCTGCCGGCGAGCGTTTTGCTGGCGCCCATTCCCTTGGCGAGCCGGTCGAGCTTTGCCATGTCGGCGGTGCGCAGCGTCTTGTCGTTGAGCCCGGCAAGCTGCATGGCCTTTGGAAAGGTGACGCGCATCAGCAGCGGGCCGGTGGCATTGGCGAAGGATTCGCGCATCGTCTCGCCGCGATCCTCGTCGGCCGTCAGCACGAAATGCCTCGCGCCTTGCTCGGTCGTGAGGAAGACGGCGAGCGTCGGTCGCTCGCCATGCCAGGGTCTGCTGCCGAGCTGCGCCAGGAGCTTGTCGACCACGGCGGGCTTGTAGAGGCACGTCAGGTCGTGCGGCCTGTCATGCGTGCCTTGCTCGTCATGGATCGGCACGCCTTCCAGCCGGTCATGGTAGCGAAAGGACTGGACGAAGTCGGCCGCCTTGTCGCGCAGCGCCAGCATCTCCGGCTTCTGCGTCAGCCGCTGGTCGCCGGAAACCTTGACCAGCACCTTGTCCAGGCAAGCTTTGAAGCCGATCTCACGGTTCGGCTCGCCGGTGCCGGTGACGATGGTCTGCGCCTGGTAGAGTTCGTCGGTCGTCGCGGCAATGGCCGGCGGAGCTCCCAGCCAAAGGAGTCCTGCCAATCCAGCCACGAGACGAGGAAATCCAGCCATGTCGATTTGCTCGAAATCTGTCGGGCCGCGCGGGCGCAATCGTTTGCCGGTTTCGTAACATCTGGCGCGCCCAGCCGCCAGTGTGATGACCCGCTGGCATTGACGCATCCTTATGCCGCCTTTAGCACTTCAGTCCCCCGAAAGGGCGGAGACAAGGATTCTCTGGTGATGGATTTTGACGGAGGCGACGAGATTCGCTTCGAGCGTTTGGGCAAGGCGGGCGTCGTCACGCTGACGCGGCCGCGGGCGCTCAATGCCGTCACCCATCGCATGATCAAGGCGCTCGGCAAGGCGCTCGATGCCTGGGAGGGCGATGCCGGCGTCAGCGCCGTCGTCGTCAAGGCCGAGGGCAGGGCGTTTTCCGCCGGCGGCGACATCCTGCACATCTACGAGTCCGGCCGCGCCGGCAAGCCGCCGGTCGACTTCTTCGCCGACGAGTACCGGCTCAACGCCCGCATCGCGCGTTTCAGGAAACCCTATGTCGCGCTGATCGACGGCATCGTCATGGGCGGCGGCGTCGGCATTTCCTTCCACGGCTCGCATCGCGTGATGACCGAGAACGCGCAGTTCGCCATGCCGGAAGTCGGCATCGGCTTCTTCCCCGATGTCGGCGCCAGCCATCTCTTGCCCGATCTCGGCGGCAGCTTCGGCATGTATCTGGGGCTGACGGGAAACCGTATCCGCTATGGCGATGCGCTGTGGTCGGGCCTGGCCACGCAGACCATCAAGGCCGAGGACCAGGCGGGGCTGCTCGATGAGATCGCAGTTTCCGGCGATCCGGAGTCGGAGTTGCGCTCTTTCTTCACGCCTGCCAAGCGCGAGACGGAACGACAGGACCTGGAAGCGATCGCCCATCACTTTTCGCAAGCCTCGCTGGCCGACACCATCTCCAGCCTGGAGCGGGCCGCCGCCGAAGGTGCTTTCGCAGCCAAGACGCTGGCGACGATCAGGATGCGCTCGCCGACCAGCCTCAACGTCGCCTGGCGCGAGATCAGCGCCGGACTGGCGCTGTCGATGGACGAGTGCATGAAGATGGAGTTCCGCATCCTCAACCGCATGCTGGCCGGCCACGACTTCTACGAAGGCATCCGCGCCGCCATCATCGACAAGGGCTCGATGCCTGAGTGGCGGCCCGCCAGTCTCGATGCGGTGAGCGTCGCCGATGTCGATGCCTATTTCGCGCCGCTCGGAGCCGGGGAGCTCGAGCTGTGAGCGAGGTCACCTCCAGGCGCGTGGTGCTGCAGCCCTCGACCACCGAGGTCATTTTCGCCTGGTTCCAGCGGGTCATTGCCGGCTATTGCCTGCTTTTCGGTGTCCTCTACTGGATCCGGCTGATCGGCATCTATCCCGGCGAGCTTTGGCGCTTCGACCTGATGCCGGTGCACTGGCAGGTGGCCGCGGCCACGCTTGCCGTCTTCTTTCCCTTTGCCGCCGCGGGCCTCTGGATGCTCGCCTCCTGGGGGCCCGTCATCTGGTTCATCTGCGCGGCGACCGAAACCGTCATGTATGCCGGCTTTCCCGGCCTCTTCGGGCACAGGCTGCTGATCGTCGTCTCGCATGCCTGCGCGGCGCTGCTCTATGTCGTCTTCCGGGTGACCATCTGGCTGCAGAAGCGTCGGCTCCGGCAGTAGGTTGCCAAGCGGCTCCAGAGGCCTAGATTCGGCTCAGCGATTTGCCCAAAAGCCATTGGCTAAACCTTTAGGTTAATTGTTCTTGCTCGCGTGACCGTTCGTTAAGCCTCTTTCGAAACCTCTTACCGGTAAGCTCTTGTTAGCCTTGGCGTTTAAGTCGAATTTTATGAGTATTCGATAGTGTCGCGATCAAGGTGAAGAACAAAAATCACCGGGCGACAAACGAGAGGCAAAGACAATGATCAATTCGCGTCCGGCGGCGAAGACCGCTAACGTATCCGACGACCGCCGCGAGGCGATCCGTTCGCTGTACATGGAATCGCTGCAGCTGGTGGAGCGTCTGCATCGCCGTCTGCTCGACGTGATCAAGGACGAGTTCGACCGCAACGGCCGTTCCGACATCAACGCCATCCAGGCGCTGCTGCTCTTCAACATCGGCAATTCGGAGCTGACCGCCGGCGAGCTGCGCTCGCGTGGTTATTATCTCGGCTCGAACGTCTCCTATAACCTGAAGAAGCTGGTCGATCTCGGCTTCATCAACCATCAGCGCTCGCGCATCGACCGCCGCTCAGTCCGCGTCTCGCTGACGCCGAAGGGCAACGAGGTGGCCGACGTAGTCGCGGGCCTCTACGAGCGCCATGTCGGCTCGATCGAGGCGGTCGGCGGCATCAACACCGACGAGTTCAAGCAGATGAACCGCGCCCTGCAGCGCCTGGATCGCTTCTGGAACGACACCATTGCTTACCGGATGTAGGCGCCTTCGAAACCTGAGACATCAAAGCCGCGCCGAAGAAGCGCGGCCCGGGGGAAACAATAAGGGGACCGGTGCCGAAAGGTGCCGGTCTTTTTCTTGTTGCGAAGGGAAGGCCCTGGGGAGTTGACCAGGGGGCAGCGCGTGTGGAAGCTCTCCTGCCAACGGGGAGGGGTGTCGTGCGTTATTTCCTGCTTGTGCTTTCCGCTTTGATCCCGGCTTCGCCGGCTGGCGCCAAGACGCTCTACTACGGCTCCAGAGCCGGCATGGAGCTCACAATCGTCAAAAAATCTGGCATCGGCACGTCGCATGCCAGCGTGTTGACGAAGCACACCAGGCAAAATGCAATCGGCTTTTGCCGCGACTATGTCGGCCAGGTGACCGAGGATTGCATTGCCAGGGAAATGAGAACGCCCCTGCATCTGGAGATCACCGCGGACTGCAAGACCGGCAAGTTCACGACGTTTTATGGCGCCAACATGCTGTTTCAGGGGCGCAGCCCCGCCGGTACTGCGACGGACTATCTGATTGCCGACACGGACGAGAACGTGGTGCTCGATGGCTCGGGCGCCTCCGGCTACGACTATACGCTGGATCAATTCAAAGCCCTGTGCCCGAACCGGGTGAAGTAGGACGAGCCGAAAACTTATGAGGCATTCGCCGAACCGTCCGCGACCGGCGATGCCAAAATGCATCGGTCCCTTTCCCTTCATCTTCTCGCCTCAAGCAAATCGCGGGCCAAGGCCACGTTGCCGCCATAATCGCGGTGAAAGCGAGGGTGCGGGTGATGCTGCGGGCCGATGCCCTGCGCTCATTGGACCCGGCGCTGCGGCCGCGCCTTTCTGGCAGCCGGGCGATGCGGGACATGGTTGGCTAATTGTTAAGATTGCCGACCCTAGAGTGCGGGCAACCCGCCAGTAGAGCGAACTGAGCGAGATTTGATACAGCTAGAATGTCTGGAACGTCCATGAGAACCAGCCGCCGTTTCTTCCTTACCGGAGCCTCCGCTCTCGCCGCCGCCGTGGTCGCCGGCCATGCCAGCGCGCAGGACGTGATCGGGGATATCTTGAAATCCTCGGGCCGCGGCAATTGGGACGACCAGTTCGACGCCCGCGCCAGTCAGACCGGCAAGGTAGCCTCCACGCTGCCGATCTTCAGCCTGCAGACCGTCGCCTTCACCGAGCAGGCGGTGGCGCAGTACCAGAACATCGCCGGCCAGGGCGGCTGGGAGCAGGTTCCGGCGACCAAGAAATTGCAGCTCGGCGTCGACGATCCGGATGTCGTGCCGCTGCGCAAGCGGCTGATGATCTCGGGCGACCTGGCGCAGAGCGCCGGCATTTCGACGGCGTTCGATTCCTATGTCGACTCGGCGGTCAAGCGCTTCCAGCTTCGCCACGGCCTGCCGGCCGATGGCGCGATGGGCAAATACACCTATGCGGCGATGAACGTCTCGGCGCAGATCCGCCTCGGTCAGTTGCAGACCAACCTGCAGCGCCTGAAGGAAAAGGCCGGCACGTTGGGCAGCCGCTACGTATTGGTCGACATCCCAGGGGCGCAGATTGAAGCGGTCGAGAACGATCGCGTCGTGCTTCGCCACACCGCAATCGTCGGCAAGATCGACCGCCAGACGCCGATCGTGAATTCCAAGATCAACGAGATCATCGTCAATCCTTACTGGAACGCGCCGGTTTCGATCGTGCGCAAGGACATCATTCCGCTGATGCGGAAGGACCCGAACTACCTCAAGGACAGTCATATCCGCCTGTTCGCGCCGGACGGCAGCGAGGTCGATCCGATGACCGTCGACTGGTCGACGGACGATGCGGAGAAATACCGGTTCCGCCAGGATCCGGGCGCCGGCAACGCCATGGCTTCGGTCAAGATTAATTTCCCCAGCCCGGACGGCGTCTATATGCACGACACGCCGCAGCAGAGCCTGTTCGGCAAGCTGATGCGCTTCGACTCTTCCGGCTGCGTGCGCGTCCAGAACGTGCGCGACCTCGTCACCTGGATCCTGCGCGACACGCCCGGCTGGGACCGCCAGCATTTCGAGGCGACGATCAAGACCGGCGAGAACACCCCGGTGCAGGTCGTCAATCCGGTGCCGGTCCACTTCCTCTATCTGTCGGCATGGTCGACGGGCCCCGGCGTCGTGCAGTTCCGCGACGACATCTACGGCCTCGACGGCAACGAGCAGCTGCAGATCACTTCTTCGCTGTAAGCGTTTGACATTCAGATCAAAAAGGCCGTCCTCGAGGCGGCCTTTTTTGTTCTATCAGCCGCTTCAGATCGATCGGCAGCTGCGGCATCTATCGACGGGCCGATGACAAGTTCGTCGACCGTCTGGACGCGACGCCGGCAATTGCGCATGGTCGGCCTCAGAGCCGGAATCGCATCATGGAAGTCGCCGTCTTCATTCTCGTCGTGCTCGCTTTCGTGGCGCTTTCCGGCGCGCTGGTACGGCTGGTGCGCGTGCCTCTGCCCGTGCTGCAGATCGCGATCGGCGCCGCCCTTGCCTGGCCGGCGGGCGGCCTGCATGTCGAGATCGATCCGGAACTCTTTCTCCTGGTGTTCATTCCGCCGCTTCTGTTCGGTGACGCCTTCGCGGCGCCGAAGCGCGAGCTGATCGAGCTGCGCGGGCCGATCCTCGATCTTGCCATCGGACTGGTTTTCTTCACCATCGTCGGCTTCGGCTACGCCCTGCACTGGCTGGTGCCGAGCATCCCGCTGGTGGTCGCTTTCGCATTAGCCGCCGTGCTGTCGCCGACCGATGCGGTCGCCGTGTCCTCGATCGTCGACCGCAATGTCGTTCCGGCGCGGCTGATGCACATATTGGAAGGCGAATCCCTGCTCAACGACGCCTCCGGCCTAGTCATGTTCCGCTTCGCCGTGGCGGCCGCGCTGACTGGCAGCTTCTCCTTCGCCGCCGCCTCACTCACCTTCGTCTATGCCGTGGCGGCTGGCGTCCTCGCCGGCATCGCGGCGCTGTTCATCGCCGCCAAGGCGCTGCAAATCCTTCGCCGCATCGGCGGCACGCCGGCGGAGGCGCAGGTGCTGGTCATGACCCTGCTGCCCTTCGTCGCCTATCTCATCGCCGAGCATGCCGGCGCCTCCGGCATCCTGGCCGCGGTCACCGCCGGCCTGCTCACCGGAACTTCGGGCATTTTTCGCTTTTTGTCGGTGTCGGCGCGCATCCAGGCGATGTCGCTATGGTCGACGCTGACCTTCGTCTTCAACGGCGCTCTCTTCATCCTGCTCGGGCTGCAGCTACCCGACATCATCCGCAAGGTTCCGCCGGAGCTCACCAGCCGGCACTGGCTGTTCGAGCCGGCGCTGACCGTGCTCATTTTGACGCTCTGCCTGGTCGGCCTGCGCTTCCTCTGGATCTGGATCGGCGACATGGCGTCGGTGGTCGCCGCCCGGCTCGGCAAGCGCAAGGCCGAGCCCTTCGGTTTCCGTGTCAGGCTTGCCGGATCGGTAGCCGGCGTGCGCGGGGCAATCACGCTTGCCGGCATCCTGTCGCTGCCGCTCGCGCTGCAGGATGGCTCGCCCTTTCCGGCGCGGGACGTGGTGATCTTCCTCGCCGCCGGCGTCATTATCTGCTCGCTCATCATCGCCAGCCTCGCTTTGCCGGGAATCGCGCGCGGACTGGTCGAGCCGGGTGAGGACCCGGGTGCGGCCGAGGAGCGGCGGGCGCGTGTCGGCGCCGCCAATGCAGCGATCGCCAGGATCGAGAGCCTCGCCGGTGACGGAGGCGAGGAAGGCGAGGCGGCGGAAGCCCGGCTTGCGGTCGCCGACAGCATCGTCGCAGGCTACCGCCGCCGCATCGCGGCGTCCGACGAGGCCGAAGAGGCGCGCGCCGAGGCGCGCGAGGCCGGGCGGCTGGAGCTCGATCTGAGGCATGCCGGCATCGAGGCAGAGCGCGCCGCCGTGCGCGCCATGTTCCGCAGCCGCGAGATCAACGACCACACGATGCGGGCGCTGCTGTCCGAGATCACGCTGACCGAAGCCCTGTTCAAGAGCCGGCAGGACAGGAAATAACGTTTCAGCCGATCTGCTTGGCGCAATCCGGCCAGCAAATTTCGCGCCGCAAACGTGGCGGGCTCCAAACAACTGTGTTATTGGCGCGGCGACCTCGCAAGACCTCCGGCCCCAAGGGAAAGCAAGCCATGTCAAATGCCGCGGCAGCCTCCAGCAAATTCGAATCCTTCTTCGAGACCACGCTTGCCGATGCCGACCCGGAAATTTTCGGCGCCATCCGCAACGAGCTTGGCCGCCAGCGCCATGAGATCGAGCTGATCGCTTCGGAGAACATCGTTTCCCGCGCCGTGCTCGAGGCTCAAGGGTCGATCATGACCAACAAATATGCCGAGGGCTATCCGGGCAAGCGCTACTATGGCGGCTGCCAGTTCGTCGACGTGGCCGAGGAGCTTGCCATCGAGCGCGCAAAAAAACTGTTCGGCTGCAACTTCGCCAACGTCCAGCCGAATTCCGGCAGCCAGATGAACCAGGCCGTGTTCCTGGCGCTGCTGCAGCCCGGCGACACTTTCATGGGCCTCGACTTGAATTCCGGCGGCCATCTGACCCACGGCTCGCCGGTCAACATGAGCGGCAAGTGGTTCAAGGTCGTCTCCTACGGCGTTCGCAAGGACGATCACCTGCTCGACCTGGATGCGATCGAGAAGACCGCGCATGAGACCAAGCCGAAGCTGATCCTGGCCGGCGGCACCGCCTATTCGCGCGTCTGGGACTGGAAGCGTTTCCGCGAGATCGCCGACTCGATCGGCGCCTATCTGATGGTCGATATGGCGCATATCGCCGGCCTGGTCGCCGGCGGCATGCATCCGTCGCCGCTGCCCTATGCCCATGTCGTGACCACGACCACGCACAAGTCGCTGCGCGGACCGCGCGGCGGCATGATCCTGAGCAACGACGAGGAGATCGCCAAGAAGATGAACTCGGCGGTGTTCCCGGGCCTGCAGGGCGGCCCGCTGATGCATGTCATCGCCGCCAAGGCGGTGGCGCTCGGCGAGGCGCTCAAGCCGAGCTTCAAGGCCTATGCCGAAAGCATCGTCGCCAACGCCAAGGCGCTGGCTTCCAGCCTGCAGGAAACCGGCCTCGATATCGTCTCGGGCGGCACCGACAACCACCTGATGCTGGTCGACCTCAGGCCGAAGAATGCCACCGGCAAGCGTGCCGAAGCGGCCCTCGGCCGCGCCAACATCACCTGCAACAAGAACGGCATCCCCTTCGATCCGGAAAAGCCCTTCGTCACCTCCGGTGTCCGTCTCGGCACCCCCGCCGGCACCACGCGCGGCTTCGGCCAGGCCGAATTCCGCGAAATCGGCAAGCTGATCGCCGAGGTGCTGGACGGGCTGAAGGTGGCCAACTCCGATGAGGGCAATGCTGCTGTCGAGGCCGCGGTCAAGGCCAAGGTCACGGCTTTGACGGATCGGTTCCCGCTTTATCCCTATCTCGGTTGACCTCCTCTTTCGGTTGACCCTCTCTTGGTTGACGGGGCGTTGCGCGTCATCTTTTATCCTGCGCCGTGCGCCGCCTTGAACGGGCGGCGCGGCTTGTTGGAGACTTGATGATGCGCACTTTCCGTCTTGCCGCCCTGGCATTGCTTGGTTCGCTGGCCGGTTTCGCCGCGTCCGGCGCGGTTGCCCAGGAGCAGACGCAGCCGGATCCGAATTTGCCGGCCACCAGTACCTTCGGCAGGTGGACCACAATCATCGACACGCTCGATACCGGGCAGGATTCGCACAAGACCTGCGCAGCCTCCACGGCTTTCGTCGACGGCATCGGCAATGCGGGCACGCTGACACTGTCGATCTCGACAGGCGACGCCCTGCCGCCCGATGCCTATCCCGCCATCATGATCAGCGTCGACAACAAGGATCTGCCGACCGGCAAGAAGATCGCGGCGACCTTCGGCGATCCCGGCATAAAGGTTTCCGCGACGGTCTATTCCAATAATGGCGTCAATGGCCGACCCAGCTGGTTGGTCGACAACCAGGCCAAGACCAGTCTCGCCCTGCTGCGCGCGATGCGCAAAGTCACCTCGCTCGATGTCGTCTTCGGCAAGCAGACCGTCGCGAGCATCCCGATGGACGGCTTCACCAAGGCCTATCGCAATCTCGGCGCATCCTGTGGTTTCGCGACCAAGGATGTTGCGCCCTGACACTGACGGCGGCTGGGGCAGGGCGCTGGCAATCTTGCTCGCGTCTCGCTATCTCTGAGGCACAAAAGGCTCTAAGCCTTTCGCCCACAGAATCGCGAACCCAAGGCTCTCCATGCGCTGTCCCTATTGCCAGTCCGAAGATACGCAGGTGAAGGATTCGCGCCCCGCCGAGGACGGCGCGGCGATCCGCAGGCGCCGCGTCTGTCCGGATTGCGGCGGCCGCTTCACCACCTTCGAGCGCGTGCAGTTGCGCGACCTCGTCGTCATCAAGAAGTCCGGCCGCAAGGTGCCGTTCGATCGCGACAAGCTCTTGCGCTCCGTCGAGATCGCCGTGCGCAAGCGCAATGTCGATCCCGAGCGCATCGACCGCGCGGTGACCGGCATCGTGCGCCAGCTCGAAAGCTCCGGCGAGACGGAAGTGGCGTCTGGCGAGGTCGGCCGGCTGGTCATGGAAGCGCTGAAGTCGCTCGACGACGTCGCCTATGTCCGCTTCGCCTCCGTCTACCGCAATTTCCGCGAGGCCAAGGATTTCCATGAGCTGCTGGGCGAGCTGAAGGGCGACGAGGAAAAGACCGAAGAGGACGCCGGCTGACCATGGCGAAACCTCAATTGAGCGAGGCCGGGCAGGCGACCCTTGACCGCCGTTACATGGCCGCGGCCATCAGGCTCTCGCGCCGCAATGCCGGCCGCACCTCGACCAACCCCTCGGTCGGCACCATCGTCGTGCGCGACGACGGCGCCGGCCCGATGATCGTCGGCACCGGCGTGACGGCTGTCGGCGGCCGCCCGCACGCCGAGACCGAGGCGCTGGCCGAAGCCGGCGAGCTCGCGCGTGGTGCTACGGCTTACGTTACTCTCGAACCCTGCGCCCATCATGGCCGCACCCCGCCTTGCGCCAACGCGCTGGTCAATGCCGGCATTGCGCGCGTCGTTGGCGCGGCGAGCGATCCCGATCCGCGCGTCTCCGGCAAGGGCTACGCCATTCTGCGTGCCGCCGGCGTCGAGGTGGTGGAGAAGGTGCTTGCTGCCGAAGCCGCCGAGCAGATGGCCGGCTATTTGACTCGATCTTTGAAAAAACGCCCCGAAGTGACCCTGAAGCTTGCGCTTTCGAGCGACGGCAAGATCGGCCGGAAGGGCGCCGGACAGGTCGCGATAACCGGCGAGCTCGCGCGGCGTGAAGTCTATCTGATGCGTGCCGAAGCGGACGCCGTCCTGGTCGGCATCGGCACGGCGCTGGAGGACGACCCGGCGCTGACCGTGCGCCTGCCGGGATTGGAGAACCGCTCGCCGGCGCGCATCATCCTCGATCGCCAGATCCGGCTGCCGGAGGCGTCGAAGCTGGTATCCGGCGTCGACCGCGTGCCACTCTATGTCGCCGCCTGCCTCGAAGCCGACCCGCATCGGCGCGCGACCCTCGAACGCGCCGGCGTGCGCTTCATCGGCACGGAAACCTATTCAGGCGAAGTGGCCCTGCCGGAATTACTGGAGGATCTGGCCGCGCTCGGCATGGCGAGCGTGCTGGTCGAAGGTGGTGCCAAGGTAGCCAAGGCCTTCCTGGAAGAAGACCTGGTCGACCGCATCATCCTGTTTCAGGGGCCGGACGCGATCGGCGAGGACGGCATTGCATCACCCATCGACGCTGACCATATCCCGCCAGGTTTCCGCAAATTGCGCGAGATGCGCTTCGGCGAAGACAGCTACGCCGAGTGGGTACGACTATGATCCCAAAAAATGGGAACCGGTTTTTGGATAAGATCATGGTCAAACTGAAAGACACGATCTGATGTTTACTGGAATTGTGACTGATGTGGGTACCGTTGCCTCGGTGAAACCTCTCAGCGAAGGCGTCGGCCTGCGCATCGACACGGCCTACGATCCAGAGACCATTGCAATCGGCGCTTCGATTTCCTGCGGCGGTGTCTGCCTGACGGTAACCGCGCTGCCCGAACATGGCACCAACGCCCGCTGGTTCGAGGTCGAGGCATGGGAGGAAGCGCTCAGACTCACCTCCGCCTCGAGTTGGAAATCCGGCACCAGGGTCAATCTCGAACGCGCGCTGAAGATCGGCGACGAGCTCGGCGGCCACATCGTCTCCGGTCATGTCGACGGCACGGCCGAGATCGTCGAACGCAAGGAGGAGGGTGACGCCGTGCGCTTCACGCTGGAGGCGCCACGGCATCTGGCGAAATTCATCGCGCCGAAAGGCTCGGTCGCGCTCGACGGCACCTCGCTCACCGTGAACAAGGTCGAGGGCACCCGCTTCGACGTGCTTCTGATCCAGCACTCGCTGAGCGTCACCACCTGGGGCGAACGCCAGGCCGGCGACCGCGTCAACATCGAGATCGACACCATGGCCCGATACGCCGCGCGCCTGGCGGAAGCGGCGAAAGAGGGGCTGTGATGGTTCAATTGGGAAACGGCAAGCTCGCCGACCGTCGACAGATGACCCTTGAGGCACTGGCGGATGTTGATGCCGGTCGAGTGATTGACCACCAGGAAGTCTTGGCTTGGGTCAACCGGACAAAGCGTGTAACGCCTCGACCCGAATAGATCACAGAACGTCGCGTGCAACATCTTCCGCTTGCGATCAATCCGGCTTCGGCCTAAGTCACCGGCAACCCCCGGAGACTTTTATGGCTGGCATATCCCAACACGGCAAAGCGTTCATTCGTCCGAAGGCGAAGGCGCATCTGCTTATTGTCGAGGCGCGTTTCCACGACGACCTCGCCGACGCGCTGCTCGAGGGCGCGACCGGCGCGCTGGACGACGCCGGCGCCACCTATGACGTCGTGACCGTTCCGGGCTCGCTCGAAATACCGGCCGTCATCACCTTCGCGCTGGATGGCGCCGCCGAAGGCGGCACGCATTATGACGGCTTCGTCGCGCTCGGCACCATCGTCCGCGGCGACACCTATCATTTTGACATCGTTGCCAATGAATCGAGCCGCGCTCTGATGGACCTCTCGGTGCAGGAAGCGATCGCGATCGGCAACGGCATCCTGACCACCGAGAACGATGCGCAGGCCTGGACGCGCGCCAGGCGCGCGGAAGGCGACAAGGGCGGTTTCGCCGCGCGTGCGGCGCTGACCATGATCGCGCTGAAAGAGAAATTCGGAGCACAATCGTGAGCGAACCTGCTTCGCCCGGCCAGCCGACTGTGCGCCACGCCAACAAGCGGGGTGCCGCACGCCTTGCCGCCGTCCAGGCGCTCTACCAGATGGATGTCGCCGGCAGCGGTGTCTTCGAAACAACTGCCGAGTATGAGACTTTCCGCCTCGGCAAGGAAGTTGACGGCGCGCTCTACCGCGAAGCGGACGCGCAATGGTTCCGCGCCATCCTCACCGGCGTCGTCGAGAACCAGAAGATCATCGATCCGGTCATCCGCCAGGCGCTGACCGAGGATTGGCCGCTGTCGCGGCTGGACTCGACGCTGCGCGCCATCCTGCGCGCTGGCGTCTATGAATTGATGAAGCGGGACGACGTGCCGGTGGCGGTGATCGTGTCGGAATATGTCGACATCGCCAAGGCCTTCTACGAGGAAGACGAACCGAAGCTGGTCAACGCCGTTCTCGACCGTGTCTCGCGCCGGGTGCGCGGCGAGGGTCGCGGCAAGGACGCATCGTGACCGCCACGGCAGTTGTCGCTGGCGTTGGCAGGGAAGCGCGCCGCACGGCGGTGCTGCTCGCTGCGGCGCAGGCGATCGTCGGTTCCGCCGCGCCGATCGCCATTTCGCTCGGAGCGCTTGCCGGACAATATTTGCTCGGGCCCGACAAATCGCTGGCGACGGCGCCGGTCACCGGCTTCAATCTCGGCGTGGCGCTCGGCGCGCTGCCTGCGGCCGCCGTCATCCGCCGGCTTGGCCATCGCGGCGGCTTCATGACCGGCACGGTCATCACCGCGCTCGGCGGCCTGATCGCGACGCTGGCGCTCTATCAGGCGAGCTTCTGGCTGTTCGCCGTCGGCCTCGGCGTGATCGGCGTCGGCGGCGCCTTCGTCCAGCAGTTCCGCTTCGCCGCCGCCGACAACGCGCCGCCTGAATTCAAGGCGCGCGCCATTTCCTTCGTGCTGGCGGGCGGTATCGTCACCGCTATCCTCGGACCGCAGATCGTCATCTATACCCGCGAGCTTCTGGCGCCGGTGATGTTTGCCGGGTCTTTTGCTTCGATCCTCGTGCTAGCGGCAGTCGGCGCCGTCGTCCTGTCCTTCCTGCACGCGACTGTGCCGGCGGGCAGGGTCGCGACAACCGAGCAAAGCGATGCCCGTCCGCTGGCCGAGATCGCCACTCAGCCGCGCTTCGTCGCGGCGCTGTTCTGCGCCGTCGGCAGCTACGCGCTGATGAGCTTCGTCATGACCGGTGCGCCGCTCGCCATGGTCGGCTGCGGGCTCTCGACCGACGACGCGACGCTCGGCATTTCCTGGCACGTCATGGCGATGTTCGGGCCGAGCTTCTTCACCGGTTCGCTGATCCACCGCTTTGGGGCCGAGCGCATCGTCGCCGTCGGGCTGGTCCTGCTCATCGGCTGTGCGGTGGTGGCGCTTTCAGGCCTTGCGCTATGGCAATTCTGGACGGCGCTGATCCTGCTCGGCCTCGGCTGGAATTTCAGCTTCATCGGCGCCACCGCCATGGTCGCCGCCGGCTACCATCCATCCGAAAAAGGCAAGGTTCAGGGCTTCCACGACTTCGTCCTGTTCGGCTCCGTCGCCTTCGCTTCGCTGATGTCGGGCGCGGTCTACAACGCCTGGGGCTGGACCATGCTGAATTGGCTGGTGTTTCCGGTTGTCGTGCTCTGCTTCCTGGCACTCGGTGCCTTGAAGCTGCCGGGCTTGCGCGCCGCCAACTGACATCACGCTGTCGGGACCCGGCGCTGCGCGTCATTCGCGTCGGGAACAAAATTATTGCACGCATCCCGCTAGTTATGAAACCGTGTGCCCCGACGGCGCGTTAACGCCATGCTCATATGCCGCCTCCGACCCATCGGTTCACAGCAAGGGATTTTCATAATGTTTTCAATCGGAAAGCTCGCCGTAGCAGCGATCGCGCTCGGCATCACCGCAGCTTCGGCACATGCCCAGGTGGTCGTCTCTTCGAAGATCGACACCGAGGGTGGTGTGCTCGGCAACATCATCCAGCTGGTCTTGAACGCCAACAACATCAAGACCACCGACCGCATCCAGCTGGGCGCCACGCCCGTGGTGCGCAAGGCCATCGCCGCCGGCGAGATCGACATCTATCCCGAATATACCGGCAACGCCGCCTTCTTCTTCCAAAAGGCGGACGATCCGGTGTGGAAGGATGCCGCCAAGGCCTTCGAGACCGCCAAGAAGCTCGACTATGATGCCAACAAGATCGTCTGGCTGTCGCCGTCGCCGGCCAACAACACCTGGGCGATCGCGCTGCGCAAGGAGGTGGCCGACGAGAACAAGCTCACCACCCTGTCGGACTTCGGCAAGTATGTCTCGGGCGGCGGCAAAGTGGTGCTCGCCGCTTCGGCCGAGTTCGTCAATTCGGCGGCGGCCCTGCCGGCTTTCCAGACCACTTACGGCTTCAAGCTGAAGCCGGACCAGTTGATCACGCTCTCGGGTGGCGATACGGCCGCGACCATCGCCGCCGCCGCCAACCAGACCAACGGCGCCAACGCCGCCATGGTCTACGGCACCGACGGCGGCATCCAGCCCTCCGGCCTCGTCGTGCTCCAGGACGACAAAAATGTGCAGCCCGTCTACCAGCCGGCGCCGATCATCCGCGAGCAGGTCTTGAAGGAACATCCAGAAATCGAGACGCTGCTGAAGCCCGTCTTCGCCAAGCTCGATCTCGCCACGTTGCAGCAGCTCAACGGCCGCGTGCAACTGGGTGGCGAGCCCGCGAAGGCGGTGGCGGAGGACTTTTTGAAGACGAACGGGCTTTTGAAGTAGTCAGCTCCCGCGCCGAAAAAGTGACGCCGGTGCGAGGCGCCCCCCTCTGTCCTGCCGGACATCTCCCCCTCAAGGGGGGAGATTGGCAGCTGCTGCGCCGTGCTTCGTTCTCCAGCATCCGGAGTTGGCGAAAGCGTTCGCGACATCTGATCTCCCCCCTTGAGGGGGAGAGGGCCGGCAGGCCAGAGGGGGGCGCCTCGCGCAACCGCTCTTCATGACCCTCCGCTTCGACAAGCTCGGCGTCGTCATCGCAGTGATCGTCACCTATGCCGCCTTCGTGGCGCCCTTCGCCACGTTCCGCGCCAACCGCATCGTGCCCGGACAGGCGCGCTCGATCCTCGAAGCGTTGCCGCCCACGCTTGGCGCGCTGCTGCTTGCGATTGTCATTGCCGGCGGCATTGTCGCGCTGCTGAGGACGTCGCTGATCCTGAGGCTCGTCGCCAGCATGATTGCGCTGGTTGCGCTCGCGATCCTGATCGGCACCGCCGGCGGTTTCCTGACGCCCGCCGGCAACACGTTCGCCCGCGTCGCGCCGGCCTCGGGTTTCTGGCTGCTGATCTTTGCTTTCACGCTGCTTCTGGCCGATGTGCTGACCAGGCTTAACCTTTCGCCCTGGGCGCGTGTCGGCGTCCTCATTGTCGCTGCGCTCGCGATCGGCGCGCTGCTGGTCTCGGGAAATTGGAACAGCCTTTCCATTCTCAAGGAATATGCCAGCCGCGCCGACAGTTTCTGGGCCGAAGGCTCCAAGCACATCACGCTGGCACTCGGCTCGCTGGCGGCAGCGGTGGTCGCCGGAGTTCCGCTTGGCATCCTCTGCCACCGCGTCGAGCCGCTGCGGGCAGGGGTGCTGAATGTGCTCAACATCATCCAGACCATTCCGTCGATCGCGCTGTTCGGCCTGCTGATCGCGCCGCTCGGCTGGGTTGCCGCGCATGTGCCGGGCGCAGGCGCTCTCGGCATCAGAGGCATCGGCACCGCGCCGGCCTTCGTTGCGCTCTTTCTCTATTCGCTGCTGCCTGTCGTGGCCAACACCGTGGTCGGGCTTGCCGGCGTGCCGCGCGCCGCCAACGATGCCGCGCGAGGCATGGGCATGACCGATCGCCAGCGCCTGTTCGATGTCGAGTTCCCGCTCGCTTTTCCGGTGATCCTGACCGGCATCCGCATCGTGCTGGTGCAGAACATCGGACTGGCCACGATCGCGGCGCTGATCGGCGGCGGCGGTTTCGGCGTGTTCGTCTTCCAGGGCATCGGCCAGACGGCGATGGACCTTGTGCTGCTCGGCGCGGTGCCCACAGTGGCGTTGGCCTTTGCCGCGGCCATCATCCTCGACGCAGTCATCGAAATGACCTCCACCACGCGCAGGGCGGACCCCGCATGATCGAGATCGAAGGCATCACCAAGCGCTATAACGGAACGGCCGTCGTCGACGAGGTGTCGATGGTCATCGAACCGCGCACCATCGCCGTCATTGTCGGCACTTCCGGCTCGGGCAAGACGACGCTGCTCCGGATGATCAACCGGCTGGTCGAGCCGACGTCCGGCGTGATCAAGCTCGACGGCGCCGACAACCGCTCGCTGCCCGGCTACCAGCTGCGCCGCAGCATCGGCTACGCCATCCAGGGCCATGGCCTGTTTCCGCATCGCACGGTGGCGCAAAACATCGCCACAGTGCCGCTGCTGCTCGGCTGGGACAAGGACCGCATCAAGGCACGCGTCGAAGAATTGATGATGCTCTACCAGCTCGACCCGCAGGCCTATGGTCCGCGCTATCCGCATGAGCTTTCCGGCGGCCAGCAGCAGCGCGTCGGCGTTGCCCGCGCGCTCGCCGCCGAGCCCAATGTGCTTCTGATGGACGAGCCCTTCGGCGCGCTCGACCCGATCATCCGCACCAAGGCGCAAGAAGACCTGCTGGCAATCCAGAAGCGTTTCGGCACCACCGTCATCCTTGTCACCCACGACATGGAGGAGGCAGTGCATATGGGCGACAAGATCGCCGTCATGGATGCCGGCAAGGTGCTGCAATACGCCAAACCGGCGGAGATCCTGGCGAGGCCCGCTAATGGCTTCGTCGAAACCCTGGTCGGCTCCAGCGAGCGGCCGTTCCGGCTCTTGTCGCTTGGCCGCGCGCGCGATGCCGTGGAGCCCGGCGGCGCCGAAGGCGAGGCGATTCCGGGCGACGCCAGCCAGCGCGATGCATTGGCCGAGCTCTTATGGACGGGCCGTCCGGCGCTGCCGGTGAAGGACGCCGACGGCAAGCCGCTCGGGCGCGTCACCGTGGAAGGGCTGGTGAAGCGCGCGAGGCCGGCATGAAGGCCTGGCTGCCCGCGCTGTTGAGGCTGGCGCTTCTGGTGCTGCTGGTAATTTTCATCGCCAGTCCCGGCTGGTTCGAGCCACTGCTCCGACCGCTGACCGAGAACGGCGCGCCGGCGATCTACAACCAGGGCAGCCTGCTGACGCTGACATTGCTGCATCTGAGGACTGTGCTCGCCGCCACGGTGGCAGCGACGATCGTCGCCGTCGCGCTCGCCATCCTTGTCACCCGGCCCGCCGGCGCCGAGTTCCTGCCGCTATCGCGCAGCCTGGTCAATATCGGCCAGACCTTTCCGCCGGTCGCGGTGCTGGCGCTTGCCGTGCCGGCGGTCGGCTTCGGCGAGAAGCCGACGCTGATCGCGCTCTTTCTCTATGGGCTGCTGCCGATCTTCGAGAACGCGCTGACCGCGCTCACCACGCTGCCAGGCAACGTCATGGAGGCGGCGCGCGGCGCCGGCATGACCGGCTGGCAAAGGCTGATGAAGGTCGAGCTGCCGCTGAGCGCCCCGGTGATCCTCGGCGGCATACGGCTCTCCGTGGTCATCAGCCTCGCCACCGCCACCATCGGCTCGACGGTGGCTGCCAAGACGCTGGGCGAGGTGATCATCGCCGGCCTGATCTCGAACAATCTTGCCTTCGTGCTGCAGGGCGGCCTGATCGTCGCGGCGCTTGCGGTGCTGATCTATGACGGCCTGTCGGCAATCGAGCGCTACGCCGCGCGCCGGATGGGGCGGGAAGCGGAGTAGAGGGGGCGCACTGGGTCCAACGTCAGCTCGAACGGGCAGGGTGGTCCAGCGTCAGTTCGAGCATCGAGCCACCTCGCGTGCCGATGATCCAGCGGCGACGAATGACAGCGAAGTCGTGCCGGGCGCCGGCAGTCTCCAGTGAAACAAGATCGCCGACGGCGCAATCGCTGCCGAGATCGAGCGTTTCGACCAGTCCGGCGATTTCTTGCTTGCTGGCATAATGTTTCGCGCTGGCAGTGAGCGTGACCGACACTGAGCCCCCAGTTGCGCGATCTTCGGGACTCGGCGATTGATCTTCCCGATGCCCCGATCTTTCAGCAGGAGTTCTTGCCATGACCTTGCGTCTCTCCAAGATCGTCATGTGTCTGTGTCTCGCGGCGTTCGCCTTTCTGGTCGCTTTCGGCAACATCACCGATTACGGCTCAAACTTCGCCTTTGTCCAGCATGTGCTGAGCATGGACACCACCTTTCCGGGCAACGCGCTGATGTACCGCTCGATCACCAACCCGGCGCTGTGGACAGCCGGCTACTGGCTGATCATCCTCGGCGAGGCGTTGACATGCCTGCTCTATCTCGCCGCCGCCTGGAGCCTTTGGCGGGCGCGCAAGGCGAGCGCGCAGGACTTCAACGACGCCAAGAAATTTACCGTCATCGCCGCCACGATGGGTTTCCTGATCTGGTATTTCGGCTTCATGGTCGTAGGCGGCGAATGGTTCGCCATGTGGCAGTCGAGCATCTGGAACGGCCAGCAGAAGGCGTTCATGTTCTACATGACCATGCTCGCTGTGCTGATTTTCGTCATCCAGCCCGACGGCGATTTGCGCAAGGGCTGAACTACGCCACGTCATTTCAATCGATCTAAAAGGACGGTGGCGGCTAGCGGTGAATCGCCATCCTCGTCTTTTGGGCGAAAGCCGGGCAAAAACCGAACAATATCTTGACGTTCCGAGCCCTGTTTCGCATACACCGCAGCCAAGGGGTGGATTCCGTGCGCGGCATTCATTCCCGTTCCAACGGCCCAGGGAGGGGTTCTTTTGGGCCATCAATCGAGGAAAATCCGGCAATGACCATCATTACCGCCGTCATCGCCTGCGGCTTGCTGTCAGTTCTATACGCCATCTGGGCGACACGTTCGGTCCTTGCGTCCGATCAGGGCAACCAGCGCATGCAGGAAATCTCCGCCGCCATCCGCGAAGGCGCCCAAGCCTATCTGGCGCGCCAATACACCACCATCGCCGTCGTCGGCATCGTCGTGCTTCTGCTTGCCTGGTGGCTGCTGTCCATCACATCCGCGATCGGCTTCCTGATCGGCGCCGTGCTCTCGGGCACTGCCGGCTTCATCGGCATGCATGTCTCGGTCCGCGCCAATGTGCGCACCGCGCAGGCCGCGTCGAACAGCCTCGCCGCCGGCCTCGACATCGCCTTCAAGTCCGGCGCCATCACCGGCCTGCTGGTCGCGGGCCTGGCGCTGCTCGGCGTCTCGATCTATTACTTCATTCTGACCGGCCCGATGGGCCTGCAGCCCAATGACCGCGTCGTCATCGACTCGCTGGTCTCGCTCGGCTTCGGCGCTTCGCTGATCTCGATCTTCGCCCGTCTCGGCGGCGGCATCTTCACCAAGGGCGCCGACGTCGGCGGCGATCTTGTCGGGAAGGTCGAAGCCGGCATTCCGGAAGACGATCCGCGCAACCCGGCCACCATTGCCGACAATGTCGGCGACAATGTCGGTGACTGCGCCGGCATGGCCGCCGACCTGTTCGAAACCTATGCGGTGACCGTCGTCGCCACCATGGTTTTGGCCTCCATCTTCTTCGGCGGCACTGCCGTTCTAGGTGCGGCGATGCTCTATCCGCTCGCCATCTGCGGTGCCTGCATCCTGACCTCCATCGTCGGCACCTTCTTCGTCAAGCTTGGGTCCAACGGCTCGATCATGGGCGCGCTCTACAAGGGCCTCATCGTCACCGGCCTGCTGTCCATCGTCGGCCTGGCCGCTGCCACTTCGGCGACGCTGGGTTGGGGTGAGATCGGCAATGTCGGCGGCATCGCCATCACCGGCAAGAACCTGTTCATCTGCGGCCTGATCGGCCTCTTGGTGACCGGACTCATTGTGGTGATCACCGAATACTACACCGGCACTAACAAGCGCCCGGTGAATTCGATCGCCCAGGCTTCGGTGACCGGCCACGGCACCAACGTCATCCAGGGCCTCGCGGTCTCGCTGGAATCGACGGCGCTTCCAGCGCTCGTCATCGTCGGCGGCATCATCGCCACCTATCAGCTCGGCGGCCTCTTCGGCACGGCGATCGCCGTCACCACCATGCTCGGCCTGGCCGGCATGATTGTGGCGCTCGACGCCTTCGGTCCGGTCACCGACAATGCCGGCGGCATCGCCGAAATGTCCGGTCTGCCCAAGGAAGTGCGGCATTCGACAGACGCGCTCGACGCCGTCGGCAACACCACCAAGGCGGTGACCAAGGGCTATGCCATCGGCTCCGCCGGCCTGGGCGCGCTGGTGCTGTTCGCGGCCTACTCGAACGATCTGAAGTTCTTTGCCGCAAATGGCGACAAATATCCCTACTTCCAGGGCATGGGCGAGGTCTCCTTCGACCTCTCCAATCCCTATGTCGTCGCTGGCCTGATCTTCGGCGGCCTGATCCCGTATCTGTTCGGCGGCATCGCCATGACCGCCGTCGGCCGCGCCGCCGGCTCGATCGTCGAGGAGGTTCGCAAGCAGTTCCGCGAAGACAAGGGCATCATGGCCGGTACGTCGAAGCCGAACTATGCGCGCGCCGTCGACCTTCTCACCAGGGCCGCGATCCGCGAGATGATCATTCCGTCGCTGCTGCCGGTGCTGGCGCCGCTGGTCGTCTATTTCGGCGTGTTCTTGATCTCGGGATCGAAAGCCTCGGCCTTCGCCGCGCTCGGCGCCTCGCTGCTCGGCGTCATCGTCAACGGCCTCTTCGTCGCTATCTCGATGACTTCCGGCGGCGGCGCTTGGGACAACGCCAAGAAGTCGTTCGAGGACGGCTTTACTGACAAGGGCGGCGTCAAGCATCTGAAGGGCTCCGAGGCGCACAAGGCATCGGTGACCGGCGACACCGTCGGCGATCCCTACAAGGACACCGCCGGCCCGGCCGTCAACCCGGCGATCAAGATCACCAACATCGTCGCTCTGCTGTTGCTTGCCGTGCTCGCGCACGGCTGAACACGGCACGCATCGCTCAAAAGGCAAAAACCCGCGGGATCGCTCCCGCGGGTTTTTCATTGCCTGAGATGTTGAAGCTTCCGAAGAGAACGCCGAAAGAAGATCAGGTGCCGGGCGTGCCGCCGCCCGGGATACCGGGCGCCAGCTTGCTGGCGCCGTTGATGATCTGGCTGAGGAAGTTCTGGTCCTTGCCGCCCGTCGGCGTCGTCCTCGAGATGAAGTCGAAGATCTTGCCGTCCTTCAGACCGTAATTGGCGATCTGGGTGACGCGGCCGTCGGCGCCGAAATAGACCGCCAGCACGTGCTGGTCGACCAGCCGCGGCTTGTCGAAAGCGACATAGCGCTTGCGTGTCTGCGATATGTAGTAAAACGCCTCGTTGTCGAAGGTCGCCGTCGTCGACGGCGTGCCCAGCGCCAGAAGCACCTGCTCGCGGCTTGAGCCGACCGGCACCGAGTCGATCGCCGCCTGGTCGATGACATAGCCCTGCGTCAGCGTCTCGCTCGGGCTGAGATCGCCGATCATCTTGGATGAATTGCAGGCAGAAAGTGCGGACACCGCCACCAGCAGAGAAGCTACGCCCGCCGGCAGGGGCGTAAGAAACGACTTGAATTTCAGCGCACCCAACAACAATTCTCCATCACATCCCCGCAACTTGCGCTGGGCCGCAAAACCGGTAAACCAGCTTGCATGCCGATGCAACAAGGCCAAATCAAACACAAGGTCCCCGGGAGACCACCCTCAATGTTCCAGCGCCTTTTTGGCCGCGAACGTCATGCCAACCGCGCCATCACCGAGGCGCTCTACGCACAAATCGTGGCGGCGGCGCGGCAAACCGTGTTTTATTCCGACTGGAATGTGCCGGATACGCCGCTCGGCCGCTTCGAGATGCTGGCGCTGCATATGTTCCTGTTCCAGCACCGGCTGCGCGGGGAGGGCGGTGCGGCAACTGAGATCGGGCAGGTGCTGATCGACGAGTTCTTCCTCGATGTCGACCATTCGCTGAGGGAACTCGGCATCAGCGACGTCGGCGTGCCGAAGCGCATGAAGAAGCTGGCAAAGATGTTTTATGGCCGCACCGCGGCTTATGACGACGCCTTGCGGGACGACGACCGCGCCGCCCTTAGCATGGCACTTGCCCGTAACGTCAGGCCCGATGCCGGCGAGTGGATCGAGGCGCCGCTGCTGGCGGGCTATGTTTCCTCAGCGTCCCGGCAGCTTGCCGCGCAGCCGACCGAATCGATCGCGGCCGGCACCGTGGCGTTTCCGGTCGCCGGAGCCGTGTGAAGGAGGCGAGAATGAAACACGCCGAACCGCAGAGCCCCGTATCTTTCGTCGCCAACGTCGCCCGCCTGCCGCAAAAGGGCCTGCCGGTTGTGATCGCGGCCGACGAACGCCAGCGCGCGGCCCTTGCCGCCGAATACGACCTGCTGTCGGTCGAGAGCTACCGCGCCGAACTCCTGGTGGCGTCCTGGAAACGCAACGGCGTCAAGGTCAGCGGTCGCGTCGAAGCCGACATCACCCAGGCCTGCATCGTCACCCTCGATCCGGTCGCGGCCCATATCGACGAGCCCGTCGAGGCGCTGTTCTTGCCGGAGCAGTCGAAGCTCGGGCGCGAAGGGTTCGAAAGCGGCGGCGAGATCGTTCTCGATGCCGACGGACCGGACAGTCCCGAAACTTTTTCCGGCGACACCATCGATGTCGGTGCGCTCGCCGAGCAATTTTTCGGCCTGGCGATCGATCCTTATCCGCGCAAGCCCGGAGCCTCGCTCGATGCCGAGGGCGACGATCAGCCTGAGGAAAGCGAATTCCAGAAAAAGCTGCGTTCGCTGCTCGGAAAATCCTGAAGGCGGCTGGGATTTTGGAAAAGTTGGTTGTGCGGCTGCCCAAAACCGCTATTTTCGCCGGACCTTCGCGAGCCCCCTTACCTCGGCAGGCGCACGCCGCCAGCCAGGCAAACCGTGAGAAAAACACCGCGTGATCAGGATTTCCATCGATGCCATGGGCGGCGATCACGGACCAGGCGTCGTCATCCCGGCGCTGATGACGGTCGCCATCCGCCGCCCTGACATCCGCTTCGTCATCTATGGCCGCGAGGACGCTGTGCGTCCCGAACTGGCCAAGTTTCCCAAACTGGCCGAGGTCAGCGAGTTCGTCCATTGCGAGATCGCGGTCCGGATGGACGACAAACCGAGCCAGGCGCTGCGCCACGGCCGCTGGAAGTCGTCGATGTGGAAGGCGGTCGAGGCGGTGAAGAACGGCGCCGCGCAGGCCTGCATCTCGGCCGGCAACACCGGCGCGCTGATGGCGATGTCGAAATTCTGCCTGCGCACCATGGCCACCATCGACCGCCCGGCGATCGCAGCGCTTTGGCCGACGACCCGCGGCGAGAGCGTGGTGCTCGACGTCGGCGCGACCATCGGCGCGGATGCGCATCAGCTCGTCGATTTCGCCATCCTCGGCACCGGCATGGCGCGTTCGGTGTTCGGCATCGAGCGGCCGAGCGTCGGCCTGCTCAATGTCGGCGTCGAGGAGATCAAGGGCCAGGAAGAGGTCAAGGACGCCGGGCGCATGCTGCGCGAGGCCAACATGGCCTCGATGAACTATCGCGGCTTCGTCGAGGGCGACGACATCGGCAAGGGCACGGTCGATGTGGTCGTCACCGAAGGCTTTGCCGGCAACATCGCGCTCAAGACCGCCGAGGGCACGGCAAAGCAGATCGCCGGCTATTTGCGCGCCGCCATGAGCCGCACGCTGATGGCCAAGATCGGTTATGTCTTCGCCAAGGGCGCTTTCGACCGGCTGCGCGAGAAGATGGATGTCGGCCGCTCCAATGGCGGCGTCTTCCTGGGCTTGAACGGCATCGTCGTGAAGAGCCACGGCGGCGCCGATTCGGACGGCTTCGCGGCGGCGATCGAGCTCGGCTACGACATGGTGCGCAACAATCTGCTTGACCGGATCGAGGCCGATCTCGATCTGTTCCATGCGCGCAACCCGAATGCCCAGGCAAACAGGAAATCCGGCGTCGCCGTCGACGCCGAGGAATAGGAACGAACCTTGATCAGATCAATCGTGCGCGGCAACGGTGCCGCGCTGCCCCGCCGCATCATGAAGAATGCCGACTTCGAAGGCATGGTCGAGACCTCCGACGAGTGGATCGTGCAGCGCACCGGCATTCGCCAGCGCCACGTCGCTGCCGATGACGAGACGACGGCCTCGCTGGGCGAGGCCGCGGGGCGCGCCGCGCTCGACAGCGCCGGTCTGACGCCTGCCGACATCGACCTGATCGTGCTGGCGACGTCGACGCCCAACAACACGTTTCCCGCGACCGCGGTGGATATCCAGAACCGGCTCGGCATGCATCATGGCTTTGCCTTCGACATGCAGGCCGTGTGTTCCGGCTTCGTCTACGCGGTTGCGACCGCCGACCTCTATATCCGCGGCGGCCTGGCAAAGCGCGTGCTGGTGATCGGCTCGGAAACCTTCTCGCGCATCCTCGACTGGAGCGACCGCTCGACTTGCGTGCTTTTCGGTGACGGCGCCGGGGCCGTTGTGCTCGAAGCAGCGCAGGGGACGGGCGGCATCGCCGATCGCGGCGTGCTGGCGGCCAGCTTGCGCTCGGATGGCGTCCACAAGGAGAAGCTCTTCGTCGACGGCGGCCCATCGACGACGGGCACGGTCGGCCATCTCAAGATGGAAGGCCGTGAGGTGTTCAAGCACGCGGTCGGCATGATCACCGACGTCATCGAGGCAACCTTTGCGCAGGCTGGCATCACGGCGCAAGACCTCGACTGGTTCGTGCCGCATCAGGCCAATAAACGGATTATTGACGCTTCCGCCAAGAAGCTCGGGATTGCCGAACAGAAAGTGGTGGTCACCGTCGATTTGCACGGTAACACCTCGGCTGCCTCCGTGCCGCTCGCTTTGTCGGTGGCCGTCGCCGATGGCCGCATCAAGAAGGGCGACCTGGTTCTGCTCGAGGCGATGGGCGGAGGTTTCACCTGGGGCGCGGTGTTGCTCCGCTGGTAAGTGCCGAACGCGCGGGTTCGGTCCTTGACCTTGCCGGATCAATTACTTAGGCTCTGCCGCTGGCTGTATCGATTTACGTTTTTTGAGCTGATGGGACGGTTGCATGGGGGAAAGACACTTACGCGTGCCGACCTTGCCGAAGCCGTTTATCGCAAGGTTGGTTTGTCGCGAACTGAATCGGCCGAGCTCGTCGAGGCCGTGCTGGATGAAATTTGCGAGGCCATCGTTCGCGGTGAAACGGTGAAGCTGTCGTCCTTCGCAACCTTCCATGTCCGCTCCAAGAATGAGCGCATCGGTCGCAATCCGAAGACCGGCGAGGAAGTGCCGATCCTGCCGCGCCGGGTGATGACCTTCAAGTCGTCGAACGTGCTGAAGAACCGCATCCTGCGCTCGCACCAGAACAGCAAGGCCAAGGGCGGCAAATAGCGCACCGGCAAATACGGTTGAAAAACCGCCGTCAGCTTTGACGCCGGGCTTGAATATTGTTTCATAAATCGCTGAAATAAGACCCGATTCGGCATAAATGCCGGGTCGTCGTCCAGCGTGAGGATTCGTCCATGGACAAGAGCCCCGATGCCTTCCGCACCATCAGCGAAGTCGCGGAAGATCTTGACCTGCCGCAGCATGTGCTGCGTTTTTGGGAGACGCGCTTCAACCAGATCAAGCCGATGAAGCGTGGTGGCGGCCGCCGCTATTACCGGCCGCAGGATGTCGAACTGATCAAGGGCATCCGGCACATGCTCTACGATCAGGGCTACACGATCAAGGGCGTGCAGAAGCTGCTGCGCGAGAACGGCAACCATTTCCTGGTCGCCATCGGCAATGGCGACATGGCCGCGGTCGAGGCGATCGCGCAACGCCGGCAGGCCGATCAGGTGCCGCTGACCGCGGCCGCCCAGCCGCGCGGCGACGAGGATGCGCTTGTCGGCCAGCCCAAGGTGAAGCCCAGCCGCCGTTTCTTCGGCCTCGCCAAAAGCGACGACGAAGGTCCCGTGCAGCCGGACTCCTCGAAATTGTCGCGCGACAACCGGGCTTTGCTGCAGGAAGCGCTCTTTGACCTCCTGGAGTGCAAACGGCTGCTCGACCAGGTGCGTTGAGCTTCGGTCGCCGGCCCTGCGACCTGAGCGGTCAGCGTCTCTGAAGGTCGGAACTGCCATCGCGCCCACGCGTTAGGCCTTCTCTGCGAAGGAAGGATACCTGGCATGGCGTTGTTTGCGACCGATCGTGATCTGGACAAGCAGTTTGCGGCGCTCTCACGGCAGTTCGACGATCTCAGGAAAGCCCTCGCCAAACGCGGCGACGCCTATTACGAGGACGGCCGAGAGGCGGCGTCCGACTATTATTCGCGACTCGCCGAACGCCTCCATGAGACGCTGCCGGCAATCAGGCGCAGGGGCAGGGCGATCGAGCGCACCGCGCGCGATCATCCGGCCACCGCGGCAGCGGTAGGGTTGGTTGTGGTCGGGCTGCTTGCCAGCCTTCTCGTCAGCCGGCGCTGACTTTCACCCGACTGCGAAATAGAAATGGCGGCCGTTCGCGACGACCGCCATTTCCGCGCCACGAGAGCGGTTTCCCGTCCGGAATTGCATCTAAGCAAAGAGATACAGCCCATCCGCATTTCATCGAGGTGGAACAGGCTCCAGCCTCGATCAGTTGGCGAGCTTGAGCCGGGTCTTCGGGTCGACCTTCATGACCTGGCTGCACTTGCCGTAGACGGTGCCGTTCTTGTCGGTGGCGTCGGTGTAGGTGCCCTTGCAGTCGAGCTGCAGCACCAGACAGGAGCCCGAGCCCTTGCAGACCGCGCCGCCGTCGCCCGTCGGATGCGTGCCGGCGAAAGCTGGGGCCGAAACCGAGCCGAAAGCCGAGACGACGAGGGCGGCGGCGAGCGCGACACGCTTGAAGTTGGTCATTGAGCATTTCCTTCCATTGGTTGTTGGGATCGCCTTCCTGGCATCCCGGTGGGTTGAGGAGCGCCTTCATGGCGCCCATGACCGCTTGGTGCCGCGTCCAATGGGAAAGGTTCACATCCCATGCGATTTTTTCGCCGGGCAGATGTGCGCGTTGTTTTGGAAGGTGTCAGACGTCGGATTCGCTTGCAGCCCGGGCTGTGCTTCTGGCCAGCAGCGCCTCGGCGTAGAGGCACCCCGATGCCGCGGCGCGGCCGTCTGAGATAGGTGGATTGGTAGAGGCGCCGGTGATGCTCGATCGGCAGCATAAACCGCTGCGGACTCAAAGCCAGCCGGTCGCGCATACCGGTGCGGGCAAGAGGTCGAGATTGCAACGAAGAGGGTCGAACGCGACTGTGCGTTTGATGGGCAGTTGACGCCAAAGCTGGTGGGCTTGGCCTGCAAAGCGGAAATCCGATGGGAAGGCCGCGCCCGGTCAACATAGGCCGGCCTTCCCATCGGAGGAGAAAAGGATCAGGCCTTCTTCGCAACGACCTTGTGGTGGTGGCGATGATGATGGTGGCGGTGGTGGTGCCGGTGATGATGCTTGCGGTGATGATGGTGATGCTTCTTCATCGGAGCCGCGTCGGCGCTGGTCGTGCCGAGGATCGGCATCGTGAACGCCAGGGCCAGAGCCAGCCCGAGCGCGGACAGGAGGGACTTCTTCATGACTTCGTTTCCTTTTTACGCGGGCGTTCGGAGATTCACCGGACCAAATCGGTGACCCAAGCCTCGCGATCGGGACTATCCTCCTGGATTTTTTCGACAATTTTTCCCAACTGTAGATTCTTGTTTCTGGATTGTTTCCGGCTGAACTCCGACGGCGCCGCGCGTCCGAAGGGACGCGCAGCGGGCGTTGCGGCACCATGATCTTTTGAAACCTGCCGGCCGGTACGCCGGCCTCTTCGCTCACATCGGCGGGGCGATGCCATGATTGCCGACCACAACGCGGCGCGAGACGAGCTTGCCGTTGCTGCCGCGCTCGGCGCTGACGAACACCGTCATGCCCGGCTTGAGATCCGCCGGCTTGGCGGTCGCGAATTTCACGATCGGCGTCGATTGCGGGATGGCGATCTCTTTCTTCTGGCCATTGCTATAGGTGAGCGTCACGGTTCGTCCGTTGATCTCGGTCACGTCGGCGACGGTGCCGTTGGTCATCCGGCTGTTGGGCTGCAAATCCCAATCGCGATCGCCTTCTCCGGTGCCCTTCAATGCGGCGGGGAAGATCACGACTTCCAGCGCGCCGCTGCCGCCGTCGGCCTTGGATACCGATGCGATGCCGAGGAAATCGCCCTGCTTGATATCGGCGGCCGACGCCTTGGCGACGCCGGAGATCATCCAGTCGGGAGCAAGGGTGACCGTATCGGTCTTGCCGTCGTGGGCTTTTACCGTCAGCGCCGTTCCGGCGTGGTCGACCACCGTGCCCCGCACGCGCACGCTCTCGGCCTGCGCGGAAACGGCAAAACCTGAAATCGTGCCGAGCACGATCGCGAATAACTTCAGTTTCATGGCATCCGATCCTTCCAAAAGGGTTTGACGCCGCCCGCCGTCGACCAGTGACAGAGACTTAACGAACTGGAGCGGGCAAAATGCCGGCGGGTCCGGCCTTCAGCGCTTCAAAAGAACTTGATTGCGCGTCGCACCATCTTACATGTTGCTAGCCTGAGCCTCGGCCCCCGGGACCGGTTCACGATGGCGTGACGGCCGCAACGGTCCCTCTTGGCAAATCAATCGTTAACGGCCATTCTCCCGCCCGTCTCAGGCAACGCCACATTTCATCTGTCTTGTTTCATCCCAAGGAGTTGCCATGCCCAACACCGCACGAAACGCTGTTTCCAACAACATCATTGCCGCGAACGGCCTCAATCCGCTGAAGGCCGTGCGCGAAACGAGGGGATATACGATCGAGGAGCTTTCCTTGACCTGCGGCTTGGCCGTGGGCGAGATTGTCGACATCGAGGACGGCAAGGACGCCGATCCCGCCAAGCTCAGGCGTATCGCTTCCGCACTCCAGGTGCCGGAAGAGGAATTGATCATGGTGCCGACCGAAGAGAATCGGCCCACACAGCAATAGAGACGCAAGAAGCGTCCGCATGAAGAGCCCGCCACGGCTTCGCCTTGGCGGGCTTTTTTTCGCCTTCGACGCATGGTTCCTGGCTCTTGCCAAAAGCCGTGGCGCCATGTGCCAATCCCGGCCGGTGCCGCGATTCGACGGCACCAGCTAATACGTCTGACGAGGTTTCGCTCATGAGCCTGGAATCGGTCCGCGCCTTCTTTGCCGAATATGCGCCCGACATCGAGGTTCTGGTCACCGACGCGAGCTCTGCGACCGTGGCGCTGGCGGCGGAGGCTCATGGCGTGATGCCCGCGCAGATCGCCAAGACCATCTGCCTGCGCGTCGGCGATGAAACCATGCTGGTCGTGACCAGCGGCACCGCCAGGCTCGACAACCGCAAGTGCAAGGACAGGCTCGGCGGCAAGCCGCGCATGCTCGACGGGGAGCAGGTGCTTGCCGCGACCAGCCATCCGCCCGGCGGCGTCTGCCCCTTCGGCCTGCCGGCGCCGCTGCCGGTCTATTGCGACGTGACGCTGAGAGCGTTCGATGAGGTTGTTCCCGCCGCCGGCGCCACCAACGCCGCCGTGCGCATCGCGCCGCAACGAATGGCCGATCTGGTCGGTGCCGTATGGGTCGATGTCTGCCAGTAGGAGAACTGCGATCTCTCTCCTGGTCGCTCGTCACGGATCCAGAGAGCTTAGCGACTGCCGGTGATCACCCAGGAAGCGCTGCACCAAGAATGTTTCGTTGCAGGGCGGTGCTATATATCCCGTCATTCGCAAATCGATCCCACAGAGCGAAACAACTAGAGAGCGCGGCCATAGCTAGAATCATGCGCATCGAAACCTCCGCCACAAGCGCCTGAAAGCCGCGCAGGCTACGGCCGCCTCAAAATGCAAGCTATTGCTAATATAGTAGGTGAACGCGATTGGACTCCTCTTTGCGCCTACGGCAAATAGATGAGCCCGCGTCATCCAATCGATGATGAAGCCCCGTCACGGCCCGATGCTACTTAAGAGGCGGCAACCCGGTTTTGCGGCCCAAGAAGCCAGTGGCTTTAGGGGTTAGATATGAGCAAGACCACTCTCGTTGCTATCGCTATCCTCGCGATCAGCATCGGCTATGCCGAAGCCAAGGATCGTAAGGTCCCGCCGGTTTGCACCGCGTCAAGTTCACTCATCGAGGTCCTGGATGGCAGGTGTTTTCTCGTCAAAGGTTCGATGATCTATGGCGATATCGCCGATCTTTCGCAGATAATCCACTTGGGCTGGTAGCCAGGGGCACCTTGGCGCTTAGACGCTAATCTTCCTCAGCCTATGCCAGCACCGCCACCATTCTCGGGAATGAATTCCATACCGGCGGCCGAGGCGGGCACGTAGTTTCGGAGCCGCAAATGACCAGTGGATGGTCATATGATCTATTTGTCTGACCTCCCCGCGAGCCCCGGCGTTCTTGTCTCTGTGGCAGAAAAGTCACGCAACTCGAATATGCGGCGCTTCAACTGCTGCGCGCTTATTATCCAGCCAGGCGAGGCGTACCCTCGTCAGATGGGCAAGGGGACGCCCCTGGCCGCGCGCGTTCATTTCCTCCCGAACTAGCGCCCGCTGCGAAAACGTGGCGGGCGTTTTCTTATTCCGCGATGGCGAGCCCGATGCCGCAAATTCCCGGAGGCTTCGGGTTCCGGGTTTTTGTCACCCAGAACCTCCCCAGGGTGGATTTTTCAGCGATTTCGGGACGTCGGACTTTGGGGGTAAGTCCTTGATTTTATGATGGTCGGAGTGGCCGGATTCGAACCGACGACCCCTTGACCCCCAGTCAAGTGCGCTACCGGGCTGCGCTACACTCCGGACCGGGTGGCGATGTATCGTGATAACCCCGTGCCGGTCAACCGAATTCGGCGGCTATCTTGCCGATCATATTGCAGGGACAGCAACGGGCCGCGCCAGCCGCAATTCCTTCTGATGCCGGTACTCCAGCGCGATCGCGCCCCAGATCAGACCGAGCAGCAGGTAGAGATGGCGCCAGTGGTCGATGTCGATGAAGGTGCCAAGCCCGATATTGCCGAGATAGGCGACATAGGCGCAAAGCAGGTAGGGCTGCCAGGGCCGGTCGCGCAGGAGGATGCGGAAGCCGGCACGGATCGTCCATAGGGTCAGCGTCAGGAACGAGACGAAGCCCAGCCAGCCATAGTCCATCAGCGCCTTCAGCCAGATGTCGTGCGTGTCCTCGCCATAGATCGTGCCGAAAACCAGCGGGCCGATGCCGAACGGGTGCTCCAGCGCCAGCTGGAAGCCGATCGTGTAGCGGGCGAAGCGGCCTAACCGCGCCGTGTCGTAGCTCTGCTCGAGCTGCGCGCGCTGCGTGAACATGTCCGACACGCCGGGCAGCTGCAGGATGACGAGGATGGCGATGACCAGTAACGCCAACGCGGCGATCGTCATCACCACGACCCTCAGCCGGAACATGCCGCTGGCGCTCTGCAGGAAGAGGCAAGCGGTGAGCAGCACCGCCGACACCGCGAACATACCCCAGGCGCCGCGCGAGAAGGAGAAGAAGATGCCGGCGGTGATAATCAGCAGCGGCACCGCAAGCAGCGGCATGCGCGACACCGGGCCGGTGAGCAGCAGGTAGAGCAGGTAGGTGCCGGGCAATACCAGGAACGGCCCGAACACGTTCGGATCCTGGAAAGCGCCGGCGGCGCGGTCGTATTTGGTGAACATCTCCGCGCCCGGAAAGGCATGGAAATAGCCGGCGATGCCAAGCAGCGAGGTCGCGACGGCCGAGACCACATAGGCGACGAAGATCAGCCGGTAGAGGTCGGGCTGGACCGATGTCACCGAGGCGAAGAAAACCGCGCTGAAGGCGAGAAACAGCGAGACCGCAAGATAGAGCGGCGTGTTGGCGAGATCCGCCATTTGCGTCATTGCGATCATGCCGCCGATGTTCATCGCCACGAGCAGCAACAGCAGCGGCACTATCGCTCGCGATATTTTCAGTCCGAACAGCGCCCAGACGGCGATCAGCCCGGCCATGTAGAGCTCGTAAGGCGCGGGCTCGCTGATGACGAAGCCGGAAAGCAGGATGCCGACGGCGATCGCTGCCGACGAAATCAGCGCGATCAGCTTGGCGTTGACCGCCGACGCTGGCAGTTCATGTGCGACCGCGCTCAATAGGCGTTTTCCGTGTTGAGCAGGCGGACCGGCGTCAGGAAAAGGATGCGCAGGTCGAACAGCATCGACCAGTTCTCGATGTAATAGAGATCGTATTCGGTGCGCATGCGGATCTTTTCATTGGTGTCCATCTCGCCGCGCCAGCCATTGATCTGCGCCCAGCCGGTAACGCCGGGCTTGACCTTGTGGCGGGCGAAATAGCCGTCGACCACCTCGTTGTAGAGCAAATTGTGCGACTGCGCGGCGATCGCATGCGGGCGAGGCCCGACCAGCGACAGCGAACCGAACAGCGAGTTGAAGAACTGCGGCAGCTCGTCGATCGAGGTCTTGCGGATGAAGCGGCCGACGCGGGTGACGCGCGGATCGTTCTTGGTCACCGTCTGCTTGGCCGTCGGATCCGATTTGTCGGTATACATCGAGCGGAACTTGTAGACCTCGATGATCTCGTTGTTGAAGCCGTGCCGCTTCTGCTTGAACAGCACAGGGCCCTTGCTGTCGAGCTTGATGGCGAACGCGGTGGCGAGCATCACCGGCGAGAAGAGGACGATGCCGACGAGCGAGAAGATGATGTCGAAGCTGCGCTTGGCGACCGAATCCCAGTCGTTGATCGGCTTGTCGAAAATGTCGAGCATCGGCACGGAGCCGATATAGGAATAGGCGCGCGGCCGGAACTGCAGCGCGTTGGAATGCGCCGAGAGCCGGATGTCGACCGGCAGCACCCAGAGCTTCTTCAGAAGCTGCAGCACGCGCGATTCGGCCGTCAGCGGCAGCGACACGATCAGCATGTCGATGCGCGCTATGCGGGCGAATTCGATCAGTTCAGAGATCGTGCCGAGCTTCGGGTAGCCGGCAACGATCGGCGGCGAGCGCTTGTCGCCGCGGTCGTCGAAGATGCCGCAGATACGGATGTCATTGTAGGGCTGTTTTTCGACCGACCGGATCAGCATTTCGGCCGACTTGCCGCCGCCGACAATGACGGCGCGGCGCTCCATCCGGCCGTCGCGCGCCCAGCGCCTGATCAGCCTGGACATCACCAGTCTCAGGCCGAAGATGAGCACGAAGCCGACCACGAACCAGGTGCCGAACAGCAGGCGCGAATAGTCCTCCGAGGCCTTCATGGCGAAGGCCGTGAGCGCCATCAGCGCGAAGGTGCCGGCCCAGACGAGCAGTACGCGGCCGAAATTGGCGAGGGGGCGCATCAGCGCCGCGATCTGGTAGCTGTCGGTGACGTCGAGCAGCACCACCGCCAGGAACGAAGAAGCCGCGATGGTCAGCGGATATTGCCAGACGAGATAGTTGAAGAAGCCGACAAAATAGAAATAGAGGCCGAGTCCCGAAAGGAACAGCACCGCGAATTCGACCATGCGCAGCACGCCGCTGACCATGATCGGCGACATCGTATCGCGCCGATACTGGGAAGCGACCTGGCGCGCGACATCATTGATGCCGCTGGGCGCTTCGCCCTCGGCCGGGCCGTCGAATTTGCGCACCGCATCCATGGAAAAGCGGCGCGCGGGATCGATCTCGTTCATGGGATTGTCCGCAAGCTACGCAAAAGTGGATAGCAAAAGAGAGCTAAGAAAGCCTTGAAACAACCGGCGGTTTTGAATGCGTATTGTTGCCTGTGAGGACTGACGTTCTTCTCATGGCGCAAGAAAATTAGTAAATTCTAAAGTGTCAGCGCCGCGAAATAAGCCTTCTCGATCTCGGCTGCCATCACGTCGGCGCCGAATCGCGCCTTCAGCTCGCCGCCCTGCGGCATCAGCTTCCGGTAAGCGCCGAGATCGTTGAGAGCCGTTCTGAGCCTGTCGGCGAGCCGGCCGGCATCCGGCCATATCAGGGCAGGGGAGCCTTCGCCGAAGATTTCCGGAATGCCGCCGACCGCGGTCGCGATCATCGGCATGCCGGCGGCCAGCGCCTCGAGCACGATGTAAGGCATGGCCTCCGCGCGGGACGGGACGACGATCAGCTCGGCCAGCGCGAAGGCTTCTCCGGCCGGCATCGGTGGGACGAAACGGACATGGTTCGTTAGTCCGAGTCGTTCCACTTGCGCGTGATAGCGCGGCAGGTCATCGCCGTCGCCGACCATCACCGCGCTCAGCGGGCGGCCAAGCTCGCTGCCGGCCAGCGCCAGCGCGTCGATGAAGATGTCCGGACCTTTGAGGTCGCGCATCATGCCGATGTATAAGAGATCGGCGGCATCCGCCGCCGTCGCCACCGGTTCGAACTCGACAGCCCGCAGGCCGTTATAGACCAGCCTGTTGGGGATAGGCGGCTCGCCGACCTTCCGACGATAGGTTTTCCGCTCATAGTCGGAGACGAACAGCAGGCAATCGGTGAAGCGCGCCATGAAACGCTCCAGCGCGAAGAACAGCTTTCCGGTGGCCGTCGTTTCGTCATAGTGAAGCGAGCCGCCATGCGGCGAATAAAGGCGGGCCACGCGAGACCTTGAAACCCGCAACAGTGAGCCGAACAGACGGGCATAGGCGCCACCCTTGGCGCCGTGCCCGTGCAGCACGTCCGGCCGCAATTCCTTGATGATTCCATAAGTGCGCCAGGCCGCCGCAAGATCGCCCGGCCCGATGTGTCGCTGCATCGGCGTGCGATGGATGCCGAGCGCCAGGCTCTCTTTCATAGCGTCGAACAGCCGCTCCTCATAGTCGCCGCCCGTGGTCGAATCGCAGACGATGCCCACGGAATGGCCGGCGGCGACCTGCGCCTCGGTCAGGTCGCGCACGTGCCGGAAAATTCCTCCGACAGGTGAGCGGAAGCAGTGGACGATGCGCAGGTGTGCCGCCACGTCGGTTTTCAGAACAGCCGTTCGCGGACGTAGACGGTGTCGCCCGGCAGGAGCGGGTCGGATGTCTGCACCCTGCCGGTCATGACCTTGCCGTTGATATCGCGGGTGATGTCGACGCTTTCCTGGTTGGCGCGCGGCGTGAAGCCTCCGGCGATAGCGATCGCCTTTTGCACGGTGAGGCCCGGTACATAGGAATACTGCCCCGCGGCGCCGACCTCGCCCATGACGAAGATCGGCCGGTAGCGATCGATCTCGACCGAGACGTCGGGATCGCGCAGGTAGCCCTGGCGCAATTTGTCGGCGATTTCCTTTTCCAGCTGCTGGGCGGTGTGGCCGCGCGCCGGCACGGCGCCGACGAGCGGGAAGGAGATGTAGCCGGACTGGTCGACGCTGTAGGTGTTGGTCAGCCCGTCCTGCTCGAACACGGTGACGCGGATGCGATCGCCGGCGCCGAGTCTGTAAGGCTGGTCGAGCACTTCATGGAAGGCGGCGGGCGTCGGGCGGTAGCTGGAACAGCCGGTAAGCAGCGACAGGGCAAGCATGGCGCGAAAGAGATGAGCAGTGCTTTTCATGATCGGACACGAACCTTCGTCGCTCTCGCCGCCAGTGCTGCGGCCACCCCAGGAAGTGCGCCCGTTATCATCCTGTTAGGGTTAATGGCCGGTAAAGGGCTGCGCCCGAAAGCGATGACGGCCGGTAAAAAAACCAATTGTTCTATTGCTTTCAGCCGATGTTCTTTGAGTGCTGTCTAATAAGTGCGCATTCTGATCTTAACGGCTGAGTTACCATAGTTGTTTACGGTCCATCCTCGACTCAAAGTTCCGGAGCAGGATGCATGTCCGTTCAGTCCGCGGCCGCAGATGTCGATGTCGACCTGAGACAGCTCTTCGCCAGCCTGGCGAGGAACTGGCTGCGCATCGTTCTCGTCACGCTCGTGGTCACCGGGCTGGCGTTTGCATTCGCCTGGCTCGCCACGCCGCAATATAAAGCGGTGGCCAAGTTGGAGATCGGGCCGCGCGAATCGGTGTTCACGCGGCCGGCCGGCTCAACCAGCGACGACAAGCCTGCAACCGACGAGGAGGCGGTGGCCACCGAGGTCCAGATCATATCGTCCCCCGACATCCTCAAGAAGGTTGCGGCGGACCTCAATCTGGAGAAATTGCCCGAATTCGACGAGACGCTGAGGATGTCGGCGCTCAGCCGCGCCCTTGTCCTTGTCGGCCTGAAGAGCGATCCCTTCGACATTCCGCCGGAAGAGCGGGTGCTCAATGCAATGCACGATAAGCTCAACGTCTACGGCGTTGAAAAATCTCGTGTTATTGCCGTCGAGTTCTCTTCGAGGGATCCAAAGCTTGCCGCGCAGGTCGCGGACGCCATCGCCCAGGCCTACCTTGCCTCAAAGGGCAACGCGAAGAAGGAATCGAACACCGCCGCCACCGGCTTTCTCGGCCCGGAAATCACCGATCTGCAGAATCGGGTGAAGGAGGCCGAAGCCAAGGTCGCCGCCTACCGCGCGCAATCCGACCTTTTGATGGGCGGCAACAATTCGGTGCTCGCGACTCAGCAGCTCTCCGAACTGTCGACCGAGCTTTCGCGAGTGCGTGCCAATCGTGCCGCCGCCGAGGCGACCGCCGACAGCGTGCGCAAGGCGCTGCAGAATGGCGGCACGCTCGACAGCGTGCCGGAAGTTCTGTCTTCCGAATTGATCCAGCGCCTGCTCGAGCGACAGGTGGAACTCAGGACCAACATTGCCGACCTGTCGACGACCTTGCTCGACAACCATCCCCGCATCCGGGCGCTGAAGTCGCAGCTTGCCGATCTCGGCGGCCAGATACGCAACGAGGCGCAGAAGATCCTGAAGGGATTGACGACACAGGCGCAGACGGCCAAGGCTCGCGAGGACCAGCTCGTCGAGGAGGTCAACCAGCTGAAGGCCGCCTCGGCCCGTGCCGGCGAACAGCAGGTGCAACTCGACGCGCTGCAGCGCGACGCCAATGCGCAACGCCAGCAGCTCGAATCCTATATGGCGAGCTACCGCGAGGCGGCCTCGCGCGCCGACCGCAACTATCTGCCGGTGGATGCCCGTCTGCTCTCGAAAGTGCAGGTGCCGACGGAACCCTATTTCCCGAAGATCGGTCCGATCACGGGCGCAGCAGCGGTTGCGTCGCTGCTGCTGATGGCGATCGGCACGCTTCTGAAGGAATTGTTCTCCGGCCGTGCCATGCGGCCGGCCGCAGGCGCCAGATTCGAACCGATCGAGCAGGTGGCGATGCCGGTGGCGCGGACCGAGCCGACAGTCGCCGAAGCCGAGGACGAAGACAGCGACGATTCGGTCGCCGAAGACCGGATCGGGCAGGGCGCCACGATGGTGGCGGCGCCTGGCGAGCCGGCAGAGGCGGAATCGCCTCAGCCGTGGCAGTCCAGGCTGGGCGAGATCGATGTCGACAAGGCGGCGGAAAAGCTGATCGCCTCGGGTGCCGCGCGCGCCATCTTCGTCTCCCCGGAAGGCGATGAGGCTGCCGCCACCGCCGTGCTGGTGGCGCGCGAGGTGTCGGATGCGGGCTTGCGCGTGCTCTTGCTCGATCTCACCGCCTCGGGCGCCGCCTCGCGCCCGATGCTGGAGAGCGGGCTTTTCCCCGGCATCACCAATCTGCTTGCCTCCGAAGCGCAGTTCAGCGACGTCATTCACCCCGATCTCTATTCCGACGCCCACGTCATTCCGGTCGGCACCGCCGATCCGGTCCGCGCAATGCGCGCCGCCGACCGCCTGCCGATCATCATGCAGTCGCTGACCACGGCTTACGACCTCGTCGTCGTCGAATGCGGTCCGGCCGACGCGCAAGGCATCAGCCGCCTCGTCGGCGACGGCGCGGAAGTCTTCCTGTCGATGCTCGAAGCCGATGACGAGGTGACGCAGGCGGCGGTGAAGCTGATCGAGAACGGCTACCCGGATGTCACGCTGGTGACCCCGGGCGGTCACGAGCCGGGAAATCCATTGCCCGGACGTCGCTCGGCGGCCTGAGGCCGGGCGCCAGAAGGGTTGTTCTGCGCCGCGCCGCCAACGATTGCCCCGAGGTACCGGGGAAAGAGACCGAGACCGCGACGAATCGAGCACGGTTCAGTCGGGGTCGGGCATGACAGTCCTTAGGTACAAGACCGAACCAGGACATTTCTCGGCAGCTCCAGCACTTTACATCAGCAGCGGAGCACCTAGTTTTTGTGTTTCGCGCCGCGCGCTTTCGTGCGTGGATGATCGAGAACGGGACCCGTGAGCTCTAGGCCGGTCCCTCAAAAACTCCCAAAAGGATGGCTGCTATGACACAGGCCAAGAATGGCGACACTGTACGCATCAACTATACTGGACGTCTGGTCGACGGCACTCAATTCGATTCCTCCGGCAGTGAACCGCTGCAATTTACACTGGGTGAAGGGCAGGTAATTCCCGGTCTCGAAACCCATGTCGAGGGCATGGAGGTTGGCGCCAAAAGTACCATCACCGTTCCCGCCGACGCCGCCTATGGTCCCCATCGCCCCGAAGCCGTGGTGATCATCGACCGCGCCAGCGTGCCGGAAAACGTCAACGTCGATATTGGCACCCAATTGCAAGCCCGCACTCCGGAAGGGCGCCCCATGCAAGTAACGGTCGTCGGCGCAGATGACGCCAGCGTCAAGCTCGACGGCAATCATCCGTTGGCCGGAAAGGACCTGGTGTTCGACGTTGAACTGGTCGAGATCGTTCAGGCGGCGTAGTTAGACTTGAACCCTGCCAGCATACAGCGGCGCCCCGCACCATGATGAGCAGCGGCGCTGCGTCTCAAAAAGCACGCCCAAACAGCGCCTTACCAGGCCGCTCTCAACTAGCTGTCGTCTTCGACAACAGCAGGTGCGGCCTGTCCGGCAGTCTTCCGGCGCAGCATCTTGGTCAGCTTCCAGACCGTCGGATTGTTCTTGATGAACGCCTTTGCCCGCGCGCCTTGCCTAAGCCCCGTTGCCAGCACCCGGCCCTTCAGCGTCAACGGCGCAAGCGCCTCGAAATGCTGGACCTCGATGTCGCACCAGAGCCGCTTGTAAGGCTCGTCGCCGACCGAGAAATCGTAGGCAGCGAAACCGAGCTCGCAAGCTTCCTGGATGTTGTCGAAGAACAGGAAGTCGCCGGGGCTGGTGAATGCGAGATCGTCCTCGGCGATCGCGCCGAACTCGCAGATCAGGCGTTTGCCCGAGCGGCTGGCGCCGGTAACGGCGCGAAGTTTGCCCGCTACATCCAGGCCATGCAGCAGGAAGGATGGCTTTTCCTCGGCAAGCGCATCGGCAAACAGCGCCCGGAAGAAGGCACGCACCTCTTCGTCGCCGAAGACGTTGGCGATTCCCATCTTGGCGAAGCGCACCTCCTTCATGTCGAAGAAGGCGTCGAGAAGCCTGTCGACCTCTTCGCGGCTTCGCGCCTCGATGCGGCGGAAGCTGCCGACGGCCTCGAATTTGCGTGTCTGCGAGCGATGCTTCTTGCGCTTGCGCTTGCCGCTCGCACGGGCGAGCAGCGCATCGAATCCTCCGTCGAGATCGACCGCGAGCGCAAGGTTCGGGCTCGGAAAATTCGGCAGCGCGGCGAGCGGATTGGCGAGGCCGTCGAGATCGGGCAGCAGCCGCTCCAGCGAAACGAGATCGATGCCCGGCCGCGCCTTGGCGATGGCCGAGAACAACGAGCGGATCGCCGGACCGTCGATGGCCGGCAAAAACCGCGGGTCGGCGGCGGGGAAATTGCCGTTGGCATGACGTCCGCCCGCGAACCGGGCGACGCGGAACGGGCCGGTTCGGACGACTTCCAGCGCCAGCGAAAGCGCCGGTCGGCTGTCGGTGTTCAGCGTGGCGATCACCATATCGGCCTTTGTCTCGGCCGCCCAGTTGCGCACCCAGGACGGGCTCTGCGCCGGGGCAAACAGCGCCGAGGCGCAGAACTCCGCATAGTCCGCTAGCCCGTCGCTCACCGCTGCCGTCAGCCGGCCCTGGCTCGAGGCAGGCGCACGCGCCGGCGCTTCGTTGGCCGCGACCCGATTGCCGTCAAATGAAGCGGCGGCGTCAACCATCCCTCAATCCTTAAGACGTATTGGTTGCAACCTGGGGTTCGCATAGGCGTCGTGCTTGGATGAGCCTAGGCGCAAAAGGTGAAGGAATGATCGACGGGGGCGAGGCGATCCGGAAACTGGCCTTGAACGTTGCCCGCTACACCGGCCTCGCTCCGCTCGCGAAGCCGTTTGTCGGCGGCATCGGCGCCATCTTGATGCTGCATCGCGTCACCGCGACGCCGGAGAAGCCGAACAGTGTCAATCGCCATCTGAACATCGCCCCTGCATTCCTTGACAAGCTGATCGCCGACATGAAGGCAAGGGGCTATGCCTTTGTTACCCTTGATGAAGCGATCGAGCGCATCAAGATTGGCGGCAAGAGCGGTCAGTTCGCCACAATCACCGCCGACGATGCCTATCGCGACAACATGACGGAGGCGCTTCCGGTGCTGGAAAAGCACGGCGCGCCTATCACCATCTATGTCGCGCCCGGCTTGATCGACGGCGCGGCCGACCTGTGGTGGGACCTGGTCGAGGATATCGTCGATACGAGCTCGCGGCTTACGCTGAAGACGGCGAGCGGGTCGACGGTCGTCGATTGCTCGACACCCGGCAGAAAGATTCAGGCCGTTGCCCGGCTGAATGCCTGGCTGACCCTCGAGGTCCGCGAGGAAGCGCAGGGTGCGGCGCTGCGCGAACTGGCGCGGTCCAACGGGATCGAACTGGGCACCGGCCGTCCCGGCATCCTGATGAACTGGGACGAGATCCGGAGAATGACCGCGCATCCGCTGGTGACGATCGGCGCCCATACCATCAATCACCGCAACCTGAAGCGACTTTCCGAGGCGGATGCGCGGCATGAAATCGGCGATGTGAAGCGCATCCTCGAGGAAAGGCTCGGGCAGGAGCCGCGCCATTTCGCCTACCCGTACGGCTATGCCAGAGCGGTCGGCTGCCGCGAGGTGGGTTTGGTCCGCGACGCCGGCTATGTCTCGGCGGTGACGACCCGGCACGGGGTGCTCAGAGCCGAGCATGCCGGCTTCCTGCACGCGCTGCCGCGCATCTCGGTCAACGGCCGCTACCAGAGCGTCGCCCATATCCGCACGATGCTCTCGGGCGTCACGACGCCGCTCGCCAATGCCGGCAAGATGGTGGTGACGATCTGAGGCGCCTTAGCCCTTCCGAGGTGGCTCCAGGATCAGCCATTTTATGATGCCCATCGCCGGCAGCACCCAGAGCAGGCCGCTGAGCAGGAAGAACAGGAAGTGCGCCATCGAACCATATTCCGCGAGCCTGGTCACCGCGATGGCCGAAGCGATCAGCGCGTAGATGATGACCAGCGCCACCAGCAGGATGGTTCCAATCAGCTTTTTCAGGCGAATGGGCATGTCGCGGTCCCGTTGAGCAGCTTCGCTTAGGCTGATTGGGCGGTGCGCGCAACTCTGGAGCTTCGGCGCGACGGCGTGCCGCGCTGTCCGGTCTTGCCACCGGGCCTGCCTTGGTCCACCAATCCCGCGATTTAAATTGCCGGGAAACGTCCCATGGCTGCCATCACCGCCACGGCTTCATACGCCGCCCGCGATCGCGATCTGCGTAACCGCGCACCGGTGCGCGGCTGGCTGTATTTCGTGGTCATCGTGCTGTTTGCGCTGGTCCTGGTCGGAGGCTCCACCAGACTCACCGGTTCCGGCCTCTCGATCACCGAATGGCAGCCGATCCACGGCGTGATCCCGCCGCTCAGCGATGCCGAATGGCAGGAAGAATTCCAGCGTTACCAGCAGATCCCGCAATACACCGAGCTCAACAAGGGCATGAGCATCGAGGCTTTCAAGTCGATCTTCTGGTGGGAGTGGGTGCACCGTATCCTTGCGCGCAGCGTCGGCGTCGTCTTCGCCTTGCCGCTGCTGTTCTTCTGGGCGACGCGCCGCATCGAACGCGGCCTCGGGCCGAAACTGGCCGGCATCCTTCTGCTTGGCGGCCTGCAGGGCGCCATCGGCTGGTGGATGGTGGCGTCGGGCCTGGTCGACCGCGTCTCGGTCAGCCAGTACCGGTTGGCGACGCACCTGACGATCGCCGCGCTGATCTTCACCGCGACCATGGTGGTCGCGCGGGGCCTTGCGCCGCATTCGGAGCCGGCCGCCGACCGCCCGACACAGCGGCTCGCCGGCTTCATCGTGCTTTTGGCGCTGATCCAGATCTATCTGGGCGGGCTGGTTGCCGGCCTCCATGCCGGCATGAGCTACAACACATGGCCGCTTATGGACGGCAAGGTGATCCCATCCGACCTGCTGCTGCTCGAACCGGCATGGCGGAACTTCTTCGAGAATCCGAAGACGGTGCAATTCGTGCACCGGGTCGGCGCCTATACGCTCTTTGTCGTGGCGCTCTGGCACATGATCGCCACATGGCGCCGCCAGCCCGGCACCACGCATGCCCGCCGCGCCACGCTGCTGTTTTTACTGGTGTTGGTCCAGGCCTCGATCGGCATCGGCACGCTGGTGATGCAGGTGCCGCTGCACATGGCGTTGACCCATCAGGCGATCGCGCTGGTCTTGCTTGGCTTTGCCGCCGCGCACTGGCGCGGCACCAAGGGCGCTTATCCCTTGCCAACGCGGCCACCTATGAAACGCAGATATGCGCTACTCGTTGGCGTCGGCGTGGCATTAATTGCAAAGGGGCTGAGCCTGTCCTTCCCGCCGATGTAACACGGAGAGGTGGACCGATAGCTCGCTCAGTGCTTGATGCCGAGCATCAGGTCCAGGTTCTGCACGGCCGCACCCGAGGCACCCTTGCCGAGATTGTCATAGACCGCCAAGAGCAGGGCCTGCGCCCGATCGTCATTGGCGAACACATAGACCTTCATCCGGTTGGTTCCGTTATAGACCTCCGGATCGATCTCCGGCATGCGCTCCATATGCGTGTAGGGCGCGACCTCGACGACGCCGCCATCGATGGAGGCAAAGTGGTCGGCGATCGCCGCGTGGAGCTCGGCGCCCGTCGGCACGCGGTCGAGGCCGCCGAGCTGCAGCGGCACCACCGTGATCATGCCTTGCGCGAAATTACCGACCGCCGGCTGCATGATCGGATCATGCGACAGCTTCGCATAGGTCCTGAGTTCCGGCACGTGCTTGTGCTGCAGCGTCAGGCCATAAGGCAGGAATTCGGGCGCATCCTCGCCCTTGCCGACATAGTCCTCGATCATCGGGCGGCCGCCGCCGGAATAGCCGGAAATGCCGTTGACGGTGACCGGGAAATCGGCGGGCAGCAGGCCGGCGGAAACCAGCGGGCGGAGCGTCGCGATCGGCCCCTGGGGCCAGCAGCCGGGGTTGGCGATGCGTTTCGCGCTGGCGATCTTCTTCGCCTGGTCTTTGTCCATTTCGGCGAAGCCGTATTCCCAGCCTTCGGCCACGCGGTGCGCGGTCGAAGCGTCGATGACTTTTGTCGTGTCGTTCTCGATCAGCGACACGCTTTCCTTGGCCGCGGCATCCGGCAGGCAAAGGATCGCGACATCGGCGGCGTTGAGGAATTCGGCCCGGGCCGCGGCTTCCTTGCGGCGGTCGGCGGGAATGGAGATGATCTCCAGGTCGTCGCGGTCGGCCAGCAGTGCCCTGATCTGTAGGCCTGTCGTGCCATGCTCGCCGTCAATGAAGATTTTCGGTTTCATCGGTTACCAAATTCCCTGCGATTCCAAAGTTATATGCCTTGAGCGTTATGCATCACGGCATGAGTGCCGTTGTTCAGGTCCTCGAGCCTCGCCTTCCGCTCCGCCACCAGGCCGAGATAGTGCATGGCGATGATCGATCCGGCGATCGCCGTAATATCGGCATGATCATAGGCCGGCGCAACCTCGACGACGTCGGCGCCGACGATATCGACCTGGCCGAGCTGGCGCAGCGTCGAGAGCATCTTGGCCGAGGACGGGCCGCCGGCCACCGGTGTGCCGGTACCGGGCGCGAAAGCCGGGTCGAGGCAATCGATGTCGAAGGTGAGATAGGTCTTCCTGCCGCCGGTGCGGTCGACGATCGCGTAGGCGATGTCGGAGGCCCGCATTTCCTCGACCTCATGGCCGTAGAGGATCTTGATGCCGAAGGTGTCCGGCGCATGCGTACGAATGCCGATCTGGATCGAGCGGTCGGGATCGATGATGCCCTCATTCACCGCCCGGGCGACGAAGGAGCCGTGGTCGATGCGCTTGCCGTCGTCCGGCCATGTGTCCTGATGCGCGTCGAACTGCACCAAGGCCAGCGGCCCGTGGATCGCGGCATGCGCCTTGAGCAGCGGCCAGGTGACGAAATGATCGCCGCCGAGCGTCAAAAGGAAAGCGCCTGACTTCAGGATCTTGACCGCCTCGCGCTCGATCGTGCCGGGGGTCTTCTGGTGGTTGCCGCTGTCGAGCAGGCAATCGCCATAGTCGACCACCGCGAGTTGCTCGAACAGGTCGCGCGAGAACGGGTATTGCGGATCGTTGTCGAGGATCGCCGAGGCGCGGCGGATCGCCTGTGGCCCGAAGCGGGCGCCCGGACGGTTGGTGACGGCGGCGTCGAAAGGAATGCCCCACACAACGGCGTCCGCACCCTTCACGTCCTTCGTGTATTTGCGCCGCATGAACGACAGCGCGCCGGCATAGGTCGGCTCGAACGACGCGCCCGTCCTTGAACGGGCGGTGAAGGCGTGGTCGATCTCTTTATTCGCCATTACGGGTCCTCGGTTGTCATCGGGCAGCCACAACTACAGAACCGGCACGCAACATGCCAGTCACAGCTTGCGGAGACGGAATGGCGCTCGCCGAGTGCCATGGCAACACAGGATTTGTACCATTATGACCGAGGCTGCCTTGCTCAACCTCGCACCCCCGCGGGCGGCGATCCGCGCCGGCACGGTGGCTGGCGAGCGCTTCCTGGTGCTGGATTCCTGGCGCGGCATCTGTGCGCTTTTGGTGGCGCTGTTCCATTTTCCGACGACGTCGACGATCTCGCAGAGCGCCTTTGTCGGCGGCTCCTATCTGTTCGTGGACTTCTTCTTCGTGCTTTCCGGCTTCGTCATCGCCAGCTCCTATGGCAGCCGGCTGAGCGAGCCGGACGGGCTCGCCCGTTTCGCGCTGGTGCGCTTCGGCCGCATCTACCCGCTGCATCTTTTGATGCTTGCCGCTTTCGCTGGCTTCGAGGCGGTACGGCTTGTGCTCCCGGCCGTGCATGGAACCGGCGGCGCGCCCTTCACCGGCGGCTTCGATCTGAGAAGCCTCATTGCCAATCTCTTTCTGCTGCAGGGCATGGGGGTTGAGGGTCGTCTGAGCTGGAACGCGCCGAGCTGGAGCATTTCGGCCGAGTTCTTCACTTATCTGCTGTTTGCCGGCGCGGTGTTCGCGGCCGGCCGCCGCGCCTGGATATGGTTTGTCGCCGCGGCTGTCACGGCGCCTTTCTTCCTGCTGGCCCTCTCGACCCGTCATATGGACGTGTCCTTCGATTTCGGCTTCATCCGCTGCCTGTACGGCTTCTCGCTTGGAGCGCTGCTTGCGTGGTTTCAGCATGATTCCATTGCAGAGGCGCGACAGGCACGTAGCGGCGGGGCAGGGCGCGTCGCCTGGACGCTGGCCGAGCTCGCCATGATCGTGGTGATCGGGCTATTCGTCTCCGCCGCCGGCACGAATGACGCCGGCATTGCAGCACCTGTCGTCTTCGCGCTGGCCCTCTACCTCTTCGCCCATGAGGGCGGCCTGATCAGCGCGCTGCTGCGCAGCCGCCCGATGCTGCTGCTCGGCTCGCTCTCCTACTCGATCTACATGGTCCACATCTTCGTGCAGGCGCGTTTGATCAATGTCGGCGGCCTGATCGAGCGCAAGCTCGGGCTTGGCATTGTCGGCGACATGACGCTGCGCGGCGATCAGGTGGCCGGCTTCGGTGTCGGCTCGCCGTGGATCGGCCTCGCCGCGATCATAGCCATGTTGATCGCCGTCATCGTCGCATCCTGGTTCACCTGGCGCTTTGTCGAGATGCCGGCGCTGGCCTGGTTCCGTCGCCTTTCCAAGCGGATTTGACCAAACAGCTAGCCGGCTTCGTTCACCGCCCTGTCATGGGCATCGCCTAACCGGGTCACGACCCGGAACGGAGCGATTCCCTGATGCGAACACTCTGGCTGAGCCTTCTTCTGTCCACTACGCTTGCTGTCGCCACAAGCCAAAGTTTAGCCGGCGAGACACGCGCCAGCCAGATCCTCGACCGCTTCGAGCACGCCAACCAGTGGCGCGATCATGTGATGATCGCCGCGCACCGCGCCGGCAGCATGCAGGCCGGCAAGACGCTTTATGCCGAGAACTCGCTGGCCGCGGTCGAGGGCTCGATCGCGATCGGCGCCGAGATCGTCGAGGTTGACGTCAGGCGCTCGAAGGATGGTGCGTTCGTCATCATGCATGACAGCTGGCTGGACCGCACCACCACCTGCAAGGGCGAGGTGGTAAAATATACGCTGGCCGAGCTGAAGAAATGCCGGCTGGTGATCGAGGGCACCGGCACCGTCACCGACGAGCCGGTATCGACGCTGCGCGAAATGCTGGCGGAGACCAAGGACAGAATCCTGATCAACCTCGACAACAAGCTGGAGGTGACGGACCTGCCCGGCATGATCGCGATCGCCCGCGATCTCGGCATGGCCGATCAGGTGATCGTCAAGGAAAACCTGTGGAACCGCCAGCGCATCGATGCTGCGAAGGTGGCACTCGCCAAGGCCGGCGGCGGTTTCCAGTTCATGCCGATCCTTGCCGACGACGCCGTGCATGATGCTGCGTTTGCCGGTGAGGTCGACAAAGCGTTTGCGCCGCGTGCCATCGAGCTGATCGACTGGCGCAATGGCGCCGAGACGCTGACCGCGACCGGCGGGCCGCTGTTCAGCACCCGCATGCGGGCCTCTGCCGTGCGCGGAGACTGGCATCTTTGGGCCGACACCTACGCCATCGTCAACAAGCCGGGCGGCTTCCTCGCCGGCGGCCGCGGCGACGAACTGGCGGTCGCCGCCAGCCTGCCGCGCGAAGCCTGGGGTTTTTGGGCCGACCGCGGCGCCACCATCATCCAGACCGACGAGCCGAAGGCGGCGATCGAATGGCTCGCGGCTAATGGTTTTCGTGTGCCTTACACGACGGACATAAAGTCGGCTGAGCCTGCGCATACCGCCAGTATTAACTAGGAGTCGGGGCTGGAACTGCGATCTCCCCCCTTGAGGGGGAGATGGCCGGCAGGCCAGAAGGGGTCGCCTCGCGCAAAGCGCCAACCTCTATCTGCGGCGTCGAGTCCAGTCGAACCGACCCCCTCTGTCGCCTTTGGCGACATCTCCCCCTCAAAGGGGGAGATTAGCTCGGCGCCCTACGCCGCTTTCGCCACGCCATCCAGTTCCGTCAGCACCTCGTCCGACAGCTCCAGTTCCGCCGCCGCCAGATTCTCCCGCAGATGTCCCACCGACGACGTGCCCGGGATCAGCAAGATGTTCGGCGCCCGCTGCAACAGCCACGCCAGCGCAACCTGCATCGGCGTCACGCCGAGCCCTTCCGCGACGCCCGACAGGGTCGATGACTGCAGCGGGCTGAAGCCGCCGAGCGGGAAGAACGGCACATAGGCGATGCCGTCGCGGGCAAGCTCGTCGATCAGCGCGTCGTCTTGCCTGTGCGCCAGATTGTACTGGTTCTGCACGCAGACGATCTCGCAGATGCGGCGGCCTTCCTCGATCTGGGTGCGAGTGACATTGCTCAGGCCGATGTGGCGGACCAGGCCCTTGCGCTGAAGCTCGGCAAGCTTGGTGACTTGCGCCTCGATGGAGCCCTCCGCTGGACCATGCACCCCGAACATGATGCGCAGATTGACGACGTCCATCACCTCGAGGCCAAGATTGCGAAGGTTGTCGTGCACGGCCTGCTCGAGCTCATCGGCTGTGAAGGCCGGCAGCCAGGAGGCGTCTTCGCCGCGACGGGCGCCGATCTTGGTGACGATCGTGAGGTCGTCGGGGTAGGGCGCCAGCGCCTCGCGGATCAGCTTGTTGGTGACGTACGGCCCGTAATAATCGCTGGTGTCGATATGGTCCACGCCTTGCGCTACCGCTTCGCGCAGCACGGCGATGGCCGCGTCATGGTCCTTCGGCGGACCGAACACACCTTTGCCCGCAAGCTGCATGGCGCCGTAGCCGAGGCGGCGAACCGATCGGTCGCCAAGTTTGTAAGTACCGGATTTGTCTAGACTGGACATCGTGGTTCTCCTTCGCCGTCGGCGAGTGAGATAGGGCATAGCCGCTGTCCCGATAACCGGGTATAACCAGCACGACCTGTGCGGAACTAAGAACAATGGCGGCCGATCTCAACGATCTCCGGGCATTTATGGCCGTGGCACGCGCCGGCGGCTTTCGCGAAGCGGCCCGCGTGACGGCAGGCAGCGCGTCCGTGCTCAGTGAAGCCATTCGCCGTCTGGAAACCCAACTTGGTGTGCGGCTCTTCAATCGTACCACGCGCAGTGTCGCGCTGACCGAGGCAGGCGCTGGCCTGCTGGCACGTCTTGGCCCTGCGCTGGGTGAGGTGGAGGCCGCGCTCGACGTCGTGAACGGCTTTCGCGACAGGCCAGCCGGGACCTTGCGCCTCAATGTACCGATCAGCGCCTCGCGGCTAGTCCTGCCAAAAATCGTTCCGGGATTTCTCGCTGCCTATCCGGCTATCCGGCTGGAGGTGATCGCGGAGGAGAACTTTGTCGATCTGCTGGCGGCCAGCTGCGATGCCGGCATCCGCTACGACGAGCGGTTGGAGCAGGATATGATCGCCGTGCCGATCGGGCCACGCGTCCAGCGCTTTACCACCTCCGCCTCTCCGACCTATCTTGATCGGCACGGCCGGCCGCAACACCCGCGTGACCTGCTTGGCCACGCGTGCGTGCGCGGTCGCTTTCCCAGCGGGGTCATGACGCCTTGGGAATTCGAACGCAACGGCGAGGTGGTGCGGGTCGATACCACGGGGCCATTGGTCGTCAGCATCGGTGGAGGCGTCGATCTCGCCATTGATGCGGCGATCGCCGGCGTCGGCATTCTCTGGCTCTTCGAGGACTGGGTGCGCCCGCATTTCGAGAACGGCGTGCTGGAACCTGTGCTGGAGCCGTGGTGGCAGGAATTCTCTGGGCCGTTTCTGTACTATCCCGGCCGCCGTCTGGTGCCGGCGCCGCTGCGGGCCTTCATCGATTACATCAAAACGCCGGCAGGCCGGTGGTGATGAAAACAAAAGGCCGCCCGGAGGCGGCCTTTCGAGAAATCCGTAAGCCGTAAAGCTTAGCGCTTCGAGAACTGGAAGGAGCGGCGGGCCTTCGCCTTGCCGTACTTCTTACGCTCGACGACGCGGCTGTCGCGGGTGAGGAAGCCGCCCTTCTTGAGCACGGAGCGCAGCGCCGGCTCGTAATAGGTCAGCGCCTTGGAGATGCCGTGACGCACGGCGCCCGCCTGGCCGGAGAGGCCGCCGCCGATGACGGTGGCGACGATGTCGTACTGGCCGGCGCGGTTGGCGGCGACGATCGGCTGGTTGAGGATCATCTGCAGGACCGGACGCGCGAAATAGCTCGCGAATTCCTTGTCGTTGACGGTGATCTTGCCGGAGCCGGGCTTGACCCAGACGCGCGCGATGGCGTTCTTGCGCTTGCCGGTGGCGTAGGCGCGGCCCGACTTGTCGAGCTTCTGGACATGGACGGGCGCGGCCGGCTGCGCGGCGGCAGTGGCGGTCCCGAGTTCTGCGAGCGAGGAAAGCTCAGCCATTACGAGGCCCTCTTGTTCTTGGAATTTAGCTTGGCCACGTCGAGTGTGACGGGCTGCTGGGCGGCGTGCGGATGCTCAGTGCCTGCGTAGACGCGGAGATTCTTCATCTGGCGGCGGCCGAGCGGGCCGCGCGGGATCATGCGCTCGACGGCTTTTTCGACGACGCGCTCGGGGAAACGGCCCTCGAGCAGCTGGCGCGCGGTGCGCTCCTTGATGCCGCCGGGGTGACCGGTGTGCCAGTAGTAAACCTTGTCGGTGTACTTCTTGCCGGTGAACACCACCTTGTCGGCATTGATGACGATGACGTTGTCGCCGTCATCGACATGCGGGGTGAAGGTGGGCTTGTGCTTGCCGCGCAGATGGTTGGCGATGACAGTGGCGAGGCGGCCGACGACGAGACCTTCGGCGTCGATCAGCACCCACTTCTTCACCACATCCGCAGGCTTCTGCGAAAAGGTAGCCATGGTTTTGCTCTCAGGTTGACCTCCCTCATCCGCGAAAGACAAGGAAAGGCGTTTTTTGTTGCTTGAATTAACGGAGCGGCCGGAACCATCCGCCAATAACAAAAACGGCGGCCGTTGCGGACCGCTGCTTCGCGAGGGCTTATAGGCGAGGGCGCCAAATGCGTCAAGGCGACTTAAAAGCCATCCGGCGCTGAAAATTAAGCAAAAACAATCGGATAGAAAGGCGGTATTATTTACCGCATCACTGGTTCGCTTCGGCGGTATCGAATAGGTGCCTGTCGCATGCGCCACGGTGTGCTTGTCCGGTCCGGCGACGATGTCGATGTCGAATACCATCAGGCTCTTTCCGAGCTTCAGGATCCGGCAATGGCCGTCGATCGGTCCGGCCTCTGCCTTGCGGACAAAATTGATGTTGAGGTTGGTGGTCACCGAAAGCGCATCCGGCCCGGCGTGGCTCAGCACGCAGACATAGCCGCCGATATCGGCCAGCGTGAACAGCGAGGGGCCGGAGACGGTGCCCCCGGGCGCAGATGCCGCTCGTCGGCGTTGAGCCGAACCGTGCAACCGCCCGGAAACACCTCTGTTGCTTCGTAGAAAGAGAACTGGTCGTTGAGCTGCGGATAGACGCTTGCCATCAGCGCGTTGACCTCCGCCGCGGTGAGCACCGGCTTCAGATTGCTTTGAGCGGCCATGCGCGACTCCTATATACGGGGAAGTTCCAGGCGCGGGCGCCTGGACCAAACGGTGCGACGGAGAAAACACGTCTCGCGGCTGTTCTTCAACCGGCAGCGTGCTAGTTCTGTTGCTCCATGAGCCGCGGACGCCGATCGAGAGAGGTTTTAGAAGTGGCTGAAGTTGTCGCCATCAAGCCCGCCGCCGCCGACGGCCCCGTTCTCGTCAGCCAGGAGAAGGCCGTGCTGCGCTTGACGCTCGCCAGCCCGCCGGCCAACGCGCTCTCCCTGGCAACGATGGCGGCGTTGCAGGCAGAATTCGACCGCGTAAAGGCCGACAAGTCCGTTCGCGTGATCATTCTGGCGGCGTCCGGAAAAGTGTTTTGCGCTGGCCACGACCTCAAGGAAATGACCGCGCACCGCGCCGATGCCGATCGCGGCAGAGCCTTCTTCGAAAAGACCTTTGCTGCTTGCGCGAGCCTGATGCAGACGATCGTGCGCCATCCGAAGCCGGTGATCGCCGAGGTCGACGGCCTGGCCACCGCCGCCGGCCTCCAGCTCGTCGCCAGCTGCGACCTTGCGATTGCCTCGCATGAGGCGACCTTCTGCACGCCCGGCGTCAACATCGGCTTGTTTTGCTCGACGCCGATGGTGGCGCTGTCGCGCAACGTCTCGCACAAGCAGGCGATGGAAATGCTGCTCACCGGCGAGACGATCGATGCGGCGACGGCCAAGGAATTCGGTCTCGTCAACCGGATCGTGCCGCGCGAATATCTGAATCAGGTTGTCAACAAATACGCCCAAACCATTGCTTCCAAATCGTCTTTCGTCGTCAAGACCGGCAAGGAAGCGTTTTATGCGCAGGCCGAGATGGGGTTGGCCGACGCCTACGCTTATACCGGCCGCGTGATGGTGGAAAACATGCTGGCACGCGACGCCGAGGAAGGCATCGGCGCCTTCATCGGCAAGCGCAAGCCGGAATGGACAGACGAATAGCTGGTCCGGGATGGAGCTGCGCTTTTCCATCGTTGAAGGTCCGACGTGGCTGCCCGCAAGCAACCGACGCGGCTGAAGGCGCCCTATCTCAGGCGCATCCTGCTTGAGCCGTCGCGGGTCGCGGACTGGGACCAATATCCCTGGAACCTGCCAATCTTTAAGGAGCGCGAATTCGAGTTCGAATTTGCGTCGGCCATCACCGTTGTCGTCGGCGAGAACGGCACCGGCAAATCGACGCTGCTCGAAGCCATCGGCGCGCTGGCCGGCTATGACGAGGCCGGGGGCGGCAAAGGCTACATGCCTGTCGATCATTCCGGCGCCGTCGACAAGAGCGGCGCGGCGCTGGCTCGGGCACTACGTGCCCATTGGCTTCCGAAGGTCACCGCGGGCTGGTTCTTTCGCGCCGAATCCTTTTACTCCGTAGCCCGCTATCTCGATCGTTCGGCGCTGGATGTTGGCGCTGCACCACCGGATTTCCTGTCATGGTCGCATGGCGAAGGCTTCATCCGCTTCTTCGAGGAGCGCTGCCGCCGCCAGGGCATCTACATTCTCGACGAGCCCGAAAGTGCGCTGTCTCCGACGCGCCAGATCGAATTGTTGAAGCTGCTTCAGCGGATGGAGCGATCCGGGACCGCGCAGGTGATTATGGCGACGCATTCGCCGCTGCTGATGGCCTGTCCGAACGCGCGACTCTTCCGCATCAGCCGCTTCGGCCTGGACCCGGTCGACTTTCAGGACACCGATCATTTTCGCATGATGCGCGACTTCTGCAGCGATCCGGCTGCCTTTCTCGCCGAAGCGCTGTATGAGGACGAGCCATGAATCACGACACCTACGACAACACCTACATCGCCGGCATCCTCAACTCGGTGAAGACGATCGCCATGGTCGGCGCTTCGCCCAACGACGTGCGGCCGAGCTATTTCGTGCTGAAATACCTTTTGGCCAAAGGCTTTTCGATGTTTCCGATCAACCCGGGTCATGCCGGCAAGGAGATCCTGGGCCGCACCGTCTATGCCAGCCTTGCCGACCTGCCGCATCCGGTCGACATGGTCGACATGTTTCGCGGTTCGGCAGCCATACCGGGCATCGTCGACCAGGTGCTGAAGCTCGATCCGCTGCCGAAGGTCGTCTGGATGCAGCTTGGCGTGCGCCATGATGAGGCGGCCGCGCGCGCCGAGGCAGCCGGCATCAAGGTCGTGATGAACCGCTGCCCGAAGATCGAATACGGCAAGCTGTCGGGCGAGATCGGCTGGACCGGCGTCAATTCCGGCGTGCTGTCGTCGAAGAAGCCTTTGATGCGGCAGGGCTTCCAGAGTTTCGGCGTGCGGCAAAAATAAGCCAACCTTCGGCTGTGCAAATTTATTCCGGGAAGAATTGGATTTTCCCCGGCGCTCGCCGCAAATCGTGCGCCGAAAGGTATTTTCTTCTTTGCATTCATGACCGCGCTTCGCCAAGAATGCCCGGCGATTTTCGAAAGATTTGGAGGGAGGTCTCGATGACCCGTACGCCCGGTTTCAACACGCTCGCCGTCCATGCCGGCGCCAAGCCCGATCCGGCGACGGGCGCACGCGCCACGCCGATCTACCAGACTACCTCCTACGTCTTCGATGACGCCGACCATGCCGCCTCGCTGTTCGGGCTGAAGGCATTCGGCAACATATACACCCGCATCATGAACCCGACGCAGGCGGTTCTCGAGGAGCGCATAGCCGCGCTCGAAGGCGGCACGGCCGCACTTGCCGTCGCCTCGGGCCACGCCGCGCAGGTGCTGGTCTTCCACAATCTGATGCGGCCGGGCGACAATTTCGTATCCGCCACAAAACTCTATGGCGGCTCGATCAACCAGTTCGGCCACGCCTTCAAGAATTTCGACTGGCAGGTGCGCTGGGCCGACACCAACGACATCTCGACCTTCGAGAGCCAGATCGACGACAGGACCAAGGCGATCTTCATCGAGAGCCTCGCGAACCCGGGCGGCATCTTCGTCGACATCGAGAAGATCGGCGACATCGCCCGCAGGCACGGCCTGCCGCTGATCGTCGACAACACCCTGGCCTCGCCCTATCTGGTGCGGCCGATCGAGCACGGTGCCGACATCGTGGTGCATTCGCTGACCAAGTTCATCGGCGGCCACGGCAATTCGATCGGCGGCGCCATCGTCGACGGCGGCACTTTCGACTGGTCCAAGTCCGGCAAATATCCGATGCTGTCGGAACCGCGCCCCGAATATGGCGGCCTCGTCCTGCACGAGACTTTTGGGAACTTCGCCTTTGCGATCGCCGCGCGCGTGCTCGGCCTGCGCGACATCGGCCCGGCGATCTCGCCTTTCAACGCGTTCCTGATCCTGACCGGCCTGGAAACCTTGCCGCTGCGCATGCAGCGCCATTGCGACAACGCAGTGAGCGTCGCGGCCTGGCTTTCGAACCATCCGAAAGTCGCGTGGGTGAACTATCCCGGACTGCCGAGCGACAAGAACAACGCGCTGCAGAAGAAATACTCGCCGCAGGGCGCGGGCGCGGTGTTCACCTTCGGCCTCAAGGGCGGCTACGAGGCCGGCGTCAAATTCGTCGAGGCGCTGGAACTGTTCTCGCACCTCGCCAATGTCGGCGACACCAAGTCGCTGGTCATCCACCCCGCCTCGACAACGCACCGCCAGCTTTCCGACGAGCAGAAGATCAAGGCCGGCGCCGGGCCGGACACGGTCCGCCTGTCGATCGGCATCGAGGACGTCAACGACATCGTCGCCGATCTGGAACAGGCGCTGAGCAAGGTCTGAGCGCGATGTCCGCCTTTCTCGCGGTCAATACCGAAGCCGTCGAGCCGGAGGCCGGCGCGCCGGCCCCGGATCGCGTGATCTCCGGCGATCCGAAATTCCGCACCTGGAATGTCGAGGAGCGCGATGGCGGCCTCTATGCCGGCATCTGGGAAGCGACGCCCGGCAAGTGGCGCATCGTCTATGACGAGTGGGAATTCTGCCACATCCTGTCCGGCGTTTCGGTGATTGCCGAGGACGGCGGCGAGGCCCGCACCGTGAGGGCCGGCGACAGCTTCGTACTACGGCCGGGCTTCAAGGGCACCTGGGAAGTGATCGAGACCACCCGCAAGGAATATGTGATCCGGCTCTGAAGCGCCTCCGGTTCCTGTGTTGAATACGTTCGAGATTGGCCGAGGCGTTTATCGTTTCGTCATCCACGGGCGGAGCAAGGAGCGTAGCGACGCAGCGCAGACCCGAGGATCCATTCTGTGACTTTGAAGCGTTGCAGCGATGCAGAATTCTGCTCCGCTGCATCCTTTGACCAAGGTCACGCAATGGATCCTCGGGTCTCCGCTCCGCTCCGTGTCGCTACGCCCAAGGATGACGAAGTTGGGCAGGCTTCAACTCAAAACACCGACGCCAGCCTCTCCAGCCCATGGAAGTGATAAGTGTCACGGAAGCGCGGCTCCACAGCCAGCCGCAGTTCCGGCAGCCGCTCGAACAGCGTTTTCAATGACATCTGCAGCTCGAGCCTGGCCAGCGGCGCGCCGATGCAGAAATGGATGCCGGCGCCGAAGGAGACGTTCTTCTGATCCGTGCGCGCCGGGTTGAACATGGCGGGCGCGGCAAACACCAACGGGTCGTGATTGGCCATGCCGAGCAACAGCGCGATCTTGTCGCCGGGCTTCAGCAGAATGCCCGGCGCCACTTCGATTTCCTCATAGGCATAGCGCAGGAACATGTGCAGCGGCGCGTCATAGCGCAGGCATTCCTCGACCGTCGCGGCGTTTCTCTCCGGCGTCTCGAAGAAGCGGCGGGGATCGCCGCCTTGCGCCAGGATCGAGCGCACCGCATTGCCGGTCTGGTGCACGGTTGCTTCGTGGCCGGCATTGAGCAAGAGGATCGCCGAGGAAACCAGCTCGTCCTCGGAAAGTTTTTGGCCGTTGTCCTGCGCCTCGATCAGTAGCGAAAGCAGGTCGTCGCCAGGCTTCTTGCGCCGCTCGGCCACGTAGCCGTGCAGGAAGTCGGAAAAGTCGCGCGCCGCACAGTTCGCCGTCTCCTCGGTCTCGCGGGTGCGGCCGTGCATGTACATGGCGACCATCCGGTGTGACCAGTCGAGCAGTTGCGGCCCCATCTTGACCGGAACGCCAAGCATCTCGGCGATGATGGTGATCGGCAAAGGCGTGGCGTAGGCGGGCAGAAGATCGACGCTGCCCGGCTCGAAACGATCGATCAGCTCATTGGCCAGCACCTCGATGCGAGGCCGCAGCCGTTCGACCTGGCGCGAGACGAAGGCGCGATTGACCAGCGTCCTCAATCTGGTGTGTACGGGCGGCTCGAGTTCCAGCATCGAATTGGCTTCGATGCCGTCGAAAGCGGTGAGATGCGAGCGGTCGTCGCCGACGCCGCGGCTGTCGGGCACGCCGGCTGGACTCTGGCGGCCGAAGCGGCGGTCGCGCAACAGGCCGTTGACGTCGTCGAAGCCGCCAAAACACCAGAAGCCGTAGTCTTCCCAGAAGAAGGCGTTCGAGACGCCGTGCAGGAAGGCATAGGCCTCATAGGGGTTTTGCACGAAGGCTGGCGTGTGCGGGCCGAGCCGCAGGCGGCGGCTGGCGGGATCGAAAGCGAGATAGTCTGGCATCATGATTGACCATTAGCGCGCCCTGTCAGTCCGATGCCAGACCGTATTTGGCGCCCGTCGTGCCGATATCTTGAGCCAGGCTAGAGCATGATGCCGAAAAGTGTGAAGCGGTTTTCGGCATCATGCTCTATCTCTTTGATTTAGAGCCGGATTCAGATTTCAGGTCGGTTCGACCTGAAATCATCCGGCTCTAGCCGTTGGAAAGGGACACAGCAGGCAGCGGGCACACTGCTCCGGCGGAGCGACTCAGTGTCCCGTCTTCAGGATGCCTGCCACCTTGGTGGCGATCGCGGCGTCGAGCGCCTGCCAATTTCCGAGGAGTTCGCGCGGGAAACGGTAGGTGAGGCTGAGATCGTCGCCGACCTGGATGTCGCGCTCGCACGGCGCCAGCGGTTCCTCGGCGCTCGGTCCGCTCAGGCAGCGGGCGACGAACGGGTCTTTGCCCGGCCGGTCGGCAACCGCCAGCACTTCGTTGAGATAGCCGGATTTCTCCGTGAAGCCGTAGAGCGTCGTCCCGCTCGGGCCGAGCGTGCCCTGCTTGACGATCAGGGCGCTGTAGATCGGCGCGAAGCGGCCGCTCATGTCGCGCGACATCATCCGCGGCTCGAACGACAGGAAGATGATCTTCTTGGTCGTGGCGTGGTTGAAGTCGTCGCGCGCGGCGGTGCTGTAGCCGTCCATCTCGGGATAGCGCAGATACAGGTCGAGGCGCGATGCGATACCGTCGCGCCTGGCCTGGTCGAAGCGGATGAAGTTGGCCGGCACGCTGATCACATTGTTGCCCATGACGACCTGGCGGCCGGTGGTGTCGTCGGTATAGCCGGCCATGGCGATCGACCGGCCAAGCCATTTGCCGCCGACGCTGATGGCCACCGAAAGCAGGGCCAGCGCCGCGAAGGCGTAAAAGACCCGCTTCATGAAGGTCGAGTCGACGACCTCGAAGTCCGGGCTGTCGGCGGCTGCCTCTCTCATCGCGATCCCCGATCCGCTCACCTGTCCTCAGGTGGCACAGCGCGCACGGCATGGCTCTTGCAGCGCGTCGGCACGACTGTGCGATTTCATGGTAAATGGTTGGTAAAGATGGATCCGATGTTGCTCCCTCTCTACGCTTTTGCGGTCGGCCTCACGGCCTGCGGCCTGGCTGGCTCGGCCATGGAAATCGTCTGCGGCCGCCGGCTGGCCTTTGCTGAGCCCTATGTGTCGCCCGCCCATATTGCGCGCTCGCTCGCGGCGACTGCTTGCGCCGGCCCGTTCATGCTCACCAATGATGCGCTGGCTGCCCGGCGCGAGGGGCGCATCGGCACGCTGGCGCTGCTTTCCTGCGGCTGCACGGCCGTGGCCTGGGCGCTGGCGCTCGGCATTGTGCTGATCACCGTTGCCTCCTGGGCGACCGGTCGTTAGGTCTTTGATTTTAAGCATGTCTCTGTCCCGAAACCGCTGCACACTTCCGGGAGACATGCTTTAGGTTCGGCTGATTTCCCGGCTTGAAACGAATCGGAGACGAAAATGCCAATCTACGCGATCGACGGGAAAGCGCCGAGATTCGACGATGTCGAGACGAATTGGATCGCGCCGGACGCCACGCTGATCGGCAATATCAGGATAGGCCGCAATGCCGGCTTCTGGTTCGGTGTCGTCATCCGCGGCGACGGGGAGCCGATTGCGATCGGCGCCGATACCAATGTCCAGGAACATACGATCATGCACACCGATCCGGGCTACCCGCTCACCATTGGGCAGGGCTGCACCATCGGTCATCGAGCGCTGCTGCATGGCTGCACGATCGGCGACAACAGCCTGATCGGCATGGGCGCCATCGTGCTCAACGGCGCCAGGATCGGCAATAATTCGCTGGTCGGCGCCGGCGCCCTGGTGACCGAAAACAAGGTTTTTCCGGACAATTCCCTGATCGTCGGTTCGCCCGCCAAGGTGATACGGGTGCTGGACGAGGCGGCGATCGAGAGGCTGCGCGTCTCGGCTGCGCATTATGTCGCCAACGGCAAACGCTTCAAGGCTGGATTGAAGCAGGCTTGAGAGCGAGACGGCCGGGGTTTCGCGTCACGGCTTGCCGTCGGTTAAACCGCGGCTTTGCCGTCGGCTCAGCCGCGGCTTTGCCGTCGGCCCAGCCGCGGCTTTGCCGTCGGCTCAGCCGCGCCCGGATATCGCATCGCGCAGGAGCGACGCCCCTGCTTCGAAGCCGGCCTGGTCGGCGCCTTCGAGGGCGGTTTCATAATCATCGATGCGGGTTCTGAGCGACGGATCCGCGCCCGATGCCAAGAGCAGTCGGATCGCCTCGGCGTCGCGCAGCGACACCGCATAGTGCAGTGGCGTCCAATCGTTGACGCCGCGCATGTTCGGGTCGGCGCCATGTTCCAGCAGGAACCGGACGACTTCCAGCCTGTCCGGCCGTTCGGTCGATAGCGCCGCAATGATCGAAGGAAAGCCGGCCTGATCGTCGTAGTTCGGATTCGAGCCGGCATCGAGCAGCGTCGAGATGAAAGCCGTCGGACTCCAATAGATCGCGTATTCCAGTGGATGGCCAAGGCCGAGCTCGAACGGCATCCGCTCATCGAACCAGCGCGCCGAGCCGCCGAGCGCCTTGGCAAGGGCCTCGAAGTCGCCCGCCTTGAAGGCGTCGTCTATGGCCTTGAACAGTCGGTGGCGCTCGCAGCGATCCTCAGGGATTTCCAGCATCGCCTTCCATCCGAAATGAATGGCCATATTGCGCCTAACCACCGCAATCAGGAAGGCCTGTCGGCTGGTTCCCTCGATAGGCATCGCCAGAAATGGCGGAGCCGGCCCGGGGACAGGGCCGGCTCCTAAAACCCGGTCGTTGGGGACGGGGAGGGTGGGGACTCGACCGGGCTTTTTGGTTGCGCCCTTAGCGGACGCTAGCGACGGCGTCCTCGCGGCCGTCGTTGATCGTTACCCAAACGCCGGAATTCTCGCTCGATTGACGTTTGAGGTAGGTGTAGACCGTGTCATTCCAGGCGAGCACTTTCGGCTCGAGGTTGTCGAGGATGAATTCGCCAAGGCTGGTGCGCACCGTCAGCACCGCGTGGCCGTCGCCGTTCGGCTGGCGCACGACCGTCATCAACAGGTCGCCGGCGGGAACGCCTACGGCCATCAGCTCGCGGCGCTTCTCCAGCGCATAGTCCTCGCAGTCGCCATAGCCGTTGCCGGGATAGGCCCAGTATTCCTCGACCCCGTAGATCTCCATATCGGTGCGCGGCTTGACGCGGGTGTTCACCGAATTGTTGATGTTGATGATCGTCGCCCACAGCTTGCGGGTCAACTCGACCGGAGACCCTTTCGGCGTCCGCTCGTTGCATTCGACAGGGATGCGCTCGCAGAATTCGTAGTGGCCGACCGGCTGGGTGGTGCGGCCCCCCGTATGCATGAATACCGGCCCTGCGCTTGCCGTGCCCCACGCGGAAAGCTGCATCGCCATTGCCAAGAGCAACAGCTTGCCCCTCTTCATTTTCATTATGGTAGTCTCCCCGTTTGAGAGAGACTGTGCCACGTTGGGATTTATTTGACGCAAAAACCCGAAGTAGATATTGAGTAAAACGCCCGTAGAATAAATATAAAATTTGAACTATCTCGATTTCGGATTGTTGAGGTTTCGCCGCGCGCGCGCCCTCCCGCTTCTCGGCGTTTCGACATGCCGCCCGCCTGCGAAAAGGAGCCGGTCTGGCCAACGAAAAACCGGCCGCGGCGGGCCGGTTTGGGGCTTGCGTGATTTGGTACCGGTCAGGACCGCGGCGCGTTGAATTCCGAATCCAAAGTTTCCGGCCGCTGAATGACGGCGAATTCGATGGCGACGCCATCCTCGAAATGACGCACCACCTGGCCGCGCATCGTCCCCAGCATGACCTGCACGCCGATCGCCGGCTTGACGTCGATCTCGATCGCCGCGCCCGAAAGCGACAGGTCGATGATGCGGCACTGATATTGGCGCCCGTCGGTAAGCTGCAGCACGCTCATCGGATTGCGCGGCGCGACGCGCTCATGGCGGCGGTCTTCCGGCAGGTCCAGCTCATGTTTGTTGGCGAGCCAGGTGAGCTGCGCGGCAAGCTTGTCCTTCTTGCGGTCGGAAGCGATGACGGTCATGGCGAAACCGTCCTGCGAGGTCCGTGTCACGATGCCTTCGATGCGACCGATATGGTCGATATAGGCAATGACCTTTTCGCCGGGCATGCCGACGCGATCGGTGCGCAAGGCGACATTGCCGGGCGACATGTCGATCACCTGGCACGCATGCTCTGTGCGGTCCTCCAGCATGAAGCGTCCGTATATCTTCACCCGGACGCGCTGGAAATTGCGCCGCTCTGCTCGGGACGGCGCGTATTCTACCGCCGCTGACCTCATGACTGCCTACACCCCGTTGGCATCCCACGCGACGTTGCGCGGAACTTCGCCGGAAAAAGCTACAGCAAGGCAGGTTAACAAAGGGGAAAAAGCCGGTCCTAAATGGCTTGGGATCGCACGTTCGCGCAAGGCAAAAAGCGAGGTCCGATCAGGGGCGAACAAGCTTCGAGATCCGCCTTACTCGTTGCGCCCGCCGTCGAAGACGACAAGGTGCCGGATCCGGCGCACGCGGCCGAGCGCCGAGACGGTCTCGGGCGCGTCGAACTCAGTCGGAACGAGCGACGGAACGTCGATCGCGGGCCGGTTTTTCAGGAACATCGGCTCCTTGTCGGGATCGATGACCCTGATCGCGTCGATCAGCGCATCGGCGAGCGGGTCGGCACCCAGCCAGAACGGTCTTTCCGCGGCGCTGACGATGCCGAGACAGCGCGGGCTTTCGACGCCCCCGTCCAGCGGCAGCGCAAGCAGTTCGAACTTGTTGGAACGGCCGTTTCGGCTGAATCCTTCATAGGTCAAAAGCAGGACCGATTTCTGATCGAAAACGCCGTGAATGAGCCGCGACATCAGCCGCTGGTCTTTCTCGCGCCAAAGCGAGGGGAAGGAGAAGCCCTTGAGCTCGCGGCCGTAACAGGCGCAGAGCCTGGTGCCGGCCAGCCGGAACACGGCTTCGCCGCGTGTGTCGCGCTCCAGGATGAACGTGTCCGCCAAAAGCGACTTGATGTCCGCCGGCTCGACTTCCGAGCGCTTCGGGGCAGGGCGGCCATCACGGAGCTGGTTCCAATATTGGAACAGCGTGATTGATCCGTTCTGATTCATTCCATTCCGCTCCGAGCAATCTGTCTTTTTTGTTGTCCCATCGGCGAACAGACAGGGCGCCCTCCGATGACCTTCATGCGGTGCGGAGCAGGATGCGTGCCAGCATCGTTAACGTTTGTTCACGGGTCGAGGCCGTTAAGGTTAAGAAGTGGTTTACATTGCGCGGCGTTGGGGCCTGTGGCACACCAAAAATCACTCCAAAACGGTCGTTTCAGCAGCGATCGGCAGCACTTCAGTCAAAGGGTTTAGGGGGAGCAGGGGACTCGACCGGCCGTTCAGGGGAAACCCTGGACGGCTTTCTTTTGATTCGCCCTCCTTCTGATTCGAGCCCATCTGATTCTGCTTGGGTCGATTCGCGGTTTGTGATTCGATCGGGCGTGAACTACATGCTCGCCCGACAATCGAGTCTCCAGCCAATTGCAAGGGGCGCATGAGCGAGCCGGTAAACCCGACAGAACCCGAACCACAGCAGGACGAAGAGGCGCCGGAGCCGCGTCGCGAGCCGGTGTTCAACCTGCCGCCGATCGTGCTGGCGGTGATCGGGATCTGCGCGATCGTCTTCCTGCTGCAGCAATATGTGCTGAACGACACGCAGCAAATGACGCTGCTCTACGATGGAGCCTTCATTCCGGTGCTCTACACCGGCCAGTACGGCTTCGACTGGTTCCTGTTCACGCGCCCTTTCACCTATGCCTTCATGCATGGGGGTTTTGCCCATATTGCCATCAACATGATCTGGCTCGCCGCTTTCGGCTCGCCGCTTGCCAATCGTCTGGGCGCAACCCGCTTTGCAGTGTTCTACGCCGCGACCGGGCTGGCTTCGGTTGCGCTGTTCTGGGCAATGCACCCGTATGGCGAGATGCCGCTCGTCGGCGCCTCGGGTGCGATCTCGGGTATGATGGGGGCGGCGGCGCGCTATGGCTTCCGCATCGACCGCTCGTCCGGCCGGGCTGCCTTCGCCGGCGAGCCGCTGCCGATCGCAATCGTTTTGCGCTTGCGCGGCGTCATGACCTTCCTCGGCGTCTGGATGGCGATCAACCTCGCCACCGGCTTGCTCGGCTTCGCGCCGGGTATCGACGGCCAGATCGCCTGGGAGGCCCATATCGGTGGCTTTGTCGCCGGCTTCTTCGGCCTGCGCTTTTTCGACCGCCCCGAGCAGGTGGCGTGAGCCCCGCCGCACTTGAAATGCAACGAATCACGGCGCACGATGTTCACCGGAACGTGAATGCCGGTCAGGGCAGGAGCCGGCAGGCAAGGCATAGGAGGACGCCATGACTGTGAAGGCAATTCTCGAGCAAAAAGGCCATGATGTGTTCACGCTCGGGCCTAACGAAAAGCTGAGCGAAGCCATCCGGATGCTGACCGAAAACAGGATCGGCGCGCTTGTCATCACCAACGGCGACCGCAAGATCGTCGGCATCCTCTCGGAACGCGACATCGTGCGGGTGCTCGCCAGGGAAGGGGCGGCAGCGCTCGATATCGCGGTGCGTTCGGCCATGACTCCCAAGGTCAAGATCTGCAATGAGAACCACACGGTCAACGAGGTCATGGAGATCATGACCAAGGGTCGCTTCCGCCATCTTCCGGTGGAGAAGGACGGTATGCTCGACGGCATCGTCTCGATCGGCGACGTGGTCAAGCGCCGCATCGAGGACGTCGAGCGCGAGGCCGAGGAGATCCGGGCCTATATCGCCACCGCTTGAGGCGGGCGAGGGAACCGCCGGCCACTGCCGGCCGGCGGAACCGGGGCATGCAAGCCTCTATCTGTTGTCGAGCTCGGCGCGGACGAGTTCCAGCCCGCGTCTGGTGATGCGGTAGGGTCCGCCGGCTGACGAAGATACGGCCTTCTTCCGCCTTAGCTTTCGAAAGAGGTTCAGGTCGAGGCCCGGATAATGCCAGCCGTCGCGGGTCAGGCATTGGACCGAAGCGATCTTCTTGCTGTCGTTCTTTTCGATTTCGATGCGCCCGCCTTGCGCGAGCAGATGCAGGATGCGCTGTTCGTTGCGCGAAATGTCCATTGGAGAATTCCCGGGAAAACAACAAAAGCCGCCGCCGCGAAACCGCGGCACGGGGTTTCAGGTTTTGTCGCCCTGCCTCGCTAGGAGGCCAGGGCCTTACCGGGACTGAGAGTAAGTGGACATCCACTCTCCATTGGGATGGATTTCCTATAGGCGAAGGCGGCGGAAAAGGCCAGCATGCGGCTTTGCGCTTGTCTCGCCGGGCGGTTTGCACTAGCGAAGTTGCACACCAAAATATGCGTCTCATGCATATACGAGAATTCTAAGTCTGTAGGCCTCAATGAGCATCATCGATACCCGCACGCCCGACCCGAAACGCCTGATCTCCGGCGCCACTGGCGACTGGGAGATCATCATCGGGCTTGAAGTGCATGCGCAAGTGACGTCCGAGGCAAAGCTCTTCTCCGGCGCTTCGACCTCCTTCGGCGCCGCGCCCAACGCCAATGTCAGCCTGGTCGACGCGGCGATGCCCGGCATGCTGCCGGTGATCAACGAGGAATGCGTCAAGCAGGCGATCCGCACCGGGCTGGGCTTGAAGGCCGAGATCAATCACAAGTCCGTCTTCGACCGGAAGAACTACTTTTATCCGGATCTGCCGCAGGGCTATCAGATCTCGCAGTACAAGCAGCCGATCGTCGGCGAGGGCAAGGTGATCGTCTCCGTCGGGCCCGACCGGCAGGGCGAGTTCGAGGACATCGAGGTCGGCATCGAACGGCTGCATCTGGAGCAGGATGCCGGCAAGTCGATGCACGACCAGCATCCGACCATGTCCTATGTCGATCTCAACCGCTCCGGCGTGGCGCTGATGGAGATCGTCTCCAAGCCCGACATGCGCTCCGCCGACGAGGCCAAGGCCTATGTCAGCAAGCTGCGCACCATCATGCGCTATCTCGGCACTTGCGACGGCAACATGGACGAAGGTTCGCTGCGCGCCGACGTCAACGTCTCGGTGCGCCGTCCCGGCGGCGCCTTCGGCACGCGTTGCGAGATCAAGAACGTCAATTCGATCCGCTTCATCGGCCAGGCCATCGAGTCCGAAGCCCGCCGGCAGGTCGCCATCCTGGAGGACGGCGGCGCGATCGAGCAGGAGACAAGGCTGTTCGATGCCAACAAGGGCGAGACGCGCTCGATGCGCTCCAAGGAAGAGGCGCATGACTACCGCTATTTCCCGGACCCCGACCTTCTGCCGCTGGAGTTCGACCAGGCCTATGTCGAGGCCTTGGCGCAGCATCTGCCGGAACTGCCCGACGACAAAAAGGCGCGCCTGATCGGGTCGCTCGGCCTCTCGACCTACGACGCATCGGTGCTGGTGTCGGAGAAGCCGGTTGCCGACTATTTCGAGAAGGTGGCGGCCGGGCGCGATGGCAAGCTTGCCGCCAACTGGGTTATCAACGACCTGTTGGGTGCTCTCAACAAGGCCGGAAAAGATATCGAAAGCGCCCCGGTTTCGCCTGAGCAGCTTGGTGCCGTCATCGACCTGATCAAGGAAGGCACGATCTCCGGCAAGATCGCCAAGGACCTGTTCGAAATCGTCTGGAACGAAGGCGGCGATCCGCGTCAGCTGGTCGAAAGCCGCGGCATGAAGCAGGTGACCGATACCGGCGCCATCGAGAAGGCGGTCGACGAGGTCATCGCCGCCAATCCGGACAAGGCCGAGCAGGCGCGCGCCAAGCCGACAATGGCGGGCTGGTTCGTCGGCCAGGTGATGAAGGCGACCGGCGGCAAGGCGAACCCGCAGGCGGTCAACGAATTGGTCAAGGCCAAGCTCGGCATCGCCGACCAGTAAACCCCGATCAGGCGGGGGAAATCTCGATATTGTCGATCAGCCTGGTCGTCCCGAGCCAGACCGCGGCGAGCAGGCGTCCGCCGCGATCCTGCCGCCGGGGGCCGAGCGTCACGGCTTCGCGTGCGGCGACGTAATCGACCTTTCGAAAGCCCGCCCGGACGAGCGCTTCCGCGGCCTCGCCCACAGCACTTGCCTCATCCCCGCCGGAGGCCAGTTTCGCAGCGGTTTGACGCAAGACCAAGTTGAGCTTGCGCGCGACGCCAAGTTCGACCTCGCTGAGATAGGCGTTGCGCGACGACATGGCGAGACCGTGCGGGTCGCGCACGGTCGGCGCGCCGATGATCTCGACCGGCAGATCGAGATCTCGGCAAAGCTGCCTGACGACGCAAAGCTGCTGATAATCCTTCTCGCCGAACACGGCGCAATCGGGTGCCGCCTGCAGGAAAAGCTTGGTCACCACCGTGGCGACACCGTCGAAGAAGGTCGGCCTGAAATCCGTTTCCAGGCCGGAAGAGGGGCCGCCCACCGAGATTTTGGTGGCAAAGCCCGCCGGATACATTTCCGTCACGCCTGGTGTGAAGGCGAGATGCGCGCCCGCTTCCCGCAACCGGTCGAGATCGCGGACGAGCTGGCGTGGATACTTATCCAGGTCCTCTGTCGGCGCGAACTGGGTCGGATTGACGAAGATCGAGACGACGCAGCGCTCGGCCTTTTCGAGCGCGACCCTGATCAAAGAGATGTGGCCGTCATGCAGGGCGCCCATGGTTGGCACCATGGCGATCGTCTGACCGTCTTGGCGCCAGTCCCGGATTTGCGCGCGAAGTGCTGCGACGCTGTCGACAACGATTGGCCCACTCATACCTTGTCCTTGCCCGATGTCGCCGAAAAGACGTGGTCCGGTCCCGGAAATGCGCGGCCGCGCACTTCGGCGGCGTAACGCGCCGCCGCATCCGAAATTGTATCGCGCAGGTGTGCGTATTCCTTGACGAATTTCGGCACGCGGTCGACGGTCATGCCGATCATGTCGTCGATGACCAGGATCTGGCCGTCGCAGTCGCCGCTGGCGCCGATGCCGATGGTTGGAATGGCGATATGGCGGGTGATGTCCGAGGCCACTGCCTCCACCGTGCCTTCGATGACGACCGAGAAGGCGCCGGCCTTTTCGACCGCTTCGGCGTCACGAAACAGAGCGGCGATGTTTTCCTCGGTCCGGCCCTTGATCTTGTAGCCGCCGTCTTTTTCCACGGATTGCGGTTGCAGGCCAATATGGCCCATGACCGGGATGCCTTCGGCGACGATGGCCGCGATCTGTTCGGCCACGTCGACGCCGCCCTCGAGTTTCACCGCCTGGCAGCCGGTTTCCTCGACAATTCGTCGAGCCGAGGCAACGGCCTCCGCCGCCGAGGCCTCGTAGCTGCCCGCCGGCATATCGACGACGACACAGGCTTTTGTCGAGCCGCGCATTACCGCTTGTCCATGCGCGATCATCATCTCAAGCGAGGCGCCGAGCGTCGTGGGATGGCCATGCAGCACCATGGCGACGCTGTCGCCGACCAAAAGCAGGTCGACATGCGCATCGAGCATGCGGGCTACCGGATAGGTATAGGCCGTGAGACAGACGATCGGCACGCCACCCTTGCGGCGACGGATGTCTTCGGCGCCGATCCGATTGCCGGTGGATCGTTCTGGGGCCAATCGTCACCTCCTCGACCGGCGCGGGCCGGATGCCCGCTTGATGGGCGCGTGCGAGCTTTAGAAACCCAGGCAACGCTTGGCAAGCCGAGGTGGCGACATCTCCGCGCGTGTATCGATTTAATGCATGTCGCGCAAAAGTTCGCAGCGGTTTTGCGAAACGACATGCATAAGAACAAAACTAAAGCGCGCCGCCTGAATCGATTTCAGCGCGACGCGCTTTAGCGCACGAAGCATTTACATCGTGCGGCGCGGCAAAACTCTTGCCTTCGCGATGGCCTGACGCCATAAGCAGGAAACAGCGCGGCCGCTGCCGCCACGAGGATCTGGATGAAGACTTTCCTGCTGCAATTTTTCACCTGGTGGAACAGCCAGACGCTGGGCACGCGCTTCCACACCTGGCGATTCGGCAAGAAGGTCGGCGAGGACGAGACCGGCAACGTCTACTATGAAGGCGGCGTCGATTCGGAAGGCCGCACCCGCCGCTGGGTCATCTATCGCGACTATTCCGAAGCTTCGAAGATCCCTCCGGGTTGGCATGGTTGGATCCATCATCGGGTCGACACGCCTCCGCCGAGCGAGAGCTATAAGGCCCGTGAGTGGCAGAAGCCGCATCGGCCGAACCTGACCGGAACGCCCGGCGCCTATCGCCCGCAGGGTTCCATCTTGACCAACCAGCACCGCCCGCAGGTGACTGGCGATTACGACGCTTGGACTCCCGGTTCGTAAACGCGTTTTTCGGTCCTTTGTCGCCACAATTGGCGTTTAGCTGCTTGCTGATATCGCAGCCATGACTAGCCTTGGGCGATTGAGAGAATCACCCGGGCGCAACCACCGGTATCCTTGCATGAGCATTTTCGAGCAATTCCAGGAAAAGTGCGTAGCGGTTTTCCGTCCGGAATTGCGGGCAAAGATTGCAAGCCGTATCTCGACGGGATTGTTCGCAGCAGCTTCGGTTCTGACAGCCTCGACTGCCGTGTTCGCCGCCGCGCAGGCGCCTGCGCCGCCGCCGACCTCCGACCGCGTCACCAATCCGGTGGCCGAATTCGCCGGCATCGACAAGATCACCGGGCGCATCATCACCTTCGACGTCTATATCGACGAGACGGTGCAGTTCGGTGCCCTGCAGGTGACGCCGCGCGTCTGCTACTCGCGGCCGGAGACGGAGCAGCCGAAGACCGATTCCTTCGTCGAGGTCGACGAGATCACGCTCGACCGCAAGATCCGCCGCATCTTCACCGGCTGGATGTTCGCCGAAAGCCCCGGCCTCAACGCCGTCGAGCATGCCGTCTATGACGTCTGGCTGAAGGCCTGCAAGCAGAAGTCTGACGTGCCGCCGCCAACCGCCGCGAAGGCCGATACGGGCAAGCCGAAGACGAACGCCAAGCCGAAGGCGCCTGCGCAGGATCAGCCGGCCGAAGCTGCGCCCGAGCCGACTGGTACTGCTCCCGACGCGGCCGATCCTAGCTCGGGCGACGACACCACCGACACGAACTGATCCTATCGGAACCTGCCCCTCTGTTGTCCGTTCCAATCGACGACAGGCGCAGGAGGATTCTGCTATGGGCAAGACGAGGCCGATCACCGCCAGCAAGCAAGAGCTTCTGGATCTCGAGAAAGGTTTCTGGACGGGCGATTCCGCGTACTTCGCGGCCAATGCCGATGCGGAGTGCCTGGTGGCCTTTCCAGAGATGGCAAAGAGAATGACCAATACCGAATTGGCCAAGACCGCAGGCAAGCCCAACCGCTGGCGCAATCTCGACATCAGGCTGAAGGGCATGGTCGAACCCGGCAGCGATATCATCATGCTGACCTACGAGGCACGCGCGACACGGGAAAACGGCGAGCCCTATGCCGCTCTTGTCAGCACCGGCTATGTCCATCGCGCCGACGGCTGGAAGATGATGTTCCATGCGCAGACACCGATCGATGCAGGAGCTGAGGCTCAGGGATAAAACGTCGCCTCGCCCTTCAAGGCCTCGGCCAGCATCTTCTCATAGCGGCTGCGCGGCACGTCGATGGCGCCGAAGCGCTTGAGGTGCTCCGTGGTGAACTGCGTATCGAGCAGCGCGAAGCGGCGTTCGTTCAACCGCTCGACGAGATAGTAGAGGCAGGTCTTCGAGGCGTCGGTTTCCCGGGCGAACATGCTTTCGCCGAAGAACACGCGCCCGAGCGAAACGCCATAGAGGCCGCCGACCAGCCGGCCCGCGCGCCACGCCTCGACGGAATGGCAGTGGCCCAGCCGGTAGAGATCGATATAGGCTTCGCGGATCGGGGCATTGATCCAGGTCGAGCGCCGCTCGTCGCGCTTTTCGGCGCAGCCGTCGATCGTCGCCTCGAAGTCGAAATCGTAGCGGATGTCGAACGGGTGCCTGCGGATCGTCTTCTTCAGGCTGCGCGGCGTGTGGAAGCCGTCTAGCGGGATGATGCCGCGCGTTTCCGGCCGCACCCAGAACACTTCCGGGTCGTTCGCGCTCTCAGCCATCGGGAATACGCCCGAAGCATAGGCTTTCAGCAGCAGGTCGGTCGGGATGCGGTAGCCGGGCGCGTAGGGACGAGTCATTGCGCCATTATAACCGCAACACCACAACGCATGTCGCTCAAAAGTGCGCAGCGGTTTTGGGAGAACGACACGCATCAAAACAACATTTGAAGCGCGTCGCCTGAATCTGTTTCAGAGCGATGCGCTTTTAACGCACGTGAGTACCGGCCTACGCCGGCCGTAGCCTTAATTAACTGCTACGCTACTCATGAGCGCTTCGGCCGGCGAAGGCCGGAAGCGCAGGAAGCCGCTATTTGCAGGCCGGCATCACCTGAATATCGATAGACTCTAATCGGCCTTGGCCAAATATTCCTCCAGCCAGTGGATGTCGTAGTCGCCATTGGCGATGTCCGGATTGCCGACCAGGTCGCGGAACAGCGGCAGCGTCGTCTTGATGCCGTCGACGACGAACTCGTCGAGCGCGCGTCGCAGCCGCATCATGCATTCGACCCGGTTGCGCCCATGCACGATCAGCTTGCCGATCAGGCTGTCGTAATAGGGCGGGATCCTGTAGCCGGAATAGACTCCCGAATCGACACGGATGCCGAGGCCGCCCGGCGTGTGGAAATGCGTGATCGTGCCGGGTGAAGGCGTGAAGGTGCGCGGGTCCTCGGCATTGATGCGGCACTCGATGGCGTGGCCGTTGAACTTGATGTCTTCCTGCCTGACCGACAGCCCGCCGCCGGAGGCGACGCGGATCTGCTCGTGCACTAGATCGATGCCGGTGATCGCTTCCGTCACCGGATGCTCGACCTGCAGGCGGGTGTTCATCTCGATGAAATAGAACTCGCCGTTCTCGTAGAGGAATTCGATGGTGCCGGCGCCGGAATAGCCGAGATCGGCGATCGCCTTGGCGCAGATGCCGCCGATTCGGGCTCGCTCCTCGGCATTGAGAGCGGGGGAGTTGGCTTCTTCCCAGACCTTCTGGTGGCGGCGCTGCAGCGAACAGTCGCGCTCGCCGAAATGCACGCCGCGGCCGGCGCCGTCGCCGAACACCTGCAATTCGATATGGCGCGGCTTTTCCAGATATTTCTCGATGTAGACGGCGTCGTCGCCGAAGGCGGCGCCGGCTTCCGACTTTGCCGTCTGCAGCGCCACCTCGAGATCGGCCTCCGTGCGCGCCACCTTCATGCCGCGGCCGCCGCCGCCGGCCGAAGCCTTGATGATCACCGGATAGCCGATCTCGGCGGCGACGCGCTTTGCTTCCTTCTCGTCGCTGATCGCGCCATCGGAACCAGGCACGACCGGGATGCCGAGGCGCTTTGCCGTGCGCTTGGCCTCGATCTTGTCGCCCATGATGCGGATATGGTCGCCCGAGGGGCCGATGAAGGTGATGTTGTGGGCGGCGAGGATGTCGGCGAACTTGGCGTTTTCCGACAGGAAGCCGTAACCCGGATGCACGGCGTCGGCGCCGGTGATCTCGCAGGCGGCGACGATCTGGTGGATGTTGAGATAGCTTTCGCGCGACGGCGGCGGGCCGATGCAGACGCTCTCGTCGGCAAGCCGCACATGCATGGCGTCGGAATCGGCCGTCGAATGGACAACCACCGTCTGGATGCCGAGCTCCTTGCAGGCGCGCAGCACCCGGAGTGCGATTTCGCCGCGATTGGCGATGAGGATCTTCTGGAACATCTGCCGCTGTTCCCGGCTCTACTCGATGACCACGAGCGGCATGCCGTATTCGACCGGTTGGGCGTCCTCGATCAGGATCGCCGTTACCGTTCCGCCACGCGGCGACGGGATCTGGTTCATCGTCTTCATCGCTTCGATGATGAGCAGCGTCTGGCCTTCCTTCACCTTCTGGCCGATCTCGACGAACGGCTTGGCGTCGGGCGAGGGCGCCAGATAGGCAGTGCCGACCATCGGCGAGGGCACCGCGTTCTTGGAAGGGTCTGCTACCGCCCCAGCCACTGCCGATTGGGCCGGCGCGGCAACCGCCGTCGCGGCCGGGATAGGAAGCGGCGCGGCAACCGCATGGACGGCCTGCGACTGGCGCGACACGCGCACCTTCAGGTCGCCGAGCTCGACCTCGATCTCGGTCAGGTTGGTGTCGTTCAGTATGCCCGCCAGATCTCGGATCAGCTGCTGGTCAACACCGTTCTTCTTTATCGACATGTTCGAGCCTTCTGTTTGGGAGCCGGTCACAGGCGTGCCGCCAGTGCCTGCAGCGCAAGCGTATAGCCGAGCGGCCCGAACCCGCAGATCATGCCGACGGCGACCGGCGCGACCATGGAGACGTGGCGGAAAGGCTCCCGCGCGTGGATGTTGGAAAGATGGACTTCAGCGACAGGCAGCGGCGCGATCGCCCGGATGGCGTCGTGGATCGCAATCGAGGTGTGGCTGTAGGCGCCGGGATTGATGACGATGCCTGCGGCCTTGTCGCCGGCTTCCTGGATCCAGTCGACGAGATCGCCCTCGTGATTGGACTGGCGAAAATCGATCGCGAGCCCAAGCGCCTTGCCTGCGGCCTTGCAGTCCTCGGCTATGGCGGCAAGCGTCTTGCCGCCATAGATGCCCGGCTCGCGCTTGCCGAGTGCATTGAGATTGGGACCGTTCAGGACGAAAATCGTTTTCAAATATGCCGACCTCTTCGGCGCCGGCCTCAAGCCGGCGCGCCGGACCTCTATAATGGGCATAGCCGCCCGCGAAAAGAGCGCAAGTGCGTTCTTTCGCTGTCCACAACAGGCGGAAAACCGCCTGCCGGCGCGGCCTGCAGCTACTTAGAGCGCGCTCTTTGCCTGCTCGATCTTTTCCGCCAGAACCTGTTGTCCGAGCGCGCCGAACACCACCTCGTTGCCGACCACATAGGACGGCGTGCCGGTGATCGACAGCTTGGTGGCGAGGTCGTAGGTCCGGGAGAGCGCTTCGTTGATGCTCGGATCCTTCATCTTCTCACGCAGCTTCGCCTCGTCAGCGCCGAGCGAAAGCGCGACCTTCATGGCGGTCGCTTCGGTGGCGCGGCCCTGGCCGCCGAGGAGCGCGGTGTGGAATTCGCCGTACTTCTCCGGCATCATCAGGTGGAAGGCCATCGACACCACGCTCGCCTTTTGCGAATCCGGGCTGAGGATTGGGAATTCCTTGAGCACGAAGCGCAGGTCCGGATCGGCCTTGGTCAGCGCCTTCATATCCTCGATGGCGCGTTTGCAGTAGCCGCAATTGTAGTCGTAGAACTCGACGATGGTGACCTTGCCCTGCGGGTTGCCGACGACGCCGTCGAAGGTGGAGTTGAAGATCTCGTCCTTCGCATCCTTGATGACGCCGAGCGCCGCGAGCCGCTGCTCTTCCTTCTGCTTGGCCTCGAGCGCGTCCTGGACCTCGAGCAGGACCTCCGGGTTCTTCAACAGATAGTCGCGGATGATGCCTTCGACCTCCTTGCGGTCGACCTTGGTGTCGGCGGAAGCCACCTGAATGGCTTGCGTCGTATCGGCCTTCGCGGCCTGCGGGCTTCCTGCCACGAAGCCGAATGCCAGCATGCCGAGCGCTACCGCCACGCCGGCGCTGCCGAGCAGGATTGCCTTGTTCATGATCAATTCCTTCTGCCTGTCCCGGTCCATTTTAGTCGCCGCGCACGGCCGGGACGTTCATTTGAGTTTGTTCGATGGCGTGTAGTTTATGATATCCTGCGCACGAAGCCAGCCGGGCTCGCCGCGCTTCAGCTTCTGTTGAGCGCGCATGGCGAAGATTTTCGCGTTCTTGTAGTCGGCCGAATAGAAATGGCCTTCGGCGGTGGCGAGATCGGCGGCCGGGATTTGTCCCAATTCGCCATAGGCCTGCGCCAGATAGCGATAGGCTTCCGCATTTTCCTTGTCGCGCCCGATCGCGCTGTTGAGTTGGGTCACCGCCTTCTTCGCTGAATCGGGCGTGCCGACCGCCATCAGCGCCTGGCCGAGCGAAACCAAGAGCAATCCGGACCGCACCGGATCCAGGCTCACGGCCTTGGCATAGGCATCGGCGGCGTCCTTGGGCTTGTTGACCTTCATCAGGATGTCGCCGCGCAGTTCCTGGAAATAGGGGTTCTTCGGCTGTTCCTTGATCAGCGCCGCCGTCTTGGTCAGCGCGGCGCCCGGATTGCCGTAAAGATAGGTCTGCTGCGCGTCGCCGTAGCGCGAGGCGAGGCTGGTCGGGTTCTTGCGCATCAGCCGAGCCACGGCCGCCTGGCCCTGCATATAGGCGGCGATCTTGATGCGCATCATGTCGTGCCGCTGCTGCAGCGCCGGCGAGTCGACATTGTTGACGTATGGGCTCGCCTTGACCAGAACCTCGAGATTGGCGATGCGCTCCTGCGGCATCGGATGGCTGATCCGGTAGGGGTCGAGCTGGGTGCCCGACAGCGACAGCGCGCTCTGGAAGCGGCCGAAGGTTTTCAGCATGCCCATGCCGGACTGGCCGGTGGCGTTGAGATAGGTGATCGCCGAGCGGTCGGCGGTGATTTCCTCGCCGCGCTGATAGGCTAGGATGCTGCGTTGCGCCATCTCGCCGCCGCCGGCGGCGACGCCCATGCCGGCGCCGGCAAGGCCGCGGCTGTTGGTCGTGGCGCCCGCGACCATCGCGCCCGCGCCGAGCAGCGTGGCGATGATGGCCATGGTCTTGGCGCGGTCGAGCTGGTCGCGCAATTTCTGCTGGTGCCCGCCGGCAATATGGCCGGCCTCGTGCGCGATGACGCCGATGATCTCGTTCGGCGTTTCGGCCGTCACCAGCGCACCGGTGTTGATGAACAGGCGGCGGCCGGTGACGAAGGCGTTGAAGCTTTGATCGTTGACGAGAACGATGTCGATGCCGTCATTGGCGAGGCCCGCCGCCTTGAAGATCGGCCGGGCATAGTCGCGCACCAGCGCCTCGATCTCGGCGTCACGCACCACCGGCACGCCCTGCGCGAAAGCGTTCACCGAAGTCGATACCGCGACGGCGGCGGCAAGCAGGAGTGTCGCGAAGCCGCGCGCGGTTCGCCCTATTGTCGATCTGGCAATCATAGTTCGGGTCGGCTCAACATGACTGGTCCACTGGTAGACGAGCGGGCGAAGGATGAAAAGTCGGCGCCGATAACTTCCTGCGCGCTTGTGATCCCCACATCAATCGGGCATTTGTGCGGCGCTGCCGTCGAACCGCGGCAGCTCACGGGCAGGCCTGAGATGGTTTCCGTCCGGAATTTCGCCGGATAAAGGCAGTTGGAAGAGGTCAAATGGTCGTTTCGCTTTCGCGCCGGGGGGAAGTCGAGCCATTCCACGCCATGGACATCCTGGCCGAAGCCAACCGGCTGAAGGCTGCCGGCGTTCCCGTGGTTTCGATGGCGGTCGGCCAGCCTTCGGACCCGGCGCCGGCCGGTGTCCGGGAAGCCGCGGCTCTGGCGCTCAAGCACGGCCGCATCGGCTACACCGACGCTTTGGGGCTGGCTGAGCTGCGAAAGGCGATCGCCGCGCACTATGGCGAGCATTACGGGATCGACGTTGCGCCGACCCGAATCGCCGTCACCACCGGCTCGTCCGCCGCCTTCAATCTCGCTTTCCTGGCTATGTTCGACCCGGGCGACCGCGTCGCCATCGCCGCGCCCGGCTATCCGGCCTACCGCAACATCATGGCCGCGCTCGGCATCGAGATCGTCGAGATCGAGCTCGGTTCGGATGCCTATCTGCATGCCGATCACTTGAAGAGCGCGCATCGCGAGAAGCCCTTGAAAGGCGTGCTATTCGCCAGCCCCGCCAACCCGACCGGCGCGGTCATTCCAGCGGATGAGCTTGCCGCGCTGGTGAAAACGGCGGAGGACCTTGGCATCGCGGTGATATCGGACGAAATCTACCACCGGCTGGCCTATGCTGCGCCGGACGTCAGCGCGCTGACCTATGGCGCCGGCGTGACGGTGATCAACTCCTTCTCCAAATACTACTGCATGACCGGCTGGCGCATCGGCTGGATGGTGCTGCCGGAGGAATTGGTGCGGCCGGTCGAGCGCATTGCCCAGAGCCTTTACATCTCGCCGCCGGAACTGTCTCAGATCGCCGCGATCGAGGCCTTCAAGGCCACGCAAGAACTTGAAGCGGTGAAGGCACGCTATGCCTGGAACCGCGACCTTTTGATGAAGCGCCTGCCGGAACTCGGCTTCGCGCTCGCCGCACCCATGGACGGCGCCTTCTATGCCTTCTGCGACGTCACCAGGCACACCAACGACGGCATGGCCTTCGCGCGCAAGATGCTGGCCGAGGCGCATGTAGCCGCGACGCCCGGCCGTGACTTCGATCCGCTCCAGGGCCACCGCACCATGCGGTTTTCCTATGCCGGCAGCCATGACGACATGGTCGAGGCGCTGGCGCGCATCGAACGCTGGCTGAAATAGACGCCATGCCCGAACTCGAGCAAGCGCTGGCCGAAGTGGCCGCCGAAATGGCGGAGCGCACCGATCGCGGCGATGTCGCCACCTATATCCCGCAGCTCGGCAAGGTCGATCCGAAGAGATTCGGCATTGCCGCCGTGACCAATGACGGCCGCGTCATCCTCGCCGGCGACGCCGATCAGCCGTTTTCGATCCAGAGCGTCTCGAAAGTGTTCACCTTGACACTGGCGCTGGGCAAGGTCGGCGATGCGCTCTGGCACCGTGTCGGCCGTGAGCCCTCCGGCAATCCGTTCAACTCGATCGTCCAGCTCGAGCATGAGAACGGCATTCCGCGCAACCCATTCATCAATGCCGGCGCCATCGTCATCTCCGACATCCTGCTTGCCGGCCATCAGCCGCGCGAGGCGATCGGCGAGATTCTGCGCTTCGTCCAATTTCTCGCCGACGACGACACGATCATCATCGACCGCGAGGTCGCAGCCTCCGAACGCGCGACGGGCTACCGCAATTTCGCCTTGGCCAACTACATGAAATCCTTCGGCAACCTCCATCACGAGCCGGAGCTGGCGCTGGGCGTCTACTTCCATCATTGCGCCATTGCCATGAGCTGCCGGCAGCTGGCCATGGCCGGCCGCTTCCTCGCCAATGGCGGCCGGAATCCGGCGACCGGGCATTCGGTGGTGTCGACCGAGCGGGCGCGCCGCATCGGCGCGCTGATGCTGACCTGCGGCCATTATGACGGCTCCGGCGATTTCGCCTTCCATGTCGGCATTCCGGGAAAAAGCGGCGTCGGCGGCGGCATTCTTGGCATCGTGCCGGGCGTGGCCTCGCTTGCCGTCTGGTCGCCCGGCCTTAACGAGAACGGCAACTCCAAGCTCGGCTCGATCGCGCTGGAGAAGCTCGCCAGGATGATGAACTGGTCGATCTTCGCGCCTTGAGCGGCGGGTTCGGAAAAGAAAAATCCCGCGCTGGGCAGCGCGGGACTTTTTGCTAACAGATCATCTTAACAGGCTGAAACGGTTTAGAAAAAGCCCTTTCTCTGCCACCAGCCGGCGCGCTTCGGCTTTTCTTCGGCCTTGGCCTCATCGGTGACATTGGATGAAACGACGGGGACGGCCGGCGCGTCGCTCGATTGGGGCCTGCGCCGCGTCGGGTGCGCATTGACCGACGCCTCGGCCTCGGCTGACGGCGCCGGTTCGGCGACCGCAGGCGCGGCGGCAAGCTCCGCGACCGGCTCGGGCGCGGTCTCAGTCACTGTTTGCTCGGCAGTCTTCTTGGCCCGCGATGCACGACGCGGCTTCTTCGGCTTCTCCGCGGCTGTAGCATCGTCATTGGCGGGCGAGGGCGCCGCCTGCCCTTCGGCTGCTGCTACCGGCGGCGCGCCTTCGGGAGCTTCTTTTTCCGCTTCCTCGCCTTCGATGCCATCGGCCGCCTCGCTGGCGGCATCGGCGGCGATTTCGCCGTCTTCGCGGCGATTGCGCTTGCCGCCACGCTTGCCGCGACGACGCTTCTTGCCGGGACCGTCCTCCGACGACTCCACGGTGTCTTCCGTGTCGGCCGGCGCGTCGGCCTTCAACTCGGCTGTCGCTTCGCCTTCCTGTGCGGCGGCATCCGCCTGCACGGGGGCCGAAACGGCTTCACCATGGGCCTGATGCTCGCGATCGCGATCCTTGCCGCCGCGCCGCCGCCGGCGCTTGCGGCGCTTGCGGCCTTCGCCCTCCTCGGACCGCTGCTGGTGTTGGCCCTGCTGCGGGTGACGCGACTGCTCGGCCTCGACCGAAACCTCTTCCTCCTCCTCGACGACGATCTCGTCCTCGGGCTCTTCCGGCTCGGCATAGGTCGGCAGGCTGCGCACCTCGACGAAGCCTTCCGGCTTCTCGGCGACGGCGCCGCGGAAGATCGCGTAGTGCTGTGCACCCAGCGTCTCGTCGGCTTCGAGCGTGATCGTCAGGCCGAACCGGGCCTCGAGCTCGACCAGATTGGCGCGCTTGTGGTTGAGCACATAGAGCGCGGTCGCCGCCGGCGTGCGCACGGTGATGTGGCTGCGCGAATCCTTGAGCAGGAATTCCTCGATTGCCCGCACCACCATCAGCGCCACCGAAGAGTCGGAGCGCACATGGCCGGTGCCGCCGCAATGCGGGCACGGCTTCATCGTCGATTCCAGCACGCTGGCGCGGATGCGCTGGCGCGACATCTCCATCAGGCCGAAATGCGAGATGCGGCCGACCTGGATGCGGGCACGGTCGTTCTTGAGGTGATCCTTCAGCCGCTTCTCGACGGAGCGGTTGTTGCGGTTCTCCTCCATGTCGATGAAGTCGATGACGATCAGGCCGGCAAGGTCGCGCAGTCTTAGCTGCCGCGCGACTTCCTCCGCGGCCTCCAGATTGGTGTGGAGCGCGGTGTCTTCGATCGAATGCTCCTTGGTGGAGCGGCCGGAGTTGACGTCGATCGAAACCAGCGCCTCGGTCTGGTTGATGATGATGTAGCCGCCGCTCTTCAGCGTCACCTGCGGCTGCAGCATGCGGTCGAGCTGCGCCTCGATGCCGTTGCGCACGAAGATGGGCGTCGTGTCGCGATAAGGCTGAACCACTTTGGCATGGCTCGGCATCAGCATGCGCATGAAGTCCTTGGCCTCGCGATAGCCGTCCTCGCCGGAAACCAGGATCTCGTCGATATCCTTGTTGTAGAGGTCGCGTACCGAGCGCTTGATCAGGCTGCCTTCCTCATAGACCAGGGCAGGGGCCGAGGATTGCAGCGTCAGATTGCGGACGTTTTCCCAAAGCCGCATCAGATATTCGTAGTCGCGCTTTATCTCCGCCTTGGTGCGGCTTTCGCCGGCGGTGCGCAGGATGACGCCCATGCCTTGCGGCACCTCGAGGTCGGCCACGACCTCCTTCAGCCGCTTGCGGTCCTGGGCGTTGGTGATCTTGCGCGAGATGCCGCCGCCGCGCGCGGTGTTAGGCATCAGCACCGAATAGCGGCCGGCGAGCGAGAGATAGGTGGTCAGCGCCGCACCCTTGTTGCCGCGCTCTTCCTTGACGACCTGGACCAGCAGGATTTGGCGGCGCTTGATGACTTCCTGGATCTTGTACTGGCGGCGGACCGGCTTGCGGCGGTTGCGGACCTCTTCCAGCGCGTCCTCGGCGCCGACCGATTCAATCTCGTGCTCGTCCGAATGCGCGGATGAGATCTCTTCGAGCATGCCGCGATCGCTGTCGCTGGGAGCGGCTTCGTCGGCGGGGGCGGCCTCGCTGGTGGATTCAGCCTGCGGCATCGCTTCGGAAATCACATCCGCATCGACGCTCGCAGCCATCGAGGTGGGGCCACTTTCGGAAGGCTGTTCGTCCTCATGCTCGGCGGATTCGCCTTCGGCAGCGTCGCTGCTGGCGTCGGGCGCCTTGCTTTCCTGTTCGCCGGCTGCCGCGGCTACGGCCTCAATGGTTTCGGCGGCCGCTTCGGCGTTCTCCGCCGGGGCATCGGTTGCTTCGCCGGCCTCATTGCCAGCTTCTCCCGATGCCGCGACGTGCTCGGCGTTTTCGTTGGTTTCCTCGGAACCGGCAGCGTCGGCGCCGCGCTTCTGCTCGGCGCGGTCGCGGTTCTTGCCGCCGCGCCGGCGGCCGCGGCGGTTGCCGCGATCGCGCGCCTGCTGCTCCTCGCCGGCCTCGGCCTCCTCGTCGTCTTCGTCCTCGGCCTCCTGCGCTTCGGCGCGCAGCAGGGCCTGACGGTCGGCGACCGGGATCTGGTAATAGTCGGGGTGAATTTCACTGAAGGCGAGAAAACCGTGACGGTTGCCGCCATATTCGACAAAGGCCGCCTGAAGGGAAGGCTCGACGCGGGTTACGCGGGCGAGATAGATGTTTCCTTTGAGCTGCTTCTTGTCCTGGGATTCAAAGTCGAATTCTTCGATGCGGTTACCGCGAACGACAACAACGCGTGTTTCCTCCGGGTGGGAGGCGTCTATCAGCATCTTGTTGGGCATTATTTCGTTTCCTCCCGGCAGCCATCAGCCGCAGCTGGCGAGGCAGACCCCGCCGCTGTGTGCCTGGATTTATGAGGATGCCGGATAATTGAATGTCCGCCGGCCGCTGCTTCAACGCGATGGCGGTGCCGCCCGCAGCCACAATGGCGCGGTTCGATGCGGACCTTTCCATGATTGCGCTTGAAGCCATCGGCACCCAGCAGAACCTTTTTGAACCAAAGCCCGGGCTGAGCCGGACCAGCTTGTTTGCTCACACAGAGCCGGCGCGGGACATCCCGGCCGTTTTCATCGCGCAAGCGATTCCCCCGCCACGGGAGCACGCCTGCGAAAATCGTCGCGATCGCCTGAAACCCGGAAGCGCCTCTTATCCCTGGCGGGAAATTGCGGAGGCGGACGGTTCCAGGATTGCAGTGATCCAATGTCGCTTTTATGATTTGGCGTGATGGAAGGCAACCCCGATTCCGGATGCCGGCAAAATGCGCTTCCGTTGGGGAAGATCGCGCTCCACCTGCTGCATGAAAAGGCTTGGTTAACCTTCTCTGGATACCAATCGTTAATCGAGTTGGCTGCCAGACAGGCCCTTCTGCGAAACGACCCGGCGCAAGGCGCCAAACCGGGAGCGACGGACAAGAGATGGGACTGGCAGGCACCGCAGACAAGGGGCGTGGCGCCGCTGGGCCTCTCCGGCTTATGGCCAGGGCGCTTTTCCTGCTGGCGGTCCTGTTTGGCCTGGCCGCCGCCGCGCGGGCCGATGGGCTGCTTGGCGCAACCGGCTACAAGATGGCCGGCGACGCCACCAAGACGCGCATCGTCATGACCTTCGACCGTGAGCCGGACGTGAAGTGGTTCCTGCTGCGCGGCCCCAACCGCCTTGTCGTCGATCTGCCGCGCACGCGATTCGCCCTCGACGCCAAGGACGTGAAGCCGCGCGGGCTGGTGCGCGCCGTTCGCTTTGGCGACCAGGGCCAGGGCTCGCGGCTGATCCTCACCGGCAAGGGGCCGTTCGCCGTCGACAAGCTCGACGTGCTGAAGAACGACGACGGCAGCGGCTATCGCATTGCCATCGACATGTCGGCTGCGTCGGAACGCGAATTCGACGAAGCCCTCGCCAACCAGTCGCTGACGACCGGCTCGACCGTTTCCGCCGACAAGGGCGGCCGCGTCGGCACCGGGCCGATCTCGGCGCCCGGCCATCGCTTTACGGTGGTCATCGACCCCGGCCATGGCGGTGTCGACGGCGGCGCGGAGAGCGCCGGCGGCACGGTCGAGAAGAACGTCACGCTGGCCTTTGCCACCGAATTGCGCGGCAAGCTGGCCGCGGTCGGCAAATATGATGTGTACATGACGCGGGAAAACGACGTCTACCTCACGCTCGACGACCGCGTGCGCATCGCCCGCCAGCACGAAGCCGATCTTTTGATTTCCATCCATGCCGATACGATCGCCGTCAAGGGCCTCCGGGGCGCCACGGTCTACACACTCTCGGACAAGGCCTCCGACCCCGAGGCCCAGGCGCTCGCCGATCGCGAAAACCTGTCCGACCAGTTCGCCGGCATGAAGATCGAGGACGACAACAAGGAGGTCACCGACATCCTGATCGACCTGATCCGCCGCGAGACGCACGGCTTTTCGATGAGCTTTGCCCACACGCTGGTCGGCCAGCTGTCGACCAGCGTCGGCCTGATCAACAACCCGCAGCGCTCGGCGGGCTTCAAGGTGCTGAAGGCGCCTGACGTTCCCTCGGTGCTGGTCGAGCTTGGCTATCTCTCCAACAGCAAGGACGAGGCGCAGCTGCTCAGCGCCGACTGGCGCGGCAAGGCGGCCCAGAGCATAACCAATGCCGTTGCCCTGTTCGCCGCGGCGAAAGCCGGAGCCAGGGCTGGCGGCTGACGGGCTGCACCCGCCCACAACCATGAGCCGTTCTACAACCACAAGCGGCGTTGCATGACGAGAACACGTGGCGTTATTATTTGGCGGACCGAGTCCTGAAATTTCGCGCTGCCGTATTTTGTCCACATGGTGGCGACATGGGTTTTTCATTGCGGATTGGGACCGCCCCGTGAAGCTTGCGCGACTGTCGGCTTCGTTTAGGAAAATCCCGAACCTCGGACTGGAGCGGGCATGATTCGTCTCATCGGCTATTTCTTCGGCATCGGCACGACGCTGGCGCTGCTGGTCGCCGCCGGCCTGGCCATCTACATCGGCCACCTGACGAAGGATCTGCCCGACTACGAAGTCCTGGCCAAATACGAACCGCCGGTGACGACGCGCATCCATGCCTCGGACGGCTCGCTGATGGCTGAATACGCCCGCGAGCGGCGCCTCTATCTGCCGATCCAGGCGATCCCGGATCGCGTCAAGGCCGCCTTCATGTCGGCCGAGGACAAGAACTTCTACAACCACCCCGGCATCGACATCACCGGCCTTGGCCGCGCCATCATCGTCAACCTGCAGAATTTCGGCTCCGGCAGGCGCCAGGTCGGCGCCTCGACGATCACGCAGCAGGTGGCGAAGAACTTCCTGCTCTCCTCGGACCAGACCTACGAGCGCAAGATCAAGGAGATGATCCTGGCCTTCCGCATCGAGCAGGCCTATTCGAAGGATCGCATCCTCGAGCTCTATCTCAACGAGATCTTCTTCGGCTTCGGCGCTTACGGCGTCGCCGGTGCTGCGCTCACCTATTTCGACAAGTCGGTCAACGAACTGACCGTCGCCGAGGCTGCCTATCTCGCTTCGCTGCCCAAGGGCCCCAACAACTATCATCCCTTCAAGCATGCCGATCGCGCGCTGGAGCGCCGCAACTGGGTCATCGACCAGATGGTCGAGAACGGCTACGTCACGCGCGAGGAGGGCGACAAGGCCAAGGCCGAGCCGCTCGGCGTTAAGCCGCGCCGCAACGGCTCCTATTTGTTCGCGGGCGAGTTTTTCACCGAGGAGGTGCGCCGCCAGATCATCGCCCGTTATGGCGAGAACGCGCTCTATGAGGGCGGCCTGTCGGTGCGTACGACGCTCGATCCGAAGATCCAGTTGATCGCCCGCAAATCGATGCAGAACGGGCTGCTGAAATACGACATGCTGCGCGGCTATCGCGGACCGGCGACCCATATCGACGTTTCCGGCGACTGGGGCGTTCCGCTGGGCAACGTCAAGGGTCTCGAGGACGTGCCGGAATGGACGCTGGCCGTGGTGCTCGACAGTTCGGCCGATGGTCTGACGATCGGCATTCAGCCGGCGCGCCAGGTTTCGGGCGATCTCGTCAAGGACCGCGTCGAGGGAACCGTCAGCAAGGACGACATGGGCTTTGCCATGCGCCACTTCGTCAACGGCAAGTCGGTCAGGGCGAAATCTCCGGCGGAGGTGCTGGAGCCGGGCGACGTCATCTTCGTGCAGAAGAACGACGGTTCCGACAACGCCTACAGCCTGCGCCAGGTGCCCGAAGTCGAAGGCGGCCTGGTTGCCATGGATCCCCATACCGGACGTGTGCTGGCCATGGTCGGCGGCTTCTCCTATGCGCAGTCGGAGTTCAACCGCGCCACGCAGGCGATGCGCCAGCCGGGCTCCTCGTTCAAGCCGATCGTCTATTCGGCGGCGCTGGACAACGGCTACACGCCGGCCTCGGTGATCATGGACGGCCCGATCACCATCCAGAGCGGCAACACCACCTGGACGCCGAAGAACTATGACGGCACGGTCGCCGGCCCCGCCACCTTGCGCTCCGGCATCGAGAAGTCGCGCAACCTGATGACGGTGCGGCTCGCCAACGACATGGGCATGAAACTGGTCGTGGAATATGCCGAGCGCTTCGGCGTCTACGATCATCTCGCGCCCTACCTGCCAATGGCGCTGGGCTCCGGCGAGACGACCGTCATGCGCATGGTCTCGGCCTATTCGATCATGGCCAATGGCGGCAAGTCGATCAAACCGTCGCTGATCGACCGCATCCAGGATCGCTATGGCAAGACCGTGTTCAAGCAGGACGAACGCGGCTGCGAGGGTTGCAACGCCACCGAATGGAAGAACCAGCCCGAGCCCGAACTGGTCGACAATTCCGAGCAGGTGCTCGACCCGATGACCGCCTACCAGATCACCTCGATGATGGAGGGCGTGGTGCAACGCGGCACCGGCGCCACCATCGCCGAGCTCGGCCGCCACATCGCCGGCAAAACCGGCACGACCAACGATGAGAAGGACGCCTGGTTCATCGGCTTCACGCCGAACCTGGTCGTCGGTCTCTACATGGGCTACGACACGCCGCGCGGCCTCGGCAAGGGCGCCACCGGTGGTGGTCTCGCCGCGCCGATCTTCAAGGATTTCATGCGCGTCGCGCTCGACGGCACGCCCAATGTCGACTTCCAGGTTCCAGAAGGCATGAAGCTGATCGCCATCAACCGCAAGACCGGCATGCGCGCGGCCGAGGGCGATCCCAACACCATCATCGAAGCGTTCAAGCCCGGCACCGGCCCGGCCGACAGCTATTGGGTCATCGGCATGGGCGCGGACGGCTCCAACGGCGCCGGCGGCGCGCTGTCGCCGCAGGCCACTCAGGCCATCCAGGACGGCGGCGGCGGCCTCTACTAAATTTCCAAATTTCGGAATGGGCCGGCAGGTTAATGCCGGCCCATTTCGCTTTACAGGCGGCGGTGGCATGCCTATGTATCGCGCCGATTCCGAAAAGAACGAGAAGAACAGGACAGCACGAGACCCATGCGCGCGGAAACGCTCAACATTGTCGACGAGATCAGGCAGGCGATAACCCTGCTGAGGAGGCATCTTTGACTGGGATCAAGCCATCAAGCGGCTTGAATACCTGAACTCGCGCGCCGAGGATTCCAGCCTCTGGAACGACCCTGTGGAAGCGCAGAAGCTGATGCGGGAGCGCCAGAGCCTCGAGGAAGGCATCGGGGCGGTCAAAGGGCTGACCCAGGCGCTCGAGGACAATATCGGCCTGATCGAGCTTGGCGAGGAAGAGGGTGACGAAGGCGTCGTCGCCGAAGCCGAAGCCGCGCTTCGTTCCATGCAGGGCGAGGCCAAGGCCCGCCAGGTCGAGACGCTGCTCTCGGGCGAGGCCGACGCCAACGACACCTATCTCGAAATCCATGCCGGCGCCGGCGGCACCGAGAGCCAGGACTGGGCCTCGATGCTTTTGCGCATGTACACGCGCTGGGCCGAGCGGCGCCGCTTCAAGGTCGAGGTGCTGGAAGTTCATGACGGCGAAGAAGCCGGCATCAAGTCCGCCACGGTGCTGATCAAGGGCCACAACGCCTATGGCTGGCTCAAGACCGAGTCCGGCGTCCACCGCCTGGTGCGCATCTCGCCTTACGACAGCAATGCGCGTCGCCACACGTCTTTCGCCAGCGTCTGGGTCTATCCGGTGATCGACGACTCGATCGAGATCAACGTTTCTGAATCCGACGTCCGCATCGATACCTATCGTTCCTCGGGCTCGGGCGGGCAGCACGTCAACACCACCGACTCGGCGGTCCGCATCACCCATCTCGCGACCGGCATCGCGGTCGCTTGCCAGGCGGAGCGCTCGCAGCACAAGAACCGCGCCAAAGCGTGGGAAATGCTGCGCTCTCGGCTCTACGAGGAAGAGCTGAAGAAGCGCGAGGCGGTGGCCAACGCCACCGAGGCGTCGAAGAGCGATATCGGCTGGGGCCACCAGATCCGCTCCTATGTCCTGCAGCCCTATCAGTTGGTGAAGGACCTGCGCACCGGCGTCGAAAGCACCAGCCCGTCAAGCGTGCTCGACGGCGATCTCGATGAGTTCATGGAGGCTTCGCTGTCACACCGTATCGAGGGCGGCGCCGGGGAGGCGGTGGCGGACCTCGACTAGGGCCTACGCATCACAGCGACGGAGGAGCCAATGGTTCGAACACTTACAGGAAAGTGCTTCTGCGGCGCAGTTTGCTACGAGGTGGCCGACGAATTCGTCTACGCGGCCAATTGCCATTGCTCCAACTGCCGCCGCACCACGGGCTCCGCCTTCAAGTCCTTCGCCGGCATCGAGCGCGACAAGTTTCGTCTCACCGCGGGCGACCGCAAGTTGCTGATCTACGGCGATGTCAGCGGCCATGACGCGCATTGCGGGCAATGCGGCTCTCTGCTCTATTCATTGGTGCGGGAGGGCGCCTACGTCCATGTCGCCATGGGGACGCTGATGGACGATCCAAGCGTTCGCCCGAATGCACACATCTTCGTCGGTTCCAAGGCGTCATGGTTCACGATTACGGACGACCTGCCGCAATATCGTGAACATGTCACCGGCTGAGGGCCGGAACCTCCGTCAGCAGAATTTCGTTCTTAGGCACCCTGGTCGCAGGCTTGTCGTTTAATTCTCGTTAACCAAGTCGGCGCACCCTTTTCTGCGGCCGATGCTGAAGCCCCGGTGCGATCCGAAGGGCGCGCCCACTTCTTGCGCCGGCCAAGGAATCAGCTCAGCATTTGGGCTGGGGGATAGAAGCATTTATGGCCGGACGCGGCATATCTGCGACTGACGATCCGGCCACTGGGAAGACACGTTCCGGGAACGGGCAAGCGAAAACGCTTGATGCTCGAAAGGAACGCTTCGATGTCTGCTGCCAAGTCAAGATCGGCCCAAGCCGTTCATCCGGCCGGCCGACTCCTGTTTTCCCTGTTCGTCACCGGCGTGGTCGCGGTTCTGACTGCGCCTGCTTTCGCGCACGACGCCAAGCCTACGGCCGCCATGCCACAGGGCTGGAGCTATCCCTTTGCCTGCTGCGCCAACTACGATTGCCGCACTGCCCACACGGGTGAGGTCCTTGAGAAACCCGAAGGGTATGTAATTGCCGGAACCGGTGAAGTTGTTCCCATGACCGACAAGCGGGTAAAGGATAGCCCGGACGGTGAATTCCATTGGTGCGCGCATCAGGCTGGTTTAGATGCCGGCAAGACAATCTGCCTATTCGTGCCGCCGCGTTCCTACTAAAGCATGTCTCCCGAAAGTCGGAACCGGTTTCGGGACAAAGACTTGCGCAAAATCAAAAACCTAAAGCGCAAGGAGCGAATCTGAAAGATCGAGACGCGCTTTAGGGTCGACCGCCGAACGGCCAAACCTGCTGGCAGACAGTTGTCAGGACCGCTTCTTTATGTTGCCTTGCCGCTAAAGCAATTCCGCAGCGGTTTCCGCCTGGAATTGCGTGATCCAGGGGGCGGCAGACGACGGAGAGGTGACGCTCATGACCATCAAGGGAAGCTGCCACTGCAAGGCGACGACATTCGAAGTGTCCGAGGCGCCGCGGACAGTCACGCAATGCACATGTTCCTTTTGCTCCAAGCGCGGAGCGCTCTGGGCTTACTACGTCCCATCGCAATTCAAGCTCACCAGCCCGCCTGAGAACGTCTCCTTCTACCGCTGGGGCTCGAAAACCATCAAGCACGGTTTCTGCGCCACCTGCGGCTGCGGCACCTTTACCGAAACGCCCGATTGGTCGACTGGTCAGCCCGACTTCGATAACCCGAAGATCAGCGTCAATTCCCGCCTGTTCGACGATTTTGACCTGGACAAGGTCGAGGTGGTGGTGATCGACGGCAAGAACCTCTGGTAGCACGCTTTGCCGTTCCGCTTTTTGCCGCAATTCATGTTACAAGGCATGCGGAAGGGCTGATTTGGCGCGGCTGCAACGGCCGCGATTTGGAGAGGGACCATCTTATGAAGAAGACCGTGCTCGTCGTCGTGGCGACGGCTGTGCTCGTGAGCGCCTGCACCACCACCGATCCGTATACCGGCGACCAGAAGATCTCCAACACGGCGGCCGGCGCCGGCCTTGGCGCCCTGGCAGGCGCCAGCCTCGGTCTGCTGGCCGGCGGCAATGATCGCCGCAACGCACTGATCGGCGCGGGCATCGGCGCGCTTGCCGGCGGCGCGATCGGCGCGACGATGGATCAGAACGAGGCGGAACTGCGCCGTCAGTTGCAGGGCACCGGCGTCAGCGTCACCCGCAGCGGCGATCAGATCATCCTCAACATGCCGTCCGACATCACCTTCAACGTCGACCAGGACGCGGTGAAGCCGGGCTTCTACCCGGTGCTGAACTCGGTGGCGCTGGTGCTGAACAAATTCCGCCAGACCACCGTCGATGTGTTCGGCCACACCGACTCCACCGGCGGCGACGAACACAATTTCGACTTGTCGCAGCGGCGCGCGCTGGCAGTCGCCAACTACCTCTCCGGCCAGGGCGTCGATTCCCGCCGCTTCGCCGTCACCGGCTTCGGCAAGACGCGCCCTGTCGCCTCCAACGCGACGGCCGCCGGCCGCGCGCAGAACCGTCGCGTCGAGATTCAGCTGTCGCCGCTCACCTGAGAGAAACGACTCACGACGGAGCAAGTCCACTAAGCAAAACGGCCCTGGAAGGGGCCGTTTTCGTTTGGCGTACCTCAAGTTAGGTCAAAAGTCTTAGGCTATTAGCTTGCTCTAATTGATACTTTTCCAGAGCGATGGAAAGGACTAGCATCGATGCTGTTCCAGAGGGGATGAGGCGGTAACTGGCCGCGCCATCAGCATTTTTCCGCCTCGATCTTGCACGGCCAGATCAAAGTCTGGGAGGAATGCATGACAAGAACAGCTCGCCTTGGGCGCTGCGGCGTCCTCGTTTTAACCGGTTTTTTGGGGGCATGGCTTGGCGCCGCTACGGCGCGGGCCGAAGACGCCAATAAGGCCGACCTCGAGGCCCTGAAAAAATCGCTCGCCAAATATGAGGACTACACGGCCGCCCTGCGCGATCTCTATCTATCGACCGAAGGGTGCGTCTACTACAGCGGTGAAAAGATACCGGGCACGATGGACTATCCGAAAGGCGCGATGGGCGTCCATTTCGTCAACGTCCCGAGCATTGGCAAGCCACTAGACCCGATGAAGCCCAACGTCCTGATCTACGAGCCGACGAAGAAGGGCTTGAAACTGGTCGGCGTGGAATGGCTGGTGCCGCTGACGCCGGACGTCAAGGAAGCCCCGAGCCTGTTCGGCCAGAAATTCATGGGGCCGATGGAGGGGCACTACCCGCTCATTCCGAAGGAATTCGTGCACTACGATCTTCACGCCTGGCTGTTCAGCGACAATCCGAACGGCATGTTCAGCCCGACGAACCCGAAGGTGAAATGCAACAAGGCCGAGTTCCCGATGCTGGAAAAGCCGACCAAGATGATGCCAGGGCCTATGTAAGGGCAGCAGGGCAGAAAAGCGTTTGGCTGAAGCCTTCAGGCGAAGCAACGGTAGAAGAAACGGCCCTGCTCGGGGCCGTTTTCGTTTCCGCCGACGCTGTGTGTCGAAGGTCAGACCTTGGCGACGATCCGCATGAAGGCCGGCACATCGTCGCCGAAGCCGACGGTCGCGTCGTCTTCTTCCTGCCGGTGGCGGGCAGGGCGGTCGCGCTGCGGACGGCCATCGCCGCGTTGCTCGTTGCGGTTGGCGGAACCCTTGCGGTCGTTCTCGGAACGGATCGCGTCCTTGCGGGCGCGCCGCTCGGCGATGTCGGCGACCTCGGCGACCGGTCGCTCCTCGCGTGCGGCGTCGGGCGCCTCGTCATGCTTCGCGTGACGATCCTTCTGGCGCTCGCCTCGCGGCTTGCGGTCCTCGTCCTTGCGGCCGGCGCGGCGCGGGGCGCCGCGGCCACGCCGGGGGGCGTCCTCGCTTACGCTCTCGGTCACCGTCGACAGGTCGCCGTCATGCCACTCGATCTTGGTGCCGATCAGCTTCTCGATCGCGTCGACATATTTGGTGTCTGAGCGGGTCGCGATGGTGAAGGACTTGCCCGAGCGGCCGGCACGGCCGGTGCGGCCGATGCGATGGACATAGTCCTCGGCATGGATCGGCACGTCATAGTTGAAGACATGGCTGACGTCGGGAATGTCGAGACCGCGGGCGGCCACGTCCGAGGCAACGAGATAACGCAGCTTGCCGTCGCGGAAATTGGCGAGCATCTGCATGCGCGCGCGCTGGTCCATGTCGCCATGCAGCGCGCCGGCGTCGAAATCATGCTTCAGCAGCGAGCGGAAAAGCTCCGACACCTCGACCTTGCGGTTGCAGAAGATGATGGCGTTCTTCAGCCCGTCGCTCTCAGCCTTCATCAGGTTGCGCAGCGTCTCGCGCTTCTCCCACGGCTTGGACCCTGACTTCACCAGGCGCTGCGTGATGCTTGTCGCGGTGGAGGCGGCCCTTGAGACCTCGACGCGCACCGGCGCGTGCAGGAATTTTTCGGTGAGCTTGGTGATCTCCGGCGGCATGGTCGCCGAGAAGAACAGTGTCTGGCGCGTGAACGGGATCATCTCGCAGATGCGCTCGATGTCGGGGATGAACCCCATGTCGAGCATGCGGTCGGCTTCGTCGATGACGAGGATCTCGACACCGTTGAGCAAGAGCTTGCCGCGCTCGCGATGGTCGAGCAGCCGGCCGGGCGTCGCGATCAAGACGTCTGCGCCGCGCTCCAGCTTCTTGTCCTGCTCATCGAATGAGACACCGCCGATCAGGAGCGCGATGTTGAGCTTGTGGTTCTTGCCGTATTTGATGAAGTTCTCTTCGACCTGCGCCGCCAGTTCGCGCGTCGGCTCGAGGATCAGCGTGCGCGGCATGCGGGCCCGCGCCCGGCCCTTTTCCAGCCTGGTCAGCATCGGCAGCACGAAGGAAGCGGTCTTGCCGGTGCCGGTCTGGGCAATGCCCAGCACATCCTTGCCGAGCAGCGCATGCGGGATGGCGCCGGCCTGGATCGGGGTCGGCTTGGTGTAGCCGGCATCGGTGACTGCGGAGAGGACCTTCGGCGACAGGCCGAGGTCTGTGAACGTCAACGCTTCTTGAGCGGTCTGGGCGTCTGAGGACAAGTGATGGCTGTCTTTGGCTGGTTCGGGAAAATCGCAACACGCGTTGCGGCAGGCGCCGCGCGCCTGCAAGATCGCGGTTGCAGTTAGGCGCAAGTCCGCGATTTGTCAACAGAAACGGCCGGAAAATCCAGCGATTGTGAAGACGTAACCTTAATCGCGATGCTTAATCGTGGTCTTGTCCCTGCGCCGGCTCAATAGCGGAATTGCTCGGCAAGAATACGCTCGTTCCACGAATGATTGGGGTCGAACAGCAACGTCGCCGTCGCGGTCGGCGATTCCCGGACCGTGACTGAGGCAATCGCCTTGACCTCGGTGTGGTCGGCGGCGGCGTTCACCGGGCGCTTGTCCGACTCCAATATGTCGAAGCGCACGGTCGCCTTGTTGGAGAGAAGCGCGCCGCGCCAGCGCCGGGGCCGGAAGGGACTCACCGGCGTCAGCGCCAGAAGCGGCGCATCGAGCGGCAGGATCGGCCCGTGCGCCGACAGATTGTAGGCGGTGGAGCCTGCCGGCGTCGCAATCATCACGCCATCGCAGTTCAGTTCCTCGATCCGCACCTGCTCGTCGACGGTGATGCGGATTTTCGCCGTCTGATAGGACTGGCGCCAAAGCGCCACTTCGTTGATCGCCAAAGCCGAAACGGATTCTCCGTCATGCGTGACCGCGACCATCTCCAGCGGGCGGATCGTTTCGGACACCGCCCTGGCGATGCGCTCCTCAAGACCGCCGGCGCGATATTCGTTCATCAGGAAGCCGATGGTGCCACGGTTCATGCCGTAGACTTTCTTGCCGGTGCTCATCGTGTCGCGCAGCGTCTGCAGCAGGAATCCGTCGCCGCCGAGCGCGATGACGATCTCGGCATCCGCGACAGGCATCTGCCCATAGCGCGTCGACAAGGTATCCAGCGCCGCGCGGGCGTCGTCGGTGTCGGAAGAGACGAAGGCGAAGCGGCTGGTTTCTTTGCTCATGGCTCCCAGGGGGCGACCGCTTGCATGGCCGCGCCGGCGACGGCGTAGCATGGGCGCAGGCCTCTGCAAAGGGCGGCTGCCGTGCCTCGAAGGGAAGGCGCAATCGCGCTTCGTGACAGGCGTGCAACGAATGTGATGACCGGAATGGTTAAGACGAAGCTTAAACACTCGTAAAGCCGGATCGATCATGTTAGCCGGCAGTGGATGGGTTGGCGGGGGCTAGCCAGTCGAGAGACCTGTCTATTGCCGGTGACGCGTCTGATCATAGTCTTCCTGATGATGGGAAGTTTCGCCCTCATGTTCGCCGAACTGGTGCGGCATTCGGAAGAGATGAGTTTGCGGCCGCAGCAGCCCACGGTCTCCCGTTGCGGCGACGCCGCCGGAACGCCCTGTCCGCAAAGGGCGCTTTAAGTCAGCATCGCAATAGCGTCGTTCAGCTGCTCTGCTGCAGGTGGCAGCCGGCCTTGCGCTTGTGCGCCAGATACTCATCGATCAATTGGCGATAGCGCACTTTGCCGAAGCTCGGGAAATGGCCGCCATGCACGACCGAGACGTCGATGTCGCGCATGGCAAGCAGCGTCTCCACATAGTCCTCGATGTCTGAGCGGTAGACGTCGTCGATCAGCGGCCCGTCATAGACGATGTCGCCGGACAAAAGGATGCCCGTCTTCTTCTCAAAGAGCGCGATGCCGCCCGGCGAGTGTCCGGGCGTGTGGATGACCTCGAAGGCACGGTCGCCAAGGTCGACGACGTCTCCATGCTCGAGCAGGTGGCCGGCAGGCGCGGGTAGGATGCGGTAGCGCGCCGTGTCCCAGCCCTCCGGCAAACGATCGAACATCTCCTCATTGGCGTAGCGGTCGGCGACCGTCCATTCGTTGCGCGGGTCGGCAAGGATGTCCGCCTCAGCCGAATGCACGCAGCGGTCCGGGAATTCGTGATGGCAGCCGATATGGTCGAAATGCGTGTGGCTGGCGACGCAGGTAAGCTTGCGCTCGGCGACCAGCGGTACATGGCGCCTGAGGCTGAAATGGCCAAGCCCGGTATCGAACAGCAGATCACGGTCTCGGCCGCGCACATGCCAGATATTGCAGCGGAAGAACGGTTTTATCCATGGCTCGTGGATCAGCGTGACGTCGTCGCTCATGCGGATGGTCTCGTACCAGTCCGGAGCCTCGATGACCGGAAGCATGCTCATGGCTCAGTCCGCCAGCAGGATGATGTCTTGAGCGTTGCACGAAACGGCGATCGTGTCGCCTGCCTGGACGGTGGCCGATGCCGGAGCCTTGGCGATGAACTGCAGCGCCGGGTCCTGGATCGATGCGGCCAGCACGCGCTTGAAACTGCCCTGGAAGACGACATCGCTGATCTTGGCCATGCCCAGCATGACATCGCCTTTCACTTCGCCAAGGATGAGGTGCTCGGGCCGGATGGCGAGCGCGACGCCTGCGCCGGCGGGTGACCTGCCGGGCAGCGCGATCGGGCCGAGCTCCGTGGTGACCGTGACACGCCCATCCCGGCAATCGCTGGCCTTGCCGGCAAGGATCGTGCTTTCGCCCATGAAGGTGGCGGAGAAGCGCGTCTTCGGCCGCGCATAGACGCGCTCGGGCGAACCTTCGTCCTCGATGCGTCCGTCATTCATCACCACGCAATGGTCTGCCAGCGCCATCGCTTCTTCCTGATCGTGCGTGACATGGACGAAGGCGGTGCCGACGCGCTTCTGGATCGCCTTCAATTCATCCTGCATCTGCCGGCGCAGTTTCAGGTCGAGCGCGCCGAGCGGCTCGTCGAGCAGCAGCACCACCGGCTCGATGACCAGCGCGCGGGCCAGCGCCACGCGCTGTCGCTGGCCGCCGGAGAGCTGATGCGGCTTCTTGTCGAAGGCCGCCGCCAGGCCCACAAGGGCAAGCGCCTCGCGCGATTTCGCCGCGCGCATCGTGCCGTCGACGCCCTGCATGCGCAACCCGAAGCCGACATTGCCGCCGACGCTCATATGCGGGAACAGCGCGTAGTCCTGAAAGACGGTGGTCGTCGGACGCTTGGCCGGCGGCACGGACGTGCAGTCCTCGCCGCGAATAAAGACCTTGCCTTCGCTGGGCGTGACGAAGCCGCCAAGGATCGACAGCAGCGTCGTCTTGCCGGAGCCTGACGGTCCGAGCAGGATCGTGTAGCTGCCGGGCTCGATCGTCAGCGAGACGTTCTTCAGCACCGGGAGCTGGCCGAAGCGATGCGAGACGTTGCGGATGTCGACAAGGGGCGCGCTCATGCCGGCTTTCTCCGCAACAGCGTCAGTTCGAAAAATACCACCAGGACGATAGAGACGGCAAAGACCAGCGAGCCGACGGCATTGGTCTTGGGATTGAGGCCGGAGCGCAAGAGATTCCAGATTTCCACTGGGAGCGTCGTCTCGAAGCGTGTGAGCAGGAAGGAGATGACGAACTCGTCCCACGAAAAGGTCATCGACAGGAAGAAACCGGCGAAGATCGCCGGCGCCATCACCGGCACGGTAATCATCAGCAGCACCTTCCATTCGGCGGCGCCGAGGTCGCGGGCGGCGCGCTCGATGTTGATCTGATGGTCGCCCATCTGGCTGTAGATGATGGCAAAGCAAAGCGGCAGGTTGATCACGACATGGCCGATACCGGCGGCAAGCAGCGACTTCGGCACACCGGCCCAGTTGAACAGCACCAGCAAGCCCATGCCGATGATGAGATAGCTGACCGTGAGCGGCAGCGTGATCAGGCCGCGCAGCAGCGCCGAGCCCGGCAGCACGAAGCGCGCGAACCCCCAGGCGGAGAGGAAGCCGAGCGTGACCGAAGCGAACGAGGAGAGCACCGCCACCAGCAGCGAATTGACCAGCGCCGAGGTGAGCCGCGTGTCGGACAGAACAGCTTGGTACCAGCGCAGCGACGGGCCGGTGAAGGGCGGGATCGGAAAGGAGGTCGCCTGCAGCGAGAACAGCACCAGCACGACCACTGGCAGGAAGATGAAGCCGTAGATCAAGATGGCGTAGAGCCGGGCGGCGAAGCGGACGATGGTGCGCATGGTCAGGCTCGCTCGATCTTCAGCCAGCGGGCGCAGGCGAGATAGGCGATGGTGACGACGGCCATCAGGATGATCGACAGCGCCGAAGCCAGCGGGAAATCGCCGCGGCGGCCGATCTGCATCATCACCAGCTGCGGCATGACCAGCTCATTGTTGCCGCCGAGGATCTGCGGCGTGATGTAGTCGCCGACGCAGAGCACGAAGGTGAGGAAGGCGCCGACCATGATGCCGGGCAAGGTGAGCGGCAGCACGACATGCACGAAGGTGCGCACCGGTCCGGCGCCGAGGTCGGCGGCGGCCTTGCGGTAGCTCGGGCTGAGCTGCTTGAGGTTGGCGAAGATGGTCAGCGTCAGCAGCATGACGAAGAAGTGCACGAAGCCGGTGACGGTGGCGAAACGCGTGTTGGCGAGCTGCAGCGGCTCGTTAATGAGGCCGGTGCCAGTCAGCGCCCGGTTGACGACGCCGTTTTGTGCCAGCACCAGCAGCCAGGAATAGGAACGCACGACATAAGAGGTCCAGAACGGCAGCACGGCCAGCATCAGCGCCAGCCGCTGCCAGCGCTCCGGCACTTGTTCGGCGAGGATCCAGGCGAAGGGGTAGGCGAGCAGGATGGAGATCACGGTGACGATCGCCGTCACCTCCAGCGAATTCACCATCGCCCGCCAATAGGACGGGTCGGTGAAGAACTGGCTGTAATTGGCGAGCGTCCAGCCGCCGCCTTCATGCGCCGTCAGGCTCGAAAACCCCATGGCGATGAAGGGCAGCACGAAGAAGAGAAGCGTCCATGCCAGCGCCGGCGTGACCAGCGCCCAGGGCAGGGCACACCCTTTATTTCCCGAAGTGCCCACAGCGAACCCGTTACTGCGCCTGCAGCATTTCGGTCCACATGTCCTGCATCTTCTTGTCGAGATCAGTGTTCGGCGCCGGATAGGCCTGGGCGCGAGCGAGGAAGCCGGGCTGCTCGTCGAAGCGCAGGATCTTCTTCTGCTCGTCGCTCAGCGCCGCCTTGCTGTTCGCGGGCATGCCCCAGTAGCAGGAGGAGGTAGCTAGCCGCGCCTGGCCTTCCGGGCTCATGATGTACTGGATGAACTTCAGCGCCATGTCCTTGTTCTTGGAATCCTTGAACATGGCGAGCGACTGCGACCACAGCACCGCGCCTTCCTTCGGGATCGAGAAGTCGAGCGCCGGGTTTTCCTTGGCGAGCCCCGCTGTGACCCACTCGCCGCCGCCGACCAGGATGTCGACCTCGCCGGTGGCCAAAGCGGTCTGGCTGGCGGTGACTTCGCCGACCAGCTTGGCGTTGGCCTTCATCTTGAGGAGTTCCACCTTGAGGGCGGACAGGTCGGCCTCGGTGAGATCGGCGGTCTTCTTGCCGATGGCCAAAGCCGCCATGCCGATCACCGGCAGGTAATAGTCGTATATCGCGACCTTACCCTTGTATTTTTCGCTGGCGAGCGATGCCAGCGACTGCATGTCGGCCGGATCGACCTTGGTCTTGTTGAAGCCGATGGTGTTGTAGCCGAACTTTTCGGTGATGCCGTAGCGCTTGCCGTCGACGATGGTGGACTTGTCCATCTTCACTTCCGGGAAGAGGTCGCCGACAGGCAGCTTGTCCTCCGGCAGCGGCTCGAACAGGCCCTTTTCGACGCCGCGCGGCACGTCGATGGAATCGATCACCATCACGTCCCAGTCGCCGGGCTGCGATTGCTCGACGATTGCCAGGCCGGCGCCGGTGCCCTCGAACTCCTTGACGTTGACCTTGACGTTGTTGGCCTCCTCGAAGGGCTGCAGCAGCGCCGGATCGGCATGGTCGCACCAGATCAGCGCGTTGAGGTCGGCAGCCTGAGCGCTGCCGGCGGCCACGAGCAGCGCCGCGGCCGCGCATGCTGCGGCGAGGCGGGACTTCAGGGTGGAAAGCGGATTCCGGGCGTTGACGGTCATCGAGTGTTCTCCCTGCCTTGCTGGCTTGTTGGAGAAAACTTGAACCAATTCTAAAATTGAGTCAATTATGATTTTCTGGCAAAGAGGCGGATATGAGCGGATTGCGCGAAAGACAGAAGGCGGACCGGCACCGCCGCATCATCGATGCGGCGACGGCGCTGTTCCGCGACGCCGGCTATGAGGGCGCCAAGATCGAGGCCATCGCCGCACAGGCTGAGGTCTCGATCGGCACGATCTACAATTACTACCAGAACAAGGGCGACATCCTCGGCGCCATCGTTTCCATGGAAGTCAACGAGGTGCTGAATGCCGGGCGAGGGGTGGTCGCCGATCCGCCGGCCAATGTCGGCGATGCGCTGGATACGCTGATCGGCATCTATATCGAGCATTCGCTCAATTATCTGAGCAAGGAAATGTGGCGCCAGGCGATGGCGATCTCGACGCAGTTGCCCGACAGCCCGTTCGGCCAGGCCTACACGGCGCTCGACCGCGCGCTGACCGAACAGATCCGCGCCCTCATCGCCCGCCTGCAGGAGATCGACCTTGTGCGCGCCGACATCGACGGCCCGGCGGTGGGCGAGCTGATCTTCAACAACATGAACATGATGTTCATCGAGTTCGTGAAGCGCGACGAGGCGAAGATACCGGACCTGCGCGCCGCGATAAGACGGCAGAACCGGGTGCTGGTGGCGGCGATCGGGGTGTGACGACGCCAGGAGCGAGCACAAGAGCCGGCTTTCGGGAAAGCGCTGCCGGCCGCGCCTCTAACGGTTGATCAGCCATAGGATGGTCGAGACCACGACGCTGATCAGTATTCCCGTGGTGATCGGAACGTAGAGCCTGAAATTCTCGCGCTCGATCACGATATCACCAGGCAACCTGCCGAGGCCGATGCGGCTCACCCAGGGCCACAGCAGGCCTATGGCTACTATGCAGAGACCAACGACGATCAGTGTGCGCGACATGGCGGCATCCTGCCGGGAAGAGCTTCCTGGCAAAAATATAGTGACGACGGGTCTTGCAGGCAGGGCCAGGGTTCGAAGCCCGCTTCCGGCTTTTCGGTTATCTGGGCCACTCTCGCCACTTAGGCCGCGAAAGGCGCTTTTCCGCAAAACACGGCTGCTCTGGCGGCCGAACCTTTGGCATTTATCGGGAACAAGGGACTGGCGATGCCGGTTAATTGGATATGCCAACCAAGGTCAAAGAGATCCAGCGGAAGCCCGACCCGAAGAAGCCTCCTGTCCGTCGTCCCGACGAGGAAGCGTCGCCAGAGCCTGGGCACGCCGATCCGCCCCCACGAGACTGTCGGGAGGCACCGGTACCAAATCCCAACGGCGATACGAAATCCTAGACGGCGACATGTTGCCCAATGATGATGCCAACCATGCCGGAGGGGCCCAAATCTTTGACGAGATAGCGCTCTTCGAAGCATCGCCACGAATGCCGAGTGAGGGGTGGTCGCCAGCCCGCCGGCATGAACATGTGTTCATCGAACTCGTGAAGCGCGACGAGGGAAGATACCTGAGCTGCGCGCGGCGTTACGGCGGCGGAACCGGATTTTGGTGACGGCGATCGGGGTGAGAGGGTGTCTGGAGAGGGCGGGAGAAAATAGTCGTTTAATCGACTAACAAGGCGGTGCCGGCCACTTGCCTCTTGAGTTGAGATTGAAATCTGATACAACTTTTGAGAGCATATGGGAGGGAGTAAATGGGGGCGTTTTCTATTTGGCATTGGGCGATAGTGCTGCTGATTATCGGCGTGCCTGTTTTCTTTGCCGTTCGCTCGGCGACCAAGCCGTCACAGAATCCGGACAGTCTGGTTGGGTTTGGCGGTTGGCTTATGCTGCTAGCAATCGGTCAGGCTTTGTCACCGTTCCGCACACTGGGCGAGCTGTTCTCCTCGAGCGAGGGCTACCAACAGCTCATGCCGCTGGCCAATGGTCCTTTGGCCGTCTGTGGCGAAATCGTGCTGTTGTTGGCGTTTGCAGTGCTTCAGGTGGTTGTTCTCTTCGCAATGCTGCGGCGCAGCCCTAGCTTCAAGCGGCTGTTCCTCTATCAGTGGATTGCGATTCCCGTAGTGTTCATCCTCGACTCCGCTTGGACATCCACTATTCTCGGCGCTCCGATGAGCCGAGTCCTTGCCGGAAACGCACTGGTCGCCGCAATCGCGTCATTTGCTGTGACCGGGATTTGGGTTGCCTACGTCTACAAGTCCGTCAGGGTGCGGAACACCTTCGGCGGACTGGCGGTCGGTCAGGTTGCTGCTGCCTAGTAATGGGCTGCTCTAGCTGTTTGCAGGTAGCTTGTGCCGCTCCGCGGCGCTGAAATCGGATCGCCCTCAAATGTCGGACAGATTCACCACCTTCGTGTCGTGATGCCTACCTCTATCGGAGCAGACGAGGAGACGATCGGAAGTGCGCCTCGGGAGCTAAAATGGGGCTCGGAATTCGCGGTCACCCGAGAGGGAGGAGATTATGAAATACCTGGTAAATTGGAACGAGCGGCCACAGGGATCGGCGATTGAATACGAGAACGTCCAAAAGCGCATCCTGAAAATCTTCCAGCACTGGGAGATACCCAGCGAAGTCAAGGTGCATGCCTTCGTGGTGCGCGTGGGCGAATGGGGTGGTAGCATGCTCTGCGAGGCAGATGACCCGCTGGTAGTCCACAAAACGTGTTCGACCTTCCCGGCGCTCCAATTCGACGTCCATCAAGTCATCGACATTCAGGACGCGGTCCGCGTCGAGATGGAAGCTATCAAATGGCGGGATGAACTTCCCTCGTGAGCTGCCGCCGACAAGGCGACGCAATCGCAGCGCACGCTGCCGCTTACCCACCAGGAAACCCCGAAGAGTGAGGCGCGGACGCGCCTTCGTCTGTCGACTTTCTGTTGGCCCGCCATCCGAAGCTCGAAGAGCGAAGGATGGTGCCCCCGGCAGGGATCGAACCCGCGACCTTCGGTTTACAAAACCGCTGCTCTACCAGCTGAGCTACAAGGGCACGGCGCTCCGGTAGCACATTCCGTGCGCCAGTAAAGACAAAACTCCGTTTTGGGTTGCTAATAGACCGCGTGGCTTAGCCGGCATGGTGAAATGCGGCGCGTCGCCTCCTACATCTCTGTCAGGTGCAATTGCTCCGTAGGGGGTGTCGCATGATCAGATTCGTCATCATCCTGCCGCTCGTCGTCGTGACCTGGCTTCTCCTGGTGAAGGCCGTCAGCGATTTGAAGAAAGCCAATATCGACTGGACGGGCGTTGCCACCATCGTCGGCTTCATCGCGCTGGCCTTCTGGCTGCGACATATCACGGGGATGGGATGAAAGAGAGCGAATAGGAAGTAGCGAATAGGGTTCAGCGCATGCCGCCCTTTCCCTACTCGCTATTCGCTACTCCCTATTCGCTCAATTCCTCGAACCTTTTGCCGCTTCGCCGCGACTGATCTCCAGAGGCGAATGGTCGCCTCGATCAAGGATCCAGGAGATCATCATGTTGAGGCGTATGCTTACGTCCGGCCTCGTCGCCGTCTTCGTCGCCACCGGCGCGCTCGCCGCCACGGTCGAGACGTCCTCGGCTCACGGCAATCATCACCACCATCATCACCACAATCATCACAAGAAGCCTTGGTGGTGGTGGCACCACAACCATCACCACCATCACCACGGCAAGGTGATCATCTTCCTTTGACGAGAAGACCTTTTGCCTTCGGAGGGCGGCCATCGGGCCGCCCTTTTCGTTCGCCTATCGGAAGCGGCTATTTCTTCGGTTCTCAAAAAATCGGAAAAATCTTCGAACCTTTTTCCTGGGTCGGACGACAGATGATCAAGAGGCGGATGGATCGCCTCGGTCACGAAACCAAGGAGATCATCATGTTCAAGCGCACGCTCGTTTCGACCCTCATCGCAACCACCGTCGCCGCCGGCACCCTGGCGGGCACCGTCCAGCCCTCGGCCGCCCACGGCCATCATCACCGCCGCGAGCTCGGCGTCGGCATCGCCGCCGGCGTCGGCGGTTTCGTCCTGGGCAGCCTGCTCGCCCAGCAGCAGCCGCGCACCGTCTATGTCGAGGACGGCTACGATGGTTCCTGGCACGTTCGCCGCTGCCTCGCCCGCTATGCCAGCTACGATCCGGGCTCGGACACCTATATCGGCTACGACGGCTATCCGCACTATTGCCGCCTCTGAGAGGAGCCGGAACAACGAGGGGAAGAGGGGCTGCACGCAGCCCCTTTTTCGTCTTGAAACAAGTGTTTAGAGTTAAGTCTTCGGGCCAAGGTCGAGTATCGGCAATCCGGCCGTGCGGCAGGCTGCGCCGACGACAAGCCTGCCATTCGGCGACCCGTCGCCCATAGCGACGAGTTCGAAGCTGCTTCCGGCATCCGGGAAAATCTTGGCGATGAAAGGTTCGTCGCCGCCATAGGCACCTGAAGTGCTCCTAGCGTTGACAGTACCGCAGACCACGATCTCCTGGTGGCCGTTCAGCGCCCGCTCGCCGGCAAGCATCGTCCCGAATTTGGCGAAGGCAGGATCATGCAAGCGCTGGCGGATGCCGGTGGTGATGATCTCCTCCAGCGCAAGCGAAATCGGAATAGGATCGACGCGCTGACCGCCGGCATCGGGCTGAGGTGCCGCCGCCACGCATCCGCAAAGTGAGGCGGCGAGCAAAAGCTGAACCGTTTTCCGCATCCATGCCCTTTCGCACGCATTCTAATACCGCGGCAAGGCGGGCAAGGCTCAGCCGCTGCGCCCAGCTTGGCTGTGGTTTGGTCGGCCTTTGCCAAGCAGCCAATGGTGTACAGCGATTTTGCGAGCGTTTAATCTGGCTTTGACGCCAATCGAGGGGAGGGTGGCTTGGACGAGAAGGATCCGAAGGAAGACCTGATCGAGCCGGTTTTTCGCAACGGCACGGTCACCACTGTCGGTATCCTGCTGGCCTTCTCGCTGGGCTTCATCACGCATTGGGCGGCGAACCCGATCCCCTGGCAAACCTACCATCTGCTTGCCGTGGTGCCGATCCTCGTCGGCATCGCCCTGCAAATGCGGGCGCTGGCCATGCTGCTCGACACAAGATCGCTGCAGCGGCCGATCTATGCGCGCGCCAACCGGATCTTCATTGTCGGCCTGGTCTGCACCGCCTGCGGCGTTGGGCTGGCGATCCTGCTCGATTTCTTCGACATAGCGGCCAAAAGCGCCCTGCCGGGCGCGTCCTGATCAAGCCGTCACACCGCCAATCATCTTTGTCACTTCCGCCGCGGCCTCGCGTACCAGCGGGCCGATCTCGGCAAGACGTTCGGGCGTCACCCGAACGGTCGGGCCTGACACCGAAACGCCGCCGATCGGTTCGCCGAACTCGTTGAAGATGGCGGCGGCCACGCAGCGCATGCCGGGATGGCGTTCCTCGTCGTCGACCGACCAGCCGCGATGCTTGATGGTCGCGAGATCGTGGGCGAGGGCGGAAATATCGGACAGCGTCTTGTCGGTGTAGCGCTGCAGGCCTGCCTTGCGCAGGATGGCGGCCACTCGCTCGGGCTCGAGATGCGCCAGCACCGCCTTGCCGATGCCCGAAGCATGGAAGGAACTGCGCGTGCCCGGCCGGAAGAAGGCGCGGATCGCCTGGTGCGTCTCGACCTGGCTGACGAACACCACGCAATCGTCCTCGGCGACGCCGAGATTGGCGGTTTCGCCGGTCTTCTCCATCAGTTCCTGCATGACGATGCGGGCGCGGTCGACCAGCTTGCGGCGGCGCAGGAAAGCCGCTCCCATGCGGTAGGTCTCGACCCCGATCGACCATAGCTGGTCCGTCGTATCGAATTCGACCATGCCGTGGTTCTCCAGCGTCGTCAGCATGCGGTAGGCGGTGGAGGCCGCAATGCCGCTGCGCGCTGCGATCTCGCTCAAGGACAGGCCGCTCGCCTCGGCGACGATCGCCAGGATGCGAAGCGCCCGGTCGAGCGACTGCACCGAGGCCGCTTCCGACGGACCGTTGAAGGCGCGCGGCCGCCCGCGCTGGCGTTTCTCCGTGGTTTCCATGCGCGCGTACTCTGGCCGATTTCCCGCCAAGCGCAATGAAAAAGTTTTTCACTGATTTCCCAATGCGATTTTCTGGAAAACGAAAAGCGAAGCGGAATCAGAGAATAACAGCGCTTTTCTAGAAATGAAAAAATATTCTGAAAAAATTGAAAAATCCGGAGCGCACTGGCATTCTCAAGCCAACCAACGACGTGGAGGCTGGATATGGCCAGGATGCGCGCTGTCGACGCAGCGGTTCTCGTTCTCGAAAAAGAAGGCATCACCAACGCCTTCGGCGTGCCGGGCGCGGCGATCAACCCCCTCTATTCGGCGCTGAAGGCGAGGGGCACCATCCGCCATGTGCTTGCGCGCCATGTCGAGGGCGCCTCGCACATGGCTGAAGGTTTTACGCGGGCCAAGGCCGGCAATATCGGGCTGTGCATCGGCACATCCGGTCCGGCCGGCACCGATATGATCACCGGGCTCTATTCGGCCTCGGCGGATTCCATTCCGATCTTGTGCATAACTGGCCAAGCTCCCCGCGCGCGCCTCAACAAGGAGGATTTCCAGGCCGTCGACATTGCCGCGATCGCAGCACCCGTCGCCAAATGGGCGGTCACCGTCATGGAGCCCTATCTGGTGCCGATGGCGCTGCAGAAGGCGTTTCATCTGATGCGCTCCTCGCGGCCGGGCCCAGTGCTGATCGACCTGCCGCTCGACGTTCAGTTCGCCGAGATCGAGTTCGACATCGATGCCTATGAGCCGCTCGCTCCATTCAAGCCGGCGATGACGCGCGCCCAGGCCGAGAAAGCGCTTTCGATGCTCAACCAGGCGGAAAAGCCGCTGATCGTCGCCGGCGGCGGCATCATCAACGCCGATGCTTCCGATTTGCTGATCGAGTTCGCCGAAGTCACCGGCGTGCCGGTCATCCCGACGCTGATGGGCTGGGGCGCGATCCCCGACGACCACCGGCTGATGGCCGGCATGTGCGGCCTGCAGACCTCGCATCGCTACGGCAACGCGACGATGCTGGCTTCCGACTTCGTCTTCGGCATCGGCAACCGCTGGGCCAACCGCCACACCGGCTCCGTCGACGTCTACACCAAGGGGAAAAAATTCATCCATGTCGACATCGAGCCCACGCAGATCGGCCGCGTCTTTGCGCCCGACCTCGGCGTCGTCTCGGATGCGGGCGCTGCGCTGAAGATCCTGCTCGACGTCGCCACCGAATGGCGCACAGCCGGCAAGCTGCGCGACTGGTCGGGCTGGGCCAAGGAATGCCAGCAGCGCAAGAAGACCATGAAGCGCAAGACGCATTTCGAGCAGGTGCCGTTGAAGCCGCAGCGTGTCTATGAGGAGATGAACAAGGCTTTTGCCCGCGACACTACCTATGTCACGACGATCGGCCTGTCGCAGATCGCCGGCGCGCAGTTCCTGCATGTCTACAAGCCGCGCAACTGGATCAATTGCGGCCAGGCCGGCCCGCTCGGCTGGACACTGCCGGCAGCCCTCGGCGTGCGTGCCGCCGATCCGGATCGGGATATCGTGGCGCTCTCCGGCGACTACGACTTCCAGTTCATGATCGAGGAGCTGGCGGTCGGCGCCCAGCACAAGCTGCCCTATATCCACGTCGTCGTGAACAACGCCTATCTCGGCCTGATCCGCCAGGCGCAGCGCGGCTTCTCGATGGACTACGAGGTCAGCCTCGCCTTCGAGAACGTCAACCGCGCCGACGATCCCGAGGCCGGCTATGGTGTCGACCATGTCGCGGTCGCCGAGGCGATGGGCTGCAAGGCGGTGAGGGTGAGGAAGCCCGAAGAGTTCGCCGGCGCCTTCAAGGAAGCGCAGCGGCTGATGAAGGAGTACCAGGTTCCGGTGGTTCTCGAATTCATCCTCGAGCGCGTCACCAACATTTCCATGGGTGCCGAAATCGACAAGATCACGGAATTCGAGGAGCTTGCCGAAAGCCATGAGGATGCGCCGACAGCGATCGTGATGCTCGATTAAGTCCGGCGCAGAGAAGGAGAAAAAGAATGCCGCGTTTTTCAGCCAATCTTTCGATGCTCTTCGGCGAGCACGAGTTCCTCGACCGCTTCGATGCCGCCGCCCGCGCCGGCTTCAAGGGCGTCGAATATATCGGCCCTTACGACCATGCGCCGGATGTCGTAGCCGCGCGACTGAAGAAGAACGGCCTGACCCAGGTTCTCTTCAATCTGCCGGCGGGCGACTGGGCGAAGGGCGAGCGCGGCATCGCCGCGCTGCCCGACCGCGTGCCGGAATTCCGCCAGGGTGTCGCCAAGGCGATCGCTTACGCCCACGCGCTGGGCTGCGAGCGGATCAACTGCCTTGCCGGCATCGCGCCGCAGGGCGCGGATCGCACCGTGTTGGAAAACGTCTTTGCCGAGAACCTTGCCTTCGCGGCCGAGAAGCTGGAGCAGGCCGGCATCAGGCTGTTGATCGAGCCGATCAACACACGCGACATTCCGGGCTTCTTCCTGAACCATACCGACCATGCGCTGGCGCTGATCGACCGCATCGGTTCGAAGAACCTGTTCCTGCAATACGACATCTATCACATGCAGATCATGGAGGGGGATCTCGCCCGTACCATCGAGGCAAACCTCGGCCGCATCGCGCATATCCAGCTTGCGGACAATCCCGGTCGTAACGAGCCGGGGACGGGCGAGATCAACTATCCCTTCCTCTACGAGCACATCGACCGCCTCGGCTACTCCGGGTGGATCGGCGCCGAATACAAGCCGAAGGCCGGCACGGAGGCAGGGCTCGGCTGGTTCCGGGAATTTGCCGGGCAGGGGAGTGCGGCGGCTTAGGCGGATTTCCAACCACGGCCGGCGCTGCCCCTCACTCTTACCCTCTCCCCGTGAAGAACGGGGAGAGGGGATCGCCAGCGTTGCGGTCGTCCCCTTCTCCCCGTCACTATACGGGGAGAAGGTGCCGGCAGGCGGATGAGGGGCGGCGCCGACCTTCGATACATTTGAAGAAGGACGTTCAGGAGCAAAAATCATGGAAACCATAGGCTTCATCGGACTGGGCATCATGGGCGCGCCGATGGCGGGGCACCTGCTCAATGCCGGCTATCCGGTCGTCGCCAGTGACCATCGCTCGAAGCCGCCGGCCGATCTCGTCGCCAAAGGGCTGAAGACCGTGACCGGCAATGATGCCGTGGCCAAGGCTGCCGACATCATCATCACCATGGTTCCGGATACGCCGCAGGTGGCCGACGTGCTGTTCGGCGAGAATGGCGTCGCTTCGGGCCTGTCGAAGGGCAAGCTCGTCATCGACATGAGCTCGATCTCGCCGATCGAGACCAAGGAATTCGCGAAGAAGGTCAACAAGCTCGGCTGCGACTATCTCGACGCTCCGGTGTCGGGCGGCGAAGTCGGCGCCAAGGCGGCCTCGCTTACCATCATGGTCGGGGGCGAGGAAAAGCCCTTCGAGCGCGCCAGGCCGGTGTTCGAGAAGATGGGCAAGAACATCACTTTGGTTGGCCCGAACGGCGTCGGCCAGACCACCAAGGTCGCGAACCAGATCGTCGTCGCGCTGACCATCGAAGCCGTCGGCGAAGCGCTCGTCTTCGCCTCGAAGGCGGGCGCCGATCCGGCCAAGGTCAGGCAGGCGCTGATGGGCGGGCTCGCCGCCTCGCGCATTCTCGAAGTGCATGGCGAGCGCATGATCAAGCGCACCTTCGAGCCCGGCTTCCGCATCGAGCTGCACCAGAAGGACCTCAACCTGGCGTTGGAAGGCGCAAAGACGCTCGGCGTTTCGCTGCCCAACACCTCGACCACGCAGCAGCTGTTCAACTCCTGCGCCGCCAATGGCGGCGCCAAGGAAGATCATTCAGCGCTGGTCAGGGCGCTGGAGCGGATGGCGGGCCACGAAGTGGCGTAGAAGCGAATAGCGAATAGCGAGTAGCGAATAGGGGATTGAAGGCCCAAAGTCATCGTGTTCAGAATATTCGCTATTCGCTATTCGCCAGGAATTTCCTCGCCGCATAAAGGCTCACAGCCGCCGCGTTCGACACGTTGAGCGAGCGGATGGCGCCGGGCATGTCGAGACGGGCGAGCGCGGCGACGGTCTCGCGCGTCTTCTGGCGTAAGCCTTTGCCTTCGGCACCCAGCACCAGGGCGATCTTGTCGCCAGCGAATGTTTTCTCCAACTCCGCCGGCCCGTCGGAATCGAGCCCAATCGTCTGGAAGCCGGCCTCGTGCAATTGGCCGAGCGCATCGGCCAGGTTCTTCACCTCGATCTGGTCGATATGCTCGAGCGCGCCGGAGGCGGATTTCGCCAGTACGCCCGATTCCTGCGGGCTGTGGCGCGCCGTGGTGATCAGCGCGCCGGCGCCGAAGGCAACAGCCGAGCGCAGGATCGCGCCGACATTGTGCGGATCGGTCACCTGGTCGAGCACAAGAACGAGCCTGGTGTCGCCGAGCGCGTCGAGGCGCTTAGGCTTGAGTGGCTCGGCCTCGATCAGCACGCCCTGATGCACGGCGTCTGAGCCGGTGATCCTGTCGATGTCCTTCGGCTCGACCAGCTCGGTCTTGAAGGGCAGGGCGGAGAGATCGCCGATCGCCAAGCGCTCGGCGGCGTTTCGCGTCACCAGCATTTTCTTGATCTTGCGCCGCCGATTGTCGAGCGCCGCCCGCACCGTGTGCAGGCCATAGAGCCGCACCAACCCCTCGGCGGGTCCTTCACCCGGCGGCACCGGCTGGCGCGGCCGGAATGCGGGCGCGCCGCCGGCCTTCTGGTCGCGATGCGCGCGCCTAAGTTTGGCGTAGTGGGTATCCTTTGGCGTACCCGGCTTGTTGCTTTTGTTGTCGCTCATGCGGCTTCTATAGCCGTCCCGTCCGGCTAAGGATACCGGCTGCGAAAATGAATGCCGAACATCCTCGAAAAACCCTGGCCACGCCGGTTGACACCCACCGGCCTTGCCGCCATAAGGCGCTTCGCTGATTTCGGAGAAGATCCTTACTCGGGCTCCGGATCGGCATGAATGCCTCGTTGCATGGCTCCGGCGGCAGACTGGAGAGGTGCCCGAGTGGTTAAAGGGGACGGACTGTAAATCCGTTGGCTTAGCCTACGTTGGTTCGAATCCAACCCTCTCCACCACTGCCGGCCCGGAAGCCCTGAAACGAAAAGTCTCGGACCGAAAGTGCATGGCGCTTTTTGGGTGAATCCGGTACTTCAGTGTAAGGCGCGGGTATAGCTCAGTGGTAGAGCAGCAGCCTTCCAAGCTGAATATGCGGGTTCGATTCCCGCTACCCGCTCCAGATTTCAGTTAGCATCGCTGATCGCACGAAAATGCCACGCGCCGTAGCGCGCAGCGCATTCGCTTGCGGTCTCCCGAGGCGAAGGCGGGTCCATGCCGGATCGCAGCCGCTGGCGTCGAGCAATGTCTTCGTCGAGGTTGCTCTCCTGGCGCCAGCCGGCAAAGGGAAGGCCGACCGCCCCAGGAGAGGTCGGGTCACGGCTTCGGGCGGTAGCGCAGGTGGGTGACGTACGGCGACTGGACCGCCCCCAACTGCTCCAGCTCGATATGTTTTACGCCGAGGTGCTCGAAAAGGCGCGTGCCGGAACCGAGCATCACGGGCGCGATCTGCACCCGGATCTCGTCGACGAGCCCGGCCTTGAGGAAGTGCTGGGACACCTCGGCGCCCATCAGTCGCACCACCGTGTCCCCGGCCGCGGCGACGGCCTGCGCGTAAGCGTCCTTCACGTCGGTGACGAAGGTGAACGTGCCACTCTTCTCGACCCGCGGCTCCAGCGGGGCGTGGGTGAGCACGAAGCACGGGGTCGCGAACGGCGTGTCGTTCCACACCCCGTAGCCGACGTCGAAAGTGCGCCGGCCCAGCACCACCGCGCCCGTCGCCTCGTGGCTGTCGCTCTCGGCTTTGGCATCGACCGGGCTGGACGAGCTGTTAGACAGCCACTCGTGCAGCCGCAGGCCGCCCTCACCCATTGGGTGCGCGACGCTGACGTTGGGGCCGGCCATGAAACCGTCCAGCGATATGGTGGCGTCAATGAGCACTTGTGTCATCGGCTATCTTCATCGCAGGGCCGACGCGCTCCAGCGCGTCCGATGGGAACTAGCTAGCTATGGTCGCGGTAATCCTGAAATTCGCCATGTCGTGAGTTTGGGATTTCTGCGACATTCGCTGATCTGCACTGGCCGGAGGAAATCTAGTCTACCACCGCGCCGCCGGTGAGATTGATGACGGCCCCGGTCATTGACGCCGCATGCGGTGAGGCAGCGAATACGGCGGCATTCGCCACCTGATCAAGAGTGGGAAGCTGCCTTAGCATCGTTCCCGCCGCTACTCCCTCCATCATCTCCTCGAGGCTGATGCCTGCGCTTCGGGCGACAGGCTCGAACACATCGCGGGAGTGAGATCCCATGGCCGCAGCCTCTGGAATTGCGTGCGACCGTATGCACACGACCCGGACACCGGCCGGAGCGAGTTCTGCGGCCAGCAGCCGTGTCATGCCCTCCGTGGCGGCACAGGAAACTCCGTAGCCGAGAAATCCTGTGCCGGGCATTCGAGCGCCCGGTGTCGATGGCATCATGATAACGCCCGAGCCCCGAGACGCCATGTGCGGCGTCACGGCTCGGGCAGTGATGAAGTATGCCGTCGCGTAGGCCGTGATCGGATGAAGGAAGTCTGCTGCCGACAAATCTTTGAGAAGGATGCCCTGCACATGATTTATGCCAAGTCCATTGAACGCGATGTCAATCCCGCCCGCCTTGGCAGCAACCCGCGCTGAATGCAGTGCGACCTCCTTCTCGTTGAGGGCGTCGATGACAGAAACCTCGGCGCGACCGCCTACGCTACGAATGTCATCTGCGACCGCATCCAGCTTTTCCTTTGTTCGGCCAGCGAGGAAAAGTTCGGCTCCTTCTTTCGCAAAAGCGCGTGCAACTGCCCCGCCTATCGCGCCGCCACCGCCGTAGACGATCGCCACCTTGTTTTGCAGCATCATTGTTCACCTCGAAAACCGATTGCATTTCGCAATTGGTTTCCTGTACCGTCAGTGATACGAAAATGCAATCGGTTTTCGAGGTGAAGAGGGAATGAGCATTCCCCTTTTGGTCCCTGCCGCCTAGCTGTTGAAGGCCGAAGCGACCTGATGGTTCTGCGGGATCTGGCCGTTCGGCGTCAGCTTGTCGACGATACCGGGCAGCGCCGCGGACAATTGCTGCAGCAGCTCCTGTTCGTTCAAACCCGTCCGCTGCGCGATCTCGCGGATGACCTGCGGGCCGATCGCTGCGCCAAGGTCGTTGGCGTTGATCGGCTGGTTCTGGCCGGTGCCGACCCAGGAATCGGCAACGCCGCCATGCCCGGCATCCTTGAGCTTGTCGAGCAGCCCTCCCAGTCCGCCGAGCAGGCCGCCATCGGCGGAGGTTCCGGTTCCGGCGGGAGTCGGTACCGGGGCTTGAGGTTCGGCCGGCTGTTCCTCGCTCCTGCCGCTCAGCATTTTGCCGACCAGCAGCGCACCGAGAGCGATCATCAGCGGTTTGGTGATGTTGCCGCCGGGGACGGCGTTGTCAAAAAGGCCCATCGTGGATCTCCTATCAAGTCCGCCCCGGCGCCAGAATGGCGCAACCGGGGGGAATTTCAAGCTGTCTTGAGCTTTTGACAATCATATGAAAATGATTGTCATGGCGGGGATTGGAGGGAAAAAATGGGCATCATCAGCTGGATCATTCTCGGCGTCGTCGCCGGCTTCATCGGCAGCAAGATCGTCAACAAGACCGGCCAGGGCATGATAATGGACATTGTGCTCGGCATCGTCGGCGCCATCGTCGGCGGGGTGATCTTCAGCGCCTTTGGCGCATCGGGCGTCACCGGCCTCAACATCTGGAGCCTGATCGTCGCCGTCATCGGCTCGGTCGTCGTGCTGTGGGCCTATCACCAGTTCTCCGGCAAGCGCACGCTGTAACCGGATAGGCTCACAGCCCTTCCGGCTGCGGGCGATCGTGATGTTTTGGCCCGGTCGCGGCGCGATCGTATGGCGGCGCATTGGCCAGCGATCCCTGCCCGGCGTCCGCTGGAAGCCGGTAGAGCGCCAGGCTCCGCGGACAGGGCAGCCTCAGGCGACCACCGCCAGCCGCCGACGCCTTTCGTCGAGCGAGACGATGGCAAGGCCGCTGCCGATCACCAAGAGGATGCCGAAGACCGCGAGCGCATTCGGGAATTGGCCGAAGACCAGCAGGCCGGAAATCACCGCCCAGACGGTGAAGCAGTAGTAGAAGGGCGCCACCGCGCTTGTCGGTCCGACGCGATAGGCCATGAAGATGAAGAAATGGCCGAAGATCAGGAACAGGCCGGCGCCGGCTATGAGCAGCAGGTGGCGACCCTCCGGCACCACCCACTGCTCGGAAACGACGTGCGCGATCCCTGAGCCGATCAGCACCACCAGGACAGCAGAGATGGCGACGATCATGCCGGGCACCTCGGCGCCCACCTTGCGTCCGGCGAGGTCGCGCGCCGCGGCCATGGCCGCGTTGCCGAGCGCCAGCAAGGCATAGATGGAAATACCTTGCATCGTCGGCTGCGCGACCATGACGGCGCCGACAAAGCCGAGGCCGATCAGCGCCATGCGCGCGGCGCCGATCTTCTCGCCGAACAGGATCGAGGATCCGACCAACACGATAAGCGGCGTGATCTGCCCGAGCGCCGTCGAATCGGCGATCTGCATGTTGGCCAAGGCAACGACGTAGCAAAGGATCGCGGCCAGTTCGCAAACGTTCCGGCGCAGCACCTTGCGCTCGAATAGCAGCGGGATCTGCCTGCCGTAGCCCAGCATGAAAAGCAGCGGCATGCCCCATAGCGTCGCGGCCGCGCCGCGCAGCAGAAGCACCTCATAAGGCGGCAGTCCTGCGGTCGCGAGCTTCATCATCGTGTCGTTGACGAGGTAGGACCCCGTCGAGACGATCATGAACAGCGGACCGCGGATATTTGCCGGAATGAACTGCATTTGCCGAAGAAATCAGAGGCGCGTCGCGGCGGCAATGGGCCAGTTCCGGTCGATCTTGCTGCTATCCGCGGGAAGCTGTTGATGAGGAGCCGAGGCGTTGAACCACGCCCATTTGAATTCGTCTGCGGCAATCCTATATCCGCGCCATATCCTGAAATCGGATCATAGGTTCGGGTCGAGCGCCAGAACGCTCAGCCACAAGGCACTTGTGTTTTGCGGCCGTTGTCGCTAATCGCCCCGCATTCGACTGAACTGAAGGTCAAAGGCCGCCCAAGGAAAGAGACTATGGCAAAAGGTAAATTCGAGCGCACCAAGCCGCATGTGAACATTGGCACGATCGGCCACGTCGATCATGGCAAGACGTCGCTGACGGCGGCGATCACGAAGTATTTTGGCGAATACAAGCGCTATGACCAGATCGACGCGGCGCCCGAAGAGAAGGCGCGCGGCATCACGATCTCGACGGCGCATGTCGAGTACGAGACGGCCAACCGTCACTATGCCCACGTCGACTGCCCCGGCCACGCCGACTATGTGAAGAACATGATCACGGGTGCCGCCCAGATGGACGGCGCGATCCTGGTGGTTTCGGCCGCCGACGGCCCGATGCCGCAGACCCGCGAGCACATCCTCTTGGCCCGTCAGGTCGGCGTGCCCTCGATCGTGGTGTTCCTGAACAAGGTCGACCAGGTCGACGACGCCGAGCTTCTGGAGCTGGTCGAGCTCGAGGTTCGCGAGCTGTTGACCAAGAACGAGTTCCCCGGCGACGACATTCCGATCGTCAAGGGCTCGGCGCTGGCCGCGCTTGAGGACTCCAACAAGACCATCGGCGAGGACGCCATCCGCGAGCTGATGGCTCAGGTCGACGCCTACATCCCGACGCCGGTTCGTCCGCTGGACAAGCCGTTCCTGATGCCGATCGAGGACGTGTTCTCGATCTCGGGCCGCGGCACGGTGGTGACCGGGCGCGTCGAGCGCGGCGTGGTCAAGGTCGGCGAAGAGCTGGAGATCGTCGGCATCCGTCCGACGGCCAAGACGACCTGCACGGGCGTCGAGATGTTCCGCAAGCTGCTCGACCAGGGCCAGGCCGGCGACAACATCGGCGCGCTGCTGCGCGGCATCGACCGCGAGGGTGTGGAGCGCGGCCAGGTTCTGGCCAAGCCGGGCTCGGTGAAGCCGCACAAGAAGTTCGTTGCCGAAGCCTACATCCTGACCAAGGACGAGGGCGGCCGTCACACGCCGTTCTTCACCAACTACCGTCCGCAGTTCTACTTCCGCACCACCGACGTGACGGGCATCGTGACGCTGCCGGCCGGCACCGAGATGGTGATGCCCGGCGACAACATCACCGTCGACGTCGAGCTGATCGTGCCGATCGCCATGGAAGAGAAGCTGCGCTTCGCCATCCGTGAAGGCGGCCGCACCGTCGGTGCCGGCATCGTCGTCACCATCAAGGAATAATCGATCCGGCATTCGCCGGTTCGAAAGGAAAGGGCGGTCTTCGGGCCGCCCTTTTTCGTTTCCGGCGCTCCGCAGGCCAAGTGTTGCGCCACGTCTTTCAAAGCTGTTTGCAAGCGGCATCGCCCCAACTAGTATGGGTTGTACCCGTGGGGGCTTCGCAAGCGTGGTTTCGGAACGCCGTTCAGACAGCATTCGGTGGTGGCGCGGGCTCTTCCGTCTGGGGTTGGTCGCCGCGATCGGCTTGGCCAGCTTCGTCGTGGAGGCCAAGGAACAGGCGCCCGATCTCGGTCCGACGATGCACTTTGCCGTGGTACGCAGCAGCGCGCAGGGCTGCGAGCCCAATTGCCCGGAATGGATTTCGGCGGAAGGCACCATCGAGGCCGGCACGCCGGCGCTGTTCAGGCACCTCTTGAAGACGCTCGGCGGCCGGCAGTTGCCGGTCGTGGTCAATTCTCCGGGCGGCAATGTCGATGCCGCGATTCAGCTCGGCCGCATGATCCGCAAGAACAAGCTCGACATCGCCGTGGGCACGACGGAGTTTTCCGGCTGCTCGCCGGAGATGAAGAACTGCCAGGACGATGACAGCAAGGCCGCGCCCTATCTCGGCATCGCCTATGACAGCGGCGCCATGTGCAACTCGGCCTGTCCGCTGATGTTTTCCGGAGGCATGCGCCGCGTCGTCGGCGAGTGGGCCTTTCTTGGCGTCCATCAGATCACCACGACCTATCACCGGGAAAAGCTGCTCTACCGCACCACCTACAGAATTGTGAACGGCAAGAAGAAGGTCATCAGCACCAAGATCGTCAGCCGCAAGAATGCAGGCAGCTACAAGACCTATGAGATGAGCAAGGCGGTCGAGAAACGGCTGTCCGGCTATCTGAGGGAAATGGGCGTCGAGCAGGGCGTGCTGGACGTGATGAAGGCGACGCCAGCAACCGACATAAGGCAGATAGAGCCCGAGGATATGCTGGAGATGAAGCTCGTCACCAGCCTCGATACGCTCGACCTTCTAACCGGGAAGACCATTTGCCAACGCAGTCCCGTGCCGGCGAACTGCAGGGAAACACCGGCGGACGGCAACGCCAAGCCGGCCGAGGTTGCAACCGTCGAGGTCAAGCCGACTTCTCCTCAATCGGTAGAGGCTGCACCATCCTTCAAGCCGGAACAGGAGATGCGCTTCGTGCTGGTTCGCGGCAGCAACCCGCTCTGCAATCCCGACTGCCCGGAATGGATTTCGGCGGAAGGGACGATTGCCGCCGGCACGCCGGACAGGCTGCGCGAGCTGCTCGATACGGCCGGCGGACGCCGGCTGCCCGTCGTGGTCAACTCGCCGGGCGGCGACGTGCAGGGCGCGCTTGCCGCCGGCCGGCTGATCCGCGAGCGCGGATTGGATGTCGCGGTCGCCCGCACCGACTTTCTCGATTGCGATCCGGGCGCCGCGGGGTGCGCCGCCAAGGACGGCTTCCACACCGGGCTCACCGTCGATGCCGGCGCCGAATGTGACTCGGCGTGCGCCGTGATGATCGCCGGCGGCTCCAGGCGCCTCGTCGGCGCCAGCGCGCATCTCAGCCTGCATTCGCTGGGGATGGCGGACAAGGTCATGGCGTATCTCGACGAGATGGCGGTCGGGTCGGCCCTGTTCTCGACCATGCAGTCGGTGCTCTATTCGAGCCACCGCGAGCTCAGCCAGGACGAGATGCAAAAATTCGGACTGACGACCGGACGCCAATCTGTGGACGCGCTCACGGGCGCCACCATCTGCAAGTCGTCGCCCAAGCCCGACAATTGCCGTGTTCTGCCGTCCGCCAATGCCGAGGCGGAGGCGCCGGCGAAGCTGTAAGCGCGGATGCGCCAGCTGGCCATCGAGGCAGGTTGAGCCGGGGAGGGCTTGCGTTATCCTCCGCGGCCTGTCGAGGCGGATAGGCTCGAGGAGGACCAGCGATGAGCGAGGATATCCCGACTTTGTTCGAATGGGCCGGCGGCGCGGAAGCGCTCAACCGGCTGACGCAGACCTTTTACGACAAGGTGGCCCTGGACCCGATCGTCGGTCCGGTGTTCAGGCATATGTCGCCGGATCATCCCGCGCATGTCGCCGCCTTCATCGGCGAGGTTTTTGGCGGACCGAAGACCTACAGCGAAAAGCATGGCGGCCACCGCGAGATGGTCATGCATCATCTCGGCAAGCACCTGAGCGAGGACCAGCGGCGGCGCTGGATCAATCTCCTGGCCGATGCCGCGGACGCGGTCGGCCTGCCCGACGATCCCGAATTCCGTTCAGCCTTCATGGGCTATGTCGAATGGGGATCGCGGCTGGCGAAGATGAATTCCAATCTCGGCGAGACCTGCGACCCGGAGACCGAGCCGATGCCGGCCTGGGGCTGGGGCGTACCTGGCGGGCCATACAAGCCGCCGGCGGGGAAATCGTAGCGGAAGATGCTGGGTTTCTGCAAAATTACGAGAAGATGACGCCGCAAAGACACGGCACGGTCCCCGCATCAATGCGGGGCGGCCTTGCATGCTGATCGCCCATCTCCCTTCGGGCTATATTCTGGGAAAATTCGCGCGAAGACGGTGGCGGGATGAGCCTGGCATCGTGACTGCTGCAATGCTCGGCAGCGTCATCCCGGACATCGACATGCTCTATTTCCATCTGATCGATTTCGGTCGCATTCACCACCACGCCTACATCACGCATTGGCCGTTGTTCTGGGCAGCGATTGGGTCCGTAAGCCTGTCGGTCGGCCGGTTGCTCGGTTCATTGCATCTGCCATTGATCGCCGTCTTATTTGCTGGAGCCATGCTGCACATGGCGCTCGACACGGTGGTATCGCCGCTCATGTGGCTGGCGCCCTTCAGCCATCATCCTTTTGAGATCGTGATCGTTCCGGCCAGATACGGGAACTGGGTGCTGAGCTTCGTTCTGAACTGGACTTTTGGGCTTGAGCTCGTGATTTGCATCTGGGCCTTGTGGCTTGGATGGCAGCGACCGCCACTTCCGGTCGACACGCCTCAAAAGGGCACTTGAGTTCTCATCAGCTTTGTGAAATAGCAGCGCCCGTATACGGGCATAGCTCAGTTGGTAGAGCGGCGGTCTCCAAAACCGCAGGTCGTAGGTTCGAGCCCTGCTGCCCGTGCCATCCCCCAAGTGCCGGTTGCTTCGCCGTTGAAAACAGGCGGGTGGCTTGCCATATAGGGAAAACTGGGGCATAAGGCCTCGCATAGCCGGAACGGAACGACTGGATGGTTCCGAGGCGGCGCTCGAACATAAAGCGGAACACTTGCCACTTGCGTGGACCAAGAATCGGTTTTATGTAGACTGAACAGACACGCGACGCGTGGAGCTGGGAAGCCGGCTTTACGCGTCTGATTTGCGTGGGCGAAATGGTGGCGCTGATTCGGCGCCGGCACGAAGCCCAGGCGGCACGTCCCGGCCAGCGGGATCATCCAGGAGGCCCGGCCAACGGGTCTCGAAGACAGGCGGCACATGGCTTCGAAAACCACTAATCCTTTCACCTTTCTCCAGCAGGTTCGTGCGGAGACGGCCAAGGTGACATGGCCCTCGCGCCGCGAGACCATGATCTCGACGGTGATGGTCCTGGTGTTCGCGGTCATCGCCATGATCTTCTTTTTCGCCGCCGACATAGCCATGGGCTATGCGATCGAGTGGATATTGGGCCTCGGACATTAAGTTCGGCGATTACGGAGAGGTCGTGAAATGACTGCGCGGTGGTACATCGTCCACGCTTATTCGAACTTCGAAAAGAAGGTCGCCGAGGACATCGAGAACAAGGCCAAGCAGAAGGGCCTGTCCGGCGAGATCGAGCAGATCGTCGTGCCGACCGAGAAGGTCGTCGAGATCCGCCGCGGCCGCAAGGTCGATGCCGAGCGCAAGTTCTTCCCGGGCTATGTGCTTCTGAAGGCCAACCTGACGGACGCCGTGTTCTCGCTGGTCAAGAACACGCCGAAAGTCACCGGCTTCCTCGGCGACTCCAAGCCGGTGCCGATCACCGAGACCGAGGCGCAGCGCATCCTGAACCAGGTTCAGGAAGGCGTCGAGCGGCCGAAGCCGTCGGTCACCTTCGAGATCGGCGAGGCGATCCGCGTGTCGGACGGTCCGTTCGCGTCGTTCAACGGCTTCGTCCAGGAAGTGGACGAGGAGCGGGCGCGCCTCAAGGTGGAAGTTTCGATCTTCGGGCGCGCGGTGCCCGTCGATCTGGAATTCGGACAGGTCGAAAAGGGCTGATCCGAAGATCCCTCAGTCGACAGGCAAAAGGGGTCGGCGGCGCGAAGCAAAGCGCTGCCATCAACGGGTGGGAGGCGAAAGCGGCTTAGCCGGCCGCGGGAACCGCACCACCAGACTGCAACCGCCGGCATTTCCCAGATGGTGGGGCCGGCATGAGAAAAGGCAGGAATAGAGATGGCTAAGAAAGTTGCAGGCCAGCTCAAGCTCCAGGTTGCCGCGGGCTCAGCCACGCCGTCGCCCCCGATCGGCCCGGCGCTTGGTCAGCGCGGCATCAACATCATGGAGTTCTGCAAGGCGTTCAACGCGCAGACCCAGGAGCTGGAGAAGGGCTCGCCCATCCCGGTCGTCATCACCTACTACCAGGACAAGTCGTTCACCTTCGTCATGAAGACGCCGCCGGTGAGCTACTTCCTGAAAAAGGCCGCCAATCTGAAGTCGGGCTCGAAGGAGCCGGGCAAGGTGAAGGCCGGCACGATCTCGCGCGACAAGGTGCGCCAGATCGCCGAGCAGAAGATGAAGGACCTGAACGCAAACGACGTCGAGGCGGCCATGCGCATGGTCGAGGGTTCCGCCCGCTCGATGGGCCTGGAAGTGGTGGGCTAAGATCATGGCAAAGATTGCAAAGCGAGTTGCCAAGAGTCGCGAAGGCATCGATCCGAACAAGGCTTACGCCCTCAACGAGGCGCTGCAGCTGCTCAAGGACCGGTCCACGGTGAAGTTCGACGAGACCGTCGAGATTTCGATGAACCTCGGCGTCGATCCCCGCCATGCCGACCAGATGGTCCGCGGCGTGGTCAACCTGCCGAACGGCACCGGCCGCTCGGTTCGCGTCGCGGTGTTCGCGCGCGGCGACAAGGCCGAGGAAGCCAAGGCCGCCGGCGCCGATATCGTTGGCGCCGAGGACCTTGTCGAGATCGTCCAGAAGGGCACGATCGACTTCGATCGCTGCATCGCCACCCCGGACATGATGCCGCTGGTCGGCCGTCTGGGTAAGGTGCTCGGCCCGCGCGGCATGATGCCGAACCCGAAGGTCGGCACCGTGACCCCCGATGTCGCGGCCGCCGTCAAGGCTTCGAAGGGCGGCGCCGTCGAGTTCCGCGTCGAGAAGGCCGGCATCGTCCAGGCCGGCGTCGGCAAGGTCTCGTTCGACGTCAAGGCGCTGGAAGAAAATGTCCGGGCCTTCGCCGATGCGGTGAACAAGGCAAAGCCCGCCGGCGCTAAGGGCAACTACGTCAAGAAGGTGTCGGTCACCTCGACGATGGGCCCCGGCCTCAAGCTCGACATCGCGACGCTCGCCGCGTCGTAAGTGTCGCCTGACCGGCTTCGGCCGGTCGCTAGAGCATGATCCCGAAAAGTGGGAACCGGTTTTCGGAAAAGATCATGCTCCAACAAAGAAGAATTCCGGACCGCCGATCCGTCGGCGGCCCGGTACCCCGGAAGCCGAAAGGTTTCCGGATATCCTGTCCGAGATTGCAGGCGGCCCAAAAGCCTTAATTCGCATGGGCCTGCATGAGACGGGTGAAGACCCGACAAAGGAGCGACAAGCTCCAATGAAAGGTTCGAACCGTGTTTGCCTTTTGTCAGCGCATCGCCGGCTTGGCCGTAGGTGTGGCGAAAGGGGGCAGGATCCTCGAGCGCCGTTCGGGAGATCCATTTTTTGGATGGCCCGGCCGGCAAAAGGCAACCCGACTTCTGACCTCGTGAATGAGGCAGGGGTCAACTGGAGATAGGCAGTGGACAGAGCGGAAAAACGCGAACTCGTCACGGGCCTGAACGAAGCGTTCTCGAGCGCGGGTTCAGTCGTCGTGGCCCACTACGCCGGTATCACCGTCGCGCAAATGAACGACCTTCGGTCGAAGATGCGCGCCGCCGGTGGCACCGTCAAAGTCGCGAAGAACCGTCTCGCCAAGATCGCTCTTCAGGGCACGGACTCCGCATCGATCATCGATCTGTTCAAGGGACAGACGCTGGTCGCTTATTCGGAGGATCCGGTTGCGGCGCCGAAGGTCGCGTCCGATTTCGCCAAGGGGAATGACAAGCTGGTCATTCTCGGCGGCGCGATGGGCTCGACCTCGCTCGATGCCGACGGTGTGAAGGCACTCGCCACACTTCCGTCGCTCGACGAGCTGCGCGCCAAGCTGGTTGGCATGATCGCCACGCCGGCAACCCGGATCGCCCAGATCGTCAATGCGCCCGCGGCTTCGGTCGCGCGTGTCATCGGCGCTTACGCCCGGAAGGACGAGGCGGCATGAGGCCGTTCCTCGCTGTCAACAACACACGTTCGAACCTAGTAAAGGAATATACAAATGGCTGATCTCGCGAAGATCGTAGATGACCTTTCGAAGCTGACCGTCCTCGAGGCGGCCGAGCTGTCGAAGCTCCTGGAAGAGAAGTGGGGCGTTTCGGCCGCCGCTCCGGTGGCTGTTGCCGCTGCTGCTGGTGGTGCTGGCGCTGCTGCCGCTCCGGCCGAAGAGAAGACGGAATTCGACGTCGTTCTCGCCGACGCCGGCGCCCAGAAGATCAACGTCATCAAGGAAGTCCGCGCCATCACCGGCCTCGGCCTCAAGGAAGCCAAGGACCTGGTCGAAGCGGCTCCGAAGCCGGTCAAGGAAGGCGTTTCCAAGGCCGACGCCGACAAGTTCAAGGCTCAGCTGGAAGCAGCTGGCGCCAAGGTCGAGCTGAAGTAACAGGCGAGGGCGGACGGTCTCGCGCCGTCCGCCCCCCTCCCTTGACGAAGGGAGGCATGCGTTGCGCGAGGCGTTTGAAAACCTCTTTCCTGAGGGCCGGAAGCGGCCTTCAGGAAACGGGTTTTCTCCCGTTTTAGCCGGCAGCCGCCAAGCAATTGGACCGGCAGCCGGAAAAACAGACAGGGGCAGCCGGCGAGGCGGCCCGTTGGTGCAAGGCGAACCGCGGCGAGGTTCGTCCCGAGTTTTGAGCTAAGGAGCGACGATGGCCCAGACCCAGACTTTCAATGGCCGCAGACGCGTACGCAAGTTCTTCGGAAAGATCCCGGAAGTTGCGGAGATGCCGAACCTGATCGAGGTTCAAAAGGCATCCTATGATCAGTTCCTGATGGTGGACGAGCCCAAGGGCGGTCGTCCTGACGAAGGACTGCAGGCTGTTTTCAAGTCAGTCTTCCCGATCTCCGATTTTTCCGGCTCCTCGATGCTGGAATTCGTGAAGTATGAGTTCGAAGGACCGAAATTCGACGTTGACGAATGCCGTCAGCGCGACCTGACCTATGCCGCGCCGCTGAAGGTGACGCTGCGCCTCATCGTGTTCGATATCGACGAGGATACCGGCGCCAAGTCGATCAAGGACATCAAGGAGCAGGACGTCTACATGGGCGACATGCCGCTCATGACGTCGAACGGCACCTTCATCGTCAACGGCACCGAGCGCGTCATCGTCTCGCAGATGCACCGCTCGCCGGGCGTCTTCTTCGACCATGACAAGGGCAAATCGCACTCGTCGGGCAAGCTTCTGTTTGCCGCGCGCGTCATTCCCTATCGCGGCTCGTGGCTCGACATCGAGTTCGACTCCAAGGACGTCGTGCACGCCCGCATCGATCGCCGCCGCAAGATTCCGGTGACGTCGCTCTTGATGGCGCTCGGCATGGACGGCGAGGAGATCCTGTCGACCTTCTACAACAAGATCACCTACAAGCGCGCCGGCGACCACTGGCGCATCCCGTTCAACGTCGAGCGTTTCCGCGGCCTCAAGGCCGTCGGCGACCTGGTCGACGCGGACACGGGTGAGATCGTCGTCGAGGCCGGCAAGAAGATCACCGCCCGCCAGGCCCGCCAGCTCGGCGAAAAGGGCCTGAAGGCGATCAAGGCGACCGACGAGGACCTGCTCGGCAACTACCTGGCCGAGGACATCGTCAACTACGCCACCGGCGAGATCTTCCTCGAGGCCGGCGACGAGATCGACGACAAGACGCTGAAAGTGCTGCTCGGCACCGGCGAGGACGAGATCCAGATCCTCGACATCGACCACGTCAATGTCGGTGCCTACATCCGCAACACGCTGGCCGTCGACAAGAACGAGAGTCGCCAGGACGCGCTGTTCGACATCTATCGCGTCATGCGTCCGGGCGAGCCGCCGACGCTCGAGACCGCCGAAGCCATGTTCAACTCGCTGTTCTTCGACAGCGAGCGCTATGACCTGTCGGCCGTCGGCCGGGTCAAGATGAACATGCGCCTCGAGCTCAAGGCCGAGGACACCGTGCGCGTGCTGCGCAAGGAAGACATCCTGGCCGTGGTCAAGACGCTGGTGGAACTGCGCGACGGTAAGGGCGAGATCGACGACATCGACAATCTCGGCAACCGCCGCGTGCGCTCGGTCGGCGAGCTGATGGAGAACCAGTACCGCGTCGGCCTGCTGCGCATGGAGCGCGCGATCAAGGAGCGTATGTCCTCGATCGAGATCGACACGGTCATGCCGCAGGACCTGATCAACGCCAAGCCGGCGGCCGCCGCCGTGCGCGAGTTCTTCGGCTCCTCGCAGCTGTCGCAGTTCATGGACCAGACCAACCCGCTGTCGGAGATCACCCACAAGCGCCGGCTGTCGGCGCTTGGACCGGGCGGTCTGACCCGCGAGCGCGCCGGCTTCGAGGTGCGCGACGTGCACCCGACGCATTACGGCCGCATCTGCCCGATCGAGACCCCGGAAGGCCCGAATATCGGCCTGATCAACTCGCTCGCGACTTTCGCGCGCGTCAACAAGTACGGCTTCATCGAGAGCCCGTACCGGAAGATCGTCAACGGCAAGCTGACCAACGAAGTCGTCTATCTGTCGGCGATGGAAGAGGCCAAGCACCATGTCGCGCAGGCCAATGCCGAGCTCGACAAGCATGGCAGCTTCGTCGACGAGTTCGTCATCTGCCGCAATGCCGGCGAGGTGATGATGGCGCCGCGCGAGAACGTCGACCTGATGGACGTGTCGCCGAAGCAGATGGTGTCCGTGGCAGCGGCGCTCATTCCGTTCCTCGAGAACGACGACGCCAACCGCGCGCTGATGGGCTCGAACATGCAGCGTCAGGCCGTGCCGCTGGTGCGCGCCGAGGCGCCGTTCGTCGGCACCGGCATGGAGCCGGTCGTCGCCCGTGACTCGGGCGCCGCCATCGGCGCCCGCCGCGGCGGCGTGGTCGACCAGGTGGACGCCACCCGTATCGTCATCCGCGCCACGGAAGATCTCGACCCTGGCAAGTCCGGCGTCGACATCTACCGGCTGATGAAGTTCCAGCGTTCGAACCAGAACACCTGCATCAACCAGCGTCCGCTGGTGCGTGTGGGCGACCGGGTGAACAAGGGCGACATCATCGCCGACGGTCCGTCGACCGAGCTCGGCGATCTGGCGCTCGGCCGCAACGTGCTGGTCGCGTTCATGCCGTGGAACGGCTACAACTACGAGGACTCGATCCTGCTCTCCGAGCGCATCGTGGCCGACGACGTCTTCACCTCGATCCATATCGAGGAGTTCGAGGTCATGGCCCGCGATACCAAGCTCGGGCCGGAGGAAATCACGCGCGACATTCCGAACGTCTCGGAAGAAGCGCTGAAGAACCTCGACGAGGCCGGCATCGTCTATATCGGCGCGGAAGTGCAGCCGGGCGACATCCTGGTCGGCAAGATCACGCCGAAGGGCGAAAGCCCGATGACGCCGGAAGAAAAGCTGTTGCGCGCCATCTTCGGCGAGAAGGCGTCCGACGTTCGCGACACCTCCATGCGCATGCCTCCGGGCACCTTCGGCACGGTCGTCGAAGTGCGCGTCTTCAACCGCCACGGCGTCGAGAAGGACGAGCGCGCTATGGCGATCGAGCGGGAGGAGATCGAGCGCCTGGCCAAGGACCGCGACGACGAGCAGGCGATCCTCGACCGCAACGTCTACTCGCGCCTTTCCGACATGCTTGTCGGCAAGGAGGCGATCGCCGGACCGAAGGGCTTCAAGAAGGGCTCGAAGCTGTCGAAGGACACGCTCGACGAGTATCCGCGCTCGCAGTGGTGGCAGTTCGCCGTGGAGAACGAGAAGCTCCAGAGCGAGCTGGAAGCGCTGCGCGGCCAGTACGACGACTCCAAGAAGGCGCTCGAGCAGCGTTTCATGGACAAGGTCGAGAAGGTGCAGCGCGGCGACGAGATGCCTCCGGGCGTCATGAAGATGGTCAAGGTCTTCGTGGCGGTGAAGCGCAAGATGCAGCCGGGCGACAAGATGGCCGGCCGTCACGGCAACAAGGGTGTCGTGTCGCGCATCGTTCCGGTCGAGGATATGCCTTTCCTCGAGGACGGCACGCATGCCGATATCGTGCTCAACCCGCTGGGTGTGCCGAGCCGCATGAATGTCGGCCAGATCCTGGAGACGCATCTTGGCTGGGCCTGCGCCGGCATGGGCAGGAAGATCGGCGAACTGATCGACGCCTACAAGTCGGGCGGCGACATCAAGCCGCTGCGCAAGACGCTGGAAAGCTTCATGCCTTCCAACGACCGCAACGAGCCGATCCGCAACTACGACGACGAGAGCATCGTTCGCCTCAGCGAGCAGATGCGCCGCGGCGTCTCCATCGCGACCCCGGTGTTCGACGGCGCGCACGAGGCCGACATCAACACCATGCTGGAGCAGGCCGGCCTGCACACCAGCGGTCAGTCGCAGCTCTATGACGGCCGCACCGGCGAGCCGTTCGATCGCAAGGTGACGATGGGCTACATCTATATGCTCAAGCTTCACCACCTGGTGGACGACAAGATCCACGCGCGCTCGATCGGTCCGTACTCGCTCGTCACCCAGCAGCCGCTGGGCGGCAAGGCGCAGTTCGGCGGCCAGCGCTTCGGCGAGATGGAGGTCTGGGCGCTCGAAGCCTACGGCGCCGCCTACACGCTGCAGGAGATGCTGACGGTGAAGTCGGACGACGTCGCCGGACGCACCAAGGTCTACGAAGCGATCGTCAGAGGCGACGACACGTTCGAAGCGGGCATCCCCGAGAGCTTCAACGTTCTCGTCAAGGAAATGCGCTCGCTCGGCCTCAATGTCGAACTGGAGAACACCAAGTTCGACGAAGCCCAGGTCCGGCTGCCAGATGCTGCCGAATAGGGGCGCAGCCGAGTAAGGCAATGGCGCGCCGCAAAACCACGCGGCGCGCCCCTCAAATTCTCGGCCGGTCAGGCCGGCCAGTCTGCGGGCATTCGGTCCGCGCTCGATGCAAGGGGTTTTCGAGGACCCCGAAAAGGAGAACGGCATGAACCAAGAGGTCATGAATCTCTTCAACCCCCAGGCGCCTGCGCAGGTGTTCGATTCCATCCGGATCTCGCTCGCCAGCCCTGAGAAGATTCTGTCCTGGTCGTTCGGCGAGATCAAAAAGCCGGAGACCATCAACTACCGCACCTTCAAGCCGGAGCGTGACGGTCTGTTCTGCGCGCGCATTTTCGGTCCGATCAAGGACTATGAGTGCCTGTGCGGCAAGTACAAGCGCATGAAGTACAAGGGCGTCATCTGCGAGAAGTGCGGCGTCGAAGTCACGCTGTCGCGCGTCCGCCGCGAGCGCATGGGCCATATCGAGCTCGCCGCGCCCGTCGCCCACATCTGGTTCCTGAAGTCGCTGCCCTCGCGCATCGGCACGCTGCTCGACATGACGCTGAAGGACATCGAGCGCGTCCTCTACTTCGAGAACTACATCGTCACCGAGCCCGGCCTCACCGCGCTGAAGGAGCATCAGCTGCTCAGCGAGGAAGAGTACATGCTGGCCGTCGACGAGTATGGCGAGGATTCGTTCACCGCCATGATCGGCGCCGAGGCCATCCACGACCTGCTTGCCGGCATGGACCTGGAGAAGATCGCCGGCGACCTGCGCTCGGAGCTGGCTTCGACCTCGTCCGAGCTCAAGCAGAAGAAGCTCTTGAAGCGGCTCAAGGTCGTCGAGAACTTCATGGAATCCGGCAACCGTCCGGAATGGATGATCATGAAGGTGGTTCCGGTGATCCCGCCGGACCTGCGCCCGCTGGTTCCTCTGGATGGCGGCCGCTTCGCGACGTCCGACCTCAACGACCTCTATCGCCGCGTCATCAACCGTAACAACCGCCTGAAGCGGCTGATCGAGCTGCGCGCGCCGGGCATCATCGTGCGCAACGAAAAGCGCATGCTGCAGGAAGCCGTCGACGCGCTCTTCGACAACGGCCGCCGCGGCCGCGTCATCACCGGCGCCAACAAGCGTCCGCTGAAGTCGCTGTCCGACATGCTGAAGGGCAAGCAGGGCCGGTTCCGCCAGAACCTGCTCGGCAAGCGCGTCGACTATTCCGGCCGCTCGGTCATCGTGACCGGTCCGGAGCTCAAGCTGCATCAGTGCGGCCTGCCGAAGAAGATGGCGCTGGAACTTTTCAAGCCCTTCATCTACGCCCGCCTCGACGCCAAGGGCTTCTCCTCGACCGTCAAGCAGGCGAAGAAGCTGGTCGAGAAGGAGCGTCCGGAGGTCTGGGATATCCTCGACGAGGTCATCCGCGAGCATCCGGTGCTCTTGAATCGCGCGCCGACGCTGCACCGCCTCGGCATCCAGGCGTTCGAGCCGATCCTGATCGAAGGCAAGGCGATCCAGCTGCATCCGCTGGTCTGCACGGCCTTCAACGCCGACTTCGACGGCGACCAGATGGCGGTCCACGTGCCGCTGTCGCTGGAAGCGCAGCTCGAAGCCCGCGTGCTGATGATGTCGACCAACAACATCCTGCACCCGGCCTCCGGCGCGCCGATCATCGTGCCGTCGCAGGACATGGTTCTCGGTCTCTACTATCTGTCGATCGTCAACCAGAACGAGCCGGGCGAAGGCATGGTGTTCGCCGACATGGGCGAGCTCCAGCATGCGCTGGAGACCAAGGCCGTGACGCTGCACGCCAAGATCAAGGGCCGCTTCCGCACGGTCGACGCCGACGGCAAGGTTGTGTCGAAGATCTACGACACCACGCCTGGCCGCATGATTATCGGCGAGCTGCTGCCGAAGAACGTCAACGTGCCCTATGAGACCGCCAACCAGGAGATGACCAAGAAGAACATCTCCAAGATGATCGACACCGTCTACCGCCACTGCGGTCAGAAGGAGACGGTCATCTTCTGCGATCGCATCATGGCCCTCGGCTTCGCCCATGCGTGCCGCGCCGGCATCTCGTTCGGCAAGGACGACATGCTGATCCCGGACACCAAGCTGAAGCTGGTCTCCGACACCGAGGCTTTGGCCAAGGAGTACGAGCAGCAGTACAATGACGGCCTGATCACCCAGGGCGAGAAGTACAACAAGGTGGTCGACGCCTGGGCCAAGTGCTCGGAAAAGGTCGCCGACGAGATGATGGCCCGCATCAAGGCCGTCGAGTTCGAGGACAACGGCCGTCAGAAGCCGATGAACTCGATCTACATGATGTCGCATTCGGGTGCGCGCGGTTCGCCCACCCAGATGCGCCAGCTCGCCGGCATGCGCGGCCTGATGGCCAAGCCTTCGGGCGAGATCATCGAGACGCCAATCATCTCGAACTTCAAGGAAGGCCTCACCGTGCTCGAGTACTTCAACTCGACCCACGGCGCCCGCAAGGGTCTGGCCGACACCGCGCTCAAGACGGCGAACTCGGGTTACCTCACCCGTCGTCTGGTCGACGTGGCGCAGGACTGCATCGTCAATTCGGTGGATTGCGGCACCGACAAGGGCCTCACCATGCAGCCGATCGTCGATGCCGGCCAGATCGTCGCTTCGGTCGGTCAGCGTGTGCTGGGCCGTACGGCGCTCGACGACATCAACCACCCGGTTTCCGGCGAATTGCTGGTCAAGGCCGGCAAGCTGATGGACGAGCGCGACGTGGAGCAGATCGAGAAGGCCGGCGTGCAGTCGGTGCGCATCCGCTCGGCGCTGACCTGCGAGGTCAGGACCGGCGTCTGCGCGGTCTGCTACGGTCGCGATCTTGCCCGCGGCACGCCCGTCAACCAGGGCGAGGCTGTCGGCGTCATCGCGGCGCAGTCGATCGGCGAGCCGGGTACCCAGCTCACCATGCGCACCTTCCACATGGGCGGCACCGCGCAGGTGGTGGACTCTTCGTTCCTCGAAGCCTCCTATGAGGGCAAGGTCGAGATCCGCAACCGCAACGTGGTGCGCAACTCCGAAGGCCAGCAGATGGTCATGGGCCGCAACATGGCGGTTCTGATCCTCGACGAGGCCGGCAAGGAGCGCGCCACGCACCGCGTCGCTTATGGCTCGCGCATCTTCGTGGACGATGGCGACAAGGTGAAGCGCGGCCAGCGCATCGCCGAGTGGGATCCTTACACCCGCCCGATCCTCACCGAAATCGAGGGCAAGGTGGCGTTCGAGGATCTGGTCGACGGCATCTCCGTTCAGGAAACGGCTGACGAGTCGACCGGCATCACCAAGCGCGAGGTCATCGACTGGCGTTCGACGCCGCGCGGCAGCGACCTGAAGCCGGCGATCGTCGTTCAGGACGCCAAGGGCAAGGTGGGCAAGCTGTCGAAGGGCGGCGATGCGCGCTTCCTGCTCTCGGTCGAGGCCATCCTCTCGGTCGAGCCGGGCGCCCATGTCCGTCCGGGCGACGTGCTTGCGCGTATCCCGATGGAAAGCGCCAAGACCAAGGACATCACCGGTGGTCTGCCGCGCGTGGCCGAACTGTTCGAGGCTCGCCGTCCGAAGGATCACGCCATCATCGCCGAGATCGATGGCACGATCCGCTTCGGCCGCGACTACAAGAACAAGCGCCGCATCATCATCGAGCCGCATGACTCGACGCTGGAGCCGGTCGAGTACCTGATCCCGAAGGGCAAGCCGTTCCACCTCCAGGACGGCGACGTCATCGAGAAGGGCGACTACATCCTCGACGGCAACCCGGCGCCGCACGACATCCTGGCCATCAAGGGCGTGGAGGCGCTTGCGTCCTACCTCGTCAACGAGATACAGGAAGTCTACCGCCTGCAGGGCGTGTCGATCAACGACAAGCACATCGAGGTGATCGTTCGCCAGATGTTGCAGAAGGTCGAGATCACCACGCAGGGCGACTCGACCTACATCCCGGGCGACCACGTCGACGTGATCGAGCTGGAAGAGGTCAACGAGCGGCTGATCGAGGACGGCAAGAAGCCGGCCGAAGGCCAGCCGGTGCTGCTCGGCATCACCAAGGCCTCGCTGCAGACGCCGTCCTTCATCTCGGCCGCCTCCTTCCAGGAGACGACCAGGGTGCTGACCGAAGCTGCAGTTGCCGGCAAGACCGACATGCTGCAGGGCCTGAAGGAAAACGTCATCGTCGGCCGTCTGATCCCGGCCGGCACCGGCGGCACGATGAGCCAGATCCGGCGCATCGCCACCTCGCGCGACGAGCTCATCATCGACGAGCGCCGCAAGGCCTCGGGCGTCGAGGTCGCCGAGCCGATGCTGACCAACATGGTCAATGCCGCGCAGTAAGCGCGGGACGAGAAGAAAAGAAGGAAAGGGGCCCGCGTGGCCCCTTTCCGCATTTTGGCTCAGCGAGGAAGAGAACCATGAGCAGCAGGACCTGGACGGCTGTCGACGACTACATTGTTTCCTCGCTCTTCGAGACCGATCCCGCCCTCGACGCGGTGCTGGCAACCAACCGGGACCAGGGCCTGCCGGCGATCGACGTCTCCGCCGCGCAAGGCAAGCTTCTGTCGCTGCTGGTGCGGATACGCGGTGCGAAAAAGGTGCTCGAGATCGGCACGCTTGGCGGCTATTCGACCATCTGGATGGCAAGGGGATTGCCTGCAGACGGCAAGGTCGTGACGCTGGAGCTCGACCCGCATCACGCCGAGGTCGCGCGCTTGAACTTCGAGCGGGCAGGGGTTTCCGATAAGGTGGATCTGCGTCTCGGCCCCGCGCTTCAGTCGCTCGCGGCGTTGGCCAGCGAAAATGCCGGTCCGTTCGACCTGATCTTCATCGACGCCGACAAGCCGAACAACCCGAATTATCTCACCTGGGCCATGCGGCTGTCACGCTCGGGAACTGTGATCGTCTGCGACAACGTCATCCGCGACGGCGCGGTCGTGAAGAAGGACAGCGGCGATGCCAATGTCGAGGGCGCCCGCGAAGCGTTTTCCTTCATTGGCAGCGAAAAGCGGCTGGACGGCACCGCCATCCAGACCGTCGGCGCCAAGGGCTATGACGGCTTCGCCATCGCCATCGTGGACTGACTGGCCCGCCAGTCCCGTCAACTCAATCGAAAAATGCCTCGACCACGTTGCGCTTGCCGAGCATGAAGGCATCGGCGACATGCTGCAGCGGTGCCAGGTCGACGTCGGAGACGCCGGCCCGCACGATCTCGGCGAAATGCCTGTAGAGCATCGGATATTCGGCTTCCGGCTCGTCATGGACGATCTTGCCGTCGACGGCGAGCTTTGCGCCGCCGCCCGAAAGCACCATCTTGCCCTTGTCGGTCTCGGCCAGGATGTCCCAGCTCTGCGGACCGGTCTGCAGCCAGTCGAGCTCCATCGTCACCGGCAGCCCGTTCGAGGTGCGGAAGCTGACATGCGCCGCGACCGGCGACGCGCGGTTCTCGGGGAAGTCGAGCACGGCCGAGGTGATGAACATCGGCGGCAGGATGTGGGTGGCGATCGACAGCGCGTTGATGCCGGGATCGAACACGCCGAAACCGCCCGGCGCCCAGATCCATTCCTGGTTCGGGTGCCAGCGGCGCACGTCTTCCTTCCAGTTGATGGCGGCCGAGCTGATCCTGGCCGAGGCGAGGAAGGCGCGCGCGGCTTCGACCGCCGGGGCATAGCGCGAATGCCAGCTGGCGAAGAGCGAGACGCCGTTCTTCACGGCAAGCGCCTTGAGGTCCTCGACCTCGCTGACGGTTGCGCCCGGCGGCTTTTCCAGGAAGACATGCTTCCTCGCTTCGAGCGCCGTGCGCGCCGCGTCGTAACGGAACTGCGGCGGCATGCAGAGCGAGACGGCTTCCAGGCCGGGTTCGGCCTCGAGCATCGCCTCGATCGTCGGATAGTTCGGGATGTCATCGACCTTGCCGTGGCGGCTGGCCGCGGCGGCTAGCTGGTAGTTGGCGTCCTTCGCCAGGGCGGGAAGATGCTGGTCGCGGACGATCTTTCCCACGCCGACTATGCCGAGCTTGATGGGGCCGAGCCTGGTGGGATTGCTGGTCATGGGAACTCCGAGGATTGGAAGAGGTGGGTGTTTCTAAAGCATGTCTCCCGAAAGCGGGAACCGGTTTCGGGGCGAAGACATGCGCAAAATCAAAACCTAAAGCGCGCTGAGCGAAACTGAAAGATCGCGATGCGCCTTAGGCAAGACAAAAAGGGTCCGGCAAGCCAGACGCATCGCGATCTCGCGATCGCCTTCGGGAATCAGACCGGTTCGTCGAAGGTGACGATCGACACTTCGCCTTCCAGCGCGCCCTGATAAGCCGATAGATGCGGCTCTTCGTCGGGCGCGCCCTCCATGTCGCCGATCTGGTCCAGCTCGGCTTCCGCGAATCCTTCGGCCGCGAGCGATTCGAGCGCGCGGCGCACGGCAGAATCATCGTCGGGCGCGACCAGCATCACATGCACGCCTTCCGGCTTGCCGCCCTTGCGCCGCCAGACCCGGCCGGTGATGATGGTGACCGGACGCTCTTCATTGTCGTTCACGGGCTGATTCCTCCGGAAGAGGGGGTTTTGCCATTCATGCCGCCTTCTTGCACGAAGCCGGCTGAGAAGACAGCCGGAAGCCGGTCACTTTCTTCCTCGTCCTTGAAAAAAGGCGCAAGAAAATTACATGCGTTTCTCGCATGGCTGCCAAGCTCCGGATCGGGCGCAATATTTGCCGTTCCGGGGTTGACGGATAGCGACCTTGCGAGTAGAAGCCGCCCCGTCAGAACCGATGTGAGACTTGCCTTTCCGAGGCGACGCGCCTTGGAGTTTGCCTCAAACAGGGTTCGTTTTACGAGCGAAAAGACATCTCCGGCGCGCATGAAGCGGCTTCCGCTTCCTCTGCAATTTGTTCGGGCAGGACCGCGAGACGCGGTGTGTTGCCCGAATTTGCGTATGGAAATGACGCTTTGAGCGGCCCTGACAGGGCAAGACACGGAATTGAGAGACAAGAGGGTTTAATGCCTACCGTCAACCAGCTGATCCGCAAGCCGCGCCTGGCGCCGGTGAAGCGCAACAAGGTCCCGGCCATGCAGCAGAACCCGCAGAAGCGGGGCGTCTGCACGCGCGTCTATACCACGACGCCGAAGAAGCCGAACTCGGCGCTGCGCAAGGTCGCCAAGATTCGCCTGACCAACGGTTTCGAAGTGATCGGCTACATCCCGGGCGAAGGCCATAACCTTCAGGAGCACTCGGTGGTCATGATCCGTGGCGGCCGCGTCAAGGATCTGCCGGGCGTCCGCTATCACATCATCCGCGGCGTGCTCGACACGCAGGGTGTGAAGAACCGCAAGCAGCGCCGTTCGAAATACGGTGCCAAGCGTCCGAAGTAAGGGTTTCCGGCTTCGGCGCTTTTTTTGACTGCGCCGTGCCCCGAGATTGAGAGACAAGAGCCATGTCCCGTCGTCACAGTGCAGAAAAGCGTGAGATCAACCCGGACCCAAAGTTCGGCGACCTGATCGTCACCAAGTTCATGAACGCCGTCATGTATGACGGCAAGAAGTCGGTTGCCGAGACGATCGTCTACGGCGCGCTGGACCAGGTCCAGGCCAAGACCAAGCAGGAGCCGGTCACCGTCTTCCATCAGGCGCTCGACAATGTCGCGCCGCATGTGGAAGTGCGCTCGCGCCGCGTCGGCGGCGCCACCTACCAGGTTCCGGTCGACGTGCGCCCCGAGCGCCGTCAGGCGCTGGCCATCCGCTGGCTGATCGCCGCCGCGCGCAACCGCAACGAGACCACCATGGTCGACCGCCTGTCCGGCGAGCTGATGGACGCGGCCAACAACCGCGGCACCGCCGTCAAGAAGCGTGAAGACACCCATAAGATGGCGGAAGCCAACCGCGCCTTCGCGCACTACCGCTGGTAAAGCGCGAACGAGACTGAGAGGCACCTCCCATGGCCCGCGAATACAAAATCGAAGACTACCGCAATTTCGGTATCATGGCGCACATCGACGCCGGCAAGACGACGACGACCGAGCGCGTCCTGTACTACACGGGCAAGTCGCACAAGATCGGCGAAGTCCATGACGGCGCTGCCACCATGGACTGGATGGAGCAGGAGCAGGAACGCGGCATCACCATCACCTCGGCCGCGACCACGACCTTCTGGAAGGGCCGTGACGGCAAGATGCGCCGCTTCAACATCATCGACACTCCCGGACACGTCGACTTCACCATTGAGGTCGAGCGTTCGCTGCGCGTGCTCGACGGCGCCATCGCGCTGCTCGACGCCAACGCCGGCGTCGAGCCGCAGACCGAGACCGTGTGGCGCCAGGCCGACAAGTACCATGTGCCGCGCATGATCTTCTGCAACAAGATGGACAAGATCGGCGCCGACTTCTACCGCTCGGTGGAAATGATCGGCTCGCGCCTCGGCGCGCAGGCCGTGGTCATGCAGCTGCCGATCGGCGCCGAGACCGAGTTCAAGGGCGTCGTCGACCTCGTCGAGATGAACGCGCTCGTCTGGCGTGACGAGACGCTGGGCGCTGCCTGGGACATCGTCGAGATCCCGGCCGACCTTAAAGAGAAGGCCGCGCAGTATCGCGAGAAAATGATCGAGGCCGCCGTCGAGATGGACGAGACCGCGCTCGAGAACTACCTCGAAGGCAATATGCCGTCGAACGACGAGATCCGCGCGCTGATCCGCAAGGGCACCATCGCGGTCAAGTTCTTCCCGATGTTCTGCGGCTCGGCCTTCAAGAACAAAGGTGTGCAGCCGCTGCTCGACGCCGTGGTCGAGTACCTGCCGTCGCCGATCGACGTGCCGGCGATCAAGGGCGTGGACGCCAAGACGGATGCTGAGATCGAGCGTCACGCCGATGACAACGAGCCGCTGTCGATGCTGGCGTTCAAGATCATGAACGACCCGTTCGTCGGTTCGCTGACCTTCGCCCGCATCTATTCGGGCAAGCTCACCAAGGGCACCTCGCTCGACAACACCGTGAAGGGCAAGAAGGAGCGCATCGGCCGCATGCTGCAGATGCATGCGAACTCGCGCGCAGATATCGAGGAAGCCTATGCCGGCGACATCGTCGCGCTGGCTGGCCTGAAGGACACGACCACCGGCGATACGCTGTGCGATCCGCTACATCCGGTCATCCTCGAGCGCATGGAATTCCCCGATCCGGTCATCCAGATCGCCATCGAGCCGAAGACCAAGAACGACCAGGAAAAGATGGGCCTCGCGCTGCATCGCCTGGCGGCTGAGGATCCGTCCTTCCGCGTCAAGACCGACGAGGAAAGCGGCCAGACCATCATCGCCGGCATGGGCGAGCTGCATCTCGACATCATCGTCGACCGCATGCGCCGTGAGTTCAAGGTGGAAGCCAATGTCGGCGCTCCGCAGGTGGCCTATCGCGAGACGATCACCCGCACCCACGAGCAGGATTACACGCACAAGAAGCAGACCGGCGGTACCGGCCAGTTCGCGCGCGTCAAGATCGTGTTCGAGCCGAACACCGAGAGCGAAGAGTTCGTGTTCGAGTCCAAGATCGTCGGCGGCGCGGTGCCGAAGGAATACATCCCGGGCGTCGAGAAGGGCATCCAGAGCGTCATGGGCTCCGGCCCGTTCGCAGGCTTCCCGATGATCGGCGTCAAGGCGACGTTGATCGACGGCGCCTTCCACGATGTCGACTCCTCGGTGCTGGCGTTCGAAATCGCTTCCCGCGCCTGCTTCAAAGAGGCGGCGCCGAGGCTCGGCGTGCAGCTCCTGGAGCCGATCATGAAGGTCGAGGTCGTGACGCCGGAAGACTATGTCGGCGGCGTCATCGGCGACCTCAACGGCCGTCGCGGCCAGATCCAGGGCCAGGAAGCGCGTGGCGTGGCGGTTGTCATCAACGCCATGGTGCCGCTCGCCAACATGTTCAAGTACGTCGACAATCTGCGTTCGATGTCGCAGGGCCGCGCCCAGTACACGATGCAGTTCGACCACTACGAACCGGTTCCGACCGCGGTCGCCCAGGAAGTCCAGAAGAAATACGCGTAACTCGAGCGGGTTGCACGAGACCTTAATTTGAGCCCCGCACGGGCAAGCAGGAATGGAGACATCACATGGCAAAAGGTAAATTCGAGCGCACCAAGCCGCATGTGAACATTGGCACGATCGGCCACGTCGATCATGGCAAGACGTCGCTGACGGCGGCGATCACGAAGTATTTTGGCGAATACAAGCGCTATGACCAGATCGACGCGGCGCCCGAAGAGAAGGCGCGCGGCATCACGATCTCGACGGCGCATGTCGAGTACGAGACGGCCAACCGTCACTATGCCCACGTCGACTGCCCCGGCCACGCCGACTATGTGAAGAACATGATCACGGGTGCCGCCCAGATGGACGGCGCGATCCTGGTGGTTTCGGCCGCCGACGGCCCGATGCCGCAGACCCGCGAGCACATCCTCTTGGCCCGTCAGGTCGGCGTGCCCTCGATCGTGGTGTTCCTGAACAAGGTCGACCAGGTCGACGACGCCGAGCTTCTGGAGCTGGTCGAGCTCGAGGTTCGCGAGCTGTTGACCAAGAACGAGTTCCCCGGCGACGACATTCCGATCGTCAAGGGCTCGGCGCTGGCCGCGCTTGAGGACTCCAACAAGACCATCGGCGAGGACGCCATCCGCGAGCTGATGGCTCAGGTCGACGCCTACATCCCGACGCCGGTGCGTCCGCTGGACAAGCCGTTCCTGATGCCGATCGAGGACGTGTTTTCGATCTCGGGCCGCGGCACGGTGGTGACCGGCCGCGTCGAGCGCGGCGTGGTCAAGGTCGGCGAAGAGCTGGAGATCGTCGGCATCCGTCCGACGGCCAAGACGACCTGCACGGGCGTCGAGATGTTCCGCAAACTGCTCGACCAGGGCCAGGCCGGCGACAACATCGGCGCGCTGCTGCGCGGCATCGACCGCGAGGGCGTCGAGCGCGGCCAGGTTCTGGCCAAGCCGGGCTCGGTGAAGCCGCACAAGAAGTTCGTTGCCGAAGCCTACATCCTGACCAAGGACGAGGGCGGCCGTCACACGCCGTTCTTCACCAACTACCGTCCGCAGTTCTACTTCCGCACCACCGACGTGACGGGCATCGTGACGCTGCCGGCCGGCACCGAGATGGTGATGCCCGGCGACAACATCACCGTCGACGTCGAGCTGATCGTGCCGATCGCCATGGAAGAGAAGCTGCGATTCGCCATCCGTGAAGGCGGCCGCACCGTCGGTGCCGGCATCGTCGTCACCATCAAAGAGTAATTGGACCGAAACGATCTGTCGCGGGCGCGGGATGCCCGCGCCGCGCCAGAACAAGGAATTGACGCATGAACGGACAGAATATCCGCATCCGCCTTAAGGCGTTTGACCACCGGGTGCTCGACGCCTCGACGCGCGAAATCGTGTCGACCGCCAAGCGCACCGGCGCCAACGTCCGCGGCCCCATTCCGCTGCCGACGCGGATCGAAAAGTTCACGGTCAACCGGTCGCCTCACGTCGACAAGAAGAGCCGCGAGCAGTTCGAGATGCGCACCCACAAGCGGCTGCTCGACATCGTCGATCCGACTCCGCAGACGGTCGATGCTCTGATGAAGCTCGATCTGGCCGCCGGTGTCGACGTCGAGATCAAGCTCTAAGGAACAAGAGGGCGGGGCGACCCGGAACTCTGAAGGAACAAGAGGCGTGGAGGGGCGCTAGCCCCGACAGGGAACTCTAAAGGAATTGAACCGATGCGTTCAGGTGTGATTGCAAAGAAGGTGGGAATGACCCGCATCTACAACGATGCCGGGGAACACGTTCCCGTCACCGTTCTCCAGATGGAGAACTGCCAGGTCGTGGCGCAGCGCACGCAGGAGAAGAACGGCTACACCGCCGTCCAGCTCGGCGTTGGCCTTGCCAAGGTGAAGAACACGTCGAAGGCGATGCGCGGCCATTTCGCTGCCGCCTCCGTCGAGCCGAAGGCGAAGCTTGCCGAGTTCCGCGTCTCCGCCGAGAACATGATCGATGTCGGCGCCGAGCTCACCGTCGAGCACTTCGTCGCCGGCCAGAAGGTCGACGTGACGGGCACCTCGACCGGCAAGGGTTTCCAGGGCGTGATCAAGCGGCACAACATGGGTGGTGGCCGCGCCACACACGGTAACTCGGTCTCGCACCGCACGCACGGCTCGACCGGTCAGCGCCAGGACCCCGGCAAGGTGTTCAAGGGCAAGAAGATGGCCGGCCACATGGGTGACGTTCGCGTCACCACGCAGAATGTCGAGGTCGTCTCGACCGACGCCGACCGCGGCCTGATCCTGATCCGTGGCGCCGTTCCGGGCGTCAAGGGCGCCTGGATCCTGGTCCGTGATGCGGCCAAGGTCGCGCTGCCGGCCAATGCGCCGAAGCCTGCCGCGATCCGCGTTGCTGCCGCCAAGAACGAAGCCCCGGCCACCGAGGGAGCGGAATAATGGACCTCAAGATTACAACGCTCGGCGGCAAGGACGCCGGCAAGGTGAAACTCTCCGAGGAGATTTTCGGCCTTGACCCGCGCGAGGACATCCTGCAGCGCGTCGTGCGCTGGCAGCTCGCCAAGAAGCAGCAGGGCACGCACAAGGCCAAGGGCCGCGCCGAGATCGCGCGCACCGGCGCCAAGATGTACAAGCAGAAGGGTACGGGCCGCGCCCGTCACCATTCGGCTCGCGCTCCGCAGTTCCGCGGCGGCGGCAAGGCGCACGGCCCGGTCGTGCGCAGCCACGAGCACGAGCTGCCGAAGAAGGTGCGCGCGCTGGGCTTGAAGCATGCTCTCTCGGCCAAGGCCAAGAGCGCCTCGTTGATCATCGTCGACGAGCTGAAGCTGGCCGAAGCCAAGACCAAGGCGCTGGTGGCGAGCCTCGAGACGCTCGGGCTCACCAACGCCCTGGTGATCGGCGGCGCCGAGCTCGACCAGAACTTCAAGCTGGCGGCGACCAACATTCCCAACATCGACGTGCTGCCCATCCAGGGCATCAACGTCTACGACATTCTGCGCCGCGGCACGCTGGTCCTTTCCAAGGCCGCCGTCGAGGCTCTCGAGGAGCGCTTCAAATGACCGACCTTCGTCACTACGACGTGATCGTCTCGCCGGCGATCACTGAAAAGTCGACCATGGCTTCCGAGCAGAACCAGGTCGTCTTCAACGTCGCCAAGAAGGCGTCGAAGCCGGAAATCAAGGCCGCCGTCGAAGCGCTCTTCGGCGTCAAGGTGATGGCCGTGAACACGCTCGTCCGCAAGGGCAAGATCAAGCGCTTCCGCGGCACGGTTGGCCGCCAGGGCGACGTCAAGAAGGCGGTTGTGACGCTGGCCGACGGCCAGTCGATCGACGTCGCGACGGGTCTCTGAGCAAGGCCGCGAGGACAGGACAATGGCACTCAAGAAATTCAACCCGGTAACGCCGAGCACCCGCCAGCTGGTCATCGTCGACCGCTCGGGCCTCTACAAGGGCAAGCCCGTCAAGGGCCTGACCGAAGGCCTGACCAAGTCGGGCGGCCGCAACAATTACGGCCGCATCACGGCCCGCTTCATCGGCGGCGGTCACAAGCGTTCGTACCGCATCATCGACTTCAAGCGTAAGAAGTACGACGTCGTCGGCACTGTGGAGCGTATCGAATACGATCCGAACCGCACCGCCTTCATCGCGCTGATCAAGTATGACGACGGCGAGCTGTCCTACATCTTGGCGCCGCAGCGTCTGGCCGCCGGCGACAAGATCGTGGCCGGCGAAGCGGTCGACGTGAAGCCGGGCAACGCGATGCCGCTGGCCTCCATGCCGGTCGGCACGATCGTCCACAACATCGAGCTGAAGCCGGGCAAGGGCGGCCAGGTCGCCCGTTCGGCGGGCGGTTACGCCCAGCTCGTCGGCCGCGACCAGGGCATGGCGATCCTGCGCCTGAACTCGGGCGAGCAGCGCGTCGTGCACGGCTCCTGCATGGCCACCGTCGGCGCCGTGTCGAACCCCGACCACGGCAACATCAACGACGGCAAGGCCGGCCGCACGGTGTGGCGGGGAAAACGCCCGCACAATCGCGGCGTGGCCATGAACCCGGTCGATCATCCGCACGGCGGCGGTGAAGGCCGCACCTCGGGTGGCCGTCATCCGGTTTCGCCCTGGGGCAAGCCGACCAAGGGCAAGAAGACGCGGTCCAACAAGGCGACCGACAAGTTCATCGTGCGCTCGCGCCATCAGCGCAAGAGCTAAGAAGAGGTAACGCCAAGTGACTCGTTCGATTTGGAAAGGCCCCTTCATCGACGGCTACCTTCTCAAGAAGGTGGACAAGGTTCGTGAAGGCGGTCGCAATGAGGTGATCAAGATGTGGAGCCGTCGCTCCACCATCCTGCCGCAGTTCGTCGGCTTCACCTTCGGTGTCTACAACGGCCAGAAGCATGTCCCGGTCTCGGTGAACGAGGACATGGTCGGTCACAAGTTCGGTGAATTCGCTCCGACCCGGACCTATTACGGCCATGGTGCGGATAAGAAGGCGAAGAGGAAATAATCATGGGCAAGGCCAAAGCTCCGCGCAGGCTTGCTGACAACGAGGCGCGCGCCGTTCTGCGCACGATCCGTATCAGCCCGCAGAAGCTGAATCTGGTTGCCGCGCTGATCCGCGGCAAGAAGGTCGCGACAGCGCTTTCCGACCTCGAATTCTCGGCCAAGCGGATTTCCGGCACGGTCAAGAAGACGCTGGAGTCGGCGATCGCCAACGCGGAAAACAACCACGACCTCGATGTCGACTCGCTGATCGTATCGGAAGCCTATGTCGGCAAGTCGATCGTCATGAAGCGGTTCCACGCTCGTGGCCGTGGTCGCGCCAGCCGTATCGAAAAGCCGTTCTCGCACCTCACGATCGTCGTTCGTGAAGTCGAGGAAAAAGGGGAGGCCGCATAATGGGCCAGAAAGTCAATCCGATCGGGCTGCGTCTCGGCATCAACCGCACCTGGGATTCGCGCTGGTTCGCGAACACCGGCGAATACGGCCAGCTGCTGCATGAGGACATCAAGATCCGCAAGTATCTTGAGAAGGAACTCAAGCAGGCCGCGATCTCCAAGGTCGTGATCGAGCGTCCGCACAAGAAGTGCCGCGTCACCATCCATGCCGCGCGTCCGGGCCTGATCATCGGCAAGAAGGGCGCCGACATCGAGAAGCTTCGCAAGAAGCTGATGGAGATGACGAAGTCCGAGACGCACTTGAACATCGTCGAGGTGCGTAAGCCGGAGATCGACGCCACGCTGATCGCGCAGTCGATCGCTCAGCAGCTCGAGCGCCGCATCGCGTTCCGCCGCGCCATGAAGCGGGCCGTTCAGTCGGCTATGCGTCTCGGCGCCGAAGGTATCCGCATCAACTGCGGCGGCCGTCTCGGCGGCGCCGAGATCGCGCGCATGGAGTGGTACCGCGAAGGCCGCGTGCCGCTGCACACGCTGCGCGCCGATGTCGACTACGGCACGGCCGAGGCGCAAACGGCGTACGGCATCTGCGGCGTCAAGGTGTGGGTGTTCAAGGGCGAGATCCTCGAGCACGACCCGATGGCATCGGAGCGTCGCGCGACGGAAGGCGATCATGGCGGTCAGGCCGGCGAGCGCGAGCGCGGTCGTCGTCGCGAGAACGCCTGAGACATTTGAGAATTTGGAGTTAGGACGATGCTGCAGCCAAAGCGCACAAAGTTCCGCAAGCAGTTCAAGGGCCGTATCCACGGTACCGCCAAGGGCGGCACCAACCTGGATTTCGGCGGTTTCGGGCTGAAGGCGCTTGAGCCGAACCGCGTCACCGCGCGCGAGATCGAGGCGGCCCGCCGCGCGATCACCCGCGAGATGAAGCGCGCCGGCCGCGTCTGGATCCGGGTGTTCCCGGATCTGCCGGTCACCTCGAAGCCGACCGAAGTGCGTATGGGTAAGGGCAAGGGCGCCGTCGACTACTGGGCGGCGCGCGTCAAGCCTGGCCGCATCATGTTCGAGATCGACGGCGTCAGCGAGGAGACCGCGCGTGAAGCGCTGCGCCTCGGCGCCGCCAAGCTCTCGGTCAAGACGCGCTTCGTGCAGCGCATCGCAGAATAAGGACAGGCGATCATGAAAGCCGAAGACATCCGGACCAAGACCCAGGATCAGCTGACCGACGACCTGGCCAGCCTGAAGAAGGAGCAGTTCAACCTGCGCTTCCAGAAGGCCACCGGTCAGCTCGAGAAGACCGCGCGCGTGAAGCAGGTCCGCAGGGACATCGCGCGCATCAAGACCATCGCCGCGGAAAAAGCCGCGGCCAAGAAGGGTTAAGACCATGCCAAAGCGCATTTTGCAGGGCACCGTCGTCAGCGACAAGAACGAGAAGACGGTTGTCGTCAAGGTCGAGCGGCGCTTCACGCATCCCGTGATGAAGAAGACCGTGCGCATGACCAAGAAGTACAAGGCGCACGACGAGAACAACGCCCACAAGGTCGGCGACCAGGTGTTCATCCAGGAATCGAAGCCGATTTCCAAGGACAAGCGCTGGGTCGTCGTCACTTCGGATCAGGCTTGATCCGGGCGAACGAAAACGAATTTTGGACAGACCGGGGAGGGGCTTCGAGCCTGTCCCGTTAGAAAAGAAGAAGGCGGCCAGTCATGATTCAGATGCAAACAAACCTCGACGTCGCGGACAACTCCGGCGCCCGTCGTGTCATGTGCATCAAGGTGCTGGGCGGCTCGAAGCGGAAGTATGCCTCCGTCGGCGACATCATCGTGGTGTCGATCAAGGAAGCCATCCCGCGCGGCCGCGTGAAGAAGGGCGATGTGATGAAGGCGGTCGTGGTTCGCACGGCCAAGGACATCCGCCGCCCGGACGGCAGCGTGATCCGTTTCGACAAGAACGCGGCCGTTCTCGTCGACAACAAGAAAGAGCCAATCGGCACGCGTATCTTCGGGCCGGTTCCGCGCGAGCTTCGCGCCAAGAACCACATGAAGATCATCTCGCTCGCGCCTGAAGTGCTGTAAGGAGCCGGACCAATGCAAAAGATCAGAAAAGGCGACAAGGTTGTCGTGCTTGCCGGCAAGGACAAGGGCCGTTCGGGCGAAGTCCTGTCGGTGCAGCCGAAGGAAGACACCGCGCTCGTGCGCGGCGTGAACCTCATTCGCCGTCACCAGAAGCAGACCCAGTCCCAAGAGGGCGGGATCATCACCAAGGAAGCGCCGATCCACCTGTCGAACATCGCGCTGGCCGACCCCAAGGACGGCAAGCCGACCCGCGTCGGCTTCACCATCCAGAAGGACGGCAAGAAGGTGCGCGTCGCCAAGCGTTCGGGAGAAGTCATCAATGGCTAAGGCTGAAACCAAGCAGGCGGCTGCCAAGAACGAGCCGCGCCTCAAGAAGGTCTACCAGGAGACCATCCGCAAGGCGTTGCAGGAGCAGTTCGGCTACGACAACGAGATGCAGGTTCCGCGCATCGACAAGATCGTGCTGAACATGGGCGTCGGCGAGGCGACCGGCGATTCCAAGAAGCCCTCGGTCGCGGCCGAGGATCTCGCGCTGATCGCCGGCCAGAAGGCTGTCGTCACCCGTGCCCGCAACTCGATTGCAGGCTTCAAGGTGCGCGAGAACATGCCGATCGGCGCCAAGGTCACGCTGCGCAAGGAACGCATGTACGAGTTCCTCGACCGTCTCGTGAACATCGCGCTGCCGCGCGTCCGCGACTTCCGCGGACTGAACCCGAAGAGCTTTGACGGCCGTGGCAACTACGCCATGGGCATCAAGGAGCACATCGTGTTCCCGGAGATCAACTACGACAAGGTTGATCAGGTCTGGGGCATGGACGTCATCGTTTGTACGACGGCGAAGACGGACGACGAGGCGAGAGCACTGCTCAAGGCCTTCAACTTCCCCTTCCGCCAGTAACGGCAGCGAAAAAGGAAAAATCTGAAATGGCAAAGACCAGCTCAGTCGAGAAGAACAACCGGCGCCGCAAGCTCGCCGGCCAGTACGCCGCCAAGCGCAAGGCGCTCAAGGAAATCGTCATGGATCAGTCCAAGCCGATGGAAGAGCGTTTCCGCGCCCAGTTGAAGCTTTCGGCGCTGCCGCGCAACTCGGCCAAGATCCGTATCCGCAACCGCTGCGAAGTCACCGGCCGTCCGCGCGCCTACTATCGCAAGCTCAAGCTTTCGCGTATCGCGCTTCGCGATCTGGGCAACAACGGCCAGATCCCGGGCCTGGTCAAGTCGAGCTGGTAAGGAGACACTGAGATGTCATTGAGCGATCCTCTCGGCGATATGCTGACCCGCATCCGCAACGCCTATGGCCGCAAGAAGTCGAGCGTCTCGACCCCGGCCTCGCGTCTGCGCGCCCGCGTTCTCGAGGTGCTGAAGTCGGAAGGCTATATCCGCGACTACAGCCAGACCGACTTCGACAACGGCAAGTCGGAAATCGAGATCGAGCTGAAGTATTTCGACGGCGCGCCGGTCGTGCGCGAGATCGAGCGCGTCTCGAAGCCTGGCCGCCGCGTCTATGTCTCGGCCAAGTCGATCCCGCAGGTCGCCAACGGCCTCGGCATCGCCATCCTTTCGACGCCGAAGGGCGTCATGGCCGATCACGAGGCACGCGAGCAGAATGTCGGCGGCGAGATCCTCTGCCAGATCTTCTGATCCGGCGCGAGATTGATGAATGGGCTTCGGTTCTCGGGATCGCGCCCGGGAACTGGAACCTGAAACGAAAGAAGTGACGAGGACAACAAAATGTCTCGTATCGGAAAGAAACCCGTTTCGCTGCCGCAGGGCGTGACCGCGACCGTCAACGGCCAGACCGTGACGGCGAAGGGCCCCAAGGGCGAGCTGAAGTTCGTGGTGAACGACGAAGTGCTGGTCAAGATGGAAGGCAGCGAGATCGCTGTCGAGCCGCGCGACCAGTCGAAGACCGCCCGCTCCAAGTGGGGCATGTCGCGCACGCAGATCGTCAACATCCTGCAGGGCGTCAAGGACGGCTTCGAGAAGAAGCTCGAGATCACCGGCGTCGGCTATCGCGCCGCCATGCAGGGCAAGAACCTGCAGTTGGCGCTCGGCTTCAGCCACGACGTGGTCTATGAGACGCCGCAGGGCATCACGATCTCGGTGCCGAAGCCGACCGAAATCACGGTCTCGGGCATCGACAAGCAGCAGGTCGGCCAGGTCGCCGCCGAGATCCGCGAATATCGCGGTCCGGAGCCCTACAAGGGCAAGGGCGTGCGTTATGCCGACGAGCGGATCGTGCGCAAGGAAGGCAAGAAGAAGTAATAGGCTTGGCCCCGAAAAGTTGCAGACTTTTCGGAAAGAGCCAAGCCAGAGAAGTGTAACGCCGCGGGGCGCGATCGCGGGAGGCTTGGCCTACCGCACAGGGTTGCCCCCGTTTTCTGAAGGCAAGGAACTGACATTATGGCAAGCCCCAAGGAAACCACCCAACGCCGCGCGCAGCGCGTGCGCCGCCAGCTGAAGAAGGTCGCCGGCGAGCGTCCGCGCCTCTCGGTGCACCGCACCTCGAAGAACATCTACGTCCAGGTCATCGACGACGCGAAGGGCCGCACGCTGGCCGCCGCCTCGACGCTGGAGAAGGACCTCAAGGGTTCGCTCAAGACCGGCGCCGACACCGCGGCCGCTGCCGCGGTCGGCAAGCTGATCGCCGAGCGCGCCACGAAGGCTGGCGTCAAGGAAGTCGTCTTCGATCGTGGCGCCTACATCTATCATGGCCGTGTCAAGGCGCTAGCCGAGGCCGCCCGCGAAGGTGGTCTGAGCTTCTAAGCATGATCCCGAACGGGAGGTCCTCGCGGCGAAAAAGTTGCAGACTTTCCGGACCAGATCATGCAATGGAAAAAATGAATTTCACCGCCGGCAACCCACGAGAGGCGCCGGCATTTCAGCAACCCGTGCTTCCGGAAAAGAACAAGGACTAGGATATGGCACAGGAACGTAGGGAAGGCGGCCGCGGCCGCGAGCGTGAAGAGCGCGATGACGGCATGGTGGACAAGCTCGTCCACATCAACCGCGTCGCCAAGGTGGTGAAGGGCGGCCGTCGCTTCGGCTTTGCCGCTCTCGTCGTCGTCGGCGACCAGAAGGGCCGGGTCGGCTTCGGCCACGGCAAGGCGCGCGAAGTGCCGGAAGCGATTCGCAAGGCGACCGAGTCGGCCAAGCGCGACATGATCTTCGTGCCGCTGCGCTCGGGCCGCACGCTGCATCACGACGTCGAGGGCCGCTGGGGCGCCGGACGCGTGCTGCTGCGCGCCGCCAAGCAGGGTACCGGCATCATCGCGGGTGGCCCGATGCGCGCCGTCTTCGAGACGCTCGGCATGCACGACGTGGTCGCCAAGTCGATGGGTTCGTCGAACCCGTACAACATGGTTCGCGCCACCTTCGACGCGCTGAAAAGCCAGATGCATCCGAAGGATGTGGCTGCCGCGCGCGGCATCAAGTACTCGACCCTTCAGGCCCGCCGCGGCACCGCCGTCGCGACTGAAGAATAGTCGACGCTGACCAGGGATTTCGACCATGGCCAAGAAAGCTACCAAGACCATCACCGTCGAGCAGATCGGTTCGCCGATCCGCCGGCCGAAGGAGCAGCGCGCGACGCTGGTCGGCCTCGGCCTCAACAAGATGCACAAGCGGCGCACGCTGGAAGACACCCCTTCCGTGCGCGGCATGATCGCCGCCGTCCAGCATCTCGTCCGCGTCGTGGACGAGGCCTGAACGGAACCGCAGGAGAACGAAGATGAAACTCAACGATCTGCGTGACAAGGACGGCGCCACGCACTCCAGGAAGCGCCTCGGTCGCGGCATCGGCTCCGGCTCGGGCAAGACCGCCGGTCGCGGCGTCAAGGGCCAGAAGGCGCGCTCCGGCGTAGCCATCAACGGCTTCGAGGGCGGCCAGATGCCGCTCTACCGGCGCCTGCCGAAGCGCGGCTTCAACAACCTGTTCGGCAAGAGCTTCACCGTCGTGTCGCTCGCCCGCATCCAGGCCGCTATCGACGCCAAGAAGCTCGACGCCAAGGCGACCGTGACGGCCGAGACCCTGATCGCTGCCGGCGTCATCCGGCGCGCCAAGGACGGCGTGCGCGTGCTCTCCGACGGCGAGCTCAAGGCCAAGCTCAACTTCGACGTCGCCGGCGCCTCCAAGGCGGCGATCGAGAAGATCGAGAGGGCCGGCGGCTCGGTGAAGCTGCCGGAAGCGGCCGCCGCCGAGTAACGGCGATTTGAAGCGCGGCCGGCGGGAATGATTTGTTTTTGCCGGCGAACCGCGTTTCGATCTGATCAATTAGGCGGCCGCGTCAACGCGGCCGCTTGCATGTTTACGGTCCGGAGCTTATCTCGTGAGCTTCGGTGACACGCGCCGCCTGAGCTGCGGGCATCGAGCGTGACCTAGCGGAGAATCAGGCATGGCTTCGGCTGCTGAACAACTAGCCTCCAATCTGAATTTCGCGGCCTTCGCCAAGGCCGAGGATCTGAAGAAGCGCATCTGGTTCACCATCGGCGCGCTGCTCGTCTACCGCCTTGGCACCTATATCCCGCTCCCCGGCATCAACCCCGACGCTTTCGCGCAGGCCTTCTCCTCGCAGAGCAAGGGCGTGCTCGGCATGTTCAACATGTTCGCCGGCGGCGCCGTGCAGCGCATGGCGATCTTCGCGCTAGGCATCATGCCCTACATCTCCGCCTCCATCATCATGCAGCTCATGACCTCGGTCATCCCCTCGCTGGAATCGCTGAAGAAGGAAGGCGAGCAGGGCCGCAAGATCATCAACCAATACACGCGCTACGGCACCGTGCTGCTTGCCTTGGTGCAGGCCTACGGCATTTCGATCGGCCTCGAGGGCGGCAACGGCATCGTCAACGATCCCGGCATGTTCTTCCGCATATCGACCGTCGTCACGCTGGTCGGCGGCACCATGTTCCTGATGTGGCTCGGCGAGCAGATCACCGCGCGCGGTATCGGCAACGGCATTTCGCTGATCATCTTCTCGGGCATCGTCGCCGGCCTGCCGCGCGCCATTTCCGGCACGCTGGAACTCGGCCGAACAGGTGCGCTGTCCACGGGCCTCATTCTCGCGATCATCGTTCTCGCCATCGTCGTCATTGCGGTCATCGTGTTCTTCGAGCGCGCGCAGCGCCGCCTGCTCATCCAGTATCCGAAGCGGCAGGTCGGCAACCGCATGTTCCAGGGCGATACCTCGCACCTGCCGCTGAAGCTCAACACCTCGGGCGTCATCCCGCCGATCTTCGCGTCCTCGCTGCTGCTCCTGCCGGCAACGGTCGCCGGCTTCTCGCAGACGACCAACCTGCCGGCCTGGGCAAGCACGGTTCTGGCGTCCCTCGGCCACGGCCAGCCGCTCTATATGGCGTTCTACGCGGCGATGATCATCTTCTTCGCCTTCTTCTACACGGCGATCGTCTTCAACCCGAAGGACACGGCCGACCAGCTCAAGAAGCATTCCGGCTTCATCCCGGGTTATCGGCCAGGTGAGCGCACGGCCGAATATATCGACTATGTTCTGACGCGTATCACCGTCATCGGCGCCATCTACCTGGTGCTGGTGTGTCTATTGCCTGAGTTCCTGATTTCAGCGACTGGCGTACCTTTCTACCTCGGTGGCACATCGCTTCTGATCGTGGTCAGTGTCACGCTCGACACGGTGGCGCAGATTCAGGGTCACCTGATCGCGCACCAGTATGAGGGCCTGATCAAGAAGTCGAAGTTGCGCGGGGGTAAGAGGAGCAGATGAGGCTGATATTGCTTGGGCCGCCAGGAGCGGGCAAGGGGACGCAAGCACAGAGACTGGTAGAAAAACACGGCATACCCCAGCTTTCGACGGGTGACATGTTGCGTGCCGCCGTTCAGGCCGGGACCGAAGTCGGCAAGCGCGCCAAGGCGGTGATGGATGCCGGCGAGCTGGTGTCCGACGCGATCGTCAACGCGATCGTCGCCGAGCGAATCGACCAGCCCGATTGCGCCAGGGGCTTCATCCTCGACGGGTATCCGCGCACGCTGGTGCAGGCCGACGCCGTCGAAGCGATGCTTGCCGAGCGTGGCATTGCGCTCGACAGCGTCATCGAGCTCGTCGTCGATGACAAGGCGCTGGTCGGGCGCATCGTCAAACGGGCCGAGGACGCCAAGGCCGCCGGGCAGCCGGTGCGCAAGGACGACAACCCGGCGGTATTCGAGGAGCGCCTGCGCGAATATTACAAGAAGACGGCGCCGCTAACCGGCTATTACTATGCCAAAGGCAGGCTGAGAACCGTCGACGGCATGGCCAGCATCGACGCGGTGACCGCGGAGATCGAGAAGGTGCTCGCGGTGACGGCGAAGTAGGCCGTTCCGACAAGTAACGATTGCGCTTGACTGGAAGGAGCCGTTGGGGTATGGCGGCCCGTCTTCCTGTCAGGCATGGACTTTGCTTGCCCGCAAGGGCAGGGCAGTCGTTTTGAACCAGGAAACTCCCGCAAGGGCCGGCCTCCACCGGACGCGGGGCAACTTAGATAGCGCCGGCTTGTCCGGCCCATATGGAGATGAGAAGAAATGGCTCGTATAGCCGGCGTCAACATTCCGACCAACAAGCGCGTCGTCATCGCGCTTCAATATATTCACGGCATCGGCAAGAAGTTTGCCCAGGAGATCGTCGACAAGGTCGGCATCCCGGCCGACCGCCGCGTCAATCAGTTGACCGACGCGGAAGTGCTGCAGATCCGCGAGACGATCGACCGCGACTATCAGGTCGAAGGCGACCTGCGCCGCGAAGTCTCGATGAACATCAAGCGGCTCATGGACCTCGGCTGCTACCGCGGCCTGCGTCACCGCCGCTCGCTGCCGGTCCGCGGCCAGCGCACGCATACCAATGCGCGCACCCGCAAGGGCCCGGCCAAGGCGATCGCCGGCAAGAAGAAGTAATTGAGCGAATAGTGAGTAGTCATTAGCGAGTAGGGTTCTATTCGCTACTCACTACTCGCTACTCGCTTCCAAGGTGGAGCCGCTGGCATTACGGCGGTGTAGAGATCAACTGAAAGGACTACCATGGCCAAGGAAGCCGCTCGTGTTCGCCGTCGCGAACGCAAGAACATCTCGTCGGGCGTTGCCCATGTCAATTCGACCTTCAACAACACGATGATCACCATCACCGACGCGCAGGGCAATTCGATTGCCTGGTCGTCGGCCGGCGCACAGGGCTTCAAGGGTTCGCGCAAGTCGACCCCGTTCGCCGCCCAGATGGCTGCCGAGGACGTCGCCAAGAAGGCCCAGGAACACGGCATGCGCATGCTCGAGGTCGAGGTCTGCGGACCCGGCTCCGGCCGCGAATCGGCGCTGCGCGCCCTGCAGGCTGCCGGCTTCACCATCACCTCGATCCGTGATGTGACGCCGATCCCGCACAATGGCTGCCGCCCGCGCAAGAAGCGTCGCGTCTAACATTTGAACGCCGCGTGAGCGCCGAGACGCTCCTCCGTGGCAATTCCAGGCTGCCCGCCACGATTGGATGGTGGCGGGTCCAAGGAAGGAAGACAACATGATCCAGAAAAACTGGCAGGAACTGATCAAGCCGAACAAGATCGAGTTCTCGTCGAAGAAAAAGACGCTGACCACGCTGGTGGCAGAGCCGCTCGAGCGCGGCTTCGGCCTCACCCTCGGCAACGCGCTGCGGCGCGTGCTTCTGTCTTCGCTGCGCGGCGCGGCCGTCACCGCTGTGCAGATCGACGGCGTGCTGCATGAATTCTCGTCCATCGCCGGCGTGCGCGAGGACGTGACCGACATCGTCCTCAACATCAAGGAAATCGCCATCCGCATGGAAGGCGATGGTCCCAAGCGCATGGTCGTGCGCAAGCAGGGTCCGGGCGCCGTGCTCGCCGGCGATATCCAGACTGTCGGCGACGTCGAGATCCTCAACCCCGACCACGTGATCTGCACGCTGGACGAGGGTGCGGAGATCCGCATGGAGTTCACCGTCGACACCGGCAAGGGCTACGTGCCGGCCGAACGCAACCGCGCAGAGGACGCGCCGATCGGCCTGATCCCGGTCGACAGCCTCTACTCGCCGGTCAAGAAGGTCTCCTACAAGGTCGAGAACACCCGCGAGGGCCAGGTCCTCGACTATGACAAGCTGACCATGACCATCGAGACCGACGGTTCGATCTCGGGCGAGGACGCAGTGGCTTTCGCCGCCCGCATCCTGCAGGACCAGCTCAGCCTGTTCGTCAACTTCGACGAGCCGCAGAAGGAAGTCGCCACCGAGGCCGTCACCGAGCTCGCCTTCAACCCGGCGCTGCTCAAGAAGGTCGACGAGCTCGAGCTGTCGGTGCGTTCGGCCAACTGCCTGAAGAACGACAACATCGTCTACATCGGCGACCTGATCCAGAAGACCGAAGCCGAGATGCTGCGCACCCCGAACTTCGGCCGCAAGTCGCTGAACGAGATCAAGGAAGTGCTGGCGGCGATGGGCCTGCACCTCGGCATGGAAGTGCCGGACTGGCCGCCGGAAAACATCGAAGACCTCGCAAAACGTTACGAAGACCAATATTGAGCATGAATTCCAAGGATCGGCGGCGCGAGCCGCTCGATCCGACGGTCATGCGGAAAACCATCAGAGGCCGTGGCCTCTTGAACAACTGAAGAAGGAAAAGAGCCATGCGCCACGGTTTCAAAGGCCGTCGCTTCGCCCGCAGCGTAAGCCACCGCAAGTCGATGTTCGCCAACCTCGCCGTGTCTCTGATCGAGCACGAGCAGATCGTCACCACCCTGCCGAAGGCGAAGGACCTGCGTCCGATCGTCGAGAAGCTCGTCACGCTCGGCAAGCGCGGCGACCTGCATGCCCGTCGTCAGGTCATCGCCCAGATCGGCAACGAGCCGGTCGTGAAGCGCCTATTCGAGACGATTGCGCCGCGTTACGCGCAGCGCAACGGCGGCTATCTGCGCATCATGAAGGCGGGCTTCCGCAAGGGCGACAACGCCGCGATGGCGGTGATCGAATTCGTCGACCGCGACACCTCGGCCAAGGGCGCAGCCGACCGCGCCCGCCTCGAAGCCGAAGGCGGCAGCGAGGAAGCCGCGGCCGCCTGAGGCTTCGGTTTCAACGAAAGACTTCGAGGGGCCTTCGGGCCCCTTTTGCATTTCGAGGCGAAGCCTCGGAGCGAGCGGATTTTCGCACGCAAGCGCATGCTTTTGCGCAACAAGTGCCTGATTTCCGTGCATTAGCCTTTCATTCTGCACAATCGTCGGGACAATGGCGCCTGATCTGGAGGATTCGGAATGCACCTCAAACGGCTGTTTCTCATTGCAGTTTGCGCGCTCGCCGCTTTCGCCGCGGCACCTGGCGTCAGACAGGCATTGGCCGAGGATGCCGCCAAGCCGGCCGATCCCGGTCTCTCCGATGTGCTGACCGATCTTTTGCACGGCGTCGAAGGCGAGAACGCCACCTCGGGCCCTGACAAGCGCGTGCCGTTCGGCCGCGAGGAGGTGCAGCTTTCCTTCGCTCCGCTGGTCAAGCAGACGGCGCCCGCCGTGGTCAATGTCTATGCCTCGCAGACCGCCAAGGTGACCTCGCCCTTCGAAGGCGATCCCTTCTTCGAGGAGTTCTTCGGCCGCGCCAAGCCGCGCGCCCAGTCCTCGCTGGGCTCCGGCGTGCTGGTAGATCCGAGCGGCGTCATCGTCACCAACTATCACGTTATCAAGGACGCCGACGAAGTGAAGGTGGCGACGGCCGACGGGCGCGAATTCACCTCGAAGGTGATGCTCAAGGACGAGACGCTCGATCTCGCCGTGCTCAAGATCGCGGCCGACAAGCCGTTCCCCGTGATCGCCATCGGCGATTCCGACGCGCTCGAGGTCGGCGACCTGGTGCTGGCCATAGGCAATCCGTTCGGCGTCGGCCAGACCACCACCAGCGGTATCGTTTCCGCACTTGCCCGCAGCCATATCGGGGTCTCGGATTCGGGCTACTTCATCCAGACAGATGCCGCCATCAATCCGGGCAATTCCGGCGGCGCGCTGATCAACATGGGCGGCCAGCTGGTCGGGATCAACACGGCGATCTACAGCCGCAGCGGCGGCTCGATCGGCATCGGCTTCGCCATCCCGTCGAACATGGTGCGCGCCTTCGCCGATGCGGCGAAGGCCGGCCTCGACTTCTTCGAGCGGCCCTATATCGGCGCCGAATTTGAAGCCGTGACGCCGCAAATCGCGGAATCGCTGGGCATGGAAAAGCCGACTGGCGCGCTGGTCTCCTCGGTCGATGCAACCGGCCCGGCCGGCAAGGCCGGACTCAAGCCGGGCGACGTCGTGCTGTCGCTCAACAACACCCCGGTCGAAAGCATCGAGGCGCTGGACTACCGCATGGCGACGCTGTCGATCGGCACCAAGGCCACCTTCGCCGTGCTGAGCAAGGGCCAGCAGGCGACGCTGGAGATTGCCTTGGAGCGCGCGCCGGAGGGTGCCAAGGCCGCGGAAGTCACTTTGCACGGTCGCAGCCCGTTCTCGGGTGCCAAGGTGGCGGAACTGTCTCCGCGCCTTGCCCAGCGGCTTGGCCTGCGCACCGATTTGAAGGGCGTCACCGTGGTTGACATCAACCGCGATTCACCGGCCGCCGATTTCGGCTTCCAGCCGGGCGACATCGTGCGGGAGGTGAACGGCACGAGCATCGATACGGCGACAACGCTGGCACAGATCGCCCAGCAGGACACGCGCTGGTGGCGCTTTACCGTCGAGCGCGGCGGGCAGACACTGCGCCAAGTGTTGCGTTATTGAGGCGATCTTCCCATTTAGAGCATGATCCCGAAAAGTGGGAACCGATTTTCGGATAAGATCATGCTCCAAAAGGAGCGGGGATCGCGCTCCAACCAGAAGACATGCATGGCCGATCTGTTCAGCTTAGACGAACCGGAGAAGGCGCCGACCGGCCGGCCGCTGGCTGATCGGCTGCGCCCGAAAAACCTTGGCGAGGTTGTCGGCCAGGAGCATCTTACCGGGCCGGACGGCGCGCTGACGCGATTGATCGATTCAGGCTCGCTCGGCTCGATGATCTTCTGGGGGCCGCCCGGCACCGGCAAGACGACAGTGGCGCGGCTGCTTGCCGGCGAGACCAATCTTGCCTTCGAGCAGATCTCGGCGGTGTTTTCCGGCGTTGCCGACCTCAAGAAAGTGTTCGAGGCGGCCAAGCTCAGGCGCTCCAACGGCCGCCAGACGTTGCTTTTCGTCGATGAGATCCATCGCTTCAACCGTGCCCAGCAGGACGGCTTTTTGCCGGTCATGGAAGACGGCACGGTGGTGCTGGTCGGCGCCACCACCGAAAACCCGTCCTTCGAACTGAACGCCGCGCTTCTGTCCCGTGCGCGCGTGCTCGTCTTCCGCTCGTTGGGCGAGGAGAGCATCGCAAAACTCCTGGCGCGCGCGGAAGAAACCGAGGGCAGGGCGCTGCCGCTGGACGACGAGGCGCGCGCCATGCTGATCCGCATGGCCGATGGCGACGGCCGCGCCTCGCTGACGCTGGCCGAGGAAGTCTGGCGCGCCGCCAAGCCCGGCGAGGTGTTTGGGCCGGAGGGTCTGCAGCGCGTCATCCAGCGCCGCGCGCCGATCTACGACAAGGGCCAGGACGGTCATTACAATCTGATCTCGGCGCTGCATAAATCGGTGCGTGGCTCGGACCCCGATGCCGCCCTCTATTACCTTGCCCGCATGTTCGATGCCGGTGAGGATCCGCTCTATCTCGGGCGCCGGCTGGTGCGTATGGCGGTGGAGGACATCGGGCTTGCCGACCCGCAGGCACTGGTCATCGCCAATGCCGCCAAGGACGCCTATGACTATCTGGGCTCGCCCGAGGGCGAGCTCGCCTTTGCCGAGGCCACCGTCTATCTCGCCACCGCGCCGAAGTCGAACGCCGTCTACACTGCCTTCAAGGCGGCGACACAGGCGGCCAAGGAATTCGGCTCGCTGCTGCCGCCGAAACACATCCTCAACGCGCCGACCAAGCTGATGAAGGAAGAGGATTACGGCGCCGGCTACCGCTACGACCACGACGAGCCGGATGCCTTTTCGGGCCAGGACTATTTCCCGGAAAAGATGGGCCGCCACACTTTCTACGATCCGCCGGAGCGCGGATTCGAGCGCGATATCCGAAAACGGCTGGAATATTGGGCAAAGCTGCGTAAAGAGCGGGAGTAACTGCTTGCGCGGCCCGGCGAGCCTGGCGCCCCGCAGCGAAGCTTCGCCATGGGGCATCTCGGCCTCAGTCGCGCTCCACGCCTTGCTCGCCGCGACTCTCGCCCTGATGCCACTGCCCAAATGGCCGAAGCAGCTGGAGGAAGAGCGCGTGTCGGTGGACATCCTGACGCCGCAGCAGTTCGAGGGTTCGACCCGGCCGGCACCGAAACCAGCCACCGCGGAGCTGCAAGCACCAAAACCGCAGCCCGTGCCAAGCCCGGCAAAGCCTCCGGCCCAACCCAGCATGATCCGTGCGACCGAAATGCTGTCGGCCAAGACGATTGCCGATCCGCGCAGCAGGCAGGTCCGGGCCGATCTTGCGACATTCGCCTCCGACGAGCGTATGACCCAGCTTTGCAATATCGAGGCGATGGACCAGATTCACAAATGGAGGGCGGATTTCCAGCCCGATCGCGTGGTGGCCTATGCAACGGCCGAGGAAAAGATCACCGGTACCACGGTCATGGCCGACGGCGCAGCCTTCCGCAGCCGGAGAAACTGGTACGCGCTGAAATTCAACTGCGCGCTGGCGCGGGACGGCGAAAGCGTCATCGGCTTCGAATTCCTCGTCGGCGATCCCGTGCCACGGGAGAAGTGGGACGAGCTTGGCCTGCCGGCTGTGCATTGACCAGAAATGGAGTGATACACTCCAGATATTTGTTAGTTACCCTCGGGGCTATCGCGCCAGCATTGTGCAGGGAAACAAAAAATCCTATCAAGGCGCACGGCCGACGGGGGTCGCCGTGATTTGGCTCATGCGAACAGGATCGCGCTCCCGCGCAAAAGACTATGACAAAGCAAACCCGTAAGACCCTTCGTCAGGCTGCAATCGCAGTCCCACTTCTCGCGCTCGGCTTTTACTACATCCCGATCCTGACGACGATCTGGATCGTCTGCGGTCTGATCGACGTGCTGCGCAATGCAAACAAGGACCTGTCGTTATTCCGCGGCTATTTCCTCGGCAACGGCATCTTTACCTGGCTGCTGTCGCCCTTCAACCTGTTGGTTGACTTGCTTTGCTACCGGAACCCGGGCGTATGGAAGCTGGAGCAGTTTCCTGCCGACTATCAGCGTGAGGTCAACGAGGTTCTCGACGTCTTTAAGGCTCGCAAGGACGAGATTATCGCCGATATCGACGCCAATTTCGGCACCGGTCGGCGCGGCATGTACGTCTATCAGTGGTATGGCAAGCACAAGATCGATAACGTCGCGGAATTCAACAAGGACTACAAATACATCAAGACCATCGCGGTCTCGGTCTTCAGGGGCAAGGAATCGACTTCCTGGCATTTCGGGCCGCTGCGGCTCAGCCTGCGCATCCTCTACAACCTGTTGCCGGTGAAGGCCGAGATTTTCGTCGAGTGCAACAACGCCAGGAACTACTGGCACGACAATCCGCTCTACATTTTCGACGACACCCTGCTTCACCGTTCGGTCAACGAGTATGACGGGCGCCGCTACTGCGTGTTCATGGACATCATCCGCCCATCGCCATTCCCCGGCCTCATCGCCGGCCTTCTCGCCGTCGTCTCGGTGAGCGTCGAGCGCATCAATTCCATGTTCTACAAGAACTGGAAGATGATCGGTTCGTCCAAGGCCAAGAAGGCAGCCGCCAACTGATCACCGGCGGAACCCGAAGGTTGGAGCATCACTCGATCTGGCCCGTCTTAAACCAACGTCTTATGGCGGCGGCAGGCCGGGACCGTTAGGACTCCACAGCAATTCTGCGAAAATTCGGAGGGGTTTTCCGTCCGGAATTGCGCAAAATCAAAGACCTGTGCGGCCAGCCCTATTATCGAAAGCTGAACCGCTGGTGTCGGATATGTTCATGCGAGCATGACGACGGAGCGGAAGGAGGTTCCGCTCGCCGGGAGGATTAGGTTGATCGGACGGCAATCAGCCGTGCATGCGGATCTGGTCCAGGCCTCGATCGCGAAAAGCGAGGCGGCTCATTCGGCGCTGGTCGCATCATGGCGGCGCTCCCTGCAATTGCATCACCTTGATCCCGCGGAGCGCAAGGCGCCCAGGCGGTTGACCGAAGGCGAACTGAGAGGGGCCCGGCAGCGCATGGAGCAAATGATCCGCGCCGCCGAAGGGAGCCTCAACCGGCTTTACCTCGCCGTCGGCGGTGTCGGCTGCTGCGTGATGCTGGCCGACCGCGACGGCATTCCCCTCGAGCGCAGGGGCGCCGTTGCCGATGACGAGACCTTCGACGAATGGGGCCTGTGGACCGGCACGGTCTGGAGCGAGGAGAGCGAGGGCACCAACGGGATCGGTACCTGCATTGCCGACCAGCGGGCTCTCACCATTCATCGCGACCAACACTTCTTTTCCCGCAACACGCTGCTCAGTTGCACGACGGCGCCGGTCTATGATCACGAATGCAATCTGGCGGCGGCACTCGACGTGTCGTCTTGCCGGGCGGATCTGACGGAGGGTTTCGTCCAACTCATCGCTGTCGCCGTGGGCGATGCCGCGCGTCGCATCGAGGCCGAGAATTTCCGCATGGTTTTTTCAGGCGCCCGCATTCTGTTGGCCCCGGCCGCCGAGCGCACCGCCGGCGCGCTCATTGCGGTCGACGCGGACGATCTGGTGATCGGCGCGACGCGCAGCGCGCGCCTGGCGTTCGGCATAACGCGCGAAGTCCTGGCCAAGGGGCTGCTGGCAGCCGATATCCTCGGCGACACGCCAGGCGCCAGGGAAGACTTCGACGATGCCGAGCGCGGCGTGCTGCAGCGGGCGTTGGCGCGCGCCGGCGGCAACGTCTCGACGGCGGCGCAAAGCCTCGGCATTTCGCGCGCGACGCTGCATCGCAAGCTCGCCCGCTTCGCCATCCGCCGCCCGCATTGATTTCATGATGTGGCCTGTCGCAGTTCTGCGACACTCGGCGGCCGCGATCGTCTCGCTCCGGGCTGACAAGCCGAAGCTTATCCGCGACCCTTTCTCCTGACGCGCCGCATCTCGCGGCGTGCTTCTTTGGGAGGAAGTTATGAACAAGGTAGAATTTTCGCGCGCAGCCAAGGTTCCTTTCGCCAAGCGTTACGACAACTTCATCGGCGGCAAGTGGACGGCGCCGCACTCTGGCAAATATTTCGAGAATATCTCGCCGGTCACCGGGCGGCCCTTGTGTGAAATCGCCCGCTCGGATGCGACGGACATCGAGGCAGCGCTCGATGCCGCGCACAAGGCCAAGGACGCCTGGGGCAAGACCAGCCCAGCGGAGCGCGCGCTGATCCTCCATCGCATCGCCGATCGCATGGAAGAGAATCTCGATCTGCTGGCGCTCGCCGAGACTTGGGACAACGGCAAGCCGATCCGCGAGACGACCGCGGCCGACCTGCCGCTGGCTGTCGACCATTTCCGCTATTTCGCCGGCGTGCTCCGCGGCCAGGAAGGCTCGATCTCCGAGATCGACCACGACACCGTCGCCTATCATTTCCATGAGCCGCTCGGCGTCGTCGGCCAGATCATTCCATGGAACTTCCCGCTGCTGATGGCCTGCTGGAAGCTGGCGCCCGCTCTGGCCGCCGGCAATTGCGTCGTGCTGAAGCCGGCCGAGCAGACCCCGGCGACGATCATGCTGTGGGCCGACCTCATAGGCGATCTTCTGCCGGAAGGCGTGCTCAACATCGTCAACGGCTTCGGCCTCGAGGCGGGCAAGCCGCTAGCGTCGTCGAACCGTATCGCCAAGATCGCCTTCACCGGCGAGACGACGACCGGCCGTCTGATCTCGCAATATGCCAGCCAGAACCTCATCCCGGTGACGCTCGAGCTCGGTGGCAAGTCGCCCAACATCTTCTTCCAGGACGTGACGGTCGAGGACGACGACTTCTTCGACAAGGCGATCGAGGGCTTCGTCATGTTCGCGCTCAACCAGGGCGAGGTCTGCACGTGCCCCAGCCGCGCGCTGGTGCACGAGAAGATCTATGACAGGTTCATGGAGCGCGCCCTGAAGCGCGTCGAGGCAATCGTTCAGGGCGATCCGCTCGACCCGGCGACCATGATCGGCGCGCAGGCTTCGAGCGAGCAGCTGGAGAAGATCCTCTCCTACTTCGACATCGGCCGCCAGGAAGGGGCCGAAGTGCTGATCGGCGGCGAACAGAACCATCTGCCGGGCGACCTTGCCGGCGGCTACTACGTCAAGCCGACCGTGTTCAAGGGCAACAACAAGATGCGCATCTTCCAGGAAGAGATCTTCGGCCCGGTGGTGTCGGTGACGACCTTCAAGGATGACGACGAGGCGCTGTCGATCGCCAACGACACGCTCTACGGCCTCGGCGCCGGCATCTGGAGCCGCGACGCGAACCGCTGCTACCGCTTCGGCCGCGCCATCCAGGCCGGCCGCGTCTGGACGAACTGCTACCATGCCTATCCGGCGCACGCCGCCTTCGGCGGCTACAAGCAGTCCGGCATCGGCCGCGAGACGCACAAGATGATGCTCGACCATTATCAGCAGACGAAGAACATGCTGGTCAGCTACAGCCCGAAGAAGCTCGGCTTCTTCTGATCCTCCTGGGGCGCGTAGGGGAGGGTACGGCAAGCCGTACCCTCCTGTCATGACAGGAGGATCGCATGGACAAGGACTCGTTGGGCAAAGTGTCGGCCACGCCCGAGGCCGAAGTGTTGCTCGCCGAGATCATCGCCGATCACGGGCCGGTGCTGTTCCACCAGTCCGGCGGTTGCTGCGACGGGTCCTCGCCGATGTGCTACCCGCGCGGCGAGTTCATGATCGGCGACAATGATGTGAGGTTGGGCGAGATCGGCGACACACCGGTCTATATCAGCGCCTCGCAATTCGAGGCGTGGAAGCACACCGACCTCATCATCGACGTCGTGCCGGGCAGGGGCGGCATGTTCTCGCTCGACAATGGCCGCGAGAAGCGGTTTCTGACGCGCTCGACGGTCTGTGCCGTGTCAGCGCCATCTTCGAAGAATTGACTGGACGGGAGAAACCTACCGATCCGCGACGATTGGGGTAATCGTCGCGCTTTGTTGGGTCTGTGGCTCGCAACCCGCCTGCCTTAAGCACGTCGCGCTGAGCTATTCAGGCGACGTGCTTTAAGTCTTTGTTTTGAGCATGTCGTTCTCCCAAAACCGCTCCGCACTTTTGGGCGACCTGCTTTAGTGCTATGGCGCCGCTTTCAAACGGAAAAGCGTATCCATGGCAGGTGTTGAACAAATCACGGTGGAAGCCGGCGAGGCGGGCATGCGGCTCGACCGCTGGTTCAAGGTCCACTATCCGGGCCTTGGCTTTGGCCACCTGCAGAAGCTCTTGCGCTCCGGCCAGGTCCGCATCGATGGCGGCCGGGTGAAGGCAGACACGCGGGTCGAGCCCGGCCAGACCGTCCGCATCCCGCCGCTCGACGTCGACAAGAAGGGCGATGCCCCGCTCACCGGCCACTCGATCCGCAACCAGGGCGATGCCGATGTGCTGGCCAAGATGCTGCTGCACGAGGATCCAAAAGTCTTCGTCTTCAACAAGCCGGCCGGCTTGGCCGTGCAGGGCGGCTCCGGCGTCACGCGCAATGTCGACGACATGCTGGAGGCCTGGCGCAACCAGAAAGGCGAGAAGCCGCGCCTCGTCCACCGCCTCGATCGCGACACCTCCGGCGTGCTGGTCGTTGCCCGCACCCGCCTTGCGGCGATGAAGCTGTCGGAAGCGTTCAGGGCCCGCGAGACCAAGAAGACCTATTGGGCCTTGGTCAAGGGCGTGCCGCCGAAGCGCGAGGACAAGATCTCGACCTGGCTGGTCAAGGAGGCGACGCCGGACGGCGACCGCGTCCGCATCGCCAAGCATGGCGAGAAGGGCGCCGACCATGCCGTGTCCTACTACCGCATCGTCGAGCAGGCGGCGCAGTCGCTGTCCTGGCTGGAGATGGAGCCTTATACCGGCCGCACTCATCAGCTTCGCGTCCATGCCGCCCATATCGGCTGCCCGATCATCGGCGACCCCAAATATTTCGAGGCCGATACCAATTGGGAATTTCCGGGCGGTATCCAGAACCGTCTGCATCTTCATGCGCGCCGCATCGTCATCCCCCATCCCGACCAGGGCGTCATCGATGTCACAGCGCCGATGCCGCCGCATATGCGCCAGAGCTGGAACCTGCTCGGCTTCGACGAGCAGAGCGCGGAGGACTTCAATTGAGTGGCGCCACCGATATGCTGGACCGCCGCGATACGGTCGACATGACGGCAGCCGCCATGATGGTCGGGCTGACGCTGTCCTGGGGGCTGAACTATGTCGCCGCCAAGGTCTCCTATGCTGGCTACGACCCGGTGTTCGTGTCGATCGCGCGCTCGATCCTCGGCGGTCTCTGCGTTCTCGGCTGGTGCCGGCTGCGCGGCATCAAGCTGTTCGAAGCGGACGGGACACTGATCGTCGGCGCTGCCGTCGGGGTGCTCTTCGGTGTCGAGTTCCTGTTCCTCTATATCGGGCTGGAGTACACGACCGTTGCCCGCAACACGCTCTTGGTCAACACCATGCCTTTCTGGGTGCTGGTCGGCGGCCACTTCCTGCTCGGCGAGCGCATCAATGCGCGCAAGCTTGGCGGTCTCGTGCTGGCCTTTTGCGGCCTGCTGGCCGTGTTCTCCGACGGCATCGTCGCCGGCAAGGACGCGACGCTGACGGGTGATCTGCTCAGCCTCGTCTCTGGCATCCTCTGGGCGTTGACCAGCATCGTCATCAAGCGGTCGAAGCTGGTCGGGACCAGCGCCGAGAAGCTCTTGCTTTATCAATTGGCGGGCGCCGCCATCGTCGGTGCCCTGGTGATGCCGTTCGCCGGACCGCCGATCCGCGCGTTCGCTGCATTGCCGACACTGGCTTTGATGTTCCAGTCTTTCTATATCGTCGCCTTCACCTATGTGTTGTGGTTCTGGTTGCTGACGCGCTATCCGGCAGCAGGCTTGTCGAGCTTCGCTTTCCTGTCACCGGTGTTCGGCGTTCTGTGTGGCGCGGTGCTGTTGGGCGAGCCGCTGACGATCAGGATTTTCCTGGCGCTGGCGCTGATCGCCGCCGGGCTGATCATCGTCAATCGCCCGGCGCGCAGGCAGCCCACAGTGTAAGGAGTTCGACATGCGCGACATCCTCGAAGACCTCGAAGCGGGAAAACTGCTCTCCGATCCCGATCCGGTGCGCCGCGCCCAGATCCAGATGAAGACGCCGCTGCCGAAGCGCTTCTACAAGGCGGTTTCGGTCGTGCCGGTCGAAGGTGGGTTTGCCGTCCATCTCGACGGCAGGCCGGTCCGCACGCCGGGAAAGGCGCTGCTGGCGCTGCCGACGGAAAGAGCCGCAACGCTGGTGGCGGACGAATTCTCCGCGCAGAGCGAGGTCATCGATCCGGTCACCATGCCGGTCATGCGGCTTGCCAACACCGCCATCGACGGCGTCGCCAGCGACCCGCAAGCGGTGCTGGAGGATGTCCTGCGCTTCGCTTCGTCGGACCTGCTCTGCTACCGCGCCGATGGCCCGCAAGGACTGGTCGATCGGCAAAACAAGCTCTGGGACCCGGTCCTCGATTGGGCGAGGAGCCGCCTTGGCGCGCGCTTCAATCTTGCCGAAGGCGTCATCCATGTCGAGCAGCCGCGCGAGACGATCGCCGTGCTTGGCGCCCATCTTGCCCAGCGCAGCGAGCCGCTGCGTCTGGCGGCGATCCATGTCATGACCTCGCTCACTGGATCGGCGCTGCTGGCTTTAGCCGTCGATTTCGGTGAGATCGACGGCGAGGAAGCATGGGCGGCCGGCCATGTCGACGAGGACTGGCAGATCGAGCATTGGGGCCAGGATGCCGAGGCCGTCGCGCGCCGCTCTGCCCGCGAACGCGACATGGTGGCGGCGGTCGACCTGCTCGAGGCGCTGAAAGCGTAGAAGCAATTCCAGGAAAAGTGTGCAGCGGTTTTCCGTCTGGAATTGCGTAAAGCAAAACCTGGACTGGATCAGCGATCCACCGGAGCTGAGCCACTCCAAGCGCTCTGCTCCGCTTTCGCGCTGCACCTAATACGAAAGTCATAATCCCATCGTCGCGGTGCCTTTCGCCTGCGCTTTCTGCCATTTTTTCCTTCGTTGGTTGCGTTTTTCGAGTCCGCGTTCGCAGGAATTGCGGACGGTGGCGCGCAGCCATCGAGGACAGACGGGATCCACGGGAGGATATATCAATGGTAATGGCTTCGACCGCCGGCAGAACAAGCCGCGGCATGACGCGGGAGGAAAAGAAGGTCATCTTCGCCTCTTCGCTCGGCACCGTTTTCGAATGGTACGATTTCTATCTCTACGGTTCGCTGGCCGCTTTCATCGGCGCGACCTTCTTCAGCCCGACCATCCCCGAGGCGACGCGCAACATCTTCGCGCTGCTGGCCTTTGCCGCCGGCTTCCTCGTCCGCCCGTTCGGCGCGCTGGTGTTTGGCCGCATCGGCGACCTTGTCGGCCGCAAATACACCTTTCTCGTCACCATGACGATCATGGGTCTGTCGACCTTCCTGGTCGGCCTGCTGCCCGGCTACGCGAGCTTGGGCATCGCGGCACCCGTGATCCTGATCGGGCTGCGCATGCTGCAGGGCCTGGCGCTCGGCGGCGAATATGGCGGTGCGGCGACCTATGTCGCCGAGCACGCGCCCGACGATCGCCGCGGCTACTACACCTCCTGGATACAGACCACGGCGACGCTCGGCCTGTTCCTGTCGCTGATCGTCATCCTGCTCGTCCAGAGTTCGCTCAGCAAAGAAACCTACGCCGACTGGGGCTGGCGCATTCCCTTCATCGTCTCTTTCCTGCTGCTTGCCATCTCGATCTGGATCCGGCTGTCGCTCTCGGAGTCGCCGACCTTCCAGCGCATGAAGGACGAGGGCAAGGGCTCCAAGGCGCCGTTGTCCGAAGCTTTCGGGCAGTGGAAGAACGCCAAGATCGCGCTGCTCGCGCTGCTCGGCCTCACCGCCGGCCAGGCCGTCATCTGGTACAATGGCCAATTCTATGCGTTGTTCTTCCTGCAGAATGTGCTGAAGGTCGACGCGTGGTCGGTCAACGTCATGATCGCGATCGCGCTGGCTGTCGGCTCGATCTTCTTTGTCGTGTTCGGTTGGCTGTCCGACAAGATCGGCCGCAAGCCGATCATCATGGCCGGCCTGGCGCTCGGCATCGTCTGCACCTTCCCGCTGTTCAAGGCGCTGACCTGGGCTGCCAACCCGGCCTTGGCCACCGCTCAGCAGAACACGCGTGCGACGGTGACGGCAGCGCCCGGCGACTGCCGGTTCCAGTTCAACCCGGTCGGCACGGCGAAGTTCACGACATCCTGCGATATCGCGACCTCGTTTCTGACCAAGAACTCGGTGCCTTACGACGTCGTATCGACGGCAGCACCTGGCGCCGCAGCCACGGTCAAGATCGGCAACGAGACGGTGCCGTCCTACGACGCCGTCGCCGCAGGGGATCAGGCCAAGGCCAAGGAGGCCGCCTTCCAGAAGGCGGTGAACATGTCGCTGCAGGACGGCGGCTATCCGCTGAAGCGCGGCGCGATCAAGGTGCCGGATCAGAAGCTCGACGCCTTCGTCGCGGCCAATCCGGAGTTGAAGCTCGATGCGGCTGCGATCCGCGGCGGCGAGAAGGCAGCGGTTCCGACCGAGCAGGCGGTCAAGGACAAACTGCTCACCACCGAGGAAGCCGCGGGCGCACCCGAGATCGCCGTCTACAACATCCCCGGCGGCGGTCCCTTCGCCATGGTGGCCGATCCGGCGGCCATTAACTGGCCGGTGACCATCGGCATCCTGTTCATCCTGGTGGTGTTCGTGACCATGGTCTACGGACCGATCGCCGCGATCCTGGTCGAGATGTTCCCGACCCGCATCCGCTACACCGGCATGTCGCTGCCCTACCATATCGGCAATGGCTGGTTCGGCGGCCTGCTGCCGGCGACGGTGTTCGCGCTGAGCGCCTATAAGGGCGACATCTATTACGGTCTCTGGTATCCGGTGCTGATCTCCGCGATGTCGCTGATCATCGGCATGATCTTTGTCAGGGACACGCTCGGCACCGACCTGCACGCCAAGCAATAGGCGATCGATCCTCTGCAAAGGAAAAGCCCGGCGCGAGCTCGCGCCGGGCTTTTTCATGCGAAAAGCGTTGCAGGAGGAAGTCAGCTCTTGCGCTGGTTCTCTTCCTCGATCGCCGCCTCATGGTACCAGCCGTCGAAATCGGCGTGCGTATTGCGCAGCGAGGCAAGCTCTGCCGCGAATTTGGCCTTTGCGCCTAAATTTGAGGCAGTCGCCCGGCCTGCAAGCGGGAACATCAGAATCTTTGCCGACGGACGGGACGTGGTGACTTCCATTGGCGGCCTCCTTTCTTTTTCAGGAGCTTGTCGATTCAATCTTTCCCCAAGATAGGTTCTGCGATTCATTTAGGCAATATGCTCACAAAAAGATCAGTATTTGCCCATTATTTATGCATATCTCACGCCTGGACGATTACCGCGCATTGCTGAGGCGGCTCAGCAAATTCAGCGCTTTGCGACGACCATTTTGCCGCACCCGGCGCGGGGAGAGTGGCACACGAATTGCATTTTAACGACCGGCAGGCCGGCCAGCACGGCCATGCATTGATGCCGCCTTGCGGCGTCCAAGCAACGAGAGGCACTGGAATGACCAAATACAAGCTCGAGTATATCTGGCTCGACGGATACGTCCCGACCCCCAGCCTGCGCGGCAAGACCCAGATCAAGGAGTTTGCCGAGTTCCCGACGCTCGAGCAGCTGCCGCTGTGGGGCTTCGACGGCTCCTCAACGAACCAGGCCGAGGGCCACAGCTCCGACTGCGTGCTCAAGCCCGTCGCCGTCTATCCAGATCCAGCCCGCACCAATGGCGTGCTGGTCATGTGCGAAGTCATGATGCCCGACGGCGTGACGCCGCATGTCTCCAACAAGCGCGCCACCATCCTCGATGACGAAGGCGCCTGGTTCGGCTTCGAGCAGGAGTATTTCTTCTACAAGGACGGCCGTCCGCTCGGCTTCCCCGAGAGCGGCTATCCGGCACCGCAGGGCCCGTACTACACCGGCGTCGGCTACAAGAATGTCGGCGATGTCGCCCGCAAGATCGTCGAGGAGCATCTCGACCTCTGCCTGGCCGCCGGCATCAACCATGAAGGCATCAACGCCGAAGTGGCGAAGGGCCAGTGGGAATTCCAGATCTTCGGCAAGGGCTCCAAGAAGGCCGCCGACCAGATGTGGATGGCGCGCTACCTGCTTCTGCGCTTGACCGAGCAGTACGGCATCGACATCGAGTTCCACTGCAAGCCGCTCGGCGACACCGACTGGAACGGCTCGGGCATGCACTGCAACTTCTCCACCACCTATATGCGTGAAGTCGGCGGCAAGGCCTATTTCGAGGCGCTGATGGCCCAGTTCGATAAGAACCTGATGGACCACATCGCCGTCTACGGCCCGGACAACGACAAGCGCCTGACCGGCAAGCACGAGACCGCGCCGTGGAATAAGTTCTCCTACGGCGTCGCCGACCGCGGCGCCTCGATCCGCGTGCCGCACTCCTTCGTCAAGAACGACTACAAGGGCTATCTGGAAGATCGTCGCCCGAACTCGCAGGGCGACCCCTACCAGATCGCCTCGCAGGTCCTGAAGACGATCTCGCAGGTCCCGACCGACGCGAAGGTCTCGGCGGCCGCCTGATCCTCTTATCGGCACGGGCTGCAGGTCCGCGGCGTGACGTGAATGACAAAAAAAGCCCCGGTGGGAAAAACGCCGGGGCTTTTTGCGTGGGGATCGGTGAGAGTTCCGCCGCGCAGCGGTCAGTCGGCGATGACGCCACCAGAGCAATTCCAGGAAAAGTGTGTAACGGTTTTCCGTCCGGAATTGCGTAAAAACACAAAAGAGAGAGCGGTTCGGCGTTTCCGTGAAACGGTGAACCGCTCTACGATCTCGTGCGGCATGCCAGGAGTGCGGTTGCCGCCATGGGGCGGCGAAATAGAGCAAATGAAAGCCCTTGGAAGCTTTCCCTTCCAAGGGCTGAATTTTCTATTCGATCAAAGTTTTAGACCGAATAGTACATGTCGTACTCGACCGGGTGCGGGGTCATTTCGAAGCGCATGACCTCGGCCATTTTCAGCTCGATGTAAGAGTCGATCTGGTCGTCGTCGAAGACGCCGCCGGCCTTCAGGAAGCCGCGGTCCTTGTCGAGGCTCTGCAGCGCTTCGCGCAGCGAGCCGCAGACGGTCGGGATCTTCTTCAATTCCTTCGGCGGCAGGTCGTAGAGATCCTTGTCCATCGGCTGCCCGGGATGAATCTTGTTCTTGATGCCGTCGAGGCCCGCCATCAGCATGGCGGCGAAGCCGAGATAGGGGTTCGCGCCCGGATCGGGGAAGCGGACCTCGACGCGCTTCGACTTCGGCGACGAGCCGAACGGAATGCGGCAGGAGGCCGAGCGGTTGCGCGCCGAATAGGCGAGCAGCACCGGCGCTTCGTAACCCGGCACCAGACGCTTGTAGGAGTTGGTCAGCGGGTTGGTGAAGGCGTTGATCGCCTTGGCGTGCTTGATGATGCCGCCGATATAGAACAGGCAGGTCTCCGACAGGCCGGCATATTCGTTGCCGGCGAAGGTCGGCTTGCCGCCCTTCCAGATCGACTGGTGGACGTGCATGCCCGAGCCGTTGTCGCCGAACACCGGCTTCGGCATGAAGGTGGCCGTCTTGCCATAGGCATTGGCGACCTGGTGCACGACATACTTGTAGATCAGCATCTTGTCGGCGTTTCGCACCAGCGTGTCGAACTTGATGCCGAGCTCGTGCTGGGCGGCGGCGACCTCGTGGTGATGCTTCTCGACGCGCACGCCCATCTCGGCAAGCACGGTCAGCATCTCGGAGCGCATGTCCTGGCAGGAATCGACCGGCGGCACAGGGAAATAGCCGCCCTTGATGCGCGGACGGTGGCCGAGATTGCCCGTCTCGTAGTCGGTGTCGTCGTTGGACGGCAGCTCGGTCGAGTCGAGGCGGAAACCGGTGTTGTAGGGATCGACCTTGTACTTGACGTCGTCGAACACGAAGAACTCGGCTTCCGGGCCGACATAGACGGTGTCGCCGATGCCTTCCGACTTCATGTAGGCCTCGGCCTTCTTGGCGGTGCCGCGCGGGTCGCGGTTATAGGCCTCGCCGGATACCGGATCGAGGATGTCGCACAGGATGACCATGGTCGACTGGGCAAAGAACGGATCCATGTGGACGGTATCCGTGTCCGGCATCAGCACCATGTCGGACTCGTTGATCGCCTTCCAGCCGGCGATCGAGGAGCCGTCGAACATCACGCCGTCGGCGAACATGTCTTCCTCGACTTCGACGACATCCATCGTCACATGCTGCAGCTTGCCCCGCGGATCGGTGAAGCGCAGGTCGACGAACTTCACGTCGTTGTCCTTGATCTGCTTCATGATGTCTTTGGCTGTCGTCATGTCATGTATCCCTGTGTGATGACGTTTTTTGATGATGACGGTTCAGAAAGATGGATGGCGTCAGACGGCGTCCATGCCGGTCTCGCCGGTGCGGATGCGGACGACTTCCTCGATGTTGGAGACGAAGATCTTGCCGTCGCCGATGCGGCCGGTCTGCGCCGCCTTGCGGATGGCTTCGATGGCGCCTTCGACGGCATCGTCGCCGAGCACCACCTCGATCTTCACCTTGGGCAGGAAGTCGACGACATATTCGGCACCCCGATAGAGTTCGGTGTGGCCCTTCTGCCGGCCAAAGCCTTTGGCCTCGGTAACGGTGATGCCCTGCAGTCCGGCCTCCTGAAGCGCTTCCTTCACTTCGTCCAGCTTGAATGGCTTGATGATCGCTTCGATTTTTTTCATGTAGAAAGTGGCCTCCACTGCCAAAGAGACGGGTTGTGCGCCCCGCTTGCGCCTCCATCAAGCACGAAGCGTGCCAATTCCAGGTTGTTGGAGACGGTATCGGGCGATTCAGATGCCATGCAGCACCCGGATGCAAATTCGCGTCATCGGCTGCATTGGATGCGTCATCGACGCCCAAAGCCTATACATCGCTCCTCCATCCGTCTGCGCAAAATTTGGGCATATAGCGCAATTTGCAGGCAGATTCCCCTCCAGGCGCCGCCGCTTTGGACTGGCATTCGGCCGCTGCTGTTTGCTTCGAACCGCAAATCGGACAATGCTTGATCGGATGGAGATCGGCAATCCCATGCACAATGAACTTCTTTCACCGGCCGAAATGGCCAAGGCTGACCGACTGGCGATCGCGGAAGGTCCGCTCGACGGCTACGGGTTGATGCGCCGAGCCGGCGCGGCGGTCGCGGCCGAGGTCCTGGCACGCTATCCGGCGGCGACACGGGTGCACGTGCTGTGTGGCCCCGGCAACAATGGCGGCGACGGTTATGTCGTGGCGCGGCTGCTCCAAGAGAGCGGCGTCGACGTCGCGATGTGGGTGTCAGGCGAGCCGCGGGCAGGCGGCGACGCCGCGCTTGCCGCGGCCGACTGCCCGCTCGAGCGTCGACCGCTGTCCGCCTTCGCCGCCGAGCCCGGCACGCTCGTGGTCGACGCGCTGTACGGCGCAGGGCTCTCAAAGCCGCTTTCGGGCGACGCCGCCAGGGCGGTGCAGGTCGTGACGAATCTCGGCTTGCCGGTCGTCGCTGTAGACCTGCCTTCCGGCGTTTCCGGCGAAAGCGGCGATATCCTCGGCAGCGCGTTCCGCGCGGCCACGACCGTGACCTTCGCGCGAAAAAAGCCCGGACATCTGCTTTTGCCTGGCCGCGAGCAATGCGGCGAGATCGTGCTTGCAGACATCGGCATCGGTGACGAAGTCATCGCCCGGATCGCGCCGCGAACCTTCGAGAACGGGCCGGCACTCTGGCTGGCCACCTTTCCGGTCCCGGCTGTCGATGCGCACAAATACAGGCGGGGCCATGCGAGCGTCTTTTCCGGCGGACCTTCCGCGACAGGTGCCGCGCGCTTGTCGGCGCTGGCGGCCGCAAGAAGCGGGGCAGGGGCGGTTACAGTTCTGTCGCCGGCGAACGCCATGCAGGTGAACGCCGCCCATCTGACCTCGATCATGCTGCGCAAGGCCGATGCGGCTGCCGATCTCGGCGCTTTCCTCACCGATCGCCGCCCTTCGTCCTTTGTGCTCGGCCCGGGGTTTGGCGTCGGCGAAAAGGCGCGCGATTTTGCCCTTGCGCTGCTCGGCGCCGGGCAAGCGTGGGACACCGGCGTTGAAGGGCTGGTGCTCGACGCCGACGGCATCACCTCGTTTCGCGACGAGCCTGAGACACTGTTCCAGGCGGCCCGCGGATCCGGCGCGCCGGCGCTGGTGATGACGCCGCATGAGGGTGAACTCGGCCGGCTGTTCCCTGACATCGCGGACGACAAGGCGCTTTCGAAACTCGCCAAGGCGCGAGCGGCGGCGGCACGGGCCAATGCCACCGTCATCTACAAGGGGGCCGATACGGTGATCGCCGCGCCGGATGGCCGCGCTGCCATCAACAGCAACGGCGCGCCATGGCTCGCCACCGCGGGCTCCGGCGATGTGTTGGCAGGGATCATCGCCGGGCTGCTGGCTCAGGGTATGCCGGCGTTCGAAGCGGCCTGCGCTGCCGTCTGGGTTCATGCCGAAGCCGGCAGCCGGTTCGGACCCGGACTGATCGCTGAAGATTTGCCTTTGGCCATGGTGCCTGTGCTGCGCGAGTTGGTGGAAAGCGGGATGGCCGCCCGATGACGCGGCTGTCGATCCTCGTCGCGGTCGCCGCCATTACTGTCTTTGGCGCGCGGGCGGTTCATGCCGCCAGTCGTACAGTCACGATCGTGGACGATCCGCACGTGCTCGCCGCGCTCGATGCCAAGGGCTTCGGCTTCGCCGGCATCTTCGGTGCCGGCGGCAAGGACGACCTGAAAACGCTCTACGACGCGGCGCCGGCTTACCACGCCATCATCGACATCGTGTCCGCCGACGTCGCGGGACTCCGCGCCGACGTGAAGGCCGGCGGCCGGCCGCTCTATGAAGTCACCGACCGCAATGTCGGCCGCATCATCGACATGCGCTGGCTGAAGACCAACGCCGCGCGCTTCCGCCTCGTCGGCGTCGTCAACCGGCTCGACCGGCGCGACTTCGCGGAACTCGGCAAGGAGCCTGGCTGCGGCGAGGTGCGTTTCGTCTACCGCCTTGCCTATAGTTTCAAGAAGAGCGGCAAGGTTTTGGCCTCGCGGCTGCCGTTCAACTTCAATGCCGTCTACCGCGTCGCTGCGGACGCCGACGGCGGCTGTACCGGTGCTGCCGGACGGTGGACGCCCCAGCTCGACGAGGCGGTCGATGCCGGCTGGCTGACCGGCGGACCGCTGGAAAAACCGAGCCTCTCCTTCAAGCAGCTCGAACTCAACGCCGAGGTGGTGCGCTTTCCTTCCGGCCAGGAGACCGAGTTCGGCGGGCAGGCCGCCTATCTCATGCGGATCTTCAGCATCGACGGGGCAGCCGTCAGCGCGAAGCCGCTGGAAAACACGCCCGACACCGCACGCATTGCGGAAGACGCACAGTTGAAAGCAAAACTTGCCGACTATGTCCGCGCCAATGCTGCGGCGGTCGATCTCGGCGTCTACGAAATCCCGGATGAATTCCTGGCGAAGAAAGTCATCTCGTGGTCGACCTTCGGCAGCGCCAGGCAGGCCAACCATTCGTTCACGCCGCTCATCGACCCGGAAGAGTTTGCCGACCTCGACTATTCGAAGTTTTCACTGGCGCGCACGCCGGAAGCCTTGGTCGAACGGCTCGACAACGGCGCCTGCCAGGGCTGCCATCAGGCGGGCTCGACCGCTGGTTTCCATTTCATCGGGCTCGACGACGGCACGACCTCGCCGCTCAACCGCATCGAGGTCGGCATCTCGCCGCATCTCCATGCCGAGATCCCGCGCCGCGAAGCGTGGCTCCAGGCAACGGCCGAGGGCAAGGAGCCCAACCGATTTCGCCCGCTGTCCTTCGCGCCGCCGGCGGTCTGGAAAGACACCGGCGAGGTCGCCTATGCGCCGGCAGAAACCGCGATGCCATGCCTGGTGCCGGAAGACGCCGCTCGCTTTGGCAACAGTTGGCAATGCGGAAGCGGCACGATTTGCACGCCGATCGCGACTGCGTCAGGAGTGCGAACAAAACTCGCGCAATGCCTGCTGCCCAAGGACAGTCCCGCGATGTTTTCCGGCCATCCCTGCCTGACCGGCACCATTGCCAGCAACGCCGCGCAGCCCTTCAACGACCGCTACAAGATCACCGGCCAGTTCGCGGCCTTTGCGCCGGCGATTTCGCGCACCGCCTATACCTGCCGTCCACCCAAGATCGGTGTTCCAGGCGGCTTCGCCTATCGCGGCTGCGACGCTAAGGATCTGGCCTTCTCCGCCTTCAAGGCCGGCAGGCCGATGCCGAGCGAAATCTGCGGCCTGGTCGGCGGCAAGAAGTTCGACATCTGCGTGGCGACCAACAATTTCGACCAGTGTTTCGGCGGCGCCGTCAATCGCGGCAACCGCCCGGCCTGCTCGGCCGAGCATTTCTGCCGCGAGGACTATATGTGCCAGTCGCTGCCGTCCGACACGCCGGGCGCGGCCAAGGTCAAGGGCATCGGCTTCTGCTCGCCGACCTACTTTCTGTTCCAGATGCGCATCGACAACCATGCGACGCCTTGGGCGAGTGCCGAGCGCGCGACCATGGGGGCGGGCTTTGGCGCGCCGGAAGAGAAGTAGACCGGTCAGGCGCCTTGCAGGCGGGGAGTGTGCGCCACAGCGTCCGCCAGGGCCGCAAGCACCCGTTCCTCACTGACACCGCGCGTATCCCGGACCCAACTCGGCGTCGATACCGGCGGCTCTAGAAACCGGACGTGGTCGTTCACGGGCGCGGTTTCATAAGACCGGTTTGATCCGAAGATGAGCACGCACGGTCCCCTCAAAGCCGCTGCCGCATGGCAGATTCCGCCATCGACGCCGAGAAAGACGGTCGAGGCGGCGATCTGGCACATGGCGTCGGCGATGTCGGGAGTCGATGTGAAATCCACTGCCTCCGGAAGCGCTGCTCTGATTCGGGCCGCGGCCTCGCGCTCGCGAGGGCCGCCGACGATCCAGACCGACCAGCCGCGCCTGGCGTGATCCTTGGCGATCGATATGAAACGCTCCGCCGGCCATGAACGGAAGTTGCTGAATTCCGAAGTGTAAAGCGCCAGTGCCGGTCTTGCCGCGTCGATCCCATGCCGGACGCGCCAAGCTGAGAGATCCTCGGGTGGAACCACCATTCGCGGTTGGGGCAACTGCATATCGCCGCCGGGCTGTTCACCCAACATGGCGACGGCGCAGACCTGCTCGAACAACCTGGTCTTGCGCGGTCCGAAGGCCACCATAGCTCGCAGCCATCCGGCCGGCAGCCGGTTGACGATGCCGAACTGGAGCTCGCGCGGATAGCCGATGCGCTCGGGAATGCCCGCCAGCCATGGCACCAGGGCCGCCTTGGTGCTGCTGGTGAGCAGATAGGCCGTCTGATAGTTCTCGTGACGGAGTTCACGCGCCAGGCGCGCCCGTTCCCTGAGGCCGGGACTCCAGTGCCTTTCGACTATCCAAGCTTTCCGGACATGCGGCATCAATCGCGCTAGCGGCGCGGCGATCGGCGAGGTGACGACATCGATCGGGTGCCCGGGAAACCTCGCTGCTATGATTTGGATTGCCGAGTGGCAGCGGATGAAGTCGCCGATTGCCGGCAAGCAGAAGACGAGAATGGGGCGCAATGCGCGATACCTTTTCGATCCGACACAGCCGCAGCGGACGGCCGGCACGCCGGTTCCTTGTCACGGAAGCGCTTCGCCATCAAGGATGCGAGCGTAGAGTTCCAGATAGGCCTTCGCGGCTTTCGCGATCGGGAATCTGTCGGCGGCCGATTCGCGGCATTTGTGAGCACACAGGTCCGCGATCTCGGCAAGACCGCAGGCGAACTCCTCGTCGCTCTCGAAGAACCGACCGGTGTCCGCGTCCACCGTTTCCGGCAAGGCGCCGCGCCGGGTGGTCAAAACGGGCGTGCCGCACAGCATGGCCTCGACCGGCGCATTGCCGAAGGGCTCTTCCCAGGCGATCGGATTGAGGAAGGCCTTCGATGCGCCGAGAAGGCGCAGCTTGTCCTCGCCGTCAACGACGCCGTTGAAGCGATAGCGGCGAGGAAGACTTTTGAAAAAGACGCCCTCGCGGCGGGTTTGGCTTCGGCCCAGCAGCTTCCACCGCGAGCCGCCGGCGATATCGAGGGGGAAGTCGAATTTCCTGGCAAGGTCGACTGCCCGGCTCAGGCCCTTTCCGGCACGTGCGATGGCCGCCATGAAGAGGAGATGGTCGTTCCTCGATTTGGCGGGCCGATAGTCGTCAACCGGAAATCCGTTGTAGACGAAGGTCTTGCGGCCGTGCAGCTGGGCGTGCCGGGCGCTGATGAAGCTCCAGTTCGGTTGCGGCCGCGGATAGTCCGGCAAATGGCCGCGCTCGGTGTTGAGGGTCGGGAAGGGAACTTCGACCTTCCACGCGTGAAGGTGAACAATCTGGGTGTGCGGCGGGATCGCGGCGCGGCATTCGGCGTCGCTCACCGCATGCCTAACTTCGCACAGTGGATGCGAAGATCCCGGTCCGGCGACGAGAACGACATGGTGCCCCTGCCTGGCCAGTTCAGTGGCCAACCAGTCGACCTGACGTTCTATCCCGCCATAGCCTTTGCACGGAATAACGCCCTTCGTTGCCAAGGTTATTAGCATTCCTGCATCAATGGCGTCAGGAGATGCTAATTGTCAACCTTCCAAAGCGGCGATGATTTGGAAAGCACAGATCTCTGATGGAAGTGCTGGCCGACTTGATGCGAGACTTGGACGGAACGCCTCACAGCGGAATGTTGTCGTGCTTCTTCCAGGGGTTCTGCATGTCCTTGTTGCGCAGCATGCGCAGCCCCCGCGCGATACGGCGGCGCGTCGAGTGCGGCATGATCACCTCATCGACATAGCCACGCTCGGCCGCGACGAAGGGCGACAGGAAGCGATCCTCGTAAGCCTTTGTGTGGGCTGCGATCTTTTCCGCATTGCCGATGTCCTTGCGGTAGATGATCTCGACCGCGCCCCTTGCGCCCATCACCGCGATCTGCGCCGTCGGCCAGGCATAGTTCATGTCGCCGCGCAGGTGCTTTGACGCCATCACGTCATAAGCACCGCCATAGGCCTTGCGGGTGATCACGGTGATCTTCGGCACGGTTGCCTCGGCATACGCGAAGAGCAGCTTGGCGCCATGCTTGATCAGCCCGCCATATTCCTGCGCGGTGCCGGGCAGGAAGCCCGGAACGTCGACGAAGGTGACGATCGGGATCGAGAAACAGTCGCAGAAGCGCACGAAGCGCGCCGCCTTGCGGCTGGCGTCGGAATCGAGCACGCCCGCCAGCACCATCGGCTGGTTGGCGACGAAGCCGACGGTCCGACCATCAACGCGACCGAAGCCGGTGACGATGTTCTTGGCAAAACTCGCCTGGATCTCGAAGAAGTCGCCTTCGTCGGCGACTTTCAGGATCAGTTCCTTGATGTCGTAAGGCTTGTTGGCGTTGTCGGGGATCAGCCGGTCGAGCGACAGGTCGTGATCCGTCACCGACTGGTAGCATTCGACCTCGGGTATCTCGGCGGTATTGGAGGCCGGCAAAAGATCGATCAGCCGGCGCATCTGCAGAAGCGCTTCGACATCGTTGTCATAAGCGCCGTCGGCGATGGAGGATCTGTTCGTGTGCACCGTGGCGCCGCCCAGGCTCTCGGCGGTCACCGTCTCGTTGGTCACCGTCTTCACCACATCCGGCCCGGTGACGAACATGTAGGAGGTGTCGCGCACCATGAAGATGAAGTCGGTCATGGCGGGCGAATAGACGTCGCCGCCGGCGCAGGGACCCATGATCAGCGAAATCTGCGGGATGACGCCGGAGGCGAGCACATTGCGCTGGAAAATCTCGGCATAGCCGCCGAGCGCGGCCACCCCCTCCTGGATGCGGGCGCCGCCGGCATCGTAGAGGCCGATGATCGGCGCGCGGTTGCGCAGCGCCATCTCCTGGACCTTGACCACTTTCTCCGCATGCGCCTCCGACAGCGAGCCGCCGAAGACGGTGAAATCCTTGGCGAACAGATAGACGGGGCGTCCATTGACCGTGCCCCAACCGGTGACGACGCCGTCGCCCGCGATCTTGGTCTTCTCCATGCCGAAATCGGTGGAGCGGTGCTCGACATACATGTCGAACTCCTCGAAAGAACCCTCGTCGAGGAACACCTCGATGCGCTCGCGTGCGGTGAGCTTGCCTTTCTTGTGCTGGGCCTCGATCCGTTCCTTGCCGCCGCCCATACGGGCGATCTCGCGGCGGCGCTCGAGTTCCTTCAGCACGTCCTTCATCGCTGCCCCCAAAAAGGAAAGGTGATTTGTGGTAATGGCGAGGGCAGCCAAGCGCAAGCGGCGCGTTTCGACCGCGGATTTGCTGCACTGCAACATCACCTCTTGCATTTTAGGCCGGACTCGGCCATATGCGGCGGCATAGGCGCTTGGGCCGGTTCTGTCCGGCTTTCTCCACGAATGAGACTGGTTGCGTCTGTTTTCCCTCTTTCCGGTTGATCGGCAAGGTGGCGAAAGAGCCCCGGAGCATGAAGCTCGCGGGCACGACAGCGCAGCCGCGCGGACGCTTCCGTCCGCCGCCTTGTCGTTTCCTGACAATTTTCGACGGCAGGTTGCGCCCTGCCGCCATTGCTGTTTGCGGCCCGGAGCCGCGTGAAAGAAGACTATTTTGACCAACGAAAACACGGCGCAACAGAACGGTTTCGCTACCCTTGGAATCGCCGGCGCGCTGCTCAAGGCCGCCAATGCCGCCGGCTTCACCGATCCGAAGCCGATCCAGGTGCAGGCGATCCCGCCGCAGCTCGAGGGCCGCGACATATTCGGCATCGCCCAGACCGGTTCGGGCAAGACGGCTGCCTTTGCGCTGCCGATCCTGTCGAAGATCATCGGCCTCGGCACCAAGCGCCGCCCGAAGACGGCGCGCGCGCTGATTCTGGCGCCGACGCGCGAGCTCGCCGTGCAGATCGAGGACACCATCAAGCTGCTCGCCAAGGGCGCGCACATCTCGACCGCGCTCGTGCTTGGCGGCGTCTCGCGCTTCAGCCAGGTGAAGAAGATCGCGCCCGGCGTCGATGTGCTGATCGCCACGCCCGGCCGGCTGACCGACCTCGTGCGCGAGGGCGACCTCATTCTTGCCGACACCAAATGGCTGGTGCTGGACGAGGGCGACCGCATGCTCGACATGGGCTTCATCAACGACGTCAAGCGCATCGCCAAGGCGACCGCGCCCGACCGCCAGACGGCGCTGTTCTCTGCGACGCTGCCCAACGAGATCGCCGACCTCGCCAAGGGCCTGCTGAAGGACCCGGTTCGTATCGAAGTCGCGCCGCAGAGCACGACCGCGGCCGAGATCGTGCAGAGCGTGGTGCTGGCCCGCACCAAGCAAAAGCGCCAGGTGCTGTCGAAGATGCTTTCCGACGAGGCGATGCGCTCGGTGATCGTGTTCTCGCGCACCAAGCACGGCGCCGACCGCGTCACCAAGGATCTTGCCCGCGACGGTTTCAACGCCGCCGTCATCCATGGCAACAAGTCGCAGAACGCGCGCCAGAAAGCGCTCAACGATTTCCGCGACGGCTCGGTGCGCATCCTGGTCGCGACCGACATCGCCGCGCGCGGCATCGACGTGCCCGGCATCAGCCATGTCGTGAACTTCGACCTGCCGGACGAGGCGGAGAGCTATGTCCACCGCATCGGCCGCACCGGCCGCAACGGTAGGGACGGCATAGCGATCACGCTTTGCGATCCATCGGAGAACGGCAAGCTGCGGCAGGTGGAGCGTATCATCCGCATGAAGCTTCCGGTGATCGCCGATCATCTCGGAAGCCCTGATCCGCAGCGCGATCCGAAGGAGAAGACCCAGCGCCATTTCGAACCGGCCAACGACCGCGAGCATCATGGCGGCCGTCGTGACGGGCGTCGTCCCGGCAATGGCAACAACGGCAAGAAACGCTTCGGCGGCAACCCCAATGGCGAGCGCCAATTCGCGCCGCAAGGCGAGCGTCCGGCCGGCGCGAAGCCGAATGGCGAGCGTAAGCCTGACGGCTTCAAGCGCTTCAAGGGCAACAACAAGCGCCGCTTCGGCGGCAAGCGGCCGGCGAACCGGGCGGCTTGAATTCATCGCCAAGGCTTTGTCGGAAATAGAGACCGGCCGGAGTGACGCTCCGGCCGCTTTTCATTTCACTGGCTTGATTGCTGCTGCATCAGCGCCTTCACCCACACCACGATACGCTCAGTGAGAAAACCCGTGGTCTGCGGCGACAGCACATCGCCGGCGATGACGTGGTTGTCCGGGTCGCCGGTGTCGTCGACAGGAACCAGCTCGTGCGGGCCGCCCCAGCGGCCGGCGATCTCGCGCGTGCGGTCCGGTCGCACCACCTTGTCGGCATCCGAGAAGATGAACAGGGCAGGGATGGTCGCCTTCTCGACCGGCGCGCCATAGGCGAGCTCAGTGAGCGCCGCCATCGGCAGCGTTGCCGACATCGGATATCTGGTGGTCCAGAATTTTTCGTGCAGCGCGTTGCGCGGCGGAAAGCTGCGTTCCCTGCCGCCGACGAGCTCGGCGATCTCTCTGCCCCAGGGCATGGTCAGGATCTCGGCGCCGGACGCCTTGACGCCGAAATTCGGCGAGATGAACGCGATCGCCGCGACGCCGTCGGAGGCGCCCGGCTGTGTTGCGGCCCAAGTTGCCAGCGAGGCGCCGGTCGAGGTGGCAATCACAATCACCTTATCGCCGATCGCGCGGCCAATGGCGAGCGCCTCCTCATAATCGTTGATCCAGGCATTGACGCTGCCTTCGGCCATGGCGGCGCCATCCTGCCCGTGGCCGGTCAGGCGCGTGTAGAAGAGGTTGGCGCCGAGTTCATCCGCGACATCGTCGGGCAGCGGACGAACCTCGCCCTTCGAGGCTGAGAAGCCATGGATATAGACGATCGAAAACTTCGTCTTGTCGTGAATCACCGGGTTCGCCCAGATGATTTCCTTATCCAGCCCATCGCGGATATTGGGCACGGCGGCTTCTTCGCGCGCCAGATAGGCCTGCGGATCGTCGCCGATCACCGAAGGATCGAAGCGGATCGTCGTGTCGACGGCAACACGTGGCCCGAGAACGAAACCGGCGACCAGAAGGAGGGCGAGACCCAGTACCGCAAGCACGATCCGTCGCCCCATCGCCGACTCCAAGCAACAATCCTCAACCTATGGCCGCATCCGCCGGCAGGCAATCGCGGTTTCGCCAGCTTATTTCGCCTTGTCCGATGATCGGCCCGTCTCGCCCGGTATCTTGCGATCGAAAAACAGCGGCCGTGCCTTCCAGCTGGTCGTCAGGCTGATGACCAGGCGGCCGATCGGGCGCGGCAACAGACCAAGCAGCTTCAAGGGCCAGCTTATGTGGTAGGGGAAGGTGACTTCGAAGCCGCCTTTTCTGATGCCGCGCACCATGCGGCGCGACGCGCGTTGCACAGGCATCAGGCTTGGCATCGGCAGCGTGTTCTTTTCCGTCAGCGGCGTGTCGACGAAGCCCGGATTGATCACCTGAATGCGGATGTTCATCTTGTCGAAGTCGTATTTCAACGACTCCGCCAGGATGTTGATCGCCGCCTTGGTGCCGCCATAGGCCGCCGTGGTCGGCCAGCCGGAATAGGCGGTGACCGATCCGACAAGGGCGACATGCCCGCGCCCCCGCGCGCGCATGTAGTCGACCACGGGCACCAGGCCGTTGACGATGCCGAAATAATTGACGGCGAAGGAGCGATGGAAATCGCGCACCACGAGGTGCTCGCCGGGGGTGGCGATGTAGTTGCCGGCGTTGAAGACGGCAAGCACGATCGGCCCCATCTCGTTCTCGATCGCGGCGGCCGTCCGTGCCATCCCTTCTTCGTCGGTCACATCGCAGGGAAAGGATTTCACATGGCCGCTCATCTGCGCCGTCTCGACCAGCAGCGTGTCGACCGGATCGCTCGGTAGCGCCGTCACCGCGATGGCATAGCCCTGCCTTGCGAGATCTTTGGCCAGCGCACGACCGAGACCGCTGCTGCCGCCCGTGATCCAGGCGACACCGTCTTTCGGGTTTGCCCGGTAGAGTGCCATTGAAAGTCCTGCGAATTGTCTGGCTCGGCGCATGACCCCGAAAACCGGTACCGGTTTTCGGAAAGGAATCATGCGCCAGATTAAAATCCTACAGCTTTGCGCGTCCGGTCGGACGCGCAAAGCTGTAGTGCTCTAGCGGCGAAGAAATAGGATGAAAAGAGCGCTTTTGAGCGCATCGCTGAAATGATCGCGAGGATTGCAGCGTCCGGAATGCGACTGGACCAGGCAAAATCTTGCCTTGAAACCGAGGCTTCCGGTTTCTAGGGTCTCGCCGCACGCATAAAGGAATCCTCATGCCTCGTAATGTGATCGAAGCGATCGGCAACACACCCTTGATCCGGCTCAACAAGGCTTCGGACGCGACCGGCTGCGAGATCCTGGGCAAGGCCGAATTCATGAATCCGGGACAATCGGTCAAGGACCGTGCGGGCCTCTTCATCATTAGGGACGCCGAGCAGCGCGGATTGCTGCGGCCGGGTGGCGTCATCGTCGAAGGGACCGCCGGCAACACCGGCATCGGCCTGACGCTGGTCGCCAAGGCGCTTGGCTACCGGACCGTCATCGTCATCCCCGACACGCAGAGCCAGGAGAAGAAGGACACGATCAAGATCCTGGGCGCCGAGCTGATCGAAGTGCCGGCCGTGCCCTACAAGAACCCGGACAACTATGTGAAGCTGTCGGGGCGGCTCGCCGAGCAACTGGCGCGTTCGGAACCGAACGGCGCGATCTGGGCAAACCAATTCGACAATGTCGCCAATCGCGACGGCCATATCCGCACGACGGCGGAAGAGATCTGGGCCCAAACTGGCGGCAAGGTCGACGGCTTCGTGTCGGCCGTCGGCACCGGCGGTACGCTCGCCGGCGTTGCGATCGGGCTGAAAGGCAAGAGCAACAACGTCAAAATAGCGCTCGCCGATCCGCTGGGCGCCGCCCTTTTCAGCTTCTACACCAGCGGCGAGCTGAAGGCGGATGGCAGTTCGATCACCGAAGGCATCGGCCAGGGCCGCATCACTGCCAATCTCGACGGATTCACACCGGACTTCTCCTACCAGATCCCGGACGAGGAAGCGTTGCCGATCATCTTCGACCTGATCCAGGAAGAGGGGCTCTGCGTCGGCGGCTCGACCGGCATCAACATAGCCGGCGCCATCCGGCTGGCGCGCGAGCTTGGTCCCGGCCATACCATCGTGACGATCCTCGCCGACTACGGCACGCGCTACCAGTCGAAGCTCTTCAATCCAGAGTTTCTGCGCGGCAAGAACCTGCCGGTGCCCGGCTGGATGGAAGAGAAAGCCGATATCTCGGTGCCGTTCGAAAAGGTGGCGTGATGGCGCAGAGGACCGAAGCGCTGTTTCGCGACGACGCTTATCTGAGGACCGCGGATGCGCAAGTCGTTGCCATCAACGACCGCGGCGGCATTCTTCTCGACCGGACGATCTTCTACGCCACCTCCGGCGGGCAGCCCGGCGACACCGGCCTGTTCGAACGCGCCGACGGCAACCGCATCGCGATCGCCGCCGCCATCACCGGCGAGACCAAGGACGAGATCATCCATGTGCCGGCGCCTGAGCAGGCTTTGCCGGCGGTCGGGGAAAAGCTGAGGCTCGCCATCGACTGGGAGCGGCGGCATCTTCTGATGCGCATGCATTCCGCTTGCCACCTGCTCACTGTTGTCTGCCCGTTTCCAATCACCGGGGCGGCGGTTGCCGAGGACGACAGCCGCGTCGACTTCGACATTCCCGATGCCGGCTTCACCAAGGACGACGTGACGGCGAGGCTGATGGAGCTGGTGCGGGCCGACCATCCGATTTTCACCCGGCTGATCACCGACGAGGAACTTGCGGCCAATCCAGGGCTTGTAAAATCGAAGAACGTGCGGCCGCCGGTCGGTACCGGCAGGATCCGTCTGGTCTGCATCGGCGACAACGCATCGATCGACAGCCAGCCTTGCGGCGGCACCCATGTGAAGAGCACGGGTGAGGTCGGCGAGATCCACATCGGCAAGATCGAGAAGAAGGGCCGCGAAAACCGACGCTTCCGCATCCGCTTCGGGCCGATGCCGGCGAACTGACGGGCCAAGACGGATAAGTCGCGAGAGGCGGGGCAGGAGCAGGAAAATGGACGAAGACAGCCCTTTTATCGTCGACGCGGACTGGCTCGAGAAGCGGCTCGGCACACCCGGGCTGACCATCATAGACGCCTCCTGGTACCTGCCGGCGCAGAAGCGTAATGCCCACGCCGAATACGCCGCATCGCATATTCCTGGAGCACTCTTCCTCGACCAGGATGAGGTTTCCGATCCGGATTCCAAGCTGCCGCATACATTGGCGTCGCCTCAATACTTCGCGCAATATGTCGGCTCCATGGGCGTTTCTGCCGACGACACCATTGTCGTCTATGATGGTCCGGGGCTGTTTTCTGCGCCGCGCGCGTGGTGGATGTTCCGCGTCATGGGCGTCTTCCAAGTCTACATCTTGAACGGCGGCCTCGATCGCTGGAAGACGGAAGGGCGGCCGGTGACGGCCGAGCAGACCAAGATTGCGCCTTGCGTCTTTTACGCCGATTTCGATGCAGGCCGGGTCGTCAGCCTCGACGAGATGCGCCGGATCGTTGGAAGCGGAGAAAGCCAGATCGCCGATGCGCGCTCTCCGGGGCGCTTCGCAGGAACCGATCCGGAACCGCGTCCTGGTGTCCGCTCCGGCCATATGCCCGGCGCGCATAACGTTCCGGTTGGCGCTCTTGGCGAAAATGGCGAATTGCTGCCTAAAGACCGCTTGCGCAAGGTCATCGAGGATGCCGGCATCGATCTTTCGAAGCCAGTCGTCACCTCGTGCGGATCGGGCATCACGGCGGCGGCGATCACGCTGGCGCTGGAGACGCTTGGCCATACCGACAACAGGCTGTACGACGGCTCATGGACCGAATGGGGCGGGCTGAGCGATACGCCCGTCGTGACGGGCAAGGAATGACGGCGATGGAAAACGGTGTGCCGAAGGATATCGAGGTCACGGTCACGTTCCTCGAAATGCATGCGCCGCCGGCCTCGTCGCCGCCGCTGCCTTACAACCGGCAGATCGCGCTGCTGAAGACCAAGGACATCCCGCTGCATTTTTACCGCTACCTGATCGACCGGGTTGGGCGCAAATGGCACTGGGTCAATGTGCTGAGACTGAGCGACGAGGAACTGGCCGCCGGCCTGCACCGCGAGGACCGCGACATCAGGGTGCTTTACCTCGACGGCTCCCCTGCCGGCTTTTTCGATCTCAAGCCGCATCTGCCGGACGAAGTGGAACTCGCCTATTTCGGCATGATGCAACACGCGCACGGCCAGGGCATCGGGCGCTGGTTCCTCGGCGCTGCGATTTCGGCTGCCTGGGCGCACGGGCCGAAGCGCGTCACGGTCCAGACCTGCACGCTCGACCATCCGGCAGCACTGCCGCTTTACCAGAAGCTCGGCTTTACGCCGGTGGCGCAGAAGAAGGAAGTCGTGCATCCTCTGACTTTCGCCGAGCGCTCGGCAAGCGTCATGCGGCCATAGTCAAGGGGAAGCGGCACAGTCGTCTGCCTCGATGCCGCTTACGCCACCGGCGGCTGGCCCTCGAAGGTCGGCAGCGAGGTGTCGATGCAAGCCCAGGGAGGCGCCTTGATCGTCCAGATCGTCGCTGCGGGCCGTATCATGCTTGGATCGTCAAGCGTACCCCCGCGCACGAAGATCAGATGCGGGCGCGATTCTGCTTCACTAAACAGGTGCACGCCGCAGGCCAGGCAGAAGCGACGGTGCATTCTGTTGCCGCTGTCGGCCACGCTCTCGTAATCGCGCGTCTCGCCGGCAATCTTGATGTGCGCCGTCAGAAAGCAGACGCTCACCGCCGCATTGCCGGCCGCGATGTACTGGCAGAAACGGCACCAGCACAAACGCGCGGTGATCGGCTCCGCGCGGCTTTCGTAGCGGACCGCGCCGCACAGGCATCCCCCGGTAATCATGCTCGGACCATCGCCAAACTCCAGCCGCCTGCGCGTCACAGCCTTTTTCTGCCATCATCATGGCGCGGAGCGCCCGGGGTGGCGAGTCCGATAACTTCAGTGTCGTGATTTCGGGTTCGTAATATTTTGATATTGCGCTCTGAGCGACGCGCGTGATCGCTTGGCAGGAATCGGGTGGGAGACGCCGTCGCCCAGGCATAATTTCCGGCCGACGACACCGGAGATTTCGCCATGACCATCCAGTTCAAAGCCTTGCCGAGCGAAGCCGTGCGCGCCTTGCAGCGCGGAGGGCCCGACGCCTACGGCCACACGCCCGAACGAAGGATTTCCGACGGCGACGGCGTGCCGTGCCGGCATTGCATGAAGAACGTTGCCGCCGGTGATGGCTATCTCATCCTCGCGTTCCGGCCGTTCCCGGAGCTTCAGCCTTACGCCGAAACCGGGCCGATCTTCCTGCATGTGGACGAATGCGAGCGTGCTGCGGAGGCGGACGCGCTGCCCGAGATCCTCGAAAGCAGCGACTACATCGTTCGTGGCTACGGCAAGGATGATCGCATCGTCTACGGCAGCGGCGCCGTCACCCCGACCGGCGATATCGCGGCCCGCGCAGAGACTTTGTTCGAGCGCGACGACATCGCCTACATCCACGTCCGCTCGGCGCGCAACAATTGCTACCAGTGCCGCATCGAGCGGGAGTGAGAGGAGCAAAAAAATGCCCGCCGATGGTCTGGCGGGCCGTTGGAAGTCTGTGACAGAAGCCTTCGGCGAAGCCGCCAGCGGGGCCGGTTTGCACCGAAACCGAGAGCGGCCGAAGCCATCAGGTAACGAAATCTGTCTAGGCAGGTTTCTTGGGCGCCGAATGTGAAGCATTTCACACAAGGAGCACCAATGGAGGGCACCGATTGGCTTGCATGGCTGAGCCGACCGCATGCTTTCGCAAACTGTCGTACTCCCGTCGTATAAACGCGCTAAAAGCTAATCGTTGATCGATTGCCGACCGCGGATGGACCGGCGGCACGTCGCAACATCGAGGAAGCGGGGCTCTGGCTCCGCTTTTTTGTTGCCCGGATTTTCCAAACAAGAAAATGCCCGCCGGAAGGACCGGCGGGCGCGACAGGAGGAAGCTCTTGTCTGGAGCGGATCATCGTTTCACAGAAACGCAGATACGCTCTATCTCTTTGTTTTTGCGCAATTCCGGACGGGAAACCGCAACACACTTTTCCCTGGGATTGCTCCGGTGTCAGGCGGCGAGCACCGCCTTCGGCTCGACCATTTCGTAGCCGAGCGCTTCGGCGACGGCGCGGTTGGTGATCTTGCCCTTGTGCACATTGAGGCCGTTGCGCAGGTGGTGGTCGTCGACCAGCGCCTTCAGGCCCTTGTCGGCGAGTTGCAGGCCATGATGCAAGGTCGCGTTGTTGAGCGCATGCGCCGAGGTGACCGGCACGGCGCCCGGCATGTTGGCGACGCAGTAGTGGATCACGCCATCGACCTCATAGGTCGGATCGGCATGGGTCGTGGCATGCGAGGTCTCGAAGCAGCCGCCCTGGTCGATGGCGACGTCGACGAGCACCGAGCCCTTCTTCATGCCCGACAGCATCTCGCGGGTGACGAGCTTGGGCGCGGCGGCGCCTGGGATCAGCACGGCGCCGACGACGATGTCGGCGGAGAAGCACTCTTCCTCCAGCGCCTCGACGGTCGAATAACGGGTATGGACGCGGCCGCCAAAAATGTCGTCGAGCTGGCGCAGGCGCGGGATCGAATGGTCGATGATGGTGACGTCGGCGCCGAGGCCGGCAGCCATCTTCGCGGCGTGCAGGCCGACGACGCCGCCGCCGAGCACGGTGACCTTGCCGGGCAGCACGCCGGGGACGCCGCCGAGCAGCACGCCGCGGCCGCCATTGGCCTTCTGCAGCGCGGTCGCGCCGGCCTGGATCGACAGGCGGCCGGCGACTTCCGACATCGGAGCCAGCAGCGGCAGCCCGCCGCGCTCGTCGGTCACCGTCTCATAGGCGACAGCGGTGACGCCAGAAGCCAGCAGGCCCTTGGTCTGTTCCGGATCCGGAGCGAGGTGGAGATAGGTGTAGAGGATCTGGCCGTCGCGCAACTGGACCCATTCGTTGGGCTGCGGCTCCTTGACCTTGACGATCATGTCCGACTTGGCGAACACGTCGGCGGCCGTCTTGGCGATGGTGGCGCCGGCGGCGCGATAGGCGTTGTCATCCGCGCCGATGCCGGCGCCGGCGCCAGTCTCGACCAACACTTCGTGGCCGTGAGCGACATATTCGCGGACCGAGCCGGGCGTGAGGCCGACGCGGTATTCATGGTTCTTGATTTCCTTGGGGCAGCCGACGCGCATTTTCTTCTCCTGTCCGGCCCTTGAAAGGGCGCTCTCCCTGACATTTCGTGCATGCAGCAAGCACCAAAACGCAGCGCGATTTCGGGCGACATGCAGTAGACGCAGTCAATCACGAATCGTTCCGTATGTGTTTGCGAATGCACTTGCGGCGAAGGACCATCTTCGATAATCGTTGCGCGAAATGCTCGTATCTTCGCAGGATTCACGAAAAATGCCGCTCGACAGGATTGATATCGCCATTCTGGAGACTTTGCAGAAGGATGGCCGGATACCCAACGCGGCACTTGCCGAGAAGGTAGGGTTGTCGCAATCGGCCTGCTCCAGGCGCCTCGATAATCTGGAGAAATCCGGAACCATCCGCGGCTATCACGCCAGGCTCTCCAACGCCGCGCTCGGCCATCAGATGACGGCGATCGTGCATATATCGCTGTCGGGGCAGTTCGAGAAGACGCTGTCGGATTTCGAGGCGGCGATCAAGCGCTGCCCGAACGTGCTCTCCTGCCACCTGATGTCGGGCGAATACGATTACATCCTGCGTATCGCGGCCAAGGACCTCGCCGACTACGAGCGCATCCACAAGGAATGGCTGTCGGCCATGCCGCATGTGACGAAGATCAACTCGTCCTTCGCCTTGCGCGAAATCGTCGACAGGACGGCGGTCGGCTTGAGGCCGGAGATGGCCTAGCGGTCACTTACCCCAGAGGCTTCGGTCACCACAGTTGTCATCGGGATATCATGCTGCTGCGGATAGATGGTGGCGATGCGCTGCAATTCGTAGCCGACACCGATGACCAGCGGCCTGAACGGCATGGCGGCCAGCGTACGGTCGTAGAAGCCGCCGCCATAGCCCAGCCGGAAGTTGCCGGGATCGATGCCGACGACAGGCGAGATCACGACGTCCGGCAGCACTGGATCGCCCTCGGCCGGGATCGGGATGTTCCAGACACCTTTCTCCAGCCGGTCGCCCGGTTTGTAGGCGCGGAATACAAGCGGCCGCGCCTTCTCGACGACGACGGGCAGCGCCGTGCGGCCGCCGCGCGCGTTGACCGAAGCCATCCAGCCGCGCAGGTCCGGCTCGCCGCGGAACGGCCAATAGAGGCTGACCATGCGCCCGGCAACGTCGCCGACCAGCGCGTCGAGGCCCACCGCAATGCGCGTCGACATCGCCGCTCGTGCGTCTGCCGAGACGGCAAGTCGGCCGCCGATCAGCCTTTCGCGCTCCGCCTTGCGCCAGCGCCTGACGTCTGTCCAGTCGGTGAGCGGCATCTGATAGGCCGGATCGAGCTCATGCATGAAACAAGGCGGCGAGGCGTATTGGGCCGGACCTTCGTCATCACGATTGTCAGTCATGCGTCACTCCTATCCCTCTGCTCCACGCTATACCTGGCGCTCCGGGAGCGACATGCGCGTTCACGACACCGGGCGACGACTCCGGGGCATGGATGTGGCCGCAGCAGTGTTGTTGCAGTGCACAAAAATGCTTACATCTAGTCAGGTTGGTTTGGCGAGGTGACTGAAATGGACGAAGCCAAGCATCATGTCGTGGTCGTCGGCGCAGGGTTCGGCGGCCTCGAGCTCACCCGCGCGCTGGCCGGCGCGCCAGTGCGCATCACCATGATCGACAAGCGTAATCACCACCTTTTCCAGCCGCTGCTTTACCAGGTGGCGACCACCTCGCTGGCGACATCGGAGATTGCCTGGCCGATCCGCCATCTGCTGCGCAGGCGCCAGGACGTGACGACGCTTCTGGGTAATGTCACCGGCGTCGACCGCGCCGGCAAGCGTGTTCTGCTGGAGGACGGCAGCTCGGTCGCCTACGACACGCTGGTGCTCGCCACCGGCGCACGCCACGCCTATTTCGGCCACGACGAATGGGAGCCTTTCGCGCCCGGGCTTAAGACGCTCGAGGATGCCACCACGATCCGGCGCCGCATCTTGCTCGCGTTCGAAGAGGCCGAGCGCGAGACCGATCCCGCCAAGCGCCAGGCCCTGCTGACGCTTGTCATCGTTGGCGGCGGGCCAACCGGCGTGGAGCTTGCCGGCACCATTGTCGAGCTCGCGCATGACACGCTGCGCGGCGAATTCCGCAACATCGACACGCGCCAGGCGCGCGTGGTGCTGATCGAAGCCGGCGACCGGATCCTTGCCAATTTTGCGCCGGAACTCTCGGCCTATGCGCAGAAAGCGCTGGAGCGGCTTGGCGTGACAGTCGAACTCGGCCGCCCCGTCACGCATCTGGACGCCGAAGGCGTCGTCTTTGGCGATACCCATCTGCCCGCAAGGACCATCCTGTGGGCAGCGGGCGTCGCCGCTTCGCCGGCAGCGGAATGGCTGGGAGCGACAGCCGACCGTGCGGGCAGGGTGCTGGTCGAGCCGGATCTCACCGTGCCGGGCAGCCCCGAGATATTCGTCATTGGCGACACGGCGCATCTGTTGCGGCCGGATGGAAAGCCGGTGCCGGGCGTTGCACCCGCAGCCAAGCAGCAGGGCAAGCATGTTGCCTCGACCATCAAGGCGCGGCTCGCCGGCGACAAGGCGCCGCGTCCGTTCCGCTATCGGCATGACGGCGACCTGGCAACGATCGGCAAGCGCGCCGCGGCAATCGATTTCGGCTGGATCAAGCTCACCGGCTGGCTCGCCTGGTGGCTTTGGGGGATTGCGCACATCTATTTTCTGATCGATTTCCGCAACCGGCTCGCGGTTACGCTTAGCTGGCTATGGATTTATTTCACCGGGCAGCGCAGCGCCCGGCTGATCACCCAGGGCGACGCCGACAAGGGCTGATTGCCCGCCGCGCCTGTTTCATCGACGCGTCACCTTGTCGTGATCAACAGGCTTCCAACAGACGTGGACTCGCAGCGCCTCGGACGCCATGCTCGGCGCTCGGGGCAGGGGCTGTCGCGTTGTCGAGGAGGAGGAAGCAATGTCACAGCCGTTCGTTACTCGCCGTGAGTTCCTGGCCGGAGCCGTCGCCGGCGGAGCGCTGATCATGCTGCATCCGTTCTCCGCCCGCGCTCAGGCCAATCAGGCGCATCTCAGGATCATGGAGACCACCGATATCCATGTGAATCTGCTGCCCTATGACTATTACGCCGACAAAGCGAACGACACGATGGGCCTGTCGCGCACGGCCTCGCTGATCGACGCGGTGCGCAAGGAAGCCACCAACGCGATGCTGATCGACAATGGCGACCTGCTGCAGGGAAATCCGATGGGCGACTACATCGCCTATGAGAAGGGCATGAAGGATGGCGATCTGCATCCGATCATGAAGGGCATGAACCTGCTCAGCTACGAATGCTCGACACTCGGCAACCACGAGTTCAATTACGGCCTCTCCTTCATGGACAAGGTGCTGGCCGGCGCCAATTTCCCGTTCGTATGTGCGAACCTAATCCGCGGCACCACGCTTGCCACAAATCCGCGCGACGACAAGCTCTACCTCAAGCCCTATGTCATCCTCGACAAGAAGATCAAAGACGGGGCAGGCGCCGAGCAGCCGATCCGGATCGGCGTCATCGGCTTCGTGCCGCCGCAGATCATGGTCTGGGACCTGAAGAACCTCGAAGGCAATGTGCAGACGCGCGACATCGTCGAGACGGCCAGGGCCTGGGTCCCGCAGATAAGGGAAGAGGGCGCCGACATCGTCATCGCGCTCTCGCATTCCGGTATCGACATCAAGCAAGGTGAGAAGATGGAGAACGCCTCGTTCTTCGTCGCCGGCGTCGATGGCATCGATGCGGTCTTCACCGGACACCAGCACCTCGTCTTCCCTGGCAAGAAGGATTTCCAGGCGCTAGAGGGCGTCGATACCGGGAAGGGCACGCTGCAGGGCAAACCGGCGGTGATGGGCGGCTTCTGGGGCTCGCATATGGGCCTGATCGACCTGTTGCTGGAGCGCGACGGCTCGAAATGGCGGGTCGTTTCCGCGACCTCCGAGGCGCGGCCGATCTACGAACGCGTCGACAACAAGAACAAGGCGAAAGTCGGCGACGACAAGCGCATCATCGCGGCGCTCGCGCAGGACCATGAAGCGACGCTCGCCTATGTCCGACGTCCGGTCGGCAAGACCTCGGCGCCGCTCTATTCCTATTTCGCTCTCGTTGCCGACGATCCGTCGGTGCAGATCGTCAATCAGGCGCAGAGCTGGTATCTCAAGGACATATTGAAGAGCACCCAGTGGAAGGATGTGCCGCTCCTGTCGGCGGCAGCGCCCTTCAAGGCCGGCGGCCGCAATGGCGCCGACTACTATACCGACGTTCCGGTGGGCGACGTCGCCATCAAGAATGTTGCGGACCTCTACCTCTACCCGAACACCGTGCGGGCGGTGGAAATCACCGGCGCGCAGGTGAAGGAATGGCTGGAGATGTCGGCCGGCATCTTCAACAGGATCGAGCCCGGCAAGGCGGACCAGCCGCTGATCAACACCGATTTTCCGTCCTATAATTTCGACGTCATCGACGGCGTCAGCTACAGGATCGACTTGTCGCAGCCGCCGAAATACGATTCGAAGGGCGGCATAGCGAACGCCGGCTCCAACCGTATCGTCGACCTTCAATTCGACAGCAAACCTATTGATCCTGCAGCGAAATTCGTTGTCGCCACCAACAATTACCGCGCCGGCGGCGGCGGCAATTTCCCCGACATCAACGCCTCGAAGATCATCTACGAGGCGCCGGATACCAACCGCGACGTGATCGTGCGCTACGTCATCAGCGAGGGCACGATCAATCCGTCGGCTGACGGCAACTGGTCGTTCGCGCCGTTGCCTGGAACCAGCGTCGTCTTCGAGACCGGACCCAGGGCGAAGGATTTCATCGATCAGGTGAAATCGCTGAAAATCGAGCCGGCCGGCGAGGGTGAGGCGGGTTTCGCCAAATACCGCATCATGCTTTGAGGCTGCGGCGGACAGTTCGGCCGGCGCCGTATCGCATCGCTAAAATGTGTTGGTAGAAAATGGTGAGTTGGAGCAATTGCCATCAAGGCACTCTGGTTCCGGCCAACCACATGGGTTAGCTTTAGCCATGCGTTATGTGATCGTCATCGTTGCCATCACCTTCTTCCTGATCTGGGACGGCCTCTACAACCAGGGCTACTACCTCGATGCGACCGTCAGGGAGATATCGCGCATCGTGCGCTACGTCACCGGCGCGGCCTGACTGTCAGAGCCTCGACGGCAGGGCGCGACATCGTTGCCGGTTGACGCGACGACCCTGCTCCCACAAAAAACGCGCTTATCCGTCGATCAAGGAGGCTGGATTGATCCGGCACATCGTTTTCTTCAGCGTGCGGCGCAAGGAGGATGTGGAGGCCGTGCGGTCGGGCCTGCAGGCACTGGGCAAGATCCCGCATTCGAAACATTTCGAGGTGACGCTCAACACCAAGGTCGATCTGTTCTCCAACGCGATCGACGTGGTCGTCTACGCCGAGTTCGAGGACGAGGCATCGCTTGCCGCTTATAAAGCACATCCTGTCTATGCGGAGACGACCAGCAAGGTGAAGCCGTTGCGCGAGCTGCGCTATTCGGCGGACGTCGTGGCCGCAGCCTGAGCCAGAGGCAATCCAGCTCGCTTCGCCAACGCCGGGCTTGAACCGGTTTCCGGAATGAGGCACATCGCGCCTGCATGATCAAAACTTCGCCCCACCCGCTCGATCATCTCGTCCTGCCCACGCAGAGCCTGGAGATCGCGAGGCAGCGCCTTTCGTCTCTCGGCTTTGTCGTCGCGCCGATCGGCGTCCACCCTTTCGGAACCGAGAACGCTTGCGTCTTTTTCGCTGACGGCACCTATCTGGAGCCGCTGGCCGTCGGCGATGAACGCACGGCGGGGCAGGCGATAGGCGAGGGCAACGTCTTCGTCGCGCGCGACCGCCTCTACCGCAACAAGCTTGGCGACGAGGGTTTTTCCGCCGTTGTTTTCGGAACCGCCGATGCCGATGCCGACCATGCGCGCTATGCCGAGGCTGGATTGTCGGCGGGAGACATGCTGAGCTTTTCGCGCGCCTTCACCGACGCCGCGGGCAAAAGCGACACGGCATCGTTCAAATTGGCGTTCGTGGCCGAGAGAAAAGCAACGGACGCATTCCTCTTCGCCTGCCAGCGGATCAATGCGCCGAAGATCGACCGCACGGCCCTGCAGGCGCATGCCAATGGGGCGACCGGCATCGTCGAGATCGTCGCGGTGAGCGACAGGCCGTCGAGCCAGTCCGGCCTGCTGTCGACCGCCGCCGGGCAGGATGCGAACGACGATGAGAAGATTCGATTGCCCAACGCGACCTTGACCGTTTTGTCGCCCGACGCTTTCGCCTCGCGCTTCGGCGTTTCGGCGGGCGGCCCTTCGGACCTGCGATTTACGGCCATCATCTTTGCGGTTCGCAGCATTGCCGCCGCCACGCATCTACTTGCGGCCAACGCGGTCGAACACAACATGAGCGGCGACGAGATCGTCGTGCCGCCGGCGCCCGGTCAGGGCGCGGCCTTCATCTTTCGGGAGATCCCATGAGCGAGCCCCTGGCGCCCAATGCATCGGTAACTGTCGGCAAGGTCGTCTTCGCGAACAATGCGCCCTTGTCGCTGATCGCCGGCCCTTGCCAGCTCGAATCGCGCCAGCACGCTTTCGACATGGCCGGCGCATTGAAGGAGTTGACCGCCAAGCTTGGCATCGGCCTCGTCTATAAAACCAGCTACGACAAGGCGAACCGCACCTCGCTGTCGGCGACGCGCGGCGCCGGGCTGGACGCGGCGATGCCGATCTTCGACGATCTGCGCAAGACGTTTTCGCTGCCGGTGCTGACCGACGTCCACACCGAGGAGCAATGCGCGATCGTGGCGCCGCATGTCGATGTCCTGCAGATCCCGGCTTTCCTTTCGCGCCAGACCGACATGCTTGTCGCAGCGGCGCGGACGGGCAAGGTCGTCAATGTGAAGAAGGGTCAGTTCCTGGCACCGTGGGACATGAAGAATGTCGTCGCCAAGATCACCGGCTCCGGCAACCCGAATGTATTGACCACCGAACGTGGCGCCTCATTCGGTTACAACACGCTGGTGTCGGACATGCGCGCGCTGCCGATCATGGCCGAGATCGGTGCTCCAGTGATTTTCGACGCCACCCATTCCGTGCAGCAACCGGGCGGGCAGGGTGGGTCCTCCGGCGGCGAACGCCGCTTCGTCGCAACACTGGCTTGCGCGGCCGTCGCCGTCGGCGTTGCCGGCGTCTTCATCGAGACCCACAATGATCCGGACAACTCGACGTCTTCCGACGGGCCCAACATGGTGCCTCTCAAGGACATGCCGGCTTTGCTGGAAAAGCTGATGGCGTTCGACCGCGTCGCCAAGGGGCGCTAAAGTCTCGTCCCTCGTTATTCGCTACGGCCGGCGCCAAGCATGTCGATTGCGAAGACGGCGTAATAGTCCAGCCCCCGCATGGGAGCGCTGACGGTCAGGATCCATCGCACATTGTCATGCACCCGCTCATATACGGGCGGCCCTTTGGACGGCAGCGCGTCGGGCGGGATCTGGAAGGCGAAGGAAATGCCTGCGCTCGACCGGACCGACGCGCGTGGCACGACCACCGTTTCCTGCCACCTCAGCTCATCCTTGTAGGTCGATTTTTGCGTCCCGCTGGTTCTCGCAATCGGTCCGCCGACCCGGTAGGTACGGATGCACCGCAGTTGCACCCTGTAATCGCCGTCCGGAGCCAGATCGCGGCTTGATCGCAGCGAACCTTCGAAGCGCTTGCCAGGCGTCGCCGCTCCGGCGACCAGTGTCGTCGCGCCGAACTTGCGAACCCGCAACGTGTCGCGGATCGCCTTCAGCAGTGCGTAAAGCGCGATGAGGACGAACAGGACCGGGATGAAGATCAGCGGGTTGAATTCACGATCGGTGACGTCGAAGTTGAGCGGAAGCTCGAAGTACCAGACGATCAAGATGCCGATCAGGCCCATGGTGCCGGCAAAGAAATATCCGCTGGACGCATTGGCGGCGTTGGCGTCGATCGTTGGCGCCGGCGCTTGCGCCGCAGCCTGCCGCCGATTGCGCTTTTGGCTCATCCCAAGCTCCCTGACGCAACAATGCCATGCAGTGCGACTGCGTGACAATGGCGATGAGCCTCAACTTCTCATGGCTTGTCGCTGGCAACCGCCGGCTGTAGGCTCGCCTGCGCAACTGAGCGCCTTGGCAGGAGGAAGCCAATGTCTGTCGCCCGCGTCACCGAAATCACGTCGTCGTCCTCGAAGAGCTTTCAGGATGCAATCGAGGAGGGCATTGCGCGCGCCGCAAAGACCCTGAAGAACGTCGAGGGCGCCTGGATCAAGGACCAGAAGATCGTCGTCCAGGGCGGCAAGATTGCCGCCTATCGCGTCAACATGAAGGTCACCTTCATCCTCACCGATTAAAACATGTCTCCCGAAAGTGGGAACCGGTTTCGGGACAAAGACATGCGTAAAATCAGAAGCTAAGCGCATGGAGCGAATCTGAAAGATCGCGACGCGCTTTAGGATCAGGCCGCCAGCGGAAAGTCTGGAACCTTCGTTCGCTCCTCTCATTGTCCAGACAGGCAAGCAATTGAGAGGAGCACCCCTATGACTACCCCGTCTGGTCACACCGAAGCCATTGCCGCCACGCGCGTCATCGGCACCTCGGTCTACAACACCGAAGGCGACAGTATCGGCAGCGTCGAGGATGTCATGCTCGACAAGATGTCGAACGGCATCATGTTCGCAGTCATCGGCTTCGGCGGCTTCCTCGGCATGGGAGAGAAATACCATGCCATCCCATGGGCGAGCCTCGACTACGACCCGGAGAAGGGCGGTTACGTCGTGCCTTTCACCAAGGACCAGCTCAAGGCGGCACCCGCGTACTCGATCAAGGAGCTGACCGGCGCCGACGGCGAAGCGGCGCGCGATGCGTCCTTCGAATATTACCACATAAAGCCCTACTGGCATTGACCGCTTAAGCGGCGGATCGGAATCGAAAGGCCCCCGGAATTGAACTGACCCCCGAAAGTTGGACACAACCTTCGGGGGTTTTGCATGTCCAAACACAGTGCGCGTTTCAAGCGCTCGGTTGTCGATAGCTATTTGTGCGGGGATGAAAGCTACGCGAGTGCGGCGTCTAAGCGTGGAGTTGACGCGGCGACTGTGCGCAAGTGGGTTGCTTTGTACCAGGCGCATGGCGATGCCGGGCTGTCGCGGAAGTACGGTCGTTACGATGTGGCGTTCAAGCTGTCGGTGCTCGAGCGGATGTGGAAGGACGGTCTGTCGCATCGCCAGACGGCGACGCTGTTCAATATCCGCAATTCCGGTTGCCTGACGGGCTGGGAGAAGCACTATCATGCGGGTGGGATAGAGGCGCTCGGCCCCCGCCCTAGAGGACGACCCATGTCAAAGCCGCCGGCCCCTGCGGTGCCTGTTGCAGCCAGTGACGAGGCCAAAAGCCGCGAAGAATTGCTGGCCGAGTTGAAGCAGTTGCGGATGGAGAACGCCTACCTAAAAAAACTGAAGGCCTTAACGCAGGAACATGCGCCCAAAAAGCGCAAGCCGTCCAAGCGTTAAGGCCGTTTTATCCGCTTAAGGACCTGCTCGACCTGGCGAAGCTGCCGCGCAGCACGTTCTATTACAGGCAAAAGGCGGCCTCGCGCCCGGACCGTCATGCGGCGCTGAAGGAGGCGATCAAGGCCATCTTCGACAGCCACAAGGGCCGCTATGGCTATCGCCGGGTGACCGTGCAACTGCGCCAGTTGGGCCAATGCGTCAACCACAAGACCGTCCAGAGCCTGATGGCCGGGATGGGATTGAAGTCACTGGTCAGGCCGAAGAAGTATCGTTCCTACAGGGGCGAGATCGGGCGGACCGCTCCCGATCTCTTGCAGCGCAAGTTCGGCGCCGACCGCGCCAACCGCAAATGGGTGACCGACGTGACGGAGTTCAGCGTGGCCGGCGACAAGCTCTACCTGTCTCCCATCATGGATCTCTACAATGGCGAGATCGTCGCCTTCGAGACGGCGCGCCGGTCGCGCTTCAAACTGGTGGACAACATGCTGACCAAAGCCTTCGCCCGGCTCAACGAGGACGAGCGGCCGATCCTGCATTCCGATCAGGGATGGCAATACCAGATGTCGGCATTCCAGCGCAGGCTGGAGGCCAGAGGCCTTGCACAGAGCATGTCACGCAAAGGCAATTGCCTCGACAACGCACCGATGGAGAGCTTCTTCGCCACACTCAAGTCCGAGCTCTTCCATCCGGAAAGGTTCGACACTGTCCAAAGCCTCGATACGGCCATCAAGGGCTACATCGACTATTACAACCACCGCCGCATCAAACTGAAACTGAAAGGGCTGGCCCCTGTGCAATACAGGACCCAGCCCTTAAATCTACCAGCTCAATGAACCGTCCAACTTTACGGGGTCAGTTCAAATCCGGGGGCCTTCGTGCATCTGGTCCTCTACTCCGCCGCGCGGAGGGTAGAAAGCTCCATCGAGCTTTGCTGGGGCTTCTGGCTGTCGCAGGACGTCAGAAACGCCGCCGCGATCAGAAACAAACTCACGATACCGCTCAACTGGGACATGGCGAAACTCCTCCTGTTTCGCCCCGCGCAGACTCGAACATAAATCAGAACCCCGCCTGGCGGGCATGACTTATGATGACAGAAATTTGCGCTTCGTGAATCCAGCCGCCGGCAATATTTGCGGACGGCCCGATTGCCTTTTGCGGTGCTTTGGCTAAGAGGGGCGCGACGCTTCAATCGATCAATCGGGGACATCGCAATGACCGCCATCGTCGACATAGTCGGGCGTGAAATCCTGGACAGCCGTGGAAATCCGACCGTCGAGGTCGACGTGGTGCTGGAAGACGGCTCGATGGGCCGCGCCGCGGTGCCGTCGGGCGCCTCGACCGGCGCGCATGAGGCGGTCGAGCTGCGCGACGGCGGGCCGCGCTATCTCGGCAAAGGTGTCGAGCGTGCGGTCGAGGCCGTGAACGGCGAGCTGTTCGAGGCGATCGGCGGCATGGAGGCCGAGAACCAGATCCACATCGACCAGACGATGATCGAGCTCGACGGCACGCCGAACAAGAGCCGGCTCGGCGCCAATGCCATCCTCGGCGTGTCGCTGGCGATCGCCAAGGCCGCGGCGGAGGCCGCCGGCCTGCCGCTCTACCGCTATGTCGGCGGCACCAAGGCGCACATCCTGCCGGTGCCGATGATGAACATCATCAACGGCGGCGCCCATGCAGACAACCCGATCGACTTCCAGGAATTCATGATCCTGCCGGTCGGCGCGCCGACGCTGCGCGACGGCGTGCGCTGGGGCTCGGAGATCTTCCACACGCTGCGCAAGAAGCTGAAGGACGCCGGCCACAACACCAATGTCGGCGACGAGGGCGGCTTCGCCCCTAACCTGAAGAGCGCGCCGTCGGCGCTCGATTTCATCATGGAATCGATCGAGAAGGCCGGCTTCAAGCCTGGCGAGGACGTGGCGCTTGGCCTCGACTGCGCCGCGACCGAGTTCTTCAAGGACGGCAATTATGTCTATGAGGGCGAGAAGAAGACGCGTGATCCGAAGGCGCAGGCCAAATACCTTGCCAAGCTCGCTTCCGACTATCCGATCATCACCATCGAGGACGGCCTTGCCGAGGACGACTGGGAGGGCTGGAAGATCCTGACCGACCTCATCGGCACGAAGACCCAACTCGTCGGCGACGACCTGTTCGTCACCAACACGGCGCGGCTGCGCGACGGCATCCGCATGGGCGTCGCCAACTCGATCCTGGTCAAGGTCAACCAGATCGGCTCGCTGACCGAAACGCTCGACGCGGTCGAGACCGCGCACAAGGCCGGCTACACCGCCGTCATGTCGCACCGTTCGGGAGAGACCGAGGATTCGACCATCGCCGACCTTGCGGTGGCGACCAATTGCGGACAGATCAAGACCGGCTCGCTGTCGCGCTCGGACCGCATGGCCAAGTACAACCAGCTCATCCGCATCGAGGAAGAACTCGGCAAGCAGGCACGCTACGCTGGCAAATCGGTGATCAAAGGCTGATTCTGAGCAATTTCCAGGGAACGTAACGGCAGGTCATTCGTCCAGCCCACCAGGGAGCGCCGCATGACCTCAGGCGGCGCACCTTGAGGTTAGATGCATGTCGCCGCCAGGCTGCGGCGCGTTTTGGCGACATGCACCGATCCTGTGGAAGGCTGCCGCCGCTCACACGCTTTCCGTGCGATGCACGTCCAGCGCCGCCGAGAGGCTTCCCGTTATTTTCTGCATCACATCGGGAAGGCTTCGGTCGACGCCGTAGACGAAGCCTGGGAAATCGAGCGGTTTCTGCCGGGACCAGATTGCCTCGTGCTGGTCCGGGGGCAGGATTTGGGTTGGATCGCCAACCGCGATCCAGCCGATCGGCACGACCGTGCCAGGCTCGAGGTGGGTGCGCAGGTGAACGGTGCCATTGATGCGAACCTCCGAGCCACGCTCGATATGCGCACCATGGAAAACCGCCGCGCCCGTAGCGATGAAGACCTCGTCTGCGACTTCTGCGCCAACCACGTGGCTATTGGGGCCGACGATGCAATGGTTCCCGATCGTGCAAGGGTGGCGTGCCGTGGCGCGGATCACGGCGTTCTCCAGCACGATGCAGTTGCGGCCGATGCGGATCGAGCCGCCCGCCTCCGCCACAAGGCGGGCGCCATGCATTATCCGGCTGCCAGCGCCAATGGCGACATCGCCACAGACGGTGGCGTCCGGAGCGACCCACGCATCGGTATCGATCACTGGTGAATGCCCCGCGTAAGAAATGATCATCGCTCGCTCTCCTGTTTCTCGATCTCAGCCGCGCGACAGCCGATCGGGCAAACCTCAGCTCCGCAGAGGTCATGTTCGCAGAGGCGGCACGTTGTCCGCGCGAAGGCGCGGGAGGTTGTTGCGCCGGCAAGAATCTTATCCAGCATCGAAACAAAGCGCCGCCGCTCATCCGGTCGCAGTGCCGACAGCAATCCGTCGAGCACGGCAAGTCGGAGAGCCTGCATCTCCTTGACCTGGCCGTGGCCGCTCTCCGTCAGCGCCAGCGGCGTGACACGACCCTCCGGTTTGCCGCGCTCAATCAGCGCCTGCCGCTCCAGCCCGTCGATCAAACGCACGGCAGTCGGTTGGCTGACACCGACGACCTCGGCGAGTTCCGTCGTCGTCAGCCCCGGCTTGAAGTGCAGCATCGACAGCACCGCCGCCGCGCTCGGCGAAAGCTCTCTCAACGACGCTTCCGTCCGGTCGCGAATCATGGCGCCGAGCGCGCCGAGTTTATTGGCGTCCAACAATTGCATAGCGTATGCATATATAACTTCATGGCAACGTCAACTGTTTTGTGCGACCAAGCTGCGCGACCGCAACGCATCGAGGCAACATCCCTGCCGGGCCGCTCCAGTTTCATGCTTCGTAACCGTCCATTAAGCACAATTGGGCGAAAAGAGACTCGATGGTCGCTTGCGTTCGCGGCCGCGAGGGTTCGGGTCATGTGGACACGTCAGCATAAGCAGAGAAACACCGGCAGGCTGATCATTCCGTCGCTCTGCGCGCTGTTCCTCACTTATTTCGGCTTCCATGCCTATCATGGCGAGTTCGGCATCTACTCCAAGTATCGGCTGCAGGCCCTGGCGGCCGAACTGCAGGCCCGGCTCGATGCCGTCAAGGCGCGCCGGGTCGACTTCGAGCGCCGCGTCCAGCTCTTGCATGAAGGCACGCTGGAGAAGGACATGCTTGACGAGCAGGCCCGAAAGGCGCTCAATCTGTCTCAGCCCGACGAAATCACCATCATGCTGCCCGCCCCGGCGAAATAACCGAATTTCGGTTAATCGCGCTTATTCGCAATGATTCTAATCGCTTAGATGCATGCCAGCCATGCATTTTTCAGCATGGCGCAATGCATCCTCGCATGTTAGCCTCGCTCAAATCGGTGGGGAGACGGTCGCTCTCCCTGAATGTCCGCGAAGAGACGCCAACAGGGAGTGATGCATGGCCACCGCCGCCAGAAAAGCGCCTGCCAAGTCCAAATCCAGATCCGACGGCAAATCGTCGACCCTTTCCACCCCCAAGCCAGCCGAATTCACCAAGGAAGAAGAGCTTTCCGCCTACCGGCACATGCTGCTCATCCGCCGCTTCGAGGAGAAGGCGGGCCAGCTCTACGGCATGGGCTTCATCGGCGGCTTCTGCCACCTCTATATCGGCCAGGAGGCCGTCGTCACCGGCATGAAGATGGCGCTCATCGAGGGCGACCAGATGATCACCGCCTATCGCGACCACGGCCATATGCTGGCGATGGAGCTTTCGCCGCGTGGCGTCATGGCCGAACTCACAGGCCGCCGCGGCGGCCTGTCGAAGGGCAAAGGCGGCTCCATGCATATGTTCTCCAAGGAGAAGCATTTCTATGGCGGTCACGGCATCGTCGGCGCGCAGGTGTCGCTCGGCACCGGTCTCGCCTTCGCCAACCGCTATCGCGACAACAAGAACGTCTCGCTGACCTATTTCGGCGACGGCGCCGCCAACCAGGGCCAGGTCTACGAAAGCTTCAACATGGCTTCGCTGTGGAAGCTGCCGGTCATCTACATCATCGAGAACAACCGCTACGCCATGGGCACGTCCGTGTCGCGCTCGTCCGCCGAGACCGACTTCTCCAATCGCGGCGCCTCCTTCAAGATTCCCGGCATGCAGGTCGACGGCATGGATGTCCGCGCGGTCAAGGCCGCCGGCGATGTCGCCGCCGAATGGTGCCGCGCCGGCAACGGCCCGCTCATCCTCGAAATGCAGACCTATCGCTATCGCGGACACTCGATGTCCGATCCGGCGAAATACCGCTCCAAGGAGGAAGTGCAGAAAATGCGCTCCGAGCATGACCCGATCGAGCAGGTCAAGGCGCGGCTGATGGACAAGAAGTGGGCGAGCGAGGACGAGCTCAAGGCCATCGACAAGGAGGTTCGCGACGTTGTCGCCGATGCCGCCGAATTCGCCCAGAACGACGCCGAGCCGGATCCGTCCGAGCTCTGGACCGACATCGTACTCTAAGGAGAGGGCTAGGACATGCCGATCGAAATTCTCATGCCCGCGCTCTCGCCGACGATGGAAGAGGGCAATCTTTCCAAATGGCTGAAGAACGAAGGCGACAAGGTCGTCGCCGGTGACGTGATCGCCGAGATCGAGACCGACAAGGCAACGATGGAAGTCGAAGCCGTCGACGAAGGCACGCTTGCCAAGATCGTGGTTCCCGCCGGCACCGAAGGCGTCAAGGTCAACGCGGTGATAGCCGTGCTTGCGGTCGACGGTGAGGACGTCGACAAGGCCGGCGAAGGCATTGGCGAAGAGGCTGCTAAGACTGAACCAGCCGCGCCGGCGCCGGCCGCGGCCAAGAGCGAGGCTGCGGCGCCTGTCGCGGCCGCGCCGAAGACGGAAGTTGCCGCCGATCCGGATATCCCCGCCGGCACCGAGATGGTCTCGACCACAGTGCGCGAAGCGCTGCGCGACGCCATGGCCGAAGAGATGCGCCGCGACGGCGATGTCTTCGTCATGGGTGAGGAGGTCGCCGAATACCAGGGCGCCTATAAGATCACGCAAGGCCTGCTGCAGGAGTTCGGCCCCCGTCGCGTCGTCGACACGCCGATCACCGAGCACGGCTTTGCCGGCGTCGGCGTCGGCGCGGCGATGGCGGGCCTGAAGCCGATCGTCGAGTTCATGACCTTCAACTTCGCCATGCAGGCGATCGACCAGATCATCAATTCCGCCGCCAAGACGCTCTATATGTCCGGCGGCCAGATGGGAGCGCCGATCGTCTTCCGCGGGCCGAACGGCGCGGCGGCACGCGTCGCCGCGCAGCACTCGCAGTGCTACGCCGCCTGGTACAGCCATATCCCGGGTCTGAAGGTGGTGATGCCGTATACGGCCGCCGATGCCAAGGGCCTGCTCAAGGCGGCGATCCGCGATCCCAACCCGGTCATCTTCCTCGAGAACGAAATCCTCTACGGCCACTCCTTCGACGTGCCGAAGCTCGACGATTTCGTGCTGCCGATCGGCAAGGCCCGCATCCACAAGCAGGGCAAGGACGTCACCATCGTCTCCTTCGGCATTGGCATGACCTATGCCGTCAAGGCGGAAGCCGAGCTGCGCGGCATGGGTATCGACGCCGAGATCATCGATCTCAGGACCATCCGGCCGCTCGATTTCGATACCGTCATCGCCTCGGTGAAGAAAACCAACCGACTGGTTGTGGTGGAGGAAGGCTTCCCGCAGAGCTCGGTCGGCGACCATATCGCCAGCCAGGTGTCGCAGCGCGCCTTCGACTTCCTCGACGCGCCGGTCATCACCATCGCCGGCAAGGACGTACCGATGCCGTATGCGGCGAACCTTGAGAAGCTCGCCCTGCCCAATGTCGGCGAGGTCGTCGAGGCGGTCAAAGCCGTCACCTATCGCTGAGCCGGTCGGGAGGACAACATGCCAATCAACATCACCATGCCGGCGCTCTCTCCGACAATGGAAGAGGGCAATCTCGCCAAGTGGCTGGTCAAGGAAGGCGACAAGGTTTCGCCCGGCGACGTGATCGCCGAGATCGAGACCGACAAGGCGACGATGGAAGTCGAGGCGGTCGATGAAGGCACCGTCGCCAAGCTCGTCGTTCCGGCCGGCACCGAAGGCGTCAAGGTCAACGCGGTGATCGCCATCCTGGCCGGTGAGGGCGAGGATGCCAGTGCCGCTGCGAAAGCCGACGGCGGCGCGGCGCCCAAGGCAGAAGCGCCGAAAGCGGACGCTCCGAAGGCCGAAGCGCCCAAGGAAGCGCCGAAGCCGGCCGCCGCAGCCCCAGCGCCGGCGAAGGCCGAGCCCGCTCCTGTCGCCAACGGCCATGCCGGCGGTGAACGCGTGTTCGCGTCGCCGCTTGCGCGCCGCATCGCCAAGGACGCCGGGGTCGACGTCGGGGCGCTGTCCGGTTCCGGTCCGCATGGCCGCGTGGTGAAGATTGACGTCGAGGCGGCGATTGCCTCTGGCGGTGCCAAGGCTGCGCCTGCCGCCAAGGCGCCCGCGGGTGCGCCGGCAGCAACCCCTTCGGCCAAGCCGATGTCGGACGACCAGGTGCTGAAGCTGTTCGCCGAGGGCTCCTACGAGCTCGTCCCGCACGACAATATGCGCAAGACCATCGCGCGCCGCCTGGTCGAGGCCAAGAGCACCATCCCGCATTTCTATCTGACGCTCGACTGCGAGCTGGACGCGCTCTTGGCGCTGCGCACGCAACTCAATGCGGCAGCGCCGATGAAGAAGACCGAGAAGGGCGAGGTTCCAGCCTACAAGCTCTCGGTCAACGACATGGTGATCAAGGCGATGGCCATGGCGCTGATGGCGGTGCCGGACGCCAACGCCTCCTGGACCGACAGCGCCATGGTCAAGCACAAGCATGCCGATGTCGGGGTCGCGGTGTCGATCCCTGGTGGCCTGATCACGCCGATCATCCGCCACGCCGACGAAAAGACGCTGTCCGTCATCTCCAACGAGATGAAGGACCTGGCGAGCCGCGCCCGCAGCCGCAAGCTGAAGCCCGAAGAGTATCAGGGCGGCACCACGGCCGTCTCCAATCTCGGCATGTTCGGCGTCAAGGACTTCGCCGCCGTCATCAATCCGCCGCATGCGACGATCCTGGCGGTCGGCGCCGGCGAGCAGCGGGCAGTGGTGAAGAATGGCGAGATCAAAATCGCCACCGTCATGTCGGTGACGCTGTCCACCGATCACCGTGCGGTCGACGGCGCGCTCGGCGCCGAGCTGCTCGGCGCCTTCAAGCGCATGATCGAAAACCCGATGGGCATGCTGGTCTAGAAAGGAAGAGAGGCGGTGCGGAAGTTCTTCACCAGCCTTTTCGCCTTCCTCCTTTCCGGTCTGGCCGGCGGGCTGGTCGTTCAAGAACTGGCCGTGCTTACCGGTGCGACCGAGGAATACATTCTGGTCTTCGCTGCGACGGTGATGATCATCATCGTCGTGACGATCGCCTTCTTCCTGGTCCAGTTCCGGGCCGAGCCGGTCCGGGCCGTCGACCGGATGCTGTGGTGGCTGCTCGCGATCTTCGCGATCATTCTGGTTGCGCTCGCCGGCTGGACGTTTTCGGCGCCGGCCGAGAAACGGGCGGTCGCAAGTAACCTGTCGATCGTTGCCGGGCTGATCATGCCCAGCGTCGTGGCGATCATCGTGCAATGGCTTTTCGTGCGCTGGCGGCTCAGGCGCCCGGCGGCAGGGTTCGGCAGAGGTGGGACAAGCGCATGAAGACAATTCTCTGCTATGGCGACTCGCTGACCTGGGGCTACGACGCCGCCAGCCTTGGCCGCCATGCGCTCGAGGAGCGCTGGCCGAGTGTGCTGAAAGCGGCGCTGGGCGACGGCATCGAGGTCATCGCCGAAGGGTTGAACGGCCGCACCACCGCTTTTGACGATCACCTCGCCGGTGCTGATCGGAATGGGGCGAGGACGCTGCCGACGGTCCTGACCAGCCACGCCCCGCTCGACCTGATCATCTTCATGCTCGGTGCCAACGACATGAAGCCGTGGATCCACGGCAATCCGGTCGCCGCCAAGCAAGGCATGCAGCGCCTGATCGATATCGTGCGCGGCCACGACTATCCGTTCGACTGGCCGGCGCCGCAGATTCTCGTCGTCGCGCCGCCCGCGGTGACGCGCACTGACAATGCCGAGTTCAAGGAAATGTTCGCCGGCGGCGACGACGCCTCGAAGCGGCTGGCGCCGCAATATTCCGCGCTTGCCGACGAGGCCGGCTGCGGCTTCTTCGACGCCGGCACCGTGGCGACGACCACGCCGCTCGACGGCGTCCATCTCGATGCGGAAAACACGCGCCGGATCGGCCAGGCGCTCGCCCCGCTCGTGCGCGTGATGCTCTCACTCTAACCCCCAGAAAGATCAGGGAGAAAAACCCGTGGCTGAGAACTACGACGTCATCATCATCGGCTCTGGCCCTGGCGGCTATGTCACGGCGGTGCGTTCCGCCCAGCTCGGCTTCAAGACGGCGATCGTCGAGCGCGAGCATCTCGGCGGCATCTGCTTGAACTGGGGCTGCATCCCGACCAAGGCGCTGCTGCGCTCGGCCGAGATCATGCACTTTTCCGATCACCTCAAGGATTATGGGCTGAAGCTCGACGGCAAGGTCAGCCCCGATACGGCCGCCGTCGTCGACCGCTCGCGCAAGGTGTCGCTGCGGCTGAACGGCGGCGTCGGCTTCCTGATGAAGAAGAACAAGGTCGACGTCATCTGGGGTGAAGCGAAGCTTTCCAAACCCGGCGAGATCGTCGTTTCCAAGACCGCCAAGAAGCCGATGGAACCGCAGCCGCCTGTGCCGAAAGGCGTAAAGGGCGAGGGCACCTACACCGCCAAGCACATCATCCTGGCGACCGGCGCCAGGCCGCGGGCTTTGCCCGGCATCGAGCCGGACGGCAAGCTGATCTGGACCTATTTCGAGGCGATGGTGCCGAAGGAGATGCCGAAGTCGCTGCTGGTGATGGGCTCGGGCGCCATCGGCATCGAGTTCGCCTCCTTCTACCGCACCATGGGCGCCGACGTGACGGTGGTCGAGCTTCTGCCTGCGGTGATTCCGGTCGAGGATGCCGAGGTCTCGAAATTCGCGCAAAAGCAGTTCGAGAAGCAGGGAATGAAGATCCTGCTCGAGGCCAAGGTGACCAAGGTCGAGAAATCAGCCAACTCGGTCACCGCGCATGTCGAGATGAAGGACGGCAAGGTCGAAAAAATCACCGCCGACCGCATGATCTCGGCCGTCGGCGTGCAGGGCAATATCGAGGGCCTCGGCCTCGAAGCGCTCGGCGTGAAGACCGAGCGCGGCTGCGTCGTCGTCGACGGCTACGGCAAGACCAACGTGCCGGGCATCTACGCCATCGGCGACGTGGCGGGGCCGCCGATGCTTGCCCACAAGGCCGAGCACGAGGGTGTGGTCTGCATCGAAAAGATCGCCAATTTCCCCGGCGTGCATGCCATCGACAAGCTGAAGATCCCGGGCTGCACCTATTGCAGCCCGCAGGTCGCCTCGGTCGGGCTGACGGAAGCGAAGGCCAAGGCCGAAGGCAAGGACATCCGCGTCGGCCGCTTCCAGTTCGGCGCCAACGGCAAGGCCATCGCGCTCGGCGAGGATCAGGGTTTCATCAAGACCATCTTCGATAAGAAGACCGGGCAGCTTCTCGGCGCGCATATGGTGGGCGCCGAGGTGACCGAGCTCATCCAGGGCTTCGTCGTGGCGATGAACCTGGAGACAACCGAGGAAGAGCTGATGCACACGATCTTCCCGCATCCGACGCTGTCGGAGATGATGAAGGAAAGCGTGCTTGACGCCTATGGCCGCGCTTTGAACGCATGATAAATCGCCAATCGGTGATAGATTGGCTGCGCGAGACTCATATTCGGCAGCCGGAGAATCCTGACGGCAGGGCCGCCCATATCCGGATGCATGTTCACCTGGCACAGGAGGAGTTGGCATATGCACTTGAATGGCGTCGGCTGGATCGCAGCCATCATCATCGGAGGCCTGGCGGGCTGGCTCGCCGAGATGGTCATGAAGAGCAACACCGGCATCTTCATGAACATTATCATGGGCATCGTCGGCGCGGTCGTGCTGAATGCGATCCTGCAGGCTCTCAACATCCAGTCTTTTGGCGTCGGCTGGGTGGCCTACCTGATCACCGGCTTCATCGGCGCCTGCCTGCTGATCTTCGTTGGGAGGCTCGTGCGCCGCTGAGCCGCGTGAACAAACCGCTATGCGAAAATGGCCGTGGCGGCATGCGCCGGCGCGGCCTTTTTCTTTGCTCCGAAAAGTCCTAGATGACGAAAGACAGGCGGCCGCGACACCGGCGGCCGCGAAGGGTTTGAGATGGTCACTGTTCTCGACACGATCGCCAATGCGCCGCATCCGCGGCATCCCGAAAAGGCGCACAGGCCGGACCAGGAAGTGCTGCGCAAGCCGGACTGGATTCGCGTCAAGGCGCCGGTTTCCAAGGGCTATGCCGAGACGCGAGAGATCGTGAAGTCGCACAAGCTGGTGACGGTGTGCGAAGAGGCCGGCTGCCCGAACATCGGCGAATGCTGGGACAAGAAGCACGCCACCTTCATGATCATGGGCGAGATCTGCACCCGCGCCTGCGCCTTCTGCAACGTCGCCACCGGCATCCCGACCGCGCTCGATCCGGATGAGCCCGCGCGCGTCGCCCATGCGGTCAAGCAGATGGGCCTCAGCCACGTCGTCATCACCTCGGTCGACCGCGACGACCTCGCCGATGGCGGCGCGCAGCACTTTGCCGACGTCATCCATGCGATCCGCGCGGCCGCCCCTTCGACCACGATCGAGATCCTGACGCCAGACTTCCTGCGCAAGGACGGCGCGCTCGAAATCGTCGTCGCCGCCAGGCCCGACGTCTTCAACCACAATCTCGAAACCGTGCCGTCGAACTACCTGACGGTCAGGCCAGGCGCCCGCTACTTCCATTCGATCCGGCTGCTGCAGCGGGTCAAGGAACTCGACCCGTCGATCTTCACCAAGTCTGGCATCATGGTCGGCCTCGGCGAGGAGCGGAACGAGGTCCTGCAGCTCATGGACGACCTGCGCTCGGCCAACGTCGACTTCATGACCATCGGCCAGTATCTGCAGCCTTCGAAGAAGCACCATCCGGTGATCCGCTTCGTCACGCCGGAGGAATTCAAGTCCTTCGAGACGGTCGGCAAGGCCAAGGGTTTCCTGCTGATGGCGTCGAGCCCGCTGACGCGCTCCTCGCATCATGCCGGTGAGGATTTCGCCAGGCTGCGCGCGGCGCGTGAGGCGCAGCTCAAGAAAGCCGGCTGACCGGTTAGATGCCGAAATTCGAAGCCACTCGCCGCGTTGCCCACACGCCGGAAGAGATGTTCGCGCTGGTGGCCGACATCGAGACCTATCCGCAGTTCCTGCCGCTCTGCGAGGCGCTGACGGTACGCTCGCGCAAGGAACGCGACGGCCGCACCATCCTCGTCGCCGACATGAGCATCGGCTACAAGGCGATCCGCGAGACTTTTACGACCCAGGTGCTCCTGAAACCCGACGAGAACGCCATCGACGTCAAATACATCGACGGCCCATTCAAATATCTCAGCAATATCTGGCGCTTCGACCCGGCCGAAGGCGGCTGCGAGGTCCACTTCTTCATCGACTACGAGTTCAAGAGCCGCATCCTCGGCGCGCTGATGGGCACGATGTTCGACCGTGCCTTCCGCATGTTTTCCGAAGCCTTCGAGAAACGCGCCGACGTGATCTACGGCGCAAAGCTGGCCTGATCTTCACCCCGCCGGATCTTCGCCAAACGTGCGCAACCCTAGTTGCAGCGCATGCCGCACCGTCTCGTGACGTATAAACTCGCGGCCCTTGTGGCCAAACAACTGGCGCTCGGCAACCACCGGCTGACCGGCAAGTGCTATCCCGAACCAGACGAGGCCAACCGGCTTTTCCGCCGAACCGCCGCTTGGACCGGCAATGCCGGTGACGGCAAGGGAGAGGCTCGCGCGCGAATGCGCCAGCGCGCCGGCCGCCATCTCGAGCACCGTCTCTCGCGAGACGGCGCCATGCGCGTCGAGCGTTGCGGCGGAGACGCCAAGCATCTCCATCTTGGCTTCGTTGGAATAGGTGATGAAGCCACGGTCGACCACGGCGGAAGAGCCGGCAATGTCGGTCAGTGCTGCAATGATCATGCCGCTGGTGCAGCTTTCGGCCGTCGCCAGCATGATGCCGCGTTGCTGGCAGGCCTTGAGCAGGGCGTTTGCGAGTTCTGCGTTGCTCATGCCGGCACATCTCCCGGATAGACGACGCTGGCGGTGGCGATGGCCGCTATGCCTTCGCCGCGCCCGACAAAGCCGAGCTTTTCGTTGGTCGTCGCCTTGATCGAAATGCGCTCCGGCGCAATGCCGAGCATCGAGCTAAGCGCCGCCGTCATCGCCGCGCGGTGCGGCCCGACGCGCGGCGCCTCGCAGATCAGCGTGACGTCGGCATTGGCGATGCGCCCGCCACGCTCGCGCACCAGCTTTGCGGCATGTTCGACGAAGATCTTCGAGGCGGCACCCTTCCACTGCGGATCCGACGGCGGGAAATGCGTGCCGATATCGCCGGCGCCGCAGGTGGCGAGCAGCGCGTCGGTGAGGGCATGAAGGCCAACATCGGCGTCCGAATGGCCGGAGAGTTTTCGGTCATACGGGACGGCGACGCCGCACAGCGTGACATGGTCACCGGGCTCGAAGGCGTGCACATCGTAGCCATTGCCAGTGCGGATGTCCGGAAAGCGCGGCAGCGCGCTGGAAAGCCGCTGGTCGGCCATCGCGATATCCCTTGCCCAGGTGAGTTTGATGTTGTCCGGCGAGCCGGTGACGATCTTGACCGGAATATGCGCCCATTCGGCGATGGCAGCATCGTCGGTGAATTCGGTCTTGCCCAGATGATGTGCCTTCTCATGCGCGGCGAGCAGAGGCCAGAATGGAAAGCCTTGCGGCGTCTGCGCGGCATGAAGACCGGCCCTCGAAACCGTCTCCTCGATCATGCCCGTTGCCGATTCCCGTTTGAGCGTGTCGGCGACGGGCAGCGCGGGCAGGGCCCCCTGGCGCTCGCCGATGGCTTCAATGGTGCGGTCGATCAGCCCGGCATCGACGAACGGGCGCACCGCGTCATGCACCAGCACCTTTGCCGGCGCCTGGTCTCTCAGCGCCAACAGCCCGAGACGGACGGACGCCTGGCGGGACGGACCGCCTGTGACAGCAAGCACCCGTCCGGCAATGGCTCCCGCCGCGCGGTCAAAAAGCTCGCGGTCATCGGCATGAATCGCCACGACCACCGGTCCGACACTGGGATGCGACAGGAATCGCTCCAGCGTGTGCGCGATGACGGCGCGGCCGCCGATGCGCTGATACTGCTTCGGTCCGTCGGCCTGCCCGGCGCGCGCGCCGCGGCCGGCGGCGACGATGACCACGCCGACCTTGCCGTCCGCGTCCTGTTTTTCACTTGCGTCAGTCATGGCGAGAGGCTTAGTCGCGGCTCGAAGGGAAGGCCAGCATTTTCCAAAATGCGCCTTAATGTGACGTCATTGCGCGTTGCACAATGACTTGCATCTGGCTAGAGAATGTGCAGCAATCGTACATGCTTGGTTTTTGTGCATGCCTGAACTGACCACTTTGGCTTCGCTGCTCGACATCGGCGGTGCGAGGATCCGCAACCGCGTGTTCCTTGCGCCGATGTCCGGCATTACCGACGAGCCGTTTCGGCGGCGCGCATATGCGCATGGCGCCGGGCTGGTCGTGTCGGAGATGGTGGCGAGCGGCGAACTGGCCAAGGGCAGGGCCGGCTGCGACCTGCGCATCCGCCATTCCGGGCTGCCTGTCCACATGGTGCAGCTCGCCGGCCGTGAGGCCGCGCATATGGCCGAAGGCGCCCGAATCGCGGCGGGCGAGGGCGCCGACATCATCGACATCAACATGGGCTGCCCGGCGAAGAAGGTGACGGGCGGCTATGCCGGCTCGGCGCTGATGCGCGATCTCGATCACGCGTTGTCGCTGATCGAGGCGGTGGTCGGCGCGGTCGCGGTGCCGGTGACCGTCAAGATGCGGCTCGGCTGGGACGAAAGCGGGCTCAACGCGCCGATTTTGGCGCGCCGCGCGGAAGAGGCCGGCGTCAAGATGGTGACCGTGCATGGCCGCACACGCTGCCAGTTCTATCAGGGCAAGGCCGACTGGCGCGCGATCGCGCGCGTCAAGCAAGCGGTCTCGATCCCCGTGGTGGCCAATGGCGATGTCGGCTCGCCGCAAGAGGCGGCCACAATCCTGGAGCAGTCGGGCGCCGACGCAGTGATGATCGGCCGCGCCCATTACGGCGCGCCGTGGATCGCGGGCAGCATCGCGGCGGCCGCCGCTGGCATATCTGCGCCAGGCATTCCCGAAACGCCACAAGCGCTCGCCGACTACGCCGTTGCCCATTACGAAGACATGCTCTCGCTCTACGGCATCGAGAGCGGACTTCGCCAGGCGCGCAAACATCTCGGCTGGTATCTCGACCGGCACGCGGCCGGTGTTTCGGCGGAGCAGAGGAAGCGCGTCCTCACCTCTTTCGAGCCGGCTGAAGTCATCCTTGGATTGCGCGACGCCCTTGCCGACATTGGCATGTCGAATGAACTTCGGAGCGCGGCATGAAGGCCAGTGCCCCACAAGATGCCGACATGGCGGACGCAGCCAACATCGTGCTGAACACGATCCGCCGGCCGGTGATCATGGTCGATCCCGACGGCTTCATCACCTTCGCCAACGCGGACGCCGAAGATTTCTTCCGCTCCAGCGCCACCATGCTTGCCCGCAACACGCTCTCCAAGCTGGTGCCGTTCGGCAGTCCGCTGCTGACGCTGGTCGATCAGGTGCGCGAGCGCCGTGCGCCGGTCAACGAATACCGTGTCGATGTCTCGTCGCCGCGCCTTGGCATCGAGAAGATGGTCGACCTCTATGTCGCGCCGGTGCCGGAGTTCCCGGGCTCGGTCGTGGTTATGTTCCAGGAACGGTCCATGGCCGACAAGATCGACCGCCAGATGACGCATCGGGGTGCCGCCCGTTCCGTCACCGGCCTCGCCGCCATGCTGGCGCATGAGATCAAGAATCCGCTCTCGGGCATCCGCGGCGCCGCCCAGTTGCTCGAGTTGTCGGCCTCCGACGAGGACCGCGCGCTCACCCGGCTCATCACCGACGAGACCGACCGCATCGTGTCGCTGGTCGACCGGATGGAGGTGTTTTCCGACGAGCGTCCGATCGAGCGCTTTCCCGTCAACATCCATGTCGTTCTGGATCATGTGAAGGCGATTGCCAAGAACGGCTTTGCCAAGCGAATCAAGATTTTGGAGGAATATGATCCATCGCTTCCTCCGGTCTTTGCCAACCGTGACCAGCTGATCCAGGTCTTTCTCAACCTGGTCAAGAATGCCGCCGAGGCGATCGGCGCCGACCCACAGGGCGAGATCATGCTGTCGACTGCCTTCCGGCCGGGCATCCGCGTTTCGGTGCCAGGAACGCAGGATCGCGTTTCGCTGCCGCTGGAATTCTGCGTGCACGACAACGGCCCGGGAGTGTCAGAGGACATCCTGCCGATCCTCTTTGACCCGTTCATCACCACCAAGCCGAACGGCTCGGGCCTTGGGCTGGCGCTGGTCGCCAAGATCGTCGGCGAGCACGGCGGCATCATCGAATGCGATTCGACGCCGCGCGGAACCACGTTCCGCGTCCTGATGCCGGCCTGGAAGGAGACTTCGCCCGGCGCCGGCGACGAAGCAGAAGGAGACCGCAAATGACCGTTCGCGGCAATATTCTCGTCGCCGACGACGATGCGGCCATCCGCACCGTGCTCAACCAGGCGCTATCGCGCGTCGGCCACGAGGTGCGTGTGACCTCGAACGCTTCGACGCTGTGGCGCTGGGTGGCGGCGGGCGAGGGCGATCTCGTCATCACCGATGTGGTGATGCCGGACGAGAACGCCTTCGACATGCTGCCGCGCATCAAGAAGGCGCGGCCGGAACTGCCCGTCATCGTGATGAGCGCGCAGAACACTTTCATGACCGCCATCCGCGCTTCAGAGACAGGCGCTTACGAGTACCTGCCGAAGCCCTTCGACCTCACTGAACTGCTCAACATCGTCAACCGGGCGCTGGCCGAGCCGAAGCGGCCGAAGCTCGACTCTCGCGCCGACGAGCAGCCGGAGACGATGCCCTTGGTCGGCCGCTCGGCCGCCATGCAGGACATCTACCGCATGCTGGCGCGCATGATGCAGACCGACCTGACGGTGATGATCAGCGGCGAATCCGGCACCGGCAAGGAGCTGGTGGCGCGCGCGCTGCACGAATATGGCCGCCGCCGCGGCGGGCCGTTCGTGGCGATCAACATGGCGGCGATCCCGCGCGACCTCATCGAATCGGAGCTGTTCGGTCATGAGAAGGGCGCCTTCACCGGCGCCCAGAACCGCTCCACCGGCCGCTTCGAGCAAGCGGAAGGCGGCACGCTGTTCCTCGACGAGATCGGCGACATGCCGATGGAGGCGCAGACGCGCCTGTTGCGCGTGCTGCAGCAGGGCGAATATACGACCGTCGGCGGCCGCACGCCGATCAAGACCGACGTGCGCATCGTCGCCGCCACCAACAAGGATTTAAGGGCGCTGATCAACCAGGGCCTGTTCCGCGAGGACCTGTTCTATCGCCTGAACGTCGTGCCGCTGAGGCTGCCGGCGCTGCGCGAGCGTTCCGAGGACGTCCCCGACCTGGTGCGGCACTTCTTCAAGCAAGGCGCCAGCGAAGGCTTGCAGACCAAGCGCATTTCGGCGGGCGGCATCGAGCTGATGAAGCGCTACCCGTGGCCCGGCAATGTGCGCGAGCTGGAAAACCTGGTGCGCAGGCTGGCCGCGCTTTATTCGCAGGACGAGATCTCAGCCGAGATCATCGAGACGGAGCTCAAGACCGGCGAAAGGCCTGTGGTGCCGGGCGTCGGACCGCTCATCCCCGACGATCTGTCGATCAGCCAGGCGGTCGAGCATTTCCTGCAGCGCTATTTTGCTTCCTTCGCCGGCGAACTGCCGCCGTCGGGGCTTTACCAGCGCATCCTCGCCGAGGTCGAGTATCCGCTGGTGCTGGCGTCGATGACGGCGACGCGCGGCAACCAGATCAAGGCGGCCGAGCTTCTGGGCCTCAACCGAAACACGCTGCGCAAGAAGATCCGCGAGCTCGGCGTCAACGTCTATAAGGCCGCCAGGCAGCCCTGATTCAGCGCAACGCGCTTTGTCGGGGCTTCACCTTCTGGGGATGAGCCGGGGAAAGATTTCCGTCCCAGCCACACTTGTTGCATAATCGCCACAATGCGTTGCATACATCCGACGCTATGACCGACTCTAGACGGCGATATGGCTGCTGAGGCTCCAACACTGAACCAACCGCTTTTCAGCCGGGCCGGCGTTCGCGACGGTCGCCGGTTGCTGGCGCTGCCCGGCGTGGTCGCGATCGTGGGCGCCATGATCACGGCTGCGATCTCGTTTGCGATCCTGGTCGGCGCGACGCCGATCGCTCCGAACGCCAATACGACCTGGGCGCTGATCGCCCTCAACGCCGTCTTCGTCCTGTTCCTGATCGCGCTGGTCGCCCGCGAGGTGCGTCGCATCGTCATGGCCCGCCGGCACGGCAGGGCTGCCTCGCGGCTGCATGTGCGCATCGTCGCCATGTTCGCGCTGGTCGCCGCCATCCCGGCGATCATGGTGGCGATCATCGCCTCGATCACGCTCGATATCGGCCTCGACCGCTGGTTCGAGATCCGCACCAAGACCATCGTCAATTCGTCGCTGTCGATCGCGGATGCCTATGTCCAGGAAAACGCGCGCAACCTGCAGGGCACGACCCTGTCGATGGCCTATGATCTCGACGCCTCGCGCACGCTCTATGGGCTCGACCGCACCGGGTTCCTCGACCTCATGAACAAGGAAGCCGTCGGCCGCGGGCTGGCGCATGCGGCGCTGATCAAGCCCGACGGCTCTTTCGTCATGAGCGCCAAGACCGACGCCGACTTCGCCATGCCCGAACCGCCATCGGGCGCTGTCGAAACGGCCGCCGACGGCAAACCGGTGCTCATCGAGCCGCGCACCCGCAACATCATGGGCGCCATCGTCAAGCTGCGCGAGATCGAGGGCCTTTACCTCTATACGATCCGGCTGGTCGACCCCGAGGTGATCAGGGCGCGCCAGATCGTCAAATCCAATACTGACGAATACCGCAATCTCGAAGACAACCGCCGCACCTCCCAGGTAGCCTTCGCGCTGCGTACCTGTTCGCTGACGGCTGATCCTTCTCCTTGTTATGGGCGATACTCGGACCAGACGCGCATTTGGCGCGTGGTCTGGCTGCCGACCCGGGTTTGGGATGCTGCGCTCCCGCAGGTTCCGTTTCCGGACGCCGCCCGACGTGACAGCACCTTCGACCGTTGTTCCGCTTATGGGCTTTGCTGCGCGGGCGACCCGCACCGAGGCCCGAAAGTCTGCCAGGACGTGAGTAACTCCGATTCGCCCAGTTCAGCCGCCGTTTGCCAGTCCGACCCCTGTTCGCGACGGCCGTCGTCCTCGGCCCTCTCGCCGCAGACACCGAACCCTGCATTCCTCAGATCTCCTAGCAACCATGTTGAGATCCCGCTCCTGAGCCGCTCAAGTCGCAGCGCAACAGAGGCTTCCTATCTGTTCGGAGCCAAGAGGATGGAACTTGACGCAGTCGCAGGTTTCGGCATGAGCGACGGCGCTTCTCGAGGGTTCTGGGCTGGTCCACCCGCCCGTTGTCAATTCCGGCGCGCTCTGGCGGGGGCGGGGAAACCTTTTATTTGGTATTCCTCTCCGTGGTACTCCAGGGAGGGAGGGGCGCATGCGATCCAACCCATGCTACTCCGAAACGGTTCGCACGCTCGGCCCCGGAAGAAGACGCGTACTGCTCCCGACACAGCGAACTTTCCGAGGAAGTCGGTGCATTTCTGTCGCCGGTCCTCTGCCGGTCGATCTTGTCCCGACGGTACGCACAAGATAAGATCGTGCTCTCCGAGTCTGCCTGCCCAGCAGAGCGCGTGGTAAAAGCCCTCGCGCGGGCGCTCTCCAGTTTCGAGAAGTCGCCCGTGGGATCGCCAGTCCGATGCGACAGCGCACCAGGCTTTCTCCAGTACGCGCCTCTTGCTGAGGACGCATATCGCCAGCGCTCGGCGCCTCGTGAACTGCACGAATTCAAGTTGTTCGCTTTAGAGTCATCTCGCCGTCGAGGCAGACGCGAAGCAGCGGATGAAAGAGAATCCTATGTCGCGTTTACCGTTCGACGACATTCACGATGTCGTCCAGGCGCAGCTCTCTTTTCGGCTGGGCGGACCGTTGGCGCGGCGCTCGCCCATGAGATCAAGAATCCGCTGACGCCGATCGCAGCTCTTCGGCCGAGCGCTCGGCGGCCCGGTATGGCTCGCGCCGCGGGCAGGTCCCATGGACCTGGGATCATTCGCACGAAGCACCAGCCGCCCCTGGTCCTGCGGAGGTCTGTGATATCCTTTGGTGCGTACGCCGCGACGTCCGCTAGCCGTGCGCCAGCGCACCGTCGGCCGGCAGGAATTATGCCGGGTTCAACCCGGGCGCGCGACTGAGGCTCGGCTGGGTCGGCGACGGATTATACGCAGACCCTCGTCTTCGCCCCATCGCCCGAAGCCCGAGATGAGATCATCGGCCCGTCCGGCTCCGGCAAGGAGCTGACGGCGCGCGCCATCCACACGCTTTCGGCGCGCAAGGCAGGACCGTTCGTGACGCTGAGCGCTGCGACCATCACGCCCGAGCGCATGGAGATCGAGCTGTTCGGCACCGAATCGAACGGTACCGAGCGCAAGGTCGGCGCGCTGGAAGAGGCGCATCGCGGCATCCTCTACATCGATGAAGTCGCCGACATGCCGCGCGAGACGCAGAACAAGATCCTGCGCGTCCTGGTCGAGCAGCAGTTCGAGCGGGTAGGAGGCACCAAGCGGGTCAAGGTCGATGTCCGCATCATCTCCTCGACGGCGCAGAACCTGGAGGCGATGATCGCCGACGGCCGTTTCCGCGAAGACCTCTATCATCGCCTGGCGGTGGTTCCGGTGACGGTGCCGGGCCTTGCCGAGCGGCGCGAGGATATCCCCTATCTTGTCGACAATTTCATGAAGCAGATCGCGCGTCAGGCCGGCATCAAGCCGCGCCGCATCGGCGATGACGCTTTAGCCGTGCTGCAGGCGCATAACTGGCCCGGTAATGTCCGCCAGCTTCGCAACAATGTCGAGCGGCTGATGATCCTGGCGCGCGGCGGCGACGCAGATGCGCCGATCACCGCCGACCTTCTGCCGTCCGAGATCGGCGACGTCATGCCGCGCACGCCCAACCAGTCGGACCAGCACATCATGGCGCTTCCGCTGCGCGAGGCGCGCGAACAGTTCGAGAAGGACTATCTGATCGCCCAGATCAACCGCTTCGGTGGCAACATCTCGAAGACGGCTGAGTTCATCGGCATGGAGCGCTCGGCCTTGCACCGCAAGCTGAAGTCGCTGGGGGTGTAGCGACTATTGGCCCACCCGATTGTTCATTACGGCAGCGGCGGAATCGCCTAAGAAAGCCGGACATTTCCCCTGAGGTGTTCCATGCCGCGCATTGCCTATGTCAACGGGCGTTACGTCGCCCATGCCCAAGCCCGTGTTCATATCGAGGATCGGGGCTACCAGTTCGCCGACGGCGTCTATGAGGTATGCGAGGTGGCGCGCGGCTTTATCGTCGACATGCCGCGCCATCTTGCCCGGCTCAAGCGCTCGTTGAAGGAGTTGTCGATTGCCTGGCCGGTCTCGGAAGGCGTCCTGCCGATGCTGCTGCGCGAGGTGGTTCGCCGCAACCATGTCGTCAACGGCCTCGTCTATGTCCAGGTGACGCGCGGCGTCGCCAGTCGCGAATTCGTCTTCCCGGCAGCCGGCACCAGGTCAGCCCTGGTGATAACCGCCCGGAAAGCCGATCCCGCTGCCGCTGCCAAGCGGGTCGAGACCGGCATCAAGGTCGTCACCGTGCCTGAGAATCGCTGGGACCGCGTCGACATCAAGAGCACCGGCCTTTTGCCCAATGTGCTGGCCAAGCAGAAGGCCAAGGAAGCCGGCGCCCAGGAGGCCTGGTTCGTCGACATTGATGGCACAGTCAAGGAAGGTGGTTCGTCCAACGCCTGGATCATCACCAGGGACGGCGTTCTGGTGACGCGGCCAGCCGAGCACGGCATTCTGCGCGGCATCACCCGCACGACACTGTTCGATGTCGCCGCCAAGCTCGGTCTGAAGATCGAGGAACGCGGGTTTTCGGTCGCCGAAGCCAAGGCCGCGCGCGAGGCTTTCATCAGCTCCGCGACGACGATCGCCATGCCGGTGGTCGAGATCGACGGCGCGCCGATCGCAAACGGCCACCCCGGCTCCATGACACTTTCGTTGCGGCAGGCATTTTTGACATTGCGGAAAAAAGTCCAGCCTGATAACCGCAAAGGTGGAATGAACCTCAACTATCTCGTTCTGCTTGTCGTTTAGACGGCAAGAGGGGGTTTGCGCGCTTGACAGGTGCCGCGTAATTTGGCGCATTGGCCCGCAGACCGAAGGGGATCGGCGAAAGACAAAAACAATGGCGGAACGATCGCAAAACCTTCAGGACCTGTTCCTGAATTCAGTTCGCAAGAGCAAAAATCCACTTACCATCTTCCTCATCAACGGCGTGAAGCTGACCGGCGTCGTCACTTCGTTCGACAATTTCTGTGTGTTGTTGCGGCGCGACGGGCATTCCCAGCTCGTCTACAAGCACGCCATTTCCACGATCATGCCGAGCCAGCCGGTTCAGATGTTCGATGGCGAGGAAAGCCAGGGCGCCTGATTGGTACGTGAGAAGGACGCGGACCGCAGCGTTCGCGGAAAACAAGGACATCAGCTCGGGCCGGAAGCCAAGGATCCGACCCGGGCGGTTGTCATTGTGCCGGTGCTTACGCGTCAGCCGCGCGGCGACGATGATTCGAGCCGCCCGCGCTTGAGCCGCTCGGCCGATGCCCGCCACGACGAGGCGGTCGGCCTTGCCAGCGCCATCGATCTCAATCCGGTCCACACGGCTGTGGTCACGGTCACTGACCCGCGCCCGGCAACGCTGCTCGGCAGCGGCAAGGTGGCGGAGTTCGCCGACATCGTGAAGGAGCGCAAGGCGGAACTTGTCATCGTCGACCATCCGCTGACGCCGGTGCAGCAACGCAATCTGGAAAAAGAACTGAACGCCAAGGTGCTCGACCGCACTGGGCTGATTCTCGAAATCTTCGGCGAGCGCGCCAGGACCAAGGAAGGTACCCTTCAGGTCGAGCTGGCGCATCTCAACTACCAGAAGGGCCGGCTGGTGCGCAGTTGGACCCACCTCGAACGGCAGCGCGGCGGTGCCGGTTTTCTCGGCGGTCCCGGCGAAACGCAGATCGAATCGGACCGGCGCATCCTGCAGGACAAGATCACTAAGCTGAAGCACGAGCTGGAAACGGTTCGCCGCACACGCGACCTGCACCGGGCCAAGCGCAAGAAGGTGCCATTCCCGGTTGTAGCAATTGTCGGCTACACCAATGCCGGAAAATCGACGCTATTCAACCGTATGACCGGGGCAGGGGTATTGGCCGAGGACATGCTGTTCGCCACGCTCGACCCGACGCTGCGCCGCGTGCGGCTGCCGCATGGCACGCCGATCATCCTGTCCGACACGGTCGGTTTCATCTCGGACCTGCCGACGCATCTCGTTGCGGCCTTCCGGGCGACGCTGGAAGAGGTCGTCGAGGCCGATCTCGTGCTGCACCTGCGCGACATTTCCGATCCGGACACGGCGGCGCAGGCGGAAGATGTCGAGCGCATCCTTGGCGATCTCGGCGTCGATGCCGCCGACACCGGCCGCGTGATCGAAGTGTGGAACAAGATCGACCTGCTCGACGAAGGCAATCGCGAGCGCCTGCTTGCCGAGAGCGCCGGCGGCAAGGCGCCGCCGGTCGCGATATCGGCGGCGACCGGCGAGGGGATCGATGCGCTGAAGGCGCTTATCGAGACCCGGGTGTCGGGCGAGTTGGAAACCATGACTGTCACGCTGAGCCCGGCCCAGCTCGGCCAGGTCGACTGGCTCTATCGCAACGGCGACGTCGTCTCGCGGGCCGACAATGAGGATGGCAGCGTCACCCTCTCGTTGACGGCGACACACAGCACCCGACAAGAGATCCAGAGCCGGCTGCACCGCAGGAATCACGGCTAAGTCACGGGTTATTTTGCGCTTTTGGCCTGCTGCCAGAGCGCTTCCATCTCGTCCAGCGTCGCCTTTTCCAAAGAACTGCCGGAAGCCTCCAATGCCCGTTCGACATAATGGAATCGCGAGCGGAATTTCTCGTTGGTGCCGCTGAGCGCGGCTTCGGCATCGAGCTTCAGATGGCGGCCGAGATTGACGACCGCAAACAGCATGTCGCCGAACTCGTCCTTGATGGGTGCCGCGTCACCCGTGGCCAGCGCCTCGCGCAGCTCGCCGATCTCTTCCTCTATTTTGTCGAGGATGGGTGCTGCCTCGCTCCAGTCGAAACCGACGCGGGCCGCCTTCTCCTGCAGCTTGAGCCCGCGGGTCAGGGCAGGGAGGGCAACCGGAACGCTGTCGAGAAAACCCTTGCCGTGATCTTCCGGATCGAGGCCGCGCGCGATGCGGGCGTTGCGCTTGTCGGCCTTCTCCGCCGCCTTGATCTTCTCCCACATGCCCTTGGCCATGCCGGCGCTGCGCGCCTTTTCGTCGCCGAAGACATGCGGATGGCGGCGGATCATCTTGGTGGTGATCGCTTCGACGACGTCGCCGAAAGCGAACTCGCCAGCCTCTTCGGCCATCTGCGCGTGGTAGACGACCTGCAGCAGAAGGTCGCCCAGTTCCTCGCGCAGATCGTCGAGATCGCCGCGCGCGATGGCATCGGCGACCTCGTAAGCTTCCTCGATCGTGTAGGGCGCGATGGTGGAAAAATTCTGCTCGATGTCCCACGGGCAGCCGGTCTTCGGCGCCCTGAGCGCCGCCATGATCTCGATCAGCCGGGAAATGTCTTTCGAGGGTTTCATGCAACAAACCCTAACGCGCGTAGCGGCGGGGGACCAATCCCGCCGGCTGGCAAAAGCCTATTGTCCACAGTTGCGCGAGGCTTCAGTCGAGCACCGAGACGATCGCCTTGGCGAGGTCGTCCATGCCGTCCTCCGGCAGTCCAGCCACGTTGATGCGGCTGTCGCCCACCATATAGACGGCGTGCTCGGTGCGCAGGCGCTCGACCTGTGCCTCCGTCAGCCCAAGCCTCGAAAACATGCCGCGATGGCTGGCGACGAAATCGAAGCGGTCGGAGTTGGACTGCCGGCGCAACGCCTCGGCGAAGGCGACGCGCAGCCTGAGCATGCGCAGCCGCATCTCTTCGAGCTCCGACTCCCAGTCTTTCTTCAGGCTTGCGTCTTCCAACACCATGCGAACCGCCGCCGCGCCATGGTCCGGTGGCATCGAATAGAGGGCGCGCGCCGCGGCCAGCATCTGGCTCATCGCCACATCCGCCTGCGCGCCGTCCTTGGTCATGATCATCGCGGCACCGACGCGGTCGCGATAGACGGCAAAATTCTTCGAGCAACTCGAGGCGACAACCATCTCCGGCACCTTTTCGGCGAGCAGCCGCAGTCCGGCGGCATCGGCGTCGAGGCCTTCGCCAAAGCCCTGATAGGCGATGTCGATGAAGGGCAGCAGGCCGCGCTCCACCAGGACGTCGGCCACCTTCGCCCATTGCGCAATATCGAGATTGGCGCCGGTCGGGTTGTGGCAGCAGCCATGCAGCAGCACGACATCGCCGCTGTTGGCGGTCTTGAGCGCTGCCAGCATGTCGTCGAAGCGGACGGCGCCGGAAGCGGCGTTAAAATAGGGATAGTCGCGCACCTGCAGGCCGGCTGCGCGCATCACCGGCAGATGATTCGGCCAGGTCGGGTCGGACAGCCAGACTGTCGCGCCGGGGCGTGTGCGCTGCAGAAGCTCGGCCACCAGCCGGAGCGCGCCGGATCCGCCCGGCGCTTGTGCAGCGCGGATACGCGAAAGATCGGCCTTGTCGCCGAAGGCAAGCTTGATCATCGCGGCGTTGAAGTCGGTATCGCCGGCAAGGCCTAGATAGGTCTTGGTGTCCTGGCTCGCGAGCAGCCGCTTCTCCGCCTCGCGCACAGCGCGCATCACCGGCGTCCTGCCGTCGCGGTCTTTATAGACGCCGACGCCAAGGTCGACCTTGCTTGGGCGCGTATCGGCGCGGTAGAGGCCGATCAGGGCGAGGATCTTGTCGGCGGGCGCTGGCTGCAGGGTTTCGAACATCGATCAGGCTCCAATGGCGGCGGAGTGATACGCAAATCGGCCGCGCTTCGCCAGCGCTTTCCTTCCAGCAGCGGGCACCGGCTGCAAAGAGCGAGGGCTTGCCCCCCGCAGAAAACTGCCTGTCGTCGGGATTAAAACCTTGCCCTGTTCCGTAAACAGGGCATGAAACGGTCGATGACACGCTTCGATATCGTCGGGCAGCTAGGGTCACTGCGGCGCTACGCGCGCTCGCTGACGCGCGACAACGCCGATGCCGAGGATCTGGTCCACGACGCGCTGGTGCGCGCCTATGAGCGCCGCGCAACCTTTCGCACCGGCGGCAACCCGCGCGCCTGGCTGCTCGCAATCGTGCACAACATCTTCATCGACCGCATGCGCTCGCGCCGGTCGGAAGCGGCGCGCATCGAGCAGGCCGGCCATCTCGCCGATCAGAGCGTAGCGGCATCCCAGGACCATTCGGTGCGCTTGGCGCAGGTGCGCGAGGCCTTCCTGGCGCTGCCGGAAGAGCAGCGCTCCGCCCTGCATCTCGTCGCCATCGAGGGGCTGACCTACGCCGAGGCGGCCGAAGTCAGCGGCGTGCCGCTTGGAACCCTGATGTCCCGCATCGGCCGTGCGCGTGCGGCGCTGCGCGAGATGGAGGATGGCGCTCCCGCGCGCGCCAAAAATCGCTTGAGGATCGTGGGAGGTGAATCATGACCGCTATCGTCGATCCCGTGACCGACGCGGATATCGATGCCTATGTCGACGATCAGCTCGACGTCGCCCGCCGCATCGAGGTCGAAGCCTTTCTTTCCACGCGCCCGGAAGTGGCTGCGCGCGTGATGTCCGATCTCAGAACGCGCGACGAACTGCGCGTGGCGCTGGCCGGGCCAGGCGGCATGGCGCGCCCGGCAGCGGCCGAGGCGGCGCGTCGGCTGGAGAGGGCGCTTGCCAGGGATCGTGTCTTTTCCGTGCTACAACGCGCTGCGGCCGCTGCCGTGTTGGTGGCGGCAGGCTGGCTTGCGAACGGCGTCTTCGGGCCGATCGCCGTCACCAAGGTGGTCGCCTCGACGCAGCCGCCCCCCTATGTCGAGGAAGCGGTGAGCGCACACCGGACGACGCTGGTGCGCGAGACGATGCCGTCGCAGCGGGAAGCGCCGGGCTACAATGCCGATGAAATCCGCGCCGCGACCGCGATCGTCATGCCGTCATTGCCCGACGACTGGAAGATCCGCGACGTCCAGATCTATCCGTCACGCTTCGGGCCGAGCGTCGAGATGGCGGTCGAGACGAAGGACCTCGGGCTGGTGTCGCTGTTTGCGATCAGGCCAGGCACGTTTGACGTGGTGAAGCCGACGGTCGCGCCCTCTGGCGATATTTCATCCGCCTATTTCCAGATCGGCGAGGTCGCTTACGCCGTCGTTGGACGAAGCGATGCCGGCGATCTCGATCGGGCCGCCGAAAAGCTGGCCCGGACGCTTTACTGAGACATCCAACCAAGGAGAACCCAAATGAACAGCCCCAATCTCGGATACCGAATGGGCACCGGCGTCCAGGCCGGAGCGGTCTATGACGAGGGCCTGCGCAAGCACATGCTGCGCGTCTACAACTATATGGGCCTCGGCCTTGTCGTTACCGGCCTTGTCGCCCTTTTCGTGGCCTCGACGCCGACGCTCTATGTGCCGATCTTCTCCAGCCCGCTGAAATGGGTGGTGATGCTGGCGCCGCTCGCTTTCGTCATGCTCTTCTCGTTCAAGATGCAGACGATGTCGGCGGCAAGCGCGCAGGCCATGTTCTGGGCCTTCTGCGCCGTCATGGGCCTGTCGCTTGCTTCGGTGTTCCTGGTCTTCACCGGCACCAGCATCGCGCGCACCTTCTTCATCGCCGCGACGATGTTCGGAGCCACCAGCCTCTACGGCTACACGACCAGGCGCGACCTGACGCAGTTCTCGTCCTTCCTGATCATGGGCCTGATCGGCGTGGTGATCGCCAGCCTGGTCAACCTGTTCCTCGGCTCGACCGCGCTGCAGTTCGCCATCTCGGTGATCGGCATCGCCGTCTTCATCGGCCTGACCGCCTGGGACACGCAGACGATCAAGGAGCAGTACGCCGAGAATTTCGATGCGGAATCGCAGCAGAAGCTCGCCGTCTTCGGCGCCTTCTCGCTCTATCTGAACTTCATCAACATCTTCCAGCTGTTGCTGAATTTCACCGGCGAGCGCGAATAGTCCGGACCGTGGCGGGCAACGCTGCTCACTTTGACGTGGCTGGAGGGAAACCTCCGGCCATTTTTTCATGCGAGACGACAATTCAGAGAGGATAACCGTGTGAAGCGCGGCATGCCTGCCGCTCTTGAGCTCACGCAAAGCCATTTGCTAGCCTGCCGTCCACACAGCCAGCCGCGAGGATGCATGGAACAGGAAAGCTTCACTCTTCACGGCGACGGCATTTCGGCGACCATCGTCGGGCAGGGCGCCGAACTGGTGTCGCTCCGCGATGCCGAGGGCACAGAATTGTTGTGGCAGGCAGGCCCCGCCTGGCGGCGTCATTCTCCGGTGCTGTTTCCGATCGTCGGCCGGCTCAAGGGCGACCAGTTGCGCCATCGCGGCCAAAACTATCCGATGACGCAGCACGGTTTCGCCCGCGACAAGCGTTTTGACTGGGCGGAGCAGGGGCCTTCCTCGTGCACCCTGGTCCTGATCGACAACGCCGAAACCCGCGTCCATTACCCGTTCGCTTTCTATCTGGCGGTAAGCTACAGCCTCGCGCCTCGGCAGCTTGGCGTGACATTCGAGGTTATCAACACAGGCGACGAGGTATTGCCGGCCTCGATCGGCGCTCACCCGGCCTTCAACTGGCCGCTGCTGCCGGAACTGCCCAAGGAAGCCTACCGGCTGACCTTTGCCGACAATGAGCCGGCGCCGATCCGCCGCCTGAAAGACGGGCTCATGCTGCCACAGCCGCAACCCACGCCGATCGAAGGCAAGACGCTCACGCTCTCCGAGCGGCTGTTCGATGATGACGCCGTCATTCTGGACCGGCCGGTGAGCGCCAGCGTCCGCTATGCCGCCGAGCGCGGGCCAGCGATCGAAATGTCGTGGCAGGGATTCAACGAGCTGGGCATCTGGTCCAAGCCGGGCGGAGCGCCGTTCCTGTGCATCGAGCCATGGCACGGCGTCGCGAGCGCGGTCGATTTCGACGTCGAATTTGCCGACAAGCCGGGCGTGATGCTGATCGAGCCTGGCGCGAAGCGCACGCTGAGCTACCGGATCGCCATCGGCCGGGGGCCGTAAGGCATGGCCTTTGCGATCAAGGCCGAGGTCAAGGATCCGCAGGCGCAGACGTTTTCATTCGCCGCGCAGAAAACCATGTATGGCGGCAAGCATATCGCCGATGGCGACGCGATCTTCGTGTTCGCCAGCGAGAACGAAGGCGGGCAGGGGCTCGTCGCATGTGGCATCGTCACGTCGTCCGAGGCCGTTCCCAGGAGACTTGACCTCGAACGGCAGACGCCGCGCGTGAGCGTTTCGATCCGCCGCACCGCGCTGGCCGCGCGGCGATTGGGCCGTGACGAGCTGAAGCGTTTCAAGGACTGGAAGGATGGTCGGCCCGAGACCGAGCTGAACTTCAAATTCTACCGCCAGGCGACCAACAAGATCGTCGGCGTCTCGGATGAGACGGCGGCGTTTCTCGACGGGTTTTTCTAGAGCAATTCCGGGAAAGGTGTGAAACGGCTTTCCGTCCGGAAAAACAAGGAGATAGAGCGGTTCGCTGTTCCGTGAAACAGTAAACCGCTTTAGGACGGCAAGCCACGGTCGATCTCCTTCAATGGATCGCCGCCGTCGATGAAGAGCCGGCCATGTGGCTTCAGCGCCGCTTTGATGCGCGCCAACGCCGCCCGGCCAGTCTCGGGGTGACGCCCGTCGAGCGCGCCGACCCGCATGGCAAAGGCGATATCGAAGAGGGTGTCGCCGGGCCTCAATGCGAAGTCCTCGACTGCTACGCACCTGAAATCAAGGCAGCCCAAAGCCATCTCATCGGCCGATCCCGCCCGCGCCAATCGGATTGCCCTTTCCGAACGGTCGATGGCCAGAATGAAGCCTGGGCCGATACGGCGAGCGACAGCGCGAGCGGCAACGCCGGGGCCGCATCCGATCTCCAGGACGCGCAGTCCCGGTTTCAATGGAAGAGCTTCGACGAAAGCGGCTATCCGCTCAGAGATTCCGGCTGCCATGAGACGCGTTATGCAATTCGGTTTGTGGGCCGCGCAAGCGAGACGGTGTCGCGCGAGATTGCCGGCGAGGCTGGCACGGCGTTCATGGACGGCTCGACGCGGTTCGTTGTAAACGTTCCAGCCCATTGATTTTGGAGGAGACGCAACATGGACCAGTTCACGGGCGGTTGCCTGTGCGGCAACGTCCGGCTTGTGGCGTCGGGTCGCCCATACCGGGTCGGCATCTGTCACTGTCTCGACTGCCGCAAGCACCATGGCGCCCTTTTTTATGCTGCCGCGGTGTTCCCTCAGGAAGCGGTTACGATCGACGGCGAAACACGCGACTATGCCGGGCGGTTCTTCTGTCCGCGCTGCGGCTCGTCCGTTTTCGCGCGCACCGCGGACGAAATCGAAGTGCACCTCGGCTCCCTGGATGCTCCCGATCAGCTGAAGCCGACCTATGAAAGCTGGATTATCCGTCGCGAGTCATGGCTGCCGCCGTTTCCGGTCGCGAAGCGGTACCAGCGCGATCGGGACGCGGCGAGCCGCTTCGAGGAGTAGGTCGTACCATTCACGCGGGCGCATCACTCCGGAAGACCAGCCTTGCGAAAACCATCGACGGAATGCTCGAGCGTGGCATCGTCCCGAAACGGCTCGGTCCAGACCCAGTGGCTGGTCGTGAAATGCGGATTGGCCACGAGGAACAATTCGACCTCTGCGCGGGCTTCGTCCAACCGCCCGAGTTGCGCAAGGCTCGCCGCCAGGAAGCGGCGTGAGCTGGTTCGATAGGTCTCGTCCCGGCGCAGCGTTTCGACGGCGGCCTCGTAGTCGCGCGCCGCATATTGCGCCGCGCCGAGCGTCAGATAGTACCAACTCGGTGGAAACGGGTTCAGCCGGAACGCCTTGCGGATGTGCTCGAGGCCTTCCTCGATCCGCCCGGCTAGGACCTCAATATCCGACAATGTCGCCCAGGCGTCGGCCTCGTTCGGGTCGAGCTCGAATGCCTTGGCGAATTCGGCATCCGCCTCGTCGAAGCGACGCTCATAGGCAAGCAGGTTGGCAAGCACCCAGCGGCAGCCGGCGTCGTTGGGGTCGATCGCCACAGCCTTGCGGGCCAGCTCCAAGGCAAGGCTACGGTTGGGTTCGATGGGTTCCCCCAATGCACCCATCCCATCCAGTGGTTCATGGCGAGCCAGCGATAGGCCTCGGCGTATCCCGGATCGAGCGAAAGCGCGCGCGTGAGCATCAGATGCGCTTCCCGCGCCGTCTGCGGCGAGTCGTCGATCAGCTTGCGCGCCCGCACGCAGAGATCGTAGGCCTCGAGATTCTTCGGCCGGTTACGCGGCGGCGGTGTGCGCAGCCGGCCGAGCAGCGCCTCCACGATCTTGGCCGTCACCTCGTCCTGAACGGCGAAGATATCTTCCAGGCTGCGATCGAAGCGTTCCGCCCACAAATGCTCGCCGTTCACCGCATCGACCAGCTGGGCGTTGATGCGCACGCGCCCCGCGGCGCGCCGTGCGCTTCCCTCCAGAAGGTAGCGCACGCCAAGTTCCCGTGCGATATCGCGCACATCCATCGCCTTTCCCTTGTAGGCAAAGGCCGAGTTGCGGGCTATGACGAACAGGCCGGAAATCCTGGAGAGGTCGGTGGTCAGGTCTTCGGCCAGCCCATCCGCGAAGGAGTCCTGCTCGGGATCGTTGCTTAGATTGACGAAGGGCAGCACGGCTACCGACGGCTTGTCGGGCAGCGGCAAGGGCTTTCGCACCGCGCCGCCGAGCTGTTCGATGGCTCCCGTGAAGCGGTAGCCGACGCGCGGAACGGTAGCGATCCATTCACCGCCGTCCGCGGCCGGACCAAGCAGCTTCCTGAGCTGCGCGATCTGGACGGTGAGGTTGCCTTCCTCGACAGCCGTGCCTGGCCAAGCTGCATCCATCAACTCGGTCTTGGTCAGGATTTCGCCAGGGCGTTCGACGAGCGCGCCAAGCAGTTTTATCCCGCGATACCCAGCGGAGACGGGGACATCGTTCCGCAGAAGCGTTCCCGCAGCTGAATCAAGTACGTACGGGCCGAAGGCAAAGCGCGATCCCTGCATGCGCCGCATCTATAGCCGATTTGGAAGTTTTGAGAACTATTTGGACGGGCTTAATTACGACGCGGTTCGCATCCTGCAGAATTCAACCTCTTTCAGGTCGAAGGCCTCCGGGCACTCAACCATCAGGAGGTTGCCATGAACGATGTTTTTGCCTCGGCGCCGCATCAGGCAGTGTGCACGCGCACGGCCGCGAGGCCGGATGCGTCCCCCCGGCGCTACACTCTCGCGGCTCTGCGAAGCACCATCGCGAGTTGGCGCGAACAAACGCACTTTCGCTGGGAACTCAAGCGCATATCGAGGGACGATCCCCACCTGATCGACGATATCGGTTTGACGAGACGGCAGGTGGAAGAAGAGATCGCCAAGCTGCCTTTCTGGCAACGATAGGGCGAATGCTGAAAGGACACCGCGTCGCCATCGGCGCTGGCAGATTGGAACTCGTCGAAAGTGCCTTAGGGTAGGGAGGTCACCTCCCGCATGATTCTCGAGGCGACCATCCGGATAGCCACGACAGGGAACCTTATCGGGCCGTCATGCTAAGCCGGGTTAACCCTGCCTCACGATGGTGCCGATGACATTGACGAGAAGCCGGGCCGCGGTCAGCGCCGACAGGCCGTCAATGTCGGCGGGAGGATAGAATTCGACGAGGTCGAACCCTGCGATCCTGGCCCGCTTGCCGAGGCTCGCGATCAGGTCGATCACCTGCCTGTAGGTGAGGCCGCCGGGCGTGCGCGCCGCCACGCCCGGCATGACGGAGGGGTCGAGGCTGTCGCAGTTGCACCGTGCCCTAATTGAGAGAAGATACGTTCTGCAATTGAGGGGACCGTCCGCCTTTGGTGCCGCTGGCAAACAGAGGGGTACGGCTGGCGCGCTTTATGCGGTCATGCTGCCGGCTACGATCACCAAAGGTGATCGGTCACATTCCATCGCTGCATTGGCTTTCAGCCGGCAGCGCTGGTAGAGATTGGCTGATCCTGATCCGCCTTCGGAGTCTGCCGTGCCCCGCTTTCCGTACGAGACTGTAGACGTCTTCACCGACCGCCCCTTCGGTGGCAATCCGCTGGCTGTCTTCACCGATGCGCGTGGGCTATCCGACGGGCAGATGCAGGCGCTGGCGGCGGAGATGAACTACAGCGAGACAACGTTCGTCCTGCCCGCCGACGATCCAGCCAATGATGTACGTGTGCGCATCTTCCATCGCACGGCCGAGATGCCCTTTGCCGGCCATCCTAATGTCGGCACGGCGTGTGTGCTGGCGCGCCAGGGCCGCGACCGCGACGGCGTGCTGCGCTTCGAGCAGAAGGCTGGCCCCGTCGAGATCGCTGTGGAGCGCGATGCAGGAGGAGCCGTGACAGGGGCGGTTATCGCGGCGCCGCAGGCCTTGTCCCTAGGCATGGAGTTACCGGTCGACGAGATCGCCGCCTGCGCCGGGCTTTCCGTCCCCGATATCGTTACAGCGGCCCACAAGCCGGTGCACGCCTCAGTCGGCGTCAAGTTCGTGCTGACGCAGGTCGCGCCGGAAGCTCTTGCCGGAGCGACGCCCGATCTCACCGCTTTTCGCAAGCTCGTGCGGCTGCATGGCGAACTGGCCGGACGCTTGTCACTGTTCCTCTATGCGCGTGACGGCGATACGGTCCGAGCGCGGATGTTCGCACCGCTCGCGGGCACCTGGGAGGACCCGGCGACAGGCAGTGCCAGCGCCACGCTGGGCGCACTGCTGCTCTCGCTCGACGGCGACGACAAGGCCGCCTTCACCATCACTCAGGGCGTCGAGATGGGCCGGCCGAGCTTGCTCAAGGTGACGTCGTGGCGCGCCGAAGATGGCTATCACTCGCGCGTCGGCGGCAGTTGCACCCCGATGTTCCGGGGCGAGGCGCTGGTTTAGAGCCCCGATAGGGGATCAGGAACCCCACGCCTTTAGGCGCCAGGGATGAAGCGCCGTCCGCTTTGGATTGGCTCTCATGAAGCATACGAGCTCGGCAGTCACCAAGATTTGCGGCGCCACAAAGGTCAGAAACTGTGAGTACGGGGCTACGGGGGAGACTCCAACATAATGTGAGTTTGCGCCTAGTCCGCCCGCGGCGGACCGATCCGGCTTTGAGCCGTAACCGAAGCCACCGCCTTTAGGCGGTGGAGCATTCACAGAACCGAGTGCTCCAAGAGCGTCCCGCCACGACATCAAGCCGGAACCCGGGAAGGACTGCTTCTGGCGCAACTGCGCCGTTCGGGAACCGAACGTCATGGCGCTCAGGCTGATCCGATCCGTCGAGGCTGCTCGGGGTTGCGCACCTGGGCGGCTCAGCGGGTTGGGGTTCAGGCGCGGTTCGTCGTGTGACAGACTTCGGGATTCATATGGAAGAGGAAAAGATTCAGATGGAATTGGAATCGTCTCCACAGTCACGTCCGCAAGTCGCATAAGATAGATTATGGAACTTAGCTTCGCGATATCGATGCATTGAAATTCAAAACGAATGTCGGAACCGGGGACCCTTCCTCGTCTTGAACATGGACGCCGACATATATCGAATCGAGGGGTTTCATGATCACGCTTTATGGCTTCGGACGCGTTTATCCCGAGATGCTTGGCCACGGCCGCGATCTTCGCGCGCAATGGGCGCTTGAGGAAATCGGGTTGCCCTATCGATTTCATGCCCTCGACTTCATCGCCGGCGACCTTGATAGTCCGGCATACAGCCGGGTCAGCACCTTCCGTCAGGTCCCTGTGATCGACGACGATGGCGTCATCGTTGCCGAGTCAGGCGCGATTGTGCTCTATCTTGCCGAGAAGGCGGGCAAGCTAATTCCCGCCGACTTCGCCGGTCGCACCCAAGTCGTGCAATGGTGCTTTGCCGCGCTAACCACCGTCGAGCGGCCGCTGTCTCAGATCGATGGGATCGACGCAGGCATGGGCGGCGTGGGCGCCTTCGAGCGGCGAGCGGTGCTCGTCGAGGACGCGTGCCGATGGTTTGCCGGGTTGGAGCGCAGGCTCGAAGGCCGCGAGTGGATCGCCTGCGAGACGTTCACCGTTGCAGACATTCTGCTCGCCACCGCCTTGCGGCAAGTGGGCAAGACCGATCTTCTGGAACCCTACCCGCAGTTGAGCGCGTACTACGCAAGAGCTCTGGCGCGCCCCGCGTGGCAGCGTACGCGTAGCCTTTGCGCCGAACGCAGTGGCGTCCTCCTTGCGGACATCCCCTAAAATATCTCGTAATTGAGGCTGCAACGCCAACTGAGCAGTCGCCGCTATCGCTCTGACTCATAAGGAATTTCGATCGCCATGCCGTCATATGCCGGCACCACGTGCTCCGGCGTCTCGGCCATCACCACGGCGTAGTCCAGCGGCACGTGCATATGCGTCAGCACGGCGTTCTTGGGCGCCAGCTTGTCAATCCAGCCCAGCGCCTGGCCAAGTGACAGATGGCTGGGATGGTTGTTGTACTGCAGCGCGTCGATCACCAGCACGTCGAGGCCCTTCAGCCGCTCGGCGGTAGCGGCCGGAAAATCGCTGATATCCGGGCAATAGGCGAGCCCGCCGATGCGGAAACCCAGTGAGATGATGTCGCCATGGATTTGCGGCAGCGGCTCGAGGGCGAGGGGACCCCCCTCGCCTTCGACCACGACTGGCCTGGCATGGTCGATGAGATGCGGCTTCACGATCGGCGGGTACGAGCTGCCCGGCGGCGTCTCGAAGCAATAGCCGAACGCCTGCCGCAGCCGTCCCATCGTCGGTTCGTCGGCATGGATATCGATGCGGTGCCGCTGCTCGTGCACATAGCCGCGCAGGTCGTCGATGCCATGGATGTGGTCGGCATGCGGATGGGTGTAGACCACTGCGTCGATGCGCCTGACCGAGGCGAGCAGCATCTGCTCGCGGAAATCCGGGCCTGTGTCGATGACGACCGTCGTGCGGGCGCCATTGGCGGCGATCCGTTCCACGAGGGCCGCCGTGCGCATGCGCCGGTTTTTCGGATTGGTCGGGTCGCAATTGCCCCAGTCGCCGGTGATGCGCGGCGTGCCGGGCGATGAGCCGCAGCCGAGAATGGTAAGGCGCAGCCGGTCCGTCATGTCTCAGGTGGTCGCCACGTCTGGACGCGGCATCTTGGTGAACAGCCGAAAGACGTTTTCGGTGGTGATGTCGGCGATCTCCGTCTCGCTGACGCCGATGGTTTCGGCCAGCATCTTCGCCGTGTTCGCGACATAGGCGGGTTCGTTGCGCTTGCCGCGGAACGGGATCGGCGCAAGGTAGGGCGCGTCGGTCTCGACCAGTAGCCGGTCACGCGGCACGTCGGCGGCGACGGCGCGCAGCTCGGCCGAGTTCTTGAAGGTCAGGATACCCGAAAAAGAAACATAGCCACCCAGCGCCACGCCGACCTCGGCCAGCCTGCGACCGGACGAAAAGCAATGCAGAATGAAGGGGAAGGCGCCCTTCCCCGTCTCATCCTCGAGGATCGCCGCCATGTCGTCGTCGGCGTCGCGCGAGTGGATGACCAGCGGCAGTCCGGTCCGGCGTGCTGCCGCGATGTGGGTGCGAAACCCTTGTGCCTGCGCCTCGCGCGGCGCGCGGTCGTAGAAATAGTCGAGCCCGGCTTCGCCGATCGCCACCACCTTGGGGTGGCTGGAAAGCCGCACCAGCTCGTCCGCGGTCACGTCGAGTTCTTCCGCTGCATTGTGGGGATGAGTGCCGACCGAGCAATAGACCTCGTTGAAAGTTTCAGCGATTTCAAGGATTTGCTGAAAGCGCTTCACACGCGTCGAGATCGTCACCATGCGGCCAACCCCGGCGGCGAGGGCGCGGGCGACGATGGCCGCCCGCTCTTCGGCGAAGTCCGGAAAGTCGAGATGGCAGTGGCTGTCGATAAGCATCAGGCTTTGGTGTCCTGCTCGACGTAACGCGGAAACACGCCCTCAGGCGCCGGCAGTGCTGTACCCGGTACGAGCGCATGCTCCGCGTGGACATGCGCGAAATTGCGCTTGTCCATGGGCACGGCCAGGAGATCGAGCAGCTTCGCGGCCGATCCCGGAATGAAGGGCTGGCAAAGCACCGTCACCCGCCGCACGACTTCGGCGGTCGTCCACAGCACCGTCTCCATGCGCTCCGGATTGGTCTTCCTGAGCGCCCACGGCTCCTGTGACGCGAAGTAGCGGTCGGCTTCGGCCACCACGCCGAAGATTGCCGCCAGCGCCAGATGGATGCCCTGCTCCGCCATTGCCTTGCGGGAAACGGCAAGCGCTTCTACCGTCTGGTCGAGGATTGCCTTGTCGGCTTCCGCCAGTTCGCCGCGCTTCGGCACCGCGCCGCCGCAGTTCTTGGCGATCATCGACAGCGAGCGCTGCGCCAGATTGCCCAGCCCGTTGGCGAGATCGGCATTGGTGCGGTTGACGATCGCTTCGTGGCTGTAGTTGCCGTCCTGGCCGAACGGCACCTCGCGCAGAAAGAAATAGCGCACCTGGTCGACGCCGTAATGCTCGACCATGGTGAATGGATCGATGACGTTGCCGACCGACTTCGACATCTTCTCGCCGCGGTTGAACAGAAAGCCGTGGCCGAAGACGCGCTTCGGCAGCGGGATTCCGGCCGACATCAGGAAGGCGGGCCAATAAATGGCGTGGAAGCGCACGATGTCCTTGCCGATGATGTGCGCGTCCGCAGGCCAGAAGCGCCATTTCTCAGCATTTTCATCGGGATAGCCGATGCCGGTGATGTAGTTGGTCAAGGCGTCGACCCACACATACATCACATGCTTCTCGTCACCGGGAACGGGCACGCCCCAATCAAAGGTGGTGCGCGAGATCGACAGGTCCTTCAGGCCCGACTTGACGAACCTCATCACCTCGTTGCGACGCTCGGCCGGGCCGATGAAATCAGGCTGGCTTTCGTAGAGCGCGACAAGCTTGTCCTGATAGGCCGAAAGCCGGAAGAAATAGCTCTCTTCCTCGACCCACTCGACCGGCGTTCCCTGCGGCCCGTAGCGGATATTGTCGGCCCGGACCTCGGTTTCCTCCTCGCCGTAATAGGCTTCGTCGCGCACCGAATACCAGCCGGCATAACCGCCCTTGTAGATGTCGCCATTGGCGGCCATCGCCTTCCAGATCGCCTGCGAGGACGCGTAGTGCCGCTCTTCGGTGGTGCGGATGAAATCGTCGTTGGAAGCGTTGAGCGCGCTCGCCATGCGCTTGAACTCGGCCGCGTTGCGGTCGGCGAGCTCGCGCGGCGAAATCCCGTCCTTCCGCGCCGTCTGCAGCATCTTGATGCCGTGCTCGTCGGTGCCGGTCAGGAAGAAGACGTCCTTGCCATCCAGCCGCTGGAAGCGAGCAAGCGCGTCGGTGGCGATCAGCTCGTAGGCATGGCCGATATGCGGCTTGCCGTTCGGGTAGGAGATCGCGGTCGTGATGTAGAATGTGTCGCGTGACATGAATGAACCGTCATGAATGTCTGAATGGAAGCCGTGGCGGTGGATAAACTATCGGCATGGCGATTGCCATCCCGATGCATGCCGCCCAAAAGTGGTCCCCGGTTTTGGGGCAACGGCATGCATCAAGAAAACCGTCACATTCGCATCGCAGACTTCAGGCGGTCGATCATGGTCAGGGCGTGCTGCTTCTTGTCGAGATTGTAAGTCTCAGCCTCAGATATCGTGTTCAGGGCCTCGTGCCAAGCCTCGGACAGCGTTTTGGCCCTGGCGAGATCGCCGGCTAAAGCCGCTTCGCTGGCCGCCGCCGACAAAAGATCGAGCGCGCGGCGGTTGAAGATATCGAACTGGATCGCCTGGTCCCGGCCGGCGACGGCTTCGGCCAGGCGGTGCGCGCCGGCAATGTCGGGCTTCGGCGCCGCCACCAGGGCATCGAGCGCGCCGGCGATCTCCAGCCCGCCATATTGCGTAAGCAGGATTGCGTTGCGGGCGCTGCCCCCTGCCCGCTCGGCCAGCGCCGCCCGCGCCGCCGGATCTTCCGGCGGTGGCGGCTCGACATTTTCCAGCACGGCCATCAGCTCGTCAGGCGCAAGAGGCGTCAGCCGCACCATCTGGCAGCGTGAGCGGATCGTCGGCAGCAGGCTGCCCGGCGCATGCACGATGAGGATGAACAGGGTACGCACCGGCGGCTCCTCGAGATTCTTGAGCAAGGCATTGGCGGCGTTGGTGTTCATGTCGTCGGCCGGGTCGACGATGACGACACGGTAGCTGCCGTCATGCGATGTCATCGACAGGAAGCGGCTGACCTTGCGGATCTCATCGACGGTGAGCACCGTCTTGAAGCTCTTGGTCTTGTCGTTGGCCGGACGGGTGAGATGCAGCACCGAAGGATGCGCGCCGGTGGCGATCTGTCGAAACAGCGACGATGCCGGATCGGGAACGGCGAGCGCTTCCGGTGCTACCGCGAAGTCCGGATATTTGAGAAGATGGTGGGCCAGGTGGAAGGCGAGCGTCGCCTTGCCGATGCCGTGCGGCCCGGCGAGGATCAGCGCATGCGGCAGCTTGCCGGCGCGGTAGGCGGCCGCAAGCATGCCTGCCGCCTGCGCATGGCCGATAAGCCGCGGCGTTTCCGATGGCTCGGGAACGCCGTCCAGCGTGTCGTGCTGTTCGGGAGCGATACGTTCGAAGATCATGCCGGCGCCGTCTGCCTGCTTTGCGCCGGCATGCGCTTTTCCAGCACCGCGAACACGGCCGCGGTGACGACGTTTTCAACCGTTTCGGGGTCGGCCGTCGCATCGATCACAATGCAGCGATCCGGCTCTGCCTCGGCGATCGCCAAAAAGGCCTCGCGCCGGCGCTGGTGGACGGCGAGCGTCTCCTTCTCGAAACGGTCGGCGCTGTCGCCGGCGCCGCGGCGTGCCGCCGCGCGCTTCAGGCCTTCGGCCGGATCGATATCGAAGATCAGCGTCATGTCGGGAACCATGCCGTTGATGGCGACCGCCTCCAGCGCTTCCATGAAATCCGGGTCGAGCCCGCCGGTAACGCCCTGATAGACGCGGGAGGAATCGATGAACCGGTCGCAGAGCACGATCGTGCCGCGTTCGACCGCCGGCCGGATCACCTGCTCGACATGGTCGGAGCGCGCGGCGGCGAAGAGGATCGCTTCCATCTTGGGCCCGAACGGCTCGGCCGCGCCCGACAAAAGCACATGTCTCACCGCCTCGGCGCCCGGCGAGCCGCCTGGCTCGCGCGTCACCAGAACCTCGTACCTCTTGGCGCGCATGCGCCGCGCCAGCCGCTCTATCTGCGTCGACTTGCCCGCTCCTTCGCCGCCTTCGAAGGTGATGAAAAATCCGCTCGCCAATCGAGAATGCCTTTGCCCGCGCTGGCCGCTGTCATAGCTGTCGTCCGACAAAAGGTCCACGCGCCTGCCCGATCACAAATGCTTCTGACGCAGCCAGCCGACAGCCAGTTCCTTGGCGGCGTCGAGCGCGCGCTGCGGCAGCGTACCCACTTTCACCGGCTCCGCGGCGAACAGCGGCGTTCGCTGGCTCAGCGTGTCGCCTATCCAAACGCGCAACTCCCCGACCGGTTGCCCCTCCTCCACCGGCGCCGCCACCGGACCTTCATAGACGATCCTGGCGGTCAGCTTGTCGCGATTGGCTATCGGCAGAAAGATGTCCACCGGACCCTTGGCTTTCAAGGCCACGCCGGATTTGGCGCCGCCAAAAACCTGGGCTTCGCCGACCACCTCGTCCTTGGCGAAGATCTCCGTCTTCTGGAATGACCGCGACCCCCAGTCGAGCAGCTTGCGGGCCTCCTCGGCTCGTTCGCGATCGCTGGCCAGGCCGCTCAGGGCCGCGATCACGCGGATGCCGTTGTGGCTGACCGTGCCGACGATGCCGAAGCCGGCGGACTCGCTTGCCCCGGCTACGAAGCCGTCGGCATCGATGCCCATAGCCAGCAGCGGGTTGCGGTTCCTCTGGGAGATCTTGTTCCAGGTGAAATCCGGCTGGCCGTAATAGTGGAAGAACTCCGGATAGTCGCGCCAGATATGCAACGCCAGCATCGTCAACTCGCGCACCGTGGTCTGCTGGCCGTTAGCCGGCAGTCCGGTCGAGTTGACGAAGGTCGATTTCGAGAGGCCGATCTCTCGGGCACGCTCGGTCATCTGCGCGGCGAAATTCGCCTCCGAGCCGGCCATGCCTTCGGCGAGCACGATGCAGCCGTCATTGGCGGCCTGCACCGTCACGCCCTGGATCAGATCCTCGACGCGGACCGCCGATTTGAGCTTGGCGAACATGGTCGAGGTCCCGGACGGCGCGCCGCCGGTGCGCCAGGCGTTTTCGCTGACCACGAAAGTGTCGTCGAGCGTCATCCGCTTCGCCTTGATGGCGTTGAACACCACTTCCATCGTCATCAGCTTGGCCATCGAGGCCGGCGGGATCGACTTGTCGGCATCCTTGGCGAACAGCACGGTGCCGGTATCGGCGTCGATCATGAAGGCCTGGGCCGCCTTGGTCTCGAAAAGCTGCGCGCTCGCCGGAACGGCGCAAAGCAGCACCAGCACCAATCCCAGAAGTGCGGCGAAAGGCGGAAGAGCACGGAACAGCATGAAATATCGACCCGTTAGCCGCATTGGCCCGGTCAAGCTATCAGGGTTTTTTCAGCCGAACCAACCGAGCGCGCGAAATTGATCAGTTTCGCACAACCAAAGCGTCCGGCGCCCCGTGCGACCAGGCCGCCTGCAGCAGGTCGTCGATGCTGCCATGGCCATCCGGATAGACGTTGACCGCATACCAGTCATTGCCGTCGAGCTCGGTCCGCTGGATTTCAGCCTTGCCGAACGGCTCGAGCGCCGCAGCCACGCGCTTTGCCTCGGCTACGTCGTCGAAGGAGCCGGCAGCGACATAGTCCGGGGCCGGCGTCTGTTCCTGGCGGTTCGATTTCTTCCACGACTGCAGAATGTCGGCCGGCGACATGCCGCTGCCATCGAGCGCGGCAAAGACGTCGGCGCGATTGACGCGCTCATCCGCATAGGACAGCGAGGCCATGGCAAAGGGCGAGTTCGGCGGCAGCCTGAACTCCGGCCGCTCTGGCACGATCGGCCCGAAATCCGGTAAAGTGACGTCGCTGGCGCCTGGCACCTGCGCCTGTGTCGCCGATTGCTCCGACAGCCCTGGCTGCGCAGCGAAAGCCTCGCCCGAATTGGTCAACTGGCCAGGGAACGGCACGGCGGCCGGAGGCGCGTCCGTCTGCATGCTTGGCGACGGGCCGTTCATGGCCACCATCACGCCGGTCGGCAGGCCGTCGGACGGATCAGGCCGCCTGTTGCCCGGATGGTACGAGGCCATCAGATACTGATCGTCATTGCCATCGAGCGGTGCCCGGCCGACATATTCGACCTTCACCTTTGCGGTGCCGACCTTGCCATAGTCGAGCATTTGCGCGGCACGTTCCGAGACGTCGATGATGCGGCCCTCATGGTATGGGCCGCGGTCGTTGACGCGCACGATGATCGAACTCCCGGTCTCGAGATTGGTGACGCGCGCGTAGCTCGGCAGCGGCATGGTCGGGTGCGCCGCCGTCAGTTGCGCCGTGTCGTAGACTTCGCCATTGGCGGTCAGCCGGCCATGAAAGGCATCGCCATACCACGACGCCAAACCGACCTTGGCGTAGCGCTTGTCTTCCTTCGGATAATACCACTTGCCGCGTACCTGATACGGCTTGCCGAGTTGGTCGCGGCCGCCGCCGCGCCGCATGAAATTGACGCGCGGGCTCGCCTTCACGCCATATTCGGATTCGGCGAAATATTCCTTGGAGCGCGGCCGCTTGTCGACCATCGCCTTAGGTTGCGGCGTGGAGGTGCAGGCGGCAAGCAGCACCGCCGACAGAGCGCACAGCATAAAAGCAGGAGCGCGACGAAGACGCGGGCGCGCCGAGGTCTGCATGTTTTCGATTGTCCCCTACAGTCTTGCCGCCACCAGTCGGAGCCAAAGCGCCCGCGAATGCCAGCAACACCTTGATCCCCAATCCCTTTTGCACAGGAATTGTTTATCACGATGTTAATCGATTATGGCCGGAACCCGGCGACATTATGGCGAGGACTGCCGGTGCGGATGAGCGTTATAGGATGAGCGCCGGATGGAGGGGCAGCTTTTGGAGGGGGGACTTCCTTTTTCCAACCGGCGCTCATGGCGCTGGAATTTCCTGCGCCGAACAAGAGCTTAGCATGAGCCTCTGCAGGGACTGCCTCGGTCGAACGGATGACTCGGCTCATCTATATTAGCTATCGCCTGATAAAGCCGTTGGCCGCAACACCTTGAGCGCCGTCCCTGCGCCGGCCGACAAGTTCAGGCATGACCGGCCGGGCCGATTTCGAACGATTGACATGCCTTTGCACGGCACACTAGAGGATGGGTGCTCTGTCGGCATCGCGGCCTAACGGTCCAAGCAGGACGGAGCACCTCGTGAAGAATCACGATGGAGGGATGGCCGAGCGGTTTAAGGCACCGGTCTTGAAAACCGGCGTGGGCGCAAGTTCACCGTGGGTTCGAATCCCACTCCCTCCGCCAGTCAACCCTAAAATGTCTTGGAAACCCTAGGGTTTGGTGATTTTCGGTTAGTGACCAACCTTCCTGTTATTTGGCCCGCTCAGAGAGCCCGGACTCGGCAAGCCGCCTTACCACGCCTCTCGGCCTCAACTGCGACGTTGATCGACTCGGCAAGTGCTCTCGCGTTATGTCGATGGAATAGCAGACCGGTTCTGGCCAGAAACGATGCGGCGGAAGAACCACAGAATGGCTGGACAAGCCAGGAGCAGAACCGCGCCGAAGTCGACCGCGGCGCTGGCGGAGCCAAGTGACGTGGAAAGCTTTCCGCCGATCGCCGATCCAACCGGGCTTCCGGCATAGAAGGCCGTATAGAATATTCCCATCCCGATCGCCCGCGTCTTCGGCTCGAGCACGCGCGCTGGAAGGCTCATGATAGCGCCGGCGGGCAGGCCGCAAACGGCCCCGACGGCAATGACGACAGGAAGCACCTGGCCGCTTCGCGACAGGAGAACCGTCAGCAGCGCAAAGCCGATGCAGCCTGCGACAATGATGGCTTCGCCGCGTTTGGTCAGATCGGCGAGGAAGCCCCCCAAGGGAACCGAAATCGCCGCGAGCCAGAGGACGATGCTGATCGTTGATCCGGCTGCAGCCATGGACCAGCCTCGCTCGACGAGCATCGATGGGCCAAAACTGAAGATCATCACCAAGCCGAGATTGTAGAGACACCAGATAGAGCTGGCGGCGATCACCGCGTAGACCGTTTCCGGGGTCAGACTGCCTCGTTCGCCGACAACGGAGACGGCCGCCTCCTCCGGCGCGCGGTAGAAAATGGCCATGAGGACGAGGCCGATCAGGATCCACCCTGCGACGGCGAGGTTGACGAGATGAAGCCCGAACCTTGCTCCGATCCATGGCAGGAGCATGAGCGAGATTGCGATGCCCACCGGCCACGAGTTGACGAAAATGGCCATCGCGGTTGCGATTTCGCGGCCGGTGAACCAGTCGGCGACCATCTTGGTCATCAGGACGCTGAGGAGAATGCCGCCGGTCCCGGCGATCAGTCGGCCTGCGACCTGCACGCTCCAGGATGCCGACGAGGTCATCAGCAATTCGCCCGCCAGCATCGCCAGGATTGCGGCGAGGACCGTCGCCTTGTCGCCGTAGCGGCGCCCGATGGCCCCGCCGGGGAAGGCGAGCAGGACACCCGGGGCAAAGTAGATTCCGATAAGGATGCCGATGTCAGCCAGGCTGGCGCCGAGGCTTTGGCTAAGCTGCGGCGCTACGGCCCCTACGCTGCCAAACTGGAAGGCGAAGGCAGCTCGAGCGACGAACAGGACTGCAAGAATGGTCCAGCGGCTTGGCATTTGAATCTTCCCCTGGGACTGATGATCGGCGCATGGTTATCACCAAATGCGTCGCGCACTCAGCCCTATCCATCATGGTTCAACGTTTGCAGATCACGTCGGCCAGCGGCCCAGGCAAGCGCCTCTTCGAGCCTGTCGTCGCCCCAAAACGTTTCGCCATCTACGACGAACGCCGGGGAGCCGAAAATGCCGTAGCTGCGGGCCGCATCGGTTTCAGCCTTGAGCCGCTCATGGGCGAGGCGGCCGTCGGCCTTGGCAATAACGTCGTCGACATCCTGGCCGAGGGGAGACAGCACATGCTCCAGATGGGCGCGGCTGCCCAGTTCCATGCCTTCCAAGTACCACGCCCTGAAGCTTGCGACGGAGTAGGCCTCGCACCAGCCCTCTTCGGCCGCCACCATGGCAACCCGGTTGGCCAGAAGGTCCGGATCGGTCGGCCAGAAAGGCGCCCTGACATATGGCACGCCGTGGGTCGCCGCGCGCCGCTCCACATCGCGCCACATGTACTTTACCTTTGCCGCCTGGGTGCGGAGGGCGATGTTGTTCTCGGCCATGACGGTGCGGACATTGAAGGGGCGCCATCGAACGGCAACGCCCGACTGTTTCGCCATGCCGTCGATGCGCATCACGGACAGATATGCGTAGCCGCTCCCGAAGAAGTAGAAGAAGTCGAGTTGCTTCATTTCCACCGCCTCCAGCCGCAGCCAAGTCGGCAACAACCTTCCTCAGTCGGAGCTGTTAAGGCTGCACATGCGTATGAGCCATGATCCGTCGGCCTGTTGCTCGAAGACGTCGACCGAGGTGCCGTTGCCGACCTCCAAGCCCTCGGTATACGTCGCCAGACACCAAGCCAGGTCACCAGATCTGCCCGCATGTATCACTGTCATTTTCTTGTCAGTCGCCTCGCCGTGGCCATGCGTCCAAGTTGCGTGGAGAGCTTCGATAGCGTCACGGCCCCGAGCGGGAGGCGCGTAGGGCGAATGCAATTCAGCGTCGGCCGTAAACATCGCGCCGCATATTTTGGCCTCGCCAGCACGATAGGCAGCCACATAGGCATCGCAAAAACCCTGCAGTTCCTCGTGGATCGACATCGGCGGACCTCCAGCGGCGAGATTGCTATATTAGCGAGTTCTTAGATAAACGACAATTCTTCGATGCCGTCGGCCACTGGGTCGTGCGATGGACGACCAGCCGCAGTTTCGTCGGATACAGACTCGTCTTCATCGTGCTCTGCTTCACCCGCCAGATGACAGCGTATCCCGCGCGCTCGGCCTTAATTAGCAATTGCTGAAATCCGCAAGGTTGGCGCCAGCCAGCCGTGTTAAATGGCGGCGGTCATCAACCCGGAGCACAGCCATGACCTCTCCCATTGGAAGCCAGCAAAACGCTGGAACAGTGCAGCGTACCATCAGACTTCCGACAGCACCCGAGGCGACTTTTCCTGGTAAAAGCGCCGAAAGCGTCGGTCATCTCGCGAAAGCCTCCGTTTTGGAGACGGGCGACAGCGAACCGGGCGCTCAAGGTCGGGCAGCATCCAGGATCGCTCGGATGGACGTCACGGCACTTCCCTCGGCCGGCTCAGGCGATAACCGAGTGTCCGATACAGGAAGCGAAGACAACGGGGCGGCGGATCAGGATGCAGGAGAGAACGCCATCGGCTGACGCGGCCCCCGAAGCAGTCGGGCTGAATTTCGTCACGGCGGGCATTTTTTAATCCGTTCGGCCGACAGCGGATTCCGGATCACGAGCCGGTGAATCCTGGCCGGCATCAATCTCACAAGCGCGTGCGTTTGGTTGATTTCTCAGACAAGATATGCTGCTTGTCGCGCCCATGAAAAAGCTCTGCCTGATGGCTCTGGCGTCCCTGACGCTGGCCTGGCCGGCCAACGCAATGGACAACGCGCTTCGCGCCGGCCTGCTGAAACTCGACCCTGAGACCCGTCTCGAGCAGCGTTGCGACGCCGAGGTGCTCGACCGGATCAGCCATGACGACCACAACTACAAGGCCGATCGCGTCGTGGCTTATGCCTTCGCCACGCCGCAGATGAGCGCCGATGCGATCAGGAGTCCCGGCGCTGCGTTTCGCAGCAAGGGTCAATGGTACCGGCTGAAGTTCAAGTGCCAGACCGCGCCCGACCACATGCAGGTGCTGCAGTTCCGCTACAAGATCGGTGACGAAATCCCGGAAGCCGACTGGGCAAAATACAATCTTTACGACTGACAGATCGCCTGCGGTCGGCTGCGCCAAAGTCAGCCTTTTCGATTGCAAACTCCATATGGATTCCGGTGGAACAACACGACGTGCAAGCGCTTGTTCCGGCTGGGTTCTCTTGACGTGCGGGAACGATACACGTTAGGGCGTCGGGATATTCGACGACCGGCGCTCGGCGAACAGCAAAGGGCTTCCCAGACGATGGACATTTTCAGCGCGGCAAGCCTGAGCGCCCTTCTTCAGGTCATCGCGATCGACCTGGTGCTTGCCGGCGACAATGCCATCGTCATCGGGCTGGCGGCCGCCGGCCTGCCCACGGAGCAGCGCAAGAAGGCGATCCTAATCGGCGTGCTGGCGGCGACGGTGCTGCGCATCCTGTTCGCGGCGGTCACCGTCAAGCTGCTCGCCATCGTTGGCCTGCTGCTGGCAGGCGGCATCCTGCTGTTGTGGGTCTGCTGGAAGATGTATCGCGAGCTGCGCACCTCGCAGGCCGACGAACAGGAGGCCACGGAGGCGCTGTCCAATTCCGACCTCGACAACGACAGCGCGGTTGCCGGCAAGGCGCCGCGCAAGACGCTCGGCCAGGCGGCGCTGCAGATCGTCATTGCCGACGTGTCGATGTCGCTGGACAACGTGCTGGCCGTCGCCGGCGCGGCGCGGGATCATTTCTGGGTTCTGATCATCGGGCTGGTGCTGTCGATCGGCTTGATGGGCCTTGCCGCGAGCTTCATTGCCCGCCTGCTGCACCGCTACCGCTGGATCGCCTATGTCGGCCTGGCGATCATCCTCTACGTTGCGCTCGACATGGTCTACAGGGGCGCGATGGAAGTCTGGCCGCACGTCAACAACGCGGTGAGCTGACCACGCCTCCTGGCGCCGGCTTCGGCCGAACGATGACCTGGCCCGTCGCTTTGCGTTTTGCCGCAGCAAGGGCCAGCCCATACCAATGCCGCAATTAGTGTGGTATGGCGCCGCCGATCCCGAAAAGCCTGGAAAACCTTATGTCTGCCCCTCGTGTCAGTTTCGTCAGTCTTGGATGCCCGAAGGCGCTCGTCGATTCCGAGCGCATCATCACGCGGCTGCGCGCCGAAGGTTACGAGATCGCCCGCAAGCATGACGGCGCCGACCTCGTCGTCGTCAACACTTGCGGCTTCCTTGATTCGGCACGTGACGAGTCGCTCAACGCCATCGGCTCCGCACTTTCGGAAAACGGCCGCGTCATCGTCACCGGCTGCCTCGGCGCCGAGCCGGAGGTCATCCGCGAGAAGCATCCCAACGTGCTGGCGATCACCGGTCCGCAGGCCTATGAGAGCGTGATGGCGGCGGTCCATGAGGCCGCGCCCCCCAGCCACGACCCCTATGTCGACCTCCTGCCGCCGCAGGGCGTGAAGCTCACGCCGCGCCACTACGCCTATCTAAAGATCTCGGAGGGCTGCAACAACCGCTGTACCTTCTGCATCATCCCGGCGCTGCGCGGCGACCTCGTCTCGCGGCCGGCGGCGGACGTGCTGCGCGAGGCCGAAAGGCTCGCCAAGGCCGGCGTCAAGGAAATCCTCGTCATCTCGCAGGACACCAGCGCCTACGGCATCGACATCAAATACCAGACGAGCCTGTTCGGCGAGCGCGAGGTGCGGGCTAAATTCCTCGACCTCGCCGAGGAACTCGGCAAGCTCGGCATCTGGATACGCATGCATTATGTGTATCCCTACCCGCATGTCGCCGACGTCATTCCGCTGATGGCGGAGGGGAAAATCCTTCCCTATCTCGACATCCCGTTCCAGCATGCCTCGCCGCAGGTGCTGAAGAACATGCGCCGTCCCGCCCATGGCGAGAAGACGCTGGAGCGCATCCGCGGCTGGCGCGAGGTCTGCCCGGATCTTGCCATCCGTTCGACCTTCATCGTCGGCTTCCCCGACGAGACCGAAGACGATTTCCAGATGCTGCTCGACTGGCTGGACGAGGCCAAGATCGACCGCGCCGGCTGCTTCAAATACGAACCGGTCAAGGGCGCGCGCTCCAACGATCTCGGCCTCGAGCAGGTGCCGCAGGAGATCAAGGAAGCCCGCTGGCATCGCTTCATGCAGCGCCAGCAGAAGATCTCGGCAACGCAGTTGGCCAAGAAAGTCGGCAAGCGCTTGCCGGTACTGATCGACGAAGCACACGGCACGTCTGCCAAGGGCCGCACCAGGTACGACGCGCCCGAGATCGACGGCTCCGTGCACATCCAGTCGCGGCGGCCGCTGCGCGCCGGCGAGATCGTCACCGTCAAGATCGACCGTGCCGACGCTTACGACCTCTACGGTTCGGCGGTCTGATAGCCGCAAATGAAAAGGGCGCCTTGCGGCGCCCTCAGGCTCTTGAAAAGCCTTTCGGCTTCAGTAGCGTCCCTCGTCAGAGCTTCACCGCCTCGATTGCGGCCAGCGAACGGTCGATCGCCTGATCGAGGGTCTCATCGAGGCGTGTGCCCGTTGCGACCGCCGACAGCCGAGCGGCAAATCCCAGATGGTAGTCGACGAACCACTCCGGGCGCGGTTCCGGCTCCGGAAATGGTCCCCACCACGGGGGAAGTTTTGGGATCTTCGGTCGCGTGGGGCACCAGTCATCGAGATCGCGCAACAGCGCTTTCATGTCGAGCCCGCCTCGCTCGGCCACCCAGGCATGGCGGACAAATTCGTCAGCGACCGCTGCGCCCAGTTCATGCGGCGGCAGCGGCTGTGGATTGAGCGCGACACGCACCCCACCTTGTGGTCCGTGCGGGATGACATCGTAGATCGCGGGAAAGCGTTTCCCGATAATCGCCAGAAGCTTTTTATTCAATTGCATAAGACCCCCTTCTGCGGGCGCTTGTCACGCCAGCTGGTTTCGTCTGATTTGCGTAATCAGCATGGAAGTAGAAGCCGTCGACGTATGTGAAAACGGTCACGGAACCGGTCGCGGATGCTGCGGCGACTTCATGAAAAATTGTAATTCAGAAAAGATAGAGCAAGATTTATCTTAAATACTTGGCACGCAAGATCGTACAGCGATCAACTGCCAAAACCAGCTCAGCGTCCGCCTTGGGCAGGAAAATCTTGCCGATCGATCTTACAAACGAATGAGGGCGCCACAAAGCGCCCTCTCCGGTTCGAAATTTCGTTGTCGCTTACTGCGGCAGCTTGTCGTCGATGCCTTTGACATAAAAATTCATGCCGAGCAGCGTGCCGTCGTCGGCAACCTCGCCGTCCTTCAGCCAGGGCGAGCCGTCCTGCTTGGATACAGGGCCGGTGAAGGGGTTCCAGCCGCCGGCAATCTTCTTCTCGGTCGCCTCAGCCATGGCCTTCACGTCGTCGGGCATGTTGGTGAAGGGCGCAAGCTTCACAGCGCCGTCCTTGATGCCGAGCCACACATTGTCCGGCTTCCAGGTCCCGTCGAGAGCCGCCTGGACACGGCTGATGTAGTACGGACCCCACTCGTCGGTAAGCGAGGTCAGCTGCGCGTTCGGCGCGAACTTGATCATGTCGGAGGACTGGCCGAAGCCGTGCAGCTTGCGCTCCTCGGCGACCTGCAGGGCGGCGGTCGAGTCGGTGTGCTGGACGATGATGTCGGCGCCCTGGTCGAACAGCGCCTTGGCGGCGTCGGCTTCCTTGCCCGGATCGAACCAGGAGTTCACCCACACGATCTTGACCTTGAAGTCGGGATTGACCGACTGCGCGCCGAGAATGAAGGAGTTGATGCCCATCACCACTTCCGGGATCGGGAAGGAGACGATGTAGCCGGCCAGCCCCTTCTTCGATTCCTTGGCCGCGATCTGGCCGAGCACGTAGCGGCCCTCATAGAAGCGCGCGTTGTAGATGCCGAGATTGTCGCCGGTCTTGTAGCCGGTGGCATGCTCGAACATCACCTTGGGAAACTTCTTGGCGACCTTCACCTCGGCGTCCATGAAGCCGAAGGACGTGCCGAAGATGATCTTGCACTTCTCGCGCGCCAGGCGCTCGAAGGCGCGGTCGGCGTCGGGGCCTTCCGAGACGTTCTCGAGATAGGCGGTCTCGACCTTGTCGCCGAGCGCCTTTTCCACCTCGAGCCGGCCCTGGTCGTGCTGGTAGGAATAGCCGAAGTCGCCGATCGGACCCGTATAGACCCAGCAAGCCTTCAGCTTGTCGGCCGCCTCGGCGGTCGCGGCCAGCGACAGGGCCGCAGTCGTGGTCAAAAGCGCAATGAGCAGTTTTTTCATCGTGTTACCTCTCTGAGTTAAGCCTTGGAGCTTCCCGTCTTTTTGTTGTCGTCAACGATCCGGAACGAATGGCTGCCCCAACGAAGCCGGCGTGTTCATCATCGTCAGCCGCTTGTTGCGCGAGATTAGAACGAGAACCACGATGGTTGCCAGATAGGGCAGCGAAGAAAGGAACTGCGAAGGCACCGGAATGCCAAAAGCCTGGGCATGAAGCTGGCCGATCCACACTGCGCCGAAGATGTAGGCGCCGGCCAGCACCCGCCACGGACGCCAGGAAGCGAACACCACCAGGGCCAGCGCGATCCAGCCGCGACCGGCGCTCATGTTCTCGACCCATTGCGGTGTATAGACCAGCGACAGGTGGCCGCCGGCAAGGCCGGCGCAGGCGCCGCCGAAGACCACGGCGAGATAGCGGTAGCGGATCACCTTGATGCCGAGCGCATGCGCCGAAGAGTGGCTGTCGCCGATCGAGCGGAGCGTGAGGCCGGTACGGGTCTTGAACAGGAACCACATCACCGCGGCGGTGAGCGCGATCGAGATGTAGAACAACGGATCCTGGCCGAAGATCAGCCTGCCTACGACCGGGATCGAGCTCAGACCGGGGATGTCGAGGTTCGGCAGCCTGACGCCGGGCTGGCCGACGAAGCTGGTGCCTATCATGCCGGAGAGGCCGAGGCCGAGCAACGTGAGCGACAGGCCGGTCGCCACCTGGTTGGTGGCCAAGGACAGCGTCATGACGGCGAAGAGCAGCGAGAACAGCGCGCCGACGATGATCGCGGCAAGCAGGCCGATCCAGGGCGATCCGGTAAGATAGCCGGCGCCGAAGCCGCCGACCGCGCCCATGATCATCATGCCTTCGACGCCGAGGTTGAGCACGCCGGAACGCTCGACCACAAGTTCGCCGATGGCCGCGATCAAGAGCGGCGTCGCGGCGGTGGCGATGGTCAAAAGGATGTTGATGGTGATGTCCATCAGCGTGCCTCCTCCAGCTTGGGCGCAGCCTCGAGTTTCGGGGCGGCAAAGCCGATCAGACGAATGCGGTAGTGGATGAGCGTGTCGCAGCCGAGCACAAAGAACAGAAGCATGCCCTGGAACACCCGCGCCACCTTGTCGGAGATGCCGAGCGCGCTCTGCACAGCCTCGCCGCCGAGATAGGTCAACGCCAGCACCAGGCCTGCGGCGACGATGCCCAGCGGATTGAGCCGGCCGAGGAAGGCGACGATGATGGCGGTGAAGCCGTAGCCGGGCGAGATCACCGGCTGCAGCTGGCCGATGGCGCCGGAGACTTCCGAGATGCCGGCAAGGCCAGCCAGCGCGCCGGACAAAAGAAAGGTGAAGAAGACCATCTTGTTGAAACCGAAGCCGGCGAAACGCCCTGCCCTCGGGCTCGAGCCCAGCACGCGGACCTCAAAGCCCTTCAGCATGCGGCTCATCATCAGCCACACCGCCACGGCCGCGACCAGCGCGAAGACGAAACCCCAATTGGCGCGGCCGGCATCCGGCATCAGCTCCGGCAGGATGGCCGAGTCGCCGAACTGGATGGTCTGCGGAAAGCCATGGCCCTGCGGGTCGCGCCAGGGTCCGCGCACCAGCCAGTCGAGGAAGAGCTGCGCCACATAGACCAGCATCAGGCTGGTCAGGATCTCGTTGGTGCTGAAGCGGGTCTTCAAGAGCGCGGGGATCGCCGCGTAGAGGGCGCCGCCGACCATGCCGAGCAAGAGCATCAGCGGCAGGACAAGGGGCCCTTCGAATTGGGGAAACAGCACCGGGATGATCGAGCCGAAGATGCCGCCCAGGATGAACTGGCCTTCGGCGCCGATGTTCCAGATGTTGGCCTTGTAGCAGACCGACAGGCCGACGGCGATCAGGATCAGCGGTGCCGCCTTGATGGCCAACTCGTGCAACTGCCAGACCTCGCTGATCGGCTGAATAAAGTAAACATTGAAGGCGTTGAACGGATTGACGCCGAGCAACGCGAACATGATAGCGCCCGCAATCACAGTCAGCGCGAAGGCAATGAAGGGGGAGAGCACCGAAAACAGCGCCGAGCGCTGCGGGCGTTTGACCAGTTCGAGGCGCATCATGCCGTCTCCATGGTGTGTTCGGCGTGGCCGGGTTCGGCGCCGCCCATCAACAGGCCGATCTTTTCGAAGGTGGCTTCGGCGATGGGCAGCGGCGCGGACAATTCGCCGTTGTGCATGACCGCGATCGCGTCCGACAGCTCGAACAATTCGTCGAGGTCCTGGCTGATGACCAGAACCGCCGAGCCGCTGCGGGCGAGCTCGATCAATGCCTGTCGGATATGGGCGGCGGCACCCGCATCGACGCCCCAGGTCGGCTGATTGACCACCATCACGCTCGGCTTGCGATCGAGCTCGCGGCCGACGATGAATTTCTGCAGATTGCCGCCGGACAGCGCCGCAGCCTCCGGATCCGGCGCGCTCTTGCGTACGTCCATTGCCGTGATGATGCGCTGGGCGGCGCTGTAGACCGAACCGTTCTTGACCATGCCGCCGGAGCCGACGAAGGACTTGCCGTCGGTGGCATGGCGCGACAGCAAAAGGTTCTCCGAGAGCTTCATGCGCGGCGCCGCGCCATGGCCTAGGCGCTCTTCCGGCACGAAGGCGGCACCCATCAGCCGCCGACCGGTGATGGAGAGCGCGCCGGCATCCTTGCCGCGGATGCGAACCGAACCGGCATCCTGCTGCAGCACTTCGCCGGAGACGGATTCGAAGAATTCGCCCTGACCGTTGCCGGCGACGCCGGCAATGCCGATCACCTCGCCAGCGCGCACGCTGAGATTGATGTTCTTGAGCGGGATGGCGAAGGGCGTCGCCGGCTTGCGGGTAAGCCCGCGGATCTCGAGCAGCGCCGGCGCGGTCTCGATACCTTCGGCCGGCGCGCGCACCACCGCCTTGACCTCGTTGCCGACCATCATGCGGGCAAGCGACGCGGCCGTCTCCTGGCGCGGATTGCAATGGCCGACGACCTTGCCGTGGCGCAGCACCGTGGCGCGGTCGCAGAGGCGTTTGACCTCTTCCAGCCGGTGCGAAATATAGAGGATCGACTTGCCTTCGGAGCGTAGCCTCTCCAGCGTCTCGAACAGCTTGTCGGCTTCCTGCGGCGTCAGCACCGAGGTCGGCTCGTCGAGAATGATGAGCTGCGGCGTCTGTAAGAGGCAGCGGATGATCTCGATGCGCTGGCGCTCGCCGACCGACAGATCGCCGACCAGCGATTCCGGATCGAGCGGCAGGCCGTAGCTGTAGGAGAGCGCCCTTGCCTTCGCGGCAATGGTGCTGATCGGCGAGCCGTCGTTGAGCGAGAGTGCGATGTTCTCCGCCGCCGTCAGCGCCTCGAACAACGAGAAATGCTGAAACACCATGCCGATGCCGAGCTTCTTCGCCACACCGGGGCTGGTGATCTGAACGGCCTGGCCGTCCCAGAAGATCTCGCCCGAATTCGGCTCAAGCGATCCGAACAGCATCTTGACCAGCGTCGACTTGCCGGCGCCGTTCTCGCCAAGAAGGGCATGGATTTCGCCCCTCGCGATGTTGAGGTCGATATGATCGCACGCCGTCAGCGTGCCGAAAATCTTCGTAAGGCCACGAACCTCGAGCAGGTTCGCCCTGTCATGATTTGCACTCACAGTGCCTCCCATCCAGTGACCCGGATATGTTCTGTGTTCCCGCTGGTATCGTATGCGCGGCCGGCTTCTGTCGGAAAGCGGCACCCAACTTGAAAGAGCTTCAAGAATTCCAGCGGAAACTCAAGGGGTAAGATACACCTATTGGGAGCTTGCGAAAAACCGGCGGGCCTTTTGGGCAAACCGTGCCCTAATCCAAGGCAAGGCGCTGAAGAGCAAGGCAGCCGGCTCAGGGAATGAGGACGGTCGTACCCGTCGTCCTGCGGCCCTCGAGATCGGACTGCGCTCGTGCCGCATCCTTCAGTGCATAGCGCTGGTTGATCTTGATCTCGACGGCGCCGCTCAGCACCACATCGAAGAGAGCCTTAGCCGACGCCACCAGGTCCTCGCGCTTTGCGTTGTAGACGAAGATCGTCGGCCGGGTTGCATAGAGCGAGCCTTTCTGCGCCAGCAGCGACATCGAGAATGGCGGGATCGGCCCCGACGACTGGCCGAAGCTGACGAACATGCCGAGCGGCCTCAGGCAATCGAGCGAAGCGGGAAAAGTATCGTTGCCGACGGAATCGTAGACGACATCGCATTTCTTGCCGCCGGTGATGGCGGCGACGCCGGCGACGAAATCCTGCTCCTTGTAATTGATGACATGGTCGAAGCCATGCGCTTTGGCGAGCTCGATCTTGTCGCTGGAGCTTGCCGTGCCGATCACGGTCGCGCCGAGATGCTTTGCCCACTGGCCAAGGATGAGGCCTACACCGCCGGCCGCGGCATGGTAGAGGATCGTGTCGCCGGCCTTCACAGGAAAAGTGCGGCGCAGCAGATATTCCGCCGTCATGCCCTTCAGCATCATGGACGCCGCCTGCTCGTCGCTAATGCCGTCCGGCACCTTGACCACGCGGTCGGCGGCGATGACTCGTTCCTCTGAATAGGCGCCGACATTGACCGCATACGCGATGCGGTCGCCGGGCTGCAGCCAGTCGATCCCAGCGCCGACGGCCAGAACCACCCCGGCCGCCTCGCTGCCCGGGATCAGCGGGAAGCCGCCCGGCGGCGGGTAAAGGCCCGAACGGTGATAGACGTCGATGAAGTTGAGGCCGATCGCGGTATGCCTGACCAGGATCTGTCCGGCGCCCGGCTGGCCGGGATCGGCATCCTCATAGGTCAGGACTTGTGGACCGCCATGGGCGTGAATGCGGATTGCCTTGGACATCGCTCAATTCTCTCGGGACAGGGATAGGATTTAGAGCATGATCCCGAAAAACCGGTTTTCGGAAAAGATCATGGTCCAGCAAAAGTTAGGTCAGGGCTTCTTGGCGCCAAGATTGGGGAACATCTGCATCACGCCCCCGATGCAGGCGAGATAGAGCCCGGTGATGGTGATGCCGATCTTGGTGAAGTCGCTGACCTGCTCACCCAGGACGCCGATCTGGTTGTAGAAGCTGGCGAGTGCGGCCTGTGCCAGTGCAAGCGCGCCGAAGGCGCACCACAAAAGGATCATGCCGAGATTGAGCGACCTGAGCCGGACCACCCGCACCGGATGGATGAAGTTGATCGGCAGGAAGGTGAGGATGCCGGCGATCACGACCACGGCGAACGAAACCCATTGTCCCGGCTCGATGACGAAGAGCGTGAACACCACCATGTTCCAGACGACAGGGAAGCCTTTGAAGAAGTTCTCCTTCGTCTTCATGCCGGTATCGGCATAGTAGATCGCGCTCGACACCACGATGATGGCCGCCGACAGGAACGACAGGTTCTCGCCCATGAAGCCGCGCTGATAGAGCGCGAAGGCCGGGATGAGCACGTAGGTCACATAGTCGATGATGTTGTCGAGCACCTCCCCCGACCATGTCGGCAGGATCTCCTTGACCTCGAGCTTCCTGGCGATCGGGCCGTCGATGCCGTCGACAAAGAGCGCCAGCCCCAGCCACCAGAACATCGCCGTCCAGCGCTCCTCGCTGGCCGCGACCAGCGACAGGAAGGCGAGGAACGAACCGGACGCGGTGAGCAGGTGCACCGAAAAAGCGCGCGCCTGCGGCCATGTCACTTTCTTCTTCGGTCGCGGAATCCGCTCCGCGATCTTTTTGGCCGCTTTACGGGCCGCTGTGTTCTTGCTCACGGGCCTCGCCAATCCAGCTTGCATATCTCGGCCGAGCGGCCGGCGAAATTCCAGTTGCGGCCGAAGGCGCGCATCTTGCTCTTGTCGGACTTCGCCACGATGATTTCCGGCGCGATCCAATATTCGGAATTGCTGATCACCGTATCCTTCTCGCGGTCCTTGCCAGGTACAGGCGTCACCGCGCCGTCGATAATCCGCGGTATCTGGAACACGCGTGTCCTGTCGTGCGTCTCATAGGTGATCGGCACCTGCTCGACGCCGAGGAATTTGCCGACCAGGATCGACAGCAGCGATGTGGTGCCGCCGGCCTTGCCGGTGAAGATTTTTGTCAGCGCCTTCACCGCGTATACCGAGGCACGCTTGTCGATGAACAGCCCGGCGGTCCAGTTGCCCCGGCTCATATAGCCCGGGATTTCCATGATCAGCCCGAGATTGACGCCGGAGAGGTCCACCTCGCCGAAATGGCCGGCATCGATGCGGAATCCTGCCCAGGTCTGGCAATAGCCCTCGGTCGGCGGATGGCTGCCGAGCGACAGCACGCAAGGGCAGAAAACCGTGCAATTGCAGGAGAGTACCAGCTCTCCCTTCATCGCCCAGCTTTGATCGGTCATCGAATTCTCCCCTCACGCCGAAACTAATAGCAGGGCGGCAGCCCACACAAGCAGTATCGCACCGGCGGTCTGGCTTGCCACCCTGCCGGTGGTCTGTTTTTCGATCAGGGTGAACAGGCCGATCAGCGCCATCCAGAAGATGTTCATCGCGCCAACGGCGAACATCACCAGCATCAGCGCCCAGCAGCAGCCGAGGCACCAGACGCCCTGCTGCAGGCCCAGACGGAAAATGCGCCACGGTTGCGCGCTCCAGTTGGCGAACAGGATCGAGAACGGGTTCCGGCATTTCTTCAGGCAGGCCTGTTTCAAGCCGCTGAATTGATAGAGGCCGGCAATCGCAAGCGCAGCAACACCAGCCAATCCGACGACCGGATCAAGCATCTGCCCCGCGGCGGCGAAGCGATAGATTGCAAGTGTCAGTACGGCAAATGCCGCCGACGCTGCAAGCCAGGCTGAGAGGTATCCGGCCACCAGAACCAGTGGATGGACGACGGGCTCGCGCTTGATCCGAGCGGTATCCGCAATCTCGCAATATGTGCGGATCATCGGCGCCGCCGAAGGCAGCATCGCTGCCACGGCCATCAGGAACCACATCAGGACGAGCGCAAACGCCTGCGGGCCTGCAAGCGGAGCCGGCGCAAGGCACAGGGCGAAAAGGCGGTCGACGAATTCCGGCAGCGGCAGCCGCGGCAGGTCTTTGAGCAGCGCATCGCCCGGAGCGCCGCCGGCAACCCGGCCTTCGGCGCCGCGGATCGCCATGGCAGCGAGGATGAGCCAGGCAAGCGCGATGCCCGCGCCAATGGCGAGCGTCACCGCGAGGCGCGGGCTGCGCGCGAGTCCTGCCGTGGCGCGGCCGGCGCGGTCGAGATGGCTGAAATCGTGCTCCTGGCCGGTCATGGCAATCGAATGGGCCGAATCGCCGCGTTGATCAAGCCCGCCGATCTGCCCTATATCCGGTGATAGGCCCGATGGCCGCCCATCACTATGGAAGCCTCGCGTGGAGCAGAACGACAAAGCCCGCATATTGGTTGCCGGCAGCGGCCCGGCCGGCCTTATCGCAGCGCTGGGCTTTGCCGAGGCAGGTTTTGCCGTGACGTTGGCAGGCCCCGAGGCCACGACCAACGATAGCCGCACTACCGCGCTCATGAACCCTGCCCTGAAAGTGCTCGACCGGCTGGGCGTGCTTGCCGAGCTCAGGTCGCAGGCGGCGCCGCTCAAGGTGATGCGGATCGTCGACGCGACGCGCAGGCTGATCCGCAGCCCAACCGTGACCTTTCGCGCCAGCGAGATCGGCGAGGAGCAGTTTGGGCTCAACCTGCCGAACAAGGTCCTGATCCCGGTGCTTGCCAAGGCAGTCGCCGATCGCGCCGGCATCGATTGGCGAAAGTCGATGGTCGAGACATGGCGGCTCGACGCCGACCGGGCACATGCCAGCCTCGCCGATGGCGGCGAGGTCTCGGCGTCGCTGGCGGTCGCCGCCGACGGGCGCCTGTCGCCGGCACGGGAAGCCGCGGGCATAAGGGCGTCTGCTCGGCCCTATCCGCAGTCGGCGCTTGTTCTCAATTTCAGCCATCGCAGCGAGCATGGTTTCATTTCAACCGAATTCCATACCGAGACCGGACCGTTCACGCAGGTTCCGCTGCCGGGCAGGCGCTCGAGCCTCGTCTGGGTGGTAAAGCCGGAGACGGCAAAGGAACTCGCGGCACTCGACGATGCTACCCTGTCCGTCCGGGTCGAGGAGCAGATGCAGTCGATGCTCGGCCGGGTTTCGGTCGAGCCCGGCCGCCAGGTCTATCCGCTGTCGGCGGCCTCGCCCGGCCGTTTCGCGCAGAATCGCGTGGCGCTTGTCGGCGAAGCGGCCCATGTCTTTCCGCCGATCGGCGCCCAGGGCCTCAACCTCGGCATCAGGGATATCGACGATCTGATTGGAATCGCCAGCGAAAATCGCGACGATCCAGGGTCGAGGCTAAGTCTCGCCGCCTATGACACAAGGCGTCGTCCCGACATTTTTGCGCGCAGCAGCGCGGTGAACCTGCTCAACATGTCGCTGCTGTCCGACATGCTGCCGGCGCAGTTGGCGCGCAGCGCCGGCCTCAACGTGCTGGGCAGCTTCGCGCCGTTGCGCGCCTTCTTCATGCGCGAAGGCCTGCGGCCCGGCAGCGGCTTTCGCGCGCTCGCCGGCGGCTTCAGGAAACAGGCCGCGCGCTGAGCGATACATTTGGACCTTGCGCTTTCCGAAACCATTGCATTCACCGACAGCGCTCCGGCATGGAATTGCGGCAATGTCTACGCCAATGGTACCAAGCCGAAAGTCGGGGTCGATTTTTGGCTGCGTGATGTGTAAATTCAACACCTTAGGCGCCTTGTGCGCAAGCCACTGACGGGCGCCTCGGGGTCCATCGCATGACCCCGAAAATCGAAATCGATTTTCGGAAAGGATCATGCGCAAAATGAAGGTGCTACAGCGTCCTTTGCGCGTCCGAACGGACGCGCGGCGCTGTAGGTGGTGAGTGCGATGAAGACGGCCAAATTCGCGATCGGGCAAGTGGTTCGCCATCGGCTGTTTCCGTTCCGTGGCGTGATCTTCGATGTCGATCCGCAGTTCGCCAACAGCGAGGAATGGTACGAAGCCATTCCCGCGGACATGCGTCCGCACAAGGACCAGCCCTTCTACCACCTTCTCGCCGAGAATTCCGAGACCGAGTACATCGCCTACGTATCCGAGCAGAACCTGCTCGAGGACCGGTCGGGCGAGCCGGTGCGGCATCCGCAGATCGGCGAGATGTTCGACAAACTACCCGATGGACGCTACGAACCGAAACGCCACTCGAAGCACTGAAGGCTCGACAGGCGGCAACAAAAAAAGCGGGGCGCTTGCCCCGCTTTTTGCATGCTGGAGAAATGCTCCGGCGATCAGTTGGCGGTCTTCGCCTTGTCCTGCTCTTCCTTGAGCTTCTTGGCGAAGTCCTGGTTGTTCTTGGCGACGAAGTCCTGCAGCTTCTTCTGCCGGTCCTCGATGTCCGACTGCTGCAGCGGCGGGCCGTCATAGGCGCCGCTGAAGCCCGTCAGCGCGACCTTGATCGGGTTCGGCTGGTTCTGGAAATTGATCGAAGTGAGCGAGATCGCCTGGCCCTTCTTGAAGGACGCGACGAGCTGGTCGGTCAGCGGCACTTCGGCCACGCAACGATCGGGGAAGCAGATCACATAGTCGAGCTTCTGCGCCTTGCCCGCGTCGATCTGCAAGCCGATGCCCGGGGGAATAAGGCGCCCGGTCGGCACCGTGACCTGGAACACCTTGCGGTTCACCTTGCCCTTGAGCTCGATCAGGCTGACGCCGGTGACGAGCTGGCCATTGCCGGCGGTGACGATGTTCTGGACATTGCAGATGTCGACGTCTTCCTGCTTGGTGCAGGCCTTGAACCAACCCTGCGGAATCTGCGGCTGCTGCTGGGCCGAGGCGGTGAAAAGCCCGGCGCCCAGGACGCCGACCACGCCTGCGGCCAGCACCGAAAGGCGATACGCATTGCTCGTCATATGGTGCACTTTCCTCTCAAATGATCCCGGGGACCGGCTTCTTCGTGCCGTGCGGTCCCGCTACCTGTTGCCCAAATGAGGCAACAGCATGACTTCGGAGCGCGTGTTACACTGCCAGCGGCGCCGAATCCAGCCCGGTTTCCGCGATTTCTTCTTGGTTTGAAGCCACACCACGAACCCCCGATTGGCGATGGACTGGCCGAACCCAATTCCGATTGGCGCACCGATTCAATCGGGGGGCGAAATGCTCTAGGGTGCGTGTCGAATCACAAAGCCGCCCGGTAAGGAGACGGTCATGGACCGCGTTCTCGTTCGGCTGATCGCCGCGACCTCGTTTCTGGCCTTCTCGCTGCTTCCGGCTTTGTCGGAGCCGAAGCACGCCATCGCTATGCAGGGCGAGCCGGCGCTGCCTGCGGGCTATCAGCATTTCGACTACGTCAATCCCGATGCGCCGAAAGGCGGCAGCGTCACCTATTGCGTCGTCGGCAGCTTCGACAACCTCAACCCCTTCATCCTCAAGAGCCTGCGCACCACCGCGCGCGGCATGATCGACACGGTCTACGGCAATCTCGTCTTCGAGCCGTTGATGCAGCGCAATTACAACGAGCCTTTCAGCCTCTACGGCCTTCTCGCCGACAGCGCCGACATGGACTCGGAGCGCAAGAGCATCGAGTTCCATCTCAACCCCAATGCCAAATGGTCGGATGGCCAGCCGGTGACGCCGGAAGACGTGCTGTTCACCTACGATGTCTTCACCGACAAGGGCCGCCCGCCTTACAGCGACCGCATGAGCATGATCGCCAAGCTGGAGAAGACCGGCGACCACAGCGTGAAATTCACCTTCAACGACAAGGCCAATCGCGAATTTCCGCTGATCGTCGGGCTGACGCCGATCATCCCCAAGCACGCTTTCGACAAGGACAGCTTCGACAAGACCACGCTGAAGCCGCTGATCGGCAGTGGCCCCTACACGGTGGACAAGGTGCAGCCCGGCCAGCGCATCGTCTTCAAGCGCAATCCCGATTACTGGGGCAAGGACATCCCCTCGAAGCGCGGCTTCGACAATTTCGACCGGATCACCATCGAATATTTCCTCAACGCCAACGCCAAGACGGAAGCCTTCAAGAAGGGCATCTGCGCCCTCGACGACGAGACCGATCCGGTCAAGCGCGACCGCGATGTCGACTTCCCGGCCTTTCGCAAGGGTGAAGTGAAGCAGGAATATTTCGACACCGGCATTCCGCCTGTCGTGACGGGCTTCCTGTTCAACACCAGGCTGCCGAAATTTGCCGATCCGGTCGTGCGGCGCGCGCTCGGCATGCTCTACGACTTCGAGTGGGCGAACAAGAACCTCTTCGCCGGCAAGTTCAACCGCACGATGAGCTTTTGGCAGAACTCCGAGCTGTCGGCGCTCGGCCATCCGGCCGACGAGCGGGAGAAGGCGCTGCTCGCCCCCTACCCCGGCCGTGTGCCTGCTGAGGTCATGGACGGCAGCTGGCGGCCGCCGGTCACCGACGGCTCCGGCCAGGACCGCAAGGTGCTGCGAGCGGCTTTCGAGATGCTGAAAGGCGCCGGCTATCACGTAGAAGACGGCAGAATGGTCGATCCCCAAGGGGCCTCCTTCGGCTTCGAAATCCTAACGTCATCGCAGGATGAGGAGCGGCTTGCGGCGCTCTATCAGCGCACGCTGGAGAAGATCGGCATCGATGTTACCATCCGCAGCCTCGACGGCGACCAGATCCAGTCGCGCAAGCAGCGGTTCGACTTCGAGGTTCTGATTGGCACGAGCGGCTTCAACAATTCGCTTTCGCCCGGCAGCGAGCAGGTCGGGCGCTGGGGATCCGTCGCGGCCAAGCAGGAAGGTTCGTTCAACCTCGCCGGTGTCGCCGACCCAGCGGTCGACGCCGCGATCAACGCCCTGCTGAATGCCCGCGCCAAGGAGGACTACGTCGCCGCGGTGCGCGTCCTCGACCGGCTGCTGATCTCCGGCAACTACATCGTGCCCATGCAATACAACACGCAGCAGTGGCTGGCTTACTGGAGCTACCTGGAACATCCACAGAAGACCCCCATATTCGGCTATCAGCTGCCGGCATGGTGGCGAAAGCCCAACTGACGCAAACCCCGACCGACGCAAAACGCGGAGACGACCATGAGTGCCAAGAACTCGATCACCGTCGATGTGGTGTCCGATGTCGTCTGCCCCTGGTGTTTCATCGGCCAGAAGCGGCTGGATAAGGCGATTGCCGCTGTCGGCGACGTCGGGGTGCATGTGCGCTGGCGGCCCTTCCAGCTCGATCCGACCATTCCGCAAGGAGGCATGGATCGCCGCCAATACATGCTGGGCAAATTCGGCAGCGAGGAGCGCATTCGCCAGATCCATACGCGCATCGAACCGCTCGGCGAAGCGGAAGGCATCCATTTCGCCTTCGGCGCCATCAAGGTCGCGCCGAACACGCTGGACGCGCACCGCGTCATCCGCTGGGCGGGAGCCGCCGACGAGGATGTGCAGAACCGGCTGGTGCGCCGCCTCTTCCAGCTGAATTTCGAGGAAGGCGCCGATCTCGGCGATTATGCCGTGCTGGCCGAGGCCGCGCGCGAGGCAGGCATGGACGCTTCGGTGGTCGAGACGCTGTTGCCGACGGACGCCGATGTCGACGCCGTCCGCAACGAGATCGCCACCGCCTCGCGCATGGGCATCACCGGCGTGCCCTGCTTCCTGCTCGAAGGCAAATATGCCGTGATGGGCGCGCAGGACGCCGACACGCTTGCCGATGCCATCCGCCAGGTCGCCCAGGCCAAGGCGCGCGGCGAACTGGAAACGGCGGGCTGAAATTTATTTTGCCGTCACCTTCGCTTTGCTGACGAGAAGCCGTGGCTGCTGCCCGTCTTGGGCTTCCGAAAATGACGGTTGGAGCGAATCGAGGGCGGCGGTTTTCGAGCATTCCAGTTGCCGCCCAATAGCGAAACCGGGCCGGCCGGCACGTTTTTCCGTTCACAAAGCCGTGTTTTTAGTTTCCCTAGGGGAAAGTCGGCGGCGCTTGGACCGTTTCCGTCAACCTTCTGGAATAAAACACAAAATCCCTGCTGAGGGCACCCAGCCGTCGATGCTCTCCTGTTGCCCTCATGCCACTGCGGGTAACCCTGTTCACATTCGGGGGCAGAAAATTAATGGAAAATGATCAATTGGTGTTACCATGTGTAACAAAACAAGAAAGGTTTGGGCGGGATCGTGATTCGGGTCGGCAGACCGCGACGTACAGTACCGGCAAAACTACCTGGCGAGGCGGCAAAGCCCTCGCGCCTGACGCCGGTATCGTCGATGCGTACCTTCTGGGGGCTGATGCGAGCCTACTGGTTCTCCGACCGCTGGAAGGAAGCCTGGACCCTTACCCTCGTGATTGCGCTGCTCACCGCGCTCTCCAGCAAGGCAGGCGTCTGGTTTGCCATGGCGTCCGGCGAGTTGGTGAATTCGATCGCCTTTTTCCACGACGCCGCCAATACCAATCCGTTGCAGGCGCTTCTCACCAATGCCGGCATATTGGTGGTGCTGGTCGTGCTCAAGGATGCCGGCTTTACCGGCGTGCGCAACCTCGTTTCGACGACGTTGCACCGCAAATGGCGCGGCTGGCTGAACAGCCAGTTCAACCAGGCGCTGCTCGACGGCAACCATACCCATTTCCATGCCCAACATGGTTCGGTGGCCGGCGGCATCGTCGCCCCCGACAACATCGACCAGCGCATCCAGGAATCGATCAAGGACATGACTGGCGGCGCGATCGGCCTCGCCATGGGCGTGCTGGGTGTCGCGACCTCACTCTACTTCGTCGGCGAGAATCTCGTCGGAGCCTCCGTGGAGGTCAAAGGGCTGGAGTTTCTCGGCAGCTATGGCAGCGCCGTGCTCGCCTTTCTGGCGGTCGCCACCTACGTGCCGCTCAACACCTGGATTGCGGTCAAGCTCGGCGGCATGCTCGAGCGCCTCAACATACGCATGCAGCAGGCCGAGGGCAGCTATCGCGCCGAGCTGACGACGTTCCTGCGCCGCAGCTTCCACGTCGCCGCCTCGCATGGCGAGGATGTGCAGAAGACCATGCACGACAGGCTCTATGTCGACATCGACAAGACCTGGGGCCGGCTGAACGTCGTCAACACCAGCTACACATCATTCGAGCTGATCTACAATTTCATCGGCGCCCGTATCGTCGCCTACGGACCCGGTCTCGTGCCGTTCATCCACAACGGCTTCGACCTCAAGGGTTACATCACCGGCTCCGAGATGGTCGCCCAGCTGATCAGCCAGTGCTCATGGTTCATCCATGTCATGCCGGCGATCGCGACGCTCCGGGCCAACAGCCAGCGCGTGACCGAGCTTGCCAACGCGGTCGAGAACGTGCAGCAGCCGCAGGAATTCTATCGCCAGACCGGTCGTTCGGATTTCAGCTACGCCAGCCAGAATCCCGTCTTCGGCCTGACCATCCAGAAGCTCGAGCTGGCGCATCAGGGCGAGGACGCAACGCCCTTCCTCAGCGCCGCCAATCTGCGCTTCCGCCGCGGCGAGTGGACTTTCCTCAAAGGCGAGTCCGGTTGCGGCAAGACCTCGCTGATCAAGGCGATCAACGGCCTGTGGCCCTATGGCCGCGGCACCATCGTGTTCCCGGAAGGGGTGATGAGCTTTTACGCCGCCCAGGAAGTGAAGCTGCAGCAGGTCTCGCTGAAGCAATTGGTCTGCCTGCCGGGTTCCGAGAACGACCACAGCGACATGCAGGTCGCGGCGGCCTTGCACAAGGCCGGTCTCGGCGAATTCATCGAGCACATTGCCGATGAGAGCCGCGAGGGCAAGATCTGGGATCAGGTCCTGTCCGGCGGCCAGAAGCAGAAGCTGGTGGTCGCCCGCATCATCCTGCGGCAGCCTGGGCTGCTGTTCCTCGACGAAGCGACCGGCGCGCTCGACCCTGAAGGCAAGATCGCCTTCCACGAGGCGATCAAGGCCAACTGCCCGGATGTCACGGTGATCAGCGTGATGCACGAGGCCGTGCCGCCGCGGTCGCTCTCCGGTGAGGAATTCTACCACAGCGTCGTCGCGATCACCGACGGCGTGGCGACCAAGAAGCCGCTGGTCCCCACCCTGCCGCGCGAGCTCACGACCATCCTCGTCCAGCCGCCGCGGCCGGCCGAGGACAAATGGCTGCGCTTCCGCCGGTTGAAGCAGAAATAGCAATCATACCAAGCCCTTGACCCGCCCATCGGCCGCGGCGATCGCTGCGATCGATCACAGTCTCGCGAGCCGGCGTCCCTCCGCTCATTTTCCGAGCTTTCCGCAATTGACTTGGCAAAACGCGCTCCTATGTTGCGCCCGCTCGCAGAATTCTCAACCTACAGCGCCGCGCGTCACTTCGACGCGCAAAGGACGCTGTAGAAACTTAGAATTTGCGCATGATCCTTTCCGAAAATCGAAACCGATTTTCGGGGTCATGCGCTAACCCGCGAGCAGAAAGGTCAACCCGCCATGCCTGGCGACAGTCACAGTCGAACGCAACCGCCGTCCGCCTTGACGTGACCTGACGGCTCACGTCCTGCCGGACGGCAAGGAGTGAGCCATGAACGAATTCGCACCCGTATTGGACGACGAAGCGATCGCCGTCGTCCGTGTTCTTGCCAACGATCACGTCGCCGACGTCGTCGAAGCCCTCAACCACGAACCCCATGAGACGGCCGTCGAGCTGCTCTGCGCGGTCCCGTTCGAGCGGCTGGTCGAAATCTTCGACCAGCCCGAGCTCGAAAACGCGCCGGAGCTCGCCGAAGCCTTGCCGCGTTCCAAGGCGAGCAAGCTTTTGACCGCCATGTCGGTCGACCGCGCGGCCGACATCCTGCGCGAGCTCTACGAGCCGGCCCGTTCCGAGCTGCTCGGCGCGCTTGCCCCGCCGCTGCGCGCGACGCTGCTTTCCATCCTCGGCTATCCGGAGGACAGCGCCGCCTCGATCATGACGACGGAGTTCGTCAGCGTTCCTTCGGACTGGACCGTCGGCCGCACGCTCGACTACATCCGCAAGGTCGAGCGGACGCGCGAGACGGTCTATGCGATCTACATCACCGATCCGGAAACGCAGCTCCTGCTGCGGGCGACCGGCCTGCGCCGGCTGATCACCGGCGAGCCGGAGGACTCGATCCTGTCGGTGGCGCCGGATCGCATGCCGGTGACGGTCACGCCGCTCACCGATCGCGAGACGCTCGCGCAGACGATCTCCAAATACGACCTGCTTGCCTTGCCGGTTGTGGATCACGGCAAAATCCTTGGCATCGTCACCGTCGACGACATCATCGACACGATGGTCGAGGAGACGACCGAGGACGTGCACCGTTTCGGCGGCATGGAGGCGCTGGATGAGCCATACATGAAGATGAGCTTCCTCGCGATGATCCAGAAGCGAGCCGGCTGGCTCTGCGCGCTGTTCCTCAGCGAGATGCTGACGGCCAACGCCATGCAAAGCTACGAAGGCGAGTTGGAGAAGGCGATCGTGCTCACGCTCTTCATCCCGCTGATCATGAGCTCGGGCGGCAATTCCGGCTCGCAGGCGACCTCGCTGGTCATCCGAGCGCTGGCGCTGCGCGAGATCGGCCTGCGCGACTGGTGGCGCGTGGCGCTGCGCGAGCTGCCGACCGGGCTGGCGCTGGGCTCCATCCTCGGCATCGTCGGCATCTGCCGCATCATGCTCTGGCAGTATCTCGGCCTCTACGACTACGGCCCGCACTGGATGCTGATCGCGGCAACGGTGGGCGCCGCGCTGGTCGGTATCGTCACCTTCGGGTCGCTGTCGGGATCGATGCTGCCTTTCGTGTTGAAGCGCATCGGCTTCGATCCTGCGAGCGCCTCGGCGCCATTCGTCGCCACGCTGGTCGACGTCACCGGGCTGGTGATCTACTTCTCGGTGGCGCTGGTAATCCTGCGCGGCACCCTGCTTTGAACTTGGGCATCACCGTCGCCGGCTCTGCCGGCGGCGGCTCACAAGCCACAGCTTATTGCATGTCGCCCAAAAGTGTGCAGCGGTTTTGGGAGAACGACATGCATCAAAACAAAGACCTAAAGCGCGTCGCCTGAATCCGCTTCAGCGCGACGCGCTTTAGACTCGCACGCCATTCTTCACGCGATAGGTCGGCTTGTACATGGTGACCAGTTCCTCGGCCGCGGTCGGGTGGACGGCCATGGTGCGGTCGAAATCGTCCTTGGTCAGCCCGGCTTTCAACGGAATGCCGAGCAGTTGCGCCATCTCGCCGGCGTCGGGGCCGAGAATATGGGCTCCGAGCACTTTTCTCGATACGCCGTCGACCACCAGTTTCATCAGCATCTTCTCGTCGCGGCCCGACAGCGTGTGCCGCATCGGACGGAAGGAAGCGCGATAGACCTCGATTTCCGGGAAGCGCTTGACCGCCTCGTCCTCGGACAGACCGACGGTGCCGATTTCAGGCTGCGAGAACACGGCCGTCGCGATGGTGTCGTGGTCCGGCGAGGTCGGATTATCCTTGAAGGCGGTTTCGATGAAGCACATCGCCTCGTGAATGGCCACCGGCGTCAGTTGCACGCGATGGGTGACGTCGCCGATCGCCCAGATGTTCTCGATATTGGTGCGGGAATATTCATCGACGACGATCGCGCCCGTCTTGCCGAGTTCCACGCCGACGCCCTCGAGCCCCATATTCTCCGTATTGGGAATGCGGCCGATCGCCAGCATGACCTGGTCGACCGTCAGCGTCTGGCCGCTGGAGAGCAGCACGTCCAGCCTGCCTTCGCGATTCTTCCGCACCCGTTCGGAAACCGCGTGGCAGAGGATCCTGATCCCCTTTTTCTCCATCGTCTCGTGCAGCGAGCGGCGAAGGTCCATGTCAAAGCGGCTGAGTATCTCCTGGCCACGGTAGACAAGCGTGGTGTCGACGCCGAGCCCATGAAAGATGTTTGCGAATTCGACGGCGATGTAGCCGCCGCCCTCGATCATGATCGCCTTCGGCAATTCCTTGAGGTCGAAGGCCTCGTTGGAGAAGATGCAGTATTCGTGGCCGGAAAGCGCAGGATGCGGCGCCGGACGGCCGCCGGTGGCGATCAGGATCTGATCGGCGCTGACGGTGCGGTCTTCGGCAGTGAGATAAACAGAATGCGGATCGACGAGCACGGCGCGCGAGTGAAAGGTCTCGCCGCCCGCGCCCTCGACATTCTTCTTGTAGATCGCCTCCAGCCTGGCGATCTCCTTGTCCTTGTTGGCGACCAGAGTCGGCCAGTCGAAGCTTGCTTCGGGCACCGTCCAGCCATAGCCGGCGGCGTCGGCGAAATGCTCGGGAAACTGCGAGGCATAGACATAGAGCTTCTTCGGCACGCAGCCGCGGATGACGCAGGTGCCGCCGTAACGATATTCCTCGGCGATGGCGACGCGCTTGCCGAGGGACGCCGCCATACGGGCCGCCCTCACCCCGCCGGAGCCGCCGCCGATGACGAAAAGATCATAGTCGTAACCGGCCATCGGATGGGCTCCTGGAAGTGAAAAGGGTTCGCCAGAGGTAGGCTGCCAAGCGCCAAAAGAAAAGCCCGGGAAACCCGGGCTCTTCTGGTCCAGCGGCGGTGACCGCCGAAATGACTGGGCGGATCAGTTCTGCGAGTTGTCGGCAGGAGCCGAACCGTCGGCAGGAGCCGAGTTGTCGGCCGGGGCAGTCGCATCCTGCGCAGGCTTGGCCGGGGCCGCGGCCTTGGCGGCGGCGGCGAGCGTCTCGCCGACCTGCTGGGCGAGATCGCGGGCGACTCCGTTCTGCCAGATGTCGGCCGCCTTCACGAGATCGCGCGTCACCGCCGGGCCGCTGTCGAGCAGCTTCTTGCCGGCATCCGAGCTGTAGAAGGTGGCGATATCGTTGAGGTCCTTTTCGGAGAACACCTTGGCGTAGGCAAGCGCCGCTTCCTTCTCGAGGTCGGCGCGCCGCGAAGCGAGGCCGATCGCCTTCTCGGTGACGGTCTTTCCGATCAGCTCCTGCATGTCGGGGTTCTTCTGGATCAGCTGGTTCTCGAGCGCGGCCGCCGCCTGCGGCAGTATGTTGTCGAACGGGTCGGTGGCGTGGATAGCCACAACTGCGGCCCGCGCGGCCTTGAGATGCGATTCGCTGATATCCTGCGAAAACGCCGGCGAGGACAGCGCAAGGACGGCTGAGGCCGCCAGAAACATCGAAAGGCGGCGAACCCGTTTATGCAACATCATGGTCGATAGAACTCCCTGGTTTTCGGGCGGCATGGACGGTTTGGATGCCGTCGCCGCCGGCGATGATGGCCGTTGACGCCAGCCCGATGAATAGACCGTGCTCGACAACGCCTGGAATGGCGAAGAGAGCATTCGAAAGCGCTCTTGTATCCGGAATGCGGCCAAAAGATGCATCGAGGATAAAGTGGCCGCCGTCTGTAACAAATGGCTGTCCCCCCGTCATCCTCAATGTAACCGGGCCGGCAAGGCCGAGGCCCGTCGCGGCCGCGCGAACCGCGATCTCGGTGGCGCGCAGGCCGAACTTGTTGACTTCGATCGGCAGCGGGAAGCGGCCGAGGGTCTCGACCATCTTGGATTGGTCGGCAATGACGATCATGCGCTTGGATGCCGCCGCGACGATCTTTTCGCGCAACAGCGCCCCGCCGCCGCCCTTGATCAGCGTCAGCGCCGGGTCGATCTCGTCGGCGCCGTCGATCGTGAGGTCGAGCTCAGGCGTCTCCTCCAGTGTCGACAGTGGCACACCGAGCTCGCGGCAGAGTGCCGCAGTGCGCTCGGATGTGGGCACGCCGATGACGGTGAGGCCGGTTGCGACCTTTTCGGCGAGAAGCCGCACGAACGCGTCGGCGGTCGTGCCGGTGCCGATGCCGAGCCGCATGCCGTCACTGACGTGGACGAGCGCTGCCCGCGCGGCTTCGACCTTCAGCTGTCTTGCATCCACGCTTTTGCCCCGATTTCTCTGGTTTCGCGCGCGTCCTAGCATTTTTGCCTGTCCCGTCAAAGGCTCCGCCTGTGGACCGATAGAGGCTGCTTGCTTGACCAGCGCGCAGCTTGTATCGGCTGCGGCATTTCAACCGCTGCAGGACTGGCCATGACCCGACCGATAATCGTGTTCGACCTCGACGGGACGCTGATCGATACCGCGCCGGACCTGCTCGACAGCCTCAACCACAGCCTGGCGGCCGGAGAACTTGCTGCAGTCGACGAGGCCGGCTTCAGGCGTTTCGTCGGCCATGGCGGCCGCGTCATGATCGAGCGCGCGCATGCGGCGCAGAACAAATCGCTCATGGCGGAAGAACACGACCGGCTGCTGAAACTCTTCCTCGACCATTACACGCTGAACATTCCCGGCAAGTCCCGCCCCTACCCCGGCGTCATCGCCGCGCTCGATCGGTTCCAGGCCGCCGGCTACCTGATGGCGGTCTGCACCAACAAATACGAAGCGAATTCCGCGACGCTGATCGGCGCGCTTGGCATGTCGAACTATTTTGCCGCGATCTGCGGCCAGGACACCTTCGCCTTCCGCAAGCCCGACCCGCGCCATCTCACCGAGACGATCCGCCTAGCCGGCGGCGATCCGCACAACGCCTTGATGGTCGGCGATTCGCAGACCGACATCGACACCGCCAAGGCGGCCGGCATTCCGGTGGTGGCGGTCGATTTCGGCTATACGGACCGCCATGTGCGCGAGTTCGAGCCGACGCAGGTGATCTCGCATTTCGACACGCTGACGCCGGATCTGGCCGAACGGCTGATCGCAGCGGCGCGCTGAGTCCCGGCTTTTCAAGGCTGCCGAGTCCCGGCAAATTCGATCGTCGCAGATCGTCGGCACACTGCCTTGACTTCGCGCACCCGCCTCCCTTATATCGCGGCTCGCTTCGGCCTTCGGGCCACAGGCGGGCGATTAGCTCAGCGGGAGAGCACACCCTTCACACGGGTGGGGTCGCAGGTTCAATCCCTGCATCGCCCACCATCCAACTTCCTGAGAATGTTGGATGACTTGGCCCCATGAAACTTCTGAAAATCTCGACGCCGCCGGCGCCTAAATCAGCCCTCTGCGCACGATCAGATGCGTCACCGCCGTCACTAGTATGGCCCCGGTCATGAAATAGAGCGTGGCGATGATGTGGCCTTGATGGAAATGCAACCCGGCAAACAGCAGAGCCATGACCACGGCAAGGAAGGCGATGACGCGAGAGAAGGCATCGGGCATGGGGCGACCTATCACATAAGATGGATGGCCGCCCTCACTCAGCCGCTCGCTCCATAGAGCGGTTTTCGATTTTCCGCAATCGACTCGGTGGCGAACTTGTCAGGCCAGATCCACTTCCACCCATAGCCCGCCCGGTCCCCGGGCAGGATCACGCTGCGCGCTGCGTACGGCCAGGATGGAACCCGACGGCGAAGCGAAAGCCGGTTTTCCATCCGCATTGGCCAGCCACGGATCGTCGGCGCGGATGACGCGGCCCTTGGTCTTTGCTTCGAGCGCGGTCAGGATCGCGTCATAGGGCATCTCGCCCCAATGCACCTTCACCGCATCCAGCTTGTTGGTCGGAATGAACGCCGACAGGTCCGGGCTCGTCATCAGGTCGAGCCCCTGTTTCTGCGGCGTGGCGTTCTGGCTGCCGTGGTGGGCGACTTTCAGATAGACGGTGCGCGCCAAGAGATCGGTTGTGGCGACGGTTCCCTGCCCGACCGGCCATTTCAGGTCCTTCCAGCTCAGCCAGTTGCCGATCTGGGCGTCGCCCGGGAACAGGAACACCCTGCCGCTGTCGATGAGTTCGAAGGCGAGCACCAGGCTGGTGTTGTTGACGCCGCGGTCGAGCTGCAGCGCGAGGTCGGCGGCGATCCCCATCCAGTCCGCGTCGATGCGGCGCCATGACTGGTCGCGGTCCTCCAGGGGGGCCGCGCCGGAGACCGGTCCGGAATAGTGCTTGCGGGTAAAGGCGCCGATATCGACGGCCGTGTCGCTGCCCTTGTCGCCGTTCAGCGCCGTCGAGAGCGGCGTGCCGATATTGCGTTCGAAGGGGCTGAGCTCGTCGATGTAGGTCGGATCGTCGGCCTGGTTCATCTTTAGCCCGGATGCGAGCGCCCGCGCGAACGGCCCGCCGCTGGCGAGCGGGAACATCTCGCTCGCCTTTTCCTCCAGCCGGAGCGCCGCCTTGTCGCGCGGCGGCCCGAGCACATAGATCCGAAGATTGGGCAGGCCATCGATCGCTTGCGGCGCTCCGCCGGGCTCGAAATAGGCGGGCGTTGGTTTTGCGGATAGGTTTGCCGCGGCGTTGCGAGCCGAACGCACCCTCTCCCCTGCGGCGCCGAACTGGAAGCCGAGCACCGCCTGTAGGCCGTCGCGGACACGCTGCATGTAAGGGTTGAGCCCCTGCATGCCGTCGAGCTTCTGGCTGGCGCCCTGCAATGCGTCCAGTGCCTGGCCCTTGAACTTGTCGAGCTCGATGGCTCCAGGGTCGGCTGGATTTTCGGTCCAAGCCATCCAGACATCGCCGACGGAAAAATCCTTGAACAGGTCCTTCGAAGTCAGGAATCCCGAAACATGGTCCCAGTGCTCATGGGTGACGACGAGCACATCGATCTTGCCGCCCGTTTCTTTCTTGAGGTCTCCGACGATGTCGGCGACCAGCGCCGGACCTCCCGTGATCGAGACGTGGATGCCGCAATCGATCAGCATGCGGAACGGCGCGCCATCGGCCTTCGTGAAAGTGAGCAGGTGACAGTCGCCAATGCCCTGGCAATAGTGCCGGACCGTGACGGAAGGAACGCGCGCTGTTGCGGAGGTCGCGGCTCTGCGAGGCCGCCTCGTTGCTGCTGGCTTCCTAGACATGATCGTCGTCTCCGTCGCTGGCATGCAGCATGGCGAAGGGCTCGGAGACCTCGCCGCCGAAATAGAGCGCCCGGAGCGGCGACAGATAGTTCGCCGTCACGGTCTCAGCCTGGCGCTTCTGCCGCTCCGCGCTGCCGGTGTTCTTGATGATCGCGTAGCGGATCTCCTCAAAGCCTTCGCGCGGGTCGATGATGATCGTTGCGCCGCCACGGAACCAGAAGAAGCCGTCACCCTTGTTCACGCCCTGCGGCGCCGGCGTGCCGTCGAAAGCGATCGGAAGCCGCTGCTGGATGACGGCGACGACCTCGACGCGGAACGAGCCGTCCGGCTCGACGCGCCGCGTCGGGCGAACGCTGTAGATGTCGAAGGTCGTCTCGCCCTTCTTCGGCTGGTGCATGACCGTGCCGTCGTCATTGTAGCGCGGCAGATCGGGAAGCAGGCCGAATTGCTTGTAGAGGTCGGGATCGGACGCGAAAGCCTTGTGCATCGCCTTCCAGAGCGCATAGCGGTTCTTGTCGTTGAGGGCGAAGATCTCGGAGCGCTTCAGTTTCTGGTTCCAGCCGAGGTCGATCTTGCTCAGCAGCCCCTTCAGCCAGGGTGGCGAAGGATCCTCCGGCGCGCTCCAGGCGAGCGTCTCTTCCGAAATAGTGCGCACGTCGCGCGGCAGGAGCTTCCATTTGCGGAAGGATTCCAGGAATGCCAGGCGATAGTGCAGAGGATCGTCGGGATAGGCGTCGCGGTCGGCTGTGATCAGCGCCCGCAGATATTCGCCGAAGGTGATGTCGACGGCGGGGCAATAATCGAGCGCCCGGATGCACATGGTCAGCATCTGACTGGCGGTCTTGGCGACTTCGTCTGTAAGGCGCTCGACGAGGCTCGGATGCAACGTGCCCGCCGGCAGGATGCCGGTACCGCCGGTGGCAAGCTGGATCAGATCGTCGGTGCGGCGGTCGGCGATGGCGATGAACGCCTGGTAGACGGCGAAGACGAGGATGGAGCCGCGGTCGTGCGCCTCGACGGTCTTGTCGTAATCGAGGGCGGCCATGCCGGCGCCGCCATATTCGCGCAAAGGTCCGGCCCTGCCGCTGCCCTCGCCGAACTGCTTGGCGATGCCGGACAGTAGCGAGGCCGCCGACAACTCACCCCTCGCCTTGCCGATCTCGAAATTCACCAACTCCTTCAGCGTAAAATGCTGGAACAGCGCCACGATGTCGGCAAAGGCCTCATGGAACGCCGGAACGTCCGGATTCGACGCCTCCTGGAAGCGGCGATGCAGTCCGTCGAGCAGCGCATGCGACATCTCATGCGCGATGATGTCGCTGGAGAGGCACGAAAACACCGTCGTCCCGGGCGTGGTGACATCTCCTTCATTGCCGGTTGCCGGGAAATAGCCGAACAGCAGCGCCTTCTTTTCCGGGCTGTAATAGGCGTTCTCGGCGCGCAGCGCATGCGGATAGATGCGCAGGCGCGGCACATAATGCGCCTTCACCGTCATGTCGCCGGCGCGGCCGGGAGTTTGCGAATAGTGCGGCGCCCATAGCGCCCGCCGCCCCAGCGCGCGCTCGAAATGGCCGATCGTGGTCATGGCGACAGCGTAGACCATCTGCTGGTGGAATTTCGGATTGCCTTCCGAGGGCGGCAGGCCGTCCTGCGCCAAGAGCACCTTGTCGTTGAGGTCGACCGGATCGTAGATGCGGTTCGATGCCGGATCGACATCGACCACTTCGAGATATTCGCCGATCGGGCCCGGCTGCAGCGCCTTGTCGGCCGACGGTTCGTCGTCCCAGGGAACCCAGAGCGTTGCCTGGTAGACCGACACCGAGTCCAATCGCTTGGCGACCGAAGGGTCGAGCGCGTAGATGCGCAGGCGCCGCTGTGGCGGCGGCAACGGACGCGGCTTGCGCTTGATCGGCGCCGGGCTTGCTGCCGGAGCGGCGGCCGGCACCGGCTTGGCGCCGGCCCTGCCCAGCACGTCCTCGAGAAAGGCCCTGAGCGGCTTCGACGGATTGCCCTGGTCCAGGGCGGCTTCGAGATAGCGGTTGCGCGCCGCGGCCGAGATGGCGGCCGGGTCGCCGTCCGGATCGGCGATCGCCTCGTCGACTGCGGCCGTGCTTTGCGTCATCTGCATCAGCTCCAGCGCCAGCATCCTTTGCCGTTGCAATGCCACGGACGACTGTGCGGCAAGCGAATTGCCCCCGGTCAAGAAATCGAGCCAGCTCCACGTATAAGTCGCCCGCGGCAGTTTCTGCAGCAGGCTTTCCGCCGGTGGGGCGACCGCCAGCGCGTCGAAGGCGCGCACCACGCCCTGCCCGATCTTCTCCAGCGCCTCGGCGGCGTTCATCTTCAGCGTCGATTTCTGCGCTGCCTTGAACAGCGCGAAGCGCACGGCCTCGATGCGCATCCAGGGTTGCGAATAGGTCTTCACGACGTCCCAGTGCTCGGCCAGCCAAAGCGCGGCCGCGGCGGCGACCTGCGGCGTCGCCGCAGAGGTGCCGTTGCCGTCCATGTCGACGATCTTGGCGCAATCGATCTCCGCCCAGGGCACGTTGGGCGTGTAGGCGCCGAGCGCCGTCTTCATCTTCGATGGCGGGCCGTAATTGCCCTGCATGGTGCCGAAATCGAGCCCGGTATAGGCGCGGCCGTCACCCATCACGCCGCATGCGGCCAAGACACGGTTGTAGCGGGCTGGATAGACGATGCTGCGCGGCGTGATGGCAAAATTGTTGCCGGCCGCGGTGACCATCACCAGGCCATGGTCGTAGGCGAGATTGACGGCATCGACCAGGGCCTGTGAGGTAAGACCACCCATGCTCATCGACAGCACCTGCGCGCCTTGCTGGCGCGCATAGTCGATCCCCTGCACCATGGTGCCCGTGGTCAGGCGGACCACCCAGTCTGCGATGCGCACTGGAAGGATCTTCGCTTGCGGAGCACCGCCGACGAAGTCGGTGAAGCCCGGCCAATGTGGCGACGTGCCGTCGAGCTTGTTGCCGGCAAGCAGGCTGAGCGTGCCGGTGCCGTGGCCGCGATTGCTGGTGAGTGTGCCGGCAGGCGCATGATCGGTCGCATTGTCCGGCCCAGTGCCATCGTCGACGAAATTGCGCTGCTTGGCCGTGAGAAGCCCGGCCGGCACGGTGCGGTGGCCCGGATCGAAGCCGGTATCGAGATGGGCAATGGTGATATTGGCCTGCTTGGCGCCGGCCTTGCTGCGGGCAGCGGCGAACTGGCTGAAGGACGGCCCCGCGTTCCAGGCAACCACGCCAGGCACCGTCGCCTGCCTGCCGCTCGGGTCCTGATCGTCGAAGGCGCAGACAGGGCTGGCGCTCGCCGCCATGCCGCGGTCGCCGCTGCCGTTCTTGTAGTCCCATTGCTGAACGATGTCGGGCTCGATCGCTAGGACATCGGCGTCGGCAATCGCGACATCTCCGCCGCGAGCCACCAGTTCGTGGGCGTCGTCCCAGGGATTGTCCGAGTCCGCGGCCCTGGCGGAAAGCCGCAGCCAGGTCGCGCCCCGGTCCGTTGCTGCCCCGAAGTCGGCGCCGGAAGCACCTGGCGGCACAGTCAGGATCGGTTCGGCGTCGATCCTTCCGATACCAAGCGACCGGCTTTTGGCCGCAAACCCGGCGCCGTCGCCGCGAACCTTGACAAGGAGACTCCTCGCCATGGCATGCCCCTCCTCGGAAGTTGAAACCATGGCGTGAGCTGCCAATCCCAGTCAAGCCAAGTCCCAAACCATGCTTCGATCGTTCTGTTTGTTTGCCAACTAGGAAACCGGCCGATTCCGTTTCGGCTTCGGCACAATTATGCTCGGTGTCTGAAACATGCATGCGACGAATGACAATCGCGCCGGCCGGTAGGCGCTTCTGTGACCACCTTCACATACGCCGCGCGAGCTTCACGCACAGATATCGCACCGGGTAGCACTGGCTTCTGCTTCAACGCACGGGCTCGAATGGCTTCCGGGCCTGAAAATGGGTCGGTCCTCGGCAGGGAATTTCGATCACCTAGCCATTTTCAGATTTGCTGTCTGCGCGCGTCGGTCACCTCCCGCCACGCGCGCGGACGGCGTTTCAAAGATCGGTCCGCGTCCGCCAGCGCGCTCCGATTCTCATTGCAAGGGAAGTCGCCGGCTAATTTGATGCCTGCGACACACGTCTGGCGCTCGATCTTGACCAAAGGCCATCGTGCTGCCGTGACCGCCACGAAAGGAGACCAGGCCTTGATCGAGCACGCACTTGTCATACAATTTCCGCTCAACGAGAGGCGGAATCGCATCATGTCGACAGCCGGCGTAGACGACCGGGGCGCCGTGCCGCGCCTGGCACGGATCGATCCGCGTCAGTTCGATCTGCTGTTCGGCGGCTGCAAGGTCGAACGCTATGCCGCGGGTCAGCACCTGTTCGTGCAGGAGGACGCTTCCGACCGCATCTATGGCGTGATGAACGGCACCGTCGAAATCTCGCTCTATTCGCCGGGCGGACAGAAGCTGGTGGCCAATATCGAGCTCTCGCGTAGCCTTGTCGGCGAGATCGGCGCCTTGGACGGACGCCCGCGAACGGCAACCGCGATCTGCCTCACCGCGTGCGAGCTGGTTTCTCTCAGCCGAACGCAACTCTTTGATCGCATTGAAAAAAATCCGCCGTTGGCGCGTGCCATGATCGAACTTCTGTGCACGCGGCTGCGCTGGGTCAGCGGCGAGCTCGGCGACCAGGCCTTCTTCGGCATCGAGGCCCGGCTGGCGAAGCGGCTGGTGTTCCTCAGCAGTGTCATGGCCGACGCGGCCGGATGGATCCCGATCTCGCAATCGGAGCTCGGCGAGTTCCTCGGCGCGACTCGCGAATCCGTCAACAAGACGCTCAACGACTGGCGCAATCGGCATATGATCGCCATCAGGCGCGGCGGGCTGCGCATCACCAACGCCGCCGCGCTGAACCAGATCGCCGAATCGCAGGACGACGACTGAGCGATTTTTGGCCCGAATCAAAGCCGCGAAATCAGGTAGCGCAGCGCGGACCGGCTCGGCATGAAGAAGTAACCGCCGCCCTTCGTGGTAACGAATTGTGGCATGTCCTTAAGCACAGTGACCTTTTCCCAGGACGGAATCGAGAACCGGCCGCCGCCGTCGCGCGCGCCGATCGTCGGATCCTTTTCGCCGACAAGCCCCTGGAACGAGCTCGACGAGACCCAGGTCTGCTGGATGAATTCGTACTGACGTTCGATGTCGGCGTTGAGGCACATGAAGAGAAGCCCCTTCTCGACCTTCCCGCTCCGGCCCTTCTTCTCGTAGGTGCGGCCGACGCGCAGGATGCGATGGCGCTTGCCGATCCTGATCTGCGTCTCGCGGTCCTCGCCGAGCGAATCGCGCGGATTGGAGCGGCGTATGTGCGAGCCGAGCGGGCAGCGATGCCCTTGCGGGTCCTCGGCGCCAAGCGCGAAATCGTTGTCGACGCCGCGGCCGGGGCGGCCATCGGGGTTGCGCACCAGCGAGCTGCCGTCCTGCCAGCGCCCGAGCATCTTGGCCGCCACCCAGCGCGGCGTGATGGCGTCGTCGCCGGTCTCGTGCGCAGCCCGCGCGGCGGCGTGCTTGCAGTAGTCGTTGAACAGCTCGACATGCTGCTCGAATTGACGCACGACGAGGAACGAGCCGTTGCGGCCAAAATCGCGCGGCGGTGGAGGCTGGCCGGGGATCTGCCGGTTCCGCCGCACCTGCGACAGGATGCCGGTGCGATCCTGCGCTGCCTCGACTGAGGGCGAGGCTGGATAGAATCCGTGCTCGTCGCGATAGCCGAACAGGAACTCGCCGGGCGCGACCAGATGCATCGGCGCGGCGCCCTTGTTGGCGCGCGACGTGCCCCTGACGATCGGCTGCGAGACACCGTCGGCAAAGCCGAAATGTTCATAGGCGCGCGAGCGCTCCGGCTTGCCGCTGTTGCCGGCATGCTGGGATTTCGCGCCGTCCCTTTTCGGCGAGCGGTTCACGACGAGCGGCAGCTCGGCGACGATTTTCATCCCGGCGCCCGTCGTCTTCCGCTTTGTCGTCGTGATCTCTCCCTTGAGAGCCGCCGGCTCTTCGGCGTAGCAGATGACGACCGCGTCGACCGGCGTCTTGGCCGAGCCCCACTGCCATTTGTCGGCCGCGTCCGGGCCGGTATCGTCGAGGATGCGGCTACGCTCGGGATTGCCCATGCCGTGGCGAAAGGCCGCTGGAAATGTGTCCAGCGGATCGTCGTCGACGCCACCTGCCAGCCCGAGACGGCGAAGGCCGTCGGGACCGAAAGCCACCGTCATGGCTCGTCCGGCAGGCACGCCGTCGCCGAAACTCGTTTTGTCGATGACGAAGTCCAGCCATGCTTTGCGTTGCATTGCCGGCAGATCTTCGGGCACCCGGATCGCCAGCATATGCGCGTAGCCGAGCGCGCCGAACGGACCGAAGAAGATGGATTGGATCTCGCCCGCTTCCAGCTCTTCGAGAGGCGAAGGCGCCGGTTCACGGCTGGCGGTTTCCGCCGGCCTTGCCTGCGGCCGCTGCAACGAGCCGAACAGGCTCACCCAGTCGCGCGCCTCGTTGCCGGTGGCCGAAGCGATGCCGCGCCTGATCCTGGAGTTGATGCGGATGCGCGTGGTGTTGAGATGGGGATAGGCGGAGTACCAGAACAGCGTCGGCACCTGCTGGCGCCGCGCCCAGCGCTTGAAGCGGTCGCCGTCGCGCGCGCCGTCGAGGAAAAGCCAGCGCGTGCGCGGATAACCGTCGGTGTTGCTCCACATCCCGGTCAGGCCTTCCGAAGCCTTGGCGATGAAGTCCTCCAGATAGCTTTCCCAACTGCCGCCGTAGTTGGAGAAGAACATCAGCCTGTCGGTGCCCGGCAGCAGCACCCAGCGGGCGAAGTGAATGGTGTTGATGGTGGCAAGGAATCCCGGCTTGAACACTTTCTGCGCCGATATCGAGATCAGGTAGAAGGAAAGCCTCAGTGCCAGCCGCCGCAAGGTGCCGGCCTTCATCGTCGAGATCGCGGTCAGATGGTTCTGCGCGCAGTGGTCCTCATTGGCGAGGATCCTGTCCAGGGCGCCGATGTGGACCGGGGTGTTCTGCGGTCTGTCCTTGTCCTCGAGGCGCCGCAGGCCCAGGAAGCACAAGCCGACGAACAGCAGGGCGATAGCCAGCAGTCCCAGCACCGCCAGCAGAAGCGCGGTGCCGGCAATTGCGATGTTGGTGAAGGTGATGCCGTGGAGGTTGCCGAACACAAGCACGTAGATCATGCGCCAGAAGGCAAGCACGACGATCGCGACTGTGGCGAGCATAGCCGGCGCAAGCAGCGTCGTCGTCAAGGCCCGCCACCAGCGGCCCGGCGGCCGCTCGAGCAGGCTTTCGGCCGGCTCGAAGGCCCAGCCGAACTGTCCCAGCAACTGGGCATGCCGGCGCGCCTCGGTAATCACCGCAAGGGCGTTGCCGGTACCGGCGCGCGGCTTTTCGACGATCTCGCGCACACTGTCGGCAAGCTCGGCCTCGGCCAGGATGCGGCGCACCGAATGGCCGGGCGTGCCCGAAAAAACCAACCCTGCCGTGCTGCCGAAGGACGGCGATATTTCGATGTGATGCTTCTTCAGGAAGCCGGCAAGCGAGCCGCCGTCGGACAGACCGCAAACGTCCCTGAAGATCGGCCGCAGCCGGTGGCCTATGGCCAGCGTGACGGCGCCGATCACATCGTCGGCGCTGCCGTCGCCGGAGATTTCGAACACGAGCGCCCCGGTATCGAGGCCCGATTTCTCGTCCTTTCCGGTGGCCGCGACTGCAAGGCTGGCGAAATGAATCGAGCCCACCTTGTCGAGCGCGCCGCCCACCTCGTCGATCGCCGGATTGCCGAGGGCGCCGACCTTGTCGCGCACGGCATCCAACGGCACCGCGCGCGCGATCGGGCAAACCACGGTGACCATCGACTGGCCGACTGTGCGGCAAAGCGGCGAGCGCTCGAAATCGACCTTGAGGCTCGCCGGATAGGCGCCGACATTGACCATCTTGCCGGCTCTGCCGCGCGCGCGGCTGAGCTTGGGCTTGCTGAACAGGGCACGAACGCATTCGCCGATCTGTATGCGGGCGATCTCGGCGCCGATGCACAGGTGGATACCATGGCCGAAAACCATGTAGTCGCGGTGCGGACGCGAGGTGTCGAATTCATTTGGCCGTTGCACGATTTCCGGATCGAACATGGCCGACAGCGTCGCCGGCATCACCACGGTTCCAGCTTTCACCAGGCGCTCGCGGCGCGAGCCCTTGCCGATGGTCGCATCGCGGGCGGTGTAGCGCCACGGGCCGACCCAGATCGGCTTGAAGCGCATGGCTTCCAGGATCGCCCGATCGAGCTTGCCGGTATCGCTTGCTGCAATGGCCGCGTCGACGGCCTGGCGGGCATCGGATCGCGACAGGATGACGTCCAGGCAATTGCCGCCGGCAAGCACGTTGGTCGGAACGAAACCGGCAATCATGCCGAGCATGATCGAATGGATGTCGGGCCGCGACAGGCGCCCCTGATCCATGAGCGCGACGAGGCGGGCCAGCGGCCGGCCGTCCTTCCCTCCCTTGTCCCTGACCGCGGCGATCGAGCGCTCGATGACCTTGATCAGGCGATCGCCGCCGACGACCGCGAGCTGGCGCGTTGTCGGGTTCGCGGTCGGATCTGAAAAGAACAGCGCGCTCAGCGCAATCGACCAATCGGCAAACTCGGTTTCGTCGTCGATCTCGAGACCGAAATAGTCGCGGCAGATTCGCACCGGCACAATTTTCATCAGCCCGGCGATGGCGTCGAAGCCCGGGCTGGCTCTGGTCATGATGTCGCGTGAATGACGCTCCGCGATCGGCCTGACGGCGGCTTCGACTTCCGCTGGCGGAAAGGCGCTCAGCACGGCCGACTTCATCTGCCGGTAGGCAGCCCCGTCCTGCATGCCGAGGATGAAGTTCGAACCCCTGGCCAGTTCCGCCATTTCCGGACCGTAGGGCGTTTCGAACTCGTCGCCGCGCTCCAATATGTCGCGCACGTCGACGCCCTTGGTGACGAGCAGGAAATTGCCGAAGGCCAGGTTCGGCCAAAAACGGCGCAGCAGCGCCAGCAACCAGCGCGGATCGCTTAGAAAGAACCCGGCGATGCGGGAGGCAATACCATCCCTGGCGCGAAGCCGGTTGATATCGAACGACGGCATCTCGACGACAGGGCGCTGGCTCTTCTGGGCCGCGCGGACAGCAGCGAAATACTTCAACTTGATCATGCGCGTTCGAGCCCCCCGGCTGTCCAAGTCGATGCGATGCCGGCAACCTAATGGCCTAGGTTTGCATCGGTCCGGCGTATGTGATTTTTTTCACAGTCGTCTGTCTTCGGTTCCAGCGATCATGCAATGGACTTGGCCTGGTCGAAATTCGCGATCAGGAAGTTGTTCTTCGCCGAATCGACGAACGGTATCCAGCGAATCCTCTGCTCGGAAAAGTCGGGATGCCTGGTTGCGAAAATGGCGAGTTCCCGCTCGGCATCGTCGCGGCGGCTGCTCCGCATCAAGGCGCCGATTTTCAGGAACCTGGCGTAGAAGTAGCCGGGCGAAAGGTTGAGCGAGCGGTCGGCAACGGCAATTGCCGCGGGCCAGTCCTCGACGAAGCAGTATGCGGCGGCCAGTTCCCCAAGATTGTGGAAGCGGTAAAGGTCGAACGGGCTCAGCCGCTCGGTATCGAGGAAGAATGGGATCGCGCCGGCGGCATCGCCGAGCAAAAGGCGCGCGCTGCCCATCGCCGAGCGGGCGAAGGCAAAGCTCGGGTTGATATGGATCGCCTCGGTGAGATGCTCGGCGGCCGACGCCGGCCGGCCGCGCATGATGTCGGCCGCGCCGAGATAGGCATGCGGTCGCGCGTCGAGGCTATCCATCAAAAGCGCCTTGCGCGCGAACGCCTCGACCTTGTCCAGGTCGTCGCTGTCGCCGAAGCGCAGCCAAGCCCGCCAGAAATACCACCATGACAGCTCGTTCAGAACGGCACTGGAATTCGGATCCTCCTGGTAGGCCTTGTCGAAGAATTCGAGCGCGATTTCGGTGTCGCCGCGCGTGCGCCTGTTCATGTGCCAGCGGCCCCGCCGCACCAACTGCCAGGTCTCGAGGCTTTCCCACGGCACCTGGAAGGTCCGCACCTGCTCGGCCCGATCGACTTCCTTGTCGAGGATCGAAACGATCTCGCTGCCGATCTGGTCGCGAAGGCTGAAGATGTCGACGAGGTCGCGGTCGAAGCGTTGCGACCAGACGAGACGTCCGTTCGACGTATCGGTGAGCGAGGCGTTGAGGCGGATCTGCCCGCTGTAGCGTGCCAGCGTGCCGCCGACGATATAGCGCGCGCCAAGCGCATTGCCGATGAGCCTGGTCCCGAGGCTGTCGTCGCGGAACTGGAAGCTGGAGCCCTTGGCGATCACCGAAAGCCAGCGGGTGTTGGAGAGGCCGTAGATGATGTCTTCGGCAATGCCGTCGGCCATGTAGCCGACATCGGGCTCGCTTCCGTCGCCCTGGAACGGCAGCACCGCGATTGCCGGCGGTCCCTTGTCGAAGGGTCTGTAGGAACCCGAAGCTGTGGGGATGGCGGCCAAGGGAGCCGTCATCGTGGCGCCGTTGCCGCCGCGCCCGGCTATCAGGACGCGCACCGGCAGGGCGATGTTCTTCAGCATGAACTCGCCGAGGTCGGTAAAGACCGCCGCGGTCTTGTCCTTTACGTGGTGCCAGGTTGTCTCCGAAATGGCGAGGCCGTCATGGGGAGCGAATTCCTGGAGGCGGGCGGCTATGTTGACGTCGTCGCCATAGAGCCGGCCCTCGCGGACGATGACGTCGCCGGTGTTGATCCCGGCCCGAAACGGCATGCGCATCTCCTCGCCCACCGAGGCATTGAGCGCCATGATCCTGTCCTGGAAATCAAAGGCCGCGCGCAAGGCTTCGATCGGGTTGCCGAACTCGGCCATGATGCTGTCGCCGGCAACGCCAAAGGTGCGGCCGCCGAAGGCGCCGCAGCTGTCGGTGATGATATCGCGCCGCTCCTCGAAGGCCGCGACGGCGAGCTCGTCGTCGATGCCCATCAGCCGTGAAAAGCCAACGGCGTCGATAGAAATGATTGTCGCCAGCTGACGGATATAGTGCCGTTCAGCCATGGTTGAGCCCCCGGTCCCTGTTTTCGGTCCAGAACAGGCGACTTCCGCTCTCAAAACACTTCGCCGTTTGCCGACGGAAAATCCCCGGCAGGCTCGGCGCGCCGTTGCCACCCTGTCAGCTTGGAACTCTAACAGGGTCTTGCCAAAAGCTCTACCACGAACAGCTAATGGAACGCGCCTTCGGCCCGACCCATGGTTAGCCGTTTGTTACCTGAAGCACCAGATTCTGGAACCTTGCTTACATATTGGAATCTCGAGGCTTTATTTATTTCCGCTTCCGCGAATGGAAATGGTGCCGGTCGTGGCGGACTGGCCGTGGAGCAAGGTGTTGTCGTCCCGTGGTGGAACCAACCGGCCGGGATTCGAGTTTTCCAGCGCACTCATGCCAACACGAAATTGAGGGGCAGTCATGCGCGCTGTTGTTTTGGCAATCGGTATTGCGTCTTTCCTTGCCGGCGAGCCGGCTTTGGCGGCGGACGAGCAACCGATGCCGCCGCAAAATGCCAAGAAGCTCTCGGAAATCGTCGCCAAGGTCGAGAAGCGGAACGACTTCCAATATGTGAAGGAGGTCGGCTGGAGCAGCGACGGCTATACCGTCACCTACTACACGACCGACAAGGCCAAGGTCGAAATCACCTACGATCCGGTAACCGGCGAGCCAAGATAGACACCTGAAGACGGCTGCCCGTGGGTAGCCGCCCCTGCCCATCCGAGTCTTGCGTCGACGCGTATTTGATGGCTGACTGCGCGCCACGATTGCGGGCACGGGGGTGCATGGCAGTGGTTGGCTACGTCCTGAAGCGCATCTTGATGATGCTCGCCGGCTATCTGGTCGCCGTGCTCGTCGGCTTGATCGCGCTGGTCGTGATCTACATGGTGCTGAGCTCGCTGCCCAGCGCTCCAGGCTATTTCGAGCTGATGCAGTTCACGCCCGTCGCTGTGCTCGTGGTGCCGCCCCTCGGCATGTTCGTCTATTTCCTGACGATCGTGGTCACCGGCATGCAGACCCTGGTCTTTGCCCTGATTGCCGAGTTCTTCTCGTTGCGGAGCTTCTGGCTGCACATGCTGTTCGGCTGCGCCGCGGCAGCAGCCGGTTTCGTGCTGCTCTGGCCTGACGCGCCGGACGATCCGGAACGCTGGGCCGACATGGGCATCATCGCCGGCGCCGGTCTCGTCGCCGGCCTGGTCTACTGGCTGATCGCCGGGCGCGACGCCGGCTTTCGGCGCCCGCTCGCCCAAATTAAACAATTCCAGGAAAAGTCCTAAGCGGTTTGGCTCGGCGGCTTCGCCGTAGCCTTCCGCCCGCAATTGGTGAAAAACAAACAGCGCTCAGCTTGACGGCGTGCGTACCGCTTCGGTCGCGTCCAGCGCCTGCATCAGCTTTGAATCGCGATCGTAGACGTCGTCGAAATATTCGACCTTGCCGGACATGTCAGGCCAAGCGGTGAAATAGGCGACATAGACCGGGATGACGCGCGTGACATTTTCGGTTGAATGGCCATGCTTCAGCTTCTCGGCGACATAGTCGACCGAGGTGCCGAGCACTGCGGCAGCCATGCCGCGTGGATCCTGCAGACGGATGCAGCCATGGCTCAGCGCACGCATATCGCGCTCGAAGAACGACTTCTGCGGCGTGTCGTGCATGTAGATGGCGTGCTTGTTGGGGAACAGGATTTTCAGTTCGCCTAGCGCGTTGGCCTCGCTCGGCTGCTGGCGCACGCTGAAAGGGATTTTGGCGCCGTAGGCGCCCCAGTCGACCGACGACGACGGTATCTGCCTACCCCGCGAATCCGTCACCTCATAACCCGCGCGGTCGAGATAGCCAGGATCGCTGCGCAGCCGCGGCAGCATCTCGTTGACGATGATCGACTGTGGCACGCCCCAATAGGGGTGATAGTCGACTTGCTTGATCTGGTTGTAGAAAAAGGCGGTCTGATTGGTGACCTTGCCGATGACCGCGCGGGTCTTCAGCTTCTCCTCGCCATTATCGATATAGCTCGCCGTGAAGGCTGGCTGGTTGACGAAGACGCGCGGGCTGCCAAGGTCGGAGGGGAGCCAGCGCAGTTCTTCGAGCGCGACCCTGACCTTCTCAATCTTGTCGGCCTTGGAGGTTCCCGCAAGCGAAGCAACGGTGCGCGGGCCGATGACGCCGTCGCCCTTCATGCCGGCCCGCTGCTGCACCGCCTTGATCACCGGCACCAGCTCTGGATCGTAGACCTCGCTCTTGCCGAGCCTGGCGAGAACCTCGCCATAGTCGCCGCCCATCTCGTCATCGAGATTGCGGGCAATGAGCGTCAGAAGCTTGGGCAGCTCAGGACTGCTTTCGCCGGGCTTCAAGAGCAGCTTCGGATCGACGACGATCTCATTCTCCTCGCTCGCCTCGAGCGATTCCAGTTCGACGCGCAGCGCCTGGTATTCCGGGTTCTGCGGGTGTCGCGATTCCAGGTAGGTGCGCACCTCCTGGGTATGCGCCAGCGTCTTCAACACACCCTCGAGATCGAGCGGCTTGGCCGGGAAGTCGTAATAGCCGGTCATGCGGTTCGGGTCGACGCGGCCGTTCTGGGCGTCATGGGCATAGCGCAGCACGCGCGCCGACAGCGCCATCTCGAAGCGGACCAGTTCCTTGGTCCGCTCTTCCGGCGTGGCGGCAGTCGTGGCCGCCGGAACGTCGACGGAATAGTCGGCAGGAGTCAGGCCGTAGCTCGCCGCCTCGCCAAGAACCCGCACGGCATCCTGCGCCCTGCTGTTGGGCGCGTCTCCTGTTATCCAGATGAAATCCGGATTGGCCGAGTAGTAGGCGACCAGCGCCTTGGCGATGTCGGGTTCGGCAAAGAGTTCGTAGTCGCTCAGGCCTGCCAGCGCGTCGCGAAACACGCTTCCGGTCACGGACGGCACAAAGGCTGCGTCCTGTGCGGTCGCGAGTTGCGGAGCCGGCAGCAGCGACTTGAAATCGACACGCACGAGCTTGTCGGCTCTGTAGGTGTTGTAGGTAGGGCTGCTGATCCTGAGGCCGCCCCCGTCGCCAGTACTTGGCTGCATCTTGCGGGGCTTCGGCGGTGGCGGAAACTCGCCTTGCGGATTGTGCCGGATGCCACCGCCGAACAGCATATCGAACAGGCCCTGCGCGCTCGCCGGCTGCTGCCCGAAGGCAAGTGCCGCCGCGATCGCGACCGGCATGACAGCCGTTTTGTTCCCGAGGATTTTCATGCTTCACCCGCACCGGTTGAAACCGGTTCCCGTTCCGCGCCGCTTGACGGTCCCGCCCTCCGCATGGCGGATGTAAGGCGCGACTATACCGATTCATACTGATTTCGTTAAGCTTCCATAAATTTCCGCGACCGTGTTGCAGAACAGTTTCACATCCTTGTGAGACACAATGCGGCAGGGCCGCTCCTGGTTTCAGAAACCTGATGACAATCAGGCGTTGGCGCCGCCATCGATGGTCAGCGCCGCGCCGGTGACGAAGCGGCCCTCGGGGCTGGCGAGCCAGGCAACCAGGCTCGCTATCTCCTCGGCCTCGCCGAATCGCGGGGTCGCCATTTTCCGGCGCTGGTGCTCGGCATGCGGCCCGTCGGCAGGGTTCATGTCGGTGTCGGTCGATCCCGGATGAACGATGTTGGCGGTGATGCCGCGTGGGCCGAGGTCCCGTGCCAGAGCCTTGGTCAACCCGACCAGCGCCGCCTTGCTGGTCGAATAGGCGCTGAGGCCGGCGTCCGTCACGCGTTCGGCCAGGTTGCTGCCGATCGAGATGATGCGACCGCCTTCCGCCATGTGCCGGGCGGCCGCTTTCGAGGCAACGAAAGGCGCCCTCAGATTGACCTCCATGCTCTCGTCGAAATCGGCAAGCGACAGGCTATCGATCGGCGCGGCGCGCCAGATGCCGGCGCTGTTGACCAGGATATCGAGCCGGCCAAACGCATCGGTTGCCTGTTCGATGGCGCGCTCGATCGTTTCGGCGTCGCGGCCGTCCGCCTTGATGGCAAGAGCGCGACCGCCGGCCGCCTCGATCTCGTCGACGACGGCGCGGGCCTGCATCTCGCCATGGACATAGGTCAAGGCGACGCTTGCACCGTCGCGCGCCAATCTCCTGGCAATGGCCGCGCCTATGCCGCGGCTGCCGCCGGTCACGAAGGCGGCCTTGCCGCTCAGTGGCTTGGAAGGCATCGATTTCTCCTTTTTGTAATGATCGATACATAAATATCTGTCAGCCTTGCCCCGCCCCGTCAACTGAATTATGTATCGATCAACACAGAAAAGGATGCCACCCAGAAACACTATGCCGGAAAGAGGCCGCCCCCGTTCCTTCGATCGAACCGCAGCGCTGCGGCGAGCGATGGAGGTTTTTTGGGTCAAAGGCTATGAAGGCGCCTCGCTGAGCGACCTGACCACAGCCATGGGTATCAATTCGCCCAGCCTCTATGCCGCCTTTGGCAGCAAGGAAGCGCTCTTCCTCGAAGCAACCGACCTCTATACGCGCGTCGAGGGCTCCGATATCTGGACGACGCTGGAACAGGCGCCGACCGCGCGGCTGGCGATCGAAGGGTTCCTGACCCAGACAGCAAAGGCCTATTCCCAGGCCGATCGGCCGCAAGGCTGCCTGATCGCGCTCGGCGCCTTGCATCAGGATTCCAGCCAGGGTCTGATCTGTCATGATCTGCGCCGCCGCCGGGCCGAAAATCATATGGCGCTCAAAAGGCGCTTGGAACGCGCCGTCGCCGAAGGGGAACTGCCGGCGGATTTCGACGGCCAAACCGCCGCCACCTTCTTCGCCACGGTGCAGCACGGCATGTCGATCCAGGCGCGTGACGGCGCCACGCATGCTGCCCTCATGGCAACCGTTGCCGGCGCCATGGCGGCCTGGGCAACGCTGGCCGGCGCTCGGGCCTGAACCAAACATCAATCCGTGACAAACAGCGGTCTTTGTGATCGAAATTCCAGCGGCCTCGAGATGGCCTGGAGGATGTGCAGTGAAGAAGGGATATCGCGAGCTTCTCGATGAGGCGAATGCCGAGATCGAGGTGGTATCGCCCGAGGAGGCGGCCGGGCTGCTGGAGGACGACGACACGATCTTCGTCGACCTGCGCGACCCTCGCGAAGTCGAGCGCGACGGCAAGATCCCCGGAGCCAAGCATGTGACGCGCGGCATGCTCGAATTCTGGATCGACCCCGAAAGCCCCTACCACAAGCCGTTCTTCGCCTCGGGAAAGACCTTCGTCTTCTTCTGCGCCGGCGGCTGGCGCTCGGCGCTCGCCACCAAGACGGCGCAGGACATGGGTCTTGCCCCGGTCAAGCACATCCTTGGCGGCTACACCGCCTGGAAGGCGGCGGGCCTGCCGGTCGAGCCCGGTCAGAAGAAGAAAGCTGACTGACCGCGTTTTTACACATTTCCTGGCGGGTAACCGGAGCATGGTTCACTTGAAACTGACGCATCGACCAAAGCGCGCCACTCGGAGAGGGCAGTAGGGCGAGAGTACGCGCATCAGAGCCACAGTTCAGCAAGCGGCACCTGTTGCCAATGCCCTCCTGCTCGCTAGGATCGATGCGGGAGGGGCGAATTCATGGAACGCAGCGAAGCCTGGTTCATTGCGGCCGTCGCCGCTGCAATCGGTCTTTTCGCTGGAATGGCGTGGAAGGACACCGGTCATTCGGGCGAATGGCTGGCTACCTATCAGACCCTGATCACCGGCTTTTTAGCCGTCGCCGCCGCCTTCATCACCGTCGACGCCATGGGTCGTTCGGACCAGGAGCAGAGGCGAAGACACGCTGAGCAGATGGAGTACGCAAGGCAACCTGAGCGGCTTGCTCGTCAACGCGTCGTCGAAATCTATCCCGAATACTTCAACTATCTCGCCGCCGAGGCCCAAGAGGTCGGCTTGCTCATGACGGAAGGCACAGACTCAAAAAACATCACAAGGCGAATCGTCGAGATAGTTGGGCACTTTCTGGTATTCCTGCACCAGGCCGTCAGAGATGAAACAATCCGGCAAGCCCGTCCCTTCTTCGATGCGACGATCGAAATGAATTTCAACTTCATTGCTCTCAAGGACGAAGAACTTGAGAAAGATGAATATAGAGAATTTCTCAAGCACCTTGCGATCAGCGTACTCGATGGAACGCTGCCCGACCGGGAAGATGCCGATTATTTCTACAGGCTGTGCTATGCTATTCAGGATATGGCTACACCGCTGTCGAAACTCTCGCAATGTTTGAGAGAGTTCGACAAGCATCATCGCCCATCCAAACCCTAACATCCGCTGTCCGACCGAGCGCCATTTCGCTACCGGGGGACATGCTGACTTGCAAGGCGGGCATCGGCAGTTCACCGTCCGGCGGAACCGGCAGAAAGTTCGTCATCCCCATCGTCGCCGGGTTTCGCCTTGGGTCTTCCAGCCGACGTGGTAGTCCTGCTATGTCCTGCCCCACTACAGGGGGGATTATGCCTGACGCGCCATCAAAACCGAGACGTTCGACTACCCGAAAGGTAGGAACTACTCAGGCCGACACAAACAGGCCCGGATGGTATCGGCGTTTTGGCAACGCCGTTAATGCGATCGAGCACGACCCTATTGTCCGCATATTTGGGGCAATCATCGTTCTGCTTGGCGTCTATGTCGCTTTCGAAACATTGCTACAGATCAACGTCGACCTGAAGGACCGAGAGCAAGAGCGAATAGACAAGGCAATAGAAAAACTGCAAACGCGAGCGGCCGGCAACACTGGTCGCGGGAGTGCGCTTAGCTTCCTATATGGCAAAGGCTGGGATCTCTCAAACTACGATCAATCGTGTGAAGCCGTTGGCGTGTGGGACGATGAAAAGCACGTCTGCAGAAACCCGCCTATTGTCCAGGATTTGCGCATGCAGGCACCTGGACCTTGGATGTTCAAAACGGATGGCAACCACACGCCCATAAGCAATTTCCGCCTGACGAATGCCGAGATTGAGAATGCTCTCATCGAGCGCGAGTATTTTATCGGCATAAACTTGGATGGTGCCGAATTTGTCGACGGATCGATAAAGGCTAGCGCGTTGACCGGGTCTTTTCAGGGGACTGCATTCAATGGAACAGACCTGTCTGACACTGAGTTCTCTGGTTCGGTCGAGGGTGCATACTTCAAGTATGCAACGCTCAATCGCGCGACTTTCCTCAAGCCCGATGGAATCAAGGTCTTTGACGGAATAGCATGGTCCGATTTCCCTCCGATCACCTATCGCCAGGGAAAGGACGGCGACGATATTGTCTTGGAGTATCCCTTGCCGATCGAGCTCTTGCAGCAGGTTCGCTTCTGCAGTCCGCCGATGATCAACGGCTCTATCCAACCGATAGAAGATAGGCCGGATATCAAGACGATCGATTGCAAGTCGGTCCCAGCTCAAACCGTGTTCGATAATGAGCTTAAGCAGTTTCAATCATTCTGAGTTCACCCATCCGTCCTATACACAAGTAGCTGATCACGCCGCGCTGTTAGGGGTCCCTCGAGCACGGCTCCAGGATGCCACCAGGACTGCCGCCTAGACTTCCGAGCCGATGCCGAGAAAGAGAGTGAAGCTCAATGTAGCGCCGATTGGCCTTCCTCAATGACGAATTCGACGGCGCGCGCGACGACATCCTTGTCGGCAAGGATGCGGCGGTGGCCAAGCCCTTCGGCCCAATGCAGGCGGACATGATCGCCGGCTCCCGCATAGCGCTTGGCATGGTGGGCATGGACTTCGCGATCGTCGGGCGCGTGGATGATCAGCGTCGGCACCGGCGCCTCGGCAAGCTGGCGGTCGCCGGTGAATTCGCTGAGCGGCCGCCCAGACAGATGCTTCACCCGATCCGCCATGGCGATCCGGGAGCGCGGCCCGACATTCATCATGCGACTGAAGTCGTCGAAGATCGCCGGCATGGAACTTGGCGCCGCGATCAGCACCAGCTTTTCGGCCGAGAGCGGCGGCATGCCCTTGACCGACGCCGCAACGGCGTTGGCGGCGATCGCGCCGCCGAAAGAATGGCCGACCACGGCTGCAAAAGGACCGAACCATTCGCCTGCGGCTCGCGCCGCATCCACCGCGGTCACCATATTGAGATGCCTGCCGAGCGAATGGCCGTGCCCCGGCAGATCGAGCGAGACGACCTTGTAACCGGCCCCGCGAAATCCTTCGATCAGCGCGCGCATATATTCGGTGCGCGAGCGCCAGCCATGGATGACGAGCACTGTGCCATGAGAGCCCCTGCCCGGCTCGGGCCTGAACTCATGCACCGCAACGCAGTCCGTCCTCGTCTTCAGCCTGTGATGGCGCGCCTCGGCCATGAAACCGGCAGCGCGCTCCACGGCGCGGCGCTCGCCATCGCTCAAGGATTTGACGTTTGGCGTGCGACAGAACAATTCGAACGCTGCGCGGCCGCTGAGACGCGGGGCGACATGCTCGGCCGCACCGAAGACGCCCCGGATGACCTTCAATCCAAATGATGCCATAGTGGCGGTCCATCCATTCGTTCAAGCATGAACATAATAGTTCAAACATGAACATTAAGCAAGAGCTGCCCTGGGACAATCCGCGCTTTCGCAACTGGGTTGCGGTGGCGCGCGCCTGCCATGTGCTGGAGCGCACGCTGGCGACGAAGCTCGCGCCGCTCGACTTGAAGCCGGCGCAGCTCGACGTGCTGATGAACCTCTACCGCCACCCCGGCATGTCGCAGCACGACCTTGCCCGCAAACTGCTGGTCGGCCGCTCCAACATCACCATGCTTTTGCCGCAGCTCGAGGCGCGCGGCCTGCTGCGCCGCGAAGGCGACGAAAAGGACAAGCGGGTGCTGCGGCTGAACCTCACCGAAGCCGGCGAGGCCTTGCTGATGCGGGCGCTGAAAGTGCACATGGCGCTGATCGAAAAGGCGATGAGCCAGTCGACGCCGGAACAGTGCGACATGATCGGCGAGCAGATGCGCAAGATCGCCGACGTGCTGAAGGAAGCCTGAGCATAGGTTGGCTGAGACGTACTACAGGTGTGCTGAGATTTCGGTCAGGCCGAGTCGAAAATGGTGGGTTCCGAGAACCGGAGCGGAGCGTACTTAAAGTACGTGAGCACCGGAAGCGCAGGAACCCACCATTTGCAGGCCGGCCTCACCGAAATATCGGTGCACCTGTCACCACCTGGTTTTCTTGGCCCGCTCCGGCCACTCCTTGTCGTAGATCTCGCCGTCGATGTTCTTGCGGCTGGTGATCTCGAGGATCTGGCCGGGCGTCGGCAGCGACTTCGGGTCGACATGCTTTGCCGCGTTCCAGATCTCGGAGCGCACGATGGCGCGGGCGCATTGAAAATAGACGGTGTCGACCGAAATCACGGTGACCGACCGCGCCGGCTTGCCGTCGACGGTGAAGGAAGCGCAAAGCTCGACATCGGTGGTGATGTGGGCGCGGCCGTTGACGCGCAGCGTCGTGCCGGAGCCCGGCACCAGGAAAAGCAGCCCGACGCGCGGATCGCGAATGATGTTCTTCAGCGAATCGGCGCGGTTGTTGCCGCGCCTGTCGGGCATCATCAGCGTCTTTTCGTCGATAAGGCGCACGAAGCCGGCGAGATCGCCGCGCGGCGAGCAGTCGAGCCCCTCCGGCCCGCTGGTCGCCAGCGCCACGAAGGGCGAGGCCTCGATGAAGGCGGCATATTCGGAGATCACATGGTCGAGTTCCTTGACGATCGAGGCCTCGCCAGGGAGGCCGTAAAGGGCTTCGAGCTGTTCGACCGATGTGACGAGCGACATCTTTTTTGCCTCCTGACCTTTTGCCGGCGCTACTCTATGTCCATGACGCTTTGACGACAGTCCGACACCGAAGTTGAACTTGCGGGCGTCAGGCTAGCGATCCCTGCTGAGCCCCTTCTCGGCCAACTCGGCGAGATAGGCGTTCCAGCGTTCCTCCTTCTCATGGCCGAGCGTGTGAAGGTAATTCCAGGTGAAGATGCCGGTGTCGTGGAAGTCGTCGAAGGTGATGCGCACCGCGTAGTTGCCGACCGGCTCGATCTTGAGGATCGCGACATTGCGCTTGCCGGGCACCGTCACGCGCTGTTCGGGCGAATGGCCCTGCACCTCCGCCGAGGGCGAGGCAACGCGTAAAAACTCCGCCGGCAGCTCGAACGGCTGGTGATCCGGGAAAGTCACGGTGAGCAGCTTGCGGTCTTTCGAGACCCTCAGTTCCTTCGGCGCCGTCATGTTTGGTCCTGCGTGAATGGAACCCTTCCCTACGCCGCTTCGCGCGATGCGGAAAGGTCATGGAAGCCAGCCGACATGCGATGTCGGTCGGGGACTGTTACCAAAGATCAAGACCTTCTATCTTGAATGCCGGGCCGGATCGTATCACATAGCCATATATAACGAGCCCGTTCACGGCCACGGAAGCGCTTGAACATGAACATGATCGACCCATTCGGTCGTACGATCACCTACCTTCGCGTGTCGGTCACCGACCGCTGCGACTTCCGCTGCACCTATTGCATGGCCGAGGACATGACCTTCCTGCCGAAGAGGGATCTGTTGTCGCTCGAGGAGCTCGATCGGCTCTGCACAGTCTTCATCGAAAAGGGCGTGAGGAAGCTCAGGCTGACCGGCGGCGAGCCGCTGGTGCGCAAGAACATCATGCATCTGGTGCGCCAGTTGTCGCGGCATCTCAAGAGCGGCGCCCTGGAAGAGCTGACGCTCACCACCAACGGCTCGCAGCTCTCGCGCTTTGCCGCCGAGCTCGCCGATTGCGGGGTGAAGCGCATCAACGTCTCGCTCGACACGCTGGATGCCGGCAAATTCCGCCAGATCACCCGCTGGGGCAATCTCGGCAAGGTCATGGAAGGCATCGACGCCGCGCAGGCCGCAGGCCTGAAGGTCAAGCTCAACGCCGTGGCGCTGCGCGACTTCAACGACGCCGAAATCCCCGAGATGCTGCGCTGGGCGCATGGCCGCGGCATGGACCTCACCGTGATCGAGACCATGCCGATGGGCGAGATCGACGCCGACCGCACCGACCAGTACCTGCCGCTGTCGCTGCTGCGCGCCTCGCTCGAGCGCCACTTCACGCTGACCGACATCCCCTACAAGACCGGCGGCCCTGCCCGCTACGTCAGTGTCGCCGAGACCGGCGGCCGGCTCGGCTTCATCACGCCGATGACGCATAATTTCTGCGAAAGCTGCAACCGTGTCCGCCTGACCTGCACCGGCACGCTCTATATGTGCCTCGGCCAGGAGGATGCAGCCGACCTCAGGGCGCCGTTGCGTGCGTCCGAAGGCAACGAACTCGTCGGCGAGGCCATAGACGAGGCGATCGGGCGCAAGCCCAAGGGCCATGATTTCATCATCGACCGCCGCACCAGCCGCCCCTCGGTATCGCGCCATATGAGCGTCACCGGCGGCTGATTTTTTCCGGAAATTGGTGCAGGATCGCCTTGGTCACTGACCTTGGGGGCACCATGAAGCGTTTTCATCTCATCCAGGGCACGCCTCTGGCGATCGCCTTGTCGTGCTTGTTGGCGGTCGCCGCCACAACGGCGGTCGCGAGGCCATTCACCTACGTCAATGCGCGTTTCGGAACCGCCTGCACCTTTCCCGACGAGGTATTCAGCATCACCGAAGCCGAGCCGGAGAACGGCGACGGGCAGCAATGGACCGCGCCCGACGGCGCAAGCCTGACCTGCTCCGGCATCTACAACATCGACAACGACACGCCGAAGGGCTTCGTCGCCGGCGAAAAGGCAAACATCGGACCGGGCTACAAGATCACCTACAGCAAGACCGGCAAGAACTGGGCCGTGCTCTCCGGCGTCAAGGGCGACAGGGTTTTCTACGAGCGGCGCCTGTTCGGAAAGGACGATGTCATCCGCACCGTGTGGATCGAATATCCCTCCTCGCTCAAGGCGAAATATGACCCCCTGATCGTCGCCATCGCTGCCAGCCTGCGCGGTCCTTGAGGCGTACGCGATACCCCTGCAAATAACCCTTCGCACGGGCTTCCACAGCGATTTACCGCGGCAGTGTTCGGGCCTAGCCTCCAGAAGCGACTTTTCGCATCCAGGGGGAATTCTCATGCGCACATTCATGCTTTCGCTTGCAATGCTCGGACTTGCTTCCGCACCGGCCGCCGCCCAGTCGATCGGCGGTACCTACACTGTCGCCGGCACCAATTTCGACGGCTCCAAATATGGCGGCGAGGCGACCATCACGCTGACCAGCGACACCACCTGCACCATCCATTGGGAAACCGGCGGCTCGTCCTCCGACGGCATCTGCATGCGCAACGACAACGCCTTTTCCGCCGGCTATGTGATGGGCAAGGAAATCGGCCTCGTCGTCTACAAGGTCGATAAGGATGGCTCGCTGCACGGGCTGTGGACCATCGCCGGCCAGAACGGCAACGGCACCGAAGTGCTGACGCCCAAGTAAGCGTTCGACGCATTTGCAAATCGATCGTCCGGGCCGCGGAGAATTCGTGGCCCATTTCTTTGCCGTTGCTGTTTTCCAGTTGCCTGCTACAGGCTTGACCCAAAAATAGAATCTGGAAACGCCCTTGCCTCTCTCGCCCAATCTTCGCGGCGCGCTTTTCATGGTGGTGGCCATGATCGGCTTCACCCTCAACGACGCCATCACCAAATTCTCGTCGGAATCGATGAACATGGCGCAGGTCATGCTGGTGCGCGGCGCTTTCGCATCGCTCTTCGTCGGCCTGCTTGCCTGGCGGCGCGGCGCGCTGGCCAATCCGGCAGCGATGCTGCAGCCGATGGTGGCGATGCGCGTCGCCGGCGAGGCCGGCGCCACGGTGTCGTTCCTGATCGCCCTTGCCCATCTGCCGATCGCCAATGTCTCGGCAGTGCTGCAGGCGCTGCCGCTTGCGGTGACAATGGGCGCGGCACTTTTCTTCGGCGAAGGCGTCGGCTGGCGGCGTTGGTTGGCCATTGTCGTCGGCTTTGCCGGCGTTCTGATCATCGTGCGGCCGGGTTTCGAAGGTTTTAGCGTCTATTCGCTGCTGGCGCTGACAAGCGTTGCCTGTTGCGCCGTGCGCGACCTCGCCACCAAGCGCATCCCGCAGGCGATCCCGACCATGCTGGTGTCGACGGCGACGGCGCTGGCCATGACTGTGCTGGGCGCGCTGCTGCTGTCGCCGATGGGCGGCTGGACGCCGATGAGCGGCAAGGCGACCGTACTGCTGGCGCTGGCGGCGGTGCTGGTGCTCATCGGCTATCAGTTCATCATCATGGCGATGCGTTCGGGCGACATCTCCTTCATCGCGCCGTTCCGCTATACGGCGCTGCTGTGGTCGATCCTGCTCGGCCTCGTCATCTTCGGCGACGTCCCCGATCTGCCGATGATCGTCGGCGCGACAATCATCATCGGCTCCGGCCTCTATGCGCTCTACCGCGAGCGCGTCGTCGGCAGGCTGCAGCCCGCCGCCGAAAGCGCTGGACCCGACATGGCGCCGGACGGCATATAGGGCCGATGGACCGGAGCGTAGCGGGCATCATCCTGGCAGGCGGCCAGTCGCGCCGGATGGGCGGCGGCGACAAGCCCCTGCTTTCGCTGGGCAAAGCCAGGCTGATCGACCATGTCGCCGCGCGCCTCGAACCGCAGGTCGGCACGCTGGCGCTCAATGCCAATGGCGATCCCTCGCGGTTTGCCGGCACGAACCTTCCTGTGCTTGCTGACACGATGCCCGGCTATGCCGGCCCGCTGGCCGGCATTCTGACCGGCCTCGAATGGGCGGCAACGAACACGGCTTGCCGGTCACTGGTGAGCGCGGCCGGCGACACGCCGTTCTTCCCCGGCGATCTTGTCGAACGATTGAACGCTGCTGCCCAAGAACGGCCGGGCGCGATCGCCGCCGCCAGTTCCGATGGCCGATTGCACCCCACTTTCGCGCTGTGGCCCCTTGGCCTGCGCGATGCACTGCGCCATTTCCTGGTCGACGAAGACAACCGCCGGGTTTCGGCCTTCATGGAGCGGCAGGGTCTTGTTCAGGTGGAGTTTCCGATGATCGAAGCCGAAGGCCGGCGGATCGACCCGTTCTTCAACATCAACACGCCGGACGATCTTGCGGAGGCGAAACGTCTGTTGCAAAGCCTCCAGCCATGAGACGCGTATTCGGCATCACCGGCTGGAAGAATTCCGGCAAGACGACACTGACCGAGAAGCTGGTCGCCGAACTGGTCCGGCGCGGCTGGACGGTCTCGACGGTGAAGCATGCCCATCACGACTTCGACATAGACAAGCCGGGAGCGGACTCCTTTCGCCATCGCCAGGCCGGCGCCACGGAGGTCGCGGTCGCCTCCGGCCGGCGCTGGGCGCTGATGCACGAGCTGCGCAATGAGGACGAGCCCTCGCTGGACGACATCCTGGCGCGGCTGGCGCCCTCCGACATCGTGCTGATCGAAGGCTACAAGCGCGAGGCGCACAAGAAGATCGAGGCGCGACGCCTGGAAGCCAAGGACCGGACGCCGCTTTCGGCCAACGATCCGAACATCGTCGCTGTCGCCGCCGACTTTGCGGTCGAAGGCGAGAGCCTGCCGGTTTTCGACCTCGATGATACGAAATCGATAGCCGACTTCATCGAGCGCGCGACCGGCCTCGTTGCTCCCGGCAAGTAACCCAGCGGCAGTCGGCGATTGTCGTTTGCTGTTGTTTTGCGGTTGCTTTTTTCTTCGAAAGAGTGGGAGTATCCCGCGCAGCGGGCGGACAAGTAGCTCCGTCCTCAAGAGCCGCATGGGACAGCGGCCATGACAATATGAGAGGATTATCATGCGTATTGCACTGCGTATCGCGCTCGCCGCTTCGGCCGCGCTGCTGACACTTGGCGTCGCCCAGGCTCAGGAAAAGACCCTGAGGATCGGCACCGAAGGCGCGTATCCGCCCTTCAACAACCTGACCTCGGACGGCCAGCTGGTCGGCTTCGACATCGACATCGCCAAGGCCCTCTGCGACGAAATGAAGGTGAAATGCACCTTCGTCGCGCAGGACTGGGACGGCATCATTCCGGCGCTCCAGGCCGGCAAGTTCGACGCCATCGTCGCCTCGATGTCGATCACGCCTGAGCGCCAGGAAAAGGTCGACTTCACCCACAAATACTACAACACGCCGTCTGCGATCGCGGTGCCGAAGGATTCGCCGCTCAAGGGCGTGACCAAGGAAGACCTCGCCGGCAAGAATATCGGCGTCGCCACCACGACGACGCATTTCAACTATGCCTCGAAGACCTATACCGACAGCACCATCAAAGGTTATCCGAGCAGCCCCGAGGAGCAGGCCGATCTCGCCAACGGCCGTCTCGACGCCATCGAGGACGACATCGTCGTGCTGCAGCAGTGGCTGGATTCGCCTGACGGCGCCTGCTGCAAGATCCTCGGCCAGCCTTCGCCGCAGCCGGTCGAAATCTTCGGACCGGGCGCCGGCATTGCCGTGCGCAAGGGCGAGACCGATCTTGTCAACAAGCTGAATGCGGCGATCGACGCCATCCGCGCCAACGGAAAGTACAAGGAAATCAACGACAAGTACTTCAAGTTCGACGTCTACGGCGCCGAGTCCTGATCATTGCGCTCGGGGCGGTGAGGACGACCTCACCGCCCTTCTTTCGTTCCGGGATCGCCACGGAGACACGCCCCGCCAATGCCGGCCCAAAGCATTTGGACACTTCTCAGTTGGGGGCCCGATGGCTGGAGTGACGATATCGCCTCTGGCGTGCTGGTCACGATTGCGCTGGCGCTCGCCACCCTCCCCATCGGCCTGGTGATCGGCTTTTTCGTCGCCTTCGCCAAACAGTCGCAAGAACCGTCGCTGCGGCTCGCGGCCAACATCTACACGACCGTCTTTCGCGGCCTGCCGGAGTTGGTGACGCTGTTCCTGTTCTTCTTCGGCATGCCGCTGCTGCTGCAATATGTCGTCCGGCTGTTCAATCCGGATGCCACGATCGACGTGAACAGCTTCATTGCCGGCATGATTGTGCTCTCGCTGATCTTCTCGTCCTACGCCAGCGAGGTTTTTCTTTCCGCCTTTCGCGCCATTCCCAAGGGCCAGTACGAGGGCGGCTACGCCGTTGGCCTTTCGAAATGGCAGACGATGCGCCTCGTGGTCCTGCCGCAGTTGATACGCATCGCTTTTCCGGGCCTCGAGAATTGCTGGCTCAGCCTGCTCAAGGACACGTCGCTAGTGTCCGTGGTCAATCTTGCGGAAACGCTGCGCAACGCCGGCGTCGCGGCGCGCGTCACCAAGCATTCGTTCCTCTTCTACAGCGTCGCCGCGCTGGTCTTCCTTGTGCTGGCCATCCTGTCATCGGTCGCCACCGGCTATATTCTGCGCTCCCTCGGGCGGAGAGAGGCACGATGAGCGTCAGCCACGCTATTGCCGTCGACAGGCCGCCGCCCGAGGCTCGCGGCTGGCCGCGCGCCCGCATCATAGGCTATGCGCTGGTCGGCGTGTGGATCCTCTTCGGCCTCGGCATCGTGGCCTATCTGGTCCATGCCTGGCAGGGCGGCACATTCTTTGACAGATACGCGCCAGCCTATCTGAGGGGACTTGGCACCACTTTGGCGCTGGTGGGCATCTCGATGGTGACCGGTGCGATCCTCTCGCTCCCCGTTGCCTACGGCCGCATGTCGAAGAACCGGATCCTGTCCGGATTTGCCTATTGCTACGTCTATTTCTTCCGCGGCACGCCGCTGCTCGTGCAGACATATCTGGTCTATTACGGCATCGGCTCGTTCAGGCCGGAACTGCAATCCGTCGGTCTCTGGTGGTTCTTCCGCGAAGCTTTCTATTGCGGGGTGTTTGCCTTCTCGCTCAACACCGCCGCCTACCAGGCCGAAATCCTGCGCGGCGCCATCGAGAGCGTGCCCCGGGGCCAATGGGAGGGTGCCGCCTCGCTCGGGCTGCATAAGCTTCAGACGCTGAGCAAGGTAATCCTGCCCCAGGCGATCATCGTCGCGCTACGGCCCTACGGCAACGAGCTCGTTTTGATGATCAAGGCCTCGGCCATCGTTGCCATCATCACCGTCTACGACCTGATGGGCAATGCCAAGCTCGCCTACGCCAACTCCTTCGACATCCAAGCCTATATCTGGGTAGCGATCGTCTATCTGGTGATGGTCGAGATCCTGCGCCACGGCGTCGAATGGATCGAGCGCCGGATCACCATTCACCTCAAGCGATAGAGCGCCGCGTTCCAGGCTGTACCAGTCGATGTGGCCCTCCGTGCCTTGACGAATTTTTCGCATGGCCTAGACCTTCCGGCACTGAAATCTCTCTTTTGTTGGAAGGCAGGCTAATGGCATCGGTTGCATTTCTCGGTCTTGGCGTCATGGGCTATCCGATGGCCGGCCACCTCAGGAACAAGGGCGGCCACGACGTCGCCGTCTACAACCGTACAACGGCCAAGGCCGAGCAGTGGGTCGCCCAACATGGCGGCAGGCTGGCACTGACGCCGGCCGAAGCGGCCGAAGGCAAAGATTTTGTGTTCTCCTGCGTCGGCAATGACGACGACCTGCGCTCGGTGACGACCGGCGCCAAGGGCGCCTTCGGAGCGATGAAGAAAGGTTCCGTCTTCATCGACAATACTACCGCCTCGGCCGAGGTCGCGCGAGAATTGGCCGACGCCGCTGAAAATGCCGGCTTTTCCTTCCTCGACGCGCCGGTATCGGGCGGCCAGGCAGGCGCCGAGAACGGCGTGCTGACCGTCATGGTCGGCGGCGAGCAGGCAGCCTTCGACAAGGCAAGGCCGATCATCGACGCCTTTGCCCGCATGGTCGGGCTGATGGGGTCGGCGGGCGCCGGCCAGCTCACCAAGATGATCAACCAGATCGCCATTGCCGGCCTCGTCCAGGGGCTGGCCGAAGGCATCCATTTCGGCAAGAAGTCCGGGCTCGACATCGAGAAGGTCATCGAGGTGATCTCCAAGGGCGCCGCCGGCTCCTGGCAGATGGAAAACCGCCACAAGACGATGAACGCCGGAAAATATGATTTCGGCTTTGCCGTCGACTGGATGCGCAAGGATCTCGGCATCTGCCTCGCCGAGGCCAACCGCAATGGCGCCAGGCTGCCGGTGACGGCGCTGGTCGACCAGTTCTACAAGGATGTGCAGGCGATGGGCGGGCGGCGCTGGGACACGTCCTCGCTGCTGGCGCGCCTGGAAAAATAGACAGCGATGGCCCCGCCCGATCCGAGCTGGAGCGCCGACGACATCGTCGCTCATTTGCGCTCGATCGGCACCGAGGAGAACCGCGCCGGCATGGCGCGGTTCGGCATCAATACCGCGGCCGCGCTCGGCGTCGGCAATTCCGATCTGCGGCCGCTGGCAAGCAAGCTGAAGAAGAACCACGAGAGGTCGCTGCTTCTCTGGGATACCGGCATCCGCGAGGCGCGATTGATGGCCGCCTTCACCGGCGAGGCGAAGAAGGTCGATGTCGGCCAGTGCCGGCGCTGGGCCGCCGGTTTCGACAGCTGGGAAATCGTCGACACCGTTGCCGACCTGTTCGCCGAAACGCCGTTCTGGCGCGAGCTGATCGAGGAATTCGCCGAGGACGAACGCGAGTTCGTGCGCCGCACCGCCTTTGCCATGCTGGCCTGGGGCGCGGTGCATCTGAAGAAGGAGCCGGATGCGACCTTCCTTGCCTATCTGCCGCTGATCGAGAAGCATGCGGGCGACCCGCGCAACTTCGTCCGCAAGGCGGTCAACTGGGCGCTGCGGCAGATCGGCAAGCGGTCGATGGCACTGCACGCCCCTGCCCTTGCGCTGGCCGAGAAACTGGCGGCATCGTCCGACAAGACGGCGCGCTGGATCGGCAAGGACGCTGTCAAGGAACTGACGGATGCCAAACAGCTCGAACGGCTCGCTGCCGGAAAGGCTTGATCTCGGCCATATCCGCTTCATCGAGGTGACGCGGCAAACGCGCGGTCGTTTCGAAGACCTGTTCGAGCAGCCCGGCGCGCCGAAATATTGCTGGTGCATGGCCTGGCGCCATTCCAGCCGTGAGCACATTGAGAACGACGAGAAGAAGCGCATGATGATGGCGCTGATCGACGCCGGCACTCCCGTCGGCATCGTCGCCGAGCTCGACAGCAAGATGGTCGGCTGGTGTTCGGTCGCGCCGCGCGAAACCTATCGAAAACTCTCAAAGCAGCAGGACGACAGCGAAACAGGCGTCTGGTCGATTGTTTGCTTCTACGTCCCAAGGGCCTTGCGCGGTGGCGGCCTCGCTTCCGCTTTGCTGGATGCCGCGATCGAGCACGCTTTCGCCAAAGGCGCTTCTACCATTGAGGCCTATCCGGTCGACGAGGCCGCACCGAGCTATCGCTTCATGGGTTTTCGCGACATGTTCGTCGCACGGGGTTTTCATGAGGTAGGCACAGCCGGCGCACGGCGGCATGTGATGCGGATGGACCGTTGATCTGAAACAGTCACAACGCTCTTACTCGATTCCGGAGATCAACTGACGGAGGATGGCACGACTATGAGCAAGCATTTCAAAACACGCGCGATGCTGGTGGCGTTAGCGCTCGCGCTCGCCACCACCGGAACCAATGCCGCGGCCGATATCGCGCACATCTTCTGGAAGAATCTGCGCCCGACGACGCAGGCGGTGGCCGAGGACGCCAACCTGCCGATGATCGCAGCGAAGCTGCCTGACCACGGCGAGACGCTGTCGCTCGATCTGCAGGACAAGACCATTCAGTTGGCCGGCTATGCATTGCCGGTCGATCGCGACGGCGACCTCGTCTACCAGTTCCTGCTGGTGCCGTGGACGGGCGCCTGCAGCCACATGCCGACGCCGCCGCCCAACCAGATCGTGCTGGTGACGCCGGCGCATCCGTACAAAATGTCGGAGGCCTATCAGCCGGTCTCCGTCACCGGCGTACTGAAGCCCGGCATGGAGAAGAGCCAGCTCTTCATCCTCGACGGCGTCTTGATCGTCCAGTCGGGCTATACCGTGCGCAAGGCGGAGGTGGCGAGCGTCGATACGGTGCCGGACGCGGTCACGTTGCCGGTCAACTCGCCGTGGAATTTCCTCAACAAAAAGAAGAACTAAATCTCGCCGCTTCGCGTATAGTGGAAAGCGGCGAGCGCTAGATGATCAGGCCGCGTTGGCGCCCGATTCCTTGTCGAGCACCATGTAGTCGAGCGGGATCTCGGTCGTGTATTTGATCTGCTCCATGGCGAAGGACGACGACACGTCGCGGATCTCGATCTTAGCGATCAGCCGCTTGTAGAAGGCGTCGTAAGCGGCAATGTCGGGCACCACGACGCGCAGCAGATAGTCGACATCGCCGCTCATGCGGTAGAACTCGACCACTTCCGGGAATTCCTGGATGACCTCGGAGAAGCGCCGCAGCCATTCATGGCTGTGCGAATTGGTGCGGATCGACACGAAAACGGTGACGCGAACATTGACCTTTTCGTGGTCGAGAATGGCCACGCGCCGCTGGATGACGCCCTCTTCCTCGAGCTTCTGGATACGCCGCCAGCACGGCGTGGTCGACAGGCCGACTTTCTTGGCGACATCGGCGACCGCAAGTGTCGCATCCTCCTGCAGGAGGCGGAGAATTTTTCGGTCAAGGCGGTCCATCGGGAGAACTCCAGGGGAATAGTTTCGCTATATTCCCTTTTATCCGGGCCTTCCACAAGAAAGAAATTCTGCCAATGGCGGCAAAAGCGAGTGATATCTTGCCGAATGCCTATCCGATGCGATAGCGGATTTGCGACCGCAGGAAAGGCAGCAAATCCATTTCAAACCAGGGATTCTGCTTCAACCAGCCGGTGTTTCGCCATGACGGATGTGGCAGCGGCAGCACTTTCCGGGCGGGCGACTGGTCCCAAATGGTGCGCCAGTTTTTGACCGTTTCCGTCAGCGATGGCCCACGGGCCGAGCCCATGTGCCAGGATTGCGCATAACCGCCGATCGTCAGCACCAGATCGATCTGCGGCATCAGCGCCATCAACGCAGCGCGCCAGGCCGGCGCGCATTCGCGGCGCGGCGGCAGGTCGGCGCCCTTGGCATCCTGACCCGGGAAGCAAAAACCCATCGGCACGATGGCGAATTTTTTCGTGTCGTAGAACTCTTCGCTGCTGACACCGAGCCAGCTTCTGAGGCGATCCCCGGAAGCATCGGTGAAAGGCATGCCCGATATGTGGACCTTGGTGCCCGGCGCCTGGCTGGCGAGCAGGATGCGCGCGCTCGACGATGGCCTCAGCACCGGACGCGGCTCATGCGGCAACGGTCGGCCGCGCGGTTGCTCGACGCAGATGCGGCAGGCCCGCACCCTGGTGGTGAGGCTTTCCAGCGCTTGGGTCATGCTCGGCAAGTCGTCCAAATGGGGCCTCAGGCAGCGGCGCTTGGCCGGCTGGAGAGCGCCGCGTGCCAGCGCAGCACATTCGCGCATTCCTCGGGCACCGTGATACGGGCCGGCTTCATGAAGTCGATGGCGATCAACCCGGTGATGTCGGCGACCGAATAGGTGTCGCCGGCGGCGAACTCCCTATCCGCCAGTTCGCGGTCAAGGAGATGCAGGAATTCAATGACCTTGGGCTTGTTGGCCTCGCCCCATTCCGGGATCTGCGGCACCTCCCAGTCCTTCATCGCCGGGTGGATATGCCGGAAGGCAGCGGCGACGCAGCTGAGGAGGTTTAACTCCAGGCGCCTTTGCCACATCTCCACCTTGGCCTTGCCTAGCGCGCCCTTTCCGAACAAAGCGGGCTCGGGATGCAACTCCTCGAAATAGCGGCAGATGGCTATCGATTCTGTGATGATGGTGCCGTCGTCCAATTCCAGAACCGGCAGCCGCCGCAGTGGATTGCGCGACGCCACCGGCTCCTCGCGATGCTCCAGCGCGCCCATGTCGACAGGCACCAGCGGAACCGTCAGCCCCTTTTCCGCCAGGAAAACCCGAACCCGCCTGGGGTTCGGAGCGCGGCCGCCATCGAACAACTTCATTCCATTCTCCGATCTTTCACCCTGATCATAGGGCATGATCCCGAAAAGTGTGCGGCGGTTTTCGGGAAAGATCATGCCCAACAAGAAGGGCGCACTTCAATGCATGTCGCCCAAAAGTGCGCAGCGGTTTTGGGAGAACGACATGCATCAAAACAAAGATGCATGTCGCCCAAAAGTGCGCAGCGGTTTTGGGAGAACGACATGCATCGAACAGAGCATCGCCAGAAGCGGCATCACCAGAAGCGAACAAGCTCGCGCAGCGCGTCGCCAAGCGAAGCCAACGTGCCATGCTTCCTTTCGGTCGGTTGGTCGTGATGGCTGTCGCGCCAGTCCTGCGGCTCTTCGAAGGAGCCGGCCCAAATGCCGACCTTGGCGACCCGCGCGGTCGCCTCCTCGGTTTCGAAGTCGCCGAAGGCGACGGCCCATCCAGCCTGCACTTGAGCACGGTTGAGTTGGGTGTCGCCTGCCTTGCAGTCACCGAGCAGCCGGCCGTAGCGGTCGCGCTGCCAGCCGCTGCAGGACACCGGCCTGTTGGCGATCAGCCGCACCAGCGACTGCCGTGCAAGCCTGCCGCAAGGGTAGTCGGCGCCCTCCTTGCGGCACGTCTGTGTGTATTCCGGAGCGTCGATGCCGCGCATGCGGATGCGCTCGGTACCCAGCGTGAGCGAATCGCCATCATTGACGATGGCCGTGCCTTGCTCCTTGCGCGTCTCGAAACGGTCGAGCCGCGCCGCCACCAGGATGAACAGGCCAAGCACAATCGCGGTCAGCCCATAATCCAGCAGCCTGCGCCAGAGGCTGCGCGGAGGCCGCGGAGCATATCGCCGGCGCGGTCCTCGCGACCAGGAACGGCTCATATGGCAAACAGTCTCTTAATCATTCGAACGTAGCTTAACGAACTGAAAATCGCTGCGCGCAGAAATTGAACTTCGCATGCCTTTGCTACGCTCGGACACAGCGGACAAATTCATAGTGGACCGCAGGAGACCGCATCGCAACAGCGATGTGGCGCGCGCGGTGCGCAGGACGCGTGACCGCCTTTCGCAGCAGGCCGGCAGCCTCGACTTCGACCGCGAACTGCTGAAGCTGCACGCACGCGCCATGGTGGTCAGCGCGGCGGCGATACCACTGCTGGTGCTTACCGTGGCGGCGATCGGCCGCCTTTCCGGTGTTGGTAATCAGGTTGCCATCTGGGCTCTCTTCACGCTGCTTTGCTACACCATCGTCGCCCTCATGGCGCGGCGCGTCGAGCGGACGGAAGCAGCCGAACTCGACCCGGTGCAAACGCGCCGCGACTTCCTGATCGGCCATTCGCTGTGCGGCCTCGGCTGGGCCTGGTTCGCCTGGCTCGGCTGCGACACGTGCCAGGTCGACCAGTTCCACGTCGTCAAGGCGATGGTGCTTCTGGTTGCCATGGCGACGACCGCGGTCATGGCGTCGTCGCTGGGCGGCGCCCTGCTCGCGACCTTCGCCGTTCCTGTCGCCGTCTATGTCTACGCGGTCCTGCGCCTATGGATGCCGATCGAAGGGATCATGGCGGCGCTTCTGGTCGCTGCCCTGCCTTTCTTCGGCTATGTCGCGCGCCATCTCAACCAGGCCTCGTGGATGGTGCTCTCTTTCCGCTCGGAAAAGGACGCGCTGATCGCAGAGGTGGAGACGGCGAAATCGATGTCCGACGAGGCACGGCGGCGCGCCGAGGACGCCAATCTGGCGAAGTCGCGCTTTCTCGCCTCGATGAGCCATGAGCTCCGAACGCCGCTCAACGCCATCCTTGGTTTCTCCGAAGTGATGGCCAACGAGGTGCTCGGGCCGATGAACAACCCGACCTATCGCGACTACGCGCACGATGTGCACGAATCCGGCCAGCACCTGCTCGACCTGATCAACGAGATCCTCGACCTGTCGCGCATCGAGGCCGGCCGCTACCAGCTCAACGAGGAGCCGGTGGTGCTCGTGACGATCGTCGAGGACTGCTGTCACATGATGGAGCTCAGGGCGCGCAATAAGGACATCCGCGTTATCCAGGAGTTCGAGACGACCTTGCCGCGTCTGTTCGGCGACGAGCGGGCCATCCGGCAGATCACGCTCAACCTATTGTCCAATGCGATCAAGTTCACCGCGTCGGGAGGCGAAGTCCGCGTGCGCGTCGGCTGGACAGCGGGCGGCGGTCAGTACATCTCGGTCAAGGATAACGGCCCGGGCATCCCGGACGAGGAAATCCCGGTGGTGCTTTCCGCCTTCGGCCAGGGCTCGATCGCCATCAAGAGCGCCGAACAGGGAACCGGCCTCGGTCTGCCGATCGTGCAGGGGCTGCTCGACATGCATGGCGGCGAATTCGAGCTTCACTCCAAGCTGCGCGAAGGCACGGAGGCCATCGCCATTTTCCCGCTGAGCCGGGTGATGGAGGAATTGCCGGCCCTGCCGACCAAGGCGGTTGCGGCGCGCCGGCGCTAAAGCATGTCTCCCGAAAATGGGGACCGGTTTCGGGACAAAGACATGGGTAAAATCAAGAACCTAAAGCGCGCGGAGCGAATCTGAAAGATCGCAACGCGCCTTAGTTGCGAACAACTACCGCCATGCCGGAACTGGTAAGCGCCGCGGCCTTCACAAGACCTGCGGCAAGTCCAGCCCCCACCCCTTCGCCGTGACTGACGCCGAGATCAAGCAACGGCTCGAGCCCAAGCCGTTCGGCGATCTTGGCATGGCCGGGCTCCGGCGACAGGCTGGCGAGCAGGCAATGGTCGAGCGCACCGGGATTGGCCCTGTGCAGAACCGAGGCGGCGGCCGTCGAGACGAACCCGTCAAGCAACACCGGGATCTTCTGCATGCGGGCTGCCAGAATGGCGCCGCAGATCGCCGCGAGCTCGCGGCCGCCGACCCGGCGCAACGCTTCGAGCGGATCGTCAAGGCTGGAGCCGTGGAGGGCCAGTGCCCGGTCGACCGCGTCGGCCTTGCGCGCCACCATCGTCGCATCCGCGCCCGATCCCGGCCCGACCCAGTCGGCGCCCTTGCCGCCGAACAGCGCCGCGCACAAGGCGGCCGCAATCGTGGAATTGCCGACGCCGAGGTCGCCCAGGCAAAGAAGGTCGGCACCGCCGGCGACGGCTTCCATGCCGAAGGCCATGGTGGCGGCGCAGCCGCGTTCGTCGAGCGCCGCTTCCTCGGTGATGTCCCCGGTCGGAATGTCGAGTGCCAGATCGAAGACTTTCAGGCCGAGATCGTTGGCGATGCAGACCTGGTTGATTGCCGCACCGCCGGCAGCGCAGAGTTCGACGGCATTGGCGGTCGCCGAAACGGGCCGCGGCGAGATCGCATGCCGGACAGCGCCGTGATTGCCGGCAAAGATCGCCACAAGAGGCCGGTTTACCGCCGGCGGCGCACGCCCGCTCCAGGCGGCCAGCCAGGTCGCGATATCCTCGATGCGCCCAAGCGAGGCCTTTGGCTTGTCGGTCTTGGCGAACAGCGTGCGGATACGGGTTTCGGCGGCGACGTCCGCCGTCGGCAGCGTCGCGAGCAGGGTGCGGAAATCATCGAAAGGCTTGGCGGTCATATCGGTCTCATTGCAGGAACAGGCAGCGGCATAGCCGCCTTCGCTGCCCGGCACAACCGCCCGGCAATGCCGCGAAAGCACCGGTGGGCGGCGCATTGCGGAGGGCTTGCATTGGCTTTGTGGTTGCACCATGTGGAGTGAAGGCAAGAGAACAGCATGACCGCCATCGAGTCTCCCTGCATACTCGTCTGCTCGATCGACATGAAAACCGGCTTCTGCTTCGGCTGCGGGCGCACGCGCGATGAGATCGCGACCTGGCTCACGATGACGCCGGAAGTCCGGCGGACGGTGATGGCCGAGTTGCCGGCGCGGCTGGAGACGGTCGAACGCCGGCCCCGCCGCGAAACGCGGCGCGTCCGCATGGCGCGCGAGCGCGGCATGTTGTGAGCAAGGACTGAGAGAGGGCTGGCCATGAGTCGCCTGTTCTGGATCGTCATGCTGGTGATCGGCGCCGGGCTGATCCTGCTGATGATGAATGATTCCGCCGGCCGTACCTTCGGCATCGAGAACCACGATTTCAGCCGGCTGATCTGGGTTGGCGTCCTGGTAACGGTGATTGGCGCCAGCCTCGTTCGCTCGGGCCGGCCGCTCGGCGACATGGCGCGCAATATCGGCGTCTGGGCGGCCATCGTGCTGGCGCTGATTGCCGGCTACCAATACCGCTACGAGCTTCAAGACGTTGCCAGCCGCGTGACGGCCGGCCTTGTTCCGGGAAGCCCGCTGGCGCTGGGCGTTGACAATGGCCGCGCCACCGTCACGCTCGACAAGGCCGACAACGGCCATTTCGAAGCGCGAATCCTGGTCAACGGTACTCCGGTGCGGACGGTTGTCGACACCGGCGCGACCAGCACGGTGCTGACGGCGCAGGACGCCCAGGCGGCCGGGTTCAATCCGGCGGCGCTCAGCTACACCGTGGACGTTTCGACCGCCAACGGCATGGCTCGCGCGGCGACGGTCAGAACCGATGAAGTGGCGATCGGCGGCATCGTGCGCAAGGACATGCCGGTCATGGTGGCGGCGCCCGGCATGCTCGAGCAGAGCCTGCTCGGCATGAACTTTATCAGTTCGCTGTCGGGCTTCGACGTGCGCGGAGACCGCATGGTGCTGCGCGATTAAAGCATGTCTCCCGAAAGTGGGAACCGGTTTCGGGACAAAGACATGCGTAAAATCAAAAACTAAAGCGCACGGAGCGAACCTGAAAGATCGCGACGCGCTTTAGACCCTCAAGCCGGTTCGGCCACCGCCTTGCCGAGGCCGGCCTTATGGCTTTGCTTCAGGTGCATTTGTGCCGACCATTCCTGAGCCCAACTACACGAATTCGTGAACCGCGGCGATCTGAACCGCCGTAACCTCAGAAGGCGCCGCCGCGAACCTCCAGAAGAACCTGCCGCTTCCAGCATCGCCGGGGAGAAGGTTCGTCCAACAATGCCAATGGAGGATAGCATGTCAAACCGCCTGATTTCCGCTGCCGTCGCCAGCGCCTTTGCCGCAGCCATTGGCGCCGCCGCCATCGGCTCCGCATCGGCCGCTATGAGCGAGGCAGAAATGATGAAGATGCGGGAGATGACCAAAAAGGAGGTCGCTTCCGGCAAAATGGAGAAGTGCTTCGGCGTGGCGCTGAAGGGCCATAACGACTGCTATGCGGGCGCTGGAACCACCTGCGCGGGCACCTCCACCAAGAACTACCAAGGCAATGCCTTCAAGCTGGTGAAGAAGGGAACCTGCACCGCCATGACCACGCCCAATGGCCATGGCTCGCTGAAGCCGATCGGCTGATCCCCAGGAAACCCCGGCGGATGGCGAGGCCATCCGCCTCCTATCCGTGACTTTCCGGGAGATCGACATGAACATACCTCAGCGCGCCGGAGTGGGACTTAAGCCGCAGCACTACCGCGAGATCCTGGAAACTGTGCCGGATATCGGCTTTTTCGAGGTCCACGCCGAAAACTACATGGGGGCGGGCGGACCGCCGCACCGCTACCTTGCGGCGGTGCGCGAGCTTTATCCGCTGTCGCTGCACGGCGTCGGCCTGTCGATTGGCGCGGCCAGGCCCCTCGACCAAGACCATCTGAGGCGCCTGAAGGACCTGATCGCCCGCTACGAGCCTGGGCTTTTCTCCGAGCACCTCGCATGGTCGAGCCATGGCGAGGCGTTTCTGAACGATCTACTGCCGATGCCCTACACCAAGGAAACGCTCCAACGCATCGCCTCTCACATCGACGAGGTGCAGGAGACGCTCGGCCGCCAGATGCTGCTGGAAAATCCTTCCACCTACGTCGCCTTTGCCGAAAGCACCTATGCCGAGCCCGATTTCATCGCCGAGGTGCAGCGGCGCACCGGCTGCGGTCTGCTGCTCGATGTGAGCAACGTCCACGTCGCTTCGACCAATCAGCAATGGGATCCCTTCGCCTATATCGATGCCTATCCGCTCGTCGCCGTGCAGGAAATACACCTTGCCGGCTTCACGCCGGAGACCGACGAGAAACAGCGGCCGCTGCTTATCGATACCCACAACCGACCGGTCGACCCGTTGGTTTGGCAGCTCTACACCTACGTGATCGGCAAGCTCGGTCCCACGCCGACGCTGATCGAATGGGATGCCGATTTGCCATCATGGGGCGAGCTGCACGCCGAGGCCATGCGGGCCGAAGCGCATATGAAGTCTCACGCGACACCGCAGGAGGTGCGCCTTGCAAGGACTGGCTGAACGGCAGCAGGACTTCGCGATGGCCCTGCTCGATGCTGCTCGCGCCACGCCGCCGGGCATCGTGGGTCCCGATGGCTTACCGAGTCCACGCCGCTTTGCGGTCTATCGCAACAACGTCGTGGCCGGCCTCATCGAGACATTGAAGGAAAACTACCCGGCGGTTCATCGTATCGTCGGGGACGAATTCTTCCGCGCTATGGCCGGGCAATTCGCAACGGCCCATCCGCCTCGGTCTCCGATCATGCTCGGCTACGGGTCGGGTTTCCCGGAATTCATTGGTGGATTCGAGCCTGTGGCGGCGCTGCCCTATCTCGCCGACGTGGCGAGGATCGAGCGCGCCTGGATCGAGGCCTATCACGCGGCCGATGCGGAACCGCTTACAGCCGCCGATCTCCTCGCCATCGAACAGGATCGCCTCGCCCAGGTGAGGCTGGCGCTCCATCCTTCGCTGCGTGTTACGCGATCGCAGTTTCCCGCCCTCACCATCTGGCGCATGAACATTGCGGGCGGCGAGCCTGCACCCGTCGATCTCGAAGCTGGCGGCGAGGATACTCTCATCATCCGGCCGGGCGCAGAAGTCGGTGTTCACCAAATCCCGATGGGCGCCGCGGCCCTTGTCACGTGCCTGGGCGCCGGCAGGCCAGTAGTGGCCGCGGCTATCGCAGCGCTTGAGGTCACGGTCTACTTCGATCTCAGCGCGACGTTGGCCGGACTGATTGAAGCCGGCGCCTTCGTCGGTTGGAGCCTCGAACGGGATGCCGCAGGTGAGCCATGACGATCTCAGCTCCGGAACTCGTCCGTACACTGACAAGGCGGCTTTCCTCGGTTGCCGTGGCTGTGGCGCCCCTGTTTCTGCGAGCAGCACTCGCGGTGCCGTTTTTCCGCTCAGGCCTTACCCGCTGGGACGGTTTCCTGCAGCTCTCGGACAGCACCGTCTATCTGTTCGAACAGGAGTTCAAGTTGCACATCTTCGGCGCCGAGTATGGTTTCCCCATGCCAGATGTCGTGGCCTATCTGGTCGCGACCGCCGAACTCGTTTTGCCAGTGCTGCTGGTCCTGGGCCTCGCCACCCGCTTTGCCGCGCTGGCGATGCTCATCATGACCGGTGTCATCCAGCTTGTGGTGCCCGATGGCTGGGCCAACTTCCACCTGCCCTGGGCCGCCATGGCGATCTCCATCATCGCCCTGGGCGCAGGGCCGATTTCCCTCGATCGGCTGATAGCCTTACGATTTGCTTCGGAGGCACACCGGCAATGACCACCAAACCGGTGCTGAAACTTGTGCGGGCGCCGGCTGTTCCCTCGCTGCAGGTGCGAGAACTGGATTGGTCGATCCTCATGGCCAGGGCTCAGGACGGTGACGCCGATGCCTACCGGCGGCTCCTGGAGAGCATCACTCCATATCTCCGCGCTCACGCGGCGCGCTGCCACCGCAATCCCAGCGATATCGAGGATGCGGTGCAAGATATACTGCTCAGCCTGCATACCGTGCGCCGGACCTATGATCCGGCGCGGCCGTTCGGTCCCTGGCTTACGGCCATTGCCCGGCGCAGGCTGATCGACCGCCTGCGCCGCCAGGGCCGCCGCCGGACCTACGAAACGGAATTTGAATCTGCTCACGAAACCTTTGCCGATCCGCCCGCGAACCTTGAGGGCATGACGGATATCCATGAGATTGCGGCGGCCCTCGACCGCCTTCCTGCCGGACAGCGCGAAGCCGTCCGGCTCACCAAGATCGAAGGGCTGTCGCTGAAGGAAGCCTCGGCGGTGAGTGGTACGAGCGTGGCGGCGCTTAAAATCGCCACTCACCGCGCCATCCAGCGTCTGCGGCGATTCTTCCATGGCGGGAGTGAAACATGATCCCCACGGATGATCTCATTTCCGCGCTTGCGGCCAATCTGAGACCGGTCAGGCGGCTGCGCCCACCGCTGCTGCGCGCCGCCGGTTTCCTGCTTCTGGCCGCATTGATCCTCACGATGATCGCCGCTGGCCATGGCTGGCGACCAGGCCTCCTTGTTCGCCTGGCCGATATCCGCTTCGCCGTGAGCCTCACAGGGGCTGTCCTAACCGGCATCCTTGCCGCGGTCGCGGCATTCTTCATCAGCCTTCCCGGCCGTTCACGTCATTGGCTTTGGCTGCCGCTTCCGGCGCTTGCCTTGTGGCTTTTCTCGATCGGCTATCAGTGCCTGCGCTTCTGGACCCCGATGGTTCCCGGTAGCGCGGCTCCTGGTGAGACGGCCTCCTGCATTGCCACATTGGTGCTGACCAGCCTGCCGTTGTCGCTGGCCTTGGCTCTGATGCTGCGCCATGCCGCCAGTTTCAACCCAGCGCCGGTGATCTTCGCCGCAAGTCTCTCCGTGGCTGGAATTACTGCCGCGGCGCTTACCCTGTTCCATCCAATCGACGCCAGCATCGAGATTCTGATGTTCAATCTTGGCACCGGATTGTTGATCATGCTGTCGGGCGCCGCCATCAACCTGTTCCTGTCGAGCCGCGTGGAGATGCCGGAATGATCGGACCATCGCCCGTCAGCAACCCAACGACATCATGGACTGGCCTGTCGTTCGCTCTTGGCGGCCTTTCGGCAGGTCTCCTCGCCTCCGCCTGCTGTATCCTTCCACTCGCTTTCGCACTCGCCGGGATTAGCGGCGCCTGGATCGCGCGCCTCACCGCGCTGGCGCCCTATCAGCCGTACTTCCTGACGCTCGCAGCCGTCTCCATCGCTCTCGGATACTGGCGCTACCGCCGCAGTGAAGCGGCCGCCTGCGATCCAGGCTCCCTCTGCGCCAGCCCCGTTTATCGCCGTTCCACCCGATGGATTCTGTTGGCCGCGAGCCTGATTGCAGCGTCGGCGGCCGCTGTCGATCTCTTCGGACGGCTCAATTCGTAGGAGGTCCCCATGCGCATTGCGATTGCAATCGCTGTCCTGCTCCTCGTCGCCGCGCCCGCTGCTGCCGGACAGCGCACGGCCACATTCTCGGTGCCCGACATGACATGTCCGCTCTGCCCGGCCACCGTTACGACCGCAATCAAGCACCTCGACGGCATCGTCTCCGTTTCAACCGACGTCGATGCCAAGACCGCGACGGTTGTCTTCGACGACAGCAAGACGAGCCCAGCAGCGATCGCCGATGCTTCCACAAACGCCGGCTATGCAGCAGCCTTGGTGAATGAGCAATGACCGAACTCACCAGCACCATCACCTGTCCGGCCTGCGGTCACCGCAAAACCGAGACGATGCCGGCCGATGCCTGCCAGTATTTCTACGAATGCGAAAGCTGCGGGATTCTCCTCAAGCCCCTGGCGGGAGATTGCTGCGTATTCTGCTCTTACGGTGATCACCCCTGTCCGCCGAGACAGAAGGAGCCGCAATCCGGTCCCGCAGGCCAGCATTGTCGCTGCTGAGATCTGTGACATAAATACGGACAGGATCGCCTGCGAGATTTGAGTTGCAGCCTCTTAAAGCATGTCTCCCGAAAGTGGGCCCGGTTTCGGGACGAAGACATGCTTAAAATCGAAAACCTAAAGCAGGTCGCGTGAATCCTTTTCACGCGACCTGCTTTAGGCGGCTTCGGCCGCAGCCCCGCTGAGATCGACCGCCGCAAAGGCTGCCTCCAGCACCTCCGGCCCCGCTCCGGGTTTGTTGGCATCGGTGGACAGAATCTGCCGGTAGCGGCGCGCGCCCGGAAGGCCATGGAACAGGCCGACCATATGGCGGGTGATGTGGCCGAGCCTTCCACCCTTCTCGATATGGCGCGCGGCGTAAGCAGCCATTGCATCCATCAGCGCCGCGTAGTCGAATGCGATCCGCGCCTCGTCATAGAAAGCCGCATCGACGCCGGCAAGGATGCCCGGCGTATGATAGGCCGCACGGCCAAGCATGGCGCCGTCGACATGGCGCAGATGTTCGGAAACCTCGTCGAGCGATTGAATACCGCCATTGATGCCGATGAATTCGTTCGGCTTTCTGGCCTTCAGCCGATAGACGCGCGAATAATCGAGCGGTGGGATGTCGCGGTTTTCCTTAGGGCTCAGCCCCTCCAGCCACGCCTTGCGGGCGTGCACCCAGAGGGCATCGGCACCGGCCGCGAGCACTCCGTCAGCCAGCGTATCGAGAGCTGGTTCGGGGTCCTGATCGTCGACGCCGATGCGGCATTTGACGGTGACGGGGATTTTCACCGCCGCCTTCATAGCCGCGACGCATTGCGCCACCAGCAGCGGCGTCTTCATCAGGCAGGCGCCGAACGTGCCCGACTGGACGCGATCGGACGGACAGCCGACATTGAGATTGATCTCGTCATAACCGAACGCCTCGCCGATGACGGCCGCCTCGGCGAGCTTGCGCGGATCCGAACCGCCAAGCTGCAACGCAACCGGATGCTCGGCGTCATCAAAGCCAAGCAGGCGCTCGCGCACACCATGGATGACCGCGTCCGCCACCACCATCTCAGTGTAGAGCAGCGCGCGGCGCGTCAACTGACGGTGGAAGAACCGGCAATGCCGGTCCGTCCAATCCATCATTGGTGCTATGGCGATCATCGTCTGCATTAGGTCCTATTCATTCTTTCAGGCGATCCCAAATCCACGGACACCATCTAGTGTGTTCTTTTTGACTTTAAATGGTTCGAATCATGGGGACAAAAGTCCTGCCCCTGGAGGGACTATTTCCGATCCACACTTTTTATTAAAAGGCAATAGTCCGATTTGAAATTTCCACAAATAAGAGTAAAGTTTTTGTGCTCATGTTCTGAGCGGGAGGCGTACAGGCAGTCAATGCCTGTTGAAGAGGGGCGGGGTTGAGTATGCCCTCATTGTCGATCCTTGGTGCCCGCCGTTGGTGGGTCACCGATGCGCATAGGACGCATCCGCCTACAATTGCCTGACGGGGCAAGGAGCGGAGGATTAGCGGCGGCTCCTCCAACCCCTCTACCCCCTGAGTCAATCGAAACTTCAGGTCCCTTTTAACGATGGCGCGCAGCGCCGGCCCTGCCGGCGAATGCACGCCCATGCGACCGGTTGCCAGCGTTGGGGCTGATTTCGCGCCTGTCGCATTGAACCAGGGAGAATTCGCAATGGCACTCGACATCACAGCTCAAGACATCATCATCGACGAAACAAGCGGCTTGACAGACGACGATATTAATCCGGCCGTTCCGCCGCACGACACCAACACCACGCTGCAACATCTTCTCACTCTCGGCACCGCGCTGGAGGTCGCCTATCAGGCCGATTTCGTGCAGGCCACGGCGAGCGCCGGAGAAACCATCACCTCGGTCGTTCTCACCCAGGACGCCTCGGGAACGCCATTTTCCACCACCGACGGCGTGGTGACCGACATCCAGACGGTCGATGGCAATTATGTCTGGCTGTTCCAGGACCCGAACAATGCAGATGTCGTGATCGGCGTCATTGGTACCGCTGACCCGACCGCCGAGCCCGACCCGGCAACCGATCCGCTCGCCTTCTCGTTTGGGCTCGATCACACCAGCACCACCGATGCGGATCTGTATCTGGTTCAATATGTGGCGTTGTCCCATCCAGATGCGTCCGATCCGGACGACCAGATCGATCTGACCGATCTGGTGTACGCGTCGATCGAGGGGACCTCCCAGATCAGCTTCTCCGGCCAGAACGCTGCTCCCGGCAATCATGATTTCTACCTGATCAATTCGCCCGATGACGCCTCCAAGCAGCTTCTGGTGATAGGTCTGAACGGCGGCACCGCCAATGTCAGTGAACAGGGCTTCGGCATCAACAACCAGAGCATAAATCCGAACGAAACGCTGCAGGTCGATTTTGTGACCGGCGGCCTGCTGAACGCGGGTTCCGCGTCGCAAATCCAGTACGGCAGCCATATCGAGACCATCACGGAGGCCGGGTTCACGATCAACCAGATCACGCCTTCCAGCCCGGACAAGCGGGTGGACATCACGATCAAGGCTTTCGACAACACGGCCAACCAGCAAGGCACGGACTTCTTTGACGGCACCACGACCGACCCCGTTGACATCACCAGTGTCAAATTGACAGGTGCATCGGGGTTTGCCTCGACCATCACCGTCGACGGCACCTATGCCACCGCGAGCGGCAACGTCACCGTCACAGGGCTTAGCGGCACCGGGAACGCCGTCACCATCACCGGGCTGGATAACGTCACCACCGTCGATATCACCACCGCCGATAACATGGATCGACTGACGGTTACGGGGGTCGACGCGAATGAAGGGTGCGACATCACCGAGTTCCATTTCAAGGCGACGACCACCAATGCCCACACCGAAGAGGTCGGCTCCTTCATCAACTTCGATGACGACGGCCCGACGGCGGGGTTGACCGAGGAAAGCGCCACCGTGCTGCATGACGAAACGGCCGGCGTCGACGCCAGCTCGGACGACCAGCCCCTCGCCTCCTTGCCCGGCGCCTTCTCGGGGCTTGGTACGGCCATCGGCTGGGCAGCCAGCGCCTCCGCCGTGGTCACACCCAGCTCGAGCTTCGGCACTGACGGACCAGGCACCGAGACACTGTCGCTCGACGTCAGTGCGGCGAATGCCGATTCCGGTTTCGATACGCTCGACGGACACAACATCCTGCTCAATGTCGAGGGCGGCCTCGTCGTCGGCCGCGTCGATGCCAATGATGACGGCAGCGTCGACACGAGTGACGCAGTGGCCATCGCCATCTCCATCGACGACAACGGCATCCTCAGCATTGCGCAATACATTGCGATCGCGCATTCCGACGCCAGCGATCCCGACGACGTGCAGACGATGAACGACGGCGCCCTGCTGGCCGTGGTCACCGTCGATGACGGCGACGGCGACGGCGACGACACCAGCATCGCCATCGGCGACAAGGTGCAGATCAGAGACGACGGGCCGAGCATCACCGCAGACGGCACCATTCCGACGGTGACCACCGACGATACCGAAATTTCCGATACCGCATCGGCGGGCTTTGCTTCGGCCTTCACCACGGACGCCGGCACCGACGGCGACGCCGTCACCTATGAGCTCGGCATCAAGAGCGCCAACGTCGACAGCGGTCTCGACGACACCCTCAGCGGCGACAACATCCTGCTGCGCGTCAATGCCAGCGGCCAGGTCGAAGGCTATCTGGAGAACGACACGGGCACCGTCGCCTTCCTGATCAGCGTCGATGAGAACACCGGCGAGGTGACACTGACCCAGGACCGCTCGGTCATCCATAACGATCCGACAGACCCGGTGGAGAGCGGCCTTTCGGCGGCGACACTTGCCGCTGCCGATCTGGTGACGCTGAAGGCGACCATCACCGATGGTGACGGTGACACCGCCGATGCAACCGCCAATATCGGCACGGCTTTCAAGTTCGAGGACGACGGTCCGACGATCACGAAGCCGTTCGATGGCGACGCGGATGCCGGCAACGGTACCGGGACCCACGAAACGTTGGCCAATACACTCAACGCGTCGGCCAGCGGCGACTTCGGCTACGATATCGGCGCGGATGCTCACCCGGCCGCGTTTTACGATGCCACGCATTCGGACTTTGTCGACCAGGACCTCGTGACTGCCGGCATCCAGATCGGGCTCACCGGCTCGATCACCGGCGGCGGCGGCGGCAGTATCCTGACCCCGGACGTGACGCTGGCATCGGAGACTGATGCCTCCGCGACGTTCAACTTCAGCTTCACCTACGACAAGGATCCGGCCGCCGGTGTCCAGACAGGCACAGCGGGCGGTACCCTGGTCTTCGACAAGGTCGCCGGTACTTACACCATCACCCTGACCGACCCGCTGGAGGGCTTCAGCTTCGACGTCATCCACACCGCCGAGCTCTTGTCCAAGCAGCCCACGAGCAACGTGGGCCACCCACCGATCGTGTTGGAAAAACTGCAGGCGGATGACCCGAACACGCCGGCAGACGAAGACTTCTACGTGCAATTCACCGGCAACGCGATCAACAAGGCCAATCCGTTCAGCCTGACGAACAATGGCCAGGGATCGTCCTCCGACACCTCGTTCAACACGCCGACCGGCACTCACGACATGGTCAGCAACAACAATCCAACGTGGGTTTCGGCGACGCAGAGCACCAACGGTGTCGCCGGCGACACGATCCAGAAGGGCGAACTGCTGACGTTGCGGTTCTTCAGCAGCGACGTCGGCATCGTGAACGAGGCAACCGTCCCGACGGCGACCGCCGGCGCCATGGCGATCAAGTTCGACGGCATCGGCACCAGCGAGGACCTGATGCTGATCCTCAACCTGGTCGACGATGGCGCCGACAACATCCTCGGCACCGCGGACGACACCTCGATCACGCGGGCTGTCTACGCTGACAACTCCGACATCTTGAAAAAGGGCCAGGTCCCGGCGCCGTACAGCAGCGAGTTCACGCTCGACAACAATGACGGTCTCCTGATCATCGAGCGGAACGACTACAACGCGGCCGGCGAAGATTATGTCCTGCAGGGTGTCCAGATCATGCAGTCGGGCAACGGCATCACCGGTCAGGCGATCAGCCTGAACGGAGCGACCGGCGCTGGCGGCGGCAGCAATGCGACCGGCGGTCTGGTGAGCTTCGATGCCGTCGACAACGACGTGCTGAAGATCGTGGATATCGGCTTCACCTCGACCGTGAGCGAGACGCCGGATGCCAATCTCGACTTCTCGTTCAAGGTGGCCGACGCGGACGGCGATACGACCGCCCTCCAGCACATCCTCGTCGACATCGCCTGACCACTCGACCAACGGGGGCAGCACCAGCTGCCCCCGTTGGACCTCAGTAAAGCAGCAGTAAAGGCATCGAAACCGGGGGGTATCCGTGATGCAGCCAAGACCGCAATTCCAGGAGGTGATGCGCCTGGCGCGCCATCAAGCGCCGGCCCTTCTCCTCTTCAGCCTGCTCACCAATGTCCTCCTGCTCGCCAGCACCGTCTATATGCTGCAGATATACGACCGGGTGCTGTCGAGCGGCTCGATCGACACGCTGCTGTGGCTCACTCTGGCCGTCATCGGCGCCATCGCCGTGTACGGCCTGCTGGAACATGCCCGCCGGATGATGCTGGGCCATATCAGCCAATGGCTGGACGACCAGCTCAGCGTGCCGGTGATCGAACGCGCCATGGAGGCGCGCCTGGCCGGCAGCAGCCTTGAGGCCGGCCTGAAGGACGTGGGCGATCTGCGCGGCTTCATTGCCGGCGACGGCATACTGACCTTTCTCGACGCGCCATGGACACCGGTGTTCCTGGCATTCATGTGGTTTCTGCATCCGGCATTGGGCGTGCTCGGTCTGGCTGGCGCCGTGCTCCTGTTCTGCTGCGCGCTCGCTAATGATTTCCTCACCCGCCGCAAGGGTCAGGAAGCGGCGGCGGGGCTGCGCCGCAGCCAGGCCGCCGTCGGTCAATATATCGATGGCGCCGAGACGTTGTGCTCGCTTGGCATGTCCGAGCCCGCGCTGCTGCGGTGGGAACAGAACCAGCAGTCACTGACGGATCTGCAGTCCCGGATTTTCCAGCGCACCACCGTTATCGGCAGTCTGTCGCGCTCGCTGCGCCTCGCCCTCCAGGTGGCCGTGCTGGGGCTCGGCGCCTATTTCGTCCTGCGCCGCGAACTGACGGGCGGGTCGATGATAGCAGCTTCCATTCTGCTAAGCCGCGCGCTGGCGCCGATCGAACGTTCGATCGGCGCCTGGCGCAGCCTGGTCAACGCGCGGACGGCGCGCCAGAACCTGATCAAGCTCTTCGCCGCCACCGCGTCGATGCAGAACGCCGGCGTCACCCTGCCGCGTCCGCAGGGTCGGCTGAAACTCGAAAATCTGCACTACTATGCGCCGGGAACCTCGCAGGCGCTGCTGAATGGGATCGGCTTCGGTGTCGAGCCTGGCCAAACCTGCGGCGTGATCGGCTCGTCCGGCTCCGGCAAGACTACGCTCTGCCGTCTCATCGTCGGCACGATGCGGCCGTCGCTCGGCCATGTCAGGCTGGATGGCGCGGAGGTCTGGAACTGGCCGTCGGACCAGTTGGGCCAGCATATCGGCTACCTGCCGCAACAGATCGAATTGTTCCCGGGAACGATCGCCGAGAACATTTCGCGTCTGCGCGACGAAGTCGACAGCGAAGCCGTCATCGCCGCGGCGCAGCTCGCGGGCATACACGAGATGATCCTGCGGCTGCCGAACGGTTATCGGACCGAGGTCGGGCCGCACGGCGTCAAGATCTCGCGCGGCCAGCGCCAGCGCATCGCGCTGGCCCGGGCCCTGTTCGGCGACCCGCCGCTAATCGTTCTCGACGAGCCGAATACCGGCCTCGACGGCGAAGGCGAGGTGGCGCTGTTCAACGTGCTCCAGCAATTGAAGGAGCGTGGCCGCACCGTCGTTGTCGTCACCCATCAGACCAATCTTCTGCGCACGGCCGATCATGTCGTCTTCCTCCGCGACGGATCCGTCTCGATGTTCGGTCCGCGCGACGAGGTTCTCGGCGCTCTGGCGGGCCAGCCCAAGCGCATACCGGTGCCGGCAGCCATCCGTGACAAGATTGCCGCCTTCGCGCCGGCAAACCTGAAGGCGGTGGAGTGAGCCATGGACGAGCGATTTGACGATTTCTCGACGATGCTGAACGGGCTGGCGGACGCCCTGCGCGAGCTGTCCGGCAGGCTAACCATCTCCGCCGGGCAACTCATTGCCGCAGTGTCCGTGTGGTTCGACGGGCTCGACCAGCCGAAGCGCATCGCTCTGGCAGCGGCCGCAAGCGCGCTCTTCCTGCTCCTGATTGGACGCCTCGTCCGGCGGCGGTCACCTGCAGCCCGAGCCAGCAGGCGCGACCTCGATCAACGGACGCGGCCTGCGCGCATGCTGGGCTACGTTTCCTCGATCGTCTTCGTCGGCGGCGTCGCCGCATGGTCGAGCGTCGCGCTTCTGGCAAGCGCGGTCGTCGCCAACGGCGTCGTCAGCCCGGAAGGCTATCGCAAGACGGTCCAGCATCTCGAAGGCGGCATCATCGGGGCGATCCACGTGAAGGAAGGCGACAAGGTCAGCGCCGGCCAGGTTCTGATCAGCCTGAAGACAACGGAGGCGCAAGGGCGCTACGACGAGTTGCAGGGGCACTACATCCGCCTGCTGGCAACCGAGGCGCGCCTGGTCGCGGAGCTTGCCGGACAGAACCGGATCTCGTTCCCCAAGGAGTTGACGTCGATCGATAGTGAGTTGGCGCGAAAGGTCGTCGTCGAGGAGCAGGCACTGCTCGACAGCCGCCTCGCAACCCGCGATGGGCGCACGCAGATCCTCAACAAGCGCATCGCGCAGATTAAGGAGCAAAGCGCGGGATCACGAGACGTGATCGCCGCAGAGACCGAACAGCTCGGCCTGATCGAACAGGAGATCGCCTCCGCGCAGGAGATGTATAAGAAGGGCCTCGAACGCCTGCCGCGGATATTGGCGCTGCAGCGTTCCCAGGCCGACATCCGCGCCAACCAGGCATCGAACCGGGCGGAGGTGGCGAAAAACGACCAGCAGATCGGCGAGACCGAGTTCCAGCTCCTCAACCTGCGCCAGCAGGACAGCGAGACCGCCAACGAGGATCTTGCCAAAGCGCGTACAGACCTCGCCGAATTGCGCAGCCAATTGCCTTCGCGCCAGGACGTGCTGGCCAGAACGGATATCGTCGCGCCGATCGCCGGAACTGTGATGAACCTGCGGGTAACGACCGAATCGGGCGTGATCTCCAGCGGTCAGCCGCTTCTCGACATCGTACCCAACGAGCCCAATCTGATCATCGATTCACGAATCCGGCCCACGGATATCGATGTGGTGCATCCGGATATGCCCGCCCGCGTGGTGCTGACAGCCTATCCGAGCCGGCATTTGCCGCAAATCCATGGCCTGCTTACGTCGGTGTCGGCCGACCGGCTGACGGACGAGAAGACCGGCGAGCCTTATTTCCTCGCTAAGGTCAAGGTCGACAAGGCCGATCTTGAAGATCTGCATGACATCCGTCTGTCGCCCGGCATGCCGGCGGAAGTCATGATCCTGACCGGGGAACATACCCTGCTCGACTATATGCTGGCGCCGCTGCAGGCCTCGCTCACACGCTCTTTCAGGGAGAATTGAAACAACAGGGCGGCACGCGGACGAAAACAAAAGGCGGCCGGCGTCGGCCATAAGCCAACGCCTCATCATCGCATTTGTCAGCAGCAGCCGCGGGGGCGACGGAGCTACCGCCTCAGGGCGTAGACATTGTCCGTGGACGGGCCACCCAGCGGCAGCGCCATGTCGTCGTCAAGCAGCCGGGTGATGCGGGCAAAGCCGACAAAGGCCTTTCTCGCTTCCTCGGCCGACATTTTGCCCGACATCGCCGCCGAACAGCAATTCACGGCGCACTGATAAACGGGGCCGCGTCTGCCCGTTGGCCACTTCCGCAGGAATACCATCGCTTCGGAGACGCTATCGACTTCCTCCAAGGGGTATCCCTGCCCACGCGCAATCCGCACTGGGGTAAAGAAATGCAAGCGATCCATAATTTCCTCCCGGTCGACCGCAGAGCGGCCGAACCGCAATAAACGCATATCCTGTGGATTAGTTCCAAACAAATTTGGTTGCCGCTTGAAAATTTTGGAACCGCCGATCTGCGGCGAAAACGCCCACGCCGACTCAGGCAATGATGAGATCAGTGTCAGCGATAAGGGCCATTCTCATTGAATGTCTTTAAGGCGAAAGCCGGCAAATGGATTGCTTGCCGGTTCCCCAGCGTCAGGCTTAACCTCGACGGTTAACGCGTGAGGGCGCGTTTTGCAAAAGGGGAACACTTCCAATGACCATACAAGGCGCATCGCCCGGCCTCTACAACGAGGATCTGGCTCCGGCAACGGTCAGGAACTGGGGACCGTTTTCGATCTTCAACGTCTGGACATCCGACGTCCACAGCCTCTGGGGCTACTATCTCGCCGCAAGTCTGTTCCTGTTCTGCGGCGGCTTCGTCAACTTCATCATCGCCATCGGCATCGGCTCGCTGATCATCTATTTCCTGATGAACCTTGTCGGCTATGCCGGCGTGAAGACCGGCGTGCCCTACCCCGTGCTTGCCCGCGCCTCCTTCGGCATCTGGGGCGCCAACATCCCGGCGCTGGTGCGGGCCGTCGTCGCCTGCTTCTGGTACGGCGCGCAGACGGCTGCGGCATCGGGCGCGATCGTCGCGCTGCTGACGCGGCTGCCATGGTTCAACGAATTCAACCAGACCTCGCACCTGCTCGGCCATTCCACCCTGGAAGTGATCTGCTTCGTCGTCATCTGGGCGCTGCAGCTCCTGATCATCCAGAAGGGCATGGAAACCGTGCGCCGCTTCCAGGATTGGGCCGGCCCCGCCGTGTGGGTGATGATGCTGATCCTGGCGATCTATCTCTGCGTGAAGTCGGGTACCTTCGCCTTCACCAGCGACATCCCGATGGACGTGCTGCTCGACAAGACCAAGGACGCCGGCGTGCCCGGCGAGCCGGGTTCGTGGACGGCGCTGTTCGCGGTGGCGGCGATCTGGGTGACCTATTTCTCGGCGCTCTACCTCAACTTCTGCGACTTTGCCCGCTATGCGCCCGACAAGGCATCGCTGCGCAAGGGCAACATCTGGGGCCTGCCGGTCAATCTCATCCTGTTCTCGCTGGTCGCCGGCGTCACCACGATCGCCGCCTACGACGTCTATCACGAGGTGCTGCTGCATCCCGACCAGATCTCGGCCAAATTCGATAGCTGGTTCCTGGCGGCTTTGGCGGCGCTGACCTTCGCGGTGGCGACGCTCGGCATCAACGTCGTGGCGAACTTCGTCTCGCCGGCCTTCGACTTCTCCAACGTCTTCCCGCGCCAGATCGACTTCAAGAAGGGCGGCTACATCGCAGCACTTATCGCACTGGTGCTCTATCCCTTCGCGCCTTGGGAAGGCAGTGCCGCTTCCTTCGTCAACATCATCGGCGCGACGATGGGGCCGATCTTCGGCGTGATGATGATCGACTACTACCTGATCCGCAAAAGCGAGGTCGACGTCGAGGCGCTCTACCGCGAAGACGGCGAGTTCCGCTTCCAGGGGGGCTGGCACGTCAACGCCTTCATCGCCGCCGGCATCGGCGCGATCTTCTCCTCGATCCTGCCGAACTTCACCAGCTGGCTGCCGTCCTGGTGGGGCGTCTACGGCTGGTTCTTCGGCGTGGCGATCGCGGGCGCCGTCTACTACGTCCTGCGCACGATGGCGCTGGGCGCCGGGGCGAAGACGGTGAAGGCTTGAAGAGAAGGCAGTAGGCGTTAGGCAATAGGGAATAGAGAACGCATCCCTACTGCCTACTGCCTACTGCCTACTTTCCCACCATCTCAGCCAGCCTGCGCACGGTGTTCCAGTTGCGCGCGGTGCCTGTCCCCATGCGTTTGTGATTGGCGGCCGCGAGCAGCCGCGAGCTTGGCCGCTGGCGCGAAAACACGAGCCAGATATCGCCGCCGACCAAAAGCACCTTCTCGTCTTCAGCAGCACGGGCCTGAAGCGCTGATAGGGCATCCGTCGGTGCAGGCTCGCGCATGACGCGCACGGCGACCTGGTCGCCGGCGGCCGCGGACTCGGCCGGAAACGGATTGCCGGCCGTAAGCTTCAGCCAGTCCTCGGCACCGCGCACGATGATGTCGACATGGCGGCCGAAGGTCTCTTCGAACGCCTTTTCCAGTCGCCGCTCCAGATCGGAAATTTTGGTCGTCCGCGCCTCGAAGACCAGATTGCCGGTCGCCACCAGCGTGCGGACATTCTTCAGCCCAAGGCCTTCGGCCATCGCCTTGAGGTCCGACATGACGACCCGCCGCCCCTCGCCCAAGAGAATGCTGTAGAGCAGCGCGACATAGGTCCGCATGGCCGGTCCAGCCAAACGGCTCAAACGAGCCGCGACTGTTCCACCGCGGCCGAGATGAAGCTCGCGAACAGCGGGTGCGGTTCGAGCGGCCGGCTCTTCAATTCCGGATGGTACTGCACGCCGATGAACCAAGGATGGTCGGGATATTCGACCGTCTCCGGCAGCACGCCGTCGGGCGACATGCCGGCAAAGACCAGGCCGCAATCCTCGAGCCGCTGCTTATAGTCGACATTGACCTCGTAGCGGTGGCGGTGGCGCTCGGAAATTTGGGTGTCTCCATAGATCTCGGCGATCTTCGAGCCCTTGCTGAGCTCGGCCTGATAGGCGCCTAGCCGCATGGTGCCGCCGAGGTCGCCGGTCGCCCTGCGTTTCTCCAGCATGTTGCCCTTCAGCCACTCGGTCATCAGGCCGACGACCGGCTCCCCGGTCGGGCCGAACTCGGTCGACGAGGCCTTCTCGACGCCGGCCAGCGACCGCGCCGCCTCGATGCAGGCCATCTGCATGCCGAAGCAGATGCCGAAGTAAGGCACCTTGCGCTCGCGCGCGAATTTCGCGGCGAGAATCTTGCCTTCCGAGCCGCGTTCGCCGAAACCGCCGGGAACGAGGATGCCGTGAACCTTTTCCAGCCACGGCGTCGGGTCTTCCTTCTCAAAAATCTCGCTCTCGATCCAGTCGAGCTTGACCTTGACGCGGTTGGCGAGGCCGCCATGCGAGAGCGCCTCGATCAGCGATTTATAGGCGTCCTTCAGCCCTGTGTACTTGCCAACGACGGCAATCGTCACCTCGCCTTCGGGATTGTGGATGCGGTTGGAGAGCGCCTGCCACGGCTCCATGCGCGGCTTCGGCGCCGGATCGATACCGAAGGCAGCGAGCACTTCCGAATCGAGCCCCTCCTGGTGGTAGGCCATCGGCACGTCATAGATATGCGGCACGTCGAGCGCCTGGATGACGGCGCTTTCGCGCACGTTGCAGAACAGCGAAAGCTTTCTGCGCTCTTCCTTGGGGATCGGCCGGTCGGCGCGCACCAAGAGGATGTCGGGCGCGATGCCGATGCCGCGCAATTCCTTGACCGAATGCTGCGTCGGCTTGGTCTTCAATTCGCCCGCCGTCGGGATATAGGGCATCAACGTCAGATGCACATAGACCGCGTTGTTGCGCGGCAGGTCGTTGCCGAGCTGGCGGATCGCCTCCAGGAACGGCATCGCCTCGATGTCGCCGACCGTGCCGCCGATCTCGCACAGGACGAAATCGTAGTCGTCATTGCCGTCGAGGACGAAATGCTTGATCTCGTCGGTGACGTGCGGGATCACCTGCACGGTGGCGCCGAGATAGTCGCCGCGCCGCTCGCGCTCGATGATGTTCTTGTAGATGCGGCCGGTGGTGATGTTGTCCTGCTGGTTGGCCGAGCGGCCGGTGAAGCGCTCATAGTGGCCGAGATCGAGATCGGTCTCGGCGCCGTCGTCGGTCACGAACACTTCGCCATGCTGATACGGCGACATCGTTCCAGGGTCGACGTTGAGGTAGGGATCGAGCTTTTTGATCCGCGCGCGATAGCCTCGCGCCTGCAGAAGAGCCCCAAGAGCTGCTGCGGCGATGCCTTTTCCGAGTGAGGAAACCACGCCGCCTGTGATGAATACATATCGCGCCATGGGAGTCATCGCTTAACGCGGCCTGATTGATTCCGCCAGAGAAAAAACCGCCGCGAAGGCTTTTTCCCAAGATGGCGCCGGTGCCCGTGACAGGCGATTTGCTTATGTCAAAACGAAAGGGCCGGCGGTGCCGGCCCTTTCGGCAGTTGTTCGAACGCGTCAGATGATGACGACTGGGTCGTTATATAGGTAACGACCTTGTCGTCAGATAATAACAACCTTGGTGCCGATCTTGACGCGGCTGTAAAGATCCATGACGTGCTCGTTGATCATGCGGAAGCAGCCGTTGGAGGCGCTGGTTCCGATCGATTGCGGCGCAATGGTGCCGTGGATGCGCAGATGCGTGTCCTTCTTGCCGTCATAGAGATAGATGGCGCGCGCGCCGAGCGGATTCTCGCCGCCGCCGGGCATGCCGTCCTTGTATTGGCCATAGTGCTTCGGCTCGCGCTTCTGCATGTCGAGCGTCGGGATCCAGCGCGGCCACTCCTGCTTGTCGCCGACCGCCACGGTGCCCTTGAACTGCAGGCCTTCGCGGCCGACCGCTATGGCATAGCGGCGTGCGGTGGAAAACGATTCGACGAGGTAGAGGCGGCGCGCGCTGGTGTCGATGACGATCGTGCCCGGCTCATAGCCGGTGAACGTAACGTCCTGCGGCACAAACTCCGGCTTCACCTTGAACGGCCTCTTGGCATCCTTCCTGGCGAGCGCCGAATCGAGCGCGCGGGTCTCGGGAAGATAGCTGATCGAGGATACCGACTGGCCGCCGAACAGGCCGGCGAACAGCCCGCCACCGCTGGTCTGCTTTTGTCCCGGCTGCTCGCTGCGCAGCTCGCCGTTGTTGCCGGTGGCCGCGATGTTCATGGCTTCATCCGAGATTGGTTCGTCGGTCTGGATCGGCGCAATCGGCGCAAGGGGCTCGAGCGGCGCGATGATCTTGACGGTCTTCTTCACCGGCCTGGCGTCGGCCATTTCCGACGATGCTGCCGCCCCCTTCTTGGCAAGCCATTCCTGGCGAGCCGCGTCGGCCTTGGCCTTGGCCGCCTCGCGCATCGCCAGCTTGCGGGCTTCGAGCGCCTTTTCCTTGGCCGCTTCCTTGTCGGCCACGATCTTGGCCTCGAGCTTCTTGATCTGCGCGAGGTCGTCCGAAGTCGGGTTTTTCTTCTTCTTGAGAAGCTTCAGCTGCGATGCGTCGCTCTTGGCGACGACGGGAATTGCGTCGGTCTTCTCTACCGACGGCGAAGCGGCCAGGTTTGCCGGCGAGGCAAAGGCCGCGGACCCCATGCCGAATACGGCACAGAATCCCAAAAGGATGAAGCTGCGAAGCTGCATGGCGAAGATCCGATTTTCTATGCTAGTTGCCCACGGCGTCGCCCCGGCGCCCCCCAAGGACGCCGAATAGTGCCGCGCGCAATCTATAATCGATTAGCCGTAGGCCGCTCAAGCTGAGCGACAGGCTACGCCCGGTTGAATCTTCGTGATCAAGCAGCATTTGCCGCGACTGTGTTCAAAGAACAACAGATCGCTGCGGCAATGCTTGCCCGGCTACTGGTTCGGAACCTGCGGGGTGACCGGCAAGGTGACGCCATTCGCGGCCGGCGGCGTGGTCGGATTGGCGGGCGACGGCGTGGCGGGAGCGGTGGCCGGAGCCGTGGTCGGGCCGCCACTGGACAGCGGAGTGGTCGTTGTCGTGCCACCCGACGGAACCGCGGGCGTGGTGCCGCCTGCCGGCGCTGCGGGCTGCGAGCCACCCACCGGACCGTTGGCGCCGGGCAACTGGTTGAGCACGCCGCCGGCAGGCGCGCGGTCGAGGATGTCGATCGGCTTCTCGCCGTAGCGGGCGAGGATGGAGAGCGCAAGCGAGGTCACGAAGAACGCCGCGGCCAGGATCGCGGTCGCGCGGGTGAGCGCATTGGCGGCGCCCCGCGCCGTCATGAAACCGGACCCGCCGCCGATGCCGAGACCGCCGCCTTCGGAGCGCTGCAGTAGCACCACGCCGACAAGGGCGAGCACGACCATGAGGTGAACGACGATCAGTACGGTTTCCATAATTTATCCTGGCGAGGCCTTGCGCGGCCGCGCATACGACCGGTGATTTGGAGGCGGCTCCTTACAATGCTTTGATGGCATTTCCAAGCCTGCGGCCGGAATATGGGAAGCAAGACAGCCTTTGCAACGGCCCGGCCCGCCTCCCTGCCACCTCGGGCCGCGGCTATGAAACGTTCATATAGGCTTCCGCGATGGCGAGGAAGTCGGCCGCCTTCAGGCTTGCGCCGCCGACCAGCGCGCCATCGACATTCTCGACGCCAAGCAGTTCCACCGCATTGGAAGGCTTGACCGAACCGCCATAGAGAATGCGCATCTTGGCCGCGGTATCGCCGAGCAGCGCGGTGAGCTTGCCGCGGATATGCGCATGTGCCTCGGCGACGTCGGCTGCGGTCGGCGTCAGGCCGGTGCCGATGGCCCAGACCGGCTCATAGGCAATGATGGTGTTGGCGGCGGTGGCGCTCGGCGGCACGGACCCGTCGAGCTGACGCGACAGGATATCGAGCGTCGCGCCTGCCTCGCGCTCGGCGCGCGTTTCGCCGATGCAGATGATGGCCACCAGCCCTGCCCGCCATGCGGCCGACGCCTTGGCATGGACAATAGCGTCGTCCTCCCCGCCCTGCTCGCGGCGTTCGGAATGGCCGACGATGACGTGGCTGGCTCCGGCATCCTTCAGCATCTCGGCCGAAATGCAGCCGGTATAGGCGCCGCTTTCCTTGGGGTGGCAATCCTCGCCGCCGGCGCGGACGGGCGTGCGCGAAAGGATCTCGGCAGCCTGGTGAAGCAAGGTCGCCGGCACACAGACCAGCGCTTCCGTCTCCGCATCGAGGCCGCTCATGAAACCGTTGCCGATCATCCTCAACTCGTTGAGCGAGGCGCTGGTGCCGTTCATTTTCCAGTTGCCGGCGACGAGCGGACGGATTCCAGGGGTCATGGGGTCAGGTTCTCCAGGCGACATAAGGCAGCGCCCTCACTACCAAAATCAGGCCACAAAGCAATCGACAGTGGCCCGGAAGGACGCTATTGCGCTTGTTTCAGACTCGGCGCATGCGAAAATGCGCAAAAATCGGAAGTAGGCATGCTTGGTTTATTGAGAAGCGCGGCGGGCACCTGGGTCGCGAAGGCGTTGCTGTCCCTCCTGGTGGTGAGCTTTGCCGTCTGGGGCATTTCCGGGCGCCTGTCAGGAACGTTGGGCGGTCATCATTCGGTGATCACGGCCGGCGGCACGACGGTTTCGATCAACGAATACCGCTTCGCCTACGATCGCCAGATCAACCTTTTGTCACAGCAATATGGCCAGCGCATCACGCAGGAGCAGGCCAACCTGCTCGGCCTCGACAACCAGGTTCTGGCGCAGCTCGTTTCGGGCGCCGTGCTCGACGAGCAGGCCCGCAAGCTCGGGCTTGGCTTTTCCAAGGACAGCTTGGCCGAATTGACACACCAAGAACCAGCTTTCAGGGGCCCAAGCGGCCAGTTCGATCTCCGGGTGTTTGAGGCCAGGCTTCGCGAGCTCGGTATACGACCTGAAGACTATCTCAGGAATCGTTCTCAGGTGGCCAAGCGCCAGCAGATCGTCGAGGCAATCTCCGACGGCCTCAAGGCGCCGCAGACCTTCCTGAAGGCGGTCGCGCTCTATCGCGGCGAGGACCGCACGATCGACTATCTCGTCCTGCCGAAGACATTGGTGCAGCCGATCGAAGCGCCGTCCGACAGCGCGCTGAAAACCTATTTCGAAGCCAACAAGAAGAACTACGCCGCACCGGAATACCGCAAATTCTCCTATATCCGGTTGGAGCCGCAGGACATCATGGACCCGACGGCGGTGACCGACAGCCAAGTCGCCGACGACTACAACAAGAACAAGGCGCGCTACACCACGCCTGAAATGCGCACGATCGAACAGCTGGTGTTCAAGACGCCGGATGCGGCCAAGGCGGCATATGATTCCCTGAAAACCGGCGCCACCTTCGACAAGATCGTCACCGCCGAAGGCAAGACCCAGGCCGATACGCTGCTCGGCACGCTGGCCAAGGACAAGATCGTCGACAAGGCGGTGGCCGACGCGGCCTTCTCGCTCAATGTCAACGAGGTCAGCCCGGTGGTCCAGGGCGCCTTCGGCCCGGTGCTGCTGCGCGTCACCGAGATCAAGCCGCAAGTGGTGAAGGCGCTTTCGGAAGTGTCGGATCAGATCCGCAAGGATCTGGCGCTCGGCGAGGCTAGCCGCATCCTGCTCGACGTGCACGACAGCTACGAGGACACCCGCGCTTCGGGCGCCTCGCTTGCTCAGGCCGCCGAAAAGCTGAAGCTCAAGGTCGTCACCATCGACGCCATCGACCGCACCGGCCAGCGGCCGGACGGCACGATCGTCAACGACCTGCCGCAATCGGCCGATCTCATCAAGGCGGTCTTCGAGGCCGAGCCGAACCAGGAAAACGAAGGCCTGACCACCGCCGACAACGGCTTCGTCTTCTATGAAGTCCAGTCGATCACGCCGGCGCGCGACCGCACGCTGGACGAGGTTCGCCAGAAGGTGGCGGCCGACTGGACGGCCGCCGAGACCGACAAGCAGCTCGACGCGAAGGCTGAGGAGCTGGAAAAGCGCCTGAAGGCCGGCACGACGCTCGACGTGATCGCGGGCGAGCTGAAGCTCGAGAAGCAGACCAAGCGCGGCTTGAAGCGGGAAGCCGACGATGCCGACTTCGGCAAGGAAGGTGCCGCGGCCATGTTCGGCGTCGGCGAAGGCGGCACGGGCCTGATCCCCTCGCCCACCGGCGATGGCCAGATCCTGTTCAAGGTCGCCGAAGTCTTCGAGCCGGCCGGCGCCGACGGCAGCTCGGTTCCCGACGATGCGCAGAAATCCTTCAGCGCCGGCATGTCCGACGACCTGCTCGACCAGCTGGTGGCGCAACTGCAGTCGCAATACGAAGTTCGCATCGATCCGTCCGCCGTTTCCCAGGCACAGACCCGATGAGCGCTCTCAAGACACACATAGCCAAGGTCGCCACCGGCAGCGCGCTCTCCTTCGAGGAAGCGCGCGAGGCTTTCGACATCATCATGTCGGGCGACGCGACGCCGGGCCAGATCGGCGGCTTCCTGATGGCGCTGCGCGTGCGCGGCGAGGCGGTAAGCGAAATCTCCGGCGCCGTCGCCACGATGCGCGCCAAGATGCTGCGCGTCGAAGCCCCGCTCGGCGCCATCGACATCGTCGGCACCGGCGGCGACAACTCGCACTCGGTCAACATCTCGACCGCCTCGGCCTTCGTCATTGCGGCGGCCGGCGTTCCGGTCGCCAAGCACGGCAATCGCGGCCTTTCCTCGCTGACAGGTTCGGCCGATGTGCTGATGGCGCTCGGCGTCAAGATCGACATTCCGCCGGAAACAATCAGCCGCTGCATCCACGAGGCGGGCGTCGGTTTCATGTTCGCGCCGGCGCATCACCCTGCGATGAAGCATGTGGGCCCGATCCGGGGCGAGCTCGGCACGCGCACCATCTTCAACCTGCTCGGACCGCTGTCCAACCCGGCCGGCGTCAGCCGCCAGATGGTCGGCGTCTTCCTGCCGGAATGGATCACGCCGGTGGCCGAGACGCTGAAGGCGCTTGGCGCCGATCACGCCTGGGTCGTGCATGGCGACGGCTACGACGAGATCACCACCACCGGCGAGACTCAAGTTGCCGAGCTCGCCGGCGGAGAAATCCGCAACTTCACGCTCACTCCGGAAGCGGTGGGACTGAAGCGGCACAGCAAGGAAGAGCTGCGCGGCGGCGATGCGGCCTATAACGCCACGGCATTACGCGATATGCTGGGCGGTGCTGCCGGCGCCTATCGCGACACGGTGCTGATGAATGCTGGCGCCGGGCTGGTGGTGGCCGGCAAGGCGACGACGCTCGCCGACGGCATTGAAGCAGCCGCGCAAGCCATCGACAGCGGCCGGGCGCTCGCGGTGCTCGATAAGCTCATCGAAATCTCGAACGGTTAGAACTTTGTCCGATATCCTGCGCAAGATCGAAGCTTATAAGCGCCAAGAGATCGCCGCGGCGAAGCTCAGCGTGCCGCTTGCCGAGATCAAGGCGGAGGCCAAGGATGCCGAGCCACCGCGCGGCTTCCTCGCGGCGCTCGAGGCCAAGCGGAAGGCCGGCGGCTTCGCGCTGATAGCCGAGATCAAGAAGGCGAGCCCGTCCAAGGGCCTGATCCGCGCCGACTTCGACCCGCCGGCGCTCGCCAGGGCCTATCAACAGGGGGGAGCGGCCTGCCTTTCGGTGCTGACCGACGCTCCGTCCTTCCAGGGCGCGCCCGCTTTCCTGACCGCCGCGCGCGCCGCCGTCAGCCTGCCCGCTCTGCGCAAGGATTTCCTGTTCGATCCGTACCAGGTTTACGAGGCCCGGGCCTGGGGCGCGGACGCGATCCTCATCATCATGGCAAGCGTCGACGATGCGCTGGCTAGCGAGCTCGAAGCGACGGCCTTCGATCTCGGCATGGACGCGCTGGTCGAAGTGCATGACGAGAAGGAGATGGAGCGCGCGCTTCGCCTCTCGTCGCGGCTGATCGGCATCAACAACCGCGATCTGAGAACCTTCGAGACCAGCCTCGACGTTTCCGAGCGGATCGCCGCCATGGTGCCGGCGGACCGGCTGCTTGTCAGCGAAAGCGGCATCTTCACCCATCAGGATTGCCGTCGGCTGGAAAAGAGCAGGATCGGCACCTTTCTCGTCGGCGAGAGCCTGATGCGGCAGGCCGACGTGGCGGCCGCGACCTCGCTTCTGCTGACGGGCAAGGCGCCGGCCGAGGCCGTTTGACGATGCCTGCCCTCACCCATCTCGGCGCCAAGGGCGAAGCCAACATGGTCGATGTCGGCGACAAGGCCGAGACGACACGCACGGCAATCGCCGAAGGTTTTGTCACCATGCAGCCGCAAACGCTGGAGATGATCCTGGCCGGCGACGCCAAGAAGGGTGACGTGCTGGGCACCGCGCGCATCGCCGGCATCATGGCGGCCAAGAAGACACATGAACTCGTTCCGCTCTGCCACCCGTTACTCCTGACCAAGGTTGCGGTCGATATCGAGCCCGACCGCGCGCTGCCCGGCCTGAAGGTGACCGCGCTTGCTCGCGTCACCGGCAAGACGGGCGTGGAGATGGAGGCGCTGACCGCGGCGTCGGTCGCGTGCCTCACCATCTACGACATGGCCAAGGCGGCGGACCGCGCCATGGTGATTTCCGGCATCAGGCTGGTCGAGAAGACCGGCGGCAAGTCGGGCGACTACAGGGCAGGTTCCTAAGATGGCACTGCTTCCGGTCGCCGAGGCGCTCGAGCGCTTGCTGGGCGGCGCGACTGCGCTGCCGGGCGAAAGCGTACCGTTGGCCGACGCAGCGGATAGGGTTCTGACCGAACCGGTGGTGGCGCTGCGCACTCAGCCGCCCTTCAATGCTTCGGCCATGGACGGCTATGCCGCACGCTTTGCGGATGTGGGCTCGGTGCCGGCGCGGCTCTCCGTGATCGGCATGGCGCCGGCCGGGCGCGGCTTTACCGGCATCGTCGGCAAGGGCGAGGCCGTGCGCCTCTTCACCGGCGCGCCGCTCCCCGAAGGCGCCGACACGATCGTCATCCAGGAAAATGTCCGCGACCTCGGCGGCGGCCAGATCGAGGTGACCGAGCCGACGTCCGCAGGACGCAACATCCGGCGAGCCGGTCTCGACTTCCTGAAAGGCGACGTGCTCCTCGAAAAAGGCCGCCTGCTCGATCCAGCGGCGCTTTCGTTGGCGGCGTCGGCCAACCATCCAAGCCTCACCGTGGTGCGCCGACCGCTGGTTGTCATCATCGCCACCGGCGACGAATTGCTGCCGCCGGGCAGCGAGCTCGGCCCCGACCAGATCATCTCGTCCAATGCCTACGGCGTCGCTGCGACCGCGCAGTCGGTTGGCGCGCGCGCTCTCGATCTCGGCATCGCCGCCGACCGCCATGACGCAATTGCGGCTCTGGTCGGAAAGGCCGTCGAGGCCGGCGCCGATGTCATCGTCACTCTCGGTGGCGCGTCGGTCGGCGATCATGACCTGATCCACGACGTGCTGACCGGCCAAGGCATGCAGCTCGATTTCTGGAAGATCGCCATGCGCCCCGGCAAACCGTTGATGTTTGGCCGGCTCGGCGACATCCGTTGCATCGGCCTGCCCGGCAATCCGGTGGCAAGCCTTGTCTGCTCGCAGTTGTTCCTGAAGCCGCTTCTGGCGCGTCTCGGCGGCCGTAGCTACCGGCAGGACATCCGCACTGCGCGGCTGGCTGCCGCAATGCACGCCAACGATCTCAGGCAGGACTATGTGCGGGCCGCCGTGCGCGAGGAGGCCGGGCAACTGGTCGCGACCCCGTTCGGCATCCAGGATTCCTCGATGCTGAGGATGCTGGCGGACGCCAGTGGCCTGATCGTGCGCCAGCCCTTCGCCCCGGCGGCCGAGGTCGGCGACGAATGCAGCGTTCTGATGTTACGCTGAACAAAACGTCAACACATTCACTAAACTTTAAACGGTTGCGGAACACAACTGGAACAGATAGTGTTTGTTCTGGGTTTGTTTTCTGATTCTGATTTGGAACCCGTTGGGGGCTGCCATGCTGACGCGCAAACAACATGAACTTCTGATGTTCATCCACGAACGGCTCAAGGAAAGCGGCATTCCGCCGTCTTTCGACGAGATGAAGGAGGCGCTCGACCTAGCCTCGAAGTCGGGCATCCATCGGCTGATCACGGCGTTGGAAGAGCGCGGCTTCATTCGCCGGTTGCCGAACAGGGCGCGCGCGCTGGAAGTGCTGCGCCTGCCTGATTCGATCGCGCCCGGCCTGAATGCGGCGAGGAAGTTTTCGCCAAGCGTCATCCAGGGCGGCCAAGGCAATCTCGGGCGGCAGATCAAGCCTGCGGCGCCCTCGCGCGCGCCAACACCCAGCAATGACGACGATGCCGTTTCGGCCGTGTCCATTCCAGTGATGGGCCGCATCGCCGCCGGCGTGCCGATCGACGCCATCCAGCACCAGACGCATTCGATCACAGTGCCGCCGGATATGATCGCGGGCGGCGAGCATTACGCGCTGGAGGTCAAGGGCGACTCGATGATCGAGGCCGGCATCTTCGACGGCGACACGGTCATCATCCGCAACGCCAACACCGCGAGCCCGGGCGAGATCGTGGTGGCGCTGGTCGACGACGAGGAAGCGACGCTGAAGCGCTTCCGCCGTAAGGGCGCCTCGATCGCGCTCGAGGCCGCCAACCCGGCCTATGAGACCCGCATCTTCGGACCCGATCGCGTCAAGGTTCAGGGCAAGCTGGTCGGGCTGATCCGCCGCTACTGAGCTGGTTGCGGCTTGGCCTCCGGCTTCTCGGGCCGCTGGTAAGGCGGCAGGCCCCTCGCCTCGCGCGAATAGCTTCGCTGCTCATGCCAGGGGCGATAGGGCTTTTCGACGGCATATTGAATGGCTGGTCGCGCCGTTGCCGATTGCGGGTCGAAGAAGACGGCAGCACTGCCGTCACGCGCGAGCTGGCGCTTGGTGACGACGAGAACCCGTGGATCGCGGCAAGGATTATAGGCCGTGGCGTCGTTTATGACGATGAGGTCGGCAAAGCTACAGGCCGGCCTGGCACTGTTGCGGTTTTCCGCCAACGCGACGATCGCACCGGAAGGATGCCGGCCGATGCAGAGATCTCCGGTGCAGTAAAAGGGCGATCCCGGTGGCAGGTCGACGGGATCGGCGATGTCGAGCGCGTCTTTGGCGAACGTCTCCGGCGGCACGATCGCTTCGGCCTTCAGCGCCCGTTTCCAGTTGTCGGTGGTGAATTCGTTGGAGCGGGCGCGGTTGATGGCGAGTTCGCCGCCGCCGATCGGCATGGCCACCAGATGCGCGTCCTCGGAGATCAAAAGGTCCGGCGTGCGCACCTGCGGGATCGTCAACAGGCTGGCCAGAGCGAAAGGAACGGCCGCCAGCCTGAGCCAGGTGGTCGCCATAGTCGCGATGACGAGCGCGATTGTCGACAGTAGCACCGACTGGATGGAGATCAGCCCTACGGCATCGACTGGCGACCATTGCGAAATCCACGCCGAGATCGCGATCATCGCCGTCAGGCCCTTGCCCATCAAATAGAGGAACGGACCATCGATGCCGAATGGCATCGCCAACGCGCTTAGGACGGCAAACGGCATGACGATCAACGAAACGATCGGCATGATCGCCAGATTGGCCAATAGGCTGAGCGGCGAGACGCGCTGGAAATGCCAGATGGCAAACAGCGCCGTAGCGCTTCCGGCAATGATCGACGTCATGGCGGCGCCACCCGCTCCGACCGCCAGCTTTCGCGACAGGAACCGCAGGAACGAGCGCTTTGCTGGCGGCGCCCTCTCCTTGCTGGCGCGGTAGTCGGCCCAGCCGGCATAGGCGCCGACAAGGGCGGCGGTTGCGGCGAACGACATCTGGAAGCTTGGGCCGACCACTTCATGTGGCGACACAAGGATGACGGCGACGGCCGAGATCGCCAGGTTGCGCATCGTCAGCGCCGCGCGGTCGAACAGCACGGCAACCAGCATGACGGCAAGCATGATGAAGCTTCGCTCGGCGGCGACCACCACGCCGGAGATGACGAGATAGGCGGCGATCGAGACAAGCGCGATGGCCGCTGCATATTTCTTCACCGGGCGCCGCGAAGAGAAATCCGGAAACAACGCGAAGGCGCCGCGCAGCAGAAGCATGATCGTGCCGGCGACCAGCGCCATGTGCAGGCCCGAGATCGAGATGATGTGGTAGATTCCGGTCCGCCGCATCGCCTCGTTGATGTCTTTGGGGATGCCGGCGCGAATGCCGACGATCAGCGCCGCGGCAATCTCGCCTTCGGGTCCGCCGACGGTGCTTCTGATGTGACCGGCAATCGCCTCGCGCGCGTTCTCGATCGCCGAGGTGATGCTCGCCCCAGCGGCCGGATTGGTTGTCGAAATGACTTTCGGGTCACCGAGGAAAAAGCCGCTGCCGCCGATGCCGGAAAAATAGCTATCGAAGGAAAAGTCATAACTTTCGGGGCGGACCGGTCCGGTCGGCGGCAAGAGCCGGGCATAGCCTGTCACCAGCGACCCTGCCTTCATCTCGGGCGGAATTCTGTGCGCCGAGAGCCTGACGCGATCCGGCGCGTAGCGCAGCGTCGGATGCGCGGTCGAGATGAGGTCGATGGTCAGCCGCACACGGCCATTGGCCATTTCCTCGGCGATGACGACGCGACCCGTCAGCCGCGTCTGGATTTCGGAGCCGAGCATCGGCGTTGCGGTCCGCCATGTCTCGACTTTCGCGGCGACAAAGCCCAATGCGCAAAACAGCGCCGCCATGAAGAGAAGATGCGTCTTTGGCCAAGAGCGGGAAATGGCCGCACAGACCGCCATCAGCGCTACCGCCGCCTGCGGCCTGTAGAGATCGGGCTCCGCGTTCAGGGAAAAATAGAAGATCACGCCGGCAGCCAGGAACACCGGCACCAGCAGGAAGGCGATGCCGCGGTCGAGCTCGGTTGTAGCGGCTACAACGACGCTTTGGCGAAACGCGGAAAACGAGGCGCAGCTGAACTGCCGTCGGATCCGGTCGATGGTTGCCGACTGTGGCGGCTGCAGGGCGGCACCGCCGTCCGGCGGTAAAATCTCACCAGCCGGCCGCGGCATCGGAAGCGAAACCGGCGTCGCTTCAGCAGGCGCGGTGCCGGCAAACAGCAGGCGCTCGCTGACGCCAGCCGTCGTCCCCTCGCCCTCCACCGCGCCCCGGCCACGTCCAGCCATCGGGTCTGCCCCTTGCGCCCCAGACCTCCTATGCTACATGAACCGCGACAGCGCGAAAGTCCGCGCAGCCACGCCTGTTTTCAGTGCCATTCTGAGAGTTCCATGTCCGATAAGGTCGTCACCCGTTTTGCCCCCTCGCCCACCGGCTACCTGCACATCGGCGGGGCGCGCACGGCGCTGTTCAACTGGCTCTACGCCAAGCACACCGGCGGCACGATGCTGCTGCGCATCGAAGACACTGATCGCGAGCGCTCCACCGAGGCTGCGACGGCCGCCATCCTGGATGGACTGACCTGGCTCGGCCTCTCTTGGGACGGCGAAGCAGTGTCGCAGTTCGCGCGCGCGCCGCGCCACCGCGAGGTGGCCGAGGGGCTCGTGCGTCTCGGCAAGGCCTACTACAGCTACGAGACGCCGGCAGAGCTCGAGGCGATGCGCGAGGCGGCGCGAGCCAAGGGCCTGCCGCCGCGCTACAACGGCCAGTGGCGCGACCGCGACCCGTCAGAGGCGCCTCCCGGCGTCAAGGGCGCCATCCGCATCAAGGCGCCGACTGAGGGCGAGACGATCGTGCACGACCGCGTGCAGGGCGAGGTGCGCTTCCCGAACAAGGATCTCGACGATTTCATCATCCTGCGCTCGGACGGCAACCCGACTTACATGCACGCGGTCGTCGTCGACGACCACGACATGGGCGTCACCCACATCATCCGTGGCGACGACCATCTGACCAACGCGGCGCGCCAGACCGTGATCTACAACGCCATGGGCTGGGCTGTGCCGTCGATGTCGCACATCCCGCTGATCCACGGCGCCGACGGCGCCAAGCTGTCGAAGCGCCACGGCGCGCTCGGCGTCGAGGCCTACCGCGCCATGGGCTATCTGCCCGAGGCGCTGCTCAACTATCTGGCGAGGCTCGGCTGGAGCCATGGCGACGACGAGGTGATGTCGATCAAGAACATGATCTCCTGGTTCGACATCGGCGACGTCAACAAGGGTGCCGCGCGCTTCGACTTCGCCAAGCTCGAGGCGCTGAACGGCGTGCACATGCGCCAGATGGACGACAAGGCTCTCTTCGACATCTTCGTCGCCACCTTGCCCTATCTCGAAGGCGGACCGGCGCTCGCGGCAAAGCTCGACGACAGGCGCAAGGCACAGCTGCTGGCCGCCATGCCCGGCCTCAAGGAGCGGGCAAAGACGCTGGTCGAGCTCGTTGACGGAGCCGCCTTCCTGTTCGCTGAGCGGCCCCTGCAGCTCGATGAGAAGGCCGCGGGATTGCTTGGCGCTGACGCGCGCGCCATCCTTCGTGGCGCCCATGCAGCGCTCGCGGCGGTCCCCGCCGACTGGAGCGCGGCAACCGCGGAAGCCGCTATTCGGGCCTTTGCGCAGGCCGGCGGCCACAAGCTTGGCGCCGTGGCTCAACCGTTGAGAGCCGCGCTCACCGGCCGGAGCACCTCGCCCGGCGTGTTCGACGTGCTCGCCGTGTTGGGGCGCGCGGAGAGCCTGGCGCGGATCGGAGATCAAATCGATTAGGAGCGAACTGGCCCAAGAAGATTGGCATTGAAAGGTGTGTTTCGCAGTGCAACATTAGGCCTTGGCCCAATCTGGCACGCACCCCCTAAAATGCGGTGGTAAGTTCGCGCATTCCGGTGATTTCGACGTGTCGTTTGCAGGAATTGCCTTGCCGGCATGAGGAAACATAAAGGAGTTTGAGAATGAGCGAAGCTGCGACAAAACTGGAACCGGGCGGCAAGGCGCATGAGTCGACCGCCAAGCTCGAACTCGCCGGCAAGACCCATGAATTCAAGGTGCGAAGCGGCTCGACCGGGCCCGACGTCATCGACATCGGCGCGCTCTACAGCACCACCGGCGCCTTCACCTACGATCCGGGCTTCACGTCGACGGCGAGCTGCGAGTCGGCGATCACCTTCATCGACGGCGATGCCGGCATCCTCCTGCATCGCGGCTATCCGATCGACCAGCTTGCCGAACATGGCGACTTCCTCGAGGTCTGCTACCTGCTGCTCTATGGCGAACTGCCGACCAAGGCGCAGAAGGACGACTTCGATTACCGCGTGACGCGCCACACCATGGTGCATGAGCAGATGTCGCGTTTCTTCACCGGCTTCCGCCGGGACGCGCATCCGATGGCCGTCATGTGCGGCGTGGTCGGCGCGCTGTCGGCCTTCTACCATGACTCGACCGACATCTCGGACCCCTACCAGCGCATGGTCGCCTCGATGCGCCTGATCGCCAAGATGCCGACGATCGCCGCGATGGCCTACAAATACCATATCGGCCAGCCCTTCATTTATCCGAAGAACGAGCTGAATTTCGCCGCCAACTTCCTGCATATGTGCTTTGCGGTGCCCTGCGAGGAGTACAAGATCAATCCGGTGCTGGCGCGCGCCATGGAGCGCATCTTCATCCTGCATGCCGACCACGAGCAGAACGCCTCGACCTCTACCGTGCGGCTTGCCGGCTCGTCGGGCGCCAACCCGTTCGCTTGCATCGCCGCCGGCATCGCCTGTCTGTGGGGCCCCGCGCATGGCGGCGCCAATGAGGCGGCCCTCAACATGCTGGGCGAGATCGGTCATGTCGATAACATCCCGGAATTCATCGCCCGCGCCAAGGACAAGAACGATCCGTTCCGGCTGATGGGCTTCGGCCACCGCGTCTATAAGAACTATGATCCGCGCGCCAAGATCATGCAGAAGACCGCGCATGAGGTGCTGGGCGAGCTCGGCATCAAGGACGATCCGCTGCTCGACATCGCGATGGAGCTGGAAAAGATCGCACTCACCGATTCCTATTTCATCGAGAAGAAGCTCTATCCGAACGTCGATTTCTATTCGGGCATCACGCTGAAGGCGCTGGGCTTCCCCACCACCATGTTCACCGTGCTGTTCGCGGTCGCCCGCACCGTCGGCTGGATCGCGCAGTGGAAGGAAATGATCGAGGATCCCCACCAGAAGATCGGCCGCCCGCGCCAGCTCTACACCGGCGCCACGGAACGCGACTACGTGCCGATTGCGAAAAGGTGAACTTGAGCGAATAGCGAAATAGCGAGTAGCGAATAGGGAAAAGCAGCAAAGCGCTGAGCAGCACCCAGGCCCCTACTCGCTATTCGCTACTCCCTATTCGCTCTCTTGATGCATCCAAGAACCACCCCTGCAGCGATTTCGCCCGACGGCCTTTCCGTTGCCATGCGTCTTACGATCTCGGCGAAGCCTGCCTTCTGCCAGACGCGCATGCCGGTATCGGCAAACAGGCCTTCCAACTGGCGGGCCAGGTTCTCCGGCCGGACATACTGGTTGTAGAATTCAGGAACCAGCGTACGGTCCGAGATCAGGTTGGGCAGCAGTGCCGACCATGTGGTCACCAGATAGCGTGAAATGACGCGCGCGATCGGATCAAGCTTGTAGCTGGACACCATCGGAACGCCCGAAAGCGCAAGCTCGAGCGAAACCGTTCCGGACGCGATCAAAGCCGCATCGGCCTTGCCGAAAGCCTGCCATTTGCGCTCCGCATCGGTGATGATCTCGGGCTTTTCGTCCCAACCCGCGACGGAGGTCCTGACCAGGTCGGCGACATGCGGCACGGTCGGCAGCAGCAGGCGCAACCGGTGGCCGCGCTGGCGCAAGACCGACATCGTCTCGCCGAACGGCTCGATCAGCCGGCGCACCTCGCCGCGGCGCGAGCCCGGCAGCACCAGCAGCGTCTTGACGCGATCCCCCGACAGGTCGCGCGGCAAGCTTTGCGCCTTGGCGGCGCCAAGCACGCCGGGTTCCTGCGTCAACCGGTGGCCGACATAAGTGCCGGGCGGTCCGCCAAGCCGGGCAAGCGCCTTCACCTCGAAAGGCAGGATGCAGAGAATGTGATCGACATAGGGCTTCATCGCCACCGCCCTGCCCGGCCGCCATGCCCATACACTCGGACACACATAGTGGACGATCGGAATGGCGGGCGCGGCAGCGCGGACCTTTTTAGCGACGCGCAACGAAAAATCGGGGCTGTCGATGGTGATCAGGCAATCCGGTCGCTCCGCCTCGATTGCGGCGGCTGTCTGGCTGATCCGCCGCATCAGCCGCGGCAGGTCGCGCAGGACCGCGCTGAAGCCAATCAGCGCGATCTCGCTGCCGTCGAAGAGCGGTCTCAGCCCCAATTCCTGCAAATGCCGGCCGCCAATGCCGATCAGTTGGATCTTGCGGCCGGTGATTTTCTCCAGCGCGCGCACGATGTCGGCGCCGAGCAGGTCGCCGGATTCCTCGCCGGCGACGATGGCGATCTTAAACGGCTTCTCATCGGCCATCAGCCGGCTCCGTTACTGGGAGACCGACGATGAACAGGCCAAGCGCATTGGCCCGCGTCAGTGTCGCCGGGCCTTCGAGAATGAGCGAGCGGCCTGATTCGACGGCTATGCCGGCAAGCCCCGCGGCATGTGCCGCCTCTACCGTCTGCGGGCCTATCGAAGGCAGGTCGGCGCGCAATTCCTGACCAGGCTTGGCGCATTTGACGAGAACGCCGCGCGTCTTTCCGGCGAGTCTGCCGTGATGCCGCAGCTCTTTCGTCCGCTCCAGCAGGCCGGCAGTGCCTTCGATGCCTTCCAGCGCAATGGCCCGGCCGCCGATCGCAATCGCCGCCTGCCCGATATCAAGCGCGCCGATGGCCTTGGCCGCAGCGCGACCCGCCTCGATATCGCGCCAGTCGGACTTGCTTGGCTCGGTTGCCGTGAGCGTGCCTCTACCGGCGGTCAGTTCGGGGACGGCCTCGTGCGCGCCGACCACCTTGATGCCGCGCTTTTCCAAGCCCCGTGTCAGAACCTTCAGAAGTCCGTCATCGCCGCGCGCCAGTGCGACGATCACCGACGGTACGATCGCAAGCAATCCGAGGCTGGGGCGCATGTTGCTCAGCCTTGGCCTGCGCTTGATCTCCCCGGCGAGAACCAGATGGGTGACGCCGTGGCGTTTCAGCGTCGACACCAAGGAACCGATCTGTTCGAGCGCCATGGTGACGTGCTCGTATCGGCTAAGCTGCTGCTCACGGTCAGCCTCACCTTCCATCAATAGAATGAAGGGCGGATAGCCGTGCGCGGCGAGACCGTCGGCGACCTCGACCGGCAGGTTGCCGCCGCCGGCAATGATGCCGACCCTGGAGCCCGGCGCGAGTGCAAGCGCTGATCCGGCGGGCTCAGCCCTCGTCATCGCCGTTATCATCGTCGCCGCCACCCTTGAGTGACGGGACGGCATAGTGCCGCTTGCCGCGGCTGGTGATGAAGTCGATGATCTTCATGGCCGTCGGCGAGGAGGCGAATTCGGCCTTGGCGATTTCGACATTCTCGCCGACGGTGCGGGAGCGGTCGAAGATCATCCTGTAAGCCTTGCGCAGCAAATAGATTTCAGCGCGCGGCAGGCCGGAGCGCTTCAAGCCTATGATGTTGAGGCCACGCAGGCTGGCGCGATTGCCGACGGCGATCGCATAGGGGATGACGTCGCCGACAAAGGCCGAGCACCCACCGAGAAAGGCGTTGTCCCCGACACGCACGAATTGATGAACGGCGCTGAGGCCACCGATATAGACGTTGTCGCCGATCTCGCAATGTCCGCCGAGCGTCGCTCCATTGGCGAAGGTGGCGTTTTTGCCGACGACGCAATCGTGAGCGATGTGGGCGTAGGCGAGGAAATTGCCGTTGTCGCCCACTGTCGTCTCGCCGCGGCTGGAATCCGTGCCGACATGCATGGTGACGCCTTCGCGGATGGTGCAGTTCTCGCCGATGATCAGCGTGGTGCGCCCGCCCTTGTGCTTTGTGTTCTGCGGCGGGCCACCCAGGATCGCCATCGGATAGACCTTGGTCGCGGCGCCGATAGTGGTCGCGCCCATCACCGAGACATGGCTGAACAGTTCGACACGGTCGCCGATCACCGCGTCGGCGCTCACATGGCAGAACGGCCCGATGCGGACGCCTTCGCCGAGTTGGGCGCCTTCTTCGACGATCGAGGAAGGATGAATTGATGTCTCGACTTTCATGAGCATTTCGAACCTCAGCCGGCAACCATGGCCGAGATCTCGGCCTCCGCCGCCTTCGCGCCGTCCACCATCGCCTCGCAGGCGAATTTGAGCAGGTTGCCGCGCATCTTGATTTTCTTGACGTGGATCCTGAGTTGGTCGCCTGGACCGACCGGCTTGCGGAATTTTGCGTTGTCTATGGTCAGGAAATAAACCAGAGACGGCTTTTCCGTGTTGAGGCTGCGGATGCAGATAGCACCGGCCGTCTGGGCCATGGCCTCGATGATCAGCACGCCCGGCATCACCGGCTGTTCCGGAAAATGACCCTGAAAATGCGGCTCGTTGATGGTCACGTTCTTGATGCCGACGGCCGAATCGTTGCCGTCGATATCGACGATGCGGTCGATCATCAGGAACGGATAGCGGTGCGGCAGGAGCTTCATGAGCCCCATTATGTCGACCGCTTCGAGTGTCGTCGCTACCATGTCAGCCATTTCCGTCGCCCTGCTTGCGCGTCCTGGCCAGTCTGCGCAGCATCGCGATCTCGCGCATGGCTTCCGCCATCGGCTGCGCCGGATAGCCTCCCCAGACCTCGCCCGCCGGCACGTTGCTCATGAATCCGCTTCTCGCAGCAAGCTTGGCTCCCGGACCGATGGTCAAATGGTCGGCGAGGCCGACACCGCCACCCATGGTGACGTTGTCGCCGACGACGACGGACCCGGAAATACCCGAAAGCCCGGCTATAATGCAATTGCGACCGATGCGAACATTGTGGGCGATCTGCACCAGATTGTCGATCTTGGTGCCTTGGCCGATGACTGTGTCGGACATCGCGCCGCGATCGACGGTCGAGTTGGAGCCGATCTCGACATCGTCCTGGACGATGACGCGGCCGATCTGCGGCACGCGCTCGGGCCCCTTGGCGCCGGCCACGAAGCCGAACCCGTCCTGGCCGATCCTTGCGCCGCCATGGATGATGACGCGATTGCCGATCAGCGCATATTGGATGCTGGCGCCCGGACCGACATAGCCGTCGCGGCCTATCTTGCAGGAGCGGCCGATGACGGCGTGGGGCGCAATGACCGTGCCGGCGCCAATCGAGGCGTCGGGACCGATCACGGCGCCCGCCTCCACGATCGCGCCGGCTTCGACATGCGCGGACGGATCGATATGCGCCTGCGGTGAAACACCGGTTTCCCCGGTCATCGGCCCTGGAGTGGCAGCTTGCGGAAAGAGCAGCCGCCCGACCATGGCGAAGGCCTGCTGCGGGCGCGGATGCACCAGCACCGCGATCCCTTGCGGGGCTCTGTTGGCAAAGTCGGCGGGACACAGGACCGCGGCCGCCTTGAGCGACTGCATCAAAGCAAAATTGCGCTTGCCGTCGACGAAGACAAGCGCACCATCGCCGCCCTCATTGGCCGGCGCCAGCGCTTCGATGGCAATATCGGCTTGCGAGGAATCGACGAGGTTGGCGCCGGTCAGATTCGCGACCTCGCCAGCCGTATACCGGCGTGAAGGCGCGAAGAACACCGGATCGGTCATTCCACAAATAGTATCCAGCTCGGTCGGATCAGTCTATTCCGGGCCGGCAGGCAGCCCGGAAACATCGTAACCCGCGGATTAGAAACGGGTCGCAATGCCGAAGTTGAATTCCTCTACGTCGTCGCCCGGCTGCTTCTCGACCGGGATCGCATAGTCGATGCGGATCGGACCGAACGGCGAAGCCCACATCAGGCCGACACCGACCGAAGCACGCAGATGCATGTCAGCCGATCCGGCCTGGATCAAAGTCGGATCGAGCTTGTTGCCATAGAGTGTTGCTGCGTCGGCGAACACCGCGCCACGCAATCCGAAGCTTTCCGGAATGACCGGCATCGGGAACTGGGCTTCCGCCGAGGCATTGAAATAGGTCGTGCCGCCGAGATGGTCACCACTGGTTCCAGCAGCCACAGGACCAATGCCGCCATAGGCGAAACCGCGGATCATGCGGTCATTGCTCTGGAAGTGGTCGAAAATGCGCAGATCGCCATTGCCGTAGCTCGCGATATAGCCGGCGCCACCCGACACCAGGCCGACTAGGTCCAGCTGCTCGGACAAGGTCTGATAGACACTCGCGCGCCCGGTCAGCTTCACCCACTTGGCGTCGCCACCGAGACCAGCGACCTCGGTCGTGCCGGTGATGTAAAGACCCTCATGCGGGTTCTTCATGTCATCGATGGTGTTGTAGACCAGCCCGAGGCTGACCGACGATTTCAGCCAAGGGCTTTGTTCGATGCCGTCTAGGATTGCCTGGGAGACATTGCAGTCTGCGTCGGGAATACCATCGCCATTGTCATCGCAGCCGTCCGCCAACTTATACTTTTCCTGGGCGATATTATACGCCAACTGCGTCGAGATACTGTCGGTGATCGGCAGGCCGAAGCGGATGGTCGCGCCGGTGACGTCAGTGTCGTAGTGTCTGTACTCGCGGGTCGACTTGTAGATATCGAAGCCCGCCGCGATGCGCCGGCCGAGGAAATACGGCTCCGTGAAGGAAATCGCATAGTCGCGCGAGTGCCTGCCGCCGCCGGCCGATAGCTTGATATACTGGCCGCGGCCGAGGAAATTGCGCTCGGTGATCGAGCCTTCGACGGACGGACCGGGCGTGTCGCCGCCGGTCGAATAGCCGGCGCCGACCGAGAACTCACCGGTCGACTTCTCGACCACGTCAACGACCAGAACGACCTGGTCGGGAGCTGACCCGGGAACAGTCGAGATGTCGACTTTTTCAAAGTAATCCAGCGCTTCCAGCCGCTTCTTCGCGCGCTGGATGAGAACCTGGTTGAAGGCGTCGCCTTCGCTGACGTCGAATTCGCGACGGATGACATAGTCGCGCGTGCGGTCGTTGCCGCGGATTTCGATGCGCTCGACATAGGCTTTGGTGCCCTGGTCGATGGTGTAGACGACAGAGATCGTGTGATTCTCGAAATTGCGGTCGCCACGCGGCGTCACCTGGGCAAAAGCATAGCCCGAACCGGCGACCTTCTCCGTCAGAGCGACGATCGAATCCTCGACGTCCTTGGCGTTGTAGACATCGCCCTTGTGGGTCTCGACCACCGATTCCAGCGACTTGGAGTCGACTTCGGGAATGCTGCTCTCGACGCTGATGTCGCCGAAGGTGTAGCGCTCGCCTTCCTGAACGGTGATCGTGACCGTGTATTTGTTCGTGGTGTCGTCGAGCTCGCCGACAGCGGAAACGACCTGGAAGTCGGCATAGCCGTGATTGTAATAGAAGCGGCGCAGCAACTCCTGGTCGGCGCGCAGCTTGTCCTCGTCATAGACGTCGTCGCGCAGCACGAACGAAAGCCAGGACGAACGCTTGGTGTTGATCACGTCCGACAGGCGGCGGCTGGAATAGGCGCTGTTGCCGACGAAGTTGATGGCCGCGATCTGGGTACGGCCGCCTTCGTTGATGTTGAAGACCACGTTCACGCGATTGTCGCCGAGATCCATGATCTGGGTGGTCACGGCGGCGTCGTCGCGGCCGATGCGCCGATAGGCAGCCTTGACCGCCTCGACGTCGGCATCGAGCGCCTGCTGCGAGAAGGTCGCGCGCGGCTTCAGCTGAATGGCCGCCTGGAGCGCGTTGTCCTTGAGCTTCTTGTTGCCCTGGAACAGGACCTGATTGACGACCTTGTACTCGGAAACCTTGACGACCAGCGTCGAGCCGACCTGATTGATCTGGACGTCCGAGAACAGCCCGGTGCCGAACAGAGCCTTCACGGCGCTGTCGATGTCGGCGCTCGAAAACGCCTTGCCCGGCTTGATCGAGATGTAATTGCGGATGGTTTCGGCATCGACACGCTGGTTGCCGCTGACCTCTACCCTGCTGACGACTGCTGCTTCGGCTACCGATATGGCAACGAACTGCACTGCGAGCGCGCCTGGCAAAACCAGCGCGGCGGACAAAGCCGCCGCGGACGCGGCGCTCAGAAACTTGGATGCTGCCTTCATCGGGCTTTTGTACCTTTTTCTCGTAGTCCCCACGGCGAGAAAACCGGACGTGCGGTATTTTCCCTTACCGTATTAACCGGATTTTCCCTACACGCAAGGCTCCCGGTTAATTTGTATTTACTTAACCCTGATGCGTGGCTTTCGCGTCACGCATATCCCCACGCATGGTAAACGGCGTCTCAATACGGTCAGGGCCGAAGCCAAATTTCTTCATGATTTCAGCACCCAAACAGATCATTCCAAAAAACGAAGCCCATGAACCCGAGCACCAGAAGGAGACCGGCCCGGTAGGCCATCTCCATCATCCGCTCCGACACGGGCCGCCTTATGACGGCCTCCACGCCGTAGAACAAGAGGTGGCCGCCGTCGAGAGGGGGAATCGGCAGAAGATTGAGAATCCCTATCCCGACTGACAGGAATGCAACAAGCTGCACCAGCCACTCGAAGCCGAGTTTGGCAGCCTGTCCCGACATTTTTGCGATCTTGATAGGTCCGCCCAGCTGGCACTTGTCCTCGCGCCCGACGACAAACCGCTTCAGGAACTGGCCGGTGCGCTCGATGACGTGCCCGGTTTCCTCGACGGCCGCCGCCAGCGCGCCCGCGGGCGTATAGGAGATCAGCCGCGGCTGCCCGAGCTCGGCATTGTTGGCGACGCCGATGACCGCGACTTTGACCTTGTTGCCCAGCGCATCCTGCTGTTCCATCGGCTCTGGCGTGGCCGTGACGGTGATTTCCTTGCCGTCGCGCAGCATGGTGAAAGTGATGGCGTCGCCGGCGCGGCCCGAGACCAGGCGTTGAACGTCGGCGAAAGTCTCCACCTTGTTGCCGTCAACCCTCACGAATCGGTCGCCGGGCTGGATGCCTGCCCGCGCTGCGGGACTGCCGGCAGTGACTTCGGCCACCGTCGGCTCCATGACCGGACGGCCGTAGAGCGAAAACAGCACCGCGAACACAGCGATCGTCAGCAGGAAATTGAACAGCGGCCCGGCAACGACGGTCGCCGCGCGTTTCCAGATCGGCTGGGTGTGGAAGGCGACCTCGCGCTCGGCCTCGGTCAGCGATTCGAGGTCTTCGGCGCTCGGCTGGCTCGACGTCGCGTTCATGTCGCCGACGAATTTGACATAGCCGCCAAGCGGGATGGCGCAAAGCTTCCAGCGCGTGCCGTGGCGGTCGTTGAAGCCAAAGAGTTCCGGTCCGAAGCCGATCGAAAACGCCTTCACGCCGATGCCGCACCAGCGGCCGATGAGATAGTGGCCCATCTCGTGGACGAACACCACGACGGTAAGGACGAACAGGAACGGCACCAGGGTGCCAAGGACAAAGCCTTGAGTGCTGAAGAGCGCGTGAAGAATGTCGTTCAAGTCATGCCCTCAAATTCGCCCAGCGCGACAGTCCGCCGCGACTGTGGCATCAATCCGGGCGAATCCGTGGCGCGCGTCGTTTTTCGCCCAGCGGCGACGCCCTTCAGTTCGGAAACAGCCCCATTGCCGGATGGTCGGCGCCCGCCGCAATCCAACCGATGACGTACAGGGCGAAAGCCGCCGCGACAAGCCCATCGACTCTATCCATGACGCCGCCATGGCCGGGAATCAGATTGCTCGAATCCTTGCAGCCATGCCGGCGCTTGACCCAGGACTCGAATAGATCGCCGATCTGCGAGACGATCGAGAGCGCCAAGGCGACGAATCCAAGCTGCACGAGGTTGCCGGCCCCGCTGACGATTGCCAGCAGCAATCCGGCAACCACGCCGCCGACGGCGCCGCCCAGCGCGCCGCTCTGCGTCTTGCCGGGCGAGATCGACGGCGCGAGCTTCGGGCCGCCGACCGCGCGGCCGACGAAATAAGCCGCTATGTCGGTCGCCCAGACCACCGCGAACAGGAAAAGAATGGCGATCAGCCCTGAGTGGTTGTCATCGCGCATGTATGCGAGCGAAAGGCCGGACAGAGCCGCATAGGCCAGCCCACAGGCTTCCCACTGCGCCCCACCCTGAATGCGCGCGGCGATGACAGCGACTGCCACAAGGATCGCGACAAGGATCAGCAGCCATAAGGCCGGCAGGCCGGCAATCAGCGCGCCGATGAAGACCAGAATCAGCGCTTCCGCCAGGAAACCGAGCGCCGCGCCGTTCCCGGGGCGCGACATCCGCGTCCATTCGTAAAAGATCAGCGCCGCGATCGCCGCGCAGAACAGGCGGAACGGCAGCCCGCCCAGCCAGGTGAGCGCGAGCGTGACGCCCGCCATCACGATGGCCGAGATGACGCGCTGCTGGAGATTGCTCATTTTTGGCGGCGCCTAGGAGGCGACGTCGCGGGCGGCGAGCCCGCCGAAACGTCGCTCGCGGCCGGCAAAGTCCCGCAGGGCGTCGGCAAGATGCTCCCGGCTGAAGTCCGGCCAGTAGCAAGGCAGGAAGACGAGTTCGCTATAGGCGGCCTGCCACAAGAGAAAGTTCGACAGCCGGAGCTCGCCGCTGGTGCGGATTACCAGGTCGGGATCTGGAATGTCTTCGGTGTCGAGCGAACCGGCAAAGCTCTCCATCGTGATGGCATCGCTTGTCATTTCGCCGCGCGCCACGGCATCGGCGAGCTTGCGCGCGGTGCGAACGATCTCGTCGCGGCCGCCATAATTGAAGGCGATGACCAACGTCAGCGCTTCGTTGCCGGCGGTCAGCGATTCGGCCTCCTGCAGCAGGCCCCTAATGTCGGGTTGCAGCCCCTCCCTGTCGCCGATCACCCTCACCCGCACGCCGTTCTGGTGCAGTTCGGCGAGATCTCGGCGGATGAAGAGCTTCAAGAGACCCATCAGGTCGCTGACTTCGGATTTCGGCCGCGACCAGTTTTCCGAGGAGAAGGCATAGACCGTCAGATAGGAGATGCCGAGTTCGGGCGCGGCGCGCACCGTCTTGCGCAAGGCCTCGACGCCGGCGCGATGGCCGGCAAGCCTCGGCATGCCGCGCGCCTTGGCCCAGCGTCCATTTCCATCCATGATGATCGCGACATGCGCGGGCGTTGCCATAGTCTCGCTTTCGAGCCGGTAGAAGCCGACCCTAAACCTGCATGATTTCAGCTTCCTTATCGGAAAGCAGGTGATCGATGGTGCTGATCATCTCGTCGGTCAGCTTCTGAACCTGGTCGGAGCGCTTGCGATGATCGTCTTCGCTGAGCGTGCCGTCCTTTTCGGCCTTCTTGAGGAAATCCATGCCGTCGCGGCGAACGTGGCGCACCGCGACGCGAGCGTTCTCGGCATAGCCGTGCGAGATCTTGACCAATTCCTTGCGGCGCTGCTCGTTGAGCTCGGGCAGCGGAATCCTCAGATTGGTGCCGTCGACGATTGGATTGAAGCCGAGATTGGCTTCGCGGATAGCGCGGTCGACGGCGCTGACCATCGACTTGTCCCAGACCGAGACCGAAATCATGCGCGGCTCCGGCACCGTCACATTGGCCACCTGGTTGATCGGCATCGTCGTGCCGTAGGCCTGGACCTGGATAGCGTCGAGCAGGTTGCTGGAAGCGCGGCCGGTGCGCAGCGAAGCGAGATCGTGCTTGAAGGCCGAGATCGCCCCGTCCATGCGCCGCTTGAGGTCGTCATACTCGCCACTCATGATCATCTCCTCGACCCGTTCGCCGGGTTCACTGTTTGTGTTCAGGTTCCCGTCCGGAACCAACGCTCGTTTAGCCGGTTCTGATCCGATCAATTGTCGGCGACGATCGTGCAACGGCCGCCGCCCCTCAGAATTTCGCCGAAACCACCCTTTTCGTGGATCGAATAGACGATTATCGGAATGTTGTTTTCGCGCGCAAGAGCAATCGCGGCCGTATCCATGATCGTAAGCCCGCGTTTGATGACTTCGGCATGACTTATGCGGTCGAAGCGCACCGCGTCCGGATCCTTCTTGGGGTCTGCCGAATAGACGCCGTCGACCTGCGTGCCCTTGAACAGGGCGTCGGCGCCGATCTCGGCGGCGCGCAGCGCCGCGGCCGAATCGGTGGTGAAGAACGGATTGCCGGTGCCGCCGGCGAAGATCACCACCTTGCCCTGGTTCATATAGGCGGTCGCCTGGCGCTGCGAGAAGCTCTCGCAGAGCTCGGGCATGGCGATGGCCGAAAGCACCACGGCGTCGACGCCGATCTTGTTCAGCGAGGTGCGCAGCGCCAGCGAGTTGATGACGGTGGCGAGCATTCCCATGTGGTCGCCGGTGACGCGGTCGCCGCCCTTGGAGGCGACGGCCACGCCGCGGAAAATGTTGCCGCCGCCGATGACGACGCCGACTTCGATGCCAAGCGCGCGCGCCTCGGCAATGTCAGCGGCGATGCGGTCGACGACCGAAACGTCGATGCCGAAATGCTGTTCTCCCATCAACGCTTCGCCCGAAGCTTTCAGCAAGACACGTCGATAGAGGGGCTTCACCGTCATCTGGTTCCTCGAAAATCTCGGCGCGGCAAATCTGGGGACGAAAACTGCCCCGCTTCGCCTGGCGGCGCTGGCATGATGGATCGACCCGATACACGAAGGGCGCGGCGATGTCACGCCGCGCCCTTGCGCAAAATCCCAGGCTTTTTCGATCAGTTGCTGCTGATGCTGACCGCCTCGCCTTCGACCAGGACCGGCAGCGAATAGCCCGAAGGCTTGTCGCCGGTCGCGGTGCCGCCTGTGACCCTGACCTGAATCTGCGAGCCGAAATACGGGTGAGGAAATGGCGCCGGAACGCTGCTGACCGCTTCCAGCCGCTGGCGAAGTGCGGCGGGAATTTCGAAATCCAGCGCCGCGAGATTGTCCTGCAGTTGCGCGAGCTTCGTCGCCCCGAGGATGACGGTTGCAACGCCGGGCTGCGTCGCAACCCAGTTAAGCGCCACCTCAGCCATGCTGCGGCCGAGTTCGGCGGCAACCTTCTCGAGCTCCGCCACGATCGCCCAGTTGCGGTCGCTGAATTTCTGGAAGCCCGGATGCGTGGTGTTGCGGAAACCGTCGAGCCGGCCGGCGTTCCCGGCCTGCGTCGGGCGGTATTTGCCGCTCAGCAACCCGCTGGCCAGCGGGCTCCAGACCATGATGCCGGCGCCGTGTCGTGTGGCCAAAGGCACGAATTCATGCTCGATCGTGCGCTCAGTCAGCGAATATTCGAGCTGCAGGGCCGAGATCGGCTCATAGCCGCGCAGTTCGGCGATCGCCTGCGCCCGGCCGGCATACCAGGCCGGCACGTCGGAGAGGCCGACATGGCGCACCTTGCCTGCGCGCACCAGGTCGTCCAGCGTGCGCAGCACCTCCTCGGCCGGCGTCAGCCGGTCCCACACATGCATGAGATAGAGGTCGACATAGTCGGTTCCGAGCCGCCTCAACGAAGCGTCGATGGCGCGCATGATGTTCTTGCGGCCATTGCCGCCGGCATTCGGATTGCCCGGTTCAGAATTGAAGGTGAATTTGGTGGCGATCACCGCCTTGTCGCGCAAACCGCGCTCGGCGACGAATTCGCCGAGCCAGGTCTCGGCAGTGCCGCCGGTGTATAGGTCGGCGGTGTCGAAGAAATTGCCGCCAGCCTCGACATAGGCATCGAACATGGCGCGGGCGGTATCCCTGTCAGCGCCCCAGCCCCATTCGGTGCCGAAGGTCATGGTGCCCAACGCCAGCCGGCTGACGCGCAGACCGCTGTTGCCGAGCGTGTAATAGGTCATGCTCATGATGTTCTCCGATCCTGTTTGCTTACTGGCCGGGGGTCGCCTTGACCCAGGGATTGCCGCGCTCATGCGTCATGCGGAAGGTGAAGCCGTCGACCTTCCAGCCGGCGCCGGAGCGGGTCAGGTGGTGCTCATAGGTGCCCCACACTTCCCAGAGCGGGTCGCCATTACCCTCCATCCGGTTCCAGGCATAGCCGTTGGAGCGAACGGTCGCCGCATCGGCCTCGATGACGACCTGATGGTTGGTGCGCAGATGCAGGCTCGTCTTGCCGCCCTTGAGGTTGGCCGCCCATACGCCGATCAGATCGTCGGAGGCGATGGTGGCGGCAGGCTGGCCGGAAAGACTGCTGAAATCGGCGGTGACGCGGTCCGCGAAATAGCTGCGCGCAAGCTTCCAGTCCTGCGCATCGACGGCGCGGTCGATCGCATCCGCGATACGAATGACGGCGCGCTCATCGGCAAGCGCCTGCCAGCCCGTGGGTTCGGCTCCGCCGGCGTCGATCGGCGCCAGCGCCAATCCTGCCGCGAAGGTCATGTGTCTCAACGCATTCATGTCTTTTCTCCTCGAGGATCAGCCCATCGCCGATGTGTTGAGGACAATGTGGAGCAGCGCGTTGGCATCGATAAGATTGCATTGTTCGTAAAGACCATGCGATATCATTCATGAATGGATCGCGATCTGCTCACGCATCTGCCTGTTGTAGTCGCCGTGGCGCGGCGCGGCGGCTTCGCGCTCGCCGCGGCTGAGCTCAGCATGAGCCCGTCGGCCGTCAGCCATGCGGTGCGGCTGGTGGAAGAGCGGATCGGCCAGCCGCTGTTCGCCCGCACGACGCGCAGCGTTTCACTGACCGAAGCCGGCCGAGCGCTGGTGGAGACGGCGGCCCCCGCCCTTCAGGAGATCGCCGAACGATTGGACCGCATCCGCGGCGTCAAGGGCCGGCCCTCCGGCCTTCTCAGGATCAATGCTTCCAACATCGCAATCCCCTTGGCGGTGACGCCCGTGGTCGCGGCCATGGCCGAGCGCTATCCGGACGTAACCGTCGAGGTCTTCGCCGACCAGGCTCTGGTCGATATCGTCGGAGAGGGTTTCGACGCCGGCATCAGGCTCGGCGAGATGATCGCGCAGGACATGGTCACCGTGCGGCTCACGCCACCCTTCAAGGCCGTGATCGTCGCTTCGCCCACCTATGTCGGGAAGCACGGCCGTCCGCGCAACGTCGCCGACCTCGCCAACCACAATTGCATCGGCTATCGGCTCGTCCGCTCGGGCGGGCTCTATCGCTGGGATTTGAACGATAACGGCAAGGATGTCGTGGTCGAGACGCGCGGCACGGCCGTCGTCACCGATTCGCTTGCAGCGGTCGATTTAGCACTTGCGGGCGTCGGGCTCGCCTATGTGTTCGAGCCGCTGGTGCGTGCCGGTCTTGCCGCCGGGCGCCTCGTCCAGATCCTGCCGAAGACGGCGATCGAGGAGCCGGGCCTCTTCCTCTACTTTCCGCGCCGGGCGTCGATGGCGCCGAAGCTCAGGGCCTTTATCGATACCGCACAAGAGATCGGCCGGGCATCCATGCGGACACCCGGCCGAGTTGCCTGAGCTGTTTAGCCTTACTTTTTCTTCGGGCTATTTCTTGACCGCGGCCGCGACTTCCGCCGCGAAGTCGGTCGTTTCCTTCTCGATGCCCTCGCCAAGCGCGAAGCGCAGGTAAGCGTTGATCTTGGCCGGAGCGCCGATCTCCTTCTCGGCATCCTTCAGCGCCTTCTCGACGGTGATGTCGGGATTGAGCACGAAGGCCTGCTTCAGAAGCACCACCTCTTCGTAGAACTTGCGCAGGCGGCCCTCGACCATCTTCTCGATGATCGCCTCGGGCTTGCCGGTCTGGCGCGCCTGGTCGGCGAAGATCGCCTTCTCGCGCTCGACCGCGGCCGGATCGAGTTCTTCCGTGGTCAGCGCCATCGGGTTGGTGGCGGCGACATGCATGGCGACCTGACGGCCGAAGGCGTTCGCCGCATGCTCATTGCCGGTGGTCTCGATCGCGACCAGCACGCCGAGCTTGCCGAGGCCGTCGGCAACGGCGTTGTGCACATAAGTCGCCACCGCGCCGTGCGGAACGGTGAGCTTGGCCGAGCGGCGGAAGCCCATGTTCTCGCCGATGGTGCCAACCGCGTCCTTGATGGTGTCCGCGACCGACTTGTCGGAGCCCGGATACTTGGCCGCGGCCACCGCCTCGGTCGTGCCGTAGGCGAGCGCGACCTTGGCGACCTTGGCGACGATTTCCTGGAAGGCCGCGTTGCGTGCGACGAAGTCGGTCTCCGAATTGACCTCGACGACCGCGGCTTCGCGAACGCCGGAATCGACGCCGATCAGGCCTTCCGCCGCGGTGCGGCCGGCCTTCTTGTCGGCCTTGGAGATGCCCTTCTTGCGCAGCCAGTCGACGGCCTCCTCCATGTTGCCGTTGGTTTCGTTCAACGCCGCCTTGCAGTCCATCATGCCCGCGCCGGTCAAGTCGCGGAGTTCTTTGACCTGTGCAGCCGTAATGCTCATTGTCGCCTCTTTGTTTCAAATGCGCCGACGCACCATCGAATCCCGATGATGCGCCCGGCAAAAGCGCTTTAGCGCGCCAACTTATTGGAAAGATGAAGGCCGCAACCGGCCTTCGCTTTTTCAGGCTTCCGGGGTCTCGGCGGCCGGGGTATCGAGCGCCGGCTCGACCGGGGCCTCGGCGGACGCGCCGATATCCATGCCGAGCGCGCCCTGCTGGCGGGCGATGCCGTCGATGGCAGCCTTGGCGATCAGATCGCAATAGAGCTGGATGGCGCGGGCCGCGTCGTCATTGCCGGGGATCGGGAAGTCGATCTTGTCCGGGTCGCAGTTCGAATCGATGATGGCGACGACCGGAATGCCGAGGCGCTTGGCCTCGAGGATGGCGATCGCTTCCTTGTTGGTGTCGATGACGAACATCAGGTCCGGCGTCGAGCCCATATCCTTGATGCCGCCCAGCGCCTTGTTGAGCTTCTCGCGCTCGCGGTCGAGGTTGAGGCGCTCCTTCTTGGTGAGGCCCTGGGCCTCGCCAGCAAGCGTCTCATCGAGCTTGCGCAGGCGCTGGATCGAGTTCGAGATCGTCTTCCAGTTGGTCAGCATGCCGCCCAGCCAACGCGAGTTGACATAGTACTGGGCCGAACGCTGCGCCGCGTCGGCGACGATATCCGAAGCCTGGCGCTTGGTGCCGACGAACAGCACGCGGCCGCCCTTGGCAACGGTGTCGGAGACCTGCTTAAGGGCCTGGTGCAGCAGCGGAACCGTCTGCGACAGGTCGACGATATGGATGTTGTTGCGGGCGCCGTAGATGTAGGGCGCCATCTTCGGGTTCCAGCGGTGGGTCTGGTGGCCGAAGTGAACACCAGCTTCGAGAAGCTGGCGCATGCTGAAATCAGGCAGAGCCATTCTTTAGTTCCTTTCCGGTTGGCCTCCACGGACACAGGCATTTCGGACGGATATCCTGATGCCACCGGAGGTTTCAGCCGGATTTCTCCCGGGCAGACACCAAAGTCCGTGTGTGGAATGAGCGCGCATATAGAGGGGATGCGCCATAAACGCAAGCGAGGCACCGGAAAACGCTTTTGCCTGCGGCGATCCGCGCAGCCAATGCATGTCGCCCAGAAGTGTGCTGCGGTTCTGAGACAACGACATGCATAAAGCAGATCAGCGTTTCACCTTTCCGTTCGGCACCCGCACGCGGCGGAAGATCGCCACGATCTCCTCTCGGCTGCATTCGACCGCGCCAAGTCGCACGGCACGGTCGCGCTCGAAACCGGTGATATCGTAATGCGGCGCCGATGTCTTCGGCGGTCCCTGATAGGACGAGCGCTTGACGCCGAGCTCTGCGGCGAAGCGATGCAACTCGTCGGTGTCGTCGGCAAGCAGATGGCACCAGCGGTGGCCGGCCCATTTCCAGATCGCCGCATCGACATAGACAGCCATCGAGCTTGCCGCACTCCTACCGACATTGGTGGCCCGCTCACGGTCACCCGGGCCGAAATGAAGTCAGCGATGATAGAAGGGATTCGGATAGGAAATGAAGCCGCCGGCGGCTTCGAGCTCGGCGACGATCCCTGTCACCGCTTCCTGCATGCGCGAGCGCAGTTCGGCGAGCGCCTCGTCGACCGAGCCCTTGTAGTCGTGCAATCCCAAAGGCTCTGGCACGCGGATGTGCGCGCAGCGCGGTCCCGCGGGTTGCGGGACGAAGCGGTTGATCGTGTCGCGAAGGGTGCCCTTGCAATAATCGTTGCGGATGCGTTTCAGGTGCTCGGCGATTTCTTCCTGGGTGATCGTTTGATTGGCGAAGGCCCAGGGGCCGACGCGCTGAATGCGCTGGATCGTTTCCGTCAGCTTTCGCACACGTTTCTGCTCACCGGCATCGGCCTTATTCTCACGCAGCCATCGGCGTGAGCACCGCAGCAACTCGGCCATATCCAGGCCCGGCTCGGCAGCAATGGCTGCGGCTAGCTCCCGTCCAAGCACAGCCAGAACGCCTTGCTGGCGGTCGGCATAGGAAGCGCCCTCCTCCGCCGCCAGGCCACAGGCCTGTTCGTCGCGGGACAGTAAGATCGAATAGATACGATAGACGCGTTCCGGCAGAGAGCCGTTTGCGGCGCTTGCGATTTTCAGACTCTTCTCGATGTAGGCGCATTCGCGAGCGAGCGCCCGCTCGACATTGCCGGTGAAAGCGAGTTTCCAGACGACCGGAGCGACCCAAGCCTTGAAATCCTGGTTCGTCTCGCGACCGCGCTTCAAGGCTTCGAGCCCCATCTCCACCGCACCCGGAAGCAATGGCCCGACATAGTTACTGTGCCAGCCGACAGCGCCTTCCGGATGAAGCAGCACGCCATGGCCTTTGAGGGCCCAGTCGACCGAATGCGCCTTGGCGGCGTCGGTGTTGCCGGGAATCTGCGCGATCAGATTGTTGGCCAGCCAGAATTTCTGCATCAGCCGGCCAAGCCCGTTGACCACGCCATGCGTCGCCCATGAGGCGGCAAGCGGACTGACGCGCGAGACGATCTCCTTGTCGATCATCCAGTCGGTGAAGAATTCCGGATGGTTGGGCGTGATGAACGTCGCTTGGCCCCCGCCGCAGCAGGCCTGCAGTCTTTGCCGGTCGGCGGCGGGAAAGTCGATGTGGCGGACGTTTGAGACACCGCGCAGGCCGGCCAGGCGGTTGAACGGCAACAGGTCGCGAAACCCCGGAACGCCCCTCAACATGACGACGCGGTTGACGATCGTCATCACATTGATCAGCGCCGGATTGGGTCGCGGCGCCACGAACACGTCGATCCTGCCCAAGCTTCTCCCCCGAAGTGCCCGCAAGGAAGCTGGAACCGGATTGCGGCGCCTTCAAGTCGAGCCGCCCCGGCAGGTCGATTTGTGGTTAACTCGTCGCTATTTCGACGCCGGGCAAGGCTTGGCCTGATCGAACAGCGATAGGTTGACCAGCTTGCCGGTCATCGAGAAGTCGCCATAGTCCATGACGAGATCGCGCGTGATGCCGTTTTCGTGCAGCTTGAAGCTGATCCGGTACTCCGGCACTTCCTCGCCGCTTTTGTCGGTATCGTCGAAATAGGCGATGTCGACCGGCCAGTACTTGTCGGTCGCGAGCTTGGCGAGCGCCGGCGCTTCGGGGTCCAACTTGTCGGCGTCCGTCCTCTTGCCGACGACGACCGTGGTCGTCATCACCTTGTTGGCATCCTCGGAGCCGTCGAACAGATTGGTCTGATAGAAATTTTCTCCCCGCTCGGCCTTGCCGATCAGTTCGACCAGGTGCTGGGTCGGGAACTGCGTGGCGGCGAGCTCGAGGGTGTTCTTCTCGGGCTTGTCGATATCCACCTTGAGGCCTTTCGGCTCCCTGGTCGCCATGCCCTTGACTTCCTTGTCGAGGTTCTGATCGACGAAGGATTTCGTCACGAAGGAGAAGGTCTTGCCCTCGGCGTCCTCGAACGTCGTCGTCTGCTGGTCGGTCAGCCTGGTGTTGTCGCTGGTGACGATCTGGGTGACGAAGCGGAATTTAACCGTGTAGCCCTCGCAGGGCGAGCCGTTGAACTCGTACACCATGCGGCCGGAAATGCCGGTGATGCCCGATCGGTCCGACGCCTTGTTCAGGGTGAGGTCGTAGACGGCGCGGTGCGCCTGCAGCGCGGGCACGGCAAAGGCCGGAGCCATCGGGATGGCCGTCGACAGGAGAGCGGCGGAAAGAAAAAGGCGCGTCACGCGCATGAAGTGCTCCGATCGTCGCGGCCGATGGCAGACCGCAGGGAAAGATGGTCCAGCTTAAAAAAAGTCGTGGCGGAAGCGAGGCAAAAATAGCAATTTCGGCCCGGCCAACGCGGCGTCTTCCAGCAATAGGGAAAACCAATGAGCGAAACAATCGAAAAGCGGCTAAGCGATCTCGGCGTCACCATTCCGGCCGCCGCCGCGCCCGCCGCGAACTACGTGCCCTACTGCCGGTCCGGCAACATGCTGTTCACCGCCGGCCAGCTGCCGCTCAAGGACGGCAAGCTGCAGGCAAGCGGGCTGCTCGGCCGCGACATCGACACCGCGGCCGGCAGGGAGGGCGCGAAATTCTGCGCCATCAACATACTCGCGCAGGCCAAGGCAGCCCTTGGCGATCTCGAGAAGATTCGCCGGCTGGTCAAGATCACGGTCTTCGTCGCCTCGGCGCCGGATTTCGTCGAGCAGCATCTGGTCGCCAACGGTGCTTCCGACTTCCTTGTCGCCGTGCTCGGCGAACGCGGCAAGCATGCCCGCTCCGCCGTCGGCACCGCGTCGCTGCCGCTCAACGCCGCGGTTGAAATCGAAGCGATCTTCGAAGTCGAGTGAGCGCGCCTGACATGACCGACCTTTCCTGGCTGATCGCCCGCCCGGTCGCGCACCGCGGCTTTCACGACATGAACAAGACGCGCTGGGAGAACACGCTGTCGGCCTTTGCGGCGGCGGCTGAGCGCGGCTATGCGATCGAATGCGACTTGCATATTTCGTCCGATGGCGTTCCCGTCATCATCCATGACGGCGAGCTCAAACGCCTGACCGGCGAGGACGGTTTTGTTTGGCAGCGCACCGCGGCCGAGTTGACGGCGCTGAAGGTGGGCGGCACCAAGGATCACGTGCCGACGCTGCAGGAAGCGCTCGACTTGATCGACGGCCGGGTGCCGCTGGTGGTAGAGCTGAAAGGCGTTGCCGGCCACGACAACGGACTAGTCGCGAGCGTCGGCAGGCTGCTCAAGCGCTACAAGGGCAAGGTGGCGATCATGTCGTTCGACCACTGGCTGATCCGCGATTTCGCCAAGGATGCTCCGGGCATCCCCGGCGGGCTGACCGCCTACGGCAGGGACAACCAGCTCATCGAGGCGCATTTTGCCATGCTGGCGCACAACCTTGCCTTCACCTCCTACGCCGCTGGCGACCTGCCCAACCCGTTCGTCAGCTTCGTGCGCGAGAAGCTCAGGATGCCGGTCATCACCTGGACGGTGCACGACCAGCCGGCGGTCGACCTGACCTTCAAATATGCCGACCAGATGACCTTCGAGGGTTTTGAGCCCGATCTGGTCAAGGTCGCCTAGTGCCGGATGATTTCAGGTCGAAACGACCTGAAATCTGATCCGCTTCTAAATCAATCTCTAAAGAGAGAGCATGATGTCGCCCGAACCGAAGGTCAGCGAAGCAAGAACCGCTTCACACTTTTCGGCATCATGCTCTGAGGGCGGTGCCTGAAACGTGACTTGTAGCAGCCCTGAGGACGCTTAAATAAGCCGCATGGATCAGGGTGACGACGATGATGGACGGACGGCGAATGCGGACTATGCGATCCGCGTCGCGGCGGGTATCGGCGCATTCACCTGCGAGGAGTGGAACGGCTTCGCCGGGACCACGCGCAGCGACAAAGAAAACGGCTACAACCCGCTCGTTTCATTCGCTTTTCTGAGCGCGCTGGAGGATTCCGGCTGCGCCGTGCGGCGCACCGGCTGGCAGGGCCATCACCTCAGGCTCGAGAATGCGCAAGGCAAGCTGCTCGGCGCCGTGCCTTGCTACCTGAAATCGCACAGCCAGGGCGAATATGTCTTCGACCATGGCTGGTCGGATGCGTTCGAGCGTGCCGGCGGGCGCTATTATCCCAAGCTGCAATGCTCGGTGCCGTTCACGCCGGTCACCGGCCCTCGCCTGCTGGTGAGCAAGGGTGAGGACGAAGGCGCAGTGAGGGCCGGACTTGCCGCTGGCCTGAAATTGGTGACCGATAAGCTTGGCGTGTCTTCCGCCCATGTCACCTTCGCCACGGAGCCCGACGTCGCGACGCTGGAGGCAGCCGGCTTCCTGCACCGCACCGACCAGCAGTTCCACTTCTTCAACGAAGGCTTTTCGAACTATGACGACTTCCTCGCCACGCTTGCCTCGCGCAAGCGCAAGGCGATGAAGAAGGAGCGGCGTGAGGCGCTGGCGGACGGCATCAGCATCGACTGGCTGACCGGCAAGGACATCACCGAACGCGCCTGGGACGATTTCTTCGCCTTCTACATGGATACCGGCGGCCGGAAATGGGGCAGGCCCTACCTCAACCGCCAGTTCTTCTCGCTGATCGGCGAGCGCATGGCGGACGATATTCTGCTGGTGATGGCCAAGCGGAACGGCCGCTACATTGCCGGCGCCATCAACTTCATCGGCTCCGATGCCCTCTACGGGCGCAACTGGGGCTGCATCGAGGATCACCCCTTCCTGCATTTCGAGGTCTGCTACCACCAGGCGATCGACTTCGCGATCGAACGCAAGCTGAAGGTGGTGGAGGCCGGCGCGCAAGGCGAGCACAAGCTGGCGCGCGGCTATCAGCCGGTGACCATGCATTCGGCGCACTACATTGCGCATCCGGGCCTGCGCAACGCCGTCGCCGACTATCTGCGCCGCGAACGCCACGAGGTCGAGCGGATGGGCGAATATCTCGAAGAGCACACGCCGTTCCGCAAGGATCTCAAGGAGTAGGCCGAAATCGTCGCGCGCGGAGTTCCAGTGCCGCATGGTCGATCTTGCCTGACTTGCCTTGCCGCATACAAGCGGCTTCGCTACATCGGGTGGCAGGCTACAATCCGGAGGACCCGCCATGGCCGAAGCCTACGATCCCGGCAACATCTTTGCGAAAATCCTGCGCGGCGAAATCCCCTCGCATCGCATCTATGAGGACGACGCGGTCGTTGCCTTCATCGACGTGATGCCGCAAGGGGTCGGCCATACGCTCGTGGTGCCGAAGGCGCCGTCGCGCAACATCCTCGATGCCGATCCGGCAACGTTCGCCCCGCTCTTTGCCGTGGTGCAGAAAGTGGCGGTGGCGGTGAAAAAGGCCTTCAACGCCGACGGCGTCACCATCCTGCAGTTCAACGAGCCGGCATCCGGGCAGACCGTCTACCACCTCCATGTCCACGTCATCCCGCGCTTCGAGGGTGTGCCGCTCAAGCCGCATTCCGGGCAGATGGAGAAGCCAGAGGTGCTGGCCGAGAACGCCGGCAAGATCCGGGCGGCGCTTGGAAATTGAAACTCGCAAGTCCGTCGACATGAGAGGCGGACCGATAGCCTCGAGCTGACAAGCCCGATCTGGTTTGCGAAAGCCTCCGCGCAGCTCGACCTTCCAGAAGGTAAATTTTGGAGCCGAGCCGATTGCGTACCGGGCCGGGTGCGATCGTTTGCACTCGAATCGCTTGGTTAGGGAATATCGAACCATCTCGCGGTAAGACGTTGAGCGGTAGCGAGCTATCGGGTTTCAAAGCTATGGAAAATTCGGTTGCGACGTCGTCCCTGACGAGGACAGCCGTCGGACGCGCTTTTCTGATCGCGCTGGCGGACGCCTTTCAACGGCACCGGCTGCTGCACGCCATGGCCGTCGCGGCCTTGCTTCTGGCAACCGCGGTCGGCATCCACACCGCAAACATGCCGGATTTCGGCGTATTGAAGGAATACGGCCAGTATCTTTTTATCGCTTTCTGGATCTGCGGCTGCGTCTTCGCTCTCGGAAGCTTTTTCAACCTGGCACTGATCAAGCGAGACACCGAACCGCTCGGCGCCTTCCTGAAATCGCTGGGCAGCTTCTTCGGCGATGCCGAACGCACTGCCAACAGCCTGAACGGCCTGGCCTCCAGCATCGCCTTCATATCCGCCGTCGGCGTGCTGAAGGGAGCCATCGCAATTCTTTCCCCGTTCGCATGGGACAAGGCGCTGGCTCACGCCGATCGGGTCCTGCATTTCGGCCGGGCGCCGCACGAGTGGCTGTGGTTCGTCGTGCAATCGCCACTCGCGTTGAGGCTGCTCAATTTCGCCTACAATTTCTGGTTCATCGCACTCATCGCCACGGTTTTCACCGCTTGCATTACACGCAGCGATACGAAGCTGCGTCACCAGTTCCTGATGAGCTTCATGCTGGTGTGGACCTTTGGCGGCTTTTTCCTGGCGATGGGGTTGTCGTCGGCCGGGCCGTGCTATTTTGAGCGGCTGGGTCTCGGCACTGACTTTCGTCCGCTCATGCAAGCACTCGCCGCCGCCGATCGCATCTATCCGATCTGGGCGCTCAGCACCCAGGACATGCTGTGGAGCGGCTATACCGGCGCGACCAGCGGCAGTATCGGAATATCCGCCTTCCCTTCCATGCACGTGGCGATGGCGGTGCTTTTCGCCCTCTACGCAATGCGCCGCTCCCGGCTGGCCGGCATGCTGATGTGGGCATTCGCCGGCATAATCATGATCGGTTCGGTCGCGCTTGGCTGGCACTACGCCCTGGACGGCTACGCAGGCGCGTTTCTGTCAGTCGCGATCTGGAAGGCATGCGGATATTTCCTGAGCCGCTTCGCGCCGGAAGGGATTGCTTGACTCCAGCGACAAGCGATTTGGACTTCACCGGCAAGACTTGCGCGGCAGCATGTCTCCCGAAAGTGGGACCGGTTTCGGGACAAAGACATACTTAAAATCAAGAACCTAAAGCGCACGGAGCGAATCTGAAAGATCGCGGCGCGCTTTACGGAACTTGACCGGTGAGGCTCAGGCGGCTCGCATTCACGCCAGCCTCCGAAAGGCCAGCGGTTCCGGTCCGGCATCGAGCCGTTGCCGGATTGCCATGGCGCACTCGGTGGGATTTTGCCGCGATGTATCGACCTCGAAATCGTAAACGCCCGGCCTATGCACCTCTTCCTGCCAAAGACCGACGGGCAACGGCACTGGATCGTCGACGGAGCCGGTCACATACGCTCCGTCCGCTCCACTCGCGGCACGCCTTTGCATGATCACGTCAACCGGGCAGCGGACCCCGACAAACAGGACCGGCAGGCCGGCTAGGCGCCGGGCGCAATCGCGAAGGATGCCGAGCGGCCTCGAATACGCATCGTGGTGACCGACATCGGCGACGACATTCAATCCCAGCCGGCTGTGTGCTGCGATGGAGTCATAAAGCGCAGCGTAGAGGCGTGGCACAAAGGCCTCCAGGTCCGGGCGTTCTCCGCCTGGGCGCAAGCCGATACCCGGACGCAGTCGTGGCGGCGTGATCTGCACGCAGGCGTCGACGCCGAGATTGATCCAGACGCCGTCGAACATCTCCTGAACGGCGGCGGCAATGCTCGACTTACCGGATCGCGGCGCACCGTTGAGGATGATGATTTGTCCGGCTTCCATGCGCCAGTTTTCTCCCAACGAAAAAAGCCCCGTTGCCGGGGCTTTTTTGATCTTCAGGCCGATCAGCCCTTGCGGGGCAGTTGCGGCACCAGGCTGCGCTTGCCGCCGTCCTTGCCCTTCGGCTCCGGCTTCTGCGCCACCGCCTTCTTGGCGGCAGACTTTTTCGCCGCGGCCTTTCTGGGCTTAGGCGAATCCTCCGGCTCTTCCTTCTTCGGCTTCACCGGGGCTTCGTCGGCGAGCGACTCGAGCTTCAGGCCGGTCTCGCCGGTCTCCTTCTTCTCCACGGTGACGCGCACCGTGCCGCCCTTCTTCAGCTTGCCGAACAGCACCTCGTCGGCCAGCGGCTTCTTGATGTGCTCCTGGATGACACGGCCGAGCGGACGCGCGCCCATGCGCTCGTCATAGCCCTTGTCGGCCAGCCAGGCGATCGCATCCGGCGACAGGTCGAAGGTGACGCCGCGCTCGGAGAGCTGGGCCTCCAGCTGCATGACGAACTTCTGCACCACCTGATGGATCACCGGCACCGGCAGCGAGCCGAACGGGATGATCGCGTCGAGACGGTTGCGGAACTCCGGCGTGAACAGCCGGTTGATCGCCTCGACGTCGTCGCCCTCGCGCTTGGTCGAGCCGAAGCCGATCGCCGCGCGCTGAGCGTCCGACGCGCCCGCATTGGTCGTCATGATCAGGATGACGTTGCGGAAGTCGATCTGCTTGCCGTTATGGTCGGTCAGCTTGCCGTGATCCATGACCTGCAACAGGATGTTGAACAGGTCCGGATGCGCCTTCTCGACCTCGTCGAGCAAGAGCACGCAATGCGGGTGCTGGTCGACGCCGTCGGTCAACAGGCCGCCCTGGTCGAAGCCGACATAGCCGGGAGGCGCGCCGATCAGCCGCGAGACGGTGTGGCGTTCCATGTATTCCGACATATCGAAGCGGATCAGCTCGACGCCGAGCGAGGCGGCGAGCTGCTTGGCCACTTCGGTCTTGCCGACGCCGGTTGGCCCTGAGAACAGGTAGGAGCCGATCGGCTTCTCCGGTTCGCGCAGGCCGGCGCGTGCCAGCTTGATCGCCGAGGTCAGCGCGGTGATCGCGGTGTCCTGGCCGTAGACGACGCGCTTCAACTCGACATCGAGGCCCTGCAGCACCTTCTCGTCGTCGGCCGAAACCGTCTTCGGCGGAATGCGCGCCATGGTGGCGATCGTCGCCTCGATCTCCTTGATGCCGATCGTCTTCTTGCGCTTGGCCTCCGGCACCAGCATCTGCGAGGCGCCGGTCTCGTCGATGACGTCGATCGCCTTGTCGGGCAGCTTGCGGTCATTGATGTAGCGCGCCGAAAGCTCGACCGAAGCCTTGATCGCCTCAGATGTGTAGCGGACCTTGTGGAACTCCTCGAAATAGGGCTTCAGGCCCTTCATGATCTCGATGGCGTCCTCGATGGTCGGCTCGTTGACGTCGATCTTCTGGAAGCGCCGCACCAGCGCGCGGTCCTTCTCGAAGAACTGGCGGAACTCCTTGTAGGTGGTCGAGCCGATGCAGCGGATGGCGCCCGACGACAGCGCCGGCTTCAAGAGGTTCGAGGCATCCATGGCGCCGCCTGACGTGGCCCCTGCCCCGATCACGGTGTGGATCTCGTCGATGAACAGCACCGCGCCGGGATAGTCCTCGAGCTCCTTGACGACCTGCTTCAGCCGCTCCTCGAAGTCGCCGCGATAGCGGGTGCCGGCCAGCAGCGTGCCCATGTCGAGCGCGAAGATGGTGGCGTCCTGCAGCACCTCGGGCACGTCGCCCTCGACGATGCGCTTGGCAAGGCCCTCTGCGATCGCTGTCTTGCCGACGCCGGGGTCGCCGACATAGAGCGGATTGTTCTTGGAGCGGCGGCACAGCACCTGGATGGTGCGGTTGATCTCGCTCTCGCGGCCGATCAGCGGATCGATCTTGCCGGCCCTGGCCTTGTTGTTGAGGTTGATGCAGTAGGCCGTCAGCGCGTCCTGCGGCTTCTTCTTGCCGCCGTCCTCCTGCGGCTCGGCGCCGTTCTGGCCGCCCTGCTCGTCCTCGGCGCCGCGCGGCGTGCGCGACTCCGAGGCGCCGGGGCGCTTGGCGATGCCGTGCGAGATGTAGTTGACCGCATCGTAGCGGGTCATCTGCTGTTCCTGCAGGAAATAGGCGGCGTGGCTCTCGCGCTCGGCGAAGATGGCGACGAGCACGTTGGCGCCGGACACTTCCTCGCGGCCGGACGACTGCACGTGGATGACGGCGCGCTGGATGACGCGCTGGAACCCGGCGGTCGGCTTGGAATCCTCGTCGTAACCGGTGACGAGGTTGTCGAGCTCGGTGTCGATATAGGTGAGAACGGTGTGCTTCAGCTCGTCGAGATCGACGTTGCAGGCGCGCATGACGGCGGCCGCCTCGGTGTCGTCGATGAGGGCGAGCAGCAGGTGTTCGAGCGTCGCATATTCATGATGCCGCTCGTTGGCGAATGTCAGCGCCTGATGTAGCGCCTTTTCCAGGCCTTGGGAGAAAGCCGGCATGTTACCTCACTTCTTCTCCATCACGCATTGCAGCGGATGCTGATTCTGTCGGGCGAAATCCATGACCTGAGACACTTTGGTCTCGGCCACCTCGAATGTGTAGACCCCGCACTCGCCCACTCCATGATTGTGAACATGCAGCATGATGCGTGTGGCGGCCTCGCGGTCCTTCTGGAAAAAACGCTCCAGGACGTGGACCACGAACTCCATGGGAGTGTAGTCGTCGTTGAGGATGAGGACCCTATAGAGGCTGGGCTTCTTGGTCTTGGTTTTGGTGCGCGTGATGACCGCCGTGCCGCGACCGGGATCGTTGCGGTCGCCGTCACTTTGCATTCGCACCACGCCTGCCGTGGCAGTCAAACCGATCGTCACGTAGTCCTGCCTTTTCGAATCCTCATGCGAGTTCAACATGTAGGTCTTCGATGGACGATTTTAAGCCCTTCTGTTTAGCTGACAATATGGCTAGGTGGGCAAACTTCAGCGATTTTCTTAATCGTGAATGCGGCAGGGCTCAGGCGGTTGCAGCCGCGCACGAAAAAACCCGGCCGCGCTTCCGCGACCGGGTCCTTTTGGCAGGCCGGCTGGCCGTGTCCGATATGATCGGGCGGGATTACTTCGCCTTGGCGACGACCGATTCGAACGGCTTGTAGGCTTCCTTGGCGAGCTCGGCATAGAGATTGCCGATCTTGCTGGCCTCGGCCACGAAGCTCTCGTAGCTCTGCTTGGCGTAGTCGGTCTGGATCTCGATGGCCTTCTCGATCGACTTGGCCGCGAACAGCTTCTCGACGGCGGCGCTGCCGGCCTCGAAGCTCTTCTTGGTGTATTCGCCGGCTTCGGTGGCGATCGCCTGCGCGCCCTTGGTGAGCGAGGCAAAGCTCTTCAGCCCGGTGTCGGCAAACTCCTTGCCGTATTTCGTGAAGTCCTCATAGGTCTGGGTCATTTCATTCTTCCCTTGGTTGAAACGCCCATTAGCCCCGGGCGCCCTTGTGCAATGCACTGGAACATATTGTGCACCGCACAAAAAGTCAAGATTCCCTTGGACGGCAAGGGGCCCGAGCGGCAGCAACGGCTAAAATTCGAATAAATAGAGGCTCAAATCGCCAGAAAATGGTGAACGCCGCGGTTACCATAAACGGATTGGTAACGCTGGCCGCGATAGCTTGGCCGAAAGCGAGGCAGGCACTCCCTCTGCCGCCTCCGGGGCAACAAAAATTCAGGGTAAATAACGGTGCGTCAGGCGTTGTCGGGCTTCGTCTCCAAATCTCCATTCTCCATCAAGGCAATCATGGTCGCCGCTCTCGCGGTGACGATTGTCGCCGCCGATGTCGCCTCGGCCCTTGCCGCGAAGTCCGCGGCCATCGTCGTCGACGCCAAGACCGGCAAGGTGCTCTATTCGGCCGACGCCAACGGCCGGCGCTATCCGGCTTCGCTCACCAAGATGATGACGCTCTACCTCACCTTCGAGGCGCTGGCGAAGGGCAGGATCAGCAAGAACACGCCGGTGCCGTATTCGGCCCATGCCGCGTCCGAGCCGCCGACCAAGCTCGGCGTGCGCGCCGGCGGCTCGGTGCCGGTCGAGACGGCAATCCTGTCGATGGTGACCAAGTCGGCCAACGATTCGGCGACCGCGCTGGGCGAGCTCTTGGGTGGCAGCGAAGACAATTTCGCCCGCATGATGACGGCCAAGGCGCGCCAGCTCGGCATGAACGGCACCGTCTTCCGCAACGCCAACGGCCTGCCCGATCCCGGCCAGTTCACCACGGCGCATGACATGGCGATGCTCGGCATCGCGCTCCGTGAGCACTACCCGCAATATTACGGCTATTTCTCGCAGCGCTCGTTCCTCTACGGCCGCCAGCGTATCAACGGCCACAACCGACTGCTCGGCCGCATCAAGGGCGTCGACGGGATCAAGACCGGCTATACGCGCGCTTCCGGCTACAACCTGGTTTCCTCCGTCGCCGATGGCGACCGACGCCTTGTCGCCGTGGTGATGGGCGGCGCTTCCGGCCGCAGCCGCGACAACCAGATGGCCTCGCTGATCAACACCTATCTGCCGCGCGCCTCGACCCGCGGCGGCGGCAATCTGATCGCCAAGGCGGGCGGCGACAACCCGATCAAGACACTGGCAAAGGTCTTCCTGCCGAAGCATGACGCGCCGACACCGGACGAAAAGCCGGCTGTCGACGACACCGAAGTCGCGTCGGCCGACGACAATGCGGCTGACGACAGTACCTCGGTCGCCGAGGAGACCAAGCCGGTGATCCAGGTCAGGAAGGTGAAGACGGTTGCCGTGGCAGCCATGGCTCCGGCGCCTGCGCCCCAGGAAACCGCGTCTCAGATCGAAGCCACGTCCCAGACAGTCGCCGCTTACGCCGAGCCGGCTCCAGCGGCCGCGCCGGCCGTCGATCCGGTCAGGACGTCTTCGGTGCCGTCGGGATGGGTGGTGCAGGTCGCGTCCTCGCCCACACAGTCTGGAGCTCAGGCCCTCCTCGACAAGACAACCAAGCAGGCGCCGAAAGCGCTGGCCGACGCTTCGGGCTTCACGGTCGCGTTCGACAAGGACGGCGTCACCTACTACCGCGCCCGCTTCGGCGGCTTCGGTTCGAAAGACGCCGCCTGGAAGGCCTGCGATGCCCTGAAGCGAAAGAAAATCTCGTGCTACGCCGTCCAGCAGTAAGCGGCGTTTGAAGCTCCCCGGTAAGTTCTGCGTCGAAGGAGACTAATCGTGATTGGAGAGCAAGACGTCCTTGGCTTCATTGATTCGCGCCGCCAGGACAGACGTGCCGCCGACATCGGCGTTCAGGCGCTGCATCAGGCGGCGGTGCGCCTTGCGGATATCCGCCGCGGCAGCCCCCGCTTCAAGACCAAGGATCTTGTAGGCCTCCTCCTTAGTCATGGCGCCCGCACCTGGCGCAACACCCAGCCCTTCGCCACTGTCCGGCTGCGCGTCCTTGCGCCAGACGGGAAAACGGCCGTCAAGATACGTCTCTAGAAGCTGGCGGCTCTCCGGATCCGGCCGCAACTCGACATAAAGTTGCTGCAGGTCCGCGATCCCCATGGCGCCCAACATTTTACCTTCATAGTGGCCGGCCAGGACGAGGCCTTCGAGCTTGCCGCTGTCGTGGTCGAGGTCCATTTCGAGGGCCGCGGTGCGCACCGTCGAACGCTTGGCCGCGACAGCTTTTGCCGGCGGTCGTCTCGCCCGCATCCAGGCATACCAGCCTGCCGCCGCGACCATCAGCAGGCCGCCGATGCCGCTGCGACCGACCACGAGCATCGTCGCGCCGGTCAGGCCCAGCAGCGCGGGCCCAAGCGTTCTGAGATTGTCCGCCATCCTGGCTGGGTCGGCGCGCACGAAAACTGTCGCCACGCCAAAAAGCACCAGAAGCAAAGCCGCCAATGCGATGATCACGCCCATCGGTTCGCACCGCCACGCAAATGATTGTGCATGGAAATCAAGATGTGGCGCAGGTGCAGCTCTTGCAAGCCCCACACCGAACCAGCCGAAGGGCCAGCGACGCAACGATTGGTTTGACCTGGATTAAAGCAGCCCCAGTTCGGCGAGTTCCAGCCGCAGTTTCGGCGGCATTTCGGCGAGTGCCGCCTTGCCCTTGCCGAGATCGGCCGGGGCGTCGGAAGGCTTGAGATAGCGCCAGCCCTGGAAGGCGCGGCGCGGCTGCCAGTCGGTGCGCACCACTTCGGGATCAAGCACCAGATGGCAGCGGCCTATGCCTTCGCCGTCGGTGAAAGGCCGGATCTCGGTGATCAATTGCCGGCACTGGACGTTGCCCTTGATCACCCAATAGAGCGAGCCGCCATCGATGATCTCCCCGCCGCGCGTCGGCACCATGCGCGTGGTGTGCCAATGCTCGGCCGGCTCCCCGGCGCGCCGCCGCTCATCGAGACGGAAGGCAATCCACTCTTCCAGGTCCTCGACGCTGTCGCAGCCGACACAGAGCTTGATGAGATTGAGAGACATGCCCGCAATCTAGCGACTGCCCCGGAGCCGTTCAACGCCGAGCGACGTTATGCACAGGCCGATACCCGCTCGGTTATGATGCCAGAGCGGCCGTTTCGATTGCTTCGGCAACCCACTCGTTGAGGCTCTTGTTCTCGGCGGCCGCAGCGATAACGGCGGCTTCGTGAGTAGCCGGATCAAGTCGAACGTTGAAGCGGCCCGAAAATTCTCGAAAAGGTTTGATGCCCCTCTCTCGGCACATGTCGAGGAAAACTTTCAACGATGTTGTGCCCTCGGCGTAGAGTTGTTCGACATTCGCGGCGTAAAAATCCGCGCCCCCGGTCAGTCCCAGGAATTCGCCCCTCAGCATTCCGAGTTCAGGGTCGAACGACACCGACGCCTTGTGGCCGTCGATCTCAATGATGTTCTTCATGGTCTCACTCCATGGCTTTCTAGCCACTTCCTAATGCTGGCAACCGCGCCTTTGTCGGTGTCCGGTGTCGGATGAGGCCGATGGAAAACCCGGACCTCACCGAACAGAAACACGCCGACGCGCGATCCTTCGCGTTCGCTGACTTCGGCACCCAAGGCCATGAATAATGCCTCGATATCCGACCATCGAATTGTGCCGCTTACCGGCCGCGAGAAAATCTGCGCGAGCGTTGCCTGATGCTTTCGCTTCATCACATCTTAGTACTACAAATTGGTATCATTAGGCAAGAAATGAAAGAGCTGGAAAGCGTAACGTCTTCAGCACTCGACCACATTGACCGCCAGCCCACCGAGGCTGGTTTCCTTGTATTTCTCGTTCATATCGAGACCGGTCTGGCGCATGGTCTCGATCGCGGCATCCAGTGGCACGAAATGCGTGCCGTCGCCCTTGATGGCGAGCGAAGCAGCGGTCACCGCTTTGACCGCACCGAGCGCATTGCGCTCAATGCAGGGTACTTGCACCAGCCCGCCCACGGGATCGCAGGTCATGCCGAGATGATGCTCGAGCGCGATCTCGGCGGCGTTCTCGACCTGCTCCGGCGTGCCGCCCATGACGGCACAGAGGCCGGCCGCCGCCATCGCCGAGGCCGAGCCCACCTCGCCCTGGCAGCCGACCTCGGCGCCCGAGATCGAGGCGTTGGACTTGATGATGCCGCCGACAGCGGCTGCCGTCAGCAGGAAGTCGCGGATGCTCGGTTGGTCGGCTTCGGGATGGAAATGCAACCAATAGCGCAGCACCGCCGGCAGCGTTCCTGCAGCACCATTGGTCGGGGCAGTCACCACGCGCCCGCCGGCCGCATTCTCCTCATTGACCGCCATGGCATAGATCGACAGCCAGTCATTGGCGAGCAAGGGATTGGGCCGGTTCTGCTGCCACTGTTCCTGCAGCTTGTCGTGCAGCTGGCGCGCACGGCGGCGTACCTTCAGCCCGCCGGGCATGATGCCGTCCTGCGACAGGCCGCGGTCGATGCAACCCTTCATGGCGCTCCAGATCGCGTCGAGGCCGGCGTCGAGCTCCTCGCGCGACATGTGCTTCTCCTCGTTGGCCCGCTTCATCTCGGCGATGGAAAGCCCGCTCTTGGCCGCCATCGCCAGCATCTCGACGGCGTTCTTGAACGGGTACGGCACCTTCTTGCCTTCGGTCGTCACCGAGCCCTTGGCCTTCATGCGCTGCAATTCTTCCTCGGAGACGACGAAGCCGCCGCCGATCGAATAATAGATGCGCTTGAGCAGCAGCCGGTCGGATGCGTCATAGGCATAGAAGGCCATGCCGTTGGCGTGGCCGGTCAGCGGCGTCTTGCGGTCGAGCACCAGGTCCTTGGCGGGGTCGAAGCGATAGGTCGGATGCCCAGGCGGCGAAATCCGCTTGTCGGCTCCGATGCGGGCAACGATGCCGTCCGCCTCGTCCGGATCGACCGTCTGGGGTGTCTCGCCGGCAAGGCCGAGGATGACGGCGCGGTCCGAGCCATGGCCGATGCCGGTATAGGCGAGCGATCCGTGCAGGCTGGCGCCGATGCGATCGACCTTGACTCCGGCCGGACGCGGCCAGTCGCCGGCCAGGATTTCGTCGAGGAAGCGGCGCGCGGCCGTCATCGGCCCCATCGTATGCGAGCTCGATGGGCCGATGCCGATCTTGAACAGGTCGAAAACCGAAAGGAACACGCGCCGTTGTCTCCTGGGGGCCGCTCAAAAATTACATATAGGAATTCCCGTGATGTTTCCGCTGTTTTGCGTGTCACGGCGCGGCGTCTGCCGACCTTGTTTGCTCCGGCAGCGACATCGCCAGGTGCTTGTATGCGCCATCGAAGGGTCGGCTCGGCCTGTGGTAGAAGAATGCATGGGCGATTCCATCCATCTTTCGGCCGCCGATCTGGCGACGCTGGCCTTCTTCCTGGCTGTCTGGGTGCTGCACACTCTGGCCTCGGACGGCAGGCTCGTCAGCCGCGTGTCGTTGACGACGGCGATGAACGCCCAGCGCGAGGCCTGGATGCGCAACATGGCGGAGCGCGAAGTGCGCATCGTCGACACCGCCATCATGACCGGCCTGCAGCAAGGCACCGCCTTCTTTGCCTCGAGCTCGCTGATCGCGCTCGGCGGCTGCTTTGCCTTGCTTGGCGCATCCGACCGCGTGCTCCAGGTGCTGGCCGACCTGCCGTTCGGCGCGGCTTCGTCGCGCGAAGCCTTCCAGACCAAGGTGTTCGGCCTGGTGCTGATCCTCGCCTTCGCCTTCTTCAAGTTCGGCTGGGCCTACCGGCTGTTCAACTACTGCTCGATCCTGATCGGGGCCGTGCCGATCCCGCATGGAGCGGCCTCGCGTAACCCGATCAGCGAAACCGCAGTCTGGCGCGCGACGCGCATGAACGTGCTTGCCGGAAAGCACTTCAACTCCGGCCTGCGAGCCGTCTTTTTCTCGATCGGCTATCTCGGCTGGTTCGTCGACCCGGTCGTCTTCGTGATCTCGACGCTCGTGCTGCTGGCTGTGCTGGTGCGCCGCCAATTCTTCTCGGCCGCGCGCCAGGCGGTGCTCGGTCAGCCGCCCGGCGCCGGGAAAGGCTCATCGATCCGGCCAGACAGCCAGTAGGCGAAAAGCCCGATCCATTCGCGGATTGCCGTCGTAGTCGCCTGCAACGAATCGGCCGGGTTATCGCGGAACAGACCGATCCCCTCCTTGCCCGAGGTGCGGTAGTCGACCGGCCAGGGAAGCGTCGGAAAACCTGCCTTGTCGAACAGCGCCTTGGCGCGCGGCATATGGAAGGCCGAGGTCACCAGCAGCCAGATCTCGCCCGGCTTCGGTTCGACCAACCGGCGGGAGAAGACGGCATTCTCATAGGTGTTGCGCGACTTGTTCTCGAGGAGCAGGCGCTCAGGCGCAACACCGAGCGCGCCGAGCAGGCGCGGCGCGGTGTCGGCATCGCCCTCGCCGTCAAGGAAAAGCTCGCCATTGCCGCCGGAGACGACCACTTTCGCCTGCGGGAAGCGCCTGGCGAGGATCGCCGTCTCCACCATGCGGTCGCCGCCGCTGTTCAGCTCATAGCCGCCGCGCGCAAGGTTGATGGCGCCCTCGAAGCCGCCGCCAAGGACAACGATGCCGTCGACCCTCTCCGGCAGCGGCGGCTTGGGGAAGCGCTCTTCCAGCGGATTGAGCATCATCGCGCCCAGCGAGGTCCAAGCAGATAGCGCAAGGATCAGAAAGGCCAGCACGCTGCCGGTGGCAGCGAGCCGCCGACGACCGAAAAGCGCCGCCACCAGTCCGGCCAGCAGCAGGAAAATCGCCAGGTTGAGCGGCTGGATGAAGAACCAGAGGATCTTGGAAAGATAGTAGAACATCCCTCACCCGTTCCAAGATCCTCTGGTCAGATGAGGGACGACGCTACCACCACTTTTCCGGCTGAAATTTGCCCGCCGCCTGTTCGATGACATGGGCAGTCTGGAACAGCGTCTCCTCGTCGAACGGCCGGCCGATGAGCTGCAGGCCGAGCGGCAACCCCTTGCCGTCGAGGCCGGCGGGCACCGAGATGCCTGGCAGCCCGGCCATGTTCACTGTCACGGTGAAGATGTCGTTGAGGTACATTTTCACGGGATCGGCGTTCATGTCCTCGTCCGCAACGCCAAAGGCGGCCGAAGGCGTTGCCGGAGTCAGGATGACGTCGACACCGGCGGCAAAGACGTTCTCGAAATCGCGCTTGATCAGCGTACGCACCTTCTGCGCCTGCAGGTAATAGGCGTCGTAATAGCCTGCCGACAGCACATAGGTGCCGATCATGATGCGGCGCTTGACCTCGCGGCCGAAGCCGGCGGCGCGCGTCTTCTCATACATGTCGACGATGTCCTTGCCGGGCACGCGCAACCCGTAGCGCACGCCGTCATAGCGCGCCAGGTTGGACGAGGCTTCGGCTGGCGCCACGATATAGTAGGCCGGCAGCGCGTATTTGGTGTGCGGCAGCGAGATGTCGACGATCTCGGCGCCGGCTTCCTTCAGCCAGGCAATGCCCTTTTGCCACAGTGCCTCGATGTCCTCAGGCATGCCCTCGACACGGTATTCCTTCGGAATGCCGACCTTCATGCCCTTGATCGGCTTGCCGATCACCGCTTCGTAATCCGGCACCGGCCGGTCGACCGAAGTCGTGTCCTTCGGGTCGGAGGAGGCCATCGACTTCAACAGGATGGCGGCGTCGCGCACGTCGCGCGCGATCGGACCGGCCTGGTCGAGCGAGGAAGCGAAGGCGACCACGCCCCAGCGCGAGCAGCGGCCATAGGTCGGCTTGATGCCGACCGTACCGGTGAAGGCGGCGGGCTGGCGGATCGAGCCGCCGGTGTCCGTCGCGGTGGCGCCGGCGCAGAGGAAGGCGGCAACGGCCGAAGCCGATCCGCCGGAGGAGCCGCCCGGCACCAACTGCGCATTGTCCAGCGTGCGCGCCGTCTTCGCGCCACCGGACGAGACGAAGCCGCCGTCGCCCTGATGCGTCGTCGGCATCACCACCGTGTCGAGGCGCGAGCGCCGCCACGGGTTGATGACCGGGCCGTAATAGGAGGTCTCGTTGGAGGAGCCCATGGCGAACTCGTCCATGTTGAGCTTGCCGAGCATGACGGCGCCGTCGGCCCAGAGATTGCCGGTGACGGTCGATTCGTAGCGCGGCTGGAAACCGTCCAGCACATGGCTGCAGGCTTGGGTATGGATGCCTTCGGTTGCGAACAGGTCCTTGATGCCGAGCGGAATGCCTTCCAGAGCGCCGCCCTCGCCTTTGGCAAGCTTGGCGTCGGAGGCCTTGGCCATGTCGCGCGCCTTGTCGCCGGTCACCGCGACATAGGCATTGAGCACCGAGTTGGCGCGCTCGATCGCTGAGAGATAGGCTTCCGTGATCTCGGCCGCGCTAATTTCCTTGCCACGCAGCTTGGCGCGGGCCTCGGAAATGGTGAGATGTGTGAGGTCGCTCATCAGGCAAGACTCTTTTCGTAAAACACCGACCATTCGGAGTCGGGATAATCCAGCACCGGGCCGCAACGCGAGAAACCGGCGCGCTCATAGACGGTCCAGGCGGCGGGGTGGCGGTCGCCGGTTTCGAGAACCAGTCGTTTCAGCCCTTCCTGCCGCGCCAGCGACTCGACCCGCGCGACGATTTGCGCGCCGATCTTCTGGCCGCGATGCGAGGGCCGCGTGTACATGCGCTTGACCTCGCCGGTCGCGTTGTCATGGCGCTTCAGCGCGCCGCAGCCGACGGCAAGGCCGCCGTCGCGGGCGATGAACACGGTCGTGTCCTTGCCGGCCATCTGCTCGACGGTCAGGTGGTAGCAATGCTCCGGCGGCGTCAGTTCAAGCAGCGTGGCATTGAGCTCCGCGACCAGCGCGCGCACGTCGTCCTGCAAGGGTGTCTCGACGGCGATCTCGACAGCCACGCCTTACTCCACGACCTTGGGGACGAGGAAGAAGTTTTCTTCGGTCGCCGGCGCGTTGGCGACGATGTCGGCTGCCTTGCTGCCGTCGGTGACGACGTCCTCCCGCTTCTTCATCTCCATCGGCGTCACCGAGGTCATCGGCTCGACGCCCGAGACGTCGACCTCGTTCAGTTGCTCGACGAAGCCTAGAATGGCGTTCAGTTCGCCGGTCATGCGTTCGGCATCCTCCTCGCTCACCGCAATACGGGCAAGGTGCGCGACGCGCTTCACGGTCAGAAGATCAACGGACATGTCTATCGCCTCGGGAAAACCAGTGCGGGCTATAGCGGCGCGACGCTTGCGGCGCAACATCGATCATGTGCCGGACCGATCAGCACGCGGTCGCCCGCTCGGCGCTTACTGAGGCAGTGCCACGCCTTCGCAGTGATAGTAGCTGCCGCTGTTGCCGGCTTGCTCGCTATCCGCCGGCCGGACCGAGACGAGATCGATCTGCTTTGGACTCAACTGGGTGACCGAAAGCACATCCGGGAAGACATAGCCCGGTTCCTGGCAGATCGCTGTTACCGCCCAGCTTGTCGCGCCGTGTGCCTTGCTGATCTGAAGGAACTCGCAATTGTATTCGACCCCTTGCAAACCATCGGCCGACAATACGATGTTGCCGGTGTCGATCACGGTCTGCAGCGTGTCCTTCTTGGCCTGCGCGCAGAGCTCCTCCGATTGCAGGTAGACGCCCTCGATAAAATCGTCCGCCGCCGGCGCGGGCGTCGCCGCGACCAGCATCGAAACACAAAGAGTCCGCCTCAAGGCCATGATTTTATTCCAGTATCCTGATGCAACGACCTAGATCGTAATTGCTCTGCCGATCTCGGGCAGCGCCACCTTGACCCCTGATCCTTCCATCCCGGCCACGAATTTGTCGGCGGTCTGGTCGATGATCGGGAACGTGCCGAAATGGCAGGGAACGACCGTATCGAAGCTGAAAAAGCGACGGCAGGCAAGGGCTGCCACCGCGCCGCCCATGGTGAAGCGGTCGCCGATGGGCACGATGCCGATCTTCGGCTCATGCAATTCGTTGATCAGCCCCATATCGGAGAAGATGTCGGTGTCGCCCATGTGGTAGAGCGTGTTGTCCTGAGGGAAATGCAGCACGAGCCCGCCCGGGTTGCCGAGATAGGTGTTGGTGCCGTCCTGGCCGCCGAACGAGGAAGAATGCAGCGCCTGGACGAAGGTGACGGTGAAGGGGCCGCAATCGACGGTGCCGCCGATATTGCCGGGATTGATCTTCTTGTCGCTGACGCCCTGGCCGACCAGATACATGCAGATCTCGAAATTGGCGGCCAGCATGGCGCCGCTTTTCTTCAGCACTTCGATCGCGCCGTTGACATGGTCGTTGTGGCCATGGGTCAAGAGAACATGCGTCACCCCTTCCGCGGGCCCTTCCCAGCCGCCCGTCCAGGACGGATTGCCGACCAGATAGGGGTCGATGAGGATGTTGGCGTCCTTTGTCTCGATGCGGAATGCCGAATGGCCGTACCAGGTCAGTTTCATGAATGCGTTCCTCGATTTTCCCGTTATCAAAGGATAGAACGCCGACGGCAAATTGAAAGTCCAGCGGCCCGTCAAAAAGCCGCGCAGGGAAAGACCGGGGTGGGCTGTTGAGCATCATCAGCATTGAGGAATTGCCGGCACGGCTCGCCGGCGGCCGCACGCTCGCCGGCCTCGATCTCGGCGACAAGACGATCGGGGTCGCGGTGTCGGACCGTGGCCTGTCCTTTGCTCATCCGCGCCCGGTCATCCTGCGCAAGAAGTTTTCAGCTGATGCCGCCCAGTTGCTGGCTCAGCTCGAGAAGGACAATGTCGGCGCGATCGTGCTCGGCCTTCCCGTCAACATGGACGGGTCAGAGGGCCCGCGCGCGCAAAAGTCCCGCGCCTTTGCGCGCAACATGGCTGTTTTGTCCGACCTGCCCTTCGTGCTGTGGGACGAGCGGCTGTCGACGGTCGCAGCCGAACGGACGCTGATCGAGATGGATTTCTCGCGCAAGAAGCGCGCCGGCAAGATCGATTCGGCGGCGGCGGCCTTTATTCTGCAGGGAGCCCTGGACCGACTTCAGTCGCTCGGCCGAGCCGGTCTGGATTGACCGGACCTTCCCGGCGCCGCCTGACCCATTCGGCGATCTGGCGCCGGCGGCGAAACGCCACCAGTCCGGCAAGCAGAAAACTGTCGAAAACGCAGGCCCGCGCCACCATGCCCGGGATGATCGCCGGATCGATACCGAGCATCTGGCCGTAGAGCTGGAAGACCAGGTCGTGCAGCTGGCGGCTGAGCATCACATAGCCGAAATTCATGTCGTTGAGCGACAGGAAGAACCAGCCCCAGAACAGGACCAGCGGCGCCGCCCAGAATACGAACAAGGCGCGCATCAGCGGCGACCTCCGGGTCTGGTTTCCGGCCGGCTGGAGATGCGGGAAAGCAGCGAGCTGTGCGCCGCGCCCGTCGCCATGCGATGGGCGGTCAGGCGGGCGTCGGCCTCATGCAAGGTCATCGAGGCAAGCGTCGAACGCCGCTCGGCGAGCACCGCTACATAGGAGGCGAGCAGCGCCGTCATCTGGATGGCGACCACCATGAACAGCCCGTTGATGCCTTGCGCGGCGCCGCCGATCAGGATGACCGAAAGCAGGAACGAGGCTGAAATGAAGGCGATCCGCACCACTGCGTCGCCGGCATCCGGCCTTGTCGCGATGTTGAGCACCGTTTCGACGAAAGCCCAGCAGAACAGCAGCGCCACAGTCAGCAGCGCGACCGAAAGCGGCGCCACGACGACGGGGTGTTCGAGCCCCGGGAAGCGGCTGCTTTGCACGGATACGCCAAGCACGCCGAGCGCCGACGCGATGCCGCGATTCCCATCCATGCAGATATAGGCCAGCAGGGCGAACACGACCGCCCAGTGCAAGGCCAGAAATGATGTCAACACGTGCCGCATGCGCTTCCTGCCTGGCGGAGCACGGGATGCTCATGGTTAACGCTTCCCTACTCCGGTCGTCAGAGTGGGCTCTGCGAAGGCTCCCCGCAATGGAAACCATTTGTTAAGGTTAACGGCCATCCACAGGCCGGCGACGGATCGCGGGTCAGGCCTGTTCAGGTCAGGGGCGGATAGAGCGTGTCGATGATCATGCGGGCGTCATGGCGCGAATCGAGCATGCCGTAAGTGGTGCGCCATTGACCGCCGAGCCTTGTTTCGACGAAGGCGTCGGCAATGCGCCCTGCCCCGAGCCTGCGCAACTCCGCCGCCGCCGCCGACAGCGCCAGCTGTTCGGTCAGCAGGCGCGCCGAACCTTGGTCGGTCGAAGCGACCTGCATGGCCGCCTTGAGCACACCTATAGTGCCCCGACCGCCTGCGCCGAGGTCGCGGTCGATGCCGGCCAGAACCTCCTCGAACAGGCCGGGCGCGCGGCCGAGCACGCGCAGCACGTCCAGCGCCATCACATTGCCCGAGCCTTCCCAGATCGCGTTGACCGGAGCCTCGCGATAATAACGGGCGAGCGGCGCTTCCTCCACGTAACCGTTGCCGCCGAGGCACTCCATGGCCTCGTACAGCAGCTGCGGCGCGATCTTGCAGACCCAGTATTTGACCACCGGCGTCATGGCGCGGGCAAAGGCAGCCTCGCCGCGATCGCTCGCCGCCTCGTCGAAGGAGCGCGCAAGGCGGAACGACAGCGCGGTCGCGGCGGCGACGTCGAGCGCCATGTCGGCCAGCACGCGCTGCATCAGCGGCTGGTCGATCAGATTGGTGCCGAACACTTGGCGATGACGCGCGTGGTGGACGGCTTCGGCTAGCCCCGCCCGCATGATCGCCGAAGACGCGACCGCGCAGTCGAGCCGGGTCAGCGTCACCATGTCCATGATCGTCTTGATGCCGGCGCCCGGCTCGCCGACCATCTCGCCGATGGCATTGACGAATTCCACTTCCGACGAGGCGTTCGAGCGGTTGCCGAGCTTGTCCTTTAGGCGCTGGAAGCGAAAACCGTTGCCGGACCCGTCACCCAGGATGCGCGGGACTAGAAAGCAGGAAAGCCCCTCCGACGCCTGGGCAAGCACCAGGAAGGCGTCGGACATCGGCGCCGACATGAACCACTTGTGGCCTGTGAGCCGATAGAAACCGCTGCCGATGCGCTCCGCCCTGGTGATGTTGGCGCGCACGTCGGTGCCGCCCTGCTTTTCGGTCATGCCCATGCCGAGCGTCAGCCCGGTCTTTTGCACCGGCGGCTTCTGGCTCTGGTCGTATTTGCGCGTGGTCACGCGCGGCGCCCATTCGCGGAACAGTTTTGGGCTCGCCATCAGCGCCGCCAGCGAAGCGCTGGTCATGGTGATGGGGCAGAGATGTCCGGTCTCCAGTTCGGCGGTCAGGTAGAAGCGCGCCGCCCTCACCTGGTGCCGGCGGCCGATCTCGGCGTCGCCGTTTTCCCAGACCGAGGAATGCAGGCCGCCGGCGATCGAGCGGCGCATCAAAGCGTGATAGGCCGGATGGAATTCGACCAGATCGATGCGGCGGCCCTGGCGGTCATGCGTCCTGAGCTTCGGCGTATCGGTGTTGGCGAGGCGGGCAAGCTCCTGCGCCTCCTGCGTCATGACGAACCGGCCGAGCCCGTCGAGATCCTTGCGCACCGGATCGGAAAAACGCTCGGCAAGCTGGATGAGCAACGGATCGCCCCGCCATGCGTTGCCGCCTGTCAGCGGCGGCGGCTGGTTGATCACGTCGTCGGTCACGCCCTGTCCTTCAATTGGCAGAAAAGCCCTTACTTGTCCGAAGGCCGCGGTCGCGAATCCGAAGCCATTTGCTGCGTTATAGCCCAAGCCACGCAACGAAAATACCGGGGAGAAAGCCCACGATCCAAAGCTGGCGCTTGCGGCCGGCCGGACCGCACCCTATAGCAGCGCCTTGAGATGACCGACGCTTCGTCCCTGCCGCTCTTTCCACACCGCCATCTTCTGGGCATCCGTGATCTTTCCCCCGCCGATATCGAGCTGTTGCTCGACCGGGCGGACCAGGCTGTAGCGATCTCGCGGCAGTCGGAAAAGAAGACTTCGACGCTGCGCGGCCGTACCCAGATCAACCTTTTCTACGAGGCCTCGACCCGCACGCAATCGTCCTTCGAGCTCGCGGGAAAAAGGCTCGGCGCCGACGTCATGAACATGTCGGTGGCAAGCTCTTCGGTGAAGAAGGGCGAGACGCTGATCGACACCGCCATGACGCTCAACGCCATGCGGCCGGACATTTTGATCATCCGACACCAGTCGGCGGGCGCGGCCGCCCTTCTGGCGCAAAAGGTCGGCTGCTCCGTGGTCAATGCCGGCGACGGCGCGCATGAGCATCCGACGCAGGCGCTGCTCGACGCGCTGACCATACGCCGCGCCAAGGGACCGCTGTCGAAGCTGATCGTGGCGATCTGCGGCGATATCCTGCATTCGCGCGTCGCCCGCTCCAACATCATGCTCTTGAACGCGCTCGGCGCGCAGGTGCGCGTCGTCGCGCCCTCGACGCTGCTGCCGTCAGGCATCGATAGGATGGGGGTGATCATCTCGCGCTCGATGGCCGAAGGCCTCAAGGATGCCGACGTGGTGATGATGCTGCGCCTGCAGCGCGAGCGCATGGAAGGCGCCTTCGTGCCTTCGATCCGCGAATATTTCCGCTATTTCGGCCTCGACGCCGAGAAGCTGAAAGCGGCGAAGGAGGATGCGCTGGTCATGCATCCGGGCCCGATGAACCGTGGCGTCGAGATCGCCTCGGAAATCGCCGACGGACCGCAAAGCGTCATCCAGGAACAGGTCGAGATGGGCGTCGCCGTGCGCATGGCGGTGATGGAAGCGCTGCTAGATCCTCGTCGCAACGATGAGGGCCGCAACCACGAGGAGCGCGGCGCATGAGCGCGACGGTCTTCAGCAAGGCCCATATCGTCGACCCTTCGCGCGGCGTCGATGAGATCGGCACAATCATCGTCGAGGGCCGCAAGATCGCCGCCGCCGGCAAGGCGGCGGTGAACCAGGGCGCTCCCGAAGGCGCTGTCGTCATTGATTGTGCCGGCAAGACGATCATTCCAGGCCTCGTCGATGCGCGCGTCTTTATCGGCGAACCTGGCGGCGAGCATCGCGAGACGATTGCTTCGGCAAGCGTCGCGGCGGCGGCCGGCGGCGTCACCTCCATCGTCATGATGCCCGACACCAATCCGGTGATCGACAATGTGGCGCTGGTCGAGTTCGTGCTGCGCACGGCAAGGGACACGGCGAGCGTCAACATTTTTCCGGCGGCGGCGGTCACCAAGGGTCTCGAAGGCCGCGAGATGACCGAGTTCGGCCTGCTGCGCGAAGCCGGCGCCGTCGCCTTCACCGATGGCCGCCACACGATCGCCAATGCGCTGGTGATGCGCCGGGCGCTGACCTATGCGCGCGACTTCGGCGGTGTGATCGCACATGAGACCCAGGACGCCGACCTCGCCTCGTCCGGCGTGATGAACGAAGGCCTCTATGCGAGCTGGCTCGGGCTTTCCGGTATTCCGCGCGAGGCCGAGCTCATCCCGCTGGAGCGCGACCTTGCCCTGGCGCGGCTGACGGGCGGCGCCTATCACGCCGCCAAGATCTCGACGGCGATGGCGGTTGGAGCGGTGAGCCGAGCAAAGACGGACGGCGCCAATGTCACCGCGGGCGTCGCCATCCACAATCTCTCGCTCAACGAGAACGATGTCGGCGAATATCGCACCTTCTTCCGGCTGACCCCGCCCTTGCGCGCCGAGGACGACCGGCTGGCGATGATCGAGGCGATCAAGGACGGCACCATCGACATCATCGTCTCCTCGCACGATCCGCAGGATGTCGACACCAAGCGCCTGCCCTTCGCTGATGCCGCCGCCGGCGCGATCGGCCTGGAGACGCTCCTTGGCGCGGCGCTTAGGCTCTACCACAACGGCGACGTGCCGCTGCTGAGGCTGGTCGAGACGCTATCGACCGCGCCGGCAAGATTGTTCGGCCTGCCTGGCGGCACGCTGAAGCCGGGTGCGTCGGCCGATCTCGCCGTGGTCGATCTCGACGAGCCATGGATCGTCAGCGAGAGCGGCCTGCACTCGCGTTCCAAGAACACGTGCTTTGAGGGCGCGCGCCTGCAGGGCAAGGTCTTGCAAACCATGGTGGCGGGCCGCACAGTGTTTTCGGCCTGAGCATCATCCGACAAGCCGGGACGGTATCGCGATCCGGATACTGAAATAGGAAATGCGGGGGAAACAATGGGTTACGTGCTCGCGCTCATCTTCGGCTATCTGCTCGGATCGATCCCGTTCGGACTCTTGATCACCCGCGCGGCCGGTCTGGGCGACGTGCGCAATATCGGCTCCGGCAACATCGGCGCGACCAATGTTCTACGCACCGGCAACAAGGCGCTCGCCGCGGCGACGCTGCTGCTTGACGCGCTGAAGGGCACGGCTGCAGCGCTCATCGCCGGACATTTCTCGCCGGACTTCGGGCTTCTCGCCGGCTTCGCCGCCTTCCTTGGCCATCTCTTCCCGGTCTGGCTCGGCTTCAGGGGCGGCAAGGGCGTCGCCACCTATCTCGGCGTTCTGCTCGGCCTTGCCTGGCAGGGCATGCTTGTCTTCGCCGTCGTCTGGCTCGCCATGGCCTTCCTGTTCCGTTACTCCTCCCTGGCGGCACTGGTAGCCGCGGTCGTGGTGCCGATCGCGCTCTATTTCATCAGCACGCCGCAGATTGGCGGCCTCTTCGCACTGATGAGCCTGATCGTCTTCATCAAGCATCGCGCCAACATTTCGCGGCTTCTCGCCGGCACCGAGGGTAAGATCGGGGCGAAGGGATGAGCGGGCCTGCCGCCGGCCCGCGCCTCAGCGACCGGCAGCGGCTGAGCTGGCTTCGGCTGATCCGCACGCCCAATGTCGGCCCGGCCTCTTTTCGCGAATTGATCAACCGCTTCGGCTCAGCCGAAGCCGCGCTCGAAATGCTTCCCGAACTGATGATTTCGGGTGGCGCCAACCGCATCGTCCGCATTCCCTCTATCGCCGAAGCCGAAACGGAGTTGGAGGCGGCGCGCCGCGCCGGCGCCCGTTTCGTCGGCATCGGTGAGGCCGACTATCCTGCCCTGCTGAAGACCATGGACAATCCGCCGCCGCTGCTGGCGGTGAAGGGCGAAGGCGCGGTGTTTCGCTTGCCCGCGGTGGCGATCGTCGGCGCCCGCAACGCCTCGCTTGCCGGCATCAAGATGGCGCGCATGCTGGCGGGAGACCTCGGCCGCGACGGCTATGCCATCGTGTCGGGCCTGGCGCGCGGCATCGACACGGCGGCGCATCAGGGCAGCCTTTCGACCGGCACCGTCGGCGTGCTGGCCGGCGGTCTCGATGTCCCCTACCCGCCCGAAAATATCGGCCTGTGCGAGGAGATCGCTGAGCGCGGCGGCGCCATCGTTTCGGAAATGCCGTTCGGCTGGCAGCCGCGCGCGCAGGATTTTCCGCGTCGCAACCGCCTGGTCGCCGGGATGGCGATGGGGCTGGTGGTGGTCGAGGCGGCGCAACGCTCCGGCTCGCTGATCAGCGCCCGCCTCGCCAACGAGCTGGGCCGGCTGGTCTTCGCGGTGCCGGGCTCGCCGCTCGACCCGCGCGCCGCTGGCTGCAACGCCCTGCTCAAGGACGGCGCAACGCTGGTGACCGAAGCGACCGACATCCTGGGCGCGCTGGCCCCTCTTGCCGGCACTCGCCCGCCAAGGACCGCGCCGCTCGCCGAGGCACCCGACCTGTCGGCAATGCTGCCGCCCGGCGAGAACGAGCGCGCCGACGTGCTGGAAGCGCTCGGCCCCACACCGGTCGGCGTGGACGAGATCATTCGCCACACGGGGCTCAGTGCCGCGCAGATCGCGATGGTGCTGTTGGAGCTCGATCTTGCCGGGCGGCTCGAGCGCCATGCTGGCGGGAATGTGTCGCTGGTCCTGGGACGTTCCTGAAGCGCCCCTACCGGAACAGATATTTGGACACTTCCGGGTTGCCGCGACGCCACATCACGTTGTCCAGGAAATAGTGGTGCACGTTGATGAAGATCAGCACGATGAAGAAGAACAGCGAGGAACCGAGAACCTGCTTGTCGTAGGGGATCAAGGCCGTCAGCGCGAACGGGATCAGCCAGAAACCGAGATACCCAAGCGCACCGCCACCGACGATAAATCCCAGGACCCGAAGCCTGTAGAGAGGTCCGAGAACGGATAGAATCTTCGGTTCAGGATTTCTTGCCGCATCCGCGACGTCGCGTTCGACGTTGGTCTGGTAACGCCAGACCACCGCCAGGTATTGCAGCGAGTGGAGCGCCGGCACCACAAGCAACCAGAGCGGGTTTATCCTCGCAATCAGGATCCACAGATAGAGCGACGCGACATAGGCCACGATGCCGTTATACGGCAGCGCTCGGCCGTTTTTTCGCCAGCGGTTGACCAGCATCAAAACCGTGGCCGCCGTCGAGGCAACGGCCGCCAGCAGGGCAATGTTGGCGATCCAGGAAGGGGCCGCGAACGTGTAATATTCCAGGCCGTAATATTTTCCCTGAGTGACTGCCATGTTCGTCTGGAGCCATGCCAGGATCCACACGGCATAGCTGTTGACCAGCAGCACCTTCTTGTCCCGATCGCCGAAGAATTTGCGCTTCAGCACGGCGTCCACCATCAGCATGCCGTAGCCTTGCTTGACGTAGTGCCAGCCCACGAAGAAGAACATCGCGTTGGCCGCATATCCGAGCAGCCGCGTGTTCGCCGTTGCCGCCCCATACGCAAAGAATGCGCCCATGATCACAGGAACGACAATGCCCGCAAAAATATAGCGAAGCTGCAGGCTCCTGTCGTACCCGTTCCCGCTCACCTTGCGCCCGAAATTGCGGTAGAAAATCTGGTAGGAGTGGGCGAAGTGGGGATAGTTCACCAGGTAAGCCACGATGACCATCGTCGCGGCGACGGGGCCTTCATATTTGAGCGGCACCAACAGCAGAATCGGCAGGACCAGAAACGCGCCGCCGCCGAGCATGAGGAAGTCGGCGACCGGGCCGAAGAGATACTTGCCAGGTGGCGCCGCCGCCTTGGCGGCTGACGCATCTACCGAAAGGTCAAGTGCCATGGTCGAGCCTCCTTCGGGGGACCGACCTTAACCATCGCCCGCTCTGGTCACAAGGTTGGAACTGCTCCGAACCACAGCCGCGGCGATGGAGGACCGAGCCTCGCTAGCCGGCTTTTAGTGCTATCAGGATGGAAAAGGTCGCAATAGCCGACACAATCAGCGCCCATGTCACGGCGTTGCGAGAAGGGCGCCACCGCCGGCCACGCGCCGCGCGCTTCCGCCACTGCCCAGAACGAGTATCGTATCGCCAATTGTCCAAACCCGTCTCCGGGGAACGATCCAGTTGCGCGACGGCAGCCGGCCTACGACCTAGATTGGGGACTGCGCGCGTTTCGGCGACTGCAGTTCGCGCCCCATCTTCGCCGCCTGGAAGATGGTCATCAAAACCAGGATCGGCTCGCCGTCAGTCGGGTTGACCGTCAAGGCCACGCGGCCAAGCTCGTCGCTCATGACGCAGGTCCAGTCCTTGACCGCGATCACCTTCTTCTCGGACAATTTTATCCCCTCCCCTGGACGCCCACTTACCGGTGGCAGCCCGGAACCTCGAAATGCCTTTCATTTTGTATGATCAAGCAACCTAGTCGCGGCGGTTTCACGACGATGTTCGGAATTGGCGCGATCGATGCCATCCACGGTGATCGCGAACATCCCGTTCTCGATCCTGGCTATCCAGCCCTTTGCCTTCAGATACCAGAGATGAAACTCCAGATGTTCTCGCGGGCAGCCCGACAAGCGTTCGAGCTCTTCATCGCCAATGCCGGGATTGTTGACGTCTTGCCGGCGTTTTACATAGAGCAGCGACAGCAGTTTGGCCTGAATGACGATGTCCCGTTCAAGCCCTTTGGTGTTGCTCGCTTCCTCGCTCAGCTCGCGCCTAAGGCTCAAATGGTCTTTATACTGGATGTCGTATTGGGCGCGTTTGACCGGATCTTTGAGCGTATTATGGGCCTCTACGATTTCGCTGAAGCGTGACTCATTGCCGGTGTCCCGATTATCGGGATGGTAACGCATGGCAAAATAACGAAATATCCGTTCAATCGTTTCCGAATTCGCGTTCGGACTGATTTCCAGAAGTTCGTAGTAATCAATGAACATAGTGGTGCTTTCACAGAATCGACATTGCGAACACCACTCCCCAACGGCAGCATCGCGCAACCGTTCTGCCCATGCAAGCGGGCTTCCCGCACCATCGTAAACAAGCACTCCGGATGGCCTTGCCGATCGCCGGCGACCATAATTCTCGTTGGATTTCTTCGACGGGAGAGCAGGTCCACACATTCCGTTTCCGGCGCCTAGTGCAGATCCGATGGGAAAAGCGCGTGATTTTGAGGGATGAGGGAAGGCAGACGCCCGTCCGTCCAAAACGATCGCGCCGAAGCACCGCCCCGGCCTCAGGCGCGCAAGTAGATAAGTTAAAGGCACCTTGGTGTGTTATATACATACGCTGCGCTCTCGGCGCGGATACGAGATCGATGGATCAGGAAACAGTTCTAGCCGCAGTCCTGTTAGCTGATGTCGTGGGCAGCACGCCGCTCTATGAGCGCATCGGCGACGATGCCGCTCTGAAGCAGATCTCGGATTGCCTGGACGCGATGCGCGATATCGTCGCCCGGCACGGCGGTGATTTCATTCACTCGAAGGGCGATGACGTGCTCAGCCTGTTCGAGAGTCCGGAGGGGGCGCTGAGGGCCGTCTGCCAAATCAGCAGCCAACTGACGAAAGGGCCGTTGAGCGCCCGGATCGGATTGCATTTCGGGGCGGTTATTCGCGCGCGGGGCGCGGTATTTGGCGACGTTGTCAATGTCACCGCAAGGCTGTCCACCACGGCCAACCCCGGGGAGGTGCTGATCAGCCAGAACTTCTTCGAAGCGCTTTCTGCGGGCAGCCGCAGTGCCTTGCGGCTTCTCGACAAAATGGCCTTCAAGGGGAAGCAGGAACTCTTCGATGTCTATACCCTGGGGAGCGACGATGGGAACCGCAGTACACACATCGCCAGCCGGGGCACCATTATCGACAGGCGCTCCGCCCCGCCGCGGCAGATCATTCTGGTCATCCGCTATGGAGATCAGTTGCGATCCTGCCGAAACAACGAATTCGTGACGATCGGCCGATCTCCGGAATGCGATATCGTTGTCCAGCGGCCCTGGGTCTCGCGACACCACGCGACCTTCACCATTTCAAATGGCAAGGCGCGGCTTATCGAGCGAAGCTCGTCGGGCACATTTGTGTCGATGGGGCCCGGCCATGAAGTATTCGTACGCCGCGAAGATATTCTCCTCTTCGGCTCCGGCGACATCTCGCCTGGAATGAGGTCGTCCCTTCGCGACGCCCAGGTTCTTCACTACGAAATTGTCTCAGGCTGACCCGGCCGGACGCGACAGCCGACCGGCGAAGGCATTTGGCTCGTCTCCTTCGTGCACTAGGATCTCGGCTATACCGATCTGGAACAGAATCTTGGTGAGCGCGATGGGATTCGAACCCATGACCTACTGATTAAAAGTCAGTTGCTCTACCGGCTGAGCTACGCGCTCCCGCGGGCAGGAAACGCCGCCCTCGAAATTGCGCGGAACATAGGGAGAGTGCATCAACCGGTCAACCGGAAAAAGATGGCTTGCAGGCCGGGTTTTTCCACTGCCCCAGCGCCCTGTTCGGACCGCGTTTGCGAAGCCTCGGCCTGGGAACCGAAAAGGTTTCTCATGGCAGGACCAGCGGCAGGACTGCAAAACAGCGGCCCGGTGCTTTTCCCGGAACAATTGCATATGCCGCCCGTTTTTCTTCCCACAGGCGACGGCAACCAACCTGCGAGGAGAAAGTCATGAACAGAATCACAACAGGCCTGCTGGCCAGTGTGCTATCGGTTTCGTTCGCCGCGGCGGAGATCGTGCCGGTCAACGCGCAGCCAACCTACACGCCGCTCGGCCAAGGTCTCTCATCGGACGTTCAGACCGTGCAATACCAGGATTGGCGCAGGCACCGCAGTTTCAATCGCAGTTTTTCCCGTGACCGGGTTTATTCGCGCAACGGTGACGTGTACTGGCGCGGCCATCGCGGCTATCGCGAATACCACCGCGGCTATCGCCGTCATGGCGACTTCTGGTTCCCGCTGGCTGCCTTCGCCACCGGCGCGCTGATCACCGGCGCGATCGTCAACAGCCAGAACCGAGTCTATCGCGGTGGCGATGCGCATGTGCAGTGGTGCTACGACCGCTACCGCTCCTATCGCGCCTCGGACAATACCTTCCAGCCCAACAGCGGCCCGCGTCGGCAGTGCGTTTCGCCTTACTGACCTGATCGGATCGCACACGGGAGACTGAAAGAGCCCGTGCCGGCAACGGCGCGGGCTTGTTATTGAGTGAGGTAATCAAAGTTCCGCTGGTGCTCTCGGGTCTCTACTAACCGGGAGGCGCAACACTTCGATTAGCTTGCCCAACTGACGCTCTTTAAGATCAGATAGAGGCCCACACCGTCATCGGGAGGAGAACGGTAGGCTCCGCAAGCGTTGCAGATACGAGTCACTGCAGAGGTCAATTCCCAACCGAGTGCATTCAGGTCATCGTCCTTCAGATAGTCCTGGGTTAGCTCGCCGATACGGTGCTGCTCCCCGAACGACCGAGCTAACTGTGCGTCGGTTACAAGTTCGAGAGGCCAATTCGAATTTGCCCAGGCCCAGAGCCAGTTGCCAGCTTTGGCACTAGTAGAGCCGGCGATCTGGATCTCCGAGGCGACCTTGACGACGCCTTCTTCTGAGAACAGAAGCTTTCCAGCCTTCAGGTCGTAGTCATAGCGGGACCAACTGCCGAGGTGAAAGTCATCCTGCAAGCGCTTGTTCTTCGCACGAAGCTGTTCAAAAGCCTCCTCGCGCCAGGCAACATACCAGTCCGGATTCATCCCCTACCCCACGCGATCTGCCCCCACCTGCTTATCGCACGCTCAGCGTCCTGCGCACAGCGTCGCGCCATCCCGCCAGCTTCGCCGTGCGGGTGACGGCATCCATGTCCGGCTTGAACCGCCGGTCGAGCGCCCAGGTCTTGGCGAATTCCTTCGCCTTCGGCCACACGCCGGCTTTCGATCCGGCAAGCCAGGCCGCCCCCAGCGCGGTCGTCTCCAGGATGGTGGGACGATCCACAGGCGCGTCGAGAATGTCGGCCAGCCGTTGCATGGTCCAATCGGATGCAACCATGCCGCCGTCGACCCGAAGCACCGTCTTGGCGGAAGCCGCCTTCCAGTCCTTGCGCATGGCGTCGAGCAGGTCGCGCGTCTGGAAGGCGACGGATTCCAGTGCCGCCCGCGCGAACTCCGCCGGGCCCGAATTGCGGGTCAGCCCGAAGATCGCGCCGCGCGCATCCGCATCCCAGTGCGGCGCGCCGAGCCCGACGAAGGCCGGCACCAGATAGACCTGCTGCGCTGGATCGGCGCTCGCAGCAAGCGCACCGCTCTGCTCGGCCTTGCCGATCACCTTGATGCCGTCGCGCAGCCACTGCACGGCGGCCCCGGCGATGAAGATCGAACCCTCTAGCGCGTAGGTGGTCTTGCCGTTCAGCCGGTAGGCGATGGTGGTCAAGAGCCGGTTCTTCGAGCGCACCAGGTCGGCGCCGGTGTTGAGTAGCGCGAAGCAGCCGGTGCCGTAGGTGGATTTCATCATGCCGGGCTCGAAACAGGCCTGGCCGATGGTCGCCGCATGCTGGTCGCCGGCGACGCCCAATATCCTCATCTCGGCGCCAAAGAGGCTCTTCTCGGTGACGCCGAAATCGTCGGCGCAATCCTTCACTTGCGGCAGGATCGCGGCCGGTATGTTCAGGGTGGACAGCAGCTCGTCGTCCCAGACGTTCTTCTCGATGTTGTAGATCAGCGTGCGCGAGGCGTTTGTCGCATCGGTGGCGTGCACCTTGCCACCGGTGAGCCGCCAGATCAGGAAACTGTCGATGGTGCCGGCGAGCAATTCACCCTTCTCGGCGCGCTTCCTCGCGCCCTTCACCTTGTCCAGCATCCAGGCGATCTTGGTGCCGGAGAAATAGGGATCGAGCAGCAGCCCGGTCTTGCGCGTGAACTTCTTCTCCAGCCCCTGCTTCCGGAGCTTCTGGCAGAGCGGCGCCGTCCGGCGGTCCTGCCACACGATCGCGTTGTGGATCGGCTTGCCGGTCGCCTTGTCCCAGATGACGACCGTCTCGCGCTGGTTGGTGATGCCGATCGCGGCCACGTCCGATGCCGCCCGACCGGCGGCCTTCAGCGCCGCCTTCACAGTCGCGATCACGCTTGCCCAGATATCTTCCGGGTCATGTTCGACCCAGCCGGAAGCCGGATAATGCTGAGCGAATTCCTGCTGACCGGTGCCGGCTACCTTCATCTTGTCGTCGAACAGGATCGCCCTGGTTGAGGTCGTCCCCTGGTCGATGGCCAGCACAAAACCGCTCATTCCGCATCCCTCCACTTCTCATGCAACAGGGGAGACGGCAAAGCCGCCTCCCCTGCATTTCTTACGCGGACGAGCACGCCCACGTCATGCAGTTACTTCTGCCAGCTCTTCACCAGCTCGTCGTAATTGATGGTGATCGGCTTTTCCTTCTCGTTCTCGATCTTCAGCTGAGGAGCGAGATTGCCCTTCTTGACCGCGTCGGCGTTCCAGTAGGCGAGGTCATGCTCTTCGGCCATCTTCGGGCCGATATCGCCCTGGACGCCCGACTTCTCGATGCGGCTCATGACCTTTTCCTGCTCGGCGCAGAGCGAGTCCATCGCTTCCTGCGCGGTCTTGGCGCCCGACGAGGCATCGCCGATCGCCTGCCACCAGAGCTGTGCCAGCTTCGGATAGTCAGGCACGTTGGTGCCGGTCGGAGACCACTGGACGCGAGCCGGCGAGCGGTAGAACTCGATCAGGCCGCCGAGCTTCGGAGCGCGCTCCGTGAAGCTCTTGTCGTGGATCGTGCTCTCGCGGATGAAGGTCAGGCCGACATGGCTTTTCTTCACGTCGACGGTCTTCGAGGTGACGAACTGCGCATAAAGCCAGGCGGCCTTCGCCCGGTCGGTCGGGGTCGACTTCATCAGCGTCCAGGAACCCACGTCCTGGTAGCCGAGCTTCATGCCGTCCTTCCAGTAGACGCCGTGCGGCGACGGCGCCATGCGCCATTTCGGCGTGCCGTCGTCGTTCAGCACCGCCTTGGCGCTGGCGTCGACCATCGAGGCGGTGAAGGCGGTGTACCAGAACATCTGCTGGGCAACCGCGCCCTGTGCAGGAACCGGGCCGGCTTCGGAGAAGGTCATGCCCTGAGCTTCCGCGGGAGCATAGGCCTTCAGCCAGTCGAGATACTTCTGGATCGAGTAGACCGCCGCCGGTCCATTCGTGTCGCCGCCGCGCGCGGTGCAGGAGCCGACGGGGCGCGAATTCTCGTCGACCTTGATGCCCCACTCGTCGACCGGCAGGCCGTTCGGAATGCCCTTGTCGCCATTGCCGGCCATGGACAGCCACGCGTCGGTGAACCGCCAGCCGAGCGACGGGTCCTTCTTGCCGTAGTCCATGTGGCCATAGACCTTCTTGCCGTCGATCTCGCGGCCGGTGAAGAACTCGGCGATGTCCTCATAAGCCGACCAGTTGACCGGCACGCCGAGGTCGTAGCCGTACTTGGCCTTGAAGTCGGCCTTGTTCTTCTCGTCGTTGAACCAGTCGTAGCGGAACCAGTAGAGGTTCGCGAATTGCTGGTCGGGCAGCTGGTAGAGCTTCTTGTCGGGCGCCGTCGTGAACGACGTGCCGATGAAGTCCTTCAGGTCGAGGTTCGGGTTGGTGACGTCCTTGCCGTCGCCCGCCATCCAGTCGGTCAGGTTGCGCACCTGCTGGTAGCGCCAATGCGTGCCGATGAGGTCGGAATCATTGACCCAGCCGTCATAGAGGTTCTGGCCGGTCTGCATCTGGGTCTGGATCTTCTCGACGACGTCGCCTTCCTGGATTGTGTCGTGCGTGACCTTGATGCCGGTGATGGCCGAGAAGGCAGGCGCCAGCACCTGCGATTCATAGGAATGGGTGGCGATGGTTTCCGACACGACCTTGATATCCATGCCGGCAAACGGCTTGGCGGCGTCGATGAACCACTGCATCTCCTTTTCCTGATCGGCGCGCGAAAGCGTCGACAGGTCGCCTATCTCCTTGTCGAGAAAGGCTTTTGCCTCATCCATTCCGGCATAGGCATGGCCCGCGCCCAGCAACAGGACAAGGGCGGTCGTCGATGTAAGAAATTGCCGTCGCATGTGTCTCCTCCAGTCTTAGGTTTCAAGTGTGATCCGGGACGGCCGCCAGCACGCGGCCGCTCCGGCTATTCCCCCTCTATACGTATCGGAACACGCCAATGGCGTAGACCACGGAGAGAGCGAGAGCCCACCACAGGTTGGGGCCAACGAGACCCAACCAAGCGAGATGGATGAAGGCGCTGCCGAGCAGCGAAAGGAAGAGGCGATCGCCGCGCGTCGTCTCGAAGCGCAGGATGCCGACGCGCGGATTGCCGCCGGGCGAAGCGTATTCCCAAGCCGCCATACCGCAAAGCAGCAGCAGGATGGTTCCGAAGAAAGCCGCCGTCGGCCAGGTCCACGCCATCCAGGAGAGGTCGAGGTTCATGATCACACCCTCCCCAGGGCGAAGCCCTTGGCGATATAGTTGCGGACAAACCAGATGACGACCGCGCCGGGGATTAGCGTCAGCACGCCGGCGGCAGCAAGCAGTCCCCAGTCCATCCCCGCGGCCGAGACGGTGCGCGTCATCGTCGCGGCGATCGGCTTGGCGTCGGTCGTGGTCAGCGTGCGCGCGATCAAGAGTTCCACCCATGAGAACATGAAGCAGAAGAAGCAGGCGACGCCGATGCCGCTCGCGATCAGCGGCATGAAGATCCTCACGAAGAAGCGCGGGAAGGAATACCCGTCGATATAGGCGGTCTCGTCGATCTCCTTCGGCACGCCGGACATGAAGCCTTCCAGGATCCATACCGCCAGGGGCACGTTGAACAGACAGTGCGCCAGCGCCACGGCAATATGGGTGTCGATGAGACCGAAGGCCGAATAGAGCTGGAAGAATGGGAGCGCGAACACCGCCGGCGGCGCCATGCGGTTGGTCAGCAGCCAAAAGAACAGGTGCTTGTCCCCGAGGAAACGGTAGCGCGAAAAGGCGTAGGCCGCAGGCAGCGCCACCGCCACCGAGATTACCATGTTCATAACCACATAGGTGATCGAGTTGATGTAGCCCGAATACCAGGATGCATCGGTGAAGATGGTGCGGTAATTCGCGAGCGTCGGATTGTGCGGGAACAGCGTCAGCGACGACACGATCTCCGCATTGGTCTTGAAGCTCATATTGATGAGCCAGTAGATCGGTAAGAGCAGCACGACGATGTAGAGCGTCGGCACGATCCACCACCAGCGCGATTCCTCGCCGCGGCGGCGCATCAGCTTCGCCACCTCGTCCTGCGACAGCGTGCTGCCTACTTCGGTGACTGCCGTTTCGCTCACGCGTGTCGTCTCGTTGGCGCCCGTCATCTCAGCGCTCCGCGTCGTAGTTGGTCATCACGGTGTAGAACACCCACGACAACAACAGGATGATCAGGAAGTAGACCAGCGACATCGCCGCCGCCGGACCGAGGTCGAACTGGCCGAGCGCCGTCTTGACGAGGTCGATCGACAGGAATGTCGTCGAGTTGCCGGGGCCGCCGCCGGTGACGACGAAAGGTTCGGTATAGATCATGAAGCTGTCCATGAAGCGCAACAGCACGGCGATCAGAAGCACGCGCTGCATCTTCGGCAGCTGGATGTAGCGGAACACTGCCCAGCGCGACGCGCCGTCGATCTTGGCCGCCTGGTAGAAGGCGTCGGGAATGGAGACCAGGCCGGCATAGCAGAGCAGCACGACGAGGCTCGTCCAGTGCCAGACATCCATGATGATGACGGTGACCCAGGCATCGATCGGATCCTGCACATAGTTGTAGTCGATGCCGAGCGCGTTGACGTAGTAGCCGAGCAGGCCGATGTCATTGCGGCCGAAGACCTGCCAGATCGTGCCGACAACGTTCCACGGGATGAGCAGCGGCAGCGCCATCAGCACCAGGCAGACCGGCACGCCCCAGCCCTTTTTCGGCATGTTGAGCGCGATGAAGATGCCGAGCGGCACCTCGATCGCCAGGATGATGAAGGAGAAGATCAGGTTGCGCACCATCGCTTCCCAGAAGCGATCGGACGCAAGCAGTTCCTCGAACCACTCGGTGCCGGCCCAGAAGAAGACGTTGTTGCCGAACGTATCCTGCACCGAATAGTTGACGACCGTCATCAGCGGGATGACGGCCGAGAACGCCACCAGCACCAGCACCGGCAGGACAAGGAACCAGGCCCTGTTGTTCCAGGTCTTTTCCATCTAGGCCCCCATCTCGACGCGCCATGAATCGGCATAGATGTTGATGCCGGCCGGGTCGAAGCGGACTTTTGGTTCGGCCGGCACCTCGTCGTCCTCGCCGATGACGGCGGCGATCTCCCGGCCTTCCAGGCTGGCGCGGACCACCTTGTGGCGACCGACGTCCTCGACCTTGTTGATGGACACCGCCATGCCTTCACGGCCGAGCCGCACATATTCGGGACGGATGCCGAGCTCGACGGAACCGGCTTCGGCCTTTGGCGCGCCTGGCAGCTCGATGCGTTGCGCGCCGAGCATCGCAGTCCTGCCGTCGAGCGCGACCGGCAGCACGTTCATGCCCGGCGAGCCGATGAAATAGCCGACGAAGGTGTGGCGCGGCCGCTCGAACAGCTCGGCCGGCGTGCCGATCTGCACGATCTCGCCGTCATACATGACCACGACGCGATCGGCGAAAGTCAGCGCCTCGGTCTGGTCGTGCGTGACGTAGACCATGGTGTAGCCGAAGCGGCGGTGCAGCTGCTTGAGCTGCGAGCGCAGCACCCACTTCATATGCGGATCGATGACGGTGAGCGGCTCGTCGAACAGGATGGCGTTGACGTCCGAGCGCACCAGTCCGCGTCCGAGCGAGATTTTTTGCTTCTGGTCGGCGGTCAGCCGGCGCGCCTTCCGGTTGGCCATCGAGGCGAGATCGATCATGTCGAGAGTCTCGCGCACCTTACGGTCGACATCGGCTTCCGGCACGCGCCGGTTGCGCAGCGGGAAGGCCAGATTGTCGTAGACGGTCATGGTGTCGTAGATGACCGGGAACTGGAACACCTGGGCGATGTTGCGCTCCTGCGTCGACAGCCTGGTCACGTCCCGGCCGTTGAACAGAAGCTTCCCGTGCGAGGGGTGGAGCAGCCCCGAAATGATGTTGAGCAAGGTGGTCTTGCCGCAGCCCGAGGGTCCGAGCAGCGCATAGGCGCCGCCGTCCTCGAAAATATGGTGCACTTCCTTCAGCGCGAAATCCGAATCCTTCTTCGGGTTGGGCAGGTAGGAGTGGCGGATGTGGTTGACGTCGATGCGCGCCATCGCTTCCTCCTCAGGCGGCCAGCTTCGACGCCGTCACGGCGCGGCCGTTCTGGTCGAACACCATGATGTGGCGCGGGTCGATGAACACCTCGACCTCGTCGTCCGTCTCGAAGTCGAGGATGCCATGCGCCAGCATGACCCAGCGCGCATCGGCGAAGTCGAGATGGACGAAGCTTTCCGAGCCGGTGATCTCGGTGATGGTGACCTTGGCCCGCACCGGCACGGCGCTGGCATTGGGACGATCGAGCGACAGATGATGCGGCTGGAAGCCGATCGTGTAGCTGGCGTCCGGAATGCCGAGCAGTTCCGGCGGCACCGGCAGCTTGACGCCGCCTTCGAGCAGGAAATCCGAGCCCTTCTTGGCCAGCACGATGGCGTTGAGCGGCGGATCGGCGAAGGTCCTTGCCGTTACCAGGTCGACCGGCTTGCGGAACACTTCGACAGTCGGCCCGAATTGCGTGACGCGGCCTTCCGAGAGCGTCGCTGTGTTGCCGCCAAGCAAAAGCGCCTCGTGCGGCTCGGTCGTGGCGTAGACGAAAATGGTGCCGGAGGCCGCAAATATCTTCGGCAGCTCGGCCCGCAACTCCTCGCGCAGCTTGTAATCGAGATTGGCGAGCGGCTCGTCGAGTAGGACCAGGCTGGCGTTCTTGACGATGGCGCGGGCAAGCGCCGTGCGCTGCTGCTGGCCGCCCGACAGGTTGAGCGGCGTGCGGTCGAGATAGGGCGTGAGCTTCAGCAGCGCCGCCGCATTGCGCACTTCCTTGTCGATCTTTCCCTGCTCCACGCCGGCAACCCGAAGCGGCGAGGCGATATTCTCGTAGACGGTCATCGCCGGATAGTTGATGAACTGTTGGTAGACCATCGCGACGTTGCGCTTCTGCACCGGCTGTCCGGTGACGTCCTTGCCGTCGAACCAGACCGAGCCGGAGGTTGGCGCATCGAGGCCGGCCATCAGCCGCATCAGGCTGGTCTTGCCTGAAAGCGTCGGCCCGAGCAGGACGTTCAGCGAGCCGTGCTGAAGCGTCAGCGACACGTCGCGGATATGCTCCTGCGCGCCGACCGTCTTCGTCACGTTCCTCAGTTCCAGCATCACGCCTCCTTCCGAGCCTTGCACGTCATTGGGCGGCTGTCATTCCGCCGCCGCGACATGGCGTCGGCCACGCATGAATTCTTCGAGTGCCGCGGTCTGCTCGCGGCTGAAATGCAGGCCGCGCTTGGTCCTGCGCCACAACACGTCCTCCGCGGTAACCGCCCATTCGTTCTCGACGAGGTAGCGCACCTCGGCCTCATAAAGGTCGGCGCCGAAATTGCGGCCCAGATCGGCATTCGACTTGGCCAGCCCAAGCAGTTTCTCGGCACGCGTTCCGTAGAGCCGGGTGAACCTGCGCGCCAGCCGCTGGTCGAGGAACGGATAGGCGTTCTTAAGCCTTGCAACCTGCGCGTCGAAGCCGGTCGCCGGGAAATCGCCGCCGGGCAGCGGCGCATTGGCGGTCCACGGCTTGCCGCGCTTGCCGAGAAAACCCTCGATCTTTTCCAGCATCGATTCCGCCAGGCGGCGGAACGTCGTGATCTTGCCGCCGAATGAATTGAGCAAGGGGGCGGCACCCTCCCCGCCTTCGGCCTTCAGCACATAGTCGCGCGTCGCTTCCTGCGCCTTCGAGGCGCCGTCATCATAGAGCGGGCGCACCGCCGAGTAGGTCCAGACGATGTCCGAACGCTTGACGGCCTGAGCGAAATATTCGCTGGCTGCGGCGCACAGATAATCGATCTCGGCATCGCTGATCTTCACGTCATGCGGATCGCCGGGATAGTCGCGATCGGTGGTGCCGATCAGCGTGAATTCTTCCTCATAAGGAATGGCGAAGATGATGCGCCCGTCCTTGTTCTGGAAGAAATAGGCGCGCGGATCGTCGAACTTCTTCTTGATGACGATGTGGCTGCCCTGCACCAGCCGGACATTGTGCACGTCGTTCTGCCCGACCGCCTTTGCCAGCACCTGGTCGACCCAGGGCCCCGCAGCATTGACGAGAAGGCGGGCCCGGATTTCCTCGGTCTCGCCGGTCAACACATTCTGGATCTTGATCGTCCACAGCGCCCCGTCGCGGCGTGCGCTGACCACTTTGGTGCGGGTGCGTATGACGGCGCCGCGGTCAGCCGCGTCGCGGGCATTGAGCGCCACCAGGCGGGCATCGTTGACCCAGCCGTCGGAATATTCGAACGCCTTGCGGAAGAGCGGTTTCAGCGGCTTGCCGGCCGGATCGCTGGCCATGTCCAGCGTCTTCGTCGCCGGCAACAGCTTGCGCCCGCCGATATGGTCGTAGAGGAACAGGCCAAGCCTGATCAGCCAGGCCGGGCGCAGGCCCTTGGCATAGGGCAGCACGAAACGCATCGGCCAGATGATGTGCGGCGCGTTCTTCCACAGAATTTCGCGCTCCATCAACGCTTCGCGCACCAACCGGAATTCATAGAATTCGAGATAGCGCAGACCGCCATGGATCAGCTTGGTCGAACCGGAGGACGTGCCGCTGGCCAGATCGTTCATCTCGGCCAGGAAAACCGAAAATCCGCGGCCAACGGCATCGCGGGCGATGCCGCAGCCATTGATGCCGCCGCCTATGACGAAGATGTCATGGATCGGTGATGCGTTCACAGGTTTCCTCCGCGATTTCGCATTGCACCATTTTTGTGTTTCGCGAAACCGTGACGGATTATTTCGAACTAAGAACGAATGTCAAACGAAATATCACAGGCGCGTGAGACTGCCGTGAAACGACGTTATTCGAGCGCCGTCTCGATCAAACGAACCTCTGTTTCCTCACAGATCCTGCGCACCGACGGGATGTCGCAACGGTCGGTGATGAAGGTGTTGACCTGCGACAGATGGCCGATGCGGACCGGCGCCGTGCGCTCGAATTTGGTCTGGTCGGAGACGAGAATCACGTGGCGCGCATTGGCGATGATGGCCTGCGCCACCTTCACTTCGCGAAAATCGAAGTCGAGCAGCGCACCGTCATGGTCGATGGCCGAGGCGCCGATGACGGCGTAGTCGACCTTGAACTGGCGGATGAAATCGACGGCGGCCTCGCCGACGACACCGCCGTCGGAGCCACGCACCACGCCGCCGGCGATCACCACCTCGATCGAAGGATAGATGCGCATCCTATTGGCAACATTGATGTTATTGGTGATGACCATAAGTCCGCTGTGGTCGAGAAGCGCCTTTGAAACGGCTTCCGTCGTGGTGCCGATATTGATGAACAGCGAGGCGTTATCGGGGATCAGCCTGGCCGCGGCGCGCCCGATCGCCTCTTTCTCGTCTGCGGCGATCTTGCGCCGCGCCTCATATTCCATGTTCTCGATGCCCGAGGGAAACAACGCCCCGCCATGGATGCGCGTCAGCAGGCGCTGATCGCAGAGATCGTTGAGATCCTTGCGGATGGTCTGCGGCGTCACGCTGAAATGCGTCGCCAGGTCTTCGACCAGCACCCGGCCATGGTCCTTCGCCATCTGGATGATCTCGGCATGGCGTGGCGAAAGAAACATCCGGCATCCTCCCGTTTTCGTTTTTTTCGTCTATATCGGAAAACGAAAGCTATGAAAAGGTAGAAGCCGGCTAATGAAATCCATATGATCGCAAAGGCAAACCGGTTCGCAAGCTAATACGGACAGGTTCTGGCGAAGCGGCGGAGATCTTAATCTGGATGGGGAGCGGGATGGAGATACGTCCAGGGATTCACTTCGGACCCTCTGTCCGCAGGCACTTCGATCAACACGGGACTGTCGAGGGTCGCGCAAGTCGTTATCAAACGCTCGAGCTCCTCGGGTGTCGTCGCTTTGAAGGCCGGGATATTGAAGCTCTCGGCGAGCTTCACAAAGTCCGGATTGGTCAACTCAGACCCTAGGTAGCGACCGTCATACGATTGTCTCTGGTCTCTCAGCACGTTCCCGTAAGAACCGTTGTTGAACACGATCGCTATCACGTTGATGCGATGTTGAACCGCGGTTGCAAGCTCCTGGAGGCCGAACATGAAACCGCCGTCGCCGGAGACGGAGATCACCATCTTGTCCGGGTGAGCAACCTTGACGCCCAACGCGGTATTGAAGCCAAAACCCAGAGTTTCCTGATAGCCGCAGGTCACGTATTGCCTCGGAGCGAAAACCGGGAACGCGAACCGGGCGGTGAAGCCCACCTGGCTGATTTCCTCGACAAAGAAGCCGTCCCTCGGCAGGGCGCGCCGGATCGCGTTGATGTAGGAAACCTGAGGTTCTACGGCAGCGAAGCGTTCCCTCGCGGCGTTGTCCAGTCGAGCGAAATCTTCCACGCGCATATCGATTGAAGATCGAGGCGACTGTTCGAGAAGAGAAGCGACACCATCGGCCGCATCCGCCACGATAGCGACGTCCGGACGAAGGCGAACCATTTCCTTCGGATCGATATCGATCCGGATGATTTTGAGGTTCTTGGGAAGGTATCGCCAACGCATGAACTGCAATTCAAGGCGACTGCCAATACCGATGAGAAGATCGGCATCTTTCCAGTAGTCGTATGCAGCGACCAGATTGAGTGCATTGGGGTGATCGTCAGGGAGCACGCCCTTGCCCGACCGATGAGCCGTTACGGGCGCACCGAGCCGCTCGGCGAGTTCTCGCACCTGCTTGCGCGCATCAACCGCTCCGCCACCAACCATGATGAGTGGACGTTTGGCACTTGAAATGAGCTGGATGGCCTGCTCAATCGCCAGCGGGTCCGGCCGGGCACTCTCGGCTCGCGCTGCCGAAACAATCGGCACCTCCGGACCTGTTTGGCCGAAGACATCCCACGGCGCTTCGATCGAGCCGGGTCCTTTTCGCCCGGAGATCATCTTGGAGATAACCTCGCTGACGACGAAGCCAGCCTCTGACTGATGATTAATGCGTTCGGCGACTTTCGTTATGCCGCGCAGGGTCGCCAGCTGATCCGGCAATTCGTGAAGCTGTCCCCGGCCTCTGCCGATCAAGTGAGACATGATGTTGCCCGTGATGCAAAGCACCGGCGCGTTCGCACCCAAGGCGGTGCAGAGCGCCGCACCCGCGTTCAGCACGCCTGGTCCCGGAACCGCGGTGAACGCACCAATCCGGCCTGTTGCCTTCGCATAGCCATATGCCATGTAGGCGGCACCTTGTTCGTGTCGCGTATGGATGAATTTGATCTTGTCGCCGGCACGATGGAGCGCGTCGTTGAAATCGTACATATGAACCCCGGGTATGCCGAACACGGTGTCGATGCTGTGTTCAACAAGGGCTCGCGTGATTGCCTCCGCGGTTGTCTCAGACTTTGCCATTTCTTGCACAACCATGATTGCTCCCGGCCGACCGACTGCCTTGCCGGTCAGTTGTTCCTACCTTTCCAACTTTTGATTAACATGTCGAATAAGGCAACGGGCTGCCGCCCCTACCCCGGAAAGTCCGGCAAGCTGGCGAAGGCGGTCTTGAGCGCGTTCGACCAACCCTCGGAAATGGCGCGATAATACTGGTCGTCCTGGCCGAACCGCTTCTTGAGACCGACCTTGAGCGCGTCCTTCTCCAGGAAGAGCAGGTCGAGCGGCAGACCTACCGACAGGTTCGACTTCAGCGTCGAATCGAAGGAGACAAGAAGCAACTTCACCGTCTCTGCCAGGCTCATCGCACGGTCATAGGCGCGGATGATGATCGGCTTGCCGTATTTGGTCTCGCCGATCTGGAAGAACGGCGTGTCGTCGGTCGATTCGATGAAATTGCCTTCGGGATAGATCATAAACAGCCGGGGCGGGCTGCCCTTGATCTGGCCGCCAAGGATGAAGGAGGCGTTGAAATAGGAATCGGCCTTGTCGCCGGCGGGCGAGGATTGCGCGATGACCTCTTTCACCGTGTCGCCGACCAGCCGCACCGTCTGGTACATGGACGGCGTTTCGAGCAGCTTCTCGTGGCGGTCGCCGACCGCCTTGTTGCGCTCGTCGAGCAGGCTGACAACGGCCTGGGTCGTGGCGAGATTGCCCGCCGACATCAGCACAATGACGCGGTCTCCAGGTTCCTCCCAGGCATGCATCTTCTTGAAGGTCGAGATCGAATCCATGCCGGCATTGGTGCGCGTGTCCGACATGAACACGAGCCCGCGATCGATCTTGAGGCCGACGCAATAGGTCATGGTCGCTCTTCTGGTGAACCTTAGAGCAATTCCAGGAAAAGTGTGTGGCGGTTTTCCGTACGGAATTGCGTAAAGACGACAAATAGTTAGAGCAGTGCAGCGATTCCATCAAACGCTGAACTGCTCTAACGGCGATTACTGCTCGACCGTGACGGTGACTGCAAGCTTCTCCTGCGCTTGCCCCAGCAGTATCCCGGAAACAGGCGAGGCATCGCGATAATCACGACCCGTCGCCACTCGCACATAACGTTCGTCGGGAGAGATACCGTTGGCGGGATCGAAGGCAACCCAGCCGAGACCCGCAACATGCGCTTCAGCCCAGGCATGGCTCGCCGCCTGCTCGACCGAAACGTCCATCATCAGATAGCCGCTGACGTAGCGCGCGGGAAAGCCCATCACGCGCGCCGCGGCGGCGAAGATATGGCTGTGGTCCTGGCAGACACCGGCTTTCAGCGTCAGCGCTTCTTCCGCCGGCGTCACCGCGCTGGTCGTGCCCGGCTTGTAGTCGACGCGCTCGCGGATCGTCATCATTAGCCTGTGCAGCCGCTCGATATCGGTCCCCTCGCCGACCGATGTGGCCAATTGGCGGATGCCGTCACCGGCAGTGGTGAGCTGCGTTTCCTGGGCGAACAGCCAGAGCGGCGCGAAACCGTGGTGCGGGCCGGATACGCCGGCCGTGTCGCGCGTCGTCACTTCTCCCGCTGCCTCGACCGTGATGATGTTGTGGCCGCCTTCGGCGCTCACCAGTCGCGTGTCGTTGCCGAAATGGTCGGTGAAGCGCACTTCCTCCCGGGCGCCATCGATCTTGATCGCCCAGGACACAACCGTCTGTGTCGGTCCGCTCAGCGGCAGCAGGCGCAGCCGCTGCAGCAGATATTGCACCGGCGCGTCGTAGCGGTACTCGGTCCGGTGGGTGATCTTGAGCCGCATGGCGTCATTTTCCGTTTGCGAGCATGATCTTGTCCGAAAACCGGTTTCCACTTTTCGGGATCATGCTCAGTAGAACCGGTAGTCCTGGGCGATCTCGTCGCCCAGCCTGGTGTTGTCGCGGATGAATTCGGCCAGGAACTCGTGCAGGCCGTGGTCGAAAATATCCTTGATCGACCCCTTCTTCAGCATCGCCTGGGTTTTCTCGGCCGTGGCATGGCAGGCATGGCGCTCGCCATAGTCGTCAGCGAGGAACTTCAGGTGCTCGCCGAGGAAGCGGTAGCAGAAGGTGAGCGAGCGCGGCATACGCACATTGAGGATCAGATAGTCGGCAATGTTGGTCGGCTTGTAGTCGGCGTCATAGACCCAGCGATAGGAACGGTGCGCCGACACCGAGCGCAGAATCGATTCCCATTGATAATTGTCGAGCGTCGAACCGACCCAGGAGATCGACGGCAAGAGCACATAGTATTTCACGTCGAGGATGCGGGCCGTGTTGTCGGCGCGCTCGACATAGGTGCCGAGCTGCGAGAAATCGAAGATCTCGTTACGCAGCATGGTGCCGTAGAACGAGCCGCGGATCAGCGCCGTCTCTCGCTTGATGGCGTCGAGCACCGTCGGCAGGTCGCGCTCGTCGATCGGCGTTGCCAGCATGCGCTTCAGCGACATCCAGGCCTCGTTGATGCTCTCCCAGGTCTCGCGAGTCAGCGCGGTGCGCACCATGCGCGCGTTGTTGCGCGCCGTCTCGATCGACGACATCGTGCTCGACGGATTGGACGTGTCGCGCAGCAGGAAATCCGAGACATTGCCGACCGTGTAATCCTGGTATTTTTGGCTGAAGGCAACATCGGAGCCGGCGCTGAGCAGCACCGAGTTCCATTCCTCGGACGCGTTCTGGGTACGCGTCAGAGCCATGCGCAGGCCGGCGTCGACCAGGCGCGCCATGTTTTCGGCCCGCTCGATATAGCGGTTCATCCAGTAGAGACCGTTGGCGGTGCGGCCCAAAAGCATATCAACATGCCTCGATTTCAAGCGAGTAGCGAATAGCGAATAGCGAATAGCGGAAAAGAGATTTCATAGCTTTTGTTGCAGGCTCCTGATCATCGAACGCAGCATTTTTCCGATTTCGTCAGCCTGGCCAAGCAGGCTGGCGACCTCCGCTTCGACCATCAATCCTACCTCTCCGCACAGAATGAGATGTGTCTCCAATTCTTTCAGGGAACCCTGCGCCATGCGAAGAAATTGGATGAAAGCTCCTGTATTTTCTCGGCCATGACCTTCCGCGACATTCGCCGCGATGGAAGCCGCCGAGCGTCGTACCTGAGAGGTCATTCCGTATGCTTCGCTGTTAGGAAAAGCTTTCGTGGCCGAGTAGCAATCCACTGCCAGACGCAGGGCCGCCTTCCAAACAATTAGGTCTCTGTAAGAATTGATTGCCGTCGTATCCCCTCTTCCCTATTCGCTATTCGCTATTCGCTACTCACTCACTTCAATCATCTAGCACCCACGTATCCTTCGTCCCGCCGCCCTGCGAGGAATTGACCACCAGCGACCCTTTCTTCAGGGCAACGCGCGTCAGGCCGCCCGGCACGAGTTGGATCCGGTCCGAGACCAGGACATAGGGCCTGAGATCGACGTGGCGCGGCGCCAGTCCCTTCTCGGTCAGGATCGGACAGGTCGACAGCGCAAGCGTCGGCTGGGCGATGTAGTTCGCCGGCTTTGCCTGCAGCTTCTTGGCGAACGCCTCACATTCCTTCCTGGTCGCCGCCGGGCCGACCAGCATGCCGTAACCGCCGGAGCCGTGCACTTCCTTGATCACGAGCTCGCCGATGTGCTCGAGCACATATTTCAGGCTGTCCGGCTCCGAACAGCGCCAGGTCGGGATGTTGCCGAGGATCGCCTTGCGGCCGGTGTAGAACTCGACGATCTCCGGCATGTAGGAATAGATCGCCTTGTCGTCGGCGATGCCGGTTCCCGGCGCGTTGGCGATGGTGATGTTGCCGGCGCGATAGACATCCATGATGCCCGGCACGCCGAGCGCCGAATCCGGCCGGAAGGTCAGCGGATCGAGGAAGGCGTCGTCGACGCGCCGGTAGAGCACGTCGATCTGCTTGTAGCCCTCTGTGGTGCGCATCGTGACATGGCCGTCGACCACGCGCAGGTCCTGCCCCTCGACCAGTTGCACCCCCATCTGGTCGGCGAGGAAGGCGTGCTCGAAATAGGCGGAGTTGTAGCTACCCGGCGTCAGCACGGCTATGGTCGGCGCGCCCTTGGCGCCTTGCGGCCGCACCGCCGCCAGCGACTGGCGCAAGAGCTGCGGATAATTCTCGACCGGCCGCACCTTGATCTGCTGGAACAGTTCCGGGAAGAGCTGCATCATCGTCTCGCGGTTCTCCAGCATGTAGGAGACGCCGGACGGCGTGCGGGCGTTGTCCTCGAGCACGTAGAATTCGTTCTCGCTGGTGCGGACGATGTCGACGCCGATGATGTGGGTGTAGACGCCCGCCGGCGGTCTTACCCCGATCATCTCGGGCAGGAAGGCTTCATTCTTTGCGATAAGATCCCTGGGAACGCGGCCGGCGCGCAGGATTTCCTGACGGTGATAGATGTCGTCGAGGAAGGCGTTCAGCGCCTGCACGCGCTGCTCGATGCCCTGGGTGAGCCGGCGCCACTCCTGGCCGGAAATGATGCGCGGGACGATGTCGAAAGGGATCAGCCGCTCGGAGGCTTCCTGCTCGCCATAGACGGCGAAAGTAATGCCGGTTTTGCGGAAGACGCGCTCGGCGTCCTGCATTTTCTGGGTGAGCCTGGCCGGGTCCTGTTCCTTCAGCCAGCGATCGTAAGCCTGATATGGTCTTCTCAATCCGGAAACTTCCGGAAGCATTTCGTCGAACGCTGCCAATCGCGTACTCCCCTCTGAAGCCATTTCACTGGCCTCGCCTGAGAAAAGCAAGCGCAATCGGTGATTTGAGAGGCCGCGGCGGCCGCTCGATGGAATTTGCCTAAGATTAGGGCAGCGCGATCGATGCCAGGTCAGGCTCTGCCTCGCGGCCGGGCACTGCCGGGACGATCAAAACGCCCGGAAGGTAACGATGGTGAAGGTGTCCTTGATTCCGGGCAGAATCTGCACCCTCTCATTGACGAAGTGGCCGATGTCTTCCTCGTCATCGACATAGAATTTTGCGAGCAGGTCATAATTGCCGGCGGTCGAGTAGATTTCGGAGGCGATCTCGGCATCGGCGAGCGCGCTGGCGACCTCATAGGCTTTGCCCAGATCGCACTTTATCTGCACGAAAAATGCCTTCATTGCCGATCCTGTGAGCTTCTACGCGAATAAGCGGCCCTTGTGGCAGACTGGCGACGGGCTTTCAAGCATCAGGCTGCACGCGCCTTGGCGACCGCTTGCCGCAATCCCCCGACCGGCGTGCCGCGCCGGTACAGGCTGCCGCCGGCAACGAGCGTAGGAGTGCTCCACAGCCGAGCATCGGTCTGGCCCATCGGTGGCGCCAAGAATCTTCCAGCAGCGATGAAACCGCGGCGTGCCGACGCGCGTATGTTAGATTGCGTCAGCAAAGCGAATTCCGGGAGACAGGCCGTGCGCCGCTTATTGTTCGCATTAGCTCTCATTCCAATGCTCATCGCTTCGATCGCCTCCGCCGGCGACGCCGAGATCAAGGCGGCGCAGACGGTCATCGACAGCCAGCTCAAAGCCTTCCTCGCCGATGACGGCGCCACCGCCTACAGCTTCGCGGCACCGAACGTGAAGCGGATCTTCCCGACCGTCGACACCTTCATGAACATGGTGACCAATGGCTACGCGCCGGTGCGCAGGCCGCAGAGCTACTCCTTCGGCAAGGTCGAGCAGACCGGTCCGGCCTCGATCATCCAGCAGGTGCTGATCGTCGGACCCGACGGCAAAGACTATGAGGCGGTCTATACGCTGGAGCAGCAGCCGGACGGCAGCTTCAAGATCACCGGCTGCAGCCTGCGCGCCTCGACCTCGGTCAGTACTTGACGCGGTCGATCAATACCGCGCCCTTCCGCCAGACATGTCAAACACCGCGCCGGTATTGAAGCTTGAGGCGTCGGAACAGAGCCAGAGAACCAGCGCCGCGACCTCCTCCACCGCTCCGAGCCGCTTCAGCGGGCTGGCGCCGACCATGTCGCTGACGACCTCGTTTCCGAGACGCCGGATAAGATCGGTGTCGATCGGACCTGGCGCGACGCAGTTGACGCGGATGTCGGTGTCGCAGACCTCACGCGATAGGGCCTTGGTGAAGGCAATGATGCCCGCGCTCGCCGCCGAATAGACCGCAAGGTTCGGCAATCCTTCCTTGCCGGCGAGCGACCCCATATTGACGATGCGGCCGTTGCCGGCCTTGCGCATGACAGGCAGGACCTGATGCGTGACCTCGAAGGTGCCGATGACGTTCACACCAACGATGCGCTGCCACTCGGCCGGATCGAAAGCCTCGAAGCCAAGGTAGGGACCAAGATAGCCCGCATTGTTGACGAGAATGTCGACCCGCCCCGTCCTGGCGACGACCTCGCCAAGGGCAGTGCTTATGTCCTGCGCCTTGGTAACGTCGACGGTCTGGCTGCGGATTCCGTCGGCAGGCGCAGGGTCAGCGTCCCATATCCAGACGTCTGCACCCGACCGGGCTAACAGCGTGGCGACGCCCCTGCCAATGCCCCTTGAGCCGCCGGTCACGATCGCCGTCTTGCCGGCAAAGTCGTATGTTACGTTCATGCTGATCCCCAGGGCACCAAGTCTGCTCCCGGGAGCGGCCGCCCGTCAATTGCGGGGACGGAGCGGCTAGATGGCCGGAATATCGCCTCTCGCCCAGCCTTCCGAAATCTCGGCCGCGCGCGTCTCGAAGGCTTTGGCCTCGATCGCGGCGCGGATGTCCTGCATCAGCTTCTGGTAGTAGGACAGGTTGTTCCAGGTGAGCAGCATCGCCCCCAGCGACTCCTGCGAGCGCACCAGATGGTGCAGATAGGCGCGGGAATAGTCGCGGGCGGCCGGGCAGTCGCTCTCCTCGTCCAGCGGGCGCGGATCATCGGCATGGCGGGCGTTGCGCAGGTTGATCTTGCCGCGGCGCGTGTAGGCGAGGCCATGGCGGCCGGCGCGCGTCGGCATCACGCAGTCGAACATGTCGATGCCGCGCGCCACCGATTTCAAGATGTCGTCGGGCGTGCCGACGCCCATCAGATAGCGCGGCCTGTTGGCCGGCAGTTCCGGACAGGTGATGTCGAGCATTTCCAGCATCACGGCCTGCGGCTCGCCGACCGCCAGCCCACCGACGGCATAGCCCTTGAGGTCCATCGCCTTCAGCGCCTGCGCCGAGCGCACGCGCATGACCGCGCTGTCGCCGCCCTGCACGATGCCGAACATGGCCTTGCCCGGCTGGTCGCCGAACGCCGTCTTGCAGCGCTCGGCCCAGCGCAGCGACAGTTCCATGGCGCGCTCGATCTCCGTCGGCTTGGCCGGAAGCGCCGTGCATTCGTCGAGCTGCATCTGAATGTCGGAATCGAGCAGCCCCTGGATCTCGATCGACCGCTCCGGCGACATCTCGTAGGGCGCGCCGTCGATATGCGAGCGGAAGGTGACGCCCTTTTCGCTGAGTTTTCTCAGCTTCGACAGCGACATGACCTGGAAGCCGCCGCTGTCGGTCAGGATCGGGTGCGGCCAGCGCGCGAACTCATGCAGGCCGCCGAGCTTCGCCACGCGCTCCGCGCCTGGCCTGAGCATCAGGTGATAGGTGTTACCGAGGATGATGTCGGCGCCGACGCCGCGCACCTGGTCCATATACATGGCCTTGACGGTGCCGCCGGTTCCGACCGGCATGAAGGCCGGCGTGCGGATCTCGCCGCGCGGCATGCTTATGACGCCGCGCCGCGCCTTGCCGTCGATGGCGATGAGCTTGAAGGAGAAAGTCTCAGCCATCGAATTCCTTGTCATGCACCGGCGCGCCGGGTGCCTGTTGGTCGAGCGACTGCCTGTAGCGGATGCAGCCGCGCATGAATTTCGGCCAGGGGGGCACGGCGATCGCCGGCTCGGTCTTTTCCGGCAGCAGGTCCCAAAGACCCGGATGATGCCAGCACAGATCATGGCCGGTCGCATCGCGGTGGGTGCGGATGCCGGCGCGCAGCTTCTTCACTTCCGCGATCAAAGCGTCGCGGTCCATCGTGTCGAGATCATCGTCCATCGTTCGTCTCCGCTCGGAAAAGCAGGCTGGAGTCGCCGTAGGAGTAGAATCTGTAGCGGCTCTCGATGGCATGCGCATAGGCCGAACGCATCGTCTCCAGTCCGCTGAAGGCCGAGACCAGCATGAACAGCGTCGAGCGCGGCAGATGGAAATTGGTCATCAGCATGTCGGCCGTCCGGAAGCGGTAGCCGGGCGTGATGAAGATATCGGTCGGCCCTGACCAGGCTTCGATCCTGCCATCGTCGCGGGCGGCACTTTCCAGGAGGCGCAGCGACGTCGTGCCGACGGCGACGATTCGACCTCCCCGCGCCTTGGCCGCGTTGAGCGCATCCGCCGTCTCGGCTGTCACCGAGCCGGTTTCGGCATGCATCTTGTGGTCGGCGGTGTCGTCGGCCTTGACCGGCAGGAAGGTGCCGGCGCCGACATGCAGCGTGACGAAGCGGCGTTCGACACTTTTGGCGTCGAGCGCGGCAAACAGCTCCGGCGTGAAATGCAGCCCTGCGGTGGGCGCGGCGACGGCGCCCTCTTCCCTGGCATAGATGGTCTGGTAGTCGCTGCGGTCGCGCTCGTCGTCGTCGCGCTTCGAGGCGATGTAAGGCGGCAGCGGAATGTGGCCGACGGCGTGCATCGCCTCGTCGAGGAATGGGCCGGAAAGATCGAAGCCGAGCAGCGCTTCGCCGGCCTCGCCCTTCTCGATCACCGTCGCATCGAGCTGCCCGAGGAAGCAGGAATTCTGGTCATGGCCGAAATGGATGCGGTCGCCCACGGCGATGCGCTTGCCCGGCCGCATGAAAGCCAGCCAGCGGTCGGGCGCCACCCGCATGTGCAGCGTCGCCTCGACCTGCGCCATCGCCTCGCCGCGCCTGCGGATGCCTTTCAGCTGCGCCGGAATAACCTTGGTGTCGTTGAACACCAGCACGTCGCCTTCTCTCAACAGCGACGGCAGATCGCGCGCCGTTCGATCCTCCAGGCCTTGGCCTGGTCTGACGATCAGCATCCTGGCGCTGTCGCGCGGCTCGGCCGGGCGCAGCGCGATGCGCTCCTCCGGCAGGTCGAAATCGAAAAGATCGACGCGCATCAGAACAGCCGGATGAGCAGCGCTCCGGCGAGCAGCAACACGGCCCCGGCGACGCGGCCAAGCGAGATCTCGCGCACTGCGACACCGAGGAAGCCGGCGCGGTCGACCAGCATACCGGCGATCAGCTGGCCGGCGACCAGGAAGGCCATCAGCGCGGCCGCACCGATGCGCGGCGTGAGGATGGTGGAGAGCGTGACATAGAAGCCGCCGAGCATGCCGCCGGCAACGAACAGCCACGGTGCCGGCGCCTTCCAGTCGAGCGAGATGCCCTGCAGCCTGATCACCGCGACCGCGATGATGCCGAGCACGATGGCGCCCGACAGGAAGGAAAAGGCTGCGGCCGCGACCGGAAGGCCGAGACCGCGTGCCAATTGCGAATTGATCGGCGCCTGGATGGCGATGAAGGCGCCGGACAGGATGCCAAGCAGGGACCAGACAGCGCCCATCATTGTCATTCTGCCTTACTTGACGTCGGCCGCGACCTTCAGCGACACGATCTTGTCGGGATCCTGCACCGGTTCGCCGCGCTTGATCTTGTCGACATTCTCCATGCCTTCGATGACCTGGCCCCAGACCGTGTATTGGCGGTTGAGGAAGGCGGCGTCGTCGAAGCAGATGAAGAATTGCGAATTCGCCGAGTTCGGGTTCTGCGCACGGGCCATCGAGCAGGTGCCGCGGCCATGGTTGGCGTTGGAGAACTCGGCCTTGAGATCCGGCTTGTCGGAGCCGCCCATGCCCGCGCGGGAAGGCGCATAGGTGGGCTTGCTCGAATTGCCGAACTTGACGTCGCCGGTCTGCGCCATGAAGCCGTCGATGACGCGGTGGAAGACCACGCCGTCATAGGCGCCTTCCCGCGCCAGTTCCTTGATGCGGGCGACGTGACCGGGCGCCAGGTCGGGATACATTTCGATGACGACCTGGCCCTTGGTCGTTTCCATGATCAGCGCGTTCTCGCGGTCCTTGATCTCAGCCATGTCAGAAAATCCTTTTGAAAATTGAGGAAGTTATTTGCTGTCGGCGGCGATGCGAACCTTGATCATGCGATCGGGGTCCGTGACCGTGCCGTTGTCCGCCTCATCGCCCTTCTTGATCTTGTCGACCAGTTCCATGCCGCTTTCGACCTTGCCGACGATCGTGTACTGGCCGTCCAGGTTCGGTGCCGGCGCGAACATGATGAAGAACTGCGAGTTGGCCGAATTCGGGTCCTGCGAGCGGGCCATGCCGATCACGCCGCGCGTGAACTGCTCGGTCTGCGAAAACTCGGCCGGCAGGTCGGGAAGCTCGGAGCCGCCGGTGCCGACGGCCTCTGGGTTGAAACCCTTCTTCATGTTGCCGAACTTGACGTCGCCGGTCTGCGCCATGAAGCCGTCGATGACGCGGTGGAAGGCGACATTGTCATAGGCGCCCTCGCGCACCAGTTTCTTGATCTGCGCGACATGCTTGGGCGCAAGGTCCGGGCGCAGCGCGATCGTCACGTCGCCGTCCTTCAGCGTGACGATCATGGTGTTTTCCTTGTCGGCGGCGAAGGCCGGAAAGGATGCCGCCAAAACGCCGGCAAGCACGACAAGGAACGAAGCAAGCTTTTTCAGCTGCATGGGGATCTCCGGGAGGGTTACTTCGCGAATTTGGCGGTGAGCGCGCCAGCAACGGCCGCCGGCACGAATGGCCGGATGTCGCCGCCCATCGACGCAATCTGGCGCACAAGTGTGGCGGTAATGGTGCGCACCGAGGGACTGGCCGGCAGGAAAACCGTCTGCAGCTCCGGCGCCATGGTCTCGTTCATACCGGCCATTTGCATCTCGTAGTCGAGGTCGGTGCCATCGCGCAGGCCGCGGATGATGATCGCGGCACCGTGCTTCCTGGCGGCGTCGATGACCAGGCCATCAAAGGCAACGACCTTGATGCGATCGCTGTCGCGGCCGAACTCCGCCTTGGTCGCGGCCTCGATCAGCTTCACGCGTTCCTCGAAGGAAAACAGCGGCGTCTTGCCGGGATGGATGCCGATTGCCGCGTAGACTGTGTCGGCCACCGCCAGCGACGCCTTCAAGACATCGAGATGGCCGTTGGTCAGCGGGTCGAAGGAGCCGGCGTAAAGGGCGGTGCGTTCGGTCATGGCAGGCTTCTAGCGAGCCTCTCGAACAAAGGCAAATCCCATTGATGTGCCCGCTCGTGAACCTTTTCACGGACGTGAACGACGGATGAATGCGACGATCACGAACACTTCACGCAGCGTTCACTAGGTTGCCGCTTCAGGAGATGAAACCAAAACCCCATCTTATCGTTGTGAGTGCAGGAGAACACGCAAATGCTCATCTACATGCTTGCCACTGCAATGACCATCGTGATGCTCATCGCAACCGCATTCGGCCTGCATCAGGAGGCAGCGCGAGTGCGCGTCAAGGCCAACACCAAGCGGCTCGACGGCTTCGTTGCCCGCAATGCTTACCGTCGCCACTGATTTCCAGCCATGATCGCACCGGCCCCAAGGGCCGGTGGCGTAGCCAAAGCCTATTGGGGATTGCTCTCGCCCGCATCCTCTGTGGTGCCAGCCTCACTCGAAGGCGCCTCTTCGGCTTCCTCGTCCGACTGCGGCTCCGAAATCCGCTCCACCGAAACCACCTTCTCGCCTTCGGCCGTGTTGAAGATGGTCACGCCCTTGGTGGCGCGGCTGGCGAAGCGTATGCCATTGACCGGCACGCGGATGACCGTGCCGCCGTCCGAAACCAGCATGATCTGATCGTCGTTGCCGACCGGGAAAGTCGCGACAAGGCGCCCGATCTCGGCCACTTTCGACACATCCGTGGCGCGGATGCCCTTGCCGCCGCGGCCCGTCAGGCGGAAATCGTAGGACGATGAACGCTTGCCGTAGCCGAATTCGGTCACCGTCAGCACGTATTGCTCATGCGCCTTGAGCTCTTCGTAACGGCTGTCGGAAAGCTCGGTTTCCTCGCCGATCTCCTCATTGGTCAGCGCGATCTCTTCCTCCTCGGCTGCACCACCCACGGCAAGCCGGCGTTCGGCGGCAGCGCGCTTGAGATAGGCGGCGCGCTCGGCGGGCGAAGCGTCGACATGCTCGATGATGGACATCGAGATCACGCGGTCGGTCTCGGCCATGGCGATACCGCGCACGCCGACGGAGTTGCGGCTCTGGAAGACGCGCACGTCGCCGACCGAGAAGCGGATGCACTGGCCGGAATTCGCGGTCAGCAGCACGTCGTCATTGTCGGTGCAGGTCTCGACGCCGAGGATCTCGTCGCCCTCTTCCTCCAGCTTCATCGCGATCTTGCCGTTGCGGTTGACCTGGACGAAGTCGGACAGCTTGTTGCGGCGCACCGTGCCGCGCGTGGTGGCGAACATCACGTCGAGTTCGCCCCAGCTCGTCTCGTCTTCGGGCAGCGGCATGATGGTGGTTATGCGTTCGCCCTGCTCGAGCGGCAGCATGTTGATCAGCGCCTTGCCGCGCGACTGCGGATTGCCGACCGGCAGCCGCCACACTTTTTCCTTGTAGACGATACCGCGCGAGGAGAAGAACAGCACCGGCGTGTGCGTGTTGGCGACGAACAGCCGGGTGACGAAATCCTCTTCCTTGGTCGACATGCCGGAGCGGCCCTTGCCGCCGCGGCGCTGCGCCCGGTAGAGCGAGAGGGGCACGCGCTTGATGTAGCCGGAATGGCTGACGGTGACGACCATGTCCTCGCGCTGGATCAGGTCCTCGTCTTCCATGTCCGCCCCGCCCTCGGCAAGCTCGGTGCGGCGTGGCGTGCCGAACTCGTCGCGGACGGCGATCAGCTCGTCCTTGACGATCTGCTGGATGCGCGCGCGGGAAGATAAAATATCAAGGTAATCAACGATTTCGGCGCCGATCTTGTTCAGCTCGTCGGCGATCTCGTCGCGGCCGAGCGCGGTCAGGCGCTGCAGGCGCAGATCGAGGATGGCGCGGGCCTGTTCCTCGGAGAGATTGTAGGTTCCGTCCTCGTTGATGCGGTGGCGCGGATCGTCGATCAGCTGGATCAGCGGAGCGACGTCGTGGGACGGCCAGCGCCGCTCCATCAACTGCTCGCGCGCCGTCTGCGGATCGGGCGCGGTGCGGATCAGCTTGATCACCTCGTCGATGTTGGCGACGGCAATGGCCAGACCGACGAGCACATGGGCGCGCTCGCGCGCCTTGCGCAGCAGATACTTCGTGCGCCGGCTGATCACCTCCTCGCGGAAGCCGACGAAGGCCTTCAGCATGTCGATCAGCGTCAGCACTTCCGGCTTGCCGCCGTTGAGCGCCACCATGTTGGCGCCGAACGAGGTCTGCAGCGGCGTGAAGCGGTAAAGCTGGTTGAGGATGACGTCGGCGACCGCCTCGCGCTTCAGCTCGATGACAACGCGGTAGCCCTGGCGATCGCTCTCGTCGCGAATGTCGGAGATGCCCTCGATGCGCTTCTCGCGCACCAGCTCGGCCATCTTCTCGATCATCGCCGCCTTGTTCACCTGATAGGGAATCTCGGTGACGATGATCGATTCACGGTCGTTGCCGCGCGCCTCGATATTGACGCGGCCGCGCATGACGATCGAGCCGCGGCCCGTCGAATAGGCGTTGTAGATGCCGGAACGGCCAAGCACGATGCCGCCGGTCGGGAAATCCGGACCGGGCACGATCTCCATCAGCGACGGCAGGTCGATGGCCGGGTTGTCGATGATGGCGATGGCGCCGTTGCAGACTTCGGCCAGATTGTGCGGCGGAATGTTGGTGGCCATGCCGACGGCGATGCCGCCCGAGCCGTTGACGAGAAGGTTTGGGAAGCGGGCCGGCAGCACGCGCGGCTCGCTGCCCGACGCGTCGTAAGTGTCCTGGAAATCGACGGTTTCCTTGTCGATGTCTTCCAGCAGCTCGTGCGCGACCTTGGTCAGACGCGACTCGGTGTAGCGCATCGCCGCCGGCGGATCGCCGTCGATCGAGCCGAAATTACCCTGACCGTCGATCAGCGGCACGCGCAGCGACCAGTCCTGCGCCATGCGCACCAGCGCGTCGTAGATCGAGGCGTCGCCATGCGGATGGTATTTACCCATCACGTCGGCGACCGGGCGCGCCGATTTCACATATTTGCGGTTCCAATGGTAGCCGCTCTCATGCGAGGCGTAGAGGATGCGGCGATGCACGGGCTTCAGGCCGTCGCGCACGTCAGGCAGCGCGCGGCTGACGATCACGCTCATGGCGTAATCGAGGTAGGAGCGCTGCATCTCCTCGATGATCGAAATCGGCTCGATGCCGGTGGGGCCGCCCTCCGGCCCGCGCGGTGTCTTCTGGTCGGTCAAATCAGGTCACAATCCTGTCGGGAATCACTCACCGCTTATATAGGAAGCCGGGCCGAAACTCCAATGGCGGCCGCACTTTTCCAGAGACAATTTCGGTGGCAATTTCAAATGGATACCGCTGATTGCGACGATTTGGCCAGAAGCCCTCCAGGGGCCGACGCCGTCAGCTTGCGCCGTTGGGCGACCTTTACCTCACAGGCTCCGCCCAGCCGCCGAACCGGATGATTTCGCGCTCGACCGGCAGGCGCGATATGTTCCCGGCGTCTCTCCCATCTCGCGCTTGAACCGGCGGTTGAAGGTCGACAGATCGTTGAAACCGGCATCGAAAGCAATCGCCGAGATCGCCTCCTCCGACGCGCGCAGCCGCACCGCGGCCCGGTGCAGCCTGGTCCTCAACAGGAACTGATAGGGCGTCATGCCGGCGACATGCCGGAATGTGCGCAGGAAATGATACGGGCTGGTCGCCGCGCTGTCGGCGATCTCGGTCAGCGACAGCGGCTGTTCGGCGTTGAGCTCGATCAGGCGCACCGCCTCGGCGACGCGTTTCTGGTCGCGGCGGCTGGGTGTCGGTGCGATGCCGGGAGAGCCGGTTGTAGCCGCGACCGCCGCGCCGGCAATGCGTAGTCCGAGCTCCTCGAACGCCTCGCCGTCGCCGGTTTCCCGGGCGGCCTCCGCCTGCGCCAGCAACGACGCCAGCGCCGGCAAGGGCGGCAGGCGTGGGCCGGCGAAGCCGAGCCGCTTTGCGCCAGGCACATCGGCGACGATGCGCTCCAAATAGGCCGGGGTAAAATGAAAGGAGAGGCAGCGGTCGCCCGCGCCATGCTCATGCCCGCATTCGTAACAGGCGCCCGGATTGCCGAGCAGGATGGCGCCGGGCGCAAGCATCGCCGTACCTTGGTTCGTCCGATAGCGGAACGTGCCCCTGGTCACGGCGGCGACGCAGAAACTGCGGTGCTCTTCCTCGAACAGTCTGTCGCCGGCAACGGCGGTGCAGATTACGTCGGACACCTGCCAGCCTCGACCCGACGCCAGGTTTTTCGCAGTCGTTGTCATCGAGTGAAAGATAGCAATTTTTCCCAAGCGCAGAACCCCGCCCTGCGCCTATTGCTCGCCCTCTCCTGACAAAAGAGGCAGCAGCCATGACCGATACTTTTGCCGAAGCCCTGCACCGCGATGCGCCCAATCCGGACCTCGCCGAAAAGCTGAACCTCTATGGGCGCTTCATCGGCGCCTGGACATTCGACGCCACGCGCATTCTCGAGGACGGCACCAAGCTGACGGGGCGCGGCGAGGTGCATTTCGGCTGGGTCCTGGAAGGCAAGGCAGTCCAGGACGTCTGGATCCTGCCCGCGCGCGATGCCGGCCCCTCGCCCTCGCTCGGACCATGGACCTTCTACGGCACGACGCTGCGTGTCTACGATCCCGGCGCGGACGCCTGGCACATCTTCTGGAGCGATCCACGCAACCAGTACTACAGCCGGCAGCTCGGCCGCGCCGAGGGTGACACGATCGTCCAGATCGGCGCCGATGGCACAGGCTCCTCGGTACGTTGGAGCTTCTCGCGCATCACCGAGAACTCGTTCCGCTGGCTGGGCGAACGCTCGCATGACGGCGGCGCGACCTGGCGCATCGAGGTTGAGTTTTTGGCCCGCCGCGCAACTCCAACCTGAGCAATCAACCCATTGTAACCATGGAGAAAACAATGCTCGACCATGTCTCGATCGGCGTCCGCGATACCGACGCCTCGAAACGCTTCTACGACGCCGCGCTGCAACCGCTCGGCTATTCTTGCCTCAGCCAGTCCCCCGGTTCGCTCGGCTATGGCGCTGAAGCGGTTGAGCTCTGGGTCAATGAGGCCGCACGACCGGTCCCGGCCGACACCAGCTCCGGCCTGCACTTCTGCGTTGCCGCGCCGACACGCGCCAGCGTCGATGCGTTCCATGCGGCTGCGCTTCGCAAAGGCGGCAAGGACAATGGTCAGCCCGGCCTGCGTGCCGCCTACGGCGACAACTACTATGCTGCGTTCGTCATCGATCCCGATGGGTATCGCCTCGAGGCCTATTGCGGCAAAGCCGAATAGCCGGCTGATTTCCCCTCCGCCTGTTTCCAGCGCCCCGGCTTTGCTCTACCAATTGCAGGGCTTGGGCGTCGCCCGGCGGGAGGGGACCAGCGATGCCGAGCTTCGACAGCCTGTTCAATGCCTTCGTCACCATCCTGGTGACCATCGACCCGCCCGGGCTGGCGCCGCTCTTCCTCGCCGTCACGCGCGGCATGAACCGCGAGGAGCGTCAGCAGGTCTCGGTGCGCGCTTCGGTGATAGGCTTCCTGGTGATGGCGCTGTTCGCCGTGGCAGGTGCTTCGATCCTGTCGGTGTTCGGCATCACGCTGCCGGCTTTCCGTGTCGCCGGCGGCTTCCTGCTGTTCTTCATCGCCTTCGAAATGGTGTTCGAGCGCCGCCAGGACCGCAAGGAAAAGATCGGCGACGTCGCCATAACCAAGGACATGATTCACAACATCGCCGCCTTCCCGCTGGCAATCCCGCTGATCGCCGGCCCCGGCGCGATTTCGGCGACCGTGCTGCTATCGGGACATTTCGAGGGCTTTGGCGCTCAAGCCGCGCTGGTCGGCATCATCGCGATCTGCCTGGTCCTCACCTATCTGGTGTTCGTGCTGGCCGAGCGCATCGATCGCATCCTCGGCCAGACCGGCCGCTCAATTCTGACCCGGCTGCTCGGCGTCATCCTTGCGGCGCTTGCCGTCCAGTTCGTAGCTGACGGCGTCAGGGCGCTGATGGCCGCTTGAACAGTACCCCACTGCCCTACTGCCCCGCTGTATCGACTAATTCAAAATCATGCGTGAGCGTCGCCGTCTTAGCCATCATGGCGGACGCCGAGCAGTATTTCTCGATCGACAGGCCGATCGCGCGTTTGACCTTGTCGCGCGACAGCGCCCGGCCCTTGACGATGAAATGCATGTGGATGCGGGTGAACACCTTTGGATCGGTCTCGGCCCGATCGGCGTCGAGCTCGACCACACAATCCTCGATGGCCTCGCGGCCCTTTTCGAGAATATGCACGACGTCATAGGCCGAGCAGCCGCCGGTGCCGATCAGCACCAGCTCCATTGGGCTAGGCCCCGGCGTCCGGCCTTCCGGTCCATGCGCGGTCCCCAGGACCACCTTGTGACCGCTGCCGGACTCGCCGACGAAGGTGCGCTCCTCAACCCATTTAACGCGTGCTTTCACTGAACTCTTCCTTCCTAACGCATCATTGGCCGAACACGACGGCGTGCATGATACGGCCGGGCAGCAGCGTGAAGATGCCGGCGCCGACCAGCCCAAAAACGTAGAGCTTGATCATGGCACTGCGATGCGCGGCCACCTTGTGAGTGTGCGCATACCATACAGCCAGCGGCGCTGTGACCACCACCAGGATCGACAGGATATGGATCGGGCCGAATGGCCCGATCAGGCGTATCTGCCGGATCCAGAAGCTCGAGATGGCGACGACCAGCATCAGCGCCGCCCAGACATAGCCCAGCATGCGGTGGCTCGGCGTGCCTTTCGGCAGAGCCAATTGCGCTCCGCCTATCGCCAGCGCGGCAAAGGCGGCAAACGCATGCCACGGGATGGGAGGCGGCGCCGAAAGCAGAGGTCCGAGCGACATCGCCTCTCCTCAAATGCCGGTCACGCGGTTCTCAGAACGGAATCTCGTCATCCAGCTCGCGCGACGAGCCACCGCCGCCACCGCCCCTGGAACCGCCACCGCCGCCGCGGCTAAACCCTTCGTTCGGGCCGGACTGGCCGAAATCGGAGCCGCGGCTGTTGCCGCCGCCGGCATAGTTGCCGACCTGGCCGCCGCCTTCGCCGCGTGCGTCGAGCATCTGCAGTTCGCCGCGGAATTTCTGCAGCACGACCTCGGTCGTATAGCGGTCGTTGCCGGTCTGGTCCTGCCACTTGCGCGTCTGCAACTGGCCCTCGACATAGACCTTCATGCCCTTCTTCAGATACTGCTCGGCCACCTTGGCGATCTGGTCGTTGAAGATGACGACATTGTGCCACTCGGTCTTTTCCTTGCGCTCGCCCGAGTTCTTGTCGCGCCAGCTTTCCGACGTGGCGATGCGGATGTTGACGACCGGATCACCCGAATTCAGGCGGCGGATTTCAGGGTCCGCCCCGAGATTGCCGACCAGAATGACCTTGTTGACGCTACCCGCCATCGTACTTCTCCGCGCTCATCCGAAACAAATTTTAAGTCGCTCACCTTACAGCCTGTGGGTCGCCCATGCCCGCTAAGGCTGGCTTTTCCCACAAGGTTTTTGTTCTCTTTTCGTTCTAGTCGCAACCGCCAGTTCTGTCAAGGAATGTCAGCAAAAGGTAGTATTCCTGCGCAGGAAACAAAGGGAGAAATCGGAATGAACATTGTTTCGCATGAGGATCAGCCGCGCGAAACGTGGCGGGCTGGGGTAGAAACCCGTATGCACATTGCCGCGGCCAATGGCGCGGCCGGGCTTTGCATATTTGAGCAGTGGGTCGAACCGGGCACCGGCGCGCCGACCCATGTGCACTCGGTCGAGGAAGTGCTGACGGTGATTGCCGGCGTAGCCGAAATGTGGATCGACGACCGACGGGCGGCGCTAACCGCCGGACAGTCGCTGACCATCCCGGCGCACCGCAGGCATGGCTTTCGCAACGTCGGCTCCGCCGCGCTTCACATCCATGCCGTGCTCGCATCGCCGATCTTCGAGGCAAGCTTCGACGGAGCCGCTGAGCCGGTGAGACGCTGGACATCCTAAAACCGCGCTTGCCAAACCAATAAGTATCGGCTTATGCTTTGATCATGATCGAAACAGAAATTTTCCGGGCGCTGGCCGATCCGACTCGGCGCGCCGTCTATGAGCGGCTGGCAGCCGGCGAGATGACGGTGTCGGAGCTGCGCGCCGGCACGAGCGTGTCGCAGCCCGCCGTCTCGCAGCACCTCGCAGTGCTGCGCGGCGCCGGCCTCGTGGCGGAGCGGCGCGCCGGTCGCAACGCCTATTACCGCGCCGAGCCGCAAGGTCTCGATCCGCTGCTCGGCTGGATCGAGCGCTACCGCGCCTTCTGGCCGGAGCGCATCGAGAAACTGAAGACGGTTCTGAAGGAAATGGACCAATGACGAAATATCCGATGGTGACCGACGCGCCGCTCAATTTCGAATGCGAGCTTCCCGATCCGCCGGAAAAAGTCTGGCGAGCGCTGACCGAGCCGGAACTGCTCGCCGCCTGGATGATGCCGAACGACATGAAGCCGGAAACCGGCAATCGCTTCGCCTTTGCTGGACCGGATGCGCCGATCGAATGCGAGGTGCTGGACGCCAAGCCGGGCAAGCTGCTGCGCTATTCCTGGCGCGAGCGGCCAAGTGCTGAGGATGCCCAGCGATTGCCGGCATTCGAAAGCGTCGTCACCTTCACGCTCGCGCGCACGCCCTCCGGCGGCACGCATCTCAGCATCGTCCATGACGGCTTCGTGCCGGCGGCGCAACCTGTCCTCGCCGTTGCAGGCGCAGGCTGCAGACTCTCGCTAAATGCACGCAAGAATCCAACCGCCGCCAATGCGCCATGCATGATGCTGCGCGCGGCTTGACCAACGACAATCCGAGGAGACTTGGCCATGAGCGCCTTTGCCAATCTGGTGCCGATGGTGATCGAGCAGTCGAGCCGCGGCGAACGCGCCTTCGACATTTTCTCGCGGCTGCTGCGCGAACGCATCGTCTTCATCAACGGCGAGATCAATGACGGCGTGTCGGCGCTGGTCTGCGCGCAGCTTCTGTCGCTGGAATCGGATCATCCCGACAAGGAGATATCGATCTACATCAACTCGCCGGGCGGCGTGGTGACCAGCGGCTTCGCCATCTACGACACGATGCAATACATCTCCTGCCCGGTGTCGACGGTCTGCATGGGTTTTGCGGCCTCGATGGGCTCCTTCCTCTTGATGGCTGGCTCGCCGGGCCGGCGCATCGCGCTGCCCAACACCAGGATCGTGCTGCACCAACCGCTCGGCGGCTTCCAGGGCCAGGCCTCCGACATCCAGCGCCATGCCGAGGACATCCTGCGCACCAAGCGTCATATGACGGAGCTCTACGCCAGGCATTGCGGCCGGAGCTACGAAGAGGTCGAGCGCACGCTCGACCGCGACTATTTCATGACCGCCGAGGAGGCCAAGGCCTGGGGCCTCGTCGACCATGTCTACGACACGCGCAAGAAGGCTGCCTGAGGGACGCGCGGCAATTTGATTGCCGCGCGTCTGGCTTCGCTTCCGGCGCGCCTCTATAGTCGGCGGATGATCTGTTCCTTCAAGAAACCGGCTATTGCCGCTGCCGCGCTCGCCAGCACCCTGATGGCCGGCGCAGCCTTCGCGAACGACAGCTCGGCGCAGAAGCTACCTGGCGTCAGCGGCGACTATCGGATCGCCAAGCCTGCGCCACAGCCTGAGCCGGACGACGCGCAGCCCGCCGGCAGCAATGGTACGTTCAAGATCGGCGATACCGATGTCAGGATTTCCGGCAGCATCACCATCGATATGGCGACCGGCGGCATCAGGCCTCCCAATCATTGATCGGCGAGTTGACTGGCTGCGGGAATAAGCCTCCGTTCTGTCCACAAAATGTAAGCCCCGCCACTGCTTCCGCAGGTGGACGGGGCTTTCATGGATCTGAAACCCAACTTTAGCCGGGAGTGGACTGCCGGCGTTCTGTTTCGGATGCAACGCGGCGCTCGGCCGACGATCCGACTATGGTCTCTGATTGTACGAAATCGGCAGGTCACGGTTTGTCGGGTTGGCGCTCGCGCCTACCCTGGCACTTATGCCCGCCGCGGCTCCATCAACTCGTGGAGCCTCAAGGGACTGTCCGGTGGCGTCATGCTCCGCTCCTTCTGTCCGTTGCGACCATTGTCTTACGAAGCTCTAGTCGCAAACGCCTGCGGCGTCTCGCAGGCCACCTTGGGGTGGCGAGGCCATCGACAGACGGCCGGCTTCGCTGACGCCCCGACACTGCTCCCGTGAGTCGGCGGCGTCAACCTTGAATAGCCGGTTACCGAAAAATGTGATTGCTTGGAGGTTACGTTCAGGTAAGTCCATACCGTCTGCCGATTGGCGGCTTTGCGACCGCTGTTTCCACAGCGCTTCTCGCGAATGTTTCCACAACGCTTTTGTCAGGAGCGTGTTCGGCCTTTGTTCTTTCCGCTTGCCCGCCCACGCGAAAGACGGTTAAACCCATAGTTGGCCGCTTCCGTCGAGATTGTGGCGTCTCTCGACGCGGCGGCCAAACTACCTACATAGAGGATGGCCGGGACAAACCCGCCAATCCAGCAAATTCCAGACCTGAGGCGGCGACCGGCGATGGCCGACCAAAAATACCTTTCCATTCGCGGGGCGCGCGAACACAATCTCAAGAACGTCGATCTCGACCTGCCGCGCGACAGCCTGATCGTCATGACTGGACTGTCGGGTTCCGGCAAGTCTTCGCTCGCCTTCGACACCATCTATGCCGAGGGCCAGCGTCGTTACGTCGAAAGCCTGTCGGCCTATGCCCGCCAGTTCCTGGAGATGATGCAGAAGCCGGACGTCGACCAGATCGACGGCCTGTCGCCCGCCATCTCGATCGAGCAGAAGACCACTTCGCGCAACCCGCGTTCGACGGTCGGCACCGTCACCGAAATCTACGACTACATGCGCCTTCTCTTCGCACGCGTCGGCATCCCCTATTCGCCGGCCACCGGCCTGCCGATCGAGAGCCAGACGGTCAGCCAGATGGTCGACCGCGTGCTGGCGCTTGACGAAGGCACGCGCCTCTATCTGCTGGCGCCCATCGTGCGCGGCCGCAAGGGCGAGTACCGCAAGGAACTGCTGGAGTTGCAGAAGAAGGGCTTCCAGCGCGTCAAGGTCGACGGCGTCTTCTACGAGATCGCCGACGTGCCGGCGCTGGACAAGAAGTACAAGCACGACATCGACGTCGTCGTCGACCGCATCGTCGTGCGCGGCGATCTGGCGACCCGGCTTGCGGACTCGATGGAAACCGCGCTGAAGCTCGCCGACGGACTTGCGGTGGCCGAATTCGCCGACAGGCCGCTCGACGCCAGCCAGACGGGCGAGGACTCGGTCAACAAGTCGAAGAACGAGACGCATGAGCGCATCATGTTCTCGGAGAAATTCGCCTGCCCGGTGTCCGGCTTCACCATCCCCGAGATCGAGCCCAGGCTGTTCTCCTTCAACAACCCGTTCGGCGCCTGCCCGACCTGCGATGGCCTCGGCAGCCAGCGCGCCATCGACGCCAACCTCGTGGTGCCGGACGAGAACGTCTCGCTGCGCGACGGCGCGATCAGCCCCTGGGCGAAATCGACCTCGCCCTACTACGCTCAAACTCTGGAAGCGCTCGGCAAGACCTATGGCTTCAAGCTCGGCGACAAGTTCAAGGACCTGAGCGCCGAGGCGAAGCAGGCCGTGCTGCACGGCACCGGCGAGCGTGAGATCACGTTCCAGTATGACGACGGCCTGCGCTCCTATAAGACCACCAAGACTTTCGAGGGCGTCATCCCCAATCTCGACCGGCGCTGGAAGGAAACGGAATCGGCCTGGATGCGCGAGGAGATCGAGCGCTTCATGTCGGCGACGCCCTGCCCCGCCTGCAACGGCTATCGGCTGAAACCCGAAGCACTCGCCGTGAAGATCGCCGGCAAACATATCGGCGAGGTCACCGAACAGTCGATCCGCAAGGCCGACCAATGGTTCACCGACCTCCCGGCGCAACTCAACGACAAGCAGAACGAGATCGCCGTCAGAGTGCTGAAGGAAATCCGCGAGCGGCTGCGCTTCTTGAACGATGTCGGCCTCGACTATCTGACGCTGTCGCGCAACTCCGGCACGCTGTCCGGCGGCGAGAGCCAGCGCATCCGGCTCGCCTCGCAGATCGGCTCGGGCCTGACAGGCGTGCTCTACGTTCTGGACGAACCGTCGATCGGCCTGCACCAGCGCGACAATGCGCGCCTGCTCGATACGCTCAAGCACCTGCGAGACATCGGCAACACGGTGATCGTCGTCGAGCATGACGAGGACGCCATCCTGCATGCCGACTATGTCGTCGACATCGGCCCGGCCGCCGGCATCCATGGCGGTCAGATCATCGCGCAGGGCACGCCGCAGCAGATCATGGCCACACCCGCCTCGATCACCGGCAAATATCTGTCGGGCGAGCTGGAAGTGGCGACGCCGCAGCTGCGCCGCGAGGCGAAGAAGAGCCGGCGGATCAAGGTCGTCGGCGCGCGCGGCAACAATTTGAAGAATGTCACGGCGGAGATTCCGCTCGGCACCTTCACCTGCGTCACCGGCGTCTCCGGCGGCGGCAAGTCGACCTTCCTGATCGAGACGCTGTTCAAGGCGGCCTCGCGCCGCATCATGGGCTCGCGCGAGCATCCGGCCGAGCACGACCGCATCGAGGGCCTGGAATTCCTCGACAAGGTCATCGACATCGACCAGTCGCCGATCGGCCGCACGCCACGCTCCAACCCGGCCACCTATACCGGCGCCTTCACGCCGATCCGCGACTGGTTCGCGGGCCTCCCCGAGGCTAAGGCGCGCGGCTACCAGCCGGGCCGCTTCTCCTTCAACGTCAAGGGCGGCCGCTGTGAAGCCTGCCAGGGCGACGGCGTCATCAAGATCGAGATGCACTTCCTGCCCGACGTCTATGTCACCTGCGACGTCTGCCATGGCAAGCGCTACAACCGCGAGACGCTGGACGTGCTGTTCAAGGGCAAGTCGATCGCCGACGTGCTCGACATGACGGTCGAGGAAGGCGTCGACTTCTTCTCGGCGGTGCCCGGTGTGCGCGACAAGCTGGTGACGCTGAACCAGGTCGGCCTCGGCTACATCCATATCGGCCAGCAGGCGACGACGCTGTCGGGCGGCGAGGCGCAGCGGATAAAACTCGCCAAGGAATTGTCGCGCAAGGCGACCGGCAAGACGCTCTACATCCTCGACGAGCCGACCACCGGCCTCCACTTCCACGACGTCGCCAAGCTGCTCGAAGTGCTGCACGAGCTGGTCGACCAGGGCAACACGGTGGTGGTGATCGAGCACAATCTCGAGGTCATCAAGACCGCCGACTGGGTGCTCGATCTCGGCCCCGAGGGCGGCGACGGCGGCGGCGAGCTGGTCGCCTCCGGCACGCCGGAAGCGATCGTGCGCGAGAAGCGCAGCTATACCGGCCAGTTCCTGAAGGAGCTTCTGGAGCGACGCCCCGGAGGCAAACGCGAAGCGGCGGAGTGATGGCGAACACCGGCCTCATCTCCGTCGAAAGTCGTTTCGGCGTGGCCGAAACCATCGACAGGCTGGTCGAAACCGTCACCCGTGCGGGATTGCGTGTCTTCGCCAGGATCGACCATGCCGCCGGCGCGCATGAAATCGGTGCGCCGTTGCGTCCGACCGAATTGCTGATCTTCGGCCATCCCAAAGGCGGCACGCCGCTGATGCAGGATGAGCAGCTTGCCGGCATCGATCTGCCGGTGAAGGCGCTAGCCTGCGAGGATGCACAAGGCAAGGTCTGGTTGTCCTACAACGATGCGCATTGGCTGGCCGAACGGCATGGGCTTGGCGACGCCAGCCGCGATGCCGTTGCGGCCATTTCGGCGGGCATGGAAAAGGTCGTCGCGGCTGCTGCTGGAGTCAATCAATCATGAGACTGGCCCGCTCTGAAGACCTTGCCGCCGTCGTTTCGCTGACCACGGCCGCCTATGCGCCCTACACCGCCTTGCTCGGCGCGGCGCCGATCCCGGTGACGGAAGACTATGCGCCGCGCATCGAGCGCGGCGAAATCTGGCTGCGGGAAGAAGGCACCGAACTCGCAGGGCTGATCGTCCTCGAGCGGCACCCTGACCACGCCATGATCTTCAGCGTCGCCGTCGCGCCGGCCTTCCAGAGCAAGAAGCTCGGCATCAAGCTGCTCAAGTTCGCCGACGAACAGGCCCGACTGTGGGGTTTGCCGGAGGTGCGGCTCTACACCAATTCGCGGATGGAGCGGAACATCGCGCTCTATTCGGCTTATGGCTATCGGGAAACGGGTCGTCGGCCGAACCCATATCGGCCAGGATGGACCGTGGTCGACATGGCCAAGTCGATCGACAAAGCGGCCTGATCAATTCGAAAACCGGGAGGATGACGATGACCAGCCAAGGAAAGATCCGCTCCGGCATGGGCGGCTGGACCTTCGAGCCGTGGGACACCTCCTTCTATCCGGACAATCTGTCGAAGGCGAAGCAACTCCATTATGCAAGCCGCCAGGTGCCAAGCATCGAAGTCAACGGCACTTACTATTCCAGCTTCAAGGAGCCAACCTTCGTCAAATGGGCCAGCGAAGCGCCTGACGGGTTCGTCTATTCGCTGAAAGGCAATCGCTTCGTCACCAACCGCCGCGTGCTGGGCGAGGCAGGCGAATCGATGATGCGCTTCCTGGGTACGGGCGTCGCGGCGCTCGGCGACAAGCTCGGGCCGATCCTGTGGCAGTTCGCACCGACGAAAAAGTTCGACGCCGACGATTTCGAGGCTTTTTTGAAGCTTCTGCCCGAAAAACAGGACGGCGTGCCGCTGCGCCATGCGCTGGAAGTCAGGCATGACAGCTTCATCGTGCCGGAATTTCCGGCATTGGCGCGCAAATACAACGCCGCGATCGTCTATGCAGACCACGCCAAATACCCGGCGATCGCCGACGTCACCGGCGATTTCGTCTATGCGCGGCTGCAGACCGGCAGCGACGACAATCCCGACTGCTACACGCCAAAGGGGCTCGATGAATGGGCGGCGCGGACAAAGACCTGGGCGGAAGGCAAGCAGCCGGCCGACCTGCCGCGCGCCGATCCCAAGACCGACGCGCCGGTCAAGCCGCGCGATGTGTTCGTCTACTTCATCACCGAGGGCAAGGTGCGCGCGCCTTTCGGAGCCATGGCGCTGATGAAGCGGGTGACAGCCTAGAGCCGGATGATTTCAGGTCGAACCGACCTGAAATCTGAATCCGGCTCTAAATCAAAGAGATAGAGCATGATGTCGCCCGAAAACCGCTTCACACTTTTCGGCATCATGCTCTAGATGTGAACTGCGGACCTCTACCGGCTCTTTGTTCCAACGCCTGAGCTCTGCACGGCGCACCACGCGACACTGGTCGGCGGTTGGCTTGTCGGAACCCGCCGGCCATCTTGACCGTTCTGCCTGAGTCGCCGACCGCGCGAGGTCGGCGCAAGGTTATCTCGCCAAAAGGTCGCTACGGCGAGGTTGCCGCCTCGCGAAATGCTCGCCAAATCCCGCAGCGCCGGAAAGGAGCGAGGAAAGATGACCGTCATCCTCGGTGCGTTGCTTACCGTCGCCGGCGTCGTGTACATGGCAGGCGCCGCTCTGAGGCGCGGACGACTGAGTGACCCAGCTCCCACAGCGCCGGATCGCCCGGCGCCGAACCTGGCAACACCGGGCCCGACACTGGAGCCGCGGCGGCGCGGACTCGGTTTCCTAGGCCTGTCGCAGAATTGGCCGGGTCTGCTGATGATGGCGGTCGGCATCATCCTGCTGTTGTCGATGGCGGTTCTCTGACGTTACGGAATTATGGCGTCCTCACCGCTGTCGTAACGTAATCGATACTTCCTTGCTGCATGAATGCACCTACGCCAGGTTGCAGAAGCCCGGCGCTGGCAAGGACGGTGCATGCTGCTCGACTACAACTCATTGCTGCTGGCCGTCGGCTTCTCCGCCGCCTGCCTCAGCCTGACCCTGTTCGGAACCTGGCTGACCGCCCGTTCCGACAAGTTCCTGCTGACATGGGCAATCAGCGTGCTGGTGGTGGTAGTCGAGGTCTTTGTCTATGACGCCTATATCGAAGCGCCCGGAACAGCCCTGGGCGTCCTGACCTTGGCGCTGTTGCTGCTTGGCTTCTCGGTGATGCTGGGCGCCGCCTACCAGTTCCGGACCGGCCACTCCCCGCTGCCGCGCATCGCGCTTGGCGCCGGCATCTCCTTCGCGCTGGCGCTGCCGCCCATGGCGCTCGGCTATGACGGGCTGGGCTTCATGCTCGAGAATTCGCTCGCCGCGCTGCTCCTGTTCGGCACGGCGCATGACTATTGGAAAGGCCGCGCGGAGGCGCCGGCGCAGCTTGTTGGCGTGGCGCTGCTCTACACGCTGACCGCCTCGTCCTTCGTGCTGTGCGCAGTCGTTTTGGCATGGGACGGCAAGCTGGTTCTTGGCCACGCTCCGAACAACTGGGCGGAGGATCTGAGCCTGGTCATCGTCATCGCCTCGATGACCGGCATCGGCGCGCTGTCGCTGGCGCTCAACCAGGGGCGGCTCGCGCGCCATCACAAGCGCGAGGCGGAGACCGATGCGCTGACCGGGCTGCTCAACCGCCGCGCCTTGTTCGACCTGCACGGCAAGCTGCCCGTCGGCGCCTTCATGGCGGTGGTGGTGTTCGACCTCGATGGCTTCAAGGCGATCAACGACCAGTACGGCCACGCCGCCGGCGACGAGGTGCTCAAGGTGTTCGCCGAAGAACTGTCCGGCAATCTGCGCCCGAACGATGTCGCTGCCCGGGCGGCGAGGAATTCGCGCTGGTGCTGAAGCGCGCCTTGCCTGAGATGGTCGAGAGTACGGCCGAACGGATAAGGATGGCATTCGCCGCGCGGGCGATCGAAACCGAGACAGGCCGGTTAAGATGCACGGTGAGCGCCGGTTTCGCCTTCGGTAGCAACGAAGGCACGAGCTTCGACAAGGTGCTCAGCGCCGCCGACAAGGCGCTTTACGCAGCCAAGCGCGGCGGGCGCAATCGCGTGCTCGACTTCCGCCGCTGCGCTTGAAGCTCTGAGCAATTCCAGGAAAAGTGTGAAACGGTTTTCCGTCCGGAATTGCGTCAAACTCTAGCGGCTAAAGCCGTCAATGGCGTCCGATCACTTCATTGTAGGTGTCGAGGTCGACGTAGAAGACCTTGGTTATCTCGCCGAGCAGATCGTCCTCGTCGTAGCCTTGCGACATAAGGATGTTGATCGCCGTCATGATATCGACCCGTTCGGTGAGGCGTCGTTTCTGATAGTCCTCGACAAAACGTTCCATCGCCTTTCCCCTGGCAAGTTCTTTGTTGGACGCATCGACCGACAATCACTGCAGAGAAAGCTAGGCAGGTTTGCTTGCGTGGAACTTGCCGGGCGCGCCCGCGCCCCTTCATTTTGCGACTGATACGGAAAGCGACCGACTCACCAAGGCCAGGAAAAGACTAGCATGTGGTCTTTTATGCGCCAGCGCCATCCATCACTTCGTCATCAACTCTGAGGAATCATGGCGTCCCGGAGCCTGGCATTTAGGGTGACGACGATCTTTCGCATGACGGCGGCGATGGCCACCATAGGCTTTTTGCCGTTGGCGCGCAGGCGTTTGTAGAAGGCTGCGAACTCGCCCTTTCCGGCTGCGGCGCACAGGGCCGGCATGTAGAGCATGGTTCTGACGTCAGGGCGTCCGCCACGGATTTTGCGGTAGCCGTGTTTTTGGCCGCTGTCGTTTGGATGAGGCGCGAGCCCTGCAAGGGCTGCAGCCTTGCGGCGGGTCAGGGAGCCGAGCTCGGGCAAGCTGGCCAGCAGCTTGGCCGCCATGATCGGGCCGAGATTGTCCATGGCCGTGCATATGGCTGCCCGGTGCTTGAGGGTGCGGCTGTTGGCGATCAGTTCGCGGATGTCGGCCTCGATGGTCTTGATCTGATTGTCGACGGCTTTGATCATCGCCTTGAAGGAGGCAGCGAGCCCGCGGCCGCCGGGGGCCTTGAGGCGGTTCTTCTCAGCACCCCTGAAGGCCATGAGCTCCTGGCGGCGGCGAACCAAGGCGCGTAGGCGTGTCGCATCGGCATCCGGAGCCTGCCACAGGCACAGCTTCTCCCAGCGCTCACGGCCGTAGGCAGAAAGCATGCCGGCATCGATGGCGTCGCTCTTGCCGTGGGTGCCGAAGGAGCGGATGAAGCTTTTGACCTTGAGCGTGTCGGCGCGGTGGCAGGCGATGCCGGCGCGCAGGCACTCCTCGAGCAGCAGGCTTTCATGACCTCCGGTCGGCTCGCACACGACAAGGTCGATGTGTTTGTAGCGCTTGAGGAGGGCACGGATTGCACGCCGCTGATTGGCTATGGTGCGGGTGGTGGTGCCGTCGGCGACGGTGATGGTGTCCTTGGCGATGTCGAAGCCGAGGCACAGCTGCGGCTGGTGGTGCAAGAAGGCCATGCTGGTGGTATCCTTAAAAGGCTTCGGATTGTTTGCGGGCGTGGCTCAGGCCAGCGGCCAATCAACTCTCCAAGCGATGGCGGACAAAGACGGCAGGGACCATGATGACGTCGGGTGTTACCCGGTCCTTAGGACGGTCGCCTGCCGCCGGGACTGCTGGCTGTGATGGGCCTGCAGTCCCGGCCGCCAAACTACCCGATCCTTCTCAAACAATCCTTGGGCGTAGCGACGCGAAGCGGAGCGCAGACCCGAGGATCCATGCCGTTACTTCCAAGCGTCAGTAACGGCGCGGAACTCGGCATGGCGCGGAACAATGAATCTATTCTGCAGCGCAGCACTCTTCGACCGACGTCACGGCATGGGTCTGCGCTGCGTCGCTTCGCTCCTTGCTTCGCCCATTGATGACGATGCCGGAGCCGCCGCACATCTGAGCTGCACTACACCGTCAGGAACTTCCTCACGTCCGCCCTGTCGAGATCTTCGGCCGGACCGGTGTGCACGATCTGGCCGCGGTCCATGATGTTGATCTCGTCGGCGAGGTCGCGGCAGAAATCGAGATATTGCTCGACCAGAAGCACGGCGATTCCCGCCTGGTCGCGCAGATAGCGGATGGCGCGGCCGATATCCTTGATGATCGACGGCTGGATGCCTTCCGTCGGCTCGTCGAGCACCAAAAGCTTCGGCCGCATCACCAGCGCCCGCCCGATGGCGAGCTGCTGCTGCTGACCGCCCGACAGGTCGCCGCCGCGCCGCGACAGCATCTGCTTCAGCACCGGAAACAGCTCGAAGACATGCGCCGGAATGGTGCGGTCGCCGCGCCTCAACGGCGCGAATCCCGATTCCAGATTCTCGCGCACCGTGAGCAGGGGAAAAATCTCCCTGCCCTGCGGCACGAATGCGATGCCCGACCGGGCGCGGTCATACGCCGCGCTCCGGTCGAGCGCCTTCCCCTCGAAGGCAACGCTTCCGCTCGTCAGCCGGTGATGGCCGACGATCGATCTCATCAAACTGGTCTTGCCGACGCCGTTGCGGCCGAGCACGCAGGTGATCTTGCCGGCACCGGCCTTCAGCGAAACGCCGCGCAGCGCCCGCGCGGCGCCGTAATGGAGCGTGGCATTGGAGACTTCGAGCATGGTCAGCCCCTTCTCCGCCGCTTCAGGAAAGCGAACTCGAAACGGTGGAACGGAACCCGCCAGACCATGTTCATCGCCCCAGATAGACTTCGACGACACGTTCGTCGGCCGAAACGAAATCGAGCGTGCCTTCCGACAGCACCGAGCCTTCGTGCAGACAGGTGACCTTGACACCGAGCTCGCGCACGAAATGCATGTCGTGCTCGACCACGATCACCGAATGGTCGCGCGCAATATCCTTGAGCAGGTGCGCGGTCTCCTCGGTCTCGGCATCGGTCATGCCGGCGACCGGCTCGTCGACAAGCAGCAGCTTCGGGTCTTGCGCCAGCAGCATGCCGATCTCCAGCCACTGTTTCTGGCCGTGGCTTAGATTGGCGGCAAGCTCCTCGCGTTTGTCGCCGAGACGGATGATGCCGAGGATGTCGTCGATACGCCGCGTCTCGGCGGCCGCGCGGCGGTGGAACAAAGCAGGGAAGATCGAGCGAGGCCCCTTCAGCGCCAGCATCAAATTGTCCTCGACGCTGTGGCTTTCGAAAACGGTCGGCTTCTGGAATTTCCTGCCGATGCCCATCATGGCGATCTCGGCTTCGTCATGCCGGGTGAGGTCGACCTGGCCGTCGAAGAACACCTCGCCCTCGTCCGGCCGCGTCTTGCCGGTGACGATGTCCATCATCGTCGTCTTTCCGGCGCCGTTGGGACCGATGATCGCGCGCATTTCGCCCTTGTCGAGCACCAGCGACAAATTGTTGATGGCGCGAAAACCGTCGAAGGAAACCGAGACGCCGTCGAGATAGAGGATGGTGTTCGACTTGCTCATGGTTCCTTCACTCGGCCGGCTGCGGTTCTGGGCCGGAGGCGGACCAGGAGCCCGGGGTCCTCGCCGCCGAGCGGACGATCTTCGGCTCTGGCTTTTCCGGATCGGCGCCGGCTTCCGCCGCGAGCGAGGCCGCGTGTAGCGCCCTGGCCTTGCCGCGCCAGGAATCCCACATGCCGACGATGCCCTTGGGTAGCAGCAGCGTTACGGCGACGAACAGCCCGCCCAACGCGAACAGCCAGAATTCCGGCAGCACGCCGGTGAACCAGGATTTGCCGGCGTTGACGAGCAGTGCGCCGATGATCGGACCGACGATCGTGCCGCGCCCGCCGACGGCGGTCCAGATCACCACCTCGATCGAGTTGGCCGGCTCGAACTCGCCGGGATTGATGATGCCGACCTGCGGCACGTAGAGCGCGCCGGCAATGCCGGCCATTACAGCCGAGACGGTGAAGGCGAACAGCTTGACGTTCTCCGCCCGCCAGCCGAGGAAGCGGGTACGGCCCTCGGCGTCGCGCACAGCCATCAGGAGCTTGCCGTATTTGGATCGCACGATGGTCGCGGTGACGAAGACGGCCAGCGCAAGCGTCACGGCGCTCGCCGCAAACAGCGCCGCGCGCGTCGCGTCGGCCTGCACGTTGAAACCGAGAATGTCCTTGAAGTCGGTCAGGCCGTTATTGCCGCCAAAACCCATGTCATTGCGGAAGAAGGCAAGCAGCAGCGCATAGGTCATCGCCTGGGTGATGATCGACAGATAGACGCCGGTGACGCGGCTGCGGAAGGCGAACCAGCCGAAGACGAAGGCAAGAAGGCCGGGCACGGCCAGCACCATCGCTGCTGCGAACCAGAAATGGTCGAAGCCGTACCAGAACCAGGGCAGCTCCTTGTAGTTCAGGAACACCATGAAATCGGGCAGGATCGGGTTGCCGTAGACGCCGCGCGAGCCGATCTGGCGCATCAGATACATGCCCATTGCATAGCCACCGAGCGCGAAGAAGGCGCCATGGCCAAGCGAGAGGATGCCGCAATAGCCCCAGACGAGATCGAGCGCCAAGGCGAGCAGCGCATAGCAGAGGTATTTGCCGAGCAGCGCCACCATGTAGGGCGGCACATAGAGCGCGCTCGTCGGCGAGACCGCAAGGTTGAGCAGCGGCACGACGACCGCCGCAGCCAGCAGGACCAGGACGGTGATCGCGATGCGACGGTCAGCGCCGAAGAAGCCTCGTGTGATCATGCTTCCACCGCCCTGCCCTTCAGCGCGAACAGGCCGCGCGGGCGCTTCTGGATGAAGAGGATGATCAGCACCAGCACCACGATCTTGCCGAGCACGGCCCCGGCATAGGGCTCGAGGAACTTGTTGACGATGCCGAGCGAGAAGGCGCCGACCAACGTGCCCCAGAGATTGCCGACGCCGCCGAAGACGACGACCATGAAACTGTCGATGATGTAGCCGCGGCCGAGATTGGGCGAGACGTTGTCGATCTGGCTGAGTGCGACGCCGGCAATACCGGCAATGCCGGAGCCGAGCGCGAAGGTCAGCGCGTCGACCCATGGCGTCTTGATGCCCATCGAAGCGGCCATGCGGCGGTTTGCGGTGACGGCGCGCATCTGCAGCCCCCAGGGCGTCCGCTTCATGACGTAGAGCAGCACGCCGAACACCGCGAGCGCGAACACCAGGATCCACAGCCGGTTCCAGGTGATGGCCAGCTGGCCGATGTCGAAGGAACCGGACATCCAGGACGGATTGCCGACCTCCTGGTTGGTCGGTCCGAAGATGGTGCGCACCGCCTGCTGCAGGATCAGCGAGACGCCCCAGGTGGCCAAAAGCGTCTCCAGGGGGCGACCATAGAGGAAGCGGATGATGCCGCGCTCGATAGCCAGCCCGATCAGCGCGGCGACAAGGAAAGCGAGCGGCAGCGCGATCACCAGCGACCAGTCGAACAGGCCGGGAAACGACGTGCGGATGACCTGCTGGACGACGAAAGTGGTGTAGGCGCCGAGCATCACCATCTCGCCATGCGCCATGTTGATGACGCCCATGACGCCGAAGGTGATGGCGAGGCCGATCGCGGCCAGCAGCAGCACCGATCCGAGCGAGACGCCATACCAGATGTTCTGGCCGGCATCCCACAGCGCCAGCGTCGAATTGATACGGCCGATGGCACCGGTCGCCGCATCCTTGACCGCACCTTGAGCGTTGGCCTCGACCGAGGTCAGCAGCGAGAGCGCATCGCGGTCGCCGCGCCCGGCAATGATCGAGATCGCGGCCAGCTTGTCGGCCTCCGGTCTGTCGGAAACGAGAACCGACGCCGCGCGCGCCTGTTCGAACAAGGCCTTGACGGCAGGTTCGGCCTCACCGGCGATCGCGGCATCGAGCGGCTCGATGTTTGTCGCGTCGGGGGTCTTGAACATGGTCGCCGCAGCGGCGAGGCGCACGCCCGGGTCCTTGGCGCGCAAAGTCAGCGTGCCCAGCGCATCGCGGATGACGCGGCGCAGGCCATTGTTGACCTTGATCTTGGTGAGGTCGGTCTTGGCGGCGTCGGCGGATTTCTCGCCGCTTAGCGGATCGAGCAGTTCGATGCCGCCTCCTGCCTCCTTGCCGACAAAGACCTGGGAATCGGCCTTGCGGATATAGAGATTGCCGTCGGCGAGCGCCGAGAGCGGGCGTTCGACGGCGGAATCGCCGCTCGCGGCAAGCTCGTGCACCACGGCCTCGGTCGCTGAGAAATTGGCAGCTGCCGCGAATTTGGCGATGATGGCGCGGAGATCGGCTTCAGCTGCCTTGGACGGCAACAAGCTTGCCATCGTCAGCAGCAGCATCATGCCGATTGCGCGCAACAAGGTCATCGTCTTCAAAACGACTCTCAAGGGTTTGAGGATTTCACCCGAGCGGACCGAAGTGCCCGCCCGGGCAGCGGTTTCGGGTCGCGGGACCACTCCGCAACCCGACAGGGGTCACGGACCAAGGTCCGGACCGTGATCAGTTGGTGCCCTTGCCGCCGCACTTGCCCGTGGCGACGTTGAAGTTGCCGCAGGACAGAGGCGCGCGCCAATCGGAGATCAGCTCCTTGGAGTCAGGCAGATAGTCCGACCATTCGTCGCCCATCACCAGGCCCGGCGTCTGCGAGACAGTCTCGAACTGGCCGTCGGCCTGGATCTCGCCGATCAGCACCGGCTTGGTGATGTGATGGTTCGGCATCATCGTCGAATAGCCGCCGGTCAGGTTCGGCACCGAGACGCCGACCATGGCGTCGATGACCTTGTCCGGATCGGTGGTACCGGCCTTCTCGACCGCCTTCACCCACATGTTGAAGCCGATATAGTGAGCTTCCATCGGGTCGTTGGTGGTGCGCTTGTCGTTCTTGATGAACTTGTGCCAGTCGTCGATGAACTTCTTGTTCTCGGGCGTGTCGACGCTTTCAAAGTAGTTCCAGGCGGCGAGATGGCCGACCAGCGGCCCGGTATCGAGGCCGGCCAGTTCTTCCTCGCCTACCGAGAAGGCCATGACCGGAATGTCCTCGGCCTTGATGCCCTGGTTGCCGAGCTCCTTGTAGAACGGCACATTGGCATCGCCGTTGACGGTCGACACGACCGCCGTCTTCTTCCCGGCCGAGCCGAACTTCTTGATCGCCGAGACTTCGGTCTGCCAGTCGGAAAAGCCGAACGGCGTGTAGTTGACCATGATATCCTCGGCCGGAACGCCCTTCGATTTGAGGTAGGCTTCGAGGATCTTGTTGGTCGTGCGCGGATAAACGTAGTCGGTGCCTTCGAGCACCCAGCGCTTCACCGAGCCACCGTCGGCGCTCATCAGATAGTCGACGGCCGGAATCGCTTGCTGGTTCGGCGCCGCACCGGTGTAAAAGACGTTGCGCTCGCTCTCCTCGCCCTCATACTGGACCGGGTAGAACAGGATGTTGTCGAGTTCCGAGAACACCGGCAGCACGGACTTGCGCGACACCGAGGTCCAGCAGCCGAACACCGCCGCCACCTTGTCCTTCGAGATCAGTTCGCGCGCCTTTTCGGCGAATAGCGGCCAGTTGGACGCCGGATCGACGACGACCGCCTCGAGCTTCTTGCCGAGCAGGCCGCCCTTGGCGTTCTGCTCCTCGATCAGCATCAGCATGACGTCCTTCAGCGTCGTCTCCGAAATCGCCATGGTCCCCGACAGCGAATGGAGGATGCCGACCTTGATCGTGTCGTCGGCCGCCTTCGCGGGAGCCGACATCGACAGGCCGGCAGCGATCACGCCGGCCGAAATCATTTTGTTATTGCCGAGAAATTACCCCTCATGTTCCACGCTCCCAAGCTGGTTGTTTTGCATCACAACATAGCGGTGCAAGCGACGTGCCAAACGCGGCAGCTTGGTCGGAGACAGAGCGATAGATCAGTGTTTACAATCGGTTATCGCATAGCCGTCGAACATGTCAGGACTCTTCTCGTGCGGACGGATTGAGAAAACTTTGCGCATATCTGCCCAGATTTTGTTCACACGGTAAAAATGCCCAAACTTTAATCGCTGCTCCGCATAACCGCAATCTGCCGACGGTTGCGGGACGGCGGCAAAATGGGGCAAGGTCGCCGCGCAAACGAGCGACGTCATGGCCTTACACATCATCATCCTGAGCTTCCTGCTTCTCGTGTCCGCCGCCGGCGGCGCTCGCGCAGACTTCACCGACGGCAAGCTGCCCGACGGGACCTATCACTGCGAGGTCTACCTGCTCGGCCTGTTCCTCAACCTCGGCGACATCACCATCAAGGGCAATGTCTATAGCGGCCCGGTGACCTTCGGCACTTCGGGAACCTATAACTACCAGATGGACGCCAACGGCGAGATCAGCTGGCTCGGTCCGCTTGGCGGCTATACCAGCGGCGGCAACTCGATCTCGCTGACGCAAGCGACGCTGGACGATCCGGGCGGCCCCTCCTTCGACATCATCCTAAAGCAGCAGGACGGCGCCTTCACGGCCTCGACCTGCACGAAACGCTGATCGACAAAAAAGGCGCGGAACCCTTTCGGGTCCCGCGCCAGCAGGCAGTCGGGAGGACTAAATACTTTTCGCCGACATCTGCGCGGCGATGTAGTCGGCCTGGCGGATGGCCAGGGACACTACGGTCAGCGTCGGGTTTTCCGAGCCGCCGGTTGTGAACTGGCTGCCGTCCGACACGAACAGGTTCTTGATGTCGTGCGTCTGGCCATGCTTGTTGACGACGCCGTCAGCCGGTTTCTCGCTCATCCGGTTGGTGCCGAGATTGTGGGTCGAGGGATAGGGCGGCGTCGGGAAGGTCGTGGTCGCGCCGACGGCGGCATACAAAGCCTGGCCTTGGCTGTAGGCATGATCACGCATCGCCGTGTCGTTGGGATGGTCGTCGAAATGGACGTCGGCGATCGGCATCCCGTGCTCGTCCTTTTCGTCTTTGTGCAACGTGATGCGGTTTTCCTCGCGCGGCATGTCCTCGCCGACGATCCACAGGCCCGCCATGTGGTCGTAGCGGTCGAGCGCCGTGGTGAAGGAGCGGCCCCAGCCGCCGGGGTTGAGGAAAGCGGCCATGAACGGCAGGCCGAGCGACAGCGTCTCCATCTCGTAGCCGCCGACGAAGCCGCGCGACGGATCGTGACGCGCCTCGTCGCGGATGATGCCGGCCATAGTGGTGCCGCGATACATATGCACCGGCCTGTCGAAGATGGCGCTGCTCGACGAGATCGCCGAAAGCCAGGGCCTGACGACACCCAAATTCATCTCGACCCTCTATGACGAGGCGATCGAGATCAACGGCCAGATCCCGAACTTCGCCTCGATGCTGCGCACGACCTGCGCGCTCTATCTGCGCCGTCACCGGCCGGCAGTGGGGGAACAGGCTGCGCTGAAACAGGTCGCCGCCTAACGCATGTCGCGCAAAAGTGCGCAGCGGTTTTGCGAAAACGACATGCATAAAAACAAAGACTTTTAAAAGCGCGTCGCCTGAATCCGTTTCAGCGCGACGCGCTTTAGCTTGCCGCCGCGACCTCGAGCGCCAGGCGCGTCATGTCGGTGAACAGCGCCTGACGTTCGGAATAGTCGGTCTGCTCGTCCGTGGCGACGTGGTCGACCACGGTCAGCAGCGACAGGGCGCGCGCGCCGAACTGCGCGGAGATGCGGTAGAGCGCGCTCGTTTCCATGTCGACCGCCAGCGCGCCGAGCGTCCTTGGCTCGTCGAACCGGGCGCGGCCATCGGGATGGTGGAACACGTCGCTGCAGATGGTCAGCCCAGCGCTGCAGGCGATGCCGAGATCGGCAGCCCGCCGCAGCGCCAGCGCAAGCAGGGCCTGATCCGGTCCTGCCGGTTGGTACAACCCGAAAACCTGCCCGCTGATTGCTCCCTCGGCGCGCACGGCGCTGGAAATGACCACGCCGCGCAGTGGAACATCCTCCGATAGGGCGCCGCATGTGCCGGTGCGGATCAGCGTCTTCACCCCATGATAATCCAGCAGCTCATGGGCGTAGATCAGGAAGGACGAGACGCCGATGCCGGTTGCCTGGATGCTGACGGGCTTGCCGCGAAACCCGCCGGTGAAGCCGAGGGCGCCCCGGCGGCGATTGACGCAGCGCGGCGCCTCCAGAAAGGTTTCCGCCATCCATTGAGCGCGCTCGGGGTCGCCCGGCAGCAGCACCGTTTCGGAATAATCGCCCCTGCCCGCCTCGATGTGCGGCGTCACGCTACCTCCCTGTCATGCAAACTTACCCCGCCCCATCATGGCAGGCTCCCGGCAATGTGCAAGCGATAGCTGTTTTAGGATTCCAGCACGTCCTTGACGATGGTCGCCAGTTGCTTGAGCGAGAAAGGTTTGGGCAGGAAACCGAAATGCGCGTCGGCGGGCAGGTTTTTGGCGAACGCGTCCTCGGCATAGCCGGAAACGAAAACGAACTTGATGTCCGGCTGCCGTTTGCGCAACTCGCCGAGCAGCGTCGGCCCATCCATTTCCGGCATCACCACATCGGACACGACGATGTCGACCTTGCCGCCGAGGGCCTCGAAGACCTCCAGCGCCTCGACACCGGACGACGCCTCATGGACCGTGTAGCCGCGCGAGTTCAGCGCCCTGACCCCGCCCATGCGAACGGCATCCTCGTCCTCGACCAGAAGCACGGTCGCCGAACCTGAGAGGTCCTTGACGGCATCGGCCGACTTGGCCGGCACCGCGGCGACCGCGGCGGTGTCGGCAGGCTCGCTCGCCTTCTTCACCTCCGCGATGTGTCGCGGCAGGAAGATCCGGAACACCGTCCCCTTGCCGACCTCGGAATCGCAGAAGATGAAGCCCCCGGTCTGCTTGATGATGCCATAGACCATCGAGAGGCCAAGGCCCGTGCCCTTGCCGACCTCCTTGGTGGTGAAGAAGGGTTCGAAGATTTTCTTCAGCACGTCCGGCGCGATGCCGCTGCCGGTATCTTCGACCTCGACAAGCGCATAGTCGGCCGGGGTAAGCTCGCGATAGGCGAAGGATCTGCACTCCTCGGTCGTGACGTTGCGGGTACGCACGGTGAGGTCGCCGCCGGCTGGCATCGCGTCGCGCGCGTTGACGGCGAGATTGACCACCACCTGCTCGAACTGGCCGATGTCGACCTTGACCGGCCACAGGTCGCGGCCGTGATCGATCTTCAGGCGGATGTCGTTGCCAACCAGCCGGGCGAGCAGCATCCGCAGATCGGCGAGAACATCGGTCAGGTTGAGCACTTCCGGCCGCAGCGTCTGCTTGCGCGAGAAGGCCAGCAATTGCCTGACAAGGGACGCCGCGCGGTTGGCGTTCTGCTTGATGTTCATGATGTCGGGGAAAGACGGGTCCGACGGACGGTGGTTGGTGAGCAGAAGGTCCGACGCCATGATGATGGCGGTGAGCACGTTGTTGAAATCGTGCGCGATGCCGCCGGCAAGCTGGCCGACCGCCTGCATTTTCTGGCTCTGCGCCATCTGGCCTTCGAGCGCTTTCTGCTCGGTGGTCTCGACCGCGTAGACGATAGCGGACTCCTCCACCCCTTCGCCGCCGGCGCCATCGGCGACAGCGTTGACGTAGAAGCGGACGTGGCGATCGTCATTGCCGGGCAGCAGCGAGTCGATCGGCTCGATATTGGCCTGCCGCTGCCGCGCCTTTTCGAAGGCGGCAGCGAAGGCCGGCCGGTCGCGCTCATGTATTACGGTCTCGAAGCGCACGCGCCTGTCTACCGCGTCGCGGTCGACGACGGACGAAAACAGCGACAGGAACGGCGCGTTGGTGCGCAGGATGCGCCCGCTGGCGTCGACGCCGGCGATCGCCATCGGCGTCGAGTTGAAGAAGCGGGTGAACCGGACTTCCGAGGCGCGGAGATCGGCGGAAGCGTCCTCGCCCTGGGTGCGGTTGAGCACGATGGTGCGGGTCGGCCCGTTCACGCCTTCGCGGCTCGCCGAAACACGATGCATGAAGCGGACCGGCAGCGCCTGGCCGCTCATTGTCGTGAGATCGAGGTCGATGACGGCATTGCGCGTGGTGCCGGGATCCGCCTTGACCGAGCGGACGAGCGCCATGCCGTCTCCGGCGACGATTTCCGGCAGCGTCACCGCGCCCGGGGTGAAGCTGGCAAGGTCGATGCCCAGCCATTCGGCAAGGGTGGCGTTGATATAGGTCACGCGGCCTTCCTGGTCGGCCGAGAAGAAGCCGGCCGGCGCGTGGTCGAGATGGTCTATGGCCTTTTGCAGGTCGAGGAAGAACCGCTCCTGCTCCGCCCGCTCCTGCGAGATGTCGGCGATTTGCCAGGCAAGCATCGGCAGCCGCTGGCCGGGCACGTTGAAGGCGCGCGCGCGGGCACGGTACCAGCGCGCGCCAGGCTCGGCCCCCGGTTTGATCGACTGCGCCAGCCGGAATTCACCGTCGCCGGCCTGGCCGTCGCGCAGACCGGACGCCAGCCGGTAGATGGTCATCGAGGCCTCGGGAACATCCGAAAGCAGCCCTTCGACCGTCTTGAGGTCGGCTGCCGAAGCAGCACCCGTCATGTCGGCATAGGCCCGGTTGGCGTAGACGACGCGCCCCTTGGTGTCGGTGACCAGGAGACCTTGCGACATCGAATCGACGAAGGCTTTCGACAACTCGTCGCCGGTGGAGCGCGGCGCGATCTGCACGAAGCCGATCGCCGTCGCAAATAGGAAGCCGACGCCGATCATGGCGAGCACGCCCAGCATGCCGAGCAGGAAGGGGTCGCCGAGGCGCTCGCGGAACAGCCCGAAGACGATCGCGGCGCCGGTCAAGACGACGATGAAGATGATGAGCCTGGTGACGGCGCCCGGACGCGTGTTTTGGTCGACGATCGGTACCGGATAGAAATCGCCGCGCGTTTCCTTGGCCATGTGCCCCCTGCTCGTGATTCCGATGCCCCGACACCGCGAACGGCCGGTTGAATCACATTCTCCTGTAGCGGAAAAGGCCCAGACGGCAAATGTCCGATAAAATCAACGATTCATGTTTCAAACTGTTCACGATGCGTGATGCGAACTTGCGGCGAGACGCCGCGACGGTCTAGTGTCGCCTCACCTCACGAATGGCGCCTCACAAATGGCGATTGGGTGCACCGATGCTACAGTGGCTGGATAGCGTGGCGGGTCCGGGTTATGTCGCTGCAATCCTGTGGACGTTTGCAGCCCTCATCCTGCTGGTCGTCGTCCTCCTCGTCATCAAGGTGGTCCGCAACCTGACCTTCGGCACCTTCGTGGCCGGCGGCAGGAACCGCAAGACGCGGCTCGCCGTCATGGATGCCACCGCTGTCGACAGCCACCGCCGGCTGGTGCTGGTGCGGCGCGACGATATCGAGCACCTGATCCTGATCGGCGGCCCGACCGATGTCGTGGTCGAACGCGACATAAGGCTTGCCGCGCCCCGCCGCCCGGCGCTGACCGGCGACAGCGGCCAACAACAGGCCGCCGCGCCACGCCCGCGCGCGCCGCAGCCCGCGCCAGCGCCTAGGCAGCCGCCAGCCCCTGCGCCGGCGCCGATCACCGAGCCCCCGGCGCGTCCGCGCTCGACGGCAGCCGCGGCCAAACCAATGGCGCCGAGCCAGCCGACGGCGAAGGTCATGCCGCTCCCTGCCTATGGAACGAACGGCAGCGTCCGACATGTCCCGCCGCCGCCCTCCAACGACTCTATCGACGATACGCTGATGAATGAACTCGAGGCATCGCTGGACGAGTCGCACCCCAAGCCGGCAAGCAGCAAGCCGGCGGCGAGGCCTTCGCTCGATGACGAGATGACCAAACTTCTCGGCGAGCTTGCCAGCCACAAACGCTGACGCGGCAGCGCGCGACCCTGGTTGGCCGGCGGCTCATCGGCCCGGCAGCGTTCTAGGCAGGTCGAACCACGGCAGCACGCTGTTTTCGAACCTGGTCATGGCGCATATCCTTTTTCCGGACAGGGTCAGCACGACGAGACCGACCCCGTGGCTGATGCCGTCGGATCCGCGCAGATAGGCGCCGAAGGCCGGTTGGCCGTTGGCCCTGGTCGGCACCAGGTCGAACCTGCGCCCCGCGCTGAAGATGCCGGCGCAGAAACGAAGCACGAGATCCCGACCCTGGTATTCGAGCGGCATCGGCGGCATCGAGATGAAGACATCGTCCGTCAGCAGCGTCACCAGTGCGTCGAGGTCGGCGGCTTCATAGGCTCCGACGAACTTCGCCACGATCGCCTTTTCTTGTTCTGAATGGGCGACAGGCGGCGGCTCGCGGCCGGCGGATGGCGGCGGCCGCCGCTGCAGCCCGGCGCGCGCCCGCTTGAGGGCACTGTTGGCCGATTCCACCGTCGAATCCAGCATCTCGGCGACTTCCTTTGCATCGAATCCGAGAACATCGCGCAGGATGAGGACGGCAAGCTGGCGGGGCGGCAGCACCTGCATGGCGGTGATGAAGGCCAGTGAAATGGACTGCGTGCGCTCGTAGAGCGCATCGGGGCCGAGCGGTGCGTCGAAGGCGCCGTCAAGCAGGCTGTCGGGAAACGGCTCCAGCCAGACGACCTCACCGAGCCCGGTTGGTTCGGGCGGTTCGACGCCGGGAATGTCCCACGCCTTGGCGGGCCGCCGGCTGGCGGCGCGGCGTGCGTTGAGGCAGCGGTTGGTGGCAATCCGGTAGAGCCATGTGCGCAGCGATGCGCGCCCTTCGAAGCCGTGAAAACCCTGCCAGGCCGAGAGCAGCGTGTCCTGGAGAGCGTCCTCGGCATCCTGGAAGGATCCGAGCATTCGGTAGCAATGCAACTGGAGCTCGCGCCTATGCGGCGCGATCAGGTCCCGGAATGCATCGCCGTCGCCCGCCCGGGCCATCTCGATCAGGTCGGCCATACTCGTCATCGCGCTCTCCCGCGTCTCCTGTCGCGTCATCCCCGTTAGACACCGGCCGAGGTTCGAAATGGGCGGCGCCCAGTTTTGCGGCGCGGCGGTGTCTTTATCGGCGGACGGCTCCAATGCTGATGCGTTCGAGCGGCCAGGAACCAAAACCGAAAGGAACAGGACATGTTGTTAAAGGGCAAGATTGCGGTGGTCTATGGCGCCGGCGGCGCGATCGGCGGTGCCGTCGCACGCGCATTTGCAAGCGAGGGCGCCAAAGTTTTTCTGACTGGACACAACCGAGCACCCGTCGAGGCCGCCGCGAAAGACATCGTCTGGGCGGGTGGTGTCGCCGAAGCGGAGGCTGTCGATGCGCTCGATGAACAGGCCGTGGAGAGACATCTCCAATCCGTGGTCGAGAAGGCAGGTCGGATCGACATCTCGTTCAACGCCGTCGGTGTGGCACATGCGGCGATGTTGGGCGTGCCACTGGCTAAAATGGAAATCGGTCAATTTTCGTTGCCGATAGTAGCCTACACGACGTCCTACTTCCTGACCGCACGCGCAGCCGCCAGACACATGATCCCCAATAAGGCTGGGGTGATTATGACTGTTACCGCCCTGCCCGCGCGGATCGGGACTCCACTGAACGGTGGGTACGGACCGGCGCAGGCCGCCAAGGAGGCGCTTACCCGGGACCTGTCCTACGAGCTTGCGCCGCAAGGTATTCGCGTCGTCAGCCTGCGGCCGCACGGCATTCCGGAGACCAGCACGATGCGGAACCTCTTCGAGCTCAAGGCAGAGGCCTCGGGCATGAACTGGGACCAGTTCCAAGCCTATCTCGCCGGCACCACGCACCCCAGGCGCGTCATGGCACTCGACGAGGTGGCCAACATGGCCGCCTTCATGGCCTCTGACCGGGCAAGCGGGATGACGGGAACCACCGTCAACCTGACCATGGGTGCTCTGGGCGAGTAGGTGCCGGCCGGCGAATGCCAATTTTACAACCTGCGAACGCTGCCCAAAAAGAAAATGGCCGGGAAACCCGGCCATTTTCAATCTCTGTCTGCATACCGCCTCAATCGTCGCGGTAGACCTTTTCGCGGCGCTCGTGGCGCTCCTGCGCCTCGATCGACAGCGTCGCGATGGGGCGGGCGTCGAGCCGCTTCAGCGCGATCGGCTCGCCGGTTTCCTCGCAATAGCCGTAGGTGCCTTCGTCGATGCGCTGCAGCGCGGAATCGATTTTCGAGATGAGCTTGCGCTGGCGATCGCGGGCGCGCAATTCGATGGCACGGTCGGTTTCGGAAGAGGCGCGGTCGGCTAGATCGGGATGGTTGGCGTTTTCTTGCTGGAGGATTTCGAGGGTTTCACGCGCTTCGCGAAGAATGTCGTTCTTCCATGTGATAAGCTTCATGCGGAAGTAAGATTTCTGCCGTTCGTTCATGAACGGCTCGTCTTCGGAGGGTACGTAATCGGCGGTAACGATATCGTTCATTCGACTCACCCAACAACCCCAAATTTGGCGCCTATATATTCGCGGACCGAAGGCTGCACAAGCGCAATCGGCGACAGTTTCACGCAATTGTTAGTGCGGGGGAGGCCAGCACAGACAGGCCCTTTCGCAGTAAGGGCACAGCCGAATTCCTGTACGATTCGCTATGCTTGAGCGATGCCGGCCATTGTGCATGGGACGCTTCTCGTGGCTAATCCCATAACGCCTTGGGCGAATTTTCGTTGCTTGGCGCCAGTGAGGGATCGGGTTGAGCAGACTTTATCTGTTGAGGCATGCCAAGGCCGGATGGGCGCTGCCCGGCGTTCGTGACTTCGATCGTCCGCTCGACGAATCGGGCATGGCCGACGCCGAGGCGATGGGCGATGCCATGCGGGCCCGCAACTATGTGCCTGATGTCACGCTTTGCTCCAATGCCAAGCGGGCGCGGCAGACGCTCGAGGGTCTTGCGGGCCGCACCGACACCGGCCGGGTGCTGTTTTTCGACACGCTCTACAGCGAGGATGCCGCCGGCTACCTCGACATCATCCGCAAGAATGGCGGGGCCGGCTCGTTGCTGGTGATCGGCCACAACCCGATGACGGAGGATCTCGCCATGGCGGTGTCGGGCGACGGCGACGAGACCGCGCGCGGCATGCTGAACCACGGTTTTCCGACCTCCGGCCTCGCCGTGGTGCGCTTTCCCGGTGATCTCGATGAAGCAGGCCAGGGCAATGGCTATCTCGAGGCCTTTCTGACCCCCGCCGATCTCTGACACCATTTCAAACGCCATGCCCAAGGCCTATATCGGACCCTGACGTGCGACCCAGAGGCAGATTTGGCATCATCGCTGACCACTTTCACCGACGAGGCGAGAATTGCGCTCGATACGTTGTCGGGCCGCGCCGCAGGGCTCTTCTCCCCATCGCTGCGTCTCGGCGTCACCGGTCTTTCCCGCGCCGGCAAGACGGTGTTCATTTCCGCTCTCGTGCACAATTTGATCCATGGCGGCCGGCTGCCGCTGTTCCAGGCGCAAAAGTCGGGCCGCATCGCCCGCGCCTTCCTCGAGGAGCAGCCGGACGACGCCGTTCCCCGTTTCCAGTACGAGGACCATATAGCCGCCCTGGTCGACGACCGCGTCTGGCCGGATTCGACGCGCGCCATTTCCGAACTGCGGCTCACCATCGAATACGAATCGGCCTCCGGCTGGAACCGGCTGTTCTCGGCGGGAAAGCTGTCGGTCGACATCGTCGACTATCCCGGCGAATGGCTGCTCGACCTGCCGCTGCTCGGCAAGTCCTTCACCGATTTTTCGCGCGAGGCGGCCGAGCTGGCGACGCTGCCCGTGCGGTCAGGCCTATCGCAAGCCTGGCGCGAATTGGCCTCCTCGATCGATCCGGACGCCGACGCCGACGAGATGACGGCGCGCCGTCTCGCCGAAAGCTTCGCCGCCTACCTCAAGGCCTGCAAGCTCGACGAGCGCGCGCTTTCGACACTGCCGCCCGGCCGTTTCCTGATGCCTGGCGATCTGGAGGGCTCGCCGGCGCTGACCTTCGCACCGCTGATGAAATTGTCCGGCCGGCGGCGTCCTGGATCGCTGCAGGCGATGATGGAGCGGCGCTACGAGGCCTATAAGACGCATGTCGTAAAACCGTTCTTTCGCGAGCATATCACCCGCCTCGACCGCCAGATCGTGCTGATCGACGCCATGCAGGCGCTCAACGCCGGCCCGGCTGCCATGGCCGACCTCGAACGGGCCGTCACCGAAATCCTCTCCTGCTTCCGGCCTGGACGCGGCAATTTCGTCACCGAGCTGTTTTCGAGGCGCATCGACCGCATCCTGGTGGCGGCAACCAAGGCCGACCAGTTGCACCACGAAAGCCATGACCGGCTGCAGGCGATCGTGCGCCGCCTGGCGGACCGCGCCGTCGCGCGAGCGAACTTCAGCGGTGCCGATGTCGACGTCGTCGCCATGGCGGCCGTGCGCTCGACCCGCGAAGGCACGGTCAAGCAGGGCCGCGAGACATTGCCGGTGATCATCGGCACCCCCTTGAAAGGCGAGAAGATCAACGGCGAGACATTCGACGGCAAAACCGAAACCGCCATATTCCCCGGAGACTTGCCGGAAAAGGCCGATTCGGTCTTCGACCCTTCCGGGCCGCAGGCCGAAGGCAATGAGCCGGCGATCCGTTTCGTGCGCTTCCGTCCGCCGAAGCTCGAGCGCACGGCCGAAGGCGTCACGCTCTCGCTGCCGCATATCCGGCTCGACCGCGCGCTGCAGTTCCTGATCGGAGATTACCTGGCATGACCCCGCCCCGCAAACCGGCGGCGTTCCGCATCGAGCCGGAGCCGGCGCCAAGGCAGGAGCCACCGCCGAAGCATCGCACCGACGAACGGCCCGCACGCAAGCCGCAAGCCGCCAGGTCCGATGTCGCGGTCGTCATTCCTTCCGAGGTCGACGTCTTCGACGAGCCGGATATCGGAGAGGCCGCGCCGCCGCCAGCGACCGCTCCAAGGAAACGCTCGCTGCTCGCCCGCCTGTTCTTCGGCGCCTTCGGCGTGCTTGTCTCGCTAGCGGTCGGCCTGTGGACGGACCAGCTCATCCGCGATCTCTTCGCGCGCGCCGAATGGCTGGGATGGCTGGCGGCCGGCATGGCGGCGGTCGCGCTTTTGTCGCTGCTGGTCATCCTTATCCGCGAATTCCTGGCCATCGCTCGCCTCGCCGAAGTCGAGAAGCTGCAGCGACGTGCCTTGGATGCGGTGGCGCGCGACGACCCCAAGGCCGCCCGCGCCCTGGTCGACGAGCTTTCCGCCTTTGTCGCGGCAAAACCCGAGACGGCGGCCGGCCGCCGCTCGCTCGCCGAACTGCGCGGCGAAATCATCGACGGCGGCAATCTGGTGCGGCTTGCCGAAACCGAGATTCTGTCGCCGCTCGACGCCCGCGCCAAGACGATGATCCTGGAGGCCGCAAAGCGCGTCTCGCTGGTGACGGCGGTCAGCCCGCGCGCGCTTGTCGACGTCGCCTATGTCGTGTTCGAGGCCGGCAGACTGATCCGGCGCCTGTCGGAACTCTATGGCGGCCGCCCCGGCACGCTAGGCTTCTTCCGGCTGGCGCGCGGCGTGCTAGCTCATCTGGCGGTGACCGGCTCGATCGCCGTCGGCGACAGTTTCGTGCAGCAGATCGTCGGCCACGGGTTGGCCGCGAAGCTCTCGGCAAAGCTTGGCGAGGGTGTGGTCAACGGCATGATGACGGCGCGCATCGGCATCGCGGCGATGGAAACGGCGCGCCCGCTGCCATTCATCGCGGCAAGGCGCCCTGGCCTTGGCGATTTCCTCTCGGCGCTGACCTCGTTCGCGACGCGAAAAGATGGTCAAATGGAGCAGTAAGGTAAATGCCGAAACCGCCGCCGGTGACGAAGCATTAACCAATCTTGTTCATGGTCGTTTCTGTCCTAAGAACAGTCTGTCGTGCCGGGTGTCGTCCATGAAAAGCGTGATCTTGTCCTGCGTCCTGCCCGTGACAGTTGCACTCGCCGCACCGCTCGGCCTCGTCGAAAAGGCCCTTGCGGCAGAACCGGACAAGCAGTTCTTCCGTTCGGTGGAAGGCAAATGGGTCGGCCCTGGCGAAATCATCGCCGGCAAATACAAGGGCACGAAATTCACCTGCAATTTCAACGGCTCCACCCCTGACGGCAAGGTCGGCATGAGCCTCGACGGCGACTGCCGGGTCGGCGTCTTCACGCAGAAGATGTCCGCGACCGTGGAACGCAAGGGCCGCGAGGGCTACAAAGGCAACTTCATGGGCGGCTCGGCCGGCAATGGGCTCGACATCATCGGTGGCAATGTCGTCGACCCGCAGAAGGTGGTTTTCACCATCAACCGCAATCAGTTGAACGGCGTCATGCAGGCCCGTATCCCCGACGATAATTCGATGACCGTCACGGTCGCCGTGCGTGTCGACAAGCAACTGGTGCCGGTCATCGGCATGAGCCTGAAACGGGTCGACTCTGTCGAGGTCGGCTCCATCGCGAAAAACTGAGCAAGCGCGCTCAGCCAGGCAGACAGAAGGCGGCAGCCGGTGGCTACCGCCTTCTTTGGTTTTTGACTTAGCTCAACCCTTGATGGCGGCGGTCACTTCGTCATAGGCCTTGCAGGCTTCGTCGAGCGTCGTGGCGTTCTGGTATTTCGTCGTCACGGCCTGCACCTTGGCCGTCAGATCGGCCGCCTTGCTCGGATCCTTGGTGATCGCTTCCTGAAGCGCGGCGGCCATGTCCTGCGCCTTCTTGGTAGCAATCTCTTGCGTGCATTCCGGTCCCTTCGAACAGGCCGAAACGGCCAGCGCCGCAACACCAACGGCAACGAGCAAAAACTTCTTCATGTCAGTCATCTCCTCAAAAAGGCAGCGGCCCATCGCCGCTGCCTCCCAATGGCCGAAGCCCAATGGCCAAAGCCGACCGTGCCATAACCTCTGATTGTGGCGGCACGCAACGACCGGGCCGCGTAAACTTGTGTAACCAGGCTGCAATATCGCGGCGTTCCGGATTCAGGCCGCCCAATGCATGTCGCCCAAAAGTGCGCAGCGGTTTTGGGACAACGACATGCATAAAGACAACCTAAAGCGCGTCGCGTGAGGTCGTTCAGACGCGACGCGCTTTAGGTCAGCTGTAGCAAAGTTCACCTACGAGGCTGTAGCAGCGCCAGCATGAGTGTCGATGCGGCAAGGACGACGGTAAGGGTCAAAGGCCCCGAGGCACCATAGGTGTCCACGACATAGCCGCCGACAACCGCGCCGATGGTGATGGCAACCTGGAAAGAGACGACCATCAGGCTACCCGCTGCCTCCAGCGCATCAGGTGCCGCGCGGGACAGATTGGTCGGCAGCACCACCGGCGCCATGCCGAATGCCAGGCCCCAAAGCGTGACGAATCCGAAGGCAACGGCGATGTGCACGCCCCAAAGCACCAATGCCAGCGCCGCAAACGCCATCAACGCGGCGTTGCCCACGAGAGCCATGCGGATATTGGCATCGGCCATGCGGCCGCCGGCAATATTGCCGACCACAGCGGCGACGCCAAATCCGAGCAGCGCCAGGGCAATTGGCCCGGTTGCAAGGAGTGTCACATGTTCGAGGAAGGGGCGTACATAGACGGACCCGGCAAAATGCCCTGTCATCAGCAAAAGGATGGCCAGCATGCCGAGTTGAATGCCACGCCGCCGTGTCAGCCGAAATACATCCGCGAGGCTATTGCTGGCTGTGGCAGGCAGGGTTGGCAGGCTAAGCCACTGCAGCAGCATGGCAATCACGGCCAGCACCGCTGTCAAGGCCATGGCGCTGCGCCATCCCAGCCAGTCGCTGATCAACGCACCCGCAGATGGTGCGGCAATGGTGGCGAGCGAGACGCCGAGGGTGACGATAGCCATGCCCCGACCTGTCGCATTGGCGCCAACCAGCCTGGCCACAACGGCAACCGAGAGTGCCCAGAATGCGCTGAGAGCGATTCCGAGCCCGGCCCGGCCCAACAGCAACAGCCAGAAATTGGACGCTAGCGCTGCAAGGAGGTTGGAACCGACCGCCAAGGCGCTGAGGACAACCAGCACCGTCTTGCGGTTCAGTCGGCCGATGAGAACATTGCTCAACATGGCCGTCACAGCGCCGACCGAAGCGGTGGCGGTGACGACCTGTCCGGCCGTTCCTTCGCTGATGCCGAGATCGCGCGCCATTGGCGTCAGCAGACCTGCCGGCAGGAATTCGGCTGACACTAGGGCAAAGCTGGTGGCCGCCAATGAAATGACCGCGAACCACGTGGCTGCGTTCCACGCGGTTGGCGCGGCGGCATCGACGTCAATCGCTGCGTCTTCAAGCTGTAATGTTGTGTCTGTCACTGAAAGATCTCCAAGGTCTGGAGGTCTTCAATAGACGAGTCCTTTCGGATGGTATGTATCTTAAAATCCGAAATTCATGTCCATTCGTCCGGGAATTGTGCGGCGCACAACGCCTGGCGAGACGTTGGTGATGCGCTTGAACGCGCGCGCGAAGGATGCTTCGCTATCATAGCCCAAACGGGTAGCGACCTCGGCAACCGACAAGCCGTTTTGCCCCAACAACTCGCGGGCAAGCTGCATACGCAGACGGGCGAGATAGCGTGCAGCACCCTCACCTAATACAGCGCTGAAGCGCTCGGCGAAAATCGACCGCGATTGGCCTGCCAGGCCAGCAAGGCTTTCCAAGGTCCAGTTATAGCCGGGATCTCGGTGCATGGCTGCCAGCGCGCGGCCGATATGGGGGTCGCGGATAGCGGCGAGCCAACCGGTGGTCGAGGCTCCAGTGCAATTGACCCAGCAGCGGATGAGCCGGGCTGTCAGCAAGTCCGCCATGCGCGACAAGATGGTGGCGCTGCCCATCTGCGGTTGCGCGGCCTCCGCCGTCATAGCCGCCAGCAAAGGGCCGACGACCGGATCGTTGCCAGCCACGTCGCACCCTTTGATGATCGGCGGCATCAACGCGATCAGTGGATTGAGCGCACAGACGCCCAAGGCCATGGAGCCGCAGAAAAGGGTGCTTGTCGGGCCCGTCCCTTCCCGCACCACTTCGCAGACATTGCTCCCCAACTTGTTCACCTGGCAACCCTCGAGCGAATCGCCGACAACGTCCGGCGCACTGGCCAGCCGATGGGCGATGCCTTGCGGCAGCAGCGCCAGATCGCCGTCGCGCAACTCCTGCCAGCCCTCCGCTTCGGTATAAATCCAGCACGGACCCTGGCCGACAAAGTGAAAGCGAAGCAGTGGCTGTTGCGGAAAGGCGATGCTCCATGGATGTCGGAGCTCGCAGCGGCCATAGTTGACGCCACTCAGGCGAAAGTCTTGCAGGACTTCGCTGAGCGCATCCATCGGGATATGTGGAGGCGGGCGGGACGAATAGTCAGGCATTTGGTTGTTATAGATGCCAAGCGTCCGGCACGCAAGCGGAGGCCGCTTCAACGGCACCCTGCCCTTCCCGCCAGGCTCCCTGCCCTTGCCTCGCGCTCCCGCTGCATGCAAGGAGTGCTTCGAGACAACGGGACGACAGGCATGGCGGCTGAAGCATCGAGCAGCGATCTCGTACAGGTGGTGGCGCTGCTTGCCGCCGGCGTGGTCGCCGTGCCGATCTTCAAGCGCATGGGGCTGGGCTCCATCCTCGGCTATCTCGCCGCCGGCGTGGTCATCGGGCCGTTCGGGCTGCGCGTCTTTTCCGAATCGGAAGCCATCCTCCACGTCGCCGAACTCGGCGTCGTCATGTTCCTGTTCATCATCGGCCTTGAAATGCAGCCGTCGCGGCTCTGGGGCCTGCGTCGCGAGATTTTTGGCCTCGGCGCGCTGCAGGTCGGTCTTTGCTCCCTGCTTCTGACCGGCGTCGGGCTGGCCGGCGGCTTTCCGATCGCGCAGTCCTTCGTCGCCGGCGCCGGCTTCGTGCTGACCTCGACGGCGATCGTCATGCAGCTGCTCGAGGAGCGCGGCGAGATCGCCACGCCAAAAGGCCAGCGCATCGTCTCCATCCTTCTGCTCGAAGACCTGATGATCGTGCCGCTTCTGGCGCTGGTTGCATTCCTAGCGCCCGGCGGCGCCGACACCAGCCTGTCCGAGCGGCTGACCGAGGTCGGCATCGGCATCGCCGCGATCGTCGGGCTAGTGGTGGCGGGACGCTATCTGCTCAACCCGCTGTTCCGCATCCTGGCGGAAGCCCGCGCCCGCGAGGTGATGACCGCAGCGGCGCTGCTGGTGGTGCTTGGGTCGGCTTTGGCCATGCAGCTTTCCGGCCTGTCGATGGCGATGGGCGCTTTCCTCGCCGGCGTGCTTCTGTCCGAATCGACCTTCCGCCATCAGCTCGAAGCCGATATCGAACCGTTCCGCGGCATCCTGCTCGGCCTCTTCTTCCTGGCCGTCGGCATGTCGCTCGACCTCGGCGTCGTTGCCCAGAACTGGCGCCTCGTCGCCATCTATGTCGTCGCCTACATGATCATGAAGGCGCTCGGCATCTATATCGTCGCGCGCATGCTCAAGAGCGGCCACCGCGAAGCGCTGGAGCGCGCCGTCTTCATGGCGCAGGGCGGCGAATTCGCCTTCGTGCTCTATTCCTCGGCGGCCGCTGTCGGCATCATCGACGGGCAGGCCAATGCGACGCTGACCGCCATCATCATCATCTCCATGGTGCTGACGCCGTTAGCGATCGCGGCGCTGCGCTACCTCACGCCGCGCGACGAGCAATCGCTCGAAGGCGTCGACATCGCCGACGGTCTCAGCGGCAGCGTGTTGATCATCGGCTTCGGCCGCTTCGGCCAGATCGCCAGCCAGCCATTGCTTTTGCGCGGCCTCGACGTCTCGATCATCGACAACGAGGTCGAGATGATCCAGGCGGCGGCCGATTTCGGCTTCAAGGTCTACTATGGGGACGGCACACGGCTGGATATCCTGCATGCGGCCGGCGCCGGCCGGGCGCGCGCCGTGCTGATCTGTGTCGACAAGCCGGACGCAGCGGTGCGTATCGCCCAGTTGATCAAGGCCGAATTCCCGCTGGTCACCGTTCTGGCACGCGCCTTCGACCGCGGCACCGCGCTGCAGCTTGTCCGTGCCGGCGTCGATTATCAACTGCGCGAGACCTTCGAATCGGCGCTGGTCTTCGGTGGCTCGGCGCTGGAATCGTTGGGCGTCGACCCGGAAGAGGTCGCGGAGGTCATCGAGGATGTCCGCCGCCGCGACGAGGCCCGTTTCGAAACGCAATTGGCCGAGGGCGTGCGGGCCGGCCAGCGCTTCCTGAAAGGCAATATCGGCACGCCCATCCCGACGCCGCTCACGCAGCCGCGTCGCGCCGGCCGGGCGCTCAACGAAGAGACGGCCGGCGTTCTGAACAAGGCAGAGACGAAGAGCTGAGAGGGAACACATGGCAGAGCTCGACGCGCGGGCGCTTTCCGTCACCAAATTCTGGCGCGACGCCGGCGAGGACGCCTGGTTCGAGAAGAACGACGCGTTCGACGCGGGTTTCCGCAACCAGTTCCTCGAGTTGCACCATGCCGCCGCCAGGCGCGAATGCGACGACTGGAACGCGCATGCCGAAGGATCGCTGGCGTTGATGATCCTGCTCGACCAGTTTCCGCGTAACTGCTTCCGCGGCACCGGACATATGTACGCGACCGATCCGCTGGCCAGGCATTTCGCCGACAGGGCGATCGCCGCCAGCCACGACCTAGCGCTCGACGAGATCGTGCGCGTCTTCCTCTACCTGCCCTTCGAGCATTCGGAATCGCTCGCCGATCAGCAGAGGTCGGTGGAACTCACCGCCGCCAACGCGCCCGACTATCTCAAATACGCCAAGGAGCACCTGGAGATCATCCAGCGCTTCGGCCGTTTTCCGCATCGAAACAGAATGCTCGGCCGCGAGACGACAGCGGACGAAAAGGCATTTCTCGATGGCGGCGGCTTCTCCGGCTGAACAGGCACGCTCACGGATACTTGCCACATGATTGAGTTAGCAGGGCGAACCTATGAGGCCACGATTGGAAGCGATGTCCAACGCGATGGCATGTACCTGGAACTCGCTGACCACCATCAGCGGATAGTGGGCGAGATCTTCTTCTCAGATGTCGATGGGAAGATGACGGTTACCCTGTCTCAGCCTGAAGTGCCCCTGGAAGTGGTTGAATGGATGATTGCCACGGCCAAGGTCCGTCTTCCACCAGCCGACCCGACTGCCGGCTAATCTAAGCCAGCCACCACTCCCGGCCGGACGGCAGGCGCTCTATCCCCGAAATGTCGACGGCGCCGAGCCGTTCCGACACGCTTCTGCCGCCTACAACGAGGTCGGGCGCGATCTCGGCCAGCGGCGCCAGCACGAAGGCCCGTTCGAGCATGCGGGGGTGCGGCACTTCGAGCCCAGTCTCGTGGATCACCCGGTCGCCGAACACCAGGATATCGATGTCGATCAGGCGCGGCCCCCAGCGCTCCTCGCGCACCCGCTTCAGGCGCCTTTCGACATCCAGGCAGAGGTCGAGCAAGGCGCGCGGCGACAGCGCCGTTTCGACGGCGGCGGCGGCGTTGAGAAAATCCGGCTGGTCGAGCTTGCCCCAGGGCGGGGTGCGGTAGAGCGAGGAGACGGCGGTGACGCGCGTCTTGTCGTCGCCGTCCAGCATGCGCAGCGCCGCGGCCATGGACTTCGCCGGGTCGCCGAGATTGCCGCCGAGACTGAGATAGACGGCGCTATTGGGGCCAGACAACGGTCACCTCGACATGATCGAGCACGCCCGGCACCGGGGCGTTCGGCTTGCGCACCGTGATCTCGGCCTTCCTGATCTGCGGAAAACGCGCGGCAAGCGCCTTCGCCACTTCCAGCGCCAGCGCTTCGATCAGGAAGCGGCGGTGTCCGGTGACGATCTTCTCGATCACCGCGAAGGCGATGCCGTAATTGACGGTGTCCTCGATGGAGTCTTCCTCCAGCGGGCGGCTGGGCTCGACCGTCAGTTCAGCGTCGACATAGAAACGCTGGCCGAGCGTCTCCTCCTCGTCCAGCACGCCGTGCCGGGCAAAGAAGGCGCAGTTCTTCATGCGGATGACATACATGGTCAGCGTCCGGGAGAAATGTCGTTTTCTCGCGCCAGCATAGCATCGGCCACCGCCAGCGCATCCACGTTGATTGCGACATCGTGGACGCGAAAAAGATCGGCCCCTTTGAGCCGCAGGATGACGCTGGTGGCCGCGGTGCCGGCCGCTCGCCCGGCAGGTTCGCGCCCGGTGACGCCGCCGATGAAACGCTTTCGCGACGTCCCCGCCATCAGCGGAAAGCCGAGCGCCTGAAGCTCGGAGAACCGTGCCATCAGATCGAGATTTTCCTCAGTCGTTTCCTTGGCGAAGCCGAAGCCGGCATCGAGCACGATCTGGCTGTCGGCAACGCCGCTGGCGCGCGCAATCTCCAGCGATTTGCGCAGGAACAGGAATTGGTCCTCGATCACGTCCGGCAGCTTCTGCCGTTCGCGTCCGGTATGCATGATGATGAGGCCGGCGCCGGTCTCGACCGCGACACGCGCTATGCCGGGCTCGCGCTGCAGGCCCCAGACATCGTTGACGATATGCGCGCCGGCGGCGACGGCGCGCCGCGCGGTGTCCTCGCGATAGGTATCGACCGAAATCAGCGCCTCGCCCGATCCCGCGAGCGCCTCGATGATCGGCAGCACCCGCCCCTGCTCTTCCTCGGCGGTGATCGGGGCAAAACCCGGCCGCGTCGATTCCCCGCCGACATCGATGATGGCCGCCCCCTCTTCCGCCATGCGACGCGCCTGGGCGATCGCCTTCTCCGGCGCGATGAACAGCCCGCCGTCGGAAAAACTATCCGGCGTGACGTTGAGGATGCCGACCACGACCGCTTTCGGGCCGAGGTCGAGATGGCGTCCATGCGCGAGCTGCCATCGCCTTGTCGTCATTGTCCATCAACCATGCGTGATCCGCGCGAAATCAATTCCGTTGCGCCGGCAACGGCCGTAAAGCAAGGTGGCTGAAGAGGCAACATGATGAACCGTTCCCTGCTCTGCGCCCTGATCTTTTCGCTCGCCGCCATGCCGGCCGGCGCGGCTAGCCTGGTGAAGACCTACAGCTATTTCAGCGTCGGCGGCCGCACGCTGGACGACATCGAAAAGCAGCTGACGAAAAACGGTCCCGAGGTGAAGAGCACCGGGTCCAGGCATCCTGGCGCCACGCAGATGGCTTTCACCACGCGCGTCAGCTACGCGCAGACGGCCAATTCCTGCCGGATCGCGAACGCGCAGGTGACCGTGAAGGTCAAGGTGATCCTTCCGGAATGGCGGCGGCCGCGCAAGGCCGATCCGGACGTCAGGCTGTTCTGGGACACGCTTTCGGCCGACATCAAGCGCCACGAGGAGCGCCATGTCGAGATCGCCAAGAACCATGCCCGTGAACTCGAGGACGCGCTGAAAGCGACTTATCCGCAAAAGACCTGCGAAGCCGCGAAGGCGAAGGCCGCCGAGATTTCGGCTACCATCCTCGCCAGGCACGATCGCGCCCAGGTCCAGTTCGACCGTGTCGAAGGCGTTAATTTCGAAAGCCGGATCATCCGGCTCCTGCGCTACCGGATGCAGCGCATCCAAAGCGGCCGCCTGCCGCCGGCTTGACCGCTGGATCGGTGTGCCGGCGAAAGCCAATGCCGGCGAAACATAGTGCCAGATCCGAAAAACTTGCGAGCGGCGGTCGAAAACGGCCTATATCGAACGACATATATCGGGTTCGCCCGAGGCGGGCTTTGGAAACAGAGACACGGACGACAGGCGGAAGACATCCTCGACGGATCGCTTCTTGCGGACCGCGCGCCAGCCTTTGAAAGAATAACGCATGGACCAGACCGTCGACAATCGCACGGCAACGACAGCCGCGCCGCCGATGAGCGAGAGCGAGAAGAACGCCATCATCGGCGGCGTGCTTTTGTCGATGCTTTTGGCGGCGCTTGACCAGACCATCGTCGCGCCCGCCCTGCCGACGATCGGCCGCGCGCTCGGCCATGCAGAATATCTGCCCTGGATCGTCACCGGCTATCTTTTGACGGCGACAGCGATGGCGCCGCTCTACGGCAAGATTTCCGATGTCTATGGCCGCCGGCCGGTCATCTATGCCGCTGTGCTCATTTTTCTCCTGGGATCGCTGGTCAGCGCTCTCGCCCCCAACATGCTGGTGCTGGTCATCGGTCGCGCCATCCAGGGCGCTGGCGGCGGCGGCCTGTTCGCCCTGACGCAGACTGTCATTGGCGACCTCGTACCGCCCCGCGAGCGGGCCCGCTACGCCGCCTGGATTGCCGGCACATGGGCGGTCGCCAGCGTCGCCGGGCCGCTGCTCGGCGGTACCTTCGCCGAACACCTGCACTGGTCGCTGATCTTCTGGATCAACCTGCCGCTCGGCTTCCTGGCGATGGCGATCATCAACAACCCGCTGAAGAAGCTGCCGATTGCGGCGAAACACCACCGCATCGATGGGCTTGGCGCAGCGCTGCTGGTGATCGCCACGGCGCTGCTGCTCCTGGCGCTCAACTGGGGCGGCAGCAGCTATCCCTGGCTCTCTGCGGAAATCCTTGGACTGGTGGCCTGTTCGGCCGTGTTCTGGGCGCTGTTCGCGGTCAGATTGCTCCGCGCCGCCGAACCGTTGGTCTCGCTCGAAGTGCTGAGCAATCCGATCGTGCTCGCCGGCACGCTGTCGATGTTCCTGCTGCAGGCGGCAAGCATCGGCATCTCGGTCTATCTGCCGGTTTATCTGCAGGCGGTCGTCGGGCTCTCGGTCAGCGAGTCCGGCACGGCCATGCTTGGACTGCTGCTCGGCACCGTCGCCGGCGCCACGTTCAGCGGCCGCACCATCCCGCGCTTCGTCCACTACAAGCGCATCGCCATGTTCGGCATCGCCTTCGCGATCCTTTGCATCGGCGCGCTCAGTGCCATTGCGGGCCACGCTTCGCTGCTCGAAGTCGAGGTGCTGACGACCTTGATCGGCCTCGGCACCGGAACGACTTTCCCGGTCAGCACCGTCTCGGTCCAGAACGCGGTCGACCGCGCGCATCTCGGCGTCGCGACCGGGGTGCTGACCTTCCTGCGTTCGCTGGGCGGCGCACTTGGCGTTGCCATGCTCGGCGCCGTCGCGCTCGGCTACGGCTTGCCGCTCGCAGCGGAGGGCTCGCTAACCCGCATCGAGGTCACCTCGGTGACACCTTTCGTGATGATCTTCGTCACCGCCGGCATCACGCTTGTCCTGGCGCTGATTGCGCTGGCGCTGATGCCGGAAAAGCCGTTGCGCGGCCAGGCCGAGCACGCCGCGCCGGTGCTCTCGGAGTAGCGCGCTTGATTTCCCGCAACGCGCTATTCGTGGACGCCTAGCTTCTTCTGCAGGCTTGTCGACGAGGTCGTGTACTGGAAGACGATGCGTTCCCCGGGGCTGACGATGCGTTTTGCGGCCTGCGCCATCAGGGCGACCTCGTGGAAGCCTGACAGGATGAGCTTGAGCTTGCCGGGGTAGGAGTTGATGTCGCCGACGGCGAAAATGCCGGGAACCGATGTCTGGAATTTCTCGGTGTCGACCGGGATAAGGTTCTCGTGCAGGTTCAGCCCCCATTCGGCGATCGGCCCGAGTTTCATGGTGAGACCGAAGAATGGCAGCATGCGGGTGCAAGGCACCTCGATGTCGCCGTCCGGGCCGCCCTTGATCGTCGCGGACGACAGCTCGCCGTCGGTGCCGGCAAGGCCGCTCACCTGGCCGACCAGGAATTCCAGCTCTTTGATCTCCTGCATGGCATACATCTTGTTGACGCTGTCGGGCGCTGCCCGGAATTCCGGGCGCCGGTGGACGAGCGTCACGCTTTTCGCGATCGGCTGCAGGTTGAGCGTCCAGTCGAGCGCCGAATCGCCGCCGCCGACGATGACGAGGTCGTGGCCGCGGAAATCCTCCATGCGACGGACCGAATAGAAGACGCTCTTGCCTTCATAGCCCTCGATGCCCGGGATGGGCGGGCGCTTCGGCTGGAACGAGCCGCCGCCTGCGGCGATCACCACCACCTTGGCCTCGAACACCTCGTTCTCGTCCGTGGTGACGCGAAAACTGCCGTCCTCGAGCTTCTCGAGGCTGGAGACCATACGGTTGAAGGTGAACTCCGGCTTGAACGGATGGATCTGCTCCATCAGCTTGTCGACCAGGCCTTGCGCCGTGATCATCGGCCAGCCGGGAATGTCGTAGATCGGCTTTTCCGGGTAGAGTTCGGCGCACTGCCCGCCCGGACGGTCGAGGATGTCGATGAGATGGCATTTCATATCGAAGAGGCCGAGCTCGAATACGGCGAACAGGCCGATTGGCCCTGCCCCGACAATGAGTACGTCCGTCTTGATCATGTCCGTCATCAGCTCCGCCCCATCGCGCATGACCCCGAAAATCGGAATCGATTTTCGGAAAGGATCATGCGCCAATCAAAGTGCTACAGTATCCTTTGCGCGTCCAAGAGGGCGCGCGGTGCTGTAGTGAAATGGTGGGGACAGTGCATGACCTATAGCCCGCTGCCAAGCAGCCACGGGCAAAATTGGAAAATCGAGAGTTGGTTCAGCCCTGGCGCTCGGGCACGCGGACGACAAGACCGTCGAGCGCGTCTCGCACCTTGATCTGGCAGGACAGGCGCGAGTTCGGCCGGACGTCGTAGGCGAAGTCCAGCATGTCCTCCTCCATCGCTTCCGGCTCGCCGACTTCGGCCGTCCAAGCCTCGTCGACATAGACATGGCAGGTCGCGCAGGCGCAGGCGCCGCCGCATTCCGCCTCGATGCCGGGCACCGCGTTGCGGATCGCGTTTTCCATGACGGTCGAGCCGTTCTCGGCCTCCACGTCGAATTGAGTGCCGTCATTGGCGATGTAAGTCAGCTTGGTCATTTGTCACCTGAGGAGTCGCAGCCGAGATAATCACTCCACCGGACAAGTCAACTGCGGCGCGAAAACGCCACCGCATGACGTTTTTTCAGAAGGCGCGCTTTGCCGGCGCTAGCGGCTGATGGCGGCGATGAAGTCCCGCACTTCCTCGATCAATACGCCAAGTTTCTTAACGGTGCGGGCGTCCTCGGGCTGCTTTTCGATGGTCGCGGCGCATTCGGCGACGGCAAAGGCGCCGATACCGCGCGCCGAGCCTTTCAGGCTGTGTGCAAGCAGCACCCGTTCCTTGGCATCGGCGTCGAGGATCTTGTCGCGCACCGAAAGCGCCTGCTGCACGAACAGCGCCAGCACTTCCTGTTCGAGCGCGCGGTCATCCATCGTCTGCCGCGCAAGATGAGCCATATCCACAGGTCGCGACCCTGCCGTTCCCGACACGTCGCCGCCGGGCATGGAAAACGCGATTCCACTCTCGCCACGCATACGCACTGCAACTCCCTAAAAAGGCGGCTGGCGCCCACAAAAATAGGCGATCCGCGTCGCCATCGGGTTAACGATTGGCCGGGAAAAATGTTGTCACGGAGGCAGCCTGAATCACGCTTCCGTTAACCTTATATTTAAAGTTTTACGTATCGCCCGGAATGCATGTTTTCTTTACCCCAGTGTGTCATTACGATACGAACGTCCATTTTCAGCCTCCTGTCTGGGACCAGACAAGCCAGAATCAGGCCAAAATCATAAGTCCCGCGGCAGCTAGTACAGGGTAGCGAAGGCATGGCTAAGAAACCGACGACGACCAAATCCCTCGAGAGCGACGTAGCCGCGGAGCTGGAAAAGGCGCTTGACCTTGACCTCAACGGCGACGAAGGCGGGCTCGACATGGCGGCGTCGATGGAGGATCTCGAGGCCCAGATATCGGCGGCCGCGGACGAATTGGCGCGCGAAGGCCGCAGCCAGAGATCAGAGCCTGCAAATGAGCCTCAGGCGGCGAAGGCGGCACCTCAGCCGAAGCCGGCGGAGTTGCGCCCGGTCGAATCGCGCGCCTCGCAGCCGAACGGTTTCACGCCGGCTCCTGCCGCTTTCACGCCGGCCAATGACGATCGCCAAAAGGATTACCGGACGCTTCTGCACGGCCTCAACCGGCGTGCGTCGAGCACCGTCTACTGGGTGATAGCGTTCATTTCGCTCGCCTGGATCGCGGGCGCCGGCGGCCTCGCCAACCTTCTGTTCGGCCCAGGCATCTGGAAGATCCGCACCTTCGACCAGTTCTTCGCCCGCCCCGAGCTGATCGGGCTGGCGGTCGCCGCGATTATCCCGGTCATTCTGTTCTGGGCCTTCGCCGCGATGATCCGGCGTGCCCAGGAAATGCGCATCGCCGCGCAATCGATGACCGAAGTGGCCTTCCGCCTTGCCGAGCCGGAAAACCTTGCCCAGGACCGCGTCATGATGATCGGCCAGGCCGTTCGCCGCGAGGTGGCGGCCATGGGCGAAGGTATCGAGCGCACTTTGGCGCGCGCCGTCGAGCTCGAAACCCTCGTCCACAGCGAAGTCAGCCAGATCGAGCGCTCCTATTCCGAGAACGAGGCCCGCATCCGCTCGCTGGTCGACGGGCTCGGTAGCGAACGCGAAGCCGTCGTGAGCCACGCAGAGCGCGTCCGCGCCTCGATACACGGCGCGCATGAGACGCTGCGCGACGAGATCGGCTCGGCCAGCGACATCATTCGCGACTCGATCCTCAACGCCTCGACCAAACTGTCGATGACGATCAACAATTCCGGCGACACGCTGATCGATCGCATCAATGAAAGCTCGATGTCGATCTTCGATTCGGTGGAAACCCGGCTCGATACGATCACCGACCGCCTGTCGACCTCGGGCGAGGCCTTCGCCAGCCTGCTCGACACCCGCATCGCCAAGCTGACCGATACCACCGACGGCCTCACCCGCTCGCTGACCGATCTGCTCGACGACCGCACCACCGGCATGGTCTCGCTGCTCGGCGGCGCCGCGCGCACGCTGAGCTCCGAGTTCGAAGCGAGTCTCACCGGCATCGAGCGGACGCTGGCCGAGCGCGGCCAGGCGCTGATCAGCGAGTTCCAGACGCGCGCCGAGGCGCTCGACACCGGCACGCAGAAGCTCAACGCCGCGCTCGAGGCCCGCGCCCGCCAGATCAACGAAACCTTGGTCGAGCGCGCCCGCGAGATCGCCCACACCTTCGCCGAGAGCAAGGACCAGCTGTCGTCGATGATCGACCAGGGCAAGACCCAGATCGGCGCGGATATGGCCGACATCATCTCGTCGACCTCGTCCATGCTCGAAGCCCGTGCTACCGATTTCGCCGGTCGTATGGAGGCCGCACGCCACGTCGTGTCGCGGTCCTTCGACGCCGACATCCAGCGGCTTGCCGATGCCCGCGTCGGCATCGAGGAAGCCGTCGAAAACCACAGCCAAAAGCTTTCCGAGAGCCGCGACCGCATGGCCGCCGCGATGCAGGAGGACCTTGCGAGATTCGCCGAGGGTCGTGCCGAGATCGATGCAGCCGTAACCAATCAGGTGCAGAAGCTGGCGGAAGGCCGCGGTCTGATCTCGCGCGCCTTGGAAGAGGACCTGCGCAAGGTCAACGAGTCGCGCGCCGCCATCGATGCTTCGTTGGGCAGCCACCTCGAACAGCTCGAAGAGGGTCGCAACCGCCTCTCCCAGGCGTTGAATGAAGACTCCGGCAAACTCGTGCAAGCTCGTACATTGATTGATGAAATGGTTGCTGGCCATGTCGGCAAACTGGCCGAGGGACGCAACATTCTGGCGCGCGCGCTGGAAGCCGATCTCGGTAAGCTGTCAGACAGCCGCGCCTCGATCGACGGCCTCGTCGCCGGCCAGGTCGAGAAGATCGCCGAAGGTCGCGCGGTGCTCGCCAAAGCGCTCGAGACCGATATCGTCGGCATCCGGAACTTGATCGAGGCCCATTCCGCCAAGCTCGCCGAAGACCGGGGCGAACTCAGCCGCGCGCTGGAGAGCGACCTCGGCGGTATCCGTGGCCTGATCGACAGTCATGCCGGCAAACTCGCGGACGATCGCAGCCTGTTGTCGCAGACGCTGGAGGCCGATCTCGCCAAGCTCGCCGAAAGCCGCGCCTCGATCGACGGTCTGGTCGCCGGCCAGGTCGAGAAACTTGCCGAAGGGCGCGATATCCTGAAGCGCGCCTTGGAAGCGGACGTCAATACCATCAGGGGTGCCATCGCGGGGCATTCCGACAGGGTGCAGGAGGAACGCGCCCAGTTGTCGAAGGCCCTGGAGGCCGACCTGCAGACGGTCGGCGGCGCGATCTCCGATCACCAGAACAGACTCGTCCAGGATCGTTCGGTGCTGTCGAAGTCGCTCGAGGACGATCTCGCCAAGTTGGCGGAGAGCCGCTCCAGCATCGACGGCCTCGTCGCCGGCCAGGTCGAGAAGCTCGCCGAAGGCCGCGATATCCTCAAGCGCGCCTTGGAGGCGGACCTCAATACCATCCAGGGCGCCATCGTCGACCATTCGCAGAAGATCAGCGACCATCGCGCCGAGCTGTCGCGCGCCCTCGATGCCGACATGGCCAATGCCAGCGGCCTCATGCAGACCCACGCCGACAAGCTCTCGCAGGACCGTACGACGCTTTCCAAGGCCCTGGAGGACGACCTCGCCAAGCTCGCCGAGAGCCGCGCCTCGATCGACGGGCTGGTCGCCGGCCAGGTCGAGAAGCTCGCAGAAGGCCGCGATATCCTCAAGCGCGCCCTGGAAGCGGATCTGGCCAAGCTTGCCGAGAGCCGCACCTCGATCGACGGCTTGGTCTCCGGCCAGGTCGAGAAGCTTGCCGAGGGTCGCGATATCCTCAAGCGTGCGCTCGAAGCCGACCTGCAGAAGCTGGCCGAAAGCCGCTCCGAGATCGACGCCGTCATTGCCGGCCATGTCGGCAAACTGTCGGAGGGCCGCGACATGCTGGCCCGGGCGCTTGAGGACGATCTCGCCAAGCTCGCCGAAGCGCGCAAGGACGTCGACCGCTCCGTGTCCGGCCACATCGACCAGATCGCGGCCAAAAGCAGCGACATCTCGGCGGCGATCGCTGCCGATGTCGAGAAGATCGAGCAGGCCTTCAGCCGCCAGACCGGCGTCATCGAGGAGCGCGCCGGCACCATGGAACGTGCGCTGTCGACCGGTGTCGACAATGTCCGCGGCGTTCTCGAAAAGACCGCCGTCTTCGTTGCCGGCGCCCTGCGCGACAAAGTCATGGAAATCACCAGCACCCTGCATGAGCAGGCGGGTGCTGCCTTCAGCGACGCCGATCGCAAGATCGCCGAACGCGCCGAGCAGACTTCGGCTGCGCTGCTTGCCAGGGCCGAGGACATCGCCAATGCTTTCGAGGCGGCCGACCGCCGCCTGCACGAGCGCGCTCAGGATACGTCCAGCATGCTGATGGCCCGCGCCGACGATGCGTCCAATTCGCTCATGGCCCGGGCCGAGGAAACCGCAGACAAGCTGGCCGCCCGCGCCGGCGAGATCGCAGGCACTTTCGACGCCGCGGACCAGAAGCTGGTGGCCCGCGCGGTCGAAACGGCGCAGTCGCTGGCGGCGCGCGCCGGCGACATCCTGCGCAACTTCGAAGGCGCCGACGAGCGTCTCAGCATGCGTATCTCCGAATCGGCTGAAGCGCTGGCTGCCCGCGCATCGGATCTCGGCCGCATCTTCGATGCCGCCGACCAGCATCTGATCTCGCGCATTGCCGAGGGCTCGGAAGCGTTGTCGTCGCGGGCGTCCGAAATTGCCCGCATCTTCGACGACGCGGACAACCGCCTGGTGTCGCGCATCGCCAGCAGCAGCTCGACCATCGGCGAACATACTGACGCGATTGTCGGTGCATTCGCCGCCACCGAGCAGCGCGTCGCCGATCGTGCCCGGCAGACCGGCCAGGAGCTCGCCGTCCACGCCCGCGAGATCGAGCAGGCGCTTGCCGGTGCCGACGAGCGGCTGGCGTCGAGCGCCGCCGCCGCGGCGGCCCGTGTCGAGGAGCAGGTTGCGAGCGTCGAGAACCGCCTCGCCTACGGCGCCGAAACGATGGGCCAGAAGCTCAACGAGCAGGTCACCGGCGCCGAGGCCCAGCTCATCTCGCGCGCAAATGTCATCGCCGAGACCTTCACGGCGGTCGGCCAGCATATCGGCCAGAGCACCAACGAGGCGGCAAAGACCATCGGCGCCAACACCCGTGAGCTCAACACCATGCTTGCGGCGCGCTCCGCCGAAATGTCGAGGATCCTCGACGAGACGGCGCGGCCCCTGGTCGAGCGCTTCGCCCAGGGCGGCTCCGAGCTGCAACGGAGTATGGAGGAAGTCACCGAACGGGCGACCGAGAAGCTGCGCAGCGAAAACGCGAACCTCGTCAACGCGCTTGCCAACCGAACCGCCGAGACGCTTTCGGCGGTCGAAGGCGCGCGCTCGACGCTGGCCGACAGCGTTGCCGACCTCATCGGCCGCATGTCCACCTCCAGCGCGCAGCTCGGTCAGCTGATCGACCAGGCGGCCGTCAATCTCGGCCAGGTCGAGGAACGCCTCACCGGCAGCACGCAGAGCTTCGCCACGACCACGGAAAAGGCCGCCCAAACCTTCGCCAGCTCGGCACGTCTCGTCGATTCGAACACGACGCGGCTCACCGATCTGTCCTCGGCGACCTTGCGCGAGGTCGCCTCGATCGCGACCAAGTTCGACGAGCACAGCCGCCTGCTGTCAAGCGCCTCGGACCTGCTGAGCTCCGCGCAGAGCAATCTCGAGCACACGCTGGAGCGGCAGTCTTCGCTGGAAGACCTCGCCGTCGGGCTGGTCAAGAAATCGGAAGACCTCGAGAAGGTCATGCGCTCGTTCGAGAGCCTCGTCGGCCAGACGATGCAGAACGCCGAAGGCCGCACGATGGAATCGGCGGAAAAGATCCGCACGGCCATCGCCGAGGTCGTCGATTCGGCGACGCGGCGCTTCGCCGACGCGACCGAGGAGATGCGGCGCACCGCGGGCTCGATCAAGAGCGAGCTCGACCTGACCCGCGCCGAGCTCAAGAAGGGCGTCATCGAGATGCCGGAGGAAGCCAAGGAATCGACCTCGGCAATCCGCCGCGCCGTCTCCGAGCAGATCAACGCACTCAAGGAACTGTCGGATATCGTTGCGAAATCCGGCCGCAGCGGCAGCAGCGAGACGGGCGAGCCGCGCGGCCTGCGCCCCGCGCCGCAGGCGCCTGCCCGCCCCGCCGAACAGCCGCTGCGCCGTCCGCCGGCGCCGCAGCCTCAAGCTGAGCGCCCAGCCCCACAGGCACCGCTCGCCGAGACGACGCTGCGCGGCACGCTCGATCTCGAGCGTCCCGCGGAGGCGCCGCGCCGCGATCCCAACGGTCGCACGGCGCAGGGCGGCTGGGTGCGTGATCTCCTGACCAATGCCTCGCGTGAGGAAGAGCTGAAGCCGGCGGCGCCGGCGGAAGCGCCGCGCGCGGCGCCTGCCCAGCGCTCGCCGCTGCATGTCATGGAGTCGCTCAACTCGCTGTCCGTCGACATCGCGCGCGCCATCGACCATGACGCCTCGATCGAGTTGTGGAACCGCTATCGCCGCGGCGAGCGCGACGTCTTCACCCGTCGGCTTTACACGCTGAAGGGCCAGCAGACATTCGACGAGATCCGCCGCAAGTATCAGGCCGAAGCCGAGTTCCGCGCCGCCGTCGACCGCTACTGCGACGATTTCGAGAAACTGCTCAAGGACGTGTCACGCAACGACCGCGACAACATCATGGCGCAGACCTATCTGACGTCGGACACCGGCAAGGTCTACACCATGCTGGCCCACGCCAGCGGCCGCCTGCACTAAGCCGGCCGGAGCGAGAGCACACAAGAAGGCGGGCCCAAAAGCCCGCCTTTTTTGTCCTGGCAGCAAGCTCGTGACGCGATCTGCAATAGATATCGTCGGTAGGCGCCGCCCCTCATCCGCCTGCCGGCACCTTCTCCCCGTATAGTGACGGGGAGAAGGGGCTGATCGTCCGCCGGCCCCTTCCTGCAACGCTGGTGTTTGGCGAAATCATTGGTGACGGCGTCTTTCTCCCCGTCTCTATACGGGGAGAAATGCCCGGCAGGGCAATGAGGGGCAGCGCCGGCGTCTCTTAATTTAGCTAAGCTTGCCGCCCTGCATCTCGTTCTGGCTTGGCGCGAAGATCGGCTGTCGTTCGCCTCAGTGAGCGATATCAGATCACCGAATCCGTCCAGCGGACGATGTCCTTTGCCGCCTGGCCGAAGGCGTTGTCCAGCGCGCCGACATAGGCGGCATTGCCGCTGCCGGAGACCGGTGCGCTCGCCGTGAAGCTCTTCGAGGCGCGCACCTCGCCATTGCGGTCGTTGAGGACGCGCACGAACAGGTCGACATCGGCATGTTCGCCGCCATTGACCCGGACTTCAAAAGAGCGGACCTCGACGATGATCTGATAGTCGATCGCCAGCCCCTCGCCCGGCTTTCCGACGCCGGCGAAGCTGCCGGAACGCTGGAAGGTCTCGGCGAGCCTGGCCTGCACGATCAGCGGCAGGCGGTCCGCCCATTGCGCGCCCTTGAGGAACTGGATCGACTGGTCGGAGGGCCTGATCACGATGTTCTGGCTGTCCAGCGCCTTCAGCGCCGAAGGCTGAGCGATCAGGATCTGACGGCGGCTGTGGCCGCGCATTTCGACCGAAGGAGCCGAAAGCTCGAACGTATCGAGCGGCGCCGGTTTGCTTGCCAGTGCCGCGCAACCGGCGAGCGCCAACACGAGCGCCGCGGCGGCAACCGGCTTCAACCACCCTCTACCCGACTTCACGCGCGATCCCCGTTGTCCCCGGACCTTACGATCAACTTACAGCTGCAAGCCATGTTCTTGACGTTCGCAGCATCCGAAGTCAACGCCGCGCCCTGCCATCGAATTGCCGAACCTCTCCCTCGCCGCCCGTCAGGATGCGCTGCGGATTGCGGCTGAGGTCGGTCACTGCTTCCTCGATGCGGCTAATGGACCGCCGGCTGTCCTGCACCAGCGCTTCCACGTCCTGCAGCCCCGAGCCCGAGAAGCGCGCCAGATTGTCGGTGATGGTGCCGAGGCGAGCGTTCAGCGTGTCGGCGACCTGCTTGAAGGATTTCAGCGTCGCCCTGGCGTCGGCCATCACGCCGTTGGCCTCGCCGGACCCGAGAAGCTTGTCGACCTTTTCGAGGATGCCGTCGACGCGCACCGAAGCGTCGTTGAGGCGCTGCGCAAGCTGGCGGGCATTCTTGATGGTGTCGTTGATGTCGTCGGAGCGGTTGGCGATCTTGTCTTGTCGGTGACCTTGGCAATGTCGGCGGCCGCCTTGTTGGCGCTGTCGCTCGCCTTCTGGATATTGGCCATCGCCGTGCGCACGTCGGCCGGATCGATGCCGTCGAGCACGTTGTCGACTTTGGCGAGCGTGCCTTGCGTCTGCTTGGCGAAGTCGTTGATCGAGCCAACCGCCGTGTTGACGTTGTCGATGGTGGAGTCGAATTGCTTCGAGGTTTCCTTCAGGTTTGCGGTCACCGTGTCGACATTGGCGACGATGCTCTTGATCCGGTCCTTGTCGACCGAGTTGAGCAGCCCCTCGGCCGCCTTCAGCGTGCTGTCGAGTCGGCCCGACACATTCTGCAATTGCTCCGAAAGCGAGCTCACGGCGGACAGGAATTTGTCGATGCCGTCCGAATTCTTGGCCAGCGCGTCGGAGAAGGTCTCGACATTCTTGACGGTCTGCGTCAGCGGGCCGCGAACGTCCTTGGTGAAGCCCTCGAGTTCGGACAGCACCTTGTCGGCGCGGGTGAAGATGTTCTGCGCCGTCTGCAACAAGTTGGTCACGGCCGACGGATTTGCGACGATCTCCGGAACCCGGCCTTCCTTCTCGGCCTGGTCGAGCAGCTTCACTTCCTTCGGATTGGCACCCCTGAGCTCGATATTGGCCTGGCCGGTAAGGCCCGCGAGCCCGATATCGGCCTGCGTCGACTTGGTGATCGGCGTCATGCGGTCGATCTCGGTGTCGGCGATGGCGACGGTCGGATTGTCGACGTCGATATAGACCCGTTTGACGTCGCCCACCTTGACGCCGTTGAACAGCACGAAGCTGCCGCGGCCAAGGCCCGAAGCGGAACCGGGAATGCGCACGCGCAAAAGTGTCGTCTCACCCCGTTCGCCGATCGCGGCGGTCCAGTAGACGAAGGCGAAGGCCGCGAGGATCGCGGCCAGCGTGAAGATGCCGACAATGACGTAGTTGGCTCTGGTTTCCATTGCCTCACTTATGGCTATGCGCGCGCCGCAAGATCAAGTTGCCGAGCGCGTTTTCCGCGGAAATAGGACTTTACCCACGGCTCCTCGCTCTTGAGCATATCGTCGATCGTGCCTTCGACCAGCACCCTCTTCTTGCCGAGCACCGCCACGTGGTCACAGGCGGTAAACAGCGTATCGAGGTCGTGCGTGACCATGTAGACCGTCAAATCCATCGTATCGCGCAGCTTGACGACCAGCTCGTCGAACTCGGCCGCGCTGATCGGATCGAGGCCCGAGGTCGGTTCGTCGAGAAAGACGATATCCGGATCGAGCGCCAGCGCGCGCGCCAGCGCCGCGCGCTTGATCATGCCGCCGGAAAGCTCGGAGGGGAATTTCTGCGCCGCATCGGGCGGCAGCCCGACCAGTTCGACCTTCAGCATGGCGAGCTCGTCCATCAGCGCCTTCGGCAGGTCCAGATATTCGCGCATCGGCACCTGCACGTTTTCCTGCACCGTCAGCGCCGAAAACAGCGCTCCGTGCTGGAAGAGAACGCCAAGCCGCATGTCGATGCGCAGGCGCTCGACCTCGCTTGCCTTGTCGACGTCGACGTCGAACAGCTTGATGGTTCCCGATTGCTTAGGCATCAGCCCGAGGATGGTGCGCAAGAGCACAGACTTGCCGGCGCCGGACGCGCCGACGAAACCCAGGATCTCGCCACGCTTGATGTCGAGCGAAAGCTTGTCGAGGATCAGCTTGTCTTCGATGGCGACGGTGACGTCCCGAACCGAAAGCACGATCTCGCTTTCATCCGCGTTCTGCGTCGTCTGAGTTCCGTTGCCGTTCGCGATTGCCATTTCAGAACTCGATCGCTGCGTAGAACATGGCGAAAAGCCCGTCGAGGATGATGACGACGAAGATCGATTTCACCACCGAGGCGGTCACATGCCGGCCGAGCGATTCGGCGCTGCCGCCGACCTTCATGCCTTCGACGGAAGCAATGGTGCCGATGATCATGGCCATGAACGGCGCCTTGATCAGCCCGGCGAAGATGGTGCTGAGGTCGATGGCGACACGCAATCTGTCGATGAACGCCGCCGGCGGAATGTCGGAATAGAGCCAGGCGGCGACGATGCCGCCGCCAAGGGCGGCGAAATTGGCGATGATCGTCAAACATGGCAGCGCGATCACCAGGGCGACAAGCCGCGGAAACACCAGCACGCCGATCGGGTTGAGCCCGATCACCTTCAGCGCATCGACCTCCTCGCGCATCTTCATCGAGCCGATCTCGGCGGTGATGGCGCTGCCCGAGCGGCCGGCAAGCATAATCGCCGTCATCAGCACGCCGAGCTCGCGCAGGATCAGCACGCCGACGAGATCGACGACGAAGATGTCGGCGCCGAAATAGCTGAGCTGGTAGGCGCCCTGCTGGGCGACGATCGCGCCGACGATCGCCGACATCAGCACCACCACGGGGATGGCGCCGACGCCCATGCGGTCGATCTGGTTGAAGATCGCGGCCGGATTGACGGCATGGCCGCGCCCGAGCTTCATCTGCGCGCCGCGGATGGTGGCGCCGAGGATGTTCATCGAGGCGAGAAAGTCGTCGCGCATCTCGTAGACGCGGCGGCCGACCAGCTCCAGCGCGCGCAGGATGATGTTGGGCGGCCCGGCCGGGCCCGATTCGGGCTCGCGCCGCACCGCGTCGCCGACCGCGCCGAGCAGGATCGAGGCGATCTCGCTCTGCCCCTGCACATGGACCTCGACGCCTTTCTTCTCGAAGGCGCTGGCCAGCCGGTCGATCAGCCAGGCGCCGGCCGTATCCATCTTCTCGATATGGGAAAGATCGAGCATCAGCTGCTTGGCGCCGCTGCGCTTCTCGATCTTGCGCATCTCGGCATCGACCGATGCCACGGTCCGCGTCGTCCAGACACCGGAAAAAGCGCAGCCGAGCACGCCGGACTCCTCGCCGACGGCGATGCGCGGCTGGTGGTTGTCCTTGGCGGCGGCGCTTGCGTCGCGTTTGCGGATGGTCAACATGGCGTCCTGTTTAGCGTGACGGGACTGGCGTGTCGATTTGCCGGCAGACCGGTGTCGCACAGCCGGAGAAGAAAAATATGGCGCGTGTCATTTCGGTCGAGGCCGAGCGATTCCCGATCGCGGGCACCTTCACCATCTCGCGCGGATCGAAAACCGGGGCCGAGGTCATCACGGTGACGATCGGCGAGAACGGGCACGTCGGGCGCGGCGAATGCGTCCCTTACAAGCGCTACGGCGAGACGATGGAGGGCGTGCACGCCGCAATCGAGGCGATGCGCGGCCAGATCATCGGCGGCATCGACCGCACCGCCCTGCTCGCCGCCATGCCGGCCGGCGCGGCGCGCAACGCCATCGACTGCGCCTTGTGGGATCTCGAGGCCAAGCTCAGCGGCAGGCCGGTGGCGAACGCCATCGGCGCTGTTTCGCCGAAAGCGCTGGAAACCGCCTACACGCTTTCGCTCGCCGAGCCCGAGGCGATGGCGGCGCAGGCCCGCGCCAACGCCTCGCGGCCGTTGCTCAAGGTCAAGATCGGCGGCGACAACGACATGGCAAGGATACGTGCGGTGACCGAAGCCGCTCCGCAAAGCCGCATCATCCTCGACGCCAATGAGGGATGGACCGACGACAATGTCGAAGCCAACCTTGCCTTTGCTGCCGAGTACGGCATCGCGCTGGTCGAGCAGCCGCTGCCGGCAGGCAAGGATGACATCCTGCGTCGGATCGCGCATCCGGTGCCGGTCTGCGCCGACGAAAGTGTGCATGAGGCGAAGAACCTCGAAGCGCTTGCCGGCCTCTACGACGCCGTCAACATCAAGCTCGACAAATCGGGCGGCCTCACCGAAGCGCTGATCCTTCGCAACCGCGCCCGCGAACTGGGTTTCGGCATCATGGTCGGCTGCATGGTCGGCACGTCGCTTGCCATGGCGCCGGCGGTGCTGCTGGCGCAAGGCGCCGATTTCGTCGATCTCGACGGCCCGCTGCTGCTTGCGCGCGACCGTGAGCCCGGCCTGGTCTACCAGGGATCGCTGGTGTCACCCCCGACCGGGCGCTGTGGGGCTGAGCGGGCGGCAAGGCCGATCAGCACGAGGCCGGCAATCGCGATCGGGATCATCGCCAGGAACCCGTCAACGCCGAGACGATCGTAGAGCGGGCCGGAAGCGAGCGTCACCGCCGCCATGAAGAAGCCGTTGAAGAAATAGGCAATGCCTTGCGCGGCACCGGTGCGTTCCTCGGAAACCGTTTCGCCGATCATCTTCTGCAGGCCGATCAGCACCATCGCCACCGACACCGAATGCAGCGTCTGGACGCCGAAGAAGCCGGCGACGCCCAGCCCGAGCGGCCAGACCAGCGGAAAGGCGATCCAGCGCACGATCGAACCCATGCCGGCGATCACCATCACCCTGACAACCGAAACAGAGGCGAAAATGCGGTTGAAAAACAGGAACATGCAGACCTCGGAGATCACGCCCCAGGCCCACAGCAGGCCAACGACGGAATCGCCGATGCCGATCGACTTCCAGTAGATCGACACAAATCCGTAGAGGAAAGCGTGGCTGGCGGTGATGATGCCGACGCCGAGGGTGAAATAGAGGAAATAGGCGTTGAGAAGGCTCGGGGCCGAATGCTGGATATCGGTCGCCGACAGCGGCGACGCCTTGCGGGGCCGCCCCATGCGCGGCGCCCACAACCCCGCGACGAGGGCGGCTGCAAGGGCCACGAAGATGATCACCGGAACGGCTTGAGGACCCGTGGCTGCCAGGATGAAGCCGCCCACGACATTGGCGCAGAAATAGGAGATCGAACCCCATTTGCGCATGGCTGTGTAGTTCGAGCCGAATCGGCGCACGCCCGACAGCGCCAGCGAATCGGCCATCGGCGAATGCGGCGTCCAAGGGATCGAGAGCAACAGCGAGACGGCCAGCACGCCCACATAGGTGGCCGGCAGGAAATAGCCGGCCGAAATGATCATCGTGGCCGCGACAAGCGCGATATAGACGTTGGCGCGATCCTTCGCCCGGTCGGCAAGCGCGGTCAGCATCGGCGTCGTCACGACGCGCAGGAACATCGGCGCGGCCAGGATGACGGCGATCTGCTCGGCATGAAAACCTTTCGCCTCCAGCCAGAGCGGAAAATAGGGCAGATGCGTGCCCTGCGACACAAACAATGTCGCGAAGATCAGGCTCATGCGCAGTTCGAAATGGCTCGGCTTGACGAGTTGCTCAGGCGAAAGCGGCGGCAGCGACATGAATCGATCCAATTACGCTGCATCCCACGACCTGCAACGCGTTTCGATCCCTATCATGCGGCAAGACGCGGCGGAACTGCCTGGACCAATCGATCAAGCTAAAGCTGTTGAAAGACAAAGAAATCTCAGGCCCGTGGCGCTCCTGCGCCCCGGGCTTGCCGTGCTCCTCGCTCAGTTCTGGAAATAGGTCGGCTGGTCGACGTCCTCGATCAGCCCGGCCTGGGTCGGCTCCCAACCCAGTTCCTGCCGGGTCAGGGCGCTCGATGCCTCGTTGTCGATCGCGGCGAAATGCGCGAACCAGCCGAAATGTTCGGCGGATTCTTCCCGGCTCTTGCTCACCACCGGAACGCCGAGCCTGCGGCCGATGACGCCGGCGATCTCGCGAAACGGCACGCCCTCCTCGGCGACGCCGTGGTAGCGGGCGCCGCCCCGGCCCTTCTCCAGCACCAGCCTGTAGAGCCTGGCAGCATCGAGCCGGTGCACGGCCGGCCAGTGGTTGAGGCCTTCGCCTGTATAGACCGAGGCGCCCTTCTCGCGGGCAATGCCGATCAGGATCGGGACGAAGCCGTGATCGCCGGCGCCATGGACCGATGGCGGCAGGCGGATGATCGACACGCGCGCGCCCTTCTCGGCGGCGGCATAGGCCGTCTGCTCCGACACACGCGGGATCGATGGATTGGACGCAGGCGGAACGTCCTCGGTCGCGAGACGGCCGGGCTGGACCAGACCGATGCCGGAGGTGACGATCAGCGGCCGGTCGGAGCCGGCAAGCTCCAAGCCCATCGCCTCGATGGCGCGCCGGTCGGTCTCGCAATTCTCCTTGAACCTCGAGAAGTCGTGGTTGAAGCCGGTATGGATAACGCCATCCGCCCGCGCCGCGCCGCGGCGGAGGCTGTCGAGATCCTCCAGATTTCCTCTGAGCACCTCGGCGCCCGCGGCGGCGAGAGCGTCGGCGCTGGCATCCGAGCGGGCAAGGCCGAGCACCTGGTGGCCGGCTCCGAGAAGTTCCTGGACAGTGGCCGAGCCGACAAAGCCGGTGGCTCCGGTGACGAAGACACGCATTGCAGTTTCCTTTGTTTGATTTGATCGGCGCCGCTGCTTGGCGGCCCGTCGCGTTCAAATAAGCGCTTGAGGAAAGACGATCTATGCGGCAAAGTCCGTATTATCTTCGCAATCGTCCAAGAGCGCCTATGGACCCGCTATCTGACGTGCTGTCGCTATTGAAACCGCAGAGCAACGTCTCGGCCGGCTTCGATGCCGGCGGAGACTGGTCGATTGAGTTCCCCCGCAACATCGGCATCAAATGCTACGCGGTCGTCTCGGGCCAATGCTGGCTGGTCGTGGAAGGCGTGCCCGAGCCGGTGCATCTAACCGCGGGCGACTGCTTCCTGCTGCCGGGTGGCCGACCGTTCCGTATGACAAGCGACATCAGCCTCACACCGGTCGGTGCGCACACCATCTTTCCCCCTGCCCGCGCCGGCGGAGTCGTCACCTACAATGGCGGCGGCGATGTCTTCCTGGTCGGCAGCCGTTTCGTGCTGAGCGGCCGTCACGCCGACATCCTGCTCAAGATGATGCCGCCGATTATCCATATCCGCCGGGAAGAGGACAAATCCGCACTTCGCTGGTCGGTGGAGCGGATGATGCAGGAGCTCAGCGAAGGTCAGCCGGGCGGCTTCCTGGTGGCGCAGCACCTTTCGCACATGATGCTGGTCCAGGCACTGCGCCTGCACATGGCGGAAGGGCCGAATGGCGGTGTCGGCTGGCTTTTTGCCCTTGCCGACAAGCAGATGGGCGCCGCGATCGGCGCCATGCACGAGGATCCTGCGCACCGTTGGACCCTGCAGGAACTGGCGGAGCGCGCCGGCATGTCGCGGTCGAATTTCGCACTGAAGTTCAAGGAGATGGTCGGAACCTCGGCGATGGAATATCTGACCCGTTGGCGGATGCTGCTCGCCGGCGAAAGGCTCGCCAATTCCAGCGAGCACACTTCGGTCATTGCGCTCTCGCTCGGCTACGTATCCGAGAGCGCCTTCAGCACGGCCTTCAAACGCGTGATGGGTGCTTCACCGCGCCAGTATGGCCGCGATCGCAGCGCGGTTGCCGCTTGAGATCGATGCGCGAGGCGCTCAGGCAGCCCGGGCCGCCCTGCCCTTGAGATCGACGATATCGACGGGCACCAGCGTATCCTTGCCGACCGGAACCCCGGGCAGCACATGCGCCCAGGTCAGGATTTCCATGCTGCCATCGAAATGCTCGACCACCGCCGTGCAGCTCTCCACCCAGTCGCCGGTGTTGATGTACTGCACATCGCCATAGTTTTCGATCGCGGCATGGTGGATGTGGCCACAGATGACGCCGTCGACATGCGAGCGCCGCGCTTCCTCGGAGAGCACCGTCTGGAACGAGCCGATGAAGTTCACCGCCTTCTTGACCTTGACCTTCGCCCAGGACGAGAACGACCAGTAAGGCAGCCCGAGCAGATGGCGCAGCTTCGTCACCACCCGGTTGACCAGCATTGCCGCGTCATAGGCGTAGTCGCCGAGATAAGCGAGCCAGCGCTGGTTGTGCACGACAGTATCGAACTGATCGCCATGGATGACCAGCAAGCGCCTGCCGTCGGCGGTCTCGTGAATGGCGCGGTCGGCAACGACGATGCCGCCGAAATGCACGCCCTGGAACTGACGGGCGAATTCGTCGTGGTTGCCGGCGATGTAGGTGATCGAGGCGCCCTTGCGCGCCTTGCGCAGCAATTTCTGCACGACGTCGTTGTGGCTCTGCGGCCAATGCCAGCTGCGCCGCAGGCGCCAGCCGTCGACGATGTCGCCGACCAGATAGATGGTATCGGCGTCGTGATGGCGCAGGAAATCGATCAGGAAATCGGCCTTGGCCGCCTTCGAGCCGAGATGCACGTCGGAAATGAACATCGTGCGAAAAGTACGGGGCTCTGGACCGGACATCGCGATTTCACCCTTTGCTTTCGCGTGCCTATGCCTCGATTCATGCAACAACCGTATGACGGTTGCGGTTGGTCCAGCCCAGGCGCTAGCTTGCCGCCCTCGAAAAAGGAGAAATCACCATGGATCTCGGCATTCGCGGAAAGAAAGCCATCGTCTGCGCTTCGAGCAAGGGACTTGGGCGCGGCTGCGCGATCGCGCTCGCCGAAGCCGGCGTCAACCTTGTCGTCAACGGCCGCAACGCCGAGCTTCTGGCAAAGACCGCGCAGGAAATCCGCGAAAAGTTCGGCGTCAAGGTGATCGAAGTCGCCGGCGACGTGTCGAAGCCGGAGGTGCAGAAGGCAATGCTTGCCGCCTGCCCAGACCCCGACATCCTGGTCAACAACAATGGCGGCCCGCCGCTTCGCGATTTCCGCGAGCTCGACCGCGCAAAGATCCTCGAAGGCGTGACGCAGAACATGGTGACGCCGATCGAGTTGATCCAGGCGGTGATCGACGGCATGGCGAAGCGCGGCTTCGGCCGGATCGTCAACATCACCTCGCTGTCGGTCTATGTGCCGATCCCCGGGCTCGACCTGTCGTCGGGCGCCCGAGCCGGGCTGACCTCGTTCCTTGCCGGCGTCGCGCGCACGGTGATTGACCGAAACGTCACCATCAACAGCCTTTTGCCCGGCAAGCTCGACACCGACCGGCTGCGCGGCCCGCATGAGGCCGGCACGCCGGAAGACCCGGCAGCCGCCGCCGCACGGAAAACCCGCATCAGCGCCGATGTGCCGGCAAAACGTCTCGGCACGCCGGAGGAATTCGGCCAGATCTGCGCCTTCCTCTGCTCGGTCCACGCAGGCTATCTCACCGGGCAGAACATTCCGGTCGACGGCGGGCTCTATGTCAGCGCGTTTTGACCGGGCTGGTCGGCGGCTGTCGCAAAAAGCCAGAGAGTTTCGCTCCAACCGGCTGAAATAGCTTGGCTATTTCAGATTCGGCAATGTGAACGCATCAGCCAAGATTTGGCGTCGCGAAGAATCGTCGCCGCATGTATCTGCCTGACGCAATTCCGGACGGAAAACCGTTTCACACTTTTCCTGGAATTGCTCTAAAAGGCTCGAAAGCAGGAAGCGCAAGGAGGGGCCGGATGGACGGCGAGAGCAAGAAAACGGCCAGATCGGACCTCGACGAGGCCGCGCTCTTCTTCCACAAGCATCCCACCCCGGGAAAGCTCGAGATCCAGGCGACCAAGCCGCTCGGCAACCAGCGGGATCTCGCGCTTGCCTATTCGCCGGGCGTCGCCGCGCCCTGCCTCGAGATCCGCGACGACCCGGCGACCGCCGCCGACTACACGGCGCGCGCCAACCTCGTCGGCGTCGTCTCCAACGGCTCGGCGGTGCTCGGCCTCGGCAATATCGGCCCGCTCGCCTCCAAGCCGGTGATGGAAGGCAAGGCGGTGCTGTTCAAGAAATTCGCCGGCATCGACGTCTTCGACATCGAGATCGACGCGCCGGAGATCGGGCGCATGGTCGAGACGGTGGCCGCGCTCGAGCCGACCTTCGGCGGCATCAACCTCGAGGACATCAAGGCGCCGGAATGCTTCGAGGTCGAGGAGCGGCTGAAGGCCCGCATGGGCATTCCGGTCTTCCATGACGACCAGCATGGCACGGCGATCATAGTCGCGGCGGCGGTGCTCAACGGGCTGGAATTCGCCGGCAAGACGATTGCCGACATCAAGATCGTCACCTCCGGCGCCGGCGCTGCAGCACTCGCCTGTCTCAATCTTCTGGTCTCGCTCGGCGCCAAGGTGGAAAACATCTGGGTCACCGACCGCTTCGGCGTCGCCTGGAAGGGCCGCGCCGAGGAGATGGACCGCTGGAAAGACCCTTATGTGAAGGACACGGAAGCGCGCACGCTGGCCGATGTCATCCCGGGCGCCGATGTATTCCTCGGCCTCTCCGCCGCCGGCGTGCTCAAGCCCGACCTCCTGCAGCATATGGCGCCGAAACCGCTGATCCTGGCGCTCGCCAACCCGACGCCTGAGATCATGCCGGAAGTGGCAAGGGCGGCGCGCCCGGACGCCATGATCTGCACCGGGCGTTCCGATTTTCCCAATCAAGTCAACAACGTGCTCTGTTTTCCTTACATCTTCCGCGGCGCGCTGGACTGCGGCGCCAGCGCCATCAACGAGGAGATGAAGATGGCGGCGGTCAGGGCGATCGCTGCGCTTGCCCGCGAAGAGCCTTCGGACGTCGCGGCGCGCGCCTATTCCGGCGAGACGCCGGTGTTCGGCCCGGATTTCCTGATCCCTTCGCCTTTCGACCCGCGCCTCATCCTGCGCATCGCGCCGGCGGTGGCGAAGGCAGCCTGCGAAACCGGCGTCGCGACACGGCCGATCGCCGATTTCGCCGCCTATATCGACAAGCTCAACCGTTTCGTCTTCCGTTCCGGCCTGGTGATGAAGCCGGTGTTCTCCTCGGCCAAGGCCTCCAGCGCCAAGCGTGTCATCTATGCCGACGGCGAGGACGAGCGCGTGCTGCGCGCCGCGCAAGTGGTGCTGGAGGAAGGCATCGCCGAGCCGATCCTCATCGGCCGCCCGCATGTCGTGGAAGTCCGGCTGAAGCGCTACGGCCTGCGCATCCGGCCTGGCGTCGATTTCGGCCTGATCAACCCGGAAGACGATCCGCGCTATCGCCATTATGTCGACCTCCTGATCGAGCTTGCCGGCCGCCGCGGTATAACGACGGAAGCCGCCCGCACCATGGTGCGCACCAACAATACGGTGATCGCGGCGCTCGCGCTGAAGCGCGGCGATGCGGATGCGATGATCTGCGGGCTCGAGGGCCGCTTCGAGCGGCATCTGCGCAATGTCACGCTGATCATCGGGCCGCGTCCCGGCATCAAGGACCGCGATCTCTCAACTTTGTCGATGCTGATCTCGCAGCGCGGCATCATCTTCCTCACCGACACCCATGTCTCGGTCGATCCGACGGCGGAGGAGATCGCCGAGATGACGGTGCTTGCGGCTGAGGAAATCCAGCGTTTCGGCATCGAGCCTAAGGCGGCGCTTCTGTCGCATTCGGATTTCGGCTCGCGCGATTCGCCCGGCGCGCTGAAGATGCGCCAGGCGGCGTCGATCCTGGCGCGCATCGCGCCGGACCTGCAGTGCGACGGCGAGATGCATGCCGACTCCGCTCTCTCGGAACATTTGCGCCAGCGCGTCTACCCGCATTCGCGGTTGAAGGGCGAAGCCAATCTGCTGGTGTTTCCGAACCTCGATTCGGCCAACATCACGCTGACGGCGCTGCGCGCGATGATGGACGCGCTGCATGTCGGTCCGATCCTGCTCGGCACCGACAAGCCCGCGCATATCCTGACGCCTTCGGTGACTTCGCGCGGCGTCGTCAACATGACGGCGCTGGCCGTTGTCGAGGCGGCGCATAAGGCGCAGGCGATCGCCCATTTGGGTTGAGGACGGCCCTGGCTGTAAACACCGATGGTGCTTCATTGTAAGATGGCGTCGGCCATTGCGGCCACTCCGTCACGTTTCGACATTCAGGCGCGAAAGACGAACGGGCAGCTACGAGGGTTGAATGAGCTTCGAACTAGCCATGCTCGCCGCGAGTTGCGTGCTCTGTTTCATTCACATAGTTCTCGCCTCGCATTCGGCGAGCTTCCAGCGCGGTTACCGCTGGACGGCCAGCGCCCGAGACACCGAAGTCCCTCCGCTCACAGGAACGGCGGGGCGCCTGGAAAGGGCACTGCGAAACTTCGTCGAGACATTTCCGGTGTTCGTCGCGGCGGTTTTTCTTGTCCACGCGGTTGGCCACGAGACCGTGCTCAGCAAGTGGGGGGCCGGACTCTATTTTTCGGCTAGGCTGGTCTATCTTCCGCTCTATGCATTCGGCGTTCCCCTGCTGCGCTCGCTCGTCTGGAACGTTGCGTTTGTTGGAATTGTCCTGCTTTTGCTGGCATCGGTGTGGCCCGATCTGCCTTACTAGGGAACAGTTAACCACGAACGCGGTAGCCTTCCGGCCGCAGGCAATCGGGGTTTCAGGCGAATGAAAGGCGCGGGGTTGAAGCTGACCCACCTTGCGGCGCTGCTTGCAGCGCTGGCGGGATCGGCTGTAGCCGTGACCGAACCGCAGGCGGCGTCCCGCACGTGCCGCCAGCTCGAAGCCGAGCTCGCCGATGCTCGCGGCGGTGGCGGCGGGCCAGGCCTGATCCGCAAATATGACGACGCGATCGCGCGCCAGCGCGAGCAGCTGGCGAAGGCGCGCAGCCGGGCAAGCGATGCCAGTTGCGGCTTCACGCTGTTTTCGCGCAATGGAAGCCAATGTGCGGCGATCAATGCCTCGATAGAGCGCATGAGCGCCAATCTCGACACCTTGCAGGTGAAGCGCGAGCGGCTGGCCGGCGGCGGCACGCGGCGCGACCGCAGCCGCATCCTTGCGGCGCTCGACGCCAATGGCTGCCGCGACGACGAGATCGCTCCGCGTCGCGCTCCCATTCAGGAGGCCGGCCACGACAACGGCAACGGCAATCTGTTCGAGCAGCTTTTCGGCCGCGGCGACCAGGAGACCGAGAGGCTCGACACGCCTGAAGCGCCCGATGTTCCGCTGGACGATCCCAGCGTGCGCAACATCCGCCGCGTGATCAACCAGCCGCACGGCATGGACCTGCCGAGGATGAACGGCGAGTTCCGCACGGTTTGCGTGCGCACCTGCGACGGCTATTTCTTCCCGATGTCGAACGCCGCCTCTTACGGCGATTTCGAGCGCGACCAGAAGAATTGCGAATCGAGCTGCCCCGGCACCGAGATGCAGGTCTTCTACTCGCGCGGCATGGATGACGATGCCGGCGCGATGACCTCGTCGGTGACCGGCCGCCCCTACAGCGAGTTGCCGAGCGCCTATCTCTACAAGCAGGCCAACTACTCGCGCCCGCCCGCCTGCGGCTGCAATGCCCAGGCCGAGAACTTCTCGATCATCGCCGGCAATCCGCCCAATCCGGAACAGTCGCGGCCGGACAGCGAGGCGACACCGTTCGTCCCGGTTCCGGCCGCCAAGCCAGATCCGGGCGCCGATCCCGAAACCCTCGCCAATGCCGAAGGGGGACTCGACCGCGAGGCGATCAAGCGCCTGACCACCAAGGCGCCGGTATCGCCTGTATCGTCACTGCCGCCGGAACAGCGCAAGGTCAGGGTCGTCGGGCCAGCGTTCCTTCCCGACCCATCAGCGGCAATAGATCTGCAAGCTCCGGCCCGGAAGAGCGCCCAGTAAGAGCGAGTCGCAGCGGCATGAACAACGGCTTGCCCTTTCGCCCGGTCGCTTCCCTGATCTTGCCGGTCCAGTCTTTCCAGACGGTGCCGTTCCATGGCTCCTCGGGCAACAGGTCGAACGCCTGGTGGAGGAAGTCGCGGTCCTCGCCGGAGAATTCCGCCGCCTCCTGCGGCCCGTCGCTCAGGATTCGCCACCACGCAACCGCATCCGACAACCGGTCCAGATTGCCGCGCACCGCCAGCCAGAACGGCTCGGCCCTGTCGCCGGAAATGCCGAGCACGATCAGCCGGTCGCGCGCTTCCTCGAACGGCATGTGATGCATGAGGGCCCGGTTGAGCACGAAGAGCTCGTCCGGGTCGAACTTGGCGGCAGACTTGGACGTCGCCGCCGGATCGAAATGCCCGGCGAGTTCGCCGAGATCGTGGGCTGCCGTCACGTTTTCCGACGTGCCGACGAGCACCGCCAGCGAGGCGACCGCCATCGGCTCGATACCGTCCCCGCGCAGGCTTTCGATCGACAGCGCGCCGGTGCGCTTTGACAGCCCCTCGCCCGACACCGTGGTCAAGAGATTGTGGTGTCCGAAGACTGGCGGTTCAGCGCCCAGCGCCTGGAACAAGGCGATCTGCACGCCGGTGTTGGTGACGTGGTCGTCGCCGCGGATGACATGGGTGACGCCCATCTCGATGTCGTCGACCACGGACGGCAGCGTGTAGAGATAGGTGCCGTCCTCGCGCACCAGGACGGGATCCGACAGCGAGGCGAGATCGACGGTCTCCTCGCCGCGTACCAGGTCATTCCAGTGCACCTCGGTCCGCTCCGGCTGCAGCGGGTCGCTGGTGAAGTTCGGCAACAGGAAGCGCCAATGCGGCCGGCGCCCGTCCGATTCGTACTCGGCCACCTGCTCTGGCGTCAGCGTCAGCGCCTCGCGGCCATAGACCGGCGGCTGGCCACGCGTGCGGCGCACCTTGCGGCGCAGGTCGAGTTCCTCCGGCGTTTCGTAGCAGGCGTAAAGCACGCGCGCCGCCTTCAGCCGCTCGACCGCCGCGTCATAGATCTCAAAGCGACGCGACTGGTATTCGGTAACGTCGGGAAAAATGCCGAGCCAATGCAGGTCGTAGAGAATCGAATCGGCGAATTCCTGCGTCGAGCGGACAACGTCGGTATCGTCGAAGCGCTGGATGTAGCGGCCCTTGTTGTTCATGGCGAAAAGCCAGTTGAACAGAGCGGTGCGCGCATTGCCGATGTGGATGCGGCCGGTCGGCGACGGTGCGAAACGGACGGTAACTGTCATGAGCGGGGCGTAACGAATGCTTTTACGGTTGACAAGACACGCCCCCGCGCAAGGGCAAGAGATAGTGCAAGCCAGCTAAAATGAAAAGCCTGCCAGCCGGCTGTCCGAATGCCTGCGGTTACGCGCCTGCCCGACGCCAGCCCAGCCGCTCCTCGATGCGCCTGGCGCTTTGCCTGACCAGCGACGTCAAATCCGGATCTTTTTGGCGAAGTTTCACATCCGGCACGACGATCGAAATCGTCGCCCGACACGCCCCCAGGTTGTCGCGGATCGGCGACGCGATGCAGGCGACCGAAAAATCCGACTCGCCGGCCTGGATGGCAAGCCCATCCGCCAGCGCCGCCTCAGATGCGCGAGCAAGCACGTGCTCGTCCGTTTCAGCGCGTCCTGTCGGCGAAACAGTCGCCGAGCGGGCAAAAATGGCGAGACGCTCAGCCTCCGGCAGGTGACCGACCAGCAACCGGCCCGACGCTGTCCAATTGAGCGGCGTGCGCGTGCCGACTCGCGACGTCACCTGGAAATGGTCCTTGCCCTCCTCCATGGCCAAGACGACCATATAGTCGCCGTCGCGGCCGCATATCTGGACGGTTTCCTTCGATCCCTGGGCGAGTTCGTGCATTTCCTGCGTCGCCACATTGAGCAGATCGAGCGTGCGGGCATAAGTCAGCCCGTACTGATAAAGCCTCGGCCCGAGCCATAGCAGGCCGCCATCCTTGCGATCGAGAAGCTCCTTCTCGACCATGTCGTCGACGATGACGTAGACGGTCGACAGCGGCGCGCCGATATCGCGCGCGATTTCATAGGCGGTTGCCGGGCGTCCCCGCCGTTGCAGGCAGTCCAGGATCTGCAGCACGCGGTCGATGCCGCTGGTGCGCGACCGGCGCGGTTCGACGGCTACTTCGGTGCGGCTCAGGTCTTGGTCTCTCACGTCAGCAGTCATGTGGTTTCAAATGTTGATCGCGATGATCTAAAGGGCAGCATCCCGGTCGTGGTCAACCCGGTTCAGATCAGGCAGCTTCTCATTGTGGCGGATGCACGCCACGTGGTGTCCTCCGCCAATATGCTCGACCGGCGGAACGGTCTGCGCGCAGGCGGCGACGGCTTCGGGGCAGCGGGTGCGGAAGACGCAGCCGGAGGGCGGCGCGATCGGGCTCGGGATGTCGCCGTGCAAAGGCGTATGCGTGCGGCGGCGCGACGGGTCGGGCACCGGCGCCGTTGCGAGCAGCGCCCTGGTGTAAGGATGGCGCGGCGTGGCATAGACAAGCCGGCTCGGCCCACGCTCCATGACGCGGCCGAGATACATGACCACCACTTCGTCGCAGAGATATTCGACCACCGACAGGTCATGCGCGATGAACAGAAGGGTGAGCCCGAGCTTCTTTTGCAGGTCGCCGAACAGGTTGAGCACCTGTGCCTGCACGGAAACATCGAGCGCCGAGACAGGCTCGTCGGCGACGATGAATTGCGGTTCGACGGCAAGTGCCCGCGCAATGCCGATGCGCTGGCGCTGGCCGCCGGAGAATTCATGCGGGTAGCGGCCGGCATGCTCCGGCGTGAGACCAACCAGCGTCAGCAACTCGCCGACGCGTTCGGCGCGCCGCCTGCCACGCGGATAGCCGGCCGCGTCAAGGGCCTCGGCGATGATGGCGCCAATCCGCATGCGCGGATTGAGGCTCGAAAACGGATCCTGGAAGACGATCTGCAGCCTTTGCCGGTAGCCGCGCATCTCGCGCTGCGACAGCGAGAACAGGTCCACGCCGTCGAACAGCGCCTTGCCGCCGGTCGGCTCGATTAGTCGCAGCAGCGCGCGGCCGGCGGTGGTCTTGCCGGACCCGGATTCGCCGACGAGGCCGACGGTCGAGCCGCGCTGGATGTCGAAGCTGACATCCTCGACGGCGTGGACGATGCGGCCGCCCCTGGCCGGGAAATGCTTGGTCAGGCCCCGCACGCTGAGCAGGGGCTTCGCCTCGACGGATGTAGCAGGGCTCATAGCTCGGCGCTCCGGATGCAGCGGGACGCACCATGCGGACCGGCAGGCACCAAAGGCGGCGGAGCCGCCCGACAGGGCGCGATGGCGAAATCGCAGCGTGGCTCGAAGGCGCAGCCTGGCGGCAGGTTGGTGATCGGCGGCACGCTGCCGGGGATCGAATGCAGCGCACGGCGTTGCCCGGCTGCATCGATGTCGCGCGCTGCATTCGGCGTACAGGCAAGCAGGCCCTTGGTGTAGGGATGGCGCTGATGCGCGAAGAGATCGTTGACCGGCGCCTGCTCGACGACGCGGCCGCCATACATGACGACGACATCATGGGCGATCTCGGCCACCACGCCGAGATTGTGGGTGATGAACAGGATCGACATGCCCATCTCGGCCTGCAGCCGGCGCAACAGATCGAGGATCTGCGCCTGGATGGTGACGTCGAGCGCGGTCGTCGGCTCATCGGCGATCAAGAGAGACGGGCTGCAGGACAGCGCCATGGCGATCATGACCCGCTGCCGCATGCCGCCCGACATCTGGTGCGGATAGTCGTCCAGGCGCGATTCCGCGTCGGGGATTTCGACATGCTTCAGCATGGCTAGAGCGCGCCTGCGCGCCTCGCGGCGATCGACCGGCTCGTGCAGCGCGATCATCTCGCCGATCTGGTCGCCGACGGTGAACAGCGGATTGAGGCTGGTCATCGGTTCCTGGAAGATCATCGCGATCTCGCTGCCGCGCAGCTTGCGGAACTGCCGCTGGCCGAAGCCGGCGAGGTCGTGGACGCGCTCCTGCCGGTCGCGAAACAGGATGCTGCCGCCGGCAATGCGGCCCGGCCGCGACAGCAGCCCCATGATGGAGAGGCTGGTGACCGACTTGCCGGAGCCGGATTCGCCAACCACCGCCAGCGTCCTGCCGCGCTTCAGATCGAAGGTCACGCCATCGACCGCCTTCGCCGTCACCCGGCGCGTCACGAACCAGGTCTTGAGATCGCGGACCGAGAGGATGACGTCGCTGGCTAAAGGCTCGGTCATGATTTCCACCCGCAATGCGGACAGGCATGGGAACCGCCCTCGCCTTCTGCCGGCACATGGCGATGCGCGGCAACAGCTTCTGCGCCCAGGATGGCATGGCGCGGTTCGAACAGGCGATGCAGCGTGCTCAGCGCACCTCGTGAATCACGCACCGTGACATCGGCGTCGACGACGTCGAACAGCGTGAATTCCGCCGGCTTGCCTTTGTCCAGCAGCCTTTCGGTCGGCAGGCGGATAGCGCGGCGAGGCGCCGTGGTCGACGCCGCCACCACGTCCTCGAATTTCATGCCGAGCGACAGCAGCTTCGACATGGTGGTGGCCATGTCCCAGACAGAGGTGTCGAGCGAGCGGTTGTGGAGGTCGGTCGAGATCGTCGCCGGCGGCAGGCCGCGCTCGAGCGCGGCTTTGGCGACGTCGAAGGAGAAAGAGGCCCCGCCATGGCCGACATCGAGCACGATGCCGCGCGCCGCCGCCTGCTCGGCGAGCCGGTAGAGGTCGTCGTCCTCGATGATCGAGCCGCCGGCCTTGCCGTTGAAGCAATGGGTGACGATGTCGCCCTCGCTCAAGAGGCCGAGCACGTCGTCATAGAGCGGCGGCGGCTCGCCGACATGCACCATGATCGGCAGCTTCAGGATACGGCCGAGCTTCTTGGCCAGGCGCACCGGCGTCAGGTCCCAGCCGCCGGTGATGACATGGCTGGCGCGGACCTTCAGCCCGATGATGACGTCGCGATTGGCCTCGGCCGTGGCGATGATCCGGTCGAAATCGATCGAGCGCATGTCGATCAGCTCGCTGACGCGGTTGCAGGCGACAAGGCCGATCGAGCCGATGTTCAGGAAGGCGTAGACGTTCTCCTTCGCGGGTTCGATGATGAACTCGCGGAAGCCGTGGAAATTCGCCTCGCCGGCCGAGCCGGCGTCGACCATCGTGGTGACGCCGCGCGTCGCGCCGCATTGTTCGGGGCGCAGCGAAATGTCGGTGCCGCCATACCAGACATGGACATGCAGGTCGGTCCAGCCCGGCGACAGGAAAGCGCCTTTGGCGTCGACGGTCTCGACACCATCGCCGGCGGCTATGGCGGAGGCGGCTTCGGCGATCCGGCCCTGCTCGTCGATCATCACGTCGATCGGCTGATCGAGGCCGTCGCCGAACCCGACGGGTCTGGCGCCCTTGATCAGCAGTGGCCGGTCAGCCCGGGGGAAGCGGTTGGCAAACATCAGATATCCTTGGCGAGACGTGGATCGAGAAGGTCGCGCAGCCCATCGCCGAGGAGTTGCAGCGACAGCACCGTCACGACGATCGCCGCGCCAGGGAACATCATCACCCAACCGGCCTGGTCCATGTACTGGCGGCCGGTGGCGATCATCGTGCCCCAGGTCGGAATGTCGGGCGAAATGCCGACGCCGAGGAAGGACAGGCCGGCCTCCGCCAGGATGGCATTGGCGAAGATGAAGGTGGCCTGTACCAGGAGCGGTGACGTGACGTTGCGCAGCACGTGACGGATCAGGATGACCGGCGTCGGCACGCCGAGCGCCCGCGCCGCTTCCACATAAGGAAGCTCGCGGATGACCAGCGTCGAGGCTCGCACGACGCGGGCGATCCTTGGCGCATAGACGATGCCCAGCGCCACCACGACATTGACCGCCGTCGGGCCGAGCGCGGCGACCAGCGCGATCGCCAGCAGGATGTCCGGGAACGCCATCACGGCATCGATCAGCCGCGATACCGGCGTGTCGAGACGTTTGAAATAGCCTGCCGTCAGCCCCAAGATGGTGCCGATGATCGACGACAGCACGACCACCGCAAAACCGACGCTGAGCGAGGTGCGCGCGGCATAGAGCATGCGGGTGAACACGTCCCGACCGAGATCGTCGGTGCCGAACAGATGATCGAGGCTAGGCGGATGCAGCCGGCTGGCGATCGAGAGTTTCGACGGTGCATAGGGCGCGATGACGGGCGCCAGAATGGCGGCCAGCACGATGATGACCAGCACGATCAGGCCGATGGCGGATGTCGGCCGACCGATCAGCCGCGACAGGATGTTGGGTTCGGAATGGAGCGGGACGGAGATCGCGGCCATCAGTAGCGAACCCTTGGGTCGACGACGAGGTAGAGCATGTCGATGGCGAAATTGACCAGCACATAGAGGCCGGCAATGACCAACAGCGCGCCCTGGATGACGGGATAGTCGCGCCTGAGCACCGCCGACACGACGAGACTGCCGACGCCCGGCAGGCCGAACACTGTTTCAGTCACCACGGCTCCCGAGATGAGCAGCGCGGCGGTGAGGCCGATGACGGTGATGATCGGGATCAGCGCATTCTTGAAGGCATGCTTCAGCACGACGCGCCATTCGCTCATGCCTTTCGAGCGCGCGGTGCGTACATATTCGTCGTTGAGCACGTCGAGCATCGAGGCGCGGGTGAAGCGCGTGATCAGCGCCGAGCTGACCAGGCCGAGCGCCAGCGCCGGCAGCACGAGATGGTTCAACCGCACAATGAAGGATGCGCCCGGCCCGCCATAGCCCGACGTGTCGAACCAGCCGAGCCGGACGGCGAAGAACTGGATGAGCAAAAGACCCAGCCAGAAGCTCGGCACGCTGGCCGCGAACATGGCGACCGTTGTCGTCGCCTGGTCGAAGATCGATCCGCGCTTGTAGGCGGCGAGTATCCCGACAGGCAAGGCGATCGCCGTCGCGATCAGCAGCGAGAACACGGTGAGGAAGAAGGTGGGCTCGGCGCGCTGGGCGAGCGCTGTCGTGACCGGCTCGTTGAGGAAGATCGACTGGCCGAAATCGCCTTGAACGACGCCAAGCACGTAGCGTCCGAACTGCTCCAGGATCGAGCCGTCGAGCCCGAGCCTGGAACGGAGTGCCGCGATGTCGGCGGCCGATGCATCCGGGCCGAGCATCACGGCGGCCGGATCGCCGGGTGTTATCCGCACGATGACAAAGACGATAGTGACGACCAGCGCCATCACGACGATCATGCCGAGAAGCCTGTTGAGGATAGAGCGCAGCATCGGCGTTCAGCCTCTCTTCGGTGGTCTAGCGAAGTTTTTAGGTGCCGACCGTAACTGGCCGGCACCCTGTTTGCCTGCCCCGGTTGCGCGCCGGGACAGGCGGGAGGAAACCTACTTGCCTTCCAGATAAGCGTTCCAGAAATACGGCCACGGCGCCGGGGTCACGCCCTTGAGCGTCGGCGCCTGGGCGGCCAGTGCGTTGAAGTCGCCGATCTTGACTGCCGGAACCTCGTCGAGGACCGCCTTCTGGACATCCGCGAACAATGCGACGCGCTTGGCCGGATCGGGCTCGGCGTTGAAAGCGTCGAGCACCTTGTGCTTGCGATCGGAGACCCACCATCCGGGCGAAGAGTCCGACATGATGCCGGTCAGCGACGGCTCGGGCAGGAACGGGCTGTGGGTGATGTAGATGTCCCAGAGCGCCGGATCGGTGCGGTTCTTGGTCAATGTCGCCCATTCGACGACGTCGAGTTGGACCTGGAAACCGGCGGCCTTGAGATATTCCGCGGCGACCTGCGCCATCTTGTAGTGGAACTCGTACTGGCGACTGGTGAGGATGCGCAGCGGCTTGCCGTCATAGCCGGCTTCCTTCACCAGGGCCGCGGCCGCTTCGGTGTCGCCATCCGGCTTGTAGGCTTCGGTGCCGGCATCGCTGTGCCAGGCATAGCCTTCCGGATAGAGCGCGCCGTCGGCGGCGAAGAAATCCTTGGAACCGAACGCAGCGAGCAGCATGTCGTTGGGCGCAAGCGCTGCCTGGATCGCCTTGCGGATACGGATGTCGCTGTTCGGCCCCTGCTTGGTGTTGAGGACAAAGACCGGCCAGCCGAACGGTTTCAGGATGACGGGCGCAGTCTTGCCGCCGGAGATCTTGTCGAAGGATTCGACGGGAAGCGCGTCGGCATAAGCGAACTGGCCGGCGACAGCCCCTTCCACGCGCGTGTTGGCGTCGGGAACCGGCACGAAACGGATTTCGTCGAGATACTGCTTCCTGGCGCCGCCATAGCCGTTCGGCTCGCCGTCGCGCGACTTGTAGCCGTCGAAACGGGCAAGCTGGATGAACTGGTCGGGCTTGCGGTCCTTCAGCATGTAAGGCCCGGTGCCGACAAAGCTGGTCAGCGGGTCCTGCTTGGCGTTCTCAGAAGGAATGATGATGGCGGCCGCGTTGTTCAGCGACAGCAGCGCCAGCAGCGGCGCGAAGGGTTTTTTGAGCGTGATCTTGACCGTGTTGTCGTCGACCTTGTCGACCGAGGCGATCACCTCGGCGGCCTGCTTGCCGCGGGTGGCGATCTTCATCCAGCGCTGCAGCGACGCGACGACGTCCGTGGCGTCCATATCGCTGTCGTCGTGGAACTTCACGCCGGCCCTCAGCTTGATCGTGTAGACGAGCCCGTCGGGCGAAATCTGCGGCATGTCGGCCGCGAGAAGCGGAGTGATGCCCCAATCCTTGTCGAAGGTGTAAAGCGTCTCATAAATGTGCTGGGTGACGATGCCGACGAGATCGGCCGTGGACGCCATCGGATCGAGTGTCGGTGGCTCGCCGATCGTGGCCACCTCGATGACGCCGCCCTTGGCAGGCTCGGCCCACGCTGTGCCCGTTGCCGAAAGCACAAGCGCCGCCAACGAAGCAGCAATTTTCATGAAGCGCTTCATCTTGGTTCCCTTCTGCTATTCCATATTTATGGAATTTATATCTTAGTTACGGACTAATTAGTGCATCGGGATATCGCTGCGTCAAGGTCTTTCGGTATTTGCAATGGTTGCGTCTGGAACACGGGTCGGGCGCTCGCCGCACAAGGCGCTTGAGCATGTTCGCGTCGTCAGGGTGCGCGGAACGGGTCGCGATTTGCGGTGCGGAGCGGCTTTCAATCGGGCCGAAGCGAATTCCGCGTCGGCCGTTTCTGTCCCCGTTATCCACATATGTGACACACAACATATTGGGGGTCACAAAACCTACAAAAACGAATCCTTGACGGGTCAGAACGAGTCGCTTTTTATAGGCCATGCGCTCCTGTTGCGGGCGTGACCGGAAAGTTCAGAGGCCGGTCTTTTTTCCCGGATTTTGTGCGTTTTGCCCGCATTTCCGCCTGTTCACGAGGCCGGCGGAAGCGTTGGGAATGTTGGGGCTTGGGTGGGCGAAAGGGAGAATTGTCGGCCTTGAAAAAATGATCTGTTAACACTATATTTAGTGTTTGCAGGCAGGCTCGACCCTAGATAGTGTGAACCTCCCTCTTCTGAGGGAATCGACAAAAGTTTCAGTTAGGGACCCGCGAGGGTCGGTCTGCAGCCCGGGTAAGCGCTTGGGGAAGCGTATTGCTGTCTGCATGCCGGCACTTGCGACGAGGAGAGTGCCGGCGTCGCCTGCGATGCCGGCAAACGGCGGACTGCGCTTTTAGCAATGCGGGGCAGAAATCCCTGGGGAAAAGCGCTATATGTAGACAAAAGGGACCGGACCAATGCGCATCGAGCGTCGCTTCACCAAGCCAGAACAAGCAGGTCAAGAAAGGGCAGCTTACGCGGAGATCGAATTCCGCAAGGCCCTGTCGGAGATCAAGAATCCCGACGGCTCGGTGGTGTTCCGCCTCGACAACATCGATGTGCCGGCCCAATTCAGCCAGGTCGCGGCCGACATCCTGGCGCAAAAGTATTTCCGCAAGGCCGGCGTGCCTGCGCGCCTGAAGAAGGTCGAGGAGAACGACGTTCCCTCCTTCCTGTGGCGCTCGGTCGCCGACGAGGCCGAACTCGCCAAGCTCCCGGAGGCTGAACGCTATGGGTCGGAAACCGATGCCCGCCAGGTCTTCGACCGGCTGTCCGGCACCTGGACCTATTGGGGCTGGAAGGGCGGCTACTTCAAGTCGGAAGAGGACGCACGCGCCTTCCGCGACGAGCTCGCCTATATGCTCGCCACCCAGCGCGTCGCGCCGAACTCGCCGCAGTGGTTCAACACCGGCCTGCACTGGGCCTATGGCATCGACGGTCCGAGCCAGGGCCATTTCTATGTCGACCCCTTCACCGGCAAGCTGACCAAGTCGAAGTCGGCCTATGAGCACCCGCAGCCGCATGCCTGCTTCATCCAGAGCGTGCAGGACGACCTCGTCAACGAGGGCGGCATCATGGACCTGTGGGTGCGCGAGGCGCGCCTGTTCAAATACGGCTCCGGCACCGGCTCGAATTTCTCGATGCTGCGCGGCGAAGGCGAGAAGCTTTCCGGCGGCGGCCGCTCGTCGGGCCTGATGAGCTTCCTCAAGATCGGCGACCGCGCCGCCGGCGCCATCAAGTCGGGCGGCACGACGCGCCGCGCCGCCAAGATGGTGATCGTCGACGCCGACCATCCCGACATCGAGGAATTCATCGACTGGAAGGTCAATGAGGAGCAGAAGGTCGCCTCCCTGGTCACCGGCTCCAAGATCGTCAAGAAGCACCTCGAAGCGATCATGAAGGCCTGCGTCAATTGCGAAGGCGATGGCGACGACTGCTTCGACCCGGCTTTGAACACCGCGCTGAAGCGCGAGATCAAGGCGGCCAAGAAGGACGCCGTGCCGGAGAACTACATCTACCGCGTCATCCAGTTCGCCCGCCAGGGCTACACCTCGATGTCGTTCAAGACCTACGATACCGACTGGGATTCGGACGCCTACCTCACCGTCTCCGGCCAGAACTCCAACAACTCGGTGTCGCTGAAGGACAACTTCCTGCGCGCTGTCGAGGCCGATGGCGACTGGCAGCTTACCGCCCGCAAGGACGGCAAGGTGCTGAAGACCCTGAAGGCCAAGGACCTGTGGGAAAAGATCGGCTACGCCGCCTGGGCGTCGGCGGACCCCGGCCTGCACTTCAACACGACGATGAACGATTGGCACACCTGCGCCTCCGCCGGTGCGATCCGGGCCTCCAACCCGTGCTCGGAATACATGTTCCTCGACGACACGGCCTGCAACCTCGCCTCGATCAATCTTCTGCCCTACCGCAAGGCAGACGGCACGATCGACATCGCGGCTTACGAGCACACCGTGCGGCTGTGGACCGTCGTGCTCGAAATCTCGGTGATGATGGCGCAGTTCCCGTCGAAGGAGATCGCCAAGCTCTCCTACGACTACCGCACGCTCGGCCTCGGCTACGCCAATATCGGCGGCCTGCTGATGACCTCGGGCATTCCCTATGACTCCGACGAGGGCCGCGCCATCTGCGCCGCGCTCACCGCGATCATGACCGGCGTCGCCTATTCGACCTCGGCCGAGATGGCCTCCGAGCTCGGCGCCTTCCCGGACTATGACCGCAACGCCCAGAACATGCTGCGCGTCATGCGCAACCACCGCCGCGCCGCTTATGGCGACAAGGACGGCTATGAGAAGCTCGCCGTCAATCCGGTACCGCTGGTCGCGTCCGACCTCAAGCAGCCGGCGCTGGCCGAGCATGCCCGCGCCGCCTGGGACCGCGCCATCGAGCTCGGCGAGGAACATGGCTACCGCAACGCGCAGGCGACCGTGATCGCGCCGACCGGCACGATCGGCTTGGTGATGGACTGCGACACCACCGGCATCGAGCCCGATTTCGCGCTGGTGAAGTTCAAGAAGCTCGCCGGCGGCGGCTACTTCAAGATCATCAACCGCGCCGTGCCGGAAGCGCTTCGCACGCTGGGCTATTCCGAGAGCCAGATCGCCGAGATCGAGGCCTATGCGGTCGGCCACGGCAACCTCAACCAGGCGCCGGGCATCAACCCGTCGACGCTGAAGGCCAAGGGCTTCACCGACGAGAAGATCGCGGCGCTGAACGCGGCGCTGAAGTCGGCCTTCGACATCAAGTTCGTGTTCAACCAGTGGACGCTGGGCGCCGACTGGGTGAAGGAGACGCTTGGCTTCACCGATGAGCAGCTCGGCGACTTCTCCTTCGAGATGCTGCCGGCGCTAGGCTTCTCGAAGAAGGACATCGACGCCGCCAACATCCATGTCTGCGGTGCGATGACGCTGGAGGGCGCGCCCTTCCTCAAGGCCGAACATCTTTCGGTGTTCGACTGCGCCAGCCCCTGCGGCAAGATCGGCAAGCGGTCGCTGTCGATCCAGAGCCACATCCTGATGATGGCGGCGGCGCAGCCCTTCATCTCGGGCGCCATCTCCAAGACCATCAACATGCCGAACGAGGCGACGGTCGAGGACGCCAAGAACGCCTACATGCTCTCCTGGAAGCTGGCGCTGAAGGCCAACGCGCTCTACCGCGACGGCTCGAAGCTGTCGCAGCCGCTCAATGCCTCGCTGCTCGCCGATGACGACGAGGATGAGGACGAGGCGGTCGAGCAGCTGATCGCGGCACCGGCCGCGCAGCGCGCCGTGCAGGTGACGGAGAAGATCGTCGAGCGCGTGGTGGAACGCCTCTACCGCGACCGCGAGAAGCTGCCGAACCGCCGCAAGGGCTACACCCAGAAGGCGGTCGTCGGCGGCCACAAGGTGTACCTGCGCACGGGCGAGTTCGACGACGGGCGCCTCGGCGAGATCTTCATCGACATGCACAAGGAAGGTGCCGCCTTCCGCGCGATGATGAACAACTTCGCCATCGCCATCTCGCTCGGCCTGCAATACGGCGTGCCGCTCGACGAATATGTCGAGGCCTTCACCTTCACCAAGTTCGAGCCGGCCGGCATGGTGCAGGGCAACGACGCGATCAAGAACGCGACGTCGATCCTCGACTACGTGTTCCGCGAGCTTGCCGTCTCCTATCTCGGCCGCCACGACCTCGCCCATGTCGACCAGTCGGACTTCGACAAGACGGCACTCGGCCGCGGCATCACCGAAGGCAAGGCGACGCCTTTCTCCAAGGGTCTCTATCGCGGCGCCTCGCCGGTGAAGCTGGTGTCGGGCATCGGCAGCGAGCCCAAGGGCTTTGGCGGCTCGGCCCCGACGCCCGCCCCTGCCCGCGCAGCACCTACCGCCTTCGCCGGCTCCAACGTGCTGGCGCTGAAGCCAGCGAGCGACGAAGCCCTCGCCTACAAGCGCGACTATGAGGAGCGCGCTAGGGAACTGGCCGAGGAGATGGTGGAACAGGAAGCCGAAGCCGCCGGCGGCGCCGAGGCACTCTTCACCGACGCCGCCGCCAACGAAGCGGCCGAAGCGAAGAAGCTCGCCGCGACCCGTCGCCAGCAGTCGCTGCTGCAGGGCTACACCGGCAACGAATGCTCCGAATGCCACAACTTCACCATGGTGCGGAACGGCACCTGCGAGAAGTGCGACACCTGTGGTTCGACGAGCGGGTGCAGCTGAAATCTGAAACGCTAACTAAAACGCAACATCATCGGCCCGGTCGTAAGATCGGGCCGAAATGGCAAAGGGAACAAAAAGGGAAACAGCCTTAAAGACTTTAAATTGCGCGAATGCGCTCAAAAACACCAAAGCCGACCCCTCGGGATCGGCTTTGGATACCGCGAAAAGCCGAGGCCCACGCGGGGCGACGAGATCGAGAATCCCATCTCCTGTGACAAGGTTATTATATGGAGATTCTCATCTCAGAGTCGAGAAGGCATCGGCACTTTCCGTAACTTAACGAATCTAGAGAAGGATTTCTCGTATATGAAAATCGAGCCACAAATAAGCGCCAACAAATTAGTTGAATATTGTTTCGCGCGATCAACCCGAAGAACTGCGATTATCGAAGATATCATTAAACCAAAGAACTTCCTTCTCGACACGCGCTACAACGAGATAGAGCGCTCAATGATGTATTTCATTGAGTCTCATGGGAAAGACGACACCCGACTGACGCAGCTCGACAAAGCTCTGTTGTCTCGTAAGCCTGCCACCTCTCATGATGAGCAAAGGCTGCTCACGGCGCATGACGCAATAGAGCTTTGCCGTACCATGAGCTTGGCGAAGCTACCTGCGGCTGCAAAGATAGTCGGCATTCCAGATAATCAGCCGCGTTTCTCTCTTGGGGGCGTCGCGGTTGGCATTCGACCGACGAACTCATTCAAGTTGCCGCAGGTGGGAAAAAAGTCATCAGCTTTCGGTCTGATCAAGCCCTACATTTGCAAAACGCTGCCGTTAACTACGGAAACCTCCGCACTCCACGGTACCCTGCTGCATTGGTACGCGGAGGAGTCGTTCGTTGGTGCTGGCGAACCTCGCCCGGGGTTGTGCTTTGTCGTTGACGTTTTTGCGCAGAAAATCTTCACCGGACCTCGTAACTATAGCCAACGGCGAAAACTGCTGGCAGCTTCGTGCCTAGAGATTGCTGATAGGTGGCAATCCATAAGAGCCCGACTGATTGCGGACGAGGCGGGACGTCGCAAACAGCAGAAAGATAAGTAGACCGAAGCCCTAAGAAACTGGCCGCTCCTCCCTTCTCCTGGTTAGGAGAAGGGAGGATTCGACGTACAACACCTGCGGGCATGTCGACGGCCAATTACAAAGGTTTCGAAATAGCCATGATCGACCACATCACGATCGAAGTCAGCGACCTCGATAAGAGCAAGCTCTTCTACGAAAAAGCCTTTGCGCCTCTGGGCTATGGCCTCTCCTTCGGCAAGGACGGCATCTTCTGGGCCTTCGATGTCGGCACTGGCTGTCTGTTCGAGATCCAGAGCACGGGGGGGAAGCCGCCGCTCACCCATCTGCATGTCGCCTTCCGGGCAAAGAGCAAGGCGGAGGTCGAGGCGTTCTATCGCGCGGCGCTCGAGGCAGGTGCCAAGGACAATGGCGCGCCCGGTCCGCGTCCGGATTATGCTGAGCATTACTACGCCTGCTTCGTGCTCGATCCCGACGGCTACAACATCGAGGCGATGATCAACGAGCCTTCGGCTTCGTCATTCTAGGGCGGAGCAAGGAGCGAAGCGACGCAGCGCAGACCCTAGAATCCATGCCATTGCATCAAGGCGTTGCAGCGGTTCAGAATTCTGCACCGTTGCGCGCTACGACAACGGTCACGGCATGGATCCTCGGGTCAAGCCCGAGGATGACGAAGGCGCGCTACGAGGCGCGAAGCCCAAGGGGCGGCGTTCCATCCAGCATGCCTCATCCGGCCGCTTCGCGGCCACCTTCTCCCACAAGGGGAGAAGGGAAGAAGCGTTCCTGCCGGTTCTCATGGAACTCGAGACCGAGAACGCAGTTCACTAGTGTGATTTCGCAATCGCAGGAACTTCAAATTCACCGCACCCGGGAGGAGCCGGAAGGGAATGAACGCGGTGCCGCCGAAGGAAATGGACGTCGTCCTGCAACAACTGCCGCTGAGGATCGGCGCCTATGTGCCCGACGATCTGCTGGAGGATTGGTTCGCGCCGGGAACGGGCATGCGGCCCGTCAGCAAAGCAGCGCTTGCTGCCGCCGCCAGCTACGGACGACGGTTCGAATGTGAATTCAAGTACTATCCCGAGAGGATGGAAGGCGTGTTCTGGAAATGGGTTCCGGCGATCTGATTTGAACACGTCGGCGGAACTCCCCTGCCCTCGGGCTGGGAGATGTCGGCTCCTCCGGCGGGAACTCAGGTGGCGCGTCCGGCGGAATATCAGGGGGTCCCCTCCCCGGTCCCGGGATGGGATCGGGTGAAGGTGGAGGAACGCCCGGTGGTTCTCCGGGCGGGTTTTCCGGCGGAGTTGGAGGCCGCGCGGGCTCGGGATTGGGATCGCCCGGCATCGGTTCGGGATTGTTCGGGTCTGGATTGTTCATTGCAGGCCTCCTGAGTCATGCGGCCAGCGTTGCCCAGCTGAAAAGATCACCTTTTGCATTCAGGCGGCATGTTCGTAGGTGCCCACGAGTTCCGCCGCCTCGATCGCGTGGCGCCGGGCCTCCTTCCAGATTTCCTTGACGCCGGTCTGGCCGGGAATGCCGAGGCTCGGCACATCGAGAGCCGCCAGCCGGAAATGGTAATGGTGGACGCCATGCCCGGCGGGCGGAGCCGGGCCATCGTAGGAGGCGTTGCCGAAGTCGTTCTTCCCCTGATGGAGCGCTTCGGTTCCCGGTTTCCCGTCCTCCCCTTCGGCGAGTTGCTCGACGTCGGGCGAAATGTTGAACACCGCCCAGTGGCCGAACGTCCCGCGTGGTGCGTCGGGGTCGTCCACGACGAGAACCAGGCTCCTGGTCCCGTCAGGGATCCCGGACCATTTCAGAGGCGGAGAAACATTTTGGCCATCGCGGGTGAAACGTTCGGGGATGGGATCGCCGTCGGCGAAGGCCGGACTGGTGAGTGTTAATGGCATGTTGGTCCCTTCCGCTTTTGACGCCGCAAGACCGCAACCCGCAACCACCAACGAATGCCGCACCGGATCGTTCCGCGGCGCCAGCGAGTTGCGGCGCGCATGGAATTGTTTTCGTCCTGTCGGATCTTAAGGAAGGACGGCCGGCTCAGCCGCCGGCGGTGAGATCGTGGCGTGGCGCATCGTGCCAGCCATGAGCGGACGCACCCTAATCCGCGTCGGCCACCATTTGCCCGCCGCCCAACCAGGCGCGCCATTGCCGCTCGTCGCCGTGGAAGACGTTGAGGTCGATGCGTCCCCTCACCCCATGCGACAGGCCGGAGCCGGAATACTGCCAGAACAGCCATCTGCGGCCCGGATAGACCTTTGAGGGATGCGCGGCCACCGCGCGCAGCCAGAACGGATAGTCGAGGAAGGCGCCGCGCAGGTTGTCGCGATAGAAGTCGGGGCTGGTGTAGATGATGGGCCGCTGGCCGTAATGGCGTTCCAGCTTGTCCATGAACACCTGCATCTTCTCCAGCACCTTTTCGCGCGAGGGCCGCCGCCTGCAGGAGGAGTCGCCGTTCCACTCGACATCGATTACCGGCGGCAGCGCGCCCTCGACCCGCGGCACGTTGCGGATGAACCAGTCGGCCTGCTCGCCGGCGGTGCGGCACCAGTAGAAGAAATGATAGGCGCCGCGCTTCAGCCCGGCGGCATCGGCGCCGCGCCAGTTCGCCCTGAACATCGGATCGAGATGGTCGCCGCCGTCGGTCGCCTTGATATAGGCGAAATTGGCGCCCTGGGCGCGCAGCTTTTCCCAGTTGATGTTGCCCTGCCAGCGCGAGACATCAACGCCGTGCACGGCAAGGTGCCGCGGCGAGGAGCGACCGAAATTGATCGGCTTGGCATCGCGGAAGGCATAGCGCGTGACCGGGCTCGCGAGCATGGCTGGCGCCGCGCGCGATAGCCGCTTCGGCGGCGACACGAGCGCCGCCTCCTGAACCGGCGGCTCGACGCTGCCTGGCAGATCGGGCGTGGGAAACGCCACCGTCTCTTCCTCGGCCAGCCCGAAAGGACGCGAATTTTCGTCGTCAAGACGCGAATTCTCGTCGTCAGGACGCGCGTTGTCCTCGGGCAACGGCGCAGGCGGCTCGAAGCGGGTGGCGCCCGACATCGACGCAGTCTCAACGGTTGTCTCGGTCTCAGCCGTCCTCACGGCCTTCGTCACCGGCGCGCTCGGCCTGACCACGGAGCTGGTCGTCTCATTGGACGGCATCTGCAAGGCATCGACGCCCGACGTGGACGAGCAGCCGGCAAGGCAAAGCGCTGCGAGCACGAAACTGACGACGCCAAAAATCCGCATCTTGACCTGTACGCAAAACAAAACAGACCGAAGGCAGGAACGGCGCCGCCGGAAGCCCCTTTCCTAATGAGAAATTACCAACAAAGTTTGAATCAAAATTTACTTTTGGTCCGGGGAAGCGATTCGCGGCCGGCCGCGTCGCCGTGAATTCGAGAAAGCAACAGGCTGATCGGATGGGGCTGTGGGCCGCTACAACCTATGTCCTGAAAGTCGGGGTCTAACCCTGCCCCAATTCGTACCCATATAGGAGGCTCACTAGATGCGTTGAAACGCTCCGACCAAAGGATTGTCACCAATGTCAAAATCACGGGCGATCAAAGTTGCATCGATCTTCCTGATCCTGCTGATGGCGCTCGGAAGCGTCACCATCGGCCCGGCGGAGGCGCGCATGGGCGGCAGTTTCGGCAGCCGCGGCAGCAGGACTTTCCAAGCCCCGGCCCCGACCAGGACAGCGCCCTATACCGCGCCCGTGACGCGCTCGATGACGCCGAACACCACCCAGTCGATCCCGCCGTCGCAGTCGTTTCCAGGCCAGGCGCGCCCGGGATTCTGGAATGGGTTTGGCGGCGGCTTGGTCGGCGGGCTGGTCGGCGGACTGCTCTTCAATGGCCTGTTCGGCATGATGCTCGGCCATGGCTTCGGCGGCATCGGCGGCGGCTTCAGCTTCATCTTCCAGCTGCTGCTCATCGGCGGCCTCATCATGCTGGCGATGCGGTTTTTCAGCCGCGATAATGCCGCGCCGGCCAATATGAGAAGCTCCGGCTTTCCCTTCGGCCGGCAAGACTGGGGAGGCGCGCAGCACAGCCACCCATCCCGCACCACGGGTTTCGGCGCATCCGGCGCTGACGAAATCGGCATCACGGATGCCGATCGGGACGCGTTCGAAAATATCCTCGGCGACGTGCAGGCCGCATTCAGTCGCGAGGATCACCAGGGATTGCGAAGGCTGACGACGCCCGAGATGGCTTCCTACCTTTCGGAGGAGCTGGCGGACAACGCAACCCATGGCCTCAAGAACGATGTGACAAATCTCGAGCTGCTGGAAGCCGATATTGCGGAGGCGTGGCGAGAGGGCTCGCGCGATTACGCCACCGCGGCAATGCGCTGGTCGGCCATCGATGTCATGCGCAACCGCCAGACCGGCGCCGTCGAAAAAGGCGACCCGAGAAATCCGATCGAAGCCACCGAGTTGTGGACCTTCACCCGCGAGGCCGGTGGGCCATGGCTGCTGTCCGCAATCCAGGACGCGTCCAGCTAAACGCAACCGCGGCGCTATCCGCGCCGCGGTAACCTGCGCTGGTGCCTACCGGCCTCGCCTGAACACCCCGATCATCGGCCCGAGATTCCAGAAATCGTCGTTGCGGCCGATGGCCGGCGCATAGAGGCTGGATATGGAACCGTCAAGGAACAGCGCGTTCGGGCAGCCGAGCTCGTCGCGGAACAGGCGCGCGAATTCGTGGAAGGTCACGACGTCGTTCGAGATGGCGAAAACGGCAACGCCGTCTGCGCGCACACCGACGCCGTCGCGGATTTTTCGCGACGGGCTGCCCGCCTGGAATTTCGGATGCAGCTTGCCGTCGATGACCAGCATCGGCCCGGACTGGGTCGCGTAATCCACCCGCGGCGAACGCTTCAAAAAGTCCTTCGTCGCGCGAACGCCAGCCTTGCCGTCGCCGAGATAAAAGATGCCGTTCGGCTGCATGGAAAAGTTGCCGCTGCCTGCCCCGGTCTTCGCCGATGTGATCTGTTGCCCGTGCTCGACATAGAGCCCGACCGGCGCAAGGTTGGGGTGATACATGCCCGCATTCATGCCGAAGAGCATGGTGCGACCGGCGGCCTGTTCGGCGGTGCGAAGATTGTGCAGCGAGCGATAGAGATCGCCGTCCTTGTTCTTCAAGAACAACTCGATCGAATAATGCTTCGGATCGGCCTCGCAGACCAGATAGGCCGCGCTTTCGAAGGTGTGGTCGCGGCATGGCGGCAGCGCCGCCAGCCACTGGCCTGCGCCTAAGCCGGCGCCGACAGCGGCCGGCAGCGCCGATTTCACCAGCGCAGCGAGCAAAGGCACCGATTGCAGAAGCGTCGCGAGATCCATCAGCGCACCCGAAGAATGTCCAGGTGCCGGTATAGCGGATTCTGTGAAGACCTCTAACTCAACCAGCCGAAAGCGACGCCGATCAAAAGCAAGATGCCGAGCAGTCCGCGGTAGATGACGAACGGCCAGGCGGAAAAGCGCTCGAGCACCCGCATCAACCCCCATATGGCGAAGAAGGCCGAGATCGAGGCGACGACAAGGCCGACGGCCAGGACCGACCAGCCATAGGCGCCGAGATGGATCTTATGCAGCTCCCAAAGCTCCTTCAGGCCGGCAAGCGCGATCGCCGGCAGGCCGAGCAGGAAGGAGAGCCGCGCCGCCTCCGGCCGGGCATAGCCAAGTCCAAGCGCCGCCGTCAGCGTCGACCCCGAGCGCGACACGCCGGGGATGAGGGCGCCGACCTGGGCGACGCCGACCAGCGCGGCGTCGAGCACGGACACCTTTTCGAGGGTCAGCCTGTGACGGGCATAGATTTCGGAGAGCGCCAGCAGCACGGCCATGACGATGCAGGCCCAGCCGATCACGGCCAGCCCTCGCAGCGGCGAGTTGCATGCATTGAGAACACCGGAAAGCGCGAGGCCGGCGATGACGATCGGAACGGTCGCGAGCACGATTCCGACCGCCAGGCGAAAATGGCGGTTGGCGAAATCGCGGCGTGCGAGCGCCGACAGCGAACCCGCCGCGACATCCCTGACATCGCTCCAGAAATAGCTGACGACCGCCGCCAAGGCCGCAAGCTGCATGGCGGCGGAGAAGGCTGAGCCGGGATCCTGCCAGCCGAGCACGGCGGGCACGACGCGCATATGCGCCGTTGAAGAGATCGGCAGCAGTTCGGTTATGCCTTGCACGATGCCGAGAAACGCCACCTTGGCATAACCCAGGCCGACAAAGCCCGTATCCAGTCCCTGCGTGCAGACGTCGGTCATCCCGGTCCTTTCCCCAGAACAAAGTGCATCGTCATTCGCAAAGCCCCTCAAGGACAGCCTTAACCGCGCGAAACCGGGAATCCAACTCACGGATTTGTAAGGTGCCGCTAATCTTGCTTGACAATGGGCGCCTCCATATTATCATCCGCTAATCTTACACTGTAAGGTAGATCGGAGGAGACCACCATGTCGACCGCCGCCCTCTCGGAACTGCAGCCACCGCCGGAGCCGCACCTGCCGGAAATTGCGGTCGAGGATGTCTCGCGCGATCTGAGCCGCGCCATCGAACGCGCCGAGGTCAATGCCTGGCTCGACCTCTATGACGCGGCGCCCGCGGATTTTGCCGCCCGGCACGGCCTGTCGATCGCCCGCGACGGCGACTTGGTCTGGACCACCTGCACGACGATCCCATTCATCCATTTCAACTGCGCGAAGAACATCGGCGTCGAGGCTCCGGCTTCGGAGGCTCAGCTCGATGCGCTGCTGGCGCATTATCGCGCGGCCGGCATCCTGCGGCCATGGTTCTACACCAGTCCGCATACCGAGCCGTCGCGGTTGAGATGCTGGCTGGAAGCGCGCGGGCTGCAGCATCAGAGCGGCTGGGAACGCATCTTCCGCGACGCGACGCCGCTGCCGGCCGAACCACTGTTCCCGTCAGACGATGTGTCCGTCGAAGAGGTCACGTCCAAAACAGCTCCGGAATGGGCATCGTTCATCGACGGCAAATACAGGCTCCCCACCTCGCCCTGGCTCATGGCGCTGGTCGGCCGCAAGGGCTGGCGTCACTACATGCTGAAACGAGATGCGGCGGTGGTCGCGGTGCGCTCACTGTTCATCTCAGACGGCGCCGCCTGGAGCGGCATCGACGCGCCGGTGCCCGGCATCATGGCGCCAAGCTTCGATCTCGACGCCATGCTTGGCGAAAGGCTGGTGCGCGACGGCATCGCCGCCGGCGCGAAACTGTTCGTCGCCGATATCGAGGCGCCGCACCCCGACCGCGACGGTCCGGCCTACCGCAACTACGCGCGGCTCGGTTTCAAGATTGCCTATTTCCGCGACCATTACAGCTATTTGCCGGCGCATTCGAGCTAGAGCCCTTCACTGCTCTAGCGGTACAGCCATTGCGCCAGGCAGTTTCTGGCCACGACATGCGCCGGCGGAACCATAGGTTGGTCGATCCGGGAATCGTCGGCGGCCCTGTTGCGCGCTTTTTCCAAGAGCATGCGGAGTTCCGCCGGGCGCACGCGGTCGCGTTCCATCACGAGTTGGATCATCGGGTCGTTCAAAAGCTCGTCCAGGGTGTTGATGCTCTCGCTCATCCGTCGCCTCCTCGATGCCTTCCCGCGTGGCGCTTAGATAGGCAGCCAATGATGGCCCGCCAATGACGCTTTGCCGGCTATCTCGTGAATCGAAGATGAAATTTTTGTGCAGTTTTCCCCTTCTCCCCCTGTGGGAGAAGGTGTCGCCGAAGGCGACGGATGAGGGGTGTTGGAAGGAATGAGGCGGCGGCAATTTCAAGCGCATTGCCAAGCTGGAACACCCCTCATCCGACTGAGCTTCGCTCGGCCACCTTCTCCCACAAGGGGAGAAGGAAGAAACTCTAAGCCGGAGGCGCGCCCTCATATTGCGGCAAACCATCATCGAGCCGGACCCAAGGCTGCATGGACGCCGTCCAGAAATGCATGTCTGGCTTGAACGCGGACGGGTCGTCGAGCGAGCCGGACGTGATGCCGAGAATACCTCTGGAGTCACGGCGCGAAAACATCGTCGTGCCGCAGGCGGGACAGAAGCCGCGCTCGAGGTCCGGCGATGAATTGACCGTCGCCAAAGGCCCTTCGACGGTCACGTCTTCGATGCGGAACAGGAGCCGCGCGTTGAAGGCGGCGCCGATCGCCTTCTGGCAGACCCGGCAATGGCAGATGCGCTCGTTGATCGGCTCGGCCTCGGCACGATAGCGCACCGCGCCGCACAGGCATCCGCCTTGGTATTTGGTCATCACAAGCACTCGGTTCGTGGGAGTGCGGGCACGGTAGCGGCCGGCATGGCGTGGTCAATCAAAAAGCTTTGATGGGATGCTATCGATTGTCGTGATGCCTCTGGCCGCCTTCCCTCGGGCAGCCAGCGGTCAAGGGTTACTCGTTGACCATCTCGTCCCAGGTTTTCACCTTGGTCTGGCCGTCGAGAAAGGGAAGCGTGGTGGCAGCGAGTTCCGGCGCAAGAAAGACATCGTAGTGGGTGCGGTTGGGCAGGATCGCCAGCCGGTTCTGCGACAGGTTCTCGCGCATCCAGCCCGCGTCCTTCAGCCCGCCGCCGAGCAATTGGAAGAACTTGATCTCGTGCTCGGGCTTGTACATATCGCTGTCGCCATAAACGAGCATGACCGGCATCTTGAGCTTCGGCACATCGGCCGAGAAATCGTAGTCATTGCGCATGAAATTGCCGAGCGCGTCGAGCAGCTTCGGGAAATCCTCTGGCTTCGGCGCCACGGCGACATAGGATTTGTACATCGGCGTGTCCTTCATGAACGGGGCGGCCGCCGCGCTCACCTGCGCCTGCTGCGGGCGCATCTCGTCGTAGAAGCCATCGGCGGCGTAGCCGGTCGACATCATGACCAGCCGGCGCACGGCTTCCGGATGCTGGACGGCCATGCGCAAGGCAACGCCGCCACCCAGCGAATAGCCCATGACATCGACCTTGTCGTAGCCGAGCGCCTTGACGATGGCCGCCATATCGTTGCCCATCGCCTCAAGGCCGAATGCCCGTTCGCCGAGCGCGGTGCGGCCATGACCCTGCAGGTCCACGGCAATCACGGTGCGATGCTCGGCGAATTTCGGCAGGATCGGTGCGAACATGTCGGTCGAGCCAAGCCCGCCGTGAAGCAGGAGCAACGGCTCGCCCTTGCCGTAGATGGCGAAGTAGTAATTCAGGCCGTCGATCGGCAGCAGGCCGGATTTTTCCGGCTTCAAAAGGGCTTTGGCTTCAGTGGTCATGGCAGGCTTGGACTCCTCGGATTGTGCGTCCGGCGCGGCAATAAGGGCCACGACCGACGCGAGAATGGCTAAAAGCAGGGTCTTGGACACTTTTGGTCTTCTCCGTCTGTGTGCCCAAGGACGCGGCGACGAAGCCCAAGCCGACATGGCTTGCCAAAAAATAGAAACGGGCAGCGAGTTGCTGTGTCTCGAGCCCAAGTAGAGAAAGGAAGGTTAGTGGCGCCGTGCCTGGACGAGATAGGCATCGATCTCGGTTTCGCCGAGCCATTTGGCGGCCTCGAGCCGATGCAGCCCCTCGACCAAGACATGGCGCTTGCCGTCGTGACGCACCTGGATCGGCGTCTTCATGCCGTTCTCGAGGATGTCCTCGGCAAGATGGCGCACGGTCTCGGGATGCAGCGTCTTGCGGCGCGCCGTTGGCACGTAGATGTCGTCGACCTTGACCTTTTGCACGCGCAGCATGTCGGCTCCCAGTGCGGAAATCTTGTTGCCCTAGGGTCTGTCGAGATTCAGGTCAGGCCGACCCGAGAAGGGCAGTTTCCGAGAACCGGAGCGGAGCGTACTTGAAGTACGTGAGCACCGGAAGCGCAGGGAACTGCCGTTCGCAGGCCGGCCTCACCTGAATATCGATAGACCCTAGAATGAAATAGTTGGTTTGCCGCATATGGCCAAGCGCTCGCTGGCCCGATTGTTTCCATTTGACGCTTGGCCGGCCGATGGTCTCAATGGCGGCGTCTTGGTTTCAGGTGCTCTTTGACGCAACTGCCCACCGAATTCCCCGATTTCGGGCTGACGCCCGAGCAGCGCCGCGAGGCGGTGCGCGGCCATTACTATGAATGGCCGGGCATGGATGGCTCGAGCGGCGAGATCTGGTGCTACAGCGACCGTTTCTCCTATCGGCCGGGCGAGACCGTGGTGCTGCATGTCAGCTCGACGGCACCGCAATTCGGCATCGTCGTCGTCCGCGACGGCGGCAGCGAAACCAGGGTCGTCGAAAAGACCGGCCTTTCGGCACGCTGGCAGGAGACGCCCGATCAATGCTCGGTCGAAGGCTGCGGGTGGGATGCCTCGTTCGAATTCCGCATCGGCAACGACTGGCCGTCGGGCGCCTATCGCGTCACCCTTTCGGCCGAAGGGCGGGACGGCAGCCCGATCCACAGCCACCATCTCTTTATCGTCGCGCCCCTGCCCGGCAAGAAACCTGGCCGCCTGCTGCAGGTCGCGGCGACCGGCACCTGGCTTGCCTACAACACCTGGGGCGGCTCCAACCACTATCAGGGCATTACCGGCCCGAACCGCGATCAATACGCGACGATGGTTTCAACGCAGCGCCCGTGGTGCCGCGGCTTCGTCGTGCTGCCGAAGGAGGCGCCGCGCGTGCCGCTGGAGGTCGCGGTGCCGCCGAAGGCGGTGCCGCGCTATCCGCAAATGGAATGGGCTTTCGCCACCGGCCATTCGAAGAAATACGCCTCTTCCGGCTGGGCAAGCTACGACAGCCATTTCTTCCGCTTCGCCGAGCGCGCCGGTTACGCGGTCGACCTCGCCAGCCAGCACGAGCTGCATTTCTCGCCGGAAATCCTCGACGGCTACGATTGCGCCGTCTTCGTCGGCCATGACGAATACTGGACCTGGGAGATGCGCGACGCGGTCGACCGCTATGTCGAGCGCGGCGGCCACGCGGCGCGTTTCGCCGGCAACTTCATGTGGCAGACGCGGCTGGAGGACGAGGGCCGCCGACAGGTCTGCTACAAGTATCGCGCCCGCGCCGAGGACCCTGCCTATCGCGGCGGCGATGTCACCCGCGCCACCAATTCCTGGGAAGCACCGGAGATCGGCCGTCCGGGCAGCGCCACCTTCGGCCTCAATGCGACCAGGGGCGTCTATGCCGGCTGGGGCGGCTGCGCGCCGCGCGGCGTGCGCGGCTTCCCGGTCTACCGGCCCGAGCACTGGGCCTTTGCCGGCACCGGCATCTATTATGGCGATCTGCTCGGTGCCGACAGCCATGTCTATGGCTACGAGGTCGACGGGCTCGATTTCGAGATCCGCGGCGGCCTGCCCTATCCGACCGCCACCAGCGGCGCGCCGGACGGCTTGCAGGTGCTGGCGGTCGGCATGGCGAGCCAGGTCGAGGAAAGCGCCGACATCCCGATCGAGGACCAGTTCCTCACCGACGAGGACGGGCGCTTCACCGCCGAGACGTTGTTCGGCGAGGCCAGCGACGCCAATCTCGACAAGGTCAAGCGCGGCAACGGCATGATCGTCAATTTCCCGCGCGGCAAGGGCGAGGTCTTCCACGCCGGAAGCTGCGAATGGGTCGCCGGCCTGCTAAGGCAGGACGCGATGGTCGAACGCGTGACCAAAAATGTTCTCGACCGCTATCTTGGCCGAGACAAGAAGGGTGAATGAGCGCCATGCAGTCCGTCGAAACCGACCGCCGACAGAACCTTTTCCATTTCACGCGGCGGCCTCAGCCGATGGTGGACCGCGCCGACGGCATCTACCTGTGGGATAAGAGCGGCCGCCGCTACATCGACGGATCGAGCGGCGCGGTCAACGTCAACGTTGGTCATGGCAACCGCAATGTCATCGATGCGATGAAGTGGCAGCTGGATCGCGTCAGCTTCGCCTACATCTTCCAATTCGAGAACGAGCAGGCAGTCGCGCTCGCGCGGGGCCTGGCAGAGCGGCTTCCAAACGGCCTCGACCGCATCTATTTCGTCTCTGGCGGTTCTGAGGCCGTCGAGGCCTGCCTCAAGCTCGCGCGGCAATGGGCGGTGGCAACAGGCCAGGACAAACGCTGGAAAACCATCGGGCGTATGCCCTCTTATCATGGCATCACGCTCGGCACGCTCGCCGTCACTGGCGATGACGTCCTCACCAAGACATTCGACCCGATCGGCCGGCCCATGCCGTTGGTGCCAGCTCCGTTTGTTCATCGCGATCACGACAATCTTTCGATAGAACAGCGAGGCGTCCGCTACGCGAACATGCTGGAGGAAAAAATCCTGGAGGAAGGGCCTGAAAGCGTGCTCGCCTTCATCATGGAGCCGATCGGCGGCGCCGCAACCGCGGCGCTGGTCCCGCCCGACAGCTACTTCCCGCGGATCCGTGAAATCTGCGATCGCTACGGCATCCTTCTCATCCACGACGAGGTGATGACCGGCATCGGGCGCACCGGCAAATTCCTCGGCGGCGACCACTGGGCCTGCCGGCCGGATATCGTCGCGCTATCGAAGGGTCTTTCATCTGGCTATGCGCCGCTCGGCGCACTTGCCGCGACCCAGAGGATTGTCGGGCCGGTTGTTGAGGCGGGTGGATTCCTGCATGGCCATACCTATGGCGGCAATCCTGTCGCCTGCGCGGCGGGCGTTGCCGTCCTTGGCGAGGTCGACCGCCTGGGCTTGACCCAGAATTCCGCCGCCATGGGCGAGGTGCTGAGGGGCGAGCTCGAAGCCCTGTCCGGCCGCTTCCCTTTCATAGCGGACGTGCGAGGCAAGGGCCTGTTCATGGGCGCCGAACTTTATGCCGACCCCGTGGCCAGGACGCCGCTGCCGCAAAGCCTCAACGCCAATTTGCGGCTCATCGACCTGGCGTTTGAACGCGGGCTGATCATCTACTCGCGGCGCGTGCGTGGCGGACCGATGAGCGACAATTTCATGGTTTGCCCGCCATTGATCACGACCCGCGACCAGATCGGCGAGATTATCGCGGTCCTTAGCGACGCGCTGGAAGCGCTGGCCGCGGAACTCGATCTGCCGGTGGGAAGATAGGATCGGGTGGCGTGTTGAGACATCCTGAGATGTTTGCGTTCCTTCGCGCCCCCCTCTGTCCTACCGGACATCTCCCCCTCAAGGGGGGAGATTGGCCGTCACGACAGCCTTCGCAAATCCCAAACGTCGCAGGGTGGGCGGCAGCGCAGAAACCGCCGATCTCCCCCCTTGAGGGGGAGATGGCCGGCAGGCCAGAGGGGGTGCCTTGGCGCCATCCTCTCCATGAGTAAACCCTCACAGGCGGTCACCCTCCGCCCCGGCCGAATCGACGACGTCGAAACCATCCACGCAGCACTCTTGCGCCTCGGCACCCACATCGGCGCGCATCAGGAAATCACCTCCACCCCCGATGACCTGCGCCGCTACGGCTTCGGCGAAAACCCCGCCTTCTCGACCCTGATCGCCGAGGTCGGCGGCGAGTTCGCCGGGCTCTGCCTGCATTTCCCGATTTTCTCGACCTGGATGGGCAGGCCAGGCGTTTACGTGCAGGACCTCTATGTCGAGGACCGCTTTCGCGGCCGCCGCATCGGCGAGAAACTCCTGCGGCGCGTGGCCAGGGAGTGCCTCGCGGCAGGCGGCGTTTATTTGAGGCTCTCCGTCGACACGGACAACGAGACCGCCAAGGCCTTCTATGAGAGACTGGGTATCGGCTGGTCGAGCTACGAGCAGGTGCAAAAGATCGTCGGCAAGGCCTTCTTCGCCTTTGCCGACGCCCCGGAGGAAGAACGATGAAAGCCTTCTATGCGGAGGAGCAAAAGCGCCACGACCCAAAGGCCTTCCTCTCCAGCGGCGCTCCCCAGCCCAACCCGGAAAAGCCGGAGCGGCTCGAAAGATTGCTAGCCGGCGCAAGATCGGCCGGCCTGACGATCGAGAGACCGAAAAATCATGGCCTCGGGCCGATCGCCGCCGTGCACACGCCCGAATATCTCGACTTCCTCGAGCACATCTTCGCGCGCTGGCAGCGTATCGAAGGCGCCTCGGCAGAGGTCATTCCGAACATCCACCCGATCGCCCGCGACGGCTCCTATCCGGCCTCGGCGGTCGGCCAGGCCGGCTATCACATGGCCGACACCGCCTGCCCGATCTCGGCCGAGACCTGGAACAGCGCGCTGTGGAGCGCCTGGAGCGCGGTCGAGGCTGCAGAAGCCGTGATGGCCGGCGCGCCTTCGGCCTATGCGCTCTGCCGACCGCCCGGCCACCACGCCTTCGCGGACATCGCCGGCGGTTTCTGCTTCATCAACAATTCGGCGGTCGCCGCACAGGTGCTGCGCAGGAACGCCGCGCGCGTTGCGATCCTCGATGTCGACCTGCACCACGGCAACGGCACGCAAGGCATCTTCTACGCGAGGCCCGATGTGCTCACCGTCTCGCTGCACGCCGATCCGGTGCGCTTCTATCCCTTTTTCTGGGGCCATGCCGACGAGCGCGGCGAAGGCCCCGGCCTCGGCTACAATTTCAACCTGCCGCTGCCGCGCAAATCCGGCGACGCTGCGTTTCTCGAAGCGCTGGCCTCAGCCTTCCGGCGCGTCCACTCTTTCGCGCCCGAGGCGTTGGTCGTGGCGCTCGGGCTCGATGCCTTCGAAGGCGACCCGTTCGGCGGGCTTTCTGTGACGACGCCCGGCTTCGCGCGCATCGGCGAGGCGATTGCCGGGCTCGGCCTGCCGACGGTGATCGTCCAGGAGGGCGGTTATCTCTGCGATGCGCTCGGCGACAACTTGACCGCGTTCCTGACCGGCTTCGGCGGCAAGAAGGGTTAGCTCAAGAGCGCTGCTGCCTCAGCATCGCGATCACGCGGTGCACGCTTTCCAGCGTCTCGCCGATCTCTGCCGCCGTGTTGTAATGGGCGATGCCGATGCGCACGACACCTTGTTCCGGCGGAATGCCGAGTTGGTGGACGATTTCCCATGCGTAGTTATGGCCCGACCAGAGAAAAATGTTCTCGGCGTTCATCTGCCGCACGATCGTCTCCGGCGCGATGCCTTCGACCGTGAAGGAAACCGTCGGCACGCGTTCGCCGAAACGCTCCGGATTTGTGATGCCGCGGATGGTCAGGCCAGCGATATCTGACAGGCCTTCGATCAACTGCCGGGCCAGTGCGTTTTCGTAGGCGATCGACACCTCGAAGGCTTTCGCAATCCGCTGCCGCCGTGAGCCGCCCTCGCCAGCCGCAGCGCCGAGATCGGCGAAATAATCGACCGCGGCGGTGAGGCCGGCCATCAGCTCGATCTGCGGCGTGCCGAGTTCGAAACGCTCCGGCAGGCCGTTCGATGAGCAGCGGCACTTGTATGGCTTGAGCGTATCGATGACGTCGCGACGGCCCCACAGTATGCCCATATGCGGCCCGAAGAACTTATAGGCCGAGCAGACCAGGAAATCGCAGCCGAGTTCCTGCACGTCGATCAGCCCGTGCGGCGCGAACTGCACGGCATCGACATAGACCAGCGCGCCGGCCTGCCTGGCGATCGCCGTCAGTGCCTTCACGCGGTTGATCGAGCCGGTGAGGTTCGAGGCATAGTTCAGCGCCACGAGCCGCGTCCTTTCCGAAAGCAGCGCCTTCAAAGCGTTTTCCTCGACCTGCCAGCTCCGTTCGTCGAACGGCAGGAAGCGCACGACAAGACCGAGATCCTCGGCAAGCTGCAGCCAGGGCGAGACATTGCCCTCATGGTCCATGCGCGTCAGGATGATCTCGTCACCCGGCTTCATCGTCCGGCCGAGCGTTCGCGACATGTGGTAAGTCAAGGTCGTCATGTTGGCGCCGATGATGATCTCCTCGACGCTTGCCGCACCGAGGAAGTCGGCCATCGCAGCATGCGCCTCGTCGCCCACTTTTTGCGCTGCGACCGTCGTTTCGAAGAAACCGCCAAGATTGGCGTTGGTAGTGAGCAGGCAGCGCGACACGGCGTCGGCCACCGCCTGCGGCACCTGCGTGCCGGCGGGATTGTCGAGATAGACGCGGCGGCGGCCTTTGTCGGTCAGCGAAAGTGCCGGAAACTTCCCGCGCACGACCTCGATCGGAAAGTCTGCCATTGTCTCCATTCCTTTGTCTTTTCTAATGATTTCCGCTCACGGGCACGGATTGCCGACGCGCTGATGGATGGCGTCGACAGCCTTCTGCATCTCCTCCGTCCATCTGACCTCGGCCGAGGACAGCGCCGTGTCGAGCTGCATGACGGTTGTTGCGCCGACGATGTTCGCGGTCACGAACGGTCGGCTCGACACATAGGCATTGGCGAAGAGCGCCGGCTCCATGCCGAAGGAGCGCGCCAGCTCATTGTATTCGAGCAGCACCTCTGCCGCATTCGGCGTCTCGTAGCGCTGGCCGCGATTGAAGAGCTGTGAGCGCGAGCCCTGCGGCCGCGCCCCATGATCGTATTTGCCGGTCAGATAGCCCTGCGCCAGCGGCGAATAGGCAAGCAGCGAAATCTCTTCGCGCTCGCAGACCTCGGCCAGGTTCACCTCGAAGGTGCGGTTGACCAGATTGTAGGCGTTCTGCAGCGAGGCGACGCGCGGGCCGATGCCGTTGCCGGATTCGGCTAGGAAACGCATGACGCCCCACGAGCTCTCGTTCGACAGGCCGAGATGCCGGATTTTGCCTGCCTTCACCATCTCCTCGAAGACGGCGAGCGTCTCTGCAATCGGCGTCTCGCCCGCCGGAGCGCCGGCAGCGTCGGCCCGCCGTGCAACCGCGCCGACGCGTGTCGGATTCGAGCCCCACGGAATGTCTCGGTCCGGCCAGTGGATCTGGTAGAGGTCGATATAGTCGGTGCGGAGTTTGGCCAGCGACTTCTCGACCGCATCAAAGATGTCGGCGCGTACCAGCTTCGATGGCCGATCGCCGCGGAACCACGTGTTGGCCGTGCGGCCGACCACTTTCGAGGCGATGACGACCTTGTCACGGTTTCCCTTCGCCTTCATCCAGCTGCCGATGATCCTCTCGGTCCATCCTTGCGTCTCCGCCTTTGGCGGGATCGGGTAAAGTTCGGCCGTGTCGATGAAATTCACCCCGCGCGAGAATGCCAGGTCCATCTGCGCATGACCTTCCGCCTCGGTGTTCTGCTGGCCCCAGGTCATCGAGCCCAGGCAGATTTGCGAAACAAGGAGATCGGTCCGACCGAGGCGGCGTTTTTGCATGGAATGTCTCCGGCGGGAGGTTTTGCGCGGGCTGCGCGGGAGGGAAATTCAAGCATAAAGCAAAATGCTTGCGTTTGGCAAAATTGCACAGTCGTTTGGCAAAATCGCACAGTGCGGACATGGGCCGAAGCGCAGTCAGTTCGTCATCCTTGGGTCTGCGCTGCGTCGCTGCGCGCCTGCTTCGCCCTGGATGATGAGGTTGGGGATGCTTCAGCCAATCCCCGGCGCTTGCGCCGATTGACGGAAACGAACGGCGAAATCTTCGCCCGCCGACAAGCCTGCAACCTCTCAAATACCGGTGTCGAGGGAACTACCGCCTAGCCCCTGCCAGCGCCCGCCGCTTGGCCTCGTCGATCAGCATATTGGCCACCTGCATGCGGATCATGGCGCGCTGGCGCAGATGCGGGGCGACGCGGTCGGGATGGTTGGAGAAGGCAAAGTTGCGGCGCATGCGGCCGAAATCGGCATTCTTGGCAGGACGATCGAGGCCGAGCTCGCCGGCAATCGATTCGGGATCGACCGGCGGCAGCTTTTCTTCCGGCCCGTGCTCTTCGTCGGCAAGCGCGAGCTTAGCCTGGTCGAGAAGTGCCGCGAACTCAGCGGCAAGGTCAGCGCCTGCCTCACGATATTCGGCGGCAACGCTCTCGCCGGCAACTTTGATACGGCCGGAGTGAAGCTCGTCCGCCACCGAAAGGTAGTCGAACGGAATGGATGGCCGGGCGCCCCCGTCCTCACCCTTCTCCGAGGCGATGATCAGGTCGTCGAGCAACGAAGCGAAATCGAGCTTGTTCCCGGTGCCGATCTCAGCCTCCCTCTTGTCGTCACGGCATTCATTCTGCCGTCGACCATAGATCGCTCTCGTTAAAAATGAATGCCGGCGACGTTAACAATTGCGGCCTTTTCAGCTCCGAAACCCGTTGCCCGACTCGCCGAAATAAAAGGCCGGGCTGCATTTTCGTGCAGCCCGGCAAGATCGCCAGGAGTGGCGAGGAAAAAGCCGGCCATGCGCCAGCATCGAGGCGTACGGAAGAGCGTCAGCGAAAGTTTCAGAAAGAATCGATTGAGACGAAAAAAATTCGCCAGGCATGGCTGCCATGCAATTGCTGCACTGCACAATTTTAACAAATCACTATATGCTCGGCGTGTGGAGGACAAATTAGGGGCCTGGGATATGGGGTTCTTCACCGAAATGTTCGCGCGGCCGCGCCCGCAGGAACAGCAACGTTACCGCTCGGCGCTTGCGCTTCTCAACGCGATGAGCAATGCCGACCGCGCCGATATCGGCATCAAGCCGGCCGATTTCCCGCGTATCGCCCGCGAAATGTCGATACGCTGACGATGAGACGATGAAAAGAGGTTTCCCGGCACCGGGAAACCTCTTGGTCTTCAGCGTCCCAGGAACGTCGCCTTGCCCAGCGGCACGCCATTGTGCCGCAGGATGTCGTAGGCCGTGGTGATGTGGAAGTAGAAGTTCGGCATGGCGGCGTGCAGCAGATATTGCAGCCCGCTCATCGACACCTCGCGCCCCGCAAGCCTGAGCTCGATCGTCCGCTCCTCCGAGCCCTCCAGATCGGCCGCTGAGAAGCTCGCCAGATGATCGAGCGTCTTGGCGATTCGGGCGTGCAGCTCTTCGAAGCTTGACTCGTTGTCCTCGTATTTCGGCACTTCACGGCCGGCAAGCCGCGACGGCGCGCCCTTGGCATGGTCGGTGGCGATCTGCACCTGCCGGGTCAAGGCAAACATGTCGGGCGCGAGCCTGGCGGACAGGAACACCTGCGGGTCGATCTTGCGATCGGCAGCGTTCTGTTCGGCCAGCGCCAGCACGCTGTCCAGCGCCTTCAGCCGGGCCGAAAAGACGGCCACGGAAATGTCGTACATGGATATGGTCACGCGAGTAATCTCCCTAGGCGGCCTCAGCGCCGCGGATGATCAGCTAGTGCCTCCCGACCCGATTCTTCAAGCAGCTCTGCCCCGGCGTCACCGCGCCGCCGCAATCGCCGTGGTAGTATTTTCGTTATCGAGCGGAGATTCCCTGATGAGACGCATCTTTCTCGCAGCGACTGCCTTGTTCTCCCTTGCCGGCATCGGCCAGTCGGCGCTCGCCGCCGAAGCGCCCTATATTGACGACAGATCCAGCGCCGAGGCGGTCGTCCGCTCGCTCTACAGCGCCATCAGCCGGCATGAATTCGCCCGCGCCTGGGGTTATTTCGGCGATACAAAGCCGGCTAAAGATTTCAACGCTTTCGTCAAGGGCTACGACAACACCGATACGGTCGAGGTCAAGACCGGCGCCGTTTCGAACGAGGGTGCCGCCGGCAGCATCTACTACAGCGTTCCCGTCGCCATCCAGGCGACCGACAAGAAGGGCGAAGCAAAAGTCTTTGCCGGCTGCTACACGCTGCGCCAGGTCAACGCGCAGATCCAGGAGCCGCCGTTCCAGCCCATCTTCATCGACAAGGGCGCGTTGAAACCGTCGAGCTCGGACTTCGAGGACGCTGTACCGGCAAACTGCGGCGACGGCCCGCCACCGCCGAAGAAGGATGGAGCGCTGGAACAGGCCAAGAAAGCCTTCCTCGCCACTTACGGCGAACAGTGTGACAAGGAGAATCCGGAGGGCAAACCGGTCGGCGAGCCCGACACCCGCTCCATCCACTATAAGGACGCTGCAGCCGACGAGCCGGAGCGAGAGACACGGCTCTTCCGCTTCTTCTGCTCGATGGCCGCCTACAATGAAAGCGCGGTCTATTACATCCATGATGACGTCAACGGTGTAAGGCAGTTGCAATTCGCCTCACCCGAGCTCGACATCCGCTACGAGAACAACAACAGCGAGGGCAAGGTCGAGGGAATCCACATCATCGGCTTCCAGACCGACGATCAACTGGTGAATTCCGACTATGACGACAAGACCAAGACGATCACCTCGATGAACAAATGGCGTGGCGTCGGCGACGCTTCATCGGCCGGCACCTATCTGTTCCGCAACGGCAATTTCTCGCTGGTGCAATACGACGTCGACGCGTCCTATGACGGCGAGATCAACCCCGAAACGGTCCTGGACTACAACACGCCGCCCTGATCAAGGCGCCTTGCTCAGCATCCAGTTCAGCGTGCCGCGCCAATCGACCATGCGGATCGGCGTCCCGTGCGTACCGGTCTCGAAGCGGACAAAGCGGGTCGGGTAGGCCTTCGATCTGGCGATGATCGAGCGGAAGAAGGCTTCCTGCTTCTCCACAGGAAATACCGGGTCCTTGCTGCCCTGACCGAAGAAGACCGGCACATGGCGTCTGAAGGCGGGACTCGACAAAAAACTTTCATCCCACAGTGAACCGAGCAGCAGCAGCCCGTCGATACGCCGGCCGGTATCGTTTTGGGCAGCAAGCTTCCAGCAGAGTATGCCGCCCATCGAGCCGCAGGCGACGAAGATTTTGGCGCCGGGCGATTTCTCGGCATAGTGGTCGATCAGCGCCGCCACTTGCGCGGCGCCCCGGTCGCCAAAATCGGGAAAATCCGGAGAGAGGTAGAGGCCGCCATTTTCGGCCATCAGATTCTTGATGCGGTTGAAATTGCCGCCGAAGGTGAAGTCGTCGACGCCCTGCTTGCGGCTGCCGCCCTGCCCATGCAGGTAAAGCACGATGATGGCCGCGCCTTCCGTCTTGCCGACCGCGATATGCCTGACGTCGCCGGCATCGGTTTTCAGCATCAGATCCTGCTGCACCTTGCGCACGCCGGGATCGGTGTATTGCGCATGCACCCGCTTTTCCGGCACTTCGTCGCGCTGGTTGATGTCGCGCATCTCGCGATAGTCGAGCACCGTGTAGGTGCCGTTGTCGCCGGTCGACAGCGTCGCCGGATAGGCGAAGAGGTCGTCCTTGAAGGGTTTTAGCTCGAGCGCGTCGGCTGAGCTGACGGACAAGAAAAGCAGCGAAATCAGACAGGCATGGAGTGTGGATACCCCCTTGAGGGGGAGATGGCCGGCAGACCGGAGAGGGGTAAGCGGCGACGAAACAGGAAAGACATGCCCAGAGCCATGCGAAATTCGGCTTCGGTTTGTCAATCCTGCAGCACGCCGCCCGCCCCTTCCAGCGCCTCGCGGGTGTCGACATCGATCGACGCGCCCTGGCCGATCTCGACATCGATGACGTCGAGCCCCTCGGCCTCGACCAGATGGCGCGCGCCGGTGTCACCCTCGAGATGCGCGACGGCGGAAAACAGCGAACGCGGCAACAGCACGGGGTTGCCGCGCTTGCCGAGATGCGCGGCGCGCACCACGGCGCGACCACCGGAGCGGCGGAAGGCGTCGATCAGGCTGTCGAGATCCCGCGACGAGACGCCCGGCATGTCGCCGAGCACGATCATGGCGCCGGCGGCATCGGGCGCAACCCGCGCGATACCCGCCTTCAGCGACGAGGCCAGACCGTCGACGAAGTCCGGATTGTCGGCGAGCCTCACATCGAGGCCGGAAAGCGCCAAACGCACGCGCTCGCGCTGATGTCCGGTGACGACGATTGTGGCGGCGGCCTTCGAGCCCAGCGCCCGCTCGGCCGTGCGGCGTACCAGCGGCTTGCCGTCGAACAGTGCCAGCAGCTTATTCGGCCCGCCCATGCGGCTGGAGCGGCCGGCAGCAAGAAGCACGATGTCGACCCTCGGCTCCGATCGTGCCGACTGTGACGCTGGCAGCGGCTCGCGCGGCTGCGGCCTGGTCGGGATTTCCATCAAGAGACCCCCGACGCCCATGCCGGCAATGTCGCGCGCGGTCACTTCGAGCCCGGCGATCAGCCGGTCCAGCACCCAGTCGAAACCGTTTTCCTTGGGGCTGCGGGCGCAACCGGGCGCGCCGATGACGCGCTTGCCAGCCAAGGTTCCGAGCACCAGCAGATTGCCGGGATCGACCGGCATGCCCGCGCGGATCACGGTACCACCTGCGCGTTCGATCGCGGCCGGGATGACATCGGCGAAATCGGCCAGCGCCGAGGCGCCGAAGATCACCACCATATCGTTGTCGCGGGCCAGCGCGCTTGCTGCTTCCGCGACGGGCGCGATCTCATGCGGCGTGCGCCGCTCCGCCGTCAGCCGGCCGCCCGAGCGCGCCAGCCGCGCCTCGGTGACGCGCAGCGTCTTATCGAGCACGCTTGGCTTGACGCTGGGGAGCACCGTCTGGATGACGCCGACATTGACCGGATTGTAGGCGTTGACGGCAAATATCTCGCCGCCGGCACAGATCTTAACCACCGCATCGACCAGGCTTGCGGCGACGGCAAAGGGGATGATCTTCACCGTCGCCACCATCTGGCCCTTCTCGACCGGCGCGTGCTGCGCCAGCGTCGCGATGGTGATGGACGGATCGATGGCATTGATGGCGTCGATCATTTCCACGCTGACAGTGAAGATGCCTGCGGTTTCGGCATGCAGGTTGACGCGTCCTGTTGCGGCGGGCTTCGTCTCGACGTTGCGATGAGCCATGCTCAACGCGATCTTTTCGGCCGCGGCATCCTCGCCAAGATCATCGGGAGCCAGAACGGCCACGACGACTTCGCCGATACCGGCCGCCTTCAGCGCGGCTATATCCTCGCCGCTCAGCCGATGCGCCTTGCGCAACCGCCGCTCGCCGGCGGTGGTCGCATGTGCCAGCACCGCGCCTTCGGCCTCATCGATCGGAACCGGACCGAACTTCACGCCACGGCGCCTTTCGCTTCGAGACCGCGCGAGCGGAAGGCGTGGATGACCTGCGCAAGGACGGCGACGGCGATCTCGGCCGGGCTCGCGGCGCCGATGTCGAGACCGATCGGCGCGTGGATGCGGGCGATCTGGTCGGCGCTGGCGCCGAGCGCCAGCAGTCGCTCGACCCGCTTGGCATGGGTCTTCCTGCTGCCCAGCGCACCGATATAGAAGCACTTGGCATCGAGCGCTGCCTTCAGCGCGAAATCGTCGATCTTCGGATCGTGGGTGACCGCGGCAAGCGCGGTGTAGCTATCGAGCGGCTGGCGCTTCAGCACATCCTCCGGCCATTCGGCATGCAGCGCCACATCGGGAAAGCGCTCCGGCGTGGCGAAGGCAGTGCGCGGGTCGACGATCTCGACCGGATAGCCGGCGATCCTGGCCATCGGCGCCAATGCCTGGCTGATATGCACGGCGCCGATCACCACCAGGCGCGGGCGCGGCAAATGCGCGTTGAGGAAGAAGGTCCGCCCTTCCGCCTCGACAGATTCCGAATTGCCGGTGCGGAATGCCCTGGCGATCGCCGCCCCGAGATCGCCCGCAACATGGTCGCCCTCGCGCACGATACGGTCGCGGCCGTCACCGAGATCGGTGACCAGCATTGCTGCGCGGCGAGCGCGGCGTTCCTCGTTGAGTGTCTTGAGAACGTACGGGTCCATAAGAAAGTCTCTTGTTGCAGCATGATCTTGTCCGCAAACCGGTTCCCACTTTGCGGGATCATGCTCTAGCCCAGCCGCTCGACATAGACCTTGATGCGGCCGCCGCAGGACAAGCCCACCTGCCATGCCGTTTCGTCGGCAACGCCGAATTCCAGCATCCTGGCCTTGCCGCTGTCTATGACATCGACCGCCTCGGTCACCACCGCGCCTTCGACGCAGCCGCCGGAAACAGAGCCGTGGAAATTCCCCTCGGCGTCGATGACCAGATGGCTGCCGACCGGGCGTGGCGCCGAACCCCAGGTCTCGACCACGGTCGCGATGGCGACATCCTTGCCGTCCTTCATCCAGCCTTCCGCGATGATCAGGGGATCGCGGGCCTCATCGAGATAAATGCTCTCGTCCATTGTCGCTTCTCACAAAGTCTGTTTTTCAGGGGGAAACTTTAGTTTTCCCCCACGAACATATGGCTACGCGGCGCGCCTCTCGCCAGTTTGCAGCCAGCGGCGCGGGTCGACCGAAGCCGCCGGCCGCTGGTCAAGCGAAGCGCAAAGATCGGCCAGAGCATCGAGATTATGCACCGCGCGGAACTCGTCGACATGCGGCAGCATCGCCTTGACGCCGCGGGCGCGCGCCTCGAACCCGTCGAAGCGCAACAGCGGGTTGAGCCAGATCAGCCTCCGGCAGGATTTGTGCAGCCGCTCCATCTCCTCCGACAGGCCGCTGACGTCGTCGCGCTCCAGCCCATCGGTGATCAGCAGTACCACGGCGCCCTGCCCCAGCACGCGGCGCGACCACAGGCGATTGAATTCGGCGACCGCATCGCCGATGCGGGTGCCGCCCGACCAGTCCTTCACAGCTGCCGAGCATTCGGCCAGCGCCTCGTCGGGATCGCGATGGCGCATCTGGCGAGTGAGGTTCGTCAGCCGCGTGCCGAAGACGAAAGCGTGCACGCGTCGGCGCTTTTCCGTCAACGCATGCAGGAAATGCAGGAAGATGCGCGTGTACTGGCTCATCGAGCCGGAAATGTCGGCAAGCACGACCAGCGGCGGATGCACTTCGCGGGCAGAGCGGAATTTCGGCAGGATCAGCGTGCCGCCGGTGCGCGCGGCCGAGCGCATCATGGCGCGCGGATCGATGCGACGCCCCTGTGCATCAGCCTTGAAGCGGCGCGTGCGCACCAGATCGAAGGGTAGCCGCAAGGCCGCGATCGCCTTTTTGGCCTCGGCCAGTTCGGCCGCATCCATCTGCGCAAAATCCTTGGCCCTCAGCACCTCGTTACCAGAGAAGGTGAAACGCGCATCGACCTCGATCTCCGGCACTTCCCGCACCGGTTGGTTCTTGTGGTGGCCTTCGAACATCGCCTGGCTGACGCGGTTTTCGGCAGCGCGGGGCTTTTGCTTTTCACGATCGTCGGGCGCGACCGGCGAAAACATCGCCAGCAGCTTCTCGATCAATTCGTGCGACTTCCAGAACAGGCGGAAGGCTTCGTCGAAAACCGGATGATCCTCGTGCCGCGAGACCAGCACCGCATGCAGCGTCCAATAGAAATCGTCGCGCGAGCCGATGCCGGCGGCAAGCACAGCCTCGATGGCGTCCTTGACCGAGGCCGGCCCGACGCTCATGCCTGCCTTGCGCAGCGCCCGCGCAAAATAGACGATGTTGTCGGCGATATGCCCGTCCGCGAGCGCCTCTCTGGGTTCCGGGCGTGGCGATGGCATCGCGCCTACTCCGCGGCGGAAAGCTCGGCCTTGACCTCATTGAGGATACGCCGGCCTTCGCCCTGTTCGATGCGGGCAATGTCGTCCTGGTATTTCAGCAGCACGCCGATCGTATCGGATACGGTTTCCGGATCGAGCGCCACCTTGTCGAGTTCGGTCAGCGCGCCGGCCCAGTCGATGGTTTCGGCGACGCCCGGCGCCTTGAACAGCTCGACCTGGCGCAGCTTCTGGATGAAGGATACCACCTCGGCCGACAGCCTCCTATTCGCCTGTGGCACCTTGCGCCGCACGATCTCCAGCTCGCGCTCGGCGTTCGGATAGTCGACCCAGTGATAGAGGCAGCGCCTCTTCAACGCGTCGTGGATCTCGCGCGTGCGGTTGGTGGTGATGATGACGATCGGCGGCTCTTCCGCTTTGATCGTGCCGAGTTCCGGGACGGTGACCTGGAAGTCCGACAATATCTCGAGCAGGAACGCCTCGAAGGCCTCGTCGGTACGGTCGAGCTCGTCGATCAGGAACACCGGCGCCGCCCCTGCCTTGCCGGTCAGCGCATCGAGCACCGGGCGGCGGATCAGGTATTTTTCGGAAAAGACGTTGCGCTCCATGTCGGAGCGCACGACCTTGCCGGCCGCCTCCTCCATTCGGATCTCGATCATCTGGGCGGCATAGTTCCACTCGTAGACGGCGGAGGAGACGTCGAGCCCTTCATAGCATTGAAGGCGGATCAGCCGGCGGCCGAGCGCATCGGCCAGCACCTTGGCGATCTCGGTCTTGCCAACGCCCGCCTCGCCTTCGAGGAACAGCGGCCGCTTCATGCGCAGCGACAGGAACAGCACCGTCGCCAGCGAGCGATCCGCGACATAATCCGCGCCGGTCAGGAGATCGAGCGTCTCGTCGATCGACTTCGGCGCGGGCCGCGGCACGGTCATTTTGTCTCCGTGGATCCCGCGCACCCGTTTCACAGAACGTGGTAGTCGCGATTGTGGTAGATCAGCGGCCGCAAATTATCGCCGATGCGCAGGCCTGTCACTTGCCAAAAAGCACACGGTGGGTGGCCAAATCCTTGGCATCGACGATCTGGCAATCGAACACGGCGAGCGCCCCTTTCAGTGTCGGCGCGCCTGTCGAGATCACGTCCCATTCGCCGAGCGCAAAGCGTTCTTCGGGCGGCAGGCCGGTAATGCCGGAAAAGCCCACGGAGATCGCCTCCTGGTCCGAGGCGAGCGTGTTCAGCGCAAAGTTGCCATTCCTGATGAACGGTTCGTTCTTCGGATTTTCGCGGTTGAGGCAAACAAGCACGGTGGGCGGCGTGTCGGAGACCGAACAGGCGGCAATCACCGTTGCGCCGCGTTTGCCCGCCGGGCCGTCCGTGGTCACCACATGCACATGGCCGGCAAAATGCGCCATCGCATCGCGATAGTGCTGTGGCCCGATGTCATTGATCTTCAGCACCCGATGATTCCACCTGTCAAAACCAAGTCCGTTATATATGGCCACATATTGCACGCCACAAGTTGCCTAGCATGGGCGAAGTGCTTGACCGCAGTCCTGAAATTCGCGTGTTGCGCCGGGATTAGCCAGCCTTTAGGTCTTTGCTGGAATAGTGCCGGACTGTAACTCCGGCATAGGGGAACCTCTTCGCCCGAATGCGCCATATCACGACGACATTAGCCGCGCTGTTCTGGCTGTCGCTGGCCGCGAGCGCCAATGCCGATATGTTGGTCGGCGTCGCCGCGCCGCTCTCCGGGCCGTCGGCGATCCTCGGCAAGCAGATCGAGGCAGGAAGCGGGCTGGCGGCGGAGGCCCAAGGCATCACGGTCAATACCGTCGACGACGCCTGCACCGCCGACGGCGGCGCGGCGGCCGCCAGGCAATTCTGGGACAGTCCCGTCACGTCCCCGGATTGCTCGCCGAAACCGTGACCGAAGGCGCGCCAAGAACCCGGGCTGGCCGGTTCCTACCGGCTTCGGGCCGCGGCGGCGACGGCGAGCGCAATCCGTGGCCACGATCCTCACCCGGCTTGCAAAACACTGTCGCCCATTGATCCGATGACGGACCATTATATGGGCCGGACGAGGTCGCCAGACCCTTCCGCACGGCCGGCCCCCCGAACAGGCGGCCGCTGAAGCCAGGGTACTTCAGTCGACACCCATTACTCTGGCCGCCAGCTGCGTCAACCAGATCGGCCGTGATCGGCCGTTTGAAGCTTTGCGGCTTCCTCAAAGCGGACACAATGAGCTCCAGTTCCTCAAGTTGGTTGCGTGACACCGGTCGCAAAGCGGGTTCGACCGCCGTTACCTCACTCCAATTCAATTGTCCCCTCAATGCCGATCTTCTTCGCAGGGAAGGAACCTTGATCCAATCCGCGAAGGCCTGGGCGGCAGCGGATGGGATTGAAAGCCGAGGAAGTAGAAGGTGGAAAGCATGACGGACGACTGGCCTGGCGTTGACGGGTTGAATGAGCGTCCCGTTCGCGAGGAATCTCTGAACCAGCGGCGGACCGATCAAGGCAAATCCCTGACCTTCGAGCGCGGCCTGAACCAGGTTCGTATAGGAATTCACGGTTATTCCGGCCTTCGCTCGTGCCAGATCGAGGCCGTGAACGCGTAGCCATGTCGACCACCTGGTATGTTCGTCATATGGACCCTCCAGGTGAATGAGCGGATAGGTCAGGAGTTCGGACGGCTCGAGCATCGTGCCCGCGGGCAGAAATGTGTTCGCGCAGGTAGGACTTATCTCTTGCCGAACAAGGAATGTCGTCTCGGCGTCATCAAACGGTGGGGAGCCGTATCGGATCGCGAGGTCCATGTTGTCCTCGAACTGCAAGTTGCTGTCGGAGACGATAAACCTCAGTTCGATGTCGGGGTGGATCGCCCTGAACTCACCGAGTCTCGGTGATAGCCAATAGGTCATGAAACCCGGCGTGGCGCCAACATTGACGACGTTGGTGTCGGAGCGCCGGCTGATTTCAAGCGTCGCGCGCAGCGCTCGTTCAAGGACCTCGGAGATGGCGCGGTGATACCTCTCTCCTGTCCTTGTCAACCGAACCGAGCGTTGCAGCCGTTCGAACAGCGGCACACCGAGAAATCTCTCCAGGGCATGAATCTGCTGGCTGACGGCGACGCGTGAAACATTCAGTTCCGACGCCGCTTTGGTAAAGCTGAGCTGACGTCCCGCGGCTTCGAAAGTTATAAGAAAATTGGGCGGCGGCAGCTGGTGGCGAAGTTTTTGCATAAAGCCCAGCTTACCCATTGCGTAGGAATTAAGCAACTTGCCAACTGTCCGCCGGGACGTAATCTGGCTTCTGCTTAATAAGCCGAAAAAACACCTGATCGCGCGCCGCGGGGAGGCAGCAATGCCGCTCGCCGCGAATGGTCAGGCACAACTTCGCCAAAGGGGAATGACATGAAATCTCTTCTTGCAGCAATCGGCATGATCGGCGCGAGCTTTTTGGCAGGCGCATCGCCCGCCAGCGCCGCCTGTGGCACTGTGACGATCACCGAAATGAACTGGGCCTCGGCCGCCGTGGTGACCGCCGTTTCGAGCTTCCTGATGGAGCAGGGTTACGGCTGCACGGTGAAGAAGGTGCCGACCTCGACGGTCCCGGCGCTTACTTCGCTTGCCGAAACGGGGCAGCCCGACATTCTGACAGAAGTCTGGCCCGGTGTCGCGGACATCTATTACAAGCTTGAGAAGGAGGGCAAGATCGTCAAGGTCGGCGATGTCCTCACCGACGGCGGCATCGATGCATGGTGGATTCCCGACTATCTCGCGGCGGCCCATCCCGAATTGAAGACGCTTGACGGGATCCTGGCAAACCCGAAGCTTGTGGGCGGCCGGTTCAACAACTGCCCTGTCGGCACGGGCTGCCGCCATTCGAACGACAACCTGGTCAAAGCTTTCGAACTCGAAAAGCACGGAATCGAGATTTTCAATCACGGGTCTCTTGAGACGCTCGCGACATCCATCGCATCGGCCTATGCGGCGAAGGAGCCCTGGTTCGGCTATTACTGGGCTCCGACCAGTGTTCTCGGCAAGTACAAGATGGTCCAAGTCGACATGGGACCTGTCGATAAGGACAAAGCCAAATGCAACGCTACCGCCGATTGCGCGACTCCGGGCAAGACCGGGTGGCCCAAGGCCACGGTCATGACCACGATGTCGAAGGATTTCCACGACAAGAACCCCGAACTGGTTGCTCTCATGAGCAAGGTAAGCTTCAACAACGACACCATGAACGAGCTTCTCGCCTGGCAGGAAGAGAATAAGGCCACCGCCGACGAAACCGCCGTGCACTTCCTGACAAAATACAAAGACGTTTGGCCGAATTGGCTGTCGGAAGACGCCAAAGCGAAGGTCACCGCTGTCGTGCAGTAACGTTCTGGGTCGCGGGCATATATGTCCGCGACCCATGTCGTTCTTCTTTGGTTTTCGAGATGACTTCGCGCGTCAATCGACGCCAGATGGAAGGCACTCATGGCTTTTTACGACGGACTATTCAATCAGCTCGGACTTCGTGGGTGGTGCGACGCCTCGGATTCCGCAGGGCCGATGAGCATTGCCGAACTGCTCAAGAAGAGCAAGGAAGCCAATGCGGGCGGGCACTCTGCGGCGAACGTCCCGTTCCCTTCGCTCGACGCGCTGCATGACGCCTGTCGCGCCGTGCCGCGCACCAGGGAACTCACTACCGGCATCGAGAACAGCTTCCTCCACGTGCGGGTCGCGTTGAAGACGGTGCTCGATCCTCTGACGCAACCGCTATCATGGCTCCTGGATTTCTCGCTCAAGGTCGTCGAAGTCGTTCCTTGGTGGGTGCTGGTGATCGCGCTCCTGTTACTTGTATATTTCGCGTCAAGGTCATGGTCCATCCTTTCTCTGGTGGCCGCAACGCTGTTCATTCTTGGTTTAACCGACCATCTCCATTATGCGCTCCAAACGATGGCGATCGTCTTTACGTGTACGTTCATCTGTATCCTTGTTGGCATACCTGTCGGCATCATGATGGCTAAGAGCAATCGACTTGAGAGCTTTAGCCTTCCCATCCTCGATATGCTTCAGACGCTTCCTTCGTTCGTTTACCTCATTCCCCTGATCTTCCTCTTCTCGGTCACCGAGTCGAAGCTCTACGGAATCGCTATCATCCTTTATGCCGTCGTTCCGGTAATCCGGCTCACGAACCTCGGCATCCGTATGGTCGACGGTAACGTCGGCGAAGCCGCGGATGCCTTTGGCATGGACCGCTGGCAGAAGCTGGCGAAGGTGGAGATGCCGCTGGCGCTTCCGAGCATAATGGCGGGCGTCAATCAAACAATCATGATGGCGCTTTCGATGGTCGTGATCGCATCCCTGGTGTCGGCTCCGGGACTTGGCGTCCTCGTCCTGCGCGGCATTAACAACCTCGAACTCGGCGTCGGACTGGTCGCGGGCCTCGGCATCGTACTCTTGGCCATCAATTTCGACAGGGTGAGCAAGGCCTCGATGTCGCGCGTCAACAGTACACTCCAGCTGCGGGGAGAAGGCCGTTGACCGAACAGCCGAAGATTTCCATCCGGAACCTGTACAAGATATTCGGTCCCGATCCGCGTTCTATGATCGCGAAAGTGCACGGCGGGATGGACAAGACCGAGCTGCTTGGCAAGCACGGCCACGTCATCGGGCTTCAGGACATAAACGTCGACATACGCAGCGGCGACATCACCGTGATCATGGGCCTTTCCGGTTCGGGAAAGTCGACGTTGATCCGCCATCTGAACGGCCTCATCAAGCCTACCGCCGGCGAAATCCTCCTCGACGGCATCAATGTGGCGGGCCTCACCGGCGCGGCGCTCCGGGAGCTGCGCCGGTTTCGGATGTCGATGGTGTTCCAGAGCTTCGCTCTGATGCCGCATATGCGCGTTCTGCAGAACGTCGAGATGGCGCAACGCGTCAGAGGCGACAGCGCAGCGGATGCCCATAATAACGCGATCAAATGGCTGGAGCGGCTCGGTCTCAAGGGCTTTGAGAACCACTATCCGCACCAGCTCTCCGGCGGCATGCAGCAACGCGTGGGCATCGCGAGAGCGCTGGCCTCCAATTCCGACGTCATGCTTATGGACGAGGCGTTTTCGGCGCTTGATCCGCTGATGCGGACGGACATGCAGAGCCTTTTGCTCGAACTTCAGGAGGAGCTTTCCAAGACGATCGTCTTCATCACCCACGACCTGGATGAAGCCCTCAGGATCGCGGATCACCTGGTAATCCTGAAAGACGGCGTGGTCGTCCAACAGGGTGAGCCGCAGAGCATCATCCTCAATCCGGCCGACGCCTACATCGAGAAGTTCGTGAACGACATAAATCGCGCACGCGTGCTCCGCGCCGAGTCCGTGATGGTGCCGGGTATCATCGTCGAATCCGGCACGTCGGGGCAGGTCGATGTGGACGACAATCTCGAAACAGTCATGGCGCGTTCGCAAGGCGATCTCACCTGCACCTTCGTGGTCGTCAGGGGCGGCATTCCGGCCGGGTTGATAAAAATGCAGGACGTCTTCGCGGCACTGGTCCCCCGGCATGCCGTGCCGCCTGCGGCCGCAATGGCAATCAAAGAGGCACGGACATCTTGAAACATCTCGACCATTTCTACATCGACGGTCGCTTCGTTCCGGCGAGAGACAGGCCACAGAGGGTCGTCATCAACCCGGCGACGGAAGAACCGGCCGGGAGTATCGCAATGGGCACCGCGAAGGACGTGGATACCGCGGTGGTGGCTGCCAGGAAGGCCTTCGGCACTTATGGTTGTTCGACGCGCGAGGAGCGCCTGGAGATGCTTCGGCGCGTGCTTGCGCTGTTCGATGAGCGTGCCGAGGAGTTTGCGCAACTGACGACACTCGAGATGGGCGCGCCGATCACATTTGCGCGGCAGGCCCAGATCGCCGGATCGAGGGCGCACATCGCCGACACCATTCGCATTCTCGAACACTATGAATTCGAGCGGCTGGCTGGCCGGACGCTGTTGGCATTTGAACCGGTCGGCGTCTGCGCCCTCATCACGCCGTGGAACTTCCCGGTGCTCCAGATCGTCACGAAAGTCATGCCTGCGCTGGCGACCGGGTGCACGATCGTGTTGAAACCGAGCGAGTACGCGCCGATCAGTCCCATGCTGTTCGCCGAAGTGCTCCACGATGCCTGCGTGCCGCCCGGCGTCTTCAATCTGATCAACGGAGACGGGGCAACGGTCGGCGAAGCGTTGTCGAGCCATCCGGATGTCGACATGGTGTCATTCACCGGGTCCACCCGTGCAGGCGTTCAAGTCGCTAAGAACGCAGCCGATACCGTCAAGCGCGTCCATCAGGAACTCGGCGGAAATTCCGCCAACATCGTGATGCCGGATGTCGACCTGGAACTGGCCGTAACAAGGGGAGTTCTCGGTGCCTACCGCAACGCGGGCCAGTCATGCACCGCGCCGACACGGATGCTTGTGCCTCGGCAACTGCACGAGGAGGCGATTGGGATCGCGAAACAGGCGGCCGAATCCGTGGTTATCGGTGACGTGAACGACGAAGCTACAATGCTCGGGCCGGTGATGAACGAGCGGCAGTTCGAGCGCGTCAATTCTCTGATCGAATCCGCGGTCCAAGAAGGCGCTATCCTCGTCACCGGAGGGCCTGGCAGGCCATCGTCGCTGAATCGGGGATTTTTCGTGAAGCCGACGGTGTTCGGCCATGTGACGAAAGGGATGACCGTGGCTCGGGAGGAGATGTTCGGGCCGGTCGTCAGCCTCATCCCGTATGACAGCATCGATGAGGCGATCGAGATCGCCAACGACACTCCTTACGGGCTAGCCGCTTATCTGCAGTCGAAGGATCTGGGCGCGGCCAAACGCGTCGCGTCGAAGCTTCGCGCTGGACAGGTGATGATCAATCACCCTGCTTGGGATGCGTCCGCGCCGTTCGGAGGCTTCAAGCAGTCGGGCAACGGCCGCGAATGCGGGGAATTCGGTTTCGAGGCATTCCTCGAGGTCAAGGCGATCGGCGGACTCCATGAAGGCTGAGCCAACCCGCTCCAGCAATCGAGCTCAGCGCACCGCCGCGACAAGCGTTCCCACGGCCGTCGCGATCCGCTGACGCAGTCCCTCCGTCGGTTCGTTCTCCGGCCCGAAATCGTGGTCGAGGGCATAGACGGACCCGGCCGCCACGTTCGCCCGAAAGAAGGCAAACAGCGGTCGAAACTGGTGGTCGATCATCAACTCGTGGCTCGGCGCCTTGGCGGTCGCGGCGACCAGGACCGGCCGCCCGCGAAGCGCGTTCATGTCCAGCACATCGAACAGATGCTTGAGCAGCCCTGTGTAGGATGCCTTGTACACGGGTGAGCCGACCACGAGCGCATCACATGTTTCGATCGCCGTCCAAATTTCGTCGATTTCGCGCGGCGCCTGTTTCCTGCCGAAGGTGGCGCCAAGCGACGGTCCAGCGTCCACCAGATCGAAGACCCGGGAGTCCCAATTCAATTCTCTCGCGGCCGCTTCGACAATCGTCTCCACCATGCTGCGGGTCTTCGAAGGACGGCTGAAATTGCCGCTGATGCCGACTATGGTTGCCATGGAGCCAGCCTCCTCTTCTGCTGTGTGTCGAGTACGTTACAGGCCGCCAGGTAGACCCGTGCGCTCCGCGGCAATGGACCAGCCGACGAGCGTTCAGTCATACCATGCGTCCCAAAGATGCGCGCGATCCAGCCCGTCCGAGAGAAGGAACGTAGGCGCTTCGTGGACGCTGCGCTCGCATCCGCTGCGGGGAGACGCCGTGGAATGCTTTGTAGCACTTGGCGAAATGGGATCCCGAGACAAAGCCACATGCTACGGCCACGTCGATGATGGCCATGTTTGATTGCAGAAGCATCAGCCGTGCTCGATCCAGCCGAAGCTCGAGAAAGTAGCGTGAGGGAGATGTCGCGAGCTCTCTGGCGAAAAGGCGCTCCATCTGCCGGCGGGAAAGCTTGATGTGCCTCGCCACCGCCGCGATATCCGTCTGATCAGCGATACCGTCCTCCATGAACTGAACGGCCGACAGCACAAGCGGGTTGACGCTGCCCAATGTTCTCAACGGGCCGGGCTGCCGTTCAAACGGCTCCCTTATGCGGTCGACAATTGCCTGTTCGCATATCGCCAACGCCACCCGTCGGCCGCAGTCCTTTTCAATGAAATGGAGCATCATGTCGAAGGAGGCCGTCCCGCCAACGCAGGTATGGATGTCGTCGTCGCTTTCGACGAGGCCGCTGCCGACAATGACAGACGGAAACGTCTCTCTGAAGATTGGAAGGTTCTCCCAGTGGATGGTGCAACGCCTCCCAGCCAACATTCCCGCATCCGCGAGGATGTGCGCACCAGTACAGATTCCCGCCACGGAGATGCCGAAATTCCGGCTTTGGCGCAGCCATCCCGCGACGGATTTGTCCACCGCACGCTCGACGTGCCATCCCGTGCAGACCACGATCATATTCGGCCGCTCTGCTCGTGTGCTCGAGCGCTCCGCAGCAACAGAGCGATCAGGTGAGACCGACAGTCCGCAACTGGATCGCACGGGGTCACCGTCCACGCTGACGATCCGCCATCGATAGACTTCTTCCCCCATGACCGCATTCGCCAAACGCAACGCTTCGATGGCGGATGTAAACGCAAGCATGGTGAATTCGGGCACGATGTAGAAAACGAAGGTCTTTGACACGGGCTCTTTGGTCATTGTCAGATCACTCGAAACTGCAGCGGCGGTCATGCTTACGCGCCCAGTCACCCATCATGCCGTCGCGTAGGCGGCTTGTTTCTGAAGGATCAGATCGGCGCCTTTCTCGCCGATCGCCATGCTGATGGCATTGAGATTGCAGCTCGGTATCTGCGGGATGATGGAGGAATCGACGACGCGCAGGCCCTCCACGCCGATGACCTTCAGATCCGGTGTCACGACGGCCATGGGGTCGATGCCCATCTTGCAAGTGCCGCACGGATGGTAGCTGCCGCTCGCGTTCTCGCGCATATAGGCGATCCATTCGTCGTCAGTCTGGACGTCCTTGCCCGGTTTGAACTCGCCGGTGACGTATGGCGCGAACGCCTTCGAGTTCAGCGCGGCGCGGGCGATCCTGCCGCCGGCCATCAAGGTCTCGATGTCGTAGCGATCGCTCAGGAGGTTCAGCTGGATCTTGGGTTGCTCGTATGGATCGGAAGAGCGCAGTTCGAGAAAGCCCCGGCTTCGTGAACTGTTGACGTTGGGCTGGAGGTTGATCGCGGCCTCCTTCTGCATCTCAATGCCATCATGGGTGTAGTTCGCCGAAAAAGCCCCGAAATGATACTGGATGTCGGGATATTCGAGCTCTGGCCTGGTCCGGATGAGGCCGACGCCCGTATAGGTGTAGGTGGCGTAACCCGAGCGGTCGAAAAGGAACTGTACGCCGTATTTCAGCTTTCCCAACAGGTTGAATTCCTGGTTTGCGGTCTTGATGTTGACGTAGGCCTTCACCTGCGTGCTGGCGTGCTCCTGGAGATTTCGGCCCACGCCGGGGCTGTCGTGCAGCACGTCGATGCCGTGCGCCCGCAACTGCTCCTGCGGACCGATGCCCGACAGCATCAGAAGTTTCGGCGAGTTGACCGCGCTCGCGGACAGGACGATCTCGCCGACGCACCGCTCAACCTGCGTCTTGCCACCGGCATCGAACTCGACGCCTGAGGCGCGACGTCCGTCGAATAAGATCCTGCGCACCACCGCGCCCGTCACGATCCTCAGGTTAGGCCGCTTCTTGATCGGATCCAGGTAGCCTCTGGCGGCGCTGAAGCGGGTTCCCATGTGCTGGGTGACATGAATGATAGCAGCGCCGTCCGTGGGTTCGGCGTTGTAGGCGGGGTTGTGTGGATAGCCGAGCTCTTTCATTGCTTCGACGAAGACGTAGGCAAGCTTGGGAGGCTTGCGCACGGCGCTGACGACGACCGGGCCGTCCTTGCCGTAGATACCGGTCACGCCGTCCCGGTTGCCTTCGACCTTCCTGAAGTAGGGCAGGATTTCGTCATAGGACCAGCCCCGGTTCCCCATCTGCGCCCAATGGTCGTAATCGCCGCGGTTTCCACGGACATAGAACATGGCGTTGATCGAGCTGGAACCGCCGAGTCCCTTGCCGCGGGGCATCATGTCCCGCCGGTTGTTGCGCGTTGGGTCCGGCTCGGTCATGAATTTCCAGTTGGTGCGTTCGTCGGCCATCGCCTTGAAGGCCAACGCGGGCATGATGATGTTCAATCGCTTGTCGCTGCCGCCGGCCTCCAGCAACAGCACTTTCGTGGCTGGGTCAGCGCTCAGCCTGTTGGCGAGCACGCAGCCTGCCGATCCGGCGCCTATGACGATGTAGTCCCAGTTCATCATTTCGCCGGTCTGTTCTGGGCAATCAGCTTCGAGAGAGTTCGCAGCGTAGCGCGAAGGTCCGCCTCCGGTATGCCCTCAAGCTGATCTTTCTGGAAATTCTGCCAACGCGTCCGGATCGCCTCGCGCCGATGCCGCCCGGCTTCGGTGAGAACCAACTGGCCATCCGCCGAACTGACGAGCATCCCGCGCTCGACAAGCGTGGCCAAGGCGTCCTCCGTGTCCCGTTGCCCGAGATATGTCGCCCGCGCCACCTGGTCCGTCTTCAGGCCCGGCATGTCGTACACGCAGGCGATCACCCGGGCCACCGAGATATCGAGACCTTCGGCATGGCGGTGCTCGTCGAAAACGGCCGAAAGGAGATGGTGCGCTTCGAATATCTGAGGAATGATCGTTCCCTCGGTAGCTGTCTCGGGCGTGAAGCGGCCGACCTCAGGCGCAGGCGAAACCTCCGGATGGGAATAGGCGACGCTGTACTGGCCCTGGGCGAAAAGCAGCGGCTCCCCGTCGAAACGACTGGCGCGGCGTACGAGACCGATCAGGATCGTATGGTCGCCGCCTTCGACCTGCGCGTAGGTTTCGCACTCAAAGTGCGCCAGACAACCGTGAAGCAAGGGGGAGCCGAACTCCCCAGGCGACCATGAGGTATCCGCGAACTTGTCCTCGACCTTGCTGGAGAAATGTCTGGAGACATTCATCTGTGTCGAGGCGAGGATGTTTACGGCAAAGCGCTTGCCGTTCGTGAATAGCGGATGGCTGCGTGAAGCGCGGCTTATGGACCAAAGCACCAGCGGCGGATCGAGCGACACGGAAGCAAAGGAGTTGACGGTCACTGCGGCCCGCTGATCCTCCATCTCCGCGGTGATGATCGCAATGCCCGTCCCGTAAAGGCCAAGGCATCTGCGAAAGAGACGGCTATCGTTCACTGGATCGCCCGCCTCGATCGGCTGGCGAGCGGTGTCCCTAGCAGAGAGCGTGTCTCGACCGGCGTTCGTTTGCATATCCGATACTCGTTCGATCAAATTTAACTGGCGAGACGCCTGTCGGCGGAAGCCGTGGTCGCGTAGCGGCTGGCGGGAACGGGGAGGCCGAGATTCTCGCGAAGGGTTCGCCCTTCATACTCGTCGCGGAATCGGCCGCGTCTGCGCAGTTTGGGCAGCACGAGCTCGACAAAGTCGTTGATGCCGTGTGGGAGAAGAGATGGCGTTATGTTGAAGCCATCGGCGGCGCCTTGCTCGAACCAGGACTCCATCTCGTCGACGACGTCGGCCGCGGTTCCCACGACGGTCTTGTGCTCCTGGGCCATGCCGATCTTTTTGTAGAGCTGGCGTATTGTCAGGCCCTGCTTCTGGGCGAGGTCGTAATACATCTGAGCGCTGCTCTTGAGTCCGACCTTGTCAAGGTCTGGCTTCGGCACCGGGCCGTCCATCGGCAGATGCGAAAGATCGCCGAACGAGCGGTAGAGCATCGAAAGGCCAACGATCGGATCGATGAGCGCCTCGAGCTGTTCGTATTTCTCTTGCGCTTCCTCGCGGGTGCGGCCGACGATGGGCGTAAGGCCGAGCATCATCAGGAGATCGCTCTTCTTGCGGCCGAAGTGTTCCAACCGGTCCTTCACCGAAGAATAGTAGTCCTGAGCGGACTTGAGGTCGTTCTTGGCCATGAAGACGATGTCACAGTACTCGGCCGCGATCTGCTGACCAGGCTCCGATACGCCAGCCTGGACCAGGATCGGCCGACCCTGCGGCGAGCGTCGAACGCTCAACGGCCCGCGGACGGAGAAATGCTTGCCCACATGGTCGAGGACATGCATCTTTTTTTCGTCGTAGAAGACCCCGGATTCCTTGTCGAGAAGGAACGCGTCCTCGTCCCAACTGTCCCAGAGACCGGTAACTACCTCAACGAATTCGTGCGCGCGCTCGTAGCGGGTGTCGTAATCGAGCTGCTTGCTCATCGAGAAGTTCCAGGCCTCCTGATCCGACCAGGAGGTCACCACGTTCCAGGCCGCGCGGCCGCCGCTGATCTGGTCGAGCGAGCCGTATTTGCGCGCGATGTGATAGGGCTCGTTGTAGGTTGTCGAAGCCGTGGCTACCAAGCCGATGTTGCGGGTAAGAGGGGCCAAGGCTGAAAGGAGCGTCAACGGCTCCAGTTCCACGTTGTGGCGCGATCTGCACATCGATCCCTTGGGCTTGTCGTCTAACCGGACCCCTATACCGTCCGCCAGGAACAGCATGTCGAACTTGGCGCGTTCGGCTGTCTGCGCCACTTCCAGAAACGACTGGAAGAGAGAGGCGCCATCCGCCGGTACATCCGGATGCCGCCATGAGCCGACATGGTATCCCATGTACCGCATGGAGAGCCCCAGCTTCATCTGCTTCTTGCTCATAAGAAAACCCTCCGTTGGCATGCGCGGCGGCGGCGATCTAACCACCGCCGACCCCTGGGGACATGGTCTTGTTGGGGGCAACGTCCGACTTCGGCCGGACATTGTAAACGCCGAAAAAACTGCCGTTGTTGTTAAGCGGAGCTTACGCTAGCGATGGGCTGAGGTTCTAGAAAATGTGAGGAAAATGCTACTCGCCAGACTTCTCGACCATTGCACCAAGTCAAGTGGGCGCTGGAACAAGAGGTAGCGCCGCTTTCGACGCCAATCCAGCCAGCCTGAAATGTCGCTTTTCGGCATACCACAGCGCAAAGCCGACAGACCGCTTGCGGCCCCACTCAAGGCATTCGCCATGTTGTAGCCAAGCGTCGGCAATTGGCGCTCGATGCCCTTTCGGCTCCAGCGAGCATTCCGCCCCGCCTAATTAGCCGCACCATCAGGCGGCTATTTCCACCGGCAGGCCGGCGGCCTTCCATTCCGGCATGCCGTCCTCGAGGCGGCGCGCGGAATGGCCAAGCGAGCGCAGCGCGGCCACCGCCTCGAAGGACATCACGCACCACGGACCGCGGCAGTAGGCGACGATTTGCCGGTCTGGAGCCGCGTTGGCCGACCAGGTCTTGATTTCGCCAAGCGGAACATTGATCGCGCCGGGCACATGGCCGAGCGCGAACTCGTCCGGCGGGCGGACGTCGATCAGCGTCACCAGGCCGTCGCGCATGAGTGCCTGGAGTTCGTCACGTCCGACGGGCCGCATTTGGTCTCGCGCGTCGAAATAGCCGCGCACGATGCGATCGACTTCGGCGAGCTGCCGCTCGGCAACGGCGCGCACCGAAGCGAAGGCGGCGAGCACGCTCTCGTCCGCGAGTGCGTAATGGACGAATTTGCCGTCGCGTTCGGCCGAAACGATGCCGGCGCGACGCAGCGCCTGCAGATGCTGTGAGATGTTGGCGACAGGCTGGCCGAGCTTGACCGCCAGCGCTTCGACGCTGCGCGCGCCCTGCGCCAGATGCTCGATCATTTCCAGGCGCAGCGGATTGCCGAGCGCCTTGGCGACGATCGCAAACTGTTCGTAAAGCGCCTGCTTCGGATTGCGGATTGACATGGGCCTTTCAACGACGCATCGTCATTCAATATAATGATTGAATGACAGTTTCGGCCTGCCGTCAAGCCAGTGGCTCGCCAAGCGCAGTTGCCCCGTTCGGAGGAAAGGCGATGATTCTCAGGCAGTTCCTGCATACCGACCCGGTTGCCGCCTCCTATCTGTTCGGCTGCGGCGGCAAGGCTTCCGCGGCCGTCGTCGATCCGGTTGGCGACATCGCGCCCTATGTCGAAGCTGCAGATGCCACGGGCATGCGCATCCTCTACGTCGTCGACACGCATATCCACGCCGACCATATCTCGGCCGGGCGCGCGCTCGCGGAGGCGACGGGCGCCGAATACGTGCTCTTCGAGGGCGCCGAGACCGGCTTCCCGTTCCGCCGCGTGAAAGACGGCGAGGTGCTGGAACTCGGCAACGTCACGGCGACCGTGATCCACACGCCCGGCCACACGCCGGAGCATTTGAGCCTTCTGGTCACCGACCGGACGCGGTCGATCGAACCCTGGTTCGTGCTCACCGGGCATACGCTGATGGTCGGAGATCTCGGCCGCACCGAGCTCGCCTCGAGCGCCGAGGACGGCGCGCGTGCGCTCTATGCCAGCGCGCGCCGGTTGAAGGAATTGCCCGACCACATCGAGGTGCTGCCAGGCGCCTATTCGGGTTCGGTCTGCGGCCGGTCGCTCAGCGGCAAGCCGACGTCGACGATCGGCTTCGAGCGGCGCTTCAACAAGGCGTTCCGCATCGAGGACGAGGATCAGTTCGTCGCAGCCATGACCGCCGACATCCCTGCCCCGCCACCGGACGCCGCCCGCACCCGGGCCGCGAATGCCGGAGCTCGGTCTTGAGCGCATCCGCGCCCGCCGTTGCGCTCGGCCTGAAGGCCAACTGGAAGCAGTTTTCGCTTTTGGTGCTGATCAACGCCTTTGTCGGCGGCATGGTCGGCATCGAGCGGACAGTCGTGCCGCTGATCGGCGCGGAGGAATTCGGCGTCGCCTCCACCACGCTCGTCGTCTCCTTCATCGTCAGCTTCGGCGTGGTCAAGGCCTGCGCCAACCTCGTCTCCGGCCAGCTTGCCGACACATGGGGCCGCAAGCGCGTGCTGATCCTGGGCTGGCTGTTCGGCCTGCCGGTGCCCTTCATCATCATCTGGGCACCGAGCTGGGGCTGGATCGTCGCCGCCAACGCGCTGCTCGGCATCAACCAGGGGCTCGCCTGGTCGATGACGGTGATCATGAAGGTCGATCTGGTCGGGCCGAAATCGCGCGGGCTCGCCGTCGGCCTCAACGAATTCGCCGGCTATCTCGCGGTAGGCGTCACCGCGTTCCTGACCGGCTACCTGGCGAACCGCTACGGGCTGCGCCCGGTGCCGATCTACCTCGGCGTCGGCTATGCGGTCCTGGGTGCCGCGCTGTCGATCCTGCTCGTGCGCGACACGCGCGAGCATGTGCGGCTGGAACTGGCGAACCACGCGAAGCAGGCGTCGCCGCTCAGTTTCCGCGAGATCTTCTTGCTGACCTCCCTCAGTGACCGCAATTTGTTCGCCGCCTCGCAGGCCGGCCTGGTGAACAATCTGAACGACGGCATGAGCTGGGGCCTCTTCCCGCTCTTCTTCGTCGCCAACGGGCTCGGCGTCGAGCGGATCGGCATCCTCAAGGCGGTCTACCCCGCGGTCTGGGGCATCTTGCAGGTTGCGACCGGGCCATTGAGCGACCGGTGGGGCCGCAAGGGCCTGATCGTCGCCGGCATGTGGGTGCAGGCGGCAGGGCTTCTCACTACCGCCATGACGCGCGATTTCGGCTGGTGGCTGCTGGCGAGCCTGCTGCTCGGCCTCGGCACAGCGATGGTCTATCCGAGCCTGATCGCGGCGGTATCGGACGCCTCGCATCCTTCCTGGCGGGCGCGCTCGCTCAGCGTCTACCGTTTCTGGCGCGATCTCGGCTATGCGGTGGGCGCGCTGTCGGCGGGTCTCATCGCCGACTTCTTCGGTTTCGTCGCGGCGATCGCGGCGATTGCGGCGCTGACCTTTCTCTCCGGCGCGATCGTGGCTGTGGCGATGCGGGAGACAACAGCGTTAACGCCGGCACGAAGCGACGGCTAGCGGTGAAAGCCTGACGCTTGATATCCGCGCAGAAGAGTCCGCCTTTGCTCGCGCCACGGCACGAGTTGATCCGGATGAGGCTTTACAACCCGCTGACAGAGGGCAGCAAGGCCATGGCCAGTCTTCCTGAAAACTCTCGTTCTCGCGGGGCATTTGAGGTATCCTTGTCCCCTTAAAAGCATGCTGCGTCCTCCGGCTTGCCGTGGGGAGGTGCCAAATGCGCAGGCTCCTGCTTTTCATTGCGCCACTGCTTGCATATTTCCCGATTGAATTGCGCGCCGCCGCCATTCACGACGCCGCGAAGAACGGCGATGTCGCGGCGATCACGGCAGCGCTCGACGCAGGTGCCGGCGTCGATGAGAGCGATGGAGACGCAACGCCGCTCTATTTTGCGGTCATGATGGGCCACATCGAAGCGGCAAAACTGCTCATAGAACGTGGTGCGGACGTCAACGCCCCGACGACTTGGGGTCGCCCGCTGATGGCGGCTATGGGGAAAGGCAAGATCGATCTGTTAAATCTGTTGCTGGAGCGGGGCGCAGATCCAAATTCGGACCGTGACGGCGAATCCGCCCTTCATGTCGCCGTCATTCTCGGTTGTCTCGACTGCGTGAAGGCACTGGTCGTGGCCGGCGCGGACGTGAATGCGAAGACAAATGGCGGCAAGACACCGCTCCATCTGGCAAAACGCCGGGGGCAACGCGAAGTTGCCGACTATCTGATGTCGCACGGCGTCGTCTCGCCAACACCAGCCCCGATCTCGATGAAGTTGGCTTCTGCCGATGTCGAGAAAGGCCGAACCTACTTCACCCGTGTGTGTCACGGTTGCCACAATGCCGAGCCACAGGGAGCGAACAAAACGGGACCGAACTTGTGGGGCGTCGTCGGCCGCGACAAGGCATCTATGGCAGATATGCGTTACTCTGACGCCTTGCTGAGCTGGGAAGGCGTATGGTCGTACGAGGACCTGAACAGATATCTCTTCGGGCCCATGCTCACCAGGCCGGGCGTCTCCATGGAGATTCCGGGTGTCCCGGACGAGACCGAACGGGTCAACCTGATCGCCTACTTGCGCACACTCAGTGACAAGCCGATCCCGCTACCTTGAATCGATAATCTCTTCCGCAACTACTGCACGGGCCTGCGTCGTCGCCGCGTTTACGATATCCGAAGCTTCATGCTGCTAGAGATGCGCCTGTCCGATACTATGGCGCAGGTGAATTTCCTCGAGATCGTTCATGAGCAGCCCGATGCGCATGCCGTGGGTGGACACGGCGAAAGGTCTTTCCATCATCCTGGTGGTGATGATGTATTCGGCCTACAACACCGGTGAATACACCGGCGGCGTTGGCTTCCTGCATTATGTCATCGGCTTCGCGACGCCGTTCCGCATGCCGGAGTTCTTTCTCATCTCAGGCCTGTTCCTGTCGCAGGTGATCGACCGGCCGTGGCGGCGCTATATCGACCGGCGCGTCGTCCACTATCTCTATTTCTACGTGCTGTGGGCGGTGATCTCGATCGGGCTGAAGATCGGCATCTTCAGCCGCGATCCCGCCGGTATGCTGCACGATCTCGCAATGGCCGTCGTCCAGCCCTATGGCGTGCTGTGGTTCATCTACATGCTGGCGGTGTTCGGCCTCGTCGCGCGCGTCCTGCGTGAGCTTGGCGTGCCGCACTGGATCGTCATCGCGGCCGCCGCAGCGCTGCAGATGTGGGCGCCGCATTCGCAGAGTTACGCCCTCACGCAATTCGCCGCCTATTTCGTGTTCTTCTATCTCGGCTTCGTCCTCGCGCCTCTGGTGTTCCGTCTCGTCGAATGGACGCAAAATCGACCGGCGATCGCCGTTGCGGGCCTGGCCGCGTGGGCGATCGTCAATGGCCTGCTCGTCTATTCGCCGGGTTATGCCGTTCAGCCGGTCGGCATGCAAATGGGCCTGGCGGCATGGCCGCCGCTGCATCTTACGCTTGCCGTCGCCGGAGCGGTGGCGCTCTGCGTCGCCGGCGGCTTCCTGTCGAAATTCGCCTCGATGGAATGGCTGCGCTGGCTGGGCGAGCATTCGCTGGTCGTCTATGTCGCCTTCACCATCCCGATGTCGATCTTCCGCGGTCTCGCCCTTGCAAGCGGCCTGGTGACCGACACTGGCTGGCTCAGCCTCGCGGTGCTGCTCGTCTCGGTCGTCAGCCCGGTCATTCTCTATTTCATCGTCAAGCGCACCGGCTTCGGAAACTTCCTGTTCGAGCGGCCGGCCTGGGCGCATATCGACAGGTCGAGCGCTGCGAAGGTCTCCGAAAAGGCCATGGTCCGGCCAGCGCGCGAGGCGGCCTGATCGGGCCGCATGCTTAAGGCTATCCGTTACTTGCCAGCGTCGGACCCCGGCCGGCGCACGGCCTTGATCTTGCCGCTGCTGCCGCCACCGCAGAAGAAGCAGCCGCCACCATCGGATTCCAGTCCCGACACGCCAGAGGGCATCGCCACCTCCTGCAGCACGTCGCCCGTTTCGGGATCGATGCGCAGCAGATCACCCTCCTCGCCTTCCCAGGTGGCATGCCAGAGCTCGCCATCGACCCAAGTGACACCAGTGACGACGCGTTTCGACTCGATGGTGCGGATCACCTTGCCGGTTTCAGGATCGATCTGGTGGATCTTGTGCGCCCTGTATTCGCCGATCCAGAGCGAACCTTCGGCCCAGGCCATGCCTGAATCGCCGCCATTGCCCGGGGCGGGAATGGTGGCGACGACCTTACCGGTCTTCGGGTCGACCTTGTGGATGCGGTCCTCGGCAATCTGGTAGAGGTGCTCGCCGTCGAAGGCAGTCCCGGCATGCGAGGCGACGTCGATCGATCGCACGATCGCGCCGCTCTCCGGGTCAAGCGCCTTCAGCTTGTCGCCGGTAGCGAACCAGACATTCTTGCCGTCATAGGTGACGCCATTGACGCGCTCGGCGTCTGGAAAGGGGCCATATTCGCGCAGGATCTCGGCAGCGGTTCGTTTCATTTTCGATCTCCATTTGAACAATGGCCGCAGACTAGTCGCTCGGCAGCGGACCCGGGAGTAACAAGACAGTCGGGAATCCGGTCATCGGCGGCGTCATCCAGCGGCGCGCCCTGCCGCGGCCGACTGCCTGGACCTTATTTGCCGTCGAAAGCTCTTCGAGCGCCCGCTGCACGGTGCGCGCGCTGGCGCCGAGCGCGATCGCAAGCGCCGAGCTCGACCACGACTCGCCGTCGGCCAGGAAAGCGAGCACCGCCCCATGCTCCTCCTCGACAGGCGGCGCCAGCACCACGACCTCGGCGGCATTCAGCGGCAAAAGCGCGAAGCCGGCGACCGTCGCGTTGATCTCAGCGAGGGCGCCAAGTTCGGCACGCAGCCGTCCCATCTCGACCCTGAGCCGCGCACGGTGCGATTCATCGGCATGCCTGGCCCGGAAGGCGCGCCTCAGCAGCACCTCGCGCGACGCATCGGCCGGCCAGGCCTCGGCGAGCGCGCGCGCCAGCGCGAACAGCACCGGCCGGGTCGCCAGCGAAACGATCGTATCGGCCTGCCGCACGACATTGCGGCAGGCATCGATGACGAGCGTGCCGGATTCGAGCAGCGCCTCGACCTCGTCGAGTTGGAGCGGCGTCTCCAAACCCTTCGATACGAGCCGCGCGACCGGCACGTTCAAAACCAGCGAAGCGGTTTCGACTTCCGCCCTCAGCGCCGGGATGTTGGCTTCGTAGGCCGCGAGCGCCGCCCGGCCGAGCGCGGCCCGCGCGGCCTTCGTCCTCAGGCGTCGAACCGCAATGCCCGCGGCGGCGAGCTCATGCGCGACGCGCGCGACCGGCGGCAGCGGTGCCGGATCGAAGCCGGCAAGCAGGCGCTCGGCCTCGTCGAGGCGACCGATCAGGATCAGGCGTCGCGCTTCGAGGCTGCCGGCATAGGCCGCGTTGACCCGGTCGCCATGTCCTTGAAGCGTCGTTCTTGCGGCTCGCAAAGCCTTCTCCGACCAGCCGAGATCGCGTGAGACCAGCGCGATCTCGGTTTCGGCGACGACGCAGCGGGCGCGCGCCACCGCTTCCTTCGGGCTGAAGGCGCGGGCGGCGCTCTTCAGCAGCGCCTTGGCCTTGGCGAAGTCGCCGAGCTGTGCCATGGCGATGCCGCGCAGCGCCAGCGCCGGCGCGTCATCACGCAGCGCGACGCGCTTCAAGGCTCCGAGCGGGTCGCCCGATGCCAACGCCCGGCCGGCGGCATTGATCAGCGAGTCCATGCAATGCCCGCCTCAATGTCCGCTTCTGGGCCCGCTTCTAGGCCCGCCGGATCAAATCGCGTCACACTTGTAACTCTCACCATCGCGCCGTCCGGCCCTATGTCTGTCCGCGTCACCCTCAACCAACCGAGAGAATGGGACAAGAGCAATGACCCAGCAAATGCACACACCACCGGTCGTTTCGCCAGAAGCCTGGGAAGGCGCGTATGATGAGATGCTCGTGAAGGAAAAAGCCCTCACCCGCGCTCGTGACGCTTTAGCCGCCGAACGCCGCCGCATGCCGTGGATGCTTGTCGAGAAGGACTATGTGTTCGAAGGCCCGAACGGCAAGGCGAGCCTGCTCGACCTGTTCGAAGGCCGCCGGCAGCTGATCATCTACCGCGCCTTCTTCGAGCCCGGCGTCTATGGCTGGCCGGAGCACGCCTGCCGCGGCTGCTCGCTCGGCGCCGACCAGGTCGGCAACCTCGCCCATCTCAACGCCCGCGACACCACACTCGCCTACGCCTCGCGCGCGCCGCAGGCCGACATCCAGCGGCTGAAGCAGCGGATGGACTGGAAGATGCCCTGGTACACCATCACCGACAGCTGGGATAAGGATTTCGGCGTCGACGAATGGCACGGCCACAACGTCTTCATCCACGACGGCGACCGCATCTTCCGCACCTATTTCGTCAACAACCGCGGCGACGAGGCGTTTGGCACCGTGTGGAGCTATCTCGATGTCACGCCGCTCGGCCGCCAGGAGGTATGGGAGGATTCGCCCAAGGGCTATCCGCAGACCCAGACCTACAAGTGGTGGAACTGGCACGACAATTACGAAGAGGGTGCCGCCCCCGACCAGAGATGGGTCGAGGTTTCGGACGCCGGCGAAGCGGCGTTCCGCAACAAGGACGCCTGAGCGCGAAGCGACTCCGGCGGCGCCAACCGCGCCGCCGGAGCCGATTTTTCCACGAGCCTTGAAAGCCCGCCCAGTTGGAATGGTGGATGAGATGAGCACCGAAAACCCGGACCTTGCCATCGAAGCGGCGGACTCCCCTCGCCCCTCCGGCCCGAGCGGCTTCGGCCTCGCCGACTGGCTCTGCCTCGCGGCGGCGCCGACCTTCGCGGTCATGGCGTTGCTCACCGCTGCCTATGGCGGCCAGGACATGATGTGCATGTCCGGGCCCGGAGCCTCCATGCTCAGCGGCATGGTGCCGATGTATCTGCTGATGGCCGCGTTCCACCTGGCGCCGTGGTTGCGGCTGGCGGCGAGGCGGGCGTGAGATTTGTCTACGAGCCCCCGTTCGCCGCCGCGCTGGGATATTTCGTGCTAGCCGCATTGGTGACGACCGGCTTCGGTTTCTTCGAAAGGCGGCTAGCGCCGCGGTATTGAGCATCGCCGGTCCGGCATCGCCTGTTTCGGCTTTGGATCAAGAACTGACGTCGCAGCGGTTCAATCCAGATGTCCGCTTTCGGGCGAAGCGCACCTTCACCCTGCGTCCGACATGAAGGCGCATGGCCGCCCCCACTGCCTTGGGGCCGGAATCAGAAGCGGTTGAGCAGGTCACGAGGAATATCCTACGAAATCCTCTGCACGACAGGCGGCCGGAGCCATGCGCTCGATCGAATGACCAGCCACTTGACGCGACTGCAAACGGGGGCATGCTCGGCGGGCGTGGCCTGCTTCCCGACCCGACGGAGTCACATCATGCAGTGGTCCTACCCGATCCTCCGTGTCGGCGGCACCGAGATCCGCATCCACCTGACTTTCCTGCTACTGCTCGCCTGGATAGGCATCGCCTATTTCCAGGAGGGTGGAACCTCGGCTGCGATCAAGGGGGTCGGCTTCATCGGCGCAGTGTTCGCCTGCGTGGTATTGCATGAGCTCGGCCACGCCGCTGCCGCTAGTCGCTACGGCATCCGAACTCCCAAGATCACGCTCTTGCCGATCGGCGGCGTCGCGGAGCTGGAACGCCTACCCGAGAAGCCGTCGGAAGAGATCGTCGTGGCGCTCGCCGGCCCGCTGGTCAATGTCGTCATTGCCTTTCTCCTCGTCGCGCTCGGGACCACCGTCGGTCTCGACGCGCTGACGTCGATGGATAACCCGCATGTCGCGTTCGTGGCTCGCCTCGCCGCCGTCAACATCTGGCTGGTCCTGTTCAACCTCATTCCGGCCTTTCCGATGGATGGCGGGCGCGTGCTGCGCGCCTTGCTCGCCACGCGCTACAACCGCGTGCGCGCGACGGAGATTGCAGGGACTGTTGGCCAGTTCGCCGCCTTCGCCTTCGGCTTCATCGGTCTCGTCGCCGGCAACGTGCTGCTCATATTCGTTGCGATCTTCGTCTACCTCGCTGCCACTGCGGAAACCCAGGCGATGGGGCTCGAGGCAGCGGCGCGTGCCGTTAACGTCCGTGACGTCATGATCAGCCGGTTCGAAAGCCTGCCGGCGACCGCGACTCTCGACGAGGCGGCACAGGCCCTGTTGCGCACGACGCAACACGAGTTCCCGATCGTCGACGGTGACGGCAAGCTGCGCGGCGTGCTGACGCGTGACGGGCTCGTCGCCGGCCTGCAGCAGCGCGGCGGTCAGACCCCTGTGATCGAGGCAATGGCCGCAAATATCCCGGTGGTGCACGACTATGAGAAGCTCATCAAGGCGCTCGAACCCCTGAAGAAGGGAGCTGCACCTGCCGTCGGCGTGGTGGATGCCAAGGGCCGTTTGGTCGGCTACATCATCATCGAAAACATCGGCGAGCTCATGCTGCTGCGCAGCGCCGTCGCAAGCTGACAGATCTCGGCCGGGCCGCGGTGTGTGGATATACGGCTAGCGCATGAGATTGCACATGCGCTGGCTTCCGCAGGGGCGGCTCGACGCTGGATATTCTCTCGCGAGATGGCGCGGGCTGAAGGTCCCGCGAGTTTTGGGCTTTTGCGGGCAAGGCTGATTGACGCCGCCTTCTCGGTCTTGCGGCGTTTGAACTAAGGACCGCGTAGTTTTGCCCTGGTACCGTCTCGCGGCCTGTCGACCTTCAGCCATTTCCACACTGCCTTTTGTGCGAATTTCGAAGCACAAAGGGCGAACATGGAGTAGCGGCTTATGTGTTTTCGCCGTCAACGGCTCTGGCTCGGTTCTGCAACTCCGATCGCCCGAGACCCTTAAGGTCCCTGATCATAGCGCGGATCGCGGCATTCGCTACGTCCAGCGCCGGTTTGTCGACTCCGTGCCTCTACGCCGTTCCGGGAGTTCGCGTGCTCCTTTCGTCCAGAGACACTGATCCGCAGGCCGGACGTTACCCCGGCGGCTATCCATTCTGGCCAGCCGGCGCGCGTCGCCGGGCGATCGTTGGCGTGGCCTAGAGCGGCTTCACCAGGAGCGGAACGCCCCTCTGCGGACCGGATGCATGTAGCGATGAAACACCCAGCGACAACCAGTTCCGTTCGCCGCCGCCCGTTTTTGAACTTGCTCGCGATGCCGGCAGGTAGGATTGCGGCGCCGAAGGTCCTGTGATGGCGCAACCATGACCTACAGTGTTGTCGCAGACGATGTTCGCTTTTCGGGCGGCGGCAAAGCCTATCTCGACTACCGAGATGGGCGCGAAGCGGGCGTGCAGCGCGCCCAGGAAATCCGCGAGTATCAGAAGCTGTTCAACAATGTCAGCTCCACTGCCCAGAACGGACATACCGCACCTACTTTCTCGCTCCGGACCGAACCCGCTGCGTGCCTATCGTGCGCGCCTTGACCTACCGCATTGCCTTCCGCGCCCGCCCGCACAATAGTCGGGCCGATGTTGCAGACGATTGCGAGTCACTGGTCTACGCTTATTCTCGCCCTCTCCCTGGCGATGGCGGCGGTCGGCATCGTCCACGCCATCATGACGAAGGAGGACGTGCGCGCCGCCACCGGCTGGGTCGGCGTGATGCTCTTGTCGCCCTTCCTCGGCGCGATCATCTACGCCATCGCCGGCATCAACCGTATCCGCCGCGCGACGATCAGCGCCATGCGGCCGGTCACCGGCGAGGCCGCCGAGGCAAGGCACGACCGCGACGTGGCCATGGAGGCGTTGATCAGCGCCCAATACGGCCAGCGTTTCATCGGGCTCAAGACGCTGGGCGACAGGGTGGCGCGACGCCAGCTCAGCTCCGGAAACACGATCGCCGCGCTTGAAACCGGCGACGAAGCGTATGCTGCGATGTGCCGGGCGATCGACGGCGCGCAAAAAAGCGTGCTTCTCGAGACCTATATCTTCGACAACGACGCGGTCGGACAGATGTTCGTCCAATCGCTCTCCGGAGCGGTCAAACGCGGCGTCACCGTGCGCGTGCTAATCGACGCCGTCGGCGTGCGCTATTCGGTGCCCAGCGTTCTCCACCAGCTGAAGGAAGCCAACGTCGCCGTCGATCTCTTCAACGGCAAAATCGTCATGGGGTTGAGACTTCCCTATGCCAATCTCAGAACCCACAGGAAGATCCTGGTCGTCGACGGCACGGTGGCGTTCACGGGAGGCATGAACATCCGCAAGGGATTCTCGGCCGAATTCGCCGGCTCCGACAGTTCCAGGGATACGCATTTCGAGGTTACCGGACCGGTGGTGGCCGACCTGTTCTCGGTCGCCGCCGAGGACTGGCGCTTCGCCGGCAACGAAGCGCTGAAGGACGATGTCTGGCAAGTCGAACGAACCGCGCCGCCGCCCGGCCAGCCGATGCTGGTCAGAGCCGTGGCGACGGGGCCGGATGCCTCGAACGAAACCAACCACAAGCTCATGATGGGGGCGTTTTCGGTCGCCCGCAAAACGATCCGCATCATGTCGCCCTATTTCCTGCCGGACCGCGAGCTGATCAGCGCGCTGACCACGGCCGGCCGGCGCGGCGTCGAGATCGACATCGTCGTGCCGGCGGTGAACAACCTTTTCCTTGTCGACCACGCCATGACGGCGCAGTTCGACCAGGTGCTGAAGCACTATTGCCGCGTCTGGCGCCACGAAGGCCCGTTCGACCATTCCAAGCTGATGGCCATCGACGGCGTCTGGGCCTATGTCGGCTCGTCAAACCTCGATGCCCGCTCGCTGAGGCTGAATTTCGAGATCGACATGGAGATCCTGGATGCCGACTTCGCCACCGAGATCGAGGCCCGTATCGGCGCAGCGATCGCTTCCGCGCAACCGGTGACGCTGCAGACGCTGAAGGCCCGCCCGTTTGCCATTCGTGTCTTCGACCGATTGCTGTGGTTGGGATCGCCCTATCTATAGACGAGGAAGACGAGCAGCAGGCATATGGGCAGAAACGGACGCAGCCTTCCGGAGACCGTGCTCCTGTCGATCCGCGGCAGAAAAGCACGCAAGGCGATGTCGACGCCGCGCAAGCGGACTGAAGGCGCCGAGATGGTGGTCGCCTCCTACAACGTCCACAAATGCATCGGCGTCGACCGCAAATTCGACCCCGAACGGACCGCGCGCGTCATCCGCGAAATCAGCCCCGACGTGATCGCCCTGCAGGAGGCCGACAACCGCTTCGGCGACCGCGCCGGGCTGCTCGACCTCAACCGCCTCGAAATCGAAACCGGTCTGGTGCCGGTACCGATCACCGGAAACGGGAAGGCACATGGCTGGCGCGGCAACGTGCTTCTGTTCAAACGCGGCACCGTGCGCGACGTCCACCAGATCAGACTACCGGGCCTGGAGCCGCGCGGGGCGCTGGTCGCCGAAATCGATCTCGACGAGCACCGGACGCTGCGCGTGATCGCGGCCCATCTCGGCCTGTTGCGCCGCTCACGCTCCGAACAGGCCCGCGTCGTGCTCGATATCATGAGCAGCGTGGACGAAAGGCCGACGCTTCTGCTCGGCGATCTCAATGAATGGCGCCTCGGCAACCGCTCGGCGCTCAACACGTTGCACACAACCTTCGGCCCCTCGCCGCCGGCGGTGCCCACCTTTCCGTCGGGCCTGCCGATGCTGGCGCTCGACCGTATCATGGGCAACCGGCACGGCATGGTCTCAGCCGTGGAAGCGCATGACACGCCCCTCTCGCGGGTCGCCTCCGATCATTTGCCGCTGACCGCGTTCGTGCATCTGTAGCAAGGTAGAGGCGCAAACTGCGGCTCTCATCGAGTAAGACCCAGACGGGTCCGGCAACCCATCTACTCTCCGACTATGGACGCTGGCGGGCGGGCTGAGGTTATCGGATCGGCATGACGAAGGACGATCCTCCACGCGCCTTCTTCCCGCCGGAATATGGTGGTGACCCGAAGCGCAATCGGCACCAGTTTGTCGCCACCACCGACTTTGGATCGGAACCGCTCGATCTCGATGGTGTATCCCAAGTCCGCCGTCGCGTACTCGGAGATGCGCTCAAAGCCGGTGGCCTCGCCGTCCCGGTAATTGGTGGCAGCCCGTTCCATGGTCGCGGCGGCCTTTTCCCACCCCTTCGCCGGCGGCCCGAACGGATTAGCGATAATGACGTCATCCCGTCGCGAATAGAGAGCTTTCAGAGGTTCAGGATCGCCCTTCACAAAGGCATCTAAAGCGAGATGATCCTGCTCGATAAATTTCTCAAGGTCAGAGGCTAACATCTTAGCGCCCTCAGATGATCGGAAAGAGAACTTTATTCGAAAAGTCGACCCCCCGCTCGCGCTATCTCACGTCCTGGCGCTTCTGCCCGTCAATGAGTTCACGTCTAGAGCGGGATGCATACGTAATGAAGGTAGCATCCCGCTCTATCTGTTTGCTTTAGCGGCATTTTCTGCGACGCCAAGTGATCGACTTGGCTGCAAAATGCTCTAAGCGCCGGCCGCTGCATGGCTGGCCGTAGGTGCCATCGGCGGCCCGACGATTTCGGCCCCATAGCGGGCGCTCACACGCTTCAAGGCCTCGATGTCGGGCGGCGTCGCCGGCGGTAATCCTTCCGCCTCGGCCGGCCGTCCGCCGTCGATGAAAACCCCTTCACCACCGCCAGGCGTCAGCAGCGTCAGCATCCGCACAGGCTTGTCGCCTTCGACCACGAATGTGTGGGGAACGTTTCTCGGCAGGAACACGAATGAGCCCGCGGTCGCCCGGAAGGTGCGATCGCCGCATTTCATCGTCAATTCCCCCTCCAGCACGTAGAAGGACTCGTCCTCACAGCGATGGATATGCAGCGGCGGCGAGAAACCCGGCGCGATGAGCGATTCCAGCAGGCCGAAGCCGCCTCCGGTACTGGCCTCGGTGGCCTTTACCGTCATGCGGTTCCTCAGAAACCAGATTGCTTCTCCCTCGCCCGGCCCCAGGAAACTGGCTTCGGCGGCGGTTTGGTTGGAGATTGTCATGAAAGCCCCCTTTCAAAGAGTCTGATATCATATTGCACTCTTGTGCAATTAATGCACTTCGGTATACTCAGCTCGTATGAATGTCAATCCGCACCCCCGCGCCGCACAGAAGCGTCGCACCCGCAAAGCGATCGTCGATGCGGCGATCGCGCTGCTCGCCCGCGGCGAGACGCCAACCGTAAACGACGTCGCCGCCGCGGCGGACGTCTCGCGGCGAACCGTCTATCTCTACTTCCCGAGCTTCGATCAGTTGCTGCTCGACGCGACCGTCGGCGCGCTCGCCCAAGCGTCGGTCGATCGCGCCATCGAGCAGGCGAGCGACGATGGCGAGGCCCGCGTGGAGCATCTGGTCCGCGCGCTGCATCACGTCAGTCCCGAGATCGAAAAGCTCGGCCGCTCGCTGATCAAGCTCACGGTCGATGGAGAACCGCCGGCGGAGGGCATGCCGCGCCGCGGCTATCGCCGGGTCGAATGGATCGAGTCCGCTTTGTCGCCGTTGCGGGATCGGTTGGACCCGAAGCGCTGGAACCGGCTCGTCGGCGCGCTTGCCATGGTGATCGGCTGGGAGGCACTGATCGTCCAGCGTGATGTCTGCGGCCTCGGCGCCGCAGAGGGCGAAGCCCTGTCGTTGTGGGCGGCAAACGCACTTGTGCGGGCCGCGCTCGAGGATGAGCGCGATGCTGGCGCGCCCTAGGAATTGGGAAGGCCGGCTCTCGCCAGCATTTCGAGGAACCGGGCGTGATGATCGTCCCGCACGTAGCGCGGCAGGAACCCTGGGCAGACATTTTCGAGGTTGAGATGGGGCAGTTGCGACAGGCAATGATGGATGGCGCGTGAGGCTTCTTCATTGTTTCCGGTCGCCGAAGCCGCGGCCGCCCAATAAAGGGCGCCGCGGACGAAACCCGGCTTTGTCCTCACCACCCTGCGGGCGACTTCGAGCGCCCGGCGGTCGTCGCCGCCGGCGAAGAGCGCCACGGCCAGACCATGATGGCGCCAGAAGTCGATGACGTCGAGCGCGCCGAGCCGTATCGCTTCATTGGCCTCGCGCAGCGCCTCGCTCACCTGGCCACGCAGGCCGTAGAGTTCTCCGAGATCACCGTGGCCACTCGGATAGCTCGGATTGAGGCTGACTGCGTGGCGGCATTCGACGATCGCCTCGTCGATCCGGCCATCGCGCAAATAGGCAAACGACAGGATGCAGCGGGCGATTTCATCGTCCGGCACGGCCCTTACCGCGTCCTCGGCAAGCCGGATCGCGTTGTCGACATGCTCCCGCTTGCCTGGCAGCGCGCCGAATGCAAGGCCCATGGTCGTCGCGATGGACAGTGTCCGCTTTGCCCGAGCATTTTCGGGCGCAATCGACAGGGCCTTCTCGGCGAGTTCCTTCGACACCAGGAGCGAGTCCCGGGTCATCTCGAAGTACTTCATCAGAGCTTCATTCACCAACCTGCGCACTTCGGGGGTGCCCGCCGGGCTCTTGTCGCGGACCTTCCAGTTGGTCAGTTGAAGCTCGAGGCTGACCGCCAGCACAACTGCCTGCGCGATCCTGTCCTGGAATTCGAGCGCATCCTCCGAGTGGCCATCGAATTTCTGCGCCCAGACATTGTGGCCATCGGCAGCGTCTACCAACTGAACGTTCACCCTCAGTTCGTCCCCGGACCTCTGGATGCTGCCGTTTAGCATGTAGCGGGCCCGCGGGGCTGCCGACGCCTTGGATTCCTTGCCGTCCTCCTTAAGCGGCGGGAGCCCTGAGAGCACGACGTAGTCGGCCACCTCGGAAAGCGCCGTGGTTATGTCATGGACCAGACCCTTGGCGAAAAAATCGTCGCCGCGCTCGCCCGTCAGATTCACGAACTCGGCGACCCCGATGGATGGACGGCCGAGACGCTGAACGGCAGCAACGCTATTTGCCGATTGCTGACTCGACGAGGCATCGGCAGCAGAGATGGATTGCCAGAGCGCTCGTGTCTCCGGGCCGACGTCGACACCGAATTCCTTCTTCAGCACGCTTCTGCAAGCCTCGAAGGTTCGCAGGGCCTTGTCCCGCCGGCCGCAGGCAATGAGCAGTTCCATTTTCAGCCGATAGGATTCCTCTCGCGTCGGTTCCATGGCCAGAATTCGATCGGCCACGACCAGTCCACTTTCGGCGTCCACGAGGCGGGCGAGCTTCTCAAAGGACTCAAGCGCACGGCCGAGCAGCCTTTCGCGCTCCGATGCCGCCCAATCATCAAAAGCATTGCTGCCCAGGTAAAAACCGTCGAGAAATGGACCGGTGTAAAGTGCTAGGGCCGTTTGGAGTTCCTGGGCGGAACGGGCCAGCAGACCCGTCTCAAAATCCTCCACGTCAACCCGCACCGCACCCGGCGCAAGGCCGATCAGCTCCTTGCGGGAATGGACGAGATCCATGCCTGCTCGCGACAGATCCCGGCGCAGGACGCTGAGCGTTTGCCGCAGACTGTTGCGCGAGTGCTCGCTGTCGCTATCGCTCCACAAGAGGTCAGCCAGCCGCTCCCGTGGTGCCGCCATGCCCGGACAGCGGGCGAGATAGGCGAGGATCGCTGAACCTCGCTTTCCGGTCAGCCAGACGGGACCCCCGGCTTCCTTTTCAATCTGGAAACCACCGAAGAGTGAGACTTTACTGCCGGCGACGCCTGCCCCATTTCGCATTTGCTTGAACAGCTTTTCAGAATGACGAAATTCTAACTCAAAACTAACGCAACGGAAACTCCGCAGCCCCACCCCCAAGCGCTGCCGTGACGATACATCAATTAGGCTTCGCTGAATTAGGGATGACTGAAACCTGCCACAGGTTTCCGGTCCGGGGGTGCGGCGGATGTCGAAGCTCACAGCCAACTTGCTGCTCCTGTTTGCCGCCGCGCTGTGGGGCTTCGGCAACGTGGCGCAAAAGACGGTGCTCGATCATCTCGATGCATTGAGCGCGGTTGGCCTGCGCTGCCTGATCGGTGGGCTGCTTGTGCTGCCGTTCGTCTTGACTGAAAGGCGGCTGCCTGCCGGCGATGTCCATTTTTCCAGCCTCATCCGAGTGGTCGTGCTGTTTGCCGTCTCCATCATGCTGCAGCAGCTCTGCTACCTCGGCGCCACCGTCACCAATGCAAGTTTCCTGATAAGCACGGCAACAGTGATAACGCCGCTGGCCGCCTGGCTGCTCATGGGCGAACGTCCGACGACAGGCCTCATACTTGCCGCCGGATCGACCGTCGTCGGTTGCCTGTTTCTTTCAGGTGGGATTGCCGGTCTCGGCGGCGGCGACATCACCGCCCTCCTGTCGGCCGGCTCCTATGCGCTCTGGGCGGTCGAGCTCGAGCGGCACATGCAGACCCATGCCCGTCCCTTCACGGCAGCGGCCGCGCAGTTCCTCGCCGTCGCCGCGCTCGCGCTTCCGCTCGGGGCGATGCAAGGCAACCTGTCATTCACGGCGGCTTCCGAGGCTGGCCCCGAACTGGTGGTGCTCGGGGTGTTCTCCACAGCGGTCGCTTTCGGCATACAGATCGCCGCCCTGCGCTTCACATCAGCCAGCCACGCCGCCGTGATCGTCAGCGCCGAAAGCGTCTTCGGCGCCATGGGCGCGGCGATCTTCCTCGGCGAACAGTGCTCGACGGCGGGAGCGCTGGGTGCGGTGATCATCCTCGGCTCGATCCTCTCGGTCGCGATATCGACCCGAGCGCCGGTGCGCCTCACCTCGCGACCCGACGCCGGCGCCTCCGACGCGAGAGCCCGCGCCTTTGCAGGTGCACCAGCCGGCTGGCCCGCCGCCACCAATCCTGCTCACGAGGAGGCGTTCCATGATCCTTGCCGGTGATGCGCCGCACTCGCCTGCCAGCCGAAACCGAGCTGTCGTTGAGATGGAGGGTAGAATGTTCGAACGACTTCACAGTGAACCAAGCTCCCGGCTTGACGCCGGGCCGGGGAAGCGTGCCGGTTCCTTGCCGAAACTGGCCTTGCCGAGACTGGCGGCGCTCGCCGTCGCGGCGTTTTTGGCGCCGACCGCGCATGCCGCCAATGTCGATGTCGCGATGCTGAACGTCGACGTCGCGGTTGTGTTCGCCGTGGACTTCTCCTCTTCGATCGACCCCAAGATCGCCGATCTGCAGCGCGAGGGCCATGCCGCAGCGCTCACCTCGCCCGAGATCATCAACGCCATCTCCCAGAATTACCTCGGCTGCATCGGCGTGGCTTATTTCGAATGGTCGAGCCCCGGCTACTCGCGCACCGTGCTGCCGTGGACACGCATCTGCGGGCTGGAAGATGCCAAGGCGGCCGCGTCGGTGATCAGGACGAACGGCGACACCGGCTATCTCCGTCGAGGCCGCGGCGGAACATCGGTCTCGGCGGCCATCGACGTCGGAAGCCTTCTGCTCGACCGGTTTCCGGGCAATGCGATGAAGAAGGTGATCGACATCTCTTCCAACGGCGAGAACAATGACGGGCTGCCCGTTCAGCCGAGCCGGCAGAACGCCATTGCCAAGGGATACACCATCAACGCGATCGCCATTCCGGCGGACGACGAGGACCCGAAGCAGCCGCTGGCTTCCTACTTTGCGCAGTCCGTCATCGGCGGCTCACAAGCCTTCGTGATGTCGCCCAAGGGACCGCACGACTACGTCACGGCCCTTCGCCGCAAGCTGGTGACGGAAGTCAGCATGAACGTGGACCCGCACATCGCGGCAACAGGCAATCAATAGGCGTGCACCGCCACGGCTTTATCGGGCGCACCGGACCGCGACCGATGCGGATGCGGCGCCGGCGGCCCTCACCCTTCCCTCAGCCAGACCAGCATCTCGCCGGGATCGCGATTGTCCCAGGCGAAATAGGGAACGGCCTTGAGCGTCGTCTCTTCGGTCGCCGGCGGCTCGGACCGATACAGATCGCTGCCCCAGTTTTCCGTCTCGGCCCTGCTGCCGATGGCCGAAAGCGTGACGATGCCGCCAAGCAGGTTCGGCTCGGGATGTGCCTCCAACCTGGCCTCGCGCGGTAGTGCGATGCGATGCAATCCGGCGCCATTGTCGGTTTCCTCGACGCAATAAATCAGCGGGCCGCGCGCGAGTGCGACGCGGCCGATGTCCTGGCGCACTTGCGGGTTGGCGAAGAGGCGGGCCATCGACATTTCGAGGTCGAGCTCGACCCGGTCGCCCCGGCGCCATTCGCGCCGGATCGCGGCGTAACCGTCGATGGTCACCGCATCGAGGTCGACCATCTTGCCGTTCACCCGCAGCGCCGCCTGGCGGCACCAGGCGGGAATGCGCAGGTGAAGCGTGAATGCAATCGGCGTCTCGGCTTCGATCTCGATCGCGACCGCGCCGTCCCACGGGTAGTTGCTGGTCTGGACGAGGCTGACCGGCCGACCGGCGATCTCGAAACGGGCCGTCGAGTCGCCGTAGAGATGGACCGCCAGCGCATCGTCGGCAAGGCCGTAGAAATAGCTGCCGATCGACGCTACCATGCGGCCGATATTGGGCGGGCAGCAGGGGCAGCGGTGCCACTTCCAGCGGTGGTGGCCGCCGCGGCTTTCCAGTGGGTTCTCGTAGAAGAACAGCGAGCCGTCGAGCGAGAGGCCCGAGATCGAGCCGTTGTAGAGCGACCGCTCCATCATATCGGCGTAGCGCGCGTTCGGCCCATACCGAGCATGCGACTCGCCCAGAACACCAAGCCTACCGAGGCGCAGGTCTCGGCATAGGCGGTTTCGTTGGGCAGGTCGTAGTCGCTGGTGAAGCCTTCATTGTGCGCCGACGGCCCGAGGCCGCCGGTGACATAGAGGCTTTTCGTCGTAAGATCGTCCCACAGCCGCTCGAGCGCGACCTTCAGCGTGTCGTCGCCATATTCGGTGGCGATGTCGGCCATGCCGGAATAAAGATACATCGCCCTGACCGCGTGGCCGACCACCTTGTCCTGCTCGCGCACCGGCTTGTGCGACTGGTTGTATTCGTAAGTCTTGAAGTGATAGGCCTTCGGGTCGGCGCCGCGGGCACGGGCCTCCTCGTCGAAATAATGCGGCTGCTGGCCGCGCTGGTCGATGAAGTATTTGGCCAGCTCCATGTATTTGTTCTCGCCGGTCGCTCGCGCCAGCTTGACCAGCGCCAGCTCGATCTCCTCATGGCCGCAATAGCCTTTCCGCTTGCCGGGCTCGGGGCCGAACATCGAGGCGATGTGGTCGGCATAGCGGCACATGATGTCGAGCAGCTTGCGTTTTCCCGTGGCCTGAAAGTAAGCGACGGCGCCCTCGATCAGGTGGCCGGCGCAATAGAGTTCGTGGCAGTCGCGCAGGTTGGTCCAGCGCAGGCCGGGCTGGATGCGCTGGTACCAACTCGAAAGAAGCCGTCGGGCTGCTGCAGCTTGCCGTACATGTCGATGACGGCGTCGATCTTCTTCTCCAGGTCGGGGTTGCGGCGGTGGTAGAGCGAATAGGCGGCGGCCTCGATGGTCTTGCCCCAGTCGGAATCCCAGAACATCTGCGTCGTCACCGTCGAGCCGGTGAACTCGGCGCCCTGCGCGTCGGCCTCGTCCGGCGACGGCGAATGGAACGGGATGACGACGCCCGGCGACGGCCGGTCCGGATCGATCTGCTCCAGCATGCGCGCCTCGACGCAGCGGTCGTAAAGGATGCCGGCGGTCTTGGCGGCAACCGCGTCGACCCGGTCGCCCCAGAAGCCGCGGACATCGACCTGCGGCACTGGCAACGGCCGGAAGGCGAGCTTCGCGGATGTCTCCGCCTTGGTTGAGGCGGGGGGTTGCGATGCGGTCATGAACGTCACTCCATTCGAATGCGAAATTATTTGACGGCCCCGGCCATCAGGCCGCGGATGTAGAAGCGCTGCAGCGCCAGGAACAGGATCAGGCAGGGCACCATCATCACGGTGACGCCCGCCTGCACCGCGCCCCAGTCGATGGCGCCGAAGCGGCCGGACTGGAGCGCGGTCATCATCACCGGCAGGGTGAATTTCGACTGGTCGGTCATCAGCACCAATGCCGCCAGGAATTCGTTCCAGGCGCCGAGGAAGGCGAAGAGCGCGATGGTGACGACGCCCGGCCAGACCAGCGGCAGCATCACCTTGACCAGCATGGTGACGTTGTTGGCACCGTCCATGCGCGCCGCCTCCTCGATCTCGCGCGGCACGGCGTCGAAGGCGTTGCGCATCATGAAGATCGAGAAGGGAAGCTGCAGCGTGACGTAGACGCAGACCAGGCCCGTCAGCGTGTTGTGCAGACCGAGCCTGGTCAGCACCAGGAAGATCGGCGTCAGGATCGACTGGAACGGGATCATGATCGTCGACAGGATGAGGATGAAGAAGAAATCCCGGAACGGAAAGCGGAAGCGCGAGAAGCCGTAACCGGCGAGCACGCTGACCAGCACCGACAGAAGCACCGTCATCAGAGAGACGTAGATGCTGTTCTGCGCCGAGGCCCAGAGCCCGTCGCCGAAGCTGTTCAGCGTCTGGTAATTCTCGACCGAGAAGCCGGTGGTCGGCCAGGGCGGCAGCGGCGGCTGGCGCGCCTCCTGCGCCGGCTTGAAGGTCGACAGCACGGTCCACACGATCGGCGCCAGGAACAGCACCGAGGCGATGATGCCGGTGGAATGCCTGGCGAGAGTGAAGGCCGCCTTGCGGCTCTGCGACATCGCCTCGGCCATCAGTCGAGCCCCTCGGGCTTGCGCAGCAGCCAGAGCTGGATGAGGCTGAGCGCCACCAGGATGACCAAGAGCACCATGGAAAGTGCGGCGCCATGGCCGAGCTTGAACGACACGAAGGACTGGTTGAAAATCCAGTAGACCGCCGTCAGCGTCTGGTTGCGCGGGCCGCCGCGAAGGATGATGTAGAACTGGTCGAAGGCGAGGATCGAGCCCGCCACCGACAGGATCAGCGCCAGCGCCAGCGTGCGGCGCATCAGCGGCAGGGTGATCGCCTTGAAGCGGGCGAACGGGCCGGCGCCATCGATGACGGCCGCCTCCTGCAGATCCTGCGGGATCGACTGCAGCCCGGTCATCAGGATGATCATGGTGAAGCCGGCGACCTTCCAGACCACCATGGCGATGATCGACCAGAAGGCCGGCTGGAAGGTGGCCAGAAGATTGACCTTCTTCCCGGTCAGGCCGAGGTCGAAGGCGGCGGGGCTGAACAGGCCGGAATCGACATTCAAGAGCCACGACCAGAGCAGGCTTGCGGACGCGAAGCCCACCACCGCCGGCATGAAGAAGGCGGTGCGGTAGAGATTGGTGAGCGGGCGCGGCCTTTCGATGAAGATCGCGAGCGGAAAGGCGACGGCGAAGATCGCGATGGTGACGATCACCGTGTAGTAGAAGGTGAATTTGAGCGCGTTCCAGAAGCGGGTATCGCGCAGGATGGCGAAATAATTGTCGAGGCCGACAAAAGCATGCTCGCCCATCAGCGGCCAGTTGTTGAGCGACATCCACGCCGTCATGCCGAGCGGGATGACGAAGAAGACGACGACGAAGGCGACGGCCGGCAGGACATAGAGCAGGCCCACCCATTGCCGGCGGCTGACGCCGGTGCGTACTCGGGCGGGAGCCGTGGTTACGGTGATGGCGGTCATGGCTGGGGCTCCCCTTCTCCCCTTGTGGGAGAAGGTGGATCGGCGCGCAGCGCCGAGACGGATGAGGGGTGTGCGACGGAGTGAGGCGGCGGCGATTTCGAACGCATCGCCAAGCTGGAACACCCCTCATCCGACCGAGCTTCGCTCGGCCACCTTCTCCCACAAGGGGAGAAGGGGGAGCTAACTTGCCGACGCCCCGAACCGGCAATGGAAGTGAGCTGTCTCAACGCGATATCCTGCCATTCAACGATGCAATATCCCGGCCGCCCGGCCAGGGAGACGGGGCGGGCGGCCGGTCAGAGCCTTGGCGGTGGGGTGTTGCACGATCCCCGCCGCCGGCTGGCCCTGGTGTTACTTGTTCGGCGCCTGGTCGATGATCGACTGCATGGTGTCTTGCGCGTTCGAAATGGCGCCGTCGACATCGTCGCCGAAGAACACCTCGTTGACCATCTGCGTCCATGGGCCGTTGGCGGAGTTGATCAGGTCGTTGAACACCACTGTATAGGGCGTCTTGCCCTTGGCCATCGCCTCGGCCGCCACCTGGTAGCGCGGATCGAGGTCCTTCAGGGCATCCTTGGCGATGTCGCCGCGCACCGGCAGGCTGCCGTATTTGGCGAGGATCGTCTGGCCCTCCAGCGAATAGGCGAAGTCCAAGAACTCCTTCACCACGTCGATCTTCTTGGTGCCCTTGGTGACGACGAAATTATCGCCGCCGGCAAAGGACGACCAGCCGCCATCCTTGCCCGGCAGGAAGGTGATGCCGTAGTCGATATCAGGATATTGCGTGTTGAGCGCGCCGATGGCGAAGGCGCCGGAGGGCGAGAGGCCGATCTTGCCGCCGGCGAAGGCGGCAAAGAAGTTGGCGCCGGTGTCGGTCTGCGCGCCTTCGGGCACCAGGCCTTTCTTCACCATCGAGCGGTAGAGGTCGATCGCGCCGCGTAGTTGCGGGCTGTCGAGCGTCGCCTTGGAGCCGTCCTCCGACAGGATGTCGCCGCCCGAGGCCCAGATCAGCGGCGTGAAGGTGAAGATGTTGCAGCCGCCGCAATTGCCGGAGAAGTAGAAGCCCTTGATGTCGCCGCCGAGCGCGTTGACCTTCTCGGCGTCGGCCTCGATCTCGGCCCAGTTGGTCGGCCCCTTCTCGGGGTCGAGGCCGGCTTGCTTGAACAGTTTCTTGTTCCAGATCAGCACCGAACTATCGGCAGAGAACGGCAGGCCATAGATGCGGCCCTTGTAGGTGCCGGTCTTTACATGCGCCGGCGACAGGCTGGCAAAATAGGGCAAGGATTTCGCCCATTCGGTGATGTCTTCCAATTGGCCGGCGGCGGCGAAGGACGGCGTATAGATCAGGTCGAGCGACAGCGCATCGGGCGCGGTGCCGCCGGCGGCGGCCGCGCCGTATTTCGGGATGATCTCGGCATTGGGGATGATGTCGAGCTTGATCTGGTCCTTATGCGCCTTGTTGAAGGCGTCGACGATGCGCGGCATGAAGTTCGAGCCGTCGGCGCGCACCCAGATGTTGGCGGTCTCGGCGGACGCCGCCAGCAGGCCGCCGCCGATCACAGCCGCGGCAAGCGCCAGCTTGGCAAACATGGTCTTCACTTTATTCCTCCTCATGGTTCTCCTCCCTGTTTGGCCGTTGCGCGACGGCCGTTTCGTTTGATGCCTCAGCCGCCCGGCGGACGGCCGCATGACTGACGCACCACCAGCCGGCACGGCAGTTTCCTGATGCCCGGCGCGGCCGGCTGGCCGCCCACGAGCGAAAGCAGAGCGAGCCCGGCCTCGCGGCCGAGCGTCGACAGGTTCATGTCGACCGAGGTCAGCGGCGGGCGCGTCGCCTCGGCCACGATCTCCCAATTGTCGAAGCCGATGACGCCGACTTCGTCGGGCACACGGATGCCGCGCTCGCGCAGCGCGTCGATGACGCCGCGGGCGATCTGGTCGTTGCCGCAGAAGACCGCATCCGGCCAGCCTTCCCTGCCCGCCTTGCCGAACAGTTTTGCGACCGCATCGTGGCCCCAGCCTTCCGACCAGGCGCCGAGCAGCGGCTCGCCGACCGGCAAGCCGTGCTCCTGAAGCACGTCCCGGTAAGCCTCAGCCCGCGTGTGCACCACCGCAAAGCTCTCCGGGCCGCTGACATGGGCGATGCGGCGGCGCCCGAGCCGCAAAAAATGCTCGACCGCCAGCCGCGCGCCGCCCGCATCGTCGGAAACGAGGCCGACCGCCCCGGGATCGGGCTGGGTGAAGGCGTAAACCACGGGCACGCGCAGGTGGGAGAGATCGACCAGCAGATGGCGGTCGATGCGTTTTCCCGTGGCGATGATGCCGTCGACACGCTTGTCGAGCATGGCCTCGACATGCAACTGGCCGAGCCGCGTGTCGTCCTCGACATTGCACAGGAACACCGACACGCCGTTGTCGACCAGCGCATCGGAAACGCCGGCCATCAGCGGCAGCGAGAAGCGGCCGTAAGTATCGTTGGTGAGGAGCCCGACGGTGAAGCTGCGCTTGCGCAACAGGCTCTGCGCTAGGCTGTTCGGCCGGAAGCCGAGCCGCCGCGCCGTCTCGCGGATGCGCTCGCGCGTCTCGGCCGTCATCCGCCCCTGCCCGTTCAGCGCCTTGGACGCCGTCGCCACGCTGACGCCGGCGGCGGCTGCCACCTCGCGGAGGGTAACCGGCGGCTTGGCGGAAACTGGCGCTGGCTCGGCGTCGGCGGACATCTTTCGAGGCGCATCCCTAAGTTGGGAAAAGGTTTTCTCTTATCGCAGTGCGCGAAGATGACGGGTGAGGTCAGCGGGCGCGAGGCGATTTGGGAAAAGGTTTTCTCAAAAGGGAGATTAGGAGAAGGGGGAGAGGTTGGCAAGGGGGATAAGACGATGCAGGCGGCGCCTGTCGTGAACGGCCGCCTTGCACCGGAATCGCCATCAATTTTCGAGTGACCAAAAATGGGCCGGATGCCGTACGTTCGCTATCAGGCGGCTCATTCCCGTGCAAATGGGGCTCCGCTTCATTTCTTCGGAGTCTTCTTTTTTGGAGCAGTTGCGGCTTTGAGCCGTTCCAAATTGGATTTGTAGGACTGGCGAAACTCGGTGAAGGGATGCGTCTGCGACGTCGCCTTCTCCGACCAAGCGACAATGTCCCACCCACTTTCGAGGAGATCAGATGCCGCAAAGACGAACTCCAAGGTGCGGGTAAGAAAGCTGATATGTGGATAGAAGTCGACCTTTGAAGGAGTGCCGTGCACAAAGTGATTGCGGCAATTAACAGCTATATCGACCACTGAAGGCAGATCAGGGAACCGACGGCCCAATAGGTCCACCAAGGACTTAGCGCGATGGCGAACCTTCTGCTTCAGCTTCGCTTTGCCAATTCGTCCGAGTTCGCCGAGAACACTGTCCCTTTCCGCCGATTTCGGCAAAGCTTTGAAAATCGCTTTAGCCTTCGCCGCCGCTGATTTGAGGTCACCGGAAATTGGGCCGGTCTTCGGGATCGCCGTTGCTGGCAGGATATCAAACATGTTGGCGGCAGCGATTAGGCGATCGATCGTAAAGTGGCGCTGCATATCGAGGGAAGAAAAATAGCGTTGTCGGGCGTCAGCCCAGCCAGCTTCCCTGCTAATCCATTTGGGTAGGACGGTCGCATACTCCTGATGGTCATCGAAGACATTCAACGGCAAATCAGCCGGATGCGGCGGCTCGCTCTCTCGCCTATCCCTGCCTGGCGGCAGGCACCAATGGACCTCAATAGGCAACTTCTCGTCTGAACCGAAAATACGCAGTCCGTCGATCTTTTGCGGCCGGCCCGCTATCATCCCAAAGAAGCGAAGCAAGACGTGCAAGGCTCCGATGGCGTCGCGAAACCTCCTTTTTGACGAAAAATCCAATCTCACCCATGTGTTGTTTTTCATGCTTCCACCAGCCGCACCGCCCAAAGTCAGAGACGGAAGGTGATTGGCCGAAACGACGCCTAGCGCCGTCTCTGCTGAGAAAAATTCCTGCTTACCTGTGTAGTATAAGATTTCGGGCATCGACTGCCCTCTTTGAATTGTTCTACCTCCTACCTTTGATTGAAACTCGAGTAGGCTATCGATGACGGCTTCAGGTTGCAGGATGGAGCCGAAGGCGTCGAAATCATAGAACAGCGCATCGGCATCTTCTAAAAGCACCTCGATTGACGAAACGCTCTCCTCGTCGGGCTGAAGATGTTGGCTTCCGATCAAAACAAAAGTAGTTAGCAGTCGGGCTACAGCCAAACCTTCATCCGCGTATTGGCCTCCGAGGTGAGCGACCCCCAATAGCGTCGCCTTTCGTCGGTCATGTAGCGTGCCGAGGATTGTCGAAGGCAACCTCGCGTAACGGTGCGGCACTTTGACATCAAAAAGCTGAAGCAAGGTGGGCGCCAGCAATTTCGAAATGCCCATGCACTTCCTGATCCGGGGGAAGCTGAAACTTTCCGGTGCGCAGTTTGGGTTCTGCTCCTTTGGTCATATTCGACAGCTCACTAGGCCCATCCCTTCTAGAAAAGGCGCACAAGGTCTCCCGCTAGCCGGAAACACCGTCGCCTGACGCTACCACAGACCTGATGCGTTAGGGCCCCGACGCACACCCACAACTTGTTTGCTCAGCCGAACATTTCTCTTCACCATCTCAAGGTTGCCTTCAGCTACTATTAGCGGAACGGAAACGGCGATCATTCGAGTTGCGTGGTTTGGGTTATTCATGTGTGCGTCTGCCGGCGTTCGGCTGTATGGAGCCCGAGTTCGTCGACCGGCCTCCTAAGGCCGCCGGCTGGAGCCATGAGGTCAAATTCGGCGACTAGCGGACACGTTGGAGCTGCCGCGGGGGGCATTAAGGGCCTAAACGTCCACGGCTTCCGCTCCACTTTCCGCAAGAGAAGTTCGAACTCCCCCCGTGAGCGTCCCCATCGCCTTACATGCTCCACCAAGTTAGAACTGGTCACATATTAGCCTGCCGGGCTGCGTGCCCGACCACGAACGCCGCTCTTTCGTAAAGTTCGGTGTAGGTCAGGACCTCAATATTCCGGGAGTCGCGCCTGAACAGCTCAAAAGTCCGGAGCTTCGCCTCCTGCTCGGAGCCGCTGCCGGCGAACGCGCCGTCGCTTCCGACCACCAGGATGCATTTAGGGTCGGTAGTGCGCTGCCGGATGAGGGAGCCGTCGCGGTCGTAGTTCCTCGCCGCGTTCGTCTCGGCCTTAGTCTGCCAGCTGGCCTTCTGTTGGAGTACCTGCGAGACGGACTCCATCAGGTCCGTAGACAGTCGCCACGCGCCCGAACGCGCCCTGCTGCTGCCGAACAGTGGTGTGCCCGGCTGCTTCACCTCCACGAGGACAGTGAAGTGGGTCGCTCCGAGGAGGAAGTCCGACACCGGTGCGTCCCGCCCCGCGATGTCGGAAGTGCCGACCTCTGCTTCATCTTGGAGGATGCCGAGGAAGCGGTAGTCGAGACCGAAACCAAATATCCACTCGTTCCGCCCGAGGAAGTGCTGCCACGCTTTCTCGGGCTGGTCTGTCCTTATCCTCTCGCGTTCGGCATAGGCCCTCACCTGCCGGGGATCGGCGAGCATGCGCCCGAATTCCTCCAGCTGCGCCTTGCGGTAGCCGATGTTGACAATATCGTGCGACGTGATGAGGCCGTTCCCGACGAGCTCCTCGACAATCCGTTGCCCGTCGGGCTGGATGAGCAGGGCCTTGACCTTCTTGGCGAACTCCGGGTCAATGCCCGCGGCGTCGCCCTCGACTACCGGTATCCGGCGCTGGTTCACGCTCGCCAAGTCGAGGTCGGTTAGCAGCCGAAGCAGCGAAGTGAGCTTCTCGAAGGAGAAGTGCGAGAGTTTGAACGGCTCGTCGGACATGAACCTATCCTCGACCCAGCCCTCCCGTTTATAATGCTTGAAACGCTTGAGGGTGACCTCCGTCACCTCGTTCGATGCGCGGATGAACTTGAGGCTGAGCTTGATCCTGTTCCGGCTCGGAAACGGTGGGCTATACTCGACCGTGGTGGAGCCGGATTCCTCCTCCTCGATGACGTAGTTGAAGAATCGCCCCGATCCGTCCTTGAAGTCGTTGACATATATGTGATCCGTCTTGCACCCGCTAACAAAGGTGGTCTCGTCCGCTCCGCCCATCAGAAGTCCCTAACTGCAGTTCCAAGTATTGCTACAGTACAGGATACTCGGCTCCCTCCGCAAATGCTGGCGTCCAGTCTGCCTGCCCCCGCTTCCTGAAAAACCCAGACAGAATATTCGGCCCCACCTCCCCCGGCCGCAGCCTGATGCCGTCCTCGAATCCGTTCAGCGTCACGCAGTCGAAGCCGTTATGCGCGAGCAGCGCCACCAGCGAGTCGCGGTCGAAGTGGTGCAAGTGCTCGTTGGGGAGGCGCACGCGCCAGGTTCGGAACCAGGCGTCGCCGTCGGCGCCGAGCTCGCGCCAGCGGCAATAAGGGACGGCGACGGCCAGGTGCCGGGTCTTGAGGCGGGCGAGGAAACCCAGATCCGGGATGTGCTCGAGCACGTCGAACATGGCGACGAGATCCCACGCGCCGGCGAGCGCCTCATCCCAATCGACGAAGCGGACACCCTTGGGCAGCGGAAACTCGGCGATGTCGCAGCCGGCGCAATCGGCGACCCCGGTTATCTTGGCGGCTTCGGGTTCCGAAATCCTTACAGGGCGGAGCTGAACGCGGCGTAACCGCTCGGCCCGGCTCGCCGACGGCACCGCATTCGCCAATCCTGCCAAAGTCGAAAAGTCCGACCCGCTGCACCCTGCGCATCTTGACGAAAATCGGTGCGCCTGTTTGAGAGCGGGGATCGAGACATTTGCTCCATGGGGGAGAAGAGCAAGCGGTGGGCAAACTGTGAAGCGCGTTCTTCGAATGCTTGCCGCGGCGATCATGGCGTCCGGGGTGACCGGCTGCACCAGCATTTCCTACTACACGCAGTCGCTGGAGGGTCACGTTGAGATCATGGCCGCGCGCAGGAATGTCGGGACGTTGATCCATGATCCTTCGACGCCCAAGGCGCTGCGCACCAAGCTGACGTCGGCGAGCGCCATAAGACGGTTTGCGACAGATGACCTGGCACTGCCCGACAACAACAGCTACCGCAGCTATGTCGACATCCGTCGGGACGCTGTGACCTGGGCGGTTTTTGCCGCGCCGCAATTCTCGCTGACGCCGCGAACATGGTGCTTTCCGGTTTTCGGCTGCGTTCCGTACCGCGGTTACTTCGACCGGAAAGCCGCGACCGAAAGCGCCGTCGAGCTTCATAGACAGGGGCTGGACGTCTATGTCTCAGGCGTCACTGCATATTCCACGCTGGGCTGGTCAAGCGACCCGCTGCTCAGCACCATGCTGCGTCAGGACGACACCTATCTCGCAAGCCTTGTCTTTCATGAACTGGCGCATCAGCGCCTCTACGTGAACGATGACTCCGCGTTCAATGAGGCTTTCGCTGTCGCCGTCGAAACCACCGGCGTAAGGAAATGGCTCCGTGCCACCGGCAACCGCGCCGGATTGCGCCGCTACGAAGCCGATCGCAAGCGCAGGGCCGATTTTCTCGGACTGGTGTCGAAAACGCGGGACGAGTTGAGGCAGGTCTATGAAAGTCCCCGCAGCCCGCAGCAGATGGCGGCTGCCAAGGCAGCGGCGATCGACAGGCTGCGGATGCGTTACCGGCAACTGCGCGACAAGCGCTGGGCCGGATACCGGGGATACGACGCCTGGTTCGATGCCCCGATCAACAACGCAAAGCTCGCCGCGACTGCCGTCTACGGCGAACAGGTCCCGGCATTCCTTCGCTTGTTCGACCTGTGTTCCGGCGACTATCCAAGATTCTACGCTTCTGTTCGACGGATCGCGGATTTGCCTAAACCTTCCCGAGCCAAAGCGCTCGAGGTTGCGGATACGTGCGAACAGGCACGGAGGTCGATGGAAACCGGCCTATAGCTTTCTAAAAAAGCCGGACAGAATGTTCGGCCCCGCTTCGCCGGGCCGTAGCCTTATGCCGTCCTCGAATCCGTTCAGCGTTACGCACTCGAACCCGCTGTGCGCGAGGAGCGCCACCAGCGAGTCGCGGTCGAAGTGGTGCAGGTGCTCGTTGGGGAGGCGCATGCGCCACGTTCGGAACCAGGCATCGCCCTCGGCGCCGAGCTCACGCCAGCGGCAATAAGGGACGGCGACGGCCAGGTGCCGGGTCTTAAGGCGGCCGAGGAAACCCAGGTCCGGGATGTGTTCGAGCACGTCGAACATGGCCACCAGATCCCACGAGCTGGCGAGCGCTTCATCCAAACCGACAAAGCGGACACCCTTGGGCAGGGGAAACTCGGCGATATCGCAGCCGGCGCAATCGGCGACCCCGGTAATCTTGGCGGCTTCGATGAATGTGCCGGTGCCGTATCCGATTTCCAGTACGGAGCGAGGAATCTCGCCGGTTACCCCCAGCACCCAGCCAAGCCGCTGATAGCCGAGCTTGATGGTCCGGTCGCTCAGGTCCTCGTAATAGGAGATGTACTGCTTGTCGTACGTGATCGGCGTGAAATCGATCTGGTGGATCACGCCAAACCGGTCCACCTCGTAATTGTCCAACATTTGCCAGCGCCCTCCGGATACCGAATTCCTTACAGGGCGGCGCTAAACGCGGCGTAATCGGTCGGCCCGGCTCGCCGACGGCACCGCATTCGCCAATCCTGCCAAAGTCGAAAAGTCCGACCCGCTACCCTGCAGATCTTGACGAAAATCGGTGCGCCTGTTTGAGAGCGGGGATCGAGACATTTGCTCCATGGGGAGATGAGCAAGCGGTGGGCAAACTGTGAAGCGCGTTCTTCGAATGCTTGCCGCGGTGATCATGGCGTCCGGGGTGGCCGGCTGCACGAGCATTTCCTATTACGCGCAGTCGCTGGAGGGTCATGTTGAGATCATGGCCGCGCGGAAAAATGTCGGAAAACTGATCCATGATCCTTCGACCCCCAAGGCATTGCGCACCAAGTTGACGTCGGCGAGCGCCATACGACGGTTTGCGACAGATGAACTGGCGCTGCCCGAAAACAACAGCTACCGCAGCTATGTCGATATCCGTCGCGACGCTGTGACCTGGGCCGTTTTTGCCGCGCCGCAATTCTCGCTGACGCCGCGAACATGGTGCTTTCCGGTCTTCGGCTGCGTTCCCTATCGCGGTTACTTCGACCGGAAAGCCGCGACTGAAAGCGCCGTCGAACTTCATAGGCAGGGGCTGGACGTCTATGTCTCAGGCGTCACCGCATATTCTACGCTGGGCTGGTCAAGCGACCCGCTGCTAAGCACCATGCTGCGTCAGGACGACACCTATCTCGCAAGCCTTGTCTTTCATGAACTGGCGCATCAGCGCCTCTACGTGAACGATGACTCCGCCTTCAATGAGGCTTTCGCGGTTGCCGTCGAAACCACCGGCACAAGGAAATGGCTGCGCGCCACCGGCGATCGCGCCGGATTGCGCCGCTACGAAGCCGATCGCAAGCGCAGGGTCGATTTTCTCGGACTGGTGTCGAAAACGCGGGACGAGTTAAGGCAGGTCTATGGAAGTCCCCGTACGTCGGAGCAGATGGCGGCCGCCAAGGCAGCGGCGATCGACAGGCTGCGGATGCGTTACCGGCAACTGCGCGACAAGCGCTGGGCCGGGTACCGGCGATACGACGCCTGGTTCGATGCCCCGATCAACAACGCGAAGCTCGCCGCGACTGCCGTCTACGGCGAACAGGTCCCGGCATTCCTTCGCTTGTTCGACCTGTGCTCCGGCGATTATCCAAGGTTCTACGCTTCTGTTCGACGGATTGCGGATTTGCCCAAACCTTCCCGAGCCAAAGCGCTCGAGGTTGCGGATACGTGTGAACAGGCACGGAGGCCGATGGAAACCGGCCTATAGCTTCCTGAAAAACCCCGACAGAATATTCGGACCCGCTTCGCCGGGGCGCAGCCTGATGCCGTCCTGCTGCCCTCCGGATTCGGAAATCGTTACATGGCGGAGTTGAACGCAGCGTAACTGGCGGGGGCCGGCTCGCAAACTCCGGCATGCGGCGATCTCTCGCGCGTGGAAGGCGCTGCAGATCTGCCTCTTCGAGGATGAGCGAGCATGCCCGCGAGTCGCAATTTGTTGCGGCTGGTCCACTACAACCGAGCGGCGGGGCCAGCCGCCGCGACTTTCCACAGCCGAACTGACCTTTTCTGGGTGCATCTCCCGGTTCTGCCTGTCGTTACGGCAGTTTGCCTATGGGTGTGGCATTTCTGCCACCACTAATTTAGACAACCCCTGCTAGAAACGCGCCGGGTTTATAAAGGGGTATGGGGCTATGTTTACGCGCTTTTCAGCGAAATCTCTTCTGTTGTCCGCCGTTTTGGCGGTTGCTTTGATGTCTGCCGCCCAAGCGGCAGACGTCGTGCAGCCGGTCGAGGCTTCCGGCTTCAACTGGAGCGGTCTCTATGTCGGCTTCGGTGTCGGCGCCGGCGCCAATGTGCATGAGATCAGCAGTGATTTCATTCCGGGCATTTCACTCAACGGCATTGGCGGCGAAGGCATCTATGGCGAAGCGACCGTCGGCTACGACTACATGGTCTCGCAGCGCTTCCTGCTGGGCGCCCTGCTCGACGCTCATGTCGGCACCATCAAGACCTCGCTCGATGCGTTCGGCCTCGATGCCGACGTCAAGGAGACCTACGGCTTCGACGTCGGCGTGCGTGCCGGCTATCTCTTGACGCCGAGCACGCTGGGTTACGTTCTGGGCGGCTATGCCTGGCAGAAGTACAAGCTCGACACCAACGCCGGCTTCGGCATGGACTGGGATCAGGGCGGCTATTTCGTCGGCGCCGGTGTCGAAACCGCCATCAATGCCAACTGGACGCTCAAGGGCGAATACCGCTACACGCGCTTCAGCACCACGGACGATTTGCTTTCGCAGTTCGGCGCGCCGGATGGCGCGCTCAACCTCGACACCTCGCGCCATACCTTCCAGGTTGCCGCCAGCTACCGCTTCAACGCCGCCAATGGCGGCGGCACAAGCTTCGAGACGCCGACCTATAATTGGACCGGCTTCTATGTCGGCGGCGGGCTCGGCGCCGGCGCGTCCGTGCATCAGATCGATGTCCCGCCGGCGGGCGTGAAATTCAACGGACTGGGCGGCGAAGGCGTGTTCGGCGAGGCAAGCCTCGGCTACGACCAGGACTTCGGCAGCTGGGTGGCAGGCATCATGGTCGACGCGCGTTATTCCGGCATGACCTCGGAGCTCGACCTCGGCGGCGGCCAGATCAACCTCGATACCGACTATGGCTTCGACGTGCTCGGCCGCGTCGGCATGAAGGTCAACGAAGCGACGCTGGCCTATGCGCTGGCCGGCTACAGCTGGCAGCATTTCGATCTCAATGCCTCCGACCCGATCGGCGACATCATCGACTGGGGCTCGAGCGGCTTCTCCGTCGGCGGCGGCCTGGAAACGGCCGTGTCGGACAAGATGACGGTCGGCATCGAATACCGCTATTCGCAGTTCGAGAAGCACGACTTTTCGGCGGATCTCGGCGCGCCGGACGGCAGCATCACCTCGACGCCGTCCTTCCACACGGTGCGGATCGACGCCAAGTACAAGTTCAACTAAGCCCTCCAGGCAAAACTTCAGAAGCCCGCCACCCGGCGGGCTTTTTTTCTTTTCCGCCGGGCCTATCTGTCGCCCGTCCGCGCCTCACCCTATGCTTCGGCAGCAGCCGCCTGTGACACTCGCTGGGAGGAGAGTCTATGCAATGCGCAGTTCTCGCTGCGGGTGGGCGGTGTTGCGTCCGACAAGGGAGAAGATCATGAGGAAGCTCATCGTCACCGAGTTCATCAGCGTCGACGGCATCGCCGAGGTCGAGAAGCTGCCGAACGTCACCTGGAACGACGAGATGAACAGGTTCAAGGAGGACGAGCTTGCCGACAGCGGCGCCATGCTTCTCGGCCGCACGACCTACGAGATCTTTGCCGGCTCATGGCCGAAGGAAACCGGCGATTTTGCCGACCGCTTCAACGCGCTGCCGAAATATGTCGTCTCGACCAGGCTGAAGGCGCTCGACTGGCAGCCGGCCGAGCTGCTTGGAGGCCCCCTGCCCGACGCCGTTGCCAAACTGAGGCAAGGAAGCGGCGGCAACATCTATGTGCACGGCAGCTTGAGCATTGCCCGGCAATTGCTCAGCCACGGCCTCGTCGACCGCCTCAGGTTGCTGGTCTATCCCGGCGCCGTCGGCCAGGGCAAGCCGCTTTTCCCGACCGAGAAGCCGCTTGCGCTGGAGCTGATTTCAGCCGTGCCGTTCAGCAATGGCGTGGTGGCGCTGGAGTATCGGCCAGGAAAGTGAGAGATGCACGCTGACGCCCGATCCGGTTCGTCAGCCGCCCCTCACTTCTGCCGAAACGCCGTGTGCAGCGACGTCGTCAGCGGGCCGAGAATATAGTCCAGCGCGGTGCGTTCCTCGGTCACGATCATGACGGACGCCGGCATGCCGGGATAAAGCTGGATCTGCGGGGCGGCGGCGAGCTCTTCCGCGTCCACCGCAACGTCGGCGACATAATAGGGAAAGCCGGTTTTGGCATCGGTGACGCGGTCGGCCGAGATGCGGGTGACGCGGCCGTGGATGACCGGCGTCGTGCGCTGCTTGTAGGAGGTGAAGCGCACTTCGGCCGTCATATCGGCGCGCAGGCTGGATATGTCCTCGACCTTGACCTGCGCCTGGACGATCAGCGAATTCCTGGCCGGCACGATGTCGAGGATAGTCTGGCCGGGGGAGACAACCGCGCCGGTGGAAAAGACCGTGAGGTCCATCACCTGGCCGTCATAGGGCGCGCGCACTTCGGCACGGTCCACCGTGGCCTGCGCGGCAAACATCTTCGGCACCAGATCGGCGAGGTTGGACTGGGTGTCGATCAGCATGGCCGAGAGCTTTGCGCGGCGCTCGTTGGTGAGCTGCGCTATCTGGCTCTCGAGCTCGGCCTTGCTCTGGCGGTTTCCCGCAATTTCGCCGAGAGCCTGGTCGATCAGGCCCTGCAGGTCGGACGCCGAGCGGTCAAGCTCCAGGATACGCGGCTTGGTCGTCAGCCCGGCTTTCAGCAGCTTGTTGAGGCCCGCCTTTTCGTCGATCGTCGATTTGAGCTGAGCGCGAAAGGATTCGACGCGCGCCTGCTTGCCGTCGATCTGCTCGTCCAACTCGGCGATCCGCTTCTGCAGGATCTGCCTGGCGCCGGCCATGGAAGCGCGCTGGCTTTCGAGGTCGGCAATCTGGTTGGCCATCGCGTCCTGCAGGTAGGCTTGGTGCTCGGCGGTGATGTCCTTCGGAAAGGCGACCGCCTCATGGCCGTCGAGCTCGGCGCGGATGCGGGCATCGGTGGCGCGCAGCAGCGCATATTGCTGCGAATAGAGATTGAATTCGGAACGGGCACGTGTGTCGTCGAGCACAACCAGCACGTCGCCGGCCCTGACCATGTCGCCGTCCTTGACCCGGATTTCCTTCACCGTGCCGCCGTCGAAATGTTGGACGCTCTTGCGGTTGCCCTCGACCTTCACCACCGCGTCGGCAAGCACGGCGCCGTTGAGCGGCGCGAGAGCCGCCCAACCGCCGAACACGCCGAAGAAGAGCGCGATGATGAGCACGCCGACCCAGACCGGTCCCCGGATCGAATCCGGGTTGGTGCCCTCGCCGTCGGCGCCCGGGAGGCTGCGATAGGTGGCGGCGATATCGGTCATTGGGTCGCCACCGCGATGGGCGCGGCGCGCTGGTTGAGCAGCGCCACGATCTCGTTTCGCATGCCGAAGGCTTCGACCGCGCCGTCCCGCAAGAGCAGGATCTTGTCGACATTGGCCAAAGTCGAGGGCCGGTGCGAGACGATGATGACCGTGCTGCCACGGCGCTTGAGCTCCAGCGCGCATTCGCTGAGCGCGCGGTCGCCATCGGCATCGAGATTGGAGCTTGGCTCGTCGAGCACGATGAGGTTCGGCATGCCGAACACGGCGCGGGCCAGCGCGATGCGCTGCCGGTAACCGCCGGACAGCACCGCGCCGCCCTCGCCGATCTGCGTCTCGTAGCCTTGCGGCAGGCGGATGATCATCTCATGCACGCCGGCGAGCCGGGCGGCCTCGATCACCTCGCGGTCGACATCGGTCTTGAAGCGGCCGATGTTGGCGGCGACCGTGTCCGAAAACAGCTCGATGTCCTGCGGCAGGTAGCCGATATGGTCGCCGAGCGACTCCCGCCCCCATTGCGTGAGGTCGGCGCCGTCCAGTCGCACCGTGCCGCGGCTCGGCTGCATGATGCCGGCGAGATGACGGGCGAGCGTGGACTTGCCGGCGCCGGATGGACCGACGATGCCGAGCGCCTCGCCGGCATCGAGCCGGAACGAGACGTCGCGCAACAGCACCTTCTGCAGGCTGGGAATGGCGAAGCTGAGCTGCTCGACGGCAATCTTGCCGGTCGGCTTCGGCAGGTTGAACGAGCGCTCGCCTTGCGCGCCGCCGTCAAGCAGCTTCTCGACCCTTGCAAGGGCGGCCCGCGCCAGGATCAGGCCGCGCCAGAGGCCGACGATCTGCTCGACCGGCTGCAGCCCCCTGCCGAGCAACAGGCTGGCAGCAAACATCGAGCCGCCGGTGATCTGCCGCTCGATGACCAGATAGGCGCCGAGGCCGAGGATCAGCGACTGCATGGTGAGGCGCAGGAAGCGGATCAGGCCCGACATCAGCGCGGCGCGGTCGCTGGCCTGCCCCTGCTGCCGGAGCGCCAGGCCGCGGTCGCGCCCCCAGCGGCGCACGAGGCCCTCGAGCATGCCCATGGCGCGAACGACTTCCGCGTTCCTGAGGCTCATCTCGGTGAAATTGTAGTTGGCCGTGGCGAGGTCGTTGGCCTGCTTCAGCGGTGCCCGCACCATGTATTCGTTGAGCACCGCCATGGCGATGAGAAGCAGCGAGGAGCCAAGCGCGAAGAAGCCCAGCCATGGATGCAAGAGGAAGATGATGCCGATGTAGATGGGCGACCATGGCAGGTCGAACAGCGCGTGGATGCCGCTGCCGGTGATCACTTGGCGGAACGTGTCGAAATCGCGTATCGGCTGGCTTTGCGCGGCGCCCTGCGACGGGGTCTCGACCGATGCGGCCAGGATTTTTGCCGAGAGCAGCCGATCGAGCCGCGCGCTGGCCCGCGTCAGGATCGCGGCGCGGACAAGGTCGAGACCCGCCAGCGCCAGGAAGGCGGCGAGCAGCACCAGGGTGAGCATCACCAAAGTGGTCTCGCTGCCGCTGGTGACCACACGATCGTAGATCTGCAGCATGTAGAGCGGGGATGCGAGGTAAAGCAGATTGATCGCCAGGCTGAACACCGCCGCGAAGAGGAAATAGCGGCGGCAGGCGCGAAGCGCATCCCTCACAATCTTGGATTTCTTGTCGAAATTCAACATACCCAGCGGAGAACCGCCCCCCGTCCAAACTGCTTGCCCGGAAGCGATCCTAACTCCCGATCCCTCCACCGGCCACGCGATCCGCCCGTAAACCTGCTGTAAACCTTAATTCGTAACCTCGAATCGTCGGCTTCGCGGGAGACGAGGTGAGCCGCGCGTAGCCGCGGGCTCACCTCCTTCGTCACAGCACGAAGTCGCTGGCCGTCAGTCCGAGATTGATGCCGGTCAGCGTGATCTGGAAGTCGGCCGTCGTATTGCCGCTCACATCGACGTGGACGATGGTGTTGCCGCCGCTTTCGGACCAGGTGATGCTGTTGGCGACGGTGGCCGAGTTCTGTCCACCGAACAGGAAAGCCTGATCGCCTGGGGCGGCAGCGGCATCGATCGAGGAGAGGTCGATCTTGTCGACGCCATGCACGAAGTCGGTGATGGTGTCGAAATTTCCGGCGGTTGGCGCGGAATCCGTGACATTCGGCCCGTAGTAGAATGTATCGGCCTCTGCTCCGCCGGTGAGTGTATCTGCGCCGACACCGCCGACGAGCCTGTCATTGCCATCGCCACCATTCAGTGTGTCGTTGCCATCCTGCCCGAAAAGCGTGTCGTTGCCAGCCAGGCCGAAGATTTGGTCCGCTCCGCCATTGCCGTAGAGGACGTCGTCGCCGCCCACGGGATTGCTGAGGTTGTCGCCCGAGTTACCGTTGCTGCCGGTGATGACCTGGAACGTCTCGCTGTATTGGTATGCGGGCCCAACTGGGTCACCGACCTGTGTTGCCTGCACGGTGATGGAATAGGCCTTGCTCGGCGAGAGATCCGCGGAATTCAGTGTGCTGCCGGTGATCGAGAACAGCCCCGGGTCTGATTGCGAAGTGATGCTATAGACGAAGCTGCCGGGGTCCGGGTCGGTCGCGGTTAGCGTCCCATGGAACTGGAATGAGCTGAAAGTCACATCCCCGGTGGTGGTGCTCGGTGTAAGCTGGATATCGGTCGGAGCAAACCGGGGTGGGCCGTCGGCGGTGCCGAGAATGTCGATGGCGACCGAGCTGTGGGTGCCGTCGGCGCTGACCACGTCGAAGCTCTCGAGATAGTGCTGGCCGTCGACGAACTCGTCATGCGCCGAGCTTGCCGTGTAGGACCAGTTGCCGTCGGCATCGATGGAGAAGGTGCCATAGTTTCCGGCGATATTGTTCTGGACGACGAAGTGCGGATCGCTGTCGACGTCGGATATGGTGAGCTGGCCGCTGGTCGAGATGTCGGCGGCCGTGTTGCCTTCGGTCAGGTTGACCGAGGCCGAAGAAAGCGCTGCGGCATCATTCGCTCCGTGTATGGTGATGTCGATCACCTGCTGGGTTCCGTCGACGGTGGTCACCGTCACCAGTTCATGCAACGTGGTGTTCGCGCCAGTGCTGTTGAGCGCCTGCACGGCAGCATTGTTGTCGTCGAGCGTGTAGCTCCAGGTTCCGTTCGCATCAATCGAGAACGTGCCGTAGCTTTTGGCGGCGGCGGTCTGCGTATTGAAGGTCGCGGCATTGTCGACGTCGGTCGCATTGAGATCGCCAGACGCCGTCGCATCACCAGGAGTGCCATTGGCCACGCCGCCCTTTTCCGTCACGGACGTATCTTGTACCCCGTTGGCCGTGATCACCGCCGCGTCGTTGGCGCCGTTGATGGTGATGGTGATGTCCTTGGTCGTGCCGTCCGAGGTCTGCACCGTGATGGTGTCGGTCAGCGCCGGATCGCCGACGTTGAGCGCCTGCACGGCGGCATCGTCTTCGTTGAGCGCGTAGCTCCACTCGCCGGCCGCATTGATGCTCAGCGTGCCGTGCACGCCGTTGGTCACTACCGAGAAGTCGGTCAGGCTGTCGACGTCGGTCGCGTCGAGGTCGCCGGTCGCCGGCGAGGTGCCGGCCGTGCCGTTCGAGACACCCGAGGCTTCGGTCACCGACCCGCTGTCGTCGCCGGTGATCACCGCCGCGTCGTTGGCGCCGTTGATGGTGATGGTGATGTCCTTGGTCGTGCCGTCCGAGGTCTGCACCGTGATGGTGTCGGTCAGCGCCGGATCGCCGACATTGAGCGCCTGCACCGCAGCATCGTCCTCGTTGAGCACGTAGCTCCACTCGCCGGCCGCATTGATGCTCAGCGTGCCGTGCACGCCGTTGGTCACCACCGAGAAGTCGGTGCCGCTGTCGACATCGGTGGCGTCGAGATCGCCGGTCGCCGGCGAGGTGCCGGCCGTGCCGTTCGAGACACCCGAGGCTTCGGTCACCGACCCGCTGTCGTCGCCGGTGATCACCGCCGCGTCGTTGGCGCCGTTGATGGTGATGGTGATGTCCTTGGTCGTGCCGTCCGAGGTCTGCACCGTGATGGTGTCGGTCAGCGCCGGATCGCCGACATTGAGCGCCTGCACGGCGGCATCGTCCTCGTTGAGCGCGTAGCTCCACTCGCCGGCCGCGTTGATGCTCAGCGTGCCGTGCACGCCGTTGGTCACGACCGAGAAGTCGGTGGCGCTGTCGACATCGGTCGCGTCGAGGTCGCCGGTCGCCGGCGAGGTGCCGGCCGTGCCGTTCGAGACGCCCGAGGCTTCCGTCACCGCACCGGCAGCATCGCCGGTGATCACCGCCGCGTCGTTGGCGCCGTTGATGGTGATGGTGATGTCCTTGGTCGTGCCGTCCGAGGTCTGCACCGTGATGGTGTCGGTCAGCGCCGGATCGCCGACATTGAGCGCCTGCACCGCAGCATCGTCCTCGTTGAGCACGTAGCTCCACTCGCCGGCCGCATTGATGCTCAGCGTGCCGTGCACGCCGTTGGTCACCACCGAGAAGTCGGTGCCGCTGTCGACATCGGTGGCGTCGAGATCGCCGGTCGCCGGCGAGGTGCCGGCCGTGCCGTTGGCGACGCCGGAAGCCTCGGTGACCGAACCGGTCGCATCGCCGGTGATCACCGCCGCGTCGTTGGCGCCGTTGATCGAGATGACGATGTCCTTCGTCGTGCCGTCCGAGGTCTGCACGGTGATGGTGTCGGTCAGCGCCGGATCGCCGACATTGAGCGCCTGCACCGCAGCATCGTCCTCGTTGAGCACGTAGCTCCACTCGCCGGCCGCATTGATGCTCAGCGTGCCGTGCACGCCGTTGGTCACGACCGAGAAGTCGGCGGCGCTGTCGACATCGGTCGCGTCGAGGTCGCCGGTCGCCGGCGAGGTGCCGGCCGTGCCGTTCGAGACACCCGAGGCTTCGGTCACCGACCCGCTGTCGTCGCCGGTGATCACCGCCGCGTCGTTGGCGCCGTTGATGGTGATGGTGATGTCCTTGGTCGTGCCGTCCGAGGTCTGCACCGTGATGGTGTCGGTCAGCGCCGGATCGCCGACGTTGAGCGCCTGCACGGCGGCATCGTCCTCGTTGAGCGCGTAGCTCCACTCGCCGGCCGCGTTGATGCTCAGCGTGCCGTGCACGCCGTTGGTCACGACCGAGAAGTCGGTGGCGCTGTCGACATCGGTCGCGTCGAGGTCGCCGGTCGCCGGCGAGGTGCCGGCCGTGCCGTTCGAGACGCCCGAGGCTTCCGTCACCGCACCGGCAGCATCGCCGGTGATCACCGCCGCGTCGTTGGCGCCGTTGATGGTGATGGTGATGTCCTTGGTCGTGCCGTCCGAGGTCTGCACCGTGATGGTGTCGGTCAGCGCCGGATCGCCGACATTGAGCGCCTGCACCGCAGCATCGTCCTCGTTGAGCACGTAGCTCCACTCGCCGGCCGCATTGATGCTCAGCGTGCCGTGCACGCCGTTGGTCACCACCGAGAAGTCGGTGCGCTGTCGACATCGGTGGCGTCGAGATCGCCGGTCGCCGGCGAGGTGCCGGCCGTGCCGTTGGCGACGCCGGAAGCCTCGGTGACCGAACCGGTCGCATCGCCGGTGATCACCGCCGCGTCGTTGGCGCCGTTGATCGAGATGACGATGTCCTTCGTCGTGCCGTCCGAGGTCTGCACGGTGATGGTGTCGGTCAGCGCCGGATCGCCGACATTGAGCGCCTGCACCGCGCATCGTCCTCGTTGAGCACGTAGCTCCACTCGCCGGCCGCATTGATGCTCAGCGTGCCGTGCACGCCGTTGGTCACGACCGAGAAGTCGGCGGCGCTGTCGACATCGGTCGCGTCGAGGTCGCCGGTCGCCGGCGAGGTGCCGGCCGTGCCGTTCGGACGCCGGAGGCTCCGTCACCGACCGGTCGTCGCCGGTGATCACCGCCGCGTCGTTGGCGCCGTTGATGGTGATGGTGATGTCCTTGGTCGTGCCGTCCGAGGTCTGCACCGTGATGGTGTCGGTCAGCGCCGGATCGCCGACGTTGAGCGCCTGCACGGCGGCATCGTCCTCGTTGAGCGCGTAGCTCCACTCGCCGGCCGCATTGATGCTCAGCGTGCCGTGCACGCCGTTGGTCACGACCGAGAAGTCGGTGGCGCTGTCGACATCGGTGGCGTCGAGATCGCCGGTCGCCGGCGAGGTGCCGGCCGTGCCGTTGGCGACGCCGGAGCCTCGGTGACCGAACCGGTCGCATCGCCGGTGATCACCGCCGCGTCGTTGGCGCCGTTGATCGAGATGACGATGTCCTTCGTCGTGCCGTCCGAGGTCTGCACGGTGATGGTGTCGGTCAGCGCCGGATCGCCGACATTGAGCGCCTGCACCGCAGCATCGTCCTCGTTGAGCACGTAGCTCCACTCGCCGGCCGCATTGATGCTCAGCGTGCCGTGCACGCCGTTGGTCACCACCGAGAAGTCGGTGCCGCTGTCGACATCGGTGGCGTCGAGATCGCCGGTCGCCGGCGAGGTGCCGGCCGTGCCGTTCGAGACGCCGGAGGCTTCCGTCACCGCACCGGCAGCATCGCCGGTGATCACCGCCGCGTCGTTGGCGCCGTTGATCGAGATGACGATGTCCTTCGTCGTGCCGTCCGAGGTCTGCACGGTGATGGTGTCGGTCAGCGCCGGATCGCCGACATTGAGCGCCTGCACCGCAGCATCGTCCTCGTTGAGCACGTAGCTCCACTCGCCGGCCGCATTGATGCTCAGCGTGCCGTGCACGCCGTTGGTCACGACCGAGAAGTCGGTGGCGCTGTCGACATCGGTGGCGTCGAGATCGCCGGTCGCCGGCGAGGTGCCGGCCGTGCCGTTCGAGACACCCGAGGCTTCCGTCACCGCACCGGCAGCATCGCCGGTGATCACCGCCGCGTCATTGGTGCCATGTATAGTGATTGTAACTGTCTGCGTGTCAATGCCGCCATGGCCGTCATTGGCCTTGACTGTATAGGTCAAGGTCAGGGTCTCATTGGCGGCCAGGAAGTCGAAGTTCTGCGGCGTCGAACTGAACGACCAGCCGAGATTGTGGGTATCGCCGGGATCGGCCGCGAGCGGGCCCGGCGACAGCGTAAGCATGCCCAGCACGTCGGCGCTGGTCAGCCCGCCCGTAGTTCCGCCGAGCGAAACGGAATCGACCGTCGCCGCCACGGTATCCGACAGATCGGCGTCGTTCACTGTAAGCGTGCCCGAGGACGTCAGCGGCGCATTGGTCTCGTTCAGCGAAGCCGCCGCGCTGTCGCTCGTCACCAGGTGGATGTCGGGCGCATCGTTGGTGCCTGCTATGCGAACGGTCGCGGTCGCCCAGCTCAGCGTCCCGTTAGCGAGCTTGATGGCGTAGGTGAACGTGTCGGTAAAATACTCGCCCGCTCCAAGCGCCTGCAATTGAGCGGCGACCCCAGTTGTGTCGTAGTGGACGTATCCGTCACTTCCGATCCAGATTTTCGCACCCATGGAGCTGGTATCAGAGGTGCCAGCTAGTCCGGCGGTGTCGGTCGTGTAAGTGACATCCTTCGTCAGGAGATCCGTGGGATAGGTATTGCCGTTTGTGCTCGTTCCTGTTGAGCCGGAAGCATCGTCGACCGACCACAGTGTCTTGGCGGCGCCGCCGCTGTCGTTGGCAAGCACGTTCAGCTTGAGTACACCTGTCAGGTCCTCCGTCAGCGGAATGCCCGAAGCGGTGACTGTCAGGAGATCATCCTGTGCCTGCGGCGTGTTGGAGAACGACGTCGTTGTGCCGCCTGCATCGGAGATTTGCGTAGCCATTATTTTCTACCCCCTGGCGGACGCCCCAGCGCCGCTCATTGCCGTCCGACAGACGACAGACCACCCCATGCCGACGAATCGGCGCCCAGTCTTCCGGGACAGGAAATGATCAATTTGCCATGCAACCAGGCGCAACCCGACGGCCCGATCCGTGAACGGCCGGCCCATTATGGCGGTTCACAGACAGGCGGTGGCTCGATGGTGATGGCTGCTACGGCTATCAATAGCCGCGCTGCGTTTCCCCTGCCCCAGTAGCGCCGTAACTCGTTGTTGCCGGTCGGGAGATAATTCGCGCTACCCTATATATTAGGATATTATTAACTTTACCCAGGGAGCGTCAACAGCCAATTCGATGAAGAGTTAATGACAAAACGCGTACTTGTACGCATTTGTGGATAAACTGCATTGATAGCCATGGAAGTCCAAGTCATCGGAGATTGGCTATAGGTGGAGCGAATCGACCGGAGCCGATCCGTCACACAACCATCTTGCCGGGCTTGCCGCCGCGCTCGGCAACCGCTTTCTCGACGGCGCGTTTCAGCTCGTCCTTGATCTCGACCGTGTCGGCCATCAGCGTCTCGATCTTGAGGAAGTCGAGCACGCGGTATTTCGAGACGGCCGGGCGGATGAGGATGTCCGGCGGGTGCTGCCGCAGCTTGTTGGCGATGATCGACTGCATCATCAGCTGCGTCGCGCCGTACATCAGGTCGACGGTGGTCGGGTGCTTGCGCTCGACGTCGCTCGGCGCGCCCACCACGTCGATGGCGATGATGATGTCGGCATCCTGCTCGACCAGATCGAACGGCACGGGATTGTAGATGCCGCCGTCGATCAGCACCCGGCCGTCGCGCGTCACCGGGCGAAACACCGCCGGAATGGCGGCCGACGCCGCCAATGCCGAATGCAGGTCGCCCTCGGCGAAAACGGCGAGCTTGTGGCCGAAATAGTCGGTCGCCGTCACCTTGAGCGGGATTTTCAGCTCCTCGAAGGTCGCGGGGATGGCCTCGGGCAGGAAGGCCTTCAGGATGCGCTCGACATTGCACTGGCCGACGCGGATGCCACCCTGCATGGCCTCGGCGATCGTGCCCGGCCGCGAGCGCCACATGCGCGCGGCCACCTCGGCGCGGCTGCCGAGGATCGCGAGGCTGTAGTCGTGGATTTCCGTCCCCCGCATGCCGGCGGCCATGCCGGCGCCCATGATGGCGCCGATCGAGGAGCCGGCGATCGCCACCGGCCTGATGCCGAGCTCGTCCAGCGCCTCGATGGCGTGGATATGCGCAAGTCCCCGCGCGCCGCCGCCGCCGAAGGCAACCGCGAAGGTCGGGCTCATCCCTTGCCGCCTCCCGCCACCTGCACCAGCGGCGGACCGACCACCATCACCGCCGGGTCGGCCGAAAGGAGCTTCCTCGCCGCCGCCTTGACGTCTGCAAGCGTCACCGCGTCGATCAGCGCGGCGCGGCGCTTGATATAGTCGATGCCGAGATTGTCGAGCTGGAGCTCGACCAGCGTCGAGGCAATAGAACTGGAAGAGTCCAGGTTGTTTATGGCGTAGGCGCCGATCATGTATTTCTTGGTCGCCGCGAGCTCTTCCGCGGTCGGCCCGTTCTCGGCCATCTCCTTCACCACCTGGCGCACGATCGACAGCGTCTCGGCGGCGCGGTCGGAGCGCGTCGCGGTGGTGACCAGCAGCGCGTTGGAATGCTCGTGATCGACGAGGTCGGAGCTGACGCCATAGGCAAGGCCGCGCTTTTCGCGCACCTCCTCGTAAAGGCGCGAGGTGAAGGTCGAGCCGCCGAGAATCTCGTTCATCAGCACGGCGGCGTAGAAATCGGGATCGCTCCGTTTCACGCCGGGCCAGGCAAGCTGCAGGGAGGTCTGCGGCAAGTCGTAATTCACCTCTAGCTGCTGGCCGAGCTTGGGCGCGATGTCGGCAACCGGGGCCAGTGTCTGCTTGTCCGGCAGGTCACCGAACACCTCGTCCAGCTTGCCGCTGAGCGTGGCGGCATCGATATCGCCCACCACCGCCACATGCAGGCCGCCGCGGGCGAAATTCGCCTTGTGGAAGGCCTTGAGGTCGTCGGCAGTGATGGTGGCGAGGCTCTCCTTGGTGCCTTGATCCGGCCGCGCATAGGGATGCCCCCCATAGATCGCGCGCAGCCAGCGCTGCTGGGCGATCGTGTCGGGATCGCGCTCATTGGCAAGGATGCCGGAAAGCACCTGGGCGCGGATGCGGTCGATCGGCGCCCGGTCGAAGCGCGGGCCGTTCACCGCCAGCTTCAGCAGACCGAAAGCCTCGTCCTTCTGGTCGGACAGCATGCGCATCGAGCCATAGGTGCCGTCACGCGCCGCCTGAAAACTCATCTCGGCGCCGGCATCGTCGAGCTTCAGCTGGAAGGCTCCACTGTCGAGGTCGCCGGCGCCTTCGTCGAACAGGCCGCTCATCAAATTGACCAGGCCTTCCTTGCCGGCGGGATCCTGCGCGGTGCCGCCGTCAAAGACGAAGCGGACGGCAACCAGCGGGATCGAATGGTCTTCCACCAGCCAGGCGGTGATGCCCTTCTTCGACTTCACCTCCTGAATGTTCATCACCGCGTGGGCGGCAAGCGCCGGCAAGAGCAGGAAGAACAGGGCAAAGCAAAGGGTGGCGACGATGCGGTAGAGCCCCCCTTCTCCCTTTGTGGGAGAAGGAAAGGTGCTCATACGACCAAGAACCAGGCTCATCATCAATTCCCCGCCTGTTGCTGCGGCAAGAGATAGCCGGTCGTCGAACGGTCGAGCACGAGATAGCGGGCGGCGACCGTCTTGATCTCTTCGGCGGTGACCTTGCGGATGCGGTCCGGCCATTCCAGCACATCCTTCACATTGCCGCCGGTGGCGAGCGTCGAACCGTACATATTGGCCATGTCGTCCTGCTTGTCGCGGGCAAAGATCATCGAGCGGACATAGCGGGTCTTGGCCCGCTCCAATTCGTCGTCAGTGACACCGTCCTTGACGATGCCGGCGATCTCGGCGTCGACCGCGGCCTCGACATCGGCAAGCTTGGCGTCGCCGCGCGGCGAGCCATAGACGGTGAAGTTGGTGGCATCGAGCATGGTGCCCTGGAAATAGGCGCTGGCCTCGGAGGCGATGCCCTGCTTCACCACCAGCTGCTGGTAGAGGCGGCTGTGGTTGTCGCCGCCCAGGATCTCGGCCAGGAGGTCGAGCGCCTCGGCCTCGCCGGGCTTGGCGGTATGATAGGACGGCACCACCCATTGCGTCGAAAAGCTCGGCACCGAGACGCGCGCATCTGTGAGCGTCACGGTGCGCCTGGTGTTCTGCTCGGGCTCGACGGGTCGGATGCGCGGCCGCAGATCCGGCCCGCGCGCGATCTTGCCGTAGGTCCGTTCGGCCATCGCTTTCACCGCGTCGGCATTGACGTCGCCGGCCACCACCAGCACGGCATTGTTCGGGCGGTAGTAACTGTCATAGAAGGCCTTGGCGTCGGTGCGGTTCAGCTGCTCCATCTCCTGCATCCAGCCGATCACTGGAATGCGGTAGGGCTGGTTCTGCCAGAGCGTCGCGTCGACCTCCTCGTCGAGCACAGCCTGCGGATTGCTGTCGATGCGCGAGCGACGCTCCTCCAGGATCACGTCGCGCTCGGTCTTGATGACGTCGTCGGTGAGGATGAGGTTGCGCATGCGGTCGGCCTCGAAACCCATCATCTCTTCGAGCGCCGAGGGCGGCACCGTCTCGTGGAAAGCGGTGTAGTCGTAGGAGGTGAAGGCATTGTTCGAACCGCCGATCTCGGCGACGGCGCGGTCGAACTCGCCGGCGGCATGATTGGCGGTCGCCTTGAACATCAGATGCTCGAAGAAATGGGCGATGCCGGATTTGCCGGGCGGCTCGTCGGCGCTGCCGATCTTGTACCACACCATATGGGTGACGATAGGCGCGCGATGGTCTGGAACGACGACCACTTCCATGCCGTTGTCGAGCAGGAAATCCTTGGCCTCGGCTTCGTCCCCGGCCCGCGCCGGGGCCTGCGTGGCGAATGCCAGCGTGCCGGCAAGGAGTGCTGCGCCCAGCCCTCTGGTGCTCAATGTCATCAAATGCTCCGGTTTCGGTCGCGCGACGATAGAAAAGGTTCGCTGACGAGGCAAAGTGATTTGTTCGTCATTTTCGAGGCGCTGTTACCCGACCGCGATAAACCTGATCACCGTATCGCCATAGCCTCGCTCGTCCACCACGGAAAAACCCGCGCCTGGCTCGAACGCCGCGGAGGCCGCCTCCTCGACCACGCAAAGCGCGCCGGGCAGAAGCCAGCCGCCGGCTTTTGCCGAGCGAAGCGCACGCTCGCCGAGACCCTTGCCATAGGGCGGGTCGGCGAAGACCAGGCCGAAAGGCGAAAGCGTGCCGGCCTCGCCGAGATGGGCGGCGTCGCGGCGGAAGATTTTCGTCCGGCCGGTGAGCCCGAAGGCCTCGACATTGTCGCGGATCAGCCCGCGGCCTTCCGCCGATTCCTCGATGAAGACGCAATAGGAGGCGCCGCGCGACAGCGCCTCCAGCCCGAGCGCGCCGGTGCCGGCAAAAAGATCGAGCACGCGGCCGCCTTCGAGCTTTTCGGCGTAGCGATGCGCCAGCACATTGAACACCGCCTCGCGGGTACGGTCTGTGGTCGGGCGGATGGCATTCGAACGGGGCGTCGCCAAAGGGCGCCCGCGAAACTCACCGCCGACGATCCGCATTGCCACCCCTCGGACCCTTCGGACCGCGTGGCCCTCTGCCTTCGTGCTTGTCGCCACCGCTTCCCTCGGGGCGGTCGCCTCTTGGCTTGCCGAACGGCTTGCCCTTGCCACCGGGCTTGAACGATGCCTTGCGCGCCTTCGCCTCCGCGGCCTTGGCAGCGTCGGCCTCCGCCCTGCCCTTACCGATCGGGCGCGCGCCCGGCGCCATCCAGACGTTGGCCTTGCGCTGGCCGGGCGGCTCTATCGGCTGCGGTTCGCGCTTGTTGCCGCCGAAGCTGCTGCGTTCGGACTTGCCGAAGCCGCGCTCGGATTTGTCGAAGCCAGACTTGTCGAAGCCAGACTTGTTGAAGCCAGACTTGGGGCCACGCTCGCCGAAGGCCCTGTCGGGCTTGGTCGACAGCTTGCCCAGCGCCTCGTCGCGGCTGCCTTCGCGGCGCTTGCGGGCCTTGATCAGCCCGCCCTCGCCGATCGGACGGCGATCGCCCTCACGTGTGAATCTCGGCCGCTCGGCCTCATCGCGGCGCGGTTCGCTCCGCCGCACCGGCTTGTTGGAAAACGGCTTGGCGATCTCGGCGTCGAAATTGGCGCCGGATTCCTCGATCAGCCGTTCGCCGAGCTGGTCGCGCAGCACGCGACCCTTGATCTCCAGAACATGGCCCTCGGGCAGATCCTCGAGCTGGAACGGCCCGTAGGAGATGCGGATCAGCCGCGTCACATCCAGGCCCAGCGCGCCGAGAATGTTCTTCACCTCGCGGTTCTTGCCTTCGCGCAAGCCGATCGTCAGCCAGGCGTTGCTGCCCTGCTCTCGATCGAGCGAGGCTTCGACCGAGCCGTAGAAGACGCCGTCGACGGCAATGCCGTCGCGCAAGGCGGCCAGCGCGCTCTCCTCGACCTTGCCGTGGACGCGCACACGATAGCGCCGCAGCCAGCCGGTGGCCGGCAATTCGAGCACTCGCGACAGCCCGCCGTCATTGGTCAGCAGCAGCAAGCCTTCCGTGTTGATGTCGAGGCGGCCGATGGTCATCAGCCGCGGCAAGTCGGCAGGCAGCACGTCGAAGACGGTCTTGCGGCCTTCCGGATCGCGGTTGGTGGTGACCACGCCCGCCGGCTTGTGGAACAGGAACAGCCGCGTGCGCTCGATCGGCGGGATTTCCGTGCCGTCGAGATGGATGACGTCGTCGGCCATGACGTTGAAGGCGGGCGAGGTCAGCACCTTCCCGTTGACCTTGATGCGGCCGGCGGCGATCAGCTCCTCGGCGTCGCGGCGCGAGGCGATGCCGGCGCGCGCCAGCCGCTTGGCGATGCGTTCGCCGGCCTCCGGCGCTGCTTCCGAGGGCCGCGGGCGCGGCTTGAAGCCGCCCTGTCCGGACGCGGCGTCGCGCGGCGGACGATCGCTGAAATCGCGCTTGGGCCGCTCGGCGAAATCGCGCTTGGGGCGGTCGCTGAAATCGCGCTTGGGGCGGTCGAAGCGCCTTTCGCTGCGCTCCCCTTCGGCGGCCATCGGCCGGTCGCCGCGCGGCGTGTAAGGTTTGCGCGCGCCGTCGCGCTTCTCGAACGACTTGCCCTCGAGGCGCGGTCCTTTGCGGAACGGTCTTTCGCCACGCTCCCCGCCCGCGCCCGCTTCACGCGGCTTATAGCTGCGCTTGAAATCGCGGCGCTCGCCTTCGGCCGCCATGGGGCGGTCGCCGCGCGGCGTGTATGGCTTACGACCTTCACGCTTCTCGAAAGGCTTGCCCTCGCGCGGCGGGCCTTTGCGAAACGGCCTGTCGCCGCGTTCCGCACCCTCGCCAGTTTCACGCGGCTTGTAGCTGCGTTTGAAATCGCGCTGAGGTCGCTCGCCGTCCGCGGCCATCGGCCGGTCGCGCTTGGCGAACGGCTTCTTGCCGCCGAAGGATGGCTTGCCCTTCTTGCCTGCGGCTCCGCTGCGGTCGCGCGGACCTGCCGGCCTCGATCCGCCTTTGCCCGCACCTTTGCGCGGAACTTTCTTGTCGTTGTCGTCCATTACCTTGGCTCTTCTTAAAGCTGCTACGATGTCGCCCGCCCTTTCGGACGCCCAACGCAGGCAGTGTCATCTTGATTTTTGCGCATATGTCAGCGCGGCAAAAACCGATTCCGGTTTTCAGGGTCACGCGCTAGATAACAGGATCACCGTCGGGTGGCGAGGAGTAATCGGAATGGAAAGCGCGTGAAGCGGCCGGATTTCATGGCTTTGGCGCTCAAGGAAGCCGAGGCGGCTGCAAGCCGCGGCGAAGTGCCGGTCGGCGCGGTGATCGCCAATGGCAACATCGTCGTGGCGAAAGCCGGCAACCGCACGCGCGAACTCGCCGACCCCACCGCCCATGCCGAGATGCTGGCGATCCGCGACGCCTGCCGCAAACTCGCCAGCGAGCGGCTTACCGGCCACGACCTCTATGTGACGCTGGAACCCTGCGCCATGTGCGCCGGCGCCATCTCCTTCGCGAGGCTGCGGCGGCTTTATTTCGGCGCCGCCGACGAGAAAGGCGGTGCGGTGGTCAACGGCGTGCGCTTCTTCGCCTCGCCCACCTGCCACCACACGCCAGACATCTATCCTGGGCTGGGCGAAAGCGAAGCCGCTCTCATCCTAAAGGAGTTCTTTCGCGAGAGACGGAATGGCGGTGAATGGTGAATGGTGAATGGTGAAGAAATTAGTGGGTAGTGAGTAGTGACCTATTCACTATTCACTACTTACAGGCCCAGCCAGTCGAACCAGCCGCCGCTCTTCTTGCCTTCCGCCTGCGCCTTGAGGCGGCGCTCCTTCTTGTACTCGTCCTCGCCGAGCTCGTTCTGCGGCGCGGCGTCGGAGGGCTGGCGATAGGCGAGCGGCGGCTCGCTCAGATATTTGCGCACATTGGGATTGCCCTGCTTGCCTTCGGCCAGACGACGCTGGATCTCGGCGGAGCGGGCAGCACTGGAATCGTCCGGCGACCAGCGCGGCGGATGGCTGGACGCCGAATCGGCCATTGCCTTCTTCACCGCTACCGGGTCAGTCTGCACGTCCTCGACAGCCTCGGGCTGATAGTTCGGATCGTTCTGGTGCGCCGTCGCGTCGGCACGGATGCGGGCGCGGCGGGCCTCGGGCGATTCGGGCCATTCGGCGCTCGCCGTCTGGATGCTCTCCTGCGGCTGCGGCAGATTTTCCTTCTGCCCCGGCGCCGGCTTCACCAGATCCGGACGCGGCTTGTAGTCGATCGGGTCGCGATGCTTCGGTGTGATCGCGGCAGCGCCTGAAACGTCGTCGAAGAGCTGCGCGGCAGCAGTCTTGTCGGTTCCGTAGGTGGGCGAGCTGACGCAGCCGGACATGGCGATGGCCGACACCACGAGCGGCGCCAGCAGCGCGGCGCGCGCAAAAGTCTTTTCGGTCATGCCATAAAGTCCCACTCTAGCTGCCTCTGATCGCCATCGGCCGATGGCGCGGTCCCCGATATTCCCGCATTTGCGATGGAAATCCGGCGACAATTTGTCTGCCGAAGTGTCGCGTGTTTACCTCAACCACTTATTAAGGGCAACGCGCGAGCGGATTTGCGCCGCCCGCGTGGTATTTCTGCATCGGCTTATAATCCCGATGCTACAGCCGGCCGAGCGCCTTCAGCTCATGCAGCACCGCGGCGTCGCGGGCCGAGACGTCCGGGAATTCCGGATCCTGTCCGACATCGGCCGTATAGCGCCAGGAACGCGCGCATTTGACCAGACCGCGATCCTCGGCCTTTTCCACAACCACGGCGACGCCCTTGACGTCGTCGAGGGTGAAAGCGCCTTGCGGAGCCTTGCCGTGTTGGATGACCAGGTCGCTGGTGATCGCCATCTCGGCCATGTCGACGTCGGCGATCGCCGCTTCCAGCGCGGCATCGTCGATGGTGACCACCGGAACGGCCTCCAGCGAGGAACCGATCAGCTTCTCGGCGCGCGCGATCTCGAGAGCGCCGGTGACGACGCGGCGCACCTGCCGGACCTTGCGCCACTTCTCGGCCAGCGCCTCGTTCCGCCAGTTTTCCGGGATCGCCGGGAACTGGTCGAGATGTACGGAGACGGCGTCTGGGTGACGGTCGAGCCAGGCCTCTTCCATGGTGAAGGGCAGCATCGGCGACAGCCACTTCACCAGGCATTCGAACAGGTGGCGCACGACCTGCACCGCCGCCTTGCGGCGCAAACTGGACGGCGCGTCGCAGTAGAGCGCGTCCTTGCGGATGTCGAAGTAGAAGGCCGAAAGCTCGACCACCATGAAGTCGAGCAGCGCGCGGGTGATGCGCTTGAACTCGAAGGCGTCATAACCCTGGCGCACCACCTCGTCGAGTTCGGACAACCGGTGCAGCATCAGCCGCTCCAGTTCCGGCATCTTGTCCAGAGGAACGTCCTCGCCATCGTCATGGGCGAGCGTGCCAAGCATCCAGCGGATGGTGTTTCTGAGCTTGCGGTAGGCGTCGATATTGGTCTGCAGCACGTTCTTGCCGAGCCGCTGGTCTTCCCAATAATCGGTCGTCACCACCCAGAGCCTGAGGATATCGGCGCCGGACTGTTTGATCACGTCCTGCGGCACGACGGTGTTGCCGAGCGACTTCGACATCTTGCGACCCTCCTCATCCATGGTGAAGCCATGGGTGATGACCGTGTCGTAAGGCGCCCTGCCCCTGGTGCCGCAGCTTTCGAGCAGCGAGGAATGGAACCAGCCGCGATGTTGGTCGGAACCTTCGAGATAGACGTCGGCCGGCCATTTGAGATCGGGACGGTCCTCCAGCGTGAAGACATGCGTCGAGCCGGAATCGAACCAGACGTCGAGGATGTCCATCACCTGGTGCCATTTCGTAGCGTCGTGGTTGCCGAGGAAGCGCTCCTTGGCGCCCGGCGCGAACCAGGCGTCGGCGCCCTCCTTCTCGAAGGCGTCCATGATGCGCTGGTTGACTGCCTCGTCCCTCAGCACATTGCCGTCGACATCGGCGAATACGGCGATCGGCACGCCCCAGGCGCGCTGGCGCGACAGCACCCAGTCCGGCCTTTCCTCGATCATGGCGCGGATGCGGTTCTGGCCGGCCGCCGGCACGAAGCGGGTGTCGTCGATCGCCTTCAGCGCGCGGCTGCGCAGCGTCGTGCCGTCGCCGAAGTCCGTGTCCATGTAAACGAACCATTGCGGCGTGTTGCGGAAGATGACCGGCTTCTTCGAGCGCCAGGAATGCGGATAGCTGTGCTTCAGCCGGCCGCGCGCGAAGAGCGCGTTGCGCTTGATCAGTTCCTCGATCACCGCCTGGTTGGCGTTGCCCTTCTTGCCGTTGTCGTCGATGACGCGCGCGGCGCCGCCTTCGCGGTCCGGGCCGAAGCCGGGCGCATCCTTGGTAAAGAAGCCGGCATCGTCGACCGGGAATGGGATAGCGGTGTCGACACCGCGCTTCAGCAGTTCCGCCACAGCGTCCATCCAGGCGTCGAAGTCCTCGCGGCCGTGGCTGGGTGCGGTGTGCACGAAGCCGGTGCCGGCATCGTCGGTGACATGCTCACCTGCGATCATCGGCACGGGGAACTGATAGCCATCGGCCAACCCCCTGAACGGATGCGAAAGCGTAAGGCTTGCAAGCTGTTCTGCCGAAACGCTGTGAAGGCGGTTCAAGGTGACCTTGGCCTTGGCCGCGGCGTCCTCGGCCAGCGCGTCGGCGAAGATCAGCTTCTCGCCGGGCTGCGGACCGAAAGCGTTCTCGGCCGCGGTCACCTCATAGAGGCCGTAGGCGACGCGCGGCGAATAGCTGACGGCCCGGTTGCCGGGCAGCGTCCAGGGCGTCGTCGTCCAGATGACGACATGGGCTTCGAGCAGGTCGAGCGAGGCCTCGGACAACGCCGCAGCCTGCCCGCCCTCGCCGCCGTCCACCGGGCGCGCAAGGCTCGCGACCGGGAACTTTACCCAGATCGTGTCGCTCTCATAGTCCTGGTACTCGACCTCGGCCTCGGCGAGCGCAGTGCGCTCGACCACGCTCCACATCACCGGCTTCGAGCCGCGATAGAGCTGGCCCGACATGGCGAATTTTAACAGCTCGCCGGCGATGCGCGCCTCGGCGTGGTAGGCCATGGTCGTATAGGGATTGTCGAAATCGCCGATGACGCCGAGCCGCTGGAACTCGCCGCCCTGCACCTTGATCCAGTGCGCGGCGAAGTCGCGGCATTCCCTGCGGAACTCGTTGACCGGCACCTCGTCCTTGTTCTTGCCCTTGGCGCGATACTGCTCCTCGATCTTCCATTCGATCGGCAGGCCGTGGCAGTCCCAGCCCGGCACGTAATTGGCGTCGTAGCCGCGCATCTGGAAGGAGCGGTTGATGACGTCCTTGAGGATCTTGTTCAGCGCATGGCCGATATGGATGTTGCCGTTGGCGTAGGGCGGGCCATCATGCAACACGAATTTCTCGCGCCCGGCGGCCTCTTCGCGCAGCTTGCGGTACAGGTCCATGTCCTGCCAGCGCTTGACCAGCACCGGTTCCTTCTCGGGCAAGCCCGCGCGCATCGGGAAATCCGTCCGCGGCAGGTAAAGCGTTTTGGAATAGTCGATCGTTTCAACGGTGTCGGTCATTGATCTGCCATCTGCATTGCCCGGCGGCGGAAGCCCCAGGCGTTGAACTAGCATTTTCTTGAAAAAGCGCGAGGGGCGCGCGCAAAAGTCCCGGCGGCTCCGGCGGCGTTCAGACCGCCCGGAACACCGGGCCCGTAATTCGTATCGCGATCGCGAAAAGGCGCGAAAAGCTCGTCATGGCGTGGCTTTTAGCGGATGGCGCGGCAGGAATAAAGCGCGGATTTCAAGGCAGAGCGCTGGTTTGTTGGCCTACATCGAGAAATTGAAGCGATAGGTGGTCGACACGCCGACGGTCCACTGGTCGCGGTCGCCGCGCTCCTTGACCAGGCTGGAATCGGCCGCCGGTCCCATCAGGCGCGAATATTCGGTGAAGACGCTCGCCGTCATCGGCTCGGTCACCTTCCAGGTGATCGCGCCGCCGAGACCGGTCGACTTAACCCCGCCGCCCGGATGGTATTCGCTGAGACCGGACGCGGCGGCCTCCGTGGCGTTGACGCCGTAATAGGCGTCGAAATAATCGGACGAGGCGAAGGATACGCGCGGGCCGCCGGAGATGCGGACGGTCGGCGTGACGTCGTAGAAGGCGTCGGCGGCGATGTCGGCGACGAAGCCATTGTGGGCGCGGATGCCGTGCCTGAGCTCCGCACGCGCCCGCACCCAATCCAGCGGATAGAATTCGAAGAAGCCGCCGACCTCGCCGCCCCAGCGCACCGGGTCGAGGCCTTCCAGCTCGTCCTTGCTGTCGCGCGAGAACAGGAACTTGCCGGTGAGGCCGGCGCGCACGCTGCCGTCGTCGATCAGCGCCAGCGAGATGTTGTCGTTGCGTGAGGTAAAGCGCGCCTCCGGTCCCACCTTGCCAAGCGAGATGATGGGCTGGGCGCTCAGCATGTACTTCTTGCCGCCCTCGAAATTCGGGGCGACCAGGCCGGTGGCGCCGAGCGTCAGATACCAGTCGCCCGAAATCCAGCTCCCCTCGCCCGCCCGGGCTGAGGAGACGGCCATCAGGCCAGAGGCGAGAAGCAGCGGAATCGTCCCGACAATACGCATCGTCACCCCTTACGCGAAACAGGCCGGCAGGAACATCCGCCAGTGCCCAAGCCATGGCGCCAGTGCGGTAAATTTTGACTTAAAATCCGTAACATCGGTGACGCCGGTTGGACTGTTTGAGTCCCAGCTAATTCAATCTCTCGCCATCATCGCAAAACTCGAGACATCCGGAATGCACCACCAGCGGACGGACGTTCAGCCCCGCCTGGGACTTCGATGTCGCGCGCAAATCCATGTCGGTTACATAAATCCGTTGCGACGATTTCGTAAATTAAGGTGGCGGCTCTGTTTTGTGACCGCCCCTGCAAAAAAAGGATGGAAAAATGGCCAAGATCCCGGACAAGACCGAAACGATTGAAAACGTCGAATCCCCTGTCTTCGACCCGTCCAAGGCTACCGAGCAAGTTCGCGCTGTTGTCGACCAGGGCGTTGAGCAGTCGAAGCAGGCATTTTCTAAATTGAGTTCGGACGCCGAAACGACACAAAAGGCTCTTGAGTCGACCTTGGAAATGGCCAAGACCACCGGCAACGAGGTGTCCCTGAAGATGATTGCGGCTCTGAGAGACAATGCCGAAGCCGGCTTCACGCACCTTGAGGCACTGGTTGCCGCGAAGTCGCTGTCCGAGTGCATCGAACTTCAGACCGCTTTCCTTCGCAAGCAGATCGAAAAATCCGCCGAGCAGGCGAGAAGCCTCCAGGCTGCGATGATGAGAGCTAGCGAGGACATGTCCAAGCCGATCAAGGATGTCTTTGAGGAGGCTTTGAAGGAACGTAAGGCTGCCTGATTGCCTAAGACCGAAGGGGCGTGCCTGCTCCCTGGGCGCGTTGCGCCGGCCTACTTGGTCGGGCGGCTTTTGTCCGCCCGACTGCATCGGAGTGATATCGCTGGTTTCGAGGTTTCTCAGCCCGTCCGCAATAAAGTTGCAGAGTGCTCGGCAATCCTTAGACGCAAGGCTCATCTCACTAGGCGTCACCGCTCACTCGGCCTGCGATGGCGAATGCCTGTAGGTTTTTGACCTTTCCGTGGTCCTGGTCGGCATTGGCGATAATCGAAAAGAACGCCGCACGGGCGATGTCTTTCTTTGACGCGTCGGGGTGTTCCTTCCTTGCCGCCTTCAGTAGTTTTTTCGGCGTCATATCTGGCGTCACAATCCGCATCAGGGTGTCGCTGATCGCCTGCAATTCGGTTGCATCCATTGGGAAACTCCGTCCCTGGCCCCGATGGTAAGTTTAGCAGAGCGCCTCTGTTAGCTGAAACTGAATTCACGTTACAATCGGAGACCAGCCGGCGCGTTCCGGGGCTGGGTCAGCTGTCTCATAAGGGCGAAGGCGCTTTGCCGCCATAGCGTCAACCAGCCCGCCGGCCGGTGCCGCTCGGAAGATGGCGAAGCCGTGCCGACAGTTCATTCCTTCTTCAAATCTTCGGCTTCGTCTTTGAGCTTGGTCCAGTCGGCACCGTGCTTCCGCAGCAAGGCGCGCGCCTGTTTCGGCGTGACGTCGGCAATTTCCCTCAGGTGCTCTACCTCCAGCTCTTGCCCCTTCACAACGCGGCTCGCCTTCTTCTTTTTTTCTTTGATAGCCATTATGTGTCCTTCTCTTGCATCATCGGATGAACGAGGACCGGGAAGTGCGGTTCCGCTCGTGCATTGTCGTGTGCCGGCTTGAGGTCCGGCCACAGTTGGTCAAGGCGCGGGCGGTTGTTTGTGACAGCTTTATGACGCACCATGCAGGTGGGCCCCTTCGATTGCCGTGAGGCGAGGCGGCGCCGAGGACATCATGCGGGAAACGGAACTGAAGCTCGAGCTTTCGCAATCGGGTGCGCGGTCGCTCCTAAAGAAAAATCCGTTCGGATCCCCGCCCACCATTCTTCAGCAGAGATCCATCTATTTCGATACCACCGGATGGGATCTGTCCAAGCGCGGCCTATCGCTTCGCATTCGGCAATCGGGAAATGAAAGGATACAAACCCTCAAAGCGGGCGATGGCGCCGCGGCCGGATCGTTCACACGCGAGGAATTGGAGCGACCGGTCGCCGGCGACACACCGATACTTGACGATCCACGGATCCGAGACCTGCTTGCGGGGGATGGCCGAAAGCTCACGCCCTTGTTCGAGGTTCATGTCAAACGGCATCGTTGGAATGTGATCGATGGCGACGCGACGGTCGAAGTCGCTCTGGACGCTGGCAAGGTCGTTGCAGCCGACCGCGAGGCTTCGCTCTGCGAGATCGAGTTGGAAAAGAAGGCGGGTTCACCGAGAGCGCTGTTTGCGCTCGCCCGCAAAGTCGACCTGATCACGCCGGCGCATCTCGGCGTGCTGAGCAAAGCGGAACGCGGCTATCGTCTGCTTAGTTCGGCGCCCGGTGCTGTGAAATCCGCCGCGACCCCGCTCACTTCCGAGATGAGCGCGGCAACAGCTTTCGCGCGCATCGCGGCGGCCTGTCTCAAACAGTTTCGGCTCAATGAAACGGCGCTCGGCTGGTCTCGCGATGCCGACGCCCTGCACCAGGCTCGCGTGTCGCTGCGACGGCTGCGCTCACTATGCTCGATCTGCAAGTCGCTATTCGACGACAGCCGTTTCGACCACTTACGAGAAGAATTGAAATGGCTCGCCTCGGAGCTTGGCGAGGCACGCAATATCGACGTGATGATCGGTCGAGCTTCGAGCGAGGCCCTTTCAAGCCGTCTTCAAGACGCGCGCGACGACGCCTACGCTGCGGTCGAAGCATCGCTCTCCTCGGTGCGCGCTCGCTCCTTGATGATCGATGCCACCGAGTGGATTTCCATCGGGGACTGGCGAACCCAATCGGACGAAAAGTTGCACGAGCAGTCGTCGAGGAATTTGGCCTCAGGTGTATTCGACAAATTTTGGAAAAAGGTGGCGAAGGGCGGCAACGATCTCATCGATGCCGATGACGAGACCCGCCATAAAGTGCGAATCGCCGCAAAGAAACTGCGCTACGCGGCCGAGTTCTTCGAGCCGCTTTACAACAGCAAGGCGGAAGCCAAACGCCACCGACGGTTCATCGAGGCGATGAAGGGCCTCCAGGATCATCTCGGCAGCCTCAACGATATCGCCACCGCGCCCGATATGTTGGCAGCGCTGGAGCTATCGGACGTGGCGGGTGCGAAAGATCTTTTCAGCGCCGAGGACAAGTCCAAGCTTCTCAAGGACGCCGCGGAAGCACACGACGCCTTTGTCAGTACCAGGCGCTTCTGGCGTTGAGCGGGGCGACGAAGGTCCGGCATCGGAAGATGGACGTCAGTTCCGGGTCAAGAGCGGTCGTCTCGTAGGCTAATCGCTCGCGCGGATCGGCTGCCGCGCGGCGCTGTCGGCAGGTCCAGAAGCTTCGCCACAGCCTTGGCGCCCTTGCCCGTAACACGGACCGATCCGTCGTCGCCCACCTCCACCGTCGCACCGTTGGCGAAGCTGAGCGACCAACCGTCGCCTTTGGCGCTACGGCGGCGATCGGTGAGCTCGATGCCGGCAGCGGTGACCAGGGCGACGATCCTGTCGACGTCCATCTTCGTCTTACGCGCCCTCAATTGAGGTCGAGCCCGCCGGTAAGATCGCCGAGCGGCGGCTCGCCATGCGCGGCCACGGCCTTGTCGCGGACCACGATGCCATGCAGCACCGGCAGTTCGAAGCGCTCGGTGATGAAGCGCAGGATCGACGTCGTGTCGTAGGGCGCATGGTCGACATAGCCGCGCTTGGCAAAAGGCGAAACGATGATCGCGGGGATGCGCGTGCCCGGCCCCCAGCGGTCGCCCTTGGGCGGAGCGACGTGATCCCAGATGCCGCCATTCTCGTCATAGGTGACGACGACCAGCATATGCGGCCATTGCGGGCTCTTCTCCAGATGGGCGATGACATCCGCGATATGGCGGTCGCCGGCCTGGATGTCGGCATAGCCGGAATGCTCGTTGAGATTGCCCTGCGGCTTGTAGAAGGAGACCTGCGGCAGGCCGCCATCGTCGATGGCCTGGATGAAGCTCACGCCGCCGAGCCCGGCGTCGCGCAGATGCTCGCGCCTGGCTTCGGTGCCCGGCGCATAGTTGGCGTAGTAGTTGAACGGCTGGTGATGGTACTGGAAATTCGGTGTCGGTGTGTGGTTGCCGTGATCGAGCGTGTATTGCCAGGCGCCCGAATACCACGCCCAACTGACGTGCTTGAGACTGAGCATGTCGCCGATGGTCGGCTCCGTCTGCGGCGGCAGCGTCGTCGGCTTGGCCGCATCCGCCATGCGCGGATCGCCGCCGGGCGCCGGATTGTTGCCGCTCGGCTGGTAAGGCGGCTGCATCGTGTTCACCACGTAGAAGTCGGGCGTCAGATTGCCGTCGGAGACGAATTTCGGGATGCCGTCGCGCGCCGATTTCGGCGAGTTGTCGGCGACCTTCAGCGCAGTGCCGCTATCGTCCGTCACCGAGATCGAAGGCTTGGCCGGGTTCTTGTCGGCATCAGCATAATAAGGCGCGCAGGCGCAGATCAGCCACTGGTGGTTGAAGAAAGAGCCGCCGAAGGCGCCCATGAAGAAATGGTCGGCCAGCACATATTTCTGAGCGACCGCCCACATGTCGGTCTTGGAGGCGTCCCAATTGCTCATCGGCATGGCGCCTGAATCGGCCCAGGCGACGAACATGTCGTTCTTGCCGCCGTTGATCTGCATCTGGTTCTGGTAATAGCGGTGCCACAGATCGTGCGTTACGACGGTGAGCGGAACATTGAACCCCTTCGCGTCATTCACGGTGAACGGCTCGTTCGGAAGGTGCTCGGTCATCGCTTGCGTCACCGGCGGCGTCACGCCCTTGCCCGTAAGCCCGTCCCAGACCGGCGGCAGTTCGGACAGCACCGAACCGTCACGGTCACGCTGCTCAAGGCTTTCCTGGCTCGCCTTGTCGATGCCCTCGGCGCCGGGAAAATGGCCATAGAGATTGTCGAAGGCGCGGTTCTCCGCGAAGATGACGACCACCGTTTCTATCTTGGCGATGCCGTCCGGCGGATCGCCGGGCTGCGCCGCAAGCGCCGGAGCCGAAGCGGCAGCGCACAGAGCGAGAGCAGAGGAAAACAGGGCGAGCCCAGAGGATCGCTTCATCGCCATACCTCCCTAGCGCAAAATGGGATGACACCAGCTTCGGCATGTCTTTGCAATAGCCACCGCGCTGGACGGGCTATGCCATTGGGATTACCCTCCTTCAACCGCAGGATGCGCGGCCAAATCCGGAGGGAGATGGATCATGAGCTTGCAAGGCGATGCCCTGAAAGACGCGATCGGACGAACGCGCGACAAATGGGGATGGTTCGTGGCGCTCGGCGTGCTGCTGTTGATTTTCGGCGGCATCGCTTTCGGCAATCTGTTCATCGCCACCGTCGCCTCGGTCTATGTCGTCGGCTGGCTGATGCTGATGGCCGGCGTCATCGAGATCATCCATGCTTTCGGCGTGAAAACCTGGGGACGCTTCTTCTACTGGCTGCTTAGCGGCCTGCTCTACGCCGTGGCCGGCTTCTTCGCCTTCGACAATCCGCTGCTTGCCTCGGCGGTGCTCACCCTGCTGCTGGCGATCGCGCTTGTCGCTTCCGGGCTGCTGAGGGCCTGGGTCGCCTACAATCACCGCCCTGAGCAAGGCTGGGGATGGCTGCTCGCGGCCGCCGTCATCACCATCCTGCTTGGCCTGATCATCGCCATGGGCTGGCCGGTCAACAGCCTGTGGGTGCTCGGCATGTTCCTGGCCATCGACCTGATCTTCCAGGGCTGGAGCTTTATCGCCATCGGGTTGGCGTTGAAGCGGTAGCCGGGGTCCCCAGCCGATCAAAAACAGATCGCGGCGTCCAGCTCCGAGAGCGGGCGCACACCGGCGAGCAGCGCCCTCGCCTCGGCCTCGTCGCGCTTCATCTGCACCACCAGCGCGTCGAGCCCGTCGAACTTCAGCTCGGGGCGCAGATAGCCGAAGAACGACACCTCGCAGGTCTCGCCGTAGAGATCGCCGGAGAAGTCGAAGACATAGGTTTCGAGCAGCGGCGCGCCATTGTCGTCGATGGTCGGGCGGCGGCCGAAGCTGGCGACGCCGTCATGCAGCGTGCCGTCGGCGCGGCGGAAGCGGACGGCGTAAATGCCTTCCTTCAGAGTGGCTTCCGGCGAAAGCCTCATATTGGCGGTCGGGAAGCCGAGCGTGCGGCCGAGCTGCTGCCCCCCGATCACCTCGCTCTCGACGGTGAAGCGATAGCCGAGCAGGCCGGCGGCCTCCGCCACCTCGCCTTCGCAAAGCAAAGCGCGGATGCGGCTCGACGAAACCACCTCGGCGCCCTCGTCGCGGAAGGCGTCGACCAGGGTGACGCCAAAACCGTGGCGCTCGCCGGCCGCCATCAGGAAGGCCGGGCCGCCCTGGCGGTCCTTGCCGAAATGGAAGTCGAAGCCGGTGACGGCGTGGGAGATGCCGAGCTTGTGCTCCAGCACGTCAGTCACGAACGCATCGGCCGAGAGCGCGGCGAAGTCGCGCGTGAACGGCTGCTCGACCAGGGCGGCGAAGCCGAGCCTGGCCAGGAGCCGCGCCTTCATCGGCGGCGGCGTCAGCACGAAAAGCGGTACCTCCGGCCTGAACACCTTGCGCGGGTGCGGCTCGAAGGTGAGCACCAGGGCCGGCACGCCGCGGCGGGCGGCCTCGGCCAGCGCCCGCTCCAGCACCGAGAGGTGACCGCGGTGGACGCCGTCGAAATTGCCGATCGCCACGACGCCGCCGCGCAGATGCGCCGGCAACGGCGCGACCGCCGAAATGCGTTCGAAAGCTTGCGTCATGTCAGAGGCACCCGTCATGGCCCGGCTTCCCGCCTATTGCAGCCGCGGAATGACGGCGACCGGCCGATAGCCGTGCGTTGCGAGGAAGCCTGCCAGCCTTTCGGGATCGGGCCGCAGCGGGTCGCCATAGTCGCGCGCATGGATACCGCCCGAAACGTAGAGCACGTCGAAGCCGTTGTCGGCGGCGCCCTTGACGTCGGTCATCATGCCGTCGCCGATGGCGAGCACAGCCGGGCGCTCGACAGCGTGGCCGAGCAGGCCTGCGACCTCCTTCATGGCGAGGTTGTAGATCGGCGCGAAAGGCTTGCCGGCGACCAGCGTGCGGCCGCCGAGCTGCGCATAGTCGCGCGCCAGCGCACCGGCGCACCAGATGGTCCGCTCGCCGCGCTCGACCAGGATATCTGGATTGGCGCAGATGAAAGGCAGGTTGCGGGCGCGCAGGCGCTGCAGCAGTTCCGCATAGTCGGCCGGCTTCTCCACCTCGTCGTCATAAAGTCCGGTGCAGACGACGCCTGAAGCTTCGAACTCCTCGACGAGCTCGACGTCGAGGCCGTCATAAAGGGTGAAGTCGCGCTCCGGGCCGATGTGGAAAATCTTCCTCGGACCCTCGGCGATCAGGTCGCGGGTGACGTCGCCGGAAGTGACGACACGGTCATAGGCATCGGCCGGAACGCCGATCGCGTTCATCTGCGCAACGACGTCGGCGCTGCGGCGCGGCGAGTTGGTGATCAGCACCACCGGCACTTTTGCCGCGCGCGCCCGGGCCAGCGCCTCCGCGGCGACGGAAAAGTGCCATTCGCCATTGTGCACCACGCCCCATACGTCGCACAGGATGGCCGTGTAGTTTCCTGATAGATCGGCGAGCGAAGCTATGATGTCCGGCGAATCCGCCATGCCGTTTTCCTGATCTGATCCCTGGCAAGGCCGCGACAGCCATCCTTTCAGTTCGGAGGCCGCCACGGCCGGTCCCGCATAACCGAAGCGCTCCATCCTGTCATCAGCTTTCGCCATCGCCCGCGGGGCGAGCCCCGATATCGCCCGCCCGAAAGCAAAGGGTTAACGCGCGGTCAAAAAGGCTGCGCGTTGTTGATCGTTTCGCTCAAGCTGAAATTTAAGGATTTATGACCATGGTTGCAGATCAAATACGACCATGGTCGTACATCAATTGGGTCTTTGGCGGGGGCTAAGCGCAATGATCCGCGGATTTCTTCGCGAAAGGCGGGACAATTATGTCCCGGCGGCCGCCATTGACACGATCGGTCGATTCCTTCGCTGCAGCGACGGCTCCTTCATGCCTGTCGTTGTCATGGTGATGCTGTCGCTGCTGGTCGCGGTCGGCTTTTCCGTCGACTACACCTCGGCGGTGACGACCAGGAGCAACATGCAGAACGCGCTGGACGCCGCGGTGCTGTCGATCACCACCATGCCGACGACGACCACGAAGGCCGACCGCGAGGTAGCGCTGCAGCAGGCCTATGTCGCCAATAGCGGACAGGGCACGGCGACGCTCACCGCAGTCGACGTCGCCGCCGACGGCACGGCGAGCTTCAAAGCCACGGCGGCCTATCCGATGCCGACCGATTTCATGGGGATCGCCAGGATCAACACGGTCAATGTCGGCGTGGCCTCGGCGGTGAACAAAACGCCGGCGCTGGTGCAGGCCGATTTCAAGGTGTCGAAAGTGTCGGGCTACTGGAACAAGACGATGACGCTCTACGGCACCAAGTTCGCCCAAACCAACGGCCAGAGCCTCATGAAGATCGATTACAACTACATCCCCTATAAATACACCTATACGGACCACAATAAGAACTACACCGTGACCGAGCCGAAGGGCTACGGAACCAGCACTGTCTACACGGTGAATGGAACCACGCAGACGCAGGTCCAGCAGCAGACCTGCACGACGACGGGCTCAACCGGCCCCTTCAGCAATCCGCCGGCCGACGCGATCCTCGGCACCACCAAGGATAAAAACAACGGCAACAAGACGATCTACTTCCTCACGACCTGCGCGACCACCACCTACCCGGCCAACGGCGCCGGCGCCTCCATCGACGTCAGCCAGATGGACCAGCTCTATCTGCAGATGGATGTACCCTCCGGCAATCCGAAGGTGCTGGTGTCGAACGATCCCACAACCTCGAACCGGCTCTATATCGGCGCCAGCCAGACCGATATGCCCGAGGTCGAGACCGGAGAGAAGGTCGACATCTTCACCGCCGTGCCTTGCGGCGAGACCAGCTATCAGGCCTGGGAAGACGGCGGCAATGCGGTGCCGGCGCCGGTTTCCAATGCCGACTTCTTCTACACCGTGACCGGCAAGTGCGCCTTCAACCAGAGGCCGTCCGAGACGGTGATGACGCAGTAGTCGCATGCAGGGCCGCTTACCACAGATGCGCGAATTCTGGCGTCGATTTCGCCGCGACCGGCGCGGCAATTATGCCCTCGTGACGGCGATTGCCATGGTGCCGCTGATGGGCGCCCTGGCGATCGCCGTCGATTTCACCGAGCTCAACCGGCAAAAGCAGATGGTGCTGAATGCGCTCGACGCGGCCAACTTCGCCGCCGCGAGGCGCTTGGCGGAAGGCGCGACCGACGACCAGATCAGGGCCTATGCGGTCGGCTTCTTCAACGCCAACCTCAACAACATCGACCCGACGACGATCTCGCTCGACGTCACGCTGCCCAGCAGCCAGGCCGGCGGCGGCCTGGTGAGCATGTGCGCGACGCTCAACTACCACCCCTATTTCTACCCGGCGGCGGCTCTGCTCAACGGCGCGTCCGAAGGTGACGCGAACAAGCCGATCACGCTCGGGCCGTGCTCGCAGGTGCGGCTGAAGAACACGCTGGAAGTGGCGATGGTGCTCGACAATTCGGGCTCGATGTCGACGAAGGGGTCCGGCACAGGGCAGAAGCGCATCGACCTGCTCAAGCAGGCCGCCAAGCAGCTCGTCGACACGCTGGCCCAGCAGGCGGCGCAGATCAAGCAGATCGACAAGCCGGTCCAGTTCAGCCTCGTGCCCTTCGCCGCCTCGGTCAATGTCGGGCCGGACAACGACAACGCCTCCTGGATGGACGTCTACGGGCTGTCGCCGATCGCCAACGAGAATTTCGACTGGTCGACGCTCCACGCCGCTGACAAATACGCCGAGAAGATCAACGGCATCTGGTACAAGAAAGGCACCGGCTGGGGCACGGAGGAAGGCCAGGCGCTGAGCCGCCTCTCGCTCTACCGGGACATGAAGGTCGTCACCAGCCATGAGCGCATCGTCGGCAGCAAGCGTGTCGTCTGCGACGAATACCGTTCCAACAACACCTGCGAGCGCAGCCACAACGAATACGACTACAACGACACCTACGGCCCGTTCGCAAGCTGGCAGGGTTGCGTCGAGGTGCGGCCTTATCCCTACAATGTCGACGACACGCCGGCATCGGGCGGCCCCAACAACACCGGCATCGGCGTCGGCGACCCCGCCACCATGTTCGTGCCGATGTTTGCGCCAGACGAGCCCGGCGATCATTGGAAAGTGACGCAGGATCCGGACGAGCCGAAGCCGGCGACCTACGGCGCCGCCAACAGTTGGTGGAACGACGACCCGTCGAGCCCTGACGGGCCGACGCGGCAGTCCAATATGGCCAAGTATTTCCAGCCGCGGCCGATGAATGCCCCGGTGCTGGGCGCGGGCGCCGGCCCGAACTACAGCTGCACCACCACGCCGATCACGCCGCTCACCGACGTCGCCAATGCCGACGGGCTCGCAGCCGTCAAGGCTGCGATCGACCTGATGGTTCCCAACGGCAACACCAATGTGCCGGAAGGCATGGCCTGGGGCTGGCGCACCGTCTCCAGCGCGGCACCGTTCACCGAAGGACGGCCGGAGACCGAGCGCGGCAACGACAAGGTCGTCATCGTGCTTACCGACGGCGAGAACACCTATTCGACGGTCAATCCGGACCCTGCCGGCAACAAGTCGACCTATGCCGCCTACGGCTATACCGGCGTCGGCTATAACCGCACTTCGGTTACCCGCCTGTTCGGCGGCACATCGAGCGATATCGGCCAGTTCAATTATACCTCGAGCAACTACACCAGCGCCCTCAACGAGCAGATGGCCAAGCTCTGCGACAACGCCAAGGCGGCCAACATCATGGTGATGACGGTTGCGCTCGACATGTCTTCGACCGACGCCGGCGACAAGAAGGCGATGGAGGCGCTGAAGACCTGCTCGTCGGACTCCCGCTTCCGCAAGGACCCGGCCGACCCCAGCAAGCCCGCCAAGCTATTCTGGAACGCGACCGGCGCGACGCTCTCGGACAACTTTAAAGAGATTGCGAACGAGCTGTCGAATTTGCGGGTGGTGGGGTAGCACGGATGTAACGCCGGCGCGGAAGCTGCCAATCTCCCCCCTTGAGGGGGAGATGGCCGGCAGGCCAGAGGGGGGTGCGAAGGAACGCGGCCTGTCGCATTCGTCATCCTAGGGCGGAGCAAGGAGCGAAGCGACGCGCGTAGACCCTAGGATCCATGCCGTGACATTGACCAGGGGGCAGCTGTGCAGAATTCTGCAACGTTTTCAAGGCTTTAACGTCACGGCATGGATCCTCGGGTCAAGCCCGAGGATGACGAAGCGTTGGCGGAATCGGAGAATTAAGTGCTGAGAGGCTGGCGGGACAGCCCCCTCTGCCCTGCCGGGCATCTCCCCCCGCAAGGGGGAGATCGGCAACTCTGCCACTTTCGCCAATTTTCAACGCTGGCGCAAAAGCTCTCGCAATCATGCTCTTGCGGTCGGCGAACGCACGTGATGAGTGTACCGCGAACGGAGAACCCCGATGCCCGACGCCGCCAATCATCTGACCTTCGCGCTGATCTGCCTCGGCATGGTGCTGACGCCTGGGCCGAACATGATCTACCTGATCTCGCGCTCGCTGTCGCAAGGGCCGAAGGCCGGGCTGATCTCGCTGGGCGGCGTGGCGCTGGGCTTCCTGTTCTATGTGCTGTCGGCGGCGTTCGGCATCACCGCGCTCATCTTCGCCGTGCCTTACGCCTACGACGCGCTGCGCATCGTCGGCGCGCTTTACCTGCTGTGGCTTGCCTGGCAGGCGCTGAGGCCAGGCGGCCGCTCGCCGTTCCAGGTCCGCGAGCTGCCGAAGGACAGGCCGCGCAAGCTGTTCGTCATGGGCCTGATGACCAACCTGCTCAACCCGAAAGTGGCGGTGCTCTATCTCTCGCTGCTGCCACAGTTCATCAACCCGGCCAAGGGTCACGTGCTATCGCAGCTTCTGGTGCTGGGCGTGACGCAGATCTCGATCAGCCTCACCGTCAACGCCATCATCGCGGTGACGGCAGGCTCGATCGCCACCTTCCTTGCCGGACGGCCGTTCTGGCTGGTCGTCCAGCGCTGGATGATGGGCACCGTGCTGACCGCGCTCGCCCTGAAGATGGCGACCGAGGCGCAAAGGTAGCTGGCGAGGCCCCTACATCGGCCGACGTACCGGCCGGATCTGCTCCGGCTCGACCACCTTGCGATAGAGATGCCAGGTCGCGTGGCCGAGGATCGGCATGACGACGGCAAGGCCGGCAAACAGCGGGATCGAGCCGATCACCAGAAGCACGGCGACCGTCAGGCCCCAGAGCGCCATTTGCAGCGGATTTGCCATCACCGCGCGCGCCGAGGTCTCGATCGCCGAGACGGCGCCGACGTCGCGGTCGAGCAGCAGCGGGAAGGCAATCACGGTCGTGGCAAGCACAATGACCGCGAAGACGAAGCCGGCAGCATTGCCAAGCAGGATCAGCGTCCAGCCCCTGCCGGTCGTCAGCACGTCGCGCAGGAAGGTGCCGACGGAAGCGGGCGGCCCGGCGCCGAACAGGCCGGTGTAGATCGATTGCGCGGTGAACAGCCACAGAAGGAACAGGGCGAAAAGCAGGACGCCGATCACCGCGATCGAGGGCAGCGCGGGCGAATGGCGCACGTCGAGCGCATGGTGCCAGCGGCTGCTCATGCCGAGCTCGCGCCGGCGGCTGATCTCATAGAGGCCGATCGCCGCGAAGGGTCCGATCAGCGCGAAGCCCGACATCAGCGGATAGACGAGCTGGATGGCGTTGGAGCCCGACGACCACTGCGTCAGGATCAGGCCGACGATCGGATAGATCAGGCACAGGAACACGTAGTGCGAAGGCTTGGCCCAGAAATCCTCGGCGCCGAGCCGCAACGCATCCCACAGATCAGACGTGGTGATGTGGCGCACCGTGGGCTGCACATGCATCCCTCGCGCGTCCGCCATGACATGAAAACCGGCCATAACCGTCCTCCGTATTGCTCGGGGGCGGTCACCGCCTGGGTGGCCGCTCCGTGGCTGCCACTTTCAAGAAACGCTGCGATCATAGCCGATCTTCCGGGCAATGTCGCCGCTTTACGCGATTTTCACCGCCTGCCCGGCAAAAGCCATGATCGCCGGTATCAGAGGCCGAATGACCAGCCTGACCACCGAATCCCTCAATCCAGACAGACGCACATTGCTCAAGGCCATTGGGCTCAAGGCCATCGGCCTTGCGGCGCTTGGCGGCATTGCCGCCTGCGGCAGCGTCTCGCTGCCGACCGGTGGACGGGCCGGCGTATCGTCCTCCGCCACCACCACGTTGAGCACGATCCGCACATCGGCCGGGCTGCCGGCACTGGTTCCGGATACACAGCTCGAACAGGCAGCGCTCCAGCAGGCCGGCTACATGGCCTCGCGCGCCCGCATGAGCCACACGACCGGCTGGGGCAAGGATTTCGCCTCGCGCATGAAGGGCAACGGGGTGCGCGGCGCCGCAGGCGAGAACATCGCCGAGGGCCGCTTCGACCAGCGAAAGCTGTTCGACATCTGGATGCATTCGGACGGCCACCGGCGCAACATGCTCGATCCGGACTTCAGCCGATTCGGGTTGGCCTATGTGCGCGACGGCCGCGATCCCAGCCTGCGCTACTGGGCGCTGGTGCTGGGCAGGTAACGCCGCGCCAAATCTCCCCCCTTGCGGGGGAGATGTCGCCGAAGGCGACAGAGGGGTCGCCGCGCATAGAACGCCAACCTCCATCTGCACAAGCAAGCCGAGCCCAGTCGGACCGACCCCCTCTGGCCTGCCGGCCATCTCCCCCTCAAGGGGGAGATTACGCGTCGCAGATGCGTCGCGATGAAAATCAATCCATATGCGCTGCCGGCGCACCGCCGGCCGGCGCCGCCTTGGGTTTGCGCAGCAGGACCACGAACGGAACGGCAATCAGCGTCATCACCATCAGGATTTTGAAGTCGTTGATGTAGGAGATCATCATCGACTGGACGTTCACCAGCCTGTCGACCTGCGAAAGCGCGGCGGGGTCGCCGCCTGCGGCCGCCGGCGAGGCAGCCCACAGATTGGGGTTGTACGGGTTGATGAAGGCTCCGAGCTCGCTGTGGTTGATCTGCGTGTTCTGCACCATGAGGGCCGCAACCACCGACACGCCGATCGAGGAACCCAGATTGCGCACCAGGCTGAACAGCGAGGTGGCGTCGGTGCGGTAGCGCGCGTCGAGCGTGGCGAAGGCGACCGTCGACAGCGGCACGAACACCATGCCCATGCCCAGACCCTGGATGACGCCCGAAGAGATGATCAGCCAGTTGTCCATCTGCGGCGTGAAGCTCGCCATGGTGTAGAGCGACTGCGCGGTGAGCAGGAAGCCGATGGCGACCAGGATACGCGCGTCGATCCGGTGCATGATGCGGCCGACGAACAGCATCGAGATCATCGTGCCGACGCCGCGCGGCCCCAGCACGACACCGATGGTCACGGTCGGGTAGCCGAAGATGTTGGCGAGCATGGGCGGCAGCAGCGACATCGAGGCCAGGATCAGCACGCCCATGACGAAGATGAAGCCCAGCCCGGTCACGAAATTGCGGTCGAGGAAGATCTTTGGATCGATGAAGGGATGTTCGGACGTCACCGTATGGATGATGAACACCCAGAAACCGGTGATCGACAGGCCGAGCTCGATCCAGATCTCGCTCGAGGAGAACCAGTCGACTTCACCGCCGCGATCGAGCAGAAGCTGCAGCGCGCCGACGCCGAGCGAGAGCATGGCGAAGCCGAAGAAATCGAAGCTGCGTGTGCGTTTTGCGATGCTCGGCAGGTAGGCGGCCATGCCGATGAAGGCGAGGATGCCGACCGGCAGGTTGATGAAGAACACCCAGCGCCAATTGAAGTTCTCGGTCAGCCAGCCGCCGAGCGTCGGGCCCAGGATCGGCCCCAGCATGATGCCGGCGCCCCAGATGGCCATCGCCTGGCCGTGGCGTTCCCTGGGATTGATGTCCAGCAGGAAGGTCTGCGACAGCGGCACGATCGCGGCGCCGAACACACCTTGCAGCAGGCGGAAGAGCACCATCGTCTCGAGGCTCCAGGCGAGGCCGCAAAGCATGGAGAAAATGGTGAAGCCGACGACGGAGGCTAGGAACAGTTCCTTGCGGCCGAGGCGATCGGCAAGCCAGCCGGTGACCGGCGTCATGATCGCCGCGGCCACGATATAGGAGGTCAGCACCCAGTTGATGTTGTCGGGCGAGGCGCCGAGGTCGCCGGTCATGGTCGGCAGCGCAACATTGGCGATCGTGGTGTCGAGCGCCTGCATGATCGTCGCCAGCATCAGCGCGACCGTGATCAGGCCGCGATGCGGCACTTCCTTGAAGGGTTCGGGCGTGCTCATGGTGACGAAATTCCAGCAGGTAACAAAAACGTGTACATTGGGTTTCCGGGCGGCAAGGCCTTCCGTTGAGAGACCCTCATCGCGGTGGGACGCGACTATCGATGTGGGGGTTACATCGACCGAAAGTCTCTACTTGAGCGGATGCCTGCCGCCCGGAAACCTGAGAACCGATGGGTCCGTGCCGAAAGCTTCAGCTTGGATCGAGCCGCGACGCGACCGCCTTCAAACGCTCAGCTTTCCCACTCCTCCCATCAGACCAATCCCCTGCTCCAACTCTGTTTTTCCCCGCAATTCCGGACGGAAAACCGCTTCACGCTTTTCCTGGAATTGCTTCGACTACTCAGCGTTCTCGCCGGCCGTCGCGTGACCGAAGATCGACGGCAGGCCGCGCGCCACGCCGGTGTCGACGGTGACCGTCGCGCTCATGCCGGTACGAAGCGCCATCTTGGCGTCAGGATCGGTCAGCTCAAGGCGCACGGGGATGCGCTGGGTGACCTTGACCCAGTTGCCAGTGGCGTTCTGGGCGGGCAGCAGCGAGAACTCGGCCCCGGTGCCTGCGCCGATCGCCTTGACCGTCGCCTCGAAGGTCTTGCCCGGATAGGTGTCGACAACGATCTCGGCCTTCTGGCCCGGCTTCATGTTGGTGAGCTGGGTCTCCTTGAAGTTGGCGTCGATCCAGATGTCGCCGGTCTCGACCAGCGCGAAGAGCGGCGTGCCGACGGAGACATACTGGCCGACCTTGAAGGACGAGGCCTGGTAGACGACGCCGTTGGCCGGCGCCTTCACCGTGGTCTGCGCGAGGTCGTAAGCGGCCTTGTCGCGCGCGGCTAAAGCCGACATCACCGTCGGATGCTTGTCGGTCTCGATGTCCGGGTTGCCGCCAAGCGCCGCCTTGGCGCTGACGATGCCTTGCTGCGCCACGGCAAGCTGCTGCTTGGCCTTGTCGAGGTCGTTGCGGGCCTGATCCAGCGACGACTTGGCGTTGATGCCTTTCTGGGCGAGATCGGCGGCGCGGTCATATTGCGACTGCGCGTAGTCGACCTCGCTGCTGGCCGACCTTTCCTGCGCCATGGCCTGGCTGTAGGCGGCGCGCAGCTGCTCGACATTGAGACGCGCGGCGGCAACCGCTGCGTCGGCCTGGGCCAGCGAAATTCTGTAAGGCTCGGGGTCGATGACGAAGAGAAAATCCCCCGCCTTGACCATCTGATTGTCGGCAATGCCGACCTGGACGATGCGGCCGGCCGTATCCGAGGCGATCGAAATCCTCGCCTGCTGCAAATTGGCGTTCTCGGTCTCCTGGTAGCGCCCGCCCGTCACCCAGACATAAGCGCCACCGGCGAGCAGGGCCAGCGGCAGGGCGACCATCAAAAGGAAGCGGCCGGTACGGCGCTTCTTCTTCGGCGCGGGTGCCGGCTGGGGCACAGGCGCCACAGCGACTGGAGTTGCCGCCGGCTGCGCCGGCGCTTCCATTTCAAGCTCGGTGACGTTGTCGTCTATTTTCTTGGCCTGCGCGTTCATGCCGTTGCGCCTTCCGTATTCTTGATCTTTTCCAGGGACGACGTCTCGCCGTCCGTCAGATTCTGCACGATGGTGTCGAGCACCCGGATCAGGACGCGGCGTTCTTCCGCCGATACGCCGGTCAACGATTCCTCGTAGACTTCGCCGGCAAGGCTCTTGACGTCGGCATAGGCCGCGTTTGCCTTCTCGGTCGGGAAGATCATGCGCACGCGCCGGTCGGTCGCATCCTGCCGGCGTTCGATCCAGCCGCCCTCTTCCATGCGGTCGACCAGGCGCGAGACGCTGATCGGCTCGATTTCGAGCAGCTCGGCGAGCCGCGCCTGGGCCACGCCCGCCTCCTTGGCGACGCGGACGAGAAGCCGCCACTGTGCCGACGACAGGCCGAGCCCGCTGGCGCGCGCCTCGAAGCGCTTGCGCATGAGCCGCTGCACGTCGTGGATCAAAAATCCCAGTCTGTCGATGCCGTCTGAAACCATGAGCGGCATATATAATAAGCGTGCTTACTATTCAAGCGGAATGCGTTGTTCCAGAAGCCGGCAAATCGCATGGCAGCCATGCGACGGGCTCATGGTTGTCGGCCGCTGAAGACGAGCCTCAGGCAAGCATGCTGAAATCCGGGTCCGGCCCAGCCTTGAGCTCAAGCAGCCTGCCGACCACCATTTTGCCGATTGGCTGCCGCAGCCTCAGGCGCTTCGCTTCCGCCATCTGCACGTCGAAGGGGGCAGCATGATTGCGCTGGAAGAACTCGAACATCCTGCGGCGCGCAAAGGCCTTTGTCCTGGAGGTCGAGAAGATGCTGAAGCTGCCAAACGAGGGCACCACCTGATGATTTCTGGCCAGCGCCACGCCAAGGGCAAACTGTTCCAGCGTATGCGAGTCGATCTTCCCCAACAGTCCGCGGATGACGCGGTCGGCACAATCGACGCTCGCCCGCATGTCCCGATGCAGGCCCATCACGGCCGAACTCCAAAGCGGCGCGCTTGGCGACAAGACGAGACCGTCGTCCGCAAACAGGTTCTTCGGTAAGCCGGCAAGGCCCCGATAGTGGGACTTCGGTGACCTGTTCACCGGCCCTTCGTTGCGGAACAGAACCGCCCTCCCCGACGTGACGCGGCCGATGTCGATATTGGGATTGCCGGTGAAAGCGATATCGCTGTCGATGTAGAGCACGCGCTCGAAGCCACGGCCCAGCACGTCATGCATGACGCGGTTCTTGATGCGGAACCAGTAGCGGCCTTCGAGTGACCAATCGCTGATCTGCTGCAGCGTGATCGGCACGATCTGGAACGGATAGTTTCGGAACAGCTCAGGACGATCGGTGTAGATCACGATCGGACTGGCATCACCTTTGTAGGCGCTGATCAGCAGAGCTGCGAAAATCGCGCTATAGTGATAGCCAAGTCTGTCCCCATAAGCAATTATGACATAGGCTTCTGGCGCATCCGTCACGGCAGAATCGCCGCCGACGGCGCTAACAACGTTAACCCCGGAACGCATTACAAATTACCCCTCGACTGCTTCCATCAAGCAGTCTTCCCAACCCGCGCTCTCTATACTGAAAGAGCCGCAACAGCGCTAGCCCCCAGCGGCGACCGATGCTTGGTGCAGATTTCGTCACCCGCGCACGGCAAATAGCCCGTCGGCATTACACCAACATTGCGCTCACGGGGCCTGCCGGCGCGTCCGGTTGTTTTCGCCAAGCGCGTTTTGCTGCATAGATGCGCTGGCGCGGGAGGGCGAATCCATGGTCGATATCTGGCAGGTGGGCATTGTGCCGGAACCGATCGGCAATGCGCTTGCCGCGCAAGGCCTGGACAAGAGCCGCGCCGTTTGGCTGCCGCCGCAGGGGTCGTTCCGCTTCATCGCCGATCCGTTCGGCCTCTTCCACGGCGACCGCTTCACGGTGCTTGTCGAGGCCTATGACTACCGGGTGAAGCGCGGCGAGATCCATTACTATAGCTACGACAGGGACTGGACGTTGCTTTCGCGCGGCGTGGCCCTGAAGGAGCCGTTCCACCTCTCCTACCCGTTTCTGATCCGGCAGGGCGCGGACATCTTCATGCTGCCGGAGGCCTACCAGAGCGGGCGGCTCACGCTCTACAAGGCGATCGATTTTCCGAAGGCGTGGCAGCCGGTTGCCGTGCTGCTCGACGAGCCGGCAGTCGATGCGACCATCTTCCACCACCAGCAGCGCTGGTGGATATTCTATGCCCTGCATGGCCCTGACGGCAGGGACACGCGAGAGCTGCACGTCGCCTTCGCCGACAGCCTGGCCGGCCCGTGGCGCAAGCACTCGCAAAATCCGGTGCGCACGGGTCGCGCGTCATCGCGGCCGGCCGGCTCGCCCTTCGAGCAGGACGGCCAGCTCCATTTCCCGACGCAGGACTGCACCACAAGCTATGGCGGCGCCATCAACCTGTTGCGCGTCGAGCGCCTGACGCCGGAGGAGTTTTCGGCCGGCATCGTCAAGCGGCTGTCGCCGGAGGGCTGGCTCGCCGGCTTCGACACCGGCCTGCACACGCTGTCGGACGGCGGCGGCGTCACGCTGATCGATGTCCGGCGTATCGAGCGAACGCCGATCAGGCACCTGATCAAGCTGCAATACTGGCTGCGGCGGCGGCTTGAGGCGATGCGTTCATAACCAGGCGTCAACCGTCTGAAAATTCACCGTGTTTTTTGCCGCATGCTGGTGCCGTCCGGCCTCTTCGTGATACAGGTAGAAGCGTGGATCGGGGGATCAACGCAATGCCGACGCTCTATGCGCTCAAGCCGGCTTTCCAGGACAGGCTGCGGCCGCTGGTCGAGAGGCTGGCGGCAATGGGCATCACGGCCAACGGCATAACGATACTTGCCGCTTTGCTGTCCATTGCTGCCGGAACGGCGATTGCGCTTCTGCCGGGTTGGCGCATAGTTCTTCTTCTCATCCCCATCGTGCTATTCGTTCGCATGGCGCTCAACGCCATGGACGGCATGCTGGCGCGGGAGCATGGCCAGGCCTCGACGCTCGGCATGTATCTCAATGAAATCTGCGACGTCGTCTCCGACCTCGCGCTGATCCTGCCATTTGCCGCCTTTCGGCAGTTTGGCGCCTGGGGTGTCGTCGCCTTCGCCATCGCCGCGATGCTCACCGAATTCGCCGGCGTGCTCGGCATCGCCGCGGGCATCGGACGCAACTATGCCGGGCCGTTCGGCAAGAGCGACAGGGCGCTGGCGCTCGGCGTGGCCGCGGTGCTTTGCGCCGCCGGACTCTGGCCGGCATCGATCGCGCCGTTTGTGTTTCCAGTCATGGCAACGCTTTCGCTGCTGACCGCCATAAACCGGATACGCGCCGGTCTTATTGGCAGCGCCGGCTGAGCATCGAGGCTCGCCATGCAGCCCGGGGGAAACACCATGCTTCACGAACCGATCGCCACCGCGCCGGCGCAAAGCCTTGCGCGGCAAGCGGAGGAACGCACGTTCCGCAGCCATGACGGTACGCAGATATTCTATCGCTTCTGGCCGGCCGCTTCGGCAAAAGCGAAAGGCGCGGTCGTGCTCTTCCATCGCGGCCACGAGCATGGCGGCCGCATGGCGCACCTCGTGGACGAATTGCGCATGCCCGACCATGCCTTCTATGCCTGGGACGCTCGCGGCAACGGCCGCTCCGAAGGTGAGCGCGGCTATGCTCCTTCCTTCGCGGCGCTGGTACGCGACATCGACTGCTTCATGCGCGAGATCGCCGCCAGGGACGGTTTTGCCGCGCAGGACATCGCTTTGATCGCGCAGTCCTTCGGCGCGGTGCTTGCCGCCGCGTGGGTGCACGACTATGCGCCGAAATTGCGCGCCATGGTGCTTGCCTCGCCCGCCTTCTCGGTCAAGCTCTACGTGCCCTTCGCCAAGGAAGGCATCGCGCTGTGGCAGAAGATCAAGGGTCGCTTCTTCGTCAATTCCTACGTCAAGGCGAACCTGCTCACCCATGATCCGGTGCGCATCGCCTCCTTCGAGAACGATCCGCTGATCACAAGGCCGATCGCCTCGAACATCCTCGTCGAGCTCTACCAGCACGCGGCGCGCATCGTCGCCGATGCCCGCGCCATCACCGTGCCGACGCAGCTTCTCCTGTCGGGCAGCGACTTGGTGGTGCGGCATGGCCCTCAGCACGAGTTCTTCGTCAATCTCGGCAGCCGCGTGAAGGAGCGCCATGTTCTGCCGGGCTTCTTCCACGACACACTGGGCGAGCGCGAGCGCGCCAAGGCGCTCGACCTGATCCGGCCCTTCCTCGAAGGGCAGTTCGCTTCGCCGACCGAAGCCGTCGACCTTAAGCAGGCGGACATCGCCGGCTACACGCGAGACGAGGCCGACCGGCTCGCTTCGCCACTCGACCTTCTGTCCCCGAAGGGTCTGTACTGGGCGCTCAGCCGCGCCTTCATCCGCATCGGCAGCTGGTTCTCGCGAGGCATGAAGGTCGGTGTCGGCACCGGCTTCGATTCCGGTTCGACGCTGGACTATGTCTATGAGAACGAGGCGCGCGGGCTCGGGCCGATCGGCCGCATGGTCGACCGGACGTTTCTCGACGCCATCGGCTGGCGCGGCATCCGCCAGCGCAAGCTCAATCTCGAAGAGCTGATCGGCACGTCACTCGCGATGCTTAAGGCCGGCGGACGGCCCGGCCATATCCTCGACATCGCCGCCGGCCATGGCCGTTACGTGCTCGACGCCATCGCCAAAAGCCCCGAGCCGCCGGCCAGCGTGCGCCTGCGGGACTATTCCGACCTCAATGTCGAGCTCGGCCGCAAGCTGATCGCCGAGCGCCAATTGCCGGCGAGCGTCTCGTTCCAGCGCGCCGATGCCTTCGACGGCGACGGACTGGCCAGGCTCGATCCCGCGCCGGATCTCGCCATCGTCTCCGGCCTCTACGAGCTTTTCTCCGACAATGCGCTGATCGCCCGCTCGCTCGGCGGCCTGGCCCGCGCCATGCAGCCGGGCAGCCTGCTCATCTACACCAACCAGCCCTGGCACCCGCAGCTCGAGATGATCGCGCGCAGCCTGACCTCGCATCGCGGCGGACAGGCCTGGGTGATGCGGCGGCGCACGCAAGGCGAGATGGATCAGCTGGTCGAGGCGGCCGCTTTCGAGAAGCTCGACCAGCGCATCGACCAATGGGGCATCTTCACCGTCTCGCTCGCCAGAAGGCTCTAGGACCCATCCACGCATGCCCACCAGTGCCGAGCCCTCGTGCCTTCCGACCTCCGCCGAGCCCTATGGGCGTGTCGTCGTCCGGGCAGCGCTTTGGCTCGCATTGCTCGCGCCATTCTTCTATTCGACCTACGGTTTGGCCAACTGGCTGGCGTCGACGCGCGAGCATGTCGGCAGCATCGTGTTCTCATGGGAACACCATGTTCCGTTCCTCGCCTGGACGATCTTGCCCTACTGGTCGATCAACCTGTTCTACGGGCTGTCACTCCTGCTCAACGACAGCCGGCAGGGCGTCGACCGGCTGGCCGGTCGCTATCTCACCGCGCAGATCGTCGCCGTCACCTGCTTCATCCTGTTTCCACTGACCGCCACCTTCGTTCGGTCGGCAACGACAGGGCTGCCGGGTTTCCTGTTTGCCGTGCTCGGCGGTTTCGACAAGCCGTTCAACCAGGCGCCATCGCTGCACATCGCGCTTTTGGTGATCATCTGGGACCACTGGCGCCAGCGCCTCGGCGGCCCTCTCCTGCCGCTCTGGCACGGCTGGTGCTTCCTGATCGGCGCCTCGGTGCTGACGACCTGGCAGCACCACTTCATCGACATCCCGACCGGCGCGCTGCTCGGGGTCTTCGCGCTGTGGTTATTTCCGAGCAAGGGCGAGCTGCCCTTCGCCGGTTTTCGCCTGAGCGCCAGCTCGATGGCGAGGCGCCTTGCACTGTGCTATGGGCTGGGCGCCATCGCGGCACTTGGCGGCGCCGCCATCGGCGTCTTCTTTTCCGCAACCGCGCTTGTGCTTTTGTGGCCGGCACTGGGGCTCGCAATCGTCGCCTTCGGCTATGCCGGGGCCGGTGCCAAGGTGTTCCAGAAGCCGCAGGACGGTCGCGTGTCGCTGGCAAGCCGCATCCTGCTCTGGCCTCATCGGCTTGGCGCGACGATCAATCTGCTTGCCTGGACGCGCAAGCTGCCGCCGGTGGTGGCGATAGCCGACGGCGTCTTCCTCGGCCGCTTCCCCGCTGCCGCCGAGGCCCATGGCTTCGACACGGTGATCGATCTTGCCGCCGAGTTGGAACGGCCGCGCACCAGCACCGGCCGCTGGATCAGCTTTCCCATGCTCGACCTGTTGCCGCCGCCGGCGGACATGCTCGACAAGGCGGTAGCCGCGATCGAGCCGGCGCGCAGGCAAGGCACGGTGCTGGTCTGCTGCGCGCTCGGCTTCCAGCGCAGCGCCACCGTCGTCGCCCGATGGCTGGTCGCGACCGGCCGCTCGCACACGCTGGCGCAGGCGCAAAAGACGCTGGCCGCATCGGGCCGGCCGGTGCTTTTCCAGGACGAGCCGGCATGACCGACGACACTTATCAGGAACGGACTGGCCGGTTTGCCGCCATGCTCATCAAACAGGCGGCATGGCCGGCCGCGGTCGTGATCGCCGGCGACAGCGTCGCGCCGCTGGTCGCTTCGGCGCGCGGCGGGTTCCAGTCGCCGCTCGCAGTTTTAGCGCTCCTGGTCGCGGCGGCGAGCGCCGTCATGGTGCTTGGGCTTTCAGCACTTCTCATCTTCGACGCGCTGCTGTTTCGGCTGATGGCGAGCCATGACGACGAGGCGTCGGGCGGCGCGGCGGTCGACGATCTGCTGGCGCGCATGCGGTTGAAGCCTGCCCCCTCCTCTTCGCGCCTGCTCGACGACCGCATCGCCGGAACGCGCCGCCTGCTTGCCCGCCAGCGCATCGCCTTCGCGATCTTCGTCATCGCGTTCCTGACCGCCGGATTCTGGATGCCGCGATGAGCAAGCTTGCGCTCCGGACCTTCACACTGCTGCAGACCGCGACGTCCGTCGGCCTGTCGGCGCTGGCATGGGCCGTGACCGGCGTGCGGCCGATCTGGAGCGGCAGCCAGCCGTCGGACCGGCAGCGCATCTACTTCGCCAACCACACCAGCCACGGCGATTTCATCCTGTTGTCGGCATGCCTCAGCGAGAAGGAGCGCGCCATCACGCACGCGATCGCCGCCGCCGAATATTGGGGGAAATCGCGGCTGCGCCGCTTCATCGCCGAGGACATGCTGTCCTCCGTGCTGATCAGCCGGCAATGGACGAGCCCGGAGGAGAACCCGATCTCCGTCATGCTCTCGGTGCTCGACCAGGGCCATTCGCTGATCATCTTTCCGGAAGGCACGCGCAACATGAGCGACGAGTTGCTGCCCTTTCGCTCCGGGCTCTACAATCTGTCGATGGCGCGGCCGGATGTGGAGCTCATTCCCTGTTGGATCGAGAACATGTCGCGCGTGCTGCCCAAGGGCCAGTTCCTGCCGGTGCCGCTGCTTTGCCGCGTCGTGTTCGGCGCGCCGGTGGCGGTGGGACCGGGCGAGGAACGCCGCGCCTTCCTCACGCGTGCCCGCGCGGCGCTCAAGGCGCTCAACCCGCGCCCCGACCGAGACGATTGATGCGCCACGAAATCAGCATTTTGATCATCGGCCTTTTCGTGGTGCTGAGCACCGCCAGCATCACCGCCGCCACCCTGTCGGCGCGCGCGCCGAAGCCGTTGAGCGCGACGCTCGTCAATCTTACCCAGCGCATCAACGCCTGGTGGGTGATGGTGGCGCTGATGACCGTCGCCTTCTTCTTCGGCCGCTATGGCATGACGATCCTGTTCGCGCTGATCTCCTTTGCGGCGCTGCGCGAGTTCGTGACGCTGACGCACAGCCGCCGCAGCGACCATTGGGTGCTGCTCGGCATGTTCGGCATCGTCATTCCGTTCCAGTATTGGCTGGTGTGGACGGCCTGGTACGGGCTGTTCGTCATCTTCATCCCGGTCTACTGCTTCCTGCTGATGCCGGCGATCACGGCGCTGCATGGCGACACCGAGCGCTTCCTGGAACGCATCGCCGCGCAGCAATGGGCGATCATGATCTCGGTCTACTGCGTCAGCCATGTCCCTGCCCTGCTGACCTTCAACGTGCCGGGCTTCGAAGGCCGCAACCTCTTGCTCATCGCCTTCCTGATCATCGTCGTGCAGGGCAGCGACGTGCTGCAGTACATCTTCGGCAAGCTGTTCGGAAAGCACCGCTTCTCGCCGACCGTCTCGCCGTCGAAGACCTGGGAAGGGCTGATCGGCGGGCTGGTCGCATCGAGCCTGCTCGGCGCGCTCTTGTCCTTCATCACGCCCTTCTCGCCTTTGCAGGCCTCGGCGGTGGCCTTCGTCGCCTGCGCGATGGGGTTCCTCGGCGGGCTCGTCGCCTCGGCGATCAAGCGCGACCAGGGCGTCAAGGACTGGGGCCATCTGATCGAAGGCCATGGCGGCATGCTCGACCGCACCGACAGCCTGGTCTTCGCCGCGCCGATCTTCTTCCACATCGTGCGCTATTTCTGGACGGTCTGACTGCCGGCTAAATGCGCTTGCGCATCAGCAATGTGACAACGAAGAAGGCGCCGAGCGAGCTGGTGATGATGCCGATCGGCAATTCCTGCGGCGGCAGCAGCGTGCGGGCGAGCAGATCGCTGGCCAACAAAAGGATCGCGCCGAACAGCGCGCAGATCGCTATCAGGGGCCGGTGCAGCGGACCCGCCAGCGGCCGGCCGAGATGCGGGATCATCAGGCCGACGAAGCCGATGACACCGGCGACCGCGACGAGAATCGCGGTGGCCAGAGCGGCGATGAGGAATGTCGCGCGGCGCATGCGCGCCACCGGCACGCCGAGGCTCTCGGCAGCGCTTTCGCCGGCGAGGAAGGCATCGAAACGGCGGTGGTTCCAGTGGCCGTAGGCGAGGATGATGCCGGCGCCCAGCGCCGCCAGGCCGATATTGTCCCAGCGGGCGAGACCGAGCCCGCCCATGGTCCAGAACAGCACCGAGTGGGCGGCGCGCTGGTCGCCGGCGAAGACGAGGTAGTTGGTTAAAGCGGTGAACATGAAGGAGACAGCGAGCCCGGCAAGGATCAGCCGCTCGGGCCCCTGTCCCCTCACCCGGGAGACCAGCAGAAGCACAATTGCCGCCGCCAATATGCCGCCGGTGAAGGCCGCCACCGGCAAGGTCCAGATGCCGAAGGAGTCGCCGAAGACGGTGATGACCGAGACGGCGCCGGCGGCGGCGCCCGAGGAAAGGCCGAACAGGAACGGGTCGGCAAGATTGTTGCGGGTGACGGTCTGCAGCAGCGCGCCGACGACGCCGAGGCCGGCGCCGACCGCGATCGCCAGCAGCGTGCGCGGCAGCCTGAGGTCGACGACGATGCTGCCGACCGGTCCGGGCACGGCCTGACCACCCAGTCCAGCCGCACGCGCCAGCGCGCCGACGACCTCGCGCGGCGGTATCAGCGTCGAGCCATAGGCGATCGAAAGCAGCGTGAGCGCTGCGAGTAGCAGCGCGCCCAGCGTCATCGACAGGACGAATGGCTTATGGCGCGAGCTCACGTCTTCAGGCCTGTCATCGGCCCGCCAGCGTTCGAGATTAGCCGAGATCTCCGCGAATTCGTCATCCACGGGCGAAGCAGGAGCGCAGCTCCGTCGCGGAGACCCGAGGATGACGAAGTGATGGGCGTTTTCGCCATTCTCCAAGGCAGGCTATCCATCAACGGAAACACTCCCGGCTCAACCGTGCTCCAGAGCTCAAAACGCTTCCGGATGCATGGCCCTGGCGATCTTGCCGATCGCCTCGATGTTGGCGGGTCCGGGCGTCAGCTCGGCGTAGCGCAGCGCCACGAAGCGCTCGTTCTTCACCGCGTCCGTCTCCTTCATCGCCGGATGGACTTTAAGGAAATCGAGCAGTTTTCGGTAACCGCCGCCATCCTGGTAATCGAGCAGGATGAGGAACTGCGGATTGCGCGACGCCACCGTCTCCCAGTCGGTGTTGCCCCAGCTCGTCTCCATGTCGGCCATGATGTTTTCCCCGCCCGCGGCGGCGATCATGGCGTTGGGGATGGCGAACTTGCCGGCGGTGAAGGGCTTGTCCTCGCCTGAGTCGTAGAGGAACACGCGCGTGCCCGTGTGGTCGCCCACCTTCGCCGTGATGCCGGCGAGCTCAGCCCTCCAGCCGGCGACCAGTTTCTCGGCCTCGGCCTCCTTGCCGAAGATCTTGCCCAGCTTCTCGACGTCGCCATAGAGCAGGTCCATCGAGGCGGCGGGCCGGTTCTTGTCGAGATGGACGCAGCTCTCGGTCAGCACCAGTGTCTTGATGCCATGCGGGGCGAGCGTGTCGGGCGTGACATCGCCGCCCGGCTTAATGCCGTAATACCAGCCGGCGAAGAAGAAATCGGGCTGCACGGCGACGAGGTTTTCCAGCGTAGGATATTTCGGCGCCAGCTCCGGGATAGAGCCCTGCTCGGTCTTGAATTCGAGGCCGACCTTGTACCAGCCGGTGATGCCGGTGAGCCCGACGATCGACGGCTGCAGCTTCAGCGCGAAAGCCATCTCGGCCATGTTGAGGTCCTGGATGACAGCGCGCTTCGGCGGCGCGTCGAAGGTAAGCGGCTTGCCGCAGCTGTCGACGGTGACCGGGAAGGCGAAGGCGGCTGAGGCGACAAGCGAGAGGGCAAGCGACAAAGCGAGGCGTTTCACGGGATGGTGCTCCTTGTTTGCTTGGGTTCTTTGGGTTGCTTGGTTGGGGCAGGCTCAGGATGGCGAGGAAGCGCGCGTGGGAAGCTCGAAGATGGTGAGCTCGCGATCCTCGGTCGGGTGCCGGACGCGCAGCACGTCGATGCCGAAGACCTCGCGGATGAGCGGCTGCGCCAGTGCTTCGCGCGGCGGCGCCAGCACGTGCAGCCGGGCGTTGCTCATCACCGCGACGCTGGTGGCGAAGGGTGCCACCAACGCCAGGTCATGCAGCACGGCGACGACGGTCATGCCGAGGCCGGCGACAAGGTCGAGCAGTTCGCCGCGGGCGCGCGGGTCGAGATGGTTGGTCGGCTCGTCGAGGAACAGAATTTTCGGTTCCTGCGCGATGGCGCGGGCAAGCTGCGCGCGCTGGCGCTCGCCGCCGGAGAGCGAGCCGATGGTGCGTGCGAGCAGCGGCAAGAGCCCAGTTCGGCGCAGCGCCTCGACGACGATGTCGCGGTCGTCGTGCCGGCGCCTGAGGCCGGCATGCGGAACGCGGCCAAGCTCGACATAGTCAATGAGCGCCAGCCGTGGGTCCGGCTGATCAGTCTGGCCGACAACGGCGATGCTGAGCGCCCGCTCGGCCGCGGTTATCCTGTCCAGGCGGCGCCCGGCAAGACGCACCTCGCCGCGGCTCGGCGGCAGCGCGCCGCACAGCATGCGAAGCAGCGTCGTCTTGCCGGCGCCGTTGGGGCCGATGATGGCCAGCCGCCCGCCCGCCGCCATCGACAGGCTGACATTGTCGACCAGCGCGCGGCCATTCGCCGTCGCGCCGAGGCCACGGGCTTCGAGAAGCGCCGCGGTCATGGGCGGATGCCCGCCCGATTGCCCGGATGGTATTTCCGGGCCGCATATCCGATGGCGTGGTGGATACGATCGATGGAGCCGTCCAACATTCCGTCACTTTCCAAAATGGCGACGGAAGGATGCTGGACGAGCCGGCCGACGAGACCGGTGCCCGCGTCTCCTCCCGGCACACCCCGTCCGGTCAACTCGTGTCGATGGCAGGTCTCCTGGCTCGCGGGTCGTTGCGCCATCCGCCTTCCCAGCCTTGCCGGCCAGTGGCGTTCGGATGGAGCTCGCCGCTCACAGTTGCGGGGGCAGCCACGGGCTCGACCCGACGAGGGTCTCACCGTGTTCCCTTTTCACCCCTCGCCTTGCGGCTCGGGGACCATGACGCTGCCATCGTAGGTTGTCCGCGTGCGAGTCGCAACGGGCTGCTGCGAGAGGTCGCTGTCTCATGAATCGTCCGAACGATCTGTCTGAAGGATGCATTCCTGGTTCGCCATTTTGATATGTAATAACGTTACATACGTTTGGCATGCCGATGTCAATCCCTCCGGCGCCGCCTCACCCAAACATCGGAAAATTTTCAGAAACCGTTCGGGATTTCTCGTGCCCGAAACAGCAAGAAGATCGGGCTGGCGAAAGACAGGCCGCAACGCCCGATCCCCTCCAGCCAACACAGTTCCCGGTCGCCGCATCCTCCCGCGCGACCGCAACCTTGGTCATGGAGACAACATGATTGCCGCACTTTTTAAAGCCAGCCTTTCGGGGCATAACAAGCCGCTGAGGCGCCGCCTTGTCGCCGGCTCGATCGCAGCTCTTGCCTGCGGCGCAGCCGTGGTCTGGCACGACGCCAGAAGTGAGGCCTCGAACGCAGAACCCGCCGCGCCGGAGACCAAGCTCGTCAAGGCCATCGCGGTTGCCCCGACGCGCAACGCCGACACCCGCATCGCCATCGGCGAGATAAGGCCAAGGCTCGAAAGCGACCTCGGCTTCCGCGTGTCCGGCAAGCTGGTCGAGCGGATCGCCGAGATCGGCTCCAAGGTGAAGAAGGGCGAGGTGCTCGCCCGCATCGACGACCAGGACTATCGCAACCGGCTCGCCAGCGCCGAGGCCGACGTGGCGGCCGCGCAGGCCGTGCTGGTGGAGGCGCGCGCCGCGGAGGCCCGCATCGGCGCGCTGCTCGCCAAGGGTTTCACGACGCGCGCCAACTACGACGCCACGCTGAAGAACCTGCGCTCGGCGCAGGCCAAGCTCAAATCGGCCAACATCGCCTTCGAGATGGCGAAGGATCAGCTGAGCTATACCGAGCTGCGTGCGGAATTCGACGGCATCGTCACCGCCACCGGCGCCGAAGCCGGCCAGTCCGTCAATGTCGGGCAGATGATGGTTCGCGTTGCCGATCCGGAGAGCCGCGACGCGGTGTTCTCGATTGCGGAAGCCGCCTTCGCCAACGCGCCTGGTACCAGGCGGCCGCCGCAGGTCACGGTCTCGCTGCTCAGCAATCCGGCGATCACGGCGCTCGGCACCATTCGCGAGATTGCACCGATGGCCGACGCCGCGACGCGCACCTTCCAGGTGAAGGTCTCGCTCGAAAATGCGCCGGACGAAATGCGCTTTGGCGCGAGCGTCGCCGGTCGCGCCGAGATGGCCAGCGCGCCGGTGACGGTGCTGCCGGGCAGCGCGCTGTTCGACCAGAACGGCAAGCCGGCCGTCTGGGTGGTCACATCGTCATCGGCCGTCGAACTGAGGCCCGTCTCCGTCGCCCGCTACGAGACCGACCGCGTCGTCGTCCGCGACGGGCTTGCCAAAGGCGATCTCGTCGTCACCGCCGGCGTCAACCGGCTGCGGGAACACGAAAAAGTTCGTATCGTTGAAGGAGAAGGAAAATGACCGTGTCCAAGACAAAGGTCCTGATTGCCGGCGCCGGTCCGACCGGGCTGACGCTCGCGCTCTGGCTGACCAGGCTCGGCGTCCCGGTGCGCATCTTCGACAAGGCCGCCGCTCCCGGCGAGACCTCGCGGGCGCTTGCCGTCCAGGCGCGCACGCTGGAGTTCCACCGCCAGATCGGCATCGTCGACCACGTGCTTGCGGAGGGCGTTCGCATCGAGCGGCTCACCGTCCACACGCCGGCCGGCATAGCGGCGCGGCTGCCGCTCTCCGATTTCGGCCGCGGCATCAGCCCCTATTCCTTCGCCTTCGCCCTGCCGCAAGATATCCATGAACGTCTGTTGATCGCGCATTTGAAGCGCGCCGGCGTCGAAGTCGAGCGCAGCACGGAACTCGTCGCCTTCCAGGACAGAGGCGACGCGATCGTCGCCACGCTGAGCAAGGGAGGCCGGACCGAAACCGTCGGCGCCGCCTATCTCGCCGGTTGCGACGGCGCCCACAGCACGGTTCGACATGGGCTGAACATCGGCTTCCCTGGCGGCGCTTACGAGCAGTCCTTCTATGTCGCCGACGTGAAGGGCCGTGGCGAGATCACCCGCAACGGCATGGACACGACCGTCAGCGCCTATGGTTTCGCGATCGTCATGCCGGTCCGGCAGTCCGGTTCGGTCAGGCTGATCGGCATCGTGCCGAAGGCGCATGAAGCCGACGAGAAGATCACCTTCGAGGCGATCCGCGCCGATGTCGAGCGCGACACCGGCGTCACGGTCGACGAGGTCAACTGGTTCTCGACCTATCGCGTCCATCATCGCGTCGCCGAGCGCTTCCGCGGCGGCCGCGTGTTCCTCTGCGGCGATGCCGGCCACATCCACAGCCCCGCCGGCGGCCAGGGCATGAACACCGGCATGGGCGATGCGGTGAACCTCGCCTGGAAGCTCGCCGCCGTGGTGCAGGGCCGGGCCGATATGCGGCTGCTCGACAGCTACGAGCCGGAGCGCATCGCCTTCGCGCAGAAGCTGATCGAGAGCACCGATACCGCTTTCCGTTTCATCACCAGCCGCTCGCGGCTGATCGGCCTGTTCCGCCGCTATCTGATGCCGAAGATCCTGAACGTGCTGCTCCACACCTCGTTCGGCTCGCGCTTCTTCTTCGGCGTGATCTCGCAGGCGGCGATCGAGTATCGCGCCAGCCCGATCAGCTCGGGCACGGCGGGCAAGGTGAGCGGCGGCGACCGCCTGCCTTATGTCGCCGGCGCGAACGGCGACAATTTCGAGCCGCTGCAGTCGCTGGACTGGCAGGTCCATGTCTATGGAGAGGTGAATTGCGATTTCCGGGCGATGCTCGCGCCGAGCGGAATCCCGGTCCACGCCTTCGCCTGGTCGGACGTGGCCGAGAAGGCCGGATTGCAGCGCGACGCAGCCTATCTGGTGAGGCCGGACGGCCATGTCGCGCTCGCCTCCCCCGTCCAGGAGGCGGCCGCCTTCCAGCGCTATCTCGCCGGCCTCGCGATTCGGCCGAGAACCGCCGAGCGCGCGCCATATCGTGTGCCTGGCACCATGCACAGCCTGGCCTGAATTGCCACGGCGCCCCGCCGCGCGGCGGGCGCTGCTGACTGAACCCCAACCGTCGTTTGTTTTTCGCCAGCCGGCAGGCGCTGGCGGAGCGCGCTTTCGCGCGCCCTGAAAAGGAGCCGCATCATGACCAGCTTCAATCTTTCCGAATGGGCGCTGCGCCACCGCAGCTTCATCGTCTACCTGATGATCGCGGCCGCGCTCGCCGGCCTCTATGCCTATCGCGGCCTCGGCCGCGAGGAGGACCCGCCCTTCACCATCAAGACCATGGTGGTGAAGACGCTATGGCCCGGCGCCGGCACCAGCGACACGGTGGAGCAGATCACCGACCGCATCGAGAAGAAGCTCGAGGAGCTGCCGGACCTCGACTACGTCAAGAGCTACACCAAGCCCGGCGAGTCCGTCGTCTTCGTTAACCTCAAGGACACGGTCGCCGGCGACCAGGTGCAGCCGCTCTGGTACCAGGTGCGCAAAAAGCTCGACGACATCAAGCCGACCTTGCCGTCCGGCGTCCAGGGCCCGTTCTACAACGACGAGTTCGGCGACACCTATTCGCTGATCTATGCGCTCACCTCCGACAGCCTCAGCCATCGTGAGCTGAAGGACCTGGCCAGCAGCCTGCGCGCCGGGCTGCTCACCGTGAAGGACGTCGCCAAGGTCGATCTGATCGGCCAGCAGGACGAGAAGATCTATCTTGAATTCTCGACCCAGAAGGTCGCCGCGCTCGGCCTCGATGTCGGCACGCTGTCGCAGGCGCTGCAGGCGCAGAACGCGCTGACGCCCAGCGGTACGGTCGATGCCGGCCCCGAGCGCATCGCCATCCGTGTCTCCGGCAGCTTCACCTCCGAGGAGAGCCTGAAGGCCATCAACTTCTACGCCAACGGGCATTATTTCCGGCTGGGCGACGTAGCCGAGGTCAAGCGCGCCTATTCCGACCCGCCGCAGCCGATGTTCCGCTTCAGCGGCAAGCCTGCCGTCGGCATCGCCATCTCGATGACCGCGGGCGGCGACGCGCTGGCGCTCGGCGAGAACGTCAAGGACAAGATGCATGAGATGGAGGCCGAGCTGCCGCTCGGCGCCGAGGTTGGCCTGGTCGCCGACCAGTCGCATGTCGTGGAAGAATCTGTCGGCGAGTTCACCAAGAGCCTCGGCGAGGCGATCGCCATCGTGCTTGCCGTCTCCTTGCTGGCACTCGGCTGGCGCCCTGGTGTCGTGGTGGCCATCGCCATCCCGCTGGTGCTGGCCATTACCTTCGTCACCATGGAGTATTTCGGCATCTCGCTGCAGCGCATCTCGCTCGGCGCGCTAATCATCGCGCTCGGGCTCCTGGTCGACGATGCCATGATCGCGGTCGAGATGATGATCTCGCGCATGGAGGAAGGCCACGACAAGATCTCGGCCGCCACCCATGCCTACACGTCGACCGCCTTCCCGATGCTCACCGGCACGCTGGTGACGATCGCCGGCTTCGTGCCGGTCGGCTTCGCCAAGAGCGGTGCCGGCGAATACTGCTTCTCGCTGTTCGCGGTCGTGGCAATCGCGCTCGTCGTCTCCTGGGTGGTGGCGGTGCTGTTCACGCCGCTCACCGGCGTTGCGCTCCTGCCGGACCGCATCAAGGGCCATGGCAGCCATCAGCCGTCACGCATCGCGCGCGGCTTCCAGGCGCTGCTCGAGATGGCGATGCGGGCGAAATGGCTGGTGCTGTCGGCGACGGCGGGGCTGTTCGCGCTCTCGGTCGTGGCCATGGGCTTTGTCGGCCAGGAGTTCTTCCCGAAGTCCGACCGGCCCGAGGTGATGGTCGACCTGACCTTGCCGCGCACCGCCTCGATCAAGTCGACGGATGCCGTCGTCGAGCGCGTCGAGAAGCTGCTTGCCGCCGATCCTAACATCGACCACTGGAGCTTCTATGTCGGCCAGGGTGCGGTGCGCTTCTACCTGCCGCTCGACGCACAGCTCGCCAACGACTTCTTCGCCCAGGCCGTCGTGGTGACCAAGGGGCACGCAGTGCGCCAGGCCGTCATCGACCGGCTGGAGAAGGAGCTGTCGACCGGCTTCGACGACGTCATGGCCCGCGTCACGCCGCTGGAGCTCGGTCCGCCGGTCGGCTGGCCGCTGAAGTTCCGCGTCAGCGGTCCGGATCCGGACAAGACGCGCAGCCTGGCGCAGCAGTTCGCGCAGGTGCTGGGCAGCGATGCGGCGGTGCGCAACATCAACTACGACTGGAACGAGCCGGCCAAGGTCATCAAGGTCGAGGTCGACCAGGACCGGGCGCGAGCGCTGGGCATCTCATCGCAGCAGCTGTCGGAGACGATCAACGCGGTGCTGTCGGGCTCGAAGATCACGCAGATGCGCGACGACACCTACCTCGTCGACATCGTCGCCCGGGCGGTGGAGACCGAACGTGCCAGCATTGACACGCTGCGCGGCCTGACGATCAGCGCGTCGGGCGGACGCCGCGTGCCGCTCGAGCAGGTGGCCAAGCTCAGCTACCAGACCGAGCCGCCGCTGATCTGGCGCCGCGGCCGGTTGCCGACCGTGACCGTGCAGGCCGACGTCGCGCCTGGCAACAACGCTGCCTCGGTGACCCGGAGACTGGACAAGGCGATCGCCGCCTTCAAAGCGGAGCTGCCGGCCCGCTACAGCGTCGAGCAGGGCGGCGTGATCGAGGACAGCGCCAAGGCGCAGGCCAGCATCTTCGTGGTCTTCCCGCTGATGCTGTTCGTCATGGCAACGGTGCTCATGATCCAGCTGATGAGCTTCCAGCGCCTGGTGCTGGTGCTGCTCACCGCGCCGCTGGCCCTCATCGGCGTTGCCGGCGCCCTGCTCTTGTCGGGCGCGCCGATGGGCTTCGTCGCTATCCTCGGCGTGATGTCGCTGATCGGCATGGTGATCCGCAACTCGGTCATCCTGATCGCGCAGATCGACCAGCACCTCGCCGCCGGCGAGGAGCCGTGGGCGGCGGTGATCAGCGCCACCACGCACCGGTTGCGGCCGATCCTGCTCACGGCGGCGGCCGCCATCCTCGGCATGATCCCGATCGCGCCGACCGTGTTCTGGGGGCCGATGGCCTATGCGGTGATGGGCGGGCTGATGGTGGCAACCGTGCTGACGCTGGTCTTCCTGCCGACGCTCTACGTCGCCTGGTTCGGCATCAAGGCGCCGGCTGGGCGGCCGGCGGCGACCTCAGCCAATGCATCGCCGGTGGCGCTGTCCGGCGGCGATGCGGTTCCCGATCTCACGGGCGCGCCGGCCTGACCGGCGTGCCGATGGAGGATCCCCGCCCGGCGGGGAGCGCGTTCGCGCGGCGCCGGGCAAACCTACCACTCAACCCGAAATGCAAAGGAGCAATGGAAATGACGCATCCGCATGAAACTTCCAGTCTGGCGCGTGCCGCGGCCCCTTCCCGCCGCAAGGCGAGCCAGAAGATCGGCTTGGCCGCACTCGGCCTCGTCATCGCTGCCACCGATCTCGGCGGTCTCGCGCCGTTCTCCCTCGTGAGTGAAGCGCAGGCTCGCATCGGCGCGCCCTGGACGCCGCGCAGCGCAGCCGGCGTCGCGCGCCGCACGACGACGTGGCGCGTGCTGAGGCACACCACCGCCTGGGTCGCCACGCTGCCGGCAGGCTGCGTCCGCACCAAGGTCAACGGCTTCGACGTCTGGCGCTGCGGCGGCACCTACTACCGGCTCTATCAGGGCCGCTATATCGTGGTCGTCGTCGATTGACCGGCGGACGTTCCAACGCCGAGGGCAAGCCTGACGCCCTCGGCGAGATGCTCGGCATCGGCCGGATTTTCAAACGGCACGCCGCGCAACGCGTAATCGAGCGGAGAGAACGGTTCGCCTTCCTCGATGAGGGCGATCTGCCGGCGCGCCCGCTCGATATCGCCCATCTGGGCATAGCAGGCCGCGAGCCTTGTCCTGATCCAGGGCGCCGGGCGCGTCGCCAGTTCCAGCGCTTCCGCCGCCTGGCGGTATTCGCCCATCATGTAGAGCGCCAGCGCACGGTCGAACTGATACCAGTGCGGATGCAAGGGATCGATGCGGATGCCGCGCGCCAGCCAGGTCAGCGCCTCGAGCGGGCGACCGCGCATGGTGAGCAGCATGCCCATCTGCTCGATGCTGTCGGCGTCATAAGGGTTGAGCTGCAGCGCGATGCGCATGTGATGCTCGGCCGCCACGTGGTCGCGCATATAGAGGCGGATCAGCGACTGGACGCGATGCCCGGTCGGCTGGTCCGGCGACAAGGCCAGTCCCTTGTCGGCGAGGTCGCGCGCGTTTTCCAGGACGGCGTCGCTGGCGCGTCCGAACTCCCCGTCCAGTGCGCGCGCCAAAGCGAGATAGGTGTAGGCCAATCCGTAATTCGGGTCCTTGGCGATGGCCGCCTCGAACAAGGCCTCCGCGCCGCGCTGGTCGGTCTGGGCCGGGTCGCGCAGCAGCGCGAAGCCGCGCAGCAGAAGCTCATAGGCGGCAAGGCTGGTCACCGGCTTGCGCGAGGCCTGCTCCAGGCCGGCATTGGTGACGCGGGTGACCAGGCGGCTGACGATCTGCTCGACGATCTCGCGCTCGACCGCGAACAGGCCGGCGCCCTGAGACTGGTAGCGGTCGCCCCAGAGCTGGCTGGCGGTGGCGATGTCGACGAGGCTGACGGCCACCACGACATGCTCGCCCTGCCGGCGCAGCGACCCCTCGACCAGATAATCGGCGCCGATGCGGGCGCGGATCTGGGACCACTCGGCGCGTCCGAAGGACGCGAATGAAAAACTCGAATTGCGTGCCAGTACGGTAACCGTGCCGAAGCGCGCCACGCCGTTGATGATGTCCTCGGCAAAGCCGTCGACCATCGCCTCGTCGGCCGGATCGCCGCTGTCGTTGCGGAAGCGCACCACGGCCACGATCGGCTGCGTGCTGATCTCGGGCGCTGCCTGCGCCTCGGCGGCAAGCATGTAGCCGCGTTTCGAGACCGTGCGCACCATATCGTCGCCCAGCACCTTGCGGATCTCGCGGATCGATTGGGTGAGCGAATCCTCGGTGACATAGACGCCCGGCCAGACGACATCCATCAGCTCCGATTTCGGAACGACGCGGCCCATATTGCGGGCGAGGTGCGAAAGCAGCGCGTAGGCTTTCGGCCGGAGGTAGAGCGGCTCGTTGACGCCGCACAGCGTCCCCCTGGCAAGGTCGAGTGTGAACCCGCCAAAGCGGAAGACCTGATCGGCCGTCGCCGTCGTCATCGGGACACCCTTCTCGGGCTCGCGCATGATGCCCGGTCGATCCCACTCGACCGGGCATGCGCGTTGCCATTATTGCCCACTGCGCAATTTCGATCAAACTGGCTGTCGATGCGGTGGCTAGTGTCGCCCCGCCAATTGCGAGGCCCAATGAACCCGACCGAGAAAGCGCTCTGGTTTGTCGAAAGCCATCTGCCGGATGCGATTTCGCTGGACGATGTCGCGGCAAGCAGCGGCGTGTCGCGCTTCCACGTGACGCGCGCCTTCGGCGCCGCCACCGGCCGGTCGGTCATGGGCTATATGCGGGCGCGCCGGCTCAGCGAAGCGGCGCGCAAGCTCGCCGGTGGGGCGCCCGATATTCTGAGCGTCGCGCTCGATGCCGGCTACGGATCGCATGAGGCTTTCACGCGGGCCTTCCGCGACCAGTTCGGCACCACGCCGGAACTGGTGCGCGCCGAGAGCTCGACCAAAAACCTCGACCTCGTGGAGCCCATCCTCATGGACAGTTCGCTTCTCGCCACGCTCGAGCCGCCGCGCTTCGAGACCAGCCGGCCGTTCCTCATCGCCGGGCTCGGCGAGCGCTACAGTTGCGAATCCAGCGCCGGCATCCCGACGCAGTGGCAGCGCTTCGGCCCCTATATCGGCAACATTCCCGGCCAGATCGGCAACGTCGCGTACGGCGCCTGCGTCAACGGCGACGACGTCGGCAATTTCGACTACGTCGCCGGCGTAGAGGTCGCCGATTTCTCGGATCTGCCAAAGGACTTCTGCCGGGTCAGAGTGCCGGCGCAGAAATACGCCGTGTTCGCGCATCGCGAGCACATCTCGACCATCCGCCGCACCGTCAACACGATCTGGAACAAATGGCTGCCGGCCTCCGGCCATGAGATCGCCGACGCGCCGGAGTTCGAGCGCTACGGGCCAGAGTTCGATCCGCACAGCGGCAATGGCGGACTGGAAATCTGGGTGCCAGTCAAAGCCTGAGACGCCTTCCCCTTCTCCCCTTGTGGGAGAAGGTGGATCGGCGCGCAGCGCCGAGACGGTTGAGGGGTGTTCCAGCGGAGTGAGACGCTGGCTTTCCCTGGAACACCCCTCATCCGACCGAGCTTCGCTCGGCCACCTGCTCCCACAAGGGGAGAAGGCAAGAATTAGAGTTCCAGATTCCAGGTCTGGCCGACGAGGTCCTTGCCAAAGGAATGGTGGCGCTCTTCCTCAACCAGCTTGAAGCCTGCCGCCTGGTAGATGCGGCGGGCCGAACCAAGAATGTCATTGGTCCACAGCGTCAGCGTCTTGTAGCCCTTGGCGCGCGAAAAGGCGATGCATTCATCGACCAGCCGCCCGCCGATGCCCAAGCCGCGCGCCGACGGCTCGACGTAGAGCAACCTGAGCTTCGCCACCTTGGGCGACTTGCGCACGACGAAGACGGAGCCGACCACCTCGCCCTCCCTCTCGGCGACCCAGCTGCGCTCCCATTGCGGGACGAAATTCTTGACGAACTCGCCGAGGATTTCGGCGACCAGCGCCTCATAGGTTTCGTCCCAGCCATAGTCCTGCGCGTAGAGCAGGCCCTGGCGGTGCGTGATCCAGCCGATATCGCCGACCTGCAGCGGACGCAGGATATAGGGCACCTTGGGTTCGGGTTTGTCGCCAAGCAGGTCCTGCACCGTGCGCATCGCTTTGACCAGCCGTTCCTGATCGACGGGCGCCAGACGATCGAGCAGCGCGCGCACCTGGTCGTGCGAATCCTGGTTGAGCGGCGCGAAAGCCTCCCTGCCCGCGGACGTGATCGTGATCGAGGCGCGGCGCGCATCGGCCTCGGTGGCGGCGCGCTCGACCAGGCCGCGGTCCTCGAATTTCTTCAACAGCCGGCTGACATAGCCGGGATCGAGGCCCAGATCGCGCACCAGATCGCTGGCAACGAGCCCATCGCGATGGGCAAGCTCATAAAGCACCCGGGCCTCAGTCAGCGAAAAGGCGCTTTTGAGCCAGCCTTCATCGAGCACGCCGATCTGGCGGGTGTAGAAGCGGTTGAAAGCGCGCACCGCGTCTATGCGCTCCTTGCCGGGATGATCGTGGATCGTCATGGAAACTCCTCCTGTCCTGGACAGGATCAATCATTTAGTTGACTGAGTCAATGAAATGGTTGCATACACCTTCGTCATTCTAGGGCGGAGCAAGGAGCGAAGCGACGCGCGCAGACCCTAGAATCCATGCCGTGACCTACAAGCGCCGCAACGGTGCAGAACCTTGGCACTGGAACGCCGAGACGCCGGCATAGGATACCTTCTTCTGCACCGTATTTGTTCTACGGTAGGCGGAACGGCATGGATTCTAGGGTCTGCGCTCCGCTTCGCGTCGCTCCGCCCTAGAATGACGACCTCAAGGTCCCCGGCGCTAGTCGCGAGTGCCTGAAGCGCTCCCTCACCCCATCGGCAGCGCCGGCCAGAACTCCACGATCCGTCCCGCTGAAAACACCGCAATCGAACCAAAATGCTGCAGCACCGCCTCGCTCTGCGTCGGCCGCAGGAAAGCATAGTCGCCGGGCTTCACGTCCGCCCCGGCAGGCAACCCCATGAACTGCTGATTGGACGACAACCCGATCAACCCGTTCGGCTTCATGCCTTCAGGGAACACCGGCTCGGCCATCCATTTGCCGCCATAGAGATAGCAGCCCTTGCGCGGGAACAGACCGAGCGCCTGCAGCGTCCTCGAAATCGCCGCGGGACCGGGCAATACCGGATCGACCGCCTTCAGAATCGGCGTCGCGATGAAGGCCGCCGGTTGGAAGCCGTCGAGGCCGGGCGTGTCGAAATCGCTGGGCAGCACGAAGGCGGAGCCGATCGACACTTCGTTCGCGACCCCGCCACCATGCAGCAGTGCCGTCTTCGAGCCGCCGATGTTGAGGATGCGGCGCTGGTCCGGATCGAGGGCGGCGACGAATTCGGCGGCCTTGGCCGACGCCTGCTTCAGAGCCTTGGCCGCACCACCGAACAGTCCGGGGATTTCCGGCGCATGCGCCTCATAGGCCATGACGCCTTCGCAGCGCAGGCCCTTGGGGATCGTCAGCGCCCTGATTCCGGCGGGACTGGAAAAGCCGCCGCGATGCAGGCCGACATCGATCTCGAAGGCGAAGCGCAATTCGGTGTCGAGCGCGGCGGCGAGCGCGCCAAATTCGGCCAGGCGCTCCGGCGTGTCGATCAGCCAGCAGACCCGCGACCACCAGCCGGCGCCGCCCCGGGTGAGCGCAGCCTTGGCAGCACCCAGCGGCATCGGCTTGCCGTAAAGCAGATCCCCTTCCGGAAAGGCGTCTAGCACGGCCTGCGTCACCGGCGGGTGGAAGGTCATGAAGCGGCTGGTTTCGAGCGCTCTCGCAATGTGCGAAAGCAGCGGCACGCAAGGCAGCGACTTGTCGACCAGGCGCACCGCAAGGCCGGGCGCCAACCTCCGCTTCACCAGCGCGATATTGCCATCCAGCCGATCGCGGTCGAGCACCAGGCAGGGCCGAAAAATCTCCGCCGCCTTCAGCGCTTTCGACAACTCGGCGAAATACGCGCTCATCGTTGGATGCCAAAAGGACCGGGCTCGATGCCGAACAGGCCGGCCATATAGGGCGACACGAAACGGTTTTCCGGATCGATGTCGCGGCGCACCGCCATCGCCTCATCCCAGCGCGGATAGAGTTTTCTGAAATCCGCCGCCTTGAGGCTATGCATCTTTCCCCAATGCGGCCTACCGCCATATTTCAAGAAGATAGGTTCGGCGGCGCGCATGAAGGGCAGCGGATCGTTCGCCGCATCGTGGTGGATGGCGATCGAGCAGGTCAGCCTTTTGTGAAAGGGCGAAAGCCAGAAATCGTCGGGCGCCACCGAACGCACCTCCATCGGGAAATAGACTTCCGGAAAGTGCTTCTCCGTCAGCTCGATGATCTCGGCCAACGCCTTCGGGCCTTCCTCGAAAGGCAGGTGATATTCCATCTCGTTGAACTTTGTCCGGCGGTCGCTGGCGTAGACGTTGAGCCAGTCCTGCACATAATCCTCGGCGGGCACCTTTTTCACCGCGCCCTTGATCAGCGCGCGGCGCAGCCACGGCAGCCAGCGCAGCGCCGTGCGCAGCTTGCGCAACGTCGCCAGCCCCTCCTCGTCGTCCTCCGTCGGCCGCGGCGTGGGCGCGGCGTCGCTCAAGTCGCTGGCGATGAACTGCGCGTAGCCGGAGAACGGGATGTAGTAGAACTCCGCCGAGCGATGCGCGGCCATCATCGTCTGAAAATCGCGCAGCATGTCGCCGATCGGCAGCGCCCGTTTGCGGCGGCGCAGCCGGTAGGTCGGGATGTTGTTCATCGTCACTTCGGTGAGCACGCCGAAGGCGCCGAGCGCGACGCCGGTGGCGTGGATCATGTCCTGATCCCCTGCCCGGCTATATTCGCGCAACTTACCCTGCCCGTCGACGAACTGCACCGTTTCCAGTTGCGTATGATAGGCGCCGAGCGTCGGGCCAGAGCCATGCGTGGCGGTGCCCAGCGCGCCGCCGATCGCCTGGCGGTCGATATCGCCCATATTGGGCAAGCCCTGGCCGATGCCTTGCAGGATGTGCATCAGGGCGCCGAGCCGCGTGCCTGCCCCCACCCTTGCTCGATTGGTTGCGGGGTCATGAGAGACGAGCCCCTCGATCTTCTCCAGCGAGACGATGGTGCCGTCCGACTGCACCAGTGGCGTGAAGGAATGGCCGGCGCCGGCGACCCGCAGCGGACCGGGCGCCGAGCGCACCAGCTCTGCCAGCTCACCGGCGTCGGTGGGTGTGGCGATCAGCTTCGGCGCGGCCTTCACGAAGCCCGACCAGTTGCTCCAGGCGTTTGCCACCGTCACCTCCCGCTCAGACTGGAATGCGGCGCCGCGCGACCAGCACGAAAACGCCGAGCAGCGCGACGCTGGCCAGCGCGCTTGCCGCGGCGAATTCCGGCACGGGACGGAAGTTTTCGCCCTCGATCAGCAGCGAAGCGGCGATCGGGCCGATGGCGAGGCCGAAGAGCTGCGCGGCCGGTACGAGGAGTACAGCCGTTCGCGTCTCGTCGGCCGTGATCGCCAGACGGATCTGGTAAGGCACGATGAAGAGCAGGATGAAGCCCATCACCAACGCCATCGCCCAGAACACGGAAAGCCCCGGGCCGGAGGCAAGCAGCGCGGAGCTGACCGCCGCCACGACACCGATGATGGTTATGGCGAAGCGATAGTCGATGCGCGCTTCAAAGACGGTCGCCGTCATGGCACCCACCACCTGCGTGGCGAGGCTTGCCGAAACCATCAGGCCGACGGTGCGGCCATCGATGCCGAACTCAGCGCCGAGCGGCTCGAGAAAAGCCCAGACGGCGCCGAAGAACATGAAGTAGCAGAAGATCGACAGCAGCGCCGTGATCGCCGGCACGGTGAGCACATCGGCAAAATGCTCTTCCTTCGGCAGGTCGGCATAATCGTCCGGCACCGTCCAGGCGGCGACCAGCGACAGAAGGCAGACGACGCCGAGCGCGATGAAGCCGCCGGCCGAGCCGGCCGCCGGCACTGCGTAGAGCGCAAGCAGCAGCGCCAGCGCGCATTGCGCCAGCGTCTGCAGCGTCACGAAATAGCCGCCGACGCGCTCGGCCCGGCGCGAGCGGGCGATCAGCTCGGTGGCGACGGCGACCAGTCCGCCCTCCGCCAAGCCTGCGAGAGTACGAGCACCGATCAGCGCATTCGGGCTGCCGGCATAGGCCGCCCAGAAATTGGCGAGCGCCAGCAGGACCAGAAGTAAAGCGCTCTTCCAGCGCATGTTGCGCGCCGGCAAGAGCATCGCCACGATCGCCGACCCGATGGCGATCGCGATCATCTCGGCGGTGGCGACCAGCGCCAGCTCGTCGCCGGTGACATGGCCTTCCGTGTAAAGCGCGCCGAGCAGCACCGGCTGCAGCCCGAGAATGAGCAGACCGACGGAGCCGATCCACAGCGCCGAGGCAAGCTGCAGGCCGGTCGGGTTGCCGACAAGCCAGTCGCCCTCTTCCACATGCCTGGCATCGGTGACAGTCACGAGGCGCCTCCCTTGCAGCCCTCACGAAAAGCTGACAAGTTATCAGCATTTCACGAAACTGATACTTGATCAGTTTCCTGTCAACCGAGAATTCACAGCTTCCGCGCAAGATTTGGTTGATGAGGCAAGCAAGGCGAAAGACGACGGAACCACGGCGCATGCCCAAGCAAGAGCGCAGCCGCGAACGGATCGACGCGATCCTCGCCACGACTATGCGGCTGATCGGCGAAAAAGGCATCGACGCGGTGACGATGAAGGAAGTCGGCGCGCTGGCCGGCGGACCGATCGCCACGGTCTACCATTACTTCCCGAGCAAATCGGCGATCCTGGCGATGCTCTATGAACGTTTTTCCGAGGAAAGCCGCGCGCGCTTTGGGGCGATCATTGCCGAAATCCGAGGGCTGGACGACGTGATGGCGGCGGCCGACCGCCTGCTCGACGACTATTATGCCCGTGTCGCAGCGGACCCGGCTATCCAGGACCTGCAGAACGCCATCCAGGCCGACAAAGCGCTGCAGCATCTCGATATCGCCGAGACCAAGCATCAGGCGAAGATGTTCTGCGACCATGTGGCACCGATGCTGAAACCTGAGCAGCGCGAGGCGTTCGGGCGCGTGGTGTTCCTCATCTTCCAGCTCGCCGGCGGCGTCGTGCGGCTGGCGCTGACGCAGGACGAGGAAGAAGGCCGGCGCACGATCGAGGATTATCGGTCGATCATCCATGCGCAGTTGCGGTTGTTTTTGTAGGTAGGTTCGCTACTCGCCAACGCTGGCGCTCACCCCCCTCTGGCCTGCCGGCCATCTCCCCCTCATGGGGGGAGATCGGATGTCACGCCGGCTTTCGCCAATTTCCAACGCTGCAAGGCGAGCGGGGCGCCGAAGCTGCCAATCTCCCCCTTGAGGGGGAGATGGCCGGCAGGCCAGAGGGGGTGCTGTCCCTCCAGCGTCCGAAGTTTATAGGCATGACCTACTGCCCCGCATCCAGCTTCGGCCCTAGAATCTCCACCAGCCAATCCACGAACACCCTCACCCTTGGCGACAGCTGCCGGCTGCGCGGATAGAGCACCGAGATCGGCGTCGGCGTCGGCGGATAGTCGGAAAGCACCTCGACAAGCCGACCGGCCTCGAGATCGTCCGCGTAGCGAAGCCTCGGCGCCTGGAACAGGCCGAAGCCCAGCCGCACCAGCGCGGCGCTGGTGTCGGAATTGGCAACCGTGACCCGCGACGGCAGGACGATTTCGCGCACCTCGCCGCCGACGGTGAATTCGAGCGGCATCACCTGTCCGGTGCGGGAAGAAACGAAGCCGATCATCATATGCCCGGCGAGATCGTCGGGCGTCGACGGCACGCCGCAACGCTGGAGATATGCGGGGCTGGCGACAGTGATCTCGCGCGCGATGCCCAGCCGGCGCACGATCATATCGCTGTCGGGAAGCACGCCCGCCCGGATGACGCAATCGACGCCTTCGCGCACGAGATCGACGAGGCGGTCCCCCTCGCCGATGTGGACCGTCAGGCCCGGATATCTGGCGATCAATGCCGGCAACTCCGGCAGGAGGAAGGTGCGCGCCATGTGACCGTTGACGTCGACGCTGAGCCTGCCACGCAGTTCATGCGCGCCGAAGCCGCCTTCGGCATCCTCGATATCGGCCAGGATGCCGATGCAGCGCTGGTAATAGGCTTCGCCGTCGAGCGTCGGTGTGACGTGCCTTGTGGTGCGCCGGAGCAACTGCACGCCAAGCCGTTCCTCCAGCCGCTTGATCGCCGCGGTGGCGCTGGAGCGCGGCAGGCCGAGATCGGCGGCGGCCGCAGTGAAGCTGCGCCTTTCCACGACGCGGGTGAAGAGCCGCATGCTGTCGAACCTGTCCATGGTGTGATTGTTCGCATGACCTGAATAGTGTTGGCAATCCGCGCCAGATTATATCCGCTGGTCAGGCGAGTATATGCATCTCCACTGCAACGAAGGAGATTTCACCATGGCCAAATCCATTCGCCCCATCGCCCTCATCACCGGCGGCAGCCGCGGCCTCGGCCGCAACACCGCGCTCAACCTCGCCCGCAGGGGCGTCGACGTCTTCCTCACCTATCGTTCGCGCGCCGACGAGGCGAAGGCGGCCGTCGCCGAGGTCGAGGCCGCAGGCGGTCGTGCCGCCGCGCTCGCGCTCGACACCGGCGCCGTCGCCACATTCCCTGCCTTCGTCGCGGCATTGAAGAAGACGCTGCAGGAAAACTGGCAGCGCGACCGCTTCGACTATCTCGTCAACAATGCCGGCACGGGCCTGCGCAAGCCGATCGCCGAGACGACCGAGCAGGAATTCGACACGCTGATGAACATCCATCTCAAGGGCGTGTTCTTCCTCACCCAAGCGCTGCTGCCGCTGATCAACGACGGCGGCCGCATCATCAACATCTCCAGCGGGCTGGCACGCTTCTCGGTTCCGGGTTCGGCCGCCTATGCGATGATGAAGGGCGGCGTCGAGGTGTTCACGCGCTACCTCGCCAAGGAACTCGCCGCCCGGCGCATCACCGCCAATACCGTGGCGCCGGGCGCGATCGCCACCGACTTCAACGGCGGCCATGTGCGCGACGACGCCGACATCAACCGCGTCGTGGCCGGGATGACTGCGCTCGGCCGCGCCGGTGTCGCTGACGACATCGGCCCGATGATCGCCTCGCTGCTCTCGGAGGACAACCGCTGGGTCAATGCGCAGCGCATCGAGGTGTCGGGCGGCATGAATATCTGAGCGGCAAAGCCCGAAAGCATTCGCTCCGATCCGCTTGCCTTTCGCATCGCGCCGTGCTTCGCCGCTGTTTGCCGGCGAAGCACGGCGCTTCGATATCGGTACGCCCCCGCGATCCGCCTTTTTCAGCATCGCGTCATGGGCAGAAAAATTTCGCGTGATCACCCCTTCCCGCGCGCCTTGACTCTGGCACGCCGCCAGCCTATTTCAGCGCCACGTTAGCACTCGCCTTTGGTGAGTGCTAACTCGTATCCGGCCTCGCCGGATGGAGGAACAGTTCTCACCGTTCTCATTCGAGGAAGACAACATGGCAAAGTCCAAATTCCGCCCGCTTCATGACCGCGTGGTCGTTCGCCGGGTCGAATCCGAATCCAAGACCGCCGGCGGGATCATCATCCCGGATACGGCGAAGGAGAAGCCGCAGGAAGGCGAGATCATCGCCGTTGGCTCCGGCGCCCGCGACGAAAGCGGCAAGCTCGTGCCGCTCGACGTCAAGGCCGGCGATCGCGTCCTGTTCGGCAAGTGGTCGGGCACTGAAGTCAAGCTCAATGGCGAGGACCTTCTGATCATGAAGGAATCCGACATCATGGGCATCATCGGCTGAATATCGGCCTCTCTCCATCAACTGAATTTTCGGGCTCTCACCGAGCCCCTGTCAGGAGCTAAAACATGGCTGCAAAAGACGTAAAATTCTCCCGCGACGCCCGTGAGCGCATGCTGCGCGGTGTCAATATCCTCGCCGACGCGGTGAAGGTCACGCTCGGTCCGAAGGGCCGCAACGTCGTCATCGACAAGTCGTTCGGCGCCCCGCGCATCACCAAGGACGGCGTCACCGTCGCCAAGGAGATCGAACTCGAGGACAAGTTCGAGAACATGGGCGCGCAGATGGTGCGCGAGGTCGCTTCGAAGACCAACGACATCGCCGGCGACGGCACCACGACCGCGACGGTTCTGGCGCAGTCGATCGTCCAGGAAGGCCACAAGGCGGTTGCCGCCGGCATGAACCCGATGGACCTGAAGCGCGGCATCGACCTCGCCGTCACCGAAGTCGTCGGCGCGCTCGGCAAGGCCGCCAAGAAGATCAAGACCTCCGAGGAAGTCGCCCAGGTCGGCACGATCTCGGCCAATGGCGACGAGTCGGTCGGCAAGATGATCGCGGAAGCGATGCAGAAGGTCGGCAACGAAGGCGTCATCACCGTCGAGGAAGCCAAGACCGCCGACACCGAGTTGGAAGTCGTCGAAGGCATGCAGTTCGACCGCGGCTACCTGTCGCCCTACTTCGTCACCAACGCCGACAAGATGGTCGCCGATCTGGAAGACGCCTACATCCTCCTGCACGAGAAGAAGCTCTCCAACCTGCAGGCCATGCTGCCGGTCCTGGAAGCCGTCGTTCAGACCTCGAAGCCGCTGCTCATCATCTCGGAAGACGTCGAAGGCGAGGCTCTGGCCACGCTGGTCGTCAATAAGCTGCGTGGCGGCCTGAAGATCGCCGCCGTCAAGGCCCCGGGCTTCGGCGACCGCCGCAAGGCCATGCTGGAAGACATCGCCATCCTCACCGGTGGCCAGGTCATTTCCGAAGACCTCGGCATCAAGCTCGAGAATGTCGGCCTCAACATGCTCGGCCGCGCCAAGAAGGTGTCGATCTCCAAGGAGAACACCACCATCGTCGACGGCGCCGGCAAGAAGGCCGAGATCCAGGGCCGCGTCGCCCAGATCAAGCAGCAGATCGAGGAGACCACCTCGGACTACGACAAGGAGAAGCTGCAGGAGCGTCTGGCCAAGCTCGCCGGCGGCGTCGCGGTGATCCGCGTCGGCGGCGCGACCGAGGTCGAGGTCAAGGAAAAGAAGGACCGCGTTGACGACGCGCTGAACGCGACCCGCGCGGCCGTGGAAGAAGGCATCGTCGCCGGCGGCGGCGTCGCCCTGCTGCGCGCCTCGGGCGCCCTCAAGGCCACCGGCGCCAATGCCGACCAGGCCGCGGGCATCGCCATCGTCCGTCGCGCTCTGCAGGCTCCGGCCCGCCAGATCGCGGCCAACGCCGGTGCCGAAGCCTCGATCGTCGCTGGCAAGATCCTCGAGAACAAGGGCGCGACCTTCGGCTTCAACGCCCAGACCGGCGAGTATGGCGACATGATCGCCATGGGCATCGTCGACCCGGTCAAGGTCGTGCGCACCGCTCTCCAGGACGCGGCCTCGGTCGCCGGCCTGCTGGTCACCACCGAAGCCATGATCGCCGAAGCTCCGAAGAAGGAAGCCGCCGGCGGTATGCCGGGCGGCATGCCTGGCGGCGGCATGGGTGGCATGGGCGGCATGGACTTCTAAGAAGTCCGGTCCCATCGCACATACGGAAAGGGCGCCGAAAGGCGCCCTTTTTGTTTGGCATTCAGCAAGACCTTCTGGACCGCTGCGATTGGCGAAGCCTGCGCGGCGGCCAATCTCCCCTCTCGAGGGGGAGATGCCCGGCAGGGCAGAGGGGGTCGTCTCGCGTAGATCGCCAGCGTGATCTTTTGTCGTGGAGGACGTTGGCGCTCCACGCGCGGCGACCCCCTCTGTCGCCTTCGGCGACATCTCCCCCTCAAGGACCCTCAAGGGGGAGATCAGCAGCCTGCGCGCTCTGCTTCGTCTTGCCCGAACGCACCGCCGCCTCGACCAGCGCCACCACTTCGTCGGCCACGGCAGCGAGCGGCGCGCGGTCGCGGGTGGCGCGGGCGATCACCATCAGGCCCTCGAGCGAGGATTCGACCAGCAGCGCCAGCGCCTGCGCCCGCGGCTCGACCACCCCTGCCCGCATGAAGGCCTGGCGCAACAGGCCGATCCATTGCTCGAAGGCCACGCGGCAGATCTCGGCCAGGTCCGGCACGTCGTTCGGCGCGTCCAGCACGACCGGCGCAATCGGACAGCCGAGCGAGAATTCGTTCTCCTCGAGCATGCGCGCCACCGACTGGTAGATGCGGCGGACGGCGACGGCCGGGTCGCTTTCGGAGGCTAGCTCGGCGCCCAACCGCTCCGTCACCTCGGCCACGCTGGCGCGCGTCACCTCGACGACCAATTGATCCTTGCCGCCCGGGAAATGGAAATACAGCGAGCCGCGGGGCGCGCCGCTGGCGCTCAAAATGTCGTTGAGCGAGGTGCCGTGATAGCCGCGCTGCCTGATGAGCAGCGCCGTTGCCTCGATCATGCGGGTGCGTGTGTCCGTCGCCACGTCAACCTCTTATCATGTCAACTTCTGTCAGGAATGCGCATTATAGGTCTTGCCCCGAATATGACAATCGGTCTACATAATATGTAAATCGGTCTACATATTCGAGAGGCAAGAATGCTAATCTATCGGCTTGAGGGACAAGGCGGCGTCGACAGGCTGGCGCTGCGCGAGGAAGCAATGCCACGGCCCGGCCCGCATCAGATCGTGGTGAAGGTGCGCGCCGCCTCGCTCAACCGCCGCGACACCATGATCCTCAACGGCACCTATCCGCTGATGCCGCGCTCCAGCATCGTCCCGCTGAGCGACGGCGCCGGCGAAGTGACGGCGATCGGCGATGGCGTCACGCGCTTTGCCGTCGGCGACCGCGTCACCGGCAGCTATTTCGCGCGCTGGATCGACGGCCGGATGCATCCCGGCTTGGTCGACCAGCTTGGCTGCACGCTGGACGGCATGCTCTCGGAATACGCCTTGCTCGACGAGCAATGGGCGGTGCGGCTGCCCGACCATCTCGACTGGCATGAGGCGGCAACGCTGAGCTGCGCCGGGCTGACCGCCTGGAGCGCGCTGACGGGCGCCGAGAATCCGAAGCCTGGGCAATGGGTTCTGGTCATCGGCTCAGGCGGCGTCGCATTGTTTGCGTTGCAATTCGCCAAGCTCGCCGGCTGCCGCGTCGCGGCCGTCACCTCGCGCGCCGAAAAGGCCGACAGGCTGCGGACGCTCGGCGCCGATCTCGTCATCGCAACGGCCGAGACGCCGGAATGGGGCATGAAACTGCGCGAGGCGACCGGCGGCATCGACATCGTCGTCGAGACCGGCGGCCCGGCAACATTCGCGCAATCGCTGATCGCCAGCTCGCTTTACGGCCGCATCGTGCTGCTCACCGTGCAGGACCAGAAGGGCCAATCGGTCGAGATTCCGGGCTCCGTCTATCAGCGAAGTCTCGCCACCATCAGCCGCGTGTTCGTCGGTAGCCGCAGCGCATTGGAGGCGATGCTCGCCGCCGTCGCGACGCATCGGCTGAAGCCCGTCATCGACGGGGTCTTTCCCTTCGCCGAGGCGCGCGAGGCCTATCGTCATTTCCAGCAGGGCGACGTCTTCGGCAAGGTCGTCATCGACGGCGCCTGACCATTCCCAACCAGACAGGAGAGACAGCAATGACAATCCGCGAGGCTTCAGCCGAATGGCAGAGCACACTCAAGGAAGGATCCGGCCGGCTGCGGCTGGGCAGCGGCGTATTCGAGGGCGCCTATTCCTTTCCATCACGCTTCGAGAACGGTCCGGGCACCAATCCGGAGGAACTGATCGCGGCGGCGCATGCCGGCTGCTTCTCGATGGCGCTGAGCGCCATTCTCGGCCGCGAAGGTTTTACTCCCGCGCGCATCAGCACCGTCGCGAAAGTGCATCTCGGCGCCACCACGGCCGGGCCGACCATCACCCGCATCGAGCTGGAGACGGAAGCGAGCGTCGCCGGGCTCGCCGCGGACGATTTCGAGCGGCTGGCGCAATCCGCAAAGGCGACCTGCCTCGTCTCGCGGGCGCTCACCGGCGTCGCCGCGATCACGCTCGAGGCGAACCTCATCGACCACTGAAGCGGAAGGAGAAACCAATGACCCAGGAATTGATCATCGACATCGCCACGGCCAAACGCTCGGCCGAAACGGCCGAAATCATGCGGCGCTACAACGACGTCTTCCAAAAGCACGATCCGTCGGCGCTGGACGCGCTGGTGGCGGATCACTGCGTGATCGAGAACACCACGCCGGCGCCGGACGGCGCCCTCCGCGCCGGCAAGGCCGCCTGCGTCGAGCTATGGTCGGCGATCGCCACCGCACCCGGCACGCGCTTCGACATCGAGGAGACGTTTGTGGCCGGTGACCGGGCGACGATCCGCTGGCGCTTCTGGATGTCCGACGGCAATTCTTTGCGCGGCGTCAATCTGATGCGCGTCGCGGACGGACAGATCGTCGAGGCGATGGGCTATGTGAAGGGATAGGGCCTGGCCGGAAAAGCCGCGCTCAACCCGGAATCCCCACCAAGGTTTGGCTCCCGGGCAAAAGTCGTCCATTGTCAGACCAGTGCATGTCGACCAGAGGTGCAGCGGCTTCTGGGGCAGCGACATGCATCAAAACAAAGATCTGAAGCGCGTCGCCTGAATCCGTTCCAACACGACGCGCTTTAGACGACACGTTGGAGATTGGACACATGGCGCTCAAACGGATGGACAATGTAGGAATCGTCGTCGACGACCTCGGAGCGACGATTGATTTCTTTCGCGACCTCGGCCTTGAGCTCGAAGGGCGCGCCACCATCGAAGGAGAATGGGCCGGACGTGTCACTGGGCTGGGCGATCAGCACGTCGAGATTGCCATGATGCGCACGCCAGACGGCCACGGCCGGCTCGAGCTCTCCCGTTTCCTCAAGCCGCCTACCGTCGCAGATCACCGCAACGCCCCGGTGAATGCTCTGGGCTACCTCCGCATCATGTTCGCCGTGGACGACATCGACGAGACGCTTGAAAGGCTCCGCGATCGCGGCGCGCAGCTCGTAGGCGAAGTAGTCCGGTATAAAGACGTGTATCGGCTCTGCTACATCCGCGGGCCTGAAGGGCTTCTCATCGGACTCGCGCAAGAACTCAGCTGAGCGCGATACGACGACAATGACGAAGCAAGCGCGTCTCGCAAAGGGTGGTTAGCGCGCGACCCTGTTGAGCTTCACGAAGGTCTTGGGACTGCGCTGAATCGTCTGGAAGATCACGCAGTAGCGATCGGTGAGCTCCAGCAGTTCCGTCAGTCGTTTTTGCGGAGCGTCCGTCTCGATGTCGAACCGCAAGCGGATCTCCTTGAAGCCGACCGGCACGCCTTCGGTGACGCCCAGCGTGCCGCGAAGGTCGACATCGCCTTCGGCGGAGATTTCCGCCGACTTGATCGGGATCTCGAGGACGGCGGCAGCCGCCCGCATCGAGACGCCGGCGCAGGCGATCAACGCTTCCAGCAGCATGTCGCCGGAACAAAGCTCCTGCCCGCTGCCGCCGGCCTTCGGGTGGATGCCGGCCAGTGCCAGGCCGCGTCCGGTCTCGACCTTGCAGGTCACCCTGGCGTCGTCGGCGCTGCCCTTTGCCTTCAGCGTGAGAAGCGCCGCCCGGGCATCGTTGCGATAAAGATCCTTGATCGGCTCCTGCGTGGCGCGAAATGTCGCGATATCCATGCATATTCTCCTGTCGTGTAGTGTGGTTCTCGGGAGTCCTTTGTCATCGCCGGGGATTACTCCGGCAGGCTCACGCCGGAGCCGCCGAGCTCGGCCGGAAAATCCTTCAGCTTGGGCAAGCCGTCCTTCATCGGCAGGACCGTCTCGGCGTAGTTGACATGGACCCCCGGCGTGAATTCCACCGTCGGTATCGTCGCCGCATAGACGTCGACCAGGCCAAGCTGCGGATGATCCGTCATCAGATGCCCGCCGCATTCGGTGCAGTACCGGCGGTCGCTCATCTTCGACTTCCTGAAGCCGGACAGGAATTCCGCGCCCTTGGTGACCTTGACGTTTTCGGGCTTCCATAGCGTGAAGGCGTTCACGGGAGACGCCGACCACGACCGGCAGGAACCGCAATGGCAATAGCCCATTGCCTCGGCGGTTCCATGAACTTCGATCTGCACGGCGCCGCAAAAACATCCGCCCTTATGTACCGTCATGACTTACATCCTTCCTTGAGTTCGACTGCGCTTGACCGTCCGATTTGAGACGAACCTCAGCACCGGCAGGGGTTTAAAGCTTCCAGCCATGAACGGAATGACGGCGCGTCCGCCTTACTTGACAGCGCGTCCGGAACTCGGAAGGGATGTCGCGCCGGGTTGCCGCGCAACTTACGGGGCTTGGGTGAATGGCCGGGGACGCTCTGTCTGACCTGTTGAAAACGGTGCGCCTCACCGGCGCGACGTTTTTCGACATCGAGGCCCAGGATCCCTGGGCGGTCTGCTCGCCCTCGCCCGCTTCGATACTGCCCAGGATCCTGCCGGGCGCGGATCACCTGATTTCCTACCACGTGCTCACAGCCGGCCGTTGCTTCGCCCGCATCATCGGCAAGGAAGCTATTCCCGTGGAGGCCGGCGAGGTCGTCGTCTTCACCAAGAGCGACCCGCATATCATGTCGAGCACGCCCGACTTGAGGGCCGATCCGCCGACCGCGGATGTCCTGGAGATCGCGGCCGCCAGCCAGACGCCGTTCCCCATCAACTACGTTAAGGACGGATCGCTGTCGGCCCGGCTGGTCTGCGGCTATCTCGCTTGCGATGCCCTGCCCTTCAACCCGCTGCTCGAAGCGCTGCCGCCGGTCATCAAGGCTGGAGACGTGAAGGGCGACGGCGGCTGGCTCGGCCAATTCATCAAGCTGGCGGTGTCGGAGGTGGCGGAGAAGCGGGCGGGCAGCGAGACGGTGCTGACCAAGCTCAGCGAATTGATGTTCGTCGATGTCCTGCGCCGCTATGTGGAATCGCTGCCGCCGCAACAGACCGGCTGGCTGGCGGGCCTGCGCGATCCGCATCTGGGCAGGGCGCTGGCGCTGATCCATGATCGGCCGGCGCATAGTTGGACCTTGGAGGCGCTGGCGAAAGAGTCCGCGCTGTCGCGCACTGTGCTTGCCGAGCGCTTCACCAGGCTCGTCGGCATGCCACCGATGCACTATCTCGCCAAATGGCGCATGCAGATCGCCTCGGAATTGCTCAGCGCCGGCAACAGCAACGTCGCGAACATCGCGGCGGAGATCGGCTACGAGTCCGAGGCGGCGTTCAGCCGCGCCTTCAAGAAGATGATCGGCGTGCCGCCTTCGGCCTGGCGGCTCGGCATTCGGGCTGCGTCCGGTTCCGCAAGCGAGGCTTCCGAAACCGGAGGCGAGCTGGCCGACAAGCAGCGGTGAGCTAGCGATCCGCCAGCGCCAGCTTGGCGCCGAGCATGACAAAGGCGCCGGCGAAGGTGCGGCGCATCCAGGTCAACACCATCGGCCGCGACACGATGTGGCTGCGCACCGACGCCGCGAACACGCCGTAGACCGCAAAGACGACGAAGGTCATCAGCATGAAGACACCGGAGAGCTCCAGCATCTTGCCAAACGCGTGCGGCTCGCCGGTGCTGACGAATTGCGGCAGGAAGGCAAAGAAGAAGATCGACAGTTTTGGGTTGAGGATGTTGATCAGGATGCCGGAAGCGACGATCCTGGCGGCGGAGCGAGGGGCGACATTCTCGTCGACACTCAACCCGCCTTTCTCCTTCAACGTGTTCCAGGCCATATAGAGCAGGTAGGCGACGCCGAGATATTTCAGCGTCTCGAAGGCGACGGCACTGGTGTGCAGCACCGCGGCAAGGCCGGTGACGGCAGCCGCCATATGCGGGATGATGCCCAGGGTGCAGGCGAAGGCTGCAATGATCGAAGCGCGCGCGCCACGCGAGAGGCCGGCACTCAGCGTGTAGAGAACGCCGGTGCCCGGCGAGGCGACGATGATCAGCGACGTCAACAGGAATTCGATGCTCACGGTTTCCTCCACGGCCCTGCCCGCGCGGCAAGGTATCGGGAGGTGAGAGAGTGGGCAAGCGGGGGAGAGCGTAATCTCCCCCCTCGTGGGGGAGATGGCCGGCAGGCCAGAGGGGGGCGCTGTCCCGCCGACTTCTCGATAGTCCAGGTTCCCGCCGCCCCCCGCCTAATTCAGCACCCTCCCATCGATCTCCTCGACGTTGCGTGTCCCCGTGAGCGCCATCGTGACGGAGAGTTCCTTGCGCAGAATCTCAATTGCCGTCGCCACACCGGCCTCGCCGCCGGCGCCGAGGCCGTAGACATAGGCGCGTCCGACCAGGCAGGCCCGGGCGCCGAGCGCCAGCGCCCGCATCACATCTTGGCCCGAGCGCACGCCGCCGTCGAACAGCAACTCGATCTCCGAGCCCACCGCCTCGGCGATCCTGGGTAGCATCGAAATGGTCGACGGCGCGCCGTCGAGCTGCCTGCCACCGTGGTTGGACACCACGATGGCGTCGGCGCCCGCCTTGCTGGCGCTCCGTGCGTCGTCGACGTTGAGGATGCCCTTGAGGATCAGCTTGCCCGGCCAGATGCTCCTGATCCAGTCGACATCGCTCCAGTTCAGCGTTGCATCGAATTGATGCGCTACCCAATCCGCCACCGCCTTGATGCTGTCCTCGCCCTTCACATGACCGGCGAGGTTGCCGAAGGTCCAGCGTTTGGCCGAGAGCATGCGGGCCGCCCAGCCCGGCCGACTGGCAATGTCAAGGATAGTGCGCGGCTTGAGCGCCGGCGGCACCGAGAGCCCGTTCCTGACATCGGCGTGGCGCTGCCCCAGCACCTGCAGGTCGACGGTGAGTACCAGCGCGCTGCAGCGGGCGGCGAGCGCCCGCTCGACGAGCGCTCGCACGAAACCACGGTCCTTCATCACATAGAGCTGGAACCAGAACGGCTTGCCGACCGCTTGAGCAACGTCCTCCATAGAGCAGATCGACATCGTGCTCATCGTGTAGGGAATGCCGGCGACTTTTGCCGCGCGGCAGGCGAGGATCTCGCCATCGGCCCATTGCATGCCGCCGAGGCCGATCGGCGCAAGCGCCACCGGCAGCGCTACCCTCTCGCCGAGGATCGTGGTTGCCGTGTCGCGCTGCTCGACATCGACCAGCACGCGCTGTTTGAGCGTGATGCGCTCGAGGTCGGCGCTGTTGGCGCGCAGCGTCTGCTCCGCATAGGAACCGGACTCGAGATAGTCGAAAAAGACGCGCGGCACCCGGCGGCGCGCCGCCTGGCGCAGGTCCTCGATGCAGGTCATGCCTTTGAGAAACTGCGGAGCAGCCGATGCTGCCCCGATCGCATCTGCCAGCGTCACGATCCCTGTCGGGACATCGAGCACTGTGGGGACTACTCTTTCCATCGTCGTCCTCCCTTGAATATTAGCAAGCTCTGATCATTGAACGCCGCGCCCGCCCTGATGTAAATTCACTAGCGAGTATACTTTCACCGGCAGCGGCCGCCCCATGCCCAGAGGGTCCGACGAGACCAGGCCTGAGATCTTGCAGGCGGCTTACAAGCTGTTCCGCCGGCGGGGCTTCTTCCGTGTCGGCATGGATGAGATCGCGGATGCTGCGGGCGTCACCAAGCGCACGCTCTACTACCACTTCGATAGCAAGGACGCGCTGCTGACCGCCGTGCTCGCCTTGCAGCACGAGCGTACCTTCGCCGACTTTCAGAACTACGGCATCGACCTGTCGGGCGGCGCGGCCGAGCTGATCGACAAGCTGTTCGAGGGCCTGGTCAAATGGTCGTCCAAGCCGCGCTGGGCGGGCTCCGGCTTCACCCGGCTGGCGATCGAGCTCGCCGATCTATCCGGCCATCCCGCGCGCTCGATCGCCCGCCAGCACAAGGCGCTGATGGAGCGGCATCTGGAAACGCTGCTTGCTGAAGCGAACGTGCCGGCGCCCAAGGCACGGGCGCGCGAGCTCTTCCTGCTGATCGAAGGCGCCATGGTAATGATCCTGATCCATGGCGACCAAAGCTACTGCACTGCCGCCGCGGATGCGGCGAAGCGGCTGGTGGCGGACGGTTCGTCGCCGCCCATGTCGTGAGGGCAACTGGAACAGCGCCTCATTCCTTGGTGCCCCTCTCGGTTTTCGAGCGAGAACCTACTCCGGTGTGCGATTGAAGCCTGATGGAAAAGCCGGCGGGACAGCGCCCCCCTCTGCCCTGCCGGGCTTTCGTCGTTCGCAAAGCCAAGCAATTGGCTTCGCGTCCGCTACGCGGACCACTCCTCAACCCCCACAAGGGGGGAGATTACGCTCTCCACCGCCAGCCCATACATCGCCCTTGCCATCAAGCAATCATCGCCGCCGGGCATGCAGGCGCGGCAGACATGCGGGCGGACTTCGTAGATCGTACAGGCTGTCCCCTTGCCCACTTCGCCGCAAAGCGCTGAACAGCGGCTGCCCTCGCAGTGCATGCCGGACTGATCGGCGGCGACGAGCGCTTCGGGGATGCGGTCGAGTTCCGCATCCTCCTCGGTGGAGAAGCGCGGCCAGTCGGCCGAATAGGCGCAGCAGGCGCCGCAGCTCTGGCAGTCGAAGGCGGCTGATGCGTCGGTCAGGCTCAGGAAGGAATGGTCGTGCGGCAAGGCGATCCTCATACTGGCGACGCCTCTAGCACAGAGCCCGGAAAGCGCGCACGCCGACCGAAAAGATTTTTTTATTTTGCCGGGAACCTTTTCGCCGGCTGCGGGTTTTCAGTTGTCGTCGACAGTTCAAGAGCAATCGAGAAAGGTTGACGGCAAAAGCGCCTCCCGCGCCGTAAAAAGCGCGAGAGGCGTTTTTCACTAGGCCTCACATGATCGTGCTCAACATCGGCAGGATTTCATAGCGGAAGCCGCGACCCGAGCGCGACACCGGATCGCCGTCGGTCACGGCCCTGGCCTCGGCCTCGCCGCCGACGCGCAGGATCAACAGGCCCCAAGGCCCGGCGGGATCGGCGACGGGACCCGCCAGCATCATCGTGCCATCTTGGAGCAGGCCGCGCAGGTAGTCTGCATGCGCATTCATCAGCGCCCGCTCCTCCTCCGTCAGTGTGAAGGCGAAATCCGGCCGCGGCGGGATCAACCGGCAATGGAAAACGGTCGGCGCCTTGCTGCCAGTCTCCTTGACAAGGAAGTCGCCGAGCCAGCCAAGCACGCGCTCCCAGCCGGAACCGTGGTCGCGGCAGGAGTCGCGGCGCGCGCCGAAGCCATCGTGGCGCAGCGTCAGCCGCGTGCCGTTCTCCACCGCTTCCAGCGTATAGGTGACGGTGGTGGCATGATCGCCGTCCCACGGCGCTATCCAGGTCATCACCAGGCGATGCGGCGGCTCGACCTCGAGATACTCGCCGCCGACATGGAAATCGCGGCCGTCAGCGCCCTTGCCTTCCGAGCGCCAGGCGCCGCCGGGCCGGACGTCGGCCGTGTGTTTCGTCGTCCGGTACATGTTGTCCGCGCCCCACCAGAGCGGGATCTGGTCCCCGGCGGTGATGGCGTGGAAGACGCGTTCCGGCGGCACGGCGATCGTCACCGTGGCAAGGATGGTGCCGGCTGACACGTCGGCGATCGCACGCGGTTTGTCATTGCTGGCCATTGGTCTCCTCCGGATTGGCGTTCTCCAGATAGGATTTGAGATTGCCGAGACTTTGCTGCCAGAAGTCGCGGTAAGGCAGGATCCAGTCCGCGACGTCCTTCAATTCGGCCGGCTCCAGCCGGTAGACGCGCTCACGGCCTTGCCGCCGCTCGGAAACGACGTTGAGCTCGCGCAGTATCCTCAGATGCTTGGAAATCGCCGGACGGCTCTGCGAGAAGGCGGAAGCCAGTTCGTTGACCGGCGCCGGGCCTTCCCGCAGCCGGTCGAGAATAGCGCGCCGCGTCGGATCGGCGATGGCGCGGAAGACGGAACGGTCGGGATCAGCCTGCGGCATAATATGTATCCATCTGGTTACGTATTATGCCGAAATGCGGCGCCGGTCAATTGTTGTCGACCGGGTTCGCTGATGGCTCAGCGCTCCTGGTCGGTCGGGCGGATGAGGATCTCGTTGATGTTGACGCGCGGCGGCTGACTGACGGCGTAGAGGATGGCGTTGGCGATATCCTCGGCGGTCAGCGCTTCCATGGTGGCGAGGCGGTGTTCGAGCCCGGCCTTGAATTCCTGGTTGGTGATGTGGTCGCCGAGTTCGGTCCGCACGAGGCCCGGCTCGATGACGGTGACGCGCACCTTGTCGGCATAGACCTCGCGGCGCAGCGACTCAGAGAAGGCGACGACGCCGAACTTGGTCGCCGCATAGCCGCTGGCACCTGGGTTGGCGACGCGGCCGGCCACCGAGGAGACGTTGACGACATGGCCCTTGGAGGCCTTGAGGTGCGGCAGCGCGGCCTTGGTGGTTCCCATCAGGCCAACCAGGTTGAGCTCGATCATGCGGCGCCAGTCATCGAGGTCGGCTTCGGCCGTGGGCGCAAGCAGCATGACGCCGGCATTGTTGACGAGGATGTCGAGCCGGCCCCATTCGGAAGCGGCCCTGTCGACCATGGCGGCGACGTCGCCACCCTTGGCGATATCGGCTTCGATGGCGAATGCGGTGCCGCCGGCCTTTTCGATGCGGCTGGAGAGCGTCGCGAGACGATCGATGCGGCGGGCGGCGACAGCCACCTTCGCGCCGGCGGCGGCAAGTGCGGCCGCGGTCGCCTCGCCGATACCGGACGAGGCGCCGGTGACGAGCGCGACCTTACCCGAGAGAGGGGAATTTGCGGATGTCATGAGGAATCTCCAGCAACCCGCCCGCAGCCTTAGATAGGCCGCGCGAGGCATTCTGGAAGCCCCGCCATCAGAGCAGTTGACGCAATTCCGGACCGCTTCACACTTTTCCTGGAATTGCTTCAGTCCTGTTCGTGCGGCCCTGGCTCCGGCCATGGCTCCCTGGCGGCCTCGGCGTACCAGTGCCGCATCGCCGGGGTCGCCAACACGGTATCGACATAGGCGCGGGTGACGGGCGCCAGTTCGCCGCCATAGGTGTCGAAGCGAGTGACGACCGGCGCATACATGGCGTCGGCGGCGGTGAAATGGCCGAACAGAAACGGGCCGGCCCTGCCATATTGCTCACGGCACTGCCGCCATATCGTTTCGATGCGCGCCCGCTGCGCTTCACCCTCGGCATCGAGCGGCTTGTAGGCCTTCGGCCGGCGCAAATTCATCGGCCAGCCGTAACGGACCTCGCGGAAGCCGGAATGCATCTCGGTCGCCACCGAGCGCGCCAAGGCGCGGGCGCTGGCATCGTCCGGCCAGAGTTTTTTCTCCGGGAAGAGGTCGGCCAGATATTCAAGGATCGCAAGGGTTTCCCAGACGATCCTGTTATTATGATTCAAGACCGGCACCAGGCCGGTCGGCGACACCTTGGCGAGATTGGCGGCAGTCTCGGACGTGCGCAGGCGCACGAAACCTTCTTCGAACGGAATCTCCAGATGCCGCATCGCCACCCAGGGTCTGAGCGACCATGACGAAAAGCATTTGTTGCCGATGAAGAGCGTGAATTCCGCCATGGTTGCCCACTTCATGCCGATTGCGGCGTCAGGCTAACCGCTTTGCCTTCCCGCCGAAAGTCCTTGCCGCGACCTCGCAGGTCGGACGGAACCCGAACGTTATCGGTTCGTTGTCGTGTCGGATGCGGCCCCCGCATCCGTCTCCTATTCCAGGCCCAGGAGATGCGGACATGGTGAACAGGGATCAAGTCGCCAGGCTTGCCAAGCAAGTGAAGGGCTCGGTCAAGCAGGCGGCCGGCAAGGCCACCGGCAACCGGCGCATGCAGGTGGAAGGCGTGTCCGAAAAGATCGCCGGCAAGGTGCGCAAGGCCTATGGCGACGTGAAGGACAAGGTCCGCAAGGCGCTCTGACCCCGCAAAAGGCCGCCACCACGCGGCCTTTTTCATGCCTCGAACTGCTTCATGCGTCGAACTGCTTGGAGAACGCATTGGTGAAGACGACCTCGCCATGGTCGCCGGCCGCCTCACCCAGCACGACATCGATATTGTCATCGGTCACCCGCGCCAGCGCGAAGCCGCCCATATAGGCGGCCTTCGGCTTGATGAGGTCGAGCCCGTCGCGCTGGTAGATCATCGGCACCTCGTGCTGATGGCCGTGGAAGATCGCGATCACATTGTAGCCCTTCAGCGCCGCGACCAACGCCTGGCGATCGGCCTCGCCCCACCAGTGCGGCCGGCCCGCGCCTTCGTCGTCATAGGCGCGCTTTGCCGGGTCCCAGCGCTCGATCGAGAAGGTGTCCCAGCCATAGTGCTGGAACAGGATCACCGGGCGGCCGTCGGCGGCATAAGTGGCCAGGTCCTGCTTCAGCCAAGGCAGGCTGCTTATCGCGCCATGGCCGGTGTCGCCGGCGAAGCGGTGCGTCTGGACAAGATGCAGGCCGCCCCAGTCCCAGGAATAGCAGTCGGTGTCGACGTCGTAGTTTGTCGCCGGCACCGGCGGCTTGAAGAACACGCCGGGGCGATGGTTGACCTCGACATAGTCGCGCAATTCGCGGCGATACCAGTCGACATGCGGAGGCGAACCGTTCTGGTCGAGATCGTGATTGCCGAGCCCGACATAGACGGGAATGTGGACGCGGTCCGGCCCGACGCCCTGCTGATAGCGCTGGCTGAATTGCAGAAGCTGCGTGCCTTCGCTGGGCTCGGTGACCTGGCCGCCGCCGTCGTCAGTGATGTCGCCGCCGGTGACGAGGCCGAGCGGCGTGCCGATGCGCGTGCCGGCCGAATGCAGGCCAGTGGCGACGCCGTTGATCTCGACCGGCCATTCCTTGTCCGAAATCCCGTTCAAGGCCGCCACATTGCGCAGCAAGGCCGCGTCGGTCTTGCCTTCCTGTTCGCAATGAGGACTCAACTTGCGCGCCATGCGGCAGGCATGGATGTCAGCGATGAACAGAAAAGTCGCGTCGATCGGCTGGATGCGCCGGCCGGTCTGGGCGAAAGCGGCACGCGGCAAAGTGCAGGCCGCGGCGAGGCCTCCCATCCGCTCGAGGAAAGCGCGGCGAGAGAAGGATAATGAGGGTGGTCGATTCATGATCACCCGATTGAACAGTTTCAGCGCCGGATCGTCCAGATTGGGCATGGCGACTTTTCGCGCCTAATGCATGTCGCGCAAAAGTGGGCAGCGGTTTTGCGAAAACGACATGCATAAAAACAAGACTTAAAAAGCGCGTCGCCTGAATTCGTTTCGGCGCGCTTTAGGCCCGGGTCGACAGAGCCACCTCGGTCTGCCATTGCTTCAGGGGGCAACCTGAGCGAGCAGAGGAGGACAGCATGAGAACCAAAACGTTCGGCATGATGGTCGCCGCGCTGGCACTTGCCGGCTCGGCGCAGGCGGCCGACTGCGTCGACGCCAAGTCCGCCAAGACGGGCTTCGTGCTGGAGAAGCCCGGCATCCGCAGCGAGTTCCGGCCGGCGCCGGGCGGCATGGTCGCGGTCGTCAACGACTACCAGTCGCAGTCGCCGCAGACGCAATATCTCTACGCCGGGCTGATCGAGGTCTTTCGCGACAGCGACACCGGCCGGCTGTCGATGATCCCGCTCGGCGACATCAAGAAGCTGTTCCCGCTGAAGGCGGGCGCCAAGAGCAAGACCGAGTTCCTGCGGTTGTCGGCGAAGAAGGCGCCGAAGGGCACCGAAACGCTGGCGCTCGCCGTCAAGGGCAAGGAGACCTACAAGCTGGGTGACTGCAAATACAGCGTGCTGGCGGTGAGCGAGACGATCACCGGCGATTCCGGCGCGGTGGTCGACAGCTTCACCGCGCTCTATTCGCCGGATCTGCGGGCGGTGCTGGCGCGGCGCTATGACGAGGGTACCAGCGCGCAGAGCGAGGTGGGATTCGAGACGATCAAGCCGTTGAAGGAGTGAGGCCGGTCGAAGAGAACATCGGAGACGCCGGCGGGACAGCGCTTTCCCGCCAACTCTTCAGCGGACCGTCTGCCGTCGCAATACCCTGCGGCGCCGCTTCGCTGGCAATCCGCTCTGCGATGGCGACGGCTCGACACTCTCCAGCCCTTTCAAACACTCCCGCAACACTTCCGAGTCCTGTGCGGTCTTGGCCATAGACATCGCTCCGGAATAGGCCGCCACGATGAGCGCGGCGAAGCGGTCGGGATCTGTGCCGCCCTCCCCGCCGGCCTCTTGATCGTCCCGCATCTTGTCGGCGATCGCCTGCCGCCAGCCGGCGAAGATGTCGGCCAGCGCCGCACGGAATTCATCGTCGGCCAACGACAGCTCATGCGCCAGGTTGTTGAGCGGGCAGCCACGCACATAGCCCTGCTGCTCCAGTTCCACCGCCACCGCCTCGAACACGGCGCGAACGCCCTCGCGCGCCGAAGGCGCCGCCCGCACCGGAGTTATCCAGGTTTCCTCTACAGCTGCCGCCACACGCTCCTCGATCACCGCCAGCGCCAGCGCCTTCTTGGTCGGGAAATGGTGGTGCAGCGCGCCGCCCGTGATGCCGGCGGCCGCCATCAGGTCGCCGAGGCTCGAGGCGTGATAGCCGCGCGCCTGGAAGGAGTCTTCCGCCACGTCGAGCACACGGCGGCGCATGCCTTCTGGGTCGTTGGTGCGTTTCTTGCGCCGCGAGCGCGGCTGAGCTGCAATCTCTCCTGACATGCCGCCAAGATATCAGATTGACAAAACAGGACAACCGGTCTGTTTATAAACAGGTCGATTAGCCTGTTTTGAGATTTTGATCATGAACCGAACCTCCAGCGCCCCTGACTTTGCCTCACCTGTCGTCGAACTCCGCCAATACACGCTGAAGCCCGGCCGGCGCGAAACGCTGATCGCGCTGTTCGACCGGGAGTTCATCGAGACGCAGGAGGCAACCGGCATGACCGTCATCGGCCAGTTCCGCGACCTCGACCGCCCCGACATGTTTGTCTGGCTGCGCGGTTTCGAGGACATGGAGGCGAGGAAGGACGCGCTGACCGCCTTCTATGGCGGGCCGGTGTGGACCAGGCATCGCGACGCCGCCAATGCGACGATGATCGATTCCGACGATGTGCTGCTTCTGAAGCCGGTCTGGCCGAGCGCGGGCTTCGACCTGTCGGGACGGAAACGACCGACCGCGAGCGAAGCCGAAAACAAAAGCCGGGAGAGTCACTTGGACGGGATTGTTGAGATACAGATTCATCATTTGCGCCCGGGCATGGAAGCTGGCTTTGCCGAGCGTTTCCAGGCGAAGGCGGTTCCGGAACTCGCGGCAAACGGCACACGCCTGCTTGGCGCCTTCGTCAGCGAGCATGCCGAAAACACCTTTCCACGGCTGCCTGTGCGAGCCGGCGAAAATGTCTTCATCGCCGTCCTTGGTTTCGACGACGAAACCGCCCATGCACGCTATAGCGTCGCCCTCGCCGCTTCGCGCGACACCCTGAAGGCCGATCGCGCAAAGCCGGCCGAGGTGCTGCGCCTGACGCCGACGGCCCGATCGCTGCTGAGGTGATCACGCTAGCGCGTTCTGAAACGTCCCGGCGATCGCGTCGGCGACAAGGGCGGGATCCTCCCAATGCGGGTTGTGACCGCAATCCTGCGCCCATGAGAGACGTGATCCGGCCAGTGCTTCAACCAGGGCCTGCTGGTGCGCTTCGCCGAAAAGCGGATCGCAGGCACCCGCTATGACCAGCGTCCGGACCCGCACGGCCCGCGCCGTGGCGGTCAGATCAGTCCGGCGGATTTCTTCGAGAATGGCGCGCCAGCGCGCCGCCGGCATGGCCGAAGCATCCGCCGCCAGGCCGGCAAGAAAGGCCTGCGGCACGCCGGGTCCGCAGGCATGCCACCAGTCGTAGAACGGATCGGCCGGCGAGATGGGATCGCGCAGCGCCGCGACGCCGGCGACGAGGGGATGGTCCGGAAGGAAATCGGTCTTCAGCGTGCCGGCCATGACCACCAGCCCGCCGATCAGTTCCGGATGCCGCGCCGCAAGCGCGATCGACACCATGGCGCCAAGCGAATGGCCGACGACGACCGGCCGCTCGACCCGCAAGCGACGGATCAGCCCGGCCATGTCTTCGGCGAAATCGGCAACGGCGCAGCCCTCGCCCGCCTGCGAGGCGCCGTGGCCGCGCAGGTCGGGCATGATCAGCCGGTGGCCGGAAAGATGCGGCGCAAGCAGCGAGAAGCTGCGGCTGGTGTCGGTGAAGCCGTGGACGAGCAGCAGCGACGGCTCCGAACCGGCGACCTCGACATAGGCAAGATCGAGGCCACCGACATCGACGAACCGCTTGCGGCCGGCCCAGGCGCCCTGCTCGGCCTGTTGCTCCGGCAGGTCCATTGCCTCCGGCCTCACAGTCCGAGCTTCTCCTTGACCGCGGCAAGGCCGGGCTTGCCGTCGAAAGTGGTGACGCCGGCGAGCCAGGCGTCGAGGCGGTCCTTGTTCAGGGTGATCGACTTCAGGGCGCCTTCCTCCGGCTTCATGCCGTCATTGATGAGGTAACCCATGCCGACATTCTCCAGATCGATGTCGAAGGCGAGGTTGTTCAGGAACCGCGCCACATTCGGGCATTGCTGCAGAAAACCCTTGCGCACCTGCGTCGTCACGGTGGCGGCGCCGAAATTCGGGCCGAAGAACTTGTCGCCGCCGGTCAGGTACTTGAAGTCGTACATCGTGTTCATCGGATGCGGCGCCCAGCCCTGGAAGACGATGAACTGCTTCTCCTTGATCTCGTAACCGACCTCCGAGAGCATGCCGGCTTCGCTCGACTCGACCACCTGCCAGCCGTCGAGCTGGAACTGAGGGTCGGCGATGGCGTCCATCATCAGCTGGTTCGAGCCGGGCTCGATGCCGTACATCTTCTTGCCGAACTTGTCGGCGAACTTGTGCAGGTCGGCCACGTCCTTGACGCCGGCTTCCCAGACATAGGTCGGCACGGCGAAGGTGTATTTCGCGCCGACCAGATTGACGCGGACGTTCTCGATCGAGCCGTCCTGCTTGTAAGGCTCGTAGTAGGTGACCATCGCCGGGTCCCAGTAGCCGAGGAACAGGTCGAGGTCTTTGTTCTTCATGCCTTCGTAGATGACGTTGATGCCGAGCACCTCGCTCTGCGGCTCATAGCCCAGCGCCTGGAGCAGGACCTTGGCCACGCCGGTGGTGAAGGCGAGATCGTTCCAGCCGGGCTCGGCCATGCGGACCGCCCTGCACTGCTCGGCATCGGCCGCATGGGCCGTTTGGGCCGCCAGCATCAGGGCGGCGAGACAGATCGTAAGCATGCGCAACATTCCTGTTCTCCTCATGTCGACCATTTGGTTGACCAACTGGTCATATTATTGTCCCATTGGTCAATGATTGATCTGAGCGGACGAAAATGTCAACATGATTCGCGATGCATGGATCGATCCGGTGAAGCTCACACGTCTCAGCGACATACGCCGTAGGGAGTTGCGGCAGGCGGCCTTCGCGGTGCTGGAGCGCGAGGGCATTGCCGGCGCGACGCTGGAAAAGGTGGCGGCCCAAGCCGGCGCCTCGAAAGGCATCGTGCTGCATTATTTCCGCAACAAGCAGGAATTGTTCGAGCACGCGATGCGCGAGGCAAATGCCGTGCTGTGCAACGCGGTGGTAGCGCGGCTCATGCGGGCGCGGACTTCGATGGAGCGGCTGGACGCGGTGATCGAGGGCAATTTCGAGGAGCATCTGTTCCTGCCGCCTCTCTGCCACGCCTGGCTGTCGCTCTGCGCCGAGGTGCCGCGCGACGAGAAGCTGGCGCGCATCCAGAAGGTGATCCACGCGCGCATGCGCTCGAACCTGTTGTCCGGCCTGCGCGGCCTCGCATCGCCGGAACTGGCCGACGAGATCGTGCTCGGCGTCACCGCGCTGATCGACGGGCTGTGGCTGAGGCTCGGCCTGCAGCCGGGCAGCGTCACACGCGAGCAGGCTGTCCGGCAGGTGAAGGACTATGTCGCAGGGCGGCTTGCCCTGCGACAACCCGCTGCCGCCGGCCTGGCCTCGGCCGGATAAAGTTCATACCGGACGATAGGCCTTCGGGTTGACCGCTCGCGCCATTCGGCGCTGCATTCCTGCGCGACAATTGCAGGAGCATGGCGATGCGACTTCACGGCAAGCGGGCGCTGGTCACCGGCGGGTCGGACGGCATCGGCCTGGCGATCGCCGAAGCTTTTGTCCGCGAAGGCGCCGAGTGCTGATCGTCGGCCGCGACACCGGCAAGCTGGAGACCGCGCGCGACACGCTGACCGGAGAGGCTAAAGGCGGCGGCACCGTCGAGACGCTCCCGGCCGATCTCGCCGCCAGCGCCGGCATCGATGCCGTGGCAACCCATATCAGCCGATCCGGCCGGCCGCTCGACGTCCTCGTCAACAATGCCGGCGTCGCCTATTTCGTGCCGTTCGAAACGGTCAGCGAGGAAGAGTTCCAGCACTCCTTCGCGCTCAACGTGACGGCGGCGTTCTTTCTCACGCAGCGGCTGCTGCCGCATCTGGGCGCCGGCGCTTCGGTCATCAACATCTCGTCCTACTTCGCCAACAAGATGATCCCGAAGCGGCCGTCGAGCCTCTATTCGCTGTCGAAAGGCGCGATGAATTCGCTGACCAAGTCGCTCGCCTTCGAGCTCGGCCCGCACGGCATCCGCGTCAACGTCATCGCGCCCGGCACCGTCGACACCGCCATGCGGCGGAAGTCGATCGTCACCTTGCCGCAACAGGCGCAAGACGATCTCACGGCCTATGTCGAGCGCAGCTATCCGCTCGGCCGGATCGGCCGACCCAGCGATATCGCCGGCATGGCGGTCCATCTCGCCAGCGACGAAGCTGCTTGGACCAGCGGCGCGATATTTGCGGTCGATGGCGGCTACACGGCGGGGTAAGGTTGTATATCGGCCATGCTGTCCCAGTCCTTGAATCCGAGTTTCCCCACTTCATCCAGAACCTGCTCGCGGACCCAGCGATGCGGCGGCTCGTCGTCGCGGCGGGCGTGCCAGTACATCCTGACCGCAGGCGAAGGTATCGAGATCGGCGGTTGATAAATGCCGATCGGCAAGGATTTTGCGGCTGCCGTCGCGAACTGCCTTGGGACGGCGGCCAGATAAGGCCCGCTCGCCACCGCGAGCGCAACGGCCTGGAAATGCGGCAGGGCGAGCGTAACCCGGCGCGTCCGGCCCATCCTGCCCAGCGCGTCGTCGGTGAAGCCCGACATCGAGCCATCGATGGAGCGCAGCGCATGCGGCAGTTCGCAGAAGAGATCGAGCGGCACCTGCTCGCCCTCGCGGATGCCCGCCTGGCGTAGCTCGACATTGTCTTTCGCCGCGATGATGGCGAAGGGCGAGCCGAACAGCGGCACGCTGGAGACCCATTCGGCGACCTCCAGCGGACGCTCCAGCGCCACGTCGATCTGATCTTCCTGCAGCAGCCTGGAGACATCGCCGATGGCGCTATCCAGAAAGCGGAACGAAACGCGCGGCGCCATCGCCGCGATGCGGGCGGCGAATGGCGGCATCAGCAGCATCGAAAAAAAGTCCGCGCCCATGAAGGTGAAGGTGCGTTCGAGTCTCGCCGGATCGAAGCCGGTCGTGGGCTGGAAGGCGCGCTCGATCTCGCGCAGCGCCGCGCGCACCGGCTCGGCCAGGCTTTCGGCGCGCGGCGTCGGCACCATGTCGTTGCCGCGCCTCACGAAAAGCTGGTCGTTGAGCGCATGGCGCAGGCGGTTGAGCGCCGCGCTCACGGCTGGCTGGCTGAGGCCGATCTGCTCGCCGGCGCGCGTCACGCTCTTCTCGCGCAACAGCGCGTCGAGGACTCTCACCAGATTGAGATCCAGAGCGTTCAAATTCATCGCATCAATCCGCCCCATACGATCATTCGATTTCCATCGCCCGCCCGTCCCTGGTTAGGTCGCGTCGACGCCGCTTCGCCGGCCCAACAAGGGGAAAGCAGCCATGACAATGATCAACAGCGCCATCACAGGCAAGGAACTCCTTTGGTTCAACAACACGCTCGTTGCCATCCAGGTCTCCGCGGCCGACGGCGAGGACGGCATCTGCGTCATCGAGCATCGTCTGCCCTATGGCGATTCTCCACCGCTGCATGTGCACCGGAACGAGGATGAGATTTTTCACATCATCGAGGGGCGGATGCGGTTCCAGATCAACGGTCATGAGCAGATGGTCGGCTCCGGCGAGACCGTCATCGCGCCGAAAGGCCTGCCGCATACGTTCAAGGTCGAATCCCCGGAAGGTGCGCATACGCTCACCGTCACGCGCGGCTCGGATTTCGAGACGATGGTGCGCCAGGCGAGCCGGCCGGCGGAACGGCCGAACCTGCCGCCGCCGGCCGAGCCGACGCCCGAGATGATTGAAGTGCTGACCAGAATTTGCCGGGCGAACGGCATCGATATTCTGGGGCCGCCGATGGGGTGAGTAATCTCCCCCCTTGAGGGGAGATGGCCGGCAGGCCAGAGGGGGTCGCCTCACGTAGAGCGCCGACGTCTTGCTGAAGCGAAGAGAGGTTGGCGCTTCACGCGCGGCGACCCCCTCTGTCGCCTTCGGCGACATCTCCCCCTCAAGGGGGGAGATTACCAGCGCTACCTTCAAACCGATTTGCATCGCTCTCCCCCGCAATCTCCGCTTGATGCGTTTTGTGCAACGCGATAGGCCGTTGCGCACATCGACAGACCGGAGATTTCCCGTGAGCGCTGAAAAGACCAGAACCGAAACCGATACGTTCGGTCCCATCGAGGTCGCGGCCGACCGTTATTGGGGCGCGCAGGCGCAACGCTCATTGGGCAATTTCAAGATCGGCTGGGAAAAGCAGCCGGCCTCGATCGTCCGCGCGCTCGGCGTCATCAAGCGCGCCGCGGCCGAAGTGAACATGGAGATGAAGCGGCTCGACCCCACCGTCGGCAAGGCGATCGTCGAGGCCGCGCAGGAAGTGATCGACGGCAAGCTCGACGACCATTTCCCGCTGGTGGTGTGGCAGACGGGCTCGGGCACGCAGTCCAACATGAACGCCAACGAAGTGATCTCCAACCGGGCGATCGAGATGCTCGGCGGCGTCATGGGCTCGAAGAAGCCGGTGCACCCGAACGACCACGTCAATATGAGCCAGTCGTCGAACGACACCTACCCCACGGCCATGCACATCGCCTGTGCCGAGCGGGTCGCACACCACCTGATCCCTGCCTTGCACCACCTGCACAAGGCGCTCGACGCCAAAGCCCGCGCCTTCAATCACATCATCAAGATCGGCCGCACCCATACGCAGGACGCCACGCCGCTGACGCTCGGCCAGGAATTTTCCGGCTATGCCGCGCAGGTCGCCTCCTCGATCAAGCGCATAGAGCAGACGCTGCCCGGCCTGCAGGAACTGGCGCAGGGCGGCACGGCCGTCGGCACCGGCCTCAACGCGCCGGTGGGTTTTGCCGAGAAGGTGGCAGACCGCATCGCTTCGATCACCGGCATTTCCTTCGTCACCGCGCCGAACAAGTTCGAGGCACTTGCCGCGCATGACTCCATGGTCTTCTCGCATGGCGCGATCAACGCGGCGGCCGCCGCGCTGTTCAAGATCGCCAACGATATCCGCTTCCTCGGCTCCGGCCCGCGCTCGGGCCTCGGCGAGCTGTCGCTGCCGGAGAACGAGCCGGGCTCCTCGATCATGCCGGGCAAGGTCAACCCGACCCAGTGCGAGGCGCTGACGCAGGTCTGCGTGCAGGTGTTCGGCAACAACGCCGCGCTCACCTTCGCCGGCAGCCAGGGCCATTTCGAGCTCAACGTCTACAACCCGCTGATGGCCTACAATTTCCTGCAGTCGGTGCAGTTGCTCGCCGATGCGTCGGTCTCGTTCACCGACAATTGCGTAGTCGGCATCGAGGCGCGGGAAGACAACATCAAGGCGGCGCTCGACCGTTCGCTGATGCTGGTGACGGCGCTCGCTCCCACCATCGGTTACGACAACGCCGCCAAGATCGCCAAGACCGCGCACAAGAACGGCACCACGCTGCGCGAGGAAGCTCTTGCCACCGGGCTGGTCAGCGAGGCCGATTACGACCGGCTGGTGCGCCCGCAGGACATGACGCATCCGGGGTAGTTCCTCGGCGCGGCAAATCGCAGACGTTCACAATTGGCTGACGCCTCCCCAACGTCGTCATCCACGGGCGGAGCAGGAGCGAAGCTCCTGCGCAGACCCTGGGATCCATGCCGTAACCTTGGCCGAAGGGCACAGCGGAACAGAATTCTGCACCGCGGCGGCTGCTTTGAAGTCACGGAATGGATCCTCGGGTCTGCGCTGCGTCGCTTCGCTCCTTGCTTCGCCCGTGGATGACGAAGCCATAGGGATTTTGCGGCAGCACAATTTGCTCCCCGAACCCAATCCGCCGACATGAATTTCGCGTCGACCGCGGAACCGTGGGACAATAGGTTCTGTGAACAATGTGTCGCCACATAGGTGGCTTTGGTGAACAGTCTTCGTCGTCTATCTGACTGGCATTCAACCCCATTCGGAGACTCGCCATGTCCATCAACACTTCCGCCGCTACCGCCGGCACCGCGTCCAACAGCTCCACCACGATCCTGCTCGGCCGCATCCTGCTCGCGGTCATCTTCCTGCTTTCCGGCTTCGGCAAGCTCACCGCCATTTCCGGCACTGCCGGATACTTCGGCGCCCTCGGTCTGCCGTTGCCGACCGTAACGGCTGTTGTCGTCGGCCTGATCGAACTGCTCGGCGGCCTTGCCATTCTCGTCGGCTTCCAGACGCGGATCGCCGCCTGGGTGCTCGCCATCTTCACGATCGCCACCGGGCTGGTCGCTCATACCGGCTGGGCCGACCAGATGCAGATGATCCAGTTCCTCAAGAACCTCGCCATCACCGGAGGCTTCATCCTGCTGGCCTCGTCGGGCGCCGGCGCCTATTCGATCGACGCCAAGCGCGGCTGAAGTTTTTCCTCCAGGCCGAAATGAATGCGGTGCGGAATTTTCCGCGCCGCTTTTTCGTTTTCCGGTTGTAGGCGTAGACTGCGCCGGCAGCCGGCCTGATGCCGGCAAGGGAGGTGACCAATGCCCCGCAACGCATTGCTTCTCGTCTCGCGGCTGCTGCTCGCCGCGTTGTTCGTGCCCTCCGGTTTCCAGGCGCTCACCAACATCGCCGGCACGACCAGCTATTTCGCCGGCCTCGGCCTGCCGCTGCCGACTTTAGCCGCCTGGGGCACCGGCCTGTTCGAGCTGATCGCCGGACTGTTGATCCTGATCGGCTTCCAGACGCGGATCGCAGCAATGCTGCTTGCCGCCTTCTCGATCGCAGCCGGCTTCATCGGCCATTACGGTCAGGGTGCCGACGACGCGACTTTAGTCTTCATGCACCAGCAGATGCTGATGAAGGACATCGCCATCGCCGGCGGCTTCCTGGCGCTCGCCATGGCCGGCGCGGGCGCGTGGTCGGCGGACGGACGCGGCTTCGGCATCGGCGCCGAGGTGACGTGAGCCAATCTATTTCACCGAAACGCTCGGCCCGCCCTCGACCGCCAGCACCAGGCGGCGGTTGGTGATGCGCGCCAGTTGCGCCAGCCGACCGGCGGGGCGCTCGCCATAGAGGTCGGCAAGCGATGCCGGCAGCACCAGCGCCAGCGCGCCATTGCCGCGGCTTTCCCATTTCAGCCGCGGCATCACGCCCGGCATCGCCGCCGTGAGCAGGTAGACGACACGCATCATCGCCGCGAGCACGCGCGCGCGCTCGAGCACGCGCGGCGGCGCCAGCGCCTTGATCTCGGGCGCTATGCCATCGTTGAAGATGCCGTCATGCCGGTAGGCGCTGGCTAAAGCCAGATAGGCGCGGCCGGGATGGTCGACGCCGATGAAAGAGGCATGCGCGATGATGTTGAGCGACTGCCTGCCGCGATATTCCGGGTGGGCGCGCCAGCCGATATCGGCGAGCAGGCAGGCGGCGTGGCGGTAGCGCGCCTCGTCCAACGTCTCGTCGACGCCGAAGGCCTTGAAGGCCTTGCCGGTCCATTCGACGAGGTCGTGCGCGTGGTGGACCGAGCGCGAGCGCAAAAGCGCCAGCTCTTCGGCGGCCGAGATCAGCGGATCGGCTTTCTGCTCGGCCGCGTCGAGCAGCGAATAGAGGAAGCCTTCGCGCACGCCTTGGGCCGAGACGATGATCTTCGACGGCTGCATCGCCGCCATGATCTCCTGCAGCACGACCGCGCCGTAGGGTAAGAGCGAGCGGCGGTTCTTGGAGACGCCCTCGATGCCCCGGACCTTCTCGACCTCGCCCTTGGCCACCTGCCTGAGGAAGCTCTGGGCGCTATCGGCGCCGATCTCGTAATGATGCATCACGCCAAGCGGGTAGTTGTTCATCTCCATGTGCAGCCGGGCGAGGTTTCGCCAGGTGCCGCCGACGGCGTAGAAGACCCTGCCCTGCCCGCCCTTCAAAAGCTTCGCCCGCGCCAATTCCTGGCGGGTGATCTTCTGTGCCTGGACCAGCGAGTTCTTCGCCATATCCTGCAGGCGCAGGCCGCCCAGCGGCAGCGTGATGCCGTCGCCGATCGCCTCGCCATTGATGTCGACGAGCTCCAGGCTGCCGCCGCCAAGGTCGCCGGCGATGCCGTTGGCCGGATAGAAACCGGAGATGATGCCGAGCGCCGAATAATGCGCCTCCTGGCGGCCGGAAAGCACGCGGATCTCGGTCTTCAGCACGTCCTCGGCGCGGTGGATGAAGTCCGGGCCGTTGACCGCCTCGCGCGCCGCCGCGGTCGCCAGCACGAACATGTGCTCGGCGCCGGCCTGATCCGAAAGCGCGCGAAAACGGCGGAACTCCTCCATCGAGCGCGTCACCGCCTCGGGATCGAGCTTGCCCGTCGAAACGATGCCGCGACCAAGCCCGGCCAGCATCTTTTCGTTGAACAAAAGCGTCGGCGAGCGCGCCAGCCCTTCATAGACGACGAGGCGGATCGAGTTCGATCCGATGTCGATGATCGACAGCGGCCGCCGGTCCTGGAGCCGGCCCTGGGAGACTGAAATCACGCGGCGGCGTTCTTCTTGCGGCGCTTGAACTGCGCAATGCGCCTGGGCGCATGCGATTTCAGCGCGTCACCCCGTCCGGAAAGGCTCGGATTGGTCATGAAATATTCCTGCGCGTTGAACGGTTCCTCGCCCTCCTCCAGCGCGACGCGCCGGGAGGTGCCGTCAGCCAATACGTCGAAACTTTGCTGGTTGTCCATGATGTTGCCGAGCATGATCTGGCCAAGCACCTGTTCATGCACAGTTGGGTTGGTGATCGGCACCAGGGTCTCGACGCGGCGGTCGAGATTGCGCGGCATCATGTCGGCAGAGGAGATGTAGACGATCGCCTCGTCGGACGGCAGGCCGTAGCCGTTGCCGAAGCAGTAGATGCGGCTGTGCTCGAGAAAGCGGCCGACGATCGACTTCACCCTGATGTTCTCCGAAAGACCCGGCACCTGCGGCCTCAGGCAGCATATGCCGCGCACGACGAGGTCGATCTCAACGCCGGCGCGGCTCGCGTCGTAAAGCGCGTCGATGACGGTCGGATCGACGAGCGAATTCATCTTCATCCATATGCGGGCCGGCCGGCCGTCACGCGCATAGGCGATCTCCTCGGAGATGTGCCTGAGGATGCGGTTGCGCAGCGTGAAGGGCGACACGGCAAGGCGCATCTCCTCGGCCGGTTCGGCATAGCCGGTGATGAAGTTGAAGATCTGCGCTACGTCGCGCGCGATCGTCGGGTCGGTGGTGAAGAAGGACAGGTCTGTGTAGATGCGGGCGGTGACGGGATGATAGTTGCCGGTGCCGAGATGGACGTAGTTGCGCAGCCTTCCATCCTCGCGGCGCACGATCAGCGACATCTTGGCGTGTGTCTTCAATTCCAGGAAGCCGAAGACGACCTGGACGCCGGCGCGCTCAAGGTCGCGTGCCCAGCGGATGTTGGCCTCCTCGTCGAAGCGCGCCTTGAGCTCGACCAGCGCCGTGACCGACTTGCCGGCTTCGGCCGCGTCAATCAATGCACGCACGATCGGGCTGTCGTTCGAGGTGCGGTAGAGCGTCTGCTTGATGGCGACGACTTCCGGATCGGCCGCCGCCTGGCGCAGGAACTGCACCACCACGTCGAAGGATTCGTAAGGGTGGTGGACGATGATGTCCTTCTCGCGGATGGCGGCCAGGCAGTCGCCGCCATGCTCGCGGATGCGCTCGGGGAAACGCGGATTGTAGGGCGTGAATTTAAGGTCGTCGCGCGGGATGGCGACGATCTCGGAGATCTGGTTGAGCGCCAGAGGGCCGGTAAGCACGCTGATGCGGCTCGACGTGACGCCGAGCTCGCCGGCGACGAAGTCGCGCAGCTCGGCCGGCATCAGCGTGTCGAATTCGATGCGGATCACGGACCCGCGGCGACGGCGCTTCAGCGCCGTCTCGAACAGCCGCACGAGATCTTCCGACTCCTCCTCGACCTCGATATCGCTGTCGCGGATGATGCGGAACGTGCCCGAGCCCTTGACCTCATATCCAGGAAAAAGCTTGCCGATATAGAGGCCGACCGCTTCTTCCAGCGGGATGAAGCGCACATGGTGCTTGCGGTCGGGCAGACGGATGAAGCGCCGCAGCGCCACTGGCAGGCGCAGCAGCGCGCTCATCTCCTCGCCGTTCTTGCGATGGCGCAGTTGCAGCGCCATCGAGAAGCCGAGATTGGGAATGAACGGGAACGGGTGCGCCGGGTCGATCGACAGCGGCGTCAGCACCGGAAACACCTGGTCCTGGAAATGCTCTTCCAGCCAGGCCCTCTCGTCCTTGGTCAGCGCGTCGCGGGTTATGCTCTCGATGCCTTCCTTGTTGAGCAGCTCCATCAAGGTCGACAGGCTCTTCTGCTGGTCTTCCTGCAGGCGCTCGACCTCGCGCAGCAATTGCTCGAGCTGCTGCTCGGGGGTGCGGCCGTCCGGGCTCTTCAGCGCAATGCCTTCGCGCACCTGGCCGGCAAGGCCGGCGACGCGGACCATGAAGAATTCGTCGAGATTGGCGGCCGAGATCGACAGGAAGCGCACGCGCTCGAGCAGCGGATGGCGCTCGTTCAGCGATTCTTCCAGCACGCGCCGGTTGAACTGCAGCCAGGAGAACTCCCGATTGACGAAACGGTCGGGATTGCCGCCGTCCGGGCTTGCTGCCTCGACGGTGATGAACTCGCTTTGTACCGGCCTCAGTTCGCTCATGGTTTCCTGCTCTTGCCCGCAACCGCCCTTTTGAGCGCCATATACCGCCGGACGCGACGCTCTAACATGCTTTTGTGACGCATGATCGGTCAGGGGATCGCTCCGATTCCCGGGGTCATGCGCTTAACCGGCTCAACTTATCCTCTGCCAGCCTTTTGCGACAGTTTCATTTCATCGATCTTGCAAACTGCCCGGTTATGATCCAGATGCAAACGGGCCGATTTGAAGGAGACGACGATGGCAGGCGGTTCCATTCCCCATTTCCAGAACGATGCGGGCCATCCGGCAATCGACATCGGCGTCAAGGAATTCATGTGCACCGGCGCCAACCCGCCTTTCGACCATCCGCATGTGTTCCTCGACATGGGCGACGACGATGAGAAGGTCTGCCCCTATTGCTCGACCCTCTATCGCTATTCGCCGAAACTGAAGGCGACGGAAACGCAGCCGGCCGGCTGCCTCTATATCGACCAGGCCGCCTGATCCGCAGATCATGGATGACTGCTAGATCATGGATGAGGCACGGTCCCGGCAGGTCGTCATCGCCGGGGCTGGCATCGCCGGGCTGACGTCGGCCCTTGCCCTCGCCGCGCGTGGCTGTGCCGTCACGGTGCTCGAGCAGGCCAGGCAACTCGAAGCGGCAGGCGCCGGGCTCCAGCTTTCCCCCAACGCGACCCGCATCCTGCGCCGGCTCGGCGTGCTCGACCGCTTAGCGGTGAGCGCCGTCAGGCCGGAAGCGGTAGCGCTGAAGGACGCCGCCACCTTGCGCGAGCTGGCGCGGGTGCCGCTGGGCCAGGCAGGCGAGAACCGCTGGGGCGCACCCTATCTCGTGGCGCATCGCGCCGATCTGCAGGCCGCGCTGACGACGCGAGTGGCAGAGCACCCCGAAATCCAACTCATCACCGGCGCGCAGGTGACGGACATCGCCGTCGCGCCGCAAAACATCGTCGTCACGGCGCAAAGGGATGGCGGCAGCATGGAGGCGGCCGGCGGCCTTTTGGTGGGCGCCGACGGCGTCTGGTCGTCGGTTCGATCGCAGCTTGCCGGCAGGGAGCCCGCTTTCAGGAAAAGCCGCTTCTCCGGCGAGCTCGCCTGGCGCGCCACGGTGGCGGCGGAAAGCGCCGCCGGCCAGGCGTTTGCGGCGATCGGCGCCGCCGACTGCGTCACCACCTTCCTGCATCCGGGCTTCCACATGGTCGCCTATCCGGTGAGCAAGGGCAGCGCCTTCAATCTCGCCGCCTTCACCAAGGGCGAGCGCATCGCGGAAGGCTGGTCGGGCCATGCCGACCCCGCCATTCTCGCCAGCTCCATGCGCGGCACGTCGGCGGCGCTGGCAAGGCTTGCCGCGCTCGCCGGGCCATGGACGGCTTTTCCGATCCACACCGTCGAGCAACGACGCTGGACGATGCCGGAGGGGGTGGCACTGATCGGCGACGCGGCGCATGCCATGACGCCGTTCGCGGCGCAGGGCGCGGCTATGGGAATTGAGGACGCCGAGACGCTTGCCGGCCTGGTCGCCGACTCCCCCGCCGACCTGGGGCAGAGCCTTACCATCTGGGAAAACGTCAGGCGGCCGCGCATCGAGAAGGTGCTGAAACGCGGCGCGCTGAATCGGCTGGCCTGGCACGCCTGGGGTCCGGTGGCCATCGCCCGCAATCTCGTGCTGGCGACACGTCCGGCGGAGAAGCTCGCCGCCGATCTCGACTGGCTCTATGGGTGGGAGGAGAGGAAGGTTGTGAGGCGGTAGGAGTTCTACTCAAGCAACGTCAATTGGATATGCTGGCGGGACAGCACCCCCCTCTGTCCTGCCGGACATCTCCGCCGCAAGGGGGGAGATCAGATGTCGCTCCGCTTTCGCCAATCTTCAACGTCGCAGAACTGGCGGGGCGCGGGAACTGCCAATCTCCCCCCTTGCGGGCAGGGCTGTCCGGGGAAAATCTTTGCACAACGCAGACGAGTCTTTGCTCGCGCTTTCGCAACCTTCGATGGGCGCGACGTCCATTGTTTTTGCCGGCCAGCCGCAGCAGGTGCGGAAGAAAGAGCACCGATTGGGGTCCAAAGCTCGAAAAATGCAATCGATGCGAGTCCTCCATGGCCCTGTTCGCAACCGAAAAACTTTCCCCGGACAGCCCTGCCTTGCGGGGGAGATGTCCGGCAGGACAGAGGGGGGTGTGAAGGAACGAGGCATTCGCAATTCCTGCACACACCAACCTTCGATCATACAACTCGCTGCCGCGCCGCTCAGTGCAGGATCTGCGACAGGAACAGTTTCGTGCGCTCATGGCGCGGGTGGTCGAAGAATTCGGCCGGCGTGTTCTGCTCGACGATCTGGCCCTGATCCATGAAGATCACCCGGTTGGCGACCTTGCGGGCAAAACCCATCTCGTGGGTAACGCAGAGCATCGTCATGCCTTCTTCGGCCAGGCCCACCATCGTCTCCAGCACTTCCTTGATCATTTCCGGGTCGAGCGCCGAGGTCGGCTCGTCGAACAGCATGATGCGCGGGTTCATGCAGAGCGAGCGGGCGATCGCCACGCGCTGCTGCTGGCCGCCGGAGAGCTGGCCCGGGTACTTGTTGGCCTGTTCCGGGATCTTGACGCGCTTCAGGAAATGCATGGCGATTTCCTCGGCCTGCTTCTTCGGCGTCTTGCGCACCCAGATCGGCGCCAAGGTGCAGTTCTCCAGGATGGTGAGGTGGGGGAAGAGGTTGAAGTGCTGGAACACCATGCCGACCTCGCGGCGCACCTCGTCGATCTTCTTCAGGTCGTTGGTGAGTTCCTTGCCATCGACGATGATCTTGCCTTTCTGGTGCTCTTCCAGCCGGTTGATGCAGCGGATCATCGTCGACTTGCCGGAGCCGGACGGACCGCAGATGACGATGCGCTCGCCGCGCATCACCTTGAGGTTGATATCCTTCAGCACGTGGAACTCGCCATACCATTTGTGCATGCCGATGATGTCGATGGCGACATCGGTGGTCGAGATGTGCATCTTCTTGGCATCGACCTTGATGTCTTCCGCGCTGACGGCGTTTTCGGTGGCCATGGCCAATTCCCCTTATCGTTGAATTTGATGCATGTCGTTATCCCAAAACCGCTACACATTTTTGGGCGATATGCATCAGCGTTTGTAACCGGTGTCGAGCCGGCGTTCGGTGTACATTGAATAGCGCGACATGCCGAAGCAGAACAGCCAGAATACGAAGGCGGCGAAGACAAGACCGGATTTGGCGGTCTGCGACGTCGCCCAGTTGGCGTCGGACAGGTTCTGCTTGACCACGCCCAACAGGTCGAAGATCGAGATGATGAGCACCAGGCTGGTGTCCTTGAACATGCCGATGAAGGTGTTGACGATGGCGGGGATGACCAGCTTCAGCGCCTGTGGCAGCACGATCAGGCCCATCTTCTGCCAATAGCCGAGACCGAGCGAATCGGCGCCCTCATACTGGCCCTTCGGGATCGCCTGCAGGCCGCCGCGCACCACTTCCGCCATATAGGCGGCGGCGAACAGCGAGACGCCGATCAGCGCCCGCAGGAACTTGTCGAAGGTGACGCCTGCAGGGAGGAACAGCGGCAGCATGACGCTGGCGAAGAACAGCACCGTGATCAGCGGAATGCCGCGCACGAACTCGATGAAGATGACGCATAAAAGCCTGACGATCGGCATTTTCGATCGGCGGCCGAGCGCCAGCACGGTGCCGAGCGGCAGCGACACGACAATGCCGACGAAGGAAAGGCTCAGCGTGACCAGGAGGCCGCCCCAGCGCGACGTCTCGACGTGAGGCAGACCGAACACGCCGCCGGACAGGAGAAAGAAGGAGACGACCGGCAGCACCAGGAAGAGCAGGATGGCGTTCAGCCCCTTGCGCGGCACGCGCGGGATCAGCATCGGCACCAAAAGCACGACCAGCAGGACCGCGACGAGGGTCGGGCGCCAACGCTCCTCGATCGGATAGATGCCGAAGATGAACTGCCCGAACTTGGCGTTGACGAAAGCCCAGCAGGCGCCGCTCCAGCCGTCAGGCTGGATACCGCCCTGCGCGACCGTGGCACAGACCGTGCGGTTCGGCCCGGTCCATTGTGCGCTGATGAAGGCCCAGTTGATGATCTGCGGCAGAACCCAGGCGACGATGGCGATGCCGATGATGGTGAGGATGGTGTCGCCGGCCGAGCCGACGAGGTTCTTGCGCACCCAGGCGATGGCGCCGCGCTCGCCGGGCGGCGCCGGCTCGGCCAGCGCCATCTCGGTGCGCACCCAGGACATGTCGTGTTCCTGCATGGCCCTACCTCTCCACCAGCGCCATTCTGGCGTTGACGACGTTCATGACCGCCGAGGTCACGAGGCTCAGCACCAGATAGGCGATCATCATGATCAACACGCCCTCGACCGCCTGCCCCGTCTGATTGAGCACGGTGCCGGCGGTGGCGGTGAGATCCGGGTAACCGATGGCGATCGCCAGCGACGAGTTCTTGGTCAGGTTGAGATACTGGCTGGTCAGCGGCGGGATGACGATGCGCAGCGCCTGCGGCACGACGACCAGCCGCAGGATCGGCCCGGAGCGCAAACCAAGGGCGCCAGCCGCTTCGGTCTGGCCCTTGCTGACGCCCCTGATGCCGGCGCGCACGATCTCGGCGATGAAGGCGGCGGTGTAGCAGGACAGCGCCATGTAGAGCGACAGGAATTCCGGCTTGACCTGGAAGCCGCCGGTCAGGTTGAAGGTCGACTGCTTCGGGAAATCGAAGGTAAGCGGCATTCCGCCGAGCAGGAATGCGAGCACCGGCAGGCCGACGATCAGCGCGACCGAGGTCCAGAACACCGGAAACTGCTGGCCGGTCGCCATCTGCCGCTGGCGCGCCCGGTGGGCGACGAACCAGGCCATGGCGAGCGCCACGACGAAAGCGACGATCATCAGCCAGGAGCCCTCGCCCCAGAGGGCGCGCGGGAAATAGAAGCCGCGCTGGTTGAGGAAGGAGCCGAAGGGCAGATGGATGCTCTCACGCGGCGCCGGCAGCACGGCCAGCACGCCGGAATACCAGAAGAAGATGACCAGCAACGGCGGGATGTTGCGGAAGATCTCGACATAGACGGTGCAGATCTTGCGGATCAGCCAGTTCTGCGACAGGCGGCCGATGCCGACGATGAAGCCGATGATGGTCGCGGTGACGATGCCGGCCACGGCGACGATGATCGTGTTGAGCAACCCGACCACCAGGGCGCGACCGTAGGTGGAATCGGACGTGTAGGCGATCGGCGTGTCCGAGATGTCGAATCCCGCCCTGCCCCTCAGGAATTGGAAACCTGAGGCGATATGCAGGCGCTGCAGATTGTCGATGACGTTGTGGACGATCCACCAGATCGAGCCGAACAGAAGGACGATGACCAGCGTCTGAAAGAAGAGACTGCGTATTTTCGGGTCATTGATGAAGGAGCCGCGACTCGGCTCCTCCCGAAGGATTTCCTGCGAAGCCATGCGACCATCCCCTGAAAAGAGAAACCGGGAGGCAGACTACCTGCCCCCGGATCACATTTCGATCAGCGGATCGGCGGAGCGTATTGCAGGCCGCCCTTGGTCCACAGCGCGTTGATGCCGCGCGCGATCTTGAGCGGGCTGCCGGAGCCGACATTCTTGTCGAACATTTCGCCGTAGTTGCCCACGGCCTTGACGATGTTAACGACCCAGTCGTTGGAGACGCCGAGATCGGTGCCGATCTTGGTATCTGCCTCCATACCCAGCACACGCTTGATCTCGGGGTTGTCCGAGTTCTTCATCTCGTCGACATTGGCCTTGGTGATGCCGAGTTCCTCGGCGTCGAGCAGCGCGAAATAGGTCCACTTGACGATGTGGTACCACTGGTCGTCGCCCTGGCGCACGGCCGGTCCGAGCGGCTCCTTGGAGATGATCTCGGGCAGCACGACATGGTCGGCCGGCGAGCCCAGCGTCAGGCGGATGCCATAGAGGCCCGACTGGTCGGTGGTGTAGACGTCGCAGCGGCCGGCATCGTAAGCGGCGTTGACCTCTTCCAGCTTCTCGAACACGACGGGGTTGTACTCCATCTTGTTCGACTTGAAGTAGTCGGCGAGGTTGAGCTCGGTCGTGGTGCCGCTCTGCACGCAGACGGCGGCGCCCGAAAGCTGCAGTGCCGAGTTCACGCCCGGCAGCTTCTTGGCGTTGATCATGAAGCCCTGGCCGTCATAATAGGTGGTGCCGACGAAGTTCAGGCCAAGCGCGGTGTCGCGGTTGATCGTCCAGGTGGTGTTGCGCGACAGGATGTCGACCTCGCCAGACTGCAGCGCGGTGAAGCGTTCCTTGGCGCTGAGCGGCGTGAACTTGACCTTGGTGCCATCGCCGAAGACGGCGGCCGCGACGGCGCGGCAGAAGTCGGCATCGATGCCCTGCCATTCCCCCTTGTCGTCCGGCGCCGAGAAGCCGGCGAGGCCGGTCGAGACGCCGCACTGGATGAAGCCCTTCTGCTTCACGGTATCCAGCGTGCCGGCCGAAGCTGCCGACGCCGTAAACCCGAGCGCGGCGGCGCCAAGAATGCCGAATGCAATGTGTTTCATGACCCACAGACCCTTTTCTGTTTTACAGGTGCCCCTGTCGCCAGGCAGCCCTGATCTTTTCCGCGTGTGAATGCAGCTCCCACTTAACGGCCCTCTCCCGGACCCGCGCCGTTGCTGCCTCCCATTCACGAAACGCATCGAAGGCGATTATTCCTGTGAGGTCAAGGGAAATGACCGAATTGCGACACGTTTGAAAACCGATTGCCGCAAGTGCCCGAATTGCAGCCAAAAGCGCCTGCGAATTGGTCAAGAGCTGCAAGCGTAACCGGCAAGTCAGGCGTCGCGGAAAGTTTGAACGTTACGTGAGCTCCTGAACGTTACTACTGTCGCCGCGAGAAGAAGGACTGGCATGATTCATGGGCGCAGGAAGGTGCGCCAAACTGCCTTCGGCGCATCTTCGCCAGAGACGTGCAAGGACGCAAACGACAGGCCGGCGATCTTCTATTTGGCCCATCCAAACACGGCCGCTTGGCGGAGTCGGGGTGGTTGCGCGGCCGGTTCCACCGCTCTATGGCTGGGCTTCTGACACACTGCGACAGGCAACGAACTATGGCGACAGACGGCAGCAAGATCGGCATCAACACGCGGCTTGCCCATTCCGGCAACAACCCGCGCGACTATTTCGGCTTCGTCAATCCGCCCGTCGTACATGCCTCGACCGTGCTTTATCCCGACGCCGACGCGATGGCGTCGCGCAGCCAGAAATACACCTACGGCACGCGCGGCACGCCAACCATGGACGCGCTGACGCTCGCCGTCGACGCGCTGGAGGGGTCTGCCGGCACGATCGCGGTGCCGTCCGGCCTTGCGGCGGTGACTGTGCCCCTGCTCACTTTCCTTTCGGCCGGCGACCATCTGCTGATCGTCGATTCGGTCTACCATCCAACGCGGAATTTCGCCGACACCATGCTGAAGCGCCTCGGCGTCGAGATCGAATATTACGATCCGCGTATCGGCGCCGGCATCGCCCAGCTGATCAAGACCAACACCAAGGTGGTGTTCACCGAATCGCCGGGCTCGAACACCTATGAGATCCAGGATATTCCGGCGATCGTAAAGGCCGCGCATGCGGCAGGCGCCATCGTCATGATGGACAACACCTGGGCGACGCCGCTCTTTTTCAAGCCGCTCGACCATGGCGTCGACATCTCGATCCATGCGGCGACCAAATATCCGGCCGGCCATTCCGACGTGCTGCTCGGCACGGTTTCGGCCAACGAGGCCTGCTGGAAGCAGCTCTATGAAGGCTTCTGCACGCTGGGATGCTGTTCCGGGCCGGACGACGTCTACCAGGTGCTGCGCGGCCTGCGCACGATGGGTGTCAGGCTCGAACATCACCGGAAGAGCGCGCTCGATATCGCGCGCTGGCTGGAGGAGCAGCCGGGCGTGGCGCAGGTGCTGCATCCGGCGCTGGAAAGCCATCCCGACCACGCGCTGTGGAAGCGCGACTTCTGCGGCTCGAGCGGCATCTTCTCGATCGTGCTCAAGGGCGGCGTGCAAAGGCAGCAACATGCCTTCCTCGACGCGCTGACCATTTTCGGTCTCGGCTATTCCTGGGGCGGCTATGAGAGCCTTGCCGTGCCGGTCTTCCTCGGCGACCGCACCATCGCAAAGGGCTCCTATGCCGGCCCGCTGATCCGCCTGCAGATCGGGCTCGAGGACGTCGAGGACCTCAAGGCCGATATCCAGCGCGGCCTTGCCGCGGCGGCGACCGCCGAGTAATGGCCGATCACCTGCCGCACAGAGTCCGCTCGTAACGCCTTGGCGCGATTGAGAAAGCCGAGGCCGCCGGTGGTGTGGCGCGCGGCGCCTCGTGCAATAATATTCTTCCCGGCCGCGAATATACGGATTGGTTTGGCTTCCAAATCCGTGGCTTCGGCGGCATTGCGAGCAGCGCAAATTCCAGCCATTTGATCCCAAGGGCCTGCCATGGCGTTCCGTCTCTTCGTTCCGATCCTTGCCGGCGCGACGCTCCGCGAACGGCTCACCGCCTGCATCGGCGCGACCATCGGCATCGCGCTGACCGGCGTGATCAGCGGGCTCGCCATGGGTAACGGACCGCATGTGGCGATGCTGGTGGCGCCGATGGGCGCTTCGGCCGTGCTGCTTTTTGCCGTGCCTTCGAGCCCGCTGGCGCAGCCCTGGTCGATCATCGGCGGCAATACCATCTCGGCGCTGGTCGGCGTGACCGTGGCGCATTTCGTGCACAACCCGGTGATCGCCTCCGGCCTCGCCGTAGCGCTCGCCATTGCCGCCATGTCGTTCACGCGCTCGCTGCATCCGCCGGGCGGTGCCGCAGCGCTCACCGGCGTGCTTGGCGGGCCGGCCGTGATCAGCGCCGGCTTCCTGTTTCCCTTCGTGCCGGTGGCGCTGAACTCGATCATACTGGTGACGCTCGGCTTCCTGTTCCACAAGCTGTCGCGGCGCAATTATCCGCATGTGCATCAGCCCGCCGCCAACAGCCACGGCACCGCCGACCGGCCGCCGGCGGAGCGTGTCGGTTTCCGCCCAGAAGATGTCGATGCCGCTCTTGCCGCCCTCGACGAGACTTTCGACATCGACCGCGACGATATCGAAAGGCTGCTGCGCCAGGTCGAGCTGCAGGCGATGGTGCGCTCGCAGCGCAGGTTGCTTTGCCAGGACATCATGTCGCGCGACGTGATCTCGGTGCCGGAGAACGCCGCCGCCGAGGAGGCGCGCAAGCAGCTTCTCGACCACAACATCCGCACCTTGCCGGTGGTCGATGCCGAGGCAAGGCTGGTCGGCGCGGTCGGTCTGCGCGAGCTGACGAGAGCGACCGACACGGTAAAGGGCGTGATGTCGAAGGCCGGCACCGCCTCGCCGGACACGCCGGCGATGAGCCTGCTGCCGGTGCTGACCGACGGACGCAGCCACGCGGTGGTGATCGTCGACGCGGGGCGGCATATTCTCGGCCTGATCACCCAGACCGATCTGCTCGCCGCCGCGGCGCGCGTTCAGACTGCAGACAGGCCGCCGCTGAAAGCTGTAGCATAGGCCGCGAAAAGCTCGGGAACCTTTTGCCGGCAGGCGCATCCAATTGCCAAATGCAACGCCTGTCCGGGAGATCGGGACGCGATGAGGAAGCCCGCACTGCAAGCCGCCGCGATCGCCGCAGCCGATGACGGCGACATGGCGCTGGTGCGCCGCGCCCTGGCGCGCGAAGCGGATGCCTTCCGCTCAATCATCAAGACGCACAACCAGCGGCTCTACCGCATCGCGCGCGGCGTGGTGCGCAACGACGCCGAGGCCGAAGACATCGTGCAGGAAGCCTATATGCGCGCCTTCGCCAGCCTTGACGCCTTTCGCGGCGATGCCTCCTTGGCCACCTGGCTGTCGCGCATCGTCATCAACGAGGCGCTCGGCCGGCTGCGCAAGAAAAAGCGCATCGTGGCGATGCCTGAAAATCCGGAGGCGCAGATCATCCGGTTTCCCTTGAACCCAAACGACTTGAACCCAAGCGACGATCCGGAGCGGACGATGGCGCAGCGGCAGATCCTCGGGCTTGTCGAACGGGCAACCGACAGCCTTCCCGACGTCTATCGCACCGTCTTCGTCGCACGCGTCATCGAGGGCTTGAGCATCGAGGAAACCGCCGAGTTGCTCGGCATCAGGCCGGAGACGGTGAAGACCAGGCTTCACCGGGCGCGTGCGCTGGTGCGCAAGGCGCTGGACGACGAGATCGGCCCTGTGCTGCTCGACGCTTTTCCTTTCGCCGGCCGACGCTGCGAGCGGTTGACGCAGGCGGTGATGAAGAGGCTGGGGTTTGGCGATTGAGTTCGTCATCCTCGGGCGGAGCGGAAGCGAAGCGGACGCGCAGACCCGAGGATCCATGCCGTTACATCGGCCAAGGAATGCGGCGGTCGAGAATTGGGCGCTGGGCACAGCCGCAGGCATGCCCCAAGATGATCAGGTTCAGCACCGCTGCGGCGCTCGAGCATCACGGCATGGATTCTAGGGTCTGCGCGCGTCGCTTCGCTCCTTGCTCCGCCCTAGAATGACGAAGTGAAAGGCGCCTCGGCCAACCTTCGAACTAGGCGTCATCAAAGAGGCACCGTCAGCCGCCAGCCGGAAATGTCCTGGACTGCTTTTCCCGGGAACGTTTCGCCCCTTCCCGCATCCAATGGCCGTCAACCCAAAACAAGCCCGAAGCCTCGCGCCGGGCGAAGGAGATGCCATGTTTGTCCGATCGACCGCCGCCCTCGCAGCCCTTTTCCTCGCAAGCGCCGCCCCGCTGGCCGAGGCCGCAGAGAAGCCCACCGACCCGCAGATCGCCCATATCGCCTACACGGCCGGCACGCTCGACATCGAAGCCGCCAAGCTGGCGATCAAGAAGTCGAAGACCAAGGAAGTCTTAGACTTCGCCAAGGACATGGAGCGCGACCACGCGGCGGTGAACAAGCAAGCGCTGGACCTGGTGAAGAAGCTGAAAGTCACGCCGGAAGACAACGCCACCAGCCAGGCGCTGACCAAGGCGGCCAAGGAAGAGCGCGCCAAGCTGGCGAAGCTGAAAGGGGCTGCCTTCGACAAAGCCTATATCGAGAACGAGGTGGCCTATCACAAGCAGGTCGATAGCGCGCTCGAAACCCTGCTCATCCCCTCGGCCAGCAATGCGGAGCTCAAGAGCCTGCTGGAGACCGGCCTGAAAATCTTCCAGGGGCATGAGCAGCATGCCGAACATGTCGCCGGCACGCTGAAATGAGAGCGAGCTTTTTGCTGTTCGCGGTCGCGCCGGCGCTTATCGCCTCGCCGGCGCTCGCCACCACGATCGAGGTGACGATCGACAAGCTGGTCTTCTCGCCGGTGAGCGTTCAAGCCAAGGTTGGCGACACGATCGAGTGGGTGAACAAGGACGTCTTCGCCCACACCGCCACGGTGAAAGGCGGCTGGGAGGTGATGATCCCGCCGAAATCGAAGGGCAGCATCACGCTCAGCCGAGCGGGAGCGATCGACTATTTCTGCCGCTTCCACCCCAACATGAAGGGCCGCCTGGAGGTTTCGCCCTGATCGGCCGCGCGGTCCAACGCCAGCGAGGCGCGCCGCGCCTCGCCCGGACGAGTGACCATGAGCCGTCATGGACGGGCCGGCGCCGCTCGATCCAGGCGCTGAGTGGACCGCAAGGGATCAGCTTCCGCCTTGTTTGTATATTCACTAGTCGGTATACTTAGTGGATGAGCGAAAAGGCCAATCCAACCAGAAAGCGCCTCGTCGACGCAGCGGCAAAACTCTTCTATGCCGAAGGCATCGGCCGCGTCAGCGTCGATGCCGTGGCGGAAAAGGCGGGGCTGACCAAGCGCACGCTCTACTACCATTTCAAGAGCAAGGACGAGCTGATCACGGCCTATCTCGACAGCCGCGACCAGCCGAACCTCAAGCAGATGGCCGGCTGGTTCGAGGCTGCGGGGGGCGGCGCGGACAAGAAGGTCACGGCGATCTTCACCCACCTGGCGCGCGTGGCGCGGCACGTCAAATGGAAGGGCTGCGGCTTCCTGCGCACGGCTGCCGAACTCGCCGCGATGCCTGGACATCCGGCGGTGAAGGCCGGGTCGCGCCACAAGAGCAATTTCGAGAAATGGCTGGCTGGCGAGCTTTCTAGCCATGGCGTGCGCGAGCCGAAGACGCTGGCGCGCGAGATCGTGCTTCTGATGGACGGCGCCTTTTCGAGCATGCTGATCCACCACGACCCCGACTACATCACGGCCGCCGGCCACGCCGCCGCGACGCTGGTGCGGGCGCGGATGGGAGCGGCGTAGATCTCGGCTTCGAACCGGCGAAGCGCAGCCGCATCACCCTGGTGTTGTCCCTCGCTGCGCCCGAAGCCGTTGTGGAGGCTTGGCCGGCTCAACGCGAGCGGGTGGTTTCAGGCCCTTGGACCAAAGAGCCGGGGCAAGGATTAGGGCCAGCCTGCCTGACTTGGATGGTGCAATGCAGGAAGCGGATGGCCATTATGAGGAGAGTCTTTATAACGGTCGCCGAGATTTGCCATTAGCTATGGGGAGACGATGCGCTACATACGTCCGCAATCAATGGAAGATGCCGTGGGCCTGCTGGCCGGCGCGGCCGGCCCGGCCGCCATCCTTGCCGGAGGCAGCGACCTGCTGGTGAGAATGAAGGGTGGCTTTGTCGAGCCCGAGCTGATCGTCGACATCAAGGCGATCGCCGGCTTGAGCGAGATAACGGAAACGGCCGACGGGTTCAGGATCGGCGCCGCGGTGCCTTGTGCCGTGCTGGGCGAGAACGCTGCCTTGAAGAAGGCATGGCCGGGCGTCGTCGAGGCGGCCAAGCTGATCGGTTCGAAGCAGGTGCAGGGACGCTGCACCATCGTCGGCAATCTCTGCAACGCCTCGCCCGCTGCCGACAGCGTGCCGGCGCTGGTGGCCGCCGGCGCCAAGGCGGTGGTTGCCGGGCCTGCGGGCAAGCGCACCATTCCTGTCGAGAGCGTGCCGACGGGACCGGGCAGGACCTCTCTCGCCAAGGGCGAGATCATCGAGGCGATCCTGCTTGATAAGCGCGCGCCGCATGCGGGCGATGCCTATCAGCGCTTCATTCCGCGCACCGAGATGGACATCGCCGTGGTGAGCGCCGGCGTGAACCTGACGATCGATGACAACGGCGTCGTCAAGACGGCCCGCGTGGCGCTCGGCGCCGTGGCGGCGACGGTGCTGCTGGTCGAGGAGGCCGCGGAGGTCCTCATCGGCTCGAAGCTGGATGAAGGCACACTCGAGCGGCTGGCAAAGATCTGCGCCGGGGCCTGCCGTCCGATCGACGACAAGCGCGGCACCATCGAATTCAGACGGAAAGTCGCGGGCGTGCTGGCCAGACGGGTCGCAGAAATCGCCTACAAGCGTGCAGGAGGCAAGTGATGGCCGGTGTAGCGGTTTCAACGACAATCAACGGCGATCACGTCGAGTATCTCTGCCAGCCCGACGAGACGCTGCTCGACGTGCTGCGCGACCGGCTGGGGCTGACCGGCGCCAAGGAAGGCTGCGGCACCGGCGACTGCGGCGCCTGCAGCGTCATCCTCGACAACCGGCTGGTGTGCTCGTGCCTGGTGCTGGGCGCCGAGGCGGAGGGCCGGCAGGTCGAAACCATCGAGGGCATGGCGCATGGCGACCAGTTGCATCCGCTGCAGCAGAAGTTTCTGGAGCATGCGGCCTTGCAATGCGGCATCTGCACGCCGGGCTTCCTGATCGCTGCCAAGGACCTTCTGGCGAAGAACCCCTCGCCGACCGAGGAGGAAATCCGCTTTGGCCTCGCCGGCAATCTCTGCCGCTGCACCGGCTATGACAAGATCGTGCGCGCCCTCCAGGACGCGGCAAACGTGATGAAGGGAGCCTGAGATGAATTTCGATCCGCGCTACTCGGGACGCAATTTCTCCTCCGTCGGCACGCGCCCCATCCGTCCCGACGGCGTCGACAAGGTGACGGGCCGCGCCCGCTACGGCGCCGACTTCAACATGGCCGGACAGCTGGTCGGGCGCATCCTGCGCAGCCCGCACGCCCATGCCGTGATCAGGAAGATCGACACCTCGAAGGCGGAAAAGCTCGCCGGCGTGAAAGCGGTGATCACGGCGGCCGACCTGCCCGACCTGACCGACGGCGATGCCGCCATGTACGACATTCTCGACAACTCGATGGCGCGCACCAAGGCGCTCTATGACGGCCATGCGGTGGCCGCGGTGGCCGCCATCGACGCCCGCACCGCAAGGCAGGCGCTGAAGCTGATCGAGGTCGACTACGAGGTGCTGCCGCACGTCACCGACGTCGACGAGGCGATGAACCACCACGCCCCGCTGATCAACGACGCCATCTTCACCGAAGGCCTCGAGGAAAAGCCCGTAAAACCCTCCAACGTCTGCAAGCGCACGCAATACGGCCACGGCGACGTGCACGATGGCTTCGCGAAGGCCGATTTCGTCGTCGAGCGCTCCTTCAAGACCGAGCAGACGCATCAGGGCTATATCGAGCCGCATGCCTGCGTGGCGAGCGTCAACCCCGACGGCACCGCGGAGCTGTGGGTGTGCACGCAAGGGCATTTCGTCTACCGCCAGCACTGCGCCCAGCTGCTCGGCATGGAAGCGTCAAAACTGCGCGTCACCTCCTCCGAGATCGGCGGCGGCTTCGGCGGCAAGACCCATGTCTGGGCCGAGCCGGTGGCGCTTGCTTTGTCAAGGAAGGCCGGCCGTCCGGTGAAGCTGGTGATGACCCGCGACGAGGTGTTTCGCGCCTCAGGTCCGACCAGCGCCACCTCGATCGACGTCAAGATCGGCGCCAGGAAGGACGGCACGATCACCGCCGCCGAAGCGACGCTGCGTTACAGCTGCGGCCCCTATGCCGGCATGTGGGCCGAGATCGGCGCCATGACGGCGTTTGCCTGCTACAAGCTGGAGAACGTCAAGACCGTCGGCTACGAAGTGCTGGTCAACCGGCCGAAGACCGCGGCCTATCGCGCGCCCTCGGCGCCGATGGCGGCGTTCGCGGTTGAAAGCGCCGTCGACGAGCTGGCCAAGGAGATCGGCATCGACCCGGTCGATTTCCGCATCAAGAACGCCGCGCAGGAAGGCACGCGCGCCTCCTACGGCCCGGTCTACGGCCCGATCGGCATCGGCCCGACGCTGGAAGCGGTGAAGAACCATCCGCACATGAAGGCGCCGCTTGGCCTGAACCAGGGGCGCGGCATGGCCTGCGGCTTCTGGTTCAATTTCGGCGGCCAGACCTGCACTGACTTGAACATCGGCATGGACGGCTCGGTCTCGCTCGCCGTCGGCACGGTGGACGTGGGCGGCTCCCGCGCGTCGCTGTCGCTGGTGGCGGCGGAGGAGCTCGGCATCGACTATGCCCAGGTCAAGGCGGTGGTAGCCGACACCTCGAGCCTCGGTTACAACGACATGACCGACGGCAGCCGCGGCACCTTCTCCTCCTCCATGGCGACCATCTCGGCCGCCCGCAACGCCATCAAGGTGCTGCGCGAGCGCGCGGCGCAGATGTGGGACATCGGCGTCGATGACGTGGCTTGGGAAAAGGGCCACGCGGTCGCCAAGGGCGAGAAGCATGGCAATCTCGGCAAACTATCGCTGAAGGAGATCGCCGCGCAGTCCGGCAAGACCGGCGGGCCGATCGCCGGCCACAGCGAGCTCGTCGCCGACGGCGCGGGCGTGTCCTTCGCCACCCATATCTGCGACATCGAGGTCGACCCCGAGACCGGCTCGACCAGGGTGCTGCGTTACACGGTGGTGCAGGACGCCGGCAAGGCGGTGCACCCGACCTATGTCGAGGGCCAGTACCAGGGGGTGCTGCGCAAGGCATCGGCTGGGCGCTCAACGAGGAGTATATCTACGGCAAGGACGGGCGGCTGCAGAACCCGGGCTTCCTCGACTACCGCATCCCGGTGTGCTCCGACCTGCCGATGATCGACACGCAGATCCTGGAAATCCCCAACCCCAACCACCCCTATGGGGTGCGCGGCGTCGGCGAGACCTCGATCGTGCCGCCGCTGGCGGCGATCGCCAATGCGGTGTCGAACGCGGTCGGCGTGCGCATGACGCACATCCCGATGTCGCCGCCGCGCATCCTGGCGGCGCTCGAGGCCGAACGGGAAGGATAATGCTGAAAAGCGCGAAGCGGTTTTCAGCTACGGTCCAATGAGGATCTGGAGGTAATGGTCGAAGTCACGCTCTGGGGCTCGCTCGGCGCCGCGGCCGGAGGCCAGAGCAAGCTCGACATCGAGGCCAAGGACATCAGGGAGCTGTTCCGCAAGCTCGCGGAACAGTATCCCGCCTTCGAACCCCTGATCGATCGCGGCATCGCGGTGGCGATTGATGGGACGATTTATCGGGATACTTGGTCGAAGGAGTTGCCCGAGGGGGCGGAGATTTTCCTGCTGCCGAGACTGGCGGGGGGTGAGGCAGACCAGCGATCGCCTCGCCTGTTCGCTGGAATCGTCAAGCACGAAGGCTGAACTGGCGGACTCTTTCCGCGCCGCTGCATGGCGGGCCTTCGCGCTGCTGCCATTTTTGCTTTCCCTTCCCGGCTTTGTTCAGAAGAGAAAAGCGCCAGCTTTTCTCTTCTGGACTCTGGACATTTGGACTCTGGATTCTGGCTTATGGATTATGGGGCTTATCCCAGGCCTTAACCCCTGGGTTATCCGAGGGTGGAATTGCGCAGTCCTTCCAAAGGTTTGAGTTGCGGCCCGAACGGGGAAGGCTGACCGTCGAAGTGACGCTCTATCGCTTGCTCAGCCCCGCCGCCGGAGGCTCTTCGGGACTTCACGGGAAAAAACATCCCGTAGCCTAACGCATGATACTAAGCTGTGCTGGACGAATCGGCGATGTTGAATAACTTAGTCAAACGATTTTAGGCAACCGAGCACCATCCACTCTGACACAAGACTCTTGCAGCGATGCTTTTGCTTCATATATCGGACATTCACTTCAGCACCGGCGACATCGATAAACCATACGATCAGAATCTTGGACTTCGTGGAGATATGATCCAGGATGTCAAAGGTATGAGAAAGCAGCTAAACAGACCGATCGACGCGATCCTAATATCCGGCGACATTGCTTACCATGGCCGAAAGGAAGAGTTCGATTTCGCCTTGACGTGGCTGAAAGAAGAACTCTGTCCGGTGAGTGGCTGTAAGATTGAAGATGTCGTCGTCATACCTGGAAATCACGACGTTGACCGCAAGGCCGCCGAAGCTCCGATGCATGCGGACGCGAGGGCGATGCTCCGCAGTACCCCCATATCGCAAGCAAACCAGGCGATAACCCGTTACGTCGACGATGAAACTTCATCGCAGATGTTATTTAAACCGATCGAAAACTATAATCGTTTTTCAGCTAATTTCCTCTGTGAAATCGGCTTTTACAACAAGGACACTGGAAGAAAGCCTTACACATTTCGCGACTTTACGTTAAGTGACGGCTCTACGCTCCGTGTTTGGGGCTTCAATTCCGTCCTGATCTGTGATGGTAAAGACGGCAAAGACAACATGTTCGTTGATCCGTCGGCAGCCCAAATAATCAAACGGGAAGACGGTGTGACTCACTTGGTGATGTGCCACCATCCATTCGGCTGGCTACGAAACGCAGGGGAATTTCGAGATCGTATAGAGAGCGTGGCTCACCTTCATCTTTTCGGTCACGAACATTCGCTGAGAGTTGAGGATTACCGCCGTTTCACGCGGATCAGGGCTGGGGCACTGCAGCCTTCGCGAGATGAGGCGGGCTGGCAACCGGGTTACAACATAATCGATGTGGATGTCTCAGGTCGGGCGCACGACCGACGCCTTGATGTGAAAATCTGGGTGCGACACTATCATGGCACAAGGTTCATCGCCGTCTCTGATCACCAAGGTAACGATCCCTGGCATCTTTCCCATGATCTTACGCCTTGGATCGCGCCAAAAGTCGAAGCATCGCCGATTGCTCCGGTGGCGCAGATTGGGGCAGGTCCAACCAACGAAAACACTGGAACTGTGATGGTGGATCAATCACTGACAGTTCGCTCCGTCGCGATCAAGATACTCGCCCTCAATGAAAAGGATCAGCGGCGGATTATTACCGGCTTGGCACTTGATGAAGAGGGTGACCAAGGTCTTCTCGACTATGAGTTTGCGTTGGCTGCCGTAAGGCGTGCATTCGATCGGGGCCAATTGCAACAGCTCAACGACGCAATCGTTAATCAGCCTGGAGTAAGGTGACAAATGGCAGAGTTCGACTTCGTGGAGGAATATCGAAAACTCCAGCCATTGGCGGAACGTGACATTGTCACAGCGCGCAACGCGGCCTTCACCAAGGCCAAGACCGATGCGGAAGAAAAGACCAGCCGAGTGCTTGATCTCGCCTATTTTGCCTTTGGCCTTCCCCATCGCCAAGGTGAAGACGCGGAAACTTGGTTCTTAGATGTTCTTCGAACCGACGATAGCACGTTCAGCTTGCAACAAGATTCGGAAGAAGCGGCTCGAATAGCCGCCCTGGTGCTGCGTAGCAGATTGATTGCCAAATATCCGGGCACGGCTGTTTCGGTGCATGCAGCCGCGTTCGCTGGTAAAAGGTCTACCGTTGACAATCACGCATTGTCCTTGGCAGCGAAGCAGACGCTACACGATCTGGTTCGAAAGCGCGGCATTCCAATTGACACACCCAAGATCGTCGGCGGGAAAGTTGCCGGCGTGGCTGATCTCATCAAGAAGTACAGCACCGAGGGCACGGACTCCACCGACGTGGAGGTCTTCGACGCCATAGCCAAAGATTACAATGCTCAGATCAAGCAGTTGCTGACCTCCGGCAACAACGTCATCGAAAAGATGTGGAGCGAGAACAGGCGTTTGGCTGAAGAAGTCGATCTGCTCTGGTGGCACCTTGGCCAGCAAAGTTTTTTGTTGGATCTGCCACTCGAATCTGTTCCCGCTGCTGCTAGACCCATCGTGATCGGGGCGGACCTCGCTGCGATGGTTAGTTCGCTGCCTGGGCCTTATGGGGTCTACGGCATTGCCAGACGAGCGCTTGGTGCTGACGCAGACAAGGCGATCAAACTTAGCGAAGGCATCAAGGCTATCGACCCCAAGTTCACTGATCTCGTTGCCAAGAGCACAAGTGATTACGCGGTTGCGCCAGTGCATGGAGCCTTGGCCGAGACGCTTCTGGAAGAGACACCTGTCCTCGCAAGCCAGTTCAAGAAGAAAACAAACCTTAGTTATGACGTGAAACTGACGGCACTTGAACTCGCGATCCAGACCTATCACGAGGCGCTTCTCCTGAGACTGAACTGGCTTAGATGATGGAAGCACAAGTTCCGGTATGCTCAAATCCTGGGTGCGATGTCGCCCAAACGGGAATCTGCAAACGCTCATTCGATCCTATCGAAACATGTCCGGACTTTACCGTCGCCGAGATTGAAGACCTCGACCCAGGCATTGACGAGCAAACCGACGCGCCTGCGGCTGCGCACGACGGTATTTGGCTGCAACCGAACGGACTGATCACAGAGGACCAGATCACTCAGTTTCGAAACCGCTGCCGGATGCGCACGATTGTCCTAATTGGGGAACAAAGGGCTGGGAAGACAACCCTCCTGTCAGCAATCTACGGGCTCCTATGCAAAGGCCCTCTGGGCGGACATTCCTTCGTGAGCAGTCGTACTTTGCGTGCGTTTGCCGAGCGGAACCATCTTGCACTGGTAAGTTCAAAACGTGACGTGCCGACCACACCACGAACGAGTCGAGCTGATCCCCTTGGTTTTTTCCACCTGCGGCTGAAAGCGGGCGACGAGGTATCTGACGTCGTTATCTCCGATCGTTCCGGAGAGGCCTTCGAGGCCGCCAGAACCAATACCTCCCTGGTTGACCGACTGACGGAGTTGGCGCTGGCGGATCGGATTTGCTTCCTCCTCGATGCCGCTCGGCTCACAAAGCTCGAGACAAGAGCGACCTATCGAAGAACCTTTAAGCAGTTGATCCGCGCACTGCTCGATAATAATGCGGTGCCGTCGGCGACGAAGATCGAAATCTTGATCACCAAGTTGGACCGAATTTCCGGCAAAAAGGATGGTCGGGATTTGGAAGCCGAGATCACGGCCTATGAGCAAGAACTAGGTCAGGAATTCGGCAAAGGAAGTCACGATTTCAGCATTTATAAGGTTTGCGCATTGCCTAGAGCAAATGTCGATCTGGGCTTCATAGGCCTCGCGGAAATGATTGACCGGTGGGCGACCCCCGACGGATACGTCGATATAAACCCTCCGCCGGTTACGAGGCCGCTACGTCAAATCGACCACCTTGTGAAAATTTGGAGCTGACGATGGCCAAGGAAATTCGCCACATGGCGATTGGCCTGCAATCGTCCGGGAAAACGACTTTCGCCGCCGCGCTATGGTACCTTGTCGACAGCAAGGAAATTGTTACTTCGCTTCGAAAAGGAAAACATTCGGGCGACTACCGATATTTGGAGCTCTTAGCGGCGGAATGGGCGGACTGCTGGCGGGTGCCTCGAACGCTCAGTGAGCAACACGAGAATATTGTGATGAATCTGGAGGACCAAGCAACCGGCCAAGCGGTAGTGCTACAGTTCGTGGACTTGCCCGGAGAGACGTTCGAACGAGCGTTCGCCACCAGACAGGTCAGCCGCAAGGTCGCAGATGCCTTCGAGGGTATCCGAGGCCTGATGCTATTCGTGAGCGCTGGGCAGCCAAGAGACGACGTGACACTTCTAGACGTGGCCAAGACGCTCAGCGAAAATGCCGACGAAGACAAGCTGGTCGAGGAGGCGATAGCAACGGTCAATTTCGATCCAGCAAAAACACCCCGTCAAGTTCAGATTGTCGACTTTCTCCAGGCCATTCAAGCCCCTCCGATGGAGATTGATGTTCAACGAGTGGCACTCATTGTTTCAGCTTGGGATAAAGCGATTAACACCGATCCTGCGGCTTGGTTGCACGACAAGATGCCACTTCTGGATCAGTATCTTAGTCATTTGAAGGTCGAAGTCCGCGTATATGGTGTGTCCGCGCAGGGTGGCGACGTACCAGAGAAAGGTGTTTCGGGAGATGAGGGCGATCGACAGGCACTTTTGAGTGTAGCAAAAGCGAGCGAGAGGATTCAAGTCGTGGGGAATGGGGTTGATCAGCACGATCTAACTCATCCAGTGCGATGGTTGAGCGACTTGGAAGGCTTATGAACAGTGATGAATTTAATCGAATAGATCAGGCGGTCTTTGGATATTTCAATGGCCATCGCCAGCTTGCATCTTCGATCTCCCTTTCATCGCTGGACTCGTACGAACTTGCCGCTGCCTCTGATCTCGCTCCTGGTTCGCAGCTCGACCCAGATCAAAGCTACCTCACAGGTTTAACGCTGCCCGACAGCAAAAAGTACGCCCTGATCCGGACATGGCTCGCCCCGGAGATGGCTAGGCCTGGCTGCGTATGGAGCCACGTCCTCATCTTGGGGCGAGATGTCCTGTCAACTCAAGCCGACTTGACGGTCTTGAATCGCATGTTTCGCCGCCCGGCGGATTATCAGCAGGACGAGTCGTTGTCGATTAGGATACCCGTCAGCCGTCGCGCCAAAGGCCCATCCGCGCGTAAAGATGTGATAGAGCAGGTCCTTGCAGCTTGCTACTCGAAAAGCTTGCTTAGTCCAACATCCATCTCAGATGAAGACCGAGAACATGCCATTCTTGCCGTTTGGTCCCAACAGTGGCCTCGACTACGAGGGACATTTTCCTTCAGATCGATCCCATCAACTGCGGATTTCAAGGGGCAGTCATTCCACTTTCAAACAAATACCTCTCCGCTCGTGAAGATCGAAGCGAAACGGTGGATCGAAGAGGCCGCGCAAGACGCTGTTTCCGGAACGGTGACGCCTCTTCGCCGCTTTCTGTGGCGATACGGCAAGGATGTCGATACTAATCGCCGAACCTTTCCGTACCTCGTAAACGTGTACATAGAGACACGAACGGGCCGCCTAAACCTGCATGTCGCCAATACTACGTTCGAATACTTCAACGCGGGTCACGGAGACACTCTGAAGCGTGACATGCTCGGACTGTCTCAGAGCAAGTTGTCGCTCGTTCCGCGCCTTAGCAATGTCGATCTTATCGAATTGATCGCTGGCCGCCAGCTAAAGTCGCTGGGTGGTCCGACCGGGGACGAGATAACAAGTCTCTTGGCGCGCTCTGACCCCAGGGAACTTCCACAAATCATCTACACGATTGGAACATTTGCTGAAAAACTTGGACCCCTGTTTTCTCAGCTCCAGAACGCTTTGGTACCCCAAGCGACCGAAGAATCTCTTGTCGATCCGAAAATGCCCTTATGGTTCGTCTCGGAGGCACTGCTCCATCGAGCCGATCTGGTCAGTATTGAAACTTGTTCGCGGCTGCCTTCTGACCAACTCACTAAGCTGGCCCAGCTTGGCCTTCCCCGCAAGAAGCTTGAACTCGTCCTTGATCTGCTCATCGGGCGCGAGTTCTCATCCGACGTCCGACCGGTGCTGTACGCCTACCCCGAATACTCATTTGGGAGGGCGCTCGACCTCTATCAGCATGCGGAGCTTCACACGTCGTGGATCGACGTTTTCCGCTCAAGTCCGGCTGATTTTATTCAGTATGTTGCCAAGATTGACAACGGCGAAACCCTTGCATCTTCAGCGGATTTGCTGGGCTACCCAATTGACGGAAATGTCGATGTTGGTCTCTGGCATTCTCGCCTTCGAAGCGCTGGGTTGACTGCTAGTAGCCAATCCCAGAGCACAATGCTCGTGTATGTTTTCGTATTGTGTGTACGCAATGGCATCGAAAACACTAAGCGTATCCTGCGCGATTTGCTGCCAGAACTCCGAAGCAGAATACTGGAAGGTAGCCTACCAGCTCACGCGAAGCGTATGTTGGACAGGTCTCTGCCCGACCATAGCGAAGGCTGGGACCTCAATCGCCGTCTCCTCAAACTTTTCCGTCAAGGTTACAAGCGTGGCCAGAATTTCGATAACGTACTAGACGTCCTGAACCTGAATGACGCTGAATACGCGTACGCAACAAACCAAGATCCCGAGAATTTCGTTAGGAACATGTTCCGAGTGTTCTTGCCTTGGGTGCCTTGGGACTAGCAAGATGCAGACTTTAGTTTACCGCAAGCAATTTGAAGCCAACGTAGGCTGGCAATTACCAACTGTAAGTTAGCCCCGCCCCCTCACGCCCCCAGCGTCGGCTCCGTATTCACCTCCAGCGCCTCTTCCGCCTCGTCCTCCTCGCCAAGCACCTCCCCGTTCACCCCCAGCGGCCGGCCGATCCAGATCGGGTCGACCGTGTGGTCGCGCTTGGGGTTGGTGGTGTTGGGGTGGATGAGGATACTCAGGCCGCCGTGGTTCAGCATCAGCCATGGAACGAGCGTGGCGAAAATCTCGTTGGCGAAGGAGACCTGGTACATGGCCTGCTGGTGCGGGCCGACCGGCTCGTCGCGCCAGTTGCCCAGGCGCACGCGGAAACGTTCGCCGATGCGAAGACGCAGCCATTCGGCCTGCCGCCGCTGCGCCTCTCCTTCATAGTAGATATGGGCGTGATAGCTGGCGATCTCCGAAAGTGCCCTGACTTCGTTCATCGCGATGCTCCCCTTCGATGATTTTTGCGCCGGGCGGAACTGTAGCCGAAGCACGGGCGGGTTGTCTTGGTCTAAGCCGGATCGCCGCCCGTCACCCACTTCAGTCCGAGACAATCGCATAGGGCGCTGCCCCCGCTCCGAGACGGAGAGGGGGAGCGCCATATGCGTTTACCCTTCCCGGCCGAAGCGAACGCCACGAGAGGGAGCTTCCTGCTCTAGATCACCGCGACGACCATCCCTGCCGCGTTGAGGCGACAGCCGACTCGCGCCTGCCTGACTTCAATGCCGCCTTGCCTTTCGTAGTCTATGCGCACCTCGATCGGCGCGTTGAGTCCACCTCGACCTTGACGCGGGGAACCTGCGCTGGCCGCGTAGACCCGCACGGCGCCAAGGGGCTTCGCGGCAGCCATGATCGCGGCGCGACAGTCGCGCACCAGAGGAGCCGGTGTGCCGGGTTTCGCTCTCAGGGGCGAGAAAGGCCCTAAGCGGTCGGTGACCCGCCGGAGGTCACTGTTGCCAGCTCTGGAAGGTCTGAGCACGGGAGGCAGGGAAATGGATTGTGCTGCGGTCTTGGCCAAAGCCGGGGCTGTCGTGACTGCGGCCGGGCGCCGGGCAGAGGCAGCCGGCCCGTTTTGGGCGGAAGGGTGGTCGCCCACACGGGCGCCCGCTGACACGCCTGCGCCTATGCCGCCCATGTTGCCGCCGGCACCAACGCCGGGAGGTCCGCTGCCGCTGGTCGATGCGCCAACGTTTGCTCCGCCTACACCGTCGGCGCTCGCGCCCGCGCCCACCGACACGCCTTGCGAACCGGCGCTCACTCCAGCGCCGAGCCCGACACCGCCAACCTTGCCGCCTACGCCTACGTCAACAGCCGAGGCGGGCGCGATCGTGATCCCGATCGCCAACGCGGCTGCGACGTATTTTTTCATGGCCACCTGCGGCATAGTTGGCTCACTGCTCTTCACCAGCGAGGGTCGGGCACCGGTGGTCGCGTCGGGAGCAATGCGACGGGAAGAGCTATGGTCGCCACCAGATCGGGTTGCGGTGGCTTTTGGACCTTGAACCTCTGTTTGTCCGGCGGTTTACGCGCAGATCCGGAGCGCTCCGACATGCTTGCATGCGGACTTGCGCGGACAGGCGCTTTCGCCATGCGCTTCATGCCCACCGTGCGACGCCCGGCAGCAGCCTTGACGCTGCCAATTGCCTGCCGCGCTGCACTGAGGCTGCGAGCCAGGCCGATCGATCTTTCACGCTCCTGTTCCAACGCCGCGCTCAGCGCTGCCGCGGCCTCTCTTGAAGCGTCGCGTTCCTTGCGCACGCTGTCGAGATCACGCAAGGCGGCATCTGCCCGCTGGCGTTCCAACGCCAGCGCCTCGCCAGCTTGCCTCGATGCGGCCTCGGCCGCGTGCCGGTCCTTTACGGCGTTGGCCTGCCCGGTCGCTGCCTGAGCTGCGCCTATCTTCAGAGCGTCGACGGTCTGGCGGGACGCGGCGAGTTGTTGCTCGAGGAGCTCAACCCTGTGCCGCTCCCCATCAAGGGCTCGCTGAACAGCAGCCTCAGAGGCTTCCGTCGCGCGATGCGCGCTAAGCATGGCGGCCTTCTCGTTGTCCCAGACAATCGCCTTGGCCTTGAAGCCTTCGATAACGCGCCGCGCCGCCTGCAGATCGAGCGCCAGCGCTTTGGCTTTCTGCCGTTGCTTTTCCAGGTCTTGCGCTTGTTTGGCCGCCTTGTCGGCCACTGCATGTGCCTCGGCACTTGCGTCGCGCGCGTTGCGCTGCATTACATCCAGCGCTTCTTGTGCTGCCGCCAATTCACGGCACGAGGCCTGCTCATGCTCGCCAGGCACCGTTCGCGCAGCTTCCTTGAGCGGCTCTGGTGTCTTGAGTGCCTCCGGCGTCTTGAGTGCGTGTGGCGTCGTGGGCGCCAGTTCCGCGGATTTGCGGGACTCGAGCCCGCCCGGTGGTGCCGTGACGGGTTCCTTCTCCAAGCCTGCAAGTGACGGGCTGCCGTTCGCCGCGGCAACCGCCGACGGTTCGGGCGGTGCCTGGTCGCCTGCCGATTCCACGGAATTTGTCGTTTCCATGGCTGGCTCAAGGATGCGCTGCACGGTCGTCTCCGGCCGTTCGGGCAGGCCACTCCTGGCTTGCAGGCGATCGGTAATCAGCTTTGCCAACTCGTCCGTACGCAGGCCTGCGGCGCCAATGCTCCCGATATTTGGAAGATCAACTTTGCCGGTCGAGTCGATGCTGAAGTTTCGGTTGAGTTGCAGCCCTTCCAAAACGCCGCCGCGCAGCGCAGTCCAGTGCCAAACGTGCAGTTCGATATGATCTCCCGGGCTTAGTCTGTCCTCAACCGACTGGCTCCTCGCCGGAAGTCCCAGCAGCAGCACGAGGCATAGCGAAATGAGGCATAGCGCGGGGCTGCTGCCGCGCATTCCAGGAAGTAAACCCGAAACCCGTCGTCGAACAAAGGTGCAGTCACTATGGAAGCATGCTGATTGGGTATCCTGCACATGGTTCATCTCTGAACCCCACCGGCTGTGCGACCCCTCACCGCTGTTAGTTCTGCGTGAACCCATACTGCGCGGCTGGATGCCGCACCAAACAACCATGATAAAAAAGCACGCTCGGCAACGCCAAGCGCCGCAAAAGGCTTAGGGACCGTCTCCTTCTAACGTAGTAGTTATCGATCCGTCGTGGACGGCAATGGCATGTATTGAGTTCACCCACTCCCGCTTCACGCTCTTCCGCCCCGCGTCCCGCTCCCCCACAGTGCCCGCCGGATCAGGCTGCGCTTGCGCCTGCGCGGCACAAGCTCGACGTCGCTGACCAGCTTCGCCCCGCCCTCGCGGCGCTCCAGCGTGATCTTGCGGCTGTGAAAAGCTTCGAGCTCTGCCCGGTGCGCCACGCTGATGATGGTGACCTTGGGCAGTTGGCGGATCACCGTCTGCATCATCTTGTCCTGGCTCTTCTCGTCGAGGGCCGAGGTCGCTTCGTCGAGCACGACGATGTCCGGCTCATGCAGCAGGAGGCGCGCGAAGGCGAGGCGCTGCTTTTCGCCGCCGGAGAGCGTCTGGTCCCAGGGCGCGTCTTCCTCGAGCCTGTCCTTGAGATAGCCGAGCCCCACCTTGTCGAGGGCGGCGCTTATCTTCTTGACCGTCCACTTGTCGGCGGCGGCGGGGTAGGCGACCGCGCGGCGCAGCGTGCCGGTGGGGATGTAGGAACGTTGCGGCAGCATGAACAGCCGCCTGTCGGCGTGGAAATCGACGCTGCCGCCGCCCCACGGCCACAGGCCGGCGATGGCCCGCACCAGCGTCGACTTGCCGGTGCCGGATTCGCCGGCCACCAGCACCCGCTCGCCCGGCTCGATCTCGACCTCGGTCTCCTTGACCACGCCGGTGCCGTCGTTGAGCGTCACGGAGAGATCGTCGAGGGAGAGCATCGCGCCGTCTTCAGTCTTGCCGTGCCGGATGCGCCCGAAAGCCTCGCTGCGCTCGGCGCGCTCCAGCCCGTCGAGCGACATCATCAGCGAGGCAATGCGGCGGGCCGAGGCGTTCCAGTCGGCAAGGCGCGGATAATTGTCGACCAGCCAGCCGAACGCGCTCTGCACGATGGCGAAAGCCGAGGCCGCCTGCATCACCGCGCCAAGCGACATCGAGCCTTCGAGGAATTTCGGCGCGCACAGCAGGATCGGCACGACCGGCGCGAACAGGCTCGACACCTGCGACACCAGCGCCGTGCGCATGTGCTGTCCGGTCAGCAGCGCCCATTGCCTCAGCACATGGCCGAAGGTGTTGTCGATGCCGCTGCGCTCCTCGTCCTCGCCGCCGAGCAGGGCGATGCTCTCGCCGTTTTCGCGCACCCGCGTCAGCACGTAGCGGAATTCAGCTTCCGTCTGGTTCTTCTGCTCGGAGAGCTGCACGAAATGGCGGCCGATGACCACCATCGAGGTCGAGGTGATGGCGGCATAGATCACCGCGGTGATGACGAGGAAGCCGGGGATGGTGATGCTCGCGCCGTCGAGCGGCAGGGTGAGCGCGCCGCCGATCGTCCACAGCACCACGATGAAGGTCGAGGCCGCCAGGAACGCGTGGAGGACGCCGGAGATGAAATCGACGGGCGACTCGGTGGCGATGCGCAGATCCTCCGAGATGCGGGCCTCGGGGTTGGTGTGGTCGCCGGCAACGAGGTTCAGCTGATAGTAGCGGCCGCTGGCCAGCCAGCGCGCGATGACCGCGGTGCTCATCCAGGAGCGCCAGCGGCGCTGGATCGTCATGCGCAGGTAAACCTGCGCGACGACAAGGCTGATGCTGCCGGCCACCAGCGGCAGGAAGACGGCGCTGAGAGTATAGACGGTGTGGACATCGCGCTGCTCGATGGCGTCGAAAAACGCGCGGTTCCAGACATTGATGCCATATTGGAAGCCGACATTGACGCAGATCAGCACCAACAGCCCGAACGTGAACGGCAAGGCGAGCTTGTCGCCGCGCCGGCCCCAGTAACCGCGCCCGCTGATCCAGAAACGCCGCAAAAGGTATTTCTTGCGCGCCTGCTCGGCCTCTTCAGGCGTCAGCTTCGGACCGGGTTCGACTGACTCCGGCGGCGGCGGGGCCGGTTCGCCGACGGCCTCGGGTGTGGGTTCGGCGGCCTTTTCTCCGGCGGATTTCTCTTCGCGTGACTTCTCTTCGTGTGATTTCTGGGGGCGCGGCTTCTCTTCTTCGCGCTTCTCGGAACGCGTTTTTTCCAGGCGCGGCTTCTTTTGGCGCGCCTTCGCGGCACCGTTTGGTTTGCCGCCGATCGGTTTCGGTTTGCGTTCAGCCTGAGACATCAGGCGGACAACGGCTTAAAAATCAGAAGGTTTCATGTCTATGCCTGCGACAGGGCAAAGGCATGGCGCGTGTTCGGGAGGGCAGTCGCATACGGCAGCGCCAGCCCCCCCTCCGTCTCGGCTTCGCCGAGCCACCTCTCCCCCACGTTTGTGGGGGGAGAGGAACCCAAGCTTTCCAAAGTTGCGGCCTTAGCGGTTGGCGTTTCCTCTCCCCCATGCATGCATGGGGGAGAGGTGGCTCGACGAAGTCGAGACGGAGTGGGGGAGCGCCCTATGCGATTTGGGCTTCTCCATCCGAACTCACGTCATCCGCTGAAGCCCCGGCGCGCGGCGGCCATGCCTTCCCACATCAGCTTCAGGCCGAGCGCGCCGACGACGGCGCCGGCGGCGCGGTCGATCCAGTGCTTGGTGCTGAGATAGGCCGAGCGCGGGCGGCTGGCGGAAAAGGCGAAGGCGACGACGGCGTACCAGACGAATTCGTTCAGGAAGAGCAGCGGCGGCAGGACCAGCAGCATCCAGAGCGGCGGCGAGGCCGGCAGCATGGCCGCGAACATCGAGGCGTAGAAGATCGCCGTCTTCGGATTGGCGAGCTGCACCAGAAGCGCCCGGCGAAGCGCCCGCCAGAACGAGCCGGCGCGCGCCGACGCATCGCCGGCGATCTCAATTGGCTCGTGGGCGCCGCGCCAGATCTTGATGCCGATCCACAACAGATAGGCGCCGCCGGCGACGCGCAGGAAAATGTCGAGCCAGGCGACCTGGACGAGCAGCGCGGTCAGGCCGGCGACCGCGATGGTGGCGAAGATGAAGCCGCCTATGCCCATGCCGATCGCCGCCGCCAGGCCGTCGGTGCGCTCGCCCGCGACCGCGATGCGCGAGACGACGACGAAGCTCGGCCCGGGGCTCATCGCGCCGAGCAGGAAAACGCCAAGGATGGACAGTATGGTTGCGAACTCGGTCAAGGTTTCCTCCCGTCGGGCGCAAGGTCCAGCGCAACACAATGCACGCGCAAAGCCGCTTGTCACCACCCTGGCGGGCGATCCGTTGGGCCAGAAGAGCACTGTTCCTTCCAATTCCTGCCAGATACGGGTCCGCTGCCCCCAAAAACAAAAACAAGGCCCCGGCGCCGGGGCCTTGTCGCAACATCTTCGATTGTGGCCCTGCCTACTTGCCGGCCAGCTGCTTGGCGTTTTCCGGCGTGATCGCGGTGGTGTCCACCGTCACCGTCGGCTCGACGGAAGTCGCGCAGTCGAGGAGGATCTTCTTCGACATCTCGATCGCTTCCTTGGCGCCGGTCGGATAGGTGAAGGTCGCAGCCCAATCGCCCTTGGCCACCGCCTCGATGCCGCCGGCCGGACCCGGCAGGCCGTCGGTGCCGATGATCTTGACGTCCTTGCCGGCGCCCTTGGCGGCCAGCAGCGCGCCCGCCGCCATCATGTCGTTCGAGGCATAGAGCACCTTGATGTCGGGATGCGCCTGCAGCATGGCGGAAAAGGCGGTCTGGGCTTTATCCGGAACCCAGTCGGCCGCCTGCTCGGCGACGATCTGGATCTTCGGGTTTCCCTTCACGCCCTCCTTGAAGCCGTTGAGGCGCTCCACCGCCGGCGTCGAGCTCGGCAGGCCTTCCAGCACCGCCGCCTCGCCGCCATCGGGCAGCAGCTTCGATGCCGTGTACTTGCCGGCTTCCTCGGCGATCTTGAAATTGTCGCCGCCGATGAAGGCCGAGTAGTCCTTGCCGGGATCGCCAACCGTCTTGCGGTCGAGCTCGATCACCGGAATGCCGGCGTCCATGGCGCGCTTCACGGCGGGCGTCAGCGGGGCCGCCTCGAAGGGCGAGATCAACAGGATATCGACCTTCTGGGTGATGAAGTTGTCGACCTGCGAGGTCTGCGTGTTGACGTTGCCGGCGCCGTCGGCGATCTGCAGGGTGAAGCCCGGCACTTCCTTGGCCGCCGCCGTCAGCTCGTCATTGACGTGCTGACGATAGGGCTCGGCGTTGTTGGCCTGCGAAAAACCGATGACGAACTGGCCGTCCTTGGCGCAGGCCTTCACCATCGGATCGGCGGCCTGGGCGGTCCCTGCGATGCACAGGCCGGCGCCTGCCAACAGCGCGGCCCGAAGCGCGCGGCTAAGTCCTCTCTCTGTCATTCTCATACTCAGTCTCCTCCTCGTCTGGCCGGTAGCCAGACCTTCGTTGCAGTTTCTTGGGTTGCTCTTTCAGAATGCTGCCGCCGGCCTCCTATCGTCCCAAACCCTCGCGGCGGCGAACGAGGGATTGAAGCACTGCCGCAAGCACGATGATCGCGGCGGTCGCGAGCAGCTGCATGGCGGGGGTGATGTTGTTGAGCTGAAGGATGTTGGCCAAAGCGCCGAGCATGATGGTGCCGGCCACGGTGCCGACCATCGAGCCCGCGCCGCCGAACAGGCTGGTGCCGCCGATGACGACGGCGGCGATCGCGGTGAGCTCATAGCCCATGCCGTCGTTGGCGCTGCCGAAATTGAACTGTCCGGCATGCACGATGCCGGCAAGCGCGGAAGCAAAGCCGGTGATGGCGTAGACCGATATCTTCACCATCGACACCGGCACGCCGGAGATGCGCGCGGCGCGCTCGTTGCCGCCGACGGCGTAGACGTAGCGGCCGAAACGCGTGGTGTTGAGCACCAGTGTGGCGATGGCCGCGAAGATGATGAAGACGATGGTCGCCACCGGCACGGTGTTGTCGAACAGGCGCTCGCCCAGCACCGCGAACACCGGCGGCGCCAGGCCCGGCCCGTCGCCATAGGAAATGTTGATGTACTGGTTGCCGGAGACCACGAGCGCGAGACCTCGCGCGGCCTGCAGTCCGGCGAGCGTGACGATGAAGGGCTCAAGCCGGAAGCGTGTGGAAATCGTGCCCTGGACGATACCGAAGACGGTACCCATGACGAGCACGGCCAGGATGGTGGCGATGAGGCCGAAGCCGCCGGAGATCATCATGGTGGCAGTCACCACGGCGGAGAGGCCCAGCACCGCGCCGACCGACAGATCGATGCCGGCGGTGATGATGACGAAGGTCATGCCGATGGCGATAATGCCGGTCTCCGATACGGCGCGCACGATGTTGGCGATGTTGTCGGGGTTGAGGAACAGGATCTCGCCATGGCGCCGGGGCGAGAAGATGATGCCGCCGATCGCCACCAGCACCAGGCCGATCAGGCTCTGGAAGCGCACGATGATCGCCAGTGGGTCGACGCGGTGCTTGGGCGCCGCAGTTGGGGCCGCCGCAGGCGCCGGGCTCGCCGCCACCGAAATCTTCTGGTCCGACATCAGGCCTCCCTGCCGTTTGCCGCGGCAAGCACGGTGTGCTCGTCGACGCCGCCATTGAATTCCGCCACGTTGCGCCCCTGGCGCAGCACCACGATCCGGTCGCAGAGCCCGATCAGCTCCGGCATCTCGCTGGAAGCGACCAATATGCCCAGCCCTTGAGCAGCGAGCGCCCGCAGCCGCGCGTAGATCTCGCCCTTGGCGCCGACATCGACGCCGCGCGTCGGCTCGTCGAGCAGGAGAAGGCGCGGATTGCCGAGGATTTCCTTGGCCAGCACCACCTTCTGCTGGTTGCCGCCGGAAAGCGCGCCGACGGCGATGTCGGGGTTCTTCGGACGAATGTCGAACTGTCCGAAGGATTGCCGCACGGCTTCAGCCTGGCGGCGCGGCGACATCAGGCCTGCCGGCGAGATGCGGCGAATGACCGACATCACCAGGTTGAGGCCGACCGCCATCCTCAGCATCAGGCCGCTGCCGCGCCGATCGTCGGTGACGAAGGCGATGCCCGCCTTGCGCGCCGCGTTGATGGATTCGAGTTTTACCGGCCGGCCGTCGACCGCGACCTCGCCTTGCCAGCGGCCGGCAAGGCCGGTGCCGTAGAGCGCTGAAAGCAATTCGGTGCGCCCTGCCCCCATGATGCCGGCGAGGCCTACGATCTCGCCTTCCCTGACCTCGAGCGAAATGCCGCTCGGCGCCTGCCAGCCGGCGCTGTCCCGCGCGAGCCTGAAGCTGGCATCCTTGAGGCTGAGCAGTGTCTTGCCGGCGGTTTTCGCGCGCTCTGGATAGAGCTCGTCCAGCGGCCGCCCGACCAAGAGGCGCACCAGCTCGGCCTGCGGCGCGTGCGGCTCGGTGACACCGGCAACACGGCCGTCGCGCATCACCGTCACGCGGTCGGCGATATCGGGCACTTCTTCCAGCCGGTGCGAGATGTAGACGATGCCGACGCCGGTTGCGGCAAGCTTCCTCATGATGTCGAACAGGCGCTCGACCTCGCCGACGGTGAGTGCGGCCGTCGGCTCGTCCATGATCAGCACGCGCGAGGCATAGGACAGCGCCTTGACGATCGCCACCACCTGGCGCTGGCCGATGGAGAGATCGGCGACAAGGCGCGCAGGGTCGATGGCGAGCTCGATCGCTTCGAGACGCTGCTTCGCCTCGCGGCGCATCGCCGGCACGTCGAGCATGCCGCCCGACCGCATCAGCTCGCGGCCGAGGAAGAGATTCGCCGCCACGTCGAGCGAAGGCACGAGGTCGAGTTCCTGGAAGATGGTGGCTATGCCGGCGGCTTGCGCCTCGCGCGGGTTGCTGAAGGCCACCTGCTTGCCATCGATGCGGATGTCGCCCTCGTCCGGCGCGTAGACGCCGGACAAAAGGTTCATCAGCGTCGACTTGCCGGCGCCGTTCTCGCCGAGCAGCGCGTGGATCTCGCCGGCCTTCAAATCGAAGTCGACGCCGCGCAGCGCCTGCACGCCGCCGAAGCGTTTTACGGCGCCGGTGACGGAAAGCAGCGGCGCGCTCATGCTGGCCTCGCGTGGGCCGGCCTCGCGCAGGATTGGCGCGCCTGCAGCGTTGCCTTGAGCCGCACGGCGCGCGGCGCCGCATCGCTCGATGCGATGCGCTCGCTGAGCAGCGCCGCCGCCTGCCTGCCGATCTCGGTGCAGGGCTGCTCGACCAGCGTCAGCCTGGGTTCGAAACAGTCGGCCCATTCGAAATCGTCGAAGCCGACCAGCGAGAGGTCGCGCGGGATCGAAAGACCCTTCTCGCGGATGGCACGGACTGCCCCGATCGTCGTCATGTTGTTGCCGGTGACCAATGCGGTGGGCGGCGCGGGCAGCGACAGGATCGCATGCGTCGACGCCGTGGCGCTCGCCGTGTCGACATTCTCCGGCGAGACATAGTGCGGCAGGCATTCAAGTCCATTGGCCGCGAGCGAGGCGCGGAAGGCATCGACGCGCTCGCGCGTGGTGGTGAGCCCCGGCTGGCCGGCAATGTAGCCGATGCGCTTGTGGCCGAAGGAGGCGACGTGGTCGATCAGCGAGCGCATCGCCGTCTCGTTCTCGACGCCGATCTGATCGAAGCGGTCGTCGGCGAAACGATCGATCAGCACGCAAGGCAGCTTCTTTTCGGCGAGATAGGCGATCGCGCGTTCAGGCGAGCCGGACGGCGCCAGAATGACGCCGTCGACGCGGCGCTGGTGGAAGGCGCGCACCACAGACAACTCCCGGTCGGGGTCTTCCTGCGTGTCCGACAGAAACACCATCAGGCCGAGCCGCGCGCATTCGGCTTCGACCGCGCAGATGATATCGGTGAAATAAGGATTGGAGATCGCCGAGATGGCGAGCCCGACGCTGTTGGTCGAGGCCACCTTGAGCGAGCGCGCCAACTCGTTGGGCTGGTAGCCCATGGCGGCGATGGCGTCGTTGATGAGCTGCGCCTTCTCGGGCGAGACGAAGCGCGTGCGGTTGACGACATGCGAGACGGTCGAAACCGATACGCCGGCGCGGCGCGCGACCTCAGCCATTGTCGGCATGCGAACAGAGTGCCCGCAAGCGCTCCTCCCCTGGATTGCGTTTCCCGTCCGCTCTTCGGCGGATCTCACGAAACCATAGAGCCATCGAAACGTTTGCGCAATCGATTCGATGGCGAGACGCACGAAATGTTTTAGGCGGTTGGAGAGAGCCTGTTGAAGGACGTTCGCCAACCTATTGGCGAGGTCGGTGCCGCCCCTCGTCCGCCTGCCGGCACCTTCTCCCGTTAACGGGGAGAAGAAGAAGGGCCGCGCGCTTGGCGCCTATTCTGCAACGCTGGTGATTGGCGAATGCGAAGATGAAAGCCCCTTCTCCCCGTTAACGGGGAGAAGATGGCGGCAGCCAGATGAGGGGGGCGACGCCAACGCTTGAATAGAGAGCACTAGTATCGATGCGAGCACCCTCGGATGAAGGTGCCCAACGGCTAGGACGTAAAGGCAAGCCAGGCCGTGCCGGCGAGGAGCGTCAGCAGGGTCAGCGGCAGGCCAACCTTGAAGAAGGCCATGAAGGACAGCTGCTTGCCCGCCGCCTTGGCCTGCTCGGCGACGATGAGGTTCGCGACCGAACCGAGCAGTGTGAAATTGCCGGCGAGCGTCGAGCTCATCGCCACGACCAGCCAGGCACGCTCGGGGTTTTCCAGTCCTGGGATGAAGGGCCGCAGCGCCAGCACGGCCGGCACGTTGCTCATGATGTTGGAAAGCACAGCGGTAAAGCCGGAAAGCCGCCAGACGTCGTCGAGGCCGATAGTCTTTGCCCAGGCGATCATGTCGGGTGTGAGCAGCGTGCGCTCGGCGCCCGCCACCACCACGAAGAGGCCGGCGAACATGAAGAGCAGCGGCCCGTCGACCTCGCGGTAGATGCGGTGCGGCTTGATCGCGCGGGTGACGAGCAGGAAAGCGCCGGCGATCAGCGCCGCCTTGGCGACGGGCACGCCGGCGAAGAAGGCGATTGCCAGCGCCACGCAGACGATGGTCGCCTTCAGTACCTGTCCCGGCAGCATGCGGCCGCGATAGACCTCGGGGCTGAGCTCGGCGGGACGCGAAAACTCGGCACGATAGACGATGCGCACTATGACTATGACGGCGACGAGGCCGAATAGCGCCACCGGGGCCAGGGCCGCCGTGAAGGCCGGATAGGAAATGCCCGAAAGCGCGCCGATCACCATGTTCTGCGGATTGCCGGTTATAGTGGCGACACTGCCGCAGTTGGAGGCGGTGCAGGTGGCGATGAGATAGGGAACCGGGTTTCGCCTGATGACGCGGGTGACGTGGACGACGATCGGTGCCATCACCAGGCAGATCGCGTCATTGACCAGGAAGGCCGAGAGCACGCCAGTCAACAGCGTCACCATGATCAGGAGCATGAAGGGCGCATGCGCATGTTCGATGGCGAAGCCGCCAAGCGCCCGGAAGGCGCCGGATACTTTCAGATGCGCCACCACGATCATCATGCCTAGCAAAAGCGTGATGGTGTCGAAATTGATGGCGCGGTAGGCGTCTTCCATGCTGATCGCGCCGATGGCGATCATGGCTGCGCCGCCGAGCAGCGCAATGCCGGCGCGGTCGAGCCTGAGGCCCGGAATGCGCCCGACGGCGACACCCGCATAGGTGAGCCCTAGGATGAAAAGCGCGCCCGCGCCCGTCCATGTCATTGCCAGAGGTTCCCGTTCGCCCTGCCCTGCAGAATCTGCCCGCCCCACCTTTAGCAAGGGTGCGGCAAAGGGAAAGCGCGGACCGTTGAAACTTTCGTCATCAGTGCGCGCGGCTTTTATATTCCAGAAAGCTAATGTAATGTTTCTGAAAAACCGGGCCGACAATCCAGTCGTTGGGGACTAAACGGATGAACACGGTCGTTGAAGTGGGGCATCGCGTCTCGCCTAAGGAGAATCTGATGCCCTCGACGGAATGCGGGCGCTGCCATGGCGCCAGGAAAGTCTTCGTTTGCGCCCACTGGGTCAGTTCCTACGGCCATTGCTGCCCGCAAGGAACGCACCGGCTGAGCTGCCCGGGGCACAGTGTGGTCTGTCTCGAATGCGGCGGGCGCGGAAGCCAGAGCGCCTGACGGATCGCGTTTCGAGGAGCCCGCCGCTCACCCCGGCGGAGTCGGCGGGCTCCCGGGCGGCCCGCAAGCGGCCACCGCGACACGAGCCGGCTTTCTCGCATGGCTGGCAAGGCTTCGTCATTAAAGTTTGACATAGCTACCTTGGGCGTTGTCGCGATCACGCCAAGCTGTTCATTGCGGACGAAAGGCTCTGCGCAACGTCCTCCTGCTCTGATCGAACGATGGTCAGAGCCGTCCGAGCAGCACCAGAATGATCACAATAATCAGGAGCAGCCCCAGACCGCCGCCGCCATAATAACCGGTGCCGTAGAAAGGCCCACCGCCCAAGCCGCTAAAGCCGCCGAGCAATGCCAGAATAAGAATGATGACTAGAATTGTGCCGAGGCCCATGACCTTTTCCTCTCTCCGCCTGATCCGCGCCTGTCATGAGGAAACGAACTCCTCAGGCGACGTGCATGTTCCGCCGGACTCCTCCGGATTCTTTATCTACTGCGGACCGGTTTGATCAGACGTTTCGATGGGCACCGAATTGGCCTCGAGGCCCTTGGGAGCCATCAACATGAGCGCGACGGCGACAGCGATCGATGCAATGATCGCGGCGGTGCTGAAAACGTCTTTCATCTTCCATCCCGCAGCATTCGAAGATGCTAAACAACGCACGACGCCCTCTCGCGTTCCGCAATACCAGCCTTGCCCCGATCCGAGACATCCGGAACCTTTCCTTGCCAGTAACGTTGGAGGCAGCCCGACTTGGGCCAGAAGACTTGTGGCTAGAAGACTTGGGGCCAGAAGGAGGCAGGCAAATGGGCTTATCGATTCTCATCGGCATCTTGATCACCTTTCTGGTGGTGATCCTGGTGCTTTATCTTATCCAGCGCCTGCCGCTCGACGGCCGCACAAGGCAGATCGCCCAGATTGTCGTCATCATCATCGGCATTGTCTCGCTGCTCAGATACCTTGCGGTTTTCTAGCAACGATCCATATTCGTCGCCGGAAAGCCACGACTGCAAGCCGGTGCCCCATGAAAAGTCTGCCGATCGCCCTTGTTGCCGGCACGATATTGTTGACTGCTGGCGCCGCCGATGCGCGGCCCGACACGCGTGCCATGACCTGTGCGGGGACGCAGGCGCTGATCCAAAGCCGGCACGCAGCGGTGTTGACCACCGGGCCCAACACCTACGATCGTTTCGTGCGCCAGTATGGCAATGAGTGCGACTGGCCCGAAGTCCCTATGTCGGTCGCGGTTCCGACCCGCGACGGTCCGTGCCGCGTCTATCGCTGCGAGGAGCCGGTTTTCAACTTCCCAAACTGAGAATCGCCTCGCTTTGCAGACAAGTTGGGAACCGTCACGCCATCGCACGGATTGTAGCGGGAACTGCCCGGGCGATGCTGAGGCGTTCCGTATATCGGCTCGCATCGCGCGGGATTTGGTCTGCATCGCCGGACGAGGAGGAACGGCCATGTCCAACGATATCACGCGTAGCGGCAGTTGCCTGTGCGGCGGCGTGCAGTTCCAGGTGACCGGCGAGCCGCTGAGGGTGGGGCTTTGTCATTGCAAGGACTGCCGCAAAACCAGCGGCTCGGCCTACCAGGCCTTTGCCGTGTGGCCAAGCCAGGCTTTCGAAAGCACGGGCATCACCAATAGCTATGGCGGGCGAAGCTTCTGCCCGACTTGCGGCAGCCGCTTGCCAACGGTCGGCGAGGAAGAGGTCGAGGTGATGATCGGTGGCCTGGACGTCGCGCCGACCGAAGGGCTGGAGCCCAGCTACGAACTGTGGATCGGCCGACGCGAGCATTGGTTGCATTCCCTGCCCGAAGCACGCCAGTTCGAGCATGACAGGGTCGTCGACGATTCGGCGGCCGATGATGGCGAACCGGAAGCGGGGCGGGGGCCGCATCGGAAGTCAGCCTAAATTCTTGGCAGCGGCAGGGCTTAAGTCCTACACCAAGAACGCTTCGGTCCCAACGAGCCGGCAACACGCCCGGAAATCGTCGAGCCATAGGCCACAGCGCCCTATCTTCTTCTTGAAATTCGGCCACTTTCAACCAGTGGTCGGTTTGCCGACGCGGCAAGGACCATTAGCATTTCCGGCGCGGCGACACCTTTTGGAGGCCGCTTCGGCCGGCGCGGCTCAGGCAACACACCAGCATTGCCGCGCCGGCCTTGCAAGATCGATAGAATGTCCAGCCATGGCCGCGCATCCAGGCGAATACAACCTTTGAGGTTGTTTCGAATTCAAAGATTTCTGCTTATCGCGTGAAGTACCAAGCTTCCCCTCGCGGCAGCGAAGTGAAAATTGTTTCGGCAAGAGAAATTTTTCATCACTCATATTTCTGGTCATACCAACTACGCCACCGAACTATGCGAGCAGCAGCATACCTATGATCTCCGGCCTTGTACAAAAGACCACCTTTGTTTCTTTATAATTTTGCGACATAGTATTGGCGAATCTTGAAACCGAACGGGGCGGTTTTCATGACGTCGGCGCCTGAACACAGCCGCAACGTGCATATGCGGTATCCACCGATCGACGGGTTTTGGACCTGGGACATCAAGCGCGATCGCGTCTACGGCGACGCCAATCTGTCCGCCTATTTCGATCTGACGCTCGAGGAATTCTCGCATGGCGCGCCGCTGGAAAGGTGGATGCAAAGCATCGAGCGGGAGGACCAGCCGAGGGTTCGGCTGGCGATCCGCAAGGCCATAGAGCGCAGGTCAGGCTTCCGCGAAGTCTACAAGGTCCGTTCGGAAAAGATGGGGCTGCGCAAGATCCTGGCCGTTGGCCAATGCTATGTCGACGGCATGGGCGAGGCGGCGCTCTATCCCGGCTGGTTCGTCGACCTGACGCAGGATGCCGCAAGCGAGGAGCACTCACTTCGCGAGATGCACAACCATGTCGAGCAGGCCAAGGAAATCGCGCAGTCGATCGGGCACGACATGCTGTCCTACCTCCTGGACAATATCCAGGAAGAGATCCAGCAGAGGCTTGGGGAGAAATCGAGGAGGCGCAAATCCTCTTGAGGCGATCTTTGCCGGTTTCTGGGCCAGTTGCTGGGCCAATTTCTTGGCCAGCTTCCAGGCTAGCTTCTGGGTGGGAGCCTGCCGCGCTTGCCGACTTCGGCCGTTACCAAGCGCGCGAAATACGACTGGGGCGAGCGGCGCTCGATAAGCCTGGCGCGTTCGAGGGCAGCGCCGCCGTAGAATTCGATCAGCACATTCGCCGCCTTGGCGGCGTCGGCCTTCAGCCTGCCGACATCGGCCTCACCGCTCCCGCTAGAGGGTTCGCTCCTGGCAATCACGTCAAGCATAGCTTGCAGCTTGTCAGGAGTGCTGCCCTCGTCTTCGTGCATGGTCGCTGTCCGATTGGGGGCGTAAAATATCGACATTTCCGCGCAATGTCCAACCGCTTCGTTGACCGGGCGCGGGTGCAACCGGGTACAGCTTAGCCGTGAGTCAGACTACAACCTTCGTACAAGTATAGTGAGCCAAACTTCCCATGCAGACATTGGGGGCACCGATGGACCAGCCTAGCAAAATGGAAAACCTGCAATTTGCGCAGGGGATCTTGCGGGAGCTTCGCCAGAAAGCTGAGGCCGATGGCGAAAAGCTTCTGACCTATCTCATCGACATGGCCTATCTCGAAGCCAGCGACCGTATCCGCGCCCATTGGATCGGCAGCCACGAGAACGAGAACCGCCGGGCCAAAGGCTGATCGTCGGCGGCACATCCCGGCAGGCTTCGAGCCCAAAACACAAAGGCCACAATGCCTTTCGGCATGGCGGCCGGGAGCCCGGAACGCAAAAAAAGCCCGCCATGCCTTTCGGCACGGCGGGCGTGATCATGGACACAAGGCTACTGTGTAGCCGCTATTTTTTATGATGCGACGGCCTTTTCGCGGACGGGAAGCTTCCAGCCCGGCCGGACGAAATGGCAGGTGTAGCCGTTGGGATAGCGCTCCAGATAATCCTGATGCTCGGGCTCGGCCTCCCAGAAGGGGCCGGCCGGAGCGAGCTCGGTGACGACCTTGCCTGGCCATAGACCCGAAGCTTCGACGTCGGCGATGGTATCCTCGGCCACCCGCTTCTGCTCGTCGCTGGTGTAGAAGATCGCCGAACGGTAGCTCAAGCCGACATCGTTGCCCTGGCGGTTCCTGGTCGTCGGATCATGGATCTGGAAGAAGAATTCGAGCAGCGTGCGGAAACTGGTTTTGGTCGGATCGAAGACGATCTCGATCGCCTCGGCATGGGTGCCGTGATTGCGATAGGTCGCGTTCGGCACGTCGCCGCCGCTGTAGCCGACGCGGGTGGAGATCACGCCGGGGAAACGACGGATCAGATCCTGCATACCCCAGAAGCAGCCGCCGGCAAGGACTGCGCGTTCGGAAGAAGCCATGTCAAACCTCCTTTGGATTTCTCCATAGGTGGGGATTGTGGCCTGCTTCGTCCAGCCGCTCAAGCGCCGGATAAGGTGAGGTAACGGAGCGCGGGCCTGGTCTGCGCCGATGCTCGCCGGTTGGGCAACCGGCGAGCATCGGATGCCTGGTCAGCCTCACTTGGGCCCTTTGTCGCCTCGGCCGTTGTTGCTCCCGCCGTTGTCACCTCGGCCGGGGTTGCCCCTGTCATGCCCGTGGCTTTCGCCACCTAGGCAATTGGCGTCGCCGACGCCGCAGCAGCGGCCGGCCCACAGCTTGTTGGTCGGCGTGTTGTCGCATTCGTAGATCTGCTGGCCGGCCATCGCGGAGCCGCCCAAGGCCAAGACGGCTACGGCGGCGAGAAGTGCATTGCGCAGGATTGCGGTCATCGGAAAATCTCCATGGTGCATTGTGTTCATTTGCAGCCATGCGTCGCCCGGCGGGGCGGATTGGTTCATGGAGATTTCAAAAACTCTTGCCGACGGTTCGATGTCCCACCTGGGTTCTGGAATCGGTGGCGCGTCCATGCCAGGCCGTCCTTATTCATCCGGATCGGGCTTGAACCGCCTCACCACAACCTCGAATACGATGTCCGAAATCCACATAGCCGAGACGCCGATGAGGAAGGCGGCGGCGAGTGTGGTGGTGTCGTCGGCGGCGTCCGGCATCGGCAGGCCGCTTGCCTGAACCCACGCCACCACGGGCAGCGTCAGATAGGCGGCGGCCAAAGCGCCGCAGATAGGCGAGGCCACCATCTCGCGCAATTTGTAGCGATGGCGCGACAGCGCCCTCAGCACCCCGCCGGCCAGACCGGCGGCCACCACCTGGCCCTTGATGCCGAGCAGATCGAAGATGTCGTGCATCAAGGCCTCCAGCCGCAAAGTTTTGCGCCCTTGCGGTTGTGCGCGAGAAGCGCCCTCGCCTCCTCGTCCGACAGCGTCTCGACCGCCTTGGCGGAGAGGCGCAGCGGCGAAGAGACCGCGCAGAAGCCGCCCTTGGCCATGGTGCAGCCGCCGAGTGCGGCGACGAGCACGGCAGCGATCAGTCCCTTGCCCATGACCTCAGCTCCTTCTTGACCGTATCGGCGGGCAGCGCGCCGATATCGTTGTCGACCTGGCCGGCGATGTCGCGGGCCGCAGCCTCGGCCTTGGTCTGCCGGTCGCGCTCGGCCTTGGCGCCGGCAAGCCTTTGGTGAAAACCCCAGCCAAGCGCCGCGATGACGGACGCCAGCACACCCAAGATTGCCGGATTGCCGCAGAGAAAGGACAGAAGCGCCGTCATGCCAGCCACCACACGACAAGCGCGCCGATGAGGAGCAGCGCACCGATGACCCAGGGCAAGGCCTGGCGGATGAGTTCGGTGAAAACCTCGACCATTTTATCCTTCTCACTTCGACCAGCGGAATTTGCGAGCGAGCGCGTACCAGGCCTCGGTGGCGAGGCTGAGCGCCAGGCCGATGCCGGTTTCGAGCGCGATCTGGATGTCGGGATCGGCTGAAAGCGCCGCTGCGTCGCCTGCGCCAAGCAGGCCGCGCGCGACGAGGACGCCGGCGCCGTAGCGCAGCGCGATGCGGATGATGACGGCAATCATTGGCAGAATACTCCAAAGAGATTGCAGGGAAGGTGCGCGATCCAGGCGGCGGCCGAGCCAAGCGCCAGCGCGATCAGGGCAAGGACGCCGGCCGCCTTGCCGGGCGAGGCCAACGCCGGCGGAGCACCATCGCCCGTGGAGGCGCCGGCCGTTGGCCGCGCGGCGTCGGGTGGCGGCGGCGTGGGCTGGAGCGGCGCCTCAGGCCGCGCCGAGATGAGCAGCGCCTCAGCACGCACCGAGGCGACGCGCGCGCGCCAGCCCTTGCCGAAGGTCGGCCAGGTCGGCAGCCGCTGGAGGAAGGCGAGCCGCGCATCGCAAAGCGTGTCGATGACAACACCGGCGGGCTTCGCGCGGGCCGCGGCGAGCGTGGCCGGGCCGACGCGACTGTCCTCAGCAACGCCGAGCACGGCCTGCAGATATTTCGCCGCCCTGCCCCGCCCGCTGTTCACCGCGAAGTCGAAGACGGCATAGTCGATGCCGTCGGGGAGCTCCGCGCCGAGGACGGCATCCCAGTAGAAACGCCGGTAGCCCAGCACCGGAATGCCCTTCGCGCGCGCCTCGCGCTCATGTTCGGGATAGGCGGCGATGATCGCGGCGCGCTGCTCGGGCGAGTAGTGCCAGGCGTCGTCGATGGTCATGAAGGTGACGTGTCGGGACATGGATTGACGAGCCCTTTTCCTTCTCCCCTTGTGGGAGAAGGTGGATCGGCGCGCAGCGCCGAGACGGATGAGGGGTGCGCGACGGAGTGCGGCAGTGCCAAGCTGGAGCACCCCTCATCCGTCGCCTTCGGCGACACCTTCTCCCACAAGGGGAGAAGGGGAACCTCACGTGGCGATATCGTTCACCGCCGGCAGCGGCGCCGGCAGGCTGGTTTCCCCCAGCCCCCTACGCAGCTCGATCTCGATGTCGCGGCAGATTTGCGAAATCGGCACGTCGTTGGCATTGCCCTCGAACGGGTTGGCGCTGCTCTCGCCGACCAGGTCGAGCGACATGTAAGCCCATCCCAACAGCGCGCTGAACGGGATGGTCAGCCAGATCGAAACCGCGCCGAGCATGCCGCCCAGCTTGGCCATGTCGGCGAAGACCGGGACGATGCCGAACGGCAGCAGCGTGCAGAAGATGACCATGAAGATCGAGCTGACGATCGCGTATTGCCGGGGATAGGGATTGTTCTTGATGCGATCGCAGCGCGCCTGCTGGTCGTGGAAGTCGCGAATGAGCTTCATAAGCTCCGAATAGACCTGCGTCGGGACACTGGTGCTTTTGAGCAAGCCGTTGACCTCGGCCGACTGCATCCCGAGAAGCGTGATCGCCGGCTGCGGCGATTTGAGCACGCTCTCGGCTTCCTCGCCCAGCAACGCGCGCAGTTCCTCGCCAAGCGAGGTCTTGTCCTCCTGGATGTGATAGCGCCGCCGCCGGAACTCGATATTGGCCGCTTTCGCCAGCGATTCCCAAGGCATCGGCCGCCGTAGCGAAAAGCGCAGCGCCGTCAGCCACGCAAGGTGGCGGTGGATGAGCCGCCTTGCCGTCGCGGCATCCATAAAATCCCTGCAGAAGCTCAACCACATCCGGCTGCTCGCGGTGATCTGCGAAAAGGCCTGCAGGGCCTCGTTGGCACGGGTGAAGACCTGCGAATTCTTGAAACCTGCGACGAGAGACACCGTGGTGCCGAGCACAAGCACGATGGACCACGGCACCGAGAACCCGGCGGTGGCCGGAAGGCGGTAGGCGGCGATCGCCAAGCCGCTCACCACGACCATGTAGATGACGCTGCGCCGCGACCAAAGCGCGAAGTCCAACAATTTATAGGAACGGCCTAGATACATTCCTGAGATCCCTCACGGCGCGCAAATCACGCGACTGCGCACCATAGGGGCTCGGGATTGTTTTGAAAGCCGGACGTAAAGGGCGCCGTGGGCGAAGCTGCCAATCTCCCCCCCTAGGGGCAGGGCAATCGCATATGGCGCTCCCCCACTCCGTCTCGGCTTCGCCGAGCCACCTCTCCCCCCACATTCGTGGAGGGAGAGGAAACGCCAACCGCGAAGGTCGCGGCCTTGAAAAGCTTGGTTTCCTCTCCCCCATGAACATGGGGAGAGGTGGCCGCGCAGCGGCCGGAGTGGGGGGCTGGCGCAGCCATATGCGATTGCCCTCCCCCTAGGGGGAGATTGGACTTCACCGGCGACTCACCCCTTCCCAATCCTCTCCACCTCCGCAGCGCTCAAAAACCTCAGCACCACATCCGACATGCCTAGCAGCGGCGTGAACGTCACGATCGTTATGCCCCCTGTCGCGTTGGTGCGGGTCAGCCCTTCGGAATAGATATCCAGCGGCGGTTCCTCGTCGAACCAGACGCCGTGCAGGGTCTCGCCCTGCCATTTCTCGCGGCCCTTCTCATAGGACTTGAAGGAGAGCACGCTTTCGCCCGCCTGCACGTCGCCGCCACCGCCCCAGCGCACGACGACGCTGTCAATCGCGCCGGGAACATTGCGGCCCATCACCGTGTCGGCAATCGCATCGGCCGGGATCATGCCCGTGCCCCATTCGGCCTGCTGTTGCGGCGGGCCGATCAGCACGCGCTGCGGATTGTCGCGCGTGCCTTCGCCGGTGACGCCGGCCGCCCAGAGCCGAACCGGCGTGTCGAACACCTTGCCCGTCCACCAGTCGGGATAGCGGCCGGTGAGGTGCATGGCCCATTCGGCGCCCCCTGCCCTGGTCTTGCCGAGCTGGTTGCCGGCCATGAACAGGCGCTCGCGGTTTTTCGCCCCTGCCGCGTGGAATTCGGCTTGGCGGTCGTAGGGCGCGTAGCAAGCGAGAAGGTTACGGCGCCGGCGTCGGTCCAGCTCCTCGAGCAGCGCCAAATAGGTCTGCATCATCGAGGAACGGCCGCAGCCTCGCTTCGAGACCGCGGATGCGGTTGCGGATTTCCTCATCGCTCATCCGGTCGAGATTGTTTTTATCGACATCGAGGTTTTGCGAAAAATCCTTGGGCAGCAGCGTCAGCACGACCTTTAGATACTGCTCAGGCTTTTCCGCCCGCACCGCGGCGATGACGCCGGCGCCGTGGGCACGGAAATCTGCGCGCAGTGCTGCGGTGAAATCGTCGCCCAGCGTCTTTTTGGAGCGCTTGGGGCGGGTGGCCGGCGTGGCAGCCAATTCAGGCTTCGCCCTTGCGGGTTTCGCTCTTGCGGTTCGGGCGCCGGTCGTCCTGCGTCGCGCCTTGCTCGCCCCGTCAGCCATGGGCCGGCGCATCGGAGGCTGGTGCCTTGCCCGTTCGCGCCTTGGCGACCTTGCGCGCCGGTTTCTTGCGTGGCTTTGCGCGAACTCGCCTTAGCGGCGCGGCCTGTTCGAACGCAGCCGTGACAATTGCCGAGGCCGGCGGGGCAGCGCCCCCCTCTGGCCTGCCCGTCCTTCGCAGCAGCTGCGCTGCAGTTGCGGAGGGAGGACCGGCGATCTGCCCCACCAGGGGGGAGATCGGCAGCTTCGGCGCCGGCGCGGCGGCCTTCAGCTTCGCCGTGGCGGCAGCGATCGCCGCGGGATCCAGACCCTGGCGCGGAAAGCCGAAGCCGGCGACGGCATTGACCGCGCCGCCACGCACCATGCCGATGCGCACGCCTGGAGCCACCTGCTCAACGCGACCGGCGCGGCGCGGCAGGCCGAAGGATTGGAACTCGCCGATGGCGCTGACGATCTCGGCGCCGTCGTCGCCGGTGATGATGGTGGCATAGCGTGGCATGGAAGACTTCCGCGGATTGGATTCAACTGGAAGGTCGAGTTCCCGCCCACCCCCGTGGGACAGAAAAACCGCCGGGCGGCGGGTCGTTGGCGCAAATCAGCACCATAGACAAAATCATAGCATTGCTGCCCTCACCGGGCAATGGCTTCTAGGTAAATTTTCCTATTTTTGAATCCCACCGCAAACGCCGGTCGCCTAAAAACGACCCAACCGGGACAGGTCGCCGCAGGTGGGCATTTTTGTCGGAACCATGGGCGGCCCGAGCGGTTGGCCCATGTCGCGACGCGACGACCTTTCGCCAAGAAAAGGAGAAAACCATGTTTAAAACTATCCTTGCGGCCTCGGCGCTCACGATCGGTCTTGCGGGGAGCGATGGCCCAGGACGCCGGCCATATGGGTTCGGGCGCCACCAATGACACGACCGGCGGCAGCGGCCAGACGGTCGTTCCCAATTCCGACAACGTCGATCCCAGCACGACCGGCAGCATTTATGGCGGCCCGGCCTATGACGACGGCATGAACTCGAATGCCGACCGCAATTGCGCGCCGGGTCCGCAGGGCGCTCAGCCCGATGCCAGCAACCTGTCGCCCGGAACCACCGCGCCGACCGTCAACGACAAGAACTGCGGCAAGTAGCATTTGAGTTTCGTTGCACCAAAAAGGGCCGTGGAGTCCGCTCCGCGGCCCTTGCCTTTGGCGGCTTGCGGGAACCAGGAGCCGCCCAGACCGTTGCAGGAAGAAAAAGGAGAAAACCAATGGCAGACAATGACATAGGCACCGCAACTCGGGCGAGTGGCAACGGCAAGGGCACGACGAGCGCCGCGCGCAGCAGAAGCGCGTCGCGCCGCAGCGCGCGGTCTTCCAACGCCTCCGAGGCGGAGATGAAGAAGCAGATCGCGGAACTGAAGCGCGAGGTGAGCCGGCTCAACCGGATGCTCTCCGACCAGGCCGAGGAAGCGGCTCATGGCTGGTATCAAAGCGCCGCCGACCGCGCCTCCAGCCTATACAGCGGGGCATCCCACCGCGCCTCGCGCGCGGCCAAGCAACTGCGTACCCAGGCGCATAGCGTGTCCGAAACGGTGCAGCAGAACCCCGGCACGATCTCAACCGCGGTTGCGATCGGCGGGCTGTTCGGCGTGCTGATGGGCCTCACTATCGCCAGAAGCTCGCAGCCGGACCCCGATTGGTTCCGCCGCTGGCAACGCTAAGGCGCGAGACGGCTTGCCGTCTCGTCGCTGCCTCAAAGACTTGGCGGAAGCCGGGCAGGCGCGAGACGGCTTGCCGTCTCGCCGCTGCTCACGGACCTGACAGAAAAGGCCAGGTTCCAGCCTGGCCTTTTTGCACAGGCTGGTCATTAGCATGACCTTATGGAATCATTCGTCCATAGAATCGCGGAGAGCGGGCATGGACAAACCTGCCATGGCATCCGTCTTTCGGATGCGGCATGTGCCAGCAAGCATTTCGGGCGTTCGCAGCCTGGGCCGGGGCCAGGCTGATCCCGTTTTCCACTCGAGGCCGCTCGGCGAAGCCATCCGCTTCATCGCCGAGGCCGACGGCCAGTACGACTTGAGCGCCGTCGCGATCTCCTATGGCGACCGCACGACGCCGCCGCTAGGCAGCCGCGAGGTCAAGCAGCTCTGGAGCGAATATGGCGAGCGCCTGATGGAAGCCTAGTCCTCGCCGGCGGCCGGCTCGCGGCGGCTTCCGCACCGTGAGAAATCGCCGCAGTGGACCAAGCAATCTACTCGGGGTTATTCTAAGCCGTCTTGTCCGTGCCATGGAATTTTGCTTGGGTTGGGCGCGATTTGATTTCAGGGGTGTAGATGCGTTTCGAAATGCGTTTTGCCGCGGTGCTTGTCGGCGCCGCACTTCTGGCTGGCTGCACCAGCGCCAATGAAGGCCAATGGAACACTGCGCAAGCGGCGATGCAAGGCAACCCTGCCTTCAAGCGAGAAGTGATGGCCGACTGCGTCAAGCAGGTGGGGTCGAGGCAGTTGAAGGACAGGCAGGCCGTGGCAAAGCTCATGAATGTCAGCGTCGCGCGCGTTCCTAGCGCCTTCTGCAGCCGGTTCTTCAATGCATGGGCAAGCGGCCGCCTCACCTATCGTGATTTCCAGGGTATTCACTCCCAGACGGCCGACAAGAGCCGCTTCGTGCGTATCCTGCAGGGCAGGAAATAGCGAGACCGCCTGGTCGCCACCATGCAGCCCGAGCTTCAGCGCCTCATCGATGATTGTTACGCGGCGTTTGCTTCCTACCCGCCGCCGCGCAAGCTTCATGCTTCGCCGCTCCGGGATTCCGTGGCGATCCTGGAGACACTGACCTCGGCGCCGCTGCGCGAGCTTACCGGAGAGCAGATCGGTCCTTACGCAGGCTGGGCCATGACGACAGTCGGCGATGTCGCTGACTACAAGCATTTCCTGCCGCGCATCCTGGAACAGGCCGTTCGCGCGTCGCTTTGGACGGGCACCGATCCGCCGATTATTGCCAACCGCCTGAAGATGGCCCAGTGGCAGGATTGGCCGGACGCCGAACGTGGAGCGATCCGCGCGTTGTTTACCGGGGCCTTTTCGCAAGCCATCGAGGGGCATCCGGATGACGGAGATGATGCCGAGGACTGGATATGCGGCATCGCCATCCTCGATCTCGGTTTGTCGGCAACGCTCAACGCTTGGCTTGCGGCGCCGTCAATGAACGCAGCGTTGCAGCTCGCGACGTTTCTGACGAGGAGTTGTATGTTCGAGGCCGATCCGGTCGAGCGCGCCTATTGGAGTTATGTCGACGCACCAACGGCTCACCTGGTAAGGCGGTGGCTGCTCAGTGATCGTATCCTTCAGCGGCTGTCGTCGGCACGCGGTTGGACCATGCCCTCGGATCAGTGGCTGATCGACAAAGCCCTTGCCACCCAAGCAGCCCGCAGGTTGGAAAGGCTGCAATAGCGGCTCCTCGGATCGGAAACGCCCGTCGTGCGTTTTTCAGGCGAGGTCAATGGGAGGAAGCGCCATGAACGTCGCCAATCTGCAACTCGAGGGCCTGCTGATGGCCGTCGCGGCAATCAACCATGTGCTGGTGCGCAAAGGGGTGCTGACGGTCGAGGAGATCGACATCGCGCTGCGCAAGGCCGAGGCCGTCGAGACCGGCGAGGACCGGTCCGAAGGCATGTCGGCGTCGAGCCGCGACGCCGTCAACTTCCCGATCCGCCTGCTCGAGCTCGCCAACCAGTGCCAGCCGGAAGTGGACATGCCGTCCTTCTCCAAGCTGGCGCGCATGGTCGGTCAGATGAAGGAGCCGTATAACGATCAGATGTGAGGCGGGCTGTTCCGCCGGTGATGCCTGCGCTGCCCCTCATCCGCCCTTCGGGCACCTTCTCCCCGTAAACGGGTAGAAGGAACAGTTCATGCCCCGCCCGGCCCGCCTTGCCGGACCGCCAGCACGCTACCGGGTCCATGGACGGCGGCGAAGAGCAGGCCGGCGGCGAACGGGAAATGCGACATGAAGGCGCCGAACTCGGCCTGGTTCGAGGCCCAGTGCGATGGGCCGTGGAAGGCAAAGCCGAGGAAGACGACATAGACCGCGCCGATCAGCGCCGCCGGGGTCAGGAGGGCGCCGGTGAGAAAGGCGATCACCAGCAGCGTTTCGAGGATTGCGGCGCACCAGGCCAGAAACAGCGGGAACGGGAAGCCGGCGGCGGCGATGTAGCCGGCGGTGGCGCCCATATCCATGAACTTGAACGCCACCCCCATCGCGAACATGGCGGCGAAGATCAGGCGAGCGATGAGAATGGCGGCGGTCTGCCAGGTCGATTGCGTTTCCACGATGTCCTCCGGTTGAAGCGGTTGATGTGCTCCAAGGACGGATGACGGGCGATGGTTCCGACAGGAGTGGGAAATTTTTCTCCTTCTCCCCTTGTGGGAGAAGGTGGATCGGCGCGCAGCGCCGAGACGGATGAGGGGTGTTCCAGGGAACGCCAACGTCTCACTCCGCTGGAACACCCCTCATCCGTCGCCTTCGGCGACACCTTCTCCCACAAGGGGAGAAGGGGAGCCGGCCCCTACCCCGCCTTCGCCTGGGGCGGATGGCTGATCGAATCCCGCACGGTGCCGTAGGCGGCGCCCCAGCGGTCGGTCATGTCGCAGCGTATGTCCCAGAGCTCGGGGAAGAAGCGGTGGCGGGCGCCGCCTTCGAGGATCTCCACCGGCCGACCCTTCAACGACTTCGCGCCTAGGCCGATCGAGCGGTGGATCAGATAGAGGTGGTTGGCGCGGAATTTCTGGAACAGCTCGTCGAACTCGATCAGCACCTCGGCCACGACGTAAGCATCGCCATGGTCGTAATGGGCGTCGTAGATGTCCTCGACGGAGAGCCCGCGGCCGTCGAGGTAAGCATGCTTGAAGGCGCGCCACAGGTCCGGCGGCAGGCGCAGGATCAGCTTGAAGCCAGGCGACTCCTGGCCGCTGCCATTGCCGAGCTCGAGGCGGATCTGCTGGTACTCCTTGGGCGACATCGTCTCCAGGAGATCGAGCTGCGCCGTCATCATGCGCACCAGCCGGTGCACGCGCCCCATCAGCGTCACGATGCGGTGGGTGTCCTCTTTCTCCAGATAGTCGAGCACGTCGACCAGCGTGTAGGCGATGAGCTTCATCCACAGCTCCTCGACCTGGTGCACGATCTGGAACTGAAGCTCATCGGCATTGACCATCTCGGCGAGCGGCTTCTGGCAGGCAAGCAACTGGTCGACTTTCAGGTAGACGCCATAGTCGCGCATCTCGGGCGCCTCGATGCGTGCATGATAATCCGATTTGTCCATGGCTCGTCTCCTCGCGCGGGCATGGTTCGACAGATGCCCCAAGGATAGCGCTTCCGGCTTGAACATTGTTCCTTTCTGTTATCCGAATTGCGAAAAATGGAGTACGATCCCGTCAATTTCAGTAATTTTGGAGAACGGACTATGCTGGACGTCCACGACCGCAAGATCGTTGCCGCATTGGAACGCGACGCGCGCGTCTCCTTCGGCGAACTCGCCGAGGAGGTGGGCCTGAGCAAGACGCCCTGCTGGAAGCGGGTCAAGGCGCTGGAAGACGCCGGCGTCATCCGCGGCTACTCCACCCGCATCGATCCTGCCGCGATCGGCTTCGGCATCGAGGCCTTCATCCAGGTGTCGATCGACTTCGAGGTCTCGGACGCTTTCGAGGCGGCGGTGAAGAAGCACCCGCTGATCCGCCGCTGCTATGCAACCACCGGCGAGGCCGACTATCTGTTGCAGATCGTTACCGTCGACATGCGGGCGCTGGACCGGATGCTGCGCGTCGAGCTCAGCCGGCTGCCCGGCGTGCGCCGCACCGTAACCTCCATGGCGATGCGCGAGATCAAGGGCGACATTTCGTTTGCCGACGCGGCGTCGCATGCGTTGAGGGGATGAGGCGCGCGCACCAAACGATGTGAGACGTTGGCGGAGCAGCAGGAGGCCCGATCCCCCGATCGAGCCGCGGAGGCCGGCCACACAGGCGCGGCGTCGGGCCCTGACTTTTTCTGGGATGGTCGAAGATCAGGCGTTGAACCGGTCTATAGTCGGGACGGGGGTACGCGGGTGGCGGATATCGTCTCAACCAGGATCAGTGCGGAGCCTGCGGGGTCGGCAGGACGCTTGCGGTTTTTCGCATTGATGGCGGATGCCGGTATCGCGCGCCGTTCCTTGCCACAGCTCGGGAGTATTCTGGCGGCAGCGCTGCTCGCGTCGACCATGCTGGTGCCGACGGCCACCGCAACTCGCGCGGCGTCGGTCTTGCCGGAGCTGCGAGACGGATTCGACCGGTCAATAGATCCCGTAGCCCAAATGCAAGAGGGCAAGCGCATTCTTCTGGTCCAAGCCGCAGGCGGAAATGGCGGCAACGGGGGAAACGGCGGCAATGGCGGCAATGGTGGCAATGGTGGTGCCGATGGAAACGGCGGCAATGGCGGCGCCGGGGGAAACGGCGGCAACGGTGGAAATGGCGGCAACGGAGGGAATGGCGGCAACGGGGGGAACGGCGGCAATGGTGGCGCCGGTGGAAATGGCGGCAATGGCGGTGCCGATGGAAACGGTGGGAACGGCGGTTCCGGTGGTAACGGTGGGAACGGCGGCAACGGCGGCGCCGGTGGAAATGGCGGCAACGGCGGCGCCGGCGGTAATGGCGGCAATGGCGCCGGTGGAAACGGCGGCAATGGCGGTGCCAATGGAAACGGCGGGAACGGAGGATCCGGTGGTAACGGTGGCTCCGGCGGCAATGGCGGCAACGGCGGTGCCGGTGGAAATGGCGGGGACGGCGGGGGCGCCCTGCCCTGCGGCCGTACAGAGCCGCTTGATGACGGAAGCCAGTTCGTCGCGGCTTTCGATCCGCTTCAGCCTGCCGTTGCGAGGAGCGCCGAGCATCTCGAACCGGTCGAGCGGGACAAGCGCGCCGTCGGGGCGGCGGATCTCGAAGGAAGCGTCGATCACGTCGAGCCCAATCGCACTGAACATGGTCCAGGAGCGCAGCAGCGCCGTTCGTACCCCGAAGACCTGCTCTGCGGCTGGACCGGCGATCATGAACGCGGCGATCGCCATGAATGCGAAAAACCGTAAGCGCCCTGCCGACACCCGCCCGGCAGGCTCCGCACCGATTCTGGCTGAGACGACATCCGCCACCCGCGCACCCCCGTCCCGACTATAAGCCGGTCCGACGCCCGTTCTTCGATCATCCCAGAAAAAGTCAGGGCTCGACGCCGTGCCTGTGGAGATACCTGGGTTCCCGCAGTTGCCGCGGAGGACGGGGGCAAACAGAAGGGAGGCGCGAAGAACGCCGCGGCCGGTATTCGGACGTCAGTTCAGGCCAGGCTCCGCACGGGCAGCCGGCCCGGGTTCCCGCGCCGCCTCTTCCTTCTCCGCGTCGGCCTTGCGCTTCGGGCATTCCTCGAAATCATGGTCGCGGCCGCCGCAATAGGAGCAGCATTTGGCAGGCTTGTCGGGGTGGAGCATCGAGGCCATTCCCAAGAATGCACGAAAAGGTGTCCGCTTGCAGCAATTGCGTGAAACCGCAACCGCCGTTCAGCCCCCTGCCCCGATATGTCTTCGCGCAGTTCCAGGAGCTCGCCGCTCGCGCGGCGGGCCCCCGTTCAATCACCGCTCACGCATGCGCGTGGGGGTGACGGAAGTCCCAGACGGCCCAGGCCGATGCCGCGAGCACAAGCACGCCGAGGACGACGTGCGTGAGCATCACGTTCCTGTCTGCTGCAAATCCCAGCAGCCAGGGCGACACGATCAGCCAGAGCCCGAGGACCATATTTACCCATTCTTCCCATTCGGCGAACACCGAAAGCGTCGCGAGCGCCAGCGCGCCGAGTGCAACGCCGACAATCCAGGCGTTCCACGCGGGCACCATTGCCGCGGTGAATCCGATGACCCAGGGTGAGATGAACAGGCAGATCGCGAGGACGAGATTGATCCAGTCCTGGCTCTTTCTTCCTTCCATCAGTTTGCTTGGCATGACAACCTCCATGGAGCTTGACAGAAGCAACTGCACAAGCGTGCACAGCGCACGCTTAATTAATTGATGTAATACTCTTTTACGGACCTGCAAGGAGGCCGCGGCCAGGCGTCGTTTCCGGATTGAAGATGCCTGGAGGGCTGAAAACGGCCTTCAGAGGCTGAAATCGCTTTCGGTGTCCGTTCCGAGCTGCGGCACGACGATGGCCTCGAGCGGCGCCGTCAGCGACCATTTCAACGCACCGGGCGAGCGTTCGAGGCTGGAGGAGCCGCTGAGCGATTGCGGCGCCACCCGCTCGAGCACCACCGTGCCGAAGCCCTTGCGCGCGGTCTCATCCGGCTCGCCAGTGCCGGTATCGCCATTCGACGCCTCCTGCCAGACCAGGTGAAACCGGCGCTGGGCCTGCGGCCCGGTCTCGACCGTCCAAGTGATCTCGACGCGGCCGCCCTCGCCCGCCAGCGCGCCATATTTTGACGAGTTGGTGCCGAGTTCGTGGAAGGCCATGCCGAGATTCTGCACGGCATTCGACTGCAGCGTCAGCAAGGGACCGGAGAGCGAGATGCGCTCCTCATGGCCGAACGGTTTCAGATGTTCCTGGATGAGGTCGAACAGGCTGGCGCCGGCCCATTCCGAAGTGACCAGGAGATCGTGCGAGCGCGACAGCGCCATGATGCGCGCGCGGATCATGTCCTCGAATTCGCCGGGGTTGGCGGAGCGCTTGTTGGTTTCCCTCACCATCGACAGGATCACCGCGAACTGGTTCTTCACGCGGTGGTTTACCTCGCGCATCAGGAGCCGGATGCGACGCTCGCTCTCTTTGGCGGCGCTGATGTCGCGGGCGATTGTGGACGCACCGACAATCTCGCCGGAACTGTTCCTGATCGGCGAAACCGTAACTGAAACCGCGACCAGCGAGCCATCCTTTCGCTTTCGCGTCGTGTCGAAACTTGCCACTCCCTCGCCTTTGCGGATTCGGCCGATGATGTCGCTCTCCTCGTCGTGCAGATGCTCTGGGATAAGGTGCAGCATGGATAGGCCGACAGCCTCCTCGGCGCTGTAGCCTAGCATGCGCTCAGCCGCATGGTTCCAACTGGTAATGATGCTGTTGAGATCCTTGCTGATGATGGCGTCGTAGGAGGAGTCGACGATGGCCGCCAGCCGCGCATTGGCAATGGTATCTGCTGATTTCCCGCCCCCGGATTTCACTGATTCGCCCCGGATATCGCCATCGGCATTAGCTAGCGCGGCCGGGGACCAAGGCAAGCGCCTAAGCCTTGGAACGGTCGGGATTTTCGCCGTTACCTATTTCGGGAGCCAGCACGCCGAAATCCTGTGACTTCACCCCCGCCTCGGCGGTCAGGAAGCCGTCCGACGCAAGACCTCGGCGCAGCAATTCACGCACCGCGGCCGAACGGCTGGGCATACGCTTTTCAAAACGCCAGTTTTCCAGCGCTGCCAGCTCTTCGTCGGTCAGCATGATCTGCAGCCGCTGCGGGCGCTCAAGCTCAGCCACTTTGCCTCCTTACCAAAATACGGGAATGAGTAAGTGTCTCACTTTGAGTAAAAGTAGGGTCGGCTGCATGAAGCGTCAAGGTAGGGCGATGTGTGAAGGGAGACCCATGCTAACGAAACCCATGATGCTGCAAAACCTCATTTGACATATCATACTAACTTACTGATTTTCTTAATTATTTTTGCTTTTTCGGTTTGCCGTTTTCGCTGATCGAGCGCATAGTGGGCGTAGAGGGACAAACCCCCACGAAAGGAGGGTTTTCCAATGTCACGAGGATTTTCGGATCGACTGCGCGAGGACGCCCACTGCAAGGTCCGGCATGCCCTGTGGGAAGACGGGATCGTCAACATCATCCAACTGTCGGAAGAAATCAGGCTCATGAACCTCGACGAGAACGTCGCCCGCGAGGACATCGAAAGCCTGGTGATGCAGGTGACCCAGCTTTATGGCGCGGCGATCGAATTCGACGAGCAGGCGCGGACTGCCCTCGACCTGCCCGACGCCTGTCCGGCTGACAGCCGCAACGACCTGGAAAAGGCGCTTAACGAGCGGACGCCGCCGGAGGTTCAGGTCGACCTGCTTCATTTGGACTCGAAAGCCTGAGCGGCGGATTCCAACCGGCCGAGTGCCCAGGCGGCTACAGCGCTTTCCGCCGCCTGATCTCTCTCGATCCATCAATTTAGAAGCCCGCCCCGGGGGGGGAGAAATCCGAGGCGGGCCGGATCGGGTTCTGGCTACCCGTCCTTCGGCGCGCGCTTCACAGAAGAATGCGGGGACTGCGCGCCATACTGCAGCAACAACATTAGCGACGTCTAAATGTTCCCTCGCCATGTCAGGAACCTCGGGGCAGTGCCGCCGTTAGCTTCCAAGCAAATGAAGGAGGTGGCACCATGGATTGGAACCGCGTCGAAGGAAACTGGAAGCAGGTCAAAGGCAAGGTCAAGGAACAGTGGGGCAAGCTCACCGACGACGACCTCGACCGGATTGCCGGCAAGCGCGACCAGCTGGAAGGCATGATCCAGGAACGCTACGGCATCGAGAAGGACCGCGTCCGCCGCGACATCGACGAATGGGCGAGCCGCCAAGGCTGGTAGCGTCCGCCCTGAGCCGCAGCCTCAGGCCGGGCTGCGGCGCCGAAAGCAAGGAATTTTTGATTTCAGAACAATGACGCTATATTAGTTGACTAAATGATTCATGGCGCGGTGAACCGATGGCCAAGAAGAAATCGAGACAGGCCTTGTCCGCCATTGCCGCGGCCTCTCGAGCCGAGGCTACCGAGGCAATTTATTTTGCCCGCAAGTGCGGCCTCACCCCTGAAGAAGCGCTGCGGATGATGCGCGAAGCGCATGAGGCATCGGAGCATAAGGCTCCGGACAGCGGAAAGCGGAAGCGCTAGCCGTGGTGAAAGTGCTTGGCCGGTGCGGCCGCTGGCCGTCAGGGTCAAGCCTCAAACGGCTCGCTCGCTGTTCCCCACAAGCCCGTCTTCGGCCCTTTTTGGCAACTGCAAGACACGGCAAAGGTGTCAATAACAATTGATCGTCTCGGGCGGATCGTGTGTAAAAATTCTTTCCGGAACAACTCGCTGCCGCCGCTGTTGTTGGATGATCCAAACCAACAGGAGATCAACACATGGCGACGACGAAGGCGGCCTCGAAGAAGGGCCTGAACGAACTTTTCCACGACACGCTGAAGGACATCTACTTCGCCGAGAAGAAGATTCTGGCGACGCTTCCCAAGATGGCCAAGGCGGCGCAAAGCGATGACCTGAAGGCTGCCTTCGAAAAGCATCGCGCCCAGACCGAGGAGCATGTCGCGCGCCTGGAGGAAGTGTTCGAGGTGATCGACAAGAAACCCGTCGGCAAGACCTGCGCCGCCATCATGGGCATCACCGAGGAAGGCGCCGAGATCATGGAGGAATACAAGGGCTCGCCCTCGCTCGACGCCGGCTTGCTGGCGGCCGCGCAGGCGGTCGAGCATTATGAAATCTCGCGCTACGGCACGCTTCGGACATGGGCGTCCGAACTTGGCCTGACCGAGGCTGTCAACCTCCTCGACAAGACGCTGGGCGAAGAGAAAGAGACGGACGCAGCACTCACCGAGCTTGCCGAGTCGGCCGTCAACATAGCGGCTGAAGCGGCTTAGGGCGGAAGGCAGGGTCTTCCCTCAATTCTGTCTTCCCCGAGCCCTGGGGATTCACATCCTTGGGGCTCATGCCTGCAATTGAGATCGTCACATGGAAACGGCATTCAACCGGATGGCGGAGGCCGTCGCGCACGCCGCCGGCAAGCCTTGGGCCTTCGCTCTGTGCCTGGCATCGGTTCTGGTCTGGGGAGGAACCGGGCCGGTATTCCACTACTCGCAGACCTGGCAGCTCATCATCAACACTGGCACCACGATCATCACCTTCCTGATGGTGTTCCTGATCCAGAACACGCAGAACCGCGACGGGGCGGCTATCCAGGCAAAACTTGACGAGCTGATCCGTTCGGGCCACGCCAAGAACGACTTCATCGGTATCGAGCACCTCACGGAGGCCGAGGTCGAGGAGTTCCGGGCTCGCTGCGCTGAAGCCAAGAGAAGGCGGATGGCCAACGTCTAGGGCTTCCGAGCCAAGCCTCAGGAGGCATCCAAGTGCGAACCTCAGCATGTCACTCGGCTCGCCGCGGCGGAGGATGGGAGGAACCGGCCTGACAAAGCGAAGACCGGGTTGCTTGGCCGTTGTGCGAATCCCCCAGGGCGCTGCGGCGGCTGTTATGTCGGCTTGTCGACCAGCGGAGTTTTCTGCTTCGGCGGAACGTAGGGCGTCACCAGCCGTAAGATGTCCATGTTCACCGTCACCGGCACACCCAGATTCACCGTCACCAGATCGCCGTCAATGTGAGTGACGTCGCCGATTAGTTCCATCGGCTGGCCTTTCTTTGCCTGTGACGTGCGGTCGACGATCGAGTGCGGGAAGCCATAGGATGGGATCGAGACGCTGACACGGTCTTCTGTGACGCGCCGACGCACGGTTGCGGTGATGGCGACCTCGTCGCCAATGTTGATACCCTTCGCCATATCACGAGTCTGGCGCGGCAAGAGGCTTCGTCAAGAATTAGCTGAAACTAATACAGGAAAGTGAGTGGTCGGCCTTGAAAGCCGGCGGCCCAGCGGCTCTTTGGAGGGGGACTCGGGGGCGCCGCTGAGCCTAACCGACAGCTGGGGTAGAGCCGCCGGCTGGCACGCTATTATAATCCTTTTTTATTAGCCGCAGCTAATTTATTTATTGAAAGGCTCTTGCCCCATCCGCCCCTGGGTAGGAGTGCGGCCGATCCTGCGCGCCGGGAACCGGTGCCGCTGCAAGGCAAACTTCAAACGGGTTGGTTCTGCCTCGAAGAAGTGTGGACCAGGCATCACGGCTGAAACGCCTTGGGCAACTCAACCCCTCCGCCGCCAAACCTGCGAGACCAGCAGCGTGATCAGACTGCTGAAGACGATCCAACCGCGAACCTCGCTGTCGGAGACCGCGGACCGCGAGCCGGCCGTGGACCCGCGCTGAACCTGCTGGGCTGATCGATTCCGAGACGGCGCCACTAGCGGCGCGAGGTCCTGCCGGCTGCCGCTCCGTACCGAATAAGCTCGGGTGATCTCGGCGCCGAAGAAAAAAATCTGGGCCGAGTAGTAGACCCAGACCAGCACCACCATCAGCGCGCCGGCAGCGCCATAGGAGGTGGCGATGGCGCTGGTGCCGATATACCAGCCGATGAGCGATTTGCCGATGGTGAACAGCAGCGCGGTGACGACCGAACCGACCGCGACGTCGCGCCATTTGAGCCTGCGGTCCGGCAGGACCTTGTAGATCGCCGAGAAGAGCAGCGCGATCAGCACGAAGGAGACAATGGTGTTGACGGCGCTGACGATCAACTCGCCGAACGGTAGGCGTTCGTTGATATACTCGCTCAACGCCGAGATCGCGGTGCTTGCGGCGAGCGACACCAGAAGCATGAAACCAAGAGCCGCCACCAGGCCGAGGCTCGCCGCCCTCGCCCGCACCAGGCGCGAAAGCGAAACGCCGTCGGGTTTGACCTTCCAGATTTGGTTCAGCGACTGCTGCATCTCGCCGAAGACGCCCGAGGCGGTGACAAGCAGCGCGATCAACCCGACGATGGTGGCAAGTGTGCTGGACCCGCGATGCGAGGCGGTCTCGATCGTCGCCTTGAGGAGATCGGCGCTCTGCGGTCCCATCACGCCCGAGAACTCGGCCGAGAGCGCGAGCTGGGCGGCGTCGTTGCCGATCACGATACCGGCGATCGCCACGACGATCAGAAGGATCGGCGCCAGCGAGGTCGTGGCATAGAAGGCCATCGCCGCGCCATGGCTCAGGGCGTTGTCGCTAAGGTAGCCGGCGACGCCCTCCTTCAGCAGGACCCAGGCTTCGTGGAACCAGCGCCGCATATCTATCACCGTCTACCCCGGACGGGAGATGCAAGTTCGGATACTGGACGTTCTGCCATGCGTTGCCCACGCCCGAATTCGAGCGGGCCGGGTGGGACAAGAGCTCGGCTGCCCTTTTCGTTGGCCAGGGTATGAAGCCGGAAAAACCACCCTGTTCTCTTTGCCACCAGGTCCGGCTGACGCGGCCCGCCGAGGTCAATTCGGCAACGGCCTGATGGTTCCGCACTTCGGGACCGGGAGATCGGGCTATACGGCAGAGCATGCCGACCCCCGTGTCCAGGCACGAAAAACCGCCCCGGATGGGAGAAACCGGGGCGGCAATTGTGGAAGGTAGTTCGGGTGTCCGGGACTACCAGACAGTAACTCGCCTGGCCTTGAAAAGTTTCGAGCCAGGCCCGACCCGGCGTTCTATTTTGGCGTCTGCGGTGGCAACTCGCCCGGCTTGATTATCGGCATCTGGCTGTTGTCGGCCGGCGGAACGGTGGCGTTCTTGTCGCCGGTGGGCGGCGGTTTCAGCACTGCACCAGACAGTAACTCGCCTGGCCTTGAAAAGTTTCGAGCCAGGCCCGACCCGGCCGTTCTATTTGCGGCCGGGGCCCGACCCGGGCGTTCTTGAAAAATACGTCGCCCTAGAGCGTATCGGAACGCGGCGCTCTGTCCGGGTCAAGCCGGTTCGCGATCACTCGGGCCCACCCGAAAACGCCCGGGCCCGCAAGAGCGCCAGAGCGATGGTGCCGGCCGTCGGTGTATGCTCGACCCCCCGGATCCCGACAGGCATGAATATCCCGAGGATGCGGCCGACCTTCGTCGCCCACCTCAAGGAAAAGAACCCGTTATCGAAGCCAAGGATCCGGCGACAGCCGAGGCCTGCGGGTTCGCGACCGGTCCATTAGAGGTAGAGCACGGGCCCCAGTCGGAAACAGCCATACGGCGCCACCGTTGCAGCCCCTCAGGGCGTTGTCGCTAGGTAGCCGGCGACGCCCTCCTTCAGCACGCAAAAAACCGCGCCTTAGAAAGGGAAGCGTGACGTTGGGGCAGGTAGCTAGCGCGCCTCCGAATTAATTCTTTCCGGACTCGAGGCCTGTCCGCTACCCGCCGGTACGGGATGATATCGCAGAATCCATTCGGCCAAGCATCCGGTCAGCAGGTCCTCGGAAGCCAATAACCTGAGTGGTTCGCCCGGGGTTTTCAGGTATCCGCCACGACCCGAATTCGAGCGGGTCCGTGCGAGAGATGGGACATAGAGGCCGGCTGCAACACACTGCCCTATTCGCTTGGCCCACGAGGTTCCATACAAACCAAGGCAGAAAAGAACCACCCTGTTCTTTTGCCCAACACATGATCCCTGGCTGGCGTTCGAGCGCCCCGCACGCCAGGTCATTCAATTCGGCCAATCGGAGAAAATTGCTTGGGTGTCCGCACTCGAAAAGACCCCGCGAGCGAGACTACGTGGCGTCACTAAAAAATTCCACGGCGCAACAGGCATCATCGGGGAACAAACGAGCCCGCGAAACAGCACCCGGGTCGGTGCAGGCCCACGGAAAGATCGAGGATTGCCGAACCGCCGGATCGACAGTGGGAAAGAAGAGCCGTCGGGATGCCGAATCGTCAATGCGCGGCAATTGTGGAAGGTAGTTCGGGTGTCCGGGACTACCAGACAGTAACTCGCCTGGCCTTGAAAAGTTTCGAGCCAGGCCCGACCCGGCGTTCTATTTTGGCGTCTGCGGTGGCAACTCGCCCGGCTTGATTATCGGCATCTGGCTGTTGTCGGCCGGCGGAACGGTGGCGTTCTTGTCGCCGGTGGGCGGCGGTTTCAGCACGCCGTTGCAACTGTCGAGCGTTTCCGACAGATCGTTCGCGTTGGCCTGCTGCTTCTGCTGCGGGTCCTTGGTGTCGGGCTTGGCCTGGCAGTCCCCTAGTTGTTGCAGGTCGGGGATGAGCTGCTGGTCCATCGGCTGATCGGCCGTCTGCGCCGCAGCCGGAAGCGCCGACATCAGGACGGCGGCAAGTGCGAGAAGAATTTTCTGCATGGGATCCTCCTCATGAGTAACCCCCGATGATCGGCAGGATCTCGCCGGTGATGTAGCTGGAGCATTGCGGCGAGGCTAAAAACACATAGGCCGGCGCGATCTCCTCTGGCTGGGCGGGCCGCTTCATCGGCGTCTTGGCGCCGAACTGCGCGACGTCCTCGGCCTTCTTCTCCGACGGGTTGAGCGGCGTCCAGACCGGGCCCGGTGCCACCGCGTTGACGCGGATGCCCCTGCCTATGAGGTTGCCGGAAAGCGCCCGGGTGAAGGCGTGGATGCCGCCTTTGGTCATCGAATAATCGACCAGGTCCTTCGAGCCCTCGATGCCGGTGACGGAGCCGGTGTTGACGATCGCCGAGCCCGGCTTCATGTGCGGCACGGCTTCCTGCGCCATATGGAAATAGCCATAAAGGTTGGTCTTCAGCGTGGTATCGAAATGCTGCTCGGTGAGGTCGACGAAATCGGCTGAATGCACCTGGAAGGCGGCGTTGTTGACAAGCACGTCCAGCTTGCCCAACCCCTTCACTGTCTGTTCCACCGCCTTGCGGCAGAAGGTCCGTTTGGAAACATCGCCGCGAAGCGTGACGCAGCGCCTGCCTTCGGCCTCTACCGCTGCTTTCGTCGCTTTGGCGTCGCGATCCTCGCTGAGATAGACGATGGCTACATCGGCGCCTTCGCGTGCGAAGAGCACAGCGACAGCGCGGCCGATGCCGGAATCGCCGCCGGTGATCAGCGCGACCTTGCCTACGAGCTTGCCCGAACCCTGCCAGAACGGCGCATCGTAGAGGGGCGCCGGCACGATCGCCCATTCCTCGCCGGGCTTTGCATGGTGCTGCTTCGGGAACGGCGGCACCGGATATTCGCGCGCGCCGGCCTGCATGGGGCCGTGCGATTTGCCGTTGGGCTTTGCGCGATCGGTGGCATCGACCTTGCGCTGCACGCTGCGCTGCCGGCTCGCCGTCTGCGCGCTGTCGGACTTCGTTCGAGTGTCGGTCGGCATCGCCATCTCCTTCTCGATAGACAACGCATGCCGGTGGAAAAGGTTGGCTTTCGTCGGGTCGGCCTTGGCCGCGCAGCCAAGACGCGCACTACATCAAAGTTAAATGCGGGCGATCGCCATAGTTGCTAGTCGATCGTTGTTTTGGGGGGACTCTGCAGCAGGAGAGTTCCATGGACTTTCGAAATCTGATCGGCAAGCTCTCGACGGCATTTGTGCGCCAGCGTGCCGCCGTGACAATCGCCCCTCTTCGGCCGATCCGGGCCTCGCTCGCCAACGTGCCGCTGAGGGTGCGTCCGCGCCCGCCCCACCTTCCGGCGCCGCCCATCCGGCCGGCGAGCAATATGTAGCTCGCGCCCCTGCAGTTGCCTTGGTCGACCGGATGCAACCGGCCGGCGGCATCTTCGTTTATGGCGATCCCAACTCTGGTGGTGGCAACATGAAATCCTTTCGGACGACCAATCCCGTTTTCATCCTGGCGGCGGTGATGCTGACCGCGGTGCCCTTCGTCGGCCTCGCCTGGCGTGTTCATGAATGGCTTGGATGGTGACGAAAAATGAGCCGGTTCCTGCCGCTCACTATCCGCTTCGTCAACGGCGGCTCGATGGTGGTTTCATCGATTGCCGATGCAAGGAAGGCGCTGGAGGGAAGCTGGAAAAACAAGGAGGCGCCGGACTATCTCGCGGCGTCGCGGCTGGTGGACGACGCCATTGCGGGCATCTGCCGGCCGGCTGTTGCTTTCGCCGCCTTCAAGAAGGCGGCCGCGCAACAGGGCCTGTTGAAACCGGTCGATCCCAGCGCCGCGCTCTCCATGCTCGACCAGATTTCGTCGCGCGACCGCAAGAAGCCGCCAGGCTAGATTGTTTTGACGCAATTCCGGACGGAGGCTACGGCGAAGTCACCGAGCCCAACCGTTACACACTTTTCCTGAAATGCTCTGAAGCGCGCCCTCACCTCGGCTCGTTGTTCATGCTGAGATAGGTCGGGTCGAATTCCGCGATCGCGACGAGACGCTCCCAGTCGAGGATCGCGACCATGTGGTTGACCCAGCTGATCACGTTCATGCGCCGCAGCGTGCCGATGACCCTGTTCATGTGCACGACCGAGAGTCCGAGCACATCGGCGAGCACAGCCTGCGACAGCGGCAGATGGAAGCTCATGCCATGGGTTTTCTTCACGACCTGAAGCCTGACGAACAACTCGCAGATGAGATGCGCCAGATGCGAGGTCTTGGAGCGGCGCCCCATGGCCACGATCCACTCGCGGTGGATGGCGCCGTCGACAAGCGTGTCCAGCCACAACAGCCTGGTCAGATGCGGCGCCTGCTCGGTTATTGCACGCAGCTTGCCGTGATCGGCTGCCACCACATGACAGGGCGAGAGCGCGATGATGCCATGGTCCATGGTCTTCAGAAGAAAGGCATGGAGGTCGACGAAATCGCCTGCCACTTGCAGTGAGGTGAACTGCCGCCCGCCGTCCTCGAGTACCTTGTAGCGTGCGGCGAGCCCGTCCACGATGAGCGTGCTGGAGGTGGGCCTCGACCCTTCCTGGACGATATCCTCGCCGGTGACGAAATATTTCTCGACCGACATTGCGCCGCTCAACAAGCCCTTCTCTTCGTCCGAAAGGGCATCGTGCTGGCCAAGGTTGAGAAACAGGGATTCCAGCATTCTGGCTCTTCTGTCCTCCATTCGCAAAAGCTAACGTTGGAGGGTCGGGCCGGTTGCAGACGACCGGTCATGACAGTAGCCATAACTGAGCCGACGCAGGCGGATTTCCCTTCAGAACCAGCCTCTTGGACAATGATCGCGGCGGTGAACTGGACGTCAAAACTGCCGGGGATCGTAGTACCGATGGAACGCTTCTGCTTCGACTTGTACAACACCGAACACCCAGATCGACGCCGAAGGACAACTTCTTCCCACCCCGAGCGGGCCGGGGTGGAAGGGTTGCGGATCCTGCAGGATGTCGCGCCCGACGAAATACCGGGGCGATCGTCTCAAGATCGCCGTCAAAGCGCGGAACGAAAAAAGAGACCAGATGTTCGAGGCGTCCCTACACTCGATTCCGCCCGGTTCGAACATCGCAAGGCGTCGGCCGAGCGAAACCCTTTCCGCGTGCGGTCATAGCAACCATACTCGGCCTCCGCCGTTCCGCCTGCCGGAGGCAAAAAACATGTTCGACGATTTCGAAATCGCCGAGGTCGATACGGGCGAGGCACGGTTATTCATCCGCCGCGCCGGGAGCGGTCCGGGGCTGCTCCTGCTGCATGGCTTTCCGGAAATGCATCTGATGTGGCGCGACGTGGCGCCGAAGCTCGCCGACCGCCTTAGCGTCGTCTGCGCCGACCTGCGCGGCTACGGGAAAAGCTCCTGTCCGCCGTCCAGCCCGGATCATGCTCCCTACGCAAAGCGCGCCATGGCTGCCGACCTTGCGGCGCTAATGACGAAGCTCGGCTTTTCCCGGTTCATGGTTGCCGGGCACGATCGTGGTGGCCGCGTTGCCTATCGGCTGGCGCTCGACCATCCCGACCGCGTCGAGAAACTTGCTGTGCTCGACATCATCGCCACCGCCGATGCCTGGGACCGAACCGATGCCAGGCTGGCGCTGGGCTACTGGCCATGGTCGCTGCTGGCGCAGCCCGAGCCGCTGCCGGAGGCGATCATGGCGGCGGCCGCGGATGCGATCGTCGACAATGCGCTGGAAAGCTGGGGCTCCTCGCCTGCCGCCTTTCCCGCCGAGGTCCGGCAGGCTTATGCCGATGCCTTGCGCGATCCGGCTCATGCGCACGCCATCTGCGAGGAATATCGTGCGGCAGCGACGCTCGACCGCGAGCATGACCATGCGGACCGGGCAGCGGGCCGGCGCATCGCCTGCCCGGTGCTGGCGCTATGGAGCGGGCATGGCGCGCTGGCCGAATGGTACGCGCAAGAAGGCGGGCCGCTGGCGCTGTGGCAGAAGTGGGCCGGCAATGTCAGCGGCGGAGCGATGCCCGGCGGGCATTTCTTCCCCGAGGAGGCGTCGGCCGAGACGGCAGCGGCGCTGCGCGCCTTTTTCCAGGCGAAATAGTTGCGATGCCTGAACGGGCGACCGGCCGCTATAAGCCGTAGGCCAGGGTGAGATAGATCGCCGGCGCAACGATCAGGCAGAGCGCCATCACGATCACCACGGCATTGCCCAGGCGCTCGGCGCGCCTGGCAATGTCGGCGACGTCGTCATCGTCGACAATGAATTCGAGGATCGAGATATCGGCCAGAGCGGAGAGATGGTTGTCGTTTGCGGGATGGCTTTCAGCTTCTCGCGATTTGGACTTGGCAGAAATAAAGGTCAAAACGTCGTCTCGCTTCCGAAACCGGCAACGCGGCTTCCTATTCGGATGGTTCTTGGGTTCCGACGGTATTGGGTGCCCGCCTTTTGCGCGGAAATAGCGGGCACCCAAAATGTGCCGACGACGGAGGGGGGTTCCACCGACGACCGCCCACTAACTCGAAGCTTCTGCTTTGGTTGCCGCCGCCGGCCCAATGCGCGGGCCGCTCGGACTTCAGTCGCAGGGGCCTTTCGGACCGGTGGCCCCGGGCATGACGCGCCCAAGCGGTTCGGCGCCACACCCGAGAGCTTTGCGGGCGTCGCCCCTGGAGCAATGCCTGGAAAAATGCGCAACAGTCATCTCTGTCCGAAATTGCGTAACGGCTCCGGCGCTGCTCCTCCTGCAATTGGAACTTCTTCCCCTTCTTCCGGTTCCTCAAAAAGCACGCGGTGGCCGGCCGCCGCCAGCAGGAGGTTCAACGGAGGCAGCGATGTCCGTGCACACACTTCACCCCGAGCGCGTCGACGAGGCACGCATGCATGCCTATTCGATCTTTGCTCCGCTGCTGATCCATTCGCTGATCCAAAGGCTGGCGGGCCGCCAGGGCATGCGGGAACTGGACAAGCTCGAGACGTCGCTCGTGCGCCTTGTCGAGGAAACCGTCATCGCCGCGCCGGATGGCGAGGCGATGAAGGAGTTCGCGGTCGAGCTCATTGTGTCGACGCTGCGCAATGTGCGCGAACATCCCGATGCCAAGCACGATCTGGAAGAGATCGACGACCGCCGCACGGCAGGGCGCTCGGAGATTCCGGAGACGCTGGAGGAGCAGCTGCAGTCCGGTCTGGAGGACAGTTTCCCGGCGAGCGATCCGCCGGCGGTCGTTTCGACCGCCATCACCGGCGGCTCGAAGAACATCGTCGGAACCGATGAGGTGCTGCGCCGCAAGAAGGCGGCACGCCGCAAGCAATCGGAGACGGCAGGCTAGTGGCAGCTCACCAAAGGAGACCTGAGATGAACAGCAAAATCCCGCACCGCCCCGGTGCCGCCCACGCACCGCCTTCGGACACCTTGCCGACCAAGGGTGGCGACGACCCGGACGTGCGGTTCCTGGCCGAGAATACCGACCTCTCGCCGAAGCAGGCGCGCGAGTTGATCCGCGAGCACGGGCACGACCGCGACAAGCTGCTCGAAATCGCACGCACCATGAAGGCCGAGGGCTGAGCGCCCCTCTGAAAAGCGAGGCAGACAATGAGCAACTCACCACGCCCGGGACGCCCCGGAACAACCGAGCAATGGCCGCGCTGGGAGGGACCGAAGGGGAACCGCCCTCCCGGTTATCTGCCGCCAAAGGACGATCCCGACAAGAACCGCGATGCGGCCGGCGAGACCAACGAGGACCCTGAGCGGTCCAACCTCGGCGACGCCGGCCAGAAGAAGGGTAACTGAGGCCGGTCGTAGAACTTCACTCAGTGCAACAAGGAGAAGAAAAATGCCACGCGGAGACAAATCGAAATACACCGACAAGCAGGAACGCAAGGCCGACCACATCGCCGAAGGCTACGAGAAGCGCGGCATCTCGGAGAAGGAAGCCGAGCGGCGCGCCTGGGCGACCGTCAACAAGGACGATGCCGGCGGCAAGAAGGAAGGCGGCTCCGGCCGTGGCAAGCACACCGGCAATCCGGCGGCACACAAGGGCGGCCGGATGGGCGGCAATGCGTCGGGCGAGCGCTCAGCGGCGGCGCGTTCGGCCTCGGCGAAGAAGGCTGCGGCTACCCGCAAGCGCAATGACAGCCACGCGCATCATTGACAGGCGTTGGAACTGCTGTTCTTCCCTCTTGTGGGCCCACAAGGGAGAGATTGGCTCTCATCGGCCGTAAAGCCCGATCTCGTCCGGCCGGATCGAGGCGGCATTCCCCTCATCCTTGCCATCATCGCCCACCTGCTTCTCCAGCGCGGCGTCGAGCCGGTCGCCGTCGCTGCCTTGCGGATCGATGATCGCATTGGCCAGCGTATCGAGCGAAATGCCGAGTTGGTCCAGGCCAAGCTGCCTTTCGATCCCGGCGATCGCCGAGGGAGATTGCCGTTTCAACGCCTCGACCGCGTTCTTGACCGCCGAACCGTAGGAAAACACGGATTCATAGTCGGCCTGGTCGATGCCAAACTCCTTGCCCGCGCGCTCCATCAACCGGACTTTCGTTGCCGTGACGTTGAGGTTGCTCACGCTGAACATGGATTGAGAGTTCCCGGCCTGCACCGGGGGCGAGCCGGCGCCGGACCCGGCGGGGCTGTCCGCGGCCGATCTGGCCGTCGCCGGCGGTTGCTGCTGCAGCATCAGCAAAGCGGTGTTGTTCAGCACGGCAGGTGAAGACATCGCCGGTCTCGCTCAGCCGCCGTAAAGACCGATCTCGTCCGGCTGCGTCGGGGTATGCGTAGCGGCCTTCCCCTCGCCCTTGCCGCGGTCGCCGGCTTTCTTCTCCAGCGCGGCATCCAGCCTGTCGCCATCACTGCCATTTGGATCGACGATCGCGTTGACCAGCGTATCGAGCGAAATGCCGAGCTCATCCAGTCCCAGCTTCTTCTCGATCTCGGCAATGCTGGAGGGAGATTTCTGCTTCAGGTCGTCGAGCGCGGTCTTGATGGCCGAGCCGTAGGAGAACAGGGAATCGTAATCGTCCTGATCGATGCCGAATTCCTTGCCGACGCGCTCGAACAGCCGAGCCTTCATTTGCGTGGCGTCGAGATTGTTCACGCTGAACATGGACTCGGTGATCCTGGCCTGCGCCTGCGTCAGCGGCGAGCCCGCGCCGGCATGGGCGCGATTGATGCTCGCGACAAGACTGTCTCCAACCGATGCGGACACAGACGTCGAGCGCTGCGGCTGCAGGATCAGGAGGGCGGCGTTGTTCAGCGCGGACAGTGGAGACATTGCTGGCCTCAACGGAACCCGTCCACCATCGGATGGGCGCCGGATAGTCGAGCCAAGACATCATGTCTCGAACGGAACGAAATCGGTTCGGCAAGGTGATAGCCGCTTATATCTTAAGAATTCCCTAGTACGGCAGCGCGGCCGCTATGCGCTCGACCGACGGGCCGGTGGGCGGCGCCCAGCCCGCCGAAGGGAGATCGCTGTTCAGGCGCCGCCGATCAGTCGTCGCCACCGTCGTGGCTGCCGCCGTCTCCGCCGTCCCCGCCATCATGGCTGCCGCTGTCGCCACCGTCATGGCCTGCGCTGTCCCCGCCGTCGTGATCGTGATCGCCGCCCTCGTCATCGCCCTGGTCGCCCTGATGCGAGCCGGAATCGGCACCCTCGCCTTTATGGCCGCTCTCGTCATTGCCGGCGACATCGTGATCGCCGTCATTGCCGGCGGTGGCGTCCTGGTCGTCGTTGTCGTCCGGCAAGGCCGCCGTCACCTGACCACCATGATCCGAACCCGCGAAGGATTGCCCGGTTGCGAGGATGCCGAGCAGGCCGATCGCCGTTGCCGCCAGCAAGGGGAGTTTCTTCATGGTCGCCCCGATCCTATTGTCGATGGAGCACCATTGCCCTGCCGGATTACGGCGCCCTTAAATCAGCGGATTAAATTTTAGCAACTGCTTATTTTATACGCTCAGCCGGAACTGCGGCCTTTCAAACAGCACCGGCTGGCCGGCCGCCCTTGCCACGATCGCCTGCAGCGGCTCCGGCCGGTGCAGGAAATAACCCTGGCCATAGGCGACGCCCATGCCGATGAGTATCTCCAGCGCGCTCTTTTCCTCGATCTTCTCGGCGACGACCGCGCAGCCCATCGAGCGGGCGATGCCGGTGATCGCCGAGACGATCTCGCGGTCGAAGCGGCTGTCGGCGATGTGCTCGACGAAGGAGCCGTCGATCTTGATGGCGTCGATGGGGAAGCGCCTGAGATATTCGAAGGAGCTCATGCCGGCGCCGAAATCGTCGAGGCTGACGCGGCAATGGCGCAGCCTGGCCTTGCGCACGAATTCTTCCGCCGCGTCGAAATTGGTGACGGCGGCGGTCTCGGTGATCTCGAAGCCGATGGCCGACGGCGGCGCGCCGCTTTCGGCCATGGCCGTATCGACGAAATCCCAGAGCTGTGGATCGGAGAGCGTCTGTGCCGACAGGTTGAAGCCGAGCGAGATGGCGCCGGAAAGCATCGCCTGGCCATGGCGCGACAGCGCCGTGCGGATGATCCAGCGGTCGAGCCGGGCGGCAAGGCCGAAGCGTTCGGCCACCGGTATGAACTCACCTGGCGGGATCAGCTTGCCGTCGCGGCCTTCGAGCCTCGCCAGCACCTCGACATGGCGGCTCTCTTCCCAGGGCCTGCCCAGGCGATGGATCTCCTGGCCGAACAGCTTCAGCTTGCCATCCTCCATCGCGTCGACCAGCTTGGCGGCGAGCCGCGCGGCATTGAGGCCGCCGACCCCGGAAGCCGTTTCGGCCGCGAACACCGCGAAGCGGTCGCGTCCGCCGGCCTTGGCAGCGTAGCAGGCATCGTCGGCGCAGGCCAACGCGTCGGCCACCGTCATCTTGGGATCGCGCACGAAGGCGATGCCGATGCTGGCCGCCAACCTGCGGGAGGTCACGGCGGGACCAAGATCGGCGTCGCGCACGGCGGCGAGCACGGCGCGCGCGAGCCGTTCGGCGCAAGCGTCGTTGCAGTTGGGCACCAGCAGCGCGAACTCGTCGCCGCCGAGGCGCGCCGCATGCGCCGAGGACGGCAGGCTGGCGCGAATGCCCGCGGCGACGCTCCTTAGCGCGACATCGCCCGCGGCATGGCCGGCATAGTCGTTCAGCGCCTTGAAGTAGTCGAGGTCGACATAGAACACGGCGAGCGGCAGCCGCGCGGCCGCGCCGATATTTTCGGCCAGCAGCCGGTCGAAGGCGGAACGATTCAACAGTCCGGTCAGGGCATCGTGGTGTGCGGCGTGGGCGAGCTCCTCGGCGCGCTTCTTCTCGTCGGTGATGTCGCGCACGGTACCGAGGATCTGGCCGGCCGAACCGGCGGCGATGAAGCGCACCAGCGACTCGACGTGGCGGACCACGCCGTCACGCCGGATGATGCGATATTGGGTGGCCGTGACGCTCTGCGAGCCCGGTGACGGCAGGTGCGCCCTCTCTGTGGCCTCCTTGTCGTCCGGGTGGAGATAGGTGTGCCAGAGATCGGCCGTCACCTCATCGGTGTTGCTCACTAGGCCGAAGATTTCTCGGGTGCGCGCATCCCAAAAGCTTTTATTGGTAGCTATGTCGTAGTGCCAGATGCCGGTGCCGCTGGCGGCGAGCGCGAGCCGGAAGCGGACATTGACCTCATCCAGCGCGGTCTCGGCCTCTTTCTGCCTGGTAATGTCGGTCTGCACGCCCATCAGGCGCAGCGGCCTGCCCTCGGCGTCGCGCTCGACGATGCCGCCGCGGTCGAGCACCCAGACCCAGTGGCCGTCCTTGTGTTTCAGGCGCAGCTCCGTCTCGATGGATGGGGTCAGGCCGGCGATGTGGCGGTCGCCGCTTTGCTGCGCCCTTTCGCGGTCGTCGGGATGGGTGAGCTTCAGCCAGAGATCGGAGGTGTTGGCGAGCTCGCCCTCGGCGTAGCCAAGCATCCTCGACCAGGTCGGCGAATAATAGCAATCGCCGGTCGCGAGGTTCCAGTCCCAAAGGCCGAGCTGGGCGCGATCGAGCGCCAGCGCCCAGAACTTGCCGTTGCGTTTATTGCCGTCCGCCATGCCCTGTTTTTCTTTCGCCCCGTCGTGCAATTCTGCACGAAAGCTGAGAAGAAAGGGTTACTAGGGTGAAGCTGCCAATCTCCCCCTTGTGCGGGAGATGTCCGGCAGGACAGAGGGGGGCGCGAAGGGATCGCAACGCAAGTCAGCGTGCGTCGGCGCTTCGAGCTAATTTGCGTATCACAGTATCCGCCAACAGGAGCAATCAATTGTCGGGAAGCGGCACCGGTGTCTCGCTCAACGTCCGTAGGTAAGCGATCAGGTCTGCTCGCTGGTTCTCGTCCTTCAGACCCGGGAAAGACATATCTGTTCCAGGCAAAGTCATGGCGGGGTTCGAGATGAAAAAATTGAGCTCCTCAAAGGTCCAATTGCCACCAGCGTCCTTTAGGGCTGACGAATACTGGACATCGTTTTGTGAACCCTTCTGGCGCCCCATGATGCCCCACAGACTGACCTTTTTGGGAACCCTGACCCCCGGCGAAAGATGACAGGCCCCGCAGGTCCTGTCGTAAATTTCCTTGCCCGATTGGGCGTTTGCCGATGCAAGGCGTGCCGAAATCGGCGCAATGGCCGGTCGTCCGGCACCATGACCGTGCAAGTAGGCCGCGACGTCGTTGTGACCACTGAGCTTGGCCAGATGTATGGGCGGACTTCCATTCGACGTCAGCGCGTTGACGTCCGCTCCGGCGTCGACAAGGTGGATGACGCACTGAAGGCAGCCATTTTCGGCAGCCACGTGCAGCGGCGTCTGCGCTTTCGCCACCTGATTTGGATTGGCTCCACTATCGAGCAGCAGCTTGACGATTTCAGCGTGCCCCCCCTTGTTGGCTGCGTAGAGTGGCGTTCTTTGCCAGCTGACGGGCAGGTTGACGTCCGCCCCATGCTTGATCAGAAGTCCTGCCAGCTCGACATTTCCGCCTTCGCAGGCGATGTAGAGCGCCGTAACTCCGTCAATTTCGTTAACAGCGGCGCCTTTGTCCAAGGCGGAAGCCACGGCCGCGACGTCGCCCTTCTTGACCAGATCACCCAAGCTGCTGGCCTGGGCGGGCAGGGCAAGAAGCCAAAAGGCCCAGGTAGCCCGTCTCGCCCACGCGCATCCCCGCTCGATCATCCTATCCTCCCTGAGGCAGCCCGCAGCCTCGTCCCGGACACTCGACAAGATTGTTTCAATTTAACCCAAAGCGGCAATTTAGTATATGCTAATGCAACGGCGCCGGGCCGCGACTAACCTTGCCTTGATCCCTTTCGTGCCAATCAGGCTATGGCCGAGGTTGAGGAGTCTCCGCCCTCGTGTGGCATTGGTCGCCAGCCCGGTTTGGCCATGACTGCAGAACAACTGAATGGCCGGCGGGCCAGAGATCCTGCCTAGCATCCCGAGTATCGGGTGAGATCGCGCGCTGAGGCCTTAGAGCAGTTCACCGTTTCACGGAAACGCCGAACTGCTCTAACTATTTGTTTCTAAGCAATTCCGGACGGAAAACCGTTACACACTTTTCCTGGAATTGCTCTAGCCAATCGCGGCAGCCTTCAACCCAAAGGCAGCCGCCGCCTCACGATCGCCGCATGGAAGCGCGCGCCGTGGAGCAGGCCTTCGTCGTTGAAGTCATAGGACGGGTTGTGCAGCGGCGCGGAGTTGCCGTTGCCCATGAAGACGAAGCAGCCGGGCACCTCGTTCAGGAAGCGGGCGAAATCCTCCGAAGCCGTCATCGGCTCCGCCGCGACGCCAACGGCGTCGTCGGCCAGCAGGTCTCGGGCCGCCGCAAGCGCCTCGTCGACAAGCGCCGCGTCGTTGATCAAGGGCACGAACTCGCGCGTGTAAGTGACTTCGGCTGCTACGTTATAGGCCTGCGCCGTGCCCTCGGCGATGCGGCGCATTTCCTTCTCGATCGCCGCGCTCACCTCGGGCCGGAAGCTGCGGCAGTCGCCGAGGATGCGGGCGAGCCCGGGCAGCGCGTTGCGGGTGCCGTCGGTGATGAGCTCGGTGACCGACACGACGCCGATATCGGCCGGGCTCAAGCGCCGCGAGACGATGGTCTGCAGGTTGAGGACCAGCGCGCAGGCGGCAACCAACGTCTCCCGCCCGGCATGCGGCCGCGCCGCGTGGCCGCCAAGGCCTTTCACCACGATCTCGAAATTGTCCTCGGCCGACATGACCGGACCGCTCCGGGTCTCGAATGGCCGATGGGAAGGCCCGGCATGTTGTGCAGCCCGAAGATTTCCTCGAAGGGGAAGCGCTCGATGAGGCCGTCTTCCAGCATCGCCAGCGCGCCCCTGCCCCATTCCTCGGCCGGCTGGAAGATGAAGCGCACGGTGCCGTCGAAACCGCCTTCATCGGCAAGCAGCTTGGCCGCGCCGAGCAGCATCGCGGTGTGGCCGTCATGGCCGCAGGCATGCATGGTGCCAGGCGTTTGCGAGCGGTAGGCAGCCGTCCCCTGCTCGGCGATGCGCAGCGCATCCATGTCGGCGCGCAACGCGATCGCGCGGTTGCCGCTGCCCCTGGTCAGCGTGCCGACGACGCCGGTGCCGCCGATGCCATCCGCCACCTCTACCCCGAAGGCGCGCAGTTTTTCCGCCACGAAAGCGGCGGTGCGCTTTTCCTCGAAGCCGAATTCGGGATGGGCGTGGAGATCATGCCGCCACGCCGTCATCTCGCGATGAAGCTCTTCGAGGTCGGTCATCTGCATTCCCCCTCTTCCAATCAGTCGGCCGCCAGCCTGGCGGCGACACCGAGCAGAATGTTGGCGCCGGCGGCGACGTGGCCGGCGGCAGTGAACTCGGCCGGGTTGTGGCTGATGCCGCCGCGGCTCGGCACGAAGATCATCGCGGACGGCGCGACGCGCGCAATCATCTGCGCATCATGCCCGGCGCCCGAGGTCATGCGGCGGCAGGAGAAGCCGTTGGCCAAGGCGCAATCCTCGATCAGCGAAACGATGCGGGGATCGAAGGTCACCGGCGCGAAGCGCGCCAGGCGCTCGGTGCGGATCGAGACGTTCGCGCTGGTGGCGAGCCCGCCGAGGAAAGCGGCGAGCGCCGCCTCCTCTTCTCCCAAGCGCGCCTCGTCGGAATCGCGCAGGTCGACGGTGAAGGTCGCCCGCGATGGGATGACATTGATGGCGTTCGGCTCGAAGGCGATCGTGCCGACGGTCGCGACCGTCGGTGTCGGCGAGGCGGCGGCGCGGTCCGCGAGGAAGACGATGGCGCGGGCGGCGGCGACGCCGGCATCGCTGCGCATCGCCATCGGCGTGGTGCCGGCATGGTTGGCGACGCCGTCGATCACGATGCGCTGCCACGAAATGCCCTGCAGGTTTTCGACCGCGCCGAGGGCGATACCCTCGCGTTCGAGCACCGGCCCCTGCTCGACATGCAGTTCGACATAGGCATGCGGATCGAGGAAGCCCGGCTCGTGAGGACCGGCATAGCCGATGCGCTCCAGCTCCTTGCCCAGCACCGAGCCGTCGGTGCCGACGGTGGCGAGCGCTTCCTCGACGTCCAAGCCGCCGGCATAGACCAGCGAGCCCATCATGTCGGGCGCATAGCGCACCCCTTCCTCATTGGTGAAGGCGGCGACCACGATCGGCCGGGCCGGAGCGAAGCCGGCCTCCTTCAGGCTCTCGATCGCCTCGAGACCGGCAAGCACGCCATAGCAGCCGTCATAGATGCCGGCATCGATCACCGTGTCGATATGCGAGCCGAGCATGACCGGCGCCTGGCCGGCATTGGTATCGTCCTGCCAGATGCCGAAGATGTTGCCGATGCGGTCGACGGCGACGTCGAGCCCTGCTTCCTGCAGCCAGGCGACGAGACGGTCGCGGCCGAGCCTGTCCATGTCCGAAGCCGCGACGCGGACCAGGCGGCCTTGTTCATCGCGGCCGAGGCGGCCGAGCTCCTCGATGTGGCCGATGAGGCGGTCGGCGTTGATCGTCAGATTGCTCATGCCGGCTGCCGTGCCCGCGCGACGTCTTCAGGCGCCATCCCGACCAGTTCGGCATAGCGGCCTGAGTCGGTGGCGCCCTCGGAGTTGATGATGAGCACGCGGGAGCTGGAGCCGAGGCCAAGGGCTCCCCGCATCTCCTTGTCTCCGGCGGCGCGGATCAATCCGGCAAGCCCTGCGCCGCCGCTCTCGCCGGAGACGATCGCCGGATCGTTGCCGGCAGGGCGCGCCAGCCGGTTCATCACCGCGACCGCGTCCTGCTCGTCCACCGTCATGAAGGCATCGCCGAGGCGCGACAGCACGCGCCAGGCGACCAGCGACGGCTCATGGCATTCGAGCATCGCCATGACGGTCGGTTGCTCATGCGGGATTTTTACCGGACGCCCGGCCTCGGCGGTGGCGTAGATGCACGCCGCCCGCGCGGGCTCGACCACAATGACCTTCGGCCGCTCTCCGCCGAACAGGATCGCCAGATGGCCGGCAATCGCCGCGGCAAAGCCGCCTACGCCGGCCTGCAGGAAGACATGGGTGGGCCGCTCGGGCATGCGCTTCAACGCCTCGCGCACGATCACCGTATAGCCCTGCATGACCAGGCCGGGGATGCGCTCATAGCCCGGCCAGGACGTGTCGGAGACCACCGTCCAGCCGCGCTCGGCGGCGATGCGGGCGGCCTCGCGCACCGAATGATCGTAGCCACCCTCGACGCGCACCATCTCGGCGCCGAAGCGAGCGATGGCGGCTACGCGCTCGGCGCTGACCCCCGTATGAACGAAGACCACCGAGCGTGCGCCGACGAGGCCGGCGCCCTGCGCTACCGAGCGGCCGTGATTGCCGTCGGTGGCGCAGCAGAAGGTCATTTGCGCCGCGATCGCGCGCACGCTTGCGTCGCCGATCTCGCCGACATCGACGGCGCGGCCGAGCCGCTTGCCGGCCTCTTCCAGCACCAGCCGCATGACGGCATAGGCGCCGCCCAGCGCCTTGAAGCTGCCGAGGCCAAGGCGCTTGCCCTCGTCCTTGACGTGCAGCGAGCCGATGCCGAGCTCGCCCGCCAGCGCCGGCAGGGCATGCTGGGGCGTCTCGACATGATTGTCGCGCACTTTGAGATAGCGCTCGGCCTGGTCGGCGCCGGCTATACCGAGGGCGGCGGAATCGGCCGCCACCAGCGGTTGGTTATGTTCGGGACGTTGGTTGAGCAGCATCATGGCTCTTTTCTCCGAAGCGCTGAACTCTATTGCGGAGCGATCGAGAATTGCGCTCTGTTTCGGCCATCTGATTGCAAGTTTGTTTCATTTGGATGCCGCCATGCCAAAATCTCCTGACCTCGACGCCTTCGACCGCGCAATCCTTGCCATCCTGCAGAAGGACAACACCACGCCGCAGCGCGCGATCGGCGAAGCGGTGAACCTGTCGGCGCCGGCCGTGCAGCGGCGCATCAGGCGCATGGAGGAGCGTGGCGTCATCCGCGCCAATGTGGCGCTGGTCGATCCGGCCAAGGTCGGCCACCCGATCACCATCTTCGTCGAGGTGGAGGTCGAGAGCGAACGGGCCGAACTGATCGACGCCGCCAAGCGCGGCTTCGCCGCGGTGCCGGAAGTGCAGCAGTGCTACTACGTGACCGGCGAGGCCGATTTCATCCTCGTCGTCACCGTGGCGACGATGGCCGACTACGAGGCGCTGACCAGGCGACTGTTCTTCGAGAACAACAACGTCAAAAGGTTCCGCACCTTCGTCGCGATGGGGATGGAGGTGCCGGTGGGGTGAGCTGCTGATCTCCCCCCTTGAGGGGGAGATGTCGCCGAAGGCGACAGAGGGGGTCGTCTCACGTAGAGCTCGACGTCGTCGCACGTCGAGCAAGGGCGTCGGCGCTCTACGCGAGGCGACCCCCTCTGGCCCGCCGGCCATTTCCCCCTCAAGGGGGGAGAGTCCCGGCGCTCAACCTCCCCGCCCCAGCCACCTTGCATAAACCTCCCCCACAATGCCGCGCCGGAAGATCAGCACGCAGACCATGAAGATCAGCCCTGTTGCGATCGTCACCGGGAAGCCGGACGTCGCAAGCGTGTTTTCCAGGCCGACGACAAGGCCGGCGCCGGCCACCGGGCCGACCATGGTGCCGATGCCGCCGAGGAGCGTCATCAGGATGACCTCGCCCGACATCTGCCAGGTGACGTCGGTGAGCGTGGCGAACTGGAAGACGATCGCCTTCAGCGCGCCGGCGAGGCCGGCAAGGGCTGCCGACATGACGAAGGCGGCGAGCTTGTAGCGGCCGACCGAGTAGCCGAGCGAAATGGCGCGGTTCTCGTTCTCTCTTATTGAGCGCAGGATCATGCCGAAGGGCGAGTTGACGATGCGCCAGATGGCGAAGACGCCGATCAGGAAGATTGCGAGCACGAAGAAGTACATGTTCATCGGCACGTTGAGGTCGAGGACGCCGAAGAGATGGCCGCGCTCGACGCCCTGGATGCCGTCCTCGCCTTCGGTGAAGGGCGCCTGCACGCAGAAGAAATAGAACATCTGCGCCATCGCGAGCGTGATCATCGCAAAATAGATGCCCTGCCGGCGGATGGCGAGGAAGCCGACGACAAGGCCCATTGCCGCCGCGCCCGCGGTGCCGAGCAGGATGCCGGCCTCCGGCGGCCAGCCCCAGGCCTTCACCGCATAGGCACAGAAATAGGCGGCGCCGCCGAAGAACGCGGCGTGGCCGAAGGAAAGCAGGCCGGTGTAGCCGAGGAGTAGGTTGAAGGCGCAGGCGAAGAGTGCGAAGCACAGCATCTTCATCACGAAGATCGGGTAGATGAGGAAGGGCGCGGCGACGAGCGCCACGATCCCCAGCGCCACAAGCGCCCGTTCCAGCCGGACGGAGGCAGCGGCGCGCTCTGCGTGAAGGGTCGCCTCGCTCATCTCAGGCGTCCCTTCCGAACAGGCCGGCGGGCCTGAGCAGCAGCACGATCGCCATGATGACGAAGACGACGAGGTTCGAGGCTTCCGGATAAAAAACCTTGGTCAGGCCCTCGGCGAGGCCGAGCATGTAGCCGGTGACGATGGCGCCGAGGATCGAGCCCATGCCGCCGACCACGACGACGGCGAAGACGACGATGATCAGGTCCGAGCCCATTAGCGGGCTGACCTGATAGACGGGTGCAGCAAGGATGCCGGCCAGCCCCGCAAGGGCGGCGCCCAGGCCGTAGGTAAGCGTGAGCAGCAGCGGCACGTTGACCCCGAAGGCCTGGACGAGCTCGGGGTTTTCGGTCGCGGCGCGCAGGTAGGAGCCGAGCCTGGTCTTTTCGATCAAGAGCCAGGTGCCGATGCAGACGATGAGCGAGGCCACCACCACCCAGCCGCGATAGTTGGGCAGGAACATGAAGCCGAGATTGGTGCCGCCGGCGAGCAGCGCCGGCACGGCGTATGGGTTGCCGGAAACGCCGTAGTAGAAGCGGAACACGCCTTCGATGACCAAGGCGAGCCCGAAGGTGAAGAGCAGGCCGTAAAGCGGGTCGAGGCGGTAGAGCCGCGACAGCGCGAGGCGTTCGACCACGATGCCAAACAGGCCGACGGCCAAAGGCACGATGACCAGCGCCGGCCAGTAGCCGATGCCGAGATGGACAAGCAGCAGATAGCCGATGAAGGCGCCGAGCATATAAAGGGCGCCGTGGGCGAAATTGATGATGCGCAGCAGGCCGAAGATGACCGCAAGGCCGAGGCTGAGCATGGCGTAGAAGGAGCCGTTGATCAGGCCGACCAGGAGCTGCCCGAGCAAGGCCTGGATGGGAATGCCGAAGATCATGGTCATGGCGTGATCATACCCCCAGCACCTCGTGCAGTTTCTCGGTGTGCGCGGAAAGCTGCCCGACCGGGAAGCCTTCCACCACCTTGCCGTGGTCCATCAGGTAAAAACGGTCGGCAATGCGGGCGGCGAAGCGGAAATTCTGCTCGACCAGAAGGATCGTCATGCCGCGCTTCTTCAGCGTCGCCAGCAACTCGCCGATGCGCTGGACGATGACGGGCGCCAGCCCTTCCGTCGGCTCGTCGAGCAAAAGCATCTCGACGCCAGTGCGAAGAATGCGCGCGATCGCCAGCATCTGCTGCTCGCCGCCTGACAGTTTTGTGCCCTGGCTGTTGCGGCGCTCCTTGAGGTTCGGAAAAAGCTCGAAGATCTCCTCCACGCTCATGCCGCCCTTGGCCACCACCGGCGGCAGGATCAGGTTCTCGTCGACGGTGAGCGTGGCGAAGATGCCGCGCTCCTCCGGCACGAAGCCGATGCCCTGATGGGCGACGCGGTGCAGCGGCAGGCGGATCAGGTCCTTGCCGTTGAAGGTGACGGAGCCGGTGCGCTTGCGGATCAGCCCCATGATGGCGCGCAGCGTGGTGGTCTTGCCGACGCCGTTGCGGCCGAGCAGGGTCACAGTCTCGCCGCGTGAGACTTCGAGGTTGACGCCATGCAGCGCATGGCCTTCGCCATACCAGGCGTGGAGATCGCGCACGGCCAGCAGCGGCTCACTCATGCTCGGTTCCCATGTAAGCGACGCGCACGCGCTCGTCCTGGCTGACGGAGGCGTAGTCGCCGGCGGCGAGCACCTGGCCGCGCTGCATGACGGTAATCCAGTCGCAGAGATCGGCGACAACGGTGAGGTTGTGCTCGACCATCAGCACGGCGCGGTCTCTTGCCAGCGAGCGGATGATGCCCGAGATCATGCCGACATCCTCATGCCCCATGCCGGCCATCGGCTCGTCGAGCAGAAGCACCTTGGGGTCCAGCGCCAGCGTGGTGGCGATCTCCAGCACGCGCTTGCGGCCATAGGAGAGATCGCCGGCCAAACGATGCGCGGCATCGTCGAGACCGACGATGGCGAGCAGCTCGCGCGCCCTTGGCGTCAGCTGGTCCAGCGCCGAGACCGGGCGCCAGAACTGGTAGCCCAACCCGCCCGGGCGCTGCAGCGCGACGCGCACATTGTCGAGGACGCTCAGATGCGGGAAGATCGCCGAGATCTGGAAGGAGCGGACCAGCCCCATGCGCGCCACACGCGCCGGCGGCGTGCGGGTGATGTCGATGCCGAGCAATTCGATCGTGCCGCTGGTTGGCTGCAGGAATTTCGTCAACAGGTTGAAGATGGTGGTCTTGCCGGCGCCGTTCGGGCCGATGAGCGCGTGAATCTTTGCGTGATGGACGTCGAGATCGACATCCTTCACCGCGACGAACCCGGCGAAGTCGCGGCGCAGGCCGCGAGCGGAAAGCACGACCCGCGGCATCTGTTCCGTGCCGTCCGAGCGGACGGCGGTGGCGGTCTCGAGCGTCACTTGGTGACGAGCGGGCAGCCGCTGTCCTCAGCCTTCATGAAGGCCTTGTCGCCGGGAATGGTCGCCAGATAGGTGTAGTAGTCCCAGTCCTTCTTCGACTCTTCCGGCTTCTTGACCTGGTAGAGATACATGTCGTGCACCATCGAGCCATCGGCCTGCACCTTGCCGTTGACAGTGAACACATCGTTGACCGGCATCTCGTGCAGCTGCTTGGCAACCGCCTCTGTCTCGTCGGTGCCGGCCTTGTCGATGGCCTTGAGATACTGCGTCACCGCCGAGTAGGTGCCGGCCTGGATCATGTTCGGCATTCGGTTGGTGCGCTTGAAGAATTTTTGCGCGAAATCGCGGCTGACGTCGTCGCGATCCCAGTAATAGCCTTCGGTCAGCACCACGCCCTGCGCCGCCTGCAGGCCCAGCCCATGCACTTCGGCGAGCGTGAACAGAAGGGCGGCCAGCCGCTGGCCGCCGGCGACGATGCCGAACTCGGCCGCCTGCTTGATCGAGTTGGAGGTGTCGAGGCCGGCATTGGCCAGGCCGATGATCTTGGCGCCGGAGGACTGCGCCTGCAGCAGGAAGGACGAATAGTCGGTGGAGCCCAGCGGATAGCGCACCTCGCCCAGCACCTTGCCGCCGCTTGCTTCAACGAGCTTGGCGGTCTGATCCTTCAGCGAATAGCCGAAGGCGTAGTCGACGGTGATGAAATACCAGCTGTCGCCGCCCTGCTCGACCAGCGCGCCGCCGGTGCCGACAGCCTGGGAGTGCGTGTCATAGGCCCAGTGGAAGCCATAGGGCGAGCACTGCTTGCCGGTGAGGTCGGTCGAGGCGGCGCCAGTGACGATGTCAATCTTCTTCTTTTCCTTGGAAAGCCCCTGGACGGCGAGCGCCACGGAAGACGTCGTAAGCTCCATGATCGCGTCGACCTGCTCGGTGTCATACCATTGGCGCGCGATGTTGGAGGCGATGTCCGGCTTGTTCTGGTGGTCGGCGCTGACGATCTCGATCGGCGCGCCCTGCACCTTGCCGCCGAAATCCTCGACCGCCATCTTGGCGGCCTCGACCGACCATTTGCCGCCGAAATCGGCATAGACGCCGGACTGGTCGTTCAAGATGCCGATCTTGACCTTGCCGTCGGAAATTTCGCCAGCCGCCGCCGGCATTGCGGATGCCGCAATGAGCGCGGCCGAGACGAGATAGGATGCTTTCACTGGTGGTTCCTCCCTTGTGGCCAACCACGTCAAACGCGGCGGGCCTCGCAATGGTTCAACAGTTCCGTCGGATTCTGGATTGACGCCTCGATCCCGCCTGCCACTCCTCTTCTTGCGGGACTGCTCGTTTTGCGGCTGGGCTGCCGCGTGCACTGGGTGCGCGAAAGCGAGCCTAGCATCACATTTCACGGGCCGAGAATGCTATTTTCGTAGCATGGCGGATGGACGGGATGACCAGTTGCCGGAGACGATCAAGAGGCGGTCATGTGGTGATGAAACGCCCTGGGAAGGTTAAGCGCGAGCGGCGGCTTCCTTATCCTTTTTGTTGCCCTGGTCGGCCAAGTGGTAAGGAACGAGCAGGACCTCTGCGGGGATATGCCACTCACGATTGAGCTTGAAAGCCATGTCCATCGTCAGCGCTCGCTTGCGGGCTAGAATCTCAGATGCGCGCGACGCTGACCCGAGCAGCTTTACCAGCGCGTGCCTGCTGAGACTGGCCATCTCCATATGAGCAGTGATCGCGTCCACCGGGTCGGTTTCCGCGATAGGGTAGTGTTTTGCCTCGTATGCTTCGATGAGTTCAGCAAGAACATCGAAACGATCAGCGTCAGGCGTGCCGGGAACGGGCTCCTTGTCAAAATAGCGAGTGATCTCCGCAATCGCCCAATCGTAATCGGCTTCGGTCCTAATGGGTCGGATGTTGTCCATCACCCTTTCTCCGCGTCTATCTTATCGTACTCGACGTGGGTGCCGACGAGTTTCGCCCGTCATCAAACCGAGCGATAGTAGTCCAACCTCATCAAAATCAAGACAATGCGCTCACCAGGGCAGCCGCTTGCCGTCGCGAAAAAAGCCGCCGGTCGGGCCGTCGTCCGGCAGGGTCGCCGCCCAGACGATGCCGGCCGCGCCTTGCGCGACCGGACGACCGCCGGGGCCACCCATGTCGGTCGCGACCCAGCCGGGGCAGATCGAATTGACCAGCACGCCCGAGCCGAGCAGCTCGGCCGCAAGGATGCGGGTCAGCGCGTTGAGCGTCGCCTTGCTGGTCGAATAGGCCGGCGCGCCGGCGCCCATCGAGGCGAGCGAGCCGCCTTCGGACGAGACGTTGACCAGCCGGCCATGACCTGAGGCGCTAAGCAGCGGCGCGAAGGCGACCGCGACGCGCCAGGCGCCGAAGACGTTGGTCTCGAAGGCCTCGCGGATCGTTGTCCAGTCGGGCCGCAGCGCCCGCGCCGACGGGTCGTAGTGGATAGCGGCGTTGCTGACCAGAACATCGAGCCGGCCGAAGCGGCGTTGCACCTCTTCCGCGGCGCCGGCAGCCGCCTCGGGCGCGGCAACGTCCAGCGCGATGGCCACGACGGTGCCGCCAAGCTTCCTTGCCGCCGCCTCGCCCTTGGCGAGGTCGCGCACGCCGATGAGCACGGTGAAGCCGAGTCCGGCGAGCTGCCGAGCCGTCTCCAGGCCGATGCCGCGATTGCCGCCGGTGATCAGCGCCACCTTGCCGGAATGATTTTTGGTCATTGTTCCTGCTCCTTCAATTCCTCTTGTCGACAGCAAAAATGGCATCGATCGCGCCGACCGATTAGAGGCCCAGAATTGGCGCTCATTGCGCGATGCGGCTCATGAATGGGCGCGACCTCGAGCAAACCGGATTCGCCGTCGCGAGAGGACGTAAGCGCATCCGGGAGCGCTGCCCCTCCTCTCCTGCGCTAGCGGTCAAAATCTGACGCTTGGTACCGGAGTCATAAGCCCGCTCAGCGCGGGAATGGTCCTGACGCGTTTGGAGGACCCAATGCTGGTCGGACCGACAGCAGATTAGCGGGAGTTTTTGGACGATCCGGCCGGCACGTTCAATCGAAACCGACCCAGATGTAGCCGTCCTCCTCGCGGCACGGAATGAGATGCAGCGGAGCCCGGTTCTTTGAGATATCGCCGAGCATCTCCATGCCCGCCGAAGTTCCGTCCGCATTGAGCGCCTCGCACCACTTTACGATTTCGCCTGTATCCAGATCGAATCCGCTGTGATGCCAGCGACACACCAGCGTGCCGTCCTGGTCGAAAGTACTGGCCTGTCCGGCGTGGCCGTTGGCCCTCGAGGTACTCTCGAAGAATGGCAACTTCAAATGCGGGCAGGCATTGTTAAAGGCATAGACGCGCCCGCCCCTGCGCAAAATCACGACATAGAGCGCTTGGAACTCGATGACTTTGTGGTCGCCATCCTTGAGTTCGCTCGTCGCGACGGTCCGCTGCCACGTCTTGCCGCCCAGCTGTATAGTCTCCCGCGCGCCTTTTTCGTTCAGCCGGCGCTCGGCTTCAACCTTCAGCTTCTTTATCTCATACAGCGAAATTCGGTCGGAGGTACCGCGCAAACGCACCCGAATGAAATCGGATACTTCAACCTCATCCTTTACCCGTTCATAAAGCGTTTCGGTAATCAGGAGGCGGGTTCCGGCCTCCTTGTTGGCTGCTTCGACGCGGCTCGCAACATTGACCGCATCGCCGATAGCCGTCAGGCGCTCGTTGCCGGGTGATCCGACCGAGCCGATCACCGCTTCGCCCAGATGCAAACCGACGCGAATATCGAAGTCGATGCCGTACATCGAGGCAAAAAAGGGTTTTAGCCGATCGACCGTGGCAAGGGTCTGTAGGGCCGCATTGACGGCGCGCACCGGTGCATCATCCTGGCCCTTCACGCCAAATATCGCCATAAGCCCGTCGCCGACGAACTTGTCGATGTAGCCGTCGTTGAGCTCGATGACTTCGGCGACCTGAGTGAAATAGCGATTGAGCAGATACATGACGTCGTAAGGCGTCAACGTTTCGGAGAAGTGGGTGAACCCGGCCACGTCGCTGAAGAAAATGACGACCGACCTCAGCTCGCCCGCACTGGTGGACCTGTGCGGCAGCAACTGACTGGTCATTCGCAGGTCGGTCTCGTCGAGCACGAGCCTGCGGAAGGTGATGTCGGAGGCAGGTCTGAGCTGGCATGCCAGGCGTACGTTGTTGCCAAGCCCCAACCGCTCCACGAGCGTGCGCTCCAACGCCGTGCGCTCCGGGCAGCCGTCCGCACCGTCGAGAATCCAGATCCGGCAGGTCGAGCACTTGGCCTTGCCGCCGCAAGCGCAGGCGATCGGGACATCCGCCCGGCGAGCGGCTTCAAGGACAGATTCCCCGAGCGCCGATTTGATCGATATGTCGTCGGGCAGCGATAGCAACGTGGGCATCGGAACTGATCTTCCAGTGCGAGTGGCGCCAGACGCCGGTAGTTAATAACGGTCTATCAGCCGGACACCGTTTTAGCCTCGTTCGGGCGACATTAGCCCAGCAATCGCTTGGATGCCATCGTCGAGTCCGATAGTCCGCTGAGGTCGGTCGCCTGGGGGATGGTCGAAAGCCGCGCTCCGCATCGGGTATGAAGCGTCAGATTTCGACCACTAGGCAGCCCCCGTTCCGCGCAGGGCTGTCCGGGGAAAGTTTTTCGGTTGCGAACAGGGCCATGGAGGACTCGCATCGATTGCATTTTTCGAGCTTTGGACCCCAATCGGTGCTCCTTCTTCCGCACCTGCTGCGGCTGGCCGGCAAAAACAATGGACATCGCGCCCATCGAAGGTTGCGAAAGCGCGAGCAAAGACTCGTCTGCGTTGTGCAAAGATTTTCCCCGGACAGCCCTGCGTTCCGCGGGGCGAGGAAATGCCGGACACATTCCGGAAACAAGATTCAACAATCGGGAAAAACTGGCGAAAAGACCGGCTGTCATAAGCGGGACCGGAGCAGCCGAAAGATTGCGGCGCGCGACAAAAGACATCGATCTTTAAACCAAGGAATGCCGATTGTGAAAAAGACCCTTCTCTCCGTTCTCGGCCTGGCCGTCGCGCTCGCTTTCGCGGTGCCGGCGCTTGGCACCACCGCGGCCAATGCCGCTGCGACAACCGCGGCAACCACCACGACGACGACCACGACCGCTGCTCCGGCTGCGGCCACCGAGACGGCCAAACCGGCCGCCAAGGTCGCGCATCACAAGAAGCATCGCCGCCCTCATGTGCGCAAGCATCACGTGGCCAAGCACCACAAGCATCACGTCAAGAAGCACCACACCAAGAAGCGCGTGCACAAGAAGCCCGCCAAGAAGCAGGCCGCATAAGGTTAGCCTCCCGACCTTCATGACCGGATGATCTCGAACCGCTTCAACAGGGTTCGGGATCATCGCTTCCCTGAAACGCCGTCCCGCTCGGGGCGGCGTTTTTGCTACTTCTTCTGCGGGTGGATCGTCTCGCCACGCTTCAGCATCTCGACGAAGCTCTCGATCTTCTTCTTGCGGCCGGCTTCCGTCTTCATGTTGTGGGTGCGGAAGGCGAGCGCGAAGCGGTTCTGGGCTGAGAGATTTGCCAGCATCGCCTTCGCTTTCGGCTCGGCATCGATCGCCGCCTGCAGGTCGGGCGGGATCGTCATCTCCTTCGAACCGCCATAGGCGCGGTCCCAGCGGCCGTCGGCCTTCGCCGCCTCGACCTGCCTGAGGCCATGCTTGGTCATGCGGCCCTCCTCGATCAGGCGCGCGACATTGTCGATGTTGATCCTGCTCCAGATGCTCTTCCTGCCGCGCGGCGTGTAGCGCTGCAGGAAACTCTTCTCGTCGAGCGACTTGCGCACCGCGTCGATCCAGCCGAAGCAGAGCACCACATCGATCGCTTCCTTCGGCGCGATCGATGCCAGGGCGGAGCCGGCCTTGTGGATCTTGATCCAAACCTCGTCTTCGCTGGCGTGGTTGTCCGCCAGCCAGGCGTAGAAGCTTTCGGCATCGGGGAATTCGTGGACCTTGTCCGGATCGACCTTGATCGGGGCCATCATCATTTCCCTTTGCGCGGCGCCAAAAGCTGCTGATCTCCCCCCTTGTGGGGGAGATGGCCGGCAGGCCAGAGGGGCGCTGTCCCGCCAACCTGTCGAGGCGTTCGTCTATAACCGATCGAGATCAAACTGAAAGGCCACGTTCCTTCGCGCCCCCCTCTGCCCTGCCGGGCATCTCCCCCACGAGGGGGGAGATCGGCTGAATCACCATCGGACTCTCCGATGACACTATCGGTTTCTTCCGTTTCCGCTCCACACTCCGGCCTGCCACATCATCGTCCATGCAAAGGAAAGGCATGGACATGGACCAGACAAGAATCCTGATCGTCGGCGGCAGTTCCGGGATGGGGTTGGCGCTCGCCAGGCGCTGCCTCGAGGAAGGCGCCGGCGTCACCATCGCCGGGCGCGGCGAAGCGAAGCTGAACGCGGCGCGGGAGGAACTCGGCCATCCGGCCGCGCTCGAAACGGCGGTGGTCGACATCAGCCGCGAGGATGAGGTCGCGGCGCTGTTCGCGCGCATCGGCGGGCTCGACCATATCGTCAGCACAGCCGCTGCGATCGAAGGCGCCTACCGGCTGCTGCCCGAGATCGAGCTGGAGGCAGCGCAAAGGGTGGTGGAGAGCAAGTTCTACGGGCCGCTGCTTTTGGCCAAGCATGGCACACCAAAGCTTTCGGCCAACGGCTCGCTCACCTTCGTTTCCGGCATCGCCGCCTACCGGCCGGCAGCGCGCGGCTCGGTGGTCGCCGCCGTCAACGCCGCGCTCGAAGGGCTGGTGCGGGCTCTGGCCATCGAGCTGGCGCCGATCCGCGTCAACGCCGTCTCGCCCGGCTGGGTCGACACGCCGATCTGGCAGTTCGTCGCCGGCGACGCGAAGAATGAGACGCTCGCCGCGATGGCCGAACGGCTGCCTGTGGGGCGGGTCGGGCGGCCGGAAGACATTGCCGACGCAATCCGCTTCCTGATCGGCAACGGCTTTACGACGGGAACGACACTGCATGTCGAGGGCGGGCATCGGCTGGTGTGACGGATGAAAAGCCCTCGCCCGCAGCAGCAAGCAGTGCCTTCAGCGGCGGCGGCTGGACGCGCCGGCGCCGCCAGATCATGACCAGGTCCGCTGACCGGACCGGACCCGGCCATGTGATCTCGGCGACCTCGCCGCGGTCGAGTGCCGCCGCGACCGCCAGGCGCGGCACGATGCCGAAGCCGGCGCCGGCCGCCACCAGGCCGGCAATGGCGTCGATGCTGCCGGCTTCCGCTGCCAGCTTCGGCCCGCCGAGACCAGCCTCTGCAAAAGCCTTGTCGACCATGGCGCGGTAAACGCATCCGGTCTCGGTGGCGACGAAGCGTTTTTCGGCAAGCTCCGCCAGATCGAGCTGCGTCCGGTTCTCGCCGGGCGGCGCGATCAGCACCAGCGGCTCGGCCCCGACGACGCGCCTGGCGAAGCGTTCATCCGCCGCACTCGCGCCGGATCGGTCGAAGCAGAAGGCGACGTCGATCTCGCCGTCGCCAAGCCTGCGCAGCAATTCGCCGCTGCCGGCGGTCTTCAACTTGATGTCGATGTCAGGGTGGGCGGCCTGGAAATCGGCGAGCCAGCCGGGAAGTTTTGCGGAAGCAATCGTCTCAAGAGCGCCGATCGCAAGCCGGCCGGCCGCCTCACCCTTAGCGACATCGATTGCCGCCCGCGCGTCGTCGGCGAGCGCCAGCAATTGCTCGGCATAGGGTTTCAGCGCCTCGCCGGCCGGCGTCAGCTCCAGCCCCTGCCGCGAGCGCGTGAAGAGACTGGCGCCAAGCTCTGCCTCCAGCGCCTGGATCTGGTCGCTGACGCTCGACTGCGCGAGATGCACTTCGGCCGCCGCGCGCGTGACGTTGCGCGTGCGCGCGACCGCGAGAAATGTCTTCAGCAGCCTTGGATTCATCGGGCGGCGTTACTGCAGCTGCGGCTTCTTGAGGAAGGAGTTGCGGTCGGCGGACTTTACCCTGAGCCAGGTCTCGCGGCCGTCGCGCACCACGCGCAGCGGGATCTCCGCGCCGGCCGGATTCTGCCAGAGCTTGCGGTAGAAGTCGGCGAGACCGTCGACCTCGCCGTCGCGCACGTCGGAGATGATGTCACCCTGGCGGAGGCCCGCCTTGGCGGCCGGACCGCCCTCGGCGACGCTCATCACCACCACCATGCCGTTCGACTCGGCCGAAAAGGCGCCGAGCCATGGGCGCGCGGGCTTGGCCACCTGGCCGCGCTTCACAAGGTCTTCGAGGATCGGCGTCAGAAGGTCGATCGGCACGATCATGTTGATGTCGGCGACCTCGCCGGCGCGGCTCATCTGCAGGCGCAGCGAGCCGACGCCGAGCAGCTTGCCGTCGCCGTCGAACAGTGCGGCACCACCCCAGGACGGGTGCGCCGGCGCGGTGAAGATCGCCTCGTCGATGAGATATTCCCAATAGCCGGCGAATTCCTGCTTGGTGACGATGTGGGCGTCGACCTGCTGGCCGATGCCGTCGGCGAGCGTCACGGCGTCGCCGATATTGGCCTTCCTGGCATTGCCGAACTTGACCGCCGGCAGGCCGAGCGGAGACAGCGCCTGCACCAGGCCGAAGCCGGTCTCCTGGTCGTAGGCCAGCGCATGCGCGGCTACCACGCGGCCGTTCTGGTCGGTCAGCCACACCTCCTCGGCCTCGGTGATGAGGTAGCCGATGGTGAGCACCAGCCCGTTGTCGCGGATCACCACGCCGCTGCCCTCGCGGCGCGTGCCCAGCGCATTGGCGGTAAATGCGTCGTCCGGAACCGTGGCGCGCACGGCCACGACGGAGCGCGAGACTTTTTCGATTGTCATCGGTCGATCCTGAATTGCGGGTCTTTTTCTATACGTATGGCCAAAGGGGCGCGGTGCAAGGGTTGACGTCTTTCCCTTCTCCCCTTGTGGGCCCCTTGTGGGAGAAGGTGGATCGGCGCGCAGCGCCGAGACGGATGAGGGGTGTTCCAGCTTGGCGGCACTTTCGTCACCGAGCGCTCATCGTGCCAAATCACCAGTGCCTCACTCCGTCCAACACCCCTCATCCGTCGCCTTCGGCGACACCTTCTCCCACAAGGGGAGAAGGCGGGGCGCTGCTGGCCCAAACATTAGTTCAACGAAATTTGAACTTTTTTCTTTGACGCCCGCGCAACCGCACCTAAATCTTACCCCAACCAACCCGAATCCGCCCCAGGAACAAGGCCACCCCGATGAACCAATACTCCCCGCCGAAAGTCTGGACCTGGAATAAGCCGAATGGCGGCGCCTTCGCCTCGATCAACCGCCCGATCGCCGGGCCGACGCATGAGAAGGAACTGCCTGTCGGCAAGCATCCGCTGCAGCTCTATTCGCTGGCCACGCCCAACGGCCAAAAGGTGACGATCATGCTGGAGGAGCTTTTGGCGCGCGGCCACAAGGGCGCCGAATACGACGCCTGGCTGATCCGCATCAATGACGGCGATCAGTTCGGCTCAGGCTTCATCGAGGTCAATCCGAACTCCAAGATCCCGGCGCTGATGGACCGCAGCGAGCCGAAGCCGGTGCGCGTGTTCGAATCCGGCTCGATCCTGACCTATCTCGCCGAAAAATTCGGCGCGTTCCTGCCGACGGAGCGTGCGGCGCGGGCGGAAACCTTCTCGTGGCTGTTCTGGCAGATGGGCTCGGCGCCCTATCTCGGCGGCGGCTTCGGCCATTTCTACGCCTATGCGCCGGAGAAGATCGAATACGCCATCGACCGCTTCGCCATGGAGACCAAGCGGCAGATGGACGTGCTCGACCGCAGGCTGGCGCAAAGCGAATACCTTGCCGGCCCGGACTACACCATCGCCGACATGGCGGTGTGGCCCTGGTATGGCGGGCTCGCCAAGGGCCGCAGCTACAACGATGCCGCTCAGTTCCTCGCCGTGCATGAATACGAGCACGTGCAGCGCTGGGCAGACGCGATCGACGCCCGGCCGGCGGTCAAGCGCGGCCGTATGGTCAACCGCCTCTCTGGCGATCCCGCCTACCAGCTGCACGAGCGCCACGACGCCAGCGACTTCGAGACGAAGACGCAGGACAAGCTGCAAGCGGCGGAGTGAGCTGCTGATCTCCCCTCGAGGGGGAGATGTCGCCGAAGGCGACAGAGGGGTCGCCGCGCGTGAAGCACCACCTCCTCGTTGTGTTCGCCAAGTGTCGGCACTCTATGTGAGACGACCCCCTCTGGCCTGCCGGCCATCTCCGCCCCAAGGGGGAGATCACCTACCTCCCATAGGTATACGTCGCCGTCGCCTCGCCCAGCGCCTGGCTCTTGGCAGCCACCGACACCATCTCCGGCGACGGATTTTCCGGCGTGCGCAGCTTGGCCTCGCCCAGCGCGTAGAGCGTGAAGACATAGTGGTGCTTGCCGCTGCCGGGCGGCGGGCACGGACCGAAATAGCCAGCTCGGCCGACGCCGCCTGTGCCGGACACCGTGCCTTTGGGCAGACGCTTGCCGCTTTTAGAGCCGGCGCCTTCGGCGAGGCCCTTGGCGCTTGCCGGGATGTTCCAGGCCAGCCAATGCCAGAACCCCTTGCCGCCATTGGCATCGGGATCGAACATGGTGAGCGCGTAGCTCTTGGTGCCGGCCGGCGGATCTTTCCAGGCAAGCGCGATGGAGACGCTCTTGCCCCCGCAGCCGGCCTTGTCGCCGAGATATTTCGCGTCCCATTTGTCGTTGGAGACGGACGGGCTGGAGAGCTCGAAGGCGGATGCCTGGGTGGCGAAGGCAGCGAAGGCAAGTGCGATGAGTCCGAGGCGTGGGATCATGGCCGTCCTCCTGGGCTAAGATCTTTCAGTTTAGCCGAAAGGCCGCGCAGCACCCAGCAACTTTGCGTGACGACTTGCGTTTAATCTCCCCCCTTGAGGGGGAGATGGCCGCGAAGCGGCCAGAGGGGGTCGCCTCACGTAGATCGCCAGCCTCGTCTCTCGTCGCGAAAAAGGCGCCGGCGCTTCACGCGCGGCGACCCCCTCTGTCGCCTTCGGCGACATCTCCCCCTCAAGGGGGAGATTGGCGCCCCTACTCCGCCGCGTTGCATTCCTCCAGCGGCGGCGCCACCAGATCCGCGACAGCCGCAATCCACAGCCTGTCGATGCGGGCGAGCTTGGCCCCATCGATCTGGTCGAGATGGTTCCAGTACATGCCGTCCTCGTAGAAATAGCCGAACGCCCGCTCCATCGCCTCGGCCACCTCCACCGCCTCGAGGTCGATGCCGGCGCGCAATTCTGACTGCATTGCGGCAAGACGCGATGGCGTGAGCTCCCGCACCGCCTCGAAGCAGAGTTTTGGGAAAACCAGCCGGCTGCGCGGCAGGTCCGACAGGTTGACGCAGAGCGTGCCGCGCCTCAGCGCATGGATCAGCAGCCGCGCGGACTTCGCCTCGAGGCTTTGCAGCGTGACGTCGTCGCGCAGCGGATCGGCGCTGCCGGTGCCGTAAAAATGGGTGTCGCCGGCATGGTCGTAGACCATGTCGCAGCCGAGGAAGGCTAGCGCGTCGGGCCTCTGGTTGTGGATGCTCCAGTAGGCCGCCGTCAGCGACATGGTGGCGCCGGCATAGACGAAACCGCCAAAACTGTTCTGCGCCGGCACATAATGGGCCGCGCTGAAGATTTGCCGCATCGGGTCAGGCTGCGGCATTCGCTCGGGTGGAAAATCGCCGGCATGGACAAGGATGTCCCAATCGGGGCGCACGCGCCAGGCATTGTTGATGGCAACGATGCTGGCGAAGGCATCCTTCGGCCACGCGGAGCAGCGCATGACGTCAGGCGCACTGCCGAGCAGCAGCGTCACGCGGGGCGATGCATTCATGCAATCCTCTTTCGCAAATTGGCCCGACGCATTTGACTTTGCCGGCCCTCCCTACAAGTGCCGGCCGTCGCGCGATCTGCCCGCCAGGCTTCGAAAAGGCGCGGCGATGCGGATCTTCACGAATTCTTTCAGCCGGAACATCCCCCCGCAATCCTCCGTTGGAAATCTGAGGCAATCAACGATGAAACAGTTTGGAGGCTTCCAATGATGAAGAAAATTTTTGCAGCTTCCGTGCTATCCGTCGCGCTTGCCACCTCGGCCGCGATGGCGCAGTCGACTGGTGCGTCGGGCGGCGTTTCCGGTAGCGTGTCTGGCGGCACGAGCGGCGACATGTCCGGTGGCACGACCGGTAGCGGAACGGTGACAGGCACCACGCCAAATCCGACGGACTCCACCACGACCAGTTCCACGACGCAGTCACAGTCGAACGGCATGGAGGATCGCTGTAAAGACAGCGGCGGCTACGATACCGACAACAACACCCCAAGCGGCGCCATGACCTCCGACATGCAGAACTGCAACAAGTAGCGCCGGTTGACCTGTTCGCTTCGCGGCGTGGGTTCCCCGACGCGGGAAGGTCAATGAAAAAGCCCCGCCGGTGGAGGTCGTCGGGGCTCTTTCGTTCGGGCCGTGAAGGTGGGACATCGCGGCCGGTCGATCCAGGGGTGTTGGATCGGCCGGAACCCTAGCCGAAGAACCGGCGCGCCGATAATCACGCCTGCGCACTACCGATCACGGTTGTGCGAGCGGGAGGTGATAGCCGGCGAAGCAACGGTTGATCTCCCCCTCGAGGGGGAGATGGCCAGAGGGGGTCGTCTCACATCGAACGCCGACGCTTTGGCGGATCGAGAAGAGGTTGGCGCTCCACGCGCGGCGACCCCCTCTGTCGCCTTCGGCGACATCTCCCCTCGAGGGGGGAGATTACCCCCTCAACAACTTCGCCAGCCTTGGCACGCCCTCATTCACCGCGCGGTCGTTGGCCAGCGTGAAGGACATGCGCAGCGTGTTGCGGCCGGTGCCGTCGGCGTAGAACGCGTTGCCGGGCACGAAGGCGACACGCGCCTCCTTCACCGAACGCGCCAGGAGTTCGGTGGCATCCGCGCCTTCCGGCAGCGTCAACCAGACGAACATGCCGCCATCCGGCCGGCTCCACGAAATGCCGTCGGGCATCTCGGCCTCGAGCGCGCCGAGCAGCGCGTCACGCCGCTTGCGGTAGGCGCCGATCAGCCTGTCCACCTGGCCATCGAAAATGGCCTCGGCGACGCGGTGCATGACCATCTGGTTGATCGAAGGGCTATGCAGGTCGGAGGCCTGCTTCATAAGCACCAGCTTTTCCACCACATGGCGCGGCGCGCAGACCCAGCCGACGCGCATGCCGGGCGAGAGGATCTTGGAGAAGGAACCGCAATAGAGAGTGCGGGCGTTGTCGATGCCGCCGGAGCGCGCGCAGTCCAGCGCCAGGATCGGCGGCACCGCCTCGCCGTCATAGCGCAACGCGCGGTAGGCGGCGTCCTCGATGACGGCGATGTCGAGCTCGCCGGCGAGGTCGAGCACCGCCCTGCGCTGCGCGGCATCGAGCGTGTTGCCGGTCGGGTTGGCGAAGTCCGGCACCAGATAGGCGAATTTCACCTTGCCGCCATTCGCGGCCGCGCGGTAAGCCTCCGGCGTCATGTTGCCGTCGGCCGTGTTCAGCCGGTCATAGCGCGGCTCGTAGGCATTGAAGGCCTGCAACGCGCCGAGATAGGTCGGCCAGGTGACCAGGGCGGTGTCGCCGGGCGACAGGAACAGCTTGCCGAGATAATCGAGCGCCTGCTGCGAGCCGGAGGAGATGAAGATGTTTGCCTCGTCGCATTCGATGCCGAGCTTGCCCATGTAGCCGGCCAGCCATTTGCGCAGCGGCAGAAAACCCTCGCTGACCTGGTACTGCAGCGCGGTCCCCGCCTCCGCGCCGCCGAGCACGGCCTGGTAAGCCTCGCCGATGGCTTCAGCCGGAAACAGCGAGGGATCCGGAATGCCGCCGGCAAAGGAGATGATGTCGGGCTGGTCGAGCAGCTTCAACAGCTCGCGGATTTCCGAGGCCTTCATGCGCGACGAGCGCGAGGCCAGAAGGTTCAACAGGGTCAAGGCGCACCTCCCGCGGGGCGTTTCGTATTTTAGGTCAACCAGGCTGACCTATTATCAGCCTCCGCGCCCGGCGTGAATAGCCCAAACGGTCATAGCCCATCGTCCAGGCGACATTGTTGTTCACACTTGTCAAAATCGCCGCAACACTTTTGGGCGCCCTGCGCTGGCCCACATATTTTCCGTTGGCCCACATATTTTCACAAATGCTAATGGAAAAATGTTGCGGGCCGAACGGCTTCGGCGCAGCATGAAATACCAGGAGCCGGATAGAGCGGGAAAATCAATCCGGCCGAACGGGGATGGGGGCAATGACACTCGAACTTATCGGGGCCGGATTCGGCCGCACCGGCACGTGGTCCACTTTCGCCGCGCTGAACAGGCTCGGCTTTCCGAGCTACCACATGCAGGAAGTCATCTTAAACAAGGCCAACAAGGGCCATCTCGACTTCTGGCGCAAGGTGGCCAACAGCCCGCCCGGCAGCCAGCATGACTGGAACCGCGTGTTCGCCAATTATCGCGCCACCGTCGACAATCCGGGCTGCTGCGTGTGGCGCGAACTGATGGCCGCCTACCCACGCGCCAAGGTGCTTTTGACGCTGCATCCGCGCGGAGCCGAAGCCTGGTATGACAGCACCATCGACACGATCTACTTCACCGAAAATGTCTGGCAGTTCAAGGTGCTGGAATGGCTGACTCCGTTCGGCCGCAAATTCGGCGACATGTCGAACAAGCTGGTCTGGGGCCGCGCCCTGAAAGGCGTCATGGACGATCGCGACAAGGCGGTGGCGCGCTACAACGCCTATATCGACGAAGTGAAGGCGGCGGTGTCGCCGGAAAGGCTCCTGGTCTTCAAGGTGACCGACGGTTGGGGCCCGCTTTGCGATTTCCTCGGCGTTCCGCTTCCGAACGAGCCCTTCCCCAACCTCAACGACCGCGCCAGCATCAAGAAGATCATCCGCGACATGATCGTCGGCTCCTATGTGATGCTGGCCGGCGTGGCGCTGGCGATCGCACTGGCGGTCGGCGGGCTCTGGTGGTGGCTGGGGTAGCTATAGCCATCCCCAGCGGTCGGTAGGGCCGGCGACGCGGCCCGGGGTTCCGTCGAATGGCGGAATTGCCGATATATTAGAATAGGCGCATGTTATCGCAAGCCGAAGCCATGCTCCGGCTGAACCGCCATTGGCCATGTTTGCCCAGGTGGTCCACGGACCAGGTCAAATGTCAGGGAAAACCAGGAAAGTCCGTGCTGCTCACACCATCGGGCAGCCCGAGACGTGATATTTGGAGGAGACAGCCATGAAGGTCACCATATTGGCGAATTACGAACCCCAGGCCGCCAAGGGGCTTATGCAGGGATCGGACCGGGAAGCTGCGGTCAAGGCGCTTTTTGAAAGCGTCGGCGGCAAGATGAGCAGCCTGATGTTCACGCGCGGCAAGTATGACGTCGTCGTCAATGGCGAGGTGCCGGACCAGACCGCCGGGATGGGCATGGCGCTTGCGGTGCGGGCAAGTGGCTCGGTGAGCGACCTCGTCGTCCTCGAAGAGCTCGACATGAAGGGGTGCTCGCAGCCGCCAACAAGGCTGCCGGCGTCTACAAGCCCGCCGGCTGACCGTCTTGGCCAGCCAGGACGGACAAGCGTGCCGGTGCTGCCTGGCGTCCACCTAAAGCGCGTCGCGATCTTTCAGATTCGCTCTGTGCGCTTTAGGTTTTTGATCTTACGCATGTCTTTGTCCCGAAACCGGTTTCCCACTTTCGGGAGACATGCTCGAAAGCGCGTGGCGTCGAACGGATTCGAGCGACGCGCTTTAAGCCTTTGTTTTGATGCATGTCGTTGTCCCAGAACCGCTAAACACTTCTGGGCGACATGCATTAGGTTTTTGATTTTACGCAATTCCGGACGGAAACCGCCGCGTGCCTTTCCTGGAATTGCTTAAAACGGCAACCGAATCTCATCGTCATGAGCGGTCTGCCGCCAGCCGATGTCCTTACGGATCTCCGGCGGCAGTTCGTTCAGCTCGCGCATCGTCCTGCGGCGCTTGCTTGCCCGCGCAAAGGCGGCGCGGATGCGGTTAAGGCTTTTGAACATCGGGACCTCCACAAGCAGCGGCAGAAAGTCTGCCCGCTCACCGGGCGCCGCTTTTGAGGTGCGTCTGTAACCGGCCGATTGCGCGCGAACGGTGAAATGCTTCACGAAGCCGGAGCGCCCTGAAACATATGCATGCAAATTAATTTAAACGACGGAGGCGCATGGTCGCGCTCGCCACCGTTCAGCGTGCCGCCCAATTGCCTTTCTGCCCAGCCCCGTCCCTCACGATGATTTCGCGGTGCGGATAGGGGATGCCTATGCCATTCTTTTTGAACGTATCCCACAGCGCCAGCAGCACCTTGCCACGCACATTGGTCAGGCCCTGCTGCGGATCGTGGATCCAGAAGCGCAGGACGAAGTTGAGCGAGGAGTCGCCGAACCCCGTCAGCCAGCAGACCGGCCGCCGATCGGCTTCGACCCGCCCGACGCTGATCGCGGCCTCGATCGCCAGTTCGCTGACCTTGTGCGGATCGGCGTCGTAGGAGACGCCAAAATCCACATCGAGCCGCACGAGGTTGTCGCTGAACGACCAATTGATGACCCTTTGGGTGATGAAGTCTTCATTCGGGATCAGATATTCGCGGCCGTCGCGCGTCACCACCGAGACGAAGCGCGCCCGCAATTCCCGTATCCAGCCGAATGTGCCTTCGAGCGAGATGGTGTCGCCCGGCTTGATAGACTTGTCGAGCAGGATGATCATGCCGGAGACGAAATTCGAAACGACCTTCTGCAGCCCGAAGGCGAGACCGACGCCGATCGCGCCGGAAAAGACCGTCAGCGCCGTCAGGTCGACGCCGACGGCGGAAAGGGCGAAGGCGCCGGCAACCAGGACCAGGCCGATCTTCGCCACCTTGCCGATGAGGACGCGGATCGAGGGCGTCAGCTCCTCGGAGATGCGGACGCGCTCGTCGACATAATTGCCGATGACCACGGCGAACCAGACCGTGGCGGCCAGCAGCAGCACCGCCTTGAGTAGCAGCAGGGCCGAAAGGCGGACCGCGCCCATGGGGATTGCGAGGCTGTCCAGCAACGTCGCGGTCTCGTCGCTGACGCCCAGGATGACAAGCGCCGCGTAGGTCCAGATCAGCCAGCCGAGAAGGCGGGCGACGAGGCGGTTGTGAACCATGCGTGACAGCACAGACGCGAAAAGCCACGCGAGCGACAGCGAAAGGGCGACATGGATGAGGTAGAGGTGGCTCGGCCACACGAAAGGGCGCATGAGGTTGAGCGCGGCAAGCAGGAAGAGTGTGAAGAGGATCCAGTCCGTGCGTCGCAACAGGGCGATGACGACCCTCAGCAGTCCGGGATGACCCTTGATCTGTCGTGCCCGGTCCTCAACGAGAAGCTCGACGCGCCGTCCGGCAAACCTGGCCGCGAGGAACAGCGTGAGGATGATGGCGAGCTGGTAGAAGAGCCACAGCGAGGTGGCGTAGTTGAACCATTCGCTGGACCAGGCCAGCGCTCGGCTGATGGCGTCGCGAACATCCATTGCCACACGACCATCATAGACGGGCTAATAAACCCGCCGTTGCGGGGCCTATTCAAAGCCGCGCGTTCACGCGCTCGGGCGACTATGCGCCGGCGGCGCGTTGGCGTTTGTCCGACGGACTCTTCCGTTGATCCTCTTGGTCGATCTCGTCCATCGCCTGTTCCCAAAAGCGCAAGTCGGCGCCCTCGGGCTTTCCTTCTTTTTCCCAAAGCTCATAGGCACGCTGGCGGATGCGTTCTTCCCTGGTCTGGTCAGCCATGAAAACCTCCCGGTCTCTGTTTCACCGGAAGGAACGTCGGCGCCAGCGAAACGATCCATGCGAAGGCCTGGCGGCAGCCGATTTTCTCAGGCCCCCTCAACCAACCATTTCGCCATCCTTGGCAATCTGCGGCTCGATAGACCGGGCGCAGGCCGGACCGCGGCGATGCGGTCAGCTCGTCATCCTGCTGTCCCTCGCGACCAGCATGCCTCGGCGAAAGACCGTGCGCTCCCTCGGCACCGCCACCACCGCTTCCGGCACGTGCTCGGCCTTCAGCGCGACGAAATCGGCCTTGGCGCCGACCGCAATGCCATAGCCTTCGAGGCCCAGCGCCTTGGCGCCGGCATGGCTCACCAAGTCACAGGCCGCTTCCAGTTCCCGATCCTCGTAGAAGCCGGAACGGTAGCCGATCATGTTGGCGCGGTTCAGCATGTCGCCATCGCCATAGGGCCACCAGGAATCGCGGATATTGTCGGAACCGGCAAAGACCGTGACGCCCGCCTTGCGGAGCGCGGCCACCGGCGGAAAAGGATGGTTGCCGGGGGCATTGGTCATGATGGCAACGCCGGAGGCTGCAAGCATCTCGCCGGCCCTGGCCAGAGTGTCGGCGGAAATGTGGCCCAGTGCATAGGCGTGGCTGACGGCGACCTTGCCTTGCATGCTCATCGCCGCGGTCCGGGCGCATATCTCCTCGATCTCGAACAGGCCAAGTGTGCCGCCGTCATGCAGATGGATGTCGACCCCAACGCCGCGCCTTTCGGCAAGGCCGAAGACAACGTCGAGATGGCCGTTCACATCGCGGTCGAAGCTCGCCGGGTCGAGCCCGCCGATCAGGTCGCAGCCGAGTTTCAGGGCCTCGTCCAGGAGCTCCGCCGTGCGCGGGGAAGACAGAATGCCGCTCTGCGGGAAGGCGACGAGCTGGATGTCGATCAGCTCGCGATATTTCTCACGCACGCCTAGGATCGTCTCGACATGCTTCAGCCCGACAGCGGCATCGACCATGACATGGCTGCGCATGGCGAGACTGCCATGGCCGACGCAAAGCTCGAGCTGGTTCTTCGCGCGCTCATCCATCGGCGCGGCCTGCTCAAGGCTCCGCATCTGGAAGGCGACGCGCTCGCGCACGTCAAAACCGTCGGTGCAGGGAATGTGCGGACGCCAGGCATCGCCATAGAAGGAGGTGTCGAGGTGGATGTGGCCCTCGACGAAGGCCGGCAGCACGAGCTGACCGGCGAGGTCGACGGCGCCGGCCGGCGGAGCGGCGGCATTGGCGGCGGGCGCGATGGCGCTGAAGCGGCCGCCGGTGACGGTCAGGTCGGCCAGCGAGCCATCGGCGAGCCTGGCGTTGAGGAAATGGGTTTGGCGCAAGATGCAATCCATTGGGAGCGAAAGCATTATTCGTCGCCGCTGTGGAGGCCGCGGTCAATGCGGCGAGAGGTTGAAAGTGTTTCGCGCAAGCTGATCTCCCCCCTCGAGGGGGGAGATGTCGCCGGAGGCGACAGAGGGGGTCGTTGCGCGTGGAGCGCCGGCCGCTTCTTGCTTCCGCCAGGCGCCGGCGCTCGATGTGAGACGACCCCCTCTGGCCGCTTCGCGGCCATCTCCCCCTCAAGGGGGGAGATTACGCCCTGCCTATTCCGCTATCGCGGAAGTGCGCGCGCCTTGAAGATATGCAATGCTATATCTGCGGTACGAGGCCGCCGTGGTCGACGCGGACGCCCAAGCACATCCCCAACAATGTCGCCCCCAACGGCCGCGTCGACCATGAACTGAACGGCGATCTGACCCGGGTCGCCGTTTTGTTTTGGGTCGATCAGGCCTGTGTCTTGGCGTATTCCGCGACCAGCCCCTCATATTCCTCGAAGGCCGGCAGGGCCGCGTAGCTGTGCACGGCTGGCGTCGTCGCCCAGGGCAATTTCTCGCTGGTCCAGGTCTCGATGAAGGGCGTGAACCAGGCGGGGTCGTCGAGCATGGTCGGGCGCAGGTTGACGAACCAGTCGAGCCCCTCCGGCCGGGTGAACATCCAGCTCATGCAGTAGCCGCAGAAATAGTGCCTCGAGGCGCCGTGCAGGCCGCCGATCACCGGCTCGCCCTTGATGATCTCGAAGCCATCCGCAGGAATGGCGGCGCTCAGCGAATAGGCGCTGGATGACATAAGCTGGCAGCCGGTGCAGTGGCAGGCCATAGTGAGCAGCGGCTTTGCCGAAATCTTCAGGCGCACGCGGCCGCAGCGGCAGCCTCCTTCGGCGGGAAGGGTAAGGGTTGGCACGGTGGGACTCCTTAGTGGGGTCGCGGTCGTCGAACGGGACTTTTACAACAAACGCCGGCGGGACAGCGCGGGGCGCGAAGGAACGCGGCCTCTCAGTGTTCACCCCCAACCAACGCCCTCGTCGTCGTCAGCCGCACGCCCTGCTTCACGAAAGCCTCGTTGTGCCGCGTGATGATGTCAGGCGCCTTCTCCTCCTGAGAATCCAGCGTCGAATGCGCATCCGAAACCACGGTGACGCCAAGCCCTTCGGCAAAGGCCCCTTTCACCGTTGCGGCAACGCAGAAATCGGTCTGGGCGCCGATGAGCATCACATCGCTCGCGCCCTGCCCCGCGACCCACTGCCCAAGCTCGGCGTTGGAGAAAGCATTACCGACCGTCTTGCCGAAGGTCGGCTCGTCGGCGGCCTGGCCGAGCAACGGCCATACCGGCCAGCCGGAAGCGCCCGGCGCCAGCGGATCGCCCTCCGGCCCATCATGACGGATGAAGGCCACCTTGCGGCCGGTGTGCCGCGCCCAGTCGATCAGTTTTCGAGCGCGCTCGGCAATTGCGTCGGCGTCATGGATCGGCGGATCGAAACGACCGTCGAACATCCCGGTCTGCAGGTCGATGACGATGAGCGGAGCGGTGGCGGAGGGAGCTGTGTTTGGCATGGCGGCGAGGATAGCCTGGGTGGAGGATGGGTCAAGCGGCAGCCTCTCCTTCTCCCCTTGCGGGAGAAGGTGGATCGGCGCGCAGCGCCGAGACGGATGAGGGGTGCTGGAAGGAACGAGACGCCGAAAGATTGAGCGATTTTTAGCGCGTATTTCTTTTAAGCAGCGATCCGGCCAACACCCCTCATCCGTCCGAGCTTCGCTCGGCCACCTTCTCCCACAAGGGGAGAAGGAGGGGTGCTACGACATCAGTGGCATAGGCCCCTTCAGCGCCTCCGCCAGCGCGTCTCGGAAGGTGGCAATCGGCCGCGCGAGCCTTCCCGCCGGCGGGCGGTGGAGCAGCCAGCAACGCACTTGCGGCTTGAAGCCGGGGCAGTCGACCACCTCGACCGCGTCGCGCCACGGGCTGCCGGACAGCGCGCCGGGCGTGACGACGCCGATGCCGTGGCCGCGCGCCACCAGCGACATCCTGAGATCGGCGCCCTGCGCCTCGACGCCGACGTGGAAAGGCAGCCGCGCCACCTCGAAGCGGTGGCGGATGAAGGCGCGAAAACCGCAGCCGGTCTCGTTCAGCACCCAGGGGTAACGCGCAAGGTCGGTGAGCTCGGCCGGCTTCGACACGCCGAGGCTTGGCGAGGCGATCAGCAGCACCGCCTGCACGCCGAGATCGTCGCCGACGAGCTCCGGCGGCGGCGCCACCCCATCGGCGAGGCAGACCGCGACGGCGTCGATCTCGCTGTGCAGCACCTGCTCGACCAGACGCGGCGACAGGCTGGAGGTGATCTTCAGCGTCAGTTGCGGGAAAGCTGCGCGCAGGCTGTCGAGCGGCTCGGAGAGCGCGCTGGTCGAAAGATAGGGCATGATACCGAGGCGGAATTCGCCCCTCACCTCGCCGGCCGGCGACACGCCCGCCTTCAGATCCTCCAGCGAGCGCAGCACGCGGCGGCCATGCTCATAGGCCTCGCGGCCCGAGGCGGTCGGCTTCAGCGGCTTCGACTGGCGGTCGAGCAAAGGTGTGGCCAACCGCTCCTCGAGATTCTGGATGCGGCGCGTCACACCTGGCTGGGTGAGGTTCAGCCTCGCCGAGGCGCCGACGATGGAGCCGGTCTCGACGACGGCGACGAAAGCTTCGAGGTCGTGAATGTTCATGCGCATCTCGCATAATCATTATCAGGTCAATTCAATTGTAGCATTATGATCGTTTGCAATAAAGTCCTCGCTGGATATGCGAACAACAGGAAGTCTCATGCACGGCACACACAACACGCAACTGGCGGAGCGGCCAAGTGAAACCGCCGGCACGATCACCCGATCGCAGACGCTGCTGTTCGCCGCCGCGGTCGGCATCATCGTCACCAACCTGTTCGCGCCGCAGACGCTGGTCGGACTGATCGGCCCGTCGCTGGGTGCTGCGACCTCCGAAAGCGGTCTCGTCTCGATGGCGACCTTGCTCGGCTATGCCGCCGGGCTGTTCTTCCTGGTGCCGCTGTCGGATCTGATCGAGAACCGGGCGCTGGTGCTGCGCATGTTAAGCGCGGCGGCGCTCGCCGCGGCGATCGCTTCATTCGCGCCCTCGGCCAACTCGCTGCTCGCGGTGCTGTTCGTGCTGGGTGCCGCCTGCTCCTGCATCCAGGTGCTGGTGCCGGTCGCGGCCTCGATGGCGCCGCCCGGACAGGACGGCCGGGTCATCGGCGACGTGATGAGCGGGCTGATGATCGGCATCCTCTTGTCGCGGCCGCTGGCAAGCTTCGTCGCCGACGCCTTCGGCTGGCGCGCCTTCTATGGCATCAGCGCCGCGGCACTGGCACTGCTCGCCATCCTGCTCGGCCTCACGCTGCCGAGGCGGCGTCCGCCGGCACATTCCAGCTACGCGGCGCTGCTCGTCTCGCTGTTCGAGTTGTTGCGCCAGGAGCCGGTGCTGCGTCGCCGCGCGCTGACGGCGAGCCTGGTGATGGCGGCCTTCAGCGTGTTCTGGACGGCGGTGGCGCTCAGGCTCGCGGCACCTCCCTTCGAGCTTGGCCAGAGGGGCATCGCGCTGTTCGCGCTGGTTGGCGCCGGCGGAGCGGCGGCGACACCGATCTTCGGCCGCGCCGGCGACCGCGGCTTCACCCGACCGGCGACGATTTTCTGTCATCTCGGCCTGATCGCGGCGCTCGGGCTTGCGGCATGGGCGGGTGCGGCCGCCGCCGGCGGCGCATGGCTGCCGCTGCTGCTGATGGGCGCCAGCGCTGTGCTGCTCGACATCGGCGTCACCGGCGACCAGACGTTGGGCCGCCGCGCCGTCAACCTTTTGCGGCCGAAGGCGCGCGGAAGGATCAATGGGCTGTTCGTCGGGATATTCTTCATCGGCGGCGCGATTGGCTCGCTGCTGGCGGGAGTGTCCTGGGCATGGGGCGGGTGGAACGCGGTGTGCGCGGCTGGGGCGGTGTTTGGGGTCGCGGCGCTGGTGGTGGATTGGGTGGGGTAGCGAGGGCGCCTTATCTCCCCCCTTGAGGGGGAGATGGCCGCGAAGCGGCCAGAGGGGGTCGTCTCACATAGATCGCCAGCGTCATCTTTCGTCGTTTAGGGCGTCGGCGCTCCACGCGCGACGACCCCCTCTGTCGCCTTCGGCGACATCTCCCCCTCGAGGCAGGGCTGTCCGGGGAAAGTTTTTCGGTTGCGAACAGGGCCATGGAGGACTCGCACCGATTGCATTTTTCGAGCTTTGGACCCCAATCGGTGCTCTTTCTTCCGCACCTGCTGCGGCTGGCCGGCAAAAACAATGGACGTCGCGCCCATCGAAGGTTGCGAAAGCGCGAGCAAAGACTCGTCTGCGTTGTGCAAAGATTTTCCCCGGACAGCCCTGCCCTCGAGGGGGAGATTCGCGTCGCGCTAACCAATCCCGCCCGTCACGGTATACGCCCCCGCCGCACGCCCATCCGGCAGGCGCACGATGGCAGTGGCGATCGAGCCATAGGAGCCGCGCCAGACGCTGTGGAAGCCTTGATGCATCGCGGCCGGTACGACTAGGCGGCCTGTGTAGCGATTGCCGTCCACCTGCATGATGACAGGCTCGCCGTTGACGTGGACTTTGACGACCACCGGTCCGATCTCGCCCGCATCGATCTGCAGCGTGATCGCGATCTCGTCGGTGTCGCCGGCGTCGATCGTCTCGGCACCCAGCGAAAGCGCAAGCGGCGCATCGCCAGCACCACCCGCCGAGCCCCTGCCCTCCGCAAACACATCATCCGCCAGCGCCGGCGTGCGCGGCGGGACGGTGCGACGCTGGGTGGCGCGCTCGTAGTCGCCGGCGAAGCGCAGCAGCGCCGTGTCATCATAGGCCTTGCCGGCGAAGGTCAGGCCCACCGGCATGCCGATATCGGCCATGGTGCCCATCGGCACCGTCACCGTCGGGATGCCGAGATGACGCCAGACCAGATTGCCGTTGGCGACCCAGGTGCCGTTGCGCCAGGCGAGTTCGGCGGAGGCCTCGTTGACGTCGGCATCGGCCGGGCCGACATCGGCGACGGCCGGCAGCACAACGGCATCGAGCCGGTTCGCCTGCAGCCAGTCCTCGAAATCGACGCGGCGCGTTGCCTCAAGCCCCTTCAGCCCGGCCTCGATGGTGGGGATGTCCTCGAGCGGCGCCACGCCTTGCCTGGCCCGCTCGACATATTCGGCAGGGTCGAAGCCGTCCTCGCCATAGCGGTCGGGCAGCGCGCCCGGCGGCCGCGGGAAAATCTTCGGGCCGTCGGTCGAGGCGAGATCGGGGAGCGTCGGATCGGCGTTCGCGCGCAGAAAATCGTCCCACGACCAGATGGAGAGGTCCCAAATCTCGCGGCTTGCAAATTCGTTCGGCACCAGGCCGTGATCGACCATCGATAGCGCACCCGGACGGTCGCGCTCATAGTTCGAGACGACGGGAAAATCGACCTCGACCACCTCGGCGCCGAGCGCTTCCAGGTCGCGCGCCGCCTGCCGCCAGAGCTCCAGCACCGAGGCGCGGGTCTCGATCGGACGGTCGGCGCCTTCATCCTTGCCGATATACATTTTCGGCACGCCGAGTCGCCTGCCCTTGAGCGCGCCTTGCAACGCCAGCCCGGTATAGCTTGCCGGCCTGATTTCGGACGCTTTCGGGATCGACACCCAAGGCTGCACGCGCCAGAAATCGCCGCGCGTGTCCTGATCGTCGGCGACGATCACGTCGAGCAGTTCCAGCATGTCGGGGACGGTGCGCGTATGCGGCACCACCACATCCATGGTCGGCACCAACGGCCAGTTGCCGCGCACCGAGATCACGCCGCGCGAGGGCGTGTAGGCGACGAGCGCATTGTTGGAGGCCGGCGCGCGGCCCGACGACCAGGTCTCCTCGCCAAGCCCGAAGGCAGCGAAGCTGGCCGCGGTCGCCGTGCCCGAGCCGTTGGAAGAGCCGGAGGCGAAGGCAGCGGTGAGGTAATCCCTGTTATAGGGGCTCTCGGCCCGGCCATAGACGCCGCGCTGCATGCCGCCATTGGCCATGGGCGGCATGTTGGTGAGGCCGATCAGCACCGCGCCGGCGGCTTTGAGCCGTTCGATGGTGAAGGCGTCCTCGGTGGCGACGAGATGCTCGAAGGCCGGCGAACCGGCGGCCACCGTCAGGCCCTTCGCCTTGTAGCTGTCCTTGGCGGTGTAAGGGATGCCGTCGAGCGGGCCGAAGGTTTTGCCCGCGCGCCGGCGCCGGTCGGAGGCGGCCGCTTCCTCGAACATCTTGGGATTGAGGATGGGCACGGCGTTGAGCGCGATGCTGTGGCGGTCGTAGTGAGCGATGCGCGTCAAGTAAGCGCCGGTGAGATCGACGCTGGTGACGGTGCCTTGCTCCAGCGCATTGCGCAGGTCGGCGATCGAGGCTTCGACGATATTCATAGTTTGCGCGAAATCCTTGCCAGTCGTCCTGCGTCCGCAACGTGGCCTGAAGGCCGCGTTTCCGTCACACCCCCTCTGCCCTGCCGGAATCTCCCCCGCAAGGGGGGAGCTTGGCTGGCGCGCTAGCTTTCGCCAATCGCCGGCGTTGCAGGAATGGTGGCGCCGCCAACGCTGCTGATCCCTCCTTGTGGGGCCCATTGAGGGAGATTACGCGCTCAGCCGCTCTTACCAGTTGTCAATTGCAGGCATCTCAGCTCACAGCGTTTTGCTATCAAACTGACCGTTTTCCTTCATGAGCTCGATATAGGTCTTGGCCTGCGTGTTGCCGTGCTCGGCCGCCTTGAGGAACCACTTGGTTGCTTCCGGGTAGTTCGGCTTGCCGTCAATCCCCCGAAAGTAGAGCGTACCAAGGCTGAACTCGGCATCGACATTGCCAGCCTGGGCTGCCTCAAGCCACCAGGTCTCAGCGGCCTTGTCGTCCCTGGCGACGCCTACGCCGTTTGCATATGCGTAAGCCAGGCTGAGCTTCGAATTTAGATTTCCCTGCCGTGCGGCCTTGAGCCACCACGCAATTGCATTCGCCTTGCTCTCCGAGACACCGGTACCCGTGGAATAGGCGTTCCCGACCGCCTCCTCGGCCATTGCGTTGCCTTGCTCAGCAGCCTTGCTCAACCAGGCGAGTGCCTGGGCGTCGTCCTGTTTGACGCCCTGTCCCAATCCATACATTGTGCCGATATTGTATTGCGCGACGGCATGCCCGTTGACCGCAGCTTTCATCCACCACTGGAAGGCCAATCCGCCATCCCGGGCAAATCCGCGACCTTCATGGTACAGAATGCCTAGCTGGTACTGGGCATCGGCATTGCCTCCGTCGGCGGCCATTTGCGTCCATTTGGCGGCCAACCCGTCGTCCTGCTCGATTCCTTCGCCGAGCAAATAGGCCCGACCAAGATTATAGCCGGCTTCGGCATTTCCTGCCTCGGCACCCTTGCGCCACCAGATCGCGGCTTGAGCGTAGTCCTGCGGAACACCCGCGCCGACGGCATACATCCCGCCGAGCGCGGATTGCGCCAGGGGGGTGCCTTGATCCGCTGCCTTGTTCATCCAGTAGAATGCCTGGGCGTCGTCCCTGGCAACGCCATTTCCCGTGCGATACGCGTTTGCGAGACTGTACTGTGCCACCGCAACACCGCTGGCCGCAGCCTTCGTCCACCATTTGACCGCCAACCGGTCGTCCCGAGCAACGCCGAGGCCTTGGTGGTACAGAATGCCGAGTTGACCTTGAGCGTCCGCGCTGCCTGCGTCCGCGGCTTTGAGCCACCAGACTGCACCATCCCGGCGGCTCTGGGCAACACCCCTGCCCTTCAAGTACGCATTCCCCAGCGACAACTGTGCCTCGGCGTTGCCTTGCTCCGAAGCTTTGCGCCACCAGGCAACGGCTTGAACATCATCCTGCCGCACGCCCATACCAAGCCAGTACATCGTACCCAGGCTTGATTGTGCTAAGGCGTCACCCTGGTTGGCCGCCCTGCTCGTCCAAAGAAATGCCTGGGCATTATCCTTGCCGACGCCCTTTCCAGTGGCATACGCGGTGCCGACACTGTATTGCGCCTGCACGACACCACCAGCAGCAGCCTTCATCCACCATTGAAACGCCAGCTTCTCGTCCTGCGCCAGCCCCTCGCCCAGGTGGTAGAGAACGCCGAGCATGTATTGGCCGTCGGCGTTTCCCTGATCCGCAGCCTTGCGCGCCCATGTCGCTGCGAGCTGGCTGTCCTTATCGACACCTAGACCGAACTTGTAGGCCTTGCTGAGGACGTAGGCGGCTTCTGCATTTCCATTGTCGGCCGCCCTTCGAGTCCACGTCACTCCCATTTTGTCGTCTTTCTTGACACCCAGGCCATTAAAGTAAGCCTGGCCAAGACTGTACGCGGCCTCGACACTTCCCACATCAGCAGCCTTGTGCCACCAGTAGAGTGCCTGCTCGTCACTCTTGCTCCGTCCGTGGCCTTGTGAGTACAGGACAGCTAGCTGGTACTGACCATTTGCGTTGTCCTTATCCGCCGCCTTTCGCGCCAAGGTGACGGCGAGCTGGTCGTCCTTCGCGACACCGCGCCCAAGAGAATAAGCCTGACTAAGGGCGGCTTCGGCCTCCGCATTTCCACCGTCCGCGGACTTACGCCACCAGAAGACTGCCTGCTCATCGTTCTGTGCGGTTCCTTCGCCGCGCCAGTACATCGCGCCGAGATAGCCCTGCGAATCCCGGTTGCCCATGTTCGCCAGCACCGTCAACTGATGGAACTCTTCGGCATAATCCTTGGCCAGGGCAGCAGCTTGCATTTTCCTTATGGCCGACCATTGCACGTAGTAGTTTCGCGCCGGCCAAAACAGCACGAAGGCTGTCAGCGATATCAGGATGATAGGAAAGACTCTTCGGCGACGCCGCGCAGGCGGGTAGAAAACAGTTGTGTCCGTTTCAATCGGCCAATCGTTATTGCTCACGGTCCCCCACCCATTTGCAGCCCACAAGTAATCATTAGCGCAAGCCGCGCTGTTCTGGAATATCCGCGGTGTGGACCTCTCCCTTTTTTACTCCGGCGCCCCGCGAACAGCACCACTCCCTCTCCACCTGCCGCCGGCCAGTCGCGGATGGTGCGGTCGATGCCGCCGGTGAGAAGCTTGCCGTCGGCGCCCCCCGCGCCTTCCCCACACAATGGCGGAAGGCGCATCAGCCATCCTAGCCGAGCTTCTTTCCAAGGCTAAGTGCAAGCCATCACACGAGGAAAGATAAATGCGTATGTCTTCTTCGTTCCAGCCGGCTGCCGGATTTCGGGTTTACTCGGCCAGTGGACAAATATCCCGCCGCCTAAGCCGGACGCGCAGACGTCTCTCGCTCCATTAAGCGACGACCCGTGAGCAGAAAGCCACACTCCCCAAGAATAAAACGCTCGACCACCCGCGTTAGTTGACAGCAAACGCCCATATGACATTATCCGGCGGGATTTTTCAGGAGGGCTATAGCATGAAGAAGATTTACGAGAAGCCTACTTTTGTCCGCAAAGGCAAGCTTTCGGCTGTCACGGCAGACAACGGCGCCGCCTCTGGCCCCGTGATTCCGGGCTGAGCCGAACCGCGGAGATTTTGAAAACGTTGTTCATAGAGGATTCTATCGGGGGAATCTCAATCATGAAGAAAGCCTATGAAAAGCCGGCCTTGGTCAAGAAGGACAAGCTCTCGGCGGTAACGGCGGTCGTTAACGGCGGCTCCGTTATCATCCTCCCGCCGCCGGGCTGATCGGAACAGTTAGAACCGTCTGGTGGCAGTGCCGCCAAGGCTGGTCCATAGTTTTGATGACAAGCGACACGGCCTATATTGTCTAGGCTGCTTGTTGGCTTGTCTCGATTCGGGGAATCCGGGAGACGCGCCATGAAGAAAATCTATGAGAAGCCCGCGCTGGTAAAGAAGGGCAGGCTTTCGGCGGTCACGGCCAATGGCGGCGGCTCCCTCGTTACGCTCTAGGGCGTGTTGAGATTCAGGTCAGGCCGAGCCGAAAATGGTGGTTTCGGAGAACCGGCGCGGAGCGTACTTGAAGTACGTGAGCACCGGCCTACGCCGGCCGTAGCCTTAATTTAACTGCCACGCCACTCATGAGCGCTTCGGCCGGCGAAGGCCGGAAGCGCAGGAAACCGGCATTTGCAGGTCGGCATCACCTGAATCTCAACACGCCTTAGCACGAAAGCGCGTTGCATTCAGGCAAGGCCGCGCGTGGCCCACACGCATCAGAGCGCCAGCACCAGATCGTCCAGCACCATCTGCCAGTGATGCTTCGTCGACAGGCGCACACGCGTCACCGCCTTCAACATCGGCGCGTAGTGAACCGGCGCCAGCGCCGACAGCGTGATCTCATCGCGCGCGACCGGTTCGTCCCCCAGCCAGCTTTCGACCAGTGCGGTCTCACCTTCTGAACCCAGCCAGGCCGCAGTCAGCATCACCGAATCGAAGCCGAAGGGCGCGGCGCGAGCGAACTCCGCCGGATGGCCGCTGCTGGTATAGGCAATGTAGGCGCCCGAGACGTTGCCGTTGACATAGCCCTCGCTGTTCTTGGTGTGATCGCGCGCCATGGCGTTGAGATTGTACCAGTCGAGCCCGGCATGGCCCGACGGGATCTTGCACAGGCCGCGCGTGGTGACATCGTCGAAGCCGATGGTGATGAGCGCCGCATCGGCCCCGAGCGCGCCGGGCGCAAGCAGGCCAAGTTCGGCCGGATAGGCCGACAGCGCGAGGCGCCGGTCGAGCCCGCCGCCGGCTATCGCAACTTGATCGGCCTCGCCGGAAACAGGGAAGCGGAAAGCGGCTGCCGGACCGAGCGCGTGGCTTTCGAGCACCTTGCCCCTGCCCATCACCGACAGCGTAGCTACCGCCCCAACGGGCATCCTGCCGTTCACCGTGCGCAACGGCGCGAGGCCGACCGGCCTTGGCAGGCCCTCCCCGGCCAGCCCGACGAGCGAGCCGGGCGCGTCCGCCAGACGCACAAGCTGGTTCTCGTTGGCGCCGCTGGCGCGCCAGCCCGGCGGCACCGAGACAGAAAAGCGGTAGGTGCCGGGCGCGCGGATCGCCGCGCTGCGCCGCTTCGACGACATCGGAAAATTGGCAAAGCCGGCAGGATTGGTCCGCGACAGGGCTAGGAAGCGGCCCTCTCCGTCGAACAGCCGCACCGCGATGCCGGCCATCGGGCGGTCAGCCTGGCCATAGGTCCCGTCGCGATCGACATCCATGAAGACGAAGGACGAGAAATTCAGCTTGCCGGATGTCGGGCCCCAGGCACTGTGAGGCGCATAGTCGCGGCTTGGGTCGGGGTTGCCGCGCGCCCTGCGGCGCTTGCGCCGCCAGCGCAATGCCAGAACGATGAGGGCGACGGCGCCGGCGAGAACGAGGGCGGAAATGAAGAGAACGAGGGCGTTGTCAGCCATGATGATGGGCGAGCGATGGCTTGAGAAAAATATCCAAGATGAAAAGCATAAAGTCCGAGCCCCCTCCAAGTCCTGCAAAAGCTAGCGTGAGACGTCGTTGCTGCACAGCCATTACTTGCGAGATGCTGACATCAAACGTGGAGACGCCGGCGGACAGCGCCCCCTCTGTCCTGCCGGACACCTCCCCCACTTTGGGGGGGAGATTGGCAGCTTCGGCGACGGCGCCCTTTCTGCAACGCTGGCGATTGGCGAAAGCCGGCGTGACATCCGATCTCCCCCCTCGAGGGGGAGATGTCCGGCAGGACAGAGGGGGGCGAAGGAACACAAAGCCTGGAGTTTTCCAGAGGCCCCTCACCCCAGCTCCACCCACACCGGCGCGTGGTCGCTGGGATTGTCCCCTCCCCGCACCTCGCGGTCGATGCCCGCTCCGTTCAGCTTGCGCGCCAGTTTCTTCGACAACAGGATGTGGTCGAGTCGTAACCCCGCGTCGCGCGGCCAGCGGTTCCGGCGATAATCCCAGAAGGTGTAAAGCTTCTCCTCTTTCGGGAAGACTTTTCGCAGCGCGTCGGTCCAGCCCTGCTCGATCAGCGCGGCGAAGGCGGCGCGGCTTTCAGGCTGCACCAGAGCGTTTTCGTCATAGGAGCGGGTGGGGTAGATGTCGCGCGGCTCGGGCACGATGTTGTAGTCGCCGGCCAGCACCACCGGCAGCCCGGTGTCAAGCAACTCGCCCGCATGCGCCGCGAAGCGCTCGTGCCAGGCGAGCTTGTAGGCAAATTTCGGCCCCGGCTGCGGATTGCCGTTCGGCGCATAGAGACAGGCAATGACGATGCCATCGACCGCTGCCTCGATGTAGCGCGCCTGGCGGTCGGCATCGTCACCGGGCAGCGCGTCGCGGGTCAGCACCGGCTCGGCGCCGCGCGCGAGGATTGCGACGCCGTTCCAGGTCGCCTCGCCCTTCCACACCGCGCCGTACCCGGCCTTGGCGAGCCGGGTCAGCGGAAACTGCGTGTCGCGCGCCTTCAGTTCCTGCAGGCAGACGACGTCGGGCTTGGCGCGCGCAAGCCAGGCGAGCAGGTTTTCCAGCCGGCTGTTGATGTTGTTGATGTTGAAGGTGGCTAGTTTCATCTGGAGTGCGGGGAGACGCCTTTCTCTTCGTCATCCTCGGCTTGACCCGAGGATCCATGCCGTGACGCTTGTCGTGGTACACGGCGGGGCAGAATTCTGCTCCGTTGCAACGCCTTAATCTCACGGAATGGATCCTAGGGTCTGCGCGCGTCGCTTCGCTCCTTGCTCCGCCCTAGGATGACGAAGTCGATGGCGCCAGCCTGGCCTTTATCGTCTCCGCCACCATCTTCAAATGATCCGCCGTCGAAAACCCCGAAATCGCCTTGCGCGGTTTCAGATCGTGGTCGCCGTCCTCCAGCCAGACCACCTCTATTGCCGCGGAAAGCCCGTAGGTCGCGACCTCGTCCTTGGTGCCGAACTCGTCGCGCGTGCCCTGGAAGATCAGCGTCGGCGTCTTCAAGTCGGCGAGATGTTTTGTCCGGAGCTGCTCGGGCTTGGCCGGCGGATGGAACGGATAGCCGAGGCAGACCAGCCCGGCGATCTCGCCTTTCGCAAACATCTCGTCGGCGACCATGGAGGCGACGCGCCCGCCCATCGACTTGCCGCCGATGATCAGCTTGCCGGTCACGCCCTTGGCCCGGAGATCGGCGATCGCCTTGATGTATTCCGGGTTCACCGACTCGGCACGAGGCGGCGGCTTGCGGTGGCCGTAGCGGCGCGCGGCCATGTAGTGGAACTCGAAGCGCGCGACGCGGAAGCCGGCCGCGGCGAGTGCTTTTGCCGTGGCGGCCATCGAGGCCGAGTCCATCGGCGCGCCCGCGCCGTGGGCGAGAAGGATGGTGACGGGGGCGGTGTCGGGGCCGTCGAAGAGGAAGCGGGTCATGGGGTGGCCTTCTTGCAGAGGCCGAGTCCCGTCACACCCCCTCTGTCCTCCCGGACAGAGGGGGATGTTCAAGCGCGAACATCTCGCTCTCTTGCCATGTGCAGATCCACGAATTGTACCCCCTTCTGTGCAATCCGCGACCATTCGGACTCAGCATCGAGTTCCAGATAGCGCACCCACAACCGGCGCGCCTCCGCCAGATTGCCGGCATCGAATTCCAGCCGGGCGAGGTTGAACACCGGATCGGCGTAGGCTTTGTCCAGCGCGATCGCCCTCTGTAGATGGCGCCTTGCCGAAGCAACCTTGCCCTCGTCGCTCATCAGCCCGGCGAGGTTGAACCAGGCTTCGACGAAGCCCGGATCGAGCTTTATCGCACGGGCATAATCATGCGCGGCTTCCGCCACGCGGCCGGCGCCGCGCAGGCAGTTGGCGCGGTTGAAGGCGGCGATCGCGTCCTTCGGGTCGATAGCCAGGCAGCGCTGGTAGAGCGCGGCCGCGTCGTCGTGGCGCCCCTCCTCTTCCACGGCTTCCGCCTCGGCGAACAACTCCTCAAGCGTGTCGTCTCCAAACATTCCTGAATTTGGCGAGCCGAGATCGAACAGCAGCTGGCCGTCGAGCTCGCTCCTGCCTTCGTCGAGATAGATCGCGTCCGGCCGGCCATGCTGCGAACCGAGGTTGAGCGACTTGGCTGTGAGCGAGGCGACCGGGCCGGAGCGATGCACCGAGCGCGCGATTGCGCCCCAGGCGGCGCCGCTGGCGATCAGCCCGGCATATTTCCTGGCCAGGATCAGGTCGCGAAAAGAATAGGGTTCGGAGTCGTGCTCGAAAGCGTCGAACAGCGACAGCATATCGAGATCCTCACCGGCAAGCCGCGACTGGTCGATCAGCGATTGCCTGGACAGCGACGAGGCGTCGGGCGCCTTCATCAACCCGAGCAGGCGCAAAAAACCGTTCTCGCTGACGAGCTGGCGCCCGGCCTCGCGCTCGGCCTTCGCGCGGCGCTCGATCTCGGCATCGCCGGCTTTCGCCAGCGCCGCCCTGGCGAGAAGCGCTCGGCCGAACAGGACATGCGTGGTGCGGCGGGTGACGCCGCGCCTCAGCTCCGCATGGCGGCGCTCGACCTCGCGCGCGGCGAGGCGCAATGGGAAGGCGGCCAGCGCGCCGACGACGCCGAAGACGGCGCCGGGGAGGATCACCGGCCCTCCGGTCACTTCTTGCTCTTGCCGACGGCCTTCAGCAGGTTCGCCTTCAGCGGGTTCTCAGGCGCGCCGCCGCCGGCGGCCGCCTTCTTGGCGGGCTTGGCCGGCGCCTCGTCGGCCTTGCTCTTCGACTTGGCCGGGGGCTTCGCCTGCTGCGACAGGCTGGCCTTCAGCGCATCCATCAGGTTGATGACGTTGCCGCGCTCCGGTGCCGCCGCAATGATCGGCTTATGGCCCTTGAGCTTCTCGCGGATCATCGCCATCAGCGCCACTTCGTAGCGATCCTCGTAATTCTTCGGATCGAAGTGGGTTTCCTTCTGCTTGATCAGCGCCTGGGCGAGGTCGAGCATTTCAGGGTCCGGCTTGCCGGCCGGGATGTTGCCGAAATATTCAGCCGTGCCACGCACTTCGTTGGGATTCCTCAAGGTACAGACGAACATGCCGTTCTCGCGCGCGCCGATCGTCACCACGCGCTCGCGGCTGGAGAGCACAAGGCGCGCGATCGCCAGCTTGCCGGACTTGCGCATCGCCTCGCGCAGCACCACGAAGGTCTCCTCCGCCATGGCCCCGTCGGGCGCGAGATAATAGGGCGAGTCCTGATAGATGACATCGACCTCGCTCTCATCAACGAAAGCCTCGATGTTCATCGTGTGGTTGGATTCGATCCGGACCGCTTCGAGGTCGCTGTCATCGATGATGATGTACTGCTTGTCCTCGTATTCGTAGCCTTTGACCAGGTCCGAGCGCTCGACAAGGCCGAGCTCAGGGTCGACCGGCTTCATGTTGATGCGGTTGTGGGTCTTCTTGTGCAACTGGTTGAACGAGATGCGTTCGCTCGCGCTGGTGGCCGGATAAAGCCGGACCGGACAGCTGACGAGGCTGAGCTTGAGGTAACCTTTCCAACTTGCCCTGGGCGCCATGATGAACTCCTACGCGGCCATGCACTGACATTCTAGCTTGAGCATGATCTCCTCCAAAAACCGGTTCCCACTTTGTGGGATCATGCTCTCTGCAGCGCTTCGTCCGAAGGACGGTTGGCGCCGTGGAAATCCTACACCGACCCCTGAGCTTACGAGCAAAACCCTAGCGAAGTGTTTTCGGGGCAGACCGGAGGATAGTTCAAATTGTAGCGAGCGTCGATGGAGGTGGGTCGAGATGCCGGCGATTGGCAGGAGGCCTCGACACTTCGTCATTCTAGGGCGGAGCAAGGAGCGAAGCGACGCGCGCAGACCTTAGAATCCATGCCGTTACCTCGGCCGAAGAATGCAACGGTTCAGAATAGCGGCTGGCGACAGTGCCAGCTAAGATCGCAGCATGACAGGCTACGTCTACATGACCGCAAGCCAGAAAGGCGGCACGATATACATCGGCGTCACCAGCGACCTTGCCCGTCGAATGCCCGAGCACAAGACCGGCCAAGGCTCCAGCTTCACCAGCCGCTACGGCGTACAGCGCTTGGTCTGGTACGAGGAGTATTTCGACATCACCGACGCCATCCAGCGTGAGACGTCATTGAAGCGCTGGCCACGCCAATGGAAGATTGAATTGATCGAGAAGACCAATCCGGAATGGTTCGAGCTCTTTCGCGGGATTGGCTGGTGAACGTTCTGCACCGTTGCGGCGCTCGGGCGTGACGGCATGGATTCTAGGGTCTGCGCGCGTCGCTTCGCTCCTTGCTCCGCCCTAGAATGACGACGCCGAGGGGCTACCGCTCCCCTCAAACACCGGCAAATCCCTCGCCGCCTCGTCGATCTCCGCCCATGGATCGCCCGACGTCTCCAGCAATCCCGGCAGCGAGGCGTAGTTCAGATCCTCCGGCGCGTCGATCGTCTCCAGATCCGCCCAGCTCACCGGGGTCGAGGCCGGCAGGTTGGTGCGGGCGCGCAGCGAATAAGGCGCGGCGGAGGTGTGGCCGCGGGCGTTGCGGTGGAAGTCGATGAAGATGCGCTTCTTGCGGTTCTCCTTGCCCATCGTCGTGGTGAAGGTGTCGGGCGCGGTCGAAGCGAGGAAAGTCGAAATGGCGCTGCTCGCCTGGTGCAGTTTCTTCCAGTTCTGCTTGCGCGTCACCGGAACCGTGATGTGGATGCCCTTGCCGCCGGAGGTTTTCGCGAACGGCACCAGCCCGAGGCCTTCGAGCCCGCCCTTTATGTGGACGGCCGCCTCCACCACCTCGCGCCACGAAATCCCCTCGCCGGGGTCGAGGTCGAAGACCATCTGGTCCGGCTTGTCGAGTTTCGTGCGATGCGTGCCCCAGGTGTGGAATTCCACGACGCCGAATTGCGCCAGCGCCAGATAGCCTTTTGCTCCCTCGACCGAGAGGTAGGATTTGGTTTCGCCTTCGGAGTTGGTGGCCTCGAACGTGACGACCGAAGGCGGCATGCCTGTGAAGGCGTGGCGCTGGAAGAAACAGTCCTGCGGCTTGCCCGTCGGGCAGCGCACCAGCGACACCGGGCGGCCGATGATATGCGGCAGCATGAAATCGCCGACCAGCGCGTAATAGACGGCGATGTCGAGCTTGGTCGGCCCGGTCTTGCCGAACAGGCGCCGCTCCGGATTGGTGACCCAGATGGTGGCGAGGTCGGATTCGGCGATCAGCCGCTTGCGCTTGACCGGCACCGGCGTGGTCAGGCCGCCGACATCGCGCAGGCCACGAAAGACGCCATGGCGGATCGCATTGTCGCCGGTGCGGTTCGAGTAATGGATGCGGGCCGAGAGCAGAGGCTTCACCCAGTGCATCTCGCGCATCACCTCGCGCGGCACGCCTTCGGGCGGCGTGGCGCCTGCCGTCAGCCGCTCCAGTCTCTCGAGCAGGTCCGCCGCCATCCCGGCATCGAAGCCGGTGCCGACCTTGCCGCGATAGTGCAGTTCGCCGTCCTCGAACTCGGCCATGCCGAGCGCCGCCAGCCCTTCCGCCCTGTCGGAAACGGTGTAGCCGGCGATGACGAAATCGTCCGTCTTGAGCGCCTTTGCCTTGGTCCAGCTCTTGGTGCGGCCGCTCTGGTAGATGGCGTCGGCGCGCTTCGAGACGACGCCTTCGAGCCCCAGTTCCGTCGCCTGGTCGTAGAGGCCGCGCCCATCGCCCTCGACATGGTCGCTGTACTGGATGGCGGAATTGGCGGCCTGACCGGCGAGCAGCTCGGCAAGCAGCGCCTTACGCTTTTGCAGCGGCGCCTTGCGCAAATCCCAACCGTCGAGATGCAACAGGTCAAAGGCATAGAAATGCAGCTTCGAGCCGGCGCCTTCGGCGAGCGCGTCCTGCAGCAGCGCGAAGCGGGAGATGCCCTTGTCGTCGAGCACCATGATCTCGCCGTCGATGATCGCCTGGCTGACCGGCAAGCGCGCGAAAGCTTGCGGAAGATCGCCATAGCGCTTGGTCCAGTCGATGCCGCCGCGGGTGATCAGCCGCACCTCACCGTCCACCACATGCGCCATGGTGCGATAGCCGTCGAATTTTATCTCGTGCAGCCAGAGCGTGCCGGTGTTCTCGATCGGCCCACCGGGCGGCTCCGTCACCTGCGTTGCAAGCTGCGGCTCTATCCGGCTTGGCGGCTCGCCCTTCACCGCGCCCGGCAGCGCGCCGGGCTTCAAAGAGCCTGGCTTGGGCGGCAGGCGCTCCGGCCTGCTCGGCGGCGCCACCAGTTCCTCGATGCGGCGGCCCGACTTCACGCTTTCCGGCCGCGCTTCGAGGATGTCGAGCTTGGTGTCGGAAGCGAGGTCGCGCTCCTTGAAGAGCAGCCAGTTCTTCTTGTTCTCGTCCTCGCCGGGTTTCGGCTTCAGCCTGGTCAGCATCCAGCCGCCGTTAAGCTTCTGGCCGGCCAGCCGGAACTTGAAGGCGCCCGTCCTGAGACTCTTTTCGACATCCTCCATCGGCGCCCACGTGCCGGTGTCCCAGACGATCATCGGCCCGCCGCCATACTCGCCCTCGGGAATGACGCCCTCGAAGTCGATGTATTCGATGGGGTGGTCCTCGGTCTCGACGGCGAGGCGCTTGTCGGCGGGGTTGAGCGAGGGGCCGCGGGGGACAGCCCAGCTTTTCAGCACGCCGCCGACTTCGAGGCGCAAGTCGTAGTGGTCGGCAGTGGCGTGATGCTTGTGCACGACGAAGCGGTTGCCGCCCTCACCTGCCGATCCGCCCGCTGGCTCGGGCGTGCGGCTGAATTCGCGCTTGGCGCGGTAGGGTTTGAGTTTCGAGGGCATGGGTTAGATGCCAAAGCGCAAAGCAGACAATCGCAGAGGCTGCGTTCCTTCGCGCCCCCCTCTGTCCTGCCGGACATCTCCCCCTCTAGGGGGGAGATTGGCAGTTCGAACGCCGACACTCCCCTTAAAACGTCCGAGGTTGGCGAAAGCAGCGGCAGCATCTGATCTCCCCCCTTGAGGGGGAGATGTCCGGCAGGACAGAGGGGGGACTGTCCCGCCAGCATTTCGGATTTTCCTAAGGAGCAGCGATGCGGAAGAACGAAAATCACGCTCAATCGTCGGTAGCCGGCGTCAATTCCAGCTCGGCCGGCGTCAACCCTTGCCTCAGCTGGCTCAGCCGGAACTCGTCGACCCAATAGGCCTCGCCGTCAACCAGCACGCGCGCCTGATAGGTGCCGCCGGAAAAGCTCTGCGCGGAGACATAGATCTTGTGGCGGTCGAGCGCCTTCTTCACCGCGGCGCGGCGGGAATTTTCTCTGGCGACGGGACTGGCCATGGCCTCACTCTGTACAGGCTGCCGCTCAAGGGCGGCGCTTATTAGGATGGCGGAGAGCGGCGAGTGAGTCAATTTGGCGCAGCTGGAGCGCTGATCTCCCCCACAAGGGGGAGATTAGCTGTCACCGCTGCTCTAATAGTCCATTCCCGCCCCCGGAGGCGTCGCGGGACCGGCCTCCTTCCTCGGTTTTTCCGCCACCATCGCCTCGGTGGTGACCAACAGCCCGGCGATGGAGGCGGCGTCCTGCAGGGCGGTGCGCACCACCTTGGCCGGGTCGATCACACCTTGGCCGTAGAGGTCGCCATAGCCGCCGGTCTGTGCGTTCCAGCCGAAAGAGAATTGCCCGTTCTCGCGCAGCCTGCCGACGATGATCGAGCCTTCGGCGCCCGCGTTCTCGGCGATCTGGCGTACCGGCGTTTCCAGCGCACGGCGCACGATCTCGACGCCGGTTTTCTGGTCAGGGTTGTCGACGGCTGCCGCGTCGAGCGCCTTTGCGGCTCTCAGCAGCGCCACGCCGCCGCCGGGCAGGATGCCCTCCTCTACCGCGGCGCGGGTGGCGTGCAGCGCATCGTCGACACGATCCTTGCGCTCCCGGACCTCGACCTCGGTCGAGCCGCCGACGCGGATGACAGCGACGCCGCCCGCGAGCTTGGCCAGCCTTTCCTGCAGTTTCTCGCGATCGTAGTCGGAAGTGGTTTCGTCGATTTGCTGCCTGATCTGGGCGACGCGGCCCTCGATCTCGGGCTTGGCCCCGGCGCCGTCGACGATGGTAGTGCTCTCCTTCTCGACAGTGATCCGCCGGGCGCGGCCGAGCATGTCCAGCGTGACATTCTCCAGCTTGATGCCGAGATCCTCGGAGATGACCTGGCCGCCGGTGAGGATGGCGATGTCCTCCAGCATCGACTTGCGGCGATCGCCGAAGCCCGGCGCCTTGACGGCGGCGACCCTAAGGCCGCCACGCAGCTTGTTGACGACCAGCGTCGCCAGCGCTTCGCCTTCGACGTCCTCGGCGATGATCAGAAGCGGCTTCGCCGACTGCACCACCGCCTCCAGGATCGGCAGCAGCGCCTGCAGGTTGGACAGCTTCTTCTCATGGATCAGCAGATAGGGCTCATCGAGATCGGCGCGCATCTTGTCCTGGTTGGTAATGAAGTAAGGGCTGAGATAGCCGCGGTCGAACTGCATGCCCTCGACCACCTCGAGCTCGGTCTCGGCGGTCTTGGCCTCCTCGACAGTGATTACGCCTTCATTGCCAACCCTCTGCATCGCTTCGGCCAGGAAGCGGCCGATCTCGGCGTCGCCATTGGCCGAGATGGTGCCGACCTGGGCGATCTCGTCGTTGCGGGTCACCTTGCGGGCATTGGCCTTGAGCTCGGCGACGATCACTTCCACGGCCCTGTCGATGCCGCGCTTCAAATCCATCGGGTTCATGCCGGCGGCAACGGCCTTCGCCCCTTCCCTGACGATCGTCTGGGCGAGCACCGTGGCGGTGGTGGTTCCGTCTCCGGCGATGTCGCTGGTCTTTGAGGCCACCTCGCGCACCATCTGCGCGCCCATATTCTCGAATTTGTCGACCAGTTCGATTTCCTTCGCCACGGTCACGCCGTCCTTGGTAATGCGCGGCGCGCCAAACGACTTCTCGATGACGACGTTGCGACCCTTGGGGCCGAGCGTCACCTTAACCGCGTCGGCCAGTATATCGACGCCACGCAGCATCTTGTCGCGAGCTTCGGTGTGGAATTTCACTTCCTTGGCAGCCATGAATCCCTCCCTCCGCGAGGGTCTGCAGCCGGACCTCGCGTGCCTATCGCAACTAGTCTGGCGCAAAGGGGTTTCAAGGGCGCCGGTCCGGAATTTTTTGGCACCCGTCTTGATTTCAACGCGCTGTAATCATGAGGTTATTCGGGACAGCGAAACGGAGACTATGTCTCCCTCACTGCTGTCGCAACTTGTGCGCCGCAGCATCGGAACACTTCGCCTCGTCAGCCCGTTCAAGGAGACCCGGCCGCCGGCCTTGCCAGACCTTCGCGCAAGCGGCACAAGAGGTCGCCGCTGGCGAGCAAGGGAGATAGCGATGGTTCAGATCAGGGCGATGACGAAGAACGACCTGGCCGCCGTCTCGCGGCTGCTCGGCCAGTCCTGGCGGCGTACCTATTCGCCGATCATGGGCGAAGACGCCACGGCTAGGCTCTCCGACGAGAAGCACGCGCCCGACAAGCTCGCGGCCGAACTTGCCGACGACAACAAGATGTCGTTCGTCGCAGAGCGGACCGACGGCTCGATCGCCGGCTATGCGATGGCGGCGATGGACGAGAAGGGTGATGTCATGCTCGACCGGCTGCATATCGAGCCGCAGGAATTCGGCAGGGGCCTTGCCATCGACCTTTTGCATGCAGTGCTTGCCGCCCATGCCGGCATTCTCAGCATCGCGCTGGAGGTGATCGAGGGCAACGACCGGGCGGTTGCCTTCTACCGCAAGCACGGCTTCGAGGTGGTCGAGCGCCGGCCGGCCGCGCATGGCGTCGGCGGCCACGCCTCGCTGATCATGCGCCGGCCGCTGCCGATGGCCTGAAGCGCGGCGCTGGACGTGTTCCGCCCCGGCCCTATAATTTCGCAAGCGCTAATTTCTCACCGGAGACAGCCAGATGAGCCTGGGCAAGCAGAAACTCGGCAACCAGGGGCTCGTCGTCTCGGCATCGGCCTCGGCTGCATGGGCATGAGCCAGTCCTACGGGCCGGCCGACGAGGCGGAATCGATCGCCACCTTGCACCGGGCGATCGAGCTCGGCTGCACCTTCCTCGACACGGCCGAAGTCTACGGGCCCTTCCTCAACGAGGAACTGCTCGGCCGCGCGCTGAAGGGCCGGCGCGATGAGGTGACGATCGCGACAAAATTCGGCTTCCGCATCGTCGACGGCAAGCAGGACGGAACGGGGCGCGACAGCCGGCCGGAGCATATCCGCGAGGTGGTTGACGCCTCGCTCGCGCGGCTCGCCACCGACCGTATCGATCTGCTCTACCAGCACCGCGTCGACCCCGAAGTGCCGATGGAGGATGTCGCGGGTACGGTTGGCGAGCTGGTGGAGGAAGGCAAGGTGCGCTTCTTCGGCCTGTCGGAGGCGGGCATCGCCAATATCCGCCGCGCGCACGCCGTGCATCCGGTCTCGGCGCTGCAAAGCGAATATTCGCTGTGGGAACGTAACCTCGAAGCCGAGATCATCCCTGCGCTCAAGGACCTCGGCATCGGCCTGGTCCCGTTCGCGCCACTCGGCCGCGGTTTCCTGGCCGGCGACGTCAAACGCGCCGAAGAGTATCCGGAAGGCGATTTCAGGCGCGGCGACCCGCGCTACCAGGGCGAGAATTTCGATGCCAATGTCGCCGCGGCCGCCACGGTGCGTGACATCGCCGCCGCCAAGGGCGTGAAACCCGGCCAGGTGGTGATCGCCTGGCTCACCGCCAAGGGCTCCGAATTCGGCATCGACGTCGTGCCGATCCCCGGCACCAAGCGGCGGACTTATCTCGAGGAAAATGTCGCGGCGGCGGATATCAAGCTCGACGCCACCGAGATGCTGGGACTCGACATGGCGCTGACGCCTGACAAGGTGTCGGGGCCGAGATATAACGAGCGGACCATGTCGATGGTGGATCGGTAGGGGCTGCCGCGGTCGGGACAATACTGAAACGCTGGCGGGACAGAGGGGGGCGCGAAGGAACTCGACCTCACAGTCTAAACGCTAGCGCCCTCACCCGCCGATCAGCCAGCACCTCACTTCTTCTTGCAATCCGGCAACGCCTCCATCGCCTTCCTCGCCTCCCCCTCGCTAGTGTATTTCTTCTTGCCGAGATCGACGACGAGCGTCCCGTCCGGCTTCTTCGGCACGATCTCGCATTGCTTCGAGACGGCATCCCTGGCGACCCAGTATTCCTCCGCCGCCATGGCGGGCGGGCCGATAAAGCCGGCGGTGAGGAGGATTGCGAAAGCGAGAGCGCGAACCATTTCCCGGTCTCCTTGCTTCATGTTGCTGGAAAGCAGGCCGGAGCGGTGCCGGTGCTCCAGTCATTGACCCAATTCCACGGAAGACCGCAGCGCACTTTCCTGCGATTGCTCCGACGAAAACGCCCTCCCCGCGCTTCCGTTCCAGGCATCCGGCGGCGGTGAAACCGGCATGCCGGGGGAGTGGGCGGCTTCCAAAGCGGCGGCCGTCCCGAAAGCACCGAAGAAAAAACGCCTGCGCGCCCGCTAGGCGAGTCTTGACTTCGGCCGACCGGCCTCCAGATCGACACTTGCCGATCCCGTGCGAGCGCAGGACATGCAAGGCTGCATCCCGGCCGCCGCCGGCGCGCTGAACGACCGGTCCGGCGAAGCGCACAGCCAAGGTTGCCCGGCACTGTCGCACCCGCATCGCGCGTGCCAGAAGGAGGACATTGAAATGGCAATTCGTGATCTCATTCCCTGGAACAGGGAAGGCAATCAGGTTCCGGGCTTCTATCGCGACGCCGATCGCGATCCGTTCATGGTGCTGCACCGCGAGATGAATCGCCTGCTCGACGATGCGTTCCGCGGCTTCGGCGCCGGGCTGCCCTCGATCGGCGGCGCCTTTGGCGGGCGTCCCGGATGGCCGAGCCTCGAAATCTCCGACACCGGCAGCGAAATCCGCGTCATGGCGGAAGTTCCCGGCATGGAGGAGAAGGACATCGAAGTGATGCTCGACGAGGGCGTGCTGACGCTGCGCGGCGAGAAGCGGTCGGAAAGCGAGGACAAGGACAGGCAATTCTCGGAGCGCTTCTACGGGCGCTTCGAGCGGCGCATTCCGGTCGGCACGGAGGTCGAGGAAGACAGGGTCAACGCGGCCTTCCACAACGGCGTGCTCACGGTGATCCTGCCGAAGACCCAGCGGGCCCAGGCGAAAGCCAGGCGCATCCCGGTCAGCGGCGCCGCCCCGAGTTCCGGCAAGAGCAAGCATTGACCGTGCCGGATCCCGGTTGCACGGCTCAGCCGCCCGAATGCGGGTCGATGCTGTAGGGGTGCACTGGATAGCCGGGGCCGATCGCCTCGCTCACCCGACCGGTCCAGGCGCTGACCGCCGGATAGTCGGCGAGCGAGAAGCCACAATCCTCGGCGCGGTGGCTATAAGCATAGACGGCGATGTCGGCTATGGTGAGCGAGTCGCCGACGAGGAAGGGCGTGTCTTTTAAGCCGCGCTCGAGGGCGCCGAGCGCACGGGTGCCCGCCTCGCGCTTGCCGGGAGCAAGCGCCTTGTTGCGCTGCAGCCGCCCGGTCAGCGTCCAGAAGCGCAGCGAGCCGATGACCGGCTCGACATGATACTGCTCGAAGAACAGCCACTGCATGACCTTGGCGCGGAGGTAGCGATCCGCCGGCAGATAAGGCGAGCCCTCGGCGAGGTAGACGAGGATCGCATTGGACTCGGCGATCGCCTCGCCATTTTCCAGGCCAAGCGCCGGAACGGCGCCGGCCGGATTGAGCTTCAGGAATGCCTCGGTGTGGCTCTCGCCCTCGAAGATCGACACCTGGTGGGTTTCGTAAGCGATGCCGAGCAAGCCGAGCAGGACGCGCACCTTCCAGGCGTTTTGCGATGGCAGGTAATCGTAGAGCGTGAGCATGGCGGGTCCCTCTATCGTGCAGGTGGCTTGCTTCGCATGGGCGTTGCACAGGCGCCACCCGATTTATGCGCCATTAATCTCCCCCTCGAGGGGGGAGATGTCGCCGAAGGCGACAGAGGGGGGTCGCCTCACGTAAATCGCCAGCGTCGTCTCGTCGCGGAGCGCGTTGGCGCTTCACGCGAAGCGACCCCCTCTGGCCTGCCGGCCCCCCAAGGGGGGAGAACGCAGTTCCGCCACGCCTCACCCCGCAATATCCTTCGCGACCGCCTGCGCCTCGATGCCGATCTCGCGCAGCAGGCCGGTGACCGGATTGTAGAAGCCGACGAGATAGACGCCGAGCTCCGAGGCACGGGCATTCACCCCGCTCTTGCCCGGCCGCAGCTCCGCAGGCACAAAGCCGTCATAGCCTGGCCGATAACCGGTGGCGAAAATCACCGCGTCGAAGTTTTTCTCCCGCCCGCCGGCGAATTTCGCGCCGTCTTCCGTGAAGCTCACGATGTCAGGCGCGATGCCGATCTTGCCCGCTTTGATCGCCGCCACGGTGCCGACATCGATCACCGGAATGCGCCCCGCGTCGATCTGCTTGAGGATGCCGGTCTTCGGCCGCACGATGCCGTATTTCTCCAGCCTGCCCAGCGCGAGATCCAGGATTTTTGGAAACATCCAGTCATTCAGCGCCTGCGGCATCGGCCGGCTGGCTATGCCCACCATCTGGATCGGCACGCCGAAGAGCTGGCGCGGCACGATGTGGACGCCCTTGCGCACCGAGATCGTCGGCTGCGCGCCGCTCTCGGCAAGATCGAGCGCGATCTCCGCTCCCGTGTTGCCCATGCCCACGACCAGCACGCTCTTGCCGACATAGGGTGCCGCTTCGGTGTAAGCGGCGCTGTGCAGCACCTCTCCCTTGAACGCCTCGATGCCTGGAAGGCCCGGCATGATCGGCTCGGCATTGTTGCCGGTGGCGATCACGATCTTGCGGGCGCGGATCTCGCCGGCATCGGTGTCGACCAGGAATTTTCCGCCCTCGCGGTGGATCGATTTCACCGTCACGCCGAAACGGGGCTCGAGGCCGAACCGCTCGGCATAGGCATCGAGATAGGCGACGACCTTCTCGCGCGGCACATAGCGGGGGTGGCTTTTGGGGAACGGCATGAAGGGCAGCGACGAAAACGACTTCACCGTGTGCAGATGCAGCCGGCGATAATGCCGCCGCCAGGCCGGCGCCACCTCGCTGGCCTTTTCGAGGATGACGAAGTCCTGCCCAGCCTGTTTCAGGCAAGCGCCGACGGCCAGACCGGCCGGTCCCGCGCCGACAATGACGACATTGGTGTCCATGCTCCCCTCCTCCCGCAAGGCCATATCAGGCTATGCCGGGAGGTATGGGAGCAGCAAGTGGGGAGAAACACCTATCCTTCGGCGCCGGCGCCTATCGCCCTCCTTGTGGGGAGATAGGGGCGGCGCTACTCCGTCGGCGCCTCCGGCTCGTCTTCGGGCGGCTCCAAAATCTCGATCAGCCGCGCCACGCGCGCGCCGGGCATCGCACGACCCTCGTTCATCAGCGCTTCGTCCGCGCCGATCCAGGCGAAGGCCTCGCGCAGTTCCTCGAGGCTGGCGCCGGTGAGCGCGATGTCGGCGATCACGGCCTCGTCAACAGGACCAAGCACGGAAATGATCTCGTTGCGGGTCATCTTGTCCTCCCCCAGGGTCGGGACGATGGCATAGAAACGGATAGCGGGCCGGGCGGTTCCGGGCGGGCACCAAAGTCGGGCGCCGGCGGGACAGCACCCCCTCTTTGCTCCCACCGCTGTTAGCCGCTATGCACAAGGCCCTCGCCCGGAATCCCACCGAGTCCCCATGCAGCGAACCATTCCCTTCCTCACCGCCCTGCTCCTCACCACGCCCGCTCTCGCCGACTGGAAGCCGGTCGAGAAAATTGCGAACTATGCCATCTCGGGCCAGACAGTGGAGGCGCTCTATGTCTCGATCGGCGAAAAGGGTCCGGTGATCGGCAAGGACTCGGCCGGCAATGAGCGGCGGGCCATCGCGCACACCAACTTCAAGCTGACCTGGCAGCGGGATTATCAACCGCAGGCCGGCGCTTGCGTGCTGAAGACGGCGCGGCCAAAACTCACCATCACCTACACTTTGCCAAAACCCGCCGCAAAACTTGCGCCCGCCGTGCAGGCGCGCTGGGACGCGTTCGCCTCCGGGCTCGCCGCGCATGAGAAGGTGCATGGCGCCGGCATCGTCGACATGGTGGACAAGATCGTCGCCTTCAGCGTCGGCCTCACTGTCGCCGATGACCCCGGCTGCACCAAGATCAGGGCCGAGCTGACGCAATATCTCGATCAGCTTTCCAAGGCCCAGCGCCTAGCCAGCCGCGACTTCGACAAGGTCGAGTTCGGCGCGGGCGGGAACCTGCAGAGGCTGATCGCGGCGTTCCTGATTGGCAAGTGAGCCCTCAACGACGAAAGTATAAGGGCGCGCGCCGCCGCTTTACAGGCGGATTTGGTAGCGCTACCGTTTCACTGTCGCGAGACCCGGGGGGAGCTGGGGCAAACGTCGCCGACGCCAGTGGTGGATGCTTGCCGGCATCCGTTTCAGCCACACCTTGATTGGAAACGGCTCCCCGCGAGACCTCGCAGGGACCATCGGGAGGAATTCGATGGCGTCTGTCGCGATTGGCGATGTTTACAAATCGTTCGGAGCCACCCAGATTCTGCATGGCGTCAGCGTCGACATAGAAGACGGCGAGTTCGTCACGCTGGTCGGGCCCTCGGGCTGCGGGAAATCGACCCTTCTCAGGATGATCGCCGGCCTGGAAAAAATCTCGCGCGGCCATATCTCGATCGGCAGCCGGATCGTTAACGACGTTGCGCCAAAGGAGCGCGACGTGGCCATGGTCTTCCAGAACTACGCGCTCTACCCGCACATGACGGTTGCCGAGAACATGGCGTTTTCGCTCATGCTCAAGGGAGTGGCCAAGGCGGAGAGCGATGCCGGCGTGAAGCGGGCGGCCGAGATCCTCGGGCTGGTGCCGCTTTTGTCGCGCTATCCGCGCCAGCTTTCGGGCGGCCAGCGCCAGCGCGTCGCCATGGGCCGGGCAATCGTGCGCAATCCGCAGGTGTTCCTGTTCGACGAGCCGCTCAGTAACCTCGACGCCAAGCTCAGGGTTCAGATGCGGGCCGAGATCAAGGAACTGCACCAGCGGCTGAAGACCACGACGGTCTATGTCACGCACGACCAGATCGAGGCCATGACCATGGCCGACAAGATCGTGGTCATGCATGACGGCGTCGTCGAGCAGATCGGACCGCCGCTCGAGCTCTACGACCGGCCGAACAACCTTTTCGTCGCGAGCTTCATCGGCTCGCCCGCCATGAATCTGCTCAAGGGCACATTCGCAAACGATGGCGCGCCGTCCTTCCGGGGCGCGGGAGGCGTCTCCGTGCCTTTGCCGAAACCACCTTCGATCGGCAACGGCGAAGCCATCGTGCTCGGCGTGCGGCCCGAGCATCTGCGGCTGGCCGACGACGGCATTCCAGTCACGGTGGCGGTGATCGAGCCGACCGGTTCAGAGGTGCAGATTATCGGCCGGACGGCCGGCGGCGAGGATATCGTCGCTAATTTCCGCGAGCGCCATTCCTTCGCGCCGGGAGAAACCATTCGGCTGTCGGTCGAGCCTGGTCCCATCCATCTGTTCCGCGGCGAAACAGGCCAGCGGATCGAAGCGGCGCGATAGACCATGCAACGAGGAAGCAACAGGAGGAGACGAGCATGAAATTCACCAGACGCGACGTGATCCGCACGACCGCCGGCGCGGCCGCAGGAGCCTTGGGCAGCCGTTTCGTCGGCTCGAGCGCCTTCGCGCAAGAGGGCCTGACCTACAAGCCGGAGGAAGGCGCCAAGCTCCGGCTGCTGCGCTGGTCGCCTTTCGTGCAGGGCGACGAGGACCAGTGGCTCAAAAATACGAAGCGGTTCACCGAAGCGACGGGCGTGGAGGTCCGCGTCGACAAGGAGAGCTGGGAAGACATCCGTCCGAAGGCCGCGGTCGCCGCCAATGTCGGCTCCGGCCCCGACCTGATGTTCGTCTGGTTCGACGACCCGCACCAATATCCCGACAAGCTGCTCGACGTGACGGAACTCGGCGACTATCTCGGCAAGAAATATGGCGGCTGGCACGACGGCCCGAAGCAGTATGCGACGCGCGAGGGCAAGTTCCTCGGCCTGCCGCTCGCCACCATCGGCAACGCCATCGTCTATCGCGAAAGCTGGATGAAGGAGGCTGGCTTCGCCGAATTCCCGAAGGACACCGCCGGCTTCCTCGAGCTCTGCAAGGCACTCAAGGCGAAGGGCCATCCGGCCGGCTTTACCCATGGCCACGGCGTCGGCGACGGCAACAATTACGCGCATTGGCTGCTGTGGAGCCATGGCGGCCAGATGGTCGACGAGAAAGGCAAGGTGACGATCAACAGCCCCGAGACGCTCAAGGCGATCGAGTATGCCCAAGAGCTCTACAAGACCTTCATTCCCGGCACCGAAAGCTGGCTCGACGTCAACAACAACCGTGCCTTCCTGGCCGGCGAAGTGAGCGTGATCGCCAACGGCATTTCCGTCTACAACACAGCCAAGGTCAACAAGGACAAGGATCCGAAACTGACCGAGATCGCCAAGGACATGCGCACGACCAACATGCCGATCGGTCCGGTCGGGAAGTCCGTCGAGCTGTACCAGGTGACCACCGCCGTCATCTTCAACTACACGCCCTACCCCAACGCCGCCAAAGCCTACCTGCAATTCATGTTCGAGGACCCGCAGATGACGGACTGGGTCACGTCGTCGGCCGGCTATTGCTGCCAGACGCTGAAGGCCTTCGACAACAATCCGGTCTGGAAGGCCGACCCGAACAATGCCGCTTACGCGAAGGCCTCGGCGACGCTGCGCCCCAACGGCTATGCCGGGCCGCTCGGCTATGCATCGGCCGCGACCATGGCCGACTATGTTCTGGTGGATATGTTCGCCAAGGCAGTGACCGGCCAAGCGACGCCGCAGGAGGCGATGGAAGAGGCCGAAAAGCGAGCCAACCGCTACTACCGCGTCTGATCGCGTCGGACAGCTTAAGACGGGTGGCCGCGACAGCGCGGTCACCCACCGTTCCACCAGACCTCCAAAGGAGCCCGCGCCATGGCCGTGCCGTCCGTTGCCGTTCAGCGGCGTCCGTCGCTCCTGTCGCGCCTCGCCGAGAGCCGGAACACGCTTGGTCTCGGCTTCATGCTGCCGGCGGCGGCGCTGCTCCTGGTTTTTCTCACCTATCCGCTGGGGCTCGGCGTCTGGCTCGGCTTCACCGACACCCGCATCGGCCGGCCCGGCATCTATATCGGCATCGAGAATTACGAATATCTCTGGAGCGACGGCGTATTCTGGCTCTCGGTCTTCAACACGCTGCTCTATACGGTCAGCGCTTCGATCCTGAAGTTCGTGCTCGGCCTGTGGCTGGCTCTCATCCTGAACGAGAAGCTGCCCTTCAAGTCGTTCTTCCGCGCGGTGGTGCTGCTGCCCTGGGTGGTGCCGACGGTGCTGTCGGCCATCGCCTTCTGGTGGATCTACGATTCGCAATTCTCGATCCTGTCCTGGGCGCTGCAGCAGATGGGCCTGATCGACCATCGCATCAATTTCCTCGGCGACCCGACCAATGCGCGCGCTTCCGTCATCGCGGCCAATGTCTGGCGCGGCATTCCATTCGTCGCCATCACGCTGCTTGCCGGCCTGCAGACCATCCCGCAGTCGCTCTATGAAGCCGCCACGCTCGACGGGGCCAGCCGCTGGCAGTTGTTCCGCCATGTGACGCTGCCGCTTTTGACGCCGATCATCGCCATCACCATGACGTTTTCGGTGTTGTTCACCTTCACCGACTTCCAGCTGATCTACGTGCTGACCCGCGGCGGACCGGTGAACGCCACCCATCTGATGGCGACATTGTCGTTCCAGCGCGGCATTGCCGGCGGCCAGCTCGGAGAAGGCGCGGCGATCGCCGTCGCCATGATCCCCTTCCTGCTGGCGGCGATCCTGTTCAGCTATTTCGGCCTGCAACGACGCAGGTGGCAGCAAGGCGGCGGAGACTGACATGGTCGCGATCAAGGAAGTGGAGCGCCCGGACACCGACGAAGGCGGCATGGGCTATCTGCAGAGCCTGCCGCGGAAGGTGGTGACGGTCTATCTGCCGCTGCTGGTGTTTCTGATCGTGCTGCTGTTCCCGTTCTACTGGATGACGATCACGGCGGTTAAGCCCAATGTCGAGATGACCGACTATGTGAACTACAATCCGTTTTGGGTCGTGCATCCGACGCTGGAGCACATACGCTACCTGCTCTTCGAGACGTCCTATCCGGGCTGGCTGCTCAACACGGTGATCATCTCGACCGCCGCCACTTTCCTGTCGCTGGCGGCCGCGGTGCTTGCGGCCTACGCGATCGAAAGGCTGCGGTTCTCGGGCGCGCGCCAGGTCGGCCTCGCCGTCTTCCTCGCCTATCTCGTGCCGCCTTCGATCCTGTTCATCCCGCTGTCGGTGATGGTGTTCAACCTCGGCCTTTACGACACGCCGTTTGCGCTGATCCTCACCTACCCGACCTTTCTCATCCCGTTCTGCACGTGGCTGTTGATGGGCTATTTCCGTTCGATCCCGTTCGAACTGGAGGAATGCGCGCTCATCGATGGAGCAACCCGCTGGCAGATCCTCACCAAGATCGTGCTGCCGCTATCGGTGCCGGGCCTGATCTCGGCCGGCATCTTCGCCTTCACGCTCTCCTGGAACGAGTTCATCTACGCGCTCACCTTCATCCAGTCGTCAGAGAAGAAGACGGTGCCGGTCGGCGTGCTCACCGAACTGGTCCGCTCCGACGTCTATGAATGGGGAGCGCTGATGGCAGGCGCGCTGATCGGCTCGCTGCCGGTCGTCGTGCTCTATTCCTTCTTCGTCGAGCACTATGTGTCCTCGATGACGGGCGCGGTGAAGGAATGAGAGCGGAAATGCTCTAAAAACTGATCTCCACCGCCGCAGCGCTCCGCTTCGCCTCGCCGTGGAACACGGCCTCGATGTTGTTGCCGTCGGGGTCGAGCAGGAAGCAGGCGTAGTAGCCTGGGTGGTAGCGGCGCTCGCCAGGCGCGCCGTTGTCCTTGCCGCCGGCGGCCAGCCCCGCATGATAGAGGGCATCGACCATAGCGCGGTCCTTCGCCTGGAAGGCAAGATGGTGGCGGCCGGTGAGCACGCCGAGCGCCGCGCGGCTGTCGGCGCTGGAGACGAACAGCTCGTCCGCCCAGAAGTAGTCGTCGGCCTCGCCGCCGACCGGGATGCCCAGCACCTCGAACACCGCGCCGTAGAAGCGCCGGCTGGCTTTCAGGTCGCGCACCACCAACTGGATGTGATCGATGAGCCGGCCGCGGTAGAGTCGCATGGGGTGGTGCCTCCTCCTGATTGTTACGGCTCAATCTAGATGGGGCCAGTGCGCGGTCAATGAGGGAGTGGAAGGCTGCTGACAGTTTGAGACGCTGGCGGGACAGCGCCCCCCTCTGCCCTGCCGGGCATCTCCCCCGCAAGGGGGAGATCAGCAGCTCCGGCGCCGGCGCCCCCTTTCCGACGTTGAAGATTGGCGAAAGCCTGCACGACAGCCAATCTCCCCCCTTGCGGGGGAGATGTCCGGCAGGACAGAGGGGGTGTGAAGGAACGCCAGCGTCTGTGCGTGAATCCCTGTGTTGCACCGCCGGTGCCCCCAAAAAATCCGGACAAAAATGCAACCAGATTGTAGGATCGGCTTCTCCCCCGGCGTCCTTCGGACGCAAGCGGCACGATGAGCCTGGAAAAACCGTGCCGCATCAAACAGGATGCCTTACGGCATGGGAGAAAACCATGAACCATTCCTATCGTTGGGTCATCGTCGCGGCTGGCGCGCTGATGACCTGTGTGGCGCTCGGCGCGATGTTCTCGCTGGCGATCTTTCTCGAGCCGATGTCGATCGACACCGGCTGGTCGCGCGCCGGCATTTCCAGCGCCATGACCTTGAACTTCCTCGTGATGGGCATCGGCGGCTTTGCCTGGGGCTCGATCTATGACCGCGTCGGCGCGCGGCCGGTCGTTCTGGCCGGCGCGGTGCTGCTCGGCCTGGCATTGGTCGTGGCGAGCCGCGCCAACTCGCTGCTGGTCTTCCAGCTCAGCTACGGCGTGATCGTCGGTCTCGCGGCCAGCGCCTTCTTCGCGCCGATGATCGCGCTCACCACCGCGTGGTTCGACACCAACCGCAGCCTGGCCGTGTCGCTGGTCTCGGCCGGGATGGGAGTGGCGCCGATGACGATTTCGCCCTTCGCGCGCTGGCTGATCTCGGCCTATGACTGGCGCACCGCCATGTTCGACATCGGCGTCATGGCCTGGGTGCTTCTGCTGCCCGTGGTCTTGCTGGTGCGCCAGCCGCCGGCGGCGGTCGCGGCATCCGACGGCAGCATGCCCTCGCCCGCAACCGACGATCCCGGCATGAGCGTCGGCCAGGCACTGCGTTCGCCGCAATTCCTGGTGCTGGGCATGACCTTCTTCGCCTGCTGTGCCGCGCATTCAGGCCCGATCTTCCACATGGTCAGCTATGCAATAGCCTGCGGCGTGGCGCCGATGGCCGCCGTCTCGATCTACAGTGTCGAGGGCCTCGCGGGCCTCGGCGGGCGCCTGCTCTATGGCGTGCTCGGCGACCGGCTTGGCGTCAAGCCGGTGCTGATCACCGGCCTTGCCATCCAGGCCGCGGTGATCGCCGCTTATCTGGCGGTCGGCCAACTCGAGCAGTTCTATGTTTTGGCCGTCATTTTCGGCGCCACCTATGGCGGCGTCATGCCGCTCTATGCGGTGCTGGCGCGCGAATATTTCGGGCCGCGCATCATCGGCACCGTCTTCGGCGCGGCCACCATGCTCTCCAGCCTCGGCATGTCGTTCGGCCCGTTAGCCGGCGGCATGATCTACGACGCCTATGCCAGCTATTCCTGGCTGTTCATCGGCTCGGCGCTGGTGGGGCTCGGCGCGGCCGGCATCGCGATTGCCTTCCCGCCGCAGCCGAGTAGGCAGCGGCTGCAGATGGCGTAGCGCGAGTAATCTCCCCTCTCGAGGGGGAGATATCGCCGAAGGCTACAGAGGGGGTCGCAGCGCGTGAAGCGCCAACGCCCTTCTCTTTCGCATGGGGCGCCGGCGATCTACGCGCTAGGACCCCTCTGCCCTGCCGGGCATCTCCCCCTCGAGGGGAGATTACGCGTTCAAACGGCGAGAAATCCATTTGCCCGACGACGGCGAGTGTGAAACTCTGCGCCAAGACGCTGCATCTGAAATGCCGGCCAGGCCGGCGCGATCCATGATCCCGGGGATATTGCAGTGGCCGCAGGCGTGGAAGCCGCAGAAGCCAGGAATTGGTCCCGCCTGCTGAGCGCGGCGGAGAGTGGCGATGCCGATGCGCTTGGCTCGGAACTCAAGGCGGGCGCGGACATCAACCAGGCCGACGAAGACGGCTGGTCGGCGCTTCACCTCGCTGCCCACAACGGCCGCATCGCGGTGCTCGAAACCTTGATCGGCCACCCGGCGATCGACGTGAACTCCAGAAACAAATGGAAGAGCACGCCCTTGAGCCTGGCCGCGGCCAAGGGTCATCTCGCCTGTATCCAGGCGCTGGTGAGGCATTCATCGATCGATATCGATGCCCGCGCCGACTACTACGGCAGGACCCCGCTCATCGAAGCCGCAAGAAACGGGCATCTGGGCGTCGTCAAGCTGCTCGTCGAGCATGGCGCCGACGTCAACCTCGCCGACAAGACGGGACGCAACAGCGCGCTCATCGAGGCGATCAAGGGACGCCACCTCGAGGTCGCGCAATATCTGCTGGCCACCCGGAAGGTGAACTTCCTCAATAAGGACATGCGGCTCAACGCCCTGATCTGGGCCGGCAGCACGCGCAACGCCGAGCTCATCGGCAAGCTGGACGCCGCGATCCATTGTTTCTTCGAAGGCAAGTGAACGGCGCCCGTCAGTTCTTGAACCGTCAGGCCGGCGCCACCCCTTCGAGGGCTATGATGCGTGTATGGGCGCAGCGGAAGCGGAGTTGCTTCAGCCTCTCATACTCCGGCGAGTCGTACCACGCGGTGAGCGCGGCCATGTCGGGAAACTCGATTATGACCAGGCGGTGCGGCTCCCAGTCGCCTTCAAGCAGCCGCGTAGCGCCGCCCCGCGCCAGATAATGCCCGCCGTAGCGGGCCTCGGTTGCCGGCACCTCGCGCCTGTATTCGTCGAACATGGCCATGTCGGTGACATCGACATCTGCAATCAGGTAGGCGGCCATCACGTTTCTCCTCCCGTTGTAAATCATCAGGACCGGGATCCGGCGCGCCCCCCTCTCGTCGAAACTCTGCCGACGCGGATTTTATATTAGAATTTCCTCATACAGAAGAAAGCCCGCCGTGGCGGCGCCAGATTTCCTCGCGTGGGCGTCGGATCGCCGTGTTCAGTTCCTCAACGCGATCGTCGCCGCCGCCCCGCCCATGCAGACCGCGGCGCCGCGGTTGAACAGGCGTGTGGCGCGCGGCGATTGCAACGTGCGGCGGGTCTTCGCGCCGGCGACCGCGAAGGGAAATTGCACCGCGGCCAGAATGATAGCGGTGATAGCCAGAAGGATCGGCACGTCGAAAGCGGACAGCGCGCCGATGTCGACCACTGTCGGCAGGATCGAGATGTAGAACAGCACCGATTTCGGATTGCCGAGCGTGACCAGCACGCCGGAGAGGAAGGCGTTGCCGCCGTTGCGCGCCACGCCACTTTCAGACGCTTCGAAGCTCTCGCCCGCCCTCCAGAACTGGACGGCAAGAAAACAGAGATAGGCAACGCCCGCCCATTTGATGGCGATCAGGAGAAAGCTGAAGGTCTCGGCGATGAAGGCCAGGCCGGCGAGCACCGCGGCGAGGTAGAGCACGTCGCCCAGCACCATGCCGGCGGTCATCCAGGCCGCCTGCCGGTAGCCGCTCCGCAGCGCCTGCGCCACGATGGCGACGATCTGCGGCCCTGGGATGATGGCGGCGATCGCCAGCGCGCCGGAATAGGCGGCAAAACCCGACAATGTCATAGTGATTTGCCCTTCGATGATCGGTGGAGGAAGGACAATCCGAGGGCGGGGCGACGGTGTCAACCGTGGCTGAGGAGGAGCCGGCGGCTAAGCGCCAATCTCCCCCCTTGCAGGCCCTCGAGGGGGAGATCGGCGATCGCCTACGGTCCAGCGACGGCCAAGGGCGGCCCGGTAATCTCCATATCGAATTGAGCCGCGATCGCTTTGATTTCCGCAAGATCGCGCGGAATCTCCAGCCCCTGCGCGGCAACCGTCGGGAAAAAGCTTTCGAGACCACCTGGAGACAGAATGGCGATCCATCGTGCACGCTCAACGACGACGAACGCGTGCTCAACGCCAGCGGGAATGTAGAATATGTCTCCGGCGGTGCGTTCGGAAGCTTCCCCGGCACGCCAGAAGCGCAGCCGCCCTTGCAGAATGACGAAGACTTCGTCGGACTTGGGATGACGGTGGCGCGGCGGTCCATCGCCCGGACCAGCATGGGATGCAAATGCTCCAAACTTTCCGCCGGTCTCGCGCGGCGTCAGAAGCGCTTCGTAGTGCGTGCCATTCCAATCGGTCTGAGTACCAGCTGCTACCCGCGTTTGCATCCGAGTCTCCCGCGATAGAAATGGTTTTGCACCGGCAAATAGTTACACGTAACGTCGGGCGGTCGCCTCATATGAACATATGAGATGCGGCGCGGGACCGGCGGGGAAATGGTTGTCAGTGAAACCGGCTTCCGGCAAACTGCGGGTCCGTCGGGTGAGGAGCGGTAAATTCCGGCCAGGACAGATGTCAGAAGCGCGCGTCCACGACTTCGATCGACTGGTCGGGCAGATTTACGATGCGGCGGTTGAGCCCGGCCGCTGGCCGCAAGTTCTCGAGATGCTGTCGGATTTCCTCGAGGGCGCCGCCACCAAGCTGACATTCCAGAACGCGAGGACATCGCGCAGCGAAGCGAGTTCGGTACGCATGCCGCCGGAGGCGGACCTCACCTATGCGCGGTACTACTACAAGACCAATGTATTCCTGCCGCGTATCGCCAGGCTGCCCGCCGGCACGTTGATTCCGGTGTGGAACCTGCTGCCGCGCGAGAGCTACCAGCGCTCCGAGTTCTATAACGACTTTTGCCGGCCCGGCGACATGTGCCACCCGATCGGGGTCGTGCTCGCCAACGAGCCGGACATGCGCGTCGTGTTCACCTGTGGACGCGCCAAGACGGCCGGCGATTTCGAGCCCGAGCATCTCGACCGCCTGCGCCGCGTCGGGCCGCACCTGGTCCGCGCGGCAAGCGTGAGGCTGCGGCTCTCGCGCTCCGAGCTCGCCAGGGATGCCAATGCCGCGGCGCTCGACCGTGTCGCCCAGGGCGTACTGATCGTGGCGGCGAACGGCGAGATCCTGTTCGCCAACCGGGCGGCTGCGTCACTGCTCGCCGAGGCCGATGGGATCAGGACCGAGAGATCCGTGCTTCGCGCAAGTAGATCGGCGGATACCACGCAATTTCAGCGGTTGATCACCGCGGCCGCCGAGCGATCGGATGCCGCCGGCGGCGTGATGGCGCTCACACGACCCGAGCCGCGCAGGCCGCTGAGCGTGCTGGTGGCGCCGCTGACTATCGAGTCGACGTGGTTCGTGGCAGGTCGCCCTGCCGCGATCGTGTTCGTGGCCGATCCGGACAGCACGCCGCGGACCGCGCAGGACCAGTTGCGCAATCTCTATCGGCTGACCCCGGCCGAGGCAGTCGTGGCTATGGCGATCGCACGCGGCGAAGGGCTGCAGGCGGTCGCAGATGAGCTCGATATCAGCCTGACCACAGCGCGCACCCACCTGCAGCACATATTCGAAAAGACGGAGACGCGGCGACAGGCGGAGCTGGTGCGCCTCATCGCGGCCACTGCCCTTTACGACCGACAATAGCCAGACCTTTTCGCAGGCGGGCAACGCCTGCGCTCCTCTCCACCCGTACTGCTTCAACGGTCCCTGCCGGGACATCGCCCCCTCTGGCCTCCCCACAAGAGGGAGATTGGCTCACCCCGTGCCCGTCCCCGACCTCAGCGCCTCCCTGCCCTCGTCGTCGCGGCGCAGGCGCGCGTCGGAGATCAGCACCACCGGGCACGGGCAGCGCTGCAGCACGCCGCTCGTCGTCTCGCCGAAGATGAGCTCGGTGCCCGGCCGGCGCGCCACGCCCATGACGATCAACGCCACGTTCCTGCCGGCCTGGCGGGCAATGGCATCGGCGGCGGCGGCCCTTGAGCGGATGGCGGTCTCGATCTCGACGCCATAGCGGTCGGCAAGCGCGACGATGTCCTTCAGCACAGCCTCCCTGCGGCGATGCGAGACGGTATCGCGCGGCTCGTCGCGGCTGACCCGCGCGACATAAAGCATCTTGACCGGCGCACCGGTGACGGCGGCAATGGCAAGCGCCAGCTCGGCGCCTCGGCGGGCGACCGACGTACCGTTGACCGGCACCAGGATCCGGCCAGACTGGGGGCTGAGCCTCGGCATATGCCGGCCGGCGCTCGTCGGCTTCAGCACCAGGCAGAGCGGTCCGTCGAAGGCGCCGGCAACCTCGTTCAGGCGCCGCGAGAAGCTGCCCTTCGAGGTCAACGCGCGGCCGAGACCGATGAGCAGCATGCCATAGCCCTTGCGCGCTTCCTTGGCGACCGCCTCGGCCGAGAGCGGCGCCTCGTGCCGGCGGCGCATGAGCGGCGCTTCACGCGCCGGCTCCTCGTCGGCTTCCTTCGCCGCCTCGCGGCCCTCCTCGGCGCCCTTCTCGATCTCGTCAAGATGCGCCGCTTCGCCGGGCTCGGCGTCGCTTTCGCCGCTGGCATGCAGCGCCGTCATCGGTTTGCCGGCGCCGATCACGCCGGCAAGGTAGGCGGCGAAGCGGCCGACCACGCCCTCGTCGACCACCACCAGCAGCCGCTCCAGATTGGCGATGAAGCCCCGCTGGTCGACCTCCTCGCGCTCCAGCCTCTTCTTCTCCGCCTCGCCGACCGGCAGCCGGCCGAGAGCCCAGCGCAGCGTCGGGGGCATGGCCAGAGTGGTGATAACGGCCATAGTCAGGATCATGGTGAAGAGGTTGTGCGAAAGCACGCCCATCGACAGGCCTATCGAGGCGACGATGACCTCGGTCGAGCCGCGCGCGTTCATGCCACAGCCGACCGCGATGCCCTCGCTGCGGCTCATGCTGGAAAGTTCAGCGCCGATGAAGGCGCCACCGAACTTGCCGATGCTGGCGATGGCCACCAGCGCCACGGTGAGCAGCGCGAGCTCGGAGTCCATGAGCACGGTGAGGTCGGCGGACAAGCCCGCGACGCCGAAGAACACCGGCATAAAAAGCGCGGTGATGACGCCGCGCAGCTGGCCCTCGATGTGGCGCGACAGGATCGGCGACTCGCCGACGAGTATGCCGGCCACGAAGGCGCCGAGCACGGTATGGACGCCGATCAGCTCGGTGATCAGCGCCATGGCGCCCATGATGGCGAGGATGACGGTGACGACTGCATATTCGCTACGGAAAGTGTCGTTGGTCCAGCGGATGGCGTCGAAGACGATGCGGCGGCCGAGCGTGAAGGAAAACGCCATGAAGAGAGCGACGCCGGCCAGCGTGAAGGCCAGGCTGCCGGCCTCGATGCGGCCATGAGTGGCGATGCCGATGGTAATGGCGATGATCACCCAGCCGATCGTGTCTTCGATGATGGCCGAGGAGACGATGATCTGGCCGAGGTCGCGGCGCATGAAGTTCATCTCGCGCACCACCATGGCGACGATCTTGACCGAGGAGATCGACAGCGCGGTGCCGAGGAAGAGGCCGGCGACGACACGCTCGCTGCCGGTGGCGAGCAGCGAGGCCGGCATGAACTGCGCCGCCACGAAGCCGAGCACGAAAGGCACGGCGACCCCGGCGGCGGAGATGGAAAAGCAGGCGCGGCCGACGCGGCGCACCAGCCGCAGATCCGTCTCCATGCCGGTGAGCAGGAGAAGCATCAAGACGCCGAGCTGGGCGATGGCGTTGATCATCGACTTTTGCGCGGCATCGCCGGCAAAGACCACGCGCTCGGCCGCCGGCCACAGCCAGCCGAGCAGCGAAGGCCCGAGCAGAATACCGCCGATCAGCTGCCCCATCACCGCCGGCTGGCCGAGGCGCTCCAGCAATTCGCCGATGCCGCGGCCGACGACGAGCAGCAGGATGACTTCGAGAACGAAGATGCCTTCGCTGGACATGCCGCTCTTCTCGGCGGCGAAGGCGACAACCGGCATCAGCGCAAATGCTGCGCCGCCAAGCCCGATCGTCCAGCGCCGATTGGGTAGGAAGGACAAAATCATGCACCCCTCAATTATGCTTCGCCATAACGGTTTCGCGCGTGCTTCGGTTGCACGGCGGTGGAGTGCGTAATCTCTCCCTGGTGGGGGAGATGTCCGGCAGGACAGGGAGGGGCGCCCTAGAGCGCTGACTCACGGTTTAAACCCCCCCGGCTACGCCTCATTCTAAAGGCCATAGACGTGGCTGCAACAGCTGAGAGGCAGATTGGACAGCGCCCCCTCTGCCCTGCCGGGCATCTCCCCACGAGAGGGGAGACTGGCAGCTGCCACGTCTACAATTCAATTCAAATGCGGTTGTGGATGTTTGCGTTTGGGTAAAGCGACTCGCGCATGGTCGAGACACGGCGGGCAATAAGGAGAAGCTAATGAAAAGCGACTTTGCCGCCGCCCACCTGCACCTCGACAGGGCCTGTCACTATCTGCGCGGCGACGACGAAACCAGCCGCACGGCGCTCGCCGCGCTCGACCTTGTGATCGAGGCGGTCGCTACCGCCCAATATGCCCGGCCCGAGGCCGAGGTGGTGCCGTTTCCGGCGGCTTCAAAGCGGGCGATGCCCCCCATCGCATCCTGACCTATCCGCCTGAAAGGGCGGGAACATTTCAGCCCGGCCGCACATTGTGTTATATGGGGTGTGGCCGGCTTATTCGGCCGGCCACGGCGGGAGGCACGTGGCACGGGGATGTCTCAGGTCCAGACCATAAAACCAGCCGAGGCGGCCGCCGCGCCGCGAGGGTCCGACGCGTTCGCGCTGAAGCTGACCTCGTCCGAATTCGCGACCACGATGTCGCATTTTCACCGCGCCGAGATCGCACGCATGGCCGGCTGGCGCGACCGGCTCGACCGCACCAGCAACTGGTCGATCACGGTCGTTGCCGCGATGCTGTCGGTGTCGCTGTCGACGCCGAGCGCGCATCACGGCGTGCTGCTCTTCGCCATGCTTTTGATCACGCTGCTTTTGTGGATCGAGGCGCGCCGCTACCGCTTCTTCGACGTCTATCGCGCAAGGGTCCGCCAGTTCGAGCGCTATTATTTCGCACAGATTTTTTCGCCGCAGCCGGACTACGCCTCCAACTGGCTGGCCATCCTCGGCGAAGGCCTGCGCTCGCCGCGTTTCCTGATCTCGCAGCGTTCGGCGCTGATCAGGCGGCTGCGCCGCAACTACGTCTTCATGTACACGATCCTGATGCTCGCCTGGGTCTTGAAGATCACCACGCCCAGCCTGTCGCGCGAAGGCTCGCCGATCGGCTTCGGCGCCTCGCTGCTCGACACCTTCCGGGTGGCGACGCTCGGTCCTATCCCCGGCATCGCGGTGGTGTGCGGCGTGGTGGTGTTCTATATCGGCATGCTCGCCGCGGCTTTCCTGATCAGGGCCGACGACGGCGAGCTGTCGTTCGGCGACGTGCATGTGTGAGGGAGGGAGTCAGTAGTCGGCAGTGAATAGTGAGCAGGAAATCAGCCTGCGTGGACGCGCCCTGTTCACTATTCACTATTCACTACTTCCTTCACTGCAACGAACGCGCCACACGGAACTCCTTCGTGGTGTTGCGGTTGGGATAGGGCTCGGCCGGCACCGGGACGCCGAGATGGGCGCAGAGCGGCTCCCAGCCGTCGCCGAGTTTGTGGACCAGCAGGCGCCCGGCCGGCACGGTGTTGAGCACCGCCGCGACATTGGCCTCGTAGACGGCGATCGCATGCGCCCGGTCCTGCGGGCGGCCGCCGAAGACCTGCTTCGAGACGAGCGAAATGCCCAGCGAATCCTGGTCCCGGCTGTCGGCGATGGCCGGCAGTATGGTCTTTTGGAAACTCTCCCACCAGCTTTCGGGCGAGCGCCAGGTGAGGATGACGCGCGCCTGCGGATAGGCTTCGATCAGTTCGCGCCAGTAATGCGCCGACGGCCAGTCGACGCATGATTTATAGCCGGCAAAGAGCCTGTTCCAGTCCGGCGCGACGCCCTTGGCCAAGGCGCGCCAGAGCCGCTTCTGCTCGTCATGCGTCATGACCTCGAACATGTGGTGGCACGGCCCGAAGCCGAGCATCGTCAGCGCCTCGCGCATCGAATCGGTACCGGTCCGGCCAAAGCCGGTTCCAATCACCTCGATCGACATTCTTCCCCTCCTCCCTGAAGCAAGTCAGCCCGCGAAAATCACTCTTCCTGGACAACGAGCCGCAAGCGATTGCCCTCTGGATCTGCGGCCTCGATGGCGCCCTCGATCTTTTTCACCGACACGTCGGCGACATTGAGCCTGGAACCCACCGCATCAAGCTGCTCGGCCGACGCAAGCTCGACCGTGAAATGATCGAGGCCGGCCGCATTCGGCGGCGGCTCGCGCAGTTCGTCGCGCGCCCAGATGTTGAAGGCGATCATATGGGCGCGACGTTCGGTGCCGCAGTCGAACATGCCGAAGGTCCTGGACTGGATATGCGGCTTGAAGCCGAGCACGCCGACATAGAATTGCATCAGCGCCTCCGGCGTGCGGGCACGCATGTGGATGTGGCCGATGAAGGCGTCCGCAGCCATCCTCGGCTCGACATGGCCGGAATTGCCGAGATCGCGCAGCAGGCCCGGGACGTCCAACGGCTCGAGCCCGGAATGCGCGCTGCCGTCGGTGGCGATCAGCGCCACGCGGCCCTCGGCCGAAACTTCCCGGCGCAGGAAGCGTTCCGGCGTGTCGAAACAGATCTCGATGCCGTTTCCGGATGGATCGGAGACGTAGAGCGATTCCGAAACCAGATGGTCCTGGGCGCTGTATCTCAGGCCCGACGCCTTGAGGCGGGCGGCGGCATGAGCGAGATCGCGGCGGGTCGTCACATGGATGGCGACGTGGAAAAGATCGCGCGATTTCTGCGGCAGGGGTGTCTGCGCTCCGGCATGGAGCACGATCAGCGTCCTGCCGCCGGCGCCGAGCGCTGCGGTCGCGTCGTTCTCGCCAATCGGTTCGAGTCCAAGCGTGTCGCGCCAGACGGTCAAAGCCGCCGGGATATCGGTCACCTTCAGGTGGACCGGCCCGAGGCGAGTGGCTTGAGACAGCAATCCTTCGCCCATCGTCGTCTATCCGATTGCGGTCGGGAACATATTAGCTCTGAACGATATTTCTGTCTTGCGCCAAGTTCGGGTTGACCCCTCCCCGGCGGGCGGCGACTATTGCGGCGATAGACTGAGGAGGAATTCACATGGACGAGACCGACCACTGGCGCAACATGGCGAGCGCGCCGAGGGACGGCAGCCGCATCCTGGTCACGGTGCGCTCGTCCGAGCAGGGACCGGCGGAGGTCGACATGGCCTACTGGTCGCGCGCCGACCAGTTCGGCGAGGAAGGCTGGCGGGCGTCCGACTCCTCGCCGGGCCGCGTGGTCGAATATGCCGAGCCGGAGCTCAGATGCTGGATGCCGCTGCCCACCGCCGGGCGCGCGTCGATGCCGAGCCCATGGGAGGGCGAGGACGTGCCGCTGGTCGATGGGGAAGGGATTTAGCGAGGCGCTTTTGCAATTGGCGAAAGCCGGCGCGACGGCTGATCTCCCCCCTTGAGGGGGAGATGGCCGGCAGGCCAGAAGGGGTACCCGCGCATGGAGCGCCGACGTGATTTCCGTCGCGGAAGAGGTTGGCGCTTTACGCGCGGCACCCCCTCTGTCGCCTTCGGCGACATCTCCCCCTCAAGGGGGGAGATTAGCAGCGCCCTACCCCACCGCCACCAGCACCTCCCCCGCCTCCACCTTGGCAGGATATGTCCTGAGGTTGATGCAGGGCGGCAGGCGCTTGGCCGCTCCCGTGCGATAATCGAAGGCGCCGGAATGCTTTGGGCATTCGACCTCGTAGTCCATGACCAGCCCGTCGGCGATGTGCACCGCCTCGTGCGTGCAGAGCCCGTCGGTGCAGAACACTTCGTCGTCGGGCGAGCGGAAGACCGCGTAGGTCTTGCCGCCGTGATCGAAGCGGCGGGCGCCTTCCTGTTCGATGTCGTCGAGGCCGCAGGCCCTGATCCAGCCGGTCATTTCTTTTCCTTTTTGCATGGCGAACGTCCCCTCACCCGGATTGCCAACCGAATTGCAAAGGCAATTCGGGGCAATCCGACCTCTCCCCGAGGGGAGAGGAGCATGTCAGCGCCGGCGCCAACCTCTTCTCCCCTCGGGGAGAAGGTGGCCGCGAAGCGGCCGGATGAGGGGGAGTCCCGCCGTAATCCCAAGCTCTAGTTCTTGCCCAGGTACTCCGCCGCGTTCACCGGCGTCACCAGCTCGAACGGCACGTAGACGACGCGGTCGACCTTCTCGCCCTTGGCGAGCGCGAGTGCCGCGTCGACACCGCCGCCGCCCTGCCCCTTGGCGTTTTGGAAGACGGTGACGGAAAGATCACCCGCTTTCATCGACTGCAGGCCATCCTGGGTGGCGTCGATGCCGCCGACCACGACGTTCTTCATGTCGACGCCGTTGGCCTTCAGCGCGAGGATGGCGCCGATGGCGGATTCGTCGTTGTTGGCGATGACGGCGTCCGGGGCCGGGCCGGCGGTCAGCCAGTTGGTCATCAGGTTCTGCGCGTTGTCGCGCGACCATTCCGACGACTGCTTGTCGGTGACCTTGATGAAGTTGCACATGTCGGTGGCAAAGATCTGCTCGACATCCTTGGTGCGCTGGAGTGCTGCCTGGTGCACGAGGCTGCCCATGACGATGTAGGCGGTGGCGCCGGCCGACTTGCCCTTGGCGCGCAGCAGCTTGCAGACCTCGAAGGCTTCCAGCGTGCCGGACTCGACTTCATTGGAGCCGACATAGACCTGCTTCTCCGGCAGCTTCGCCATGTCGACCGGCTCGAGATTGACGAAGACCAGCGGAATGCCTGCCTTGGCCGCCTCCTCGCTGATGGTTTTCGAGGCATTGGTGTCGACCAGCGTGACGATGATGGCGTCGACGCCGCTGGCGATAAAATTCTTCACCTGGTCGAGCTGTTTGGCGACGTCGTTCTGGGCATCTTCGACCTGGATGTCGGCGCCCTTCTCCTTGGCGCGGTCCTGCATGCCGTGCATCAGAAGCGTCTGGAAATTATTGTCGAAATTGACGATCGAGACGCCGAGCTTGGCGGCGAATGCAGTTGCCGGCATCGACAGAGTCGCGGCAAACGCCGTCGACCACAGAGTGGCTAAAGCCGCCGAGATGAGAAGTTTCTTCACGGGTTTCCTCCCTTTGCAGATGGGTGCCGGTTCACCCCGCTTTTGTCTCCGGCCCTTGCGGGATGGCTAGGCGGATGGCCGAAGGCCATCCACCTTGCTGTCTGTTCGGGCGTCATTTCGCGGCAGCAGCGTTGGCGCGCGCCTTCTTCTTCTCGTAGCGGGCCTGCATGCGAGCCTCGCCCTCTTTGCTGCCGTCGTGGAAGGTGCCGAACCAGCGGTCGAACGGGATCAAGCCGTCGCCGTAGTTCACCTCGAAATATTTGTGGTGCAGGTAGTGGATGTAGGCGTGGCTATCGACGCCCGTGTCCTCGGTCAGTTCCACCTTGTCGAAGCCGACATGGCCGGGAATGGCGCCGAAGCCGGCATAGTGTAGCTGGTAGAGCGCGAGCAGCGGGTTCGATGGGATGATCAGGTGCCAGAGCGCCACGCCGAGATAGCCGAGCTGCTCCGCCGGATGCATCGACAGCGACGACCAGGGCGACGGGTTCACCGAATTGTGGTGCACCGAATGCACCCATTTGTAGAGCGGACCCCAGTGGATCGCCCGGTGCAGCAGGAAGAAATGCGTCTCGTGGATGATCGGCACCGCCAGCGCCAGGCAGAACAGGTAGACCGGATGCTCGGCGAAGGTCAGCCAAGGCACATGACCAATGGCATAGGCGTAAAGGATCGCCACCTCGATCGCCGTCCAGATCGGCATGCCGGTGCCGAAGGTGCGCAGCATGTTGTCGATGTTCTGGTTCTCGAAGAAGAAGGCCTTGCTCTTCTGCTCCGAGGGCCATTTGCCGTTGTATTTGAAGCGGCTGCCCTGGGCCCTCAAAATGTAGAGTCGAAGCTCGAAGGCGCCGAAGAAGACCAGCAGCGCCGCACAGTTGACGAGGAAGAGCCGCAGGATCCAGCCGACAGAGAGTGTCTTCATCGTCTCGACGTCAGGCAGCACGAAATGCCACCACGCCACCGCCGAGAGGGCGAACAGCAGATTGTAGGGCAAGAGGTAATGCGGCAGCCATTTCAGCAGCGCCAGCGGCCGCGGCGGGAAGGTGAAGAGCGGTGCCGTGCCGGCCGGTTCGTTGGGCGCCCAGTCGCCCCTTTTGTTGCGCGTGCCGTATTTGAGGTCGTCCATGGCTGGTCTCACAAGGATTGCGCGAGGGTGAGGAAGCGGTCATAGGCGGCATCGTCCATGTCCACCTGATGCTTCGCTTCCGGATAGGCGCCAGCGGCGACGTCGCGGCCGAAGGCGCGGAAGGCACTGACGCGCTTTTCCTGCAGCTCGGCCTCCAGCGTGACGAAGTCGGCGTAGCGCTTGGCGTGGCGCGGATAGTGGCCGGTGTGGGTGCCCAACACATCGCAGGAGAAGAGATATTGCGTGTCGCAGGCGCTGCCGCAGCCCATGCCCATGGTGATCAGCGGCGTCGAGCGCGTGATATGCTCGGCGAGGCGCACCGGCACGACTTCCACTTCGATGCAGGCGGCGCCCGCATTCTCCAGGTCCTTCGCCGCGCGCAGCACCTTGAAGGCTTCCTCGGCCGTGCGGCCGACGGCGCGGAAATTCGTCCAGGTGGCGCGGTTCGGCACCAGGCCGACATGGCCGGTGACGGGGATCCCCTCGGCCGCCATGGCCTCGATGAAGCGCGGCGAATGCGACGAATAGACCGCATCGGCGCCGCGCTTCATCATGGCGAAGCCCAGCCGCACAGCCTCATCAGGCGAAGCGACCGCGCCATGCGGCATGCCGACGGAGAGGAACGCATGCGGCGCCGCCTGGCGGATGGCTTCCAGATTGTGGTCGGGCTCGCAGGAGAGGATGACGATGTCGCAGGCGACCGCGGCGGCAGCCTCCGCCGGCGTGTCGACATGCAGCTGAAGCCATTTGCGGCTGCCCTTGGCGCTCTGCAGATCGTAGGCCGTCAGCCGTCTCGTCACCGATAGTCCTCCCGTTCGCGGGCGGATCGATCGCAGGTGGAAAAGCCCCCCTCACCCGGATTGCCATCCGAATTGCGAAGGCCAATTCGGGGCAATCCGACCTCTCCCCGAGGGGAGAGGAGCCAGCCTGCGTCGGTGCCGGCCCTCTTCTCCCCTCGGGAGAAGGTGGCCGCGCAGCGGCCGGATGAGGGGGAGAATGCTTGCGCCGATCGTCTCCCGTTCGCGGTTGAGTTAGCACCGCGATTGCCGCGAAGGCTCGCGCTACCTTGATCAAATCAGATCAAAGGTTCTCGGCGGTGAAGGTGATGAAGCGGATCGGCGGATTGTCGACCGGCAGATCGTGCAGGTTGAGCGCGGCCAGCACCAAGTCGATGGCGCGGCGCGCCTGCGCTTCCGGCGCCTGGTCGAGCACGACATCCATCGTGGCTTCACGCAAGCCGCGCGTGCTGCGTTCGGTGAGCTCGTGGCCGACGAAGAAGATGTCGCGACCGCGCGGGTGACGGCGCAGCACCTCGTTCAGCGCGGTGTTTGGCCCCGCCGGCATTGTAGAGGCCGGCAAGGTCCGGCCAGCGCACAAACGCCTCATGCAGTTGCTCGGCATTGCGGTCGCCGTCGTCGAAACCGAAGAGTGTGGCGACGGGCTCGAAGTCTCGCCCCTGTTCGATCAGGTAGTCGAAGAAGCCGCGCACGCGGTCGCGGTGGACGCGGTAGATCTGGCTGTGGCAGATGGCGACAACCTTGCCCGGTTGGCGCTGCATGCGCGCCATCAACAGCCCGGCCATGCGTCCGGCGGCATAGTTGTCGATGCCGACATAGGTGCTTTTGGTGCCGGAGATCTGGGTGACGATCTGCACCGTCGGAATTTTTTCCGCTTCGAGTTTCGCGAGTGCTGCGCTCACCAGCGGATGGTCGGGCACGGCGAGGATGAGGGCCGCGCGGCGCATCTCCGGTTCGAGGATGCGCTTGGCGATCGCCGCCGGATTGGCCTCGTCGAGAAAGGTGCGGTGGACGGCGATCGTGCGGTCAAGCGTTGCGGCGATGCGTTCGAACGCGCGGGACAGGCGGGCGAAGAAGGTCGCGTCCGGCCTGACCAGGATCACCTCGATGCGGATGACGCCGCGATGCGCCTCCGGCAGCCGGCGCGGATAGTCGAGCGAACGCGCCGCGGCGACAACCTTCTCGACGGTCTCGGGCCGCACCCCGCCCCTGCCGTTCAGCACGCGCTCGACCGTCGCCGTGCCGACGCCGGCGCGGCGGGCTATTTCGAGGAAGGTGGGTTTCGGAATGGGCGGCTCCCTGGGGTGTGTCGGCGAAGACAAAGTAGCCAGGGGCTATTCGATTTCCAAGGCGAGGTTCGCGTCCTTTCGCGCCCCCTGTCCAGGAGGACAGAGGGGGCGCCGTAGAGCAGAAAGGCCAGGCTTTTAAGGTCGGAGCGGCGACGCCGATCTTCTAGCACGCTGGCGAAACAGCGCAGCCAGCGCCGACACGGCCAGCACGAGGAGCCTGCGCATTCCTCCTATAGGGTCGAGCATTGGTGGGGTCGCCTGGCATGCTCGCTGCCGTTCTAGGTACTGCGCCAGGGAGATGTCGTGGCGAAGGGTTGCAGGTGCAGTGTCTTGGCGCCGGAAAGGGTCGTCGTCTTGCCGGAAGGGCCAGTCGGCCGGGCCTGGGGGCAGCATGGGGGTTCTCCCGCGTTTTACATCCCTGCAACTGTCCGCCACGGCCGTGACGAGGCTCGAGAAGGCAGCGTGATCAAATCGTGAAAAAGACTGCGTCGGACAGATCGCGGTTGAATTGGCACCGACTAAGCGAAAGAATTGCCTGGAAGCGTGGCTGGGGCGGAATCCGATGACGGGGCCGCATCTTCATCTGCTGGGTGGTTTCGACTTTGCCGGCGTGGGGGCGGCAGCTCCCGTGTTCAGCCGCAAGGCGCGCGCAATGGTAGCGTATCTCGCGCTGCAGGCGGGGCATCCCCAGTCCCGCGAGAAACTCGCTGCGCTCCTCTGGGGCGTGACCGGCGAGGCGCAGGCCCGCATGAGCCTCCGGCAGGCCGTGTCGGCCATCAGGAAGGCGATGAGCGTCTCGGGTGGCGGGCGCTTCGTGACCGAGGGCACGAGCATTGCGCTCCATCTCGACGATTTCGACTTCGACGTCGCGCGGTTCGAGGCGCTATCAACAAGCTCCGCGCCCCAAGATCTGGAGCGGGCTTTGGCCGTTTACCGCGGTGACCTGCTTGACGGGCTTGGCCTGAGGGAAGAGCCGTTCGAGGACTGGCTGCGGGTCGAGCGCGAGCGCCTGAGGACGATGGCCGTCGCTGCGCTGGACAGACTCATCATCCATTACACGGCCGCGAACGATCCCGCCTCTTCCATACGCGCGGCCACTCGCCTGCTGGCGATGGAACCGCTGCGCGAGGACGCCCACCGCGTCTTGATGCGAAGCTATGCCGCGCAGGGGCGGATCAACCTCGCGCTGAAGCAATATGAGCTCTGCCGCGACGCGCTGCAGCGCGATCTGCGGCTGATGCCTGAACCGGAAACACGGAATTTGCACGACGAGCTGCGGGCGCGCCGCGGCGCATCGCCTTCCAGGCTTACACATCCGGCATCGGCCTCCGGTTCCGAGCCCGCGCGCCCGCCGACCCATTATGTCAAATCGGCCGGGATCAACATCGCCTATCAGGTCACCGGCGACGGGCCGATCGACCTCGTCTATGTGCCGGGCTGGGTCTCCAATCTCGATCTTGCTTGGGGATCACCGCGCTTTGCGCATGTGCTTAACCGGCTCGGCACCTTCTCGCGCCTGATCCGCATCGACAAGCGCGGCACCGGTTTGTCCGACCGCGGTGTCGGCCTGCCGACGCTGGAAATGCGCATGGAAGACGTCCGGGCTGTGCTGGACGCTGTGGGCTCCACACGCACGGTGCTGTTCGGCAGTTCGGAGGGCGGCCCAATGTGCATGCTTTTCGCCGCCACCTATCCCGATCGAACAGCCGCGCTGGTTCTCAACGGCACCTATGCCAGGGGCGGCTGGGCCATGGATTATCCCTGGGCGAGAACGGTCGAGCAGGTGCAGCAGGATGTTGATACCGTCGAAAGAGAGTGGGGGATGGCTGCCGACATGAGCAACGCAGCGCCCAGCCTGACCGAGAACGTGGTCGAGCGGGAGTGGTTCGCCGCCTATCTCAGAAATTCGGCCTCGCCGGCCGACGCGGTCGCCCTCTGGCGCTGGGCCACTGAGATCGATGTGCGCGACATCCTGCCGGCCATCCATGTTCCGACGCTTGTGGTGCACAGGACAGGCGATCGTTGGATAAAACCAGAGGAAGGACGCTATCTTGCAACGCATATCGAGGGCGCCAAATATCTCGAGCTGGCAGGCAGAGACCACGTAATCTGGGGCGAGGACTGCGACCGCCTGGTCGACGAGATCCGGAGCTTCGTTACCGCCGCCCTGCCCCCGGTCCCAAGTCAGCGCCTGCTGCTCACGGTTCTGGCAATCGGGATCGAAGCCGCCAACGAAAGGGCAATCGACCGATGCGCGGATGCGATCCGGGACGAGTTGCTGCTGTTCGACGGCAAGGAGATCAGGCGTTCAGGCGGCAGGCTGCTTGCCGTTTTCCAGAGACCGACGCGATCGATCCAGTGCGGGATCGCGATCGGCGACAGGTTGAAGACATCTGGCATCGATCTTCGCGCTGCGGTTCACATTGGCGAGTGCGAGGCGCGCGGCGAGGATTTCTCCGGCATCGCCATCGAGGTCTCGTCGCGCCTGCTGGATCTTGCTCGGCCGGGCGATATCATCGCATCGCGGACGGTGCGCGACCTGATCGCCGGCTCCGGCCTGACATTCGAGGAACATGGCGAGATGAAAGCGAGTGGCCTGCCGGGGGCGCTTCAGTTCTTTTCGGTTACAGCGACGCCCACAAGCGCTGGCGCGTGACCATCCTGGCACGGACGGATCGGCGGGACAGCGCCCACCTCTGCCGTCCAGGGCATCTCCCCGCAAGGAGAGATCGGCAGCTTCAACCTTCAGAACAAGAACGCCGCCGTGACCGGATTCGGCCCCGTGCGTCCGTCGACAGAGTCCATGCCGCGGATGGTCTCCATGTCGCCCCCATCCAGCTCGAAATCGAAGACGTCGAAATTGGCGGCGATGCGGTCCCGGTGGATCGACTTCGGGATCACGACCAGCCCTTGCTGCAGATGCCAGCGGATGATGACCTGCGCCACCGACTTGCCATGCTTCTTCGCGATCCCCTCAAGCGTCGGGTCGGCGAGCAGCCGGCCGCTGCCCAACGGGCTCCAGCTTTCGATCCTGATGCCGTGCTTGGCATGGAACTCGCGCTTGTCGCGCTGCTGGAAGCGCGGATGCAGCTCGATCTGATTGACGGCGGGCGTGACGCCGGTTTCGCCGATGATGCGCTCCAGATGGTCCTGGTTGAAGTTGGACACGCCGACCGACTTGATGCGGCCGGCCTGCTTGAGCTCGACCAGCGTCTTCCACGCCTCGACATAGTTGTTCTGGCTGGGCACCGGCCAATGGATGAGGAAGAGGTCGATCTGGTCGATGCCGAGCTTTTGCATCGTGTCGTCGAAGGAGCGAAGCGCCGCATCGCGCTGGTGGCCGCCATTGCGCAGCTTCGAGGTGATGAACAGCTCAGCCCTCGGCACGCCTGCGGCGCGGATCGCCTCGCCCACGCCCTCCTCGTTTCGGTAGCCCTCGGCGGTGTCGATCAGGCGGTAGCCGGCCTCGATCCCCCAGCGCACGACTTGTGACGTGATATCCGGATCGACCTGCCACACGCCGAGCCCGATCTGAGGGATTTTTGAGCCGTCGTTCAATGTCAGCTGTTCAGGCATGTGTGGTTCCTTCTGCACGGTGGGTTGGCCCCGCTCTATCTAGGCTGCGGTTTCAGTAATGCGAGTCGATGATGTCGAAGGGGAGATCGGCAGCTTCGGCGCCGCGCCATGGAACCTAGTCGCCCCTGGCCGACTTATGACTGAGGGCTGGGGCGCGACCCGACGGAGTGCCATGGCCTACGATCGAAACCGAATCTCACCTGGCAGCGAGAACGCGACAAGCGCGAGGCAAGAGGCACGCAACCGCTTCGTCATCGTCATCGGGGCATCGGCTGGCGGGGTGGAGCCCCTGAAGCAGATCGTGAGCGACCTGCCCGCCGACCTGCCGGCGGCCGTGTTCGTCGTGCTGCATGTCGGGCAGGTCAGCTACCTGCCGGCAATCCTCGCCCGCGTGGCCACGCTCAAAACCTCGGTGGCCAAGAACGGTGCGAAGTTCAAAACCGGCAACATCTATGTGGCGCCGCCCGGCTTCCATCTTCTCCTGCATGGCGACCACATGATGCTGCGGCGCGGACCGCGCGAAAACCTCGCCCGGCCGGCGATAGACCCACTGTTCCGCTCGGCGGCGCTGAGCTACGGCGCGAGTGTCATCGGCGTGCTGCTTTCGGGCTCGCTTTCCGACGGCACAGCCGGCCTGAGGGCGATCAAGGCCGTCGGCGGGCTCGCGATCGTGCAACACCCGAAGGACACGTTGGTGCCCTCGATGGTGGAAAGCGCGCTGCGTTACGTCGAAGTCGACCATTGCCTGCCAGCGGCCAAGCTTGGTGGCCTGCTGGCGAAGCTGACCGCCGAGCCGGCCGGCGAATCCTTCGCCGCGCCGCCCGCCGTCCGGTTGGAAGCGGCCATCGCCGCACAGGAGCATTCGACCATGCAAGAGGAAGATCGATTAGGCGAACTTTCGGTCTTTACATGCCCGGAATGCCACGGGCCGTTGTGGGAGATCGAAGACGGTGACATGCTGCGCTATCGGTGCCATACGGGACACGCCTTCACCGCCGACGCGGTGATGGAGGCGCAGGCGATAGAGGCGGACGAGATATTGTGGAGCTTGCTGCGATCGCACCAGCAACGGGCAGGATTTGCCCGGCGCATGGCCGAGCGGGAGAATACGAGGGATCGCTCCGAACTCGCCGCCGAATTCGGCAGGCGAGCTACGGAATATGAAGCGGATGCGGCTCTCATCGAGAGCATCCTCGAAAGCAGACGGGTTCAGGTAACAGGCAATGGCTCGGTCGACGAGGAAAGCAAGCACAAGGAAGGCAAGGGCTAGTTCGCGCGAGGCCGGGGAACAGCCCGCGCCCTTCCCCATCATCGGCATCGGCGCGTCGGCTGGTGGTATCGCGGCGCTGCAGACACTCTTTCCGGAAGTTCCAGCCGACAGCGGCTTTGCCTATGTGGTGATCCAGCATCTCGACGCCGAGCACGAAAGCGTGCTCGCAAGCATCATTCAGCGCTGCACCGCAATCGAAACGAAAACTGCGGCCGAGGGGCTGGAGATCGAGCCCGACCACATCTACGTCACCCCTCCGGGCGTCTCGGTGACAGTCGAAGGGCAGCGTTTTCACGTAGCCAAGATGACCACCATGCGTGCCAGACGAACGCCGATCGACGATTTCTTCGCCTCGCTGGCGCACGACCAGGCTGAGAATGCGGCCGGGATAATCCTTTCCGGAACGGGCAGCGACGGCACCATCGGGCTGAGGGCAATCAAGGAGCGCGGCGGGCTGACGCTGGCCCAGGAGAGCGCCGAATATGACGGCATGATGCGCAGCGCCGTCCAGAGCGGCATGATCGACATGGTGCTTCCCGCGGAACAAATGGCCGCGAAGCTGGTCGGCTATTTCAGCCACGCCAACCGTACCGAAAGCGAGCGCGACCGGCGCAAGCGCGACGTGGCGGAACAGCTTTCGCGCATCGCGGCGCTGCTTCGCACACGCACCGGCCATGATTTCAGCGGCTACAAGGACAACACCATCCTGCGGCGTATCCAGCGCCGCATGCAGGTGCTTCAGATCGACGAGCCGGCCGCCTTCTACGAGCGGCTGCGCGACGAGCCGCAGCAGGTGGACCTTCTGTTCCAGGACCTGCTGATCGGCGTGACCAGCTTCTTCCGCGACCCGCAGGCCTTCGAGGCGCTCGAACGCTTCGTCATTCCCAAGCTTTTCGAGGACCGCAAGCCTGACGAGACGATCAGGGTCTGGGTGCCGGGCTGCGCCACCGGCGAGGAAGCCTATTCGATCGCCATGCTCCTGAAGGAGAACGCGCCGCGCGGTGCCGCCTCGCCCAACCTGCAGATCTTCGCCACCGACATCGACGAGCGCGCCCTGGAAGTGGCCCGCGCCGGCCGCTATCCGGCGACGATCGCGACCGATGTGACGCCCAAGCGCCTCAAGGAGTTCTTTTCGCGCGAGGACGGCACCTATCGTATCGCCTCCGACCTGCGGGAAATCTGCCTGTTCTCGGCGCATAATCTGTTGCGCGATCCGCCCTTTTCCAAGCTCGACCTGATCGCCTGCCGGAACCTTTTGATCTACATGGGACCGGAGCTGCAGGAGAAGATCGTCCCGATCTTCCATTACGCGCTGCGCAACAACGGCTATCTGTTCCTCGGCTCCTCGGAGAACGTCACGCGCCACGGGCGCCTGTTCTCGACCGTCGACAAGGCGAGCCGCATCTTCCAGAAGCGAAGCGGAGTCGCCATGCAGCGGCTGCCGGAATTCCCGCTGGCGGCCGCGGCCAGGCCGGCGCTCCCGCTTGCGCGCCGGGGGGCGCCGGCGAGTACCTTGCGGGAAGTTGCGGAACGCGTTCTCGTCGAGCGCTATGCGCCCGCCTATGTCATCATCAACGCCGACGGCGAACTGATGCACAGTTCGGGAGGCACGGGCAAATATCTGGAGCTCGCCGCAGGCGCCCCCGACCACAACGTCTTTTCCATGGCGCGCCGCGGGCTGCGCATGGATTTGCGGGCGGCGCTCCACAAGGCGGTCAGCACCGGACAGGTGGCGGTCCAGAACAAGATCAGCATCGGCACCAATGGCGGGCGCCAGACGATCAGCCTGGCCGTGCAGCCGCTGCCGCCCGACGGCTCGCCCGACCCGCTCTACATGCTGGTCTTCCGCGACATCGGCGGCATCAAGCCGGAGGCCGAGGACGAGCCGGTCCACACCACCGACGATGTCGAAAGCGCCAATGTCAGCCAGCTCGAAAAGGAGCTGAGAGAAACCAGGGAGCGGCTGCAGATCACGACGGAGGAGCTCGAATCCTCCAACGAGGAGCTGAAATCCTCGAACGAGGAACTGTCCTCGATCAACGAGGAACTGCAGTCCTCCAACGAAGAGCTGGAAACCTCCAAGGAAGAGCTGCAGTCGATCAACGAGGAACTGCAGACCGTCAATGCCGAGCTCAACATCCGCGTCGACGAGCTCAGCCGCGCCAACAACGACATGGCGAACCTGCTCGAAAGCACGCAGATCGCCACCGTGTTCCTCGACCGCGACCTCTGCATCAAGAGCTTCACGCCGACTGCGCGCGACCTGTTCAGGCTGGTCGAGAGCGATGTCGGCCGGCCGCTCGCGCATGTGCGCCCGCGTTTCCCCGCCGACGGGCTGCAGGCCGACATGGAACATGTGCTGCATAGGCTCGGCACGATCGAGCGGCAGATCGAGGGCGCCGAGAACAGCAAGCGCTACATCATGCGCGTGCTGCCCTACCGCACGGTCGACAATGTCATCGCCGGCGTCGTCGTCACCTTCGTCGACGTCACACAGATCGCGCGGGCGGAGGAAAGGATCGGCGCGCTCTCGCATGATCTGCGCAACCGTGTCGAAAGCCTGGAAACGCTGCTGGACCTCGTGCCGGTGGGCATCTTCATCGCCGAAGACGGTAACGGCGAGGCGATCCGCGCCAACCGCCGCGCGACGGAACTCGCCGGACGGCGCGCCACGGACGGCAAGCTGACGCAGGTGCCGGCCGGGCTGCCGCTGATGATCGACGGCGCTGCAGTGGCAACGGGCGATCAGCCCCTGCAGAAGGCGATGCGAACGGGCAAGGCCATCCCCGGCTATGAGGCGCGGATCGCACGGTCGGACGGATCGAGCATCGACGTGATGATGTCGGCCAATCCGCTGTTCGACGAATCCGGCAAGGTGCGCGGCGCGATTGCGACCCTGGTCGACATATCGAACCACAAGGAAGCGGAACGCAGCCAGGAAAGGCTTCTGCACGAACTGCAGCACCGCGTAAAAAACATCCTCGCCACGATCACGGCGCTGGCCTCGCGCATGATCCGCTCGTCAAATTCGATGGGCGAATTCTCGACCTCGTTCCAGGATCGGCTGCACGCGATGGCCCGTACGCATGAGGTGCTGTCGTCCTACAATTGGGGCGATGCCGACCTCGAGCAGCTGCTCAGGGCGATGCTCTCTCCCTACAGCAGCGAACGCCAGAGCCTCGTTGTCCGCGGCCGGCCGCTCCACCTCGATGGAGTGACGGCGGCGACGCTCGGCATGGTGTTCTTCGAGCTTGCCAGCAACGCCGCCAAATACGGAGCGCTTTCCGTCGATACCGGGCGCGTCGAAGTCTCCTGGGGCTTCGCGAAGCCGGGCGTGCTGTCGGTCACCTGGAAGGAAATCGGCGGTCCAGCGGTAGAAAAGCCATCCCGCATGAATTTTGGAACAACTTTCATCCAGCAGAGTTTAGAGTACGAATTGAGGGGAAGTGTCGAATTGAACTTCAGACCTGCCGGCCTGGAGTGCCGGCTTGAGATTCCCTTGTCCCAAACGGAAACCGTCGACCAGTTGCCTGGCACGAATGAACAAGAGCGCCCCATTGTCCGGCCTTAAGATCCTCGTCGTCGAGGACTCGTTCCTGGTTGCGCTCGATCTCTCCGACGAATTGACCGATGCAGGCTGCGATGTCGTCGGTCCCGCGCCCTCCGTCAAACAGGCGCTCGAGCAGATCGATGGCGTCGAGCTGGACGGGGCGGTGCTCGACGTCAACCTGCATGGCGAACGCAGCTTCCCGCTCGCCGAGCACCTCGCCACGCGCGATGTCCCTTTTGTTTTCCTCACCGGCTATGACAGCTCCACGATCTTTCCCGAGCAGTTCCGGGATTCGCCAAGACTGTCGAAGCCCGTCGAGACCAGACAGCTCATTGAGGCGGTTTCGCGGTTTGGCGAGCGCAAGCATTGAGGGTTTATTCCTTCTCCCCTTGTGGGAGAAGGTGGATCGGCGCGCAGCGCCGAGACGGATGGAACGCCAGCGTCTCATTCCGCTGGAACACCCCTCATCCGTCGCCTTCGGCGACACCTTCTCCCACAAGGGGAGAAGGAGAGGCGCTACCCCCTCGCCCCGAACCTCAGCCCATCCATCAACAGCTTCACCAGCCGTCCCGAGCGCTCGCGCCAGTCGGGCGTGTTGGGGGCGGAGTAGATGCCGCCGAGCGCATGCATCACATCCGAGGCGTCGACGTCGGCGCGGATTTTTCCGGAAGCGGCGGCCGCCTCGACCAGGCTTCGCATAGCGCCCGAGACGCGTCCGGACGTGTCGGAGAACAGCGTCGAGTTGGTGGTGAGCAGGATGCGAAGGCTTGTGGCCAGGCCGCGCTTGGTGGCGATATAGTCCACGAAGCGCTGCATCCAGAGTTCCAGCGCGACGTCGGCCGGATGATCGTGCGCGAGCTCCTCCGCCGCCTGGCAGAGCCCTTCCACCTCGCGGCGATAGACCACCTCGACCAGGTGCTCACGCGTCGGGAAATGCCGGTAGAGCGTGCCGATGCCGACCCCTGCCCGTTTCGCAATCTCCTCCAGCGAGGCATCGACGCCGTCGGCCGCGAAAGCCTGCGCCGCCACCTCGACGAGCTTGTCGCGGTTGCGCTGCGCGTCGGCGCGCAGCGGCTTCTGTACCGGCGCCTCAGGCTTTTCGGCGGTCTCTGGCGGCTGTTCAGTCAGTTTTTTCTCCACTCTCGCAATATGGGGGTTGAACCAAGGCGGCCCAGCCCCCAAGTAAACAAACGGAGGCGCCTCCGTTTTAGTGGAGCACCTTTATCATATAATCAGGGGAAGCGGTATGTCACGTGTTGAGCGCCAAATCTCCCCCTCGAGGGGGAGATGTCGCCGAAGGCGACAGAGGGGGTCGTTGCGCGTGAAGCGCCAGCGCCTTGCGCGACGACAGACCGCGCCGGCGCTCTACGTGAGACGACCCCTTCTGTCCTGCCGGACATCTCCCCCTCAAGGGGGGAGATTAGCAGCTTCCACGCCTTGCCCCTCTCCCTCCAAGCCCCATTTCCATCCGCCTAGCGTCCAGCAATCGGAGCCCGACGCCCCATGACAAGTCAAATCCACACAGGCCAGCCCATCATCGATCCTCCCGAAGACGGCCATTTCAGGAATGACGATGCCGCCAGCGGCTCAACCAACCCGCCCAGCCCGACCACCCTGTCCCTCCATCTCACCATCAACGGCGAGACCCATGCGCTCGACCTCGAGCCGCGCGTCACCCTGCTCGACGCGCTGCGCGACCGGCTCGCGCTCACCGGCACAAAGAAAGGCTGCGACCAGGGCCAGTGCGGCGCCTGCACCGTGCATGTCGATGGCGAACGCGTGCTCGCGTGCCTGACGCTGGCAGCGCAGGTCGAGGGACGCGAGATCACCACCATCGAGGGGCTGGCCGATGAGGACGGCACGCTTCATACCGTGCAGGCCGCCTTCCTCGAACAGGACGCCTTCCAGTGCGGCTATTGCACGCCGGGCCAGATCATGTCGGCGGTGGCCTGCATCCGCGAAGGCCATGCCGGCTCCGACGAGGAGATCCGCGAATACATGGCCGGCAATCTGTGCCGCTGTGGTGCCTATCCGCACATCGTCGCCGCCGTCCGCCAGGCAGCCAGGGAGCTCCGCTCATGAGAGATTTTTCCTACCTCCGCGCCGACAGCGTCGAGGCCGCGCGCAATGCGGCCGCCCTTCCCGGCGCCGTGCTGCTTGCCGGCGGCACGACGCTGGTCGACCTCGCCAAATGCGGCGTCGCCGAGCCCTCGACCGTCATCGACATCAGCCATATCGAGGGGCTGAACGCCATCGATGTCGACTCGGACCGCGCCGTCATCGGCGCGCTGGCCAAGATGAGCCATGTCGCCGACAGCGCCGAGATAAAGAGCTACTTTCCGGTGGTGTCGGAAGCGCTCTGGCAGGCAGCCTCGGCGCAGCTTCGCAACATGGCGACCATCGGCGGCAACCTGATGCAGCGCACGCGCTGCCCCTATTTCCGCGATCCGCACAACTTCCCGGCCTGCAACAAGCGTGCGCCGGGCAGCGGCTGCTCGGCGATCGGCGGCGTGACGCGCGGCCATGCGGTGCTCGGCACCAGTGAGGCCTGCATCGCCACCTATCCAGGCGACCTGGCAATAGCGCTCGTCGCCTTCGACGCCGAGGTCGATCTCGGCGAGCGGCGGCTGAAGGTCGAGGACTTCTTCCTCGCCCCCGGCGCAACGGCCGAGCAGGAGCACGACATCCGCCCCGGCGAGGTGATCACGGGAATAGAGATCCCGGGCTCGGCCGCCGCGCGGCGCTCGACTTATCTGAAGATCCGCGACCGCCAGTCCTATGAATTCGCCGCGGCGAGCGCCGCGGTCGGGCTGGAGCTCGAAGCCGACGGCCGCACCATCCGCGACATCCGCGTCGCGCTCGGCGGCGTCGCGACGAAGCCGTGGCGGGCACGCGAAGTCGAAGAGGCGCTGAAGGGCAAGCCGCTCGACGAAGCGACCGTGCGCAAGGCGAGCGAGCTCGCCATGGAGGGCGCCGTCGACCATGGCGCCAACCACTACAAGATCGCATTGGCGCCGCGCGTCATCGCGCGCGCCATCCTCAAATTGGGAGAGACGGCATGACCGTTCATGGCATGAAACACGCAGCGTCGGACAGCGCCCGCCTGGAAGCGGTCGGTGGAAGGCTGTCGCGCGTCGACGGCCCCGCCAAGATCACCGGCGCCGCCCATTACGCAGTCGAGCAGCAGCTCGAAGGGCTGACGCATGCCGTGCTGGTCGGCGCGACCATCGCCGCCGGCAAGGTCACAGAAATCGACACGCGCGCGGCCGAGACCGCGCCCGGTGTGCTCGCAGTGCTGACCCCCGACACCATCATGGAGTTGAAGGGCGCATCGGACTGGTTCGGCAGACCGCCATCCGCTGAAACCTATTGCCCTTTGGCCCGCGAGGTCACCTATTCCGGCCAGCATGTCGCGGCGGTGGTGGCCGAGACCTTCGAGCAGGCGGTGGCGGCGGCAGCGCTGGTCAAGGTCAGCTATGACGAGACGCCGGCCATCGTCGATTTGAGCGATGGCAAGGCCGGCGACGGCATCCCGATCGACGCCATGACCAAGGAATGGGGCGACGCTGAAGGTGCCTTTGCCGAAGCCCCGGTGCGCGTCTGCGTGGCCTACAACACGCCACGCGAGTTCCAGGCGGCGATGGAGCCGCATGGGCTGATCGCGCGCTGGGAAGGCGACCAGCTCACCATCTGGGAGCCCAGCCAGTGGCTAGACGGCATGGCGCGCACCTATGCCGAATGGTTCGGCGTGCCGTTCGAGAATGTGCGGCTGGTCTCGCCCTATATCGGCGGCGGCTTCGGTTCGAAGGCGCTGGCGCTCGCGCATAGCGCGGTGGCGGCGGCAGCGGCAAAGATGCTCGGACAGCCAGTGAAGCTGGTGCTCAACCGCCCGCAGAATTTCACCTCCTATGGCGGCCGCGCCGCCACCCGCCAGACGGTGGCAATCGGCGCCGACAGAGACGGCAAGATCCAGTCGATCGTCCATCGCGGCGTCAACGAGACTGCGGTCGACGGCATGTGGGTCGAGCCGCTCGGCTCGGTCACCTCGATCATGTACGCGACGCCCAATTTCTCCTCGAAGCAGAATGTGGTGCGGGTGAACACGGTGGTGCCGGGGGCAAAACGCGCGCCAGGCGAGAACCCGAGCGCCTTCGGCATCGAATGCGCCATCGACGAGCTTGCTTATGAGCTTGGGCTGGATCCGCTGGAGATGCGGCTGATCAACTATGCCGAACAGGATCCGGAAGCGAAGAAGCAGTGGTCGACACGACAGCTGCGCGAAGCCTTCGCTGCCGGCGCCGAGGCCTTCGGCTGGGCGAAGCGTTCGCCCGCGCCGCGCTCGATGCGCGACGGCCACCAACTCATCGGCTGGGGTATAGCTGCCGGCACCTATCCGGTGCGGCGCGCCCATGGGGAGGCGGTTGTAAGAATCCTCGCCGACGGTTCGGTCGAGGTCGAAAGCTCCTCCATCGACATGGGTCAGGGCACCTACACGATCCTCGCCCAGACTGCCGCCGAGACGCTCGGCGTGCCAGTGGAGCAGGTCTTGGTGAGGCTGGGGGATTCCCACTTCGCCCGTGCGGGCGTCACCGGCGGCTCGCGGCTTGCCGGCGTCATGACCGGCGCCGTCTACAAGGCGGCCGGCCAGGCACTCGACGAACTGGTCGGGCTGGCGCTCTCCGATCCGCGCTCGCCCTTCCAGAAGCTGCAGGCGAACACCCTGCAGGTGAGAGACGGCCGCATCGCCTCGCCGCGCGGCGAAGGGCCGGAGCTCACGATCGCCGAGCTGATGGAAACGCTTGGCCGCGAGCGGATCGAGGCCAAGGGCGACACCGTTCCGGCCAACTTCACGCCGGAGCAGCGCTACAACAACTACACCACCATCGCCATGGCGCTGCCGCACACCGAGGGCGACTATTCGCGCCATTCCTGGTGCGCGCATTTCGTCGAGGTGCGCGTTGACGAGGATTTCGGCACGGTGCGTGTCTCGCGCGTGGTGTCGGCGCTGGATTCCGGCCGGCTCTACAACCCGAAGCTGGCCGAAAGCCAGTGGAAGGGCGGCATCATCATGGGCATTGGCCAGGCGCTCCTGGAAGAAGGCATCGTCGACCGCCGCCACGGCCGCATCGTCAACGGCAACCTCGCCGACTATATGCTGCCGACCAATGCCGACATCCCCGATATCCAGACGATCTCGGTCGGCATCCCCGACCCGCATTCTTCCGCGCTCGGCGGCAAGGGCGTGGGAGAGCTCGGCATCGTCGGCGTGGCGCCCGCGATTGCCAACGCGGTGTTCCATGCGACGGGCAAGCGGGTAAGGGATTTGCCGATTACGCTGGAGAAGTTGATCTGAGGGTGGTGCGGTTGGCGGAGCGCTTAATCTCCCCCCTTTGCGGGGGAGATGCCTGGCAAGGCAGAGGGGGTGCTGTCCCGCCATCATCTCAGCCGATCCCCGGCACTACCTCAGCGACTGCGCTAGAGTGTTGATCCTCAAGGTCTGCGTTTCCTTCACACCCCCCTCTGTCCTGCCGGACATCTCCCCGCAAGGGGGAGATTGGCAGTTCCGGCGACGGCGCCCCTACACCTTCGGCGCCAGCAAATTCGCATCCCTTGCCAACCGCCAGCGCCCGTCGCCTTCCTTTCGCAAAATCGTCAGCGTGTAGCCCGACCGCCGCACGGCTTCGCCGCCCGGCGGCGTCGCCGTCATCTCGATGCGGTTGCGGATATAGGCCCAGTCGCCGAGCAGCTTGAGCTCGACGATCTCGCTGACGCCGTCGATCTTCGTCTCGCCCATGCCTTTGGAGGCAGCGGCGAAGGCTTCCTTGCCGAAGGGTTCCTTACCGGGAACCATAAAGACGACATCGTCCGCCATCAGGCCAAGCACGGTCTCCAGATCGCCCTTGCGGCTCGCAGCCATCCAGGTCTCGACCACCCGGCGGATCGAAGCCTCGTCGTCGGTCATTGCGTCGTCTCCGCATGCAATCGTCGGTGGATAAGTGGAGCAGCTGCGGCCGGCGGCAAGCGGCGGCGAAGGTGCGCGTAATCTCAGCCCAAGTGGGGGAGATTGGCGCTCGCGCGCTTTCGCTGATCTCGGTATGATCGCCCTATTGCAGAGGGAAGGACCATGAAAACCGCGTTACCGACACTCATCCTGGCGCTTGCAACCACCATCCCCGCCCATGCCGCAACCTGCGCGTGGTCCGCCAAGGTGGAGGAGGATGAAGGCGGCAGCGTGATGACGGCTTCGGTCTGCGGCGGGCCGAAGGGCGATGCGCATCTGATGCTGACCTGCTTTGCCAAGCCGGTCCTGAGCTATGATCTCGGTGCTGCGGGCGGGCAACTCGAGCCCGGCATCAACGCCTCCTTCACCTTCAAGGCCAGCGGCAAGACCGTGACGCGGAAGCTCGACCTGGAAGCGATGTACAACTACTTCACGGCCGAGCTTTCCGGCCCCGCCGACCCGCTGCTCGCCCTGCTGCGGGGCAAGGGCGAGGCGACGGTCGGTGCTGCCAAATATGGCGAAGCGAGCTTTTCGCTGGAAGGCTCCGGCGCGGCGATCGGCAAGGTGCTGGCCGAGTGCGGCAAGGGCTCGGGCGGCGAAACGGATTGAGCCGCCGATCTCCGACGGCGCTTCCCCTACCACTCCAGCCCGAACACCAATTTCCCGAAATGCAGGCCGCCGGCGGCCATGTGGGTATAAGCCTCGGTGGCTTCGTTCTGTGAAAACACCTTGTCGACGACCGGCTCGATCCCCGCGGCGCCGATGGCGCGGGCGGCGTCGCGCAGGTCCGAGACCGATCCGGTGTTGTTGCCAACCACCTTCAGCGCCTTGATGATGATCGGCAGCAGGTTGACGGTCGCCTCGGCGCCGGTGACGAAGCCGATGGTGAACAGCGTGCCGCCCGGTGCGGTGGCGTTGACGGCGCGCGCGAAGGTGGCGGTGCCGCCGGTCTCGACGACGAGGTCGGCGCCGAGGCCGTCGGTCAGTTCCAGCACCTTGCCGTCCCAGTCCGGCGTCGCGCGGTAGTTGATCAGGTGATCGGCGCCGAGCGCCTTGGCCCGCTCCAGCTTCTCGTCCGAAGACGAAGTGATGATGACGGTGGCCCCGGCCGCCTTGGCGAGCTGCAGCGTGAAGATCGAGACGCCGCCGGTACCGAGCAGCACGACCACCGAGCCCGGCCCGACATCGGCGGCGCGGAGCGCGTTCCAGGCGGTGGTGCCGGCGATCGGTAGCGTCGCCGCGGCCTCGAAGGAGAGATGCGCCGGAACCGGCACGACCGAATTGGCCGGCAGCGCGACATATTCGGCGAGCGATCCGGGCAGCGAGATGCCGCGCATCTGCGTCATCTCGTAAGGACGCGGCCGGCCGCCGATCCAGCGCGGCTTGGCATGGGCAACGACGCGGTCGCCGACGGCGAAGCGGGTAACGCCCTCGCCGAGCGCGACGATCTCGCCGGCACCGTCGGCGACCGGAATAAGCGGGAAGCTCGGCCCCGGATAGTTGCCGCTCGCCACAGCGACATCGACGAAATTCAGGCTTGCAGCGCGCTGGCGGATCAGCACCTCGCCGCGCTGCAGTTCGGGCGTGGCGACATTGGTGGCGCGGAAGGCGTCCAGCCTGGGTTGGCTCAGTTCGATGGCTTTCATGGTTTACTCCGTGGGTTGCCGTTTGGCGGGTTGAGTAAACCTATCTGCTGCGCTATTTCTCGATAATCCTTGATCTTTACATTTGAGTATTGCGCCCCATGCAGCAATCCCACGAACCGGCGGCCCTTTCGGAAATGGCGGCCTTCGCGGCCATCGCCGAGGCGCGCTCCTTCACCAGGGCAGCCGCGCGGGTCGGACGCGACGCCACCATCCTTTCGCGCCGCCTGCAATCGCTGGAGGAGCGGCTCGGCGTCAGGCTGCTCCACCGTACGACGCGCAGCGTGTCGCTGACCGAGGCCGGAGCGGAATTCCTGCCGCGGGTGCGCGCCGTCCTCGCCTCGGTCGACGAGGCCGAGGCGGCCGCGTCGGCGCATGCAGCCGGCGGGCCGCGCGGCCTGCTCAGGCTTGCGCTGCCCGGCACATTCGGGCGCATGTGGATCGGGCCGCTCTTGCCGCAGTTCCTCGCGGAGTTCCCCGATGTCCGTATCGAGGCCGAGTTCTCCAACCGCTTCGCCGATCTCGTCGCCGAGAATTTCGACGCTGCCGTCCGGCTGGGCAGCCTGGAGGATTCGCGCCTGGTGGCACGCAAGGTGGCGACGCGGCGCCGGCTGCTCTGCGCCGCGCCCTCCTACCTCGCCCGAAGGGGCAGGCCGGAAACGCCGCAGGCGCTGCTTCAACATTCCTGCCTCGGCTTCACCGGCTTCCAGACCTTTCCGGCCTGGGAGATGACCGACCGCGAGGGCCGGCGCATGCGCGCCGAGGTTTCGGGGCCGCTGGTCAGCGATGATGCCGAGGTACTGGTCGAGGCGGCGGTGCAGGGCGTCGGTCTGATGATGAGCACCGACTGGCTGGTCGGACGCGAGCTCGCCGACGGGCGGCTGGTGCCGGTCCTGGAAGACTGGACGCTCGCCGACGAGGGCGCGGTCTATGTCGTCATGCCCTCGGCCAAGGGCCAGGCCGCCAAGACCCGCGCCTTCGCCGACTGGATCGGCAAGCGCTTCGCGCCGGAGCCGCCGTGGCGGCGGTGCAACGCTCCCCCTTCTCCCCTTGTGGACGAAGAAGGGCCGCGCCTCACTTCCCCTCCCCCTTCAGGAACTGCCTGAGCAAATCCATCGGCAGCGGGAACACCACCGTCGAAGAGCGCTCGCCGGCGATGTCGTGCAGCGCCTCGAAATAGCGCAGCTGCATGGCCTGTGGCTCTTCGGCCAGCATCTTGCCCGCCTCGACAAGCTTGGCCGCGGCCTGCTGCTCGCCATCGGCGTTGATCACCTTGGCGCGCCGCAGCCGCTCCGCCTCGGCCTGCTTGGCGATGGCGCGGATCATGCTCTCGTTCAGGTCGACGTGCTTGATCTCGACATTGGAGACCTTGATGCCCCAGGCGTCGGTGCGCTGGTCGAGGATCTCCTGGATGTCACTGTTGAGCCTGTCGCGCTCGGCCAGCATCTCGTCGAGCTCGTGCTTGCCGAGCACCGAGCGCAGCGTGGTCTGCGCCAGCTGGTTGGTGGCGGTCATGAAATCCTCGACCTGGATGATCGCGCGCTCGGCGTCGACGATGCGGAAATAGAGCACCGCGTTGACCTTCACCGAGACGTTGTCGCGCGAGATGACGTCCTGCGGCGGCACGTCCTGCACCACCACACGCAGGTCCACCCGCACCATCTGCTGGATGAAGGGAACGAGGATGATGAGGCCCGGTCCCTTGACCCCGGTGAAGCGGCCGAGCGTGAAGACCACGCCGCGCTCATATTCCCTGAGGATACGGATGGCCGCCGACAGGAACATGATCACCAGCAGCGCGAGGATCAGATAGCCGACATAGGCGACTGTCATTGTTTAGCTCCGTCGTTTCCTGCCCCCGTAGATTCCCGCCCGTTGTTTCCCGCCCCGTCGTTTCCGGCACCGCGCCGCCGCACCGTCAGCACGAGGTCGCCGACGGCGGTCACCTCCGCGCGATCTCCCGGCGCGATCGGTTCGTCGGCCTTCGCCCGCCAGCGTTCGCCGAGCGCCAGCACATGGCCCTCGCCGCCTTGCCAGTCGAGAATCTCCACGGGCAGACCGCGCATGGCCTCGCCGCCGATGCGCGGCGGATTGCGCCGCGCCGCCCAGAGATAGCTGCCGGCAAGCAGCGCGAGCGCCAGCGTCAGCGCCGCGGCAGGACCGATGATCGCCCACGATATGGCGAAGCCCGGCCCCTCGACCTTGAGCAGCATGGCTGCGCCGAGCAGGAAGGCGGTCGCGCCGCCGAGCCCCAGCAAGACCGTCGGATTGAAGGCCTCGATGATGAGAAAGGCGACGCCGAGCAGCATAAGGGCGAGCCCGGTGTAGTTGATCGGCAGCAGATCGAGCGCATAGAGGGCGAGCACGAGGCAGATGGCGCCGATGACGCCCGGCGCCACCGCGCCTGGGCTCGTGACCTCGAAGACGATGCCGTAGAAGCCAATCAGCATCAGGAGAACGGCGACGTTCGGATCGGTGATGACGGCGAGAAGCCGGATGAACCAGCCGGGGTCCAGCGTCTCGACGGTCAGGCCCTTTGTCGCCAGCACCTCCTTCTTGCCGGCCACGTCGACGGTGCGGCCATCGGCCAGTTGCAGCAGCTCGGTGGTGTCGCGGGCGACGAAGTCGATGACATGTTGCTGCAGCGCCGCACTTGCCGAAAGGCTTGCCGCCTCGCGCACGGCCTTCTCGCCCCAGTCGCCATTGCGCCCGCGCAGCTCAGCGAGCGAGCGGATGAGAGCCACCGCGTCATTGGTCACCTTGGCCATCATTGGGTCGGCGGATGGCTGCCCGGTGCCCTTGTTGTCCTTCTCTCCGCCGGGAAGCGAGGGCAGCCCGCCGATCTCGACCGGCGTCGCGGCCCCCAGATTGGTGCCGGGGGCCATCGCCGCGACATGGGTGGAGTAGAGGATATAGGTTCCGGCGCTGGCCGCATGGCCGCCGGCCGGCGCGACATAGCCGATGACGGGAACCGGAGAGGCCAAGATGTCGGCGATCATCTCACGCATCGAGGTGACCAGCCCGCCCGGCGTGTCGAGCTGCAGGATGAGGACGGCGGCGTTGCGCTCGGCCGCGGCCTTGAGCGCCTCCTTCAACTGGCGCGAGCTCGCCGGACCGATGGCGCCGTCGATCGCGATGCTGACAGCAACCCTCTCCGCGGCCGTTCCGGCCGAGGAGAAGGGAAAAAGAAGGGCGGCCACGAAGGCCGCTGCCAAAAGGGCCACCCGCGCGAGTCTCACGCTCAAAGCTCCTTGGATTCAATATGGGGTTGTGCCGGGCGAAGTCCAATGAGCTGCTAATCTCCCTCCTCGAGGGGGGAGATTACCTGCCCTCGACGATTCCACGGCAATTTCGACGCGGGCTCCAACGCTCGCTCCCTCGCTCATGCCTCATCGTCCCCATTGACCGCCAACGAACAATGGAGACGACAATGACGACTTTGGCTCGAACAACCAACGAAACCCGCAGCGCCGACTTCAGCCTGTTCGGCTTCGTCGGCCGCGCCGCGCGCCTGGCCTATCGCGCCATGAAGATGCGCAGCGAACGCGCCGCGCTGCAGGCGATGCCGGACCATCTGCTCAAGGATCTCGGCATCAGCCGCTCGCAGATCGAGTACTGCACCTCGATCCGCCTTGCGCGCTCCGACACGGATGGGATGAGCGACTGAAGCATTCGGTAGCCGGAACAGCTTGAAGGCCGATCAGAAGCCCCGGTATCGCCGGGGTTTTCGCGTTTGGCTCTGCCCCGTCGACCGGCCTTCCCGGCGTTGGATTCCGGCCGCGGGCGCGCGTGCGAGACGAAACGTCCGATGCAATTTCCACGGTGCGCATACCAAAAATTCCACGCTCGCACCCACTCTCGTTCACACGCTCTTCCGCCAAAGAAAAGCGTCACGGCAACCAAGCCGCAAACAATCTTGGGAGTAGAGAAAATGCAACCCAACACCAAACCTGCCAACACCAAGCCTGCAAGACTTCCGCTCAACGGCGTCGACACGCCGAACCTCATGGCGACGATCAATTTCGTGGCGGGCCAGCCGGAGCTGGCGAAGTTCCAGTTTCGCGCCCACAACGAATGGATCGAGGGCACGCACAGCAAGAGCGTCATGCATGGCTTCTTCGGTGCCGGCCAGGAGCAGAAGCATGAGAAGCCCTATTACGCCGACAGCGATCATCCGGCGATCCTGTGCGGCGCCGACAATGCGCCGACCCCGGTCGAATGGCTGCTGCATGCGCTGGCGAGCTGCCTGATGTCGGGCGTCGCCAACATTGCCGCCGCGCGCGGCATCAAGCTCACCCGGGTCAAGTGCTCTGTCGACGGCGACATCGACCTGCGCGGCATCCTCGGCATCTCCGACGAAGTGCGCAACGGCTTCCAGAACATCCAGGTATCGTTCGAGGTCGATGGCGACGCGCCGGCCGAGAAGCTCACCCAGCTCATCGAACAGGCCCGCGCCCGCTCTGCCGTCTTCGACGTGCTGACCAAGGGCGTGCCGGTCACGGTCGGGATCAAGACCATCCAGTGACGCCGACACTCCAATGACCCTATGGGAGACGGTTCGCACACGGCCGTCTCCCTCAACGCCATCGGAAAGAACCATGAAACGGGCTGACGTCGTCATCGTCGGCGGGGGCCAGGCCGGCCTTGCGCTCAGCCATTGCCTCGGCCAAGCCGATATCGAGCATGCCGTGCTCGAGCGCGGCCGCATCGGCGAACGCTGGCGGTCGCAGAGCTGGCGCTCGCTCCGGCTCCTCACGCCGAACTGGCTGAATGCGCTGCCCGGTTCGCCCTATGGGGGCGACGATCCCGACGGCTTCATGGGCAAGGCCGCCTTTGTCGAGACCCTGGAGGCCTATGCGGGGCGCTGGCAGGCACCGATCGAATGCGGCGTCGAGGTTCTTTCCTGCAGGCGAACCGGCAACGGCTTCGTGCTCGATACCAGCGCCGGCGCCTGGTCGGCCAAAGCCGTCGTGGTGGCCACCGGTCATTGCGACCGGCCCATGATCCCTTTCGCGTCCGACACCAGGGCCGGGCCGCTCTCCCTCCACACCTCGCAATATCGTTCCCCCGGCGAACTGCCCCCCGGCGGGGTGCTGATCGTCGGCGCCTCCTCCTCCGGCGTGCAGATCGCCGACGAGCTGGCGCGGACCGGCCGGCGCGTGACGCTATCGGTCGGCAAGCATACGCGCCTGCCGAGGCTGTGGCGCGGCAAGGACATCTTCTTCTGGCTCTGCCAGATGGGCTTCATGGCGCAGCGCCCGCAAGATCTCGCCAATCCGGAGAGCGCCAGGCGCCAGCCTTCGCTGCAGCTCGCCGGGCGGCCGGACAGGGCCGATGTCGACCTCGCCACCCTGCAGACGCTGGGCGTCGAGCTGACCGGGCGCGTGCGCGGCATTGCCGATCGCGAGATCGCCTTCGCCGACGATCTTGCGGCGCAGATCGCGGCGGCGGAAGCGAAGCAGGCCCGCCTGCTCGCCGAGATAGACCGCTTTGCCGGCGACGCGCGACCAGGCCGGCCCGAACCGGTGGCGGTGCCTTCGCTCCGCCGCCGGCAACTCTCGCTGACGGACGGATCGATCCGCACGATCATCTGGGCGACCGGCTATCAGCGGTCGTTCGGTTGGCTGGAGCCGCTGGCGCTCGGCGCCGACGGCGAGCTCGCGCATCAGGGCGGCGTCACCAGCGTTCCCGGGCTCTACGCGATTGGGTTCCGCTTCCTGCGCAAGCGCGATTCCAATTTCATCGGCGGCGTCGGCGCCGACGCGCAAGCGATCGCCGCCGAAATCTCCCGCTATCTCGACCGCAAGGGCCAGCAAGCCGCCTGAGGCTGAGGACAATGACGATGCCGACAACCCTGCTCCGTTCCCTTCCGCCCACGCCGAAGCGCGCCCATTACGACGCCGTCATCGTCGGCGCGCGCTGCGCCGGTGCATCCACAGCCCTGCTGCTCGCCCGCGCCGGCCTGAAGGTGCTTTCGATCGACCGCAGGCCCTATGGCTCCGACACGCTGTCGACGCACGCGCTGATGCGGCCCGCCGTGCTGCAGCTGTCGCGCTGGGGCCTGTTCGAGGCGCTGCTCAAGGCCGGCACGCCAATCGTCGAGGCGACGACCTTCCACTATGGCGACGAGGGGATCACCATTCCACTCAACGCCGGACCGGATCTTCCCGGCCTGATCGCGCCACGGCGCACCGTGCTCGACCGTGCCCTCGTCGACGCCGCGCGCAAGGCCGGCGCCGAGTTCCTGCACGACATGGCGGTCGGCGACCTCTTTGCCGACACGCGCGGGCGCGTGCGCGGCGTAGAGATCCGTGGTGCCGGCCGCGCCGCCCTGCGGGTGAGTGCCGACATCGTGGTCGGCGCCGACGGCATCGGCTCGCTGGTGGCGAAATGCTGCGACGCGCAGCTGCTCAGAAGCGGTACGGTCTCGGCCGCTCATGTCTATGGCTACGCGCCCGTCGATCCCGGCGCCGGCTACCATTGGTATTTTCGCGATGGCATCGCCGGCTCCCTCATTCCCACCAATGACGGGCTTGCCTGCATCGTCGCTTCGGTGCCGACAAAACTGTTCGACCAGCGCTTTCGCCTCGGCCATGGCCGCGCCCGCATGGAGGTGCTGGAAGCGCTTTCGCCGGCGCTGGCCGAATGGGCGAGCCGCGCGCCGAAGGACGCCCGCCTGCAAGCGTTCCGCGGCGTGCCGGGATACATCCGCCAGGCCTATGGCCCGGGTTGGGCGCTGGTCGGCGATGCCGGTTTCTTCCGCGACCCGATCACCTCGCACGGTATTTCCGATGCGCTGCGCGATGCGGCGAGCCTGGCGCGCGCAGTCCTCGACGGCTCGGCAGCGGCCTTCGCTGCCTGGCAGCAGGAGCGCGACCTCTTCGCCAACCAGGTCCTCGACACCACGGATGCCATTGCCGGTTTCGACTGGACGCTGGCCGATATCGGCGAGCGGCATCGCAGCTTCAGCGCCGTCATGAAGGCCGAGGTGCAGACGCTCGCCGGACAGCCGATGCCGGACCGCCATGCCTCGCCCACCATGGGGCAGCCGACCTACCGGGCGCCGGCCAACCAGGACGAGCCGCAGGCCCCAGTCGGCGTCTCGAATCCCGGCGCCTCGAACCATTATCGCAACCGAATGGGAGCAAGACCATGACTGTGCATCTGATGAAGGACGGGTGGATCGGCGTCATCAAGGGACGGCCGCAGGTGGGCGCCGTCGCCGAGCGTTCGCGGCGCACCCAACCGCAGGATATCGACGCGTTCGCGGACATGACCGGCGACCGCAACCCGCTGCACTACGACAAGCGGCTCGCCGAAGCTTCGGTGTTCGGCAAGCTGATCGTGCAGGGCGGAGTCACCTCCGGCATCCTGAACGCGGTGGTGGCGGAGGACATTCCCGGCCCGGGTTCGGTATTCCTCGAAGTCTCATGGAAATTCGTCAAGGCGGTCGGCGTCGGCGAATTGATAACCGGTCGCGTCGAGGTCAAGGAGGTGCGCGCCGACAAGCCGATCACCAAGCTGGAGACATCGGTGCGCAACGAAGCGGGCGAGATTTGCCTGACCGGCACCGCGACGGTGTTCACCGTGCCGCTGGCGAAAGGCTGAATTCGCTCGGCCCCCAGGGCTGAAGGCCAGAAGCGATGACGGCAGCAAGCAGGCATGCCTAGATCACTCCAGCATAAGCGCGCAGATGGCCAACCGTTTTGGGCAGGCCCTGCCTCTCCAGCGTGTCGAGGTACTCGGCGGCACTCCTGGGAGGGTTCCTCAGACGTGCGCGACATCTTTGAACCGAGACCAATACGGCAGCATTGTCGATGCCGAACTGCTGGAAAATGAAATCGTCGGGGTGGATCAGGTCCAACTGGTATTTATCGAGAACGGGCTTGGGAAAATCCCTGAAATTGAAGGTGACGATCGCATCGAACGCCGAGACGATGGCCGCAGCCAGAACATGGCGGTCATTTTCGTCGGGAAGCGCCAGACTCGGCAGCAAGTCCTGATAGCCGTCAACCAGACAATCCAGGACGGCGCGATTCATCAGGTCGCGTGTTCTGTAAATCTGCTCCGGCTTGAGATCCGGACGGTTCTGTAAGAGATTGCGTATCCACTCGTCATGGATCTGTTCTGTCCATTTGGCCCGATAGAGGCCACCTCCCGCGGCAAGCTCGACGAGAAGATCCCGCAGCGGGGCTGGATAAAGAACGCAAGCGTCCAGGACGGCGGTGTAGGAAGAGGTCTTAATAGCCCATCCCCAGTTCCTGGGCTTGGGCGGCCAGTTCTTCCATGAGCTTTTTGCGCTCTTCCTCCTCGCTGTTTCGGTATGCCGTCAAATCGGAAAACTTCACGCGCCGATGCGTTCCGACCATGTTGAAAGGCAACCTGCCATCCTCCAGCAGTCGGATGAGATAGGGGCGCGATACGTTGAGGAAGTCCGCCGCCTCCTGTGTCGTAAGCTCGGCATGGATCGGGATCACCGTCACCGCATTTCCCTGGCCCATTTCGGTCAGGAGACGGTAAAGCAGATCGCCAACGCTCTTCGGCAGGCGCAAGGTTTCCTTGCCCACCTGAACCTTCAATTCGGCACCGTCGCGCTTGGTGCGTGAAAGCACCCGGCTGGCTTGAGCGGCGAGTTCGGCATCGTCCACCGATGGCACGACCGGTCGTCCGAGCAGCTTGGTCATTGGTCCATGTCCCTGATTGGCGTCGTATAGGGAGATTTGCGCCCATTATCCGCAATATCCGAAATAAACGCAATAAGTGAACGCACTCTCAACGACATGGTTTCATGATCGGCAGCCGGACAACCCGCCTGCAGGCCCTACGACCCCGCCGTCTCGGCGACGAAGGCCCTGACATGGGCGATGAACTCGTCGAAGGCCGGCTCGCCTTCGAGCAGGATGTGGTTTTCGCTTTCGAGCTCGAAGAAGCGCGCGCCGGGAATGCCCGCCGCCATGGTGCGCCCGGACTCGACCGGGGCCACGTTGTCTTCCCGCGCATGCAGCACCAGGGTCGGCACCCGCACCTTTTCAAGCAGATCGCTGACGTCGATCACGGAGAAGGCGCTTTGCAGGCGCCAGGCGTCGTCCGGCGACACGGTGCGCAGCATCAGATCGTCCATCCAGGCGAAATGTTCGTGCGTGGCGCCGGGGATGAACATCGAGCAGAAGGCCTGGCGGAACATCGGATTCGACTTGCCCCAGCTCTCGCGCATCAGCGTCGCCACGGCCTCGCGAGTCGCGATCTCGCCGGCGTCGCCGCGCGCCCGCCAGCCTTTGACATAGCCGCCATAGAGGATCATGCCCGAGATCTTCTCGGGATGGCGAATGGCATAGGCGATCGAAACCGCGCAGCTCTGCGAGAGGCCGAGAAGCGTGAAGCGATCGAGCCCTGCCGCCTCGACCACGCATTCGAGGTCCGACACCATGGTGTCGAACGAGACGTCGACCACATGGCGCTGCGATAGTCCGTTGCAGCGCTCGTCGTAGCGCACCAGTTGGTTCTCGCGCGACAGTTCCGACATCCAGTGCCGCCAGATCGGGCTATCCCAGTCGAAGGTCAGATGCGACATCCAGTGCGCGGCGCGAAGGATGGCCGGGCCGCTGCCGGTCTTGGCGAAAGCAAGCCTCGTGCCGTCGAGAGCCCGGCAGAAGTGGATGGCGCGGCCAGGGTCCTGCGTAGCCGTCGGGCTCTTTGCGGGCGGAGGCGATTGCGCCTTCGCCACGCGGGTCGCGCCGGGTGGCGCAGAGCGTGTCGTGGGCTGGGCGGCGGCAAGCCTTACCTTCTCCTCCAGCGCCTCGATCTCTTCCGCCAGGCCGACATCCTCCGGCAGCAGGCGGCGCAGGCGCCGGGCAAAGGGCAGCGCCCGCTTCGGCTCGCCGGCCAGGCGCTCCACCAGCTCGCGCAATATGCCGAGCTCGACGATCTCGACCTCGCTGGCGACGCCCGCGCGCCAGGCCTGGTATTCGAAGCAGCGCTCGAGCGAGAGGTCGGCGAGGAAATCGCCGCGGATCGAACCGGCGACGGCCTCCAGTTCTTCCGTCGACCAAGAGGAAAGGTCGCCCCTCACCAGCGGCAGTAGCCGGGCATAGTCCGTTCCGACCTTGAGCGAGACCGTGTTGCGATCGGCTACCAAAGCGGATTCGTCGTCGCCCAGCACCTGGCGGATCTTGGACAAGCTCCAGCGCAAAGCGCCGCGCGGATCGTCGGGAATGTCCCAGAAGATCTCGCAAAGCCGCTCGCGCTGGTGCGCCTTGCCGGTTACCGCGAGATAAGCGAGCAAGGCTCTCGTCTTGCGCGACGGCGGCAGGTCGATGAGTTCGCCACCACGGGCCACCTGGAAATCACCGAGCACGCATAAATCCAGCAGCCCGGCTTGCGGACTATCGATCATGCGGCCAGGCACCCTTCCACTGCCATCTGGCATCTCCTCGACGCGGCGAGAGAGGACCGCATCGCAATATCAAAATCGGCTAATTTACGAAAGCCGATACGGCAAGATGGGCGTGGGGAATGTGGGGTAGGTTACATTGGCGAGGGCACTAGTCTCCCCCTTGAGGGGGAGATTACGCGCGCCAACCACCGCAATCATCATCGCTGTCACCACCAACCCCGCCGCCACCGCAAATGTAACGCGCATCCCGCCCGCCACCGCCTCCGGCGCGGCGCCTGTGATATTCCCCGCCCCCACCGCGAACGCAAACACCGCGCCCATCACCGCCGTGCCGGTGATGAGGCCGAGATTGCGCGAGAGGCCGAGCATGCCCGACACCACGCCGCGCTCGCTGCTGTCGACATCGGCCATGACTGCGGTGTTGTTCGCCGCCTGGAAGAGCTGGTAGCCGGGCGTCAGCAGGATGATCGCCGCCGCATAGCCGGCGACGCCGAACAGCGTCGGCAGCAGAGAGAGCGCAGCGCAGCCGACGACCATCATCGCCAATCCGGCGACAACCATCGAGGATGCACCCAACCGGTCGACGACGCGGCCGGCGACGACGCCGCACAGCGCCGAGACGACCGGACCGATCGACAGGACGGCACCGACCAGCGCTTCGCTCAAGCCGAGCGCGCGCGACAGGAAGAAGGGCCCGACGACAAGCGTCGCCATTATCACGGTGGAGACCAGCACATTCGCGGCGAGGTTCGGCGCCAGCACCGGGTCGCGGAACAACGCGAGCTTGACCAGCGGCGAGGTCACCTTGCCCTCGGCGTAGAGGAACAGACCGGCGCCGAGAGCGGCCATGCCAAGCAGCGCGGCGTTCATGCCGCCGAAATGGCCGCGCCCCGTCGTCATCGCCAGCGCGTAGGCGGCGAGCGTCAGCGCCAGCAGGATCGTGCCTGGCACGTCGAAGCGTCCCCTCATCGCGCTGCGATCTCCCCTCGCCTCGCCCGCAGGCAGGAAGCGCCGGGCGGCGAGCATGGCCGCGACACCAAGCGCAGCATTGACGAGGAAGATCGAGCGCCAGCCGAGAGCGGCGATGAGCACGCCGCCGAGCGACGGCCCGAGCGCTGTGCCGATCGCCGACATGGTGCCGAGCAGGCCCATGGCGCTGCCGGTGCGCTCTCTCGGCACCGTCTCGCCGACGAAGGCAATGGTCAGCGCCATCATCACCGCGGCGCCCAGGCCTTGCGCGGCGCGTGCCGCGATCAGCAGCGGCAGGGTCGGCGCGAGCGCGGCCGCCAGCGAGGCGACGCTGAACAGCACCAGGCCGGCGGTGAGCAGCAGCCGGCGGCCGACGAGATCGCCCAGCCGACCGACGCTGACGATCATCGAGGTGATGGCAAGCAGATAGGCGAGCACCACCCACTGCACCGCCGGGAAGGACGCTGCGAAGGCGGTGCTCAGCGTCGGCAGCGCGACATTGGCGATGCTGGTGCTGAGCGAGGACAAGAGCATCGCAAGCGACAGGCTGGCCAGCGCGCCGGTTGCCGAGCGGCTTGCTTGTACGGCGCGCGGATCTGCAATGTCGGCCATGGTTCTTCTCCGGCTGGTGTAAGATTTGCCGGGAAGATAAGCGTGCTAGTGACATGGCGGAACGCGCAGCATTTGCATTGTATTCGTGCATGAAGCGCCATGTCATCTTGCCGGAACCGTGCTATGGTCGCGCCATGTCGCGCCCCGATCTCAACCTGCTCGTCACGCTCGATGTGCTGCTCGCCGAAGGCAGCGTGGCAAGGGCCGCGCGGCGGCTGAAGCTCAGCCCCTCGGCGATGAGCCGTGCCTTGGCGCGCCTACGCGAGGCAACCGGCGATCCGCTGCTGGTGCGCGCCGGGCGCGGCCTGGTGCCGACGCCGCGCGCCATCGAGCTCAGCATGGACGTCGGCCGGCTGGTGAAGGAAGCGGAAGCCGTGCTGAGGCCCGCCGAGCGGCTCGACCTGAAACGCCTCGCGCGCTGTTTCACGCTGCGCAACAGCGACGGTTTCGTCGAGAATTTCGGCCCTGCCGTGCTTGCGCGCGTCGCCGAGGAGGCGCCCGGCGTGCAGTTGCGCTTCGTGCCGAAGCCCGACAAGGACAGCGCGCCGATGCGCGAGGGCAGCGTCGACCTCGAGACCGGCGTGGTCGGCGGTTCGACCGGGCCGGAGGTGCGGGCGCAGGCGCTGTTCCGCGACCGTTTCGTCGGCGTGGTCCGCATGGGCCATCCCTTGTGCGAGGGCAAGATCACGGCCACCCGTTTCGCCGCCGGTCGGCACATACTGATTTCGCGCCGCGGCCTCGACCGCGGGCCGGTGGACGACGCGCTGGAGCTCGCCGGGCTGACACGGACGATCGCGACCGTGGTCGGCGGTTTTTCGGAAGCGCTGGCGCTCACCCGCGGCTCCGACCTCATCGCCACCGTGCCTGAGCGCTACACGGGCAAGCTGCGCGAGAGCCTGTTCTCTTTCGCGCTGCCGATGAAGCTCGCCCCGCTCACCATCTCGCTGCTATGGCACCCCCGCCTCGACGCCGACCCCGCCCATCGCTGGCTGCGCGGGGTGGTGCGGGAAGTGTGCGGGGGGCAGAAACAGCCGACGAAGCAGCTCGGCGGCGTGAACTGAGGCGTTGGCGGGCTACCGGAATTCCTCCACGTCCCAGGGTGAGGAGAGGCGACCCGGCAAAGCCGAGGCGGAGAGAGGGAACGCGCTACGAAGGCCCCCTCTCCGCCCGTTTCGCTGCCACCTTCACGGCGCTGTCGTCACTGGCTTGTTCTTGCGCATCGTGATCTCATAGTTCAGCCAGTAGTGGCCGTCGTCGAAACTCGCGCACGCCGGTGAGGTACCCGGCCTGCTTCTCGGTCCGGCCCGTGGATCTGCGCCAGGCAGCCGACGAAATTCGGGTTGGCGCATTTGAAGATCGGCGACAGCGGATAGGCGTTGAAAGCGGTGACGCGCACCTTCTCCAGCTCCTGCGCGCTGGCGCCGCCCATGAGACCGGCGATCAGCGTTGCGAGAAAGATGAGCAGCCCCAGCGCCACCCTGTCCAGCCAGGACTTGCGCCTGGCAAGCACTTCGAGCAACCGATCGCCCATCGCCGCCTCCCCGCTAGCTGTCATATCGTAGCACGCCGCAGCGACCGCATCATGAAGCAGTTCACAGAGAGTGGCGGCACTACCTCGGGAATTGGCGAAAGCTGCCGCGACGCCCGATCTCACCCACAGGTGGAGATTGGCGGTTTTGGCATCTCGGCCGCCCTCGATGTTGCGCTGCGGAAATGCACCCAAAAAAAGTCAGGTTGAGAACCGGACCCAAAAACGCCTCAGCCGGCGAAAAACGAGCTTATTCAAGCGGATAGGCATACAGGCCCGCGCCGGCTCGCGAGATGGCCGAAAAGCCCGGAAATCCGCCATTTTCGGGCTTCCGCCAACCGCAATGGCGCGATAGCGGCAGAACGATTTCGGCCCTGCACAACGCGAAAAAAGCGCCTCGCGCAGGGGCGTTGACAGCAGGTCCGGCCGATGGCACTCCGCAGTGACTGGTCACGCCATGACCGTTGCTGTTGGGGACGGACGGGGTTTCAGCAGCTTGGCGGCGGCGCCGGACGGGCGGGCACCTGCGCAGTGTACCGCCCGCTCCTGGCCGGCTGGACGCGCCTCCGCCACATCGATGAGATGGAGCGCACACCCTTTCCTTCGTCATCCGCGCGGCTGCCCACCCTTCCCTGACGAGGATCAGCAAAGATTCCCTCGGCCCAGCGGCCTCAGAACGAGAAGCCGGATGACGGCGCGGCAGCTGTCGCGGCCGAAAGCCTGTCGCGCTTTTGCAGCCTGGGCTTCTCATAGGTCTTCTTCATCGTCCGTTCCTGCGCGGGTCAACGATCGGCGCAGGTGAACGCGATGCGGCCGCCCTGTCAAGACTCGCCCGGCCCGCCCATCGTCGCCGTTCCTGCTCCTCGCCGTCATGTTCTGGCGCGAAGCCAGGGCGTAAGCTCGTAGCTTGAGGGCCCTTATCTCAAAAGGCCTAGCCCGCGTGCTGCAGCCAGTGGCGGTCGAACACGTCGAGGACGGCGCGGAAATCGGCCGGCGGGATCTGGTTGGCGCCGCCGCCGCTGTCGGCGCCGAGGAATTGCTCGAGCTGCCGGTCGACCGTTTCCGGATGCTCCACGGCGATACCGAGGTCCGCCAGGTCGGCGGTGATCGAGCCGCCGGCCGGCAGATACCCGCCCCATGCTTCGGCGCCCAATCCTGCATCGCGCAGGCGCACCAGAAGGATCCTCGTGATCGACGGCTGCGCCTCGGGCCCGATGATGGCGGCGCCGCACATATAGCCGCCGAGCACACTGACCGGCTGCGTATGCGGGAACAGGCAGAGGAAGAACTGGGCGTCGCCGCCGACCTCATTCAGATGCACGTAGAGGCCGCGCTTTGCCGGGTTGACCGGACCGCCGAGCTGTAGCTGGCCGGTCGGCAACGTCTCGCGGTAGGTGGCCGTCAGCCCATGCACGCCGGGTCCGGCCTCGATCGCCAGGCGGCCCTTGATGAGCTGGCCGCGATAATAGGGCGACCAGGCGCGCGAATAGCAGGCATAGATCCCGGCAAGCCCGGAGCCGAGGCCGCGCTCGTCATGCGCGGAGGCCTCGAACTGCATGCCGGCGCGGCGCTCCAGCTCGGCGCTGTCGATGCCGTGGCGGGCCGCGATCGCGGCGGTGAAGCTTGTCAGGTCGCTCTCGGCGATCCAGGCGCCGGCCTGCTCCAACTCGAGCAGCCTTGCCCAGTCGTCATAGACGCTCATCTGGCGCGGCCGGGCGCGGCCCTGCAGCCATTTGTCGGCGCGGCCGAGATCGAACGCCGTCTTCGGGTTGACGGCGCGGAACGCCGCCGCCAGATCCTTGCGGGTGACCGTCCCCAGCAGGGCAGACGTCAGCCTTAGTTTTTGCGCGATATGCTGCGCCATGCCACAAGTCCCTCAGTGCTTTGTGCCGTCGGAGCAATCCGGCGTTCGGCAGGAATCGTTGAGCTGTCCAACTATCTGCTTTAGCACGCCTGCATTCAGTCTCCATTCCCGGCCACGCCGATTTTCCACCGTCTAATATTCCAAGAATTCCAGAGAATTCCACGGCCTTCCGCGTGCGCGACCTTTGCAGCGAGACGGCCGGCGCTAGGTTCGCCGCGGGGTGGGTGCAGGGGAGCTGTCATGAAAGTCGTTCTGTTCGCGCTTGGCCTGGTGCTTGCGCTATCGCAAGCCGCTGAAGCCAAAACGAAAATCCTTGTGACCGAGACGAAGACCAGCATCGAGAAAAACCGGCCGCCGCTCGATGAAACAGCCACCGGCGGCATCATGCCTTCGACCGGCCCGACGGCGAAGGCCGCCGAACCGGGCCAGGCCTATCCGCCGGCGCTAGACCTGCAATTCTAGAAACGATCCGGGAAAATGCTCAGCGGTTCTTCGTCCGGAATTGCGTAAACAAAAAGGGAGGCTTTGCCGGACGACCGCGTGGCGGTCGCCGGTCGATCGGCGAGGAAAAACGATCGGCCGGGCAAAAAGGCCGAACCAAACAGCCACCCGGCCAGCGTGAGGGTTGGGGGCTTGGCGCCGCCGCGGGGGCAGGCGCCCGCCCGCGCGGATCGCAAAGCTGCGGTCCGCGCGGGCCATGCCAATTCGGCCAATTCTTGCGGTCTTGACGAAAGGACGGCGAAACCGGAAAGCTCGGCATGGTCGCGGCCAGGACGCTGCAATGGCGCTGTGCGACGAGGCTCCGAGGGAGGCCATGCCATGGGTGCCGACGAAAAGCTGGCCGCGCTCTGCATCGTCTTGCCGCCGCTGAAGCTGCCGCCGGGCATGGTGCTGCCCTTTCCCTGGGTGAACGTGCGCGGCGACCGCGCCTATGTCTCCGGCCACGGGCCGCAGGAGGCGGACGGCTCGCTCGCCGGCCCGTTCGGCGCCGTCGGCGAGAGCGTGTCGCCGGAAGAGGCGCGGGCCTCGGCCCGCAAGGTCGGGCTGTCGATGCTCTCCAGCCTGAAGCGCGAGCTCGGCAGCCTCGACCGGATCACCGGCTGGTGCCGCGTGCACGGCATGGTCAATTCGGCGCCGGGCTTTACCCAGACGCCGGCGGTGATGAACGGCTTTTCCGACCTCATCCTCGAAATCTTCGGGCCGGAGATCGGCCGCCACGCCCGCACGGCCATCGGCGTCGCCGCCCTGCCGTTCGATCTCCCGGTCGAGATCGAGGCCGAGGTGATGATCAAGGAGCGAATGGCTTGACCAAGTTATCGTCGGCGCGATAGGCGGGCGCACCGCCATCCAACCGATGAAAGACCTGCCATGACAGACGCGATCGTAAGAGACAGCAACGGCACCCCGCTCAATGACGGCGACTCCGTGACCCTGATCAAGGACCTCAAGGTCAAGGGCACGTCCGAGACGATCAAGCGCGGGACGCTGGTGAAGAACATCCGCCTCAACGGCAATCCCGGCGAGATCGAATGCAACACCAAGCAGGTGAAGGGCCTGGTGCTGAAGACAGAGTTTTTGAAGAAGGCGTGATTGCGGGCGCGCGACGCCGACTTCTTCGTCAATCCTCCGGCGGAGCAACGAGCGACGCGCGCACACCTAGGAAATGGCGACCCCCACTCCGTCGAGCTTCGCTCGACACCTCTCCCCCGATCGACGGGGTAGAGGAAGGGTGCTAGGTCATTCCAGCTGGCGCCCTTCCTCTCCCTCCGGAGGGGGGAGAGGTGGCGCTGCGAAGCAGCGACGGAGTGGGGGAAGCCGTTGCTCAAACGCGCTGCCGCCGCAAAATAGGTATAATCCGGCGAGCACGGAAACTCAGGCAAGCTGGCAATCAGGCAGAGGCGTCGGTTCGCTCTCTGTTGCGCCTGAGGAAAACGAGGTAACAGGCTGCTTTCCTTCGTGCTCCCTATGTCATGCCATAAAGAGGGAGATCGGCAGCTTCGACGCCGCGCCGCCCCTCGTTTTCGCCTTCGCACCCTCCGCTTATGTTGCACTGCGTTAGATTTGTTGCATTGCGGTATGAACCCGTAGGCGCAAGTCTTGACCCCAAGGCGGGATACGAACGACCGTTGCGAGGTCCGTCTTCGTGTCAGCACCATCGCCGGACTTCCGGCCAGACATTGAGGGGTTGCGAGCGCTTGCCGTGGCAGGCGTGGTCGCCTTCCATTTCGGCCTCACCGCGCTGCCCGGCGGTTTTGCCGGCGTCGACATCTTCTTCGTCATCTCCGGCTATCTGATCACCCGTCATCTCACCACCGAGATTTCCGCGACCGGCCGGCTCGACCTTCTGCGCTTCTATGCCCGGCGGGCGCGCCGACTGCTGCCGGCGGCACTCTTCGTCATCGCCGCGACGCTCGCCGCCGGCGCCGTCATCCTGTCGCCGGAGGAGCAGGCGCTCTATTCCAAAGGCGCGATGTGGGCCTCGGCCTATATCATCAATCTGTGGCTGATCCGCTGGTCGTTCGACTATTTCGCCAACGACGCCGCCAACAACCCCTTCATCCATTACTGGTCGCTGTCGGTGGAGGAGCAGTTTTATCTCGCCTGGCCGGCGCTGTTGATGCTGGCCGCCTGGCTGAAACCCGGCAAGCGGACAATCGTGCTCGCGATCGGCATTTCCGGCCTCGTCTCCTTCGCGGTCTGCGCGTGGCTGACAACGGTGTCACAGCCTTGGGCTTTCTACTTCTCGCCGCTACGCGCCTGGGAGTTCGCCGCCGGCGGACTGGCCTCGATGGCGCCGGCATGGCTGCTCCAGAAGCGCCCGCGGCTTGCCCTGGCGTTCAGCCTGGCCGGGCTGGCGCTGATCGCTTTCGCATACCTCACCTTCAGCGAGGAGGCTCCCTTCCCCGGTTTCCTGGCGCTGGTGCCGGTAGCCGGCACTGTCCTTCTTTTGCTGGCGGGCGCGGCCGGCGCGAGGAGCGGCCTCAGCGCCTTCCTCGCGCTGCCGCCCTTGCAGTGGGTCGGAAAACTTTCCTATTCGCTCTATCTCTGGCATTGGCCGGTCATCGTCTATGCGGGCATGCTGGTGGAGGAGCTGACGCTCGTCCAACGCCTCGCCTGCCTCGGGCTAACGTTGGCGCTCTCCGCGCTGAGCTACCATTTCATCGAGAATCCGATCCGCCGCAACGGCTGGCTTATGGCCAATGCGGCGCGGGCGCTGGTGCCGGCCCTCCTCCTGACCGGCACCGGCGTCGCAGCCGCCTACGGCAATGCGGCGCTTGCCGTGCGCCATCAGAACCCCGAGCAGCGCGAGATCGCGGCAAGTGCGGCCGAGCCCGCCACCGCGCGCGCCAAGGCCTGCGTCGAGGGCTACGACACGGTGACGCCGAAGCCATGCGTGTTCGGCGATGGCCGGCGCATGATCGCACTGTTCGGCGATTCCCATGCCGACCACTGGTCGACGCCGCTGATCGAGGCGGGAAAGAAGAACGGCTACCGCGTCGAAACCTGGCTGAAGAGCTCGTGCCGACCCTCACGCTTCTCCTACTTCGTCACGAAGCTCAACCGCGACTACCGCGAATGCGACCAATGGCGCGAGCAGGCGATCAAGGAGATCATCGCCGCGAAGCCTTCGCTGGTGGTGATCTCGGAGTTGGCGCTGACCTCTTCGCGCAAGATGGCGGCCGGCAAGGGCCAGCCGGACACGCCGGACGCCACATGGCGGGCTGGCCTGCGCTCGACGCTGGTGAGCTTGAGCAAAGCCGGGCTGAAGATCGCCTTCATCCGCGACGTGCCGTTCAACGACGAGAACATCGACACCTGCGTGTCGCGCGCGCTGTGGCGCGACAAGGCGCCTTCGCTCTGCGACCAGACCCGAGCCGATGCCGCCAACGACAAGATGGCGGCGGTCGAGCGCGAGATCGTCACCAGCGTGCCCAACGCCTCTTACGTCGACCTCACCGACCGCTTCTGCAACGCCACCACCTGCCACGTCTTCATCGACGGCAAGCTCGCCTTCCGCGACCAGCACCATCTGGCGACGCCGTTTGCGGAATCGCTGGAGCCGGAGGTGGAAAAGAGGGTGATCTCGAAGGTGGGGAGGTAGGGCGGGGCGGCAGAGCGCGTGATCTCCCCCCTTGCGGGGGAGATGGCCGGCAGGCCAGAGGGCTCACGTAGAACGCCAACGCTCTCCCTCATCGTAGGGCGCTGGCGCTTGACGCTCGGCGCCCCCCTCTGTCGCCTTCGGCGACATCTCCCCCTCAAGGGGGGAGATCAGCCTTTCACCCCACCACAACGACAAAATGCTTGGTCACCGGCTCGAGGATCTGCCAGGTGCCCTTGAAATCCGCCTCGACAACGAAGGCGTCGCCGGGGCCGACCTCGACCGGCTCGCCGCCATCCGGCGTGATGACGATGCGGCCGGCGATCATGTGCACGAATTCATAGTCGGTGTAGGTGGCATGATAGGTGCCGGGCGAAGCGCGCCAGGTGCCGGACATCACCTTGCCGTCCTCGGTGGTGTGCTGGACGGCGGTCTGCATGGTCGGCCTGCCCTCGACGACGACCCAGCCCGGCAGGTCGCCGGCCTCTGCATGCTCGACGGCGCCGAATTTGAGCATGGTGGGTTTGGTCATGAGTGGCTCCTGCGGTTGGATTTGGGTTGGTTGGACGTGGCATAGCCGATGGCTCCCGGGCTCCGCGCGCGATAACGCGACACGGCACGACGGGATGGCGATTGCCAATCTCCCCTTTGTGGATCCTTGTGGGCGAGATCGGCAGCTTCAGCGCCGGCTCCCGCTCCGCCCAGGATGTCGCGCCACGTTTTCCCGGGAACACCGGCCGTCCCGAAACCGTTTACTCCCTGAAGGGGCATCTATCGAACCTCAAGGAGGCAGCGATGAAACGGCTTCTGTTTGCTTCGATGATCGCCATCGCCTCGGCGTTTGCGATCGCGCCGGCCAGTGCCGGCAGCGTCCAGTTCGGTATCGGCGTCGGCCCGTCTTACGACCCGTACTATGGAGACGACTACTATGGCGGGTATTATCCTCACCGCTATTACCGACACGTCTACGATGACGACTACTACACTCCCTATCGTGAGCGTTATGTGGTTCGCTATCATAACCGGTATTATAGCGATAATTGCCGGATCAGGATCGTGAAGCACTGGCGCCATCACCACCGCGTCATCGAAAGAATCCGCATCTGCGAGCGCTGACCGACTAGTGCCCGCGACTGGCTGATCTTCCCCGCGAGGGGAACGGCCGCCCGCCCATTCCCAGCGATGGGCGGGCGAATATTAGCGATTGGGAACATAGGCTGCATCCGGCGCGTTTATGGGGTGATCAACCTCAGGAGGAGGTAGCCATGAAAAAGCTCCTGTTCGCCTCCGTAATAGCCATTGCGTCGGCTGCCGCCACGGTTGGCCCGGCCAATGCCGGCCGCCTCGAGTTCGGGATCGGCATCGGCGACGGCTATTACAATGACTACGACAACGACTACGGGCCCTACTACGGTGACTATTACGGCGATCGCTACATGTACCGCCCGTATTACGGCGAATATTACAGCTACAGGCCACACTACTACCGGCACCACTACTACTTCCGGCACCACAGGCGTTGCCATGTCGAATATGTGAGGCACTGGCGGCATCACCACCGGGTTTACGAGGCAATCCGCGTCTGCAGGTACTGAGCCGGGCCGCCATGCATGCAGGGACTGACGGTCGGCAACCGGCGCGGCAGCTTCAATCCCGCTGATTTTCGCGCAATCGCCAAGCGTCCGGGCAGCTTTCCGGCATGTCAAGCGTTGTCATAGTGAACCTTCAGGAGGAGGTTGCCATGAGAAAACTGTTACTTGCTTCGGTGATCGCCATCGCCTCCGCGGCAGCTACGGTCGCGCCTGCGGATGCACAGTTTTTCGGTCTTGGCGGCGGCCCTTTCGGCTTCGGTCCGTTCGGCGGCTTCAGCCCATTCTACGGTGGCCCGTTCTACGGCGGCCCGTTTTACGACTATGGCCCTCGCTATTACGGCCCGCGCTATTACGGCCCCCGCTATTACGGCCCGCGCTACTACGGCGGCCCCCGATATCTGATGCGCTATCCGCACCGTTACTACCGGCACCATCATCGCCGCTGTCACCGGGAATGGGTGAGGCATTGGCGTCATCACCACCGCGTGGTTGAACGCGTGTGGGTGTGCGGATATTGATGAGGGCTGGCTGATCTCCCCTTTGTGGGAGATGGCCGGTAGGACAGAAGGGTGCTGTCCCGCCAGCGTTTCAGCCTTTGGCCGCAGCAATTCTTTTCAGGTTGGTATCCGTCGTACGGCCGAGACCGAGAGGCCGCGATCCTTCGCGCCCCCCTCTGCCCTGCCGGGCATCTCCCCCACTTGGGGGGAGATCGGCAGCTTCAACGCCTTGCAAATCCCTCCCAAAATGCCATCTAAGTCGCCGGCATCCACGGAGAACACCACGTGACGCAGCGAAGCGGCAGCGCGGACCTGCCGCTGCATGGCGGGCGGGTTCCGAAATGGCTGGGCGAGCGCATGACCAAGCTCGGCGCGGTGCTGTGCGAAGCCATCATCCACCATTACGGCCGCGACGAGCTTTTGCGGCGCCTGGCGCATCCCTTCTGGTTCCAGTCTTTTGGCGCAGTGATGGGCATGGATTGGCATTCCTCCGGCATCACCACTTCCGTCATCGGCGCGCTGAAGCGCGGGCTGAACCCGATGTCCGGTGAGCTCGGCATCCATGTCTGCGGCGGGCGCGGCGCGCATTCGCGCAAGACGCCGGGCGAGCTCATCGCCATCGGCGACCGCGTCGGCCTCGACGGCGATGCCCTTGCAACCGCCAGCCGCCTCGTCGCCAAAGTCGACAGCGCCGCCGTGCAGGACGGCTACGACCTCTACCTCCACGGCTTCATCGTCACCGACGACGGGCGCTGGGTGGTGGTGCAGCAAGGCATGAACGGCGACGCCCGCCAGGCACGCCGCTATCACTGGCTGTCGGAGGGGCTGACGAGTTTCGTCGACCAGCCGCATGCGGCGATCGAGGGCGAGCGCCAAGGCGAGATCGTCAACCTCACCGACCATCGCGCGGAGAGAGCGCGTGGAAGTCAGATCGAGGTGCTCAAGACGATGAGCCCTGAGAAGATCCTGACCGAGCTTGCCGTGCTGGAGCCGCAGCCTGAGCCCGAACCCGCCGCGCAGCCGCTCTTACCCAACCTCATCATGCCCGCGCATCACGACGTGCGCGAGAGCGACATCGTCATGCGCCGCCTGCACGGCAACATTTCCGCCGCGATCGAAAGCGGCCCCAAGGATTTCCCTGAATTGCTCCTGGTGCCCGGCGTCGGCCCGCGCACGGTGCGCGCCTTGGCCATGGTCTCGGAAGTGGTGCACGGCGCGCCCTACCGTTTCTCCGACCCGGCGCGCTTCTCGCTCGCCCACGGCGGCAAGGACCGCCACCCCTTCCCCGTGCCGCTCAAGGTCTATGACGAGACGATCTCGGTGCTGAAATCGGCGGTGAGCAAGGCGAGACTCGGGCGGGACGAGGAACTGCAGGCGCTCAAGCGGCTGGACGGGGAGTCACGGCGGATGGAGCGCTATGTGACGGGGCCGAGCCTGAAGGAGATCGTGGCTGGAGAGATGGACCAGTCGCATTTGCTGGGCGGGCGGAGTGTGTTTGGGTGGGAGGGGCCGGAGGATAAGAAGGCCTAACCGGAAACGAACACTTCGGTCCGATGATGGGCGAGATAGTTTTGCTGTTGCGCTGTGAATGCCCCAACATGCCAGGTGGCCGGCGCTTCAGCGAAGCCGAACCGCTGCATTGCGAGTTGATCAAACCCGAGCCGCTGCAAGTCCGTTCGGTCAACGCGAGGCGAGACCAGAACTTCACCGCCATCGTTGAAGCTGATGAAGCCGCGATCGAACAGATGGTCGGCGTCCGGCGTTAGAAGCAACCCATTCATGCCGTCGAGCCGTTCTTGCGCGGAATTGCACAGACGCCACGGCTTGATATGGCTTGCGATCAGCAGTGACGGGTTCGTCACGCCTGTAAGGCGGCACGACCGCTCCACTATCTCAACGTTCGCTCGGAACCTGCCCTGTCCGCGACGGGCCAGAATGACACTCTTCCTGACCGTATCATCAAGGCTACGATCATCTTTGATCTGCCGCTCGACAGCGTCTTCGAGCTGTTCATTGACGATTTCAAAAGTCAGGCTATTGGCACCACCGCGCTCCAGAGCAGTTCTGTCGAAAACTGCATCGGCGACGATTGTTTGAAATACTGCCGGCGAGACGTTTGCGAGATACGCCTTTTGATTGCCCGCTCCCGATGTCGAGCTAATTGGTGAGTACTTGGTGGGAAGCAGCGGCCCCAGTACATCGATCAATGCTTTTGGGCGTACGGGCGGATCAAGCTGTGTCCAGAACACAGGGAGAAGCCAGCCTTCTTTGTTCCAGTAGGATCCAGCTTCCTTGAATTCTGCTGGCTTAGGCGCGGTGAACGCAAATTCGGTAACTCGACCAACGTATCGAATAGCTTGATCGAAAAAGGACAAGACGAAATCGCCGGGCGAGGCCCGGCGCATATTGTTATAAAATTCGCTGCGAGCGCCGTTACTTTCAGTTTTCGGAGACCAGAGATACTGGCCCTCGATCTCCTGGCGGCCTGTCTGATTATGATTGACCCACCAAAACTGCGGCATGGCAAAGAAATGTCTGAGAAGATTAGTCAACAGGTCTAGGCTAGCCTGGCAGCTTGTTCAAGGCCCCCACCCCGCCCGCCTCCCCATCATCCCATAATGCACCGCCAGCAGATCCAGCCCCACCTTCAGCAGCTTGACCACCACATCGCGCCCGTCGCCGGTGCGTTCGGCGATTGCCTTCACCGACTGGCCCTCGAGGCAGATTTTTCGCACCACTTCCGCCACCTCCCAATGGGCGAGCGCTGCGGCGGCGTGGGCATGCGCCCGGCCGGCGCTAAGCACGCGGTCGGGGATGCCGCCGCCGATGCGGCCGCCGTCGACGCGCTCGCTCCAGGATTGCGGCTGCAGGCCCTCGCGGGCGGCGCGCTCGAAGTCATCGCGAAAACGCTGGCCGGCCTCGCGCTGCTGGCGTGTGAGCGAGGTGATGCCGGTGAGCGGATCGACATTGCGCAGGCGCACGATGCCGCCGGTGGAGGTGAAGCCGCCGTTCGAGACCTCGTAGACGCGGCGCGCCTCGGCCGTGCCGGGCGTGAGGCGCTGGCGGCCGTAGGCGTCGGCCTTCAGCGCGAAATCATGGCCGATCTCGCGGCGGATGCGCACCTGCTCGGACTCGCCTTTGGGGAGCTTCGGCGGCTGGGGTTTCTTGGCGGATTTGCGGGGCATGGGGGTTCCTTGTGTGGGCGGTAATTGGAAAGGCTGGCGGGACAGCGCCCCCCTCTGTCGCCTTCGGCGACATCTCCCCTCAAGGAGGGAGATTAGCGGCGCTCCCCTCACATCCCCCTCACGCGATGGCCATGAAACCGCGCGTGGTGATGCGCGCAGTAGGAGCGCGTGCCTGTGATGCGCAGACCGCAGCAGAGCATGTCCGCGCCGGGCCTCGCGCCGAGCGGGGCATCATCTGCATCCTCGCGCAGCGTGAGGTCGATCGGGGCGCGGCAGCGGCCGAACAGGCAATCGAGGAAACGCATCGCCGCGACATGCGGCTGGCGGCCGAGCGCCACTGGGGGCGGCGGCGCGGGGAGCTTGTAGAGCTGGGCTTCGGATTTTTCACGCTCGCCGGCGAGCCAGGCGGGCGGAAGCGTGCGCGCGGGCTTTCGCGGCCTGGGTTTTTTGGGCTTGGGCGCGCGAGACGTGACGGCGCGGTCTGCATTCGCGGAGACCCCATACACTGAGAGGTCGGCGGGACAGCACCCCCCTCTGCCCTCCCGGGCATCTCCCCCGCAAGGGGGGAGATCAGCAGTTCCGGCGCTGGCGACCTCGACCAACTCGACATGCCTGGAAAGCGCCGTCGCCTCGGAGAGCGTGATACCTCCAGCCGGCCTGCCCCGCCGACCGGCCCTGCCCTGCGCCTGTAGCCGCGCATTCTTCCTTGGACGGCCGCCGGCGCGGCCGCCCTTGGGATTGGCGAAGCCGATGGCTCGCAGGCCTGCGTTGCGGTGGACGATGCCGATGATGGCGTTGCGGGAGACCGGGCTGCCGCGCAGCGCGCTGAAGCGTCCGGCGATGCGTGAGGCGGACAGCCCCTCCTTCAGCCAGGCGGCGATCTCGTCGATTTCCTTTTCGGTGTAGGCGGCTGCCATGTGTCATTCCATCGATTGCAAAGGGCTTGGGCTTGCGAAGAGTTGGGCCCGAGCCAAGCGCCAGGGTTCGGCCGCGAGGCCGCGTGTCAGGTTCAGCGGAAGGGTTGGGTCAGGCGGCGGATGGAGCGTTCGCCGTTTTACGGAAACGGCGAACGCTCCATCTCGTTGTTTTGACGCGATTCCGGACGGAAATCCGCTTCGCACTTTTCCTGGAATTGCTCTGGCGCCGCGCCAAGCAGTCGAAGAAGTGCCGCCTCGGCGGCGGCGCGCGTCAGCCCCGACACCGCCCGGCCCGACGCGCGGTCGAACAGGATTACGGTACCATCCTCGGTGCGGATGCAAGAGGCGCCCGAATTGGGGGCCGGAGCCGAGGGAGGAGCGGCTCCGGCCGTTCCGGTGAACCGGGGTGCGGGCGGTTCAGCCGGATCCGGGGCGAGCGCCCCGGAATGCGTCCGGACCGGGGAGGAGGACGGCCCGGACGATTGGAATTCGAAAGGCGATCTGAATTCGAAAGATGGGGGAAGCGCGTTCATGCCGCCTCCCCCAGCGAGGCGCTGTGGCCGGCCAGCCATTCGTAGCTGACGCCGGCAATGCCGCGCCTGCGGCTCGCGGCCACCACATGCGGCCAGTGGTGCGGCGCGATGCGCCCGCGACGGCGCATCTGGCGGGCCGCTTCATAGCCGCAGCCGACATCGGCGGCGAAGGCGCCGATGCTCTGCCAGCGGTCGATAAGCTCCGAAATATTCGTGGGCGGCCCCGAGACGCTCATGGGCTGCACCGGAATCACGGACAATGCGGAAATGCTTGCGGGACGCTCATTCATGCGCTAAGCGTACGTTATGTACGAAAGGCGCGCAAGCGAAATCGTACACTTTGGACGATAATTTTCAGGCATTTTGTACGATGATGGATTCTCGGCACAGATTGCAGCAGGCGCGCGCCCAGGCGGGCTATGCCTCGCCCAGCGATGCGGCGCGGGCGCTGCGCGACATCAACAAGAACACGCTGATCAGCCATGAGAACGGCAACCGGCCGCTGTCGCGCAAGGCGGCGGAGAAATACGGCCGGCTGTTCGGCGTCGACCCGGGCTGGCTCTTGTTCAATGGTGGTTTGGGGACCGATGGCGCCGAGGCCGCGCCGGTCCACCTTGCCCCCTCGCCCGTCACTGTCGACGTGCCGATCGTGTCATGGATCAGCGCCGGCGAGCTCGGCAGCCAGGAGGGCGTGGTCAATCTCTCCGACTATCCGACGATCCCCACCGCCGACCTCGAGGAGGGCGAGTGGATTGCGCTGCGCGTCGACGGGCCGTCGATGAACAAGATCTCGCCGCCGGATTCGATCATCTTCGTCAATCTGCGCGACAAGCGGCTGGTGACCAATGGCTGCTACGTGATCGCCGACGAGACCGGACGCGCCACCTACAAGCGCTACCGTCCCAACGACACCCCGCCCTTCCAGCCGGCGTCCTATCTCGACATCCCGCCGCCGGAGTTGGAGGGCGCGATCACCATCATCGGGCGGGTGAAGCGGTCGATGATCGATATGTGAGAGTGGGCCGACGGTTGGCGCGAGCGGCCACTCAGCCAATCTCCCCCGCAATCGGCCCGCAAAGCGGAGATCAGCTGTTTTCGACTGCCGTTGCAATTTCTGCTTGCATTCTGGAACAAAAACAGAACTATATAGGCGACTGCAGCCGCCACCGCGGCAACTCCGGGGGGAGGATCCGTCATGTCACGCCGCACCGGCGCCTTTGCGCGCGCATTCGTCGCTTGGCTTTCGCGCGGGCCGCTGCTGGCGCTGGCGGGGATGGCGATGCTTGGCGGGCTGGCCAGTCCGACGCTCGCCGCCGTCAGGGACTATGCCCTTTGCTTCGGCGACGACAAAGGTCCGAGTGACGACCAAGGCTTGGGCGGCCTGAGTGGCCCGACATACAAAAAGGAAGCCGGCGTCGACAAAGGTGCTGCCGAGCAGCGCATCGCTGCCTGCACGGTGATTGCCGAGGACGATACGGAGGCGTCGCGCCTGCGCGTCTCGGCCTATTTCTACCGGGGCGTCGCTCGGGACGACCTGGAGGACTTGGACGGCGCGATCGCCGATTACAGCGAGGCGATCGCGCTCGACCCCAAGCGGGCTTCTGTATATTTCAACCGTGGCTCCGACTGGTACAACAAGGGCGACGACGAGCGCGCGATCGCGGATTTCAACATCGCCATCAGCCTGGAGCCGTCAGCCGGCGACGCCTATGCCAGCCGCGGCTGGGCGTTTTTACGCAGAGGCAAGGTCGACGCGGCCATCCTCGATTTCCAGCAGGCGATCGAGGCCGAGCCGCGAAGCAACAGGGGTCATACCGGCCTCGGCGCGGCCTGGGCCAAGAAAGGCGAGCGGGAAAAATCGATCGCCGAATATGGCGAGGCAATCCGTCTCGACCCGACGGACCTGATTGCCTTGGTCAATCGCGGCATTGCCCGCGCCGCCAGGGGCGAGTTCGACAGCGCCATAACCGACTATGACGCGGCGTTAAGCGCCGATCCCGAGAGCGCCGATGCCTATGCCAACCGCAGCGCCGCCTGGATCGGCAAGGAGGACTGGGCGCGCGCGATCGCCGACGCCAACAGGGCGATCGAGCTCGACGCCGGGATCATCGACGGCTATTACGCCCGAGCCGTCGCCTGGGCGAGCAAAGGCAACAACGATCGCGCGCTTGCCGATTTCGACAAGGCGATCGAACTCGATGGGAACGATGCTAGGCTCTGGTTCGGCCGTTCGCTAATTCGGTCACGCAACGGGGACACCGTCGGCGCCGCCGCCGACTGCCAGCGCGCTGTCGAGCTCGACCCGAAGCGGGCCGGCTCCTGCCGCGAAACCGCGCCGGCCGAAGCAACCCAGCCGGCAACCGCCACGACAAGGGATCCGGCGGCCGCCAGAACTCTGCTCGAGCGCGCCCAGATGCGGCTATCGAAATATGGCGTGGACGGCGCGCTGCTCGATTTCGACAGGGCGATCAGCCTCGATCCCGACAATGCCGACGCCTATTTCGGCCGCAGCCGCGCCAGGATGCTCAAGGGCGATCAGGCCGGCGCTGCAGCCGATTGCCGGCGCGCCATCGAACTCGACCTGAATCGGATGGGGACCTGCGACGAGCAGGTCGCCGGCGACGAAGGCAGACCGGCTCCGCCGCCAGTCATCCAACAGTCGCGACCTTCCGCTGCGGCAGCCGTTGAAACCCTGGCCAAGCAAATCGGCCAAGGCAAAGCCGAATCAACCGGCAAGCTGTCCGTCTCAAAGATGTCGGAGTTGATCCAGGCGACAGATCCGCAGGTTCTGGTCGCGGTGCAAAAGGGCGACGGCCTGTCGGACGCCGGCAAATACGACGAAGCCATCGGCGCTTATGGCAAAGCCATCGCGCTCGATCCTCGTAGCCCGCTCGCCTATTTCGGCCGAGGCAAGGCGTGGGACGCCAAACATGACTATGGCCGCGCCGTCGCCGATTACGACCGAGTCATCGAGTTCCTCCCAAATCTGGTATCGGCAAGGATCTTTAGGGGCTTGGCCAGGGCCATGTCGGGCGATGTCGAGGGCGCCCTAGCCGATTGCGGTCAGGCCGCCGCGCTCGACCCAAAGGCGCGAGACGCGTTCTTCTGCAAGGGCATGGCCTGGCACGCCAAGGGCGATACCGGGCTTTCGATCGCGGCCTATTCGGCAGCGATCGAAATCGATCCGAAAGACGCCGCCAGCTACTATGGGCGCGGTATGGCGCGAGCCGAAAGGAAGGACTACGGCGGCGCCATTGCCGATTTCGACATGGCGCTCAAGCTCGACCCTCGCAATTCCAATTATGCCGTCAGCCGCAAAGCGGCGGTGGCGGCGAAGGGACAAAGCGATGAAGCCGACGCTGCGGCCAGCGCGGATCTGCAGGCTGTCATGGCAGTGTTGGAACGCGGCGACGCCTTCTATGCGAAACGCAAATACGATCGCGCCATCACTGAGTACAGCCGCGCCGTGGCGCTCGCGCCAAACGAACCGTCGACGTATTCGGCGCGCGCTAGGGCGCGCCTGCAAAAGGGCGACTATGACGGGGCCCTGGTCGACGTCAACCGAGCGCTTGAGATCGATCCATCCTACATCCAAGCCTATCACGGCCGCGCTCTAACGCTGGTGAAGAAACGCGAGCCGGAAAAGGCCATCGCCGATTTCAACCGTGCGATCGAAATGAAGCCGGACTATGCCCCGTTTTATTTCGGGCGCGGCAGCGCCTGGTACTATATGGGCGACTTCGACCGCGCCATCGCCGATCTCGACCGGGCGCTCGAGCTCGATCCCAAATCCGACATGGCCCGTCAAGGCCGAAAATTGGCAATGGCTGCGAAGGAAAAAGCATCTCGCTCGAAAAAGCCCGGCAAGCCTACCAAGGGGACGCTCGACGGGGACACCCTGTCCCAGGGCCTCAGGCAGGCAAGCGCGATGGTGTTCTTCAACATGGGCCGCGCGCTGCAAGAAAAGGGCGACTATGACGGCGCCATCGCAGAATTCGACCAGGCAATCGACCTCGATCCGAACAATGCCTCAGCCTATTACTGCCGTGCTCAGAGCCTTACCTTGAAACGTAACTTTGAGCAGGCTCTTGCCGATTACGACAAAGCCATCAGCCGTGCCCCCACCGAAGCGAAGATTTATGCGGATCGCGGTTTAGTGCGGATGAGCCGGCATGACAGCGATGGCGCATACAGCGACTTCCAAAAGGCGCTCAGTCTCGATCCCAAAAACGTGTCCGGCTACTATGGCCGAGGCGTGATCCGGAAAACCAGAGGGGACTATGACGGCGCCATTGCCGACCTCAGCAAAGGCATCGAGCTCAATCCGAACTTCGCCCGGCTATATGAGGCGCGAAGCAAAGTATGGGAAGCCAAGGGCAACCGCAAGCACGCCGAGGCCGACCGCAAGAAGGCGCTGAGCCTCGGAGCGGAGTGAGCAGGGTGTCGGAGCGCAGGCGGATGTCGCGTTGGAAATGGCTGCAAGTGGCGGCGGTCGTTCCTTTGAGCTTCGTTGAGGCGAAAGTGCTGCCAACGATGTTCGGCGGCGGCAGATATCACCACGAGTCGGTGGCGAAGCCGCCCCAGCCGGTGACCACCGCCGACGTCGATGCCGAGATCCGGAAGCAGGATCTCCGGATATTCGAGGCGATCGCCCGGGAATTTCCGGACGACTACGATGCGATGCTGCGCAAGATCACTGCCGCGGCTCAGACCGGAAGCGAAGCAGACGTGCGCAATACCAGCAGACAGGCGGTCGCCGATCTGAGGCACAGATATGCACCGCTCTTGCCTTCAGCGCCGAACAGCGAGGTCTCGCAAGCGCTTTCCGCACAGCTTGACATGCTCAATCATGTCATGGCGCGCGAAACGCCGGCCACCTGCAACAATTACCTGCGCAACGGGCCGGACGCGATCAGCGCGCCCGGCCACGATTTCCTGGCTGACCTGGACAGGATCGGCGCCACGCTGTTCCACGCCTTCGGCGCCGCCAAAAGAGGCGGCCTGCCGGCGGCCGTGCCTAGCGATCAGGACTGGTCGCTGGTCGCCGACGTTTTCACAAAGATCGGTGGCACGCCGGCCGAGATGGAGGCTATCTCGAACGCCAAGCAGGACTTCCCGGGCCTGTGCCCGGCCATGGCGAAATTCTATGAGGCCGCCCTGTTACTGCAAGGCGAGCCTGGGTGGCACATCAAAACCGCGCTGCTCCACGCCATCGTCAAGAATTAGGCTCCGCACCGGATTTTGGGGCGGGCGCTTGACGAAATCGGCACGCAGCTCGAAGGCTTTCCGATGCGGCCCGTTGCCTCAAGGCGCGACTTATCGTTCAATTTGTACGAACATTACTTGACTGTATTTCGTACATAAAGTACGATACATTCCTTCCTTTGAGGGGACTTGCGTGAACACCGCGAACCATGGCGCTTTCGCCGACCTCTCCCACCCGCTGCTGTCGCCATTGCCGTTCGCCGAGCGCGAGCGCCTCGCCGGCGCCTGGCGCATGGCCAGCCAGGACATCGCCGACGACATCCGCTTCATCCGGCAATATCTCATGGTGATCGCCGAGAAGGACGAGCGGCTTTCGACCGGCACGCTGGTCCATGGCCGCGCCTATGTCGAGGCCTGCGCCGCCTGGCTGCCGGAGACGGTGGCGCGGTATCTGAGAAACCTCAGGCTGATCAGCGAATGCGAGTGCGCGATGCTTGCGGCCGGCGTGCGGTTTGCAAGGTCGAGCGATGCGTGGTGAGGCGCCTTCTGCCCTTGCGGAAGAAGGCAGGGCGCCCGCAGGACAGAGGGGCGCGAAGGAACGCTGCGAAGACAGCCGCCGCGCCGGTCCGCCCCACGTAGAGCGAGAAAAAAACCAGCCGCTGCAACCTTCGGCTCTCCGCCTCAAAAAATGCATCGTTTCACACAATTGCCAATTGGTGGACGCCAGCGAGTGGCGGGTAGTTAATTCCTCTCAGGCTAGGAGGAAAGCCGCATACCAGGGAGGAACTCGTTTGATGGATTACCAAATCGACATCGGCATACAGCCTGACGATCAGCCCTACGAAGTCACCTCATTTGCCAGGAAGCATGGCCTGACGATCCCGGTCGCGGACGCAGTGCTTTTCGCCAAGGGCCCGTCGCCGTCGCGGGCTGCCTGCGATACAGCCGCGCTGGCCTTCCTCTGCGCGGTCGCCCAATACGCCAGGAAGCAGGGAGCGCGCTAGCCTCTCCCTACCAGCTGAACTGCAGCCCCGCATTGCCGCCGACGACGCCGCCGGAGAAAGCGACGCCGAGCGTGCCGGTCAGCCGGCCGCCGTGGGCGAAGCCTTCGCTCAGCACCGCAGCACCCGTAATGCCGAAGGCGTCGGCGTCTCCGGCATTGCCCCAGTTGACGCGCAGGCCGAAATGCTCGCCCTTGACGAGATCCGGTGCGGCAAGAGCTGCCGAGATCGAGGCGTTCTCGAAGGCACGGGTGACGCGGTTGTCGATGTCGTCAACCTGGCTGGCAAGGGCTGTCTTGCCCGTGACGGTGGTGGTCCCGCCTTCGCCGTCATCGACTGTCCGCTTCGTCTCGCCGGTCTGGGCGTTGATGCAGGTATTGGTGCCCGGGCTGTAATAGTAATTGGTGCCATAGGCGGCGCAGACCCTGACATATTCGACCGCGGCCTCGGAAGGTGCGGCGAAGAGCGTTGCCGCGCCGAGGATCGCCGGCGCAAGGAAATATCTGAACATGGTTGCCCCGCGGCTCTTACCAGGTGAGCTGCAGGCCGGCGTTGCCGCCGACGGTCTTGCCGGAGAAGGCGACGCCGGCAGCGCCGGTCAGCCGTCCATTGCCGCCGGAGAAAAGGCCCTCGCCCAGCACGGCCGCGCCGGTCACGCCCATGGCATTGGACTGAAATCAGGCCTTGGCTTTGGCCGCCTTGGCGGGTTTGGCTGCCTTGGCGGGTTTTTCAGCCTTCGCCGCCTTTGGCTTGGCGGCCTTGGCGGCGGCGGCCTTCTTCGGCGCGGCCTTGGCTTTCGGCTTCGCAGCGCCGTCGATCTCGGCAGCCGCCTGGTCCCAGTGCTCCATATGCGCGCCTTCCGGCCGGCCGGCCTGCTCCCAGATCTCGTGCGCCCGCCGGCGAATGCGTTCCTGCCTGTCGTCCGTCACTGTCGCCTCCTTTAGCTGGGGCCGTTCCCCGACGGAAACATTAAAGCATGTCTCCCGAAAGTGGGAACCGGTTTCGGGACAAAGACATGCGTAAAATCAAAAAAAACCAAAGCGCATGGCGCGAATCTGAAAGATCGCAACGCGCTTTAGCCGAATTTTCCGGTGGCGTCTTGCACTCGACGCATGGGTGGCTGAACTTCGGCAGCGATTTCCTTCAGTGCGCGTCGGAGATGACGGCGACGCCCAGATAGGCTGCCTTTTTTGTGATCAATCCGGCCAGATCGGCATCGGAACGCTCGGTCCCGGTACGCTCGCGCAGAATGGCGATCGCATCCTTCATCGACAGCAGGCCGGTGCAATGTTCAGCGAGAAGCTTGTCAACATTCCTGGCAATATCAGGGGATTCGACATGGGGATGATGCATGGCTGCGACTCCTTTCTAGGAGCCGGCATCCCCCCGCCGGAATGGCGGGAGGATCGGGGCTCGTAAGCACGTAAGGTTACTCGATGACCTGCACTACTCTACGCGTGCCCGGGTCGACCAGAACCGTATGGTCGTTGACGATCGTGTATCTATACTGAACGTCCGGAACCGTCTGCAATTCGACCGTATCAGGCACGGTCGAGCCGACGCCAAGCTCCAGCCCCAGAACATTGACTGAGGCGATCGGGTGCTTGTGGACATATTCCTTGACGACGGTCTGCTGCTCAGGGGTGACGATCACCTCGTCCGCAGCCGCAAAGCCGATGCCGGCCATCAGAGCCAGGCCGGCGACAGCAGGAATGAGGGTGGTTTTCATCGTAATTCTCCTGTTGCGTTGGCGAGCTCCGCGATGGCTCCGCCAGAGCGGAAACATCGGCAGATCGAACATAGGAGCTCGCGGAGCAAACGCCTGCGGAAGGCTCTTGTTCCGTCAGCGGCGGCTAATTGGTTTCTCCCGCGGCGGCCGACTGGGAACCGTCGCGGCGGCTTTCGCATTGTTCGCGTTGATGCGCCGGCACGCTGTCGAAGCTGCGTTGTCTCCCGAACGCGGCGGCACGCCGTCGATCGAACGCGGCGGCACGCCGTCGATCGAACGCGGCGGCACGCCGTCGATCCGGCGAGAGATCGGGCAAGGTTATTTAGGGAAGCGGGAACCCGGACAGCCCGACCTGCTTATCGTGATGACACAGGATTTCGCAGGCCGGGCCGTGTCCAGCAGTTGAATGCCAGGCATGAAGAATGTGCATCTGTTAAGCCGGACGCGCAACTCACGGTATGCGAGAGGCTGAAATCTGGTCTACCTTGCAAACCACATATCGTCGGCCGGCATCCTGAGAAACAGACAAACCGGCCCCCGCCGCCTTAGCAGGAAAGCAGCGGGGTCGGCCCTTCCGCCGATGAAGGGACGTTCTCGGCGGTCGTAGGGAGTGCGGAATCGTAGGGGCAGGTTCTAGCTGAACAGGATTGCGGCGGTCGCGAAGGCGACGCACAAGCCAAGCAACGGCGCTAGAAGCCAGCGCGCCTCATAGACGCTGCGATCCATTAGTTCCTCCTGATCCATGTGATGAAGGGAACGGATCGATCCTGGCTTGGTTCCTGAAGCAGAAGTCCCGGACCGCAGGTCCTGACGGCATCGGCCTTAAGACCTATGGCACGGAGGCTCCCTGAAGTCTTGCGATCCTGCCGGAAAAGGTGCAAGGGTCGGGACGGGTAGAAAATGGGCGAGATCGCCGGAACCGGAAGCGGTCACGGCGCTCGGGTTGGGCAAATGTATTTTCCGCAGTTTCTTGTGGGAATGACGGCAACGCTCCTGGTGGTCCTGGGTTGGACGTACGCATCCACGGGATCGATCTGGGCATCGCTGGGCTGGACGTTCCTCGCGGGCGTTGTGCTGCAGGCAGGCTACTTCGTGGCCGTGCTGTGGCTCGTGCAAGCCGAAGGCCGGGTGACGGACGAAACCAAGGCGACCGACGCCAACGCCGCCAAGCTGCCCGGCCCGTTCGAGCGGGACGGCATCATCCACGCGCTGATCTCGCTTCTGTTCCCAAGGCTGCTGCCGTAATTTAACGGTTCGGCGCCTGCGGAAGGCGCGCAACTCCCGACACTCGTCTTAGCCCCCCGGGAGCGGCCCGGCACCCTTGGTCTCACGGAGCAAGAGCACCAGGCCTGACCGGCGAGGACCGCTTACGGGACTTCTCTAGTTGGGTGCACCGGCTAGCAAAGAAATATACGCAATCGCTAATGTAATCGGAATGCATCCATAAGGAGAAAAGCAGGAGTAGCTCGCCGTGTGGGTGCGGAACAGCTCGGCAAGATTGCCGCGGCACAGAATTCTGCACCGTGGCAATGCTTTGATGGAAGGGTGCGGCGTCAGCGCGCGGTGGCGGCTGTGGCCGAACGCACGGTTTCGGCAGCCGAGAAGACCACGAAGGCAAAGACCAGCACGGCGGCGGCGACGATCAACGAGCCGATCGCCACGACCGGCTCGATCTCCGGATGGCCTCCCGCCAGCATCCAGTAGAGCGCCGGCAGCATGATGACGAGTCCGACCGTATAGAGGCCGTAATGGATCATGGCGACGCGGCGCTCGGCCTTGGCCGGATTGAGCGCATAGTAGCCGCCGAAGATGGCGCTGGTGACCCAGCCGAGAAGGTTGATGTGGGCATGCGCCGGGAAGGCGCCGTGATCGCCCGAAATCGCCATCTGCAGCCCGGCGGCTACGCCCAGGATAAGAAAGACGATGGCAGTTTTAAAGAAAAGCTCCGAAACCCGCGGCATTTTGTTGTCCTCCCAATGCCCTGTGGAAAATCCCTCACCCGCCAAGCCTACACGCTGCAAGGCATATTAGCCACGACGCACTGAGGGCGGCGGCGCGTTTTGGTGTGGATTGCTCCATTCTCCACTCGAGGAGCGTCTCGTCGCGCAAGGCGTTGGCGCCACGCGCAGCCGCGATGGCATCAAAAGATATTGCTCGTTGCCCTTTCAATGATGATTGTATCGTACTACGATGTTAAATCTCGGGCGGCAACCAGGAATGGGCGCCGACATCCAACGCTGCGGCTCCCGCTTTGGCTCGCCTTGAAAGAGGCGAGCTTTTTCTTGTAATTTTTTTCTTGTCGTGGGTGGCTCGGCTCGCGCCGCTTCGTTCGTTGCCCATCTCCCGCCGTTCCGAATAGTTTGCCCACCAAGCCAGCAAAAATGCCGCCGAGCGAGGCCCGGCGGCATGGCAGTCCACCCTCTGGCAGGCTCGCGCCTTACGGCGTCGTCATCGATGCGGCTTCCTGATCGATCTTGTCGGCCAGCACGCCCTTGGCCCAGTCCGTCACCTCCTGATCGACCGGCTTGTTGGCCATGTCCTGAAGAGCGGTGTCGAGCGAAGCGTCATCGGGGGCAGGCGCATTATCAACCGCGGTCTGGGCATCCGCGACCGCTTGGGTATCATCGGCGATTGCCGTGTTCTGCGCGTCGATCTGCGCCTGCACGTCGGCGATCTGCGCGTCGAGAGCCGTCTGCTGTTCGGGCGTGAAGCCGGTAGTGTCAGTCGCGTTGAGGTCGGCGAGCTGCGTGGTGAGGTCGGCGAGCGTGGCCTGGTCGGCGGCCAGCTTGGCGTTTGCCGCGTCGAGTTTGGCCTGCGCATTCTGGGCTACGGCCGCCTGAGTCACATAGGCCTGAATGCTGGCGAACTTCTTGCTCTTGGAGTTCATGTAGGCGTTGATGTTGCGCTGCAGCGAGTTCAACCGGCCGAGCTTGGCGTGTATGTTCTTTTCCTTCGGCGTGGCGGCCGTAGCCGTGTCATCCGTGGTGTCGTCCTGCGACTTCGCCACCTGCCCGGGAGCCGACGCCTTGCCATGCGTGCCGCTGTTGCCCTTGCCGCCGGCATTGCCGCCACCGTTGCCGTTACCGCCGCCGTTTCCGTTGCCGCCGCCATGGCTGCCACCATTGCCGTGGCCGCCGCCATTGCCGCCGGCCCCGGCAAGCGCCGGAGCTGCCGCGAGCGCAAGGATGGCCAATGAAGCCAGAAGTGTCTTTCGGATCGTCATCGTGTTTCTCCGCAGGTGAATCGCCACCACTGCCCAACCGCTAGGCCGCGTCATATGAGAATTCCCTAACGGCTTGGAGTAACTTTTAGACAAATACCGTCGCGGCAAGAGAGCAAACCTGGGAAGCGTCCCCGGAACCGGCCACGTTCCTATATTAACTTATTGAAATCATTTCATAAATAAATGGCCCATGCTCCTATCCGCCCTCTGGAACAATGAAGGCCCATGTCGCATCGGACCATGGACCCAAGATCATGCGGCCGCAGTCGGCGTCAGGGTTCCAAACCCTTGTTTATGTAGAGGTTTTCGCAAAAAACGCCGCGCCAGTCAGGGGCCCCGCGCATGGGAGCCGTCAGCATTTGGCCGCTCAAGCGCGTCGGCGGTTTGTCTTACGCAATCCCGGATGATATCGACATATACTTTTATATAGTTTTCCCGGAATTGCGATCTTGCTTGGCGCAATTCCGGACGGAAAACCGCTGCTCACTTTTCCTGGAATTGCGATCTTGCTTGGCGCAATTCCGGACGGAAAACCGCTGCTCACTTTTCCTGGAATTGCTCTAGCTGCAGATCAGCTCGATATCGACCTTTCTGTTCCGGCTATGACGGGCAAGCTCCTTTCACGCTGTTGAGGAGCGGCACGTTCACCGTGGTCGACTGGCTGACCGGGAAGTCGCTGAAAAACGGGAAATCGATGACGAAGGCATAGCTGGCGTTCACATGCGCTATGCAGAAGCCGCCGCTCGGGGGATCAGTGGTGATTGTGACATCGACATTCTGCAAGCCAAGCGCCAGCAGCTTCTGCGTGGCGATCGTCTGAATCTGCGATTGGGTCATCGTGTTGTTGAGCTGCAGCGAGCGCGCTGAGGCCTCCAGCGCGTAGCGCACGCTGGACATGTTGTTCATCGACCAGCCGAAGGCGAAGATGCCGAACAAGAGCATGATCAGGAAGGGCACGATCAGCGCGAATTCAATCGCGGCTCCGCCGGAGCTGTCGCCGGCAAACGCCTTTGCTCTTTTGTCAGCGGACACGGACCACCTGTAGGTGGGAGAGCGCCGTGTCATGTGGGAAAACGCCGAAGCTGAAGGGCGGCACCCAGGTGCCCGACGCCTGGATCTGGACATAGATCGAGGGAAGCTTGGATCCCGCGCAGACGGTCGACGACACGACCACGGTGGTTCCGCATTTGTAGGTGCGGGAAATCGCGACCGCCGCATCGTCGGGCTTCTTTTGCCAGCTTGAGAGCGCGGCGGCCTGGATGGCGTTGTCATCGCTGGCGCCAGCCAACAGCAGGTTCGCGGCCGTCTTCACGCCGGACCGCATCGCCAGCGAGTTGGTGACGTAGGACCAGCCGTCAGCGATGCCGAAGAGCGCAGTGCACAGTACCGGCAGCACCAGCGCGAATTCCACCGCGGCGGCGCCGGAGCGGCTCTTGCGGAAGCGGATTGCGGTTGGCCCCATGCCGCTACTCGACGACCGCGACCGACGCCGCCGCCGGGATATCCCTCATCCCGAGGCTCGTGCAGTCCTGCTTGATGGTGGTGCTGCCCGACCATTGGATGGTGTCGGCAACCACCTGCGTGCAGCCGCCCGTCCCGGAGAAGTTGCCGAGATAGTTGACCTGCTGCTTGGGGAAATAGATGGCGCCAGTCAGCAACGAGTCCGCAGTGCCGTTGAAGGTGCTCTGCGCCGCGTTCCCGGTCCTGTCGCCATAGAACAGCACGCCGGAATAGGTGCCCGAGGTCGGCGCGCTGAGCGTGACCGTGGCGTTGCCGTTCATGCTGACGGTGTTGCTGCCGGACATGAAGATGGTCACGCCGGTGCAGGGTGCGGCGCAGGTCACCACCGCGCCGGCGTTGATCTTGAAACTGCCTTGCACGACATAAGTGCCCGAAGAAAGCGCGACACTGCCCTTGAGGTCCATCCCGCTGCAATAGGTCCCAGCCTGGAGTGTTTGCGACGTCTTGCTGCCGTTGACATTCTTGCACGGGTTGGTGGCCGCCGGCGCCGGCAGATCGGAGAACGGGTCAGAAGCGGGCAATGCCTGTGTGATCGGGGCGGCGCAGACCGTGGTTGCCGGAGTGTTCAGCACCACGCCCCCGACCGAGATCAGGCAGTCGACCGAGAGCCCGGCCGATCCCTGCGACTTGATGGCATCGCTGGCGGTCGAATTCGCCATGATCGAGCAGCCGACCAGGTTGACGTTGGTGTTGCCGGAAAACAGCACCGACTGCGAGGCCGCCGGATCGAGCGCCCGCATGCAGGCCTTGGAAGCATCGGTGATCAAGGCCACCGCCCTCGCCTGCTCCGGCACCTTGCTCTGGGTAAAGATGGCGGTGAACATCCGGTCGAGATCCTGGTTGAGGATAACTTCGACCGCCTTCTTGGCCGTGTTCGGCCCCGAGGTGGGCGGCGTGTGGACGACAATGGTGCCGGTGCCGAGGCCGTTGTCGGTGGCCGACTGTGTGGCGGCCGCCGTGATCGCCGCGGTGTCGGATCCGGCGACCTTTTCCAGCGCGCCGGCATAGGCGGCGGCGTCGGCCGTCGCCTGCAGCTTCAGGCTCGAATAGTACCAATAGGACGTTTCGACGCCGAGCCCGGCCCCGCCGACGACGACCGGCAAGGCGAGCGCGAAGATGGTTGCAACATTGCCGCCCTCGCCGCCGCGCAGGCGACGGGAGACGAACTGTCTGAAAATTCGACTAAATGAGGCCATGGCCGAGTTCGCCCAAGCTATCCCGGCTAACACGTTCAACATCCGCCGATAAACGAATGGCTAATTTTTTTCCTCGACTTGCGGCATTTGGACCCCTGAGGGCGTATTTGCCACCTTACGCCGCAGGACATCGGACTTAGGTCCCAGTTTGTATCAGACTAAGGTGTAACTATTAGAAAAGGCTGCTATTTTAGCATTTCCTGCATTTTATCTTTTTCGGAAATCCCTCGTAGAGACAGGATGGCGTATCGATCTTCCATATCCGGCGAGGGCGGCTCCGATGATTGGACAGTTCTGGGCTTCGAAGCGCGGCAATTTCGCCCTGGCGACCGCGATCGCCATGGTGCCGCTGATGCTCGTCTTGGCCGGCGTCGTCGACCTGGTGGGCACCAGCGACGACGCCGCGCAACTGCAGAACTCGCTGGACGCGGCCGGGCTCGCGGTGGGCACGAAATACCAGCCGAGCATGTCGGCGAACGATGTGCGGCAGCTCGGCCAGACTTTCTTCGCGGCCAATATGAGCGCGGCCGACGCCCAGGAATATTCGGGCAGCGTCGATGCCTTCCAGGCGACCGCCAGCGGCGATCCGAGCGCCTACTATATTTCTTTGTCGTCGAGCATCAGCCGGCCGGCCTTCGTCAGCGGCGCGCCCGCCTGGCAGGCGACGCGCTCGGCTGCCATCGAGGTCAAGCCCGGGGCGCAGGCGTGCGTGCTGGCGCTCGATCCGCATGCCGACGACGCCGTCAGCCTGCAGGGCTCCACCAATGTCGCGATGAACGGCTGCGTGATCGCCGCCAATTCGGACGCGGCCGACGCCGTCAGCCGCGGCGGCTCGGCGATCGTCAGCGCCGGATGCGTCTCGACGGTAGGCACGACCTCCGGCCTCACGCCGCCCAATGCCACGTTTTCCTGCGACGCGCCGCTGGAAAACCAGTATGCGTCCTTCGATCCGCTGGCCAATGTCACGCCTCCCCCCTACGGGCTCTGCACCGCAATGCCCAACGGCAAGACGATCACGCTCTCGCCCGGCACGTATTGCGACAAGACCTGGTCGGGACAGATCACGCTCAATCCGGGCGTCTACATCCTGCGAAACGTCGCCATAAAGCCCGGCGGCAACGGCAGCCTGACGGGGCACGGCGTGACGATTTTCCTGATGGAGGGATCGCAGATCACCATCAACGCCAACGAGACGGTGGACCTCTCACCGATGACCAGCGGTCCTTATGCCGGCATCACCATCTTCCAGGCCCACGGCAACACACAGGCGCTGACGTTGAACGGCGGATCCGGCTCGGTGGTGAGCGGCTTCATCTATGCCCCCGACGCGCCCATCACCTATGCCGGCAACTCGGACATGAATGCGCAGGGCAGTTGCCTGCGGCTGGTCGGCAAAACCGTCGCCATGACGGGGAATTCGGCGGTGAAGTCGGACTGCACGGCCGAGCTCGGCAATCGCGAGATGTATGCCGGCAGGATGATCACCCTGGTGAAGTAGCGCTGTCTGTTGGCGAATTCCCTCAAAGGCCGCGATCCTTCGCGCCCTCCTCTGCCCTGCCGGACAATTTCCCCCACAAGGGGGGAGATTGGCAGTTCCGGCGTCTTGCCTAAAACTCCGGCACGATATCAGCGCCCGGCTGCTCGTCGAACAACACCGCGCAGCCGCGCTCCAACGCCACCTGGCTCAAGGCGTTCGCCGCCGCCTCGTCCGAGGAGACGAAGTCGCCGGTCAGAACGCGCAGTTCCTCGACGGCTTTCGACATTGAGATGAAGCGCCCGGCCGCGCGATCGCTCGCGCAGGCATCGACGACGCAAAGAAGATCGATGAGTTCGAAGCTATCCATGGCGGCCTCCGCCGACAGCATCCCTTCGCGGGAGTTAACGGCGCGGTGTGCGGCCAGGTTCCGCTCACGAATTAGACGACGGCCTCGACAGCGGCCTCTGGGGCGCGAGCTTGAGATCGAAGCGCGGCGGCAGGCAAGGCTCGAAGCAGACCTTGCGCACGGATCCGGTCGTGGCCGGATCGACCGGAAGCAGAATGACCATCTGCGCCTGACGTTCCGGCCAGAGCGGCTTGCCGAAGACGAGGAAGATGCCGGCGATCACGGCTGCCAGCAAAAGGGCGGCGAACAGGTTCGCGATAAACTCGCCGGGCTGCATTGGGCATCTCCCAGGAGCAGTTCGGCGAACTGCTCCAACCATTTGCTTTTAGGAAGCTGCCCGCCACATCGCAGGAAATGGCGGGCACTCCACTCTGAGCCGCCGATGAAGGGACTTTGTTCGACGACCTGTCAGGCAATGAATTGCCGGCGTACTTGTTTCCAAAAATCCGGTCACTCGGGCCTCTGCAGTGCAAGGTGAGACTTCAGTCGCAGAGGCGCTACGGACCGTAGCCCCCAGGCGCAACCAGTTGAGCGGGAACACGTTGACGGAGCGGCTACTCCAGCACTGGCCCGCGTCGGAAGGCGCGGGCCTCTTTTTCTCGCCGGCAGCTCTCAGCCGTCCATTTCCATCGGTTCATGGCCGGGCCTTTGATGCCAGACGACCTGGCGGAAATCCGTCAGTTCGACAACCTGGTCGCAGACTGGACAGATGTAGCTGTCACAACACTGGCGGAGCGCCGGCGGGTCACGACGGGTGCCTGGGACCCGCGGATGGGTTTGCGTTTTCGGAGCCTGATGAAGCATCGGTTTCCTCCCTGTTTTTTAGTTTGATTGCCTCCGTCCGATGATCCTCCCCACCACGGCTACGTCCCTGCCTGCCCAGCGTGCGGCGCACACTTGGCGAAGCTCGAGACTGTTCTGGTTGGGAATTGCGACAGCGGCGACGGGATCGTCCAGACCGGTTGCCGAGGATTCATCGAATTCTCCCTTTGGGGGCGAGAACGGATGGCCCCTCAACCATCGTCGTGCCGACGCTCCGAGCAGCAAATCACCGGCAGGGCATGCTTGCAATAGCCGCTGCGCGGCAAAATCGATTTCCCGCCGCGCCTCGCAATTACATTAGCAATCACTCATTGAAAGGCGTATGAATCCGGCAGCGGTCGCCGGCGATCGCGGCGTCAGGCTCCGCTTGGACTCATGGAATATGGGAGGATGCCATGGCCGAAGCTGCAATGAACGTCACCAAGCTCGAATCCAAGTCGCACAACAACCCCGATGAAGTCCGCTCGCCCGCCAAGACACGTGTCGAAATCGTGCGGCTGCCGGGCTACACGCTCGGGCGGCTCAACATGGAGCCCGGCTGGAAATGGTCCGAATGCGTGAAGCCGGTGGTCAAGACAGACAGCTGCCAGGTCTCGCATGTCGGCTATGTCGTGTCCGGGACGATCACTGTGCGCATGAACGACGGGACCGAGAAAACCTTCACCGAGGGCACGTCTTATACGATCCCGCCCGGCCATGACGCCTGGATGGTAGGCAATCAGCCGTTTCAATGCATCGAGGTGCTCAGCGCAGAACAATACGCCAAGCCGGCGTAGGGTTGCGGCTGGCGCCGTAGCGTTGCAACAGCCAAATCCCCAAAGGGGAGATCGGCAGCTTCGGGCGTCACGCGCAACCTTTCCAATCGCTTCGGTTGCAACCGATTGTAAACGTTCTCTTGTGCAGTGCGGCGGCTTGACAAGAAACTGCTTTTGTTCTCTTTATGTTCCGATGAACGCCGCTTACAACAGCCGCTGCTAATGCTGCAATGCCAAAAGCGGATGGGATGGAAGACGGGAGCGCGCGATGCCCGCCACGAACGCCGCTTCAGCCGCCACCATCCTGCATGCCGATCTCGACGCTTTCTATGCCTCCGTCGAGCAGTTGCTCGATCCTTCGCTGCGCGGCAAGCCGATCGCGGTCGGCGGCGGCGTCGTGCTCGCCGCCTCCTATGAGGCCAAGGTTTTCGGCGTGCGCGGCGGCATGCCCGGCCGCAAGGCGCGCGAACTCTGCCCGCAGCTGATCTTCGTCGGCGGACGTTTCAGCGAATACCAGCGCCTTGGCGACGCCGCGATCAAGGTGCTCGACGATTTCACGCCGCTGGTCGAGCGCATCTCGATCGACGAGGCCTTCGCCGACGTCGCCGGCTGCACGCATCTGTTCGGGCCGCCGGAGGAAATCGCCAAGACCATCCGCGGCCGCGTGAAGAGCGAGCTGGGCCTGCCGATCTCGATCGGGGTGGCGCGGACGAAGCATCTGGCCAAGATCGCCTCGCAGGTGGCCAAGCCCGACGGGCTGGTGGTGGTCGAGCCCGGTACCGAGCTCGCCTTCCTGCACGACCTGCCGGTGTCGCTGATGTGGGGCGTCGGCCCGGCGACCAAGGCCAGGCTCGCCGAGATCGGCGTCGAGACCATCGGGCAATTGGCGCGTACGCATAGCGGCGCGCTGGAACGGCTGATCGGCCATGCCGCCGGCCAGAAGCTCGCGGCGCTTGCCTGGAACCGCGACCCGCGAAAACTCCAGACACATCGCCGCGCGATTTCCGCCGGCGCGCAATCGGCGCTCGGCCGCAAGCCCGCGCTGCCGCGCGTCTTCGTGCCGACGCTTCTGCACCTGGCCGACCGCGTCGCCAGCCGCCTGCGCGCCAAGAACCGGCCCGGCCGCACGGTGACGGTGCGGGTGCGCTTTGCCGACATGCACGCGGTCACCCGCTCGGTGACGCTGGAGCAGCCGATTTCGGCCACCACGATGCTGGCCGAGATCGCCGGGGAGCTGGTGCGCGGCGTGCTCGCCGCCAACGCCCGGGAGAAGGAGATATCGCTGCTGGCGATCTCGGTCTCGCATCTGGAAGAGCATGCCGAACTGCAGCTCGAACTGCCGCTCGGCCTGACGGATGAGAAGCTGAAGCCCGGCAGCCGCAAAGGTCTCGCCCGCTTCGGCGCCGACCGCGCCGTCGACAAGATCCGCCAACGCTTCGGCAAGGAGGCCGTCGGCTACGGCACCGTGGCGCTGGAAGCGGCGCGCTCTGTGCCCGATGAATTCAGGGAGCTGGCCGAGAAGGAGTTGTAGAGGGGGGGGCGCGTAATCTCCCCCCTTGAGGGCAGGGCTGTCCGGGGAAAGTTTTTCGGTTGCGAACAGGGCCATGGAGGACTCGCATCGATTGCATTTTTCGAGCTTTGGACCCCAATCGGTGCTCTTTCTTCCGCACCTGCTGCGGCTGGCCGGCAAAAACAATGGACGTCGCGCCCATCGAAGGTTGCGAAAGCGCGAGCAAAGACTCGTCTGCGTTGTGCAAAGATTTTCCCCGGACAGCCCTGCCTTGAGGGGGAGATGTCGCCGAAGGCGACAGAGGGGGTTGCCGCGCGTGAAGCGCCGGCGCTTGCGCGACGAAAGCTGAGGCCGGCGTTTTATGTGAGACGACCCCCTCTGGCCTGCCGGCCATCTCCCCCTCGAGGGGGGAGATTATGCGCTCCGCTTGCGCGCCCTCAATCGGTCTCCGCAATCTCCCAATCCAGCCGCATCTCCGCGCTCATCGTCTCCCCGTCATCCAGCGGCGTCAGCCCCTCGCCGTGATGGGCGTCGACGGGGTGCGAGACCGGCTCGAAGCAGAAGAAGCCGGCATCGGGCGACGGCGAATAGAGGATGTAGAAGTCGAGCTCCGGCGAGGCGTTGAGCGTAATCTTGATCCCGTCCTCGAGCTGCGTGATCGAGGCGCGGCCGTTCCAGCCGTCGAAGGCGTTGTTCACCCAGTCCAGCGGCAGCGGGATGGGGCGCTCGAAATCCCAACCCGGGCGCTCGCTCACCGGCACGACGCCGACCGGCAGATGGCGCTCGTCCTCCAGCCAGACGCGCTTGGCCTTCGCCTTCAGCAGGGTCGTGTCGCCGCGCGGGAACCAGGGATGGAAACCGAGGCCGTAAGGCAGCCGCATGCCGGCGCGGTTCTCCACCGTCAGCCACGCTTCCAGCGCGCCGTCGCGCAGCGAATAGGTGACGGAGGCCGCGTAGCGGTAGGGTCCGATGGCGCCGTCCTCGAGCACCAGTTCGGCCTCGGTATCGGTGCGATCGACAAGCCGCCACGGCTTCTGAAAACCGTCACCATGGATCGGAAAGGCCTCGCCAGGCACATTCGGCGCGACGGCATGGAAGCGGCCGCCGAAGGTGAAGCCGCCGCCGGAAATGCGGTTCGACCACGGCACCAGGAGCTGGCAGCCGGACGCGCCGGTGCCGTCCCCCGGCTTCAGCAGCGCGATCGGCGCGCTGCCGATGACCAGCGCGTCATAGCGGGCGATCGCCGCGCCGTTTTCCGGCGCCAAAACCAGCCTCGATTGTCCGTCGTTCAGCTCGATCGCGCCAGCCATGCTCTCACCAGCCGCCATCGATGGCGATGTTCTGGCCGCTGATCATGTCGGAAGCCGGCGAGACGAGGAACAGCACGAGCTCGGCGACGTTCTCAGGCTCGATGCGCTTCTTAAGGCTTTGGTTCTCCAGGATCCAGTCATTGTACTCTCTCAACCGGTCGCCGAAGACGCGCTCCTCGGCCTCCGAGACCACCGCGCCGGGCGACACCGCGTTGACGCGGATGCCGTGCGGCCCGAGCTCGCGCGCCAGCGATTTGGTGAGGCCAAGCATGGCGCCCTTCGACGCGACATAGGGCACGTAGCCGTCCCAGCGGCCGTTGAGCGTGATCGAGCAGAAGTTCACGATCTTGCCGTAGCCCTTGGCCTTCATGCCCGGCGCGCAGGCCCGCGCCAGCGCAAACGCCGCCGAAGAGTTGACGCGGATCTGGTCCTCATATTCGGCCAGCGAGAATTCCTCGAACGGCCGGTTGATGATCAGCGCCGCGTTGTTGATCAATATGTCGATGCCGCCTTCGCTCGCGGCCAGCGCGGCAACGGCCGCTTCCGCCTTGGCCAGCCGGTTGAGATCGCAGCCGACGAAAGCGATATCGCCCTTGGCCTGCCGGGCAAGTGCCGCCACCGTCTGCTCGGCATCGCTGATGTCGGGGCGGTCGAGCACCAGCACGCGCGCGCCGGCTCGGGCCAGCGTTACCGCCTGGGCCCGGCCGAGCGAGCCGAGGCCGCCCGTCAAAAGCACGACACGACCGGCAAGGACTTTCATTGCCGCCATTGCCGCCTCCTATTCCGATATGGAAAGCACTTCATCACAGGATGCCCTGGACCTCGTCGATCGAGGTGTCCTCCATGCGCTTGTCCAGCACCACTTCGCCGCGCGCCATGGCCACCACGCGGTCGCAGCATTCGAAGACGTGGTGCATGTTGTGGCTGATGAAGACGGTGGTGATGCCCTGTTCCTTCAGGCCGCGCACGAAGCCGATCACCTTGTTCGTCTCCTTGACCGAGAGATGGTTGGTCGGCTCATCGAGGATCATCACCTTCGACTTGAAATGCATGGCGCGCGCGATCGCGACGCCCTGGCGCTGGCCGCCGGAGAGCTCGCCGACCAGCGCATCGGGCGAGCGCAGATGCAGGTCGACATTGGCGATGGCGCGGATGCTCTCCTCGGCCATCTTCTTCTGGTCGAGAATACCGACGCCGAGCACCGAAAAGCGCGTTGGCTCGCGGCCGATGAACAGGTTCCTGGCGATCGACATGGTGGGGACCATGGAGTTGTACTGGTAGATGGTCTCGATGCCGAGAGCCATCGCGTCGCGCGGCGTCGCGATGCTGACCGCCCTGCCCTCGACCTTGATCTCGCCCTGGTCGGCGCGATGGACGCCGGACAGGATGTTGATCAAGGTCGACTTGCCGGCGCCGTTGTCGCCGACCAGGCCGAGCGCCTCGCCGCGGCGGAAGTCCAGCGTGACGCCTTTCAGCGCATGCACGCCGGAATACCATTTGTGCAGGTTGCGCACCGAGATGATCGCGTCGCTCACGGCTTCAGCCCTCCATCTTGATCGCCTTGGCGCGCTTGCGCATCCAGGCATTGGCGACGACGGCGAAGATGGTGAGGAAGCCGATGGCGAACTTGAACCAGTTGGCGTCGACATGGCTGAGCACCAGGCCGTTGTCGATGACGCGGATCAGCGTCGTGCCGATGATGCCGCCCATGACGGTGCCGATGCCGCCGGTGAGCGAGGCGCCGCCGATGACGGCGGAGGCCACCGCCTGCAGCTCCATCCCCTCGCCGATCGAAGGCAAGGGCGAGCCTAGCCGCAGCACCTGCAGCATGCCGGCGAAGCCGGACAGCACCGAGCACAGCATGAAGCAGACGATCTTGACCCTGGCGGTCGGGATGCCCATCGAAGCGGCGGCCGGCAGGAAGCCGCCGGTGGCCTTGATCCAGTTGCCGAAATTGGTGCGCGACAGCATCAGCGAGGTCAGGACCGCAACCACCACGAACCACAGGAACGACATGCGGAACATGTTGCCCGGCCCGACGAAGGAGGTGAACAGCCAGTTGGGCAGGTCGGCGGGCAGCAGCGGCGGGAAGCCGCCGGAGACGACGACGGTGAGCGAGCGCGCCATGAACAGCATGCCGAGCGTGGTGATGAAGCTCGGTATGGCGAAGCGGATGGTGACGTAGCCGTTGATGAAGCCGATCGCCGCGCAGACCATAAGCCCGGCAAGCAGCGCCAGCGGGAACGGGGCGCCATGCACCATCAGCACCGCCATGGTCATCGGCATCAGGGCGAAGACCGAGCCGACCGAGAGATCGAACTCGCCGCTGATCATCAGGATGGTGACGCCGATGGCGACGAGGCCGGCCTCCGGCAGGATGCCGAGGATGCCGCGCAGATTGTCCTGGTTGAGGAACACGCCATGCGAGCGGACCTGGAACAGGACGATGAGCAGCAGCAAAAGGATCAGCCCGGCCAGCTCCGGCTTTTCGAGATAGGTCTTGAACAGGCGCTTCAACGAAAGGCTCCGGGTTCGGGATTTATGCAGCGTATCGGCGGCGCCTAGAACCGTCGAAGGTACTGTGGCGCCGCGTTCCTTCACACCCCCCTCTGTCCTGCCGGACATCTCCCCCGCAAGGGGGGAGATTGGCAGCTCCGACGCTTCGCTCATTCCTGCAACATTGACGATTGGCGAAAGCCGGCGCGACATCCGATCTCCCTGCGGGGAGATGTCTGGCAGGACAGAGGGGGTGCTGTCCCGCCAACGTTTCGGCGACGGGCGTTTCGGCCAATCTCCTGCGTATGCGTCTCAGCGCATCCCCTGGGCGGACAGCGCCATGATGCTGTCCGCCTCCTTCGGCCGCACGATGCCCTGGCCTGTGTCGATGTCCGATGGGGCAAGGCCGATCTTCTTGCTGAGATAGGCTTCCATCACCGGCATGAAGCCCTGCATGTAGGGCTGCTGGTCGACCAGCGCCTGGACGTAGCCCTTCTGCATCTGCTGCAGCACCTCTGGCACGAGGTCGAAGCCGCCGAGCAGCACCTTGCCCGGCGCCACGCCGCGATCGGCCAGCACGCGCGCTACGCCGGCGCACCAGAAGCCGGTGTCGAAATAGGCCGTGGTGTCGGGATGGGCGTTCAAATAGGCGCCGACACGATCGGAGGTGATAGCGAGATCGGTGCCGCTGTCGATGCGCTCCCACGACACGTCGCGGTCCTTATGGGCGGCCTTGTATTCCTCGAGAAACTGCATGACGCCGGCGCCGCGGGTTTCCGACCAGTTCTGGCCGGGGGCGGAGATGCCGACCAGCACCTTGATCGGACCGTCCTTGGGGAAGCTCTCGGAAATCGCCTTGGCGAGCGAATAGCCGGCGGGCTTGAAACCCTGGCCGACGAAGGCTTGCCGGGCATTGCCCTTGGCGCCTTCGGTGTCGTCGACATTGACGGCGATCACCAGCACGCCGGCGTCACGCGCCTCCTTGATGACGTCGTCGAAGGCGTGGTCGTCGACGATCGAGGTGAGCAGCGCGTCGGGCTTGGCGGCAAGCGCCGCGCGCATGTTGGCGACCTGCTGCTCGATCGAGCCCTCGGTCTGGGTAAAGACCATATTGCAGGTTGCCTCGACCTTGGCGCAGCCGTCGTCAAAACCTTTCTTCACCGCCTGCCAGAAGGTGTTGGAGGCCGAGGAATGGTGGGTGAAGACGATGTTGAGCCCGTCGGCTTTGGCGGCCGACTGCCCGCCGATGAGGGCGGCGCCGAGCAATAGCATTGCGGTGAGTTTTCTCATGTCTGTTCCTCCCTTTGGATCTTTCTAAATGTCTGACCGGTCGCTGACGCGGCGGTGGACGGTGTAGGCCTTGCCAAGATCGGGACTGAGCGCCAGACCCAGCCCAGGCGGGCGGCACGGTGACATGGTGCGGGACTGAGCGCCCCCCCGCCGGCGGCACGGTGATCATGCCGTCTTCACCTCGGGCAGCGCCGTCACCAGGTCGCGGTACCAAGTGCGGTAGAAGGCGCGCACGCTTTCCTGGACGAGCGCGTTGGGGGCGTTGAGCGACAGATGCGTCGAGGCGGCGAGCACGACCGGACCGGTGCAGTCATGCGGCGCCACAGGCAGCCGCCAGGCCTCGGCCATCGAAGCGATCTTGCGCGCCTCCGACAGGCCGCCGCACCAGGAGATGTCGAGCATGACGATGCCAGCCGCGCCGGTTTCCAACAGGTCACGGAAGGCCCAGCGGCTGCCCAGCGTCTCCGAGGCCGAGATCGGCGCCGGGCTGGCGGCGGCGTAGCGCTTGAGGTCGCCGAGGCTGTCCATGCGGATCGGGTCCTCATGCCAGTATGTGGCGAAGGGCCTCAGCGCCTCGGCGATCTTGATCGCCGGCAAGAGCTGCCACATCGAGTGGAACTCGACCATGACGTCCATCTTGTCGCCGACGGCTTTGCGAATCTTCTCAAAGGGTTGCAGCGCCGCCTTCAGGTCGGCCGCCGAGATGTCGTTGCCGCGCATCTTTTCCGCCGCGTGGTCGAACGGCCAGATCTTCATGCCGGTGATGCCGTCTTCGAGCAGCTCCTCGGCGAGCTCACCGGCGCGGATGAGGAAGGCATTGAGGTCGTCATAGTCCCGCCCGGCGCCGATGCCGTAATTGGCCGTCGTCTGGCCCTTGGCGTCCTTGATGTATTCGGTGCCGGCGCAGGTGTTGTAGGTGCGGATGGAGCGGCGGCTGAAGCCGCCAAGCAACTGCGCGACCGGCTGGCCCGTCGCCTTGCCGAAAATGTCCCACAGCGCGATGTCGAAGGCCGAGTTGCCGCGCACCTCGGCGCCGCTGGAGCGGAAGCCGAGATAGCCGACGAGGTCGGCGGCCAAGAGGTCGATCTGCAGCGGATCGCGGCCGATGACGCGTGGCGCGACATATTCGTGCAGATATTCCTCGACCGTGCGCGACAGGTAGAAGGTCTCGCCCAGCCCGGTGATGCCCTCGTCGGTATGGACCTCGACCCAGAGCAGGTTGGGCCGCTCCTCGATGCGGATGGTCTCGATGGCGCGGATCTTCATCAGGCAATCCCCATCTCAGGCAATTCCCGCGTCGAGCAGCGCCTTGACGCTCTTGTCGAAATGCTCGGCCATGTGCTCGGCCGCCAGCCGCGGATCGCCCTTGAGGATGGCGTCGGCGATGTCCTCATGGCCCTTGATCATCTTGAGCTGGTCCTCGTCGGAGGAGCGGGTGCGCCAGCCGATCACCCAGGTGCGTCGCGTGACGCCGCTGAAGGCGGTGACGATGAGCGAAAAGACCGGATTGTGCGAGGCCGCCGCGATCGCCTCGTGGAAGGCGATGTCGTGCTCCATGACGGTCTCGGGGTTCTTGAATTTCTCGCGCATCAGCCGGGCCGACCGGGCAATCGCCGCGGCTTCCTGATCGGTGCGGCGCAGAGCCGCGAGCGCCACGGTGCGCATCTCGATCGTGCGCCTGACGTCATAGACCTGCTGCACGCTGATCTGCTGGGTCGTGATGCCGTGCTCGATCACCATCGACATGGCGCCGGTGTCGAGCTTGGCGACGGTGGCGCGGCGCCCGGCGCTCATGTCGATCAGACGCATCGCCGACAGCGAGCGGAAGGCCTCCCGCACGACGGTGCGGGAAACGTTGAGCTGGCGCGTCATGGCGGCTTCGCTGGGCAGCGGATCGCCCGGCGCAAGGCCTTCCGAGCGGATGTGCTGGGTGATCGCCTGGATCGCCGTGCTGACCAGGCCAGGATTCGGCTCATCCGGTGGGTCCGTCTGCTCCTGCATTCTGCTCCCTCGAAACCTGTATGATAGGTTGTTATTGAATTGCTCATAGTTCAGGCAAAAGATATATGTCAAGCGCATTTCCGGGGGAGGAACCTGATGAACGAAACGGAAGCCAGCCTGGTTTTCGATGCGCGCGACGTGGTCGGCGAGAGCCTGGTGTGGGACGAGCGCCGCGAAAGGCTGGTCTGGGTCGACATCATCGGCCGCAGGATCCATCGGCTGGACCCGCTGACCGGAGCGCATGAGAGCTGGCCGACGGGCGACCTCGTCACCTCGGTCGGCCTGCGCGCCAACGGCGGCGCCATCGTCGGCCTGCGCAAGGAGATCGCGCTATGGGATTTCGGCGGGCCGTTCCGGACGCTCGCGACGATCGAGGCCGACCGGCCGGAAACGCGGCTCAACGAGGGCGTCGTCGCGCCGGACGGCTCGTTCTGGGTCGGAACGATGGCCAACAATATCGGGCCGGACGACGCGCCGGTGGCAATCACGAGCGATGAGGGCCAGCTCTACCGGGTCGGTCCGGACGGCGATGTGCAGAGGCTGAGCGAAGACCGGTTCGGCATCACCAACACGATGGTGTGGCTAACGGACGGTCGCTTCATCACCGCCGACACGACGAAGAACGCGCTCTTGAGCTATGGCTGGGACAAGAAGGCGGGGCGGCTCGGCGAGCGCCTCCCCTTCTTTACCGATTTCGAGCGCGGCCTGCCGGACGGCTCCTGCATGGACGCCCAGGGCCATGTCTGGAACTGCCGGGTGGTCGGCGGAAGCTGCCTCGTCCGCATCGCGCCCGACGGCAGGCTGGACCGGATCGTCGAGCTGCCCTGCAGCTGGCCGACGAGTTGCGCCTTCGGCGGCCCCGGCCTCGACACGCTATTCGTCACCTCCGCGCGCTTCACGATGGGCGCGGAGCATCTTGCAGCCAGCCCCTTCGAGGGCGGCCTGTTCGCGCTTCGGCCGGGCGTGCGGGGAATAGCAGGCAACCGCTTCGGATAATCTCCCCCCTCGAGGGGGAGATGGCCGCGAAGCGGCCGAGGGGGTCGGTCCGACTGGGCTCGACATGCTTCTGCCGATTGAGGTCGGCGCTCCACGCGAGGCGACCCCCTCTGTCGCGTTTGGCGACATCTCCCCCTCGAGGGGGGAGATCGGCGGCGCTATCGCAAAAAATCTTCTACTCACTGTCGGGCTGGCCAAACCTCGTCCGTCATAGGAGCATAGACCGGCAATCAACAGGAGAAACGACATGCCCAGCACTGTCCGCCTGCATCGCGTGCTCGCTACCAAGCCCGAGAAGGTCTACCGCGCCTTCATCGAGGCGGACGCGCTGGCGAAGTGGCTTCCGCCGAACGGCTTCACCTGCACCGTCCATCACTTCGAGGCAAAGGTCGGCGGCAACTTCAAAATGTCCTTCCGCAACTTCACCACGGGCGACAGCCATTCCTTCGGCGGCGATTACGTCGAGCTCGTCCCGGGTGAGCTCGTACGTTACACGGACAAGTTCGACGATCCCAACCTGCCCGGCGAGATGCAGGTGACGGTGACCTTGAAGAAGGTTTCCGTCGGCACGGAGATGGAGATCACCCAGGCCGGCATTCCGGACGCCATTCCGGCCGAGGCCTGCTATCTCGGCTGGCAGGAGTCGCTCAAGAACCTGGCAAGGCTCGTCGAGCCCGAGATCAATCAGTAAAGGTTTCATCCACCTGTCATAATGGTGGTGCAAATTGGTAGCCGCCGAACGAAGGATCCTCGCTCGGCGTCCCATAACCTCTCCGCCCGGCTTGCGACCGGGCTTTCTTTTTCTGGAACAGTTCCAGGAAAGTTGTGAAGCGGTTTTCGTCGTTTCCGAAAGACAGATCGGTCTGGCGTTTCACCGAAACGCCACACCGATCTAGGCTTCAGCCGCTGCCAGCTTGGACCGGATAGTGCCGATGGCGTTCACGATGGCCTCGGCGGCGTGTCTGTCCAGAGCGATATCCAACAGGCCTTCCGTTGTCCGGATCGAGAGGATGCCGATAGCGCCCTTTTCATCCGTGGCCGTGCCAACGTGGATTTCGGTCGGTACAAAAGGCCGCGCCTTGTCCGTACGCTTCATCGTTCACCTATGTTGATGGGCGACAATCGCACAATTTCAGCCACGTGTTCAAGCGCGCTCAGGTGGTATCGGCCCGGTGCCGCTCCACCCGATCAAGGCATCACAGCGCTTGGATCTGGACAGGTGCCTGGTCGCTGACTTAGCTCTCCGTACGGCCACCAATCAGCGGGAGAGCAAATCGGTGAAGGGATATTGGCTAATCATCGGGACTGCGATTTCGGACCAGGAAGCGCAGGCCGAATATGGCCGGTTGTGGAAGCCGATCGGCGAAAAATATCAGGCGCGCAGCAACCCATCGAAAGAACCGCCGCTGCTGATGGAAGCGCGTGATGCGCAACGCTTGATCGTTGTCGAATTCCCGTCATTGGAGATCGCCAAAGCGTGCTACAGCGACCCGGCCTACGGCGAAGCGATGCGGTTTGCGCTCCAAGCATCAAAACGCGTGCTCGTCATCTTCGAAGGGGACCTCGGGTAAGAGACGGACTAGTCGCCGACGTTGGGCTCGAGAGCACGCCGCGACGGAGCCATTAGGCTTCCGCGTTTCCACCGCTTGCCAGAATAGCCGCGCTGGGCTGGATTGGGCCAAGCTCGAATGCACCGGGTGCAAAGGCGGAGGGGACTGCGATGGAGTTGCAGGCATCGTCGCAAGCTGACGAGACGGTCGAGCATTACGATCTCGGTCTTTGCCTATCGGGCGGCGGCTACCGCGCCATGCTGTTCCATGCCGGCGTGCTTTGCCGGCTGAACGAGGCCGGCCTGCTTTCGAAAATCGACATGGTGAGCTCGGTCTCGGGCGGCTCGATCGCCGCCGGGCTGCTGGCCGTTCTCTGGCCGCGCCTCAGCTTCGTCAACGGCGTCGCCGTCAATTTCCGCGCGCTTTATCTGGAGCGGATCCTGGCTTTCTCGCAGGTCTTCCTCGACGCGCCCTCGATCCTCAAGGGCGTCTTCAACCCGTTTTCGAGCGCGGCGCGTGAAGTCGCCGCCTGCTACGAACGCCATCTGTTCGACGGATCGAGGCCGATGCTGAAAGGCCTGACCAGGCGGCCCTGGTTCGTCTTCTGCTCCAGCAATCTCAGTACCGGCTCGCTGTTTCGCATGTCCAACCGCTACATTGCCGATTACCGGATCGGCGTCGCCTACCGTGCCGACCTGCCGGTCGCGGCGGCGATCGCCGCCTCCTCGGCCTTCCCGCCATTCCTCTCCCCGCTGAGGCTCGACCTTAGGTCCTTCGAATGGAAGAACGACAAGCTCGATGCGAGCGTCGGTCCGCCGGTGCCGGCCGGCCACGCGGTGCTCACCGATGGCGGCGTCTACGACAATCACGGCATCGAGCCGGCGCTGAAGCGCTGCCGCTGGCTCTTGGTAAGCGATGCCGGGGCGCCCTGGCAGGCGTCCAGGTCCGGCTACTGGAACTGGTTCACGCAGTTGAGGCGGGTGCTCGACACCACCGACAACCAGGTGCGGTCGCTCAGGCGGCGCGATCTCGTCGCCCGCTTCCAGGCGGCCAAGGATGCCGAGCACCTGCCCAATGACGCGCCCCGCCCCGACTATGCCGCCACCCGCGGCGTCTACTGGTCGATCGCCACCAAGCCTGACGCCACCGAGCCGACCTTCGTACAGAGCGCCGCCACTGCGCCCGCCGATATCGGCACCTCGCTGCATTTCCTTGGCGCCAAGGAAACGATCGATCTCGTCAACTGGGGTTACTGCGCCAGCGACCAGGCGCTGCGCGCCTGGTACGAGCCGACAGTGCCGGCCGGCAGGGCCGTGCCGCTGCAGGCGGGCGCGGTGAAGCCGGGGCGCTGCGCGGTCGTGTCGAAGACGCTGATGAGTGCGTTCAAGGTTTGAGCTGACAATCCCCCCTCGAGGGGGAGATGTCGCCGAAGGCGACAGAGGGGGTCGCCGCGCGTAAAGCGCCGGCCCCCTCTGCGAGGCCGGACGAGGTTGGCGATCTATGTGAGACGACCCCCTCTGCCTGCCGGCCATCTCCCCCTCGAGGGGAGAGATTGCGCGCTCCGGCGCTTTCGCCAATCGCCATCGTGGCGCAATCCAAACCGGTTCGTGCCCTCCCCTGTCCATGCTAACAAAGCCGCTTTCAGCAATAGGCGGCTCCCCGCCCCAACGAATGGATTGAGACATGGCAGAAAAAGTAGCTCTGGTGACGGCGGGCGGCAGCGGCATGGGCGCGGCGGCGGCGAAGCGGCTGGCGGCCGACGGCTTCAAGGTCGGCGTGCTCTCCACCTCCGGCAAGGGCGAGGCGCTGGGCAACGAACTCGGCGGCTTCGGCGTCACCGGCTCCAACCAGTCGAACGAGGACCTGAAGCGTCTCACCGACGGCGCGCTGGAACGCTGGGCGCGCATCGACGTCTTGGTCAACAGCGCCGGCCATGGGCCGCGGGCGCAGATCATCGAGATCAGCGACGAGGACTGGCACAAGGGCATCGACACCTATTTCCTCAACGCCGTGCGCCCGACACGTCTGGTGACGCCGGTGATGCAACGCCAAAAATCGGGCGTCATCATCAACATCTCGACCGCATGGGCGTTCGAGCCGAGCGCGATGTTCCCGACTTCGGCCGTGGCGCGCGCCGGGCTTGCCGCCTACACCAAGATCTTCGCCGACACCTATGCGGCCGACAATATCCGGATGAACAACGTCCTGCCCGGCTGGATCGACAGCCTGCCGGCGACCGAGGAACGACGCGGCAGCGTGCCGATGAAGCGCTATGGCACCTCGGAAGAGATCGCCGCGACTATCTCGTTCCTGGCCTCGGATGGGGCGGCCTATATCACCGGCCAGAACATCCGCGTCGATGGCGGGATAACGAGGGCTGTGTGAGGTAAGGCCGGCGTCGCCTCAAGTCATCCGGGTCTGCGGGAATTGAGCACCCATAGAAAGGCTATCGAAGCCACCAGGACAATCGAATTGCCGACCACGATGTTCCAAAATCGTGTCGGATCGTCTGCCAGGGCGACCCAATGCGAACTGCCCCGGACTTCGCCTGTCTTGATGCCGCAGGCAATGTTGTAGATCGCCATGGCGGCGAGCGCTGCCATCAGGACAAAGATGTCGTTGTTCTTGTTGCGATCCATGGGAGCGGCTTCTAACAGCGCTTGGTGAAATTTTGCTTACCTATGGTAAGGCGGCGGCCGCGGCACGGGCCGCCGCGCGCTTTCGCTGTCAAATTGTTTGCCCGACGGCTACCGTGCGGCCCTGCAACGGAGGCAAATATGAGCGCTTCATTCAAGCTCGGGATCGTCGGCGGCGCGGGCTGGCTGGGCGGCGCCATCGCGGGCGCGGCGCTCTCGGCCGGCGTCGTGCAGGCGGAAGACGTTGCACTGTCCTTCAGGAGCGTGAAGCCCGACCGCTTTCCAAGATCGTTCTGGACCGACGACAACCAGGCGCTCGCCGACCGCTGCGACGTCATCATGCTTTCGGTGCGGCCGCAGGACTGGCCGTCGCTCAAGCTGGACGCCAAAGGCAAGCTGGTCGTCTCGGTGATGGCCGGCATCCGTATCGCCGAGATCGGCGAGAAGCACGGCACGCGCCGCGTCGTGCGCACGCTGCCCAACGCGGCCGCCGAGGTCGGCAAATCCTACACGCCGTGGATCGCGAGCAGCGACGCCACCGAGGTGGACCGCATAGCGGTGCGCGCGATCTTCGACGCCTGTGGGGTGCAGGACGAAGTCGGCAGCGAGCGCGACATCGACTACCTCACCGGCCTGACGGGCTCGGGCCCGGCCTTCCCTGCCCTCTTGGCCGAGGCGATGATGCGCGACGCCGTCGCCTTCGGCCTCTCGCCGGAGGTCGCGCGCCGCGCCGTCAACACCGTGCTCACGGGCACCGGCCGGCTGCTGGAGTTGAACGACGCTTCACCTGCCGACACGGTGGCGGCCTTCCTCGGCTATCGCGGCACGACAGCGGCCGCGATCGAGACGATGCGCGAAGCAGGCTTCGACGAGGCGGTGGCGAAGGGACTGGCGGCGGCATTCCTGAAGTCGATCGCGATGGGCAAGGCGTGAGCGGACGACCGTCCATCACGCCATCCATCCGCCATTTCCGAACCGTCTCTCAGGTCGGACGGCTGAGCCGCAATAAATGCATTCATCAGCGTCGATCTGCTCAATCTTTTGGCAGAAATTCTTGCAATATTGAGTAAAATTTACCGAGCCTCGCGTTTAAATTGTATTAGAAATCCCTTATTCTATCTGTCTTAAAGAATTGATCGCTGAAATATAATTTTTCTCTGTACTATAGGACAATTCCTTGGAACGATAACCTGAATTAGAAGTTGATCCGGCATCGACCGGTTGAACTCGCATCGATCGATTCTAGCAGACCGTGCACCGCAAGGAGGACTGTCCTATGGCCACCGTCATCAACGCCAAGGGTGTTCCTCTTCCCTATACCGGCACATCCACCCACTGGTTCTCGGCAAGCGGGGCCGGACCGGAAATGCACGGCACCTCCGGCAACGATTCCTTCTGGGGCGACACCAGCGTCAACGTCACCATGTATGGCGGCGCGGGCGACGACTATTACCACCTCTATTCGGCGATCAACCGGGCGGTCGAGCTGCCCGGCGAAGGCATCGACACGATCGACACCTGGATGAGCTACAAGCTGCCCGACAATTTCGAGAACCTCGTCGTCACAGGCAACAACCACTACGCGTTCGGCAATTCGCTCGACAACATCATCAAGGGCGGCACCAGCAGCCAGACGTTTGACGGGGGCCTCGGCAACGACGTGCTGATCGGCGGCGGCGGCGCCGATACTTTCATCATCACCAAGGGCCATGGCAGCGACCTGATCACCGATTTCGGCGCGGACGACACGGTGCGCCTCAATGGCTACGACTTCATGTCCTTCGCGGACGTCAAGGCGCATATGGTGCAAGCCGGGTCGAACCTCCTGCTCAACCTCGGATCCGACGAGGTGCTGGTGTTCAACAACACCACCGCCGACAAGATGCAGGCCAGCCAGTTCGAGCTGCCGATCGACAAGTCCGGCATGACGCTGTCCTTCTCCGACGACTTCAATTCGCTCAGCCTCCACAATAGCCAAGGCGGCACATGGGACACCAATTTCTGGTGGGGGGCGCCGAACGGCAGCACGTTGACGCAGAACAACGAGTTGCAGTGGTATATCGACGCCAATTACGGCCCGACGAGCTCCGTCCACCCGTTCAGCGTCGACAGCAATGGCGTGCTGACCATCACCGCGGCACAGGCGCCGGCGGACATCAAGCCGCTGATCAACAACTATGAATACACGTCCGGCTTGCTTACGACGCACGACACCTTCTCGCAGACCTATGGCTATTTCGAAATGCGGGCCGACCTGCCTGAAAACGCCGGCGCCTGGCCGGCCTTCTGGCTGCTACCGGAAGACGGCTCGTGGCCGCCGGAGTTGGACGTCGTGGAAATGTACGGACAGAACCCGAACCAGCTCCTGATGACCGCGCACACGAATGAGACGGGAACGCACACCAAGGTCGGGTCGACGGTGAACGTCTCCGACACCGAAGGCTTCCACACCTATGGCCTCTTGTGGACGCCGGACAAGCTTATCTGGACCTATGACGGCGTGCAGGTCGCCGAAGCGGCGACGCCGTCCGACATGAACAAGCCGATGTACATGCTCGTCGATCTCGCGGTTGGCGGCCAGGCCGGCGCGCCGCCGGATCATCTGGCGACGCCGGCCCAGATGAAGATCGACTACATCCACGCCTATACGCTGGACGATCTGCAGCAGAGCAATTTGAACATCACGGGCGAGCATACGACCTAGGCGGCCGGCGCGCCATGTTCCGGGAGAACGATCCGCCAGGGAAACGCGCGGGGCAGTCGAGCCTGCGGCGGGTGTTCATGCGCGCCATCGCCGATGTCGGCGTCTTCTCGCTGCTGATCAACATCCTGCTCCTGGTGATCCCGCTCTATCTGCTGCAGGTCTATGACCGCGTCCTGCCCTCCTCCAGCGTCGAGACACTGCTTTACCTGTCGGCCATCGCGGTGATGGCGCTCGGCTTTCTCGGCTTTCTCGACGCGGTCCGCGCCGTCTACACGCAACGCGTCGCGGCGACCGTCGATAAAAAGCTGGGCGCGACGACATTTGCCGCATCACTTGCACCCAGATATGCCGGCGGCCTGTCGCCGTTGCGCGACCTCGCCTCGGTCTGCGCCTTCGTCCGGTCGCGCGGCGTGGCGGTGCTGTTCGACCTGCCCTTCGCACCCGTCTTCCTCGCTCTGCTCTACCTCATCCATCCGGTGCTGTTCTGGGTGACGCTCGCCGGCACGGTACTCCTCGTTCTCCTGGTCGTGGCGAACCAGCTTGCCATTGGCAGGAACGATGCCTTGTCCGCGGAACGCTCGGCCCTTGCTGCCCAAGCGGAACAGGTCTTTGCCCGCAATGCCGAAACGCTGCGCGCCATGGGCATGGTCGAGAACGCCGCGCGGGCCTGGGGACGCCATGTCGCCGATGCGCTCGTCCTGCATGACCGGTCCGCAGGCGCCAACGCGATCTTCAGCGGCGCATCGCGGGCGCTGCGCATGGTGCTGCAGCTCGCGATCCTCGGCGCCGGTGCATGGCTGGTGCTGCAAGGCCAGATGACGGCAGGCATGATCTTCGCATCCTCGCTGGTGTCGTCTCGCGCGCTGCAGCCGCTCGATCAGCTGATCGGCTCCTGGCGGCAGATCGTCGATGCCCGGCGGGCCTGGAAGCGGCTGGAGACGGCGCTAGCGGCGCAGCCGGCGCAAGCGCGTAAGCTGACCTTGCCCGATCCGTCTGGCGCGATTTCCGTGCAGGACGTTTTCTTCATGGCGCCGAATGCCCAGCCCGGCACCGAACCCATCCTCAAGCGGCTGAATTTCCAAATCGGCGCCGGCGAGGCGGTATCGATCGTCGGCCCGAGCGGCGCCGGCAAATCCACGCTGGCGCGGCTGCTTGTCGGTGCCGCCCAGCCGACCGGCGGCGCGGTCAGGATCGACGGCGCCGACCTCCGGACCTGGGACGAAAACCAGCTTGGAAGAAAAATCGGCTACCTGGCGCAGGAAGTGGAGCTCTTTCCCGGATCGATCGCGCAAAATGTCGCCCGCTTCGACGCGCATGCGGAGGACGCCGCGATCATCGAAGCGGCAAAGCGCGCCGAGGCGCATGAGCTGATCCTGGCGCTGAGCGACGGCTACCAGACCAGGGTCGGCCCGTCGGACAGGACGCTGTCGGGCGGCGAGCGCCAGCGGATCGGGCTGGCGCGCGCCTTCTACGGCAATCCGCGCATCCTGGTGCTCGACGAGCCCGGCGCCCATCTCGACGGCAGCGGCGAAGCGGCGCTCGAGGCGGTGCTTACCGCCGCGCGGGCGGCCGGCGTCACGACGATCGTGATCACGCACCGCCCTTCGATCGCCGCCGCCTGCGACCGCGTGATGCTCTTGCGCGGCGGCGTGATCGAGGCCTTCGGTCCGAGCGGCGAGCTGCTCAGGCAGCCAATTGCCGGCAACCCAGCACAGCAGGGCACGGTGGTGACCGGCTCGTTCGCGCCGACGATCCGCGCCCACGGCATCCGCTTCGGGTCGTAGACGATGACGGTAGAGAGCCTCGCTTGGGATAGGCAGCCACGCACCGACTTCCGGCGCGTGGCATTGGCCGGATATGCGGCAATCGCAATCTTCGTGGGTTGCTTCGGCTATTGGGCGATGAGCGCGCCGCTGTCCGGCGCGGTGATCACGCAAGGCACGATCTCGGCGACCGGCGGCAACATCCTCATCCAGCAGCCCGAGGGCGGCATCATCCAGCAACTGCTCGTCCACGAAGGCGACCGCGTGCGGCAGGGCCAGGATCTCATCCTCCTCGACCGGACGGCCGCGCAGGCCGACCTCAACCGGCTGACCAGACAGTCGATCGCGCTCAAGGCAAGCGCCGCGCGGCTGGAGGCCGAACGCGACGGGCTGGACAGGCTGGCGCCGATCGCCGACGCCGCGCCCGCGCCGTTCCAGCAAGACTTCCAGAACCTGCTTCGCGAACGGCAGAAGGAGTTCGACGCCAGGCTCGCCCGGTTCCGGTCGGAGCAATCGATCATGGCGCAGCGCGTCGCCATGCATCGCGAGTCGGTGGTGGGCTTGAACGCCCAGAAGCTCGCCATCGAACAGCAGTCCGAAGTGGTGAAGAAGGAACTCGGCATCAAGACCGGCCTTTTGGACAAGGGGCTCACCAACCGCACCGAATATTCGCAGCTTCTGCGCTCAGAGGCCGATCTCGTCGGCCAGGCTGGCGCGCTGGAGGCAAACCTCGCCGCGGCCAACAGCCAGATCGTCGAAGCTCAGGTGCAAGTCGAGCGCCTGACCACGCAGCGCGTGGAAGAGGCGCTGAGCAAGCTCGACGAGGTCCGCACCAACCTCGCCGACATCGGGGAACAGATGCGGGCGGCCGGGGCGGTGCTTCAGCGCACGACGATCAAGGCGCCGGCCGCCGGCATCGTGGTGTCGTCGACCTATAATTCCAAGGGCAGCGTGATCGCGCCCGGCGAGAAGATCATGGAGATCCTGCCCACGGCATCCGGTCTCAACGTCGATGCGAAGCTGCGGCCGAAGGACGTCGACCAAGTGCGCGTCGGCCAGCCGGCCAAGCTCAGGCTGTCCGCGCTCAACATGCGCCTGACGCCCGAGGTGTCGGCCACGGTCACGCAGATCTCCGCCGATCGGCTAGTCGACGCGACCACCCACGAACCCTATTTCCGCGCCAAGCTGAAGATCGCAGATGCCCTGCCTCCCGGCGTGAAGGCAGAGCAGCTTTATCCAGGAACGCCGGTCGAAGCCTTCATCAACACCGGCGACCGGACTTTCTTCGAGTACCTGGCACGGCCGATGATCGATTCATTCGCGCGGGCGTTCGCGGAAAGGTAGCTTATGTGCCAATTCACATAAGTCCGTTTTATGGTCTACTTCCGATAAATCTACTTTATGCGCGAAATCCGATATCTCAGTTTATCGGAGCTGCGGGCGGTCGTCACCAGCGTGCACAGCTTTCCCTCCGCAGCAGCAGCGTGACGCGCTCAGACGGCGATTTGAAGCGCTCCGTAACGTTTTACTTCGGCTTCGATTTCGCTGACCAAAGTTTCCAGCGCGGGATTTCGAGCGTTGCGCGCGCGCCTGACCACATAGGCCAGGTCCGGAGGCTTGGGGAAGTCCCTGTCGACGATCTCCATGCCGGGCTGCAGGTGCCGCTGGCTCAACAGCGCGACGCCGAGCCCAGAGGTCACGCCTGCGATGATGCCGGCAGCGCTTGAGCATTCGAACACGGTCTCGAACACCGTCCCTTCGTCCTGCCCAAGATCGAGGCCCCAGCGCCGATAGAAACAGTCCTCGTCGAAGGAAAGGAACGGGATCGGCTTTTCCTTCGACAGGACCAGGTCCGGAGACTTCACCCAGTGCAGCGTTTCGCGGTACAGCACGATGTCGGCGGGGCGGACCTCGTGCTGGAACACTTGCACGATTGCCGCATCGAGGGCTCCCTGGCTGAGCTGCTCCTGCAAGACGAGGCTCATGCGCACTTGCGTACGGACGCTCACCTCGGGATAGAGCCGGCGAAACCGGCCAAGAATGCGTGAGAGGTCCGTGCAGGTCGTATCCTCGGTCATTCCGAGCGCGATCTTGCCTTGCAGCGTGCTTTTCGAGAGGCTCAGGATCGCTTCGTCATGGATTCCCAGGATGCGCCGCGCATAACCCAGGAGATCGTGCCCGGCCGTGGTGAACATCGGCGCATTTGCCTTCCGGCTGAGGATCTCGCAGTCGAGGCTCGCTTCCAGTCTCCTCATCTTGTGGCTGACAGCCGATTGCGACAGGCCGAGCACCTCGGCCGCACGCGTGACACCGCCATGCTTCTCGATCGCGACCAGCGCCCGCAGGGCATCGACATCCAGGCGGCGACTCATAACTCCAGCCATGACAATCCTCGTTCGAAATGAAAGCAACGCGCCAACCTCTGACGCAGAACCGATATTCAGGCAAACTCATATGCCAAGTTTCATGGCTATTTCATGGGTGTATCGAAATTTGTCATGTGCAACCGCGCGTGCGTGTCGACATAAGTCAGCGCCGAAGATTGCCCGTGGTCCGCTTCCGGAACATGGACCCGCCTGAAAAAGACAACCCATGACGCTCCTCAAGAACCAGACCCATCCCCTCGCATGGCCGATCATGGCGACGGCCCTGGTCCTGAGTTGGAGTTCCGGCTTCGTCGGCATCCGCTACGCCAGCGAGAACGCCGATGTCATGCTGGTCCTGTTCTGGCGGACCCTGTTGTCCGGGTTGATCCTTCTGCCATTTGCTCTCCTGATCGGGCCGCGCATCGGCGCGCGCGCGCTGATCCAGCAGATGATGTTCGGCGTGGCGATGATGTTCCTCTATCTCGGCGGCTTCGCTTTAGCCATCGGCCAGCGCGTGCCGACCGGCCTGGTCGCGCTCATTTCCGATCTCGTCCCTCTCGCCATCGCAGCCTTGTCGCAGTCGGTTCTGGGTCAGCGGTTGAGCGGGAGGCAATGGATCGGAACGGCTCTCGGAGCGACCGGCGTACTCATCGTCTCGCTGGACAGCCTGACGCTGGGGACGGCCCCGGCCTGGGCCTATGTCCTGACGGTCGCGTCCATGATGGTTTTGGCGCTGGCAACAGTGGTGCAGAAGCGGCTGGGGACGATCAATATGCCGATTCACCGGAGCCTCTGCATTCAATCCCTGACCGCCTCTGTCCTTTTCGCCGCCTGTTCCGGATGGAATGGCGGGCTGATGCCACCTCTCGATGGCCGTTTCCAGTTCGGCATCGCGTGGCTGGTGCTGTTTTCGAACCTTCTTCTGCTACGGCACCTATTACGCAAGCCTGCGCCTCTACCCGGCCGCGCAGGTCAGCAGCGTGATCTATCTCAGCCCGCCGGCGACGATGCTCTGGGGCTGGTCGATGTTCGCCGAGCCGCTTTCGAAGGCGATGTTCGTCGGCCTTGCGGTGACGCTGTTCGGGGTCTGGCTCACATCATCGAGGGGCGCCGCATCGAAGGACGAGCGCGTTTGGGCTCATGCGAGCAGCCTGTCGGATAATCGCTCACCATCAACAACAAGGAGGGTAATCCCATGAAGCTGACAGATTTCAAGGCCCTGACTTTCGACTGCTACGGCACGCTCATCGACTGGGAAACCGGCATGATCGACGGTCTGAAGCCGCTGACCGAGCGGACCGGCCGCAGCTTGAGCCGCAACGAGATACTCGAGGCGCACGCCCGGCACGAATCCAGTCAGCAGAAATGGACTCCGGAAAGGCGCTACAGCGACCTTCTGGCGATCGTCTACAGGCGGCTTGCCGAGGAATGGAGCGTCGTCGTCACTCGAGAGGAATGCATCACCTACGGCGAAAGCGTGAAGGACTGGCCGGCCTTTGCCGACTCCGCGAAGGCCTTGCAGTATCTCAAGCAGCACTACAAGCTGATCATCCTCTCCAACGTCGACAATAAGAGCTTTTCGTTCAGCAACAAGAAGCTCGGCGTCGATTTCGACGCGATATACACGGCGGAGGATATCGGCTCCTACAAGCCTTCCGAACGCAACTTCGACTATATGCTGGAGAAGCTCGGGACGATCGGCGTCGCGAAGGGACAGATCCTGCACACGGCCGAAAGCATGTTCCACGATCACGTTCCGGCCAGTCGCCTGGGTCTCAAATCGTGCTGGATCTACCGTCGTCACGCCGACCAGGGTTTTGGTGCCACGATGCACCCCGGTGACATGCCAAAGGTCGATTTCCGCTTCGACAGCATGGCCGACTTCGCGAAGGCGCATGCGCAAGAATTGCGTGGCTGATAGCCGACCGTCGACCGGACTTTCTTCCAGTACGTCGCCCGGTCGATGTTGGATTCTTTGGCGCGGGCGTTCACGGAGCGGTGGGCGCGGCGACAAGCTGCGGGCCACCGTTCTCACAGCCAAGACCATGTTCGCCATCGGCCTCGTTTCGTGGCGGTCTTCTCGCGGCCGGATTCAGTCCGCGAGCCTTGGAACTAAAGGCGTGCGAGACTGTTCAGCTATAGCTTTGATGCGACGCTGACCTGCCCGGCCGATTGGGCAAGCAGCGATCTTTGAGGAGTTCTCCATGATGAAGATTTCGTCCAGGTTCCGTTCAGCCGCGGTTGCCGTCATCGCGGCCGCGGGCGTCAGCTTTGCCAGCGCCGCGCACGCCGACAGCGGCTCGATCCGCTTTTCCGTCTACAAGGCGGCCTTCTTTATCGGCGGCTCCGGCGGCGAGGGCACGCTGACCTTCCATGGTCGCCGCTATCCGATCTCGATCGGCGGCATCTCGGGCGGCCTCGCCTTCGGGGCCTCCAAGACCTATTTCCAGGGTAAGGTGCGCAATATTCGCCGCGCCCGGGATGTGACGGGGGTGTACGGCGCGGCCGGCGGTGGTGGCGCGCTCGGCCGAGGGGCGCAGGTAATCGTCATGACCAACGACAAGGGCGCCCGGCTCGAACTCACCGGCAGGCAGGTCGGCCTGCAGGTCAACGCCGATCTCAGCGGCATGAGCATCGGACTGAAGAGGTAAGGGCCGTCGCTGGGTTCGTCATCGATGAACCCGATTTGCCAAGATGAGCCGCTGGCGGCATGGTCTGCCCCGGCTCCCCTGCACTGCCTTTGGCGCAATCGCGAGCACCCGTCTGGCAGAATGGAATTTGGACCGCCGCCTGTGGACATCGCGGCGGCAATGAAACAATCTTCACTGCGGGAACACCAAGCGCTTCGAAGAAAGCGCGGACCTTCGGGTGCGCATGAAAAATCGATGGACCTTGTATGATCCACGGCTGGCCTGGATGCTGATCGCGCCGGTGCTGTTGCTCTTGATCTTCTTCCTGGTGCTGCCGATAGCCGTGATGGCGGCCTATACCTTCTTCACCTTCGTCACCGCCGGCGTGGAGACGAGCGCGCTGACAAGCGCCAATTGGCACGAATTCCTCACCGACAGCTATTATCACGGCTTCCTGTTGAAGACGCTGAGGGTCGGCGCCATCACCGCCCTGCTCTGCGGTGTGCTCGGCTATTTTCCGGCCTATTTCATCTGGGCCACCAGCTTCAAGCACAAGTGGCTGCTGCTTCTCCTGCTCATCGTGCCGTTCTGGATCAGCTTCACCATCCGCACCTTTTCCTGGATCAACATCCTCGGAGAGCAAGGCGTCATCAATGTCGCGCTCATGAAAATGGGCGTCATCGGCGAGCCGCTGCCTATGCTCTACACCGAGGGCGCGGTCATCATGGGGCTGCTGCACTTCCTTTTGCCCTACATGATCCTCAACGTCTATGTGAGCCTTGAAAGCATCGACCGCACGCTGATCTCGGCGGCCCGCTCGATGGGCTGCACCAGCGCGCAGGCGTTCCGCGAGGTCACGCTGCCGCTCTCGCTGCCCGGCCTCGCGGCTGGCCTGCTGCTCTGCTTCGTGCTGGCCGCCGGCAGCTATGTGACGCCGCAGCTTCTGGGCTCCGGGCGCGACGCGCTGTTCGGCAATCTGATCTACGACACCATCATGAGCGAGCTGAACTGGCCGATGGGCGCCACGCTCTCCATCGTGCTGTTCGTCGTGCTCGGCTTCTTCGCCGCCATCTACACCCGCTACATGGGCATGTCGCAGATCGTGAAAGGACTTGGTGGATGATAACGGGACTGGTCAGATGAAAGCGGCGCGGCCGAACAAGGAAGGCAAATGGGCGTGGCGGCTCACCGGCTTCGTCACGCTCTGCGTCTATATCTTCATGTTCGCGCCGATCGCGGCGACCGTCATTTTGTCGTTCAACGCCTCGATGTTCGGCGGCTTCCCGATGACCGGTTTTTCCCTGCAATGGTACGGCAAGCTGATGGCCAACGAGGCGGTGCTGGCCGCCTTCCGCACGTCGCTATGGATCGCCCTGGTCACGGCGATAGCCACCACGGCGATAGGCGTCGTCACCTCGTTCGCGCTGGTGCGTTTCGAATTCCCCGGCAAGCAGACGCTGAGCACGCTGGTGATCCTGCCGGCGTTGGTGCCGGAAACCATTCTGGGCGTCGGCCTCCTGGTGCTGATCAAGGCGGTCGACCAGCCGCGGACCCTGCTTCTCCTGGTGCTCGGCCATATCCTGCTCGCGGTGCCCTATGTCGTGCTGATCACCCAGGCGCGCATGGTCGGCATCCGGCGCGTCTATGAGGAGGCCGCCCTTTCGCTCGGCGCCTCGCGCTTCTCGTCCTTCCGCGAGATCACGCTGCCGCTGCTCATCCCGGCGGTCGTTGCGGGCGCGCTGCTCGCCTTCACCATCTCGTTCGACAACACCTCGGCCAGCCTGTTCTGGCGGCCGGCCGGCGTCGAGACGATGCCCACACAGATCCTTTCGATGCTGAAAATCTCGATCAGCCCGGAGATAAACGCGCTCGGCACGGTCATGATCCTGGTGACCGTCGGCATCCCGCTGATCGGCGGCGTGCTCATGCAAAGCCTGACCAGATTGAAAAGACGCGGCGAACCAAAGGAGGAAGCACGATGAAACTGACCACCACCAAGCGGCTGGAACGGCTGCACGACCGCTACGTCAACGGCGATCTCAGCCGCCGCACTTTCCTGAGCCTGACCGCCGCCGCCGCGGCCTCGGCTGGCCTCTCCATGCCGTGGATGAGCCGGGCGCTCGCCGCGGTCGAGCAGGTGCGCTTCGACGGCTGGGGTGGGACGGTGCAGGACGCGATCGACAAATATGCCTTCCAACCCTACACGGCCAAGACCAAGATCAAGGTGGTGCAGGGCACGTTCGGCGACGAGAACGAGATCATCACCAAGATCAAGACGGCGAAGCCCGGCGACTTCCAGATCGTGCATTCGTCCGGCGTCAACTACTACATCAAATACATCAACGCCGGGATGAACTCGGAAATCAACGAGGCCAACATTCCCAACATGGCGAATGTGCTGCAGCCGATGATCGAGCCGTTCCGCAAGCTGACGCCAAAACTCTCGGCCGTGCCTTACGACTACGGCACCACCGGCATCGCCTACAACACCAAGGTGATCTCGCCGGAGGAGGCGAAGGAAAAGGGTGCTGCCCTGCTGCTCGACAAGAAATATGCCGGCAAGGTCGGCGGCTATGCCGACATGACCACGCGCGTCTGGTACGCGGCTCTGGCCACCGGACAGGATCCCAACAACATCAAGGACATGGACACGATCTGGGCCAAGGTGCGCGAGACGCGCGACCTCGCCAAGAAGTTCTGGAGCTCCGGCGCCGAGCTGATGGACCTGCTCTCCAAGGGCGAGATCGTGGTGACCGACGCCTGGTCGGGCCGCGTCGCCGCCTTGCAGGACCAGGGCCATCCGATCGGCTATCTCGATCCGGCCGGCTCCTATGCCTGGATGGAGGACATGCTGATCCTGAAAGGCTCGCCGATGGCCGAGTGCGAGGAGCTGATCAACTTCATGCTCGATCCGGCGACCTCCATCGCGGTGGCCGAGGGTCAAAGCTATCCGCCGTCGCTCGACCCGACAAAGGTCAAGCTCACCGAAAAGATCGAGAAGCTGCCGGCCTTCGACAAGACCGGCTCAATGAAGGCGCTGACCTTCGCCGATCCGGTCTACTGGGCGACCAACGAGGACGCCTGGACCAAGCAGTGGGACAGGATCGCGAAAGGTGCCTGACAGCCGCGTATCGTCATCAGCCCCCGGCCGGTCTCGGCCGGGGCACCCTCCCCCGGCGCGGTCTCCGGCGTGGGCGCGGATAAGCCGGCGGTCGAGTTCCGCGACATCGACATCGCCTATGGCAAGTTCGTCGCGGTGCGCGATTTCTCGCTCTCGATCCGCAAGGGCAGCTTCGTCACGCTGCTCGGGCCGTCGGGCTGCGGCAAGACGACGATCCTGCGCTCCATCGCCGGGCTGGTCGACATATCGGGCGGCCAGATCATGATCGACGGAAGGCGGGTCGACGACGTGCCGATCTACAAGCGCAACATCGGGCTGGTGTTCCAGAGCTATGCGCTGTTCCCGCACAAGAGCGTATTCGACAATGTCGCCTTCGGCCTGAAATACCGCAAGGTGCCGAAACCAGAGATTGCCCGCAGGGTCGGCCAGGCGCTCGACATGGTGCGGCTGCCGGGCAGCGAGAGGAAACTGCCCTCGCAACTGTCGGGCGGGCAGCAGCAGCGCATCGCGCTGGCGCGAGCCATCGTCTTCGAGCCGCAGGTGCTTTTGCTCGACGAGCCGCTGTCGGCGCTCGATGCCAATATGCGCGAGGAAATGCGCGTCGAGATTAAGAAGATCCAGAAGGCAACCGGCATCACCGCCATCTTCGTCACGCACGATCAGGAAGAAGCGCTCTCCATGTCGGACCGCATCGTGGTGATGAATGCCGGCTCTGTGGAACAGATCGGCACGCCGGAGGAGGTCTACGAGCGGCCTGCCACTGCCTTCGTCGCCGATTTCCTCGGCAAGGCCAACATGCTTGCCGGGACCGTCAGCAAGTCCGATGGACCGACAGCGATCACGCTTGCCGCAGGCCAGACGGTCCATGTGACGTCGCCGAGGCCGCTGACGCAGGGAAGCAAGGTCACCGTCGTGGTCCGGCCGCAAAAACTGTCGGTGGGTGCGACGGCGGGCGCCAACCGGCTGTCCGGCCGCGTCGTCTCCACCTCGTATCTCGGCGGCAGCGCCATCTACGAGATCGACATCGGCGGCAAGACGAGCCTGCGGGCCAATGCCCCGATCAACGGCCGCGTCGTTCGTGAAGGCGAGGCGATAGAGGTCGGGTTCGATCCGGGCGGCTGTGTTTTGCTGGATGAGAGCGGGCGACGGATTTCGTAGAACGCCTTGAGCCGCAGCGCGTCTCCGGCTTCGCAGGGGCGATCGGTTCGCCGCCGGACAAGCGCCAGGGGCCCTCGGCAAGCTTGCCCAGTCTGAGGCAAGCGTGGCGGCCGCGACCGATCAATGCCTCGCTTTCAGAAATCGGGCTTCTCGCAGAAGCGAATGGCGGTCGTGCCCGACCTCCTTTATATCAGCTTGCAGGCTTCAGCCTCCGAGATACCTGCCTTTTCCTTCAACAGAGCGACCAACTGCTTGTCATCAGTTCGGACTTGGGAACCGTCTCCTACATGTTCTCTCATATGCCAAATCCTCCTCAACCAAAACCAAGAGGGCACGCTGAACGTTGCATCAAATGTCAGTGTCCGGATTGAAAATGCCCACCGGTTGCTGCCACAAGGGCCAATGACAGGCGGAACGATTTTCGACGTTTGCGCTTTCTGGGTGCATGGCTGCGATACCGCCGATTGAACCTCCCTTGCTTTCTGAAGGCAGCCCCGATCGCGCCGTCAACTGCGAGGTCGCCCTCGAGCCCGCGTTTCGGGCATTGGTGAAGGCCTCCGTTCTTAAAGGCTGGTCGGCGCAGGAAGTCGCGGAAACGTTGCTCAAACTTGCAACAGAACATGCAGAGACGATTATGGGGCGGCAAAGAGTGGCCGTGCGATTATACCGTTGGCGCGTCGGCAGCTTGGTCGATATGTACGTTAGCCAATTCCTTGGCAAATTTAGGTGAATAGCCACCGAGCAGGCGGTCAAATGCGCCTCGTCAAAGGCGCTCCGCCAGCGCCTCAGACACAATTCAGAAACATAGCAGAAAAACTCCAGAAATGGTTCAGGCGTAGAATTGCCTGGAGAGGGTCAGTCATCGGCTGCAGTGCAGCAGCACTTGTTCGGATTGGCGACAAGCGATGCAAAGGTTCTCGATCAGCTTGATGGGTGCGTTGCTCGGCGTGTCGCTCGTCACCGGCCCGGTCGAAGCTGGCGGGGCAAAGGTTGCGACCACCCGTACCGAGCGCTGCACCAATCTCAGCCGCCAAGTTGACGAAGCCCTCGAAACCCATGCCGCGTCAATGCAGGTCACCGCGGCGAAAGCACTGCAAAGAAAGGGAAACCGGTTCTGCGCCAACAAGAAGCAGGCACAGGGAATCCGGATGCTTGCGAACGCTCTGAAACTGCTTGGCGTGACACCGATCGACCCGGATGCAGTGACACCCAAACCCGACCTGCACAGCAAGGAGAAAAAACCATGAAAAAGTCCCTCCTTTCCGCCCTCGGCCTCGCCGTTGCCCTCGCCTTCTCGATGCCGGTGCTCGGCAACGCGGCCGCTACCATGACTACCGCTCCGGCAGCCGCCGCTCCGGCGAAGGCTGCTCCGAAGAAGGTCGCCGCCAAGAAGGTCTGCAAAGTGACCAAGACGCACAAGTGCCCGATGAAGCACAAGAAGCACGCTGCGAAGGCCGCGGCCAAGACAGCAGCACCCGCAACGGCAGCGCCCAAAACATCTTATTGAGACTCCGCTATACCATGAGAAGGCCGTCCCACCCGCCTGGGACGGCTTTTTTGTTGGGAGAAGCGATCAACTTCCTATTGGACACGGGACGGAAGCGGTGACTGCGCAGTACGGTTGACCGCGATAATCAAGATACTCATCCGTCCCGCACCAAACCGCGTCGCGCAGACATGGGGTTCAGGCGACGCGCTTCAGTCTTTGTTTCGATGCATGTCGTTCTCCCAAAACCGCTGCGCACTTTTGGGCGACATGCAATAGGACCATTGCTCAGAGACAACAGACCTCTGTTGCAATTGTCGAATCGCCAGCAAACGAACACTTTGTCCCGGCGCCGGCTACCCCGCCCCCCCAGCCCAACGCCGGCGCACAGCCCGGCTTGCTGCCATGTGCCGATTTTATCCGCCAAAGCAGGCCGGGCTATTTGAAGCGCGTCGCGTCGAAACGGATTCAGGCGACGCGCTTCAAGTCTCTTGTTTTTGTGCACGTCGTTCTCCAAAACCGTGCGCAGTTTTGGCGACATGCATCGGTCAAAACGGCGGAACATCGAGCGATGACGGCTGTTGAAAAACTGTTTTGTTCACGGAACGCATCAGAATCAGACCGAGCACAAATCAGATTCAAAACGGGTATCTCCTTTTTCCACAGCCTGTTAGGTCCTCTTCACCTGCCCTGTCTGACGCGACCGGATGAATTGCGCATTGCTTTGGGCTTGGTTGCCGTGGCGAGTACGATGCCGGCGACGATGAAGGCGGCGCCGAGCAGGTCGTAGTCATGCAGGCTCTCGCCGAGCAGCAGATAGGCGAGGATGGCGACGAACAGCGTCTGCAGATAGAGCAGCATGCTCGCCCGGCTGGCGCCGAGCGTTTCCACGCTGCGGTTGTAGAGATAGTACATCAGGGCGCCGCCGGGGCCTGCCAGATAGGCGAGCGCGAGCAGGCCGTTGGCGTTCATGGCGGAGCGCTCGTCGTTGAAGATCTCCCACAAATGGAAGGGCAGCGCGACCAGCGCGCCGGCGCCGAGCAGGAGCACGACCAGCGGCAACAGTTCGATGCCGAATTTGGAGCCGCGTACGAGCACCGTGTAGAGCGCCCAGCAAAAGGCGCTACCGACGATCCACAATTCGCCGGGATTGAACTGAAGCTGAAGCAGCGCCGCAAGATCCCCGTGCGCGACGATGACCAGCATGCCGGCGAGCGCGGCCAGCGCGCCGAGCGACTTCCCAAGCCCGAGCGGCTCGCCAAGCACGAAACGCGCGAGCACCATCGTCATGACCGGGGACAGCGCCATGATGATGCCGGCCGTGGTCGCGTCGGTGGCCGCGAGGCCATGGTAGATCAGGCCCTGGCAGAGCGTCAGGCCGATCGCTCCGACGGCGACGATCTCCAGGGGCCGGGATTTGAGAAGCGCGATCATCGCGCCGTGATGGCGGTGCACGATCGGCAGCAGGATGGCGCAGGCGAGCGTCAGCCGCCAGAAGCAGAGGCCCCAGGGCGGCATTTCCGGCGCCACCCACTTGGCTGCGATGTAGACGCCGGCCGACAGAAGCCAGCACAGCACGGCGGCCGGATAGCCGCTCAGCGAGGGTATCGAGGCGAGAGCAGGTTGCTGCACGTGATGCGCTATCGGCACTGCCTGCATGTCATCCCCCATTCGATGAACGTCAGACGCGAACGTGGGCCGCAATATATCTCAATCTGCGGGTGTCACATATATGGTTCCGGATGGAGGGGTCGCGACGCGCAATGCTCCGACGTCGGACAGTAACCCGCCGAGTTTCTTGGTCGGCGGCGCTGCTTACCTACGATTTTCTTGCCGCGGGCGCGTCAATGCATGGCGGCATTGTCTCCGGCGCGAAGCGGCCGCAGGCAAATTCCGGCTGCGATCATTTGAGAGCTGCTACTGCATGTTCCCGCCGCTGGAGCCATGCATGAACGACTGGATCTCGCCCAGGTCGACGCTGCCATCGCCGTCCTCGTCGGCAGCGTTGAATATCCTTCCGACCGCATCCTGAACCTCGCTCTGCGATAGTGCGCCATCGCCGTCGGCATCCACTATCGCGAACAGGATTTGCATCCTGGCGCCATGCATCGTGCGAGGTCCCATCCAATTGGATCTTCCAGCCATCCCGTGGCCCATATGCGGGCCTCCTCCGGCATTTCGGCGCCAACGTTCGCGGTGCCGAGGCCCTCGTTCAGGCGCACGATCTTCCTGCAGCTTTTCCTGAAGTGCTTCGTCGATCATCTGGCGGATCATGTCGCGCGTAGGGCCTCCGGCTTGACCGCTGGCCTCCGGCAGCGGTGTGGGTCCGGGCTGCTGCGTCGTGGTGGGCGCTGGCGTCCCGGTCGTCTGGCCCAAGGCCGGGATGCTCGCGAATATCAAAGCAGCGGCAGCTGCTGTCGCTCCGTGTGGAAATTTCATCGGGCTCTTCCTTGATCGGTGACTGTGCCTCAAGCTGAGGCTGCACAGCCAAACCCTGCTCTTGGCCCTATGGTTCCCATGGACTATTGCAATTTGCGAGCATGGCACGGCACGGGCAAAACCCTATTGTGTTTGTGTGAGCTGCAAGCACAAGCGGAGCCGAACACCATGACCCTGACCAATCGAGATCTCGTCGAACTGACGGCATGGCGGCGCAAGCTGCACCAGCAGCCGGAGATATCCAACGAGGAGGAGAAGACGGCACGAGAAGTCGTCGACTTCCTCGCCGAAACAAGCCCGGACAAGGTGCTGACCGGATTGGGCGGCCACGGCGTGGCGGCCGTCTACGACAGCGGGCAGGCCGGGCCGACGGTGCTGTTCCGCTCGGAGCTCGACGCGTTGCCCATCCATGAGCTGTCGGGCGTCGAGCATGCCTCGCAGGTGCCCGGCAAGTCGCATATGTGCGGCCATGACGGGCACACCGCGATCCTGGCCGCGCTCGGCCGCCAACTCGGGCGCCAGAGGCCCGCTCGCGGCCGCGTCGTTTTGATGTTCCAGCCGGCGGAGGAGACCGGCAACGGCGCAGCCGGCGTCGTCGCCGATCCGCGCTTTTCCGAGATCGCGCCGGATTTCGCCTTCTCGCTGCACAATCTGCCGGGCGTGCCGTTCGGCGAGGTGCGGCTCAAGGCCGGCGTGGTCAACTGCGCCTCGCGCGGCATGCGGATCGTGCTCGAGGGCAAGACCGCGCACTCCTCCATGCCTGAAACCGGCGTGTCGCCGATGCTGGCGATGAGCCAGTTGATGCCGCAGTTGCCGGCGCTCGGGCGCGGCACCTTCGCCGACGACGATTTCGGCATGGTGACCGTCACCCATTGCTCGATGGGCGAGGCGGTGTTCGGCATCGCGCCCGGATATGCCGAGATCTGGGCGACGCTGCGCACCCGGCGCGACGAGCGCATGACCTATCTCTGCGCTGCCGCGGAAGCGCTGGCGGCAAAGATAGCCGCCGAGCATGGCCTTTCCGCCCGCCACGACTATCACGAGATTTTCGTGGCCAGCGTCAATGCGCCGGATGCGGTGGAGCATCTGACCCGCGCGCTCGACGAGGAAGACGTACCGCGCGGCGAGGAAGCGCTGCCGATGCGCGCCTCGGAGGATTTCGGCATCTTCGGTCACAACGCAAAGTCGGCGATGTTCTTCCTGGGTGCTGGCGAGCGCTACCCGGCGCTGCACAATCCGGACTACGACTTCCCGGACGACCTGATCCCGATCGGCTCGAAAATATTCATGCGCACGGCGCGCAATCTTCTTGGATGAGGTTTGAAGGATGGCGCGGCCCTCACTCCTCTTTCGCTTCCTTGCCGCCGTTCGGAGCTCCCCTCTTGCGGGGCCTGCGGAGATTGTCGAAGCCCATATAGTGGTCGGCATCCGACGTGTTCCATCTGCCGGCGAGAAAGATGATTGCGATGACCGCTACAAACAGCAGCAAGGCAAAGAGCGTATCCATTGCCTATCATCTAGTGCGCGAGGGTCGGGCGGACACCTCTTGCCGCCACCGATCCGGCGCGCTTCGCGCGCGCTCGCCTGCGCCTGTATTGTTATGCCGGCCCACCGCCTGTATGAGCGGGGATGACCTCGATCTCCCGTCTTGCCGCGCTCGTCATGCTTGCGGCCATTGCATTCGCCACGCTCTCACCGATCCAAATGCGGCCGCATCTTGGTGACGCGAATCTGGAACGCGCCCTGGCCTATGCCCTGTTCGGCCTTGCCCTGGCCTTCGGATTCCGCGCCCGCCTGGTGCAGGCAATGCTGTTTGTCTGCACCGTGGCCGGCGTATTGGAACTGCTCCAGGCGATCGATCCCGGCCGACATGCCCGTCTCCAAGATGCCCTCGTCAAAGCGGCGGCCGGCTTGATGGGGATTGCCGTAGGACGAATTGTCCTTGCCGTTGCCGGCAGGGTCGTGCGCCCGCAATCCAGGCAACCGCGATCGTCGTCCAAGCCCAAAGGTTTAGGGCTCGCCAGCGATTGACTTTCGGCGACGTAGGACGGGCAGCACCAGCGGTCTTGCCTGCCCTGGCAGCCATTCCTACTCTCACGCGGCAACGACAACATCACCTGGGACCGACCGAAACATCTCTTCGGAGGACGTTCGAATTTCAGCAAATCGTGCGAGCAGCGAGGAGCAATTCCAGGAAAAGCGTGTAGCGGTTTTCCGTCCGGAATTGCGGAGTAACAAGGAGCAGGCCATGGCACGCATCGTCGTCATTGGAGGCAGTGGTCACGTCGGGAGCTATTTGGTGCCTCGGCTCGTCGAAATCGGGCATGAGGTCGTGAATGTGAGCCGCGGCACGGCGGTGCCCTATCGCCCCCATTTTGCCTGGAGCGCAATCGAGAACGTCGCCATCGATCGCGCCGCCGAAGAGAAGACGGGGCGGTTCGGCACCAAGATCGCGGAGCTGCGTCCGGAGATCGTGATTGACATGATTTCGTTCGATCTGCCCAGCGCCCAGCAATTGGTCGAGGCGCTGCGCGACAAGGTCGAGCATTATCTGTTCTGCAGTTCGATCTGGGTGTACGGCCGTTTCTTCACGGTCCCGTCGACCGAGGCGGATCCCCCAAACCCCATCGACACCTACGGGACGAACAAGGCCGCGATCGAAGCCTGGCTGTTGCGGCAGGCACGCCTGACCGGCTTTCCGGCGACCTGCTTCCGGCCCGGCCATATCGTCGGAGAGGGATGGAACCCGATCAACCCGATCGGCAACGCGAATCCGGCTGTCTTTTCGTCGATCGCCCGTGGCGATGAGCTGGTTCTGCCCAATCTGGGGCTCGAGACGGTGCACCATGTTCACGCCGACGATGTCGCCCAGTGGATCATCCGCGCGATCGAGAACCGCGCGGCCTCGATCGGCGAGGCATTCAACACGGTTTCCGAGCAAGCGGTCACTCTGCGGGGTTATGCCGAAACCGTCTATCGCTGGTTCGGCAAGGAGCCGCGGATCGCGTTCAAGCCCTTCGACGAATGGATCCGCGATCTGGAAGGTGAGGATGCCGTCGGCTCCCGCGGGCACGTCATCCGCAGCTCATGCCACTCGATCGAGAAAAGCCGCCAGCGCCTTGGCTACAAGCCTCGCTATACGAGCCTCGAGGCAATCCAGGAGTCCGTCCGGGCGCTGATCGCCGCCCGGAAGGTTGCCGTCCCGGATGCCGGCTTTCCGGGGCAGGACAGCTGACTGTTCTGCTGCACGATTTCTTCGCCCGCGACGCCATCGCCGTGGCGCGCGAGCTGATCGGCGTGCGGCTTGGGCTCAACGGCGTCGGCGGCATCGTCGTCGAGACCGAGGCCTATCTGGCCAACGATCCAGCCTCGCACAGTTTTCGCGGCCGAACGCCGCGCAACGCGGCGATGTATGGCTCGCCCGGCACCGCCTATGTCTACCGGTCCTACGGCCTGCACTGGTGCCTGAATGCCGTGTGCCTTCCGGGCAGCGCGGTGCTGATCCGCGCGATTCAGCCGCAATCCGGCATCGCGGCGATGCGCGGCAGGCGGGGAACCGACGATGACTGGCTGCTCTGCTCCGGTCCGGGCAAGCTCTGCCAGGCGCTCGGCATCGATGGCTCGCATAACGGGCTGTCGATGATCGCGCCGCCCTTCGAATTTGCGCGTACCGAAACCAATCCAGCCGCGATCCTCAGCGGACGCAGGATCGGGATTTCCAGGGGCGTGGAAGAGGAATGGCGGTTCGGCCTCGGTGGGTCGCAATATCTCAGCCGCAGGTTTTGAGCCGGTTCCGCGACATCTCTCATTCAGCCATCGCGGCGGCGATTTCGAAGCCTTTGACGAGATGCTCGGTGTCTTCCGGTCTCTCGAATTCGATACTCGTGCGCAAGTGGCTTACCGGCGAGAAGCCTGGGTCCGATTTGCGGATAAGCATGACGCAGTCACGCGCTCCGGCCCTGTCGCCCGAGCGCGCCAGCGCAGCCGCAAGCAGCGACCACCGTCGAGGCCCGTAAGGCAGGCGCTGCATCGCTGTTGCGGCGTTGCCATAGTCGCGGGCGGCGTAGAGCGCGAGGGCTCGATCGCAATGGTACCATTCGGCGTGAAGAGGATTTGCGGCGACCGCCCTGTTCATCAGCTCCAGCCCGTCGAGCGGCCGTCCACGCAACGACAGCACGTGACCCATCTGCATCATCGTGTCGGCGTCGTAGGGGTTGATGTCGAGCGCGCGCCGCATGTGATGCTCGGCCGCCCTATGGTCGCGCGCGGCAAGCCGCGCCTGTGACAGGATGCGATGGCAGCGGGGCTCGTCCGGCGCCAGCGCCACGGCAAGCGAGGCACGCTCGGTGCAGCTTGCGATGACATCCTCCGGCGCGCTTCCGTAGTCGGCAACCGCGAGTTCCACCAGCGCCATATAGGCTTGGGCGAGCCCATAGTCCGGGTCGCGTGAAATCGCTGCCTTGAGCAGGTTCAACGCTTCGCTGTTGTCGTCGGCACGATAGCCGCGGAAGCGCACGATCGCGCGCGTCACCAGTTCATAGGCCGCAAGGTCCCGTGTCGGCTTGCCGGCGCTTCGCCGCAACGCCGCCGCCTCCAGGTTTGAAACCAGCCGGTTCACGACACGATAGGCAATCTCGTCCTGAACCGCGAACAGGTCCGGCCCGGCCGCCGTGTAGCTCTCGCCCCAGACCAGCGCTCCGGCTTGCGCGTCGACCAGCTTGGCGCTGATCTTCAGCTGGTCGCCGCTGCGAATAACGGAGCCTTGCACGAAATAGTCCGGCCGCACGGCGAGCGGTGGACCATATCCTTGAGCCTGGCGGAAGGCGGCGAGCGCCGTTTCCCGGTTCAGGACCGTCACCGTGTGGAAGCGGGCAAGCCTGTCCGCCACGTCGCCCGCGAAGGCGCCGATCACCGGATCAGACGTCTCGCCGGTCGCGCGGCCATCCTCGAACGGCACGACCGCGACGACCGGCTGCGATGCCGGCGACGGCTTGTGGCAGGGAGACGAGAGCACATAGCCACGCTTGGGGACGGCCTTCAGGATCGCCTGATCGCCGTCGTCGAGCGCCTTCCTTATGTCCCGCACCGCCTGGGTGAGGGAATCCTCGGTGACGGCTATGTTTCCCCAGACCGCGGAGATCAGGTCCGACTTAGTGACGACCTTGCCGTCGTTTCGGGCCAGATATGAAAGCAGGCTGAACGCCTTTGAGCGCAGCGGCACCGCCGCCCCGTCCCGCAGCAGCAGGCCGCGCTCCAGATCAAGCTGGCAGTCGCCGAGTTGTAAGACCCCCTGCGAAGCGGATTCCGCCATGGAACAGCGACCTGCCCTTGCGCAATATCCAGTCACCCATTCGGCTACCATTCCGCGCCGGGGTCAAGATATCCATTGGACCGGTGGCGCGGTCGGCGGCCAGGCCCATCGCCGTGATCTCGAGCATTTCGATCAGCGCGCCGGGCGGCGCATAGCCGGGGTTGACCATTCCGCCGGCGACGATCTCGAAGAGTTCCTGGCGTGCAAGGGTGCGGGCTTGATCGTCGAACATGGCTGCCTCCTTCTATCGGAGCAGCATGCCTTAGATTGCCCGCACCGTACTGACGGAGTTCTGAAATTCTGCTGAAATCCGCATTTCGCCTCGTCGGCTTGTGGGAAGGAGGGTTCCTGTGTACTCCCACCTTGCTTTAGGAAAGGCTTAAGGATGAGATTCGCAATGGTCGTCGCGTTGAGCGCGGCGCTGGCTGGATGTGTGTCCTCACCGGTCGACTACGAAGCGAAGCTTTCGCAGCAGGACCCGAAGTGGGCGTCGCCGGCATGCCAGCAAGCCCGCTCTGCTGTCACGGACTATGCCCAACGCGAAAAGGACCACCCAGGCTGGGGTTTTGGCGTGCTGCTCGGGCCCTACAGCATGGGGATGGTGGCGGCGGTGAAGGAGCATGAGCAGCAGCAGCGAAGGCTTCTCGCCCGCCAGATGCATCTGCAATGCTCGAGCCAGCCCCTGCCGAAGGAGCTGGATTTCGACCCGGCGATCTATGCACCGAAGAAGGCGAAGTATCCATAGACGTCGCAGCCCGCCTCCTTCCAACCCAAGCGGGAGCGAGGCCTTCAGCCATCCTTCCACGCTGCAAGCAGCGGGCCTTCGCTGCCATAGACCGGGTCCTTCTCCGGACGGCCGACCTTGGGAATCGTTCGCAGCGCCTCTTCGTGCTGTTCGGCGCGCGTGCACAGGTCATAGGTGCCGAAGGGCGGATAGGCGCCGACGACCAGAAGATCGGATGACGAGGACAGGCGGTGGTGGCCGGTGCCGGCCGGGAGGATCGCCACGTCGCCGGCCTTGACGGTCAGCACCTTGCCCTTCTCGCCGCCGAAGCGCACCTCGGCCGTGCCGCGCGCGATGCCCAGCACCTCGTGGATGCGCGAATGGTAATGGACGTAATCGTAGATGCCGTTGCGCCAGCCGTCGCCCCAGCCGTTCGTGCTGAAGAGATCCTCGAAGACGCCCGCCGGATCGACATCGTCCGGCAGCGTCACAGCCCCGCGATAGACGATCATCGGCCAGCGTGGATGGTTAGGCACAAGGCCGTCATCGTTGAAGCGGAAGGTGAGCGGTTCGCGCTTCTCGACAAGCTCAGCAAGTTTCGCCGCTCCTGGCATGCCGTGACCTTTCCGCCGCTTTTCCCGCTCAAGGCAACCGACGCCCGCAGATAGACCCGCCGCTCGATTGCCGACCGTTCTCAACCAGCGGCGGCGCGCTTTGTTCCCGGCGATCGCGCCTTGCGGCGGAACTGCGACATCTCCCCCGCAAGGGGGGAGATTGGTGCTCCAACGCCTAGACCTCAAGCATCACCTTGATCGCGCGGCGCTCGTCCATGGCGCGGTAGCCTTCGGAAACCTCGGCCAGCGGCAGCTTGAGGTCGAACACCTTGCCGGGCTTGATCTTGCCCTGAAGCACGCGGTCCATCAGGTCTGGCAGGAAGCGGCGCACCGGCGCCGGGCCGCCGAGCATACGCTTCTGGCCAAAGAACAGGCGCTGGCCGTCGAAGCTCACGCCATGCGGCACACCGACATAGCCGATCGTGCCGCCGGGTCGCGAGCAGGCCAGCGCCTGGTCGAAGGATTCGGCCGTGCCGACGCATTCCAGAACCGAGTCCGCGCCGACGCCTTTGGTCAGCTCCTTGATGCGCGAGATACCTTCCTCGCCGCGTTCGGCGATGATGTCGGTCGCGCCGAATTCGCGGGCGAGTTTCTGGCGGCTCTCGTGCCGGCTCATCGCGATGATGCGCTCCGCGCCCATCTCCTTGGCCGCCAGGACGCCCATCAGGCCGACCGCGCCGTCGCCGACGACGACCACCGTCGATCCCTCGCGGACCTCGGCCGCGTCGGCCGCATACCAGCCGGTGCCGAGCACGTCTGAGACGGCCAAAAGGTCAGGCACCAGCTCGGCGGGCGGAACCTCGGAGGTGGCGACCAGCGTCCCGTCCGCCAGCGGTACGCGGGCGTAAGGCGCCTGCGCGCCGCTCATGAACTCGCGCTGCTCGCAGGAGGACTGGAAGCCGAAGCGGCAATGTGGGCAGGTGTTGTCGGAGAGGCAGAAGGAGCCGACGACGAACTGGCCGCGGCGGATCGTGCGCACCTCACTGCCGACCTCGACGACGATGCCGCAATATTCATGTCCCATGTGCTGCGGGGCATCGACCGGCTGCAGCCCGCGATAGGGCCACAGGTCCGAGCCGCAGATGCAGCTCGCCGACAGCTTGATGATAGCGTCCGTAGGGCGCACGATTTTCGGGTCGGCGACTTCCTCGCAGCGGATGTCGCCCGGCTTGTGAAGAACAGTTGCGAGCATTTTTGCTTCCTTTCGTTCGGGAGAAAATCAGACGCCGTATTCGGCGTCGGTGACATGTTCCAGCCAGGCCACGGCCTCGCCGTCCATGGGCTCCTGGACGGCGATGTGAATCATCGCGGTGTTGGGCGAGGCACCATGCCAATGCTTTTCGCCAGGCGCGAACCAGATGACGTCGCCGGGCCTGATCTCCTCGACCGGACCGCCTTCGCGTTGGACGCGGCCGAGGCCGGAGACGACGATCAGCGTCTGCCCGAGGGGATGCGTGTGCCAGGCTGTCCGGGCGCCCGGCTCGAAAGTCACCTGCGCGCCCTGGACCCGCGCGGCGTCGAAGGGGTTGAAGAGCGGATCGATCCGGACCGTGCCGGTGAACCAGTCCGCGGGTCCCCTGCCGGAAGGCCGAGAGCCTGCACGAAGAATGTCCATGGTGATCTCCTTGGCGTCGTCAAATGCGTTCGATGTGAAGCGGGAACTCGCCGGGTATGCGCAGGGCCTGCTCGCCCTCGTCGAAGCGGCCGAGCCCGGACGCGAGCTGGCCGCGCCGATTTGCGGGGGAAGATATTGCAGCGGACGCCGTTCGATTAGACGATATAATCCGCATGGACTTATCGACCTGTGATATGAATATGGCTCAGGGAGGACCTAATGCAGCGCGGGGACATGAAGGATCTGCTGTGGTTCGTGGCGGTCGCCCGGGAGCGCAGCTTCACCAAGGCGGCGGCGGAGCTCGGCACCTCGCAGTCGACGCTCAGCCACACCATCAAGGAGCTGGAGGCGCGGCTCGGCGTTCGCCTGCTCACGCGCACGACGCGCAGCGTGGCGCCGACCGAAGCCGGCGAGCGGCTCTACCAGTCGCTCGCGCCGCGCTTCGAGGAGATCGAGGCCGACCTTGCGGGCCTGGTCGCCTTCCGCGACAAGCCCTCGGGCACGGTCCGCATCACGCTGTCCGACCACGCGCTGCAGACGACGGTCTGGCCGAAGCTCGAGCCGGTGCTTCGCAATTATCCCGACCTCAGCATCGAGCTCTACAGCGACAACGGCATGCGCAACATCGTGGAGGAACGCTTCGACGCCGGCGTGCGGCTCGGCGAAAGCGTCGACAGGGACATGATCGCGGTGCGGATCGGCCCGGACTGGCGGTTGGTGGCGGTGGCCTCGCCGGAATACTTTTCCCGTCGCCCTGCCCCCCGGACGCCGCAGGATCTGGTCGGGCATGACTGCATCTGCCTGCGGCAGGCGACGTTCGGCGGGCTCTATGCCTGGGAATTCGAGAAGAAGGGCCGCGAGCTGCGAGTCCGTGTGGAAGGCCAGCTGACCTTCAACACGACCATCCCCATGGTCGACGCGGCGCTGAGCGGTTACGGCATGTGCTACGTCCCGGAAAACCTCGTCAGCCACCACATCGCGGAGGGGCGGCTGAGGCTCGTGCTCGACGACTGGAGCCTGCCCTTCCCGGGCTATCACCTCTACTATCCGAGCCGGCGGCAACTCTCGGCGGCAATGGTGGTGATCGTTGAGGCGCTGCGGCATCGGAGTTGAGGTGGGCACGTTTGCGCGATACGCCTCAATCCGGCTTGCCGAGAGCTTTCAGGATGAAGCGAATCTGCTCGCGCAGGCTCGCCTCGGTGTCTTCGCCGTGTTGAACACAGTGCTCGATCAGAAGCGGATGGAAGAACGGCATGAACGCGGTCTTGACGGCACGCGCCGCCTCTGCCGGGTCCTTGACCTCGAGTTCGCCCGCCTCGATGCCCTCGCGAATGATCGCCTCGAAAATCGTCACCATCCGGTCGATGTGCGTTTTTACGATCGACCAGTTCTCCTGCATGACGGCGACAATCATGTCATGCATGTGCTTCTGCTCGATCAGTGTCGCCTTGCCATGGTGGTGGACTGCGATGAAAAGCCGAATGAGTTTCTCGGGGGCCGTGGCGTTCGTGCGGGCGATCGCAAACGCGATGTCGGCAGCCTCGTTCAGCATCCGCTTGCAGATGAACCCGTTGATCGCATCCCTGGAGGGAAAGAAACGGTAGACGTTTGCCCGGCTCATACCGAGGTCGGAGGCGATGTCGGCCATCGACGTCTTATGATGGCCGATGCGGCGAAACTGCTCCTCCGCCACCTCCAGAATGCGCGCGCGCACCTCGTCGAGATCCGTTCGCATTCCGATCGGGTGGTTCATCCATGTCTCCGGAACTGATCAATCGGACGTACCGGGCCCGTGCCGACGATCATCTGTAACGGGAAGATCGTCCCGCCCGCAGGACAAATCCTGCGGGCGGAAACTTGACCCTTGTCCTGCGGCAACCGAGCCCTATTCCGCGGCCATCGCCAGCCTCAGTTCCGGTTCATGCGTCAAATCCTCAGGGGTCTCATCCGCCGTCGGCTTGATCCGGAACCACGCGATATAGAGCGCGGGAAGGAAGAGCAGGATCAGCACCGTGCCGACCGCCGTGCCGCCGATCAGCGTAAAGGCCATCGATCCCCAGAAGACGGAGTGCGTGAGGGGTATGAAGGCCAGCACCGCGGCAAGCGCGGTCAGGATCACCGGCCTCGCACGCTGCACCGTGGCCTCGATGACGGCGTGATAGTCATCCAGGCCGGCGGCTTGGTTTTCCTTGATCTGCTCGGTCAGGATCAGCGTGTTGCGCATCAGGATACCGGCCAGTCCTATCAGGCCCAGAATGGCGTTGAAGCCAAAGGGCTGGTTGAAGGCAAGCAGCATCGGCACGACGCCGACGAGGCCAAGTGGCGCCGTCAGCACTACCATGAACATGGTCGAGAAGGATCGCACCTGCAGCATGATGACGATCAGCATGGCGGCGATCATGGCCGGGAAGATCTTGCCCAACGCGGTATTGGCCTTCTCAGCCTCCTCGATCGATCCGCCCATTTCGATGCGATAACCGGCCGGAAGGGATGCGATCAGCGGCTGAAGAGCTTTCATGATCTGCTTGGAGACCTCCGGAGGCTGGGTCGCTTCGTTGATGTCGGAGCGGATCGTGATGACCGGCGTGCGGTCGCGGCGTTTCAGGATCGGCTCCTCCAGACGGATTTCGGAATGGCCGATCTGGTCGAGCGGAATCTGCCGGCCGTCCCGGCTCATCAGCGAGAAGTCCGCCAGACGCGATGGATCCAGCCGCTCGCCGCCGGCGCTGCGGGCCACGATGGGGACGTTGCGGATGTCCTCGCGGACCTGCGTGACCGGGATGCCGGTAAGCAGAAATTGCAATTGCTGGGCCGCCTCGGCCGGCGACAGGCCGATGAGGTTCAGCCGATCCTGGTCCGGAACGAAGCGAAGCACGGGCGTGCGATTGCCCCAGTCGCGGTTGGCCTGCCGCACGTCCGGGACGCCCCGCATGATGTCGAGGGCCTTCTCGGAGATGCTGTAGAGCTGCGCGGGATCAGGTCCCATGATCCGGAATTCGACCGGGAACGGCGTGTAGGGACCGAACACGAGCTGCGTGACCCGGAGGTTGGCTTGCGGCGCGAGCCCTTGCGCCACCGCCTCCCGGAGCCGGTGCTTCAGCGCCTCGCGCGCCTCGGCGTTCGGGGTCAGCACAACGATCTTGGCAAAGGCGGGATCGGGCAGTTCAGGCGCCATCGCGAAGAAGAAGCGCGGGGCGCCCTGGCCGACATAGCTCGTGACGATCTTGGCCTCGGGCTGGCCATCCAGCCAGCGCTCGAGCTTCTCGACCGTGGCGGTCGTCGTCTCGATGCTGGTGCCTTCCGGCAGGCGAACCTCGACGAGCACTTCCGGGCGGTCGGAGGTCGGGAAGAACTGCTGCTTGACGCCGCCCATGCCGACAACGGAAAGCGCGAAGGCGATGGCGACGATACCGGAGGTCACGAACTTGTGGCGCACCGCAAAGGTGATGAGCCGCCGCAGGCGCCGATAGTTCGGCGTGTCGTAGATCGCGTGGTGACCGCCCTCGATCGGCTTGATCGCGGGCAGCATCTTGACGCCGAGATAGGGCGTGAAGACCACGGCGACGATCCAGGAGACGATGAGCGCAAACCCCACGACCCAGAAGATATTGCCGGCATATTCGCCAGCCGTCGAGCGAGCGAAGCCCACCGGCAGGAAGCCCGCGATCGTCACCAGCGTTCCCGACAGCATAGGCGCCGCGGTATGGCTCCACGCATAGGCGGCCGCCCTGATGCGGTCCATGCCCTCTTCCATCTTCACCACCATCACCTCGATGGCGATGATGGCGTCGTCCACGAGAAGACCGAGCGCCAGGATGAGGGCGCCGAGCGTGATGCGGTCGAAGAAACGGCCGGTCTCCAGCATGATGAGGAACACGGCGGCGAGCGTCAGGGGGACGGCGGCCGCCACGACGATGCCGACGCGCCAGCCCATGCTGAGCAGGCTGATCAGCAGCACGACGCCGAGCGCCATCGCGAACTTCATCATGAACTCGTCAACCGCCGAGGTAATGTTGACGGCCTGGTCGGACACCTTGTCGAGCGTCATCCCGAGCGGCAATGTCCGTACGATGGCCGCCGTCCTGTCCTCCAGCGCCTTGCCGAGCGCGCGACCATCCCAGCCCTCCTGCATAACCGCCGCGAGCATGATGGTGGGCTCGCCCTGGCGGCGGATGAGGTAGGTGGGAGGGTCTTCATAGCCGCGGCGGACCTCGGCGATGTCGGAAAGCTTCAGCGTCCGCCCCGCGGCGACGATCGGCGTGTCGGCGATCGCCTGGACACTGTCATAAGCGCCATTGACCCTGATGAAGACCTGCGGCCCCTCAGTGTCGATCGAGCCCGCCGGCGTGACGGTGTTCTGCCGCTGCAAGGCGCCGACGATATCCCGTGCCGACACGCCGAGCGTCGCCAGCTTGGCGTAGGAGAACTCGACGAAGATCTGTTCGGGACGTTCACCGAGAATGTTGATCTTCTTGACGCCCGGCACATGCAGGAGGTCCTGGCGGATCGCCTCGGCCTGCCTGGCCAGCTCGCGCATCGGCATGCCTTTGGCCTTCAGCGCGTAGAGGGCGAAGCTGACGTCCGAATATTCGTCGTTGACGAAGGGGCCGTAGACGCCGGACGGCAGGTTGCGGGCTTCATCCCCGAGCTTCTTGCGGGCCTGGTAGAACTCTTCCTGCACGGCGGACGGCGGCGTGCTGTCCTTCAGCGTGACCGTCATATACGCATAGCCCGGCCGCGTGGTCGTCTCCACCCGGTCGTACCAGGTCAGCTCCTGAAGCCGCTTCTCCAATGGTTCGGCGACGAGGTCCTGCATTTCGCGCGCCGTCGCGCCCGGCCACGCCGTCGTGACCGTCAGGGTCTTGATGGTGAAGTTGGGGTCCTCCGCTCGGCCGAGCATAAGGAAGGCGTAGGCGCCGGCGGCCACCAGCAGGAGGATGAAGAACAGGGTGACGGCGCGTTCGCGAACGGCGATCGCGGAAAGATTGAGGCTCATGGTCAGTTGCTCCCGCTTTCGGACGCAGTCCTGACGCGAGCGCCCTCCTGCAGGAGATGAGCGCCGAGCGAAACAAACCGATCGCTGGAGCTCAATCCGGAGATCACGGCGGATTCGCCGGTCACACGAACAAGCTTGACGGGTTGAAAGTGCACGGTCGATGTGGCGTTGTCCAAGACCCAAACGCCGGTCTTCTTGCCGTCGTCGAGCACTGCTCCCAGCGGCACCTGGACTTCCGGCTCGCTCGCCTGTGCTGCCAGCCGAATGGTTACCGTCGCGCCAAGCGGCGCTGCCGCGGCCTCACCATCAAGCACATAGCGGGCCTCATAGGTGCGGGTCTGGGCATCGGCGGAGTTGGACAATTGTCGCAGATGCGCCGCATGGCGCTGCTCATCACCGCCATATACGCTGGCGTCGGCCACCGAGCCGATCGCCGGCCGGATCGTTTCGGGAAGCGCGACCACCGCTTCGCGGGGACCTGCCTGGGCGACCCGGACCACAGTCTGGCCGGCGGAGACGACCTGGCCCGGCTCGCCAAGCGTGTCGACCACCGTTCCATCGGCGTCCGCCAGCAGGACCGCGTAGGCCGCCTCATTCTCCGCGACCTTCGCATCCGCCTCGGCGGCGGCGAGCTGGGCCGTGGCGGTATCCAGCGCGGCCTTTGCCTGCTCGTAGCGCTGCCGGGGAACCCATCCATCTTTCAGCAGATTGGCATATCGCCGTTCATCCGGTTCCGTCTGAACGACGATCGCACGCGCGGCAACGACGGCATTGTGCTTTGCCGTGAGCGCCAGGCGAAGGTCGGTGTCGTCGATCCGCATCAGCGGCTGACCGGCTTTTACCTGCTGGCCGACATTGACGAGCCGTTCGACGATCTTGCCGGGGACGCGGAAGCCGAGATTGCTCTCCACCCTCGCCCCTATGATGCCGGTGAAGCTGCGTTCGGAACCGCTCACCAGCGCTGCCGTCGCCAGCCTGACGACGGGCGGCTCCTGCCTCGGGTCGCTCGCGGCGGAAGCATCCTGCGCGGGATTGGCAAATGTGGCGAATGCCGTCGCCCCTGACACCGCGATCGCCCCCGCCCCCGCGATCAGGATCGCACCCAGCATAATAACCGATCTCTTTTTCATGCCCATCGCCTCATATCGAAATGGATTGCGTTCACATTCTACGCTGTGGTCCTGCGCGTCGGCCGGCAGCGGCAGACTGCGATCAGTCGGACTGGTCAGTCCGGTTGTGCGTCGGCGCGCGGATGCATGTTCGTCTCAGTCGAGACCGTCACCTTCTCGCCGGACCTCGAGAACGCGTAGAGCGAGCCCCGGTAGCCCGGCATGGAGAAGGCCACGGAGTCGCGGTCGGCGAGGCCCATGACGACGCGCTGAGGATCGCCGCCGCCCTTCGGCGCGAAGGTGGCGGTCACCTCCAGGAGACCGCTGTCGATCGGGACGTAATAGACCACCATGTCGAGGCGTCCGTTGTGCAAGCTGCCGGCTTCAATGGGGCGTCCGATGGTGGCTTCCTCGGCAAGGGCCGGCGTCGCCATGAACAGCGCGGCCAGAAGCGAAGCTCTCAGGGTTCTGCGGGTCATCGTCGTATCTCCTCTTGTTAGATTGTGATCGAACTCTATACCATTTAGATTTCAAACGCAATCTAAAAAAGAGAGACACATTCACCCCGCGGCAAACCACCACACCGATCACGCGGCTAGCCACCTGTTTCGCATCCCCCTCTTGATAGATTGCGTTCGGTCTCTAATTCAGATATAGATTTAGTACGCAATCTAAGTAAGGAGATCGACCATGCGCGTGAGCCGCATTCAGGCTGAGCAGAACCGGCAAACCGTAATCGACGTGGCCAGCCGGCTTTTTCGGGAGCACGGTTTCGACGGCATCGGCCTCAAGGATCTGATGAAGGGCGCCGGGCTGACCCAAGGCGCCTTCTACAAGCAGTTCGCGTCGAAGGAGGACCTGGCCGCACAGGCATCCAAGCGGGCGATGGACAGCGCTGCCGACCGCTGGGCAGCCGCGACCACAGCCAATCCTGGCGATCCCCTTGGGGCGGTGGCCGCATTCTACCTCAGTATGGACCATCGCGAGGAAAGGATGGACGGCTGCCCGGTCGCTGCGCTCGGCTCGGATGCCGCCAGGCAGGGGACAGACGTGAAAGCGTCGTTCGAGGCCGGCATCAGGGAGCATCTCGAAATCATCGGCCGCATGATTGCCGCGACCGATGGCGAGCCCAATAGCAAGGCCATGGCCATTCTCTCGACGATGGTCGGTGCGCTGATGATATCGCGCGTCGTCAACGACCCTCACCTCGCTCAGGCCTTTCTGGATTCGGCGACCGAACAGGTTCGCGACGCCGTCACCGCTTGAACGGCGCGGGGGCTGGCGATCGAGATTGATAGGAGAATAGATGCGACGGATAGTCGTTACAGGCATGGGCGCGGTTACGCCCCTTGCCGCGGATGTCGAAACATCGTGGTCGCGCCTCCTGGCCGGCCGCTCCGGCATCCGCAGGCTCGCGGACGAAATGGTGCGAGATTTGCCCGCGAAGATCGGCGGCGTGGTTCCCTCGCTGGAGGAAGATCCCGAAGCCGGCCTCGATGCGAATGCCTTCGTGGCGCCGAAGGATCAGCGCAGAATCGACCGCTTCATCCTCTTCGCGCTGGCCGCGGCGGAAGAGGCGCTTGCCCAGGCGCGATGGAAGCCGGTCTCGGAAAAGGATCGGATCCGCACCGCGACGATCATCGCTTCAGGTGTCGGAGGCTTCCCCGCCATAACCGAGGCGGTGCGGACAGTCGACCAGCGCGGCGTGCGGCGTCTTTCGCCGTTCACGGTGCCGTCTTTCCTGGTCAACATGGCGGCGGGCCACATTTCGATCCGCTACGGCTTCAAAGGCCACCTCGGCGCGCCAGTGACGGCATGCGCAGCCGGCATCCAGGCGATCGGCGATGCGGCCCGTATCATCCGCGCCGATGAAGCCGACATTGCCGTGTGCGGCGGCACGGAAGCCTGCATGAATGTCGTCAGCCTTGGCGGCTTTGCAGCGGCGCGCTCGCTTTCGACCTCCTTCAATCACCGTCCCGACCAGGCCTCTCGTCCGTTCGACATGTCGCGGGACGGTTTCGTCATGGGCGAAGGCGCCGGCATCCTGGTCATCGAGGAATTGAGCCATGCGCTGGCGCGCGGCGCGAAACCGCTGGCCGAGGTCGTCGGCTACGGAACGACGGCGGATGCGCATCACGTCACTTCCGGCCCCGAGGACGGCGACGGCGCGCGTCGCGCCATGGAGATCGCGATCGCCCAGGCCGGCATTTCACCGCGAGCGGTCCGCCACCTCAACGCGCACGCCACCTCGACGCCGGTCGGCGACCTGGGCGAAATCGAAGCGATCAAGAGCGTCTTCGGCGCGGATTTCTCGATCGCCGTCAGCGGAACCAAGTCGGCGACAGGGCACCTGCTCGGGGCAGCCGGCGGGCTTGGCGCGATCTTCACGATCCTGGCGCTCAGGGACCAGGTGGCGCCGCCGACCCTCAATCTGAGCGCCCCCGATCCGGCGGGCGACGGGATAGATTTCGTGGCCAACCGGGCCCGGCCGATGGAGATGGATTACGCGATCGCCAACGGTTTCGGCTTCGGAGGCGTCAACGCCAGCGCGCTGTTTCGGCGCTGGGATGGACAAGGCGCGAACGGTCGAGCCGCTCCCGGCTGACGCTTTCGCTCCGGACTTCCTGCTTCTCCAATCCAACCAAACCAAGGAAAGTGATCTCCATGAACAAGAGCAGTCCCGGCGTCGCCATCGTCACAGGGGCATCCTCCGGAATCGGCCATGCAACGGCCAAGGCCCTGCAGAAGGCGGGCTTTCGCGTGTTCGGAACCGGCCGTCGCGCGGTCTCCAAGAAATCCGACGGCATCACCATGCTGACCTGCGACGTGACCGATGACGCGTCCGTGGCGAAACTGGTCGAGGAGGTGCTGGCCGATGCCGGGCGCATCGACCTGCTCGTCAACAATGCCGGCATGGGCCTGCTCGGCGGCGCCGAGGAATCCTCGACTGCACAGGCCCAGGCGCTGTTCGACGTGAATGTCTTCGGCGTCATCCGAATGACCAACGAGGTGCTGCCGACAATGCGACGTCAAGGAACGGGCAGAATCGTGAACTTGAGCTCGGTCCAGGGGTTCATCCCAGCTCCTTATTTCGCACTCTATTCGTCGACCAAACATGCCGTTGAAGGCTATTCCGAATCGCTTGACCACGAACTGCGGCCGTTCGGAATTCGCGTCGCATTGGTCGAGCCTGCCTATACCCGCACCTCGTTCGAAGACAATCTCGCCAGGCCGGACCGGTTGCTCGATATCTATGACGCGGCGCGCGCCGGCATGAACGTAGCCGTGCGGAAGGCGATGGAAAAAGGCGATGCGCCCGAAGTGGTGGCCAACACCGTTTTGGCGGCCGCGACCGATCCCACCCCGAAGCGGCGCTATGCGGCGGGAAAAATGGCGCGCCAGGTCAGTGTCCTGCGCCGTTTCGTCCCCGCGTCAGCATTCGACAAGAGCCTGCGAAAGCAGCTTGGGCTGCCGGTCTGACATCCGAGCCGCCGGCAGCTTTCGCCGGTGGCAGCATCTGGCGAGAACCGGCCTTCGAGCCCTGCCCTGCCGGCTCGGATCACCCTCTAGCTTCTCTGCCTTCCAGGCGCGTAGAGCAATTTGTTTCAACTATTTCTTGAAACCCAGGCTGCCCAGCCTGTGCTTTGCTGGCGTCAGCCGGGAGGAGACATCATGGTCGATTTCATCGCATTGCCGAAGGCCGAAGTGCACATCCATGTCGAAGGCTGCATCGAGGCCGACGAGGTCGTCGGCAACTGCGAGACGGCCGGCATTCCGCTGCGCCGGCCACGCGAAAGCCTGTTCGAGGCGCATGACCTGAAGAGCTTCCTCGAGATGCTCGACTGGATCTGCGGCACCTTTCGCACGCCCGACCAACTGGCGCATACCGCCTACAGACTCTCCCAGCGCCTGGCGAAAAGCGGCGTCCGCTACGCCGACGTCATCGTCAACCCGACCCACTGGCGACACTGGCGCAGGAACATCCCCGGTATGATCGAGGCGTTCGACGAAGGTTTCGCCGCAGCCGAGAAAGATGGATTTCCACCGGCCGGGCTCTGCATCAGCCTGCTTCGCACGCAATCGGAGGCGGAAGCGATCGAGCTCGTGGGGTTGCTCACTGAGATCAGACACCCGCGCGTCGTCGCCCTGTCGATCGACGGAAATGAAGCTGCCGCCGGCCGCACCGGGCCACGCTTCGCGGATGCATTCCGTCGAGCCGCCGTGGCAGGCTTGCGGCGAACCGTGCACGCTGGCGAATCGAGCGGACCGGAAGGTGTGCGCGACGCGCTTGAATTGCTTGGGGCCGATCGGATCGATCATGGCGTCCGTGCGATCGAGGACCCTGAGTTGGTGAGCCTGCTTGCCGAGAGGCAGATCCCGTTGGGCATCTGTCCCGTCTCTAACCTGGCGCTTGGTGTCTACCCGTCGCTAGCCGAACATCCGATCGATCGGCTGCGCAAACCCGGCGTTCCGGTATCCATCAATACTGACGACCCAGAGCTGCTCGGCACCACGCTCGAGAATTCCTATGCGCAATGCGCAGCGGCCTTCGCCTGGGACGGTGAAATCATCCGGCAGCTTGCCGCCACCTCGATAGAGGCGAGCTACGCCGAACCTTCGGTGAAAGCGCGCGTGATGGAGGAGCTTGCTGCATGGCAAGTCTGAGGCAATATAAGGAAAGTCGTTTCGACCGATTTGAGGTTAGGCCATGGATCAGGAAATCCGAATCTTTGGCGCTGTTGCGGTCCGACCCGCCGTCCTTGCCCTCATACCTCGGTTTGAAGCAGCGACTGCATACACGGTTGCGGTCAAGTTCGAGCTCAATCCGACAGTAAAGAAGCAGATTGAGGCCGGGGAGGCTTTTGACCTCGTCATCATCAATCAGCACATGGTTCAGGATCTGACCGCCTTGGGAAGGGTCAAGCCAGGGAGCCAGGTTGCGTTTGGCCGAATATCGATGGGCGTGGCAGCCAAGGCAGGCAGTCGACCGCTCGACATAGGATCCGTGAAAGCGTTCGAACACGCATTGAAGAGCGCCAGATCCATCGCCTACGCCGCTGACGGATCCAGCGGCGGCTACTTCTGCGATTTGCTGGAGCGGCTGGGAATAGCGGGTGAGGTCAAGCCCAGGCTGGTGGGCATATCAGGAGGGCAGACAGCGCAGGCTGTAGCCCGCGGGGAAGCCGAGTTGGGGGTCGTTCCCGTGACTTCGATTCTCGCCGCCGCTCCCGACGTCATGCTTGTCGGTCGGTTTCCGGCGGAACTCCAAAGTTACATCGACTTCGCCATTGGCATCAGCGCCGATCCAAGGGACACGGAAGCTGCCAAGCAACTGTCGGAGTTTCTGATGTCGGCTGACGTCGATAGCAGCTTGGCGGCAACGGGCATCGAGCGCCGCTAAGGGCATGCTTGATATGCAGCGATCTATCGCGGAGATCGCTCAGGCAGCGCTGCCGGTTCGGCGCGACGGGAGCCCTGCGGGATCGAAGGAGGCTTTGGCCGAATTGTCGAAATGCCTCGGTTCGAAGGCAAGCGCATCGTGCATGGGAAGCGCTGCCGAGAAGAGAAAACCCTGCGCGATCGTGCAATCGAGCGAGCGCAGGATCAGGCGATCGGCATCCGTTTCGACCCCTTCCGCCATCACTTCTATTCCCAGCGTTCGCCCGAGATCGATGACGGCTTTGACGAGAGCCTGATCTTCGACGGACTTGGCCAGATTGCGAACGAAGTCCTTGTCGATCTTGATCTTGCGGATACGGCTGTCTTTCAGCGAAACCAGGGTCGAAAAGCCGGTGCCGAAATCATCCAGCACGATCGATATGCCCGCGTCCGCCAGGCGCTCCAGCTTTTCGTCGACCCGGTCGCGATCCACGGGCGCCTCTTCCGTGATCTCGATCTCGAGCATGGCCGCGGGAACATTCTTTGTCTCCAGACCACCCAATATCATGTCGTCGACATTGCCTGCCTCGAGTTCGCGTGGCGACAGATTCATCGCGACGCGCACATCCTGGCGCCCCGTCCTTGCGAGCTCTTCGATCATCGAGCAGCAATTGAGAAATACCGTCTCCGTCAGCAAGGACAGCAGACCGGTTTCACGCGCCGCCGTGACGATCTCAGGCGGGGGAATGGCCCCGTGGACCGGGTGTTGCCACCGCAGCAGCGCTTCGAAGCCGACGACCGCATGCGTGTCCAGCCGCACGATGGGCTGGAACCATGAGCAAAGACCGCCTGCTTCGACGGCTCCGAGCAGATCGCGCTCGATGCAGTGCTTGCGTTCGAGCCCATGGTCGAGTTCGGCATCGAAGAGGCAGTATTCGTTCCTGCCGCTGCGCTTGGCCGCATAAAGCGCGAAATCCGCGCGCAGCAGCATCTCCGTCAATTGCGGTTTCTCCGACACGTAGATACCGATCGAGGCGCCGACGCGCACCGAATTCAGCGCCGGGTTCGGATCCGCGATGGCCGCGATGATCAAGGATGCAAGTCCGTCGGTCGAATGCGGGGACCCGCTGGCGGGAAAGAGCAGCACGAACTCGTCTCCACCGATGCGCGCGATCGTTGCCCCCGGCGGAGCATGGTTCTCTATCCTGCGCGCGACCCTGACCAGCAGGTCGTCCCCGATATTGTGACCATAGGTGTCGTTGACGGATTTGAAGCCATCCAGGTCGATCAGCATGGCCACGAACGGGCCTCCTGAATGCCCGAGCCGGGAGATTGCCTGCTCGAGCCCGTACCTGTTGAGCAAGTTCGTCAGCGGATCGCGCCTGGAGTTCCGTTCCATTCGGGCAGCGAACTCCCTCGCCTCGTATTTGAGACGGCTCGTCTCCCGGAAGCGGGCCTGACCGAGAAGTGAGCTTCTGATCATTCCTGCGAGAAACAGCAGGATGGTGAAGCCAAGGACGTAATTTTCGACATTGCCCTTCACCAACACGCATCCGGCGGCGAGCAGAAGCGGCAGCGTCATGAAGTTGAGCGAAGCCGGTGCGTATGACGCGCTGTAGGTGACCGAACCGGCCGACAGGCCCGCAAGAACGATCAGATAAAGCGGCGCCTGGGGCGTGGTGTATCCATCCGACAGCACAGCCAGGAAAGACCACGCGATGCCGGACGCCAGAGCCAACAGCCCGTAAAGAGAAAGTCGGGCGGCGACCGGCTTTGGCCGACTATCGGGAATGTCCGGCTGGGCGGGAATGTCCGATTGGGCGATGGCAAGTCCTATGCGCGCGCCATTTATGACACTGACCGCCGCAAACCACAGCACCGCCACAAGGCCGGCACCGGAGAGCAGCTGAACGGCCAGGATCAGGGCCGAGAGCACCGTGCCGATGGGCATCGAGATAAAAAGCCCCATCCTCAGATCAGCGAACTGATCCCGCAGGATCCCGGCTTCCACGGATTGGCTTTGCCCATTGGGCGTGGAACCCGGGCCAGGCTGCTTGGAATGTCTCATAATGCCAAATGGCTAATGAAGCGGAATGAAAATCACGTTAAGATTTCAGCAGCTTATGGCGCATTCGCGCGATTGACGGCCGAGGCGCGTGGCGTTGAAAACGGATTCAGGCGACGCGCTTTACGCCCTTGTTTTGATGCATGCTGCAATACCTAAATAACCAACCGCCGGTTGACTGCAGCTGCCGTCGGCAATATTGATTTAGCGGGGATTAATTCGGGGTGGTGTCAAAGCAAATGCCTGCGGGGGCGGATCGTGCCAATTTTTGGCGCGATGCAGTACAATTTCTCGACTTAGCGAAAGTTGCGGCGTCGTTCGTACGCCTACATTCGCATCAACTGCCGGATCGTCGCTCATTCATTTGGCGGCGCCTCAAGCGCTGCAATCTCGCGCGCCGGAAAGCCGATGCACCTGCGGTCTACGGCTTCGACGAAACATTTGTCGAGTGGGACGCGGGGGATGTCGACTCCGTCTTCCGGCGACATGACAAGCGCATCATCCGACGACCCGGCGCCTGGGCGACGGAGATGCTGCCTCTTGGGCACAAACCTGCTGATCGCAGTTGCGCCGTAGCGCACGAGAAGATCGCGCTTGGCGGAATAGAGGCCACTCCATCTCGCAAGAGGGCGGATCAGAAGGTGACTATCGTCCCATGAATGTGCCCAGGAATCTCGGTCACATCTGGATTGGGCCCAAGGTCGCTCCGATAGAGTGGATGCAGACGTGGCCCGACAAGCACCCCAACTGGAATTACACGCGATACGACAATGACTTCTTGAGTGGCGGGACCTTCAGGACTCGGCCTCAGATCAATGAGTACATGAAGCGGGGATGGTATGCGGGCGCCGCCGATTTGTTGCGGTATGAAATACTGTACAGGCATGGCGGCTACATCGCCGGCGCAGACAGTATTTGCGTCAATCCCATTGATGAATTGTTCGACGACGGCGGCAAACTCTACACCGTCTATGAGAACGAGTTTCTAAGGGGACAACTGGTTGCCCCCATCGTGGCGTCGGCGCCAAAGCATCCTTTCCTGAAGGAAATCATCGACCGCCTGTCGGAAATACCGCCGCAGCATCTTGATCACCCTTGGCGCCAAACAGGCAACCTTTTCGTTGCCGAGCTTATGGAAGAACTCCGCCCCGAGATTGTTATCTGGCCGTCTCACACCCTTATTCCGGAGCATTTCCTTGGTCGAAAATACACCGGCTCAGGGAAAATTTATGCTCATCAGAAATTTGGAGAAACAACAGGCGCGTACAGATTCGGATCTCTGTTTGACAAAATTCGCGAAATTCCCCGCTCGCTCTATGCGTCTTCCGCAAGGAAAAAGCTACGGGCTCTGAAGGCATCGGCGGCCAAAGACCATGGATAGCTCTTCCTTTCGTGCAATCGACTTTCCGAACCTGGGCGTATTCGTTCTTACCGTAGAGCCTCCAGGCGGAGCCCGCAGGACGCACGCCGCCAACGAATTGGGCCGTGTCGGCATTTCTTTTGATTTCGTGCAGGGCATCGATCAAAACAGCGCCGCCATCGACCGGGCATACTCACGCCTTCTGAATTGGACTCTTCACAAGCGCTCACTGACGAGGGGCGAGATTTCCGTCTATCTCGGACATCGCAAGATCTGGCAGGAAGCGATGCGCAGGGGGCTCGATTTTGCGTTGATTTTTGAGGACGATTTCAAAATCTGCAATGACGAGCAATTCATTATGGCGATAAACGATGCCATTTCTCATCGAGGCACTTGGAGCATCGTAAAGTTCTTCGATTTTAACCATAAGAAAGTGGTTGAGTCGGTCAAGATTGGAGCAACGCAGTTGGTCGGATACAAGTACCCGGCCTCGGGTGCGGTAGCCTATCTGATCAACAGGCAGGCAGCACAGTCGCTTCTACATCGCCGCCATTTGTTCAGGCCTATCGATGAGGATTTTTCTCATCCATGGGAGTTTTCCATGCGCGTCTGGTCGACTTCTCCCAATCTGGTCGACGAAGTAAGCATTCAGCTCGGTGGATCCATTCTGGAAAGAGAACGATGCGACCTGAGACGCAAGAGGGTTGTAATTCGGTCCATATGGGGGAATTTCCCGCAGGCGAGAAAACTCGTGCGGTCGCTTTGGTATCGCCGAGCGAGTGCGGCTAACGTGCGGGAGACTGTAAACGCAGGTAGCCGTGAACGACACGGCCGAACCTATAAAGACGCCTGACTACGGCGGTTCACACCCCGGATCAGCCTGAACGGCGCGGCGACCAGACGCCTGATCTTTTCCCTGCGCCGACGTCGTTTCTCGCGGCGCCGAATTTGGCCATGTTCGTGGAAAGGGTAGGTATAGAGACCGCAATTTACACAGCCGATAGTGAAACCACATCGCTTTGTTGACAGCTCATGCGGCCCGGGCAATCGTCTTCGCCATGCTCAGCGAGGAAGAAAATCTTGAGCGCTTCGAAGTCTCCAGCCTACCTCAACGCTCTCAGGGCCTTTGAAGCGAGCGCCAGGCACAGGAGCGTTTCCGGCGCGGCCGGCGAGCTCAACGTCACCGCGGCCGCCGTCGGGCAGCTGGTGCGGGGGCTGGAGGACTGGCTTGGCGTGCCGCTGTTCCACCGCGGCGCCGGCAGATCGCGGCTTCTGGCCGGCCTCGCGCCGCAGGGCAGGCTCCTGCAACTCGCCGGTGGCAAGGATCCCCTGGCCGTTGCTCCCGGGCCGCTGATGGTGGGCGAGCGCGGAGTGCTCGGCTCGATCACCGGAACGCCTTTCGAAAACGAGAAGACGCTCGATTCAGCGTGCTGGCGGGCGTGCGCCCGCTCATTGAGACGGTGCCGCTGGAAGCGGCCGCAGATGCCGTGCGGCGCATGCGATCGGGCGACGTGAAGTTCCGGATGGTGCTCGCGATGAAGGACGCAGCTCATGCGCATCAATGACGATTTCTCCCGCCCTACAATCGTTCACGCCGCACGGCAGGACTGGGTGCCCAGCCCGGCGGCTGGCGTCGACCGGCGCATGCTTTTCAGGATCGGCGACGAGGTGGCGCGCGCCACCTCCATCGTCCGTTATGCCCCGGGCAGTGCCTTTCCGCGGCACACCCATGGCGGCGGTGAGGAGATCGTCGTTCTCGACGGCGTCTTCCAGGACGAGCACGACGACTATCCCACCGGCAGCTATTTTCGCAATCCGCCCGGAACCTCGCATGTTCCCGCATCGCGCGATGGCTGCACCATCTTCGTGCGCCTCTGGCAGTTCCGCGCAGGCGACGTCGAGCAGGTCGTCCGTCAGCCCGGAGAAGGCCGCAGCGTTCCACCCCGCGCCGGCGCGGCTTCGGCCACGGTGCTGTTCGACGACGGCCGTGAAGAGGTCCGTCTGGAAGAATGGCGAGCGGGCGAGCGGGTGACGGTCGAGAACAGCCGCGGGCTCGAATTCCTCGTGCTTGCAGGGGAGCTTGGCGTCGGCGGAGAGCGGCTGGAGCCGCAGAGCTGGGGGACGCCTGCCCGCGGGAACAAAGCTCGACGCTACCATCGGCCCGCAGGGTGCAAGACTCTGGATCCGGAACGCGCCCCTGCTGCACCCTGACGTTCTGTCCCTCCCCGAGCCCCGAATATGACCAGATGGCGTGATCGTTAACTCGAGGTATCGGAGAGGATCCGGTTACCTTTGCGCAGCGTGATCCGTCGCTGAGGATGCTCGTCTCTGGCGGCTTGAAAAATGGCGCGGGCAAGCTGGGCGGTGACCGCCCGGGCGAGGACCCGTTCGATGATCTCCTGGCTTTCAGCATGCCAGAGTTCGACGCGATAAGGCAGCGCTTCAGCCGACCGGGAAGAGTTGGCGCTCCGTGTCATAGACAGGCCCCTGCCTAGTTCGTCGGACCGTTCCATCTCGAAACAAAATTGTTCTTGTGCCGCAGGGTGACGTAGCGGTCTGGATGCTCGCGCGTCGCGGCGTAATAGGCTGCGTAGCCGATGCTAGCGTTTGCCGTGACGGCCAGGACTTGCTCGACGCCGTTCTTGTCGGCGTTCCACAACTCGACCCTATAGGGCAGTTCGTCGTGCTCGGCCGAACCGAGTTCGTGCGAGGCCGGATTCTCTTCATCGTCTCCAGGCTCGTTTTCCGGAGCAAAACTGTAGAGATAGCCCGGGCTTTTGAGGTTGAATGCGAGAGCAGATGAGTATGTTGCCATGGGTCCAAGCTTGTTGCGATGTCAGATCGCCGCGCCTATGCTGCGAGACGTGCCGTCCGACGAACTGCTGAATGCTAGCGCACAACGCGGGTTCGACAATGCCACTGACCACAACCGACGCGCAACATCTTTCCGACAGCCATCGCCTCGAGCTTTTCATCGACGCCGTTGCTGACTATGCGATCTACACCCTCGACGCCGACGGCTACATCACAGGTTGGAATGCGGGCGCCGAGAAGATCAAGGGCTACGCCGCGTCCGAAATCCTGGGCCAGCATTTCTCCCGGTTCTTCACAATCGAAGATCAGGCGAATGCCGTGCCGGAAAGGATGCTTGCCGCGGCGCGGGCAGACGGACGGTACGAGGCCGAAGGCTGGCGGGTACGCAAGGACGGTACCCGGTTTTGGTCGAACGCCGTCGTTCAACGGGTCGTCGACCAGAACGGCGTCTTCTTGGGCTATGCAAAGATCACGCGCGATATCACGGAGCGCGTCGCCGCGCACGAGACGCTGCTGCAAAGCGAACGGCGTTTCCGCATCCTGGTCGACGGCGTGGTCGACTACGCCATTTATATGCTCGATCCAAGCGGCATGATCACCAACTGGAATGCGGGCGCCGAGCGGCTCAAAGGCTATACCGCCGACGAAATAATCGGCCAGCATTTCTCCAAATTCTACCCGCGCGAGGAGCGCGCAAAAGGCACGCCGCTCCGTGTCCTCGAAACCGCCGCCCGGGATGGACGCTATGAAGGCGAAGGCTGGCGTGTACGCAAGGATGGCAGCCGTTTCTGGGCTTCCGCCGTCGTCCACCCGATCCGCGACGACGCAGGCCGACTCGAGGGGTTCGCCAAGGTTACCCGCGACATCACGGAGCGTCGGGCAGCGCACGAAGCTTTGCGGGAAAGCGAGCGCCAGTTCCGCCTTCTGGTGAGCGGCGTGACCGACTATGCGCTTTACATGCTTGATCTCAACGGGCTGGTGACCAGCTGGAACGCCGGCGCGGAGCGCATCAAGGGCTATACCGCCAATGAGATCATCGGTCAGCACTTCTCGCGTTTCTACACCGAGCACGACCGCGCTGCGGGTTTACCTGCACGCGCACTTTATATGGCGACACGGGAAGGACACTTCGAAATCGAGGGCCATCGCGTTCGCAAGGACGGGTCGCTGTTCTGGGCGAATGTCGTGATCGATACGATCCGCGACGAGCGAGGAGAGCCGATCGGCTTTGCCAAGATCACGCGCGACATTACAGACCGACGCGATGCGGAGATCGCGCTCCGCCAGGCGCAAGCGCAACGCGCGCATGCGCAGAAAATGGACGCTCTCGGCCAATTGACGGGCAGCATCGTGCATGACTTCAACAACCTGCTCACGGTGGTCGACAGCTACGTTCGCAAGGTGAAGAAAGCCGGTGCCGATCCCGAAATGAAGCGGGCGACCGAATCCGTCGAGCTTACGCTCGAGCGCGGCGCCGCTTTGACGCGCCAGTTGCTGGCCTTCTCGCGCAAGCAATCTGCCCGTTCCGAACTCGTATCGCTTGCGGAGCGGGTGGAAGCCGTCCGCGGGATGGTGGCCGGTTCCATCCGCAGAGCAGTGAAGCTGGTCGCGGCCGTCGGGCCCGACATCTGGCCGGTCAGCGTCGATCCAGGCGAGTTGGAGCTCGGCCTCGTCAACATCGTCTTCAACGCGCGCGATGCCATGCCCGAAGGTGGGTTGATCACGATTACCGCGGAGAACATGCAGCTTTCGAGGGACGATAGCGCGGCCGGATTGGAAGGTGAGTTCGTCGCAATGCGGGTAACGGACACGGGCATCGGGATTGCGCCAGATGTGTTGCCGCAAGTTTTCGAACCGTTCTTCACGACCAAAGGGCCTGAGAAGGGCACGGGCCTCGGCCTCGCCCAGGTCTACGGCTTTGCGCAGCAGTCCGGCGGTGCGGTCACGATCGACAGCGAAGTCGACAAAGGCACGACCGTGACGATCTATCTGCCACGAGCCGATATGGCGACCGCGCTGCAGAGTGCCGAGGCGGAACAGCCGACCGTTGCCAATGTGGTACCGTTGAGGACGAAAGGCCCTTTCGCCAATCCAAGCGGAACTGATTGAGGTTTTGGCGCCATGGGCCGAATTGAGATCGATCGGCAGTCGCCAATTGCTTACGAAAAGCATAACGACGATGAAACCTTCAGGGCTTCGTCCAGTTCAGTTGGAGGAGGATCCCACGATGACCGAACCCGGCGAAAGCAGTTCCCATAACCGCATCGACGACAAACAGCTCGTCATTCTGCTGAAAGAAAAAACGGGCATTTCGGACGCACAAGCCAAGAGGCTGATAAAGGCTGTTGGACGCGATCGCCCTACGCTGTTGCGGGAAGCCCGAATTATCAAGGCGAGGCATTCGGGCGTCTAGTCTAAGGAAACGCCGCCCAAGCTGCCCGGCGCGCGGCTGCTCTGGTCGCGATAGCATTCTTCAGCTCCGGAGGCCGGCCGCAATTGCGATCGCACCTTACAGGTCATGCGATCAGCGTTTGGGCAATCCCGCCCGGATCAAGGCTTCGACCACCTGGTCCGCCCATTCCGGCGTGTTCCGGAAGATAGGCAACGCCCGGTATCGCTCGATCGTGAAGCCCGGCTGGGCGGCGAGCAACTTTTGCGCGGCCCAGCGGGCGGTCTCCAGGTCCCCGCTCATCGCCGACCAGGCGGCGAGGTATCGATAGGACATGATGATGTCGGGATGGGCGGCGATGACCTCGCGGGCAATCGCGACAGCCTCGGAAAGAGAGCCAGCCTTGGCCATGGCTGTGGCCATTCCCAGTTTCATGTTGAATGCGAGTGGATCCATTGGGCTCAGCGTCATCGCCCGGTGGAACCATTCCGATGCGCGGACGGCTTCGCCCCGGTAGATCGCGATCCAGCCACGGCGCGCCCATGCCCACGCATTGTTCGGATCAAGCGCGAGCGCTTTTTCGATAAAGGTGGCGGCACGCTCCTGTTCGCCGGCCATGCTCATGGCCGAGCCGGCGGCGGTCAACGCCGTTGGATCGTCGCCGATCGAGCCGGCAGCCTCAACTGCCGCGAGCGCCTTTTCCAGCTCCCTTTCCGGCTGCTCGGCCCACAGATATGCGGCATTCGAGGCGTGGCACCATGCTAGAAGCGCATGCGCGCGGCCGTAGGCAGGGTCGATGGCGATCGCTTTCGTAAGCAGCTCTGTCGCCCGGTCATTGGTGTCCTTGCGGCGACCCCAAAGGTTCGGGAAGGCCCGCATGACGAGGTCATAGGCCCGCAGGTTGGTCGGCGGCTTGCGCTTTGCCAGCTCGATCTCGGCACCGCGGATGGCCGGATGGATGGCGCCGGCCACCTGCGCAGCGATCCTGTCCTGGAACTCGAAAACGTCCTCGGTCGCGCCCTCGTAGCGCTCGGACCACAATTGTGTCCTGGTGTCGGCGTCGACCAGCTGCACAGAAATGCGCAGGCGGTCGCCGCCCCGCCGCACGGTGCCTTCGACCACGTAATTGACGCCGAGCTCCAGGCCAACCTCGCGCACATCGGCGAAGCGCCCCTTATAGGTGAAGGCCGACTGGCGCGCGATGACGAAGAAGTTGCGGATGCGCGAAAGTGCTGCGGTGATCTCCTCGACAACGCCATCGGCAAAATATTCGTCATCCGCCCCGCCAAGATTGTCGAAAGGCATCACCGCAACCGATGGCTGGTCATGCGGTCTCGCCGACGCGGCGATAGGCTGGGCGGTACCGAGCGTCGACGCCGTCTGGCGATTTCCGCTTCGCGTTTGCAGCGACGCCGCCAGTGACAGCGTCTGTGCCTCGGGTTCCACACCCAGATGCTTTTTCAGCAACGCGCGGCAGCTCTCAAACTGACGCAAGGCCGCGTTTTCATGGCCCCTCGCGGCATGGATGCGCATCAATGCCCGATGCGCCGGCTCCGCAGTCGGATCCGAGGCAAGCAGCCTTTCCGCCAGCCCTTCGCAAGCGGCTTCAATTCCGGATCCGGATTCGGGCAGCGCGAGGCTCAGCCGCTCCACCAGTTGCTGCGCCTTCTGCCGGTATTTCGCCTGATAAGGGCCGAACCATTCGTCCAGTCCGTCGGGAATGGCTTCGCCCGCAAGCACATCGCCACGGTAGAGATCTGCGGCGAAGGCGAGCTCCGCCGTCCCGCCTTCGGCGAGCTTCCGCTCGAAGAGCCAGATATCGGCTTCGTCCGGGCCGGCCGTAAGCGCAACCGCTTCCTGATCCCCGTCGATGGAAATGGCCGCGTTGCCGGCGGCGGGGAACCATCGCCTGATGTCGGCCAGCGCCTGCCGCAGGCTATTGCGCGACTGCGCATCGCCTCGTCCCGGCCAAAACCCTTCGCAGAGCCGTTCGCGAGCGTGGCCGCGGCGACCCGCCAGGACCAGGGCCGCGAAAAGAAGCGTCGACTTGCGCGTCGCGAAGCGGACGGACTGGCCTTCCGCGGATGTCACCTCGAGACCGCCAAGCAGCCGGATATGCACGAGCCCCTCTCCAGATTTCGAACGCGTCGGCAGAATAGCATCTTCGCCGGTCGATTTAACGCGGATTTAACGGCGGACCACCGGACTTCCCGCGACGGTTCACGCCCGGCTGAACAGCCGCAGATCGCGTGTGTGACAAGCTGCGACCGTAATCTGGAACGGGAGAGCAAAATGGCTCACACGGAAGTTCACGCGGAGACCCGCGCATCGAAACACCGGCTGCTTGGGGCAGCGTCGAAAAGTGCTGCGAAAGCAGTCGCTGCCTTCACAGCCTGGCGGCGCACCATTGCAGGGCGCAGGGCGTTAGCAGACCTGACGCCCGATCAGTTGAGGGATATCGGCCTTTCGCAGCCCCGGGCACCACAGTTCCTCGTTAGCGTCGGCGTCGGCCTGATGACGGACCTGATGTCAATGAGATGAGGTCGGCGACGATTCAAACGACCTGCGGCGCGATTGCCTGGGTGAGCCGGGTCGGCTGCGCGGCGCACCTGCCGCTTGATCGCGTCCCTCAACGCGGGAGCAGTCGAGAAATCTCGACCCGGGGCGCGAAAAAGCAGCGCAAATAGGGCTGATTGGTTATGACGTAATTATTCTCGCAGATATGGTATTGGCCGTCCGGCGATTCCTGCACCCGGTCTCGCGGGATGTTGAAACCATCGGGCAAATAAGTATAGCCGCCGTCAACCCTCGACTGCACCGACGACTGAGGTATGGCGCGGCAATCATGACCGCCGCAACACTTGAACTTCGTTACCGGATCAACCTTGTTTTCGTACCAATCATGGGCGTTGACGCCTGTTGCGGCGGCAATGCACACGGCTGTGAAGACGAACCTTCGCATGGCATTTCCTCGTATGCGGAGGCGCTGCTCATCGAACGTCTTGTATATTAGCGTTTGGCTGAAAATGCTATCGGTCCAGGCATGCCGACAGCCCCAGCAAGCAACGCCCGGCCTGAATCGCGGCAGTGGGTGAGACGAATTTCGAACCAGCCTGTGCCTTTCCCGCTCACACCAATCTCTGTCCGCCGTCGATGTGGATGGTCTCGCCGGTCATGAACGCGTTCTGCATCAGATAGAGATAGGCCGGCGCCACGTCGGCCGGTGTCGCGATCCTTCCCGCCGGGACGCGGGCGCCCATCTGGTCGAAATAGCCGGCTTTGGCCTCGCCGACGATCTCGTCCCACATTTCGGTGTCCACCCAGCCGGGCGAGACGACGTTGACGCGCGTCGGCGCCAATTCCAGCGCCAGCGCGCGGGCGAAATAGGTGAAGGAGCCGGCGATCGCCGAGACGACCGAGCCGCCGGGGACCGGCGGACGGTCCTTGTTGATGCCGGAGGTGAAGGTCATGGAGCCGCCCTTCTTCAGCGTGCGCACCGCGTGCTTGGCGAGCATCACGGCGCCGACCAGCTTGCTGTCGACGAACTGGCGCACGAAATCCATGTCGGTCCCGCCGATCGGATAATTGGGCGGCGGCGTGCCGGCGGTCGCCACCAGATGATCGAAGGCGCCGACTAGGTCGAACAGGCGGGCGACGTCCGCCTCGTTGGCCATGTCGGCGGCAATGCCCGTCACCCGCCCTGCCCCGGCGAGCCTTTTCTCGGCGGCCTTCAGCTTCTCCACCGAGCGCCCGACGATCGTAACTTCCGCGCCGCTTTCGAGCGCGGCCGCCGCCACGCCGAAACCGATGCCGGAGCTGCCTCCGACGACGATGATCTTGCTTCCCGCGAGCGTAGCCATGGGTGTCCTCCGTCTTCCAGCAATGGGTTGAAAATTACGCGCGGCCGGCGTGGGCCGCTTCGAGATCGGCGAGGATGATCCTGCTCATCCTGTACATCGCCTGCCGCGCCCGGTCGGCCTTCTCGCGGTCCGGGTCGCTCATCAGGCGCAGCGCCGGCTCGGGAATGACTTGCCAGTAGACGCCGAACTTGTCCGTCAACCAGCCGCAGGGCTTTTCCGAGCCGCCGCCTGCCGTCAGCGCATTCCAGTAATAGTCGGTCTCGGCCTGGTCCTTCGTCTCGATGTAGAGCGAGATCCTTTCGTTGAAGGGCGGCATCGAGCCGGCATTGAGCGCAGTGAAGCGCTGGCCTTCGAGCTCGAAGTCGAAGATCGCGTGCGGCACGGTCCTGTTGGTGCCGCCGACGAAGTCGGTGAACTCGATCGACCCAAGCGCCCGGCCGTTCCTGAAGACGGACAGATAGAAGTCGCGGGCCTCTTCGGCGTTGAGGTTGAACCAGAGGAAGGGGTGGATGGTAGCCATGGCGTCCTCGTTGATCTTTGATCACAAATCCTGTGAGGATTTTTGGTTGGAAAATGCGCAATGGACAAACCAAAATTTGGCAAGTATTTGTTACCAAATCTCACAAATAGAATTTCGCGCCATGGCCCGCAGACTGCCGCCGCTCAACGCATTGCCGGCCTTCGAGGCCGCCGCCCGGCACCTGAATTTCTCCAGGGCGGCGGACGAGCTCAACGTCACGCATGGCGCCATCAGCCGCGCCATAAAACATCTCGAGGACCAGCTCGGCGTGCAGCTCTTCGAGCGCGCGACACGCTCGGTGCGGCTCACTCCTGTCGGTGAGCCCTATGCGCGGGCGGTGCGCGAAGCGCTCGACCAGCTCTCTTTAGCCACCCAGACCGCCACCTCGCGCCTTTCGGGCTCGACGCTCAATGTCAGCACGTCCGACGGTTTTGCCGGAAAATGGCTGGTGCCCCGGCTCTACCGCTTCCACCGCGCGCACGGCGACATCGACGTGCGTGTCTCGACCACCGGCAAGCTGACAAATTTCCGCGGCGACGGCATCGACGTCGCCATCCGCTACGGCGCCGGGAACTATCATGGACTGACCTCCGAGTTCCTCACCGGCGAGGAGGTCTTTCCCGTCTGCAGCCCGAAGCTGCTGGAGGGCCCGCATCCTCTCAAGAAGCCCGAGGACCTCAAGCATCACACGCTGATCCGCGACGGCTACCGCATCGACTGGGCGGCCTGGCTTGCCAGCGCGGGGGTCGAAGGCGTCGACCCGAACAGCGGGCTCACCTTCGATTCCGCCACCTTTGCAGTTGAGTCAGCCGTGCAGGGCGAAGGCGTGGTGCTCGGCCGCACCATGCTGGTTTCAGCCGATCTCGCCACCGGCAGGCTTGTCCGGCCTTTCGACCACGCTCTGAAAGCCATTTCCAGTTTCTACCTCGTCTACCCGCCGGAAGCGATCCGCCAGCGAAAGGTCAAGGCGTTTCGGGATTGGCTGCTGTCGGAGATCGATCCGGGCTGAGTTGAGCGCCCGTCCACGCACCGCCTTGCGCGCGTGATGCCTTTGAGACTGCGCCCTCCTCCAGCAATCCAGCGCCTTCTCGCCGAAATATTAGCAATCGCTTCTTTGCAGGACAGGCTCGTGTTATCGTGGTTGCGGGAACGGCGGACGCGCCGTGAGCGCCCCCGTTTCCCTTGTGGGAGGAAACCAATGGCTCACTACGTATTACTGTCGAATTTCACCGATCAAGGTATCAAGACAATAAAGGACACTCAGAAACGGGCTGAGGCCTTCAAGGCGATGGCCAGCAAAAGCGGGGTCAAGGTTCACACTCTGTTGTGGACGCTTGGCAAACATGATGTCGTGGTGATTGCCGAAGCAGAGGACGACATTGCTGCGACCGCATTAGCCTTATCAATCGCATCAATGGGCAACATCAGAACCGAGACGCTGAGGGCATTCGACACGGCAGATATGACCAAGATATTGGCAAAGATGGCCTGACCGTTACTTTACCGACGTGCACTGCTGATCGAGGCTGGCGCCGGGCTGGGTGCTCGGCGCCTACCGCTTCCAGTTATGTCTCGTCACGCCAGATTTTGTCCGCTTCTCCCATCGGGTCTCGGCTAGGCGCGGATTAGCTAACCGCGAATGGACCGCCACGCGATTCGGCGAGGTTCCGACATGGAGCCTGCGCGATTGCGCTTTCCGCAGAAGGATACCGGCACTCGGTCCATCGACAGCGCTACCTGCTCGGCTTGGGCTCTTGGAATTCTCAAACAGGGCAACCGACGGCATGGGCGGGGGGCGTTGGGGAGCCGTCGGTCACCAGGACAGGGGGCCATGGAATCAGAAAATGCATAGGCCCTTATATAAGCATGCCAGCAATTCGCGTTCTTGGGAACTGCTTCCAGCTTAAAATTCAACCGCATATGGCCAAGAGTGCACGTTCGCGATGATCGTCATGCGGGCCGACAGGAACCAGATCGGCCGTTCCGCGTCATAGAGAGAGGCTCTTGTCGCGATCCCGGAGTGACGTCGATGGTCAGGGTCCTTCTTGTCGTTGCGATGGCGCTCGCACTCGCTTGCGGCGGGTCGCAGGCCGCCAAGCTGGACATGGACGCGGTCAATCAGGCCCAGTTCAGCGAGGGCGAGCCGAAGGGCGTCGATCCGATGCTGCTCAAGGCGCAGATCCTCCTTGATCGCGCCCGCTTCTCGCCCGGCCTGATCGACGGCCGCCTTTCCGACAATTTCGCCAGGGCCGTCTCGGCCTTCCAGGCGGCGAACGGGCTGCCGTCCGACGGCAAGCTCACGCGCGAGACCTGGGACAAGCTCGCGGCGACCTTCGCCAGGCCGGTGCTGATAAACTATGAGGTCACGGCCAAGGATGTGCGCGGGCCTTTCACCAGGCGTATCCCGGCCCGCATGGAGCGGATGGCGCGTCTGAAGCGGCTCGGCTACCGCAATGCGCGGGAAAAACTGGCGGAGCGTTTCCATGTCAGCGAACAGGTGCTGCGAATGCTCAATCCCAAAACCGGTTTCAGGAAGGCCGACATCACCTTGGTGGTGCCCGATGTCGGCCGAGGCGATCCTCCCGCGGCCGTCGGGAGCGTCGAGATCGACAAGGCGTCCCGCCAGGTGCGCGCGCTCGACCCGTCAGGCAAAGCGCTCGCGGTCTATCCCGCCTCGATCGGCAGCGAGGAGAAGCCGGCGCCGAGCGGCGCGGCGGAGGTGAAGCGCGTAGTGCACAATCCGACCTATCACTACAATCCGAAATTCGCCTTCAAGGGGGTCAGGAGCAAGCGGCCCTTCACGATCGCCAAGGGGCCGAACAATCCGGTGGGATCGGTCTGGATCGACCTCTCGATCGAAAGCTACGGCATCCACGGCGCCCCCGAGCCCGGCAAGATCGGCACCACCTTCTCGCATGGCTGCATCCGCTTGACCAACTGGGACGCCGAAGACCTCGCCGCCATGGTCAAGCCGGGCACGAAAGTCGACTTCAAGGACGAGACTGCGCAGGAAGGGCAAGTTCAGTGAGAGGCTGCCGGCTAGCGAGGCTGGCTGCATAAGCCCAATTTATCACCACGCCTAGTTTTTCAAGACGTTACATGGCCTTGCGCCGCCTGTAGCTTCGGCGGCGCGCTTTTGAAACTGGTCTGGAATTGGTGGTTCGATGCAAGCATATGCGAGAGTGGTGATCGTTGGCGGAGGCTGCGTCGGCGCCGGTATCCTGTATGGCTTGGCAAAGCGCGGCTGGACCGATGTGGCGCTGCTCGAGCGCACCCAGTTGACCGCCGGCTCGACCTGGCATGCGGCGGGCCTCATCCCGTCCTATGCCCGCAACATCAATGTCGGCCGGATGATCAAGAAGACCATCGAGATCTATGAAGGGCTGGAGGCCGAGACCGGGCAGCCGGTCGGCTGGCACAAATGCGGCCAGCTGCGCATCGCCAATTCCAGGGACCGGCTCGACGAGTTCAAAAGCTACATGAGCGTCGCCGACGTGCAGGGCATGCGGGCGCATTTGCTGACGCCGGCAGAGGCCAGGGAGCTCTGCCCGCTGCTCGACAACGCCCACATGCTCGGCGCCCTCTATCATCCGGATGACGGCCACATCGCGCCGGCCGACGTGACGCATGCCATGGCCAAAGGCGCGCGCGACCTCGGCAGCAAGGTCTATCTGAACACCGAGGTCACCGGGTTCAAGCGGACACCCGGGGGCGAGTGGCTGGTCGAGACCAACAAGGGCGACATCACCTGCGAGCACGTGATCTCAGCCACCGGCAATTACGCGCGCCAGACCGGCGCGCTGCTCGGCCTCGAAATCCCGGCGATCCCGATCCTGCATCAGTACTGGATCACCGAAGCCGTGCCGGAGATCGTGGAGCGCAAAAAGCAGGGACGGCCCGAGATGCCGATCCTGCGCGACGAAGGCTTCGAGGGGTATCTCCGCGAGGAAGGCGACGGCTTGATGTTCGGGCCTTACGAGCGCACCGCGAACCTGAAACTGTTCGCCGAGGACGGCGTGCCCGCCTGGTTCGGCGCCGACCTCGTCGAAGAAGATTTCGAGGCGGTGTCGTGGAACTGGGAGCAGGCTCTGCAACTGGTCCCGGCCTTGGGGCGCGTCGGCATCAAGGCCAATGTCCGCGGCCCCTTCCAGATGACCGCCGACGAGCTTCCCCTGATGGGACCGGCCTGGGGCCTGCCCAATGTGTGGCTGGCCGAGGGCGTGCCGGGCGGCATCCTGTGGGGCGGCACGATCGGTTATTATCTGTCGGAGCGGATCGTCGAGGGCGGCAACAGCCTCGACACCTCCGATCTCGATCCGCGCCGGTTCGGCGACTATGCCAACGAGGCCTGGACGCGCGAGAAGGTGCGCGAGGCCTGGGGCACGCATGCGGAGCAGAAATATCCTGGGCAGGACATGCCCGCCGCCCGCCCGCAGAAGACAGCGCCGTCCTATGACCGGCTGACCGAGCTCGGCGCCGTCTGGGGCGTGCTCAACGGCTGGGAGATGCCCAACTGGTTCGCGCGCGACGGCGTCGAGGCCAGGGACCAGTATAGCTGGCGCTGGACCCCAAGGGGAACTTCGTCGCCGAGGAAGTCCAGGCGGTGCGCAACGCCGTCGGGCTGGTCGAGATGACGCCGATGACCAAGTTCGAGGTGTCGGGGCCGAACGCGGCAGCCTGGCTCGACAGGATCCTGGCCAACCGCCTGCCCGCGGTCGGCAAAGTGACGCTGGCGCATCATCTGACGGCGGGAGGCGGCGTGCAGGCGGAGTACATGGTGGCCCGCCTCGGTGACGACAGCTTCTACCTCATCTCGACGCCGCGCGCGGAGCGCTGGAATTTCGACGACCTCTCAAGAGTGCTTCCCGCTGACGGCAGCGTCAGCCTGAAGAACGTCACCAACGATCGCGGCTGCTTCACGGTGGTCGGGCCGAACGCCCGAGACGTGCTGCAACCCCTCACCGAGATCGATCTCTCGAACGCTCAATTCCCGTGGTTCAGCGCGAAGACCGGCAGCGTCGCTTTGGCCAGCGACGTGCGGCTGCTGCGCGTCAACTACGAAGGCGAGCTCGGCTGGGAGCTCTACCACCCCATGGCCTACCAGCGGCAATTGCTGGATGCAATTCTCAAGGAAGGCGAAAGGCACGGCATGCGCCTCGTCGGGCTGCATGCGCTGGAGTCGCTCAGGCTGGAGAAATCCTATCGCGCGATGTATCGCGACATGAACCCGGAGCTCAATGCGCTGGAGAGCGGGCTCGAACGTTTCATCCGCCTCGACAAGGCCGATTTCGTCGGGCGCGACGCGGTCCTGAAATACAAGGCGAGGAACGACCAGCGCCGCTCGGTCACGCTGAAGATCGAAACCGACGGCGCCAGCACGCTTGCCTCCGAGGGGCTCTACATCGATGGCGCGCTGGTCGGCCGTATAACGTCGGGCGGATACGGCTACACGCTCGGGCATGATGTGGCGCTGGCGCTGTTGCCGGAGCGTCTGAGCAAAGCCGGCACGAAGCTCGACGTAACCATTCTCGGGGAATGGAAGGTCGCCGAAGTTGTTGCGGATTCGCCCTACGATCCCGGAAACGAAAGGGCCCGGATGTAGCGGCTGGTCGGGGCGCGGTCGGCCCGATCATCACTTCACAATGCCACGGATCGTTCCGCCTAGCCCTGCGTTGATGACAACGCAGAGAGGAAACGGCAATGGACGACGATCGGATCGAGAAGATCAGGCAGCGCGCCTATGAGATCTTTCAACGCGAGGGCGGTATCCTCGGCAATCACGAGCGGCATTGGCATCAGGCCGAGATGGAAATCGACCGCGAGGCGGCCCTGCCGCTGACTGCGGACGATGCGCTGCCTGAGACGCGCGAGATCGACAGCGCAGATGTGCTGACGGTCGAGGCGCTTGCGATGCGCACCGGCATATCGGGCGAAGAAGCGCAGGAGTTGCTCGACAGGCTGGGCAACGACCGCGCCGCGATCGAGCAGGCAGCGCGGAGCCTTAAGGCGCGGAAGGGGCTGTAGGTTCGGAACCGCAACGCGACCGGTTGGGGGCCGGCCCTGACGCAAGCGGCAGCTTATCCACCGGGCAAGCGCCGGCGGCGCGCGGCCGTCACGCCGGCATGCGCGTCGCATTGGCCGTGATCAGGACCGTTGCGCCAAGTGTCGGCGAGGATCGTGCCCGCCAGCGGCGGCTGCGGGACGGTCGGCCGGCCGTCGTCGCCTATCGCCAGGCCGCCTCGTTCTTCTTTTCGTAGTCGCTGAACGCCTTTTTCAGCCCACCCAACACTTCGGCGGCGGTTTCGAACATTGCCTTAAGCTGAGGTTCATCCACTTTGAGGATATCGGCGCGCAGGTGGTCCATCGTCTCCTGCAGGCGGGCCTGCATATTGCGCGTGTGGTGGCGCGGGTTCCTGTCGTCTTCGCTGGCCATGTGAGTGCTCCTTTCGTTGCTGATCCAACGCACCCGCCGTTTGGCGGTTGCCAAGCCAACTCACAAGGTTATTATCGGTTCTCGATATCGAAATTCGATTATGATGAATTGCCGGCGGTGGAGAGATGCAGCATCAGGAGCTGTTGGCAGGCTTCATACGGCTTCACATCCTGCATCATGCGGCCGTGGGCGATCTCTACGGTCAATGGATGATCGAGGAGCTGGCGCGCCACGGCTATCGCGTCAGCCCCGGCACGCTCTATCCGATGCTGCACGCCATGGAGCGCAAGGGCTATCTCGAATCCCGCATCGAGCGGACCGGCCGGTCGCAACGCCGCCTCTACACCGCCACGCCCTATGGCCTCGAGGGCCTGGCGGCCGCGCAGGGCAAAATCAGGGAGCTGTTTCGTGAAGTCGTGTCAGGACGCAGCGATGGCTGAACCCGCACTGGAATCCGAGCCTCGGGTCGGCGCGGCCTGGGAGGTGCTCGCAGCGTTCACAAAACTGGGCGTGACTTCGTTCGGCGGGCCGATCGCCCATCTCGGCTATTTCCGCGACGAGCTGGTGACCCGGCGCAAATGGATCGACGAGGAAGGCTATGGCGACGTCGTGGCGCTCTGCCAGTTCCTGCCGGGCCCCGCAAGCAGCCAGGTCGCGTTCGCGCTTGGAATGCTGCGCGCCGGCCCGTTGGGCGCGGTGGCCGCCTGGACCGCCTTCACGCTGCCGTCCGCTATCCTGCTCCTTCTCTTCGCCTATGGATCGTCGGCTTTCGCGGGAACGGCCGAAGCCGGTCTGCTGCATGGCCTGAAGGTGGTGGCGGTGGCCGTCGTGGCGCAGGCGGTGTGGGGCATGGCGCGAAACCTCACGCCCGACCGGGAACGCGCCGCAATCGCGCTTGCGGCAGTTCTGGTCGCGACCTTCGCGGCCAGTTCCATCGGCCAGATCGCCGCCATCGCCTTCGGAAGCCTGGCGGGACTGTGGCTGTGCCGAAGCGGTGGCACGCCGGCGATCGGCCGGTTGCATTTCCGCGTTTCGAAGGGGTTCGGCACACTGGTGCTCAGTGCCTTCGCCCTGCTGTTCCTCCTCTCGACGCTGCTTGCCGGGCAGGCTCAGGCCATTGCGCTGTTTGCCTCCTTCTATCGCGCGGGCTCGCTGGTCTTCGGCGGCGGCCATGTGGTTCTGCCCTTGCTGCAGGCCGAGGTCGTCCCACTCGGCTGGGTAAGCAACAATGCCTTCCTCGCCGGCTACGGCGCCGCCCAGGCGGTGCCGGGCCCGCTTTTCACCTTCGCGGCGTATCTCGGAGCGGTCATGGGGCCGGCGCCGAACGGCGTCGCCGGAGCGGCGATCGCGCTTGTCGCGCTCTCTTTGCCCGGGCTGCTGCTGGTGGTCGGAGCGCTGCCGTTCTGGGACGATTTTCGCTCCAGGCCCACGGCCCAGGCTGCCATGCGCGGCGCGAACGCGGCCGTCGTCGGAATTCTCGGCGCAGCGCTCTACAGCCCCGTCTGGACAAGCGCCATCCTCGCGCCACGCGACTTCGCGCTGGCGCTTGCGGGCTTTCTCCTGCTCACCGTCTGGAAGGCACCCCCGTGGATCGTTGTCGTTTCGCTGGCGGCGGCGAGCGCGATCCTTTTTTGAAAGGAGCAATGCCATGACAACAGTGAATGTTCGCTACATCGTCGATGATGTGGACGCGGCAATCGCGTTCTACACCCAGGCTCTCGGTTTCTCCGTCGCCATGCATCCGGCGCCGAGCTTCGCGATGCTGGCCAAGGGCGACCTTCGGCTGCTCATCAACGCAACGACCGGACCGGGCGGCGCATCGCAGCCGATGCCGGATGGCCGCAAACCGGAACCCGGCGGCTGGAACCGGATCCAGATCGAAGTTGCGAAGATCGAGGACGAAGTCACCCGTCTGAAGACCCTCGGCGCCAAGTTCCGCAACGATATCGTGGCCGGGATAGGCGGCAAGCAGATCCTGCTCGACGACCCCGCCGGCAATCCGATCGAGCTGTTCGAGCCGCCGGCCAAATAGGGGTCCGGACCGGCCAAGATTGCGGAGTGTCGGCCACTCCAAGTTGACAGGGCGGGTACATCACTCTAAGTTCGCGTTAGTGACGACTAACGCGAACTACTGGACAGCGCTCGGAGACCCGACGAGGCGCACGATCTTCGAACTGCTGGTCGAACAGCCTTGTTCGGTCAGCGGACTCGCCCGTGCGCTGCCTGTAACCCGGCCGGCGGTCTCTCAGCACTTGAAGGTGCTCAAGGACGCCGGGCTCGTGGCCGACACGCGCTCCGGCAAGGAACGCATCTACCGGATCGATCCGGACGGCCTGGCGAGCCTGCGCGCGGAAATCGACCGGTTCTGGAGCAAGACCTTGGCCGGCTACAAACTGGCCGTCGAGCAACCAACGGAGGACCAGGCATGACCAAGCAACCTGCACCCGCGCCCGTAAGGCACTCCGTCGTCGTCGAGGCGCCGATTGCGCGCGCCTTCAAGGTCTTCACCGAGGACTTCGGCAGCTTCAAACCCCGCGAGCACAATCTTCTCGCCGTGCCGATCGCGGAGACGATCTTCGAGCCTCGGGTCGGAGGCCATGTGTACGACCGCGGCGTGGACGGCAGCGAATGCCGGTGGGCCCGGGTGTTGGCTTACGATCCGCCCGACCGGTTGGTTCTGAGCTGGGACATCAGCCCGCGATGGCAGATCGAGACCGACCCGAACAAGACCAGCGAATGGGAAGTCCGGTTCACGGCCGAGACGGAGAACCGAACCCGGGTCGAGATCGAGCACCGGAATCTCGAGCGGCATGGCGAAGGCTGGGAAGGCGTGCGCGGTGGCGTCGACAGCGATCAGGGCTGGCCGCTGTACCTGCAGCGCTTCCAAGACCTTTTTCCCGGCAAGGCAGCCTGACCGTCGCGCAGCGGTCTAGGGCATCGCATCACGGAGCGAAGACAAGATGGAAGCCTATTGGTTCAGCATCCTCGGCGTGCTCGCGCTCTGCCTCCTGTCCGTGCTGCTGGCGGTCTATTCGGGCTCATCCAAGGGGTTCGCCGGAATGCTTTCAGGGCCGGTGATCCCGGCGGACGACGACAACCGGCTCTACAGGATCGACCGCGTGCACATGAATTCGGTCGAGGCGCTGGCACCTTTTGTCGTGCCAGCGGTGCTCGCGATGATGGTTGGCGTCGGGCCGGCCACCTTGGCGACGCTCGTCTGGCTTCACCTGGCGATACGCCTCGTTCATTTGGCGATCTACCTGCGTGGCGGCAATGCGGCCAAGGGAGGCAACATAAGGACGATCCTCTACGTCTCCGGAGCGCTGGTCACGCTTGCCCTCATCCTTGTGACCGGGTGGGCCGCTGCCGTCTGATGCCGTGGCTCTTCGACTGGCACTTGTTTGTGACACCCGCGTGCATTGTACTTTCCAGGGTCGAAACAAGGAGGCACAGGAGGAAGACGGCCCTCGCTGATCTTGTTGCCGCCCAGCCGCGGATGCATAGTGCGGGGTGCCTGGTTTTGAGGGCCGGCGGAAATGGCCATGAACGACGAGAAGGACAATCCGGGCGTCGCGGTATTCCCGCCGCTGCTGTTCCTTGTGGCGCTGATCCTGATGCTGGCGCTGCGCTATGTCTGGCCGCTCGCGATCGGCGGCAGGCCGCTGACCATGGTGCTGGGCATCGTGCTTGCCGCGCTTGCGATTGCCGTCATCGCCTGGGGACGCATGACGATGCAGCGCGGCGGCACCAATATCGATCCGACGAAGCCGACGCTGGCCATCGTCACCGGCGGCCCGTTCCGCTTCACCCGCAACCCGCTCTACATCGGCCTGATGGGCCTGCTCCTGGGGATCGGGCTCGTCTTCGACACCTGGTGGAGTGTGCTTGCCCTCGTCCCGGTCTCCCTCATCCTGCATTCCGGCGTGGTGCTGCGCGAGGAAGCCTATCTGGAGCGCAAGTTCGGCGAGCCCTACCGCAGCTACAAGGCGAGCGTGCGCCGCTATCTTTGAATGCGGTGCGGCTCGCCTGATCCCTGTGATCGGGAATCGACGGAGAGTTGGACGTCAGCCCTTCATCGAGTTGCTGTAGACCTGCACGCCGACGCGCTCGTTGCGCCGCCATCGCACCACGGCGCGATAGACGGCATCGTCGTCGGGAACAATGAGCGTGAAGCGGTCCGGCAGGTCCACATGCGAACCGACGCGCAGCTCGGCGCCATGTTCGTGCTGGTTGCGGATGGAGCACCTGATGCTGGCGTCGCCGGTGACGATCGTGGCCTCCTTCAGCACGAATTCTCGCGCATAAAGGCGACGCTCGACATGGGGAAAGGTGGCCATGGTATACTCGTCCCGAACTTCCTCGGCAGTGTTCAGCCTCCCCTGCCGCAACGTAGCACCATAGCAGCGAGGCGTTTCCGTTCCGTTAGCGTTTTCTAATCGCGGCCGGCGGACTGGTCCCGTTTCCGCACACCCGCGGCGCTTGCGATCGAACCAGAGCGGTCAGGTCTGGTCTCCAGCATTTTCATCGCCTTCAAATTTCTTCCGCAGTGCCTTCATGACGCGGCCAGCCATTCGGATGTCTTCTAGGGGAAGCCCGTCCGCAAGTGCGTTGACCCGTGGGTCGTAAAAGCCGATGGCGTCGTCGAACGTTTGCTGTCCCCTGTCGGTCAGCACGACAAGCTGCGCGCGGCGGTGATGCGGATTGGGCTCGAACCTGACGAGCCCTTCCGCCGCCAGGTCGTTGACGATGCGCTGCACGTTCTGCCGATTGGCGCCAAGATCGCGCGCGAGCCACGCCACCGGCTGTGGCCGATCCGCCGCAACGATGGCCCCCAATATTTGCCAGCGAGCGCTTGTGAGCCCCAGCGGCGCCACAAGCCTGTCGCCCCAAGTCAAGATCAGGTTGTTGACCCTGAACAGGTCGAGAATGAGGTCGGTTAAGGCATCCCCAGCGGGGGTTCGTATGTTTGCATCCATTTTGTCACCATAAAATCTGTTTGACATGATGATGTCAATATATTATGTATCGCTCATACCAGATTGACATCATATAACCAACTTACCGGAGACTGTCATGTCGCACAGGCGTCCCCTTGATCCCGCCTTCCCGATCGAACATCAGCTTGGCCTCGAAGCCGCCCCCCTCGTACTCGTGAATGTCTTCACGCTGGACAGGGCGGACGAACGGACTCTCCTCCAGGCCTGGCAGAATGATGCGAACTTTATGAAGCGGCAGCCGGGTTTCATCTCAACCCAGCTACACCGAGCGATCGGACAGAGCCCGACTTATCTGAACTATGCAGTCTGGGAATCGACTGCGGACTTCAGGGCCGCGTTCACGCATCCGGAGTTCATTGCAAAACTCTCGGCCTATCCATCCTCGGCAATGGCCATGCCGCATCTCTTCCAGAAGGTCGGAGTGCCGGGCATCTGCGTCGCCTAGAGGTCGACTAGAGAGGGCAAGCCATGACCAAGCTCATCCATCCGTTGGCCAGCACACTCGCGCTCCTCACGATCGCGACCTTTTGGCTCTCGACGGCACTCAGCGAGCTGTTTGCGTCCGAAGCAAGCGTTGTCGCGGTAAAGACGGCCATACCGTGGGGTTTCCTATTGCTGATCCCCATGTTGGCGGTGACGGGGGGCTCGGGCTTCGCCTTGGCGAAAGGTGTGCGAACCGGCGTGATCGGCAAGAAGTTGAAGCGAATGCCGTTCATTGCTGCGAACGGTCTGCTGGTTCTGATCCCGGCGGCGCTGTTCCTCGCCTCCAAGGCCAAGGCAGGAGAGTTCGATACGGCCTTCTACACGGTGCAGGCGCTCGAGCTGATAGCGGGCGCGACGAACATCACGCTGCTCGGTCTCAACATGCGTGACGGCATGAAGCTCACGCAGTGGCGGCGGAAAAGCTCTTCGCGACATCCACTGAGGTGATCGCTCGGGCTGGAGCCGGGAGCGAGGGCACATCACACGAGAAATGATCACGAAACATGCCGGCGAGATCGCGGCGCCGGTCTATTGCGTGGCCGGACTGCCCGCCTCCTCAAAGCAACCATTGCTCAAAGAGGCTGGGGTTAAATGCAAGGACACGTTCTTGTGTTATTGAAAGACCGATTTCGCCGCGGGCAGGCATAACCGGCCGAAAGGCGAGAAGCACAGCCGGCGGCGCGACCGGCGGAGTGCGTATCACAATTGCGCGAGCGCAATGGCATTTCGGAACGGCAGACGTTTTCCATTTGGGCACCTGGGGCTCAGAGCACAGGAGCAAATCATGCATGGAAAAATCATAGCTGGGCTCGCATTTGCGGCCTGCCTTGGAATTGCCCAGCCTTCCCTTGCCGCACCTGACTGGAAGGCGGTGGCGCACGCGCTCGGGAAATCCGGCACGGAGGCGTCAGGGGGCGTCTACCGGGTCGGGCTCCCCCGTTCGGACCTGAAAGTCACGCTTGACGGAGTGGAGCTCAAACCGGCCTTGGCGCTCGGCTCGTGGCTCGCATTCAAACCCATGGGCGATCACGACGTCATGGTGATGGGCGATCTTGTGTTGACCGTATCCGAGATCGGCCCGGTGATGACGAAACTGATCGAAAGCGGTATCGAGGTCACGGCGCTTCACAATCACCTGCAGAGGGCGCAGCCGGAGACGATGTACATGCACGTCCTGGGGCATGGCGACCCGGAAAAGTTGGCCACAGCGCTGCATTCGGCACTGCAGCAGAGCGCGACGCCGCTTTCAGACGCACCGGCGAGTGCCACCGCTGCTTCGAAGACAATCGATCTCGACACATCGACCATCGACCAGGCGCTTGGCCGCAAAGGCAAGGTCAATGGCGGGGTCTATCAGGTCAGCATCCCACGCGCGGAGTCTATCAAGGATGACGGTATGGAAGTGCCTGACGCAATGGGCTCCGCGATTGCCATCAACTTTCAGCCGACCGGGAGTGGCAAGGCCGCGATCGCCGGCGACTTCGTTCTGATCGCTTCCGAAGTGAATCCGGTGCTAAGAGCCTTGCGGGAGAGCGGGATAGAGGTGACGGCCGTGCACAACCATATGCTCGACGACGAACCCCGGCTGTTCTTCATGCATTTCTGGGCGAATGACGACGTTGGGAAGTTGGCCAAAGGGCTGAAGCTGGCGCTCGATCAAGTGCACCTCAAGACAGGTAGCTGACCCTTGACACAGTCCCTTCGAAATTCCGAAGGCAACTACGTTGGCCCGGGCGACGTCAAGGACCAGAGGAAAGGAGGCCGTGCTGCGGATATATACGCGGCGCGGGCCTTTCGTGATTTTGGCGATGGCTTTGCCGCGGTGCTCCTGCCGGTATACCTGGCAGCGATCGGGCTTGGCCCCTTGGAGATTGGCGTTGTCGCCACCGCCGCTCTCCTGGGTTCGGCGCTGTTGACGCTAGGCGTCGGGTTCCTTGCCGTGAGGGCAGACCGGCGCATCTTGCTTATGGCCGCATCCGGCCTGATGGTCGCAACAGGGCTGGCCTATACGCAGTCGAGCACCTACGCGCTTGTTCTGCTCGTGGCCTTCATCGGCACGATCAATCCTTCTTCTGGCAGCGTCAGCATCTTTGTTCCGCTGGAGCATGCCGTCCTGTCGCGTCTCGTCGCGGATGCGCACCGCACGAAGGCATTCGCGCGCTATAGCTTGCTGGGCGCACTGGCGGCATCCGTTGGCGCGCTCGCCGCAACCAGCCCAGACTTCCTAGTCACAACCGGCATGTCGCGTCTTACCGCGCTCAAGGCAATGTTCGTCCTTTATGCGGCTCTGGGCGTGGCCGGAGGACTTACCTATGCGCGCATTCCCACTGGTCCGAAAACCTCTCCTCAAGAAGAGCCCGCCGCGGCGCTTGGGCCGTCGCGTGTCATTGTCTACAAGCTCGCGGCCCTGTTCAGCATCGATGCATTCGCTGGTGGCTTTGCCGTGCAGTCGCTCATTGCTTTGTGGCTGTTCAGCAAGTTCGGCCTTTCGCTGTCGACGGCCGGGGTGTTCTTTTTCTGGTCGGGTGTTTTGTCGGCGGTTTCATTTCCAATTGCCGCATGGCTGTCGAGCCGCATCGGCCTCGTGAATACGATGGTGTTCACCCATATTCCGTCGAGTGTCTGCCTCATCGTGGCGGCCGTCATACCGAGCCGCGACGCGGCCCTCGCGTTTCTGCTCCTACGCTCGGCGCTGTCCCAGATGGACGTGCCGACACGCTCTTCCTACGTGATGGCTGTCGTCACGCCACCGGAGCGGCCTGCGGCGGCGAGCGTTACGTCGGTGCCGCGAAGCCTTGCAGCCGCTGCCAGCCCGGCGATCGCCGGCGCGCTCTTTGCTGCGGGGCTCGAAGCCTGGCCTCTCGTGATCTGCGGTATCCTCAAGATCCTCTACGACCTGGCATTGCTTTCGGCCTTCCGCCACATCAAGCCGCCTGAAGAAAGGTGAAGCTGCATCCAGTCGGGAAGACGATGCTGCGCCACCGCCGGGCAAATCTCGCACCGGAATTCAACCAGCGCCTTCCTCACCAGTGCGCATGCTCGTGGTGGTGGCCTTCCGGCTCGGCCATGGCAAAGGGCAGATCCTCGCTGTCGGGGCCGGCCGAAAGCTGCAGCCTGGCGCTGAACTCGTGCGGCTCGGCCGGGGCGACGAGGCTCTGCAGATAGTGATGGTCGCCGCCGACCGGCGACAGCGGCAGGCGCTCGACTGTACCGCCCGGCCGCTCGATGGCGACGTTCGCCTGCAGGCCCTCGGCATGACTAGACAGGCGCAGGCGCATGCGCTCGCCCTGCGGCGTGTCGATTATCTCCAGCAGCCCGCTCGCCAGCTTGCCCGATACCAGGAACGGGTCGGGTGCATCATGGTTGGCACCTTCGGCCTGCGGCTCGGTGAAGCGGACCGTCGCGACGTCGAGCGCGGGAATGTGGGCAAAGAGCTCGGCTTTCAGCGATGCGGCGATGTTGTTCGCGGCGGCGAGCAGCAGCCCGTCATTGACCGCGATCGCCACGTCGACATGCAGCTTGTGGCCGAGCCAGCGAGCCTTCGCCTCGGCCACCTTCTCGATGCCCACGACATGTTCGGCAGCGTGATGGATCTCGTCGACCAATCCGGGCTCCACCCCGTCGAGCATGCGGGTCAGCACAGACCGCGCCGACTGCCAGACGATACCGAAGATGGCGACGGTGATGACGAGGCCGATGATCGGGTCCGCCAGCGGAAAGCCGAGCCAGACGCCGATCGCGCCCACGACGACGGCGAGGCTGGTCAATCCGTCGGTGCGGGCGTGATAGCCGTCGGCGATCAATGCGGCGCTGTTGATCTCGCGTCCGACGCGGATGCGAAACACCGCCACCGCCTCGTTGCCGAGGAAGCCGATGACGCCGGCAGCCGCGAGCCAGCCGAGGAACCGCACCGGCCGGGGATTGAGCAGGCGGTCTATCGCCTCATATCCGGCGACCAGCGCGCTCGCCAGGATGATGAGCACGATGACGATGCCGGCCAAGTCCTCCACCCGGCCCAGGCCGTAGGTAAAGGTCCGGGTCGGCTTGCGGCGCGCCAGCACGAAGGCGATCCAAAGCGGTATGGCGGTGGTCGCGTCGGCGACATTGTGGATGGTGTCGGCAAGCAGCGCCACGCTGCCGGAAAACACGACGACGACGATTTGCAAGGCGGCCGTGACCGCCAGGATGACGAACGACCATTTGATCGCCCAGATGCCGCGATCGGTCGTCGCGATCGTGGTGTCGATCACGCCGTGAGTGTGGCCGTGCGGGCCATGATGATCATGGCTGTGCCCGCCATGGTCATGACCATGCGCCCCGAACCCGAACCAGTCCAGAATTCTTGCCCACATGGCGGCCTCACAGATATTTTGTGAGCTGCTTCAGCTCCTTGAGCGTGTCCCTGGTGGGCTCGCCGCCTTCGACCAGGCAATGCTCCATGTGGTCGTGGATCAGTTCGCGTTTGGCATTGCCGACCGCGCTTTCGACGGCATGAAGCTGCTGCGCGAGGTCGAGGCAGGAGCGCCCCTGCTCGAACATGGCGAGCACGGCGGCCAGATGGCCATGCGCGCGCTTGAGCCGGGCGATGATATCGGGATGAGAGCTGTGTATCGTCATGCCGCTATCCTATCCCCCAGGGTAGGATAATTCAATGGACCACCAGAGCCGCTGCCGACGCCTGATGGATTTGACCGCGGATCTCGAGCGTCTGTTAGATATCGCTTGTGAACAACTCGGAACCATGCCGTCGCGCACGCCTTTCTTCTGGCAGGAGGAATTTTCCGATGTCAGACAATGAAAGCTCACGCGATGCCGCTGACCACCTCTCGATCGGCGAGGATTTCGACGTCGCCCATTTCGCGAGGAAGTTCCAGCTTACGATCCCTGAAGCTCGGCAACTCTTTGCGAAATACGACAATGATCGCGCGGTGCTGGAGCGGGAAGCCCATGCGCTTGGTTCGCGCTCGAACGGCGACGACACGACGGACTAAGCGCCTCTCGCTTTGCTGCCCGCGAAGTGCTGCGAATGGGAGATGACGCTGCTCATTCAAAGGGCCGAGCATCGCCGGCATCGACAGCTGGAACCCGAGAAGACTGAAAAGCTGCGGACTTCAATGCCGCTTGAAGTACTGAACCTCGCGTTCGTGCTTCTCGGCCGCCTCGCGCGACTTGAAGGTGCCGAGGTTCCGGCGCTTGCCGGTCCTGGGGTCGACTTTGCGCGAATAGAGGCGGTATTCGCCGGATTTCAGCTTGCGGATCATGGCGGCCTCCTGTGCGATTTCATAGCTCTAACCCGCTGGAGCCGTCCGGGTTCCGGCAGGCCGAACGTGATCCATTTCACGGAAGCGCCGGGCCGAATGTCGGAATCGACGTGTCAGCGACATAATTCGGTCGGATTATTTGTACTCAAATGACTTCCGTGACGTTAGGGTAGCGTCGCGAGCATGCGGAGGAGGGTGAGATGGTGACGGCGAAGCTTCACGGCGTTGAACTCGTCAAGGGCCAGAAGTGGACGGTGCGCGTCACCGCCTACGGCACCACGCTGACCTTCCCCTTCGAAGCCGAGCAATATGCGCGCTCCTACGCCGACGGCCAGGCCTTCCGCCTCGGCGTCGAGGTGGTCGAGCTGAAGGACTGCGCGTAGAGGTCAAACGTCAAATTCCGACAAGCCGAAACGAACCACCATACAAGTAGTTCAGCCGTTGCCGTCCTTCTCGGTCAGGGCACGAACTTTCGTGGGCGTCATGCCGTAGCGCAGCCGGAACTGCCGGTAGAAGGTGGATGGCTCGGTAAAGCCGACCTCAAAAGCGATGTCGGCGATGCGCCGCAGCAACTGCCGGCGATCGGTCAGGCAGCTATGGACGTAGGCGAGCCGCTCCCCGTTGACATAGTCGGAAAAGCTTGTGCCTTCCTCGGCAAATAGCTGGCGGACATAGCGCTCGCTGATGCGGAATTTGCGCGATATCTGCCCGGCGTTGAGCCCGGCATCGGTGAGATTTTGGGCGATGTGCTGCTTGATGCCCGCAAGCCTTGCTGCGCGGACGCCGGGGGGATGCGTATAGGCCTCCATGCCACCGAAGGAGACGGCGAGCAGATCGGTGATATGGCGGGAAGCGAGGGGCGCGAGCGTCTCGGGCCCCTCCATGTGCAGGAGTGACCAGAGGTAATCGAAGAGCAACCGGTGTGCCGGGAGCGTGCGGCCGAGACTGTCGGGACGCACATCGTCGAGATTCTTCACCAGCGGGGCCAGCAGCGAGCGCTTGAACTGAAGCGCTACGGTCCATTGCGAATCCTCGCTGGCGACTGAGTAGCGGCGGTCCATCGGCAAGATGGCGGCGGTGCCGGGTTCGGTGCTGAAGTCGCCGCGCCCAGGCATGGTGAAGCGATAGCCGCCCTTATTCCAGGACAGGATGATATCGTCATTGCCGTCGGCCATCAGTCCGCTATTGCGCTCCCAGACCATGGGAGAGACGGAACCTTTGCTGAGGCTCATCTCGGGCAGAATCAGGGTACGGGCCGAGAATCTGAGAGGCGCGTCGAGATGCGGCGTGATGTCCAACCGCATCTGTATCCGACCGTAGAAATCGCGGATGAACTCGTCGCGGTGATGCTCGGGAATGTCGTCGGTCGAGAATGTGGCCACCCGATCAGCGCTCGACATCATACCCCCCCGTCAGAGACCGCCTGGAACCGGAAGGTGTCGGGCTGCAAACGGCGTTTCGCTACGTTTCGGTGCTCGAGAAACATCGTTTTCCACTTCGGTCCGATCCGATTCCAAGTGGCCTCGCATCTTTCTGAACGTGAGTTAAGTGTGACAAAGTTGCAAGACTGAAATTCCGGAACAAGAACTGTTCCGTTATTGCAATTGTGACTTCCGTATCCGCCATACGCACCCGGATTTTCTCTGCTAGCGGTGCATCGAAGGGGCGGTGATCGGTTTTCATGTCCGGCGCAGACGGACATGTCTTCGCAAGCTAACCGACGGTCCCTGAGGCCCGCTCATGCATGAGCGGGAAGAAATGCGGACGCGATTTTAATTGGCAATGCAGCGAGGAAAGTTCCGATGAAGATTGTACCTAGGTCCATGGCCGCCATGGCGATCGTTCTTGCCGCCGGCAGGGCGTTCGCGGCCGATCCGATCGCCCTGGAAGCGGCCCCGGCGCCACCGCCGGCGGAGGAGAGCTTCAGCTGGACGGGGCCCTATTTCGGTGGGTTCGGTTCGTTTGCCGTGGGTGACATGAAACTCGATTCGCGGCAGATCTTTGCCGACGGGAATCCGCCGCCGATCAACGGCGCCTTCGAGATTTCCGCGAGCGGTTTCCTCGGCGGCGTCCAGGCCGGCTATGATTGGCAGTTTGCCGACCGCTGGGTGATCGGTGCGGTGGCAGACATTGCCGCATCCAGTTACGGCGCTTCGGTTACGGCCTCGGTGGACGGCACCGAGATCTTCAATGGCGAGGTGGACGTCAAATATCTTGGCACCGTGCGCGCGCGACTGGGGCGGGCTTGGGACCGCACGCTCCTCTACGGCCACGGCGGTTTTGCCTTCGGCAAAACGGAGCAGACGCTGACCGTTGGCGGCACGACTGTTTTCAACGAGGAGCAGACACGAGCCGGCTGGACCGCCGGCGCAGGCATCGAGCATGCCATTACCGATCACCTCTCCTTCGGCACCGAATATGCCTATGTGGACCTGGGCTCGAAGCAGATACTCGACAATGGCGAAGGGCTGACAATCAAAGACGATGTGGCTTTCCACACGCTGAAGGCCTTCGTGAATTTCCGTTTCTAAAGCGCGTCGCGTTGAGACGGATTCAGGCGAGGCGCTGGACCTTTGTTTTGATGCATGTCGTTGTCCCAGAACCGCTGCACACTTCTGGGCGACATGCATTAGCGTAACGCCAGGGAAAAGTGCGCGGCGGTTTTCCGTCCGGAATTGCGTAAAGACAAATGCTCAGGACGGGTCGGCGATTCCATCGAACGCCGAACCGCTCTGACGCTCACCGGCGCACGAGCGCAACCAGACAAACACAGAGCCCCAGATTTAGGGTCGCGGCCAGCGCGAGCGTCGTCAGCACGAGGTTGCCGCCGCCGGCGCCCAGAAGCAGCGCGCCGATCGACGGAGCCGCCGCCTGGACGATGAGGCTCGGCGTCGCGAGCTTGCCCATCAGCGCGGCGTATCGTTGCGGATCGAACAGCACGAGCGGCAGGGCGCCGCGCGCGATGGTGTGGATGCCGTTGCCGGCGCCGTAGAGGATCAATGCCAGGGCGATGGCGCTCCGGCTTGCAAGCAGCAGCCAGACGCCGGTCGCGAGCAACGATACGGATGCCAGCATCGTCCAGATCGGATGATGCCGGTTGCGGCCGATCAGCATTTCGGCCGCGCGCGCGCCGACCTGCGATGGCCCGACCAGGGCGCCAAGCCCGACCGCGACCGCAAGGCTCACCCCGCGCAGTTGCAGGAGAGTGAGCAGATGGACGGAAAGCATGGACGCGATCAGCGCGGCCACTGTCTGGATGGAGGCAAGCAGGATGAAGCGCGTCCTCTCCCGCCCTGTGGCCGACGCCTGCCTCAACTCGATTCTTGCCGGCGCAGGCGCCGCGGCTGGAGGCAAAGGTGAAGCGGCAGGCAGATCAAAAGGTGGATCGCAGCGTAGCAAACGCACGTGAAGCGCCATCCTTCATGCTGGACGAGGAAGGCGCTGAGCGGCCAGCAAATCGTGCTGGCGAAGCCGCCGAAAAGCGTCAGGTTGGTGATCGCGCCGCGGGCCCCCAGTCCATAGAGGCGGCCGAGCGTGGCGAAGCCGGCATCGTAGAGGCCGCTCGACATGCCCAACCCCATCAGCAGCCAGGCAAGCAGGTAAAGCGGATAGATGTTGGCCGCCGCTAACAGCAGGTGGGCGGCGGCCAGCAGCAGCGAACTCGCGGCAAGCACCGGCCGGCCGCCGTGACGCTGGATCAGCCGCCCGGTGATCGGCGACACCAGCCCGGCAAGCAGGAGGCCGCAGGAGAGCCCGGCAACGACCGAGGCCAGCGACCAGCCCGTGTCGGCGGCGATCGGCGCGGCAAGCACGGCAGGCAGATAGTAGGACGATCCCCAGGCGAGGATTTGCGTGACGCCAAGCGCCGAGACGAGGACGTGGCGATTGCGGGCGACGGGTGCCGCGGCTTCCATTCAGGCCCGCCCCGGCACGTAGACGACCTTCTCGCCGTCTTCCTTGACGAACTCCGCCACCGGATGGTCGAGCAGCGGCAGCACCGCCTCCGACGGCCGGCAGAGCCTGGTGCCTTTCGGCGTCTCGACGATCGGCCGGTTGATGAGGATCGGGTGGGCGAGCATGAAGTCGACCAGCTCGCCGTCGTTCCATTTCGGGTTGCCAAGCCCAAGCTCGGCATAGGCCGTTTCTTTCTGCCTCAGCAGCTCGCGCGGAGTGATGCCCATTGCCGCGATCAACTCGAGTAGCCGCTCGCGGCTTGGCGGCGTCTTCAGATATTCGATCACCACCGGCTCCTCGCCGCTGGCGCGGATCATGGCGAGCGTGTTGCGCGAGGTGCCGCAGGCGGGGTTGTGATAGATCGTGACCGTCATGGCTTGCCTTTGAATGGCTGGGCTTTCAATGCTTGGGATTGCTTGATGGTTTCGGGCCGCAACAGCCAGCCCATCAGCGCCAGCGCGATCAAGGCGCCGAGCAGTTCGGCGACAATGAAGCCCGGCAGATCGGCCGGCCTGATGCCGGAAAACGTGTCGGTGAGCGAACGCGCCACCGCGACTGCCGGATTGGCGAAGGAGGTGGAGGCGGTGAACCAGTAGGCGGCGGTGATGTAGAGGCCGACCAGCCACGGTACGGCGCGCCGCTCGAAGCGAAGGCCGGCGAGGATGACGGCGACCAGCCCGAATGTCGCGACAGCCTCGGAGAACCATTGCGCGGGTCCGGCACGCAGCTTCGTCGCGACCTCCAGCACCGGGAGCGCGAACATGAGATGCGCGGCAATCGTGCCGGCGATGCCGCCGGCGAACTGCGCGGAGAGATAGGCCGGCAGATCGCGGGCCGGCAGCGCCCGGTTGAGACAGAAGACCAGCGAGACGGCCGGATTGAAATGCGCGCCGGAGATCGGCCCCAGCATGGTGATCAGCACCACCAGCATGGCGCCGGTTGCGAGCGTGTTGCCGAGTAGCGCCAGCGCCACATCATGCGTCAGCGTCTCGGCCATGATGCCGGAGCCGACCACTGTTGCGACTAGGAGACCGGTGCCCAGGGTTTCGGCGACGGCCCGCCGCGGCAGATCGTAAGAGGTCATTGCCGGGTCCCCTCACCAGGCCGGCAGCAGGGCGCGGCAAGCGCCGGCACGCAGATTTCCGGACGGCCAGAGCAGCAATCCTCCATCAGGAACCGGATCAGGCCGGAAAGCGCATCATACTCCGCACTGTAGACGATCGAGCGCGCGTCGCGCCGCGCGCGCACGAGGCCGGCGCGCTCCAGCTCTTTGAGATGGAAGCTGACATTGGACGGCGAGACCTCGACCTGTTCGGCGAGCGAACCGGCGGCGATGCCGTCCGGTCCGGCAACCACCAGCAATCGCAGCAGCCGCAGCCGTGTCTCCTGCGACAGCGCGCCAAAGGCAATCAGGGCTTGACGTTCATCCACGTTTCAATAATCCTTGAAATGTTGAAATGAGGAATAGCCGACATGCTCTCTCCTGACAACCGGAAAATCACCCCTGCCCTCGCCATCGACCCGTCGGATCTCACCATCGGCGATCTGCTCGGCGCGCTGGCCGCCTACCAAGACAAACCGCTGGTGTTCCGCTATGGCGACCGGCCGGTAAAGCCGGGCTATCATGTGACCGAGGTCAAGGCCGGGCAATTCTCGGCGCTGGATTGCGGTGCCAACCCGGAATCCTGGCCGGAAATCTTCGTGCAGCTGTGGGACGTCGACGAAGGCGGTCCGGTCCACATGCCGGCCGGCAGGTTCACAGCGATCATCCGCAAGGTCGCCGATCACGTGCCTCTCGATCAGTCGGCTAGGCTGACCTTCGAAATCAGCGACGGCATCCGGCCGATGGAGTTGCACCGGGCAAGCCAACCGGCATTGGTTGGCGGCGCCGTCGAGGTCGAGCTGTCGCCACGACCGGCAAGCTGCAAGCCTCGCGATCGCTGGCTGGAAGAACAGAAGGCGGCGAGCGCATCATGTTGCTCGCCCGCGAGCGGCAAGGCTTGTTGCAGCTGAGCGGTTGGTCGGCGCGGGCCGAATCGTCCCCGACCTATCTGCCCGTGCTCCGATAGCGGTGCACCTGTACCCCGCTCCCGTTTGTCCCATGCCAAGGTTCGCAGGCAATGCCGTCATGGTCGGCATCATGCGTCGGCCAATAGCCGGGCTGCCCGGCGCGCGACGGCGCGAGACCGACCAATCGGGCGGTGGCGCAGTTGGGAAAGGCAGCAACATGCCGCAGCGCCGACCAAGGCGACGCGAAATGGATGCCGATCGAGCCATAGACGATGTAGCCGGACAGAAGGATGATCGGTGCAAGCAAGGCCACCCATCTCCATCCGCCCAACGGGCGGCGCTGATTGGCCGAAGACCAATAGAAAAACGGCAGGAACATCCGCCACCCCGGCCGATAGCGCCCCAATTAAATTAGCGGTCCCTTGTATTTCTTGCAAATGAGGATCATGCTCAGGTCAGTGTGTGGCAACCTGATGCGCAATGGGTGGGTATAAAAAGGGTAAGGCGTCATGGGATATGCGGTCTGCTATGATCACAGTGGGATCGATCTGGTTTGGTCGATCTTCCTCGACATCACGGCGTTTTTCATGGTCATGGCGCCACTGGCCGTTGCGCGGCTGATAGCGCGTGCGAATGGCACAACGCAACTTCAAGCCGCGTAGAGGCTTGGAGATCCGTTTCTAGCCCGGGCGCGGGACCTTCCGGGGGGCTTCGCCGAACAATGCCGAGCAGTCGATCTCGTCGCGGAAAAGCGCGTTCGGATCGAGGACCAGCCACGACGTGTGCGTGCGAAGGCTCCTCAGCCTGGCGTTCTTTTCCGCGCGCGCCTGACGCTCCGCCTCGGCGAGCGAGGCCGGGGACGCCTTTTCGGCCCTGTTAGGGTGAGAGCCCTTCGACATAGCGACACAAAACGCGGCGGCCCTCTCTTGCGTTCCGTCGCAAGTGGAGCGGTCGATGCATCACGGCCGGCTCATTCTTTTTTCAATCGCGCCGACGATGCGTGCCGGGCGACCGAACGCCGACAAGGAACTTTCCATCGGCCGAAACAGTTCCTGATCGGGTGCGAACATGAAAAGGGCGTCGCTTCATCTCCTAAAAGGGACCGGTTACCTGGTCTCGACGGTCAGCGTCGTTCTTCTGGCGATCGTCAGCTGGTCGAACGCATCGAAAGACCTATTGTTGACGGCGTGCCTTCTTGCGGGCGCCGCGACATCGGTTGTCGGCATGTTTTGCCGCTGGCTCTCCTACGAGATCGAAAAGCGACAAGAGGAGCATTTCGAGAAACCGAACGATCAGGCGATGAAAATGCCCATGGCAGACCATGGTGCGGACGCTTAAAGCGCGTCGCGCTTAACGGATTCAGGTGACGGGCTTTGCACATCTGAGCTAAGCCCGGGCAGGCGTTTTTCTGACGAGCGTACTTGCTATCCGAGACCTCAGATCGACAAAAGCGGACCTGTGAAATCGCGCGGTGAGCGAAGCTCGGCCAGCGAGCGGACCTGCCGCCCTTCCCTGAAATTACCGGGATCGAGCCAGGCTTCGAAAGCCGCACGATTAGCCGGCCATTCGCTGGAAAGCATCGAATACATCGGGATGTCGCAGGGCTTGCCCTTCAGGAACAGGCCTTGGCGATGCGTGCCCTCGTAAACGAAGCCGAGCCGCACGGCCGCCGCGCGCGAACGTTGGTTGGTCGACGTGCATGTCCATTCGATACGCCGGTAGCCGAGATCGTCGAAGACATGGCGCAGGATGAGGTAGAGCGCCTCGGTGGCGAGCCGCGTGCGCTGCAGCGGCGGCGTGTAGAGCACATAGCCGAGTTCGACGACATGGTGCGCCGGCCTGGCCTCCATCAGGCAGAGCCATCCAAGCGCTTCGTCGTCGGGGCCATCGACGGCGAAGAAAGCGCGCTTGGGGTCCGCCACCAGCGCGGCGACGTGCTCGGCGAAGGCCTGCTCGGTGGCAAAGGGTCCGACCTTCATGTCGACCCAGGTGGCCTCGGTGTGCTCGTCATGCGAGAGCCGATAGAGCCTTGCCGCATCGCGTTCGGCGTCGAGCGGGCGCAGCCGCCCCCAACGGCCCTCGAGCACTACGGCGACCGGAACCGGCGCATCGCCCGACGCGACCTGAGTCGCCTTCGGCGTTGACCCGACGACCGGTTGATCTGTCTCGGTATCGAAAGCCATCGTGCGCGCTCCCTAAGGATTGAGCCACTTTATGCCGTATTTGCGCGCCGCCGCCGCATAGGCCTCGGGCATCGAGGAGCCGCTCGCCTCGGCTTGGGAAAGATCGCGGAAGAAGCCTTCGAATCCGGCGGGTGACGTCATCGTCAGGAAACGGCCGGTGCGCGACACGATACGTCGATGCGCATGCGGCACGCCACGCGGAGCGAACACCGTTCCGCCTGGCCCGACGTGAAATTCTTGGTCGCCACAGCGGAACACGTGCTCGCCCTCGATCACGTAGAAGAGCTCGTCCTCATTGGCATGGCTGTGTAGCGGCGTATCCAGAGGATCGATCTCCTCGACGATCGAGAAGGCGCCGCCTGTGGTATCAGCGGACGCCTTGACGAGGAAGTCGGCGCCGCTGAAATGCAGCCGCTCGCCCTCACCAGCTTCGAGCTTGTACCCCGCAACCGTCCTCATGGCATGCCTCCCTTCTTCCAGCGATGGATAGATATCGCACAGTTCTCCGGAAAATGGCTGCTCGGCCAGCCATCGGCGGCCAAGATGATCGACCGCGCCGGCCAGACCGGTCAGAAGCCGGCCTTTCAGGATCTTCAGCACCGGAGCGCCTCCCCCCGTATGACGTGTTTCATTCCGGCCGCCGGTCCGATTCACTTGGACGCATAGCAGCCCGCCCCAATGCGCCGATTAGTTCCAGTAACGGAACACCCTGCCCATTCGATTGGGCATCAAGTAAATGTCCTCCGCATGCGAAAAGCCGGCATCGCGCCCCAAGCGCAGCCATGTCTGCGAGGTTTCGGGGAAATCGGCCAGAAGCATATGCCGTTCCATCGATGCGAATTCCTCGTCGGAAACGGCCGACCATTTGTCGCGTAGCAAGGAGAAGCGCGCGAGCCAGGCGGCGCGATCCTCGCCTTCGAACAGCGCCGGTTCCCAGATGACGAACAGGCCCATCCCTCCCAAGGCCCGGTGGGCGTTCCGCATCAGCCTTGCCTTGGCCGCCGTCGGCAGATGGTGCAGCGACATGCCGATCCAGATGACGTCAACTGGTTCCGACCATTTCGCCATCGCTGGCGCGAAATCGCAGCAGCGGAGTTCGACGGGACAAGGGAGGCCTTCAAGGGCTTCAGCCGCCAATCGCAGCGACGCCTCCGACAAGTCGATGCCGACATAGCTGCCTATCGCCGTCGTCTTCAGCATCGCGGCGGAGGCGCTGGCATCTCCGCACGCCACGTCGAGGAACCGGAATGACGCCGGCGCCTGCTCGACAAGCAAGTCGCGAAGAACGTCATAGACTTCCCGATGGAACATCAGGTTCGCACCGACGATCCTGCGGTAAGTCTCGAGTTCCCTATTGAACATGTCTTGCGAGCCAGAGGCCTTCGTGCCCATCGTCACCGGCATGCTTTCAGTCGACGCATTTGCCATGATGTCCTCCCACCGAATCTCGATGGATCACCGCCAAGGGACGGCACCCGCTGCATGGAGATGCAAGGCGCGGAACACCGCCGTGTGACCAGGGGTCGCAAGGCCGAACTTCATGCCCAGTTCATGCATGCGCCCGGAGAGCCAGACGACCTCGATGGGCTTACCTCTTTCGAGGTCGTTGGCCATCGACGATTTCACATGCGGAGGGAATGCCGTCCACCTCTTGATGACGCGGTCCTCGAACCCTTCCGCCATCGGATGGCCGGCTGCCGCGGCAACCGCCATCCCTTCGTCCCGCAATTGCTCGACGAAGATGCGGGCCTCGGGATCGCCAAGGATCGGACCAATGCCTGAGCGCATGAGCGACGTTGCGCCGGAGAAGGCTGCAAGCGTCACGAACTTCTCCCAGAGCACGCTGTCGATCTCGGCGACCGACTTCAGTTGGAGACCAATCGCCCGATCGCAAAGCGCGTGAAGCTCGTGTATCACAGGATCGCGATGCCCGCCGACGAGAATGTCCGTCAGCCCGCCCGCATGGACGACCTCCCCTGGCTTGTTGATGAAACCGGAAAGGTAGGTGGCGCCGCCGATCACCTTGTCGCCGCGAACATGGCGACGCAGAATCTCGATGCCGTCGATGCCGTTTTGCAGCGTCACGACGCGGGTGTTCCCGGCAATCAGCGGTCCGAGCGCGGCGGCGGCCTTCTCACAATCGTAGAGCTTGACCGCGAAGATCACGAGATCGACGGGACCGATGTCGGCCGGCGCATCGCTTGCTGAGACGTCACGCAGAAGCAAGTTGCCGGCCGGACTTTTGATGCGCAATCCGTTCTGGCGCATTGCCTGCAGATGTGCCCCACGGGCAACGAAGCTGACGTCGCCTCCCGCCTCGACGAGCCTCGCCCCGATATATCCGCCGATGGCGCCCGCACCCATCATTGCGATCCGCATGCCGATCCCTCGACGCCAGCCGGTGCTATGGCCACGTAACGCCGGAGCGGACCCGCAGCCGACATAATATTAGCAGATCCTCAATAAGCCGACCAGCCGCGCCATTAACCTTCCCCCGGGGCACCGGACCAAGGTCGGTGTCGCAATTGCCGCGACTGGCCTATAATCTTGCAGGCGGGTGGGGTGAATCACGCGTATGCTCAGGGAGACCTTGAAGCGACTTGTGCAAGTCTGGAGCGGGCTGTCGCTGGCCTGGCAGTTCGTGATCGCCGGCGGCATCGGGCTTTTGGCGGTGATGCTCGTGGTTGGCCTTTGGGTAACGTCGCAGATCCGCGAAGGTGTGATGCACAACTCCGCCACCACGACAGCGCTCTATGTCGACAGCGTGATTGCACCGCTGCTGCCGGACCTGCGCAAAAGCCGGGAGCTCGACGATACCGTCAAGCGGGCGTTGGACGAGACGCTCGGACAGGGCGCGCTCGGCAAGAGGCTGGTGTCGTTCAAGCTGTGGCGGCGGGACGGCTTGGTGCTCTACTCCGACGACTCGACTCTGATCGGCAAAACCTTTGCGCCGAATCCCAATCTCGTTTCCGCCTTCGCCGGCAATGTCGTAGCCGAATACAACGACCTCAACGACGACCCCGAAGCCGGCGAGGAGAAAGCCGTGAACGCGCCGCTGTTCGAGATCTACAACCCGGTGCGCGAGCCGTGGTCGGGCCAAGTGGTGGCGGTGTCGGAATTCTACGAAATCGCCGACGATTTCCAGGAGACGCTGAACTCGGCGCTGAGGTGGAGCTGGCTGGTGGTGGCCGGCGCCACGGCGGCCTCGCTGGCGCTTCTGTCGGGCATCGTGTTTCGCGGCAGCCGTACCATCCAGACACAGCGCGCAGCGCTCGAGGCCAAGGTCACCGAACTGCAGGCGGCGCTGGCGCAGAACTCGTCGCTGCGCCAGCGCGTGCAGCGCGCCTCGCGCCGCGCCACCGCCATCAACGAACGCTATCTGAGACGCATCGGCGCCGACCTGCATGACGGGCCTGCGCAACTGGTGGCGCTTGCCGCGCTTAGAATGGACAGCCCGGTGCTCGTCGACCCCGCCACCCCGAAACCGCGGCGCGAAGCCGAGATCGCCGGCATCCACAAGACGCTCGGCGAGGCGATGCGAGAGATACGCGGCATCTGCAACGGCCTGGTGCTGCCGCAGATCGAGACCCAGGCTGTGGCCGACAATTTGCGGCTGGCGGTGGCCGAGCATGAGCGCCGCACCGACACCAGGGTGTTGCTGACGCTGCCGGAGCGCTTGCCGGAACTCGGCACCTCGGAGAAGATCAGCATCTATCGTTTCGTGCAGGAAGGGCTGAACAACGCCTACCGGCACGGCAAGGGCAAGGGCCAGCAGGTGAGAGCCACGATGAAGGGCGGCAAGCTGTTGGTCGAGGTGCAGGACACCGGTCCGGGCTTCGATCCGGCGAGGAGCGAAGGCCTCGGGCTTGCCGGCCTCAGGGAGCGCATCGAAAGCATCGGCGGGCAGTTCGAGACGCTCTCGGGTCCAGGAGGAACGAGACTGGTAATCACATTGTCTGTCGAGGAGCAGCCGTGACCGCACCGATCCGCATCGCCATTGTCGACGACCATCCACTGTTTCGCGAGGGCGTGGCGCGCAGCCTCGGCGAGATCGGTGGCTTCGAGCTTGTGGGCGAAGGCGCCAGCGCCGACGACGCCGAAAGGCTGGCGCGCGCCAGCGCTCCAGATATCCTGATGCTCGACATCAGCATGCCGGGCGGCGGCCTCAATGCGCTGACCAGCATCCTTTCGGCAGTCCCCGAGCAGAAGATCGTCATGCTGACGGTTTCGGAAGCCAATGCCGACGTTGCCCAAGCGCTGAAGGCCGGCGCGCGAGGCTATGTGCTGAAGGGGGTCGGCTCCAAGTCGCTGGCCGAGATCCTGCGCGATGTCGCCAACGGCCAGAGCTATGTCTCGCCGACGCTCTCGGCCAGGCTGCTGTCAGATCTGTTGCAGCCCACCAGCCGCAAGCCAGACCCGCTCAGCCAGCTTACCAGCCGCGAGGCCGAGATCCTGAGACTGGTGGCCGAGGGCCTGAGCAACAAGGAAGTCGCCGCCCGGCTGTCGCTGCAGGAAAAGACCGTCAAGCACCACATGACCAGGGTGCTGGCCAAGCTCAACGTGCGCAACCGGACGGAAGCGGCGCTGCTGATGCATGAGGCGAAGGACAGGCAGTAGAGAGTAGGCAGTAGGGAATAGAAAAAAGAGCACCCAGCTGCCTACTGCCTAATCCCTACTGCCTATTCCCTAAAAGCAATCACCCCCGCCTCCGGAAGGCGGGGGTGACATGCGAGGGTGCGGGAAAAGGGGGTAGCTTCTCTCAACCCTCACAAGCTTAGCAGGCGGGTCAGATCCGCCTGGGTCGCCTTGCGCTCGACGATGGTGCGGCCTTGCGCATCCGTCATCTCGAAGCGGCCGTTCTCGATTTCCTCCTTCATGCCGTTGCGGTGGACGACGGTGATCTTGGTGCCGTCGACCTCGACCGTATCGCCGGTCGTGGCGTTGACATGACTGGCCTTGCTGCCCGGACTGGTGTTGCCTTTGCCGCTGTTGTTGCCAGGGCCGGCATTGGCATTGCCGCCACCGGCATTGCTGTTGCCCGAATTGCCGCCGCTGTTGCCGCCGTTGCCGCCGCCATTGCCGCCACCGCCATTACCGCCGCCGCCATTGCCATTGCCAGCATACGCGGTGGTGACGAGGAGCTTGGCGGCGCCATCGGGCGTGAAATGATAGGTCGCGACAACAACCGCCAGCGCGGCCGTGGCGCGCAGCGTAAGGCGGACAAACCTTTTGGAGGCGGGTTCGAGCATGCTGTCCTTGGTTCATGCCGGTTCCGCCTCGGCCCTGCCGAAGTTCCGCTCTCAGCCCGGCCAAGGCGGAACCGGTGTCTTGACCAGAAAAGATTCACGGTTTGGTAAGGCTACGGAAGCGGCCCACGACCCATGCCATGCCCGGTCGGACCTTTTTTGCCGCCGCCTGGGGACCATCGTCGCAACCAAGGGGAGAAACGGCTCGAAGCGGTTACTGCCCCTGCGTTAACCAAATCGCTTGGAAATTGTCCTGCAATTCTTTATGAATGTCGCCTGCGAGAACCACGCGGACGCCCAACGAGCCGCGGCATGCTACGGCGCAGATGTCTCTACTTGGACGCGAAAAGCACCGTGACACTTTGATTTGCGAATGGATTGTTTCCCCGATTTGCGGGGCCATCCGCCAAGAGCCCGCCTTACCCGGCAGCCGTTCTTAGGGCCTAAAAAAGTACCCCCGCCAAAAGGCGGGGGCAAGGTGAGCAGCGGGAGTTCTGTCATAAGACGATCAGGACCGAAGAGACGAAGCAAAAGGTGGCAACCTGATTTTGCAGCGCTGGCCTTTGGTCCCTTAAAGATCTAATCCAGATAGAACCTCGCTCTCACAAACTCTTCAGGCGATTGAGATCGGCCATTGTGGCCCTGCGCTCGACGATGGTGCGACCAAACTTGTCCTCCATCCTAAACCTGCCGTTCTCGATCGTCTCCTTCATTCCATTCCGGTGCGTGACCTGGATGCTGTTGTTGCTTACCTCGACCTTGTCGCCGGTCAGCGCGTTTACGTGATCATCGACATCGGCGGTGCCGGTGCTTGCGTTGGAGGCGCCGTTCGCTGCGCCCTTGCTGTTGCCGTTGGTTCCACCGCTGTTGCTGTTGCCGCTATTTCCACCGCTGTTGCTGTTACCGCTATTTCCACCGCTGTTGCTGTTGCCGCTATTTCCGCCGCTGTTGCTGTTACCGCTATTTCCGCCGCTGTTGCTGTTACCGCTGCCGCTGCTATTGCCCCCAGAATTGCCGTTCCCACTATTGCCGTTGCCGTTATTGCCGCCCGAGTTGCCGTTCCCGTTCCCGCCGCCGCTGTTCCCGCCGCCATTGCCATTGCCGCCGCCTTTACCGGCATAGGCCTTGGCCACAACAAACCCTTCGACGGAGAGATGAAAAGGCGCGACAACAAGCGCCAACGCAGTGAGCGCTCGCAAGACTAGCCTGCAGCCCATGCGCGCTACGCGCATCCCATTCTCCCCATACCGGCCATCCGGCCCTTCGGCCGAACTACCCCACCGGCAATGTCGCAGCATCAGCATCCCCAATCAGCGCGCCGTGTGGAAGTGGCCCACGACCCTTGTCTTGTTTGCTCAGACCTTTTTGGTGACAATATCGGACTAAAGTCCTATCTCAACCACCAGATGTAGTCCGGCATGGCTGCGCGCACAGCTTTTTTCTAGCGCGGCCAGCGGTTTAAAGCAGGTCGCGCCGAAACGGATTCGGGCGACACGCTCTTAGTTTCACTTTTACGCATGTCGTTTTCCCAAAACCGCTGCCCACTTTTGGGCGACATGCGTCTTAGTTTCACTTTTACGCATGTCGTTTTCCAAAACCGCCGCGACAAGCGTCAACCTGGCGACGGAACCGGCGCTCTCGCCGTCACGGCCGCGCCGAGGGCGGCGGCGATCACGGCAGCGATGCCGGCGCACTGCAAGGCGCTCAGGCTCTCATGCAGGAACAGGAAGCCTGTCAAGGCGCCGCCCGCCGGTTCCAGACAGACGATCATGCCATAGACCTTGGCCGGCATTCTGGCCAGCACCATCATCTCCAGCCAGAAGGGCAGCGCGCTGGAGAACAGCGCGACGACGACCGCGCCCGCCATGACATTTGGATCGGTGAGATAAGGCTCCGCCGCGGTAAAGCCGAAAGGCAGCGCAACCAGCGCCGCGATCGCCATGCCGTAGGCCGAGGTGCGGGCGCCGAGCTCGGCGCCGGCCTTTTGCGCGAAGATGATGTAGAGCCCCCAGCAGCCGCCTGCGGCAAGCGCAAGCAGCACGCCCACCGGATCGAGTCCCCGGCTGACATCGGCCCCATGGTTGACGTCAGCAAACGGCGAGAGCAGCACGATGCCGGCGACCGCCAGCCCCATCCAGACGAGGTCGAGCAGGCGCCTGGAGCCCAGCATCGCGACGAAGAGCGGGCCGGTGAACTCGAGCGCCACGCAAATGCCCAGCGGAATGCGCTCGAGCGCGGCATAAAAGATCAGGTTCATGACCGAAACAGTGACGCCATAGGCGGCGAGCCAGGGCAGCCCCTTCGTGTCGGCATTATTTTCCAGGGCCTGAGCACCGCCGCCAGCATCACCGCGCCGATGGCGAGCCTGAGCATCGTCGTGCCCTCCGCGCCCAGAACCGGAAACAGGCCCTTGGCGAAAGCGGCACCCACCTGCACCGATAGAATGGCGGCAAGCAGGCCGAAGATGGGCAAGGCCGCCGCCTCTGGTTTTGCGATCGGTGTCGACGTCACTTCTTCTCCATTCCCCTGCCCGCACGGTCCGGAGTGGAGATACAGCCTGATGTTTCCCGTGTCGTGAGGCAGCGGCAGGCTGATAGTGTGACAGGGCGGGGCGATGGCCATCATCGCCACCCGGCACGCATGTTGCGGCGCACAAGGCTTTGAAACTCAAGGCGCTTTCGCGGATGATGCGCAAGAGTCAACAGCTATGTCCGGATCCTCCTTCCAGTGCCGTTCGCTTCGCGTCATGGTTGACGGTATTATTATTTAACATCCTTTACGATAGATACTTCTAAAAAATCAGACCAAATGCCTAAAATATATGAGACCATCGGACCGCCGCTCCAATAGTTCAGTCCGACAACTTTTCCTCCTGGTTGTCGTTATCACGTCTTTATTTCAAGCCCGTAAGCATTGTGTGTTGCGATGCAACATCCCATGCTACAGTCCTTTAGCCAAGGTGAATATACCGTGGAGGAGTCGGCGAGTTTGGGTTGCCCGTTGACCGGTACCAATTTCGCAGCCGTCGCCTCGGCCGATGTCGGCGCCGGTGGAAGCCGCTGATGGCGAAGGCGCGCGACATCCAACTGGACGCGCTGCGGGCCGTTGCCGTGACGCTGGTGCTCTACGCGCATTTCCTTGCGCCGAACGGCACGTCCTTCCTCGGCCATCTCGGGGTCAGGCTGTTCTTCGTGCTCTCCGGCTTTTTGATCACACGGCTTTTGCTGGATGCGCGTGACACCAATGCATTCGCTTCCGGACCGGCGCTGCGGTCCTTCTATGCCAGGCGCGCGATCCGGATCTTCCCACCCTATTTCGCGGTGCTGGGGCTCGTCTGGCTCACCGACCTGGAACAGGCCAGGTCCTCGCTCGCCTGGCATGCGCTCTACCTCTCGAACTTCTGGTACGCGCTGCGCAACGACTGGAACCCCTGGCTGCTCTGCCATTTCTGGAGCCTCAGCATCGAGGAGCAGTTCTATCTCGCCTGGCCGCTGATCGTGCTTCTGGCGCCGCGCAAACGCATCGAGGCGATCACCATCGGCGTCATCTGCTTCTCCCTCGCCTACCGCTTCTACCGGCCCATTGCCGCGGACCCGGCGCTCGCCAGGGACCTGCTGCCGCCGGCCTCGATGGATGCGCTCGCCTGCGGCGCCCTGCTCGCCGTCCGCCGCGCCAGGGGCGCCGATGTGCCGCGATGGATGCGGCTTTGCTGGCCGGCCCTGGCAGCAGCCTTCCTGCTCGTCGTCTGGTCCGATCCCGGGCCGGCCGACTCGACCTGGGAGTGGCCGCGCTGGGTGCTGGTGCAGGTGCTGCCGCTGGTGCCGTTGACGGCGATCGTCGCCGCCTGCTCGACCGGCCTCGGCGGCTGGCTCGGCAGGCTCGCCGAACGGCGGCCGCTGCTTTCGCTCGGCCGCATCAGCTACGGCGTCTATCTCTACCACCCGATCCTTCTGGCCTATGCCGTCAAGGCGCAGCCATGGATCCCGCTCAACGTCTCGGAGCAGGGGCCGGGCCGGTTCCTGGTCGCGGGCACCGCCACGATCATCGTGGCCTCGCTCTCCTGGGCGTTTTTCGAGAAGCCGCTCAATGGCCTCAAGCGCTATTTCCCCTATGTGGCGCGGCCAGTTGCGTCGGGCGACGCCAAATGGACCAGCCGCACGGCTGCCGCGCTCGAGCTGCCGCGAACGGAGGCGAGGCAATGAGGGGCGGCGCCAATATCGGCGATTGGCCGGCACCAACAGGCTGCCACCTGAAACGGTGGGGATATCGATGACCGCCGCCCCTCTCATCTCCGTGCTTTTGCCCGTCTACAATGCCGAGCCCTATGTCGGCGCCGCGATCCAATCGATCCTGCGCCAGGACTACGGCGGGCTCGAGGTCATCGCCATTGACGACGGATCGACCGACCGGTCGCTGGAGATCCTCGAGCGCTGCCGCCGGGACGACAGCCGCGTGTCCATCATTTCGCGCGAGAATCGCGGGCTCGTCGCCTCGCTCAACGAGGGGCTGCAGGTAGCGCGGGGCGAGCTCGTCGCGCGCATGGATGCCGACGACTTCGCCTATCCCTGGCGGCTGTCGCGCCAGGCGGCACTGTTTGCGGCACGGCCCGAGCTCGGCTTCTGCGGCTCGGTCGTCGATCTGCTGCTGCACGGCCGCATCGCCCGGGGCAGGCTCGATCCGGTGTTCCGCCTCGCCCTCCCGGTGCTGTCAAAATTCTTCACGATCTTCATGCATCCGACGGTGATCTACAACCGCCGGGTCATCGGCGAGGCCGACCTCCGCTATGACGGCGCTTACCGGCATGCCGAGGATTTCGACCTCTTCAGGCGGCTCGCCGACCGCTATCCGGCGGCCATGATAGAGGAGAGCCTGCTGGTCTACCGCGTCCATGCCGGCAGCGTGACCAGCCGGCACACCGGCGACATGCGGCGCACGCATCTCAGGATCGTGGCAGAGAATCTCGAGCGCGATGGCCTGGCGGAGGAGAGCGAGGATTTGCGCGCCATTGGCGATCAAGTCTCGTTCGACACTGTGGCCCGGGCGGCAGCCTTCATGCGCGCGCTGGAAGAGCGGATCGCCGCCCTGCCCGACACGACGCGGCCGAGCTTCGAGGCCGGCGCGCTGAACCTCTTCTATTTCCTCTACCAGCTCGTCAACGACGAGGAGCAGCCGGCCCTGACGCACGAGCTGTTGACGCTGACGGCGAAATGGAACGCCATCCGCCGCCGCGAGAAATACGCGCTCAGCCCCGGCGCCTGGGCGCCCTGGCTCAGCCATGTCTCGATGTGGGCGGGCAAACGCGCGGACGGGCTGGCCTACCGCCTCAAATCCGCGCCGGCGGGGTCGGTGCTTGCGCCTTATCGGATGGGGGCGGCATGAGAGTGATACGCGAGGTTGTCTTAAAGGGTGGCAACCGCCAACGCTGGCGGGACAGCACCCCCCTCTGTCCTGCCGGACATGTCCGGCAGGACAGAGGGGGGTGTGAAGGATCGCGACGCATCGCATCCATTTATCGGGCTGACGCAGCCGCGGAGCCCTCGCCGTGAACGCCGAGCGCCATCCGCCGCTGCACTTCCGCCCGGCCCTGCCCGCCCCGCCTTGGCCCAGGCAGCGGCCGCAGGTCTCCTTCATCGTCTGCACGCGCGACCGCGTCGCGGTGCTGGAAGCCTGCATAGGCTCGATCCGCGCCGCCTGCCGGGCCCACCCCGGCTTCGCCGCCGAGCTGGTGGTGGTCGACAATGGCTCGCGCGACGGCACGGCCGAATACCTTTCAAGGGTCGCCGCGACGTCCGACATCGCGCTGACCGCGATCTCGGAGCCGCGGCCCGGATTGGCGGCGGCGCGCAACGCCGGGCTGGCGCGGGCGCGCGGACGCGTGCTGGTCTTCGTCGACGACGACTGCCGGCTCGACCGCAGCTATCTAGCCGACCTTCAGCGCCATTATGCGAGCGGTGAGAAATGGCTGATCCGCGGCGGCCGCGTCGAGATCGGCGATGCGCGCGACCTGCCCTTCACCATCAAGCGCTGCGACAAGCGCGAGCGGCTGACACGTGCCGTCCATCCGGGCGGCTTCGTGCTCGGCTGCAACATGACCATGCATCGCGACGTTGCCGCCCGCATCGGGCCGTTCGACGAGCGCTTCGGCGCCGGCGGGGCGCTGCGCTCGGCCGAGGACACGGACTATCTGGTGCGCGCCATGCTTGCCGGCATGGCGGTGGAATATGTGCCTGACATGACGATCTTCCACCATCACGGGCGGCGCGACCGCAAGGCGGTCGACCGGCTGCACCGCGACTATCATTTCGGCAATGGCGCGCTGTGTCTGAAACATTTCCGCCGCGCGCCCTTCCTGCTTCGCCATTTCTACTGGGCCGCGCGGGCCGCGATGCGCGAACTTGCAGGCGGGCCGCGGTTCGACAGCGATCTCAGGCTGTCGCACTGGCCGATCGTTTTGATGAACCTCGCGGGCGCGGCGAAGTTCTTGGCTCTCGTGCTTTCTGGACGGCCGCAACGGCAGCCACGGCGCGTCCAGGAAACCACCGAGGCCAGCGCGGAGGCCGGCGCGCGATGACCGGATCTCCGACGCTGTCGATGCTGCACCAGGCGCTCGGCCGCCGGCAGATCGCCCTGCTGCCCGCCGTCGTCGCGCTCGGGCTTGCCAGTGCCGCGCTCGAAGGGTTCGGCATCGGGCTCATCATCCCGCTGCTCGGCATCATCATGGGACATGGCGAGGCGACCGGCATGGCCGGCCTCTCCGCCCTCCTCCAGAAGGTCGGCGCCGGACTCGGCGAGCGCGAGCGGCTAGTCGCGATTTCGGCCGCGATCCTCGGCTCGATCCTGCTCAAGAACCTGCTCGCCTACGCCAATTCGGTGCTGACCGCGCATATCTACGGCAAGGCCAGCCAGGCGATCCGCGCTGCGCTGGCAGGGCAGCTGCTTGGAGTGGGCTATCCGTTCTTCCTGAAGGAGAGCCCGGGCCGGCTGCTCAACATCATCTCCAACGAATCCTGGCGGGCGTCGGACGCCATCCAGGGGATGCTAGGCGCCATCGTCAGCGCCTCGGCAGCTATCATCCTGCTCGCCTTCCTGCTGCTGCTCTCCTGGCAGATGACGCTTTTGGTGATGCTCGGCCTTGCGCTGGTGCAGGCGGCGCATATGGCGCTGTCGGCGCATCTCAGGGCGCCCAGCCGCGGCGTTGCCGCGCGCAACAGCGCCTTGGCCTCGCGGATGCTGCATCTGGTGCACGCCGGCCGGCTGATCCGCATCTTCGGCCAGGAGCAGCGCGAGAAGGCGGCGTTCGAGAAGGCATCGGATGGAGTCCGGCGGGCGGCTTTCCTGCTCTCCAATCGCCAGGGCGCGCTGGCGCCGCTGACGGAAGTGCTGCACGCCATGCTGTTCCTGGCGGTGGTGATCGGCGCCTGGCTTGCCGGCTTGAGCTTCCCACTGGTCGCCGCCTTCCTCATCCTGCTCTACCGCCTGCAGCCGCATGTCAGGGCGCTGCAGATGACCTGGAGCCAGTTGCAGGGCCTTTCCGGCTCGCTGGAAGAGGTGACCTGGCTGCTCGACCCGACGGGCAAGCCGGCGCCGCCGCAAGGCAGCCGGCCGTTTGCAGGCTTGAACGAGAAGATTGCCTTCGAGAGCGTGAGCTTCAGCTATGCCAATGAGGAGCAGCGCGCGGCCGTGCTGCACACCGCGAGCTTCGATATCGTGAGCGGCCGCTCGACGGCGCTGATCGGCCGCTCCGGCGCCGGCAAGACGACGATCGTCAACCTGCTCTGCCGCTTCGTTGAGCCGGACGGCGGCCGCATCCTCGTCGACGGCGCGCCGCTAGGCGACATCGACCCGGTCGCATGGCGGGCCCATATCGCTTTGGCCAGCCAGGAGCTGGAGCTGGTCGACGGCACCATCCTCGACAACATCACCTACGGCAAGGACACGGCGAGCGCCGAAGAGGCGCGCCAAGCGGCCGAGCTTGCCGAGGCGCATGAATTCATCGAACGCCTGCCGCAGGCTTATGAGACGGTGGTCGGCTATCGCGGCGTCAACCTGTCGGCCGGGCAAAGGCAGCGCATCGCGCTCGCCCGCGCGCTGCTGCGCGACCCCGACATACTGATCCTCGACGAAGCCACCAACGCGGTGGACGGGCTGTCCGAAGCGGCGATCGTCGAAACGCTGAAATCGCGCGCCGGCCGCCGCACCACGATCGTCATCAGCCACCACCACTCGACGATCTCGTTCTGCGACGATCTGGTGATTCTGGAGCATGGACGGGTGAAGAAGCAGGCCCCGTTCGCCGAGATGGCGACGCGCAGCATGGATGAGCTGTATCAGCCGGAGTGAGCGCTGGTAATCTCCCCCCTTGAGGGGGAGATGTCGCCGAAGGCGACAGAAGGGGTCGCCGCGCGTGAAGCGCCAGCGCCTTGCGCGCCCAGAGATGAGTCGGCGCTCTACGTGAGACGACCCCACCCCGATCCGCTTCGCGGATCGACCCTCCCCTCGAGGGCGAAGGCTCACCCCGCCATCGCGAGCGGCACGGCGCTCTTGTTGGGGATCTGGATGTCGATTTCCAGCGTCGACATCGTCGCGCCGCGGTCCATCGAGACCTGGAGGTAGTCCTGGTCGATCTGCACGTGCTTGGCGATGACTGCCATGATCTCCTCGCGCAGGATGGAGACGAGGTCGGGCTGGCCGCGGCTCTGGCGCTCATAGGCGAGCAGCAGCTGCAGCCGCTCGCGCGCCACCGGGGCGCTGGTGCGCCGCTTGAAGAGGTCGAGGATGCTCATGCCGCCCTCCTTCCGAGCAGCCGGTCGAGGAAGCCCTTGCGTTCGAAGGGGACGACCACCGGCAGGTCCTCGCCTTCCAGGCGTCTTGCCGCTTCGAGATAGGCCTTGGCGGCTGAATTGGTCGGTTCCGACAGCGTCACCGGCGCGCCGAGGTTCGAGGCCCTCAGCACATCCTGGCTTTCCGGGATGATGCCGAGCAGCGGCGTCGACAGGATCTCCAGCACGTCGTCGATCGACAGCATCTCGCCGCGCGAGGCGCGCGCCGCGTCATAGCGGGTGACCAGCACGTGCTTCTGGATCAGCTCGCCCTGCTCGGCCTTCATGGTGCGGGCGTCGAGCAGGCCGATGATGCGGTCGGAGTCGCGCACTGAGCTGACTTCCGGGTTGGTGACGATGACCGCCTCGTCGGCGAAGCGCATGGCGAGCTGGGCGCCGCGCTCGATGCCGGCCGGGCTGTCGCAGAAGACATAGTCGAAGACGGAACGCAGCCGGGCGATGACTTCGGCCACGCCTTCTTCGGTCAGGGCGTCCTTGTCGCGCGTCTGCGATGCCGGCAGCAGGTAGAGCGTTTCCAGCCGCTTGTCGCGGATCAGCGCCTGCGAGAGCTTCGCCGAGCCCTGGATGACGTTGACGAGGTCGAACACCACGCGCCGCTCGGCGCCCATGATGAGGTCGAGGTTCCTCAGGCCGACGTCGAAATCGACCAGCGCCACCTTCTTGCCGGTCTTGGCCACGGCAGCGCCGAGCGCGGCCGTCGAGGTCGTCTTGCCGACGCCCCCCTTGCCCGAAGTGACCACGACTACCTTGCCCATATATCCAGCCTCCATTGGCGTTTGTTGTCTTGCGCCGTGGCCAGCACGGCGGATTCAGTCTTTGTTTCGATGCATGTCGTTTTCCCAAAACCGCCGCGCACTTTTGGGCGACATGCATTACGACCATCACACACGAAACAGGCCCGAACCTTGCGTCGGCCCTGAACTCAGATTCAGCCGAGCGGCACCACGCACAGCGCATCGTTGTCGAGGAAGGCCTGCACGGCCTTGCCGCGCGAGACGCCTTCCATTTCCTCGGCCGTGGTGTACCAGCCGTCGACGGCGAGCAGCTCGGCCTCGTTCTTGCGGCAGAAGATGCGCGCCGAAACATTGCCTTCCGAACCGGCGATCGCCCGGCCGCGCAGCGTGCCATAGACATGGATCGAGCCGCCGGCGACAATCTCCGAGCCGGACGCGACCGAGCCCAGCACGATGACATCGCCATGCGGGTGGAAGACCGACTGTCCCGAGCGGATCGGCGTCTTGATCATCAGCGTGCCGGCGGACGGCTCGTGCCGGGGCGACTCGACCGCCCTGCCAGGCTCTGGCTGCAGCGCCTCAGGCTTTGCCTCGTCGAGCTTCAACAGCTCATCCTGCTGCGCCCGCACCTGTCCCTGCTGCACATCCTCAACGGTGGCCGTCTCGACCGTGATTTCCTCCGCCTTCGCCTTGCGCGCAGCCCTGCCCAGCAGACCCTCGGCGGTGGCTTCCTTGGCGCCGGCGAGCAGCGGCGGCAAATCGGGCCCGAGCTCGGCGCCGTCGAGCTCGACGGCGTAGACGCGGATGCCGCGCGAGCCGAGCACGCCAACCAGCGCCGCGATCTCCTCCGGCCCCGGCTTCAAAGTGTTCAGATCCAGCACCACCGGGCGGCCGGCGAAATAGCCCGGCGAGTTGCCGATCCAGTGATCGAGTCCCTCCAGCCAGTCGTCGATGGGAGCTTCCGGGGTGAGCGTGAAAGCGACGAAGGAGCGGGCGCGGAAGCGGATGGATTTGTTGTGCAAAGGGGCGGCGAAGGTCACGGCCAGGCGAATCCTTACTCAATGGTTAAAGGGTGCCGGGCTAATGGTTAACAAAAGGTTAATTTCGGGAGGCTTGGCCGTTAAGGAACTGGCGCGGCTAAGTTTTGTGGCGGAGCGGTCACACGGCCCGCCGAGGGCCCGGACGAATCGAGCGTGTGAAGCTCCTAATATACGAAGGGGTGCGACAGCGAGCACCATCTGGACCGCCTTCCAGAGCAAAGGAGACGGGCATGGGCCTCGGTCGGGAAAGCAGCAAGCGAGCAGGCAGCAAGCGGGCAGGCAGCAAGCGGACAGGCAGGGCAAGCGCGGCAATCGGCGTGCTGTTGCTGCTTGCAGGATGCATGACGAGCGGCAGGGCCACATACCAGACGAGCGGCATAGACCAATGGCTGACAACGGAAAATGCCGACGCGGTCGTCAATGCAATGGCGGCGAAGGGCATGATACCGGCGACCATCGACTGCCGGTTCGCCGACACCGCGCCGGGCCAACTGGCCTACGTCTCGAAATTCACCTGGAAGCGCGCCCCGGCAAACACGCGCTACCATTGGGAAATCGGCGACCCGACCTACCTCGCGAGCAAGGAAGTCAAAGCCAACAGGATTGGGCTGCGGCGGGTGTTTGCGAAGGTGGTGCGGGACCCGGCGAGCGGGCAAAAGGTTGGATGCTCGATCTGGGCGAGTTAGAGCTGCGGGCGGGATAGGTGGCTGCGACCGCGAGAAGCGTCAGCGTGAAGGCGACGAATGAGCGGGCGCGGAAGCGGATGGTGGCGCCTCGACGCTGGTGCGGCCGCGGGGGTACGGGCGGCGCTGCTCAGGTTCTGCGCGGCGAATGGCTTGAGCCTCAATCGCCCAGGGCGGACGCACGGGGCCCGCCGGGCGAAACGATGCACTGGACCGCCGAAATGACGACGGCTGCGCTAGCGCTCACGAGCCTGCTTTGCCGCGGGTCCGCATTGGACGGCGCCCCGAGAGGGCCTCAACCGCTTCTTCGATGCCGACGACCTGCCGTTCGACATCCTCCAGGTAGAGCCGCCCGGCAACGATCTTGCCATCGACGATCTCGAACAGCGTGACCCCGCGCACCTCGAACGGCTGGCCGTCGCGGCGGGTACCCGACCAATGCCATTCACTCCAGGTCGTGTCACCCTCTTGGACCGAGCGCGTGACCGTAGCGCAGAAGTCGGGTATTCCCGCGAACATGGCCTCCCAGTTGGCGCGCATTTGCTCCCGCCCAACGAAAGCCCTGCCGGGGTGCGCCGGCTGCTCACTGCGATACTTCTCGTGGATGAGAGCGGCGACGGCATCGAGATCGTGTGCGTTCATCGCCCGCACGAGTTGTTCGATCACGTCGCTCATCGAATCCCGCCGATCGGTTTGCAAGTCTCGGAATTCTAGCGGACTGGTCAAGCGTCGTCCACGATTGCCACCTCAAGGCGGATTTCGCGAGCGGTCACACTGCTTGCCCGGGACCGGCCCGGACGAGCCGGGCGTGTGAAGTTCCTGATGTACGAAGCGAGGTCGCGCCGGCACCCTCTTCCAGGGTGGACCTCCGTTCTGCTCTTGCGCAAGACCCGCGCCGCAGCGCGGTGACACCGCTTGCCGCAGCCGCTATCCTCGAAAACCGCCGGCGTAGCGGAGAGCAAGGGAGATCTTGTCATGGGACTGGCGGTCAGCAAACCCGAAGATGTCGCGACTGCCTTTGCCGATGCCTGGAACAGGCATGACATGGACGACTTCGCAGCTTTGTTCTCCGAGGATGCGAATTTCGTCAATGTCGTAGGCATGTGGTGGAAGAACCGCACCGAGATCGAAGGGGCACACCGCGCAACCCATCAAACCATGTTTCGTGACAGCCGATTGGAGGGTGTTGTCTCGTCAGCGGTGGCATTAGCTCCCGGCCTTGCATCGCTGCACTATGCATGGACCTTGACCGGTGCATCCGCCCCGGACGGCTCACCCGCCGGAATACGAAAAGGCATTCTGCTTCTGGTTGTGAAGGAAGAACAAGCGGGCTGGCGGATCAAGGTGGCCCAAAACACCGACATTGTTCCAGGGGCGATTGCTCCCCCTCCGAACGCAAGGCGATAAGCTCGGCCTTCATCTTTTTTGGCCTATTGCCAAGCATCCACTAATTGACCAACCTTGGAGCCATGCGTACCCATGGCACGCTTTGGTTCTCGCCTCCGGTCTCGGTCAAGAGCCGCCAAACGGGCGCTCGGAGCGCCGACGGTTGCCGGCCACTGCACCTCAGCGCTATAAATAGGCCCAGGACATCGCCTCGCCGCCGCTGACAAAGCGAGCGCAATCCATCGCCTGAACCCGCCCCGGGGCAAAGGCCATTGATAATATTATTTATCCGCTCCTTGCCGCGACCTTGAACGAGCGCTATGTTTCTCAAATCGATCTTGTGAAACGAATGTTGTTTCCGCGCCGCGGCGCCCTGACGATCTTCCCTCTCAATTTCGAAGACTGCGACGTTTGGCTTCAAGCCAGGCGGCGATGATTTGCGTCGATTTGAAAGGAAAATCGTATGACTACCGGAACCGTGAAGTTTTTCAACGCCACCAAAGGCTTCGGCTTCATCGAACAGGGCAACGGACAGCCGGACGTGTTCGTCCATATCTCGGCCGTCGAGCGCGCCGGAATGCGTTCCCTCGCCGAGGGCCAGAAGGTGAGCTTCGACATCGTCAAGGACCAGCGGAACGGCAAGAGCTCCGCGGAGAATCTGCAGGCGGCCTGACGCCGTGCGTCCATGGCCTTTGACCACGGATGTACTGGCATCTGGCCTTGGAGCACTTGGAGGAGGTCGGGGCTTGCCCCGGCCTTCTTCGTTTCAGATAGCGAGGTAGACAATGGCCGAAACGGGTTTATTCAAGCCGAAGGGCGACGCCAAGAGCGAAGCCACCGCGAGAACGGCGCGCGCGATAATCGAGGGGGAAGCTGCGGCCCGGCGAGCAAAGACGGAGCGGCTTCGCGCGGCTAGGCTCGCCCGCGAGCCGGTTGAAGCGCCGCCGAAGAAAAAGCCGTCGAGGCGGAAATAAAACGCTTTGGCGGGACGAGGAGCCACTGACAAGCTGGCGGGACAGCACCCCCCTCTGTCCGGCAGGACAGAGGGGGTGTGAAGGAACTCGGCGCTGATAGATTTCTTCCGTATTCACCTCGCTCGGCGAAGCTGAGGCGGAGAAGGGGAACTGCCGTACGAAAGCCCCTCCCCGCCTCGCTGCGCTCGGCCCTCGCTCCAGCAGGACGAGGGACCAAGGCTAACTCAAGCGGCCAACTGCGCCTCACGCGCGGCCGCGATCATCACACCCGCCAGCAGGCCGTAAGCCGCCTGCCAGGCTTCGCGCACGTCCTGGGTGAAAGCCTCGCCGAGGCCGGCGTCCAGCGTCTCGATCAGAGCCTGGCCGACGATCGGATAATGATGCTCCTCGACGCCGTAGCCGACATGGCGCCTGGCGAGATCCTGCACGGTGGGCAGGATGGTCTCGGCGCGGGAAAGCCCGTGCACGACGAAGCCCAGCGCCGCCATCAGCTTGGCTCCCTGCTTGCTCATGTCGGCGTGAAACAGCGCCTTGAGGCTGCCGTCGATTGCGAAAAGGCGGTCGTAAAACAGCGCGGCGGCCGCCGTCTTGATCGGCACGACCTCGCGAAAACTATCCTGCACGAGCTTGATTTGGTCGGGTGTCATCGACGCGCTCCTCCGCGTTGCTAGGCTCAGAGCATCGGGCTCAAGCGTTTCGCCGGCATGCCGGTTGTGGAGCGGGTGTGTTTCAGGCTTGTGTCTGTGCGGTATCGGGTTGCAGGGGATGGGTTCGACACCCAAAGCCAACCGGAAACGCACGGCGCGAGGCACCCCCTCTGTCCTGTCAGCCCTTTCAGCGGGGCGTGGAACACACCCCACCCTACTCGCACTGCCGGCGCGGGCCGCCGTCATAGGGCTGGTAGGTGTTGTCTTGAGGATTGTATGAGCGGTAGCGGCTGAAGCAGTAGTCGACATGGTCGCCCGACATTTGTGGACCCAAAAGCCGATCCCTGGAGGCCTGCTCCCCAGGCGCGATCTCTTCCGGCGGACCGCCATAGGTGGTGGCGTAGCCGTCCCCGGTGGTGGCATAGCCTTCCATCTCGGCCTGGTCGTCGTAGGTCTCGCTTTGATCGGCCACCCCTGCCTGGTCATTCTGGCGCGCTTCGGTCGAGGCCGTGCTTCCCGGATCGAAATAGGGCGAGATGCAGGGGCGCAGCTCGCCGCTGTAGGAGCGGTAGCTGTTTTCTTCCGGGCGGTAGCTGCGATAGCGGTTGGCGCACCATTCGAGATGGGCGGCGGGCAATTGCGCCTGCTGATCCGGTGCCCGCTCGGAAGGCTGGGCGGCCGCATCGGCGTCGGTCTGGCCCATCGGGGAAGCGTCGAGCTTGGAGACGTCGGGCAAGGGCTGCAGCTGGCGCGACGGCGCGGCCGGCGGCGTTGCGAGGGCCGTGGTCTGCGCACCCGTATCCGCCTTGGCCGTCTCGTCGGCCTTGGCGGGCGTGCCGGCCGCCTGCTGGGCGGGAATGCGCTCGAGACCCTGCTTCGCCGGATCGACCGGCTGGGCATCCTTGGTCCACAGCTCGGAAACACCGATCGCCGGCGTCGCCTGGCGCACTGGCTTTGCGGCCAGCAGCCAGGTGGCGAAGGCAAGCCCGCTGGCGAACACGGCCAAGGTCAGCACGAAGCCGCCGACAATTCCCAACAAAGCCTTCACGCTGCCGCTCCTTCAGCCTCCGCTCATAGAATGCGGGGTACGGGATGGAAGTTCCTTGGCCACCATGCAAATGGGGGAAGCAACTGGTCCCTGAGACCGTCGGCGGGACGCGAAGGATCAGGGCGCTGTTAGTTTCCTACCCCGCCACTTCCCGGTACGCCCTCACCTTCCCGTCCTGTCCGCGAATCCGCCACGTCCCGTCCTCACAGCCCTCGATGTGGCTCGCCGCCAGCGGCACCTTGCCGCCGCCATCGGGCAAATCGATGACATAGGCCGGGCTGCAGATGCCGGAGAGGCGCTGGCGCAGTTCCGCGACCAGCGCCTGGCCTTCGGCAATCGTGGTGCGGCGGTGCGCCATGCCGGGCGCCAGGTCGCCATGATGCAGGTAATAGGGTTTTACACCCAGCCGATACATCAGCTCGCGGCAGAGTTCTTCCAGAACCTCGACGCGATCGTTGACGCCCTTCAAGAGAACGCTCTGGTTGAGCAGCACGAAACCCGCCTGCCGCATCGTCCGGCAGGCTTCCTCGGCCTCATCGGTGATCTCGCGCGCGTGGTTGAAATGGGTCACCACCGTCACCATCAGCCGGCCCTGCAGGGCCGCAACAAGACCCGCTGTTATGCGCGACGGCAGCGCCACCGGCACGCGGGTGTGGACGCGCAAGAGCCGCACATGCGGGATCGCCTCGATGCGGGTGCGGATTTCGGCGAGCGCCTTGTCTGGCAGCGACAGCGGATCGCCGCCGGTCAGGATCACCTCGCGGATCTCCTCATGCCCGGCGATATAGGCCAGCGCCGGCTCCAAGGCTTCGCGCGTATAGCCGCGGCCGATCGACGTCAGCGACTCCTTGCGAAAACAGAAGCGGCAATAGACCGCGCATTGATAAGTCGGGAACAAAAGCACGCGGTCGGCGTGGCGATGCGTCAGCCGCGACACCGGGCTGAATTCATGGTCGCCGATCGGGTCGTCGAGCTCGCCCTCGGTGGCGATAAGCTCTTCCGGCGACGGGATCACCTGGGCGCGGATCGGGTCATTGGGATCGGTCCAGTCGATCAGGTCGAGATAGGGTTTTGGCACACGCACCTTGTGGGCGGCGGCGGCTTCCTGCGCGGCCGCGCGCTCGGCGGGCGACAGCGGGAGCGCGGCGAGGTCGCGCACATGCCGCACGCCGGCGCGGACATCGTCCTGCCAGGCGACGGCGGGCGCGGTTGCTTCCTTGAGATTGGCGTCTGAGGTCATTTGCGTCTCGGGGCGGTTTTACGCGGGGATATCGGCTGGATGGACGGCAGGGTCAACCGCCATGGTTGCCGCAGACCCTCACACGTCGAGTTCCCGCCCACCCCCTCTGTCCTGCCGGACATCTCCCCCGCAAGGGGGGAGATCGGATGTCGCGACGGCTTTCGCCAACCGCCGACGCTGCAGAACGAGCGGGGCGCGGAAGCTGCTAATCTCCCCCTTGCGGGGGAGATGGCCGACAGGCCAGAGGGGGGTGTGACGGAGCATTCACGGTGGGCTCCAAGCCCCCTCCACACGCCATAGGTATTTGAGCGAAATACCATTAGTCTTAATAGTCCAGGGGTTCGGGGGCGACACGAATGGATTTCAACGCAGGCCATGGCTACCTTCTCATCGGCGGGCTCATCCTGGTCGGCGCCGGGCTGCTGATCCTTTCGCTGATCGTCAATCTTCATGTGGCGCACAGCGTGCGCGACGACGTGCGCCACCGCGAAAAGCTGCTGGAATATTACCGCAACATCTTTTCGCAGCTGGGCGTGATCCTGATCGGCATCGGCGTCTCGCTGTTCATCTTCTTCTTCCAGCAAAACTACCAGGATCAGCGCAAGCGCGAGACCGAGCTGCAGCAGGTACTCGCCAAACTCGCCGCACGCGTTGCCCGCGGCGCCCCCGTCATCGAAACGCTCGGCGAGTTCGACGAGGTTCTGGACGAGGGCGGCGCCTATGTCGACCCCGAACACGGCGGAAGCAACGCCGCGATCAGCGCCAGGGGAGACGAGCTTGCCAAGCAGGTCGAAAAGATCCTGCTGGTCGAACGTGATGTCGATGTTCGAGACTTCGAAATCCTGAACCTGTCACGCGACATCGAAGCCACCTTCGTCGTCAATGAGCTCGATCCGACGCTGTGGTTCAACATCGTGCGCGACGAGAACGAGATCAAATACGCCACGACGCAGCTCGGCCTCGACTATAAGGACCTGCATGATGCGATCGGCGACGAGCCGGTCAAGGCCGCGGTCGCCAAGCCGGACAAGGAAACGAAGATCAAGCACGAGGTGCTCGATATCCTCTACGACGCCGACCTGCTGCGCCAGCGCAGCAGGCGGTTTCTCGGCCGCGCCTGCTGGCTCTTCAGCAAGGGACGCGGCTTCGTGACGCTTCCACCGGCCGATGCGATCGAGGCCGACGCCAAATCACAGCAGGAATGGATCGACCGCTCGAAACCGATGCTGACGCAGTCGAAATCGGGCAGCAGCGATTGTTTCAAGCTGCTCCGCTACGGCCAGGCTCATTAATCCCCCACGCGCCGTAGCGTGCCCATATGATTGTCGTCGAGGAATTCGATGGTCATCGCCGACGCCTTGCCGTCGGAACCGACGACAAAGCTCACGCCCGCCGGCCTGTCCGGCGTCTCGGCGTCGGGGTAGGTCAGGAACAGATCGCCGTCGAAATGCGTCAGCGAATAGGACCGCGCCCCGGCCGGCCCGACCTTGAGCACAAGGCCGTCACCCGCGCCCGACACGACCGCGTCGCCGATGAAATCGTTGGCGTAGCGGCCGGCATAGGCGCTGGTCGATGCGGCCGGCCGCGTCGGTGACGGCGGCGCGGCAAATCTGGCCTTCGCCGCCTCGACCGCCGGACCGAACAGGCCGGCATAAATTCCGTTCCACGCCTCGATCCAGTCCTTCTCGACCTTGCCGTCGAAGACGAGGTCCGCAAAACTGTCGGACAGCCCCTCCGGCACCCCGGTCGGAAAGGCGTTGGCAAGGATGACGATGCCGAGCTTCTCTTTCGGGAAAATCGTCACCAGCGTGCGCGCGCCGACGCTGAAGGCGCCGGCATGCCCCCAGCTCAGGCCGTGCCGGCCGAATTCGACATTCCAGCCGAGGCCGTAAAAGGATTCGCCGCCTGAAACGGGATTCTTGCCGCGTGTCATCAGCGGCACATGCGTTTGGGCAAGCGCATCGGCGGCGATCAGCGGCTTGCCGGCATAGACGCCGTCGCCAAGCACCAGGCGCACCCATTGCGACAGATCGCCGGCAGTGGAGCTCACGCCGCCGGCGGGCGCCTGCGCATCCGGATCGCGCTCTATCTTCGCGGCCCAGGCGCCATCGACCTTGATATGGAGCGCGGCGCGGTTGGCGTGCTTGACGAAATCCGCATGGCGCGAGCTGGTCGAAGCCATCCCGAGCGGGTGGTAAAGCTTCTCCTCGGCGACCTCCTCCCAGGATTTGCCTGTCGGTCTGGCGGCCGCGACGGCGCCCTCGGTCAGCCCGAAATTGCTGTAGGAATAGCCGGCGCGAAAGCTCGACGAAGGCGGCACGAAGCGCAGGCGGCGCAGGATCTCGGCGCGGTCATAGCCGATGCCCTCGAGATCATCTCCGGCGGTGCCCGGAAGCCCGCTGCGATGCGCAAACAGGTCGCGGATGGTGAGCTCGCTGGTGGGATAGGGGTCGGCGAGGCGGAAGGACGGATCGAGGTCGGCGATCTTCGAATCCCAGGACACGACCCGGCCGCTGACCAGCGCCGCCACGACCGTTGCGGAGACCGGCTTGGAGAGGGAAGCGATCTGGAACACCGTGTCGGCGTCGACGGTCTCCGGCTTGCCGGCCTCGCGATGGCCGAAGCCCTTCAGGAAGACAACTTTGTCGTCGTGAACGACTGCGATGGCGAGGCCGGGCACGGCGCCGTCCGCGACCGCGCCTTGCGCCAGCGCTTCGAGCTTCGACAGGGCAGCAGTCATCCGCTCAGGCGAGATTGGGTCTGCGGATGTCGCAGGAGGCCAAAGCGCCATCAGGACAAGGGCCCAGATCCTCAAATGACAGAGATTCCGATCAAGCCGCACGCGCAAGCCTCCCCTCTCCGCATTCGCCTCGCGATAGTACAGGCCGGTGCCGGCGAGGCCAAGCCTTGCTCGATGGCGGCTCAGATGCTGATTCCGGAACTGGCTTTAGCTTGCTGATTGGAATGGTTTTGTTGCGGTAGGCCTGGAAGCGACAAGCTTGCGTTCCTTCGCGCCCCCTCTTTCCTGCCGGACATCTCCCCCGGGGAGATCGGACGTCGCGCCGACTTTCGCTAATCGTCGACGGTGCAAGGAAGAGCCGGCGCTGGAACTGCCAATCTCCCCCACGTGGGGGAGATGTCCGGCAGGACAGAGGGGGGCGCCGTAGAGCGCAACAATCGCTGGTCTGCGAAATTCGCGACTTTCGCCGCAATCGACCCGCGCCATCTTTTCAGGCAATCTCCCACCCAGCCCGCGCTATGGGGAGGTGACGTGCGGCCGAGGGAGGATTGCCATGACCGAAATGCGTGCGGCGCTGCCGCGCTATGAGGATGCCGTCCGGCGCTTCCGCATCGAGGATGAGATCGCCAGGCTTCACGGCGATCCGGCGAGCGGCATCAATGCCTATGTCGAATGCTGCGGCCGCTATACGGGCGAGAACCGGCTGGCACTGCGCGCGATCTCGGCGGGCGGAGGCCTGCGCGAATTCTCCTTCGACGATCTTGCCGACATGTCGGGCCGGGTCGGCAACATGCTGAAGGCCCTCGGCGTCCGTCCCGGCGACGTCGTGGCCGGCATGCTGCCGCGCATCCCGGAACTGGTGGCTCTGATCCTCGGCGCCTGGCGCGTGGGCGCGGTCTACCAGCCGCTGTTCACCGCCTTCGGCCCGAAGGCGATCGAGCATCGGCTGAGCTACAGCAAGGCGAAGCTGGTGGTGACCAACCCCGCAAACCGCGGCAAGCTCGACGAACTGGAAAACCATCCGCGCATTGCCACCGTCCTTGGCGCCGGCGACACCTTGCCCGAAGGCGACATCGATTTCCGCGCAACAATCGCCGCCGCCTCCCCCGATTGCGAGCCGGTGATGCGCAAGGGCTCCGACCTCTTCATGATGATGTCGACCTCCGGCACGACGGGCCACCCCAAGGGCGTGCCGGTGCCGCTTCGCGCGCTGCTCGCCTTCGGCGCTTACATGCGCGACGCGATCGGGCTTCGGCCCGACGACATCTTCTGGAACATCGCCGACCCCGGCTGGGCCTATGGGCTCTACTACGCCATCACCGGGCCGTTGCAGCTCGGCATCGCCACCACCTTCTACGAAGGCGCCTTCAACGCCAATAGCACCTACGACATCATAGAGCGTCTCGGCGTCACCAGCCTCGCCGGCTCGCCCACCGCCTATCGCCTGCTGATAGCGGAAGGGCCCGAGGCGGCCCTGCGCGTCAAGGGCAAGCTGCGGGTGGTGAGCAGCGCCGGCGAGCCGCTCAACCCGGAGGTGATCCGCTGGTTCGACGCTCATCTCGCCGCGCCCATCCACGACCATTACGGCCAGACCGAGAACGGCATGATGGTGAACAACCATCACGGGCTTGCGCATATCGTCCGCGCGGGCTCTGCCGGCTTCGCCATGCCCGGCTACCGCATGGTGGTGCTGGACGAGGCCGGCAACGAGCTCGGACCCAACCAGCCCGGCGTGCTTGCGGTCGATATCGCGAATTCCCCGCTGCGCTGGTTCGACGGCTACCATCAGGCGGAGACGCCGGCGATATCGGGCGGCTATTACCGCACCGGCGACACTGTGGAATACGAGCCGGACGGCTCGGTCTCCTTCATCGGCCGCGCCGACGACGTCATCACCTCGGCCGGCTATCGCATCGGCCCGTTCGACGTCGAAAGCGCGCTGATCGAGCATCCGGCGGTCAACGAGGCGGCGGTGGTCGGCGTGCCCGACCCGCAGCGCACCGAGATCGTCAAAGCCTTCGTCGTGCTGGCCCCCGCTTACGAAGGCAGCGAAGCGCTGGCGGAGGAACTCGCCCAGCATGTGAAGAAGCGGCTCTCGGCGCATTCCTATCCGCGCGAGGTCGAGTTCGTCGCCGAGCTGCCGAAGACCCCGAGCGGCAAGATCCAGCGGTTCTTGCTGAGGAAAGCGGAGGTTGAGAAGCGGAAGGGGTGAAACCGCCGATCTCCCCCCTCGAGGGGGAGATGTCGCCAAAGGCGACAGAGGGGGTCGTCTCCCATAGATCGCCGACGTCGATTCTCTCGAGCAAATGCGCTGGCGCTCCACGCGCAGCGACCCCCTCTGACCGCTTCGCGGCCATCTCCCCCTCAAGGGGGAGATTCGCGGCGCTGTCTTTTTTTGGCCTGATCTTGTCTTCAAATGCACGATGTCTTCTGAATGAGACCGACAGCGGGAGGTTACATCATGCGCCTGGTCTGGACGCTTCTGTTCGCGCTGGCGAGCGGCGTGGCTTTCGCGGCCTCGCCAGAGGACGACTACATCGCCGCGCGTGACAAGGCGATTTCCGACATAGCGGCGCAGGAAAGCGCCAACGCTCCCGTTGAAACGCTCGACGCGACCAACACCAAGGCGCTGGCCGATCTCGAAAAACGGCTCTCAGCCATTCTCGGCCCGCTCGCGGTCAAGGATTTTCCGGCAACCGGCACGATCAATCTCGAAAGCCTCAGCGCCTCTGATGTCGGCTTCGGCATGCTCGACGGGCTCAGATACGCCAAGAGCGACGAGGGCCCGAGCATCGTGGCGACGACGCGCGGGCTCACCGGGCGCTGGCTGCAGTCCAAGGCCGACGAGGACGATGAAAGCCTCAGGCTGCCCACCGGGCTCGATGACGCGCTGAAACTCGATGCCTTCTACACCCAGGCGATCGGCGCCGACGCCGCTTTCGTCAAGACGCTCGACTTTTCGCTGCAGAAGCCCGAAGGCGCCGACATGGCGATTGCGCGGCTCGGCGGCTGGACGCAGGACGTCGGGCCGATCTACGACCAGCAGGTCGTCGTTGCGGTCGTAAAAGGCGATCGCGTCCTGATCGCCGAAGCGCCCGCGTCACCGCCCGTGCCGAAGATCGCGGCCTGCGAGGCGCTGTGGACCGCGGCTGACGCGGCCGCCCAGAAATTCCAGGAGGCCTATCAAGGCTCGGACCTCAAAGACCAGCAGGCCTATGATTCCGCCAATGCGGCCTGGGAAAAAGGCGATGGCGACTATCGCGCCTGCATGGGCGAGCGGCTGCCGGGCGACCCGGCCTTCCCGGCGCTGCTTTCTCAGGCGCAGCAGCTTGCCGACCACATGGCCGGCAAGTAGGTCCTCGTCGGCCTCGTCGTGGGGCCGCGACGTGAACCAGTTTTCGCATCTATTCGGAAGAATTCGGAACAATTGATGCGGTCTTTGAGACGCTGCCTCGAACCATCCCCAATCTGAGGTCTGCCGTCATGCCGACGGTGCAACCCCAGGGAGGATGCCATGGACGTTGTCACTAGTGACACCGAAACGATTTTGGCCGCCAGCAAGCAGGCGGCCTATGAACCTTTTTTCAAACGGCTAGGACCACCGCGCTTCGAGGACCTCGAGCAGGAGCGGCAATACCGAAAGGAGCGGCTGGCTGTCGGCTTCCGCATTTTCGCGGCGCTGGGGTTCAGCGAAGGCGTTGCCGGGCACATCACTGCCCGTGATCCCGAATTCACGGACACATTCTGGGTCAATCCGTTCGGGATGCATTTCGCGCACATCACTGTCTCGGATCTCATCCGGGTTGACAGCGCAGGCTCCGTGGTAGAGGGCACGATGCCAGTCAATGTGGCCGCGTTCGCCATCCATCATCAGATCCATACGGCGCGGCCGGAGGTTGTCGCAGCCGCGCACGCTCACTCAATCTATGGCAAGGCGTGGTCGGCGGTGGGTCGATTGCTCGACCCCATAACGCAGGACGCCTGCGCATTCTATGAGGATCACGTGTTCTTCGATGACACACGGGTGCTGATCACCGAAGCAAGCGAGGCGGCTCGGATCGCCGAGTGCCTCGGTGACCACAAGGGGGCAATCCTGCGCAACCACGGTTTGCTCACAGTCGGTCAGACCGTCGACGAGGCCGTATGGTGGTTCATTTCGATGGAGCGGTGCTGTCAGGGGCAGTTCCTCGCCGAAAGTGTAGGAACGCCGTTGCAGGTCGATCCCGAAAATGCCCGTGCCGCCCGCGCAGTGAATGGCACGCCTCGGGCCGGCTGGTTTCAATGCCAACCGCTCGGCGATCGCATCCTGAGGCAGCAACCCGATCTACTTGAATAGGCCACGTTCGTAGACACCGGGTGGGGGCTGTCGTCAGCCCCGCCACTCGCACATGAAATCTCGCTGTCGCCATCCCAACTCGACACAGGGGGCATGCGCGCTATATGGCCTGGGGGCCGAGGCGCGAAGACGCGAAGAAATGGCCGATTTCCCATAACTTTCCCGACCATTGGCAGGCAGGCGGCTCGGATCAAACGTCCTCACGCCGTGAGAGGGCATTCCTGGCTTCAGCGCAGCGCTTCTGGCAGGCGATGTAGTCTGCCATATAGCGTTCGAGAGCGGAGCGGAATTCTTCCTCGCGCGGACCGGACCTGCGTTCAGGAACCGCGTGGCTGGTCTCCGTCTCGAATTCGATATGGTCCAAAGTAACTGCAGACATTTTCGGCGCTCCTGTCTCTAGACGCGGTGACAGGATGAGCCGAATGCCCGATGTCGTCCCCGGCGCACGGCCGAATAGTTCCGAAAAGCTCCAAAAAGATGGTAGTTTGCGCCATGTTGGGGAAGCGGTTCGCCTTCGGCCAGTTCGAGCTCAACCCGGAGGCGGGAACGCTGATCCGGCAAGGCATGCCCGTTCCCGTCGGCTATCGTGGCGTGCTGCTCTTGACGGCGCTCGTGAAACGGCCGGGGGAAGTGCTGTCCAAGGCGGAACTGATGGACGCGGCATGGCCGCACGCGGTGGTCGAGGAAAGCAATCTCTCAGTCCAGATTGCGTTGCTCCGCAAGCTGCTTGGGCCTGGACCTGACGACGCGGAGTGGATCGCGACCATCCCCCGGATCGGCTATCGTTTCGGTGGCATGGTGGATTGCCTCGACACTGCCGCGGCTCCATCGGACGGCGCCGAGGCCGGTCCCTCGATTGCCGTGCTGCCCTTTGCCAATTTGAGTGACGACGCCGAACAGCAATATTTCGGCGATGGCCTCGCGGAAGACATCATCACCCGGCTTGCGCGGCTGCGCTGGCTCTTTGTCTCGGCCCGCAACTCATCCTTCACCTACGGCGGCAAACCGGTCGACGTAAAGCAGATCGGCCGCGAACTCGGTGTGCGCTATGTGCTCGAAGGAAGCGTGCGGCGCTCGGGGCAGCGGCTACGCATCAACGCCAGGGTGAGCGACGCCGACAATGGCCGCCAGATCTGGGCCGAACGCTACGATGCCGAGATCGCAGATTTCTTCGCGCTGCAGGATGAGATCGCCGAAAGTGTGATTGGCGCCATCGAACCCAGGCTCTACGTGGCCGAACAGGAGCGTTTCCAGATCCGGTCGCCCGGGAATCTCGACGCCTGGGGGTTCGTGATGAAGGCGATGCCCTATGTCTGGACTTGGGCCTCTTTGCCGGATTTCGAAATCGCCGAGCGGTTGCTCAAGAAGGCCATCGATATCGACCCCAATTATCCGCGCGCTAACTGTCTGCTTGCTTGGGCCTTGGCCGCAAAGGCTATGCTTGGACTGGCCGATGCCGAAGCGGCCTTACCGACGGCCCACGATATGGCGCAACGGGCCATCCGCAGCGACCCGCAAGACCCCTGGACGCACTTCGCCATCGGCTTTGTGCATATGGGCTCGCGCCGTTTCGAGCAGGCCGTGAAAGCCTTGTCTGAGGCGATCTTTCTCAATCCAAGCCTCGCCTATGCGCATCTGATCCTTGGATCGACCTATGCTTATGCGGGCATGCCGGACGATGGCCTGCACCATGTGGCGCTGGCTGACCGGCTCAGCCCACGCGATTTCACCCAAGCCGGCAGCCTTTCCGTCACCGGGCTCTGCCACTTCATGGCCGGACGCTATGCCGAGGCAGCCGAGTTCGAGCGGCGGGCGGTGGATCTTAGGCCGAATTTCGGGATGGCCTGGCGGACATTCGCGGCCTCGGCAGGCATGGCGGGCGACCGCGACGCCGCAACCGAGGCGCTGGCCCAAGTAAGGCGCCTGCATCCTTCCGTATCCGTTGAGTGGGTCGAAAAGTACCACCCGATCGTCAACCAAAAAGATCGGGCGCGCTATATCGAGGGGCTGCGGGTCGCCGGACTCGACTGATCTGGTCAAGTGTTTGGAGCGGCTCGGTGAAACCGCTCAGCCGCTCCAACTCTTAGCTTTTACGGGATCCGAGCGGAAACCCCTCCACATTCTCCGCCAATTGCCTAGCCTGCGTTGGCGCGCATGTTGCGTCGGCTGTTGCGCCGCGCGGTCGGGCGCGCGGCCTCCGCGATGATCCCGTTGGTCACGGGCGCGACGTCCTTGCGCGATCTCGCATCCGTCACCCTGTGCAGCCGCTCGTAAGGCAGCAGCTCCTGGATGCGGGCATTGAGCGCCACGATCTCGGCGCGCAGGTCCTCGCATTCCTGTTTCTGGATATCGAGCTGGATCTGCTCGGACGCCTGCTGCAGCGAAAGCTGCGAGAGGTTGGTGCTGGCCACCGACAGGTTCTTCTTGTCGACTTCGCTCTCGTTCCTGAGAACGGCAAGCCTTTCCTCCGCGATCTGCCGCTCGGTCACGGCATCGTTCAACTGCGCCTTGAGCCTTGTCGTCTCGGCAAAGGCTTCGGTCTTGTCGTTCGAGGCCTGCTCCAGCCGCGATTGCAGCTCCTGGATCTCGGAGCGCAGGCCACGCAGCTCCGCCTGGCTCCGCGCCAACTCGGCCGCGCCGTCGCTTTCGGCGATGCGGGCCGCCTCGGCTGTTTCGGCAAGCCTGGTCTGCGTCGTCTCCAGCGACTTCTGCAGCCGGGCCTCCTCCTTCTCGTGGCTGCCGAGTTGGGCCAGCAGTTCGGCGATATGCGCGGTTTCGTTGGCGTGGGTCGCCGAGAACTCGTCGAACTTGTGCCGGGCTTCCGCCTCGCGCTTTTGCGCCTGCTCCAGGTCGACCGAGAGGCCGACCTGCTTTTCGCGCAGCAGCTTGTTCTCGGCGGCGCGCCTGTCGGCCTCGACGGTCTTGGCCGTCAGCGTCTTGACGATCTCGCCGAACTCCGCCTCGCGCCTGGCGCTCTCATTGCCCATCTCGACCATCTCGAGCCGCACCGCCGCAAGCGCCTCGCGCAGCGACTCCCGGTCCTGGACAAGGCTCGCCTCGCGCTGTTGCCAGGCCTCTGCCGCTCCGTCGCGCTCGCGCTGCTTCCTGGCGGCATCGAGCAGTTGTTCCGACATGGTCTTGTGTTCGGCGCTCAGAGCCGCGTTCGCGAGCTCCAGCTCATTGGCGCGCAGCGCATCGCGATGCAGAACATTCAGGATATCGCGCGTCATCTGGTGCGCGGTGGCAATCTCGGCCAGCCTCGTCTCGATCTCCTCGAGATGGCCCTGTCCGTCGCGGAAAAGCCCGGCGACGGCTTCCAGGGCGGCCAGCCGCGTCTGGGTGTGCGGCGTCAGTCGCGATGGGGCCGGATCGGGTTGGGCTCCCTGTGGCGGATCCTCGCCGCTTGCCGCCACCTCGGCGGGCGCATCGTCCTCCAGGGACGTCTGTTCGTCAGCCGCAAGACATTCCTCGAAAGCCTCCGCCAGATCCGATTGGAGCTCCTGAAATTCCTTGTCTACGTCCTCGGCCCGCTTGATCAGGGATTTGAAATTCATAACGGCACACCTCTTACGCTCACACCCGCCGTATTACTTAACGAATTACTAATTTATCCCTTTACGTGCCGCTCGGGAAGCCTGACCAAAAGAAGGAAGAAATTAAGGTTATCGCGGGTTTCCAGAGGCTTGCGCGACGTTCCGCCAGCGTCACCTCTGCCAAGCGCGGCAAGTGCCTTTTTGACCTCGCGAGCGCCCTCAAACCGATAGCGATTGGGTAAGCAAGAAAGCGGCGGCCCTTCACCCGCCGCAACCAACCTCTTGTTGCCTTCGCGTCTCGTCACGATATTGTCGTGCCGAGGGCGGTCCCAGCCGGGCGCCGCCGGCACAATTGAAAATTATCGAAGGATGGAAGCCTGAACGCGCCTGGCGCGACGGGGGGAGCAGAGACGTGGGAAAGTTCAGATGACGGATACGAAGACGACGGAAACAAGGACATTCGAGGCAGACGTCTCGCGGCTGCTGCACATGATGGTGCATTCGGTCTATTCGGACCGGGACGTCTTCCTGCGCGAGTTGATCTCCAACGCCGCGGATGCTTGCGAGAAGCTGCGTTTCGAGGCGATCACCCGCCCCGAATTGCTGGGCGAGGACGCAAAGCCGCGCATCACCATTTCAGCCGATCCCGATAACAAGCAACTCAGCGTCGAGGACAACGGCATCGGCATGGGACGCGACGAGATGGCAGAAGCACTGGGCACCATCGCCCGCTCCGGCACGCGCGCCTTCATCGAACGCGTCGAGGCCGGCAAGGCAACGGAAGATTCGCAGCTCATCGGCCAGTTCGGTGTCGGCTTCTACTCCGCCTTCATGGTGGCCGATCATGTCGACGTCATCAGCCGCCAGGCCGGCAGCGAGGAAGCCTGGCGCTGGTCGTCCGACGGCAAGGGCACCTACGAGATCGCGCCGGTGCCGCTTGCCGCCTCGCCGAAGCGCGGCACGCGCGTCGTGCTACATCTGATGGAGGACGCGACCTCCTACACCACGCCTTACCGGCTGGAGGGACTGGCAAAGTCGCAGTCTGGCCATGTGCCGGTGCCGATCGCGCTGGTCGAAAAGCCTGGCGCAGAGCCGCGCGACATCGCCGACGGCACGGCGCTGTGGGTGCGGCAAAAGAGCGAGATCAAGCCCGAGGAATACACCGACTTCTACCGCAGCGTCGCCGGCCAGTATGACGAGCCGGCCGCTACGATCCACTTCCGCGCCGAAGGCCGGCAGGAATACAGCGTGCTTGCCTTCGTGCCCGGATCGCGCCCCTTCGATCTCTTCGACCAGGACCGCAAGGGGCGCATGAAGCTCTATGTGCGGCGCGTCTTCATCACCGACGACGCCGATGTCCTGCCGCGCTACCTGCGCTTCGTGCGCGGCCTGGTCGATTCCGCCGACCTGCCGCTCAACGTCTCGCGCGAGATGATCCAGGAGAGCCCGCTGCTAGCCGCGATCCGCAAGGGCGTGACCAACCGCGTGCTCGGCGACCTCGCCAAGTTAGCCGACAACGATGCCGAGGCCTACGCCAGGATCTGGGAGAATTTCGGCGTCGTGCTCAAGGAAGGCCTCTATGAGGATTACGAGCGGCGCGAGCAGCTTTTGAAGCTCGCCCGCTTCCGCTCGACCGCTTCCGGCGAAACCCTGCGCAGCCTTGCCGACTATATCGCGGCGATGAAGGACGGGCAGAAGGCGATCTTCTTCATGGCCGGCGACGACCGCGCCCGGCTCGAAGCCTCGCCGCAGCTCGAAGGATTTCGGGCGCGCGGCATCGAGGTACTGCTCCTGACCGACCCGGTCGACAGTTTCTGGACGACGATGGCGCCGGAATTCGACGGCAAGCCGTTCAAGTCGGTGACGCAGGGCGCGGCCGACCTTTCGGAGATCCCGCTGCTCGACACTGCGGCTAAGCCGGAAACAACGGCGACGCCGGAGATCGACGACTTCCTCGCCTTCGTGAAATCAACGCTCGGAGACGAGGTCTCGGACGTGAAAGCCTCCGACCGCCTGACCGAGAGCGCCGTCTGCCTGGTCGCGCCCGAGCATGGCCCCGACCGCCAGTTCGAGCGTCTGCTCAACGCCGCCGGCCGTCTCGACAAGGCGGCGAAGCCGATCCTCGAGATCAACCCGCGCCATGAGCGCGTGGCGGCGCTGGCGAAGCTCGGCGACGACGAAAAGGCGTTCAAGGAAGATGCCGCGCATCTGCTTTACGACGAGGCGCGCGTGCTCGACGGCGACAAGCCAGCCGACGCCAGGGCGTTTTCGGCGCGGCTTGCCCGGCTGATCGAGCGCGGGTTGGCGAAGGGGTGATAAGCGCGCTGGCGATAGCCAGTAGAGAGACGCACAGCCCCTTGCCTTCGTCATCCTAGGGCGTAGCAAGGAGCAAAGCGACGCGCGAAGACCCTAGGATCCATGCCGTGACGCTAAAGCGTTGCAACGGTTACAGAATTCTGCGCCGCTGCACTCTTCGGCAGAGGTCACGGCATGGATCCTCGGGTCAAGCCCGAGGATGACGACCGGAGGGTGTCGGCCCACAGCAGAGGCCGCCTCACTTCTAAGCCGCCCCTACCCCCTCAGCCCCGGCGCCTCCTGCCCGGTCCTCGCGACATATTCCGTATAGCCGCCGCCATAGGTGTGGATGCCGTCGGGGGTGAGCTCCAGGACGCGGTTCGAAAGTGCCGCCAGGAAATGGCGGTCGTGCGAGACGAAGAGCATGGTGCCCTCATATTGCGCCAGCGCCTCGATCAGCATTTGCTTGGTCGCCATGTCGAGGTGGTTGGTCGGCTCGTCGAGCACCAGGAGGTTGGGCGGATCGAACAGCATCAGCGCCATCACCAGCCTGGCCTTCTCGCCGCCTGAGAGCACGCGGCACTTCTTCTCGATCTCGTCGCCGGAGAAGCCGAAGCAGCCGGCCAAAGCGCGCAGCGGCGCCTGGCCGGCCTGCGGGAAATTATCCTCCAGCGTCTGGAAGACGGTGCGCTCGCCCTCCAAGAGTTCCATGGCGTGCTGGGCGAAATAACCCATCTTGACGCTCGGGCCGCGCGCCACGGTCCCCTCGTCCGGCTCTGAGGCGCCGGCGACCAGCTTCAAAAGCGTCGACTTGCCGGCGCCGTTGACGCCCATCACGCACCAGCGTTCGCGGCGGCGGATCTGGAAATCGAGGCCCGAATAGATCGAGCGGCTGCCATAGCTCTTGTGAATATTCTTCAGCGTCGCCACGTCCTCGCCGCAGCGCGGCGCCGGCTGGAACTCGAAGGCGACCGTCTGGCGGCGCTTCGGCGGCTCGACGCGGTCGATCTTGTCGAGCTTCTTCACCCGGCTCTGCACCTGGGCAGCGTGAGAAGCGCGCGCCTTAAAACGCTCGATGAAGGCGATCTCCTTGGCCAGCATCGCCTGCTGGCGCTCGAACTGCGCCTGCAGCTGCTTGTCGGCCAGCGCCCGCTGCTCCTGGTAGAACTCGTAATTGCCGGAATAGGAGGTGAGCGCGCCGGCGTCGATCTCGATGACCTTGGAGACGATGCGGTTCATGAACTCGCGGTCGTGCGAGGTCATCAGCAGCGCGCCGTCGTAATCCTTCAGGAATTTCTCCAGCCAGATCAGGCTTTCGAGGTCGAGATGGTTGCTCGGCTCGTCGAGCAGCATGACATCCGGCCGCATCAGGAGGATGCGGGCCAGCGCGACGCGCATCTTCCAGCCGCCGGAGAGTTTTGCGACGTCGCCGTCCATCATCTCTTGGCTGAAACCCAAACCGTCCAGCACTTCCCGCGCGCGGCCGTCCAGCGCATAGCCGTCGAGTTCCTCGAAGCGGTGCTGCAATTCGCCGTAGCGCTCGATGATTTGATCCATCTCGTCGGCGCGATCGGGATCGCCCATGGCGTGCTCGAGCTCGCGCATTTCGGCGGCCACCGCGCTCACCGGCCCAGCGCCTTCCATCACTTCCGCCACCGCACTCATTCCTCCCATGTCGCCGACATCCTGGCTGAAATAGCCGATGGTGACGCCGCGATCGACCGAGACTTGACCCTCGTCAGGCTGCTCCTGCCCGATGATCATGCGGAACAGCGTCGTCTTGCCGGCGCCGTTCGGGCCGACAAGCCCGATCTTCTCGCCTTTCAGCAAGGCGGCCGAGGCTTCGATGAAGACGATCTGTCGGCCGTTTTGCTTGCCGATGCTTTCGAGACGGATCATGGGGCGGTCCGGGTAAATGCGCTGAGGTGGCGGGATTTGCCCGGGCGTGTACGCGAAGGAAGCCGCGGAGGGAAGAGCGCAAACGCCGCAGATGAGGTGATCTCCCCCCTTGAGGGGGAGATGTCCGGCAGGACAGAGGGGGTCGTCTCACATAGAGTGCCGACCTCCTCTTTCGTCGCGGAAGGCGTCGGCGCTTCACGCGAGGCGACCCCCTCTGTCGCCTTTGGCGACATCTCCCCCTCGAGGGGGGAGATCAGCTGCGCCCTACTTCGCGTCGTGGAAAATGATGCCCACCGTATGCCGCCGCCCTGAGCGCAGGCGGCTGACGCCGTGGCGCAGGTTGACGCGATAATAACCGCGCGAACCCTCGACCGGGCGGTTGTGGACTGCGAAGATCACCGCGTCGCCTTTTCTCAGCGGCACCACTTCGGCGCGGCTCTGCATGCGCGGGCGCTGTTCCGTGAGCACGAATTCGCCGCCGGTAAAATCCTCGCCGGGTCCGGATAGCAGGATCGCCACCTGCAGCGGAAAGGCGAGCGCGCCGTAGAGGTCCTGATGCAGGCAGTTGAAGTCGCCGGGGCCGTATTGCAAGAGCAGCGGCGTCGGCTTGGTCTGGCCCTCGTCGTGGCAGCGCTTGAGGAAAGCGGCATGGTCGGCGGGATAGCGCTGCGCCACGCCCATCTTCTCGTTCCAGTCGTTGGCGACGCTCGCGAGATGCGGATAGAGCGCGGTGCGCAGGCCCTCGATCAGATCCGGCAGCGGATAGCGGAAATAGCGGTACTCGCCCTTGCCGAAGCCATGGCGGGCCATCACCACATGGCTGCGGAAATGCTCCTCGCGCGGATAAAGCGCGGCGATCCCGGCGCATTCCTCGGGCGACAGCAGGCCCGGCACGACGGCTGAGCCATGGGCGCTGAGCTCGGAGACAAGAGCGCGCCAGTCTTGCGCTGCGACGCGGGCTTCGGCGGAGCGGCTTGCGCGCTTGGTGTTGAGGGAGTGGATGGTCATGGTTTGGCTCCATCGCTTGCTTGTTCAGAAGATGGGGCGCATGTGGGAACGGAGCCACCCGATTCCTGCGGAGGTGGAGAACTGGATCGCCGGAATGTCGGCAGGACAGAGGGGGGCGAAGGGATCGCGACCTCAGCCTTTTCTGCGATACCTCTCCAGCTCCGGATCAAGCTCCACCTTCACCGCATTGGTGAACACACACGTCGCGACCATGATGCCGGCGAAGGCGGTGACGTTGACGAGCAGCGTCTGGTCATAGCGCGCCTTGAGTGCCGTCCAAATCTCGTCCGGAACGGCATTGGCGCCGGCCCCGACGGCCTTGCCGAAGCCGATCAGCAGCGCCTCGTCGGCTGTGGGCACGATCGTTTCGGGGTCGAGGCCGGAATCGATCAGCGCCCGGCGGAAGAAGGTGACCGGTATTTCGGCGCGCATTGTCTCGGAGATCGCCTTCGAGAACAGCCAGATTGCGCGGTCGTCGAGCGTGGGTCTGAGAAGATCACGCAAAGTGAACCATTCGGCGTAGATGCGGTGCGCCGCCGGCGAATTGAGCAGGATGCGCTTCATGTTGGTCATACGGCCGCGCAAGGCGAGTTCCCGGTCATGCTCGGCGCGGATTTCAGCCGAAGCCGTCGCGTAGTCGATCGGGGAGAGATGCGCCATGGGATGCCCCTCACCCCAGCGTCGCGTGAAGTGCTGGCGCGCAGCGCAGCGTGTTGGAGACGGTGCAGATATTTTCGGCATCCCCGACGATGCGCTGCCTGGTGGCCGCATCGAGATCGCCGGCGATCTCCAGCCTGATGTTGAATTTTTCGACCCGCGACGGCTCGTCATTCGCCTTTTCGCCGCTGACCTCCGCCCTCACCTCGCCAAGCCGGTCGGCGACGCCGAGGCGGGTTGCCGCGATCCGGGCACTGAGCACCATGCAGGCGGCCAAGGAGGCATAGAGCAGGTCGAGCGGGTTGAAGCCCGGCGCGCTCACCGAAGTCACGACGTCGACCGTGCCGCCGGTCGGCGTCGTCACCGCCGGCAGGCCTCCCGGCGGCAGGACGGCCAAAGCGCCGGTCGCACGCGTTCTGATCCTTAGCTCGCTCATCGAATGTCCTTCGTCCGATCTGATGGCCATAGATAGCGGACGGGAATTCATCTCGGCAATCGCCGAGGGCGCTGCCGTTCATCGCCGGCGCAGGCTCCCGCTTTCCTCTTGTGATGGCAAAAGTCCGCGAAGCGTTCGGACAAGCCGTGTTCCAGCTTGGCAATTTGGTTCGGCCAGTCAACAATCCGTGGCAATGCGCGCCTGCGCCAACGGCAAACGGGATTGAGCGTCATGACACGATGGAAATCCGCCGCGGTCGCGACGCTTGCCTCCACCATCACCTTGTGGCCGGCCGACAGCCTGCCGGCGGGCAGTACCCGCCCGGGTCCGATGTCTCGCGCGGAAGCCTTCGCGCGCGCCGAGGCACTGACGGCGCTCGGGCGAAAAATGTTTTTCGATCCGTCGCTGTCGGCGTCGGGCAGGCAGGCCTGCTCGTCCTGCCACGACCCCAACCATGCCTTCGGCCCGGCATCGGCCGCGCCGGGCGAGATGGGCGGGCCGAGCCTCGACCAGCCGGGCCTGCGCGCCGTGCCGTCGCTGCGCTACCTGCAGGCGGCGCCCGCCTTCACCGAGCATTTCTATGATTCCGAGGACGAGGGCGACGAGAGCGTCGACAACGGCCCGACCGGCGGACTGACCTGGGACGGACGCGCCGACCACGGCAAGGACCAGGCGAGGATCCCGCTGCTCTCGCCCTTCGAGATGGGCAACAAGGATGAAGGGGCCGTGGTCGCCGCTTTGCGCAAGGCGCCCTATGCCGATGCCTTCAAGGCGGCCTTCGGCGCGGACGTGTTCGAGCATCCGTCCGAGGCCTTCGACGCGGCGGTGGAAGCGCTCGGCACCTTCGAGCAGAGCAGCGCCGATTTCTATCCCTATTCCAGCCGCTACGACGCCTTCCTCGCCGGCAAGGCGACCTTGACCGCGCAGGAGCTGCACGGCCGCGCGCTGTTCGAAGACGAGAACAAGGGCAATTGCGCAAGCTGCCATTTGAGCGAACCGGCGAACGACGGCGAGCCGCCGCAGTTCACCGATTTCGGATTGATCGCCATTGCCGTGCCGCGCAACCCGGCGATCCCGGCAAATGCCGATCCCAACTATTTCGATCTCGGCCTGTGCGGCCCGCTGCGCGCCGACTTCAAGGGCCGGGCTGAATATTGCGGCCTGTTCAAGACGCCGACGCTGCGCAACGTGGCGCTGCGCAAGAGCTTCTTCCACAACGGCTATTTCCACACGCTGCGCGAGGCGGTCGCCTTCTACGCCAGCCGCGACAGCGACCCAGGCCGCTGGTATCCGAAAAATGCCGACGGCACCGTCAACAAATTCGACGACCTGCCAAAAGCTTACTGGGGAAACCTCAACACCGACCCGCCCTTCAACGGCAAGAGACCCGGCGACCGGCCGGCGCTGACCGACGCTGAGATCGACGACATCGTCGCCTTCCTCGGCACGCTGACCGACGCCGACCAGGCGGGGCAGTGACGGCGCTGCGTTGCCCAAGCGCATGGTGCGGATTTGCCGTCCGGTACCGAATCGGACAAAAGCGTATGTGGGCTAGATCATAGGAGCGCCATGAAACGCCTTCTATATTAGAGGCTCTTCATGGATGGAGTCTCGGATGAGATTCGTCGCGTTACGGGATCCGACCGACAGTTGGACGGTGTTTGATACGGCCAATGAGGGGCCCGCCGAATTTGGCGGCCGCGTACTCATTGGCCTGACGTCGCATGACGCCCTGCGGCTCGCGGCCGCGGCCAATGATGAAGCGGGATGCCGGAAAATCAATGTGCTGGCATCTCGTCAAGGCCAGTAAGGTGGATCCCGGACAGTTCCCCTTTCCTCCCGGAAAAGCGCAAGCGAACAAGCGGTTGAGACGGCGCGCTGCCAGATTGATTCAGGTCACTCATCCAGCCGGCGCATAGCGGTTCACCACCATGCCGCAGGCATAGGCTTTCGAGCCGATGAGCTTCAGCCTGGCGAAGCCGCCCTGGTCGAAGATGCGGCGGCCGCTGCCCAGTACCGCCGGGTTGATGAAGAGCTGGAACTCGTCGACCAGACCGGCCGAGACCAGCGCCGCGGCAAAGCCGGCGCCGCCGAACACGGCGATGTTGCCGCCCTCGCCCGCCTTCAACGCGTTCACCTCGCGCGGCAGGTCGCCGCTCACGACCCGCGTGCGCTCCCAGCGCGAAGCCTGGAGCTTGTCGCTCGCCACCACCTTCTCAGCTTCGACGATGCGCTGGGCAAAGGCATAGAAGCGGTCCCTTGGGTATTTCCTTGCCGCCCTGCCCCAGTGGTTGAGATAGCCCTCCTCAGCCATCTTGCGGCTCAAGAGGATGGTGTCGATGGTCGTGAAGACGGCGTTGAAGTCCTGTTTAAGCTCCTCGTCCCAGGCGCTGTCGCCGCCCCATTCCCAGAGCTGCCAGCGACGGTCCTCATCGGCGCCGACGAAGCCGTCGACCGACATCTGCATCTGCAGGATCAGCTTTTTCATCGCGCGGTCCTCCTCAAGCGATTTGTCGAGCACAATCGATTTACTTTCGGAACCGTTTGACGTATAAGGAGAATGGTGTCAATAGTAAAGTGATTTAAAAATGGAACCATAAATCCATGTCGACCAGGGAAAGATCCGGCTGCCCGATCAGCCTCTCGCTCGAGCTTATCGGTGACCGCTGGACGCTGCTCATCATCCGCGACATGGTCTTCGCCGGGAAAAGGCATTTTCGCGAGTTCCTGCAGTCGGACGAAGGCATCTCGTCGCGCACGCTGGCCGAACGGCTGCAGACGCTGCAGGACGAAGGCATCCTCACCCGCAGCGAAGATCCATCTCACGGGCTGAAGGCGATCTACCGGCTGACCGAGGCCGGCATCGACCTTCTACCGGTGCTGGCGACGCTGGGCGCCTGGGGGAGCAAATATCGTAGGGCGGACGGTGATCTCGCCCGGATCGCCAGGGAGCTCGCGGCCGGGGGCGAGCCGGCACTGGCGCGGATGAAAGAGAAACTGCGCGCGGAGCATCTGGCCTGAGGAGCTTTCAGCGGCGCTACCTCACGCACCCTGCAAAAACGACAATCGGCATCACGTCTCGTAGTAGTGAAGCTCCAGCAAAAGGCATCCCGTCTGCGATCGAAAGGGGCCATGATAGACACCTGGTGGACGGCAGGCATAGGTGTTGGGAGCAAAACTCTGCGCCGGCTCTTTGGGTGACGCCGCGCCGACGATGAGATCGCCGGAAAGCAGATAAACCTCTTCCCAGTATTCGTGCACAAACGGCACCGAGGTGAAGGCGCCAGGCAGGAACCGGAGCAGCCGCGTCCGGCTGCCCGTCTTGCCTGCTTCATCGAGGTAGCCGGCGAGAATCTTCTGTTCGATGCCGGGCGGATAGCCGGGCGGCCTATGCCAATCCTCGCCCGCCATTTCGACAGCGTGGAATTCCTTGTGTTCCTTGTGGATAGGCACGGCGAACCTCAAGCAGCATCCAAGGCGCCGCGACCGGCTCCATCATCCAGGGAGTAGCTGTCCAGCATGTGGTCGACGAGCTGCGTGCAGCGGTCCCAGTCGAAGGTGCGGAAGCTGTGCCCCTTGGTGACGAAGCTGGCGCCAGCATAGAACATTTCGTACTGGGTGTGGCGCGAGGCGAATTCCGAGCCGACCGCATCCCAGGCCAGCTTGAAGAACTTTACCCGCCCCTCTGACGAGGTGACCGGCGACTGCTGCGTCTTTTCGATTAGCCCGCGCAGATGGGGATCGGCGAAATCCTGGGCCGAGGACGGCAGCATGATCAGCCCGCCACCCGCCAGGTCGCGCAAAGCGGCGATCACCTCGCAGTAGAGCTGCTGCGTCAGCACCTGGGCGGAATAGAGCGTATGGGCATCCGGCACGAAATATGCGCCACGTATCTGGCCTTTCACTTCCATGGCGTGCACCAGCGCGTCGACCACGGCGTTCTGCGCGGCAAGCTGGCCCAGTGCCTCGCGCACCTGCGGAAAGCCGATGACGCCGTTCGTCTCGGCGATGCGCCGAGCGATGCCGGTGAGAAAACGCATCTTCACCATCAAACGGATCTGCGCCTGATAGTTCTGGAAGACGTGTGCCGGGGTGGCATGGAACTGCCGCTGGCACATAGCGACGTCCTGGTTGATGAAGACGCGGTCCCAGGGAACTTTCACATCGTCGAAGTAAAGCACCGCGTCGTTCTCGTCGAAGCGGCTGGCGAGCGGATTGTCGAAGACGTTGACAGCGCTTTCCTCATAGGACTTTCGTGACAGGATCTCCAGCCCGCCGGCATTCATCGGCACCGCGAAGGAGACCGCATAGGGTTCGTCGCCTTCACGCAATGGCTGGATGCATGTGATCAACACCTCGTTCGCCATGATGCCGCCCGTCGCCAGCATCTTGGCGCCGCGGATGGTCAGGCCGCCTGCATCCTGGTCGACGACGCCCGCAGTGAGGAAGCGATCCTGCTGTTCGCTCGCCGGCTTCGAACGATCCGCCTGCGGATTGAGGATGGCATAAGTGAGGTAGAGTTCATTGTCCCTGGCGAAGCGGTAATATTCGGAAAGCGCGCCGGCGCGGACCTTGTCGTAGGCTTCGAAAACTTCGATGCCCATGAACATGCCGCAAATGCAGGAAGCAACGTGGTCGGGGGCGCGGCCGAGAAAGCCGTAGTGAAGCTCCGTCCAGGCTTCCAGCGCCCTACGCCGCTCGACAAGCTCAGCATGGCTGCGCGGCAGCTGCCAGATGCGATTGGCACGGCCGCCGCCCTCGGGAACCTCGAATGTCATCAGTTCCCGGTTGTCGGGCCGTGCCTGGAAATCGTAAAGGGAGCCCACCGACCGGATGGTCCGGCGGAAGGCTGGATGGACGGTGACGTCGCCGACCGCCTGCCCGTTGACGTAGACCTGCCTGCCGTCCCTTAGCATCTCGATATGCTGCGCGCCGGTCTTGATCATCTTGCCCTCCAATCGTGCCAAGAAGTCAATAATGGATGTCGAGTGGCCAGAGCGGCGCCAAAGTCTCGCCCGGCTGCAGCGCCGCGTAACGTCCCTTGCTGAAAACCAGTGGCCGGCGGTCACCGAAAGACCGGAACTGCCTGACCCTCGCGATGAACAGGACATGGTCGCCGGCTTCATGCCTGGCCCATGGCTCGCAATCGAACAACGCCGCGGCGCCGGGCAGCAACGGGGCGCCGGAGCCGGCCTGCTCGAAGCGCACACCCACCCATTTGTTGGACAGCGACCGCGCGAAGCGGTTGGAAATGTCCTTCTGGTTTTCGGAGAGAACATTGACCGCGTAACCGTCGGCCCTCTCCCAAAGCGGCAGGCTGACTGCCTTGCGATCGATGCTGAAGAGGACGAGCGGCGGTTCGAGAGACAACGAGTTGAACGAGCTCATGGTCATGCCGAGCCGTACGCCATCGGCTAGGCAGGTGACCACGCACACGCCGGTCGGGAACTGCCCCAGAGCCTGCCGGAACGCATGCAAGTCGAAAACCGTTTCCCGCTCGATGGTCACGCCCGCCCCTTTCGACGCCGTCCGTCAAGTCATCAGATCAAGTCACTCGCAGCCTGCCGTTATTCCTGTTGATAAGCCCTGCGGTCGCCACCTGCGCTCGGGCGGCCCATCCGGCCGAAAACGGCAGCCGCAACGCGACCAACGTACATGCTAGATGCTCGGCGACTGCCGCGGCTGCCTGTTCGGGGTCGCCGCGGCGTATTCCCTCAACAATCGCGGCGTGCTCGGCAAGAACGCTCTCGCCTCGCCCGCCGGAAATGGTCATTACATGCACACCCATGCGCAACTGGCGGTCTCGCAAGCTCTCATAGAAATCGGCGAGCACCGGGTTGCCGGCCGCGCGCACGATGGTGCGATGAAATTCCCGGTCGCATTCGATGAAGGCAACCGGATCCTGCCGCAGTTCCACCTGCTCGGCAATCAGACGGTCCAGCTCGGCGGCAAGCATCTCGCCGAAACTCGCGGCGCGGCGGGAGCACCACTCCTCGACCAGGCCACGCGCCTGCATGACCGCTTCGATGTCAGCCTCTGTGATGGGGGGCACATAGGCGCCCTTTTTGGGCACGATCCGCAGCAACCCGTCGGCTTCGAGCCGCAAAAGCGCTTCGCGCACAGGCGTCCGCGACGTTCCCGTGCCGCGGCAGACCTCCGCCTCTGTCAGGAACGTCCCTTCCTGGCTGGGCAAAGTGAGCACATGCTGCTTCAGCCAGCGGTAGACGATGTCCTGTGCTGCGTCGGCATGACCGCCCAAGACAGAAGCCTCGGTTTCGCGTCGCTTACTCATAGACAATATGTATACATCATGCTTACATCCCGTTCAAGCGTTTCGCCGCAATACCCCTGTGCAGTGCGCCGCAGGCCCTGCTTCAGTCGGCAATGACCGCCCCGTTCCGTTTTCAAGGCTTCGCAATTAGAATGAACACAGGCTGAAGCTGGATTTGCCTCACATGATCGTCCAGGCCTGCATCAACGGCGCGCGTCCCGCCGATTTCCATCCGGCCCTGCCGCTCGACCCGGACGCCATGGCGCGCGACGGCGCGGCTTCGATCGCGGCGGGCGCGGTCGAGCTGCATGTGCATGCGCGCGGCGCCGACCGTCAGGAAAGCCTCGCCCCGGAAGCGATGGACCGAACTGTAGCGGCGCTGCGCCGCGCCTGCCCCGGCACGCTGATCGGCGTCTCCACCGGCGCCTGGATCGAGAAGGACGACAGGCGCACGCTGGCGGCCATCGCCAGCTGGCGCGAGCTGCCCGACTACGCCTCCGTCAACCTCAGCGAGGCGGCGGCACCCGAAGTGATGGAGACCTTGCGCGACCGCGGCGTCGGCATCGAGGCCGGGCTTGCATCGATCGGCGATGCGCTCAGGCTGGCCAGCCTCGACCATGGCGGGCGGGTGCTGCGCGTGCTGATCGAGATTTCCGAGCAGACGCTGGACGAGGCCTTCGCGGTTGCCAACGGCATCGAAAAGGTGATGCAGCGCGAAGGCATCCGGCGCTCAATCCTGCTGCATGGCGAGAACGCGACGGTGTGGCCCTTCGTTGAGCGGGCGGCGAGGAGAAAATTCTCGACTCGCGTAGGGCTGGAGGATGGCAAGGAATTGCCGGACGGAAGCGTGGCCGACGGGAATGCGGCGTTGGTCGCGGCGGCGGTGGGGATTTATCGCAGGGCGTGATGTCAGCCAATCTCCCCCGCAAGGGGGGAGATCGGCAGTTTCGACCTCACTGCGTGTCGGCGTTGGCCCTCAGCTCGGCGCGCTTCCCGTCCGAGACCACGGCAAGGTCGAGCACCTTCTGCAGGCCCGCCGCGTGGCGGAAGTTCGGCTCGGTCTGGATGCCGCTCTTCACCGCCTCGAAGAAGCGCTGGTAATTGGTCGGCACGGTGCCGGCGTCGAGTTCTTCCCACTTGGCATTCTCGACGTTCTGGCTGACGCAAGCCTTCAGCATCGAACCATCAAGGTTGTGCACCACCTCGATGCCGCCCTTGTCGCCATAGATGCGCAGCCTGAGCTCGTTGAGGTGGCCGGTCGCCCAGCGGCTGGCATGCACCACGCCGAAGGCGCCGTTGGCAAAGTCGAGCGTCATGGCGAAACTGTCATTGGCGTCGAGCTGATAGTCGCCGATGCGATTTTCCGGCGCCTTGTCGAAGGCGCGCAGCCGGCAGAAGACATGGTCGATGTCGAGCGCGGCGCCATAGCTGGCGAAATCGAGGATGTGGATGCCGACATCGCCCAGCACGCCGTTCGAGCCGTGGCCGCGCGACAGCCGCCAGAGCCATTTCGGATCGGTGCGCCAGTCGCCCCAGAATTTCGACACCAGCCAGCTTTGCAGATAGGAGGCCTCGACATGGCGCACCGTGCCGATCTCGCCGGCCTGCACCATCTGGCGCGCCTTCTGCAGCGCAGCCACATTGCGGTAGGTGAGGTTCACCATGTTGACGACGCCGGCGGCCTCCGCCGCATCGGCCATCTCGCTCGCCTTGCCGAAATTCTCGGCCAGCGGCTTTTCGCACAGCACCGGCTTGCCGGCGGCGATCAGCGCCATGGTGGTCGGGTGGTGGATACGGTCGGGTGTGACGTTGGCGACCGCGTCGAAATCGCCCCAGTCGAGCGCCCCCTCCAGCGAGGTGAAGCGCTTCGGGATCTTGTAGGCGTCGGCATATTCACCGACGCGGGCCGGATCGACATCGACGGCGCCGACGATGTCGACCCCTTCTATGGCGCTGAAGCGGCGGGCATGTTCCTGCGCCATCCAGCCGGTACCAAGTATCAAAAGCCGCATTTTGCTCCTCCGAGCGAATTGGTTCGATTCAATGATATAAGGCGAAAGCGGTCTATTCCAGACGGGAATTTCTTATGGAATTGCTCTTGGTTGGTCGCAATTCCGGACGGAAAACCGCTACGCACTTTTCCTGGAATTGCTCAGCGGAAACCGGCCTCACCCGGAGCGTGCAGCTTGCCGCCTCGTTCGACGATCGGCTCCAGCGCCTTCTCGACCGGCACGTTCGGCGCGCTGAGGATGGAGGGCTTCGCACCCTGCAGGTTGTGCGCCCACTTCACCGCGTTGCGCAGAACCTTCTGCACTGTCGCGTCGTGATAGGTCGGATAGGTCTCGTGTCCAGGGCGGAAGTAGAAGACGTTGCCGGCGCCGCGCCGGTAGGTGAGGCCGGAGCGGAATACCTCGCCGCCCTGGAACCAGGAGATGAACACCGTCTCCAGCGGCTCCGGCACGGCGAACTGCTCGCCATACATCTCCTCGTATTCGATTTCGAAGAACTCGCCGATGCCTTCGGCGATCGGATGGCTGGGGCTCGTCACCCAGAGCCGCTCGCGCTCGCCGGCCTCGCGCCATTTCAGCGTGCAGGGCGTGCCCATCAGCCGCTTGAAGATTTTCGAGAAATGGCCGGAGTGAAGCACGATCAGCCCCATGCCCTCCCACACCACACCCGGCGGGCGACACGCTCGACCACTTCGTCGGCGACAGCGCCATGATCCTTGTGACCCCACCAGACCAGCACGTCGGTCTCGGCGAGATGGGATTCCGGCAGGCCGTGCTCCGGCTGCTCCAGCGTCGCGGTCGAGGCGGAAATCGCCTTGTCGGCGTTGAGCGCGTTGGCGATGGTGGTGTGCATGCCTTCCGGATAGATGCCGGCGACCACCTCGTTGGTCCGCTCATGGATGTTCTCGCCCCAGACGACAGCGCGTATTGTCATTGAAAGCCTCGTAATGATCATGAGGGTGGAGCCGCCCCGCGCCATAGATAGCGTCTTGCGCTGGCATTGGAAGCGGTTTTCGCAATGCAGTGAACGCTTGTGGGCGTCGTCATTCTAGGGCCGAGCGACGCGAAGCGGAGCGCAGACCCTAGGATGACGAATTCGCACACCCAATTGGCAAGCGATCTTTGCCGTGCGCAATATCGGCCATGGGTGAGGTACTTATAGGGTTAGGGATATTTGCCTGTCTGACTGGCGCCGCGATCGTCAGCCTGATGGTCTATGAGCATTTTCCGACCCACCACCGCCAGGACGACACCAGCGCCGTGGTGCGGCTTGCCGCCAACCTGTTCGTGGTGTTGTCCTCGCTGGTGCTCGGCCTGATGATCAATTCGGCCAAGAACACATTCGAGGCCATCAACAGCAACGTCCACACCTTCGCGATCGATATCATCCTGCTTGACCGAACGCTCCGGCAATACGGACCGGAGGCGGACGGGGCCCGGCAATCGCTCACGGCCTATGTCCAGCGCGTCGTCGACACCTCCACCGCCGACAGCGACACAACGGTCGTCCCGAACAGGCTGTCGGAGCTGCTGCTCAATCAGGTCGGCGATATCCTGGCGGGATTGACGCCCGCGGATGCCAGGCAGACCGCCGCACAGCAGGCTGCGACACAGCAACTCCAGAAGCTGATCGAGCAACGCTGGATATTGGCCGAACAGTCCGAGGGCGCCATCCCCGCACCGCTGATCGCCCTGCTCGTCGCATGGCTGACGCTGATCTTCGCCAGTTTCGGCTTCCGGGCGCCGCGCAACGCAACCATCGTCGGCACGTTTGTCATCTCCGGTGCGCTGGCGGCGGCCGCCGTCTATCTGATCATCGACATGGATGCGCCCTTCTCCGGCCCGATTCAGGTCTCGCCGGCGCCGCTGCAAAGAGCGCTGGCGGAACTGACGCAGTGAGATTCACCGTCGGCTCAACACATCGACCAGCCATTTGGCCGCCACTTCAGCGCCGTCGGCGCGGATCAAGCGAGCGAGCGCTCTCGCGCGAACGCCGGTTTCGGGCGCCAGCGCCGTTTCGAGCGCCACCGACAATGACGCGAAAGTCGGCGTCGGGCCGTCATGTGCGGCACCTATGCCGAGCTCGGCCACCCTGCGCGCCCAATAGGGCTGGTCACCGATCTGCGGCACCACCACCTGCGGCGCCCCTGCCCGCGCGGCGGCGGCGGTCGTGCCGGCGCCGCCATGGTGCATGGCGGCGGCCACGCGGCCGAACAACGCCTGCTGGTTGACATCGCCGACGGCGAAGCAATCGTCGCGATCGTCGATCGGGCCGAGCTCGGCCCAGCCATGCGCGATAATCGTGCGCCGCCCCCTAGCGCGGATCGCCTCGATGGCCGCACGGCCGGCCTCGCTCGCGACCGCAATGGAGCCGAAGCCGACATAGACCGGCGGCGAGCCGGCATCGAGGAAGACTTCCAGCCCGTCGGGGAGCGGCCGTTCGTCGGCCAAGATCCAGGCGCCGGTCTGCATGGCTTCGATCAGGTCCGAGGGCGGCCATGGCCCGAGCGTCGGGTCGCAGGCAAGCAGGACAGGATCGCCGAAGACATAATCGCGGACATTGTCCAACGGATGCAAGCCGAGCGATGCGCGGAGGCCGTTGATCGCGCCGCCAAACAGCGCGTTCTTGGTCGCGATATCATGGTCCCAGAGCGCTCTGTTATCGGTCACGCCGGCTGGAAGCGGATGCCCCGGATATTCATGCGGCCGGTTGTGCGCCGACGGCAGCCAGATAGGACAGAAGGTGCCAAGGATGTAGCGGATGCCCCGCTGCTCAGCGATCAGCCGCACGGCGGCACAGGAGGGGAGGAGGCCGCACGCCACCACGGCATCGCAGCCTTCGGCGGCCGCCATGAGCGCATCGTATTGCCTGGCGACGATCTCGGCCGCCTGGCCGGAGATGAGCTTCGCCCGGCTCTCGGGCGAAGCGGCCGACGAACGCCTGATCATCTCCTTTACCCATTCGCGCACCGGCGCAAAGGCCAGCACCAGCTCCACGCCGGCGCGGGAGCATAGAGTGGCAAATTCCTCATCACCGGGGACGCTCACCTGCACCTCGGCCCCGAGCGCCTGCAGCCGCTCGCCGAGCGCCACCACCGGCTCCACGTCGCCGCGCGAACCGTAGGTCGACAACAAAATCCGCATTCGGGAACTCCCTTGTCCAAAAATCGAGATCAAGGGCAGGGTACATACGGCATGGTGGGAGTCTTGCCGCAAGCCCGGGTTGCGCCATATCTACCTTCTGGGAGGGGTCGATATGTTTGCCGTCCCCTCAATCCCGCCGATTTTCGACGTTTCCCACCGGCGCTTTACGAGGTCGCCGTCGCTTCGCGTCGCTCGCGGTGAGCTTTGCGGCCGCGCCGCAAGCACGGTTCATCACGCTCGCCGCGCCGACGGCGGCGATGATCCGGGCCAAGGCAGAAAGAGACGGCGTTGACTTAAAGCGCGTCGCGATCTTTCAGATTCGCTCGATGCGCTTTAGTTTTTTGATTTTGCGCATGTCTTTGTCCCGAAACCGGTTCCCACTTTCGGGAGACATGCTTTAGTTCCCTGGCACATAAATTCTGACCGGTTGGGTATGTTTGCGTTGGCGTATCGCATGCCTTGGAGGTTAGCCGAAACGCCGATCGCTTCGTCATCCTGGGGCAGAGCAAGGAGCGAAGCGACGCGGCGCAGACCCCAGGATGACGACGTTGGGGAGGCTTCCGCCAATTCCAAACGTCGTGAAATCCTGGATCAGCCCTGGCGCCCTTCCTGGGCGACCTGGGTGGGCGATCTGGTCAGGCGCGGGACGACCACGAGGCGCTTGATCTTGCCTTTCTTGTAAGCGGCGAGGAAGCGGTGGTAGTCCTTGAAGACAACACAGCCATTGGATTCGGCGCGGCCGCCACGCAGCATATAGGTGTGGGCGAGCAGGCCGTCGCGGCCGTATTTGTTCTTGCCACTGGTCGGAGTCAGCCGGATCGCCTCGACGCCGTGGAAGCGCGATTCACGCATCGACAGATTGTAGGTATCGGGCGGCGTCGGGCCGACATTCTTGCGGTTGACGAAGCGTGGCTGGTCGACCATCGAGCCGAACCCGGAATGCGCCTCCAGCTTCGAGCCGTCCGGCATATAGACCGTCCCGGCAGAGATGTCGTAAACGGCGACGCCATTGCCCGTCGAAGGCCCGTTGAACAAGCTCCCGAAGGCCCTGCCGAGGCCGCCGCGTTCGGGCGTGTCCGGCTTGGCGTAGGCGAGCATCTCGGAAGGCTGCGCCTTGCCACGCTTGGCCGGCGCGGCATTGATCGGTTTCGAGTCCTGCACGCCCGGAAGCGCCTGGTCGGAACTCCTCAGCGATCGCGGTGACTGCGGGGCTTCCGCGGTATCGACGGCAGTGGGTAGCGGCTTGCCTGGCCCCGGCTTGGCAGCTTGGGGCTTTGCCGCCTGGGTTGCCTGCGGCTTGGCCGGCTCCGGATTCCTCGCGGCGTTCTGTTCGGGCGTCTCGGTCGCGCGATCGAGCGAGGTGCGCGGCCTCAGGCCCGGCACGGCGATGCTGTCGGGCAAACCATCCTGCGGCGGCAGCGAGGCGACCTGCACTTCACCCTGGCGAGCGACGGCTTGCCCCGAGGCTTCAGCACCGTCAGAGGCGCCGGCTGCCAGATCCGGCGCATCGCCGTTGGCGAGCTCGACCGCGGTCGGCACGTCGACCGTCTCTTCGGGCATGACATTGGCCAAAGCCAGCGCCAACTCGGAGGCACGCTGGACGTCGACCTGATTTGAGCCGAAGCGTGTCTCGGCCGGGCCGCTTGAGGTCGGGCCGATCTGGGTCGGATCGATCCGGGCCGGGTCGTTCTCAGCCACGCCGCCGAAGCGGCTTGCCGCCGGCAGGCTCGCAAGCAGGAAAGGCGCGCTTTCGGCGCGCTGGAAGGCATCGGCAAGTTTCTGCGGCGAAAGCCCGGCGCGCTTGATGACGCTGTCGAAACGGTCGGCGACGTCCGCGGCGGACGCTACCTCCACCGCCTTCTCACGCGCAACGCTGAGCTTTTCAAACGCGACGCTGTCAGGCGCCGCCGGCTTCAGGCGCGCCGCCTTGCCGTCATGCACCAGGGCGGTAGGGGTCGGGGTGGAGTGCGCAAAGCTGGTGGCGAGGCCGAGGCAGCCGGCATCGCAGCCGGCGGTGAGCGAGCCCGTCTTGTAGCCGCCGGTCGCGGCAAGGCGCGGCGCCCAGGCATTGGCGACCTTGCGGCGCTGGTCGGCGAGCGCAATGTTGCGCGGCGCAAGCAGGCTCTGCGGCAATCCGTTGGAAGCGGCGGTAAGCGAGGTGCTCACCGAATAGAGGCCGGCCAGCGTGGCCGCCGACCACAGGGCGAGCGCGGCGCCGACAGCAGGCACCACAACCCAACGATGACCACCAGATTTCTTCGAAGTTGAACCCCTCTCAGGAGTGTCACCCCGGTTCTTCAAACGCAAAAACGCCATACGACCACTCTCAATCGGCATGCCGGTTTGCGGACCTGGCACCCGTCACGATCACAGTTCGCCTGGTGCCCCCTGCACCTTCACGCGTCTGTTGCCGATTGATTCAAAAGATGGACAAAGATGGTTAACCAATCCCTCCACCAATCGCCATTGTGGCGACGGTCCATACGAAAAAAGAGCCCTCCATGGTCTCCGCCACGGTAAAAATGCTCTCCCTCGCCCGCTTTTGCTGCCCGTTTTTGCGGGCCGAGTCAAGCAAACGCGAAGGTTTTGCCCTTTCGGACGATCGCCAGCTAAAGACGGATTGAGGTAAAAAAGCGGCAGGAAAAGCGTGCCGCGTAGAGGTGCGACATCGCTGTCGGCGGGGAACGCGAGGCGAACCGGCGGCAGGAAGGAAGGTTTCGCCGCGTGCCGAAATCAACAATAGAGCTGGTCAAATCAGGTCGCTTCACGCCCTGGCCGAGCGGCGCTTCGAAAGCGACTGCCACAACTCCGCTTCGGCGGTGAAACCGTTCTGGAAAGCTTCGATGACTTCGCAGGCAAGCTGTTCTCTTTGGTCCCCGTCTTTGAGGGCCAAACGGCGCTCGTTGCACAACTGATCGAATACCCTCCAGAGAAGCTCCAACTCGATCGGCGTGAATATGCCGCTGTGTTTGGTGAAAGCCATCACGCTTTCCTCCCCCTTGGATGGGCGAAAGCGTGATCTACTCTTTCAAGCGTCCGTGTGCCTCGGCTCGGTGCGGACGACAAGCTATTTTACATCCTTCGGGGTGCCGTGGCGATTCCTTCGTAGTGGAAGATCGAATTTCAAACCGACCCGTAACCCGTCGTCCGACACCCCGCTGGCCTGGGGTGCCCTGAGCTGTTCATCTTTTGAATCGCTCATCCGGTTCAACTATTTGTTTTTACGCAATTCCTGACAGCCTGGCCTTGCTTCAAACACCGGTAAGCGTCGCGCGTTCAGCGTGTTTCGTCCGATCCGTCGGCGACGCCGACATGATACCGATAGACCATTCCCCAACCCTTCCAGCCGGTGAACAGGAGGATCAGGACAACGATCAGCGACAGGACCAGGCCGACCGGCACCACCGCCGCCTCTGCCTGGGTATATCGCAAGTACCAATTGTAAAGCTCGATCAGGACGACAATGACGTTGCCGCCGGCGTGAAGCCATACGTCCCGCAGACTGCGGATCTGAGCATCACCCAGTATATCGGTCAGACCGGCAAGAGCGGCCAGCGCAGCCATGATCAACCCTGCCCCGAGGAGCCAGAGCGTAGGGGCGACCCAGGCCGGATTGCCGGTTCGCCAGAACACAAGGTCGCAAACGAAGGTCGCGACGAAGAAGGCAATCGGGAACGGTATCAGCATGGCATGGACAGGATGGCCGGCAATGCTTGCCGTGCTGTGCGGATTGTGGGTGATCATATGGTGGGCCATAGCAATGCCTCCCGGAGGCGTGGCGAGCGCCGCCTCAGGCCACATCACAACGCATCACGGGCTTGGCGGCAAAAGCCGGATACATATCGAACTCCGATAGGTCCGGAATGTTCCATAGACTCGGCGTTTGCAGTAGCCGGCATAACCGCATATGCCGTGGGACGCCCCGCGGTCGAAAACGAGCCAAAACAAACAGCTATGTGCTAGTCTTGCCAACCAGCAAAAGGACAGCGGGCGATCGCATGTTGGAAACGGACAAGGTGTTCGCCGGCTCGATCCCGGAAAACTATGACCGGCACATGGTGCCGTTGATTTTCGAGCCCTATGCCGCCGATCTTGCGCAACGGGTAGCGTCCTTCTCGCCCGGCGCCGTCCTGGAGACCGCCTCGGGCACCGGGGTCGTCACCCGCGCGCTGGCGCCAAAACTGTCCCCCGACGCAAGCTATGTCGTGACCGATCTCAATCAGCCGATGCTCGACTATGCCGCTTCGCGGCAAGGCCCCGGCAGCCGCGTCACATGGCGCCAGGCGGATGCCCTGGCGCTGCCGTTCGAGGATGCGGCCTTCGATCTCGTTTGCTGTCAGTTCGGCGCGATGTTCTTTCCCGACCGCTCGGCTGCCTATCGCGAGGCAAAGCGCGTGCTCAGACCCGGAGGACGCTTCCTGTTCAGCGTATGGGACCGTATCGAGGAGAATATATTTGCCTATGACGTGACGAATGCCCTGGCAAGGATTTTTCCGAACGATCCGCCGCGCTTCCTGGCACGCACACCGCACGGGTATCACGACAAGGACCTGATCCGCAGAGACCTGGCGGGCGCAGGCTTCTCCCAGGTGACGATCGAGACGCGAGCCGAACAAAGCCGCGCATCCTCGCCGCGCCTTCCGGCCGTGGCTTATTGCCAGGGAACCCTGCTTCGCAACGAAATCGAGGCCAGGGACGCGGGAAAACTGGAAGCCGCGACCGACTACGCCGCCTCCGTGATCGCGGACAGACATGGCAGCAGCGAGGTTGCCGCCAAAATTCAGGCACACGTGATCGTGGCTGTAGCCTAAAGCGCGTCGCGCTGAAACGGATCCAGGCGACGCGCTTTAGGTCTTTGTTTATGCATGTCGTTTTTGCAAAACCGCTGCACACTTTTGCGCGACATGCATTAGGCAGTTTATCGAGTCAGGCGTGCGTCGGCCAAACCGGGAACAGGCTTCGTCTTGCCGCTGAGCCGCGCACCCAGGGTCAGCGCCTGCGGAAAATTGCGGACGACCACCTCCATCAAGGCGGCGCCGCCGGGACCGAGCGCGATGCGGGCGATGGCCTCAGCGGCAAGGACCCGCGTCGAGAACAATCCCCTCCAGGCCGCCTCGTAGCGCCTGCCGGCCGCCTCGCGTCCCCGCTGCCCGCTTGCCGCCGCGCCGAGTTCCTGCACCAGGAGCCAGCCGGACTGAAGCGCCATCGATATGCCCTCGGCGATGATCGGATGCGACTCGCCGGCGGCGTTGCCGATGCGGAAGATGTCCGCTTCGTAGCCGGCGCGGATGCCTGGCCGGATCGGCCCGGCGGCAAGCCACGGGCCGTCGAGATGGGCTTGCTCCAAGGCTTCACGCGCGCCTCGGCATGTCGCCATGATATGATGCTCGACGGCTTCGGCGGCAGAGACATGACCGCCGCGCTCGCGGGCGAGGCTGCCGCGCAGCCGGGTGAGCATATCGCGCCTTATGCAGCAGGAGATCGACATGCGGCCGTGGTCGGCGAGCACCATGCCGCCATAGCCGCCGGGAAACGTCAGCAGCGGCATCAGGTCCGGCGGCAGCGACGAGCCGGTGAAATGCGCCTTGAAGCCGAGCAGGTCCGAGGGGCGGCTGGACTTCCCGAGTTGGCTCGGAAGCGGCCCCGGCTCCCACGAGCCATGCGCAGCGACGATTACCGGCGCCCGCAGGATTGTCGCCTCGTCGCTGGACTTTTCGCCTGCCCGGATCCGCACCGCCTGAATGGCGCCGTCGCGTTCGACGGCGACGACGCGCCAGGGCTGGAAGACTTCGGCGCCGGCCGACCGGGCCGCATCGCGCAGCAAGGTATCCAGAACGTCGCGGCCGAGCGCGCGGCCGAAGCCATCTCTTGCGGCAAACCCCGATCTCGCGCCGGGCATCGGCGCCTCGATGCTGGTGTCGCCGGAAAAGAGGCCGACGCGACGGATTTCTGGACCGGCCGCGGCGCGCCAGGCGTCGCCGATCTCCAGCCGATCGAGAAGCGCCAGATTGCTTGCCGAGATGTATTCGCCGCACACCTTGCGGCGCGGAAACGCGCTCTTCTCCACGATCGCGACGGCCCATCCGCGCCGGGCAAGCGCCAGCGCCGCCGACGTGCCCGCCGGACCGGCGCCGATGACGATCGCATCGTGAGCGGATGGCCGCCTCAAGGTGTTGCCCCGGCCCGCACCTCCGCCGCGCCGACGAAGACATGGGAGAACGGTCCGGCGCGGCGCTCCTCGAGCGGAATGCCGCCGGCAGTGCTCCAGAGGTCGGAAAGCTCGCTTCCGCGGAAGCCGGCGCGCACGCTCTGCGTGGCGTCATGCCTGGTGACGTCGTTGGCGCCGATCACCCAGAGGAGCCGCGCCCCGGCGAGCGCCAAGCCTGCCCGCAGCGGTTCCGTCGCCAGGATGAGCGGAGCCATGCGCCGCAAAAGCGAAAACAGGCGCAGCAGTTCGTCGTCGCCGAAATGATGCAGGAACAGGTTGACCGTGATTGCATCGAAGCGTCTGCCGTCCGCCTCCTCCGCCCAGTCGAAGACGTCGGCCGTGATGGTTTCTAGCGGCCATCCCAGCCCGGCGAAATCGGCCGCGAGCTTCGGCGTGACGAGACCGACGCGATCGAGCATGGTCAATTCCACCTCGCGCCAGTCCCTTGCCAAGCGCCGGGCCACTTTCAGCATGAAGGTGCCGTCGCCGGCGCCGATCTCCAGAATGCGGCCGGGCGGTCTCGGCAGAAATTTCCTCATGAGCGAGGCCATGATCGGCGCCTGGAACATCAGCGCGTTGATGCGGGCAAGGTCGCGACGCGAGCGCAGCGCCCGTTGATCGTCGGCCGCAAGCCCATCCAGGATTTCGGGGACGAGGCTGCGCTGGGCGAGTTCGGTCATGCGACGGTCCTGAACAGCATGGTCTCGGCCGTCAGCCCTGGCCCGAACGACATGCCGCATCCGAGAAGTCCGCCCGGCTTCTTCAGCATCTCTTCCATCACGAACATGACGGTCGGCGACGACATGTTGCCGTATCGGCGCAGCACCTCGCGCGACGGCTTGAGCGCGGCGGGCTCGAGGTTCAACGCCCTCTCGACGGCGTCGAGGACGGTGCGGCCGCCCGGATGCACGGCCCAGAGGTCGATCGCCTCCGGCGGCCGGCCGCCGAGGATGGCGTCCCGGTTGCTGCGCAGCGCTTGCTGGACCGCGGCCGGCACCTGGCCGGAAAGGACCATGTCGAAGCCATGGTCGCGGATATCCCAGGTCATCAATTCCCGCTGCTCGTCCGCGACGGCGCAGCGGAAGGAGTCGAGCTCGATGCCGGGCGGCTCGGCGGTGACGAGGCTTGCCGCGCAGCCGTCGCCCCAGAGGCAGAAGCACAGAAGCTTCTCCAACTCGCTGGTTTCCCTGATGTGCAAGGTGCATATTTCGATATTGACCAACAGCACCTTCGCCCGCGGGTCGGAGCGGACGATGTGGCGGGCAAGCTTGAGGCCGTTGACCGCCGCGTAGCAGCCCATGAACCCGATCATCGTGCGTTCGATATTATCTGGCAGGTTGCAGCGCCGAACCAGGTCGAGGTCGATGCCGGGCGCCGAAAACCCGGTGCAAGAGGTGACGATGAGGTGGGTGACGCGCGATGCCTCGTCGCCGAGGTGCAGCCCGTCGACGGCCTTTTGCGCCAGGACGGGCGCGGCCTCGCCGAACATCGCCATTCTCACAGCCGTTCCGGGAAACGCGCCGCGCCTGAAGGTTCCGGCAAGATCAGCCGACGGCCCTTCGGGGTCGAGCGCGGGTGCAAAGCAGGAAAAGCGATGCTCGATGCCAGCGAGGCCGGCCATGCGTTCGAATATCCTCCTGCGATCTGCGGCGAGCATCGAGGCCGCGTAGCGCAGGTAGAACTGATGGACTTCATGTTCCGGAACCGCTGTCGCGATCCGGTTGATATAGGCGTTGGCGGACATGCACTGTCTCCCTGGGCCTCGGGCGCGGCGCGCGCTGTTGCCGGAGGGGTTCCTTGCTCATGGGCGCCGGTGTGAGACGCCAGACGTTGAGCGTTGCCTGTTCGATAAACGTTTCGGAAAACCTGTTTCTTCCAGGGCGTATGATCCCGCGCCAAAAAGTTCGGAAGGGATCATGCGCAAAATCAAAGCGTTACAGTCTCTTCCGTCCCCGAAAGGCGCGCCGTGCCGCAAGACCATGGGGCCGGCGCGAACCTTCAGCCTGTCAGGCAAAAGCCTCGCGCCGATCACTTGCTGCCCTGCACCGCTCCGGGCACGATCAAGGCTCCCTGGTCGCGCTCCGAATATCTGAAGCCGATAAAGAACAAGGCGATGATGACGAGACAGAGCGCCAGCACGATGGCGATGGTCCTTCCCGGGTTTTCGGCAGGCGGTTTGTCTTCCATGGCAGTTCGCCTCGCATATAAACCCTGCGAGAGCGGCAAGGGTTCCGAGCGCCAGGCGCGTTCGCCGAATCTTGGCATAGCGAGGGCACCGCCGCGATCACGTGACATCGATGACGACCATCAGCCCGCCGCCGCCCTTCTCCTCGACATTGTTGTTCGTCGTGTGGTGCGGGATGTGGCAGTGGATCAGCCATTTGCCCGGGCGCCGCGCCGTCCAGACGACATCGTAGCGTTGGCCCGGCCCGACATTGACGGTGTCGGCGAGGAAGCGGGCCGAAGGGGAAATCGTCTCGCCGTCGCGGGCGACCACCTCGAACGGCCCGCCATGGATATGCATGGGGTGGATGAAGCCGTTGTTGGTGCCGATGAAGCGCACCTTCAAGGTTTCGCCGACCTTCATGCGGATTGTCTCGGTTGAGGGATAGGCCTTGCCGTTGATGGTGAAGAAGTTCGGCATGCCGCCGTCCATCGGCATCGAAGGATAGGTCAGGCCCTCCCGCACCAGCCATTCCTGCAATTCGATGACATAGTCATGGTCGGCCGCGACCTCGTCGACGGGATCGGCGGGGTCGATGATCAGCGCGCCATAGAGGCCGAGCGCCTGCGTCCGATCCGGCTTGGCATGCGGGTGGTAGAAATAGGTGCCGTGCTGGTTTGCCGTGAACTCGTAGGAATAGGTCTCGCCGGGCTCGATCGGCGGCTGCGTGATCTCGGCCGGCCCATCCATCTGGTTGGGCAGGATCAGACCATGCCAGTGCACCGTGGTTTCCTCCGGCAGCGCATTGGTGACATTGATGCGCACGCGGTCACCCTGACGGATATGGATGCGCGGGCCGGGGATCTGGCCGTTATAGGCATAGGCTTCGACCGTGACGTCCGGCAGGATGTGCCAGCGGATCACCGACGGCTTCAGCTCGAAAACCTTGACGCCGTTCTCCATCCGGAACGGCAATTCCTGGTCCCCCTTGGCCGCAAGACCGTAGGAGGCGGTCACCAGGCGCGGATCGGCCGCCGCCATGTCGCGCATCGTGTCGGCCGGCGTGTCGCGGTCCATGATCATGCCTTGCGGCATGATCACTCCGCCGACGTCACGCGCCGACAAGGTCAGGTTCAGCCAGTTCGCAGGCGCAATCATTCCGATGGCGAGCGCGACCAGCGAGGCCATGCCGATGGCGGCGATCTGCGGCGCGGTCGCATCCGAGTGCATGTGGTGGCCGGCGCCGCCCTTGCCCGAAGGCCGGCCGCTGCCTTGCCGATGATGGCCATGGCCGCGTGCATCGGCCTGCTGCATCTGCATCCGCGCATGCTGTGCGCTGGCCGGCCGGGCACCTGCCTCGGCCGGCTGGTCGCGTTCGGTTATCAGGCCATGCTTCAGCCCGCGCGCGACCAGCCAGACATTGGCGGGATAGGCGAGCGTGAAGCCGGCGATCACGCCGATCGACATCGCGCCCCAGAACAACAGCTCGGTCGGCTCCATGGCGCGCATGTCGCGGCCCATCATCAGGAAGCTCATGACCGGCGCCATGCCGGCCATCATGAAGTTCATGGAGATGAATTCGGGCAGGAAGCTCTTGCGGACGTTTTCCCGATAGGTGCCGCCCATCATCGACTTCATGAACAGCGACTGGAAGATGAAGAGGCCGAAGGCGAAGCCGGCAAGATATTCGACGATAAGGTCGAGCCACATCGGCAGGCCGAGCGTCGCCGTGATAACGGCAGCGAGGATGATGCCCGTGGCATCGCCGGCGACGCAATGGATGGTCGAGCCGACGCCCTGCTTCCAGAGCGGACCGGTGAAAGCCTCATGCTCGCCCGGGCGAGGCTCCTTGTCGGCGAGCACGTAAAGCAGCAGGCCGAGCGGGCCCATATAGAGCGTCACCAGGATGAAGCCCCATTTCATCACCACCGGCTCGGGATTGTTGCGGTACTGGTCGAAGCCGACATAGAGCGTCGAGGCAACGGCGAGCGCGAACCAGGCGACGAGGAAATAGTCGATCGGTTGGATAAGCATGCTCCCTCGCGCCGTTCGCTCGGAGGTTGTGCCTGCCCCCGCCTGCGGATGAACGCGGCCGAGGCCGTTATGATCCACAAAGCGGATTGCCTGGCCGGACGGGCGAACGCCAAACGGCGCGCCGAGGATGAGACGCGATGCCGCGCCCGCGCGGAAATCACGGGCTTGCGACTTGCAAAAGCCGCGCTTTCCGATCAGCCTAAGGGGATAATGGCTCGACTGTCGCCAAAACATCTCATGGTCATGCTGCTCGCGGTCTTCTTGACCGCCGGGTTCAGCCTGTCCGCGGCGCAGGCCAGCGTCATGTCGGCCAGGATGGCAGGCGCTAACACCATGGCCATGCCTGCCGCCAGCGGCATGGACAAGATGGCCGGCGGCGCTATGGATGAGGACTGCAAGGCGTGCCTCAAGGATTTGGGCAGCAAGGGCGGTCCGATGCATTGCCCACCTGACTGCATCGCACCCGTTCTCGCCGTGCTGCCGCAGGACTTGGCCATGGCGATCGTGCCGCGTGCGCAGCAGCCATCGCCGTTGCCCACCCCGTTGCTGCGCGGGCGAAGTTCCCTGCCCGACCCATCCCCTCCCCGACCCACCGCTCTCGTCTGACGCCGTATCGGCCGCATAGCGGCTGATCCCTGGCGTCTGATCCCCGCTTCGCGCGCCGCCGCGTCGCGGGCTCGCACGGCAATCCGGCTCGCGCCGGAATGCCCGTCGTCGATCGAGATCGCAGAGCACATAAATGAATTCCGGTTCCAATCTTTTCCTGTCCCGTCGCGGCTTTCTCGCCGTGGCGGCTGGAACTGCCATGTCGCTGCCGATGCGTCCCACCCGCGCATCCGCCGTTGACGAACGCACCCTCAGGGCCGCGCCAGGCCAGGCGCAATTGGCCGGCCCCGACCACGCGCCTACCCCGACCTGGGCCTACAACGACACCGTCCCCGGCCCGGTGTTGCGCCTGCGGCAAGGCCAGCCGGTTCGGATCACGGTCGAGAACGGGTTGACCGAGGACACCACGGTCCACTGGCATGGCATCCGCCTGGCGAACGCCATGGACGGCGTGCCGGGACTGACCCAGCCGCCGATCGCGCCGGCTGCAAGTTTCATCTATGAATTCACGCCGCCGGACGCCGGCACCTTCTGGTACCATCCGCATGCCGACAGCCTCGTACAGCTCGGCCGCGGCCTAGCCGGCGCGCTGATCGTCGAGGAGGCAGAGCCTGTCGCCTTCGACCGCGACCTGATCTGGATGCTGCAGGACTGGCGGCTTGCCGCCGATGGCCGGATCGCCGGCGGTTTCGGCAGCGCGATGGATGCTGCGATGTCCGGCCGGGTCGGCAATCTCGTGACCGTCAACGGCATGGCACCGGCCGATCAGGGTGTGAGGGCCGGTGAGCGCATCCGGCTGCGGCTGGCCAATGCCGCGCTTGCGCGCATGATGGCGCTGCGCTTCGAGGGACACCGGCCGGTCATCCTGGCGATCGACGGCCAGCCTTGCGACCCGCACGAGCCGGAGGACGGCCGTCTGGTGCTGGCTCCGGCGATGCGCGTCGACATCGCGCTCGACATGCAGGGCAAACCGGGTGGCCGATACCAGGTGGTCGACGATTTTTATGACGGCCTTGCCTACACGCTGGCCGCGCTTGCCTATGACCAAGCACCACCGCTCAGGGTGCATCCCCTGGACCCGCCGACCGCCCTGCCGCGCAATCCCTTGCCCGAGCCCGATCTCGCCAACGCCGTGCGGCAGGAGATCGTCTTGCAGGGCGGCATGATGGGCGGCGGCAAGCTCGCCGGCGTCGGCGGGATGATGGGCATGTCCGGCATGATGGGCATGAGCATGAAGGGCATGACGATGCCCGGCATGAACGGCACGCCCGCCTGGGCGATCAACGGCGTGTCGATGACCGGCGACGGTCATGCCGGCATGGCGCCGCAGTTCACGCTGAAACGCGGCGTCACCTGCCACCTCACCATGCGCAACGAAACCGCCTGGTGGCACCCGATGCATGTGCACGGGTTCAGCCTTTTGCTGCTCTCCCGCAACGGCGCTCCCGTGCCGCACCGGCAATGGCAGGACACGGTGCTGCTTGCGCCGAAGGACACCGTCGAATGCGCCTTCGTCGCCGACAATCCCGGCGACTGGATGCTGCATTGCCACGTCGCCGATCACCAGATGGCCGGCCTCATGACCGTGTTCCGCGTGACCTGATTTTCAACCAAGGAGAACTGCAATGAAATTGACCTACCGCCTTGCCGCTCTTGCCGCCCTGATCGCGACACCGCTGCCCGCGTTCGCGGCAACCATAAATGCGGTGATGTACAAGAACCCGCAATGCAGCTGCTGCGAATCCTATGCGAACTACCTTGAGCACAACGGCTTCAAGGTTGAGATCAAGCCCGTCAACAATCTTTCCCAGATCAGCAACGATGCAGGCGTGCCCGCCGACCTCGAAGGCTGCCACACGTTGATGGTTGATGGCTACGTCGTCGACGGCCTGGTGCCGGTCGAAATCGTCAAGAAGCTTCTCACCGAACGTCCGGCCGTCGCCGGCATCACGCTCGCCGGCATGCCGGCCGGCGCGCCCGGCATGGGTGGCGAGAAGGACGGAACCTGGACGATCTATGCCTTCACTAAGGACGGCAGGGCGCCAACCATCTATGCGACGGAGTGAGCGCCTATGACCGCAAGCAAACTGGCCGTGGCCCTTTCGGCAATGCTGCTTGCGGCCCTGCTGCCGGCAGCGGCGGCGGAGGCGCCGCAGAACTTCGCCGTTCTCGATACGCCCGCCGCCGTGCCTCAAATCAGCTTCGCGGATGTCGCCGGCCAGCCGAAGACGCTGGCCGAATATTCCGGCAAGGTCGTGCTGCTCAACATCTGGGCGACATGGTGTGCGCCCTGCCGCAAGGAAATGCCGACGCTCGACCACCTGCAGGCCGAGCTTGGCGGCCCCGACTTCGAGGTCGTCGCCTTGTCGATGGATCGCAAAGGCCCCGACGCCGTGAAGAAATTCTTCGCCGAGACTGGCGTCACGCACCTTGCGCTCAACATCGACACCTCCGCCCAGGCGATGTTCACGCTTGGCGCCGTCGGCCTGCCGATGACGCTGCTGATCGACCGGCAAGGCAAGGAGATCGGCCGGCTGATCGGCCCGGCCGAGTGGGACGCTCCCGACATGGTCGACTTCATCCGCGGCCGCATCGCCGCCAAATGAGAAGGAAATGAGATGACAACGACAGAGTTGACCCAGGCCGGGCAGGTTTCACCGGGCCGCGGATCCATCGTCCGCTCCACTTTAGGCGGGCGCCGTGGCCTGATCGCTGCCGGCGTGGCCATCGCCGTCGCCGGCCTTGCCTTCAACTGGTCGTGGCTGGTCGCAGCCGGCATCGCGCCGGCGCTGCTCAGTCTGCTGCCCTGCGTCGCCATGTGCGCACTTGGCCTGTGCACGAACCGGATGACAGCGTGCTCGACCGAAAACGTTCCGTCCGGGAAGGACGGCGGTGGTCCCAAAACGCTTTCCGCAGACATGAAAGGCGGTGGTTGATGTTTTCCCCGGTGCAAAGCCAGCCGGCGGCGCGGTGTGTTTCGTTGGTTCGGGACCAGTGGATGCGCCTGCTGCTCGGCCTGATCGCGCTGACGGCGCTGACCGTCGGCTTCGCGCACGGCGCGCGGGCGCATTCGCTGGACGACATCGACGCCATGCTGCGGAGCGACGAGAAGTATTTCCAGCAGATCGACAAGCCGATGCCCGACTTCACGCTGCGCGCCGCCGACGGGCGCGTCGTGCGGCCGGCCGATCTCGCCGGCAAGGTCGTCGTGCTCCACTTCATCTACACCTCGTGCCCGGACGTTTGCCCGCTGCACGCCGAGAAGGTCGCCGAGGTCCAGAAGATGGTGAACTCGACACCGATGAAGGATCGGGTCGTCTTCATCAGCATAACCACCGACCCGCGGGAAGACACGCCCGATGTGCTCAAGGCCTATGGGCCGACACATGGGCTCGACCCGGTCAACTGGCTGTTCCTGACCACGGCTCCAGACCAGCCGGAGGATGCGACCCGCAAGCTGGCAGAAGCCTTCGGCCACAAATTCACGCTCACCGATGACGGCTACCAGATGCACGGCATCGTCACCCATGTGATCGACAGGGAGGGCCGCTGGCGGGCGAACTTCCACGGGCTGAATTTCCAGCCCATCAACCTCGTCACCTTCGTCAACGCGCTCACCAACAATATCGAGCGCCCGCACCATGAACAGGACGAAGGCTGGCTGGCGAAACTGAAGAACCTGCTTTGAGGCAGGACCACCGCTTTCGAAAAAGAAAGGGAAACACATGTTCACCAGGGCGCACACGAGCCGATTCTTCGGAAGTATCTTTCGCGCCATTCTGCTCGCCGGCCTGGCGGGATGGTTCCTGCTCAATCCAGGCCCTCTGGGCGCGCGAGGACCGGCATTCGCGGCCGGCGAAATGTCCCAGGACCAGCTCGATCAACGGATACACGACTACATTCTGGCGCATCCGGAGGTTCTCGTGCAGGCGCTGCAGAGCCTGGACGAGCGCCAGCGACAAGCGGAGGCGGCCGAGGCCAGGAAGGTGCTCAACGCGCGAACGGCCGACGTCTTTCACGACAAGCAGAGCCCCGTCGGCGGCAATGCGCAAGGCAATGTCACCCTGGTCGAGTTCTTCGACTATAATTGCCCCTATTGCCGAATGATGGCACCAATCATGGAACAGGCCGTGGCCGACGATCCGCAGCTCAGAATCGTCTACAAGGAATTCCCCATCCTCGGCCCCGATTCCGTGTTCGCGGCCAAGGCCGCGCTCGCCGCCGACAAGCAAGGCAAATACGCGGCGTTTCACAAGGCGCTCTATACGGCAAAGACAAGAGTGACCGAGGCGGTCGTGCTCAAGACCGCCGCCGAGGCCGGGCTGGACGTCGAACGCATGAAGGCCGATATGCGGCAGCCGGACATCCAGGCATCGATAGACCGCAACACGGAACTGGCTCAGGCGCTGCGAATAACGGGGACGCCGGGCTTCGTCGCCGGCGATCAGATTTATCCCGGAGCGACCGATCTTGCGACACTGAAAACATTCGTCAACCAAGCGAGGGCCGGCAAATGACCAGCGACCCAAACCGGCGCACAGTTGTTCTCGGCGCGTTCGGCGTCGCCACAGCAGTAGGCCTTTTCGAGCGGGCGGAGCCGGCAATCGCCGCCGAGGACCCGGAATTGGCAAGGCGTTTCAAGGATCTTAGCGAGAACGGCAACAGCACCTGCTCGGCCAAGTTCACGGACTCGATCGCGACCATGCCGGCGATGGCTCGCATCAAGGGCTCGTGTTGCAGCCCGATGGAACTGAAGCGCTATGGCGAGCAGGTGCGAGGGCTCGCCAAGTACCGCGCCATCCCGATGATCCCCGGCGATCCGTATGACATTGCGGCGGCGACAGCGCAGCAGATGATGCCGTATTACGATCTGAAGCTCACCGGAGACGAGCAGAAGGCCTATGACTACGCGATGGCCAATTCCGAGGAGAAGGGGCCGTGCTGCTGCCCATGCTGGCGTTGGAAGGTGTATGGCGGGCTGGCGAAATACCTGATCCACGAGCACCGCTTCACCGGCGAGCAGATCGTTGATGTGTGGGACCTTTCGGACGGCTGCGGCGGGGGTATGTAGGAGCAGACAGGGGCGTCGGCCTGCACCCGCATCCTTGTCGTCTTGACGCTACGAGCTAGGTTACCTCGCAATCGCCGACATGCGCCGGCGAAGTCCGGCTTTCGCCATGGAGGACGACTGCCATGATGGGCGGTTCAGGCGGCATATGGATGATGGGCGGCATGGCCGTCATCTGGATCTTGGTTTTTGTTACGCTCGTGCTCGCGATCGCTGCGCTCGTCAAATATCTAAGGACCTGACCGGGTTGGCAAAGCGCAGTTGACGACGCAGCTCACTTCCACCCTCACCTGTCCTCTTTGCGGACATCAGGCTCTCGAGGCGATGCCGGCCGATGCCTGCCAGTTCTTCTACGAATGCCGGGGGTGCGGAACGTTGCTTCGGCCGAAGACGGGGGATTGCTGCGTGTTCTGCTCCTATGGAGACGTTCCGTGTCCGCCGATTCAGGGGGCTCGCACGGGACGACAGTCCGCGTGCTGCGGCGACAGAGATCGTCACGGCTAGCGAAATCGCGGCGGACCGTGCTGCTTGAGACTCGCCCCGAATCCACCAGCCTGTCCAACCGGGCTTGACCTTCCAGTTACTGGAACCCTTAGGTTCGGCGGCGAAGTCTTCCGGTGGCGCGCGTTCCCAATCACGATCAGGAGAAAAAGATGCATCGACGCGGTTTTCTGGCGGCAGGCCTGGCAACGGTTCTGTCAGGCTCTCGCGCGCTGGCGCAGATGAAGATGGATGGCATGTCGGACATGGATTCCATGTCGGGCATGGACGGCCATGCCGGCCATGACATGGGCGCCATGGCGCTTGACGCCGCGGCGCTGCCCGAAGGCGCGGCGCTGCGCGAATTGCCGACGCTCGCCAACGAGGCCGGCCAGCCCGGCCTGTTCAAGGCGAAGCTGACGGCGGCGCCCGCCACGGCGCGCTTTGCCGCCGACCGGGATACGCCGATCCTTGCCTATAACGGCACGAGCCCGGGGCCGCTGATCGAGGCCTATGAAGGCGACCGCGTCGAGATCACCTTCGCCAACCGGATCGAGGGCGAGCAAAGCACCGTCCATTGGCACGGCATGCCGGTGCCGGCCGATCAGGACGGCAATCCGATGGACCCGGTGGCGGCGGGCGCGGACCGCGTTTACGGCTTCGAACTGCCGGAAGGCAGCGCCGGCTCCTACTGGTATCACCCGCATCCGCATGGCCGGACGGCCGAGCAGGTCTATCGCGGCCTTGCGGGCGCCTTTGTCGTCAAGGCGAAGGCCGATCCGGTGCCGGCGGCCTATGGCGACACGGTGCTCATGTTCACCGACCTTCGCCTTGCCGCCGACGGCTCGATGCCCGACAACACCATGAACGACCTGATGAACGGCCGCGTCGGCGACCATGTGCTGGTCAACGGCCAGAAGAACCCGCGGCTCACCGTGGCGATGGGCGCGAAGCGGCGCCTGCGGCTCTACAACGCCACCAATGCGCGCTTCCTCAGGCTTGCCTTCGAAGGCGCGGCGATGACGATCATCGGGACGGACGGCGGTCTGCTGGGGAAGCCGGTTGCGGCCAACGAGATCATGCTCAGCCCGGCCGAGCGCATCGAGCTGGTCGTCGCCTTCGACCGGGCGGGCACCGCCACCCTCACCACGCTCGACTATGATCGCGGCTGGATGGGTCCCGGCCGGCCGGCGGACGCCGGGCTGACGCTGCTCACCGTCGATGTGTCGGAAACGCCGGGAGAAGCGATGCCGCCGCTGCCCGAGCGGCTCAGGCCAATCGCACCGCTTGGGCAGCCCGCGGTCAGCCGCCGTCTCGTCTTCACCGAGACCATGGCGATGAACGCCACCGGCATGGAGATGGGCTTCCTGATCAACGGCAAGGCCTTCGACATGGAGCGCGTCGACATCGTCGCCCGGGCCGGCGAGACCGAGCTCTGGGAAATCGTCAACCAGGCCGACATGGACCACCCGTTCCATCTCCACGGCACGCAGTTCCAGGTGATCGAGCGCGAGCGCGGCGGCAAGGTCGCCAAACCGCCCTATCTCGCCTGGAAGGACACGGTCAACGTGGCGCGCGGCGAGACGGTTCGGCTGCTCTTGCGCCAGGAGCGGCCCGGCCAGCGCATGTATCATTGCCACATCCTCGAGCATGAGCAGCTCGGCATGATGGGCATCCTCGACGTCGAGGCATAGGAGTTCAACTCAATGAACATCGGCATCGCATCGGAACGGGCGGGCCTGCCGCCGAAGACGATCCGCTATTACGAGGATATCGGCCTGCTGCGTCCGGCCCGCACCGACAACGGCTATCGCGACTATTCGGCGGCCGACATCCATCGGCTGCGCTTCCTGCAGCGCGCGCGCAGCCTCGGCTTCTCGGTAGACGAGTGCCGGCAGCTTTTGTCGCTCTATCACGACCGCAATCGCGAGAGCGCGGACGTCAAGGCGATCGCCGAGGCGAAGCTGGCGGAGATCGACCGCAAGATCGCCGAGCTCGCCAGCCTGCGCCATGTGATGCGCCACCTGATCGAGCACTGCAGCGGCGACGAGAGGCCTGACTGTCCGATCATCGACGAGCTCGCCGGAGAGGGCATGGTGCAGTGAGGCGGACCGTTTCCGCCGCCATCCTTTTGCTGGCCTCCTCGCTTGCCGCCGCTGCCGGCGCCGACGCGCTCGTCAAGGCCCGCCAGGCCTCGATGAAGGAGATGGCGGCGGCGGCCAAGACGATCGCCGAGATGTTCGACGGCAAGCGCGCCTATGACGCGGCCGGCTTCAAGGCGGCGGCCGAAACGCTCAAGGTTCGCACCGGCCCTGCCTTGATCGCCGAATTTCCGGACGGCACGCTCGGCGCGCCGTCCGGCGCCAAGCCGGAAATCGACCAGGCCCGGCCGGAATTCGAGGCGCTCGCCCGCCATATCGGCCGGCTCGCCGACGCGCTCGCCGCCAAAGCAGAGAAAGCTCCGGCCGGGATCACCGCCGACATGCGGATGACCGGTCCGCCAAGGGATGGCGGCAGCCTGCTCGGCAAGCGGCCGCGCGCAGCGCAAGCCGATCCCGCCGGCATGCCGGCCGAACATCTCCTGCACCTCATGCTGCAGGACTGTTCGAGCTGTCATTCGAAGTTCCGGCAAAGGCAGCAGTGAGGCGCGAGCCGCTCGGCTATTTGCTTTACGCAATTCCGGATGGAAACTCGCCACGCACTTTTCTGGAATTGCTCTTGGCCAGCGCCGTTCTGCACATTTAAATCAGAACATGCTAATGTTGCGCAGCCATGCTTATCGGTGCATGGCAGGTTTAGGGAGGATGCGATGAACAAGATGAATCGCAGGTCTGCAATTGCCCTCGGCGTGACGGCCGCGACGATTGCGCCCCTGTTCGCAACGGCAACATTCGCCAAGACAAAGAAGTACGGTCCGAAGGAAGGCAAGGAGATTGCCGCCGGCGTCAGGGTTGTGGAGGTCGGCACCGGCAATTCCGATATTCCCGCCTACAAAAGCATCTCTATTGTCGACGTCGTGTTTCAACCGGGAGCACACGCGCCTCAAAGTGTGATGGACAACGACATGGTGTGCACGATTACGTCGGGTGCATTCACCATCAAGAAGGCTGACAAGGAGTTCAAGCTCAAGGTGGGTGACATGTATACCTGCTCCAAGGGCAAGACCGACGAGGCGACGAACACGAGCAAGGAAGTCGGCATCCATCGGATCGCCATTCTGGTGCCCGCGTAAGCGAAGATCGCAGGCGGTCGCGACCCATCGCCGCCCGCCCCTTGCAGCCGCCACGCTCGCCCTGGCCCCGGCGTGGCGGCTGGCCAGCCTTGGTCACGAAGGCCGCAAGACGGCTTGTTCGGCGCGTATCACAAAAGTGACGTTGTGGCCGCGCTATATGCTGGGTTCATGCAGCAAAGACAGGGTTCTGGTTATGAACGCCAGCGAACTGCAGGCCATAGGCGATACGCTGATGCGCCTCGTCACCCCCGAAATGACACCGAAGGAGCTGGTCAAGACCGTCCGCAAGGTGCATCCCAATGCCAAGAAGAAGGATATCGCCCGCGCCGCCTTCCACGCCATCATCGCCAATGCCGACCAGGACCTCGGCAAATCGAGGAACCTGCAGGCCTTCGCGCTCGCCGAACGCACCCAGCAGGCGGAATAGCGACTACCGACGATAGCTGCAAATTGCATCGATCGAATTGTGAGAAAATTAATCAGCGATTTCTAATATTATAGGTCACCCGGCAACGAATTCCGGCGACGGACCCCATGACCAAGAACCTCGGCAACGCCAAGCCCAATGCTCCAGCGAGAGAGATGAAACCCTCGCCGCTCGGCAGGATCGCGCCGGCGCTGTTCCCCCTGGTGGTCGCGGCGCTCGGCTATCTCCTCGGCAAGCAGTTCTTCGGCTTCTGATCCGAGACTCGCCTCCTTTCTACGCTTCCCATGGCAAACCGATTGCAAAATGCAATCGGATGTGCATCCTTGGCCTGACGGATCGCAAAGGAGGCGCCGATGGCCAGGATCGTCTATTCCATGCTGATGTCGCTGGACGGCTATATTGCCGGGCCGGACGGGAACATCGGCCTGCCGGTGCCCGAGGAGCAACTGCACCGGCATTTCAACGAGGATATGCGGCGGACCGCGATCGAGCTCTGCGGGCGCCGCCTATACGAGATGATGCGCTTCTGGGACGATCCGGAAAGGGAGGCCGGCGCCGAGGTCGAGCGGGATTTTGCCCGCGCGTGGCGCGATACGCCGAAGATCGTGTTTTCGACGACGCTCCGCGAGGTCGGCGCCAATGCGCGCCTGGCGGATGGCGACGCCGTGGCGGTGGCAAGGTCGCTGAAGGCTGAGACGGATGGCCAGATCGGCGTCGGCGGCGCCGAATTGGCCAGGCATCTGGCCCGCGCCGGCCTGATCGACGAGTACCGGCTCTACATGCATCCGGTCGTGCTCGGCGGCGGTAAGCCGTATTTCGCGCGTGGTCTGTCGCTCTCGCTGGCGCCGCTTGGCACGGAGCGCCTCTCCCAGGGCGTGACGCTGCTGCGCTACGCGCCCGCCTGAGCGGACAAGTTCAATGCGGGCCGCCGAAGCAGGATCAGCAAGACTGCCGCTTCGGCCGTTTGCGCCGGCCCTGCTGCTTTGGTCCTAGGGCCTAGGTCGTTCTTGCCCTTGCATGAGCGCAAGCGCATGTTTCAGATAGCCGGCAGGCTCGCAAACTCCGGTCAGGCCCGGCCGCCGAACCCAATACACCCCCCAGGCTGCCGGGCCGCCGGTGTAACGCACGCCGCGCAAGCAAAGCCTCCAACCGCATCACATCCGAGCCGAAACCAATTCTATCGGTGCGCCGGACATGCCCGGCCCATCCGCTTCGAAATGCGTTCGTGACGCGCTGCCGCATCGTCTCGCAAACCCGGCACCACAGCGAAGTCGAATTCTGTTAAGGGCCAACCCAATCAAGATTTCGAAGCCGGGCTTTTGGTCAACCAGGACGGCATTTGCTCGACATTTGTTTTCAAAATGGGAAATTGGCGAGCATCCAACGACGTATCTCCTACTAAAGTCCAAGGAAAAGAACCTTGCGGCAACTTGATGCCCGCTAGATCGTATTGCTGTTCGGGATCAAATTCTTGGGCTGAAGCGCTGGGGCCATTCCATGGTGGCAGGCGAACCAGACAGTGTCCGCGTGAAATTCATCAACGGCCAATGGCTGGTGCGCGCCGTCGAAGGCGGCAGGCTGACCCATCAGCTGTTCGACATCCACGCGGAAGCCGAAGCCTTCGCCGAGGAGGAACGCCACCGGCTGGGTCTGCCGGGCGAGCCGCCGGCATCGGAGCCGGTCGAGACAAGGCGGCGCGGCGGACGCGGGCGCTGAGCGTCCGATATCCTCAATTGGTGTGGCTTACGTCGCCTCTCCGGCAACCTGGTTTGCGCTCCGCGGAAAATGTGGGAACAATCGGCGGACGGGGAAGTGCTGCCGATGTGCAATCTCTACAACATCACCACCACCCAGGAGGCGATCCGCCAATGGACGCGCGCTCTGCGCGACATTTCCGGCAATCTCGAGCCTTCGGTGGATATCTACCCCAACCAACAGGCGCCGGTGGTGCGCAACGTAGCCGACGGCAGCCGCGAGCTTGCCAACCTGCGCTGGGGCATGCCGACGCCGGCCGAGCGCATGCGCGGCAACGCCGATTCCGGCACGACCAACATCCGCAACCCGCAATACGCCCACTGGCTGCCTTATCTCGGCATCGAGAACCGCTGCGTGGTGCCTGTGACGAGCTTCGCCGAACCTTCGCCTCAGCCCGGGGACAAGGACCCCGAAACCGGCGTGCAAAAGAATTTCTGGTTCGCGCTGAGCGAGGAGCGACCGCTGTTCTTCTTCGCCGGCCTGTGGACGCCCTGGCACGGCGTGCGCAAGGTGAAGGAAGGCCCGGGCGACCACGAGCTCTACGGCTTCCTGACGACCAGGCCGAACGCGCTGATCGCGCCGATCCACGAGAAGGCGATGCCGGTGATCCTGACCACGCTGGAAGAGACCGAGTTGTGGCTGACGGCGCCATGGTCTGAAGCGAAGAAGCTACAGCGGCCGGCGCCGGACGACGCGCTGGTGATTGTCGAGAAGCCGGCGACGCAGATCAAGTTCCCGGCCGAACCCCCGGCGCAGGGTTCGTTGTTTTAGTTAGCTGCTTCGCGTGCTCGAAGTTTCAACTAAACGCCCTTCCGATCAACCTTCCAACCAATATGAAACAGGCTAGCGAAACCAGCGGGAGAACTCCCAGCGTCACTATGCTCATGACCAAGAACCATCCGGAGATCGGAAAGCCCGTGTCATTTGATAGATTTGCCAGCCACACAGTGACGCCAATTGCGGGCAGGACCGAAACGAAGCCGAGAACATCGGCAAGTTTACTGCGCCTCGTTCGCGAAAGCGGCCTTCCGACCCAACGAAGGAATGCGGCAAGAGCGGCGAGATAATAAAATGCGAGGATAGCGTATTGAGTCCCGTAGTCATTGAGAAACCGATCCAAATCGATCCTCCTGAGGCCACCGTCAACCGTCGTTGACTGTCAGATATCTGATACTGCAAAACTATTTAGAAGATACAAAGCACCTTATCCCCTCGCCTTCTGCAGCACCCAGATATAACCCTTGGGCGGGTGATCCTGGTCGATGAACTTGGTCTTCACCTCGGTATCCCTGCGGCCGCAGCGTTTGCAGCGGAAGCGGATGGCTTCGAGCGGCTTGTTCCAGCCCACCACCTTGGCCACGTCGTTCGCCTTGAAGCGGCCGACGTGATAGCAGTGGCGGCATTCGACGATGAGCAGCATGTTGGCCTTGGCCGCCCGGCCGACGCTGTCCATGGGTCCGGCCATTTTCTCATGTCCGGTCTGAATAATCCTCGGGCAGCGGCAAGAGGCCGAGCCAGACGGCGCGGAAATCGGGTTCCCGGCCCGCCACCGCGCCCATCACCTCATGCAGCCGTTCCACCAGGCCATTGAGCCGCCAGTACATTTCGCCATTGGTCTTGAGGTTGAGCTGCGCCGCCAACACTGTCTGGCGCAGCTCCAGCGCGTCACGAATGATCGCCTCCGCGTCCGATCGGAACAATCTGTCATAGCGGCTTTTCCGTCTGCCCAATGCGGCTCTCCTGATTGCGAGCAACCGCCCCATCTCCTGACAAAATAGGAACCCATTCCTCGTCGAGTCAATTCGTCCTTGACAAATTTGTTCCCTTTTTGTTCACATGCTAATGGAAGCCAGAGGAGCAACCGCCATGGATCACATCGTCAGGCTCGACAGCCGCCAGGAGGCGGCGCTTCAGGCAGTCGCGGAGCGCTTTATCGCGCAGCATAAGGGCGATCCGGTAAAGGCGTTGAAGGAGATGATCGTGCTCAACGGGCACTTGCAGGAGCGGCTCGACGCGATTGGTGCGCCGACGCGGCCTAGGTGGCAAGGGTAGCTAACGCAGGTAGGTCGGCGCTCTACGATACCCCCCTCTGTCCTGCCGGACATCTCCCCCTCAAGGGGGAGATCGGATGTCGCGTCGCCTTTCGCCAACCTCCAACGTTGCAGGAATGAGCGGGGCGCCGAAGCTGCCAATCTCCCCACCTGTGGGGGAGATGTCCGGCAGGACAGAGGCGGGGCGCGAAGGAACGCGGCTTTGCTAATTGGCGAACCTCGGTGACCGAGATTCGCCTAGGCGGGTCCCAAAAGCCTACGCCTTCACCCGCTTCAGCGCCTGCGCCATGCAGTGGATGCCGCCGCCGGTCTTGGAGATCTCGCTCATGTCGACGGCCGCGACCTCGAAGCCCTGCGCCTTCAATTTTTCGATCAGCGTCTTGCTCGAGGTCGGGGCGATCACCCTGTCCTTGCCGAGCGACATGAAGTTGCAGCCGAGCGCCATCGTGTCCTGGAAGGGCACGTCGATGATCTCGTGGCCCTTGCCCTTCAGCCAGTCGACGATGCCGGGCTCGGTGCAGGCGAGGCAGACGGCGGTGAGCTTTTCGGCGATCGGCACCACCATCAGGTCGATGTGGACATAGTATTCGTCGATGAAGGCGATGCGGGTTTCCCAGCCTTCCTTGTCGAACCAGGCCTGCACCTGGCGCGCGCCCTCTTCCTGGGTGCGGGCGCCGCCACAGCCGATCAGCACCACGCCCTCCTCGATGACGTTGAAGTCGCCGCCCTCGAAGGTGCCGGCGGTGACCATGTCGTAGATCGGAATGCCGAGCTTCTCATAGGTGCGGATGGCGGCGTAGTTCTCGCCGCGCCGCCACCAGTTGGCCATGGCGGTGATGAAGGCGCCGTAGGGCGTCATGACGCTGGAGTCGCGCGAATAGACCTGCATCGGCAGTTCCGGCGTCGGCTCGTGCCAGTGGATGTTGACGCCGAAATGCTCGTAGGCGGCGACGAGGTCCTTGTGCTGCGCCTGCGCGATCTGAACGTTGCAGGGCGCCTCGCGCAGATGTTTCCTCGACAGCGAGCTGGTCGACAGATGCCGCAGGAAATTGGGCGAGCCGAGCAGCACGTCGGTCAGCACGTCGGTTTCGTTGGCGAAGCCCCAAGCGGTGAGCGGCTTGGTGCCGCCGGCGGGGTTGCGGCGCTGCAGCGAGAACGGCTCGGCGACGATGCGGTCATGGACGGTCATGGGGTTCTCCTCGATTGATATTCGTCATGCGGTGGAGGCAGCCGGGATCCACCAGTCGCGTCCACGCGGCGTGGTGACATATTCCGGCCAGCGGAAATTGATCGGCGGTTCGTAGTCGCAAAGCGGCGCGATCCAGTTGGAGCCGCCGACGCCGCCGCCGGTGCGGGCGACGAACTCGTCCATCGCGCCGTCGCGCGCGGTCTTGTCCTCAAGCAGGCGAAGCGCGGTCAGCGCGACCGTCTTCGAGGCGCAGGTGACCATCGGGTCGATGGTGGCGGAAATGCCGCCCAGCGCGTTCATCACCCAGGCTGGATAGACGTGGCCGTTTGCCGAGCGCAACGCCGGCCGGGCGACATAGAAACGCGATGTCGGCGCGTGCCAGCTCATGTCGGTATAGTCGTCCGAGGTCGAGTTCACCTGCGACGGCGGCAGGTCGCGGCGCAGGATCGCCTCGGCCTCCTGCGGCGAAATCAGCCGCTCCAGTTCGTCGATGAACGGATTTTCGGTCGCTTCGCCGCCGGCATTGACCTGGACCTCGCGGGCGATCGCTCTCGCCTCCTCGCTCCACTGCGGCGCTCCGACAGTCGAGAGAGCCGCGTAGGTGATCCCGGCCATAGCGTGGTTGGCGAGGCCCGGGCGCGACTTCGACACCCAGTGGCGCTCGTAGCGGCAGCCGCTCATCCTGGCGGCCGCTTCCGCGTTGCGGTCGAGCACGGCGGTCACCTGCTCGGCCATGGCAATGGTCGGCACGCGGATCATGTACTGGATTTCGGACAAGCTGGCCGGCAGATTGTCGGCCGTCGCCTGCCCCGCGGTCAGGATCGCCTCGCTGATCGACCAGCCGCCCTGATGCGTCAGCATGGAATCGCGCAGCGCCTTGGAGGCCATGTACATCATCATCAGCGCGTCGTTGGCGCCCGGCGCCCGCACCGCCGAATGCGCCTGCGGGATCGGCGCTGAATCGCCCGCCGCACGCGCCCAATGCTCCGGCTCGTCGCAGACGAAGCGATAGATCATCGCGTAGGCCGCGCCGCAATGCGTGTCCCAGCGCGCCGTGTTGCAGAGCGGCAGCATGTAGAAGGGGTGGAAGGAGATCATGCCGGCGAGGCCGTCATAATAGCCCTTGGCCGCGTGGATGGGCTTCGAGCCCCGCACCTTCTCGGCCGGCTCGCCGGTGAAGCGCAGCGTGCCCTTGATGCCGTGTTCCAGCATCGCCGCCTTGGCGGCGAGCAGGCCGCCGAGGCTGCCGATGCCGAGGCCCGAATGCGGATCGGTGTGGCCGCCGGCCTCGACGCTGAGACCCGGCCGCGGCCGCTTCACCGTCGCGGCGTCCTGGCAGTTGCCGGGCACGGCATCGTATTCGGCATACATGCCGACGGTCGGACCGTCGCCGTTCGTCCAGTGGGCGCAGAAAGCGGTCGGCATGCCGCCCGAGCCTTCCTCGACCGAAAAGCCCTCGCGTTTCAGCCGCTCGACATACCAGGCAGCCGATTGGTACTCGCGCCAGGCGGTCTCGCCGAAATCGAAGATCGTGCGCGTCCAGGCCGACAAGAGCGGCTGGATGCCGTCGATACAGGCAAGCGCGGTTTCCTGCGCTGAACTGGTCACCGGTTTCTCCATGCCGCAAAGAAAGCAGTGAAGCGGCTCATCAAAAAGTGATATGTTTTCCCGGCTCGTGCAAATTCGGTTCACCTGAGGCCTCTTGCGAATACCGTCCACGCAGGCGCTGCGCGCCCTCGACAGCTTCGCCCGTCACGGCAGCGTGTGGCGCGCCGCAGACGAGCTTCACCTCACCCGAAGCGCGGTCTCGCATCAGCTCCGGCTGCTCGAACGCGAGCTCGGCTTCGATCTTCTGGAGCGTATCGGCAAGGGCGTGGCGCTGACGCCGCGCGGCCAGCGCTATGCCGCCGACGTCAGGAAGGCGCTCACCGTGCTCGGCGACGCGGTGACGCAGAACGCCGGAAGCGGCGTCGGCGGCTCGTTTGCCGTGTCCTGCACGCCGGGCTTCGCCTCGCTGTTTTTGTCCACGCATATCGCGGAGTTCCGGCAGATGTATCCGGATGTGGCGCTGCACATATTGACGCCGCGCCGCCTCGACGACGTCTCCAATCCGGAGGCCGATGCCTTCATCGCCTTCGGCGTCGGCAACTGGCCGAACCGCGCGGTGGAGCTGCTTTGCGAGGTCTCCTTCACGCCGCTCTGCAGCCCGACGCTGCTCAATAAGGTCGGAGGCTTTTCCAAGCCTGCCGACGTGCTGCGCGCCAATCTGCTGCATCTCGGCGATACCGAGGACTGGGCGCGCTGGCTGGCGCTATCCAAGGTGGAAAATCCCGATACCGAGGGAGGCATCTTCTTTTCCGACATGAACCTCGTCTTCTCGGCGGCGATCGCCGGCCAGGGGATCGCCATGGGCGACGAGCTGACCGGCCGCCGGGCGCTGGGCGAAGGCCGCCTGGTCAAGCCGTTCGACACAGCGATCCCCTCGCCGCGCTCCTATTTCCTGGTCTTCGAGCATGCGAAGGCCGGGCATCCGGTGCTGAATGCGTTCAGCGGCTGGCTGAGGTCGAAGCTGTCGGAGAACAGGCTCTAGTCTCCCCCCTCGAGGGGGAGATGGCCGCGAAGCGGTCAGAGGGGGTCGGTCCGACCGGGCTCGGCCTTCTGCGGCAGATGAAGGCTGGCGCTTCACGCGCGGCGACCTCCTCTGTCGCCTGCGGAGACATCTCCCCCTCGAGGAGGGAGATTTGGCGCCCCGCCCGCCACCCGTGAATCAAATTTGCCGATCAGGCGAAAACTATTCGGTTGCGGCGGAGAGCCTCCCTGCCTACGATTTCACCCAAGACCAAGGAAGAGGCAGGATGCAGCAACCCGGCCGGGCCGCAGAGATCAAGGCGAACGGGATCGGCAAGAGCTTCGGCTCGTTCCGGGCGCTGGACGATCTGACGCTCGATATCGGTCGCGGCGAGTTCCTGACGCTGCTCGGGCCGTCCGGCTCGGGAAAGACCACCTTTCTTATGATCCTGGCCGGCTTCGTGCAGCCGAGCGAAGGCCGCCTTTTCAGCGACGGCGCCGACATCACCGACCGGCCGGCCGAGCAGCGCGCCGCCGGCATGGTGTTCCAGGGTTACGCTCTGTTCCCGCATATGAGCGTCGAACAGAACATCGCCTTCCCGCTCAAGGTGCGCAAGAAAACGGCCGCCGAGATCAAAGGCCGTGTCGGCGAGATGATCGAGCGCGTCGGCCTCAAGGGCCACGAGAAGAAGCTGCCGGCGCAGCTTTCCGGCGGCCAGCAGCAGCGCGTGGCGCTGGCGCGCGCACTGGTGTTCGAGCCGGGCGTGCTCTTGCTCGACGAGCCGTTCTCGGCGCTGGACAAGAGCCTGCGCGGCCAGATGCAGGCCGAGATGAAGCGGCTGCACCAGGAGACCGGCACCACCTTCGTCTTCGTCACCCATGACCAGAGCGAGGCGCTGGCGCTGTCCTCGCGCGTCGCCATCTTCAACCATGGCAAGCTGTTGCAGGTGGGCAGACCGGACGAGGTCTATGACCGGCCGGCCAACCGCTTCGTCGCCGAGTTCCTCGGCGAGATCAACATGCTGCCGCTGAAGGGCGTGCGTCCCGCCGACAATGGCGCGACAGGCTTGTGCGAAGACCGCGCGGTGAGCATGCGCTGCAAGGCTGAGAAAGTCCGTGGCGACGCCATCCTGGCCATCCGTCCCGAGCATATGTCGATCGCGCCTGAGGCCACTGCCGGCGAGAACGGCATAGCCGCAACCGCTGTCGCCTCGACCTATCTGGGGGCGGCGACCAAGCTCGACCTCACCACGCGCCAAGGCGCGAAGGTCACCGTCTCGGTGCCGAACGAGGTCGCGGCGGCGGCGCTCAGCAAAGGCAATTCCGTCTGGCTGACCTGGCCGGCCGAAAAAGGTTTCCTCCTTCCGGACGGAGGACAATGAGCGCCGAAGCGGCCTGAAATCGCCGCACCGGCTTCCGGACCAGACCAATTAAAACAAGGGGAACTGACATGAACGACGATATGAACAACACGCGGAAACAGGCGATCGAGTCTCTTTCCGAAAGGACCAAACGGGGCGAGATTTCGCGCCGCCAGTTTGCGCAGCTCGCGGGCCTCGTGCTTGCCGGCACGCCGATGCTGCTGCGCTCGACCAGCGCTTTCGCCGAGACGAAGGGGCTGGTGCTGGTGAACTGGGGCGGCGACGCCATTACGGCTTACGACGCGGCCTACGGCCAGGCCTTCACCAAGGACACCGGCATCCCGGTCAAGATGGACGGCTCGGGCCCGACCGAAGGCGCGATCGCGGCGCAGTTCAAGAGCGGCGCGCCGACCTGGGACCTGGTCGACGTCGACCCGTTCTCGGCAATCACGCTCGGCGGCCAGGGCATGCTCGAGCCGATCGACTACAAGGTCGTCGACAAGAGCAAGATGCGGCCGGGCTTCGGTTGGGAATATGCGGCGTCCACCTATTTCTTCTCCTATGTGATCGCCTACGATTCGCAGAAATTCGGCTCCAACGCGCCGACAGGCATGGCCGATTTCTTCGACGTGAAGAAATTCCCCGGCAAGCGCTCGCTCTACAAATGGGGCGTGTCGAGCTGGGAAGCAGCACTTCTGGCCGATGGCGTGGCGCCGGCCTCGCTCTACCCGCTCGATTTGAAGCGCGCGCATGACAAGATCGCCGCGTTCAAGGAAAACGTCGTCTCCTATTGGGGCGGCGGCGCCGAAAGCCAGAGCGTGCTGCTTAACGGCGAGGCCTCGATGGCGATCGTGTGGTCGACACGCGCCTCGCTGATCGAGCAGGACTCCGGCGGCCAGATCAAGTTCATCTGGGACCAGGGCCTGATCTCGCCCGGCGCGCTCGCGGTGCTCAAGAACAATCCCGGCGGCAAGGAAGCCGCGATGAAGTTCATCGCCAGCACCCAGGACCCGCAGAAGGAACTGGTGATGTTCGACAAGCTCGGCCAGGGTCCGGCGAACCCGGCGGCGGATGCGCTGATCCCGGCCGACAAGAAGCGCATCAACCCGGTCGACCCGGAGAACATGAAGAAGCAGATCGCGCTCGACATGGAGTGGTACGCCAAGAATTACGGCGCCGCGCTCGACGAATATACCAAGATCATCTCCGCCTGAGCGGGCGGGGATTTTCAGGCTGATGAGAGGCACCCTCTCCGACAGGATGGGCGCGGCGCTGTTGATGGCGCCGCTGCTCCTTTTCCTTGTCCTTGCCTATGCCTGGCCTTTCCTCGGCGTGGTGAAGTGGAGCTTCACCCTGCCGACGCCCGGCCTCGGCCAGTACCACGCCCTGCTTACTGACGACCTCGTTCAATCGGTGTTCGTCCGCACGCTGCGCATCGCGGCGATCGTCACGGTTGTCTCGGTCACCGCAGCCTATGCCATCACCGTGGTATGGGTGCGCGGCAGCCCGGTGCAGCGCGTGCTGGCCGAATTCTGCATCCTGGTGCCATTTTGGATCTCGGTGCTGACGCGCGCCTTCGGCTGGGTAGCGCTGCTCTCCAACCGCGGCCTGATCAACACCTGGCTGCAATCGATAGGCTTCATCTCCGAGCCGCTGACCCTAGTGCGCAACGAATTCGGCGTCATCGTCGGCATGTCGCATTTCCTCATTCCTTTCGCGGTGTTCCCGCTGGCGTCCGCCATGCGCAGCCTCGACGAGCGCGTGCTGCTCGCGGCGCGCGGGCTGGGCTCCAGCCGCATGCGCACCTTCTGGACGGTGTTCGTGCCGATGACGCGCTCCGGCATCATCGGCTCGGCGATGATTGTCTTCGTCTTCTCGCTCGGCTTCTTCGTCACGCCGGCGATCCTCGGCGGCGGCCGCAGCGTGATGATCGCCGAGCTCATCTACCTGCGCATCTTCCAGAGCCCGGACTGGGGCCTGGGCGCGGCGATCAGCGTCGTGCTGGTGGTGTTCGTCGGCGCGCTGATGGCGCTTCTTTTCCGCTATGTGCGGCCGAGGCAATTGGTGTAGCCATGCCCACTTATCGCCCCGGCCCCGTCTCGCTCGCTCTTGCCGTGCTTGTGGCGTTGTTCCTGCTCCTGCCGCTGCTTGCGGTCGTCCCGGTATCGCTGACGCCGAGCCGCATGCTGACGATGCCGACGGGGGAATTGTCGCTGCGCCACTATCGCTCGCTGATCGAGGATCCGCGCTGGCTGGATTCGATCCTGCTGTCGATCCGCATCGGCGCGGTGAGCAGCGCGCTTTCGACGGTGCTCGCACTCACCTTCAGCCTGGGCGTGTGGATGTTCCAGCCGCGCTTCACCGCCGCCCTCGTCGGATTCGTGCTGTTGCCGATGGTGGTGCCGCCGGTGGTCTCGGCGGTGACGCTCTATTTCCTGCTCACCTCGGTGTCCGGTATCTCGTCCTTCTTCGGCTATGACACCTGGCTGGGTGTGGCGATGGCGCATTCGGTGATGTCGGTGCCGTTTGCCACCGTGCTGATCCTGGTCTCCCTCAGTCAGCTCGACCGGCGCATCGACCTTGCCGCGCGCGGCCTCGGCGCAAGCGTCTGGGAGCGCGCGACCCGCGTCATCATGCCCAACATCAAGTTCGGCATCGTCACCGCGGCCCTGCTCTCCTTCGTGCTCTCCTGGGAAGAGATCGGCGTGACGCTGTTCATCACTTCGGTCAACGCGATCACGCTGCCGCGCCTGATGTGGATGGGCCTGCGCGACAATATCGACCCGGCGATCGCCGCGCTCTCAGTGATCCTGATCATCATCACCGTTCTGGTGCTGATCGTGCGCAGCGTGGTCACCCGGCGCCGCGCGTCGGCGTAAGCCGGTCCAATCTCTCCGCAAGACGAGAGAGGCCCGCCGGAAGCGGCGGGCCTCGTAAGGCGCCAAAGTGGAAGTTTGGCCCTTTGTGATCCGGGGGTATGGATCGCCTGAAGATTAGCCGATGGAGGTCCGGCGGGCGATTTACAAATATGTAAACTTCGCCTCCGGCGGGAGCGAGCTGCGCCGGCAAAAGAAGTTTATTATCATAGCTTTGCGAGCTTCTTCAGCGTCTTCGGCGCAGCACCTTCAATCAAAAGTGATGGGGAACGCGCCTGCGGAACCTAGAGGCGAACCGGCGCAAATGACGACTGGTCCGCCGTGACTCGACGACTGAACCGGAGGAAGTTGGCCGGCGCCCTACCGATCTCCGGGAAGCATCCTGGCCATGACCGTGTCCCGGCGAACGAAGTGATGATAGAGCGCGGCTAGCGCGTGCACGCCGGCCACGATCAAAATGCCGTTCGCGCAGAGTTCGTGAAGTTCGCGAATGGTCCGCGCGGTCGCCCTGTCCGGAGCAAACGGCGCCGGCACCGTGAACAGGCCGAAGAAGCTCAACGCGTCGCCCCCTGAACCAGGTCAAGAGGATGCCGAGAACCGGAATTGTGACGAGCAGCGCATAGAGGGCGAAATGTCCGATCTTCGCGGCGGCCCGCTCCGGGCCAGACATTTCGGCCGGTAGAGATGGCGCTCCTCTCACGCCGCGCAGCGCCAACCGCCACGAGACAAGCGCGGCGAGCAGAAGGCCGAAGGAAATGTGCAATCGCCAAATGGCGTCGACGGACGGATCGCCACGCGGATAGAATTCTTCGCCGTATGTCAGCGCATAAAGCAGGATGACGAGGGCGAAGAGCGCCCAGTGCAAGAACTTCTGACTGGACGTATAGGTAGTGATGACGGCCATCGCCCGGCTCCGTTGAACACTTGCCTGTGTTTCGGGCGTGTTCCTGGCAGACTTGTGACCGCCAAATTAAGAATTGGTAAGGCTTCGACCAATTGACGAGTTAGCACAGCAGTCGCCCGCGCCGCACGCACGGCCGTTTCGCCGATTTGCATTCCGTGCCGTTCGCGGCGCCGCACAGGCGAAGGCCCTTCGGCCCTCGCCTGCGTCGCAGCCGATCAGGCGGCTTGCGGCCGCCGCATCCTCTCGACGAGAGCCTGCCGGGCCGGACCGGCGAGCGGCTTGTCCATAGTCAGCAGGCCGTCGAGCAGAGCGAGGAGCTCACGCGCTGCGGACGACTTGCAGGAGTAGTAGACCATCTGGCGGTCGCGGCGGGTGTCGACCAGGCCAAACCTGCGCAGTTTGGCCAGATGCTGGGAGAGCGCGGACTGGCTGAGTTCGACCTTGTCGGCGAGCGTGCCGACTGACAGTTCGCCCTCGGCCAGATAGTTCATGATGAGCAAACGCTTCTCGTTGCCCATCACCGCAAGAAAGGCTGCCGCGCTTTCTGCGTTGGCGGTAAGTTTCTTCGTCACCATCGATTTTCCCCATGTTCATGCTCTTCCGAGGCCATGGGGGCAATGGCTTCAGAATTCCAGAGCATTTGGTGGACCTGCTCCGACATGGAATCGGAACATGCCCTGCTTCTTTGTTCGACCAAAATCCCTTCGTAACCCGGTTGCCACCACGTCGGGATATTGGCCTCGGACAGCGAGCGCCATGCTGTTGCCTGACGCAAGTTGGCGCAGACTCGGAATAATTCCGCGCCACTAATGAATACCAGCGCTTCGTTGTTTCAGCAACAATATAGCGAAGATAGGCACAACACCGCCAAATCCAGGGGTCGCGCTGGGGAAGAACGCGGGCCGCTCGGAACGCGCCGTCACCATTTTCCAAGACTCACCCTGCGTCCGGAATCCGTGATAATATTAGCCGGAGCACAAAAGGGGGACAAAGGCTCGAGGAGAAAGCCATGTCCGCTATCTCACGAAACACGTTCACACCCGCCGAGACGGCCCTGTTTGGGCGCGTCTTCGAGAGCGGTCGCGTCGTCGGGGAAACCGAAGAGCAGAAGGAGGCGCGCGCCTCGCGCATCATCGCGAACTACATGGCCGGCATCACCGACGAGGCGGAACTCGTCGAACTGTCCCGCAAGCCGCTCGGGAGATAGCGTGAGACCATGTTCACGCTGCTCACATCCTGTTGAAATATCGGGATGAAACCTGCCGGGCAGTTGCGCGTTTCTCATCCGCTCACAACAGGGCGCTCACAACGCATTAGGGGTTTCGCGATGATCCAGGGATGGTTTTCCAGGCCGGTCGAAGTGGCCGTCGGCGTGGCAGGCTCGATCCGGCACATTTCCAACGCGCAGCAGGCCGTGGAATTGCTGACGGGCCAGTGGCGCGACGCCGGCAGCGCGCAGCATGGCGCGGCGCTGCGCGCCTGCCGCCGGGCGATGAGCGGCGACGTTCCGGCCGACAATGCCAGGGAAGCTTTCATTAGCGCCGCGCGCGAGGCGCATGTGCTGGTCGAATAGGCTCCAAAAGCGCGTCGCGCTGAAACGGATTCAGGCGACGCGCTTTAGGTTTTTGTTTTGATGCATGTCGTTGCCCCAGAACCGCTACACACTTCTGGGCGACATGCATTAAAGCGCGTCGCACTGAAGCGGATTGAGGCGACGCGCTTTAAGTCTTTGTTTTGATGCATGTCGTTGCCCCGGAACCGCTACACACTTCTGGGCGACATGCATTAGCTAGCGATAGAAGAGCCATAAAAGCACCGACACCGCGAACACTGTCGGAGAGAGCAGGATTCCGGCCCGCAAGACGCGCATGACCAGGTAGAGCGGAGTGGGCATGCCTGGCGGTACCGGCACCTATCGGTTGCGCGAATTGACGGGAGGCCGACGCGCCGGCCGAAACCGGTTCTTGCGATCCGCTTCTGCGTACAAACGGCTTTGCCGGGCCTCCTCATAGAGCCCGAAAGCGGTCGCCATCAACGTGGCGGCAGTCATGACGGATGTAAGCACGGCGATCAGCATGAGAGGTCTTCCCGCGTTTCAACGGCATGTCGCATCTGATTATCGCCGTGGGCGACGGTGCAGCCAGTGACTTTGGTCACATGTTTTTTGAGCGCGCCGGGCCCGTGTCGTGGCGCAATGAATCCGGCCCTTGAGCCGACCCGCGCGGCGCATCGCCGATCTCAAAAATTCTTCGGAACATTATCGGCGGTGGATGGTTAATGCGCGGGTCCGCCAATCGTCCCGGACCTGCATCCATCGGGCGCCCTGCCGGCGCCGTTGCCTGATCAAAAGACCACTATACGAACGGAGGATGTGATGAACGACGTCTGGTTTTCCGAGCCGGTCGTGATCGATTTCGAGCCAAGCGGACAACACAAGGTCTCAAGCTGCTTCGAGGCAATCGAATGTCTCGACCAGCGCTGGCCAAGACGGGCGCGCGACCGCGCCTGGCGGTCGGCAAACCGCGTCTGCCGCGATGCGCTCGACGGCTTGAGAAGTCCCGTCGAAGCCCGCAAAACCCTGCGCAAGGCGGCGAAGGCCGCCGGCCTGCTGGGCTAGAGAGGTTCGCCGTTTCACGGAAACGCCGAACCGTTCTATCTCTTTGTTTTGACGCAATTCCGGACGGAAAACCGTTCCGCACTTTTCCTGGAATTGCTCTGAAGCGCATCGCCATCCCGGACGGGGAAACCGGCCCGGATCATGTCGAGTTGCCCCTGGCCCTCGGCGGCCTACGAGCCAAGAAATTTCGGAACATTGCAGCCGCCGACCTGTTTCTACCCCGTAGTCTCCTGACTACGGGGTTCCAGACCCAAGCCGAGCCCGTTCTGGCCTCCCATCGCCGGGGCGGGCTTGATTTTTCAGCCAATATGAGGCGAAGCGGCGACCGACGTATACTCGGAGCGTTCAGAGCGCATCCATGGGGTACATGAAAACGTCGGCCGCCGGGCTCCAGGGCGCCTGTTGTTCAGGCGCTTTCATTTTCGGCGAGTCTGGCGTCTGCGTTCAACGCGAGGATTGGGTCGTGGTGAACGGGAGATTACTATCCACAGGATGCGCCCGGCCGACGCGAACCATTCGGCACTTTGATCAGCCGAACCCGCCAAGCACCTCCGGGAATTGAACAGCTATTGCCCCCTCGTCCGCCTGCCTGGCAAAGATTTCGTGTACTTTCTCACCATCGTAACGGGCGCGGCGGCGAACCCGTTCGCGGTTGGTCAGGAGACTGCCGACAGTGTCAAAGCGTCGGATGAAGCGCTTCATCGCTCCGCGCTCGAAACGAACACGGCGCTGGAACGCAGCCCCCCACGGCGTGTTCTTGGCCAGATCGCGATAGATATCGAGAGCAGCGAGTTCGACGCCTAGCGGCACCTTGTCCCAAGGCTTGCCCCAGCTGAAATGCCGGGCATAGGCCTTTTCGAACGGAACCTGCCAATTATAGTTGGTCATGGCATTCCACGATGGATGCATCGTTTGCCATTTGCCTTCGAACGCGACATTTAACGCACCTTGATCCAGCCCGTTGACGCCACGTGAGGCAAAATGCCGAGCCGCCGCCAATAGGCCATTCTCTCTGATCCGGGGCAGATCAAGCGAAAGAACGCCGGAATTAAAATATGGGGCGCCTGGTGCCATCGAAAGGAGCGCTCGGTATTTCGGCTCAAAGTATGATTGAACATCGTGGGCCGCGAGCAGCGGCGCCCCCAACGGTGTCTCGAGCAAGTCAACGATCGACCTGTTGAAGAGAACATCGCTGTCAAGATAAGCAACCCGTTCGTATGGAGCGAATTCGGGAATTTCATCGATGAACAGCCGCATATACACGGCAAGACTCAGGTGACCTGGGGCAAAGGTCACGCTTCGCATCAGCTCTGAAAGATCAACTATTCTGACGCGATCCGCGAGCAGCTGCCGCGCGGCGGCAAGATCGGCGGCGCCGACATTCATCTGCAGGATGAAGCCGTCAATCGGTGGCGAAACATCCAATATCCGGCGCGCCGCCAGACAGGCATAAGGAAAGTACCTGGCATCCGCCGCCAGAAAGAAACAAGACTTCGTCATTTAGTTGGCTGCGGCGCTTGTCGTAAAATGCTTCTCGATGAAAGTCTCGATTTGGCCGGTGAGTAGAGATGCCTCGCTTTTGATCTTGTCATCGTCCCAAAGCCACCATTGGATTGCCAGCAACTTCAAGACGATGTCCTGCGGGAAGCGGTATCTGATTTCTCTCGCCGGAGACCCGGCGACGATCGCATACGGCGGCACGTTTTTCGTGACCACGGCCCCGGCGCCGATGACCGCGCCGTCGCCGATCTCGACCCCAGGGAGTATTATAGCACCATAGCCAATCCAAACATCGTTGCCGACGGTGATGCCGCCCGGCCTACCGCCATTTGCGATCGGGTCGGGACGATCCAGCATTCGGCTAAAGATCGGAAATGAGGTCGCACTATCAGTCAGGTGCTGTCCGGCGCACAAGAAAACCACTTCTCTGGCGACCGAGCAGAAAGCTCCGATTCTGAGCGGGGTGTTCTTCGAAGCGAACAGAATCTTTCGCCATGTCACGTCGTAGGTGTGGCGACCGACTGACACATTTTCCGGCAATTTATGGCGAACATCCTTCAACCATTTGGAAAGCGTAGACATTCGCAAAGCCCCGCACTGTAGCACTCTGAATTTTTCACCGAGTTGGTTCGGACATACCGATCACTACGCGCGTCTTCAAGCATGCAATTCCCCGATCTGCGACGCCGCGTTTCCGCCTCGGATCAGATATTCAGTCCCTCCGCGGCGGCGATCACCTCGGGAACGATCGCTTCCACGTCGTCATCGCTCGTTCGGTGGTTGACGAAACAGGCGCGCAGCGCGAACTGGCCGCCGATCGTCGCGTTCGACAGATGGACGCGGCCGCGCGCGGCCATGCGCTTGAGGATGGCGGCATTATCCTTGGCGCGGTGGCGGAAGCAGACGGCGCTCAGCGTCACCGGCGCCAGCAGCTCCAGTTCCGGGCGCGCCTCGACAGCCCACGCCAGCGCGATGGCGTGATCGAGATCGCGCCGGATCGCGGCGCGAAACACGCGGCGTCCGTGATACTGCAGCGACAGCCAGAGTTTCAGCGCGCGGAAGCGCCGCGACAATTCCATCGACTCGTCGAAGAAGGCGAAGCTTTCCGCCGGGTCTTCGCGAAAGCTGCGCACATAGTCGCCGCTGTGCGAAATGGTCTGGCGAACGATATCGGGATGGCAGTGCAGCAGGCAACGGCATTCGGCGGGCTGATAAAGCCATTGAATGAGGATGCTATTCCCTTCGGGCCATCGAGACACCGGATTTCTCAATAGAATCAAGGCGTGCTGAGAGCGCTTAGTGGGGCACGAAAGCAAAATTGGACAACGATATCAATTAGATACCGAAATGGCGATCCCGGCAGGATTCGAACCTGCGACCATCGGCTTAGAAGGCCGGTGCTCTATCCAGCTGAGCTACGGGACCGCTGGCCGGCCTGGGCCGGCTGATGTCACTATGCGGAGCCATTCTATCCAAGATGGATGGTTCGCTCCGATCTTTGTTTACGCAATTCCGGACGGAAAACCGCTGCGCACTTTTCCTGGAATTGCTTAGTGCGTCCAGGGCGTCCTGCGGTCATAGCGGAAATTGTCCGAATAGGAAATCTGCCGGCGCTTCGTCTCCTTCGGCTCCTCGACGCGGAAGGCGATGCCCTGCTTCTCGGCGTAGGCGACCGCCTCTTCCTTCGTGTCGAAGGTGAGCCGCACCTGGCTCAGCATGTCGCCCGAGGTCGTGTAGCCCATCAGCGGGTCGATCTTCTTGCGCTGGGCCGGATCGAACTCCAGCACCCAATGGCCGGTCTTAGCCTTGCCGGACTGCATCGCGGTTTTGGCTGGGCTGAAAATGCGCGCGGACATGACCACCTCGTTGCCGCCCGACGACCGGGCACCTTTTTTGCGGCGCGCGTCCGAAAAGCCGGGTTGGAGCCTGAGGCCGCGCGCCAACCCGTCAATACTGTGCAATGGCGCCGCCCGCAAGCGGCCATGGCTTGCCGCGCGGTCACGGCCGGCAAGCGATCATGACCGATAGGGGGAACCACGCGCTGGCCCGGACATTAACGGAAAGTCAGGCGACCAGACCGGCCGCTCCAGCCATTCGTCTCGGCCCGCGGTGCGGGCCGAGTGCCGCGAAGCGTCGCCATTCCTCGTCAACAAGCCCGGACACTGCGCCATGACCAAGACAACCGAACATCCCGTCCTGCAGCTGGCCGTGCTTGTCGGCAGCCTGCGCGTCCAGTCCTTCAGCCGCAAGATCGCCAAGGCGCTGGCTGCCCGCGCGCCGGACTCGCTGCGTTGCCGTTTTATCGAGATCGGCGAACTGCCTCTGTACAACGAGGATCTGGATGGCGACACGCCGCCCGCCGCCTGGTCGGCGTTCCGCGCCGCCATCAGGGGATGCGATGCGGTGCTGTTCGTGACGCCCGAATACAACCGTTCTATTCCCGGCTGCCTGAAGAACGCGCTCGATGTCGGCTCGCGACCGCCGGGCAAGAATGTCTTCAAGGGCCTGCCCGCCGGCGTCGTCAGCGTCACGCCGAATAAGCTCGGCGCTTTCGGCGCCAACCACGCGATACGGCAGACCTTCGTCTTCCTCGACATGCCGGTGATGCAGCAGCCGGAGGCCTATATCAGCAATGTCTCCGAGTTCCTCGACGCCAACGGCGCGGTGAAGAACGGCGACACCGCCGCCTTCCTGGAGAATTTCATGGGCGCCCTGGAGATCTGGATCAGAACCGTGCGGCCCGGCGGCTCGTCCTTCGACGCCTTCATGAAACAGCGCGAGAAGATCGCCGAGGACTATGTCAATGGCAACGCCACATCGCTGAAGGCGATCGTGACGCATAGCGAGCCGGCCACCTTCTTTTCGCCGCGCGGCGATCATCTCGAAGGCGCAAACGCGGTCGCCGGCCGCTACGAGCGCGACGCCGCGAGCTTCCACGAAGGCGGCAGCACCGACCTCGAGGTGCTGCAAGCCTCAGCGAGCGGCGACCTCGCCTTCTGGACCGGACTGCAGCATGCGAAGGCGCGCATGGGCAAGAACGGCCAACCCGCCGAGATGACCTTGCGTGTGACGGAGGTGTTCCGGCTGGAGGACGGCGCCTTCAAGCTGGTCCACCGCCACGCTGACCCGGCTCACTAAGGCGCATTGATATTCAGGTGATGCCCGCCCGCAAATAGGCGCTCAATCAAGCCCGCGACACAATGCCGGGGCTCTTTGCAACCGCGGCCTATTCCTATTGCCTCGTCGGCGGCATATGTCGGATACACGGTCGTGGCATCTGACCGCCATGACGACGACAAAGACAAAAATGGGCATAGAAGCGGAAATCTCGTCGGATTGGACCGGCGAGCCGGCGATCCTCGAAGGCGCAATCGTGATCGGTGCCGGTGCGGCGGGATTGGCGGCGGCGTACGCATTGATCGAGGCCGGGATCGCCACCGAGATCCTCGAGCGTGAGGGACGGCTGGCCGAGCCCTGGCACCGCCGCCATGAGAACCTGCATCTCAACACGCATCGCGACCTCTCGACGCTGCCCGGCGTTTCCTTTCCGAAAGGCACGCCTGCCTTTCCGCACCGCAGCGCGGTGATCCGCCTCTTCAACGATTTCGCCCAGACGCACCGCCTGCCGATCGCCTTTGGCGTCATCGTCGAGGATATCGAATTCCGCGGCGACCACTGGCTGGTCAAGACCAGCATGGGGCGGCGCGCGGCACGGCATGTGGTGATCGCCACCGGGCGCGACCGGCAGCCCTTCATCCCGGCCTGGAAAGGCATGAAGGATTTTTCGGGCAAGATCATCCATTCGGCGCATTTCGGCCGGGCGGGAAATTATGCCGGGAAAAAAGTGCTGGTGGTCGGCGCCGGTAATTCCGGCTTCGACGCGCTCAACCATCTTTCCGGCGCCGAGACGGGGCAGATGTGGCTCGCGGCGCGCAACGGGCCTTCGCTCTTGCCCAAGCGCATCGGCAAGGTCGCCGTGCATCGCTTCTCGCCCGTCATGGCGAGCCTGCCGGCCAGGCTGGCGGACGCGGTGATGGCGGCGACGCAGCGGCTGGTCTTCGGCGACCTCAAGAAATTCGGACTGCCCCCTGCCCCGTCGGGCGGCGCCAGCCGCCTCGGCTCGGACTATACGGCGATCGCCGCCGACGACGGCGCGGTCGATGCGATCAAGGCCGGCCGCATCATCGTCGTGCCGCAGGTCAAGGAATTCAGGCACGACAGCGTCGTTCTCGAAAACGGCCAGGCGATCGCGCCCGACATCGTCATTGCCGCCACCGGCTACCGCACCGGACTGGAAACGATGGTGGGCAGGCTCGGCGTGCTCGACGCCAAGGGCGTGCCGCTGTTCAACAGCGCGGCCAGCGATCCGAAATTGCCGGGCCTCTGGTTCACCGGTATGCGGCCGAGCATTCGCGGCTGCTTCGCCAATGCCCGCATCCAGGGTGCGGCGATCGCCCGCAGGATTGCCGGGCGAAAGCGCTGAGGCGCCATTTCTGCGTGTGAAGCTTCCGTTTTTGGGTTGCCTTCCGGGCCAGGGAACCCTATACGCCGCGAGCGTCGGAGTGTAGCGCAGCCTGGTAGCGCACCTGATTTGGGATCAGGGGGTCGCGTGTTCGAATCACGCCACTCCGACCAGTTTTCTCAGCATGCCACATGTGGGTCGCGCAGCCGGCGCAGCTCAGTCCGGGCCAGAAGGGTTCGGCCGTGGTCGTCGCTATCCTCGAGCGGGACAATTGGACAGCCAACACCGATGTCATCGTGGCGGTCGATGTCGCCAGGCGGCGCCTGACCTGGGTGCCGCGCGACCTGTGGTCGCCCCTTATCCGCGTCGGCAAGATGGTTCTCATCCCGCGCAAGCCAAAGCCGTGGTGGAGGCAGCAGCTGCACCGGCTGCGGCAAGGCTGAGGATGGGCGGATCCGCCGGCTGCGCCGCGGTCTTGCGCGTTGACGTCATTCCTTGGCCGGGAACCCTGCCCAGCCTTTGCAAGTTTTATTGCCATGGCTGACACCCCGACCATCGCGCGCATCTGGCGCGGCAGAACCTTGCCCGAGAAGGCCGACGCCTATGAAGCCTATAATTACGAGGTCGGCATCAAGCCGCTGATCGAAAAGGCGCTGGGTGTCCAGACGTTTCGCGAGGACACGCCGACCTATTCGGAGTTCGTGACGATCTCCTATTGGGAGAGCATCGAGGCCATGGGACGCTTCACCGGCGGCGGTCCGACCGAGGTCCACCATCTCGATCGCGACGCGGAATTCCTGATCGAACTGCCGAAGAGCGTGCAGGTGCTGCGCCTGCTCGCCAGCCATGGCAATACGGGCTGAGCCGCAAGTAAACCCGCCGGGCGAGCCCCCAACAACCTCGAGCCCGGCGAGCCTACAACCCGATCTGGAACGCGATCGGGACCGGGATCAACCGGCATTTCGTGCGTTGCAAGATGGATGCCAGCAGGATCGTCCCGGAATGGGACAACGGTCGGCGATCTTCTCTCCTTGTGGAAGAAGGTGGGAGCTAAATATCGAACTCGCCCTGCCCTTCGTCCATGGCGCTGACGGTTTCGGCGGCGAGAGCGCGGGTGATCGGCGTCTTGCGTTCGAGCGCCGCGCGGTCGAGGCGTTCGACGACCCGCATCGCGGTCGCCAGCGAACGCTCGATGCGCCGCACCAGATATTGCACGACATGCTGCTCGACCTCGACCTGGCGGTCGGCGAACAGCTTTGTGATGACGCCGGCGAGCAGCAGGTCGTCCGGCTCGTGTATCTCGACCGTCGCCGCCGCCTTCAGCCGCGAGATGAGGTCGGGCAGCGCGACGCGCCAGGCGGAGGGAAAACGCCGCGCTGTCAGAAGCAGCGTGGAGCCGGCGCCGCGCACGGTGTTGATCAGGTGGAACAGACCTTGCTCGTCGATTGGCCCCCTGTCGATGTCGTCGATGAGCGCGGGTCTGGCGCCAAGGCCGGCGATGTGCTCGCCGATCCTGCCGGGATCGATGGCCACCGCACCGGCGTGTGTCTGCCAGATCTGGGCAAGGTGCGTCTTGCCGGAACCCGGAGGGCCAGCCAGCACCACCACCGGCGAGGGCCAGTCCGGCCAGCGGTCGACAAGCGCCGCGGCCTCAGCGTTCGTGCCGGAGACGACGAGCTCGTCGCGCGAATAGCCGGTGCCGTGGCCTAGGTCGAGCGGCAGTTGGCGCGGCGGATCGGATCTATGATCGGACATTTCAACCACGCGGCGAACGATGGCCGCCGCCGCGATCCGCCGGCAGCGGCGGCGTGGGCTCGGTGGCATGGCCCTTGTAAAGCGGCGATTCCAGATAGCGGGAAATCGCAAAGCGCACCAGCACCGCGATGGCCGCCGAAGCCGGCACCGCGATCAAAAGGCCGACGAAGCCGAACAGCGCGCCGAAGGCGAACAGCGCGAACATCAGCCAGACCGGATGCAGGCCGACGCTTTTGCCGACCAGCCGCGGCTGCAGGATGTTGCCCTCGATGAACTGGCCGACGAAGAACACGCAGGCCACCGCCACGATCATCGCCCAGTCGGGCCAGAATTGAACGAAGGCGACGCCGACGGCAAGCACCAGCCCTGTCAGCGAGCCGACATAAGGGATGAAGGAGATCAGCCCGGCGAAGAAGCCGATGAGGATGGCGAAGTTCAGCCCGGTCAGCGTCAGGCCCGTGGCGTACATGCCGCCGAGCACAAGGCAGAGCGTGCCCTGCCCGCGTACGAAGCCGGCTGTGGCGGTGTTGATGTCGCGGGCGAGCGCTCTGACGGTTTCGACATAGTCGCGCGGCACCCAGCTGTCGACCACGGCCACCATGCGGTCCCAATCGAGCAGCATGTAGAAGGCGACGACCGGGGTGACGACGAAGAGGCTGACGACCGAGACCAGCGCCACGCCCGAGCTCCAGATCGAGGTGAAGACCGTGGTCAACAGGCTGAAGCCGGAGGTGAGCAGCGAGTTCAGCCCGTCGCGCAGGCCGGCGGCGTTGACGCCAAAACGCTGCTCCAGCCATTTCGGGTCGAAGCTGGTGATCAGCGACTGCAGGCGCGTGAGATATTCCGGCAGCTTGCGGGCGAAATCGGCCATCTGGGTCGCCAGCACCGGCACCAGGATGACGAAGGCGAGCACGACGACGACGATGAAGGCGATGAGGATCACCACCGTCGCCATCAGCCGGGAAAGTCCCAGCCGCTCCAGTCGATCGGCGACCGGATCGAGGAAATAGGCCAGCACCATGCCGGCGACGAAGGGCAGCAGGATGCCCGAGAAGACGTAGAGGAACAGCGCCAGGAGCACGGCGACGATCAGCCAGAACGCGATCTGGCGGCGCAACGCGGTCGATGCCGCGGCCGTCCAGGCTTCGCTGTCAGGTGCCCGTCTTGGAACTGCCATTCTGGGAGCCTTCGCCATAGCCGCTCATATGCCTTAGCCAGGCCACGAGATAGGCCGCGGCCGAAGCCACGGTCAAGACCCCGGACAGCAATATGAGCGCCGGGCGGAGCGGATCGAGATGGACGGAAAAGGCAAGCTCGCCCAGCACCAGCGCCGCCAGCGCGATCTGCACGGCGGTGTTCATCTTGGACACGAAGAGCGGCTTCATCTCGACCGGATGCGCCATCACGCTGGACAAAAGAACGGCGCAGATGATCAGTCCATCGCGCGACACCATGGTCACGACAAGCCAGAGCGGCAGCTCGCCGGCAAAGCCCATGACGACGAACACCGAGACCAGGAGAAGCTTGTCCGCCATCGGGTCGAGATAGGCGCCGAGCCGCGAGGACAACTGATAGCGGCGGGCGATGAAGCCGTCGACGCCGTCGGAGAGGCCGGCGACAAGGAAGCCGGCAAAGGCCCAGTCCCAACGCGCCTGCAGCATCGCCAGCACCACCGCGGGCACCAGCAGCAGCCGCATGATCGTGATCATGTTGGGTATGGTCACCGCTTGTCCCGTCGTGGCGTGTTTTGGAAATAGATGATGGAGATGAGAGGGACGCGCAAGGGAGGAAGCTGCTGATCTCCCCCACGTGGGGGGAGATGGCCGGCAGGCCAGAGGGGGGCGCATCACGTAGAGCGCCGATGTCGTCTGTCGTCGAGTAAGGCGCTGGCGCTCCACGCGAGGCGACCCCCTCTGTCGCCTTCGGCGACATCTCCCCCTCAAGGGGGAGATTGGCTCTCACGCGCCTTGCTCCCCGAAACCATTCATGCGAAGAGCCCGCAATGGAAACAGGGACGAGCCGAAGATGAGCAAGGGCGATAAGGCCAAGCGCAAGAACGGGCTCACCTATGCCGAGGCGGGCGTCGATATCGATGCCGGCAACCTGATGGTCGAGAAGATCAAGCCGCTGGTGCGCGCGACGCGCCGGCCGGGCGCCGATGGCGAGATCGGCGGCTTCGGCGGCCTGTTCGACTTGAAGGCAGCCGGCTTCACCGACCCGGTGCTGGTCGCGGCCAATGACGGCGTCGGCACCAAGCTCAAGATCGCCATCGATTCCGGCAAGCACGACACGATCGGCATCGACCTCGTCGCCATGTGCGTCAACGACATCGTCGTGCAGGGCGCGGAGCCGCTGTTCTTCCTCGATTATTTCGCCACCGGCAAACTCGATCCCGACCAGGGCGCTTCGATCGTCGGCGGCATCGCGCAGGGCTGCCGGCAGGCCGGCTGCGCGCTGATCGGCGGCGAGACGGCCGAGATGCCCGGCATGTATCACGACAAGGACTACGACCTTGCCGGCTTCGCCGTGGGCGCGGCCGAGCGCGGCCAGTTGCTTCCGACCGACGACATCGTCGAGGGCGACGTGCTGCTCGGTCTCGCCTCCTCCGGGCTGCATTCCAACGGCTTTTCGCTGGTGCGCCGGATCATCGCCGCGAGCGGGCTTGGCTGGACCGATCCGGCGCCATTCAACGAGGAGCTGAGCCTCGCCGAAGCACTGCTCGAGCCGACGCGCATCTATGTGAAGTCGATCCTGAAGGCGATCCGCAACACGCATGGCATCAAGGCGCTGGCCCACATCACCGGCGGCGGTTTTCCGGAAAACATCCCGCGCGTGCTGCCCAAGGATTTTTCGGCCGAGCTCGACCTCGAGGCGATCGACGTGCCGCCGGTGTTCTCGTGGCTGGCCAAGACCGGCGGCGTCGCGCCGGAAGAGATGATGCGCACCTTCAACTGCGGCATCGGCATGATCCTGGCCGTCGCTTCCGGCCAGGCGGCGCAGGTTGCGGCGGTGCTGCAGGAAGCCGGCGAGACGGTGACGCCGATCGGCCGCATCGTGCCGCGCCGCGACGCCGGCGTCATCTATCGGGGCTCGATCGGCCTATGAGCAGGAAACGCACGGTCGTCCTGATCTCGGGGCGCGGCTCCAACATGACGGCGCTGATTGCGGCGGCGTCCGACCCGACCTATCCGGCCGAGATCGTCGGCGTGATTTCCGACCGGGCGAACGCCGCCGGGCTCGGGATCGCGCAGTCGCGCGGCATCGCCACCAAGGTCATCCAGCGCGCCGACCATCCGAGCAAGGACGCCTATGACGCGGCGATCGATGCCGCGCTTGCCGGCTTCGGCGCCGAGATCGTGGCTTTGGCCGGTTATATGCGCATCCTCGGCCGCGGCCTGGTCGAGAAATGGCAGGGGCGCATGATCAACATCCACCCTGCCCTGCTGCCGGCGTTCAAGGGGCTGGACACGCATGCGCGCGCCATCCGCGCCGGTGTGCGCATCCATGGCTGCTCCGTGCATTTCGTCACGCCCGAGATGGATGACGGCCCGATCATCGCCCAGGCCGCCGTGCCGGTGATGGTCGGCGACAATGAGGACACGCTTGCCGCGCGAGTGCTGAAGGTGGAGCACCGGCTCTACCCGCTGGCGCTGGGTCTCGTCGCCGAAGGCAAGGCGCGCATGGAAAAGGGCCACACCGTCTTTGCCCATTTCGCCGACGACGCCGACAACGCCACCTCGGTGGTGATGGCGCCGGACCCGCTGCGCGAGGAAACCGACCTCGAGCAGTTGGCGCGGATCACGCCGTAGTTCGAGGGCGCCAATCAGGATCTGAAGCCTTGGATATCTTCGACAGCGCGGTCCGCACCAAAGGCGATCTAGCGGGCGTCTTCGAATATGAGGAGATCGACGGGGCGAAAAACGCTACGGCGTATTTCTACCTGCACCGGGTGGATGGCGAGACGACTGGCTCTGTTCTAGGTGCCATCCCTGTCCGATCGGGCCAGTGGGCAATCACCGAAGCGGATGTTGCCGTTAGGTGGGACAGTAACGAACAGCGTGTCGGGCTGTTTGTCTTCGGCACGTTGGTGGCAGCCTTCGATGCCACCACAGGCGTTGAATATGGCGGTCGATATGGCAAGGATTTCAACGCCGAGATTCCGTGGTCCTGAACAATGCCGATGAGACAACTGCTTATCCTGCGCCACGGCAAGTCGAGTTGGGACGATCCCAAGCTTGAGGATTTCGACCGTCCTCTTGCCCCGCGCGGGCTGAAGACGGCGCCGCTGATGGGGCGGGAGCTTTCGCGGCGCGGTTGGCTGCCGGACCTCGCGCTGGTCTCGCCGGCGCTGCGCACCCGCGACAGCTGGCGACTGGTCTCCCAGGAACTGCCGAAGCATGTGCCGGCGGAATTCGCGGAAGAACTCTACGAGGCGGCGCCCGGCGCCATCCTGGCGCGTGTGCGGCGGGCAAAGGCCACCAGCCTGATCGTGATCGGCCACAATCCCGGCCTGCAGAATTTCGCGTTGCAGCTCGCCGGCGCCGGGTCGGATGCCGGTGTGTTCCGGAAAATCGAAGCGAAATTCCCGACGATGGCACTCGCGCGATTCACGGTGAAGGACGGTTGGGCGAACCTCGAATTCGGCGGAGCGCGATTGACGGATTTCATCAGGCCGAAGGATTTGGCATAGACGCCGAAGCTGCTGATCTCCCCCTTGCTGTGCAGGGCTGTCCGGGGAAAATCTTTGCACAACGCAGACGAGTCTTTGCTCGCGCTTTCGCAACCTTCGATGGGCGCGATGTCCATTGTTTTTGCCGGCCAGCCGCAGCAGGTGCGGAAGGAGGAGCACCGATTGGGGTCCAAAGCTCGAAAAATGCAATCGATGCGAGTCCTCCATGGCCCTGTTCGCAACCGAAAAACTTTCCCCGGACAGCCCTGCTTGCTGTGGGGGAGATGCCTGGCAAGGCAGAGGGGGCGCTGTCCCGCCGACCTATCGGTGTTCCGCCCTCAGCCCATCAGCCGAAATTGCCCGGGCAGCGTTCCTTCGCGCCCCCCTCTGTCCTGCCGGACATCTCCCCCACCAGGGCATAGGCGCTAAGATAGGCATTGCGGCGCGGAATCGGTTGTGATTCTACGCTGGGATGACACACGAATCGCTTGTTGATGATGGCTGGGCCGAGACACTTGAGCTTCTCGGTGGCGAAGAGTTGATCGCAGGAAGTGCGCGCGAGACGAAGGCGTTCCTGCGACCACGTGGCATCCGGTCGGCGTGCGATCTGTTGCGCCTGACGCTGGCTTACTGCCTTGGCAAGGTGGGCATGCGGGGCGTCGTGGCCTGGGCGGCGGCGAGCGGGATAGCCGATATCTCGGACGTGGCCTTGCTCGGCCGGCTGCGCAATGCAGGGCCATGGCTGCAGCAGCTGATTGGGCATCTTTTGAAGCGCGAGGAGGCAGGCTTGGCCAAGGGCCGGCTGATCCGCATCCTGGATGCGACGGCGGTTGCCAAGGCCGGTGCGCATGAGAAGAAGAACAATGGGCTTTGGCGCATGCACTGCGCCTTCGAGCTTGAGCGCGAGCAGTTCGATTTCCTCGAGATCACCGACCAGAGCGAGGCCGAGCTGATCGACCGCGTGCCGGTGGTGCCGGGCGAGATCCGCATCGGCGACCGCGCCTATCTGCAGGCCGAGCGGATCGCAAAGGTCATGGAGCAAGGCGGCGACGTTGTCGTGCGCGCGTCGTGGAAGAATGCGCGATGGCTCGACGCCGACGGCGAGGCGTTCGATCTCATCGGCCACCTGGAGAGCGGCCGCGACGAGGTCTTCGAAACGCCTGTCCGGCTGGGCCTCAAGAAGGGCGCGCCTGTGAAGATGCGCCTGATCGCCTTGCGCAAATCCGAGGCCGCGGCACAGGAAGCGCGGCGCAAAATCAACAAGGAAGCCAGGGCCAAGGGCAACAAGGTTCGCCCGGAGACGCTGATTGCGGCCGGCTTCGTCATCCTTGTAACCTCGCTTGACCGGAGGGTTTCCCGCCGGCACAGTAGCCTGATCGCTGGGCGACTCGCTCAAGCGCTGAAGAGCTGATCGGGCTGCGCGCGCCTCCCGCCAAAGACCCAAGGATCGCAAAGCCTGGATCTTGCCCACTTCCTCATCGCGCTTGTGACCGAACCCCTCTCGCAGGAGTTGGGTGTCTCTCCCCCTTGAGCGACGGGCGCCCGCTGCTGTGGCGGGCTACCCGCCAGATCGTCGCCTCCCTGATCGCAGCGATCTTTACTCAGCCGCCCCTGGCAGCCCTGCGCCAAAACCTCCCTGCCTTGCGATATCGTTGGCGTGAGCCACCACGAAAGCGCAAATTTCAGTCCATGCCAAAGCTATCTTAGCGCCTATGCCCACCAGGGGGAGATCGGCAGCTTCACCGCTCAGCAAAATCCTCGAGGCGAAAAAATCAATTGCCCCAGATGCCCTAGCCCGGATCCGGCCACGCCTGCGACGGTGCTGATCCGGTCGTCATCGAGCTGTCGACATTAGCCGGCTTGGCGGCCTCATGCTTGCGCACCGAGGCGGTGAGGCCGCGGTCGACGCCCGCGGTCGGCTGATTGGCATTGTTCGCGCCATAGTGGTCGCTGCCTGCAAAGGCAGAACCGATGGCGAGAAGCATGGCTGCGGTGGTGAGAGCGATCCTGGTCATTGCAAAAGTTCCTGTCGTTGAGTGTTGATGGGAGTTTTGGAGGAAGGCCGAGCGCTGTCAGTTGCCCCAGATGCCTTCGTCGTTGTGCCGAGCGATCATGTCGGCGACCGTCTCGCCGGAGCCGGTCGCGACCGGATCCTGCTGATGCGCCATGTCCGGTTTCCGGATCGAGGCGGTGAAGGCATGGTCGACACCGGCGGTCGGCTGATTGGCGCCGTCGGAGCCATAGTGGTCGCTGCCGGCAGAGGCGCTGCCCATGGCAGCGACGAGTATGGCGGCGGCGACGAATGCGATCCTGGTCATCTCAGTGTTCCTTGTCCTGTCGTTTCATCGGCGGCGCCTTGGGAGGATGGCCCCGCTGCCGACAAGACCTGGAACGGCCCGGTTTTATTCCCGGGCGAAATCTCTTCTTCGCTGGTCGCTTCGCCACAGCGGCCGAACCCTCGCCTCGAAAGCTCATCTTGAACAATGGGTTGGAAGGAACTGCTGCCTGGCCGATTCAGGCCGACCCATAGCCGGCTCTACAAAGCAAAGCGGCGGGGCAAGCCCGCCGCTTTGAGGTCTATCGAGGATCGGAACCGTTCAGTGGTTGCCGAACAGGTCGCGGTCGCTACCCTGGGTCAGCGGCTTCTGGACATTCGCATCCGACTTCTTGACCGAAGCGGTATACGAGGAGTCGACCGAAGCGGCCGGCTGGTTGGCGTTGGCCGAGCCGTAGTTGTCGGAGCCGGCGAAAGCGGCACCCGTGGCGACGAGAAGGGCGGCGGTGGTAAGAGCGATCTTGGTCATTTCAGTTACTCCGGATTTGAAGGTTGAGGGTCAGATCGGATTGGGCCGCTTTGGGCCGAGGCCGCCTTAGCGGCCCCAGATGCCCTGGCCGGATTCCGGCTGGACCTGTTCGGGCGTCAGCCTGAACCCACGGGTGAACTCTTGGCGGTGCTCGACCGGCCTGCGGATCGAAGCCGTGGGAGTGCGGTCGATGTTGTCGCCGGACTGCGCCACGGCCGACTGGTTGGCGGTCGGCTGGTTGACATTGTCGGAACCATAATGGTCGCTGCCGGCAAAGGCGCTGCCCGTGGCAACGAGAAGGGCCGCGGCGGTAAGAGCAATCTTGTTCATTTTAGATACTCCAGATTTCAAAAGTCGTGTCCGTCCAGTGGCGTGCCGTAGTGGAAATTCGCGTCGCTCGGACCACCCCGAAATGGGTCGGCTCGGTTGCCATTTCCAATCACGAAAATGTGCAAATCGAACCAACCGGTTCGACCTTGAAATCGCGCGAACAGTGCAGATGCCACATTTTTATGATTTAATATCAATAGCTTATCGTGATGGCTGCGAAACACAGGCCCTCGCAGCGGTTAACCGCCGTTCACTCAGATTACACGATCCGTCAACATAAATTGAACCGAACCGTTCGGTTTGATTTTCTGGCGGAGCGAATCTGGACTTGAACCGGTCGCCGGCTGGGTCTCAGCCGGCGTTTGCCTTGCCGGCAGATCGATATTATCGATTGTCTTCAAGCATCCGTTGGGACCGCCAGCCGTACCTTGCGAGCCGAGGTCGCCATCGGACAAAGGCATTCCTGAACAGCGGTCAACGATGCGGCTCCTGCTTGTCGAAGACAATCGCGAACTGGCCGATTGGCTGAGCAAGACGCTGCGCCAGGCGAGCTATGTCGTCGACGTCGTCCATGACGGCGAGGACGTCGAACATGCGCTTGCGGCCGGCGACCATGCGCTGATCATCCTCGACCTTGCCCTGCCGCGCATGGGCGGCATGGAGGTGCTGAAGCGGCTGAGGGCGCGCGGCAACGCGGTGCCGGTGATCGTGCTCACCGCCAATGCCAGTCTCGACGGCCGGGTCAAGGGCCTCAACGAAGGCGCCGACGACTATCTGGCAAAACCCTTCCAGATCGAAGAGCTGGAGGCGCGCATCCGCGTGCAGCTGCGCCGCGCCAACGACCGGACGGCGCCCATCATTTCCTGCGGCGACCTCGTCTTCGACACCAACACCAGGCTGTTCTCGCTCGGCGGCGAGACGCTGGCGCTGACGCCGCGCGAGCATGCGGTGCTGGAGCAATTGGTGATCAAGGCCGGGCGCACGGTGAGCAAGGCGGCGCTGTCGGCGGCGATCTACGATTTCGACACCGACGCCGACCCCAGCGCCATCGAGATCTATGTGCATCGCCTGCGCAAGAAGCTGGAAGGCTCGCGCGTGCAGATCGCCACCTTGCGCGGCCTCGGCTATCTGCTGCGCCATGAAGACTAGGCGACATGAAGATTGGGCGACATGAAGATTGGGCGACATGAAGTTTCGGCGCCATGAGGATTAGCAGCCTCCGCCTGCAATTGCTGGCCTGGGTGGTGCTGCCGCTAGCCGCGTTGGTGACCGTCAATTTGTGGACCAGCCAGCGCAACGCGCTGGCGACCGCGGACCTCGTCACCGACCGCATGCTGGTCGGCTCGGCGCGCGCGATCGCCGAACAGGTGGCGATGGCCGACGGCGTTCTCGACGCTACCATTCCGCCGGCGGCGATCGAGATGTTCGATACCGGCGACCGCGACAGCGTCTACTACCGGGTCGAGACCGCGAACGGCCGACTGCTCACCGGCTATCCCGACCTGCCCGAGGCGCCGCAGGGCGGCAGCATCGAGGCTTCCTATCGCGATCACCCGTTGCGCCTCGCAACGCTCAGCCATGCCGTGATCGGCGCTGGCGCGGATTCGCCGATCGAGGTCACCGTCGGCGTCACGCTTGCCGGCCACCACTCGATGGTGAGGCGGCTGTGGTTCAGCGCCTTCGCCCAGCAGTTGGCGCTGGTGGCGATTGCCGGCGTGTTCGTGCTGCTTGGCCTACGCCGTGGGCTGGCGCCGCTGATCCGGCTGCGCGATGCGGTGCGCTCGCCGGAGCGCAGCGATCTGGACCCGGTCGAGGTGCCCGGCGCGCAAAGCGAGATCCGGCCGCTGATCGATGCGCTCAACGCGTATATGGAGCGCGTGCGAGCGCAGATGGCGGCGCAGCGCCGCTTCATCGCCAATGCCGCGCATCAGTTGCGCACGCCGCTGGCGCTCTTGTCGACGCAGGCAAGCTATGCGCTGCGCGAAAGCGCCGCCGACCAGCGCCAGGAAGCGCTTATCGCCTTGCAGGCAAGCTCCGGCCGGCTGGCGCGGCTTGCCGAACAGCTTTTGACCCTGTCACGCGCCGAGCCCGGCAGCCGGCGGCCGCGCGCCGACCGCATCGACCTCACCGAAGCCGCCCGCCAGGTGCTGGAAACGCATGCGCCGAAGGCGATCGAGCGCAACATCGACCTCGGCCTCGATGAAACCGGCCCTGTGCCGGTCATCGGCGACGGCACGATGCTGCGCGAGATGATCGTCAACCTGGTCGACAATGCGCTGCGCTACACGCCGGCCGGCGGCACGGTGACCGTCAAGCTGGTCGCGATCGAGCGCGAGGGCGTGCTGACGGTCACCGATACCGGCCCCGGCATTCCCGCCGAGGAGCGGGAACAGGTCTTCGAGCGCTTCTACCGCATTGCCGGCGCGACCGAGGAAGGCAGCGGGCTCGGCTTGGCAATCGTGCGCGAGGTGGTCGAGAATGCCGGCGGCAGCGTCGCGCTTGGCGACGTCGCCGGCGGCGGGCTCAAGGTCGAGGTGCGGCTGCCGCTGGCCGCAGCCGAGGACGGGCCAGCTGGTGCAGTCAGGTCCCCTGTTCGTTGAACGGCGCCGGCCGCCATTTGACGACATAGTTCTCGAAGCGGGTGATGATGAACTCCACCACCAGCGCCATCACCGCCAGGATGATCATGGCGGCGAAGACGCCATTGGCGTTGAAGGCGCCCTGCGCGGTCGAGATCAGCAAGCCCATGCCCTGCTTGGCGCCGAGGAACTCGCCGACCACGGCGCCGACCAGCGCGAAGCCGAAGCTGACGTGAAGGCTGGCCAGGATCCAGCTCATCGCCGACGGGATGATGACGGTGCGAGTAATCTGGTAGGGCGAGGCGCCGAGGATCTGGGCGTTGGCGATCATCGCCCTGTCGGCCTCGCGAACGCCCTGGAAGGCGTTGGCAAAGACGACGAAGAACACCATGACGACGGCCAGCGCCACCTTGGAGGCCATGCCGAGGCCGAGCGCGATGATGAAGACCGAGCCCAGCACGACGCGCGGCACGGAGTTGGCGATCTTGATGTAAATCGAAAAGACATCCGCCAGGAGCTTGTTGCGGCCCAGGATGATGCCCGCTGCAATGCCGCCGACGGCGCCGATGGCGAAGCCGAGGAAGGTTTCCTCCAGCGTCACATAGATCTGCAGCCAGAGCGGCCCCTGCGAGGTGCCCTCGGTGACCCAGGACCAGATCTGCTCCCAGATGCCGGAGGGGCTGGAGAAGAAGAACGGGTCGATGATGTTGTAGTCGGCGCCGAGTTCCCAGAGCGCGAGGAAAACAATCAGGATCGCGAGCCGCAGTCCGATGACCAGGGCATGGCGGCGGCGCAGCCGCGCCCTCGCCCGGGCTTCGGCAGCGACGATCGAGGTCGCGCGGACGGCTTGGTCGGAGGCTGGAGAGATGACGGTCATGGCAAGTCTCCTTTCAATGGCCGGTCTGCAGGCCACGGCTCTGGCCGAGCTGCACTTCCTCGCGCAGGTCGTTCCAAATCACCTTGGCGATCTCGATGAATTTCTGATCGTAGCGGATGTCGGCCATGACGCGCGGACGCGGCAGGTCGATGCGGTAGACGCTTTTCACCGTGCCGGGACCGGCGGTGAGAACATAGACCTTGTCGGCCAGCGCCACCGCTTCCTCAAGATCGTGGGTGACGAAGACGACGGAGGATTTGAGCTCCGACCAGAGACCCAGCAGCTCGTCCTGCATGGCGGTGCGGGTCTGCATGTCGAGCGCGCTGAACGGCTCGTCCATCAGCAGGATCTTCGGCTGGTTGATGAAGGTCTGGGCCAGCGCCACGCGCTTGCGCATGCCGCCCGAGAGCTGGTGCGGATAGTGTTTCTCGAAGCGGGCAAGCCCGACGCGGGCGATCCAGTCGCGCGCCCGTTCATAGGCCTCGGCCTTCGGCGTGCCGCGATAGAGCGGGCCGGCCGCGACATTGTCGATGACGCTGCGCCACGGAAACAGCGCATCCGCCTGGAAGACGAAGCCGATGTCGCGGCTGATCTCGGTGACGGGATTGCCCATGACGCGGACATTGCCGGTCGTCGGCCGCAAGAGGCCGGTGACGAGGTTGAGCGTCGTCGACTTGCCGCAGCCGGTCGGCCCGACGACGCAGGCGAACTCGCCGCGCGCCACCGTCATGGTGAAATCGCGGATTGCCGTCATCATGTGACCGTCGGGTGTGACGAAGCGCAACGTCACCTCGTCGATGGCGATCGCGGCATCGGCCGGCGGCGCGGCCGGAGACAGCTTCTCGGCCGCCATGGTTTGCAACTGCATGGCACACTCCTGTGGCGATGGTGCGAGGATGCCGGCGGCTCAAGCCCCTTAGGCTTGCCATGCATCGGCATCCGGAAAGGCGCCGCTGCCGAATTGATTCAGGCCAGCGGCGCAAGTGGTTGTTTTTCAACAGGCGGAGCGGAAACGCCTCACCCGTCCTGCGACACTACTTGGCGGCGTCGACGAATGCCGTGGTGTAGGTCTTCGACAGGTCGATCTGCTTGCCTTGCAGGCTCTTGGAGAAGGTCGACAGAACTTTCAGCACCGTCTCCGGACCATCGGCGGGCATGCGGCCGTCGGGCGTGAACATCGCCTTGCCGCCGGCCAGGCCCTGCACATAGAGGTCCTTGTTGCCGGCGTAATAGTCCTTCGGCATCTGGTTGGCGATCTCCTCGGCCGAATGGCTGGCGATGTATTTCATCGTCTTGACGAAGGCGTTGGCGAGCTTCTGCGCCTCGTCCTTGTGGCTCTCGATCCAGGCGGACTGGACATAGAAGGACGCCGCCGGATAGTCGCCGCCCAGCGCTTCCTTGGTCTTCTCGGGCGTGCGCATGTCGACCAATACCTTGGCCTCGCCGGTCTGCAGCAACTTGGCGATGGTCGGCTCGGTGGTCATGCCGGCCTGGATCTGGTCCTGCTTGACGGCGGCGATGAAGGTGTTGCCGGCGCCCACCGGAAGCAGCGTGTAGTCGCCCGGCTTCAGGCCGTTGCGCACGGCAAGATACTGGGTCAGGAAATCAGTCGAGGAGCCGAGGCCGGTGACGCCGAGCGTCGCGCCCTTGAAGTCGGCCGGCGACTTGATCTCCGGGTGGTTGGCCGAGACCAGTTCGACCTCGCCCGGCGCCTGGCTGAACTGTACGATCGACTGGATGTATTTGCCCTTCGACTGCAGGTCGACGGTGTGGTCGTAGAAGCCGACGACGCCCTGCACGGCGCCCGCCAGCAATTCGTTCTCTGCCTCGACGCCGGCACGCGAGTTGACCAGCTCGACGTCGAGCCCCTCGTCCTTGAAATAGCCGAGCTGCTGGGTGAGCACGGCCGGCAGATAGATCTGCTTTTCCATGCCGCCGACGATGATGGTGATCTTGTCGGCAGCCGACGCCGCCGTAGCACCCGTGGCGACGATGGCAAGCGAAAGCGCTGCCGAACGCAAGATGCACTTCGAGATGAAACCGGTCACGTAACTTCCTCCTCCTGGGCGGCGCGCCCTCCAGGCTGCGCCGCATTTCCTCCTTGCCGGCCGCTCCCGCACCGGTCACGTGGCGAACGCCACAAAACTGTCATGGCATGCCCAAGCTTTCAGCTGGCTTTCAGCCATTTTAGAGATGGTTGAAATGGAATCCGGTGAAATTGCCGATCACGCGGCAAAACCGAGCACGTCGCGCATGTCGTATTCGCCGGGCGGCTGTCCGGCTACCCAGAGCGCCGCCGCAATAGCGCCGCGCGCGAACATGGAGCGATCGCGGGCGGCATGCGAAAGCGTGAGCCTCTCGCCCTCGGCGAGGAAGCTGACGGAATGCTCGCCGACGATGCTGCCGCCGCGCAGCACGGCAAAGCCGATCTCGCCGGCAGCGCGCGGGCCGGTGACGCCATCGCGGGCGCGCTTCGCCACATCGTCCAGCCTGACGCCACGTCCTCGCGCCGTCGCCTCGCCCAGCATCAGCGCCGTTCCGGATGGCGCGTCGACCTTGAAGCGGTGATGCGCTTCGAAAATCTCGATGTCGCAGTCGTCTCCGCCGAGTGCCCGCGCTGCCTGCTCGACCAGTCCGGTCAGCAGGTTGAGCCCCAGCGAATAGCTGCCGGAGCGCACGATAGCGATTTTCCCGGCAGCGTCGGCGATCGTTTCCAGTTGAGCCGCATCGAAGCCGGTCGAGCCGATGACCAGTGCCGGACCGCCGCGCTCCGCGCAGGCTCTTGCCAGTTCGGCGGACGCTGCCGGCGTGGTGAAGTCGATGACGACATCGGCAATCGCCAGCGCCTCGTCCCGCTCGACCAGCCCCTCAACCGCCCTGCCCGGCCGGTGGAAACGGGCGACGAGCTCGAGCCGCGGATCGGCCGCGATTGTCTCAGTCATCTGCCGGCCCATGCGGCCGAGCGCGCCGGCGATGGCTATCCTGAGCTGCGGCATGGCTATCCCTGTCGAAAGCTGAGTCGGAACAATCGTCTAGCACGCCGCCTTGGCAAATTGATTCAGACGGCACCGTTCGTCTTCAGCATCATGCCGGCGATCTCCTTGACCAGCTTGGCGGCAACCAGCGCCGTCACATTGGAGAGGTCCTGACGCGGATTGTATTCGACGATGTCGGCAGCGACGATTGGTTGGTCGATCGACTGGATCAGGCCGATCACCTGGCGGGTGGTCAAGCCGCCTGGTTCGCGGTGGGAAATGCCGGGCGCGAAGGCCGGATCGAGCGCGTCGATATCCATCGAGATATAGACGGGCGTCTCGAGATTGAGCCCCAGCTCCTCCTTGAAATGCCGCATCTCCACCACCTCGACGCCGAAGCGCTTGAACTGATCGCGGTGATGATCGTTGACGGTGCGCAAGCCGATCTGGATCAGCCGGTCCGCGAGCTGCTCCTCCATGATGCGAGCGAAGGGCGAGGTGTGCGAGCGCGGATTGTCACCGTAGGAATGATAGATGTCCGGATGCGCGTCGATATGAACGATCGTCAGGCTAGGATGGCGTCGGCGCACGGCGCGCAACACCGGCCAGGAAATGGCATGGTCGCCGCCGAGCGAGATCAGCGGGTGGCCGGCATCCAGCGCGCGGCCGACCTCGTTCTCGATACGATCCCATGGGTCGCCCGGTTGCATGAAATCGAGGTCGCCATGATCGATGAAGCTGTCGGTCAGGTCGAAGCCGATTTCCGACCATGAGGTATAGGCATCGCTGGCGAGCTCGCGCCGGATCAGCGGCGGCGCCTCGGCCGGTCCGCGCAGGTAGGACGAGTTCTCGTCATGCGGAATGCCCAGAAGCGATACCTTGGCCACGACTTCCTCCTTCGTTACGGAGACAGGGTGCCTCTATAGACGCCGGAGCTGGCGGGTGCGACCGCAGCCACTTGGGCCAGATCGCAAAACACGCCGTTTAGAGCTGCGCGAATGTGAAGCGCTACACTCATCAGGGCTCGCGCGATGTGCTAATTTAGCTCCGCTGTCCGGCCGCGACGCGCCGCCCGGACCGGGTCCGAGGGGGGACGCTCATGTTACGGCCAGTGCATGTCCTGGTTCTTTCCTGCCTCGCGCTCGCACCATTCGCCGGCGGGGCATTCGCCGCCCAGGCATCTTCCGACAAATCCGACGATGCGGCAAAGAAGGCCGCGCTCGCCGAGGCGATCACCACCTGCGACCAGGGCGCCTCCGTGCCGCTCGACCCCGAAGCCAAGGCGCCGCCGATCCAGTATGGCGAGCTCTTCCCGTTCGATATGAACCTCGGCAAGCTCAAAGACCTGGCCGACAAATGCCAGGCGGCGATGCTCGGCGCGCCGCAGGAAAAGCGGTTGACGCTGCAATGGCTGCGGGTCCAGGTCGCGCTCAACCAGCCGGGACTTACCTTTCTCCTGCCGCAGATCAAGCTGCTCGCCGACGGCGGCAGCCCCGAGGCGAATTATCTCCTCTACGAGGTCTATTCGGTGCATCGCCACGACAGCGCGGATGCCGGTCCGCCGCCGGTCTCGCGCGACATGGCGCTCGATGCCTTGCGGAAGGCCGGGGCCGCCGGCCATCTCATGGCGCTTGAGACGCTGCTCCGTCAGTATATCGATGGGCCGCTGCTGCGCCGCGACGCGCACAAGGTGGTCGAGACCGCGCAACGCGTCATCGACGCGCCGGCCCAGGGCCAATCGCCGGGCGAATGGGACAGCCAGTTCCGCGCCGCCATGCCGCTGCTGATTGCGCGGACGACGCTGACGGAAGACGGATTCACGAGCGAGGAGCAGCAAAAGGCCTTTCATGCCGTCGAGACGGATTCCCAGGCCGGGACCAACGGCTCCGGACGATCGGCGCTGGCTTACATCAAGGCGTTGCGGCTGGGACGCGGGACCTCGCAGGACGCGACGAAGGCCAGGCAGTTGCTGGAGGCGCGCGTCGGCAGCGATCAGTATGCCGTGACGATGCTGGCCGACATGCTGGCCAAGGGCGAAGGCGGCGCGGCGGACGGCAAGCGGGCCATTGCCGTGCTGCGCGCCGCAACCAAGACTGTCGCCGAGGCCAGGCCGATGCTGGCCGGCCTACTCCTGGACGGCAAGTTCGTCGGCCGCCAGCCGCGTGAAGCGATCCAACTGCTCAACGCCCCGTGGGATCTCGACGCCGGCATCAGGCTGGCGAAGCTGCTTCCCGATTATGGCGGCGTCCAGATCGACAATCCGGGCATGTTGATCGAGCGCCTGAGCGACGGCGCCGAGGCCGGCGAGCCGGGCGCGGCCGTTGCGCTGGCGCGGCTGCAGCTCTCCGACGATCAACAGTTCAAGAATGAGGATTTGGCGCGCGCCATGCTGAAGCCGCTGGCCGATAGCGGCGACCGCGACGCGCTCTGGCTCTACGCCTCGACGCAATACGCCAATCTCGATTCGACCAGCTATCGACCGTCGCGCCGCGACGGCGGCCTGAGCGACGATGATCTGAAAGCGCTGATCGGTGAGGGCGAAGGCAAGAAGGAACCGCAGGCCTATCTGCTTCATGCCAAGCTGCTGCGGCGGGGCTTGATCTATCCGCAGGACGACGTCAGGGCGACCGCGATGCTGATCAACGCCGCCAATCTCGGCAGCGTCGAAGCCATGGTGCTGCTCGGCGACGCCTATGACAACGGTCTCGGCATCGACAAGAACCCGCGCGAGCGGCTGCACGCGTGGCGCGAGGCCGCACGGCTCGGTTCGCTCAAGGCAAGGGGCAAGCTTGCCGATGCCTTCACCTTCGACAGTTTCGACCGGCTGATAACGCTGCGCGAAGGCATCACCAACCGCATTGCCCTCTACAATGACGGCATCGGCAGGATGGGCGCCGGGGTGTTCGGCGGCGATGCCGGTATCGAACTAAGCGGCCTTTTTTCCGGACCGGCCTCCAGTGCCGGAACGGCCGCGGTCGCCGCCGCGGTGATGGACGCGTTCCGTCAAGCGCCGGCCGGCCTCGACGAGGAAAACCTGGTCAGCGTCGGCAAGGCCCTGCCCGACGAGATCCGCGCCGCGATCGAGACGACGCTGAAGAGCGAAGGTTTTTATGCCGGCGAGCCGAAGGGCTATTTCGGTCCGGACGTACGCAAGGCGCTGGCCGCCTGGGTCGATGCCAAAGGCCCGCTGGCCGATGCTCCGAGCCCGCAAACGGCGGCCGGGACACAGCAGGCGGCACCGGCTTCAGACATGCTCGCGGGCGAAATCCTCGACCGCGTCCGCGACAAGGTGTTCGCCAAGGCGCAGGCGGCCAAGACGGAGAAGCAGAAGCTTGCCGCCATCAAGCAGCTGGGCATGCTCGCCCGCTATGGCGACCTCCCGTCGCGCTGGGTGCTGGTGCGCAACTACCACCAGGCAAGAGCCATCCGGTCGGTCGTCACGCCCGAGGAGATCACCCGCTATGCGCTGGACATCCTGGTGTCGAAACCCGAGGGCGTCGACAAGCCAGAATTCGAGTTCATCTTCGACCTGACGCAGATCGCGAAGGACCGGAAATCCAAGGCGGTCGGCAGCGCCGCCCTGCAGGCAATCCGCGACGATCCGCGCATGCAGGATCCGCTGACGCTAGGCGCCATCATGGGTCAGTTCGCTTTCGCGCCGGAGGCCTGCGACTCCGTGCTCACTGCTGCCCGCAAAGCCGACATCAACGGTGTGGGGGCAGACGGGTGCGATGAGCAAACACGCAGCGCCCTCATCGCCTTCGCCAAGGACAAGGGCGCGTCCGGTGTCGATGCCGCGGCGCGCAAGGCGGCCTCAGAGGAGATCAGGACACTGGACGCGCAGGCGGCGAAGTAGTCAGAGCCAAGCAATCAAAGCAGTTTACGCAATTCCGGACGGAAAACCGCTGCGCACTTCCTGGAATTGCTTAAAGCGCCCTGAGCCACACCTTGTTGTCGTGGAAGGCGGCCCCGCCATAGGGCGCCGGCGCGTCGGCGCCGGTCAGCACATTTATGCCCTCGCCGCGCTCATGCGCGCTGTTTGGCCAGATGCCTTCGGCCACCACGACGCCGCGCTTCACGCCGTCGAAGAGTTTTGCATGCAGCACGAGGTCGCCGCGCCGGTTGCCGACCTCGACGCGACCGCCATCCTCGATGCCGAGCGCCGCCGCGTCCTCGGGATGCAAGAGCAGCTCCGGCCTGCCTTCCTTGGCCATCGACACCGGAGTCTCGGCAAAGGTCGAGTTCAGAAAATTGCGCGCCGGCGAAGTGGTCAGGCGGAACGGATGCTCCTCGTCCGCCACCTCGATCAGGTCGACATGGTCGGGGAGCTCAGGCAGCCGCTCGACCGGCCCGAACAGGCCCATGCTCTTCGGCGGCCGGTTGGGCGCCGATTGTCCCGTCCAGTTGGCCCGGAAGTGGAACTTTTTATCGGCATGGCCGAAGCCGCCGATGAAATGCGCGTCGTCGAAATCGGGCTGCAGGTCGACCCATTTCTGTTCCTTCAGGCTGTCGAAGCTGCCGATCCCGCGCTTGCCGAGGATGATGTCGATATGCTCTTTCTCGGTCAGGCCGAAGCCCGGCCGGTCGCCGACGCCGAGCCGTTTGCCGAGTTCCTCATTGACGTAGTGGTTGGTGCGCGGCCCTTGTGGTGGCTCGATCAGCTTGGGGCCGAGCGTGATGTGCTGGTTGCCGCCGCCCTTATAGATGTCGTCATGCTCAAGGAACATTGTCGCCGGCAGCACGACGTCGGCGAGCTTCGCCGTATCGGTCATGAACTGCTCGTGCACGCAAGAGAACAGGTCCTCGCGCAGGAAACCCTGCTTCACCAATCGCTGCTCGGGCGCAACGTTCACCGGATTGGTGTTCTGGATCAGCATCGCTGTCACCGGCGGGCCGCCGTAGAGCGCGTCGGCCGCTCCGGTCAGTACCGGGCCGATGCGCGAATGGTCGAGATAGCGCACGTTCGGGTCGCGCATCGCGGTGCCTTCAAGCACATCCTGGTTCAGCTTGAAGATGCCGGAATTGGAATGGAAAGCGCCGCCGCCCTCATATTGCCAGGCGCCGATGACGGCGGCGATGCAGGAGACGGCATGCATGTTGACCGAACCGTTGCGCTGGCGGGCAAAACCGTAGCCGAGGCGGAAGTAGGTCTTCTTCGTCGTGCCGACGAGATTTGCGAAAGCCTCGATCTCGGCGACGCTCAAGCCCGTGATGGCCGCCGCCCATTCGGGCGTGCGCGTTTTCAGATGCCCTTCCAGTCCGCGCGGATCATCGGTGTATTTTTCGAGATAGGCGCGGTCGGCCATGCCGTCGCGAAACAACACATGCATGACTGCGCAGGCGAGCGCGCCATCCGTGCCGGGCTTGAGCACCAGGCCGAGATCGGCCTGCTTCATGGTGGCGTTGTCATAGATGTCGACGACGACGATCTTGGCGCCGCGTTCCTTGCGCGCCCTGGTCGCATGGGTCATGACGTTGACCTGCGTGACCACGGCATTGGTGCCCCAGATCACCACGCAATCGGACTTCGCCATCTCGCGCGGATCGGGACCGCGGAGCGCACCTGCTCCCATCATCCAGCCGGTCCAGGCAAGATTGGTGCAGATCGAGCCGAAGAAGCCCGAATATTTCTTGGCATGCCGCAGCCGCTCGATGCCATCGCGCTGCACCAGCCCCATCGTGCCCGCATAGAAATATGGCCAGACCGTTTCCGAGCCGTATTTCGCTTCGGCGGCGATGAATTTTTCGGCGACGAGATCGAGCGCGGCCTCCCAACTGGATTCCTTCCAGGCGCCCTCTCCCTTGCCGCCCGAGCGCACCAGCGGCTTCAGCAGGCGATCCGGATGATGGACGCGGTCCGCATAGCGGGCGACCTTGGCGCAGACGACGCCAGATGTGTAGGTGTTGGCCTTGGCACCGTGGACGCGGCCGATGCGGTTGCCTTCGAGCAACTCGACCTCGAGCGCGCAGGTCGAGGGGCAGTCATGCGGACAGGCCGAATGGCCGATCTTGAGCTTGGCGTGCTGGTTCATGCTCGGGTGTGTAGCGGGTTTTGTGGGAGAGGTGTAGGGCCAGATGATTAGCTAATCTCCCCCCTCGAGGGCATAGGCGCTAAGATAGGCATTGCGGCGCGGAATCGGTTGTGATTCTACGCTGGGATGACACACGAATCGCTTGTTGATGATGGCTGGGCCGAGACACTTGAGCTTCTCGGTGGCGAAGAGTTGATCGCAGGAAGTGCGCGCGAGACGAAGGCGTTCCTGCGACCACGTGGCATCCGGTCGGCGTGCGATCTGTTGCGCCTGACGCTGGCTTACTGCCTTGGCAAGGTGGGCATGCGGGGCGTCGTGGCCTGGGCGGCGGCGAGCGGGATAGCCGATATCTCGGACGTGGCCTTGCTCGGCCGGCTGCGCAATGCAGGGCCATGGCTGCAGCAGCTGATTGGGCATCTTTTGAAGCGCGAGGAGGCAGGCTTGGCCAAGGGCCGGCTGATCCGCATCCTGGATGCGACGGCGGTTGCCAAGGCCGGTGCGCATGAGAAGAAGAACAATGGGCTTTGGCGCATGCACTGCGCCTTCGAGCTTGAGCGCGAGCAGTTCGATTTCCTCGAGATCACCGACCAGAGCGAGGCCGAGCTGATCGACCGCGTGCCGGTGGTGCCGGGCGAGATCCGCATCGGCGACCGCGCCTATCTGCAGGCCGAGCGGATCGCAAAGGTCATGGAGCAAGGCGGCGACGTTGTCGTGCGCGCGTCGTGGAAGAATGCGCGATGGCTCGACGCCGACGGCGAGGCGTTCGATCTCATCGGCCACCTGGAGAGCGGCCGCGACGAGGTCTTCGAAACGCCTGTCCGGCTGGGCCTCAAGAAGGGCGCGCCTGTGAAGATGCGCCTGATCGCCTTGCGCAAATCCGAGGCCGCGGCACAGGAAGCGCGGCGCAAAATCAACAAGGAAGCCAGGGCCAAGGGCAACAAGGTTCGCCCGGAGACGCTGATTGCGGCCGGCTTCGTCATCCTTGTAACCTCGCTTGACCGGGAGGAGTTTCCCGCCGGCACAGTTATCAAGCTCTATCGCATGCGCTGGCGCATCGAGCTCGCCTTCAAGCGGCTGAAGAGCCTGATCGGGCTGCGCGCGCCTCCCGCCAAAGACCCAAGGATCGCAAAGCCTTGGATTCTTGCCCACTTCCTCATCGCGCTTGTGACCGAACCCCTCTCGCAGGAGTTGGGTGTCTCTCCCCCTTGAGCGACGGGCGCCCGCTGCTGTGGCGGGCTACCCGCCAGATCGTCGCCTCCCTGATCGCAGCGATCTTTACTCAGCCGCCCCTGGCAGCCCTGCGCCAAAACCTCCCTGCCTTGCGATATCGTTGGCGTGAGCCACCACGAAAGCGCAAATTTCAGTCCATGCCAAAGCTATCTTAGCGCCTATGCCCTTGAGGGGGAGATCACGCTCTCATTCCGCGATCCCTTCCTCATACTCCGCAGACATCATCAGCCATTTGTCCTCGTTCACGGCAAGTGTGTGCGCCAGCTGCGAGCGCTCCTTGGCCAGCCGCGTCGCGGTCGAAGGGTCCTTCTCGTAGATCGCCGGGTTGGCGAGCTCGTCCTCGATCAGGTCGATGCGCTTGCGGATGCGGTCCATCAGCGCCTCGGTGGCGCGGATTTCCTTGGCAAGCGGCTCGAGCGCCGAGCGCCGAGCGGCCGCTTCGCGGCGGCGGTCGGCCTTGGAGGCTTTGTCAGCTTCCTTCTGCTCGCGACGGTTGGACGACACGCCGGTAACCAGCGTTTTGTAGTCCTCCAGGTCGCCGTCATAGGGATTGACCGCGCCGTCCTTGACCAGCCAGAGCCGGTCGGCCGTGGCCTCGAGCAGATGCCGGTCGTGCGAGATCAGGATCACGGCGCCGGGGAAATCGTTGAGCGCATGGATCAGCGATTCACGGCTGTCGATGTCGAGGTGGTTGGTCGGCTCGTCGAGGATGAAGAGGTTCGGCCCTTCGAAGGCCGAAAGACCCATCAAAAGACGCGCCTTCTCGCCGCCGGACAGGTCCTTCGCCGCGGTGTTCATCTTCTCGGTCGACAGGCCGAACTGGGCGACGCGGGCGCGCACCTTGGCTTCCGGCGCGTCCCGCATCAGCCGGCGCACATGTTCATAGGCGCTTTCCTCGGGGCGCAGATCGTCGAGCTGATGCTGGGCGAAGATCGCCACCTTCAGCCCCGGCGCGATCGTCATGGTGCCGGTCTCCCCTTTCAGGCGGCCGGCGAGCAGCTTGGCGAAGGTCGACTTGCCGTTGCCGTTGGCGCCGAGCAGCGCGATGCGGTCGTCGGCATCGATGCGCAGCGTCATCTTCTTCAACACCGGGTTGCCCTCGGTGTAGCCGACATTGACGGCGTTCAGCGCCACGATCGGCGAAGCCACCGTCTTGACTGGCTCCGGGAAGGAGAACGGCCTCACCGTATCGTTCACCACCGCCGCGATCGGCTTCAGCTTCTCCAGCGCTTTTAGGCGCGACTGCGCCTGCCTGGCCTTCGATGCCTTGGCGCGGAAGCGCTCGACGAAAGACTCCATGTGCTTACGCTGCGCTTCCTGCTTGACGCGGCTCTTTTCCTGCAATTCGCGCTGCTCGGTGAGCTGGCGCTCGAACTGGTCGTAGCCGCCGCGCCAGAAGGTCAGCTTCTTCTGGTCGAGATGGACGATCGAGTTGACGGCACGATTGAGCAGGTCGCGGTCGTGCGAGATCAAGAGCACCGTGTGCGGGTACCTGGAGACATAGTTCTCCAGCCACAGCGTGCCTTCGAGGTCGAGATAGTTGGTCGGCTCGTCGAGCAGCAGAAGATCCGGCTCGGAGAAAAGCACTGACGCAAGAGCCACGCGCATACGCCAGCCGCCGGAGAAGGACGAGGCGGGCCGCTTCTGCGCGGCGTCATCGAAGCCGAGGCCGGCGAGGATGGTGGCGGCGCGGGATTCGGCCGAATGCGCATCGATGTCGGCGAGCCGCGTGTGGATTTCGGCGATGCGATGCGGATCGGTGGCGGTCTTTTCCTCCTCCAGCAGCGCCGCACGCTCGATATCGGCCTTAAGCACGATGTCGATCAGCGGCTCCTCGGTGCCCGGCGCTTCCTGCGCCACCTGGCCGATACGGGTGCTTTTCGGCAGGCTGATCGAGCCGGTCTCGGAGGGGAAATCGCCGGTGATTGCCTTGAACAGCGTCGTCTTGCCGGTGCCGTTGCGGCCGACGAGGCCGGCCTTGGTGCCGGCCGGCAAGGTCAGCGAGGCATGGTCGAGAAGCAAGCGCCCCGCCATGCGCAGCGAGAGGTCGTTGATGATAAGCATGGCCGGGCTTTTGCACGGGACGCCGGCGCTTCGCAAGAGCCAGGGCCGGGATCAGGGCTCGCCGTGTCCGGTCGCCGGTCATTCAACCAAGGTCGATCAGGGAACCAGTTGCCGGCCGGAGCGTTTTGAGGCCCGTGATCCGCTATTTCGCCCTCGCCTTCATCTTCTTCCAGGTCGCCACGACCGCGGCGCTGGCGACGCAGCTGGTGCTGTTTGAGGACGAGACGGCTGCAGTGCTCTCCCCCGTCGAACCCGTGAACGGGGCGCAGGCACAGCCGATCTCCCCCCAAGTGGGAGAGATGGCCGGCAGGCCAGAGGGGGGCGCGCCGGAACACCTGCTGATCCAGATTGATTCCGGAAAATAGTCTCAAGCGTCGCCTATGAATGATTGAGAGACTGGCGGAACAGTGCCCCCTTGTGCCCTGCCCGTCCTCCGCAGCAGCTGCGCTGCAGCTACGGAGGTGGACCGGACATCTCCTTTACTTGGCGAGATTGCGGGCTCCTCTGCTTTCGCTGATCACCGCCGGTCACACTTTGCTTGCCATGTCACCGATTTGACGTTGATCGCTGCTATCAGCTCAACCTATGCTGGCGCGAGCGGCGGGCTTTGTGGACATCATGAGGTGATCCAATGAAGCGACTGTTCTGCGCCGCCGGTCTCGCCCTGCTTATCACCACGCCCGCGGCCCTTGCGGCAGCGCCAGACTGCGCAGCGGCGAAGACGCAGGCCGATCTAGCAAGCTGCACAGCCAAGGACGCGGCTTCGGCCGATACCGCGCTCAACGCTGTCTACAAAGTGCTGTCGGAGCGCCTCGCTCCCACCGATCAGCAACGCCTGCGTGACGCGCAGCGCGCCTGGATCCCGTTCCGCGATAAGGAATGCGCCTTCCGCACCCAGCCCTATGCCGATGGTTCGGTGTATTCGAGCCTGGTCGAAACTTGTAAGACGGATTTGACCAAGGCTCGGCTGGCGCAGTTGCAGCACCAACTGCAATGCCCGGAAGGCGACCTCTCCTGCGTGCCGCAAGCCGCCGCCGTCAAACCGGTGATGGCGGCCCCTGCAAGCCAGAACGACGGGCGGCCATGTGTGCAATCGGCCGGCAAGGCGAAGTCGGACCAATATGTCTCGCAATGCATCCAGGTGTCGCCGGCGACCAATCCGCCCTGCAACGGTGAGAACGCGTGCAGCATGATGATCGACGAGATCAAAAGAGGCTGCGCCATGATCGGCAACAACAACCCGCCGGCCTTCTGTTCCGCCTACAAGGGCTAAGCGGCACGGCGGGCCTGGCCATTCGGCCCGGCTCGCCCTCCGTCAATCGGGGGCTATGACCATCCCCTGCGGAGATCACGCCAGCCGGCCAAGACAACCGCAAGTTTCACATTGCCTTATATTAGTGCACCGGTATCGATAGCACCAAAAAAAGTGCTGAAATCTTTTTGGCCAGACGTGATGCTTATCGAAAATTTGATTTCAGTTTTGCCTCGATCCTGCGAACTTACCAATGCGTCGTGAGTCGCGCGCACGCGCCAACAACAAAAAACAATAAAACAATAACTTGATTGTGTCAGGAGCTCACGATGGGCGAGGCGGCCAACGATCTGCGCATGTTGAGATATGTCGCGGAGATCACGCGTAAGTTGGCGAAGATGCTTTCACGCACGCGCTATCAGATGCTTGTCTATTTTTTGGAGATGACCGCGATCGAGGCCGACAACCTTGCAACGGCGCAGGATCCCGAAGCCAAGGCTGTCGGGGCGTCAAGGCCACCCAAATCCCGCGATTGAACGCGCGCGATGACGCGATCGACGGCGCCAAGGCATCTCAGCCGTCGCGCCTCGACAATCAGCCGATCGTCATGCTCGACGATGGCGCGCTCGAAATTGTCGAGCGCGTCGAGCGCAGCGCGCAGATCGACGGCCGGCATGCCTGCCGAGAACAAGGCGCGGCGCGCCTCGACCCCCTCGCCGGCATCGACGGAAGACTGGTTGGCCACTCTGCGACGCAGGGCGTCGAGCATGGCCAAGCGGTCGGCCGACGGCGTGGCGTCGTCCGTTGCAGGCAACATGGCCGCCGGCCTCAGGCCTTGGTTTTGCGCTTGCCCTTGGCGGCATCCGCGGCCGGCTTGCGGCCCAGGCCGGAAGACTTGGCGAGCGCCGAACGGGTGGCCGAATAGCTGGGCGCCACCATCGGATAGTCTGCCGGCAGGCCCCATTTGGCGCGGTACTCGTCCGGCGTCAGCCCATGGTCGGTCGACAGGTGCCGCTTCAGCGACTTGAACTTCTTTCCGTCCTCTAGGCAGACGATGTAATCGGGGAACACCGAGCGCTTCGGATTGACGGCCGGCGTCAGCGGCGCGCTCTCCTTGACGGCGGCGGCGCCGGCGAGCTTGCGCACCGATGCGCTGACGCTGGCGATCAGATCAGGCAGGCCGGAAGCCGGAAGCGGATTGTTGCCTACATAGGCCGAAACAATGTCGGCGGTCAGCTCGATTGCAGTCTTGTCGTCGATATTGGACAATTTTTTCACCCTCTGCTGGCTCTCAAAGTGACCAGCCGTTTTTAAGACTTTGGTCTAGGTATCGTATTGGACCTGTCCCCCAACGGACCGTCCAGAGTCAGTAAAGGCACGAGACTCAATACCGAAGGTACGTTTTCACTATGGGTCGCGACCGCGCAAGTTAGGAATTCTAATACCTATAACAAACACTTTACAGAGCTGGAGGCTCGCACGGGTGCGTATGACGCAACAGCACTTCAATTTTTGCGAGTAATTGCTGCAAAAATCGAAATTCAAGACGAAAGCCGATACTGTCGGGCAGCACGGCGTCCGGGTTGCCGATCATGCCCGATTCGCCACGGCGAGTCGCTCATTTCGCCGCGGCTCGACGTTCCGCCCGCCTGTCGTCAGCCAGGATCTCCAGCACACGCTTCCAGCGCGCGCAGCGGCCGAAATCCTTCTGCTCGATGGCCTTCTCGGCCTTCATGGCGGCATAGAGCGGTGCCTCGGCGCCGAATTCCCTCACCAGCCAGTGCGCCTCTTGCCGGGCGCGGCGTTCGTCGTCGTCAAGTATGATCCCTGGCATGCTTCCTGGCATGGTCTTCAGACCTCCGAGCGTTCGATGCCGACAGCAATGCAACTGCCGATGACGAGGACGGCGCCGGCAATGGCCGTCATCGACAGGCTTTCGCCCGACAGCGCCAGCAAAAGCGTGGAAGCGATCGGCGTGAGATACGCAACGACCGCGAGCCGCCCACCCTGGTCGAGGCTCAGCGCGCGCGACCAGAAATAATAGCCAAGCCCCATCGGCCCGGCGCCGAGATAAAGGCCGAACAGCAAGTGCATTCCGCCTAGGCCGGCGATGCCGTCACGCAGGCTCCAGGCGAAGGTCAGCGCGACGCCGATCAGCGCCGAGGGCAGCAAAAGCCGATCCGGCGGCACGGCAAGGCGGCCGACAGCGAGCGAATAGAAGGCCATGCAAAGTGCTGAGCCGAAGGCGGCGCAATAACCGACAAGGCTGCCTTCGAGCCAGGCGTGCGCGCGCCCGCCGGAGATGACCAGCGCCACGCCGGCGAAGCCGAGCGCGGCGGTGAGCCCAAGCAGCAGCGGACGCTTCGGGCGGCCGAGCAGGATAATCGCGGCGGCGACCATCAGCGGCCAGGTATACGCAACGAGATTGGCCTCGATGACCGGCATCGAAGCAAAGGCGATGTATTGCAGCACCATGGTGCCGACCAGGCCGATGAAGCCGGCGGCGTAGGCCTGAGTCGACCTCCCCTTCTCCCCTTGTGGGGGAAGGTGGATCGGCGCGCACCGCCGAGACGGATGAGGGGCGTTGGAAGAAACTCCAGCGTCGGCGATCCTTCCAGCACCCCTCATCCGACCTCGCTTCGCGAGGCCACCGCCCGGGGGCGAGCCACGGGTCTCGCCCCGTCCTTCGGACCCCACAAGGGGAGAAGGAAAGAGCCTGATCAGCGCAAAGACCAGGGCTGCGCCGCAGAACTGCAGGAACTGCACATGCGATACCGGGTGGTTGGCAAGCAGCGTCTTGCCGACCAGGGCATTGGTTGCCCACAGCGCCACCGCGCCGAAGGCAAACCCCAGCGCCGCCGTCGAAGTGCCGCCGGACCGGCGTGGCTCGCTTTCGGCCATGACCGGAGCCAGGCTCGGCGACGCCGAAGGCAGCCGAGCCGGGTCATCATTCACTACCACGACTCCCTTGCTCCGCCCGAGACGGGCTCTGCGGCCGGCTTCGGCACGGGATGCTCTTCGGCACGGCGGCGATAGGCGGGCAGCTGGTTCGTCCAGACATCGTCGGCGAGCTCGTTCACCCAGGCGCGGTCGTGGTCGTTGTCGGCGGCGAGGTAGAACATCCGGTTGTCGTCGACATAGGGCTTCGTCGCCGAACGCTGGTTGAGCACCAGGGTGACGCGCGAGCCGAGCTGGATGGGCGCGGTGCGATGGAGCACGCCGAGGAACTGGCCGAGCGTGGCGTAGTTCATCTTGTGATCGATGCGCATGACCTTGTTGCGCGGCAGGTCGCGGCCGGATTCGAGGAGGGCGCGGCCGGTCTCGGAATCGTCGCAATAGATTTCAAGATGGCCGCCGATCAGAGGGTCGCTGATCGAGAGCGGAATGAGCTCCGTCACCGGGACGCCGTCGCAGTGCCATTCGACGGCGCCGTCCTTGGGGTTCATGAAGGTGACGGTCGAGCCGACGATCGACAGCGGATAGGGTTCGAGCTTGGTGCCCATCATATCGGACAGCCGTTCCAGGCGCAGCTTGTCGTTGAGCAGCTCCTTGATCTCCGGAATGTAGCGGTCGGCGCCGGTGATGAAGGTGAGATCGAGATGCTTGTGCACGGCATGGCTGGCCTTGAGCTTGAGCGCCGCCTCCTCGATCGCGGCGAGCAGCGCGGGGTCGTAGCCATGCAGATACTGGGCGACGCCGAAGCTCGACACTTTCCACGCCGTATCATGACCGATGATGGCTTCACGGCTCATCGCATAGCGCAGTTCGGGGATTGTATGGGCGTTCATTCTACTTCTCCAAGGTGGGGGCAACACTTGGTAAACAGTCGATTAAGCCGCCCGCCCCTGTAAATTTAGGAATGCTGGTGCTACTTTAAGCCCAGCTAAAGGTCGAAACCCCGTGCGTCTGCTCAGTCAGGTCAACCTAAACTCGCTGAAAATCGTCGAGAGCGCCGCCAGGCACAAGAACTTCACGCGCGCCGGCGAAGAGCAGTTCATCACCGCTTCCGCCGTCAGCCAGCGGGTGAAGAGCCTGGAGGACCAGCTGCGATTCAAGATCTTCCAGCGCGGCGGCAATGCGGTGTCGCTGACGCCCGAGGGCGAGACCTATGTGGCGCGTGTGCGCGAGGCGCTGGAGCGGATCGTGGCGGCCAGCATGGAGGCCACCGGCCAGTCGCAGGCGCATGTGCTCAGGATCTGCGTTTTGCCGACCTTCGCGGCGCGCTGGCTGTTTCCGCGCCTCTCCACTTTCCAGCGGCAGTATCCCGACATCGAGATGCGGGTCTCGACCTCCTACGCGACGCATGAATTCTCGACCTCCGAATACGACCTCGAGATCCGCTATGGCGACGGCAATTTCCCCGGTCTCAATTCCGAGCTCCTGTTCAAGGAAGACCTGACGCCGGTCTGCAGCCGCAAGCTGTTCCACGAGGTGCTGGGCGACATGCCGCTCTCCAGGGTGACGCCGGAAGACCTCAGGCATTTCACCCTGCTTCACTCCGATACCTGCACCCAGAACTGGCAATCGTGGCTCGGCTTTGCCGGCGCAAGCTTCGTGCTCGGCGAGACCAAAAGCATCTATTTCGATTCATGCATGATGTCCTACGAGGCGGCCAATGCCGGCATGGGCTTTGCCGTCGCCAACCGCGCCTATATGGCGAGCGACATCCGCGCCGAGCGGCTGGTGGCGCCCTTCGCGGTGCATCATCCCAACACCGCCGGCTGGTATTTCGTCAGTCCCATCAAGGCGCTCGGCGCGCGCAAGGTGGAGCTGTTCAAGCAGTGGATCATGGCCGAAGCGGCGCTGACGCAACGCCAGCTGGACCTCGAGATCGCCGGCATACCGGTGCGGCGGGCGGCAATGGCGTGAGGCTGCCGACCCGAAACGCAACTCTTTCCGATCCCAGGTCTCTTGAAATTTCCGCACTTGCCGAGCTCTCTGTAGCCGGCTAGCGCGATCGCACCATGACGCGGCGGAGAGACTCAGCTATCTTTGACCGTGCGGCGGGCCTGATTTCCCGCTTGGCCGGCGCTTTCCAGCTTCCTCCCAAGCAGCGCCGGCCTTCTTCTGTGGCGGCGCCACTTCATTTCCCGACCACATCGCCGGTGATTACTGCTTCGGTGGCGTGCCCGGCTGGTCGCCGCCAGTGGTCGATTTCGGCACCGGGTTCTTGTCGAGTTGCGGGTTCTGGTCGACGGCGGGCGCCTTGGTCGGCGGCACGCTGTTGTCGCAGGCGGCGAGCGCGAGCCCTGCCGCAAGGGCCAGCAGCACAGGAAGCTTCTTCATGACGACCTCCTCTCGTTCGCCCCTTTCTTTGAGGCAAACGAGGCGGCTGCGGTTTGGTTGCGTGGGCCGGCGGGAACCAACCGGCCTGCCTCCGGTTGAACTTTCAATCGAACTGCGTGAGGAGCTGGTCATGATCCGTCTGCTGCTTGTCGGCCTGTTCGCCTATGCGACCTACCGCGTCACGATGAGGATCATCGAGGAGGTGCCCGGCGACGTCGCCCCGCTGGACATGCCGGGCGATGAACGGCGTGCGCTGCGGCGCCAGTCGGCGGCGATGGGAGTTGAGCCGAAAAGGTAGTCGCCCCCGAGGGGGAGATCCCCGTTGCGAACAAAGCGGAAACGATGCTTGATGGGCGATGAACATCGCCGCCCGTGATTCGTCCTTCGAAGCTCCAGCCTATCTTGCCCGGCTGAATGACGAGCAGCGGCTGGCGGTGGTGCATGGCGACGGCAAGGTGGCGGCGCCGCTTCTGGTGATCGCCGGCGCCGGCTCAGGCAAGACCAACACGCTGGCGCATCGCGTCGCCCATCTCATCGTCAAGGGCGCCGATCCGCGCCGTATCCTGCTGATGACGTTTTCGCGCCGCGCCGCAGCCGAAATGGCCAAGCGCGTCGAGCGCATCGCCGGCGAGGTGCTGGGGCGCGATGCCGCGATCATCACTGATGCGCTCGCCTGGGCCGGCACTTTCCACGGCATCGGCGCAAGGCTTTTGCGCGACTATGCGGAGCAGATCGGCCTCGACCCGGCCTTCACCATCCATGACCGCGAGGATTCCGCCGACCTGATGAACCTCGCGCGCCACGAGCTCGGCTTTTCCAAGACAGAAAGCCGCTTTCCGACCAAGGGCACTTGTCTTCAAATCTACTCCCGCGCGGTCAATGCGCAGGCGCCGCTCGGCGAGGTGCTGGGCTCGGCCTTTCCGTGGTGCGCGGCATGGGCGGACCAGCTCAAAGAGCTGTTCGCGGCCTATGTCGAGGCCAAGCAGGCGCAGAACGTGCTCGATTACGACGACCTGCTGCTCTACTGGGCGCAGATGGCGGCGGAGCCGGAGATCGCCGCTCACCTTGGCTCGCGCTTCGACCATGTGCTGGTCGATGAATACCAGGATACCAACCGGCTGCAGGCCTCGATCCTCTTGGCGCTGAAGCCGGACGGCGCCGGCTTGACCGTGGTGGGCGACGACGCGCAGTCGATCTATTCCTTCCGCGCGGCGGAAGTGCGCAACATCCTCGATTTCCCAAAGCAGTTCGCGCAAGGCGCCGAGATCGTCATGCTGGAGCGCAATTACCGGTCGACCGAGACGATCCTTGCCGCCGCCAACAAGGTCATCGGCGAGGCGAGCGAGCGCTTCACCAAGAACCTGTGGACCGAGCGCAGATCCTCGCACAAGCCGCAACTGGTGAGCGTGCGCGACGAAGCCGAGCAGGCCAATTATGTCTGCCAGGCGATCCTCGCGGAGCGCGAGGCCGGCACGGCGCTGAAGGCGCAAGCCGTGCTCTTCCGCGCCTCGCACCACAGCGGCCCGCTTGAGGTGGAGCTGACGCGCCGCAACATCCCTTTCGTGAAATTCGGCGGCCTGAAGTTCCTCGACGCCGCCCATGTCAAGGACATGCTGGCGATGCTGCGCTTTGCCGAGAACCCGCGCGACCGCGTCGCCGGTTTTCGCGTGCTGCAGCTCATGCCCGGCATCGGCCCTTCGGCCGCCTCGCAGATCGTCGAAGCGATGGCGACGTCGCTGGACGAGACGCTGGGCCTTGCCCGCTTCCGGCCGCCGCAGCGCGCGGCGCAAGACTGGCCGGTCTTCCTCGACATCTACAGCGGGCTGCGCGCAGGCCCGAAATGGCCGGCCGACTTGGAGCGGATCAGGCTCTGGTACGAGCCGCATATGGAGCGCATCCATGAGGATGCTGTCACGCGCCGGGCGGACCTTTTGCAGCTCGAGCAGATCGCGTCGGGCTATCCCTCGCGCGAGCGTTTCCTGACCGAGCTGACGCTCGATCCGCCCGACGCCACCAGCGACCAGGCCGGGCCGCCGCATCGCGACGAGGATTACCTCATCCTGTCGACCATCCATTCGGCCAAGGGCCAGGAATGGAAGAACGTCTTCGTGCTCAACACCGTCGACGGCTGCATCCCGGCCGATCTCGGCGTCGGCACCAAGGAGGACATCGAGGAGGAGCGCCGGCTGCTCTATGTGGCGATGACGCGGGCCAAGGACAGCCTGCATCTGGTGGTGCCGCAGCGCTTTTATCCGCACAACCAGCCGGCGCGCGGCGACCGCCACGTCTATGCCTCGCGCACCCGCTTCATCCCGGCCTCGATGCTTTCGGCCTTCGAGCAGTCGTCCTGGGCAAGCGCGACGATCAAGGACGACCCGCGCCAAAGGCCGGGCGTGAAGATCGATCTCGGCGCGCGCATGCGCGGCATGTGGAAATAGCGCCCCGGAACATCACTGGACGGCCTCCGCACCCAGTCGCGAAGCCGCCGCGACCGGCGGCCCACGGCCTTCGCCATGGAACTTTTCACCCGATAACGGATTTCCGTTAGTAAAATCTAATGCAAGGAGGCAGTTATGAAGAATCTCATTCTCGCCGCCATCCTGGGCGTGGCTAGCTTGGCGCCAGTGACGGTTCCGACACAGGCTACGAGCCTGACCATCACCACCGATGACGGCATGGGCAGGTATAATGACGGCTACTATTGGCGCCGTCATCATATGCGCGACGACAGCTGGCGCTACAGAGGCCGATATGAGATGCGCGACTGGCGCAGCCATCGCCACAATCGCGACTGCATGGTCAGGGTGCACAAGCGCTGGCATCATCATCGCCTGGTCGTGAAGAGGGTCTGGAGCTGCGGCCTCCACAGAGGCTGGTGAGGGCAAGCTCGGAGCGCGGTCACCGAAGCGTGACGCGGGCCTCGAAACACCCATGAGAACAGGTGGAAAATGCGCTTGATCCCATCGGCGATGAGTTGGCGGCAACGGCTCGGCGAGTTGGCCGGCCAGCTCTTCGTCAACATTGTCGCGGCATTGATCGCAGGGGTCGCGATCCTCCTGCTGGTGCTGTCGGCGCACTACCAGATCCCGCAACCTCCGACGGAAGCGACAATCACAGCCGGCTCCGGCCCATAACGTCTGCCCTCCGGGAGGCAGGCGGAAAAGATCTCCAACGACGGAACCTCCCGCCGCAAGGCGCGTTGTGTGGCGTCCTACCCAAGACCGAGGCTGGCAGCCCGTTCTCTGCTCCAATTCGAGAGGTCGAAATGCACGACAGGATGTTCTTCACCCCGGTCGCGGTCAGTGTCGGCGCCGGCCATAAGCGCATGATCGCCTCGCTGTCAGGCATGCACGAGTTCCTGACCGAGTTCCCGCCGTCGCGCCGGCGGCTGAGCTACGGCGCCGCGGCGAAGGCTTGCGAAGCCGCGCGGGCCGGAGACATCTCCGCCGAATCGGCGCGCGACGCGCTGATCACCTTCGCGGTGACCGCCGGCATCCTGTGGCCGGCGGACCAGCCGATCGTCTCGGTGAAACCAGCCGCGCGCGGCCATAGCGGCCTCGCAGGCTGAAATCAGCCGGCCGGCACGGCCGACAGAGGCCCTGACAAAACCCGCCTGGGACGACTCTCGGGCGGGTTTTTTCGTTCAACCTGACCTTCCGACTGCATGCCGCTGCCTCCGCCGGAAACTTTTCCGGCGCTGCGTGAAACATCGCATGGAACAGGCCGGTACGTGAAACATCGCACAGAACCGCCCGTTGCGTGAAACATCGCACAGAACATTTGCGCTCCCCATGCAGGTTTGCCGACATACTGCGGGGGCGAATGTTTCTCGATCGCGACCAGTTCAAGCCGGCGGCGGAAATGAGGCTCGCCCGGGACAAAACGTCGATCCGCGTCACGATCACGGACCAGAAGGCGTGCGAGTTCAGCGAGGCCGTCTATGCCTGGATCACTGCCGACGGCAAGCCGGTCAGGATCGGCACTTGCGGCTCATCGGCGGGCAAGCGCCTGCTCTCCTATCCAGGCTACATCAACCGGAGCTTGGCCGGACGCGGCGGAACAACGCCGAAATGGGAAGCGTTGAAGTGGCTGGGCCTGCTGACCGCGCATGGCATGCTGACGGCAGTCGTGCATCAGCCTGAGCCGACATTGACGGCAGCCGGCCTGATCAGGCCGTATATCGACGTCGAGCGCCAGCTGATCCGCCGGTACAGGCCGCTGCTCAACCGCAACCACCGGTGATGCAGGCCAGGTCTCTGCCGCGAGGAGCCGATCAATGGAACGTGCCGGCGACGTCGTCCGACCGTACGCCACGCAGGCTTTCGAAGCTCACCTGGTCGCGTCCGTTCGACTTCGCCTTGTAGAGATGCCTGTCGGCGACCTTGAACATGTCGTGATAGGTGGTGGGCCCGCTGAAGGCGATGCCGCCGATGCTGACCGAGAGCGGGCATGACTGCCCGCCGGGCGCGAACTCGGCCTCGCGGATACGCAGCCTGATCGTCTCCGCGACCAGAAAGGAGCGCGTCGCGTCGGCGCCCGGAAGAAAGACCGCGAATTCCTCGCCGCCGATGCGTCCGACGATGTCGGCGCCGTGGAGCTGGCCCTGGATCGTCGTGGCGATCAGCTTCAGCGCCTGGTCGCCGCAATCGTGGCCAAGACGGTCGTTGATCGACTTGAAATGATCGGCGTCGACGATCAGCAGCGCGCCGGCATCGGCGACTACATGGCTGCGGGCCTGCTCGAGATAGGCTTCGACCAGCATCGAGAAGGCGCCGCGATTGAAGACCGCCGTCAGGCTGTCGGTCGCGGCGACGATGCTGAGCTCCTTCTGGGCGATCGCCAGCTGGCGCATCTTCCACATCAGGAAGAACAGGAAGGAGCCGCCAAGCACAAGCGGCAGGAACAGGTCGGTGAGCTTGGCCCAAAGCAGGGCATCGGGCGACAGCGAGGGAAAGTTGAAGGAATCGACAAAGAAAGCAGCCGCAATGAAGAAAGCCGTGCCGGCGACGGTGACCAGCGCGACCCTGCCCCAACTGGTGGCAGACAAATCGATGCGCATGTCATTGCTCCCACTGCAACTCACTCATTGTGCAGCGCGAGCACAAACGAAGTCCTAATACATTAGCTTCAGTGCAAGCTTGGTTAACCAGCAGCCAAGGACCAGAGGCGTGGCGCCCGCCGGCGGCTTTCTCGACTCTGAACCTTCTCCCTCCGCTCGGGCGCTTTGCTTAAATTGCTTTATCGGCCGGCGCCGAGGCCATCCACTCCACCAAACAAGGCGTCGGGACCGGTGGTGGCGCCCATGGAGCCGCCAACCGAAGCGCCCGTGCCGGCGTTGAAGCCGCCAGAGCCGCCTACGGTGGCACCGCCGACGCCACCCGTCGCACCGAACGAAGTGCCGGTGCCAGCGGTGCCGCCAATCGAGGTCCCTGCGCCGGTGTTCAAGCCGCCGGAGCTACCCGAACCGACGCCGCCGATATCGATGCCAAAGCCGATGTCGAGACCGGTTGAACCGCCGATCGAGGTTTCCGCGCCGGTGTTCAAACCGCCCGAGCTGCCCACGCCGACGCCACCGATTTTGCTGCCAAGGCCGGTGCCGAGACCGGTCGAGCCGCCAAGACCGGTGCTGATGCCGCCGCCGGTGGATGCGCCGACACCAATTCCAGCAGCATTCGCCGGCACGGCGAGAATGGCGATGCCGCCGACCAATATGCCGGCGATTTTCTCAACGATACCATTCATGGCATTCTCCTTCGTTGCCATACTTTTGCGCACCGCATCGCCGGAGCACTGTGCCCGTGCGCATGCCTGTGCGAGGGGGGAACGAGGGAATACGAATGGAACCGGTCAGGGTTCCCTATTTTCCAGGGAAAAATTCGTTGTTCTAAAATGCAATACGACTTTTCCTTAATGTTTGAGTTTGATTAACAGTAATGCATGTCGCGCAAAAGTGCGCAGCGGTTTTTGCGAAAACGACATGCATAAAACAAAGACCTAAAGCGCGTCGCCTGAATCCGTTTCAGCGCGACGCGCTTTAGCTGAGGCGAGGCGCGACCAGCATCGCCGCGGCGCAACCTCAAGCGTAGGCGCGGCCTTCCTCGGCGCGCTGGAACAGCATCAGGTCGAGCGGCACGGAAGGCCGGCCTAGCACGGTGAGGCACATATGCGCCTGGCCGCGGTGATGGGTCTGATGATTGAAGAAATGGCTGAGCGCCGGCGCCAGCCGCTGCGAGACGGTGCGCATGTCGGAAAGTGTCATGTAGGAGAAGCGGCCGGCGAGCGCCTTCTCGCTCATGCCGCCGACCCAGTCCATGATCCGTTTGTCCTCCGCCTCGCGCGCGGTGCGCAAAGGTTGCAACGCCTTGTAAAGAACGGCGTCAAGTGACGACGGTGCGTGTCCCTCGCCAGTGAAACGCTTCATCCAGATACGGTCGGCGGTCAGGATATGGTTGAGCGTTCCCATCATAGAGCCGAAGAAGGCGCCGGTATCGCGATTGAATTCCTCGTCGCTGAGATCGGCAGCGGCATCGTAGATGCGCGCATTGGCCCATTGATTGTAGGCCGCAAACATCATGAAATGCTGTTTCATTCTTCCATCCGGTTCGCAACGAATCCCGGCTCTTCGTAACCCGCAGGAACGACAATGACCATTCTGTTCTATGACCTCGTCGGCCACGACGCCCAGCGCCCGTTCAGTCCGCATTGCTGGAAGACCAAGATGGCGTTGGCCCACAAGGGGCTCGACGCCACCAAGGTGCCGACGCGCTTCCTGGAAGTGCCCAAGGTGGAAGACGGCGTGTCGAAGACGGTGCCGGTGATCCGCGACGGCGATCGCGTCATAGCCGACTCCTTCGCCATCGCGCTTTATCTCGACGAGGCCTATCCCGAGCGGCCGACGCTGTTTTCCGGCGAAGGCGGCAAGGCGACGGCGCGCTTCATCGAGCGCTGGTCGCAGCTCACCATCCATCCTTACATCGCCACGGTGGCGCTCACCGATCTCAACGCCATGCAGGATGAGACGAACGCCGCCTATTTCCGCGAGAACCGCGAACAGCGCTACGGCAAGCGGCTGGAAGAGGTGGTGGCCGGCCGCGACGGAGGGCTCGCCGGCTTCCGCGCCTCGCTGGAGCCGCTGCGCTCGATGTTCACCTACCAGCCCTTCATCGGGGGAGCCTCGCCGCTGTTTGCCGATTACATCGTCTTCGGCGCGCTGCAATGGGCGCGCGTCGCCTCGCCCTACCGGCTGCTCGACGATAGCGACAGCGTGTCCCAATGGTTCGAGCGCTGCCTCGACCTGCATGGCGGGATCGGCCGGCAGGTTGCGGCGGCGGCGTGACGGAAGTCTTTGCTTTTGATGCATGTCGTTCTTCTAAAACCGCTACGCACTTTTGGGCGACATGCATCAGGAGGCCGCGAGCGGCAGGATCGTGATGCTGCGTTATGAGATGCAGGCCGAGATCTGGGTCTATCCCGGCAAGGGCGGTTGGCATTTCGTGACGCTGCCGCCCGAGTTCGCGGCGCGGATCAAGGCGGCGATGGCGGGGTTGGCGCGGCCCTGGGGCTCGCTCGGCGTGACGGCCGTCATCGGTAAGACAAGATGGAGCACATCGCTCTTCCCCGACAAGGCGTCGGGCAGCCTGCTTCTACCGGTCAAAGCCTCGGTGCGACAGCGTGAAGGGCTGAAGGCCGGCGACATAGCGGCATTGACCATAGAGGTCGAGCTTTAGCATCTATCTTGGCGCATCCTTGTTTGGCGTATCGTTGTCGACCAGCCTGACGCAGATCGGATCGCCCTGCTCCATCTGCGTGCACTGCCATTCCGGGCCGAAACCGAAATTCTCGTTCCGCTTCAGGCCGCGAAAAAGCAGCAGCAGAAGGACGACGATACCAACAAGGACGACCACGAACAGAACGCCGGTGATGTCACCTGGTCTGAGGTGAGGCCAGTTCATTGTCTGCCTCCGGGTCCCTGGCGGGATCGCTTTTGGCTTGCGCGTGCAAGCGCTGCATTGTCGCGCAACGAGCACGCTTTGGCCAGAGCAGGCGAGGCAAGCCGCCTCCCCTTGGCAAGCCGCCAAGCGGCTTGTATAGAGCCCGCCACTCCAATTTCCATTCCCAGAACAAGGACGACCCAATGGCGATCGAACGCACCTTCTCCATGATCAAGCCCGACGCGACCAAGCGCAATCTGACCGGCGCCATCACCAAGATGCTGGAAGACGCGGGCCTGCGCGTCATCGCGTCCCGCCGCGTGTGGATGAGCCGCCGCGAGGCCGAAGGCTTCTACGCCGTCCACAAGGATCGCCCGTTCTTCGGCGAGCTGGTCGAATTCATGTCGTCGGGCCCGACAATCGTGCAGGTGCTAGAGGGCGAAAACGCCATTGCCAAGAACCGCGATGTGATGGGCGCCACCAACCCGGCCAACGCCGCCGAGGGCACCATCCGCAAGGTGCATGCGCTGTCGATCGGCGAGAATTCGGTGCACGGCTCGGACGCGCCGGAAACAGCCGCGCAGGAGATCCGCTACTGGTTCTCCGACACCGAAATCGTCGGCTGAGCCGGAAGTTTCGGCTTTGCAATGAAGGCGGCCTCGGGCCGCCTTTTTTGTCGCAATGGACTGGGCGGGCAGGCAAAGGCGCCCTACGTGAAGCTGATCGGCGACAGATGACAAGGGCGTCGCCGGCTGTGAGCGACCATCGCGCTTCCGCCCGTGAGTAGGAGGGAAGCATGACCAGTCACCATGTTTCCAAAAGCGGCGTTGCGTATCCGGACGATCTCGTCTTGTTGAAGCGTATCTATGACCAGGTCTGCGAAGAGCGGGGCATTATCCCCGGCAGCCAGGAGGCATCGGAGCTGGCGGTCCAGGCCATGAGGCTGTTTTCGGCCGGCATTTTCGACGAAGACACGATCGGTCGCCGTCTTCGCCATGGCTGACCGAATGGTCAGTCGGGTTCAATCCCCGTCGCCGTAGCGGATAACCTCGACCTTCTCCCTGGTAATCAGGCAGCTGTTGGTCAGCGCCTTGATCTGAGGGATCAGCGCATCGATCTTCTCCGGCGCATCGACGATCTCGACGACGATGGGCAGGTCCTGCGACAGCCGCAGGATCTTGGCGGTATGGAGCACGCTCGAACGGCCGAATCCGAGCGGCCCCCTGAGCACGGTCGCGCCCGCCATGCCGGTTTCGCGTGCCTTGATGACGATCGCCTCGTGCAGCGGCGTGCCGTCGGCCGCCCTGTCGTCCTCGCCAAAGAAGATCCTGAGCAGCACGCATTGGCTGGGAAGTTCCATGTTCTCCTCCCTGATCACCTGGTGATCGGCAAGCGGTTGAACCTGGCCGCCATGAGATAGCCGAGCCAGGCCGAAGCAAGCGACAGCACCACCACACTGACAAGATAGGTCGCGGCGAGGCCGAGGTCGCCCTCGAAAAGCAGGATGAAGGTGTCGAGGCTCATGGCCGAGAAGGTGGTGAGGCCGCCGCAGAAGCCGCCGGTGACGAACTGGCGGCCGACCGGGCCGACCATCAGGCGTCCGTCCGGCCGGGTCAGCGTGGCGAAGAGCATGATCACAAAGGAGCCGACCACGTTGACGAAGGCAGTGGCGTAAAGCGCGCTCAAGCCCAGCAGCGAGACGATTACATAGGCTGAGAGAAAGCGCACCAGCGAGCCGATTGCCGCACCGCAGCCGACCGAGAGATAGAGGCGGAACTCTGTCTGCCTGTCGTTTCCTGACATGACGCCCTACCCCGCCATCCGCAGGACAGCCCAAAAGCCGAGCGCAACGGCAAGCATGCAAAGCGCCGCCGAGGCGGCGGCGTTGAAGACGGCGAGCCGCCTTTCGCCATCCAGTGCCAGGTTCAGTGTCTGCAGGCAGAAGGACGAGACCGTGGTGTAGCCGCCGAACAGGCCGACCACGATCAGGTCGCGCACCAACTCGGCGGAGAAGACACCGCCGACCGCCCGCGCCGCGCCGGCGAAGGCGCCGATGGCGAGCGCGCCGGAGACGTTGACCGCCAGCGTGCCCCAGGGAAAAGTCTCGCCGACGCTGCGGCCGACAAGGCCCGACAGGAAGAAGCGGGAAATGCCGCCGCAAAATCCGCCGATCAGGACCAGGGCGCAAGCCGCAAGGGTCATCGCTTCAATGCCTTTCCAAAGGCGATTCCGCGCAGGAATCGCGTCGCAGAAGACAGGCATGTCGCGAGCGGAAAAAACAGACCCCGCCGCGCGAAAGCACGCCTGGCAGGAGTCATCAGCCCGGTACTCGGAAGAGCGTGGGCGGTTTCGGGGGAACCCCATCCCCATTTTTGCGAGGGAAAACTAGGTGCTTCCGGGATTCGGGTCAATCGATCGGATAGAATGTGCCAGGTCGATCAAAACCGCGAAGTCATAACTGCGACGGCACAAGGCTGTTTTATCACCTACTCGCCAAAAGCCTCGCGATCCGAATCCAGCCGCGGCGACATCTCATTTGCTTCCGATTTTCGTGTCCGCAAGCTCGTGCTAATATAGGCCATTGGTAGGCCATCCATAACGAAGGGGCAATTCGAATGGCTGCCAGCCGGGACATCGCGTCAGCGATCGGAGATTGCTACGACGCCGCTTTCGACTTCGGGCGGTGGCCGCGGGCCTTGCAAAACCTGGCCGATTCCCTGGGCGTGACGAGTTGCGCTATCCGCACCCACGACAACGCGCATCCGTTCCGCAGCGACCAACGCAACCGAACCAAACCGACGCCGGACTCGCTGGAGCACGCTGAATTCACGGAGCTCTGGGTCGAGAACGCTCGAGACGCGCCCGACCCGCATCCGGAAAGGGAGCCGCGGCTGCCGAAACCGGTGCCCTGCTTCACCGTTGAAGACGAAATCTCCACGCCGGAGGAAAGAAGGTTCCTGCCCTATTATCAGGAGACAGCGCGTCCGGGGCATCGCGAATTGTGGGCCGCAGTCGTCTTCCCGGTCAGGCGACGCAAATGGGTGCTGTCGATGTACCGCGATGCCAAAAAGGGGTGTCCTTTTGACATGTCCGAGGCCGATCAGTTCCTGCGCGTGGCGCCGGACCTGGCCCGCATCATTAGTCTGGCCGAGAATATCTGGGATGTTTCGCTCGACCCGGCACTGGCCGTGCTCGACCAGTTCAACTGCGCCGCAGCACTGCTCGATAGCCGTGGCTGGCTGAGGCGTTGCAACGAGCACGCCGGCAGCTTGTTTGGTTCCGGCATCGTGGTCCGGCATGGTCGCATCCACGCGACAGATCGCGAGAGCGATTCACGTCTTCAAAGGATGATTCAGGCTGCCGTTGCATGCGCGCAGGATGAAACGTTTCTGGCAGAGCCGGAAGTCGTCGCCCGGGACGGATCATTCTGGCTTTTGGCCGAGGTCGTGCCGATGACGTCCTTCGTGCGCGATCTGTTCAATGGAGGCGATTTTCTGCTTTGCTTCACTGATCTTGTCGGCCAACAGTCGCCATCGGCGCGGTTGCTGCGCCAGGCTTTCCATCTCACGGCGGCCGAGGCGCGGCTGGCGTCCAGCCTTACCACAGGCGACGGCATCGAGGCAGCAAGCGCGCGACTGGCGATTGGGCGTGAGACGGCCCGAACCCAGCTTAGGGCGATCCTCGCCAAAACGGGAACGCACCGCCAGGCCGAGCTCACGGCGTTGCTCGCGCGCTTGCGCACGCCGTCACGGCATTGACCGCCCTCACCCGTTCAGGTGAAGCGCGCAACCATCTGCCAACGCATATTTCCCATCCGAATAGCCGATATCGCGCCCGAGCGGCGGGCTGTGCCGGATGGCGAAGATGTTTGGCCGGAAAAATACACCCATCCCGCGACCACGGCCGCCAGGATCTTGTCCTTTGGCATTGGCAGTCCTCGCCAGTATCCCCTGCTCGCAATTGGCGGCCTCAGGGCTCGAAAAGAGCGGCGTCGATCTCGAACTTGTCCTCGCCGTCGACGTATCTTCCTCGATGAGTCTTCGCGAGCAGCAGATCCAGCGCGATGGCTACGTCAGCGCATTTCGTCATCCCGACATTGCAAGGGCGATTGGATCGGGCATGTATGGCGCGATCGCGGTCTCTTATCTTGAGTGGGCCGGGCCGGGGCATCAGACCGTCCTCCTGCCATGGACAATCCTCGGCAGTCCGGAGCAAGCCAAGCGCTTTGCAGACGCCCTCGCCACGAAGCCGATCGCCGCGGAGGCTGGCACGTCGATCTCGGGCGGCCTGCTGGCGGCGGCCGGCCTGTTGGCGCATAGCCAAGCTGCGGCCGGGCGCCGGGTGATCGACATATCCGGCGATGGCCCGAACAATGCCGGTCCGCCGGTCGGGCCGATACGGGATATGCTGACAGGCCTGGGTACCACCATCAACGGCCTGCCGGTGTCGCTGCCGGGCGCCGGCTCCAATGGTTTTCAATCCTTCGGCGGGCAGTATCTGTCGCTCTACTACGAGCATTGCGTGATAGGCGGACCGGACGCATTCGTGATCGGAATCGACGATCTCGCCATGTTCGAAGTCGCGATCCGCCGGAAGCTGCTTCTCGAGATCGCCGGCCAGCCGGCGCGACCCAAGTTCGCTTCCTATGCAAGACCGGGGACCGTGACGTTCGACTGTTCGATGCCAGGAACCGCTCCGCGCTAGCTGTCTCACGACAGCCCGCTCCGCAGCAAGAAAACCCGCCGCCCCCCGCGGCGGGCCGATGTTATTTCGCTTGGCGCTCTTTCACATTCGCATGATCGTTCGCCGCGTCGGTGTCGGTGGCCGGTGTCTTGGTCTCCTCGCCGGTGAACGGACTGCCCTGCCCAGGCGCGAGATCGCCGCTGTGGCCGGCCTTGTTGGTCTGGAAAGGCTGGCCGTCGGGGCTTAGGCCATGCAGGGTGGCATTGAACAGGTGATCGTCCGCCCTGGCAAAGCCGGCGAAGGCAATCAGCGATACACCGGCGGCGGCAAGGATGAGCGCGTGTTTTTTCATATCTGGTCTCCTTTGAGTGGCCAGATCGAGCCGCGCATTCGGTCTGGCGGCTTCAGTGAAGGGACATCGTCCCTTTTGCCTGCCCGCCTTATGGGAAAGTCAACGCCTCTGCGGTGCGGATTATTCCCGATGCCGACGCGAGACGCTGCTTCGCGATTCTTCGCGCGGACGCCTCAAGCGTCCGTCGAGACCTCAGCTCGCGGCGTTGAAGCGCAGGATCACGCGGTCGTCCTTGTCGGCGATGAGGAGCTTGCCGGCGTCGACATGGTACGACGCCGCCTTGCCGAGCGCGTTGAACAGCGCCCGCTCCTGCGCCATCACATCCGGCGCGCAGGCCATCTTGGTCGAGCCGATGTCGCCGATGGCGATCTTGTTCCCTTCCACCGTGGCGGTGGCGAAGTAGGTGTTGCACGGGCCCTTGCCGCCCGCCTTGCCAGCTTCGCTGACACGGAACGTCGCCTGCGGTTCGGCGATGACACCGATGCCGTCGATATACTCTATGAGCCAGCTTTGGCCGTAGAGCGCCGCGGTATCTGGTTCGGTGGCGGGCGCGGCCATCTTCAGCACGAGGATTTGCAGCTTGCCATCCAGCGGATCGACCTGATGGCGCGTGTCGGTGGTGAACAGCAGCCGGCCGTCGACGGTAATGCGGGCCTGCAGCGCATAGGTCCTGCCGGGCTTGATTGCGGTGGGGTCGAAGCTGATCTCGAATTTGATCGGCACCTGGCCGGCCGGCACGATCTTGCGCTGGCCGACGATCGTCGCCGGCGCGTCGGCCAGCGAAACGTCGGCGAGCTCGACCGAAAGCACCGCATCGGGCGGCAGCGCAATGCGCTCGCGATAGGTCACTTCGCCGGCAATCGTCTTTTCGGCGGCATTGGTGAGCTCCGGCACGGCAAGCACGCCGACCACCAGCGGCACCAGGCCGAAGATGAAGAATTCCGCAATCCTGTCCAGCATGACCCTGCTCCGCCAAGCAAATCAAACCGATTTGCAAGGTCGGGAAGGATTGCGGTCAATCAATGACCGCGGCCGGAATTTACCGGTCTGATGCCTTCCAACGGTCTGCGGCTTCGTCATCGGCTTCCTTGGCCTCGACCCAGCCGCCCTTGGAGCCGTCGGCACGGTGCTCCTTCTTCCAGAAGGGCGCGCGCGACTTCAGGTAATCCATCAGGAAATTCGCCGCCTCGAAGGCCGCCTGCCGGTGCGCGGAGGCGGCCACAACCAGCACGATGTTCTCGCCGGGCGCGATCTTGCCATGGCGGTGGATGACGGTGAGCCCCTGCAGCGGCCAGCGCGCAATTGCCTCGGCGGCGATGCGGCCGATCTCGGCCTCGGCCATGCCGGGATAATGCTCGAGCTCGAGCGCCACGAGCGCGCCCTCTTCGTCGCGGCAAAGGCCGGAGAAGGTGACCACGGCGCCGATGTCGGCGCGGCCCTTCGTCAGGGCGGCGATCTCGGCGGCGACGTCGAAATCCTCGCGCTGGACGCGGATGGCCGGCACGACGGCGTCCGCCATCTCACCCCCCGGTCATCGGCGGAAACAGCGCGATCTCGCGCGCGCCCGCGATTTTTTCGCGGTGGCCGACATGTTCCTGGTTGATGGCGACGCGGATGACGTCCGGATATTGCAGCGCGTTTTCGTATTCTGCGCCGCGCGACTTCAGCCAGCGCAAAAGGTCGGCGACGGTCTCGATGCCGGCCGGCAGCTCGACATCCTCTTCAGGCTTGCCGATCCGCTCGCGTACCCAGGCGAAATAGATGAGTTTCGTCGACATCCTACTCGTCCATAATGTGCTTGAGACCGGCGCGGAAATAATCGTAGCCGGTGTAGAGGGTGACGAGGGCCGCGATCCACAGCAGCACCAGGCCGATCTGGGTGGTGAGCGGGAAGATCTTGTCGCCGGCAGGGCCGACGAGCAGGAAGGCGATGGCGACCATCTGGATGGTGGTCTTCCATTTGGCGAGCTGCGTCACCGGTACCGACACTTTCAGCGCGGCCAGATATTCGCGCAGCCCCGAGACCAGGATCTCGCGGCACAGGATGATGATCGCCGCCCAGAGCGACCAGCCGGCGATGCCTGCATGGCGGTCGGTATCGGCGGCAAGCAAAAGCAGGCAGGTCGCGACCAGAAGCTTGTCGGCGATCGGGTCCAGCATCTTGCCGATGTTGGAGGTCTGCTGCCAGGCGCGCGCGAAATAGCCGTCGAAATAGTCGGTGATGGAGGCGAGCAGGAAAATGACCAGCGCCGACCAGCGGGCGAAGTCGGACGACTTCAGATGGCCTTCGAGGAAAAAGCACAGCACCACCAGCGGCACCGCGATGATGCGGGCGTAGGTGAGGATGTTCGGCAGGTTGAAAGCGCGCTGGGCCATGTCTGATCGGGAACTCTTCTCCGCCTGCGTACTCAAATCAGAAGCCAATGTGGGGGGTCAACAGGCGAGATTCGATTGGTCGCCTGAAAATAGGCGCAAGAATGGTCAGCTGTCATGAAAATGGTTGTAGACCAGCTTCGCCACATGCTCGGAAATCCCATCGACCTTGACCAGGTCCTCGACCCCGGCGCGGCTGACGGCCTTGGCGGTGCCGAAAGCCAGCAGCAGCGCCCGCTTGCGGCCGGGGCCGATGCCGGCGATCTCGTCGAGCGGACTCTTGACCATCTCCTTCTTGCGGCGGGCGCGATGGGACCCGATGGCGAAGCGGTGCACCTCGTCGCGCAGGCGCTGGACGAAATAGAGCACCGGGTCACGCACCGGCAGCATGAAGGAATCCCTGCCCTTGACGAAGAAGCGCTCGCGCCCGGCGTCGCGGTCCGGTCCTTTGGCGATGCCTATCGCCACGACGCGGTCCTCGATGCCGAGATCGGACAGGATCTTGCGCACCGCCGTCATCTGGCCCTGGCCGCCGTCGATGAGGATGACATCCGGCCAGGCCGGGAAGCTGCCGTTTCCGCCGACAAGGTCATCGGCCGCACCGTCCTCGACTCCCGCGCCGGCCTCATCCGGAGACTGCGCGTCGCCGTGCTCCCTGAGCAGCCGCGAGAAACGCCGCTCCATCACCTCGCGCATCATTCCGAAATCGTCGCCCGGCGTGATCTCGGTCGAGCGGATGTTGAATTTCCGGTACTGGTTCTTCACGAACCCTTCCGGCCCGGCGACGACCATGGCGCCAACCGCATTCGTGCCCATGATGTGCGAGTTGTCGTAGACCTCGATGCGCACCGGCGGCCTTGCCAGGCCAAAGGTCTCGGCGAAGCCCGTGAGCAGCCGCGCCTGGGTCGAGGTTTCCGCCAGCCTGCGGCCGAGCGCCTCGCGGGCGTTCTGCAGCGCGTGGTCGGTCAGATCCTTCTTCTCGCCGCGCTGCGGCACCGAGATCGCTACCCTGCGGCCGGCGCGGGTGGAGAGCGCCTCGGCGAGCAGCTCCTGCTCCTGCACCGCTTGAGAGAGAAGCAGCGTCCGAGCCGGCAATTTGTCGTCGTAGAACTGCGCCAGGAAAGAGCCCAGCACCTCTGCCGGCTCCAGCGCCGGATCGGCCTTGGGGAAATAAGCGCGGTTGCCCCAGTTTTGGCCGGTGCGGAAGAAGAAGACCTGGATGCAGGTCTGGCCGCCTTCCTGGTGGATGGCGAAGACGTCCGCCTCCTCGACCGTCTGCGGGTTGATGCCCTGATGCGCCTGCACATGCGAGAGCGCCGCCAGGCGATCGCGATAGATGGCGGCGCGCTCGAAATCGAGCTCTGCCGAGGCCTGCTGCATGGCGGCCGAAATCTCGGTCTTCACCTTCTGGCTGCGGCCGGAGAGAAAATCCTTCGCCTCGGCGACCAGCCCGGCGTAGCCCTGATGCGAGATCTCGCCGGTGCAAGGGCCGGCGCAGCGCTTGATCTGATAGAGCAGGCAGGGCCGCGTGCGGTTCTCGTAGAAGGAATCCGTGCAGCTCCGCAACAGGAAGGCGCGCTGCAGCGAATTGATGGTGCGCCCGACCGCTCCGGCCGACGCGAAGGGACCGAAATAGTCGCCCTTGCGCGAGCGCGCGCCGCGATGCTTGTAGATGCCGGGCGAGACATGGTCGCCGGTGAGCAGAATGTAAGGGAACGATTTGTCGTCCCGCATCAGCACGTTGAAGCGGGGCCTCAGCCGCTTGATGAGGTTGGCCTCGAGCAGCAGCGCCTCGATCTCGGTGCGGGTGACGACGAACTCCATCGTCGCCGTCTCGCGCACCATGCGGCCGATGCGGGCGGTGTGGAAGCGCCCCTGCGCATAGTTGGTGACGCGCTTCTTCAGGCTGCGCGCCTTGCCGACATAGAGCACGTCACCGGCCGCATTCATCATGCGGTAGACGCCAGGCTGATTGGGCAGCCGCTTGACGAAAGTCTGGATCACCTCGGCGCCGACCATGCCGTCGGCATCGCCGGCATGCGGCGTCCAGTCGATCGCGGTGAAGGCGACATCCGGACCGGTGGGAACCGCTTCCGGCTCGACGATCTCCTCCGCTGCTTCATCCTCAATGTCGATATCGGGGTCGACATTGGGCGGCAAATCGTCGGCGGCGCCGTTTCTTTTGGCTGTGGGACTCATTCCACCATGCCTGTCACATCGGGCGTCTGCCATGCAAGATGCTGGCCGCCATCAAGCGCGATCATCTGGCCGGTGACGGAGCGCGCCTCCCAGAGATAGCGGATGGTGGCGCCGAATTCCGGCAATTGCGGGCCGCGCTTCAGGATCAGGCCTTCGACCTGCTTGCCGAAATCATCGTCGTCCTGGCGCTTGTTCTTCAGCGTCGGGCCGGGACCGATGGCGTTGACGCGAATGCGGGGCCCCAGCGCCTGCGCCAGCATCTGGGTCTGCGTCCACAGCGCCGACTTCGACAGCGCATAGGAGAAATAGCGCGGCGTCGGCCGCCAGACACGCTGGTCGATGATGTTGACGATCAGCCCGTCGGCGCCTTCCGGCAAGGCACGGGCAAAATTCTGCGCAAGCAGAGCCGGCGTCTTCACATGGATGGCGAAGTGGCGGTCCCAGGCCTGCCAGTCGAGATCCTCGATACGGTCGTCGACGAACAAAGAGGCATTGTTGACGAGCAGCGTGACCGGGCCAAGGGCGGCCTCGGAACGGCCGACGAGATCCCCGACCGCGTCCATGTCGGTGAGGTCGGCGGCAACCACGGCGGCGCGGCCGCCCTTCTCCCCGATGCGGCTGGCCAGGGTCTCGGCCTCGGCTCCAGAACGGTTGGCGTGGATGGCGACGGCAAAGCCGTGCGCGGCCAGATCCTCAACGATCGCCTTGCCGATCCTTCTCGCTCCACCCGTCACCAGCGCCACGCCAGCGTCTTCAATCATGTTGTCAATCCTCAATCGGCTTCACGATTCCGGGAAGCCGGCACAATATGACGGGCCAAGCGTTAAATGCCATTTCCACCTGGGGCAGGAATGTGGCGAAGCGGCCCGTACGCACGCTTGCCGGCCCAAAATCAGGGCGTCTCATAGCGCAATATATGTCGCCGGACCCCTTGAACCAAGCGGTGTGCAGCGCAACATGATTAACCTGCTGACATTCGCTGTTGCGAAGATGCAACGTCACCTTTCGGCCTTATTCGCGCCGGGGAATGACCCAAGTTCAGGTTAGCTTCAGCCGCATTTCAGCACGACATTTGGAACCGTTGAACGCCAGGCCCGTTTATCCCCCGGACGGGCCGGGGCATTCATGAACATAAAAAGCCTCGTGTCTTGTGGCTTAAGGAGTAAACAACAATGCAAGCCAATCTCAAGTTTGCGCGGCCGCTGGCGGTTGCGCTCGGGCTCTTCGCCCTCGGCGGTACAGCCTATGCCGCAGACGTGGTTTCGGAAGAGCCGCCGGCACCCGCCCCGGTCGCCGAACTTCCCGTCGCCTCCTGGGCCGGCCCCTATGCCGGTATCAGCCTCGGCTACGGCTTCAGCGGCCATGCCGATGCCCGCGACGCCGGCGTCAACGTGAAGACCAAGGGCTTCATCGGCGGCGTCTTCGGCGGCTATCAATGGCAGCAGGAGAACTTCGTCTACGGCGCTGAAGCCGATATCGGCTACAATGGCGTCAAGGGCGACAGCGCCGGCATCGAGGCCAAGGGCGGCCTCGAAGGCTCGCTGCGCGCCCGTCTCGGCTATTCCGTCACCCCCGAGATCCTGCTCTATGGCACCGGCGGTCTCGCCGCCAAGAACCAGAAGATCACGGATAGCTTCACCTCCACCGACGAGAGCAAGGCGATGCTCGGCTGGACGGCCGGTGTCGGCACCGACATCAAGATCACGGACAACGTGTTCGGCCGTGTCGAGTACCGCTACACCGACTACGGCGACAAGGATTTTGGTGCCCTCGGCAACGTCAAGTCGAAGGACAACCGCGTCACCTTCGGCGTCGGTATGAAGTTCTAAGTCGTCCAAGCCACGACACGGAAAAGCCGGGCCTCGCGCCCGGCTTTTTTTGTATCTTTCTTAAAGCGCGTCTCATTGAAACGGATTCAGGCGACGCGCTTTAAGTCTTTGTTTTGATGCATGTCGTTGCCCCAGAACCGCTGCACACTCCTGGGCGACATGCATTAAGTCTTCAGCGGCTCGACAACTGGAAGATCTGCCGGGGCCTGCTGGAAACCGTCATGGGCAGGAACCGACGGCAGCCGATCGAGCCATTTCGCGCGCGAGGGCATGAAGACCTGCGCGTCCGGCAGGTAGTCTTCTGGATTCGCCATGGTGGCGGCGTGAACGTGGATCTCGTGAGGCCATCTGTCGGAACGGAAATAGAGCCTCGTGCCACAGGACGGGCAGAATCCGCGAACGGTATTCGGGCTGCTTTCATAGTGCCTGATGTCACCGGTCCATCTCAGTTGCTCCGGCCTCATGCCCAGGAAGGCGGTGAAGGGAGCGGACGTCGCCCGCTGACAGTCGGCACAGTGACAGACCAAATTGCGCGTGACATTGCCCGAATAGGTCCAGGTCACGGCCCCGCACATGCAACGTCCATCGAGTGCCATTGCTCCCTCCCCCTGACCGCACGTTCCTCAAGGCCAGTTCGACAAATACTGACACATCACAGTCGAGAAGGTGGCGGACCAGCGGCTTATGCGCGTTTCTTTGCGGCCTTTGTCGATTTGACCTTCGGCGGCAGCGTCTCGACGAAGGCCAGCGCGCGGTCGAGCCAGCCCCGGAGATCGGCATCCGTCGCGGTGCCCTCCGGCGCGACATGGACATAGCCTTCCATCGAGCGCCCGCCCATTTCCATCGGACTCGCATGGAGGCGGGCGGCGGCCTCGCCATGCGCCTCCTTGCCGACACGCACCAGCAGGCCGCGCCTGGAAGTGCCGATCAGCATGTTGCCGTTGATCATGAAGCAGGTGCCGCCGAACATCTTTTGTTCGGTGAAGGCGCGCGAGCCAAGCGCCGCGCGCAGACGCTCGACCATCGGGTCGGGTGCGGTGCTGGTTTTGGTGACTGACTTTGCCATGCTCACCGCCTCCGCGATTTGCGGGGGGACAGGCAAGCACGGAAGGGGTGGCGGTTCAAGCTGCTGATCTCCCCCCTTGAGGGGGAGATGTCGCCGAAGGCGACAGAGGGGGTCACCTCGCGTGGAGCGCCGACGCCTTTGGATGCGAGATGATGTTGGCGATTTACGTGAGACGACCCCCTCTGGCCTGCCGGCCATCTCCCCCTCAAGGGGGGAGAATGGCAGCCCTCACCCCGGCACGCATCCCTTCAGCTCCGGAAACTTCTCGTCGAAGCGGGCGGCCCAGCGGGTCAGCCGGCCTCGGCCCTTCTCCCACTGCCCGCCGAAACGCAGCGAGAGATAGCCGAGGGCGGCGCGCAACGCCATCTGGCCGGCGGTGAGCTTCTTCGGCAGTTTCGGCGGATTGGCGTTGAGAAGGTCGAGCGCGGTGGTGATCTTCGCCCACTGACGGTCGAGCCAGGGCTGATAGACCATGGTGTCAGGGCGCATGCGCCTTTCATAGACCATCGACAGCGCGCAGTCGCAGATGCCGTCGGCCAGCGCCTCCAGCACTTCGGCCTCGAGCCGCTTGTCCGGATTGCGCGGGAAAAGCGCGTTCTTCGATAGCCGGTTGAGATGCTGGGTGATGGCGCGGCTGTCGTGGATCGAGCGGCCGTCCTCCAGCACGAGCACCGGGATCTTGCCCAGCGGATTGGCCGATATCAGCTCCGACGGCTTGTCCTCGGTCTTGACCGGCACGAGGTCGACGGTGATGCCGGCATAAGCGGCCGCCATGCGGACCTTCGAGCTGTAGGGTGACGAGGAGGCGTAGAGCAGCTTCGGCATGATCGGTTTCCCAGTTGTGTGCGCGCACTGTTGACCGAGTGCCCTAGCCACGGCAACGGCCAGCGCCGCCAAACCTTGCCGCCAGCCCGACAGAAGCTTGGCCAAGCAGGCAGGTCCCGCTACCGCTACCTCAGGGATCGCTCCATGATGATGGTCCGCTCGTCGCCATGGAAGCTGTCGCGGACCGCTCGAAAACCGAGCTTAGAATAAAACGGTTCCGCGGTCACCGAGGAAGGCACCGTCAGGATTTTCACGCCGTCGGCCCACGCCGCTTCCTCAACCTCCGCCATCAGCCGCCTGCCGATGCCGCCGCTTTGAAATGCAGGATCGACGAAAACGGAGCGGACCGTTGCTCCGTCCAGACTCGCGGTTCCTACGACCTGGTTGCCGACGATGGCGACGAAGACTGACGTTTCCTGAAGAACTGCAGCATCGCCGACGGGCTGAAGCTTTGTTCCACACGGGCAATGATGTCCGGCGCGTAATCCCTGGCGTTGGTTTCCCGCAGAGCGGCCACGATCACCCGGCTCACTGCGTCCGCCTCGTCGTCGCTAGCCCGACGAACTGTAAGCTCCAAAGCCATGAGCAATCGCCTCTTCCTTTGGTTGTCGCGGATTCGACGTGGTGCAGCGAAAACAGGAACCTCGCCGGGCAATCGGAACGATCGTGTCGATCTGCTCTTGCCGCCGCAACAAAAAAGCTCCCGGAAGTTTGCCGGATGGCAAAATTCCAGGAGCTTCAGGAGCGTGCGCCCCAACCTCGCCCGCTATCACGCCGAACTGGCGAGAGGGGCACCTCAATGGCACCCGCCCTCACCTGTCGGTTCGCGCGCGAAGCTACGCGATTACTTCTTGGCAGGCGCCTTCTTTGCCGGCGCCTTCTTCACAGCTGCCGTCGACTTGGCGGCGGCGGCTTTCATCGGAGCCTTGGCGGCGGGCTTCGCCGCGGCCTTGGCGGCCGGCTTCTTGGCCGGAGCCTTGGCTGCTGCCTTGGCGGCGGGCTTCGCCGCGGCCTTGGCGGCCGGCTTCTTGGCGGCGGGCTTTGCCGCGGCCTTGGCCGGAGCCTTGGCGGCTGCCTTGGGTGCTGCTGCCTTCTTCACTGCAGGTTTCGCGGCAGCCTTAGCTGCCGGCTTCTTTGCCGGCGCTTTCGCCGCCGGCGCCTTGGTTGTCGTCTTTGCCATGCGATGCCCCTTGCGTTTTGCCGATGGTCGTGAGTGACCCGGCGTGCTCATGCATATCTGACTCGCGGCTATCTAGCCAGCGAAGCAACACAATGATTTTCAGTTATTGAATTTTGGTTACGCAAGGCGCGCTGACAAGGGTAATGACGCAAAAAACGACAGCGAATCTTTGTCAGTCGAAGTGAAACTGCATCTGCGAGCATTCCCAATGCTCTCTATCGCCCGATCATCCAGACATGCTCGCGCCGGGCAGAGAGCTGAATGTGAGCGCACTGCTCATAATGTAGAAGAAGCTGTGTGAGGACGGTTTCATCTTGTCCAGCACAAAGATCTACAGGTCAGGTTGCAACAGAACAGAGCCAGAGCCGCGAGAAATTTTGTCGGCTCGAAAATGAGCTTATTGCTCGCATTCTTGCAACCATCGCATCAAGCATCGAGCGGCCCTGGCTCGCAGTGCAGGCGACGCGAAGGCTCCACCTGATGCAGATGGACGGCATAGGTGTCCCAAGGCGGCGTGACCGTGATAGCGGCGAGCATCCGGCCGATCTCACCGCGGTGATAGCTGCCGTGCAGGACGACATGGGTCAGCATCTCCTGCCTGGTCATGCAACCCTTGTCGCCGTCGGTGAAAATGAAGGCGACCGGCTCCGCAAGCTGTTGCCCCGAAACGGTTTCGACATAGTCGCGATACCAGCGGTCGCTTTCCGCCATGGCGGCGCGCAGCTCAGCCGGCTCCGGCGTCTCCTCGGTGTTGTCGCTCGCATAGCCGTGCGCAACGCCCGTGAGGTGCGCGGCAAATATCCGCGACACGACATGGATGTGGTTCATCAGCCTCAACGCGGCGCGGTGTTCCACCCCACTGCGGCGCGGGTCGAGACCGGCGAGTTTTTCCAAGAGCTCGTCATTGGCCCAGGCCTGGTAGGCGAGCAGGCTGCGCAGCAGCGTCGCGGCACTCATCTTTGGGCTCCGTTTGCAGTCGAGATAAATGTGAGTATCTTGTTTATATTCTCGGGAGACCCGGTCCGGATGTCTACTCGCATCGCAAAGCCAGCGCCACGCATGCGCAAGGAGCCGCGCCAGGCGCGCTCGGTCGCCACCGTAGAGGCGATCATTGAAGCAGGTGCTCGCGTTCTGAGCGAGATCGGCTGGGCGGGCTTCAGCACCAACAAGGTGGCCGAGGCCGCGGGCGTGAGCATCGGCTCGCTCTATCAGTACTTTCCCGACAAGCTCGCTCTGGTCGATGCGATCCGGCGCCGCCACTTCGACCATGTGCTGTCGGCCATCCGCGAAGCCGCGGCCGAGAAGAAGCCGCTCAGGCAGTTCGCGCGCGAGCTGGTGCGCGGCATGATCGCCGCGCACAGCATCCACCCGACGCTGCACCAGGTGCTGCTCGACGAGGCGCCGGGCGACCGCGGCTCGCGCGCCGCGCATGCCTCTTTCCAGGCCCGCTACCTCGAGCATTATGCGGCGGCCGTCGCGCAATATCGCCGGCGCCTGAAGGACACCGAGACCGTGGCGCGCGTGCTCTCCTCCGCCGTCGAGGGCGTGATCCACAATGCGGCGCGCCGCAACATGCTCGATGCGCCGGAGCTGCACAAGCAACTCGGCGAACTGATCTGCGCCTATCTTTCCGGCCAGGGCGCGCGGACTTGATGATGGCGCGATCCCGCAGCCGACGCCGTCACGACTGATAGCCGAGGCAGATCGCGCCGAGCGCGACGACGGCGCAGGCTCCGATACGTCGGGGTGTCAACGCTTCGCCGAGGAAGAACCGGCCGATGAAGGCAGCGAAGACGACGCTGGTCTCGCGCAGCGCGGCGATCGGCCCCGCCGGTCCCAGCGCGAAGGCAGCGACCACCGCGCCATAGGCCAGGAGCGCCAACAGCCCGCCGCCCAATGCCTTCCAGGTTTCGGGTGCGCGAAGGTCGACGGCGAGCCTGCCGTGCAAAGCAAGAAAGGTCGCCGATAGCAAGACGCTATAGATCAGCAGCACCCAGGCGGTATAGGCGACGCTGTCGCCGGCGGCTCGCACGCCGATGGCATCGACGGTCGCGTAAGCCGCGATGATCGCGCCGGTGGCGAGCGCGTAGAGGATCGACGTCGCTGAGGCCCTGCCGCGCCCGAGCGACAGGGCCATGATGCCGCAGGCGACCAGCGCGACGCCGACGAGCTCCGGCGCGGTCAGCTGCTGACCGGCGAGCAGGAAGCCGCCAAGCGTGACCAGCAGCGGTACGCTGCAGCGCACGATCGGATATACCTGCCCCAGTTCGCCATAGCGGTAGGCGGCGACCAGGAATACGCTGTAGCCAACCTGAAGGCCGGCCGAGAGCACGACATAAGGCCAGGCGGCCGCCGCCGGCAGCGAATGGAAAAGCGCCAACGGAACGGCCGCGGCAGCGCTCGAAAAGCTCATGACGGTAATCGTCCACAGCCGATCGGCTCCGGTGCGCAGAAAGGCGTTCCAGCTGGCATGCAGGATGGCCGCGAACAGCGCGAGCCCAACGACGGTCGCGTTCATTGCGGCACCCGCGCGCCGGCGAGGATGGCAGTAGCCGCCCTGCGGGCGTTGGCGATGGCGGTGGCCGCCTCTCCCATCTGGGCCATCAGCGTCGCGCCCTCGATCAGCATCAGCAACGCCGCCGCGGCTTCCTCGGCCCGCTCCGGCGGCAGCTCTTTTTCCAGGATAAAGCGCATGCGCGCCCGCAAGCCGTTCTTCTGGCGGACCGCGGCCTTGAACACCGGATGGTCGGGATCGCCGAACTCGGCGAGCGCGTGCGCGAACAGGCAGCCGTGGAAATCCGCATCGCGAAACCAGCGTTCGTGCCAGTCCAGGATCGTCGCGATCTTCGCCGCCGCCGTGTCCGCCGTCGCCGCCAGCCGGTCGAGCCGGCGTCCGAAGCGCGCCGCGCGATGCTCCAGCACCGCGACGATCAGCTCGTCCTTCGCCGGGAAATGGCGGTACATCGTCATCTTGGCGATGTCGGCCTCGGCGATGATGCGGTCGACGCCGGTGGCGTGGAAGCCGTCACGCTTGAACAGCGAATATGCAGTGTCGACGACATGCTGGCGTTTGCCGGAAGTCGATGAGGGCGTCATATCGTCGCCACCAAAGTGATGAGACAGGTCTGTCTCTTTAGGGAAGGCTTTCCTTTTTGTCAATTTCAGGGGCTCGCTGCAGCCGCGTCGGAGCCTAAGTGCCGAGGTTCGACCCAGTTGCCCTTCGCATCAGGGGCGGATCGGCTCAATTTTTTCGCGCCACCGTCGATTCCGCCCGGCCTCGTTCGTCGTAGGATCGAAGCAACCCAACCGAAAGGAAGATACCCATGCGCTTCATGATGCTGATGATCCCCGGCGGCTACGCAACCGCGGCTCCTGACGTAATGCCCAGCGCCAAGGCGGTGGAGGAGATGATGAAATACAATGAGGCGCTGAAGCGAGCCGGCGTGCTGCTCGCGCTCGACGGGCTACATCCGCCGTCCGCGGGCGCGCGGGTCAGCTTCAAGGGCGGCAAGCCGGCCGTCACCGACGGCCCCTTCGCGGAGGTCAAGGAAGTGCTCGGCGGCTACTGGATGATCGACGTGCGCTCGCACGAGGAGGCCATCGAATGGGCGCGCCGCTGCCCCGCCGGGGAAAATGACGTCATCGAGATCCGCCGCGTCCAGGAAATGAGCGATTTCCCCGAAGACGTCCAGAAAGCGGCGGAAGGCTTCAGTGGGCTGAAGGCTTGACCACAAGCGCAACCGTCGAAGCAGTCTGGCGGATCGAGCAGCCGAAGCTCGCCGCCAGGCTCACTCGCTATCTGCGCGATGTCGGGCTGGCCGAGGAGGTGGTGCAGGATGCCTTCCTGCAGGCGCTGGAGCGCTGGCCGCGGGACGGCATCCCGCGCAACCCGGCCGCCTGGCTGACGCGGGTCGCCACCAACCGGGCGCTCGACCGGCTGCGCCGCACGGTGATGCTCGACGGCAAGCACCGCGAGCTCGCGATCGACCTCTCCGAGCTGGAGCGCGAGATGCCCGACATCGAGGCGGCGCTCGACGAGGACATCGACGACGACCTGTTGCGGCTGATCTTCACCGCCTGCCATCCGCTGCTGCCGGCCGAGCAGCGAGCGGCGCTTGCCCTGCGAATGTTGGGCGGGCTGTCGACGCCGGAGATCGCCCGCGCCTTCCTAGTGCCCGAAGCCACCGTCGCCCAGCGCATCGTGCGTGCCAAGCGGGCGCTGCGCGATGCCGGCATTGCGTTCGAGACACCGCGCGGAGAAGAGCGGCGCGAGCGTCTCGCCGCCGTGTTGGAGGTGGTCTACCTGGTCTTCAACGAAGGCTATGTGGCCTCGGCGGGCTTGGACTGGCTGCGCGCCGATCTCTGCAGCGAGGCGTTACGCCTCGGCCGCTCGCTCGCGGCGCTGATGCCGGAAGAGCCGGAGGCGCTCGGGCTGGTCGCCTTGATGGAGTTCAACGCCTCGCGCTTTGCCGCCCGCACCGACAGAGCGGGCAATCCGATCCTTTTGCTCGATCAGGACCGCAGCCGCTGGGACTGGTCGCTGATCCGGCGCGGTCTCGACGGCCTCAATCGCGCGATGGCGCTCACGCCGACACCTGGCCCTTATCTGCTGCAGGCGATGATCGCCGCCTGCCATGGCCGCGCGGTTAGCATGGCCGACACCGACTGGATCGCGATCGCCGCCTATTACCAGGCCCTTGCGCTCGCGGCGCCCTCGCCCATCGTCGAAGTCAACCGCGCGGTGGCGGTCGGCATGGCGTTCGGTCCGGCCCAGGGCCTCGCCGTCGCCGACGCGCTGCAAGACGAGCCGCGGCTCAGGGACTCGCATCTGTTGCCCACGGTCCGCGGCCATCTCTTGGAAAAGCTCGGACGAACAGAGGAAGCCCTGGCCGAATTCCACCGCGCCGCCGAACTGACAGGCAATGAGAGGGAGCGCGCCCTGCTAATTGCGCGGGCCGCTGGCGGAGACGTTTGAGAGCAAGAACGAAGGATAGGTCGGCGGGACAGCGCCCCCCTCTGCCCTGCCGGGCATCTCCCCCACAAGGGGGGAGATCAGATGTCACGCGGGCTTTCGCCAACCTCGAACGTCTGAAGGAAGGCGGGGCCGGCGAAGCTGCTAATCTCCCCCTCGTGGGGGAGATGCCGGCAGGCCAGAGGGGGGCGCCGTAGAGCGCCTACTTCAACTGTCTGCCGGCCAGCAAAATATTACCGCAGAACGCGGCAGCGGCCGTTATAGACCATCCAGCGGTCGAAGCCCGAGACGCAGAACTCCACATTGTCGCCGATCGAGGCAAAGCCCTGGCCTTCCTCGATCAGGTACCAGATGGTGCGGTCGCGGCCATCAGACAGGCTGACGGTGGCGCCGCAATAGCGGCGGCCGATCGGCCATTCGTCGCTCGCCGGCAAATAGCGACGCTGGTGAATGCGATGGAAGTCGGTGATCGCAACATCAGGCAGATGCGGCACGTGACGCACCTGATAAGAGAAGCGGCTGGTGATCTTGTTCAGCACCCAGGCCTCTCCGCAGACGCCACCGTCATCCTCTGTGTAGACGGCAAGGTCGGCGGCGTGCGCAGCCTGGGTGAAGCCAAGCGACGTGCCTAGCGGCGTCAAAAGCGAAATCAGCGCGGCAAGGGCGGAATGAGCGAAGCGAGTCATGACAGCCTCTCGAGGTCGGGTGCGCGCACTCTGCGGATTCGCTCGGCGGCGGTCAAGCGGCTGTGAAGACAATGGTTTCCGGAATGCATCGTTGGCAGGCGCGCGCCCGCTAACCCGCGCCGGCCAGCAGCAATCCGCCGATGACGGCGAAGTTGATCAGAAAAGCGTTGCGCAGCACCTGCCGCTCCGGCTCCTCGGAGGCCCAGAAGCGCAGCAGCATGACATTCGCCGCCAGCGTGAACAGAACAAGCGCGCCGGCGGCGAAAGGCACCGCGATGCCCAGCGCCAGCATCAGGCCGGCGACGATCTCGAGCGCCGACCCGGCGGCCAGCATGAAGGTGGGAGCCGGGAATTTCCGGCTCGCCAGATAGTCGCGCATCGCTTTGAACTTCAGGAAGTGCTCGATGCCGGCGAAGACGAACACGCCGCCGATGAGCAGCGCGCCTATCGCCTGGATGGTATCGATGGGCATGTCGGCCTCCTCATTTTCTCGGAAGGCTCAGTCCTTGGGGATGAAAGCGGGGTTGTAGACGACTTCCCAAAGATGATCGTCCGGGTCCTGGAAATAGCCGGCATAGCCGCCCCAGAAGGTTTTCTGCGCCGGCTTGACCACGCGCGCGCCGGCCTTGACGGCCTCGGCCATCGCCGCATCGACCTCGGCTTCGCTCGCCACATTGTGGCCGATGGTGAGTTCGGTCGGGCTGCGGCCGCTTTGCGGCACCGTGGCGTCGTGGGCGATGCTCGAGCGCTCGAAGATGGCGAACTTCAAGCCGCCGGCAAGCTCGAAAAAGGCGACGGCGCCGTGCTCGAACTCGCGGCCGATGATGCCTTCGGTCGGCAGGCCCAGGCCGTCGCGGTAGAATTTGAGCGACGCTTCGAGATCGTCGACGCCAAGCGTGAGGACGGTGATGCGAGCTTTCATTTCTCTCACTCCTTTCTATATTCGTGACCACATCCGGGGAACGAATGCGGTCTGATGGAAGCGCCTGAAGCGCCCTGAAGTTGCACTCGTTTGCCACGGATGAAGCGGCCGGCATTGAAGATTTCGGCCAAAATGGCCGACGCGTCGATCCGCCGCCGGAGCAGATCGGAGAAAGCATGGAAGCGGTACTGGCCCAGTCCACCGGCTTCTTTCAGCAGAAGCCCGCAGCCGCGGGCCTGGCCAGCGCCTTTTCCGCCGTCTGGGTCCATCGCATGCAGGATGAGGACGTCCCGCCGATCGTCATCACGCCGGACGCGACCATCGACCTGCAATGGATCGACGGCCGGTTCCGCATCGCCGGGCCGGATAAGGAGCCGCAGATCGAGAGGCCGCCGGCCGGGTCGGTGATCGTCGGCTTCCGCTTCCGGCCGGGAGCCGCCGCCGGCTGGCTCGGGGTGCCGGCCGGCGAGATCGTCGGCGGGCGGCTCGACCTCGGCGAGGTCTGGGGCACGCGCGCCCGGGAGTTGTCGGATCGTATCAAGGCCGCGCCAAATCTCGCCGGCATGATGCGGCAATTGGAAGAGACAGTCGGCATGCGTACGGAAGGGCATGACGCGCTCGATCCGCTGATGGGCAGAGCCTACGACGTCATCGACGAGGGCCTGCCGCCGGAAACGCCGCTGGTTCCCTTCCTGCAGCGCCATCTGCATTTGAGCGAACGGACGCTGCGCCGGCGTTTTGAGGACGCCTTCGGCTATGGGCCGAAGACGCTCGACCGCATCCTGCGCTTCCACCGCTACCGGCGCTTGCGCGAGAAGGCTGGCGACGCCTCGACCGCGGTGCTCGCGATCGAGGCCGGCTATGCCGACCAGGCGTATCTGATCCGCGAGAGCCGGCGGCTGACCGGTGTGACGCCGTCGGCGCTGGCGTAAGAGAACGCCGGCGCTACTCGCCAGCCAGCCAATCGACCGTCCAACGCGACGGCTGCTCCGCCGCAAGTAGCCGGTGCAGAGCCGGGAGCATTATCCGCAATTCGCCTTCCAGCGTGAAGGGCGGATTGACGACGACCAGGCCGCTGCCGTCGAGGCTGGGCTCGTTCGAGGCCGGACGGATCTCGAAGCCGATGTCGAGCAGCTTTGGAATGCCCGTCTCCTTCAGCGCCGCGCGGAAAGCGGCGACCGCCTTGCGATCCTTGACCGGATACCAGAGCGCATAGATGCCGCCCGGCCAGCGCCGGTGCGCGCGGCGCAGGTTCTCGACGAGACGCGGGAACTCGCCCTCTCCCTCGAAGGGCGGGTCGACGAGGACCAGGCCGCGCTTCTCCTTCGGCGGTAGATGGGCACCAAGCGCCAGCCAGCCGTCGAGCTCGATCACTCGCGTCTGGAAATCGCCTGCGAAAACGGCTTTGAGCCGCGCAGCGTCCTCGGGATGCAATTCGATCGCCGTCAGTCGGTCCTGCTTGCGCAGGAGGTGGCGCACGATCAGCGGCGAGCCGGGATAGCAACGAAGGCCGCCGTCGGGATTTTCGGCGCGCACCGCTTGCAGATAGGGCTGAAGGAGCGCTGCCGCCCGAGGCTCGAGCGTGGCCTCGAACAGCCGGCCGACGCCGCCCTGCCATTCTCCGGTCTTACCGGCCTCCACCGAGGCAAGGTCGTAGCGGCCGATGCCGGCGTGGGTATCGATGACGCGGAAGGGCTTGTCCTTCTGCTTGAGATATTCGACCAGGCGGCAGAGCACGGTGTGCTTGACGACGTCAGCGAAATTGCCGGCGTGATAGGCGTGGCGATAATTCATGCCGCCCTCACCTCTGCGAACCGCCGCGGCCCCAGCGCGGCGGTGGCGGCTGCGCGTTGGGATTCTGCGGCGGCTTGCCACCACGCCCGAAGACCAGCGAGAGCACCAGCCCGACCAGGCCGATGCCCATCAGCGCATAGCCGGCCGGCTGCGCCCGTTCATCGATCGAACCGGTTCCTGCGCGCAAGATCAGATCGACGGCGCGCATGTCGATGCCGTCGGCATCGCCCGGACCGATGGTGAAGACGTAAGGTCCCGGCGCGACGGTTTCGATCACACCAGCCTCGTCGCGAAAGATCTTATCGGGCAGTTGCGGGCTCACCTGGCGCGGATTGTCGGTGTGGCTGAAGGAGAGCGTCGAAGCGAGCGCGGTGCGGCCGCCGCTTGCCGCGGTCAGCGTCAGCACCGTGCGCTGCTGCGAGGCGACGCGCTCGGCCCGCGCGGTGAGGTCGACCAGCACACGGACAGGCGCGTCGCTTGCCGCGAGTTGAACGGTGGCCGGCCGGAAGCGGCCGCCTTCATAAACGCGATATGTGCCGATCGCGTGGCCGGAGAAATTGCTCATCGCCCATGGATAGAAGACGCCGATCGCGGCGCCGGCGATGAGAATAATTACCGAGAGGAAGCGCATCGAAAGTCCTGGTTATTTCTTCATCCGGCCGCGATCGCCGCTACTTTGCGCGGTTTCGCTCCCGGCAGCTTCGCGGACCCGCTCCATCTCGTCCAGAAACATCTCCAGGCCAAGCTCAAAAGTCTTGTCGAAGCCGGCTGCGCCAAAATAGGCGCCGGCGGCCACGACGCTGGGATAGTCGCGCGCCAGATCCTCGTCATTGACGGTGGTGACCGCCGAAGGCCCCTTGGCATAGCCGGCGGTCTCATCGAGGATCGCGCCCATCAGATAGTAGCCGGCTGCGCGGAACAGGCGGGCGCTGAGCTCTGGTCCGAAACCGCCATCCTCGAACAGGCCGATGATCGCATTCAGCTTGGCAAGGCAGGGCGGCGAGTTCATCCGGTAGACGACGATGAACGGCGCGAATGCCGGATGCTCGGTCGCCACACGCCGGAACTCCTGCATGCCGATGCGGGCACGGTCGCGCCAGGGCAGGCTGTTGTCGGGGATCACGAGCCCGCTCATCTGGCGATCGACCAACGCCTCGTAGAGATGCGCCTGCGAGGGGAAGTGATGGTAGATGCTCATCGCCTCGCAGCCGAGCCTGGCGGCGAGCTTGCGCATCGAAAAGCCGGATAGCCCTTCCCTTTCGATCACCTCGAAGGCGGCGTCCTCAATCATCTCGCGGGACAGTTTTCCGCGGGTTCGTATTTTTTTGCTTGGCGAGTCCATGGCGCCGCTTGACAACTTACACTGTAAGGTTCATTTTCCACCCCACCTTACACCGTAAGGCTAACAAAAACCAGAGGAGAACATCGTGTTAGTCATTCGCATCGTCCCAAATGTGAATTCCTGCCTGCGTTCCGCATTGCTGCTCGCCGCCATCGCGCTCACCGTGACCTTGACCGCGGCGCCGGCCAGCGCCGACGACTACGACGCCGCCATCAAGGACATCCAATCGACCATGGGCGGCGTGCCCGGCTTCCTGAAACAGTTCCCGAAAGCCGGTCTGCCCGGCGCGTGGGCCGAGGTCAAGGCCATCGAGCTCAGCGACAAGACGGCGCTGCCGCCTAAGGTGAAGTCGCTGATCTCGCTCGCTGTCGCAGCGCAAATCCCCTGCAGCTACTGCATCTGGTCGGACACCGAGAACGCGAAACGCGCCGGCGCCACCGACGAGGAGATCCAGGAGGCCGTCGCCATGGCCGCCTTGACCCGCCACTGGAGCACCATCTTCAACGGCATGCAGGTCGATCTCGCCCAGTTCAAGAAGGAGATGGGCGGAGAGTGAACTCCGTTGCGGCATATGCCTGAAACCAAACGCATGGCCTGCAGCTTCGCGGGCCGTGCGTTTATCGTGAGCGCGACGATCTTCAGCCATTCATCCTGACAACCGGCGGATGTGAATGGCCCACCCACGCCCCTTCGGCACTTCCGCCGAGCAATCAAAATCCAGGCACGCGTCAAACAGCTATCGCTAAATTAACCAAGTTTGCCATAATGTGCACAGGGTGGGCTGCTAGCCAGCGATTCGGATACAAGGGGCCCCATACGCCTAAGAGGATTTTTGATACTCATGGCTCACAAGAAACAAACCGCGCATTCAACTGGCAAACTTTTTTTCGTTTCAAGCAAAATTTTTTATAGTTCCTTGATTTTCAGCACGGTCCTAGCGGTTTCCGGCTGCCAATATTTCAATTTCGGACAACCGACCGCATTCAGCGCGTCGCAGAGCGGCAGCGCTGCCTTAGTCAACTTGAAACCAAATCGAGTTGCGCAGACAAGAACAGTTCCTGCCCCGATTACCAGCGTGAGCGTCAATCCCTATTTCGGAAACGCCGCGCATATCTGCAGCCCAAGCGGCTTCGGACAGCAGTCCCATTGCTTCCTCAGAGGTCCTGGACCGCTTTCGGTGCAGAACATCTGACATTCGATCCAGTCATCCGAATAAAACCGAACGCGTGGGGCGCGCCTGCCCCCAATCTCCTTTTCACGCTATGCTTGGAGATGCCGGCGGCACCCGCAAGAGTCCTCACCGGGACGCTGGCAGGCCGGTTCGGCGCGTCGTTTCATTACCCGGCCCCTGCCAACACGATCACAGTACTTTTGGACCGCCGGCAGATCCGGTCCCCAGCCGTTATGATTAACCAATCGCTAACAGGCAAGGTTAACGAAACGCTAATTTAGTTGACTATGCTGTCCACAGGTATATTTTTATATGCGTTGGGTGTGCAATTTGGGCGAGCAGTCCGCGGTGGTGGCAACCATATTCGTGGATCGCGACTTAGGGGCGAAGGGACGCTGAGCGGCAGCAAATAGCCGCACGGCAAGAGCTCCGCGAACTCAGACAAACACTTCGGTCAATGGCGGTTCCGCGCATGCGGAACGCCGCCATGATTTCACCTGGTCGGGCAACGCTGTTGTCCTGGCCGGAGCGATAGTGTGTGTGCGTGAGGGAGCCATGAGTAGGGTTGCCAAGGTCTTGAAGCTGGACGGCGGGCCAGGTCGCAGGGGTATCGATCGTGGTCGCGCTCTGGTCGCTGGCGGAGCGGGTTTCCTGGGCTCGCATTTGTGCGAAAGGCTGCTCGCCGACGGCTATGAAGTCATCGCGCTGGACAATTTCCACACCGGCAAAAGATACAATCTTGCAGGCATAGCGCGCGACGCCTCCTTCACCTGCGTCAAGCATGACATCATCGATGACCTGCCGGCGGACTTCACTGTCAACGAGATCTACAACCTCGCCTGCCCCGCCTCTCCGCCTCACTACCAAGCCGATCCGATCCACACCTTCAAGACGAGCGTGCTGGGCTCCATCAGTCTTCTGGAGCTCGCCAGGCGCCATAACGCCAAGATCTTCCAAGCCTCGACCTCGGAAGTCTATGGCGATCCGCTGGTGCATCCGCAGCCGGAAGGGTACTTCGGCAACGTCAACACGCACGGCCCGCGCTCGTGCTACGACGAGGGCAAGCGCTCGGCCGAGACACTGTTCTTCGATTACTCGCGGACATACGGCATCGATGTCCGCGTCGCGCGCATCTTCAATACCTATGGCCCGCGCATGCAGCCCGACGACGGCCGCGTGGTATCGAACTTCATCGTCCAGGCGCTGCGCGGCGACGATATCACCGTCTATGGCAGCGGCACGCAGACGCGCTCCTTCTGCTTCGTCAACGACCTGATCGAAGGCTTCGTGCGGCTGATGAACGCCGCGGCGGCGCCGCAGCACCCGGTCAACCTCGGCAATCCCGTCGAGTTCACCATCATGGAATTGGCCGAGTTGGTCATCGACTATACGAATTCACGCTCGCACATCGTGCACAGGCCGCTGCCCGTCGACGACCCCAGGCAGCGCAAGCCCGATATCTCCTTTGCCCGGCAACACCTCGGCTGGGAACCGAAGGTCGCGCTGAGCGAAGGGCTCGCCCATACCACGGCCTATTTCGACGCGTTGCTGGGCTGCCGAAGGTTCGTCGTCCCGCAAGCCGTCCAGGCGTCCTCTGTCAGGGAGGCGACAGCATGACGACCCGCCGCCCCGTTCTGGTGACGGGTGGCGCCGGCTTCATCGGCAGCCATACTTGCAAGTTGCTCTCGGCGGCGGGCTACCTGCCCGTGGTCTACGACAATTTAGGCCGCGGCAACCGGAAGGCCGTCGCCTGGGGTCCGCTGGTCGTCGGCGACATCCGCGACCGCGAAGCGCTGCAGCGGGCGATCGGCACTTACAAGCCGCTGGCGGTCATCCACTTCGCTGCCCTTGCCTATGTCGGCGAGTCGGTCAGCGAGCCGGCGGAGTATTACGCGACCAATGTCGGCGGCACGATCGCGGTGCTGGACGCGGCGCGGACAAACGGCATCGACAAGGTGATCTTTTCCTCGAGCTGCGCAACCTACGGCGTGCCGGAGGCGCTGCCGGTCAGCGAGACTTCGCCGCAGAAGCCGATCAGCCCCTATGGCCGCAGCAAGCTGATGGGCGAAGAAATCATCAGGGACTACGCCGCAGCCTATGGGATGAAATACGCGATCCTCCGCTACTTCAACGCCTGCGGCGCCGACCCCGAGGGTGAGCTCGGCGAGTGGCATACGCCCGAAACCCATCTCATTCCCCGTGTGCTGATGGCGGCGTCGGGCATGATCGAGGCGATAGAGGTCTTCGGCACCGACTACGAGACGGCGGACGGCACCTGCGTGCGCGACTACATCCATGTCAGCGATCTCGCCCGCGCGCATCTCAAGGCATTGATGCATCTCGAGGCCGGCGGCGACAGCCTGTCCGTCAATCTCGGCACCGGCCAAGGCATCTCGATCCAGGAAATCCTCGAGGCGGTCGGGCGCATCACGTCGCGCCCGGTGCCGGTTGCTTACAAGCCGCGCCGGCCCGGCGACCCGGCCGGGCTTTTCGCCGATCCCAGCCTGGCGCGCGAGCGACTGGGCTTCATGGCGGAGAATTCCGACATCGACACCATCGTCAGGACGGCCGCGCCCTTCTTCGGGCTTGCCGCGGCCTCGATGCCGAAAGCTTTTGGCGCAACCTCCACCGTTTCACGCGTAAAGCGCGCGTCGAGCGGCGCGAAGACAACGAAAAAACGCCAGCCCGCAAGGCTGGCAGTCGTCCCTGTGAGTACTGTGTCGGGGCGCGGGCTCGCTGAGCTTGGTTGAGGGCTTGTCTCAGCGAGCCTCTTCTATCCGGGCGGAAGGCTGTTGGAGCGGTTCAGCTTTCAATGGAAATTGCCGGCTCGCCCGAAGCATGTGTTCTTGGGCAAGTCCCGCTCCAAAGCGCGTCGCGCTGAAACGGATCCAGGCGACGCGCTTCAGGGTTTTTGAGCGACATGCATCAACTCTTGCTGTCGACCAGCTTGCGGGTCTCGTCGAACTGCGTGCCCTTGGTGTTGCCGGCCTCGAATTTTTTATGCTCGTCGGCGGGATCGTCCTTGGCGTGCTTGAAATCGTACCACTCGCCGTCCGGGTCCTTGCGCTGCTCGATGTTGCCGCTTTCGATGCGGTGGCTGTAGCAGGTGCGTTGCGGCTTGGTGGTGTAGGTCTTGGACCTCCAGGCAAGTTCCATGCACATCTTGCCGGTGTCGGTCACCAGCCACCGGCCTTCGGCGACGGCGGGCTTATCCTCACCGGCCGTCCAGGCATGCAGTCGCCTGTCCAGCCCGAAATAGGCGGCACCATTCTTCCAGTTCCAGGTGCGGTCGGCATAGAGAAGCTGCAACTCGAACGCCGTCGGCGCGGCTTCGGGCTTGGCGGCGGCCTCGACAGCCGCGCTGTTCTTCGCCGCGGCGGCATCGGCGGCGCCTGCAAACGCGAGCTGGCCGCAGGCCATCAGGAGCGCCACGACACAGCCGCGCGCCGGATGCCGGCGGACGCTCATGCCGGGCTTGGATGGAAAAGCAGCCTGGTCTGTCGTGTCGATGAGCAAGCGCATGTCGATAGCCCCCACCTCGACCCTGTCACGGTCGGGTCGAGTAACCATGGTTTGGAAGATTTTCTTCGGGGCTTTTCGCGTTCCGTCGCAAGCCCGGGCCCGTCAGCCCGGCGCGGCGCGATCAGCGCCCTTGAAACCATTAACAGCCGCGCGAGGCGCCATGTCAACCGAGTCCAAGTCTAAGCATCGCAACAAGCTGTTATTTAACCACGGCTATTACAATCTTGTGATACTGTGACAGTGTTTGGCAATTGTGCTGCGCCAGAGTAGCTTGGGTGGGAAGGGGCGGCTCCAGATGACAGGCAACACGGAAACGGCCGACGTCCAGGGCGTGGCGTTGCCCGTCCGGCAAGCAGCGGCCGGCATCCGTATCAATCTCCATACGCTGATTTTGCTGGCCATCCTGCTGGTGGCGGCAATCGCCCGGTTTCACAACATCACCCAGCCGCTTGTCGACGCTTTCAGCTGGCGTGAGACAAGCACTGCCATGATGGCCGACAATTTCCAGCAGCGCAGCTGGAACATCTTCTTTCCCGAAGTGAGCTGGACCGGCCCCGGGCCGAGCTATCAGGGGCGGGAATTCCAGATCGTCAGCTATCTCACCGCCCTGCTCTATCAGCTCTTCGGCTGGCACGACTGGTTCGGACGGATGATCGCGGCGGCGTTCGGCATGGTGACGGTGTTTTCCCTGCACCGGTTGACCGCGCTCTGCTGGGACGAGGCGCATGCCCACGCGGCGGCGCTCGCCTATGCGCTGATGCCCGGTCCGGCGATGATCGACAGCTCGTTCCTGCCCGACCCCTCGATGCTGGCGCTGGTGACGCTTGGCGTGTGGGTGTTCGCGAAATACTGGACCGGCGGCAACGCATGGCTGCTGCCGCTGGCGACGCTCAGCTTCACGCTGGGCGCACTCGCGAAGCCGCCCGGACTCGCTGCCGGCGCGGTCATCTTCTACCTGATGGTCTGCTGGATCGTTGCCGGGAAAAGAAGGCATGCGGCCAGGGTGTTCGCGGCTGGGCTGCTGAGCCTCGCCATCATCGCCGCTTATTTCAGCTGGGCGATCTATCTCGGCCGCTCCTACCCGCCGTATCATGTGGCGGGCAGCGGCTATATCTGGGATTCCGGCTTCTCAACATTCTTCAAGAACAGTTTCTACCTGAAGTCCGTCTGGAACACCTCGGTCTGGTGGTTCTACGGCTATCCGTTCATGGCGCTGATCGCCGTCGGATTCTGGATGCCGCCGAAGCCTGCCGAGACCAGCGAGCGAGCTCTTTCGGCCATTCCCTATGTGTGGCTCGCGGCGGCAGCGGTCGTTTATATCGCCGCGGCGCGCGAGATCACCAGCAATCCATGGAATTACCACATCTTCAATGTGCCGTTGGCGATGTTCTGCGGTCGCGGCGCGCTGGTGCTGGCGACGCTCGGCACCGGAACGGCGCTCACCCCCGCCGTCATGCTGCGCTCGGCCTTCATCGCGGCGCTGGCCCTGGCGCTTTCGACCGTTCCTCTGCTCAAGACGATGAAGGCGCCGATCGCCATGAACGGCAAGCTGCTCGGTGAGGAATTGGCGCGCCTCGTCCAGCCCGGCGAGCTTGTCGTCGCCATCGCGCCGGAGGCCGGCGACCCCGTCGCGATCTATTACAGCCGGGTCCGCGGCTGGGTATTCCCGCCCGGCGGCGGCGATGTCGAATGGTCGAAATTCGCCGAGGACGACACCACCGCGATCGCGCAGCTCGAGGATCTGCGCACCCAGGGCGCGGATTATTTCGGCACCGCCAAGAACGCCGCCGACAAACGGGATCGTCTGTTCGTCGAACATCATGACGGGGTGGTCGACTACCTCGACAAGACCGCAACCAAGCTTGTGGATTCGGACAAGCTGCTGGTCTATAGGATCACCCGCCCGTGAGGGAGCGGCGCCTGTCGAGGCCGGCCATGGCCTTTCGGCGGCAAACGGCAGTCGGCGGACGGCCGCGTACCGATGAACGTTGCGTCCGCAGCCGCTGACGCGGCAACGGAAGCCGGCGGAGACCTGGTTGAAAAAAGCATTCTCGATAATCGTCACCCTGGCGCTACTGGTATGGCTTGCCGGCGACGCGCGCTGGAAGATGGTGGGCGACGCCTTCGCCAGCGTCACGCCGGGCGCCTTCGCGGCGGTGACACTTACGCTGTTCGTCACCTATGTGCTGCGCGCGCTGCGCGTCTGCGACGAATTCCGCGACGAGGTGAACGGCCGCTTTGGCGCCTGCCTGCGCGTCATCCTGATCCACAACGCCATGATCAACGTGGTGCCGTTCCGCGGCGGCGAAACCGCCTTCCCGTTGCTTCTGCGCCAGGTGTTCGGCATCTCGATCGTGCGCGCCAGCGCTTCGCTTCTGTGGTTCAGGCTGCAGGACGCCTTCGTCGTCGGCGTGCTTGCCTGCCTGGTGTGGCCCGGCCTTCATCCGGCGCTCAGGGCCGCGGGCATCGCGGCACTGATTGCGGTTGCCTGGTATCTGCCACGCTGGGCGCGCGCGCCGCATGACTGGGCCGGACGCGGCAAGATCGTTTCGAAGCTCGGCAAGCTGCGCGACATCTTCACCGAGGCGACCGGGCGCTCCCGCTACGGCTGGTGGTGGACGGTCGCCAACTGGACGCTGAAGCTTGCCGTGCAGGGATGGCTGCTCGCCATGCTGCTCGGCACCACCTTCCAGACCGCCTTTCCCGGCGCTGTCGGAGCCGAGGCCGCCGCCATCCTGCCGGTGCAGGGCGTCGCCGGTTTCGGCACCTATGAGGCGGGCGCCGCGGCGGCGCTGCTTTACTCCGGCATCGCCATGAAGGACGGCCTGCAGGCGGCGCTGGCGCTGCATCTCTTCATCCTCTGCTCGGCCGTCGCCACTGGTGCGATCGCCTGGCTGTTTCCCTCGAAATCGACGCTGCCGGAGACCCCGGCCGCGGGGCCTGCAAGGAAATGACCGCCATGGATCTGCTCCCCATCCCCCAAACGGGACTGCCCGCCGGCGCCGTCATGCCCGAGCACAAGCTGTCCATCGTCATTCCCATGTACAACGAGGCCGACAATGTCGAGCCGCTGGTCGTGCGCATCCACCAGGCGATGGAGAACTACAGCCAGCCCTGGGAAGTCGTGCTGGTGGACGACGGCAGCACCGACGCCACGCCGAACGAAATCCGCAGGCTCGCGGCCGAGTATGGTCCGCATGTGCATGGCGTGGAACTGGTGCGCAACTTCAAGCAGACCGCGGCCATGCAGGCCGGCCTCGACGCCGCCCGCGGCGACGTCATCGCGACGCTCGACGGCGACCTGCAGAACGACCCGTTCGACATTCCGCGCATGGTCTATCGCCTGCTGACCGAGGACCTCGACCTCGTCGCCGGCTGGCGCAAGAACCGCCAGGAAGGTTTCTGGATGCGCAGGCTGCCGTCACGCATCGCCAATTCGCTGATCGCGCGCGTCACCGGCGTCAAGCTGAAGGACTATGGCTGCAGCCTGAAAGTCTTCCGCGGCAGCGTCATCCGCAGCGTGCGGCTCTACGGCGAGATGCACCGCTTCATCCCGGCATGGCTGGCGACGGTGACGACGCCGCGCCGCATCGCCCAGGAAGTGGTGACGCACCACGCTCGCATCCACGGCCAGTCCAAATACGGCATCTCGCGCACCTTCCGCGTGGTGCTCGACCTCGTCTTCATGTTCTTCTTCATGCGTTATCGCACCAGGCCCGGCCATTTCTTCGGCGGCATCGGCATCGTGCTCGGCGTGCTCGGTTCGCTGGTGCTGGCCTATCTGTTCAGCCTGAAGGTGTTTCTCGGACAGGACATCGGAACGCGCCCGATGTTGTTCACCGGCTTCTTCCTGGTCATCGCTGGCCTGCAGATGGTGACGTCGGGCGTGCTCGCCGAAATGCTGTCGCGCGTCTATCTCGAAGCAAATGTCTCCCTCGCCTATGTGGCACGGCCGCAGCCCGCGCATGGCGAAGGCGACGGCTGGCACTTACCGAGCCCGCCGGCAAGCAACAAGACCAGGTCACGCCGGAAATGATCTGGACCGCCCTGTTCTCGCCCGAGGTCCCTGCATGACCATCCTGGTGACAGGAGCCGCCGGCTTCATCGGCAGCCATGTCTGCCAGCGCCTGCTCGCGCGCGGCGACGACGTTGTCGGCGTCGACAGCATGAACACTTATTACGACCCGGCGCTGAAGGCGGCGCGGCTCGCCAGGCTTTCCCCGAACAGGGGATTTTCGTTCCTCCAGCTCGACATCGCCGAGCCCGGCGCGCTGGCAGCGAAGCTGAAGGGTCAAAAGTTGGGCGGCATCGCTCATCTCGGCGCCCAGGCGGGTGTGCGCTACTCACTCGAAAATCCGCGCGCCTACATCCACGCCAACATCCTCGGCCATCTCGAGGTGCTGGAGCTTTGCCGCGCATCGCCCGAGATCAAGCATCTCGTCTATGCCTCGTCGAGCTCGGTCTATGGCGGCAATACCAAGGTGCCGTTCGCGGAGACCGACCGCGTCGACAATCCGGTGTCGATCTACGCCGCGACCAAGAAAGCCGACGAGCTGATCAGCTCGACCTATTCGCATCTCTATGGCCTGCCGCAGACCGGCCTGCGCTTCTTCACTGTTTACGGTCCCTGGGGGCGCCCGGATATGGCCGCCTGGATCTTCACCGAGGCGATGCTGGCCGGCAAGCCGATCCGCGTCTTCAATCATGGCGAGATGTGGCGCGACTTCACCTATGTCGACGACATCGTCGACGGCGTGGTTGCGGTGCTGGACCGGCCGCCGCCAGCCGACGGTCCAAGGCATCTGATCTACAATATCGGCAACAGCCAGCCGGTGCATCTCGGCCGTTTCATCGAGACGCTGGAAAGGCTGCTCGGCGTCAAGGCTATCCGCGAAGATCTGCCAATGCAGCCCGGCGAGGTCGAGAAGACCTATGCCGACACCAGCGCGCTGGAGCGCGACTTCGGCTTCAAGCCGAAAGTGTCGATCGAGGAAGGGCTGGCGAAGTTCGTCGACTGGTACCGGCAGGAATGGCGGCCGGAGGGCAAGAGGTAGCGCGCGGTCAGGCGCAAATCCTCTCGCCCCCGGCTCTCGCCCCCCGGCGACCGTTCAGCGCGCGGCAGGCCCGAGCGCTGATGTGGTTCAACGCGCCCGGCAAGCCGAGCGCTGGCCAAAGCCGCTCGGACCGCAAATCCAGGGCGAATGGCCGAGCAGCGGGCCAGCACTGCCCAGGCTGTAGGAAACCCTGGTCGGCGCCGACGTGCGGATGCGCTGCGGCCGCAGGAAGGCGGCATAAGCTTCCTCCCTCACACGCGTCACGCTGGTCATCTGCGTCAGATGCTTGCGATGGACCCGATAGAGTTGCTTCTTCTTGACGTAATGGACCTTGTTGCCGATTGCCTTCACCGCGGGCTTGTTGCCGCCGATCGAGCTGGTCTTGGCCGTATCCATGGTCTGGCAACCAGACACCATCGATACCAATGCAATAGCGGCAAAGGCGTGGGCATATTTTCTGCCGACCGCCGCCGCGCTTTCCATGAATTTCTTCATTGCCGTCCCCTGCCGTGAAATATAGTTCACCATGGCGCGAAGATATATTTCGCTCTGCTTTCTTTCGCGCCCGGCGTGAGCGGCCTTTCGCAGCTCACATCATGGCTTAATATTAGAGGAGACTTATTAAAATTCGTGCAAACGACATGATGAGCGTCGTCTTTCGGCACTCGATCGACTCTTATTAAAATTTGAACTTTTGGCAGACAAACGGCGACCGGCCCGCAAGCGGATCGTCGGGTTCAGACTGGCTGTGTTCGAAGGGCGCTTGCGGCCTTAGCGCGGCGCGTCCCAGCCGGGGTCGAAGTAGAAATTGCGCGAGCCTATGTCGCCCATGCCGGCACCGGAAACCACATAGGCGATCCTGACGATGCGGAAGCCGCCGGCACCCTGCTGAAGGCCATAGATGCCTTCCAGTCCGCGATCGTAGAAGCCGGCGACCGGTACGCCGAGCGCGAGCAGCGCCAAGGAGGCGTGCAAGGCGAATTTGCCGGCATTGGCGCGCAGCGAGATCCTGTTTTCGGCAATGTGCTTGGCAATGATGACCACAACCAGCAGGCCGTAGAGGAAAGCATTGAAGGCGGCGAACCAATAGAAGCCGGTGGCATCGAAGGGATGCCTGACGGTGAGCACAGGCAGGGCAGCGCCGATCGCCAGGACCACATAGGGCGCGAAGGCACGCGCGGGCAAAAGGTGCTTCGGGCCGCTGCCTTTCGGGGTGACTCGGAAATCGACGAAGGACTTCGTCATATAATCGCGGACCGCCGACAGCGTCCCCCACAGCACCCAGGGCCAACGCGCGAAGAACAGGAACAGCGTGCCTTCCCAGCTCAACGTCTTCGCGGTCAGGGGTCGCGATAGGCCGAACGCCTTCAGCATCATCACCAGCCCGACCAGCGCCACCGAGTTGGGCAGGTAATAGAGGACGAAATCGGCATACATGACGTTGGCGAAGTTGCGCCCTGTGTAGAGCGCATAGATCGGCATGACGTACATCATCAGCGCGAAGAGCGCGAACAGCGGGTACCAGAGCTGGCAGAACAGGAACTGGAACTTCAGCCGCGACGTCAGCTTGTGGAAATATTGCGGCGTGTATTCGAGCAGGATCGTCACCAGACTGCGCGACCACTGGAATTCCTGCGTGACGAGATCGGCGAAGGTCCGCGGACCGTCGCCATGGGCAATCGCATCGATGGCGTGAACGCCGCGCCAGCCGGCGGCATTGATCAGCATCGAGGTGGAATGATCTTCGGCTAGTTCCGGACCAAGCCCGCCGGCCTCACGCAGGGCCTTCGTCCTGACCGCGTAGTGCGAGCCGATGCAGAGCGGCGCGCCGCCGCCGGTGTGGCCGGACTGCAAGGGGCCGTGGAACATGCCTTCCGGGAACAAGCGGCCGCGCGCCGCCCAGCTTTCGCCGGCATTGTTGTCGCAGATGCTGGGCGCCGAGACATAGCCGACGGCCGGATCGGCGAAGGGATAAAGGATTTCCCTCAAATAGGTCGGTGACGGCACATGGTCGGCATCCATCTGGGCGACGAAGTCGTAGCGCTCATAGCCGTAGTGGTCATAGAAGAAGGCGAGATTGCCTTCCTTGCAGCGTGTCCTGCGCGGCCAGGTCTTGCGGTGATAGTCCTCGCGGCCGCGCCGTGTCGAAATCATCACGCCATGCGCATCGCACCAGCGGCCCGTCTCCTCCGACGGATCCTCGTCGGCCAGCCAGGTGTCGTGCGGATAGTCCTGCGCGAGCATCGCCTCCAGCGTGCGCTGAACGACGGCGAACGGCTCGGATGGCGCCTTGGTGACCACCATGGCGACACGCGAGCGCTTGGGGACGGCATGCAGCTTCGAGGATTTCCGTGAGGCATGGACGTTGAGCAGGAAGTACATCGGCATCAGCGTCAGCCAGGCCAGCACGATGGTGGCGAAGGCATATGGCCCGATATGCTCGACGTGTTCCGGCCGCAACCACCAGGACCAGAAGAAGATGAGCGTGACAAACCAGAAGGCGAGGCCGAGCCGAAGGATCAATTGCTGCCGGGGCGACAGAACCGGCACGAGATAGGGGCCCTTGGGGCCAGCGCCGACAGGAGCCCTGCCGCGCCGGCTCGCACGCCCCTCTTTGCCGCCGACAACGCCGGCATCCAACGAAACGCTCATACCAACCCGCCGCCACTTCCGCCCTCGCCCTTGCGGCCGAAAGCGTTCACATCCCCAAGGTAGAATCAGCATCTCCTAATGGAGAGTCAACAGAATTAAGCTTGCGTTGACCAAGCTTCTTGAGAACTGGTTAACCTCATCTCTTGGGCGGACAGCCTTTTGCGGCTTGGCGCGCCACGTCGAGGGGATTCCGACGACAGCGAAGCCGACGGCCGTAGGCGCTTTTTGCAACCGTCGCGTTAACCATGCGGCCCCGATATGGTTAAGTAACGGTTAATTGCTCTTGACTCTGGGCAAGCATAGGCTCTTATATCAGGAAGGGTTAATATCGTAATGTTGACGCGAATTTGTGAGTATCGCGGCGACAGTCTCCCGGGGATTCCAAGGTATAGGCACCCGAGGGATTACTGTGATGGACGGCCTCGCGCCAAAGCTGTGCCCGTCCCAGTCGCTCAGAAAACCCGCAGTTCACGTCGGCGGACCGATTGGGTTTGCGTGCCGATCCCTATCGGCACGCTGTGGCGAGCTTCAACATCCTTCGTTGAGGCTATGGAGGTTGGGCATGAAATACCCCACAGCAACCGCACTTGTGTCGGCATTTATCGTCGGCCTTGTCCTGCCGGCGTCGGCGGGATCGCCTTTAGGAACGGATCCGGTGCAGACGAGTTCGGCCGCGTCGGCATTCGGCTCCTACGATCCCTATGGCGACTTCAGCAACGACAAATCGGCCACCATCGAGGAGCTCTTCCTGCCTTGGGAAGACGTCGATCTCTCGACGCTGCCGCTGGCTGACGCCTACGCTCTGCAGCGCGGCCGCTCGCTGCTGATCACCATCGAGCCGTGGACCTGGTCGAAGGATTGGCGCATCACGCCGCCGGAGCTGCGCAACGGCATCTTGAGCGGCAGATACGACGCCAACATGCAGGCGATCTGCAACCTGGTCGGACAGATGAAAAGCCCGGTGACGATCCGCTGGGCGCAGGAAATGGAAGACACCAACGGCCGCTTCACCTGGGCCAACTGGGCGCCGAAGGACTGGATCGCCGCCTACAAGCGCGAGGTCGATGTCTGCCGCAAGGCCGCGCCCGCGGCCAAATACATGTGGTCTCCCAAGGGAATGGACGGCCTCGAGAAGTACTATCCGGGTGACGACTATGTCGACGTCATCGGCCTGTCGGTGTTCGGCCTGCAGAAGAGGGACAATGACGAAACGGGCCGCGACCGCACCTTCGCCGAGACGCTGAAGCCCGGCTACGACCGTGTCGCGAAATTCAACAAGCCGGTGGTCGTGGCCGAGCTCGGCTATGTCGGAAAGCAGGACTATGTGACGAAGTGGGCGGAAGAAACCCGCAAGTCCTATGCGGAGTTTCCGGCCCTGACCTCGGTGGTCTACTTCAACCAGAAGGAAACGTGGCCGTGGCTGAACGGCTATGGGCTGCCCGACTGGCGGGTGACCCAGCACGTGCTGCCGTAAGACCGCAAAGATCAGCCCGTCCCGGCATCCGGGACGGGCTCCAGCTTCAAGTTCAAAATGACAAGCTCCAAAGCACGGCCTTGGAGACGGGGTGTAGGCGTGGCGTAAATCAGTAGGGGGGAATAAAATCGTGAAAAGGACGTTGGGGAATTTTGTTGGAGCAGCGCTTGCCTGCTTCGTTTTTGTTGTCGGCTCGCAGGCCCCTGCGATGGCCAAGGCCGCGAACAAGGTCGGCAACCAGGCGTCAACAGCGGCCGTCCTCTCCGACGAGGGCGTCTACCAGCTTTATCAAAACCATTCGTGGCTGTGGGGCAAGAACGGCACCGCCTTCTTCGCGGTGAAGCAGCGGCAGTTCGACGCCTGGACCTCGGACAAGGGCAAGCCTGGTTATGGCGACGGCATGTGGTTCATCCCTGGCGGCGGCAAGGTCTGCTACCGGGTGACCTGGCGTGGCGGGTGGGGGTCGAAGAAATCCATGACCTGCTTCGAGCATCGTCAGGCCGGCAAGGTGATCTATCAACGCAAGTTGCCGGATGGCGAGTGGTACGCATTCAAGGACCAGCACGGCAAGTCGAAGTTGCGCTATGGCGACTATGCGAGCGGCAAGATGAAGCGCATCAAAGCGAAGCTGTAGTCCAGCGAGCACCCGCAACAGGCAGCGCTCAGGCCGCGGCGCGCCAAGCGCCGGGCGACAGGCCCTTGATCGTCTTGAATACCCGGGTCAGATGGCTCTGATCGGCGAAGCCGGTCGCAACAGCGATCTCGGCCAGCGGCATTTCGGTCTTCATCAGCACCGAGGCGGCGCGGATGCGGCGGTCGCGCAGATATTGGCCGGGCGTCATGCCGGCGGCGCGGTGGAAGTCGCGGATGACCTGGAAGCGGGTGACCCTGGCCGCCGCCGCCAGCTGCGCAAGGTCGAAGCCGGCCGAAAGATCGGCGGCGATCAGCTCGCCATAGAGGCGGAAGCGCCTTGCTGTCTCGCCGGCTTCCGAAGCATGGTCCCGGACCTTGCCATCGCCGAAGCGCTTGGCGAGTTTGCTGAGCACCACCAACATCGCCGCTTCCTGATCGAGCTCTCCGGCGAGGCGATGAGCACGCACGAAAGCTCGCGCCAGTTCCGGCGCCTGCACGATGCCCTCGCTGAACATCGGCAGTCCGCGCAGCTCCAGATCCTCGGCGATCTCGGCCATCAAGGCGGCGTCCGGATAGCAGGTGCGATAGGCCCAGCCGGCGGGTGCGCCCTTCTCGCCGTCATGCGGCTCTTCGGGATTGACGATGATGATCGAACCCGCCTGGGCCAGATGCTGGCGGCGGCCAATGCGCAGCTTCTCGACGCCGGCCACGACGACGCCGAAGACCCAGGTCGGGTGCGTGTGCAGCGCATAAGCGTGGTCGCGGTAGCGGGCGGCGAGCATTTCGAGGCCGCCGAGGCTCTCATGCCGCGTCAGCTTTGCTGCTTCGCGTTCTCTTTGCTCGCTGGCGTCACTCATCAGGACAAGCCTTCTTCAAACCGCCCTGCCCGTCAATCCCGTTCAAGACGCGAGCCGGGAACATCGGCAACATCGCCGCAAACGAAGCGGAGATAAGACGATGCGGGAAAACGACGGGATAGCGGCGATCGTCTCCGAGGTGATCGGCTGGCGGCAGGCGATCCACGCCAATCCGGAACTCGGCTTCGCCGAGCATGAGACGGCGGCTTTCGTCGCGGCGAAGCTGACGGAATTCGGCCTGACCGTCCACACCAACGTCAGCGCCACCGCGATGGTGGCGACGCTGACGAAGGGCGCGAGCGGCAAGGCGGTCGCGCTGCGCGCCGAGCTGGACGCGCTGCCGATCAAGGAAGCAACGGGCCTGGCCTACGCCTCGCGCAAGGATGGCGTCATGCATGCCTGCGGCCATGACGGCCACGCCGCCATGCTGCTAGGCGCGGCGAAACTACTGGCCGAAAGCGACAGTTTCGACGGCACCGTGGTGTTCGTCTTCCAGCCGGCCGAGGAGGTGCTGGGCGGCGGCAAGAAGATGATCGAGGACGGACTGCTGAAGCGCTTCCCGGTCGAGCAGGTCTTTGCCGTGCATAACTGGCCGGGCTTTCCGGAGGGCCATATCGGCGTGCGTGCTGGGCCGCAGATGGCGGCGGTCGACGATTTCGAGATCGTCTTTCGCGGCAGCGGCTGCCACGCGGCGATGCCGCATCTGGGTGACGATCCGCTGCTTGCCGCGGCAAGCTTCGTGAGCGCGATCCAGCGGCTGGTTTCCCGCAGCATCGATCCGCTGTCGCCGGCCGTGCTGTCGGTGACGCAGATCCACGGCGGTCGCTTCAACAATTTCGTGCCGGGCGAGGTGAGGGTCGAAGGCACCTGCCGCTTCTATGACCGCGCGCTTTCCGATCATTGTGCGGCCGAGATCGAGCGCGTTGCGACGTCATGCGCCGCCATGCACGGCGCCAGCGCCGAGCTCACCTACAGGCGCGGCTACCCGCCGGTGGTGAATCCGGCAAGCGGCGCGGCGCTCGCCGCGCAAGCCGGCGCGGATACGGTCGGCGCGGAACGTGTCGCGACCGAGTTCCAGCCCAGCATGGGCTGCGAGGATTTTGCTTTCCTGCTGCAGGGCGTCGGCGACGGCGCCTATGTGTGGATCGGCGCCGGCGATGTCGGCCCGGGCGCCGGACTGCATGGCGACCGTTTCGTCTTCAACGACGCCATCGTCCCGATCGGCATCCGCTTCTTCCTCAACGTCGTGCAGCGCGCGCTGCCGGTCGGCGGAAAGTAGCGCAATTGCCAAGCAAGGAGTTTTCGCGCAACGGTTCGAGCGATCGAAACGACTGCGAGACCTGATGCCGGGGGTTGACAAGACCGTGCTCATCACCGGAGCGCGCGCGCCGGTGGCGCTGCATCTGGCGCGCCTGCTCGACGCCGCCGGCCGCCGGGTCATCCTTGCCGACACCCCGACGCGGCCGATCGCCACCGCGAGCAAGGCCTGCGCGCGCTATCATCGCCTGCCGCCGCCGCGCTTCGAGCCGGGGGCTTATGCCGAGGCGGTGGAAGCGCTGGTCCGGGCTGAAAGCATAGAATTGGTCATCCCGACGTGCGAGGAGGTTTTTTATCTCGCGCTGGCGTGGCGCGAACGGCCGATGCGGGCACAGCTATTCGCGCCGGGTATCGAACAGTTGGCTGAGGTGCACAACAAGCATGCCTTCATCCGGCTGGCCCAGCGCCTCGGCCTAGCGGTGCCGGAGACCACGCTGCTCAAATCTCGCGACGATCTGGAGGCGGTCCGCAGCCATTGGCGCAACCTGGTGTTCAAGCCGGTCTGGTCGCGCTTCGCCAGCCATGTGCTGCTGCGTCCTACACCGGATTTTCTCGACGCCATCGCCCCCTCGCCCGCCACGCCGTGGGTGGCGCAGCGCTTTGTCGACGGCGACGAGATCAGCGCCTATGCGGTGGCGCGCGCGGGCAAGCTGAAGGCGCTGGCGCTCTATCGGTCGCTCTATCGCGCCGGCAAGGGCGCCGGCATCTTTTTCGAACGGGTGGAGGACCGAGCAGCGCGCGAGCTGGTCGAGCGCATCGTCGCCGGCACGTCATGGACCGGGCAGATTTCCTTCGACCTTATGCGCGAAACGGGCGGCCGGGTGCTGCCGCTGGAATGCAATCCGCGCGCTGTGAGCGGCCTGCATTTCTTCCGCGATCCGGTGCGTTTCGCCGACGCAGTGCTGGAAGGCGGCCCGGAAATCATCCCCGACGTCATCGCGCCGCAAACGGTGCGGCTTGCCATGTGGATTTATGGATTGCCGGCGGCGTTGCGCTCAGGCGGCCTCGGCCGTTTTCGGAAGGCGATGCGCCAAGGCCAGGAACTGCTCGACTGGCCGGGCGACCCGGCGCCGGTGAAGGCGCAGTGGACGGCGCTGTCAGAGATCGCCGGTGCGGCCTGGCGCCAAGGGATCAGCCTGCAGGCGGCGTCGACGCGGGATATAGAGTGGAATGGGCCTGCGGATTGTTATTGACGCTGGCGGGACAGCACCCCCCTCTGGCCTGCCGGCCATCTCCCCCGCAAGGGGGGAGATTACCAGCTTCGCCGTCGGCGCCTTTATTGCAGTGTCGGAGATTGGCGAAAGCCGGCGCGACAGCCAATCTCCCCCCTTGCGGGGGAGATGTCCGGCAGGACAGAGGGGGTGTGACGGAACGCGACGCATCCTTGCTTTGTAGCAACCCATTCACAGCTCAATCTGATGCACCCTCGGCACGGCGGCCGCCGGCGGCATTTTCCCCTCCATGATCGCCGCGATATCCCGGCGCAGGAAATCGAGCGGGCCGATTATCGGCAGCGCCTGTGGCGCGAAACGGGCGTTGTCGCTCGCCGATTTCAGCACGCGGCGGTCCTGGTGCAGCGCGATATTGAACAGTGGCTTGAAGGCGAGCGCCTTCAGCTCACCAAGCAAGCCCTGGCGCCGCCCGATCAGCCAGCCTACGCCCTCGACGGTGCGTTCGTCGGCCTGACGCAGATGAAAGGTCGTGGCGAGCACCAGCCCATCCCTGCCCCAATATTCAAGCTCGGCGATGCCGGGATGGCGGAAGCGGCCTATGGTCCTGGTCCGCTCGCCTTCGAGCAGCCGGCTGATCAGCCCTTGCTGGCGCTCTTCGCCGGTATAGGTCGCCTCGACCCAGCCCTCGCCGCCGGTCACCTCGACCCGCACCAGATGACGCTTCGAGGTCAGGCCGCGCAGCAGGCCCTTGTGCGTGAAATGGGTGTGGGTGGCATCGAGGATGTTTTCGGCCGCATCGATCACCGTTGACTGCGTCGATGAGCGCACCCGCCGCGCGATGATGTCCTTGCCCTGCATACAATGGAGATAGGGTTCGCCCTGCGGCACGCCGGAGGAGACGAAGACGACGCCGTCGCGCTCGATGGCGGCGAAGCGGCGCACCCGGTAATGCGGCATCTCGCCGACATGGCCGGGAATAGTCGTGCAGCGGCCTTCGCCGTCATAGCGCCAGCCATGGTAGGGGCATTCGATCTCGCCGCCGGTCACCTTGCCGGTCGAAAGTTCCACCAGACGGTGCGGGCAGCGGTCGAATAGCGCGGCGATGCCTTGCGCCGAGCGGAATAGCACCAGCGGCGCGCCATCGAACAGGATGCGCTTCGGCCGCTTGCCGATGCCGGCCGAGAGCGCTACCGCCTGCCAAAAATCCGTCCCGTGGTCGCGGCGCTCGCTCACAGTTCGAACCTCCTGAGCAAAGGGATGCCGACCAGCGCCAGCACGGTTTCCATGGCGCGGATCGCCATTCGCCGGCGGCGCGGAAGATGGCCGGCGTAGACGGCGTTGTATTCGATCGCGGCAATAGCGCCGCGCCGGCGCTTGAAGCCGGCGGCGCCGGCGCTCATGTTGAAGAACAGGCCTTGCGCCGTGGCATGGTCCTGCCCCATCGCCATCACCATCCGGTAGAGCCCCTCGCCGAGCGGCAGGCTGGTGTCGTAGCCGACGATCGGCTGGGTGAGCGTGCCGCCGTTCTCGAACAGGCCGGTGACGGCGACCAGCTCGCCGCCGGGACGGCGCAGGCCGGCAAGGCTGATGATGCCGCGCCGATGCATCTCGGCGATGTAGCGCGCCGTGTAGTGCGGATTGAGCAGCGTGTATTTTTCCAGATAGAGCATGTTGTAGAGCGCCTCGGCGCGCGCATAGTCGGCCTCGGTGAAGTCCGCATCGCCGACCCGCTCGAAGGGCGTGGCGCCGAGTTGCTTGCGGTCGAGCTTCATGTTCTTGGTCATGGCGGGCGCGGCGCTGCGGTCGGCGAAGATGTAGATCTGCCGCGCCGCCAGCATGCGAAAGCCCTCCGCCTTCAGCGCGGCAATGGTCGCCGGATCGGCGATCTCGTTCAGCGAGCGGATGAGGATGGCACGATCGGGAAAGCGCGCGACCAGCGCGGCGCGGAGCGCCGCGACCGTCTGCCGGTCGAGCAGCGGCATAGGATTGGTGGAATAGAGCCAGTTGTTGACCTGCACCTGATGGTCGAGGCCGCTTGCCCTGACCAGCGACGCGCAGGCACCGATCAATGCCTGAAGCGCGCGGCGCAGCAAAGGATGGGCGGCGAAGTTGCGCGTCTCGTCTATCGCGTAGTCGATATAGGCGCTGGAGGGGCAGCAGATGTAGCAGTTCGGTGCGTCGCCCGCATCGTTGAGCGTCAGCGGGAAGGTTCGGCCGGCGACCTCGAAAGTCTCGACTTTGGTCGTCAGGTTTGCAACGAGGTTGCCTACCGGCATCTCATTGAAAAGTCGGACGAATGCCTCAACCTTTGCCGGCTTGTTTTCGACCCGGTCGGCTTGCTGTGCCGGCCTTGCCGCGATGGCCACCCGGCTCATGGAACCCGCTCCAGCCGGCATTCGACGCGGCGCAATTTGCGGCTAGTCTCCAGCGGCAGCGGCGCACGCACCAGCGTGACGGTTGCGGTAGTACCTCGTCCCTCCAGCAGCGAGCGCACTGCCTGAAGCGCCGCTGCCGCAGCATCGTAGGCAAGGCTGGGTGGGAGTCTCAGCTCGATCGCGTCCGGCGCGGTCTGGACGAGCCGAAAATCGTCGATGCGGCGGTCGGCCTTGAGCACGGCGTTGCGCAGCACATCCGGCGTGACGAGGATCGGACCGCTTTTCGAAAGGAACCGGAAGACATCGTCCATGCGGCCGACGACTTCTTCCACGCGGCGTAGCGGCGAGCCGCATTTGCAAGGCTGGCCTGAGAGGCGCAGCAGGTCATTCATGCGGTAGCGCGCCATGATCTGGGTCTGGCGACGGAAGGCGGTGACCAGTGGCGTCACCAGCCCCTCGCCCGCCGGCTCGAATTCGAAGAAGACTGAGTCCTCGGCGAGATGCAGGCTGCCCTGCCGGCAGGTCACGGCGAGCAAACCTTCGGTCGCCATGTAGATCTGCTCGAGCCGCAGCCGGAAGAAGGCTTCGATCACCGGGCGGTCGACCGGATCGAGTGTCTCGGCGGCCGAGAAGATACGCTTTGGCGCAAGTCGGAACCCCTCCGCGGCGAAATGCCTGAGCATCTTCGGCGGCGCGATGACCACCGTCGGGTCGAAGGTTTCCAGCGTCTCGCGCCAGCCCTCCGGCCCGAGCGTCAGGTCGAAGAAGGCGAGCTTGATCAGCCTCGACCTGCGGGCGCCTTCGTATAGCCCGGTGTTCTGCGGCAGGATGACGGCGACACGCATGCCGCGCCACAGGAGATCGGGCGCCGCCTTGGCGAGGATCGCGCCCAGCCAGCGGTATTTTTCCGCCTCGGAAATCACGAACAGGCCGCGATTGCCCGACGTGCCGGTGCTGGCTCCGACGGTGAGACTGTCTACGCGCCCATCGCGGGCCAAGGCTGCCCAAGCCTCGGCGGCGGTGATGCCATGAACATTGAAATCTTCGAAGCGCGCCATCAGCAGCGCCTTGTCGGCGATCGGCAGGTCGGTGAGACGAGCCGGCGCGTGGCGATAGAAGGGCGCGCGCGGCAGGTCGCGGTCGAGGAAGCGACGCAACGCTGCCGCCTGCCAGCGCTCGAAGTCGCCGCGGCTCTTGCGCGAAACCCAGCGCGTCAGGGCAAAGGAGCCGACCGCTTCCGCCAGAGCGTTCATCCCGCCTCCAGATCGCTCGATGCGAGATCGTAGGTTGTCAGCGCGGGATCATGGCACAGCATCACCTCGCCGCCGGCAGCGAGGAAGCGGCGCAGCATGGCGCTGGTCGGCTCTATCGCCGCGGCATCCTCGGCAATCAGCGTGGCCGGGAAGCCGGGCGTGCGTTTTTCCGTCAAGGCGGAGAGCAGCCATTGCACATCGACGGCGTAGAGGAACGGCCGATCGATCCGGGCAAAGAGCAGGCCGAACTGGCCATCGGCATGGCCAGGAAGATCGACGGCGATGACGCTGCCGTCGCCGAAGAGGTCCACGCCGCCGGGAATGTCATTGCGTGCTTCGACGTCCGGCTTGGAGGACAGGCCGTCCAACCGCGTTTCGAAATCCGGCGGAAAGAGCTCGGTGAAGACGCCGTGGCGCACGTTCTGCCGCGGCGTGCGCGCCTTGGCGTGGGCCCAGGCAGCGTCGCTGGCGATGAAGCGGGCGTTGCGAAACAGCGACAGTCCGGAAATGTGGTCGGCATGGAAATGCGTGACGATGACGGTGCTGATGTCATCCGGCGACAAGCCGAAACGCCTCAGCACCGGCGAGACCTGTTCGGCGGCGTTAAGCTCGGGCTTCAGCAGCGCGCCGTAGAGGCGCAGCATCCGGCCTCGTCGCTCTCCTGAAAGCGCTTCCGGCGTATAGCCGGTATCGACCAGCACCGGCCCTGCAACGGGATGAAAGATCAGCCCGTAGCGGACGCGCAGCCGCACGCTTTGCCAGCTGCCGCCGTGCAGGATCAGCCGCTCGGCGGCGCTGACCCAGGCGCTGTTGGCGAAGACGATCTTCATGCGACACCTGTGGCGAAGGTGCGGTCGAGCCCCTCTTCGAAAGAGATTTTGGGCGTCCAGCCGAGCACGCGTCTCGCCTTGGAAAGATCGAGGCTTTGGGCATAGGCGAAGAGGCCGAGCCCGTAGCGGGTGACCGGCGGCTCGGGCCGGCCGGGCAGCCTGAGCGCCACCGTTTCCATCAGGCCCGCCGCGAGCATGGCCGGCAGCAGCGGCATCGGCCGCCAGCGCGCCTTGAGCCCGGCGCGGACGCAGGCCTCGTCGGCGATGCGGCGCACCGGCAGCACCTCGCCGCCGGAGATGTTGAAGATCTGACCCTCGGCCTCCTTCGGCGCCGTAAGCACCGCGATGACCGCATCGACGACATCGTCGACATGGGTGAGATCGATCGAAGCCTTGCCGCCGCGGAACAGCGGCAGCGGCCGGCTCTTCGCCGCCTTGAGCAGGCGCGGCAGCAAAGCGCGATCGCCGGCGCCGTAAATGCCGCGCGGCCGCAGCACCACGGGGTGGACCGCAGGTGCGGCGAGCACGAGCTTCTCCGCCTCGCGCTTGGTGCGGGCGTAGTGGTTGACCGGATCGGGCAAAGCCGTGTCCTCGGTCAGGCCGAGCTGGTCGCGAAATGCAAAGCAGACGGACGGGCTGGAGATGTGGACGAAGCGGCTGGTGCCCTGGCGCTTGGCGAAATCGACGAGGTTCAGTGTTGCCGCGACATTGGCCGCCACGAAATCCTGCAGCCGGCCGAAAGGCGACGAGAGTGCCGCGCAATGGATGATCCGCTCAACCCTGTCGAGCCTTGGATCGCACGCGCCATCGAGCGGCTGCGCAAGATCATGGCGGATGATGCGATGGCCGGCGGCCTCCAGCGCGGCGCAGCGTGCCGCATCGCGGCCGAGACCTAACGCCAGCGTGCCCGAAGCCGCCAGCCGCGCCAGCACGTGGGAGCCGAGAAAACCGCTGGCGCCGGTAACAAGCACGACCATCGTCAGACTTCCAGCGCCATGCCGCCGAAGGAAACGCCGGCGGATGTGCCTAGCAAGAGCAGCTTCATGCCGGGCGTCACGCGGCCGTCGCGGCGGGCGATGTCGAGCGCGAAGGGAATGGAGGCCGCGATCTGGTTGCCGAAGCGGTCCGCGATGTCTACGAGCTTTTCCGGCGCGAAGCCAGTCTGGCGCGCCATGTGTGCCAACGCGAATGGGCTGGCCTGATGCGGCACGACGAGATCGACATCCTGATGCCGCCAGCCGGCGCGCTCCAGCAGGGCGGCGACGAAGCTGTTGAAATGGCGCGAGGTCAGCCGGAACAATTCCTTGCCGTCCATGTGGAAAAGGCTGTGGCGGGCGAACTCCTCCGGCTCCTTGCGGAAATCGAAACGTGTGCCGCCGGCGCCGATGCCGCAGGCTTCCCAGGCCGACGGGTAGGTGCGCATCAGGCTCGCCGCCACGCTGCCCTCGCCCGGCTTGGCCCTGCGCAGCACGGCAGCCGCCGCGCCATCGCCGAAGAGTGCCGCGACCTCCGGCGCGTCCCGCCACGGCAGCGCGCGCGAGGCGATCTCGGCGGAAAACACCAGCGCCGTCTCGCACTGCCCGGCCTCGATCATGCGGCCGGCGGTTTCGAAGGCGGTGAGGAAGCCAAGGCAGGTGCTGTTGACGTCGAAGGCGGCTGCCGAACCATCGGCGAGCCCGAGGCGATGCATGACCAGAGGCGCCGTCGCCGGCAGCGGCTGGTAGGGCACGCCGCAGCCGCCGATGATGAGATCGACGGCGCTGGGCTCGAGGCTGGCATCAGCAATCGCAAGGCGCGCGGCAGCGCAGGCCAGATCGATCTGCGATTCGTCCCCGCAGACATAGCGTTGTACGACACCGGTGGCGCCGTCGAGCGCGCCCCGGCCGAGGCCAAGCCTCTCCTCCAGGGCGCTCGTGGTGACGCACTCTGCCGGCACCGCCCTGCCGGTTCCGACGATTCTGATCCGCATCCTCCCCCATGCGTGCACTCGCGTCTATCTAAACCAAAATGTGGATCAGGTGCGATGGCAACGATTCTGTCGAGGGGATAAAAACGCCGGCGGTTTTTCACTATCGCAGGTCGGCGCCGCCCCTCATTGCCCTGCCGGGCATTTCTCCCCGTATAGTGACGGGGAGAAAGAAGCCGTGATCGACGGTTTCGCCAATCGTCGGGATGGCCAAGAAATGGTGCTGTGGCGGCGGCCAGTTCCCTTCTCCCCGTCACTATACGGGGAGAAGGTGCCGGCAGGCGGATGAGGGGCAGCGCCGACGTCCGATGCCTTGCGTTTCTATCGCGCGATAAGAAACCGCGTCACCGCCTCCATGAACTCCACTGGGCGCTCGACATTGAGCAGATGGACGCCGGGAAGCAGCACAAGCTCGGCGCCGGGGATTGCCGCCGCGATCGCCTCGCTGTGGCTTGCCAGCGTCACCTTGTCGTCCTCTCCGCCGATGACCAGTGTCGGCGCGGTGATCAGCGAAATCGGGCGGCGCAGGTCGGCGTCGCGCACAGCGGCGAAGCACCCGGCGAGCCCTTGCGGCGACATGGCGAGGATCGCGGCGTGGAATTCCTCGACCGTCTCGTTCTCGCCGGCAAGCATCGAAGGCGGGAACCAGTTGCGCATGAACATGTCCGCGGTGGCCGACAGGTCACTGGCTGAAAGCACGTTGCGTATCTGCTCGTCGAAATAGGATGCCGGCCCAAGATGCGGCGAGGTGTTGGAGAGGATCAGGCGCTCGATGCGCTCCGGCGCATGGATGCCCAGCCACTGGCCGACGAAGCCGCCCAGCGACAGGCCAAGGAAATGCACACGGGCAGGCCTGAGGAAATCGAGCAGTTCCAGCACATCTCGCCCGAGACGGTCGAGCGAATAGGCGCCGGCCGGCGCATCGGAGCCGCCATGGCCGCGAAAATCATAGCGCAGCACCCGGAAGGATTTGGCGAGTTCAGCAACCTGGCCGTCCCACATGTGCAGTGTCGTGGCGATCGAATTGGACAGCACAAGCACCGGCCGGCCTTCTGGCCCGTCGAGTCTGTAGGCGATGCGGGCACCGTCGCCGGTCGTGAAATGAAGTGTTTCGGTCATTTTGGTCCTCATCCTGTTTGGCGGGAAGTCGTCCCGCGTCAGTTCGATGAGGAAGCTAGGTCTGGTTACTATCGAAGAAAATTACTATGATTTGACAATCTCTGTAGGATATTTCGACATTGCACGATCTGAAACTCCACGACCTGAGGTGCTTCGACGCTGTGGCGAGCGAGGGCAGCTTTCAGGCCGCCGCGCTTGTCCTGAGCCGGACGCATCCTTCCGTCTTCGCCGCGGTCGCACGACTGGAAGAGCAGCTCGGCCTCGCCCTGCTCGACCGCAGCGGCTATCGCGTGAGCCTGACGGAGGAAGGCCGCCTGTTCCACAGCCGCGCCCGGCTGGCGCTGCGTGAGCTCGAACATCTTCAGAGCTATGCGGGGCAGCTGGCGAGCGGCGAGGAGACTGTCCTGCGTGTGGTAATGGGCGACGTCTGCCCGAGGCCTAGAATCCTCGGCCTGCTCAGCCGCTTCTTCGCCGAGCGGCCCCGCACGCGCCTGCACCTGGAATACGAGGCGATCAGCGGGCCGGTCGAACGGCTGATGGACGGCGAGGCCGATCTCGTCTTCCACCGCGCCAATCCGTCCGATCCGCGTCTCGACGGGATCGATCTTTGCCAGGTGAACTTCGTTCCGGTAGTGGCACCGGGCTTCCTGCCCTTCGACAGGAAGCATGACATCACCCCGGAAGCGATGCGGCCCTTCACCCAATGCGTGATCCGCGATACCGCGCGGCGCCCCTCGCCAGAGAATTTCTTCGTCATCGACGGCGCGCACTCCTGCTCGACGCCGGATCACATGATGAAGAAGGAGCTGATCCTGCACGGGCTTGCCTGGGGCCATTTGCCCGAGTGGCTGATCGAGGATGAATTGCGCGACGGGCGGCTGATCTCCATCGCCGGCAGACACATTCCCGGCCGCGCCGAGACGGTCGCAGCGGTACGGCGACGCGACCGGCCACACGGGCCGGTGGCCGAGGCGTTGTGGCTTCATTTGCAGGCGCAGGGACGCGACCAAACCCTAGAGGATCGGGGCAGCGTTGCTTAAGCCTTGCGTTCCCACCGCCGGTCCGGCGTCTGCTGCCAGTAAGTGACGGCGTGGCCGGCCTCCTTCAAGGCCTTCCACTGGACCCGCGCGCCTTCCAATTGCGCCGCGTCATGGCCGTCGAACAGGAAGACGGCACGCTCGTAGCCGGAAAGCTCGGGCGGGTTGGCGCCATCGACGAGGAAGCGTATCTGCGCGGCATTGGGGTTGCCCTCGCCGGTGGTGAGCAGGATCGGCTGCTCAGCCGGATAGGCTTCGCGGTCGGTGGCATGCGCGAGGAAGGAATCGTCGCGAAAAGTCCACAGATGCTGGTCGAGCGCGTCGCGCCGGTCCTCGGTGCCGGTCTGCACGACTGCGCGCCAGCCGCGCTCGACGCTGCGCTCGAGGAGGCCCGGCAGCGCCTCCTCGAGCGTCGATTCCGTCAGGTGGTAGAACAGGATGTCGGCCACCTTGAAAGCCTTACCCCTCGTGGTGGTCGCGCACCAGCCTATCGAGCAGCCTGACGCCGAAGCCGGAACCCCAGGACTGGTTGATCTCGCTCGCCGGTCCGCCCATCGCGGTGCCGGCAATGTCGAGATGCGCCCAGGGCGTGTCCTTGACGAAACGCTGCAGGAACTGGGCGGCGATGATGGCGCCGCCATAGCGGCCGCCGATGTTCTTCATGTCGGCATTCTTGGAATCGATCAGCTTGTCATATTCGGCGCCGAGCGGCATGCGCCACAGCCGCTCCTGCGTCGCCTGGCCGGCGCCGGTCAGCTGGCCGGCCAGTTCGTCATTGTTGGAGAACAGGCCGGCATAATGCTGGCCGAGCGCGACCATGATAGCGCCGGTCAGGGTCGCCAGATTGACCATGAATTTCGGCTTGAAGCGGTCGTTGGTGTACCAGAGCGCATCGGCAAGCACGAGGCGCCCTTCAGCGTCGGTGTTGAGCACCTCGATGGTCTGTCCGGACATGGAGGTGACGATATCGCCCGGCCGCTGCGCGTGGCCGTCGACCGCGTTCTCGACCAGGCCGATGACGCCGACGACATTGGCCTTGGCCTTGCGGGCGGCCAGCGCGCTGATCAGCCCGGTGACGGCGGCCGCACCGCCCATGTCGCCCTTCATGTCCTCCATGCCCGAGGCCGGCTTCATCGAATTGCCGCCGGTATCGAAGGTGACGCCCTTGCCGACGAAGGCGATCGGCGCGTCCTTGGCCTTGCCGCCCTTCCATTGCATGACGGCCATGCGGGCGCCGCGCGGCGAGCCTTGCGCGACGCCAAGCAGCGAACCCATGCCGAGCTTCTTCATCTCCTTCTCGGTGAGGATCTCGACCGAGACGCCGAGGGCTTCCAATTCCCTGGCGCGGGCGGCGAACTCGACCGGCCCAAGCGCATTGGCCGGCTCGTTGACCAAGTCGCGCGCCAAAAGCACGCCGCCGATCACCGCCTCTTCCTCCGCGAAGGCTTTTTTCGCGGCGGACGGGTCGGTGCAGTGGATGGTTATCTTGACGGGCTTCGCCGTGTCGGCCTTTTTGGCCTCCGCCCCCTTGGCGCCGGCCCCTTTGGCGTCAGATTGGCCCTCTTCCTTGTCCTTCCTGGTCTTGTACTTGTCGAAGCCATAGCTGCGCAGGAGGATGCCGGCGGCAAGGTTCGCCGCCTGCCTGCCGTCCGGCTGGAGCTCTGGCAGATCGAGGATCACGGCGGCTTCGGTCGCCTTGCGCAGCGAAGCCGCAACGGCGCCGCCGAGCTTCAGCCAGGCATAGTCGTCGAGGCTGGCGACCTTGCCGGCGCCGATCGCGACCAGCCGGTCCACCGAGGTCCCTTCCGGCGCCAGTACCTCGGCCGAGCTCGCGAACCTGCCGGAGAAATCGGCGACCGGAAACGCGCGAGCAAGCGCACCCGCCGGGTCGCATGCCTTCGCGGCCTCGCCAAGGCCGCCGCCGTCGGCCGCGAGCACGAAGACGCTGCCTTTTTTCGGCGCGGCGAATTTGGCGAAGGCAATCGAAGGTCTCGAAGTCATCAGATCCTGCTTTCGGGGTGAGGCGCCGCGAACCGGCTTTCAAGCGTGCGCGACATTTGGTCGTTTTCGGGCATTTGGCAAGACTTTGGCCGAAATCACTGTCTATATCGGCGTCGAAACCAACGAAGGATTCGTCGCGGCAAGAGGTAAGCTTCCTGCCGCAACCTGTTGTTAACCATCAATGTTTCGCATTTCTTATCCATTGACGCGGACACTCCGCCGCGCCGGGGCGCGTGGCGTGGGAGCGACAAACCAGATGAGCCGCCTATGGACCCGGTTGTGCGGGCGTCACCGGATGACTACCTTGTCGGCGGGCATGATGCCGTTCGGCACAATCGAGAAAAGCCTTCATGAAGGTCGTTGAACGCTACATCATGCGTCGCACCGCTGCGATGTTCCTGGCGGCGCTGGTCTGGACGCTGGCGATCGTGTGGACGACGCAGGTGCTCGCCAAGATCGACCTCGTCACCGACAGCGGCCAGTCGGCGCTGACCTTCTTCGAAGTCGCGGCCCTGATCATCCCTTCGATCATTCCGATCGTTGTGCCGTTCGCGCTGGTGGTCGCGGTGGCGCAGACGCTAAGCGCCATGAATACGGATTCGGAACTGGCGGTGATCAACGCGGCCGGCGCCTCGCGCTGGACGATCGCGCGGCCGATCCTCCTGCTGGCGCTGGCGGCAAGCGTCTTTTCCTTCGCCGTCGACAACGGCGTCGACCCTTATGCCAGGCAGAAGAACCGCCAGCTGGTGGCAGCCTCGCGCGCCGACCTCTTGTCACTGATCATCCAGGAAGGCACTTTCCGCAAGATTGACGACGGCCTGTTCCTGCAGATCGGCGAACGGCTCCCGGACAACAAGCTCGGCGGCATCTTCGTCGCCGATTCGCGCGAGGAAGGCGCCAACCTCACCTACTACGCCAAGACCGGCAGCATCGTCGAAAAAGGCGACGAGAAGGTGCTGATGATGAATGACGGCGTCATCAACCGCAAATCGGTGACTGGCGACCTCTCCGTCATCCGCTTCACCTCCTACGCCTTCGACCTGTCGGCCTTCATGTCGGCGGCGAACGAAATCACGCTGCTGCCAAAGGACCGGACGACGCAATATCTGCTCAATCCGGATCCCAACGACAGGATGTTCCAGCGCCAACCCGGCAGCTACACGGCCGAGCTCGACCAGCGTTTCTCCGAGTGGTCCTATTCGCTGGTGTTCGCGCTGATCGCGCTCGCCGTGGCCGTCGACGCACGCTCGCACCGCGAGGCGCGCATCCATCCGCTGATCACGGCAATCGCAGTCGCCCTTTTCGTGCGCTGGCTGGGTTTCTTCGCCGCGGGCAAGGCCGACAAGGTCTGGTACTACGCCTATATGGTCTATGCCGTGCCGATCGTGGCATCGGCGATCTCCGTCTGGTTCATCGTCTCCTCGCGAAGCATGGAACTGCCGTCCGCCTGGGCCGACTGGATGACGAATCTCGCCGGCCGCGCCGGCGAGGGCTGGACCGCGCTCCGGCTGTGGTTCGCCCGGCGCGGCACCTCCGGCCAGGGAGCCTGACGATGGGCTGGACGCTGGGCCGCTATTTTTTCTTTCGCTATGTGACGATCACCGTCTGGTTCTTCCTCGGCCTGCTGGCGCTGGTATTCCTGATCGATTTCACCGAGCTTTCGGGCCGCACGACCGGGCTGCCGGGCTTCACCTACGGCACCGCCTTCGCCATTTCGGCGCTGAGGATGCCGATGATCATGCTGCAGACGGTGCCGTTCGTCGGGCTGTTCTCGGCGATGGCGACGCTGGTGTCGCTCAACCGCCGCTACGAGCTGGTCATCGCGCGCTCGGCCGGCGTTTCGGCCTGGCAGTTCCTGTTCCCGTGCTGCGTCGGGGCGCTGATGTTCGGCGTGCTGTCGGTCGGTGTGCTCAATCCGATCGCCGCGCATGGCTTTTCATGGTCCGAGCAGATGGAAAACCAGCTGCGGGCCGGCAAGTCGAACGCCGTCCCGCAGGACACGACGCCCTGGCTGAGGCAAAAGACCAGCTCCGGCGACACCATCATCGGGGCCCGTGCCATCCTCAACCAGGGCCTGGAGATGGCGGACGCGGTGTTCTTCGTCCTCGACCAGCAGGGCAACATCGTCGAGCGCAAGGATGCCGCGCGCGCCTTCCTGCGCGACGGCTACTGGGAATTGCAGGACGTCAAGCTGTTCAAGGACGGCAATATCCGTCCCGAGGCTTCCGACCGCGTGCCGACCAATCTCAAGCCGGAATTCGTGCAGGAGCGCCTGGCGCGCCCGGAAACCATCCCGTTCTACGAGCTGCCCAGCAAGATCGAGGTTGCCCGCTCCTTCGGCCTCAAGGCAAATGCCTTCGCCATGCAGTTTGATTCGCTGGTGGCGCTGCCGTTCCTCCTCGTCGCCATGACGCTGATTGCGGCAACGGTTTCAATGAGATTTGCGCGAATGGGGCAGTCGGCGACGATGATTCTGGGTGGCGTCCTGGCCGGCTTTCTGCTTTATGTCGTTTCGGTACTGGTCAAGGCATTCGGGGTCGCCGGATTCGTGCCTACAATGGTGGCTGCATGGGTTCCGGTTGTCGTGGCTATGTTCTTTGGGGTGACATTTCTGCTATACAAGGAAGACGGCTAGTGAGGGAGGCTGGTTTGCGCAGCCATAGGCAGGCCGGTTTGGCACGCCTTTATGGGGCGACAGCCTTGGCATGTCTGTTCGCCTGCGTGGTACCGACGGTACCGGCGCTGGCGCAGACTATCACGGCGAATCCCGTTCCCTCCGGCACGCAGATGCTGCTGGCCGCCGATACGCTCGTCTACAACAACGACAACCACACCGTGACCGCCGTCGGCAGCGTGCAGATCGACTATGGCGGCAACAAGCTGGTCGCCCAGCGCGTCGAATACAACCGCGACACCAAGCGGCTTGTCGCCAGCGGCGCCGTCGAGCTGATCAACAGCGACGGCACCAAGATCAACACCGACCATATCGACATCACCGACGACTTCGCCGACGGCTTCGTCAACGCCTTGCGCGTCCAGACGGTCAACGATGCCTATTTCGCTTCCGAGAGCGCCGAACGCATGGGCGGGGTGCTGACGACGTTCCACAACGGCGTCTACACCGCCTGCGAGCCTTGCGAGGACAAGCCCGATTCGGCGCCGACATGGCGCGTCAAGGCGCGCAAGATCATCTGGAACGGCGAGAAGAAGACGGTTCGCTTCGAGAACGCGAATTTCGAGTTCTTCGGCTTTCCGCTCGCCTATCTGCCGGCCTTCGAGATCGCCGACCCGACGGTCAAGCGCAAGAGCGGCTTCCTGATCCCGGGCATCGTCTACAACACCCATCTCGGCGTCGGCGTCAAAGTCCCCTATTATTTCGCGCTCTCGCCGACCTACGACCTCACCGCCACCGGAACCGGCTATACCAAGCAGGGCTTCCTCGGCGAGGCCGAATGGCGCCAGCGCTTCAACAATGGCGAATACAGCCTGAAGATCGCCGGCATCCAGCAGCAGGATCCCGACGCCTTCATCGGCACGGGTAATCGTCACACTGTCGATTCGGGAGATCTCAACGATCCCAACAAGTTCCGCGGCATGATGGGCACCAATGGCCAGTTCGCCATCAACGAGCGCTGGAATTTCGGCTGGGACGTGCTGCTCCAGACCGACAAGAATTTCTCGCGCACCTATAACATCGATGGCTACAACGGCCTCGTCCACCAGTCGTCGATCTATCTGACCGGCCTGAGCGACCGCAATTATTTCGACGTCAGGGCCATGCGCTTCGAGGTGCAGGAAGACACCCTCTCCAGCGATCCGACGGCGCGCGCGGCCAAGCAGCCCTGGGTGCTGCCGTCGTTCGACTACGCCTATATCCCCGACATGTCGGTGGCCGGCGGTCAGTTGTCGCTCAACGTCAATGCGCGCGTCATCAGCCGCGACCGCTTGGATGCGGTGTTGGCCGATAACACTATCCCGACCTCCATCAACAATGTGCGCGGCCTCGAGGGGCAATCGAGCCGATTGACGGCCGAAGCCGAATGGAAGCGCACCTTCACCACCGACGGCGGCCTTCAATTGACGCCGTTGCTCGCCTTCCGTGGCGACGCAGGCTATGTGTCGACCACATCCGAATCGCTGGCCGCGGTCAACCAGATGGCGGCGAATCTCGGCGAGAACGTCGACATGCGCTCCTCACTCGCCCGCTACATGGCCACGCTGGGCCTCGAGGCGCGCTGGCCGCTCCTGTTCTCGATGCCGAACTCCAGCCACGTCCTGGAGCCGACGGCACAGATCTTCGTGCGGCCGAACGAGCAATATGTCGGCGGTCTGGCGGTTCCGAACGAGGACGCGCAGAGCTTCGTCTTCGACGCCACCACGCTGTTCGAGCGCGACAAGTTCTCCGGCTACGATCGCATCGAAGGCGGCACGCGCGCCAATGTCGGCTTCCGCTATTCGGGCGCCTATGAAAATGGCTGGGGCACCAACGCCATCTTCGGCCAATCCTATCAGCTGGGCGGCGAGAACTCGTTCGACGCGCCGGACCTCGTCAATGTCGGCGCCTATTCGGGACTGCAGACCGCGAAATCCGATTATGTCGGCCTTGTCGGCTTCAACAGCCCGAGCGGCTTCTCCGGCTCGCTCAGCGGCCGTTTCGACGAGCAGAGCTTCGAGGTCAGGCGCGCGGAGATCAAGGCCGCCTATTCCGGCCTGCCGGTTTCGCTCAGCGCCAAATATGCCTTCATCCAGGCGCAGCCGCTCTACGGCTTCACCACGGACCGCCATGAGGTGACGCTCGGCGCCTCGACGCATCTGGCCGAGAGCTGGCGGGTCTTCGGAACCGGCACCTACGATCTGGAGACAAGCGTCCTTGTCAAGGACGGCGTCGGCTTCGCCTACAACGATTCCTGTTTCACCTATGTGATGACGTTCTCGCAGACGCGCGACACGGTCACCAAGGAGGTGTCGCAGAATATCGGCTTCAATCTGTCGTTCCGCACCCTCGGTGATTTCGGCACGTCGACCAGCGCCGTCGACACGATCCAGTAAGCGGGGGGAGCCAGTAAGCGGCGGCAGGCACGGGCCGCGGCGTTGCGCACCGCTTCGGGCGCAGACGATCCCGTGGACCTTGATTTGGCGCGCGAAGCTTCGAAAATGGGGCTGATTCTCGGGGACATGTGCCGGCGACATTGTTTCGCCGCATAGGACGGGCATGGGGTCGACCACATAGCGCATGCGTTCGGAGGACGTGCGGCGCCATGATGGCGGGTAAGAATTGGGAAGGTGAGATGAGGAAATACCTGTTTTCGGCAGGATTCGCGCTGCTGGTTGCGGCGACCTCGGTTTCGATCACGGCGATGACGCCGCCGGCGTTCGCCAGCCAGATCAAATATGTCGTCAACAACATACCGATCACCACCGGCGACATCGCGCACCGCGCCGCATTCTTCAAGCTGCAGCGCAAGAAGGGCGATGCCGCGCAGGAGATGATCGACCAGACGCTGCGCCTTGCCGAGGCCAGGCGGCTCGGCATCCGCATCACCGATCAGCAGGTCGAGGCCGCCTATCAGCGCTTTGCCTCCAACAACAAGATGCCGCTGGCCAAGCTCGACGCGATCATGTCGCAATCGGGCGTCACCAAGGAGCATTTCAAGGAATTCATCCGCGCCCAGATGGCCTGGAACCAGGCGCTTTCCGCGCGCTACCGCTCCGGCGAGGGCGGTTCGGTGACCGAGCAGGATGCGGTCCGCCGCATGCTCGACAAGGGCGGCTCCAAGCCGACCGCCATGGAATACATGCTGCAGCAGGTGATCTTCGTGGTGCCGGCCTCCGAGCGCGCCTCCACGCTCGGCAAGCGCAAGCGTGAGGCCGATGCCATGCGCGCCCGCTTCAACGGCTGCAACACCACGCGCGAATTCGCCAAGGGGCTGATCGACGTCACGGTGCGCGACCTCGGCCGCGTGCTGGCGCCGCAATTGCCGCCCGACTGGGCCGAGCAGATCAAGGCGACCAAGGTCGGCGGCGCGACGCCGACGCGCGAGACCGAACGCGGCGTGGAATTCATCGGCATCTGCTCCTCGCGCGAGGTTTCCGACGACAAGGCCGCGCAGATGGTGTTCCAGGCCGAAGGCGGCAGCAACGACAAGGATGCCGACGAGCTCAGCAAAAAATATGTCGAGGAACTGCGCAAGAAGGCCACCATCGTCGAGCGCTAGGCCGTCTCGGCGGATGACAGAACAATGCTCGATCCTCTCGCCCTGCCCCCAAGCAGGCAGCGCACAGCGCAGGACGCCATGAGCATGCGCAGGACCGATGCGCCGCTGGCGCTCAGCGTCGGTGATCCCTCCGGCGTCGGGCCCGAGATCGCCATCGCCGCCTGGCAGGCGGGCGACAGCGGCGGCGTGCCGCCTTTCTACCTGCTCGCCGATCCAGCCCTGATCGAGGCCCGTGCGCGCGAGATCGGCGCCACCGTGGCGATCATGGAGACGGTGCCGGGACAAGCGGCGCATCATTTTCCCCGCGCGCTGCCCGTCGTTCCGCTCTACGCTCGCCATCTGGACAGTCCCGGAAAGCCGAATCCGGCCAATGCCGAAGGCACCATCGAAGCGATCGACCGCGCCGTCGCCGACTGCCTCGCCGGCCACGCCGCCGCGGTGGTCACCTGCCCCATCGCCAAGAAGCCCCTCTACGAGGCCGGCTTCCGCTTTCCGGGCCACACCGAATACCTGGCGCATCTGGCCTCGCACCACACCGGCACCGAGGTGACCCCGGTGATGCTGCTTGCCGGACCCGAGCTGCGCACCGTTCCGGTCACCATCCACATCGCGCTCGCCGAGGTGCCGAAGGTTCTGACGACGGAACTGATCGTCACCACCGCCCGCATCACCGCCGCCGACCTCAAAAGCCGCTTCGGCATCGCGCGGCCGCGGCTTGCCATTGCCGGGCTCAATCCGCATGCCGGCGAAGGCGGTGCGATGGGCTCGGAGGACCTTTCCATCGTCCTTCCGGCCGTCGAGACGCTTCAAGCCGAAGGCATCGATGCGGTCGGACCGCTGCCTGCCGACACCATGTTCCACCCACGGGCACGCGCCGGCTATGACGCGGCACTTTGCATGTATCACGACCAGGCGCTGATCCCGGCCAAGACGCTGGCTTTCGACGAGGCGGTCAACGTGACGCTCGGCCTGCCCTTCATCCGCACCTCGCCGGACCATGGCACGGCCTTCGACATTGCCGGCAAGGGGATTGCGCGCGCCGACAGCCTGATCGCGGCGCTGAGGCTGGCGCGCCGGCTGGCCGACAGCGGCCGCCATGCCGCGGCCGCATGAGGCTCGATTTGAGCGGGGCGCGCGTGACCATCGACGGATTGCCGCCGCTGCGCGAGGTGATCGAGCGCCACGGCCTGCAGGCGAAGAAGGCGCTCGGCCAGAATTTCCTGCTCGACCTCAATCTGACAGCCAAGATCGCGCGCGCGGCCGGGGACCTCGTCGAAGCGACGGTGATCGAGGTCGGCCCAGGCCCCGGCGGGCTGACCCGGGCGCTGCTCTTCAACGGCGCGCGGCGCGTGATCGCCATCGAGCGCGACGAGCGCTGCCTGGAGGCGCTGGCCGAGGTGTCCAGCCACTACCCCGGCCGGCTCGAGGTCATTCCCGGCGACGCGCTGAAGACGGATTTCGCCGCGCTTGCAGGCACGGCGAACGGTGGGCCGGTGAAGATCGTTGCCAACCTGCCTTACAATATCGGCACCGAGCTTCTGATCCGCTGGCTGACGGTGGCGAACTGGCCGCCCTTCTATCAATCGATGACGCTGATGTTCCAGCGCGAGGTGGCCGAGCGCATCACCGCCAGTCCGGGCAGCGACGCCTATGGCCGGCTCGGCGTGCTTGCCGGCTGGCGCGCGGAAGCAAAAATCGCCTTCGACGTGCCGCCGCAGGCTTTTACGCCGCCGCCCAAGGTTACCTCCTCGGTGGTGCATCTGGTGCCGCGCGCATCCCCGCTTCCCGCCGACGGCAAGAGGCTCGGCCGCGTCACCGAAGCCGCCTTCGGCCAGCGCCGCAAGATGCTGCGGCAAAGCGTGAAGAGTCTCGGCGGTGAAGCCCTGCTCACCCGCGCCGGCATCGACCCGACGCGCCGCGCCGAGACGCTCAGCGTGGAAGAATTCGTTCGGCTGACGAACGCGGTGTAAGGCGCCCTCCCTTCTCCCCTTGTGGGAGAAGGTGTCGCCGAAGGCGACGGATGACGGGTGTTCCAGGGAACGGCGACGCCTCACTCCGCTGGAACACCCCTCATCCGTCTCGGCGCTGCGCGCCGATCCACCTTCTCCCACAAGGGGAGAAGGGAAAAGTCACTCCGTCTTCTCGTCCAGCAACCCGGAAATGAAGTCGAACAGGCCCGGCCGTCTGTCGCGCCGAAGCCGCTCCGCCGTCACTATGGCGCGCACCTCGGCGAAGGCGCGGTCGAGATCGTCGTTGACGATGACGAAGTCGTATTCCTTCCAGTGCTCGATCTCGACGCGGGCATTCTTCAGCCTGGTCTCGATGACTGATTCCTGGTCCTCGGCGCGGCGCTTCAGGCGCGCCTTCAATTCCTTCATCGAGGGCGGCAGGATGAAGATCGAGACGATGTCGGCGCGCATCTTCTCCTTGAGCTGCTGGGCGCCCTGCCAGTCGATGTCGAACAGCATGTCGCGGCCTTCGGCCAGCGCCACTTCCGCCGGCTCGCGCGGCGTCGCGTAGAAATTGCCGTGCACCTCGGCCCATTCCAGCAGCGCGTCGGAATCGCGCAGCCGCTCGAACTCGCGCATGGTGCGGAAATGATAGTGGACGCCTTCGATCTCCGAGCCTCTGCGCGGCCTGGTGGTTACGGAGACCGACAGTTCCAGGCTCGAATCGCTTTCCAGAAGATTGCGCGCGATTGTCGACTTGCCGGCGCCCGACGGCGACGACAGCACCAGCATCAGCCCGCGGCGGCGGATACGGGATCCCAGATCCCTGGCGGCCGTCGGTTCCTTGGCAACCATCCCCGTCACTCCAGATTCTGAACCTGTTCGCGAAACTGGTCGACCACCGCCTTGAGCTCCAGCCCGATCGCGGTGACCGCGGCGGCGTTCGACTTGGAGCACAAGGTATTCGATTCGCGATTGAATTCCTGCGCCAGAAAATCGAGCTTGCGGCCCACGGCGCCGCCGCCGGAAAGCAGCGCACGCGCGGAAGCGACATGCGTCTTCAGCCGGTCGATCTCCTCGCGAATATCGGCCTTGGTGGCGAGGAACGCCGCTTCCTGGTGCAGCCGGACCGCATCGAGATTGGCCGACGCATCCATCAGCAGGCGGACCTGCTCGGCCATGCGCTCGCGGATCGCCGCCGGCTCGCGCGACGGGTCGGCCTCGGCCTTCAGCGTCAGCGCCTCCATGATGTCGATGTGACCCGACAACAGCATGCGCAGCGCGGCGCCCTCGCTCTGTCTTGCCTGCTCCAACCCGGTAAGCGCCAGGTCCAGCGCCGACAGAATCGCGGCGTCAAGAACGGCCCGCTCTTCCTCGGTCTCGACGGCTTCCGGAATGTCGAGCACGCCACGCAGCGCAAGCAGCCCGTCGGCGGTGGCGGGCTGGGTGCCGAACTGTTCCTGCAAGCGCCTGGCAAGGCCGGCCAGATCCTTCAGAAAAGCCTCGTTGACCACCGGCTGGACCTGCTGCGCGGCGGCGCGGCCAACGGTCAACGTCGCCTGGAAATTGCCGCGCGCGAAGCGCTTCTGCACGGTCTGCCGTACGGCGGTTTCCAGCCGGTCGAAACCTTGCGGCAGCCTCAGCCTCACCTCCACGCTCTTGCCGTTGACCGATTTCACCTCCCAGGCGACCGACGTGCCGTTGCACTCAGCAATGGCACGCGCGAAACCGGTCATGCTCTGCACGTTCATGATGCCGTCACCCCCTATCGCAGTCCGGGCGCGATTGCCCGAACATGCGCACCCTTGCAAGACGCCTGACCTTCGGCCGGGCGTCGGATATCCCCTCAAAACATGAATACGGCCCGGCGTCAAAGGAGGCGTGACAGGATCCGGTAACCGCCGCCTACTGGGCGGCGTCGCCGCCCGCGTCGCCATTCTCGCCGCCGTCGCCGCCGTCGGGAGCGGCCGGCGCCGTCGTCTGGCCGGAGGCCTTGGCGGCAGCGTCCTCCTGCTTCTTCTGCATCGCCCGGTAGCGGGCGACGTTCTGGTTGTGCTCTTCCAGCGTCGCGGCAAAGACATGGCCGCCATTGCCGTCGGCGACGAAATAAAGGTCGCCGGTCTTCGACGGATTGGCCACCGCCTCGAGCGCCGCGCGGCCCGGATTGGCGATCGGCGTCGGCGGCAGGCCCTTGATCAGATAGGTGTTATAGGGCGTCTGCTTCTCGATGTCGGACTGATAGATCGGCCGGTCGGCCGGTTTGCCCTTGCCGCCGAACAGGCCGTAGATGATGGTCGGGTCGGACTGCAGCCGCATGCCCTTGGCCAGCCGGTTGAGGAAGACGGCGGCCACGCGCGAGCGCTCGTCGCCCCTGCCCGTCTCCTTCTCGACGATCGAGGCCAGGATGACGAAGTCCTCCATGTTGGCGATCGGCAAGTCGGGCGCGCGATGCTCCCAGACGTCATCGACCAGCTTCTTCTGATCGGCGACCAGCTTGTCGATCATCTGCTGCCTTGTGGCGCCGCGGGTGAAGCGCAGCGTGTCGGTTGCGATGCTGCCTTCCGGCGGCGTGGCCGCCGGCATGTCGCCGGTCAGCGCCTCCTGGTCGGCCACGCGCTGCAGCGCCTGCTCGACCGTCAGTCCCTCGGGGATGGTCAGCGAATACATCACCGACTTGCCGCTCTTGAGCAGTTCCATGATGTCGCGCATCGAGGCGCGCGGCTTGATGGCGTACTCGCCGGCCTTCAGCGCGGAGTCGTTGCCGGTGGCGCGCACGCCCAGCCTGAAGACGCGCGCATCGCTGACCAGGCCGCGACGCTCCAGCTGGTCGGCGATCTCCTGCACGCCGGTGTTCGGCTTGACCAGGAAGGTATCGCCATTGGCGGACGGGCCCGGCTCAACGAAAGCCTGCATGCCGAAATAAAGCGCGGCACCAGCGGCGAGCACGGCCAGGATGACCACCGAAAGGAAGAAATTCAGGAACACGACGACTTGGCTGCGCGAGGCGCGCGAGCGTTTCGACGGCGGCGGCGTGCCGGCCTCGGGGCGAAGCGCCTCGGCCGCTGTCTTGGGCACGATCGGGCCTTGCGTCTGACGCTGTCCGAATTCCTCGCCGCCGCCCGGATTTGTATTCATGGCGCCCTACCGTCTGATCTTGCAACGAATCCCCTAGCCGAAGCGTAGGGGCAAATTTGGCAAAAATGACGGCAGGTGGCGGACCTGCCGGCTAGCTATCTGTTTGTGAGCAATCCCGGCGGAAACCCGCTGCGTACTTTGCCTGGGATTGCTTTGTTGTTCGTCGCAATTCCGAACGGAAAACCGCTGCGCACTTTTCCTGGAATTGCTCTGGCTGACTGTTCAGCCATCGTAACGTTGGAAGACGAGCGAGGCGTTGGTGCCGCCGAAGCCGAAGGAGTTCGACAGCGCCACATCGATCTGGCGCTGGCGCGGCTTGTTCGGCACGAGATCGATCGCCGTCTCGCGTTCCGGATTGTCGAGGTTGATGGTGGCGGGGGCGATGTTGTCGCGGATGGCGAGGATCGAGAAGATCGCTTCCGCGGCGCCCGCGGCACCGAGCAGATGGCCGATCGACGACTTGGTCGACGACATCGAAATCTTGGAAGCCGCATTGCCGACCAGCCGCTCGACGGCGCCGAGCTCGATCGTGTCGGCCATGGTCGAGGTGCCATGCGCGTTGATGTAGTCGACGTCGGCGGCCGAGAGCTTCGCCCGGTTCAGCGCCGCAGTCATGCAGCGGAACGCGCCGTCGCCGTCCTCGGCCGGAGCGGTGATGTGATAGGCGTCGCCGGTCAGGCCGTAGCCGGTGACCTCGGCATAGATCCTGGCGCCTCGCGCCTTGGCGTGCTCGAGCTCTTCCAGGACGACGACACCGGCGCCCTCGCCCATGACGAAGCCGTCGCGGTCGCGGTCATAGGGACGTGACGCGATCTCAGGCGTGTCGTTGCGTTCGGTGGAGAGCGCACGGCACGCGGCGAACCCTGCCATGGAGAGCCTAGTGACCGGCGCCTCGGCGCCACCGGCTACCATGACGTCGGCATCGCCCCAAATGATCAGCCGGGCGGCGTCGCCGATGGCGTGGGCGCCGGTCGAGCAAGCGGTGACGACCGCATGGTTCGGGCCTTTCAGCCCATGCCGGATGGAAACCTGGCCGGAGACCAGGTTGATGATCTGTCCAGGGATGAAGAAGGGGCTGATGCGGCGCGGACCGCGCTCCTTCAGGATCATCGCGTTCTCGGCGATGCCGTCGATGCCGCCGATGCCGGAACCGATCAGCACGCCCGTGGCGCACTGATCCTCATGCGTCTCGGGCTTCCAGCCGGAATCGGCCAGCGCCTCGTCGGCGGCCGCAATGCCGTAGAGGATGAAGTCGCCGATCTTGCGCAGTTCCTTCGGCTCGAGCACGGCCTCGGGATTGAAGGTGCCGTTGGAGCCGTCACCGCGCGGAACGATGTGGGCGATCTTGCAGGCAAGATCGTCCACCTCGAATTCGGTGACGCGGCGGGCGGCGCTGCGGCCGGAAAGCAATTCCTTCCAGCTATGCTCGAAGCCCATGCCGAACGGCGAAAGCAGGCCAAGGCCCGTGACGACGACTCGCCTCATCGCAGGTCCTCCCCGGTGATTCCCGCGGAAAGCCTCAGGCCGAGGCCTTGTCGATATACTTCACGGCGTCGCCGACGGTGAGGATGGTCTCGGCCGCGTCGTCCGGAATCTCGACGCCGAACTCTTCTTCGAACGCCATGACGAGTTCGACCGTATCGAGGCTGTCCGCGCCCAGATCGTCGATGAAGCTCGCCTGCTCCGTCACTTTGTCGGCATCGACGCCGAGATGCTCGATGACGATCTTCTTGACGCGCTCTGCGGTGTCACTCATTTGGGGCCTCGTCTTACGTTGTGTTGTCTTCGTTAGCGGGCGGAATGCCGCTAATCAAGCTGAAAGATGGTCTTGTGGGAAACGCAACGCCACAGGACCGGTTTTTGCCCGAACCGCCGGGTTGCCGGCCGCATTACACGAAAAAGGGCGGGCGTCCAAGCCGAAATGGCTGTTTTCACAGCCGCTGGACCTTGGTCGGTCAGGTATGCTGAGATTCAGATCAGGCCGAGCTGAAAATGTGGCTTTCGAGAACCGGAGCGGGCATTCGGGTCCGTGAGCACCGGCCTACGCCGGCCGTAGCCTTAACTACCACGCCACTCTCATGAATGCTTCGGCCGGCGAAGGCCGGAAGCGCAGAAAGCCACCGTTTGCAGGCCGGCATCACCTGAATATCAACACACCCTAGATCATCGCCATGCCGCCGTTGACGTGGATGGTCTGGCCGGTGACGTAAGCCGCCTCATTGGAAGCGAGATAAGCGACGGCCGAGGCGACCTCGGCGCTGGTGCCCATGCGCCTGGTCGGAATCGCCGCCATGATGGTCTCTTTCTGCTTGTCGTTGAGCTTGTCGGTCATGGCCGATTCGATGAAGCCCGGGGCGACGCAGTTGACGGTGATGTTGCGGGTAGCGATCTCCTGCGCCAGCGACTTGGAAAAGCCGATCATGCCGGCCTTGGAGGCGCAGTAATTGGTCTGGCCTGGGTTGCCGGTGACACCTACCACGGAGGTGATGTTGATGATGCGGCCGTGGCGGCGGCGCATCATCGGATGGGTGAGCTCGCGCGTGAGCCGGAACACGGCGGTGAGGTTCACCTCGAGCACCTGGTCCCAGTCGGCATCCGACATGCGCACGAACAGGCCGTCCTTGGTGATGCCGGCGTTGTTGACCAGGATGTCGACGCCTTCGAGGTCGGCCTCGGCCTTCTGGCCGAGCGCCTTGACCGCGTCGCGGTTGGTCAGGTCCGCCGGGAACAGTTTTACCCGATCGCCGAGATCGCCGGCGAGCGCTTCCAGCTTCTCCACACGCGTGCCGTGCAGGCCGACGATCGCGCCCTGGCTGTGCAGCACCCTGGCGATCGCCTCGCCGATGCCTCCCGATGCGCCGGTGACGAGCGCCTTCCGGCCGTTCAGTTCGAACATTTTTTCAACCTCGTTTTTCCGAATGCGCCGCAGGCGAACGCCGTTCCGTATACGTCAAATCGTCCAAACCATGCCAGAAATCTTCGGTTTTCAGGACCTCTTCTTCGCCAAGCCGGATCCGTTCCGCAACCTCGGATGCAAGGCGATAGTCCTCAAACTCGTCGAAATCGCGCAAGCGCTGGGCCTTGCTCCTGCCAGTCTTCGATGTGGACATGCCGCACCTGTCGTTCGAATTTCCTCACCCAAGCGCCGCTAGCGCCGCCTCGACCTCGGCCGCTGTGCCTATGGTGCCGGTCGCGATGTCGCGGTTGATGCGGCGCGCCAGGCCCGACAGCACCTTGCCGGCGCCGACTTCGTAAAGCGTCGCGATGCCGTTCTGGCCGAACCATTCCACCGTCTCGCGCCAGCGCACGCGCGCGACCACCTGCTCGACCAGGCGGCGGGCGATCTCGTCCGGATCGCTGGTGGGGGTGACGGTGACGTTGGAGACGATAGGAACCACCGGAGCGGCTTTCGCCACGCCGGCCAGCGCGTCGCGCATGACGTCCGCGGCAGGCATCATCATCGCTGAATGGAAAGGTGCCGAAACCTGCAGCATCAGCGCCCGCTTGGCGCCCTTTTCGGTGCAAAGCTTCGCCGCCAGCTCGACGGCCGCCCTGGCGCCGGAGATTACCAGCTGGCCGCCGCCATTGTCGTTGGCGATCTGGCAAACCGCTCCTTTGGCGGAGCCTTGTGCCGCTTCCGCGCAGGCGGCTTCGACATCGGCCTGCTCGAGCCCGATGATGGCGGCCATGGCGCCCTCGCCCGCCGGCACCGCCGCCTGCATGGCGTTGCCGCGAACGCGCAGCAGCCGCGCGGCATCGGCGACCGAGACGAAGCCCGCCGCAGCAAGGGCTGAATATTCGCCGAGCGAATGGCCGGCGACGTAAGACACCTTGTCCTTCAGCGAAAAGCCGCGCGATTCCAGCGCCCTCAGCGCGGCCAGCGACACCGCCATCAGCGCCGGCTGGGCGTTGGCGGTCAGCGTCAGCGTCTCTTCCGGCCCTTCCCAGATCAGTTTCGACAGCTTTTCGCCAAGCGCGGCGTCGACTTCCTCGAAGACGCGGCGCGCCTCGGGGAAAGCGTCGGCGAGGTCCTTGCCCATGCCGACGGACTGGCTGCCCTGTCCCGGAAAGGTAAATGCGACGGCCATTTTCAAGGTCTCCAGAGGCTGGTTTTCCCTGCCTCTGACGCAAGGCGGACAGCCAAGTCAAGCCCGCAGGCCCCCGTTCCGAGCCCATTTCGGCAGGAAAAACCGGTCCGAGTCCCTGTTCCGAAAGGCTTTTTGGCGATCACACCTGATGAAAACCGCTCACGAATCGTTTGCTGGCTCTTCTTATTTCCGCCACAGGCGCTAGCTTTGCGTGACATTTCGATGACAGTGGCGTGACGCGTGTGGAAGACGCGTAGCATGGGCCGGGGAAGCGACGTGGCAAGGATCAGGAAAGGCGCGGCCAAACCCGCGCCGCAATTTTTGGAAGACGATCCGTCCACCGGCTACCTGCCGGGGCGGCCCTGGCCGACCCTACGCTACGGGCTCTCAACCCTGCTTACCGCCGCGCTTCTGGTGTTCGCCATCGAATGGATCGTGCGCGGCGACTTCTTCGGCACGGTGGACTTCTTCCTGCAGCCCTTCAAGCCGGGCTGGACCACGATCATCATCTTCGCGCTGGTGCTGATCGGGCTGGATGCCATACTCGGCCGCAGCCATCAGAGCCTGATGATCGTGGCGCCAATGACGCTGGCGCTGGCCTTCGTCGGCCACCAGAAATCGCATTATCTCGGCGATCCGCTCTATCCGGCGGATTTCCTCTATGCGCGCCAGATCATGGCGCTGATGCCGCTTCTGGTGCGCGAGCGGCCCTGGACGGCCGTGCTGCTTGCAGCGGCGATCGTCGCCGGCCTGGCGCTGCTCTTCTATGGCTGGCGCCTCTGGCGCCGGCGCGTGCCGATCCTCAGCCGCAAGGGACGGCTGGCGCGGCTGTCGCTGGCCGTGCCGCTCCTCGCCTTCTTCGTCTCGATCATGGACTATGCCACCTTCTCGTGGACGCGCGACAGGCTGCAGATCATCCCGATCATGTGGGACCAGAAGGAGAACTACGCTTCCAACGGCTTCGCGCTCGCCTTCGCGCTCAACGTGCCGATGGCGCATGTCTCTGCGCCGCCCGGCTATTCCGAAAAGACGATGGACGCGATCGCGCGTCCCGGGGTTGCAGCCTCGGTGCCCGATCAGAAGCCCGACATAGTCGTGGTGATGAGCGAATCCTTCTGGGATCCGATGGAGCTTCCCGGCGTCAGCATCAAGCCCGACCCGATCCCGACGGTGCGCGCGCTGCGCTCGGGCTCGATGTTCTCGCCGGAATTCGGCGGCATGACCGCCAATATCGAGTTCGAAGCGCTGACCGGCTTCTCCAACGCCTTCCTGCCGGCGGGCTCGATCCCCTACCAGCAATATGTGCGCACGCCGACCCCGTCGCTGGCGACCTTCCTGAAGAGCGAAGGTTATAGGGCGCGCGCCATCCATCCGGGCACCAACTGGTTCTGGAACCGCGGCGCCGTCTATGCCGATTTCGGCTTCAACGACTTCCGCTCGGAAGAGACGCTGCCGCCGATGGAAAAGCGCGGACCGCTGGCCTCCGACGCGGCGATGACCGACGAGATCATCCGCGAGGCCGATGCCAGCGAGCAGCCGGTGTTCCTGTTCGCGGTCAGCCTGCAGAACCACGGCCCCTATGAGCCCTACCGCTATTACAATCCGACCCATAAGGTCGAGGCGCCGATCAGCACCTGGGCGCGGGAATCGCTGCTCTCTTACGCCGAAGGCTCGGCCGATGCCGATCGCAGCCTGCAACGCCTGATCGACTGGGCAAAGAAGCGCGAGCGGCCGACCATCATCGCCTTCTTCGGCGACCATCTGCCGCCGCTCGGCCCCGTCTATGTCGAGACCGGCTTCCTCAAGGACAATGTCGCGCCGCGCAGGGAGCCGACCCCCGAAGCCGCGCTCGATCACCACGACACGCCGCTGATCATCTGGTCGAACCGCTCCGGTCCGGTGGAAAACCTGGGCCCGGTGAGCCCGGCCTTCCTGCCCTACCATATCCTCACAACCGCTGGCATCACGCATCCCTACTATACCGGCTTCCTCGGCGCGCTACGCGAACGCTATCGGGTGGTCGACCGCAACCTTCTGCTGTCGCCCTCCGGCGAGGCGACGCCCGACTGGGCGAGGCAGAAGAAGATCGATCCGGCGATCAACGATTTCCGGCTGATCCAGTACGACATGATGTTCGGCAAGCGCCACACCGCGCCTGACTTCTTCCCCGAGACGATGGCCCCGCTCGTCGCCCATACGAGCTGAGCCGGTCACCAAACGGCGAGCGCCGGAGATTTCCGGCTGCGGCATCGTGGAATCGTCGATCCTGACTGTCGCGCCTTGCCTTCCTGGGGAATTGCTGTATAGACGCCCGCAATCTGCCGGTCCTTGCTGGGGGCTGAACGGAGGGCCGTGGCTTTTCGAAAGCCACGTCATGAAGCCAGATGCGCTTTTGGCCTCCCGTGTCTCCGCTCTCGACCGTCTCGCGATGCTCCTTTCTTCCCCGCTCCTTCGCGACCGGGTCAGACAAGTTGCAGAGGCTTAGCCGCGAGGGCCGGTGAGAGAAACGAAGAAAGGCAGTAAAACATAATGGCTCTTTACGAACATGTGTTTCTTGCCCGGCAGGACCTGTCGCAGCAGCAGGTCGATGCGCTTGTCGAACAGTACAAGGGCGTCATCACCGCCAATGGCGGGTCGGTCGGCCGGATCGAGAACTGGGGACTGAAGTCCCTCACCTACCGGGTCAAGAAGAACCGGAAGGCTTACTACACGCTGATGGACATCACCTGCCCGCCGGCCGCGCTCAACGAAATGGAGCGCCAGATGGGCCTGTCGGAAGACGTGCTGCGTTTCCTCACCGTCAAGGTCGAGGCGCATGAGGAAGGCGCTTCCGCGATGATGCAGAAGCGCGAAGAGCGCTCCGAGCGCGGTGGCTTCGGCGACCGCGACCGTGGCCCGCGTTCGTTCGGCGACCGCGACCGCGGCGACCGCGGCCCGCGTTCGTTCGGCGACCGTGACGGCGGCGACCGTGGTCCGCGCCGTCCGCGCGAAAACGTTGAAGGGGGTGCAGAATAATGGTCGACATCAACCAGATCCCGACCCGGCGCCCGTTCCATCGCCGCCGCAAGACCTGCCCGTTCTCCGGCGCCAATGCCCCGAAGATCGATTACAAGGACGTGCGTCTGCTGCAGCGCTACATTTCCGAGCGCGGCAAGATCGTGCCGTCGCGCATCACCGCCGTCAGCCAGAAGAAGCAGCGCGAGCTCGCCAAGGCGATCAAGCGCGCCCGCTTCCTCGGCCTGCTGCCCTACGTGGTCCGCTAAGCTGAAAATACTGATGCGGGCGGCTTGCCGCCCGCTTCGACCCCACGGCGACGGGCGCCGCAAAGGGTAGGTTCAAATCCCGAGTTGAGGCCATAAACCTCTAACTGCCAGACAGGCAGGACAGCGACACCGGCGGCAACGCCCCTTTTGCTTCCTGACCTGTTCCAAAGAATCCGACGTCATCCCGGATGGCGCCAAACCGAAGGAACGAAACCATGGAAGTCATTCTTCTCGAGCGCATTTCCCGCCTCGGCCAGATGGGCGACACCGTCAAGGTGAGGGACGGGTTCGCCCGCAACTTCCTGCTGCCGCAGGGCAAGGCGCTGCGCGCCAACGAAGCCAACAAGAAGAAGTTCGAGGGCCAGCGCGCCCAGCTCGAAGCCCGCAACCTCGAGCGCAAGTCGGAGGCCAGCCAGGTCGCCGAGAAGCTCGACGGCAAGAGCTTCATCGTCGTGCGTTCAGCCGGCGAGACCGGCCAGCTCTACGGCTCGGTGTCGACCCGCGACATCGCCGAGCTTTTGACCGCCGAAGGCTTCAGCGTCAACCGCAACCAGATCGAGCTCAACCAGCCGATCAAGACCATCGGCCTCTCCAATGTGGCGATCGCGCTGCATCCGGAAGTCGAGGTCACCGTCACGCTCAACGTCGCCCGCTCGGCCGAAGAGGCGGAGCGCCAGGCCAAGGGCGAGATGCTGACGACGGCCGAAGCCATCTATGGCGAGGACATCAACGACAACGCCCGGCCGGAGAACTTCTTCGACCCGAACGCCGAATTCGAAGGCGGCGAAGACAACGCCTGATCGACAAGATCTGATCTACGGGCTGATCGACGGGCCGGAGCACTGCTCCGGCTCACAGGCCTTCCAGAATTTCTGGACTAATGCCCGGGCAAACGACCCGGGCATTTTTATGCCAAATGGAACTTTTCGAACCCCTATATCTTGAGGCAGACTACAGCGTCGCGCGTCCTTTGGACGCAGAATGACGCCGTAGTGCCTGTGGCTTTCGCGCAGGACTCTCCCGAAACCGGTGCCGTTTTCGGGCCATGCGCGGAAGTCAGCCTGATGCTTGAGGGACATTTGGTCATGAATATTCTGTTGAAGCGCATTCTCGACCGCCTGGTGCGGGTCGGCAACCTCAAGGTGACCGGGCCGAAGGGCTCGACAGTCACTTTCGGCGACGGCAGCGGCGAGCCTGTGCACATGCACATCAAGACCACGCATGCCGAGCGCGCCATCAGCTTCGATCCGATGCTGGCCGTACCCGAGGCTTATATGGACGGCGAGCTCGACATCCTCGAGGGTGGAGTGCTTGGAGTGATGCGCATCGCCTTCCAGAACATGGGCAGCGGCGGCATCGACGCGACATGGTCGAAGGCGATCGAGGGCCTGCGCCACGCGTTCCGCCGCCTGCAGCAGATCAACACCGCCGCACGGGCGCGCCGCAACGTGCAGCGGCATTACGATCTTTCCGGCGATCTCTACAAGCTCTTCCTCGACGAGGACATGCAGTATTCCTGCGCCTATTTCGAACAGCCAGACATGACGCTGGACGAAGCGCAGGTCGCCAAGAAGCGCCATATCGCCGCCAAGCTGAGGCTGAAGCCCGGACAGACGGTGCTCGACATCGGCTCCGGCTGGGGCGGCCTCGGCCTCTATCTCGCCAAGGCTTTCGACGTCGACGTGCAGGGTGTGACGCTATCCACCGAGCAGCATGGCGTCGCCACCGACCGCGCGCATGCGGCGGGCCTGCAGGATCGCGTCCATTTCGACCTCAAGGACTATCGCGCGCTCAACGAACGTTTCGACCGCATCGTCTCGGTCGGCATGTTCGAGCATGTCGGGGTCAACCATTACCGCACCTTCTTCGACAAGTCGGCGACGCTGCTGAAGCCCGACGGCGTGATGCTGCTCCATACCATCGGCCGGTCCGGCGTGCCGTGGGCGACCAGCGCCTTCATCCGCAAATACATCTTCCCGGGCGGCTACGTCCCGGCCCTTTCCGAAGTGATGCCGGCGATCGAGAAGTCCGGCCTCGTCGTTACCGACATTGAGATTCTGAGGCTTCACTACGCCGATACGCTGAAGCACTGGGGCATGCGCTTTGCCGCCAACCGCGACAAGGCCAAGGCGATCTATGACGAGCGCTTCTGCCGCATGTGGGAATTCTACCTGGCAGCCTCGGAAGCCGCCTTCCGCTGGCAGGATCTGGTCATCTTCCAGATCCAGCTCGCCAAGAAGAACGATACGCTGCCGATGGCGCGCGACTACATGGCCAAATGCGAGAAGGCGCTGGAAATGCGCGACATGGGCCACCAGGAGCCTGCGCCTGCCACTGCCAAGCCCACCCGGCGGCGCAAGGCGGTGGAGTAGGAAACTTTCGCGATCGAGAAGCGACGCAGCGCCGCGTTCCTTCGCGCCCCCCTCTGCCCTGCCGGGCAGAGGGGGCGCTGCCCCGCCATCGTAGCCAGCCTTGCAACTCCGCCCAGGTCTTGTGACAAGTCCCGGCAAACGTTACCGGTTCGGTTATGACCTACGCCATCTACATCGCAGCTGCGCTTGCCGAAATCGCCGGCTGCTTTTCGTTCTGGGCCTGGTGGCGGCTGGAAAAGTCGCCGCTATGGCTCATCCCCGGCCTCGTCTCCCTCGCCCTGTTCGGGTACCTTTTGGCGCTTGTCGAGACGAATGCCGCCGGCCGCGCCTATGCCGCCTATGGCGGCATCTATATCGCCGCCTCGCTCGCCTGGCTGTGGCTGGTGGAAGGCGTGCGGCCCGACCGCTGGGATCTCGGCGGCGCCATGCTCTGCATCGTCGGCGCCTCGGTCATCCTGCTCGCACCCAGAGCATGATGCCGAAAAGTGTGAAGCGGTTTTCGGACGACATCATGCTCTATCTCTTTGATTTGGAACCGGATGATTTTAGATCGATTCGACCTAAAATCATCCGGTTCTAAGGGGAGCCTGAAGTGGAACTGCCAGCCCCGCTCCGGCAAGGCGTCGACAGCCTGCTCGACAAGGTGACGCTGCCGACACTGAAGCAGGCCGCGCGCACGCTTTCGGAACGCTACCGCGCCGAACTGCGCGACGGCCGACTGCATATGGGCGAAGAGATCGCGGTGAAGGCCTATCTGGCGACCAGGCTGCCCGCCACCTATGCCGCCGTGCGCACCAGCCTGGATGCATTGGCCGAAGCGCGCCACGACTTCCAGCCGAAGAGCCTGCTCGATATCGGCGCCGGACCTGGCACTATGCTTTGGGCCACGGCTGACGCATATCCGGAGCTCGAGCAGGCGGTTCTGGTCGAGGCGAGTGCCGCGGTGCGCAAGATCGGGCAGTCGCTGGCCGCCGACGGGGTCGGCGCCCGGACGAGATGGATCGCCGGCGACGCCACCATCGACCTGGATGGTCTCGAGCCCGCCGACCTCGTCAGCGCCGCCTATGTGCTCGACGAGATCGTGCCTGCCTCGCTGCCGAAACTCGTCGACCGGCTTTGGCGGCTGACAGCCGACACGCTGCTCATCGTCGAGCCCGGCACGCCTGCCGGCTGGCAGCGCATTCTTGCCGCGCGATCGCAGCTTGCCGAAGCCGGCGCGCATGTCCTGGCGCCTTGCCCGCACGAGGCGCCCTGCCCGCTCGTTCCACCCGACTGGTGCCACTTTGCGCGCCGCGTCGCCCGCTCGCGCCTGCATCGTCTGGTCAAGGAAGCCGACGTGCCGTGGGAGGACGAGAAATTCATCTATCTCGCCGCCTGCCGGCAGCCGGCGCCGGCGCGCGCAGCACGGGTGCTCGCGCCGCCGAAAGGCGGCTCCGGCAAGGTGCTGCTGAAACTCTGCCAGCCGGACGGCAGCGCCGGCGAGCAACTGTTCAGCAAGCGCGACGGGGACGTTTTCAGGACCGCGCGGCGGGCGGACTGGGGCGATGCGCTGGGCTGAGGGCATACGCCGATGACGTTTAGAGAGATCCCGCAGTCGATGCGCTGGAACCGTCGACACTTTGGAAGTTGGCCGAAGCGCCCGAACTTCGTCATCCACGGGTCTGCGTCGCGCCGCTTCGCTCCTTGATCCGCCCGTGGATGACGACTTGATCAGCGTTTCGGCTAATCTCGACTGCTTGCGAAATCATTCGCGAACAGACGTAGCGGGTCGGCTATGAGTCTCCCCAACGGCAATCGGCCGTCAAAATTGTTCTTGCTTCGTTCCAGGCTTGCCCGTAAGAATCACGACTTGCCGAGTCAACCGGAATCGGGCCACCGGAATACTGTCCTGTGGATGGTTTTCCGTTCCTGTGAACATTGGGCATCAAGCTGGTTGGACCGAGGAGTGTTGCAGAAAGGTCAGCACCGAATCTTCCCGTTCTGATATCGAGGAGGCAGGATCGAAATCGGGGATATCATGGCAGAGGCGGCACTGAAACTCGGCGTGGCGGAACAACCGCTCTATCGCGAGGCACCGAACAACATCGAGGCCGAGCAGGCGCTGCTCGGCGCCATCCTCGTCAACAACGACGCTTTCTACCGTGTCTCGGATTTCCTGAAGCCGGCGCATTTCTACGAGCCGCTGCACCGCCGGGTCTTCGAGGTCGCGGCCGAGCTCATCCGCATGGGCAAGATCGCGACGCCGATCACGCTGAAGACGTTCCTTCCCGCCGAAGAAAAGGTCGGCGACATGACGGTGGCGCAATATGTCGTGCGGCTTGCTGTCGAAGCAGTCACCGTCGTCAATGCGACTGACTACGGCCGCGCCATCTACGACCTCGCCACGCGCCGGGCGCTGATCACCGTCGGCGAGGACATGGTCAACATCGCCTATGACGCGCCGGTCGACATGTCGCCCTCCGACCAGATCGAGGACGCCGAGCGGCGCCTTTTCGAGTTGGCGGAAACAGGCCGCTACGACGGCGGCTTCGAAAGCTTCAACGATGCGGTCAAGACCGCCGTCGACATGGCCAATGCCGCCTATATGCGCGACGGCCATCTGTCGGGCATCGCCACGGGCCTGCGCGACCTCGACCGCCGCATGGGCGGCCTGCAGCCTTCCGACCTGATCGTGCTTGCCGGACGCCCCGGCATGGGCAAGACCTCTTTGGCCACCAACATCGCCTTCAACATCGCCGAGGCCTATGTGCCGGCGCAGCAGGCCGACGGTTCGTTCAAGGCCGCCAATGGCGGCGTCGTCGGCTTCTTCTCGCTGGAAATGTCGTCGGAACAGCTCGCCACCCGCATCATCTCCGAGCAGACCGAAATCTCGTCATCGAAGATCCGCCGCGGCGAAATCTCCGAGATGGACTTCGAGAAGCTGGTCGCCTGCTCGCAGACGATGCAGAAGATCCCGTTGTTCATCGACCAGACCGGCGGTATCTCGATCGCGCAGCTCTCCGCCCGGGCGCGGCGGCTGAAGCGCCAGCGCGGCCTCGACCTCATCGTCATCGACTATATCCAGCTGATGCAGGGATCGAGCGCCAGGGCCTCGCAGAACCGCGTGCAGGAAATCACCGAGATCACCACCGGCCTGAAAGCGCTCGCCAAGGAGCTCGGCGTGCCGATCATCGCGCTGTCGCAGCTGTCGCGTCAGGTCGAAAGCCGCGACGACAAGCGCCCGCAGCTCTCGGACCTGCGTGAATCCGGCTCCATCGAGCAGGACGCCGACGTGGTGCTGTTCGTCTACCGCGAGGAATACTACCTCAAGAACCGCGAGCCGAAGCTCGGCACCGACGAGTACATCAAGTGGGAAAACGAGATGAACGAGGCGCGCGGCAAGGCCGAGTGCATCGTGGCCAAGCAGCGCCACGGGCCGACGGGAACCGTCAGCCTCGCCTTCCACGGCGAGTTCACGCGATTCTCCGACCTGGCGGAAGAGCATCATCTGCCGGAAAGGTTTGAGTAGCTCTTGGTAAACGCCTCATTCCTTCGCGCCCCCCTCTGTCCTACCGGACATCTCCCCCTCAAGGGGGGAGATTGGATGTCGCTTTGGCTTTCGCCAATCACCGACGTTGCAAGGTGGGCGCTGTCGGCGAAGCTGCTGATCTCCCCCCTTGAGGGGGAGATGTCCGGCAGGACAGAGGGGGGTGCTGTCCCGCCGACCTATCCAATTGTCGCAGGCCGCGCCTAATGGCCAAATCGCGCGTCCAGTTCATCTGCCAGAATTGCGGCTCGGTGCATCAGCGCTGGGCCGGCAAATGCGATGCCTGCGGCGAGTGGAACACGCTGGTCGAGGAAGGCACGGCCGGCGGCATCGGCTCGGGGCCGGCCAACACCCGCAATGCCCGCAAGGGCCGCGCGGTGGTGTTGACCAGCCTGTCCGGCGATATCGAGGATGCGCCGCGCATCGTGTCGGGCATCGGCGAGCTCGACCGCGCCACCGGCGGCGGCTTCGTGCGCGGCTCGGCGCTTCTGGTCGGCGGCGATCCGGGCATCGGCAAGTCGACGCTGCTGACGCAAGCAGCGGCAGCACTCGCTTCGAAAGGCCACCGCATCGTCTATGTCTCGGGCGAGGAAGCGGTCGCGCAGATCAGGCTGAGAGCCCAGCGTCTTGGCGTCGCCTCGACGCCGGTCGAGCTCGCGGCGGAGACCAATGTCGAGGACATCCTCGCGACGATAGCCGACGGCAAGCGGCCGGACCTCGTGATCCTCGATTCCATCCAGACGCTGTGGACCGACCTTGCCGATTCGGCGCCTGGCACCGTCACCCAGGTGCGCGCCGCCGCCCAGGCGATGATCCGCTACGCGAAATCCACGGGTGCTGCGATCGTGCTCGTCGGCCACGTCACCAAGGAAGGCCAGATCGCCGGCCCGCGCGTCGTCGAGCACATGGTCGACGGCGTGCTCTATTTCGAGGGCGAGGGCAACCATCACTTCCGCATCCTGCGCACGGTGAAGAACCGTTTCGGGCCGACCGACGAGATCGGCGTCTTCGAGATGTCGGACAAGGGCCTGCGCGAGGTCGCCAATCCGTCCGAGCTGTTCCTCGGCGAGCGGCATGCGAAATCGCCGGGCGCCGCGGTTTTCGCGGGCATGGAAGGGACGAGGCCGGTGTTGGTCGAGATCCAGGCGCTTGTGGCGCCCTCCTCGCTCGGCACGCCGCGCCGCGCCGTCGTCGGCTGGGACGGCGCCCGGCTCTCGATGGTGCTGGCGGTGCTGGAAGCGCATTGCGGTGTCCGTTTCGGCCAGCACGATGTCTATCTCAACGTCGCCGGCGGCTATCGCATCTCGGAGCCGGCGGCCGACCTCGCGGTCGCCGCGGCGCTGGTTTCGTCGCTCACCGGTCTTGCCCTTCCCGCCGATTGCGTCTATTTCGGCGAAATCAGCCTTTCGGGCGCTGTGAGGCCGGTTGCGCATGCGCAGCAGCGCCTCAAGGAGGCCGAAAAGCTGGGTTTCGGAAGCGCGGTGCTGCCGCTCGGCAGCGAGGAAGTCGTTGGCGGTAATGGGGCCGGGGGAATCGCGGCCGGCGCTTTCCAGCCCACCGAGCTTTCCGACCTCGTGGCGCGCATAGCCGGCTCGCGGCGCAGCCGCGCCGACGAGGGGGAGTGATACGGCTCATGATGTGGGGCGAAAGACATGCCGATTACGCTGCTTGACGGAATTCTCGTCGGCTTCACCCTGGTCTCCGCAATGCTTGCCATGGTGCGCGGCTTTTCCCGCGAGGTGCTGTCGGTGGTGTCCTGGGCAGCGGCGGCGGCGGCGGCGTTCTTCTTCTACAAGCCGGTCCTGCCCTACGTTCAGCCCTATGTCGACAACGACAAGATCGCCATGGCCGCGGCGGCCGGGATCGTCTTCGTCATCGCGCTGATCGTCGTTTCGGTGATCACCATGAAGATCGCCGACTGGATCATCGATTCGCGCATCGGCGCGCTCGACCGCACGCTTGGCTTCCTCTACGGCGCCGCGCGCGGCGTCCTGGTCGTCGCGGTGGCGCTTTTGTTCTTCAACTGGCTGGCCGGCGCCAAGGCGCCCGCCTGGATCGCCAACGCCAAATCGCGACCGCTGCTCGAGACGATCGGCGCCAAGCTCGAAAGCGTGCTGCCCGAGAACACGGAAGAGCTGGTCAACAAATATACGCATAAGGGCACGGCCACGACCGAGGCGCCGGCGACCACCGACCAGCCCGCGGCCGAACCGCCGGCCGCCGGCGAGGACAACGCACCGGCACCCGACGACAGCGAAGGCGAGGCTCCGGCCGACAACGAGCCGACCCCTGCCCCCGCTCCGGCACCCGCACCCGCTCCTGCTCCAGCGCCGGCAAACTGAGTCCAGGCCAGCGCTGGCCTGAGGCATTTTGTGAATGCTGGACGGCGTGCGTTGCTTTCGACGAGCGATCGCCTTATATGGCGATTTTAGCGGAGCTTGAGCCCCACATGGCAGTTTCGAAGGCAGACGCAGACGACGTGCTTTCCGCCGAGGCCGACGATCATTTCCACGACGAGTGCGGCGTGTTCGGTATTTTCGGCCGGCAGGACGCCGCGGCCATCGTCACGCTCGGCCTTCACGCCTTGCAGCATCGCGGCCAGGAAGCCGCCGGCATCGTCTCCTATGACGGCACGCAGTTCCACGTCGAGCGCCATGTCGGCCTGATCGGCGACACCTTCACCAAGCAGAACGTCATCGACCGCCTGCAGGGCAATCGCGCCATTGGCCACACGCGATACGCCACGACCGGCGGCGCCGGCCTTCGCAATGTCCAGCCCTTCTTCGCCGAGCTTGCCGAGGGCGGCCTGGCGGTCGCCCATAACGGCAATCTCACCAATGCGCTCACCGTGCAGCGCGTGCTGCAGAAGCAGGGCTCGATCTTCTCCTCCACCTCCGACACCGAGACGCTGCTGCATCTGGTCGCGACCAGCAAGGAACGCGATCTCAACTCGCGCTTCATCGACGCGATACGCCAGGTCGAGGGCGCCTTCTCGCTGGTTGCGTTGACGGCCAAGAAGATGATCGGCTGCCGCGATCCGCTCGGCATCCGTCCGCTGGTGCTCGGCGACCTCGACGGCGCCTGGATCCTCGCTTCCGAGACCTGCGCCCTCGACATCATCGGCGCCCGTTTCGTGCGCGACATCAAGCCCGGCGAGATGGTGGTCGTCACCTCCAAAGGCATCGAGAGCCTGTTCCCGTTCGAGCCGCAGAAGACCCGCTTCTGCATTTTCGAATATGTTTATTTCGCCCGGCCGGATTCCTCGGTCGAGGGCCGCAACGTCTATGAGGTGCGCAAGCGCATCGGCGCGGAGCTGGCGCAGGAAAATCCGGTCGAGGCCGACATCGTCGTGCCGGTGCCGGATTCGGGCACGCCGGCCGCGATCGGCTTTTCCCAGGCCGCGGGCATTCCCTTCGAGCTCGGCATCATCCGCAACCACTATGTCGGCCGCACCTTCATCCAACCGGGCGATTCCATCCGCCACATGGGCGTCAAGCTCAAGCACAACGCCAACCGCCGCATGATCGAAGGCAAGCGCGTGGTGCTGGTCGACGATTCCATCGTGCGCGGCACCACCAGCCAGAAGATCGTGCAGATGGTGCGCGACGCCGGCGCCAAGGAAGTGCATATGCGCATCGCCTCGCCGCCGACCAGCGCTTCCTGCTTCTACGGCGTCGACACGCCGGAGAAGTCGAAACTGCTCGCATCGCGCATGTCGGTCGAGGAGATGGCCGAGTTCATCCGCGTCGATTCGCTCGGCTTCCTGTCGATCGATGGGCTTTACCGCGCCGTCGGCGAGGCGCGCCGGGACAGCGACCAGCCGCAGTTCTGCGACGCCTGCTTCACTGGACAGTACCCCACCCGCCTGCTCGACTTCGAAGGCCACGACAATGTGCGCACGCTGTCGCTGCTGGCGTCGAGTGGGTCGTAGGCTGTCAGACCACCATTGTATTCGCCAAGTTACCCCCCTCTGTCCTGCCGGACATCTCCCCCTCAAGGGGGAGATCGGCTGAACGTGTGGCTTTCGCCAATCGCCAAGGCTGCAGAGCAAGCGCCAGCTTTGGTGAAATCCAATCTCCCCCCTTGAGGGGGAGATGCCCGGCAGGGCAGAGGGGGGTGTCTCGCGCCTATCCTATGGAAGCTTTCGCATGACCCTCGACCTCTCCGGCCGCGTGGCGGTCGTTACCGGCGCCTCGCGCGGCATCGGCTATTTCATCGCCAGGGAACTGGCCGCCGCCGGCGCGCATGTGGTTGCCGTTGCCCGCACCGTGGGCGGGCTGGAAGAGCTCGACGACCAGATCAAGGCCGATGGCCGCGGACAGGCGACGCTGGTGCCCCTCGACCTCACCGACATGGCCGGCATCGACCGGCTGGGCGGCGCGATCCACGAACGTTGGGGCAAGCTCGACATATTGGTGGCAAATGCCGGCATCCTCGGCGTGATCTCGCCGATCGGCCATGTCGAGGCAAAAACCTTCGAGAAGGTGATGACCATAAACGTCACCGCGACCTGGCGGCTGATCCGCTCGGTCGATCCGCTGCTGAGGCTCTCCGATGCCGGCCGTGCGATCATCATGTCCTCGAACGCTGCGCATTCGGCGCGCGCCTTCTGGGCGCCTTACGCAGCGTCCAAGGCGGCCGTCGAGACGATGATGCGCTCCTGGGCGCATGAGACCGAGAGCCTGCCGCTCAGGGTCAATGCCGCCGATCCGGGCGCCACCCGGACCGCGATGCGCGGGCAGGCCATGCCCGGCGAGGATCCCGAAACGCTGCCGCATCCCTCCGAGATCGCCAGGCGCATCGCGCCGCTGGCGAGCCCGACGCTGAAGGAAACCGGGCTGATCTTCCAGGCCAAGCACAACCGCTTCGTCGCCTACCGGCAGCCGGAATAAACCCGCCTCAGGACGGATTAAACAGGCCTCCGGCAACGTTCTTCGAATGTAGAACATTCGAAACCGGAGGACCGACATGCGCAGACTTCTTCTCGTTGCCGCCACCGCCACTGCCGTCGCACTCGCCGCCATGGCAGGCGCGGCGCTGTCGCAAGACGCCAAGATGAGTTTCTTCGTCACCAGCGTCGGCTCCGGCAAGGGCGCCGAACTCGGCGGCCTGAAGGGGGCTGACGCGCATTGCGCTTCGCTCGCGGAAGCGGCCGGCGTCACCGGCAAGACCTGGCACGCTTATCTCTCCTCCAGCGCTGAGGATGCGCGCGACCGCATCGGCAAGGGCCCTTGGTTCAACGCCAAGGGCGAGAAGATCGCCGACGATGTCGCCTCGCTGCATGGCGACGCCAACGGCATCACCAAGCAGACGGCGCTGACCGAAAAAGGCGAAATGGTCAACGGCCGCGGCGACAAGCCCAACCGGCATGACATGCTGACCGGCTCGAAACCCGACGGCACGAAGATCGCCGACCAGACCTGCGGCGACTGGACGATGAGCGGCGCGGAAGGGGTGGCGATGATGGGCCATCACGACCGCACAGGGCTGGACGATTCGGCAGCGGCGAAATCGTGGAATTCCTCTCATGCCTCGCGCGGCGGCTGCAGCCAGGAGGCGCTGAAGGGCACCGGCGGCGACGGCCTGTTCTACTGCTTCGCGGTCGAGTGAGCGCGCTAGATCGGTTCGTCGTTTCACCGAAACGACAAACCGATCTATCTTCATGTTTTGACGCAATTCCTGACCGGAAAATCGTCTCAAACTTTTTCTGGAGTTGCTTTAGGTGAAGGCCCCATTCACGGGTCTGTGAACGGTGCAGCGGAAGCGTGTTCCGCCGCCCTGCTTTCGCCATCTGAGGGGAGTTGCTAGGATCGATCCGACTCCCACATCCAGCAAAGAGGAATTTCCATGGCTGCCACTCCCAGCGTAGCGTTGGTCTGGTATCTGGTGATCGCCGGCCCGCAAGGCGGCATGGTGGTGCTGCCCAGCACCTTCGACACCCGCGAACAGTGCACCAACGCCATCACCGAATATCAGAAGCAGCCGACACCGCAGGGTTGGGCCGTGCAATGCGTGCCGAGCGCTTCGCCGTTCTCCGACGAGGGGGATGCGGAGGAGCCTTCGGCGCAGTAAAGCAGCTAATCTCCCCCCTCGAGGGGGAGATGGCCGCGAAGCGGCCAGAGGGGGTCGCCGCGCGTGAAGCGCCAACCCCTTCCGACGACAGACGACGCTGGCGATCTACGTGAGACGACCCCCTCTGTCGCCTTCGGCGACATCTCCCCCTCGAGGGGGGAGACTAGCTCGCGCTCACCGTCAACGCCGGCTTGTTGTTGATCGTCTGGAACACCACGCAATAGCGCTCGGTGAGTTTTAGCAGCGAATCGATGCGCTCCTGCGGCTCGTCCGTGTCGAGATTGAACTTCAAGCGGATCTCCCGAAAACCTACCCGTGCATCACGGGCGACGCCGAGCGTGCCGCGAAAATCGAGGTCGCCTTCGGCCTCGACTGCAGCATTGCCGAGCTTGAACTCCAGCGCCGTCGCCACCGCCTTCAGCGTCACGCCGGCGCAGGCGACCAGCGCTTCGAGCAGCATGTCGCCCGAGCAGAGCTCAAGCCCCGAGCCGCCGGTGGCCGGATGGAGCCCCGCCACGGCAAGCGCCCTGCCCGTCTCGACCTTGCAGGCAATCGACTGGTCGTCGAGCGTTCCGCGCGCCCTGAGCGTGATCAGTGCCCGCGCGGCATCGTCGCGATAGGCCTCCTTCAGCGGCGCCTGCATGGCCTTGAGCGCGGTTGCATCCATTTTTCTTATTCCCGGTTCGATGGCTTTCCAAAGCTGATAACACTCTCTTCCGCCGGCGCGAAGCAACGCTATGCCAGCCGGTGGCGCCATGCGCAAAGAATTCGCTGTCGGATGGGGCGAAACCCGAACGTCCTTCGGTCGTTGTCAGACAGGAAGGAGATCCAGCATGGCCAAGGTGACCTCGCATCTGTGGTTCGAAAAGGACGCGCGGCAGGCGGCGGAATTCTACGTCGCCACCATTCCCAACTCGGCGATCGGCCGTATGACGGACGTGGCGGCGGACAATCCGAGCGGCCCCGCCGGCAGCGTCAAGATCATCGAGTTCGTGCTCGACGACCAGAATTTCATCGCGCTCGAAGCCGGTCCGCTCGACCCATTCAACCATTCCTTCTCGATCCTGGTCGAACTGGAGAGCCAGGCCGAGATCGACCGCATCTGGAACGCCTTTCTCGACAATGGCGGCAAGCCCGAGCAATGCGGCTGGCTGAAGGACCGCTGGGGCCTGTCGTGGCAGATCGTGCCAAAAATCCTCGGCGACATGGCCGCGCATCCCGACCGCGAGCGCGCCAAGCGCGCAACGGAGGCGATGCTTGGGATGGTGAAGATCGATGTGGCGGCGCTGGAGAGGGCGTTTGGGGAGCCCGACTTCGCTGCCGAACGGTAGCTTCTTCGAATAGTTGGAAGGCGGCGGGACCAACGTTGGAAGGGAGAGCCGGCGGCGAAACCGCCAATCTCCCCCTTGCGGGGGAGATGTCCGGCAGGACAGAGGGGGGTGTGAAGGATCGCCAACGCAGGCGACGTTTCGTACGCTCGGCTTTCCTCCACAGTTTCGGCTGTGAGCAATTGACAGGCCGGCGGGACAGCACCCCCCTCTGCCCTGCCGGGCATCTCCCCCGCAAGGGGGATCGGCAGCTTCAGAGTATCCCTTTGACTTCGGCCGCCCGGGCCATACCTTTGCGGAGGTCGTTCCTGCGGAGGCCTCATGCGGTCCAAGCTGAAACTCATCCCCCTCATCCTCGTAACCCTTGCCGCCTTCGCGCAGCCAGCCCTCGCCGAAACTCCCGAACGGCCGGCACCGGCCGGCGGCGTGCTGTCGCTTCTGCCGCAGCCGCAGGTGACCGAGCATTCGGTCACGCTCGGCGGGCGCAAGCTCGATTACCAGGCCAAGGCCGGCACGCTGTCGCTCTTATCCGGCAAGGGCGAGGTCACGGCGGAAATCTTCTACGTCGCCTACACACAGCAGTCGCCCGCCCCGGCGAAGGAGCGGCCCATCACCTTCGTCTTCAACGGCGGGCCGGGCGCGGCATCGGCCTACCTGCATCTCGGCGCGCTCGGCCCGCGCATCGTCGCGACCGCGGCCGATGGCGAATTCCTGCCGCCGCCGCAAAAGCTGATCGACAATCCCGACAGCTGGCTCGACATGACCGATCTCGTCTTCGTCGATCCGGTCGGCACCGGCTACAGCCGCGAGGCGCCGGGCCAGGACACGAAGGCGTTCTGGGGCGTCGACCAGGACGCCAGCGCGGTCGGCGCCTTCATCCGGCTCTATCTGGCGCAGAACGGCCGCACCGCTTCGCCGCTCTTCCTCGCCGGCGAAAGCTATGGCGGCTTCCGCGCCGCGCTGCTTGCCAGGACGCTGCAAGAGGACGTCGGCTTGAGCCCCAGCGGCATCGTGCTGATTTCGCCGGCGCTGGAGTTCATGCTGGTGCGGCCGGACCAGTTCGACCAGTTGCACTGGGCGCTGGAACTGCCCTCTTTGGCCGCGGCTCGGCTGAAGGCCGACGGCGTCGACGGCGAGGCGCTGCGCGACAGGCTGGCCGATGTCGAGCGCTACGCGCTTGGCGATTATCTGACGGCGCTCAACAGCGGGCTGGAGCAGGGCGGCAAGCTCGCCAGCGGGCGCGTGGCGGAGATCACCGGCCTGCCGCTCGACCTCGTCGAGCGCAATTTCGCCCGTGTCCCGACCGGCCTGTTCGCCCGCGAGTTCCAGCGCGCCAAGGGTAAAGTGCTTAGCCCCTATGATGCCATGGTCAGTACTGCCGATGTTGCGCCTGAAAGCGCGCGCATCGAGGGGCCCGACCCGGTGCTCGACCGCAGCGTGCCGGTGCTGACCTCGGCCTTCGTCGCCTATGCGCGCGACGAGCTGAACTATCGCACCGATGTCAGCTACCGGCTGCTCAATGGCGAGATCAGCCACAACTGGGACTACGGCACCTCGGGACAAGGCTATGCCGGAGTGATGGACGACCTGCAGCGCGCGCGCTCGCTCAACCCGTCGCTCGGCGTCGTCATCGTCAATGGCTACACCGACCTCGTCACGCCCTATCTCGCCACGCGCTATCTGGTGAACCAGATCCCCTCGCTCGCCGGCGCCAAGCCGATCCGCCTCGACGTCGTCGAGGGGGGCCACATGATGTATCTGAGGCCGGACGGAAGGCGTGCACTGAAAGAGGCCGCGTCGGAACTCTACCAGGCGACGCAGTGAGCGCCTGACCCCGCCTTGCCAGTTCGCCCCCCGAGCCCTGCCCCAACGCAAGCGCCGCGCTGGAACAGCGTCGCGAACGCTTTCGCCCGTATAGCTGGCGGCAGCGGATCCGATGGGGCGGGACCGCCCTTACGCGAACCCAGCCGGACCGCATGGCCGACGTCGTCATCCTCGAAAGCCGCGAAAGGGTGCTGGCCGGCATCCTGTTCACCGCCGCCGCTTATTTCCTGTTTTCGGCGCAGGATGCCTCGATAAAGCTGCTCGTCGTCGGCATGAGCGTGTGGCAGATCATGTTCTTCCGCTCGATCACCGTGCTCGTCGCCTGCGGCGCGATCGGCGGACGGAAGCTGTTCGCCGACACCGCCAGTTCGCCGATCGTCAAGCCGATGCTGGTGCGCAGCGCCTTCACGCTCGCCGCCTGGCTCTGCTACTACAATGCCGCGCGCTCGCTGCAGCTCGCCGAACTTACCACCATCTATTACGCCGCGCCGATCATCGTCACCGTGCTCTCCGTGCTGATCCTGGGCGAGACCGTGCCGCTTTTGCGCTGGGTAGCGGTGTTCATCGGCTTCGCCGGCGTCTTCATCGCCTGCGATCCGACGCGTCTGGGTCTCTCGCTGCCGGTGCTTCTGGTGCTGGCGGCGGCCGTGTTGTGGGGCATTGCGGTGGTGCTGTTGCGCAAGACGGCGATGCAGGAACGCACCATGATCCAGCTGGTGCTCAACAATTTCTACTTCCTGCTGTTCTCGGCAGTACCGGCGCTGATCTGGTGGCAGATCCCCGACGGGCTGCAGCTCATGCTTCTCGCCAGCGTCGGCGCGCTCGGCGGCGTCGCGCAGTTCATGCTGTTCGAGGGCATGAAACGAGCGCCGGTATCGATCGTGGCGCCGTTCGAGTACACCTCGCTGGTCTGGGCCTTCGCGCTGGGTTTCGCCATTTGGGGCGACGTGCCGCGCGCGGAAGTGTTCATGGGGGCGGCTTTGATCATCGGCGCCGGCCTGCTGATCGTCGGCAACGAGCATTTCCGCAAACGGGTATAGGGCTCATGACAGAATGTTGTCAGCAGCAACGAAATAGTCTGGTGTCATGACCGATACGCTCGAGGTACCGGAGAAACTCGAGAATGTTGCAGCCGATCCTGCGGCCGAGCGGACGCTCGGCATCATCCTTGTGTCGGCTTCCGCCGTCGCCTTCGCGCTGACCGGCGTGCTGACCAAGTCGATTCATGCCGATCCGCTCACCATCACCTGCTGGCGCGGCTTCTTCGGCTCGATCCTGATCACCCTTTATGTGCTGTGGCGCCGCTCGGGCGGGCGCGAGAGTCTCAGGCTCGGCTGGCGCGGCTGGCTGCTGGCGGTCGAAGGTGCCGCGGCAAGCATCGCCTTCATCTCGGCCTTCAAGTTCACCTATGTCGCCAATGTCGCGGTCATCTACGCGACCTCGCCCTTCATCGCGGCGCTGCTTGCCTTCCTGCTGGTGCGGGAAAAGTTCCGGCTGCAGACGATGCTGGCGGCGGCCGTATCGCTTTGCGGCGTGGCCATCATGGTGGGCGGCGGCCTTGGCAGCGGCCACCTGTTCGGCGACGGGCTGGCGCTTTTGATGACCGCCGGCAGCGCCCTCTACATGATCATGGTACGCGCCTTCCGCGACTCGCCCGTCGTCTGGGCCGGCGCGGTGTCCGCCTTCCTGCTCTTCGTGCTCGGCTGGTTCGTCACCGATCCGCTGGCCGTCTCGACCCGCGACGTGGTGCTGCTGGCCACTTTCGGCTGCTCCTTCGCGCTGGCCTCGATCCTGTGGACCGAAGGCTCGCGGCTCATCCCTGCCGCCGAATCCGGCCTGCTTGGCTCGGCCGAAGTGCCGTTCGCCATACTGTTTGCCTTGCTGTTCCTCGGCGAGATCCCGCCGATCGCCAGCATCATCGGCGGGGCGATCGTGCTTTGCGCGGTTTTCGCGCATGCCGGACGCGACTGGATGAAGGCGAAATCGGCGCGTTCCTAAATTATTTTCACGGTCACGGAACCATCATCCGACTCAGGCATTGTTAGGTCGACGGGTCACCCCCCAAGTCCCCCCAAACCCCTCGACCCGTCCGACTAGAAGCCGACCTGCAAAAAGGTCGGCTTTTTCTTTGGGCGTCCCAAGGGAGAGTGCGTAGCGGCTTTCAGGACGGCAACGCCAGGCCGCTGCCGAGAAGCTCAGCCAGATCCCGCGCCGGCCGACCGGCCTCGCGACCGAGCCGGATGGCGAAGTCGGCTATCGGCAACGGCGGGAGGTCGAGATCGGGAGACGCCTCGACGATGCCGGAATGGGCGAAACGCCGGGTTCGCGGCGTCAGCGCGATGCCGGCATTGACCGCGGTGCGCAGGCCGGCAAGGCTGGCGCTGCCGGCGGCGAGGCGATAGCGGCGGCCGGCGGCATCGAGCGCATTGAGCGCAGCTTCCCTGAAGCCGCAATAAGGATCGAGCAGCGCCAGCGGCACCATTTCTTGCCGCGTCGCCAACCCTTTTTCCGAGCAGAGCCAGAGCATCGGCTCGCTGATCAGAGCCGCTTCATCCGGCGATGCGGCATGGCGCATGGTGATCGCGAGGTCCAGTTGGCCTGCCTGCAGCGCGGACCCGAGTTCCAGGGAGCGGCCGACGCGCAATTCGATCCGCACACGCGGATGGCTGCCGGCAAAGGCCCTGAGCAGGTCCGGCAGGCCATGATCGGCAAAATCCTGCGTGGTGCCGATGGCGATGCGGCCGCCGGCGCGCGCCCCTTTCAGGGCCAGCCAGGCCTCGGTGTGGACGGCAAGGATACGCCGCGCATGGCCGACGAGGTCCTCACCGGCCGGCGTCAGGCTGCGTCCCCTGCCCTGGGGGCTAAGCAGCGGCTCGCCGACGATCTCCTCCAACCGCTGCATCTGCGCGGTGACCGCCGAGGGCGAGCGGCCGATGGCCGACGCCGCCCTGGCCAGCGAGCCGCCGTCGACGAAGGCGAGGAAGGTCCTGAGCAGGTCGGGATCGAGCGTTTCCATACTTCGACATTATCGAACTGTTTGTCAAAAACAATTCGATTTTTCTGATGCATAGATGATGCCATGGTCCTTCCATCGACGGGCGCGAGGCCGCCCAAACGAAGGAGAGAAAAATGCCGATCATCAATGTCAGCGTCACCGGCAAGCCGGACGCAAAGCTTTCCGCCACGATCGCGAAGGACATCACTGAGATTACGGCGACGCATCTGCGCAAGGACCCGACCATCACCGCGGTCGCGGTCAGCTATATCGAGCCGCAGCACTGGTTCGCCGGCGGCAAGTCGCTGGCCGAGCACGGGACGAACACCTTCTGGCTCGACATCAAGGTGGTCGACGGCACCAACACCAAGCTCGAACTCGAAGCCTATCTCAAGGCGATCTTCGAAGCCTTCGGCCGCCTGCTCGGCGGCGTGCATGTGGAAAGCTATGCCCTGGTCCATGAGGTGCCGGCCGCAGCGTACGGCTTCGGCGGCAAGAGCCAAGAGTTCCGGTTCATCAGCGGAAGGTTGAAGGCGGCGTAGCACCGGCGCTCCCTTCTCCCCTTGTGGGCCCCCTTGTGGAGAAGGTGGCCGAGCGAAGCTCGGTCGGATGGGGGGTGTTGGACGGAGTGAGACGTCGCAGGTTTAAATACCTAAAAGCATTGAACTTTCCAGCGCCTCATTTCTTCCAACACCCCTCATCCGTCTCGGCGCTACGCGCCGATCCACCTTCTCCCCCAAGGGGAGAAGGAGAGCGCCTGCGCTCCCCACATTGACGCCGCCCCCACTTCCGCTACCCTCTGCCACCGAAGCGGTCGCCAAGAACCGCGCCCTGGAGGACGTTGGGAGAGAGCGGCATGATGCTGACACTGGCGCTGCTTGCGGGCCTTGTCTTTGCCTGGCTGCTGATCGCGGTGATCGAAACATTCCGGCTCGACCTGCGCTTCACCCAGGCGCTGCTCTATGTGCCGTTCAAGCTTGCCTACCGCGTTGCCGACAACCGCATCCGCATTGCCCGCAACGCACGGACGCCGGTCATCTATGTCGTCTCGCATCAGTCGCGCATCGAGCCGGCGCTGATGCTGTCGCTGCTCCCGGACGACACGCTGCACATCCTGGACGAGGCCTCCGCGCGCTCGCCCTGGCTGGAGCCGTGGCGCGAGCTTGGCCGCACCATTGCTTTCAACGCCGAGCATGTCTTCGTCAGCCGCCGTCTGGTGCGCGTGCTGAAAGGCAAGGGCCGGCTTGCCGTCTACCTGCCCGACACGGTCGAGCCCGACGTCAAGTCGTTCCGGCTGTTCCGCGCCATCACCCGCATCGCCATGCAGGCCGACGCGCGCATCGTGCCGATCTTCGTCGCCGGCGCGCGCGACCTGCCGGTGTCACTGACGCCGGCCGACAAGGCGCCGCGCCACTGGTTCCCGCGCCTGTCGCTCAGCGTGCTGGAGCCGATGACGATCGCCGAACTGGCGGCGCGCAATCCTGATCAGGCCTCCAACACCAACGCGCTGTTCGATCGCTTCGCCGAAGCGCGGCTCTATGGCAGCAATCTCGATCGCGGCCTGTTCCTGGCGATGCGCGATGCGGCGGACCGGGTCGGCGCCTCGCATCCGATCATCGAGGACGTGATCTCGGGCGCGCTCTCCTATCGCAAGATGTTCATCGGCGCACGCGTGCTCGGCCGCCGCTTCGAGGCGGTGACGGCGCCCGGCGAGGCGGTCGGGCTGCTTCTGCCCAACGCCAACGGCGTTGTCCTGTCCTTCGTCGGGCTGATTTCGGCGGCCAGGGTCGCTGCGATGATCAACTACACCGCCGGCCCGGCGAGCGTGACAGTGGCGATCCGCACCGCAGTGATCCGTACCGTGGTCTCGTCCCGCGCGTTCATCGAGAAGGCCGGCATCGACGACATCGTCGCCGCCGTCGAGGCGGGCGGGGCGAAGATGCTTTGGCTCGAGGACGTGCGCGAGAGCGTGACGACGTTGGACAAGGTCGCGGCGGCGCTGTTCTGGCGCTTGCCGCTGCAGCGGCAGCAGGCGGACAAGCCGGCGGTGATCCTGTTCACCTCGGGCTCGGAAGGCACGCCGAAGGCGGTGGTGCTGTCGCATCGCAACCTCTACGCCAACGCCATGCAGGCCGAGGCGCGCGTCACGATCTCGCCGGCCGACATCCTGCTCAATGTGCTGCCGGTGTTCCACTCCTTCGGGCTGACCGGCGGCACTATCCTGCCGCTGGTGACAGGCGTGAAACTGTTCCTCTACCCCTCGCCGCTGCACTACAAGATCATTCCGGAGATCGCCCGCAAGGTGAAGCCGACGGTCATGTTCGGCACCGACACTTTCCTTGCCAACTATGCCCGCACCGCCAAGGACGGCGACTTCTCCAGCCTGCGCTTCGTGGTGGCCGGCGCCGAGGCGGTGAAGCCGGAGACGCGCCGCGTCTACCGCGACCGCTTCCAGGCATCGATCATCGAAGGGTTCGGGCTGACCGAGGCGGCGCCCGTCGTTGCCGTCAACACCGCCATCCACAACCGCGACGGCACGGTCGGCCGGCTGCTGCCGGCGATCCGCATGAAGCTCGAGCCGGTCGAGGGCATCACCGATGCCGGCCGGCTGTGGCTCGACGGGCCGAACATGATGATGGGCTACATGACCGCCGACCGTCCGGGCGAATTGCAGCCGCTCGAAGGCTGGCACGACACTGGCGACATCGTCTCGGTCGACCGCGACGGCTTCATCACCATCCGCGGACGGGCAAAACGCTTCGCCAAGATCGCCGGCGAGATGGTGTCGCTGGGCGCGGTCGAGATGCTGGTCCAGTCGCTGTGGCCGGAAGAACGCCACGCTGCGGTTGCGGTGCCCGACAAGAGGCGCGGCGAGCGCATCGTGCTGGTGACCACCGCCGACGACGCCAATGCCGAGGAACTGCGCCAGTTCGGCAAGAAGGCGGGCGCGGCGGAGCTGATGGTGCCGAACGACATTATCAAGGTGGAAGAGATCCCCGTGCTGGGTTCCGGCAAGACGGATTACGTGTCGGCGCGGAAGCTGGCGATCGACAGATTGGGGCTGGATGCTGCGGCGTAATCTCCCCCCTCGAGGGGGAGATGGCCGCGAAGCGGCCAGAGGGGGTCGTCTCACGTAGAGTGCCGACGTCCTGTTGATCGCAAGGGGGCGCTGGCGCTTCACGCGCGGCGACCCCCTCTGTCGCCTTCGGCGTGCGCAACCGGTCAGATGGTTGACATTATGGACCGGGTACATGGTTGACAGTTTTGCTGTCGGCGTTGGTTGTTTTGGCGTTTGTCCGGCTCGGACGCGGTGGTCCAAAGCGGCGGAATCTTCCGGTCTTGCGGTCGATCAGGCCGAGATCAACGGTCATGAAGCGGACGCACTGGTCGCCGGTCTCGGTTTCGGCCAAGGCCACTGGCTCGCCGATGAAGGCCTCGCCGATGAAGATGCCCTGGCCACGCCACTTGATCTCGCCAGAGCGGCGCACCCGCCGCACGTCGATGCCGTCGCCCGCATAGGCCGGCTCCTCGATGCGGTGCGGATAGGCCCGCCGGGAAGGCTCGTAGTGGCTGGCCGGCGTCTGCTGACCGAGTGCCTCATGCGGGCGCTCCTCGTTGTAGCTGCGCCGGAAGGCGTCGAAGCGGCGCTGCTGATCGGCCGCCGTTGCGGCCGGCGGGCGCAGCGTGTCGGCCTTCAGCGTGCCATGCATGCGCTCGTGACGCCCGTTCTCCTGCGGCTTGGCAGGAGTGATGAACTCCAGTCCGATGCCCAGTTTCAGCCACTTCACCGACAAAGCGGTGAGGCCTCCCGCACCAACCGAGCCCCAGGGCGAGCCATTGTCGATGCGAAACCGGTCAGGCAGGCCGAACTCCTTCAGGATCCGGTCCATCTCAACCTTGACCGAAGCTCCGATCGGCGCGCAGATCCGGCAGCCGAGAAGATACCGGCTCATTGCATCGCTCACCGTCAGCGGGTCGCAACGGGTCCCGTCCTGCGTGCGGAACCAGCCCTTGAAGTCGATGCACCAGGTCTCGTTGGCCGCGCAAACCGGCGCGAACGGCCGCGTCAGCGGCAGGGCGCTGCGCCGTCGCCGACGCTTGCCCACTAGGCCGCGACGCTTCAGCATATCGCCGATCGTCGAGGCCGCCGGCCACGCGATCTGTGGCTGCGTGCGCTCCAGGAACGCCTTCAGCTTCCTCGGCCCCCAGGTCGGATGGTCGAGCCGGCAGTCAACCAACGCCTCACACACATCTGCCTTGACCGCGCCTGCCTGAACCAGCGGCGCCCGCGAGCGCGCCACGACACTGCCGAACCCTTCGGTCGCGTAGCGGCGCATCAGCTCATAGCCCGTCTCCCGGCTGATCCCGTACTGCGCGCACAACTCGCTCATGTTGCCCCATTCCCCAGACAAGCGATCCACGATGAACCGCCGCTTCACGTCCTCAATGCTCTGTCCAGTCCAAACCATCAGCAGGTCCCTTCCCCTGCCGACAGCCTAAACTGTCAACCATCTGTCCGGTCTATTCTGTCAACATTCTGCCCGGTTTGGACCGCGACATCTCCCCCCTCGAGGGGGGAGATTGCGGCCTTACCCAATATCCGAAGGCGGCACCTTCTCGCCTTCGCGCATGGCCCGCTTCGAATAGGCGCGGACCGAGAACGGCAGGAAGAGGAGATAGCCGGCGACAGAAGCCGTCAGCGTGTACCAGGGATAGGTCATCAACAGCAGGATGTAGAGCACGACGCCAAGGATGACCGGCAGCACCCTGTCGCCCGGCACCTTGACGCTCTTGCCCGAATAGACCGGCAGCCGGCTGACCAAGAGGAAAGCGACCAGCACGGTGAAGCCGGTGGCGACGAAGGCCGCGGGCCGGCTTGGCTCAAGCCCGAGCCGCAGGAAATAGAGATAGAGCGGCAGCATGACGAGAACCGCGCCGGCAGGGGCCGGGACGCCGACGAAATATTCAGTCTGCCAGGCGGGCTGGTCGGTGTCGTCCGCCAGCACGTTGAAGCGGGCAAGCCGCATGCCGCAGGCGATGGTGAAGAGAAGCGCCGCGATCCAGCCCGGCGAGCCGGCCCGGTCGAGCAGGAAGGCATAGAGCACCAGCGCGGGCGCGACGCCGAAATTGACGATGTCGGCCAGCGAATCCATCTGCGCACCGAATTTCGAAGTCGCCTTCAGCATGCGCGCCAGGCGGCCGTCTATGCCGTCGAGGAAAGCGGCGAGCAGCACCATGACGACGGCCGGCTCAAAACGGTCCTCGAAGGCGAAGCGGATGCCGGACAGGCCGGCGCAGATGGCGAGCACGGTGACCAGATTGGGCAGCACCATACGCATCGGGATCTCACGGATGCGTGGGCCGCCGCTGGCGTGCGCCTCGAATTTCTTGAAGGGCGCGCCCACCGCTCAGGAAATCCTGACCAGCGGGGCGACGACCGCGCCGCCGAACTCCGCAAGCACCGTCTCGCCGCCCACCGCCGTCTGGCCGACGGCGACGCGCGGCACGGCGTTCGCCGGCAGGAAGACGTCGACGCGCGAGCCGAAGCGGATCAGCCCAAAACGCTCGCCGATGCCGATCGAGCCGCCCGCCTCGGCCCAGCAGACGATACGGCGCGCCACCAGGCCGGCGATCTGCACGGCGGCGATCGTGCCGTTGGGGCTGTCGATGACCAGGCCGTTGCGCTCGTTCTCGGAGCTTGCCTTGTCAAGCTCGGCGTTGAGGAATTTGCCGGGGCGATGTTCGATCCGCGTGATCCTGCCGCGCACAGGCGCGCGGTTGATGTGGCAGGAAAAGACATTCATGAACACAGAGATGCGGGTCATCTCGCCTGCGCCCAGGCCAAGCTCGCGCGGCGGCACGGCGGGGCCGACGGCGGAAATCACGCCATCGGCCGGGCTCACCACCAGCCGGTCGTCGACCGGCGTGACGCGCTCGGGATCGCGATAGAAATAGATGCACCAGGCAGTGAGGATCAGCCCGACCCAGAACAGGATCGAGGAGAAATAGCCGAGGAACAGCGTTGCCGCGCCGAAGGCGGCGATGAAGGGATAGCCTTCGCGATGGATCGGAACGAACGTATTCTTGATCGAATCGAGAAGCGTCATAGGGCTCAAGGGCGGTCCCTGTTTCAGGTCCGGCCTCAATAGCCGAAAGCCCCCCTCCCCGCAACGCAACAATGGAGGAGACCTCCGGGTTGGGGCGAGCGCCTCCCGGCGGTGGCGCGAAGGATCGCAACGGTGACTTTTCTGCGAAACTGTCGGAAAGCAGCCTCCTCGCCCGTCCTTGGCACGACAGCCCCAACCAAGGAGCCACAACCAATGCCATCTCCGAGATCCGCCACCGGGAACGCCAAAGTCATCACAAAGGGCCTAGCCTTCGGCGAATCCCTGCGCTGGCATGACGGCCGGCTTTGGCTCTGCAACTGGGGCACCGGCGAGGTCGTCGCCGTGAACGAAGACGGCAAGAGTGAGGTCATGCTCACGGTGCCGGCAGTCCTGCCCTATTCGATCGACTGGCTGCCCGACGGGCGGCTGCTCGTCGTCTCCGGACGGGAGGGTGTTCTGCTCAGGCAGGAGGCAGACGGAACGCTCGTGACCCATGCCGATCTCAGGCATCTGTCGAAAAACCCGTGGAACGAGATCGTCGTCGATGGTCGCGGCAATGTCTATGTCAACGGTGGCGGGCCAGCCCCTGCACCGGGCGAGCATTTCGGACCGGGCACCATCGTGCTGATCATGCAGGACGGCGCGGTCCGGCAGGTCGCCGAGAATATTGCCTTCGCCAACGGCATGGCGGTGACGCCGGACAACAAGACGCTGATCGTCGCCGAATCCCACGCCAGGCGGCTGACTGCCTTCGACATTGGCGATGACGGCGATCTATCCAACCGGCGCGTCTGGGCCGATCTCGGCAATGATTATCCCGACGGCATCTGCATCGATGCCGAAGGCTGCGTCTGGTATGCCGACGTGCCCAATCGGCATTGCGTCAAGGTGCGCGAGGGCGGCGCGAAGCTCGACCGGGTCGAGGCCGACCGCGGCTGCTTTGCCTGCATGCTGGGCGGAGCCGGTGGCAGAACGCTGTTCATCGCCGCCGCCGAATGGCGCGGCTTCGAGAACATGGTGAGCGACGCCCGCACCGGTCAGGTGCTGAGCGCCGCTGTTTCCTCGCCTGGGGCGGGATGGCCGTCCTACAATTCCGGCACGCGCTGATAGTTGGCGATGTCGGCCTTGACGCCGAGGCGGGCGATCGTTTCCTGAGGGTTGAAGGCGATGCGCTCGTGGGCTGCCTTGACGATCGACACCACCTTGTCGACTGCCGCCTGGCTTTCCCACTCGACCATGGTGACGATGTTGAACTCGCCCGGACCGGAGAACTGCTCGAGCAGGAAATCCTGCACGAAGCCTTCCTGCTGACGCAGCAGTTCATGCGTCATACGGACCTTGCCGAGGATCTCGTCGCGCGCTGCCGCCGGGACGACGAACTTGTCGACCCGGAAGACGCTGCCATCGCGTTGATTTTGATTGCTCATTTCGATCTGTCTCCGTTCTTGGAAGGTTTGCTTCGCAGGGGCTCGAAGACGGTTTGCAAGCTCAAGCTAGGTTGAGGTCAAGGGGAATTTGGCGCCGGCCTTCCCTTCTCCCCTTGTGGGAGAAGGTGGATCGGCGCGCAGCGCCGAGACGGATGAGGGGTGTTGGAAGGAATGAGGCTGCGGCGATTTCCAACGTATCGCCAAGCTGGAGCACCCCTCATCCGACCTCGCTTCGCGAGGCCACCTTCTCCCACAAGGGGAGAAGGAAGAGGCGCTAGCTCACCTCCGACGTCCTTCTCCTCACAATCACACCAAGCTCGTCGGCCTCGCGGGCGATGCGCAGCCGCTCCTCGGCTTCGGTCGCTTCGCGCTGGCGGTCCCACATCGAGGCGTAGAGGCCCTGCTTGCGCAAGAGCGCGGCATGCGTGCCGCGCTCGGCGATCTGGCCATCTTTCAGCACGATGATCTCGTCGGCCGAGATCACCGTCGACAGCCGGTGGGCGATGACGATGGTGGTGCGGCCCTTGCTGACGACGTCGAGCGCCGCCTGGATCTCCTGCTCGGTCTGGGTGTCCAGCGCCGAGGTCGCCTCGTCGAGCATCAGGATCGGCGGCGCCTTGAGGATGGTGCGGGCGATCGCCACGCGCTGCTTCTCGCCGCCCGACAGTTTCAGCCCGCGCTCGCCGACCATCGAGCGATAGCCCTCGGGAAGCTTGGCGATGAACGGCCCGATCTGGGCAAGCTCGGCCGCCTTTCGCACCTCCTCCTCGCTGGCGCCGACGCGGCCGTAGCGGATGTTGTAGGCGATGGTGTCGTTGAAGAGCACCGTGTCCTGCGGCACCATGCCGAGCACGGCGCGCAGGCTCGCCTGTGTCACATCGCGGATGTCCTGTCCGTCGATCAGCACCTGGCCGCCCTGCACGTCGTAGAAGCGGAACAAAAGCCGCGAAATGGTCGACTTGCCGGCGCCGGAGGGGCCGACGATCGCCACCGTCTTGCCTGCCGGCACCTCGAAGGACACGCCCTTCAGGATCTTGCGGTTCGGATCGTAGGAGAAGTGCACGTCGCGGAACTCGACCTTGCCAGGGCCGACCTTCAGCGGCCTGGCATCCGGCTTGTCGACGATCTCCTGGGGCACGTCGAGCAGGTCGAACATGTGCTCGATATCGGTCAGGCCTTGCCGGATTTCGCGGTAGATGAAGCCGATGAAGTTGAGCGGCACGGAAAGCTGCATCAGCATGGCGTTGATGAAGACGAAATCGCCGACCGACTGCGTGCCCGCCTGCACCTCCAGCGCCGACATGCACATGACGATGACGGTGCCGAGGCCGAAGATGAGGCCCTGGCCGAAGTTCAGCCAGCCGAGCGAGGTCCAGGTTTTCGTCGCGGCCGTTTCATAGCGCGCCATCGAGCGGTCGAAGCGCTCGGCCTCCATGCGCTCGTTGGTGAAATATTTGACCGTCTCGAAGTTCAGAAGCGAGTCGATCGCCTTGGTGTTGGCGTCGGTGTCGCTGTCGTTCATGTCGCGGCGGATCGAGATTCGCCAGTCGCTGGCTTTGACCGTGAACCAGACATAGATCCACACGGTGATCGCCACCACGGCCACATATTTCCAGCCATAAGTGTAGGCGAAGATGCCGGCCGTCAGCGCGAACTCGAGGATGGTCGGCGCCGTGTTCAGCATGACGAAGCGCACGATCGTCTCGATGCCCTTGGTGCCGCGCTCGATGATGCGCGACAGGCCGCCGGTGCGGCGCTCGAGATGGAAGCGCAGCGACAGCTGATGCATGTGGACGAAGGTGCGGAAGGCGAGCTGGCGCACCGCATATTGGCCGACGCGGGCAAACAGCGCGTCGCGCAGCTGGTTGAAGCCGAGCTGGACCAGCCTCAGCACATTGTAAGCGATGACCAGCATCACCGGCGCGAGCATGAAGGCGGGCAGCGGCGGCGGGGTCTTGGAGCCGTGGGCCAACGCGTCGGTCGCCCATTTGAAGAAATAGGGACCGGCGACCAGCGTGACCTTGGCAACGACCAGGAGAAGTGTCGCCCAGGTGACGCGGGCTCTCAAGTCGGCGCGGTCGGCGGGCCACATATAGGGCCACAGGTTGCGCAGTGTGGTGAGGGTGCCGGATTCGGCGGAGACGGTCTTGTCGGCCACTAGTCTTGCCTTTTGGGTGAGAGGGTCAGCGGCAGCAGGAGTTGACGAGCGCGGCGAGCGAGGCGGACACGCCGGCCAGCGCGGCATGGTCGACCGCATAGCGCGAGCGCTGCCGGTCGGGCTCGAAGCGGACCAGCCCGGCCTCGACCAGGATCTTCAGATGCTGCGAAACGGTGGATTGCGCCAGGTCGAAATGGTCGACAACCTCACGGCAGGAACAACAGCGGCTCGCCGAGAGGTGCTTCAGGATCTCGATGCGCGCCGGATGCGAAAGTGCGGCAAACCGCGCGGCGATCGTGCGGCTGTCGGGAGCGCGGTTGTCGGATGGGGATTCGATCATCGTCCATCGGCGATAGACGATGGACGATGCGAGAGCAAGCTAGGCGGATGGGTAGCACGGGCAATCTCCCCCTCGAGGGGGAGATGTCGCCGAAGGCGACAGAGGGGGTCGTCTCGCGTAAATCGCCAACGCCCTCTTCGTCGCGCAGGAGGTCGGCGCTTCACGCGCAGCGACCCCCTCTGGCCTGCCCGTCCTCCGCAGCAGCTGCGCTGCAGCTGCGGAGGGTGGACCGGCCATCTCCCCCTCAAGGGGGGAGATTACGCGCTCAACCGCCTCGCTCCTACTCCGCCTTCGGCGTGGTCATCTGGTCGCCCATGGCCTTCATGTCGGCCGGCTCGCCTTCCTTCGACTTGCCGGGAAGCTTGAAGACCTGGCCGGGCCAGATGCGGTTCGGATCGCGGATCTGGTCCTGGTTGGCGAGATAGATGGTCGAGAAGCGAGTGCCATGGCCATAGACCCGGCGTGAGATGCGCCAAAGCGTATCCTTGCGGCGGATGATGACCGAGCCTTCGGTATGTTCGAGCTTCGGTGCGACCGTCTCCGGCACATCGGCCGATGGCTTCGCTTCCGCGACATTGGCCGGCGCCTCGGCGGCCGGCGTCGTGGCGGGCTTCGCCGCTTCCGCGGTTGCGGAGGGTGCCGCACTCTCGGCGGGCTTGGCCTGCCCGGCCAGAGACCCGGCACCCTGGACCTGCGTGAGCTTGGTTCCAGCCGGTTTGGTCTCGTTCGGCGCGACGGCGGCGATCGACTCGCCGGGCTCGCGTTCGAACGGCACGGCGGCGCGGGCGACGACCTTCACGCCGTCGTCGGCAAGGCCGTCGACATGGATGGTGTAATTGCCGACAGGGATGTCGCGTTTCGCCTCGATCAGGAAATGCCCGTCGGGCGAAGTCTTGGCCTCGCCGAGCAGGATGTCGTCGGCATAGGCGCGCACCTTGCGGCCGGGATCGGCGGTGCCGGCGACGAAGATCTTGCTGCCGTCGATCTCGACCGCCTCGACGGCGATCTTGGGCTCGCCTGCTGCGGCGGCAGGGTTCTGCGTTTCAGGGGCGGCAGTCTGGTCGCCGGCGGCCGGAGCAGTCACTGCGGGCGCCGCCTCGGTTTTGGACGTCGCCGGGGCGGTTGCGGCCGGCGCCTGAGCGGCAGGCTGGTCAGCGGCGGCTGGTGCGGCCGGCTTGGCTTCCGGCTGCGGCACGGTGAGCAATTCGGACGGCTTGCCCGGCTCCTCGACCATCGCCAGCACCTGGCCGGTCGGGCTCTGCGGCACCGAGACGACGGCGGTCTGCGCCGAGGCGACCGCGACGCCGTCGGCGGTGGCGCGCAGCGTGATCGTGTAGTCGCCGGGCTTCAGCGGATCGTCGAGCACTATGGCGAAGGCGCCGTCGGGACCGGCATCGGTCGAGCCGAGCACCGTGCCGCCGTTCAGGATCTCGACCTTGGCGTTGGGCGCGGCACTGCCGGCGACGACGATCGCCCCGTTGCCTTCGACGCGCACGACATCGAAGGTCGGCAATACCGGACCGGCGGCGGGTGCCTGAGCGGCCGGCGCGGATGCCGCGGGGGCCGTCGCCTTGTTGGCCGGTGCCATCGCGTTGTTGGCGGGCGCCATCTTATTGGCCGGCGCCATCGTGTTGTTCGCGGGCGCCATCGTGTCGGCCGGGGCTTGCGTCTGCGGCAAGCGCGCCTCGGTGGATGTGCTCGAGGATTCAGCCGGCTTCGTGTCGGCTTGCGGAAGTGCAGCGACCTGCGCCGGTTTCTGGTCGTTGACGTAAGGGTCGAGCGCGCCCGACCCGTAGGCGACCGCCGCGACGACGGCAAAGCCGCCCGCCGCGAACAAAAACGCCTTGGAAGGATTGATAGCCATAATCTTTTAGTGCCCCCTTAGCCACCTAACGCCGGTCTAGCGTGTTTTGCCGAGTCCGACAAGAAAAAGCCCGCCCTTGGGCTTGACCGCGCAGACCGTCCCTATCACCAATCATCGCCATGAACACGATTCGATCCGTCTGCGTCTATTGCGGCTCGTCTCCGGGCCGCGACGAGGCCTATATCAAGGCCGGACACCTGCTCGGCCGCTCGCTGGCGAAATCCGGTCTGCGCCTGATATATGGCGGCGGCACCAAGGGGATCATGGGCGCTGTCGCCGAAGGCGCGCTCAAGGCCGGCGGCAAGGTGACCGGCATCATCCCGCGCTTCCTGATCAACCGGGAAGCGACCGAGAGCGCTCTCGACAAGCTCGACGAGCTGTTGATCACCGACAACATGCACGAGCGCAAGCACAGGATGTTCGAGAAATCCGACGCCTTTGTGGCCCTGCCTGGCGGCATCGGCACGGTCGAGGAGATCGTCGAGATCATGACCTGGGCGCAGCTCGGCCACCACCGCAAGCCGATCGTCTTCGCCAACATCAAAGGCTTCTGGGATCCGATGCTGGTGCTGATCGAGCACATGTCGGACGAAGGCTTCATCCACACCGCACATAGAGTGAAGCCGCTGGTCGTCAACGACCCCGAGGCCATCGTCGCCGCCATCATGGTGGCGGGCTCGTCGGTGGATGCGCCGACGGAGGGTGTGCAGGCGGTGATAGATAAGATGTGAGTGAATAGTGAATAGTGAATAGTGAAGCGCTGGATCGCGCGGACCGATATCTGTCCACTACTCACTACTCACTACTCACTGCCTTCCTCAAATCCCCAATCACCGCCCTCCGGTCATTGCGCCGCCAGGCGAGATGGATCTCAACACTGCGCTTGAACCAGGGAAGATCGCGGAAAACGATGCCCGGCGGCGCGGCGCTTTGCAGGCTCTGCTGCACCGTCGCGAGGCCGAGGCCGGCGCTGACCAGGCCGAGCGAGGTCAAGGGATCGGCCGTCTCATAGGCGATGTCGGGAACGAAGCCGGCCTCGACGCAAGCCGCCAGGAACTGCGCGCGGTTGGTGTCGTCGGGCTGGCGCACCACGGTGATCCAGACGCGGCCGTCGAGATGGCCGGGCCGGATGTCGGCGACACCGGCAAGCGGATCGCCCTCGGGGATCGCCAGCACCAGCGGCTCGCGCCGCACCAGTATGCTGTCCAGGTCCGGATCGCCCTTCGGTGCCGGCGCATAGACGAAGCCGAGATCGAGCGCTCGGCTTCGCAGATCCTCGAACTGCGCCGCTGTGCGCCGACTCCTAAGCTGCAGATGGAAATCCGGCCGCTCACGGCGGAATTCGCGCAGCATGTCGGCGACCAGCCCGGCATGTACCGCTCCCTCGACATAGCCGATGGCGAGGCTGCCAGCGGCGCCGCTGGCAAGATTGCGGCCGAGATCCTCCAGTCGGGCGGCATTGGCGAGCAGCGCGCGGGCCTCGGCAAGGAAGGCCCTGCCCTCGGCGTTGAGATGGACACGCTGCTTCGCCCGCTCGAAGAGCGTGACGCCAAGCTGCTCCTCGAGCTGCATGATCTGCCGGCTCAAGGGCGATTGCGAGATGTGCAGCTGCTCGGCGGCGCGGCCGACATTGCCGGCCTCGGCGACGGCGACGAAATATCTTATCTGGCGCAGATCGAGCATTTTTCGCCTCCTCGACATCAAGTCCTTTAAGGTCTTAACTTTAGCCTAATCAGTCTTTGACAGTCTGATCAGACGGCGCGATATCTCCCGCATCAACCACCCACGAAGGAGACCGCCATGCAGTTCTTTGCCCTTCTCACCCGGAACACCGAAAAGTTCAGCGACGCCGATTTCGCGCCGCTGCTGCCAGGCGAGGCCGAGCAGCGGCGCACGCTTTACGCGCAAGGCGCGGTGCGCCAGGTCTGGAACCGCGGCGACGTTCCCGGCAGCGGCATGATGTTCGAGGCAACCGACGACAAGAGGTGCGCGGGCATCTCGCCACCCTGCCGCTGGTCGAGGCCGGCATGATGGACATCGCCGCAATCGTGCCGCTCAGCCCCTACCCCGGTTTCGGCCCGAAGCGCTGAGACCGGCACGGAGATAGGTGCTGCCGGGCACCCGGCAGCACCTACGAGCGACCGAAGATGCGACTAAAAAAGCCGCCTCGCGAGGCGCCGGTGTAGCGCTCCGGCAGAGGTCGGGCGAGCAGGAACTGGTCCCGCCCTTCGACGGTCTCGGTGCCGCAATAGCTGCATTGCAGCGACCGCGCCAAAGGTACGATTTCCTTCAGCACCGCTCCGAACCCTTCTCCGTCGATCGGCACGTTCTTTGCCATGCGCAATTCACGGGAGAACGCCTCGAAGCTGAGGAAGCGGTAGCCGCGCTTTTCGAGCTCGGCGCACAGCTTTTTCAGTGCAGGCTCCGCGCCCCAGAACTCGAAGCGCGTCAGGCGAATACAGGCCTCCGGGGCGATTTCCAGGTTGAGATCGCCAATCGCCTCGGCAGGAAGAATGAGCGGCGCCATCTCCGCAAGCGAATGCTGCTCGAAGGCGATCGGAAAGACCAATGCCTCGGCGGCCGCGCGGGCTATCTGCTCGAAGCCGGCCACGTCTTCCGTCGTGAAGTAAAAATCGCGGCGCCCCTCGCCATGTTGTTCCGCTACGTAGCAGGCAGGGCAGCCAGCGGTTGCCAGATCCGCGCAAAGCCTTTCTAGGAAGGCGTAGTTCCGAGCCGATCCTTTTGGCGTCAGCAGAGCGTCGCGCGGCGTCAATTCGTTTGCGCGCGGGGTGATCTTCAGGAGCAGGATCGGAAGCGAAGCGGCGGCGCGCAGAAGCGCCATATTCACCCGCGTATGAATGAACAGCTCACCGCCGTCGCGGCGATAGCGCACCAGGCCGCGGTGCGGTTCCGCTTCGCGGATGACCTCTCCGGTCTCTTCGTTTGAGATTTGTTCGCCGGTGACTGCGAATTGAAGCAAAGTCATTGCGTAACCGTCGCGCCCAAATCGCGGTTGGCAGAAACATAGGCCATCTTGCCAGTTTGTTGCGCCCTGGCCTAGAGCGAGAGGATCTTCCTTGAACCGCCATTTTCGGAGAGGTCAATGAAACTCGGCTTTATCGGCACAGGCGCGCTGAGCTCGGCCATCGTCACCGGATTGAAATCGCTGCCTGACGAACAGACGGCGGTCGTGGTCTCGCCGCGCAACGAGGCGGTCGCCGCCGACCTCGCTGCGCGTTTTGCGGATGTGTTCATTGCCGCCGACAACCAAGCCGTGCTCGACCAATGCGACACCGTCATGTTGGCGGTGCGTCCGCAGATCGCGCGCGAGGTGCTGGGGGAATTGCGGTTCCGGAAGGACCATCACGTCGTCAGCCTGATCGCCACCGTGTCGCGCGAGGAGATCGCCGCGCTCGTCGGGCCTGCAACGCATGTCAGCAAGGCCCTACCGATGCCGATGATCGCCCGCCTGCAGGGCTCGACCATCATCTGCCCGCCGAATCCGATCGTGGCGGCGTTCTTCGCCAGGCTGGGCGGCGTCATCGAGGTCGAAGATCAAAGCGAGTTCGACGCGCTGACGGTCGTCACTGCGACCTACGCCAGCTATTTCAAATATCTGGACACGATCCACAGCTGGGTGCGCAGCCAGGGTGTTTCCAACGACAAGGCACGCGACTACATCACCAGCATCTACAAGGCGCTGGCCAACGCGCCCGATGCCGCGCCGGACGAAGGTTTCATGCATCTCTCGCAGGACTACGCGACGCGCGGCGGCATCAACGAGCAGGTGCTTCGGGAGCTTACCGAGCGCGGGCTGTTCGATACCTTCGCGGAAAGCCTGGGCCGCGTGCACCGGCGCATCGCGGGGACATGAACACTCTCACTCCGCCGGCGCGACCCATGGAGGAGCACCTTGCACTTCATCGCGCCACGCGGCACGTTGCTGACGGTCGGCGAGATCGCCGGCGACAATCGATGAAGGTGCAAATTGCGTTCGACTGACTATCTCGGCCGCCTGTTCAGCCTCGAGGGCAGGCATGCCTTCATCACCGGCGCCAGCCGCGGGCTGGGGCTCGCCTTCGCCGAGGCGCTTGCCGGCGCCGGCGCGCGGGTCACGCTCGGCGGCCGCAAGGCCGAAGAGCTGAGGGCCGCCGGCGACCGCCTGCGCGCCGAGGGTTACGCAATCGCAGAGTCGATGATCGACGTCACCGACACGCAGTCGATCGACAGCGCGGTCGCGGCGGCGGAAGCCGGCACCGGCCCGATCGACATCCTGGTCAACAATGCCGGCGTCCAGCGCCGCGCGCCGCTGGAGACGTTCAGCGACGCCGACTGGGACGCGCTGATGGCCACGAACCTCGACGGCGTGTTCAAGGTGAGCCGCGCCACGGTGAAGGGCATGATTGAGCGCCGCAAAGGCGTCATCATCAACGTCTCCTCGGTGCAGAGCGTGCTCGCCCGCCCCTCGATCGCGCCCTACGCGGCGAGCAAGGGCGCGATCACCATGCTGACCAAGTCGATGGCCGGCGAATGGGGCCAGCACGGTGTGCGCGTCAACGCGATCGCGCCTGGCTATTTCAAGACCGAGCTCAACGCGGCCCTCGTCGCCGACGAGACATTCTCCGGCTGGCTGACCGGCCGCACCCCAATGCGGCGCTGGGGCGATGTCGAGGAACTCGCCGGCGCCGCGGTATTCCTGGCTTCGGACGCCGCGAGCTTCGTTACCGGACAGACACTGCTGGTGGATGGCGGGATCACCAGCGTGCTGTGAGTGGCGCCCCTCAAACCGGCAGGCTCGTCTCGCCGACTGAAGGATGTGGCTCGATGGCTTCGACCTTGGCGCCTTCGCCCGCCCTGCTCTTTACGAATCGCCCCAGCGCTCTATTCAGTGAAAACCTGCCGGAGCCGCTGAGCGCCAGGATGAACATGCCGCCGGCGATCGCGAGATCCTTCTCGAAATGCAGCAATTCGTTCTGGCTGGCGAAGTTGGTGTGGAAGAGGCTTGCCGTCATCAGGCAGAAAAGGCCGAGCGCCACAGCGCCGAGCCGCGCAAGGATGCCGAGCGCGACAGACAGGCCCGCGCCGAGCTGCAGCGCGATGGTGGCAATAAGCAGCGGCGTGCCGACGCCGAGCGCGGCCATCGCCTTCTGAGCGCCCTCGAAATGGGTCGCAAGCTCAAGCCCTTCATGCACGAAGATCAGGGACAGAAGCAGGCGGCCGGCAAGCAGGGCCACGTCCCTGGCATGAAGCTTCTCGATGAGTTCGGTCGGTGTCATGGTCGGCTCCAATAGAATCCTCACTAGGGCAAGGCGACTTTCCCCAAGCGTCGCGCTGCCCCTCACCTGCCTGCCGGCATCCTCTCCGCGTATAGTGACGGGGAGAGGGGCGCTCTCATCGACGGTTTCGCCAATCGCAAACGTGGCAGGAAAGGCGCCGAGGTCGCGACTAGCCTCCTTCTCCCCGTCACTATACGGGGAGAAGGCGCCGGCAGGCGGATGAGGGGCGGCGCATACATTGGCGATGTCTGCACTTCTCGAATGCCCTGTCGCCGGCCACTTCGCGGCACTCGTCCGGGCGAGGAACGGCGCCCAACGCCCTACTTCGTCACCTTGGTGTCGATGGCCTGCCTAAGGTCGGAAAGCTCCTCGCAGCCGGCCGGGCAGAGTTTCTGCAGCGAGGCGAGCTGCTCGTTGGCCTTGGCCATGTCGCCGGTCTCGACATAGAGCTCGCCGAGATATTCGTGGGCGGCCTTGTGGTCGGGCTTAAGCTCCAGCGCCTTGCTGTAGTAGGTGAGCGAGGTCTGGTAGTCGCCGGTCTTGCGCAGCGTGAAGCCGAGCAGATTGTAGACGTCGGCCTGCTGGGTGTCCTGCGCAAGGTCGCGCAGGTCGGCCAGCGCGCTTTGATAGTCCTTGGCGTCGATCTTGGCCTTCACGGCCGTCAGGTCGGGCGCGTCGGCGCCTTCGATGTCGTCCACGGCATAGGCCGGCACGGCAATGGCGATCGGGGCCGCGGTCAGCACCGCAATGGCGCCGAGCACCGCGAAAAGTGCATATTTCATTGGCGTTGTCGCTTTCTGTTCAGAATGAGATTCAAATCCGGAGACCGGTCAGATCTGCGTTGGGGTGAAGGCGTAGGCGTTGCCGTCCTTGACGAAGCTGCCTGTGCCCGGGAACGGGAAGTGCGAGCCGCAGATGCGGACATTGTCGGCAATCACCTGGTCGATAATCTTGTGGCGCGTGGCGATCGCCATCGGCCCGTCCTGGTCGTAGGCGCCCTGCCATTCGGGATGCGGGGCGAGCAGCGCCGGCACATACATTGTGTCGGCCGAGACGAGGAACTGCTCGGAGCCGGCGTCGACATGGTAGACCGAGTGGCCGGGCGTATGGCCGGGCGCGGCCATGATGCGGATGCCGGGCACTACTTCCGCGCCATCGTCCACCAGCTTCCAGTTCTTCCATTTCGGGAAGTTTTCGGCGATGCGCTTGCCCGCCGGCTTGCGGCCTTCGGGAAGCTTGGCGACCCGGCTGGGATCGGTCCACCAGTTGTATTCGGCGGCGTTGACGATCAGCTCGGCATTCGGGAACACCGGCGCGTTGGTGCCCTTATCCATCAGGCCCCAGACATGATCGGGGTGGAAATGCGAGATCAGAACAGTGTCGATCGCCTTGTAGTCGATGCCGGCGGCTTTCATGTTGGCCGGCAGATGCGTGGCGTTGGCCTGCCACTGGCCGACGCCGGAGCCGGCATCCATCATGATGGTGCGGCCGTTCATGGTGAGCACCACGACGGTCAGCGGGATCGGCATAAAGTCGGTGGTGAGCCCAGCCTTAGCGAGTGCGGCCTTGGTGTCGTCGACAGAGACGTCCTTGATGAAGGCCGGATCGTGCGGCTTGCGCCAGATGCCGTCATAGACGGCGGTGACCTCGAGCGGGCCCACCTTGTATTTGTAGAAACCGACCAGCGGCTCGACCGGGGTTTCGGCGTGAGCGGCAGGCGCGAATTCCAGCTTGCCGGCAATGCCGAAGGCGGCCGCGGCGGCGGCGGATCCGAGCACCATGCGGCGTGACATTTTGAACATCAGAAGTCTCCTCTAGTGACTGCGTATAGCGGTGGTTTCCTGGAAGTAGCATTCCTCCGGGGCTGGCGACGTCCGGCCCCAAGGTCCGCCCCGCTACACAGCAAGACCCGGAAAGCCCGGGCTTTATTCCCGGATGGACGAAGAATTTTTTGAGAAGCGCGGAATCTCGCCACGGAAGGACCGTCGGCCGGCGCACGCCCGCAGTCACCGAACTGTCACACGAATGCAGGGGCGCCCGTGCTAGAAGCTTCACCCGGCCGCCCCCGCGACCCCGACCGCATCAAGAGCCGGCGAAGCCGCCATGAACATCGCTGTCCCCAACGAAGGCACCGACCTCTCGCCCTATTTGCCCGACGAGCACGGTCTGTTCTTCATCTATCATTTCACCGCCGAGGGCCTGCGCACCAAGGACCCGGCCGAGGCACGCTGGACGTGGCGCAGCTATCAGATCACGGACATGCGCGCCCGTAAGGAGATCGGCGCCGAGCAGGCGCTGCCGGCGCCGGTGCGCGAGGCGTTCCTGTCACCCAGCCACGGCTGCCACATCGATTTCGAGGATGATTTCCTCTATGGCGACCTCCCCGACCTCAGGCACGACTTCGCCGAGGCGCGCGGGCTCACGCATTTCCGCTTCGCCTTCAACGAGACGATGCTGATCGGCGCCCGCAAGCAGCCGCTGGAGTCGGTCGACAAGATCCGAAAGGCAGTGGAAGGCGGCACACGTAAATTCCGTTCGCCGGCCGAGCTGATCGAGGCGGTGATGGGCCAGTCGCTCGACGGCATGGCGGGCGCGCTCGACAAGATGGGCGACACGCTCGACGGCATCGAGGACCGCATCGTCTGCGACGCCTGGCATAGCGAACGACAGGCCCTGGTCGACGCGCGCCGCCATCTGGTGATTATCCACCGCCAGATGGCGACGCTCAGCAACCTCTTCCGCCATCTCGACCATTCGCACCGCGACGACCTGCCGGACCCGATCAACGACATGGCCACACGCCTCTCGCACCGGGCGCACACGCTGCATCACGACGGCGAGCAATTGCAGGCGCGAACCAGGCTCCTGCAGGACGAGCTGATGGCGAAGCTGACGGAGCAGTCGAACCAGCTGCTCTACATCCTCTCCGTCATGACGGCGGTGCTGTTGCCGATGACCATCATCTCGGGCCTGTTCGGCATGAATGTCGGTGGGCTGCCGCTGGTCGGCACGCCGATGGGTTTTTGGGTGGTGACGGCGATATCGGTCATTATCGCCGGCATCGTCTACATGATCGTGCGGCGGCTGGGGCGGGTTTGAGGGCGAATGCCGGACTCCCGTCCGGAATTGCGAAAAACAACAACTAGGCAGTCGCGCGCAGATCCTCGACAATCGTTCCTGTGGCATTGACCTCGGCTTCGTGGTCCGGCTCGCGCCATGTCTCGGCGAGGCCAGCCGCATACCATTCGCGCATTGCCGGTAGGTTGAGCAACCGCTTGGGATAGGCAGCGGCGGCGCCCTCGAAGGCCAGGCCATAGGACTGCGCCCTGAAGGCTACCGGGGCGAAGAAGGCGTCGACCGCGGTGAACCGGTCGCCGGCGAGGAACGGTCCGCCGAAACGGGCGAGGCCGTCGTTCCAAAGGTCGTCGAGGCGGAAGAGATCATGTTTCAACGCATTGGACATCGGCAACGATACGACGCGCACGCCGCAACTCATCGGGCAGAGGTTGCGCAGCGCGGTGAAGCTCGAATGCATCTCAGCCGCGGCCGAACGCGCCCAGGCGCGCGCTTTCGCATCGTCCGGCCAGACGCCCTGATGGCGCTCGGCCAGATATTCGACGATGGCGAGCGAATCCCAGACCGCCCAGCCGTCCCAGCCGTCGTCGACCAGGCAGGGCACGCGGCCATTGGGCGAGAACGACCGGAAGAGGCTGAAACTCGATCCGGTCGGGAACGGCGTCAGCCGCTCCTCGAAGGGAATATCGAGGGCGCGCATCAGCACCCACGGCCGCAGCGACCAGGACGAATAGTTCTTGTTGCCGATATGCAGCACGTACATCGGATGCCTGTCCTTCCTGTTTACGCAATTCCGGACGGAAAACCGCTCACACTTTTCCTGGAATTGCTGTCTAGTTTGACGCAATTCCGGACGGAAACCGTCTTGCACTTTCCTGGCAATGCTTACCTTGTCGCTGGTGCCGCCGGCCTGGCCTCGCGGCCCTTGAACATCGACCAGCTGTACATGGCCAGCGCCGTCCAGATCAGGGCGAAGGCGATGGCCTGGATCGTGCCGAATGGTTCGTCGAAGATCAGCACGGCGATCAGGAACACCATGGTCGGCGCGATATATTGCATGATGCCGATGGTGGAGAGGCGCAGCAGCCTGGCGCCGAAGGCGAAGAGCAGAAGCGGCACCGCCGTAATCGGGCCGCAGCCGATCAACAGCGCGGTGTCTTTCGCGGTGCTGGAGATGACATGATCCTGGCCGGTGGCAATCAGGTAGGCGATGTAGCAGAGCGCCGGCACCGAGAGCAGCAGCACTTCGAGCAGGAAACCCTGGCTCGGGCCGATCGGCAGCGTCTTGCGGAAGAAGCCGTAGGCGGCGAAGGAGAAGGCGAGCGCCAGCGACACCCAGGGCAACTTGCCGGCCTCGACAGTGAGCACGGCGACCGCGATCGCCGCCAGCGCCACCGCGGCGATCTGCAGGCGGTCGAGCTTCTCGCCGAGCAGCACGGCACCGACCACGACGCTGACCAGCGGGTTGATGTAATAGCCGAGCGCGGTCTCGACGGTGCGGTCGACCGCGATCGCCCAGACATAGATGCCCCAGTTGATCGAGATCAGCACCGCCGTCAGCGCCGCCATGGCGATGCTGCGGGGCGAGCGGATCGCCGCCTTGAAATCGGCCGTGCGGCCGGCCCAGACCAGCACGCATGCGGCGATCGGCACCGACCAGACGACGCGATTGGCAATCACCTCGGCGAGCGGCAGATGCGCCACCGCCTTCATGTAGAAGGGTAAGAGCCCCCACAGGAAATAGGCGCCAAGCGCCAGGAGGAAGCCGCGGCGGGCCTTGGCGTCTTGATCGAGATCGGCTGTTGCGGTGACCATGGCCCAACGCTATGGCCCAGGCACATGCTGATGACCATCGCAAAGTTGTGATGGATCAATGGACTTTTGGTGATGGTTCAAGGGGACGAGACGTTGTTTCCTCGCCCCCGCTTTGCGGGCAGGGTAATCGAATAAGTGGCGCCAGCCCCCCACTCCGGCCGCTACGCGGCCACCTCTCCCCCATGTCCATGGGGAGAGGAAACCCAAGCCTTTCAAGGCCGCAACCTCGTCGGTTGGCGTTTCCTCTCCCCCACGAACGTGGGGGAGAGGTGGCTCGGCGAAGCCGAGACGGAGTGGGGGGCTGGCGCCACCATATGCGATTGCCCTGGCTTTGCGGGGGCGAGGAAAGGAGCCCTACTCCGCCGCCACCAGCCCCGCCATCTCGCGGTTCTTCATCAGCTTGTAGACGATCGAATCCATCAGCGCCTGGAAAGAGGCGTCGATGATGTTTTCCGAGACGCCGACCGTCCACCAGCGGGCTCCGGTGGAATCGTGAGATTCGACCAGAACGCGGGTGATGGCCTCGGTGCCGCCGTTGAGGATACGCACCTTGAAGTCGGCGAGCTCGAGATCGGCGATCTCGCTCTGGTATTTGCCGAGGTCCTTGCGCAGCGCGATGTCGAGCGCGTTGACCGGCCCGTGGCCCTCGGCCACCGACATCTTCTCCTCGCCGTCGACCATCACCTTCACGATCGCCTCGGAGACGGTCTTCAGATTGCCGTTGGCGTCGAAGCGGCGCTCGACCATGCAGCGGAAGGAGGTGACGGTGAAGAACTCCGGCAGGCTGTGCAGCATCTTGCGCGCCAGGAGCTCGAAGGAGGCATCGGCGCCTTCGTACGCGTAGCCCTCGGCCTCACGCTCCTTGACGACGGCGATCAGCGCGTCGAGCCGGTGATCGTCCTTCGGCACCTCGATGCCGCGCCGTTTCAGCTCGGCGAGGAAATTGGCCTTGCCGCCCTGGTCGGAGACCATGACGCGGCGGCGGTTGCCGACGGCTTGCGGCTCTACATGCTCGTAGGTCGCCGGCTCCTTGGCCAACGCCGAGGCATGGATGCCGGCCTTGGTGGCGAAGGCGGAGGAGCCGACATAGGGCGCCTGCGGTTCCGGCGCCCGGTTCAGCAATTCGTCGAAAGCACGGGAAAGCCTGCATATTCCGGTCAGCGCTTCGACCGAGATGCCGGTCTCGAAGCGGTCGGCGAAGGCCGGCTTCAGCGCAAGCGTCGGCACGATGGAGATCAGGTTGGCGTTGCCGCAGCGCTCGCCGATGCCGTTCAGCGTGCCCTGGATCTGGCGCACGCCGGCCTCGACGGCGGCAAGGGAATTGGCCACCGCCTGGCCGGTGTCGTCGTGCGCATGGATGCCGAGATGGTCGCCTGGGATCCCGCCGGCGATGACCTTCTCGACGATGGCGCTCACTTCCGAGGGCTGCGTGCCGCCATTGGTGTCGCACAGCACCACCCAGCGTGCGCCGGCAGCATAGGCGGTCTTGGCGCAGGCCAGCGCGTATTCGGGATTGGCCTTGAAGCCGTCGAAGAAATGCTCGCAGTCGACCATCGCCTCCTTGCCGGCGGCGACCGCCGTCTCGACCGAGGTCTTGATCGATTCCAGGTTCTCCTCATTCGTGCAGCCGAGCGCGACGCGCACATGGTAGTCCCAGCTCTTGGCGACGAAGCAGATGGCGTCGGACTTCGACTGCACCAGCGCTGCCAGCCCCGGATCGTTGGAAGCCGAGACTCCTGCCCGCTTGGTCATGCCAAAGGCGACGAATTTCGCGCTTTCCGTCCGCTTCTGCCGGAAGAAGGCGGTGTCGGTCGGATTCGCGCCCGGATAGCCGCCCTCGACATAGTCGAGGCCGAACTCGTCGAGCAGTTTCGCGATCGCGATCTTGTCCTCGACGGAAAAGTCGATGCCCGGCGTCTGCTGGCCGTCGCGCAGCGTGGTGTCGAAGAGGAACAATCTTTGCTTTTTCATGATGGCAAGGCGCTTGAGCACCCCCCTCTGTCCTGCCGGACATCTCCCCCGCAAGGGGGGAGATCGGCAGCTTTGCCGACGGCGTTCGTCCTGCAACGTTGGCGATTGGCGAAAGCGATGGCGACATCCAATCTTCCCCCTTGCGGGGGAGATGCCCGGTCCACCCTCCGCAGCTGCAGCGCAGCTGCTGCGGAGGACGGGCAGGCCAGAGGGGGTGGGACGAAACGCCGTACATCGACTAGATTTTCCCCGCAAACCCATCCGTCGCCCGGATCAACCGGTCGAGAATCCCTGGCTCCGAATAAGCATGGCCGGCGCCTTCGATGAGGTGGAAATCCGCCTTCGGCCAGGCCTTGTGCAACGCCCAAGCATAGCGCGCCGGGCATGGCATGTCGTAACGGCCGTGGACGATGGTGCCGGGAATGTCCTTGAGCTTCCAGGCGTCGCGCAGCAGCTGCCCCTCCTCCAGCCAGCCGGCATGGACGAAGTAATGGTTCTCGATGCGGGCGAAGGCCACCGCATAGTCGTCCTGGCCAAACGGCACGCTGGTCTCAGGCTCCGGCAGAAGCGTGATCGTCTCGCCTTCCCAAAGGCTCCAGGCAAGGGCCGCCTCGACCTGTGCCTTACGGTCCGTGCTCACCAGCCGCTTGCGATAGGCGGCCATCATGTCGCCGCGCTCGGCTTGCGGGATCGGCGCCAGGAAGCGCTCCCACTTGTCGGGGAACATTTCCGAGACGCCGAACTGGTAGTACCATTCGAGCTCGGCGCGGGTCAGCGTATAGATGCCGCGCACGACCAGCTCGCTGACGCGCTCGGGATGGGTCTCGGAATAGGCCAGCGCCAGCGTCGAGCCCCAGGAGCCGCCGAACACCAGCCATTTGGCGAAGCCCGCCATCTCGCGCAGGCGCTCGATGTCGGCGACGAGATGCCATGTGGTGTTGGCTTCGAGCGAGGCGTTGGGCATCGACTTCCCGCAGCCGCGCTGGTCGAACAGGATGACGTCGTAGAGCTTCGGGTCGAACAGCCGCCGATGTTTCGGCGAGATCGTGCCGCCCGGACCGCCATGCAGGAACACGGCGGGCTTGGCGCCCTTGGTGCCGCAGCGCTCCCAGTAAATGGTGTGACCATCGCCGACATCGAGCATGCCGCTCTCGAACGGCTCGATCTCCGGATAGAGCGTACGCAAGGAACTGCTGTGGATCGTCATAGTTTCAAGCCCTGCTGCGGCCAGTTGGCCGTCTCGTGGTCGGGATGCTGGAAGGAGATGATCTGCTCCTGCCGTCGGTAGTAGTCGGGGTCGTCATGGACCGGCGCTTCGAAGATCTTTTCGACCCAGGGCAGCCGGACCGCGTAATTGACCTGGATCTGCGGTGCCAGATCCGACCGGTCGTCGAAGGCGCCGATGGCAATCTCCAGCGCGCCCGGCTGGCGGTAGGTCAGCGGCGTGCCGCAGCGTCGGCAGAAGCCGCGGTCGATGTTGACCGAGGACTGGAAATAGCTCGGCTCCTCATGGGTCCATTCGACGCCGTCCTTCGGCACCGTCACCAGCGCGCCGAAGAAATTGCCGAATTGTTTCTGGCACATACGGCAGTGGCAGATGGACGGGCGTCCGACCTTGCCCTTGATGCGGAAGCGCACGGCGCCGCACTGGCAGCCGCCTGTTCGAACCTGGTCGGTCATGGTTTTTCCTCCGGCGGCCATTGGTCGGTGTCGTGATCGGGATGCTGATAGGAGACGAGCTCGGCGAGGTAAGGCGCCGACGAGACATCGCCCATCGTCTCCTCGGACGGCAGTTTCGAGATGCCGTCGACGTAAGGAAGCTTCGCTTCGACGCCCCATTGGATGGTGGGTGCGATCTCTGCCGGATCGTCGAAGGCGGCGATCGCAAGCGCCACGCCATCCGGCGCCTCGAAGGTCAGCGGTGTGCCGCAATCGGCGCAGAAGCCACGCCAGGCGGCGCTGGAAGAGCGGAACCGCTTCGGCTCGCCGCGCGTCCAGTCGAGCCTGGCGCCGCGCACCGAGACCAGCGGCAGATAGAAATTGCCGCTCGCCTTCTGGCACATGCGGCAGTGACAGACCGAGGCGTCGCCGAGCGCGCCCTCGACGCGGAAGCGGACCGCGCCGCACTGGCAGCCGCCCGTATAGACCGGCCGGTTGTCGAGGCTCATCGCTCCCTCCAAGTCATGGGCTCACTCCGGGTCATGGCAGACCGCCTCGACATTGTTGCCGTCGGGATCGAAGACGAAGGCGCCGTAGTAGTTCGGGTGATAGTGCGGGCGTAGGCCGGGCCCGCCATTGTCCTTGCCGCCGGCGGCAAGCGCCGCGGCATGGAAGGCGTCGACCTCGGCGCGGCTGCGCGCGGTGAAGGCGACATGCTGGTGGTCCTTCGGCTTCTCCCTGCCTGCGCTCACCCAGAACACCGGCCGGTCGCGGCCATAGCCGCCGACCTTGGCGCCGCCTGTATATTCCTTGGGCACCATGTAGAGCAGCGAAGCGCCCAGCGGCGCCATCGCCTTGTCGTAGAAGGCCTTGGACTTTTCGAAATCGGAAACGCTGATGCCGAGATGGTCGATCATGGAACGAGCTCCTCCTCCGTTGCTGGCGCGGGCACGTCGGCGCCGGCCAAGCCGGCCGCGATGACGATGTGCTGGCAGACATTGTCGATATCGCGGATCACGTCGTCGTTCCAGAAGCGCAGGATGGTCCAGCCGAGCGCTTCGAGCTTCGCGGTTCGTGCAGCATCGGATGCCGAAGCTTCAGCACGCGCGTGCTGAGAACCATCAATCTCAACGATCAGTTTTTTGATCGGACAAGCAAAGTCAACGATGTAGCCTGCGATAGGCATCTGTCGCCGAAAGGAAAGGCCCATCAGCCTATGCGCGCGAACTTCGTTCCAGAGTTTTAGTTCGGCATCTGTCATTGCCTTGCGCATCTTGCGCGCATTGCCGCGATTGAGCGGAGATACCCGATGATGGGTCATCGCGAGGCCCCCCTCTCTGCCCTGCCGGGCATCTCCCCCTCAAGGGGGGAGATTAGCGGTTTCGCCGACGGCGCCCAATCGTCAACGTCGGCGATAAGCGAAAGCCGAAGTGACGTCCAATCTCCCCCCTTGAGGGGGAGATTTCCGGCAGGACAGAGGGGGGCGCCTCGCGCCATCCTCTCCAATTTTACGTCGGGAGCATCCACCGTCACCGCCTGATCTCCCAGGTCGTCACGCGTTCGCCGGTAACTGGATCCTTGCCGTCTTTCAGTTGCACGCCTTGCGCCAGGAGCTCCTCGCGGATGCGGTCGGCTTCGGCCCAATTCTTGTCGGCAATGAACCTCAGGCGCCTGGCGATCGCCTCGGCAATCGCGGCTTCGTCCACCTTGGCGGCGCCGACGTCGAAGCCGAGGAAGGCGAGCGCCGCTTTGAGAGAAGCGGCGGCGGCGTTCTCGCCACTGCCGCTGAATTCGATAGCCTCTCCGGCAAGCTGCGTCAGCCGCTGGAAGGCAGCATAAGTCGCGAGGTCGTCGGACAATGCTTCAACCACATCGGCAGGCAGTTCCCTGGCCGCCGCAGGCGCCAGGTCCGCGGCGCGTTTCCATTTGCGCAGCGTGTTTTCCGCCTCTTCCAGCTTGCGCACGGAAAAGTCGATCGGCTCGCGGTAATGCGTCATCAGCATCGCCAGCCGCAGCACCTCGCCTGGCCATGTGCGGCCGCCGAAAGTCTCGGTCTCCAGCAGTTCGTGGATCGAATAGAAGTTGCCGAGGCTCTTCGACATCTTCTGCCCTTCGACCTGCAGGAAGCCGTTGTGCATCCATACATTGGCCATGACCTTGGTGCCATGGGCGCAGCGCGACTGGGCGATCTCGTTCTCGTGGTGCGGGAAGATCAGGTCGAGGCCGCCGCCATGGATGTCGAAGACCTCGCCGAGATAGGCGGCAGACATCGCAGAGCATTCGATGTGCCAGCCGGGCCGGCCCCTGCCCCATGGGCTTTCCCAGCCCGGCTCTTCCGGTGTCGACAGTTTCCACAGCACGAAATCGCCGGGGTTCTTCTTGTGGGCATCGACGGCGATGCGGGCACCCGCCTGCTGCTCGTCGAGATTGCGCTTCGACAGCTCGCCGTAATCCGGCATCGAGGCGGTGTCGAACAGCACCTCGCCGCCGGCGACATAAGCATGGCCGCGCTCGATCAGTTGCGCGATCAGCGACAGCATGTCGGCCTTGCCGTCCGCGCGGGGCGCGACGAACTCGGTGGCACGCGGCTCGAAAGTAGGCTCCAGGCAGCCGAGCGCCGCGACATCCTTGTGGTACTGATCGGCGGTCTTTTCTGTGACCTTACGGATGGCGTCGTTCAGCGACAACTTCCCCGCCGCAATCTCGCGGCCGAAATCCCGGAGCGCGCGGGCGTTGATCTTGTCGTCGACATCCGTGATGTTGCGCACATATGTGACGTGATTTTCGCCGTAGAGTTGGCGCAAAAGACGAAACAGCACGTCGAAGACGATCGCCGGCCTGGCATTGCCGATATGGGCAAAGTCATAAACGGTCGGGCCGCAGACATACATGCGCACGTTTTTCGGATCGATCGGAACGAAACGCTCCTTCACCCGCGTTAGCGTGTTGTAGAGGCTGAGGCCCTTCGATGCGTCAGACATGCGGTCCCGGTCCTTTGGTTCATTGTTTGAGCATGACCTTATCCGAAAACCGGCTTCCACTTTTCGGGGTCATGCTCCGGCTGGAACCAGGCCTGCGCCAAGGCGCAAATCGGGCTCCAGCCTGCTGGCCGGGGCGTTTGTCCAATCTAGGGAAAGATGAGGCGAAAACGTCCGGACCAGCGCGAGGCTAGTCAATAATGCAAATGCCACAAATGGCGAAAGACGTTTTCATGGGCGGCTTTATCGCGCCCGCCGGTGTTGCCGTCAAGTCGCTGCAGCTGAGAAAGACGTCGTTGGATCACAGGTAAAGACGGGCCGAAACATTTTATTAAACATGTCGGCACAGTGATGAAACATTCTCGGGCTAGACCGCCAAACGTCACGATTTGGTCCGAATCGACTATCAAACGCCGACACGAAAGCATACCAGGGAAGAGAACAATGCCACGAAGCAAGCAGGAACAGAGCCGACCGCCGCAACAGCCGCTCACCAAGCACTACCGCGCGATCGGCCCGGCGGCCATCGTCGCAGCCCTTCTTCACACCGCCAAGAAGAAGAAGCCGGCACAGAAGATCGTTTCGCCGCGCGCCGCCTGAAAAGGCACGACCGGCGCTGTCTCCCAAGGATGGGGCGCCGGCGATGAGGGCGATGCAAATGCGCGCCCTGGAGATGAAGGCCTCCGCTAGCCGCCTTCGTTCGCTAGCCTGCGTCAAAATAGGGTCATCTGATTTTCATCCGCGCCAGGCTTCTGGCGCCTGACCTTTTCGGGCTGAGGCCAGACGATGCCCCGCTCCTGAATCTCCGGCCCGGTGTTGGCGACCTTGTTGACAAGGTCGGAAACCGGAATTGCCTCGAAGAAATCTGGTCCGGCGGGCTTGAGCAGATCGAGCACGTCGCGCGGCTCCTGGGTGCGGCAATCCAGCCAGCGGGCGAAGTCGCGCTCCTCGATCACCGCCGGCATGCGGTCGTGGATATGGGCGATGCCGGCATTGGCGCGCGTCGTCAGGATCGCGCCGGTATCCATCTCGGAGCCGCCTGGTTCGGCATAGGTCTCGACCAGGGCGGCGAAGGCGACCACGCCGCCGCGCTTCGGCCGGATCCAGTAGGGCTGGCCCTTGGCGGCGCCCGACTGCTGCCATTCATAGAAGCCGGAGGCCGGCACGAGAGCGCGGCGATGGCGCATGGCGGTCTTGAACGAGGCCTTTTCCAGCACGCCTTCCGAGCGGGCGTTGAAGAGCAGCGGAAATTCCTTCGTGTCCTTGACCCAGGCCGGGATCAGGCCCCAGCGCACCAGCATCGCCTGGCGGTTCGGCAGGTTGGAGCCGGGTGCTCGCGGCGGACCGGCGAGCGCCATCAGCACGGGCTGCGTCGGGGCGATGTTGTAGCGGGCCGGAAACTGCTCCAGCTCCGCCACGCCGAGAAAGGCGGCGGTCTGGCCCGGCGTGGCGGTCAAGGCAAAACGTCCGCACATGAACTCGGCTCGTCGATTTGATTTCTCGCGAAAGTGGCGATGGAACAGCCACGCCGCAACCGCTAAAGCTGGATCCGGCCAATCGGTCCACAACAGGCTGCAGAAACGCATGGAACCACGCAAGATAATCCCCGCCGTCTCCGTCGCCGTCGTACGCGGCATGACGATGCTGCTGGTCAAGCGCGCGCGGCCGCCCTCGCAAGGGCTCTACGCCTATCCCGGCGGCAAGGTCGAACCGGGCGAGACGCTGGCGCAGGCCGCCGCGCGCGAGCTCAAAGAGGAAACCGGGCTCGAGGCCGGGGATTACCAGCCGCTGCGCGACATCCATATCGACGGCCGTGCAGAGAACCATGCCGTCGACTATCTGTTGACGGTGTTCGGCGCGGCTTATGTTGGCGGCGAGCCGGTGGCGAGCGACGATGCGGAGACGGCGGCCTTCTACACGCTGGCGGAAATGGCGGAGATGCCGCTGGCGGATGAGGTGTTCGAGGTCGCAAGAGAGTTGCTTGGCGATTCGCATAAGTAGCTTGGACAGCGCAACGCCATGACTTCCAGGCGTTTGCCCCTCACCTGCCCGCCGGCATCCTCTCGCCGTATAGTGACGGGGAGAGGGACGCTCTCATCGCCGCTTTCGCCAATCGCTGGCGTTGCAAGAAGGGAGCCAGCGCTGCGGTCAGCCCTTTCTCCCCGTCACTATACGGCGAGAAAGGGCCGGCAATGAGGGGCGGCGCGAACCTCGACAGGTCGGACGCCAACGAGGGAAGCGCATTCGTTCGACAGCCAATGCCAACAGTCTTCCAAAATCGGCTTGCGGGCGGTGAATTGTTTGGTCACATAAGTCCATGACCCGCGCCTCACCCCTCCTCGCCGCGTGCCTCGCCGTCAGCATGGCCGTGACGGCGCGGCCGACACTCGCGGCCGAGGCGCCGTTCGAACATGGGCTGATGCGGCTCGCCGAGGTGCTGGGCTCGCTGCATTTCCTGCGCAACCTCTGCGGAGAGAAAGGCGACCAATGGCGGGTCGAGATGGAAAAGCTGCTCGAGTCTGAGAATCCCGATCCCGACCGGCGCGCCCGCTTCATCGCCTCCTTCAACCGCGGCTACCGCTCCTTCAGCGGCACCTATACCCAATGCACGCCCTCGGCCGCCGAGGCCATTGCCCGCTACATGAAGGAAGGCGAGACGCTCTCGCGCGACATCGCTTCCCGCTACGGGAATTGAGGGACAAGCCTGTCGCGACTACCGGTTTATGCACATGTTCCACAATAGTCGGTCCCAATGTGACATGGCTTATTGTGTCAGGCCGCGCCTTGGTGCAATCATGTGTGGCACTTGTGCAACTATGTTAATGAAACGTTAGCGCGCAATTGCGGAATTAACTCAAACTGAAGGTTTTGATGCCGCAAGCCGGCCTAATCGGCTAAGGTCGGCCTGGATTGAGCGCAGCCTTGCTCGAAATGTAGATTGCGACCGCAAAAATGTCGTATTTACAAATACTTATCCGAGGTTGCGGATGAACTGGCAGGTCAAGCTTGGTCCCTTGCCGGACCGTCGCTTGAAAAAGGTGGACATCGCAATGGAACATGGTGTCAGCGACATCGACGCGTTGGTCAGAGAAGAAAAGCGCCTGACCGCCGTGGAAAGCCACAGCGAGGCGTGGGCTGAAGGCTTGTCGGCCGGCATCGAGCCCGAAATCATCGCCGAAGCGGCCCTCGAAACCGCGTTTGGCGAGATGCTGCGCGCCAATGGCGAGACGTCCGCGCTGGCCCTCCTCGACCGCATGCGCGAGAAGGTGATCTCCGGCGCTTTCGAGCCGGAGCGGCTCAAGCACTAAGGCGTGTTGAGATTCAGGTGATGCCGGCCTGCAAATGGCGGTTTCCTGCGCTTCCGGCCTTCGCCGGTCGAAGCCCTCACAAATGTCTCCGCCCTATGAAGGCTACGGCCGGCGTAGGCCGGTTCTCGGAACCCGCCCAGTTTGGTCGCTTCGCGCCCGTCTTCGACTCCGACTCGGCTTGACCTGAATCTCAACACGCCGTCGCCCGCCAGCTTCTGACAGCGACTTTGACGGCGACGCGCCATTTGGGCATCATGCGCTGGTGCCTTAACAGCTCAAACGCTGTCCGGACCGAGCGAGCCCGGGAACCATGGAGAGGCAAGGGGTGAGATTTTCATTGGCAGGCTGGTCGCGCGCCTGGACCATCGGCATGTGGATCGCCGCGTCCTGCCTGGCGTTTCCGCTATGCCTCGCCAGCACGCCTTCCTATGCGCTGAGTGAGATCCAACGCCAGGATTTGCCCTCGCCAGTCACGCCGCCTGCCAATAATGACAACACCGCGCCGGGGACCACTGTGCCGATGCCGGACCCACCCGGCACCAAACCCTCCGACAACGGTCAGCCGGCCGACACGGACAAGAGCGAACCTGAAACGCCTTCCGGCAGCGGCGGCATCACCAGCCCGCGCGCCGATCCGGACGCGCCGCCTCCCGCTGTCGTCTACGACCTCGACAAGCTTCCCGAACCGGTCAAGCGCATGCACGGCCTGATCATCGATGCCTGCAAGACCGGCGACATCGAAAAACTTCGGTCGCTGATCGGCTCAGGCGATTCCATGACGCAGCTTTCGCTCGGCGACATCGACGGCGATCCGATCACCTTCCTCAAGGGGCTGTCCGGCGACGGCGACGGCCAGGAGATCCTCGCCATTCTGGAAGAGGTGCTCAGCGCCGGCTATGTCCACGTCGACACCGGCACGCCCCAGGAACTTTATGTCTGGCCGTATTTCTTCGCGCTGCCGCTCGACAAGCTCGATCCGAGGCAGCGCGTCGAGCTGTTCAAGCTCGTCACCGCAAGCGACTACGACGACATGAAGCAGTTCGGCGCCTACATCTTCTACCGCGTCGGCATCACGCCCACCGGCCAGTGGCTGTTCTTCGTCGCGGGGGATTGAGGTTTAATCCTTGCTGATCCCCGCATCCGGCCAAACGCGGAGCGCTTCTTGTCGAAAAGCCGCGAGTGCGTCGCGCGCCTCGTCGACGTTCATTTGTAGAGTATCGGCTGCGTAGCGCAGTTCGTCTTCATTCCGCAGCCTGTTCAAAACCCACGTCGCCTTGTTGCGGATATCCCGGCCATAGACAGCTTCTGTCTTTTCAACTGCGGCGAACGGGATTTCACCACCAGCCTGTGTTAGCATGCCAATATCCAAAGCATCGCGGTAGGCCACGGCGCGGTCCTGAGATCGATCGGCATTCGCCAGCAATTTCTCGGCAAACATATCGGCCAGGATCAGAGCAGGTACGTCCAGATCGGTATCCAAATGGCCCTGCAGAGAGATGCGCCCTTCGCGAACGACCTCGAACCGGATCGGCAGATCATCCAAACGCACCACAGTTCTGAGACCATATTGATCAACCTGGAAATCCCGAACTGCCTCGACGGGTTCGGGAAAGAATGCCCTCACACCCCGTTCCACGGCTGCCGTCCTCAGTTCGCGATAGCCATCGGCATCGGCGCACAGAAAATCGAGATCCAATGACCGCCGGTACTCGCCGAGCTTCAGCACAATCGCGGTCCCGCCGCCGAACCAGCAATGATTTGCAATCAGGAATCCATGATCCATCAGCCCAAGAGCCTGAGCAATGATGCGATGTTCCGGCTTTTTGAATTCCCGCATGGCGTCCGCGCGCGGTGGCTCTATTGATCTGATGAGAAAGAAAGAGAGAGTTACGTGGTCAAAAGGACCCCGTGGCCGAACTTGTTGGCGAGCTCTTGTATAAGCTGCTTTTCGCGCACGGTAAGGTGCTTTTGATCGACAAAGCGCCAGTTGCGCTCGTACAGCGCAAATGCCTCCTCAGCCGGGATCGGACGTGAAATGTCCCTGCTCCAGGCAAGCGCCCGAAGCTGCGGAAACTCGGCAGGGACAATCGTGGCGTCAGTGTTCATAGCATTCACAAGATAGTTCAAAACGCTTGTGAATCAAAGACCTGGCTCGCGCCAGGCGTCATCAAGCCGCCAGCGCCTCGGCAAACTCCACCGCCCTGCCCTGGCCGGGTGCGACGATCTCGCCTTCCCACATCACCCGGTTACCACGCACGATCGTGCCGACCGGCCAGCCGGTGACCTCCTTGCCGTCATAGGGCGTCCAACCCGCCTTGGAGCCCGCTTGCGCGTTGGTGATGGTCTCGCGGCGCTTGAGGTCCACGATGGTGAAATCGGCGTCGTAGCCGGCGGCTATGCGGCCCTTCCGCGCCATGCCGAAGATGCGCTGTGGGCCGTGGCTGGAGAGATCGACGAAGCGCTGCAGGGTGAGCCGGCCGGCGTTGACATGGTCGAGCATGATCGGCACCAGCGTCTGCACGCCGGTCATGCCGGACGGCGAGGCCGGATAGGGTTTCGCCTTCTCGGCCAGCGTATGCGGCGCGTGGTCGGAGCCGAGCACATCGACGATGCCTTGAGAAATGCCGTGCCAGACGCCGTCGCGGTGGCGCGCTGCCCGCACCGGCGGGTTCATCTGGATCAGCGTGCCCAGCCGCGCATAGTCGTCCGCGGTCAGCGTCAGATGATGCGGCGTCGCCTCACAGGTGGCGACATCCTTGTGCTGTTCGAGGAAGACGATCTCCTCGGCCGTCGAGATGTGCAGCACATGGATGCGCGCGCGTGTCTGTCTCGCGATGCGCACCAGGCGCTCCGTGCAGCGAAGCGCCGCGATCTCGTCGCGCCAGACGGGATGGGACGAGGGATCGCCTTCGACGCGCAGGCCCAGCCGCTCGCGCAGGCGGAACTCGTCCTCCGAATGGAAAGCGGCGCGGCGGCGCGTGTTCTTCAGGATCGAGGCGACGCCCTCATCGTCCTCGACCAGCAGGTCGCCGGTGGACGAGCCCATGAACACCTTGATGCCGGCGGCACCCGGCAGCCGTTCCAGCTCGCCGACGTCGCCGGCGTTGTCGCGCGTGCCGCCGACCCAGAAGGCGAAATCGCAATGCATGCGACCGGTGGCGCGCCGCACTTTATCGGCAAGGGCCGCCTCGCTGGTCGTCAGCGGATTGGTGTTGGGCATCTCGAAGACGGCAGTGACGCCGCCGAGTACTGCTGCGCGCGAGCCCGTCTCCAGATCTTCCTTGTGCTCCAGCCCCGGCTCGCGGAAATGCACCTGGCTGTCGACGACGCCGGGCAGAATATGCAGGCCCCGGCAGTCGATCGTTTCACCGGCGGAGGCTTGGCCTAAATCGCCGATCGCGACAATGCGCCCAGCCTTCACGCCGACATCGCGCCGGCCCTCGCCGTCATGGTTGACCACCGTGCCGCCTGTCAGGATGAGGTCGAAGGTGGTTGCCATGGCAAGTCCAATCTCTTGCGGGGGGAGTGTGGCCGGCTTACGTAATGACCATCATTTTTGCAAGATCAGGCCGCTCATGCCCTTTGCCCTGCTGAAAGACCGCGCGCTCATTTCCGTATCGGGCCCGGATGCCGAGCATTTTTTGCAAAACATCCTCACCACCGATCTCGACACGCTCAGCCCCGGCGAAGCGAAGCCTGGCGCGCTGCTTGCGCCGCAAGGCAAGATCCTGTTCGACTTCCTGATCTCGCGCGCCAGCGAAAACGACTTCCGGCTGGAATGCCGGGCCGACATAGCCGAAGATTTCGTGCGCCGGCTGATGCTTTACCGGCTAAGGGCAAAGGCCGAGATTGCCAAGCAGGATCAGACGCTTGTCACCGTCGCGTGGGGCGATGATTCAACCGCCTCACTTTCTGATTCAACGAAGCTTACCGACGCCCGCTTCCGCGATGTGGCGGTCAGGCGTGTCTACAGCGGCGCGGCGGGCGATGGCGACGCCGAGGCATGGCAGGCGCTCCGCATCGCCAACGGCATCGCCGAAAGCGGTTCGGACTACCAGCTCGGCGACGCCTTCCCGCATGACGTGCTGCTGGATGAAACCGGCGGCATCGGGTTCAAGAAGGGCTGCTATGTTGGACAGGAAGTGGTCTCGCGCATGCAGCACCGCGGCACCGCGAGACGCCGTGTGCTGATCGCCGCTGCCGCCGGCTCGCTGCCCCCGGCCGGCACGGAGGTGACTGTCAATGGCCGGCCGGTCGGCATACTGGGTTCGGTAAGCGGCGGACGCGGCCTCGCCATAGCGCGCATCGACCGCGTCAAGGCGGCGCTCGATGCCTGCGATGCGATCATGGCCGGCGAGACAGCAATCATCCTTGCCATCCCAGCATGGGCAAAATTCACCCTTCCGCGGGACACAGTCAGCGCGGAGGAGGCCTGATGGCGGCCGACCGCGCCGGGGCGCCGCCGCGCGCCTGGCAACGCATGCTATCGGGCCGGCGGCTCGACCTGCTCGACCCCTCGCCGCTCGATATCGAGATTGCCGATATCGCGCACGGTCTCGCCCGCGTCGCCCGCTGGAACGGCCAGACCAGCGGCGAGCATGCCTTTTCGGTGGCGCAGCATTCGCTGCTGGTCGAGGCGCTGTATGGCGAGCTGGTGCCGGCGGCTTCAGCCGAGGCGCGGCTGACGGCGCTGCTGCACGATGCGCCCGAATATGTCATCGGCGACATGATCTCGCCATTCAAGTCGGTGATGGGCGGCTCCTACAAGGATTGCGAGCTGCGCCTGCAGCGCGCCATCCATCTGCGCTTCTCGCTGCCGGCCGAGCTCGGCGCCGCCTTGCGCAAGGACATCAAGCGCGCCGATCAGATCGCCGCCTATTACGAGGCCACAATGCTTGCCGGCTTCTCGACGGCGGAAGCGACCGAGTATTTCGGCCGCCCGCGCGGCTTTTCCGCCGACCGCTTCGACTTCACGCCGCGCTCGGTGACCTGGGCGCAGGCGGCATTTCTGAAGCGTTTCGCGGCGCTTGAGTCCAAACGGCAGGCTTTTCTTGCCGCTAATTCAACGGTGTGAAAGAACGCTAAATTAACCGGCGGCCGCGACAGTAACGTGTTCAGTCACGGTCAGCAGGCGCGCTCATGCCCCTCGCTCATGTCAAGGCTGGTTCGGCCGCAGGCAAGCGGAAAGCAACCGGTATTGGCCCGGCTCGACGAATAGCTGAGGAACTCCGCGCGCAGAACGAGCGCTTTTCGGCCGCCGTCGAGAACATGTCGCATGGCCTGTGCATGTTCGATGCCGAAGAGCGGATGATCATCTGCAACCGAAACTACATCGACCTCTTCCGCCTCGACGCCAAGGTGATGAAGCCCGGCATCCGCTTCTTCGATATCCTGCAGCACAGCGTCGATATCGGCATCGCCTCGCAAAGTGCTGCGGAACTCTACGCCGTCCGCAAGCCCTATATCGACGGCGCCAAGCCCTCGACCTATGAGGAGACGCTGGCGGATGGACGCATCATCGTTATCTCGCACCGGCCGCTGGCTTCCGGCGGCTGGGTGTCGATCTATGAGGACGTCACCGAGCAGCGGCGCGCCGAAGAGGAGCTGAAGGAGCAGCACCGCCGCTTCGACGCAGCGCTCGGCAACATGTCGCAAGGGCTGCTGATGTACGATGCCGACGGCAAGATGATCGTGCGCAATCAGCGTTTCCTGGAGCTGTACAAGGTCGCCGCGGCCGATTTCCCGTTCGGAACGACGCACCGCGACGCGCTGGAACGATTGCTGGAGCTCGGCATCTACACCAAGATCGACGTCGACAGCGAGGTCGCCAAGACCGAAGCCGCCCTTCGGGCGGGCAAGATGCAGTCGGCTTACCGCTATCTTGCCGACGGCAGAACGTTTCTGGTTGTCCGCCAGCCAATGAGCGGCGGCTGGGTGGTTACCTTCGACGATGTCACCGAGCGGCGCCGCACCGAAGAGCGCATGACGCATCTTGCGCACCACGACACGCTGACCAACCTGCCCAACCGCTCGATGTTCCGCGAACGGCTCGACCAGGCGCTAAGCGAGCCCAAGGTCGCGCCTCTGGCGATCTTCTCGCTCGACCTCGACCGCTTCAAGGCGGTCAACGACACCTTCGGGCATCCGGCAGGCGACTGGCTGCTGAAATGCGTGGCCGAGCGCCTGCAGCGCTGCCTGCGCAGCGAGAAGGACGTGGTGGCGCGTTTCGGCGGCGACGAATTCGCCATCATCCAGTCCAACGTCAGGGGCGCGGCCGATGCCGAAAAGCTTGCCAAACGCATCGTCGAGGTGATCGGCAAGCCTTATCGCGACAAGGGCCGCGAGATGCATGTCGGGGTCAGCCTAGGCATCGCGCTCTACCCCGGCGACGGGCAGGACGCCGACACGCTTTTGACCAACGCCGACATGGCGCTTTACCGGGGCAAGAGCGAGGGACGCAATATCTACCGCTTCTTCGAGCCCGGCATGGACGCCATGGTGCGGGAGCGCCTGGCGCTCGAAGCCGATCTCGAGGCGGCACTCTCCAAACGCGAATTCGAGCTGGATTTCCAGCCGATCCTCGACATCGCCTCCGGCGACATCGTCGGTGCCGAAGCTCTGATGCGCTGGCGCTCGCCGTCGCGCGGGCTGGTGTCGCCGCAAGACTTCATCGCGGCGGCCGAGGAGACCGGGCTGATCGTCCAGCTCGGCGACTGGGCGCTGCGCAAGGCCTGCAGCGCGGCGGCGGGCTGGCCGCGGGACGTGCGCATGGCGGTCAATGTCTCGGCAGCCCAGATCAAGAGCGGCGGCTTTGCCCGCAGCGTGATCTCGGCGCTCGCCTTTTCCGGCCTGCCGGCCAGCCGGCTCGAGCTCGAAATCACCGAAACGGTGATGATGGACGAGAGCGATAAAGTGCTGAAGACGCTCCGCCAGCTGCGCGGGCTCGGCGTCCGCATCGCGCTCGACGATTTCGGCACCGGCTATTCCTCGCTCGGCTATCTGCGGCGCTTCCCGGTCGACAAGATCAAGATCGACCGCTCCTTCATCCACGACCTCGACAAGCGCGACACGGCGGCGATCGTGCGCACGGTGATCGGGCTTGGGACAGAGCTCGGCATCACCGTCACCGCCGAAGGCGTCGAGACCGAAGCGCAGCTCGACATGCTGCGCAAGGCCGGCTGTGGCGAGGCGCAAGGTTTTCTGATCGGCGTACCGGCCAAGGCATCCGAGATGAGCCGGCTGCTACGCTCGCGGGAAAAGCTGCGCCAATCCGGCTGATGCCGAACGCTTCTGCCGGCGGTCAGCGAAGCGTCTCGATGTATTTCTCGTGGAAGCTCACATAGCCGGGCTCGACGATCTTGAGATGCCGCTCGATCAGCCGATGGAATGCCGGCAGCTGATGGAACGGCACGCCCGGGTAGGCGTGGTGCTCGGCATGGTAAGGCATGTTCCAGGCGAGCTTGCGCACCAGCCAGTTGGTGAGCGTCGTCCTGCTGTTTTCGAGCATGTTGGCGACGAAGGGGCAGCGGCCATGCTCGGCCAGCAGGTAGAGCCTGAGGAAGGGCTGCCCGAGCAGCGCCGGCACGATCCAGACATAAAGCAGCACGCTTGCCTTGAACCAGACGGCAAGCGCCAGGACCACGACATAGAAGGCGATCATTGCCCGCGCCTCGGCCTGCACCTTCGGAAAACCCTTCGGCGGCACATAGCCGTCGCGGCAGCGGCCGCTGGCATTGGTGCAGAGCGTTTTGAAGTGGCCCCACCACACCGGCAGGCCCGAGACATGGACGATGTATTGCCGCAAGGTCTCCGGCTTCGGGGAGGCCAGTTCCGGATCGTTCTCCGGATCCTGGGTGAAGCGATGATGGGCGAAATGAAAATAGCGGAACCAGTCGGCGGGCAGCGCGATCGCCAGGCTGCACAGCCGCGCGACGGCATCGTTCAGCCACTGCCTCTCGAACGCCGTCCTGTGCACCGTTTCATGCAGCAGGGTGAACAGGAACACGATCAATATGCCCTGCGGCAGCATCAGCAGCGGCCAGAACGGCACCTTGGCCGCGATCAGCGCGCCGAGAACGACTATGGCGCCGAGATGGAGGGCGAACTGGAGGAGGCCCGGCCAATCCGACTTGCCGGTCAGCCGGCTGCGCTCCTCATTGCTCAGCGAGGCGATGACATCGCGATGGTCGACGGGTTCGGTGCGGCCGATTGCATTCATGAAACTACCCTACCGCAGAAAGAAACCTTTCGAAAAACGAGGAATTCTGCAAAATAGATAAGCTGAACTTATCTTTCTGGTTGCCATGGTCGCACTTCCATCGCTGCGGGGACTTCAGGCCTTCGAGGCTGCGGCTCGCACCGGCAGCTTCGCCGCGGCCGCGGAAGAGCTGTCGGTTTCGGCGGCAGCCGTCAGCCAGCTCATCCGTACCGTCGAGGAGCAGTTGGGCCGCAAGCTGTTCCACCGGATCAACCGGCGCGTCGTGCTCACCGAGGCCGGCGTCGAGATACTGCCCAGGCTCACCATGGCCTTCCAGGAAATCGGCAGCGTCGCGCGCGGCGGCGATGCGTTCCGGCCCAGACTCGTCATCTCGGTGCCGCCGTCGATGGCGATGGGCTGGCTCTCCGAGCGCCTTGCCGGCTTTGTCGCAAGCCACGGCGCCGCGGATATTTCGCTGACAGGCGACGACGATCCGGTGCCGTTCGAGCATGAGCTGATCGACATCCGGCTCTCCTACGGCCCGCACTATCGCGAGCACCCGACCGAGGAGATCGTCCGGGACGCCGTCTATCCCGTCTGCACGCCGAGCCTTGCCGGCGCAATCAGGTCCGAAAACCTCGCCGGCCTGCCGCTGATCCACACCGACTGGGGACCGACCGGCGCCTCCTTTCCATCCTGGCGCGACTGGTTCGAGGCGGCGGGCATCGAGCCAGGGCGGGCGGCACGGCGCGGCCTCTCCGCCAACTCGTCGCGGGCAGCACTCGACCTTGCCATATCGGGGCTGGGCGTAGCGCTGGTGCAAGGGATCTACTGTGCCCAGGCGCTGGAAGACAGCCGGCTGCTCCGGCCCGTCGCCCGCGCGCTGGAATTGCGCCAGCCTTATTGCCTGACTATCCCCGAACGCAGCGCGAGGCGCGACGTGGTGGGGGCGTTCCGCGAATGGCTGATTGCGGAATGCGTGCGTGCGGTCAGATCTCCGGCGCTGATCGCCTAGTCAAAGCTGCCCGGCCAACGCCGCCACCATGTCCTTGCTGCTGGCCACGGGAACGATCTCGAACTCCACCAGATCCGCCCATTCGACGACCCAGCGCTGCAAGAGCGTGACGTCATCGGCTTCCACCAGGAGAAAGCAGCTGCTCATGTCGCCGGCGATCCAGCTGTGGTGCACGACAAGCTCGTCGGGCTTCAGCCGGCCTTTGTCGCGGAAGCGGCGGTAGATTTCCTTGCGGTCGCAACCTCTAAAATCCTCGATCACGAAAAACAGCATCTTTGTCCCCCAATGGATGCTGGAGCGGTTCACCGTTTCGTGGAAACGCCGAACCGCTCCATCTCTTTGTTTCACGCAATTCCGGACGGAAAACCGCTACGCACTTTTCCTGGAATTGCTCTAACGCCCCGGCCGCTCCAGTCGCTCCAGGAACCACTGCGTGAGGCGCACCCAGAGCTCGTCCTTCTCGCCGGAATCCTCCCAGCCATGGTCGAGATTGGGGTTGTCGTTGACCTCGATGACGAAGACGCCGTCCTTGGTCTCCTTTAGGTCGACGCCGTAGAGCCCGTCGCCGATGCAGCTTGCCGCCTTGACCGCGGTTTCAACGACATGCGGCGGCGTCGCCTTCAGCGTGAAGGTTTTTATCCCGCCCTGGTCTGGCTTGCCGTTGGCCTTGTGGTTGACGATCTGCCAGTGCTTCTTCGCCATCAGGTAATGCACGGCAAACAACGGCTGGCCGCCGAGTACGCCGACGCGCCAGTCATATTCGGTCGGGATGAATTTCTGCGCGATGAGGAGATCGGAATCCTCCAGCCACTCGGTCGCGAGCTTGGTGAGCTCTGCCAAATTCTCGCATTTCTTGACGCCGCGCGAGAAGGACGAATCCGGGATCTTCAGCACCAGCGGGAAGCCCAGCGTCTGCGCGGCAAGCTCAAAATCAGAGGTGCCGGCAATCATCACCGTCGGCGGCACCGGCACCTTGTTGTAGGTCATCAACTCGTTGAGATAGACCTTGTTGGTGCAGCGGATCATCGACAGCGGGTCGTCGATCACCGGCATGCCTTCCTGCTGGGCGCGGCGGGCGAAACGGTAGGTGTGGTTGGAGATGGAGGTGGTCTCGCGGATGAACAGCGCGTCGTAATTGGCAAGCTTGGCGAGGTCCTTCCTGGTGATCGGCTCGACCTCGACGCCCATCTTCTCGGCGATCCTCGCCCAGTAGCGCAGCGAGGAAATCTCCGACGGCGGCAGTTCCTCATGCGGATCGACCAGCGTCGCGAAAGTGTAGCGCGCAGGCGTGCGGCCCTTGGTGTCGCGCCATTCGCGGTTGGTGTAGGTCTCCAGGCACTGCAGGAAGGAGGCTTCCTCTTCGTCGGTCATGCGGGCGAGCGGCAGGAAGCCGATCTTGCGGATCGAGGCCCATTCGGCGCTGTCCTTGATGTGGACCTCGAGCGCCGGCGCGCGGAACCAGTCGAACAGCAGCTTGGTGAAGCGGTCCCACACTTTCGACGGCCCGATGCCGAAGAAGACCGCGACCTTCGACGGGAAGGTGCCGCCGAGATCCTTGCGGCATTTGTTGAGCGCCAGCTCGAGCTCCGGCAGCGCGTGCTCGTAGAGCTTGCGCTCCGACAGGTCGATCATGGTCTCGACGGTCGGGATCACCTTGTGGCCGCGGGAGCCGGCGAGCAGCGAGGCGTAGTAGCCGCGGCTCTGGTAGCCGTAATTGTTCGACAGGTTGATCACCTTCGGCCGCTGGCCGCGAAACAGCGCCGGATGCGCGAGATAGTCGCGGTTGGTGATGATCTTGTGCGGCGTCGCCACCTGGTCGAGGTCGTTCTGCCTGCCTGTAAGGATGACCCAGGTCATTTTTTCAGCGTTTTCCCAGAGTGATGGCGGCGCGCAACCCGTCGCGGCCGAACTGCGCCATGTTCATGAAGATGCCGTAGGGCACTGGAATGTTTGCGGCGTCGAGGATCGTTTCCTGCCTTTCGTCCTCGACCCAAGGATCATGGATCAGGATATGGTCGCCGTCGTCGCCGATGGCGAGCACCCAATGCGGCACCTTCTTGCCGAACATCAGGAAGCCGCTGATCAGCACCAGCACCAATTTACCCTCGGCAAGGGCCGAACGAACGTCGTCGATGCCGAACGAACGGTAATTCACCGGGATGCCGTAAAGTTCCGCGCGGCGGCGGAAGTCGACCTGGGCGAGCTCCATCACCCGGCGCTTGTCCTCGCTGCGCACCGACTGCAGGAACAGCGCGCCGTGGAAGGACACGAAGATCTCGGCGGCAAGTCCGCTTTCATAGCCGGCGACCGCCAGGCCGAAAGGCTCGCAGCCGCCCGGCCCCGACATCATGAACACGGTAGTCGCCTCGCGCCAAAGGCGGATTTCCATGACCGGATCGGGCACGAAGCCGCGGTCGAAATTGGCCATCGCCATCATCAGGCAGCAGGGGCCGCAGGTGAACTCGCAGGTCTGCTGGTAGAACGGCACCCGGGTAGCGGTCGGGACATCGCCGCGCAACGTCTTTTCGTAGCGCAGCGCGGTGGCGCCGTCCTCGTAATAGTCGGGCTCGCGGCCTATTTTGCGGTAGCCGGCCTGCTCGTAGATGCGGATGGCGCGCTGATTGTCCTCGCGCACCTCGAGCCGAAGCATCATGCGGTCGTGCTCATACGCCGCCTCCTCGGCTGCAGCCAGCAGTTGGCGGCCGATGCCGAGGCTGCCGAAGAAGGGACCGACGGCGATGGAATAGAGCCGGGCCACGCCGCTGCCCTTGCGAAACAGCACCACAGCGTAGCCGGCGACATGGCTGTCATTCTCGGCCACCAGCATCTCGGCGGTCTCGCGCTCGATGAACTGACGAAAGGAGCGGCGGGAAAGCCGGTCGCCCGAGAAGACAGCCTTCTCGATGGCGGCGAGGTCATCGACGTCTGACGCGCGGGCCTTGCGGATCTCGGCAGGCATGCGGGCTTGGGAGAACCTCGATTGGGTTTACGGAAAAGGCCCCGGTCAAAAAGCAACACCAGCCGAAGCGCCGGTATTCGTCAAGCCGCTATCGCTCCTTGATTTGGGCTGAATTGTGACACTTTCGGCGGCTGCAAGGAAGCACGAAGTGTTTGAACAAGATCGCTGTTTGGAAGGGCTGCCGGCTGCGGAAAACGCAGCCGGTTCAACTCGAAATACCGGCGAGAAGCTGGCCATAGGCGCTCTTGGCGACCTCCGACAGGCGCTCTCGCGGCAGCGAGCCAACGACGGCGCAGCCATAGCCTTTGTCGAGCCAATAAACTGCCTCGGGTCCGTCGGCTTCGGCCGCATAGGTGCCCTTGGCTGCCGCGGCCGATTCGGCGGTGACGAAGAGCGAGATGCGCTCGCCCTTGGCGTCCTCGTAGAGCAGCATCGCGGCCTTGCCGTGCTCGCCCGAAGGCAGCAGCCGGCCGCCGACGAGCTCGAAACCCTCGGCCGCGAGGTCGGGCGCCACCAGCTTCAGCCCCACCCGGTTGGAGAGCCAGGTCTGCAGATGGTCCTTGTCGCTCGCCGGCACCTCGACCGCATGTCGCTTCTCGGCGGCGTAGATGACATGGGCGGCGATAGCCTGCTCGGCGAGTTGGTCGTTTGCCCCGCCTTCCCGGCCGCCGCCGCCGATGCCGGCCATGTAACCACCGAAGCCGCCGACCATCAGCACGGCGGCGGCCGCCGCCGAAAGCCACCAGCGCGAACGCCAGGCAGGCGCCCTCGCCGGCGCCTCGCCAAGCACCGCCTGCCTCAGCCTTGCTGGCACCGGCTCGTCCATGACGCCGGCCAAAGCGGCACGCAGCGCCGCGCGGTCGGCGATATAGCGGGCGCTCTTTGCCCGCATCTCGGGATTGGCTTCGAGCCAGGCGTCATAGGCCGTGCGCTCCTCGCTCGGCAATTCGCCATCGAGGGCCATGTGGATATCGCGTTCGGAGAAATCGCGCCGGGTCATCGCTCTACAATCCTTATCGAGCGGCGGCGCGAGGAGTCGTCGAGCAGACCGCGCAGTTCCTCGCGGCCACGCGCGATGCGCGACATCAGCGTACCGGCCGGCACGCCCAGAATGTTGGCGGCCTCGGCGTAGGAAAAGCCTTCGATGGCGACCATGACCAATGCCGCGCGGCGATCGGGGCTGATCGCCTGCAGCGCATCCATGATCTCGCGCGAGGCGACGGATTCGACCTGATCGGCGGGCGCAGATTGGGCTTCGCCGGCTTCGAGGGGCAGCATCGCCGCCTCGCCGCGCCGGTTAACCTTGCGCATCTGGTCGATGAACAGATGATGCATGATCGTAAACAGCCACCTCCTGGGGCTTTCTCCGGTCTGCCAGTTGTCGAGCCGCACAAGCGCGCGCTCCAGGCAGTCCTGCACGAGGTCGTCGGCGGAATCGCGGTCGCGCAGCAGCGAGCGTGCGTAGCGGCGCAAGCGCGGTATTTCGCTCAGGATCGCTGCCTTCTTGTCGTCCATGACCGCTTGTTTCGAGGTCGTTTTCCATTCGATTGAACGCGCCTTTCCGGCGCGGCGCAAGCAGCCAGCGCGAAGCGGACCACCCGCTCCGGTACCCAAGCACCTTAACAACGCTGGCGAATGACGATTTATTCCCAACCCCAACGTGGCCTGATTGCCGAATTACGTAGAATAGGTATAATAGGTAAACTACGTATGAGGTGACAGATGAAGCAATTCACCTTTTCAGACATGAACCGCGCGTCAGGCGAAATTCTCGAAACGGCGATGATCGAGCCTGTCGTGCTCACAAAACGCGGCAAGGAGAAGCTGATCATCCTGTCGGCCACGCAATACCGGCAACTCGTTGGCTCTTCTCATGCCGTCGCTTACACGCTCGAGGATGCGCCGGACGAGGTCCACGATGAACTCATGTCAGGGTTGGAGTCCATCATAACCGGCGACAAGCCGGATGTTTAAGCCCGGCGATCTGCTTCGATATTGCTATTTATGGGCGGTCAGGCCGACGCCGGAGAAGAATCCGGCCGCAAAGCACGACCTGTCTGTATTGTTGTCAGAATGCCGACAACACCTGCCGCGCTCTTCCTGTTCCCGCTCACCTCGCAAAGCCCGATCAGTCCCGCGCGCATATCGCCATCAGTGAAATCGAGTGCCGCAGAGGCGGCCTCGATTTTCCGTCATGGCTGATCCTCGACGAATATGATCGCGTACGGATGGACGAAGCTTATGATCTCGTCACGACGAAGCCGATCGGTTCTTTCAGCCCGGCATTTGTCGGCAAGATTGCAGGCCTCATCAAAGAGGCTGCCGAACAACGCCGCCTGCGCGGCGTGGTCCGAAAATAGCAGGCGTCACCTCTCTCTCGCCGCCCTTGTGAGGAGCCGCTGATAAAACAGCCCGATGCCGATCAGCACCGCGCCGAGGCCGATGAACGACAAGGCGCGCAGCACGCCTTCCAGCTCCGACATGTCGAAGAGGAAGACCTTCAGCACCGCGACCGCGATCAGCACGGCAGACGCGATGCGCAGCACCTGCGACCTCAGCCAGACGCCGGCGGTAAGCAGCGCGACGCCAATGACCAGCCAGAGCGCCGAATAGGTGTAGGTCTCGAGCTGGCCGAGGCCGCTCCACAAGCCGATGAACTCGCCCTTGAACAGGCGGCGGACCGAGAGCGTCGCATAGGCGAAGGTAAGCAGCGCGGCGACCAGCGCCAGCATCGCCGCATACCATCTCGGGCGCTTGTCGCGGACATAAAGCGCCAGCGCGCCGGCGGCGATGGCCGGCAGCAGATAGGCGAGGAACAACAGGTTGAAGAACGGAATGGTGCCAGTCGATTCGTCCGTCGCCAGCGGGTTCAGCACCACGAAATGCTGGATAACGATCAAGCCCGCAGAGATCACGCCTGCCGCCATCGAGCCATAGCGCAGCGCCGAGCTCGGCGAGCGCATGTCGATGGCGACGAGGATCGCGCCGGCGCCGAGCGCGATCAGCGTGTAGATCGCCTGCTCGGCAAGGGTCACGGGGCCGGTGTCGATGACGCCGCCATGCATGGCGTGGCGCACCAGCATCGCGATGGTGAGCAGCGCGAACAGGGCCGACGCCGCTTCCATGGCGAGCCGCGGCCGGCCGTCGGTGGTGCGCGCCAGTTGCCAGGCGGTGAAGCCGAAGGCGAACGCGGGCACGCCATAACCCAGGAGCAGCCAGTTGAAGACCGGCGTTTTCGGCAGCGCCGCCGCGCCGACGATGGTCGGGTCGAAGGCGACGCGGCCGAGCACGGCAACCGCAGCACCCACCGCGATCCAGCCCAGCACCGGATAGGAGCGCCAGCGCGTCGCCAGCGCCGGCACGATTGCGGCGGCGCCGAGCAGAACGGTGGTCCAGCCGGAGCCGAAAGCCATATGCATCATCAACAGGCCGGCGACGCCGGCGCCTCCTAGCGCGAAGGAGACAGCCGGGCCGCCGGCGAGCTGCGGCTCCTCGCTGCGTGCGATCCATTCGCCGCCGCCGGCAAAGACCAGCACCATAAGCAGCGCCGGCAGCGCGTAGCCGAGGTCGCGGTCGATACCGCCGAAGGTGAGCCACAGCGCCGTCAGCACGACCAGCGGCGCAATCACGCCCCATGCCGCCCAGGACGCGGCGCGAACGGGTGCCGCGGCGGCGAAGCGGCGCGCGGCCCAGAAGCCGGCTCCTATGAAGACAAGGGCGAGCGCGATGCCGACGCGGAAGGTCAGCGCGTCGGATGCCGCGAATGGCTCAGCGCCCAGGCCGACATCCAGAGCATCGGCGCCGATCGTGGCGGGCGGGATGATGCCGAGATAGATCAGCACCGTCGCCAGGCCGGCGGCGAAGACGAGAGGCAGACCTAGCGGCCGGTAGAGCGCCACCGCCACAAGCGCCGCGAGCAGCACCGCGCCATGCAAGGCATAACCGGCCTTGGCGAAGACCGGATCGACCGACAGCCCGAGCGCGGTCAGCGCAACGAAGAAGCCGGGCGCGATCGACGGCCAGTCGAAGCCGGGCTCCGCTTCGTCGCGGCCAGTAACCAAGAAAAGGCCGAGCCAGACGAAAGCGAGCACGGCGAGCGTGGCCAGGCTGATGAACATCACCGAGGCGAGGTTCACCTCGGGCGCATCGGTCATATAGAGGATGGTCCAGATGCCGGTGCCGGCGAAGGCCGCCGCGACAAGCGCCTTCCAGTCGCGGATGCGGGCGATAGCCGCCGTGGCGGCAAGCACGATCGCCAGATAGACGAACAAGGCCCAAGGATTGGGGGCCTGCGAGGCGACGAGTGCGGGCGTGACCATGGCGCCGAGAAGGCCGATGCCGGCCAGCGCCAGGCCGTGGACCAGCGCGGCGGCGATGGTGGCGATGCCGATGGCGCCGAGCAGCGTGAAGGCCGGCGCCGGGCCGATGAAGCCGTATATGCCGTACGCGGCATAGACGGTGCCGAACAGGATGAAGGCGCCGGCGGCCGTCAGGATCGACGGGATATAGGCGCCGGCCGCGCCCTGCACCGGCACCCTGAAGCCGGTGCGGCGAACGAACTCGGCGCCAGCGATCAGCACCAGGCCGAGAATGCCGGCCATGGTGAGGCGCACGCCAGGGCCGAAAATGCCGGCCTCGATGGTGTAGCGGATCAGGAAGAGGCCACCCAGCGCCAGCGCGATGCCACCGACCCAGACCGCCCAACGCGTGCCGAGCGCCGTCTCGACATCGGTCTGGCGCGCTGCCACCGGTGCCGCAGCCTGGGCCGGCGCGGCAGGTTGCGCCGCCTCGGCCGGCCCCGTGGGTTCAGCCGAAGCGCCCTCGCCCGCTTCGGCCGGCATGTCGACCTTGGGAGCGTCGGGCGTCGTGGCGGCGGCTTCGGCCAGGACAGCCTCACTTGCCGGCGGCGCGGCAGCCTCGGCCACTGCGGCGGGCGCTTCGGCCGCCGCACCTTCGGTCGCCGCGCCAGCCTTGGGCGCGGGCTGCGGGACACCCGAAAGCACCAGGCTGCGCAGCGCGCCAAGCTCGCGCTCGATCAGGGCAATGCGGGTTTGCTGGCGTGAAATGATGACGAATAAAGCGATAACCGCGGCAATGGCAATCAGGCTGAAAAACATGGCGGTTTCCCCTCAAAACCGTACCAATCGTGGCCGACAAATGCGGCGATGAGACGGCTATTGAAATCAGCGCCTTGCCGGCCTCGCAAGATCGAGCATGTTTCGGTGCCGATTGCCAGCAACTTGCAGGCTTTATCCGCCGACGCAGCCGAAATTGGGAGATCGTCCGTCGGCAGCCGCAAAATACCCATGCTATTCTCGAATGCTCGCGGGAATCGAGGATAATCCTATGCCGCAACGAAGCGCTGGCCTGCTGATCCACAGGCGAACCGCCGGTGTGTTCGAATTTCTGCTCGTCCATCCCGGCGGACCGTTCTGGGTGAGGAAGGATGAAGCGGCATGGTCGATCCCGAAGGGGCTCATCGACGACAATGAGGATGAACTCCAAGCTGCCCGGCGCGAGGCCGAAGAGGAGCTCGGCGTCGCCATCGACGGCGACTTCCAGCCTGTCGGCAGCTACAAGCAGCCGGGCGGCAAGATCGTGATCGCATGGAGCGTCGAAGCGGACATCGATGCGGATGCCGTCAAGAGCAACATGTTCACCATGGAATGGCCGCCAAAATCGGGCACCATGAAGGAATTTCCCGAGGTGGACAGAGCCGGCTGGTTTTCACTTCCCGAAGCCGGGCGCAAGATCCTGAAAGGCCAGCGTCCCATCCTCGACGATTTTCTGGAGCGGCGGGGAACCGGATAGGCGCTCGACCTACTGCCCGGCGATCGCCTTCACCGCCGCCTGATGCCGGCGCAGCGCGGCGAGGAAGCCGGCGCGGGCGTCGGGCGGCTCTATGCCGCGCGGCTCATAGACATGGCGGGTGAAGAAGAAGCCGGTCAGCCGGAAGGCGTCCTCGAGAGCCGTCGCATCGGCGCGCAGGCCGGAACCGCGCTGCAGGAAGGCGGGCAGAGCCAGCATCTTGTCGCGCCAGGGCTCGCCGGCAGCGCGCGAGACGGCGCGCCCGGATTTCGGCGAGACATAGGCGAGGTCCTGCCTCGAACCGGTCGCGGCGCATTGGCTGAGATCCAGGCCAAAGCCGAGCTCGTCCAGAATGAGCAGCTCGAAACGCGCCACCAGCTCGCCCGCGGCATCGGCATCGTCGAGATGAGAGATCATCACCGCCAGTGCCTCGTAGAGCCCACCATGGGCGTCGCGCTCGGGCAGAAGCCGGAGATGCGCGGCCATGGTCTGGAGGCCGTAGACGGCGACCGCGCTGTCCATCAGCCGGGCGGCGTTCATCTCGATCGCCTCGGCCTGGAAGATGCCCAAATGCTCGTCGAGCCGCGCCCGCCACAGAAGATCGACGCGGTTGCCGGGCTGCAGCACCGGCTGCTGCTTGCGCGAGCGGCCGCCGCGCACGAGACCCAGATGGCGGCCATGCGTGCGCGTCATCACCTCCAGGATGGCGCTGGTTTCGCCATGCTTGCGGGTGCCGAGAATGATTCCCTCGTCGCGCCATTCCATGGGTCGAGCTTTTCACCTGTTGCGCGGCGAAATCAAGATTTCGGCTGAATCAAGCATGAAGAATGCTGCCAATTGCAAATATCGGAAATCTTTCAGAAAGCCGTCGGGATTTTCGAGCGCGCTGCCTCCAATAAGAACGCGTTGGCCGATGCGGTCGACGCACCGCCCGCCGGAACGGTTCGGCGGATCGTGCCCAGATGCATGTCGACCGATCGGGCAGCCGTCGACCTCTCATGATCACTGCCCGTTGAGAGGACTTGAGATGACTTCCTTCCTGAGCCTGGTGCGAAGGCATCAGCTTATTGGATTTTTTTCACTGGCGCTCGGCCTGACATGGCTGGCGTTCGTCCCCTTCTATTTGTCGCATGGCGATAGTATTCCCTGGTTCACCTTCGGGCCGATGGTCTCCGGCTTCATCGTCTCGGGACTTGCCGGAGGCTGGGGCACGATCAAGCCCGTGCTCGCCTCGATGGTGAAATGGCGTGTCCGCCCGGTTTGGTATCTGGTGGCGTTCGGCCTGCCGTTCGGCGCGCAGCTTGCCTCGATCCTGATCAATCCGCTGTTCGGCGCCGCGGTACCGGCCTGGGGCAACATCCCCGCCTTATCCGAGATGCTGCCGATCATCGCGCTCTATGCTGTCTTCAGCGGTCCGTTAGGCGAGGAACCCGGGTGGCGCGGCTTTGCGACGCCGCGCCTTCTTTCCAGCCATTCGGCGTTCGCCGGTAGCCTGATCCTCGGCGTGATCTGGGCGATCTGGCACTTACCGCTCGGCTTGGTCGGCGATCTCAGCCTCTACGGCACGATCAACGTCGTGCTGGCTGCAATCGTCTTCACCTGGCTTTACCAGAACACCGGCAGCGTGCTGCTTGCGATCATGATGCATGTCACGCACCAGAACAGCGTGCGCTTCCTCGGCAAGGTATTCACAGGCGGCGACTATGCGCAGCAGCAATGGATCGGCGTTGCGATCTGGGCGGTTATCGCGGTCGCGATCGTTGCTTACTACGGCACGGAGAGTTTTGTCCGTCGGCGCACGGGACAGTTCGTCGAGGTCCACGCGTCATAAGTCGCTAAACGAATGCGGCGCCGAAACAGGGCGCCGCAATCGCTGCGAAATCAAGAGCGGACGGTGTCCAGGATGGCTTTCGTGCTGGCCCCGCGGGACAGCCGATTTTCTCTCGTCGGGGCTCGGCCCGTGAGGAAACCAAAACAGTGGCCGTTATCTTTGGCCGACCCGGCAACTATCGGCGGCAAAGTTCGTTATGGCACCCGGAGCGCGTCGCCAAGGAGGGGCGAAAAGCTTGCCGCACTCGACGAAGGTACCAACTTCCACTTCGGCAGGTTCGCCCTAGATGAACGGCACCAATGCGAAGACGCGGCTGCCTGCGATCTTGCAAGAATGTCCGAGCCGGCGCCGGCAGCGCGCACCCCCATCGATAGTTTTCCGCCTGGGCCAGCAATGCGAACTCTAATTTCTCTGTTGTTGTTTCTACTGCTCTGCGGGGCACCAAGCTTCGCCCAGCCGGCCGCACAAGGAGGGGCCAAGACCGGCGAGCCGAACGCGGACGTCGAAGCGCTCATCACCATCCTGGAGAATGACCAGGCGCGGCACCGCCTGATCGACAAGCTGCGCGCCGCGGCCGCGGAAGGCAACCAGCCGGCGGCCGAGGCAGCGCCTGAGACGACGATCGCACAGGAGGTCGCCGCGTATACGAGGGACGCGGCGGAGAGCGCTTCCGGGCTGATCAAGACGACCGCCGCCCTCGTCGAGGGAATTGCCGGCGTCTTTTCAGGAGGCGTCTCGATCGATGTGCAGAGCCTTTGGAACGCTGTGCGCAACAGTGCCCTTGTCGTGGTCCTCACCTTCGCCGTCTACCTCGCGCTGCGGTTCGCCTTTGGACGGTTCCAGCGCACGTTCGCCAATGCGGCGACACGCGGCGGCAGGTTCGAGCGGTTCGGCTTCATCGGGTTGTCCGCGTTGGCCGACGCGCTCACCGTGCTCGCGGCCTGGGCAATCGGTTCGGTGTCTTCGCTCTCCGCATTCGTTATCGACCAGGCGGGCCAGGCGGAGATGAACCGAGCGCTGTTCCTGAACGCCTTTCTGGTCATCGAGTTCATCAAGGTCCTTGCGCGCACGCTGCTTGCCCCGAGATGGCCCGCGCTGCGGATCTGGACATTGGGCGATACAACGGCGGCATACTGGTATTTCTGGCTGAGCCGCTTCGTCAGCGTGGTCGGCTATACGATGTTCTTCCTCGCGCCGATCGTTGCGGTCAACGTCTCGGAAGACGCCGCGCAAGTGGTCCGCGTGGTCGTGATGTTTGCCGCGCTGGTGCTCGCCCTGATTGTCATCTTGCAGAATCGCGATCAGGTAAGGCGATGGCTGCTGCGCCGCAGCGAGACCCGCCGAACCGACATTCTGGGCAGATTCCTGGCCGGTCTCGCCAGGCTTTGGCACGTCGTGGCGATCGGATACCTGATCCTCGTCTTCGTTCTGTGGCTCGCGGCTCCCGCGATGGCCCTGCCGTTCGTCCTTGCGGCCACCGTCCAGTCGATCGTCGCGGTGGCCATAGGCGTGCTGCTGACAGGCATCATCGCGCGGGTCGCCGGAGCGGGGATAAACCTGCCCGCCGAGGTCAGCGAGCGGCTTCCGTTGCTGGAGCGGCGCCTCAATGCCTTCGTTCCCAATGTGCTCAGGGTGGTTCGCATCCTGGTCGCCGCGGTTGTGTTGCTGGTCATCGCCCAATTCTGGCGAGCGGCAGACGTTGTCGGATGGCTGTCGAGCGAAGTCGGCCAGCGCTTCGCCGTTTCAATCGTTTCCGCGATCCTGATAATGCTGGTCGGCGGCCTGATCTATCTCGCCGTCCAATCGTGGGTGGAATATCGCCTCAATCCGAATTACGGCCATGTCCCGTCCCCGCGGGAACGGACGCTTCTCGCCCTGTTCCGCAACGCCTTCGTGGTCGCGCTGGGCGTCCTCATTGTCATGCTGGTCCTGTCCGAGTTTGGCGTAAACATCGGCCCGCTGCTTGCCGGTGCCGGCGTCGTCGGCCTGGCGGTCGGCTTCGGAGCGCAAAAACTCGTACAGGACATCATCACCGGCGCCTTCATACAGTTCGAGAACGCGATGAATGAAGGCGATGTGGTAACCGCAGGCGGGGTCACCGGCACCGTCGAGCGACTGACAATCCGTTCCGTGTCGTTGCGTACTCTAGACGGCGCCTATCATCTCATCCCGTTCTCTTCCGTCGATGCCGTGACGAACTTCATGAAGAACTTCAGCTATCACGTCGCGTCGATCGGCGTGGACTACGGGGCGAGCATTCCCGAGGTGAAGCAGGCGATGCACGAGGCCTTCGACAAACTGAAGGAGGCCGGGTTCGCGGGCGATATCATCGGCGATCTCGAGATGCATGGCGTGACCGAATTCGCCGACTCTGCCATTCTGGTTCGAGCCCGCATCAAGACCAAACCCGGAAAGCATTTTGCCCTGGGTCGCGCCTATAACGAAATCATCAAGGAGGTCTTCGAGGAGCGCGGCATCGAGATACCTTTCCCTCATGTGACGTTCTACATGGGCGGCGAAGACAAGGCTGGCAAGTCACCGCCACCGCGCATCAAGCGACCCGGGCCAAAGCTGACGACGGAAAGACCCAAGCGCGGCGCGGCGACAAACGCTGCATTGGCCAAATCGCCCAAACGCCGGCGCAAGGCCAGGGTTACCCAGGACGGTCCGGCCGATGAAGGGCAGGATGCGCCCGACCAGACCGAGGTCTCTTAGCAGGGGCCGCTCAGGAATTTATCCAGGCGGGTCACTCGCCAACCAACCGCCCCTTCGGCGTGATCGACCGAGCGCTTTTCATGCCACTCTTACCTCGCATCTTGTACGTATAGCGTATGTACGCCATATTTGTCCATGAAGGAGGATGGCATGCCCAAGCCAGCCAGCGACAAAACCGAACGCTTCAATATCCGCATACGGCCCGCGCAAAAGGCGATGATCGCCCGCGCGGCGGCGCTGTCGCATAAGGACATGACCGACTTTATCCTCGACAAGGTGCTGCCTGAGGCGGAAGCCGTGATCAAAGCGATCGAAAAGACCGAAGTGTCGGATCGCGACTTCAAACGCATCCTCGAACTGCTTGAGCATCCCCCGAAGCCAAATGCGAAATTGCGGGCTGCCATTGCGGCTCTTCCCGATACGATATGATCCTGCCGCGTTGGCGAGAGGAGCCGATCTCGAAATCGCATGATCGCGCGTCCTTTGATTGCGGCGACGAGCAGATGAATGATTTTCTGCGGCGCTTCGCCAGGCAGAGCCATGAACAGAATGCTTCGAAGACATTTTGCGCCGTCGAGAACGCGAACCCAGACCGCGTTCTCGGCTTCTATACGATCGCACCCTCCGCCGTTGCTCATGAGCAAGTGCACGCGACCCTAACGAAGGGGCTCGCCCGACACGAGGTGTCCGGATTCAAGCTGGCCCGCCTGGCGACCGATCTGACGGTTGCCGGGCAAGGGCTCGGAGGTCAGCTGCTCGCTGCGGCGGCCCTGCGTTGCCTGCGTGTCGCGGCCGAGGGAGGCGGCCTGCTGCTCATCATCGACGCCAAGAGCGAGCGCGCCGCGAATTGGTATCGCGGATATGGCGCCGAGCCCCTCACCGGAAAGCCGCTGACACTTGTCATGCCGCTGGCGACCTTCGCCGCCGATCTCAGGGCCAAAAGCCTGTTGTAGTCCGCATCAAGCCCAGCGCCTGTGGTCGGCAATCACGTCGTCGATCACCCGGCGCTGCCTTTCCACCTCGGCCTGGTTGGCGTCGTGCCCGGCAACGGTGATCAGCGCCTTCCACAGCGTCCAGCCGCGACCGCGCGCCCAGGTCGCTTCATCGACGGCTATGCGGGTGCGGAACGCCTCGCGGCTTTCGCCCTCGAAGAAGGTCCAGGCGATCGCGAGATCGCAGGACGGGTCGCCGACGCCGGAGGTGCCGAAATCGATGACGGCGCTCAGGCGGCCGTCTTCGACCAGGAGATTGCCCCAGGCGACGTCGCCGTGGAACCAGACGGGCGAGCCGTGCCAGGTCGCGGCAAGAGCCGCTTCCCAGACGGCAGTGGCGGCCTGCGCATCGATCTCGCCTTCGAGCGCGGCGATCGCCCGCCTCGCCTCGCTGTCATAGACCGTCAGCGATCCGCCGCGATAGAAATTGTGCTGGCCCGGCGCCGGTCCGCCTGCCGGGTCGATCCGCTTCAACGCCACCAGGAAATCGGCGAGCGAGAGCGCGAAGGCGCTGGGATCGGCGATGCGCCCGCTCTTTGCCGTTTCGCCATCGATCCAACGGTAGACGGACCAGTGCCAGGGATAGCCCGCCGCCGGCTCGCCTATGGCCAGCGGCTCCGGGATCGACAGCGGCAGGAGCGGCGCCAGTCTTGGCAACCAGCGATGCTCCTTTTCCACCTGCAACGAATAGAAAGCAGCACTCGGCAGGCGCACCGCCATCTGGTCGCCGAGATGGAAGGTGCGGTTGTCCCAGCCGCCGAACGCGACGGGTTCCACAGGCAGATGCCGCCATTCGGGAAACTGCGCGTCGACGAGCCGACGCACCAGGTTGGCGTCGATATCTACTTTCGGGTTATGCATGTCGCGTCTCGAAACTGCCGGTGCCGCGCACAGCCGTCACTCCTCCGGCAAGCCCGCGATGCGCATGTGTTCGGCCCAGCGTTCGAACCGAACGGGGTTGCTGTATAGCTTCTCCCACTTCTTGCGCTGTTCGCGGATGGAATCGCCGGGAGAGTCTTTGAGGAAAATCGCGAGCGCTTCCTTTGCCTCCCGCACGTTTCCCAGGCAAGCTTGGATTCCCGCAAGCATTCGCTGTGCGCCACTCGGGATTCTGGACATTCTTTGCATCTCCGTCAGCGCGGCCCCGCAATTGTTCTTTTCCCAGAGCGCCCAGCCCATGTCCCAATGGTACCAGTCAGGGTAGAAAGGATCGATGCCCATAGCTTGCTTGATCCGATCGATCGCTTCGTCGATGCGGCCGATAAAGAGCAGCGGGGCCGCGCTGGCTTCGAGGATATCCGAATCGCCGGGATTCAGGGCGATGGCCTGATCGAACCGTATGAGGGCCTGCTCGATCTCGCCGGCCTCGTTATGGATGCGGGCGCGGACATAATACGCCTCGGCATCGTCCGGAGCGAGCAGGATGGCCTTGTCTGCGTATTCGGCAGCGAGCCTCAACGCCTCCTCAAAGCTATGTTCCTGCCGGTGAAACCCGAATACCGCGTCATTGCGATAGGAAAAGGCCAGCCCGATATAGCCGAATTGCGAGTTCGGATCCGCTTCGATCGCCTTGAGGTTCAACTGCCGAAACAACTCGTTCCCCGCGGCAGAGAAATCCTTGTCGAGCTCGACGAGCCCCATCAGGTGATAGTGGAGCGCGCTGACCCGGGCAGAGCTGCTCTCTGGCCAGGTGCGTTCGATCCTGTGCCCGACCCGGGCCGAAAGCGTGCGGATGATTTCCTCTTGAACGACGAAAAGGTCGCCAATTTCCCGGTCGTAGGCGTTGGCCCAGAGATGCGATCCGTCATCCGCGTTCAGCAACTGGGCGGTCACTTTCAGCCGGTCTCCGATCTTCTGCTGGCTCCCTTCGAGCAGGAAGTCGACGCCGAGTTCCTCTCCAATCCGCCTGGCGTCAGTCGGCTGATCGCGATACCTGAAGCTCGAGTTCCGGGCGATGACGGCATAGGTCTTGCTCCGCGAAAGCTCAGTAATGATTCCGTCGGCAACGGCATCGCTGAGATATCCCTTATCCGCGCCGGTGCTGAAGTCGTCGAAGGGAAGGACGGCGATCCTCGGCATGTCGCTCGAACGAGCCGGGGCGGCTCGCCATATTTCCGTACCGTAGTATGCGCCGATCGCGACAGCGACGAGAACGACTGCAGCAAGCAAGCCGCGTCGCAGGAATCGTGACTTGGTTCGTTCCGCGCCGGCAGTGGCGGCTGAACCTGCCGCATCCAACAGATCGGCGTTCAGCCGGTAGCCTCGCTTGGGCAAAGTTTCCACGATCTTATGCGCGTCGTCGCCCAAGGCGCGGCGAATATCGGCAATGCATTGGGTAAGGCTGTCCTCGGTCACGAAGGTATCGGGCCAGACCGCCCGCATCAGCGCATCCTTGGATACGATCTCGCCCGATCGCGCCGCGAGCACGGACAGAACTTCGGCAGACTGGCTGCGAAGTTCGACCGCCTTGCCTTCAACGGTCTGAAGTTCTCTTTTTTTCGCCAGGAAAACAAAACCGCCGAAGGTGATCATTTCGGCAGATTTCAGGTCAATTTCAGGAGCCTTTCGGGACATTTCACCCCTCCCGGCGCTTCCTAATATAGCCAATTCGGCCGTCGCTTCCAAGCGATCCCAGAACCACCGGATTGAAGGAGGATGATATGAAACGGACAGTGTTCATCGTCGCGCTCGCTCTTTTTTCGGCAGCGCAACCGGCGGCAAGTGCGGATTCCCGCATCGTCAAACTTTGCGGCCCTGACCATGTCAACGAGGCTGCCTCAACGGACGACGTCCGCCCCAACCCCGACGGCTACTACGTCGCCAGCCTAAGGGAGCAGGTCAGCACGGGCGACCCTAGGATTCTTCTGACCACTAGCGACGATTTCTATCTCTGCACCCGGCCGGCCGCGACCCCCGACATGGACTCGACGAAGGCCCTCTTGCTGATGAAGGAACGCGCCGTGAAGTACCTCTTCGTGCCGGTCATTCGGCGCGACACACATCGACCATCCTAATGCATGTCGCCCAAAACAGCGCAGCGGTTTGGGAGAACGACGTACATCAAAACGATGACTTAAAGCGCGTCGCCCGAATCCGCTTAAGCGCGACGTGCTTTAATGCGGAAACTCCAGTCCCATCTCGCGGTAGCGCTCGGGGTCGTCGCCCCAGTTCTCGCGCACCTTCACGAACAGAAAGAGGTGCACCTTCTGCTCGAGGATGTCGGCGATCTCCGCCCGCGCGGCCTGGCCGATGGCGCGGATCGTCTCGCCCTTGTGGCCGAGCACGATCTTCTTCTGGCTGTCGCGCTCGACATAGATGACCTGCTCGATGCGCACCGAGCCGTCCTTCTTCTCTTCCCATTTCTCGGTTTCGATATGGGAAGAATAGGGAAGCTCCTGATGCAGCCTGAGATAAAGTTTTTCCCGGGTGATCTCGGCCGCGAGCTGGCGCTCCGGCAGGTCGGAAATCTGGTCTTCCGGATAGTACCAGGGCCCAACGGGAAGCGTCTCGGCGAGATAGTCGAGCAAATCCTTGCAGCCGGAGCCGGTGAGCGCCGAGACCATGAAGGTGCGCTTGAACGGCACGCGCTCGTTCGCTGTCGCCGCCAAAGCAAGAAGCGTCTCCGGCTTGACGCGGTCGACCTTGTTGAGGACGAGCAGCATCGGCTGCCTGACGTCCTTCAGCCGGTCGAGAATGGCGTCCGCATCGCCCCTGATGCCGCGCTCGGCATCGATCAGAAGCACCACGACGTCCGCGTCCTTGGCGCCGCCCCAGGCGGTGGTGACCATCGCCGTGTCCAGCCGCCGCTTCGGCTTGAAGATGCCGGGCGTGTCGACGAAGACGATCTGCGCATTCTCATGCGTGGCGATGCCGCGCACGATCGCGCGCGTCGTCTGCACCTTGTGGGTGACGATCGAGACCTTGGCGCCGACCAGCTGGTTGACCAGCGTCGACTTGCCGGCATTGGGCGCGCCGATCAGCGCGACGAAGCCGGAGCGCGTGGCGGGTGCTTCAGGAGCTTCGGTGCCGGTCATGCAGCGCTCCATACGCCTTCGCGCAGCAACAGGGCCGCGGCCGCGGCCTGTTCGGCCTCGCGCTTGGAACGGCCGCTGCCGATGGCCGGCGCAAAGTGGCCAACCTTGACGCTGACGGTGAACAGCGGATCGTGATCAGGTCCCTCGCGAGCATCCACCCGGTAGGCCGGGACGGCGCCCGACGCCGCCTGATGCGCCCATTCCTGCAATTCTGTCTTGGCGTCGCGGCGGGCAGCACCGATCGCTTGCGAGCGCGGCTGCCAATAGCGGTGGATGAACGCGCGGGCAGTCTCAAGGCCACCATCCAGATAAAGCACGGCAATCAGCGATTCCAGCGCGTCGGCACGCAGATTGGTGCGCTTGCGACCCTCGAGGTTGCGCACGTCGGAGCCGGCGCGGACCAGTTCCGGCAGGCCGATCTCTTCGGCGATCTCGGACAGCGCCTCGGCATTGACCAGCGCGTTGAGGCGCAGCGACAACTCGCCCTCGGCCGCGTCGGGGAAGGCAGCGAGCAGCATATCGGCCACGACAAGGCCGAGAACGCGGTCGCCCAGGAATTCGAAGCGTTCATAGTCGACGCCGGCATGGGTCGAGCGCGCGCTGGCATGGGTCAGCGCGCGCTGCAGGCGCTGGCGGTCGGCGAAGGCGTGGCCGGTGCGCTCGACAAGCGCTTCGGCAAGGGCATCGGCGGTTAAACGCTTGGTGGCCGCCATCGCGCTAGTGGACGAAATGGAACAGGCGCCCGACGCGCATCAGCGACGGCCACTTCCAGACTTCCAACGGGCTCGCGCCATCGGCGATCGAGAAGAAGATGACATTGGCGCGGCCGACAAGGTTCTCGGCCGGCACGAAACCGACGGTGAAGCGGCTGTCGGAGGAATTGTCGCGGTTGTCGCCCATCATGAAATAGTGGCCGGGCGGCACGTCGAACTCGCGGGTGTTGTCGCCGATCGAACTGGGCGTCAGGTCGAGCGTGTCATAGGTGATGCCGTTGGGCAGCGTCTCGCGGTAGACGTCGACCGGACGGTCGACCTCGGTGATGTCAGGGTTGTTGATCTCGCCAACCTTTTCGCGCGGCACGGCGGTGCCGTTGATAATGAGCTGGCCGTCCTTGACCTGGATTTTGTCGCCGGGCAGGCCGACGACGCGCTTGATGTAGTCGACAGACGGGTCCGGCGGGAACTTGAACACCACCACGTCACCGCGCTTGGGCTCCGAGCCCCAGATACGGCCGGAGAAAATGTTGGGACCGAAGGGCAGCGAGTAGCGCGAATAGCCATAGGCCCATTTGGTGACGAAGAGATAGTCGCCCTCGAGCAGCGTCGGCCGCATCGAGCCGGACGGGATCGAGAAGGGCTGGAACAGCAGCGTGCGGATCACGAGCGCGAGCAGCAGAGCCTGGATGATGACGGAGAAGGTTTCGCCAAGCCCGCCGGATTTCTTCTGCGATTTTTCAGCCACGCTCATGTCGTCCTCGATTGTGCGTTGGTTGGTATAGAGTCTCGGCGCGCGCTGGGCAACGTCATGCCGCCCGTGGTCAGATGGAATCAATGTGGCGCTTGTTCGGCAGGCACTGCCTCGATGATCACAAAGGCTTGAGCAAGCGGAAAATCGTCGGTGATGGTGAGGTGGATCAGCGCACGATGGCCCTTGGGCAGGATTTTCTCCAGCCTGGCGGCGGCGCCGCCGGTCAGCGCCATGGTCGGCGCGCCGCTAGGTAAATTGACCACGCCCATGTCGCGCCAGAAGACGCCCTCGGCCATGCCGGTGCCAAGCGCCTTGGCGCAGGCCTCCTTGGCGGCGAAGCGCTTGGCGTAGGAGGCGGCACGCGCCGCGCGCTTGTCCGATTTTGTCTGCTCGACCTCGGTGTAGATGCGCTGGATGAAGCGCCGGCCGTGCCGCTCCAGCGACTTCTCGATACGTCTGATGTCGATCAGGTCGCTGCCGATGCCGATGATCATTCCGCAGGCACTTCCCGTCCGCCAGCGCGCTTGGCCTTCTCGGCTCGTTCGGCCATGCGTTTCTTCCGCTGCTCGCGAAACACGGTCATGCCCCAGCGTGTGATGCCATAGAAGATCAGCCCGAAGATCAGGCCAAGCGGCACCGCGCCGAGGAGCATCGGCTCCAGGATCGGGTGCCACAATTTCGCGAAGGAAAGCGTATGCATCATCTCGCCGAGATGCTCGGGCGGCCCGTGCTTGGGCAGGCGTTCATGCAGGATGAGCTTGCCGGTCTCCCAGGAGGCGCCCCAAAGCAGCGGGAAGGTCAGCGGGTTGCCGAAGAACACCGCGCCGAGGGCGGCCGCCACCAGATTGCCGGCGATCACCCAGCAGAGCACGGCGGCGATTATGAAATGGAAGCCAAGCGGGAAGAAGGAGGCGAAGACGCCCGCCGCGACGCCGGCCGCCACGGAATGTGGCGTCGCTTTCAGCCGCAGGATGCGCTTGGAGAAATACTGCACAGAGCGCGAGAACGAGCGGCGCGGCCAAAGATAAGTACGCACCCGCTCTAGGAGGCCATCAGGCTCTCGGCGTCGAAAAAGCACTCTGTTTCAGTTCCTGGTCCAACACACGCTCCCCTGCCACCCGGGTCGCGACAACATATCTTGCGCTTCGAGGGCGCAGGAAGGCAACAAAACTTTGATATAGCGACGGCCAGGCCGCGGAACAATCAAACGCCGCCGCGATGGTCTGCCGCAGGCTGTAACAAAAGCGCCATTCTGGCGAAACTGAGGAAAAACAACCGGGATGCGAAGCCGATGATCACCATTCGACCGGCGCGGTCCGGCGACGCCGATGCATTGCCCGATATCGAGCAGTCCGCCGGGCTGGCGTTCCGCGCTATCCCGGACCTCGCCTGGCTTGCCGATGGCGACAATGTGAGCGCCGAGCGGCAGCGCGCGCTGATCGCCGAAGGCGCATGCTGGGTCGCCGCCGATGACCAGGACCGACCGGTGGGCTTCCTGAGCGCCGGGCTCGAAGGCTTTGCGCTGCACATCTGGGAGCTCGACGTGCGCCTCGACCGGCAGGGTTCGGGCATCGGCAGCGCCTTGCTTGAACGGGCAATCAAGGACGCCAGGCGGCGCGGACTGGCGGCGGTGACGCTGACCACGTTTCGCGACGTCGCCTGGAACGCGCCCTTCTACCGAAAGTTCGGATTTCACATCCTGGAAGGCGCCGAGATCGACGAACGGCTCGCAAGCCTGCTTAGCGGCGAGGTCGAGCACGGCATGCCCGCCGCCCGCCGCTGCGCGATGAGATTCGACCTCGCTAAGCCAGATACTCGCTGACCTCGACCAGATTGTCGTCTGGATCGCGGAAATAGACCGACATCATCCTGCCACGGGCGCCGGTGCGCTCGACAGGGCCGACTTCGATCGTCACGCCGTTGGCCGCGAGACTGGCCTGGATTTCGGCAAGAGGCACTGCCGCAACGAGGCAGAAATCGCCGGAGCCCGGCGTCGGCGTCCTTGCCTTCGGCTCGAAAGTACGGCCGACCTCGTGCAGGTTGATCTTCTGCGATCCGAACAAAAGCGCGGTCGGACGGTTCGGCTCATCGAGACGACGCAGGCCAAGCACACGCTGATAGAAATCGCAGGTCGCTTCCACCGAGCGGACCGTCAGCACAAAATGGTCGATGCCGGCAATCATCGCGACCTCGACGCGCGCCGCTGGCAAAGAGATTCGAGCGGTGCGCTCAAGTGCTTGTTTTCACACATCGCGACTTCAGATGTTGCGGCTGCCGGGCTTGACGGCCGGGATGGCGGCAAGCTCCGGCGGCAGGCGGTCCGGCGGATAGGCCGGCACCTCATATTCGGCGAGCGCGATCAGCGGCACGCCGACATCGGTCTTACCGGCCGAGCGGTCGATGATGCAGGCGGCCGCAACCACTTCGGCACCGAGCTCGCGCAGACAATCGATGGTCTCGCGGATCGACAGACCTGTTGTGACGATATCCTCGACGATGACGACGCGCGATCCCTTGGCGATCTCGAAGCGGCGGAGCCTGAACTCGCCGCCTTCCCGCTCGACCCAGATCGCCGGAATGCCGAGATGGCGCGAGGTCTCGTAGGCCGGGATCAGGCCGCCGATCGCCGGGCCGACGACGTAATCGATCCTGCCCGGCACACCTTTTCGGACCTTCTCGGCCAGCGCCTTGCACAGGCGCTCGGTCTTGTCGGCATGCATGAAGACGCGCGCCTTCTGCAGGAAAATCGGACTGCGCAGACCCGACGTCAGGATGAAATGACCTTCGAGAACCGCGCCGGCCTCGCGGAAAATGCCCAGCACTTCGTCAGTGTTCATTGTTCGCTCCATGCCCTTGGCGAATGGTGAATGGTAGTGGGAGCACCTTCTATTTCACTATTCACTATTCATCCATTCACGCGCCGCGCGTCGCTGACGCTCGAATTGTCCTTGAGCTGCGACAGCAGCCGATTGAGATGCTTGAGATCCCAGACTTCGAGATCGATCAGCATCTCGGTGAAATCGGGCGCGGTGCGCACCATCGACAGCGTGTGGATGTTGGCGTCGTTGGACGCGACGACCTGCGCTATGTCGGCGAGCGATCCGGGCGCATTGATGGCGGTGACCGAGATGCGGGCCGGGAAGCGCTCCTTGGTGCTCTCGTCGATGTCCCAGCGCACGTCGATCCAGCGCTCGGGCTGGTCGTCGAAGGCCTGCAGCGCCGGCGACTGGATTGGATAGATGGTGATGCCGGTCCCCGGCTGGATGATGCCGACGATGCGGTCGCCGGGCACCGCCCCTTCCGGCGCGAAGCGCACCGGCAGGTCGCCGCGCACGCCGCGGATGGGCACGGCGCCGTCGCGCTGCTGGTCCTTGCCCTTGCGCGCGGCGCGGCCAGGCATCTGGAACAGCATGCCGGCGGCGTTGCGGATCTTCGACCAGCCCTCCTCGCGCTGCTTGGGCGCCGCGACGGTGACGCGCTCGTCCTTATAGTCGGGGAACACCGCCTTCATGACGTCGGCGGATGCAAGCTCGCCGCGCCCGACGGAGGCCAGCACATCCTCGATGTCCTTGCGCGCCAGCCGGTGCAGCACCGGCTTCAGGCTCTCCTTGGCAAAGCTCTTGCCGGCGCGCTCGAAGGCGCGCTCCAGGATGCGGGCGCCGAGCCCCGAATATTGCTTACGGATGGCGTTCTTGGTGGCGCGGCGGATGGCGGCGCGCGCCTTGCCGGTGACGACGACCGATTCCCAGGCGGCGGGCGGCACCTGCGCCTTCGAGCGGATGATCTCGACCTCGTCGCCGTTCTTCAACTCCGTCATCAGCGGCATGATGCGGCCATTGACCTTGGCGCCGACGCAGGTGTCGCCGACATCGGTGTGGACGGCATAGGCGAAGTCGATTGGGGTGGCGCCGCGCGGCAATGCAATCAGCATGCCCTTGGGCGTGAAGCAGAACACCTGGTCCTGGAACAGCTCCAGCTTGGTGTTTTCGAGGAAATCCTCGGGGTTGTCGCCTTCGGCCAGCTGCTCGATGGTGCGGCGCAGCCAGGCATAAGCGTTGGTCTCCTTGGAGATCGCGTGCGCGGCGCCGTTCGCCTTGCCGCCCGTGTCCTTGTAGATCGAATGCGCGGCGACGCCGTATTCGGCGATCTTGTTCATCTCGCGGGTGCGGATCTGCAGTTCGACGCGCTGGCGTGACGGGCCGACGATGGTGGTGTGGATCGAGCGGTAGTCGTTCTGCTTCGGCGTCGAGATGTAGTCCTTGAAGCGGCCGGGCACCATCGACCAGGCGGTGTGGATGGCGCCGAGCGCGCGATAGCAATCCTCGACCGTATCGACGACGACGCGGAAGCCGAAGATGTCGGAGAGCTGCTCGAAGGAAAGCGCCTTGGCTTCCATCTTGCGAAACACCGACCACGGCTTCTTCTGCCGGCTTTTGACGCTGGCCTTGATCGCATGCTTTTCGAACAGGCCCGACAGCGCCTTCTCGATCTCGTCCAGCACGCCCTTGTTGCGCTCGAAGATTTCGGCGAGCCGCGCGGTGACCGCGCGATAGGCTTCCGGATTGATGTAGCGGAAGGCGATCTCTTCCAGTTCCTCGCGCATGCCTTGCATGCCCATGCGCCCGGCGAGCGGCGCATAGATGTCCATCGTCTCCTCGGCAATGCGCAGTCGCTTGGACTCGGGCATATGGTCGAGCGTGCGCATGTTGTGCAGGCGGTCGGCGAGCTTGACCAGGAGAACGCGAATGTCCTCGGAGATCGCCAGCAGCAGCTTGCGCAGGTTCTCGGCCTGCTCGGCCTTCTTGGAGACCAGATCGAGCTTCTTCAGCTTGGTCAGGCCTTCGACCAGCTTGCCCATTTCGGGGCCGAACAACTCGTCGATCTCGGCCCGGGTCGCGGTCGTGTCCTCGATCGTGTCGTGCAAAAGGGCGACGGCGATCGTCGCCTCGTCCATGTGCATTTCGGTGAGGATGGCGGCGACTTCCAGCGGATGCGAGAAATAGGGATCGCCCGAGGCACGCTTCTGATGGCCATGCTTCTGCATGGCGTAGACATAGGCCTTGTTGAGCAGCGCCTCGTTTACGTCTGGCTTGTAGCGCTGCACGCGCTCGACAAGCTCATACTGACGCATCATGGGCGGGATCTCGCGGTGCTGAAATGATTGATGCGCCGCACCAGCGTGCGACGCATCCCATAGATAGCCACGAAACTGACGATACGGAAGTGCCGGATGCTTGATCCAGGCGGCCTCCGGAGCTTTTCAGAATCCGCTCAACTATCGGCTGAGCGGAATTATCAAAAGCTCTTAGTAGTCGTCGCTCTTTTCCGGCGGCACCAGACCCTCGATGCCGGCGAGCAGGTCTTCCTCGCTCATCCGGTCGAAGGCGATGTTCTCTTCGGCATCGTCGGTGTCGGCAGCAGCGGTGGCGGCGCCGGTCTGGTCGGCAATCGCCTCGCCGTCGGCCTCCGGCTCGTCTACCTCGACATGCTTCTGCAGCGAATGGATCAGGTCTTCCTTGAGGTCGTCGGGCGACAGCGTCTCCTCGGCGATCTCGCGCAGCGCGATGACCGGGTTCTTGTCGTTGTCGCGAGGAACGGTGATCTGCGCGCCCTGGCTGATCTGGCGGGCACGGTGGCCGGCCAGCAGCACGAGCTCGAAACGGTTATCGACCTTGTCGATGCAATCTTCAACGGTTACGCGGGCCATGGACTGCCCCTTTCATGCGTGGATTTGATGGAAAACTGGCGGGCTCCATAACAAGGACGCCGCCGAAATACAAGCATTATGGCGGCAGCGACCAGCCACTGACCCCTTGCCCGGCTCAACAACCGGACATCGTCCCGCCGTTCACATAGTGCCGATCACAATTGCTTGCAATCCGCGTCCCCGCCCTTGGATATCCATAAATCTGGCGTTATCTCGAATGGGACGGCAAAGAGGGACCATTATCGGCCTGCCCGTCACGCGCATTTAGACGACAGCAATTTTCGAAAAGGAATGTTTTTCAATGTTCGATCCCCGTGAAAAGATCGCTCTTTTCATCGATGGCGCCAATCTCTACGCCACGTCGCGGGCGCTGGGCTTCGACATCGACTACCGCAAGCTTCTCGCGAGCTTCCAGAAGCGCGGCTATCTGCTCCGGGCCTACTACTACACCGCGCTGGTCGAGGATCAGGAATATTCCTCGATCCGGCCGCTGATCGACTGGCTGGACTATAACGGCTTCAAGGTGGTGACGAAGCCCGCCAAGGAGTTCACCGACTCGACCGGCCGGCGCAAGATAAAGGGCAATATGGACATCGAGCTCACCGTCGATGCGCTGGAACTCGCCGACGTCGTCGACCACTATGTCATCTTCTCGGGCGACGGCGACTTCCGCACTTTGGTCGAGGCGCTGCAGCGACGCGGCCGCAAGGTATCGATCATCTCGACCATGGCCTCGCAGCCGCCGATGATCTCTGACGATTTGCGCCGCCAGGCCGACCATTTCATCGACCTGATGACATTGAAGAACGAGGTCGGCCGCGACCCGTCGGAACGCCCGGCCCGCCGGCCTGAGCCGGCTGAAGCCGACGAGGACGACTATTGAGAGCGGCGGCCTTGAGCGCCGCGGCTTCCCCCGAACCCGATCGCGATTGCCCGCTCTGCCCGCGGTTGCACGACTTCATCGCCGCCTGGCGCGAGCGCGAGCCGGGCTGGTTCAACGCGCCGGTGCCGACCTTCATGCCGCCGGAGGGCGAGGACTCGGTCAAGCTTCTCATCGTCGGCCTGGCGCCCGGCCTGCGCGGCGCCAACCGAACGGGACGTCCGTTCACCGGCGACTATGCCGGCGACCTGCTCTACGGCACGCTGATCGCGCACGGCCTAGCGCGGGGGGAATTCAAGGCAAGGCCGGATGACCGGTTGCAACTGGTCGGCACCGCGATCACCAATGCCGTGCGCTGCGTGCCGCCGGAGAACAAACCGGTCGGCGCCGAGATCGCCACCTGCCGCACCTTCCTCAAGCCGACCATCGCGCGCTTCCCCAATTTGCGCGCCATCCTGACGCTGGGCTCGATCGCGCACCAGTCGACGGTGCGGGCGCTGGGCGGACGTGTCGCCGCCCTTCCGTTCCGCCATGGCGGGCGGCAGGAGGCCGGCGGCATCATGCTGTTTTCCAGCTATCACTGCTCGCGCTACAACACCAACACCGGCGTGCTGACGGAAGACATGTTCGTCAACGTCTTCAGGGAGATCGCGGCGTTCCTGCAAGGCTGACGAGACGGCCGGCCGGGTTTCATACCGGCAACAGCGCATCGGGTTTTACGTCTCCGATCGAGGCATAGGTGTGTGTCTCCTTTACCCCCGGCAGCGGCAGGATGACCCGCTTCAGAAAATCCTGATAGGCGGCCATTTCCGAAATACGAGCCTTCACCAGATAGTCGAAGCCGCCGACGACCATGTGGCATTCCAGAACTTCGGGCGCCTTGCTCACGGCCTCGGCGAAGCGATCGAAAATATGAGGTGCCGTGTGATCGAGCCGCACCTCGATGAAAACAAGGGTGCCGCGGCCGATCTTTCGAGGATCGAGCACGGCCCTGACCGCAGTGATGAAGCCCTCCCGAAACAAACGCTTCACTCGCTGACTGGCGCCCGTCGGCGAGAGGCCGACTCGGGCAGCGAGATCGAGAGTCGTGCGGCGTCCGTCCTCCTGCAGCAGCCGAAGCAGGCTGCGGTCGATATTGTCGAGATCGCCTTCTTCAGAATTCACGCCAAGGATGCCTTTCCTTAGTGAATCTCACTTAAATACTGCGAAAGTAACGTATTTCATCGCTGTTTTCTAAGCAATAGCCTGTGCTTCACCAAGCTCGGCCGAGGCGGTTTCTGCCTTGTCCGGAGAGAGCGACAGGCAGGTACGAAGATGGCATGGGACCGCAATACGAGGCTGGCCATCATCGCGGGCCTGGGTATGATCGGCATCTACGCCGTGCAATTCGTCGCCGCTCGCTTCAGTCTCAGAGAGCATCTGACGTCAACCGATCTGGCAGCCCTGCGTTTTGTCGGTGCCGGCATGATCTTGCTGCCGATCGCCTGTCGAAGCGGCATGGCGGCGATGCAGGCGTTGGGTTGCAAGCGCGCCCTGGCGCTTGCGGCACTGGCCGGATTGCCATACCCGATCATCATCAACTGGGGGCTGACCTATGCGCCTGCAGCGCATGGCGCGGCGCTCTGTCCAGCGTCGATTGTCTTCTTCTCGTTCTTGCTGTCGCAAATCGCGGCCACCGAGAAGGCCTCACGCCAACGAACCATCGGCGTCGTCGTGATCATTGCTGGCCTGATGCTGTTCATTTCGCCAGCGCATGCAGGCATCGGCGTGACGGACGTATTCTTCGGCGATCTCTTGTTCGTCGGATCGGGTGGGATGTTTGCCAGCTACGCCGTGCTCGTGCGGCGATGGCGCATCGATCCGGTGACGGCGACGGCAAGCGTCGTGCTTCTGTCATGCCTGCCGCTGCCGCTTGTCTACCTACTTGCGCCGACTGGCCTTCATGCAGCGTCGGCCACCGAAATCGCTAGCCAGATCGTCATCCAAGGATTTCTGGCAGGTGCGGCTGCCATGTTTCTCTACACCTTTATCGTCCGGCAATTGGGATCGCAGACAGCATCGCTGTTCATGCCTTGCGTGCCGATCGTGACTGTCATCGTTGGGGCGGCGGTGCTCGGCGAAACGCCGACACGCGTCCAACTCACCGCCATCGCGATCATGGCAGCCGGCATGGCATTGTCAGCTTTGGCCAAACCCATGGCCAAAGCCGCCCTGCCGTGAGGCGCCGCGAGCGGCAAGCGATTGGGACAAATCCGTCCAGGCGATCACGGCGTTCCCGAAGAGGCAGACTGAGGCGCCGGGGCAAACAATTCGCTAAGCCTCGCAGGTCCGCCCTTCAACACATTCAGGTCGACATCGCCGTCGATGCCGTCGACCCGGCCGGTATCGAGGTATTGCCAATAGACCCAATCCTCCTCTTTCGGCGGCATCGCAATCGAGCGCAGCCAGCGCTGGCGAGGCGCGATACGAGCGGCATAGGTCGGCGCCGCCTCGTCGGTGATGTAGATGATGACCGGCTTGCCGTAAGCCGCCTCGACCGGGCCCAAAAATGCAAGCAGTTCCGCGCTCAGCTCGGCGGGCGAAGGTCGATCCGGACAATTGCCGTGGAACTCGATATCGACGACCGGCGGCAAAAGCGGCTCGCCGCGCGGCACGACCGAAAGGAAGTTCCTCGCCTGGTCGGCGCCCGGGCGGCAGAAGGTGAAGAAATGATAGGCGCCAACCGCGAGGCCTGCCGCGCGGGCCTGGCGCAAATTCTCGGCAAAGGCATCGTCGACATGGTCGCCGCCTTCTGTCGCCTTGATGATGGCGAAGGCGACATCGTCGGACGCAACGCGCCGCCAGTCGATATTGCCCTGGTGGTGGGAAACGTCGATGCCTCTGATGGGGAATTCGGCGCGATCCGGTGGGAAAGCGAGAAGCCGCAAAAGGCCTTCTGCCCAGATGGCAAGCGCCAGAAAGACGAAAGCCAGGGCCAGGACGATCAAGCGGTTCCTCAAGCCTTGGCCCCCTGCTCGCCTTGTCCGCATATTGCCGGCGGTTTTATCCACGCTCCTTCAGGAGCCGCCCCTTCTCGCGCGACCAGTCGCGCTGTTTTTCGGTCTCGCGCTTGTCGTGCAGCTTCTTGCCGCGGGCGATCGCCAGCAGCAGCTTGGCGCGGCCGCGATCGTTGAAATAGATTTTCAGCGGCACCAGCGTCATGCCTTCGCGTTCGACGCTTTGCGAAAGCTTGGCCATCTCGCGCTTGCTGACGAGCAGCTTGCGGCGCCGGCGCGGCTCATGGTTGAAGCGGTTGGCCTGGAGATATTCCGGCAGATAGGAATTGATCAGCCAGATCTCGCCGCCCTCGGCGGACGCATAGGATTCCTGGATGTTGGCTTGGCCCTGGCGTAGAGACTTGACCTCAGTGCCGGTCAGCACCAAGCCGGTCTCGATCGTGTCGAGCACCTCGTAGGAAAAGCGCGCCTTGCGGTTTTCGGCGACCGTCCTGTTGTTGGGGTCGGCTTTCTTGACTTGATTCATAATGCGGAGAGGTGGCGCCTCATCCCTAATTTATCAAGCCGGCGTGCTTCATCGCCTGATCGAGCTTCTCGGCGGTCGAAGCCTCGACCGTCACCAGCGGCGAGCGGACCACGTTCTCGACCTTGCCCAGCTTCGACAGCGCGTATTTGGCGCCGGACACGCCGGGCTCCATGAAGATCGCCTTGTGCAGCGGCAGGAGCCGGTCCTGCAGCTCGAGCGCCTTGGCGCTGTCGCCGGAGAGCGTCGCTTCCTGGAACTCGGCGCAAAGGCGCGGCGCGACATTCGAGGTCACCGAAATGCAGCCGACACCGCCATGGGCATTGAAGCCAAGCGCCGAGGCATCCTCGCCGGAAAGCTGGATGAAATCCTTGCCGCAGGTCATGCGCTGCTCGGAGACCCGCTCGACCTTCCCGGTCGCATCCTTGACGCCGGCGATGTTCTTGAAGTCGTGGGCCAGCCGGCCCATCGTCTCCGGCGTCATGTCGATCACCGAACGCGGCGGGATGTTGTAGATGATGATCGGCAGCTTGGTCGCCCGTGCGACGGCGGCAAAGTGTTCGTAGAGGCCGCGCTGGGTCGGCTTGTTGTAATAAGGCGTGACGACCAGGGCGGCGTCAGCGCCGGCCTTTTCTGCGTATTGCACCAGGCCGACGGCTTCCTCGGTGTTGTTGGAGCCGGCCCCGGCTACCACCGGCACCCTGCCCTTCGCGACCTCGATACAGACCTTCACGACATGGCGATGCTCGTCATGCGACAGCGTCGGCGACTCGCCGGTGGTGCCGACCGGAACCAGGCCCTTGGTGCCCTCGGCGATCTGCCATTCGACAAATGCCCGAAAGGCTTTCTCGTCGAAACGCCCGCTCTTTTCGAACGGTGTGACGAGCGCGGTCAGCGAGCCTCTCAGCATATTGTCCAAACTCCTGGAACTTTGTTGGCTATGCATGTCGTTGTCCCAAAACCGGTACCCACTTTTGGGCGACATGCATCTGCGGTTGTCGATCGGTATATTTGCGCGCCTTCTACCCGAAAGCGAAGCCGCGCACCATAGTCTCGACATGGTTCAGCGGCAAGCATCGCAATAATGCCAGCAGGGGGAATTCGAACGGCCTCCATAACCTTTTGTTTACGAGCCTTTGACGACCTGAGTTTAGGCTTCGGGACCGGACCTTCAGCGTCCCTGCCTGCCGACGAGGTACTAGGATAGAAACAATGCCGACGGGGCGGCCTCATCTCTTCGCGCTTCTCAGCGCGGTCATCGCGCTGATGCCGGGGATGGCGATCGGCGGCAGCGTCGATGCGCGCGCGACGGCGGCGATCCCCGCTCCCGAAACGCCGCAGGTTCCGGGTCGGGCGGAGCCCTCCCCACCTTCGACCGGCATCTTGCAACTGAAGAGCGGCCTCGACGCGCTCGCCGCCAATGACATCGCCCGCGCGCGCAATGCACGCGACTCATTGCCCGCCACGTCGCTCGACCGGCACATCCTGGCCTGGGCGATCGCGCTCTATGGCGGCGACCAGGTGCCGAGCGGCGAGATCGCCGACGCGGCCAAAATGCTGCCTGGATGGCCGGGCACGATAGCGCTGCGCAAGAACAGCGAGCGCGCGCTCTATCGCGAGAACCCGACGCCGCAAGTGGTGGTGCAGGCCTTCGGCCGCAGCCAGCCGCTGACGCCGGAAGGCGTGATGATCCTTGCCCGTTCGCAGGTGGCGCTTGGCAATGCCGCGGCGGCGCGCGCGGTGCTGGTGCCTTTCTGGCGCACGGAGAAGCTGGAAGGGAAGGACGAGGCCGCTTTCATCAAGGAGTTCGGCACGCTGATCCCCGCAGCCGACCACCGCTATCGGATGGAGCGCATGTTCTATGCCGATCGGCCGTCCTCGGCGCTGCGTGTCGCAGGCCTCGCCGGGGCGCAACAACTGGCGGACGCATGGGCAGCGGCCGACAAGGGGGACAAGAACGCGGCGAAGCTGCTCAAAGCCGTGCCCGCGGCGCAGCGCTCGGCCGGCTATTTCTTCGCCGGGGCCGAATATCTGCGCAAGCAGCAGAAGTTTGCGGATGCCGCAGCGATCGTGATGAAGGCGCCGACCGATCGCGAAGCTCTGGTCGACCCTGACGCATGGTGGGTGGAGCGCCGCGTTCTTTCGCGCGAGCTGGTCGATCAGGGCGACATGAAGACCGCTTACAAAATTGTCTCCATGCATGCGGCCGAGAGCCCGGCCAGCGCCGCCGAAGCCGAGTTCCATGCCGGCTGGTATGCGTTGCGCGGCCTGAACGATCCGGCGACGGCCGCCGCGCATTTTTCGCGCATCGCCGACCTCGCCCAGGGGCCGGCGTCGCTGTCGCGCGCCTATTACTGGCTCGGCCGCGCCGCGGAAGTCGGCGGTCCGGGCAGCGCGAAGGATTACTTCACCCGCGCGGCCGCCTATGGCACGACCTTCTATGGCCAGCTCGCCGGCGAGCGCGTGGGCCTCAGGACCCTCAACATCGTCTACCCGAAGCCGAGCGCCGCCGACCGCCAGAGTTTTGAGGGCCGCGAGGCGGTGAGCGCAATCAAGCGGCTGCAGGAGGCAGGCTATGACCGCTATGCCGAAACGCTCTACCGCGACCTTGCGGGACAGCTGACCAGTCCAGGCGAGCTGGCGCTGCTGGCGATGCTTGCCGAAAAACAGGGCAACCATTTCATGGCGCTGAAGGTCGGCAAGATCGCAGCGGCGCGCGGCATCGATGTCGGCGCGCTGTCGCATCCGTTGGGCGTCATCCCGGATTCGGCCAACATCTCCGGCTCCGGCAAGGCGCTGGCCTACGCCATCGCTCGCCAGGAGAGCGAGTTCAACATCGGCGCGATTTCCAGCGCCGGCGCGCGCGGCCTTTTGCAACTGATGCCGGGCACCGCCAAGCAATTGGCGAAAAAGGCCGGCATGAGCTTTTCGCAAACGCGGCTGACGACCGATGCCGGCTACAATGCGACGCTGGGTTCCGCCTTTCTCGGCGAGCAGCTCGACCGCTTCAACGGCTCCTATGTGCTGACCTTCGCCGGCTACAATGCCGGCCCCAACCGCGCCGCCCAATGGGTGGCGAAATACGGCGACCCGCGCGGCAAGGACATCGACGCCGTCGTCGACTGGATCGAGCGGATTCCCTACACGGAAACAAGAAGTTACGTCCAGCGCGTGATGGAGAATTACGAAGTCTACAAGATGCGTATTTCAGGCAAGTACGACATCGTCGGCGATCTGGTGAACGGAAGGGGTTGAGGAAACGCCAGTGTGATTGCCTTTCTTGTGAAGGCAGGCGCTCAACTGCGTTCGATCGAGTTCTGTCACATCCCCCTCTGTCCTGCCGGCCATCTCCCCCGCAAGGGGGGAGATCGGATATCGCTTCGGCTTTCGCCAATCTCCCGCATCGGAGAAAGAGTGCCAAGGCCAAAACTGCCAATCTCCCCCCTTGCGGGGGAGATGTCCGGCAGGACAGAGGGGGGTGCTGTCCCGCCAGCGTGTCTGAGGTGCCTTCCCATGATTTGACCATTTCCGCCCTCGCCTGTAGCTGTCGGTCACCTCAGCGAGGAAGCAGTATTCCGATGGCGAGCAACGGCTTTTCCGACTTCTTCTATGCCGCGCCCGACGGGCTGAAGCTTCACGCCCGGATCTACGGCGAGGCGAACGCCGACGGGCGGCCTGTCGTCTGCCTGCCCGGCCTCACCCGCAACGCGCGCGACTTCCATGAGCTCGCGCTCTACCTTTCCAGCGAGGCGAAGGAACCGCGCAAGATCATCGCTTTCGACTATCGCGGGCGCGGCCAATCCGACTACGATCCCGATATCGGTCACTATAATGTCGGCGTCGAAGCCGGCGACGTGCTCGCAGGCTTATCGGAACTCGGCATCGAAGAGGCTGCCTTCATCGGCACCTCGCGCGGCGGCCTGATCATCCACGTGATCGACGCGCTCAAGCCGGCCGTGCTAAGGGCGATTGTCCTCAACGACATCGGCCCGGTGATCGAGGCAGAGGGCCTGGCTCATATCCGCTCCTACCTCGACCGCGCGCCGAAACCGAAGACATTCGCCGAGGCGGTCGAAGCGCAGCGGCGGGTGCATAGCGCCGACTTCCCTGCGCTTAATGACGCAGACTGGGCGCGGATGGTGACCGCGATCTGCCGCGACACGGACGACGGCCTGGTGCCGGATTTCGATCCGGCTCTGGTCGACACGCTCGCCGGCGTCGACTTCAGCAAGCCGCTGCCGGATCTGTGGCCGCAATTCGAGGCGCTTGCCGCCGTGCCGATGCTCGCGATTCGCGGCGACAATTCGAAGCTTCTGTCTGCGGCCACTCTCGAGGAGATGGAAAAGCGCCATCCCGGCATGGAGGCGATCACGGTGGTCGGCCAAGGCCATGCGCCCTTCCTGGAAACCGGCGAGTTGCCGGAAGAGATTGCTGGGTTTCTGGATAGGGCGGAGGGGCAGGTCAGAACAAAGTAAAACTCAAGAGCAGAATCCGCTCAGAGGCCCCAAGAGAGTATAGGAAAGTTATGCGGGGCTATCGCTCGCGACGATTGACCCGGCACGATCAATCGCCGAGGCCGCGCCGCCCCTCATCTCCCTGCCGGGACCTTCTCCCCGTATAGTGACGGGGAGAAGGGGCTGGCCGCAACGCCGGCACTCTCTTCTGCAGCGCTGGCGATTGGCGAAAGCGCCCGTGACGGCGTCTTTCTCCCCGTCACTATACGGGGAGAAATGCCCGGCAGGGCAATGAGGGGCGGCGCCAGCTTGTCAAGCAAAGCGGAAGGACAAAGCGCGGAGGGGCGCGAAGGATCGCCAGCCTCTGGTCGACCTACAGATCTCAAGCCGGCCAAAATGCCACTTTTTGATTGATCAATTAATGGAGACGTCGGCAGGAGAGCGCCCCCCTCTGCCCTGCCGGGCATCTCCCCCGCAAGGGGGAGATTGGCAGCTCCAGCGCCGGCCGCTATTTGCCCTTCGAGCTCTTGCGGCGCGCCTTGGCCGGTTCCGATCCGCTCTGCTTCCGAGCAGTCTTGACGGGTGACGGCGCCGTCAACGGGGACGCAAACACCGAGCTCTCCGCCGAATGCCGCGCCTCATCAGCGCGGGGCTTCTCCAGCACGACGACGCAGCCGTCGAGGTCGTTGGTGGCAAGGTGCGCGTAACGCATGGTCATCGACAACGTCTGATGACCGAGCCACATCTGCACGCGCCTGATGTCTATACCGCCCTGGACGAGACGCGAAGCGCAGGTGTGGCGCAGGATATGCGGCACCACCTGCTCGTCGGCGCCGAGACCGACCTCGGCCTTGGCCTCGTTCCAGATGGCGCGGTACTGCGCCTGGGTGAGCTTGGTGAACGGCCCCTTCGGCCGGCGACCTTCGGTCGTCGGCGGCAGCTTGATCACCTCCTTGACCCGCTCGGTCATCGGAATGGTGCGGCTGCGGCCGGATTTGGTGATCCAGAACGAGACGCGGTGTTCCTGGATGTCGTTCCAGATCAGCCCGAGCGCTTCGCCGAGACGGCAGCCGGTATCGACGAGGAAGATGGAGAGCCTGTAGGCATCCTCGCAGCGGATCTTGACGGCGGCGAACAGCCTCGCCTCTTCGTCCCTTTCGAGGAAACGAATCCGTCCCGCCCGCTCCTTCTGGCGGCGGAACTCGGGCAGGCTGTGGATATCCCCCATCTTGTGAGCCTTGCGCAGCAATTTGCTGAGGGCAGCCATCTTGCGATTGATGGTTGCGTTGCTGTTCCCGCGCTGGCGCAAGGTACCGATAAGATTGTCCAGGGTATTCTGGTCAAAGGTGCTGAAACGCTCTCCCAGAAGGATCTCGTCTATCTCACCGATGAAAGAGCTGACATTGTATTTATGCCGCCCATCGTCCCAGAGTATGTCCCGATATGCTGCGAATAGTTCCCCGATCCTGTACGACTTTACTTCTCTGATCTTGTTGTAGGTGTATCGAAAGTTCGAGTTCTGAGAAGAAAAAACCGCAAAGTGACCAGAGGACCCCCCTCTTGAATCGCTTCGTTCGACATTTTTTTGCCACACCCCCGAGTGGATAGGCGACACCTAGCCGCTTGGGAGCGTCCTTTCAAGAGTTTTAAGTCTGACAAATCAGTTTCATCCCGCCAGGAGCGGATCCCACGAAACCGTTTCGCAGACTTCAGCTACCAGTACCCCCCTTCTCCTTCTTCGCTCGCCCCTTCCCAGTCACGAAAACAAAACAGCCCGAGCGTTGATACGCCCGGGCTGGATTTCAGTGCAGTTCCAGCCCTTAGAAGGAGCGCTGGAAGCGGAGGATACCGCCGACGCTGTTTTCCTTGTCGGCGCTGGTCCAGTTGGAGACCGTGTCGTCGCCAACGTGCATGTAGTCAACTTCAGCGGTGACCGTCAGGCCGGGAACGATGTCGTAAGCGATGTTCGCCGCCACGCCGACGTTCTTGCCCTCGTCAGTGGAGGCCTGGATGTTGAACGAGGTCTTCTCGTTGAACTTATAGGTGCCGCCGCCCCACACAGCCCAGTTGCCGCTCCACTGCTTGAAGAAGCCGCGACCGCCAGCCGGAATTGCCCAGGTCGGATCGCTGAGGTTGTCGTCGGTGCCATAGCCGGCCATGATGAACAGCGACAGCGCGTCGTTGACGGTCACGTCCAAGCGAGCCTTGCCAGCGACTTCCTCGTAGTTGCTGTCGTAGGCGATGACGCCGCTGATGGCGCCCCAGCCCTGCGTCCACTTCAGGCCGCCGACGACATGCGGAACGTAGCTGTCGATGGTGCCGACGGTGCCCGCGCCTTCTTCGAGCGAGAGGACGGCGGAGAAGCCGTTGCCGGCGTCGAAGTAGTATTGGACGACGTTGGTGTCGAAGTCGCCGTAGGGAACCAGCGTATCGTTGATGACGTTGCCGGCGTAGCCGATGAAGGTGTTGAACGCCGATTCGTCCTTACCGACGCGGAGGCCGCCGAGCTGGATCCAGGCGAAGTTCAGCGAGACGCCCTTGTTGCCGGCGGGGTTGGAGTTGAATTCATTGGCTTGCGTGGCCGGATTGTCTAGCGACGGGTAGCCGTTACGGTTGCCGAAGTTGAAGCGGGTCTCGGTGTAGGTCTTCAACGTGCCCAGCTCGGTTTCCTGGTTGGTCCAGGTCTTCAGCGTGAAGCGGGCGTTCTTCGCATAGGTGTCCTGCACGTCGCCGTCTTCATGGTCGAACGTCTTCGCGCCGTCGAAGGAGCCGACGTCGCCGACGCCGATGTCGTAACGGACATAGCCGCCGATGCGCAGGCAGGTTTCGGTGCCGGGGATGTAGAAGTAGCCCGAGCCGTACACGTCGCAGATCTTGACGTATTCAGCCGGTTCCGGCTCGGCGACGGTCACCGCGTCGGCGGCGCGGGCGCCGGAAACTGCGATCAGGGCCGCAGCTGAGCCGAGAAGAAGGCTCTTGATGTTCATTTTCTGACCTCCAGTCAGAATCGAACGGAAGAGCTGAGCAAACTCGGCGTCAGACGGTACCAATGCTTTGTTATTGCTGGTTTTTGGTGGATTTGCGTTTCGACTGGATGTCACCAAAGACGCCTGTTGGCGAACGCGTGGCCGGATCCGGATTTGATATAGCGCTCGAATGAAGCCGCCTTGCCCTGGCTGGAGAAGGCCAGGTAGGTCACGATGCGCCACGGCATGAACTTGGAAGTATGGCTGGACTTTCCAGAGTTGTGCTCGGCGATCCGCCGCTTCAGATCGGACGTCACGCCGATGTAGCGCTCGCCTTCCGAATTCTCGCTTTCCAGAAGATACACGTACCACATGGACCGGCCCCCAAAAACTTCGGGGACATCCTGCTTCATGCGGAGAATGCTGCCAATCCTTGGTTTGCAAGGGATTCGCGAGGCTTACGCTGTGCAGCGCATAGCCTGACAACATGAGCAGCCCTCCTTCGCCAAGGCTTCGGAGGGCATCCTGCTTCGCGCTGAGAAGAATTCGCCGGGCTTGTCCTGCGAAGCGCGCAGCGCGAAGCAGGATGGCGGAGAGGATGGGATTCGAACCCACGAGAAGCTTTTGACCTCTACTCCCTTAGCAGGGGAGCGCCTTCGACCACTCGGCCACCTCTCCGTCGCGCCGCTGGATAAAGAAAAGCGGCGGCACAATCAACAAGCCGGCGCCAAAATCGCCGAAAATTCAGCGCGGGCGGCAGGGCGGATGGCCCCATGCGGCGATTCCATGGCGATTCCTGCCCCAGCGACTCGCAGCTGCGCCCCAATTTCGGCCGGTCATCGCCGGATTCCACCGGCTGCAAGGCCTTAATGGTTAATGAGAACTTTCGGAGTGAGGCCAAATCGTGTCATTTGTGCAACAACGTCGGGGGATAGCGTCCGGAGAGGGCTTTCGCCGATACGATCGTGGTTGAACGCCGCCCCCGCCTGGGTAAAGGTCACGTTCGAAGGAGCGGCGCGGTGCGCATCTTTTTCGGTAAGTGGGGATGGGGCAGGGAACGCTGTCCTTCAGCAAAAAATACCCAGACCCGTTTTTTAACTTTTGACTGGAGGTCAGAAAATGAACATCAAGAGCCTTCTTCTCGGCTCAGCTGCGGCCCTGATCGCAGTTTCCGGCGCCCGCGCCGCCGACGCGGTGACCGTCGCCGAGCCGGAACCGGCTGAATACGTCAAGATCTGCGACGTGTACGGCTCGGGCTACTTCTACATCCCCGGCACCGAAACCTGCCTGCGCATCGGCGGCTATGTCCGTTACGACATCGGCGTCGGCGACGTCGGCTCCTTCGACGGCGCAGAGTCGGTCGACCACGAAGATGGTGACGTGCAGGATACGTTCTACAAGAACGCCCGCTTCACGCTGAAGACCTGGACCGGCCAGGAAACCGAGCTCGGCACGTTGAAGACCTACACCGAGACCCGCTTCAACTTCGGCAATAACAATCGGCACGCTTTCTTCAACTCGACGGACAGCTTCGATAGCAATCCGGCCGGCGGCAAGGGCGTGTCGCTGAACTTCGCCTGGATCCAGCTCGGTGGCCTGCGTGTCGGTAAGGACGAATCGGCCTTCGATACGTTCATCGGCTACGCCGGCAACGTTATCCAGGATACGCTGGTTCCCTATGGCGACTTCGACACCAACGTCGTCCAATACTACTTCGACGCCGGCAACGGCTTCTCCGCAGTGCTCTCGCTCGAAGAAGGCTCCGGCATCAAGGGCACGATCGACAGCTACGTTCCGCATGTTGTCGGCGGCTTGAAGTGGACGCAGGGCTGGGGCGCTATCACCGGCGTCATCGCCTACGACAGCAACTACGAAGAAGTCGCCGGCAAGGTCCGCTTGGACGTGAACGTCAACGACGCGATCTCGCTGTTCATCATGGCCGGCTACGGCACCGACGACAACCTCACCGACGCCAGCTGGGCTATCCCGGGCAACGGCCGCGGCTTCTACAAGCAGTGGGGCGGCAACTGGGCAGTGTGGGGCGGCGGCACCTACAAGTTCAACGAGAAAACCTCGTTCAACATCCAGGCGTCGACTGATGACGAGAAGAACGTCGGCTTGGCAGCGAACGTCGCTTACGACATCGTTCCCGGCCTCACGGTCACGGCTGAAGTGGATTGGTCCCACTGGGGTCAGGAAGGCATCAACTGGACCGACAGCTCTGCCGTCGCCAAGAAGAACGCCGTCGGCGGTATCCTCCGCTTCCAGCGCTCGTTCTAATCAACCGCGTCTGACCGAAATCGAACCCGGCGGGCAACCGCCGGGTTCTTTCTTTTTTACTGGCAGTACGCGAGACGCCATCTGCATAGCGCTGCTTTCAGCGTGATCGCAGGAATCCGCACGCAAGCGGATTGAATTCGATAGGTTGCGGACGTGTCGTCAGCCTTAATCAAAGCGCGTCGCGTCGAAACGAATTCAAGCGACGCGCTTTAAGATGTTGTTTTGATGCAAGACGTTACCCCAAAACCGCTGCGCACTTTTGGGCGACATGCATTAGATTTCAGAGTTCGTTTCGGAGAATCATCGCAGACGTTCGCAGTTGGCCGGAGCTTTCCCCGACGTCGTCCTTGGCGTAGCGACGCGAAGCGGAACGAAGACCCAAGGATCCATGCCGTGACCTCGGCCGAAGGGCGAAGTAGAGCAGAATTCTGCACCGCTGCGGCGCTCTTGAGCAACGGCATGGATCCTGGGGTCTGCGCCGCGTCGCTTCGCTCCTTGCTTCGCCCCAGGATGACGAACTGACAGGCGCTTCCGCCAATCTCCACGCGAGCGATTTTGCCAACGCGCGACCGCGATTTCGCCTTTGCCTCTATTCTTGGCCGAGCTTGGAGCCGGCAGGCGGAGGCTCAGCAGAGGAGCACATTACGGCCAGCACCGCTGAGGCGATGGTTCGGCGCGAACTGACACATGGTTCCAGCGAGGCCGGCCATAGCCTGGGAACTACTGGTCAAACCTCAGCAAGATCGCCCAGGGCATCGATCAGCGGCTGGATCTTGCCTTCATAGTTCTTCCAACGCTTGACCGAGGTCTTGTAAATCGGCTGGCGAACCTGCCAGCGGCTAATCGTTCTGACCGACCCTTCCTTTTCGAAGAAGCGAAGGCAGGCGTCGTCCCAAGGCAGCCCTAGGTGGTCGATCAGGCGACGCGATTGCCCCTCCTGATCCGAAATCATGTCCTCGTAGCGATTTTCTAGGATTCGCCCAGGCAGAATTTCCTTCCAGTGCGCCATGAGGCGATCATATTCGCGATAATACAATCCTAATTCATGAAGATTAGACGTATAATCGTGCGTTTCGTTAAGATTCGAAGTGAAACAAGACAAGCAATTATCGATTGCATCACGTTTGCAGTGGACAATGCGCGCGTTCGGAAACATGATCGCGATCAAGCCGATAAGCTCAAAATTGTGTGGCATCTTGTCCACGATGCGTCGCGCCGTACTCGAATAGTGCTGCAAGTGTGCCAGATAATCTTGCGCCAGCGTTTGAGATCGATCGATTGTCATCGACCTTACCGGCTCTCCCAAAACGTGACCTACCTCTTCGTGCAAGCCGCAGGCAATGGCAATACGTCTAAGCTTGGCAAGTTCTCCAGCGCCGTGAACCTCTGGATGGCTTGAGCAGATCTGTTCCGTCAGCGTCGTTCCGGAACGTGGCATTCCAACGACGAAAACCGGCACTTCGGATGGGTCGCCAAATTCCGCCTTGGCCGCAAGAAGTTCCGCGTCAAACAACTGGATCAACAAATCCACTTTCTTGCGGTAGGCAGCGATATCGAGTTTCTGCGTGGCAAATGTCTTTGCTTTCAGGTAATGATCTATGGCGTCGTCGAAACGTTTGAGATCAGTCAAAATCTTACCCGCAGCCATGTGAAGTGCGTATGATCCAGCGGCGTCGACTACGGCTCGACGGTCAAGTTCGACAAGAATGGACTTGAGCTCAATCGGCTCAATTGAGAATTTTCTTGTGTTGACAAAGGCGTGATAAGCTTCCGGGATGTTCAGCCCCAGGTCGATGGCTTCTTTCAGACAAGCCGCAGCTTCATCCATGTGCCCCAAGCTGCTGAGTGCGCGCGCCATGCCTAATCGCACTTCGGGATGACTATTGTTGATTTTGAGCACGCGATTATAGGCCGCCAAAGCCCTATCAGCCTTTCCGAATTTGGTGCACGCTTGGCCCAATCCGAAAAGCGCCTCCACGAGATCCGGCTTAAGCTCGCAGGCGCGTTGCAGATGCTTGATCGCTGGCGGGAAGTCGCCGGTCCTCAACCAAGCTTCGCCGAGGCTGAGATGGTAGTAAGGATTGTTGGGCTCTTGCACGGCCGCCCGCTCGAAGTACTTGGCGGCAAGCTCGGCGTCGAAATCGAGGCCCAGCGTTCCCAGAATGTACAACGCAAGCGCGTGTTCCGGCGTCCTCGCCAAAACGCGGTGGCAGAGTTCTTCCGCCTCCGGCAAGCGCTCGGCTTTCTGCAGCTCCAGCGCCTGCCGCAACAGCATGTCGTCGGCTTGCGCGCGAGACAGAGCCTTCGTGGGCTGGAGCCTTGGCAGTCCAGCCTTTGGCGGCTGCGGAACTTTAGCTGGCGCGGATTGGGTTTTGAGGTGCTTTGCCCAGGCGGGCGGCAATCGGTTGCTCATCCTGTCTCGCTAGCAAAACGGGCCCCCAGAATCCAGTCTTGAACGCTCTTTCGCAACTTGCACCCACCCTTCACCCACGCTAGCAAGAAGCCTCCTCTCAACCGAGCCCGTACCATGCGCCAGCGCCCTCCCCTTACGCCGATCATCGGCGCGCTTCCCACCACGGTGCCGTTCGTCGGGCCGGAGGCGCAGGAGCGCGAGCGCGGCCGGCCGTTCCGCGCCCGCATCGGCGCCAATGAAAGCAGTTTCGGTCCCTCGCCGCGCGTCATCGCCCGCATGGAGAGCGTCGCGCGCGACCAATGGATGTATTGCGACCCGGACAATTTCGACCTCAAGGTCGCGGCTGCCGCGCATCACGGTGTCGACGTGGAAAACGTGGTCGTCGGCGAAGGCATTGACGGGCTGCTCGGCCTTGTCGCGCGCATGTATGTCGCGCCGGGCGACGCGGTGGTGACCTCGCTCGGCGCCTACCCCACCTTCAACTTCCACATCGCCGGCGTCGGCGGCCGGCTAGTGACCGTCCCTTACGCTGATGACAAGGAGGACCTCGACGGTTTGCTTGCCGCTGTCGCCAGGGAAAAGGCGCCGCTCGTCTATCTCTCCAATCCCGACAATCCGATGGGAAGCTGGTGGGAGGCGCCGGACGTCATCCGCTTCATCGAGGCGCTGCCGGAAACCACCATGCTGGTGCTGGACGAGGCCTATGGTGAGTTGGGTCCGGCCTCGGCGCTGCCGCCGATCGATGTTTCGCGGCCGAACGTGGTGCGAATGCGCACCTTCTCCAAGGCCTACGGGCTTGCCGGCATTCGCTGCGGTTACGCGGTGGCCGAGGCGGAGGTGATCCGCGACTTCGAGAAAATCCGCAACCATTACGGCGTCAGCCGCATGGCGCAGATCGCCGGCCTCGAAGCGCTGGCCGACCAGGATTATCTGAAATCGGTGGTGGCGCGCGTGGCGGCCGGGCGCCGGCGCATCGCGGCCATCGCCGAGGAAAACGGCCTGAAGCCGCTGCCCTCGGCGACCAATTTCGTCACCATAGACTGCGGCCGCGACGGCGCCTTCGCGCTGAAGGCGATGCAGGCGCTGCTCTCGCGCGACGTTTTCATCCGCAAGCCGATGGCGCCACTACTCGACCGCTGCATCCGGGTCAGCGTAGGCCTCGATCACGAGCTCGACATCTTCGCCGAGGAATTGCCCGCCGCGCTGGCCGCGGCGCGGAATTAGAGCGCGTCGAAGCTGCCGATCCCCCCTTGTGGCGGAGATCGGCCGTCGCGAGTGCTTTCGCCAATATCCAACGTTGCATTTGCCCACTCCTGCGCCAGATACGCCTTGAGGATGGAAAGGCGATGACTGACCGGAAAAGAGTCGTGCGAGCACGCGTTTTCGGCACGGTGCAAGGCGTGAGTTACCGGGTGTGGGCACGCCGCGAAGCCGAGCGTCTTGGCGTGACGGGTTGGGTGCGCAACGAGGGCGACGGCTCGGTCACGGCGTTCGTCGCCGGCGCCGATACCGCGGTCGACGCGATGATCGAACGGCTTTGGCAAGGGCCGCGCGGCGCGCTGGTCTCGGCGGTCGAGACCGAGGAAGTCGCAGAAGACGCGCCCGCCGGCTTCAGAATCATCGCCTAGGCTAGGGTATCTCCCCCTCAAGGGGGAGAATAAGCCTTGAATTAATTGAACGTTCGTTTTATTAATACTTCCGTCGATCGAGGCACGTATGGCACGCACCACAGGCTCCGACGGAGAAAAGACCGAGGCGGCTGTCCGCGAGGCGGCGGTCAGCCTGATCGCGCGTCTCGGTTACGAGGCGATGTCGATGCGCCAGTTGGGGGCGGAAGTCGGCGTGCAGGCCGCGGCGCTCTACCGCTATTTCCCGACCAAGGAAGATCTGCTGTTCACCCTGATGCGCGAGCATATGGAGGGCCTTCTGGAGGCCTGGGATACGGCACGCCCGGCAACGGTCGATCCGGCGGCGCGGCTCGCCGCCTATGTCCGGAACCACATCGCCTTCCATATCGAGCGGCGCCATGCCACCCATGTCTCGAACATGGAATTGCGCAGCCTCTCGCATGAGCGGCTGACGCAGATCCTCAAGCTGCGCACGGCCTATGAGAAGGAGCTGCGCGCGATCCTGCGCGACGGCGCGGAAGCCGGTATCTTCGAGATCGACGATATCGGGCTCACCGCCATGGCGCTGATCCAGATGATGACCGGGGTCATCGTCTGGTTCCGGCCGGGCGAGCGGCTGTCGATCGCCGAAGTCACCACGACATATCTTTCAATGACAATGCGGCTGGTCGGCGCGAAGATCGACGCCTACCGGGCCGCGCGTCTCTTCGGACGCGCAAAGGACGCTGTAGCACCTTGAATTTTGCGCATGGTCCTTCCCGAAATCGAAGTCGATTTTCGGGGTCATGCGCAGGGAGGAACGCCATGTACACGAATACGCTGAACTTCGGACTCGATGCCGACGTCGAGGCGCTGCGCGACACCGTGCGGCGCTTCGCGCAGGACAGGATCGCGCCGATCGCGGCCGAGATCGACCGTTCCAACGAATTCCCGGCGCATCTGTGGGCAGAGCTCGGCGCGCTCGGCCTGCTCGGCATCACCGCCGATCCGGATTTCGGCGGCAGCGGCATGGGCTATCTCGCCCATGTCGTGGCGATGGAGGAGATTTCGCGCGCGTCGGCCTCGGTCGGCCTGTCCTACGGCGCGCATTCCAACCTCTGCGTCAACCAGATCAACCGCTGGGCAACGCCGGCGCAAAAGGAAAATACCTGCCGACGCTGTGCAGCGGCGAGACGGTCGGCGCGCTGGCGATGTCGGAACCCGGCGCCGGCTCGGATGTGGTGTCGCTGCGCCTGCGCGCCGAAAAGCGAAACGACCGTTACGTGCTCAACGGTTCGAAAATGTGGATCACCAACGGCCCCGATGCCGGAACACTCGTCGTCTATGCCAAGACCGACCCGGAGCGCCATTCGCGCGGGATCACCGCTTTCATCGTCGAAAAAACTTTTGCCGGCTTTTCGGTGGCGCAAAAACTCGACAAGCTCGGCATGCGCGGCTCCAACACCGGCGAACTCGTCTTCGAGAATGTCGAGGTGCCGTTCGAGAATGTGCTGCATGAGGAAGGGCGCGGCGTCGAAGTGCTGATGTCGGGCCTCGACTATGAGCGCGCCGTGCTCTCCGGCGGGCCGATCGGGCTGATGGCGGCCTGTCTAGACGTGGCGGTGCCTTACGTGCACGAGCGCAAGCAGTTCGGCCAGGCGATCGGCGAGTTCCAGCTGGTGCAAGGCAAGCTGGCCGACATGTATGCGACGATGAATGCCGCGCGCGCCTATGTCTATGCCGTGGCCGCCGCCTGCGACCGCGGCGAGACCACACGCAAGGACGCCGCCGGCTGCGTGCTGTTCGCGGCCGAGAAGGCAACGCAGATGGCCCTCGACGCCATCCAGCTCCTCGGCGGCAACGGCTACATCAACGACTATCCGACCGGACGGCTGCTGCGCGACGCTAAGCTCTACGAGATCGGCGCCGGCACCAGCGAAATCCGCCGCTGGCTGATCGGGCGGGAGATTATGGCGGAGGGAGTTTAGTGCGCTCGGGTTCGGACCTTTGTCGATCCTTCGTCGACGCGCTTTCGCGCGACTTCGGCGAGCGTGTCCGAAATCCACTGATTGATGGACTTGCCGTCGTTCGATGCGGCTTTGCTCAAAAGGGCATGAATTTCAGGCGTCGTGCGAAGAGCGAGTTTGCCAGAATAGGGTTTCTGAGGCTCAACGCCGCGTTCCTTGCAGAAAGCAAGATAATCGTCGACGCTGTCGTGGAAAGCCTGAGCCAGCTCCTCCGCCGAATGACCTTCGAAATGGACTGTGTCCCGTATTCCATGCACAATTCCATGGAAAGCGGCGTCATCTTCCTCGTACCAAATCTCTGCGACATATCCCTTGTATGGCTTCATGGCTTGATACCTGCTTCGGTCAAAAAACGTCTGACTGCCTTGACTGCACCTTTGTCGGTATCCGGGCTTGGATGTGGTCGATGGAAGACGGCGCGATTTCTTCCGATCTCGACAAGCACACGTGAACCGTTTCCTTCGGAAAGCTCCGCACCAAGGGCTATTAAGAGCGCTTCGATTTCTCGCCATTTGATCGACCCGCTGACGGGGTTTGCAAAAATGGCTTCCAGGGTTTGCCTGTGTTTGCCGCGCATGATGACCTCCATGGAAAATGACCCGACAACAACTGTCGGAGCCGCCGTTGGCGGTCGCACGTCATGCGCGACGAGAATTGATACTAAAATATGATATCATCTGAGGTTCGTCAATGCCCGTCCTGACGTCGCAGATCTCCCCCGCCTCCGACACCTTCCGCGCCAATGCCGAGCGCATGCGCGCTCTGGTCGCCGACATTTCCGAAAAGGCGGCCGGCATCGAGCGCGGCGGCTCGGACGAGGCGCGCGAACGTCATATCTCACGCGGCAAGCTGTTGCCGCGCGAACGGCTGGCCCAACTGCTCGACACCGGCTCGCCCTTCCTCGAGGTCGGTCAGTTCGCGGCGTGGTCGATGTATGGCGAGGACATTCCCGCTGCCGGCATCATCACCGGCATAGGGCGCGTCGAGGGCACTGAGGTGATGGTCGTCGTCAACGACGCCACCGTGAAAGGCGGCACCTATTATCCGCTGACGGTGAAGAAGCACCTGCGCGCGCAGGAGATCGCGCTGCAGAACAATCTGCCTTGCGTCTACCTTGTCGACAGCGGCGGCGCCAATCTGCCCAACCAGGACGAGGTGTTTCCCGACCGCGAGCATTTCGGCCGCATCTTCTACAACCAGGCCAACATGTCGGCGGCGGGCATCCCGCAGATCGCCTGCGTCATGGGCTCCTGCACGGCGGGCGGCGCCTATGTGCCGGCAATGTCGGACGAGACGATCATGGTGCGCAACCAGGCGACCATCTTCCTCGGCGGCCCGCCGCTGGTGAAAGCCGCCACCGGCGAGGATGTCAGCGCCGAGGAGCTCGGCGGCGCAGATGTCCACACCAGGCTTTCCGGTGTCGCCGATCACTACGCTATGGATGACGAGCACGCTCTCGCGATTTGCCGGCGCATCATCAAGAACTTGAATCGGAACAAGGCAGTAAGCCTGAATCTGCAGAAGCCTGTACCGCCGCTTCACGACCCGCATGAACTTTACGGCATCGTGCCGACGGATTTGCGCCAGCCCTATGATGTGCGCGAGGTGATCGCGCGTCTCGTCGACGGTTCGGAGTTCGACGAGTTCAAGCAGAACTACGGCACCACTTTGGTCACCGGCTTTGCCCATCTGCACGGCATGCCGGTCGGCATCCTCGGCAACAATGGCGTGCTCTTCTCGGAAAGCGCGCTGAAGGGCGCGCATTTCATCGAGCTCTGCTGCCAGCGCGGCATTCCGCTGATCTTCCTGCAGAACATCACCGGCTTCATGGTTGGGCGAAAATATGAGGCCGGCGGCATCGCCAAGGACGGCGCCAAGCTGGTCACGGCGGTCGCCACGGCACGCGTGCCCAAGCTTACGGTGATCATCGGCGGCTCGTTCGGCGCCGGCAATTACGGCATGTGCGGCCGCGCCTATTCGCCCCGTTTCTTGTGGATGTGGCCGAACGCGCGCATCTCGGTGATGGGCGGTGAGCAGGCGGCTACCGTGCTCGCCATGGTCAAGCGCGAAGGCATCGAGCGCAAGGGCGGCGAGTGGAGCGCCGAGGAGGAAGCGAAGTTCAGGAAACCGATCCTGATGAAATACGAGCACGAGGGCCACCCGCTCTATTCCTCGGCAAGGCTCTGGGACGACGGCATCATCGATCCGGCCAAGACGCGCGAGGTGCTGGCGCTCAGCCTTTCGGCCGCGCTCAATGCGGGGGTCGAGGAGACGAAATTCGGCGTGTTCAGGATGTGACGATGAATACTCTTGGCGACAGGATCCGCATCCATACCGGCGACATCACCAGGCTCGCGGTCGATGCCATCGTCAATGCCGCCAATTCCTCGCTGCTCGGCGGCGGCGGCGTCGACGGCGCCATTCACCGCGCCGCCGGCCCGGAGCTCGTTGCCGAATGCCGCATGCTTCATGGCTGCAAGACCGGCGATGCCAAGCTGACCAAAGGCTATCGCCTGCCGGCGCGCTACGTCATCCACACGGTCGGGCCGGTCTGGCAAGGCGGCGGCAAGGGCGAGGCCGAGCTGCTTGCCTCCTGCTATCGCCGCTCGCTCGAAATCGCCCGCGACCATGACTGTCGCACGATCGCCTTTCCGGCGATTTCAACCGGCATTTATCGCTATCCGAAGGACGAGGCGACAAGGATTGCCGTCGGCACCGTAAGCGACTTCCTGAAACAAAACACATTGCCCAAGGCCGTTACTTTCTGCTGCTTCGACGAGCCGACGGCGGAACTATACCGGTGGGCCGTTGCTGCTCTTTGGGAAGGCTGAACTTATGGATCAACAGATTCCTCAGTGCAGGCAAAGGCGGATTATGTCCGGATGGCTAGCACCGGTGAAAAATATTCGTTACTGCTCATCCTGCATTTTCCAAAGGGGATGGGGTGAAAATGAAACTGGAATATTCACGGAAGGCCGTCGCTTCGATACTTGCAGGATTGCTTATGCTCGCCGTGCCTGGTGCCGGCTCAGCGGAATCGCTGGCGGGCAAGATCGGCGACAAGCGGTTTGCTCCGACTCTCTCGCTCGATCCGAAGGAAACCTGCTACAAATCCTACCTCGCCTATATCGCGGCGAGCGGCCATTCGGCCTACGCCACGACGTTCTATTCGCGCGTCGTCGATCTGCACATTTTCTGCAGCGTGAAGCTGAACGCGCCGTCGCAGAAGGCCGCAGAGGATATTGCGTTGCGTACCTGCCAGACCGGCTTCGCCAGGTGGAAGGTCAAGACCGCGAGCGGCGGCTGTGCGATAGCGGCGTCAAAATAGGCCGGCGCATCTCGGACTGGCGCCGCCCGAAGACAAAACGGGAGGCTCCATGTTCGGCAAGATCCTGATCGCCAATCGCGGCGAGATCGCCTGTCGCGTCATCCGCACCGCGCGCAAGCTGGGCGTGCGGACCGTCGCGGTCTATTCGGATGCCGACGTCCGCGCTTTGCATGTCGAGATGGCCGACGAGGCGGTGCATATCGGCCCCTCACCCGTCGGAGAAAGCTATCTGCGCGGCGACAAGATCATTGCCGCAGCACTCGCCACCGGCGCGCAAGCGATCCATCCCGGCTACGGATTCTTGTCGGAAAACCCCGACTTCGTCGACCAGGTGACGGCGGCCGGTCTCGTCTTCATCGGCCCGTCCGCCGCCTCGATCCGCGCCATGGGGCTGAAGGACGCCGCCAAGCGGCTGATGGAAAAGGCCGGCGTGCCGGTGGTGCCAGGCTATCACGGCGAAGCGCAGGAAATCGTGCTGCTCGCCTCCAAGGCGCGCGAGATCGGCTACCCCGTTCTGATCAAGGCGCGCGCCGGCGGCGGCGGCAAGGGCATGCGGCGCGTCGACCATCCGGACGATTTCTCCGAAGCGCTGTCCGGAGCGCGGCGCGAGGCCAAGGCCGCCTTTGGCGACGACCGCGTGCTTGTGGAAAAATACGTCGACAAGCCGCGCCATATCGAAGTCCAGGTGTTCGGCGACAATTTCGGCAATGCCGTGCATCTTTACGAACGCGACTGTTCGGCGCAGCGCCGCCACCAGAAGGTGATCGAGGAGGCGCCCGCCCCCGGCATGACGCCGGCGCTGCGCAAGGCGATGACCGAAGCGGCGGTGAAGGCGGCCAAGGCCATCAATTATTCGGGCGCCGGCACGATCGAATTCATTGTCGATGCCTCCGGGGGGCTCAAGCCCGACCGCTTCTGGTTCATGGAAATGAACACGCGGCTGCAGGTCGAGCATCCCGTCACCGAGATGGTAACCGGCGTCGATCTGGTCGAGTGGCAGCTGCGTGTCGCCTCCGGCGAGAAACTGCCGAAGACACAGGGCGAGATCGCGCTTGCCGGCCATGCCTTCGAGGCGCGCATCTATGCCGAGGACGCATCGAAAGGCTTCCTGCCTGCCACGGGCACGCTGTATCATCTCCAATTCCCCGACGCACCGCCCCAAGGCGCCGCCATGCGCATCGAAACCGGCGTGCGGGCCGGGGATGCGATCTCGCCCTTCTACGACCCGATGATCGCCAAGCTGGTGGTGCATGCCAAGGACAGGACCACGGCGCTTGGCGCGCTGCACGACGCTCTCGCCCGCACGGAAGTTGCCGGCTCGACGGTCAACACGGCCTTCCTTGCGGCACTCGCCGCCGACGCCGATTTCGCGGCGGGCGATGTCGACACCGGCCTGATCGGCCGGCATCAGGACGCTCTTGTCGCTGTTGCCGCGCCAAGCGATGAGGCAATCGCGGCGGCGGCGCTGGCGGCGACCGACGCCGGCGCGCCGGGTCGGGCCGCCGATCCGTGGTCCTCGCTCGCCGGTTATGCGCATTTCCACACGCTGGCGCGCCGCACCCGGCTGCGTTTCGGTGAGGAGAACATACTGGCGCGGGTCTCGGCGCGGCCGGACGGCCGCTTCCAGGTGGCGCTGGAAGCGCCGCATGACGCGATCAACTCGCATGATCTCAGAAATTTGCTGCGCACCGCCCGCTGGCCGGGCCATGTCACCGTGTTCGAAGGCGCGGTCGGCTATACGTTCGCGGTTCCCGATCCGCTCGCCAAGGCGGATGAGGCTGCAGCCGCCACGGGAAGCCTGCGCGCCCCCATGCCGGGCCTGGTCAAGCTGGTGCGCGCGGCAGCGGGCGATGTCGTCATCAAAGGGCAGCCGCTGTTGATCCTCGAGGCGATGAAGATGGAGCACACCATCGCCGCACCGCATGACGGGGTGATCGCCGAGATCGCGACCGAAGGCGCGCAGGTGAGCGACGGCACGGTGCTGGTGCGGTTCGAGGACGGCCAGGGCTAGAGCAGTTCACCGTTTCACGGAAACGGCGAACTGCTCTAACTATTTGTTTCTACGCAATTCCGGACGGAAAACCGCTACACACTTTTCCTGGAATTTGCTCTAACGAAAATGGCCGGGACGAGCCCGGCCATTTCCATTTGTTCTGCAGAGGATTACGGCTTGATCGGCGCGTATTTGCCGTCGTGCCACTGGTTGATGTCGTAGCTGGCGTTCTTCAGGTCGCCCTTCTCGTCGAAGATGACGTCGCCGACCACGGTGCTGATCGGCTTGCCGTCCTTCAGCGCCTCGGCGACCTTGGCCGGATCGTCGGTGCCGGCGCGCTTGACGCCTTCGGCAACCGCCTGGATCACGGCATAGGAGAACAGCGTGAAGCCTTCCGGGGTGAAGCCGCCGGCCTTGATCTTGGCCACTGCGTCCTTGGCTTCCGGCTTCGCCTGCGGATCCGACGGGAAGACGAACATGGTGCCTTCTCCGGCCGGGCCGGCGACCTGCCAGAATTCCGGCGTGGCGATCGAGTCCGGCATGATCAGCTGGAACTTGACGTTCTGCTCGGCAGCCTGGCGCAGGATGAGGCCGGCCTCGGGGTGATAGCCGCCGAAATAGACGACGTCGGCCTTGAGCGCCTTCAGCTTGGTGACCAGAGCCGAATAATCCTTCTCGCCGGCGTTGATGCCTTCATAGTCGACTTCCTTCAGACCACCGGCGTTCATCGTCGCCTTGACCACATCGGCAACGCCCTGACCGTAGGCGCTCTTGTCGTGCAGGACCACAACGTTCTTGCCGGCATATTTCTTGGCGATCCACGGACCGATGAAAGCGCCTTGCGCGTCGTCGCGCGTGTAGAGGCGCATGATCGTCGGCCAGCCGGACTTCGCCGCCGCGTCGGTCAGCACCGGGTTGGATGAGGCCGGGCTCATCATCAGCGTGCCGGATTCGGCATAGACAGCGGAAGCCGGAATGCTCGAACCCGAGCAGGCATGGCCGTCGACGAACTTGACGCCGTTGGCGACGATGCGGTTGGCGACCGAAACCGCCTGCTTCGGATCGCACTGATCGTCCTCGACGTCGAGCTTGATCTGGGAGCCGTTGACGCCGCCGGCAGCGTTGATGGCGTCGGCGGCAGCCTGCGCGCCCTGCTTGAACTGGTCGCCGATCGTGGCGAGCTGACCGGTCATCGGGCCGACCACCGAGATGGTGATGTCGTCGGCGAAAGCGACCGATGCGCTCATCATCAGGCCCAATGCGGCCGCGCTCAAAATACCCAATCTTTTCATGGCAATAGAACTCCTCCACTTGCGCGCGGCCGTGCCGGCCGCGCTCGTTCCTGAGAGCCGGGACAATTCCACCCTTCGCCGGAACTGTCGAGAGGACAATACATACCGCTTTGGTTCATTTCGGCGAGCATTTCTTGGGCCACGCCACCGCGAAAGCAACACCGCGGATGCCGTAGAATGCAAAAGCCGCGCCGGCCTTGTCCCGGCCGGTCGCGGCTTTTGCAGTCGAGCTTCCCCGGCGCCCCCGCGCCTGAACCCGCTCGCTTCCCTGTTCCTTGTTGGACCACGATCTTTTCTGAAAACCGGATTCCACTTTTCAGGATCGTGATCTGGTGCGCGGCTGGGCATTGTTTGCCTGCCACGTTCTTGCTCTTTTTTGACCGACCGTCTTTATCGCGGCCTTGTCCCTGAAGACTTCCAAGCGCCAGGCGCGCAAGATCAGTGCATCGTCATCCATTCGCGCGCTTCACGCAGCGCCTTGGCGATATCAGCCTTCGACATCGTGGCGGAGAGTTCCGAGCGCAGTTCGGCGGCGCGGGACGAACCCTTGATCGCGGCGATGTTGAACCATTTGTGGGCGGCAACGACGTCGGTCTCGCAATCGCGGCCGGTCGCATACATCATGCCCAGTTCGAAAAGAATGTCGGCCTGGGCAGTTGCCCCCATGGCGCCGAAGCCGGCTTCAAGCATTTCAAAACGTGCCATTTCAATCCCCTGTCTGGCTCCCGAGAGCTGCCTCCTTCTGCCCCTTGATGTCCCTTGGGGCGGGCCGCTCTTTCGATGCTTTCGAGGATGAAGCCTGGCCTTGAATCCGTCGTTAAATGGCGTGCTTAATTTGAAGAAAACAAAGATAAAACAAGAGGTAAACGCGAAAAACTGTTAAGCATAGGAACCCAGCAATTCAGCCGATTTGCGCTAAATTCGACGAAAATTTCGGGCGCTTGAATCAAGACTTCGCTAACCACGGAAACCGAAGCCTTTTCCGCCGATCGTTCATTTTCAGTGAGCCGCACCGCCAAAATCCTCGCAACCTTCCGTGGCGGCACCGCTTTCGTTTTGGCGGCGGCTGGATTAGCTTACGTTTGCGTAAAGGGACGGAGAGGCGGAGCGAGTCCCGCCGGAATCTGTAGGGAGGAGGACAAATATGCTTCGAAAAGTGAGCCTGGCCCTGGCGGCCACCTTGATCGTGGCCAGCGCCGCATGGGCCGACCCGATCGAGGGCAATTGGAAGACGCAAGCCGGCTCGACGGCGGCGATCGCCGGTAGCGACACGTTCTCGATCACGCTGAAGTCCGGTAAGTATTCCGGCAAGACGATCGGCTCCTTCAAGGCGGCCGGTGACAACAAGTATACCGGCACCATAACCGACCCGGAAACCGACAAGACCTATTCCGGCAAGGCGACGCTGTCCGGCGCCTCGCTCAAGATGAGCGGCTGCGTGCTGGGCGGGCTGATCTGCAAGAGCCAGACCTGGCACAAGCTCTGATCGCTGTTCAAATGACGATGTGAAACGGGGCCCGTGCGGCCCCGTTTTCTTTTCGAGCCTGTTCCGAGGGCGCGTTGTCGGGCGCGGCAATTCCCGGCGCCTGGCCGGCCAGCGCGCATCAATCAATTTGAACCGTAGATGAATACCGGTCTCAGAACCGGTTCAGAGGCATTCGGGCATTCTCCTCACCATTGAAGGAGAGAGAAATGCTTGTCCGCCGCTTCACCATCGTCTGCCTGCTGATGAGCCTGTTCGGCATGGTCTTCGCCATCCTGGTGGCCGAAGCCGGCCGTCCCGCCCGCTCATCGGGGATGGCCGATACCTGCCGGCTGGACTGCATGAACCATTTCGACCGCTGAAACGACCAATACTCGAAACCGGAACGACCACCATGAACCGCATCACCACCAGCGCAATGAAGACCCTTCGGCTCCTGCCGCGGGCGATGCTCATCCTGATGCTGCTTGCCGCCCCGGTGCTGGCGGTGCCGATGATGCGCGCCGACACCGGCTCGATCATCGAGGCGCCGACGCCGAAGAAGGCAGGCATCGGCTTCGTGCTGCTGGTGAGCCTGCAGCGCGGCTGACACGATCGAAGAAAAATACGCCGCAGGGCAAGCTTCGCACCCGCCTCCCCCTCCCAAGCGCTGTTCCAAATCCCTATATTGGGCCATGGAAAAGCGAATCTACCCCCAAGCCATCGAATCGGTCGTCATGCCGGAGCCTTTCGGCAGGCAGAGCTTCGACGACGCCAGGAAGGCGGTCGCGGCGTTGCAGATGCTCTACGACCGCAACACCAAATTCCTGCGCGATTCCTTCGCCAAGCTCGCCGCCGGCGGCGACGAGAGCAAGCGCTACCGCGCCTTCTATCCGCAGATCGGCGTCACCACGACCTCGTTCACCCAGATCGACTCGCGCCAGGCCTACGGCCATATGCCGACGCCCGGGCATTTCGCCACCACTATCACCCAGCCGCAGCTGTTCGAGAACTATCTCGTCGAACAGCTTCGGCTCATCATGCGCAATCACGGCGTGCAGGTGACAGTGTCGGAATCGACAACGCCGATCCCGCTGCATTTCGCCTTCCTGGAAGGCACCTATGTCGACGGCACGGCTGCCGAGCGCATCAAGCGGCCGATCCGCGACCTGTTCGACGTGCCGGACCTCGACGGCACCGACGACCAGATCGCCAACGGCACCTTCGAGGTGGCGTTCGGCGAGCCGAGGCCGCTGGCGCCGTTCACCGCGCAGCGCATCGATTATTCGCTGCACCGCATGACGCACTACACGGCGACCAGCCCGCAGCATTTCCAGAATTTCGTGCTGTTCACCAACTACCAGTTCTACATCGACGAGTTCGTGGCGCGGGCTCGCGACCTGATGGAGAACGGCGGTGGCGGCTATACCGAATTCGTCGAGCCGGGCAATCTGGTGACAAAGGCCGGGGCCGGCGCAGCGACCGAAGGCACACCGCCGCAACGCCTGCCGCAGATGCCGGCCTATCACCTGAAGAAGCCGGGCCATGGCGGCATCACCATGGTCAATATCGGCATCGGCCCGTCCAACGCCAAGACCATCACCGATCATATCGCGGTGCTTCGGCCACATGCATGGGTGATGCTCGGCCACTGCGCCGGGCTGCGCAACACGCAGGCGCTGGGCGACTATGTGCTGGCGCATGCCTATGTGCGCGAGGACCATGTGCTGGACGATGACCTGCCGGTCTGGGTGCCGATCCCGCCGCTGGCCGAGATTCAGGTGGCGCTGCAAGAAGCGGTGGCCGAGGTGACCGGGCTTTCGGGTTACGACCTCAAGCGCATCATGCGCACCGGCACCGTCGCCACCATCGACAACCGCAACTGGGAACTGCGCGACCAGCGCGGCCCGGTGCAACGCCTGTCGCAGTCCCGGGCGATTGCGCTCGACATGGAATCGGCGACGATCGCCGCCAACGGCTTCCGCTTCCGCGTGCCCTACGGCACGCTGCTGTGCGTTTCCGACAAGCCGCTGCATGGCGAACTGAAGCTGCCCGGCATGGCGACCGAGTTCTATAAACGCCAGGTGGCGCAGCACCTCACCATCGGCATCAGGGCGATGGAGAAGCTGGCCGAAATGCCGATGGAGCGGCTGCATTCGCGCAAGCTCAGAAGTTTTTCAGAAACGGCCTTCCAGTAGCCGCCACGACTGCCAGGGCCCTATCTGGTTTTTGCGCAATTCCGGACGGAAAACCGCCACGCACTTTTCCTGGAATTGCTTCAACGAGGCAATTCGTCGTCTTGCTCGGGCCGCAATTTGGCCGATAAGCAGGCAGAGCGAGATGAGGTCTTATCTTGCTCCAAACAGATTGCCGGCGGCATTCGGCAGACCAAGACCGAGATGACAACAGGCGGCGCGCGCTCGAACATGACGGCTGGGGTGGCATTCCTGGCGATGATCGCACTCTCGGCCGCTCTGCTGGCCGGGTTCTTCGGCGCGCTGCATCCGGCCCTCGATTCCTTCTCGCATTTCCGCATTCATCTCAGCGTGCTTACGGCGCTGCTGGCGATATCGCTGCTTGGAGGCTCCTACCGGCTACAGGCGGCAGCGGTGCTGCTCTTTGCCATTGCCTGCTTCGCCACGACGACAAGCGCGCTGCCCAGGCTGTGGCCGCAGCAGGCGGTCGCCAGACCCGCCGATCGCATCGTCTACACCCTGCTGCAGATGAATTTGCGCTTCGACAATCCGACGCCGAAGAAGGTGCTGTCGCTGATCGGCCGAACCAATCCCGATGTGATCACCCTCGACGAGGTGTCGGGGATGTGGACGACCGAGCTTGGCTATATCACCAGCGCCTATCCCTACCGCATCCTCTGCCCCTATCCTAACGGCGTATTCGGCGTCGCGCTGCTGTCGCGCCGGCCCTTTGCCGCCGGCACCGCGCCGCATTGCGAGCCGCGCGGCGCGATGGCGACCGCGACGATCGATTTCGGCGGAACCGGCGTCGACGTCGCAGCAATCCATCTGAGCTGGCCCTGGCCGCTCGAGCAGTACTGGCAGATCGGCGAGCTGGCGGAGCCGCTCGCCGCGCTCGGCGAGACCGCGATCATGGCCGGCGACTGTAACGCCGTGCCCTGGAGTGCGGCGGTGCGGCGCGTCGCTTCGCTCGGCAAGCTGACGGTGATGCCGTCGGCCGGGCCGACCTGGATCCACCGGAAGCTGCCCGACTTCCTGCGGCGCTTCGCCGGCCTGCCGATCGACCAGGTGTTCAGCAAGGGCGGGGTGACGATCCATTCGGCGACGCGGCTGGAAGACACCGGCTCGGACCATCTGCCGGTGCTGGTGGAGTTCTCCGTGCGGCCCGACGGCAGAAGGCCCAAGGAAGAGCATGAGACGGCGCTGGCGTCGAGCGGCTCATCTACCGGTCCACGCGGCTGAACTGGCTTCTGGCTGGTTCTCCAGGACGATAACCTGGCATTACTTGCGCGGCTGCTCGAAATTGTCCATGAATCGAAATGGAACAACTGGGGGTGGCACTATGGCAAAAATGAAACCAATGAATTGGCTTGGCGTGTGTTCGATGGCGATCTTTCTGCTGGCATCGATTGCACCGTCGCATGCCGAATCCTATTCGAACCTGCAGACCGGCGGGTACAAGACAAGCAAGCTGACGCGCGGCGCATCAGGCGCGCTGGGCTGGATCGTTTCCAACGGCGAGAAGAAATTCTTCTGCCGGATGCGCGTCGGAGCTGCCTATGTCGGCAAGACCGGCATGGTAGGCTTCACCTCCTCAGGCCGGCAAATCTCAGTGAACCGGAAAGTGTATGAGCAGCGCGTTGGGTTCGATCCGACCTTGCCGCAGCTCTCGGATCTGAAGGCCGGGAGGCCCAATGCGCGCGACGTCGGTGCCTGCGCCCCTGCGAAATAGCCTGCGATCCGGTTGAAAGGCGCCTCTGGGCCTATTTCCCCATCAAAGCCGCGATCAGATGCTCGACATGGCCGCCGTCGCGGTGCTCGTGGGCATCGAAGGCATTCTGCCTGGCTTCGTATTCGGCATAGGTGGCCTGGATGCGTTGGCGCGCCTCGCGGCGCGTCTTGTAGCAGTAAGGATCGTCCGCGACCTTGAGACCGACAATCGACCGCTCGGTGGCGCGCATCATCTCCCTGGCGATGCGGCCATGGGTTTCCTCATGGGCGCGCACGCCGGTGAAGAAGCGGTTCCAGCGCTTCTTCAGCGCCGGCGTCGCCGGCGAGGCGACGCGTGGGAAGGTGTAGAAGAGATTGAGCGTGCCGTTTGCCTGCTTGAGCCGGCACGAGCCTTTGTCCTGGATGACACCGAGCTCCCAGTCGACTGTATAGGCGGTCTGGGCGATGGCATGCGTCATGAAGCCGTGCTTGGGGCCTTTGCCGTCCATGGCCTCGATGAGCGCCGCGCCGGAATTGCCCGCAATGTCGTAGCTGCGCGTCTGGACCAGCACCCTGGTGCCGGCCGAGGCCTGCGGCGCACACAGCGCGCCGATGGCGGCAAGGCATGTCAGAACTGCCAAGCGCATGGCCGTCTCCTCCCTATCCTTGAGGAAAGGAAACACAAGCCGGCTGCGGTTTCAACGGCCTTGAGGTTGCGCCGTCGCAACCTATTCCGCACGCAACGCTACATACCCTGATAGACTGGCCCTTCGCCACCCTGTGGCGGCACCCAGTTGATGTTCCGGTTCGGGTCCTTGATGTCGCAGGTTTTGCAGTGGACGCAGTTCTGCGCGTTGATGACGAAGCGCACGTCCTTGGCCGACGGATCGGCGGCGGCATTGCCGTCCTTGTCGACCCATTCGTAGACGCCGGCCGGGCAGTAGCGGGTCGAGGGGCCGGCAAAGACATCGTGCTCGGAACGCTGTTGCAGGCCCATGTCGCCGACGATCAGATGCACCGGCTCGTTCTCCTCGTGGTTGGTGTTGGACAAAAACACCGAGGAGAGCCGGTCGAAGGTGAGCACGCCGTCCGGCTTCGGATAGGCGATCTTCTGATGCTTGGAGGCCGGCTCGAGCGTCGCATAGTCGGCCTTGCCGTGCTTCAGCGTGCCGAAGGGCGAGAAGCCGAACAGCGTGTTCAGCCACATGTCGAGACCGCCGATGCCGACGCCGACGATGGTGCCGAAGCGCGACCACAACGGCTTGACGTTGCGCACTTTCTTCAGGTCCTTGCCGATGTCGCTGCCGCGCCAGGCTCCCTCATAGGAGGTCAACTCATCGTTGGCCCTGCCGGCAGCGATGGCGTTCGCGACATGCTCGGCCGCCAGCATGCCGGACAGCACCGCATTGTGCGAGCCCTTGATGCGCGGCACGTTGACGAAGCCGGCGGTGCAGCCCATCAGTACGCCGCCCGGGAACGAAAGCTTCGGCACCGACTGCCAGCCGCCTTCGGTGATGGCGCGGGCGCCATAGCCAATGCGCTTGGCGCCCTCGAAGGTGCCTTTGATCGCCGGATGCGTCTTGAAGCGCTGGAACTCCTCGAAGGGCGAGAGCCAGGGGTTCTTGTAGTTGAGGTGGACGACGAAGCCGACCGCCACCTGGTTGTCCTCCAGATGGTAGAGGAAGGAGCCGCCGCCGGTCTTCATGTCGAGCGGCCAGCCGAAGGAATGCTGCACCAGCCCCGGCTTGTGGTTCTCCGGCTTGACCTGCCAGAGTTCCTTGAGGCCGATGCCGTACTTGCCGGGCTCGCGGCCTTCGGAAAGTTTGTATTTGGCGATCAGCTGCTTGGCCAAAGAGCCGCGCGCGCCTTCGCCGATCAGCACATACTTGCCCATCAGCGCCATTCCCGGCGCATAGGCCGGGCCGTGCGTGCCGTCCTTCTCGACGCCCATGTCGCCGGTGATGACGCCGGTCACGGCACCCGCCTCGTTGTAGACGAGGCTGGCCGCGGCGAAGCCTGGATAGATCTCGACGCCGAGCGCCTCGGCCTTGGTCGCCAGCCAGCGGCAGACATTGCCGAGCGAGACGATATAGTTGCCGTGGTTGTTCATCAGCGGCGGCATCAGGAAGTTGGGCAGGCGGAACGAGCCGGCGGGGCCAAGCACCAGGAAATGATCGTCGGTGACCGGCGTCTTGAACGGATGGTCCCCCTCCTCGCGCCATCCTGGCAGAAGACGGTCGATGCCGATCGGGTCGACGACGGCGCCGGACAGGATGTGGGCGCCGACCTCGCCGCCCTTTTCCAGCACGACGACGGAAAGCTCGGGGTTGAGCTGCTTCAGACGGATCGCCGCGGCAAGGCCGGCCGGACCGGCGCCGACGATCACCACGTCGAATTCCATGCTCTCGCGTTCGATCTCGCTCATGTGCCCCTCGCTGGCTCGCCATGTTTTCGCATTCTGCTGGCTCACGCGCTGCATAGCGCATCAATTCGCGACGCGAAACCGGTGCTATCGTGACAAAGCCGATTTCGACAAAAAGTCGCGGTTTCCAGGCTATGCGAGCCCGTTCGATCAGGCCAGGCAAAGCATCCGACAGGGCCAGCCGATTGGAATGGGAGCCGCCGGGCGCATGTTTTTAATTGTTCGATGGCTTGCTTATCGGCAATACTTCGCCCCATGCGCACTCCCAAGCCATCCGGCTTTCCATTGAAGCGCTTACTCTTCACGCCCGGCGTGCTTTGCCGCGCGGTTCTTCCGCTCCTCTTCCTGATCGTTCCGGCGCAAGCCGATCCGCAGAAGGTATGGGTGGCCGGCGCCTACTCCTTTTCCGACGAACTTGGCGGCTTCCGCATCACCGGCGCTTCCGGGATCGGCACCAAGGACGACCCGCTGGTCATCACCGAGGAGCTGAATTCGGCGACGCCGGTGACGCTGACCATTCGAGCCACCAGGCCGATCGAGGCTTTTGGCAAGGCGGGCGATGTCGCCAACGGCATCATGTACATGCGCATCGACGTGCTGAACAACAGCGCGCTCCCCTGGGTGGAATTCCAGTTCGAGCTGCAAGAGATCCTCGACCAGCCGAGCGTGTTCGGCGACGGCCTGTCCTTCGACCAGCGCAACAAGACGCCGGACAATATCTGGTCGAGCAACTTCGCCGATTTTGATCGCGCCTTCGAACCTTACGACCGGCTGCTGTTCAGGAACGGCAAGGTCGACCCGCTGAAGACAGCGACCTTCGATTTCCTCATCACCGACTACACGCCGCGCTGGACGTTTTATCTGGTGCAGGATCCGCGCATACCGACGGGGTGATCTGGATAAATGGTGCGCCCCTTGGAGATTGGCGAAATCGTCGGAACGCGTAATCTCCCCCCTTGAGGGGGAGATGGCCGGCAGGCCAGAAGGGGTCCTCGCGCGTAAAGCGCCAACCCGCCCTGCCGCCCCCTTGGCGTCGCGTCCGGTCGAACCGACCCCCTCTGTCGCCTTGGGCGACATCTCCCCCTCAAGGCACGGCTGTCCGGGGAAAGTCATGCATAGGAGAAGCTCATCTGGCCTGGGGAGGATCGGAGCTTGCGTTGACTTGGGTTGACGGGCGGCGGTTTGTCGATGGCGGCGATATTTCGTCGCTCGAAGAGGCATCGGGCGACCAGATCGGTAAACCTGAGGATAGGCATGGCGATACGGCAGGCCCGGGCGGCGATGCGCAGCAGCGCATAGGCGATCATGGCGGCGAAGAGCTGCAGGCGGATGGCGTTGTCATTGGTGCCGAGGAACTTGCGGATCTTCAGGTGCTGCTTGATCCAGCGGAACAAGAGCTCGATCTGCCAGCGGCCCTTGTACAGGTCGGCGACCTCGACGGCGGGGCGCTGGAGATCGTTGGTCACAAGCGTGATGGTGTCGCCGTTCTGGCGCTGCACGGTGCGCCGCCGCAATGGGATGGGCAGCTTGCGGTGGCTCTTGCTGGCAAGGCTCACCTCGACGTCTTCGAGAACGGTGAAGCCGTCGCCCTGCGCGCTCTTGATAGGGCGGCGGCTGAGCACCTCGAGCCCCATGTTGGATTTAGGGCGGGTGACGAAGAAGGCTTGGGCTGCGGCGATCGCCGTCCACCAGCCGTAATGGCAATAGCCCTTGTCGAACACGTAGGTGGCGCCGGTCTCAAGGGTGATCGTGCGGCCGATCTCGGCGTCGTTGACATTGGCGTTGGTGATGTCGAGGACGCGCGGGCAGTCGCTTTTGGGATCGTAGACGACATGCAGCTTCATGCCGCGGATGCGGCCGTTCGACTTGGCCCAGCCGCAGGCCTTGCCGAGCGGGATGGGGGTGGAATCGATCAGCCGCAGCATGGCCGCGCCCTCGCGGCGCATGTGCCGGTCGAGCTGGTTGGCAACGTGCTCGAAGGTCTCGGCAAACACGCCGACGGGGCGGCGCCGGTTGGCATCCGACAAGGTCGAGCGGCTCAGCCGGTCGCTGCCCAAGTGATAATGATGCTGGCAGTTGGCGTTCCAGCCAGCTTCAAGGCCGCGCAGGCTGTCAGCGCCGCTCAACTGCGCGTAGATCAGCACCATGAGATGGTCCCAGCTGTGGAACGACTTGTCGTAGGCGTCCCCATCATGGCTATCCACAATCGTCTGGAAGCGGCGCCGATTGAGCGGTTCAACCAGCTTGCCAAGAATGCTAGGCGTAAAGCGCATGCCCCGTCCCTTTCTGAGTCTCGACAACCAGAAGGTAGACGGAAAACCGCCGTCTTACGGGGCATGCGCATGTGGCATTTCGATTCACCCCTATCTTTCCCCGGACAGCCCTGCCCTCAAGGGGGGAGATTGCTGTCACGGCGGTTGCAAATCATCGCCGCGCGGACAATGGTGGCGCCATGACTGCCGCCTCCCCCAACAACCCGATCGATATCGCCGAGCTGTTGGCCTTCTATGCCAGCGCCGGCGTCGACGAGCCGCTCGAGGACACGCCCGTCAACCGATTCGCGGAGGCCCGGCCAAAGCAGACCGAGCGCGCACCGGCGCAGGCCGCACCCGTCCGTGAAAGCAGGCCTCCGGAAAGATATGCATCTCAGCCAAGTCTCGGCTCGGGCCGGGTACCGGAGCGGCCGGCGCCTCCGCCCGGATTGGACGCGAGCCATGTGCCCGATGCGCCGGCGCGCACGATGCCGGCAACTGCCGCGGTGCCCGACGAGGGACAGGTGCTGCTGGCGCGGCAACTCGCGGCAAGTGCTGCGACGCTAGATGAATTGCGCCAGCACATGGCGGCCTTCGACGGCTGCAACCTCAAATTCACCGCCAAGAACCTGGTCTTCGCCGACGGCAATCCGAACGCCGACCTGATGCTGGTCGGCGAGGCGCCGGGCCGCGACGAGGACCTCGAAGGCTTGCCCTTCGTCGGCCGCTCCGGCCGTCTGCTCGACCGCATGCTCTCGGCAATCGGCCTCGACCGGACATCGGCCTATATCGCCAACGTCATTCCATGGCGGCCGCCTGGCAACCGCACGCCGACGCCGCACGAGACCGAGATCTGCCGGCCGTTCATCGAAAGGCAAATCGAGCTGGTCAATCCGAAGGTGCTGGTCAATCTCGGCGGGCCGTCGGCAAAGACGCTGCTCAACACCACCGAGGGGATCCTGCGGCTGCGCGGCAACTGGCGCGTCCACACCACCGCGTCGGGCATCGTCATTCCCGCCATGCCGACGCTGCACCCGGCCTATCTGCTTCGGACGCCGGCGCATAAAAAGCTGGCCTGGCGGGATTTTCTCGAGGTGAAGGCGAAGCTGAGGGAGTTGGCGATTGGCTGATCTCCCCCTCGAGGGGGAGATGCCGCCGGGTCCAAACCGGGCAGAATGTTGACAGAATAGACCGGACAGATGGTTGACAGTTTAGGCTGTCGGCAGGGGAAGGGACCTGCTGATGGTTTGGACTGGACAGAGCATTGAGGACGTGAAGCGGCGGTTCATCGTGGATCGCTTGTCTGGGGAATGGGGCAACATGAGCGAGTTGTGCGCGCAGTACGGGATCAGCCGGGAGACGGGCTATGAGCTGATGCGCCGCTACGCGACCGAAGGGTTCGGCAGTGTCGTGGCGCGCTCGCGGGCGCCGCTGGTTCAGGCAGGCGCGGTCAAGGCAGATGTGTGTGAGGCGTTGGTTGACTGCCGGCTCGACCATCCGACCTGGGGGCCGAGGAAGCTGAAGGCGTTCCTGGAGCGCACGCAGCCACAGATCGCGTGGCCGGCGGCCTCGACGATCGGCGATATGCTGAAGCGTCGCGGCCTAGTGGGCAAGCGTCGGCGACGGCGCAGCGCCCTGCCGCTGACGCGGCCGTTCGCGCCGGTTTGCGCGGCCAACGAGACCTGGTGCATCGACTTCAAGGGCTGGTTCCGCACGCAGGACGGGACCCGTTGCGACCCGCTGACGGTGAGCGATGCAATGAGCCGGTATCTTCTCGGCTGCCGGATCTGCGCGCCGATCGGAGCTTCGGTCAAGGTTGAGATGGACCGGATCCTGAAGGAGTTCGGCCTGCCTGACCGGTTTCGCATCGACAATGGCTCGCCCTGGGGCTCGGTTGGTGCGGGAGGCCTCACCGCTTTGTCGGTGAAGTGGCTGAAACTGGGCATCGGACTGGAGTTCATCACTCCTGCCAAGCCGCAGGAGAACGGGCGTCACGAGCGCATGCATGGCACGCTGAAGGCCGACACGCTGCGCCCGCCGGCCGCAACGGCGGCCGATCAGCAGCGCCGCTTCGACGCCTTCCGGCGCAGCTACAACGAGGAGCGCCCGCATGAGGCACTCGGTCAGCAGACGCCGGCCAGCCACTACGAGCCTTCCCGGCGGGCCTATCCGCACCGCATCGAGGAGCCGGCCTATGCGGGCGACGGCATCGACGTGCGGCGGGTGCGCCGCTCTGGCGAGATCAAGTGGCGTGGCCAGGGCATCTTCATCGGCGAGGCCTTCATCGGCGAGCCAGTGGCCTTGGCCGAAACCGAGACCGGCGACCAGTGCGTCCGCTTCATGACCGTTGATCTCGGCCTGATCGACCGCAAGACCGGAAGATTCCGCCGCTTTGGACCACCGCGTCCGAGCCGGACAAACGCCAAAACAACCAACGCCGACAGCAAAACTGTCAACCATGTACCCGGTCCATAATGTCAACCATCTGACCGGTTGCGCACCGAAGGCGACAGAGGGGGTCGCCTCGCGTGGAGCGCCGGCGCCATTTAGCGTCGAGGCGGTTGAGGCGACCCCCTCTGGCCTGCCGGCCATCTCCCCCCTCAAGGGGGAGATTCCTGCGTCACCGCTTTCGCCAATCTCCTACGAGGGTGCTACCTATAACCTCCCAGGTAATTGAAACGGGACGCCTCTCGCCCTACTCATCCCCCATGACCACATCCGAAATCTCCGCCGGCAGCCTGATCCGCGAATGGCGCACGCGCCGGCGCATGAGCCAGCTCGACCTCGCCATGGAGGCCGATATCTCGCAGCGGCATCTCTCCTTCGTCGAAAGCGGCCGCGCCCAGCCGTCGCGCGAGATGGTGCTGCATCTTGCCGAGCAGCTCTCTATTCCGCTGCGCCAGCGCAATCAGCTCCTGTTGGCCGCCGGCTTCGCGCCGAGCTTCAGCGAAAGGCCTCTGACCGATGCGACGCTGGCGCCGGCGCTTGCCGCGGTCGAGACGGTGCTTCGAGGCCACGAGCCCTTCCCGGCGCTGGCGGTAGACCGGCACTGGAACCTGGTTTCTGCCAACGCGGCGATCGGCCCGTTCCTGGCCGACATCTCGGAGCCGTCGCTGCTCAAGCCGCCGGTCAATGTGTTGAGGCTCAGCCTGCATCCGGGCGGTGTCGCGCCGCGCATCGTCAACCTGGCGGAATGGCGGGCGCATCTGCTCGAGCGCCTCAAGCACCAGAACGACGCCAGCGGCGACCCGGTGCTGACCGAGCTGGAACGCGAGCTGCGTGGCTATCCGTCCGGCCTGAAGAGCAGCCGGCCGGCGCCGGTGGAACCGAGTGGCATCGTCCATCCGCTGCGGCTCGCGCATGGCGATACGGTGCTCTCCTTCATCAGCACGATCACCGTGTTCGGCACGCCGCTCGACGTCACGCTTTCGGAACTCGCGATCGAATCCTTCTTCCCGGCCGACGAGCAGACCCGAACTGTGCTGGTAAGATTGGCGAAGGAGCGGGCGGCCGCTTCGTAGCTTTACCCCTGCGGCGGTGTGGCCCTCCTGGTGCGGGTCCGCTCCAGGCCCAGTTGCCGCTCGCGCCAGATGATGAAGATGCCGGCGGCCACCACGATCACGCCGCCTACAAGCGTGTTGAACGACGTCACGTCGCCGAAGACGAAATAGCCGACGACCACGCCGAGGATCATCGAGGTGTATTCGAAAGGCGCCACGACGGAAGCCTCCGCGTGGCGGTAGGCGGCCGTCATCAGGATCTGGCCGAGCCCGCCGCAGAAGCCGGCCATGACAAGCAGCGCGGCTTGCATCGGCGTCAGCGCCTGCCAGCCGAAAGGTAAAGTGAACAGCGCCAGCACGCTCGCCGTCGAGGAGAACCACAGCACGATGGTCGCCGTCTTCTCGGTCTGCACGAGATTGCGCACCAGAAGCATGGCGACGGCCGAGATCGCCGCGGCGATCAGCGCCGCCATGACGCCAAGCACTTCCTGGTCGTCGAGCGCCTCGTCGGAATTCAACAGCGTCAGTTCCGGCCAGGAGATGATGAGCACACCGACGAGACCGACGGCGACCGCGCTCCAGCGATAGACGCGGATCGTCTCGCCGAGGAAAACGGAGGAGAACACCACGACCAGCAGCGGCTGGGCATAGTTCAGCGTGATCGCCTCCGGCAGCGGCAGCCTGGTCAGCGCGAAGAAGCCGAGCCCCATGGCGCCGACGCCGACGATGCCGCGCGCGATGTGGTTGAACGGCCGTTTCGTCGTGAAGGCCGTGGCCAGCTGCCCTTTGAACGCCAGGAAGGCAATGATCGGGAAGATGGCGAAGAAGGAGCGGAAGAAGACGATCTGCCCGGCGGGCACGTCGCCGGCCGCCTTGATGCTGGTCTGCATGCTGACGAAGACCGCCACGGAGACGATCTTCAGCGCAATGCCGCGCAGCGTGTCGTGGCCGACGGCGTGATCGACGGTCATCTTGCCTCGTGACGATTGTCGGAAACGAAGCCCAGAAATAGACCCCTGCGCAGTTTTGTCGAGTGACCGTTTCGTGTAAAGAGCGCGGACTTCAAAATTCCTGGACCAGCAACAGTGGCTGTCCGCCCGAAAATCGATAGGAAAACCGACGGAATGCGCACCGATACCGGCCATGTCTTCAAACTCGAAGACTACCGTCCCAGCGACTATCTCATTCCGAAGACCAGCCTCGATTTCCGCCTGTCACCGGATGCCACGCGCGTCACTGCCTTGCTCACCGTCGAGCGGCGCGGAGGCGTCGCCACATCCGCGCCGCTGGTGCTTGACGGCGACGGCTTGACGCTGCTCGGCGTTGCCATCGACGGGCATGCGCTCGCGCCGGCCGACTACCTGGCGACGCCGGACCAACTGACCATCCCGAAGCCGCCGGCGGCGCCGCGCTTCGAGCTGCGTCTCGAGACCGAGATCGCGCCATCCAGCAACGAGGCGCTGATGGGCCTCTATCGCTCCAGCAACGTGTATTGCACGCAATGCGAGGCCGAAGGCTTTCGCCGCATCACCTATTTCCTCGACCGGCCGGACATCCTCTCCGTCTACACCGTGCGCATCGAGGCGCCCCACAACGAGGCGCCGCTTTTGCTTTCCAACGGCAACCCGGTTGAAAGCGGCGTGCTCGCCGATGGCCGGCACTTCGCCGTCTGGCACGATCCTTTCCCAAAACCTTCCTATCTCTTCGCGCTGGTGGCTGGCGCGCTCGGCAAGGTGGCGGGCAGCTTCACCACCCTATCCGGCCGCGAGGTCGAGCTCGGCATCTTTGTCGAGCCCGGCAAGGAGCGGCTCGCCGGCTACGCCATGGATGCGCTGAAGCGCTCGATGAGGTGGGACGAGGAAGCCTTCGGCCGCGAGTACGACCTCGACGTCTTCAACATCGTGGCGGTCTCCGACTTCAACATGGGCGCGATGGAGAACAAGGGCCTCAACATCTTCAACGACAAATATGTGCTGGCCGACGAGGAGACCGCGACCGATGCCGATTTCGCCAATATCGAAGCGATCATCGCGCATGAATATTTCCACAATTGGACCGGCAACAGAATCACTTGCCGCGACTGGTTCCAGCTTTGCCTGAAGGAAGGGCTGACGGTTTACCGCGACCACGAATTCTCCGCCGACCAGCGCTCGCGCGCGGTGAAACGCATCGCCGAGGTGCGCACGCTGCGCGCGCACCAATTCCCCGAGGACCAGGGGCCGCTGGCGCATCCGGTCAGGCCGCGCCGCTACCGCGAGATCAACAACTTCTATACGGCGACCGTCTACGAGAAAGGCTCGGAAGTGGTGCGCATGATCCGCACCATTCTGGGCCCGGAGGTTTTCCGCGCCGGCATGGACCTCTATTTCGAGCGGCATGACGGCGAGGCGGCGACGATCGAAGACTTCCTCAAGGTGTTCGAGGACGTCTCGGGGTGCGACCTCGCGCAGTTCGCGCTTTGGTACCACCAGGCCGGCACGCCGAACCTGACGGTCAGTTCCTCCTACAATGCCGCGGCCAAGGCGTTCACGCTAGAGATCGAGCAGTCGGTGCCGCCGACGCCGTCGGAAAGCCGCAAGCGGCTGATGCATATTCCGCTGGCCTTCGGTCTGGTCGGCGCCGGCGGCAAGCCCATAGCCTGGACAACGGTCGAAGGTGCGACGGTCGAGGACGGCGTCATCCACATCCGCAAGCGTCGGCATACGGTGCGCTTCTCAGGCGTCAGCGAGCGGCCTTCGGTGTCGCTCAACCGCGGCTTCTCGGCGCCGATCACGCTCTCGGTGCAGCAGAAGGCCGACGACCAGCTCTTCCTCGCGAGCCATGACAGCGACTCCTTCGCGCGCTGGCAGGCGTTCAACACGCTACTCACCGACGCGCTGATCGCGGCCTTCCGCCAGGTGCTCGGCGGCAAGCAGCCTGCCTTTACGGTGAAGCTTGCCGAGCTAGCGGGCAGGATTGCCGGCGACGAGGCGCTCGAGCCGGCCTACCGCGCCTTGGCGCTGTCGCTGCCGAGCGAAGCCGACATTGCCCGCGAGATCGGCAAAGGGATCGACCCCGACGCCATCTTCGGCGCGCGCGAGGCGCTGGCGCTGGCGATAGCTGCGGCAAACCGCGAGTCCTTCAAAGCGCTTTATCTGGGCCTCGCCGATAACGGCCCATTCACCCCGGACGCAGCGAGCGCCGGACGGAGGGCGCTGCGCAACATCCTGCTCGATTATCTGTCGCTGCTGCCGGAAGGCGCGGCGCTCGCGGCAACACATTTCCACTCGGCCACCAACATGACCGACCGCGCGGCGGCGCTCACGGTTCTCGCGCATCGCCACGCCGGCTCTCGCCAAGCGCAGGAAGCGCTCGCCGGCTTCGAAGCGCGCTATCGCGGCGATGCGCTGGTGCTCGACAAATGGTTCCTGATCCAGGCCGGCGTGCCCGGGCCACAGACCGTCGACAAGGTGCGCGCGCTGATGCAGCACCCCGCATTCTCGATCGCCAACCCGAACCGGGTGCGCTCGCTGATCGGCACCTTCTCCAGCGCTAACCAGACCAGCTTCCACGGCGCCGACGGCCAGGGCTACCGCTTCTTCGCCGAGACGGTGCTGGAAGTCGAGAAGCGCAACCCCCAGGTGGCGGCAAGGCTGGCGACGGCGCTCAGGTCCTGGCGCTCGCTGGAGCCGGTCCGGCAGGACAAGGCAAGGCAGGCGCTGCTGCAGATTGCGAATGCCGAGAACCTGTCGGCCGATCTGCGGGATATCGTGGAACGGACGCTGGCGTGATCCCTCCCCCTTGAGGGGAGGGTGGCCCGCAGGGCCGGGAGGGGTCCTCGGCGAAGCGCTCCATCCTTAATCCAAGATCGAGGCGTGCGGTCGCTTGAGGCCGAGCACTGCCGCAGCGACCCCTCCCGTCCATCCGCCTTCGGCGGCTGCCCACCCTCCCCTCAAGGGGGAGGGAGGGAAAAGCGACGAATTTCAATCAACTTTTAATCTTTTTTGCGCGCGCCTCTGGACAAGGCGAATCACCTTTGATTCCTTACTGACGATTCGGGCGTGCGGCGTAGCCGGATCGTCAAGTATGCGGCAAAATCGGGGAGTGCCATTTATGGCCAAGACGGACGCGTGGGGCGCGCCCGGAGGGAAGGCTTTTGCGCGTCGCGAGGCAAGGGGCGACGGGCTTTCCGGCAACGCGCGTCTGATCGCGGAGCCCGCCTACCAGCGGCTGCTGGCGGCGGAGCCCTTGCTGCGCCGCTCGATACCGGCGCTGATTATCGTCTTCCTGATCGTCATCGCAGCACTTCGTTTCCTGTCGCTGGTGAACGACCGCGACGAGGTCGAACGTGACGCCAAGGCGCTGCTGGCCTTAGCCGCTGGCCAGATAGCGCAGTCGATCGCCGCCGACCCGAACGCAGCCGGCGCCAATGCGATGGATCTTCTCGAGAACACCAGCCGCCAGGCCGCCATGGGCCGCAGCCATGTGCTGGCCATCACCGACGGCGCCTTCAAGATCATCGCCGTGTCGCCATTGTCGACGGGCTGGCAGGGGCGTTCGCTGGACGGCCTGGTGCTCGGCGGCCAGCCGCTGTTCATGTTCGGCGACCGCGCCGGCGTTATGGATGTCAGCATCGGCGGGAAGGATTGGTTTGCTGCCGTCAGTTTCACAGGCGACCGTAAGAACGCCGCGGCGGTGCTGGTTCCCAAGGAGGCGGTGTTCGAGAGCTGGCGCAAGACGGTCTCGCTCAATGTCACCCTGTTCGTGCTGACGGCCGGCGTGCTGATCGTCATCCTCTATGCCTATTTCGGCCAGGCGGCGCGCGCCCAGGCAGCCGACCGCATCTATCTCGAAGCACATCAGCGCATCGACATGGCGCTGGTGCGCGGCCGCTGCGGGCTGTGGGATTGGGACATGGTGCGCGGCAAGATGTACTGGTCGCGCTCGATGTACGACATGCTGGGCTACGAGCCCTGCGATACGATGCTGTCGTTCGGCGAGGTCGACGAGATCATCCATCCCGACGACGGCGATCTCTTCGAGCTCGCCAACCGCATCGTCGAACGCGAGATCGACCATATCGACCAGGTGTTCCGCATGCGCCATGCCGACGGGCAGTGGGTGTGGATGCGCGCCCGCGCCCAGGTGATCGACCCGGAGGCACCGGAGATCCAGCTGATCGGCATCGCCGTCGATGTCACCGAGCAGCGCCACCTGGCGCTGCGCTCGGAGGCGGCGGACATGCGGCTCAGGACCGCGATCGAGAACATCAACGAGTCCTTCGTGCTGTGGGATGCCGCCGAGCGGCTGATCATGTGCAATTCCAAATTCCAGAAGGACAACGGGCTCTCTGACCGCGACGTGGTGCCGGGCGCGACCCGCGACATGCTGGAGGAGCGCATGCTCGCCTTCGCCTCGGAGCGCAGGCTCGCCAATGCCAACGGTCCGCATGGCGGCGTCACGCTGGAGCGCCAGCTTGCCGACGGCCGCTGGCTCCAGGTTAACGAGCTCAGAACCCGCGACGGCGGCATCGTCTCGGTCGGCTCCGACATCACCCAGATCAAGCTGCACCAGGAAAAGCTGGTCGACAGCGAGCGGCGCCTGATGGCGACGATCCACGACCTCAGCCTTGCGCGGCGCGCCGAGGAAGAACGCGCCAAGGAACTGGTCGAACTCAACCGCAAATACATGAAGGAGACGGAGCGCGCCGAGGCGGCCAACCGGGCGAAGTCCGAATTCCTCGCCAACATGTCGCATGAATTGCGCACGCCGCTCAACGCCATCATCGGCTTTTCCGAGCTGATGGAACAGCGCCTGTTCGGACCGCTCGGCTCGCCGCGCTACGAGGAATATGCCGCCGATATCAACGGCAGCGGCAAATATCTGCTCGGCGTCATCAACGACATACTCGACATGTCGAAGATCGAGGCCGGCCAGTTCTCGATGGAGAGCGAGGAGATCGACCTCTGCCCGCTGATCAAGGAGACGGTTCGCGTCATCTCGCTGCAGGCGGCGGAAAAGTCGATCACGGTGGAGACGCGCATCGCCGACTCGATGCGGCTCTTTGCCGACCGGCGCGCGATCAAGCAGATCGCCATCAATCTCCTCTCCAACGCGGTGAAGTTCACTGGACAGGGCGGCAGGATCACGGTCCGGGCGCGCAGCGCCTCGGGCGCGCTGGTTCTCACCATCGAGGACAATGGCTGCGGTATCCCGAAGCAGGCGCTGAGCAAGCTCGGGCGACCGTTCGAGCAGGTGCAGAACCAGTTCTCCAAGAACCATACAGGCTCGGGCCTCGGGCTGGCGATTTCACGCTCGCTCGCGGAGTTGCAGGGCGGCGCGCTGAAGATCCGCTCGACCGAAGGCGTCGGCACCATCGTGTCGGTGCGCATCCCGCTGAAGAAGTCGCCGCCCGTGAAAGCAGCGGCCTGAGCGATCGAGGCCGTTCCAACTCGACCTCCGTGAAAAAGTTATCTATTTTATCTATTTTGGATAAAGAGGTGACTGTCCATGCGCGTAACATCAACGGAATTCCAACAAAATGTCGGACGTTTTCAGGATGCCGCTCAGCGGGCGCCGGTTGCGATAACGAAGAATGGCCGGACCCACACCGTCCTCCTCTCGGCGGCAATGTTCGAAGTGCTGGTCAAGGGACGGGTCGCCCGCCCCGTCGAGGAGCTTGACGACGAGACGCTGAGAGCTATCGCCGCAAGCGCGGTACCATCCCAGTTCGATGAGCTGGATGAAATGCTCAAACACTGGACACCGTGAGCCTGCCCAAGCCTGTTCCCGGCCTGGTGATTTCCTATTCCTACCTCTGGTCGGACGAACACAAAACAGGCGTTGAAGAGGGTCGCAAGAACCGGCCCTGCGCCATTGTCGCCGCGCGTAGGATCGTGGAAGGGCACGAGATCGTGACGGTGTTCCGATCACGCATTCCGCTCCGGCCGATCCTGGCGATGCCATCGAGATGCCCGCGGCTCTCAAAGCTCACCTTGGGCTTGACGACACGCCGTCATGGGTCGTGGTGAGCGAAACCAACGATTTCCTCTGGCCGGGTCCCGACCTCAGACCCATCCCGGGACGCAGCTCCTCCCGCTTCCACTATGGCATGCTGCCGCCACGCTTCTACGCCTACCTGCGTGATCGGCTCCTGCAAGCGCATGCGCGCCGCAGGCTCCGCCGTGTTCAACGCACCGAATAATCGCGCGACTTCACGGCTCCTAGCGCGCCGGCGCTCCCGCACGAAGCAGAAGGTCGAAATCGTTGCGGACCTTCCGCGACGTCTCCTTGAGATGCGCTTCCAACACACCGAAATCCGGAAGGTCGGTGACCGCCAGAAGCAGATCCGAAAGCCCCGGCGGGACATCGTCGCGCTGAAACTCACCGGTGAGGCAAAGCCTGATCATCTGGGTCAATGCCATATAGAGCCGCCAGGCCTCGCAAAGTTCCTGCCTGACATCGGCTGTCGCGAATTGCGGCGCCAGCCGCGCCAGCACATCCGCCGTCGCGGTCACCCGACGGCCGGGCTCGATATTGCCGGTGATGACGGCGACCTGGGCGATGAACTCGAGGTCGATGAGGCCGCCCGGGATCAGCTTGATGTCCCAGAGGTCGCGCGGCGGCTTCTCCTTCTCGATCAGCGCCCGCATCTCCGATGCTTCCGCCTTCACCTTGGCGCCGTCGCGCGGCTGGGCGAGCACCGCCGCGACATCCCCTTCGACTTCGGCGCAGAGTTCGGCATCGCCGCCGATCGCCCGGGCTCTGGCCAGCGCCATGTGCTCCCAGGTCCAGGCGTCCTGGCGCTGATATTTCTTGAACGCGTCGACATGGGTGGCGACCGGCCCCTTGTTGCCAGAGGGGCGCAAGCGGAGGTCGAGCTCGTAAAGTACGCCTTCGGCCGTGGGCGCCGAGACGGCGGCGATCAACCGCTGTGTCATTCGGGTGTAGTAATGCGACGGCGCCAGCGGTTTCTCGCCGTCGGACTCCTCCGCGTCCGCGTCGTGGTCGTAGAGCAGGATGAGGTCGACGTCGGATCCCGCTGTGAGCTCGCGGCTGCCGAGCTTGCCCATGCCGAGCAGCGCCACCCTGGCCCCGGCAATCCTGCCATGGCGCAGCGCGAACTCGGCAGTCACCGCTTGAAGCGCCGCCTCGATGGTGAGATCCGCGAGGTCGGAGAAGGCGCGGCCGGCGCGCGCGGGATCGATCGAGCCGGCCAGCAGGCGCACGCCGATCAGGAATTTCTGCTCGGAGGCGAAGATGCGCAGCCGGTCGAGCACATCCTCATAGGCGCGGTCGCCCTCGATGAAGGCCGCAAGCCGCGCCGAAAGATAGGCGCGATCCGGCAGTTCGGTAAGCAGCGCAGGATCGAGCAGGCCGTCGAAGACATGCGGGCGGCGCGTGATGATGGCGGCGAGCCGCGGCGCGCCACCCATGATCGTCGCCATCAGCTTGAGCAGCGCAGGGTTCGACTGCAGCAGCGAGAACAGCTGAATGCCGGCCGGCAGGCCGGCAAGGAACTCGTCGAAGCGCATCAGCGCTTCGTCGGCACGGCGCGTCTGGCCGAAGGCTTTCAAGAGCGCCGGAGTCAGCTCCGTCAGCCGCTCGCGCGCTTCGGCCGACTGGGTGACGCGGTAGCGGCCGAAATGCCAGCCGCGGATGACGCGGCAGATGTCGCTCGGGCGTTGGAAGCCGAGGCCATGCAAGGTCCGCAGCGTGTCGGGGTCGTCGACATCGCCGGTGAAGACCAGGTTGCCGATGCCGGCCGACAGTTCGGGCGCCGTCTCGAACAAGGCCGCATAGTGACGCTCGACCTGCTGCAGCGAAGCGCGGAAGGTTTTCGCGAATTCCGCCTCGTCCGCAAAATCGAGCATCAGCGCGATGCGCTCCAGCTCCTCGTCATCCTCCGGCAGAATATGCGTCTGCTCGTCGGCCACCATCTGGATGGCGTGCTCGACACGGCGCAGGAACCAGTATTGCCGGGTGAGCGCGTCGCGCGCATCGGCGGTGATCCAGCCGCGCGCGGCGAGCGCGCCAAGCATCGGCACCGTCTCGCGGCCGCGCAATTCCGGGAAGCGGCCGCCGGCAATGAGCTGCTGGGTCTGGACGAAGAACTCGATCTCGCGGATGCCGCCCCGGCCGAGCTTGACGTTGTGACCCTTGACCGCGATCTCGCCATGGCCCTTGTGTGCGTGGATCTGGCGCTTGATCGAATGGACGTCGGCGATCGCGGCATAGTCCATGTATTTGCGCCAGACATAGGGCTGCAATTCCTTGAGGAAGGCGGCCCCCGCCACAAGGTCGCCCGCAACCGGCCGCGCCTTGATCATGGCGGCGCGCTCCCAGTTCTGGCCGCGCGCTTCGTAGTAGCGAAGCGCTGCCTCGACCGGGATCGCCAGCGGCGTCGAGCCGGGATCGGGACGGAGCCTCAGATCGGTACGGAAGACATAGCCGTGCTCGGTGCGATCCTGGAGGATACGCACGAGGCGGCGGGTGAGGCGCGAGAACAGCTCCGTCGCGTCGAGCGGATCGGTGACAGCCGGCGCCTCCGGATCGAAGAAGACGACGAGGTCGATGTCGGAGGAGAAATTCAGCTCATGCGCGCCGAGCTTACCCATGCCGAGCAGGATCCAGCCCGAGCCGTGCGCAGGGGATTTGGGATCGGGCAGCTTGAGCTTGCCCTGCCCGTGCGCGTCGAGCAGCAGAAAATCGACGGCGGCGCGCGTTGAGGCATCGGCAAGGTCGCTGAGGCGGCGCACCGTCAGCGCGGTTTCGGCCTCGCCGGAAAGGTCGGCGAGCGCGATCAGGAAATGCGCCTCGGCCTTGAATTGCCTGAGCGCCATCATCAGGCTCGTTTCCGAAACAGTCTCGGCCCGCGCCGCGAGATCGATCGCCTCGCCGATGTCGCTGAGCCGCGCTTCGATCGTCTGGTCGAACAGCACGTCGAGAATGGCCGGCCGGCGGCGGGCCATATCGCGCAGGAACGGCGACAGGTCGAAGATGGCGGCGAGCAGATCCTGCAGCGGCCCCTTGCCCGCGAGGAATGCGGCGAGACGTGCAAGGCCGTCTTCCTCTGCTGCGTCCGCGACCTCGGACAATTCCCGCCGGACATGGTCGCCATCCAGCGGGCGAAGCGCCAGCGTCGGGCGAAGTTGCCATCCGGTTTCGATCTTTTTCTTTGCCATCCTCGCCGCCATCAATGCGTGTCCCGTGACGGGAAACTCATGACTACGGACAATCCGGGATTGGCGGGCAGAAGATCAAGCCTGCCGTTGTGGAAAGTCATGATCGCCTTGGCGAGGCTGAGGCCGAGGCCCGAGCCCGGCTGCGAGCGGCTCTTTTCCAGCCGCACGAAGCGCTCGGTGGCCCGCGCGCGGTCGGCATCGTCGGGAATGCCGTGGCCGTTGTCGGAAACGGCGAGCTTGACCTCGCCGCCGGCACGCTCCAGCGTGACGCGCACTTTCGGGCTCTCGGTCGCGCCGGTCGAGTATTTGATCGCGTTGTCGACGATGTTCGACAGCGCCTGTCCGATCAGCTCGCGGTTGCCGTTTATGGTGACGGCTTCCGGCACCGTGGCTTCCAGCACAACGCCCGCCTCCTCCGCTACCGGCTCGTAGAGCTCGACGACATCGCTCACCGTGGCGGCGAGGTCGACCGGGCCGGCTGTCTCGGAGGAATAACCTGCCTCCAGCCGCGAGATCATCAGGATGGCGTTGAACGTCTTGATGAGCTGGTCGGATTCGGCAATCGTGCCCTCCAGCGCCTGGCGGTAGTCGGTCGTCTTGTGCTTGCCGGCAAGTGTGGCCTCGGCGCGGTTGCGCAGCCTGGTCAGCGGCGTCTTCAGGTCATGGGCGATGTTGTCGGAGACCTGCTTCAGCCCCTCGTTCAGCATGGCGATGCGGGCGAGCATGGTGTTGAGGTTTTCCGACAGGCGGTCGAATTCGTCGCCCGCGCCGGTCACCGGCAGGCGCCCGCCGAGGTCGCCGCCCATGATGCGGCGGCTCGCCTCCGACACGCTGTCGATGCGCTTCAGCGCCGCGCGCCCGACGAAGAACCAGATCAAGAGCCCGCCGAGCCCCATCATGCCCAGCGCCAGCATCAGCGAGCGGCGGATGACGGCGCGGAAGCGCTCGGGCTCGCCGAGGTCGCGGCCGACCAGCATGATCATCTGGTTGGGCAGTCTCAGCACCAGAGCGATGGCGTTATGGCCCTTCTCGCCCTCGGATTGCGCGCCGCTTGTACCGGTCGAAGGCGCGGTCTGGTCTCCGCTGCGCAAGCGGTCGAGCTCGCCCTCGCCGAAGCGCTGGTAGGAAAAGGGCTCGGTGGTCCAACCCTCGGTCTCGATGACCCCAGGCTCCAGGCTCTGCACGTTGCCGGTCAGGATCTGGCCGTTGGCGTCGGCGATCAGATAGAGGTTGGCGCCGGGCTGGCGGGAACGGGCCTCGACGACGCGCACCAGCACCGGCAGACCACCACGCTGGTAGGCGCGAGCCAGGCCCAGCACCTCGTCGTTGATGGTCTCCTGGGTCTGCGCCGTCAGCATGCGCGCCGACAGCGACGTCATGTAGAAGACCAGCAGCACGGCGCAGAGCGCGAAAAGCAGAAGATAAAGCGCCGAAAGCCGGGCCGCCGTCGTCCTCATGATGGCCGGCAGGGAAAGAGCCATCTTGCTCCCTAGCCGCCCTTCAGCATGTAGCCGGCGCCGCGGATCGTGTGCAGGATCGGCTTGTCGAAGCCTTTTTCGATCTTGCCGCGCAGACGCGAGACGTGGACGTCGATGACGTTGGTCTGCGGATCGAAATGATAGTCCCAGACATTCTCGAGCAGCATGGTGCGCGTCACCACCTGGCCGGCATGGCGCATCAGATATTCGAGCAGGCGGAACTCGCGCGGCTGCAGCGTGATCTCGCGGCCGGCGCGCTTGACCGAATGCGACAGGCGGTCGAGCTCAAGGTCGCCGACGCGGTAGACGGTCTCGAACTCCCGTGCGCCGGCGCGGCGGTTGAGCACCTCGACGCGGGCGAGCAATTCGGAAAACGCATAGGGCTTGGTCAGATAATCGTCACCGCCGGCGCGCAACCCGGTGACGCGGTCGTCGACCTCGCCCAGCGCCGACAGGATCAGCACCGGCGTGGTGTTGCCGCGCGAGCGGAGCGCGGCGATCACCGAAAGCCCATCGCGGCGTGGCATCATGCGGTCGACCACCATCACGTCATAGTCGCCGGCGTCGGCAAGCGCGAAACCAGTCTCGCCGTCGCCGGCGACATGGGTGGTATGGCCCGCCTCGGCGAAGGCCTTCTTAAGATAGTCCGCTGCCTCGCGATCGTCTTCCATGACGAGAATCTTCATGGAGCCGTTATACGCGATTTCACTGGAAGATTGAGGGGCAGCCATTGCTTTGGTCTTTCAGTTAAAGCGGCAGCGGGTGATGGGAACCCGCTGCCGCCAGGAGCGAAACACGGTGACTGACTGGCGTGCTCGGCCCCATGCTTTCCCCGTGGCGGCTCGGGGGTGTTGAAACCGCCACAAGGAAAAGTCGCTGAGCAATTCCAGGAAAAGCGTGAAATGGTTTTCCGTCCGGAATTGCGTCTAAACAAAGAGATGGAGCGGTTCTGCGTTTCCGTGAAACGATGAACCGCCCTGTCAGATCAGCCCTTGCCAACCGGCAGCGCAACGAAGCGGTTGCTATCGTCGCGGGTGATCTGCATCAGCACGGCCTTGCGGCCTGCCTTGGTGGCGTCGGTCATCGCCTTGGAGACGTCGTCGGTGGTGTTCACCTCGTTCGAATTGATCGAGGTGATGACGTCGCCGGGCTGGATGCCGCGGTCGGCCGCATCGCTGTCCGGGTCAACGTCGGTGACCACCAGGCCCTTGCCGTTTTCCGACTTGGTGACGGTGAGGCCCAGATCGGCCAGCGTATCGGGCTTGGCGGGGGTGGCCTGCTTATTGTTGTCGTCGTTCGAGGCCTGCTTGTCGCTCGAAGGCAAGGTGCCCAGGTCGACCTTGACCGTCTCGTTCTTGCCGTTGCGCCAGACGGTGACGTCGACCGACTTGCCCGGCGCATAAGCGCCGATCACGCGGGCGAGTTCCTTCGGCGAAGCGACGTCCTTGCCGTCGACCTGGGTGATGACGTCACCAGCAGTGATGCCGGCCTTCTTGCCCGGACCGGCATCCTGGGCGCTCGAAACCAGCGCGCCCTTGTCCGACTTCAGGCCGAGCGACTCGGCGATGTCGGAGGTGACCGGCTGAATCTCGACGCCGAGCCAACCGCGCTGGACGGAACCGTTCTTCATCAGGTCTTCCACGACCTGCTTGGCGGTCGAGGCCGGGATGTCGAAGGCGATGCCGACGCTGCCGCCCGACGGCGAGAAGATGGCGGTGTTGATGCCGATCACCTGGCCGTTGAGGTTGAAGGTCGGGCCGCCCGAATTGCCGCGGTTGACCGAGGCGTCGATCTGGATGAAGTCGTCATAGGGGCCGGCGCCGATGTCGCGGCCGCGGGCCGAGACGATGCCCGCGGTGACGGTGCCGCCGAGGCCGAACGGATTGCCGACGGCCACCACCCAGTCGCCGATGCGGATCTTGGAGTCGTCGGCGAAGTCGACATAGGTGAACTTGCCGCCGCCATCGACCTTCAGCACGGCGAGGTCGGTGCGCGGATCGGTGCCGATCAGCTTGGCGTCGAGTTCCTTGCCGTCATTGGTGACGACGGTGAAGTCGGAGCCTTCGGAGACGACGTGGTTGTTGGTGACGAGGTAGCCGTCCTCGGAAATGAAGAAGCCAGAGCCCTGAGCGACAGGGCGCGGCTCGCCATTGCCGTGGTTGCGGTGGTTGAAGCGGGGCATGCCGAACTGGCCGCCCTGGTCGCCGAAGCCGCGGAACTCCTTGAAGAAGCGGCGCAGCTGCGGATTGTCGGGGAGGTTGTCGAAGCCGTTCTGATCGTCGGAGCCGTCATCGGCCGTCGGTTGGATCTTGGCCTTGACCTTGACGCTGACGACCGCCGGCGAAACGTGCTCGACGACATCGGCGAAGCTCGGCACCTGCGGGGCCTCGACGCGCACGGCATCGGCCAGCACTGGGGCGGTGCCGGTTGCGAGCATGGCCGCGCCTGCCGTGCCGACGACAGCCAGGGAAGCGACGGCCGCCATCAGGCGCTTGCGGGTGCGGGAATATGAATTGGAGGCAATATTCATGGGTTTCGTATCCTCTTTCGAAGGGATGCGCTCAGGCGAAGCATCCTCGGGCAAGAGGATTAGAGAGCGGCACATTACGGCGCCATTTCCGATACATGAAAATTTTGTAATGTTGGCGATCGGCAGGGATGCATTGGGATCACGAGGTTCAAAATGACCACAGGCCATACCAACCGAATTCGAGTCTCAGTCGATTGGGAGACCAAGATGATCGAAGGCATCAAGTGCGGGATAGCCGATGCAAAGGCGGGCCGTGTGGTGCCTCACGAAACTGCGATGGCGGAAATCGACGCGATGATCGAGGCCGGGGAGGCGGAGCGGGCACGCCAGGTGTAGAGCATGCCGCCCTTTGGAGATTGGCTGAAACCTCCGCGACGTCGTCATTCCAGGGCGGAGCAAGGAGCGAAGCGACGCGCGCAGACCCTGGAATCCATGCCGTGACCTTCGTCGAGGACACAGCGGAACAAAACTCTGCACCGTTCGCGGCGCGTCAGCGTAACGGCATGGATTCTATGGTCTACGCGCGTCGCTTCGCTCCTTGCTCCGCCATAGAATGACGACCCGCGAACGGCTACCGCCAATTATCGACGTCGACGACGGAACTAATCGCTAAGCATCTTGTCCAGCGCCGCCTTTTCCTCGGCGCTGAGGGCGCTGTCCGGCGCGGGGCGGCGCGAACGGACGCTGAACACGATGAAGATGCCGCCGGCCAGAAGCAGCAGCGCCGGCGTGCCCCATAAAAGCGCGTTGCGCAGGCTGAGGCGCGGCTTCAACAGCACGAACTCGCCATAGCGCGAAACGATGTAGTCCATGACCTGCTGGTCGGTGTCGCCGGCGACGAGGCGCTGGCGCACCAGGACGCGCAGGTCGCGCGCCAGGTCGGCGTCGGACTCGTCGATCGACTGGTTCTGGCAGACCATGCAGCGCAGGCCTTCGGAGAGCGCTCGCGCCCTCGCCTCCAGCGCCGGATCGGACAGCACCTCGTCGGGCTTCACCGCCTGTGCCGTTCCGGCGAAGAGCAGAGCCAGCAGCAGGATCAGGGGGCCAAGCGAAAACTTCGCTTTCATGTCGGGCTCGTAGATACGGCAGCGGCGGCCGTCTTGCGGCGCCTGGCAGGCGCGCCGACGCGCAGGCGGCGGTCGAGCAGCGACATGGCCGCGCCCGCCATCATCACCAGGCCGCCGCCCCAGATCAGCGTCACCAGCGGCTTCCACCACAGGCGCACGACGACGGAGCCGTCATTGCCTTCGTCGCCGAGCGACAGATAAAGCTGGCTCAAACCCAGCGTCCTGATGCCGGACTCAGTCGTCACCATCTGCCGCACCGGATAGAACCGCTTGGCGGAAGTGATCTCGCCGTCAACATTGCCATCCGCGCCTATGAGCAGGAAGCGGCCGCGATCCTCGGTGAAGTTCGGGCCCTTCCGCGGGACGAGCCCTTCGAAGCGCAGCGTGTGACCCGACAGTTCCACCGTCTCGCCCGGGCGCATGGTCAGGATCTTCTCGGTGCCGAAGGACAGCGTGCCGACGATGCCGAGCAAGGTGAGCCCCAGCCCGAGATGGGCAAGTGCCGTGCCGAAAACCGAGCGCGGCAGGCCGGCGAAGCGCCTTAGCATGACGGCCGGCGCGACCGAGCCGACGCCGGACTTGACGGCAAGGTCGGTGAGCGCGCCGGCGGCCAGCCAGACCGCGAGGCCGACGCCGAGTGCGGCAAAGACCGAAGCGCCGTCGATGAACAGGCCGGTGACCAGCATCGCGGCAAGCGCCAGCCCGAAGGCCGCCATCAGGCGCTGGGAAGCGGCGAACACGTCGCCGCGCTTCCAGGCGAGCAGCGGGCCGAAGGGCACGATGGCGAGCAGTGGCAGCATCAGCGGACCGAAGGTCAGATCGAAGAAGGGCGCGCCGACCGAGATCTTGCCGCCGGTGATGGCTTCGAGCGCCAGCGGGTAAAGCGTGCCGACAAGCACCGTCGCTGTCGCCGTGGTGAGGAAGAGGTTGTTGAGGACCAGCGCGCCCTCGCGCGAGATCGGGTGGAACAGGCCGCCGGCTGCCAGCCGCGACGCACGCAGCGCAAACAGCGCCAGCGAGCCGCCGATGAACAGCGTCAGGATGCAGAGGATGAAGACGCCGCGGGCCGGGTCGGTGGCGAAGGCATGCACGGACGTCAGCACGCCGGAGCGCACCAGGAAGGTGCCGAGCAGCGACAGTGAGAAGGTGAGGATCGCAAGCAGCAGCGTCCAGATCTTCAGCGCCGAGCGCTTTTCCATGACGATCGCAGAGTGGAGCAGCGCGGTGCCGGCTAGCCAGGGCATGAAGGAGGCGTTCTCGACCGGGTCCCAGAACCAGAAGCCGCCCCAGCCGAGCTCGTAATAGGCCCAGTAGGAGCCCATGGCGATGCCGCCGGTGAGGAACATCCAGGCGACCAGCGTCCAGGGCCGCACCCAGCGCGCCCAGGAGGCGTCGATGCGGCCTTCGATCAGGGCCGCGACCGAAAAGGAGAAGCAGATCGAGAAGCCGACATAGCCGAGATAGAGCAGCGGCGGATGGATGGCGAGGCCGAGATCCTGCAGGATCGGATTGAGGTCGCGGCCTTCGATGGGGGCCGGGTTGAGCCGGATGAAGGGGTTGGACGTCGCCAGGATGAACAGGAAGAAGGCGGCGCCGATCATGCCCTGCACGGCGATCACGTTGGCCTTGAGTGTCGCCGGCAGATTGTTGCCGAAGGCGGCGACAAGCGCGCCGAAGAAGGTCAGGATCAGCACCCAGAGCAGCATCGAGCCTTCGTGGTTTCCCCAGGTGCCGGTGATCTTGTAGATCATCGGCTGCAGCGAATGGGAGTTCTCCCAGACGCTCGCCACGGAGAAGTCGGAGCCGGCATAGGCGGTCGCAAGCGCCGCGAAGGAGAGCGCGGTGAGCGCGAAGCCGGTGACCGCCACCGGACCGCCGACCGCCATCAGCCGCTGATTGCCGGTGCGGGCGCCGACGAGCGGCACCAGCATCTGCACCAGCGACAGCGCGAAGGCGAGGACGAGGGCGAAATGTCCGGTCTCAACCATTGGCTACCCGTTTTCTCGCAGGTTCTGATCGCAAAACCGCCTTACACTTTTGCGGAACCTGCGACCTTCCTTTGCCGCAGGTTTCTGGTCGCAAAACCGCGTAGCACTTTTGCGGAACCTGCTCATTGGCTCTTGCTTTCCTGCCAGACGCCCTTGGCCTTCAGGCCGTCGGCGACTTCCTTGGGCATATAGCGCTCATCATGCTTGGCCAAAACGCTATCGGCGACGAAGACGCCGTTCGGGCCGAACGCGCCCTCGGTGATCACGCCCTGCTCCTCTCGAAAGAGATCGGGCAGGATGCCGGTATAGGTGACCTTGACCGACTTCTGCTTGTCGGTGACCGAGAAGTCGACGGTGGCGCCCTGGCCGCGCACGATCGTGCCTTTCTCGACCAAGCCGCCGAGGCGGATGCGCTGGCCGGGCTGGACCGTTGCGGTGGCGAGATCGGCGGGCATGTAGAAGTAGGAGGCCTTCTGGCCGAGCGCGTAGAAGGTGAGGCCCGCCGCGGCGCCGAGGAAGGCCAGCCCCGCCAGGATCACCGACAATCGTTTCTGCTTGCGCGTCATCTCTTACTCCGTCGCCATCACGCCGAGGGAGGCGGCGAAGGCGGTGAATTTCTTGGCTTGCTCGCTATCGGCGCCAAAGACAGCGACGGCGCGGCCGAGCGCGTCGCGCGCCTGGTCGGCCTTGCCGAGCACGACATAGGAACGAATGAGCCGCATCCATCCTTCCTCGTCGCGCGGATTTTGCTTCAGCCTGTCGTCAAGGCCGGCGACCATGGTCTCGATCATCGCCTGCCGGTCCTGCGGCGACATCTGTTGCGCCGCCTCGACAGCTCGAGCATCGGGGCCATTGGCCGGCTTGCCGGCCGCGACCGCTGGCTCGGCCGTATCGGCAAGCGCCTGCTGGACGGCGTTGCGCCAGGGCGAATCCGGCGCCAACTGGCCGAGCATCTTTTGCCAGGCGGCGGCCGCTTCGGCCTTCTTGCCTTCCTGGGCGAGCCCCATCGCCAGATAGAAATTCGCCTTGGCGTTGGCGGGATCGAGCTTCAGCGCCGCCTCGAAAGCACCCTGAGCCTCGGCCGACACGATGCCGCCGGCGGCGTTGGCGATCGCCTCACCAAGACCGGCCTGGCGGACGGCGCTGTCGCCGTCGAGGCGGATGGCATTGCGATAGGCCGTTATCGCATCAGGGAAGCGCTGCAGGCGCAGATAGACCGGCGCCAGCACGTCCCAGCCCTTGCCGTCGGATGGATTGGCGGCAAGGTGCGCCTCGGCGCGGGCGACCAGCTCGTCGACCGAGGAATCCGACGGGTTCTTTGCAAGCCGCTCGGCCAGCGGCTGCGACGGCAGGTCGGGCGAGCCGAGCGCGCCGTAAAGCCCCCAGCTCACCAGCGGCACCGCCAGCACGGCGGCGGTGGCAACCAGCCTTGCCGCGCGCGAGGGGCGCGGCGCTTGCGTGCCCGACTGGCTGCTCGAGCCGAGACGCAGGATGCGGCGGCCGATCTCGGCACGCGCTTCCTCGGCCTCGCCCGGCTGGATCAGGCCGCGCGCCATGTCGCGATCGAGCTCCGAAAGCTGGTCGCGATAGACTTCGAGGTCGTGATCGCCGGCTGCAGACGCACTTTTCGTGCCGCCGGCCAGCGGCAAAAGCACCGCCAGGCTGGCGCCGAGCGTAAGGATTGCGGCTATGACCCAGAACAGCATGGCTATTCCAATAACGGCAGAGCCCTGCCCTGCCAACACGACCTTCGTGCGACGCTTTGACGGCAGATGCGCCGGCCGGCCTTGATCGATATCAAAATCGCGCCGGCTGCTGCCTAATCTAGGTCAGCGGCGTCCAGCTGCCGTCGGCATTGCGGCAGGCGGTGCCGCGCGCCGTGACTCCCGCGCCGCTGGTATAAACGGTGTGGGTATACTGGCGGCAATCCTGCGAGCCGACCCGATAGGGCTGCGCGGCGACGACCTCGCCGTAATGGGTCGAGCTGTCGCCCTTCCACGTCACTTTCTGGCCGCTGGCGGTGTATTCCAGCGCCTTGTATTCCGCCTCGAGACCCTTGCGCTTCTCGGCGTCGCTGAGACCCGAGCCGATCGATCCGCCGACCAGCCCGCCATTCATGGCCGCGACGATGCTGGTTCCCACCTTGCCGCCACCCGGCGGCGTGGCGACAGGCGTGACCGGAGAGGCCGGACCGCCCTTGCCCAGCGTGGTGCAGCCCGAAACAGCCATCAGGGCGGAAACGAGCGCGACGCGAATCTTCATGCCAGCAACCGGTTCTCTTGAGCGGGACGGACTTGAGCGAGATAGATTGGCGGCCGCGCCATCGGGGAGGATGGCGAGCCCATAGTGTTGATATTTGTCGGAAATTTGGCCGCAGGCGTCCGCACGATAATCGATAAAAAACATTACTGAAGGCTCCGCAATCTCACCACCGCCCTCAAGCCGCCCATGCCGGACCGTTCCAGCGCCAGGGCGCCTCCATACTCGTTCACGAGGTCGGCGACAATGGCAAGCCCAAGCCCCGTTCCCGGCTTCGTCTCGTCCAGTCTCTTGCCACGCTTCAACACTTCCCGCGCGCTGGCTTCGGGAATGCCGGGCCCGTCATCCTCTATAGCGATTTCAAACAGGCTGGCGCTTTCCGGAACGAGCGCAACCGAAACCGCGACGGCGCTCTTCGCCCATTTCATGGCATTGTCGAGCAGATTGCCGAGCAATTCCTCCAGATCCTCGCGCTCGCCGGCAAAGACGATCTCGGCGGGCGGAGGCGACAGCGTCAGCTTCGTCCGCGGGTTGAGTTTTTGCAGCACCCGCACCATGCGTTCGACCAATGGCTTCACCGGCGTGCGGAAAACGACGCTGTCGCGCTGGGCGGCGACGCGGGCGCGCTGCAGATAATGATCGACCTGCTTCTGCATCGAGGCAGCCTGCTCGGCGATGAGCTGGCCCTTGGCGCCGCCGAGCGCGCGGCCCTCGTTGATCAGCACGGCAAGCGGCGTCTTCAGCGAGTGGGCGAGATTGCCGACCTGGGTTCGCGAGCGTTCGACGATGCGCTTGTTGTTCTCGATCAGCGCGTTGGTCTCGCTGGCCAGAGGTTCGATCTCGGCGGGAAAACTTCCGTCGAGCCGCTGCGCCGTGCCCTCGCGCACCATGGCGAGCGCATTGCGCACCCGGCGCAAGGGCTGCAGGCCGAGCAGGATGGCGATGGCGTTGATGGCGATCATGCCGACGCCGAACAGCGACAGATAAGTGAGCAGGCGGCGCTGGAAGCTCGCGATCTCCTGTTCCAGCTCGCTGTGATTGCCCATGACGCGGAAGCGCGCGGCGCGGTTCTTGGCATCGAGCACAAACTCGCTCTCGAAGACTTCGAGCTCCTCTCCCTTGATGCCTTCGGTCGCGTAACTGCGCTGGAAGTTCGCGTTGAAGGGCACCTCGGCGACGCTTGGCGACAGGATCGAGGTCGTCATCGAAGAGGAATGGATTTCGCCGTGAACGCCTTCGGAAGCCGGCTCCACGGACCAGTACCAGCCGGAATTCGGCTCCGAGAAGCGCAGATCGCCAAGGTCGGGCGAGCCGGTGAGCGCGCCGTTGTCGGAGATGCCGACGGAACCGATCAGGTTGAACAGATGCGCCGAAAGCAGGCTGTCGAAGCCGCGCTCGCTGGCTTGGCGGTAGAGCGTGGTGATGAGGGTGAAGATGACGACCAGCGTCAGTATCGCCCAGATCGTCGAAAAGGCGATGACGCGGAAGGTCAGCGAGCGCGGCCAGAGCCGCAGCCCTGAAAGCCAAGTTCTCATCGTCGGCTTCAGTGGTTCCGCGTCACGCCTCCGGCTCTCGCATGCGATAGCCCATGCCACGCACTGTTTCGATCATATCGATGCCCATCTTCTTGCGAAGCCGCCCGACGAACACCTCGATGGTGTTGGAATCGCGGTCGAAATCCTGGTCGTAGAGATGCTCTACCAGCTCGGTGCGCGATACCACCTCGCCCATATGGTGCATCAGATAGGCGAGCAAACGGAACTCGTGCGAAGTGAGCTTAAGCGGCACGCCGTTGACATCGGCCTTGGAGGCCTTGGTGTCGAGCCTCAGCGGACCGCAGGTGAGTTCCGAAGAGGCATGGCCGGCGGCGCGGCGGATCAGCGCCCTCACCCTGGCCAGCACCTCCTCGATGTGGAAAGGCTTGGTGACATAGTCGTCGGCGCCGGCGTCGATGCCGGCCACCTTGTCGCTCCAGCGGTCGCGCGCGGTCAGGATCAGCACCGGCATCTTGCGCCCGCCGCGGCGCCAGCGCTCGACGACGCTGATGCCGTCCATCTGCGGCAGGCCGATGTCGAGGACGACAGCGTCGTAGGGCTCGGTGTCGCCGAGGAAATGCCCCTCCTCGCCATCATAGGCGCGGTCGACGACATAGCCGGCGTCGACGAGCGCATCCGCCAATTGGCGGTTGAGATCCTTGTCATCCTCGACGACGAGCACGCGCATGGGTTGAAGCCTGTTGTTGGGTAGACGTATAGGCCGATTCCGCCGGCCAGGGAAACTTAAGCCTGTTAAAGAGAATGAGCGTCAGTTGAGCGGCACCACGATCTCGGAACGACGCGGGCGCTGGCCCTCCTTGCCAGGCACCAGCACGACGATGACGCAGACCTGCTGGCCGCCGCGCGTCGCCTGCGAGGCCTTGGCGAGCGTGCCGCCGTTCTGCGCGGCGACCTGCTGCCCGATCGCGTAGCAATCGCTTGCGGCAAGCACGATCGGCTCATCGACCGACGGCGAGGTGACCGGCATGGCGACCGCCTGCGACGCAAAAGGGCCGGCTGCGGCAAGCGCCAGCATTGCTGCGCGGATATGGGAGCGGAACGTTTTCATGATCACGGTTCTAACGCATCTGTGCTGAACGTGAAATGAACGGTGAACGGCCGAAAATCCATGCCCGCAATGCCCCTTCGTATTTGTTTTGCGCGAGACGAATAAATGCGATCCTGCTTTCCGAGCCCCCATCAAGCTCGGCCTCGGAATCATAGCCGGAATGTCACCGGCGCGGCTACGGTTTTCGCGGCCAGGATATGCTCTAGTTTGCGCGATGAAGCTGGGCTGATGATGGGGAGAGTGCCATGAGTGGAGAAGATCTTGCCGACCGCTACAAGGGCTACATCGCCTGCCTCAACGAACAGGACTGGGACAATCTCGGCCGCTTCGTCGGCGAAGAGGTGCAATATAACGGCGAGACGATCGGACTTGCGGGCTATCGCCGGATGCTGGAAGGCGATTTCCAGGCCATTCCGGATCTGCGTTTCAACATCGAGCTTCTGGTATCAGAGCCGCCGCGCGTGGCGGCCCGCCTGCATTTCGACTGCCGACCGAAAGGCATGTCGTTCGGCCTGCCGGTGAACGGCAAGCGCGTCTCCTTCGCCGAGAACGTCTTCTACGAATTCCAGGACGGGCGGATACGCGAGGTCTGGTCGGTCATCGACAAGGCCGCGATCCAGGCCCAACTTTAGGGGGAATTGGTCCGCTCAGGCACTATTCTGCGTCAGCGCGCGAAAGCGCAGCAGCCCGTGATGGACCGCCAGGTCCTCGTCATAGCGCGCCTCGGCGAATTCCAGCGACAGGCGTGTCTGGCCGCGCGGGCCGATGGAGAGCGCCGCGCCGTCGAGCCGTGCCCTGATGCTGTCCATGATGAGCCGCGTCTCCGCCTCGCCTTGCGCTTTCGACCAGACATGCAGCGTGATGAGCTGGTCGTCGTTATTGTCGGCGCCGGTGTCGAGGTCGAAGGCGCTGGTGCGGCCGTAGGTCACGTTGGGAAAGGCAGCCTTGTCGCTTGCCTGCTCGAGCAGCCCGGCTCCGCCGAGCAGCGCCGACAGGGACGCATCGGTCTTCAGCCGCAGGAACAAGGCCTGCATCAAGTCGCCAGGCGCCGTCATTTACCGTCCATCACAAAACAGCCTTCGGTTCGTTGCTAACCTGATCGGCAACGTAACCACGCTCGCGATCCGATACCAGATCGTGAATCGTTTTGACTGCAGCGTGAACGGCGAAGGTCTCCGAAAATATTACGTTTTCGGACTCACGACACAGGTGCTGCACCGCCCTCCTCGGTGCTATAAAGTCGTCAGTTGCGGCGACGGTGTTGGCTGCCGCCAGCGAGCGCGGGTTCGTCAATAGCTGACAACCACGGTTCGAAATCTCAACACTAGACCTTTTCTAGGATCTTCCTACGAGATCCTGGATCGCGTTACGCAATCCATCAGTGATATCGACGAACGCCGAGTCGCGATCAGTCCATGTAACTACAGGTTTTGCATCCCGCGGCAACGCCTGCAGTTTTGAGAATGGAGTACCTTTCAAAGCCACAGCGCGTAAGATTACCGGTATGACTAAAGCTTCGCGATGATCGTGACGTTCAAGTGCGCGCTTCATCTCTATGTCATAACAGTACTTCGACTGGATAAAATCAGCGCTAATGAGGAGAATAATTACCCGCGCTTCATTGAGTTGTGCGTCGATGGCTCCTTCCCATTCCATTCCCGCGCCGATCATACGGTCGTGCCATGTCGAGATGATCCCTTGATGCTCCAGAACCGACAGATGTTTGCCGAGTTCCTTGCGCAATAGCTCATCAACGTGCGAATATGAAACGAATACTGATACAGACTTCGACGGGTACGAACTCACAGTTGATAAAGTTTTAACTCTCTCCCCTTGAATTTCCTTTAATCGTGCATTTATTTTCCTTATGTCTAAACTGAGGAGAGCGTCACCATATTGCGCCAAACGTCTTTCCAACACTTGTCGTTCTCTATCCAACTCAGTCAATGTAGCTAGGGCCTCGCCTCGCGCCGACGATGCCTTTGCCTTCGGCCCTCGGGGCTGGGTAGAGACGGCGGGCTCCACGCGCTCCTGTCTGGGCGGCTGAGCAGTCAGCCCTCGAGTTCGGATCGCGAACTCTTCAAAGAACTGGACGTAGTCAATTGGCTGCATTCTTCCAAATCGATCAAATAGGTAGATGGTCACGGAAAGCCGCTCAGGAGTTGCTCTGAGCTCCTCTACGAGAACGTCAGCCATACTTACAGCAACATCTTCGTATGAAATTCCTGCAACACCGGCACCGATTGCCGGAAACGCAATGGAGGATAGGTTGAGCGCTTTCAGGAGCTCAATTGCACGTCGCGTCGATCTGACAACGATTTCACTGTCAGCCATTTGACCATCGCCGATCGTGATTGCATGGAAGATGTGCTTCGCTTGTAGCGATCCTGCGCCTGTTACAACCACCTCACCGAGTTTTGCCGGTATCTTCTTTGCCACCTCTAACAAAAGGCTTTGCCCTGCCGCGCGCAGAATCGCGGCTGACACGCCACCCCCCATTGTCAAATCAGAATCGTCAGAACTCACCAAGACATCTGCGTCTGAATTAGTGATATCTCCAAACACCAAAGACAGTGTGGACCCGCCGACTTGGTAGGTTCTCGACTTTTGCACTGGTTCCCCCTTTGAAGCCCAAATGCAAGTATAGACCAGTATTTTGCATCGCGAAGCAAGGGGATTGCGTCATTTGCCGAATAGGCCTCCGGATGTCGCGCCGGTTCTTTATGACACCGGCGCCGCACCACCCTCCTCGGTGCGGCGGGCGATGAACTCGTCGAGCACGCCGGCGGTGGCAGCGGCGGATTGCGGCGGCTGGAACTCGGAAAGGATCCGCTTCCAGATGCCGGTGGCGCGCTCGGTGGCGGTCTTGCCGCCGGACTGGGTCCAATTGCCGAAATTCGACCAGTCGGCCACCAGCGGCTCGTAGAAGGCGGTGCGGTAGCGCGTCATGGTGTGGGCGGCCGAGAAGAAATGGCCGCCGGGCTGCACCTCGGCGATGGCTTCGAAGCCGATGGCGTCGGCATCGCCGGGCGTCTTCGCGCAAAGCTCGGCAACCGTCTGCAAGGCCTCGATGTCGGTGATCAGTTTCTCGAAGGAGACGCTCAAGCCGCCCTCCAGCCAGCCGGCGGCATGGATGCAGACGGTGGCGCCGGCCAGCACCGAGCCCCACAGCGCGAACTGCGTCTCATGCGCCGCCTGTGCATCCGAAATATTGGCGGCGCTGCCGCCGCCGGACCGCCAGGGCAGGCCGGTGAAGCGCGCGAGCTGGCCGGCGCCTAGCGTCGCCTTTATGTGTTCGGGCGTGCCGAAGGCCGGCGCGCCCGACTTCATGTCGACATTGGAGGAGAAGGAGCCGTAGACCACCGGCGCGCCGGGACGCACGATCTGGGCCAGCGTCAGCCCGGCTAACGCTTCCGCGTGCTGCAGCGTCAGCGCGCCGGCGACGGTGATCGGCGCCATGGCACCGGCCAGGCAGAAGGGCGTGATGATCGATATCTGGCCGGCCTTGGCGAAGTCGATGATGCCCTGCGCCATCGGAATGTCGAGCTGGCGCGGCGAATTGGTGTTGATGACGGTGTAGCAATAGGCGCCGGCCAGGAACTCGGTCTCCGAGAGGCCGCGCGCCAGCCGCACCATCTCGAAGCTGTCCTCGACCTGCGGCGTGCCGCGCGCGAAGACGAAGGGCAATTTGTCGGAGAGCGTCAGCTGCGCCCGGCCGGTGGCGTAGTGGCGGAAGCGGGTTTCGACATCCTGTGGCTCGATGCAGGGTCCAAGCATGTGCAGCACATCGAAATGCTGCAGCAGCTTCATGAATTCCTCGAATGCGGCGAGCGTGCCCGGCCGCCGGCCGCGCTCGAGATCGGTGACGTTGGGTGCGCCGGAGCCGGCGAGGAACGTCATCGACCCGAGCTCTAGCGCAAGATCGCGAGAGCGATCGCCGCCATAGGCCTGGATCGAGCGCGGCGCGGAAGCAAGTGCTGCGTTGACCATGTCGCGGCCGATCCTCACCATCTGGCTGTCTTCGTCGACCAAAGCACCGGCCTTGGCAAGAACAGCGCGCGCTTCCGGCAGCAGCACCTTGATGCCGAGTTCTTCCAAGACGCGCAGCGCCGTGTCGTGGATCGCGGCGACCTGGTCGTCGGAAAACACCGGCTGCGGCAGGAACGGGTTCTTCAGCGAACGGTAGTTCGGGCGGCGGCTCGACTCGCTGCCCCGCTCACCGTTGCGTCCACGCCGGCGTTCGCGCCTCAGATCGCGTGCGGCCTCGTCAATCATGCCCGTTCCTCCCTATTGCCGCATTGCCTCGCCTTTGGGGTCATAAGGCGAGGCCGCGATGACGCGTGCCGGCCGTTCGACGCCGACAATGTGTACGGAAAGTTCTGTCCCCTCCCCGGCGAAATCGTCTTCCAGCAACGCCAGGGCGACGCTCTTGCGAACCGTGTAGCCGTAGCCGCCGGACGTGACGAAGCCGACGCGCCGGCCCTTGTGCCAGACCGGCTCGAAGCCGCTGGCGTCGGCATCGACTTCCAGGGTCACGATCCGCCGCGCGACGCCCGCCTTGCGCTCCTTGAGCGTTGCTTCGCGGCCGATGAAATCGCCCTTGTCGAAAGCGATGAAGCGGTCGAGCCCTGTCTGTCCAGGCGTGTAGCCTTGCGTGAACTCACGCGACCAGATGCCGAAGCTCTTTTCCAGCCGAAGCGAATTCAACGCGTAATAGCCGATCTCGGCGAGGCCGAGATCCTCGCCGGCGGCAAGCAGCGTCTCGCGCAGGGTCGAATGCAGCGTGGCCGGACAGTTGATCTCGAAGCCGAGCTCGCCGGCGATCGACAGCCGGACGACCCGGGCGCGCACCATGCCGATGTCGAACTCGCCGCAGGCCATGAAGGGCAAGGCTTTGGCGGAAATGTCCTGATGCGTGGTGCGTTCGACGATCTTGCGCGCGTTCGGTCCAGTGACGAGGAAGCCGGACATCGCGTCCGAGATGTCGGTCACGGAGACGCCGTCCGTCCTATGCGCCTCGAACCAGCGCATGTGGAACTCGCGCAAATAGTAGGAGCCCATGATCCAGTATTCCCCGCCGCCCCAGTTGAGCACGGTGAGATCGCCCTTCAGCCTGCCGTCAGGGCCCAGCATCGGCGCAAGCTTCGCGCGGCCGGGCTTCGGCAGCCTGCAGGCGAGCAGCCGGTCGAGCCAGGTCTCGGCGGCCGGTCCCGACACTGCGTAGCGCGAGAAGGCCGTCGTATCGACGAGGCCGGCGGCGCGGCGTACCTGCAGCACCTCGTCGCCGACGATTTCGAAGGCGTTGGAACGCTTCAGCGTCGTCTCCTCGCGAAAACCTATCGGCGCGAAATAGGCCGGGATCTCCAAACCCCATGAGGCCGTCCACTCGGCGCCTGCGGCGCTCATGCCGTCATAGGCGCACGGACGCTTCAGCGGCCGGCCGGCAGGCAGGCGCTCGTTCGGGAAGGTCATGACGAAGCGGCGGGCGTAGAACTGGCCCGTCGTCTGCTTGAGATATTCGCGGTTGGCGGCGAAGGCGCCGTAACGGGCGATGTCCATGCCGAAGATGTCGGCCTGCGGCTCTCCGTAGATCATCCATTCGGCCAGCGACTTGCCGACGCCGCCGCCCTGGCTGAAGCCGGCCATGACGCCGCAGGCGACCCAGTAGTTGCTGAGGCGCCTGACCGGACCGACCAGCGGGTTACCGTCCGGTGTGAAGGTGAAGGCGCCATTCACCCATTTGCGGATGCCGGCCTTCGCCAGGCAGGGAAAGCGCTGATAGGCCTTGGAAAGCTCAGGGCTGATGCGGTCGATATCCTCCGGGATCAGCTCGATGCCGTAGTCCCACGGAGCGCCGTCCATGTTCCAGTGTTTCGGGTTCTGCTCGTAGACGCCGAGCAGCACGCCCTTCCGCTCCTGCCGCAGATAGGAGAAGCCATCGAGGTCGACGGCAAGGCCGAGCTCCTTGTCGAGCGCGGCGACTTCCGGAATGTCCTCGGTGACGAAATAGTGATGCTCCATCGGCGTCACCGGCAGGTCGACGCCGGCCATCAGTCCGACCTGCTTGGCCCAGAGGCCGCCCGCGTTGACGACATGCTCGGCGACAATCGTGCCATTCTCGGTGACGACGTCCCAGCCGCGGTCGGCGCGCTGCTTCAGATCAACGACGCGGTTGCGCAGGATCACATCGGCGCCGCGCTTTTTCGCGGCGCCGGCATAGGCGTGCGTCGTGCCGTAGGGGTCGAGATGGCCCTCGTTGGAATCATAGAGGCCGCCCAGCACGTCGCTGACATCAACGATCGGGCAGATTTCCTTGATCTCCTCGGGCGTCACCAGCCGAGCCGTCTCGATGCCGACGGACTGGAACACAGCCCAGGCCGACTTCAGCCATTCCCAGCGCTGCGGGTCGCTCGCCATGTTGACGCCGCCGGTCATGTGCAGCCCGGCATTCTGGCCGGACTCGGCCTCGATCTCGCGATAGAGTTTGATCGTGTAATCCTGCAGCGCCGCGACGTTGGGATCGGCGTTGAGAGCGTGGAAGCCGGCGGCCGCATGCCAGGTCGAGCCCGCCGTCAGCTCGGCGCGCTCGATGAGCGCCACATCGCTCCAGCCGAAGCGTGTCAGGTGATAGAGCACCGAGGCGCCGACCACGCCTCCCCCGATGACGACTGCCCGGTAATGCGACTTCACGAGCTCTCTCCCTCTCGTTGAAGGCTCCAAGATATATAGCCTGGACATATATGTCTAGACACTACTGTCCAGAGCTTGCGAAGAGTTTGATGCCGTGCCTATTGTGCGGCCATGATCATGACCGCTCCCCAGGCCGAACCGACGCCCGGCAACATAAAGGTTACGCGCTCGGACTGGATCAATCTGGCGCTTGAAACGCTGATCTCGGACGGCGTCGGGAACGTGCGCGTGCTTACGCTCGGCCAGAAGCTCGGTGTGTCGCGCTCGAGCTTCTACTGGTATTTCGACAGCCGGCAGGACCTGCTCGACCAGTTGCTCAAGCATTGGCACGACACCAACACCACGGCGATCGTCGAGCGTGCCCGGCGGCCGGCCGAAACCATCATCATGGGCGTGATGAACGTCTTCGAATGCTGGGCCGACGAGCGCCTGTTCGACCCGAGGCTCGATTTCGCCGTGCGCGAATGGGCGAGGCGCGCGACCGATGTGCGGCGCATGATCGACCAGGCCGACGACGAGCGCCTCAGCGCCATCCGCGACATGTATCGCCGGCATGGCTACGACGACGAGGACGCCTTCATCCGGGCGCGGGTGCTCTACTACATGCAGATCGGTTACTACGTGCTCGACCTCAAGGAACCGGTCGAGGCCCGGGTCAGCCACCTTGCCGCCTATCTGCGCTCCTTCACCGGCCAGCAGCCGACCGATGCGGATGTGGCGCATTTCATGCGCTTCATCGCGGCGCGGTGATATCGCTGCGAGGATTTGGTTCTTACGCAATTCCGGCCGGAAAACCGTTACACACTTTTCCTGGAATTGCTCGACGCACAATCAGCCTCGGGTGTGGCTTCGCTGCCCTTGTGAGCGGTGCTAGAATGGTCGATTAGTCTTTGAGGGGTGGCGCCCGAAACCGACCGTGCGGTTTCGGGCGAAAGCGCGTTGGGGCGGAAGTCTGGAATGGCAAGTCCTTCGAAACCACGCAAGAGAAGAGGCCGGATCGCCTCTGCGGCTCTTGCCGTCGACGCGTGGCTCGATTCCTCCCTCTACGAGATCAGCTTCAAGGCGCGCGAATTCTGGGAAGCGGCAACCATCTTTTGCCGCCGATTCCGCCTTCACGGATGGCGGCGCGCCATCATCGAGGTGCTGAGCGAAGGCTTCACCATGGGCGCCGGCGGCATCGTGGTGCTGTTGGCGCTGGCGATGCCGGCCTTCGAGATCACCGGCGGCGACTGGCGCAACCAGGGCGACTTCGCCGTCACCTTCCTCGACCGCTACGGCAACGAGATCGGCCAGCGCGGCATCATCCAGCGCGATTCCGTGCCGGTCGACGAGATGCCCGACATCGTCATCAAGGCGGTGCTGGCGACCGAGGACCGGCGCTTCTTCGATCATTACGGCATCGACGTTCTCGGCCTGTCGCGCGCGATCTTCGAGAACGTGCGCGCCAATTCGGTCGTCCAAGGGGGCTCCAGCATCACGCAGCAGCTCGCCAAGAACCTGTTCCTGTCCAACGAGCGCACCCTGGAGCGCAAGATCAAGGAAGCTTTTCTCTCACTATGGCTGGAGGCGAACCTGTCCAAGAAGGAGATCCTGCAGCTCTATCTCGACCGCGCCTATATGGGCGGCGGCACGTTCGGCATCGAGGCGGCGGCGGATTTCTATTTCGGCAAGAGCGTCAAGGACCTGAACCTCGCCGAGGCGGCAATGCTCGCCGGCCTGTTCAAGGCGCCGACCAAATACGCCCCGCACATCAACCTGCCGGCCGCCCGCGCCCGCGCCAATGTGGTGCTTTCCAATCTCGTCGACGCGGGCTTCATGACCGAGGGTCAGGTGCTGCAGGCCAGGCTGCATCCGGCCGACGTCGTCGACCGCGGCGAGCAGAAGAGCCCCGACTATTTCCTCGACTGGGCCTTCGACGAGGTCAAGAAGATCGCCAAGCCCGGCCAGCACTCGCTGGTCGCCCATACCACTTTCGACGCCAACATCCAGAAGGCGGCGGAAGAGTCGGTCGAGTTCCACCTTCGCCAGTTCGGCAAGGAATACAACGTCACCGAGGGCGCGGTGGTGGTGATCGAGACCAATGGCGCGGTGCGCGCCATCGTCGGCGGCCGCGACTACGGCGCCAGCCAGTTCAATCGCGCCACCAAGGCGCTGCGCCAGACCGGGTCATCGTTCAAGCCTTATGTCTACGCCACCGCGATGGAGCATGGCTTCACGCCGGACTCGGTGGTTTCCGGCGGCGCGATCAGCTGGGGCAGCTGGTCGCCGCACAACTACAATGGCGGCTCGGCCGGCAAAGTCACGCTGATCACCGCGATCGCCAAGTCGATCAACACCGTGCCGGTGCGGCTCGCCAAGGAATATCTCGGCATCGGCCCGATCAAGGCGATGGCGGAATCGATGGGCGTCGAGTCGCCGCTGGAATCGCACAAGACCATGGTGCTGGGCACCTCCCTCATGACGGTGATGGACCAGGCGACGGGCTACAGCGTGTTTGCGCAGAACGGCTTCGTCGGCTCAAGGCACGGCATCACCCAGCTCGTCACCCGCACCGGCGACGTGGTCTATGACTGGACCAAGGACGCGCCGCCGCCGCACCGCGTGCTGTCGGAAAAAGCGCTGCATTATATGAACACGATGCTGGCGGCGGTGCCGGTGATCGGCACGGCCAGGCGCGCCCAGCTTCCCAACATCGTCGTCGCCGGCAAGACCGGCACCACCCAATCCTACCGCGACGCCTGGTTCGTCGGCTTCACCGGCAATTACGCGGCCGCCGTCTGGCTCGGCAATGACGACTTCACGCCGACCAACAAGATGACCGGCGGTTCGCTGCCGGCGATGGTGTGGCAGCGGCTTATGGTCTATGCGCATCAGAACATCGACCTGAAGCCGATCCCGGGCATCGATCATCCCTGGGTCGACCCCGAGGTCGCGGCCAAGGCCGAGGAAGCGGCGAAGAAGGAGGCCGCGGATGCCGAGTCGCAGGCCGAGGCCGAGCGCCCGCCGGTGCTGTCCAGCCGCACCACGCAGACGCTGAGGGACATGACCAAGGTGTTCCAGTCGGCGCCCGTGCTCGATGCGCCCACCCTGCCGGAGACGCTGTCGGCGCTTTAAGCCTTTGTTTTGATGCATGTCGTTTTCCCAAAACCGCTGCACACTTTTGGGCGACATGCATCAGGGTTTGATCCTGCGCATATCTTTGTCCCGAAACCGCTTCCCCTTTCGCGAGACATGCTTTTGGTGGAGGCATGCCTTAGTGGAGACTGGGCAATCTGAGACGGGCCCATTCGCCGGGTGGGATCTCAGCGCCGACACGGAAGCTGAACGACAGGACCCTCGTCGCATCGGCATCGACCTCGCACCGGAAGCCCAGGCGGTACCATGTGGTTGTCGTGCTGAAGGCGGCCTCCGGAGGGCTAAGAACATTGCCCACCTTCAGCGGAATGGATGGCAGCCATTTGGGAGAATAAGAGGCGTCCTGCAATTCCTGGTTCAAAACGCTGCCGCAAAGGTTGGCAACCCGCTGATCGCGAGGCACGCCGCTCATGGAGCTTGTGGCCAGCGCATCGCCGGTGGCGCCCTGCGAGTAAAGCTTTCGAACCCCCGGAAGGCCCGAATAGATCGGCGATCCAGCAACGGCGGCATTGGTGGAACCTGGCGTCCCAGCGCTCCTGCTTCGGGACTTCGAGCCCTTTGCAGGCCTGAACTTCAGCGTATTTACGGGTTTGGGCTTTGGTTTTTCGACCGCGGCCGGAAGCTCGACTTTACCGTCGCTCTCAGCGCCTGACGGCGTTGGCGCCACGGTTGTTTGCTTTTCGGCGGTTTGCGCTCCTGCCTCTTGTTTGTCTGCCTGCTGTTGATCCGTGTCCTGGGCTGCCTGCTTTTCCTCATTCTGCGTGGGCTTGGCGTCCGTCGCGGCGGTTACCGGCTTCTCGTCAGCCTTGCTTTGATCCGCCGGCTGATCGGCGTCTGCCGGCGCTGCAGATTGGTTCTCTGCAGGCTTCGGCACGGCAGGCGGCTTCGAATCATTATCCTTGGCCGGCGACGGCGTGTCGTCTCGATCGCCGCCTCCATCCAGGGATTTCCTCGGGCCGGTATCCTTGTCGCCGTACCGAAAAACGGGTTTTAGCACCGCGATTGGCTTCGGCGGCTGCTTTTCCGGCAAAGGCGGCTTTTCAACTTTCTGCTCGGGCGGTTTTTCAGTTTTAGGTTCCGGCGGCCTTTCGGCCTTGGGTTCCTTTGGCTGCGGTGTGGGCGGCTTCGGTTTCGGCTGCTCGGGCGGAGGCACTAGCGCGACATTGACCGGCTGTTCCTGATCGAGCTGTTGGGCAGGCCTCGGCAGGCTGTAGACCAGAAACGCTGCGATGAGCGCATGCAGGATCAGCGATGCGGGCAAGGCCCACGCTAAATTCCAGCGTCGTTCTTCTATCTCGGCCTTCATCCCGATCGATGTGGAACGAAATGGCGGCGGCTTCAAGCACAGGCATCGGATCGGTGCGGACTAGTACCTTTTTCACAGTGATAAAGACGCGGGCCGCCTTGTGCGACGCTAGCTTCTGACGGCCTCGTCAATGACCGCTATCGCGTCGATCTCTATGAGGTAGCCTGGGGACATTATCGCTACCCCGACCACCACATTCGCTGGCTTGTGATCTCCAAACAGCGAAATCTGCGCTTCTTCGATGATCGGAACGTGTTCATCGCGGTTGTAATCGACAATGTAGATTGTGATCTTGCAAACTTGCTCAGGCCGTGCACCTGCCGCACTGAGCGCCCGGCCGAGATTGCCGAATGCCAGGCGCGCTTGCGCCGCAAAATCACCATACCCAACGAGCTTGCCGTGTATGTCTTCGGGCTGCTGACCTGAGACGAATACCAGCTTGGATCCCGTCGCGACGACAACCTGTGTGTACATCTCTGGAACTGGCAGATCATCTGGGTTGATGAGTTCGAGCGCCATTGAATAATCTCCTGCTTCGTTCGACTGAAATCGACATTGGTGATCACCGCGTCGCTGGCACACGGGACGATGGCAAAGCATCGGCGCTGGTTCGTGGCGGTCCAGCAGCCTGCAGCGCCGCATGAGGCATCGATGATCAGGGGGTCGCAGGACGGAATCTCGTCCATGACAAGCCGGTCGTCAACACCGGGAATGCGGCGCTGCTTGTTCGATAGAAAGAGTTCATGGGTAGTGTGCCATGTGCATGAGCGCCGAAGCGCAGGACGGCGCCATTTGCAGGCCGCATCACCTGAATATCGCCACGCCTTGGAGCAAGCCGGCTTGCCACGAGGCCCCGCGCCGCGATATCCCGAACAACCTCCTCAGTTCCGGCCCTTCATGCTCAGAAACGCATTCCTCACGCTGCTTTCGCTTGCCATGGCCATCGGCCTGGGCGGCGGCAGCGTCTGGTACGCGCTCAACGCGCAGGACGGCGTCGGCGCGATCCGCATCGGCCAATGGACCGCGTTCCCCGAAATCGGTACCCAGGCGGCCGACCCCTATTCGAAGGCCCGTGTGGCGCGCGAGGGCGTGCTGGCGCTCGGCCGGGCGGAGGGGCTCTCCTTCGTCGCCGAGCGCGACGAGGCCGGCGAGCCGCTGAAACGGGAATGCGCCTATACGATCGAGGGCGGCTATCCGACGGCTCGGTTCTGGACGCTCTATGCCGCCGACCACTCGCTCGGCGTCATCGGCACCGGCAAGGCGAGACAGGCGGCGCTGCAATCCTACGAGGTGCTGCGCCAGCCGGACAATTCGGTCGTCATCTCCGTCGGCGACCGCCCTGCCTCCGGCAACTGGCTACTCACCAACGGCTTCGGCAAGATGTATTTCGTGCTGACCTTCTACGACACGCCGATCGCGTCGAGCACCGGGCTTTCCGACGTGACGCTGCCGCGCATCCTGAAGGCGGGCTGCCATGCGTAGCCTGCCGCACGCGCTCATCCTCGGCCTGCTCGGCGCCGGCATCGTGCATATCGTTGTGCTGTTCCTGGTGCCGGAATTTTCCGAGCGCGACGCCTGGTCGCGACTGGCGATGACCTCCGACCTCTACAAGATGACGCGGCTGGACGCGGAGGCCGGCGTCGCGCCGGTCGTGAAGTCGGTCGACCCGATGTTCTACGCCGCCGCCTGCCGCTTCGATCTCGCCGACGGGCTGGTGCGAATCCGGGCGCCGGGCGACGTGCCGTTCTGGTCGGCTTCGGTCTATGACCGCAACGGCCACAACATCTATTCCTTCAACGACCACAATGCGAACGGCGAGAAGCTCGATGCTGTAGTGCTCACACCGGCGCAGATGATCGACGTGCGGCGCGATCTTCCGGAGGAGCTTCAGGGCGCGATCTTCGTCGAGGCGCCGATCGAGGAAGGCATCCTCGTCGTCCGCGCCTTCGTTCCGGACGACAGCTGGAAGCCGATCGTTTCACGCTTCCTCGAGCAGAGCGCCTGCGAGCTGCAGGACTACTGAGAGGCAAAACGGATCAGTGGTGCGGGATGGTGGGTCGCGGCGAGCCTGGCTTGTCGGGACCGTCCGGGCGCACCGCTCCGACCTGCGGCTGCTGCTCGTAGCGGACGCCGGGGAAGATGATGACAGCTGCCGTATCGGTAGCGTGATTTACTCGATTGACCGGTGCCGTTCTCGGCACAAAAGACAGGATCATGCCCATGGTTCGCGCATTCCTCTCGGTTTGACCGGAGCACAACGCAACGCCTCCAAAGTTGATTAAGACGGGCAGAGGGTTAACGGAGCGCTAACGGATCGCGGCTAATTTGACCTTTGTTCCCTGGAGATGCGAAACCGGCCCGGCCGGATTGCGCAGGGCCGGGTCTGTGTCGAGTATCGGGCGTATCCTCCGTGTCATCTTCGGATTTCAGGCAAATCGCTATCCGGACCGAAGCTGGGAAAGCCGAAAGGCTGTTCCGCGCCGCCGTATCGGCCTTCTGCTCGCTGACACGTCCCTCTCGCCGCGAGATCGCCCAGCTCGAGGATCTGACGCTGCCGCTGTTCGACGAGGTGTCGGTCGAATCGCGCCGCTATGTCGCCGCCGCCCTTTCCGAATGCGAGTATGCGCCGGCCGCGCTGGTGCGGCGGCTGGCCGAAGAACCGGTCGAGATCGCGGCGCCGCTGCTTACCCGCTCGAACGCGCTGAGCGACATCGACCTCATCGCGCTGATCGGCCGCCATGGCCTGCCGCACGCGCGCGCGATCGCCCGCCGCAAGGCGCTCAATGCGACCATCGCCCAGCTGATCCGCGCGCTGGAGAGGCCGACGCTGGTCAAGACGCGGCCGCCGGAGACGGTCACCAAGCTCGCGTCGGTGAAGCCGGCGCCCGCCGACACCGCGGAAGACAAACAACCGGTTCCCGGCAAAGCCGAGGAGGATGCGCGGCGCCGCTTGCGCTCGATGATGCGGCCCACCGGCGACGGCGTCGCCGTCAACCTGTTCCTCGGCCAGCCAACCTATGTGAAGCTGCGCGAGACGGCGCTAACCGGCAATGCCGCCTTCTTCCAGACAGCGCTTGCCGATGCGCTCGACGTCGATTTCACAACGGCCCGCTCGGTGACCGAGCAGTCGAGCTACGCCGCGCTGCTTGCGGCGCTCAAGGCGCTCGACCTCAGCGAGGACAGGGCCTTCCTGATCGCGGTCGCCGTCTATCCGGCGGAGTTCCCGCATCCGCAGGCGATCCGGCTGTTCCTCGACCGCTACCGGCTGCTGCATCGGGAGGCGGCGCTCGACAAGGTGCGGGCCTGGAAGGCCGAGACACTGTCGCGGGCGATCCGCGGTAACGCCGCCGAGACGGCAGACGCCGAGCGCCAGGCGTCGAACAGCGACGGTTTAGCCACCAACCTCAAGGCGTCCTAGAGCGATTCGGCGCCCGGAAGAATCACCGGTCAGCTCGCGCGAAGCGAAGGTCCCAAATAAGCCGTGGGTGCTCGACGGTCCTGCGATATCTCACCGTTCTTCTCGCTTTTTGGGAATAGAGGGAGGCAGGGCTGCGTTGAGGACAATGAAGGGGTCATGACCCTTTCACTAAACGCGCCGCCCTTGCCCCTGCTGAAGCCTTCCGACCACCTCAAGGTTGGGCGTTGGGCGCGACGTTGAACATCCTCACAATGATTGGAGAACCCAATGATGCGAACACTTGTGTTCTTTGCGACGCTTTCGTTGCTTGCCGGCCCCGCGTCGGCATCCGATCATCTCTTCACTGCCGTAGGAGCAGGTGGCTTGACGACAGCGAGCCAACCCTTCCAGAACGGCACAGACAACCCTGGCCGACCGGGCACGTCCGTCGCTGGCGAGGGCAGTCCACTATCGGGAGACGAGCATACGGTACCTGCGACGGAAACGGCGACGGGCGCCACGTCCAAGACCCCACCGTCAGTTGATCAGGGCAAGACGGCGCCGTCGGGCCGCGCGCGCTGACAGCCGCGTCGCATTCCCAAATACTCCAGGGCAGCTCAGCGCTCGGTAGAATCGTTGAGCTGCTCCAAACATTTGTTTTCTGCAGCGATATCCCAAAGCAGGCCGGACCTATTCCGCTTTGACGGACAGAAGTTCGTCGACAGGAGCGGTTCCCGCCTCGATTTCGATCACCCAGATATCCGGATCGAACCTCTTTTCCTTTTCCAGCCGCGCATCGAATGCCGCGGCGTCGTCGCCGGAATCGAGCAAGGTGAAGAAGCGCTCGTCGGGCTTGGCGGAATCGTAACTCGTCTGCGGCGCCGGCCCATAGAGAGCGACCTCGCCCAGCCGCCCACGCGACAGCACGAAGACGGCGCCCGCCTCGGTCGCGCCGCGCTTGACCACGGCGGCAAAACCGCCGGCGCCGAACACGCGACGCACAAGGGCCGACACCCACAGATCGGTGGTCACGCGCATGGCAAGGTTCCGGATGGCATGCGACTGTTTAGCGAGTTTCCGGCGTGGCCGCGAGCGGGGGAGAGCAGCAAGCTTCGTTAAGTGCACAGGACAATGCTATATGGCGGCATGAAAACTGCGATCCGGCCCCTAACCGACCATCAACTGAACCAGCTCAAGCGCGCCTATGATGAAGGCATGGCCCGCGGTGAAGGCCAAAGCGTGGACCGCGATGCTTTCTTACGCGCTCTAAAGGCTGAGCGCGCGGCCCGAAACTAGATAAGATTGCGGACGGCTCAGTTCGTCAGGCCGATCTCGCGCATCTTGGCGTAGACCGCTTCGTCCGGCTCGCCGGTTTCGGGCAGGCCGAACAGCGCCTGGAACTCCTTGATCGCGGCCTTGGTGCGGGCGCCGACCTTGCCGTCGAGCTGCATATCGTTGTTGCCGAATGCCTTGAGGCCAGCCTGGATCTTGACGATGCGGGCGTCGGCCGTCTGGGTCGCGCCATCGGCGGGTGCCGAGGCCAGGATCGGAGCCGGCACCGGTGCGGCCGCTGGAGCCGTGGCTGCCGGACGTGGCGCCGGATGTGGAATGGCCGACGTCGTCTGCCTGGCGCCGAGCTGGTCGAGCAGCGCGCCGTCGATCTCGCCCGATCCCGGCAGCCCGACCTTCAACTGATAGGCCTGGATGGCCTTGCGCGTGGCCGGGCCGGTGAGGCCGTCGACCGTGCCATCGTAGAAATTGAGGTCCTTCAAGATGCCCTGCACCTGCTGGACGACCGGATCGGGCTTGGGAGCCGGCTGTGCCGGCGCCTGCCGCACGATGTTGATGGTGGTCTCCGGCTCGTCGGAGACGGCGTGCGGGAAATTCTCGATGCTCCTGGTGGCGAAGAAGGCGCCTGTGTGCGGAAAAGGCTGGTACCAGAGCGCGTTGGCCGAAACGTAGAAGAGCGTCACCAGGAAGGCGGTCGAACCCCCGACCAGAACCGGATTGCGCGAGATCATCTGGCCAACCGCGACCGCGCCCTCGGCAAGGACGCCGCGCTCGGGTTCGACCACCTTAGGCCGTCTTGCGGAGCGAGCCATTGCTGTCCCCATCTGCATCCCCCTTCGGCTTTGCAACCGGCATCGGTAGCACGCCGGCCGGCGTGCCCGAGCGCCGCTTCGGTCCGTTCACCGGCAGGCTGACCGTCACCGTCGTGCCCTCACCCGGGGCGCTCTCGATCGACATCGTGCCCTCATGCAGCGCCACAAGGCCCTTGACCAGCGACAGGCCGAGCCCGGTTCCCTCGAAACGGCGCGTATAGTCGTTCTGGATTTGCATGAACGGCTTGCCGAGATTGGCCATATCCTCCTCAGCGATGCCGATGCCGGTGTCGCTCACCCAGAAATGCAGCCGAGAGCCGACGCGCTTGGCGCCGATCACCACATTGCCGCCGTCGGGCGTGAACTTCACGGCGTTCGAAACGAGATTGATCAGGATCTGCTGCACGGCGCGGCGGTCGGCATTGATCTCGCCGGCGTCCGGCGCGACCTGCGCGGCGAGCGCGATGCTCTTGGCGTCGGCCAGCGGCCGCATCATCGACCGGCACATATCGACCGCCTCGACGAAGCGGAACGGTTCCAGCTCGGTCGCATAGGCGCCGGCTTCGATGCGCGAGACGTCGAGGATCGAGGTGACGACGGATAGGAGATGCTGGCCGGACTCCCTGACCAGGCCGACATATTCCTTCTGGCGAGGATCGCGGAAGGCACCGAACATTTCGTGCAGCAGCATGTCGGAGAAGCCGATGATGGCGTTGAGCGGCGTGCGCAGCTCGTGACTGACCACCGCCAGGAAACGGCCCTTGGCCACTTCGGCGGCCGCGGCGGCTTCCTTCGCCGAGGCAAGCTCTTCGCGCAGAGCAGCGACGTCGTCGTTTTCGCGCAGCACGAGGGTGAAGACCTCCGGCTCGAGCCCGCCGCGCATCAATTCCAGGCGGAACGGGCGGAAATTGTCGGCCGAGCCGCCACCGTCGCGCGGCAGCCGGATGCGCAGGTCGAGCCGGCGCTTCGGCGCGCCCTCGCGCATGTCCGCGAGCGCGGTGAGATAGGCAACGCGGTCGGAAAGATGGACGCGCTCGAACAGCCCCGTGCCGAGCAAGAGCTCCGGCGCCAGCTTCAGAATGGAGCGCGCCTTGGCCGAAGCGTCGAGCACGTCGCCCTGGCGGCCGACGCGCAGCACCACGGCGTCGATGATCTCGTCGAGGCGGTCGGCCGCGGGCTCGGCCTGGCGCGCGCTGGCCGGATTGGCGAAGGCCGCCGCGCGGGGCAGCAGCGTCAGCGCCCAGGCAAGCGGCAACAGCCAGTGCCAGCTGGCGATCCCGGCCGCGCCGAGCGGCAGGAACTGGTTCGCGAAAGGCTGCAGCAAAATGGCTGCGAGCGCCGCCAGCGCGGCCGGCAACACCGCGCGCCGCGATCCAGCGACCCACCAGGCCTCGATCGGCAAAGCGACGGCAAGCAGCGCGACCGGCGAGGCCAAACCGCCCGCCGCGGCGATTGCCGCAGCAAGAGCGAGGCCACCCATGGCAACCGCCGCACGGCCGGCGAGCGCCATGCGGCCGGTGGCCGCGACCAGAAGCGCGGCGAACCAGCACAGACCGAAAGCGGCGAAGATCGCAGCCACGGTAACTGCCGCACCGAGGCTTGAGGTGACCATCGTCACCGCCGCGCCCGCGGCGAGAAACGGAGCGGCGAGCATGACGCCGATGAAGCGGCGCTGGCGCAGGCGCTCAGCCTCGCCCATGACGGTCGGATGAACCATGCGTTCGCAGCCGGCGGCCACAGCGCCGGGTAATTGAACGTATCTGGCCGTAATCGAACTCACCGCACGCGTACCCGGTCGTGAAAATGCCCTGCTTTGCAGGTGACTCTTAATTGGCTTGAAACTGGCATCCAGCGTTTAAGGAATGGATAAGGCAGACGAGGCGAGCGCCCTGCCCACGGGAAATATTGGGACGCCGGCACCGCAAAGCACGTCGATCTGCCGCCATGGTAAATGGAGCGTTATCCGCAGCCGGCGCGCCGGGCCGCCTGAAAACCTCGTGCCGATGTCGATTATTTCCAGAATTTCCCTTTTAAAACAGCCATATAGATGGTTATCGTAAAGTTAATCCAATCGATGAGATTTGAATGAAATCAATCTCGAAAACCAATCCTTTCGAACTTGCCTAAAATTTGAAGAAAATTCGCGGCTTCGGCGCAAGCCGTCCTTTGCGCGCCCGTGCCACTATCCTGCCCATAAAAGAGGTCATGCCGATGGATGCATGATCCGGTCGCGGACGAGAGGCATTGAGATGGGTTTTCTGATCAGGATGGCTTTCTGGTTTTCGCTGGTGCTTCTGGCACTGCCGCTCAGCGTCGGCCCCGACGAGGATGGCCGCGAGGCGGTCGGGCCGATCCAGGCGCTGTTTGCGGCGCGCGAGGCGGTCGGCGACATCGCCGGCATCTGCGAGCGCAAGCCGGACGTCTGCGAGACCGGCAAATCGGCCATGCACACCATCACCGTCCGCGCCCAGGAAACCGCCAAGATCGCCGCCGCCATGCTTGACGACCATCAGTCGGAAAGGGCGGCCACTCCCGAGGCGAAGGTTGCGGAGACTTCCGTCGAGACCACCGGCAGCGTCGCCGAAGACGTCGTGCTGCCCGCCAAGGTCAACATCCCGGTGATGCTGACGGCAAAGAACTGAGATTCTTTTTCAGCCGTTCGCTCGGCTAACTTTGATTTTTGTGCATGTCGTTTTCGCAAAACCGCTGCACACTTTTGCGCGGCATGCATTGGTTTTGGCGCAATTCCGGACGGAAAACCGCTACGCACTTTTCCTGGAATTGCTCTCTGTTTAGTTTTTTGGCGCAATTCCGGACGGAAAACCGCTACGCACTTTTCCTGGAATTGCTCTCTGTTTAGTTTTTTGGCGCAATTCCGGACGGAAAACCGCTACGCACTTTTCCTGGAATTGCTCTAACGCCGCGGGCCCGTCCGACCTCTCGACGCCCGCGGCGTCTTTCTTTTTCCGTGACGCGGCGGCGCCGGGTCACTATATGCGGGCAATGACGACCTCGATCGAAACGATCCGCGACGATTTCTCCCTGCTCGACGAGTGGGAAGACCGGTACCGCTATGTGATCGAGCTCGGCGAGGCGCTGCCGCCTTTTCCCGAGGCCGAGCGCATCCCGGCCAACAAGGTGCCGGGCTGCGTCAGCCAGGTATGGCTGACGACCGAGCAAGGACCGGGCGTCGATCCGGTGATCAGCTTCCAGGGGGATTCGGACGCCCACATCGTACGCGGCCTCGTCGCCATCATGCTGGCGCTGTTCTCGGGCCGGCCGGCCAGCCAGATCCACGGCACCGACGCGGAAGTGACGCTGAAAGAACTCGGCCTCGACGAGCATTTGTCGCCGCAGCGCGCCAACGGCCTGCGCTCGATGGTCAAGCGCATCAAGCGCGACGCCGAAGCGGCGCTGAAGCAAACCGCCTAAAGCGCGACGCGCCGAAACGGATTCAGACCAGGTGCTTTAAGTTTCTTGTTCTGATGCATGTCGTTGTCCCAGAACCGCTGCAGAGTTTTGGGCGACACGCATTAACCTTTCCAACAGCCACGCCGGAAAGCAAAAACGGCGCCGCAAGGGCGCCGTCAAATTGCTTGTCCGATATCCGTTATCTGCGGCTCTTGGGCTTGCGGCCGAGGCCCATCTTCTTGGCAAGCTGCGAACGGGCGGCGGCGTAGTTGGGAGCGACCATCGGATAGTTGGCATCCAGGCCCCACTTCTCGCGGTATTCTTCCGGGGTGAGGTTGTAGTGGGTCATCAGGTGGCGCTTCAGCGACTTGAACTTCTTGCCGTCTTCGAGACAGACGATGTAGTCGTCATGCACGGAGCGCTTCGGGTTGACGGCCGGTTTCTGCTTCTCGGCCGATGGCTGCTCGCTCGTGCCGCCAACGCGGCCGAGCGCGGCATGGACATCGGCGATCAGGTTCGGCAGTTCGCCGACCGGCACCGGGTTGTTGCTGACATAGGCCGCGACGACATCGGCGGTCAGCTCGATCAGCGCGTCACTATTCCTTGAAGGTGTTTCGACGATATCCATTGTGTTCAGGCCCCAACGAGAGTTTGTTTCTAGACTGCGCCCTTTTTCTGGGATCGGGCATCGCGCGAATTTCATATAGGCAAGCCTCTGCGATTCGCGTCGCGTTATCTTAATGACGCTATGCTGCAAGTAAGTCAATTCGCCTATTGAATTATATTCGGCGATATTCATCAAATATTGCCGATTCAGCTTCAAAAATTCGTGCGTCGTGTAACTTAGCGAGATTTTTCTGGCCGGACCAGATCGGCCTGACGCAACGTCAAATACGCTTTACACCTCGGGCAGCGCCAAAGAAGGTCGTTAATGCTTGACAAATGCTTGGCCGCCAGCACGAGGAATCTCGCACACCACAGGCTGCAAGAACACTCATCCTCGCGTGGAGCGGGCAACGCAGATGGCCGCGGCAGATCTCTCAATAGGGCGCGATGTATTTGCCGTAGACCCAGCCGGTGACGAAATGACCGTTCTGCGCCGGATCGTGCCAGACCTCGCACCAGCGGTAGCGGATCGCCTGCCGCTGCTTCCAGTGAGGTTGGCCGGCAATGTCGAGCAGATCTATCCCGCCCGTGCAGCGGCCGGTCATCTGCAAGACGGCGCCATTCGGATAGGCCGCCTGCTTTTGCGATGTGTTTGACGGAAATTTGCGCGCGTTGAGCGTGTCGCCGAACGGCACGCCTGCCACTTGCCAGGCGGCGAATACGGTTGCATGAGACTGACCGGAAAAGGCCAGCACTGTCGAAGCGACAGCAAAAGCCGCGGCGGCGCGAACATAGGATTTCATCTTTCCCCCTTCAACTTACTTTCTGTAGACCACTTTGAACCCCGCCCCTTGAACCGCTGCTGAGCGACGTGTTCATTTGCCATTCAAGCAAAATTTCAGGCGAATTCCACAGCGAGACGTAATGACCAGACCTTCCAGCTTCCTGGCCGCCTTCCCGACCGCCAACCCGCCACGGCCCGAGAAACGCCCTGTCTTCGATGTGCATCACGGCATCACTCGCACCGACGACTATGCCTGGATGCGCGCCGACAACTGGCAGGCGATGTTCAGGGACCCATCGCTCCTCGACGGCGCGATCCGCGTCCATCTCGAGGCCGAGAATACCTACCAGGCGGCGCTGATGGCCGACACGGCCGCACTGCGGGCCAAGCTGTTCGCCGAGATGAAGGGACGCATCAAGGAAGACGATTCCACCGTGCCGATGAAGGACGGTCCCTATGCCTATGGCTCGTCCTTCCGGCAGGGCGGCGAGCAGCCGCGTTACTTCCGCACGCCGCGCGACGGCGGCGCTGAGGAGATCCTGCTCGACGGCGACGCGGAAGCCGAAGGCAAACCCTATTTCCGTCTCGGCGGCGTCGATCATTCGGCCGATCACAGGAAGCTGCTCTGGGCGTTCGACGACAAGGGCTCGGAATTCTTCACGCTGCGCGTGCGCGATGTCGCCAGCGGTGAGGAACTGGCCGACCGGATCCCTGATACGGGTGGCGGCGGTGTGTGGAACACCGGCGACGACGGCTTCTTCTACACCCGCCTCGACGACAACCACCGCCCGTCAAAAGTGTTCTTCCATGCACTTGGCGACAGGCTAGAAAACGACCGGCTGATCTATGAGGAGACCGACCCGGGTTTCTTCATGGATGTCAGCGGTACGCGCTCCAACGACTGGATCATGATCGGCATCAACGACCATGAGACATCGGAATACCGGCTTCTGCGGGCCGACGAACCGTTCGCCGAGCCGACGCTGGTAGCGGTCCGCGAAGCCGGCCTGCAATATGACCTGGAGGAAGGCGGCGACGTCTTCTTCGTCCTCACCAATGCCGACGGCGCCAAGGACTTCAAGATCATGACCGCGCCGGTCGAGGATCCGGTGCGCGCAAACTGGAAGGAACTGGTGCCGCATGAACCCGGCCGGCTGATCCTGTCAGTGCTCGGCTTCAACCACCACATGGTCAGGCTGGAGCGCAAGGAGGGCCTGCCGCGCGTCGTCGTGCGCGACCGCTCGAACGGCGAAGAGCATTTCATTTCCTTCGACGAGGAGGCCTTCTCGCTCGGCCTCTCCGGCTCCTACGAATACGACACCGAGGTGATGCGCTTCACCTATTCGTCGATGACGACGCCGGCGCAGGTGTTCGACTACAACATGCGCACCCGCGAGCGCGTGCTTTTGAAGACGCAGGAAGTGCCTTCGGGCCACGATCCGGAGCGCTATGTCACACGTCGGCTGATGGCGCCTGCCGCCGACGGCGAACTGGTGCCGATCTCGCTCCTGCACCGCCACGACACGCCGCTCGACGGCTCGGCCCCCTGCCTGCTCTACGGCTACGGCTCCTACGGCATCGCGGTGCCGGCAGCCTTCAACACTAACTGGTTCTCGCTCGTCGATCGCGGCTTCGTCTTCGCCATCGCGCATATACGCGGCGGCAAGGACAAGGGCTATGGCTGGTACGACGACGGCAAGCGGGCGCACAAGATGAATACCTTCACCGACTTCATCGCCTGCGCGCGCCATCTGGTGGCGGAGCGGTACACGCAACACGACCGCATCGTCGCCCAAGGCGGCTCGGCCGGCGGCATGCTGATGGGGGCGATCGCCAACATGGCGCCCGAGAGTTTCGGCGGCATCGTCGCCGAGGTGCCGTTCGTCGACGTGCTCACCACCATGCTCGACGCCAGCCTGCCGCTGACGCCGCCGGAATGGCCGGAATGGGGCAACCCAATCGCTTCCGCCGACGACTACAACACGATCGCGGCCTATTCGCCCTACGACAATGTCGCGGCGCTCGACTATCCACCGATCCTGGCGCTGGCCGGGCTCACCGATCCGCGCGTCACCTATTGGGAGCCGGCCAAATGGGTGGCGCGGCTGCGCGAGCGCAAGGCGGGCGACAATCCGGTGCTGTTCAAGATCAACATGGAGTCCGGCCATGCCGGCGCGTCGGGCCGGTTCTCGCGGCTGGAGGAGATTGCATACATCTACGCCTATGCCTTGAAAGTGACCGGCAAGACCTGATTTTTGCTCGCAATTGCGACCGCCTCGCGTTACGCAATGCGCCGTCGTTTTTGGTCGCAGCCTTTCCGGCCGCGCCCACCATACATTCGCAAGGTTCGTCATGCTGCTCGTCGACGTCTTTCTCGACAAATCGCCCATCCAGGGCATCGGTGTCTTCGCCAAGCACCGCATCCCGCGCGGCACGTTGATCTGGAAGCTCGATCCCAGGTTTGACCGGCGCATCGCGGTGGAGACTTATGAGAACGAAACCGGTCCGGTGAAATCCTATCTCGACCGCTATTCCTATCCGGACCGACGCGATCCCAACTTCATCGTCTTCGAGGCCGATGACGCCCGCTACATGAACCACGCGGACGAGCCGAACTGCGACGTCTCGTCGCCCGAGGAAACCTACGCGCTGCGCGACATCGCGCCCGGCGAGGAACTGACCTGCGACTATAATCACTTCTTCGAGAACGGCTTCGATTTCCTCGGCGACCGCCACCCTTAAGTCAGGTTCTCAGGTCGCCGGCTTGCGCGCCGGATAGCCGTTGGGGTGCGGCGGGACGGCCTTGAGATAAGCGGCGATCGCGGCGCGGTCGTCGGCCGTCAACTGGGCCATGTTGCGCTGCACTTCGACCATGGCGCCGCCGACGGAATCGAAATCGGGCGTGAAGCCGGTTTCGAGGTAGTTGGCAATGTCGGATTCCGACCAGTCCTTCGTGCCGCCCTCCGGGGTAATGTTGGGCACAACGCCCTTGCCTTCCGCCGCCACGGCGCCGGCCAGCCACTCGGCCTTCTTGACGCCACCGGCGAAGTCGCGCGGCGAGTGGCATTCGCCGCAATGGCCGGGGCCCTCGACCAGATAGCGGCCGGCCAGCACCTTGTCCGGCGCGCCGTCAGGCAAGGCGATCACCGGCTCGGGGCTGAGATAGAGCCGCTTCCAGAGACCAATGCCACGACGGATGTTGAAGGGGAAAGAGAGCTTGTGGCCGGGCGCCTTGCCGGCGACCGCCGGCAGTGTCTTCATGTAGGCGTAGAGGTCGGCGACATCGGCCGGCTTCATGCGTGCGTATGAGGCGTAAGGAAAGGCCGGATAAAAGTGCTCGCCGGAGGGCGAGACGCCCTTCAGCATCGCATTGGCGAAATCCGCCTCGCTCCAGGCGCCGATGCCGTCCTTTTGATCCTGCGAGATGTTGGGCGGCACGAAGGTGCCGAACGGTGTCTTCAGCTCCAGCCCGCCGGCAAGCTCCAGGCGAGCGTCACCCTTCGACCCCGGTCTGGCATGGCAGGACGTGCAGCCGCCGGCATTGAAGATGCGCTTGCCCCTGGCGGTGTCGCCCGGCCCGAGTTGCGCGGTAGCCACGGCATCAAGCCTGGCGGGCGCGGACAGCGCCCAGCCGGCGATCGCGCCGGCGCCGCCCAGCACGATAACGGCGCCGACGAGCTTCTTCAGCCAGGCCATGGCAGGCGATCAGCCCTTCTTGATCCTGTAGCTCTGATGGCAGGTGCCGCAGTCGCCCCCGATCGTGTTGAGCTGCGCCTTCAGCGCATCGACATCGGCCGGCGGCGAGGCGACCGCGGCCTTGACGTCGGCCACGAGCTTGTCTCCGGCCGCCTTGAAGCCCGCCGTATCTTCCCAGATCTTCGGCGCAGCCGTGGTGTCGCCCTTGTCGCTGCCGGCCGGGAACAACGTGTCGGCATCGAATTTCTCGGCATTGGCCTGCAAGGCCTTGAGTGTGGTCAGCACCGCGGCCGCATCGAAATCGTCTTCGCCCTTGACGACCTTCGACAATTGGCCGGCGAGCTTGCCGCGCTCCTTCATCAGGGCCTGGCGATCCTTGATCGGATCGGCAAAGGCGACCGAACCGGCAAAGGCGAGCATAGAGATGGCGAGGACGAGCTTTCTCATTCAATTGGCTCCATGGTGAAGGAAAGAGAGTACGCGACCGAAGGTTAACGGACGCCACGGCGGAAATATTCCGTGCCGTCGCAACGATTTCCCGAACCAGGATCGGCCTCCTGTAGCCGACGAAAAAGAAAAGCCCCGGCTTTGAACTGACCCCGTAAAGTTGGACGGTTCATTGAGCTGGTGGATTTAAGGGCTGGGTCCTGTATTGCACAGGGGCCAGCCCTTTCAGTTTCAGTTTGATGCGGCGGTGGTTGTAATAGTCGATGTAGCCCTTGATGGCCGTATCGAGGCTTTGGACAGTGTCGAACCTTTCCGGATGGAAGAGCTCGGACTTGAGTGTGGCGAAGAAGCTCTCCATCGGTGCGTTGTCGAGGCAATTGCCTTTGCGTGACATGCTCTGTGCAAGGCCTCTGGCCTCCAGCCTGCGCTGGAATGCCGACATCTGGTATTGCCATCCCTGATCGGAATGCAGGATCGGCCGCTCGTCCTCGTTGAGCCGGGCGAAGGCTTTGGTCAGCATGTTGTCCACCAGTTTGAAGCGCGACCGGCGCGCCGTCTCGAAGGCGACGATCTCGCCATTGTAGAGATCCATGATGGGAGACAGGTAGAGCTTGTCGCCGGCCACGCTGAACTCCGTCACGTCGGTCACCCATTTGCGGTTGGCGCGGTCGGCGCCGAACTTGCGCTGCAAGAGATCGGGAGCGGTCCGCCCGATCTCGCCCCTGTAGGAACGATACTTCTTCGGCCTGACCAGTGACTTCAATCCCATCCCGGCCATCAGGCTCTGGACGGTCTTATGGTTGACGCATTGGCCCAACTGGCGCAGTTGCGCGGTCACCCGGCGATAGCCATAGCGGCCCTTGTGGCTGTCGAAGATGGCCTTGATCGCCTCCTTCAGCGCCGCATGACGGTCCGGGCGCGAGGCCGCCTTTTGCCTGTAATAGAACGTGCTGCGCGGCAGCTTCGCCAGGTCGAGCAGGCCCTTAAGCGGATAAAACGGCCTTAACGCTTGGACGGCTTGCGCTTTTTGGGCGCATGTTCCTGCGTTAAGGCCTTCAGTTTTTTTAGGTAGGCGTTCTCCATCCGCAACTGCTTCAACTCGGCCAGCAATTCTTCGCGGCTTTTGGCCTCGTCACTGGCTGCAACAGGCACCGCAGGGGCCGGCGGCTTTGACATGGGTCGTCCTCTGGGGCGGGGGCCGAGCGCCTCTATCCCACCCGCATGATAGTGCTTCTCCCAGCCCGTCAGGCAACCGGAATTGCGGATATTGAACAGCGTCGCCGTCTGGCGATGCGACAGACCGTCCTTCCACATCCGCTCGAGCACCGACAGCTTGAACGCCACATCGTAACGACCGTACTTCCGCGACAGCCCGGCATCGCCATGCGCCTGGTACAAAGCAACCCACTTGCGCACAGTCGCCGCGTCAACTCCACGCTTAGACGCCGCACTCGCGTAGCTTTCATCCCCGCACAAATAGCTATCGACAACCGAGCGCTTGAAACGCGCACTGTGTTTGGACATGCAAAACCCCCGAAGGTTGTGTCCAACTTTCGGGGGTCAGTTCACTTGCCGGGGCTTTTCGTCGAATTGGTCAGCCTTTCGCCTTTTCGTAGAGCTCCAGGACATAGTCCCAGTTGATGAGGCTATCGACGAATGCTTCGAGATATTTCGGCCGCGCGTTGCGGTAGTCGATGTAATAGGAGTGCTCCCACACATCGACGCCGAGGACCGGCGAAGCACCATGGACCAGCGGGTTTTCGCCATTGGGGGTCTTCGAGATCGCGAGCTTGCCATCCTTGACCGAGAGCCAGGCCCAGCCGGAGCCGAACTGGGTGGTGCCGGCGGCGATGAAGTCGGCCTTGAACTTGTCGTAGCCGCCGAGATCGGCATCGACGGCCTTCTGCAAAGCGCCCGGCAGCTTGTTGCCGCCGCCGCCCTTCTTCATCCATTTCCAGAAATGGATGTGGTTGTAGTGCTGGGCGGCATTGTTGAAGAGCCCGGCATTCTTGCCGAAGGACTGCTTCACGACCTCTTCGACCGAAAGATCGCCCATTCCAGCCTCGGCGGCCAGCTTGTTGCCGTTGTCGACATAGGCCTTGTGGTGCTTGTCGTGGTGATACTCCAGCGTCTCCTTCGACATGTAAGGCTGCAGGGCCTCATAGTCGTAAGGCAAAGCGGGCAACTCAAAAGCCATGGATGTACTCCCTCGTGGAAAAAAATCCGGTGAAACTACCGAACTAAGATAGGTCTGGAATGGGTTGGGGCAACTCCAGAACGAAGCGCCGATCGCCTTTTTATCGGCTCAGGCGGCGGAAGTCGAATGCGCCCAATCCCAATAGAGCTCGCGCGCCTTCTTGGCCACCGGTCCGGGCTGAAGATCGCGGTCCTCGATGCGGGTGACCGGCACCACCTTCGAATGGTTGCCGGTCGAAAAGATCTCGTCCGCTTCGAGAAAGTCGCGGATCGACAATGCCTTCTCGGTGGTCCTGAAGCCGTAATCGCCGAGCAGGTTGATCGTGCGCGAACGGGTGATGCCGGAGAGGAACGTGCCGTTCGCCGCTGGCGTCATCACATGGCCGTCCTTGACCAGGAAAATATTGGAGGTGCCGGTTTCGGCGACATTGCCCAGCATGTCCAGCACCAGCGCGTTGTCGAAGCCGCGCATCTTGGCCTCGAGGATGGCGCGGCCGTTGTTGGGATAGAGGCAGCCGGCCTTGGCATTGGTCGGCATCGTCTCGATGGTCGGCCGCCGGAACGGCGAGACGCCGATCGAAAAGCCGGAAGGCGGAATCATCGGGGCTTCGTAGAGGCAAAGACAGAAGCGGGTCGAGGATGGATCGGCCGGAACGCCCATATAGCCGCCATGCTCGGCCCAGTACATCGGCCTGATGTAGACGGCGGTCTTGCCGTCGAATTTCTTCAGGCCATCCCAGGTCAGCCCGACGATCTCTTCCGTCGTCATGGAGGGCTTCAGGCCGAGCGCGATCGCCGAGGCGTTCACGCGCGCGGCGTGGCGATCGAGGTCGGGCGCCACGCCCTCGAACCAGCGGGCGCCGTCGAAGACGCTTGTGCCCAGCCACATGGCATGGCTGCGCGGTCCGAGAATGGCGACGTTGCCCTCGTACCAGTCGCCGTCCACACAGGTCCATGTCGCGGACTGCGCCGCCGCCGCCAGTGTCATGTTCGCCGTCCAAAATGAGTAATTTCAGGGGCGCCATAGGACGATGCTTTGACGGCCGGCGTCAACCGACATCGGCAAAAATCGTTGAGGCCAGAGGCACTTGACCGCAATCATCGCTTGCGCTGCGCCCCGGCGCGCCGCAAAACTTCTCTCCATGCACCATGCGGCCTATGTCTTCGACGCCTACGGCACGTTGTTCGACGTGCACGCGGCCGTGCGCCGCCATGCCGGCGAGATCGGACCGGACGGCCAGCTTCTCTCCGAAATCTGGCGCGCCAAGCAGCTCGAATATTCCTGGGTGCGGACGCTGATGGGCGCCTATGCCGATTTCTGGCAGTTGACTGAGCAGGCGCTGGACTTCGCGCTGCGCAAGGTGCCCTCGGCCGATCCGGCGTTAAGGGCCAGGCTGCTGGAAGCCTATTGGCGGCTCGACTGCTATCCGGAAGTGCCGGCGGTGCTGAAAGCGCTGAAGGCATCGGGAGCGAAGCTCGCGATCCTGTCCAACGGCTCGCCGGAAATGCTGCGGGCGGCGGCGAAATCCGCCGCCCTCGACCAGATCCTCGACGACGTCTTTTCGGTCGACGAGATCAAGCGCTTCAAGACCGACCCGTCGGTCTACGACATGGTGGTCACCGGCTGGCGGCTCTACCCGGAAGCGGTGTCGTTCCAGTCTTCCAACCGCTGGGACGTCGCGGGCGCCACCAAGTTCGGCTTCCGGACAGTATGGATCAACCGCACCAACCAGCCGGACGAATACCGGGACTTTCCGCCGGGGCTGATCCTGCCCTCGCTCGAAGGCCTTTTGGCAGGCGCCTGATCTTGCTGTTGCTGCAGCGCAACAGATGTGTCGCGGTCACAGCTTCGCCTTTGTTTGTCCACCCTGAGGCCAGAATTGGAACCGCCTATCACCGCCGACTGTTATTGGAGCTGCCGGCAGCCAGCCTGCGGATTCATGCTTTCTTGCGAATTAAAGACCTAGAAAAGGCAACCATGTCAGACGCTTCCTTCCGCATCAGCCGTCGTGGCTTCCTCAATCTCACAGCCCTTGGCGCTGCTTCGGCCGCGGTTTCCGCCTGCTCGACCACCGGTCCAGGCCCCGAACCCGTCCAGCCGCCACCGCCGGCCTATGTCGAGCCGCCGCTCGGCGACTATGAGACGATGTATGGGACGATGTCGGACAACGGCTTCGACCTGCCGGCCATCCCGGTGAACAAGATCGATCACAGGTTCTTGCGCCAGATCGTTCCCGATCCGACCGGACAGCGGCCGGGCACCATCGTGGTCGATACCACCAACCACTTCCTCTATCTGGTGCGCGAGGGCGGCCAGGCGATCCGCTACGGCGTCGGCCTCGGCCGCGCCGGCTTCGAATGGTCGGGCGATGCCGTGGTGCAGTGGAAGCAGAAATGGCCGAAATGGACACCGCCGGACGAGATGGTCGCCCGCCAGCCGGAACTGACGCAATTCAGCGCCAAGAATGGCGGCATGCAAGGCGGACTGAAGAACCCGCTCGGCGCCCGCGCGCTCTATCTGTTCCAGGGGAATCAAGACACGCTGTACCGCCTGCACGGCTCGCCGGAATGGTGGTCGATCGGCAAGTCGGTCTCGTCGGGCTGCGTGCGCCTGATCAATCAGGACATCATCGACCTCTATGATCGCGTGCCGAACAAGAGCCCTGTTGTCGTGACAGCGGATATCGGCGAGCCGGTGGCCGACATGCCGGAGCGCCGGGCCATCCCGATCGACAACGGCGTGCCGACCGGTTCGATCATGCTTGGTCCGGTAAGGCAGCTCACCAACGAGATCTTCTAAGGCGTCGATAGGTTAGAGCAGTTCAGCGTTTCGCTGAACTGCTCTAACTGTCTGTCTTTACGCAATTCCGAACGGAAAACCGCATCGCACTTTTCCTGAAATTGCTCTAGCGGCAGCACTGCACAGGGATTTTGACCGGTCGGCTCTGTTTGCGTTGGCAGGCGGCATGCCTTGGAGATTGGCCGAAACGCCCATCGCGATCGTCATTCTAGGGCGGAGCAAGGAGCGAAGCTCCGTCGCGAAGACCCTAGAATCCATGCCGTTACCTTCGCCAAGGAGTGCAACGGAGCAAAATTCTGCACCTTGGCGGCGCTTCCAAGTCACGGCATGGATTCTATGGTCTGCGCCGCGTCGCTTCGCTCCTTGCTCCGCCATAGAATGACGAGGTTGGGGCGGCTTCAGCCAATCTCCGGCGTCTGCGCTGATTTCGCGGAAATGAACGGAAAATCTTGCGCCAAGACAAACGACAGCCTTTCAAAATCCCTGTGTAGGGGGAACTAGCGCCGCTCGGCCAATAGCCTGGCCAGCACCGCAACGCCGCGTCGCAGCGCCTCCGTGTCGAGCCCGGCGTAACCCAGAATGAAGCCAGCCGTTGCAGGTCGCGGCGCGGTCGGGTCATAGAGCGGCGACACCGGATAGAGGCCGATCCCGACATCCCGCGCGGCCGCGATGATCTCCGGCTCGCGTTCGGCGGCGATGCCGTTCACCCAGGCAACGACATGCAATCCGGTGTCGGCCCCAGCGACCGCGACCTTCGGACCCAGATGATCGGCCAGCGCCTGCAGCAGGACTTCCCTGCGCTCGGCGTTCTTCCTGCGGATGCTGCGGACATGACGCTCGTAAGCGCCGCTCGCCAAAAGGTCGGCCAGCACGTCCTGTTCCAGCGTCGGGGCATGCCGATCAGTCAGGCGCTTCGCCTCGCTGAACGCCCGGCGCAGGCTGGCGGGCACGACGAGATAGCCGAGCCGCAAGGTGGGCGAGAGCGTCTTGGACAGCGTGCCGACATAGATGACGGAGTTTGCGTCGAGAGTCTGCAGAGGCGGGATGGGGGTAATATCGTGACGGTATTCACCGTCATAGTCGTCCTCCACAACATAGGCCCCCGTGCCGGTGGCCCAAGCCAGAAGCGAACGCCGCCGCGTCGCCGACAGCACGCCGCCGAGCGGAAACTGGTGCGACGGCGTGACATAGGCCAGACGGGCCGGCGGCAGCGCATCCGTTCTTAGCCCGTCCGCGTCGACCGCAACGGGCACAGCAATGCCTCCCGCCGCAACAAAGGCATGACGGGCGAGCAGATAGCCCGGGTTCTCGATCACGAACGGATCGCCGGGATCGAGCAGCAGCCGCGCGCAGAGGTCGAGCCCTTGCTGCGAGCCGTTGACGATGACGATCTGGTCAGGCGTGCAGCTGATGCTGCGGGCGCGCCAGAGATAGGTTTGAAGCGCACTCCGGAGAGCAAAGGATCCCTGCGGGTCGCCATAACGCAGCCGAGCGCCGCGCCGGAGAATGGCCTTGCTTGACGCCCGCCGCCAGGCCAGCACAGGGAAGTCCGCCCCTGACAGGTCGCCATAGCGGAAATCCGCGACTCTGGCCGGTTGCTGTTCCGCCGGCGGAGGCAGAGTGAGCAGACGCCGGGCGAACGCGGAAATGTTTCGGGCCGAAGCAGTCGTGACGGGCGACTCCACTGACGCTGTCTCCAGTCCCGGAGCCACGATCGCACGTGCCCCCTGCCCGATGATCAGATAGCCTTCGGCGTCGAGCTGGTTGTAGGCCGCCGTCACCGCGGTTCGAGACGCCCCCCATTCGACGGCGAAGGCCCGCGTCGACGGCAAACGGTCACCGGGCCGGTAGGCGCCGCTGTGGATCTGTGCCTTGATCGCCGCGATGATCCGGCGCGCCACACCATCCTGTTCCAACTGGACCACTGAAACCCTTCAAAACTGGATGTTCCAAGCAAGCCAGCTTTCGGGCATCTTTTCCTGCAACGCAAGGAGTTTCGCCATGTACATCCCGCCCGCCTTCCGCGACGACGATCATGAGAGCCTGAGCGCAACGATCCGCGCGGCGCGACTGGCGACTCTGGTCACCGCCACGGCGGAAGGACCGCTGGCGACGCCATTGCCGCTTTTCCTCGACGAGACAGAGGGCGAGCATGGCGTGATCTATGGCCATGTCGCGAAGGCAAATCCGCAGTGGCGCGCTCCGCCGCTTGGCGAAGGCCTGGCGATCTTCATGGGGCCGGACGCCTATGTGACGCCGGCCTGGTACCAGACCAAGCAGGAAACCGGAAAGGTGGTGCCGACCTGGAACTATGTCGCCGTCCACGCCTATGGACCGGTCGAGTTCTTCGAGGATGCCGACAGGCTGCTCGACGTGGTCACACGCCTGACCAATCTGCATGAAGGCGGGCTCGCCTCGTCCTGGGCCGTATCGGATGCGCCAATGGATTTCATCCAGGCGCAATTAAAGGGGATAGTCGGCCTGCGCATGCCGATCACGAGGCTCGAAGGCAAGCGCAAGATGAGCCAAAACCGCAACGCGGCCGACCGCGCCGGTGTCGCATCTGGTCTCGCGGCGAGCGATCGGCCTTCCGACCGTGAGGTCGCCCCTCTCATCCCGTCGTGAGCCCGCCCGCTCCAACTCTGCAGTCCTGAGCCCATCATGCCGGATTTGACCCAGTTCGCCTTGTACTTCGCCGCGGCGTTGCTGCTCGCCATCACGCCTGGTCCAGGCATCTTCTACGTCGCCGCGCGCGCACTCGCCGGCGGACGCGCGGAAGGCATCGCCTCCAGTTTCGGGACGGGCCTGGGCGGCATGGTCCATGTGCTGGCCGGCAGCCTGGGTGTCTCCGCCCTCGTGCTCGCAAGCGCGCAACTGTTCACGGTACTGAAGTTGATCGGCGCCGCCTACCTCGTCTGGCTTGGCTTTCGTACCTTTCAGGCCGCCCGCCGCGAGGCAGAGACAATGCTGGACGGCGGCACTCCGGCGCCCGCGGTCGGCGCCCGGCGCGCGTTTCGCGAAGGGGTGCTGGTCGAGGCGTTGAACCCGAAGACAGCGGCCTTCTTCCTGGCCTTCATTCCGCAGTTCGTGAACCTCAGCGCCGGCCACGTCGCCCTGCAGTTCATGGCCCTTGGCTTCGTATCGGTAACGCTCAACACCCTCGCCGATGTCGTCGTCGCTTTTGCGGCGGGCCGCATCAGGGAAGGCGCGGCCGGGCGTGGCGGTGTGATACGCCGCCTGCGAGAGGCCTCAGGCGGCGCGATGATCGCGCTCGGCATCGGCCTCGCCATAGCCAAGCGCCCTGCCCTCTGATTTTGCCCTGCCGAGATAAAGTCGCCAGCACCGTCCGGAACTTTGCAGAATCTGCTGCGTTCTCACCGAAGCCTGTGTCGAGGCACAGGCCATAGCCGACCGCAAAAATCAGAAAGACGGTCATCGCCCCTGGCCCGGAGACGAACCTCCGACCAAACACCGGGTGCAAAGTCCGGCCGGATTCCGGAAGTTCGCTTCCATAAAGATCCGCACACGAAAACCGCCGAGTTCCGGAGCGCGTGCATATGCTGAGTAGCGAACAGGGCAGAAACACATTTCGAGCGAGAAGTCTCCTTGTCCCAACGATCATCATTTTTCTTGCTGCGTACCTGATGCTTTCCTCAAGCGTCGGCCTCGGTGACGTCATGGCCAGCATGGCCGCGATCGACTTGCGCGTCCTGGCCATCGTTCTCGCACTGTCCCTGGTGAACTATGCGCTCAGGTTCTGGCGCTGGTCGCTGATGCTTTCATCTTCTTCGAACGCGCTGCCGGCATCGCGGCATTTCCTGATCTACCTGACGGGATTTGCGCTGACGACGACGCCGGGAAAAGTCGGCGAAGCCCTGCGAACCTTGTATCTCAGGCCGTTCGGCATCAGCCCCAGGCGTTGCCTGGCCGCCCTTTACAACGAGCGCCTGCTCGACCTGGTCGCGATCGGCGTGCTCGCGATGTTCATCGTTACCTCCGGCGGTGCCGTTACCCGCTCGTTCGGCCTTCTCGGCGCGGCGCTGGTGGCGGCGCTGATCGTCGCCCAGCATCCCGCCACGATCGCGCGCCTCGAACGGCTTTCCGGGTTCTTGCCCGGACGGCTCATTCCGTCCCTGACCAATGCCGCAACGACATTCCTTCGCGACGTGCGATCCATGATGACGTTCCGGCTTGCCATCATCGGAACGCTTCTGGGCCTCCTGGCCTGGGGCGCGGAAGGCTTCGGCACATACATCGTGGCCAAGGAACTCGGCCTCAATATCGGACCGCTGGCCGCAATCGGAATCTATGCCGTGGCCATGCTTGCCGGTGCGTTGTCCTTCCTGCCCGGCGGGCTGGGCAGCACCGAAATCGTCATGATTTCTTTTCTTGCTTACGCCGGTGCAACGGCTCCCGAGGCCGTTGCAACGACCACCATCGTTCGACTCGCCACGCTCTGGTTCGCGGTGGCGCTCGGATTGGGCGCCTGGTCAGCTATCGAAGCCTTTCCCGGGCCGATAGCGGCAGGTTCGGGGCACACGTCAGAGAGAAAGAGCCCTTATGCAGCGTCTCCAAGCGATCCCAAAGGCCGATGAACCACCGCATGCCACGAAATCGTCGGTCCCCCTTGTCGTCGACCTCGACGGTACGCTGATCCACAGCAACCTTTTGGTGGAGTCCGTCATCGCGCTGGTGAAGCGGTCGTTCCTGTCGATCCTGCTTTTGCCCCTGTGGCTCATGGGCGGCAAGGCCGCCTTCAAGGCGCAAGTCACAAAAAGGGTGGCGCTTGACCTCTCGGCCCTGCCTTTCAACCGGCCGCTCGTCGAACATCTGAAACGGGAGAAAGCCCGCGGCCGGAGGCTCGTTCTCGCCACCGGCGCGCACGAATCCCTTGCTCATGAGATCGCGCATCAGCTCGGCCTGTTCGAGGAGGTTTTTGCCAGCGACGGAAAGCGCAACTTGACGAGCCATGACAAACTCGCCGCCCTGCGCGACCGCTTTGGCACCGATGGGTTCGACTATGCCGGGAATGCGGCGGCGGACTTTCCGATCTGGCGCGCCGCGCGATTTGCGACGGTGGTGAATGCATCGCCGCGCACGGTCAACTGGGCATTTGCCCACGCTCATGTGGATGAGGTGTTTCCGCGCAGGAAGCCGACGCTTGCCGTTTATGTTCAAGCCTTGCGCCTGCATCAATGGCTGAAGAACCTGCTTCTCTTCACGCCGTTGATCGCCGCCTTGAGATTTACCGACACCGAGGCGCTTGTTGCGCTCCTGACCGGCTTCTTCGCCTTCAGCCTTTGCGCCTCGAGCGTCTATCTGCTCAACGATATCGTCGATATCGAGGACGATCGCCGCCATCCCGAGAAGCGCCGCCGGCCCTTTGCCTCCGGCCGCCTCCCGATCGCGCATGGGTTCGTGCTTATCCCGGCATTGCTGGCGGGATCGGCGGTGCTGAGCTCATTCCTGCCCTGGAAGTTCGGCGCAGTGCTGGCGGTCTACTATGCGGTCACGCTCGCCTATACGTTTTTCCTGAAGCGCCTGGAGGCGGTCGACGTCGTGACGCTCGCCCTGCTCTACACGACAAGGATTTTCGCTGGTGGCGCGGCGGCAAGTATCCCGCTTTCCCAGTGGCTGCTGACCTTCTCCATCTTCATCTTCCTCAGCCTGGCATTCGCCAAACGCTGCGCCGAACTGTTGCTGATGCAGGAGCACGGCAAAAAGGCGAGCTTGGGCCGGGGCTATCTGCTTGCCGACCTGCAGATGCTCAACAGCATGGGGGTGGGAGCGGGCTACGTCGCGGCCCTCGTGCTTGCCCTCTATCTCAGCACACCGCAGGTCCTCATCGCCTATGCGCGTCCCGGCCTTCTTTGGGTTTTCGTGCCCCTTCTCATTTTTTGGGTGACGCGGATCTGGCTCAAGACCTGCCGCGGCGAGATGCGCAGCGACCCGCTGGTCTTCGCAGCGCGCGACCGTGTCAGCCTGGCGTTCGCCGTCCTGGGCGGCGGCGTTATCTGGCTGGCGATGTGATGGGACGCGACGGTCGATACCGGTCGTGGGGGCGGCCGCCGGCGACTGGCACGCAAGGCGCGGTCCGGCTGCATTGGCGCGACGAACAACTTCAGGAAGGCGGCGGTCCATTCCTGCCCTATGGCAACGGGCGCAGCTACGGCGACAGCTGCCTGAACAGCGGCGGCACGCTCGTCGATCTTCGCGGCCTCGACCGCTTCATCTCCTTCGAGGCCGACACGGGCGTCCTGCGCTGCGAAACCGGCGTTCTCCTGTCCGACATCCTTGGCCGTTTCGTCCCGAAGGGCTGGTTTCTCCCGGTGACGCCGGGCACCCAGCAGGTGACGGTCGGCGGAGCCATCGCCAACGACGTTCACGGCAAGAACCATCATTGGGCCGGAAGCTTCGGCCATCACGTGCGGCGCTTCGAGCTCCTGCGTTCCGACGGCAGCCGGCTCCTGTGCTCACCGCGCGAGAATGCCGACTGGTTCGGGGCGACCATCGGCGGGCTCGGACTCACCGGCGTCATTCTTTGGGCCGAGATTGCGCTCAAGCGGATCGATGGGCCAGCGATTGAGGTGGAGAGCCTGCGCTTCTCGCGCGTCGAGGAATTCCTGGAACTCAGCAGCGCCTCGCACAACGCCTATGAATATACGGTCGCGTGGATCGATTCCCTCGCACCCGGGCCGGGCGGCGCCCGCGGGCTGTTCTTCCGCGGCAACCACGCAGCCGGGCATCATGCCGCCGCGCCTTCCCGCCGCAAGCCGGGATTGCCGTTCACGCCCCCGGTCTCGCTGCTGCCGAGGGCCGCGGTCGGCCTGTTCAACACGGCCGTCTACCGACGGCCGCGCCGCAAGCGCGCCATCGTCCATTACGAGCCGTTCTTCTATCCGCTCGATGCCGTGCCGAACTGGAACCGGCTGTTCGGCCGCAAGGGTTTCTACCAGTATCAGTGCGTCATCCCGCAGGATCAGGCGGAGGTCGCGATCGGCGAGATCATCGCCCGGGTGGCGCGGGCCAGGGAAGGATCGTTCCTCTCCGTGCTGAAGGTCTTCGGCAACCGCAGGCCGCCGGGCTGGCTGTCCTTCTCGAGACCGGGAACGACGCTTGCCTTCGATTTTCCGGATCGCGGCCGCTCGACGCTCGCCCTGCTCGATACGCTGGACGAGATCACCGACGAGGCGGGCGGCGCCGTCTACCCGGCCAAGGATGCCCGCATGAAGGCAAGGATCTTCGAGCGCGGGTATCCGGCGCTGCATCGCTTCGAGCGCTATCGCGATCCCGCTTTCACGTCCGACTTCTGGCGACGCGTGACTTCCGGCGACACGCGACAGGGGGCAGCCAATGCATAGGGTTCTGATCATCGGAGCGACCTCGGCGATCGCCGAGGCGACGGCCCGTCTCTTTGCGGATGACGGCGACAGGTTGTTCCTCGTCGCAAGGCGCAAGGCCAGGCTCGAGGCGGCGGCCGACGACCTCGCCGTGCGCGGCGCCGAGATCGCGGGATGCGAGGTCCTCGACATCAACGAGCTCGACCGGCACCGCGCGGTGCTGACACAGGCGGAGCAGGCTCTGGGTGGCATCGACGTGGCGCTGGTGGCGCACGGCACCTTGCCCGACCAGCAGCTTTGCCAGGCATCGGCCAGGCTGACGGTACAGGAGATCCAGACGAACGCCGTCAGCACCGTGGCATTGCTCACTCGCCTGTCGGAGCTGATGGAACGCAAGGGATCCGGCCGGATCGCCGTCGTCACCTCGGTGGCTGCCGATCGCGGACGGCAGAGCAATTACGTTTACGGGGCGGCCAAGGCGGCGGTCGACACGTTCCTGGAGGGCTTGCGGCAGCGGCTCTACAAGGCGGGTGTCGGCGTGACCACGATCAGGCCCGGCTTTGTCGACACCCCGATGACGGCGGCGTTCGAGAAGGGCCTGCTCTGGTCCCAGCCCGACACCGTCGCCAGGCGCATCCATCACGCCATCCTCAGGGGCAAGGACGTCGTCTATGTGCCGTCATTCTGGCGCTGGATCATGCTGGCGATCCGCCTGATGCCTCGCCGCGTCTTCAAGGCGTTGAAGCTGTGACGACCTTAGCGTGATGCCTGGCGCGGTTCCTCTTCGAGCGTTTTGCGAAACGCGGGCTCGAACATCGCGGGATCGATCCGCTCGCCGCCGTTGACGATCGGAATAAGCTCGTCCTGGAGGCCTCGACGGATCGGATTGACGAACTCCCAGACGAGATCACCCGCGGGTGTCACTTCGAAAATGCGGCCGCCGTCGGATTCGGTGATCAGCGTGTTGCCATTGCCAAGGCGCTGGGCATCGGAGCGCAGCGCGCTGGAGAACGGATGCTGGGCGCTGCCAGCATAGCTCCATTTCACGCTCGATGTGCGCGGGTCGTACTCGATCACCCTTGAATTGTTGCCGTGCCTGATGCCGCCGAGATTGTCGAAAAGCAGAATATCGCCGTTCGGCAGGATCCTCGGGTCGTGCTGTCCGAGCCACGGGCCGCGCGTCGCCCATGTGATCTCGCCGGTCTTCATGGAAAGGACCGCGATGAGCGACATGTCGCGGAAGGAAACCAGCACGTCGCCCTGCTCGGCGAACGGAAAGTTCTTCGCCTTGTCGGCGTCGACATATTCGACCGTGTTGGGATGGAGCGGATCGGCGAGAGCGAAATAGGGAAGGATCGCCATAAGCGAGAAATAGGGTGAGCGCAGGAAGGCGTCCGTCAGCGATACTTTCCGGATCTCCTTTCCGTCCGGCGAGAGAACGACCACGAAATCCTTGAGGTGGGGGCGGTCGAGCTGCGGTGCTGCTCCAACTGGGTTGAAGTCGAATTCGTTGGCGAGCGTGTAGATGCGATTGTCCGGCGCGACGGCAAGGTCGTGATGGACGGGAGCAAGGTAGCTCCAGATCACATTGGAATCCTTGTCGAGCTTGACCATGCCGTAGCCCCAGGGGGTATCGGCGGACGAAATATAGATGACCAGAAGATCGCCGTTCGGAAAGACGACGGCCCTGTCCATATAGACGAGCGAATCGGGCTGCGCCTTCCTGCCGAATGCGCCGTTCTTGGCGACGTCGCTGAACGGGCGTCGCCACTCGTGCACCACGCGCCCGTCCATCGCGATGAGACGCGCCACATTGTCGTCTCCGGACGTGTAGAGCGTGTATCCAGGTGCGGCACGCTTCGGGTCATAGATGGTGACGCCGCGGGCCGGGGTGCGGGCCGGCTGGTAAAGATTGGCCAGAACGGGATTTTCGATGATTTGCCGCTGCAGGACCAGGGCTTCGCCAGCCCGATAGGCGTCGCGAAGAAATTCCGACGGATATACCCGGCCGAAGACCGCCATCGCCCCCGCCACGAAGGCGAGGAAGGCGATCATCAACACGAAGAGTGTGGATCCGATTTTCTCCATCGGCATTCCCTTGCGCTTATCCATATCCGAAGCGCCCAGCCACTGCCGCCGTGCGGCTGCGGATCTCGTTGCGCTCGGCTTGTGTGAACGATGGTTCGTAATAGGCCGGGAAGCTGACGGTCGCTCGCGCCGCCTGCGCAAGCCCGCGGTCATCAAGCTCGCAGTGGTCGAGTATCGTCGAGAGCGTTGCGGCGGGATCGCTGCAAAGATCCTCGTAGCGGACGACGAGAATGCTCCCGGCCATGGCCGGATCATCCAGCACCGCCGCCACATAGCCGTAGACCGAGGCCCAGTAGGCCGCCCATCCCGCGACATCCCTGCCGCTTTTCCAGAGCCTGACGATCTCGCCGGACGTCCTGCTGCCATCGACATTGACCGGTACACGGTTCAATCCGAACTCGAAATGTCCGCTGCGCCGCATGTGGCTGACAACCCGCCGGTCCTTGCCCTCCGCGTCGGAAAAAAGCCTGTGCTGCTTCATCAGCGATGCGATGTGCCAGGTCGGGTCGCGGATGGGCACGATGAAGCGGGCGTCGGGAAACAGTTTCCTCAGATAGCGCAAGCGCGTGACATTGTAGTTGCCCTTGGCGAGATAGCGGCTGGCGTCGCGCAGCAGGAGCAGCTTGCGGATATGATCCCGGTAAAAGGCTTCGAAGCAGGGATGGCGCGCAGCTTCGTCCAGGACCGCATTCGTCGACGGATCGTGCAGCTTCGAGAAGAACGCCATCCAGACGATCTCCTCCAAGGCCTCGGGGCTCTCCGGCGTCACCTTGATGCGGTCGCGATGCGCACGCTCGACGGCAAGCTGCTCCGTGCGCCCGGCGCGGTCGACGAACCAGTTCCACGCCATAAGCGCAGGCACCAGGGGAAAATCGCGATAGCGATGGCTCGCCGTGTCGGGATGGCTGGCAAGCAATTCGAGCAGGATGGTGCTGCCCGATCGGGCAAGGCCGGCAATATAGATCGGCCGGCTCACGCTGGTATGATCGAGCTGCTCGGCAAGCAGCCGCGTTTCCCAGTTCCCCACCTTGATCCAGAAACGCGGAAAGCGCTCCAGGAGCCGGCCGATCGCGTCCGTCCAGGCATCGACTTCCAGGCTCGCCGCCCGGCCGCGTCGCTTGGTCGTGCGCCTGGTCCCGGTCATGCGATGCCGCGCACGCTCTTGAGCATCAGGGCAACGAGGATCGTCGCCGCGAAGAAGATGCCTTCCCAGCCGCGCAGCCAGGCAGGACCGACGCCAAGAACCTGCTGCCGCGGCAGCCCAAGGTCGATCCTGTCGAACGGCAAGTCCTCCGGCAGATAGCCGGCGGGATTGCCGATCAACACGTTCCACCAGCGCCATTTCTGGATGACCGAAACCGCCTGTGTCACCGGCACGTCGGCGATTGCCGAGCCTGCCCGGTCGACGATCTGCGCGTGCGGCACGCCATTGCTGCCGTTCACCCAGCGTCCCTTGAAGTCGCCGGACACCTTGACGCCAACCGAGGCGTCCGGCGGCGGGTAGACGTCACCGTAGCGGCTGTCGAGCCAGACGACGATGAGCAGCAAAGGCAGCGAAGCGGCGATGGTTGCCGGAAACACCAGCGCCACGCGTCGCAGCGCCAGCGCCAGCATCCGGCGAAGAAGGGGCCAGGCTTCCTGGAACTCGCCTTCGAAGTCGGCGACGCTCTGCTGTGTCCGCGCATAAGCCAGCTTGATCTCCGCAATACGCTTTTGCGGCGAGAGAACCCGATATAGCTCCATGCAAAGAAAAGCCCCAAGCGCTGCCCAGAGCACCAGCCTGGCCGATGACGGCAGGACGGGCGTAAGCCAATTGTCCAGCGCCGAGAGGACCGGCGAGAGCATGTCCAGGAGACCCATCGGACCGCCTCAGCGACCGGTTTCGTCGCGCGAGCCTTCGCGTTCGTTCCGGTGGGCGGGATCGGCGCGCTTTTCAGCCGGCTCCATCCCGCGCGAGGCACGCCTGCGCTTCAACGCCTTGCGAAACGGCCAGGCGATGATGAACGAAAGAGCCGTTGCCAGCGCGGCGATGAGCGCCCAGAGGGCGCCTAGCAGACCCAGGCCTGCTCCCGGTCCGACATAGGCGAAAGCAACTGTCGGAACGGTCAGTGCCAACACGAAGCAGATCGAGGCGATGAACCTCCTCATACCTTGGCCTCCTTAATTTGAGGATGGCTTGACCAGGGAGAGCGCAAGGACGGGTTCGTCCGTTTACGATGTCTCCTGGATCGTCCACAGCGATCCTCGCTGCCCCCCGATCCCAAGAGCTTGACAATCCGGCGTGGACAACAAGCGACGATACTGAATGCCGCCCGCCGCGGTCCGGTTCCGGCTTTACATCTAGCGCCCGGTCATCGGCCGACCACCCAAGCCTGGGCGCGCCCCATGGTTCAGGCCGGAAAAGTTATCGATTTTAATAAGTTGATATGCTCTGTTACCGAGGATCCACACGCCGTGCGCTGCCCGTCCTAACACATTCGTGAACCGGACAGACTTCACCGTGCGAAGAAGGTCACGCGGCCAGGTACCCTTACCGCCGCACTGTCGGCATCGCGCGCAAAAGTCCACAAGGAGCGGGCCGGCCGGGTCAATTCGCGGCACTGACCGGCGTCACCGGGGTGCCCGCCGGCGCGACCGGACCGTCGTCCGAGACGACAGCCGGGGCGGCCGGCTCGAGGCTCGTATGCATCAGGAAGACGTTATAGGGCCCCCATTGGGACATCGTGTAGTAGAGATCGCCATCGATCTCGGTCCCCGGCACGATGTAGGGCGCGTAGAGACCCGGATATTGATCCGCGGTCAACACCACCTGGGCATCGCTCCAGGGGCCGGTCAGCGCCGGGGCGGTGCGCAGCACCACGGCTCGCCGGTTCTCATCGAGATACATCATCAGCCAACGGCGGTGAGGCTCGCTCCAGGCGACGGAGAGCTCGCCCGCCGGCGCAGGCACGACGACCGTCGCGGATTTCGGATCGGCCTCCCACTTCGTGCCGTCCCAGTATTCATAGGCATCGGGCGTGAGGATATGCTCACGCGCCACCCGGCGCAGCCGCACGCCGCCGAAGCGCCCTTCAGGGATGCCGAAGCTGTAGAGAAAGCCGTCCGCCGTGACGAACGCAACCTGCTCGAAACCGCAGGCCTCGCGCCATGTAGCCCCGGCCGGCGTCGCCCATGTCTGTCCGTCGTCATCGGAATAGGCGAGGCCCGAATGGCCGACCGTCCAGTTGCCGCCCGTCAAACCCCAATGCCTGACTGACATGTAGTGGAGATATATGCGCCCCCCAAGCGAAATGCCCTGGGTCGGGATGACGGTTTTCTCGTCGCCGTCGATCTTGCGGGAGCGGATCAGCTCTTTCGCTGCGCCGTCCGGCCCAGTGACCATGGATTCGAACGGAAAGCCGTGGCGCGGGTCCGGGTCGGCGATCCGGGCCATGACGTTGCTGCGCCAGTTGCTGCCGCCGAAGCCACCTCGCCCGAAAGTATCGCCGAAGACCATATAGAGCTGGTTCCGATGCCAGAACATGTGACCGAGGTCGGTCCCGTAAACGCCCCAGCGCGCAGCCGTGTCGTTCCGGGAATTCTTGCCGGTGACCTGATTCATCATCTCGGTGCCGAGCACGCGCAAAGGCATGACGTCCTCTTTGGCCGAACCGACTGCGGCGGGAGCTTTCGAGGCCTCTTCCGGCGACGTAGCCGGCGGCTGAATCGGCGCGGCAGACGCCGCTAGCGTGGAGCCACGCGGATCAGCTGGAGGAAGATTTAATAGAATGCCCAGACACGACAGATTCAAGAAAACGAGCCAAAAAACCCGCCCCACGCAACGCCCCTTTGTTGGTCACGACCCAAGTCGGATTGTCACATATTGTGATCACATGGCGGAATTGCGACAGCATCGAGTGAGATCACTTCAATCCTGAATTTTAGGTGGCATAGTACATAAACTATTGATTATTATTGATTTTTTTCTGCGTGGAAGCTGTGAGCAACTGTGGAACGAAGCACACGCGAGAGATAATCGGCAGGCCGCCTCGGTGCTGCCTTGAGAAATTGTGCAGGGCCCTAGCTCCTTCAATTTCGTACAGCGGCCTCTTCTCCCTCACAGAATGCGACTCTTGGTCCGGATGAGTGATTGAACCCACCCTCGCGATAGGGGTTGGTGAAAATCGGGCTGATTTCCGTGGGCGGGCCAAACAATCGACAAATCCCGGAGGTGCCCGTGGTCCTGGCAGTCTCAACAAACGCGTCGATCGGCACCAGTACCCGCGTCATGCGGCTGGCGTGGTTCGTGGCGTTGCTGTGCTACGCGGTCCTGCTCACCACGTTCCACTATGCTTCGACGACCGTCTGGTGGATCGCCAGTCCGGCCCTAATGGCCGACTTCATCGCGGCGGCGCCATTTCAGGGCCGGGTGCTGCTGCCGCTCATCGTCCACGCGATCATGCGCGTCACGCCCTGGTTCGATGTGGACCTCTTGTTCGCCGCGGCCGAAGTCGCCGCCTGGATGCTGCTGGTCGTCGTGGCGCGTCAAGCGCTTCGGGTGTTCCGCATCGAGACCTCGGATCTCGTCAGCGGGATTCTGGCGCTGACGATCACGGTTCCGGTTGCGCTGCATCTGATCGTGCCCGACCTTGAAGTCCACTCGATATTGGGGGTCGACGGCGGCGTCCTTGAATTGGGGAAATGGCAGACGGTACCGTTTTTCCGCTATGTCTACGACCTGCCGGCGGCGGTCTTCACGCTGGCGCTCGTGCTCTGTCTCGCACGCTTCGTCCAGGCGCCCGAAACAGGCAGGTTGATGGCCTATCTCGGCCTGTTCGCGCTTGCCACCGTGAACCGCGAGACCACCATGTTCTTGCTGCCGGCCTTCCTTGCCGTGTGCTGGGGGGTGCTCGAGCGCCGCACAATTGCGACGGTGCTGGCGGCGCAGGTGATCATTTTCGTCGTGATCCAGGCCGCCATCAGATGGTTCGTTCCGGGTCTCCCCAATCCCTATGCCAGCATCCCGGGGACCAACTACGAGATCCATCTGACGGATAATCTCGGGCTGTTCACCAATCCCCTCTATCTGTTGACCTATCTCGCTCGCTTCGGCGCCGGTCTTTACCTGCCCATTCTGCTGCTGCACCGGTATCTCGACCCGGTGCTGAAACGGACGCTGCTGTTGTTCGGCATACCGTTTCTCTTGTCCACCGTGCTGTTCGGGCGTCTGGTGGAGCACCGGGTGGTCATCGAAATCGTGCCTTTGCTGTGGCTGGGCGCCGTCCAGGCGATCAGCGCCTGGAGCGCGGATCAAGCGCGGCAGTCGCAGGCGCGAGAGCGGCTGCCTTGAACATCCCTCAGACGGATCTGCCGGGGCGGGTGGGCATCCGTTGTCAGGTGCAGACCCATTCGCGGATCTTGCACTCCTTCCCCTCGCCTCCGCATTGCGCCGTGGCCTTGTCCTCCGCTTCGCGGCGGGTCGTGGCCGACGCGGCAGCCCAGAACGGGGTTGCCGCGCCACGGCTCTTGCCGACCGAGAGGGCCGCGCAGTGCTCGTAGGGAAAGCCGGTGCCGTCGTCATCGTCCCAATGGCGATGGTTGCGGAACACCTCGACCACCCTGCAGCCGGCGCCATCGGCATTCTCGCAATGCTTGAGCGCAATGTCCTCCGCCTCGTCGCGCTTGTCAGCGCCCCAGAAGAAGCCGTGACGGCCGTCATCCGGCGAATAGGCGATCGCGCCCCAGATGCCCTTTTCCTCGCCTGTCGGCGCCGGCGGCGGCGCCACCAGGTCCGCCGCATGGCCCGCAATCGTAAGCCCAACCAAGGCCGCAAGCAGCGGAAACGAAAGGCGGTGATTGATCAGCATTTTCGTGCTCCAGGTTGTAGCTATCCGACAATCCACCGCGGCTCTCTAGCCGCCCATGCGGGCGACCGAGACCACGATGCAGGTGTTGCCGGTGGGGACCAAAAGGGCCTGGCCGCCATTGTTGGCCAGGTTGAAGAGCATCGTGTTCGAAAGATTGTCCGCCAGGACGCTGCCCTTCGGGAGCGTTCCGGCGACTTCCTGGCAAGACTTCTGGAAAGGCGCCACCCGCACGAAGCCGCCCTCGCAGGTCTGGCCGACGGGCGAGGCAAAGACGACGCCGGCTGCCTGCGTCTTATAGTCCGGCAGGTCATAGCTCATCCCGGCGACTGCCTGCACGGCATGCGTATCGGGCGACGTGTTGTCCCACTGCGTCTGCACCGCATAGGTCGATCCCGCGGTCAGAGCCTGTCCGAGCGTGGCAAAGAGATTGGCGCAGGTGCGGACGCCTGCCTGGCTCACATGCGCCTGAAACGGGTTCTTGCTCGCCGCGCCATCCGCTGGCGCGGGCTTGGTCTCGGCGGGCTTGGCTTCTGTGGGCTTGCCTTGGGCGGCAGGCGCTTGCGCCTGTGCCGATGCCGTGCCAGCGACGAGCGTCCCGAGCGCGGGTGAGAAGCGGAACGACAGGACGACCGCCGCCGCGACCAGCACGGCGAACGCGCCGAGCAGCGCCGTGTTTCGCACCAGCCGACCGATGGACGAACGCCCCGGCGGCGGGCTTGCCGGCGGCTCCGGCAGCGGAACGGGCTGGGAGCGCGTCAGGATTCTGTCCTCGATGGATTGGCGTGTCATCTCTCAAGTCTTTCTAGTTGATGGCCGACAGCGCGGTCTTGAGCCCCTTGAACGGCGCATCGAGACTGACGGTCGCTCCCGACGGCAGGGAATAGGAAACCTGGACGGTGGTCTCTTTGCCGATCTCTCCGCGCAGCACGGGACCCACGGGCACATAGCCGACACAGACCGACGCGTCGCAGCCCTGCAGCTGAACGTCCACCGGCTGTTTGCGGCCGGCAAATTTCAGCGAAAGCTTGCTGCCCGCGCCAGTCTGGCTGGGGGTTCGCAATATCATGAAGGGCTTGCCCTTCTCGTCGGCCGCCAGCGACCAGCTGAAGATCAGCGCCTGGCCCTGGTCGATGAAGGACTGGCTGATGTTGCACACTTTCTTCCTGGCCTGCAGGTTCTCATCGCAGATCAGCGTCCAGTTCTCGAACGGACGCGTGGTCCGTTGATATTGGCCAAGCTTCACGTTCGCAGGCACCGCGACTTCCGAAGGCTTTATCCTATAGGCAGACGGGACCGCCTCCTGTCCAACCGCGCGCGGGCCGGACAGGAGCAGGCAGGTCAAGGTCATCGCGATGGCAGAGACCACGTACCTGGTCATGAACGGACTTCTTGTTTGCGCATGATCTTTCCGCAAACCGCTACACACTTTCCGGGATCATGCTCTAGTTGATGGTAAAGCTGACGCCGGCGCCGACACCCCAGTGGCCGCCCGCCGTCGTGCCGGACACATTTGCCCGGGCTCTGCCGTCCTCGCTGGTGTAGCCGGCGCCAAAGGCGACGGCTCCCTCGCCGCGCCAATAGCCGCCGCCGGCCGCGACGCTGAGCTTGCCCGGACGGTCGTCGTAGCGCAGCGAAGCGGCCGCCAGGCCGATCGCGGCCGCCTGGCGCGCCTCGCTCCGAACCTCGCCCATGTCCATGTTGAGCTGGCTGAGCTTGGAGTCGGCATAGGCATTGGCCTGCTGCAGCGTCGTGGCCGCCACCTGGTTGGTGTAGGTCTTGGAGTCCGTCAGGTTGAGCGCCAGCCCGTCATTGAGCTGCTTGACGTTGACCGCATCGGTGTCGGCGGTGCCGGCGCCGACATTGTGGATGACGACAGGCGCATTCACGTCGCCGCCGACAAGCGTCACCGAGTTCGACTTCGAGCCGTCCCCATTCTTGTCATACTGGATCGCGAACTCGTTCAGGTCGCCGACGCTTCCCTGCACCGCTTCGACAGCCTGGTTCGTCGCATAGAGCTGGCTGCCGTTGATGGCGTCAGTCGAAGTCTGGCTGATCCGCCCCGCCGCCACATTGGTGACGGTGCGCTCCTTGCCGACGTCGCCCACGCTCACGGTGCTCGTCGGCGTGGTGCCGGCGAAGGTGTAGGCGACGCCGTTGATCGTCGTGCCGGTGGTGGCGACCGCCGCAGCCGTCGTCGAACCCGCGCCGAGCGCGACACTGCCGGGCTCATTGGCGGTGGCGCCGGCGCCGAGCGCCATGGACTGGGCGCCATTGGCGGTCGAGTTGGTGCCGAGGGCGATGCTGTCGGCCTGGTTGACGGTCGCCGTCTGGCCGATGGCGATGCCGCCCGGCGCGGTCTGCTGGACGATGGCGCCGTTGCCCATGCCGATGCCGTTGTCGCCGTTGACGGTCGTGCGCGGACCGATCGCCACCGATTCGGCGCCGACCGCAAGCGAGTCCGAAGCCGTCGAATTGGCGTGGAAGTACATCGTCCCCGTCACCGCGAAGGAGCTCAGCGCGCCCTTCAGCTGGCGAAGCGTGACGGCGTCCTGATCCTGCGTGCCGTCGGCCACGTTGATGATCTGGCGGTAGGCGGTGGAGGTGCCCACCGAGACGGCGCCGAGAAGCGTCATGTCCGTGGTGTTGTAGGGAATGAGGCCGGTGCCGGAGAGGATCGATCCTGATACCGGTGCTACCGCGCGATCCGAGACGGAGCCGGCGCCGAGCGCAACGCCGCCAAGGATCGTGGCCTGGGTGCCCCGGCCGAGCGCCAGCGAATCGCCGGCGGACGCCGTTGCCTGATAGCCGAGCGCGGAGGAGCCTACCCCTTGCGCGAAGGCATCCGTGACGGGCAGCGTGCTGTCGTTGGTACGCACATAGCGGATGCCGTCGCCATTGGCGTCGGTGTAGGCGGTCGAGGTGTCGCCGGCAAAATTGTTGATCGTATTGCCGAGAGTGGTGATGTCGGCGGTGTTGGCGGCGATGTCGGTGGTGTTTTGCGTCACCTGCTGATTGGTGGCGAAGAGCTGCGAGCCGTTGACGGCATCGGTCGAGGAGCCGCTCAACTGTCCGGCCGCGACGTTCTGGATCTGGCGCTCCGCGCCCAACGAACCGACGGAGAAGGCACCGGCCGGCGTCCCGCCCGCGAAGGTGTAGTTCACGCCGCCGATCGTCGTGCCGCCGACCGCGGTCGTAGTGCCCGACACCGAATTCAGGCCGATCGCAACGTCGCCGGCATTGGTCGCCACGGCATTGGGGCCGATCGCGACCGAATCCGTTCCCAGCGCTTGGGAATCCGCCAGCGTGGAATTGGCGTGGAAATATTTGATGCCGCCGCCATTGTTGATGTTGGTGATCGTACTGGCGAGACTGTCGACGGCCTGGTTGGTCGCGAAGAGCTGCGAGCCGTTGACCGCGTCGGTCGAGGACCCGCTGATCCGCCCCGCCGCTAGATTGGTGAGCGTGCGTTCCGCGCCGGGCGCGCCGATGCTGACCGTCGAGGTCGGAGTGGTTCCCTGGAAGGCGTAGGTGGTGCCGTTGATCACCGCACTCGGCGTGCCGACCGCGGCGGCAGTCACCGAGCCCGAGCCCAGCGCGACATCGCCGGAGCTTGCCGTAGCAAGGGCGCCATTGCCCAGCGCGACGTTGCCGACGAAGCCGGCCGCACCCGCGGTGGAGCCGTTGCCCAGCGCCACGGAGCCCTGTCCGATCGCCTTGTTGTTGTTGCCGATCGCAACCGCGCCGGCGGCCTGGTTGGCGGCGGTGGCGCTCGCCGTGCCGTCGCTGTTGGCGATGTTGTTGGCGCCGCCGGTGAAGGCGCCGGTGCCGCTGGCGTAGCTCGGATCGCCGATGGAGACCGCGCCGTCGCCATAGGCCACGTTGTTCGCGCCGATGGAGACCGCCTGGCCGCCGGTAGCCACTGCATTGGTGCCCATCGCGACCGCATTGGCGGAACTGGCCTTGGCGTTGTTGCCGACAGCGATGGCGCTCGCCGCCGACGCATTGGCGCCGATGCCGAGTGCGGTACTGGCGATTCCGCTGGCGCTGGCGCTGACGCCGGCAGCAAGGGAATTGTCTGCCGTCGCATTCGCTCCAGACCCGAACGAAGAGGAGTTTGCACCGCTGGCAACGGCCGTGTTGCCAATCGCCGTGCTGGCGGCGCCGCTCGCAACTGAGGTGGCGCCCATCGCGACGGCGAAAGCGCCGGAAGAGAGCGAATTGGTGCCGATCGCGATGCTGTTGGGCAGGGCCGTGTTGGCCTGAACGCCCGCCTGCGCGCCGACGCCGAATGCGATGGACTGATTACCCCAGGCGCTGGCGGTGTTGCCCATCGCCGTGGCGCTCGTGCCGGTTGCTTTGGTTAGGATGCCTATGGCAACGGTGTTTTGTTGAGATGCCATCACATCCGTGCCAAGGGCGATGGCGCCCTGGGCAAGGGCACCCGTTCCCGCGACAGTGCGTGCGCCGATATTGATGGAATTGATATCGGACGCGACCGACTGGAAGCCGATCGCGATGGCATTCTGGTTACTCGCGTTGGCGGAAGTGCCTTGGGCAATGGAATCCACCCCCGACGAAACCACTGAAGTCCCAAGCGCGAGGCTGCGCAGCCCGCTGGCTTTGGACGCCCAGCCTCCGGCGAATGCATAGTTGTTGCTCGCCGTGGAACTGACGCCGACCGCGGTGGCGTTTCCTCCTGAAGCAACTGAGAAGGTGCCCAGGGCGCTGGCGCCGGCGCCGGTGGCACTGGCGTCGACGCCGAGCGCGACCGAATTGACTCCGCTCGAGACCGTGCCCATGCCCAGCGCCATCGCCCCGCCAGTGCCCGTGGCCGACGCGTTCAGGCCGATAGCGACAGAGTATTGCGCAGACGAAACGGTCTGGGTGCCAAGCGCTATCGACCAGACATTGGTGGCGGAGGCGCTATTTCCGATCGCTATGGAGTCGGGAGTTGTCGCGGACCCGCCGCCCGCAGCATATTGCGCATGCGCCGGCGTCGTGAATGCCAACGCCACCGCCGATGCAACGCAGGCGAGGCTTGCGCCAGCGCCGAGCATCCCATGCCCCAGCCGCTCGCGCTTCATGCCGAGCACGCGATGCGCCTTGCGCAGCGCCACCATGAGGCGGCGACGGAGCGAGCGGCTGTCGGCCGCGCCGAACATCCAGTTTCCGATGAAATCGGCCGATCCGCGCCGGATGGTTCGTCCTTGCCTGAAGTTCATTGCGAGAATGCCTCCTTTGGTGGGTCGCGCTCGATCACGGCAGGTTCCGCCGACCCTGCCGCCGAAGCGTTTCTGCTCGAAAATGGAATGACGATTTCGGCACCGCGCGCGAGCAGCGCGTGGCCCTGCTTCTCGCCGATCGCCTCGACGCGATCGAGCGTGTTTTCAAGCCAGGAGTCCCCCTCCTCCGGCACAGACTGGAGCGCTCTTGCGACCCGTTCGTCCGGAATGAGCCGGCCGAGATAGGACCGCACCGCCGCCAGATGGACGGCAGGCGCATCGCCCGCGTGAACCACGGCGGTGAGGCCGTAGAGGTAGTGAGCGAGCAGGATGTCCTGCTTGGCGAGCGGCACGCCATTGCCGTAGCGTTTCTCGAGCGTCCTCGAGGCCGACTCCAGCCAGTAGCCGATCTCCTCGGAAAGGCTTCGACCGATGGCCGTATCGTCGCTCATGTCCCCTCAGCCGCCTCAGAATCCGGATTAGCCGGACTTGCTGGAGAAAGACATGTTTTCAGAATCGCGTATTTCAACAAATTGCTGTTTATCTGAAAATATACAGCAGTCTATCCATGGGTTAACGCAAAATTACTTTAGTTATACCTTTTATAAGCCGACCCATAAATAAACCTGCCGATAAATTAGGCAATTAGCCATCGCCTTACTCACTGGTCCGCGATCGACCCTGCCGTGCTCGTACCTGCTGCGGGGTGGCGTTGCGATATTTCTTCATCGTGGTGGTGAGGTGGCTCTGGCTCGAGAAGCCGCTCAAATCGGCAATGTCGGTGATCGACATGCGCCTGTCGGCAAGCAGCCTTTCGGCAAAGTCCAGGCGAAGATTGAGGACGTATTGATGCGGCGACACTCCGAACGTCTTGGAAAAAGCGCGGGCGAAATGATAGGGGGACAGCTCGCATATCGCCGCCATCTCCGCCAGCGAAAGCTTTCGCGAAAAGTTCTTGCTCAAGAATTGCTGCACCAGCCGGGTGCAACTGATCGACAGCCCGCCTTTCGCGTTCAGTTGGGGCCGTCTCTCAGCAGGGATTTCCGAAACCCAGGCCGGCAGATCATCATCGCGCCGCAATTCGGACTCCTGCCCCCACGGACTTGGCTCAACCTTAGAGGGTGCTTTCGGTTCCCCGGCCGCAATGGTTCGTGATCGCATGGTGTCGGCGTTATCGCATTTGCCCCCGGCAACAGCATGTCAAAGGCCATGATTTGAGGCGGCCGGTATTTCACGAAATTGCGGTTCCGCCGGGAAAAAGTTCCCTCGCGAAAAGTTTAGAAGCCGCTGATGCGGTCTGGTTGTCGTGGGGTAACATTTGATCGTCGCGAGGTAACGAGGCCAACCTCCGACGCGATGCAGTTCCATACAGATTCGCGCAACGCGGCGAGCACGCCTATGTCGTTTTCTGCGAAGCCGCTGCTAACCTCGACGACTTGCCCATGCCCCGTTGCATCGCATTACGGATGTAACGCGATTTCGCGAAGGTGAAATCGTTCTGCAGCGCCACAACGTCATCGTGGTCATCGCTTCACAAAAGGAGGTTTCAATGACGAAGCGACACCTAATGACGATGGCGGCGATCCTGACCGTGTTGGGCTCGGTCACGACGATCAGGTCATTCATCCCGGCGACCTCCGCCACGCCGGCGCAAGCCGCCGCGAGTCCCGCTCGCCCTGCCACGCAGCCGGCGACAATGGAGATCGTTCCCGCCCCGGTCATCGATCCGAAGTCGGAGGTCTTCATCGGTACCGGTGATGAAAGTGCCGGTTCCTGGGTCAAGCCGTAATCCCGGCGGCGGCGCGGCCCGGCGGCGACTAAAGCGCGTCGCGATCTTTCAGATTCGCTCCGTGCGCTTTAGGTTTTTGATTTTGCGCATGTCTTTGTCCCGAAACCGGTTCCCACTTTCGGGAGACATGCTTTAGGGCAAGGCCCGCTTGGCTCCGATACTCCTACCGCCCCCTGGCCAGGCTGCCCAGGATGCCGCGCACGATGGCGCGGCCGACGGACGAGCCGACCGAGCGCACCACCGACTTGATCGCGGCCTCGGCCACCGTCTGGCGATTGGAAGACCGCCTGCCGCTCGTCCCCAAAACATCGTCGAAGCCCGGAATGGTCCAGCGCGAGCCGCCGCTGTTCTGCTGCTGCGCCTGCGCCTCGGCGTCCTGCGCTTCCTTGGCCTTCTTCTGCAGCATCTCGAAGGCCGATTCGCGATCGACCGCCTGGTCGTACTGGCCGGCGACGGGGCTCTCGGCGATGATCTTGCGGCGCTCGTCCGGCGTGATCGGGCCGAGCCGCGAGGACGGCGGCCGGATCAAGGTGCGCTGGACCATGGCCGGCACGCCCTTGTCCTCCAGCATCGAGACCAGCGCCTCGCCGGTGGCAAGCTGGGTGATGGCGGTGGCGCAATCGAAATCGGGATTGGGCCGGAAGGTCTCGGCCGCGGTCCGCACCGCCTGCTGCTCGCGCGGCGTATAGGCGCGCAGCGCATGCTGGACGCGGTTGCCAAGCTGCGCCAGCACCTTCTCCGGAATGTCGAGCAGGTTCTGGGTGACAAAATAGACGCCGACGCCCTTGGAACGGATCAGCCGCACCACCTGCTCGACGCGGTCGATCAGCACCTTCGGCGCGTCCTCGAACAAGAGATGCGCCTCGTCGAAGAAGAAGACCAGCTTCGGCCGTTCGAGATCGCCGACTTCCGGCAGTTCCTCGAACAGTTCGGACATCAGCCAGAGCAGGAAAGTGGCGTAGAGCCTGGGGTTCATCATAAGTTTGTCGGCGGCCAAAACGCTGACCGCGCCGCGGCCGTCACGGGTGGTGCGCATGAGATCGGCAATGCGCAGCGCCGGCTCGCCGAAGAAGTTCGCAGCACCTTGGCTTTCCAGCACCAGGAGCGTGCGCTGGATGGCGCCGACGGACGGTTTGGTGACATTGCCATAGCGGGCGCTGAGCTGGTCGGCGCGATCGGCCATGTTGGCGAGCAGCGCCTGCAGATCCTTGAGGTCGAGCAGCAGCAGACCCTCTTCGTCGGCGATGCGGAAGGCGATGTTCATCACGCCTTCCTGCGCCTCGGTGAGGTTCATCAGCCGTGACATGAGCAGCGGCCCCATTTCCGAGATGGTGGCGCGGATCGGATGGCCCTGCTCGCCGAACAGGTCCCAGAAGATGACCGGGAATTCCTGGAACCGGTAAGGATCGAGCTTCACCTGCTCGGCGCGCTTGACCAGGAAATCCTTGGCCTCGCCCATCATGGCGATGCCGGAAAGATCGCCCTTGATATCGGCGCAGAAGACCGGCACGCCGGCGTTGGAAAAGCCCTCGGCCAGGACCTGCAGGCTGACCGTCTTGCCGGTGCCGGTGGCGCCGGTGATCAATCCGTGGCGGTTGCCGTAGCGCAGCAGCAGCTCCTCGGCGCGCTGGTAGGAATCGTCGGGCTTGCGGCTGGCGCCGATAAAGATACTGGTGTCGTCAGCCATATGTCCGGTCTCCGCAATCTGTTCCGCCGAAAAAGCCCGAGCCTCATTCGAGGTATAGTAACGCTATCGTCGAGCGACAATGCCATGATCGAATTTGGGCCACCATCGAAATCGAGCTGTCGAAGCTTGCGGATTTCGAGCATGTTTGGCAATCGGTTAGCGGCCGCCGAGGCGACCGCGGCGGATGTCGCATTGTGATATCCGTCCGAGGACCTTAAAGCGCGTCGCGATCTTTCAGATTCGCTCGTGCGCTTTAGGTTTTTGATTTTACGCATGTCTTTTATCCCGAAACCGGTTCCCACTTTCGGGAGACATGCTTTAGACTGGTGGCTGATGCGGCAAGAGACGAGGAGTGCGATGGGCGCCGGCGCCTTGACCAGGGATGTCGACCTTCCGAAACCGGACGCCAAGCGCTGGCTGGCGCTGGCGGAAAAAGCGCTTGCCGGCGGCTCCTTCGAGGAGAAGCTCGTTTCGCACACCGATGACGGCATCCGCATCGAGCCGCTCAGCGAACGCTCGACGACCGCCGAGCCGCTGGTGCGTACCAATCCGAAGTCGCCATGGATCGTCAGCCAGCGCGTCGACGATCCCGACATCGCCCGCGCCAGCGCCCAGGCGCTGGAGGATATAGCGCAGGGGGCGACCGGCCTGTCGCTGGTTTTCGAGGGCGCGCCGAACGCCTTCGGCTACGGTCTTCCGCGCACCGCGGAGGCGCTGGAAACAGTGCTCGACGGCGTGCCGCTCAACCGCGTGCAGGTGCGCATCGACGCGCATCCGTGGAGCCGCGCCGTGGCCGACTGGTTGCTCGCCTTCCTGACCCGGCGCCGGTCCGATCCGACGAAGCTCAACCTCTCCTTCGGCATCGACCCGGCGGCGATCTTCGCAGGAACCGGGCGGCTGCGCACCTCGATCGAGGCGCTGCAGGAATCGATGCCGCAATCGCTGGCGCATTTCTTCTCGATGGGCGTGCCGGGCGCGCTGCTCGAAGCCGATGGCCGCGTCTTCCACAATGCCGGCGCCACCGAGGCGCAGGAGCTCGGCACGATGATGGCGTCTGCCGTCTCCTATCTCAGGATGTTCGAGAAGGCGCGACAGCCGCTGGTCTATGCCGCGCCCTATATCGGCTTCGCGCTCAGCGTCGACCAGGACCAGTTCCTGTCGATCGCCAAGGTGCGGGCGTTGCGCAAACTCTGGGCGCGGATCCAGGAAGCTTGCTCGATCCCCGGCTCGACGGCAAACGTCCACGCCGAGACCTCCTATCGCATGATGACGGTTGCCGACCCGGAAACCAACATCCTGCGCACCGCGATCGCCGCCTTCGCCGCAGCCGCCGGCGGCGCCGATTCGGTCTCGATCCTGCCGCACACCATCGCACATGGGTTGCCCGCCGGTTTCGCGCGCCGCGTCGCCCGCAATGCGCAGCTGATCATGGCGCATGAAAGCCATCTCCATCATGTCGCCGATCCGGCCAGCGGCGCTGGCGCGGTCGAGGCGCTGACCGACGAGCTTGCCGCGGCGGCCTGGGAAGAGTTCCAGCGCATCGAGGCCGAAGGCGGGGTGCTCAACAGCCTGCAGCAGGGCTACATCCAGAACCGGGTGCAGACCGCCGCCGCGAAGCGCAATGCAGCCTACAGGGCAGGCGAACGCGGCATCATCGGAACGACCCTTTACCGCACCACGGGCGAACGCCCGGTCGAGACATCGACGGCCGAGCGCCGGCCGGCGCTGACGGAAGGCGTCGCCGTGTGCGAGCCGCTTTTTCCGGTGCGCATCGACCAGTCGATCGGAGCCGGATCATGATCCCGGATTTCAGCCAGATCGGCTGGTCGGAGCCGCGCCGCGCGCCGGTCGAGCTCAAGGGCCAGCGGATGACGCCGGAAGGCATCGCGGTGAAGCATCTCTATGGCCAAGGCGACCTCAAGGGCCTCGCCAATCTCGACACCTATCCCGGCCTGCCGCCTTTCGTGCGCGGCCCCTACCCGACCATGTATGTCCAGCAGCCCTGGACGATCCGGCAATATGCCGGCTTCTCGACGGCAGAGGAATCCAACGCCTTCTACCGGCGCAACCTCGCCGCCGGGCAGAAGGGGCTGTCGGTCGCCTTCGACCTCGCAACCCATCGCGGCTATGACAGCGACCATCCGCGCGTCGCCGGCGATGTCGGCATGGCGGGCGTGGCGATCGATTCCATCCTCGACATGCGCCAGCTGTTCGACGGCATCCCGCTCAACGAAATGACGGTGTCGATGACGATGAACGGCGCGGTGCTGCCGATCATGGCGTTGTACATCGTGGCGGCGGAGGAACAGGGCGTCGCCGAGAAGCATCTGGCGGGGACCATTCAGAACGACATCCTGAAGGAGTTCATGGTCCGCAACACCTACATCTATCCGCCGAAGCCATCGATGCGGATCGTGTCGGACATTTTCGCCTACACCTCGCGGCATATGCCGAAGTTCAACTCGATCTCGATCTCCGGCTATCACATGCAGGAAGCGGGCGCGACGGCCGACCTCGAACTCGCCTACACCATTGCCGACGGCATCGAATATGCGCGCGCCGGCGTCGCCGCCGGGCTCGACATCGACCGCTTCGCGCCCCGTCTCTCCTTCTTCTGGGCGATCGGCATGAACTTCTTCATGGAGGTCGCCAAGCTCAGGGCCGCGCGGCTTTTGTGGTCGAGCCTGATGAAGAAGAATTTTGCGCCGAAGGACGAGCGCTCGCTGTCGCTGCGCACCCATTGCCAGACGTCCGGCTGGTCGCTGACTGCGCAGGACCCCTACAACAACATCACCCGCACGACGATCGAGGCGATGGCGGCGACGCAGGGGCACACACAGTCGCTGCACACCAATTCCTTCGACGAGGCGATGGCGCTGCCGACCGACCATTCGGCCCGCATTGCCCGCAACACGCAGCTCATCCTGCAGAAGGAATCCGGCACCACCCGCATGATCGACCCGTGGGGCGGCTCGGCCTATGTCGAGCGCCTGACGCACGATCTGGCGGCCCGCGCGCTCGCCCATATCGAGGAGGTCGAAAACCTCGGCGGCATGGCGGCGGCGATCGAGAAAGGCATTCCGAAGCTGCGCATCGAGGAGGCTGCCGCGCGCACGCAGGCGCGCATCGATTCCGGCGAGCAGGTGCTGGTCGGCGTCAATGCGCATCGCCCGGAAGCCGATATCGAGGTCGATGTGCTGAAGATCGACAATGCCGAGGTGAAGGCCAGGCAGTTGGCGAAGCTGCAGCGGCTGAAGGGCACGCGCGACGTCGCGGCACTCGAGGATGCGCTGGCGGCGCTCTCTGGCGCTGCCGAGAGCGGCGAGAACCTGCTCGAATTCGCGATCCGCGCCGCGCGCGCCAACGCAACCGTGGGCGAGATCTCGCTGGCGCTGGAGAAGGTGTTCGGCCGCCATGCGGCCACGGTGCAGACCATCTCCGGCGTCTATCGCGACGCGCTTGGCGACAATCCGGCGGTCGACCGGCTCAAGGAAAAGATCGAAGCGTTCGAGAAGAAGTCCGGCGCCAGGCCACGCATCCTGGTCGCCAAGATGGGACAGGACGGCCACGACCGCGGCCAGAAGGTGATCGCCAGCGCCTTTGCCGATCTCGGCTTCGACGTCACCGTAGGGCCGATGTTCCAGACGCCGGACGAGATCGCGAAGCTGGCAGTGCAGCACGATGTCGATATCATCGGCGCGTCGTCGCTGGCGGCCGGGCACCTGACGCTGATCCCCGAGCTCAAGGAAGCGCTGAAGAAGCTCGGCCATGGCGACATGCTGATCGTCGCCGGTGGCGTCATCCCGCCGCAGGACTATGACGCGGTGCTGAAGGCGGGGGCGGCGGAAATCTTCCCGCCGGGGACCGTCATCCCGCAGGCGGCAGACCGGCTGATGGATCGGTTGCTGGCCGATCAGTGAGGGCTTGCTGACTTGGCAGGAAGGTTGTCCTGTGGAAATAGATACAACCATGGCGCGATGATGTTTAAGACGATCATCCACAGGCTTGAGGACGGATCGGGGGCCTTGCTGCTGCCACGCGAAATGCTTGACAGCTTGGACCTTCAAGTTGGCGATGAGCTGCAGATCATCGAGACCGACGACGGCCTCATTCTAAGGCCAGTCCGCCACGACAACTACAAGCGGCAAATGAACGCCGCTCGCGATGTCATGGACAAATACGAAGCTGCACTGCGGAAGCTTTCAACGTTGGATAACAGCTAGTTCCTCAACACAGTGATTTTGAAAGATTGCAGGCTTGTCGGGCAAGGCTATCAACCTCCGTTCGGGATAAGTCAGCGCAAACGCTGGCGATGAGCTGAAGGCTCCCGAAACTCGTCATTCTAGGGCGGAGCAAGGAGCGTAGCGACGCGCGCAGACCCTAGAATCCATGCCGTTACCTGGACCGAAGTGTGCAACGGTGCAGAATTCTGGACCGCCGCGGCGCTTCCAAGTCACGGCATGGATCCTCGGGTCTGCGCGCGTCGCTTCGCTCCTTGCTCCGCCCGTGGATGACGATCGCGATAGGCGTCTCGGCCAATCGCCAAGGCATGGGATCTGCCAACGCACACCAGCCAACCGGTCAAAACTTCTGTATTGAGGAACTAATTCTCGACCTTGTCCGAGAGCTTGACGATCTCCCATTCCTTGCCGTTGACGGCAACGACCTCGCCGACCTTCTTGCCGAACAAGGCCACGGCCATCGGCGAGACATGGGAGATACTGCCTTTTGACGGATTCGCCTCGTCCTCGCCGACGATGCGCCAATGCACTTTCTTGCCGTCGTCGCCTTCCAGCGTGACGCCCATGCCAAAGCGGACAACGTCGCTGCCCGGCTCCGGCACGGAAAGCTCGGCGCTCTCGCGCCGCGCGGTCCAGTAGCGCAGGTCGCGCGACACGACCGCAAGGCGCTCGCGATCGCCGCGCCTTTCGGCTTTGGCCATCAGGTCGCGCAGCTCGGCGAGGTTCTCCTCGATGATCGCCAGGCCCCGCTCCGTCACCAGATTGCGGTGCGAACTGATCGGCCGTTCGCCGACTCCGGCGATGGCGTTTTCGCTGTCTTCTTCGCGCGTGAAAGCTCTGCTCATTCAACGACCTTAGGCTTGGTGAGGCTGCTGCACAAGCGATTTGCCTGCGAGCATGCCTTGGCACGATTCCTGCGACGAACCGGGCGAAACGCCAGGACCTGTGCCGATGTTGAACAGACGAACGCTGCTTGCCCAGACCGCAGGCCTCGCCGTTGCCGGGCTCTTTGCCGGCAAGGCATCGGCGAAAATGCTGCCCGGCATCGAGAAGGCCGCGATGCGCGGCTCAATCAACGCCATCGAAATCGGCGTGCAACCCGGCTCGCTGGACGATCAGAGCAAGGCCTTCGCCAAGATGCTCGCTGAAGCCAGCGACCGCGACGCGCCGGTGTTCCTGCCGCCCGGCACCTATCTCGTCTCCAACCTGAAGCTGCCGGCGCGGGTGCGCCTGTCGGGCGTGCCCGGAGCAACCCGCATCGTCTATGGCGGCAACGGCCATCTTATGATGGCCGAGCAGGCCGAACATATCGAGCTCAGCGGACTGGTGCTCGACGGCAGCAACCGCTGGCTGGCCGACTATACGCAAGGATTGCTCGATCTGCGCCGCGTCGCCCATCTCGCCATCGACAATTGCCAGGTCACCGGCAGCGGCAAGAACGGGATGGCGCTGGAGCATGTCGCCGGCCGCGTCGGCCGCTCCGATATTTCGGGCGCGGCGGATGCCGGCATCTATTCGGTCGAGGCCGGCGGACTGGAGATTTCGGGCAACACGGTATCCGACTGCGCCAATGGAGGCATTCTGGTGCATCGCTGGCAGGCTGCGGAGGACGGCACCATCGTCAGCGGCAACCGCGTGCAACGCATCGGCGCGAGGAGCGGCGGCACAGGCCAGAACGGCAACGGCATCAATGCCTTCCGCGCCGGCAATGTCATCATCTCCGGCAACGTCGTCTCGGATTGCGCCTTCACGGCGATCCGCGCCAACAGCTCCAGCAACCTGCAGATCACCGGCAACACCTGCGCGCGCTCCGGCGAGACGGGGATCTATTCGGAATTCTCCTTCGAAGGCGCGATCCTCAGCAACAATCTGGTCGACGGCGCCGCCAACGGCATCTCGATCGTCAACTTCAACGAGGGCGGCCGCATGGCCGTATGCTCGAACAACATCGTGCGCAACCTTTCGACGGTCGGCCCTTATACCGCCGACCCACCGGGCTTCGGCGTCGGCATCAGCGCCGAGGCCGACACCACGGTTTCGGGCAATGTGGTCGAGAACGCGCCGCTCTACGGCATGCAGCTCGGCTGGGGACCTTATCTGCGCAATGTCGTGGCGACGGGAAACGTCATCCGCAAGGCAGGCACCGGCATCGTCGTCAGCGTCGTCGAAGGCTCCGGCAGCGCCGTCATCTCTGACAATGTCATCGACGGCGCAAAGAACGGCGCCATCATCGGCCAGCGCTGGGCCGACCCGGTGACCGGCGACCTCGCCCGATCTGCCGATACGGGCTACGCGCATCTCACTGTCGAGCGCAACAAGGTCAGCTAGACCACAGCCTCGAAAATGCCTGCCTGGACTTTTGGCGGCGGCCTCGTCTGTCAACAATCACGGATTCGGCGTAGTCGATTGCAATCCTTCCTGCCTCCCTAGCCGCAAATTGGCATCTTAGATTTAGATACACATTGTGTATGCAAATATGCTATGTCGATAGCGGAAGGATTCACCGCATGGCCACGAAAAACCAGGATACCCACGCCAAGCCCGTCAATCTGCGCATCCGCGAGGATGTCCGCATCCTGATCGACCGCGCCGCGAAGATACGCGGCAAGACCCGCTCCGACTTCATGATCGACGCCGCTTATCGTGCAGCCGAAGACACGCTGCTCGACCAGACGCTCGTCAAGGTCGATGCCGAAAGCTATCAGCATTATCTCGATATCCTCGATCGGCCACCGAGCGGCGAGGGATTTGCCCGTCTGATGAATGCGCCTAAGCCTTGGCGGGACTGATGCTATCGGCACCAGCCCTTCTTGCCGATAGTCACGAACTCGACCTTTTTCAAAGCGGGACCGACAGCCTGGATCAATGGCTTCGACGGCGGGCGCGCGCCAATCAAGTCAGCGGGGCGTCCAGAACCTATGTGATTGCAGAAAGCGCGCGCGTTGTTGGTTACTATTGCCTTTCATCAGGCGGACTTGACCTGGCGGATGCGCCCGGTTCGATCCGGCGTAATATGCCCGATCCCGTGCCCATGGCCGTACTTGGCCGCTTGGCTGTCGATGCAAGCTGGCAGGGAAAGGGCCTGGGCGTCGCTTTGTTGCAGGACGCGGTGCTGCGGACCGGTCAAGCGGCAGCCATTCTCGGCATTCGTGGTCTCTTGGTTCACGCCATATCGGACGAAGCCAAAGCGTTTTATGAGCGGTATGGCTTCCAGGCTTCTCCAAAAAGTCCGATGACTTTGGTGCTATCGCTGAAGATGGCTCAGAAGGGGTAACTGTCCTGGCTCGCCCGGGAAGCAGCATATGCGTGTCGCATTGTCCGCGCTAGCTGAGCGCCACCGTCGGCCGCAGTGTGCCGACCTTGGCGCCGATACGGCTTTCGATCGGCGGATGGGCGAGTTGGGTAAGCTTCGCCGCGAGCGCTTCGTCGCTGCGCAGCAGTTTTGCCAGCACCGCCGCGATCATCACTTCGGCGGCGCGGCCGGCGCCGTCATCGCATTTCAAAGCAATGCCGAGGCCGAGTTCGAGAACAGCGGCGCAATAGACGCCCTCGGCGCCGGTCTTGACGAAGATACGGCCGGGGGCGGCCTGCATCAGCGCGAGATCCGCCTTGCCGGTGCCGGCCACCAGGAACGGCTCGGCCATGCAGGCCGAGAGCAGCCGCTTCGCGGCCTTGGCGCGTTCGGGCAGAAAGCCCCTGCCCGTCACCATACGGGCAAAGCCGAGCGCGAAGTTCTTCAGCGGCACGGCATAGGTGGGGATCGAGCAACCATCCGTGCCGCAATGGTCGACATCATGCGCGGCGCCGGTCACCGATTGCATGACGTCGCGCACCATGTCCTGCAGCGCATGGCCAGCCTTGACGTAGCCGCGATGCTCGATGCCCGAGTGAGCGCAGGTGCACAGGAAGCCAGAATGCTTGCCGGAACAATTGTTGTGCAGTGCGTTCGGCGTGCCGCCGCCCCGCGCCAGCGCAATCGTCGCATCGTGGCTGGATGGCCAGTGCGCGCCGCATTCGAGCGCGGACTTGTCCAAGCCGGCTTTCGCCAGCATCGCTGCCGCCAGTTCGACGTGCGCCGGTTCGCCCGAATGCGAGGCGCAGGCGAGCGCCAGTTCACGGTCACCGAGGCCATAGGCATCGGCAGCCCCGCTTTCGACCAGCGGCAGCGCCTGGATCGCCTTCACCGCCGAGCGTGGAAACACCGGTCGGGTCGTGTCGCCGATCTCCCAGACGGGCTTGCCGTCGGCATCGAAGACAGAAACCGCGCCGCGATGGGCGCTTTCAACCACCGCGCCACGCAGAACTTCTACCAAAACCGGATTGGACATGCTGCCTCCCGCACGCACGCGCCCAAGGGGGCGCGGCGCTTTAATGCGGGCCGCTTCTACCTGATCCGGTCGAGGATGGAAACGTAGTTCGCGACGGCGGCGCCGCCCATGTTGAAGATGCCGCCGAGTTTTGCGCCCGGCACCTGGATGCCGCCGGCTTCGCCGGTCAGCTGCATGGCGGTCAGCACATGCATCGAGACACCGGTGGCGCCGATCGGATGGCCCTTGGCCTTCAATCCGCCGGAAGGGTTGACCGGCAGGCGGCCGTCCTTCGCGGTCGTGCCATCAAGCGCAAGCTTCGCACCCTCGCCGGGCTTGGCCAGGCCCATCGCCTCATATTCGATGAGCTCGGCGATGGTGAAGCAGTCATGCGTCTCGACGAAGGAGAGGTCGTCGAGCGTGACGCCGGCCTTCTTCAGCGCCTGCTCCCAGGCCCGCTCGCAGCCCTCGAAGGCAAGGATGTCGCGCTTCGACATCGGCAGGAAATCCTGGACGTGCTCGTTGGCGCGGAAGGTGACCGCACGGCGCATCCTCAGCGCCGTCGCCGTGTCAGTGAGCACGAGCGCCGCCGCGCCATCCGAAACAAGCGAGCAGTCAGTGCGCTTCAGCGGACCGGCGACGAAGGGGTTCTTCTCGCTCTCCTGGCGGCAGAACTCGTAGCCGAAATCCTTACGCATCTGGGCATAAGGATTGTCGACGCCGTTTTTGTGGTTCTTGGCGGCGATCATGGCGAGCGCATCGGACTGGTCGCCATAGCGCTGGAAATAGGCCTGAGCGATCTTGCCGAAGACGCCGGCGAAACCGGCCGGCGTATCGCCCTCCTCGGGCAGGTAGGAGGCCTTGAGCAGGTTCTTGCCGATCTCCGGGCCGGGGGTCGTGGTCATCTGCTCTGCGCCGACTACCAGCACGATGCGGGCGGCGTTGGAATCGATGGCGCGGATCCCTTGCCTCACCGCGGCCGAACCGGTGGCGCAGGCATTTTCGACGCGCGTCGCCGGCTTGAAGCGCAGCCGGTCATCGGCCTGCAGAACCAGGCTTGCGGTGAAATCCTGCGGCGAGAAGCCGGCGTTGAAATGGCCAAGCACGATCTCGTCGACATCGTCCGGGCCGATGCCCGCATGGTCGAGCGCGTCCACGGCGACCTTGGTGATCAAGCCCTCCAGCGTTTCGCCTTCGAGCTTGCCGAAGCGCGAATGCGCCCAGCCGACGATGCATGCGGTCATGGCAGCCTCCATTTGCCGCGCAGCCTAGCACGTTCCTGCCGCGGCACGGACTCAATATTGTTCAACAGTGAACCGTTTTCCAGTCGAGTGCATGGGCCAGAGCAACACGATCGGTTGATCCCCTGCCGATTTTTTATTGATTGATCCGTCAATAAAAAATAATCTCAACGGGAACTGGATCTACCATATGCCGAAAATCGGAATGGAACCGCTGCGCCGAAAGGCGCTGATCGACGCGACGATCTCGGCGATCGGCGAGCGCGGTTCGCTGGACGTGACCATGTCGGAGATCGCCGGCCGCGCCGGCGTGTCCTCGGCGCTCGCGCATCACTATTTCGGCGCCAAGGACGAATTGCTGTTCGCGACGATGCGGCACATCCTTGCCGCGCTCAACGCCGATACAAGGCGCGCGCTTCGCCTCGCCGCCACACCGCGCCAGCGCGTCTCGGCCATGGTCGCGGTCAGTTTCTCCGACGAGCAGTTCCAGCCCGAAACAATAGCCGCATGGCTCGCCTTCTATGTCGAGGCGCAGCAGTCTTCCGCCTTGCGGCGCCTGTTGCGCGTCTATGCGCGGCGGCTCAATTCCAACCTGATGAGCGGGCTGACCGGCATCCTGCCGAGGGCCGAGGCTGACCGTGTGGCGGAGGCGACAGCGGCGCTGATCGACGGGCTCTACATCCGGCGCGCGCTGAAGGACGGCGTGCCTAACGCGCAGAGCGCGATCGCACTCATCGAAGACTATCTCGAAACCAAGCTCAACGGACGGAACCTGCCTTGACGACTCGACGACCCAATTTCCTGATCGTCATGGTCGATCAGCTCAATGGCACACTTTTCCCTGATGGCCCAGCGGATTTCTTGCACGTGCCGCACCTCAAGGCGCTCGCCGCCCGCTCGGCGCGCTTTGCCAACAACTACACCGCCTCGCCGCTCTGCGCGCCCGGCCGCGCCTCCTTCATGAGCGGCCAGCTGCCGTCGCGCACCGGGGTCTATGACAACGCCGCCGAGTTCGCCTCGTCGATCCCGACCTTCGCGCATCATCTGCGCGGCGCCGGCTACTACACCTGCCTGTCCGGCAAGATGCATTTCGTCGGGCCGGACCAGTTGCATGGCTTCGAGGAGCGGCTGACCACCGACATCTATCCCGCCGATTTCGGCTGGACGCCGGATTACCGCAAACCCGGCGAGCGCATCGACTGGTGGTACCACAATCTGGGCTCGGTCACCGGAGCCGGCGTCGCCGAGACCACCAACCAGATGGAATATGACGACGAGGTGGTGTTCCTGGCCTCGCAGAAGCTCTACCAGCTTTCGCGCGAGCAGGACGATGCCAACCGTCGGCCCTGGTGCGTTACGGTATCGCTATCCCACCCGCACGACCCCTATGTCGCGCGCAAGCAGTATTGGGATCTCTATGAGAACTGCCAGGCGCTCGACCCGGAGACGGGCTTTATCCCACATGACGAGCAGGACACCCACTCGCAGCGGCTCTATCGCGCCAGCGACTATCAGGCCTTCGAGATCACGCCCGAGCAGGTGCGCCGTTCCCGGCGCGGCTATTTCGCCAACATTTCCTATGTCGACGACAAGCTCGGCGAGCTTCTGGACGTTCTCAAGCGCACCCGCATGCTCGGCGACACCACCATCCTGTTCTGCTCGGATCACGGCGACATGCTGGGCGAGCGTGGCCTGTGGTTCAAGATGAGCTTCTTCGAGGGTTCCGCGCGCGTGCCGCTGATGATCGCGGGCGAAGGCGTGCCGGCCGGCCTCGTCGAGGCGCCGGTCTCCAATCTCGACGTGACGCCGACGCTCTGCGACCTCGCCGGCATCGACATCGCTGCAATCGCGCCGTGGACCGACGGCCAGTCGCTGCTGCCGCTTCTCAACGGCGAGGCGCGCACCGCGCCGGTGCTGATGGAATACGCCGCCGAAGGCTCCTACGCGCCGCTGGTCGCGATCCGCGACGGCAAATACAAGTTCGTCCATTGCGAGCTCGATGCGCCGCAACTGTTCGATCTCGAGGCCGACCCGCTCGAGCGCGACAACCTCGCCGGCGATCCGGCGAATGCTACGTTGGTTGCCGCGTTCATGGAGAAGGTCCGGGCCCGCTGGGACATGGCCGGCTTCGACGCCTCGGTCCGCGAAAGCCAGGCGCGCCGCTGGGTCGTCTACCCGGCTTTGCGCAACGGGGCCTATTACCCCTGGGATTTCCAGCCGCTGCAGAAGGCCTCGGAGCGCTACATGCGCAATCACATGAACCTCGACAATCTCGAAGAGAGCAAAAGGTATCCGCGAGGCGAATGATGGCAGACGTTCTCGTTCCCACCCTCGACCATCTGAAACAGGCCTATGCCGTGACGTCTGCGGCCACGCAGGTGACGCCGCTGCTGGAGTCGGCGGCACTCGCCAAAGAGACGGGCGCGACGCGCGTCTTCGTCAAGCCGGAATCGCTGCAATGGGCGGGCTCCTTCAAGGTGCGCGGTGCCTATTGGCGGCTGAAGCGGCTGTCGCCCGACGAAGCGAGGACGGGCGTTGTCGCTTATTCCTCCGGCAATTTCGCGCAGGGGCTGGCGGCCGCCGGACAGGCGCTCGGCATTCCAGTCACCATCGTCATGCCGATCGATGCGCCGGCCGCCAAGCGCGATGCCACCGCCGGCTATGGCGCGCGCGTCGTGCTCACCGACCACGGCGACCGCGCCCGTGAGGAAGTGGCCGCCGCCAAGGCGCGCGAGATCGCCGAGACCGAGCATCTCACTTTGCTCCATCCCTTCGACGACCCCGAGATCGTCGCCGGCCAGGCCGGTGCAGGGCTGGAAGCGCTCGACCAGTTGGCGGCGAAGAAGACGCATGCCGACCTCGTGTTCTGCTCTGTCGGCGGCGGCGGGCTGATCGGCGGCGTCGCGCTCGCGTTCCACTATCTGTCGCCGAATACGGAAATCATTGCCGTCGAACCTGAAGGCTTCAACGGCATGGGCTCGTCGCTGGCGCATGGCGCGATCGAAACCATGCCGATCGGACCGAAATCGATCTGCGACGGGTTGATGGCGCGCAAGCCCGGCGATGCGCCCTTCGCGGCTGTGAGCACGGCGGGTGTGCGTGGCATCACCGTCGACGACGCCGCGGTGCGGCGGGCAATGAAGATCGCCTTCGAGCGGACGAAGCTGGTGCTCGAACCGTCCGGCGCGGCGTCGCTGGCGGCACTGCTGGGCGGCAAGGTGGATGTGGCGGGCAAAACCGTCCTCGTGGTAGCAACCGGCGGCAATGTCTCGCTCGCCGATTTCATCTCGCATATGAACGATGGGCGCATATGAACAATGCTTGAAGCGGATTTCGTCATCATCGGCTCCGGCTCGGCCGGTTCGGCCATGGCCTACCGGCTGTCGGAAGACGGCAAGCATTCGGTGATCGTCATCGAGTTCGGCGGCACGGATATCGGACCGCTGATCCAGATGCCGTCGGCGCTGTCGATCCCGCTCAACATGAGCCTTTACGACTGGGGTTTTGCCAGCGAGCCCGAGCCGCATCTTGGCGGCCGGGTGCTCGCTACGCCGCGCGGCAAGGTGATCGGCGGCTCGTCCTCGATCAACGGCATGGTCTATGTGCGCGGCCATGCGCGCGACTTCGACCATTGGGCTGAACAGGGCGCCGTCGGCTGGGGTTTTGCAGACGTGCTTCCCTATTTCAAGCGCATGGAGGATTCCGACGGCGGCGAGGACGGCTGGCGGGGCAAGAGCGGCCCGCTGCATGTGCAGCGCGGCACGCGCAAGAACCCGCTCTACGGCGCCTTCATGGAGGCCGGCCGCCAGGCCGGTTTCGAGCTGACCGACGACTATAACGGATCGAAGCAGGAAGGCTTCGGCCCGATGGAGCAGACCATTTTGGGCGGCCGCCGCTGGTCGGCGGCCAACGCCTATCTGAAGCCGGCGCTCAGGCGAAAGAATGTGAGTCTGGTCAAGGGCTTCGCCCGACGTGTGGTGATCGAGAATCAACGCGCCATCGGCGTCGAAATCGAAGCTAACAAACAGATTCAGGTCGTTAAGGCGCGACGTGAGGTGATCGTTGCGGCATCGTCGATCAATTCGCCGAAGATCCTGATGCTGTCCGGCATCGGCCCGGGCGCGCATCTCCAGGAGAACGGCATAAAGGTGATTGCCGACCGGCCGGGCGTGGGCGGCAATCTGCAAGACCATCTGGAGCTCTACATCCAGCAGGAAGCGACCAAGCCGATCACGTTGAATTCGGTGCTCAACCCGTTCTCCAAGGCGATGATCGGTGCGCAATGGCTGTTCTTCAAGACCGGCCTCGGCGCGACCAACCATTTCGAGGCGGCCGCCTTCGTGCGTTCGCAGGCCGGCGTCGACTATCCCGATATCCAGTACCACTTCATCCCGGCTGCGGTGCGCTATGACGGCAAAAAGGCGGCGAAGTCGCATGGCTTCCAGGCGCATGTCGGGCCGATGCGCTCCAAGTCGCGCGGCTCGGTGAGCCTGCGCTCGCCCGACCCGAAGGCCAAGCCGGTGATCCGCTTCAACTACATGTCGCATCCGGACGATTGGAACGAGTTCCGCCACTGCATCCGGCTGACGCGCGAGATTTTTGGCCAGCAGGCTTTCGACGGTTTCCGCGGCAAGGAGATTTCGCCGGGCAGCCACGTGCAGACCGACGACGAGCTCGACGCCTTCATCCGCGAGCACGCCGAGAGCGCCTACCATCCCTGCGGCACCTGCAGGATGGGCCGCGCCGACGATCTGACCAGCGTCGTCGATCCGGAATGCCGGGTCATCGGCATCGAGGGCCTGCGCGTCGCCGACTCCTCGATCTTCCCGCGGGTGACCAACGGCAATCTCAACGCGCCCTCGATCATGACCGGCGAGAAGGCGTCGGATCATATCCTCGGCCGCACGCCACTTGCGCCGTCCAACCAGGAACCCTGGATCAATCCGCGCTGGCAGGTGGCCGACAGATAGCGCATGATCCGGGCGGATCGCTCCGCCCTCGAAGAGAACTGGAGAACCGCCATGCGCGCCCAGCCAACGGCATCGCATTATGTCAACGGCCGCTACATCGAGGACGAAGGCGGCGCGCCCTTGCCGGTGATCTATCCTGCGACCGGTGAGACTATCGCCACACTGCATTCGGCGACGCCGAATGTGCTGGAGCTCGCAATCGAAGCCGCTCGCGCGGCGCAGCCGGCCTGGGCACGGCTGAAGCCAGTCGAGCGCGGCCGCATCCTGCGCCGCGCCGCCGATATTCTTCGCGCGCGCAATGCCGACCTCGCCCGCATCGAGACGCTCGATACCGGCAAGGCGATCCAGGAGACGCTGGTGGCGGATGCCCCATCGGCCGCCGATTGCCTGGAATATTTCGCCGGCGCGGTGGCAGCCTTCAATGGCGAGATGATCGATCTCGGTGGGCCGTTTGCCTACACAAGGCGCGAGCCGCTTGGTGTGTGCGTCGGCATCGGCGCCTGGAACTATCCGATCCAGATCGCCGGCTGGAAATCGGCGCCGGCTTTAGCCATGGGCAACGCCATGGTGTTCAAGCCTTCGGAGAACACGCCGCTTTCGGCGCTGGCGCTGGCGGAGATCTACAGCGAGGCGGGCCTGCCCGACGGGCTGTTCAACGTCGTGCAGGGTTACGGCGACGTCGGCGCCGGCCTTGTCGGCCACGATGTCGTGGCCAAGGTCTCGGTCACCGGCTCGGTGCCGACCGGCCGCAAGGTGCTGTCGCTCGCCGGCTCGAAGATGAAGCACGCGACGATGGAGCTCGGCGGCAAGTCGCCGCTGATCGTGTTCGACGACGCCGATCTCGAAAACGCCATCGGCGGCGCCATGCTCGGCAATTTCTACTCGACCGGCCAGATCTGCTCCAACGGCACGCGCGTTTTCGTTCAAAAAGGCCTGCATGACCGCTTCGTCGACCGGTTGGTCGAGCGGACGAAGAAAATCCGCATCGGCGATCCGCTCGATCCGGAAACGCAGATGGGGCCGCTGGTCAGCAAGGCGCAGCAGGACAAGGTCGTTTCCTATATCGCGGCCGGCAAGCAGGAAGGGGCGACGCTCGCCAGCGGCGGCAACGTGCCCTCGCTGCAAGGCTTCGAGGGCGGCTTCTTCATCGAGCCGACGGTGTTCACCGGCGTGACCGACGGTATGCGCATCGCACGCGAGGAAATCTTTGGGCCGGTGATGAGCGTCTTGAAATTCGACAGCGAGGACGAGGTGATCGAGCGCGCCAACGATACAGAATTCGGCCTGGCCGCAGGCGTGTTCACCCGCGACCTGCCGCGCGCGCATCGGATCATCGCCGAGCTGCAGGCCGGCACCTGCTGGGTCAACGCCTACAATCTGACGCCGGTGGAAATGCCCTTCGGCGGCGTCAAGCAGTCCGGCATCGGCCGCGAGAATTCGCTAGCGGCGCTGGCGCACTACTCGCAACTGAAGGCGGTCTATGTCGAAATGGGGGACGTGGCGGCGCCTTACTAAGGTCGATGATTGGCGAAAGCCACAGTGACGGCCAATCTCCCCCCTTGCGGGGGAGATGTCCGGCAGGACAGAGGGGGGTGTGAAGGATCGCCAACGTTGGCGTGAATCATTCATCTGACCTGCATGGTGACCGTCAACAGTTGATAGGCCTGCGGGACAGCACCCCCCTCTGCCCTACCGGGCATCTCCCCCGCAAGGGGGGAGATCAGCAGCTTCCACCCCTTCACCCCTCCCCCGCCGTCCCATCCAGATACTGCATCAGGGCGCAGACCAGATGATAGAAGATGCTGGCGGGCACGTCGGTCGCCAGTGAGCGGCCGCGCTCGTCGATGCGATCGATCCAGAGGCCGAGCGGCGCCGGATCGACGTGCCAGCGGAACAGACGGCCGACGCGCGCCTCGATCTCGGGCTTGAGGTCCGGCCCGCCCGAGCCGTCGAGCGCGATCGCGGCCTTCACCGCTTCCGCCTGCGGCCAGCTGCGCGAGACCGTGTCGAGCGGCAGGCCCTGGCGCGAGACGGCGCCGTAGGAAAGGCCGGTGGCGCGATTGAGGCCGTTGGCGACCGCCGAGGCATAGAGCTTGCGAGCGAAGGCGGTGAGCTCGGTCTGGCCGCTGCGAGCGGCGAAATCGACAAGCAGCGAGGCCCATTCGAAATGATGGCCGGGCTCGGTCCACGTGCCCTTGTCGCCCGCCACCGACTTCCAGCTATCGTCGAAATATTCGCCCAGCGTCCAGCTGTCGGCGTCGAAGAAGTGGCTGCGGAAGAGATCGATGATGCGCGAAGCGCGGCGCAGATAGGCGCGCTCGCCGGTCGCCTGATGCCAGGCGAGGAACGCCTCGAGCAGATGCATGTGCGGGTTGGAGCGCCGCTCGCCCGCGCCGTCGGACGTTTCGAGGAAGCCGGTCATGCGGCTGTCCTCGAGATGGGCATCGAGGAACGCAAAGGTCTCCTCCCCTAGCCGCAAAGCATCGGGATGGCCGGATATATGGGCGTGCGCCAGCGCCAGCAGCACGCAGGAATGATCGTAGGCGTCCTCCACAGGATCGGCGACGGAGCCATCGACATTGAGCGTGCGCACCCAGCCGCCCCTTTCCGTTCGGCCCTTGCCGGCCATGAAGTCGATGCCGTGCGCGATCAGCCGGTCGGCCGGGCCGGTCCAGCCACGCTCCTTGGCGACCGCGAAGGCATAGACCTGGCGGGCCTGCGTGCGCATGCGCTTGGGTTTCATCAGCGGTGAGGCGTCGAAGCCCAGCGCCTCGTGAAAGCCGCCATAATGCTCGTCAACGCCTGATGTCGACCACAGCGGCAGCGTCTCGTCGAGCAGCCAATGATGCACCCGCCGCCGCCAGGCGCCGCTCTCGATCACCCGGTCAGGCGCCGGCGTGAACCTGGTCTCCAGGCGGCCGGATTTCTCCAGCTGCTCGACGATCTTCTTGACGTGCTGGCTGTGGCTGACCGGCGCGACGAAAGTGGCGTCGGCGGTGGAGACGATCGCCACATCCTTCATGCCGATCGCCGAAAGCAGACGGCCGTCACCGCGGATATAAGAGTTCTCGCAATCGATGGCGACGACATCGCCGAGGATGACGTTGCCCTGCCTGTCGGAGGGGCCGACATCGAGCAGCGATTGCCAAGAGCCGAGATCGTTCCAGCGGAAGCCGGCCGGCACCATGGCGATGTCGTTGGCGCGCTCCATGATGGCGTAGTCGATCGAGGTCGAGGGGATGGCCGAATAGAGCTCCAGCGGCATATAGAGGCCGGAGAGATCGCTGGTCGCCGCGTGATAGGCGGCTTCCGTCGCTTGCCAGATCTTCGGCTCGAAGGCGGCGAAGGCGTCGCGCATGGCGCCGGCGCGAAACAGGAAGATGCCGGTGTTCCAGTAGAAACTGCCGGCGTCGAAATAGGTCTGCGCAGTGGCGGGATCGGGCTTCTCGACAAAGCGCGAGACGTCGAACACACCGTCCCGCTCGGCCGCGACCTCGATATAGCCATAGCCCGTCTCGGGCTGCGTCGGCTTGATGCCAAACACCACCAGGCGTCCGGCGCTGGCCGCGGCAGCGCCCGCCTCGATGCTCTGCCAGAACTGGCGCGCGGTTGAGATCTCGTGATCGGAGGGCACCACGAGCACCAGCTCGTCGCCATATTCGGAGAGCGTGCGCAGGCTGGCCAGCGCGACCGCGGCGGCGGTGTTGCGCCCGGTCGGCTCGAACAGCGGACCGCCGCCAGCGAGATCGAGGCCGGCAAAATCGGCATGAACGCGTTCGGCATGGCGCTCGGAAGCGATCAGGAAGATCGGCGTCTCACCTTCCGACCTGGATGCCAGCCGGCGCAACGTCTTGGCCAGCATCGAGCCGTCGCCGGAAAAATCGTGGAACTGTTTGGGATTGTCCTCGCGCGATAGCGGCCAGAGCCGCGAGCCGACGCCGCCGCTCATGACGAAACTGACGATGCGCTGGCTCATTCGGGCCTCGCTCAAGGGTTGGAACTCAATTGGGTAACACACATGCCTTAAGCGGTGTTTGCCCGGTTCGAAATCTGCCCTGCCGCCAAATCGATGAAGGCCTTGACCAGGGGCGAAAGATGCCGGCTGCTCGGATAGAGGACATGGAGGCCGCCGGCAGGCGTCGTGTAGCCCTGAAGAACGCGTCGCAGCCGCCCCTCATCGATGAACGCCTCGGCCATGCCGTGAGGCAATTGGGCGATGCCGAATCCAGCGAGCGTGGCCGCAACGACAGACTGCATTTCATTGGCGGCAAAACGCCCGGCAACCGTGACCGTTTCATGGCCGTTTGGACCATCAAGCACCCAGTTGATGCCGGCAGCCGACGAGCCTGCGATGACGCAATCGTGCCCGGCGAGATCGGCCGGCCGCTCCGGCGCTCCTCGGCGCGCTATATACTCCGGGCTGGCGCAGAACAGCCTGTGGGTTGAGCCGAGCTTGCGGGCGATCAGTGTCGAATCCTGAAGCACCCCGGTGCGGAAGGCGAGATCGATTCCGTCCTCGACCAGATTGAGCCAGTCATCGGTCAGCCGAAGCTCGACCTTGGTTTTCGGGTACATCGCCAGAAAATCGACAACGGCCCCATTGAGGAAGTAGGCCCCGAAGCCAACGGGCGCTGAAATGCGGATCGTGCCCGAGGGTTCCGCGCGTGCTTCCGAGAGGCGCGAATTTGCTTCTTCAAGCGCGCGCAGAGCCAGGCTGCTTTGCTCGTAATATTGACGGCCGGCGTCCGTCAGGCTGAGGCTGCGTGTCGTTCGCTGCAGCAGGCGAACCCCGACCTCGCGCTCGAGCGCGGCAATGCGGCGGCTGACAGTTGTCTTGGGCATGGCGAGGAGCCGCGCTGCGGCAGTGAAACTGCCGGCTTCCGCGACGCGTGCGAACACAGCGATGTCGTTAAGATCAAGCATTATATCTCAAATTGGGACAAAGTTTTCCAATTATAGATCATTATGCATCAATCGAGGAGTCCCTAACTTTGCTCCACCAAACCAAAGGAGCAGAAGCAATGACCAGCAAGTTGAACGTTCTGGTGACGGGCGCCACCGGCCAGCAAGGCGGTGCCGTCGTGCGCGCACTGCTTTCGAAGGGGCATCGGGTCAAGGCGCTGACGCGTCGGCCCGACAGTGATGGCGCGCGGCAATTGGCATCGACGGGCGCCGAGGTCGTGGCCGGCGATCTCTCCGACGCGGCCGCAATCGCGAAGGCCTCAAGCGGTATCGACACCATGTTCCTGATGGGCAACAGCTACGAAGCCGGCTTCGAGGAGGAAACGCGCCAGGGAATCATTGCGGCCGATGCGGCGAAGGCTGCCGGCGTCGGGCACCTCATCTATTCGTCGGTTGCCGATGCCGACAAGAGGACCGGCATCCCGCATTTCGACAGCAAATATCGCGTCGAGCAACATATCGAGCGGCTTGGCATCCCCTACACGATCAGCGCCCCGGTCGCCTTCATGGAGAATATCGTCGCGCCCTGGTCGATCGGCGCGCTCAGCCAAGGCACGCAGGCCTTCGCGATGCCCCCGAAGCGCGTGCTTCAGTTGATTGCGCTTTCGGACATCGGCGCTTTCGTCGCCGCGCTCGTCGAGCGGCGCGAGCGCGTGTTCGGCAAGCGCCTCGATTTCGCCGGCGACGAATTGACCGGCGAAGAGCAAGCGAAAATCCTGTCGAAGGCCATCGGCCGCCCGATCAGCTATCAGGAAATCCCGATCGCCGTGGCCCGCCAGCAGAGCGAGGATGCGGCGCTCATGTTCGAGTGGTTCGACCGTGTCGGCTACGATGTCGACATAGCCGCCTTGCACAGGGAATTCCCGGAGGTACGCTGGCACAGCTTTGCCGACTGGGCGAGCGAATTCGATTGGAGCACCCTCGGCCGGACCTCCCACTGAGGGTTGCGGCTCGAGCTCGATCCGGCGCCTTCCGAGGCGCCCTGGCTAAAGCCGAAAAAATGCGACACAAGTGCAGCCATTGGCGCTTGCAGGATCGGAAAGTGGCGGCTATAAGCCCGCGGTCTGGTCACGGAGTGTAGCGCAGTCTGGTAGCGCACATCGTTCGGGACGATGGGGTCGCAGGTTCAAATCCTGCCACTCCGACCAGAAAAACAATGGGTTAGCAACACCGTACTTCGCTACCCCACAGATATCCCCACAGAAATAGACAAGCAGTCAGGCGCCCGGTCTGCGGACAGGACCCAAACGGTATGAGTGGGACAACCACTGCCGCCGGGGAAACTTAAGACCAAAGCCGGCCCCCGACATTTCCCGATTGAGGCCCTGCAGCCCAACCAGTTCGACGGCCAGACCTATCTTGCGGTTCGCAAGCTCCTGGATTTCGAAGGTCAGATGGAAAAAACAGCCAAGCCGATCAGCACGATCGATCCGGCGTTCGCGACAAGGCCCGCCGATGGGGCGGGCGTTTTTCTGCTCCTGCCTTCTTCGACCATGCGACAATCGGGGGAATCGTCCGATGGCATCACACACGCGGTCACCGCGACCAACTGCCCCGCCGGCCCCCTAAACCAGCTGCTGAAACAAAACGGCAGCCACGACGTTTTTTCGCCTGGCGTAGGCGCGTAAGTGGCCAGCGCCTTTGCGGCGGTTGCCTACCCGCCAGCCCCTAAGCCTGAGGCAGAACCGGATCGGAAGGCTGCTAGTGGTGTGCGACCTCTTCTTCAGCGTCGCGGCGTGGAAGTGGCGCAGGCGCGATTTTCTCGCAAAATATGTCGAACCCTCTTTATGGCTCTATCGCCTTGAGGCGCTGGACGAAGAATACGGCGGCCGCGTGAAAGCTTGTTGCTGATGTCCTTCTCCTCGGCCCCGATTGCGGCCAGCTATCAGCCAGATCGGCATAGCTCAGGTTCTGCAGCTTCAGCTTGGTCTTGAGAAGCCGCTGGCCAGCCGTTCCCCCCGTCCTCCCTCTTCCGAATATTTTCCGCCAAAAATCTCGTTCGACCCACTGTGTTATTCGACTTCGTATTCAACTCAAAAAGCATATCTTTTCCAAATAAAATCCAGCTCTACCTATTGAGTTATTCTGGTAAGTATCTATGTTATTAGGTATATTTCTACTGAACAAGGCACCTATTCGCTTTCACTAAAATCCTAATTGGAACTCACGGCAAGAGGAAACGATGTCGAGGACGTCGAAAGGGGCACGGCTTGTCTGGCGCGATGAAAGTAGAAAGCAGGACGGAGCCTTGCGAAGCCGGGCGGGCTGGTTCATCCGCGATGGCGCAACCTTCATCAGCGCTTGCGGTAGCACTGGCGACCGCGAACGCGCTGACAAACGGCTCGCTCAATACATCATCGAAAAGTACCGGCCGGTCCGCGGGCGCGGCCGTGATCCGGCCACCGTGCCGATAGCTGACGCCGTCAGCGTCTACCTGGCAGACGTCGCGTGCGGCCACGCCAAGCCGAAAGAAACCGCTTCTCGTATGGCCGCGGTGCTGAACTGGTTCGGCGACATGATGATTGGCGACGTCGACGGTAAGATCTGCCGTGACTATGGCAAAGCGCACGGCGATGGTGCCGCCGCCAGGCGGCAGCTGGAGGACTTGCGAGCAGCGCTGAACCACTATCATCGAGAAGGCTATGTGACCTTGTCGCCGCCGATCTTGCTGCCACCGAAGTCCGCGCCTAGGGACCGCTGGCTTACACGTGAAGAGGCCGCGGCATTGCTTCGCGCTGCTTGGCGCATGCGCCAGTCCTGGAAAGGGCAGCCCAGCGACCGTCGCACGGGACGCCACGTCGCGCGCTTCATCCTGGTTGCTCTATATACCGGCACTCGTTCGGCCGCGATCTGCGGCGCCGCCATCCGACCAACCGACGGAGCGGGCCATGTCGATCTCGAACGCGGCATTTTCTATCGTCGTGCAGTTGGTCGCCTCGAGACGAAGAAACGCCAGCCGCCGATGCGCCTGCCCGATCGCTTGCTTGCCCATCTGCGGCGATGGGCGCTCACGCCGCTGGAGATCAAGACCAGGAGACGCGGCAAAAGCGCAAGCATCGGCCGCATGATCGCCCACGACTACGTCGTGGAGTGGAACGGCAAGCCCGTCCAATCGATCAAGAAGGCTTTCCGCTCGGTGGTCGAGGCGGCCGGGCTCGGCTGGTATGACGATTTGGCAACACCTGAAGGTGGCAATCGGCGCGTGTTCCGCACCGACATCACGCCGCATGTCTTCCGCCACACAGCTGCGACCTGGCTGATGCAACAGGGTTCCGATCCCTGGGCGGCCGCCGGCTTTCTCGGGATGACGGTCGAGATGCTGATTGAGACCTATGGCCACCATCACCCCGATTTTCAGGCAGATGCCATCCGGGCGATCGTCTCCAAGTCTCGCTCGCGAAACCTGCCTAAAAACGTCGTGAGAATGGCGGCATGGACAGAAGGCGAACGCTCCCGCCACTCGCCACACAAACCTCCACGGTCAAGTTGGAAACAAAGCTGAACTGAAGCCGCCAGGCATGACAAGAAATGCCGGGCTTTTGCCGGCTGCCCCCATCGGGACGATGGGGGTCGCAGGTTGAAGTCCTGCTTCTGTGTTCTCGCCGGGGACACATCGCTTATTGCGCGTCGGCGGCCTCGCGGATCTCCAAGTTGAACGGCTCATAGGAGCCGCCGGTTAGTTCCCTGCCGTCCTTGCTCTCAATCATGAAATTGCCATCGCTCTTGGTCGGGCCGACGAAGGAGCTGCTGCCATGAGCGGAACCTTCACGAAGCAAACTTGAGGCTCCGACGGAGCTGAGTCGATGGAACGGAAGCCTCTCGTGCGAATTCTCGATTCAAAACCTTCCGATCCACGCAAAAAGATACCGGCCAACGCGAGATCGGAATGAGCATCAATGCCTGGCACTGATAGCCACTATAGACTAAGCAGCTTGGCTCGATCACTACACTGACTTCGCGTCAATGCGAGAAAGCCCATCGTGCAGCTCCACTTCTGGCCGATTGCCCAGTGCTTCGTCCTGCTGACCCTTACCGCCCTGCCTGATCCATCGTCCTCCGACAATCGCCTTAGATTAGATAATGTTCCAAGTGCGGCTGGACTCGTTGGCGAAAAGCTTCAGAGGGTGCATGAAACTGTTTCTTACGGCCTCCTCTGGAGGAGATGCGATCTGCGGCGACTCACACATTCGGCGCAATCAGTCTCAATGACGGAAAGTACGTCCGGTAGCGCCTCACATCGCGCGTCAGCAGCGGCAGCTGGGCGACAGCCGCATGCGCACCAATGAAGAAGTCAGGTAGCACGCCGGTCCTTGATCCACCGGCCCGCCGATAGTGTGTAAAGACCTTTCCCGCCAGAAACAGGGCGGCCCGCGGCATGGAAGTCATTTCGAGCCCAGCCCCATCGACAAACGCCTCGAGATGCTCGATGCGTTCATAGCGAACAGCAAGCTCAGCATAAACCGCGTCATTGATCAGCAAGGGGCCATCAAGGCTCGCTGCTTCAAGCTGATAAAGTGACCAATCCGCCCACTTCGGATCATCGGTGACAAGATCGAGGAGGACGTTGGTATCGACAAGCGTCACGATTGGCCACGAGTGAGCGCCATGATCGCGTCGGTATCGAGCCCCTTGCCGGCATGGCCACGCAATCTGGCGAAGCGGCTCGCGGGCTGCTTCTTGTCGGCGCGCGCAAGCACCACGCTGCCATCGGCAGCGCGACGGAAATCGACCTTGCTCCCGGGAACGATGCCGAGAAGATCACGAACCGGCTTCGGGATGGTCACCTGTCCCTTGGCTGTGACGGTGGTGGTCATGTCTGCTCCTTGGTAATACCGTACTCCAAATAGGTATTACATGAAAGGTCAATTTTCAACCCCGGTTAGTCCAGTGGATCGGTTATGCACGCGTTCTACTGACGAACAGGCGACCGCAACACAGAAGACGGAACTGCGTTCGGCCGGCTGCGAGACAATTATCCAGAAGCACGGCTCCGCCTTGCCCTCTCCAAGCTGCTCCGCAAGATAGGCGCCGCCGACACGCTCGTCGTCGCGCAACTTGATCGTCTGGCGCGATCCGTCAGCCATCTTGTCGAGGTCATCGAGAATTCGGGGCCAAGAATGCGCATTTCCGCTCGTTGCGGGATCCGACGTCGAATGGCAGGTTGCCGTGTACCTGGGCGATCCGGCCCTGCTCGGAAAATCCCAGCCGCGGAAGTGATCGGGACATGGCTAACTAGCAGCTTGCGCCTTGCGAGTGTGGCGGACCCGGAATCGTATTCGCCATCTTTCTGGCAAGGCCAATCAGCCGCAAAACGGCACGTTTCGGATTGGTTTCAAGCCAGAAAGCTTTGATTGAACAGAGACCGTTACGGCCATCAATAGGTTTCCATACCGTTGCATCAAAGGCGACATTTCGCGCGAAGCTCTCACCGGCTAGCGTAACGCCTTGACCTAGCTGCACATTGAAGATGACACTCGCTTGGCCACCTTGGCACATGTTGACAGTTGGGCGGCACCCGTCGGTAACGATGCCTTCCAGGGTAGGCAAATCCAGCAGCGGTCCGCTGGTTCCGCCCGGCACGAGCAGTTGCATCCCCGCAAGATCTGCCCACGTGACCACTCGCTTTTCGGCAAGGGAATGACCAGTGGGCACGAGAACAAAAATACGCTCCTGCCAGAACATCTCGGCGCTGCAAGAGGTGACTTCGCCGAACCCAGGCGCAAAGATGATGTCGAAGCGCCGACGGCATACGGCTGTCAGGCATTGTTCACGCAAAATATCCTCAATGGCCAAACTGACATTTGGATATGATTTGCGGAAGCGATCGATGAGGCGCTTCAGGAATTGTCCACCGCCCACAGCGCACAGGCCAATCCTGAGTGTCTTTGCGTCCCTACTGTTGCGGGCGTCCCGAAAAACTGCCTGCAAACCTTCGTAATGTATCCGAGCGACGTCGGTCCAGGCTCGGCCTGCCTCGGTCAAACGGACGCCGCGAACGTCGCGCTCGAACAGTTGCATCTCCAAAAGCTGTTCGAGTTTAACGACGCTGCGACTTACGCTGGATTCACGGACTCTCAGCGCTGTTGCAGCCTGCCGCAGACTGCCGCAATCGGCTGCCGCCAAGGCGCAGGCCAACAACCGAAGGGCGTTGCCGTTTTTGTCATGAGGGCGCTCTGCGGATGTCGTCACGATCATATCTGTTTCGGCGAAACGTGTTCGGGGTGCTCCGCACGCATCGCGCCAATTGGTGTGCATTTGCCGCATGACTCGGTCGGTCTGGAGGGGCACCGCTTGAGCATCACTTTTGTTGCAAGGCGGCAGCATAATCGGTGTTGGCCTGATATAAGCTGGTCTCGTAAACATACTCATTTGGAATGGCAGGGCCTGCCATCTGAGAAAGGTACAGGTTGAGATTTTCTCTGTTATTGCTCGCAGCAAGGCTGCAGAAATTTCCGCTATTCCACGTCATGACGCAGTGGTTGAAATGCGTGCCCGTTGCGTGGAACATCTCTTCCAGCGTCACCTCGTTGTTGAACATCGTCTTGAGAACATCGGTCTTCTTTTTCTCGATCTCCTCTTGTGGAAAATATCGAGCCTTGAAACCGAAATCCTTCTGCCACTCCCGGCGGGCGTAGTCGTTTTCGTCAACGGCCCGGAATTTTTCGACGAAAACGAAGATGCCTCCTTCCTTAAGGTGCTGCGTGACAAACTCGATCTGCTTTGCTCTGTTCGGCGAGTACATCTGGAAGGTGGTGTCCTCCAGGATGAAATCGAATCCGGACCCGAACTTTGCCAGCTCTGCGTCTGAGCTAAGAACGCCCTTGGTCAGCCGATGGAACGGCCCGACGAAGAAGTGGGCGTCTCGCGGTTCGCCATATGCCATGAAGCATTTGTAGTTTTCCGCGTTGGGGCTGCACGATAGGCTATGGATCTTTCCACCGGACAACTCCGACAGTGTTCTCGCCATGGTGCCCTCTGCTGTCCCAAGGCTGTATAGCGATAGCGGGGCTTGGCAATAACGCGCGTATTTCAAAATGGCATAGGCCATTCGGCATTCCTCCTCCAACCGATAAGGAATGCTGGAGTGGTAGTGCTGGTCGAAAAAGCCTTGCCGGGCCGCATGCAAGCCGACCAGACCACGAAGCAGATCATCGCTGGGAAGCAGCCGCGCGTCGGCCGAGGGCTTGCGGATTGGCATTCCGCTCCGGCCGGCGGCGGTCGCCGCAAAGAAGCCTGTAAGTTCGTTGATCCGCGGGCCACGGTCGCATTCGGCCAAAAAATCGTCGAGTCCCCGCATAGCAGTGTGCCTCCACAACCGTTTAATCGGTGAGACGCCTAAAGCTCGACTGAGAAACAATGATTAGCGTGGTTTAATATTCCACACTGTCGAGTATAGGCGGATGAACCGATAGACCGGCATGGTAGAAACGGCTTTCACTGGTTTGCCGTTTTTTCGCAAAAGCCACATCTTCTACCAACTCAGAATTATTTGTGATTTGTCTTGCAACCTATGGTTCGACAAGAAAACAGGAAGGCGAGCTCCTCGTAATAGGGAGGCCGTTTCGATTGGCGGAGACTTTTTACCTGGATCCGAACAGCATACGCCCTTCACGGCATCGGACATTGGCTCACCAGTATGAGAGCTGGGGAAATATACGGGCGGACTTAATTAGCAGGACCGGACTAGAACGACAGGAAACGAGGGTTGCGTTCCCCTGGCATATGTTCCTGATGAACCTGAAGGGTGCGGCCCTGCGCGGAGAAGACTTCATCGACGGGCGCCGGGTTTCGTTCGCGGCGAGGCGGCCTGGCTCGATAATCTACATCCCTGCCGAGAGCGAGTGGACAGGCTGGGATGAGGGCGATGCGATAGCGTCCTACCTGCTGGTGTCGATCGAACGGGGATTCGCCGAACAGACTTTTGCAGGAACGGCCTTCTGCCGCCCGGCGGAACTGCCACCGTGGATCGGATTTCGAGACAACACCATAGAGATGGGGCTGCAGACAATAGCGGCCGAGCTCAGGTATCCCGATCCGATCAGCGTCACAATGGTGGAGAGCCAGGTCGCACAGCTGTTCGTGCATTTGGTCAGGTTGAACCGAACGTACCATCAGCCGGCAAAGGGCGGTCTGTCGGCTTTCGATCTCAAACGCGTGATGGCAATGATCGAGTCATCATCAGACGGCAGGCCCACGCTGGCCGACCTCGCAAAAGAGGTTGGTATCAGCCGGTTTCATTTCAGCAGGGCCTTCAAGCAGTCGACGGGAATGACGCCGCATGCGTTCATCGCGCGGCGTCGACTGGAGCAGTCCGCGGATATGCTTCGATCGACCAACTTGTCGGCGACCAGAATTGCGATGGAATGCGGCTTCAGCAGTTCGAGCCATTTGACGACCGCTTTCAGGCGAGCCTTCGGCGCCAATCCGATCGAATTTCGGCGCAAGTGCAAAACATAGGCGCCGGCGGTCTTGCTGATTTGAGCAAGAATCTGAAAAGTCCAGCATCGCTGTAAAGCTGGCTTCGCTGCAAAGCGTATGACGAGCGGCTGTATGGTTGGATGCGCCGCCCATGTCAGCGACATGTCGAATTTATCGTGACCAAACATCGACCACCCGGTCCCGGGTGTTCCTCGGGTTTTTGGTCAGCACGTTGTCGGCGGCCATCGGACGCAACGGCTACTACATTGCATCCGCATGGATCCTGGTCGATGCGGGGTGCGGGAGCACCGGTGTGGCGACAACGCTTGCGATCGTCAGTGCGGTGGAATTCGTCGCGAGCCCTCTGGTCGGCGTGGCGGCGGATCGGTTCAACCGACGACGGCTGGCTATCGCGGCGGACCTCAGTCGCTTTGCTATCATGCTCACAACAGCTTGCGCGCTTCTCTACAAGGACGTGTTTCCAACGATCTGCCTCTCAGCGGTCCTCTTCGCATTTTGTGACCGTATGGCTCTTACGAGTTCGCAGTCGATGATCCCGGTCGTGGCGCGGGACGGCGATCTCGCGGCCGCAAATTCCACTGTCTTCTTCGTCATGCAATTCGGATGTCTCGGGGCGGCTCTGCTTTTCGGACCCTTGCTCAGTGAGCGCTCCCCTGCCCCGGCATTCACCGTCATTGCTGTGTTCTTCCTTGTATCAGCGACAGCCCTATCTTCGATGCGGCTCAGTGTGGCATCGGGCAATGTCAGCGGGGCCAAAAGCTTCGCCTTTAACGTTGACCTGGGCCTACTTCGCCTCTTTGCCGTGTACGCTCTCCTCTATGGAGGCGCGGTGCTGGTCAGTGCGACGGGATCAGCCTTTGTGTTCGAAGAACAGAACGGTACGGCCGTCGATTTCGGTCATGTCGAGGCGACGTGGTCGGTTGGCTCGCTGATGGGAGCTGTTCTTGCGGTCAGGCTGACACGAACTATAAGTCTTCATAAACTGCATTTCGTGCTTTTAGGTGCAACCGCGCTCTCGCTGATGGCGCTGCCACTCCTGTCTCTATCTTGGTCGCTGATCGTCTTTGCGGCGCTTGGGTTTGTGTACAATCTTGGGCGAGTCAGTGTCGAAGGCATATTGCAGTCGCGCGTGTGTGATAATGCATTGGGTAGGGCCAAAGGCCTCATGCATTGCTTCGCTGTGGCGCTGGGTCTGCTCATTTTCAGCATCACCGCGGCCGCGGGCGACCGGGTATTTCCTTCGACGATCTTCTTCAGCTTCGCAGTGGTGCTCCTCATTGGAGTTTCTTGTTTGGCCTTAGGTGTCGTGCAGCAAAAGGATGAATCGTGAGGTGGACGAGCTAGCAGCAGATGCAGACGGCAAACAGGCCATCCTCGGGTCATTGGCGGCGCTCCACCCCTGGACGAGACCCTTTCAGTCCCGACCGGTCCGCGACTACGCGTTTCGCCTCTTCGAGACGCCTGCTCCGGGTCCCGTGCCAGAAATCCGACTTCGGGCCTTCACCAAACTGCTCGCCTTCATGAGGAAGGCGGCGAGACGAAACGGACTATCGATCGACGCCGCCGCAGAAATCTGCAGGGATTTCGAGAAGCGCCGCGTCTTGCAGACAGGCCCGCATTTGTTCCTCCTTATGGAGCCTGAAGCTTACTACACGCATCTTTTCAGCCTCCTCGGCCTCTCGGCCCATGGCTGTTCGACCTACGTCTCCTATGCCGTTTCGACGGTGAGCCTCGTTGAAAAACCGCGCAAGGGGCCAGGCTGGCTGACCGTCGACGGGAAGCCGATCAACGTTTTCGGCCTCAGCCGAAGCCGGATGATCGGATACAGCCTTTTAGCCGGGCTAGGACCCTACCGGTTCGAGATGGTTCCTGCGGAACCACACTCTGATGGAGAGGCGCTCACGCTGCTTCGCCTCCTTCTGCCGAAATCGCAATTTGAGCGGCCAGCACATGCCATTAAGGCAGCCAATCTCAGTCTTTGGCCGAAACTGTTCGGAAGCCGTATCGCCTTCCTCCAAGTCGATGACGAAGATGTCGCCGATCTGGTGGCAGACCATCTGTCGGACGAGGATTCGTGGCTGCGAACGAGGCTGATCGAAGAACCGAACCTCGCCTCGGACATCCTGACCGAGATCGATAGGCTGGCGACCAGCCCCTGGAGCGGCTGGCTCGCACGTGGCACCGATTTCTTCTGGCTTTATGAAAACGGCAAGCGCCTGCCGCTAAGGCTGCGGGCGGGGGAACTCGTACACGTGGAAACTGGAATGAAGGTGGCCCGGTTCGCCACGCCGGACATACTTGAGCGCCTTGCAAACCGCAACCTGATCCCCAACCTGCTCCTTGTTTTCCTTGTCTTGTCGATCCTCCCCGGCGTGCGCGCGCTCGGAGGCAGTCATCAGCCAATTTACTATCCGTTGATGCGCTACGTTGTCTGCCGCGCGCTCGATGCGTCGAACCTGGATCCAGATCTTCGACATGCCCTCGCGACGGACGATTTGCCTGGAGCTTGGGGGCACCGCGTAATTGAATGCGATGACGATCCTCTCGAGCTATTACGCGCTCATGGCACCCTCGGAACCCGCGATCTCATTGACCGCTTCGGCAATATGCCTTTCACAGAGGCATGTGGAAGTATGAGTAGCTTTGTTTCGGACACCTCGTGGCAAAAGCTTCAGAGACGATTGCGAGAGGAAGCGGTCACCGCGACAGATGCCGAATGGGCATTTTCGTGAGTTAGGTGCCGGAGTGTAATCGCATACAGTCCGCTTTCAGGCTTTCAGGGGACCGGCAAAGGTGATCTGCACGGCACAGAGCCGACGGAGCCAAGCGTGTTCGAACCTGTGTCACAAACCGGTCGTCAAGTATCGAGCGTTCGGGCGACGCCACTTCGCCCGCCATCTCGTCGCTCTTCGTCGCATTCAGAGATGCTCAATTCTTCCCCGATTGCGGCGATCAAGGCAGACACGCGGGCGCGCACACGCGGGGGCAGTCGAACGAGACGCCCAATCAAGTGCCGACCTTCTGCGCTTGCAATGAAGTCAATGCGCTCATCGACCAGCGGGGGTGAAGTCGCACGGTCGTTCTCACCGTTCTCAGGGAGACCTTCGAAGAAGCGGCTGACGGGGACGCTGAGTGACTTGCCGATCTCGTAGATCATTGAAGCACTCACGCGGTTCCTTGCATTCTCGTATTTTTGGAGTTGTTGAACGCTGACACCTATTGATCGGGCAAGCTGACCCTGGGATACGTCCGACTGCACGCGAACCGTCGCGATCTGCCTGCCGACATGAAGATCGGCGGGGTGAGGGTCGCGTTCGATCCTGGGCTTTTGTGCTGCCTGGAAAGGGCTAGAGCGGTTCGGTTTCAACAGTGCTTTCGATGCTCCACGAAGTTGTTTCTCGGATAGGGAATCCGTCGCAGGCGGACCTGGTTGTGGATTGAATCGTCAGCGGAGTCTGCCTGTAGGCGGCACAACGATGGTGCCGCAATATCCGGAAATCGAGATTGCGGTGCCAAAGGTGCGAGAGCGCATCGCGAAACCGTCGAGAATATCTCGTGCTACATTTCCGGTCGCGGCGGCTGGAACCAATCTGCCTGATCCGGATCCTGGAGGCTGATCTTCCCCACCAATCACGACAGGCAGAAGGTCTATCGTGTGAAGGCTTCCACTTGCATCGTATCGACATGCTGCGACAATGCTTTGCCAAACTTCCGGCGGATCCCACTCGTTCTCGTCGGGATGCACGTGGAACAGAAAATTGCCGAGACCATAAAAGATCGGCGAGCCATTGTAGATTTCTACTGCCTGAAGCACTGGAGCGCCGTGGCTGACGAAAAGGTCAGCGCCGGCGTCAACGCACATCCGGGCAAAGGTATGCACCCAGCGCGGCACGTCCTGCCAACCCGGTTCCCAATGGTGGTGGTGTAGATAAGCAATTACGAAGTCGCCCTGCGAGACCGCCCGACGGATGGCGGACAAATGGATTTCCGCGCTTTGCGGATCTATTTCGATCAGGCGACCGAAGTCAGCTGCCTGTGAAAATACGGTGCCGTAGAAATTTATCTCGGTGCGGCCCGCCACTTCCGGCGGATCGTCCGGTTGCGCATAGTTGGTCAGTTCGAAGTGCGAGCTTTGCAAGTGGCCGCCAAGCTTTGCCAGCCTCCTAAAATGCCCATCGGGCACCCCGATCTTGCGAACTGTGGTCAGCCGATTGACGCCAGGCCGAGCAGGCCGGGAAGCGGTACGGTCGGCGGCATACATATTGGCCGGGCCAGGGCCTGCATCGACCGCAAGCAAAGAGACCTGCCGATAGCCCAGATGGCGCCGGCCGAGCTTCGCGGCATGTGTCTCGTCAATCCCGATCCCAGCATGAAGAAAGCCCCGCGCCTCTACTTCCTCCAGCGTGGACTGGATGCCGCAAGGGCCGAGGTCGAATGCGTGGTTATTCGCCAAGGCAAGCGCGTTGAAGCCGATGTCTTGCAAGGCGTCCAGCATCTCGGGCCTTGAGTAACCGAAGTATTTACCCTTGGTCGGCCAACCGCCGTGTTTTCCGAGGATCGTGGACTCGAAATTCGTAAAAACGACGTCGCCCCGTTGTAGGAACCGTTCAACCTCGGCGAACCGCTCGGCCCGGACATGACGGATGTCGTGCGTGATCAAAGATTGGCCGGTCACGACGGCGCAAAAAGGGTCTTTCATCTCACTCACCCTGTGGGTGTCAACGAGTGGCGCCGGCACGCGTCCAGCGCCCGGTCGAAGTCGAAGCCGGTTCTTCGGCTATTTCGACAAGGCTGGGGCGATATCGGCCTTGAACCACCTCAGGCTCAGCGCCTTGATGGTTCCGTCCTTGGTTGCAGCCTCGATCGCCGCGTTGAACTTGTTGACCAACTCGGTATCGTCCTTGCGCATACCGGCGCCGACGCCCGGCCCCCAAAGACCACCCTTCAGTTCCGGACCGAAGAACACTGCACTGGAACCATCAGGGGTCTCGAGGAAGTCGCGCCATGTGAAATAGTCAGCGAGACCGCCGTCGACACGCCCAGCAGCAAGATCGAGCTTCAAATTGTCGAGGCTGTCATAGCTGCGAATCGTCACGACATCCCCGAGAAGCTGCTTCACCACAGCCTCAGAGTTCGATGAACGAAGGACACCAATGGCTTTGCCGCTTAGCGTCGATCTGACACGCTCAATAGTCGTCTTCTCCTTGTCACCTATGGTCGAGAGATTGACCTGTTCCTTGGTGTCGCCGGCATCGAGCCCAAGCTCCTTGCGCACTACGAATTGGTTGAAGCCGCTGGCGTAGGGGATCGAGAAGGCGATCTGCTGCTTGCGCTTGTCCGTGATGGCCATGCCAGACATGATGACGTCGTACTTGCCGACCAGCAGTGCGGGAATGATCCCGTCCCAATCCTGTGCGACGAAGCTGCATTTGACCTTCATGCGATTGCACAGTTCGAGACCGACATCGACATCGAACCCGTAAAGTTTGCCGTTCTCATCGGTCCCGTCCCAGGGCGGCGATGCGCCTTCGGTGGCGATCGATATCGTTCTCTCGGTCCCGGCCCGGGCTGGGATTGCTGCAATCAAGCCGGCGATGGAAACGGCAACAGCTAGACGAATGCGCATGAGGCACCTCATTTGTTTGGGTCGGTGGGAAGGCAGCCGCAAAGCTGCGGCGTCACGGCACTGGCGTGGTGATCCGGTGTCTAGGCAAGGCCGGTCGGAACCGCGCCTTTCGTCGTTGCTTTGAATGGTCGCCAGAGGAAAGTCGACGTTCCAGGAACTGGGTCGCTTTCACAGCGAGTGTCGTGAGCGCCAGATAGATCGCTCCAGCAACAATAAAGACCTCGTAGGGTGCGAACGTGGACGACACTAGTTGTCGGGCCATGCCGGTTATCTCGAGCAGCGTTACGGTGCTCGCCAGGGACGAGCCCTTGATCATCCCCACCACCTCGTTTCCGTAAGCCGGGAGCGATATCCTGAAAGCGATCGGGAAAGTGACAAGGCGGGCGATCTGGATGCGTTTCAGGCCAAGCGCTACGGCAGCCTCCACGACGCCCTTCGGCACGGACTGGAGGCCCCGGCACAGAATTTCGGTTGTATGCGCTGCACTGTTTAGGGAGAAAGCGAGCAAGGCGCACCAGAACGGATCTCGCAGGACCACCCAAAAGACGCTTGCCCTCACTGCCGCGATCTGGCCCAGCCCGTAATAGAGCAGGAAGAGTTGCACGAGCATTGGCGTCCCGCGAATGACATAGGTGTAGGCCAGCACTGCGAGAGACAGGCTGGGGCGACCAAACGCGCGGACAAAGGCCAGCGGCACCGACAGCAGAAATCCCGCCGCCAGCGATAGGACTGTCAGGGCCAAGGTGAGGCTAATGCCTGACGGGAGAACCATCATCGCGTCCAACATCAGGCTGAAGTTCATGGGAGCATCCCCCTCTATCGACCGAGAGCCGGATAGCGCCGCTCCGTCAGGCGGATCGACAGCAGGGTGATCGTCGTCAGAGAGAGATAAAGCGCGGAAGCCGCTAGATAGAAGGTCAACGGCGCGCGCAGCGATCCGGCGCCCACAAATGCAACACGCATGATGTCGGTCAGGCCGACGATCGAAACCAGCGCGGTATCCTTGAAGAGCGATATCCAAAGATTGCCGTAGGCCGGCAATGCCAGCCGAAGCATCTGCGGTCCAATGACAAATGCCCACCGCTGCCAGGCGTTCAACCCAAGCGACTTCGCCGCCTCGGTTTGTCCCGCTGGAACTGCCGCAATCGCCCCACGGAAGACTTCAGTGGCATAGCCGCTGAAGACAACCGTGAGCGCGATTACCCCAGCGGTAAAGGCATTCACTTCCACGTATCGGCCGGCGACCTTGCTGGCAAGGGTGGTTCCCCCGAAGTAGATGAGCAGGATGATGAGGAGTTCTGGAACACCTCGAACGACCGTGGTGTAAGCCGTCACCGCAGCTTTGAAACGGGAAGCCGGAGAGCTCTTCGACATGGCCAACAAAAGCCCGATTGCCGTCCCGAGGAGCCCGCTAACGAGACCAAGGCTCACGGTAACGCCGAAGGCGGCAGCAAACTGAGCAGTAAAACCGCCCATTGGACTCTTCCATCGATTTTGGATTTCGCGCTTAACGTCGCGTCTTTGGCGCTATTTCCTTCGGCTTACGTCCCAAAGGTCACGAAATCAATTATAGGCAAACTGCATTTGGTTTGCAGTATTTCCCAACGCTATCGACGTTGCCCGTTAATTCAATCTATAATTTTCGGAATCTTTGCGATAATGGCCGATTATATAGGACCGAGGCCTTGCGCTGTTGTGTGAAGTCGTTCTCCGACGTTTCGCGACATCGTAGCGGAAGAATCCGCAACTGGGTTTTCAAGCCATGCCTTGTCCCCGCGCAACAAGCGCTCAATCGCTTGGGAACTGGCGTCTGCTCTCGAATTAGCCAGGCTTTAACGAGACTGGTGTTCGGCTATTTTGACTTAGGGGGCTGGCAGAACAAGGTGGCCGGTTCGCAGTCCAGCACTGTTGCGATCCTCTCCGCCACATTGAGTGAGGGGTTCCTTTGCCCCCGTTCGATGCCACCCATGTAGCTGTACGCAAGGCCAGCCTCGGTTGCCAGAGATTCCAAGGTCATGCCGCGCTCCTTCCGGACTCTACGAACGTTAGCTCCAAAAATCTCCGCAAGGCGCATGCGCGCATAGCGACAAGCAAACCCTCCCCTTTACCAGTCACTATAGTGACTATATGCTGATAGATTCGGAGCTTGCTTGGCGACCTAAGTTTTGGAGCGCTCGAGGTCCGAGCCAATTCTCAACGGGTCCGCCAGGTCAGTTCACCCGGGCGTTCTCTGGAAGGGCGCGAAATGGAATTGCTGCAGAGCGGCTTGAAGCTTCGACAATTGCAGGTCTTTCGCGCAGTGCTGCGGGCCGGATCAACGAGACAAGCAGCCATCGCGCTCGGGATTAGCCAACCTGCGGTGAGTCAACACATCAAACAGCTTGAGGCGCTCCTCGGCATCGCGCTGTTTGAGAGATCCACCAACCGCATCCTTCCTTCGCGAGAGGCCTGGGAACTCCTGCGCAATGTCGATCTTGCGCTGACGTCCCTGGATCGTCTGGAAGCGTCGATCTTCGCGATGAAGAACGAAGAGAGGCAACAAGTCGCAATCGCCGCACCCGCGGTCTTCGGTTTCGTGACCTTGCCGAAGGTCGTCGCGACAATCCATTCGAAGACTGGTGCGAGTGTCCGGTCAATTTCGGGAAACTATCACCAGGTGGGCGAGCACATCCTGTCTGGCCGAGCCGACCTAGGCATCTCTCGGCTGCCTTTGGATCCTTGCCTGTTTGAGTGGGCGCCGCTCGGCTCGGCGCGCAACGTATGCATCTTTCATCCAAAGCACCGCTTCTCAAAGCAGGCTTGTGTCGAAGCGAACGACCTGGCAGGCGAAACGATCGTTGATATTGACCCTGAATTCGCGTCGCACCAAATGAACTTCAACGCCTTGCGCTTCGCTGGTGTCGAGCCGGACATACTGGTGGAATATGACTGCAACGGTTACGAAGTTGGATTCGTTTCGGCCGGTCTTGGCGTATCCATCACCAACGAGATCATTGCACGCGAGTATTCAGCGTTCGAGTTGGAAGCAAGACCGGTCGACCCATCCGCGCTCTATCACTACGTCGCCATCTGGCAGAGAGGCAGGCCGTTTTCCAGCACCCTTGAGATCTCTCTCGACGCGATCCGATCGGCCTTCGCGGACTGTCTCTCGGCAAACGATATAGCTCCCGATATGGTTCGGCCTGCACTAGCGATCCGACGCTAAGCCTTTCGCTCATGCCTCGCTTTTGCAAAGCCGCGATCCGTGGCCATGAAGCGCTCGAGCATCGGCACGATCAGGCGCACGGGATCGGCAGACGGCTGCCCTGCTTCGCGTCCAAGGAGCTCAGCATATCTGGTAAGGTCGCGATGCAGTGGTGCTGGCAGTTCCACGGTGACTTTGACTGGTTTGTCGTCGGCGATTGGTCCGAGTTTCAGCTTGGCCATTTTCAACCTCTATAGGGTTCGAGCATAAGATCGCGGGTAACGATCACGCGAACCGGGAATCCGGGCCGAATGGTGAGCGTCGGCGCTATTTCGAGCTGGCGCTGGACGATCTGCTGGCCGACCTGACTGACGCTATCGGAGGCGCCGCTTCGCAAAGCGCGCACAATGTCGCTCTCCTGGCTCGATGAGCCAGCCTGCGCCCCAACGCTGAGTATGGTCGAGAGCGCGGCCGCCTTGAAGAGCTCGCTCCAGTGGTAGTCGACGCCGTCCTCCAGGCCGGCATAGCCCTGCCCGTCCGCGCCAGGTTGCCTCTCTAGAACAATCGAGCGGCCGTTCGGAAAGATGAGCCTGCTCCAAACGAGCAGCACGCGTCGTTGCCCGAAACCAACCCCGCTGTCGTATTGACCGATGACGCGCGTCCCTTGCGGGATCAAAAGCGCCCGGCCTGTTGGGCTGTCATAGACATTCTCCGTCACCTGCGCGCTGATCTGACCGGGCAGGTCGGAGCGAATGCCAGTTATCAGCGCCGCTGGGATGACGGCGCCAGCCTGAAGAACATATGGCGATGCCGGAGGCATGACGCGATCGGGCGCCACCGTCTGTCGGTCGGCCGCCGCGTTCAGGAATGCCAGTTGGCGATCCTGCGCCGTCTGGCCTCCTGCCATGCCGGCTCCGGAGAGGTCCGGCACTGCGCTATTGCCGGGCCCCTCGGTCGCGGCTGCGGCCACCGCTCCCGTCTGGAAAAAGACACGCGACGTCCGGGCGGCCTCTTCTTCAGCCAGCCGGCGTTGCTCTGCCTCGTCGACCGTGGGGGGCGCGATGCTTGGCGGCACCACGGGCTGCCCTTTGTTCTGGGCGTCAAGTATCGGCCGCCCGAGATCGCCGGGCAGCGGCGGCCCAAGGATCGGGCTGGTATAATCGCGCGGCAGATTCGCCAATCCATCGGCGGGCTGGCGATTGGAGGTCGAATAAAGTTCCTCGCTACGCGAGCCAGTATTGCGGGTCTGAAGCGCGTATATCAGCGCGCCGCCAATGCCGAGCGACGCAACGAAGCCGATGCCAGCGAGCACCTTGCGTGACAGGCGCGTGACACGCGGCGGCTCGGCGCGAAGCCGCATGGACTGGGCGGCGATTTCGTTCTCGTTCATGACCCCTGCCCTCCCCTCTGCCTTGGCGTGTTGTGAACTTTCGATGCTAGGCCGAAGCGTGGCATCCACGGCAGTCGACCGGTTGCCGCCCCATCACTACGAACGATCCTGACCGTCTGTTGCTGCTTGCCGCCGCCAAGACGAAGTTCAGCTGCGCCGAAGAGACGGTCGACGATTAGGACGTTTCCGAAGACACGGCTGTTGGCGATCTGGGCTTCGCCATCCGGACCAATGACGAAGATCGGTGGCATCTCGCCCTGCACGATCCCGCGCGGAAACTCGACGTAGACGCGCCTGCCATCGTCGTAGGCGGCGACCGGCCGCCACGGTGGCGTGTCGCCGGTGAGGCCATAACGATAGTTGCGCGCGGTGAGGTCGGGGATGATTGGCATCGCAAGGCTGGTCGGCTGGTGTCCGGCCGGCTTAACCGGATACGCCCATGCCACGGCCGGCATGTAAGGCTTTTGATCCGCCCGAAGCTCGATCATGTAGATGCGACGGTCGGTGGTGATGACGAGGTTGGTAGTGATGTCGGCGCGCGAGGGCTTCACCAGTACATGGACGCGCCGCGTAACACCGGCACCGCTTTCGGTGTCGCCGATGATCCAGCGTGCAGTGTCGCCCGCTGCGATTGGCCCCGTTCCAGTAAGGCTCTCACCCGGCTCGAGCGCGATATCTGTTATCTGCCCTGGCGCGGCATAGACCTGGTAGAGGGCTCCTTCGCTCCAAGGATATATCTGGATGGCGTTATAATAGCCCTCGCGCCGCGGCTGGATGCGGGCGGCGGCGTTGGCATTTTCGACACGCGCTGTCGGGGTATTGCCGGCGGCACCGCCATGCGTCGGGGACCAGCTCGGCGGCACATGCAACGGTTTCGGCTTCTCATCAGTCGCGAGAGCCGGGACCGATGGCAAAGGTGGCACGAAGGTATCATAGGCGATCTGCGGTGGCTTTTGAGGTGTGGCACAGCCTCCGAGTATGGCCCCCGAAACCAAAACCGCCGCGCACGCGCATCCATGAAAAGCAGGAGTGGTCAAAACACGGAATGCCAGCTTCATTGGGTCATCTCCCGCGACCAGTTGATGGCGTTGACGTAGATGCCGAGCGGATTGGCCCGAAGCCGGTCAGCGTCGTTTGGCGGCTGGACCACGATTGTCAAAATGGCTGTCCAGTGCTGGGTGGTGGAGAGCTGGCCGTCTTCGTAATGACGCTCGGTCCAGGCGACGCGGAAGGAAGCCGCAGAAGCGCGGATGACCGAGGACACTTCGATCGCGACCTGCTGCTTGCCGATCTTGGCGAAGGGTTCGTTGGCGCGGGCATAGTCGTTTAGCGCCGCAGCACCTTGGTCGGTCGTCCATTCATAGGCGCGCAGCCAGTTCTGGCGCACGATGATCGGATCGGCCGGGATCGATCGGACCTGTTCGACGAAGCGGGCAAGATGCCATGCTATTTGAGGATCGGTCGGCTTGTAGTCGGCGGCCGCAGGCGCGACCGTCTGCGCCTGTCCGAGCGTATCGACTTGCACGACCCATGGCACGACCGTGCCTCGACTCGACTGCCACACGAGTGAGCCGGCAAGGCCAGCCGACAGGATCAGCGATCCGAAGGCCATAATGCGCCAGTTCCTTGCCTGCACGCGGGCCGAACCGATGCGCTCGTCCCAAACCTGCGCTGCTTTCTGGTAAGGCGTTTCCGGTTGCGGTGTCTTGCCGTAGTGAACGGCGGGGCGTTTGAAGATGTTCATAGATCACTTGCCTTCAGAAAGAGAAATGGAGGTTCCGCTGCCGTGGGCCTCGCCTGAGCGCACGGCATGGGCAGTGGTTTGGACGCCGTGAGACAGGCGCTGGGATCGCTGCATGCGTTTGGCCCAGTCAGGTGGGCTTTGCGCCTCAGCCCTGGCCTGAGTGGCGCGGCCGAACGAAGGATGGTTAGCCGAAGCGGCGGCCCCGCCCAGCGTTCCCAGAGTCGACGATCCGCCGGTGGACTCGACGGCAAAATTGACGCCGGATGTGAAACTTGACTTCATCGACTGACTGGCCTGAGCGGCGGCGCGCCTAAGCGGCGAGGCAGCGGCCGACATGCCGGCGCTTGCAACGCTGCTCAGGCCTGAGGCGACACCGGCGGTGCCAGTCTGGCCGATAGAGCCTAAGGTATAGGCAGTCGATGCGCCCCCGGCCAAGTACGAGCCGCCTCGGGCCGCAGATGTCGCTCCAGAGAAAGCCGCCGCTCCGCCCCTCGTCGCGAGGCCGGCAGCCCCGCCAGCGATGAGCCCCATGCCGCCAGCGGCGAGACCGGTGCCGACGGCAGCACCGGCGCCAAGCTGCGGGCCGCCGGAGACGAGGCCGTTGGCTATGCCGGGGCCGAAGATGCCGAGACCGAGCAGCGATAGGGCCGCCAGCACGATCGCCATGGCTTGATCGATTGTTGGGCTTTCGCCACCGAAGCCTTGGGTGAACTCGCTGAAGAGCGTCGAGCCGATGCCAATGACGACGGCAAGAACAAGCACCTTGATACCGGACGAGATGACGTTGCCGAGCACGCGTTCGGCCATGAATGCCGTCTTGCCGAAGAGGCCGAAAGGGATCAGGACGAAGCCGGCCAGCGTCGACAGCTTGAATTCGATCAGCGTGACGAAGAGCTGTACGGCCAGGATAAAAAAGGCGAGCAGGACGAGCGCCCAGGCGAAGAGCAGGCAAGCGATCTGGATGAAGTTTTCGAAGAAGGACACATAGCCCATCAGCCCCGAGATCGCCTCGAGCAATGGTCGTCCGGCGTCGAGCCCGGTCTGCGCCACCTTGCCAGGCCGCAGCAGGTCCTGCACTGAGAAGCCGGTGCCGCTTGCCTTGAGGCCGAGGCCGGAGAAGCTTTCGAAGACGATCCGGGCAAGACTGTTCCAATTGGAAATCAGGTAGGCGAAGACGCCGACGAACAGCGTCTTCTTGACGAGCCGCGCGAGGATGTCGTCATCGGCGCCCCAGCTCCAGAAGAGGGCCGCGAGCGTCACATCAATGACGATCAAGGTGGTGGCGACGAAGGCGACTTCGCCGCCAAGCAAGCCGAAGCCGCTGTCTATGTAACGCGTAAACGTGCCGAGGAATTGGTCGATAATGCCAGTGCTGCCCATGCCTATCGAGCCCCCGGCGAGTTCGCATCCGGCGACTGTGGGGTGAACGACTGTGAAGTCGACCTCACAAATGGCGTTTTGGAACTGAGGAAACGGTCGCGCTGTTCGGTCCACAGTCGCAAACAGTCGCTATCGCGCAGCGCACCCTCGCCGAGCACCTGGCAACGGCGAAGGCCCTTGCGGAGCGGGCTCTGCGACGTCGCCGGCGCCTCGAGCACTGCTGAGCCCGACTTGTCCTCCTTGCGGATCATCTCGACCGCTGTCGCGGTGACTGCGACGGCGACGAAAATCGCGGCGGTTATGCGAACGAGCGCCTTGCCATCCACCGTCGTGATCCTCAGCGGTTGAACATTGAGGCATTGCCAGCCTGGTACCCAGAGCCGGCTGCGAGGAAGCGACGGCGTTGCTCGCGGCCCTGTTCGGCCGCGGCGGCGCGCTCGGCGTCGGTCAGCGTCTGGGCGCGACCGTTGGCAGCGACGACGGCGGTGAGGTCGGCGATTTGCTGAGCCTGAAGTGCCAAGAGTTGGTTGCCGGCTTGCGTCGCCTGGAGCGCGCCGATCGCCGATTGGCTGGCGCCAATCAGCGCAGACATCTGGGCGCGATTGGTGTCGATGTTTCCAACGACCCCGGCCTGAACCCGCATGGCGTCCTGAAGACCGCCGACGGTGTTTCGCCAACGCGAGCGCGCATCAGCGACGAGTTGCTGATCGGACGTGGACAGGGACACGCTGCCGTATTGCTGCTGGAAGATCTTGTCGACCTGCTGGACGTCGAAGGCGATGTTCTGCGCCTGGTTGAGCAGTTGCTGGGTGCGCTGCACCGATTGCTGCAATCGCTGGAGCGAGGAGAAGGGCAGGCTCGCCAGATTGCGGGCCTGATTGATCAGCATCTGGGCTTCATTCTGCAGCGAGGTGATCTGGTTGGTGACCTGCTGGAGCGATCTCGCAGCCGTCAGCACATTCTGGGCATAGTTCGATGGATCAAACACGATGAAGGCGTGCGCCGGCCTGACAGCGATGGGCGATACCGAGAGGGGCAAGGCGAGCATGGCCGCGGCCAGCGTAAGGGCGCGTGCGCGGGCGTGACGGGTAATCATGATTGGGCCTCCTTTTCGGGTTGCGGGGTAGAGATTGGCGGGGCGGAGATGAGGTCGGCGGCCCAGGCAACGTTTCTGGCGCGCAGCCAGGCCGCGAGGAAACCGTCGCGACCGTTCTCGGCGGCAACACTGGCGATGAGAGCCTGGTCGGTCTTGGACGAAGCGGCGCAGAGCGCGAGACCGACCTCGGAAAGGCCGAGCTCGAAGAGACGGTTGCCGCGCCGCGACTGGCAATAGTAGTCGCGCTTTGGCGTCGCGCGCGCCAGGATCTCGATCTGGCGGTCGTTGAGGCCGAAGCGGCGGTAGATCGCCGTGATCTGCGGTTCGACCGCGCGTTCGTTGGGCAGCAGCAGCCGGGTCGGGCAGCTTTCGATAATCGCCGGCGCGATGCCGGAGCTGTCGATGTCGGACAATGACTGGGTGGCAAAGACGACGCTGGCGTTCTTCTTGCGCAACGTCTTCAGCCACTCGCGCAGTTGGCCGGCAAAACCTTCGTCATCAAGGGCGAGCCATCCCTCGTCGATGATCAGAAGAGTCGGCCGCCCATCGAGCCGGTCGCCAATGCGGTGGAACAGGTAGGACAGAACAGCAGGTGCTGCTCCGGTGCCGACAAGACCCTCGATTTCGAAGGCTTGCACGGATGCCGCGCCGAGATGCTCGGCTTCAGAATCTAGCAGCCGCCCGTATGGGCCTCCAACGCAATATGGCCGCAGGGCCTGCTTCAAGTCGTTCGCCTGCAACAGCACGCTGAGGCCAGTGATGGTGCGCTCCTCGACCGGCGCTGTGGCGAGCGACGTCAGCGCGGTCCAGACATGCTCCCTGGCATCCGGGTTGATCGGGATCCCTTCACGCGCAAGGATCGAAACGATCCAGTCGGCCGCCCAGGCGCGTTCATAAGTATCGTGTATGCGGGCGAGAGGCTGGAGCGAGACGGAGGCATCGCTGCCCTCGGTCAAGCCACCCCCGAGATCGTGCCAATCCCCGGCCATCGCGAGTGCCGCGGCCCGGATTGAGCCACCGAAGTCGAAAGCGAAGACTTGGCTGTGCAGATAGCGTCGGAACTGCAGCGCCATCAGCGCGAGCAGCACGGACTTGCCAGCGCCGGTGGGTCCGACCACCAAAGTGTGGCCGACGTCGCCGACATGCAAGGACAACCGGAACGGGGTCGAGCCCTCGGTCTTGCCATATAGCAAGGGAGGACTACCAAGGTGCTCGTCCCGTTCCGGCCCCGCCCACACGGCAGAGAGGGGGATCATGTGGGCGAGATTGAGTGTCGAGATGGGCGGCTGGCGGACATTGGCGTAGGCATGTCCGGGCAATGAGCCAAGCCAGGCATCGACGGCATTGACCGTTTCCAGCATGGCGCTGAAGTGGCGACCCTGAATGACTTTCTCGACAAGGCGCAGTTTCTCTTGCGCCAAATGCGGATCGGCGTCCCAGACCGTGATGGTCGCGGTGACGTAGGCCATGCCCGAAACGTCAGCGCCGAGTTCCTGCAAGGCGATATCGGCGTCCGCGGCCTTGTTGGCGGCGTCCGTGTCCACGAGCACGGACGCCTCGTTCGTCATGACTTCCTTCAGGATCGCGGCGATGCTCTTCCTTTTGGCAAACCATTGCCGTCGGATCTTCGTCAGCAGTCTGGTAGCGTCGAACTTGTCGAGCAGGATCGCGCGTGTCGTCCAGCGATAGGGAAAAGCGAGCCGGTTGAGGTCGTCGAGCAGGCCTGGCGTCATTGCGGTCGGAAAGCCGACAATGGTGAGAACGCGTAGATGCTGGTCGCCAAGGCGTGGCTCGAGTCCCCCAGTCAACGGCTGCTCCGCCAGCAGCGCATCGAGATAGATCGGGGTCTCCGGGACGCGCACCCCATGGCGTTTCGTCGAGACAGTCGAATGCAGGTAGGTCAGCGTCTCGGCATCGTCGAGCCACTGGCATTCCGGCATGAAGCCGTCGAGAAGCGAGAGAACGCGATCGGTGCGGTCGACAAACGCGCGCAGGATCTCATGAGGATCCACGCCGGACTGTTCGCGCCCCTCGTAGAGCCAGGTCTCCACCCGCGCCGCATCTTCAGCCGGCGGCAGGTAGAGGAAGGTGAGGAAGTAGCTCGATATGAAGTGGATGCCCTCCTCCTCGAAGTCGGCCTTGCGCTCGGCGTCGACCAGGCCGGAGGCGGGATCGGGAAATTGGCTGTCGGGATAGGTCGCCGCCTTATGGCGCTGCGCCTCGACGAAAATGCTCCAACCGGAGCCCAGACGACGGAAGGCGTTGTTGATGCGCGAGGCGACCGCCACCAGTTCTGCCGCCACGGCGGAATCCAGGTCTGGACCGCGAAACCTTGCGGTGCGCTGAAAGCTCCCGTCCTTGTTCAACAACACGCCAGGCGCCGCGAGCGCAGCCCAAGGCAGGTAGTCGGCCAGGCGGTTGGCGTCCCGGCGAAACTCAGCAAGGTTCATCATGGCCGCGCCCTCAAACCGACAGGTGGCCGGGAAGGCGCAGATGTCTCCGGACGACTTCAACGAAGAGCGGATCGCGCTTTGCGGCCCACACCGCCGTGAAGTGTCCGAGCGCCCAGAGAAGGAGACCGACCAGCCAGAGCCGCAGGCCGAGGCCGACCGCGCCCGCGAGGGTGCCGTTCATGATCGCTATCGAACGCGGCGCGCCGGCGAGCAGGATGTGCTCGGTCAGAGCTCTGTGAACGGAGACCACATATCCCGGCACCGCATCGATCTGTTCGAAAGCGGTCGCCATCAGATCAGCGCTCCGCCGCCAAACGAGAAGAACGACAGAAAAAAGCTGGACGCCGCGAAGGCGATCGAGAGGCCAAAGACGATCTGGATCAGTCGCCGAAAACCTCCGGAAGTATCGCCGAAGGCGAGCGTCAGTCCGGTCACGATGATGATGATCACGGCAATGATCTTGGAGACCGGACCTTCGATCGACTGAAGGATCTTCTCCAGCGGCTGCTCCCACGGCATTGACGATCCGGCGGCGTTGGCGGCCGAGGCGGCCATGAGACTGATGAAGAGCGTCGTGCCTGAAGCGGCGATACGCCGGTAGCCTCGCGAGAGAGCGCGGATCATGAATTGTCTCCTTCATTGTTCTGGCTGGCTTGGGAAGTGCGATAGTCGCCGTCGGGACCAAGTCCTTCGACCCGGGTGAGCTCGGTGAGCCGGCGCGCAGAACCGCGTCCGGATAGAACGGCGACCATGTCTATGGTTTCGGCTATCAGGGCGCGCGGAACGGTGACGACGGCTTCCTGGATGAGTTGCTCGAGACGCCGCAGGGCGCCGATGCCGGAGCCGGCGTGGATGGTGCCGATGCCGCCGGGATGTCCGGTGCCCCAAGCCTTCAGAAGGTCAAGCGCCTCCGAGCCTCGCACTTCGCCAATGGGGATGCGGTCAGGACGAAGGCGGAGCGAGGAGCGGACCAGGTCGGCGAGCGATGCGACCCCATCCTTGGTGCGCATGGCGACCATGTTGGGCGCGGAGCATTGCAGTTCGCGCGTGTCCTCGATGATGACGACGCGATCCGACCCCTTCGCCACTTCGGCGAGCAGGGCATTGGTCAGCGTCGTCTTGCCGGTGGACGTGCCACCCGCCACAAGGATGTTCGCGCGGCCCACTACTGCGGCGCGCAACGTGGCCTTCTGGCCGGCGGTCATTATGCCCGCCGCGACATAGTCCTCGAGCGTGAACACAGCGACTGCCGGCTTGCGGATCGCGAAGGCGGGCGCTGAAACGACGGGCGGAAGCAGCCCCTCGAAGCGTTCGCCGGTTTCCGGCAACTCAGCCGAGACGCGCGGGGAACGGCTATGCACCTCAGCGCCGACATGGTGAGCGACCAGACGCACAATGCGCTCGCCATCGGCGGCCGGCAGCATCTGGCCCGTGTCAGCCAGACCCTCCGAAAGCCGATCCACCCAGATTCGGCCGTCCGGGTTCAACATCACTTCGACGATTGCCGGATCGTCGAGGAACCGGCTGATGGCTTGACCGAGCGCGGTGCGCAGCATGCGCGAACTGCGCGCGCGTCGTTCGGTGTTGTTGTGCAAAGCTGCCATTTTGTCCCCGTATCGGTCGGGAACAATGCAGGCGGTCCCCGGTCGGGGATGATTAAGAGAACGGTATTCTTAGCTGCTGCAACAGGTTTATCGAGGCGTAGTAGCGTGGCGTGTAAATACAGGAGAAGGACGGCGCTCGCGCGTACAGCCTTTCCATGAGGTTGGGGATTGCAATGGCAGATTCCATACGCGACCGCGTATATTGACATATCATACGCATTTGCGTATAAACCTCTTCCATACGTGATCGCGTATATTGACAAGAAATACGCTAACGCGTATATGGCCCTCTGGAGGCTTATCATGACCGACCAGATCGCTCGCAACGAGAAGCAACTCGGCGCCATCCTGCGTCGCGCCCGCCGGCAGGCCGACCTCACGCAAGAGACGCTTGGCAATCAAATCCACCTGCGCCAGGCCACCGTGTCCCGCCTTGAAGCCGGCGAGCCAGCGGTGCAGCTCAGCACGTTGATGGCCGCTCTCTCCGCCCTCGACCTTGAACTCGTCGTTCGCCCGCGCAGCAAAAGCAGCGCCACCGAGATGGAAGACTTGTTCTGATGGCGAGGCGGCCGGCTCACACACCGCTTAATGTCTTCCTGAACGGGCGTCTCGTGGGCGTGTTGCGCAGGCAATCAAACGGCGCCGTGGACTTCCAATACGCCCGCGAATGGCTGGACTGGCACGGTACCTTCCCGGTTTCGCTCTCACTTCCTTTGCGGGAGGACCGCTATATTGGCGCGCCTGTGATCAACGTCTTCGACAACCTGCTTCCTGACAATGAAGCCATCCGCAAGCGGGTTGCCGAACGCGTCGGCGCGGCTGGCACCGATGCCTACAGCCTGCTCGCCGTGCTGGGCCACGATTGCGTCGGTGCGCTGCAGTTCCTGCCTGACGGCATTGATCCTGGCAATGCGGGCAGCAGCGATGGCAAGCCAGTCAGCAAAACGGACATAGCCGGAATAATCGAAAACCTTACCGCCGCTCCTCTCGGCCTGGGTGAGGATGAGGATTTCCGCATCTCGATCGCCGGCGCCCAGGAAAAGACGGCGCTGTTGCGCAAGGACGGACGCTGGTTCAAGCCGATCGGCACGGCTGCCACCACCCATATCCTGAAGCCGCAGATCGGCAGGTTGCCCAACGGCATCGACCTCTCCAATAGCGTCGAGAACGAGTTTCTGTGCCTCAAGCTGCTTGAGGCGTTCGGCGTTCCTGCCGCCAAGACGGAGATCGCGGATTTCGGGGAGCGCCGCACGCTGATCGTCGAGCGCTTCGACAGGCTGTGGGCCAGGGACGGCCGCCTCCTGCGCCTGCCTCAAGAGGATATGTGTCAAGCGCTGTCGGTCCCGCCGACACGTAAGTACCAGTCAGAGGGCGGACCCGGTATGCGAGAGATTATCGAGCTTCTGAAGGGCAGTGACTGGCCGGAAGACGACATAGCGGTCTTTCTGCGCGCTTGCATCGTATTCTGGCTGATCTCGGCGACCGACGGCCACGCCAAGAATTTCAGCATCTTTCTAGGCCCAGGCGGGCGGTTTCGCATGGCGCCGCTCTACGACGTGCTGACCGCGCAGCCCAGCCTTGATGCCGGCCAGATCACTCGCAAAAAATTCAAGTTGGCAATGGCGGTCGGCAAAAGTCGGCACTATTCGGTGCATGAGATTGTGCCCCGCCACTTCATACAGACCGCTGACATTGCTGGCGTAGGCACCCCTGTCATGCGCCGAATTTTCGAAGACATTGCCGGAAACGCGGAGAAGCAGGCTGATACCGTGATCTCCTCACTACCGCGTGGCTTTCCTGGACAGGTTGTCGATTCGGTCAGATTGGCCATAGGCAGGCGTGCGATGCTTCTTGCTGGTGCAAATTGATCCGAGATCAGAAGAGGCATTCCAGGCCATCGATCGCCTACATGAACATCGACGATTCGGCTGGCATGCCATCGGATGGAGGCGGGGCGGCGCTGGAGGGGGGCATCGGCCGGGATCATGTGCGCACCTTGGCAATATCGATCGCGACCAGCACCGCGGCGGCGAGCGTAGGTGCGCGCCTGCAGCGAAAAGCTGCGCTCGCCGCTGTCTCGGCTGTTGCGTTCCTTCATTCCGTTGGCCCACGGCTCCTTCATCAAGTCATACACGAGCACCGCCGGCAGAAACGGGCTTCTAACGGCAACCTCAAATGCTAAATATTGCGGAGGGCGTCTGAATTTCGCCGCTCCACTGTTTCAGGCAAGGCGCTACTGCGTCTTGGGCGGCGCTGGTTTCTTGATCTGCTGCGCGTCAGTTGTCTTTGCCACGTCGGATTTTTCAACGCTGGCCGTTTTGGTCGTGTCGACCTGTGCTGCTGATGCCATGGATTGGTGATACGCGCACTTTGCGGCTGCGCCCGACATCGACAGTCCCAATGCTGCGAGTGTCGCAAGGAAGGTTTTCATCCGATCCTCCTTATTCGTGGATGACGCAGCGTAACCCGCCATGCAACGACCGCAAAATCACTTTCGGCAAGCTCGCCGCCGCAAGGATATTGAAGGGAATTCGGATGACCCGGCCCGATAGGATTACATTTGAGGTTGAGGTGTGTGATGTGCTTGAGCGACTCGAGACATAGGTGACGATTTGAACCTGCGACCCCATCGTCCCGAACGATGTGGTTGGCCGGCAAAAGCCCGGTTTTCCACCATTTCTTGTGATGCCAGACGGCCTTTGTTCGCGTTTATTTCCAGCGATTCTGTGGGGTAACTGTGGGGTAGGCGGGAATGTTCTCTTTCTGTACCACAAGCGTCCCGACCGTGTTTTTGGGCAGGTTTCGCCAACACGACTTGGAGACGATAGCCCGGGCGGCTTCGACCTGAAAATCGGGGTGATGATGCCCATAGGTTTCAATCAGCATTTCGACTGTCATGCCGAGAAAGCCGGCGGCCGCCCACCGGTCGGTACCCTGCTGCATCAGCCAGGTCGCGGCTGTGTGGCGCAAGACGTGCGGCGTGATGTCAGTGCGGAACAGGCGCCGAATGCTACCGTCAGGTGCTGTTATGTCGTCATACCAGCCGAGCCCCGCCGCCTTAACCACGGAATGAAAGGCTTTCTTGATCGAGCGCACTGGTTTGCCGTTCCACTCCACGACGTAGTCGTGCGCGATCATTCGGCCGATGCTTGCGCTCTTCCCTCGGCCCTTGGTCTTGATCTCTAATGGCGTTGCCGCCCAGCGACGCATATGTGCAAGCAGCCGGTCAGGCAACCTGACCGGTGGTTGGCGCTTGTTCGTCTCGCAGCGGTGGGCGGCGTGGCGGTAGAAAATGCCGCGTTCGAGGTCGACATGTCCGACGCCCTGTGTCGGCCGGATGGCGGCGCCGCAGATCGCGGCCGACCGGGTGCCGGTGTATAGAGCAACCAAGATGAATCGCGCGAGGTGGCGGGCGGTGCGGCGGTCGCTTGGCTTGCCCTTCCATGACTGGCGCATGCGCCATGCAGCGCGCAGCAGAGCGGCTGCTTCATCGCGTGTCAACCAACGGTCGCGCGGTACAGGCTTTGCTGGCAGCACGATCGCGGGCGCGAAGCTTGAATAGCCTTCTCGACGATAGTGGTTTAGCGCCGCGCGCAGATCCTCCAACTGACGTCTGGCAGCGGCGCCATTGCCGTGCGCCTTCGCGTAATTGCGACAGACCTTGCCATTGATGTCGCCGATTTTCGTGTTGCCGAACCACTTTAGCACCACGATAAGCCGTTCGGCGGTTTCCTTTGGTTTGGCGTGTAAAGGCGCTACGTCAGTAAGATAAACACTAACGGCGTCGGCTACCGGTACGGTGGCCGGATCACGGCCGCGCTCGCGGACCGGCCGGTACTTTTCGATGATGTGTTGGGCGAGCCGTTTCTCAGCGCGTTCGCTGTCGCCAGTGCTACCGCAAGCGCTGATGAAGGTTGTGCCATCGCGGAGAAACCAGCCGGCCCGGCTGCGCAAGCTGCCGTCCGCCTTTCTGCTTTCAGCGCGCCAGACCAGGCGCGCCCCTTTCGACGTCCGCGGCATAGCTCTCTCATCTTAGCAATTGCGGCCAAGGTCACGTATTCCTTGCCTGCGATCAGCTCTGTCTGAAGGCGGCCAGCATCTCGTTCTTTTCGCAGGCCTGCCGCGCCCATAGAGCCGTCGGGGAACGCGATCTCGGCAGCAGCGTTGAGGCGGAGCGGCATATTGTCGTGCAACTGCTCTGGAATGCTCATTGCATGCCTCTTGTTTGACGCCGAGGACAAACTCGGCGTCATCGCTTAGTGTTTGAGCTTCTCAGATGATCCGACACTGCCAGACAGTTGTCCGACGTGATCGAAAGTTTTCGCCAGTAAGTGCGGGATCAATCGGTATCAAATAGCGAAAGCATAGCTGGCACTATCCCGTGGTCATTCTCGCCACCAGATGGTTATGCGCTCGAAAAGTACGCCTCTAAGAGCCTTATGTGAACGACACTAAACCTCTTATCCTGTGATTAGGACGCTCTGGCGTAAAAAACGGCGGCGCATAAGGCAGGAAGGTCTTATGAAAATCGCGCGGCCGTTCGATCCTGGGATCGTTTGCACCTGTCTGGAACGATGGTGAAAACGATCTCTTTGTCTGGACCTCTTGCCGCACTGCCGCTGGCCAGAGTTGCCGGACCGGGTAACAGTCGAGCCGGTGACCGGCTCTTGCCACGCCCTTGCCACGAACATCCTGGCGACGGAAGGCCGCGCTTACGAATACAGGGCGCGGGTTCTCAGGGGGCGCCGGATTGCTGCGCTGTGCCCTCCTGACAGAGGTGGGCCCCACAAAAGTGAGAGTGCGGATTGGCTTTTCCACGACGGGTCGAAAGCTGGGGAGAGTCCTCCAGCGCCTGTCGCGGAGCAATCACGATGTCCAGTCACCATCACCGACGCGGAGCCGCTGCCGGCCGGGCGAGTCTCTATCAGGAGATAACAGACAAGATCATCTCGGAGTTGGAGGCGGGTCGGCTTCCTTGGGTTCAGCCATGGGGGAGCGCGGCGGCCAAGGCGCCGCTTTCGCTGCCCCAGAACGCCAGCACCGGCAGAGCATATAGCGGCATCAATGTGCTTATCCTCTGGGGCGCTGTCGTCGAGCAGGGCTATACAGCCCAAGGCTGGCTGACTTTCCGCCAAGCCCTCGCGCTCGGCGGAAATGTTCGCGAGGGCGAGCACGGCACAACCGTCGTGTATGCCGATCGCTTTGTTCCTGACGATGAGAAGAAACGCGCCAGAGATACCGGCGAAGACGCCCGAACCGTTCCATTCCTTAAGCGGTTCACTGTGTTCAACGCCGAGCAATGTGAAGGTTTGCCGGCAGACATCGCAGTTTGCCCCCCACCGGATCCGGCCCTGATCGAGCCACGGGTCGAAGCCCTGATCAAGGCCACAGGCATCGATTTCCGCATCGGTGGCGACCGCGCCTATTACTCGCCAACCCAGGACCGCGTTCAAGTACCGCCGCCTCAAGCCTACTTCGAGCCTATCAACTGGCATCGCACGGCGCTGCATGAACTTGGCCATGCCACAGGCCATCCCTCACGTCTTGCTCGCGACTTCTCCGGTTCCTTTGGAACCAGAAAGTATGCGTTCGAGGAATTGGTGGCAGAAATCAGCGCCGCCTTCTCGTGCGCTGCTGTGGGTATCGTTCCGACCGTGCGGCATGCCGACTACATCGGATCCTGGCTGGAGGTGTTGCGGGAGGACAATCGCGCAGTCTTGCGCGCCGCCAGCCTGGCCGGCAAGGCGGCCGACTGGCTGCTTTGCCATCTGCCAGAAGAAATCGCGCAGCCTATCGAGGTGGATGCCGATCAGAACAGGAGGGCAGCCTGATGTCGCGGCGCGATCTCTCCGAACTGGCTTCCTGTCTCGGCCGACAGGCCGAGGCAGTGTGCCGACGCTATCTTTCCAATGGTCGTCGCGTAGGGCGGTATTGGGTGGTTGGCGATGCTCGCAACACGTCGGGGCGCTCCATGTTTGTGCGCCTCAGGGGACCGGATTTCGGCAAGGGCGCGGCAGGCAAGTGGACCGACGCCGCCACCGGCGAGCACGGTGACCTGCTCGACGTCATTCGCGAATCACTTGGTTTGATCGACGTCAGGGACGTTGCCGATGAGGCGCGCAGCTTTTTGTCCATGCCTCAGCCAACGTCCGATCCAGCCGAACGCAACACGCAAGCACCTCGCGCTGTAGCAGGCTCTGTCGAAGCAGCGAGACGGCTGGTTGCCATGTCGCAGCCGATCTGCCGGACGCTTGTCGAGACATATTTGCGTGCACGCGGCATAACGGCCTTCCACAAAACCGGCAGCCTTAGCTTTCATCCGCGCTGCTACTATCGGCCCGACGAGGACGGCCCGGCCGAAACCTGGCCCGCGATGATCGCGGCCGTTACCGACCTCAACGGGAAACTCACCGGTGCGCACCGTACCTGGCTTGATCCGAACGGTTTCAGTGAGGCTGGTCTCGGCCGAGCTCCCATCGACACGCCGAGGCGAGCCATGGGCGAACTGTTGGGGCACGCGGTCCGCTTCGGCATCGGCTGCGACGTGATGGCCGCCGGCGAAGGCATCGAGACCATGCTGTCGCAACGCTCGGTACTGCCCGCCATGCCGGCAATCGCGGCCCTGTCCGCGGGACATCTGTCAGCCATCCTTTTTCCTGACATGCTGCGGCGTCTTTACATCGCCCGCGACAACGATCCGGCGGGGGATAGGGCAACTGCGACCCTCATGCGACGCGCCAGCTCGGCCGGCATCGAGGCGATCGTGCTGACGCCGCAACTCGGCGACTTCAACGAGGATCTGCGTCTGCTCGGTTCCGATGCCCTCAGGGCAACCTTGCGGGTTCAGATGGCACCGCAGGATGTCGCCCGCTTCATGGTGCTCTCGGCCTGACAGGAAGAGACAGCGACAGGCGGCATGTCGCCGTCCTTGCGCTGATGGTGTTTCCTTGTCGGGAAAGGACCGGCCCACGGCCTTCCAGAGGGCGATCGGGCGACAGCCTGCCCGGACCGGCAATGGCTTCGCCAGGCTATTTTCCGGCGACCCTTTTCCACCCCATGCGGGCGGGCCGCATGGGGCCCCGTTTTCGGGCCTTTCCATCGCGAAGCAAAATAGCCAGGCTTCGCCATCCTCCACTGGCGTTCCGGCCCTGCGCTGATGCTGCGGGTGCAAGTCCGGACCGGCCGTCGCCTTCGTCGCCATGAAGGCCGCGATGGGCGCGGCCGATCCGCCGAAGGAAGCCGCCATGAGCAACCAGCACGACACCGAGTTCGAACTGCAACACGCATCGTCCCCAACCGATCACGTCCTCCAGGAACTCCAGCTCTACGGTTACCGTCCGTTCGAAGACGAACCAGATCCGCGACCGCTTCCGGAGGCCCATGTCATCGCAACCAGCATCGCCGACATTTTCGACGCCATGGTAGTGGCGCTGTCGGACACGCGCCTTGAGCCCGACCTGGAGGAACTGCTTTGGGGCACGGTAAACCTCTTCCATCGCGCAACGAACCGGATCGAACGCGAACTCGATGACAACGAACTCTCCCAGCGGCAGCTGCAGCGCGAACAGGACGGCTCCGAGGTCAAATCCGTGGAGCTGGAGCTCCTTATCGCTCAGGGGCGGACGTTCATCGAACGCCGCAACGCCTTCGAACTGATGCGCGACCAGGCTGCCGAGCACTTCGAGCGCCACACACACTCGATCTGGCGTCCACGTAGCGGCTCCATAGTCAATCACCGCAATCTGACGGCCGCGATGATCGACAGCCGCGAGTTCCTCGCCGCCAAGAAGCATGCCGACAATCAGGTCTTCCTGCCACCTGGCCCGAAGGTAGCCTTCACCGGCGGCCTCGACTTCAACGACTACGCTCTGATCTGGGCAAAGCTCGACCAGGCACGTGCCAAGCATCCGGACATGGTTCTGTTGCACGGCGGCTCGCCGAAGGGCGCTGAGTTGATCGCGGCGAAATGGGCCGACAATCGCAAGGTGCCTCAGATCGCCTTCAAACCCGACTGGACAAAGCACGCCAAGGCCGCACCCTTCAAACGCAATGACGCGATGCTAGATGCAATGCCGATCGGCGTCATCGTCTATCCGGGCACTGGCATCCAGGACAATCTAGCAGACAAGGCCCGCAGGCTCGGTATCCCAGTATATCGATTTGAGTCGGGCGGGGCATGAGCGCCGCCTACTTCAGGAGCCGGACACCGAGCCACCTCGGCAATGACGTGGCGGGCGAGGCTGCAGCGTAATCTAGGCCAGCCAAACCCTCGTATCGGCGGGCAAGCCCGAAGGCGCTCCGAATACATGCAGCCGGAAGGCAAAGCGGTTACCAACAATCCTATATCTATTTTACAGCAACTTTCAAATTCACAGGGCTGCCCTTATGCCCCAATCCGACATCTTCCACTCGACCAGCGATCTCTCCCGAAAGTCTGGCGACATCATCGCCGAAGCACTCCGCCATCCGGTGACGTCCCAGCGCAACAACCACGCCCGGTATTGCTCGATATCGAAGTCTACGAGCGGCGGCTGCGCCGGTCCGACCATCGGATGTACGCAACAATCGAGACAATGCCAGATGCCCTGTTCGGCGAGTTCGAGAGGCGCTGTCGACACCTACGCTCAAGATGACGAAGGCAGCCGGTCTTGAGTTTCCAGCGGCGATTTGATCCTGTTCTTTCCGATCACGACCAAGCAGCCGAGCCGAGCCGTTTCAGCGCAGATATTTCGCATATAGGAGCGGCGCGCTGGCCTTGATCAGGATCTCCACCTTTGGATCATTCTGGACGAGTTCAATACCGACATCGTCGGAAAATCGTTAGCTTGAACCCGATCCTCCAATTGGCCGTTTCAGAAAGGCATTCTTCCTGCCGCTGCTGCGCGATTTCGCCGGAAATCCTCCACCGAAGTTAGCCGCTTCGGATAAGTCACGAGCGTAGCGCACCACCTCATCGTCAAAACAATTGCAGGCACCTGACGAGTGGCGCGTGATGGGCACCAACCCCTAGAACGGGAGCGTTGGAACGCTGACTGAGGCGGCAAGCCCGAAGCCGGTGCCGGATACCTCATCATGAGGCGGAGCCTGTCCAGCTGGGCGCAGGCTGGCTCGGAGATGCGAACTCAGGCAATTGGACGCAGCTAAGAGGGGACGATCGGCTGAGCATCCGCTTGGCGGCTAGAGGAGGTTGCAATGGGTAGCCATCGCGACCCATCTGATACCGGCCGCCACACCGAGCGCACCTAAGCGGTCTCATCGATGGATGTATCTGGCCGAAGGGCGGCTCGCCTCGATCGCCTTCGACGCAACGGCGCACCACGACTTTCTTCCCCTGACGGCTGTGCCGTCATTCCTCGCGACGCAACAAAGTCGTCTCGCGCCGTCCTCCGCTGACCGCTTCGGCCCACGGGGTGCGCCGGCGATCGCCTCCGGCCTGTCGATCACCATCGAGACCGCAATGGTGCGGGCTCGAGACAGACAGGATCAAAGGAGATCTACAATGGCCACCATCGGCACCTTCAAGAAGTCCGGGAACAATGAGTTCACTGGCGAGATCGTCACCCTCAGCGTCCAGGCCCGCGGCGTGCGCATCGTACCCGAAAATCGCGCCAACGGCGAGAACGCCCCCAGCCACCGGGTCTTCGTTGGCCGAGTAGAGATCGGCGCCGCCTGGGCCAAGCAGTCCAATGAGGGCCGCAACTATCTTGGCCTCAAGCTCGACGATCCGAGCTTCACCGCCCCGATCTTCGCAAACCTGTTCGACGACGAAGACGGTGAGGGCTACAGCCTGATCTGGTCCCGCCCGAGCCGCCGCAACGCAGAATAGGAGGAAAACACCAGGTTCCGCCCAGGCCAACCGGGCGGAACCTCAAGTGGCCAACTGGAGTGGTACGGCGAACGGCCGGAGCGATGCCAGTACAGTATCGCATGACGCTCTTTGAGCGCCTCCACCGCGGAGGTGACATCTGTAAGATTCGTGTTTTAGGTCTCGCTTGTTGGGAATGAAAATCATGATTGAGCCGTTCGACGACACCGCTCCCACGGGGGACGAACTCACAGACTATGATCGCAGCCACGTTAAGCTCTACATGCGCTTGTTCGACGCCAATGCCGACGGTGCTGATTGGCGTGAGGTGGTCAAAATCCTCTTCGGGATCGATGCGGCAAAGGAGCCGCAGCGCGCTCGACATGTCCACGATACCCACTTGACGCGGGCGCGCTGGATGACGCGCACTGGGTACCGTCACCTTCTGCGCCCAAAATGACACCATAGCGAATATTTCCAGGGTGATGTTGAAAAGGCATCACGCGATGCGTTTAAGGGGCCTTCCACCAGTCGCCAGACTCGGGAATCGATTCGTGCACAACTTGCGGTTTTAGCGAGGAGCTGCACGATGAAGCTCGACACGTCGCATTGGCGAGACAACAGCAGCTACGAGTTCTTCGACGACCTTCCAATCGAGGGCTTGGCTTGGGAGTGTCTGCGCCGCTCAGGCTCTTATCAGCGGCACTATCTGGCCCTTGTGCGTGAGGGAATTGAAAGGGATCCTTTCCCAACCGAAGCCCAGAAACGCTGGGGGTTGCGATTTCGCGGCCCGGCCCGACTTGTCCGCGTTGACGCAAGACGTCCTGTGGTCACCTCTCGCCAACCCCGCGATGGTGACCCTCATGGCATCACCTGATTTCCTGTCGTCCGAGCCGCCCACGGCGCTCGCCGGGATTGACGTCCAACGCGACAGCCCGCAGGGAGCCCATGCCGTGCATGACAGCGGGATCGCAACGCAGCTTCTCCTGCTTCCAGGGACCGCGGCGAGCCGTTCCCTCACGGCCTTGATCCCGCTCGATTCCCACACGCTCGGACGCGTAGAGGCTCTCGTGCGTTTCTGGCGCTCCTGTCACAGGCGGCCCGTGCCGCCGGACACGCGAATGACGATTCAGCAGCGGAGCCGCCTGCGCCTGATGCTGCAGGCCTCCGATGGTCGCACGAACGGCGCCAGCTACCGCGAGATCGCTACTGCTTTCTATGGGACAGGACGTGTTGCCTCCAACCCGTGGAAAACCTCGTCCCTGCGCGACACCGTGATTGGTCTCGTCAAGAGCGGCGGAGCGATGATTGCTGGCGGCTACCTACAAATGCTGCGCCATCGTAGGCGGTCCTAACGACAGGGGGTGGCAATATCAGGACCCCAATCTTCCCCATCCCTAACGAAGCCGCTTTTCCGCCACCGTGATCGCAATCCACCGCTGAGCGCCAGCGGTTCACCGAAGCTCCACGGAGGCCCGACAAATGCGACCTGATCTAGCAGTTTTGCCGCCGCGCTTTCTTCGCACCAAGGAAGCCGCCGCGTTCCTTAGTCTGTCACCGCGTACGCTCGAAAAGCACCGCACCTACGGCACCGGTCCTGCCTATCGCAAGCTTGGCGGCCGCGTCGTCTATGGCGTTGACGACCTGCAGGCCTGGGCGCAGCGCGGCGCGATGACTTCGACTTCGGACCCGCGCGGCTCCGTGCTTCCAGCCAAGCGCCATTCACCAGCGGCTCCTGCGCCGGTCGGGCGGTATGGGCGCTGAGTTTCGTATGATCCGCGCAGCGGGTCCATCACGCGGGGCCCGCACCAACCGGAACAGCGCAACGCAATCACGCTCGCAAGATCAGGAGACAAACGATGGCCATCATCGTTGACTTCCGCTCAGGCGGATCGGCGCTCGGCGCCATACAGGACGAAGGCCTCATTCATGTCGAACTAACGTGGGTCGAGAACAAGATCGAGTACTGGATCCGCTTCGGTTCAGTCGCTAGACAGACAATACTCGACGGGCGCCGGCGCCTTGTTTCGTTTCGTCCTGGCACCGCCTTCGCCTTTGTTCGCTGGGCCGCCAACGACTTCGGCACAATCCTTTCCCGTGTCGATATCGTGCGCGCGGTCGCGCTGGGCGAAGCCTATCAGACGCTGCCTTTCGTGCGACCTGGCGGCGATATCCTGCTCAAGGTCGAAGGCGGGCCCAAGGTCGAGCGCGTGCTGCGGACGATCGACGGGATCGAGCAGCTCGGCATCGAGCCGGAATCGGTCTCGCCCGATCATTGGCGGCACGTCCACAACCAGATTGCGGCCGGCCAAGATCCTCGCGCCTATACGCTTGATCTTCATCGGGCTTACCTGCTGCGGCGGCAGATCCAGCCATGACTCGATCAGAAATCGCCGTTGTGACGGCAGTCGTGGCAACAGGCCTGGCCTGCACTGTTATCGAGACGGTGCCGCCGAAGTTCGTCTGGAATGCTTCGGCCAGCGCTCCGATCGGCTTCTATTGGATTGATAGCGGGTCGTTTTCGGTGAGCGATCTCGTGGCCGTCGAGCCGCCGGAATCGCTCGCAACGCTCCTAGCCTACCGGGGCTATCTACCAAAGGGCGTGCTTTTGCTTAAGCACATCCTTGCCATTTCGGGTCAAACCGTCTGTCGGAACAATCTCAACGTTTCAGTCGATGGCACTGAAGTCGGCACAGCACTTGTGCGCGATCGAAGCGGGCGTGACCTGCCGAGCTGGCAGGGCTGCCAACGCATCCCGCCAGGCGCTGTCTTCCTGATGAACCGTCAGGTCCGAGACAGCCTCGACGGTCGCTACTTCGGCTTCGTGACCACCGATCACATCATTGGCCGCGCGGTTCCGCTGTGGACCGACGAGCAAAGCGACGGTCGCTTTCAATGGCGTTCGCCAAGGCGGTGAGCGCGCCCCCGGGCAGCCTCTTGGTGCCGCCTTTCTTCACCACGGACCATCAGCCACAGGAGATTGGGCATGCCACAGATTGGAGAATTCACGCGCAATGAAGCCGGGTATTCGGGGCACACGCGCACGCTCAGCCTTGACCTCGACGTTACGATCGTCGCGGCCGAAGTGCGCGATGCGGGAAACGCGCCCGACTATCTGGTACACGCTGGCGTCGTGGACGGCCCGACGATTGGCGCCGGCTGGAAACGCTCCGGCGAAAAGGCGGGCGAGTTCGTGTCGCTGCAAATAAACGACCCGACCTTCGCGCAACCGATCCGCTGCAATCTGTTCCAGAACGGTGAAGACAAGACGTCCTGGTCCTTGCAGTGGTCGCGTCCGCGCGACCACGCCGAGAAGGACTGACCGATGTCGGCGCGCCGTCGGTCGAAGAACCAATCGGGGTCGCCAGCCACGCCTCGCCCCGCTCCATGGTCGGCTCTGGCATTGGTCTGCGGCCTTTCAATCACATGCTTTGTGCCTGCGGTCGTACTGGCGCAGAGCCCGACAGTCGTGACGCCGTCGGCGCGCAATCATTACGAAGCCCACATCGCGGAAGCGGCGAGGCGCTTCCGGCTTCCGCCCGCCTGGATCCGCGCCGTCCTTGGCGCCGAGAGTGCCGGCGACCTGCGTGCCACGTCGCGCAAGGGCGCCATGGGCCTTATGCAGATCATGCCCGAGACCTGGTCCGATCTGCGCGCCCGCTATCGCCTTGGCGGCGATCCTTACGATCCGCGCGACAACATCATTGCCGGCTCGGCCTATATTCGCGAGCTGCTTGATCGCTACGGATCGCCCGCCTGGATTGCCGCCTACAATGCGGGCCCTGGACGCTACGAAGCATCGTTGCAAGGGCGGCGGCTGCCAGCGGAGACGCGCGCCTATGTCGCCACCGTTGCGGCGGCCATTGGCAACGACGGCACAACGAAAGCCATCAGCCCGGCAACTTTGTCGCCGTTTGGCTGGAAGCACACGGCGCTCTTTGCCGCGTGGCCGAACGGCAGCCCGGCCTACCATATGATGCAACCGGGGCGTTCACCAGGTGACGTCTCAATGTCTAAGACAAAGGACGGACCGCTTAGGGCAGCACCGCCGCCAACTGGCCTGTTCGTGCCCAAAGCGAGTGCGAGGTCCACCCCATGAGACGTCCGGGCACCGTTTGCATCATTTCGTACTCAAGCGTGCCGTGGCGAGCGGAGCGGACAGGCACAGGCGCCACGACCGAGGGATGGCAGGATAAAAGGGCGCACATTGCGCCGTGGTCGAACGGCAGCGTTTGTCTGGCATTCGGGGCCACTGCGCACATTGTGGCCGCTCGGCGCAATTTGCGCCAATGGCCCAAACCCTTGTGTTTGGGCACTCCTGGCCACATTGCGGGACAGCGCCATGGCCGATGAGCGCGAGTTTCGCATTCGCCCCGGGCGCATTCGCTCGACTAGAGCCCAGCAGGCACGGCCCTTCATCGCCCAGGCGCTGGCCGCGGCAAGAAAAGCCGGCGGTGGCATCTCGCGCTCGGGACGAGTCATACCCGGCAACCGCTCCCGCTTTGGCCACGGTCAGCGCGCCAGCATCCAGGCCAATCGCCTGATCACCTCGCGATCGCGCGGCGCAGTCGTCAAGGCGCGCGTTGTCCGTCGTTGCGTACGCGCAACGCCACTTGCCAGGCATCTCAGCTATCTGCATCGCGAAGGCGTGACCCGAGACGGGGAGAAGGCAAGGTTGTTCGGACCGCAGGCGCAGAATTCCGATGGCGCGGCCTTCGCCACGCGCGCCGAGGACGATCGGCACCATTTCCGCTTCATCGTCTCGCCGGACGACGCCCTCGATATGATGGACCTCAAATCCTTCACCTGCGATCTGGTCCGGCAGATGGAAAAGGACCTCGACACGCGCCTCGATTGGATCGCGGCCGATCACTGGAACACCGAGCATCCACATGTTCATCTGATCGTGCGCGGCGTTCGGGACGACGGCCAGGACCTGGTCATCGCACGCAATTACATCAAGGAAGGGATGCGCGATCGGGCGCGCGATCTGATTACCCAAGAGTTGGGGCTGCGTACCGATCTCGACATCCGCCGCTCGCTCGAAAGCCAGATTGCGGCGGAGCGCTGGACACAACTCGATCGCCAGTTGGTTCGCGATGCCCGCGACACCGGCGTCATAGATCTCGCCCCATCTGCGCATAAGCGGCCGGATGAGTATGACACGCTGAAGCTCGGCCGTTTGCGCAGGCTCGAAGCGTTTGGTCTTGCCGATCAGGTTGCGCCAAGCCAGTGGGTGATTGACGAGAAGGCCGAAACAACGCTGCGTGAACTCGGTGAGCGTGGCGACATTATCAAGCGGTTGCACCACGCGCTCACCGAGCGCGGCATCGAGCGCAGCCCAGCAAGCTACGTGCTCGCCGCCGAAAGCCTCGACACACCCGTTGTCGGCCGACTGGTCGATCGCGGGCTCGATAACGCGTTGAGTGGCACTGCATATGCCGTGGTCGACGGCATCGACGGACGCATACACCACATCAAACTTGGCGACCTGGAGGCAGCAGGCGACAGCCCGCCGGGCTCGATTGTCGAACTATACAAGTTCGATGACGCAAGAGGCCAACGTCGTGTTGTGCTCGCCGTCTGCTCCGATCTTGGTGTGGATGAGCAGGTCATGGCATTGGGGGCGACCTGGCTCGATCGGCAGAATATCGCGCGAGAGCCAGTCTCTTTGTCCGACGGCGGCTTCGGCGCCGTAGCACGCGAGGCCATGAGGGCCCGCTCTGATCACCTGGTCGAACAGGGACTCGCCGAGCGGCAAGGCAGGCGGGTCGTATTCACCAGCAATCTGATCGATACGCTGCGCCGCCGGGAACTTGACGTGCTTGGTGGGAAGCTCGCGGCCGAGACCGGACTGCCATTCAGCCACGCCGCCAGCGGCGACTTTGCTGCCGGAATGTACCGTCGGCGGATCACGCTCGCCTCAGGCCGCTTCGCGATGCTCGACGACAGCCTCAGCTTTCAGCTCGTGCCGTGGACGCCCTCGCTCGAAAGGCAACTCGGCCGGCATGTCTGCGGTGTCGTTCGCGATGACGGAAGCGTCGACTGGAGTTTTGCCCGCAAGCGTGGGCTCGGTCTCTGACAAAGAAGAAGAAGGAGCTTTTATGTCCGCCACGAAAATCCTCTGGGGACAGATCCTCACCATCGTCTTGATCATTCTGGTGACGACCTGGTCGGCGACACAATGGACCGCATGGAGGTTGGGCTTCCAGGCCCAACTTGGCCCGCCCTGGTTCGATCTCGCAGGCCTGCCCGTCTACTACCCACCCGCCCTGTTCTGGTGGTGGTATTTTTATGATGCCTACGCGCCTACCATTTTCGTGGAGGGCGGACTGATCGCCATGTCCGGTGGCTTCCTCTCGATCATTGTTGCAATCGGCATGTCGGTGTGGCGCGCACGCGAAGCCAAGAATGTCGTGACCTACGGTTCGGCGCGATGGGCCCATTGGACAGAGGTAAAGGCCGCCGGGCTGCTCGGCACCGACGGCGTGGTGCTAGGCCACTATGAGCGCCGTTACCTCCGCCACGACGGTCCGGAACACGTGTTGTGCTTTGCCCCGACCCGATCCGGCAAGGGCGTCGGCCTGGTGGTGCCTTCGCTGCTGACCTGGCCGGGCTCAGCGATTGTCCACGACATCAAAGGCGAGAATTGGCAAATCACCGCCGGGTTCCGTGCTCTGCACGGTCGTGTCCTGCTTTTCGACCCCACCAATTCAAAATCGTCGGCCTACAATCCTTTATTGGAGGTGCGCCGTGGTGAATGGGAGGTCCGCGACGTGCAGAACATCGCCGACATCCTCGTCGATCCGGAAGGCAGCCTGGAAAAACGAAACCATTGGGAAAAGACCAGTCACGCACTGCTGGTCGGCGCGATCCTCCACGTCCTCTATGCCGAGAAGGACAAGACGCTCGCCGGCGTCGCCGCCTTCCTTTCGGACCCGAGGCGCCCGATCGAGTCCACGCTGGCGGCAATGATGAAGACCGCCCATTTGAGAGAAGCAGGCCCGCACCCGGTCATAGCCAGCGCGGCGCGCGAACTGCTCAACAAATCTGACAATGAGCGGTCAGGCGTGCTCTCCACGGCGATGTCCTTCCTCGGCCTCTATCGTGACCCCGTCGTCGCCGAGGTAACGAGCCGCTGCGATTGGCGGATCAGCGACATCGTCGGCGGCATCAAACCAGCGACACTCTACTTGGTCGTGCCGCCTTCGGACATCAATCGGACCAGCCACTCATCGCCTTATCCTCAACCAGATTGGACGTCGCCTGACCGAGGAGCTTCAGGCGAAGAGCAATCGGCATCGGCTTTTGCTCATGCTCGACGAGTTCCTGCGCTCGGTCGCCTCGACTTCTTCGAACCGCCTTGGCTTTCATGGCCGCTATGGCTGAAGAGCTTCCTGATCGCGCAGTCGCTTAACCAGATCGAGAAGGCCTACGGCCCGAACACTCCATCCTCGACAATTGTCATGTGCGCGTGAGCTTCGCAACGAATGATGAAAGGACCGCCAAACGTGTGTCTGACGCGCTCGGCACTGCAACCGAGATGCGGGCGATGAAGAACTATGCCGGCCACCGGCTTCGCCTGGCTCGGACATTTGATGGTGTCGCGGCAAGAGACAGCCCGCCAGTTGATGACACCTGGCGAGATCATGCAGCTTCCGCCGAGCGACGAAATCGTCATGGTGGCGGGCACACCACCGATCAGGGCGAAGAAGGCACACTACTACGAGGATGCCCGCTCCGCGATCGCGTCCTGCCGCCGCCCGAGCTGACCCGATCCGAGAAGGCTCGACCTTGCGATTGGAGCAGCCTACCGATCCTGAACGCCTGAGGTCGATGAAGCTCCCGACACGCACGACGGGGAAGTTCCGATCGGGTCCGAACGGCGCCAACAACCCGAACTGGAGCGTGGGCAGCCGATCGAGAAAGCCGCTCCGATCGAAAAGGAGTTCGAACTCGACGCGGCCGGCGACGACACTGACGACGATGCGGTCCACAATCGTCGCCAGGCACGCCTCATGCAGGGAGTCGCCAGGCAGGTTTCTCTCGATCCCAATGATGGCATGGGGGTCTAGGCGCCATGGCCGATCGCAAGAAGAAAGTGCAGATCTCCGTCTATCTGGATGCGGCCATCATGAAGATGCTTGCGGACTTTGCGGCGCGGCGGGAACAATCCCAATCCATGATCGCGGAGGCGGCGATCGCGTCGTTCCTGTCGCCGGATGCCGAGGAACGTCGTGAGGCTGCTATCGCCAAACGCCTCGATTCAGTTGATCGCCGCCTCACCCGGCAGGAGCGCGATATCGGTATCGGGATCGAAACCCTGGCGGTGTTCGTGCGGTTCTGGCTCGCGACCACGCCAGCTTTGCCGGAACCTGCGGCACAGGCGGCTCGCGCCAAGGCGGCCGAACGCTATGAGGCTTTCGTCGCGGCCTTGGGCAGGCGTTTGGCCAAGGGACCGAAACTGCGGCAGGAGATATCGGAGGATATCGATCCAATCGACGGCGAGAAAATGCCGCCCCCAGCCGGCGTGTAGGCCCTTGTTCGCGCCGGCAGCTCATCGGGTTCATAGCCGCCATGCACCACTACGACCCGAAACAACAATGGGTTAGGTCAATCGGCCACCCATCCCAACCGGATACACCCGAGTCATGACGCGGCGTCTGCCAGCGCTTTTGCCCCGGTTACTTTCAGCCCTCCATCTCCCTCCCGATATTCGCCTGAAGCCATGCGCGCAGGCCGGCCATCCGATCCTAGTCGCCGCATTTCGTGCCTTCAGGTTCTGCCATTGCTCTCGACAGTGACACGGTCATCCTTGACGGCACGCATATCCGCACTTCAAGCAGGGGTATGCAGATCGCCCTTGCGGCAGGACTCGATCGAAGGCCGGATCAGCGATCAACGCCGGCAGTATAACTGCGATCCATTTTTCTAGCTTTGAGGTGTGCAAAACATGCCTTCCACATGACGTTGGTCACCACCGACCGTGACCTTCGTCAAATGTTTCCGCTCCTTGAGCCACGATAGGAAGCCATATGCGCTCCTGTCGCGACTACCATCGACAGAGGTCCGCACATCGTTCTCAGGTCGGGCCGCCGCTCTTGCCGCGGCCACGAGCCTTGTGTGCTTGGCTGCGATCTTCAATCGCACCAAAGGTCAGCGGACGATCCGCATTTTTTTTGCAGACGAGAGCGCAGCCTGGAATTCGTTCTCGAAAATTCTCCAGACCGGCGGGCTACATTCGAAGGGAAAGTGCCATGCAGGATTTGCCTAGAAACATCGATGCCGACGTCGTTATCGAAATCGGGCGCATACTCGATGATGCGCCCGAGGAGGCGGGGATTTCGGTATCCGAGACGATCGCCGAACGCCGCCGGCATGCTTCGACCAATATGACCGACGAAGAGCTCGAGACGCTGATCGTGCGGATGAGCGGTCGGCGCGGCCGCGCCGTGATCTTCGATGGAGAGGCAGACAGGGCCACGGCGGCCAGTCCCGCCCGGAAGATCCGCCTGAGAGTTTTTGGTGGAAGCGTCTGCGACGTTGCCTGCGTCTTCGGATTGAATCGATACTGTAAGATCCAGGACGGCTGCCCAGTTGCATCATATCAAAACCGCGCCATCTCGCGCTTGGCGTCTCGGTCTCTTAGGAAGATAGGATGCTTGTCTTCCCGTCTCCCGCATTAACCATTCAGCACCGAATGGCGAGCCTGAATGGCTGCTGCCGGCCATTGTGCTCGACAGCGCGCTCTTACTTTGACCTAATGGCATCCTGCCCCAGTTCGACGGAATCCAAGCCATCGGCGCGGCCAGGTAGGAGAATGAAGTTCACGCCGACTTCCATTTTGCCGGTAATCGCGACGCTGCTTTCCGCCGCGGGCTGCTCATCGACTGTCGCGTCGATCGATCCAGCGAAATACGACAGGATGAGTTGTGCCGAGCTCAACAGCGCGCTCGGCGACACCGCCACCGATATCTCACGGACTGCCATCAGCCGCGGCAAGGTCGCCAATACCAGCGTGCCGAGCTGGCTGCTCGGCGGCGAGCGGGTCAAGACGGTTGTGACCAATCGCGATACCGCCCGAATCGAAAAGCTGCAACAACAGCAGCAGGCGATCGTCGCGGCAAGGAAGCAAAGGTGCCCATCCTCGCAATGAGCTAGCAGCGACCGGTGGCGGACTTATGCGCTGATCCGGAACCTGGTCGTATCGATCGCCGCGTTCATCAGCGTTTGCGTGTAGGCCTCGCGCGGATTGCCGAAGATTTCTTCCGTCGGCCCTTCCTCGACGATCTTTCCCTGCTTCATGACGATGATGTAGTCAGCCATGGCGCGCACCACCGCGAGGTCGTGGCTGATGAAGAGATAGGACAGTTGGTGATCGGCCTGCAGCTTGCGCAGCAGCTCGACGATCTGCTTCTGCACCGAGCGGTCGAGCGCCGAGGTCGGCTCGTCCAGCACCACCACCTTTGGCTTCAGGATCATGGCGCGGGCAATCGCGATGCGCTGGCGCTGGCCGCCGGAAAATTCATGCGGATAGCGGTTACGCGCATTGGGGTCGAGGCCGACCTCGCGCAGCGCCTCGACGGCGCGCTGGTCGCGCTGCTTGCCGGTCAGCGACGGCTCGTGCACCAAGAGTCCTTCGGTGATCACCTGGCCGACCGTCATGCGCGGCGACAGCGAGCCAAACGGATCCTGGAAGACGAGCTGCAATTCGCGCCTGAGCGGTCGCATCGCATGGCGATCCGCTTCCGAGATGTCGCGGTCGCCGAAGCGGATCACGCCATCGCTGGGCAAAAGCCTCAGCAGCGCGCGGCCGAGCGTCGACTTGCCGGAGCCGGACTCGCCAACGATGCCGATGGTCTGGTTTCGCTTCAGCCGGATCGAGATCTTGTCGACGGCGCGCAGCATCAGCGGCTCGCCGCCGAGGAAGCCGCCGCCGATCCTGAAGACCACTTCGACATTCCTGCCTTCGAGCAGCACCGGCGAACTGGCGGGTGGCGCCGCCTTGGTGCCGGTCGGCTCGGCCGCGAGCAGCATCTTGGTGTAGGCATGCTGCGGGTTGGCGAAGAGCGCTTCCGCATCGCCCTCCTCCACCACCTCGCCCTGGCGCATGACATAGACGCGGTCGGCGAAGCGGCGCACGATGCCGAGATCGTGGGTGATGAAGACGATGGCCATGCCGAGCTTGCGCTGCAGCTCGGCAAGCAGCATCAGGATCTGCGCCTGGATGGTGACGTCGAGCGCGGTCGTCGGCTCGTCGGCGATCAGGATATCGGGATCGTTGGCCAGAGCCATGGCGATCATGACGCGCTGGCGCTGGCCGCCCGACATTTCGTGCGGGTAGGACTTCATCCGCCGCTCAGGATCGGGGATGTGCACCAGCTTGAGCAGCTTCAGCGCCTCTTCACGCGCCGCCTGGGCATTCAACCCCCGATGCCGGCGGATCGGCTCGATCAGCTGGTTGCCGATGGTGTAGAGCGGATCGAGCGAGGTCATCGGCTCCTGGAAGATCATGCTGATCTTGCGGCCGCGAACCTTGTTGAGCTCGCTCTTGGTCATCTCCAAAAGATTGCGGCCGCGATAGTCGACCGCTCCGGTCGCTTCGCCATTGGAGGACAGCAGGCTCATCGCGGCCATCATCGTCTGGCTCTTGCCGGAGCCGGATTCGCCGACGACGGCGACCGTTTCGCCGGCATTGACCTTGATGTTGATGCCCTTGACCGCCTCGACCGTGCCGTCGAGGGTCTGGAAGCGGACGCGCAGGTCCTTGACGCTGAGGATCGTTTCGGAAGCGGTCATTTCAGCGATCCCCATCTTTACCGATCTTTTGGGTCGAGCGCGTCGCGCAGGCCGTCGCCGACGAAGTTCAGCGCGAACAGTGTCGAGACGAGGAAGAAGGCCGGGAACAAAAGCAGCCAGTTGGCATAGCCGATGTTCTTGGCGCCGACCGAGATCAGCACGCCCCAGCTGGTCATCGGCTCCTGCACACCAAGGCCGAGGAAGGACAGGAAACTCTCAAGAATGATCACCTGCGGTACCAGCAGCGTCATGTAGATGACGACCGGGCCGAGCAAATTGGGAATGACGTGGCGCACGAGGATGCCGCGCTGGCCGACGCCCATCGCCTCGGCGGCCTGGACATATTCCTGGCGCCGGATCGACAGCGCCTGGCCTCGCACGATGCGCGCCATGTCGAGCCACAGCACCGCGCCGACGGCCAAAAACATCAGCACGAAGTTGCGGCCGAAGAACACCACCAGCATGATGACGAAGAAGATGAAGGGCAGCGAATAAAGCACGTCGACGATGCGCATCATCACCTCGTCGACCTTGCCGCCGGCAAAGCCGGACGTCGCGCCGTAGATCACCCCGATGACGCCGGCGACGACACCGGCAAGCAGGCCGATGGCGAGCGAGATGCGCCCGGCCATCAGCGTACGAGACAAGAGATCGCGTCCCGTGTTGTCGGTGCCGAAGAAGAAATATTGCTGCTTGATGGCGGAGCTCATCGTCACTTCGAGCCCATCGGGCGACTTGCTTTCGATCCTGGTGTCGTCGAAGGCGTCGGAGCGGTCGAGATAGCGGATGTTTCGCTCGTCGACCGGCTTTTTGGAGGTGACGGTCACGATCACGCGGCTGCCGTCCTGATGCCATTCCTTGATGTCGACGCGCATGCGCTTGATGGCGTCGGTCAGCGCGGTTTGGATCATGTCGGGCTTTGGGTAGGCCGAGAAGCTCGGCGGCGTGCGCACATAGTCGCCGTAGATGGTCGTGTATTCATGGGGCACTGCCGTCGGGCCGAACACGCTGATGACGGCAATGAACGCCAGGTAATAGAGGCTGAACATGGCGGCGCGGTTATGCTTCAGCCGTGCCCAGGCATTACCCCAGAGCGAGCGGCCGACGATCGGCTCCGGAACGGCGACGGCAAGGTCAGTCATAGCGCACCCTCGGATCGACCACCGCGTAGAGGAGATCGACGATCAGATTGAAGACGATGGTGAAGAGCGCGATCACCACCACGGTTCCCATGACCAGCGTGTAGTCGCGGTTGAGGGCTGCATCGACGAAATAGCGGCCGACGCCCGGAATGGAGAAGATGGTCTCGACAATGATCGAGCCGGTGAGCAGCGCCGCCGCCGCCGGGCCGGTGAAGGAGACGATCGGCAGGACGGCGCCGCGCAATGCGTGCTTGACCACCACCGACCAGTCCGACAGGCCGAGCGCGCGGGCGGTGCGGATATGGTGCGAGCGCAGGCTTTCGATCATCGAACCGCGCATCAGGCGGGCGACGATGGCAATCTGCGGCAAGGCGAGCGTCAGCACCGGCCCAACCTTGTTGATTAAGGCGCCGTCGCCCCAGCCGCCGATCGGCAACAGCCTCCAGGAAAGCCCGAAGACGAGCTGGATCACCGGCGCGGTGACGAAGGTGGGGATGGTGCTGCCGGCGGTGGCTAAAGCGATCACCGAATAGTCGGCTATTTTGTTCTGGTTGAGCGCAGCGATCGTGCCGAGGATCGAGCCGAGCAGCAGCGCCAGCACCAGTGCCGAGGTACCGATCTGCACCGAGATCGGCAGGCCCTTGGCGAAGAGTTCGGTGACGGTGAAATCCGGCAGGTTGTAGCTCGGGCCGAAACTGCCGCGCAAAAGATTGCCGAGATAGTGGACATATTGCAGCCAGAGCGGATCGTCGAGGCCGAACTGGGCTTCGAGATTGGCCCTGATCTCGGGGCTCAAGCCCCGCTCCTGGTTGAACGGGCCGCCTGGCGCGACGCGGATCAGGAAGAACGCCACCGTCACGATGACGAATAGCGTCGGGATGGCGGTCAATAGCCGCCGGAAGACATAACGCAGCATCGGCGCCCCGCTTCAGCCAGGGCGACGGCTCTCCAGACGAGATCGTGGCGCGCTGGCATCTCTGATCTTCGCACCGGCATTGCCGAAAATCCAATCAGACTTTCGGCCCGGCGCGACGACAGACCGCGACCGCCGCTCCCAAAACGGGAGCGGCGGCACGGCCAAGGTTCCTTGTCAGTCCTTGGAGATGAAGCGGGACGGATGAATGTCCATCACATTGTCTTCGAAGCCATGCAGCTTCGAGGAAACGATGTCGTGGTAGCTGTAGTAGAGCAGCGGGATCTGGCCGACATCGTCGACGAGGATGCGCTCGGCCTCGGCGAGGTCCTTCATGCGCTCCTCAGGCTTGCCGCCGGCGGCGGCTGCCTTGTCCATCGCCGCCTCGTAGGCCTTGCTGTCGTAGTTCGAGTAGTTGTTGCCGCTCGCCTTGCGCGAGATGCCGAGGAAGGTCTCCGGGTCCTTGTAGTCGGCGATCCAGGCGGCGCGGGCGACGTCGTAGTTGCCCTTCTGCTCGAGGAAGCCATAGTGGGTCTTGGTGTCGGTGTTGAGCAGCGTCACCTCGATGCCGAGCGGCTTCAGCTGTTCCTGGATGGCGACCGCCGTGTTCTTATGGTTCTCCGAGGTGTTGTAGCGGATTTCCATCTTCAGAGGATGCTCAGGCGTATAGCCTAGCTTTTCCAGGATCTTCTTGGCCGCGTCCTCGCGGTCGATCTGCGACATGTCGGCGTATTTGGCCAGAGCCGGCGTGTAGCCCTCGATGCCCGGAGGCACCATCGAATAGCCGGGCAGCATCGAGTTCTGCCAGACCTTCTCGGCGAGGAAGTCGCGATCGATCGCCATCGAGATGGCGTTGCGCAGCTCGACATTGTCCCAAGGCGCCTTGTCGGTCTTGACCGCATAATAATAGGTACCGAGATATGGCCCGACACGGACCTGGTCACCGAATTTGGTTTTGAGATCGGCGAGCTGTTCGGTCGGCAGGTCACCATAACTGTCGAGTTCGCCGGCCTCGAAGCGCTTCATCGCCGACGAGCGATCCTCGGTCGGGATGTAGTTGACCACGTCGAGCTTGACGCTCGCGGCATCCCAGAACTTCGGGTTCTTGACCAATTTCATATGGTCGTTGGGAACCCACTCCGCCAGCGTATAGGCGCCGTTGGAGACCAGCTTGCCCGGCTTGATCCAGTCGGCGCCGAGCTTGTCAATGGAAGCCTTGTTGACCGGATAGGTCGCCTGGTGGGTCAGCATCTCCAGGAAGTAGGGCGTCGGAGCCTTCAGCGTGACTTCCAGCGTGTTGGCGTCGACCGCCTTCACGCCCATATCCTCGGCCTTGCCTTTCTTGGTGTTGAAGTCCTCAGCGCCCTTCACCGGATAGAGCATGGAAGCGTATTCGGCGGCGGTCGCCGGATCTTCCAGCCGATGGAACGAATAGACGAAGTCGTCCGCCGTCACCGGGCTGCCATCCGACCAGAGGCCGTCCTTGCGCAGCTTGAAGGTGTAGATTGTGCCGTCGTCGGACACCGTCCAGCTTTCGGCGGCGCCCGGAATGAGATTCGTCTTCTGGTCATGCATGACGAGGCCCTGGAACAGGTCGCGTATAATATCGGCTTCGTAGACCGTCGACGTCTTGTGCGGATCGACCGTCTCCGCCTCAGCGGCGGCTCCGCGGTTGTAGACGGTCTCGGCGAAGGCCGGCGTGTAGAAGGTGCCGGCGGCCAAGGCCATGGTGGTGGCGAACACAGTCGCCTTCAGCAGATTTTTCAGCATGAAGTCTCTCCCTTTGGACGCGGCCCCTCAACCACGCCTTGAGTGTTGACGCCCCGGAACCGTCCAACGGGTTCCTTTTGAGCGCGCCGCCGGTCCCTTCCGGCGGCTGGTGGCGGGAGACTAGACAGAGGATCATCTCATTTCAACTGCCCGCTGCTTGACGTTGAGTGAGCGGGACCCCGCTAAAACAGCGAAATCTAAAGCTTAAGCATGCCGTTCAACTTGGTGCAGCCTTCGGTTGTTCCCGCCGTTTTCTGTTTTTGCAGGCGGCCATTGGCATTCTCCGCGCCATGCTGAAGAACCGAAATTTGCTTGTTCCGTGGTCTCGTTTCCGGGCTGACGCCGCAGGCACGTCAGCGGTCGAATTTGCCATGCTGGCGCCGATCTTCATCCTGCTTCTGCTCGGAATGGTTGCATACGGAATCTATTTCGGCGCCAGCCATTCGGTCCAGCAGATCGCAGCCGACGCGGCCCGAACGGCGATTGCCGGCCTCAACCAGACCGAGCGCCAGGCGCTGGTCACCGATTTCATCACCCACGACGTCTCGGGCTATGCCTTTGTCGACCCGAAGAAGCTGACGGTCGACGCCAAGGACAGTGCCGTCGACGGCAGCCAGTTCGTCGTCTCGGTCAGCTATGATGCGCGCAACCTGCCGATCTGGAGCCTGTTCCGGACGCTGCCGTTGCCGGGCACCACGATCCAGCGTCAGTCGACGATCCGGGTCGGAGGCATATGATGCGCAATTCCGCGGGGGGACTGATGGGCGCGACCCGACGGCTGATTGCCGACCGGCGCGCCAATTTCGCGGTCATGACCGCGCTCTGCACGCCGGTGGCGCTGGCGTTGACCGCGTTCGCGGTCGACGAGGGCTCGCTTTACAACGAACGCCGCGCCGCGCAGTCGATCGTCGACCTCGCCGCGATCACCGCCGCCGGCCACATCAACAATGCCGAGCAAGCGGTGCTGACGACGCTGAAGGACAACGGAATCACATCGGTCGCCGTGCAGCAAGAAGGCACGACCGTTGCGCCAACCGCCAGCAAAGCCGTCGTGCAGGTCGTGCCCGGGCGCTATTCCGGGGTCAGTTCGATCGCGGCAGGCAGCCGTTTCGAGGCAGGCAAGCTGCCCCACAACGCTGTCCAGGTGTCGCTGAAGAAGCAGGGAACGCTCTATTTAGCCGCCTCGGTGATGGCGCCGCCGGTGATCGGCACGACGGCCACCGCCAGCGCCCAGCCCGAAGCGGCGTTCTCGGTCGGGTCGCGCCTTGCCAGTGTCAATGGCGGCATTCTCAACGCGCTGCTCGGCGGACTTCTCGGCGGCAATATCTCGCTCAGCGTGATGGACTATAATTCGCTGATCGCGGCCGATGTCGACGTGCTCTCCTTCACAGATGCGTTGGCGACGCAACTGCATCTGACCGGCGTGACCTATTCGGACGTGCTGGCCTCGAAGGCAACGGTCGGCCAGATCGCCACCGCGATGGCCAACGTGCCCGGGCTTGACCACACCGCCAAGCTCGCGCTGCAGACCATGGCCTCGAGCGCCACCAACTCGGTCAAGATCCCGCTCAGCCAGTTCATCGACCTCGGCTCGGTCGGCAAACTCGGCCTCGGACAGAAGCCCGCCGGGCTTTCGGTCGGCGCCAGCGCCATGAGCATGCTGACCGCGGCGGCCGCCCTTGCCAACGGCACGAACCAGGTCGCGGTCGATCTCGGCGCCACCATACCGGGGCTGACATCGACGACGCTTTCAATCGCCATCGGCGAGCCGCCGCAAGCTTCGCCCTGGCTGGCCGTGGGAGAATTGGGCACGGTGGTTCGCACCGCGCAGACGCGCATCAAGCTCAATGCCAGCGTCACCGTCGGCACTCCCAATCTCGGCGGCGGCATCAATCTGCTTGCCGTCAACCTGCCGCTCAATGTCGAGGTCGCCTATGCCGAAGCCAAGCTGACCGACATCAGCTGCCCGACCGGCCCGTCCAGCATCAAGGTTACCATCGCCGCACAACCCGGCGTCGTCGCCGCGCATCTTGCCAACAGCAACGCCAGCGGCTTCGCGGATTTCACCAAGCCGCAATCCTTCAGCGACGCCGAGATCGCCGATGTCAGCATCAAGCTGCTCCTGATCAACCTCAACCTGTTGCAGATCAAAGGATCGTCGGCCTTTTCGGTTACAAACACGGCGCCGACCAACCTCACCTTCAGCGCCACCGATATCGCCAGCAAGGCAACCAAGACGGTGTCGACGAAGAACCTGACGCAGTCGCTCAGCACCTCGCTGGTGAACAACCTGTCGCTGACAGTCAACGCGCTCGGCCTCGGTCTCGACGTGACCGCCTTGCTCGGCACGGTGAAGCCGGCGGTGACGACACTGCTCAACGGCGTGACCGCGCCGGTCGACGACCTCGTCTACAACGTGCTTGCCACACTTGGCGTGCATGTCGGCGAGGCCGATGTGCGGGTCACCGGCGCGACCTGCGGACGCTCGGTTCTCGTCCAATAGCAGACCGTCAGCCAATTCTCCCGACGAAGCAACCCACAGGCGGCAGTGCCAGCGCAATCTCTTCGAGAACACCGCCAAGAACGCCGGCGACGTCAACAGCAAGAGCCGCTATCTCGACATCCCTGATCTCCGCCGGCAGCGTCCAGCTCGCCGGCTCACCGGCGAAGTTGAAGACGCATAACAATTTCTCGCCGTCGCGCTGGCGGATGAAAGCCAGCACATCGCCCTCTGCCTCGAGAAAACGGATCGAGCCGGCGATCAACGCCGGGTGGCGCTTTCGCAGGGCCAGGATCGAGCGATAGGCGGCAAGCACCGAACCATCCTCGCCGTTCTGCACGTCAACCGCCCGGCCACGATGCGCCTGCGGCACCGGAAGCCAGGGCTTGGCGGTAGAGAAGCCGCCATTTTCGGCGCTTGCTTCCCAGACCATCGGCGTGCGGCAGCCGTCCCTGCCCTTCACGCCCGGCCAGAAGCGGATGCCCAGCGGATCGCGCAGATCCTCATAGGCGAGTTCGGCTTCCTCGAGCCCAAGTTCCTCGCCCTGGTAGAGGCAGATCGAGCCGCGCAGAGAGCAAAGCAGCGCGATCGAGAATTTCGCCACCGTGTCCGGATTCTCGCCTGGCCGCGTCCAGCGGCTGACATGGCGCGTGACATCGTGGTTGGAGAAGGCCCAGCAGACCCAGCCGTCGGCAACGGCATTCTCGAAAGCCTCGACGCAGCCGCGCACATGGGCGGCCGAGAATTGCGGTCCGAGCAGGTCGAAGGTGTAGCACATCTGCAGCTTGTCGCCGCCGGACGTGTAGGCCGCGAGCGTCTGCAGCGAGCGCTCCTCGTCGCCCACCTCGCCGACCGCGGCACGGTCCGGGTACTCGTCGAGCAGCGCGCGGAAACGCTTCAGGAAGTCGAGATTCTCAGGCCGCGTCTTGTCGAAGAGATGCTCCTGGAAGGCGTAGGTGGTGGTGGCGCCATTGGTGCCGGCGACGCTTGAAGCCAGCGGCGGATTGTCGCGCAGCCAGCGGTCGTGGACATAGTAGTTGACCGTGTCCAGCCGGAAGCCGTCGACGCCGCGCTCCAGCCAGAAGCGCACGGTGTCGAGGACCGCGTCCCGCACTTCCGGAGCATGGAAATTTAGGTCCGGCTGCGCGGCCAGGAAATTGTGCATGTAGTACTGCCGGCGGGTGGCGTCCCACTCCCAGGCGGGGCCCCCGAACAGCGATTGCCAATTGTTGGGCGCGCTACCGTCCGGCTTGGCGTCTGCCCAGACATACCAGTCGGCCTTGGCATTGTCGCGGCTGGTGCGGCTTTCGACGAACCATTCGTGCTTGTCGGACGAATGCGAGATCACCTGGTCGATGATGAGCTTCAGGCCGAGCCTGTGCGCCTCGGCGACCAGCGCGTCGAAATCCTCCAACGTGCCAAACATCGGATCGACGTCCCGGTAGTCCGACACGTCATAGCCCATGTCGGCCATCGGCGATTTGAAGAAGGGCGAGAGCCAGACGGCATTGACGCCGAGCGAAGCGACATGGGCGAGACGCGCGGTGATGCCCTTGAGATCGCCGCTGCCGTCGCCGGTGGTGTCCTGGAAGGAGCGCGGATAGATCTGGTAGATCACGCAGCCGCGCCACCATTCCGAATTGCCGTCAGCCATCACGAACCCTTTCCGGCGCGGTCGCGCGCCGCTCGATCATGAGATTCACGCTGCGGCCAGGCAGCGGCTGCATAAGGTCGACCGCTTGCGTCTCTATAGCCGAGAGCCACACGAAGCCTTCCCGCGCCGGCAAGGTGAAGACGCATTGGCGACGGTCGCCATTGACCATGACGGCAAGGCGACCGCCCCTGCTGTCGCCGAGCAGCATGACGAGGCGATGTCGCCGGGGATCGTTCCAGTCGGCGTCGCCAAGCGGCGCGCCGGTCTCGGTCAGCCAGAGGACATCGGGGATTTCCGATTCGGCGGCAGGCTCGCCGGTCAGAAAATGGGTGTCTGACAAGATCGGGTAGGCACGGCGCAGTGCCGAGAGCGATGAGACGTATTGCTCCAGCGCCTCGTCGCGGCGGGCCCAGTCGAGCCAGGTGATGGCGTTGTCCTGTGCATAAGCGTTGTTGTTACCCTTTTGCGCGCGGCCGAACTCATCGCCGGCGGTCACCATGATCGTGCCGCGCGAGGCAAACAGCGTCGCAAGCAGCGCGCATTGATCGTCGAAGCGAGCCTTGGTGATCGCCGCGTCATCCGTCTCGCCCTCGATGCCATTGTTCCACGACAGATTGTCATTGTGGCCGTCGCGATTTTGCTCGCCATTGGCCGTGTTGTGCTTGCGCTCGTACGCGACGAGATCAGCCAGCGTCATGCCGTCATGCGCGGCAATGAAGTTGACCGCGCGGCTCACCGGCTGTCCGGCCCTGCCGAACACATCGGAGGAACCGGCAAGCCGTGTTGCGAGTGCGCCCACCACGCCGGCATCCCCGCGCCAGAAGCGCCTGACATCGTCACGGTAGCGGTCGTTCCATTCGAGATAAGGCGGCCGAAAATTGCCGAGCTGATAGCCATTCGGACCGATATCCCATGGCTCGGCGATCAGCACGCGGTCGGAGAGCACGGGATCGCGGGCGATGACCTGGAGCAGCGGTGCGTCGGGCTCGAACGCGCCGTCGACGCGGCCGAGCACCGGCGCCAGATCGAAGCGGAAACCGTCGACGCCAGCGAAGCGGGCGAAATGGCGGAGCGTGTCGAGCACCATTTCCCGCACGACCGGATGATCGCAGGCGACCGTGTTACCCGTGCCGGTGTCGTTGGCCAGACGGCCATCCGGCAAGTGGCGGTAATAGGCCTGCGCGTCGAGGCCGCGCAACGACAGCGTCGGCCCCAGCCTGTCGCTTTCGCCTGAGTGATTGAAGACGAGGTCGAGGATGGTGCCGATGCCTGCCTCGCGCAACGCCGCGACGGTGTCGCGCAATTCGCTCAGGCCGCCGGGAGCCAGGCGCGGGTTGAGCGCCATGAAGGTGACGGGGTTGTAACCCCAGGCGTTCTTCAGTCCCAGCGGCGGCAAATGGCGCTCGTCGATCGACGCAGTGATCGGCATCAGCTCGACGGCCGAGACGCCGAGGCGCTTCAGATGCTCGATGACGGCCGGATGGGCGAGCGCCGCGACGGTGCCGCGCTGCGCTTCGGGTACATCTGGATGCAGCTTGGTGAAGGAGCGGACATTGAGTTCGTAGATCAGGCCGCCGGGCTGGAACAGCGGTGGCTTCGAAGGCAGCGGCTTGGGCAGCGGACACGCTATCGCCTTTGGCATCAAGGGAGCGGTATCGGCACCTTCGTTGCGTTTGGCTGCAAGTCGCCAGTGATATTGGTATGGCCGGTCGATTTCGGCGGCGTAGGGGTCGGTGAGAAGCTTACCCGGGTCGAACCAGAGGCCGCGTTCAGGCGCGTAGTCGCCATCGGCGCGAAAACCATAGCGTGTGCCAGCGGCAAGGCCGGGGGCAAACAGCGCAAATACACCCTCGCCTTCCGGCCGCAGCTCCAGCCGTTCGACCTCGCACGCGCCGGTGTCATCGAAGATAGAGACCCACGAGCGTCTCGCCGACGATGACCACACCGCAAAGCGAATGCCTTCGCTGGTGACTATGGCGCCGAGCTGGCTCACGGGCACCTCCCACCCCTCCCTTCTCCCCTTGCCGGAAAAGCCGGATTGGCGTGCAGCGCCGAGACAGATGAGGGGTTTTGGAAGGAACGAGGCATTAGCGAGTTGAACGCAGGTCTGCGCAATTTGGTAGCAACCGCCGCCAACACAATGCGAGGACGACAGAAAACAGCATTACCGGTCCATCTCAAAGAGCGAGTTGTTGCTCGGCCCATGCGGCGAACTCTTCTAGGCGCTCCAATGCCTTTTCGGCATCATTTCGAGTCTTGGCCCTTGATCCGTATTGGACCTCGTCCTTCTGCTCCAGAAGTGCACGCAGACTCGTCTCCTGCTTGGCAGGGAGGGCCTTGCCCAGAGCCGCCCGCAAGAGCTTGACGACGGCCTGGTGGTCGTCCTGGTTGATTTCGCCGCGGAGCTTGGCCGTCAAGGCATCGGAATAGGCTATCGCACAGTTGATAACCGTCGACATGGAAGGGTTTCCGATGTCACCTGGATCAGCAACGAGGTTGCTGTTTCGTGCATCTTTAAGGAACCCGCGGGCGATCAGGAGTCTGCTAGTGACATAAGCGGCGTCTTTCTTTTTGGTGGATCTGACCCTAGCCATGCAACGCCTCTTGCAACGACACTGCGTCTTCGGGGCGGCTTCCAGCAAGGACGATCGCGTCCTGCTTGATGTTTTCCCACCACGGATCCTTGTCCCTCGCGAGGCGTCGGACATCATCGAAGTCGAGGCCGACGACGTTGGGGAGGAAGACCAGCCTCTCCGCCGGATCCCTGAGCGCTTGCCGGAGGCCTTCCACCGCTTCGGCAAGATCATCCGCTCGGGCAATGAGGCCGATGTCGAGGTCGCTGTCTGGACCGTCATCCCCGCGCGCCGCGCTGCCATAGACGAAAAGGCTGAAGACGGGTCTTTGCGCCGCACTTTGGCGCACAGCGTCCAGGATCGCCGTAAAACGGTTGCTCTCGGCTTTGAAGAGGGCGGCCAACCTAGGGGCGAGATAGTGGCTGTCATCAAAGCGGTACAGCCTCGAATGCCCCGATCCCGATGCGACTACAATCCCCAGGGTTTCGAGCGCGACAAGTCCGAGCCGTACGCTTTCCCGAGATAGCCGGCTCCTGCGAACGATCTCCGAGGCCGCAAGCAGGCCACCATGCTCCACCAGCGTGCGGAGAACCCTAAGGTTCGAGTCGACGCCGAGCATGGCAGTAAGTGGCCTTCGTATCGCGCTTTCCCGTTCCGAACGAGCCAAGAGCCCGCCTCCATATCTGGTCAATTGCCTTGATATCTAGCTAATTTACTTGATATTCGGGCAAATTGACGTTGTCAATGATAGCGCGTCCTTCGAAGTGCATCGGGTAGCGGTTGCTATTAAATTGCGCAGGTCTGTGCCAAGCTGGAGCACCCTTATCTGACCGAACTTCGCTCGGCCACCCTCTCCCACAAGTGGAAGAAGCGGAGCCCCTGGCGCACCCTCAAGTAATCACGCTCGGCTTGTTGCGGCCGGTGTGGCTCTTGATGCCTGCGATGTCGTCGGCGGCGGCGATCAGGTCGGCGAGCGCTTCCTGTGTGTCTAGATCGTGCCTCGCCTTGTCCGGCTCGTAGCGCTCAATATAGACGCGCAGCGTGGCGCCGGACGTGCCGGTACCGGAGAGGCGGAAGACGACGCGCGAACCGCCCTCGAACAGGATCCGGATGCCCTGGTTCTTGCTCACCGAACCATCGACCGGGTCGTGATAAGCAAAATCGTCGGCGTTGGCGATCTTCAGGCCGCGCAGGGTGGTGCCGGGCAGCGATCCGAGCTTGGCGCGCAACTCGTCGACCAGCGCGTTGGCGCGGTCGGTCTCGACCTCCTCGTAGTCGTGGCGCGAATAGTAGTTGCGGCCGTAGGTTTGCCAGTGCTTGGTGACGATGTCCTTGCAGCTCTCGCCGCGCACGGCGAGGATGTTGAGCCACAGAAGCACGGCCCACAGCCCGTCCTTCTCGCGCACGTGGTTGGAGCCGGTGCCGGCGCTTTCCTCGCCGCAGATCGTCGCCATGCCGGCGTCGAGCAGGTTGCCGAAGAATTTCCAGCCGGTCGGCGTCTCGTAGATGCCGATACCGAGCTTTTCGGCGACGCGGTCGGCAGCGCCACTGGTCGGCATCGAGCGGGCGATGCCTTTCAGGCCTTCCTTGTAGCCAGGCGCCAGATGGGCGTTGGCGGCAAGCATCGCCACCGAATCCGACGGCGTGACGAAGATGCCTTTGCCGATGATCAGGTTGCGGTCGCCGTCGCCGTCTGAGGCCGCGCCGAAATCCGGCGCGTCCGGCCCCATCATCTCGTCATAGAGATGTTTTGCATGCACCAGGTTCGGATCGGGATGATGGCCGCCGAAATCGGGCAGCGGCTTGAAGTTGCGGCAGGTGCCGTTCGGCGCGCCGAGCCGGCGCTCGAGGATTTCCTTGGCATAGGGGCCGGTCACCGCATGCATGGCGTCAAAGCGCATGCGGAAGCCATATTTGAAGTTGGCGCGGATGGCGTCGAAGTCGAACAGGCTTTCCATCAGCTCGGCATAGTCCTTGACCGGATCGATGATCTCCACCGTCATGCCGCCGGCCTTGACGGTGGCGATCTTGTCAATGTTGATCTGGCCGATGTCGGCGATCTTGAAGCTCGATATCGTCTTGGTCTTCTCGAAGATCGCGTCGGTGATCTTCTCCGGCGCCGGGCCGCCATTGCCGGCATTGTACTTGATGCCGAAATCCTCGTGCGGGCCGCCCGGATTGTGGCTGGCCGACAGGATGATGCCGCCAAAAGTCTTGTATTTGCGGATGATGTTGGAGGCGGCCGGCGTCGACAGAATGCCACCTTGGCCTACCATCACCTTGCCGAAGCCGTTGGCGGCGGCCATGGCGATGGCCTTCTGGATGACTTCGCGGTTGTAGAAGCGGCCGTCGCCGCCGATCACCAGCGTCTTGCCTTCAAAACCTTCCAGCGCGTCGAAGATCGACTGGATGAAATTTTCCGCATAGTGCTCCTGCTGGAAGACGGGCACTTTCTTGCGCAGGCCGGACGTGCCGGGCTTCTGGTCGGTATAGGATTTGGTGGGGACGGTCTTGATCATGCCTCAGGCAGCCCTTTTCGAAAGCAGCAAGCGATAGAGTTCGACGTATTTCTCGGCGCTCTTGTCCCAGGAGACATCGGCCTTCATGCCCTGGCGCTGGATCGAGGCCCAGGTCGCTGGCCTGGCATGCGCCTCGACCAGCCGGCGAATGGCATGCAGCAGCGCGCCGCCATTGTTCGGCGCAAACTGGAAGCCGGTGGCGACGCTCGCCGAAAGGGCCGCCTCGTTGGCGTCGATGATGGTGTCGGCGAGGCCACCGGTGCGAGCGACGACCGGCACGCAGCCATAGCGCAGGCCGTAGAGCTGGGTCAGGCCGCAGGGCTCGAAGCGCGAAGGGATGACGATGGCGTCGCAGCCGCCCTGCATGATGTGGGAAAGCGCTTCGTCATAGCCGATGACGACGCCGACGCGGCCGCGGTGCCGCGCGGCGGCGGCAAGCAGCGAGCCTTCGAGGCCGGCATCGCCGGAGCCGAGGATCGCCAGCCGCGCGCCGCGCTGAACGATGCCGTCGACGACCGAGGCCAAAATGTCCATGCCCTTCTGCCAGGTCAGCCGGCTGACGACGCAGACGATCGGGCTGTCGTCATTCTCTAAATTGAAGCGATCCTCGACGGCCTTGCGATTAAGGCCCCGCGCCTCCAGCGTCTCGGCAGAATAGTTGGCCACCAGATGCTTGTCCGTCGCCGGGTTCCAGATGTCGACGTCGATGCCGTTGACGATGCCGTGGAGGTCGGTGGCGCGCATGTTGATCAGGCCGTCGAGGCCCATGCCGAATTCCGGCGAACGGATCTCCTGCGCATAGGTCGGGCTCACCGTGGTGATCGCCCAGGCGGCCTGCAGGCCGGCCTTGAGAAAACCGACGCCGCCATAATATTCGACACCGTCGAGCTGCATCGCCACGCCCGGCAGGCCGAGCTCGCCAAAGATGCCGGCGCCGAACTGGCCCTGGAAGGCAAGGTTGTGCACGGTGATCAGCGACGGCACGCCGACCGCCTTGCCGTAGCGCATGTAGGCGAGCGTCATTGCCGACTGCCAGTCATGGGCATGCACGAGGTCGGGCTGATAGCCGGAGATCGCGCCGCCGGCGATGTCGCCGCCGACCTGGCTGAGCGCCGCGAAGCGCCGCCAGTTGTCCGGCCAGTCGGAGCCGGAGGCAGTACCGTAAGGCCCGCCCTGGCGGTCGAAGAGATGCGGCGCGTCGAGCACGAAGAGATCGAGCCTGCCGACCTTTACGGCGTGGACGGAAGCCTTGCCGCCCTGCAGCAGCGGATACTGGTAGACGGCCTTCTTTTTCTTGAAAGCCTCCATCACCACAGGATAGCCGGGAATAAGCGTACGCATCGCCACGCCCTTGCCGGCGAGCCCGATCGGCAGCGCGCCGGTTACGTCGGCAAGCCCGCCGGTCTTGATCAGCGGGAAGATTTCGGGCGTGACCGACAGAACCTGCATGCGCTCTACATTCCGAACTTAAAGTGACAGCTTGTTGATCAATCTTGTCAGGTTGACAGCTTGTTGCTCGACCTTATCAGGTCGACAACTTGCTGATCAGGTCGACAGCTTGTTGATCATGTCCTGGGTGATCAGGCAGATGCCCTTTTCCGAAACGCGGAAGCGCTTGGCGTCGAGCGCCGGATCCTCGCCCACCACCAGTCCTTCGGGGATATGGACGCCGTGGTCGATGACGACGCGGTTGAGGCGCGCGTTGCGGCCGACCTGGACGTCGGGCAGCATCACCACTTCCTCGAGCTTCGAATAGGAATTGATGCGCGCGCCGGTGAAGATCAGGCTGCGGCGCAGCGATGCGCCGGAGACGATGCAGTCGCCCGACACCAGCGAGGAGATCGCCTCGCCGCGGCGACCATCCTCGTCATGCACGAACTTGGCCGGCGGCTTCAATTCGGCATAGGTCCAGATCGGCCAGTCGCGGTCATAGAGATCGAGCTCTGGCGTGACGTCGGTGAGGTCGATATTGGCTTCCCAATAGGCGTCCACCGTACCGACATCGCGCCAGTAGGGCTCGGCCTCATGCGAGGAGCGTACGCAGGATTTGGCGAAACGGTGCGCGATCGCCTTACCATGCTCAACGATGTAAGGGATGATGTCCTTGCCGAAGTCGCGGCTGGAACCAGGCTCGGCCGCGTCTCGGCGCAGCTGCTCCATCAAGAACTTCGTCTTGAAGACGTAGATGCCCATCGAGGCCAGCGCAAACTCCGGCTTGTCGGGGATGCCGGGAGGATCCGCAGGCTTTTCGACGAAGGCGATGATGTTGTCCTTGCCATCGACATGCATGACGCCGAAGCCGGTCGCCTCCATGCGCGGCACTTCGAGGCAGCCGACGGTCACGTCGGCATTGGCGTCGACGTGCTGGCGCAGCATCAGCTCGTAGTCCATCTTGTAGATGTGGTCGCCGGCCAGGATCACCATATATTCGGGCCCGTAGGCCTCGATGATGTCGATGTTCTGGTAGACCGCGTCCGCCGTGCCCTCATACCACTGCGTTTCCGACACGCGCTGCGACGCGGGAAGGATGTCGAAGCTCTCGTTTCGTTCGGGCCGAAGGAAGTTCCAGCCGCGCTGCAGGTGGCGGATCAACGAGTGCGCCTTGTACTGGGTGGCGACGCCGAGACGGCGTATGCCGGAGTTCAACGCGTTGGACAGGGCAAAATCGATGATGCGCGTCTTGCCGCCGAAATAGACCGCGGGCTTGGCGCGCCGGTCGGTCAGCTCCTTGAGGCGGCTGCCGCGGCCGCCAGCCAGCACATAGGCCATGGCATCGCGCGCCAGCGGCTGGGTTCTCTTGATCTCTGCCATTGTTTGCCTCCCTCCTAAGCTGTCCGGAACTTTGCTTCAGCAAGATGAGATATCATCTGCTTCAGTCCGCGACGAATTCCAGCATGATCGTCGACAGCGGCGGCAACAACACCATCGCCGACGTGCCGCCCCTTCCTCGCTGGCTGCGACCATGCCGCCATTGCCCATGCCGGAGCCGCCATAATCGGCGGCGTCAGTGTTGATGATCTCGCGCCACTCGCCCGCCTTCGGCAGCGGCACGCGATAGTTCTCGCGCGGCACCGGCGTGAAATTGGAGATGACGGCGATCGGATTGCCGTCCGGCGCGCTGCGCAGCCAGGCAAAGACCGAGTTGTCGCGATCGTCGACGATCAGCCAGGAGAAGCCTTCCGGCTCGCAGTCGCGGGCATGCAGCGCCGGGCGCGACCGGTAGAGGTAGTTCAGGTCCCGCACCACCTGCCAGACGCCGCGATGCGGTGGGAAGTCCAGCAGGTTCCAGTCGAGCGCGCGTTCCTCGCTCCACTCGCGGCGCTGGGCGAATTCCTGCCCCATGAACAGAAGCTTCTTGCCGGGATATCCCCACATGAAGGCGTAATAGGCGCGCAGCGTCGCGAACTTCTGCCAGTCGTCGCCGGCCATCTTGTGAAGCAGCGTGCCCTTGCCGTGCACGACCTCGTCATGGGAGAGGGGCAACACGAAATTCTCGGAGAAGGCGTAGACCAGGCCGAAGGTGATGTCGTTGTGGTGGTGCTTGCGATAGATCGGCTCCTTGGAGAAATACTCCAGCGTGTCGTGCATGAAGCCCATGTTCCACTTGAAGCCGAAGCCGAGCCCGCCTTCATGCACCGGCCGCGAGACTTTCGGCCATGAGGTCGATTCTTCCGCGATCGTCATCACGCCGGGATGGTGACCGTAGAGCTCCTTGTTCATCTTCTGCAGGAAGCTGACGGCCTGCAGGTTCTCGCGTCCGCCTTTCTCGTTGGGGATCCATTCGCCCGCCTTGCGCGAATAGTCGAGGTAGAGCATCGAAGCGACCGCATCGACGCGCAGACCGTCGACATGGTATTTTTCGGCCCAGAACAGCGCATTGTTGACGAGGAACGACACCACCTCGCGGCGGCCGAAATTGTAGATCGCGGTGTTCCAGTCGGGATGGAAGCCCTGGCGCGGATCGGCATGCTCGTAGAGCGCGGTGCCGTCGAATTGCACCAGCCCATGCTCGTCGACCGGAAAATGCGCCGGCACCCAGTCGAGGATGACGCCGACGCCGGCGCGATGGGCGCCATCGACGAAGCGGGCGAAGCCGTCAGGATCGCCGAAGCGGGCGGTCGGCGCATAGAGGCCGGTCGTCTGGTAGCCCCAGGACGGGTCGTAAGGATGCTCGGAGATCGGCAGGAACTCGATATGGGTGAAGCCGGTGTCGACCACATAAGGAATGAGCCGCGCGGCGAGCTCGTCCCAGGTGAGGAACGTGCCGTCGTCGCGGCGCTGCCACGAGCCGGCATGGACCTCGTAGATCGAGATCGCCTCGCGCCTGGGGTCGGCCTTCTGCCAGAAGCCGCGATGCGCCTCGTCGCCCCATTGATGCGCCATCGGCGGCGCCGTCACCGAAGCGGTCGCCGGGCGCAGCTCGGATTCAAAGGCGAAGGGGTCGGCCTTGAGCGGCAGCCGCACACCGTCGGGGCCGATGATCTCGAACTTGTAGGGCTGGCCGGGGCCGAGGTCGGGAATGAACAGCTCCCAGATGCCGGTATCCTTGCGGTCGCGCATGGTGTGCCGGCGGCCGTCCCATTCGTTGAAGGCGCCAACCACCGAGACGCGCCGGGCATTGGGCGCCCAGACGGCGAAATGCACGCCGGTCGCGCCCTCATGCTCGATGATATGGGCGCCGAGCTTGTCGAAGAGCCTTAGATGCGAGCCCTCGGCCATGTAGTAGTCGTCCATCGGCCCCAGCACCGGGCCGAAGGAATAGGGATCGGTCAGCCACCAATCGCCGCCGGCATTTCTGGCGTGATAGCGCAGCGGCTGGCGCTTGCGGATCGAGAGCCTGCCTTCGAAGAAGCCGGCATCATCGCTGCGGATGAGGTCTCCGACCTCCCTGCCGGTCAGCGTATAGGCGGTGACGAATTCGGCATTGGGCACGAAGCAGCGGGCGACGAAGCCTTTGCCGGCTTCATGCAGGCCCAGGACGGCAAAGGGATCGCCATGCGTTCCGGCGACAATCGCCGCGACATCGCCGGCTGGCGCCAGTCCGTCCGGCCCGCTTGTCGCAGCGGTCGCGCGCGGCTTCCTCATCAGGCGGTCGCCCTCCCCGGGCACCAGTCTTTGTTTTGGTGCATGTCGTGATCCCAAAACCGCTATGCACTTTTGGGCGGCATGCACCGATCTTTGTTTTGGTGCATGCCGTGATCCCAAAACCGCTATGCACTTTTGGGCGGCATGCACCGATCTTTGTTTTGGTGCATGCCGTGATCCCAAAACCGCTATGCACTTTTGGGCGGCATGCACCGATCTTTGTTTTGGTGCATGCCGTGATCCCAAACCGCTGTGCACTTTTGGGCGGCATGCACCGGGGGCGCATCGTTCGTGGCCTCATGCAATCACATCAGGCAGGCACGTTCCAGATTTCTTTCGCATATTGGCGGATGGTGCGATCGGACGAGAACCAGCCAACGCGGGCGACGTTGCGGATGGCGCGTGCGTACCAGTCGGGGCTGTTGCGCCACACGGCATCGACCTCGCGCTGACAGGCAGCGTAGGAATCGAAATCGGCCGCCACCATGAACCAGTCGCTCTGATAGAGGCCGTTCATGAGATCGCGATAGCGGTCGGGATCGTCGGGCGAGAAGACGCCGGACGAGATCGCGGCTACCGCCTGGGCCAGCTCCGGCGAGGCCTCGATCACGCCGCGCGGATTGTAGCCATTGTTGCGCCGGTCTGCGACCTCGGCGGTGGTGAGACCGAAGATGAAGATGTTGTCGTCGCCGACATGCTCCTTGATCTCGACATTGGCGCCGTCGAGCGTGCCGATGGTCAGGGCGCCGTTCAGCGCGAACTTCATGTTGCCGGTGCCGGAGGCCTCCATGCCGGCGGTCGAGATCTGCTCGGAAAGATCGGCGGCCGGCATCATCAGCTCGGCCAGGCTGACATTGTAGTTCGGCACGAACACCACCTTCAGCAGGCCACGCACCGCCGGATCGCGGTTGATGACCCTGGCGACGTCGTTGGCCAGTTTGATGATCAGCTTGGCGTTGTGGTAGCTGGGCGCCGCCTTGCCGCCGAAGAATTTTACCCGCGGCATCCAGTCCCGCTCGGGATGCGAGCGGATCTGGTCGTAAAGCGAGATCGCCTCCAGGATGTTGAGCAGCTGGCGCTTGTATTCGTGGATGCGCTTGACCTGGATGTCGAACAGCGCCGACGGGTCGAGCTTGATGCCGAGCCGGTCGGCGACGAGGTTCGCAAGCCTCGCCTTGTTCTGCCGCTTCACGGCGGCAAACTTCTCTCGGAAAACGGCATCGTCGGCGAGAGGATCGAGATCCTTGATCGCCTCGATGTCGTCCATGAAGCGGCCGCCGATCGCCTCGCGGGCGAGCGCGGTCAGGCCGGGATTGCATTGGATCAGCCAGCGCCGCGGCGTGATGCCGTTGGTCTTGTTGTTGATGCGGTCCGGATAGAGCTTGTGGAGATCGGCGAACACCGTCTCCTTCATCAGCTCGGTGTGGAGCGCCGAGACGCCGTTGATCGAATGCGAGCCGACGAAGGCCAGATTGCCCATGCGCACGCGACGGTCGCCATTTTCCTGGATCAGTGAGATGCGAGCGATCTGCTCGCCGGAGAACTGATTGGTCGCGCGGGCCTCGAGCAGCACCTGCGCGTTGATGGCGTAGACGATCTGCATGTGGCGCGGCAGCAGCCGCTCGAACAGCGGCACCGGCCAGCTTTCCAGCGCTTCGGGAAGAAGCGTGTGGTTGGTGTAGGCGAAGGTGCGCGTGGTGATGTCCCAGGCGAGGTCGAAATCCATGCCGTGGACGTCCATCAAGAGCCGCATCAGCTCCGGCACGGCGACCGCGGGATGGGTGTCGTTCAAATGGATCGCTGCCTTGTCGGGCAGCGACTTCAGGTCGCCATACTGGCTGAGATGGCGCTGGACGATGTCCTGCAGCGAGGCGGTCGAGAAGAAATATTCCTGCCTCAGCCTCAGCTCCTGCCCGGCCATGTGCGAATCGGCAGGATAAAGCACGCGCGACAGCGCGTCGGCCTTGTTGCTTTCGGCGAGCGCGCCGATGTGGTCGCCGGCATTGAACTTGTCGAGCAGGATCGGGTCGATCGGCATGCCGGACCAGAGCCGCAGCGTGTTGACGCGCCTGGCGCGCCAGCCGGCCACAGGCGTATCATAGGCGACGGCCAGCACGTGCTCGGTCGGCTTCCAGACATGGCGTTCGAGCCGGCCGTCCTTGGAGGTGATCGATTCCACCGAGCCGCCGAAGCCGACCTCGAAGGAACGTTCGCGCCGCTCGAACTCCCACGGATTGCCATGGTCGAGCCAGGTTTCCGGCAGCTCGACCTGCCAGCCGTCATGGATCTCCTGGCGGAACATGCCGTTGGCATAGCGGATGCCGTAACCATGGGCAGGAATATCGACCGTCGCCATGCTTTCCATGAAGCAGGCTGCGAGCCGGCCGAGGCCGCCATTGCCAAGGGCTGCGTCCGGCTCGAGGCCGGCAATCAGGTCAAGGTCGACGCCGAGCGAGGCCAGCGCCTCACGCATGTTCTCCATCAGGCCGAGATTGGAGAAGGCGTCGCGCATCAGGCGCCCGATCAGGAATTCGAGCGACAAATAATAGACGCGCTTTTCCTGCTGGTCGTAGGCTTCCTTGGTCGCCTGGATCCAGTTATCGACGACGCGGTCGCGCACAACCTTGATCGAGGCGGTCAGCCAGTCATAGGGCGTGGCGACCGTGGTGTCCTTGCCGACCCGGTATTTGAGCGACATCAAGACTTCTTCGGCGAGCGTCTTGGGATCGGGATTGTCGAGAGCGGGGGCTTCGATGGTCATGGCGGATGTCATATCGCCTCTCGTTCGGTTGGCCTGATCATACCGGCTTTCACCGTTTCTCCTACCCCACTATGCCGCGCTGCAGCATATACTAAATCGATTTAGGCCGTGATGTCCATGAGGGGCTCCTTCGGCTGTTTACCGTGGTGGGTGGAGATCAGGCCGCCAGCGCATCCTCCGGCGGCTTCTTGGCGCCGGTCATGAGGGCGACGGCATCCGACATGGAAATCTGCTTGGGATCGACGACGCAAAGGCGCCGCCCAAGCCGGTGGATGTGGATGCGATCGGCAACCTCGAAGACATGCGGCATGTTGTGGGAGATGAGCACGATCGGCAGGCCGCGCTTCTTGACGTCGAGGATCAGCTCCAGCACGCGGCGGCTTTCCTTGACGCCGAGCGCTGCAGTCGGCTCGTCCATGATCACCACCTTCGAGCCGAAGGCTGCGGCGCGTGCAACCGCGACGCCCTGGCGCTGGCCGCCCGAGAGCGTTTCCACCGCCTGGCTGATGTTCTGGATGGTCATCAGGCCAAGCTCGGTCAGCTTGTCGCGGGCGCGCTTCTCCATCGCCGGACGGTCGAGCATGCGGAACCAGCTGCCGAGCGGGCCGGGCTTGCGGATCTCGCGGCCGAGGAACATGTTGTCGGCGATCGACAGCGCCGGTGACAGCGCCAGGTTCTGATAAACGGTCTCGATGCCGGCTTCGCGGGCCTCGATGGGTGATTTGAACTGGACCTGCTTGCCGTCCAGCTCGATCACCCCCTCGTCGGCATGCACAGCGCCGGAGATCGCCTTGATCAGCGTCGACTTGCCGGCGCCGTTATCGCCGATCACCGCCAGGATTTCGCCTGGATAGAGATCGAAGTCGCAGTTGTTGAGCGCGGTCACGCGGCCATAGCGCTTGGTGAGACCGCGCGCGGTGAGGACAGCCTGCTCAGTCATGGTTACACCGAAACCTTTCTGATCCACTGGTCGATCGCCACGGCGCCGATGATCAGGACGCCGGTGAGCAGCACTTTCCATTGCGGATCGGCACCCAGCATGTTGAGGCCCATCGAGACGACGCCGACGATCATGGCGCCGAACAGCGTGCCGAGGATCGATCCGCGGCCGCCGAAGAGCGAGATACCGCCGATCACCGTCGCGGTGATCGCCTGCAGATTGTAGTCGGTGACCGCGGCGGACGGCGAGATCGAGCCGTTGCGGCCGATCGAGACCCAGGCCGCGAAGGCGGCGATCAGGCCGGCAAGCGTGTAGACGGCCATAAGCACCTTCTTGGTCTGGATGCCGGAGAGCTTCGCCGCTTCCGGATCGTCGCCAACGGCGTAGACATGGCGGCCCCAGGCCGTGTGGTTGAGCACGTACCAGAGCAGCAGCACCAGCAGGACCATGGCAATGACACCGGCCGTCAGCACGGCGGAGCCGACCCTGAAGCTCAGCGCGAAGAAGTGCAGCAACGGCGCCTGGGCATCGACGTCAGCGTCGCGGATCGTCTCGTTGGCGGAATAAATGAAGTTCGTCGCCATGACGATGTTCCAGGTGCCGAGCGTGACGATGAAGGGCGGCAGCTTCATGTAAGCGACCAGCAGACCGTTGAGCAGGCCGCAGGCGCCGCCAGCGGCAAGCCCTACGACCACCGCGAGAAGGGTCGGCATTCCGTAGGTGAGGGCACAGTTGCCCATGATCACGGCTGAAATCACCATGATCACGCCGATCGAGAGATCGATGCCGGCGGTCAGGATGACCAGCGTCTGGGCGGCGCCCAGAATACCGACGATGGCGATCTGCTGCAGGATCAGCGTCAAAGTGTAGGACGAGAAGAAACGTCCGCCGATGGCAATGCCGAAGATGATGACCGACAGCACCAGCACGATCAGCGGCACCGCCGCCGGCGTGGAATGCAGGAAGTGCTGGGCGCGCTTGACGAACGACTTGCCGTGCTCCTCGAAGGCGGCGACATTTGTGTCGCTGCCTGAGAGTACTTTCTCGAATTCCTGAATCTGAGACATGTCTCCTCCCGTCTGTGCGGAGCCTGCTCACTGCCCCACACGCCGTCCACGCTATCCGGTCTGTCGCCAGGATTGTCAGCGCTTACGAAAGCGCATCGTCCACCCGATGCGGCCGGGGATCAAGCCCCCGGCCGCAAGGTTTGTTGCCGGTCAGGCCAGCATCAGCCCCAGCACTTGGCGAGGCCTTCCTTGGTGTCGATCGACTTCACACCGTTGGCCGGCTTGTCGGTCACGAGGTTGACGCCGGTGTCGAAGAAGTTCTTGCCTTCGGTCGGCTTCGGCTTGGTGCCGTCCTTGGCGAAGGCGGCGATCGCCTCGATGCCGAGTGCCGCCATCTGCAGCGGATATTGCTGCGAGGTCGCGCCAATCACGCCTTCGGTCACCGACTTCACGCCGGGGCAGCCGCCATCGACCGAGACGATCAGCACCTGCTTTTCGAGGCCGACGGCCTTGAGTGCCTGGTAGGCGCCGACGGCGGCGGGCTCGTTGATGGTGTGGATGACGTTGATGGTGTTGTCCTTCTGCAGGAGGTTCTCCATCGCCTTGCGGCCGCCTTCCTCGTTGCCGTTGGTGACGTCATGACCAACGATGCGCGGATCGTCCTCGTCGCCGATCTTGTTCGGGTCCTTCACGTCGATGCCGTAGCCCATCATGAAGCCCTGGTCGCGCAGCACGTCCACCGTCGGCTGCGACGGCGTCAGGTCGAGGAAGCCGATCTTGGCGTCCTTGGCCTTGTCGCCGAGCGTGGCGGCGGCCCAAGCACCGATCAGCTTGCCGGCCTCCAGATTGTCGGTGGCGAAAGTGGCGTCGGCGGCATCGATCGGATCGAGCGGCGTGTCGAGCGCGATCACCAGCAGGCCGGCGTCACGCGCCTTCTTCACCGTCGGCACGATGCCCTTGGTGTCGGAGGCGGTGATCAGGATGCCCTTGGCGCCGTCGGCGATGCAGCTTTCGATCGCCGCGACCTGGCTCTCGCTGTCGCCGTCGATCTTGCCGGCATAGGTCTTGAGGTCGACGCCGAGTTCTTTTGCCTTGGCGGTCGCGCCCTCCTTCATCTTGACGAAGAAGGGATTGGTGTCGGTCTTGGTGATCAGGCAGGCGCCGACGCCGGCGGCCGACGCGGACGAAGCGAATGCGAGCAGGCCCAGCCCGGCCGCCGCGAACACGGTGGACTTCAGCAGCGATTTCTTGGTCACGATTTCCTCCCAATGGAACCATTCCGGACGCCGGCCAACCCGGCGCCTCAAGCGCATCCAACCATTCTCCCAGCGTGGACGCCACCTCAAAAGACACCAGTCCAGCGCGTCTGTCAATAATTAAATCACTCTTATTTATTATTGACAGGCTTGCGCCGTTCACTCATTCTGAACGAAAAGCAGTGTGGGGAAACCGACGGGAGGAACAGGGTGGAGACCGGCATTGCGAGGCACGGTTCGCCCGAGGCTCTGGAGAGTCGCCTGCATCGCGGCACCAACCAGAGCGGTATGCGCGACCACAATGAACGGCTTGTGCTGTCGCTGGTGCGCCAGCATGGCAGCCTTGCCAAATCCGACATTGCGCGCATGACAGGGCTGTCGGCGCAGACAGTGTCGGTCATCATGCGCGAGCTCGAAGACGACAAGCTGCTCGTCCGCCAGGCGCCGCTGCGCGGCAAGATCGGCCAGCCGTCGATCCCGATGGCGCTCAACCCGGAAGGCGCCTTCTTCATCGGCCTCAAGATCGGCCGCCGCAGCGCCGAGCTGGTGCTGATCGACTTCCTCGGCAATGTGCGCGCGATGCTGCAGAATTCCTACCGCTATCCGGCGCCGCGCGAGACTGTCCAGTTCGTCACCGCGGGGATCGGAAAGATGCGCGGCGAACTGACGCCGGCGCAGGACAAGCGCATCGCCGGGCTCGGCATCGCCATGCCGTTTGAGCTCTGGAGCTGGGCCGACACCGCCGGCGCGCCGCGCGAGATCATGGACGAATGGCGCCACCGCGATATCCGTGCCGACATCCAGGCGCAGTGCGAATTTCCGGTCTATCTGCAGAACGACGCCACTTCCGCTTGCGGGGCGGAGCTCGTCTTCGGCCAGGCGGGTGCGGCGCGCGACTTCGTCTATTTCTACATCGGCGCCTTTGCCGGCGGCGGCATCGTGCTCAACGGCCGCCTGTTCGGCGGGCCGACCGGAAACGCAGGCGCGCTGGGCTCGATGCCGGTGCCCGGGCGGGACGGCAAGCCGACGCAGCTCATCGACGTCGCCTCGATCGCCATCCTGGAAAAGGCGCTCAGCGCCAAGGGCATCGACGGCTCATATCTTTGGACCTCACCGCAGGAATGGGGCGATATCGGCGCCGAGCTCGATGACTGGATCACCAGCGCGTCGCAGGCGCTGGCCTATGCGATCGTCGCCGCCTCCTCGGTCATCGATTTCGAAGCGGCGGTGATCGACGGCTGGATGCCGCTCGAGGTGCGGCGGCGGCTTGTCGATGCGGTCACGGATGCGATTGCCGGCATCGACGCCGAAGGATTGAAACTGCCCGTCGTACGCGAAGGAACGGTCGGCATCCATGCGCGGGCGCTGGGTGGCGCCAGCCTGCCGCTTTCCGAGCGCTTCCTGATCGGACCGACCACGATTTCCAGGAGCGCCTGACCATGCTGATCGGCATCCCGCCGCTGCTTGGCCCACAGCTTCTGGCGACGCTGCGAGCCATGGGCCATGGTGACGAGATCGCCATCGTCGACGGCAATTATCCCGCCGAGGAACAGGCGCGCAGGCTGATCCGCGCCGACGGCCACCACGTCATTCCGGTGCTCGATGCCGTTTTGAGCGTGCTTCCGGTGGACGAGACGGCGCCGGAGGCTTTGTTTCGCGCCTCGGTCAAAGGCGATCCGGTGCTCGCCGATCCCGTGCATCGTGAGATGGAAGCGGTCTGCGCGAGGCGCGCGCCGCGCCACAAGGTGATTGCGCTGGCCGGCGCCGACTTCTATGCACGGGTCAAGGCCGCGCACGCGATCGTCGCGACCAGCGAACCCAGGCTCTATGCCAACATCATCATCCGCAAGGGCGTGATCCAACCGCCGGAGACCGACAAGACATGATCCTTTGCTGTGGCGAAGCCCTGATCGACATGCTGCCGCGCACGACGACAGAAGGCGAAGCGGCCTTCGCGCCTTATGTCGGCGGCGCGGTGTTCAACAGCGCGATCGCGCTTGGGCGGCTCGGCGCCCCGGCGGGCTTCTTCTGCGGCCTTTCCTCCGACCTGTTCGGCGGCCAGCTCCGCGAGGCGCTCGGCGCAAGCAAGGTGAGCTCGACCTATGCCCACACCTCGCCAAAACCCACGACGCTCGCCTTCGTGCGGCTCACCAACGGCCAGGCGACCTACACCTTCTATGACGAGAACACCGCCGGGCGGATGCTGACCATCGAGGACCTGCCGAAGCTGGGCGCCGAGATCGAGGCGATGCTGTTCGGCGCCATCAGCCTGATTTCGGAACCTGCGGGATCCGCCTATGAGGAGTTCATGCGGCGCGAGCACAAGAGCCGGGTGATGATGCTCGACCCCAACATCCGGCCGAACTTCATCCCGGACAAGGCCAAGCATCTCAGACGCATCCGCGAGATGATGGCGATGGCCGACATCGTCAAGCTCTCGGACGAAGACCTCAACTGGTTCGACGAAGCAGGCTCGCATGAGGACGTCGTGCGCAACTGGCTGGACCGCGGGCCCAAGCTGATCGTCGTCACCCATGGCAGCGAAGGCGCGGTCGGCTATAGCCGGGAACACAAGGTCACGGTCGTGCCGCAGAAGGTGAAGGTGGTCGACACGGTCGGCGCCGGCGACACCTTCAATGCCGGCATCCTCGCCTCGCTGCATGAGCAGGGCCTGCTCACCAAGGCGGCGATCGGCGGCCTACCGGAGGACGCGATCCGCAAGGCGTTGGAGCTAGGCGCCAAGGCGGCCGCGGTGACGGTATCGCGGGCCGGCGCCAACCCGCCCTGGCGGCACGAAATCGCCTGATCGGCTGTCCACGAGGTCCTTCCCGACCAATCACTTTATGTTTCGAAAGGCCGGAACAGCGCGATAGAAGGCTCCGAGAATGCACCCGGAAGCCCGGATTTTCCTGCTTCTTCGGGCAATAGGCCGGCAAAAGACGGTAACAGGCTGCGACACTTGCGCAATTCGCCTCGGCCGTGGCCGGCTTTTTCAGCCGTGCCAAGTCTGGTACCAGCGGGCCGGTTATTGATAGCAGCGACGTGCGTCCATCCGGAAAGCACGCTCCAGCATTTTGAAGCCATTGAGGCCGACATGCAGTTTATTGATCTTGGCGCGCAGCGCGAACGAATCCGCGACCGGTTGAAGACCGCGATCGACCGAGTGGTCGAAGACGGCCGTTACATCCTCGGGCCCCAGGTCACCGAATTCGAGAACAAGCTCGCGGCTTACGTCGGCGTCAAGCATGTGGTGGCCTGCGCCAACGGCACCGATGCGCTGCTTCTGCCGCTGTTTGCCGCCGGCATCGGCCCGGGCGACGCCGTGTTCGTGCCGAGCTTCACCTTCGCCGCGACGGCCGAAGTGGTGGCGCTCGCCAAGGCCGAACCGGTCTTCGTCGACGTCGATCCCGACACCTACAACATCGACATCGCCAGCCTCGAGGCGGCGATCGAGATGATCAAGAAGGAAGGCCGCTTGACGCCGAAGGCGATCATCCCGGTCGACCTGTTCGGGCTTTGCGCCGACTACGAGGCGATCATGGCGATCGCCAAGCGCGAAAACCTGCTGGTGATCGAGGACGCGGCCCAGTCGATGGGCGGCTCCGCCGACGGCAAAATGTGCGGCGCCTTCGGCCATGTCGGCTCGACCAGCTTTTACCCGGCGAAGCCCCTCGGCTGCTATGGCGACGGCGGCGCGATGTTCACCAATGACGCTGCGCTGGCCGACAAGCTCAGATCCTTCGCCTTCCACGGCAAGGGCGAGACGCAATACGACAACGTCCGCGTCGGCATCAATTCGCGCCTCGACACGCTGCAGGCGGCGATCCTGATCGAGAAGCTCGCCATCCTCGAGGAAGAGATGGTGGCCCGCCAAGCAGTCGCCGACCGCTATGCCAAAGGGCTTGGCGACATCGTCAAGGCATCGCGCAACCTCGGCCACGGCCGCTCGGCCTGGGCGCAATACGCCATCGAGACGCCGAAGCGCGACGGGCTGAAGGCCCATCTCGGCGAAAAGGGCATCCCGTCGGTCATCTACTATGTGAAGCCGCTGCATGAGCAGGTCGCCTATCGCGACTATCCGCGCACGCCGGCCGGCCTCGCCGTTTCGGAAAAGCTGCCGAAACAGATCCTGTGCCTGCCGATGCACGCCTATCTGAGCGAAGCCAACCAGGACCGGATCATCGAGGTGATCCGCAACTATATCGGCTCGAACTCCGCGCACGTCGCGGCGGCTTGATGATCTCCCCCTTGAGGGGGAGATGGCCGGCAGGCCAGAGGGGGTCGCTGCGCGTGAAGCGCCGACTTCGTTTTCAGCGCGACGGCTGCACGAATGGCGTCGCGCCAGTTGAGGCGACCCCCTCTGTCGCCTTCGGCGACATCTCCCCCTCAAGGGGGGAGATTAAACAGCAACGCTCTTGCCCGTAGCAATGAAATGCGGGTTGGCGAAATCGGTGTCGCTGGCCTGGTTGCGCTTGCCGTAGACGAGCGGCTCGCCATCCAGCGTGCGCGTCATGCCGCCGGCGGCGCGCAGCACCGCATCGCCGGCCGCGGTGTCCCATTCCATAGTGCGGCCGAAACGCGGATAGACGTCGGCCTCGGCGGCGGCGAGCAGGCAGAATTTCAGCGACGAGCCTATGGAGACGATCTCGGCGGCGCCGAGATCGCGGATGAAGGCGTCGGTCTCCGGCGTGTTGTGCGAGCGGCTGGCGACGACGGCGAGCGGCGTGCCCGATGCCCGCACGGCAATCGGCCGTCGGCCGACAATGCGATAGTCGCCATCCACTTCGATCGCTTCCGCCTTGCCCGGCCGGCCGGAGAAAAAACGCCCGGTGCAAGGCGCGAAGACGACGCCGACTTCCGGCACGCCATGGCGCACGAGCGCGATGTTGACGGTGAAATCGGTGCGGCGGTTGACGAATTCCTTGGTGCCGTCGAGCGGATCGATCAGGAAGAAAGCGCCGCCGAGGTCGGGGGTGGCGATGCCCGCCGCAACCTCCTCCTCGGCCACGCAAGGGATGTCAGGATAAGCGGAGCGCAGGCCGGCGAGGATGATCTTCTCGCTTTCGCGATCGGCTTCGGTCACTGGCGAAGAATCGGACTTCTTGTCGACCGCGCAGCCCTCGTGGAAGACGCGCATGACCTCGCGCCCGGCGTCTAACGCCAGGCGCTCGAAGACCCCGAGCATGGCCTCGTCGTCAGATACCGCCGCCACTGTCATACTGCTCTTCGGCAATGTCGCGCTCGTTCAGCCAGTGTTCCAGGGCTTCCGCCATCTCCTGCGGGCTCTTGCCGAGAGTCTCGAGGTGGATTTCGGGATTCTCCGGCGCCTCATAGGGGGAATCGACGCCGGTGAAATTCTTGATCTCGCCGCTCAATGCGCGCGCGTAAAGGCCCTTCGGGTCACGGCGGGCGCATTCCTCGAACGGCGTGTCGACGAACACTTCGACGAACTCGCCCTCGCCCATCAGCTCACGCGCCATGCGCCGCTCGGCGCTGAAGGGCGAGATGAAGGAGACGATGACGATCAGGCCGGCATCGGCCATCAGCTTCGCCACCTCGGCAACGCGGCGGATGTTCTCGACGCGATCGGCGTCGGTGAAGCCGAGATCGCGGTTGAGGCCGTGGCGGACATTGTCGCCGTCGAGAATATAGGTGTGACGGCCGGACGCGAACAGCTTCTTCTCGAAGAGATTTGCGATGGTCGACTTGCCCGAGCCGGACAGGCCGGTGAACCAGAACACGGCCGAGCGCTGGTTCTTCAGGTCGCTGCGGCCGCGCTTGCCGACATCGAGCGACTGCCAGTGGATGTTTTCGGCACGGCGCAGCGAATGCAGGATCATACCGGCGCCGACGGTGGCATTGCTGATGCGATCGATCAGGATGAAGGCGCCGGCGGTGCGGTTCTCGGCGAAGGGATCGAAGGCGATCGGCGCCCGCGTCGAGAGATTGCAGACGCCGACCTCGTTGAGGTCGAGCGACTTCGCCGCCTCGTGCGCGAAATCGTTGACGTTGACCCGGTACTTCAGTTCGGTGACGGTGGCGCTGACCTGGTCGGTTTCAGTTCGCAGGATATAGGAACGGCCCGGCAGCAGCGCCTGTTCGTCGAACCAGACGATGTTGGCGGCGAACTGGTCGGCGACCTGCGGACGCATCGCGGGCGACACCAGCATGTTGCCGCGCGACACCTCGACCTCGTCCTCCAGGACGAGCGTGATGGCCTGGCCGGCAACCGCCCGCTCAAGATCGCCCCCATGCGCGACGATGCGCTTGACGCGGGAGGCCCTGCCCGACTTGGCGACCACGACCTCGTCACCTTCAGAAACCGTGCCCGAGGCGATGGTGCCGGCAAAGCCGCGAAAATCGAGGTTCGGACGGTTTACATACTGGACCGGGAAGCGGAACGGCAGTTCGACGGCCGCCTCGTCGACCGACACGGCTTCCAGGTGCTCGATCAGCGACGGCCCGGAATACCAGGGTGTGCTCTCGGAGCGCGTGGTGACGTTGTCGCCAAAACGCGCCGACATCGGGATCGGCATGATGCTTGTGAAGCCCAGCCCTTTCGCGAAGTCAGTGTAATCCGCCACGATGCTGTCGAAGACGGTCTTGTCGAAGCCGACGAGGTCGATCTTGTTGACGGCAAGCACGATGTGCCGGATGCCGAGCAGCGAAGCGATGATCGAATGGCGGCGCGTCTGGCGCAGAACGCCCTGGCGCGCGTCGATCAGCACGATGGCAAGATCGGCGGTCGAGGCGCCGGTCGCCATGTTGCGCGTGTACTGCTCGTGGCCGGGCGTGTCGGCTACGATGAACTTGCGCTTCGGCGTGGCGAAGAAGCGGTAGGCGACGTCGATGGTGATGCCCTGCTCGCGCTCGGCCTCCAGCCCGTCGACCAGGAGCGCGAAGTCGACGTCTTCGCCGGTGGTGCCGTGCTTGCGCGAATCGCGCTCGAGCGCGGCGAGCTGGTCCTCGAAAATCTGCTTGGTGTCGGAAAGCAGCCGGCCGATCAGCGTCGACTTGCCGTCGTCGACCGAGCCACAGGTGAGGAAGCGCAGTAGCGACTTCTTTTCCTGCGCGGTCATGTAGTCGCGGATCGAGTCGGTCGGGGCGAGGCTCTTGGCCAGGATGTGACGCATGCTCAGAAATACCCCTCGCGCTTCTTTTTTTCCATGGAGCCGGCCTCGTCGCGGTCGATGAGGCGGCCCTGGCGCTCGGATGTGCGGGCGGTCAGCATCTCGCCGACAATGGCTTCCAGCGTATCGGCATCCGATTCGATGGCACCCGTCAGCGGATAGCAGCCCAGCGTGCGGAAGCGCACGAGACGGTTCTCGACCGTTTCGCCGGGGCGCAGTTGCATGCGATCGTCATCCTTCATGATGAGCATGCCGTCGCGTTCGACAACCGGCCGTTCCTTGGCGAAATAGAGCGGCACGATCGGGATATTTTCCTGCAAAATATACTGCCAGATGTCGAGCTCGGTCCAGTTGGACAGCGGAAAGACGCGGATCGACTCGCCCGGCGCGATGCGGGTGTTGAAGATCTTCCACATTTCCGGCCGCTGGTTCTTCGGGTCCCAGGCATGCTGCGCGTTGCGGAAGGAAAAGATACGCTCCTTGGCGCGCGACTTCTCCTCGTCACGGCGGGCGCCGCCGAAGGCCGCGTCGAAGCCGTATTTGTCGAGCGCCTGGCGCAGCGCTACCGTCTTCATCACATGGGTGTGGGTGTTGGAGCCGTGATCGAACGGATTGATGTTGTCGCGTACGCCGTCCTCGTTGACATGGACGAGCAGGTCGAAGCCTAGCTTCTGCGCCATCTGGTCGCGAAAGGCGATCATCTCGCGGAACTTCCAGGTCGTGTCGACATGCAGGAAGGGAAATGGCGGCTTGGCCGGATAGAAGGCCTTCATGGCCAGATGCATCAGCACCGAGGAATCCTTGCCGACCGAATAGAGCATCACCGGCTTGGAGAACGAGGCCGCAACCTCGCGGAAGATGTGGATGGATTCGGCCTCGAGCCGCTGCAGATGGGTGAGCGCGATGTTCATGGACTGTTGAGCGTTCTTTCGTGCCTGGCCAGAACCTTGCTGCAGGCGATTGGCGCGGTTTCCCTCAAACAGCCCGTCAAGCCCTGGACATTCTGGCGGGCGTTCTAGCAGATCGCCATTATCCATAACAATGCAAGACGCGCGCCGGGCACTGCGGTTCGGGAATGAATTTTCCAAGTAAGCCAGATTAGACGGAAAATCCTCCCAGACAAGCTGAGCAATGGAGAGGCGCCGAACAAACCTGTTGCCTCGATCGGCTAGATTGACTTTCCAACGGCTTTCGACCACGTCGGCGATTTTTGACTGAACATCCTTCGGCCGCCCTATCGGAGATCGGCGCCAGACGCTATACCGGCGCGGGAAACGGGGCGAGGCGCGACAGAACGGGGTCGAGGGCAACTGCCACCGCCGCGGGTCTGCGCACAACCTGGAAGATTGCGAAGCAAGGCATTGAACCCGTTTACATCGCTCCGGCGCCACCTCGCGCCGAAACAGATCAACATCTACTTCTCGATCATCTGCTTCTTCTCGCCGCCTGTGCTGGGATCGGTGGTGAGCTTCGTCTTCAACGGCGGCGGGCTGTGGTCCGTTTTCCTGCTCGCCTTCGGGCGGCGGCGATTCAACATCGACGGGCCGATGCTCGCCATGACGGTGGCGATCTATGCCTATTGCGTGGCCATGGTCCTCGCTTCGATCGTCAACGGTGCGCTCGGGGCGGATCTGAAATACTTCCTGCCGCTGATCACCTTTCTGTTCTTCCCGTTTTCCTATTCGACCTGGAGCATCACTGACAAGCTCACCCTTGCGCGCATAGCCGTGCTTGCAAGTGCCGCGGCATGTTGCGGCGCGCTGGCGATCGCCGTCGTTCAGTATCACTGGGTCGGCATGCGGGCCGAGGGCGGCGCCGGAAATGCGATCGTGTTCGCGACGGTCACCTGTCTTGCCGCCATGATGTGCCTTGCCGGCGCGCTCTCAGGGATCGTGAAGGGCTGGAAGGCGCTCGCCGGTGCGGCGCTCGCTGGGGTGGCGGCGATCCTCCTTTCCGGATCGCGCATCATCTGGGTTGCCCTGCCGATCGCCGCCATCGCCGTCCTGCTGATCAACCGCCGCCGCTTCGCCGGCGCCAATCTGACGCGTTTGGCTTTGATCGCAGGTGCGGCCTGCCTGCTCGTCGCGGCCATCGGCTTCCCCGTCATCATGGACCGCGCCGACTTCCTGTTCAGCGACTTGGACGCATTGACGACCAAGGGCGATCACTCGACTGCGATCGGCCTGCGCGTGGCGATGTGGGAGATCGGGGTCGGCGCTTTCCGTGAGATGCCGATTTTCGGCCACGGCATCTCGGGCAGCCGGGCGCTGATGAAACAGGGTTTCCACGATCAATTCGGCATGACCGCAGGTTACAACCACTATCACGACGGCTTTCTGACCGCGGCGGTGCAGGCCGGTTTGTTGGGAGCGCTGTCCCTCGCGGCCATATTCGTGGTCGCAGCCCGGAATGCGGCAAAGACGCTGCGCCTCAGCGCCGACCCGGCGGAATGGTTCGGCGCAACGATGATCATCGTCACGGTCATCACCTATCTCATCGGTGGACTGACCGGCATCCTGGTCGGCCAGGACCTTCTCGATTCGACGCTGATGGTATTCCTAGTTTCCGGAACCTACCTGGCTTGCGGACGAACGGTGTCGCCGATCGCCGAGAGCGCCGCCGCCACTTCATCGGCCGCCGGCCAGCGATCATGAAGGTGCTGGTCACCGGCGCGACCGGGCTGATCGGACGCCAGGTGATCGACCGGCTGCGCCAGGCCAGATTCGACATACGCATCGTTTCCCGCCAGCCAGAAAGACTGCCGGCAGCCGGCGATGCGCTTCCGCTGCCCGGCACAGATGCACCGGACGCGGCCTTCCTGGCGCTGATGCGCGATGTGAGTCACGTCGTCCACTGCGCAGCGCTGAACAACGACCGGGACGCCGGCGAAGCAGACTATCGTGCCACCAATGCGACGCTGACCGGGCGACTGGCCAAGGCAGCGGCCGCATCAACCGGCGTGCGCTTCATCTATCTTTCCTCGATCCGGGCCGTGGCCGGTCCCGGCTTCAGCGGCACGATCGATGAGGCGACGCCCCCTGCCCCGCAATGCGCCTATGGCCGCTCCAAGCGCGAAGGCGAGATCAGGATACTCGAGGCTTACGCCGGACGGCCGGATGCCACGGCGCTGCGCCTGCCGCCCGTCTACGGCGAGGGCATGAGGGGCAGCATGGCGGAGCTGATGCGGCTTGCCGACACGGGCCTGCCGCTGCCGGCCGGCGCGCTTGCGGGTGTGCGTTCGCTGATCTCTTCCGAGACGGCCGCAGGCGCGGTGCTGCATCTTCTGAACCACCGGGGACCGCTCCGCCCAGCCTATGTCGCGGGCAATGCTGCCCCTCTTGCGATGTCGCAAATCATCACCGCGGCCCGGCAGGGTTTCGGCCGCCCGCAGCGCCTTGTTCCGGTGCCAGCGCTGCCGCTGCGGCTGGCGACAACGCTGCTTGGCAGGCCGGCTTCATGGCAGGCCCTGACCGCGACCCAGATCTGCGATTCGTCGCTGCTCGTGTCGGAAGGCTGGACGGCGGAAACCGATACCGTCGACCGGCTTCGCGAATTGGCGCGTCGGTTAAAGCGCAGCGCGCCTTAAATTTTCATTTCGATGCATGTCGTTGTCCCAAGACCTCTACACACTTTTGGGCGACATGCATTAGGCACGGTAGAACGTGCCCGCCAATATGCGCAGATCGAGGCCGATCGAAGCGGCCTTCAGGTAGGCCGCGTCGGTCTCGGCGCAGAGCTTTGGGTCGGACATGTCGATGCCCTTGATCTGCGCCAGCCCGGTGATGCCCGGAAGTGCTGCCAGCACACCCAGCCGTTGCCGGTACCCGATCAGTTCCGCCTGCGTCGGCAGGCATGGCCGGGGGCCGACAAGGCTCATCTCGCCTTTGAGCACGTTCCAGAGCTGCGGCAGTTCGTCGATCTTGGTCCGGCGCAGCAGCTTGCCGACCGCGGTGACCGAACTGACCGGCGCCTCATGCGTGGGCAAGGACGGGGTGTCGCGATGCATGGTGCGCAGCTTGTGGCAGGCAAAGACAGCGCCTCCGCGCCCGAGGCGCGGCTGCGAGAAGATGGCCGGCCCGGGCGATGTCGCCCTGATCGCCAGCATGGCGGTGAGCACGACAGGCGACGTCACCGCCAGCATCATGGTCGCGACAGTCAGGTCGAAAGCCCGCTTTGTCGTCACGGCTCAGATCCGGCGCCAATGCAGCGCATTTTGCGCAACATCTATTAGCCGATCTGTCCGGCCGTTTTCGGCACCGCGTGCTCGCGCGGCGCGCCGCCGATGCCTTCCTCCGCCCGGTAGAGCCCGGCTAGGATCGCAAGCGCGGCAGCCTTGTCCCGATCCCGCATGGCGGCCACCAGCGCCGGCAGCGCGGCCTCGATCCTCGGCCATTCCACGACGTCGGTCCTGAGGCCGAAGATCTTAGCGGTGTCGAGCTTGACGACCTCTTCGTTCTCGCCATGCAGCGTCTCGTGCAGCTTCTCGCCGGGCCTGATGCCGGTGAAGCGGATCGCAATGTCGGTGTAGGGGCTTTTGCCGGCCATGCGGATCATGGTCTCGGCGACTTCGAGGATCGGCACGGGCTTGCCCATGTCGAGCATGTAGATGGCGTAGTCGTCCCTGCCCTGGCGCTGCTCGGCATCGGCGGCCGACATGATGACGAGGTCGACCGCCTCGGCAACCGTCATGAAATAGCGTGTCATCCGGCGGTCGGTGATGGTGACCGGCCCGCCGGCCTTGATCTGCGCCTGGAAGATGGTCGCCACCGAGCCGTTGGAACCGAAGACGTTGCCGAAGCGCACGGCGATGAATTTGGTGCCGGGACGATGCGCGCCCACGTGATGGACGTGATGCGCGCCGGCCTGGTGCCCGTTCAACTCCCCGGCATGGAATGGCGCGGCGTGGGTTTCATGCAGCGAGGAGACGATCTGCTCAGCCGCGCGCTTGGTGACGCCGAGCACCGAGGTCGGGTCGACGGCCTTGTCGCTGGAAATCAGCAGGAACTGCGGCACGCCGCATTCGGCCGCGACCTCGGCGCAGGCGAGCGTGCCGAAGACATTCGTCTCGATCGCCGCTTCCCAGTTCTCTTCCAAGAGCGGCACGTGCTTCAGCGCCGCGGCGTGAAAGAGGATGGCGGGCTTGAACTCGCTGACGAGGTGCATCATGTGCGGCTTGTCGGTGACGTCGACGATGCGGCTGGTCAGGCGGCCGCGGTCTTTTTCGTCGATCAGCTGATCGAGCTGGAAAATGCCGAACTCGGAATTGTCGGCCACCAGCACCGCCTCGGCGCCGAGCTCCAGCGCGCGCTTGACCAGGATGCGACCGATGGAGCCGGCGCCGCCGGTGACCAGCACGCGCTTGCCGCCGACGAAGGCGCTGATGCGCGCCGTGTCGGTGGCGACCGCCGAACGGCGCATGATGGTTTCCATCTCGACGGCATCGAGAACCAGCTTGCCGCCCTGCCCCAGCTCCGAAAGGCCGGAAAACTGGACGACGGCGATGCCGCTGTGGCGGGCGACGCGAACCAGCTCGGCATAGTCCTCGATCTCGCGCTCGACCCCGTTGCCGAAGATCAAAAGGTCGAGGTTTTCCGTGCCCTTGACATATTCCTCCAGCACCTCGACCAGCCGCGGCCGGAGCGCCACGACCGGGACGCCCTGGATCTGCGTGCCGAGCGGCGCATCGCTCTCGGTCGCCATGATGCCGGCGATGGCGTATTCGACCGGCGCTGACGTGCGCGTGAAGCGCACGATCACGTCGGCCTCGCTCAACCGGCCGATAAACAGCGCCTGCTTGATCGAAGCGTCGCTGGCGGCGCGGCGCAGGATGCGCCAGGACGCGCCGTCACGAAGAAAGCGATAGTAGAGCCTGGGCGCCGAAATGATGGTGAAGGAAACCAGGAAGAAGACGATGAACTGGCGCTCGTTGAGGCCGGCGACCGGCTGATAGAAGGAACGGAAGGCAACCGCGGCCAGATAGAGGACGATAGTCAGGCTGCCGCAGCCCTTCAGGATGTTGAAGAAGTCGGGCGTGGAGGCAAAGCGCCAAACGGTGCTGTAGAGGCCGCTAGCGCGGAACAACAGATGGGCTGCGAGCACGATGACCGCCCAACAGACCAGCCCGCCGGAGGAGAACGCATCGAACGAAAGCCGCGACTGCGAGAGCGTGAGGCTGAGCGTCACCGCGATCAGGACCATGATCAAGTCCTGAACCATGATGATGGCGCGCCGCATCTTCGGTCGGATTCCCGATACGGCTTCTACATAGGCGGTCATTGGGTAGTACTGAACTCCAGGCGCGGGAATACTATCAGAACGGCGCAGGATCGACCATTGTCCGCAACCACTCTGAATTGCAAATACCCGACCCCATCACCCGCCTACCGCATTAGCGCGGAGTTGGGTGGATCGCCAGATGTTTTTTGGGGCCATTTTGATCTAGACCACGTCGCGAGGTCGGATCAGGGAGAATTGATATCAAATTCTCCGACTATGACATCAATGCCCTTGCGACTGGGCTGCCAAACTCGCTTTCCGGATGGAACGATGGGCGTCAAACGACATCTGAAGGAGCACAACCGTGGCCAAGAAGGAACGTTGATGCGCAAAAGCATCACAACGGAGCTTCCAACGTGCGGTTTTCCGCTACTGCGTCGCGCCACCCACAGAGCCCGCTATCCGGCCCGAGCTTGCACTTCCATTTATGGCAAAGCTGATTGCAGATGAACAATGCTAGCAAGAGCTGGACGGGTGAACTGAATCAAGAAAGGCCTTTACCGGGCGCTACCGACCAGCAAGTTCACGATCATGATGGAGCCTCCAATCGCTATGACCGTCTCTTCGTCTCCCCGGTATGGAGGCAACCTTGCCAGTAGGGATCAGACGATATAGACCGCGCCGGAATTCGCAGTCTGCAGGGATCGCTCTGTTGGAATTGCGGAGGGTCTAGGATTGCAGAGGGACGCGGATGGCAAGAGCTGTAATTTTGGCGGGGGGGCGTGGCACCCGACTGCGGCCTTACACCGTATCATTGCCAAAGCCTTTGATGCCGATCGTCGATACTCCGATCTTGGAGATTATCGTCCGGCAGCTTGCCCGAAGCGGTTTTGATCACTTGACTTTCGCCGTCAATCATCAGGCCGACATCCTGCGCGCTTACTTTGGCGATGGTTCGAAATGGGGGGTCGAGATTGATTACTCGCTGGAAACCCGCCCTCTAGGGACAATGGCTCCATTGAGGCTCATCCCTGATTTGCCCGAGAACTTTCTTGTGATGAATGGGGACATTCTGACCGACATGGACTATGGCGCATTCTATCGGCAGCACGTTGAAGATCGCTCCCTGTTCATGATATCCGCCGCGAGGCGAGAGCAGCGGATTGATTACGGCGTCTTGCATGTACGGGAGTCCGGAGAACTCCGTGGTTTCGAGGAAAAGCCCAGCATTCCCTATCTGGTGAGTATGGGCGTCTATTGCTTGAACCATTCCGTGATTGCCAGAATTCCCGAGGATCAACCGTACGGTTTTGATGATCTCGTCCTCCGGTTCCTGGCATCCGACCTGCCGATAGCTGTCCGGCAACATGAGGGCTACTGGTTGGATATCGGCCGGCCGGAAGACTATCAAAAGGCCACAGAGGACTGGCCCAATTTGTCAAAGGTGCTCGACTTGTGATCACAAGCGTCCCGCAGTCCAGTGTCGAGCCGGCACGCAGATGGAAGCGCGTCGCCGTAACGGGTGCCAGCGGTTTTGTCGGCAGTCACCTCGTCCAACGGCTACAAACGGCAGGCGTGGAGGTACTCGAACTCTCGCGCAGTCGGGGTTTCGACGTCTGCCGCGACGAATTGCCGTTGGAGGGAGTGGACAGGATATTCCATTTGGCTGGATTGACTGGCGTGCCCAGTGCTTGGGAGCAGCCGCTCAACTTCTTCGAGACGAACGCGTTGGGCACGATGCGCGTGCTCGATCAGTGCCGGCGACATGGCTGCGCCATTACGTTTCTCAGCGCTTACATTTATGGCCTGCCCCGGCATCTGCCGATTGCCGAGGATCACCCTGTCAGCGCCAACAATCCGTATGCTTTTTCGAAGCGGATCGCCGAGGAGGTTTGTGACTTCTTCGTTCAATACTACGGCGTATCCTGTGTCACACTCCGGCTCTTTAATACATATGGCCCTCTACAAAGCCCCGATTTTCTCGTGCCTTTCATAGTGGGGCAAATACTCGATCGTGGGCAACCAACTGTCGAGGTAAAAGACTTGGCGCCAAAGCGGGACTACATCTATATCGATGACGTGATCGATGCGATCTTGGCGACCTCAACCGCACCGTCAGGCTCCGTTTTCAACATCGGCAGCGGTTTTGCTTACTCGGTCGAGGAGATCATACAGGCGGCCATGGCGGCCGCTGGGGTGGAGAAGCCGTACCGATCGATCGAGCAGCGGCGGAGAAACGAAATCGACTGCGTCGTAGCGGATACTACTGCGTTGAGATCTGCCACCGGCTGGGAACCGCATATATCTCTCGTAACTGGTCTGCGGAAGCTAATTGAGAGTATGGGGCAGCCATGAAAAGAATCGACATAATCTGTCCGGTATTCCGGGAAGAAGAGGCGATCAGCTCATTTCATGAGCGGCTGATGGACGTGCTGAACTGCCATGGAGGCGACCATCGATTTCGCGTGCGATATGTGCTTGACCCTTCAGGCGATCGGACAGAGGCCATTTTGAAAGCGATCGCAGAGGCTGACGAGCGCATTGAACTTCTCGTCATGTCGCGGAGATTTGGACATCAAGCTGCGTTGGTGGCAGGGATAGACTGCAGCGAAGCCGAAGCGGTGATCATGCTTGATAGCGACCTTCAGCATCCGCCCGAGCTTATCCCAGACCTCATTCGGCGATGGGCGGACGGAGCCGATATTGTTCAGACCCTACGTCAAGACCCCGGCGAAATACATATGCTGAAAAGGACGACATCGCGCTGGTTCTATAGGTTGTTCCAAAAGCTGGGCGGCGTCGGATTGCAAGTCGGCGCGGCGGACTACCGACTGCTGTCACGCCGTGTTGTCGAGATCTTCCGAAACGAGGTTCGCGAACATAATCCTTTCCTGCGCGGACTGGTCGGATGGGTCGGATTCCGGGTTGACTATGTTCCGTTTGTGCCGGCCGTTCGCACCCAGGGCCAATCAAAATATCGCCTCTCCACGTTGCTCAATTTCGCGCTAAATGGCGTCTGTTCCTTTTCAAAGGTACCTCTGCGCTTTTGCGTTGGCGCCGGATTGATATTGTCGGTGCTGAGCCTGATCGTAGGTGCACTCCAAATCGCTTTTTACTTCACGAAAACGGTGGATGTCCCAGGATGGAGCTCTTTGTTTGCTGCCGTTATCTTTATCGGTGGAGTTCAACTTTTTTTCCTTGGAGTCCTTGGAGAGTACATTAGCTTGATATTCGACGAAGTGAAGAATCGTCCTCGTTATATTGTCTCGCGACATATTGGCCGCGTATCTGGCTTCGATTCAGCTGCCGTCGGCGACCGCCATGGCTAATGTGACATCAAGGACTCTCATACATCAAGGACTCTCGTAGGCATGCCCATCGCATTCCCCATTCGCCTTCCGCGCAACCCGGCCGCCGCCGACCTCGACACGCTCGTCACAGGTCGAAGCGAGTCGCTTTTTGCCAACGATATCTCCGCGAGTTCCTCGAAATTGCTCGATCGGATCTCAGGTCGGCGCATTCTCGTGATCGGCGGCGGCGGTTCTATCGGTTCGGCCACAACCGCCTTGCTTACGCGCTTCCAACCCGCGGCAATCCATGTAGTCGATCATAGCGAAAATTATCTCGCCGAGTTGGTCCGGAATCTCCGTGGAAGGCGAGAGGGCATAGCTGACGGCTTGGATTTTCGTACCTTCCCGCTAGATTATGGAAGCCCGATTGCCGCGCGTCTGTTGGCGGACATGCGCGCCTACGATGCGGTCCTTAACTTCGCAGCATTGAAGCATGTCAGGTCGGAAAAGGATATTTTCTCCCTTCTCCAAATGATAGATACGAACTTGGTCCGCCACGCCCGTTTCAAGGAGTGGCTGAAGCGTTACGGTCACGCCTCGACATATTTTGCTGTATCGACGGACAAGGCGGCCAACCCAACCAGCCTGATGGGCGCTAGCAAGCGGTTGATGGAAGACCTAATCTTTGCCGTCGGTGCTCCTGAAAATGGGCGAACTACCTCGGCCCGCTTTGCCAATGTCGCCTTCTCGAACGGTAGTCTACTCCAGAACTTCGGGCTTCGGCTTGCTGCCCGCCAGCCGATTGCCGTTCCCAGGGACACCCGCCGCTACTTTGTCACGCAGGCCGAGGCTGCAGAGATCTGTGTGCTCGCAACGTTTCTCGCCCCTGACGGACACATCGTATTCCCGCATATGGAGGCGGAGGTCCATCTCCAACCCCTGGAGAATATCGCGGCACGGTTTCTAGCGCACTTCGGGTTTGAACCCGAATTCTACGAGGACGAAGACCAGGCGCGCAACGCGGTCGATTCCGCCGCTGCGCGGGATCGCTGGCCGGTTCTGCTGACTCCGCTCGATACGAGCGGAGAGAAACCTTACGAGGAATTTCTTGGCCACGGAGAAAAAGCGGTTGAGATCGGCCTCCCGTCCCTCGCTGCCCTCCGCCACGTGCAGACGCCCGCGGTAGGTCGTCACTTATTCGAAAAGCTTGAGGAACTGGTCAACGACCCCAATCCCGCAACCGGAAAGGAAGAGGTCGTTCGTATCTTTGCGAGCGTTTTGGCCAACTTTCGACATATCGAGACAGGCCGCAACTTGGACCAGCGGTTATGATTGGGCGTATGGGACGATGACCCCATCTTTGGACGAGCAACATTCTTCACAGCGTGTCGCAACGGGGACACAGGTACCGAAAATGTGCCTGGTCTGCGGCGGCCGTTACGAGGAGAGCAGGTTTCCCGGTCTGGTTCGCTGCAAGGCGTGCGGTTTTGTGGCCGCAAATCTCGACATATCCGATGAAGAACTCGCGACCATTTACGGCGAGGACTATTTCCACGGCAATGAGTATTTGGACTACATCGCGGAAGAAGAAAGCCTTCGTCTTAACTTTCGAAATCGAATTTCCACATTGCGCTCGCTTGTATCCGACTTGGCCGACAAGGAGCTTTTCGAAATAGGTTGCGCCTACGGTTTCTTCTTACAAGAGGTCGCACCCGTTGTGAGGCGGGCATCCGGAATCGACATCTCCGCCGATGCGGTTCGTTCTGCGCAGGGCGAGAGAGGCGTTGACGCGGTTTGTGGCGACTATCTCAAATTCGATCTCCCCCGGCCCGTCGATATCATTGCCATGTGGGACACGATAGAGCACCTAAAACGTCCGGATCTCTTTGTTTCCAAGGCGGCGAGAGATCTGCGCACCGGCGGCATTCTTGCCTTGACCACTGGCGACATCCAAAGCCTGAACGCAAGATTGCGAGGCAAAAAATGGCGGATGATCCATCCCCCGACGCACCTTCACTACTTTTCAACAGCGACCATCACCAAGCTCCTGAATCGTCACGGTTTCGACGTAATTCATGCGAGCCATCCAGGTAACTCGCGGAAATTCCGTTCAGTATTGTATTACATTTTCGTTCTGCGCATGAAACGCCCTGCGATCTACGCGGCTTTGCAGAAAATAGGCCTATTCAACTTTTCGATCACGATCAACCTGTTTGATATAATGTATATTATAGCGCAGCGACGTTAGAGAAAAGCGGGAGAATGCGCTTGCGAATACCACTGACAGATATTCTTTTGTTCAGCGCGTATGCTTTTTCGAGCGTTACAAGCTTGCTTGTGGTTAAAATGTGGCTTCCGGTTGCGAGAACCAATTGGAGTGAAGGGATTTTTTTAGGATTGCCGGCGATTCTAGTAATTTCTGGAGCCGCGCTATACGTAGTTAGCTTCCTGATATGGATGTTTATCTTAGCACGTTATGATCTGACTTTAGCATACCCGACAGCCATTGGTCTGACGCTGGTCTTTTCCAGCTTGGCGGCATCATTTCTACTCGGGGAAACACTGTCACTAGCGAAGCTCGGTGGGATTGCCTTGATTTTTGCAGGTATCGTCCTTGTCGTTCGAGCTTGAATCGTGATCCCGGTGGGTCAAGATTCGCAGGAGAATCTGTTGCAAAAGTCTGAAGTCGCGGGTGCCGAAAGAATACCGCCTCGCCCGGGCATCAATACGGGTTCCGCCGCGTACCTGCCTTTTCTATCGGCAGTGCTTTTCTACGCGTTCTTCTATGTCTTGTTTTTTCACCGGCCCTCCTAGAGGGAAGAGTGCTTGCCCCGGGCGACGGATATGTCTTTTATTATCCGGCTGTTACCATCCCGTGGCGCTTGTGGGAAGCAAACATCCTCTCAGGCTACCCGGTCTTCGCCGATCCACAGTTCTTCCTTTGGTACCCACCGCGTTGGTTTTTTCGAAACTACAACGCGTTCATCATCTTTGCGTATGTGGCCGCAAGTTCGTTCACCTTTGGCTACGTTCACTGGAAGACGCGGTCGGTTGCCGCCGCTCTAGCAGCAGGCATAATCTACGGCACCGGTAGCTTTATGATGGGGCATCTTGGCCATACGTCCATCATAAACGCGGGTGGCTGCCGCTTATCGTCTGGTCAATAGAGGCGCTGGCCGAGCGCAGGACGGCAGCCCGGTTCGTGACTGGCGCCCTTACAGTCGCTCTGTGCCTTCTGAGCGGCCATCCTCAGATTTTTGTCTACGCCATGCTGCTGGCCGGCGGCTTGGCCTTGCGTAATCTGTGGGTCACCTGTGCCGACGATTCCACCACTGCCATCGGGCTGGCCACCACTTATGCAGGTCTGGTTGTGTTGGGCGTGGCTGCATGCGCCGTTCAGCTCTTGCCGCTCCTGGAATTTCGCGAACTTAGCGCACGTTCCGATGCGTGGAGCTATGGGGAGTTCGTCACGTATTCATTACCGCTTCGGCAGATCGCCACGTTGTTTTTCCCATATCTCTATGGGGGTGCAACAAACGGCCCCATAGCCTACTTCGGAGGATTCAATCAGACCGAGCTCGCGACCTATGCCGGCCTGGGGACCCTGTTCTTGGCTGCTTGTGGGCTGCTAGCGCGGAAACGCAATGATGGTGCTGTCTTCTGGCTTGCGGCAGTAGTCGCCTCAATTCTACTGGCCACGGTCGGTGAAAATCACCTTGGCCATCTCTTTTATCAGATTCCCATCGTCAACAGCTTTCGCGCCAGCGCCCGAAGCGCAATAGTTTTCACTTTTGCGATCGCTGTTCTGGCCGGCATGGCGATAGCTCGCCTGCAGCATGGCGAACTCAAAAGCCGCCATATTGCGTTGGCCGGCGGGATCACGCTTGGGCTCGCAATCGGGGCCGGACTGTTGACGCTTTCATCAGCGTCTTGGGCGCAGGCGCTTCGCGATTCCGGTGTGGAGCCCCGGGCAATCATCAAGGGGGCCATTTTGCCCCCATTTGCAAGCCTCATCGCAATGATTTGCCTCCTCTTGTCATGGAACAAGCTGGGCGGCCGCTATTTTCGAGCGATCCTGCTGATTGCTGCGATAGTTGTCGATGTCGGTCTCTTCGGCTGGAATTACGAATGGCGGCTCTCGCCAGTTCAAAAGCCAGCATCGACTAGTTTGAATGCGTTACGGGACGATTTGTTGAGTTCGAACGGGCGCCTTTTGGCGATGCCCGAGACGTTCGTTGACGATGACCTTCATCCGATACGAAACGCCCTATACGGGATACCCTCGGTCAGCGGCTATGGTCCTCTGGAGCCGAAAGCCTACCAAGAGGCAACCGGAATCGATACGGCGGGCGCCATTCAGGACGTCCCAAATCCCAGTCTGCAGCGCGTGCTCGGGATAACTCACGTCGTTTTCAACCGCGATATGTCAGGCAGCCTCCAATTTGGCTCGTGTGCTGCGGAAGCACCCGACGCGATCCTGCAGTTTGATCTTCCAGCCCCGGTACGAGCAACGGGAATCCGAGTTATCTCGAACATGTCTTGCTCGGTAACCCGTCCCGATGGCGATCCGGTCCTCACTGTTGACGTCACGCCAGAGGAAAAAGGCGGCGAAGTCGCTCTCCTCGCAGGACGTGATACGTCGGAATGGGCACACGACCGCTCCGACGTGCGAGACGTAATCAAGCATGCGCGGGCGCCGATCGAGAGTTCATTCAACGCGGGAGGCTTTAGCGGCCACGTGTACCAAGCGGAATTGCCGCTAGCGACATCCGGTCCGATCGACGTACGGCGGCTGTCGCTGCGCTTTCTGGGAAATCACGGCGGAATTCTGAGTGTGCGGAAGCTCGAGCTGACGAACGCGGAGAACGGCACGGTGTATCCGCTGAACCCCAACGCGCTGAAGCTGGGAAGCTCCGCAACCATTCGCAAGATGGACGAAGACCTGTCAGTCGCAAAACTCCGAACGGAACCCGGTGGGCTCGCCTGGCTCGTCAGCGAGGTCCGATCGGTTCCTACGGACGTTGCCGCGCAGACCGTGCGCACCGGTATGTTCCCCAATGGGCAGCCATTCGACCCGGACACTGTAGCACTGGTTGACGGGCTCGCGCCGAAGCTGGACTCAGTTCCAGCTTCGGTCGGGCAAAGAGGGAAGGTCACGCCGATTTCAGAGGACGGTGCGCGTCTTTCCCTGCGGGTAGACGCGCCCTCCCGGTCATTTCTGTTTCTGAGCCACTCATACCACCCTGGCTGGGTGGCCTACGTGAACGGGCAAAAGATGCCGCTCTATCGCGCTAACGCCGCATTTCAGGGCGTCGTCGTACCGGCGGGTACGAGCGAGGTAACCCTCGTACTAGACCCTCTTAGCCTGAAGCTGGGCGGGCTGATCAGTCTTATCGCCCTGCTGATCCTCGGAGGCTGTTTTTTTGTCAGAGGTAGGCATGTCGATTACTTGTTCCCCAGAGCGAGCGCTTCGTCGACTCAGTCCAGAACGAGCTTGCAGTCTGGGGAGGGTAGAGAGAATGCGCCTGTTGATGAGAGCTAGCCCGCCTTTCAGGGTCGGCGGCTATCGAGCTGATGGTAGAGATCGGCGTAAGACTTCCCCATTCTGTCGGCGGTAAAGAGGCGAGCGTACCGATCTCGAGCAGCCTTGCCCCACTTCGCCACTTCGACCGGCGAATCGACGAACCGGTTGATTGCTTCGGCTAGCCGCATCGGGTCCGACGGAGGAACGACAAGCCCGGTCTGGCCGGCCTTGTTGACGTAGCTTGTGCCCGTTCCGATTTCGCAAGAAATCAACGGTTTGCCGCACATGGCCGCCTCGACCAGCGAAAGACCGAAGGCTTCCGATCTCTGGTTCGAAGGAAAAACGAAGCCGAGGCAGTTGCGGAGCAGAGCCATCTTGCGTGGTTCGGCTGTCTCACCAACAAAAAGCACATTATCGAGGCGCAGTGTCGCGGCCTGTTGCCTAAGTTCCTGCTTGACTGGCCCCGACCCTGCGATGACGATCTTGCACCGCGCCTGAGAGGCAGCCTGGATCAAAACATCCAGTCCCTTGTAGTAACGCAGCACACCGACGAACAGCACGAAGGGCTCCGTGACCGTCGATCGGCACCAGGCGTCGTCGGCCTCGCTTGGCGTCGGATAAATGCCCTCCTCGATGCCGATGGGGATGACCTTCGATTTGGCCCTGAATGCCCTGAGAACAGGACTCGACTCGAGATAGTTCGGCGATGTCGCAACGATCGCGTCGACATCCCCCAGGAAGCGCATCATCAAGGGCCGGTAGAAGGGCAGGATGAGCCGCTGCTTGACGATGTCGGAATGATAGGTGACGACAGCCGGCTTGCCATGGCGGGACTGAAAATGCACGACATCCATGAACGGCCATGGAAAGTGGTAGTGGACCAGGTCGGCTTGCCTGGCGAGCGCACCGAACTTGCGAAAAACCTCGCGCGAGAACCCGGTCGACGCCAGCTCTAAATCCAGCCTGGCTTTTTGGGCCACATGCCCGTCGAGGCATTGCGTGTTTTCTTCCGGCGCGCGGCTCAACGAGAGCACCTGCGTTTCGACGCCGTGCCCGGCCGTGCTCTCGGCGATGGCGTGGATCGTCCGCTCTACGCCGCCGAAGGTATCCGGCCAGTACGTCTTGAAGAAATGCAGGACTTTCAAGCACGGAACTTTCGTCTTAGCCGGATGGCCTGCTCGAAGATTTGCAGCATGCCCCTGGCGTGATTCTCCCAGGTAAATCGTCCGGCATTGTTACGCGCGCCGGCGGCGATTCTGTTGCGGAATTCCGCGTCGCTACAAAGGCGTTCGAATGCCACGGCGATCGCCGCGGGATCGTTCGGGTCGACGAGGACCGCGCTGTTTCCGGCGACTTCAGGCATCGACGACGTGTTCGACGTCAGCACCGGTTTGCCGAATGACTGGGCCTCGACGATCGGGAAGCCGAAGCCTTCATAAAGCGACGGCATCGCCAAGAAAAGGCAGTTTGCATATAGAGTGGCGAGCACGCTGTCGTCGACGAACCCCGTGAACTTGATGCTCGTCTCGAGCCCGTCGCCGCGCACCTGGTCGACGAGGCCCGTCTGCTTCCATCCCTTGCCGCCGACGATAACTAGGTCGCAGCCGGAGCGAGCACCGGCCGGCAGCAGGCTATAGGCCGCAATCAGATTGGCGAGGTTCTTGCGCGGCTCGAGCGTGCCGACAAAAAGGGCGTAGGGCCTGGTTACACCGAGCGGCTCCAAGCTCGAAGCATCGCCTGGAGCCGGCAGCGCGGCCGTGCCGGGCGCGACCGTGCTGACCGGCGATCTCAGCCAGGGGAATACGCGCGTCAATGCGGTCGCCGTGGCCGTCGAATCGGCGGCAACGGCATCGGCGGCCTTCAACGCCGGCTTCATCAGCAGGCGGTCGCCCATCCAGGTCCGGGTTCGCATGGTCTCGGCCGCATGCAGCCAGACGAGGTCGTGGACCGTAACCACCCGTGCGATCCTGCGATCGAGAACGAAAGGTAGCCGATGCGAGGGCCCCCAGAGGACCTCTACGCGATCGCGCAACGCCAGGGAGGGCAGCACCGACTGTCCCCAGAAGGTTCTGGCGAGAGGCCCCTTGAAGCCGGCAAGCTGCATGGAAACGCCAGACGGAATATCATAGCTCGCGCTGATCGAATCCGGCGCATAAACCATCACGTCAGCGCCCTGCGCCGCCAGAGCCTGGATCGCATTATGGACGAACCGGCCGATTCCATCGGTGGCCGATGCTAGGTTTCTGCCATCGATGCCTATTTTCAAGATTCTCTCCGGAAATGATTTAAGCAACGGATTCCGGAAGACGAAATCAAGAGCTAATCCAGCGTCGCTATCGGCCCGTCCGGCCCAATAGGCTGGGTCTCCGTCAAGAGAATAGACTTTAGTTCCTCAACATTCTGCGACCAACTCATCCACGCTATCTGTTCGGGCTTCGGATGTTCGTCTCGCTGACGTAGGTCCAGCCAATTCCTTATCGCGCCTTCGAGACCTTTGTCGTCATCGCAGGAAAAATATGCAGCGCCGGATCCGGCAACTTCTCGAAACACCGGGATGTCACGGGCCAAGACGGGGCATCCATGTTGAGCCGCTTCAATGATAGGCAATCCAAAGCCTTCTCCCTCGGACGCCGCAATAAGGCAGGTGCTCGAACGGTACAACTGGTCCAAATAGGCATCGCTTACATCCTCGAGCCAAAAAAGATTCTTACCGAGTCGAGGATGAGTGCGCAGTCTTTCGATCAATGAAGGAAGCGTTCTGCGCTGATCATCGGGGACGCCTTTCCACCCTTCTGTACCCACGATAACCAACAGTAGCTCTTCGTTCGTATTCCACAGATATTCGAACGCGCTTAACACATCGGCGTGACCCTTACGGGGCTCAACTGTGCCAACCATCAAAAACGTTTGATGCCGCTCCAGCATGCGGAGAAATTCATTAAGTCGCTTGCCAAATTTCGGCCGTGCCGCAGGTTTACGGTCAAAATCTGCGCCGAGGTGCAAATGACTTACCAAGGGTCTATCCGCGTGAATATCAGCTTCATCATCGAGCCAGCCCAACACGTCGACGGCAACAGCCCTCGATATACATATCAACTGATCTGAATTTCGGCTTACTGCGCTCAACCATTTTTCATGCACAGCTCCCAGAAACTCCGGAAAGAATTCGGGGCTTTTTATCGGCAGCAAGTCATATACCTGAAATCGTATCGACACCCCACGAGACCGCCAGTAGCTGTAGATGCCTCTTTTTGCCGCCTGAGCGCTTTTCACTGGCGCATAGTCCGCTCCAAAGAAAATATCTCCTTTGCCTACGTCCACCGGGTCGTCGTCTACGCCTATTTCACCCAGACCCAGCAACCGCGACGTGAACGCTCGAGCATAGCGATAGTGGATTTCGTCTCCATCTCCGAATAGGTAAATAGGCTCCACCCGAAAACCCCTCGGCGGGCTGCGCAATAACTCTATCAGCTGATTTCGGACTACCCGTTCAATTCCGCTGTGCAGATGTGTCAGCACATTGGCGGAAACGTCAACGAGCAACTGCCTTTGCGGTCTCAAGGATGGCAGATTCTGATCCAGTAGTTTAATTGCCCGTAACCAATCTTGTTCCGACACGTTGGCGCACTCCATCAGTGCGAATGCCTTCAAAGCTCTGAGCTTCAGCCCTTCGGGTCCAGACGCATAGAATTCTTCGATGGCGTCCCTATAACGCTCGGCGATGCGTCTTGGCGCTAAATTGCTCTCTACGTAGGCCCTTGCCGCCGCTCCGAGTTTGTTTCTCAATTGTTGATCGGAGCGTAGCCGGACAATCGCATCCGCTAAGTCTGTGTCAGAAAATTGATCGGCAAGCATGAAAACACAATTGCTCGGCAACTCAGCCATCGACCCATGCGAATTAGCAATACTAGGTATACCGTATGCCATGCAATCCAATATCGCCCGAGATGACTCTCCTCTAGATTTGGCTCTCAGTTGAACTGCGATATCAGTAATAGCCAAATACTCTTCATATACATCCCGATCGCAGAAACCGGTAATTATCAAGTTAGCTTTATTTCTGAATTTTTCTTTTAGATTTGAAATATAATCTCCATATTCGCCACCGTCCATCTCTCCCACGAAAATGAGATGGCAATCACCCTTTTTATCCATTTCAGCCTCAAGCCAAGCCAGAAGAAGACGGTGGTTAAGCTTGGTGTCTGCCATCATTCCGAAGCAGCAGCATAGGAAATCGTTTGCCCCGAAGCCATGTTTGGCGCGTATGGAAAGTCGATCGGCCGCCCCTGGTAGGCTGTGCATTTGTGGAATTACTCTCCACGATCTGTAGAACGATCGATCGTAGAAATGGCTTGCAAAACTGATCGCATGATCACTGTGCACAATTGTGCCGAGCGAATCCATGATTAGGGCAGCGTTCGCAGGAAACTCCGCAAGCAATTTTTGGTGATTGCCGTATTGGTAATCCGTTAGCGCCGAATATCCGTGAGATTCATATATTCTTTTCTTCCAGTAATTTTTCCGTCCGGCGGCAAGTTCCAAATGCGCACTAACGCCGCTCAGGAAGAAATCGTGCAGAGTTATGACGCCTGGATAGGCCGCTATAGAGTCAAGCATGTGTGTGTGAAAAACAGAGTTACCAATCTGATAAATGACTCTTTCGTAATCACCATAGTTAGATTTGAATGTTTCAAAATCCTCTATTGTCATTTCTGAAAAACTCGCCGGAACGCTTGCGGCTGGCTTGCTAAGGACAATCGCATCGACTTCGTAATGCTCCGCCAATGCGGGCAGAAGCTCGCCGCTGTAGTCTGCAATGCCCGTCCGGTCGCCCGGAAGCGGAGATATGTATGCAAGTCGAGGCCGAGGCGCGGCGCTCTCTTGTCGAACTCGGCGTTCGTGGTGCTCTTGCAGAGCATCCCACGCCAATTGTGCGCTCTTGGCCCAACTGAACTCTTTTGCCCTCATCACGCCATGTCGCATAAGTTCGCCTCTGAAACCGTCGTCGGTCAGAACAAGCGTTAACATCCGGGCAATGTCGCGCTCGCTGGATGGATCAAAGAGGGCATCGGTGCGTCCGATTACTTCCGGAATGCTGGTTCGATCCGAACCGATCACAGGCGCGCCACATTGCATAGCTTCCAGTGCGGGAAGCCCGAAACCCTCGTGCATCGAGGGAAGGCAGAACACCTTGCACATATTGTAGAGAAGAATTAGATCTGAGTCTGGAATGTTACTTATCGTAAGTATTTCGTTGCGTCTCAAACCGTATTCTTCTGCAATACTATAAATAGAATTTACTTCACGTTCGCCGGCTGCGCAGACCAGAACCAGTTGGTGTTGTCTCCTTACCTCGAGCGACAGCATTGCGTAGGCTTTGCATAGACGCTCAACATTTTTTCTCGGATCAAGAGCGCCCGCATAAAGCACGAACTCACTTTGAATCCCATACGTGGACAGGATATGCCGCCGTTCTCTCTCACCAATTTTTAAAACTTTAAATTTCTCGCTGGCAGCGGCGGATATATTAAATATTTTATGCTGACCTATTCCAAGAAAATCGATCGCCTCGCGCTTCGATGACTCGGAAATCGAAAATAGCAACCCTGCCTTCTTCAAATGCTCGATCTTATCCATATATTCAGCATAAATCAAAGGGTTAGCTAAATAGGCCTCTCTGTTTGTCAAAGGAATTAAATCATAAAGCGTAACAGCAGTCAAATCGCCACTAGAAAGAAGGCCAACAGAAGTTACAGCGTCATCTATTACTCCCTCAAATAGACTCGCAGCGTGGATGAAATCTGGCTTAAGCGAGGAAAGAAAAGCTTCTCGTATAATCTCGCCGCTTCTTTGCCGAAATATATTTCTCTTATCGCGCGACGCGACAGGAAGATCCGTATTCCACGCAACAATATTTTCAGGTTGCATAATTTCGCCAAAGAGCGACTTCAGCTCTGATAGGCGTTCAGGAAAGTTCGCGTTAAGCGCCACAAAAACTTCATTTTGGCCACGGCTCCGCACCATTGCTTCAGCCAGCGCCAGAGTATACCTGCCGATGCCGCGCTTCGCACTAGCGGTTTGAGCGCCTTGCAAGTCTATTACTAATCGCATTAATACGCTCTCAACCTTTCCTTGTTTTGTTTCTAATTAACAGAGACTGCAGGAGACTATAATGTCTTTGAATCCGTTGAGACTCGTTATTCAAGGATAAAGTTGTCAGAGTGCTTATTCGTGCCGTCCGATGGTCGAAATCGTCCGGCGAAATCGCTAATTGAGCTTCGCTAACCGCTTTGGATATAGCATGGTGTAATGGCGGAACTGCCCGTAGGCTGCGAACCAAAATCCGTTTGGCCAAAGGTCTTCGTCTAATCCAGAGGCGGGCATGCGGTATCAGCCAATTGGCAAATGCCCGAGGTGATTGTGCCAGGAGCGATGCAGTGACTTTCAGACCACGGAATGGTGCGGTAAGTTTCCACGAGGTCGAACTCCGAAAGGCGTCTGTCAGGGCCGCCAACTGTTCGACTTGTTCGATCAGCGTCGTGATGCTTTCGCTCAGGCGGGCGATTTCGGCATCTCGCTCCTGGATGGCAGCTTCTTTATCAGCCAACTGCCTAGTATTTGCGATACCTGCGTCCGCGATACGCCGACGAAGCCGTTCGATTTCGATATCACGCTCGTGGATCGTGGTTTCTTTGAGGGTCAGTTGTTCCGTGTTCGCGATATCCGCATCCGCGATATGCTGATGAAGGAGATCGATTTTGGCATCGCGCATACTCAATTGCTGCCTCATGGGAGCAAGCATGTGAGATGTGCTGGAAGCGGGAAAAACGAACTCGTCGAAGAAATTTGGGCCGGGCCCGAATGACACTTTCAACTCTGAATGTTCTTCGCTGACATAAAAGCGATTCAAGCCGTCGAAGTAGACAAATTCATAACCAAGCCCCTTCAGGTGGGGGTCCCACTTCTGGTGGCTTTTCTCGTTCGAACGCGGCAAGGTGCTTTCCACCACGACGATCCATGGGCGCACCGGGGAAGAACCCCAGCTTTCTATAACCGTCGATTCCATGCCCTCGACATCGATCTTGAGCCAGTGAACCTCCCTATCGGCGTGGCGATCCAGAAGGTGCTGGAGGGCGACAACTGGCACCGGAATCTCTTTCATCTCAAGTCCGGCTTCGGCATGCTGTTTGGCAATGGCGGAATCCCCGGTACTGAGACCCGTTCCCGAAAATTCATTGAAAGTCAGGATACCTGTTCCTGCTCCGATCGCTGCCTCGATCACCTCCTCATCAGCTCGCGCAGCGCGCAATTTGGCGGCATAGTGGGATGTTGGCTCCACGTGCACCCCACGCCAACCTTGCTCATAGAAGGAGAGACTTACCGAATCCTCCACCGGATCTTGGGCACCGATGTCAATATAGAAACCGTTCTCTACATGCTTAAGGGCACGCCAAAGGATCACATCTTCGAAATTTTGTGCGTATGAGGTGAACATCAGCGTTCAGGAAACAATGAAAGAGTGGCCTTGTTTAGCGACACGGGCGGAAGCTCGATGCGCCGGTCCTCAGGAAAGAAACTCGCCGCAATCAGTCCATCGCCGCTGTAGGACTGCTGCACGTCGTGCTCGGCCAGGATGACGGCTCCGAAATCCAGCAACGCTTCCCTGCAATCGGCATGCGTCGTTCGCGAACCGGAAATGCTGCTATGGTGTGTCGATACGACCACAAACCGCACCTGCTTGCTTTCCACCGTTGCTGCCATCGAGCGAATGAAAGGCAACTCTGCCCCTTGTACGTCCATGTGCAGGATCTCGATAGTCCGCCCATTCGCCAACTTGGATACCGCAGCCATATCGAAACAGGGCAACGCGCGAATTCGTCCGTCCGACTCACAGCGCAACTCTACGCTTTCGAGGCTTTCGCCGCCGACACAGCCGTTGTGAAAGCTGATACGATCTTCTAGCCGGTTCAGGCTCGCATTGTCCTTGCCCAGTTGAAGATTGTTTGGATCCGGCTCAATGCAGATCGCCGATGCATTGGCGATTTCATGCAGATACCACATCGTGTAATAGCACCAGAAGGCACCGAGCTCCACAATCAGTGAATTGTGGCGCACGTAGCGTAGCATGTGGTGAAAGACGAGTTCTTCCTGCGGCTCGTGATGCCCCTGCAGAGCGCGGATGATCTGCGCCATCCAGTCGCCGTGATATCCGCCCGCCTTTACCCGCAGGCCGTTATGCATAACCTGAATCGGGCCATTCGGCGTGTCGAGAATGCGTCCTGCTTCCTGCACTTTCGCGATGCTGTCGCAATCGATGCAACTGCTCGTCATTATGGAACGCTCGAGTTCGTTCATGCCCCAGCCCCGTTGATGATGAACCGAGCGTCAAGCGCGGACGTTCCGATGAAGACTGGCTGGGTCGCATTTATTACGTCGAACACCAGCGCATTGTCCTGCCACTCGTAATTGTTCTCTAGGTGTGTGTCCGAACTGGCGAGCGACAGCGAGAAGGAATAAGAGCCCTGCCCCAGGGCACAGGTGAAAGGCAACTGGAATTCAATCTCTCGGCCTGCCTTGATGTTCTGAAGCAGCTGCTGCGTGTGCCAGGTGTTGCTGCCCCAAACTACATGGCCAGTGCGGTCACGCAGCATGAAGCCCAGTACCAGGCGAGAAACATCCGCCTCTGCTTTCGCCATCAGCCTCAATACCAGAGACTGTCCTACCTGCGCGACCTTTACTGGCTCTCGGCTCTCCGCGTCGAGAAGTTCCAGCGCCGACGCCCTGACCTGAAACGTCCCCGACCTAGTGAACGCCCAGCCGTCTTTTTCTCGTAGCTGCTCTACGGTCAATTTTTCGTTCTCCTTGGCCGCGATCAGGGCGTTGTAATAGTCGACTACCTCGTCGGGCCGACCGTCCTTTAGGACATGCCCCTTGTCCAGTAGGATCACCCTGTCGCAGAGTGCCCTCACATCGCCCAGACTATGGGTGACGAGAATGATCGACGTGCCTGCGGCCTTGAAGCTGCGGATACGATCGAAGCTCTTGTGCTGGAAATAGCTATCGCCGACCGAAAGCACCTCGTCGACAATCAGCACGTCCGGCCGTTCGGCGGTGGCCAGCGCGAAGGCCAACCGCGCCTGCATGCCGCTCGAATAGGTTCGAACCGGCTGGTCGAAGAACTCGCCAATCTCGGCGAAGTCCTCGATACCCGGCATCAATTCGCCCAGGCGCGTCTGCGAAAGGCCCATCAGCCCGCCGGCATGATAAGCATTCTGTCGCCCGGTGAACTCTGGATTAAAACCGAGGCCGAGTTCCAGGATGGCGCTGACGCGGCCGAAGACATGGGCCGCTCCTTGGGTCGGCCGCACCGTCCCGGTGATAAGCTTCAAAAGCGTGCTCTTGCCGGCGCCGTTCTGCCCTATCAAGCCGAGCGCTTCTCCCGCCGAAAGGGAAAAGGAGATGTCCTTGACCGGCCAGAATTCCTCAGTCGGCGTGACAGGCGCTCCGAACCAGCCAGCAAATCTCTCCAGACTACTGGCATAGTTCGCATAGCGTTTCGACAGGTGGCTGACGGAAAGCAGGATCATGGCTACAACGCGTCGACGAGTTCGGGGCTTGCGCGGCGGAAGAACACCATGGCGAAGGCCATGCTAAGCAGCCCCAGAACGGCCGGCATGATCAGGCTTTCAGGGTCCGGCCAGCGGTTGAACAACAGCGCGTCCTGGTAGAGCCCAACCAGCGGTGCGATCGGATTGAGGCCGAGCATGAACCGGTATTGTTCCGGCAGCACGTTGGCCGGGTAGACAATCGGCGTCAGCCAGTACCAGAGCTGGAGCAAGATCGCCATGACCTGCGCGATATCGCGAATGAACACATTCACGACCCCGAGGATGACACCGAGACCGAACCCGATTGCCGCGATCAGCACGATCCCGATCGGCAGCAGAATCAATGCGCGGCCTGGCACATGTCCAAGGAAAATGAAGATGACGAAGAGCGCGACCAGCAGCAGCAGATGATTAATCAGCGCCGTCCCTCCGACGATAACCGGCAGGCATAGGCGCGGAAAGGCGATTTTCTTCATCACCGGCGCCTGCTCGATAAAAACGGTCATGCTGCGGGTGAGGATCTCGCTGAATAGCGTCCATGCGGCCATGCCGGACAGGAGATAGATTGGATAGGCGGCGGGACTGTCCGTGTCGGGAAGCCGAGCCTTGAGCACTTCCGAAAGCACGATCGAGAAGATGAGCGCCTGCGCAAGCGGGTGAAGAATGAACCAGAGACCGCCAAGTCGCGACCGCACGAAGCGCCCTTTCAGGTCGCCCCTGATCGAGGAGAAGATGAAATGGCGATATTGCCAGAGGCTTCGGAACATATGTTCGACCTTTTGCGCGCCGACAGCGTCAGCGGGCGCTGCTCATCCGCTGCCAATAGCCGAGAACTTCGGCAATTGTCTGCTCGAATGGCACCAAAGGCGTCCAGTTTAGCCTTTCGCGTGCCTTTGATGCATCACCGCATGCAACGGGGATCTCGTTCGGCCGGAGCCTTTCCGGGTCCGCGCGCACCTCGATGTCGATGCCCGACAGCGAGATAAGCAAGTCCAGAATATCCCGGATCCTCCGAGGTTGTCCGGACGCGATATTGTAGACACAATTGGGCCCGGAATCCGGACTTGAGACCGCGGCGATCGCATAGGCGCGCACGACGTCACGAACGTCGAGAAAGTCGCGCTCGGCCTCCAGATTTCCGACATGAATGACCGGCTCGCGCTTGCCCGACAGGATTTCGGCGACCTGGCGCGCGAAATCGGAGACCACATAGGTGTCGGACTGGCCAGGGCCGGTGTGATTGAACGGGCGAAAGCGAATGGCGCGCAAGCCATCATAGGACATCTGCCCGATCATCAGGTCGGCTGCCGCTTTGGTGGCGCCATAAACGTTCACCGGCCGGAGCGGGGCGTTTTCCGTCAGGGGACCAGCCGCGTTCTGGAAAGAGGCTCCGTAGGCTTCCGAGCTGCCAACGTACACGAACCTGGTCTCCGGAGCATGGCGCATCACGGATTCGGCCAGATTCATCGTCCCCGTCACATTGACGTCCCAGGCATGCCGCGGCTCGTTGCGTGCATCGGAAGGAGCCGCGACCGCGGCCAGATGAACAAGCGCGGTGGGTTGGATTTCGCGGACGGCATCATCGATCGCTTCCCGATCCCGCAGATCGATCGGGTTTCGCCGCCCCTCGCCATGGCCGAGCGCGAACACCTTGCAGCCTGCGTGCTCCCGCTCCAGCAACTGCAACAGTGCCGTGCCGACAAACCCGCCGGCGCCGGTTATCAGGATGCGATGCGTCAACGTACCGACCATGTTGGCAAAAAGGGCTTTCCGCTCACCCGCGTCTCGGCGGGTTGGCATGCCGCTCAAGATCCGCATCCACCATTTCGCAAATCATCTCTTCCAGCGAGATCGTCGCCTCCCATCCCAGCTTTGCCTTGGCCTTGGCCGGATTTCCCAGCAGCACCTCGACTTCCGCCGGCCTGAACAGATCGGGATCGATCACAAGGTGGTCGTCCATCTTCAGCCCCACATGCTCGAAGGCAATGCGGCACATGTCGCGCACGGTCGTCGTCCTGCCGGTGGCGACGACATAGTCGTCCGGCTGGTCCTGCTGCAGCATCAGCCACATGGCGCGGACATAATCCTTCGAATGGCCCCAGTCGCGCTTGGCGTCGATGTTGCCGAGCCGCAATTCCGTGGCCATGCCCTTCTTGATGCGCGCGACCGCGTCGGTGACCTTGCGGGTCACGAACTCGATGCCGCGAAGCGGCGATTCGTGATTGAACAGGATGCCGCTCGAGGCATGCAGGCCGAAGCTCTCGCGATAATTGACCGTGATCCAGTGACCATAGAGCTTCGCGACCGCATAAGGGGAGCGCGGGTAGAAGGGCGTGGCCTCCGACTGCATCGGCTCCTGGATAAGGCCGTACATTTCCGACGACGAGGCCTGATAGAAACGCGCCTCGGGGATTTCGAGGCGCAGCGCCTCGAGCACGTTGGTCACACCCATGCCGGTGACGTTGCCGGTCAGGATCGGCTGCTGCCATGAGGATTTGACGAAGGATTGAGCGGCAAGGTTGTAGACTTCGTCCGGCCTTACGTCGCGCATCGTCCGCGCCAGGCCGGACAGGTCCGTCAGGTTGCCGTCGACGATCCGGACGTCCTTCTCGATGCCCAGCCACTTCAGGCGCGTCGTGTTGACGTCGGCCGTGCTGGATCGTCGCGCAAGCCCGTGGACCTCGTAGCCCTTTTCAAGCAAAAGCTCCGCCAGATAGGCGCCGTCCTGCCCGGTGATGCCGGTTATCAATGCTGTCTTTGTCATCTAATGCTCTCGATGTAACTGATGATTGCCCGCCTTGCCGGCCAATGAATCGTCAGGCGCGTCCATAAACATCGTCGAATCGCACGATGTCGTCTTCGCCCAGATATTCCCCACTTTGCACCTCGATCATGACGAGCGGCAGGATACCCGGGTTTTCCAGGCGATGCTTGTGGCCGCAGGGGATATAGGTGGACTGGTTGGTCGTGAGCAGGATTTCGCTCTCGCCGTTGACGACCTTCGCCGTCCCGCTCACCACCACCCAGTGTTCGGAGCGGTGATGATGCGCCTGAAGGCTGAGGCGGGCGTTCGGCTTTACCTCGATCCGCTTGATCTTGAAGCGATGCCCCTCCTCCAGGACGGTGTAGGTGCCCCAGGGGCGATGCACGGTGCGATGCAGCGTCGCGGTCTCGTGTCCGTCCGCCTTGAGGCGGTTGTAGAGGTCCTTCACTTCCTGCGCCTTGTCCTTGTGCGCGACCAGAAGCGCGTCCGGCGTGTCGACGATCAAAAGGTCCGAGACGCCAACGAGACCGACCAGCCGGTCCTCGCTGTGCACATAGCAGTTCGCGGCGTCGTGCAGGATTGCTTCGCCGGTGGCGCGGTTGCCCCTGTCGTCGGCCGAAACAAGCTCCGACAGCACGGACCATGAGCCGATGTCCGACCAATCGAAACCGCAGGGGACGAAACCGACGTTCCCTGCCTTCTCCATCACGGCATAATCGATGGAAACGGCGGGAACAGCAGCGAAGCTGTCCCTGTCCACCTCAACGGTAAGCCGGTCCCTCGCATCGCTTGCCCTGCCTTTCTCGAGTGCCGCGCGCGCACTGGACAAGACATCCGGGCACAGGTCCTGCATGGCTTCGAGCATCGAGCGGGCGGCAAAACAGAACATGCCCGAGTTCCAGAAGAAACGGCCGCTGGCGATGAATTGGCCAGCGGTCGCCGCATTCGGCTTTTCCACGAACCGGAGGACCTTATCCCCTTCGGCCTCGACATAGCCAAAACCTGTTTCAGGGCGGTCAGGCTTCACGCCGAACGTGACGATCCGGCCCGAAGCCGCAAGCGCCGCCGCTTTCGCCACGCTGGCGCGGAAGCCGGCCTGATCCAATATCAGGTGATCCGCGGGAAGCACGACGAGAATGGCGTCCGGGTTCTCACGCGCGACATGCAATGCCGCGAGCGCGACCGCGGCCGCGGTGTCGCGGCCGAACGGCTCCAGCAGGAACGTGTTCTTCACGCCTGGCGCGGCTACCTCCGCATATTCATCCGCCGTGAGAAACAACAGATCCCGGTTGGTGACCGTCACGACATGGTCGACGCCTTCGATCTCCACGGCGCGGGCGAAGGTCTTGCGGATGAGCGTCCCGCCCTCCGGCAGCGGGATAAAGGGTTTTGGATGCAGCGCGCGGGAAATCGGCCAGAGCCGGGAACCGACACCGCCGCTTATGATGACGGGAACGATGTTGATCAAACTTCAACTTTCCAAGATTTGAGCTCGGCCGAGGGCGAGGCCCCAACCCAGCAATTCGTCCGCGCGGGATTGCGCTTCCGCTTCGACGTAGCACCGCAATTCGGGAGCATTGCCCGACGCGCGGAAGTGCACAACTTCTGCGTTGCGGGCGGTGATACGCACACCGTCACGGTTGTCAATATTCGCGACGCCGCCGAGAACCGCGAAGCTTTTGTCGGCATAGGCCGCGTCAGTTGCCAGCTTGCCGAGAAAGGACGCGCTGTTCTCGCTCGGCACGCCTTCGAGCCGACCGCTTGCGCCGGCAAGAAAGCGAAAGTCGGCCGCGATCCGAGCGAGCGGGCGGCCGGTCGTCGCAATCGCCGAAAGAGCGCACAGAATCGGCAATAGCGAATCCCGCGTTCGCAAGGCCGGAAGGCTGCGCCCGTCCTTCTCGACGGTCGAACCCAGGAGAACGCCGCCATTCGCCTCGAACCCGACGACACGTCTTGCGCCCTCGGCGAGAGCTGTGCCGATACCTTCAATGACGTAGGGCGACCCTACGCGCGTGCGAAGAACCCTTGCGAAATGCCCGCAATGTTCCAGGGCCGAATTGGACGTGACCGGTGTGACGACGCAGTCGGCGCCCAGGACATTTGCAGTGATTGCGCCGACCAGATCGCCGCGTACGAAAATGCCGTCGTTGTCCGCAATGAGCGGCCTGTCGCTGTCGCCATCCGTTGACACGATCGCGTCGAACCGCTCTGCCGCGGCCCAGTCCTTGAGTAGCGCCACATCCTCCGGCCTGAGCGCTTCGGTGTCGACCGGAATGAAATGGTCGGCCCTGCCCAGAGGTATCGTTTCGGCCCCAAGCCCGCGAAGAATGTCGACAATGATGTCTCTCGCCACGGACGAATGCTGGTAGACGCCGACGCGCAGCCCAGAAAGGCTGCCCTTCTCAAAGAAGCCAAGAAACCGTTCGGCGTAGCGGCGCGACGGCTCGGCGCCCAACCGTGCGGGTTCAACCGGCGAGCGTGGGGGGACCGTATCCTTCATGCCCGCGTGGATTTGGACAATGTCGCCCTCATCGCGCTTGTCGATCTCGCCGTCCGCCCGGTAGAATTTGAGCCCGTTTCTGTCTTCGGGAATGTGACTGCCGGTGACCATGATTGCCGGCGCATTCTCGCTGTTGGCATAAAGCGCGAGCGCAGGCGTAGGCAACGCTCCGCAGTCGACCGGCACCAGCCCGGCCCCGGCTACCGCCGCATGAACAAGCTGCGCGATCTCGGGGCTGGAGGCGCGAAGATCACGCCCGACATAGACCTTCGAGCCTTCCTTCAACGAGCCCCGATCCTGGAGCATGCGCACGAAAGCGGCTGTGTAGATAAATGCCGGCGGCCCCCGAAGCTCGCTGACGAGACCGCGCAGTCCACTGGTGCCGAACTTCAAAGTCACGCTTGGCCATCCTTTCCGGAGAAAGTCGGCCCGGCGCAAGTCAGGCAAACCGACATCACTTTACACAGCCTGCGGCAGCGTGGCGCGTGCGTGGAGCATCGAACAACGCGTCCCTACAGAGCAAAGCCACTTAAGCGGCTGGCTGAGTATTTCGTTAGATTTCTCTAATACTACCGGACAAAGGAGCGTTCCTCTGTCTCCAGCAAGGATAGTTCCTTTCAAGAAGGTCTCCTTGAGTTGCCGAACCCCCCGGCCCCGCAAGCTGCCCGTGCTTAGGTTTCGCGAACTGGCTTGTCAATCTCCGGCTGAACCAGCGCACAGCCGTCCCGCTGGTTTCGGCCAGATGGCGGGCACCGAAGCGTCAACACCGTCCAAACAAAAAGCCGGCGGGTGAGCGCCGGCTTTGCTGGTTCCGTTCGAGCGGATTTTTCAGGGCCGCTTCGGCAGCAGCGCCCAGACGGCCGGCACCAGGCTGGCGGCCAAAGCCACCTTGATCAGATCGCCGGCGATGAAGGGCGCGACACCGAACTGCCAAGACTTTTCCGGTCCGATGAGGACCGCAAGCCAGGCAAAGCCCATCGCCATCATGACGATCTCGGCGGCGAGCATGGCGCCGAACAGCTTCACCGGATGACGGTCCCAGCCGCGATCGGCGGCCCAGCCGGCGATCGCCGCCATCACCACGAAGCCGGCGAGATAGCCGCCGGTGGAGCCCAGCATGTAAGCGATGCCGACGCCCTTCTCCGGCGTGCCCTGGAAGACCGGCAAACCAAAAGCACCTTCGGCGAGGTAGAGAAGGAGCGTCGCGACGGCGAGGCGCATGCCGAAGGCCGAGGCGATCAGCAGGACGGCAAGCGTCTGCAGCGAGATGTCGACCGGGCCGAGCACCACTTTCGTCTTCGCCGACAGCGTGAGGAGCAGAGTTCCGACAAGCGCCAGAAAGAGCTGCGTGGCGAGCCGGGCCGCGCCCTGGTCGGGCAGAGCGAGAGAAACGAGCGGACGCATCGTGGTTGCAGTTGCCATGGTCTTCCCCGTTGTGGCTGATTTGCTGACTTTGAAGCGCGTCGCGGAGAAACGGATTCAGGCGACGCGCTTAAAAATTTTATCTTGATGCATGTCGTTCTCCCAAAACCGCTGCGCACTTTTGGGCGACATGCATTGATTTTCCTATATTGGCTTCCGGAGGATGCGGCAATCATTTTGCCGCACGAGCAGCAGGACCCGGCATGGCACTTGAATTCGACACACGCTTCGATCCCGCCTATGGCCAGTCGGTCACGGTGGCGCCCGACGTTCTGCGCATCACCGCCAGAAATCCAAGCCCGTTCACCTTCCACGGCACCAACAGCTATCTCGTCGGCCGCGACACGCTTGCCGTGATCGATCCGGGGCCGGATGGTGATGCGCATCTCGAAACGCTGCTCACGGCGATCGGCGGCAGGCCAGTCAGCCACATCTTCGTCAGCCATACCCATCGCGACCATTCGCCGCTCGCGGCGCGGCTGAAAGAGCGCACCGGCGCCACCGTGCTCGCCGAAGGTCCGCACCGGCCGGCGCGGCCGCTGCGCATCGGCGAGGTCAACCCGCTCGACGCCAGCGCCGACCTCGGCTTCGCGCCCGATGTCGCGCTGGCCGACGGCAGCCTTATCCATGGCGACGGCTGGACGATCCGAACGGTGCTGACGCCAGGCCATACCGCCAACCACGCGGCCTTTGCGCTCGAAGGGACCGGCGTCCTGTTTTCGGCCGACCATGTCATGACCTGGGCAACCTCCATCGTCGCGCCGCCGGACGGCGCTATGGCCGACTATATGAAGTCGCTCGACAGGCTGATCGAGCGCGGCGACCGTTTGCTGTTGCCCGGCCATGGCGGGCCGGTCACCGCGCCGCGAAAGTTCATGCGCGGGCTGAAGACGCATCGCAAGATGCGCGAGCGGGCGATCCTGGAGCGCATCCGCAGCGGCGATCGGAGGATTCAAGATATGGTCGCGGCGATCTATCGCGACACCGATCCGCGGCTGCACGGCGCCGCCGGCCTCTCGGTGCTTGCCCATCTCGAGGACCTGGTGGCCCGCGGCCTCGTCGCCACCGAAGGCGATCCGGCGATCGACGGCATCTTCAGCCCTGCCGGTTAATCACTCGGCCGGCGCCGCGCCGACCTGGCCGGCGACCTCCTGGTCGAGCTCACCGAGGAAATCGGTGATGCGGGCGGCATTGTCGCCGAGGTCGTAGCGGCCGTAGCGCGAAGCCGAGCGCATGTCGACGATGACCTGCTCGCCGTCGTCGGCGACGCGGATGGCGACGTCGGCCGGCAGCCCGAGCACAAAGCCCCGCGCGACCGCGTTGATCGTCGCCTGGTTCTGCCCGCTGATATCGGGATAGGGCGCGGTCAGCTGCCAGTCGCGCCGGTCGAGCACGGTCTCGACCGCATCGACCACGGTTTCGAAGGGCAGGTTGTAGCTGCGCCCGGTGACCAGCGGATAGGCCTCCGCCTGCAAGGCCTGCTCGCCGGGGGTCGGCGGCGACAGCGCGTTCATGTCACCCGTCCGGTCACCGGCGTCGAGCACCGGCGGGTCGTCGAGGTCTGTCGAGATGTCGCGCAGCGGCGGATAGATCGTCGCCCAGTAGGCGGCGATGCCGAAAGGGGCAAGCACCAGCAGCGCCAGCAGCGCGCCGATGCTAAGATCGCGGCCGCCGCGATCGCCGAAATTCCACAGTTTCGACAGGGCAAGCCCGGCGAGCAGCAGCGCGAGCGCCGCAAGCAGCGCGACGAGCGCCAGCACCCACAGGAAAGGCGGCGTGTCGACAAGGTCGAGCCGGTAGCCGGCAAGGACGGTCAGCAAAAGGACGAGCGAGAATGCCCCGATCCGCCGCGACCAGCCGGCCGCGCTCGACGTCTGCCGTTCAGGAATTGTAGCCATCATCTGCCGTATCACCCCAACCCGCGCCGAGAGTTAGCGCAGTTCAGCGTTCGGTGGAATCGCCGATTGAATATATTCCTCAATCCGTCGGCAGCCGATACTCCCTGAATTGCTGGCGCAAGATGGTCTTCTGGATCTTGCCGGTGGCCGTGTGGGGAATTTCGCCGACGAAGGCGACATCGTCGGGCATCCACCATTTGGCCACCTTGCCGCTCATGAAGGCGAGGATGTCGCTCTTGCTCGGCTCCTTGCCCGGCTTGCGCACGACGACCAGCAAAGGCCGCTCGCCCCATTTGGAATGCGGCACGCCGATGGCCGCCGCCTCCGCCACATCGGGATGGCCGACGGCGAGGTTCTCGAGATCGATGGTGGAGATCCATTCGCCGCCCGATTTGATGACATCCTTGGCGCGGTCGGTGATCTGCATATAGCCGCTGGCGTCGATATGGGCGACATCGCCGGTGTCGAACCAGCCGTCGGCGTCGAACTGCTCGGCGCCGACGCCGCCGTAATAGGCGCGCGCGATTGCCGGGCCGCGCACCTTGAGGCGCCCGAAGGTCTTGCCGTCCCAGGGCAGCGCATTGTCATCGTCGTCGGTCACCTTCATTTCGACCCCGAAGGGAGGATGGCCCTGCTTGCCCTGGATATCGAGCCGGGCATCGCCCGTCAGCCCTTCATATTCCGGCTTCATGGTGCACAGCGTGCCGAGCGGCGACATTTCGGTCATGCCCCAGGCATGCACGACCTGAACCTCGTATTTGTCCTGGAATTTTGCAGTGATGGCGCGCGGGCAGGACGAGCCGCCGATGACGACCTTGTTGAGATAAGGCAATTTCTTGCCGGTCTCCTCGAGATATTGCAGCAGCATCATCCACACCGTCGGCACCGCCGCGCTGAAGGTGACCTTTTCGGTGTCGAGCAGTTCATAGATCGAGGCGCCGTCCATCTTGCAGCCGGGCATGACGAGCTTGGCGCCGATCATCGGCGCGGTCTGGCCGAGACCCCAGGCATTGGCATGAAACATCGGCACCACGGGCAGAACGACGTCGCGCGTCGAAACACCCATAGCATCGGGCATGGCGGCGATCATGGCGTGCAGCACGTTCGAGCGGTGGCTGTAGAGGACGCCTTTCGGGTCACCGGTCGTACCGGAGGTGTAGCACATGCCGGCGGCGGTGTTCTCGTCGAAGCTCTTCCAGGCGAAGGCGCCGTCGGCCTCGGCCAGCCATTCCTCATAGGCGACAGCATTCGGCACGGAGGTTTGCGGCATATGCGCACGATCGGTCAGCACGATCACTTGTCTGAGCGACTTGATCCCGTGGGCGATTTTTTCCAGCAGCGGCACGAATGTCAGGTCTACGAAGATCGCCCTGTCCTCGGCGTCGTTCATGATCCAGGCGATCTGCTCGGGAAAGAGCCGCGGATTGAGCGTGTGGTAGATCGCGCCGATGCCCATGATGCCGTACCAGGCCTCGATATGGCGGGCAGTGTTCCAGGCAAGCGTGGCGATGCGGTCGCCGAGCCCGAAGCCGTCACGCTCCAGCCGCTGCGCCACCTTGAGCGCCCGACGACGGATGCCGGCAAAAGTCGTGCGCACGATCGGGCCTTCGATCGAGCGCGATACGATCTCGCGCCCACCATGCTGGCGTTCGGCGTGATCGATCAGCTTGTGGCAGAGCAACGGCCATTCCTGCATCAGTCCGAGCATCTCGGCTCCTCCCCTTTCGCGCTTTCGCGTCATTGTTTCACGCATTGTGGAATGATCCGGCGGATTGTCCAGCCACCATAAGTCCAAGGCGGTGTTTGGATCGAACGAACCGTGAAACCCGCCATAATCCGGCCATCGTCGGCGTTAAGTTTCATTAATGGGCTGGGTGAGATTGGCGGATGGAGAGGTTCGCATGGACGCGCAGCTCGACGACAAAGCCCTCGAAAGCACGCTTGCCGAAAGTCTGGACGATCTGACGCCGGACTCCAAAACCGTTTCCGACGACGAGTTTGCCGAAGTCGTCGGCGGCGCTCTGGAGGCCGTCGGCGGAACGCTGTTGTTCAGAATGTGCGTCGAGAATGAAGGCGAGGCCCAGCATGTCGCGGCCGCATGCGTCGGCGACGGCGGCAACCGCCAGTTCCTGCTGCTGACGCTGCCGACCACAGGCGGCGCGCTGAAGGTCGAGACAGCGGCCAGAAGCACCAATCCGGTCGCCGGCATCGCCGCTGCCTATGCGGGCCTCATGGACGCGTTCAAGGCCGCTGCCTGACCGCCAGCATCGGTTGGAACATTATTTCGTCCGGGGCGCGATTTCGCGCCATGGCTCGGTCTTGCGCGAGGCGCTCATCCGCCACATCTTATGGTAGAGTAAGGAGAACCGTCATGGACAAGCGCGCCAACCCCGCCCCCGGCTTTCAACGCAATCCAGACAAGGTGATGACGATCGAACCTTACCGCGGCGCCGTCACGGTGCGCGCCGGCGATGTCGTCGTCGCCAGGTCGACCCGCGCCAGGCTATTGTCGGAACCACCCTACCCGGCGGTTTTCTACATTCCCTTCGACGACATCGATTTCACCAAACTCGCCAGGACCGATCATTCGACGCATTGTCCCTACAAGGGCGATGCGAGCTACTGGAGTGTCCTGACGGCCGGCGAAAGCGGCAAGGACGCGATGTGGGCCTATGAGCAGCCGTTTGACGAAACGCTCGAGATCCGCGATCACGGCGCGTTCTACACGAGCAAGGTGACGGTCGAAGCCGTGGCGGATTGAGCGACAGCGGCGGGAGCCACAGCAGACATCCGGGATTAGCCGAAGCCTCCCAGCGTCGTCATCCCAGGGCGTAGCAGGAGCGAAGCTCCGTCGCGGAGACCCTGGGATCCATGCCGTTACCTGGATCGTAGAGTGCAGCGGAGCAGAATTCTGAACCGCTGCGGCGCGTCGAAGTCACGGAATGGATCCTCGGGTCTGCCCGCCGCCGTCCGCTCGCATCGTGTTCGCCTCGAAGACGAAGCGATGGGCGTCTCGGCCAATTTCCGAAGTTTAGGACATGCCTACAACTCTAGGCTTCTCCGCCAGAGAATTAATCCGTGGTGCCGTCGTTACCGACGTCCTCAGCATCGTCCAGGCGAACGAAGGTCATGCCCTTCTGCTTCAGGGCAAGCAGGCCCTGGATGACGCCTTCACCCGCCGCATGGGTCGGCTGGTTGATGTGAGCGATGATGACGTCGCCATCCTTGGCGGCGGCGATGCGCCGCGCGGTTTCCTTGGCGCCGAGCAGCGAGCCGCCGTCGCCGTTGACGGAAAAGCCGGCGATCTTGAAGCCCAACTTGCGGATCATGGCGATCGCCGACGGGCTGTATTCGGCGGTGGCGCCGCGAAACCATTTCGGCGCCGGGCCGCCGGCGCTGGCGAGGGCTGCGGCGCCGGACTCGACCTCGGCCTGGACGGCATCGGGGCTGCCGGCGCTGCTGATGCCGTAGATCTTGCGCGGCGTGTCGACCGCCGGGATATGGCGGCCGCCGTGATTTTCGAGTTCGAACAGGTCCGGATGCGCGCGCAGGATCTCGACAGCGGCGGCGTTGCGCTTCAGCCAGATGCCGGTGACGAAGATGGTCGCGGGGATGCTATTCTCGACCAGCGCCGAGAGAATGCGCGTATCGGTCTTGCCGCCACAGGCGTCCAGCGTGAGCGCTACGCGCCCGCCGCCCCGTTGCAGCTTCAGATGCAATGTCGGCTCGACCAGCGCCGCGGCATTGCCAACTGAGACCAGCGCGAACGACAAAGCGAGCGCGCAAAGAGATTTCCGAAACAAATACGTCATTATTTCCAAGCCCCGCATGTCGAGCCACTCAGCCGCAAGCTGGCGTCAACAAGACCCGCATCTAGGCGAAAATCGGGACGGCTCGCACCCGAAAAGCAAGCACGCGACAATTTGCGTGGGCCGGCTGTTTTTAAGTATGTCGCTGCGATGCATTAAAGCGCGTCGCGCCGAAACGGATTCAGGCGACGCGCTTTAAGTCTTTGTTTTTATGCATGTCGTTTTCGCAAAACCGCTGCGCACTTTTGCACGACATGCGTTAGACTGCCTGCTCCAGCGCCATCTCGGTCCGCGCCAGAAGTTCCCGCACCGCATCGACCACGCAATCCACGTCCAGGCGCCACACACAGCATGCCTTGCTCGGATCGATGCGCCGGCACAAGTCGCCACCGACGCAATCGCAAGGCATCGGCGGGCGCAACGAGATGCTGGGAACGCCGACGGGCCCCCACTGAACCGGATCGGTCAGGCCGAACAGGCCGACGACGGGAGTGCCGGCCGCCGCCGCCATATGCATCGGGCCGCTCTCATTGCCGACGAACAACCTGGCCTCCTTGAGCAGCGCCAACAGCGTTTCGAGCGGGAGCGCGCCGACCAGATTGACGACCGGCGTTTTCGCGGCCGCCATGATCTTGTCCGTCGCCTCGTTTTCGTCGGGACCGCCGACCAGAACGGCGTCCAGACCGGTTTCCATCGATATCCGGTCGATCGTGGCGGCAAAGCGCTCGGGCTGCCAGCGGCGCCCGGGGAAGCTTGCTCCGGCATGCACCGCCACGAAGCCATGGGGCCGCAGACGATATTTGCCCAGCACAGCGAGGACCCGGGTCGTTTCGAGGGGCAGCGGGCGGATGGCCGGCGCCCTGACCCGCAGGTCCACGCCAAGCGCCTCGAGCGGCGACAGATAACGGTGGAGATAGTGCCGCTCGCCGAAAGCGTAGGGCCTCATCCTGACATTGGCAGGCTGGCGTTCATACCAGCGCATGCGCCGTTCCGTCGGGTGGTAACCCAGCCGGACCGGGGCATCGACCAAGCCGGAAAGGATCCGCGAGGTTTTCGAGTCGGTTATGTCGATGGCCATGTCGAAGCGCTGTTGCCGCAACTCGCGCACCATCCGGAACAGCTCGCGCCCGCGCTGCAGCGGCGTGCCGCGCATCATGGCACGGCGGAAGGTGACGACTTCGGCCGCGATGCCGTGCGCCGTGAGGAAGCCGGCGAAGCGCGCCTCACAGAGGAAGACGATGCTGACGCCTGGATATTCGAGCTGCAGGTTCTTGGCCAATGCCGAGGCGAGCACGATGTCGCCGACGAATTTGGTCTGCAGGATCAGGATCGACCGGAAAGAGGTGGGGGAAATCTGCAGCATCTGTTTCTGGCACCAAGGAATTCGGAACCAGAAACTGCCGGGCAACGATGTCGGGATTGGGAACCGTCACGCGCACGTTCGCGTGAGTTTCCATACAAAATCGTAAGGTGTCGCGCGCCGCTCAGGCGCGCTTTGCCTTGTCCTTCGCGGCCTGCACGGCGGCCTGGGCGGCGGCCAGCCTGGCGATCGGCACGCGGTAGGGCGAGCACGACACATAGTCGAGGCCGACCTCCTCGCAAAAGCGGATCGAGGCCGGGTCGCCGCCATGTTCACCGCAGATGCCGAGCTTGATCCCGGGCCGCGTCGCCTTGCCCTTTTCCGCCGCGATCCGCACCAGCTCGCCGACGCCGTCGACATCGAGCGAAACGAACGGATCCTGCTCGATGATGCCCTTCTGCCGGTAGGTCTCGAGGAAGGAGGCGGCGTCGTCGCGCGAGATGCCGAAGGTCGTCTGCGTCAGATCGTTGGTGCCGAAGGAAAAGAATTCGGCTGCTTCGGCAATGACATGGGCGCGGATGGCCGCGCGGGGGAGCTCAATCATCGTGCCTGTGAGATAGTCGATCTTCGTGCCGGTTTCCTGCATGACGCTTTGCGCGACCGCGTCGATGCGCGCCTTGACGTATTGCAGCTCCTTCACCAGGCCGACCAGCGGCACCATGATTTCGGGCACGACAAGCGCGCCGGCCTTGCGGCCGGCTTCGGCCGCCGCCTCGAAAATGGCGCGCGCCTGCATCTCGGCGATCTCCGGATAGGAGACGGCAAGCCGGCAGCCGCGATGGCCGAGCATCGGGTTGAACTCATGCAGCGCCTCGGTGCGCTGCCTGAGCTTGTCGGCCGATACGTTCATGGCGGAGGCGACCTCGGCGAGCTCGGCTTCCGTCTTGGGCAGGAATTCGTGCAGCGGCGGGTCGAGCAGGCGGATCGTCACCGGCAGTCCGGCCATGATCTCGAACAGCTCGAGGAAATCGGAGCGCTGCATCGGCAGGAGCTTGTCGAGCGCCGAGCGTCTATCCTTCTCGGTGTCGGCCAGGATCATCTCGCGCATGGCGACGATGCGGTCGCCCTCGAAGAACATGTGCTCGGTGCGGCAAAGCCCGATGCCTTCGGCGCCGAAGGAGCGCGCCATGCGCGCGTCGAGCGGCGTTTCGGCGTTGGTGCGCACCTTCATGCGGCGGGCGGCGTCGGCCCATTCCATGATGGCGGCGAAGTCGCCCGACAGTTCCGGCTGCAGCATGGCGACCGCGCCCTTCAGGACCTGGCCGTTGCCGCCGTCGATGGTGATGATGTCGCCCTTGTGGAAGGTCTGGCCCATCGAGATCAGCGTGCCGGCCTTGTAGTCGACGCGCAGCGAGCCGGCGCCCGACACGCAGGGCTTGCCCATGCCGCGCGCGACTACGGCGGCGTGGCTGGTCATACCGCCGCGCGTGGTGAGGATGCCTTCGGCGGCATGCATGCCGTGAATGTCCTCGGGACTGGTCTCGATGCGCACCAGGATGACTTTGCGCCCCTGCGCCTTGGCGTCCTCGGCATCGCCGGAGGAGAAGACGATCTCGCCGGTGGCGGCTCCGGGAGAGGCAGGCAGGCCCATGCCTATGACATCGCGCGCGGCCTTCGGATCGATGGTCGGGTGCAGGAGCTGGTCGAGCGAGGCGGGATCGATGCGGGCGACCGCCTCCTCTTTCGTGATCAGCCCGTCCTTGGCCATCTCGACGGCAATCTTCAGCGCCGCCTTGGCGGTGCGCTTGCCGGAGCGGGTCTGCAGCATCCACAATTTGCCGCGCTCGATGGTGAATTCGAGGTCCTGCATGTCGCGGTAGTGCTTTTCCAGCCGGTCGGAGATGTCGACGAAAGCCTGGAAGGCGTCCGGCATCAGCTTCTGCAGCGACGGCTTGTCGGAGCCGGCGTTAATGCGCGCCGCCTCGGTGATGTTCTGCGGCGTGCGGATGCCGGCCACCACGTCCTCGCCCTGCGCATTGACGAGGAATTCGCCGTAAAGCTGCTTCTCGCCGGTCGAGGGATTGCGGGTGAAGGCGACGCCGGTGGCGGAGGTATCGCCCATATTGCCGAACACCATGGCCTGGACATTGACCGCGGTGCCCCAGCTTTCCGGGATGTCGTGCAGGCGCCGGTAAGTGATGGCGCGGTTGTTCATCCAGCTCGAAAACACCGCGCCGATCGCGCCCCAGAGCTGCTCGCGCGGCTCCTGCGGGAACGGCTTGCCGAGCTCCTCCTCGACCTTGGCCTTGTACAGCCCGATCACGTCCTGCCATTCGATGGCCGAAAGCTCGGTGTCGAGCTCATGGCCGAGGCTCGCCTTCCGGTCCTCGAGGATTTCCTCGAATACCTCGTGGTCGAGGCCCATGACCACGTCGGAATACATCTGGATGAAGCGGCGGTAGCTGTCATAGGCAAAGCGCGCATCGCCGGAATCGGCCGCCAGCGCCTCGACGGTCTCGTCGTTGAGACCGAGATTGAGCACGGTGTCCATCATGCCGGGCATCGAGGCGCGGGCGCCGGAGCGCACGGAGACCAGGAGCAGCTTGGACGGGTCGCCGAAACGGCGCCCGGTGATCTTGCCGATATGGTCGAGCGCCGACAGGACATCCGTCTCGAGCGCTGCCGGATAGGTGCGGCCGTTGGCGTAATAGGCGTTGCAGACATCGGTGGTGATGGTGAAGCCCGGCGGCACCGGCAGGCCGAGGCTGCACATCTCGGCCAGGTTGGCGCCCTTGCCGCCGAGAAGGTTGCGGTCGCCGGCACGGCCTTCGGCGGCGCCGTCGCCGAAGGTGTAAACCCACTTGGTCATGCTCGCCCTCCAGGTCCTTGGAAGATAGACAACACCCGGACCAAGGCCCGGTTCCCCGCCCTTCCGATCCGAGCGATAGGATGCTGCAGTGCGAAAGGCAAGGTGTCGGCAAAGCAAGCGCCGCCGCTACAATCGATTAAGCAAAAGCTGCGTCAAAAAGACTTGCCGGTATCGGCGTCGCGATATAGAACATAACAAGAACAGAATGGAGTAGCGCAATGAAACTCAACGGAAAACTCGACTATCTGGAACTGCCGGCCACCGGCGGGACGCTGGACAGCGTCAAATCCTTCTACAGCGCGGCGTTTTCCTGGTCGTTCACCGACTACGGACCGACCTACTCCGCCTTTGCCGAAGGGCTCGACGGCGGCTTCCAGGCCGACGCCGGCGAGGCGCCGGCCAAACCGCTGCCCGTGCTCTATTCCGAAAATCTCGAGGAGACGCTCAACGCGGTCGAGAATGCCGGCGGCGCGATCGTCAAGCCGATCTTCTCCTTTCCCGGCGGCAGGCGGTTCCATTTCACCGACCCGGCCGGCAACGAGCTCGCCGTCTGGGGCGAATAGGGCAGTATGGGAGTAGAGAAGTAGGGAACAGCGCCATGGACTGCCCTACTGCCTTATTCCCCTATTCCTACCATTGAGCTTTCCAGCGGCTCGTCCTATAAGGCCGCGCGCAGCGGGCACGGCCCGCCTGCTGGGGCGTCGCCAAGTGGTAAGGCATCGGTTTTTGGTACCGACATTCCCAGGTTCGAATCCTGGCGCCCCAGCCATCCTCCAACGAAGATTTACCACGACCGATGATTGGCCGCGCGTTGCCTTGAAGATTCGTGCGGGTTGATCGAAGGCCCGGCCGAACGTCAAGCGCCTTGGACGGCGATTGCCGTGGTCAGCAGGATCAGGCTCAGCATCGCCAACGCCGCGCGGAGAACGTGCGAGAGTTCCCACCGGTTGCGAAGCGCTGTCCACTCTTCGGTTGGCGCGAGCGGGGTTCCGTCACTGCCTTCGGTTGCGAAGAAGCGCTTCGCCGGCGCGGTCAATTCCACCTCTTGCAGCCAGTGTTTGTTGATCGGCTGGGTTATGAGCCAGAAGACAAGCTGCATGGCGAGGAGCGCAACCAAAGCGCCGGCGGTCAGCCAGAACCGGACAGCGCCGCCCGACGTCAGCATCAGCGCAAACGTCGCAACGATCCCGCCGACCTCGGCGATGCCGCCTCCGATCGTGAAACCCGGATAATAGATTTGCTGCACGACAAAATACTCTTGCCTGCCGAGCCGCATTTTGCCCGGCAGTTCCAGCGCATGGGCGAGCGCCATGGCCATCGCGCTCGCCACGAGGATAACGGTCAGGACCTCCAGGAAAACATACATGGATGGGCCTCTCATTGCGGCTCCGCGAGGCGGCCTCGACGATTTCGAGCGACGCTCCAGACCGAACGTAGGCGCGCTGGCGAGGTTCCATCGAGCAAGTAGGGCCTGCCGGGGAGCAATGCCGGAAGAGGTCTCGCCCGCAGGCGTCCCGCACCAGTCGCACATGGCGCGCTGGATGCGCCGTGCGCAGGGCCGAACGCCCGGTCGTTTCGAAGCAAACCATCGGCTTAAACCTTTTGCGCCGACAGGCGTTGTTCGTTCCAGACGAGCGATCGCCAGCGGAGAGGACCATCCGATGTATTTCATGGCATTGGCCACCGACTACGATGGCACGCTGGCGCATAACGGCCTGGTCGCCGCAAGCACGCTCTCGGCACTGGAAAAGCTGAAGCGATCCGGCCGCAAGCTGATCCTGGTCACCGGCCGCGAATTGCCCGACCTCAAGGAAGTGTTCCCGGAGATCGGCATGTTCGACAAGGTCGTGGCCGAAAACGGCGCGCTGATCTACACGCCTGCCAGCGAAGAGGAGCGCACGATTTCGCCCTCCCCGTCCGCCGATCTTGTCGACAGGCTGAAGAGACGCGGCGTCAAGCCGCTGTCGGTCGGCCGTTCGATCGTCGCCACCTGGGAACCCCACCAGGCCACGGTGCTCGACGTCATCAAGAAACTCGGGCTGGAGCTGGAAATCATCTTCAACAAGGGCGCTGTGATGATCCTGCCCTCAGGCATCAACAAGGCGACGGGACTGGGGGCCGCGCTTACCGATCTCAAACTGTCGCCGAACAATGTGGTGGCCGTTGGCGATGCCGAAAACGACCATGCCTTCCTCAGGGCCGCGGGCTTGAGCGTCGCCGTCGCCAACGCCTTGCCGGCGGTGAAGGAAACAGCCGACTTCGTCACCAAAGGCGCGCGCGGCAAGGGCGTCGAGGACCTGATCCGCAAGCTGATCAAGCTCGACCATCTGATCGCTCGAAAGCGCTCACGCGGCGTCCTGTTGGGAACGGCCCATGGCAAGAAGATCTATCTGTCGCCCGTCGAGACCGTTCTCATTGCCGGAAGCTCCGGCATCGGCAAATCCACATTGGCCACGGCGCTGACCGAGCGGCTCGTCGAAAAAGGTTTGCAGTTCTGCATCTTCGATCCGGAAGGCGACTATGACGGGCTGCAGGGCGCGGTGCCGCTCGGCGATGCCTCAAGCGCGCCGAGCAAGGACCAGTTGCTGGAGCTGATCGACAAGCCGGACAACAACATCGTGGTCAACGGGCTGGCGCTGAAGGTCGACGAGCGGCCCGATTTCTTTGCGGAGTTGCTGCCAGGCCTGGGCAGCGTCCGCTACCGCACGGCAAGGCCGAATTGGCTGATCATCGACGAGGCGCACCATCTCTTGCCCAAAAAGCGCGAGGACACCCGCGCGGTGCTTTCGCTCGAGCTGCCGGGCACGGTGCTGATCACAGTGCATCCGGAGGCGATCTCGACGGGCGCCTTGCGCCTGGTGACGGCGGTCATTGCCCTCGGCCCAAAGGCGAAGGGCGTCATCAAGACCTTCTGCAAGGAGGCCGGACTGGAGGCGCCCAAGAATATCCCCACGCCGAAGGGCGATCGTGTGCTGTTGTGGCGGCCGCAGGACGACAAGAAGCCTTTCACCGTCAAGGCGATCGAGCCCGACCAATCGCTGAAGCGGCACAGCCGCAAATATGCAGAAGGCGAGCTCGACGAGGCCGGCAGCTTCTATTTTACCGGACCGAAGAAGGCGATGAATCTGAGGGCGCACAATCTGATCATCTTCGCCCGGATGGCGGAAGGCATCGACGACAAAACCTGGGAATACCATCTGCGCGCCGGCGACTATTCCAAATGGTTCCGCCAACAGATCAGGGACAAGGAGCTGGCGCGCGAGACGGCCGAGGCCGAGAAGGACAAGCGTCTCTCGCCCGAGGAAAGCCGCAAGCGCGTGCTGGAGGCTGTGCGCCGCCGCTACACCGCGCCGGCCACGGCACCGGAGAAGTAACTTAGTCGATCCGGACGGGCGCGTTGCCTCAGCTCGCCTCGCGCATCGCTTCGGCAGCCTGCAGGTCGACCGAGACCAGCTGGCTGACGCCCTGCTCGGCCATGGTGACGCCGAACAGGCGGTCCATGCGCGCCATGGTGATCGGGTTGTGGGTGATGATGACGAAGCGCGTCTCGGTGGTCTTCGCCATCTCTTCCATCAGGTTGCAGAAGCGCTCGACATTGTGGTCGTCGAGCGGCGCGTCGACCTCGTCGAGCACGCAGATCGGCGCCGGATTGGTGAGGAAGACCGCAAAGATCAGCGACATCGCCGTCAACGCCTGCTCACCGCCGGAAAGCAGCGTCATTGTCTGCGGCTTCTTGCCGGGCGGGCGGGCGAGGATTTCGAGCCCCGCCTCCAGCGGATCTTCCGACTCGATCAGCTGCAATTCGGCCGTGCCGCCGCCGAAGAGGTGCGAGAACAGCCGCTGGAAATGGCCGTTCACCACCTCGAAGGCCGACAGCAGCCGCTCGCGGCCTTCGCGGTTGAGGCTCTGGATCGCCTGGCGCAGCTTGCGGATGGCCTCGATGATGTCCTCGCGCTCGGAAACGATCGTCTCCAACCTGTCGGACAGCTCCTTCTGTTCTTCCTCGGCGCGCAGATTGACGGCGCCGAGCCGCTCGCGTTCGATCTTCAGCCGGTCGAGCTGGCGCTCGATCTCGGCCATGTCGGGCATCGGATCGTCGGCTTCGAGGCCGGTATGCTTGATGACGAGATGCGGCGGCGTGTTCAGCGCTTCCTGGATGCGTGCCTCGACCTCGGCGCGCCGTTCGTCCGCCGCCGTCAGCCGCTCCTCGGCGCGGACGCGGGTCTCACGCGCTTCGGCAAGCGACTGGATTGCGGCGGTCGCCGCCTTGTCGAGCTCGGCCTGCTTGTTCTCCGCTTCCTGCAGCCGGTCGCCGGCCGCCTGGCGCAGCGCCTCGGCCTCGGAAAGCTGCGAAAGCAGCGCGCGGCGCTTGGCGTCGATCTCGTCGGGCGCATCGGCCAGCCTCTCGCGCTCGGCTTCGGCCTCGGCCTTGCGCTCGCCAAGTGCGGCGATCTGCGTCGAGGCGTTCTCGGCGCGCTCCAGCCAGTTCCTGCGCTCGGCGCCGATCGCGTCGAGCCTGCGTATGCGCGCCTCGGCCTCGCGCCGCAGGCCCTCATGCACGGCGCGCGCGTCGGCGAGCGTGGCGCGGTCGCGCGCGACATTGGCTGAAGCCTGTTCGAGTTGGAGCTGCAGGTCGCCGAGATCGGGTGCGTCCTTCAGCATTTCCTCGGCTTCGAGGAACGTGGCTTGTGTTTCCTCGTGGCTGTCGACGATGCGCGCGCGCGCCTCCTCTAGAGCGGCGCGCCGGCTCGCCAATTCGCCGCCGGCCTTCTCGGCCTCGGCCAGCGCATTGCGCGCGGCGTCCAGCCCGTGCTGGGCATCGCGGCCGGCCTGGCGCGCGTTGCGCTCGGCTTCGCTCGCCTGCCGCATCGCCTGCTCGGCGCGCGCCAGCGCCTCCTCGGCCTCGCGCACGACGCGGGTCGCCTGCACCGCCTCGGCATCGAGCTCGGCCAAACGGTTCTTCTGCGCCAGCCGCTGCGCGGCGGCGGTCGGCGCGTCGGCGCTGGCCGTCAAGCCGTCCCAGCGCCAGAGCGCACCGTCGCGGCTCACCAGCCGCTGTCCAGGCGTCAGCAACGCTTGAAGCCGGCGGCCGTCGGCGGCATCGACAATGCCGATCTGCGCCAAGCGGCGGGCAAGCTGCGCCGGCGCGCGCACCACGCTGGCAAGGCTCTTCACGCCTTCGGGCAGCGCCGCATCGCCGGGCTGGACCGCGCTCTCGCCCCAGTGCACCGGGGCGCTGCGGTCGAGCGGGATATCGAGGTCCTCGCCCAGCGCCGCACCCAATGCAGTCTCATAGCCGCGCTCGACGCTGATCTGCTCGAGCACCGAGGGGAAAAGATCGCCGCTCGCGGCGTTGAGGATCTTGGCCAGCGTGCGCGCTTCGGTCTCGATGCGCTGCAACTCAGCCTTGGCGTCCTGCAGCGGCGGACGAGCGGCGCTTTCGGTGGCGCGCGCTTCGGCGACGGCCTGCTCGGCGGCGATGGCGCCGGCCTCGCTCTCTTCGAGGCGGGCCAGCGCGTCCTCGACCAGCAGCCGCTTCTCGGCCGGATCGGGCAGGCCGGAAATGCGCGCGACGATGTCGGAGAGCTCGCGGTCGACCTCGGCGAGCTGGCGGGCGAAGCGGTCGCGGCGCTCGGCGGTCTCGCGCAAAGTGCGCTCGATCTGGTGGCGCGAGGCGGCCGCCTCGGCCCGTTCGGCGGTCAGCGCGGCGAGCTTTGCCTCGCTTTGCGACAGCGTCGCGCCGGCCTGCTCGAAGGCGGCGCGCGTGGTGGCTTCGCGCTCGGCGGCGCCGGCGTTTTCCGAGTTGATCTCGGCCTCCTCGGCGCGCAGGCGCTCCAGGATATCGGCGTTGTCGCGCACCATCCGCTCCTCGCGGGCGATGTCGGCGTCGAGCTGTTGCAGCCGGCGTTCCAGCTCCGCCTGGCGCGAGCGGATGCGGCCGGCTTCCTCCTCGATCTGCGTCTTGGCGATCGACAGGCGCTGGAAAGCGGCGGCCGCGGCGGCTTCCGCGTCGCGCAGGTCGGGCAGCCGGTGCGCGGCGATGCCCTGCTCCCTGGCGGCCGCCATTTGCGCTGCGGCGCGGTCGCCGACCAGCGTGGTGGCAATAGCCAACGCCGAGCGCGCCTCGCCTTCCTGGGTCTTGGCCAATGTCCAGCGCAAGTGCAGTAGCGTCGCTTCGGCCTTGCGGATGTCGGCCGACAGGTTCTTGAAGCGGGAGGCCTGGCGCGCCTGGCGCTTCAGGCTCTCGATCTGGCTTTCCAGCTCGCCGACGACGTCGTCCAGCCGCTCGAGGTTCTGCTCCGCCGCCTTCAGCCTCAGCTCGGCTTCATGGCGGCGCGTGTGCAGGCCGGAGATGCCGGCGGCCTCTTCGAGGAGGGCGCGGCGGGCCTGGGGCTTGGCCTGGATCAGCTCGCCGATGCGGCCCTGCCCGACCATGGAGGGCGAGCGGGCGCCGGTCGACTGGTCGGCGAAGAGCAGCTGCACGTCCTTGGCGCGGGCCTCCTTGCCGTTGATGCGATAGAGCGAGCCGGCCTCGCGCTCGATGCGGCGCGACACCTGCAATTCATCGGCATCGTTGAAGGCGGCGGGCGCCGTGCGGTCGCTATTGTCGAGAAAAAGCGTGACTTCGGCGGTGTTTCGTGCCGGCCGCGCGCCGGAGCCTGAAAAGATCACGTCGTCCATGCCGGACGCGCGCATGTTCTTGTAGGAGCTTTCGCCCATCACCCAGCGCAGCGCCTCGACGAGGTTCGACTTGCCGCAGCCGTTCGGCCCAACGATGCCGGTCAACCCGCGTTCGATGACGAACTCACCGGGCTCGACGAAGGACTTGAAACCGAGGAGGCGAAGGCGCGAAAACTTCATTCGCGCCGCCCCATACAGGCGAACGCGCCGAAGCTAGGCCGCTTCGGCGCGGCCTGGACGTCAGAGCAGAGGGTCGATGATGGCCGACATTTCCTCAATCGACATCGCCCCTTTGTAGGTCTTTCCGTTGATGAAGAAGGTCGGCGTCGAGTCGACCTTGAACTCGTCCGCTCCGCGTTTCTGGACTGCTCTCACATCGTCCAGAAGTTTCTGGTCCGTCAAGCAGGCCTCGAAGGACTCCTGTGTAAAACCGGCAAGCTTGGAGATCTGCAACAGCGCTTCCTTGGTGTTGCTAACGCCAACCCAGCTCGGCTGCTGCTTGAACAGCACGTCGACCATGGCGAAGTAGTTGTCCTTGGCGCAGCGCGCCAGCATGAAGCCGGCCTCGGCGCTCGGGTCGAACGGGAATTCGCGCAGGATGTAGCGCGCCTTGCCGGTGTCGATGTATTTCGACTTCAACTGCGGGAAGGTTGCCTCATTGAAATGCGCGCAATGCGGGCAAGTCATCGAGGCATATTCGACGATGGTGACCTTGGCATCGTCCTTGCCGAGTTGCTTGTCGGGCAACGCGCCGGGCTTCAGCAGCTCCGCCATGTCGACCGTGCCCTGCGCTTCCGGCACCTGGACGGCAGCCGGCGACGCAGGCTTGGCCGGCGTCGACGGATTGGCAGGCTTCACATCGGCCGCCTTTGCGTCCTCGCCCGAGTCGCTGCATGCGGCAAGCAACGCCACCGCCGGAACGGCGGCCAGCCAAGTCAAAAGGTTCCTGCGGGACAAAGAACGGTTCATGCGAATCACCTGATATCGGTTGGATTTTGCAATGCAAGGGCTAGAAAAGGCGAGAGTTGGCGCGAATTAAGGCATCGCCGTCCCCAATCCAATCGCCAAATTATTCGGGGACGATCACGAATACGCGATATTGGCGACAATTTTGCAGCACGGCGTATGCCTTTTCCGAAACCGTCGCCCACTTTCGGAAGACATGCTCATGGCCTTTTTTGTCCCAGGATGGTCGCCCCGAGCCGCTCGAGCGAGGCGCGCAAGCCATCGTCCTCGATCTTGCCGACCGTGCGCGCCAGCTTCGATTTCTCGGCCTCGCTCAGCGGTCGAGGCGCCGGTTTGGGCCGGGCCTTTGCCGAAAGGACCGGCTTCTGCAAGATCTTGATGCGGCCGATGGCGTTGAAGCCCAGAAAAGCGTTGACGCGGTTGATGACCTCGCCGGCCTCGTGCTGCAAATGCAGCGCCGCCATGCCTTCGCAGGCGACGATCAGCGTCGCCGGCTCGAAGGGATCGTCCTCATGCAGGCGGCGCGGCCACTGGATCTTTTCCGGACGCGAGTGGCTGGCCAGGCGCGGTCCGGCGATCTCTTCCCAGGATTGCACCAGCCCGATCGAGATGCCGGCGCGCTTCTTCAGCACCGGATCGAGGATCTCGGTCGCGAGGTCGCTCACCGGAACGGGATTGCCGAAGGGCCTTTTCCCTGCCATGTGCGTTCTCCAATCCCCGGTTCACCCGATCAATGGCACCGCAAGACCAGACCCGCAAGGCCGACAAGGCCGTATCCGGAGACAGCAGCGTCGCCGCCAGCCTGCTTGGCTGGTACGACGCGCATCACCGCGACCTGCCCTGGCGCGTGACGCCGGGCGCGTTCGCGCGGGGGACAAGGCCTGACCCTTATCGCGTCTGGCTGTCCGAGGTGATGCTGCAGCAGACCACGGTCGAGGCGGTGAAGGCCCATTTCCGCTCTTTCCTGGAAAAATGGCCGACCGTCGAAGGGCTGGCCGCCGCGCCCGTCGAGGACGTCATGAAGGCCTGGGCCGGGCTCGGCTATTATTCCCGGGCGCGCAACCTGAAGGCCTGCGCCGACCTCGTGGCGCAGCGAGGCGGCCGCTTTCCCGACACCGAGGCCGGGCTGAAGGAATTGCCGGGGATCGGCGCCTACACGGCGGCGGCGATCGCGGCGATCGCCTTCGACCGTCCGGCCGCCGTCGTCGACGGCAATGTCGAGCGCGTCATCTCGCGGCTCTATTCGATAGAGACGCCGCTCGGCGAGGCGAAACCCGAAATCCGCGCGCTGGTCGAGAAACTGGTGCCTGAGACGAGACCCGGCGACTTCGCCCAGGCGACGATGGACCTTGGCGCGACGATCTGCACGCCGAAGCGGCCGCGCTGCATGCTGTGCCCGCTGCGCGAGGATTGCAGCGCCATGCTCGCAGGCGACCCGGAGCGTTTTCCCGTACGCCTGCCGAAGGACGACAAGCCGCTCAGGCGCGGTGCCGCCTTCGTCGCCGAGCGCGGCGACGGCGCCATTCTGTTGCGCAAGCGGCCGGAAAAGGGCCTGCTCGGCGGCATGACGGAGGTGCCGACCACGGCCTGGACGGCGCGGGCGGACGGAGCGACCACGGAAGACGCCGCGCCCTTCCCGGCCGGCTGGCGACGCGCCGGGCGGATTGGCCATGTCTTCACCCATTTCGCGCTCGAACTCGACGTCTTCCATGCCCACATCGAGGGTGGTGCCCCGGATGGGCATTTCTGGTCGCTGGCCCATGAAATTTCCGGTGAAGCGCTGCCAACCGTCATGAAAAAGGTAATCGAGGCGGCGATACCGGGCGCGACCAGGAAACAACGCGCTCATTGAAAGGACAGGCATGACCGAAATCCGCCACATCGTCTTCGACATCGGCAGGGTGCTGCTACACTATGACCCGAATATCCCGTTCAGCCGCCTCATTCCGGATGCCGAGGAGCGCAAGTGGTTCTTCGACAACGTCTGCACGCATGACTGGAACATCGAGCAGGATCGCGGCCGCACATGGCAAGAAGCGGAAGCGCTGCTGATTGCCGAGTACCCCGCTCACGCGGAAAACATCCGCAATTTCCGCCGCCATTGGCATGAGATGGTGCCGCATGCCTATGAGGACAGCGTCGCCATCATGCTCGGCCTGATCGAGACCGGCCACGATGTGACCTTGCTGACCAACTTCGCCGCCGACACGCTTGCCGAAGCCAGGCAGCGCTTCGACTTTCTCAGCCGACCGCGCGGCGTCACGGTGTCGGCAGACATCCGCCAGATCAAGCCCGACCGCGCCATCTACGATCATCACGTGGCCGCGTTCGGCCTTGAGCCATCGGCTACGCTGTTCATCGACGACAGCCAAAAGAATGTCGACGGCGCCAAGGCCGCCGGCTGGCAGGCGGTGCTGTTCACCGACGCCAAGACGCTTAAAGCGGACCTTGAGCGGTTCGGGATTGCGGCCTGATCTGAATCGCTTGAGGCGATCCGTTGAAGTCTTGATTCAAGAGCGGTTCGGCGATTCCATGGGATCGCCGAACCGCTCTTGAATATTGTTCTTCCGTAATTCCGGACGGAAAACCGCCGTGCACTTTTCCTGGAATTGCTCTGGCGGATCAGGCCCCTGCCCGCTCCATGCCGAGACGGGCAATACGGCGCAATTCATCGATCGGGGTGAGGCCGCCGCTGCGCTCATAATGCCAGAAGGTCCAGCCGTTGCAGGCATCCAGCCCCTGCACCTCGGCGCCGATCTTGTGGATCGAGCCGGCGCTGTCGCCGATGGCCAGCGTGCCGTCGGCGCGCACCTTTGCGGCCCATCGCTTCTTGGCGTCGTAGAGCGTGGCGCCCGGGGCCATCAGGCCGGTATCGATCAGGCTGATGAAGGCGACGCGCGGCTCGGCGCGCTTGCCGGAAAGCACGGTGAGATCGGCGTCCTCCAGCGGACGAACGGCCGCGATGCGCTCATTGGCGGCGTCGATATAGGCCTGCTCGCGCTCGATGCCGACGAAATGGCGGCCGAGGCGCTTGGCGACGGCGCCCGTGGTGCCGGAGCCGAAGAAGGGATCGAGCACAACATCGCCCGGCTTGGTCGAAGCCATCATGATGCGGGCAAGCAGCGCTTCCGGCTTCTGCGTCGGATGCAGCTTGTTGCCGTTGTCGTCCTTCAGGCGCTCGCCGCCGGTGCAGATCGGGAACAGCCAGTCGGAGCGCATTTGCAGATCGTCGTTCGAGGCCTTCAGCGCTTCGTAGTTGAAGGTGTAGCTTTTGCCCTTCTGGTCGCGCGAGGCCCAGATCATCGTCTCATGCGCATTCTGGAAACGGCGGCCGCGGAAGTTCGGCATCGGGTTGGTCTTGCGCCAGACGACGTCGTTCAGGATCCAGAAGCCGAGGTCCTGCATGCGGGCGCCAACGCGAAAAATGTTGTGATAGGAACCGATGACCCAGATCGTGCCGTTGGGCTTCAGCACGCGGCGCGCCGCCAGCAGCCAGGCGCGGGTGAAGGCGTCATAGGCCTCAAAGCTCTCGAACCGGTCCCAGTCGTCGTCGACGGCGTCGACCTTGGACTGGTCGGGCCGGTGCAGGTCGCCGTCGAGCTGCAAATTGTAGGGCGGGTCGGCGAAGATGACGTCGATCGACTTTTCCGGCAGCCTGTCGAGGGCCGCGACGCAGTCGCCTTTCAGGATCGTGTCCAGCCATTCGGACGGCTGGGGAGCGTGGGAAAGCTCGTCGAGAAGACGCACGGCAGACATCGAAACACCCAAAGCACGCGTTACGGTTTACTGGCTGTTATGGTTACCGATCAGCGTAAACATTCGGTGAAGGCCGAGCGAGCCTGCGCCGGCGGTTTGCGAAGACCGGCCCATTGGTGTATGCCGCGCCGCCTAGAGCCGGATGATTTCAGGTCTGTTCGACTTGAAATCTGAATCCGGCTCCAAATCAAAGAAATAGAGCATGATGTCGTCCGAAAACCGCTCCACACTTTTCGGCATCATGCTCTAAGCCAGTCAGGCCATGTTCCCTGCCAATTTCCGGATTGCCATGCCCCAGCCAGACCTTGTCATCTTCGATTGCGACGGCGTGCTCGTCGATTCCGAAATCGTCGCCGCGCGCGTCGAGGCCGAGCTTCTGACGTCGGCCGGGTTCGAGATCTCGGCGGAGGAGATTTTCGAGACCTATGCCGGGCTGACCTTCAAGGACATCATGCTGCGGCTCGAAGAGAAGTCCCACATTCCGTTCCAGGCCTCGCTGATCGACCGCGCCGAGGAGCTCGTCGACCGCAAGCTGCGCGCCGACGTGCGCGTCATCGACGGCGCCCACGAGGCGGTGGCGGCCGTCACCGCGCCGCGCGCCGTCTGCTCCAATTCCCGCACCGAGCGGATCGAGTTCATGCTGGAGAAGGTGCGGCTTTTGCCGTTCTTCGCCGGCCGCATCTTTTCAGGGCTCGACATCCCCAGCAAGAAGACAAAGCCGGCGCCGGACGTGTTCCTCTATGCCGCCGAAAAGCTGGGCGCCAACCCGAAGAACACTTTCGTCATCGAGGATTCCGTGCACGGCGTCACCGGCGCCAGGGCGGCCGGCATGCGCGTCATCGGCTTCACCGGCGCCGGACACAGCTATCCCGGCCATGCCGACGCGCTGACCGAAGCCGGCGCCGAGACGGTCATCCGCCGCTGGGCGGAGCTGAACAGCACGATCGCGGCTTTGTCGGAATGGTCGGAAGACGCTTAGGGTTCGTTGGAAACTCTAGCTAACCCTCGGCTAGTTCGTCGCCGCTGCGGCGACCCGCTTCTTCCTTTTGCCCTTCGACTTGTCCGTGACTGCCGGCGCGTTCTCGTCATAGCCGGCATAGGCCTGGTAGTCGGTCGCGCTGGGCTCCGGCACCACGACATTGGCGTCTGTGAAGACGAACTGCGTGGCCGCAGACGGGTCGGTGACCTGCACCTGGTACTGGTGGAGCTGCGAATAGAGCACGTCAGGCCCGTGCTGGACCGCGACGCGGATCGGCATGGTGACGGTGCCCGGCGCGAACATCGGGCCTGGCACGACCTTGCCGGCGACCGCGATCTTCATTGTCAGTTGGCCGTTTTCGTGTGTGCAGTCGCGCGTCACGTCGGTAATCGAGGCCTGGTAGATGACCTTGGCGGGATCGCGATTGGGATCGACCGGCGCGCCGTCGGGTCCGGTCTGCGCGGCCGCGGCGGCTGCCGCGTCGGCGTCCGCGGCAGCGTCAGCCTTCTTTTTCTTCGGCTTGGCGGCCGTGCCCTTGGCGTAGGTGTTGAAGAAGGCGGTGCCGTCGCGCAGCGTCACCTTCGGGCAGTAGGCGCGCAGCTGGCTGGCGAGCACCTTGGGGTCCTGCGGCGGCGGCGGCGCGGTCGGGTCCTTCTTGCCGAAGCCGAAGTTCAGAATGCCGTTGTCGCTCGATTGGCAGCCGGCGGCGGCAAGCATAAAGCCGGCAAGCGCCAGACCCGCGACAAAACGACGGTTGACCGAATTAAACGCCATGAACTGCTCTTCCCTCTCACAAAGCCGGTGACGTATATCAACGCCACGGCAAAAATGCGACTGAGCCGGCTCGGAAAATTAAGCAATTTGCCGTGGATGACGCGGCCGGCAGCAATGGGTCTTTTACGATGCAATATGTGAGTACCCGCGGGGATGCGCCCATGCTTGGATTTTCCGACGCGGTGCTGGCCGGTCTGGCGCGCGACGGCGGGCTTTACGTGCCGCGCGAGTGGCCGCAATTTTCGGCCGCCGACATCCGCGCCATGCGCGGCCTCGCCTATCCCGACCTTGCCATCCGCGTGCTCACGCCCTTCCTCGGCGGCGAGATCGCGGCACCCGTCTTCGAGCGGCTGGTGCGCGAGGCCTATGCGACTTTCCGGCACGATGCGGTGTGCCCGCTGGTGCAGACCGGCGCCAACAGCTTCGTCCTCGAGCTCTTCCACGGCCCGACGCTCGCCTTCAAGGACGTGGCGATGCAGCTGCTGGCGCGGCTGATGGACCATGTGCTTGCCGAACGGGGCCAGCGCGCCACCATCGTCGGCGCCACCTCCGGCGACACCGGCGGCGCGGCAATAGATGCCTTCGCCGGCCGCGACCGCACCGACATCTTCATCCTTTTCCCCAACGGCAAGGTCTCGCCGGTGCAGCAGCGGCAGATGACGACGTCGGCTGCTACGAACGTCCATGCGCTGTCGATCGAAGGCAATTTCGACGATTGCCAGGGCCTGGTGAAGGACATGTTCAACGACCACGCCTTCCGCGACCGTGTGTCGCTGTCGGGCGTCAATTCGATCAACTGGGCCCGCATCATGGCCCAGATCGTCTATTACTTCTCCTCGGCGCTGTCGCTCGGCGCGCCCGAGCGGCCGGTGTCCTTCACCGTGCCGACCGGCAATTTCGGCGACATTTTCGCAGGCTACGCCGCCAAGCGCATGGGGCTGCCGGTCGAGCGGCTGATCATCGCCACCAACGACAACGACATATTGGCGCGCACGCTGTCGAGCGGCGAATATCGCACCAAGGGCGTGTTCGCCACCACTTCGCCGTCGATGGACATCCAGGTGTCGTCGAACTTCGAGCGCCTGCTGTTCGAGGCAGCTAGCCGCGATGCCGCAACGGTCAGGCGCTACATGAACGGGCTGAAGCAATCCGGCGCCTTCACCATCGAGGCCGGCGAAATGGCGAGGATCCGCGCCGAGTTCGACGCCGGCCGCGCCAGCGTCGACGAGGTCGCCGCAACCATCCGCAAGATGCTTGAAAAAACCAGCTATCTGCTCGATCCGCATACGGCCGCCGCCGTGCATGTGGCGGCCTCTCACGATTCCGGCACTGTCCCCATGGTGGTGCTCGGAACCGCGCATCCGGCGAAGTTCCCGGCAGCGGTCGAGGCTGCCAGCGGCATTTCACCTGCCCTGCCCGCATGGCTAGGTGGCTTGATGACAGCCGACGAAAAATACACGATACTTCCATCCGAGCTGAAAATGGTGGAAGATTACGTGAGCCGCCACACGCGGGCGGCCCGTTAGGGAGTAGTTGCCATATGGGTGTTGAGGTAAGCCGTCTGTCGAACGGCCTGACAGTCGCCACCGAAACCCTTCCAAGTCTCGAATCCGTTGCCCTTGGTGCCTGGGTAAAGTCGGGCGCCCGCAATGAACGCGATGAAGAGCATGGCATGGCCCATCTGCTCGAGCATATGGCGTTCAAGGGAACGAAGCGGCGCAGCGCCTTCCAGATCGCCTCGGAAATCGAGAATGTCGGCGGCGAGATCAACGCCGCCACCAGCGTCGAAACGACCTCCTACTACGCCAGGGTGCTCTCCGACGACGTGCCGCTGGCCGTCGATATCCTGGCCGACATCCTGCAGGAATCGGAATTCGACCCCGAGGAGCTGGAGCGCGAGCAGCATGTGATCCTGCAGGAGATCGGCGCCGCGCACGACACACCCGACGACATCGTCTTCGACCGTTTCACCGAAACCGCCTTCCGCCACCAGACCATCGGCCGCTCGATCCTCGGCACGCCGGAGACGGTCAAATCCTTCACCTCCAGGCAGTTGCACGATTTCATCGAACGGCAGTACGGCGCCGAGCGCATGGTGATCGTGGCCGCCGGTGACATCAAGCACGACAATTTCGTGCGTGAGGTCGAAAAACAGCTCGGCGGCTTCCGCGCCAAGGCCTCCAGCAACATTCCGCAATATGCGCAATATGTCGGCGGCGACTTCCGTGAGGACCGCGACCTGATGGACGCGCAGATCGTGCTCGGCTTCGAGGGCCGCGCCTATCATGTGCGCGACTTCTACGCCTCGCAGGTGCTGTCGATGATCCTCGGCGGCGGCATGTCGTCGCGGCTGTTCCAGGAAGTGCGCGAGAAGCGCGGCCTGTGCTATTCGGTCTATGCCTTCCACTGGGGCTTCTCCGACACCGGCATTTTCGGCGTGCACGCCGCGACCGGGCAGAGCGATATCGCCAAGCTGGTGCCGGTGATCATCGACGAATTGCAGAAGGCCGGCGAAAGCATCCAGCAGGAAGAGCTCGACCGGGCGCGCGCGCAATATCGCGCCGGCCTGATCATGTCGGCCGAGAGCCCGGCAAGCCGCGCCTCGCAGATCGCCAGGCAGCTGCTCCTGTTCGGGCGGCCGATCGCCAAGGAGGAGCTGATGGAGCGGCTGGCGGCGCTGACCGTCGACCGGCTGACCGACCTCTCCTCGCGGCTGTTCTCGACCAAGCCAACGCTGACTGCGGTCGGCCCCGTCGGCACGCTGGCGCCCTACGAGGCGATCCTCGATTCGCTTGCGGGTCCGCAGACGACGGCCCGCAGGCTCGCCGTCTAAACTTCGTCACGCGCCATGTTCGCGCTCCCTTTCTTTCGCCGCGACCTGCCGGCACTGAAGGGCGAAAAGGTCACGCTGCGCGTGCCGCTGACCAACGACTACCGCGAATGGTCGACGCTGCGCGGCGAAAGCCGCGCCTTCCTGGAGCCATGGGAGCCGCGCTGGCAACCGGACGAGCTCGACCGCACCGCCTGGCGGCTGCGCATCGGCCGCTACCGCGAGGATTATGCGCAAGGCACGGCCATCGCCTTCTTCATCTTCGAGAAGTCCAGCGGCAAGCTGGCCGGCGGCATCACGCTCGGCAACATCCGCCACGGCGTCGCGCAAAGCGGCCACATCGGCTACTGGATCGGCGAGCGCTTCGGCGGCCGCGGGCTGATGACCGACGCCGTCAAGCTGGTGTCGCGTTTTGCGTTCGATACGCTGAGGTTGCACCGGATCGAGGCTGCCTGTATTCCCGAAAACGCCCGATCGATCCGCGTGCTTGAAAAAGCCGGATTCCGGCGCGAAGGACTTTTGCGATCCTACCTCAGGATCAACGGCGTCTGGCAGGATCACTACCTCTACGCCCGGATCGCGGACGATCCGCCGGGTGATGGAACGAAGGGCTGATATGTGACGAATTTTTCGCGAATCGCGTCGCTGTTCGCCCTCATCCTTGCGGTCGTCGTCACCCTATCGGCGGCCGCGCCGGCGCTTGCCGTCGAGCCGATCAAGATCGCCCGCGACGACAAGGCGCTCGACCTTTCGGGCGCCGTCGAGATCTACCGGAACCAGGGCGAGAATTTCCAGGTCTCGACCGCGCCCGGGCCCGACGGCATCGTGCGGCGTATCGAGGTCGAGGCCAATGACGCGCGCTCGACCGGCGACTGGGCGGTGTTCGCGCTCGCCAACACCACCGACCAGCAGCTCGACCGGCTGATCGTCGCGCCGCATTTCCGCCTGGTGAATTCCGGCATCTTCTGGCCGGACCTCGGCTCGACCCGCATCGCGGCGATCACACCCAGCGAAGGCTTCGCGCTCGACCGCCAGACCAGCCCGGACGCCGACGTCTTCCGGGTGACGCTGAACCCCGGAACGGTCGTCACCTTCATCGCCGAGCTTGCCTCGCCGAAGCTGCCGCAGGTCTATCTTTGGGATCCGGAATCCTACAAGGACTCGGTCAATTCCTACACGCTGTTTCGCGGCATCGTCATCGGCATCGCCGGGCTTCTGGCGCTGTTCCTGACGATCCTGTTCGTGGTCAAGGGAACCTCGATGTTCCCGGCAACCGCCGCGCTCGCCTGGGCGGTGCTTGCCTACATCTGCGTCGATTTCGGCTTCCTCAACAAGGTCATCGAGATCTCGCCCGGCAACGAACAGATGTGGCGTGCCGGCACCGAGGTGGCTCTGGCCGCAACCTTCGTGGTGTTCCTGTTCGCCTATCTCAATCTCAACCGATGGCACGGCCATTTCAGCTATGGCGCCCTGGTCTGGATCCTCGGGCTGCTCTTGATTGCCGGTGTGGCCATCGTCGATCCGGCGGTGGCCGCCGGCATCGCCCGCATCTCGTTCGCCGCCACCGCGCTCACCGGCCTTGGCCTCATCATCTTCCTCGGCATTCGCGGTTATGACCGCGCGATCATGCTGGTCCCGAGCTGGGTGATGGTGCTCTTGTGGCTATGCGGCTCGTGGATGGCCATCACCGGCATGCTGGACAACGACATCGCCCAGCCGGCGCTGGGCGGCGGCCTGATCCTGATCATCCTTTTGATCGGCTTCACCGTCATGCAGCACGCCTTTGCCGGCGGCGCGCTGCACCAGGGCCTGTTCTCGGATCTCGAGCGCCAGGCGCTCGCCGTCGCCGGGTCGGGCGACATCGTGTGGGACTGGGACGTGCTGCGCGACCGCGTGGTGACCAAGCCCGACATCAGCATTCAGCTCGGGCTTGCCCCCAACAGCCTGTCGGGCGCGGCGCGCAACTGGCTGCCGGTGCTGCATGCCGACGACCGCGACACCTTCCGCACCACGCTCGACGTGGTGCTTGAGCACCGCCGAGGCCGGGTGGCACAGAACTTCCGCCTGCGCGGCGCCGACGGCCACTATCACTGGTTCTCGCTGCGCGCACGGCCGGTGATCGGCTCGGACGGCGAAGTGATCCGCTGCGTCGGCACCATGGTCGACGTGACCGAGCAGAAGAAGTCCGAGGAGAGGCTGCTGCACGACGCCGTGCACGACAACCTCACCGGCCTGCCGAACCGCGAGCTGTTCATGAACCGGCTGGAGGCGATCATCTCGATCGCCCGCACCGAGGACAAGGTGCGCCCGACCGTCTTCGTCATCGACATCGACCGCTTCAAGCAGGTCAATGACGGTCTCGGCATCTCGGCCGGCGACACCATTCTGCTCACCATCGCGCGCCGGCTGCACCGTTTGCTCAAGCCCAAGGATTCGCTGTCGCGCTTTGCCGGCGACCAGTTCGCGCTGATGCTGCTTTCCGAGCAGGATCCGGCCCGCATCGCCGCAATGGCCGACGCCGTGAAACATGCGATCAACAATCCGATCACCTTCGCCAAGCGCGAGATCGTGCTGACCGCCTCGATCGGCCTGATCACCTGGACGACGGCGCAGACCTCGTCCGAGGACATGGTCAAGGACGCCGAGCTCGCCATGCACCAGGCCAAGCGCTTCGGCGGCGACAGGATCGAGCCGTTCCGGCCGGCCTTCCGCACCGTCGGCACCGACCGGCTGCAGTTCGAATCCGACCTTCGCCGCGCCATCGAGCGACGCGAATTCACCCTTGCCTACCAGCCGATCGTGCGGCTGGAGGACGGCAGCGTCGCCGGCTTCGAGGCGCTGCTGCGCTGGGATCACCCGCGGCGCGGCATGATCCCGCCGGGGGATTTCATCCCGGTGGCCGAAAATTGCGGGCTGATCGTGCAGCTCGGCCTGTTTGCCATGCAGCAGGCCGCCGAGGACCTGGCGGCCTGGCAGAAGCAGATCGGCGACGCGCCGCTATCGGTCTCGGTCAATCTCTCCAGCCGGCAGCTCATCCGCCGCGATCTCGTCAGCGACGTGCGCTCGGTCATCGCGCGCGCCAATCTGAAACCGCGCTGCTTCCGGCTCGAGCTCACCGAATCCCTGGTGATGGACAACCCCGAGCAGACCGCGCATGTGCTGACCAAGCTCAAGCAGCTCGGCATCGGGCTATCGCTCGACGATTTCGGCACCGGCTATTCCTCGCTGTCCTATCTGACGCGCTTCCCCTTCGACACGATCAAGATCGACAAGAGCTTCGTCGACGACGCGACGCCGAAGCGGGCGGTGCTGCTCAAATCCATGGTCAACATGGCGCATGAGCTCGGCCTGTCGGTCGTCGCCGAAGGCATTTCCGACGAGAGCGACGCGCTGGAGCTGCGCCAGATGGGCTGCGAATATGTCCAGAGCTTCATGTTCGGCGCGCCGATGCCCGGCGACCAGGTGCTGAAGACGCTGCGGGAGCAGTATCCTCTGACGCAGGCTTAGGTTGGCGTAGCACATCAGCGCTTACAGACTGGCGGGGGCCCTACCAACTCGTCATCCTAGGGCGGAGCAAGGAGCGAAGCGACGCGGCGCCTAAGCGTGGCCGGCGGCGGCGCTGAGGTGGGCGAGGTCGATGCCGATCGAGGCGAGGATGCGGTCGTATTTGCGCTCGATGTCGGCGTCGAACAAAAGCTCGGTCGTGGCCGGGCAGGTCAGCCAGCCATTCTCGGCGATCTCGCTTTCGAGCTGGCCGGCACCCCAGCCGGCATAACCGAGCGCCATCAGCGCGTGCCGCGGTCCGCGGCCCGTCGAGATGGCACGCAAGATGTCGACCGTGGCGGTCAGGCAAATGTCGTCGGAGACGCTGAGCGAGGATTCCACGCGATAGTCGCCGGAATGCAGCACGAAGCCGCGGCTGCGATCGACCGGCCCGCCATTGCGCACGACGAAGTCGCGGGCATGCGCCGGCAGGCGGATCGCCTCCTGCTCGTTCATGATGCCAAGCTGCACCAGAAGGTCCGGGAACAGCATCTGCTGCGTCTGGTTGATGATCAGGCCCATCGCGCCCTCGTCGCTGTGGGCGCAGATATAGATGACCGAGCGCGTGAAACGGTCGTCCTTCATGCCGGGCATGGCAATCAGGAACTGATCGTCGAGAAAGCCGCGCCCGGCCCTCTTCTTGTGGCGCAATAGGTCCATGAGGCTGAGCGTAACGCGTTTCCGCCGCGCCGAAAAGATGGTGAGGCTGCCGGATGTCACGCAAATATGATACCGGCTGGAACATGAAATCATTGCGCGGCCAAGAACGGGCGATCAAATCACCGCCATGCGATACCTGAACATTGTGGCGCTCGGCGCCGTCATCGGCCTGGGTGCGGGCCTGCCTGCCGAGGCATCGTCCTCGGCCTGGTACAACAGCGAAGGCGGCAGAGTGCGGCTGGTGACCAGCGGCAAGCCGGACGAGGCGGGCAAGATCCACGGCGTGCTCGACATCGCGCTGAAGCCCGGCTGGAAAACCTATTGGCGCGACCCCGGCGACGCCGGCGTGCCGCCGCAGCTCGATATCTCGGCCAGCACCAACATCGCCGACGCAAGGCTGTCGTTTCCGCCGCCGCAGCGCCACGACGACGGCTATGGCAAATGGTCCGGCTACGACCGCCCGGTGTCGCTGCCGGTGACCTTCACGCTGTCGGCGCCCGACCAGCCGGCGACCATCGATGCAAACGTCTTTCTCGGAATATGCGAGACGATCTGCATTCCGGTGCAGACGCGGCTCAGCGTCGATCCGGCGTCCGATCCGGACAACGCCACGGACGCAGCACTGGTGAAAACGGCGCTTGCAACGCTTCCCTCTCCCGCGCGGCCGGATTTCGGCGTCCGCGTGCTGCCCGGCGACCACGAAACCCTTGTCGTCGAGGCGCATTCGCCAGGCGATCCGGATTCCGTCGATTTCTTCATCGCCGGCGAGCGCGACTACATGTTCGGCGCGCCGGTGCGGAGCGAGAAGGACGGCAAGGTCGTCTTCACTGTGCCGATCCTCGACCGGCCGTCGGCGACGCCCACGGATGGCGGGCTCTACTACACGCTGACCAGCGCCGAGGGTTCGGTCGACGGGGTGCTGCCTTTCCCTTGATCCAGGCTCGCTCGGTGATTGCGGAAAGCAGCTCGGTCCGATACGCACAGATCCTTCCAATCTCCCAAGCGAGGAACCCATGACCATTTCGGTTGGCGAAAAACTGCCCCAGGCGACATTCAAGATCATGACCGCCGACGGCGCGAAGCCGATCACAGGCGCCGAAATCTTTGCCGGAAAGAAGGTCGTGCTGTTCGGCGTGCCAGGCGCCTTCACGCCGACCTGCAGCAACAACCACCTGCCCGGCTACCTCGAGAACCACGACGCCATCCTGGCGCGCGGCGTCGACACCATCGCGGTCGTCTCGGTCAATGACGTCCATGTCATGGGCGCCTGGGCGCGCTTCACCGGCGGCGAAGGCAAGATCCTTTATCTCGCCGACGGAAGCGGCGATTTCGCCAAATCGGTCGGGCTCGACAACGATCTCTCCGCAAACGGGATGGGGCTGCGCTCGAAGCGCTTTTCGATGATCGTCGACGACGGCAAGGTTACGGCGCTCAACGTGGAAACCAAGCCGGGTGTCGACGAGAGCGGCGCGGCCAAGATCCTCGAGCAACTCTGATGCTCGACATCGTCTGGCGCGCCGTCGCGATCGGCATCGGCGCCACGGTCTTCATGGACGTCTGGGCGATTTTACTCAACAAGGCCTTCGGCCTGCCCAGGCCGAATTGGGGCCTGGTCGGACGCTGGGTGCGGCACCTGCCGGAGAAGGTGTTCCACGACGACATCGGGAAGGCCGCGCCCTATGCGCATGAGAAGGCGCTGGGCTGGGCGTTCCACTATCTCGTCGGCATGCTTTACGGCGTCATCCTGGTCGTGCTTGCGGGAGCGGGCTGGCTTGCCGCGCCGACCTTCCTGCCGGCCTTCATCCTCGGTATCGTCACCGTCGGCGCCGGCTGGTTCCTGCTGGCGCCCGGCATGGGCGCCGGCTGGGCTGCGTCCAAACTGCCCAACCCGATGCTGGTCCGCACGCTCAACCTCGCCTCGCACACGGTGTTCGCGCTCGGCCTGTTCTCAACGGCGCTACTGGTCCGTTAGTCAGAGCTCTGGCTGTCGATCGGCCGCCATCCGTGGATGATCCGCCGTGCGCCGACATCGTAAGCGAAATAATTGCCGCCGCCCGGTTGATCCGCTTCGCGGCTGATCTCCCGTCCGCTGAGATGAAGCAGCAAGAGCGTTCCCACTCCTCCATGGCCGACGAAAGCGATGTCGTTGCCGTCATTGGTTGCGAGCGTCACCTCGACTTCGCTCACAATACGACCTTGCGCATCGACAGCTCGCTCCCATCCTCGGATGCTTTCGTTCGGATTGGCGAAGAACTGGTCCGCGACCGCTTCGAATTCTGGTGGGGGCAGGAAGCCGGTTGCCGACCGGTCATTCTCATGCATGCGTTCCCTCACCTCGACCGCAAGACGGAGATGCTTTGCCAGGATTTCGGCGGTTTCGATTGCCTTGCGTTCACCCGACGACACGATGCGCCGGATCGACCCGACCCAAGGCTGATCGAGCATTGCAAATGCTCTCGCTCTGCCGGTGTCGGAAAGGCCCCACTCCGGCACCGGGATGCTGGCGTCGATCTGAACCTGGGGGTGCGTGATGTAGTAGGCGATCGGCACGACAGAACTCCTCCGGTCAGAGAGCTGCGGAGATCAATAGCTCTGGGTCGAGCGCCGCGCCTTTGCGACCGGCGGTTGCTTTGCGCGCGTAACCGGCTGCGAAGCAGCAACAGGTTTGACCGGCCCTTTCTTGAACGGCGCCATGCCTTGCCGCGCCAGTTCGTCGGCGTGCTCGTTCTCGGGGTGGCCGGCATGGCCTTTCACCCAGTGCCAGATAACCTTGTGGCGCCTGTTGGCCTCATCGAGCGCCTGCCAGAGCTCGCCGTTCTTGACCGGCTTCTTGTCGCCGGTCTTCCAGCCGTTCTTCTTCCAGCCATGGATCCATTTGGAAATGCCGTCCATGACGTATTTGCTGTCGGTGTAGAGGTCGACCGTGCAGGGTTCCTTCAGCGCATTCAGCGCCGTGATTGCCGCAAGCAGCTCCATGCGGTTGTTGGTGGTCTCCGCCTCGCCGCCAGACAGCTCCTTGGTGACGCCGTTGTAGCGCAGCACTGCGCCCCAGCCGCCAGGTCCGGGATTGCCGGAGCAGGCGCCGTCGGTGAAGATCTCGACTTGCTTGCTCATGTCAGTCCGTATTCGGAAGGAGATTTGATCGCGCGGTGGAAACGCATGCGGCGGATATATTCGGTCGGATCGCGCTTCATCACCAGGCCGCCATTGGGAATGGTCAGCCAGTCATAGAGCCTGGTCAGCATGAAGCGCAGCGCCGAGCCGCGCGCCAGCATCGGCAGCGCCGCCTTTTCCTCGCTCTCCAACGGCCGCACCGACTTGTAGCCGGCAAGCAGCGCCGTGCCTTTGGTGAGGTTGAAGGAAAAATCCTTCTCGAAGCACCAGGCGTTGAGACAGGTGGCGACATCATAGGCGTAGAGGTCGTCGCAGGCGAAATAGAAGTCGATCAGGCCGGACAGCTTCTCGCCAAGGAAGAAGACATTGTCCGGAAAGAGATCGGCATGGATGATGCCTTGCGGCAGGCCGGCCGGCCAGTTGCGCTCGAAGTCGGCGAAGTCGGCATCGACCTCGGCCGCCAGCCCCGGCTCGACCTCGTCGGCGCGGTCGCGCGATGCGGCCCAGAGCTTGCGCCAGCCATCGATGGCAAGAGCGTTCGGCCGCTTCATCGGAAAATCCCGGCCGGCGAGATGGAGCGCGGCCAGAGCCTTGCCGACCTCGGCGCAATGGGCCGCGGTCGGGCGCCTGAGCGAGAGGCCCTCGAGGAAGGTGATGATGACGGCGGGGCGGCCGGCGAGCGTGCCGATGACGGTGCCGTCATGCGCGGTGACCGGAAGCGGGCAGGAAATGCCCTTTCGCGCCAGATGGCCCATCAGGCCGAGGAAAAAGGGCAGATCGGCCTTGTCGACGCGCTTCTCGTAGAGCGTCAGGATGTAGGAGCCGGTGGAGGCGTGGACGAGGAAATTCGAGTTCTCGGTGCCCTCGGCGATGCCCTTGTAGGACAAGAGCTCGCCCACCGGATAGGCTTTCAGGAACGTGCTGAGCTCGTTTTCGTTGACGTCGGTGTAGACAGCCATTTGGGTTTACGCGGCTCCATTGACGAAGGCCATGTCGGCCGCCGTCAGTTCGACATCGCGCAACACCCGCATCACCGGAAAATCCTCCGTTTCGGTGGCCGTGATGGCCAGATCGATGGTGACGTCGAAGCGCTGCCGGAACGCGTCGATGATCTCGTCGACGATGATTTCCGGCGCCGAGGCGCCGGCCGACAGGCCGAGCGTCGAAATCTCGCCGATCTCATCCCACGGAATTTCGGAAGCCCGCTGCACGAGAAGCGACATCGCGGCACCGGCGCGTTCCGCCACTTCGACAAGGCGCCGCGAGTTGGACGAGTTCGGCGCGCCGACGACGAGGAAGAGGTCGGCGCCGGCGGCCGTTTCCTTCACCGCCTCCTGGCGGTTGGTGGTGGCATAGCAGATCGATTCGGCCGCGGGCGCATGCAATTCGGGGAAGCGCTGCTCAAGCGCCCGGATGATGCCGGCGGTGTCCTCGACCGACAATGTCGTCTGGGTGACGAAGCCAAGCGCCGCCGGGTCCACCGGCACAAAGCGCGCCGCGTCCGCCTCGGTTTCTATCAGGGTCACAGCACCTTCCGGCAGTTGGCCCATCGTGCCGATCACCTCCGGGTGGCCGGCATGGCCGATCAAGAGCACGTGGCGGCCGAGCCGCTGGTGGCGCATGGCCTGCTTGTGCACCTTCGACACCAGCGGACAGGTGGCGTCGAGATAGAAGAGGTTGCGCGCCTCGGCATCGGCCGGCACCGATTTCGGCACGCCATGCGCGGAAAAGACGACCGGTGACCGCCGATGCTCGGGCGGGATCTCGGATAGTTCCTCGATAAACACGGCGCCCAGGCTCTGCAGCCCCTCGACCACATAGCGGTTGTGCACGATCTCGTGGCGGACATAGACCGGCGCGCCGTACTTCTTCAGCGCCAGCACGACGATCTGGATGGCGCGGTCGACGCCGGCGCAGAAGCCGCGCGGCTGGCAGAGCCTGATGGTCAGCGGTGGCTTTTTCTCGGTCATGAATGCGAAACCGGTTCAATCGGAATCAAGAGCATGATGCCGAAAAGTGTGAAGCGGTTTTCGGACGACATCATGCTCTATCTCTTTGATGTAGGCGAAATGAGACGTGCACCCCTGCCCTGTCAAGAGCGGCGGCGTTCACCCTTCTTTCGCCGTGCGGCGGAGCCTGAGGATGAGCACGGCGGCAAGGGCGGCGGCAAGGCCGTACCAGGTGACGGCATATTGCAGATGGTTGTTCGGCAGATCGATGATGGTGACGCCGCCGACCGGCAGGCCGCCGGGGTTCGGCGTCTTGTCGGCGTCGATGAAGAACGGCACCAGCACGGCGCCGGCAGGCAAGCCCGCGGTCGAGGCCATGACGTCGCGGTCCTTCCAGTAGAAGATGTTCTTGGCGACATCGTTGTCGGGCAGCATCATCGAGGGCTTTTCCGGCAGCGGATTGCGGGCGAGCCCGGTCACCGTCACCTTGCCGGCGACCTCGCCCTGCCGGCGCTTGGCCGGATCCTTGAGATCGTAGGGAACGAAGCCGCGGTTGACGAGCACGAAACGGCCGTCGTCGAGCCGCAGGGGCGTGTAGACGTTGAAGCCGGTATCGCCTTCCCAGGTCGAGAAGAAATGCCGCTCGCCCTGGTGCAGCAAAATACCGGTCACCGTCACCGGCGTGTAGTCGACATCATGCGTGGCGGCGAGCTCTCTCTCGACATCGGCCAGCGGCCGAGGCGCCGCATGGGTGCGCCTGTCGATGGTCTCGATCAGCCCTTCTTTCCAGTGCAGGCGCTGGACCTGCCAGGTGCCGAGACCGAGGAGAATGGCGAACAGGACAAGGCCGAGCCCAAGCAGCAAGGCGTTGCGCGGCCGCGAACGGCCGGCAGCCGAACTGGTCGCTTCGCTCATTGGCCGCTGTCCAGCCTGCCTTCCGCGGCCTTCTTCGAATATTGCAGTGTGATCAGCACGCCCTTGATGAGGCGCAGCGCCGTCAGGCACAGCACCAGCGCCAGCGGTATCCACAAGATGAAATGCAGCCAGAGCGGCGGGCTGAGCGTCACTTCCATCCACAGCGCCAGGCCGACGACGATGAAGCCGATGATCAGGATGACGAAGACAGCCGGGCCGTCGCCGGCATCGGCGAAGGAATAGTCGAGGCCGCAATTGTAGCAGCGCTTGCCGACGGTGAGGAAGCCGGAGAACAGCTTGCCCTCGCCGCAGCGCGGGCAGCGGCCGTGCAGTCCGGCCGAAACCGGGTCGATGGGGGGCCAGATCGCCTTGTCTGCGATCGCCTTGTCTTCGATCGCCCTATCTTCGATCGCCTTGTCTTCGCTCATGTCCGCACCCTAGACCCTTTCACTCAAAAAGATAAGGCGGCCACGTCGCCGCAGCCGCCTTATTGGGATTCCGAAAGCCGTTGATATTAATGGGCTTCGATCATGGCGCCGTTCGAGGCCCAGACATAGACCGCGCTGAACAGGAACAGCCAGACCACGTCGACGAAGTGCCAGTACCAGGCGGCCGCCTCGAACCCGAAATGCTGCTTTGGGGTGAAGTCGCCGCGCATCGCGCGCACCAGGCAGACGAGCAGGAAGATGGTACCGATGATGACGTGGAAGCCGTGGAAGCCGGTCGCCATGAAGAAGGTGGCGCCGTAGATCGAATCCTTGAAGCCGAACGGAGCGTGCATGTACTCGTAGGCCTGCACCATGGTGAACAGCATGCCAAGACCGACGGTCAGCACCAGGCCGTTGATCAGGCCCTTGCGGTCGCCATGGATGAGCGAGTGGTGCGCCCAGGTCACCGTCGTGCCCGACAGGAGCAGGATGATGGTGTTGTAGAGCGGCAGGTGGAAGGGGTCGAGAACCTCCAGGCCCTTCGGCGGCCAGACGCCGCCGGTGAAGGTGGTGCGGGCATATTGCGCCGCCTCGCCGGGGAACAGGCTGGCGTCGAAGAAGGCCCAGAACCAGGCGACGAAGAACATCACCTCGGAGGCGATGAACATGATCATGCCGTAGCGCAGGTGCAGCGACACGACGCGCGTGTGGTGGCCCTCATGCGCTTCCTTGATGGTGTCCGACCACCAGGCGAACATCGTGTAGAGCACGATGATCAGGCCGATGAAGAACAGCCACGGATTGGCGATGTTGTGGCCGAAGATCGGGAAGTTGCCCGCCTTCAGATACTGCATCAGGCAGACGCCGCCGATGGCCGTGACCAGCGCGCCGATCGAGCCCAGGAAAGGCCAGGGGCTCGGATTGACGAGATGGTAGTCGTGGTTCGGTTTTGCGTGCGCGTCTGCCATATCAACCCCCGAGGCTTGCTTCGGAATCTGGAACTTTGTTGCTGCTGCCAGCGGCCGGCGCCGACGACGCGACCGGCTGTTTCTTTTCGACCGGGAACATCGTGTAGGACAAGGTGATGGTCTTCAAGTCCTTCAGTTCCGGCACGTTGACGATGTCTGGATCGACATAGAACACGACCGGCATGTCCAGCGTCTCGCCGGGCTTCAGCGTCGTGTCGGTGAAGCAGAAGCACTCCACCTTGTTGAAATAGGCGCCTGCCATTTCCGGCTGCACATTGAAGGAGGCGCGGCCGGTGATGGGGCGGTCGAACTTGTTGGTCGCGCTGTAATGCGCCTGCGTGGTCTCGCCGATCTTGATCGTCACCGAGCGGGCGACGGGCTCGAACTGCCACGGAATGCCGTTGGTGTTGGCGTCGAAGCGGATGGTGATGTCACGGTCGAGCACGCGGCCGGCATATTGCTTCTCGGCGCGTTGCGTCGTACCGCCATAGCCGGTGGCCTGGCAGAACATCTTGTAAAGCGGCACCGCCGCGTAGGCCATGCCGACCATGCCGGTGAAGAAAGCCAGGCAGACCGCCACGACGACGCGGTTGCTGTTCTTCCTGACGGGCCTGGTGGTGATCTCGCCGCTCATCGCCGCCTCACATCAAGTTCGTAGGCGTGAGGCCAGAAGCATTGTGGCCGAACTTCACGATGGTCGCGACGTAGAAGATGATGACCAGCGCGGCCAGCGCCACGCCGATGGCGACGGAGCGGTTGCGCCGCGCCTTCCGCTGGCGCTCGGTCAAGGTGACCAGTTCGAGGTTCTTGTCGGCCACGATCATGCTCCCCCCGTCATGAGGGCGCGCCCGACCACGCTGTCGACGAGATAGGCGGCGAAGATTGCGAAGAGATAGAGCAGCGAATAGCCGAACAGCGCCTTGGCCGGCTTCATCGCGCGGTCGATGTCGCTCATCCACAGCACCTTCCAGGCATACCAGACGAAGCCCGCGCCCAGCACGGCAGATACGGCGCCATAGGCAGCGGTGGTATAGCCGAGCAGCCAGGGCAGCACGCCAACCGGCGCGAGGATCAGCGCATAGGCAAATATCTGGCGACGCGTGGAGGCAGGTCCGGCAACGTTCGGCATCATCGGAATGCCGGCGCGGGCGTAATCATCGGACTTGAACAGCGCCAGCGCCCAGAAATGCGGCGGCGTCCAGAGGAAGATGATGAGGAACAGGATCAGGCTTTCGAGGCTGACCGATCCGGTCACCGCCGCCCAGCCGATCACCGGCGGGATGGCGCCGGCGGCGCCACCGATGACGATATTCTGCGGCGTCCAGCGCTTCAGCCACATCGTGTAGACTACGGCATAGAAGAAGATGGTGAAGGCAAGAAGCGCCGCAGACAGCCAGTTGACCAGCACGCCAAGCGTCATCACCGACAGAACGGAGAGCACCAGGCCGAAGCTCAGCGCCTCGCCGGGCGTGACGCGGCCCGCCGGCACCGGACGGCCGGCGGTCCTGGTCATCACCGCGTCGATGTCGGCGTCGTACCACATGTTGAGCGCGCCCGAGGCGCCTGCGCCGATGGCGATTGCCAGGATGGCTATCACCGCCAACAGCGGATTGATGGCCACCGGCGCCGCGACCATGCCGACAAAGGCCGTGAAGACGACCAGCGACATGACGCGCGGCTTCAGGAGGGCGAAGAAATCGCCCGCGGTCGCTTCCGACATGTGAAAGCCCGCTTTCTCCATCAATCTGTCGTCGGCAAGGGCCATGCGTACTTAAAGTCCATCATTCCGTTGACCAAGACCGCCGGCTCACCGGCGGCCTCGCATGCATCGCTGCTTACTTGATCTTCGGCAGCTGTTCCCACTGGTGGAACGGCGGCGGTGAAGGCAGCTGCCATTCGAGCGTGGTGGCACCCTCGCCCCACGGATTGGCGCCAGCGACGCGCTTCTTCTGGAAGGCCTCGAACACGCCATAAAGGAAGATCGCCACGCCGACGGCCGCGATGTAGGAGCCGTAGGACGAGACCATGTTCCAGCCCGCGAACGCATCCGGATAGTCGACGGTGCGGCGCGGCATGCCAGCGAGACCGAGGAAGTGCTGCGGGAAGAAGATCAGGTTGACGCCGACGAAGGTGACCCAGAAGTGGGTGTTGGCGATCACCGGCGAGTACATGTAGCCGGTCATCTTCGGGAACCAGTAGTACCAGCCGGCGAAGATGGCGAACACCGCGCCCAGCGACAGCACGTAGTGGAAGTGGGCGATCACGAAATAGGTGTCGTGCAGCGAGCGGTCGAGGCCGGCATTGGCGAGCTGGACGCCGGTGACGCCGCCGATCGTGAACAGGAAGATGAAGCCCAGGGCCCACAGCATCGGCGGCTTGAAGGAGATCGAGCCGCCCCACATCGTGGCGATCCAGGAGAAGATCTTCACGCCGGTCGGCACCGCGATGACCATGGTGGCGAACACGAAATAGCGCTGCGTGTCGAGCGACAGGCCGGTCGTGTACATGTGGTGCGCCCAGACGATGAAGCCGACAGCGCCGATCGCGACCATGGCGTAGGCCATGCCGAGATAGCCGAAGACGGGTTTCTTCGAGAAGGTCGAGACGATGTGGCTGATGATGCCGAAGCCCGGCAGGATCAGGATGTACACCTCGGGGTGGCCGAAGAACCAGAACAGGTGCTGGAAGAGCAGCGGATCACCGCCATTGTCCGGCACGAAGAAGGAGGTGCCGAAGTTGCGGTCGGTGAGCAGCATGGTGATGCCACCAGCCAGAACCGGCAGCGACAAGAGCAGCAGGAAGGCCGTGATCAGCACCGCCCAGGCGAACAGCGGCATCTTGTGCATGGTCATGCCAGGCGCGCGCATGTTGAAGATGGTGGTGATGAAGTTGATCGCGCCGAGGATCGACGAGGCGCCGGCGATGTGAATCGACAGAATCGCCAGGTCCATCGCGGGGCCAGGCTGGCCGGAGGTCGAGAGCGGCGGGTAGATCGTCCAGCCGCCGCCGACGCCGAATGCGCCCGGTGCGCTCGGCACGAACATCGAGCCGAGCAGCAGCAGGAAGGCCGGCGGCAGCAGCCAGAAGGAGATGTTGTTCATGCGCGGGAAGGCCATGTCCGGCGCGCCGATCATGATCGGCACCATCCAGTTGGCGAAGCCGCCGATGAGCGCCGGCATCACCATGAAGAAGATCATGATCAGGCCGTGCGCGGCGCCGAAGGCATTGTACATGCTCTTGCCGCCGTCGATGGCGGCATCGCCCTGCATGCCGTAGACCATCTGCGCCAGACCGCTGAAGATCTGGATGCCCGGCTCCTGCAGCTCCATGCGGATGGCGACCGAAAGCGCGCCGCCGACAATGCCGGCCATGATCGCGAAGATCAGGTAGAGCGTGCCGATGTCCTTGTGGTTGGTCGAGTACACCCAGCGGACCCAGCCATGCGGCCTGTGGTCGTGGTGGTCGTGAGCTGCAGCCTCTGCCATATTCCGCTCCGTTCCCTAAATCTTGCTAACCCGCGGCGTCAGTTGCCGGCGGCCGCTACCTTGTTGGTACCATCGATCGCGGCCATCAGCGCCTTGTTGGCGGCAGGCACGTCGGTCTTGGCCGTCTCCAGCCAGGTCTTGAACTGCGCGTCGGAGACGACGCGGACCGCGATCGGCATGAAGGCGTGATCCTTGCCGCAGAGCTGCGAGCACTGGCCATAGTAGAGACCTTCCTTCTCCGCCTTGAACCAGGTCTCGTTGGTGCGGCCGGGCACGGCGTCCATCTTGATGCCGAAGGACGGAACGGCGAAGGAATGGATGACGTCGGTGGCGGTGATCAGCACGCGGGTCGTCGTATTGACCGGCACCACCAACTCGTTGTCGACGGCGAGCAGGCGCGGATAAAGATTGCGGTCTTCCTTGCCGGCCTTGGCGCGGTCAGCATCCTGGAGAACGGCCGAGTTGAAGGAGAAGCTCTTGTCGATCTGGTATTCGTAGTCCCAGTTCCATTGGTTGCCGGTCGCCTTGACGGTGAGCTTGGCTTCTTCCGGAGGCGTGTACTGCGCGGTGAGCAGCTGGAAGGAGGGGATAGCGATGAGCAACAGCACGATCACCGGCCCGACCGTCCAGATCACCTCGATCAGCGTGTTGTGACTGGTCCTGGAAGGAACCGGGTTCACGCTGGCGCGGAACCTCAGGACGCAAACGGCAAGCAGCGCCAGCACCAGGACCGTGATCGGGACGACGAACCACATCGTGTAGTTCCCGAACCACTCGATCTGCCGCATCATTTCGGTCGCGGGCGCCTGGAAGGCGGTCTCCCAAGGCTGCGGCTGATCCGCATAGGCGGGCACGCCGGAGAGGAGCGCGCCAGCAGCCGCGGCACCTGCCAGAAGCCTGGCGCTTGCCATGAATTTTCTCATCGCCCTCTCGTCTCCCACTTCCTGCAATCGGATCGCACCAATAACGAACGACGCCGGGATTGGGAATCCCGGTCAGTCCCTAGCTGGTTCAAACCATACTCTAATTCCCTCCGCAAGGAAGGAGCGGGCGAAACTGTGCGGCATTTTTGCGCGCAACCTAAAGGGCATCCCCGGCCATCGGGGCGGTGCGCGCGGGGCGGTCGCAATTCGGGCGAATTTGCTCTGGAAAAGCGCGTAATTGCCGGTATCTGGGCGGGCCGGCGACGGTCTCGTCCTTTACTTGGCCTTGGCGCAGCTTAAAGTGCCCTGATTCGCAATGGAGCCGTCATGACTTCCTGGCTTTCGAGACCCTTGGCGAAGGTCGTCTTCCTTGCCGCCTTGCTTGGCGCCGGCCTGACCGGCGTGGCGAGCGCCGCGCCGCCTCAGACCGCCGCGCCGCCCAGCGGCACGGTCAAGTCGACGCATGGAGCGTGGTCGATCATCTGCGACACGCCGGCCGGCGCGACCTCCGAGCAATGCGTGATGATGCAGAACGTCGTCGCCGAGGACCGTCCGGAAATGGGGCTTTCGGTGGTGGTGCTGCGCACCGCCGACAACAAGGCCGAGATCCTGCGGGTGCTGGCGCCGCTCGGCGTGCTCTTGCCCAACGGGCTTGGCCTCAATGTCGACGGCAAGGACATCGGCCGCGCCTATTTCGTGCGCTGCTTCCAGGACGGCTGCTATGCGGAAGTGATCCTCGAGAAGCCGCTGCTCGACACGCTGAAGAGCGGCACCTCGGCCACCTTCATCGTGTTCCAGACGCCGGAGGAAGGCATCGGCATTCCCGTCGATCTGAAGGGATTCGCCGAAGGCTTCGCCGCCCTGCCCTGAGCCCTGCGTTGCAATGCGGTCGTCAGCCGGCCCGCGGCGACGACGATCCCGTGTGAACGGCGGCGATTGTCTTGACCTGTCTTCGCCCCTACATCGGGGAAAGACGAAACCGCCAGCGGACAGCCCTGCCATGAACAGCCTGATCGGCCAATTCGACATTTCCGACGACCGCGTCAAAGAGATCGTCGCCGACACCATCAAGGGCGCCGACGACGGCGAACTGTTTCTCGAATACAGCGAGAGCGAAGCGCTGATGTTCGACAACGGCCGGCTGAAGACGGCCAATTTCAACACCGACCAGGGTTTTGGCTTGCGCGCCGTCGCAGGCGAAGCCAGCGGCTATGCCCATTCCAGCGATCTTTCCGAAGCCTCGCTGCTGCGCGCGGCCGATGCCGTCTCGGCGGTCAAGGGCGGTTACTCCGGTACGCTCGCCGCGGCGCCCGCCCGCACCAATCGCCACCTCTATGGCGACGAGAACCCCATCCCTTCGCCCAGTTTCGAGGCCAAGGCCAAGCTGTTGCAGGAGATCGACGCCTGGCTGCGCGCCGCCGATCCGCGCGTACGCCAGGTGACGGCTTCGCTCGCGGCCTCCTGGCAGCATGTCGAGATCGTGCGCGGCGACGGCCAGGTGGTGCGCGATATCCGCCCACTGGTCAGGATCAACGTCTCGGTGGTGGTCGGCGACGGCGACCGGCAGGAGAGCGGCTCCTACGGCATGGGCGGCCGCAAGAGCTTTGGCGAGTTCCTCACCGAGGAGAGTTGGAAGCACGCCGCGGGCGAGGCGCTGAGGCAGGCGCTGGTCAATCTCGAGGCCGTACCGGCGCCGGCGGGCACTTTCGACATCGTGCTTTCCAGCGGCTGGCCGGGCGTGATGCTGCACGAGGCGGTCGGCCATGGGCTGGAAGGAGACTTCAACCGCAAGAAGACCTCGGCCTTCGCCGGCCTTATGGGTCAGCAGGTCGCGGCAAAGGGCGTCACCGTGGTCGATGACGGCACGATCGCCGAGCGGCGCGGCTCGCTCACCGTCGACGACGAAGGAACACCTTCGGCGCGCAACGTGCTGATCGAGGACGGCAGACTGGTCGGCTACATGCAGGACCGCCAGAACGCTCGTCTGATGGGCATGAAGGCGACGGGCAACGGCCGCCGCGAGGGCTACGCGCATCAGCCGATGCCGCGCATGACCAACACCTACATGACCGCGGGCGACATGCCGCCGGAAGAGATCATCGCCTCGGTCAAGAACGGCATCTATGCCGTCTCCTTCGGCGGCGGCCAGGTCGACATCACCTCGGGAAAATTCGTGTTCGGCTGCACCGAGGCCTACATGATCGAGGACGGCAAGGTGACGCAGCCGATCAAGGGTGCGATGCTGATCGGCAATGGGCCGGATGCCATGCATCGCGTCACCATGGTCGGCAACGACATGAAGCTCGACAACGGCATCGGCATGTGCGGCAAGGCTGGACAGGGCGTGCCTGTCGGCGTCGGCCAGCCGCATCTGAGGATGAACCAGATGACGGTGGGCGGCACCAGGGTTTGAGGCATGGGGGCCGTTTCGGTATTATCAAGCCCAAATGACCGGCTCCAAAAAACTCACTACGACCGTCTCGACCAAGGGACAGGTGACCCTGCCCAGCGCCATACGGGAACGAAGGGGCTGGGCTGCTGGCACGCACCTGCAGGTCGAAGACACGCCAGAGGGCGTTCTTTTGAGGCCGGTGCCGGCCTTTGCGCCGACGCGGCCGGAGGACGTGTTTGGCGTCCTGCCGCATGGTGCGAAGACGCTGGAAGAAATGGACGCCGGCGTCCTTGCCGAAGCGCAGCGGCGCCACGCTCGCGATTGATGCCAATCCTTGAAGAGGCGTAGCGGCCTCGTCGGACGCGAACACGATCATGTTAGGAAATTATTAATTGTTCAATTGATTGGACCGCCGTTTCCGCGTTAACTCGTCACCAGTCTTCTCGTTGCGGTGTTGGCAGTGCTGCGTTTCCCTGGCGTCCTGACCTCTTCTTTCCTCCTCGGCCTCGTTTCGTTGATTGGTACGACGTCGCTATCCGTAGACACGGCAGCGGCGCAGTCGACACTGTTCAAGCGGCCATCGACTCAGTCTTCCGCAGATAGCGTTCGCTCCGCCTCGGTCGGGGGGCGCACCAGCGTTCCCTATGGCTGGCTCGATTTCTGCGGCCGCCGGCCGAAAGAATGCAAGGTGGCGGCTTTGCCGGCCGCTCACGTCAAGCTGACCGCGCAGAACCTGCGCACCCTCAAGCGGATAAACCAAAAGGCGAACCGCGCCATCAAGCCCGTCAGCAATTACGATCACTGGGGCACGATGATGGACCACTGGGACTATCCGGTGGACGGCAAGGGCGACTGCAAGATTTACGCGCTCTACAAGCGCAAGCTTCTCATGGAAGCGGGGTTTCCCAGGCAGGCGCTGCTGATGACCGTGGTGCGCGACCTCAACAATGAGGGTCACACCATACTGACGGTGAAGACGGATAAGGGCGATCTCGTGCTCGACAATCTGGTCGATGAAATCAGGCCCTGGAACGCGACCGGCTATTATTTCCTGAAACGCCAGTCGCAGCAGAACCCGAACATCTGGGTGTCGATCAACCAGCGCGGCGGCACGCCGAAAACCTGACGGACGCCGCCAGGCGTGCAGGCTGAGCGGCCTGCGAGAGCCTAAAGCATATCTCCCGAAAGTGGGCCCGGTTTCGGGACGAAGACATGCCTAAAATCAAGAACCTAAAGCAAGGTCGCGTGAATCCTTTTTCACGCGACCTGCTTTAGCCTAGACATTCCGCTTTTGACGGTTGATACGCGCTACAGACCGGCGCCCCTGCCTTGCAAGTTCATGGCCGAAAAATCGGTTCGCAAAGGTAAGGCGCAGGTCCGACCGCGCCAGCCTACTGGTTGCAGGCCGGCTCGCCCTGCTGTCCGCAAGAAGGCTTCTTCTTGAGCTGCGGTTGCTCCTGCGGGAGACGCCGTTCTTGCATCTGCGGTCTCGGCTGCGAACGGAATTCCGGCCGTGGCTCCGATCTCTGCCGCCGCAGCACCTGCTCGTCAGGCCTTTCCTGCCTGAACTGGCGCTGCGCATTCTCGTTCGGCCTGTTGACCTTGAAGTTGCGCTGGACGTTGACCTCCGGGCCGCCGGCCCCTTCTTCGTTCTGCAGCCGGCGCAACATCCTGCGCCTGTCGTTTCCGCTGACCGAGCCCTGATTCTCGTCGGAGAACACGGTCGGATTGTTCCTCCTGAGCCGCTTCTGGATGCTCGGCTCGTTGTCGGCCGGCTCACCGTTGACGGTCGGCAGCCTGCGGAACTTCCTGCTCTTGGCGTTGGCGGAGCCCTGATTTTCATCGGAGAACACGTCGGGATTGTTCCTCCTGAGTCGCTCGCGCACGCTCGGCCGGTTCTCGGCCGGCATCTCGTTGACGGCAGGCAGCTTGCGGAACTTCCTGCCCCTTTCGCGTGCGCCGGCCGAACCTTGATCGTTCGGTTCGACAACGGACTGGCCTGCGGACAAATCCTTGCGCGTCAGCTTCCTCGGCTTGCCATTGTTGCGATCGGATAATGCCTTGGGATTGTTCTGCCTGAACTTCTCCTGCGCGTTCTGCCCGTTGTCGGCCGGCATGCCGTTGACGGTGGGCAGCTTGCGGAGCTTTTTGCCCTTCCGCTGACCGGTGTCCTGCTCTCCGGTCACGGTGGCACCGGCATTTCCCGTCGCCTCCTGGTTGCCGCCTACTATGCCTTGCTTACCGAGCTGCTTCCTGGACTTGTTGCTTGGCAAATTCTCGCCATTCAGCGCCGGCTTGCCGTTGACGAGCGGCAGCCTCTTGCCATTGGCTCCGGGCAAGGCGTGATCGGTTGAGAGCTTGCCGGTTCTGGACAGGGTCTCCGGCTGCGGAGTCGCTGTGCCAGGCTGCTGGCGCTGGATAACACGCTGGCCAGGCTTCGGCGGCAAGGCGCCCTGTTGCTGATTGGATGGGGCCTGACGGACCTTGGCCGCCCTCTTCTGCAGAAGCGGCGGCAACGCGACCTTGGCCGCCAGCGCATCCGCGCGGGCACCAACGGCGCCTTCCATCGTCTTCTGGCCTGTTCTGCGGTCCACCTGGATACCGGCGCTAGGCTGCGCCGCCCGATTGATGGTCTCGTTTTTGATCGTCGTATTGATGTTGTTGATGACGGTCGTGTTGTGGATGTTGTTGAAGATGATGTCGTTCGGCGGCCGCACGATGTGGCGCGGTGGGTTGATGAACACGGGTATCGGCACGAACACCGGCGTCGGCAGCACGAAGATGTCGACCGGCGGCGGCGGTGGCTCAAGCACGACGAATTCCGGCGGCGGCGGCGGCAGGAAGATCACAGTGATCGGCGGCGGCGGCTCGAAGTCGAAATCGGGATCGTCGAAATAGAGCACCGGCCTATCGACATAGATGATTTCCTCCTCCGGCGGCGGCGACACATCATAGACAATGACGGTGAACTCCTCCGGCGGCTCCAGGGCAGCATCGAAATGTTCAAGCCGCCGGCGCGCGTCCCACGCATGCGGGCCATGCGGGTAGCGCTCCAGGTAGGACCAGTAGGCTTCGGGCGTGTCCTGCAGCCAGGTCTCGCGCCAGGTGATCGCCTCGCGCCGCGCAGCGATGATAGCGCGCACGCGCTTAGCCATCGGATCGTGTGGATAGGCGACGAGGAAATCCTCGTAGCCGCGCATCGTGTCGCGGTCGAGAGCCGCGACATAAGCGTCACGAGCGTTGAAATCACGGATCGCTCTGGTCCGGTTGGACCGGGATTCGGCCTCCGAAACCCTGGGCGCGGGCGCGTCCGCAGCACGATCGAAGAAAACGAACGACGTGGTGATCTTCGAGGCGTTCCACGGCACTTCCGCGCCTTGCGTCACCTCGTTGACGCGCAGACGTGTGCGGTCGAAGACTTCGTCGAGCGACAAGCCGCCTTCGCGGATCATCTCGGCGAGGGCCTGAGCATAGGCGTCGTAGGGGCCCTTGCCTTCCGGCGCGACCGTTCCCGGAGCCGCGTTGAACGCAATCAGCATGTTCGGGTCGGGATCGACCAGCGCGAGGCCACCGGCCAGAGGCTGGCTCATCTTCGGGAAGGCATTGGGCCGCGCCGCGTCGAGCACGACGATGTTTACCTTCGTCGGTAATCCGGCCAGCGACCTGGTGACATCGGAGAGCCGCATCGCCTGAAGCGGCACGTCCGCCGGACTGGCGATCTGGGCATCGACTGGTAGGAAGTAATTCTCGCCCTCGAACTGCACGCCGTGGCCGGCGAGATAGACGAAGACGACCGCGTCGGGACCGGCGGCAGAAACCTTGCCGAGGAAGTCGCGCAGCGCACCGCGCAACGAGTCCTGATCGACATCACGCGCGCCGACCACGTCGAATCCTGCCGCCTGCAAAGTTTGCGCGATCAGGCCGGCGTCATTGGCGGCAGTCGCGAGCTGGCCGGACTGATAGGCGCCGTTGCCGATGACGAAAGCGAGGCGTTTTTGCTCCTGCGCGAGCGCACCCGTCGCAGACACGGCGGCGAACGCGATGAGAACGACGACCAAGCTTATGAACTTCCGAAGCGTCTGCACTGCAATCCGCCGTCCGTTATCGCCATCCGCTCATATTAGTAACGCCGCAGAGGCAGGAATGTTTCCCTAAAGCGCAAAATTAAGAGCCCGCATAAAGGCGCCTTTAGGGCGCAATTTCGCCGAAAGAACAGAGGCTTCAGAAAATTTCCGCGAACCACCGGTTGTGAACTACCGGCGTCGTCTCGGTTTCTCCAGCAGCGCGACGGCCTCGACATGCGGCGACCACAGGAACTGGTCGATCGGCGTCACGCTCTTCAGTTGATAGCCGCCGTCGAGGAGAATGCGCAGGTCGCGCGCCAGCGTCACCGGATTGCAGGACACGGCAGCGACCAGCGGCACGTCCGAACGGGCGATCTGCTTCGACTGATCCTCGGCGCCGGCACGCGGCGGATCGAAGACCAGAGCGTCGAAGCCGTTCAATTCCTTGAAGGTCAGCGGCCGCCGGAAGAGGTCACGGCGCTCGCTGGTTACCCGCTTGAGGCCGCTGGCGAAACGGAAGGCGCGGTCGAGCGCCGCGAGCGCCGGCGCGTCTCCCTCCACCGCATGGACCTCCGACTTCGCCGCGAGCCTGAGCGCGAAGCTGCCACAGCCGGCAAACAGGTCGGCGACCTTCTTCGCCCGCGAAAGGTGCTGGCCGACGAGACCGGCCATCGCCTGCTCGGCGGCCTCCGTCGCCTGCAGGAAGGCGCCCGGCGGGACGGCGACGGCGACCGATCCAAACTGCACCACCGGCTTCTTCGGCTCGACGATGATCTCGCCATCTACGGAAAGCCTCGCCAAACCCTCGGCCATCACGAAATTGGAGGCGATGCGGCGCTGGTTCTCGCCAAGCTTGCCGGCATCCTGGACGGCGACGTCGAGGCCGGACGCCGTGACGGTGACCGTCATATGGAAGGCTTTCGGCGTCGCGCAAACCAGATCGGCCAGCCGCCGCAGGCGACTGAGCGACGCAACGATCGCCGGCAGCGAGATCGGGCATTCCTCGATCGGGATGATCTCGGAAGAAAGCGCGCGCACGAAGCCGAGCAGCATGCCGGCATCGGTACGCCGGGCGCTGAAGACGACGCGGCGCCGGGTGTGCGGCGCGCATGGCGCCAGCGCCTCGATCTCGCAGGCGATGCCCTTGGCCTTCAGCGCCTGCACCACCCGCTCGCGCTTCCATTTGCGATAGGCCTCGGCCTCGAAATGCTGCAGCGCGCAGCCGCCGCATTCGGTGAAATGCCGGCAGGGCGGCTCGACCCGGAGCGGCGAGGCTTCCAGAACCGACATCAGTGCCGCGCGATCCTTCTGGCGCGCCGCGGTGACCGTCTCGCCCGGCAGCGTGAACGGGATGAAGACCTCGCCGCCGTCGGCAGCGGCGATGCCGTCGCCCTGCGCGCCAAGCCTGGCGATAGTGAAGCGCGCGCTCATTTCGACCCCGCGTCCTTGATCGCGGCAAGCAGGAATTCGCGATTGCCATCGCCGCCTGCGATCGGCGACGGGTGCAGCCCGAGCACGCGCCAGCCCGACACAGCGGCAAGCCAGTCGCGCAAATCGACGGCAACATGCTCGGCATCGCCTGGGTCCTTGAGCAGCCCGCCCTTGCCGATGGCTTCGCGGCCGGCTTCGAATTGCGGCTTGACCAAAAGCAGCGCCCTGGCGCCCTCGCCCGCCAAGGCGAGCGCCGGCGGCAGCGCCAGCTTCAGCGAGATGAAGCTGACGTCGCAGACGAGGAAATCCGGGATATGGCCGCCGAGATCGGCGGCGGTCAGGTCGCGGGCGTTCAGCCCTTCGATCACCGTCACACGAGGATCGCCGGCAATGTCGGGATGGATCTGGCCATGGCCGACATCGATCGCCGTGACATGGGCAGCGCCGCGCTCGAGCAGCACCTGGGTGAAGCCGCCGGTCGAGGCGCCGATGTCGAGCGCTTCGCTGCCCGAGGCATCGAGCCCGAAATGATCGAGGCCGGCAATCAGCTTCAGCGCCGCGCGCGACACATAGGCCTGCGCGGGATCGTCGATGGCGACGAGGCAGTCCGGCACGACGGATTGGCCGGGCTTGCGGGCAACAGCACCGTCGACGGTGACCGTGCCGCGCTCGATCGCGTCGCGGGCGCGCGAACGGCTGGCGAACAGGCCGCGCTCGACGAGCAATTCGTCGAGCCGCTGGCGCTGGCTGGCTGGCAACGGAGAGTTCATCGGCCTTCATTGGCGAAACCAAGCCGCGAAGGCAATGGCAGCGTGTTGAATATGGCGCATGACGCGGCAGAATGCGGAGGCGAAAAGCCGTTTCACCTTGGGAGGACGCGATGCTGAAGGGAACCTGCCATTGTGGCGCTGCCCACTGGACCCTGGAAGGCGATCCGGGCCCGATCACGGCCTGCAACTGCACGCTTTGCCGCCGCTATGGCACGCTCTGGGCCTACGACTATGTCGACGAGCGCATCCGCGTTGCGGGACCGGTGAGTTCCTATAGGCGTGCCGAAGTGACCGAGCCCGCGCTCGAAATCCTGTTCTGCCCGAAATGCGCCTGCGTGCTCGCCTGGCGCGGTTTGCGCTCCAGCTCCAGTGGCCGTACCCGTATTGCCGTCAATGTCAGGCTGGCGCCGCCGGAGGCCGTCGCCGACCTGCCGATCGACCATTTCGACGGTCTCGAAACATTCGACGACCTGCCGCGCGACGGCCGCTGCGTGCGCGATATGTGGTTTTAGAAAACCGTCCGCGAGACCGGGCGCTCGACGGCCGGCATCAGGCCGTCATTGTTGGAAGCCTGCTTGCGCGGCTCAACCGAAACGGGCGCGGCCGGTGCGGCGTCCGGCAGCACCACGAGTTGAGGAACCTGCCTGTAGGAAAAGCCGCCGCGGATCTTGCCGATCTTGCCGGCGACGATGTCGACCACTGCCTTTTCGAGGTTGCGGTCATAACGCGTTTCGGCTGCCACCGGCGCGGCCACGGCCATTGAAAGGGCCATGCCGCAAAGCAACGATTTCATTGTTCTTATCTCCCTGCCTCAGACCAAGGTCTTACCAGGGCGCCGTTGAAAATCGGCCAAAAGATACGGTAACCGAACCGCAAAACAGAAGCGTTAACAAATAGTTACGATTCCAGCTTAACGCAATTAGGGACGTAAAACCGCCTAACATTTTTACTGGAATTGCTTCCGAAGCCGGCAAAGAGCTTCAGCACGTTGAGATTTCGATTCAGGCGCGCTGCGCCTGAACGCCATGGCCAAGGGCGGCGAAGACGGTGCGCACGATGCCGGCGGTGTCGAGGCCCGCGTCGGCATACATCTTTTCGGGCTTGGCGTGATCGGTGAATTCATCGGGCAGGATCAGCGGGCGGACCTTGAGGCCGTTTTCCAAGAGCCCTTCATGGGCGAGGAAATGCAGCACCTGGCTGGCGAAGCCACCGACCGCGCCTTCCTCCACGGTCACCAGCACCTCGTGCGAGCGCGCGAGGCGGCGGATGAGATCCTCGTCCAGCGGCTTGGCGAAGCGGGCGTCGGCGACGGTGGTGGAAAGGCCCGCCGCGCCGAGCTCTTCCGCCGCCAGCAGGCAATCCTGCAGCCGCGTGCCGAAGGAGAGAAGCGCCACCTTGGTGCCTTCCTTCAGGATGCGGCCCTTGCCGATTTCAAGCACCGAGCCGCGCTCAGGCATGTCGACGCCGACGCCATTGCCGCGCGGATAGCGGAAGGCGATCGGGCCGCCATCGTAGTCGGCTGCGGTGCGCACCATATGGCGTAGCTCCGCCTCGTCGGCGGCGGCCATGACCACGAAGCCAGGCAGCGAGGCCAGGAAGGTGGTGTCGAAGGCGCCGCAATGGGTGGCGCCATCGGCGCCGACGAAGCCGGCGCGGTCGATCGGGAAACGCACCGGCAGTTTCTGGATCGCCACGTCATGCACGACCTGGTCGTAGGCGCGCTGCAGGAAGGTCGAATAGATAGCGGCGAAGGGCTTGTAGCCTTCGGTCGCGAGCCCAGCGGCGAAGGTCACCGCGTGCTGTTCGGCGATGCCGACGTCGAAGGTCCTGGTCGGGAACACCTCGCCGAAGAGGTCGAGGCCGGTGCCGCTCGGCATGGCGGCGGTGATCGCCACAATGCGGTCGTCCTCGCGCGCCTCCTGGATCAGGCTTTCGGCGAAGACCTTGGTGTAGCTCGGCGCGTTGGCCGGCGCCTTGGCCTGCGCGCCGGTGATGACGTCGAACTTGTTGACGCCGTGATATTTGTCGGCGGCGGCTTCCGCCGGCGCGTAGCCCTTGCCCTTCTGGGTCACGACATGGATCAGCACCGGGCCGTCGGCATTGTCGCGAACGTTCCTCAGCACCGGGATCAGGTGCTCCAGATTGTGTCCGTCGATCGGGCCGATGTGGAAAAAGCCCATTTCCTCGAACAGCGTGCCGCCAGTGACATAGCCGCGCGCGTGCTCGACGGCGCGCGTGATGGCGCTGTCGGCGCGCTTGCCGAGATAGGAGGTCAGCTTCTTGCCGAAATCGCGCAGGCCGAGATAGGCCTTGCCGGAGGCGAGCCGGGCCAGATAGGCGCTCATCGCGCCGGTCGGCGGGGCGATCGACATATCGTTGTCGTTGAGGATGACGATGAGGCGGGCATTGAGCGCGCCGGCATTGTTCATCGCCTCATAGGCCATGCCGGCGGACATGGCGCCGTCGCCGATGACGGCGATGACGTTGTTGCGGCCGCCCGAAAGGTCGCGGCCCATGGCCATGCCGAGACCGGCGGAAATCGAGGTCGAGGAATGCGCAGCGCCGAAGGGGTCGTATTCGCTCTCGGCCCGCCGGGTGAAGCCGGAGAGGCCGCCCTCCTGGCGAAGCGTGCGGATGCGGTCGCGGCGGCCGGTCAGGATCTTGTGCGGATAGGCCTGATGGCCGACATCCCAGATCAGCCGGTCCTGCGGCGTGTTGAAGACGTAGTGCAGCGCAACCGTCAGCTCGACCACGCCCAGCCCGGCGCCAAGATGGCCGCCCGTGTGCGACACGGCGTCGATCAACTCGGTGCGCAGTTCGCTCGCCAGCTGCGGCAGCTCGCTTTCCTCGAGCGCCCGCAAATCCGCAGGAATGCGGACCTTGTCGAGGAGCGGCGTGTCAGGCTTCGGGTTCACTTTGGGACGGGCCTGTTCATGTACTTAACCTTGGGTTAACCTTCAAAAATATGCGCTTTAGATACTTACGCAGAATGGCTGACGGGCGCCAGTAAATGCGTGCAGTGACGCGGTTGGCGCAGGACGTCCATCCTGCTCTAACCTTCTGGCAGCGGAATGAATTCTTCCTCATCGCCAGGAACGATATCAAAGCGGCCCGTCTTCCATTCTTCTTTGGCCTGCTCGATGCGTTCCTTCGAGGACGAAACGAAATTCCACCAGATATAACGCTTGGAACCCAGCGACGCTCCGCCGAACAGCATGAAATGCGCGCCGCGCTCGGACGAGACGACGATTTCCTCGCCCGGTTTGAACACCAGAAGCCGCTCAGCCGGAAAACGATCTCCGGCGATCGAAACCTCGCCTTCCAGCGTATAGATGGCGCGTTCCTCGGCATCGGCGGGGATTTTCACGCTTGCGCCAGCCGCCAGCCGCAGATCGGCATAAAGCGTCTCCGAGGCGGTCTCGACCGGCGAGCGCAGCCCGGAAAATTCGCCGATGACGACGCGGCCGCTGACGCCTTCGGCATCGATCGCGGGCAGGCGGATCACCGATGTGTTCGCGAACACCGGGGCGATCTCTTCCTGGCTATCCGGCAGCGCCAGCCAAGTCTGCAGGCCGGAGATCGACATCGGCGCGCCGCGCAATTCCTCGGGCGTGCGCTCGGAATGAACGATACCGCGGCCGGCGGTCATCAGGTTCACGTCGCCGGGCGCGATCACCATTTCGGTGCCGAGCGAATCGCGATGCCTGATCCTGCCGTCGAACAGATAGGTGACGGTGGAAAGCCCGATATGCGGATGCGGGCGCACGTCGATCGCGTGGCCGGCGCGCAGGATCGCCGGCCCCATGCGGTCGAAGAAGATGAACGGTCCGACCAGCCTGCGTTTTGCGGTCGGCAAGGCCCGGCGGACCTCGAAGCCGCCAATGTCTTTGGCGTTGGGGATGACCATCAATTCGATCTGGTCGCAGGCGAAGGCGTCGCCGGCCTCGGGATCGTTGCCCGGGAAGAAGCTCATGTCACGACCTCAGGCGAAGCGGAGCGCGGACCTGGCCTTCGCCTTGGCGGCCTCCTCCTCGCGATTGCGCGGCTCCTGCGTCGTCTCAAGCGAATCGATGAGCTCGCGCGCGGCGGCGGCGATCGCCTCGACGGCGTGGTGGAAGGCATGCTCGTTGCGCTTGGACGGCTTGGTCGAGCCGCTCAGCTTGCGCACGAACTGCAGCGCCGCGTCATGGACCTCGTCGTCGGTCGCCGGCGGCTCGAAGTTGAACAGGGTCTTGATGTTGCGGCACATGCTTGCTTGCCTCCTGTCTATCGTTTCCCGCCGTCGAGATTATGCACCAAGGTGTGTTGAGATTCAGGTCAGGCCGGCCTCACCTGAATATCAATACAGCTTACTCGGCGTCGAGCGGCTCCGTTCCCACCGGCTTGCCGTCGCGCGAGAGCCTGATCTTCTCGACCTTGTCCTCGGCCGCCTTGAGCAGCCGATCGCAATGCGCCTTCAGCGCCTCGCCGCGCTCGTAGATGCGGATCGACTGGTCGAGCGGGACATCGCCGCGCTCCAGATCATCGACGATCTTCTCCAGCGCGTCGAGCGCCTGTTCGAAGCTCATCGCCTTGACGTCCTGGTTAGCTTCATCAGCCATAATTCATCCCTTCATCAGCCGCCCGACATGGGCGGCGACCGAAAATGCCAGTCCCTGCAGATCGTAGCCGCCCTCCAGCAGGCTGACGAGCCGATTGCCGCTGTGGCGCCCGGCGCGGTCCATCAGCTGGCCGGTCGCCCAGTCGAAATCATCCTCGGTCAGGTTGATCTCGGCCAGCGGATCGCGATGGTGTGCATCGAACCCGGCGGAAATGATGATCAGGTCGGGGGCGAACGCATCGACAGAGGGCAGCACGCGCGACAGGAACGCGTCGCGAAACGTCTCGCTGCCGCTGCTCGGCGCAAGCGGCGCGTTGACGATGTTGCCGGCGCCGGTTTCGCTCTTGGCGCCGGTGCCGGGATAAAGCGGCATCTGGTGGGTCGAGCAATAGAGGACCGACGGATCGTCCCAGAAAATGTCCTGCGTGCCGTTGCCGTGATGCACGTCCCAGTCGACGATGGCGACGCGCTCGGCCTGATGCTTCTTCTGCGCATGGCGGGCGGCGATCGCCGCGGTGTTGAACAGGCAAAAGCCCATTGCGGTCGTTTTCTCGGCATGGTGGCCGGGCGGACGCGCGGCAACGAAGACATTGGCGGCTCGGCCTTCGAAGACGTCGTCGACCGCGGCATTGGCGGCGCCGATCGCGGTCACTGCGGCCTCCCAGCTCTTCGGGCTGGCGCTGGTATCGGCATCGATCGAAACGATGCCGCTCGCGGGGATGGCCGCACGGATGCGGGCGACAAAATCCGCCGGATGCGCATAAAGGATGGTCGCCTCGTCGCCTTCCGGCGCCTTGACGCGGTCGAGCGCCGAAAAAGCCTCGTCGTCCAGCACGCGCTCGATGGCGCGCAAACGGTCCGGCCGCTCGGGGTGGCCGGGCGGCGTCAGGTGTTCCAGGAATACCGGATGGGTATAGAGACGGGTGGTCATGGCGCCTAATCTAGGCATGCCTAGCCCGGATGGCCATGTTTCAGCGCCGAATGGCTGGGGAAAATCGCGTCTTGATATGTCGCCGACGGCATTGGCGCGGCCGAAGCTTCGCGATAAGGTCGCGCCGCTGCCTGGTGCCCGCAACGCGGGAGAATCGGGAACACGGTTGAACTCCGTGGCGTGCCCAACGCTGTAAGGGGGACCGCGCCGGCAAAAGCCACTGTCTCAGACGGGAAGGCGCCGGACGCGGGACGATCCCAAGCCAGAAGACCGGCCCGGCAGACATGGTCGTCCGCATGGTCAGGCGGAGGACTGCTTATCGCCAAGGGAAAAAGCGATGCAGGCACAAGCGGCCGCCACCGGCGGCGATGACTTTGACCAATTGGCGCGCGACGCCGTCTACCGGGCGATGTTCACCAGGCGGGACGTGCGCAGCCATTTCGTTTCGGACGAACTCGACGATGCCGTGCTGGCGCGATTGCTGACGGCCGCGCACCACGCGCCATCGGTCGGCTATATGCAGCCATGGAACTTCATCGTCATCCGCGATTCCGAGCGGCGGCGGCAGGTGCGCGACCTGTTCCTTGCCGCGCGTGAGCTGGAATTGCCGGCGATCGAGGCAGAACGGCAGGCGCTCTACCGCAAGCTGAAGCTGGAGGGCATCTGCGAAAGCGCCCTCAACCTCTGCGTCACCTGCGACCGGCAGCGCTCGAAGAACTCGCCGCTCGGGCGCTGGCACAATCCGGAAATGGACCTCTACAGCACCGTCTGCGCGGTGCAGAACTTCTGGCTCGCGGCGCGGGCCGAGGGCGTCGGCGTCGGCTGGGTGAGCATCATCGAGACAGAGGCGCTGAAGCGGCTTTTGTCGATTCCCGAGCATGTCACGCCGATCGCCTATCTCTGCGTCGGCCGCGTCTCGGAATTCGCGCCGCGGCCGGATCTCGAAGCGCATGGCTGGGGCCGGCGCCTGTCGCTGCCCGAGCTGGTGATGAGCGAGACCTTTTGCGGCGCCGGCGAGGCGCCGCTCAAGTCGGCGATTGCAAAGCTTCGTGGCATAGAGCTGCCGAAGCCGTGATCATGCTGTCCTTCGTAGGTCAGGCTGCTGATCAAGCAGCCCGGGGCGCATCCCAGCGCGAGCCGCCGAAGGAGCCGAGGGCCTTGTCGCGAAGCTCCCTGAATTTCGACGAGGCCTCTGCCAGCCGCAGATCCCACTCCGGATTGGGCACCTGGCCCTCGATGGTGTCGAAATACACCTGCATCAGCGAAGCGATGGCGAAGGGTTCGATGAAGGCCGCCTTGAAGGCCCAGGCAAAGACGATTGCCAGCACAAAGGCCCAGCCGGCGAGCTGACCGGGCATGACCCAGAGGATGGCGGCTGCCGGGGCCAGCATCAGCAGGAAGATGACGAAGGACACACCCCACATGATCACCGCCAGCCAGACGGCGTTCTTGACCATGTGCTTGCCGTTCTGCGCGTAGAGCACGACGCCTTGCCTGGCGGTCTCGAAAGGCGAGTTGGAATTGATGCGGATGTTGTAGCCGAGGATGATCTCGTCGACATAGGTCAGCGACAGGCGGATCACTGTGTTGATGAAGCTGACGAGGCCGCTCAAGCCTGGAATGGGCAGGAAGGCGGCGATGCCGCCGAGCAGTCCGGTGATGGCGCGGATGGCGCCCTTCACCAGCTGGTCGACGACGAAAAGGATGTTGGCCTCGGCGAAGCGCTGGGTGACAACCTCCTTCGCATAGGCGATCTGGTTCTGGCCGTCGGGAACGTCGTGGCCGTCGATCAGATGGACCATGACGGCGATGTGGCCGGCCTTGAGCACATAGAGGATGTATTCGCGGATCCAGTAGACGGCGATCGAGACGACGCCGAAGCCGACGACGCCGCCCCATAAGGCAAACGACATCGGCCCGTCGGGATCGGTCGAGATGTGTCCGACGCCATAGCCGACGCTGGCGCCGGTGCCGGTCGCCATGATGTAGGCGACCGTGATGCCGAAATAGACGATCATACGAAAGACGATGAACGGCCATGTCCGCATCATGATGGACACCGACCGGCCGATGCTGAAGTCCCACATGGCCCCGACTCCCCGCCTCAGAGAATGGCCGGGAAGGATGCGCTCACCCCTGCCATTGTCAATGTCGGCGCGATTTTGAGCGGGGGACAATTATTGAAGAAGTTGCTGCCCCTCATCCGCCTGCCGGATGCTACTTACTTTTCAAGCCTTCGAGCAGTTGCTTGAACGCCGCCACCACCTGTTTCGATGTCGCTTCCGGCTCGTCCGAATTGGCGATGCGTTGCGAGGCCTGGCTGCTGGCGCCGTTGATCAGCCGCGCCGCGGTCTCGGGGTCGAGGTCGGGAACGACGACTCCCTCTTCCTGCAGCTTGGTCAGGTGATCGGTCATTGAAGCCGTGCAGGCGTTGGCGTTCGGCCACTGCGCCGGATCGCCCAGCACCGCCGGGCCGTCGCGGAACATGATGCGCTGGATCTCCGGCTCCAGCGCCATCTCGATATAGGTGGTGCATTCATCGACGAAGTGCTGCCATCGCGTCGGCGCCCGCGCGGCAACTTCGTTCACCCGCGCAGCCATCTCGCCGTCGATCTCGGCGATCACCGCCTGCAGCAGCCCCTTCTTGTCGCCGAAGTGATGATAGAGCGCGCCGCGCGTCAGGCCAGCCGAGGCAGTGAAATCGTCCATCGAGGCCTCGGCGTAGCCGATCGTGCCGAAGGCGTGGCGGGCGGCTGCGATCAGCTTGGCGCGCGTCTCGGCGATCATCTCCTTGCGGGGTCGGTGCATTGCTTCTGGCCCTATTCACATACGCAACGTATGCCAATTGACATACACGACGTATGAACTATCTGACGTTCATACGCTGCGTATGTAATTGCGGCGCCTTCCCTTGTCGAGGAGCAGGACCATGCGAAACCCCTATTCGGAAATCTTCCAGGCTCCCGGCACGAAAGGCTTTGCCGCGGCGGCCTTCATCGCACGGCTGCCGATCGCCATGGCGCCGATCGGCATCGTGGCGATGCTGTCGCAGACGCATGGTGAATACTGGCTGGCCGGCGCCGTTTCGGCGACCTACGCGCTGGTCAACGCCTTCCTGTCGCCGCAGATCTCGCGGCTCGTGGACCGGCTCGGCCAAAGCCGGGTTGCCGTGCCCACGACCCTTGTTTCGGTGCTTTCCTTCGCGACCCTGATCGCGGCGGCGAACCAGCACTGGCCGGTGTGGACCTTGTTCCTGTCCGCGCTGCTTGCCGCCGCCATGCCCAGCATTCCGGCGCTGGTCAGGGCGCGCTGGACCGAGATTTTCCGCAATCGCCCCGAGCTCAACACCGCCTTCGCCTTCGAATCGGCGGCGGACGAATTGGTCTATGTCGCCGGCGCGTCGCTCTCAGTCGGCCTGAGCGCCGCGCTGTTTCCGGAAGCCGGCATGCTGGTGAGCACGCTGCTGCTCGCTCTCGGCTCGGCGGCATTCCTGCTGCAGCGTTCGACGGAGCCGCCAGTACGTCCGGCGGAGCATGGCGCGGCCGGTTCGGCGATCCGCTTGCGGCCGGTCCAGATCATCACCTTTGCCCTGATCTTCGTCGGCGCGACCTTCGCGACCACGGAAGTCACCACGGTGGCCATCACCAAAGAGCTAGGCCAGCCTGAGGCGGCGAGCATCGTCATCGGCGTCTATGCGCTGGGGTCCTTCGTGCTCGGCATCATCGTCGGGGCGCTCAACCTGAAGGCGCCGCTGCAGCGGCAACTGGCGATCGCGGTCGCCGTTATCGCGCTCACCACGCTGCCGCTGCTCTTTGCCGATACGGTGCCGACGCTGGCGCTCGCCGTCTTCGTCAGCGGTGTGGCGATCTCGCCGACCTTCATCACCGCCTTCGGCCTGATCGAGCGCCATGTACCGGCGGCGATGCTGACCGAAGGCGTCACCTGGGTGACGACCGGGATCGGAATCGGCATGGCGCTGGGCTCCTTCGCCGCCGGCTGGGTGGTCGACACTTTTGGACCGCAGAACGGGTTCTTTGTGTCGGTCGCGGCAGGCGCCATTGCTTTGGCCGCCGTGCTCGCCGGCCAATGCCGGCTGGCGACGAAAGACTGCGACGTGGATAGGGGTGAAGCGGTAATGCCCGCTGAGTGACGGTACGAGCGTACAGCCATCCGATGATCATTGCAGAGGTCGGAAGTTGGCCGTGGCCTCCGGGACTTCGTCATCCACGGGCGGAGCGACGCGAAGCGGAGCGCAGACCCGAGGATCCATTCCGTTACCTTGATCGTAAAGCGCAGAGGAGCAGAATTCTGAACCGTCGCAACGCTTCGAAGTCACGGAATGGATCCTCGGGTCTTCGCGCGTCGCTTCGCTCCTTGCTCCGCCCGTGGATGACGACTTCGCAGAGGCTTCGGCCAATCGCCTACGTCGCGGAGGCTTCGGTCAGCCAGCAACGCCGGCGGGCTGCCGTAGGACCTCCGGCGCGTCAATCCCTCGACGGCCTAAAGAATCTCGGTCTTGGCGATATGAATGCCAAACCCTTCGAGGCCGACATAGTGGCGCTCGCGCGAGGCGATCAGGTTGATCGAGGAAATGCCGAGGTCCTTGAGGATCTGGGCGCCGAGGCCGATCTCGCGCCATTCGTTCTCGCGACGGCGGGCTTCCTCATGATCCTCGCGATCGCCGCTCTGCGGCCGCTTGCGCTCCTGATGGGCGACGCCGACCGAGCCTTCACGCAGATAGACGATGACGCCGCGCTTGCGCTCTCCCATCGCCTTCATGATGGTATCCAGCCGGTGGCTGGTGCCGAAGACGTCGGTCACGACATCTTCCGAATGCAGCCGAACCGGCACTTCCTCGCCGTCGCGTATGTCGCCGAAGACGACCGCGACGTGATGCATGGAATCCCAGGGCAGCGTGTAGGTGAAGACCTGCGCCTTGCCGCCGGGCGTATCGATGTCCGAGCAGGCGACGCGCTCGACCAGCGTTTCCTTGCGCTGCCGGTAGGCGATGAGGTCGGCGACCGACACTTGCTTCAGGCCATGCTGCTCGGCGAAAGCCTGAACCTCGGGCCCGCGCTTGACCGTGCCGTCGTCGTTGACCAGCTCGGAGATGACGCCGACCGGCGGCAGGCCGGCGAGCTTGCAGAGATCGACTGCGGCTTCGGTATGGCCCGAGCGCATCAGCACGCCGCCTTCGCGCGCGATCAGCGGGAAGATGTGGCCGGGGCGCACGAAATCGGAGGCGCCGACATTGCCATTGGCGAGATTGCGCACGGTAAGCGTGCGGTCATCGGCCGAAATGCCGGTCGTGGTGCCGTGCTTGAAGTCGACGCTGACGGTGAAGGCCGTGGTGTGGGCGGAATCGTTGTCCGCCACCATCGGCGCCAGGTTCAGCCGCCTCGCATCCTCGCGCAGCATCGGCGTGCAGACGATGCCCGACGTGTTGCGCACGATAAAGGCCATCTTTTCCGGCGTGCAATGGACGGCGGCGACGATCAGGTCGCCCTCGTTCTCGCGCCCGTCATCATCCATGACGACGACGATCTCGCCGCGCTCGAAGGCGCGGATCGCTTCGACGATCTTCTTCTGGTCGTATGGCATGGTGCGCTCGCTTCGCTCGCAGGGAATAGGAATTAGGCAGTAGGCAGTAGGCAGTAGGGAGAAAAAAGTCGGGACGCCTACTGCCTAATCCCTACTGCCTATTCCCTTCCCCGTCTGTCCTCTATGCCGCAAATAGTGGTCCGCAATCGCGCAGGCAACCATGGCCTCGCCGATCGGCACGGCGCGGATGCCGACGCACGGGTCATGCCGGCCCTTGGTCATGACCTCGACGTCTTTGCCGTCCTTGTCGATCGATTTCCGCGGCGTCAGGATCGAGGAGGTCGGCTTGACGGCGAAGCGGGCAATAATCGCCTGGCCGGTCGAGATGCCGCCCAGAATGCCGCCCGCGTTGTTGGACAAAAACACCGGCTTGCCGTCATTGCCGATCCGCATCTCGTCGGCGTTCTGCTCGCCGGTGATGCGCGCCGCCTCGAAGCCGTTGCCGATCTCGACGCCCTTGACCGCGTTGATCGACATCAGGCCGGAGGCGATGTCCTGGTCGAGCTTGGCGTAGATCGGCGCGCCGAGACCGGCCGGCACGCCGTCGGCGACGATCTCGATCACCGCGCCGACCGAGGATCCGGCCTTGCGGACGCCGTCGAGATAGGCGGCGAATACGGGAACCGAGGCTGGATCGGGGGTGAAGAACGGGTTTTCGGCATCGCCGACGAAATTCCAGTTCCAGTTGGCGCGGTCGATGGATTTTTCGCCCATCGAGACCAGCGCGCCGCGCACCACCATGCCAGGCACCACTTTGCGGGCGAGAGCGCCTGCCGCCACCCGCGCGGCGGTCTCGCGTGCCGAGGAGCGGCCTCCGCCGCGATGGTCGCGCAACCCGTATTTGACGTCATAGGTGTAGTCGGCATGGCCCGGCCGGTACTGGCGGGCAATCTCGCCGTAGTCCTTGGAGCGCTGGTCGACATTCTCGATCAGCATCGAGATAGGCGTGCCGGTGGTGATCATCGTCTCGCCGTCCTCGTCGAGGATGAAGCCGGAGAGGATCTTCACCTCGTCCGGCTCACGCCGCTGGGTGACGAAACGCGACTGGCCGGGGCGGCGCCTGTCGAGCTCGGCCTGGATATCCTCGCGCTTGAAGCGGATGCCGGGCGGGCAGCCGTCGACGACGCAGCCGAGCGCGGCGCCGTGGCTTTCACCCCAGGTGGTGACGCGGAAAAGATGGCCGAATGTGTTGTGAGACATGGAAAACGCCCTGCCCGGCGGCGGAGCCGGTTCGCCGGTTCAAGGGTGCCTTCTATTGGCGTTTTCCACAGCGGTCAAACGGTGATCGGATGCAGCAATCCGTGATCTGGCGGATTTAGTTTTGACACATTCGGTTGGTTTCTGCTCTCTTCCATCCGCCGTTGAGGATCCGCCGTTGCTCATGCCGGCGCAATGACCAAAGAGGACGACGATGCGTACCCTGATTGGCGCTGTTGGCGCCATGCTCATGATTTCCACAGCCGCGTTCGCCGGCCAGACCGAAGGCCTGATCAAGAAGGTCGACAAGGACACGCTGACACTGACGCTTGACGACGGAAAGTCCTACAAGCTCAACGCCGAGACCGATCTCGACGCGCTGAAGCCCGGCATGGATATCGTGATCGCATACGACGTGACCAATGGCGAGAACGTCGTGACCGATATGCAATTGCCGGACAGCGACTAGAATTACCCTGCGCCGCGAGGTTTCGGCCAACGCAGTGCGCCGGTAAGGACCACTTTAGAAATTGGCCGGAACGCCGAAAGCTTCGTCATTCTAGGGCGAAGCAAGGAGCGGAGCGACGCGCGCAGACCCTAGAATCCATGCCGTTGCGTCGGAGCTTTGCCGCGGTGCAAAACGATCTCTGTTCTGCGCCGCTTTTGCCATTTGGCCTAGGTCACGGCATGGATCCTAGGGTCTCCGCGACGGAGCTTCGCTCCTGCTTCGCCCTAGGATGACGAGGTTGAGGCGTCTGCTTCACAACCACTCCAGGCTCCGGCCCTTCAGCCGGAGCAGACGGTCCTGCGGGATCTCGAGACTGGCCGCTTCCTTGTTGGACATCCCTTCGACAAAGCGAAACAGGCAGCGCATGACGCCGCCATGGGTGACGCAGACGGTCTGCCGGTCAAGCGCGTCGAACCACGGCTTGATCCGCTCGAGTAGCATTTCGTAGCTTTCCGCGCCCTCGCCCGGCGGCTGGAAATCCCATTTGGCGGCGCGGCGGCCATGCGTTGAGCCAGGATGCCGGGCCTCGAGCTCGGCGAAAGTAAAGCCCTGCCAGTCGCCGAAACTCAATTCCACCAGACGCGGTTCTGTCCGGTAAGCGAGCGGATCGAGCCCCATCGCGGCGCGCATCAGCTCCATCGTCTCGCGCGTGCGCCGCATCGGGCTGGCGACAAAGTCGAAATCCGCAGGATTTCTGACGAGCGCTGCCAGCCGACCGCCATTATGCGTCGCCTGCTCGCGGCCAAGCGCATTCATGTCGGTGTCGGCCTGGCCCTGCAGCCGACCCTCGGCATTCCACTGCGTCCGGCCGTGGCGCACGATGTAGACGAGCGGATACATCGGATCTCCCGGAGGTCGGGCCACGGCCTGGGCGGAGAAGGAAAAGGTGGAGAGAGTTAGTCCTTGACGGTGGAGATGTCCGGCGCGTCGACCGCCTTCATGCCGACGACATGGTAGCCGGAATCGACATGGTGGACCTCACCTGTCACGCCGCGCGACAGGTCCGACAGGAAGTAGACGCCGGAATCGCCGACTTCTTCCTGCGTCACCGTCTGCTTGAGCGGTGCGTTGTACTCGTTCCACTTGAGGATGTAGCGGAAGTCGCCGATGCCTGAGGCGGCGAGCGTCTTGATCGGGCCGGCCGAGATCGCATTGACGCGGATCTTCTTGGCGCCGAGGTCGACGGCGAGATAGCGCACGCTGGCCTCGAGCGCCGCCTTGGCAACGCCCATGACGTTGTAGTGCGGCATCACCTTCTCGGCGCCGTAATAGGTCAGCGTCAAAAGCGAGCCGCCTTCGCTCATCAGCGGTTCAGCGCGCTTGGCGATGGTGGTGAAGGAAAACACCGAAATGTCCATGGTGCGCAGGAAATTGTCGCGCGTCGTCTCGACATAACGGCCGGTGAGCTCGTCCTTGTCGGAGAAAGCGATGGCATGGACGAGGAAATCGATCTTGCCCCAGTGCTTGGCAATGTCGGCGAAGACGGCGTCGAGGCTTTCCGGATCGGTGACGTCGCAATGGCCGGCGACATGCGCGTTGAGCTCGGCCGCCAACGGCTCGACGCGCTTCTTGAAGGCCTCGCCCTGATAGGTCAGCGCGATTTCGGCGCCATGATCGACGCAAGCCTTGGCGATGCCGAAAGCGATCGACCGATTGTTCGCGACGCCGAGAATAAGGCCCCGCTTACCGGCCATCAGGCCCTGTCCACCCGCCATGTGCGCGTTCTCCGCAAGAATGTCTGCTTCGTGTGGAGCCCTATCGCACAGGCACAAGGCCCCTTCAAGCGTCGAAAACAGACTGGCCTGACGAGAAAATCGCCTCGATCAGCCTTTTCGGTTGCGCATCAGGGCTTCGAGATCGGCATCTCCACCCTCCGGCAGCATCAGCCGCACATGGGCGTAGAGGTCGCCGTGGCCGCCGGCTTTTTCCGGCAAACCCCTGCCCTTCAGGCGCAGCACCTTGTCGGAACTCGACCATGCCGGAACGTTGACCGCGAGCTTGCCGGTCGGCGTTTCGACCGCCACTTTGGCGCCAAGCACGGCGTCGGCCAGATCGACGGGCAGGTCGACATGCAGGTCGCGGCCCTCGATGCGATAACGCGGATGGCGGCGGATGTGGATCTTGACCAGCGCGTCGCCGGGTTGCCCAGGCCCCTGCTCGCCCTGGCCCTTGAGCCGGATGGTCTGCCCGTCCTCGACATAGACAGGAAGCTTGACCGCCATCTTGCGGCCATCGGGGAACATCGCGGTCACCTTCTCGGCGGTGGCCGCCTCCTCGACGCTGATGTCCAGCGTGACGTTCAGGTCCGGCGCCTGGACCGGCTGGCGGCGGTCGCCGCGGCCGGCGCCGCGGGCGCCCGAAAAGGCATCGCCGAAGATCTGGCTGAAAATGTCGCTGTTGCCGTCGAACGGATCGCCGCCCGGACGGCCGGTGCGGAATTCAAAATGCGGCGCGCCGCCAGGGCCCTGCTGACGGCGGAACCCGGCGAAAGGATCGCCGCCGCCGGCCGTGCCCTCGAAGCCCTGGAATCTCGGCTTGCCGTCGGCGTCGATCTCGCCGCGATCGTAAGCGGCGCGCGTCTTCTCGTCGCCGACGATCTCGTAAGCCTGGTTGGCGGCGGCAAAACGCTCCTTCGCCTTCGGATCATTCGGATTCTGGTCCGGATGATGCTGCTTGGCGAGCTTGCGGTACGCCGATTTTATGTCCTTGGCCGATGCGTTCCTGGCAACGCCCAGCACCTCATAGGGGTCGCGCATACTTCCTGCCTGAAAGAGAGAATGGGTCCACGGTTGCCCCCTATATGCGCTCGGATAGGAAGAAATTCCAGTAGCGCAAGTGGGATCGGCGAGCGAAAATCAGAGCGCCCCGAACTAAATCAGAGCGCCTTGAATTCTTGCATGCGCCAGCCGCCGGCGCCAGCCATGCAAAGCTCGCCCCGGTACAAGGCGACGCCGTCGAAGCTCTCGCGCGTGGCGGTGAAGCGACGGCAGCTGAGGCCGCCATCCTTGAGTTCCACCAGCTCGGTGATCGCGCCGCGCGAGCCGGTGCCGGCGTTGGCCCATGGCACGGCCTGGCCGCCGAGTTCCTGGATGTCGGCGGAGGAGACAGCGTTGCCGATGGTAGTCTGGTCCGAATCCTTGTCGCTGCTTGCCGGCTGGACTGGCGAGTAAGGCGCGCTGGAGGTGATGATCGAGCGGTCGACCTCCGCTTTCTCGAGGCTGAAGCCGCCGGCACCGCAACCTGCAAGGGGGAGCGCCAACGTCAGCAGCGCAGCCTTGGCACTGGCCGAAGCGATAACGCTCCATTGCCCGCTGTCAAAAGCTTGCGCGATACGCGACAATCGGCGAACTCCTCCCGCAATGTTAAAAATTTGGAAAACTATGAACGAAACCGAGTTAACAAGCAGTGACTTCACCGAGGCGGCGGAGCCGTTCCGGCTCTTTGCCGCATGGCTGGCGGATGCCACCAAGAGCGAGCCAAACGACCCCAACGGCGTGGCGCTGGCAACCGTCGATGCCGACGGCATGCCGGATGTGCGGATGGTGCTGCTCAAGGGGTTCGACGAAAAGGGGTTTGTCTTCTACACGAATTTCGAGAGCGCCAAGGGCCGCGAGATTCTTGGCAGCATGAAGGCGGCGATGTGCTTCCACTGGAAATCGCTGCGCCGCCAGGTGCGCGTGCGCGGGCCGGTGGAGATCGTCAGCGACGCCGAGGCCGACGCCTACTACGCGACGCGGCCGCGCGGCAGCCGCATCGGCGCCTGGGCCTCGAAACAGTCGCGGCCGCTGGAAAGCCGCTTCGCGCTGGAGAAGGCGGTGGCCGAGTACACGGCGCGCTACGCGATCGGCGAGATCCCGCGGCCGAAACACTGGTCGGGCTTCCGCATCCTGCCGCAGACGATCGAGTTCTGGCACGACCGCCCGTTCCGGCTGCATGACCGCATCGTTTTCTCGCGCAACGCCAAGGGCGGCTGGGACAAGACGCGGCTGTACCCCTAAAGCGCGTCGCGATCTTTCAGATTCGCTCCGTGCGCTTCAGGTTTTTGATTTTACGCATGTCTTTGTCCCGAAACCGGTCCCACTTTCGGGAGACATGCCTTAATCTTTTTCCAGCTGGAACAGCAGGAAATGCGGCCGCTCGCTGGCGACACCGACGGCCGGGCGTATTGATTTGGTCGCCTCCTTCGGGACCAGAAACGTCTCGCGCAGATTGAGCGTGTCGCCGCTCTTGGCGCCGGAGAAGGTCGCCGAGGTGCAGGTCTGCACGTTGTCCGTGGTTTTCAGCGACGCGATGGATGTCGGAAGCCAGCGTCGGCCGTCCTTATCAATCAGCATCACCTTGCAGCCGAGCCATCGGCGCTGCAGATCGGGATCGCCGATCCTCACCTGGAAGTCGGCCAGCACCGGCACCGAATCGGGCGGCAGCTTCGACATCCCGAAAGCGCCGCGCAGATCCGTCAGCTTCCAGTCGCTGCCGCCGAAACGGGCGCTCTCGCCCCAGGCAACGCGGCGCGGGAAGAGGTCGTTGTCGCCAAGCAGCGCCTTGACGTTGTCATAGGACTCAATGGCCAGGCTCAGCGGGATGAGCAGAACAAGCGACCAAAGGCCGCGGCGGCGCCATTTCCGCTCGCTCGTCCCGCTCTCGGGATCCAGAACCTGTGCCGTCATTCGATACCTCTCAGATCGGCTCAGCCATATCCAGCATGCCGACCGTGCCGGGCGGCAAGCCGTCGGGTCCAATGGCGACCGGCCCGAGCGATATTTCGGCTTGCGAGTCGAGCGCGGACATCAGCTTTTCCGAAATCAGCAAAGTGGCATCGCTCACCTCATCCGGCCGCAACTCGAAGATCAGCCTCGCCTTTTTCGGCAGGCCGGGATCGATGGCCACCGGAAGGAGCCCATCGGCGAAGGACAGCCGCTCGGTCTGGTCGTAGGTCAGGCCGGTCGCTCCGCGCCAGGACGCGACCGCCACCGTCGTCGATTGCGCCTGCGCCGCAAACTCCACCGTGACTACGGCCCAGATGCCGCCGGTGGTCAGAACCTTGCTGTCACCGAACCTGTCCACTTTCAGCTTGCGGGCGAATTCCACCTTTTCGGCGCGCACCTCGAAGCTTCGCCCGACGACCGTGTCACCCAGATCGCCACGCGCAGGGATCGGTCCGATCAGGTCGCCATAATGCGGCTTCGAGACCTGCAGGCCGTAGCAGAGCGAGACAGCGGCGAGCAGCAGCACGATGTTGGCGAGCTTGCGCATCATGGCTGGATATCCGCTGTGTCGGGCCCGCTGCCAACAGGCAGCTTCAGCGTGCCGATCGGCGCCGGATTGAACCAGCCCGGCAGGCCATAGAGATTGTCGCGCTGCTTGTACGTCTTGCGGATGACGGTCAGGTCGAGTTTCGCCGGCGGCGCCGCTCCGTCCGGCAGTTGCCAGATATAGGCCATGCGTTCCGGCAAGCCGGGGTGCAGTTCCGGCGACAGCGTGGAATCGCGCATCAGCGCGATGAAGGGTTTCGCCGCCGGATCGATCGTTGCCTGGTTTGCCTGCAGGACGTCGAAATAGTCCTTTGTCGATCTGGCCGTCCGGTTGGTCATCTCGACCTCGAGGACGAGCGCCTTCGCGCCGGGCTTGAGCGGCACGCCGTAGAGGTTATCACCTTCGGCGGCATAAGCCTTGAGCGGTCTCAGCAGCCATTCGCCCGTTTCAATCTGGCTGGCCGGCGCCAGGACAGGCAGCGGCTCGTGCCTTACGCCGAATGCGCCCATGACGCCGGCGACGGCAATCGCCGCCGCGGTGCCGATGCCGGCCACCAGCCAGGCTTTCAGGCGGGAACCGGCATTCTCAAGCATTGTAGGCCCCTACTTCCGCACCGCCGGGGGAGCCCGCCGGTCGAGCGTCTTCGCCGGTCCGGCGCTTCGGCAGCGCGAAGGCCGTTTCGAGGATCGCGGCGAGGAAGCAGATCCTGAACGGCTCGACGAGAATGCCGGTCGATGAGTCCTGGAACGGGCTGCCGAACAGCAGCGAGACGCCCTCGGACAGCACCTGCCAGACATCGAGCTCATGCGGGCCGATGAGACGCGTCATGCCGAGCCATGCCCAGGCCGCCAACCAGTCGATCAGCCGGTAGCCGACGATCAGCGTGACGATCAGCACCACGCCCGAGCTCAGCGTGATGCGCATGCCGTTGGCGATCGGCAAATAGCGAGAGCGGTAGCCGGAGATGAAATGCTCGACGAAGTCGCGCAGGAATTTCGGAATGGCGCGGTAGCGCTCGCCAAAATGCACGATGCGCCGATGCATGCGCATCAGCTCCTTGTCGTCGCGCACGTCGTAGCCGTAGATCAGCGCGGCGAGCACCAGCCAGATCACCGGCAGGAGCATGTAGAAGAACAGGTTGACCAGCCTCGCGGTCGTGTCGATGGACGTGACCTCGACGGGAACCAACTGAGCGGCAAAGGCGCTTGCGATCGGATTGGCGATCCCTTCAGCGGCGGCCTGCAGGACGGAAAAAATGTTGCGGCTCATGATCCAGCCGACGGCCTCGTCCTTCCAGCGCGAGATCACGTAGAGACCGATGAAGATCCAGTTGGTCTCGCAGATAACCACGACGATCTGCCAGAAGGAGCGCGATGCGCCGCGCGCCTGCATCATGATGGCGAAGCGCCGGATCAGCCAGGAGATCACGACCGAAAAGATCAGCCAGCGCGAATCGAGCACGTCGAGAACGTTGCCCGCCCCTTCGCCGAAGGGCGCCATGTCGAGCGCGACGCGCGAATACTGCCGCACGGTGTCGCCGAGAAAGCCCCAGGCGGCGTAATAGGCGAAGAAGGGCAGCAGCGCGACGGTGACCATGCGCGCCAGCCGCGCGCCGCCGGTCCGAGGTTCGCCTGTGCTTTCGCCACGCGCCGCCTGCTGCGCGGCACGTGTCGCCGGCAGAGCCGGCAGCAGCGTCTGGAACATGGCGACGGTGACGATGAGCTGGGTCAGCGCGACAAGCGTCAGCAAGGCGAGCCCCGCCATGTGGTTGACAAGGGCGGTACGCGCGGCGATCTGCATGAACAGGTCGCCGAACACGATGCCCAACAGCACCATGGCGACCAGTTGCGGCCAGAAGCGCCACCAGAGCCTGAATGTCAGCACCAGCGGCTTTGCGGCATCGGCAAGCATGTCGAGGCGTTCAATGCGTCAGTGAACGTCCTCCAACCGCTCTGGCGGGTTCGGCGGCAGCGTGTCGGATCATGTCCCCTCCATTCCACGAGCCCCCGCCACGCGTCGTCGAGACATAGGGCAAACCGGATTGCTTTGACACCCCTGCACCAACCTTTAGGCGAAATTGGCCGGCCGCCTCGCCTTACGCTTGGTGCCATTTCCGGCCATACTGTCGCAAAGGCTTCAGGCCTTCGGAGGTTCGGCATGGCAATCTTCCTGGCATTCCTTGGCGTCTCTATCGTGGTGATCGTCACACCCGGTCCGGATACCGCGATCACCATCCGCAACACCTTGCTCGGCGGCCGTTCTGCGGGAATCTTGACTGCGCTTGGTGTCGGCTGCGGGCTGACGATCTGGGCACTGGCGACAAGCGCTGGTTTGGTCGCCTTGCTCACGGCTTCCGAGCCGCTTTTCCTAGCCGTCAAATATGCCGGCGCCGCCTATCTGATCTATCTCGGCATGCAAGCACTGCGTGAAGCAATCTGGCCGGCGCAAAGCCAACATGCGCGGTCACCGACCATGCCGCATATGCGGCTCGCCCCGGTTGCCGCGTTCCGGCAGGGCTTCGTCAGCGATCTCAGCAATCCGAAGATAGCGGTGTTCTTCCCCAGCCTGTTGCCGCAATTCGTGCCGGCCGGTCAGCCGTCCTTCCTGTCGCTTTTGCTGCTCGGCATCGTCTTTGCGCTGATCACCTTCGCCTGGCTGACCATCTATGCGACCATCATCGCCAAGGCCGGCGACTGGCTGCGCCGGCCGAATGTGCGCCGCGCCGTCGAAGCAATCAGCGGCACGCTGCTGATTGCCCTTGGCATTCGAATCGCGGCCGAGCAGCGCTAGATCCCCTCAGCTCGCCTTCTTTCGCGTCATGAAGGCGGTGAGCGCGGCGCGCGCCTCGTCCGACTTCAGCCGCTCACGGAAATGCTCGCTTTCGACCTTGATGCGGGCGATCAATTCCTCGCGCGGCTCACGCATCAGGTCGCGGGCGATCTTCAGCGCCTGCGGCGGCTTGGCGGCGATTTCGTTGGCGGCCGCCAGCACCGCGCCTTCCAGCGCCTCTTCCGCGACCACCTCGTAGATCAGGCCGGCGGCCTTGGCGCGCTCGGCCAAAAAGCCTTCGCCGAGACCCAGCAGCGCGAAGGCGCCCTGTAGGCCGAGGATTTGCGGCGCCAGCAGGCTCGAGCCGGCTTCAGGCACCAGGCCGAGGTCGACGAAGGGCGTGCGGAAGAGCGTGCGCGGCGTGGCGAAGGTCAGGTCGCAATGCAAATTGAGCGTGGTGCCGATACCGACCGCGATGCCGTCGACGCCCGAGACCATCGGCTTCTCCGCCTTGGCCAGCGCCATGAGAAAATCCCAGACCTCGTTGCCGCCCTCGCCGCCGCCGGCGATGACGAGGAAGTCGGCGAGATCGTTGCCGGCGGAAAAGGCGCCGGGGACGCCGAGGAAGACATGGACGCGGACCGCCGGATCGGCGTCGCCTTCGGCAAGAGCGGCCGACATTTTCGCGTACATGGCGCGCGTTAGCGCGTTCTTCTTGTCCGGCCGGTTCATGCGGATGATCTGCACGGCGCCCCGGCGCTCGATGAGGATATGGTCGGTCACGGTCGGTTCCTTCGAATGCCAGGATGTTCAGGCGGAGATCAGCATCTTGCCGGCCGCGGCGAGGCTATCGGCGCCGTCGATGACGCGCTCCTTCAGGGCACGCGTCTCGCCAAGCAGGTTTTCGGCAAAGAAGCGGCAAAGCGGAACTCGGCCGCGGTCGGCCAGCCCGCCCTGCGCCAGATAGGCGCCGCCGGCGGCAAGTGAGATCAGGCGCAGATAGGGCGTTGCGCCGGCCATCGCGGTATCGCTCTTGCCGTCGGCAAGAAGCCGTTGCAGGAAGCGGGTCGCTTCGTCGAGATCGGCGAGCGCACGATCGAGATTGTCGGCGGTGCGCCCAAAACCCTCGATGTTGGAGGTGCGCACCGCGTCGGCCATCGCCTTCAGTTCGCCGATGTAGCGATGCACATGCTCGCCGCCGCCGAGCGGCAGTTTTCGCGAGACGAGGTCGATCGCCTGGATGCCGTTGGTGCCTTCATAGATCGGGGCGATGCGGGCATCGCGATAAAGCGCCGCCGCACCGGTTTCCTCGATGAAGCCCATGCCGCCATGCACCTGCAGCCCAAGCGATGCAACCTCGACGCCGACATCGGTCGAAAAGGCTTTCGCCAGCGGCGTCAGCAGATTGGCGCGGTCGCGCCAGGTGGCGGCGGCCTCGCCCTCGGCGACGCGCGCCCTGTCGATGGCGTGCCCACAGGAATAGGCGATGGCGCGCGCGATCTGGGTCAGCGCCCGCATGGTCAAAAGATTGCGCTGCACGTCCGGGTGATGGACGATCGGCGCCATGCCTGAGCCGGCATAATCCGAGGCCTTGCCCTGGAGGCGCTCATTGGCATAGGCGATCGCCTTCTGCGTCGCCGTCTCGGCCACCGCCACGCCCTGCATGCCGACGGCAAGGCGGGCGTTGTTCATCATGGTGAACATGCAGGCGAGACCCTTGTTCTCCTCGCCGACCAGCCAGCCGATCGCGCCCGGGGCCGCGCCCTCAAAACCGTCGCCGTAGATCATGGTGCAGGTCGGAGATGCGTGGATGCCGAGCTTGTGCTCGAGACCGGAACAGAAGACGTCGTTGCGGGCGCCGAGCGAGCCGTCGTCATTGACCAGGAATTTCGGCACCAGGAACAGCGAGATGCCGCGCGTGCCGGCCGGCGCGTCGGGCAGCCTGGCCAGCACCAGATGCACGATGTTGTCGGTGAAATCGTGCTCGCCATAGGTGATGAAAATCTTCTGGCCGAAGATGCGGTAGGTGCCGTCGCCGGCGGGCTCGGCGCGGGTGCGCAGCGCCGCGAGGTCCGAACCGGCCTGCGGCTCGGTCAGGTTCATCGTGCCCATCCACTCGCCGGAGACAAGCTTGGCGAGATACTTCGCCTTGAGATCCTCCGACGCATGCTTGTCGAGGGCTTCCACCGCGCCCATGGTGAGCGTCGGGCCGATGCCGAAGGCCATGGCGGCAGAGTTCCACATTTCGAGCGCGGCGACGGCGAGCATTGTGGGCAGGCCCTGGCCGCCGAATTCCTCCGGCCCCGACAGCGCGTTCCAGCCACCGTCGATCCAGCGGCGGTAAAGCTCCTTCCAGCCGGGCGGCGTGGTGACGGAAGCGTGCTTCAGCACCGCGCCATGCTCGTCGCCGATCTTGTAGAGCGGCGCCACCTCCTCGCTGGCGAAGCGACCGGCCTCGGAAAGGATCGCGTCGACAAGGTCCTCGCCGAGATCGCCGAAGGTGCCGGCGTCCAATGCCGGCTTCAGGCCGGCCACATGCTTCAGCGTGAAGGCGATGTCCTCGACCGGTGCGCGATACATTTTGCTGCTCCTCCTCCGTTCCGGCCGATGGTAGTCGCGTAGCCAAAGCGAGGCCATGCGCCTTTGGGCCGGCCCAACACCTTCTTTTTACGTAAACGTCAAACTTTGTCACGCGGATTTTGCAACTTCGTCATCCACGGGCGGAGCGGGAGCGAAGCGGACGCGTAGACCCGAGGATCCATTCCGTGACCTCGGGCGAAGGGTGCAGCGGAGCACAATTCTGGACCGTGGAAACCGCCTCAACGTTACGGAATGGCAACTGTGTTCATGCGAATGCGGTTTTGTCGCGGATGATGGCGTTGAGGACGACCAGGAGCTTCCTTGCTACGGCGATGATAGCAAGTTTCTTGGAGCCTGATCGGGCGGCAAGTGCGGTATAGAAGGACTTGAACCGGTCACAGGTTCTGATGGCTGTGAGGGCTGCCATGTAGAGGGCGCGGCGCACGCGTGATCGCCCGCCCTGGATCTGGCTCCTGCGTGTGAGCTTGCCGCTCTTGTTGTCGAACGGGGCAAGGCCGACGAGCGCGGCGATCGCCTTGGGTGAGCGCTGGCCGAGCTCGGGCAGGAGCGCCAGCAGCGAGAGCGCGCCGACCTTGGAGACACCGGGCACGGAGACCATCAGCGCATGGTCGCGAGCGGTGCCCTGGTTTTGACGAATGACTTCGGCAATCAGGCTCTCGAGCGCCTTGATGCGCGTGTCGAAGTGAGCGATCGTTTCTTCCAGATCGGCAATGACGATCTCATTGAAGGCCTCGGCGAGGTGCTTCTTCGCCGTTGCCCGCATATTGACCAGGTGATCGCGGTGGCCGGCAAGCGATTGAAGCCGCTCGACTTCTTCGCTCGGCGCCGGCTCGGCCTCAGGGTGATAGCGACGGCCGTAGTCGCTCAGCATCCTGGTATCGAGAGGATCGGTCTTGGCGCGCCGTCTCGTCGACTTGGCATAGTGGTGGGTATGGGCCGGGTTGTGCCGCGAGAACGGCACGCCGGCCTTGGCCAGCGCATGGCGCAGCAGCCGGTCATGCACCCCCGTCGCCTCCATGACGACAAAGTCCCGACTGGGATCAAGGCCCGCCACATAGGCCGCGATCGCGTCGGCCTGATTGTCGATGCGCCGGAAACGGCCGCTTGCCTCATCAAAAAAGTCCAGCCACTGCTTTGAGATGTCGCAGCCGACATAGTTCTGCATTATCATGTCCACGCCTCTTCCTGTGGTGCGGGGTCTGCTTGGAACAGCCCCGTGCAACTGTTCAGGTTGATGGTTCACCGGTGGGAAGGGACCGGGCCATGCCACGGCCTGTCCGAAAGGACGACCAGGATCCACTCGGTCTCCTTCCCACTTCAACCATACACCAGAACCAACACACAGGATCCTCGGGTCTGCGCGCGTCGCTTCGCTCCTTGCTCCGCCCGTGGATGACGAAATCGCGAAGGCTTTCGCTAATTTTCAAGGCTGCTGATTGCTACTGAAGGGTACAATCCAATCTCTCGAAATTTCTGCGATAACGGACTACATCCGACTGGTATTATCTGCCGTTGGCAGACCAGAGAGACATCGTGCACTGGGAACTCCCATGCTTGCCATACCTGAAGTCTATCGCTGCATCGAATGCGGCCTCCCTTACCGGGCCACGGGGTTCTGGTACCACGAGGGCAAGATCGAGCATGGACCGGCCTACTGGACCGATCGCGGCATATTGTGCTCGCCGCAATGCTCGCTGGCGCATCACAAGAAGCGCGCCGCCGACGGCACGCTGCCGCAGGAGCCGGCGCCCGATCCATTCGAGGTGCAGTCGCTGTTCCGGCGCTGAGCACCCGATCGGCTTTGAAAGCAATTCCTTAACCATAGCGGTTCAGGATCGTCCCCTGGTCAGTGGGGACACCCTGATTGAAAAAGCCGGCGCGCCCTCTTCGCCGCCTGGCGCTTCTCGCAGCGGCGATGGCGCTGGGCACGGCGGCAAAGGCCTCGGATTTCTCCGAGCCGTGGAAGAATGCCGACCGGGCGCTGGTGATCGACGCCTACGAGTACAACGCAATCGACTGGGCGCAGCTTGCCACCGACAAGCGCGTCGTCGGCTTCATCAACAAGGCCTCCGACGGGCTGCCGCCGCCCTATTTCTGCTTCGGCGGCGAGACCGACATCAAACTCTGCAAGGCACTGTGGAAGCGATACGCGGTGACGCGCGAGCTGTTCCAGACGCGCAAGGTGGTGGCCAAGGCGCTCGGCCTGAAATGGGGCGCCTATCACCTTGCCCGTCCCGGCAATCCTGTCGAGCAGGCCAACAATTTCGTCGATTTCGCCGAGCCGGCGCCGGACGATTTGATTGCCCTCGACATCGAGGGCATCGACCCGACGCAATGGATGTCGCTCGAGGACGCGGAAGAATTCGTGCGTCAGGTGCACAGGCGGCTCGGCCGCTTCCCGGTGCTCTACTCGAACGGCAAGACCGCCCAGTACATCGCCGACAACCGCTACACTTACCGGCTCTTGTCACGGCTGCCGCTCTGGTACGCGCGCTACAAGCCGGACATCGAGGTGCATTTCCCGATGGGCAACTGGCAGGGCTACGCGCTCTGGCAGTTTTCCGCGAAGGCGAATTGCGGCCGCTTCAGGTGCCCCTATCGCGTGCCGGGCACGCCCAACGATATCGACGTCAGCGTCGCGCCGATGAAGGCGGAAGAATTGCGCCGGCAATGGGCCGTCGGCGGGCTGATCGATGTGCCGCCGGATTACCTCGCCTCGATCCCGGTGCCGATCCCGCGCGAAGCGGGCCTCGCCGGCAAGGTCACCATCACCTACGCCGATGTCGCGACGCCGCCGACCGTCGAGGAACTGGTCGCGGTCCTCGGCGCGCGCTGGAACAAATTCCGCGACGGTTTCCGCATGCCGGTGGTGAAGACGGTGCCGCAGCGCCCAGGTTTCGGCATCGTCCAATATGTCGCCTGGAAGCGGGCCGGGCAGCGCACGCCTGAACAGCTTGACGCAGCCTTCGCCGCTGCCGACCCGGTCAGCACCGCATCGACGACACCCGATCGGTCCCGCCGCTGATCATTCTAGATACCATCAGCGATGGTTGCCCAGGCTGGCATACATGCCGGTCGTGCGAAACTGCGTCGGCGTGATGCCGTAGCAACGGCGAAACACCTTGGAGAAGTAATTCGCGTCCTCGAAGCCGCACAGCATCGCGACTTCCTTGACCGGCAGGAAATCGGCTTTGGTCAGCAACTTCGCCGCGCGCTGCAGCCTTTGCTGCAACACGAATTCGGCCGGCGGCAAGCCCTCGCTCTCGGCAAAGCAGCGCGAGAAATGGGCGCGGCTGAGGCCGCTGATCTCGACCAGCTCCGTCACCGGCAGCGGCTTGTCGAGATTGGCGTTGATGTGGTCGATGACCGGCTGCATGGCGCTTTGCTTTTCCGCGAAAGCGTGCGAGCCGAAGACATCGTCGTAGAGCGCCATCGCCGCCTCGTAGGCGACCGCAGAGGCGGCGCCGGGCGAAGCGGCACCCTTGATGAGGCGGAGACTGCAATCTGCTAGGTGATCGATGGTCGCCGGCTGCAGCCGGAACACGGGACCGGAGACGCTTAAGATGGATTTGTGGATGCGCAGCGCCTCTTCGCCGTTCATCGAAATCCAGAAATATTCCCAGCGGTCGCCCTTGGCCAACCAGTAGCGATGGTTGTGCGGCACCAGCACCAGCAGCGTGTCGTTCGCCTGCAGGCGATAGTTGCGGCCCTCGTAGCGCAACTGCCCGGTGCCGCTGATCGTGTGCTGGAGCACGGTGAACGGCGTCTGGCCACGCCTTCGCCCGTCCCAGTCATAGGTCTCGTCCTCGCGCACCTCATAGCCGGTGCTGGTCGGCATGGCATGCAGGCGCTGGCGGCCGCGCGGCAGCGAGATCGTGCGCATCAACTTTCCATTGGCGATCAGGTCTCGCAGCACAAAATTACCCTCGAAAGCATAATCCTTCTCTGGCCGCGCCGGCGAATAAGCGCATAATCCGGCTTCTCAGAACGCGAAAGACCCGCGGTCGAGGAGCGGGCGGGAGGAGAAAAAGCCGGATTTCCGGCTTGAATGGCACGCACGCCGTTGGGCGGCGGCCATATCCTCCCTTGCTGCTCCTTGCCTAGCATTTGATTGGATCGAGGTGAAGGTGATGAGCTTCAAAATCGCTATTATCGGCGCCGGCAGCGTCGGATTCACCAAGAAGCTGTTCACCGACATTCTATGCGTCCCGGAGTTCAAGGACATCGAATTCGCGCTGACCGATGTCAGCGAGCACAATCTCGGGATGATCAAGGCGATCCTCGACAGGATCGTGGAAGCGAACAATTTGCCGACCAAAGTGACGGCGACCACGAACCGCCGCCAGGCGCTGGAGGGGGCGCGCTACATCATCAGCTGCGTGCGCGTCGGTGGCCTCGAAGCCTATGCCGACGACATCCGCATCCCGCTGAAATATGGCATCGACCAATGCGTCGGCGACACGATCTGCGCTGGCGGCATCCTCTACGGCCAGCGCAACATTCCGGTGATCCTCGACTTCTGCAAGGACATAGGCGAGGTCGCGGAAACCGGCGCCAGGTTCCTCAACTACGCCAACCCGATGGCGATGAACACCTGGGCAGCAATCGAATACGGCAAGGTCGACACGGTCGGGCTCTGTCACGGCGTCCAGCACGGCGCCGAACAGATCGCCGAAGTGCTCGGCGCCAAGTCGCCCAAGGAGCTCGACTATGTCTGTTCCGGCATCAACCACCAGACCTGGTTCATCGAGTTGCGGCTGAACGGCCGGCCGATCGGCAAGGACGAGCTGGTCGCCGCCTTCGAGGCCCATCCGGTCTATTCGAAACAGGAGAAGCTTCGCATCGACGTGCTGAAGCGTTTCGGGGTCTATTCGACCGAAAGCAACGGCCACCTATCCGAATATCTGCCCTGGTACCGCAAGCGCCCCGACGAGATCACGCGCTGGATCGACATGTCGGACTGGATCCATGGCGAGACGGGCGGCTATCTGCGCTACTCGACCGAAACCCGCAACTGGTTCGAGACGGAATATCCGCAATTCCTCGAAGCGGCGTCGAAGCCGATCGACCCGGCCAAGCGCTCCAACGAGCATGCCAGCCACATCCTCGAGGCGCTGGAGACCAACCGCGTCTATCGCGGCCATTTCAACGTCAAGAACAACGGCGTGATCGCCAACCTGCCGCAGGACGCCATCATCGAATCGCCCGGCTTCGTCGACCGCTTCGGCATCAACATGGCCGCGGGCATCACGCTGCCGGAGGCGTGCGCGGCCACCTGCATGGCCTCGATCAACGTGCAGAGAATGGCGGTGCATGCCGCGATCGCCGGCGACATCGACCTCTTGAAGCTCGCGGTGCTGCACGACCCGCTGGTCGGCGCGGTGTCGACGCCGGAGGAGGTCTGGCAGATGGTGGACGAGATGGTCGTCGCCCAGGCCGCCTGGCTGCCCCAATACGCAGATGCCGTTCCGGCAGCAAAGGAGCGGCTTTCGAAATCCAAGGTCAAGACACGCGAATGGGCGGGCGCGGCGCGGCGAAGCGTACGCTCGATCGAGGAATTGCGCGCCGAAAAGGCGGCACTCAAACAGGCCGGCTGAGATGGCAGGCGCACGTGCAGGAGGCACGTCCGCCAAATCAGCCGTCCAGAACAAGAGGCGGGCAGCAGCAGGCGTCCAAACAACTGGGAGGAGACGATGAGGACCTTACGCAAAATTGGCTTTGCCGCCGGACTGGCGCTGAGCGTTGCCGTTCCGGCACACGCCTTCGCATCCGAGCCGACGATCCCGCCCGAGCCGGCGACGTTTCCGGCCGAGGGCAAGATCCACTATGTGGCGCGCGACTCCATCCTGGAGTTCAAGGCGCTGCCCGAATATCACGAGCCGGACTGGGTGACGGAGAAATACGTCAAGACCGGCAAGCTGCCGCCCGTGAAGGACAGGCTGCCGAAGGAGCCGCTGGTCTTCAAAACCGCCAACATGACGGACGGCACGGGCGTCTATGGCGATACGATGCGCCATGTCATCGGCGGCCGGCCGGAGGGCTGGAACTACGGCGCCGGCCAGACGCAAGGCTGGGGCGGCATCGATATCGGCCTCTCCGAATGCCTGACGCGCACGGCGCCGCTGTTCCAGGTCGAGGCGAAGGACACCGAGCCGCTGCCGAACCTTGCCAAGAGCTGGGACTGGTCGAGCGACGGCCACAAGCTGACCATGCATCTGATCGAAGGCGCCAAATGGTCGGACGGGGTGCCCTTCAACGCCGACGACGTCATGTTCTACTGGGACGACGAAGTGGTCGATCCGAACGTCTCGCCGCTCAACGGCGCGACACCGGAAACCTTCGGCGTTGGCACGACGCTCAAGAAAGTCGACGACTACACCGTCGAGTGGACCTTCAAGGAGGCCTTCCCGCGACAGTATCTCTACGCGATGGCCTACGGCACCTTCTGCCCCGGCCCGGCGCATATCCTCAAGCCGCAGCATCCGAAATATTCGAAGAACACCTACGACCAGTTCAAGAACGCCTTCCCGCCGGAATACATGAACCTGCCGGTAATGGGCGCCTGGGTGCCGGTCGAATACCGGCCGGACGACATCATCGTGATGCGCCGCAACCCCTACTATTGGAAGGTCGACGAGAAGGGCAACCAGCTGCCCTATCTCAACGAGCTGCAATACAAGCTCTCGACCTGGGCCGATCGAGACGTGCAGGCTGTGGCGGGTTCGGGCGACTTTTCCAACCTCGAACAACCGGAGAATTTCGTCGCCTCGCTGAAGCGCGCGGCTGACAAGAATGCACCTGCGCGCCTCGCCTTCGGCCCGCGACTGATCGGCTACAATCTGCGTATGAACTTTTCCGCCAATGGCTGGGGCAACCCGGACGAGCGCGGCCAGGCGATCCGCGAATTGAACCGCAACGAGGATTTCCGCAAGGCCGTCACTATGGCGGTCGACCGCAAGGCGCTCGGCGATTCGCTGGTCAAGGGACCGTTCACCGCCATCTATCCCGGCGGCTTCTCCTCCGGCACCAGCTTCTATGACCGCAAGTCGACCGTCTACTATCCCTTCGTGAACTTCCTGGCCGGCACCGCCGGCGGCAAGAATGTCGAGATCGTGATGCTGGTCAACAACGACTACACCACCGACAAGAGCCTTGCCGAAGGCGTCGTGGCGCAGATGGAGAAACTGGGCTTGAGGGTCGTGCTCAACGGGGTCAACGGCACGCAGCGCGACGCGATCCAATATTCCGGCCGCTTCGACTGGCTGATCCGGCGCAACGACCAGGAGCTCACCTCAGTCGTGCAGAACACGGAGCAACTCGCTCCCGTCGGCCCGAAAACCAGCTGGAACCATCGCGCGCCGGAAAGCGGCGAAGTCGATCTGATGCCGTTCGAGAAGGACCTCGTCGACATTGTCAACAAGTTCGTCACGACGCAGGACAACGACCAGCGCGCGGATCTGATGAGGCAATTCCAGAAGATCTCGACGGAAAACGTCTACAATGTCGGCCTGACGGAATATCCGGGCGCGCTGATCATCAACAAGCGCTTCTCGAACATCCCGCAGGGAACGCCGATCTTCATGTTCAACTGGGCCGAGGATTCGATCGTCCGCGAACGCATCTTCGTCGCGGCCGACAAGCAGGCCAAGTATGAATTGTACCCGGAAGAGCTCCCCGGCAAACCGGGTGACAAGGGTCCGATGTAAGGTTTACCTCCCTGACGAAGAGACGTCCGGCCGCGCCGCGGCGCGGCCGGACAAATAGAACCTCCGAACGCACCCGAGGGAGCGACCGGCCAGACAAAGGAAGCGGACCGTCCATGCTGCGATTCCTGCTCATGCGCATAGTGTCGGCGCTTCCCGTCCTCGCCATCTTGAGCCTCGTCACTTTCGCCATCATCCAGGCGCCGCCCGGCGACTATGCCGACTATATCCGCTCGCAGTTGATCAACCAGGGCGGAGCCTCCTACGCCGAGGCCGAAGCGCAGGCGCAGGCCTATCGGAAGGAGCATGGCCTCGATAAGCCGCTGCCCGTCCAGTATCTCAACTGGATCGGCGGCATCGTCACCCGCGGCGATTTCGGCTATAGCCTCTATTACAACAAGCCGGTTGCCGACGTGGTCGGCGAGCGCTTGCCGCGCACGCTGCTTCTGGCGCTGGTCTGCCACCTGCTCGCCTCGGTGCTCGGCATAAGCTTCGGCATATGGGCGGCGACCCGGCAATATTCCTGGATCGACTCCACACTTTCGGCCATCTCCTTCCTCGGCATGACGGTGCCGCGCTTCCTGATGGCGCTGATCATCGTCTATCTCTTGGTCTTCCAGTTCAACGTGTCGGAGATCGGCTCGTTCTTCTCGCCGCAATATGGCGGCGCGCCATGGTCGTGGGCGAAATTCGTCGACCTCGTCAAGCATGTCTGGCCGGTCGTGGCGATCGCGACCTTCGGCGGGCTCGCCTACAATATGCGCGTCATGCGCGGCAACCTGCTCGACACGCTCAACGCCCAATATGTCGAGACGGCAAAGGCCAAGGGTCTGACCGGCGGCGCCGTCGTCATGCGCCATGCCGTGCCAAACGCGCTGCACCCTTTGGTCATGTATCAGGGCGTGGTGCTGCCCTACATGCTGACCGGCGAGATCGAGACTGCGATCATCTTCGCGCTGCCGACCGTCGGCCCCGCGATCGTCGGGTCGATGGCGGTGGGCGACGTCTATGTGACGGCCACCTTCATGATGGTGCTGTCGGCAACGCTGATCGTCGGCAACATAATCGCCGACATGCTGCTCGCCTTGCTCGATCCGCGCGTGCGCCAGTTCGGAGAGCGTTAGATGCTGGCGCGCGATCCCTCACCCCCACCAATGCCGGCCGAAGGCGTCGCCGTTGCTGAGCCCGCGCACGGCAATGAAAGCTACATCGCGCTGGTCTGGCGCCGGCTGAAGCGCTCCTGGACCGGCATGGCCGGACTTTGCCTGGTCGTGCTGCTGCTTTTGATGGCGGTCTTCGCGGAATTCCTGGCGCCTCTGGACCCTAAGGCGACCGATATCGCCTTCGCGCCGCCGGAGGTGCCAAGCTTCCACGACAAGGACGGCAATTTCATCGCGCGTCCCAGGATCTATGCGCTGGCAGAATCGACCGACCTCGACCCGGTGACCTTCCAGCCGATCCTCGGCCCCGACTATGACCATCCGCGCCTGCTCGGCTTCTTCGTCGAGGGCGCGCCCTACAAGCTCCTCGGGCTCGTCCCGGCGAACCGGCACTTCTTCGGCTCGATGGACGGCCAGCCGGTACATTTCCTCGGCACCGACAAGTTCGGCCGCGACGTGCTGTCGCGCGCCATCCATGGCTCGCGCGTCTCGCTGATGATCGCGCTCACCGTCGTCTTCATCATCACCGTCATCGGCACCAGCGTCGGCATGGCCTCCGGCTATTTCGGCGGCCGGTTCGACGTCTGGACGCAGCGCTTCGTCGAGCTTGTGCTCGCCTTCCCGCAACTGCCGCTCTATCTCGCGCTGACGACGCTGATACCGGTCACCGCGCCGACCAACGTCTTCCTCGCCTTCGTCATCATCGTCATGTCGGCGCTGGGCTGGGCGCAGATGTCGCGCGAGGTGCGCGGCAAGACGCTGGCGCTGGCGCGGATCGACTATGTGCGCGCCGCCATGGCGGTCGGCGCCACCGACCGGCGCATCATCATGCAGCACATCTTCCCCAATGTGATGAGCCACGTGATCGTCGCCGTGACGCTGGCGATCCCGACTGTGGTGCTTCTGGAATCCTTCCTCGGCTTCCTCGGCTTTGCGGTGAAGCCGCCGCTGATCTCCTGGGGCCTGATGCTGCAGGACACCGCGACCTACTCGGTCATCGGCACCTATCCCTGGATCCTGTCGCCGGTCGGCTTCGTGCTCGTCACCGTCTTTGCCTTCAACGCGCTGGGCGACGGCCTGCGCGATGCCGTCGATCCTTATTGAGGTGGTTGGATGACAACCGTCGCGCTAGCCGAATCCTTCGCTCCAGCCGTCAGGCACGATCACAATGGCCGCCATGACCAGCCCGTCATCGACGCCCGCAACATCGAGGTCGCCTTCAAGGTCGAGCACGGCATCGTCGAGGCGGTCAAGGACGTCTCGTTCCAGCTCTATCGCGGCGAGACGATCGCGATCGTCGGCGAATCCGGCTCCGGCAAATCGGTGACGGCGCGCACCGTGATGGGGCTGCTGTCGCGGCGGGCGACGGTCTCGGCGCGGTCGAGCGTCGACTATCACGGGCAGAACGTCCTGAAATTCTCCGAGCGCGCCCGGCGCAAGCTGCGCGGCAACCGCATCTCGATGATCTTCCAGGAGCCGATGAGCTCGCTGAACCCGATCTACACGGTCGGCAGCCAGATCGTCGAGGCGATCAGGGTGCATCGCAAGGTGAGCCGCAGGCAAGCCTGGGCGCGGGCGCTCGAACTTTTGCGGCATGTCCAAATCCCCGAGCCGGAAGCGCGGCTCAAGCAATATCCGCATCAGCTCTCCGGCGGACAGCGCCAGCGCGTGATGATCGCCATGGCTTTGGCCAACGAGCCCGACGTGCTGATCGCCGACGAACCGACGACGGCGCTCGACGTCACGGTGCAGGCGCAGATACTGAACCTGATCCGCAACCTGCAGAAGGAACTGCGGATGGCGGTGATCCTGATCACGCACGACCTGACCGTGGTGCGCAAGTTCTCCGACTACGTCTACGTCATGCAGCATGGCGAGATGCGCGAGCACAACGTCACCGAACGGCTCTTCGCCGATCCGCAGCACCCTTATACGCAGCGGCTGCTCGCCTCCGAGCCGCGCGGACGGCCGAAAGCGCTGCCCGAGGGCTCCGGCACCATCCTGGAGGCCAATGGCGTGCGCGTCTGCTTCACGCTGCGCCACGGCAACTTCCTCAAGCCCGACTGGCGCGAACTGGTCGCCGTCGACGACCTCGACCTGAAGCTTTGCCGCCACGAGACGCTCGGACTGGTCGGCGAATCCGGCTCCGGCAAGACCACCTTCGGCCAGGCGCTGCTTCGGCTGCTTGACGCCAAGCGCGGCGAAATCCGCTTCGACGGCAAGCCGATCGAGAGCCTGTCGCGGGCCGAGATGCGGCCGCTGCGCTCGCGCATGCAGATCGTCTTCCAGGATCCGTTCTCTTCGCTCAACCCGCGCATGACGATCGGCCAGATCATCGAGGAAGGGCTGGTGGTCAACAGGTTAGGCGCGACACGGCGCGAGCGCATCGAGCGGGTGCGCGAAGCGCTGGTCAGCGCCGGCATGCCCGGCGATATCCTGTCGCGGTTTCCGCATGAATTCTCCGGCGGCCAGCGGCAGCGCATCGCGATCGCGCGGGCCATCGCGCTGGAGCCGGAATTCATCCTGCTCGACGAGCCGACATCGGCGCTCGACCTTTCGGTGCAAGCGCAGATCATCGACCTGTTGCGCAAGCTGCAGGACGAGCGCGGCCTGAGCTATCTCTTCATCTCGCACGACCTCAAGGTGGTGCGGGCGCTGTGTCACCGCGTCATCGTCATGCAGCACGGCAAGATCGTCGAGCAGGGCCCCGTCGACGAGGTCCTCACCAATCCCAAGACCGCCTACACCGAACGGCTTGTCAGGGCCGCTTTCGACGTGGCTTAGAAAAGTGCCGGAGGCTCACAGTGGCAAGAAACCCCAAGATCACCTTCATCGGCGCCGGCTCGACGGTGTTCATGAAGAACATCGTCGGCGACGTGCTGCAGCGGCCGGCGCTGTCGGGCGCGACGATCGCGCTGATGGACATCAACCCGCAACGTCTGGAAGAAAGCGCCATCGTCGTCAACAAGCTGATCGCGACGCTCGGCGTGAAGGCCAAGGCCGAGACCTATTCCGACCAGCGCAAGGCGCTCTCCGGCGCCGACTTCGTCGTCGTCGCCTTCCAGATCGGCGGCTACGAGCCTTGCACCGTCACCGATTTCGAGGTGCCGAAGAAATACGGCCTGCGCCAGACGATCGCCGATACGCTCGGCGTCGGCGGCATCATGCGGGGCTTAAGGACCGTGCCGCATCTGTGGAAGATCTGCGAGGACATGCTCGCCGTCTGCCCGGAAGCGATCATGCTGCAATATGTCAACCCGATGGCGATCAACACCTGGGCGATCGCCGAGAAGTACCCCACGATCAGGCAGGTCGGGCTCTGCCATTCGGTGCAGGGCACGGCGATGGAATTGGCGCACGATCTCGACCTTCCCTATGAGGAGATCCGCTACCGCTCGGCCGGCATCAATCACATGGCCTTCTATCTCAAGTTCGAGCATCGCCAGCCGGACGGGTCCTATCGCGACCTCTATCCGGATCTCGTCCGCGCCTATCGCGAAGGGCGGGCGCCGAAGCCGGGCTGGAACCCGCGCTGCCCGAACAAGGTGCGCTACGAGATGCTGACCCGGCTCGGCTATTTCGTCACCGAAAGCTCGGAGCATTTCGCCGAATACACGCCCTATTTCATCAAGGACGGGCGCGGCGACCTGATCGAGAAATACGGCATTCCGCTCGACGAATATCCAAAACGCTGCATCGAGCAGATCGAGCGCTGGAAGGGCCAAGCGGAGGCCTATCGCTCGGCCGACCGCATCGAGGTCGAGCAATCCAAGGAATACGCCTCCTCGATCATGAATTCGGTGTGGACCGGCGAGCCGTCGGTGATCTACGGCAATGTCCGCAACAATGGCTGCATCACCTCGCTGCCTTTCGACTGCGCGGCGGAAGTGCCGTGCCTGGTCGATGCCTCCGGCATCCAGCCGACCTATATCGGCGAGCTGCCGCCGCAGCTCACGGCGCTGATCCGCACCAACGTCAACGTTCAGGAACTGACGGTGCGGGCGCTGATGAGCGAAAACCGCGAGCACATCTACCACGCGGCGATGATGGACCCGCACACGGCGGCCGAGCTCGACCTCGACCAGATCTGGTCACTGGTCGACGACCTCATCGCCGCTCACGGCGACTGGCTGCCGGCCTGGGCGCGCAAGGGCGGCAGGAGCAAGGCCGCCTGATCAGCGAAGTTCCGGCGTCAGCGGCCCGCTTCAGGCCGATCAGAAGTCGATGACGGTCTTGTCGTCGACCAGCTTCATTGACTTGTCTGGGCGGGCGTATATGTCGCCCTTGCCCTCCTTCGGGTGCGCGTTGAGCTTGGCCGCCTCGCGATTCCCTCGGTTGTAGAAATAGCCGTAAGTTTCGATCTTCGCATTCTCAGGATTGATGCCGAGATGGTCGCTCAGGAACTTGATACGTCGATAGATGCGCCATTTTTCTTGCTTCACTTGCGGCAAGGCGTTGAACGCCCAACAACGGTCGCCTGCGGTGGGCAGCAATCGTAGTAGATCGAGTTCTTCATCGGCAATCATCCGTGGCGTCCTTGCTCGTATGACCGTGTTGAGTATTGGGTAAAAGCGTCAGACTTTCATTCACTTGGCGCCGGCCTTCTCGCGCTCGATGGCGCGCCAGCCGATGTCGTGGCGGAAGAAGCCCTGCGGCCAGTCGATACGGTCGACCGCCGCATAAGCCTTCTTCTGGGCCTCCGCGACGGTGGCGCCGGTTGCCGTGACGTTGAGCACGCGGCCGCCATTGGCGACCAGCGCGCCGCCATTGATGGCGGTGCCGGCGTGAAAGATCTCCGCCCCCTCGCCTTCCGCCTGCTCCAGGCCGCGGATGACCGAGCCCTTCTCCGGCGTTCCCGGATAGCCCCTCGCCGCCATCACCACGGTGAGCGCCGCCTCGCCGCTCCAGCGCGCCGACATATGCGCGAGTTGGCCGTCGACGGCGGCATTGAGCAGGACCAGCAGATCGTCCTTCAGCCGCATCATCAGCACCTGGCACTCTGGATCGCCGAAGCGGGTATTGTATTCGATCAGCTTCGGGCCCTGGTCGGTGATCATCAGTCCGGCGAACAGGATGCCGGCGAAAGGCGAGCCGATATTGGTCATGCCGCGCATGGTCGGCTCGACGATCTCGCGCATGGTGCGCTCGGTCATTTCCGCCGTCATCACCGGCGCCGGCGAATAGGCGCCCATGCCGCCGGTGTTCGGACCGGTATCGCCGTCGCCTACGCGCTTGTGGTCCTGCGCCGTGCCGAAGGGCAGCGCGGTGGTGCCATCGCACAGGCAGAAGAAGCTCGCCTCCTCGCCGGTCAGATACTCCTCGACGACCACCTCGGCGCCGGCGGCGCCAAAAGCGCCTTCGAAACAGGCCTCGAGCGCGGCGAGCGCCTCTTCCAGCGTCATGGCGATGGTGACGCCCTTGCCGGCAGCGAGCCCGTCGGCCTTGATGACGATCGGCGCGCCCGTCTTCTCGACATGGGCCCTGGCCGAGGCGAGGTCGCCGAAGCGGCCATAGGCGGCGGTCGGGATGTTGAATTTCGCGCACAGGTCCTTGGTGAAACCTTTCGAGCCCTCGAGCCGCGCCGCCGCCTTGGACGGGCCGAAGACGCGGATGCCCCAGGCGCGCAGGTCATCGGCAATGCCGGCCACCAGCGGGCCTTCCGGACCGACCACGACGAGATCGATCTTCTTTTCCTGGCAGAAGGCGGCCACAGTGGAATGGTCGGACATATCCAGCTTGACCAGTTCGGCGACGCCGCCGATGCCGGGATTGCCGGGCGAGGCATAAAGCTTCGTCAGCAGCGGCGAGGCGGCGATCTTCCAGGCAAGCGCATGTTCGCGGCCGCCCGAGCCGAGAAGAAGAACGTTCATGGCCACCTCTTGCTGATCGTCTCCCTGAACCCGCTATTGGTCCGCGAGCGACGGGTCAAGGCGTCTTGGCGTTTTGGTGGCGATTGCACACGGGAACATGGCCCGCATCAAGAGGGATAAGATAAGTCCCGCGTTCGGCTAGCCCTTCCCCAACCTCGTCATTCTATGGCGGAGCAAGGAGCGAAGCGACGCGCGCAGACCATAGAATCCATGCCGTGACTTGGAAGCGCCGCCACGGTGCAGAATTTTGCTCCGTTGCGCTCCTTGGCTAAGGTAACGGCATGGATTCTAGGGTCTGCGCGACGGAGCTTCGCTCCTGCTCCGCCCTAGAATGACGATCGCGAAGAGCGTTTCGGCCAAAGTCCAACGCATGCCATCTGCCAACGCAAACAGAGCCGACTGGTCAAAATCCCTGTGCAGAGGAACTAATTCCCCGGCACAGCGACGGAGCAGAATTCTGCACCGTAGCGACGCTTCAAGGTTACGGCATGGATCCTCGGGTCTGCGCTGCGTCGCTACGCTCCTTGCTCCGCCCGTGGATGACGAGGCAGGGCCGTTCAGCTCTGGAAGACGATAGGGAACCAGTCCTCGCGCAGTTTCTGGCCGGGCTTCATGTCGTGGCCCGGATAGGGCGGCGAGGTGCGGCCCGGCCGCTCGACAAAATGCGCGTCGTCACCGACCCAGCGCAGCGACAGCGCCCGGCGCCTGGCCGAGGTCATGTTGCCGCGCGCCCCATGCGCGGTGCGGAAATCGAACAGGATGGCGTCGCCCGGCTCCATCTCCCATTCAAGCACTTTCATCGAAGGGTCGTTGTCGGGATCGGGCACCGGCAGATAGTCGCCTTCGCCGGCATAGAAATTGGCGTCGTTCAGCCAGCGCACCGGCAGGACCATCTTTTCCCATCTATGCGAGCCGGCGATCAGCCTGAGCGTCGCCTCCTTCACCGGATCGATCGGAATCCAGAAGCTCACCGTCTGGCTGCCGTCGACGAAATAATAGGGAATGTCCTGATGCCAGGGCGTCGGCTTCTGCGTGCCGGGCTCCTTGACCAGAACGTGGTCGTGGAAGAATTGCGCGCTGCGCGACAGCATGACGGCTGCCGCCAGTTCGGCGGCCGGCGATTCCCGCACGATCCTGACGAATTCCGGGATGCGCTCCCAGTTGCAGTAATCGTCGAAGAAGCTGCCCTTGCCGCCGGCGATGTCGGAGGCGGTGGCGCTGCGGTTCTGCATGTTGCGCTCGATGCCGTCTGCGATGACGCCGACCCAGTCCTTGAAGGCGCCGCGGATGCAGACCGCGCCGTCGCGCTGGTAGTCGGCAATCGTTCCGGCATCGATTTTTGGGTTGGCCATCGCACTCTCCGTGGGATCGATGGCCGACTATCGCAGGCGCCCAATATCGAGTAAAATAATAACTTCTCATCTCACTTATAGTTTTACTCTATGGCTTTGACTCTCACGCAGTTGCGCTATCTCGTCGCCGTGGCGCGCTATGGCAGCGTCACCATGGCCGCCAGGGCGCTGAATGTGTCGCAGCCTTCGATCTCGGTAGCGATCGACAATGTCGAGGATGCGCTCGGCCAAAAACTGTTCGTGCGTCAGCGCGGGAGCGGCATCGCGCTGACGTCGTTCGGCCGCAGCGCCGTGGCGAAGGCCAGGCAGGTTCTAGGCGAGGCGGATGAATTGGCCGCGCTCGGATCGCGCGAGGCCGATGTCGGCGGCGAGCTGGTGCTCGGCTGCTTCGAGGATCTGGCGCCCTACTTCGCGCCGGCGCTGATCCGCTCTTTCTCCGAGCGCTGTCCATCAGTTGCCGTCATTGTCCGCGACGAGAGCTTCGAGACGCTCGGACGACGACTGGCCGACAGCGCCATCGATCTCGGCCTGACCTACGATCTCGGCCTGCCGGCGCATTTCAAGCGCGTCCTTCTGCATGAGCTTCGGCCGCACGCGCTGCTGCCGGCCGGTCACGTGCTGGCGGACAAGCGGACCGTCAGCCTGGCGGATCTCGCCGCCCATCCGCTGATCAGCACCGACCAGCCGCACAGCTGGCAGCATATGCTCGATCTTTTCCTCAGCCGCGGCCTGTCGCCCATCGCGCAGTCATCGACGAGCTCGTTCGAGCTGCAGCGTTCCATGGTGGCCAACGGCTTCGGCGTGGCGGTGAGCTACACCAGGCCGCATGGCGACAGGAGCTATGACGGCCTGCCGCTGGTCTGCAAACCGCTCTCCGATCCGCTTCCCATGCAGCGCATCATCCTGACCCATGATACGCGCCAGCGCCTGCCGAAGGCGGCGCTGGCCTTTATCGAGGTCGCAAAAGCGTGGTTCGCCAGTCACGATGTTTTCACTGCTTGAGCGACAACGCGGCCGCTTGACGCCGCCTGCCGCTGCTGCCACTCCAGCACAATGGAACCCATCCAGTCGAAAGCGGCCCAGGGCCGCGTCGCCGATGCCCCGAGCGGCCATTGGGTCTACCGGGTGCTGCCGCGCTGGCTGTGGCCCTACGCGCAGCTTGCGCGCTGGGACCGGCCAATCGGCTGGCAATTGCTCTTATGGCCCTGCTGGTGGTCGGCGGCCCTTGCGGCAAGCGCCTATCCGCGCCCGACGGATCCGCTGCTGACGCTGCTGCCGGCACCCTGGTACCTGTTGCTGTTCTTTGTCGGCGCCGTCGCCATGCGCGGGGCCGGCTGCACTTACAACGACATTGTCGACGAGGACATCGACAACCAGGTCGAGCGCACCCGCTCGCGGCCGCTGCCGGCCGGCAAGGTGACGCGCCGCCAGGCATGGGCGTTCCTAGTCATCCAGGCGCTGGTGGGCTTGGCGGTGCTCTTGCAGTTCAACAGCTTCGCCATCCCGCTCGGCATCGTCTCGCTCGCCATCGTCGCCGTCTATCCATTCATGAAACGCATCACCAACTGGCCGCAATTCGTGCTCGGGCTCGCCTTCTCCTGGGGTGCGCTGATGGGCTGGGCGGTCGAGTTCGGCGATCTCGATGGCCCCGCCATCATGCTCTATATCGGCTCGATCCTGTGGGTGATCGGCTACGACACTATCTATGCGCATCAGGACAAGGAAGACGACGCCATCGTCGGGGTGCGCTCGACGGCCCGGCTGTTCGGCGACAACACCAAGACCTGGCTGGTCGGGCTCTATGGCGGCACCCTCGTCTGCTTCGCCATCGCCTTCGCCTCGGCGCAGGTGCCGATGCCGGCGCTAGCCGGACTGATCGCCGCCGGCGCGCATATGGCGCGCCAGATCATCCGGCTCGACATCAACGATCCGGACCAATGCCTGAAGCTGTTCAAATCGAACAACCAGGTCGGCTGGCTGATCTTTCTGGGACTGATCGGCGGCGCGCTGTGGGTGGCGCTGAAGCCGCTGGTGTAGCCTTCCTTCTCCCCGTCACTATGCGGGGAGAAGATGGCGGCAGCCGGATGAGGGGCAGCGCCAACCTTGGAGGCAAGGTGAAATTTGCAGCGGTGATATAGCTCGTGCGTGGGATCGAGTTTGAGGTGGCCAAAATGCCAGGTCGGCGCCGCCCCTCATCGCCCTGCCGGGCACTTCTCCCCGTATAGTGACGGGGAGAAGAAGGCTGTCATCGGCGGTTTCGCCAATCGCCAGCGTGAGAAGCCGACTATTACTCGCGCGCGATAATCTCCTCACCGCCGATGACGAGCCGCAGGCCGAGATTGCCGGTCCTGCGGCGGGCGAGGAAGCGCGGACGGCGCATGTTGGAGACACGGCCCTTGCGGCGTTCCTGCGGCGGCAGCGCCTTGATGGCGGCGCCGAGCGATTCTTCCAGCGTGCGGGCAATGCCGTCGGCCTCGATCAAAAGCATCGGCAGGCGATAGGCGTCGGCCCAGGCTCGCCAGTCGGCGGCGACGTCGTCGAGATCGTCGGCGACCAGAAGCGGCACCGAAAGCATCGGATCATTGTGCAGAAGTTCCAGCGTCACCGTGACGTTGCCGTCCGGATCTTCCATGGCGCGGGCGGCGACGCCGCGGAACGCATTGGCGGGCAGCGCGATGATCGCCGGCAGGTTGCTCATCTCCAGCATACGGCGGATGACGGCGCCGCGCTGATCGATGGTGAAGGTGACATCGCCATAGTCGTCGCGCGTGGCATAGCTTACCATTTGCGGCAGGCGAAACGGGTCGAGACGCATGTTGCGCCCCGCCCAGACTGGCTTCAGTCCAGTGTTCATCGAATGCCTTCCTGTTTCTCCTGAGGGCCGTTTTCCGGTTCTCTCCGGGCCGGTTTTTCCGGCCTCGTTATGGGCAGAAACATTAGCGCTCGCTTCTTACCGCCGCGCTTAAGAAAGTCGGTTAAATTTTGCTGATCGGAGCCGATGGTTATCGGAATGCGACCAGCCCCCAGATGTTGGAAGGATCAGATAACCTTACCGGGATTCATGATGCCGGCCGGATCGAATGCCGCCTTGACGCGGCGCATCAGGTCGATCGCCATCGGCGGCGCGGTGGCGATCAGCTCGTCGCGCTTCAACTGGCCGATGCCGTGCTCGGCCGATATCGATCCGTGGAAGGAGCGCACGACCTCGTGCACGGCGTTGTTCATCGGGCGGTAGAGACCGAGGAACGCTTCGTCGTCGCCGCCTTCGGGGCGCGAAATGTTATAGTGCAAATTGCCGTCGCCCATGTGGCCGAAGCAGACGACGCGCGCGCCGGGGCTGACGGACGCGACCGCGACAGCCGCCTCCTCGATGAAATCCGGGATCGCGGCGATCGGCACCGAGATGTCGTGCTTGATCGAGGCGCCCTCCGGCTTCTGGCACTCGGGCAGCGTCTCGCGGAAATTCCAGAAGGCGTCGCCCTGGGCAAGGCTGGCCGCGACCACCGCGTCGCCGACGATGCCTTGCTCGAGACCGGCCGAAAGAATCTCCTCGATCAGCGCCCTGCCGTCCTCTTCAGAGCGGCCGGAGGAAACCTGCATCAGCACATACCATGGCCAGTCGTCGGCCAGCGGCCGCGTGACGCCTTGCCCGTGCCGAAGCGTGAAGTCGTAAGGCCTCTTGGCGATCAGCTCGAAGGCGGTGAGCGCCGCGCCGGCGCGGTCCATCGCCAAGGTGAACAGCGAAAGCGCCGCTTGAGCCGAAGACAGGCCGGCAAAGGCGACCTCCCTGCCCTTCGGCTTGGGAAAGAGTTTCAGCACCGCGGCGGTGATGACGCCGAGCGTGCCTTCGGCGCCGACGAAAAGGTTCTTCAAATCGTAGCCGGTGTTGTCCTTCTTCAACTTGCGCAGATCGTCGAACACTTCGCCGGTCGGCAGCACCACCTCGACGCCGAGGCAGAGCTCGCGCGCATTGCCATAGGCAAGCACGCCGGTGCCGCCGGCGTTCGAAGAAAGATTGCCGCCGATCTGGCAGGAGCCTTGCGCGGCAAGCGACAGCGGAAACAACCGGCCGGCGGCGTCGGCCGCTTCCTGCAGCGTCTGCAGGATGACGCCGGCCTCGGCGGTGACCGTGTTCGACAGCACATCGATCTCGCGGATGCGGTTCAGCCTGGACAACGACAGCACGATGTCGTGCCCGGACTTGTCCGGCACCTGGGCGCCGACCAGGCCGGTGTTGCCGCTCTGCGGCACAACGGGCGTTCCGGTCTCGGTCGCGAGCCGCATGATGCGGCTCACTTCCTCGACGCTGCCTGGCCTCAGCACCAGGGATGTCCGGCCATGCCAGAGGCCGCGCCGCTCGGTGATGTAGGGCGCGATATCAGGCTGATCGCGCAGCGCGTATTTCTCGCCGACGATGGCCGCGAAGCGGTCGATAAGGGCGGGATCGAGCTCGAAGGGCTGGTCGTCGGTCAGATCGTTCATGCGCAGAACCTATGGCGCTCAGGCGATCTTGTCACGCGGGGCGGCGGCGCGGACGAGCCGGTCGTTGATCGCCTCGCCCAGGCCGTCTTGCGGGATCGGCTCGACGGCGATGACGGCGGCACCGCTGCGGTCGAGCGCCTGCATATAGGCGAACAGATTCGTGGCCGCCTCGCGCAGATCGCCCGCCTCGGAAAGATTGCGCACCGCGGCCGCATCCTGCCAGCCTTCGGCGCGATCTCGGCCGAAGGCGAGCAGCGCCTCGCCGCTGGCGATCTTGCCGACGTTGAGCCGCATCGCTGCGCCCGGCGCGTAATGCGAGGCGAGCATGCCGGGCGCCTCGATGCCGGCGGCGCCGCGCAGCAGTTTTATCCCGGCAACGGCTTCGATCTCATCAGCGGCAATGCCGCCAGGCCTCAGCAGCGTCAGCTTGCCGCCCTCGATCTTGACGATGGTCGATTCCAGACCGACCGGCGTCGCGCCGCCATCGACCACCAGCCTGATCCTCTCGCCGAGATCGGCGGCCACGGCTTCCGCCGTCGTGGCGCTGATCCTGCCGGAGGAATTGGCGCTGGGCGCGGCGAGTGGCCGGCCGAGCCGCGCGATCAGCTCGCCGCCGAAGCCCCTGGGCATGCGCAGCGCGATGGTGTCCAGCCCCGCGGTGACCAGCGGATGGATGCCGTTTTCCGCGCGCTGCGGCAGCACCAGCGTCAGCGGGCCCGGCCAGAAGGTCTCGGCCAGTTTCGCCGATAGCGGATCGAAGTCGGCGATGCGGCTTGCCATGGCGAGATCGGCGACATGGGCGATCAGCGGATTGAAGCGTGGGCGGCCCTTGGCCTCGAAGATACGCGCCACGGCAACGCCGTTGGTGGCGTCGCCCGCCAGCCCGTAGACGGTCTCGGTCGGGATGGCGACGACATCGCCGCCTTCGAGCAGCGCCAGCGCCCGCTCCATCGCCTCGCCGACGGCAAGTATCTCAGCCAAATTCACCACCGTTCCTGAACACGCCGGTCCCGTAATACGGCATGGAACGAGGGGCAAGGGCGGGTATTGGCGATTTATCAATCCCTAAAATGTTAAGTTTCGATGCAAGCCGGCATCAATTGGCCGTCACTAGGCTGCGGATTTCCGGTTGTTGGGCTCGGGGAGTTATCGTGATGCGTATGCCTTGCTTTGACGCAATTCCGCATGGCTGGCTACGGCGAAGTCGCCGAGCCCAGCCGTTACACACATTTCCTGGAATCGCTCTGGCAACGGTCGGTATCGGCCTTTTGGCGACGGCCGGTCCGGCGCAGGCTTCGTCCATCGTGGTGCTCGGCGTTTCGACATCGACGCCATCCGTGGTCAGGCCGGCCGCGATCGAGCCCGGCAAGGTCTCCGCGGCTTCCACGCCATCCGTGGTGGCGCTCGGCGAGCCGGTGCCAGCCGTCACCGATGAGAAGGTGGCCGCGATCCCGGAGAAATCCGGGCAGAGACACGCGCAGGCGCCGATGATCATTCGCGGCGGCACCGTCGGCGGCGCCCCCGCGACGCCAGCGGCGACCGCCTCAGCCAAGTCCACCGCGCCCGCGGCCGCGACACCGGCAAACGACACCGCGCCGGCTGCGGCGACACCTCCGAACGGCACGGCCGCGGCTGCTCCCAACGGCGACACCAAAGCGACCGACAAAAAGGCCGCCGCGACGGCGGAGGCGCCAGACGACCAGACGCAGCCGCAAGCCCAACCACAAGCTCAACCGCAAGAAGCCCCGATATTGCCGCGCTTCAGCAAGGCAATGTAGGCTGACCACGCGGCAGCCCGTGAGGACCGACAAAGAAGGGGCGACGCCTGCCGCGTCGTCCCTCTTTCCTTTCAAGCGGCGAACGGCTCAGGCCGCTTCTTCCTTGTCATCATCGTCGGACTCGTCGTCCTCGCCGTCTTCATCCTCGTCGTCGGCCGATGCCTTGGCTTCGCCGGCGTCTTCATCATCTTCGTCTTCGTCTTCGTCGCCGTCCTCGCCATCCTCGTCTTCGTCCGAGGCAGTGTCTTCCGCATCGGCGTCTTCGTCGCGGGATTCTTCCTCGTCGTCTTCAGACGGCTCCGCGGCTTCGATCGCCGCGGCGGCGGCATGGTCGAGGATGCCTTCGGAAGCGGATACGATGCCCTCGGCGGCGGCCGGGGTCTCTTCAGTCAATTCGGTATCGTGAACGGAATTCATGGCATGCCTCCATGGTTGGGGAACGTCTTAATGCGCGTCACGCTGAAACGGATTCAGGCGACGCGCTTTTAAGTCTTTGCTTGATGCATGTCGTTGTCCCAGAACCGCTGCACACTTCTGGGCGACATGCATTGGTTCTCCCACGTGGAGGTCATCTTCATATGACCGTAAGCCGGCTCCGGCGCATTAAATTTCGGGCGATGAAATTGTCGAAGCGCGCCCGCGCCTTACGAGGCGCGGCAGCTTCGGATCGGCAATTTTTGGGCCGTCAGCCGACGATTTTTGAAAAATCGGCGACCTGGTCGGTGGCGGCGCGGATGCGAGCAAGCAGCGCCAGGCGGTTGGCGCGCACGGCCTGGTCCTCATCATTCACGAGAACGCCTTCAAAGAATGAATCAACCGGTTCACGCAAAACGCTAAGCGACAGCATGGCGGTGGAAAAATCTTCGTTTTGAATCGCTTGTCCAGCTTCCTTCTCGGCCTGATTCACCGCTGCAAACAGTTTCTTTTCCGCGTCTTCGCGGAATAGCGCTGGCTCAACGCCATCGGCGACCAATGTTTTCTTCTTCTCCTCGGCAGCCAGGATGTTGGCAGCGCGCTTGGTGCCGGCAAGCAGGTTCCTGCCGTCCTCGCTGTCGAGGAAAGAGCCCAGCGCCTCGACGCGACGGACAATCTGCAGAAGGTCGTCTGACTGCGGCGTGATGACGGCGTCGATCAGGTCGTACCGCGCGCCCTGGTCGCGCAGGTAGACTTTCAGACGGTCGTGGAAGAAGGCGAGCAGGTCGGGAATCAACTCTGGAGCCGGACGTTCCAGGTTCAAGCCAGCCACCTCTGAACTGAGGCCGACAAAGCGTTTATCTAGAAGGTCAAGGGCCGAGCCGACTCCTGTCGTGAATTCGCCTCCGTCTTCGGCTTTCCATACCGCCGAAAACCGAGCGCCTTCGTTGAATGTGAGTCCAAAGAACGCATTCGCTAATTGCTGCCGAAGTGAAAAGGAGATGGCATTCTCGACCAAAATCCTGACCACGCCAAGAGCTGCGCGACGCAATGCGAAGGGGTCCTTTGAGCCGGTCGGCTTCTCGTCGATGGCCCAGAAGCCGGTGAGCGTGTCGAGCTTGTCGGCAAGCGCGACGGCAACCGATACCGGATCGGTCGGCACGCGGTCGGACGGGCCTTGCGGCTTGTAGTGCTCCTCGGCGGCTGCCGCGACGGATGGATCCTCGCCCTGCAGCAGCGCGTATTTGCGGCCCATGGCGCCTTGCAGTTCGGGAAACTCGCCGACCACCTCGGTCTGCAGATCGGCCTTGGCGAGCACGGCGGCGCGGGCGACGAGCGCGGTAATCTCCCCCCTCGAGGGGGAGATGTCGCCGGAGGCGACAGAGGGGGTCGTCTCGCGTGGAGCGCCGACTTCCTCTTTCTTCCCAAGGCCAGAATGCGCCGCGCCAGCCGAAGCGACCCCCTCTGGCCTGCCGGCCATCTCCCCCTCAAGGGGGGAGATCGACTTCGCGACCGTCGGCGCCAGTTCCTCGGCCAGGCGCTTGATGCGCGCGACCCTTGCGCCCTGGGTGCCAAGCTTGGCGTGGAAGGTCACGTTGAGGTGGTCGAGGCGCGCCATGCGCTGGTCGAGCGGCTTCTTCAGGTCCAGGCCGAACTTCGCCGCTGAGTCCTGCAGTTGATCGAGGTCCGGCAGATCACCCTGGTCGGTCTTCCAGAAATAGAGCGCGTCGGAGAGGCGCGCCCGCACCACCTTGCCGTTGCCGTAAGCGATCTCCTTGCCGCCATCGGACGCCTCGATGTTGGCGACCAGGACGAAGCGGTTGGAGAGTGGCGATTGGCCAATCTCCCCCTTGAGGGGGAGATGCCCGGCAGGGCAGAGGGGGGTGCCTCGCGCTGAGAGGACGACGGGACAGCGCCCCCCTCTGTCGGCTTCGCCGACATCTCCCCCTCTAGGGGGGAGATTGGGCGCGATGTCACAAAACACTTCTGGTTGGCGCGGATGGTGAGGCGGATGACCTCGGCCGGAATGGTGAGGAAATCCTGCTCGAACTCGCCCATGAGCACGACCGGCCATTCGACCAGGCCGGAGACTTCCTCGAGCAGGCCTTCGTCCTCGACAAGGTCGAGGCCGTTGGCAAAGGCGACGTTGCGCGCGTCCGCCAGGATGATCTTCTTGCGCCGATCGGCGTCGAGCACGACCTTGGCCGCCTCGAGCTTGGCCACGTAGTCGTCGAAGCGGCGAACGGTGATCGCGCCTGGCGCGTGGAAGCGGTGGCCGTAGGTGATGTTGCCGGAGCGGATGCCGTCGATCTCGAAATCGACCACCACCGGCTCCTCGGTCTCGGGGCCGAAGGTGCAGACGATCGACTGCAGCGGGCGCACCCAGCGCAGCGAACCGGGCTTGGCCGATGCCGGCCCCCAGCGCATCGACTTCGGCCAAGGGAAGTTCTTGATGATGCCCGGCACCAGCTCGGCGATGATTGCTTCGGCCGCCCGGCCCGGCTTCGCAATGTGGGCGACATAGAAGTCGCCCTTCTTCGGGTCGGAATGGACATGGGCCTCGGCGATCGATGAAAGGCCGGCCTTGCGCAGGAAGCCTTGCACCGCCTGCTCGGGCGCGGTGGTCGAGGGTCCCTTGATCTCCTCGCGGATGTCCTTCGAGCGCGGCGTGAGCCCGCGGATGTCGAGCGCCAGGCGCCGCGGCGTCCAGTATTCGCGCGCCGCCTCATAGGTCAGGCCCGCCTCGACCAGACCGTCGGTCAGCATCTTCCTGAGATCGCCGGCAGCCTTGCGCTGCATGCGGGCGGGGATTTCCTCGGAGCGAAGTTCCAGAAGCAGGTCAGGCATAGGTTGGCTCCCTACCCTCCCCTCGATGGGGAGGGTCGGCGCGCAGCGCCGGGGTCATGAATGCGCGGGAAATAGCAACTCGGCTCGCCGCTGTCACCCTGCCTGCCGATAGCCAATCAGACCTATATCGGGAAATTTTCAGGTCTTTGTCGGGACGACGCGAGCTCACCCGTCTTAAAAGCAGACATCCCATGAACCAAACGCGGCACTGAAGCGACCAACGCTCAGGCGGAGAACTATTGGCTGAACGACGATGAAAACGGCATCGAGAACCCTGCAGATCCTGGCACTGAGCGCCTGCTTCGCCGCCCAGATGCATGGCACGTTCACGATGCCTGGCGTGAGACAGGCACTGCGCACGATCGATGCCGCTACGGTCCAGATCGCGTTGCCGCTTGCAGCCGCCGTCGAGGTCGCCAGCGTAACTTTGGGCTAAGCCGCCAGGCCGCCCGCCTTCGTCTTCAGGAACGCCTCCCCGCAAGCCTTGGCCAGATTGCGCACGCGCAGGATGTAGCTCTGCCGCTCGGTGACGGAGATCACGCCGCGCGCGTCGAGCAGGTTGAAGACATGGCTCGCCTTGATGCACTGGTCATAGGCCGGGAAGACGAGGCGGTGATACCCCTCCCCCTTGAGGGGAGGGTCGCCCGAAGGGCCGGGAGGGGTCGCCGGCGACAAGCTCGACGCCTCATTGGCGGTGCCTTCTGCTGCGCCCCCCTCTGTCGGCTTCGCCGACATCTCCCCCTCGAGGGGGGAGATAGGCGCGCCGGCGGCAAGCAGCGCCTTGCACTCGGCCTCGGCGTCCTCGAAATGCCTGAGCAGCATCGCCGTGTTGGCGAATTCGAAATTGTGGCGCGAATATTCCTGCTCGGCCTGCAGGAAGACGTCGCCATAGGTGACCTTCTCGGCGCCCTCGCGGCCGTTGAAGTTCAAATCGTAGACATTGTCGACGCCTTGCACATACATGGCGAGGCGCTCGAGCCCGTAAGTGAGCTCGCCCGCCACCGGCGCGCATTCGATGCCGCAGACCTGCTGGAAATAGGTGAACTGCGAGACCTCCATGCCGTCGCACCAGCACTCCCAGCCGAGACCCCAGGCGCCGAGCGTCGGGCTTTCCCAGTCGTCCTCGACGAAGCGGATGTCATGCAGCAGCGGATCGACGCCGATCGCCTCGAGCGAGCCGAGATAAAGCTCCTGCAGGTTCGGCGGGTTCGGCTTCAGGATCACCTGGTATTGATAGTAATGCTGCAGGCGGTTCGGGTTCTCGCCGTAGCGGCCATCCTTCGGGCGGCGCGACGGCTGCACGTAAGCCGCGTTCCAGCGCAGCGGACCGAGCGCGCGCAAGGTGGTCGCCGGATGGAAGGTGCCGGCGCCGACCTCCATGTCGTAGGGCTGCAGGATGACGCAGCCGTAAGCCGCCCAGTAATTGTGCAAGGTCAGGATCAGCCCCTGGAAAGAGCGGCTGGGATGCATGTGGGCAGGAATCTCGATGGTCACGGCGGCCTCGGAAAGCGCTGGGATTCAAGCATTCCCTAGTTGCCGAGCCGGCGAGCGTCAAGGCAGCGCCTTGCGCCACAGCTCCGAGAGGTTGAACGCTTTGCGGCCGGCTGGCCCATTGCCGGGCGGTCACGCTCGCCGTTTGCTCGGATAAGCCGCAACGACAAAGGTCCCGCCATGCCCAGTCAACTCACCGTCCGCCCCGTCACCCGGCAGGACTACGAGCAATGGCTGCCGCTCTGGGACGGCTACAACGCCTTCTACGGCCGTTCGGGCGAGACGGCCCTTGCCGGCGAGATCACCCGGATGACCTGGGCGCGCTTCTTCGATGCCTATGAGCCGGTGCATGCGCTGGTGGCCGAGCGCGACGGCAAGCTTCTCGGCCTCGTCCACTATCTCTATCACCGCTCGACCACGGCGATCGCGCCCAACTGCTACCTGCAGGATCTTTTCACGTCTGAGGCCGCGCGAGGCCAAGGCGTCGGCCGGGCGCTGATCGAAGGCGTCTATGAGCGCGCCAAGGCCGCCGGCTCAGGCCGCGTCTATTGGCTGACGCACGAGACCAACCACACCGCCATGCAGCTCTACGACAAGATCGGGGAGCGCTCGGGGTTCGTCGTCTACCGAAAGCTGTTCTGACAGACCTGCTGAAAGAATTGCGGGGCCCTCGGCCCCGCAAAAAATGCATGATTACGAAATCTCAGCCCTTCGGCGGCGCTGTCGGCGGGACCGGCTTGACCTTCGGGGTTTCCTGCGCCGTGTTGGATTCGATCGGCGGCAGGCCCTTGAGCAGCTTCTGCTGCAGGGTGGCAAGCACGTCCGGGTCCGGCTTCAGGTCGCGCGCCTGGGTCCACTGGAAGGTCGCTTCCAGCTTGCGGCCGACGCGCCAGTAGGCGTCGCCCAGATGATCGTTGAGGACCGGATCTTCCGGCTTCAGCGACACGGCGCGCTCCATTTCGCGCACGGCGTCGTCGTAGCGGCCAAGGCGGTAGTAGGCCCAGCCCAGCGAATCGACGATGTAGCCGTCGCTCGGCCTGAGATCGACGGCCTTCTGGATCATCGCCAGGCCTTCCTTGAGGTTCATGTTCATGTCGACCCAGGAATAGCCGAGATAATTCAGAACCTGAGGCTGGTCGGGCTGCAGCTCCAGCGCCTTGCGGAAATTGGGCTCGGCCTTCGGCCATTCCTTCAGCCGCTCATAGGCGATGCCGCGCTGGTAGAAGATATTCCAGTTGGCTGCGGTCGGCGCCTTCAGCTCCTCGACGGCCTTGTCGTAGAGATTGGCTGCCGAACGGAAATCCTCCTTGGAGGAGTAGACGCCGCCGAGTGCCAGATAGCCGCGCATGTCGGTCGGATGCGCATCGACATAGCCCTTGAGGTGCGCGATGGCTTCGTCGTGGCGGTCGATGTCGGCAAGGTTCAGGCCAAGCTGCAGCTCCGAAAGCTCTTTCAACGGCGAGGCGTTCGGAATGCGGCGATAGAGCGCGATCGCGCCTTCACCGTCCTTCAGCTGCTCGGCGACGGCGGCAAGCTGCACGAGGGCGGCGTCGCTGTCCGGCTTCAGCGCCAGCGCATATTGCAGATAGAGCCGCACGAAAGGCTCGCCGCCGCCACGATTGAGCGCGGTGGCGAGGTCGAGCAGGATTTCCGAGGCGCCGTCCGCCGGAGTGGCGACCAGGGGCTCGATCTTGTCGCCCTTGTTGATCCGGTCGCGCAGCGTGGTGATTTCCAGCTTGCCCGGCGCGAAGGCCTCGGCCTGGTTGAGCACCGCGATCGCCTTCGACTTGTCGCCCTTGCGGGCGAGGAACGAGGCATAGGCCTGCGCGTTGCGCATCCACGTCTCGGGCGCGGAGCCGCCGGCGGCGGTGTCGGCCAGGGTGGCGGCGTAGATTTCATCGGCCTTGTCGGAAAGGCCGGCGGCATCGGCGATCAGCGCGCGGTGGTAGGACTTGAACAGGCCGAACCAGTCCGGCCCCTTGAGCTTGTCGATCGAAGCCATCGCCTCGGAGGCATCGCCCGCGCCTTCCTTGGCCCAGCCGTCCATCACGCCGGAGAGCAGCCGGTCGAGATCGGATTCGAGCGAGAGCTTCAGCCAGTACTGGGCCTTGGTGTAGTCCTTCTTGTGGAAGGAATCGACGGCAAGCGCCAGGCGCGAGAAGCGCTCGACATCGGGCACTTCCTTGAGCTTGTCGGCATAGACCAGCGATTCCTCGAAGCGGCCCTGCGCGACCAGTGCCAGCATCAGGCTCTGTTGCAGCTCGGTGTCGTTGGGGGCAAAGGCCAGCGCCTGCTTGTAGTAGGCAATGGCATTGTCGAGATCGTTGTCGCTCTCCGCAGTATGTGCAGCAAGATAGGCGCCCGAGAAGGACGTGATCTGGATCGGTTTGGCGTTTTCCTTGGCATGGGCAGGCAGCACCGAAAGCGCCACACCCGTCAAAAATGCCAGCCTTGTCAGCCAGCGCGCACGTCTTTGCTGCATCTTATCCCTTTCAGCCAGACGGGATCCCGCCCTCGGCGGACCGCCCACAGACTTGACCTTTTCCAGACAAAGCATGGCCTTTTTGGGGACAGGCTTCAATCCGGCGCGAATCACAATGCAATCATCCGGCTTAAAAAACGATGCCGCGCGAGCAAAAAGTCCGGCGCGGGGACACCGACCGATGTTGCCTAAAGGCGCGTGTCGTGAAATCCGCTGCCGGCAACCGCGCTGCACAGGCCGGACCATTCGCAGCCTGAGCACGCCTGGCGCGTCAGGCCGGCGGAAAACGCCTTGCGCATCCGTGACAGGCCGGAAGCGTCCAATACGAGCCGGTCACCGGCCTGGATCGGCCGGCCGAGGAGAGCTCCGACATCGCGCGCGGCGAGCCCGTCCCGCTCGGCGGCGCCCTCGCCCAGGCAATGCGGCTCGGGCTCGTCGAGCATCGGGGCGCAGATGTCGTCCGGCCCGGAAACGATCAGGACCGCCTCGCCCTCGCCCAGCCGCCTCACCACCTTGTCGTAGTTGGCGGTGAAGGCGGACGAGTAACCCTTGCCGACATAGGTCAGCAAGCAGAGCATATGATGGGCGCGCAGCCGGACGGTCATCGCGTCCTACGCGCGTGGGTCGCGCGGTTCCGCCCGATAGGTGGAAAAGAGCTTCAGCGTCGCGGCGCCCAGCGCCGACTTCAGCAGGCCGCCGACGATGAAGGGCAGGAAGCCGAAGGTGATCGCCTTCCCAGAGCCGATCATGGCGGCAAGCCAGGCAGTGCCGAGAACCAGGCACAGAAGATTGCCGATGAGCATGGCGGCGAAGGCGAGCATCACGCGATTGCCGTTCCAGCCGCGTTCGGCCAGCCAGCCGACGACAGCGCCGACGACCGGGAAGGAGAAGAGATAGCCGCCGGTCGGGCCGACGAAATGCTGCACGCCGGCAGCGCCGCCCGCCAGAACCGGGAAGCCGGCCGCGCCCTCGACGAGCCAGGCCGCGATGGTGAGCGCACCGAACCGCCAACCATAGAGCGCGCCGACCAGCGTCACGGCAAAGGTCTGCATGGTCACCGGAACGGGCACCATCGGCACCTCGATATAGGACGACAGCGCCAGGAACAGCGAGCCGAGAATGACGGCGCCGGCCTTCCAGGCGACGGAGCGGCTATCCAGTCTGAGCGGGCTGAAGGAGGGCTTGCGGGTCGAAACGGCGATGTTTGTCACGGTGATGTCCCTAGTTGAGTTGAAATTATAGATAATTTCTGCATTCGATCTATTATCGAATCCACATTTTTGAAGAGATGGCAAGCGTTGCATTGCGGAAGGCAGATCGCACGAGTGGTGAGGCTGAGCCATTCACGGGGCATTGGGGCGCCCAAAACCGACATTTGACTGCGATAGAGCGCAGAAAGGTAGCTGTGTGTGCCTCGCTAGCCGACGATGGCGAAGGCGTCGCGGGTTCTGCCGGAGGCGGTCTTGACCGGTTTCTGGCCGATCCATTGCACATGCCGGCCAAGCGTGGCGGCGGCCGATTCAGTATTGCCCTGCCGGAGCGCGCTGAGAATTGCCCGGTGATCCTGGTCGGTTCGGGTTTCCCATTCGGAACGCCAGGCCGCGAACAGGAAGCGGGCGCTTGCGGCATGCAGATCGTCGATGGTGGAAAGCAGGCGCGGCATGTTGCAGGGCGCCAAGATCAAGCGGTGGAAGGTACGATTGGCCTCTTCCCAGGAACGGACGTCGCGGGATTTGTCGCCCGCCTTGGTGGCTTCCTCGGCCAGGTCGAGGATCGCCGGCGTCAGATGCGGCGCGGCGTGGCGCAGCGCCAGCACCTCGAGCGCCGCGCGCATCTCGGCGACTTCCCTGACCTCGCCGAGGTCGAAAGCGGCGACGCGCACGCCGCGGCGCGGCTCGCTGATCGCCAGGCCTTGCGCCTCGAGGCGGCGGAAGGCCTCGCGCACCGGGACGTGGCTGGTGCCGAATTCCTCGGCGACATGGTCCTGGCGCAGCCGCGATCCGGGCTCGATCGCGCCCGAAATGATGCGGTCCGCCAGTTCCTTGCTGATGCGGACGGCGATCGTGTCCTCTGTGTTGGCCATAACAAATCGGGAATTCAAGACTTTCGCAACCACCGGTCTTAAAGCGCGTCGCGATCTTTCAGATTCGCTCCGTGCGCTTTAGGTTTTTGATTTTACGCATGTCTTTGTCCCGAAACCGGCCCCACTTTCGGGAGACATGCTTTAGCCGCCCGAACAAGACAAGTGTTCGCGCCGATCGCAGGCGGCGGCGATCCGGCACTGGCTCGGGCGCCCACCCCCGCCGCAGCCCTGCGGAAGGGACGGCTGATTGCAACGTGACCGACGCGATCTTTAAATCAACAGTGCAAACCCAGCAGCCTTGTTGATGCTGTCCTTCACGATCGCAAGCGCGCCATTCACGATCTTTTCGATCACGGCATCCGTCATCACAGTCATCATGGCGATCGTGGCGATGACATGAAACCTGGCGGTTCGCAGATGCTGCTTAGCGCGGGCCTGGCTGAGTTCCCCGTCCGCATACGCCTCCACGATCAAGACTATACGCTGCGCCAGTCCCCGCAATTCCACGGTTGCCGCGGTAGCCATTGCCTTCCAGCCGTCCCCTGCCACCTGCGCGGCTTGGGCGACGATTTTGGTGCCGATATCGCCGACATCGAGGGCCATTTCAGTTTCCTCCTAGTATTTTTTCGCGCGCAACGCAGTCAGAGCAACGCGTACCGCCGCGTCGATCTCCTGACTGTCGAGCAATGCAACCGTTGGGGTCAGTTTGCTCGCTTCCCGATGATCGGCCTCAAGATCGCTCTCGGCCATTCGCACGCCGCGCACCACAATCGCGATGCAATTGCCCGAGACATCGAGAGCTTCGGAATCGGCGGCGCCGCCGACCCGCTTTTCGGCATTCGCTATCGCTGCCTGGCTCGTATCGACGCCGGCCGATGCAAGCAGCTGAAGGGCCTTCGACGTGGGACAGGTCCGGCCGCTGAGGACATCCGCGCGAAGCTGCAGATTGGAAAGGCTCGCCGCTGCCGAGGCATAGTATTTTCTGGCTTCATCGGACTGATAGGATCCCTTTGCCGTGCCGGCATTCATCTGCATGCTCTTGATGAACTCCGCCGTCGACTTCTGAAACACATTCAGCTCGTCATCGATGGCCTTGTCGTACGGCTCCCCGATCACAAAGGATGTGCAACCGGACAGAAGAAGGCCAAACACGACGGGCAGGATCCTGTTCATGCGACGAAACATTGATGAAAACCCAAGTTGACCGCTTAAAATCGGCAGTTGCGTTTCAATCAGCGGCCCCTCAATGGCCGATGACCCCGCTTCCGGGCACAACGGCCGTCATGAACCGGTAGGATGAATTGGCCTGATGCCTGGGGTCGGACTTGACCTTCGCCATGAACTGGACATGGCCAGCCCTGGTGTGGCCAACCAGGCACCCTGCGCTGGTGCGACCCAAATCGTCCTTCGGCGCGTCGTAACCCCAATGCTGGTTGACCGCGAAAAGCCCGAGGTCGACGGCGTCGCCCTCGCGCTTGAAGTCCTTGTTCAGGTCGCGATAGACCAGGATTGGCTCGACCTGAACCAGCGCTTCATGCGCCGCGGCCGTGCCGGGGTGATGGGTTCCGACAACCCATGACTTGTACTGTCCGAACGCGATGCGCGCGGCGCCCTTGGGGCTCATCGGATGCGTCGTCCAGTAAAGGCCCGGCTCGGTCGTTCCGTCCCACATCTGCGTAACCGGCAAGCCCGTGGAATCGATGGAAAATACGATCCGCACGTCGTTGAACAGGTTGGGCTTGTTGTCGTTCGGAGTGCCGTCGAGATTGGTCCCCTCAAGATAGACGATATTTAGCGCGAGCGGGTGTCGACAAATCCAGTGCTCCTTGGCGTCCATGTAGGCGATGACATCGTCGAACCAGTCCCGCTTGCGAATGGCCGGAAGCGACGGACTGCCGACGTCCAGAAGCGCCCGGGCCAGCGCCTTGGTAAGACCCTGACCCGTCGAAAGGCCCTTGCGGTAGGCGAATTCCGACAACGCCCAATTTGAGACGCCGCCGAACTTTCCGTCCGCCGGCGGATCGAGGTAACCATGCGTCGTCAGCAGTTGCTGGATCTGTTTCACGAGGTCGATATCGCCGCCGAGGACCGATATCGGGATGGAGTCGGTTACGTCTTCGAGTCTCATCGAGGTACTCCGCCTGCCTCAAGCCACCTTTGCGCTTCATGCATCGGCAGGAAGCAGCAGCGCTCCCGCCTGCACGGATTGATCGAGATGGGCAGCATTGCCTGGATTGGAAGTGTAATAGTCGGTCGCCATCAAATAGCCCCGCATGTCACTCCCACCGACAAGCTGCGGAGGCTTCGGCAGCGGATGCTGCAGATGCGGATCGTCGCCTTTCAGCCATGTCAGGAGCTTTGACGGATGGCCGGACATGTTGATCCACAGCGCAGCATACAACAGAGCCTTGGCGCTGATCTTGCGATGAGCTTTTGCCGCCGCCTCGATACACTTGTCCAGATCGGAATAGACGTCGGCGGCAATTGCCTGGTCCATCGCATCGACCTTCGCACTGCCCGTCTTGAGCGCGTTGTTGACGAATTTTGTATCAGCGCTTGAAAGCGGATTTCCAATCAGGTGCACCGACAGCTTGTCGAGATAGCGCTGAATATCAGCCTTGCTGGCGTCCGCGTCCGCCAATATCTGCCTGAACGTCTTTGTGACGATATCCTGACCAGCGGCGAGATCGCCCTGCATGAATCCGAACGAACCGCCACTTTTTCCTTTGGCGGCGAAGTAGAGCTGGTAAGGGCTTTTCGTGCCGATCTCGTGCATACGCAGCGCGGCACTGATGGCTGCTATGAGCCTGGCTTCCGGCATTCGCCGCCCCCATCGCACGCCAAGCAACCGCTCGGCTATGCCACACACCCCAGGTCGGTCAGGAATCCTCTGCGCTGAACGGGCGCGGCTTATGAATAGCCCTCAATCCCGTTCAACTCAGGCCAAAGAGAAATGCTTTCCGGAGGAATTCGGCGGACTATTCTCTCGCCAACCCCTAGAAACCCAAACGCCCATAGTTATTAAAACTACATCAGTGCTTTAAAGTCAATACTTAAAAACAACCTCTACTTCGGCCTCTGCCAATTGGCTTAAAGCATGTCTCCCGAAATTGGGACCGGTTTCGGGACAAAGACATGCGTAAAATCAAAACCTGAAGCGCATGGAGCGAATCTGAAAGATCGCGAACGCGCTTTAGAGGCAGTTAGTGGCGACATGCCAGCAAACGGCAAGCATCACGATGCCACAGGAGAATATGGCGGCGAGCAGGCTTATGACACACGACTATTTCCCACGAATGCAGGAATGGTTCAGTCGACCAGCCCAATGCATGTCGCCCGAAAAGTGTTCAGCGGTTTTGGGAAAACGACATGCATAAAAACAAAGACTTAATGCATGTCGCCCAAGAAGTGCGCAGCGGCTCTGGGGCAACGACATGCATCAAAACAAAAAGGCTTAAAGCGCGTCGCCTGAATCCGTTTCAGCGCGGCGCGCTTCAAGTCAAGCTGGCCGACACCGCACGCGCTGCCTGCGGTCGGAAGGGTCTCAGCTGACGCGGCTGATGCAGAAGTCGATGACGTCGATCAGCGCCGACTTCTGCGGCGTCGCCTCCAGCGGCGCCAGCGCGTCGCGGGCAATCTCGCCGAAGTGACGGGCGCGGCCGATCGTGTCGGCGATGGCGCCGTGACGGGTCATCAGGCCGATCGCCTTTTCGAGCCCGGCATCGTCGGCGACATTGTCCTCGATGGCGCGCTTCCAGAAGGTGCGCTCGGCCTTGGTGCCGCGCCGGTAGGCGAGGATCACCGGCAGCGTCACCTTGCCCTCGCGGAAATCGTCGCCGACATTCTTGCCAAGGTCCTGGCTGGAGCCGCCATAGTCGAGCGCATCGTCGATGAGCTGGAAGGCAAGGCCTAGGTTCATGCCGTAGGAACGCAGCGCGACGCGGTCGGTGCGGGAGGCCTGGGCGATCACCGGGCCGACCTCGGCGGCCGCCGAGAACAAGGCGGCGGTCTTGGCCTTTATGACGGCGAAATGCTCGTCCTCGGTGGTCTCCAGGTTCTTGGCGGCGGCAAGCTGCATCACCTCGCCCTCGGCGATGATGGAGGCGGCGCTCGACAGGATGTCCAAAGCCTCCAGCGAGCCGACCTCGACCATCATGCGGAAAGCCTGGCCGAGCAGGAAATCGCCGACCAGCACGCTTGCCTGGTTGCCCCAGATCATGCGCGCCGTCTTCTTGCCGCGGCGAAGCGCGCTCTCGTCGACGACGTCGTCATGGAGCAGCGTCGCGGTGTGCATGAACTCGACCGCGGTGGCGAGCTTGACGTGGCCCTCGCCCGCATAGCCGAACATCTGGGCGGCGGCGAGCGTCAGCATCGGCCGCAGCCGCTTGCCGCCGGACGAGATCAGGTGGTTGGCGACCTCCGGGATCATCTCGACGTCGGAGCCGGCCTTCGACAGGATCAGCTCGTTGACGCGTCCCATGTCGGCTGCCGTCAGGTCGATGAGATCCTTGATGGAAGCGGGTTCCCGCTTGCCTTCGATATTCAGAACGACACCCACCACGATCACTCCCGTCCAATTGACGCGCACAACACCCTGGTCCCGGTGGGACTCTAGGTCGGTACAACCGAGCACGGCAAGAGGCGAATTGGCGCGGCTTGGCTGAAACGGGCCTACCTCAACGTTTACATGAACGCCGCAACCTGCGATTTTCATTCCATGATTGAACTCGTCCGCACCAACGACGCCGTCCTTATCTCCTTCGTCGAATCGCTGATGCGCGACGCCGGCATCGCCTGCTTCGTCGCCGACCAGAACATGAGCGTGCTCGACGGATCGATCGGCATCCTGCCGAGGCGCATAATGGTCGACGCCGACAAGGCGGACGCGGCGCGCCGCATCCTGAAGGATGCGGGCATCGAGAACGAAATCCGCCGGAAATAATGGCAGCTTCAACCGCCCTTGCCCCGGACACGCCGGCCCACACGGTCGATGCCTTCCATCGCGGGCGCTTCTGGCTGGTGCAGCCACGGCAAGGCCATCGGGCCGGCATGGATGCCATGATGCTGGCGGCAGCCGTCCCGTCGGCTTTCTCCGGCAAGCTCGCCGATTTCGGCGCCGGCGCAGGCGCTGCCGCGCTCGCCGTTTTGTCGCGCTGCCCTGAGGTGCAAGCGGTGCTGGTCGAGCGCTCCGCCGAGATGGCGGCGTTTGCCGCCGCCACGCTTGCGCATCCGGGCAATGCGCATCTGGGCGGCCGCGCCTCGGCGCTTAAGGCCGACGTCACGCTTGCCGGTCGCGCGCGGGCCGAGGCCGGGCTTGCCGATAATTCCTTCGACTTCGTCATCATGAACCCGCCTTTCAACGCCACCGAGGATCGCTCGACGCCGAACGCGTTGCGCAGGGAGGCGCATGTCGCGGAGGACGGGCTGTTCGAGCGCTGGATCAGGAGCGCCGCCGCCGTCGTCAAGCCGCGCGGCGGGCTTGCGGTGATTGCCCGGCCCGAGCAGCTTGTCGCCATCCTCGATGCGATCGACGGCCGCTTCGGCGATGCCGAGATGCTGTGCGTGCACCCGCGCCCGGACGCGGCGGCGATCCGCATCGTCGTCAGGGCGGTGCTCGGCGCGCGCGGCAAGCTGTCGATCCGGCCGCCGCTCACCTTGCATGGCCCATCGGGCAACGGGCCGACGGAGCGGACCGAGATGATCAACAATGGGCTGGCGTCGCTGTTCGGCGATTGATCAATGGCCGGCAATGCGGCATTGCCGTTGGCTGTGGAATTCCTACATGCCGGGGCAAGGATGAGGTCCCGCCTTGCTCTTTGCACCTATTGCGGAGACAAGCTTTCGTGAAACGCCTCTTCAACCGCCTGCTGCCGAAATCCTGGCGCTCGACAGTCGTCACCATTCCCGTCATCCGGCTGCATGGCACTATCCTGCCCGGCGGCGGCCAGTTCCGGCCGAGCCTGTCGCTCGCCTCGACGGCTGGCGTTATCGAAAAGGCGTTCGGCTTCGACGCGCCGGCGATTGCGATTTCGATCAACTCGCCGGGCGGCTCGCCGGTGCAGTCGCGGCTGATCTTCAAGCGCATCCGCGATCTGGCCGTGGAAAAGAACAAGAAGGTGTTGGTCTTCGTCGAGGACGTGGCGGCCTCCGGAGGCTACATGATCGCGATCGCCGGCGACGAGATCTTCGCCGACCCCTCTTCGATCGTCGGCTCGATCGGCGTCGTTTCGGCCTCGTTCGGTTTCCCGGAACTGTTGAAGAAGATCGGCATCGAGCGGCGCGTCCACACCGCCGGCCAGAACAAGGCCGTGCTCGACCCGTTCAAGCCGGAGAAGAAGGAAGACGTCGAGCGGCTGAAGGCGCTGCAGCTCGAAGTGCACGAGACCTTCATCGATCTGGTCAAGGAGCGGCGCGGCACCAAGCTCAAGGACGATCCGGACCTGTTCACGGGGCTGTTCTGGACCGCCAAGAAGGGCCTGGAACTCGGCCTCGTCGATGCGCTGGGCGACATGCGCAGCGTGCTCAAGACCCGTTTCGGCGAAAAGACGCAGCTCAAGCTGATCACCGCGCCGCGCGGGCTTTTCGGCCGTTTCGGCCTGTTCGGCTCGCGCTTTTCGGCGCCCGACATCGCCGCGGCGGCGGCCAGCGGCGTCATCGATGCGGCGGAAGAGCGCGCGCTGTGGGCGCGCTTCGGACTTTGAAAAAGTGCTGAAAGCGTCTAGCATAATCGCTTGACCGACCCGTACGGCCGGCCTTGCCGCGAGAAACGCGGAAGGAGTTTTAGGATGCCGCAGATCATTTTCTTCGTTGTCGTCGGCGCCGCCGCCTATTTCGGCTATCGCGCTTTTGTGCGCGAGGCCGAGCGTGTGACAGCCAAGATCCGGCGCACCGAGAAACAGACGGCCAACGGCACGATGGGCACGCTAGTCAAGGATCCGAAGACCGGCGAATACCGTCTGGCCAAGGACTGAAGCCATCTCGCCAGCAGCCGACATTCCCGAGTCCGAGGCCAGGTCCCGGACATGGCTTGCGCCTGCCAAGATCAATTTGGCGCTGCATGTCACCGGACGGCGTGCGGACGGCTATCATCTCATCGACAGCCTTGCCGTGTTCACCCGTTTTGGCGACCGGCTGCAGATCGAGTTGGCGGAGCGCGACGAGTTCTCGGTGTCGGGCCCCTTCGCCGCCGGCGTGCCGCTCGACGGCGACAATCTGGTCGTCAAGGCGCGCGAGGCCCTGCGACGGCAAGCCGGCGCGCAGCCGATGCCGCCCGTCGCCATCCGGCTGGAAAAGAACCTGCCGATCGCTTCCGGCATCGGCGGCGGCTCGGGTGACGCGGCGACCGTGCTCAATGGCCTTTCGCGCCTTTGGGCACTCGATATCAACGAACGTGAACTGGCGCGGATCGGGCTGACGCTCGGCGCCGACCTGCCGATGTGCCTCAAGGCAAAGCCGTTGATTGCGCGCGGCATTGGCGAAGAATTATCGCCGCTGGCAGGCTTTCCCGCGCTGGCCCTGGTGCTGGTCAATCCGGGTGTGGCGGTTTCGACGCCAGACGTCTTCAAGGCGCTTTCCAGGCGCGACAACGAGGCATTGCCGCCCCTGCCCGGCCGCCTGGATTTTCACACCATTCGCAATTGGCTCGAGACGACCCGCAACGATCTAGAGCCAGCCGCGCGCGCCATCCAGCCCGCCATCGGCCAAGCGCTCAGCGCGCTGAACAAAGCAGACGCCGCCTTCGCCCGCATGTCCGGCTCCGGCGCCACCTGTTTCGGACTGTTCGAGACCGGCAATGTCGCCAAGCGCGCGGCGATCGAGATCCGCGGCCGCCATCCCGGCTGGTTCGTCGCCGCGACGCGCAGCATGGAGGCTGATTGATGGCGAGGATCGACGAAAGCCGTCCCTTCATCCCCGTGCGCATCGCGGTGCTGACGGTTTCCGACACGCGCGGCCTCGCCGACGACAAATCGGGCCAGACGCTGGCCGACCGGATCGCGGAAGCCGGCCATATACTGGCCGCCCGCGATATCGTTACCGACGACCGGGAAAAGATCCGCGAGAAAGTGCTCGGCTGGTCGAGGGACGAAGGGATCGATGTCGTCATCACCACCGGCGGTACCGGATTCACCGGCCGCGACGTGACGCCGGAGGCGCTCGAGCCAATCTTTGAAAAGCGCATGGACGGTTTTTCGGAGGTCTTCCACCGCATCTCCTACGACAAGATCGGCACCTCGACGATCCAGAGCCGGGCGACCGGCGGCGTCGTCAACGCCACCTTCGTTTTCGTGCTGCCGGGCTCCCCCGGCGCCTGCAAGGATGCCTGGGACGGCATCATCAAGGCACAGCTCGACTACCGGCACATGCCCTGCAACTTCGTCGAGATCATGCCGCGCCTCGACGAGCATCTCAGGCGCGGCGGCAAGCCTGCCTCGTAAAGCATAGGCAAAACAGTCAATCGGCATCCGGTTTGCAGGCGGAATGGCGCTCCCGTCTTCGCGGCGCCATTCCGAAGCCGATACGGGCAAAGTACCTTGTGCGAGGAAACAAGGGACTTTTGCCATGAGCGTTCACAGCGGCGGATGCCATTGCGGCAATATCCGTCTGAGCTTCTCCACCACGCTCGATCCGGCCAGCATGGAGATCCGCGCCTGCCAGTGCTCGTTCTGTACCCGGCATGGGTCGCGCGCTGCCGCCGATCCGAACGGGCATCTGACCATCTCGGTCGAAGACAAGGCACGGCTGCAGACATACCGGTTCGGCCTGCGCACCGCCGACTATCTGGTCTGCCGCGAATGCGGCGTCTATGTCGCGGCGATTGCCGGCGACGGTGACGGCGCCAGGGCGATCGTCATCGTCAACGCGCTCGACGATCGCGAGCGATTCTCTCGCGAACCGATCCCGGTCCGCTACGATGCCGAAAGCCGCGAGCAGCGTCTGGCGAGGCGCCGCACCGCCTGGATGCCGGTCGAAATCCGGGGAATGACCTGATCAGCGAATGACCGGCTCGCCGTGGAAGCGGCGCCGCGATGGCCGCGAGACGCCGAAGCCGATCTCCATCATCAGCCTCGGCGTATGCGCCGGCACCGTGCCCATGTGGAAGCCGAACGGGTCCTCGACGAAGCCGAAACCGGCCTCGCCTGTCAGCGTGACCGGGCTTTGCTGACCATAGACGTCCAGCACCTCATCCGCGGCGTGGCCGACCAGAAGCGTCAGCTGGTGCTTGAGCGCGCGGCGCCTGTGGCTGCCGCGGACATAGACATGCGGGCCGGTGCCGGCATCGCAGGGCTTCAGATAGAAGAAGAACTTCAGCATGCGCCAGTCGTCGAGGTCGAAATGGTATTTGCCGAGCGAGGCGAGGTTCTTGTCGGCGTTGGAAGCCTTGCCGGTCGGGAAGCTCCACCAGACGCGCGTCGTGATCAGCTTCGCCTGGCCGCCGAGATAATGCCGGGCGACGTCGAGCAGCAGCGGATCCTTCTGGATGGCAAGGGCCGCCGGACAATCCAGGATGCGCTCGAAATAGTGCCCGCTGAGCAGCGAGCGGCCGAACCGCTTTTCCGCCTCGTCATGCTCGCCTGGCATGAATTCGAGACGGCGGTCGAAATTGCCGAAACAGGGTGTGCGCTGCGCGAAAGCAGCGATCTCCTCGTGGATCGCCGGCGGCAGCATGAAGCCCGAAAACAACCCATCGGAGCGCAGCGCCTCGACCACGACCCCGCGCTCGATGCCGGTGAATATCGTCTCACCCGCACTGCCGAGCGGACGGGCTCGCTTTGCACCCAGCCAGTGGATGCGGCGCCCCGGCATGGTGCGAGCCAGCACGAACATCGGCAGCCAGGCCGGGTTTTCGCGCAGGTCCTTCAGATAGGTCGGTATGCGCACGACCATGCGCCTGAGCAGGCTGCCGTCGCGGGCGATGGCCTCCAGGCTGGCCGCGCCGGAATTGTCTGGGGGAGCAAGATTCATCGGGGGTCCTCATATGCATTGACGTTCGACGAAGCGACGCCCGCCTATCGCTTCGGCATTACCCAATCCCGATTGTCCCGCATGCCGGGATGCTAACCTCGCCTTTATTTTTGTGCAATGCACAATAAAGCAATGACTGAAATCTGCTGCCCGGCTTTCCTCTTGCGGGCGCCTGCATCACTTCGGCGGCGCCACCCAGATCTCGGCATTCAGCCTCCTGGTCGCGAGACCGCGCGCCAAAGCTTCGGCGCTGCGCGCGCTTTTCGCGATTGCCGCGGCCTGGCGCTTGCTGATGACGAGGCCTTCGGCCAGCGCCCGGTTGCCTGAAAAGACCCGGGCCAGGAACGGCGCGCGATTGGCGCGCGCGCGGGAAAAACGCGCCGGCATCGTCTGCTTGGCCGTGTGGGCGGCGACCTCCTCGATCCAGCCTTCGGCCAGCCGCGCGCCTGGCTCGAGCAACAGCAGCCAGTCGCCCTTGGCCTGGCCGATGCCGTCGGCGACGCCGCCGGCCATATAGTGGCAGCCGGCATGCTCTGCGACGTAATGAGTCTGGTCGGTCGAACCAGTGTCGCAGACGATGACGTCGCGCACCACGCCTTCGACCGCGCCGCCGATCAGGGAGGCGAGCGTGCGGGCAAGACCCTCTTCGTCGTTGCGGGTTTCGATGAGAACGCTGAGCATTCCTAGCCGAATAGCGGAAAGCCGGGCGCGGCGCCAGTTGCGCGTCCTAATCGAAAAAGTTCTTGCTTTGTTCTCATCGACAAAATAGGAATAGTTTCATGAACAGAGCGATTCGACAGCCTGCCGACAGTCCCTGGGAGAGGGCGAAAATGGAACAGATCGTCCGCGCCGATATTGCCGCCTTCGGAGCAGGCAGAGCCGAGATGGCGAATGCCGTGATCGAACAGAGCGGCATGCGCGTTCGCCCCGAGCGCAATCGCGGACGCTCCGCCGGCATCAACCCGTCCGGCCGCTTCGAGCCGGTTAGCCGGCATGTGTTCGACGACGGCTGGAACTCGCTGGAAGAGCTGCCGCCGTTCAAGACGGAAGTGCAGGTCGAAAAGCCGCGCACCATCATCACCCGCAACGAGTCGCCGGACATTTCCTTCGATCGTTCGATCAATCCCTATCGCGGCTGCGAGCATGGCTGCGTCTATTGCTTTGCCAGGCCGACGCATTCCTTCATGGGGCTGTCACCGGGGCTCGATTTCGAGTCCAAGCTGTTCGCCAAGCCGGACGCGGCACGCATGCTGGACAGGGAATTGTCGAAGCCCGGCTACCAGCCGCGCACCATCGCCATCGGCACCAACACCGATCCCTACCAGCCGATCGAGAAGCAGTACCGGATCATGCGCGAGATCCTGGAGGTGCTGGAGGCGCGCGGCCATCCGGTCGGCATCGTCACCAAGTCGGCGCTGGTGACGCGCGACATCGACATCCTGTCGCGCATGGCCGAGCGCGGCCTTGCCAAGGTGGCGCTATCGGTGACGACCCTCGACCGCATGCTGGCGAGAACGATGGAACCCCGTGCGTCGACGCCGACGAAGCGGCTGGAAGCGATAAGGCAGCTTTCGGATGCCGGCATCCCGGCCTCGGTGATGGTGGCGCCGATCATTCCGGGCCTCAACGATCCGGAGATGGAGCGCATCCTCGATTCGGCACGCGCCGCCGGCGCCAGGGAAGCAGGCTATGTCGTACTGCGGCTGCCGCTGGAAGTGGCGCCGATCTTCAAGGACTGGCTCTTGCGGCATTATCCGGACCGCTACCGGCATGTGATGTCGCTGATCCGTTCGATGCGCGACGGCAAGGACTACGATTCGGAATGGGGCAAGCGCATGAAGGGCGCCGGTCCTTATGCCTGGCAGATCGGCCGTCGCTTCGAGATCGCCGCCAAGCGGCTCGGACTCAATGTCGAACGGCGGCAGCTTCGGACCGACCAATTCGTCGCAGGCTCCGGCGCCGGCGAGCAGCTGATGCTGCTTTGACAATTGTGCCGGCCGCAGGAGGCCGGCGCCAAGCAATTCCAGATAAAGCGATTTTTCTCTCTGGAATTGCGATCGATTTCAAGAATCCCGTCCGGCCCTTGTCCCCCGGCCGTGAGACGGTGCCCTCCCGGTCCGACGCCCCATCCGACCCGGAGGGACTTGCGGAGAATCGGAGCCGATGCGAACCTCGCCGCACCATGGCTCGCGCGCGTTCCGATTCTCCGCTTCTGTTCGAAATGGTCGAGAAGCCCGACTTCTCCGTTGAGACGAAGGCGATGGCTGACGGGCTGTGGCCGGTCGCCGGCATGGACGAGGCGGGCCGCGGGCCGCTCGCCGGTCCGGTTGTGGCAGCCGCGGTAGTGCTTGATCCCGCCAACATTCCGGAAGGCCTCGACGACTCCAAGCGCCTCACCCATTTGCAGCGCGAGGCCCTGTTCCTGAAAATCCTGGGCTCGGCGCTCAGCGTTTCGATGGCCTCGATCAGCGCCGAAGGCATCGACAACAGCAACATCTTGAAAGCCAGCCTGGAAGCGATGCGTCGCGCCGCCGCCGGCTTGTCGCTGCAGCCGAAGCTGGCTTTGGCCGACGGCCGCGACGTGCCGCCCGGTCTGCCCTGCGAGGGCCGCGCGCTGATCAAGGGCGACCAGCGCTCGCAGTCGATCGCCGCCGCCTCGATCGTCGCCAAGGTGATGCGCGACCGCATGATGTGCGGCTGCGGCGGCCATCACGAACATTATGGCTTCGAGGTGCATATGGGCTATGCGACGGTCCGGCACCGCACGGCAATCGAGGCGCATGGCCCGGTGGCACGATTGCACCGCGCCTCGTTCGCGCCGTTCAGGCTGGGTGGCGTCGAGGTGCTGGAAGAGGAAGAGAGCTTCGCCGGGCTGGAATAATCTCCCCCCTCGAGGGGGAGATGGCCGGCAGGCAGGGAGGGTCGCCGCGCGTGAAGCGCCAACGCCCTCTTTAATCGTACAAAGCGTCGAGCTCTACGCGCAACGACCCCCTCTGTCGCCTTCGGCGACATCTCCCCCTCGAGGGGGGAGATTATCCGCGCAACAACAAAAAGCCGCCGGGTTGCCCAGGCGGCTTTTTCGATTCCGTAAAGCGAAACTCGTCAGTTCAGCTTGGCCTTCACGTCCTGCAGCGCCGACTTGAAAAGGTCTGCACCGGCCTTGGCGTCGACCTTGGCGGCAAGCAGCGCGCGGGCGGCTTCGACGGCGATGTCGACGGCGCTGGCGCGCACCTCGCCGATCGCTTCGCGCTCGGCCTGGCTGATCTTCTGTTCGGCCAACGCGGTGCGCCGGGCAACATAGTCCTCGGTCTTCTTGTGCGCCTCGGAGGCAAGGAGTTCGGCCTCGCGCTTGGCGGCGGCGACGATGTCGGCGGCCTCCTTCTCGGCTTCCTTGCGCTTCTGCTGGTATTGGCCGAGCAGCTGCTGGGCCTCCTCGCGCAGGCGGCGCGCTTCATCGAGCTCGCTGCTGATCTTGGCCGCACGGGTGTCGAGCGACTTGGCGAGCATGCCCGGCACCTTCAGATAGATGACGGCGCCGAGGAAGATGATAAGGGCAATCGTTGCCCAGAGCGTAGCGAGTGATGTGGCGTCCATGATGCGCTCCTCACCGGGTCGCGGATTTGACCGCGGCCGAGATCTCGGCCTTGTCGGTCTTGCCGCCGACCAGCGCCTCGACGATGGCCGACGTGGTGTCCTCGGCGATCGTGCCGACTTCCTTCATGGCCTTGGCCTTGATCGAGGCGATGCTCGCCTCGGCCTCGCCGAGCTTCTTCTCGAGTTCGGCCTCGAGCTTCTTGCGCGTGCTTTCGGCTTCGCTCTTGGCGGCGTCGTTCGCCTGCTGGCCGATCTTGTTGGCGTTGGCCTTGGCTTCCGCCAGCTCCTGCTCATAGGCGGCAACGGCCGCATCGGCCTCACCCTTCAGCCTGGCGGCATGGTCGAGATCCTGGGTGATGCGGTCGTTGCGGACATCGATGATACCGCCGACGCGCGGCATCACAACCCGCTTCAGGAACAGATAGAAGAGCCCGAAGGTGATGACCAGCCACAGGATCTGCGACGGGAAGGTCTCGGCATTGAACGGCGGGAACGTTTCATGCGCCTCGGCAGGCACGGCGGTGCCGGCATGCGTATCGCCTTCGGCCGCAGCCGGCGCGGACTCTTGCGCAAAGGCAGATGTCACGAACATCTCATTCCCCTGTCCATACGGCGGGGCCGCACCATGCGGCCCCTTTCGTCAGCGTGTGCTTCTTACTTGAAGACCAGCAGCAGCGCGATGAGGAGCGAGAAGATGCCCAGAGCTTCAGTCACGGCGAAGCCGAAGATCAGGCGGCCGAACTGGCCGTCAGCGGCCGACGGGTTGCGGAGCGCGCCCGAGAGGTAGCTGCCGAAGATGTTGCCGAGGCCGATGCCGGCGCCGCCCATGCCGATGCAGGCGATACCAGCACCGATAGCAGCTGCTGCAGTTGCGTCCATTTCAAAACTCCTGTGGTTTTTCGTAATCGTTGCGGTTGGTATGTTGGGTATGCTGGCGCCGGGGCGCCGGTGAAAATCGATCAGTGACTCGGGTGCAGAGCGTCGTTCAGATACATGCAGGTCAGCACCGCGAAGACGTAGGCCTGCAGGAAGGCGACCAGCAGTTCCAGCGCCGTCAGCGCGACGGCCATGGCTAAAGGCAGAACCGAGCCGGCGACGCCGACGGCGCCCAGCGCGCTGAGGCTGACGACGAAGCCGGAAAACACCTTCAGCGTGATGTGGCCGGCCAGCATGTTGGCGAAAAGACGAACCGAGAGGCTGACGGGACGCGAAACGAACGAAATGATCTCGATAGCCACCACCAGCGGCAGAAGATAGCCGGGAACGCCGTGCGGCACGAACAGCTTGAGGAAGCCGAGGCCGTGCTTGGCGAAACCGTAGACGAGGACGGTGCCGATGACCAGGATCGCCAGCGTGAAGGTGACGATAATGTGGCTGGTGACGGTGAAGAAATAGGGGAACAGGCCGATGAGGTTGGCGACCAGCACGAACATGAACAGCGAGAACACCAGCGGGAAGAACTGCATCCCCTGCTTGCCCGCCGCGTCGCGCAGCATGTTGCCGACGAACTCATATGCCATTTCAGAGATCGACTGCAGGCGGCCCGGAATGAGGCTGCGGCTGGCGGTGCTCATGTAGAGGAAGGCGGAAGCAACGACGATCGTCGCGACCATGAACAGAGAGGAATTGGTGAAAGAGATGTCGTAGCCGCCGATGTGAATCGGGATGATCGGATGGATCTGGAACTGGTGGATCGGATCGACCTTGTCAGCAGCAGCCACTTTTAATCCCCGTCAAAGCCACAACCGGCTTCTTAAGTTCGCTTTCGCGCCTTGCGGCGCCTCATCTCATTTCTTCGGCTCGGGCGGCTCGCCGCCCTGACCGAATTGCGGCGCCAGTCCCGCCGAACGCAGGACATTGAGTATACCGGCGCCAAAGCCCAGCAGCAGGCCGACGATCAGACCCCATGGCGCTGTTCCCGCCAGGCGGTCGATGATCCAGCCCAAGCCGACACCGACCACCACTCCGGCGATGAACTCGCTGGACAGCTTCAGTGCCTGACCGTAACCGGTCGCAGCTTTCGCTTCGTCTTTCCCCTCGAGCCGGTCCGTGCGTCTTGATGCAAGCGATGCTTCAAGCTCGCGCCGGCGGCGCTCAAGTTCGTCGTCGCGGATGGCGGCTTCATGCTGTTTGCCGCGGCCGGTTTCTCCGGTTCCGTCTGGCCCGTTTTTGTTGGCCATCGCAACCCCCCTGCCCGGGCAGACTGTCATCGTCCGTCCGCTTCTAAAGTCGCCGGCAACATAGTTAGAGGGTCCGCCCCCGTCAAGCCACGGGCCGAACTTCGAAGTGCTGTATTTTTGCTTTTTAAATCAATGGCTTATTGAGGTGCGACATCGTGCCCGTTATGCCCGCGCGGGGACTCGGCGCGAATCCGCGCGGCAAGCCGCGCCGATTGGTGCGCGCGGCGAGCGATAAACGGTGTTGACGGAGGCACCGATTAAGCGGCTCAGCCGAGCCGCCCAAACGGCTCAGCTCCAGCCGCCGCCATAGGTGCGGTAGAAGATATGCAGGCCGATCCTGGTCATGCGCTGCATGGCGCGCGCCCAGCCGGGATGGACGTAGTTGGCGTAGTAATGCGTCGAGGAGCCGACCTCGGGAATGAAGATCTTGCCGGCAGTCACCGCCATGGCGACTTCCTGGGCGGTCTTATAGGAGGCCGTGTCGGTGATGCGCTTCTTCCTGCCGTCGCAGGCGAAGGAGAACTGGCAGCGGTTGAACCAGTCGTCGTTCTGGTAGACGACGCCGCAGATCGTCTTCGGATAGGCCGGGTTGCGAACGCGGTTGAGGATCACCTGCGCCACCGCTGCCTGGCCGCGCACCGGCTCGCTGCGCGCCTCGAAATAGATGCCCTTGGCGAGGCATTCCTGTTCCGGCTTGGAGAAGACGGCCGCCGGCAGCGGGTTCTGCATCCATGCGTGGTCGCCCTTGCCCATCGGCGGGATGAAGCGTCCGTTGTTCGGATCGTCCTGCAGCAGCGCCTCGAAGGGCGAGGCCTTGGCATAGTCCGGCGCCGACTGGGCATAGGCGGTGGCAAGGATATCCGGCTTGTCGTTGTTGACGAGAGCGACGAGAGCCGCCGGCAGGCCGGGATCCGGCTTCTTGTCCTCGCGGATATGGAAGGCCTGGGCGATCTGGACTTCCTTGCCCTTGATCTCAGGCTTGGCGAAGGTGAGCTTCAGGTTGCTGTCCATCGCGGGACGGAGCAGCGAGGAGCTGCGCTCGAAGATCGAACCGGCGCTGAAATTCTTCGGCGGCGCCACCGGCGACACCTGGACAAGGCGGCCCTTCTTATCGGCGCGTACGACGCGGTCCTCGTCGGGCGTGGCGCCGGCGACGTTGCCCTTGCCGCGAAACGCCACCGTGCCGACGCCGGGCAATGCCACGCCGGAACCGGAGATCGAGCCCGTGGCGGCCGAATCGACGAACGGCATCTCGGCGGCATGCACCGAACCTGCGACGGATTTTTCGACATAGGCGTTCCAGCGATGGCTGGGCGACTCCAGCCCGGAAACGAGGCTCGCCATGTCCTGATAGGCGACGACGGACGGAAAGCCGACCCAGAAGCCGAGCCCCAGAACCAAGGGAGGAAGGAAGGAAGGTTTATTCGCAACGGCGGCGGCGACGAGCCGCTTTAAAACGCGTCGATGCACGGAACTCTCCAGAAACGCTACTGACCCCGGAGAGCCAAAATGAAGCATTAACCTTGATGCGGGGTTAACGGCATCGATCGTGTTTTTTTCATGTTGAAGGCAAGCTGGCCAAGAATCGAGCTGTGTGATTCAGGCAGGGCGCAGGAAGATCGGCCAGGCGATCGCCGCGCAGATCGCGGCCGCCAGCCACACGCCCGGCCATGCGAAGACAATCAAGAGCCAGGGAATGGCGATCGGCACCAGGCAGAAGCCGACGAAGACAAGGGTGTTGGCGAGGCTGAGCGCGGTGCCGACATGGCCGGCGCCGGCGAGCGTGGCAAGCTCGGTATAGGCAACGCCATGCCAGGCCGAGACGGAGATGCCGGCTACGACCACCATGACGGGCAGGAACACCATCAGCGCCGGCTGTCCGGCCGCCGCGATCGCCAACAGCCAGAGGACCAGGAAGGCCAGCGCGCTGAGCGCTGCGCAGAGCCTCAGGAACGGCCGGCGGTTGCCGTGGCGGTCGGTGAAGCGGCCGCTCCAGACGCGCATCGCCATGGCGCCGGTCTGCACGATAGCGAGGCTGGCGCTGGTCGCCCACGTGCCCATGCCGGCGAAGTCGTGCAGGAAGACCGACGCAAAGGTGAGCACCGCCACCTGCGGGAAGCAGAGCAGGCCGATGGCTGTCGAGATGCGCCAGACGTCGATGTTGCGCAGCGGCGCCGGGCCGCTCGCTGCGGCGCTGGCGTGAGCGCCGCCTTGCGCCGGCGGCTCGTGCAGCCAGCGCCAGGCAAAGAAGGCTGACAGCGCGGATAGAGCCGCCAGGAGGCCGAACACCGCGGCAAAGCCCAGGGTAAGCGCCAGCGACGGCAGGACCAGCGCGCCGAGCCCGCCGCCGAGCGGCACCGCCGTCTGCCTGATGCTCATGGCAAAGCCGCGCTCGCCCTCGCCGAACCATCCCATGATGGCGCGGCCGCTTGAGCCGTTGACGCTGCCGCCGAGCAGGCCGGCAACGAGCAGGCTTGCCGAAAGCAGCGCAACGCCCGGAACGGCCGTTTTCGCCGGCACGACGAGCATCGCCATGATGAAAAGCCATGCCGCCGTGGCGCCGAGCCCGGTCAATAGCACGCGGCGGTCCCCCCAGCGGTCGGTGAGCACGCCCCAGGGCAGTTCGCTGAGCGCCACGCCGAGGCCGAGAAGCCCGAGCGCCAGGCCGAGCTCGGCATTGCCGAGATGGTAGCCCTGGCGCATCGCCACCGCGGTTGCCGGTATGCCGGAAAAGGTCGCGGAGAAGCCGGCGTTGGCGGCGACACCGATGCCCAGCACTTTCCAGCGATGATTGGGCCCGAAGGTTCGGCCGGTCGAAACTCCGGTGTCTCGCGCAGGCGGTTGGCAGTCGTTGCGGGTGACGATGGCTGACATGATTCCATTCCCGTGATGCCGGTCGACCGGCCTTGACGGGGTGGATGTAGCGCCATAGCTTCATCCATAAAATCAGGAAGTTTTTGATCGGCAATCCTGAAAATAAGGACGGTTCCATGCGACGCATCACATTCGACCTCGACGTCCTCAGGACCTTCGTCACCGGCATGGAGCTGGGCAGCTTCGCCAAGGCGGCCGAGCGGCTTGGCCGCTCGACCTCAGCCGTCAGCGCGCAGCTGAAGAAGCTGGAGGAACAGGCGGCAACGCCGATCTTCCGCAAGGCGGGGCGCGGCCTGGCGCTCACCGAAGCCGGCGAGACCATGCTCGGCTATGCGCGGCGCCTGATCGAGCTCAACGACGAGGCGGCCTCCGCCATCCGTGACGTCGAGCTGGAGGGCTGGGTGCGGCTTGGCCTGCAGGAGGATTTCGGCGAAGCCGTGCTGCCGGAAGTGCTCGGTCGCTTCGCCCGCGCCCATCCCAAGGTGCGGATCGAAGCGCGGATCGGACGCAGCCACGAGCTTGCCGAGCGCGTGCTTTCAGGCAGCCTCGACATCGCGCTCGCCTGGCACGACGGCACGACGCTGCCCTATAGCCGGCACGTCGCCGACGTGCAGGCGCGCTGGATCGGTCCGGCCAAACCGGTTGCGCCGGCCCCCCGAGACCGCGAAGCGCTGCCGCTGGTGGTGTTCGAGGCGCCCTGCCTGCTCAGAACCGTGGCGACCGAGACGCTCGACCGTGCCGGCCTCGCCTGGCGCATGGCCTTCTCCAGCCCCAGCCTTGGCGGCATCTGGGCGGCGGTGGCGGCGGGGCTCGGCCTGACGATCCGCACCGATATCGACCTGCCGGCCAATGTCAGGGCGCTCGCGCCCGGCGTGCTCGGGTTGCCGGCGCTGCCGAAGATGGCGCTGCATCTGCATCAGAAGGACGCCGAGCTCGATCCGGTGGCGGCGCGCCTGGCCGACATTCTGCTGCAGTCGGCGCTCGAGGCGCTGCCGGAAGGGGCGCGAACCGGTGAGGGGCTGCGGAAGGTCGCTTAGCTTTTTCGGACAAGCAGCGCCGCGAATCGGAGCATCCAGCGTCGCGTTCCGTCACACCCCCTCTGTCCTGCCGGACATCTCCCCCGCAAGGGGGGAGATTGGATTTCGCCACTGCTTTCGCCAATCACCAACGTTGAAAAGGGGGCGCCAAGAACAAAGCTGCTGATCTCCCCCTTGCGGGGGAGATGTCCGGCAGGACAGAGGGGGGTGCTGTCCCGCCAGCGTTGCGAAAATCCTAGCTACCCCGCGATGGACGATAACCTTCAGCGCTTCTTCGCCCTGCCGGCGAAAGGATTGTCCGAGGTGCGCAGCGCCATGCGGATCGGCACGCCGGGCATGTCGAAGGCCTCGCGCAGGCTGTTCGACAGGTAGCGGACATAGGATTGCGGCATCGCATCCGGGCGCGAGCACGACACCACGAAGCCCGGCGGGCGGGTCTTTGCCTGCGTGACATATTTGATCTTCAGCCGGCGGCCGGCGACGGCGGGCGGCGGATGATGCGCAAGGATGCCTTCCAGCCAGCGGTTGAGCTTGCCGGTCGAGACGCGGCTGTTCCAGACCTTGTGTGTCTTGATGACGGCATCCATCAGCCGGTCGAGGCCGCGCCCGGTCTCGGCCGAGACCGTCACCGCCTGGATGCCGCGCACCTGCGGCAGCAGGCGTTCGGTCTTCTCGCGCAGCTCGGCCAAAAGCTCCTGCGGGTTGTCGATCAGGTCCCATTTGTTGAAGGCGATCACCGGCGCACGTCCCTCGCGGATGATCAGGTCGGCGATCTGCAGATCCTGCTTCTCGAAGGGGATGGTGGCGTCGAGCACGATGATGACGATCTCGGCGAAGCGGATGGCGCGCAACCCGTCCTGCACGGAAAGCTTCTCGAGCTTCTCCTGGACCTTCGACTTGCGCCGCATGCCGGCCGTGTCGAAGAGTTTTATCCGGCGGCCTCGCCAGTCCCAGTCGACCGAGATGGAATCGCGGGTGATGCCGGCTTCCGGGCCGGTCAGCAGCCGCTCCTCGCCGATCAGCGCGTTGATCAGCGTCGACTTGCCGGCATTGGGGCGGCCGACGACGGCGATGCGCAGCGGCTTGGTGTCGTCATAGACAGGCTCGGCATCTGGATCGGCGATGTCCTCGCCGATCAGCACCTCGCTGACGGCGATCTCGTCGCTTGCCGCTTCCTCGTCCTCGCCGAAGGCGCGCTCCTCGCCAATGGCCGCGATCACCGCGTCGCGCAGATCGGGCATGCCCTGGCCATGTTCGGCCGAGACGGGGATCGGCTCACCAAGGCCAAGCTCCCACGCTTCCAGCATGCCGCCCTGAGCGCCGCGGGCTTCCGCCTTGTTGGCGACCACCACGACCGGCTTGCCGGACTTGCGCACCACCTCGGCAAAAGTCCGGTCGTCGGGCATCAGGCCCGACTTGGCGTCAATGGTGAAAAAGATCAGGTCGGCGTCGCGGATCGCGATCTCGGTCTGCAGGCGCATGCGGCCGGGCAGCGTGGAAGCCGCCGCATCCTCGAAGCCGGCGGTGTCGATGACGTCGAAGTGGAGATCGTAAAGCTTGGCCGCGTGGACGCGACGGTCGCGCGTCACCCCCGGCGTGTCGTCGACAAGCGCCAGCTTCTTTCCCACCAGCCGATTGAAAAGAGTCGATTTGCCGACATTAGGCCGGCCGATGATGGCGACTTTGAACGACATCCGGGGTCACGAAGCGTTGCCCGACCCGCGGATCAGTTCGGCCATCAACTGCGCCCGCTGGCGCACATTGCGCGGAGCGCCGTCATCCGAAGAGATCTGGTCGAACAGTTTGAGCGCGTCCGCAGACTTGCCTTCCTTCCAGGCGGCAAGGCCAAGCGCCTCGCGCGCCGAGCTGCGCAGCGGGTTGGTGTCGGCGGTCAACGCCTCGACACGGCTGGAGACATCGGCGAAGGAGCCGTGATCGACCAGCAACAGCGCCGCCCTCAGGCGGGCCATGTCGCGGATGCCGGTCGGAATGGCAGTGTCGGCTGCAACCTCGTCGAAATCCTTGACGGCGGCGTCGACGTCGCCCTTGTCGGCCTTGACGGTCGCGGCGCGCATGCGGGCGAGCAGCGGATAGGCGCCGTAGCCATCCTTTTCCAGTTGGTCCAGAGCGGCGATCGCCTCGTCGTTCTTGCCGTCATTGGCAAGCTTGAGCGCCTGCGAGAACGCATCGCCCGAGCGATTGGCGCGGGTCTCGTCCCAATAGCGGTAGCCAACGACGGCGGCCGTGCCCACCACCACCAGGATGGCGAGGCCAAGCAGCGCCGGGCCAAAACGGTCCCACAGCGCCTGCGCCTGCTCGCGACGAATCTCTTCGTTCACTTCGCGGATAAAACTGTCGTCCGACATCAATCAAAAAACCATTGCGGCCCCGGATGAGGCGCTTCTTGAGCCCGCGTTTTAGCGAAATTTTGTCGGCATGGAAGGGGGATGCGTGGAAAATCGGCGGGACGAGCCAAGGCGGTTTTCCAGGCGAGCCGGAACGCACCGGTGCCACATTTGGCCGATAGCCGGCTTTGGAATAGTCCGAAAGATCGCCCAAAGGTTGCCAGTGCCACATCCGTTCCGCGTCCTTGCGTTCAGTCTCGCCGCGTTTGCCACCATTGGTGCGGCTTTCGCCGATCCGCCCAAATCGCGGCAGCCCATATCGGCGAAGCCAAAGCAGATCGTGCTGATCTCCTTCGACAGCGCGCGCGAAATCTCGCAATGGGAACGCAGCCGTGCGCTGGCGAAGCGCACCGGCGCGCGCTTCACCTATTTTCTGTCCTGCGTCTTCCTGCTCTCGCCGGAGACGCGCGGACAATACGTCGCGCCCGGCAAGGGCGCCGGCAAATCCAATATCGGCTTCGCCGCCTCGAAGCAGGAGGTGGCGGACCGGCTGGAGCAGATCGGGCTCGCGGCAAGCGAAGGCCACGACATCGGCAGCCATGCCTGCGGCCATTTCGACGGCAAGGACTGGAGCAAGGCCGACTGGCTGGCCGAGTTCGGCGGGTTCCGGCACATCCTCGAAAATGCCTATGCGATCAACGGCATTTCACCCGAGCCGCCCGGATGGCGCGAGTTCGCGCGCCATGCCGTGACCGGTTTTCGCGCGCCGTACCTGTCGACCGACAGGGCGCTTTACGAAGCGCTGCCCGAGGCCGGCTTCCACTATGACGCAAGCGGGGTCTCGAACGGCCCTGCCCTGCCGCCGACGAAGAACGGCACCACCCGCTTTGCGCTGCCGCTGATCCCGGAAGGGTCGAGGTCGAAGCCGGTGGTCGCCATGGACTACAACCTCTATGTCCGCCATTCCGGCGGCTTCGAGATGCCGGCCAAGGCGGACGAGTTTGCCGACCGCGCCTACCACGCGTTCCGCGCCGCCTTCGATGCCCAATACGACGGCAAGCGCCTGCCGCTGGAACTCGGCTTCCACTTCACGCAGATGAACAACGGCGCCTATTGGGACGCGCTCGAGCGCTTCGCCGATGAAGTCTGCGTCATGCGGCAGGTCGAGTGCATCAGCTTCCGCGATTATGTCGCGCGCCAGCGCTCCGGCGAGGCGGTCGCAGGCGGCTGAGCCGCCCACCGCCCAACTCTATTCAAGCCGGATCCTCGGCACCCTGCCTTGCCAGATAGCGCTGGTCGATATCCGGCAGCGGCTCGCCCTGCAGCGTCGCCTCGAAGGCGCGCAGGCGCTTATGCACGGACTGCAGCTCGACGATGGTCGACCATGAGGTGAGCAGGAACTGCAGCGACCCGGTCACCTTGCCGAAGGCGTTCGAGATCTGGTTCAGCGCGCCGAAGGTTATCTTGTGCGCCACCAGCGAAGGCCCGAGGATCAGCAGCGAGAAGATGTTGTCGGCTTGCAGGTAGGTGTAACGGACGACGTTGAAATAGATGTAGTGGAAATAGAGCCTGAAATAGTTGTGGCGGACATTGGCGAACAGCTCGGCAGTGGTCGCCGGCTGCGCCCGGTCGGGATGGTCTTCGCCGTAGACGAGTTCCTTACGATAGGCAGCCTCGACACGTTGGTTGCGAAACTGCAGGCCCGGCAGTTTTAGACCCGCAAGCATCACCGAAACCGTTCCGAAGAGACACCAGGCAAGCGCTGCGACGACGAGTGGCTGCGGTATGGCGCCGACGATGGGCAGTTCGCTGATGTGCGCCTGCAGCTGAATCATCACCGGCAGGAAGGCGATCAGGGTCATGATCGACTGGACAAAGCTGGACCCCAGATCCTCCATGATCTGCGAGAAGCGCATCGTATCTTCCTGGATGCGCTGCGAGGCGCCCTCGATATGGCGCAGGCGGCTCCAATTCTCGATGAAATAGTTGTTCATCGCCGTGCGCCAGCGGAAAATCCAGTGGCTGACGATGAAGGCATTGACCACCTGCACATTCATGCCGACCAGCGCCAGCCATGAGAAGTCGGCCAATCCGATATAAAACTCGCTATCGGTCGACTGTCCCGTACCCGACATCAAACCCTGAACATAGTCGAAGAACGGGCCGTACCAGGCATTGACGGCGACGCTGACCTGCACGTTGAAATAGATGAAGAACAGGATGACGGCCGTCATCAGGATCGACCAGTTCTGCCACGGATGCGGGGCATACCAGCTCCAGAACGCGTAGAAGATCGCCACGCAGGCGGCAAAGTAGATGTAGAACCACAGGAACGGCTTCGACCAAAGCACCGCGATGCCGATGATCGGTGGAGCACCGGCCGCCGCCGGCGGCAGGCCGAGGACGGCACCCAGCTGCTCGCCGCCGAAGAACCAGAACAGGATCCCCGCGAGGCTCCAGACGGCGGCCGAGGTGAAGAAAAGCTTCGGCTGCGGGAAGAAGGATACGAACACTGTGACGGGTTTCCTCGGTCTGACCGCAAATCAGCGGCGTTGCTGTTTGGCGGGCATAAGGTCACACATTAGTGGGAAAGAAAATGCCCTGCCCGATGCCCGGCACCGAGCAAGACCACAAATCATGGCGATTTTGGTGCAGCCGACCAGGCAATGACGCCGGACACCAGCAAAGCGGCAGCCGCCATTGCCGAGGCAAGCACGTAATTACCCGAGGCCTGCGCGAGCAGGCCGGCGGCGATCGGACCGATGATCTGGCCGAGGCCGAAGGCCGCGGTCATCACCGCGAAGATGCGGCGCGGCGCCTGCGGCGCAAGCTGCCTCGCCGCCTGCAGGCCAAGTGCCGTGATGGCTATGAAGGTGCCGCCGAGCAGGACGCCGGCGAGCAGCGGTCCGGTGAAACCCTTGACGACGACGCTGGCGGTGACGCCGACCACCTCGACCAGGCAGCTCACGCAGTAAGCCGCGTAGAGCCCGGTCCTGGCGGCGAGCTTCTGCCAGAACCAAGTCGAGGGAAAACCGGCAAGGCCGGCGACCATCCAGACAGTGGCCTCGAAGACGCGTCCGCCGCCGCCCTGTCGAACGATGGCGACCAGGAAAGTGGCCGTCACCACATAGCCGAAGCCGAACAGCCCGTAGGCAAGGATCATCTTCGTCAGCGACCTGTCCTTCGGCAATGCCGGCTCAGGTCCATCGACGCCGTTGGCCGGCGTGGCCGAACCTGCGAGCAGCGCGACGGCGAGCAGGCCAGCCGCCGAAAGCGCTCCCGACCAAAGCCATCCGGCGGCCCAGCCGGCATGTCCGGTAACGAGAATGGCCAACAGCGCCGAGGAAGCCGCGATGCCGAGGCCGACGCCGCCGAAATGCAACGCCTGCAGGTGGCTACGGCCGGACGCGGCAAGATGGCTGAAGACGATCGATGACATGAACACCATGACGAAGGCGCTGGCGAGCCCGGCAAGGAAGCGGATGACGATGAATGCCGCCATCGTCTCGTTCAGACCCATCAGGGCTGCAAGCACGGCGCTGGCGGCAAGGCTGGCGAACATCAGCAAACGCTCGCGGCCGTGCGCCCAGCCGCCGGCAGCGGCAAGCGCGCCGATGAGGTAGCCGAGATAGTTGGCGGAGGCGATCCAGCCGGCATCGGCCGGCGTCAGGTGCAGCTCCTCCATCATGCCGGGCAGGATCGGCGTGTAGACGAAGCGGCCGATGCCCATGGCGACGGCGAGCGCCACCATGCCGGCGACGGCAAGACGCAAAGGGGATGGCGAGGCGGCTTTCATTGCAGCGCAACATAAGTGTGTGCGCAGGCGAAACAACCGTGCTTGCGTTGGGCCAGTTCGGTCAGGCCGCCTTCAGCGGCAGGCCGTCTCGTATGCCGTGCGGCGGGCCGTCAGCCGGAATGGCATGTCGCCGAGCTCGCGCTCCGACATGGTGTCGAGCACCGGGTGCGACAGCGGGTCGACGACCCAGCGGGCGATCTCGTCCTCGCCATACCGGCCCTGTTTGGGCTCGGTGTTGGAAAGCGCCGTCAGCAAAGATAAAATCTTCATTGGATTTGCCTCCAAGCTCTGACCAGCCTCGCTAAAATCAGCCTTTTCTTGCCAAGTTTCAATTGAGATTTCGGCCCCACCGGTTTAGAAAAACTGAATGGCTTTGCTGAACCGCGTCCATTTGAACGGCCTGCGTGCCGTCGAAACCGTCGCCCGGCTGGGCTCGCTCGCCGCCGCGGCCGCCGAGCTCAATGTCTCGGTCAGCGCGGTCAGCCAGCAGGTCAAACGCACGGAAAAGCAACTGGGACAGGCGCTGTTCGAGCGAACGCCCGGCGGACTGGTCCCGACCGAATTCGGCAATGTCTTCACGGCGCGGCTCAGCGCAGGCTTCCGTGAGCTCGCGCAAGCGGTGGCGCTGGCCGGCGAGGCAAGCGAGTGCACGCTGGTGGTGTCGGTGGCGCCGGCCTTCGCCTCGAAATGGCTGCTGCCAAGGCTGTCGCGGCATTTTGCCCGTCACCCCAATGTGCTGCTGCGCATCGACGCATCGGGCCGGATCGCCGATCTCGATCATTCCGACATCGACGTCGGCATCCGGATGGGCGATGGCAAATGGCCGGACGTGCGCGCGGAGCTGCTGCTGGCGCAGGAAATGTTTCCAGTCTGCGCACCGTCGATCGCGGCCAAGCTCAGGTTGATCGAGGATCTGGCGCAGACCTGCGCCATCACCGACGAACGGTCGATGATCAGCTGGGACAGCTGGTTCGAGGCGGCGGGGGTGAAGCCTGTCACCTTCCTCAAGGGCGCGCGCTTTACCGATCCGATGCTTTGCCTGGAGTCCGCAATCGCCGGCCATGGCGTGATGCTTGCCTGGCAATTGCTCACCGCAGATGCATTGGCCGACGGTCGGCTGGTCGCGCCTTTCGGCGTGCGGGCTGAGAGCGGGCTCGGCTACTGGCTTGTGACATCGGAAACAAAGAGCGAGAGCCGCAAGGTGCGCGACTTCAAGGTCTGGATCCGCGAGGAGATCGCGGCCACCATGGCGCAGTTCCGCGCATTGGACAGCGCCGCCTAAGCTCGTTTGAGCATGATCTTTCCGAACCGAAGGTCAGCGCAGCAAAAACCGCTGCGCACTTTTCGCTGACGCGGTCCTCCGGTTCGGGATCATGCTTAGAGAACAGGCCCAGTCGATCGCGGTGGAAAGGTCAGGCTCACCGGTCTATGTAAGAACCAGACCCCAACATAATGGCAGGCAGGATCATGACCACACATTCGCGCGGCGTCTCGGCAACAATCGACCCGGTGAAGCTCGACAGGCTGGCCGAGGTGGCCGTCAAGGTCGGGCTGCAGTTGCAGCCGGGACAGGACCTGGTGCTGACCTCGTCGATCGCGGCGCTGCCGCTGACCCGGCGCATCGTCGAGCATGCCTACAAGGCCGGCGCCGGGCTGGTGACGCCGATCTTCAACGACGACGAGATCACACTGGCGCGCTTCCGTTACGGCGCCGACGCCGGCTTCGACCGCGCCGCCGGCTGGCTCTATGAAGGTATGGCAAAGGCCTTCGCCAACAATGCAGCGCGGCTCGCGGTGCGCGGCGAGGACCCATCGCTGCTGTCTGAGCAGGACCCGGCCAAGGTGGCGCGCGCCAACAAGGCGAATTCGATGGCCTACCAGCCGGCTTTGGAAAAGATCACCGGCTTCGACATCAACTGGAACATCGTCGCCTATCCCGATCTTGCCTGGGCGAAGCAGGTATTTCCTGGCGAGCCCGACGACGTCGCGGTGGTGAAGCTCGCGGACGCCATCTTCTCGGCCTCGCGGGTGGATGTCGAGGATCCGATCGGCAACTGGAAGGCGCACAACGCGGCGCTGGCCGAGCGCACGAAATGGCTGAACGAGCATAATTTCCATGCCCTGCATTTCACCGGCCCCGGCACCGACCTGACCGTCGGACTGGCGGAAGGCCATGAATGGATGGGCGGCGCCTCGACGGCCAAGAACGGCATCACCTGCAACCCGAACATCCCGACCGAGGAAGTCTTCACCACGCCACATGCATGGCGCGTCGAGGGCCACGTCTCCTCGACCAAGCCGCTCTCCTACCAGGGCACGCTGATCGATGAGATTTCCGTCCGCTTCGAGGGCGGACGGATCGTCGAGGCCAAGGCTTCGAAGGGTGAGGACGTGTTGAAGAAGGTGCTCGACACCGACGAGGGCGCGCGCCGGCTCGGCGAAGTGGCGCTGGTGCCGCATTCCTCGCCGATCGCCAAGAGCGGGCTCTTGTTCTTCAACACGCTGTTCGACGAGAACGCGGCCTGCCACATCGCGCTCGGACAATGCTATTCGAAGTGCTTCGTCAACGGCGCTTCGCTCAGCCAGGACGAGATCGCGCAACGCGGCGGCAACAAGAGCTTTATCCACATCGACTGGATGATCGGCTCGGACAAGATCGACATCGACGGCGTCGGCAAGGACGGCAGCCGCGTGCCGGTCATGCGCAAGGGCGAATGGGCCTGAGAGGGCTCATTGTTTTGCGCAATTCCGGACGGAAAACCGCTGCGCACTTTTCCTGGAATTGCTTGGCAAAGGAGGCGTAATGGCCTTCGACATAGCGGTGAAGCGCGTCTACGAGGCGCCTGAGAAGACAGACGGCCAGCGCGTGCTGGTCGACCGCATCTGGCCGCGCGGCGTCGCCAAGAAGGACGCCGCGCTCACCCTTTGGCTAAAAGAGATCGCGCCGAGCGACGCGCTGCGCAAATGGTTCGGACACGATCCCGAACGCTGGGCGGAGTTCCAGAAGCGGTACCGTGTCGAGCTCGACCGGAACGAGGAGGCGGTGGCGCAACTGCGCAATGTGCTTCGCGAGGGCAAGGTGACGCTGCTCTATGGCGCGCATGACGAAGCGCACAACAATGCGGTGGCGCTGGCGGGGTATTTGCGAGGGGCGTGAGGAGTCTCACAGCGTTGGCGATTGGCGAAGGCCGATGCGACGTCCAATCTCCCCCTTGCGGGGGAGATGCCCGGCAGGGCAGAGGGGGGTGCTGTCCCTCCGGCCTCTCAACCATTCGCTGCCGCATACCGAGACAGGTCGCGCTGGAACACGTTCGACCAAGGTCGCGTTCCTTCACCCCCCTCTGGCCTGCCGGCCATCTCCCCCGCAAGGGGGAGATTGGCAGCTTCGCCGTCCCGCCTCTACTTCACCGCCTCCTCATAAACTTCCGGCTTGAACCCAACGAGAACCCTGTCACCCACTTCCAGCACGGGGCGCTTGATCATGGTCGGCTTCGCAAGCATCAGCTTCCTAGCCTTCTTCTCGTCGAGCGCTTCCTTGTCCTTCTCCGGCAACTCGCGATAAGTGGTGCTCCCCTTGTTGAGCAGCTTTTGCCAGCCGACCTTGCCGACCCAGCCGTTCAGCCTCTCCGCCTCGATGCCTTCGGCGCGATAGTCGTGGAAGCGATAGGGAACGTCATTGCTGTCCAGCCAGACGCGCGCCTTCTTGATCGTGTCGCAGGTGGTGATGCCGTACATGGTGATCGTCAACAGATGCTCCTCGTGCGGACGTTGAATTCCGCGGCACCGTAGAACCACCACTTACCCATTGCCAGCGGAATGCGGAGATTTTGGTCTTGCCAACACTAATGTTTTTTCCTAAGTATTTGCCGCAGCAGCAACAAGAAATGGACAGTCGATGATCAGCCCGCAGCCCGCCAGTCAGAGCACGCCGCCGATCGACGGCATCTTTCGCGCGCTCGCCGATCCGACGCGGCGACGGGTGGTGGAGCGGCTGAACAGAAGCCCCGCCTCGGTCAGCGAACTGGCAGAGCCGTTCGAGATGGCCCTGCCCTCCTTCGTCGAGCACCTGAAAGTGCTGGAAGGCTGCGGACTGGTGCAATCGGAAAAGGCCGGCCGGGTGAGGACCTACAGGCTTTCGCCCGAACCGCTGAAGCTCGCGGAAAACTGGCTCGCCGAACAGCGCGCGCTGTGGGAGCGCCGCCTCGACCAGTTCGACGCCTATGTGATGAACCTCAAGGAGACAGAAAAGTGAGCTATCCGTTCAAGCCCAACCCGAAGCTGGATCTGACGCTGGAGCGCTTCCTGGATGCGCCGCGCGAATTGCTGTGGCGCGCCTGGACCACGCCTGAGGACGTCAAGCAGTGGTTCACGCCGAAGCCCTGGATCATCACCGATTGCGAGATCGACCTCAGGCCCGGCGGCCTGTTCCGCACGCGCATGCAGTCGCCCGACGGCAAGGAGGTCAGCGACCGCCATTGCTGCTATCTCGAGATCGTGCCGAACGAACGGCTGGTGTGGACCGACGCGCTGCTGCCGGGCTACCGGCCGTCCGGCAAGCCCTTCATCACCGCGGTCGTTGCGCTGACGCCCGAAGGCAAGGGCACGCGCTACACGGCCACCGCCATTCATCGCGACGAGGCGACGCGCGACAACCATGAGGAGATGGGTTTCTTCGACGGCTGGGGCACGGTGGCCGACCAGCTTGCGGAGTATGTGAAGACCATTTGAGAAGCTGGCATGGCGGCCAAGATATCATCCTGGCCGCCACGCCTGATTTTTAGATCTGACAGCGAAAGACGCGAGATGCTACGGGCCGATCGGCCTCAATAATAGAAGCGCTCTTCGCTGATCTTGCCGTTCTTGACCGTGTAGAGGCCGACCTCATCCATGGTGACGCGCTCGCCGGTGGATTTGGGCGTTATGTCGAAGGTGAAGCGCAATGCGAACTGGTCGCCATTGACATAGGGGCCATCGATCGAGCCGCCGTGAACCTCATGGTTCGCTTCCCACCATTCGCCCTTCTGCTTCACGGCTTCCTTGCCGTTGCAAACGGACATCGGCCCTTCCATTGCCTCGTAGCTGGTGATGTCGTCGGCATTGTATTTCGCGGCAGCGCTGTGGCTGTCGCCCTGCTTGAGGAGTTCGGTGAAGTCCTTGGCAATATCCGCAGTGGTCATGATTTCCTCCCGTTCGAGACGAGACTTGAAGTAGGGTACCGCCCGCTGGGCCGCCACCGCCGACCCCGCTGGTAGCTGACACTTCGTGTCAGGATGGATCGACGGTTGCGATCAACCTTCGCGATAGCACCCGCGTTCGATTGCCAAGCGACGTACCAGCGCCAGCACGCTGTCGATGGTCGGCGTCGGCTTGGCAGTGAGGCGGCCGAGCTCCTGTACGGCGCCCACCAGCGCGTCGATCTCCATCGGACGGCCGCGTTCCAGGTCCTGCAGCATCGAGGTCTTGTGCTCGCCGACATCGCCGGCGCCCTTGATGCGCCGGTCGACGGGGATGAGAAAGCGCACGCCGAGGCTCTCGCCGATCGCCTGCGCCTCGATCATCATAGAACGGACGACTGCCCGCGTGCCTTCATCGGCGACGATGGCCGCCAGCGTGCTGCAGGTCAGCGCCGAGATCGGGTTGAAGGAGAGATTGCCCCACAGCTTCACCCAGATCTCCGAGCGTATGTCCTCGCGGACCGGCGCCTGCAGCCCGGCCTTGACCATTTCGCGCGCAAGGGCGGTGACGCGCTCGCTCTTTTCGCCCGAAGGCTCGCCGAGCGAGAAGCGCATGCCCTCGACATGGCGAATGAGGCCCGGCGCATCGACCTCGACGGCCGGATAGATGACGGAGCCGATGACGCGCTCGGGCCCGATGGCTTCCCAGATCCTTCCGCCGGGATCGACCGCATCGAGCCGCGTGCCGTCGAGCGCGCCGCCCGCTTTGTAGAAATACCACCAGGGCACGCCGTTCTGCATGGTGACGACCGCCGTCCCCCCGCCCAGCAACGGCGCGATTTCCTGGAGCGCCGGCGCCAGCGAATGCGCCTTCAGCGCCAGCACGACATAATCCTGCCTGCCGAGTTCTTCGGCCCGCGCGGCGGCTCTCACCGAAGCTACCGTTTCCTTGCCGTCCTCGACCAGGCGAAGACCGCTAGCCTTGATCGCTTCGAGATGCGCGCCGCGCGCCACGATCGACAGATCGACCCGGCCGGCGATCGCGAGCTTGGCGGCGAGATAGCCGCCGATCGCGCCGGCGCCAAAAACTGTAATGCGCATCAGCCGAGACCGAGCTTTGCCGCGAGGCCGATGCGCTGCAACTTGCCGGTCGCGCCCTTGGGGATCTCGTCCAGGATCACCACCTTGCGCGGCACCTTGAAGTCGGCGAGCCGGGTCGAGGCAAAGCCGCGGATATCGGCCTCGCTGGCGCTCTGGCCTTCGCGCAGCACTATCGCCGCCGCGACCTCCTCGCCGAGCTTGTCATGCGGCATGGCGAAGGTGACGACCTGCGCCACCGCCGGATGGTCCATCAGCACGCCGTCGACCTCGAGCGGCGAGATCTTCTCGCCGCCGCGGTTGATGATCTCCTTCAGCCGGCCGGTGACGCGCAGGTAGTTGTCCTCGTCGAGCACCCCCTGGTCGCCGGTGTGGAACCAGCCATGGGCGAAGGCGCTGGCATTGGCGTCCGGGTTGTTCTCGTAGCCGGCGGTGACGTTCGGGCCGCGAATGACGATCTCGCCGATCTCGCCCGCTTTGAGCAGCCGTCCGTCCGGCGCCATGACGGCCACTTCCGGTCCCGCCGACGCGCCGACGCTGCCCGGCTTGCGCTGGCCCGGCGGCAGCCGGTTGGACGCCATCTGGTGGGCAGCCTCGGTCATGCCGTAGGACTCGATCACCGGACAGCCGAAGGTCGCCTCCAGCTCGGCCATCACCTGCGCCGGCAAGAAGGCCGACGACGAGCGGATGAAACGCAAATTTGCTCCGGCGAGCTGTTCGGCGTTGCGCGCGGCGCGCGGCAGGATCGCCTGATGCATGGTCGGCACCGCCGTGTACCAGCTCGGCTTCGCTTCGGAGAGCCACTGGAAGAAGCGCAGCGCGTTGAAGCCCGGCGTGCAGAAGACGCTGCCGCCGGCGGCGAGCGAGGAGAGCACGGCCGCGATCAGTCCGTGGATGTGGAACAAAGGCATGATGTTGAGGCAGCGATCGGCCGGGCTCAGGCCAAGTGTCGCGCCGATGTGGGCGGCCGAAGCGGCGAGATTGGCGTGGCTGAGCGGCACCAGTTTCGGACGCGAGGTGGTGCCGGAAGTGTGAAGTAGAAGCGCGGTGTCCCCATCCTCGGCCAAGCCCGACAAAACAGGCGGGCCGACCGGGTCACCCTCGATCGCGAAGACACCGGCCGGCGCGCCGGCCGGCACGATCAAGCGCAGCACAGGGATGCCGAGACGTTCGGCAACCTCGACCGAGGGACCTGCCTCGTCCTTGCCGACCAGGATCGCCTTGACGCCGATATCGCTCAGATAGAAATCGAGCTCGTCGGCCCGGTAAGCCGGATTGAGCGGCGCGGTGGAAGCGCTTGCTGCGACCGCGATGAAGGCCGTCGCCATCTCGGGGCCGTTCGGCAGCACGATGGCGACGCGATCGCCACGGCCGATGCCGAGCGCGTTGAGCCGCGCCACCGTCTCGCCAATCAGCCGGCGCAGCCCGCCATGCGAGAGGGCTGTCCGTTCGGGCGCCGCGATGGCCGGCGCGTCTGAGGCTCCCGGTGCAAGGCGATGGGCAAGATCGGTGGCGTTTTCGTTGTTTGTCATGGTTCCAGACTATGTTTCGAACGATCGGCCGATGTCCAGCAAAGGCCTGCTCAATATCCGAGCGCCAGGCCGTCCTTGCGCGGATCGGAAGCGCCGGTCAGCGTGCCTTTTTCCCAATCGATCAGCACCGCCTGTCCGCCGCCAAGCGGATGGTCGGGCTCGACGACACGATGGCCACGGCGACGCAGGCCCTCGATGGCGTCGGCACGAACGCTGCGCTCGGCCTCGACGACGTCATGGTTGTAGAAGACTCGCGCGGCATCCAGCGCCTGCTGCGGATCCATGCCGAAGTCGATCATGTTGGTCAAAAGATGCACATGGCCGAAGGGCTGGTAGCCGCCTCCCATGACGCCGAAGGGCATCACCGCGCGGCCATTCTTCGTCATCATCCCCGGCATGATCGTATGCATCGGCCGCTTGCCCGGCGCTATTGCGTTCGGGTGCTTCGCATCGAGCCGGAAGCTCGAGCCGCGGTTCTGCAGCACGACACCGCTCTTGGGACCGACGACGCCGCTGCCGAAGGAATAATAGGTCGAGTTGATGAAGCTCACCGCGTTCAAGTCACGGTCGACGACGGTGATGTAGACCGTGTCGCTGCCCGGCAGGTCGAGGCGCGGAAGATTGGTCATGGCACGCTCAGGATCAATCGCGGCGCGGAGACGATCGGCATAGGCGCTGGAAAGCAGCTCCTTCACCGGCACAGCGACATGGTCCTGGTCGGCGATCAGGTTGTCGCGATCGCGATAGGCCAGCCGCCCGGCCTCGATTTCCAGATGCAGGCGCTCGGCGCCATTCGGGTCGAGCGCAGCAAGATCGAAGCCGGAGAGCACGTTCAGCATCAAGAGCGCGGTCAGGCCCTGGTTGTTCGGCGGCATCTGGTGGATGTCGTGGCCGCGATAGGAGGTGCCGAGCGCGGTCTTGTAATCGCCCTTCGTGGCGGCGAAGTCGTCAAGCGTGTGCAGTCCACCCAGTTCGCGAAGCCGGCCGACAATATCCTCGGCCACTGCCCCCTCGTAAAAGCCGGCGCGGCCCTTTGCGGCGATGACGCGCAGCGTCTCGGCGAGTTCCGGCTGGCGATGCACATCGCCGGCCTTCGGCGGCTTGCCGCCCGGCAGGAAGATGCGAGTTGCCACCTCGTCGGCCGACAGATCGGTTTCAGGATCAGCCCAGTCGAAGGCGACGCGGTCATGCACGACATAGCCTTCTTCGGCATAATGGATGGCCGGAGCAAGAGCATCGGCTATGCCCTTGCGGCCATGGTCCTCCAGCAGCCGGCACCAGGCGTCGACGGCACCGGGAACGGTGACCGCGTGCGGGCCCTGTTTCGGCAGCTCGCTAAAACCCTTTTCCAGGTACCAGTCGACCGTCGCTGCCTTGGGCGCGCGGCCCGATCCGTTGAAGGCAAGCACCTCGCCCTGCCCCTTCGGGCAATAGAGGACAAAACAGTCGCCGCCGACGCCGGTCGATTGCGGCTCGACCACAGCCTGTACGGCGGCGGCGCAGACCGCCGCGTCCATGGCGTTGCCGCCGGAGCGCAGCATGTCGATGGCCGCAAGCGTCGACAGAGGATGCGAGGTCGCGGCCATGGCTTCGGTGGCGCGGACCGGCGAGCGGCCTGGGAACTGGAAATCACGCATGCTGGTATTGGTATCCCTCACTTCAACGTCCGCGGCCGAAAAGCTGGGCGGCGGACAACAAGACGATCGATAGCACGATCAGGCAAGTCGAAATGGCGGCAATCGTCGGATCGATCTGGTCGCGCAGCGCATTGAACATGCGACGCGTCAGCGTCGTCGTCTCGCCGCCGGAAATGAACAACGAGACCACGACCTCGTCGAAAGAGGTGATGAAGGCGAACAGCGCGCCCGACACGATTGAGAAGCGCAGCTGCGGCATGGTCACCTGGAAGAAGGCGGCGAAGCGCCCGGCGCCGAGGCTGCGCGCGACCATCTCCTGGTTCATATCGTAGGAGCGCAGTCCCGACAGGACTGTGAGCACGACCAGCGGCAGCGCTTGCACGGTATGGGCGATGACGAGGCCGGTCAGCGTGTTGTTGAGGCCGATGCGGGCGTAGAGAAAGAAGGTGCCGATGCCGATCAGGATGACCGGGATGATCAGCGATGCCGTGAGCAGCGCATTGATGGCGCCGGTCAGCCGCAGCGTGCCGGCGTTGATGGCGTAGGCCGCGGCGGTGCCGAGCGGCGTCGCCACGATCGCCGTCATAACCGCCACCTTGACCGAGACGATGGTGGCGTCGCGCCACTCGACGGAGCCGAAATAGCTTTCATACCAGCGCAGCGACCATTGCTCGGGCGGGAACTGCAGCAGCGTCGAGCCGGAGAAGGACATGATAACGATGATCACCGAAGGGGCGATCAGGAACAGCATGACGAAGCCGCCGAGCAGATAAAGCCAGAGGCGTTGCCAGTGCGAGATGGGCAGGCTGTTTTCCGTGCTCATCGCCGGCTCCATACGCCGGTGGCGCGGGCGCCGAGCAGCCGCTGGAACAACCCTAAGAGCGCCAGCGTGACGGCAAGCAGCACGACGCCGAGCGCGGCGCCCGCGCCCCAGTTGGAATAGAGGCTGGTGGCCTGCTCCATGCGCATCGCCCACATGATGACCTTGCCGCCGCCCATCAGCGCCGGCGTGACGAAGAAGCCGAGGCAAAGCACGAAGACGATGACGACGCCGGACGCCAGGCCCGGCAGCGACAGCGGGAAGAATATCTGCCGGAAAGTGGCGGCGGGGCTGGCGCCGAGATTCATGCCGGCGCGCAGGCAGTCGACGTCGATGGTCTTCATCGAGGCGTAGAGCGGCAGCACCAGGAACGGCAGCATGATGTGGGTCATGCCGATGACGACGCCGGCGAAATTGTTGGCAAGCGGCAGCGGCTGGCCGATCAGCCCGAGGTCGATCAGCCAGTTGTTGATGAGGCCCTTGCGCTGCAGGATGACCAGCCAGGCATAGGTGCGCACCAGCACCGAGGTCCAGAACGGCAGGATGACGAAGATCAGGCAGATCGAGGCCGCGCGGCGCGGCAGCTGCGACAGCATATAGGCCAACGGATAGCCGAACAGCACGCAGGCGCCGGTGACCATGAAGGCGACCTTGAACGTCGTAGCAAAGGTCTTGATGTAGGACGCCTGCTCGAAGAAACGCGCGTAGTTGGCGGCGCTGAGCTGACCGGTCTCGTCGAACAGCGAGAGCCAGAACAGCCAGCCGATCGGCACGATGATGACGGCGAAGACCAGGAACAGCCCGGGCGATAGCAGCGCCAGCAGCCCCAGCGCCTGGCGCCGGGCATCGGCGCGCAGCGCATCGGCGTTCAGCACGCCGTCCGGCCTGCCGGCATGGTCGAGGCTGGCGGACCCGACGCTCATTGATCCGCCACCAGCACGACATCCTGAGCATCGATGCCAAGCGTGATCGGCTCGCCGGGCGCCGGCAGCTTCGCCAGCACGTCCGAGCGGCAATAGTCGCGCAACGTCACTTGCCGGCCGTCGCGCAGCGTCGCGTAGCAGATGAAGCTGTCACCCTGATAGATGACATCGCCGACGGTCGCCGGCAGCATATTGAGTGTGCCGGCCTGTTCCGCCTCGGCGACCAGCCGCAGCTTTTCCGGCCGCACCACCATCAGATGCCGGCCGGCGGACGGCGCCGCACCGTTCATGCGCAGCTTCCTGTCCTCATGCCAGACGCTGCCATTGCGGCATTCGACCGGGATGAAGTTGGATTCACCGATGAAGCCGGCGACGAATTTTGTCCGTGGCCTGGCGTAGAGGGCTTCGGGCTGGTCGATCTGCTCGATGCGGCCGGCGTTCATGACGGCGATGCGGTCCGACATGGTGATCGCCTCACGCTGGTCGTGCGTGACATAGACGGTCGTCATGCCGAGCCGGCGGTGCAGGTTGCGCAGCTCGATCTGCATATGCTCGCGCAGGCCTTTGTCGAGCGCCGACAGCGGCTCGTCCATCAGCACGATGCGCGGCTCGAAGACAATGGCGCGGGCCAGAGCCACTCGCTGGCGCTGGCCGCCGGAAAGCTGGTCGACGCGGCGCTCGCCCAGGCCTTTCAGTTGCACCAGATCGAGCGCCCTCTCCACACGCTCGGCCGTTTCCGCCGCCGACACGCGCCGCTGCTTCAGCGGAAAAGCGATGTTGTGGAAGACGTTCATATGCGGGAACAATGCATAATTCTGGAACACCATGCCGATGTTGCGCTTGTGCGGCGGCATGGTGATGATCTCCTCGCCACCGACTTTGATTGAGCCGGCATTGGCGCGCACGAACCCCGCCAGGATCATCAGCAACGTCGTCTTTCCCGAGCCCGACGGGCCGAGCAGCGTCAGGAATTCTCCGGCGGCGACGTCGAGGCTGAGGTCGCTCAGGATGGAGAGAACGCCAAAGCGCTTCTCGATGCCGTGGATGCCGATGGGAAGCGCGGACGGCGCGAGAGACAAGAGCATCTCCTTCAACTCCGGATCATTGTCGGCGAACGGTACGGAGCGGCGCATAATGGGCCGCTCCGTACAGGTTCATCATTGCTGGATCAGGTTGTTGAACTTCTCGGTCGCCTCGACGAGGTTGTCGCTCCAGAATGCGGGATCCTGCAACACCTGCTTCTTGACGTTTTCCGGTGCGGAATTGATGTCCTTGATGCGCTCCTGCGGGATCTTGCCGGTCTCGAAGGCCTTCTCGTTGGCCGGGCCGTTGTCGACATAGAGCGGCAGGTTGGCCTGGAGGTCGGGGCTGACGAACTTGGCCAGCGCCTTCATGGCGATATCCTTGTTCTTCGAGCCCTTCGGAATGACCATGCAGTCGGCGGTGAGCACGCCCTGGTCGAAGGAGAAGCTGACCGGTGCGCCTTCCTTCTTCAAGGTACCGGCGCGTCCGTTCCAGATGCTGGCCATATCGACCTCGCCGTCCTTGACGAGCTGCATGGCCTGCGCGCCGGACGTCCACCAGGCATCGATGTGACCGCGAACCTTGTCGACCGATTGCAGCGCGCCGTCGATGTCGACCGGATAGACCTTGTCGATCGGGAGCCCCTCGGCGAGCGCGGCGACGCTCAGCGTTTCCGTCGCCTGGCTGCCGGAAAGCGCGCGGCGGCCGGGGAATTTTTCCACGTCCCAGAAATCGGCCCAGCTCTTCGGTCCCTTGTCGCCGAAGACATCGGTGCGGTAGATCAGCACGACCGAGGTGTAGGAGATGCCCACCCAATCGTCATGGACGAGCTTGGGGTTGATGCCGCTCTTGTCGATGACGTTGTAATCGAGTTTCTCGAACAGGCCTTCCTTGGAGCCGCGCGCGCATTCGTCGGCGCCAAGCTCGGTGATGTCCCATTTGACTGCGTTGCCGGTGACCTGAAGGCGCACGTCGTCGAGGCCGTTGGTGGTGTCCTGCTTGATGGTGATGCCGAGCTCCTTGGCCGTAGGATCGAAGAAGGCCTTGGTCTGCGCCTCCTGATAGGTGCCGCCCCATGAGGCGACGGTGATGGTGTCGGCGGCCGATGCCGGAACGGCGACTGAGGCCAGCAGGCCGGCGGCGGCCAGGCCGCGCATGCAAATTGTCTTCGTCATTTTCGCTTCTCCAACCGGTGTTCCCGTTATCGTTGATTTGGTATGCGAATTTGTATACAATTTTGAGTGTAATTCGTGGGAAGCCGATGTCAACATGGGTCGTGCGGTTTTTAGCGGCGATGCACAAAGGCTCGGCCCGGAGCGTTTGCTCCTGTCGAAACGGCGCCTGGTTCAAGCAGGCGCTAAAAGGCACTAGACTGCGAATCCATAACTGACCGTTGGAGGCGGGACGTTTGAGCAAGGAACGGAAAAACACGCTGCGCGACTCGGTGTTCGAGAAGCTGAAGGCGATGATCATCACAGGCCAAATCCCGCCGGGCGGCCGCGTGACCGAAAGCGACATCGCCGAGCGCCTGAAGGTAAGCCGCACGCCGGTGCGCGAGGCCTTCAACCGGCTGGAACGCGACGGGCTGGTGATCGGGCGTCCGCGCCAGGGCTATGTGGTCGCCGAATTCAACATCAACATGTTCCGCGACGCCTTCGATATTCGCGAGCTGCTCGACGGGCGCGCGACCGAGCTTGCGGCGGCCAACGCGACCGCCGCCGACAAGGCGAGGCTGCGCGAGATGCTCGCCGAATGCGAACGGCTGGCGGCGATCCCCGACCGCAGCACGCGTGAGAAATTCGAGGAATTGCAGGTCGGCATCGACCTGCACCGGGTGATCGCCGAAATCAGCGGCAACGAGATGCTCTACGGGATGCTTTGCGGCATCCTCGACAAATGCCAGCAATATGTCTGGACGGAGCTTTTGTGGCTGGACGAGTGGAAGCTCACCCGCGAGGAGCATACCGGCATTGTTGACGCGATCTGTGCCGGTGATGTCACCCTTGCCGGCGAGCGCGCCCGTGCGCATGTGCGCGGCTCACGCGAGAACATCCTGCGCCTGCTGCAGGCCAAATCCGACTACCAGGGGTTTTTCGCCAAGGCGTCGTGACGGGGCCTTCAGCTCGATAGCATCGGGCAGTTGGCGCCGCGCCGCAGGCTTATATGCGCCACATCGCCGACGTTGAACTGAAAACCGTCGGCGCGGCGTGGAGCATCGATGACGATCGAAGTCCCCTGCCCCAGCTCGGCGTGGAGGCGCAGCGTGCGGCCGTGAAAGACGATGCCGCTCACCCGCGCCGGCGCGGTGCCTTCGGCGGCTTCGGTGGCCGCCAGCAGATCCTCCGGCCGAACGCCGATGGTGCGCGTATCGCCCGCCGCCGGCGTTTCGCCGCTGTCAGAGACTGCCTCCAATGGCAGCTGGCCGGCGGCGAAGCGCAAACGCTCGCCGTCGCGGCCGACAAAGCGCGACTGAAGAAGATTCATCGTGCCGATGAAGGACGCGACGAACTTCGTCGCGGGCCAATCGTAGAGCGTTGCCGGCGGCGCGATCTGCTCGATGCCGCCCTTGTTCATGACGACGATGCGGTCGGAGATCGATAGCGCCTCGGTCTGGTCGTGAGTGACCATGACGAAGGTGGTGCCGAGCCGCGATTGCAGCCGCTTCAGCTCCACCTGCATCTGCTCGCGCAGATGCGCGTCGAGCGCCGACAGCGGCTCATCGAGCAGGAGCACGCGCGGCTCGCAGACAATGGCGCGGGCAAGCGCCACGCGCTGGCGCTGGCCGCCGGAAAGCTCGAAGATACGGGCGCCGAGCTTGTCGGCAAGCCCCACCATGTCGAGCGCTTCGCCGACGCGGCGCGCCTGCTCGGTGCCGGACAGTTTGCGCAGCGACAGGCCGAAGCCGACGTTCGCCGCGACATCCATATGCGGGAACAACGCATAGTCCTGGAAGACGGTGTTGACCGGCCGGTCGAAGGGCCTCAGGCCGGTGATGTCGCGGCCTTCGAGCAGGACATTGCCGCTGGTCGGGCTCTCGAAGCCGGCGATGACGCGCAGGCTCGTCGTCTTGCCGCAGCCGGAGGGGCCGAGCAGGGTCAGAAACTCGCCAGCGGCAATATCGAGGTCGACGGTATCAAGACCGATCACGCCACCTGGAAAGACCTTTGAGACTTTCTGCAGCCGAACTAATGGTTCCCGCAATTCCGGACGGAAAACCGCTTCGCGCTTTTCCTGGAATTGCTCTGAGGCATCAGGCGCCATCGCGCACCTCGGACGGCTTTGTCGTGTTGACCCAGAGGATCTGGCAGCGCTCGGCGCCGGGATTGCGGAAGGCGTGCAGCAATGTGCTCTTGAAGGCAAAGCTGTCGCCGGCCTTCAGCACATAGGTCGTGGCATCCACCACCAGCTCGACCTCGCCCGTCATCACGAAGCCGAATTCGTGGCCGGCATGGGCGTAGGCTTCCGCCGTGCCGCCGCCGGCCTCGACCGTCACCAGCATGCCGGTGAGCGTCGCGGCGGGAGGCGACAGCAACGCCTTGGCGATGCCTTCCGACTTCACCGGGATCGAGCGCCGCTTGTCGGCGCGCACGCAATAGAGATCGTTGACCGCTTCGTTGCCGTCGGCGATCAGCGCCGACGGCTCGATGTCGAGGGCGGCGGCCAGCGGCCAGATCACCTTGACGCGCAGCGAGGACATGCCGCGTTCGATCTGGCTGAGCGCGCCGATGGAAATGCCGGCCTTGGCCGCGAGCTCGGCCAGCGACAGCTTGCGCTCTAACCTCAGCGCCCGCACGCGCCGGCCGACCCGGATGTCGGCATCGTCCTTCGGCCTTTCGGCTGTTTCGTCGACTATGTCCATACGTTGGTCCTCGTTCAGTCTCTTCACTGGCGCGGAGCAGCGCCGACAGGCTCCCCCTTCTCCCCTTGTGGGAGAAGGTGTCGCCGAAGGCGACGGATGAGGGGTGTTCCAGCTTGGCAGCGACGGCGATCCGTCACCCACCCCTCAACCGTCTCGGGCGCTGCGCGACTCCCCCTTCTCCCACAAGGGGAGAAGGGGGAGTCGCGCTCACCCGCCGGCCTTCACTTTCTCGAACATCTCGGCGACGTCGTCATTCTGCTTCATCGGGCCGGTGAAGATGGTGCTCTTCAGCATCACGTCCGGATCGGCCGGCAGCTGCAGCTTGTCCAGCTCGTCCTTCGACACGCCGGCGAAGGCGGTCGAGAGCGAGCTGCCATAGCCGTAGGACTGGATCAGATATTTGCCGGAATCGGCGTCGAGCCGGCTATTGATGAAGTCATAGGCGAGGTCGACGTTCTTGGCGTCCTTCAGCATGACGAAGCCGCACGCCCAGGTGAGCATGCCTTCCTTCGGCTTCATGAATTCGACCGGCACGCCCTGCTTCTTCAGCGAGGTGGCCGACGCATTCCAGGTCATGGCGGCGACAAGCTGGCCGCTTGCCAGCGCCTGCTCGACCGAGGTCATGTCGGTGGTGTAGCTCGACAGCAGCGGCCGCTGCTCGCGCAGCTTTTCCGCCACCTTGTCCATCTGCTCCGGCGTCATGTCGAAGGGGTTCACGCCTGCCAGCAGCGCCGCCACGATCGGCGTGTCGTGCACGGCGTCGATGGTCGCCATGCGGCCGGCATATTGCTTGTCCCAGAGAAGGTTCCAGCTCGCCTCGGGGTTCTTCACCAGATCGGTGCGGTAGAGGATCGAGGTGTTGCCCCAGTCCCACGGCACCATCCAGACCTTGCCGTCGCCGGCCTGCAGGTCGGGCAGGTTCTTGAACACCGGGAAGATCGAATCCCAGTTCTTGATGCGCTTGGTATCGATCGGCTGCAGCAGGCCTTCCTTGTTCCAGCGCGCCACCTTGTCATAGCAGGGATGCGCGATGTCCGGCCGGAAGCCGGCCTTGACCTTAGTGAAAGCGTCGTCGTCATCGCCGAAGATCGAGGCCTCGACGCCGTCAGGATGCGCGGCCAGGAAGCTCTTGTTGAAGTCCGGCAGTTCGTAGCCCGACCAGGTAAAGTATTGCAGCTTGTCGGCGGCCAACGCGACGGTCGACGACAGGGCCAAAGCCAATGCAGCAAGGCCGGCCCGGGCTTTGTGCCCGGCGATCGATTTCAGGTGGAATGTCATTTTCGTTCTCCTCTTTCTTTGTTGTGGTTCAGGCTGGATTGCGGCGCGCGGCGCCGAGACCGCGATGGCGCAGGATTTCGGCGAGCGCAGCGATGATGAAGGACACGGTGAGGATCGCCGTGCCGAGCGCCATCACGGTCGGCAGCGAGCGCGGGAAGCGCAGTTGGCTCCAGATGTAGAGCGGCAGCGTCGGCTGGGTGCCGGCGAGGAAGAAGACGACGATGAACTCGTCGAAGGAAGTGAGGAAGGCGAGCATGAAAGCCGACAGCACGGCCGGCGCGCTCAGCGGCAGCATGACGCGCCGGAATGTCGTCCAGTCGGAGGCGCCGAGGTCGAGTGCTGCCTCGCGGATGGTTTTGGGAATGGCTGCGAAGCGGCTGCGCATCACCACCACCGTCGTCGGCAGCGCCACCAGGATGTGGCCGAGCACGATCGCGATGCGCGATGGTCCGAGGCCGATGAGGTTGACCAGGATCAAGAGCGAAATGCCGACGATCACGCCGGGGATCAGGATCGGCAACCGAGCCGCGGCGCTGATCGTGGCCGCCAGCGGCGAGCGGCCATAAAGATCCATATAGGAGACGGTGATGCCGCAGAGCGTCGCGCCGGAGGCGGCGATGACGCCGATGACGAGGCTGTTGGCCAAAGCACCGGACAGCGCCGGATTGCCGTAGAGCGTCTCATACCAGCCAAGCGTAAAACCCTGCAGCGGAAACGCCGCCTGGATGGAGTCGTTGAAGGAAAACAGCGGGATCAAAAGGATCGGCAGATAGAGGAACACCAGATAGGCAAGCACATAAAGGCCGAGCCAGCGGCCGCCTGCATTTGCCTCTTTGCGCGCCACGCTCATGTGCGGCTGCCAAATCTGCGGTCGGCGCCGCGCACGAGCAGAACCACGCACAGGATGACCAGCATGACGCAGACCGAGAGTGCCGCGCCGAACGGCCAGTTATTGGCCTTGCCGAATTGCGACTGGATCAGCGTGCCGATCATGGTGCTGGCCGGGCCGCCGACCATGGCCGGCGTGACATAGTCGCCGACGGTCGGCACGAAGACGACGAGGGCCGCAGCCAGAACGCCGGGCATCGAATTGGGCAGCACGACGCGGCGGAACGACGTGAAGGGCCGCGCGCCGAGATCGGAGGCGGCTTCGAGCAGCGATTTCGGGATCGTGTCCAGCGCCACATAGATCGGCAGGATGGCGAAAGGCGCGTAGGCGTGGGCGAGCGTCACCACCACGGCGGCCGGCGTGTTGAGGAAAGCGAGCGTCGGTTCCGACCAGAGCCCGCTTTCGATGAAGGCCGAATTCAGCACGCCGTTATAGGCGAGCACGATCTTCCAGGCGAAGACGCGCAAAAGGTAGCTGGTCCAGAACGGCAGCGTCACCAGGAAAAGCAGCAGGTTGCGCCGCCGCCCGGCATGGAAGGCGAGATAGTAGGCGACCGGATAGGCGGTGACGACGGTCGCCAGCGTCACCAGGCCGGCGATGACCAGTGAGCGCAACGTCACCGTCCAATAGAGCGGGTCGGTGGCCACGGTGACGAAGTTTTCCGCCGTCAGGCCGGCGCCGAGCAGCGAGCCGTCATTGCTCCTGAAGGCGAGGAAAATCACCAGGCCGAGCGCGAACAGGATCAGGAAGAAGGTGACCAACCCGCCCGGCAGCAGCATGGCGAAGCGGAAGACCGGCGAAATGCGGGTTTCCGGCGATGGCCGCGCTGCAACGATGCTCGACATCCTATTGCCTATCGGGGGCTGCCCATCGGATTTTTGAAATCGGCTAATGCTTTTTCATATTTATGAAACTGTCAAGCTGAATCGTTTGTGCGCTGCAATGCCGGCGAAAGCTCAGCGTTCGAACGCGTCGAGCATCCGGTACCAGGCGATAGTGGCGGCGACGCCGATCTGACGGAAAGCATGGAACGGGATCGGCCGGATCGGCGACAGCGGGAACGGCAACTGCCTGACATCACCGCTCGCCAGATAGCTTGCCATCCGCTTGCCCAGCGCGCTCATCAGGCCGACACCCCTACCCTGGCAGCCGACCACGGCGAGCAGGCCCTTTTCCGGCTCATGCAGGTGCGGCAGGTGGTCCGGCGTCATCGCCACACGGCCGAACCAGCGCTTTTCGATGGCGATGCCGGCAAGCGCCGGGTAGAGCCGGATGAGCGCGCGCTCGAGATGCGCCCAGTCCGAAGCGCTGGAAGGCAGCGCCATGCGGCCGCGACCGCCGAGCACCAGCCGGCCGTCCGCGCTCTTGCGGTAATAGACGAGGATACGGCGCGAATCCGAGACGGCCTGGCCGCCCGCCAGGATGCTCGCGGCGAGCTCTGCCGGCAGCGGCGCGGTGGCGATCTGGAAGGAATGCAACGGCACGATCGTCTGCGCAAGGCCAGGCAGCAAGTCATCCGTATAGGCATTGGCGGCGAGCACGACGGACTTGGCGCGCAGTTCGGCGCCGCCTTGCGTTGAAACTCGCCAGAGGCCGGTTTCCTTGCTGAGCTTCACCACCCTTTGCTGCTCGGCGATCTTCACGCCGGCGCTTGCGGCGACGCGCGCCAATTCCATCGTGTAGGACAGCGGATCGATGACGCCAGCGCGGCGGTCGAGCCAGCCGCCGAGATAGCCCTTGGCCCCGGTCATCGCCGCGATCTCGGTCTGGTCGAGCAGCTTGACGTCGGCGCCGCGTGTTCGCCATTGGCGATCTCGGTTCGCTGCCGCGATCAAAGCGGTTTCGGTATGCGCGGCCTGGATCCAGCCGTTACGTGTGAACGGCACCGCGAGCTTCTCGTCGCGGATCAGGTCGAACACGGCATCAGCCGTCGAGGCGGCGAAGTCGACCAGGGCCTCGCCGCGCTCCTTGCCGAAATGCCCGATCAGCCATTCCGGATCGTATTTGAGGCCTGGAATGACCTGGCCGCCGTTGAGGCCGGAAGCGCCCTGCCCGACTGCTGCGGCCTCCAGCACCTGGACCGAACGACCGGCGCGGGCCGCATGCAAGGCGGTCGACAGGCCCATGATGCCGGCGCCGACAATGATCGCGTCTAGCGTGCCGCCGGACGAAAGCTCGGGCTTGAACGCCGTGGCCGTTTTGGGCTTCTGCCAGATCGGATCGGAAAAGGCTGCGGACAAGTGGTCACCCTCGCGCTGGAACTTCGTGAAAATCCTATTGTCGATTTCATGGATTTGAAAGTGCGTTTCGATTTCGTCGTTTGGGGCACGGGGAACTCGATCAGGGGTCCAGCGGTCGCCAATCACGTGCTCGCCGACAGCCAATCGCCAAGGCCGGCGCTGCCCCTCATCCGCCTGCCGGCACCTTCTCCCCGTGAAAAACGGGGAGAAGGGAAGCGCTCCAGCGCTGGCGACCCCTCTCCCCGTTCTTCACGGGGAGAGGGTAAGGGTGAGGGGCAGCGCAGACATCGGCGATCTGCCTCGACCAAAGGGACAAGGCATCAATCGGGGTGGACCTTTGGGAAGAATTTGTTGAGATTGCCCCCGAAGAACGGCGGGCTCGCGATCACACTGACCGTGAGCGGAATGCTGAAAGCCGATCAGCCGACTAAGAGGACCGACACCATGACCGACCCGACCCGCCTCCCTGCCGACGGCCTGTTCATTGGCCGTGCCAGGACCAGCGATGCTTCCCACCCGCTGGTGGTCACGGTGCGTGACGGCGAGGTGATCGACATCACCTCAAGCGCGGCGCCCACGGTGCGCGATCTCTGCGAGATGAAGGACCCTGCCGGCCACGTGCGCTCGGCCAAGGGTAAGGCGATCGGGTCGCTCGCCGATATCGCCGCGAACAGCTTCGAGGCCGGACGCGATGCGAAGAAGCCCATCCTGCTCTCCCCTGTCGACCTGCAGGCGGTGAAGGCCTCTGGCGTCACCTTCGTCGTCAGCCTGCTCGAGCGCGTCATCGAGGAGCAGGCGCGCGGCTCGGCCGAGAAGGCGGACGCCATCCGCGCCGATATCGCCGGGCTGATCGGTCATGACCTCTCCAAGCTGAAGCCCGGCTCGCCGGAAGCGATGGAGATCAAGGCCAAGCTGATCCAGCGCGGCGCCTGGTCGCAATATCTGGAAGTGGGCATCGGGCCGGATGCCGAGATCTTCACCAAATGCCAGCCGATGGCCTCCGTGGGCTTCGGCGCCGATGTCGGGCTGCACCCGGTCTCGACCTGGAACAATCCGGAGCCGGAGATCGCCATGGTCGCCGACAGCAGCGGCCGCATCGTCGGCGCCACCCTCGGCAACGACGTCAATCTGCGCGATGTCGAGGGGCGCTCGGCGCTGCTGCTGGGCAAAGCCAAGGACAACAACGCTTCCGCCTCGCTCGGACCGTTCATCCGGCTCTTCGACGAGACCTTTTCCATTGCCGACGTCAAGCGCGCCACGGTGCGGCTCAGCGTCGAGGGCGAGGACGGGTTTTCGCTGGAGGGCGCGAGTTCGATGGCCGAGATCAGCCGCTCGCCGGAAGAATTGGTCAAGGCCGCGATGGGACCGCACCACCAGTATCCGGACGGGCTGGCGCTCTATCTCGGCACCATGTTCGTCCCGTCGAAGGACCGTGGCGAGAAGGGCAAGGGTTTTACGCACAAGGTCGGCGACATCGTCACCATCTCGTCCGAAAAACTCGGCGCGCTGGTCAACCGGGTGCGGCTCTCGCCCGATTGCCCGCACTGGACGTACGGCGCCAGCCATCTGATGCGCGACCTCGCCAAGGCCGGCCTGATCTAGCAGCGGATCACAGCGGCCATATGCTTGTGATCATCACGACAGGCTGATGGAGCGCAATGGCGGGGTTTGCGGCAAAATATCATCGCAACTGATGCAATCTGATGGGTTCGTTGATGGCGTGTGGACCTGTGCCAACATCCATTGGCGATGGAGGCTTGCCATCGGCCCAAAAAGGGAATGCTCTTAACATTCCGGTCGGCGCTGGCAGGAGATGCGGTTCTCGGGCCGCATCGCGCTCGATGTGGAGGAGAGTTTTCAACATGGGAGGAAATCGAATGCTTTCGAGGCTGAGACTGCTCGTGCTTGGCTTGATCGCGGCACTCGCCATTCCGGCGATGGCCGAGGCCAAGACGTTCTACTGGATTTCGCATGGCGGGCCGGCCGATCCGGTCTGGACCTACTTCCTCGCCGGCGCCAAGCAATGGGCGACCGACACCGGCAACAAGGTGAACACCTCGTTCCACAATGGCGACGTCGCCTCGCAGCAGGAGGCCGTCCGCGCCGCCATCTCGGCCAAGGCCGACGGCATCGTCACCACCAGCCCCGATCCGGGCAGCCTCGTCGAGATCGTCAAGGAGGCCCGCGCGGCCAACATCCCGATCATCAACTTCAACACGCCCGATCCAAAAGCCAACTTCAATGCCTATGTCGGCGGCGACAACGTCACCTTCGGCAAGCACTGGGCACAATATCTGGTCGACAAGGGCCTGGTGAAGAAGGGCGACTTCGTATGGATGCCGGTCGAGGTTCCCGGCGCCACCTATGGCGTCCAGGAAGAGGAAGGCATCAAGAGCGTGTTCGAGCCGGCGGGCATCACCTATGAGGTGACCGAAGCGACGCTCGACCAGGCCGAAGTGATCAACCGCATGGTCGACTACCTCACCGCGCATAAGGGTAAGGTGAAGGCCATCATCGGTCTCGGCGATCTCGTCACCGGCTCGATCAAGCGCGTGTTCGATCAGGTCGGCGTCAAGCCGGGCGAAATCCCGGTCGTCGGCTGGGGCAACTCGCTCGACACCACCCAGGAAGTGCTGAACGGCTACGTCAACGCCGCGCAGTGGCAGGACCCCCAGGCGACCAGCTATGTGGCGCTCTCGCTCGCCAACATGGCTGCCGCCGGCATTCCTCCGGGCTTCAACGTCATCACCGGCGCGCTCTATGAAAAGGACACAGCCGGCGTCTACGACAAGATCCTGTCCGGCAAGTAATCCGCGACCAATGGCCGTGACCGCTCCGGCGGCCACGGCCATTCCTTTCGCCGAGCCTGCGGCCGCGCGGGCTTCAGCTAAAGCGCGTCGCGTCGAAACGGATTCGAGCGACGCGCTTTAAGTCTTTGTTTTTATGCATGTCGTTTTTCCCAAAACCGCTACACACTTTTGGGCGACATGCATTAAGTTCACTCACGTCGCGGGCTCAATGGAAAACCGTTCCTTCATCCAAAGTTTCATCGCACGGCCGGAATTCGGGCCGCTGGTGCTGCTCGTCGTCGAGCTCGTCGTCTTCTGGGGCATCAATCCCGACTTCCTGTCGCCGCAGAACATCTCCAACATCCTGGCCTTCACCGTCGAGCTTGGCCTGATCGCGCTGGCGATGACCTTGCTGATGACATCGGGCGAGTTCGACCTTTCGGTCGGCTCGCTGTTCGGCTTCTCGCCGGTGCTGATGTGGACGCTGTTCAACGGCGGCGTCACCTCGCTGGAAATGGGTTTCCTGATCGCGCTGGTGGTCGCGGCCTTCATCGGCCTGGTCAATGGCTGGTTCGTGACCCGGCTCAAGATCCCGTCCTTCCTGGTCACGCTCGGCATGCTTTTGGTGGTGCGCGGCACCGCGCTCTTTGTCACCGACGGCTTTCCGCAGCGCACCTGGAGCGCCGAAGGCAGCTTGCTGGCGGACATACTGGTCGGCGATTTCTACATCGGGCCGTTCCGCATCTACGCCTCGCTGTTCTGGTTCATCGGAGCTGCGATCGTGCTCGGCTATGTGCTGACGCAGAGCCGCACCGGGAACTGGATCCAGGCGGCGGGAGGCAATCCAAATGCGGCGCGGGCGCGCGGCGTCAACGTCAACCGCGTCAAGGTCGGTCTTTTCGTCCTGTCGGCGGTGATGGCCTCGCTCGCCGGCGTCATCTCCTCGCTGCGCACTTCGGCCGCCAACCCCAACAGCGGCACCGGCTACGAGCTGGAAGTCATCGCCATGGTGGTGATCGGCGGCACGGCGCTGACCGGCGGGCGCGGCACCATCATCGGCACGGTGCTCGGCATCCTGATCCTGCGCGTCATGCGCAACGGCATCGTGCTGATCGGCGTGCCAGGGCTCGCCTACAACATCTTCATCGGCGCGATCATCCTCGGCATGATGGCGCTGCATTCATGGCTCGAACGCCGGCACCAGGCAGGGACGTGACCCATGGCCGAACCGCTCATCCGCATGACGAACATCCGCAAGTCCTACGGGCGCGTGCAGGCGCTGGTGGATGCCAATTTCCATGTCAATGAAAGGGAGATCGTCGGGCTGCTCGGCGACAACGGCGCCGGCAAGTCGACGCTGATCAAGGTGCTGTCGGGCGCGGTGCCGCTGACCAGCGGCGACATCTTCGTGCGCGGCAAGAAGGTGGATTTCCGCAGCACCAGCGACGCCATCGCTGAAGGCATCGAGACCATCTACCAGGACTCCGCACTCGTCACGCAGCTGTCGATCGCCCGCAACCTGTTCCTCGGGCGCGAGCCGATCAAGCCGCCGCGCTTTTTGAATCGCATGGACCAGGAAGCGATGAATGTTGTGGCGCGCGACCTGCTCAAGCAGGTCGGCATCTCGAAGAACATCCCGCCGACGACGCCGATCGGCTCGCTGTCGGGCGGCGAGCGGCAAGCGGTGGCGATCGCGCGCGCCATGCATTTCGACAGCGACCTGATCATCCTCGACGAGCCGACCAACAATCTCGGCGTCGCCGAGACGCAAGGCGTGCTGAGCTTCGTGCGCAGCGCCCGCGATTCCGGCCACTCCTGCATCTTCATCGCCCACAACATCCACCACGTCTTCCAGGTGGTCGACCGCATCGTGGTGATGCGGCGCGGCAAGGTGGTGGCCGACGACATCGATCCGAAAAAGACAACCGTCGCCGAGGTCGAGCGGATCATCACCGGCATGTCGGACAAGGAAATCCGCGACGCGATTTCCGACGGCCCGCGGCCGCATGGCTGATCGGGCCTGAGACGGGCTCGGATCCCATCCTATGGCTGGAGCCATGAAAGCCACCGTTGCCGACATCGCCAGGAGCTGCGGCCTGTCGACCGCGACGGTCGACAGGGTGCTCAACAACCGTCCAGGAGCGAGCGCGGCCAACCGGCAGCGCGTCATGGAGGCGGCCAAGCAACTCGGCTACCTGCCGACGCTCGACCAGGTCGTGCTGCCGTCCAAGCCGGCGCATCTGGAATTCTTTCTGCCGATCGGCAGCAATGCCTTCATGGCCGATCTCGCGCATCATATCGAGGACTATGCCGCGCGGCTGCCGCTGGTCGCCTCCTGCCGCATCCACAACCTTGCCGGCATCTCGCCGGGCGCTCTGCAGACCGCGGTCGAGAACCTTTCTCTCAAAGCGAATGGCGTCGGCGTCATCGCCGTCGACCATCCGCGCACGCGCAACATTTTGCGCGAGCTGGTCGAGGCCGGAATCCGGCTGGTCACGCTGGTCTCGGATGTGCCGGCCGCCCCGCGCTCGGCCTATGTCGGCATCGACAACCGGGTCGCCGGGCGCACGGCGGCGCTGCTGATGGGCCGCTTCCTCGGCGGCCGGACCGGACATCTGGCGATGGTGGTCGGCTCGCGTTCCTATCGCGGCCATGAGGAGCGCGAGATGGGTTTTCGGTCGGTGCTCGCCGAAGAGTTCCCCAACCTCACCGTCTCCAGCGCGGTCGAGATCAATGACGAGCCGGATGCCAGCTACCGCGCGACCATCAAGGCGCTGCACAACGAGCCGGAACTTCTCGGCATCTATTGCGTCGGCGCCGGACGCTCGGGCGTGGCGAAGGCGTTGCTTGAAGCCAGGCCGCGGCGGAAGCCGGTGTTCATCTGCCACGACCTGACCAAGGAAACGCGCCGCTATCTCGTCGACGATCTCGCTGATGTCGTCATCGACCAGAATGCGCGGCTGATCGCCGAGCAAGCGGTGATCCGCCTGCTCGGCTCGATCGCCTCATCGGCGCCGTACCTGACGAAGAAATTCATCGAGCCGCGACTGATATTCAAGGAAAACGTGCCGGTTCAATGAGTTAGCGCGCCGAAAGAGGGCGGCTTTTTCCTGATTTGTCGGAGGATTGGCGGATGGTGCGGCAATTCTGCACACCAGCTATGCACGTTTCGTAGTTGCCGAATCGTTGGGCAAATCGTAAATGTTGCGGTGTCGGATGTCTTCCTCCTCCCAGACACCGGCGAGGAATGCGGTACACCTCCTCCCGTGCCGTATTCGAAATCGAGCCCGCTGCCTCCTCCTCCCGGCAGCGGGCTTTTCTTTGCCCGCACCGAATTCGGACGCCAAAGTCAGCGCACCCTGAACGACGCGATCAGGCTTTCGGCCATACGCACGAATTGCGCACTCGGGCCTTCGGCGCCAACGCTTTGCATACTCACACGCGCGCCTTCGAGCAGCAGCGACAGCGTGTCGGCGAGCAGCTCGGCTTGGCCGATGCCGGCATCGCGGCAAAGCGCAACGAGCTTTTCGCGCTGGGCTTCCTTCAGTTCCTTGATGACGCGCCTTGCCGGGTGATCGGTCTCGCTGAGCTCGACGGCGGCATTGGCCATGTCGCAGCCGCGACAGTCGGCGCTGAGCATTTCCGAGGCCTTGTGGACCCAGGCATGCAACTGGGCGAGCTTGTCGCCGGGATGCTGAGCCTCAAACTCGTCCCACACCTTTGATGCCTTCGCCGCCGTGGCGCGCAGGCATTCGATGATCAGCTCATCCTTGGATTCGAAGTGACGATAGAGCGTCATCTTGTTGGTGCCGGCAGCCTCGGTGATGGCGTCGACGCCAACACCCTTGATGCCGTGCTTGTGGAACATGTCCTGCGCCGTTTCCAGGATCCGATCCCGGGGGCGGGAACGCTCCGCGACGCCGTCAGTCATCATGCTCTCCTTTCGTCGTTTCCAAAAAAACCGAGGTCACCTCTTGACTAGGGTGTTACCGGTCTGTAACTTTTATATGTTACTTACTGGTAACACCTATATCACTCCCCGTCAAACGACAAGGCCCACCGATAGCCCTGCCAGAGTGAGTTAGGACAGAAAACCTGCCTGTCATGCGGCTTCGGCCGGTGAATTAGAGAAGAAAACGGTCCGTGATCATCCGATGCGGGCCGCAAGCAAGGAGCTACTCCTATGCAAAAGCGCAAAGACCTGACGATCGACGAGGCCATCCGGGATCCGATGATCCGGCTGGCGATGAAGGCGGACGGGATCGACCCTAAGGCCTTCGAACGGATGCTGCGCTCGCGCGCGGCAGAACAGGCGCCGGACGACGAGGGCCTGCCATCCTTCCTGCAGGACTCCGGCTCCGGCCGGGCCCGGCGCCTGCGCCACTTCGCAAAGCCGTTCGGCGAGGCATCCGCGTCATGGTAAACTTCTTCATCCACCGTCCGATCTTCGCGTCGGCGATCGCCATCATCATGGTGCTCGCCGGCGCTATCGCCTATTTCCTGCTGCCGGTCTCGCAATTTCCCGACATCACGCCCCCGCAAGTCGTGGTCAGCGCCCACTATCCCGGCGCCAGCGCGCAAGTCGTGGCCGATACGGTCACCACGCCGCTCGAGCAGCAGATCAACGGCGTGCAAGGCATGACCTACATGTCGTCGACGAGCTCGAATGACGGCTCCTCGACCATCACCATCACCTTCGATGTCGGTTATCCGCTGAGCACGGCGGCCGTCGACGTGCAGAACCGCGTCTCGCAGGCCGCGTCCTCCCTCCCGGCCATCGTCAACCAGGGCGGCGTGACGATCAAGAAGCAGAACCCCAATTTCGTCCTTATCGTTGATCTCACCTCGCCTGACGGCTCGGTCGATCCGGTGGCGCTGAGCAACCTCGCCTATCTGCAGGTCGTCGATCCGCTGAAGCGGCTACCCGGCGTCGGTGACGTGCAGATCTTCGGCGAACGCCGCTATTCGATGCGCGTCTGGCTCGACCCGGACAAACTGGCCAATCTCGGCATCACCGCCGTCGACGTGCAGAACGCCATCTCGGAACAGAACGTCCAGGTGGCGGCAGGCAAGATCGGCCAGTCCCCGGCGCCTGCCGGCACCGCCTTCGAGATGCAGGTCAACGCGGTCGGCCGCCTCAGCGACCCGAAGGAATTCGGCGACATCGTCGTGCGCGCCAATTCACAGAACGGCTCGCTTGTCAGGCTTCGCGATGTCGCCCGCATCGAGCTCGGCGCGCTGCAATATTCCTCCTCCGCCTTCTTCGGCAAGGACCCGACCGTGGTGCTCGCCGTCTATCAGATGCCCGGCTCCAACGCGCTCGACCTGCAGCAGCGGGTCAAGGACAAGATGCAGGAGCTGTCGGCGCGCTTTCCAAAGGGCGTCCACTACGCCATGCATTACGACACGACGCGCTTCGTCTCGGCCTCGATGCATGACGTGCTGATCACGCTCGGCGAAGCGCTGGTGCTGGTCGTGGCGGTGGTGTTCATCTTCCTGCAGAGCTGGCGCACCACCATCATCCCGACCATCGCCATCCCGGTGTCGCTGATCGCGACGCTGGCGATCATGTACATGCTGGGCTTCTCGCTCAACATGCTGTCGCTGCTCGGCATGGTGCTGGCGATCGGCCTCGTCGTCGACGACGCCATTGTCGTGGTCGAGAATGTCGAGCGACAGCTCGAGGCCGGCCTCAAGCCGCTTGCGGCGACGCGCGCCGCGATGGCCGAGGTGACGGGACCGATCATCGCCACCACCGCGGTGCTCGCGGCGGTGTTCATCCCTGTCGCCTTCATCCCTGGCGTCTCCGGACGGCTCTACAACCAGTTCGCGCTCACCGTTGCGATCTCGGTCGGCATCTCGGCCTTCAACTCACTGACGCTGAGCCCGGCGCTCAGCGCCGCCTTCCTGCGCCATCGCGGCGAGACGCAGTTCGTGCTGTTCCGCTGGTTCAACGCCGGCTTCGACTGGCTGTCGCATGCCTATGCCCATGGCGTGCGCATCCTGATCCGGCTGCGCTGGGCCATGCTCGGCCTGTTCGCGGCGGGCCTGGTCGCCACCTATTTCGTCTGGCAGAAGCTGCCCTCGACCTTCCTCCCCGTCGAGGACCAGGGCTATTTCTTCGTCGTCATCCAGTTGCCCGACGGCGCTTCGCTGGAGCGCACCGACGCGGTGGCGCAGAAGGCGCGCGACATCCTGCAGAACACGCCCGGCGTCGACATCGTCGGCTCGATCAGCGGCCTGAACTTCCTGACCAGCGCCGCGCAGTCTAACTCGGCGGTGGAGTTTGCCATCCTGAAGCCGTGGGACGAACGCGGGCCCGACCAGAACGCCTCGAAGCTGGTCGAGCAGGTGCGCGGCAAGCTGCTGCAGCTACCGGAGGCCTTCGCGCTGTCCTTCGATCCGCCCTCGATCCCGGGCCTCGGCACCACCGGCGGCTTCGAGTTCCAGGTGGAAGACCTTTCGGGCCGCGGCAGTGCCGCGCTGAACGAGGTGACCCAGGCGCTGATCGCCGAGGCACGCAAGCAGCCCGAGCTCAACCCGCAGCAGCTGTTCTCGTCCTTCTCGACCTCGACGCCGCAGTTCAACTACGACCTCGACCGCAGCAAGGCGAAGCTTCTCGGCCTCAACCTGCCCGACGTGTTCAACACGCTGCAGATCTATCTCGGCTCGCTCTACGTCAACGACTTCAACCTGTTCGGCCGCACCTTCCGGGTGACCATCCAGGCCGACAAGGACGCGCGTGCCGACGCGACCGACATATCGCGGCTCTATGTGCGCAACGCGTCGGGCGGCATGGTGCCGCTGAGCACGCTGGGCAAGCTGGTGCCGATCGTCGGCCCCGAGACCGTGCCGCATTACAACAACAATGCGTCCGCGCTCATCAATGGCGGCGCCGCTCCGGGCTTCTCGTCCGGACAGGCGGTGGCGGCGATGGAGCGGGCGGCGGCGAACGTGCTGCCGCGCGACTTCGGCTATGAGTGGACCGGCATCACCTACCAGGAGCTCAAGGCCGGCTCGATCGCCTCTGTTGTCTTTGGGCTGGCGATCGTCTTCGTCTTCCTGATCCTGGCGGCGCAGTATGAAAGCTGGGCGATGCCCTTCATGGTGCTGCTCGCCGTGCCGCTCGCATTGTTCGGCGCCTTCGTCGTGCTTTTGCTGCGCGGCATGCAGATCGACGTCTACTCGCAGATCGGCTTTGTCATGCTGATCGGCCTGGCGGCGAAGAACGCGATTCTGATCGTCGAGTTCGCTAGGCGACGGCGCGAGGAAGGCCTGACCATCGTCGAGGCGGCGATGGAAGCCGCGCGGCTGAGGCTGCGGCCGATCCTGATGACGGCCTTTGCCTTCATCCTCGGCGTGCTGCCGCTGATGTTCGCGACCGGCGCGGGTGCCGCCAGCCGGCAGTCGATCGGCACCACCGTCTTCGGCGGCATGGTGGCGGCGACCATCCTGTCGCTGGTCTTCGTGCCGGTCTTCTACGCAGTCATCGAGCAGCTGCGCGAGCGCGGCGGCGAGACCGAGCCTGTCGCGGGTCATCAGTATGCCCCGCACCAACAAGAGATTGAACCGACCGCCGAGCCCGTGCGGCTCGCCGATGCGGCCGAATAGGATGGAGAGACTTCATGCGTAAATGGAAAATCGCTTTGGGAACGGCCGTCGCGCTGGGCGCGATTTCGGTGGCAAGTGTCCACCTGCTCGACATGGGCAATCTCAGCCTCAACGCCAGCACGGCGGGCGCTGCACCTGCGCCCAAGGCCTTCGTCATGCCGGTGCCGGTGGTGAACGTCGTCAAGAAGACGCTGCCGATCTATCTCGACTACGCCGCGCGCGTCGAGCCGATCCGCAGCATCACGCTGCAGGCGCGCGTGCCGGGCTATCTGCAGGAGCAGACGGCGCAGGACGGCAGCGACGTAAAGCAGGGCGACCTGCTCTACAGGATCGCGACCGAGGACTATCAGGCAGCGCTTGACCAGGCGAAGGCGCTGGTCGAGCGCGATACCGCGACGCTCGACTATGCGCGCTCCAATCTCGGCCGCGGCAGCGAGCTCGCCAAGAGCGGCTATCTCGCCAAGGACAGCTTCGACCAGCGCACCAGCACCTTGCGCGGGGCGGAGGCGGCGCTGTTGCTCGACAAGGCGGCGGTGCGGACCGCCGAGCTCAATCTCGGCTATGCCGAAATCAAGGCGCCCTTCCCCGGCCGCATCGGACGCAACCAGGCCTCGGTCGGCACGCTGGTCAGCGTCGCCGGCACCGTGCTCAACACGTTGGTGCAGCTCGACCCGATCTACGTCACCTTCAATCCGAGCGAGACCGACCTGGTCCAGATCGAGGAAGCGAAAGCAGCCGGTCCGATCGCGGTCGACGTGCTGTTGCCTGGCGAGACCGAGCCCAGCCAGAAGGGCCAGCTCACCTTCATCGACAACACGATCGACCATTCGACCGGCACGATCACGGCGCGGGCCACAATCGGCAATGCCAAGTTCAGGCTGCTGCCCGGCCAGTATGTCCGCGTGCGGCTGCATGTGAAGGAACAGCCCAACACGCTGATGGTGCCGCAGGTGGCGCTCGGCTCCAGCCAGCTCGGCAAGTATGTTTATGTTCTCGGCAAGGGCAACACGGTCGACCAGAAGCTGGTCTCGCTCGGGCCGACCGAGGGCGACCTGATCTCCGTGACCTCTGGCATCTCCGAGAGCGACCAGGTGATCACGGGCAATCTGCAGAAGATCGGACCCGGAATGCCGGTTTCTCCCTTGCCGCAACCGAAACCGGCCAGCTGATAACCCCCATCAGTCCCGGTCCGACGGCGCCCTCGGCCCCCACGCCGGGGGCGCCGTTTTCTTTGTGCGTCGCAATCTGAAAAAATTGATCTCCATCCTCTTGTTAGATTGTCGACAATCTGTTTCTCTTGCAACCGGTTCATCCGGAGTGGAATGCATGGCGAAGCTGGATTTCAGTCCGATCGCGGATACGACGCGCAGGGCGGAGATCGTCGCGCTGCTCAGGCGCGCCATCCTGACCGGCCAGTTGGAACCCGGGCAGAAGCTCAACGAGCTCAGGATTTCCGAGCAGATGCGGGTCAGCCGCGCGCCGCTGCGCGAGGCGATGCGCGAGCTGGTGCAGGAAGGCATCCTGACCAGCGTCCCCTATGCCGGGACCTTCGTCATCGAAGTCACCGCCAAGGACATCGTCGACGCCTATTCACTCAACAAGGTGCTCGACGACTTCGCCATCGAGCTCACCTGGCCGCAGCGCGACCAGCGCTTCTTCGATGAGCTCGACCGCCGCCACGAGGCGGTGAAACAGGCAACGCGTTCGCTCGACACCACGCGCCAGATCGAGACTGCGCTGCAACTGCACGGGCTGGTCTACGAATGGGCCGACAATTCGGTGCTGCTGGAGACCTGGCAGCGGCTGACCAGCCGGCTGCAGATGTATTTCGCGCTGCATCAGCGGGCGCGCAATGAGCCGGTGCCGGCCGAGGACCTGCACGAAACCTATGTGGCGCTGCTCAAGGGCGCGGACATGCGCGCCGCACAGCGCCATGCGCGCGAGCATATCGACGACGATTTCGAAGAGCTTCTTGCCTACGCGCGCGGCCTTGAAGAGCGGGCCTCGAAGGCCGCTGAACGACGTCGCTAACAACGGACACAAACGTGAAGATCAAGAGCATAAAAGCCTACCATGTCGTGCAGCCCTTCGTGGACGGCCCCTACCGCATGTCCAAGGGGCGCGTCGCCGATTGCTTCGACGCGGTGATCGTCGCCATCACCTCGGACAGTAGCGTGACCGGCTGGGGCGAGATGGCGCCGCTCGGCAATTTCTACTCGGCCGCGTTTCCGGCGGGAACGCGCGCGGGCGTGCCGGAGATCGCGCCGCATCTCATCGGCCACGATCCGCGCGGGCTGGCCGGCATCGGCAGGCTGATGGACACGGTGTTCAAGGGCCATCCCTACGTGAAGGCCGCGCTCGACATGGCCTGCTGGGATCTGGCGGCGCGCGCCGCGGCTGTGCCGCTGGTGACGATGCTCGGCGGCCGCGAGAGCGAGACGGCGGAGCTCTACCGGGTCGTCACCCACGGCACGGTCGACCAGATGGCCGCACTTGCCAAGCGCATCGTCGCTGAAGGCTACCGCCGGCTGCAGGTCAAGGTCGGCGGCAATGTGCGCGACGACATCGAGCGGGTGACCGCGGTGGCCTCGGCCGTGCCGAAAGGCACGGTGATCTTCTGCGACGCCAATGCCGGCTGGACGCCCTACCAGGCGCGACAGTTCGCCGATGCAACGCGCGGCATCGACTACACGTTCGAACAGCCCTGCACGACGATCGACGAAAACATGTCGGTGCGCCGCATGCTCGACAAGCCGATGGTGCTGGATGAATCCGTCACCTCGCTGCAGGAGATGCTGGAAATCCACCGACGCGGCGCGGCCGACGGGGTGACGCTGAAGATCTCGCGGTTGGGCGGCGTGACGCAGACCCGGTTGATCCGTGACGTTGCCGTCGATCTCGGTTTCATGATCACGGTCGAGGATACCGGCGGCGCCGAGATCGACACCGCCGCCATGGCGCATCTGTCGCTGTCGACGCCGGAGGAGCGCCGGCTGCACGCGATCGCCTTCCACGAATGGGTAACGGTGCGTACGGCCTCCAACAAGCCGCCGGTGACAGGCAGCCGCATGGGCATTCCCGAGGGGCCCGGCCTCGGCATCGATGTCGACCCGGATTTGCTCGGCAAGCCTTTCTTCGAGATCGGCTGAGATGAGGATCCAGCGCATCACGGCAACGCCGATCAACCACAGGCTGGAAGCGCCATACGTATGGGTGTCAGGCGAGATCGACAGCTTCTCGCCGACCTGAAAGGAGGCGAAAGTACCGAATGAAAAAGCGGCCGCGATTTCGATCCGACCGCAAGACCGAACAGGGTATGCATCAAGAAAATCTGACCTTCCCGCTTCAAGGAGCGGATGGACCCGACCAAACCGCATGCTAGAGTTCGATCGACTGAAATTGTTGACGATGGCCGGGACAGGAGAACTCCACGGAATTCGTCAACCGGAATGCACTCGCCAACTACAAGAACTGGGGAAAGGGTTTAGACCCATGAGCAAGAACCATCGCATTCTCGATCTCATCCGGCGCAACCGCACGCCGCTCGAAAATCACCTCATCGACGGCCTCATCGACGGCCGCGTCAGCCGCCGCGACTTCGTCCGCCACGGCAGTCTGCTCGGCCTGTCGCTGCCGCTGCTCGGCCGCATCGGCATGGCGGCGGGCTTCGGCGCCGCGCCCTCGCTTGCCCGCGCCGCGGGCGCGCCCGGCGCCACCATCCGCGTCGGCAGCAACGTGCCGTCCGCCGCGATCGACCCTGTCACCATCGCGGACGCCGGCGGTCTGCTCGTGCTGCAGCAGGTTGCCGAATTCCTCTGCATCGACGGGCCGGACCTGGTGCTGAAGCCGGCGCTGGCCGAAAGCTGGAAGCCGAATGCCGACGGCACGGTGTGGACCTTCACGCTGCGCAAGGGTGTGAAATTCCACTCGGGCGGCGAGATGAAGGCCGACGACGTGGTGGCCAGCATCGACCGGCTTGCCGATCCCGCCAATTCCTCCAACGCACTGTCGGTGTTCACCGGCATCCTGCAGAAGGGCAACTCCAAGAAGGTCGACGACTATACGGTCGAATTCCATCTCGACGCGCCGAATGGCAACTTCCCCTACATGTTGTCGTCCGACAACTACAACGCCGTCATTATCCCGGCGAGCTACAAGGGCGGCTACGAGCAGAGCTTCGACGGCACCGGGCCGTTCAAGCTGGAGAAATACACGCCCAAGGTCGGCGCGTCCTTCGTGCGCAACGACGACTACTGGGGCGAGAAGGCGCTGCCGGATCGCACCGAGTTCACCTTCTTCTCCGACATGCAGGCACAGATCCTGGCGCTGCAGGGCGGGCAGATCGACATCATCAACCAGATGCCGGTGCTGGCCGGCGTCGCCATCCTCAACGATCCGAATTTCGACGTGATCAGCTTAAAATCGTCCGCGCACCAGCAGTTGCATATGCACTGCGACGAGGGCCCGACGAAGGACGCTCGCGTGCGCCGCGCCATCGCGCTCTGCCTCGACCGCGAGAAACTTGCCGCCGGTCTGATGAAGGGACGTTCGGCGCTCGGCAATGACAGCCCGTTCGCCGCCGTCTACCCTTCGACCGATACCAGCGTGCCGCAGCGCAAGCAGGATATCGCCCAGGCCAAGCAGCTGATGGAAGCGGCAGGCGCCGGCAAGGGCTTCAAGATGACGCTCACCACCGAGCGCTATCTGGAGATCCCCGAATACGCCCAGCTCATCCAGAACTGGGTCAAGGAAATCGGCATCGAGCTCGAGCTCAACATTCTCGACCAGGGCGCCTATTATGGCGATGCCGTGTTCGGCAAGTCGAACTGGCTGGATTCGGCGATGGGCATCACCGACTACGGCCACCGCGGCGTGCCCAACGTCTATCTCGCGGCACCCTTGAAGAGCGACGGCACATGGAACGCCGCGCACTTCAAGAACAAGGACTACGACCAGCTTGCGGCAAGCTATATCGCGGCCCTCGACCTCGAGGCGCAGAAGGCCGACGCCGGCAAGATCCAGAAGCTGCTGCTCGAGGAAACGCCTGTGATCTTCGGCTATTTCTACGACTATCTGACGGCGACGGCGAAAGGCGTGGCGGGCGTGCAGCCCACCGCCATGTCGCAGCTGTTCCTCGATAAGGCCTCGAAGGCCTGACGCGAGCGACTAGCTTATCCCTGACGGCCGGCCCTCCACGGAGAGCCGGCCCCAATAGGAGTATTCGCCATCCTCGCCTTCCTCGTCCGGCGCCTCGCTCTGTCGCTCGTCACGCTGTTCCTGCTCAGCGTCATGGTGTTCCTCGGCGGCCAGGTGCTGCCCGGCAATGTCGGGCGCGCCATATTGGGGCCGTTCGCCGACCAGCGCGCCGTCGACGCGCTCAACCATTCACTCGGCGTCGACCGGCCGCTGCTCGTCCAATACGGAACCTGGATATGGAATTTCCTGCATGGCGACATGGGCACGTCCTATATTTTCCGCGCCCCGGTCGCGCCCTTCGTCATCGAGGCGCTCGGCCATTCGATGAAGCTGGCGCTCGTCGCCTTCGTGCTGGTGGTGCCAATCGGCATCCTCGGCGGCGTTATCGCCGCGCTCAACCTCAACCGGCCGCTCGACCGCATCATCAGTCTCGGCGGCCTGTCGGTGACGGTGCTGCCGGAGTTCGTCACCGGCATCATCCTGATCCTGATCTTCGGCGTCTGGCTGCGCTGGCTGCCGATCGCCGCCGCCTGGCCGAAAGGCGCCGGCTTCTTCACCCAACTCTACTATCTCGTCCTGCCGTCGCTGCCGCTGTTCCTGGTGCTGTTCGGCTACATCGCCCGCATGGCGCGGTCCGGCATGATCGAGGCGCTCGATTCCGACTACACGCGCACCGCCGTGCTCAAGGGCCTGCCGTGGCGCACGGTGATCTGGCGGCATGTGCTGCGCAATGCGCTGTTGCCGACCATCACCGTCATCGCCACACAAACCGGCTACCTGATCGGCGGGCTGGTCGTCATCGAGACGCTGTTCCGCTACCAGGGCATCGGCTCGCTGATCTTCACCGCCGCGCGCGGCAAGGATTTCCCGATGCTCGAGGCCGGCATCCTCACCATCGGCATCGTCTATGCGGTGGCCACACTCGTCGCCGACTTCCTCTATTCCGTGCTCAATCCGCGCATCCGGTTGGGGGCAGAGCAATGAGCGCGACAGATACTCCCGCGACCCTGCCAGCGCCGGACGCCGCGTCGCGGCGTGGTCCCTGGGGCGAGGTGCTGCACTCGCTCCTGCGGTCGGGCACATTCCTCACCGGGCTCGCCATCGTCTTGTTCTGGGTCATCTGCGCGCTGTTCGGCGAGCATTTCGTGCCCTACGACCCACTTGCCGACGACATCATCAACGCGCTTGCGCCGCCATCGGCCGAACACTGGTTCGGCACCGACCAGATCGGCCGCGACGTCTTCTCGCGCGTCATCGTCGGCTCCCGCGACATCCTGACGGTGGCGCCGCTGGCGACATTGCTTGCGACCGTCGCCGGCACAGCGCTGGGGCTGCTCATCGGTTATTTCCGGGGCATCGTCGACGACATCGTCAGCCGCGTGCTGGAAGCCTTCATGGCGATCCCGGTTGTGATCATCGCGCTGCTCGCCATCGTCGCGCTCGGCACTTCGAAGATCACCGTCATCGTCGTCATCGGCCTGAGTTTCGCGCCGATCATCGCCCGCACCGTGCGCTCGGCGGTGCTTGCCGAGCGCGAGCTTGACTATGTCGCGGCGGCAAAGCTGCGCCACGAGGGCGCGCCGCACACGATGTTCGTCGAGATCCTGCCAAACGTCATCCCGCCGATCCTGGTCGAGACGACGGTGCGGCTCGGCTATGCGATTTTCGCCGTCGCAACGCTCTCCTTCATGGGCTTCGGCATCCAGCCGCCCTCCCCCGACTGGGGCCTCTCGATCTCCAGCAATTACGGCATGATCGGCGGCGGCTTCTGGTGGACGGTGCTGTTCGACGCTTTGGCCATCGCCTCGCTGGTGATCGGCGTCAATCTGGTGGCGGACGGCGTCCACGGAGCGTTCAATGACTGAGAAGAACGCGCTCGAACTCAACGACCTTTCGGTCGCCTATCGCGTCGGCGGCCGCAACCGGGCGGTGCTGCGCAATGTCAGCCTCAGGATCGGCCGGGGCGAAGCCTACGGGTTGGTCGGCGAGTCCGGCTGCGGCAAATCCACTGCGGCGCTATCGGTGGTGCGCTATCTGCCGCGCAACGGCTCGATCACCGGCGGTTCGATCGCGCTCGACGGCCAGGACGTCATGAAGCTCGACCCCGAAGCGCTGCGGCGGGCGCGGGCGGAAAGCGTGTCGATGGTCTATCAGGACCCCGGCAAGGCGCTGAACCCGTCGCTGCGCATCGGCCGGCAACTGACGGAGATCTTCGAGCTTGCCGGCATCTCGGGAAAGGCCGCCGCCGATAAGGCGATTGCGATGCTGAACCTTGTGCGCATCTCCGATCCAGCCAGCGTCATGCAGCGCTATCCGCACCAGCTTTCCGGCGGCATGCAGCAGCGCGTGGCGATCGCCATGGCCTTGGCCAACGATCCCTCGATGCTGATCCTCGACGAGCCGACGACCGGTCTCGACGCCACCGTGGAAGCCGAAGTGCTCGACCTGATCGGGCAGTTGCGGCGCGAGCTGTCGGCCTCGATCCTGTTCATCAGCCACAACCTCGCCGTCGTCTCCAACATGTGCGACCGGGTCGGCGTCCTCTACGCCGGCATGCTGGTCGAGGAAGGCTCGACGAAGGACGTCTTCAACGATCCGCGCCACCCCTACACGGTAGCCCTGCTGCGCTGCCTGCCGCGCGGCGGCCAGCGCAAGGACCAGGGCCGGCTCGACACGATCCCGGGCTTCCTGCCCGCCATCGGCACCAATATCGTCGGCTGTGCCTTCGCCGACCGCTGTGCGCTGGCGACGGAGCGCTGCCGCAGCGAACCGCCGCCGCTCTACGAGCTGGCTGATGGCGAAGGAGGCGTCCGGCTGTCGCGCTGCCACTATCACGACAAGGCGCAGTCGCTGCCGCGCGCGACACCCGCCGAGATTCCTGCCGCAGCACCCAAGCAGGCGCCGCCGGTGCTGCAGGTCGAGGGGCTGAACAAGACCTATGCCAGCCACGGCCGTCCGCTGCGGGCGGTGAAGGACGTCTCGGTCAGCCTGAGGCCCGGCGAGACGCTCGGCCTGGTCGGCGAATCCGGCAGCGGTAAGACGACCTTCGCGAGGCTTTTGCTCGGCCTCGTCCAGCCGGACGAAGGCGGCAGTATCGAGCTCGAGGGAAAGCAGTTGGCGCCGCGGCTTGCAAGCCGCTCCGAAGACCAGGTCAAGGCGGTGCAGATCGTCTTCCAGAACCCGGATTCGGCACTCAACCGCTCGCATTCGATCCGTCATATCCTGAGCCGCGCCTTAAAGCGGCTTGGCGGGCTCACCGGCAAGACTTTGGACACACGGCTGGAAGAACTTGTCCGCTCGGTGCGGCTCACCGACCGGCATCTCGCCGTCAAGCCGCGCCAGCTTTCGGGCGGGCTGAAGCAGCGCGTGGCGATCGCGCGGGCCTTCGCCGGCGATCCGCGCATCGTCGTCTGCGACGAGCCGACCTCGGCGCTCGACGTCTCGGTGCAGGCGGCGATCCTCAACCTTTTAGCCGACCTGCAGTCGAAGCAGGACGTGAGCTATATCTTCATCTCGCACGACCTCGGCGTGGTGCGTTACCTCTCTGACAAGATCGCCGTGCTTTATCTCGGCCGCATCATGGAATTCGGACCATCGGAAGCGGTGTTTTCCGGCCCCCACCATCCGTATACGGAAGCGCTGTTGTCGGCCGTTCCAAAACTCGACCGGACGGAGCGCTCGCGCATCCGCCTCGACGGTGAAATCCCAAGCGCGGCCAATCCGCCGAAGGGCTGTGTCTTCCACACGCGCTGCCCGCGCAAGATCGGCGCGATCTGCGAGACACAGGAGCCGGAACTGGCCGAGGCCGAGCCCGGGCACACGATCCGCTGCCATATTCCTTTTGAGGAACTGGCAAGGCTGCAGAAGCCGAAGGCCGTGGAGCCGGCGTGATCCGCGATCAGAATGCCACCGCGCCTAAAGCTCTTTCAGATCGCTCCATGCGCTTTAGGTTTTTGATTTTACGCATGTCTTTATCCCGGAACCGGTCCCCACTTTCAGGAGACATGCTTTAACATGCTGAAAGCGCGGTCGCTCTCGGCGAAAGCCTGATCGCTGGACAGGTTCCTCGCGAGCGTGCGCAAGCCGGTCAGGGCTATATCGAGGGCATCCGAAGAGGCCGGGTTCTCCGGATAGGCAAGGTAGATCGGGCGCTGGAACACCGGCGTGTCCTCGACGCGCCGCAACTCGCCACGCTCGATATGAGCGCTCACGGCGCTCAGCGGCAGATAGGCGGACGCCCGTTGCGACAGCACGTGCTGCAGGCCGATGAACACCAGTCCGGCGGAGATCGCCGGCTTCACCATGCCGGCAAAGACGCGGTCGTGCTCGACGCGGAACTCCAGCCCCCAGTCCATGAGGATGTAATTCTGCGTCCACGGCCCGACCTGCGCCGTGTGCTGTACGAGGACCACCTGATCGACGGCCAAGGTCTCATAGACGATGCCGGGATGCGGCTTGGGCAGATAGAGGATGCAGATGTCGAGCAGGCCTTCGGCCATCTGGTCGATCGCGAGATCCGGAAAACTGCCTTCGAGCCGCAGCGCCACGTTCGGCCGCTTCGCCTGCATCCAGTCGATCCAGGGCGAGGTGATGCTGTCCCAGAGATAGGCGGGCGCAGTGAGCCGGAGAAGCGTCTCGTAGCCATCGGGAACGGCGATGTCCTGGCGCGACTGCTCCCAGGTCCGCGTGATCGTGGAGGCATGCGGCAGGAACTGCCGGCCGGCCGGGGTAAGTGAAACGCCGTCGCTGTCGCGGACGAACAGCTTGCGCCCCAGCTGTTCTTCCAGGCCGCGAATGCGCGCGCTGACGGTGGATTGGGCAAGGTTCAGCCGATGGGCGGCAATGGTGAAGCTGCCATGCGCCGCGACCTCCAGGAAGCTGCGCAGATTCTCGGTATCCATGGCTTTCGCTTTCGGCTCGGCGGCAATCGAAGATTCCGATGGCCCCCATCAAAAAATATCGCTTTTCGGTCGTGGTCAACAGTGAACTAGATGGCGAAGCCCCCACGCCAGCCAAGGAATGCAGCCATGCCGAAGCATTTCAGGATGATCGACGCCGCTCGCAGAAATCTCAGCGCAATCGAAAATTCCGCTATCGACCAATTGCTGGCCGGCAAGATCGGCAGGCGCGAGTTCCTGCGCCATGGCAGCGTGCTCGGCCTGTCGCTGCCCTTCCTCGGCGGCATCGCCTCGGCGGTCGGACTTGGCGCACCACAGGCGCGCGCCGAGGGCAAGCCGGGCGGCACGGTGCGCGCCGGCGTCGCCGTGCCGGGCGGCGCCATCGATCCGGTGACCTTCTATGACAGCGGCAGCTATCAGCTCGTCTTCCAGACGGCGGAATTCCTGTGCGTGACGCAGCCGGACCTGACGCTGAAGCCGGTGCTGGCGGAAAGCTGGTCGCCCAACGCCGACGGCAGCGTCTGGACCTTCAAGCTGCGCAAGGGCGTGAAATTCCACAATGGCGAGGACTTCAAGGCCGAGGACGTCGTGGCGACCTTCGATCGTCTTGCCGACCCGAAGGGCACGTCCAACGCGCTGTCGGTGTTCAAGGGCCTCTTGTCGAAGGGCGGCACGCGTAAGGTCGACGACCACACCGTCGAGTTCCATCTCGACGCGCCGAACGGCAGCTTCCCCTATTCGGTGTCGATCGACAATTACAACGCCGTCATCCTGCCGGCGAGCTACAAGGGCGACTACGAGAAGACCTTCGAGGGCACCGGGCCGTTCCGGCTCGAGAGCTACACGCCGAAGGTCGGCGCGAGCTTCGTTCGCAACCCCGACTATTGGGGCGAGAAGGCGCTGCCCGACCGGCTCGAGTTCAAGTTCTACGCCGACGTGCAGCCGCGCATCCTGGCACTGCAGGCGGGCGAGGTCGACGTGCTCGACGCCATCCCGCTCGACGTCAGCCAGGTGGTGCTCGGCAATCCGGACATCACGGTGCTGCGCGTAGCGTCGACCGCGCATCGCCAGCTCCACATGCGCTGCGACATGGCGCCCTTCACCGACAAGCGCGTGCGCCAGGCGCTGGCGCTTTCTATCGACCGCTCCAAGCTGGTCGACGGGCTCTGCCGCGGCATGGCGGCGGTCGGCAACGACAGCCCGTTCGCGCCGGCCTTCCCCGCCACCGACAAGTCGGTGCCACTGCGCACGCAGGACATCGCCAAGGCAAAGCAGCTGATGGAAGCGGCGGGCCTGGGAAGCGGCTTCGACATGACGCTGACCACGTTGCGCTATTCCGACATTCCCGGCTACGCGCAGCTGTTCCAGAACTTCGCCAAGGAAATCGGCGCGCGCATCTCGCTCAACATCGAGGACCAGGACAAATATTACGGCAAGGCGGTGTTCGGCCAGTCGGACTGGCTGGACAGCCCGCTCGGCATCACCGACTACGCGCATCGCAGCGTGCCGAACGTATTCCTGAAAAGCCCCCTGGTCAGCGACGGTCCGTGGAATGCGGCGCATTTCAAGAACGCGACCTATGACGGGCTGGTCACCAGCTATCTCAAGGCGCTCGACCTCGACGCACAGCGCAAGGCCGCTTCCGACATCCAAAAACTGCTGCTCGACGAGACGCCGGTGATCTTCAGCTATTTCCCGGATCTCTTGGTGCCTGTGCGCAAGAATGTCAGCGGCCTGCCACCGATCGCCGCCGGACTGCTGCTCGATCGCGTATCGGTAGGTTGATCATGGTTGCGCGCAGGAACCTGGCGGCAAACGACGAGAAAAGGACGACTTCCATTCGCAAGCCTCATTTGCGCGGCCGCGGGCCGCATTTCCCGCTGCTCGACACTATCGTGCAGTACGAGTTCGAGCCGGGCTATGTCGCCTTCACCATGCCTTCGCCCAAGCGGCTGCGCGTGCAGGTCGGGCCGATGATCGTCGCCGACACCACCAAGGCGCTGGTGTTTTACGAGAGCGACCACCTGCCGGTTTATTACTTCCCGGTGAGCGACGTGCGCGAGGAATTCCTGCTGCCGAGCAGGACGACGACGGAAGATCCGTTCAAGGGCACCGCGACGCATTATTCGCTCAACACCGGCATCACGCTGGTCGAGGATGGCGCCTGGCGCTATCTCGATCCGGCCAAGGGCTGCCCGCCGATCGCGGACTACATATCCTTCTATTGGCCGAAGATGACGCATTGGTACGAGGAGGACGAGGAGATTTTCGTCCACGCCCGCGACCCGTTCCGCCGCGTCGACTGCCTGCCCTCGTCGCGGCGGGTGCAGGTGATCCTCGACGGCGAGCAGGTCGCCGATTCACGGCGCGGAGTGTTCCTGTTCGAGACCGGCCATCCGGTGCGCCATTATCTGCCGATCTCGGATACGCGGCTCGATATGTTTTCGCCCAGCCGCTACATCTCGCGCTGCCCCTACAAGGGCATCTCCAATTACTACCATGTGACGACGCCCAAGAAGCGGCACGAGAACCTGGTCTGGTATTATCCGGAGCCGGTGCATGAGGCCGAGCGCATCAAAGGGCTGGTGTGTTTCCATCACGAACTGGTCGACAAGATCCTGGTCGACGGGGTTGAGATTCCGAAAGAGGCGACAGCGGCGTCCGACGGGTATTTTTGAGTCCTATCTAGCCTCCGCAGCGTTCCTTCGCGCCCCCTCTGTCCTGCCGGACATCTCCCCATTTGGGGGAGATTAGCAGCTTGGGCGCTCCGCTCCTCCTGCGACGTTGAAAAATAGCGAAGACCGCGATGACGGCTAATCTCCCTTTGTGGGGGAGATGTCCGGCAGGACGGCTGGGGGCGCTGTCCCGCCGACGATTCCGCGTTGCTGCGAGCGCTCGTCCGCCGGTTTCATTCCTGCGCAACTTTCCGAAATGCCGGTTGAAATATTTTTCAAATAGAAATAGGAATGTTCAAACGATTACGGCGCGGCGGCGCGCCAAGGACCGGAGGAAGCGACATGTCCCATCCGCAATTCGCAGCGGAACTCCTGCAGCGCGCTGAAAAACAGGGGCCGATCACCATCGGGCTCGCCGGCGCCGGGCAGATGGGGACGGATATCGTCGTCCAGGTCGCGCTGATGCCGGGCATGCGCATCGGCGCCATTTCCGAGGTCCGGCCGCAGGCGGCGATCGACGCGGCACTTCTTGCCGGCCATGACCGCTCCAACATCGTGCAGGCGCCCAATGCGGCGGCAATCGACCGCGCCATCGAGGCCGGCAAGATCGCGGTGACCGAGGACCTGCATGCGCTCGCCGCCGCCGGCCGCATCGACGTCATCATCGACGCCACCGGCAATCCCAACATCGGCACGCTGTTCGCGCTCGAAGTGATGAAGAACGGCAAGCATATCGTCATGCTCAATGTCGAGGCCGACATAACCATCGGCCGCTTCCTCAAGGAGGAAGCACGCAAGGCCGGCGTGGTCTACACCGGGGCTGCCGGCGACGAGCCCGCCTGTACGCTGGAGATCATCGGCTTTGCCAAGAGCCTCGGCTTCAACATCGTGGCCGCCGGCAAGGGCAAGAACAATCCGCTGAACATCGACGCGGTGCCCGCCGATTACGAGAAGGAGGCCAACGAGCGCAACATGAATGCGCGCATGCTGGTCGAATTCGTCGACGGCTCGAAGACGGCGATCGAGATGGTGGCGATCGCCAACGCCACGGGCCTGGTGCCCGACGTGCCCGGCATGCACGGCCCGACAGCGACGCTCGAGGAACTGGCAAGCGTGCTCTGCCCGCGCGAGGATGGCGGGGTGCTGTACCGCAAGGGCGTGGTCGATTATTCGATCGGCAAGGGTGTCGCGCCCGGCGTGTTCTGCATCATCGAAACGAAGCATCCGCGCGTGCTGGAGCGCATGATCGACCTCAAGGTCGGCAAGGGCCCCTATTTCACGATCTTCCGCCCCTATCACCTCACCAGCCTCGAAGTGCCACTGTCGGCAGCGCGCGCGGTGGTCTACAAGCGCGCCGACATGGAGCCGCTCGACCATCCGGTGGCCGAGGCAGTGGCGGTTGCCAAGACCAATCTCGGCACCGGACAGTCGCTCGGCATGATCGGCGAGAACGACTATCGCGGCTTCGCCATGACCTGGGAGGATGCGCGTGCCAAGGGCGCGCTGCCGCTCGGGCTTGCGGAACGCGCCAAGGTGGTGAAGCCGGTCAAGGCCGGCGATTTCCTGACCTATGAAAATTGTGTACCCGACGATTCGATGGTGATAACCCAGATCCGCCGTCGTCTCGACCAGTCGGACGGACGGTTCGTAACCAACGCGGCCTAAAGCGCGTCGCGCTGCAACGGATCCTCGCCTGATGGACGATGTCGTAATCGGGATCGACGCCTCGACGACGGCCGTGAAGGCGATCGCTTTCGCGCGCGACGGCGCGGAGCTTTTCCAGGCGCGCGAGACCTATCCGCTTTCCAATCCGGCGCCCGGCCATTTCGAGCAGGATGCCGAGCATTGGTGGACGGCGCTGACATCGGCGCTGAAACAGGTCGCCGACAAGGTCGGCTCGACGCGCGTGAAGGCGATTTCGATCGCCCACCAGCGCGAGAGCTTCACGCTGATCGACAGCGTCGGCAAGCCGCTCATCCCCGCCATCCTTTGGTTGGACGAACGAGCCCGCCGCCAGGTGGCGCGGCTTTCGGCCGAGCTCGGCCGCGAGGCGATCCGCGACTGGAGCGGCAAGCCGCCGGACCCGACGCCCGCGGTTTATGCCCTGGCCTGGCTGATGGAGCACAAGCCGCAGGCGCTCGCGCAGGCGGCAGCGGTGGTCGACGTCCACGCTTTCTTCGTCCACCGGCTCACGGGCCGGCTTGTCACCAGCACGGCCAGCGCCGATCCGCTCGGCCTGCTCGACATCGCTCACGGCAGTTGGCATCCGCGACTGGTCGAGGCGGCAGGCCTGAGGCCGGAGCAGTTGCCGGAGCTCTCTGCCCCCGGCGCGGTCTGCGGCCGGCTTTCGGAAGACATCGGGGCGGCGTTGGGCCTGAAGGCCGGCACGCCGGTCGTGGCCGGCGCCGGCGACGGCCAGGCGATGGGCCTCGGCATGGGAGTCTACGGTCCCGGCAGAAGCTATCTGTCGCTGGGCTCGGGCGTCGTCAGCGGCAACTATTCCGGCACGGTCACGACTTCGGATGCGTTCCGCACGCTGGTTTCGCCGACCGGCTCCGGCTTCATGCTGGAAACCGTGCTGCGCTCCGGCATGCAGCTTGTCGACTGGATCGTGCGCACCACCGGTTCGCCTTCGGCCGCAGTGCTGGAAAAGGCGGCGATGACGGTTGCTCCGGGCAGCGACGGCCTGCTCGTCATGCCCTATTGGGCCGGCGTCATGAGCCCCTATTGGGACGGCGCGGCGCGCGGCGCGATTGTCGGCCTGTCGCTCGACCATGAGCCGAAGCATCTCTTCCGCGCCGTGCTGGAAGGCATCGCGCTGGAGCAGGCGATCGCCACCGACGCGATGGAGGAACAGACCGGCAAGGCCGGCGCGATGATCGCGGCCGGCGGCGGCACCAATTCGACGCTCCTGATGCAGATCATGGCGAGCGTGCTCGAGCGGCCGCTCTTCGTCTCGCCGGTCAACGAGGCGGCCGCACTTGGCGCCGCCATGCTGGCGGCCTCGGCAATCGGCTGGTTCGCGTCGCCGGAAGACGCGGCAAAGGCGATGGCGGCACAACCGGCAAGACAGGTCGACCCGGTCGAGGCGTTGGTGCCGACCTACCGCGCCCGCAAGGCGATCTACCGTGACCTCTACCACGCGACGCGCGACATCCACACGCGGCTGAGCGAGGCCTGATTTCTATGTGAACCAACGCATTTTGCGCCCTGCCCCGCTGATGCTAGGTTCCGGCGCGCGGCGGACGATTGCACATGAAAATAAGAATTCATCATGCAGCCCTGACCTTGACTGTCGCCTTGGCGACGACGCCGGCGCTTGCCGGCGACAAGCCGGCGTTCGAGCTTGCGCTCGACATCGACCAGGACGGCACAATGGACCGCGCCGTGGTGATGCAGGACGATGGTGCCCCGGCCGATCTCTACATCTATCTGGCGAGGGAAAAGCCCGATCCCTCGCGAAAGCCCGACTTCGTCAAGAAGGCGCTGACCGAGGACCGGATCCTCGATCTCGAAGCCAAGGGCAAGGGATCCCTGGCGATCACCTCCTGCTTCGGCTGCGGCGCCATCAAATCGACGGAAGACACGCTGATCTTCGTCCATCGCCGCGGCCAATTCCTGGTCGGCGGCTACCGCCGCTACTGGGACTGGAACATCCACAAATCCGACGGGACCGTCGAGACGACGGTTGGTGACTGCGACATCAATTACCTCACCGGAAAGGGCAAAGCTTCCAAGGATTTGGAGGACGGCAAGCCGGTCAAGGGCAGCTTCAAGCCCGTGCCGCTCAAGGACTGGTCATACGAGAAGCGCCCCGAGGCCTGCGACTTCTAGCCGGCCGGTCTACCGGCCGAGCAGCCCCTTGGCGGCGCCCTCATCGGTGATCAGCACCGAAACCTTCGTGTTGGCGAGCGCCGCGCGCATGACGGCGATCTTCTCCTGCCCGCCCGAAACCAGGATGATGGTGGGAATGTCGGAGAGATCCCCTAGCGGATAGGCGCAAACGCGGCGGTTGACCTCGTGATCCACCGTGCGGCCCTCGGCGTCGATGAAGTGGCAGAGGATATCGCCGACCGCGCCCGCCGCCTGCAGTTCCTCGAGCTCGCTTGGCTTGATGAAGCCGTAATTGGCGATCGGGCTGTCGCTGGAGAAGGAGCCGACGCTCAGCACGGCGATGTTGGCGCGCCGCGCCCTAAAGACGACGTCCTGGACGCTGCGCTGGCTCATGAAGGCATCGCGCTGCTCGGGCCTGTCGGCATAGACCGGCACAGGCAGCAGATAGCATTCGGCGCCGATCTTTTCGGCGAACTCCCAGGCGCTCTCGGTCGGGTTGAGCGGCTGCGCATGGGTGAGGCCGCCGAGCATCGAGACCACCGTCGTCCTGGCGATCGGCCGTCTGGGCAATTCGTTGATGGCGAATTTCAGCGTCCTGCCCCAGCCGAGCGCAATGACGTCGCCGGGATTGACGTTGTCGGCGAGATAGGCGGCGGCGGCGTGGCCGATCAGCAGCGGCGTGTTGCTGCGGTCGGCGGCAGACGGCACGACCACGGCCTGGCTGAGGCCGAAGCGCTGCTTCAGGCTTTCCTCCAATTGCACGCATTCGACGACGCTGTCGCGGATGCGGAACTGGACCACGCCCTCCTCGCGCGCGGCCGACAGGATGCGATGCACCTTGATGCGGCCGACACCGAGGATCTCCGAGATCCGCTCCTGCGTCAGGCCTTCGACATAATAGTGCCAGGCGGCGCGGGCCTTGAGCTCGGCATCCGGGAAGCGCGAGGCCTTCTCGTTCTCGATCACCGCCATCCTTATGCCTCCCGCATGTGCTGGGCTTTCCCTATGGCAAACCGTCGGTTCGTGCAAACCGGCCGCCGAAAGCGTCGGCGGCACTTGACAATTTTCTGATGAACGTTTTAGCTGAACAAAATTGCATATCAAAGATAAATTGTTCACAAGGGAGGTGCCTGGTGAACAAGAGCAGCCGGCGGGCCATCGCCGGCTCGCTGACGGAGGAGACGAAGTGGCCGTGAGCAACGAGACGAGCGAGTTGAAGGCTGGCACCGGCGCCGCGCAGGCGGCTTCCGGCGCGAAGCTTTCGGCTCTGTTTGCCGGAACGATGGGACCGCTGATCGGCCTGGCGCTTCTTTGCCTGGCGCTGGCGCTGACCACCGATACCTTCCTGACCTTACGCAACATCCTGAACGTGCTCGACCAGGTGACCGTGCTCGGCATCATGGCGATCGGCATGACGCTGGTCATCCTGATCGGCGGCATCGACCTTTCGGTCGGCTCGGTGCTGGCGCTGGCCTCGATGGTGATGGGCTACGTCGCCTATCCCGACTATCTCAATCTCGGCGTCCCGGTGGGCATCGCCGCCGCGCTCGTCGTCGCCGCCCTCTGCGGCCTGGTCTCGGGCCTGCTGGTGACGGTGACGAAGCTGCCGCCCTTCATCGCGACACTGGCCATGATGTCGGTGGCGCGCGGCCTCGCCAACATGATCACCGACGGCTCGCAGATCGTCGGCTTTCCCGACTGGTTCACGAATCTTTCGATCGTCCGCCATTTCGGCTTCTTGTCGGTCACCGTCGGGCTGATGATCGTGCTGGCGATCATCTTCGCCATCTTCCTCAACTATCGCGCCACCGGCCGCAGCCTCTACGCGATCGGCGGCAGCGCCGAGGTGGCCCGCCTTTCCGGCATCCCGGTGAAGTCGCTGACCAACTGGGTCTATGCGATCTGCGGCCTGCTGGCGGGGCTCGCCGGCATCGTGCTCGCCGCTCGGCTCGATTCCGTGCAGCCTAGTTCGGGCGTCGGCTACGAGCTCGACACAATCGCGGCGGTGGTGATCGGCGGCGCCAGCCTTTCGGGCGGTATCGGCTCGATCGGCGGCACGGCGATCGGCGTCCTCATCATCGGTGTGCTGCGCAACGGGCTCAACCTGCTCGGCGTCTCGCCCTTCATCCAGCAGGTGGTGATCGGCGTGGTGATCGCGCTGGCGGTCGCCACCGACACCTGGCGTCGCCGCAGGCAATAGGGATTCGCCCGGATGTCCGGGCGAAACGGATCGGTCGATCCGAGACTGGGACTGTCCGGCCGGAGGCGCCGCGATGCGCAGGCGGGACAGATCGAACACCAACGGAGGAAAAACATGCTGACCAAACGTTCACTGCTGCTTGCGGCCGCGGCCATCGTCCCGCTGCTCGGCCTGTCCGACGCCGCTTCGGCCAAGGACGCCAAGAAGCTCGGGCTGGCCGTCGCCAATCTGCAGGCGGATTTCTTCAACCAGATCAAGCAGTCGGTCGAAGCTTACGCCAAGGAGAAGGGCATCGAGGTCATCACCGTCGACGCCAAGGGCGACTCGGCAACGCAGGTCAGCCAGGTACAGGATCTCGTCACGCAGAACATCGACGCTTTGATCTACATCCCGGCCGGCGCCACCGCCGCGACCGTGCCGACCAAGACCGCGAAGGCCGCCGGCATCCCGGTGGTCAATGTCGACCGCAATGCCGACGGCGCGCCCGGCGACACCTTCATCGCCACCGACAGCGTCAACTCCGCCAAGGGCGTGTGCGACTACATCGCCAAGCAGGCCGGCGGCAAGGGCGAGATGGTGATCATCCATGGCCAGAAGGGCACGACGCCGGAAGTCGACCGCTCCAAGGGCTGCGGCGAAGCGCTGAAGGCCTATCCGGACATCAAGGTGGTCGGTGAGCTCTGGAGCGACCAGTGGCACCAGGACGAGGGCTTCAAGCTGGCGCAGGACCTGCTGCAGGCCCATCCGAATGTCTCGATCATCTTCGGCCAGGCCGATGCGCTGGCGCTGGGCGCAGCGCAGGCGGTCAAGGTCGCCAATCCCGACCACAAGATCTGGATCGCCGGCTTCGACGGCGACGTGGCGGCGCTGAAGGCGCTGAAGGACGGCGTGTTCGACGTGACCGCGACGCAGCAGACCCAGGGCATGGGCCGGCTCGCCGTCGATTCGGCGGTCAAGCTGGTGGCCGGCGACAAGCTGGCAGCCGACCAGCTGCAGGACGCAACGCTGACCACCAAGGACAATGTCGCCCAGTTCATCGAGAAACATCCTTGAGGGCTGGCTGAGACCTGAAGAGCGCCACGATGTCCCTTGATCCTCACACTGGCGAGAGCCCGCACAACGGGCTCTTCGTCAACGGCCTCTGCAAAAGCTACGGACCGGTCCAGGTCCTGGCCGATGCGAGCTTCGAGGTGCGGCCGGGCGAGGTCGTGGCGCTGCTCGGCGAGAACGGCGCCGGCAAGTCGACGGTGTCCAACATCATCGCCGGCTCGACCAAGCCCGATGCCGGCACCATCATCTGGCGGGGGAAGCCCTATTTCCCCGCCAATCCCGCGGCGGCCATCGAGGCCGGCGTCGGCATGATCCATCAGGAATTGAAGCTGCTGCCGGACCTTTCGGTGGCGGAGAATGTCTATGTCGGGCGCTTGCCGATGCGCGGCGGTCGCATCGACCGCGCGACCATGAATGCGAAAGCCTCGGCGCAGCTGAAGCGCCTCGGTCTCGACGTTTCGCCCGAGCGCAAGGTACGAACGCTGCGCGTCGCCGCCCAGCAACAGGTCGAGATCGCCAAGGCGCTGACGCTGAACGCGGAGCTTTTGATCCTCGACGAGCCGACCGCGGCCCTTGGCGGCGAGGAGACGGAACTGCTCTTCAAGCAGATACGCAAGCTGAAGGCCGAAGGCATGTCCTTCATCTATATCAGCCACCGCCTGGACGAGATCGCGCAGATCGCCGACCGCGTCGTGGTGATGCGCGACGGGCGTATCGTCGCCCGGCACGAGCGCGCCGACATCCCGGTGCGCACCGTGGTCGAGCAAATGGTTGGGCGCAGCGTCGAGCGCATGTTCCCGAAGCTGTCGCCGCCCGGCGACCAGACGCTCCTCGAGGTCGAGGGCCTGTCGTCGCCCGAGCGCAGCTTCAACGACGTTTCCTTCGCGGTGAAATCTGGCGAAGTCTTCGGCATCGCCGGACTGATCGGCGCCGGCCGCACCGAACTGGTGCGGGCGATCGCCGGCGCCGATCCGATCTCTTCCGGCGCGATGCGCGTCGCGGGCCAGCCGGTGCATCTCAGCGGACCGGCGGCGGCGATCAAGGCCGGCGTCGTTCTGGTGCCGGAAGACCGCAAGGAACAGGGCGTGGTGCTCGAACAGACGATCGGCGAGAACCTCGCCATCGGCAATTTCGATCATGTCGCGCCCAAGGGCTGGGTGTTTCCCAAAGCGGTGCAGAGATTCGCCGAGGCCGGCATTTCGAGGCTTGGCGTCAAGGGCAGGCCGAACCAGGCCGTCTCAAAGCTTTCCGGCGGCAACCAGCAGAAGGTGGTCATCGCCAAATGGGTGTCGCGGCCGCCCAAGGTGTTCATCCTCGACGAGCCGACGCGCGGCATCGATGTCGGCGCCCGCGCCGCGATCTACGACGTGATTGCCGACCTCGCCCGCTCCGGCATGGCGGTGGTGGTGGTGAGCTCGGATCTGGAGGAAGTGCTGGGGCTTTCGCACCGCGTGCTGGTGCTGAGCCGCGGCCGCCAGCGCGGCATCCTCGATCGCGAAGAGGCAAGCAATATCGCCGTAATGGAGCTCGCCACGAGCTGAGGCACGGCGGATGGGAACAAAGCGCAGCAGGTGATACCCTCCCAGGCACCGGACCGCGCGGGGCGCCAGCAGGACTGGCGCCCCTTCTTTCAGGGAGAGGGAAAGAGATGAAACTGTTCGATCTACATGGCGACGTAGCGCTGGTGACAGGCGCCGGCAGCGGCATCGGCCAGGCGATCGCCATCGGACTGGCGGAGGCCGGCGCCGATATCGCCTGCTTCGGGCACAGCTCGAAAGGCGGACTGGAAGAGACGGCCGGCAAGATCAGCGCGCTCGGCCGCAAGGCGCTGGTGCTGACCGGCACGGTGACGTCCGAAAGCGATCTCGCGGCGGCAATTGAAAGCGTTGAAAAGGAACTCGGCGCGTTGACGATCGCCGTCAACAATGCCGGCGTCGCAGGGGCCGAGCCCGCCGAGACGCTGCCGATGGAGAAGTGGCAGAAGATCTACGACGTCAATGTCAGCGGCGTGTTTCTGTCCTGCCAGGCAGAGGCGCGCGTCATGCTGCCTCGCCGCAAGGGCTCGATCGTCAACATCGCCTCGATGTCGGGCTCGATCGTCAATCGCGGCCTGACGCAGGCGCACTACAATTCCTCCAAGGCGGCGGTGATCCATATGTCGAAGAGCCTCGCCATGGAATGGGCCGATCGCGGCCTGCGCGTCAATGTCGTCAGCCCCGGCTACACGCTGACGCCGATGAACAAGCGGCCGGAAGTCGCCGAGCAGGTCAAGATCTTCGAGCGCGACACGCCGATGGGCCGCATGGCGACGCCGGAGGAAATGATCGGGCCGACCGTGTTCCTGGCCAGCCGGGCCGCAAGTTTCGTCACCGGCATCGACCTGATCGTCGATGGCGGCTTCGTCTGCTGGTAGGGAGAAAAAATGCAGAAGCGTTTTGACGGAAAGACACCGGTCGTCACGGGCGCCAGCGGCGGCATCGGCGCAGCCATGGCCAGGCGCTTCGTGACGGAAGGCGCTGCGGTCGTGGTCAGCGCCATCGACCCACGCGTCGATGAGGTCGCGGCTACCCTTAAGGCTGCGGGCGCGAAGGTCGCCTCGATGCGCATGGACGTGACGAAGAAGGATGAGGTCGTGGCGCTCTACGATCTCGCCGAGAAGGAGTTCGGCCGCGTCGACATCTCGGTTCAGAACGCCGGCGTCATCACCATCGCCAAGATCGAGGCGATGACGGAAGCCGAGTGGGACAAGGTGATGGCAGTGAACACCAAGGGCGTGTTCCTGTGCTGCCAGGAAGCGATCTCCCGCATGCGCAAGCATGGCCAAGGCGGCCGGCTGATCAACACGGCGTCCGGCCAGGCGCGGCAGGGTTTCATCTACACGCCGCATTATGCCGCCTCGAAGTTCGGGGTCGTTGGCATCACCCAGAGCCTCGCCAAGGAAGTGGCCAAAGAAAAGATCACCGTCAACGCCATCTGCCCCGGCATCATCGACACCGACATGTGGGCCTATAACGACACCGCCTGGGGCAAGTTGCTCGGCGACTACAAGCCGGGCGAGTTGATGGCGGAATGGGTGAAGAACATCCCCATGGGCCGCGCCGGCAGCGGCGAGGATGTTTCCGGCCTCGTCAGCTTCCTTGCCAGCGACGACGCGGCTTATATCACCGGACAGACGATCAATGTCGATGGCGGCCTGATCATGTCTTAGGGCTACCGGCTGCCCGGCGATCCGGGCAGCCATGCCAGGCGCAGGCCGAGTCTACTCGGCCGCGACGCCCCTCACCTGCAGATAGCTCTCCATGGAATCGTCCATCGCCTGCAGCCAGGGCGTATGGTGCTTGGGCGCCATCGTGCCGGTCATCAGCGAGCGGTAGGCATTGTCGCGGAAGGCCATAATGTTCTCCATCTTGTGGTGCTCCCATTCCATGAAGGTGTGGTTGACCGCCTCGACGTCGAAGCCCGGGTAATCGGTCTGGTCCATGAGCTCCTTGGTGTAGTCGCCCTGGAACCAGATCATCTGCTCGGCGTCTTCGAGCGTCTCCTCGCGCCCGCGCCACTTGGCGCTGTGCTCGGCCATCGCCGCGGCGGAAGGCAGCTTGATGCGCCCCATGATGACGTCGCGCGCGTACCAGGCCTGCGCGTCGAACATGTTGAAGGTGTAGAACTGGTCCTGCATGCCGATATAGAACAGCTTCGGGTTCTTCTCCCAGACGACGCCTTCGTAGAGGTCCAGCGGCCACATGCGGTTGGCTGTCTTGAGTTTCAGGTCGTCGGTGAGGAACGGGAAGGAATGCAGGTAACCGGTGCACAGGATGATGGCATCGACCTCTTTGGTCGTGCCGTCCTTGAAGTGCGCCGTCTTGCCGACAACCTTTTGCAGGAGCGGCACCTCCTTCCAGTTCTCCGGCCATTTGAAGCCCATCGGCTTGGAACGGTAGCTGGAGGTGATCGACTTGGCGCCGTATTTGTAGCACTGCGAACCGATGTCCTCGGCCGAGTAGGAGCGGCCGATGATCAATATGTCCTTGCCCTTGAACTCCATCGCGTCGCGGAAATCGTGGCTGTGCAGGATGCGGCCGTTGAAGGTGGCGAAGCCCTCGAAGAAAGGCACGTTGGGCACCGAGAAGTGGCCGGAGGCGACGACGACGTTGTCGAACTCTTCCGAATAGGTGACGTCGTTGGTGCGGTCATGCGCGGTGACGGTGAACTTCTTGGTCTCGTCGGAGAAAGTGACCATGCGCACGGGCGTGTTGAAGCGCACCCATTTGCGCACGCCCGACTTTTCCACGCGTCCCTTGATGTAGTCCCACAGCACGGCGCGCGGCGGATAGGAGGCGATCGGCCGGCCGAAATGTTCCTCGAAGGTGTAGTCGGCGAATTCGAGGCATTCCTTCGGCCCATTCGACCACAGATAGCGGTACATCGAGCCGTGCACCGGGTCGCCATGCTCGTCGAGGCCGGTGCGCCAGGTGTAGTTCCACAGCCCCCCAGTCGGACTGCTATGGTTTTGGGCGTGCCAACGAAGGCGAGGCCTGAATAACCGCCAAGCCGCTGGGCGAGCTGACGGGCCGTGAGGTTCTCCCTGTGCGCCAGCTCGATGACGCGCTCGCGACTGCTTTTCGAGGCATTGGTGTCCGGCACATCCGGCAGCGGACCGTCGGGATCGAAGCTGGACGCATCATGGCCGAGCGCGATCGACAGCGAGGCGATGCCGCTCTCGTAGTAGACCAGGCTGTCGAGCTTTGCCCGCTTGGCGCGCGCTTCCTCGATGCTGTTGCCGACGATGACGAAAGCGCCAGGCAGGATCTTGATGTCGTCGCGCGAGCGGCCGAGTTTTTCTGCGCGGCCCTTCACATCGGCGAAGAAGCGCCGGCCGGATGCAAGGTCGGACGGCGCCGCGAAGATCACCTCGGCGGTTTCGGCGGCCAGCTGGCGCCCGGCCTCGGACGCGCCAGCCTGAACAACGACCGGCCAGCCCTGAATGGGCCGGGCGATGTTGAGCGGTCCGCGCACCGACAGATGCTCTCCCGTGTGCGCCAGCACATGCAGCTTCGAGGGGTCGAAATAGAGTCCGCTTTCGGCGTCGCGGATGAAGGCATCGTCCGCAAAACTGTCCCACAGACCGGTCACGACATCGTAGAATTCGCGCGCCCGGTGGTAGCGTTCGTCGTGCTCGAAATGCCCGTCGAGGCCGAAATTCAGGGCTGCGTCGGGGTTCGACGTCGTCACGATGTTCCAGCCGGCGCGCCCACCGCTGATGTGATCCAGCGAAGCGAAACGACGCGCGATATGGCGGGCGCGTCGAAAGTGGTCGAGGCGGTGGCGACAAGGCCGATGTGATCGGTGACAGCAGCGAGTGCCGACAACAGCGTGAACGGCTCGAAGGAGGTCACCGTATGGCTTCGCCGCAGCGCCTCGATCGGCATGTTGAGCACGGCCAGATGGTCGGCCATGAAGAAGGCGTCGAACTTCGCCGCTTCGAGCGTCTGCGCGAAACGCTTCAAATGCGCGAAGTTGAAGTTGGCGTCGGGATAGGCGCCCGGGTAGCGCCATGCGCTGGTATGAAGACTGACCGGGCGCATGAAGGCGCCGAGACGCAATTGCTTTCGTTCAGCCATGCGAAGTGATCCAGCGACGATGGGCGTTGCCGCTCCGTATCAGCACAGGATCGGACTGCGGTGGTCCGCTGAAAAGGAATTCTGTTTTGCTTGGCCGCTGCCGAGGAGCAATTTTCGCGCGTCGCAGGGTGAGATGCGGATCATCCGCCACCGATTCTCGCCGATGGCGGATGATCCTAGGTTGCCACCTTTTATTCCGCAGCCAGTGCCAGCTGCGGTCTTTCGATGCCTTCGATCTGTTCCGGCTCCGGCGCCTGCTCGTCGGTCTTGGCCTTCTTGGGCGCGCGGGCGAAGAACAGCGCATAGCCTGCCGGCAGCACCAGGATGGTGAGCACGGTGGCGACCAGGATGCCGCCCATCATGGCGTAGGCCAGCGGCCCCCAGAAGACGGCGCGCGAGATCGGGATCAGCGCCAAGACCGCGGTCAGCGCCGTCAGCATGATCGGCCGGAAGCGGCGGACGGCCGCGCCGACAATCGCCTCCGATCGCTCCATGCCCGCCGCGATGTCCTGATCGATCTGGTCGACCAGGATGATCGAGTTGCGCATGATGATGCCGAGCAGCGCAATGACGCCGAGGATGGCGACGAAGCCGAACGGCGCGCCGCTGATCAAAAGCGCTGCCGCGGCGCCGATGATGCCGAGCGGACCGGTCGCCAGCACCAGCATCGACTTGCCGAAATGCTGCAGCTGGACCATCAGCAAGACGACGATGATGGCCAGCATGATCGGCGCCTTGGCCGCGATCGAGGCCTGGCTTTCGGCCGAGTCCTCAGCACCGCCCTGGATCTCGATCTTGTAGCCGGGGGCAAGACCGGCGCGCAGGTCCTTCATGTCGTTGTACATCTTGGTGACGACGTCGTTCGACTGCACGCCGTCCGGCAGCGTGCCGCGCACGCTGATCGTGGGCAGGCGATCACGCCGCCATTCGATGCCCTGCTCCATGACGGGCACCACCTTGGCCACCTGCGACAGCGGCACCGAGCCGCCGAAGTCGGTCGGGATGTAGACCGAGTCGACCGATGAGAGCAGATGACGGCTCGCCTCCGGCTCGCGGGCGACGATCGAGACCGTCTCCTCGCCGTCGCGGAAATCGTCGAGCGGCGCGCCGGACATGGTCGCCTGCAGCATCTGGCGGATGCGCTGCGAGGTGACGCCGAGCGCGCGGGCGCGGTCCTGGTCGATGACCAGCTTCATCGCCGGCACCGGCTCCAGCCAATCGTCATGGACGGCGCCGAGCAGCGGGTTCGCCTGGAACCTTGCCTTCACCTCGTCGGCGATGCGGCGCACTTCCTGTCGGTCCGGACCCATGACGCGCATCTGCACCGGCCAACCGGTCGGAGGCCCAAGGAACAGGCGGTCGACCTTGGCGCGGATCGACGGGAAATCCTTGGCCAGGATCGAGCGCAGCTTGACAATCAACCGCTCGCGCGCCGGCTCGTCCTTGGCCATCACCAGGAGCTGGGCGAAGTTCGGGTTCCTGAGCTGCTGGTCGAGCGGCAGGAAGAAGCGCGGCGCACCCTCGCCGATGTAAGTGGCGATGAAGCGTTTGTCCTGGTCGTCCATCATCCTTGATTCCAGCGCCTTGGCCTGCGTCTCGACCTCCTTGATTGAGGTGCCTTCCGGCAGCCAGAGATCGACCAGGATTTCCGGGCGCGAGGACTGCGGGAAGAAGTTCTGCGGAATGAACTGGAAGGCCCAGAGACTGGTGCCGAAGGTGACCAGCGTCATCACCAAAACGATGATGCGGTGGCGCACCGCCCAAGTGACCGTCGCACGAAGCCGCCGGTAGAAGCGCGTGTCGAAGACGTCGTGATGGGTGCCGGCGTGCTTGCGCTGCTTCAGGATCATGTAGCCGAGCCACGGCGTGAAATAGACGGCGACGAACCACGACACCACCAGCGCGATGCCGACGACATAGAACAGCGTGCGCACATATTCGCCGGCGGTTGAGGCGGCGAAGCCGACCGGGATGAAGCCGGCGGTGGTGATCAGCGTGCCGGTGAGCATCGGGAAGGCGGTCGAGGAATAGGCGAAGCTTGCCGCCTCGATCTTGACCAGCCCTTCCTCGAGCTTTCGCTCCATCATCTCGACGACGATCATGGCGTCGTCGACCAATAGGCCGAGCGCGATGATCAGCGCGCCGAGCGAGATGCGCTGCAGGTCGATGCCGATCTCATACATGATGGCGAAGGTGGCGGCTAAAACCAGCGGAATGGCGATCGCGATCACCAGGCCGGAGCGCCAGCCGATCGACAGGAACGAGACGACAAGCACGATGAGCAGCGCTTCGCCGAGCGCCTCCATGAACTCGTTCACGGCGTCCTTGACGACCTCCGGCTGGTCGGAGATCTGGTCGACCGCCACGCCGTAAGGCAGGCCTTCCTCGAAGCGCTTGTAGGTCGCTTCGACATCCTTGCCGACGTCCCTGACGTTAAAACCCTTGGCCATGACGACGCCGACCTGGACACTCTCGTGGCCGTTGAAGCGGTATTTGCGCTGGTACGGATCCTCGAGGCCGGAGGTGACCGTGGCGATGTCGCCGAGGCGCGTCACCTGGTTGCCGGCGCGCAGCCTCAGCTCGCGGATGTCGGCAGCCTTGGCGACGTCGCCCTCGACCGAAATGCGGACCGAGCGCAGACCGGTGTCGACCGAGCCGGCCGGATCGACGGCGTTCTGGCCTTTCACGGCGTTCTGCAGGTCGACTATGGTCAGGCCACGCTCGGCAAGCGCCTTGGACGAGACGTCGATGTAGATCTTCTCCGGCTGGTCGCCGATGATGACGGCCTTCTCGACGCCCGGCGTCGCCAGCAGCATGTCACGCGCCTGGATGGCGAACTTCTTCAGCTCCGGATAGCTGAAGCCGTCGCCGCTGATCGAATGCAGCGTGATGAAGGTGTCGCCGAACTCGTCGTTGAAATAAGGGCCGAGCAGGCCCTGCGGCAGTTCATTAGCGATGTCGCCGACCTTCTTGCGCACCTGGTAGAAGGCGTCCTTCACCTCTTCGGCATTGGTGTCGCCCTTGACCTGCAAGGTGATGATGGCGCTGCCGGCACGGGTGTAGGAGCGCACGAAATCGAGATGCGGCGTTTCCTGCAGCTTGCGCTCGATCTTGTTGACCACCTGGTCTTCCATGTCCTGGATCGAGGCGCCAGGCCACACCGCCTGCACCACCATGACACGGAAGGTGAAGTCCGGGTCTTCCTTCTGGCCCATGCGCATCAGGCCGAGCGCGCCGGCCAGGATGATCAGGCCGAACAGGAAGCGGGCGATGCTCGGATGTCCGATCGCCCAGCGCGAGAGGTTGAAGGGCCGCTTTTCGGTGCTGCTGTCGGTGGTCATGGCGCAAGTCCAGTCCAATTGGCCGGCAAGGCACGCTTGCCCTGCTGCTCATGAATTCTCGGTCGGGCTTCCGGGCGGCGAGGCACCTCAAGCGGAGAGAGACTCGCAATCGCGTTTGAAGCGGCCGTGGCGCGGGGGATACCAACATGCCGGCATCTCACGATCGGGCGCCTGCCGCCCGGAACCCATGCCCTTCCCGGCTCGCGGCTTGCGCAGCGAGAGCGGGAAAGGCGTTCGTACGCCTGGCTAGCGCAGGCTGCTGGTGGTCGCGACGTCGCCCTCCGCCGAGGCGGACTGCTGGGCGACGTCGCCGGAAAACTTGACCTTCAGGTTTTCGGTCATGAACTGCGTGCCGGCGGCTACCACCACGTCGCCCTGCTTCAGGCCATCGGCCACGGCGACACCGTCGGCGGTGAAATTGGCAATCTTGATCGGACGCGGATGCACCGTGTCGCTCGCGCGGTCGACCGTCCAGACGATCTTCTTCCCGTCCTTTTCAGTCATGGCGGTCAGCGGGATCGACACGAGCTGAGCCTTGCTGCCGACGGTTGCCGCGACGTTGGCTGTCATGCCGAGCAGCACGCGCGGATCATTGGGCAGCGAAACACGAACCGCGAAGGTGCGCGACTGCGGATCGGCGCTGCCGGCCACCTCGCGGACCTTGCCGTCAAGGGTCAGCGAATCGTCCGACCAGAAGCTCGCCTTGACCTCCTTGCCCGGACGGAACCCGGCGATGTCCATTTCGGGCACCGCAATCAGCACTTCCTTCTCGCCGTCGACGGCGACCGTCATGACAGGCGTGCCGGCGCCGACCACCTGGCCGATATCGGCGGAGATGGCGGTGACGATGCCAGCCTTGCTGGCCTTGAGATCGGTGTAGTGGACCTGGTTCTCAGCCTGGGCCAGCGTCGAACGGGCGGCATCGCGCGTCGCCACCGCCTGATCGTAGCTCAGCGTCGCCTGATCGAGCTGCGACTTCGGCGCGAAGTTCTTGGCATAGAGCTGCTCTGCGCGCTTCCTGGCGAGATCGACCGTCTCGACCTGCCGCTCGGCGGCATCGAGGCTCGCCTCAGCGCTCTTCACCGACAGCTCGTAGTCGGACGGGTCGACGCGGGCGAGCACATCGCCCTCGTTCACATGCTGGCCGATGTCGACGAGACGCTCGGTGACCTTGCCGGCGATGCGGAAGCCGAGATTCATTTCGGTGCGGGCGCGCACAGAACCGGAATAATCGAGCTGGCGAGTGGTTTGCGCCTCGCCGATCTCGACCACTTTCACCGGACGGATGACTTCCTGGACGACCGCCGCCTTCTCCTGGCTGCAGCCGGCAAGGCCGAGCGCCGCGATGACGAGGCCGGCGACCGGGAGGCCGGCGACTGATAGCCTGCGGAGGATGGAATTGGACAAAGACACCTTAGCACTCCCGAACTGGAAATGAACGTCGACCGGCACCCGGCGGGCAGCGGCTATTTCAAGGCTCTGATTGCGTATTCGATGAGGTCGTCGGGCATCGCCCGGTTGGTCTTGGCAAGGCACTGCGCGACCATCTGCGGATGGCACAGAATGACGGTGGCGGCGCCGAAGCAGCGCGACGCAATCACAGGGTCCTGCTTCCTGAACTCGCCGGCCTCGATGCCCTCGCGGATCACCTCGGCGAACAGGTCGTGGATGCGATCGACATGCTTGTCGATGACGCCCCAGTCGCGTTCGAGCGCAACGATGACCATCTCGTGGACCTTCTGGTCGTCGAGCATGACTTCCAGCGTCATCTTGTATTGCGCATGCACATAGCGGCGCAGCCGCTCCTCGGCGCTGAGCGGCAGGCGCGAGATCTCGTAAGCCATCGCGTAGCTGGCGCCGAGCATGCGACCGCAAACGGCCTGGTGGATTTCCACCTTGGAGGCGAAGAAACGGTAGATGTTGGCCGGCGACATGCCGAGCTCGCGGGCAATGTCTGCGACGTTGGTCTTGCCGTAGCCGTAGTGCCGGAACAGGCGTTCGGCGCAGTCGAGAATGCGGGTCACATTCTCCTGTCTGGCGGGATCGGCCACGATGTTGGCGGCTTCTGACATGACGCTTTCGTTTGACGAGTGACGAATTTCAATTTTCATCACTCGTAAATCGAAAGAAGCGAGATGTCAACGCGAAATCGACGTACGTGTATACTTGGTGACAGATGGTGACAGCGGGGAGCTGTTTAAGAGTGAAAGGGCGATATGCCGCGATCCTTCGCGCCCCCCTCTGTTCGGCAGGACAGAGGGGGGCGCTGTCCCGCCGACGTCGAACTTGGCCTCGCCGAGCTACGCTCCCTTCGCCATTTCCCGCAGCCGGAACTTCTGGATCTTCCCCGTCGAAGTCTTCGGGATCTCGGCGAACACCACCGCTTTCGGCACCTTGAAGCGGGCAAGCAACCCTCGGCAATGCTCGATCATCTCGGCTTCGGTGGCGGTCTTGCCGGGCTTCAGCTCGACATAGGCGACCGGCACCTCGCCCCATTTCTCGTCGGCACGGGCAACCACGCCGCAGGAGGCGACGGAAGGATGCTTGTAGAGCGCGTCTTCGACCTCGATCGACGAGATGTTCTCGCCGCCCGAGATGATGATGTCCTTGGAGCGGTCCTTGAGCTGGATGTAGCCGTCGGGGTGCATGACGCCGAGGTCGCCGGAGTGGAACCAGCCGCCGGTAAAGGCCTCGTCGGTCGCGTTGCGGTTCTTCAGATAGCCCTTCATGACGATGTTGCCGCGGAACATGACCTCGCCGATGGTCTCGCCGTCGGCCGGCGTCTCCGTCATCGTCTCCGGGTTCATCACCGTGAGCCCCTCGAGTGCGGCATAGCGCACGCCCTGGCGTGCCTTCTTCGCCGTCCTCGGCCCTTTCTCGAGTTCATCCCACTCATTGTGCCATTCGTTGACGACGGCTGGCCCGTAAGTCTCGGTCAGGCCGTAGAGATGGGTCACGCCGAAGCCGGCATCGGCCATGCCGGAGAGCACGGCCTCCGGCGGCGGGGCGGCAGCCGTGTTGAAGGTTACCATCTGTTGGAACTGGCGCTTGTCCTCGTCCTTCGCGTTGATCAGCACCGACATGACGATCGGCGCGCCGCAAAGATGGGTGACGCCGTGGTCGGCGATCGCATCATAGATCGGCTTTGCCCGCACCCAGCGCAGGCAGACATGGGTGCCGGCTTGCACGGCAAGCGTCCAGGGAAAGCACCAGCCGTTGCAGTGGAACATCGGCAGCGTCCAGAGATAGACCGCGTGCTTGGCCATGCCGGCATGGATGGTGTTGGTGTAGGCCATCAGAGCTGCGCCGCGATGGTGGTAGACGACGCCCTTCGGATTGCCGGTGGTGCCTGAGGTGTAGTTGAGCGAGATGGCATCCCACTCGTCGTCGGGCATCGACCAGGCGAAGGCTTCGTCGCCGCCGGCCAGAAAATCCTCATAGTCGAGCGTGCCGATCCGCCCGCCCTTCGGATAGGGCGCGTCGGCGGCATAGTCGGGGTCGTCATAGTCGATGACCAATGGCTTGGCCTTGGCCAATGCCAGCGCTTCCCTGACCACTCCGGAGAATTCGCGGTCGACGATCAGCACCTTGGTGTCGGCATGGTCGAGCTGGAAGGCAATCACGGCGGCATCGAGGCGGGTGTTCAGCGAGTGCAGCACCGCTCTGGTCATCGGCACGCCGAAATGCGCCTCCAGCATCGGCGGCGTGTTCGACAGCATCACCGTCACGGTATCGCCCTTGCCGATGCCGCGTTTCGAAAGCGCCGAGGCGAGCTTCAGCGAGCGCCGCCAGAAATCGCGATAGGAGATGCGCTGGCTGCCATGGATGATGGCGACGTGGTCGGGATAGGTCTTGGCCGCGCGCTCAAGATAGGTGAGCGGCGTCAGCGGCTGGTGGTTGGCAGCGTTCCGGTCGAGATTTGTATCGTAGGGATTGGCCATCCCATCCTCCCCAAAAGTCTTTTCGAGCTTTCTAACCATTGCCCGGCGATCATGCCATCCCCCCTGAACGACCGGGAAATGCTATGATATGAGCGCCCGGTAGAATGGCTGTCTCGATCAAGCCGCGCCGGAGGGCGATTACACCGGCCATCGAGATTTGACTTTTGTCGAGAGCCGTGACTAATGTCAGCCGAGGAGGCGGCATGGCGATCAGACCGGCAGAACAGCTCATCCACAAGGCCGCCTGGCTCTACTATGCCCATGGCCTTCGGCAGGACGAAGTGGCGAACCAGCTCAAGATTTCGCGCGCGTCGGTCGCCATGTATCTGCGCAAGGCGCGCGAGACCGGCATCGTCAACATCTCGACCTCGACGCAGCTCTTCACCGACGACGTCATGGCGCGCAAGGTTGAGGATGCCTTCAAGCTCGACGCCGTCTGGATCGCCCCGGAAAACGCCTATGTCGCCGATCCGTCGACCGACATCGCGGTGCTGGCGGCAAGCGTCTTCCTCGAATTGGTGAAGAAGGGCGACCGTATCGGAGTCGCCTGGGGCCGCACCATCTACACCATCGCCGACATCATGTCCTATGCCGACCTGCAGGACGTCACCGTGGTGCAGCTCTGCGGCAATCTCGGCGCGCCCTATTCCTATCGGCCTGACCAGTGCACGATGGAAATCGCGCGGCGGCTCAACGCCAAGGGCCTCAATTTCTACGCACCTCTGGTGCTGTCGAGCGAGGCACTGGCGCAGGGCCTGCGCGCCGAGCCGGTGATCCGCGACCAGCTTACCGGCGTCAGCGATTGCGACCTCGCGCTCTACTCAGTGGGCGCGGTCGACGCCGACAGCCATCTGGTGAAATGCGGCGCGCTGACCCCGGCCGAAATGACGGCGCTGCGCAGCCAAGGTGCAGCCGGCGTCATTGCCGGGCAGGTCATCGACGCCAACGGCGAAGTGCTCGACTGCGATTACAACCGGCGTGTCATCTCCGCCGAGCTCGCCTCGCTGCGCGCTATCGGCAAGCGGCTGATGGTGGTGCAGGAGGACAGTAAGTTCGAGCCGCTGCTCGCCGCGATAGCCGGCGGGCTCTGCACGCATCTGGTGATCGGCGCGCATATGGCCGGGCGTCTTCTCGACCACGCCGGCGCGGCAAGCAAGATGGCCTCCTAGAACCTTCCTCGCCACGACTGTCATCAAAGCGTCGCGGCTTCCTGTTCATGAGCAACAAAAAGACGAAATCGGACGGAACGACATGAAGAACCTTTGGAATGACGCCGACGCGGAAAAGATGGTTGCCGACTACGCCAAGAAAGGTGTCGGCCGCGACCTTGCGCTGCGCGTCTACACGACACGCCTGCTCGGCGGCGAGCCTCGGCTGGTGCTGCATGGCGGCGGCAACACCTCGTGCAAGACCAAGGCCACCGACCTGGTCGGCGACGAATGGGACGTGCTCTGCGTCAAGGGCAGCGGCTGGGACATGGCCGTGATCGAACCGCAAGGGCTGCCCGCGGTGAAGATGGGCGCGCTGCTCAAGGCGCGCGCACTCGACAATCTCTCCGATGAGGACATGGTGGCACTGCAGCGCTCCAACCTCATCGACCCCGCCTCCCCCAACCCGTCGGTCGAAACACTGCTGCATGCCTTCCTGCCGCATAAATTCGTCGACCACACGCATTCGACGGCGATCCTTGCCATCGTCGACCAGGAGGACAGCAAGGCGCTGGTGGCCAAGGTGTTCGGCGACAAGATGGGCTATGTGCCCTACATCAAGCCGGGCTTCGACCTCGCCAAGGTCGCCGCGGAAGTTTTTGACGCCGACCCCAGCGTCGAAGGCCTGATCCTCGACAAGCACGGCATCTTCACCTTCGGCGACGACGCCAGGCAGGCCTACGACCGGATGATCCACTATGTGAACGTCGCCGAGGAGTATGTCGCGAAGAACGGCAAGCCGCAGGCGGCCAAGGCGGCGCTCCCGGCGAAGCTCGCCAGGCCAGGCGACATCGCGCCGACGCTGCGCGGCGCTGTCGCGGTGGCACGCGGCGAAGGCCGCTTCGACCGTATGATCAGCGACTTCCGTACCTCGGACGCGATCGTCGATTTCATCAATTCGGCAAAGATCGCCGACTATGCCGGCCGCGGCGTGTCGACGCCGGACCTGTCGATCCGCATCAAGACCGGTCCGATGGCGGTGCCCGCGCCGGACGCCGACAAGCTCGGCGAGTACAAGGCGGCGATCCGCAGCCATGTCGAGGCCTTCGCCAAGAACTACCGCGCCTATTTCGAAACCAATGACGCGCTGGACGACGTCAAGCGCACCATGCTCGACCCGATGCCGCGCCTGACGCTGGTGCCAGGGCTGGGCATGTTCGGCCATGGCCGCACGCTGAAGGATGCCAAGATCGCCTCGGATGTCGGCGAGATGTGGATCGAAGCGGTGCGCGGCGCCGAAGCCATCGGCAATTTCCAGCCGCTCTCCAAGTCGGACCTCTTCCCGCTCGAATACTGGTCGCTGGAGCAGGCCAAGCTCGCCTCCAACAAGCCGAAGCCGCTGACCGGCCAGGTGGTGCTGATCACTGGCGGCGCAGGCGCGATCGGCGCGGCGACAGCAAAACTGTTCGCTGCGAATGGCGCGCATGCCGTCATCGTTGATCTCGATCCGGCCAAGGCCGCCGAGGCGGCGAAGGCGGCCGGCAACAACTCGATCGGCGTCGGCGCCGATATCACCAACCCGGCCGAGATGCGCGCCGCCTTCGACAAGGCGGTCGCCGTCTATGGCGGCGTCGACATCCTGGTCTCGAACGCAGGTGCGGCCTGGGAAGGAAGGATCGGTGAGCTCGACGACGCTCTCCTGCGCAAGAGCTTCGAGCTCAACTTCTTCGCCCACCAGTCGGCGGCGCAAAACGCCGTGCGCATCATGCTGGAACAGGGCACGGGCGGCGTGCTGCTCTTCAACACCTCCAAGCAGGCGGTCAATCCCGGGCCGAAATTCGGCGCCTACGGCTTGCCCAAGGCGGCGACGCTGTTCCTGTCGAGGCAATACGCGCTGGACTATGGCGCGCAGGGCATCCGCTCCAACGCGGTCAATGCCGATCGCATCCGCTCCGGCCTTCTGACCGACGCGATGATCGCCAGCCGTTCCGGCGCGCGCGGCTTCTCGGAGAAGGAATACATGTCCGGCAATCTGCTCGGGCAGGAAGTGACGGCCGACGACGTGGCGCAGGCCTTCCTGCATCAGGCGCTGGCCGAACGCACCACCGCCGACGTGACGACGGTGGACGGCGGCAACATCGCGGCGGCGCTGCGCTGAAGACGTAAAGACGCCCCCGGACTGGTTCGTCGTTTTACGAAAACGACGAACCGCTCCCTCTCCTTGTCTTGACGCAGTTCCGGACGGAAGCCCGTTTCACACTTCTGCTGGAAAACTGCTCTAACTGGTCAAAATCCGCTCAAATCCTTCGCTTATTGCTCGAACAGCTTTAAGGAGTGCCTTGCGCATCTCATGCGACACAAGGCCGGAGCCGGTATGCAATCCAGGGAAGTGCCTTATTTCAGCCAATGGGAAACACCCGACATGACCCTGCCGCTGCTCGCGGAAGGGGTGGCGGCTCTGCAGCGCGACCCGCTTTGGCGCAATTCGGGCGCGGACACGGTCGAGGACTATGCGCGCTGGGCCGTCAATGTCTGCGGCATGGCCTGCCTGAAGATGATCCTTGCCGCGCGCGGTGAAATCCACCCCACGTTGGAACTTGCCCGCGCCTGCACGACCTATGGCGGCTATGTCGTCAATGAGATCGATGGTACGATCAAAGGGCTGATCTATGAGCCCTTCGTCAGGTTCGTCCGCGAACGTTTCAGCCTCTCCGCCGAGACGATGACGAATGTCGATATGGCCATGGTGCCCGGACTTCTTTCCAGGTGGCGCTTTTTCATCGCCTCGGTTCACCCAAGCATCCGCTGGCCCGAGCGCGAGCCGCCGTCGAAGGGCGGGCATCTGGTGCTGGTGACGGCAGCCTCGCCGAGCGAAATCCGCTTCCACAACCCGTCCGGACACGACCGGCAGAGCCAGGCGGACGTCACGCTGCCGCTCGCCAGTTTCGACCGCTTTTTCGCCCGGCGCGGCATCGCCGTCGGGTTCTGATCCTGAGCATTGTGGAGATGTCGATGGCCCAGAAAAGACTGCGTATCGGTGTGCTCTTCGGCGGGCGCTCCGCCGAGCACGACGTGTCGCTGCTTTCAGCGACGAACGTCATGCGCGCGATGAACCCGGCGAAATACGATGCTGTTCCGATCTTCGTCAGCCGCGAAGGGCAATGGCTGCTGAGTCGCTTCGAGGACGGCGCGCTGGCGAAACCTTCAAGTGGAGTAGAGCTCTGTCTGGTGCCGGGCGGACATGGACGGTTGCTGGCCGTCCCGGCCGACGGGCTGCCTCACGAACTACCTGCAATCGACATCCTGTTTCCCGTCCTGCACGGTCTCCATGGCGAGGACGGCGCCGTGCAGGGCCTGGCGGAAGTGGCGCGCGTGCCGCTTGCCGGCTGCGGCATCCTGGGCTCGGCCACGGCCCTCGACAAGGATATCGCCAAGCGGCTGCTGAAAGCGGCGGGAGTGCCTGTCGCGCGTTCGGTGACGATCGACGCGGGCGCAGCACCTTCCCTCGCCGTGCTGGAAGATCAGCTTGGTCTGCCGCTGTTCATCAAGCCGGCGCGGCAAGGCTCGTCGGTTGGCGTCGCAAAGGTCAACGCCAGCCAGGAATTCGATCGGGCGCTCGAGGAAGCCTTCCAGCACGATCGCAAACTGCTGGCGGAGGAATTCGTTCGTGGCCGCGAGATCGAGTACAGCGTGCTGGAAGATCCCGAAGGCGAACTCTTCGTCTCACGACCGGGGGAGATCGTGCCCGCCGAAAGTCACGGCTTCTACAACTACAATGCCAAGTATATCGACGAAAATGGCGCGGCATTGATCGTGCCTGCCGAACTGCCGCCGGAGGTCGAGGAAGCCATGCGCGATATGGCCGCCAAGGCCTTCAGGGCCGTCGGTTGCGATGGGATGGCCCGTGTCGACTTTTTCCTGATGCCGGACATGCAGTTTCTGGTCAACGAACTCAACACCATTCCCGGCTTCACCGACATCAGCATGTACGCCAAGGCGATGGCTGCAAGCGGCATCAGCTACCCGGAGGTCATCGACCGCCTGGTGGCGCATGGGCTGGCGCGTGCTGCGCGATCGGCCTGAAACAGAAAGAGCGGCCCAAGAGCCGCTCTTTCACTGATCACTGGTGCGTCGCGTTAAAGCCGCTTCACGCGAGGCGCTCTGATCTTATTTCGTCGGTCGGCGCCCTGCCCGTCCTCAGCAGCAGCTGCGGAGGGTGGACCGGGCATTTCTCCCCGTAACGTGACGGGGAGAAAGACGCCGTCATCGATGGTTTCGCTAACTGTCGCCGTTGCAGAATGAGGCGCCGGCTTACTTCGCGTTCGGGTTCGGCATCCAGGCCGGCATGGCGACATCGGCATGGGCGAACTGCGGCAACTTGGCCGACAGGTCCTCCATGTTCTTGATGTCCTTGTCGACCAGCTCCTTCTGGGTGATCAGCGTCGGCGGCACGATGACGTTGTGGCCGGGATCCTCGCCTGCGAGTAGTTGCGCCAGCGCCCTCACCGAAACCTGGCCGACGACTGCCGGATTGGTGGCGGCGGTGGCCGCCCAGGCGCTGTCCGGTTCGCGCATCGCGGCGATGTCGGAGGTCGAGATGTCGGCCGAGTAGATCTTGATGCCCTTGTTCAGCCCCGCCTCGTCGACGGCGATCTTCACGCCCTTGGCGAACTCGTCATAGGGGGCGAACATCACCTTAATGTCGGGATGCGCCTGCAGCACCGAGCGCGCCTGGTTGGCGACGGAATTGGCGATCGGGTTGTCGAGCGTGCCGAACATGGCAACCTCGCTGATGCCCGAATGCTTCTTCTTCACGTCGACCCAGGTTTCGTTGCGTCGGTCGAGCGGAGCGATGCCGGCGACATAGACATAGCCGGCCTTCCAGCTGTCGCCATTGTCCGTGACCGCCTGCTCGAGGGCGAGCCGCGCAAGGTCGCGGTCGGACTGCTCGATCTGCGGGATCTTCGGGTTCTCGACATTGACGTCGAAGGCGACGACCTTGATGCCGGCGTCGACCGCGCGCTGGGCGGCGTCCTTCATCGATTCCGTCAGGCCGTGCTGGATGATGATGCCCTGCACGCCGAGCGCGATCGCCTGGTCGACCATATCGGCCTGAAGCGCTGCGTCCTGGCGGCTGTCCAGCACGCGCAGGTCGACGCCGAGCGCCTTGGCCTGCGCCTCGACGCCGGAGAGATAGGCCTGGAAGAAGTCACCGGTCGAGAGATAGCGCACCAGCGCGATCTTCACGCCGGGCTTGTCGAACGGCGCCGGGCGGTCCGCTGCGAGGGCCGTGCCCTGCATGAGCAGCGCCGCGCCCGCAAGGCCGAGCGCGGCCTTCCCCAAAAGTCTTCTTGTGATGCTCATTTTTTCCTCCGTTGTGTTCTCATCAATGCCCCGGTCGAAACTATCTCTTGCCCCTGCCGGAAAGGGCGAAGGTGAAGACAAGGGCGACGACCAGAACCGCGCCCTTGACGAAATCCTGCGTGTAGTAAGGGGCGTTCATCATCGTCAGGCCTTGCAGCAGGACACCGACGAACACCGCGCCGACGGCGGTGCCGAAGGCGTTGGGCTTGGCGGCGCCGAGCACCGCGTAACCGATAAGCGCCGCCGCTACTGCGTCGAGCAGCAGATTATTACCCGAGGCGATGTCGCCGCGTCCAAGCCGGGCGGCGAGCAAAATCCCGCCGATCGAGGCAAAAACTCCCGAAATGACGTAGGCCCAGATTTTGTATGCCTTGACAGGCGCGCCGGCGAGTTCGGCGGCGCGCTCATTGCTGCCGACGGCGTACATCATGCGGCCGAAGCGGGTGTATTCGAGAAAGAACCAGATCAGCACGGCGAGCACGACCAGCACCACCACCGAGACCGGGATCAGGTTCGGGATGAAGAAGTCGATGCGGTGGCGGCCAAGCGCCAGGAAGGCTTCCGAGAACTTGCCGTTGGCGACCGAGCCGTCGGGCATCGTCATGCCGGTAGCGATGGAACGGCCCTCGGTCGGAATGCGCTGCAGGCCGAGGAGCAGGAACATCATGCCGAGCGTCGCCAAAAGATCGGGCACGCGCATGTAGACGATCAGCCATCCATTGATCAGGCCGACGACCACGCCGATCACCAGGCAGGCGATGACGGCGACGATGGCGTTCTGCTCCAGCACCACCATGGCGTAGGAGGCGGCCATCATGGCGCTGGTGGCGACCGAGCCGATCGAGAGATCAAAACCGCCGACGACGAGTGTCGCGGTGACGCCGAGCGCCAGCACGCCGGTGATCGCCACCGACTGGAAGATGAAGACTGCGCTTTGCGGCGAGGCGAAGCCGTCGGCGGCGATCGCGAAATAGGCGATCAGCCCGACAAGCAGGACGATGAAACCATAGCGGATGGCATAGTCGCGCAATGTCATCGAACGCTCCCGCGCTGTCGCCCTCTCCGCCAAACTTGAACTCATGCCTGCACTCCAAATCTCGTCATCCGGATCTCACGCCGCGCTGGTGAGCGGCCCGCCGGCCACCTCGGCCAGTAACCGATCGAGGTCGATGTCGGCGTTCCTGTGCTCTCCGACGATCGTCTGTTCCGACATCACCAGGATGCGGTCGGCGGTTTCCAGCGCCTCGTCGAGCTCGGTGACGAAGATGAGTGTGGCGCGGCCGTCGGCGCTTGCCCTCAGCTTGGCTGCGATGTCGCGCCTTGCCGAGATGTCGACGCCCTGGAACGGCTCGTCGAGGATGAACAGGCGCGAGGCCTGCGACATCCAGCGCGCCACCATCACCTTCTGCTGGTTGCCGCCCGACAGCGCCGAAAGCTCGTCCTTCTCGGAGCGGCAGACGATGCCGAGTTCGTCGATCTGGCGGCGGGCGGCGATGCGCTCGGCGCGGCGCCTCATGACGCTGAAGTCCGACATGCGCTTGAGGAAAGGCAGGCTGATGTTGCGCTCGATGTTGAAGCCGTCGACGATGCCGCTCATCGCGCGGTCCTTGGCGACGAGGAAGACGCCGGCGGCGATCGCCTCTCGCGCCGAGTGAGGCGCATAGGGTTGGCCATCCATATGCATGGCGCCGGCAAGCGGCCTGCGCACGCCGAACAGCGTTTCGGCGAGCGCCGTCCGACGCCAAGCCGGTGACGCCACCACTTCGCCGGCCCCGAGCGTCATCGAGATCGGTTTGGCAAGTCCGACCATGCCGCTTAGAAGAAAGGCCAGGCGATTGCGCTCGGTGAGGCCGTACGAATCTCGGTTCATCGCGCGGAGGCCGGTTCGGCGAGCGCGGTTGCCACCTACAGGCCGGACTGCCACCACTTCGCCGGCCCCGAGCGTCATCGAGATCGGTTTGGCGCCTTGCGCCAGTTGCAAGCCTTCGGCGGTGAAGACCGCGCGCGCCGAACTTCTGGCGACGACGCGGTCGAGATGGATCTTACGGCCGAGCATGGCGTTGACCGCGCCTTCATAGTCGAGCGGCTTCCGATCGAAGACGCCGGAAATAGCGCCGTCGCGCATCGAGGCGATGCGGTCGGCAAGCCGCCGGATGTCGGACATGCGGTGCGAGATGTAGAGGATGGCGACGCCCTGCCCGCGCAGCCGGTCGATCAACGAAAACAGTCGGTCAGCTTCGGCGCTCGACAGCGAGGAGGTCGGCTCGTCGAGGATCAGCACCTTCGGCTGGTGCGCCATGGCGCGGGCGATGGCCACCATCTGCCGGTCGGCGAGCGTGAGGTCTGCGACACGCGCCCTGAGGTCGATGGTAAGCCCCATGCGGTCGGCGACGGCCTTGGCTTCGGCGCGGACGTTGCTCGGCTTGAACAAAACCGTGGCGCCTTTGCCGCTCAGCCTGTCGAGCGTCAGATTGGTGGCGACGTCGAGATCGGCCACCACGCCGTCATTGATGTTCTGATGCACGGTGACGACGCCGGCGCGGATCGCTTCGGCCGGCGTGCGGGGATCGAAGGCGTCGCCGGCCAGCCGCATCATGCCGCCGCTGCGCTCATAGACGCCGCTGACGATCTTGACCAGGGTGGATTTGCCGGCGCCGTTGGCGCCCATCAGTACCGTGACCTCGCCTGCATAAAGGTCGAGCGAGATGCCGCCAAGCACCTCGTTCTGGCCAAAGGATTTCCTCAGGCCCTCCACACGGAACACGGCATCTGCGCCCATTCGTTCCTCCCTGGCCTGTGACGCTATGGGCTACATCGGCAATTGTCAACACGATTGACATTTGCCAGAGCGCTTCCTAGCTTGGCCCCGCCGCCGTGGCTCCGCTATCGTTGGAAACCACGAGCAGGAGGGGAGAGAATGACCGGGAAGTTCGAAGCATTGTCGGTGGAGACGCTGCCGAAGCGCCTTGGCGAGAACGCGGCGCTGAGCGAGCGCATCGGCAAGGACTCGAGCCGTTGGACAGTACGCGAGGTCGGCGACGGCAATTTGAACCTCGTCTTCATCGTCGAAGGCGACAAGGGCGCGGCGGTGGTGAAGCAGGCGCTGCCCTATGTGCGGCTGGTCGGCGACAGCTGGCCGCTGCCGCTCAAGCGTTCCTTCTTCGAATATCATGCACTGACTAGGCAGGAGCGCCGAGCGCCGGGCTCGGTGCCGGCGATCTACCATTTCGACGAGGACCAGGCGCTCATCGTCATGGAATATCTGTCGTCACACGTCATTCTCAGGCGCGCTCTGATCGACGGCCGGGAACTGCCGAACATCGCGCGCGACATCGGCCTGTTCATGGCTCGCACCCTGTTTCGCGGCTCCGACCTGTCGATGGTGACAAAGGAGCGCAAGGCCGACCTCGCGCTGTTCGCCGACAATGTCGAGCTCTGCGACATTACCGAGAACCTGGTGTTTTCCGATCCCTATTTCGGCGCCAAGATGAACCGGCACACCAGCCCGCAGCTCGACGGCCTGGTCGCCGAGCTGCGCGCCGACCGCGACCTCAAGGTCGAGGCGCAGCGGCTGAAGCATCTCTTCGCCGCAAATGCCGAGACGTTGCTGCATGGCGACCTGCATTCGGGCTCGATCATGGTGACCGACACAGAGACCCGGATGATCGATCCAGAATTCGCCTTCTACGGCCCGATCGCCTTCGATGTCGGCATGCTGCTCGCCAATTTCTGGATGGCCTTCTTCTCGCAGCGCGGCCACGAGGAGAAAGGCAGCCGGGATTCCATGCGCGCCTACCTACTCAACGTCACGGCCGAGACCTGGGCTATCTTCCGCGCCGAGTTCTCGCAGCTGTGGCGCACCGAGCGCACCGGCATGCTCTACCACAGGAGCCTGTTCGAGGATCAGGGCGACCGGCTCGCGGCCGAACAGGCGCTCGACCACGTGCTCTCCGGCATCTGGACCGACCTGCTCGGCTTTGCCGGCATCGAGGTGCACCGGCGCATCCTCGGCCTCGCCCACAATGCCGATTTCGAGACCATTGCCGACGAAAACCTGCGCGCCAGATGTGAGGCCAAGGCTTTGCGCTTCGGCCGCCACATCGCCGTCAACCGGCGCCAGATCCACAGCATCGACGAGGTCAACAACCTGGCCGCGCTGATTGAACAGGAGAGCAGAATTTGAACGTCGGCGATCGCCACTACCGCACCATCTGGCTGAGCGACGACAAGCGTTCGGTCGAGATCATCGACCAGCGCTGGCTGCCGCATGAGTTCCGTATCGAGACGATCGGGACCGTCGCCGGCATCGCCACCGCGATCCGCGACATGTGGGTGCGCGGCGCGCCGCTGATCGGCGTCACCGCCGCCTATGGCGTCGCCATCCAGATGACGGAGGATGCGTCGGACGAAGCGCTCGACGCGGTATGGGATACGCTGCACAAGACACGGCCGACGGCAATCAATCTGCGCTGGGCGCTGGACGAGATGCGGCGGCACCTGAAACCGCTCGCGCCGGAAAGGCGCGCCGAGGCGGCCTACCGGCGGGCGGCCGAGATCGCCGACGAGGATGTCGGGCTGAACCGCGCCATCGGCGAGAACGGGCTTGCGATCATCAAGGAAATCGCGGCGCGCAAGAAGCCGGGCGAGACGGTCAACATCCTCACCCATTGCAATGCCGGCTGGCTAGCGACGGTCGACTACGGCACCGCCACCGCGCCGATCTATCTCGCGACGGAGGCCGGCATTCCGGTCCACGTCTATGTCGACGAGACCCGGCCACGCAACCAGGGCGCCCAGTTGACCGCCTGGGAGATGGCCGGGCACGGCGTGCCGCACATGCTGATCGTCGACAATGCCGGCGGGCATTTGATGCAGCATGGCGATATCGACATGGTGATCGTCGGCACCGACCGCACCACCGCCAATGGCGACGTCTGCAACAAGATCGGCACCTATCTCAAGGCTTTAGCCGCTGCCGACAATGACGTGCCCTTCTACGTCGCGCTGCCCTCGCCCACCATCGACTGGACCGTCGCCGACGGGCTTGCCGAGATCCCGATCGAAGAGCGCTCCGGCGACGAGGTTTCCCTGGTCTGGGGCAAGACGGCGGACGGCAAGGTCGCACAGGTGCGCGTCTCGCCCGACGCGACGCCGGCCGCCAATCCTGCGTTTGATGTGACGCCGGCAAGGTTGGTCACAGGGCTGATCACCGAGCGCGGTGTGGCGAAGGCCTCGCGCGAAGGACTGAAGGCGATGTTCCCGGAGCGCAGTTGATCTCCCCCCTTGAGGGGGAGATGGCCGCGAAGCGGTCAGAGGGGGTCGCCTCGCATAGATCGCCAACGTTTACTTCTTGTCATGAAAGATGCTGGCGCTTCACGCGCGGCGACCCCCTCTGTCGCCTCCGGCGACATCTCCCCCTCAAGGGGGAGATTCCCTGCGCTCCCAATTGACAGCGCCGCCCTCCTCTTCCATACCTGCCCGCGTTAAGTTCTCAGGGCGGGGTGAAAGTCCCCACCGGCGGTAAGAGCTTCGGCTCAAGCCCGCGAGCGCTTCCTGGCAACAGGAGGGTCAGCAGATCCGGTGCGATTCCGGAGCCGACGGTTACAGTCCGGATGGAAGAGAACGTACGTGAGGACGGCCCGCTTATGCGGGCCGGTTTTTGCGTCGTGCGTCCTGATTCTGGTTCGAAACGGAAGGAAGGACCCATGAATCAGCATTTCCCCAAAACCAATGAAATCCGCCGTGTCGCCGTTGTCCGGGCGCGTTGGCATGCCGACATCGTCGACCAATGCGTGACGGCCTTCGAGGCGGAGCTTGCCGCGCTCGGCGGCTTTGCCGTCGAGATCTTCGACGTGCCGGGCGCCTATGAAATCCCGCTGCACGCCAAGACGCTTGCCGAGACCGGCCGCTACGCCGCGATCCTCGGCACCGCTTTCGTCGTCAATGGCGGTATCTACCGGCACGACTTCGTCGCTGGCGCGGTCATCGACGGCATGATGAGTGCGCAGCTTGCGACCGGCGTGCCGGTGCTCTCGGCCGTTCTGACGCCGCACAACTATCATGACAGCGCCGAGCACCATCGCTTCTTCCATGAGCATTTCAAAGTGAAGGGCAAGGAAGCGGCGAAGGCCTGCGTCGAGCTCCTTGCCGCGCGGGAGCGGATCGCCGCTTAAGCTCGAGAAGGCCGGATTTCAGCCCTGCAACAAGAATTGCGGCCGAAAAGGCTCCAAAAGGTTGCGGTAACTCCGAAATCCGGCCAGAAGCAACGGGGCCGCCCGCCCGGGCGGCCTTTTCAAACACGGGCTCGAACCAGATACGGGAGACTATTCGTTGGCTCGCATCACACTGAGACAATTGCTCGACCATGCCGCCGAACACGGCTATGGCGTGCCTGCCTTCAACATGAACAATATGGAACAGGGGCTCGCCATCATGGAGGCGGCCGAGGAGACCAAGTCGCCGGTCATCCTGCAGGCCAGCCGCGGCGCGCGCGCCTATGCCAATGACGTGGTGCTGGCCAAGCTGATCGACGCGCTGGTCGAGATCCATCCCGACATCCCGGTCTGCATGCATCTCGACCACGGCAACAACGAAGCGACCTGCGTCACCGCGATCCAGTACGGCTTCACCTCGGTGATGATGGACGGCTCGCTGAAGGAGGACGGCAAGTCGCCGGCCGACTACGCCTATAATTCCGGCATCACCCGACGCGTCGTCGACATGGCGCATTGGGGCGGCGTCTCGGTCGAAGGCGAGATCGGCGTGCTCGGCTCGCTGGAGAGCGGCGGCGGCGAGCAAGAAGACGGCCATGGCGTCGAAGGCGCGATCAGCCACGACCAGCTACTGACCGACCCGGTGCAGGCCGAGCAGTTCGTGCGCGACACCCATGTCGACGCGCTGGCCGTCGCCATGGGCACGAGCCACGGCGCCTATAAATTCTCGCGCAAGCCGGACGGCGCGGTGCTGGCGATGAACGTGATCGAGGAGATCCACCGCCGCCTGCCCAACATGCATCTCGTCATGCACGGCTCGTCGTCGGTGCCGGAGGAATTGCAGGAGATCATCAACAAATATGGCGGCCAGATGAAGCCGACCTGGGGCGTGCCGGTGGAAGAGATCCAGCGCGGCATCAAGCACGGCGTGCGCAAGATCAACATCGACACCGACAACCGCATGGCGCTGACCGGCGCCATCCGCAAGGTGCTGACCGAGAACCCTAGCGAGTTCGATCCGCGCAAATATCTGACGCCGGCCATGGCGGCGATGAAGAAGCTCTGCATGGAGCGCTTCGAGCAGTTCGGCACCGCCGGCAACGCGCCGAAGATCAAGCCGATCCCCCTGTCGGACATGGCCAAGCGCTACAAGTCGGGCAGCCTCGACCCGAAATTCGGCTAAGCCATCGGCTCCCGCGACCGGCTGAACCCGGTTGCGGGAGCCACATCCGGCGGAACTTCACGCCACCAAATCGGTTCCTGTCCTGACACCTCCCGCGCCCACCAGCAGGGAAGGGGCAGATCATGAGCAAGGATCGCGACGAGGAAGGCCCGGTCTTTTCCGGCCAGGACGCGCGGCAGGGCGAGATCATCCTGCGCACGCGCACAAGACGCATCATCTTCATCGCCGGGCTCGTCGGCATCGTCGTGCTGGCATTGGTGCTGAGCATCGTCGTCCGGTGACGGCTGTTGGTCGCCAGGCACGCCAAGGAACCATCCGCGCCAAGCCAAGTTGAACAGTCCAGATGCAATGGAGGGCGTTTTTGCGCCGCCGTGACGGATGTTCGAGCCGCTTTGCTGCGACATGCCGCTTCATCCAACCTGGCCGGATCTCGTCGCGCGGCTGTTGCTGACGCTTCTGGCAGGCTTCCTCATCGGCTTGAATCGCGAGGCGCGCGGCCATTCCGCCGGGCTGCGCACCACCATTTTGGTTGGCCTCGCGGCTTGCGTCGCCATGGTTCAGGCCAACATGCTGCTCGATGTGTCCGGCAAGGGGCCGGAGTCTTTCGTGCGCATGGATGTGATGCGCTTCGCGCTCGGCGTGCTCACCGGCGTCGGCTTCATCGGCGGCGGCACCATCCTGAGGCGCGGCGATCTCGTCACCGGCGTCACCACAGCCGCGACCATGTGGATCATGACGATGATTGGCCTCGCCTTCGGTGGCGGCCAGTTCGGCCTCGGCGGGATCGCGACGGTGCTGACCTTGGTGACGCTGCAGGCGCTGAAATGGGTCGACCTCAAGATCCCGCGCGCCCACAAGGCGCTCCTCTCTGTGTCATGGCCGAAAGGCTCGCCACCCGACATCGGGGACATCGTACGGCCGCTCGGCTACGATGCACGCTTCGTCGGTATGGAGCACGACCCCGACCGCAACCGCTTCATGTTTTCCTTCAATCTTCAATGGAAGCAGCCCGACGCGGTCGAGCCTTCGACGGACGTGCTGGCGGTTGTCGCCGAGCACTGCGCGGTCGAGCGCTTCGAGGTGATCAGCGAGAAGGAGACCTGAGTATGCGATGCCAGAAGGCTGGCAAGCTTACTCGGCCGCCTTTGGGGTCTCGGCGTCGGCGCGAACGAGCTTGATGTCGGCGCTCGCCGCCCAGGCGCCAATGTCTTCCCGACGAAGCGCCGCCGCCATCATGTCGGGAAAATGGTCCGGCGTGCAGGCAAAGACCGGGATACCCAATGCCGCAACCGAACCGGCCATGGACGGATCATAGCCGGGGCGGCCCTGATCGGTGAGCGCCAAGAGTACGACGACATTGACGCCCGACCGCACCAGCGTTGCCAGTCGGCGCAGCAGCTCCTGACCGTTGCCGCCCTCGTAGAGATCGGTGATCAGCACGAAGTGGGCCTTGGTCGGCCGTTCGATGCGCTCGGCGCAATAGGCGACCGCCTGATTGATGTCGGTGCCGCCGCCGAGCTGGACGCCGAACAGCACCTCGACCGGATCGCTGAGCTCCGCTGTCAGGTCGACGATCGCGGTGTCGAAGCAGACGAGTTTGGTGCGCACGACCGGCAGAGACGCCATCACCGCCGCGAAGATCGAGGCGTAGATGACCGAGCTCGCCATCGAGCCGGACTGGTCGACGCAGAGCGTCACCTCGTCGAGGTCGACCAACCGGCGCTGGCGGCGCATGAAGCCGACCAGCTTTTCCGGCACCACGGTCTTGTGGTCCGGCTGGTAGTGGCGAAGGTTCGCCGCGATGGTGCGTGGCCAGTCGATGTCGCGCTGCCTTGGCCGGTTGGTGCGCCGCGACTTATCGAGCGCGCCCCGGATCGCCTCGGCGGTCTTCTGCTCGAGACGCTGCATCAGCTTGGCGACGATGTCGGAAATGATCGAGCGCGCGATGTCCTTGGTCTTGTCCGGCATCGCCGAGCGCAACGAGACGAGGTCGGCGACGAGATTGACGTCGGCCTCGATCGCCCTGAGGAACTCCGGCTCCATCAGCATCTGCTTCAGGTTCAGCCGCTCGAAGGCGTCCTTCTGCACGATTTGGACGACCTGCTCGGGGAAGAACGAACGGATATCGCCCATCCATTGCGCGACGCGCGGCGCCGAACGGCCGAGCCCGCCGCGGCGCTTGCGCTGGTCGGCGGCGGTGTCGCCGCTGCCATCGCCATAAAGCGCATCGAGCGCCGCCGACAATCGTCGATCCTCGGCCGAGAGCGCCGAGGAGGCCCCGTCGTCGGCGCCGATCGCCAGGCGCCAGCGGCGCTCTCTGGTTCCTTCCGTGGGATCGAGCTCCGGCCCGATTGTCTCATCATCCATGGCTGGGCTCCCCTGCGAGCAGCTTGCCGAGGAGATCAAAATGCCTGCGCCACGCCTCGCCCCCATCGGGCGCCGGCGTCAGCCCGGCAGGCAGGCTCGCTCTCTTGCCAAGCACGGCCTCGATGAGGCGCCGGCGCTCCATGCTGTCGAGGTTGGAAAAGACGCGGCGCAGCAGGGGCAGGTGCGCAATAAAGGCTTCCTCGTCGAGCGAGGCCAGCCAGTCATCGACAGCGCCGCGCAGCCCCTCGTCGTAGATCAGCCTCTGGCCGGCGCCGCTGAAGAAGCCCTCGAAGAAGGCGGCGGCATCGGCGACCGGCGTTCCAGGCGACAGGCGCTTCCCCAGCAGGTCGGCCGTGGCTTCGGCGGAGAGGCACCCGGCCTCGTAGAGCAGATGCGCGGCGCAACCGGCAACGAGCGCCGTCGAGCGCGACGAATCCAGCGCGGCTGCAAGCCCGTTGCGCCAGGCCTCCAGGACATGCTCGTCCGGCTCCACCAGCTTGATCGCCTCGTCGGCCTTGCGCAGCGCACCCATCAGCGCCGCGGCGGCCTGCGCGTCGAGGTCCCGCGCCGCATAAGGCAGCGCGATCGAACCCTCGATGATCAGCCGTTCCAGCAGGCCGGCGAGGCGCTCCGTCTCGGTCTTGCGCGCTTCGCCATAGCGGATGATGTCGGCGAGCGGCGGCACCGAGGCCAGCAGCTCCAGGCATTCGCTGCTGTGCCCCGCCTTTTCCTCCAGTGCAGCAAGGCCGGCCGCGGATGCCTCTCTCAAGGCCGCGGTGATCGCGTTCTGGACCAGCGTGGCCAAAGCATCGAGCGTCGAAGCAGTGCCGATCATCTGGATCAGGCGGCCGTTGGCGGCTTTCTCGATGGTCGGTCCGTAGACCAGGTTCTCCACCAGGCGAACGGCGTATTCCGGCTGCCAGGCCAGCATCCAGCGCTCGCGGAACGTGCCGCGGCTGCGGCCGATGTCCGTCAGCCTGCCCCAATTCACGCCGAGCACGTTCAGCCGGTGCAGCAGCGTCGAGCGGAACAGCCCGCTCTCGCTCCGGAGATCGACGGAAAGTTCCCGCTCCAACGCCTCGGGCTTCAGTCGCGCAGCCTTCTGGTTGCGCTGCAGGTCGTCGATCAGCGGCGCAAGCGGCGTGTCGGACGGAATCTCACCGACATCGGCGCCGAGCAGCAACTCCGCCTCGACCATCCTCCACAGCAGCGCCTCGCCGTTGAAGAGAGCCGCGATCGAGGCGTCGCGCAATTCCTCGAAGCCCGGCTTCGGCCGTTCGCGGATGGCGGCGAGCGCTCGCGCCAGACGCTCCGCCTCGATCAGCGACGCGGTCGAGATCATGTGGCCTTTCGCTCGAAGCACCATGGCGATGCGCGACAGCCACAGGACCGAGGCATCATCCTGCCCACGCGTCTGCCACAGATGCTTGCACCAACCGGGCGCGACGACACCGGCGCCGTAGCCATAGCCCGACGCCAGGCGTGGTCCGGTCCATGGCGCGAAGGTCATCGTGGTCTTGCGCCGGCCGATGCCCTTGAGCAGCACCTGGTCGCTCTTTTGCGTATGCGCCGCTTGCAAGGCCGGCACATGCCAGGCGCCGCAGACGACGGCCAGCGGCCCGTCGAACTCCTTTCGCGCGGAGGCGATCTCGAGGCGCATATGCGCTTCGCGCATGGCCTCGAACCCGCCGATCGCACCCTCGCCTTCGCGCAGCGTCGTCATCGCGTCGGCGATGGCCGCGAAGATCGGGCCGGGCTCGGGGTTCTGCTCGATGATGTCCGACCACCAGCTCTCGCCGTCCTCGTAACCGGCGGCGCGCGCCAGGGTGCCGATCGGATCCTTGATGCGGGTGGGTTCTTCGCCCTGCCCTTCCGTGACCTCCGCCTCGGCGGCATCGGCGTCTGTCGAGCCTTCAGGCCCCTTCTCGGCAAGCCGCGCCGCGGACGGCAGGTCGATGAAGCGCAACGCCGCCTTGTTGGCGACGGCCCACAGGGCCGCCTGATATTCCGGAGAGAATTCGGCGAACGGCCAGAAGCTCGTCGCCGCGGGATCGTCTTCCGGATAGCAGAGCAGCGCCACCGGCGGCCTCATGTCGGGGCTGGCGAGCAGTGGCAGCAGCGGCGAGGCATCCGTCGGCCCTTCGATCAGCACGGCGACCGGCTGCAATTCCTGCAACGCCTTGACCAGGCTCTCGGCGGAGCCGGGCCCGTGATGGCGAATGCCGAAATAGCTGATGCGGCCCTGCGTCATGGCTCAGATGGCTTCATTCAGCGCCACGTAATAGGCGGCGTAGTCAGGGCGCTTCTTCAGCACCGTCTCCAGATATTCCTCCAGCACGACCTTGTCCTGGACCGGATCCTTGACGATCGCGCCGACGAGGCTTGGCGCCAGGCCTTCGGCGTGGAGCTCGCCGCCGTCGAACCACGCCGCCTGGCTGAGACCGCTGATCATCGTAGCGATCGCCTCGGCGGTGGAGAGCGAGCCCGACGGTGCCTTCAGCGTCACCTTGCCGTCGGCGGTCGCGCCGGAGCGCAGCTCGCGGAAAATGGTAAGCACCCGCGCGATCTCCTCGCCGACATTTTTTGGCACCGGCAGGTCCAGTCCGCCGGCCATTTCGCCGACGCGCCTGGAGACGATCGAGACTTCCTCGTTCATGTCCTCAGGCAGAGGCAGCACCACGACATTGAAGCGCCGCTTCAGCGCCGAGGAGAGCTCGTTGACACCCTTGTCGCGATTGTTGGCGGTGGCAATGATGTTGAAGCCGCGTTGCGCGTAGATCGAGGTGTTGAGCTCCGGTACCGGCATCATCTTTTCCGACAGCACGGTGATCAGCGTGTCCTGCACGTCCGAGCCCATGCGGGTCAGCTCTTCCAGGCGGCAAAGCTTGCCCTCCTGCATGGCGCGGTAGAGCGGCGTCGGCACCAGCGCCTCCCGGCTCGGGCCTTTCGCGAGGAGTTGGGCATAGTTCCAGCCGTAGCGGATCTGGTTCTCGTCGGTGCCGGCGGTGCACTGCACGATCAGCGTCGAGTTGCCCATAATGGCGCCGGCGAGATGTTCCGAGACCCAGGATTTCGCCGTTCCGGGAACGCCAAGCAGAAGCAGCGCCCGGTCGGTCGCGAGCGTCGCCACCGCGGTTTCCATCAGTTGCCGGCGGCCGACATATTTCGGCGAAATCACCGTGCCGTTGCTCGCCTTGCCGCCCATCAGATAGGTGAGCACGGCCTTGGGCGACAGGCTCCAGCCGGCAGGCTTCTGCCGGTCGTCATCCTGCGCAAGTGCCAGCAGTTCGGCGGCATAGACCTGCTCGGCCGGGAGGCGGATGGCTGCGTTCATGCGATCTTCTCCGGGTTGATTCATCTGTCGGATTGGGAAGGGCTTTCGGCCAGCGCCGCATTGAGCCGCAGCAGGCCGAGCGAGGGGGATGCGGGCGGCAGGCCGGCTGCAATTAAATCTTCGGTCAGTCTCGTTGCAGCTGTTGCCGTAGCGAGAAAGCCCATCATCTCGAGCAAGTCGTGAACTCCTTGCCGCATAGCATCGTCGTTTCCGCCAATGATGGAACGCAACGCTGGGAGCACTTGCCCATTCGTCAGGTCGTCCCAGTCCAGCCAGCCAGCGTCGAGGCTTTCCGCCAGATTAAGCATTCCGAGATAGTTCGCCTGCTTAAGGATCAACCGGACCAGCACACGTTTGCGGCGACTGTCCAAGCGCGGCATCAATTGAAGCGCGCGAAACACATGCTTGCCACCTTCTGCGACAAGCATGTCGGCCATATGCGCCACCGCAGTGTCACTGCCAGAGGCGGCGACCATGCGCGAGAGAAGGATATCGGCATTGTTGTCGGTGCCGAACTGCCAGCCGGTTATCAACTCGGACTCCGTCACGCCGAACCGCGTCGCCAGATCGACCAGATTGCAGAGCTCGAACAGTTCGGCGCGGCGCTGCTCCTGCGCATGCGATTTGGTTTTCGCCGGGCCGAACGTCGTCCGGCGGCGGATGAAGCCGGCCTTGCCTTCCTCGATGAAGCCGGCGAGCTCGGCCACGGGAACGTCCGGACCGCCTTCGCCATGCTCGCCCAGCATTGCCAGCATACGGCCGGCCAACTCGCGCACCTTTCCGGACCGGTCGGCGGATAGACTTCTCAGGAACGGCGCATCTTCGGAACCTAGACCGATGCGGATGAGCTCAATCAGCGACAGCCTGACTTCGGCCGATTCAGCAGGTGCCTTGGTCTCGATCAGCAGCCTTGCGGCAGCCGGCTGGCTCCTACGCATCGTGGCGAGCGCGACGCGCCGCGCCGCCGGATAGAAGTCAGCCCAATTTTCCGCGCTCAATTCGTCCTGTTCGCCCCGCCGGCCCTGTTCGGCGCTCGCCTGCCAGTCGATCCAGGGCGCATAGACATCCGGCGCGGTTTGGTCTGACGCGGCCGGCATCCAATCCATCGGATGGGCGACAAAGCCGCGGGAGGCGACCAGTCCGATGACCCGCGCCTTGCGTTTGGCATCGGCTGCATATTTCAATGCCGCACGCAGCGACGGCCGCAGCCGGTCGGGGAGCATCGGCAAGGCAAGCACTGGCAACGGCGGGCGCCGTTTCAAGGTTTTCGGCGCCGCCGGGCGAAGCGCGACATCGAGCGCCTGAGCGGCGATGGCCAACAGCCGCCGCTCCTGCTCGTCCGGGCTGGAAGCGGTGGCGACCCCTTTCCACTCGACCGGGGCCAATTCGAACATTGCGCCGCCCGAAATCCAGCCGTCGCGCAACCTTGCCAGCCCTGCCTGTTCGAGCTCATTCACGACAGATCGAGCCTCCCGATGCTGCTCTGCGAGGCCAGAAGTTCGAGCCTGGCGCCGTTCCAGAGCGCCGCTGTCGCGGCAAGGTCGAGGCCGAGCAAGGTCTGATTGACGGAGCCCGCGACAGGCAAGGCAATGCCATGCGGATTGCTCGCCGCCTGCCACCAGGCGCCATCCTTTTCGTCCAGCGCGATCGCGCCGGCCGGCAGGATGACCGGGCAGTCGGACAGCCAAGGCGCGCCGTCCTGGAAGGCGGCATAGGCGGCCAGCGGATCGCCGGTAGCGGCTTCAGCGAAAGCTGGCCACGCGCCCGGCGTCACATCGCCCAATCGTTCCGCGATCAGCGCCCGCAGCGGGTTGCGCGAGGGATAGAACACCAGCCTTGCCTTGAAGCGGTCTCCCGGCGCGAAGGCGCCGGAGCGCCGGCCTGCCGAAGCCGGGAAGAAATCGAGCAGCACGGCAAATCGCGGGGTTGGGCTCCTGAGATCGAGCAGCCAGGTCGCATGGCTGACGAGGCCGTCGCGGCGGGTCTCGATCTTCTCACCGAGCACCTCCCAGTCGCTCTCGACCTGGACGGCATCGGGGTTGGCGAGGATCTGCTCACGGGTCTCCGATGTCGAGACAAGGCGTTTCAGTTCGGCGTCGTCTGGCGCGGCGCGCCAGGCCTTGGCGAGCAGCACCAGCTTGCCGAGCTCGCGGATCGCGGCATCCGGCCTCTCTTCGCTGCGCAGCGCCATCAGCCGCGCCGGCAGCTCGTCGATACGCCCGGCGAGCGCCGTGGCCTTCAGGTCGACAAGCCGTGCGGCGATGCGCCGGCAGCGCTCGCTGCTGGCATCGACAAATCCGGCGAGGCCGAGCCGAAGCTGGTCGGCAATCCACTGGTCGAGCTCATCGAGCGCGGCAGAAACCGCGCTTCGCGTATCCTCGGCCCGCTTGCGCTGCGCCGCCCCGCGGCGTTCGGCAGCGGCGGCGTCCTCGACCGGGGCGCTTTCCTCAGGCCGCGAGGCCTCGTCGATGCTTTTGGCTTCGGAACGTGTTTGCGCCGGCGGCTGCCCCGGCTTGCGGCGCCGGCCGAGCCAATCGTTCACCCAGTCCGGCGTCTGATCGACACGCTGGAAGCTGTCGAGCGCCGTGGCGCCGATCCACATCAGCGCCAGGATGTGCTTGCACGGAAACTTGCGCGACGGACAGGTGCATTTGTAGCCGTGATCGGACGTGTCGAACGCGACGCGATAGGGATTCGAGCCGGACCCCTGGCATTCGCCCCAGATCAGCGGCAGCTGTTCGTGTGCCTCAAGCCGAGGCCAGTTCGACCGCTTGGTCAGCTTGGCGGCGGCGCCAAGCGAGGCCTGGTCGGGGGCTAAAGCCTCGATTGTTTTCAGATCCAGCTGCAAGCCGCCCCCTCATGACCCCGAAGCATGATATCGCGACGATTGATAGCCGTTTGCGGCGCGCCGGTGTAGCTCCCGCCGCCGCAAAGTTTACAGGCTCGATGAACGCGCGCTTACATTCCGCGCAAAAACTCGATGACCATCGCCGCCGTCCAGGTGAAACGGCCGCCGCCGAGCGGTTCACCGGTGAGCGGGTCGTAATATTCGGCGAAGCCGCTTTCGGTGATCAGGTCGAGACTGGAGCCAGTGATGCGCCGGGCGACCTCGGCGTGGCCGGCGGCGAGAAGGCCGTCGGCGATCATGTAGTTGACCACCAGCCAGACCGGGCCACGCCAGTAGCGCCTGGCGTCGAAACGCGGGTCGTTGGGATCGTGCGAGGGCACGATGTGGCGCGCCTTCCCGGCCAGGCGTTCGATGGTTGCGGCGATCGCTGCGGCGCGCGCCTGCGGGATGGCAGCGAAGGCCGGCAGGACGCCGCCGACGGAGGCGCTGTCGACAAGCTTGCCGGTCAGGCGGTCGAGGCAGAGATATTGGCCATGCGCCTCGCTCCACAGGCGCTCCATCGCAGCGATGCCCTTTTCGGCGCGGGCGCGATTGGCTTTGGCGATCCCGGTGTCGCCCAGCGCCTCGGCGAGATCGGCAAGATCGGCCGCGGCGCGGATCAGGATGGCGTTGAAGCCGGGATCGACGATCTGGAATGGCGAAGCGTCGTGCAGCAGGGCGTTGTCCCAGCCCAGCCCGCGGAAATGCTGCACCAGCCAGAGATAGCGATCATATTGCGCCTGGGTCGGGCGATGGGCCGGGTCGGCATGCAGGATGTCGCGACGGATGTAGGGTTCGACCCCTTCGGTCGGGACGCGCTCGAAGGCTTGGTCCCAGTCGATGGAATTGTCGCGGCCGGACTCCCAGGGGTGGATGATCGCGACCAGCCCTCCCCCTTGGGGTCCCGATTCTCATAGAACCAGCGGTGCCAGGCGTCGATCTTGGGCAGCAACCTGCAGGCCCGCTCGACCGCCAATTTCCTGTCGCGCGCCCTGTCGAACAGGCGGCGCACGGCAAAGCCGGCGACGGCCGGCTGCGTGATGCCGGAAGTCGCCGTCGGGCGGCCGGTGCGCCAGACCTCGGGCCCGGGAAAGTAGCCATCGTTCCAGACATGGAAGACGATGTGCGGAACCATGCCGTCGGGCCATTGATGCGCGAACAGGGTCTCGATCTCGGTCCAGGCCCGCGCTTCGTCATAGTGGGCGAGGCCAAGCGCCGTCAGGCAGGAATCCCAATTCCACTGGAACGGGTAGAGGCCTTTCGTCGGGATGGTGTAGTCGCCGTGGTCGTTTTCCTTCAGCACCTCGACGGCGCGGGCAATGATGTCTTGGGCGGCAGTGGCTGTCATGGCGGCTCGAGGTCTTTCAGAGGGCATTGGTGGTTTCGGGGTCGAACCAGCGGATGCGATCGGGCTTGGGGGCGAGCCGCAGACGGTCGCCCACGGCAACGGCGGCGCTGGAGTCCAGCACGGCGCGGAACAGTCCGCCTTCGACATCGCAAGTGACCAGCGTGTGCGGCCCGAGCGGCTCGATGACGCGCACGGTGGCCTGCAACCCATCGTCGCCGGCATCGACGTCCTCGGGCCGGATGGCGAATTCGATCGCTTGCCTGTCCGACTTCGGTCCCGGCAGCGTCAGCCCGGCTACGTTCCAGTCGCCGTTCGCGGCTTTGGACGCGGGCAGGAAATTCATCGGCGGGTTGCCGATGAAGGAGCCGACGAAGCGCGCGGCCGGATTGCGGTAGACCTCGACCGGCGAGGCAGCCTGGACGATGCGGCCCTGATGCATGACGGCGATGCGGTCGGCGAGGCTCATCGCCTCGACCTGGTCGTGGGTGACGTAGATGGTCGTGGTCTTCGAGGCCGCGAGCACGCCTTTGAGCTCGGCGCGCATCTCCAGCCGCAGAAGCGCGTCAAGGTTGGACAGCGGCTCGTCCATCAGGATGACGTCCGGCTCCATGGCGAGTGCGCGGGCGACGGCGACGCGCTGGCGCTGGCCGCCTGACAGCTGGCCGGAATAGCGCTTCAACAGTTGCTCGATATGCATCAGCTCGGCGGTGCGGCCGACGCGGCGCTCGACCTCGGCCTGCCCCAGCTTCTTCATGCGCAGGCCGAAGGCAATGTTCTCGAACACGGTCAGATGCGGGAAGACGGCGTAGTTCTGGAACACCATGGCAATGCCGCGGTCGCGCGGCGGCAAATGGTCGACGCGGCGGCCGCCGATCCAGACCTCGCCCTGGCTCGGCGTCTCCAGCCCGGCGACGATCCTGAGCAGCGTGGTCTTGCCGCAGCCGGAGGCACCGAGCAGCACCATGAACTCCTGATCGGCAACCGTGAGGTCGACCTGATGCAGCGCGGTGAAGCCGCCGAAGCGCTTGGCCACTCCCTTGATGGCGATTTCAGCCATGAGCGTTCTCCGTCTGGCGCGTCATCGGTTGGCGATCCCCCACATGGCGAAGAGATATTTCCTGACGGCGAAGATGAAGATCAGCGCCGGCACGACCAGCGCCGCGCCGCCGGCGAATTTGAGATAGAGCGGCGACTCGCCAAGGCTCTGCAGCAGGAAGGCGGTCAGCGTGCGGTTCTCGATGGTGAGCACCGCGGCGGCGAAGACCTCGTTCCAGGAGATGGTGAAAGCAAACACCGCCGAGGCTGCGATACCGGGTAGCGCCAGCGGCAGGATCACCTTGCGAAACGCCTGCCATCGGGTGCAGCCGAGCGTCCAAGCCGCTTCCTCCAGTTCGACCGGTATGCCGGAAAACAGCGAGAAGGTGATGAGCACCGCGAAGGGTAGCGCCAGCGTGGTGTGCACCAGCGCCAGGCCGATCGCGGTGTCGTCGAGGCCGGTGCGGATGAACATCACCGCCAGCGGCAGCGCCAACAACGGCAACGGGAAGGCCCTGGTCATCAGCACCAGGAAGCGGAACGCGCCCTTGCCCGGAAAGTCGAAGCGCGACAGCGCGTAGCCTGCCGGCGCGCCGAAGCCGATCGACAGGATCATCGTCAGCGTGGCGACGAGCACCGAGTTCCACAGCGCCCTGGCAACGCCGGCGAAGTTGATGAAGAAGGACAGGCTGCCGAGATCGAGGGACGGGAAGAAGCGCTTGGGAAAGGTAGTCACGTCTTGCGGCGACGAAAGCGCGTTGACGATCAACAAGTAGATCGGCAGCAGCACCCAGACACAAAGCAGGATGGTGGTGGCGACGAGCAGCCAGTCGCCGGCTTTGCGAGCATCGACGGTTGCAGCCGTGACAGGCGCTTCGGCGACAGCACTCATATGCGCGCCTCCTTCATATCCGTGCCTCCTTGGGCACGCGCAGCACTCTCAGGAAGAACAGCGTGAAGCCGATCGAGATGGCGAGGATGAGCAGCGCCGAGGCGGCGGCGACGTTGCGGTCCTGCAGCGTGAATTGCCAGTTGTAGGTCTCGCCCATCAGCACCGGCAGATTGGTGCCGCCAAGGGCGGCGACGACGGCGAAGACCTCGAAGGCGAGGATGACGCGCAAGATGATCGCCGTCTGCAGGCTGGGGCGCAACAGCGGCAGGGTAACGCGGACGAAGCGCTTCCATGGGCCGGCGCCGAACACCTCCGCCGCCTCGTAATATTCCTTGGGGATCAGCCCCATGCCGGCGACGAGGATGACCATCATGATGGCGGTTGCGCGCCAGATCTCGGCCAGCGCGACGGCGATGAAGATCGTCAGCTTGCTCTGGTAGCCGAGGAACATGATCGGGCGATCGACGATGCCTAGGCCGGAAAGCAGCGTGTTGAGGAAACCGGACTGGTCGAAGATGGCCAGCCAGATCAGGCCGGCGGCAAGGTCTGAAATGCCGAGCGGAATGGCGAAGATGTAAAGTGCTGCACTGCGCCCGCTCTCCAGCCGCGACACGACGCTCGCCATCAGAAGCGCCATGGCAAGCTGGATCGGCACGACGATTGCGGCAAGCAGCAGCGTGTTGCGGACGGTGGCCGGAAACTTCCAACTGCCGGCCATGGTGCGGAAATTGTCGAGCGTGAAGGCGCCGTCGCGGGTGACCGCCTTGAAGGCGACGAGTGCGAACGGATAGAGGAAGAAGACGCACAGGAACAGCGTCGCCGGCATCAGCAGCAGGTAGGGCAGAGCCTTGCCGTTCATGGTGTGTCCTTTGCGCTGCGGTCGAGGGCCGCGGTCCGGGCGCCCGGAGCGCAACAAACTCCGGGCACCCCTTGGGAGGATCTCTGGTGACGACTAGTCGACCGGGCAAGCGCCCTCGGACGGCTTGTCTGGCGCCCAGCACGGCGCCTTGGCCTGGTCGATGATCGCCTTGAGCGCGGCCGCCTGCTGTTCCAACACGCCGTGCACATCCTCGCCGCCGAGCACGATGCGCTCGAAGCTGTCGGTGTAGACCTGGTTGAACTTGCCGCCGAGATCGCCAAGACCCATCGGCAGCAGTGCCGGCAGCGCGTCGCGAGCGCCGGTCATGGTGGCGATGGCCGGACCGAACGCCTTCACCGAGGCCGGCATGCCGTCGGGAAGCTTGACATCGACCACAGGGAAGAAATTGGTCGCCTTCAGCGTGGCGATCTGCGTTTCCGGCTTCAGCATATAGGCGACCAGCGCCTTGGCCTTGTCGATGTCCGGGGAGGTCTTCGGAATGGCGACGCCGGCCACCACCGGCATGAAGCCGCGACCGGCGGGACCGGCCGGCGCCGGGAAGGCGACGAACTCGTCGGGCTTCTGATTGAAGGCGTCGGCGAGACGGGCGACGTGGTCGAACGCAATCCACACCTCGCCGCTCAGCAGCGGCTCCTGCATGAAGGCGTAGTTGGTCGAGTTCGGATTGGTGTACTGCCAAAGCTCCTTGAACTTGTTCCAGGCGGTCTCGGCTTCGGGCGAGCGGAACTTGGTCACCATCGAGCCGGTGTAGGACGGATAGAGGAAGCCCTCGAAGAAGCGGTGCTTCAGCCCCTTCGGACCGGCCGGAAAGCCGAATTTCGGCGAGCCGGTCTTTTCGGCGATGTTCTTCGACCATTCGATCAGCTGGTCGTAGGTGATGGTGTTGAGATCGACGCCCGGCGGCAGATATTGCAACGCCTGCTTGTTCGCCGCCATCAGATAGGTGGCCTGCATCCACGGTATATATTTCTGCTCGCCGGTACCGAGCATGCCGAGCTTCTTGTAGGCCTCGTTGATCTTGACCCCGCCAACGTCGACGGCGGAGAGATCGACAAGGCTAGCGCCGACGGTGGAGAAATCACCATGCAGGCCACCGAGCACGCCGATGGTTCCGGAGCCCGCCTGCAGTTCGGCTTGCAGTCGGGTGAGCCAGGGGCCGTCCTCCGCGACCTGATAGTCGACCGGACCGCCGAAGCCTTTCAGCACCTCATCGCGCATCTTTTGCGTTTCCTCGACCGGGCGCGCCTGCGTCGACCAGAACAGCACCTGCTGGGCCTGGGCGCCGCCAACGGCAAGCGACAGCGCCAGCGCCGCACCCGACAGCTTCTTCAAAATATTGGTCATGCTCTTCCTCCCTGGATTGACGCCGTCATGCCGGCGTCAGCTTCTTTGTCAGCGGCGCCGGTCCATGGCTTGCCCTTGGAACCAGCGTCGGCCGGATCAGCCGGGTCAGCGGCGCGGCCGGTTTCTCGGCGACGACGGTGAGCAGCATGTCGGCGATCTCGCGCGCGCACTGGCGGATCGAGGCATCGAACGTGGTGAGGCCGGGCGGCGCATAGGCCGAGGCGACGATGTTGTCGAAGCCGATGACGGAAAGGTCGCGTGGGACGGTAAGGGCGGCGCGGGCCGCCTCTTCCATCACCGTCAGCGCCAGCTCGTCGAACAAGGCGATGATCGCAGTCGGCCGATTTGGAGCCTTCAGCATCCGGTTGACGGCCTGGATGCGGGCGCCGCGATCGAAGCGCGGTGCGGTCGCCACATCGAGCCGCACCGCCGGATCGCCGCGTCGGGCGATCGCGGCGGCGAGACCATCCTGCCTGAGATGCCGAAAGGTCATCGGCTCGGAAATCGTCACCAGGCCGAAATGGCGGTGGCCGAGATCGTAAAGCATGTCGAAGGCTTCGCCGAAGGCATGGGCGCCATCGGTGTCGAGCCAGTTGTAGTCAAAATCGCTGTCGAGCAGCCGGCCATGCGCGACGAACGGAAAGCTGCGCCGGCGCAGATAGTCGAGACGTTCGTCGACCTCGGCGATGCGGGTGACGACGACGCCGTCGGCGCGCCCGGATTCGACGACATGGCGCAGCACGGCAAGCTCGGCCTGGTCCTGCGCGGCGGTGGCGAGGATGAGGTCCGAGCCATGCGCCACCAACCCCTCGCCGAGCCCGGTCACGAACTCACCGAGGAAGGAATCGACCAGGTTCGGCCCGCGGATCGGCAGCACCAGGCCGACGAAGCCGCTGCGGCCGGAAACCAGCGTGCGCGCCGCGGTGTTAGGCACATACCCGGCCTGGCGCGCCGCCTGGGCGACACGCTCGCGCGTCTTCAGGGCGATCTGCTGATGGCCGGCAAGCGCCCTCGATACCGTCGTGATCGACAGGCCGAGGCTGGCGGCAAGCTCCTTCAGCGTGGTGACACGGGCCGGCAATCGTTCCTCCCGAACGCGATGTTGAAACGTTTGTAATCGGCTTTTGCCGAATTGCAAACGTTTTAAATTTTTGCGTAAGGGTGAGTTCGAACGGGTTCGCCATGGTCTCAGACGACGCCCGCGCCGCGGACAAGATCGACGAAGCGGGAAAAGACTTCCGTGTGGCGATCGACATCGGCCGCCGAGGTCGCCGGGCACATCAGGAACATGGTGTGGAACGGCGTCACCAGTATGCCTTCGTTCATGTAGAAGGCGTGCAGCAAGGTCTCGAGATCGCCTCGACGCCCGGCAATGACGTCGGCGCCGCTGCGCGGCGGGTTCGGCATGAACATGATCTCGGCGCGGGCGCCGACCTGCGTCACATGCCAGGGCAATTTGTTGTCGGCGATGATTTTCCGCGCGGCCTCGGCAAGCCGTGAGGCGTTGGCGATCATGAGCTCGAAATTGGCCGGCGTCAGCACCTCTTCCAGCACCGCGCGCATGGTGGCGACGGTGAGCGCGTTGCCGGCTAGCGTGCCGCCGATGCCGAGATGCGCCGACTGGCGCACGCGCGGATTGACCATCGGCACGATTTTCCACAGCCGCTCGGCGATTTCCCGCGCGACGCCAAAGATGCCGGCCGGAAAGCCGCCCGCGATCGCCTTGCCGGCAACGAGAATGTCCGGCTCCAGCCCGTGCAGCGCGGTATAGCCGCCGGGACCGCTGGAGATGGTGTGCGTCTCGTCGATGACGAGCACCGTGCCGGTGCGGCGCGTGATCTCGCGAAGCGCTGTATGAAAACCGTCGGCGACCGGGATCATGCCGAAATTGGTCATCAGCGGTTCGGTCAGCACGCAGGCGACGTCGCCATGCGACAGCGCTTCCTCGAGCGCCGCGACATCGTTGAACTCGACCACCCTGGAGACGGCGGAATGGTCGACACCGTTCGGATGGATCATGTTGCGCATGCCGATCTTGCCGTCGCGGATCTCGACATGCGCCTCCTCGACGCCGCCATGGTAGCAGCCGGAGAAGACCAGCACCTTGTCGCGGCCGGTGATCATGCGCGCGATGCGGATGGCGCCACGGTTGGCATCGGTGGCGGACGTGGTCAGCGTCCAGTAAGGCAGGCCGAAGCGGCGCGTAAGCTCTTCGCCGACCCAGAGGCTGTCCTCGGTGGGCAGCATCATGGTCGTGCCGTTCTGCAATTGGTGCAGCGCTGCGCGCGTCACCGCCTCCGGCGCGTGGCCGCACATGCCACCCGTGTCGCCGAGCGCGAAGTCGACATAGTCGTGGCCGTCGATGTCGCGGATATGGGCGCCTCTGGCCGAAGCGGCATAGACCGGGAAGCCGCCGGCCCAGCGCCGCATCCAATGCGACGGCCCGCCATAGAGGAAGTGCTTCTTGCCCTCTTCCCAGGCAGCCGCCGAGCGCGGATGCGTATCGAGGAATCGTGCCTGCTCGCGGTCGAGCAGGTCTTCGATCGTCGCGGGTTGCAAATCGGTTCTGCTGGCGGCCATCACGGCGCTGAACTCTCCCTGACGCGCAAAATTTGCGACGCGTAGTTGTTCCCATGACGGTTCATTATTTGAACCGTTGTTTTGTATGTTATAGACACACTGAAGGCAGGAGCGGCGCCTGTCAAGTTAATTCACATGCGAAGTATCTCGGAGAATACGCAATGAGCACGGTGGGCAAGGCGGTGTCGCTGCTAGAACTGTTCACGCTGCAGGAGTCGGAGATCGGGCTGTCCGATCTCGCCCGGCGCGCCGGCCTCGACAAAGCCACCGCCCGGCGCCTCCTGATGGCGCTTGCCGCGCACCGGCTGATCGAGCAGGAGCCGCGGAGTCGCCGCTACCGGCTGGGCGCCGGCCTGTCGCGGCTTGCCCGCATCCGCGACGCGCATTTTCCGTTCGTGCGGGTCGCGGCGCCGGTGGTGCGAGACCTGTCATTGGAGACCGGCGAGACCGTGCACCTGTCGGAATTCAGCGCCGGCGCGCTGCTCACCGTCCATGTCGAACTGTCGGCCAAGGCCAACCGCGTCAATGTCGATGTCGGTCAGGTGCTGCCGCTGCACGGCACAGCCTCGGGCATCGCCTTCCTCGCCGCCTCGCGGCTGGAAGTGGTCAGCGCCTATCTCGAAAGGCCTTTGCAGGCCTTCACCGCGCATACGATGACCGGGCCTGACACGCTGGCCAAAGCCATCGCATTCGCCGCCGCCAGCGGCTATTCGCGCAGCGCGCAGGGCTATGAGGAAGGCGTGCACAGTGTCGGCGCCGCGATCCTCGGCGCCGACGGCCAGCCGATCGGCACGCTGTCGGTTGCCTCCCCCGTCTCGCGCGTCGACGACGCGGTCGCGGCCAGCCAGGGCGGAGCCGCAATCAAAGCGGCGCGGCTGATCTCGGCTCGGCTGACCGGCGAGGCATGATCATCTCAGCCGCGAAGGCATGACGCTGGAGCGCTTCGTCCTGTGCCTCCTCCAGCCCGACGCCGCCATGGCAACCGCCAACTGCGCATCGAAAGCGCGCTTGAACGCAGGCCGCGCTTCGCCGCGGGCGACGTAGGCGGCGAGGTTCGGGAATTCGCCCAGCAGGCCTGACATGTTCAACCTGCGCAACACCGTCACCATCAGAATATCCCCGGCACTGAAGTCGCCATCGAGCCAGTCGGCGTCGCCGAGGCAAACGGAAAGTTCGCCGAGCCTGTCGCGGATGCGATCGTGGACCATAGGCAGACGCCGCTCGTGCCAGCTCTCGTTGCGCTCCGCGAACTTTGCGATCTGCAGGTCGAGGATCGGCGGCTCCACGGTGTTCAGCGCGCAGAACATCCAGCTGATCGCGCGTCCCCGGGCATTCGCGTCGTCGGGCAGCAAACCGGCGTGATGCTCTGCAATATGCAACACGATCGCGCCCGTCTCGAACAGAACGAGGCCGCCCTCCTCATAGGTGGGTATCTGCCCGAAAGGCTGAAGCGCAAGATGAGCTGGTTGCTTCATCTCTTCAAACGAAACGAGGCGGACATCGTAAGGCTGACCCACTTCTTCGAGCGCCCAGCGAACGCGCATGTCGCGCGCCTGTCCCCGGCCGCGATCGGGCGATCGTTCAAAGGCGGTGATGGTGGGGGTCATCGGCAGGCTCCTCTTGATTGCGCTTTGCGGCCAGAGGACGAACAACCGACGCGGTTTCCGACAACCCGCCTCGCTTTCTTGGGCCTCAAACCGTCACGACGATCTTACCGAACTGCTCGCCCGATTCGAGGAAGCGGTGCGCCTCGACGATTTTGTCGAACGGAAAAGTTTTGGCGATCAAGGGCTTCAGCGCGCCCGACGCGAGGCCGTCGAGGATGAAGCGTTTAGCCGCTTCCAGCCGCTCCGGATCGCCGGTGATTTCGTGCACCAGATAGCCGCGCAGCATCAGCGTCTTCGCCAGCACCTCGAACAGCGGGAACGGCGTCGGCTCGGGACTGAGGCCGCCATATTCGATGAGGATGCCGCCGCGCGCCATCGCCGCCGCCAGCGGCGTGAAGATCGGACCGCCGACCGCATCGAGCACGACGCGCACGCCCTGCGGTGCGAGTGCCTTCAGCCGCGCTTCGAGATCCTGCTCCTGCGAGGCCACGACATGGGCGGCTCCGGCATCGAGCAGCGCTTCTTTCTTGGCCAACATCCGCGTGACGGCGATCGGCACGGCGCCGATCACCTTGGCGATCTGGATCGCGGCCAGCCCGACGCTGCTCGACGCTGCGGTGATGACGACAGGCTCGCCACGGCCGAGACGGGCGACATCGACCAGCGCGCCATAGGCGGTGAGATATTGCATCCATGTCGCGGCGGCGGCTTCGAAGCCGAGCGACGGCGGATGCTTGACCACGAGCTCGGCCGGAAAGGTGACGAGCTCGCCATAGGCCGGCCAGCGCGCCATCGAGCGCGGCGGGATGACGCTGACGGCATCGCCCGGCGCAAAACCATCGACGCCGTCGCCGACCGCCTCGACGCTGCCCGACGCCTCGAGGCCAAGGCCTGACGGCAGCGCCGGCGTCTCGATATAGGCGCCCCTGCGCATCGAGGCCTCGGCGCGGTTCAAGCCCAGCGCCTTGACGCGGATACGCACCTCGCCGGAGCCCGGCGGCGGAACCTCGACATCCTCGATGCGCAGCACCTCCGGCCCACCGTGAGCGTGAAAGCGAACAACCCTTGCCATCCATGCAACTCCAAATCCAGTTGATGGAATGGACTATGCAGAGGCATCGGGATGCGATAAATCGCGCGGCAGGCAGGACAGTCGAAACGATTGGTTTTGAATATGGATCGCCTCGAAAGCATGGAAGTGTTCGTCAAGGCTGTCGACCTCGGCTCGTTCGCGGCCGCCGCGGCGGCGCTCGACCTGTCGGGCCCGATGGTCGGCAAGCATGTCCGCTTCCTTGAGGAGCGGCTTGGCGCGCGCCTCATCAACCGCACGACGCGCCGGCAGAGCCTGACCGATTTCGGGCGCGCCTATTACGAGCGCTGCCGGATCGTGCTGGCGGAGGCGCAAGCCGCCGATGCGCTGGCCGCCGACCAATTGTCCGAGCCGCGCGGAAAACTGCGAGTGACGATGCCGGCGCATTTCGGCCGCCACTGCGTCACGCCGATCCTGCTCGCGCTTGCCCGGTACTATCCCGCACTGGAGCTCGACCTGTCGCTCAGCGACCGCTTCGCCGATCTTGTCGAGGACGGTCTTGACCTGGCGATCCGCACCGGAACGCTGGATGACAGGGCCGGCATCATCGCGCGGCGCGTCGCGCGCCAGCGAATGATCGTCTGCGCTTCGCCGTCATACATTGAGAGGTTCGGCCAGCCGCTTCGGCTCGACGATATCGCCGGCCATCAGGCGATCATCTACCGGCGGCTCGGCCAGGCGCTGCAGCCATGGCTGTTCCCGCGCGACGACGGCTCCGTAACGGAGATCGCGCCGGCCGGCCGGCTTCGGTTCGACGACCTCGACGCCATCGCCGATGCGGCGACCGAGGGCATGGGCCTGGCCTGGCTTCCATACTGGCTGGTGCGCCAGCGCGTCGAAGCAGGCAGGCTCATCCGGCTGCTGCCCGACCAGTCGGACTATCTCTACGACTGCCACGCGCTCTGGCTGCAGACGCCGCATCTGCCGCTGAAGGTGCGACTGGCGGTCGACGCGCTGGCGGCGGGATTGCCGAGAATGATGTCGTAGCGGCATCAGGCCGACCCGCCGCGAAGGGTCAAGCGAGACTGATCCACGCCGTCTTGAGGTCGGTGTATTTCTCGATCGCGTGAAGGGACTTGTCGCGGCCGAAGCCGGACTGCTTGACGCCGCCGAGCGGCACGGTGATGTCGGCGCCGCCGTAGGTGTTGACGTGGACGACGCCGGCATTGATGGCGCGGACCATGCGATGCGCGGCGGACAGGTTCGAGGTCCACACGGCGGAGGCGAGGCCGTAGACGGTGGCGTTGGCGAGACGCACCGCCTCCTCCTCGGTGTCGAAGCGCATGACGCCGAGCACCGGGCCGAACACTTCCTCGCGGGCAAGCTGCATGTTCTCAGTCACGTTCTCGAAGATGGTCGGCGCCATGTAGGTGCCGCCGGTCTCGGTCAGGATGCGCTCGCCGCCGGTGACGAGCCGAGCGCCCTCCTCCATGGCCTTCGAAACGAAGCCCAGATTTTTGGTCAACTGCTCGGCGCTCGACACCGCGCCGATGTCGCTTAAGAGATCGAGCGGATCACCCACCTTCAGCTTCGCGGTCGCCTTGAGAAGCTCGTCCATGAAGCGGTCGTAGATCGAGGCCTGGACCAGCAGCCGCGAACCTGCAACGCACACCTGTCCGGAATTGCGGAAGATACCGTTAGCCGACACCACCGCCGCCTGCTTCAGGTCCGGCGCATCGGCAAAGACGATGTTGGGCGACTTGCCGCCGAGCTCGAGGAAGACGCGTTTCAAATTGGATCGCGCGGAGTATTCGAGCAGGCGGCGGCCGACCGGCCCGGAGCCGGTGAAGGCGATGGCGTCGACATCCATATGCAGGCCGAGCGCCTCGCCGGCGACCGAGCCGCGGCCGGTGACGACGTTGAAGACGCCTTCGGGCAGGCCGGCCTCGGCGGCGAGTTCCGCCAGCCGCAGCAATGTGAGCGAGGCGATCTCCGGCGGCTTGACGACGATGGCGTTGCCGGCGGCTAAAGCCGGCGCGATCTTCCAGGCGCCGATCATCAGCGGGAAATTCCATGGCACGATGACGCCGACGACGCCGAGCGGCTCCTTGTGGATCAGGCCGAGCACGTTCTCGACAGTAGGCGCGATCTCGCCATAAACCTTGTCGATCGCCTCGGCGTAGTAGCGGATGGTGCCGGCGGCTGAAAGCGGCTCGGCCTTGTAGGCCATGTTGATCTCGGTGCCGTTGTCGCGCACGCCGAGCACGGCGAGCTCGTCGACATGCTTCTCGACCAGCTCGGCGAATTTCGTCAGCACCTTCTTGCGAAAGGCAGGGGCCGCGCGCGACCACGAGCCTTTCGCGAACGCCTTGCGCGCCGAGGCCACCGCACGGTCGACATCGGCTGCGCCGCCATCGGCGATACTGGCGAAGGGGCGACCGTCGATCGGCGAGATCACCGGCAGGCTGGCGCCGCCCTGCGCGTCCACCTGGGTTCCATCGATGAACAGGTGCCGCGCGCCGACGTCGGCCTTGCGCAGCGTATCGATGGTGTCCTGGCTGATCATCGTCAATCGGCTCCAAAGGCTACATGAAGTGTCGCCGGCGCGCGGAACTCCCAGCCGCGGAAGACCGGCTTCTTGCCCGGCATCAGCCTGAGATCCGGAAAGCGCTCGAGCAGCAAGCGTAGCGCAAGACACATCTGCTCGCGCGCGAAGAAACGGCCCGAGCAGAAATGATGGCCGAAGCCGAAGGCGGCGTGGTTGCCCTCCTCGCGGCCGATGTCGAATCGATCGGGATCGCTGAAGCGGCTCTCGTCGCGGCTGGCCGAGGAAACCAATGCCGCGACCGGCGCGCCGGCGGGAATTGTCGCGCCGCCAAGCTCGACGGGCCGCGTCGTCTGGCGCGTCTGCGTGCCGATCGGCGCCACCCAGCGCAGGCCCTCGTCGACCGCCTTCGGCACGAAGGTCTCCAGATCGTCGAGCACCCGGCGCAACTGTTCGGGATGGGTGAGCAGGCCGACAAGAATCGAGCCGGCGCCATGGCCGGGCTCCTGCATGCCGCCGAGCAGGATGACCTTGATGGTCGGCATCAGGAAATCGATCGGCCGGGTCGAGCCCTCCGGCATGCCGTCATGCAGCATGTGCGAGAGCGCCGAGTCGTCGGGCTCGCGCGTGAGCCGCTCTAGCGTCGGCTGGACGGCGGCGCCGACTTCGGCGCTGATTGCGTCGGCGATTTCCTGCCGCTTCGGATCGTTCTCGAAATTGATGGCGCCCTGGGCGAGGCCATAGAACCAGCGCCGCAAGGTCGGCATGTCGACATCGGCAAGGCCGAGCGAGCGCGCCAGGCTCAGCGTCGACACCGGCTCGAAATAGTCGGCCATCAGTTCGGCCGAGCCGTGTTCGGCGATCCTGTCGAGATAGGGTTCGGCGATCGACCGCACGAGCTCGCCGGCATAGGCCGCGACGGTGCGCGGCCGGTATTTCGGATCGACGCCCTGGCGAAGCTGCTTGTGCACGTCGCCATCGGTGGTGAGGATGGTCGGCTTGCCGAAGGAGCGCTCGACGGGCGAGGTGCCGACGACCGCGGAAAAAATGTCGGGCGATTTCGCGACGCTCTCGACGTCCTTCCAGCGAGTGACGAACCAGAGGTTGACTGCAGGCACGAAGGCGACCGGCGCGCTGCGCCTCAACTCCGCATAGATCGGATAAGGATCGGCCTCCAGCGCCTCGACGGTGATGCTCTCGGCAAAGCTCATGTCGCTGCTCCTGCTGTCTGGGAAGGGCGGCGACGAGCGCCGCCCCTTCTGTCCATCAATCCTTCAGCGGCTTGCCAAGGCTTTGGAAGGCAACCGGATCGCGGCTCCTCAAAGCACTCGCGAGGAGCAGGCCGGCCACGGCCGCGATCAGCACCAGCGCCGGCAGGAAGACGCCGAGGAAACCGCCGGCACCCGACAGGCTGCCGAAATTGATGACGATGAGATAGATGATGATGGCGAAGGCGATGAAGGTCAGCGCCGGCAGGATCGTGGTCTTCAGCGCGTTCTCCTGGCTCGACGGATTGGCGCGGAAATATATCACGACGGCGAGCGAGGCCACCGCCATCATGACGATGACGCCGAGCGTGGCGACGTTGGTCAGCCATGAGAACAGCGCCAGCACAGGATCGAGGCCGAGCACGGCGAAGAGCCCGACGACTATTGCCGCAAGCACCGTCTGGATGACCGACGCGACATGCGGGCTTTGATGCGCCGAATGCGTGACGCCGATCGTCTGCGGCAAGAGCTTCTCGCGGCCGGCGACATAGATGTAGCGGGCGACCGCGTTGTGGAAGGCCAGCACGCCGGCGAACAGGCTGGAGACGAAGAGGATGCTCATGGCGTGGGTGAGCAGCGTTCCGGCATAGCGGTCGGACAGGCCGAACAGGAAGGTGGTCGGGTCCTGCAGGCCCTGCAGCGACGGCAGCAGCTTGTCGACACCGGCGCCGACCGCCATCAGCCATGCGGTGATCATGTAGAAGAGGCCGATCAGGATGACGGAGAAATAGGTGGCGCGCGGAATGGTTACCTTGGGGTCGCGCGCTTCCTCGGCATAGATCGTCGTCGCCTCGAAGCCGATGAAGGCGGCAAAGCAGAACAGGATGGCGATCGCCGGCGCGCCGCTGGTGATCTGACTCCAGCTGAAGGGCGCGGCCGACAGGCCGCTGTCGCCGCCGGTCTTGAGGATCGTCAGGTCGAGGATCAGCACGACGACATATTCGGCAAGCACCAGCACCGTCAGGATCTTGGCCGACAGGTCGACCTGGCGGTAGCCGAGCATGGCGACGATGGCGATGGCGATGAAGCTCCACGCCCACCAGGGCAGCGTGACGCCCCATCCGGCAAACAGGCCGGCGGTCGCGGCGCCGAGCAGGCCCATGACGCCAATCTGCATGGCATTATAGGACAGGATGGCGATCAGCGCGGTAGCGCCGCCGGCGAGACCGCCGAGGCCGCGCGCGGCATAAGCATAGAAGGCGCCGGCATTGCCGATGTGGCGCGACATGGCGACATAGCCCACCGCGAATAGCAGCAGCAAAAGCGTCACAATGAGATAGGTGCCGGCAAAGCCGGCGCCGTTGCCCATGAGCATGCCGAGCGGCGTGCCGCCGGCGACAGCCGTGAGCGGGGCAGCAGCCGAGATCACCATGAAAGTGATGGCGCCGACGCCGAGGCTGTTCTTCCTCAGCCGGTTCACTTCGCCGGCTTCAAGTGTGGTCATTTTTCCCTCCATTCCGCGCTGCGGAAACCAAGTGTCCCTGAGATGCCGAAGGCCTTCTGGTGGGCCGATGATCATTTCATTATTTGCAACGGCATTTCGATATTAGACTTGCAAAGGAATCGACTTGCTGTCAAGTTAATTCGCACGTTAAGTATCTGATGGAGGATCGGGCACGCGATGAGCACGGTGGGCAAAGCCATTTCGCTGCTGGAAATGCTGGGCAGCCGCGCGCCCGAGACGGCGCTCGCCGACCTTGCCAAGGGCGCCGGCTTTGACAAGGCGACGACGCGCCGCCTGCTGGTTTCGCTTATTGCGCATGGGCTGGTGGAACAGGACGAAACCACGCGTCTTTACCGGCTGGGCGCCGGCATCGCGCGGCTGGCGCTGATGCGCGAGGCGCAGTTTCCGTTCCTGCGCATGGCGGCGCCGGTCGTCGAGCAACTGGCGGCGGAGACCGGCGAGACCGTGCATCTCTCGGAATATTCGAAGCGCGGCCTGATCACCGTTCAAGTCATCGAATCGGCCAAGGCCAACCGTGTCAGCGTGCAGCTCGGCGACATGCTGCCGATGCATGCGACGGCGTCGGGCATCGCCTTCCTCGCCTTCACGGAAGAGCGCGTGCGCGAAGGCATTCTCACCGGGCCGCTGCCCGCATTCACGCCCTTTACGATCGGCGACGTGGAGACACTCGCCGAGCATATTGCGGCTGCTCGCGCTCGGGGTCATTCGACCGGCTCCCAGGGCTATGAGGAAGGCGTGCTCAGCGTGGCCTCCCCCATCCTCGGCGCCGATGGTTTTGCCATCGGCACCATCGCCATCGCCGCGCCTCGGGTGCGCATCCACAAGGGCGACATTGAGCGCTACGGCGCCAGCGTCGCGGCGGCGGCGCGCGAGATCGGCGAACGGCTGTTCGGGCGGCAAAATCGGCCCGGCCAGAAGCGGGCATCATAACCAACAAGAAACTGCGAGGAGACCTGACGTGGAGGAGACACGCCGAATCCTGGTTATCGGCACCGGCGACACCAAGACCGACGAACTGCTGTTCATGCGCGAGCGCATCGAGGCGGTCGGCGGCGTTGCCGTGATGATGGACGTCAGCGTGCTTGGCGATCCGCCCTACAGGCCGGAGCATGACCGGCATGCCGTGGCCCGCGCCGCCGACACGACTATCGAAGCGATCATCGCCAGCGGCGACGAGAACTCGGCAATGACGCTGATGGCGCTCGGCGCGTCGCGACTTGCCCGCTCGCTTCATGACAAGGGCGAGATCGACGGCGTCATCGCGCTCGGCGGCTCTATGGGCACCGACCTCGCGCTCGACGTCGCGCTTGCGCTGCCGCTCGGCGTGCCGAAATTCGTCGTCTCGACAATCGCCTATTCGCATCTATTGCCGCCCGAGCGCATCGCCACGGACCTGATGATGATCTTGTGGGCGGGCGGCCTCTATGGCCTCAACAGCGCCTGCAAGGCGGTGCTGTCGCAGGCTTGCGGCGCGGTCGTAGGCGCGGCGCAGGCTGTGGTCAAACCCGATGTATCGCGGCCGAAGATCGGCATGAGCTCGCTGGGAAAAAGCTGCTTGCAATATATGGTGACGCTGAAGCCGGAACTGGAAAAGCGCGGCTATGAGGTGATCGTCTTCCACACCACCGGCATGGGCGGACGGGCGCTGGAAGCGATTGCCGCGCAGAAGGGTTTCGTCGCGGTGCTTGACTTCAGCCTGCAGGAGCTTGCCAACCAGCTCACCGGCTCGGTGGTGAATTCGGGCAGCGACCGGTTGGAGAATGCTGGGCGGCAGGGCATCCCGCAGATCGTCGCGCCCGGCGCCATCGACATGGTGGATTTTCCGACCTGGCAGGCGGTGCCGTCGCGCTTCACCGAGCGGCCCTATCATGCGCACAACCGGCTGCTTGCCTCCGTCACGTCGGACGGCGCGACGCGCCAGGAAATCGCGCGCGCCATCGGCGAGAAGCTAAGTACGGCAACCGGCCCGACCGCCTTCATCCTGCCTGTCGGCGGCATCCAGCAATGGGACAAGGAAGGCGAGCCGCTCTATGAGCCGGAAGCGCTTTCGGCATTTGTCGCCGAAATGCGCATGAGCGTGCCCGCCAATGCCGAGCTGCATGAAATCGCCGGCCACATCAACGACGCCGCCTTCAGCGCCAAGGCGCTGGAGATCTTCGACCGCTGGGTCGCCGGAGGCATCGTTCCGCCCGGCAGGCAAGCGGCATGAGCGAGGCGAAGCCAAAAGCGCTGGTGCTCGATTTCGGCGGCGTCGTGACACGCACGCTGTTCGAGACGCATGCGCTGACCGAGCGCGCGCTCGGGCTCAAGCCCGGCACGCTCAACTGGCGCGGGCCGTTCGACCCGGCCTCCGATGCGCTGTGGCGCTCGATGCAGGCCGACGAGATCAGCGAGCGCGATTATTGGAAGACGCGCACGCGCGAGGTCGGCCGGCTGGTCGGGGAAGACTGGCATGACATGTCGACCTTCGTGCAGCGGGCGCGCGGCGCCGAACCGCAGGCGGTGGTGCGGCCGGAGGCTGAGCGGGCGATCCACATTGCCCATGAAGCCGGCGTGCGGCTCGCCATCCTCTCCAACGAGCTCGACCTGTTCTACGGCAAGTCTTTTCGCGAACGGCTGCCGCTGCTTGCGCTGTTCGAGGCGATCGTCGACGCGACCTACACGAAATCCTCAAGCCCGACGCCCGCGCCTATGCGATGGTCGGCGAGGCATTGCAGGTGCCGCTTGCGGCCTGCGTCTTCGTCGACGACCAGAAGCGCAATGTCGACGGCGCGATTGCCGCCGGCATGCCCACCGTTCAATTCGACGTCGCAGAGCCGGCGCGAAGCTATGCCGAGGCGCTCAGTCCTTTCGGCCTGATGCTCTCCTAATCGGAAAAACCGGAGTCCCTCCCGATGCGTGACATCAACTTCCTCACCGAAAACAACGCCAAGCCGATCTGGCACCCGATGGCGCATCCGGCCGAAATGCGGGCGACGCCGCCGAAGATCATCATGAAGGGCGAAGGCGTATCGGTCACCGATGCCGAGGGCCGCACCGTGCTCGACGCCGTCGGCGGCTTGTGGAACGTCAACCTCGGCTACAGCTGCGATCCGATCAAGCAGGCGATGGCCGCCCAGCTCGACGCCCTGCCCTATTACTCCGGCTTTCGCGGCACCTCCACCGGACCGTCTATCGAGCTTGCCTATGACCTCACCGAATGGTTCGCGCCGGAAGGCATGGTGCGCGCCTTCTTCACCTCGGGCGGCTCGGACTCGGTCGAGACGGCGCTCAGGCTCGCGCGCCAATATTGGAAAATTCGCGGCCAGGGCGACCGGACGAAATTCCTGGCGCTGAAGAAGGGCTATCACGGCACGCATTTCGGCGGCGCCTCGGTCAACGGCAACGCGAATTTCCGCCGCAACTACGAGCCGCTGCTGCCCGGCGTCTTCCATACGCCGGCGCCGTGGACCTATCGCAACCCGTTCGACGAGACCGATCAGGCAAAGCTGGCAAAGCTGTGCGCGCGGGCGATCGAGGACGAGATCGCCTTCCAGGGCGCCGACACGATCGCCGCGTTCATCATGGAGCCGGTGCTCGGCGCCGGCGGCGTCATCGTTCCGCATGAAAGCTTCATGCCGATGGTCCGGGCGATCTGCGACCGCCACGATATCCTTTTGATCGCCGACGAGGTGGTGACCGGCTTCGGCCGCACCGGCGCCTGGGCGGGCTCGCGGCTCTCCGGCGTGAAGCCGGATTTCATGACCATCGCCAAGGCGGTCACCTCTGGCTATTTCCCGCTCGGCGCCACGCTGATAGGCGCCAAGGTTGCAGACGTCTTCGAGACCGACAAGACGAGCTTCGGCGCGATCGGCCATGGCTACACCTATTCGGGCCACCCCGTGGGTTGCGCGGCCGGCCTTGCGGCGCTCGCCGAGACGAAGCGGCTCGCCGTCAACGAGAACGCCGCGGCGCGCGGCGTCGAGCTCGGCAAGGCGCTCGAAGCGTTGAAGACGAAGCACGCGCTGGTCGGCGACGTCCGCTACCAGGGTTTGATGGCAGCGCTCGAGCTCGTCTCCGACCGCGCCGCCAAGAAGCCGGCCGACAAGAAGACGATGACCGCTGTCGCCGACGCTGCCTATGGCGCCGGCGTCATGCTGCGCGTCTCCGGCAACACCGTCATCCTGTCGCCGCCGCTGGTGATTTCGGCGACAGATGTGGCGAAGATCGCGGAAGGGTTGGATGTGGGATTGGCGGCTGCTGCGGCAGCCTAGCGAATAGGGAATAGCGAGTAGCGAATAGGGACCGAGCTTTTCCCCTACTCGCTATTCGCTATTCGCTACTCACTATTCGCTCCCTCCGCCATGCCGCCGGCGACACCCCAACCGCTTGGCGGAAGAAGCGTGAGAAATAGGCGGGATCGTTGAAGCCGGTCTCGTAGGCGATGTCCTCGACCGTGCGGATGGTGAACAGCAGCAGACGCTTGGCCTCGACCAGGCGCCTTTCGCCAATCGCCTGACGCACGCCGGAGCCCAGCACCTGATGCGCAGCCTTGTCGAGCAGATGCCTGGTGGTGCCGAGTTCCTCGACATACCGCTCGACCGGCCAATCGTCGCGGAAGTGGCGGTCGATCAGCCGCCTGAGACGGCCGCCCAGCGCAACCGCGGCCGGCACGGTCACCGCATGCGATTGCGCATCGAGGCGGGCGATGTGCGACAGCGCGACGGCGACCAGCGGCGGCAGGATTTTTTCCGCGCCGGGTTGCGCCTCGGCATATTCAGCCTGGATCATCCTGACTGTGTCGCCGAGCCTTTGCCAAAGCGCTGCCTCGCCCCGTCCGGTGACGAAAACCGGCTGGTCGAGCGGCAGCGCGGAATGTTCGGCGATCACAGCAAGCGCCGCATCCGCGACCGAGACGACAATCGCGTCCGTGCCCGGCTCGATGTCGAAGCCATGCACCACGCCGCTCGGCATGAAGCTCACCGTCGGTGCCGAAAAACTCCAGGTTTCATCCTCGATCCGGTAGATGCCCCGACCACTCGTCCAGAAGGTGACCTGCGCCATCTGCGGATGCTTGTGAGCCAGCACCCGGCCGCGATGCACGGAGGCGCGGGCCAGCACAGTTTCGACGTGCAAAAAGCCGACATCAAGGGCCCGCGCCGGTTCGCCGTAAACGAAGAATTCGGGAATAAGGGACTGGGTCATGACGCCGGAAAAAATCCAACCTATTTTGGATTTTGTCCATAACCCGCGGCGGTCAAATTCGCTAAACTTAACATGTTAAGGGAGGATGATGATGCGATCGGAAGATTTCCGTGCCGACACGTCGCGGCCGTTCACGGGCACCGAATATCTGGCGAGCCTGCGCGACGGGCGCGAGGTCTATATCAATGGCGAACGGGTGGCCGACGTCACCAGCCATCCGGCGATGCGCAATTCGGTGCGTTCGCTGGCGCGCCTCTACGATGCGCTGCACGATCCCAATCAGCAACCGGTCCTGACCTCGCCGACCGACACCGGCTCGGGTGGCTACACGCACAAATATTTCCGAGTTGCCCGCTCCGCTGCCGAGCTTGCAGCGCAGCAAAGCGCGATCGCGCATTGGGCGCGCATGACCTACGGCTGGATGGGCCGCACCGCCGACTACAAGGCGGCGCTGATGAACACGCTCGGCGCCAATGCCGAATGGTACGGGCCGTTCAAGGACAATGCGCGAGCCTGGCACAAACGCGCCCAGGAAGCGGTCCTGTTCATGAACCACGCGATCGTCAATCCGCCGATCGACCGCCACAAGCCGGCCGAGCAGGTGAAGGACGTGTTCGTGCACATCACCAAGGAGAACGACGCCGGCATCTGGGTGTCCGGCGCCAAGGTGGTCGCAACGTCGTCGGCGCTGACCCACTACAATTTCCTGGCGCAGAGCTCGGCGACGGTCACCGAGGATCCGTCGCTTTCGGTGATGTTCATCGTGCCGATGAACGCACCGGGCATAAAGATGTTCTGCCGCGTCTCCTACGAGCAGACGGCGAACAGCGTCGGCCACCCCTTCGACTATCCGCTGTCGTCGCGCTTCGACGAGAACGACGCGATCCTGGTGCTCGACAATGTCTTCATTCCCTGGGAGGACGTGCTGGTGCTGCGCGATGCGCAAAAAATCCTGTCCTTCCATCCGGCGTCGGGCTTCATGCACGGCTACTGCTTCCAGGGCTGCACGCGCTTTGCCGTCAAGCTCGACTTCCTCGCCGGCCTGCTCGCCAAGGCCTTGCGCGCCACCGGCGGCGACGCCTTCCGCGGCAACCAGGCGGCGCTCGGCGAGGTGATTGCGCTGCGCCACATGTTCTGGAGTTTTTCCAACGCGATGGCGCACAATCCCATTCCATGGGCGAACGGCGCGGTGCTGCCCAATCTCGAGGCGGCGCTCGCCTATCGCACCTTCATGTCGGAGGCTTATCCGCGCGTCATCGATACGGTGCGCCGGGTGATCGCCTCGGGGCTGATCTACCTGCCCTCCTCGGCGCGCGACTTCGACAACCCGGAGATCGACCGCTATCTCGCGCAATATGTGCGCGGCTCGAACGACATGGGCCATGTCGAGCGCATCAAGATCATGAAGCTTTTGTGGGACGCGACCGGCACCGAATTCGGCGGCCGTCATGCGCTCTATGAGCTCAACTATGCCGGCGCGCCCGAAGAGGTGCGGCTGCAGGTGCTGAAGGGCGCCGAGCGCGGCGGTCGGCTGAAGCAGATGGAGGAACTCGTCGACCAATGCATGGCCGACTATGACGAAAAGGGCTGGACCGGCGATAGCTGGCTGCCGCCGCTTGCCGCCCAGGCCAACTGACGGAGGCAGGCGATGGAGGCACAAGTCGCGAGGCTGGAATTCCGCGAGGCCATGGCGCGGGTCTGCGCGCCGGTCAACATCGTCACCACCGACGGCCCGGCCGGGCGCGGCGGCTTTACCGCGACCGCCATGTGCAGCGTCTCCGACGATCCGCCGACGCTGCTGGTCTGCATGAACGAGCGTTCGGCGCAGACCGGCATGTTCCTCGCCAACCAGCGTTTTTGCGTCAACGTGCTGACCCAGTCGCACATGCATCTGGCGGGAAAGTTCGCCGGCGCGATCCGCGACATGGCCGAGCGTTACAGCGCCGCGCGCTGGCAGACCATGCCATCCGGCATGCCGGCGCTGCTCGATGCCATCGTCAGCTTCGATTGCGAGATCGGCGCGGTGAACAAGGTCGGCACGCACAATGTGATGTTCGGCCGTGTGGTCGACATCCGCCACGGCAGCGACGAGGCGGCGCTGCTCTATGTCGGACGCAATTACATGCAGCCGAGCGCGCTGGGGAGTTTTGGGGGGTGAGCATCTTCCCTTCTCCCACAAGGGGAGAAGGGAAGTCCCGCCAAGGATCACCCCTCCGTCGATTCCGACTGAATCAGGCTCTCCAGCATATCCAGCAGGCGCTCGTGCTCTTCGGCGCCGTAGCGCTTCTCGATGGCGTCGTAGATGGCGATGCGCTCGGGCGCCAGTTCCTCGATCAGCGCCACGCCGGCCGGACTGATGGCGAGCAGCGCTCGGCGGCCGTCGTCCTTGACCTTGTTGCGGGTGATGAACTCCCGCTCCTCCATCGCCTTGATGATGCGGGTCAGGCTGGGCGGCAAGATCGAGGCGCGGTTGGCGAGCTCGGTCGCTTCCAACGGCCCTGTCTCCGCAAGCACACGCAGCACGCGCCATTGCTGCTCGGTGATGTCGTGGCGGGCAAGCATCGGCCGGAAATGCGCCATGATCACTTCGCGGGCGCGAAGCAGAGCCATCGGCAGCGAACGGCGAGTGCTGGGCGGTAGCAAAATCAGGTCTCCGAAAAATCCAATCCAGTACGACTCGCGGCAAATATTAAGGCTCGGGTCGCAGCTATATCCGCGATTTTGCCGGGAGCGGCAATCCCACCCCGGAAGCTGCATTGGCATAGAGAACGACGCTTGACATTCGGCCGTCAAGATGTAATTCACATGTTAATTACAAGGTGGAGGAACCCTTGCCGCACATGGCGATCGAATATTCGGCGAATCTCGACGCGAAGGTCGACATGGGCGAGCTCTGCGCGCTGGTCTCGCGCACCATCCTCGAAACCGGCCTGTTCGAGCCGGGCGCGGTGAGAGTGCGCGCCTTCCGCGCCGAGGCCTACGCGATCGCCGACCGGCTGCCCGAGAACGGCTTCATCGACATGAATTTCCGCATCGGCAAGGGCCGCAGCGCCGAGGAGAAGAAGCGCGCCGGCGAGGCGATCTTCGCGGTCGTCACGGATCATCTCGGGTCGCTGTTCGCCACGCCGCATTTCGCGCTGTCGCTGGAGATCCGCGAGATCGACGCCGAACTCAGCTGGAAGAAGAACGCCATCCATCCGCGCCTGCGTGGCAAGTAAACGGGCGCGGCAAATAATCGAGAACAGGAAAGACCCATGGCGGCACTGGACGACAATCTGAGAAAAGCCGAGGCCTATCTCGAACGCTTCCGCACAGACGGCGTGCTCAACCAGATCGGCGGCGAGGCGGTGCCCTCCGCCGACGGCTCGACCTTCGAGACGCTCTCGCCCGTCGACCTCAAGCCGCTTGCCACGGTCGCGCGTGGCAAGGCCGCCGACATTGACCGCGCCGCTAAGGCTGCCCGGGCCGCCTTCAAGGACTGGGCGGCGATCTCGGGCGACGCCCGCAAGAAGCTGCTCCACAAAATCGCCGACGCCATCGTCGCGCGGGCGGAGGAGATCGCCTTCGTCGAATGCATGGACACCGGCCAATCGCTGAAGTTCATGGCCAAGGCAGCACTGCGCGGCGCGGAGAATTTCCGCTTCTATGCCGACCGCGCGCCGGAAGCGCGCGACGGCCGCTCGCTCAGGGCGCCAGGCCAGCTCAACATGACGACGCGCGTGCCGATCGGCCCGGTCGGCGTGATCACGCCGTGGAACACGCCCTTCATGCTCTCGACCTGGAAGATCGCGCCGGCTTTGGCCGCCGGCTGCACGATCGTCCACAAGCCGGCGGAGCTATCGCCGCTCACCGCCCGGCTGCTGGTCGAGATCGCCGAGGAAGCAGGGCTCCCCAAGGGCGTCTGGAATCTCGTCAACGGTTTTGGCGAAGACGCCGGCCGGGCGCTGACCGAGCACCCCGATATCAAGGCGATCGGCTTCGTCGGCGAGAGCCGCACCGGCTCGATGATCATGAACCAGGGCGCCGAGACGCTGAAGCGGGTGCATTTCGAGCTCGGCGGCAAGAACCCGGTCATCGTCTTCGCCGACGCCGATTTGGAGCGCGCCGCGGACGCCGCCGTCTTCATGATCTATTCGCTGAACGGCGAGCGCTGCACCTCGTCCTCGCGCCTCTTGGTCGAAGCGTCCGTCCACGACAAGTTCACCGATCTGGTGGCGGGGAAGGCCAGGCGCATCAGAATAGGCCATCCGCTCGACCCCGAAACCGTGGTCGGTCCCCTCATCCATCCGATGCACGAAGAAAAAGTGCTGTCCTATATCGAGATCGGCAAATCGGAAGGCGCGGTGGTTGCCGCCGGCGGCGGCAAGTTCGCCGGCCCCGGCGGCGGCTGCTATGTCAGCCCGACGCTGTTCGTCGGCGCCACCAACAAGATGCGCATCGCCCAGGAGGAAATCTTCGGGCCGGTGCTGACCGCTATCCCGTTCAAGGACGAGGCCGAGGCGCTGGCTCTGGCCAACGACACGCGGTATGGCCTCACCGGTTATCTGTGGACCTCGGACGTCACCCGCGCGCTGCGCTTCACCGATGCGCTCGACGCCGGCATGATCTGGGTGAATTCGGAGAATGTGCGCCATCTGCCGACGCCGTTCGGCGGCGTCAAGAGTTCGGGCATCGGCCGCGACGGCGGCGACTGGTCGTTCGACTTCTACATGGAAACCAAGAACATCGCGTTCGCCACGGCGCCGCATTCGATCCAGAAGCTCGGCGGCTGACCGGAGACACATGATGGCCCTGCCTCAACCCAACCTCTACCCTGCCTTCAATATCGTGCGGCTCTCCCATGTCGAGCTGGCCGTCACCGACCTTGCCAAATCCCGCGCGTTCTATGTCGACACGCTCGGCCTGCAGGTGACCGACGAGACCAGCGACGCGATCTATCTGCGCGCGCTGGAAGAGCGTGGCCATCACTGCATCGTGCTGCGCAAGGCGACGACGCCGGAAGCGCGCGAGCTCGGCTTCAAGGTCTTTTCCGACGAGGACCTCGACAAGGCAGCGCACTTCTTCGCGGCCAAGGGCCTGCCGGTGGAATGGGTCGAGCGTCCCTATCAGTCGCGCACCTTCCGCACGCGCGATCCGCACGGCATTCCGCTCGAATTCTATTCGAAGATGGAGCGGCTGCCGCCGATCCACCAGAAATACGCGCTGTATAAGGGCGTGAAGCCGCTGCGCATCGACCACTTCAACTGCTTCTCGCCGAATGTCGATGAAGCGGTGGCCTTCTACAACGAGCTCGGCTTCCGCGTGACCGAATACACAGAGGATGCCGAGACCGGGAAGCTGTGGGCCGCCTGGACGCACCGCAAGGGCGGCGTGCACGACATCGCCTTCACCAACGGTCTTGGCCCACGGCTGCACCACGTCGCCTTCTGGGTGCCGACGCCGCTCAACATCATCGACCTGCTCGACCTGATGGCGACCACCGGCTGGCTGCCGAACATCGAGCGCGGACCTGGACGGCACGGCATCTCCAACGCCTTCTTCCTCTACATCCGCGATCCCGACAACCATCGCATCGAGATCTATTGCTCGGACTACCAGACGGTCGATCCGGACCTGGAGCCGATCAAGTGGGACCTGAAGGATCCGCAGCGCCAGACGCTGTGGGGCGCGCCGGCGCCCAGGAGCTGGTTCGAGGAAGGCAGCCTCTTTGCCGGCGTGAAGCCGCGCCAGTCGGATCTGGCAGCATCGCCGATTATTGCGCCTTGATAGGCTATTGGGAGATGTTCGCGTTCCTTCGCGCCCCCCTCTGTCCTGCCGGACATCTCCCCCTCAAGGGGGGAGATTGGATGTCACCTCCGCCTTCGCCAATTTTCACCGCTGCAAGAAAAGCGCCGGCCGCGAATTCTGCTGATCTCCCCCCAAGAGGGGGAGATGTCCGGCAGGACAGAGGGGGGCGCCGTAGAGCTCGACGCTTCCGGTTGGCCAACAGAACCCACTGCGGAGCATCAGCATGAGCGCGGGACGTCTCGCCACCTTTACCGCCGGCGGCAAGACGCGCTACGGCGCGATCACCGGCAAGGGCGTCGTCGACCTTTCGGCGCGCCACAGCGAATGGCCGACATTGCGCCAAGCGATCGAGGCCGGTGCACTTCGGAAACTGGCAGATGAAGCGCACAGTTTTGCCGCCGACTTCCGGGTCGAGGACATCGCCTACGAGATCCCGATCCCCTCCGCGGAAAAGATCATCTGTGTCGGCGTCAACTATCCGGACCGCAACGAGGAATACAAGGACGGGCAGGCAGCGCCCTCGAACCCGTCGCTGTTCATCCGCTTCCCGCGTTCCTTCGTCGGCCACGGCGCGCCGCTGGTGCGGCCGCCGGACTCTTCGCAGCTCGACTATGAGGGCGAGATCGTCATCGTCATCGGCAAGGGCGGCCGCCGCATTTCGGAGGCCGATGCGCTCGGCCATATCGCGGCGCTTTCGCTCTGCAATGAAGGCACCATCCGCGACTGGGTGCGCCACGCCAAGTTCAACGTCACGCAGGGCAAGAATTTCGACCGCAGCGGCTCGATCGGGCCATGGCTGGTGCCGTTCACCGATGAGGCGCAGATCGCCGATATCGGCCTCACCACCCGCGTCAACGGCGAGGTGCGCCAGCAGGACCGCACCGGGCGCATGATCTTTTCCTTCCGCAAGATCATCAACTACATCTCGACCTTCACCACGCTGGTGCCCGGCGACGTCATCGTGACCGGCACGCCGACCGGCGCGGGAGCGCGCTTCGAGCCGCCGATCTGGCTGAAGCCGGGCGATGTCATCGAGGTCGAAGCCGACGGCATCGGCCTGCTGCGCAACGGCGTCGTCGACGAGGGAACCGCCCGATGATGACCGACGAGCAAATCGAGGACGCCGCCCGCAGGCTGTTCGAAGCCGAACGCGGTCGCCGCCAGATCAGGCTGCTCAGCCTCGATTTTCCGCATGCGACGATGGATGACGCCTATCGCGTGCAGGCGGCGCTGGTGAAGCGGAAGGTCGCATCGGGGCTCACGGTCAAGGGCTGGAAGATTGGCCTAACCTCGAAAGCGATGCAGTCGGCGCTCAGCATCGACATCCCGGATTCCGGCATTCTGTTCGACGACATGTTCTTCGAGGATGGCGGCAGGGTGCCGGCCGATCGTTTCATCCAGCCGCGCATCGAAGCCGAGATCGCCTTCGTCATGAAGGCGCCGCTCGCCGGCCCGGACGTTTCCATCGACGATGTGCTCGACGCGACAGATCATGTCACTCCGGCGTTGGAAATCCTCGACACCCGCATCGAGCGGATGAACAAGGAAACCGGCAGAATCCGCACCTTCTTCGACACGATCTCGGACAACGCCGCGAATGCAGGCATCGTCGTCGGCGGCCGCGCGGCCGGACCGCGCGAGGCGGACCTGCGCTGGATCGGCGCCATCGTGTCGCGCAATGGCGAGGTCGAGGAGACCGGGCTCGGCGCCGGCGTGCTCGATCATCCGGCCAAGGGCATCGTCTGGCTCGCCAACCGGCTCCACCAGTACCGCATGCGGATCGAGGCCGGCCAGGTGGTGCTGTCGGGTTCCTTCATCCGTCCGGTCGAATGCCGACATGGCGACCAGATCCTCGCGGATTTCGGACCTTTTGGTGCGATCCGCATCGCCTTCGCCTGATCCCGTTAATCTTCTCTTCTTTTTGTGCAGTTCCGGACGGAAAACCGCCGCGCACTTTTGGAAAGAAAAAGGCCGGGCGCGAAAAGCGGCCCGGCCAAGAAATGAAGGTCATAACCTTCAGAGGGGAACATCGTCCGGCGCAATGGGAGGAAAACACCGGACGACACCCGTTATGTGGGCTTTGGCCGACCCGTTTGCGACGAACAGAATTCCAAAAACTGCCCAAAACGCGAAAAAATCTCGCTCGGGCAGTGCAAATGTTCAGCTGGCGGCCGCTGCTTTTTCCAGCAGATCGGCATAGTGCCGGCGCGCGACGTCCGGATGCGATCTCAGCCGGCTCTTCAGCACGTTGGTTCCGACGTTGCGGAAGAGCGGATTATCGGGATCGCTGGCCGGGCCGCGCGCTTCGGCCGCCAGTTCCTCCGGCAGGTCGAGCAGCGGGATGGTCGCGTCGAGACGGGCGCTGAAGAAGAACGGCACCGAGATCCGCTCGACACCCGCCGGCGGCGTGACGACGCGGTGCACGGTTGCCCTCAGATAGCCGTTCGAGGCCAGCTCGAGCAGCTCGCCGATATTGACCACGAGCGTTTGCGGAATCGGATCCACATTGACCCAGCTGCCGTCATATTCGACCTGCAGCCCCTTGTTCTCGTCCTGAAGAAGAAGGGTGAGGAAGCCGCCGTCCTTGTGCGCACCGACACCCTGGTCGTCGCCGGTGGCGTCGCGACCGAGGTAGCGCACGATCTTCATGCGGTGGTTCGGTTCGCCGCGATAGATCGGATCGAAGGCGTCTTCCGGCTGATCAAGCGAGAGCGCGAAGGCCTTGAGCAGGCGGATCGCCACCTCGGTCGCCTTGGCCTGCCAGGCAAGCAGCGCAGGCTTGAGATCGGGGAGCGCTGCAGGCCATTGGTTCGGGCCCTGCAGCCGTGTCCAGGCCGGCACACCTGGCCCTTGCGGAAGTGTCGCGCGCTCGACGCCGATGTCGAGCTGCTCGCGCCAGTCGGCCTTGCCCTTGGTCAGTTCGCCGCCGGCGCGCGTGTAGCCACGGAACTGCGGCGACTTCGCCATCTCGATGGCGAGCTTGTCGGCTTCCGGCAAGACGAAGAAACTTCGCGCGGCATCGAGCACAGCGTCGATGTCCGGCTGACTTATGCCATGGCCGCTGAGGTAGAAGAAGCCGACATCTCGAGCTGCCGTGCGCAGATCGAACAAGAAAGTCCGCCGTTCCGACGCGCCCTGCTCCAGGCGGTCGAGATCGAGCACCGGAATTATTCTGGCCATGGACAGGTTCCTCTTGCGGCAACTCTTTGTTTTTCGCAATTCCGGACGGAAAACCGCTGTGCACTTTTCCTGGAATTGCTCTGGCGTTTTTCGCAATTCCGGACGGAAAACCGCTGCGCACTTTTCCTGGAATTGCGCTGGCGACCCCGCCGCACGATGACATGCGCGGCATTGCGGGTGAAGAAACGCACCAACCAATCTCGCTGCAAACGGAGCAAGCCGGCGCTCAATTCACGGGCTTTGCGGCAAATAACGTTCGATGCGACCACCGCTTGCCGCGCGTCGCTCATCCGCGATGATCCAGCCGCGCCACCAGCCGGTCACCGATCCACTGGATGCCGCAGACCAGCACGATCAGGACGACGACCACGGCGACCATCACGCTGGTCTCGAAGCGCTGGTAGCCGTAGCGGATGGCAAGGTCGCCGAGACCGCCTGCGCCGATGGCGCCGGCCATGGCGGAGGCGCCGACCAGCGTCACCAGCGTCACCGTGAAGCCGGCGACGATGCCGGGCAGCGCCTCCGGCACCAGCACCTCGCGGACGATCGTCCAACGGTTGCCGCCCATGGCGCGCGCCGCCTCGATCAGACCGTGATCGACCTCGCGCAGCGACACTTCGGCGATGCGGGCATAATAGGGCGTCGCCGCGATCGACAGCGGCACGATCGCCGCCCAGGTGCCGATCGACGTGCCGACGATCAGCCGCGTCACCGGGATCAGCGCCACCAGAAGGATGATGAAAGGGACGGAGCGGAAGCCGTTGATCAAAGCGCCGAGGATGCGGTTCACCCACAGGTTTTCGGCGATGCCGCCGCGATCGGTGGCGACCAGCGCCAGGCCGAGCGGCAGGCCGAAGACCAGCGAAATCAGGCCGGAAGCGCCGGTCATCAGCACGGTCTCCCAGATCGAGCGGAGCAGGAGTTCAAACAGGACCGGCGACATGGCCAAGCACCTCCACCCGCGCGCCGCGGTCTTTGAGGAATGCGATTGTCCGCGCGAGACGCGCGGCGTCGGCGCCGGGGACGGCGAGAAACAGTGTGCCGACAGGCTGCTCTTGGACATGATCGATGCCGCCATGCACGAGGCGGATCGGGCCAGGCACGCTGGCGCTGAGATCAGACAGCAGCGGACCACGCGCCGCTTCGCCCGCCACATCGATCCTGAGGATCGTTTCCGCGCCTTCGCCAGTGGCTAGCCGGCTCGCGATCTCGAGTGGCAGTTGCGGCCGTATGCCTCCGAGCAGGCTTCTGGTGATCTCGGATTTCGGATTGGCGAAGACCTGCCAGACCGCGCCCTCTTCGACGATCCGGCCGGCATCGATCACCGCCACGCGGTCGGCGATCGAACGGATCACCTCCATCTCATGCGTGATAAGCAGGATGGTGAGGCCGAGCCTGGAATTGATGTCCTTGAGGAGCGCCAGGATCGAGCGCGTCGTCTCCGGGTCGAGCGCCGATGTCGCCTCGTCGGAGAGCAGGAGCGCTGGACGAGCGGCGAGCGCCCTGGCAATGCCGACACGCTGCTTCTGCCCACCCGACAGCGAGGCTGGATAGGCCTTGGCCTTCTCCGACAGGCCGACAAGCTGCAGCAGTTCGGCGGCGCGCGCCATGCGCTCGGTGCGCGGCCGGCCTTCGATCTTGAGCGGCAGCGCGACGTTTTCCTCGACGGTTTTCGCCGACAGTAAGTTGAAGTGCTGGAACACCATGCCGATGCGGCGGCGCAGCGGCTGCAAGTCGCGCTCGCTTAGACGGCTGATCTCGCGGCCCTCGATGAAGACCTCGCCGGAATCCGGACGCTCCAGACCGTTCAAGCAGCGGATCAGCGTCGACTTGCCGGCGCCGCTGCGGCCGATGATACCGAGGATCTCGCCCTTGCGCACCGTGAGCGAGACGCCGTCGAGCGCGGCCGTCGCGCCGAAGCGGCGCTTCAGGCCGACGAGGCGGACGACGTCCTCCAGCCCCGTGGGCGGGATGTGGACCGGATCGGCCAGTTCGGCCGTGACATGCTGGTTCATCTCTCTATCCGTTTTAGCGCCTCGCAAACGCGACGGCGGCCCGCTCAACGGCGGTGCCCGTTCCTGCCAGCCAGGCGCCGATCAATAGGCGCTGATCCCGGTGCCCTTATAGACCTTGTCGAACTCGGCCTTCACGGTGTCGTTCTGATAGGCGGCGACCAGGGTCTTCACCCAGGGCTCGTTCTCAGCTCCGGCCTTGACGGCGATGAAGTTGCGGTACGGATTGTCGGCTACCGCCTCCTGCGCGATGCGGTTTTCGGGCGAAAGCCCGCTCTTCAGCGCCCAGTCGGTGTTGACCACGGCGGCGTCGAGATCGTCGACCGAGCGGCCGACGATGCCGGCGTCGAGTTCCTTGATCTCGAGCTTCTTCGGGTTGTCGGCAATATCGGCGGTCGTCGCCAGGATGCCGGTGCCGTCCTTCAGCTTGATCAGGCCCTCATGCTCCAGCACATGCAGCGCGCGGCCCTCATTGGAGGGATCGTTCGGCAGGCCGATGACGGCGCCTTCCGGCAGGCCGTCGACCTTAGCGTGCTTCTTCGAATAGAGGCCGATCGGCCAGACGCCGGTATAGCCGACCGGCACGATGTGATAGCCTTGAGTCTTGATCTGGTTGTCGAGATAGGGCTTGTGCTGGAAGGCATTGGCGTCGATTTCGCCGCGCTCCAGCGCCTCGTTGGGCTGGGTGTAGTCGTTGAAGACCACCGTCTCGATCGTCAGCCCCTTCTTGGCCGCCTCGGCGGTGACGACGCGCCAGACATCCTCGTCCTCGCCGCTGATGATGCCGACCTTGATCGCCTTCTTGTCCTCGGCGAAGGAAGGCGACGGCGCGGCGAGCCCAATGACGGTAAATGTGGCGGCGAGAAGCGCGGCAAGTCCGGCGCGCCTGGTGAATGCCGTAGCGAGAGAATTTGAAGCGTTGCCACGTTCGGACATGATGCGTTCCTTGCGATCCTGAAATCATTTCGGCCTGGCGGAATGCGAAGCCTCGATATCAGCATCACCAATGCTGCCCGCTTGGGCAAAGAAGCGCATTTCCTATCGAACGGAACGTAGAAAATATTCTCTCAAAGATTTTGTGACTTGGAGAATGCTGGCCGCCGGCGAGCAGATGCTCGATCTTCGACCGGTCGAAGCAGCGGCTATGAAGCCCGTTGCGCGGCGCGCCAGGGCAAGGGGTCATGCCCCGGCAGCCTCGATACGGTCGGCAGACCTCTGGCTTCCTGAACGCCAAAGCCCAATCGTGTCAGGCAGGCTCGCGCCAAGGCCGCATTGCTGTCGATGACGATCAATCCGTTCGCATCATTGAGGCTGGCGGCCACCACCGATAGTTCGGTGCAGCCGAGCAGCGCGGCATCGGCGCCGGCCAATTGCGCGAGATGAAGCGCGCGCTCTGTCTCGGCCGCCGCATCGGCGATCGAGCCGGCCTTGACGAGGGCGATCGCGCTATCGACGCGTTCCTGAAACTCCGCGTTTGCGGGAAGGCAGAGCTCGAACCCCGCCGCCGATATCTTGTCCTGGTAGAAACCGGAGACGAGCGTGCCTCGGGTTGCGAGGTTCGCAATCCGGCCGCAGTTCAAGCTGCAACCTATTTCCGCCACCACCGCGTCGCCGATGTGGATGATCTCCGCATGCGAGTTCGCAGCCAGTTGATCGTACCAATGGTGGGCAGTATTGCACGGCATCGCGATGCAGGCGACGCCGAGCGCATCGAGCGTCGCGACCGCGGCTTGCAGAGGCGCCAGCGGCCCATCATGGTTGCTGAGGATCGCTTCGGTCCTGTCCGGCAGTTGCGGCACGCTGAGGATGACGGCCGGCACATGTTCGTTGTCGCGCAGCGCCTCGGTCATCCGGGTCAGCTTGAAGTAGAAGTCCGCCGATGCAAGCGGGCCGAGACCGCCTATGATGCCGAGCTCAGGACGGATGCTGTCGTCGATCATCGGACGGGCTCGGCTTCGGGCACTTCCGAGACGGCTTCAACAGTCTGCGCCCCCTCCCTGTGGCTGGGCGCGATCATCGCCGTGCTCGCCGCGACGGTGCTGACGCTGGACAGCGTCATCAGCGTATCCACGGCCGCGTCGACCGCGACGAACAGGGCGAACGCCGCTTCGAAGGGAAGCTTCAGGTAACCGCACACGATGGACATCTGGGACAGGATGAGCAGGCTGCCCATGCCGCCGGTCGTGAGCGCGAGAAGCGCCGAAACAATGCCGACGAGCAGGAGGTCGGGCACGCCAAGCGGATGGCCGTAGAGCTGGGCGATGAACAGGGTGCCTGAGGTGTAGAGAAGCGCGGGGCCGGTCCGCAGCAAGGCCGCCTGCAGCGGCACGAGCAGCTCGACGACCACCAGGCTGAACCTCAGCCGCTCGCTCAACAGGTTGATGACCCACGGCAGCGAGGCGACCGTGGAGCGCGTGGTGATCGCCACCATGAGAAGGGGCTGGAGGGTCTTGATCGTGGCCCAGTAGCTGCGTCGCGACCGGATGGCGATAATTGCAAATGCAACGGCGAGGAATGTGAGGCAGGACAGACCCATCACCAGCAGGTAGCCGCCCATCAACGTGAGCGGCTTGGTTCCGGTCGAGGCGGTCTGGTCGGCGATCAGGACGAAGGTTGCGAAGGGCAGTCCCCAGACGAACCAGTTGGTGAGCACCGTGCAGGCCCGGTAGACGGCATTGAGCGCCTGGGACAGGCTCATGGACGAGGGCTGGGGGATCTTGCCCATTGCAAGGCCGAAAAGCAGGCAGAACAGCAGGACCTGAATGGTCTGGCCGGAGGCGAGCGCGTTGAAGACGTTGTTCGGCACCAGGTCGAGCAGGATCGAATGCTCCCCGTTTGCGTTCCCGTTGGACGGCGGCGGCTGGAACGGAAATGCGAGATCGGTGGATACGCTGCCCTGGGAATTGATGAACTCGCCGAGCTCGATGCGCGACTGCGGATTCTCGATCTGGCCGGGCTGCAGGATGAGCGAATATGTGCCGCTCACCAGCACGGCCAGGAACGAGACGACCAGCACGGCTATGCCGACCTTGCCCAGGTAACGGACGGATTTCGGGTCCTGGACCATCGCCGTGATGGAGAAGATGACCGACGACACCAGGTAGGGCAGCACGACCATCTTGAGGAAATTCAAGTAGACCTGCGCGACAGGGCTGATCGCATGGGAAAACCCGGGATAGTAGAGACCGCACAGGATCCCGGCCAGAATCATCGCGATCGTCGTCACGGGCGAGCGCAATATGCGCCTCGCCGCCAGGCGCCAATCGAAAGGCAGGGGCGCGGCTAGTTCGGAGACGGCCATGGTCAGGCTTTGCTCCCCTGGCGATAGCGCGCGATGATCTCGTCGGTGTTGAGAACCTGCTGGCCGCGCGCGAGATCGAGATAGAGGTCGACAAAGGCCGCGAGATGCGGATTGTCCGGCCTCACACCGATCGCGATGGTGTCGACCTTGTCCGTCAGCGTGATCGAACGCGCCACGACGGTCATCGACGGATCGTCGACCATCAGCTTCTTGATCTCGAAGTCGTCGCGATAGGCCATGTCGATCATGCCGCTCCGGATCGCATCGACAACCGTATTCCATCCCGCGAAGCGACGGATCTGCGCGTGCGGGAAGGTCGTGGCCGCATAGGTGGCGAATGAGGAGCCCTCGATCACGCCGAGATCGCCGGAGAAGTCGCGGATGATCTGTTCCGGCGGCTTGCCCTGCGTAATGCGCGCCAGGTTGAGGCGGTTGGCGAGCAGCCCCTGGTGCAGCATGGCATAGGGTCGCGAATAGAGGATCGAGCGTCCGCGCTGAAGGGTGCGACTGAGCTTGCCGATCGCCATGTCCGCCTGGCCGGACATCAGCTGTTTCACCATGCCGTCGAACGTCACGGCCGATCGATCGAACACCGGCTCGACGCCAAGCTCAGCGGCTATGCCGCGAGCCAGTTCCATGTCGATGCCCTTGTCCCCCGCCCCGTCGGCCGGGAAGAACGGATCGGAAGCGAAAGCCGGCATGGCGATGCGCAGCGCATTGTTGCCCGTGGCAGGCTTCGGGGCGTTCTCCGCCTGAGCGTTTGCTGATCGCACCCGCGCGATCAGCAACCCGCCGCCTCCGGCCGCAAGCAAGGTACGACGTGTAAGCGACATGCGCGTTCTCAATTCGTGCAAGAGAGCCGGACAAACAGATCTGACCAATTCGCAGTATGCACGACGAAGTTAAACAAACGTATCCTTTAAAGCTTTAAATATACTGGTAGACACAGCAACATCGGCATCGCTGAACATGCAATTTCTCTAATATATCGAGAGCCGCGCAAGCACCGTCCAACGTCCGCCGATCGCGCTACCGGGCATGGATCGTCAGAATGTCTCGACCCACGGCCTGAGTTCGACCTCGAAGCTCCAGGCGCTGCGATGCTGGCGATGGACCGCGAGATAGGTCTCGGCGATTGCGTCGGGCGACAGGCGGCGATCGGGACGATCGGGATCGGCCGCCTGTCCGGGCGGTTCGATCTGGCCGTCGATGATGAAATGCGCGACGTGGATGTTTTTGGGGCTGAGCTCGCGCGCCATCGACTGCGCCAGTCCGCGTAGCCCGAATTTCGGCATGGCGAAACCGGCCGAGCCGGAGAACCCTTTGAGGCTTGCGGTCGCGCCCGTGAACAGGATCGAACCTGAGCCGCGCGCAACGAGCCGGCGCGCCGCCTGCTGGCCGACGAGGAAGCCGCCATAGGCACCGACGAGCAGGGCCTGCTTGACCGCCGCGGGATCGAGCTCGGCGATCGGGCCGCGCGTGCGCCCGCTGGCATTGAAGACGGCAATTTCGAGCGGGCCGGCCTTGTCGGCCGCCTCAAACAGCCGTGCCACCGAGGCGGCATCCGACACGTCGGTTTCCACCGCCTGCGCGCCGGTCTCCTCAACCAGCGCCGCGAGCTTGTCGATATTGCGGGCGGCAAGGACGACGCGATAGCCCTCCTCGCCGAGGAGCCGCGCCAGCGAGGCGCTGAGGCCAGATCCAGCGCCTGCGATCACCGCGACATTGGCTGCCATGTCGTTTCCTCCTTGCGATGTGACGTTCGGCCGGTGCCGACGGTCGCACAGGCTCGCGCCTTCCGCGGCAGGAGGCAAGAACGGCGTTGCTCGATTTTCACCGTTCGACGCAAAAAGCCGTGAAGGGATGCGGGGCTTCGCTGACTGCGGCGAAAGACTTGCCTGTCGGACCGATCCGTCCGACACGTGGTTCAACGGCGATTCGAGGAGCGACCATGGAACCAATCTGGGCCGTCGGGCTGATGACCGGCACGGTGCTCGACGGCAATATCGACGTGGCGCTGATCAAGACCGATGGCGAGCGCATCGCCGACTTCGGCACCTATACGCTTGCGCCGTACCCGCAATCGATCCGCAGCATGCTCGAAGAGACGCTGCGCCAGGCGCGCGCCTGGAATTTCGAAGGGCCGGAGCCGGCGATCTTCCGCGAGGCCGAGGAGGCGCTGACGCGCGCTCAGTCAGCCGCGGTCAGGGATCTGGTCGAGAGCCATGGCATGAGCATGGCCGATATCGGCGTCGTCGGTTTCCACGGCCAGACCGTGCTGCATCGTGCCCCTCAGCCGGGACGGATCGGCCGGACGCGCCAGCTCGGCGACGGGGGACTGATGGCTTCGCTTCTCGGCACCAAGGTTGCCTATGACTTCCGCTCGGCCGATGTGGCCGCCGGCGGGCAAGGCGCGCCGCTCGCAGCCGCCTATCACGCGGCGCTGCTCAAGGAGGCCGACGCCAGCGGCGACACCGCCGTGCTCAATCTCGGCGGCGTCGGCAACATCACCTGGTGGGACGGCAAGGACGCAATCGTCGCCTTCGACACCGGACCGGCCAATGCGCCGGTCAACGATTTCATCAAGTCGAAGGGCCTCGGCGAGATGGACCGCGACGGCAAGCTCGCAGCCGCAGGCACTGTCGACGAGGCAAGGCTCGAGCGGCTGCTGCAGCATCCCTATCTCTCGAAACCTTACCCGAAGTCGCTCGACCGCTTCGATTTCACGGCGGCGATGGCCGAGGGGCTCGGCGCGGAGGATGGGGCTGCCACGCTGACGGCCTTCACCGTCTCGGCTGTCGGCAAGGCGCTCGACCTGTTGCCGCGCCGGCCGAAGCGGCTGGCGGTCAGCGGCGGCGGCCGCCGTAATCCGACGATGATGGCGATGCTTGAGAGCCGCGCTCGCGTCGAAGTGGTCCAGGCCGAGACGCTAGGGTGGAAGGGCGATGCGGTGGAAGCGGAATGCTTCGCCTTCCTGGCGGTGCGCGTGTTGCGCGGCCTGCCAATCAGCTTTCCGAGCACCACCGGCGTGCCGCAGCCGATGCGCGGCGGCCGACTGGCCGGCTGATCAGGTTGAAGCCAGATGCTTCTGCAGGAAGATGCGGCTACGGCCGACCGGAAAGTCGGGAAGCGTACCGAACGGCTGGTAGCCCTGGCGCTGATAGACCTTGGCGGCGGTCGGGTTGAAAGTGTCGATCCAGGCGGCCTTGCAGCCGCGCGCCAGCGCTTCCCGCTCGGCGGCATCCAGCATGCCGGCGGCGATGCGCCGGCCGCGCAGCTTTTCATCGACCCAGAGCCACTGCACATAGAGCCAGCCCCAGGCGGTGTAGCCGGATATGCCGGCGACGATCGCTCCGGCATCATCGCGCACGAAGACGGCGAGCGCCTTCCGGGCTGAAGCGCCGACATCGCCGTCATTGAAAGCGGTGAGGCTCTCGCCGAGAAAAGCGAGGTCCCGAGGCAAGGGCTCGGCGGTAATCTCGAGCGTCGTCTTCATCGTCGCTCCGGGTGCGGTTCGGAAGCCAGCCTTAGCGAAGGAGTGAGCGAAGACGCAAGCCTATTGGCGATTACCCGAGCGCCATGCCGCGGCCGATGCCGCCACCAGCATCAGCAGGACGGCGATCAGGGCGCAGTTGGCGAAACCGAGGCCTGTGTAGAGCGGACCGAAACCGGCGGTGCCGACGGTGACCGCGAGATAGGTGACCGCGCTGTTCAGGCCCATGATGGTGCCGCGCCGCGCGGGATCGAGCGCGGTGAGTCGCATCACAAGCACGTTAAGCCCGAAATGGTTGGCCAGGCCCCAGGCGGCGATCGTCGCCATCAGCGGGCCGAAGCCACCGCTAACCAAGGCCATAGCGACATAGACGGCGGCGACCAGCAGATAGGCGACGGGCATGACGCGACGCGCGCCGAGACGGTCGATGATGCCGTCGAGCAATGCGGCCGCGCCGAAGCCGAGGCCGTAAGCGATTGCCGCGAGGCCGTTGGCGCTGACCGGCTCGCCGAGGTCTTTGTGGAGGTGGTCGCCGAGATAGCCGTAGACGCCGTAAAAGGCGGTCATGAAGGCGCCGCAGGCGATGAGAAGCGGAATGATCCCAGGCACGGCCAGCGCGCCAAGCGGCGAAGGTGCGGGACCGCTCTTCCTGGTGTCGCGCAGCGAGCTCATCGTCAGACCTGCGACGGCGGTTCCGGCGAGAAGCGCGACAGTGGCGAAGACGGCGCGCCAATGGATGAGATCGGCCAGCACGGCTGACAGCGAGACGCCGGCGACCATAGAGAGCGTCCAGCCGGTCAACACGACGCCGATCGTACCGCTCTCGCGGCCGGGCGGCGCGATCGCCGCCGAACTGGCATAGATCGCCGGCATGGCGATGCCAGCGGCAACGCCGGCAACAAGCTGGGCCGCCACCAGCGCCGTCACCGTCGGCGCGAGCGCGCTTGCCACCAGCGCCAGCGCAAGCAAAAGCAAAGCGCCCTGCAGCATCCGGCGCGCGCCGATCCTGTCGATGTAGCGGGCGAGAAAAAGCGCGCTGGCCGATGTGCCAAGGCCGAAGGCGGCGGCCGCCGTCATCACCGCGGGCACGCTTGTCCCGAACGATGCCGCGACAGCGGGCGCGATCGGTCCGAGAACCAGCGAGTTGGAGCCGATGACGGCGATGCAGCCGGTAAGCAGATAAGCGGCCGCCGGGATGGGCGCGCGCGGCGCCGCAGTCAGAATTGCTGATTGATCACTGTTCGACATATCTCCATAATGGCCGAATTGAATTCAGCATCAATGGAGAACTTCCATATGGACGCAGAAACAGATGACGTTCAGCGGAACAGGCAACCTGCCCGCGAGGTCGACCCGATCGACCGAAAAATATTAGGTGCGCTGGTCGATGACGCGACCATCAGCTATGCCGAGCTCGGCGAGCGCGTCGGCCTGTCGCCGCCGGCGGCGCATGAACGGGTGAAGCGGCTCAGGCGCAGCGGCGCCATCCGCGCCACCTCGGCGATCATCGATCCGAAGGCGGTGAAGAAGCCGCTGCTTGCCTTCGTGCATATCGACACAAGAGGCTGGGGCAAGACACCGGAGCTGATGGCGATTTCGGAATGCCCGGAAGTCGAGGAAATCCATTCGGTCGCCGGCGATACCTGCATGCTGCTCAAGGTGCGCACCGAGGACACACGCGCGCTCGAAGGTCTGCTGTCGCGCATCTACGAGACACCCGGGGTGGTTTCGACACGGAGCTATGTTGTGCTGTCGACCTATCTCGAACGGCCGGTGCAGCCCGAGATCACGGCCGAATGGCCGGCGCCCCGGCATATGGCGACGCCGGTGTACTAGACTGCTGTCAGACGATCCGGGTCAGACTTCCCTGTTGTCGAAAAGGAACATCTGGACGCCCGAGTCATCAGGTGCGTAGATTCGGCGATCCGCCCCGGCCGCCCGTCCCTCCGGACTTGCGAACGCCTTTTCGATTGCCGCAAGGTCGTCGAAATACAGCGTTCCAATCCGATGGATATTGGAACTTCCTACCGGCGTCGCGATGGGGCCGTCGCTGACTTCGTATTTCCTGAGACCTGGAATCTTCTTGGCGAGTGGTACGTGGATTTCGAAGTAATGTCGGTCAAATGCCTCCACGTCCTTCGGTGTCGGGTAGATTACGACCATCCGGGCCATTGTGATGCTCCTTCCGTTCGGACACACCAAGGACGACCCGAAGGATCGAAACGGAACGCGACGTAGAAGATTTTTTGCAAGATCTTGAAGGTCCGTGCTTTGCCGAGCGTGGCAACGACCAACGCAGCTGCTGCAACCGACCGGTCTTACAGGTTCGTGGCGTCGCGATAGATGTCGAGGACGCGCGTGATGCTGCCGATCAGAAGCTCGTGTGCGGTCGGCTTGATCCGGCCGGCGCCGACCTCGGCATCGAGATGCCCGAGATACTGGCTGATTAGCGGGCGCGGAATCTCCCGGTCGCCAAGTGCGGCCAGCAGCGCTTCGACGGCATGCTGCGCGTCTGGAGACGGCCAGTAGTAGCGGATGCGGTCGCTGAAGGAGAAATGTCGCTGCAGGCGCTGCTCGTCGGGCGTGCCCGGATAGTACTTCTGCCAATTGCCGGGCGAGGCCAGCATGAGGCGCTCCATTGCCGCCGGCAGGTTTTCGCGCGATGGGTGGGCTGCCAGCTGATCGGCGATGGAACTCAAGCCATAGAGCGCCTCGCGCAATGCGAAGGTGAGCCAGGGGCCGACCTTGAGGATGGCAAAGCCGTCGCGCACCAACGCGGCCAACGCTTCCGCCGGCTGATAGTCGGTCGAATGCGCCTCGAAGACGAATTGCGGCATGCTCTCCAGCGATGCCACCAGCTTCGTCGCCTTCTGAGGCGCATAGGCGATGATGTCGGCATTGCCGAACTCGACGCCGGGCTGGACGACGACACCGATGGCGCGGGCGAAGGCGGCATCGAGGCCGAGGCGGGAGAAGGCCTGTCGATGGACCTCAACGGTGCGCAGCGCATCGGCCGGTTCGGTCACATGCATATGATCGAGCGCTTCCAGCGCGCCGCCGGGCACCGGCACTTCGGTGCCGATGATGTAGACGGGTTTCTGGCCTCCGGTGCGCGCGACCGCCGCCTCGGCGGCCGCCGCAAGATCGGCCGCGCGCGCGGCGATCGTCTCGTCGGCGAGCGCGACGGAATCGTTGGCGCAGGCCATGCTGGTGTCGAGATGCAGCTTGGTGAAGCCGGCGCCGGCATAGGCGTCGATCATTGCCGCAGCCTTCCGCATCGCTTGCGCCGCGGGCAGGTGCTTCCACGGATTCGGGCCGAGATGGTCGCCGCCAAGGATCAGCCGGTCGTGCGGAAAGCCGGTCTTGCCTGCATGCGCCTCGACGAAAGCGCGAAAAGCGGCCGGCGTCATGCCGGTATAGCCGCCCTCGTGGTTGACCTGGTTGCATGTCGCCTCGATCAGCACATCGGTGCCATGCGCTGCACCATGGCGGAGCGTCGCTTCGATCACCAGCGGATGCGCCGAACAGATCGAAGCGATGCCGCCCTTGCCGCCTGCCAGGCGGCGCGCGGAGATCCCTGCGAATCTTGTCGTGGCGGCGCTCATGCGCGTGGCCCTGCCTTGGCGATAAAGGCCTCGACATCGGCGAGCCGGTGAATGCCTTCCATCGGCCCCTTGCGGGTGACGGCAAGCGCGCCGCAGGCATTGGCGATGCGCAGCGCCTCGACCGGAGCGCCGCCGCGCAGCCAGAAGGAAACAAAGGCGGCGCCGAAGCAATCGCCGGCGCCGGTCGGATCGACTTCCTCGACGGCAAAGCCTGGCATTGCGACCGTGCCTTGCCGGTCGTGATAGGCAGCGCCTTCCGCACCCTTCTTCAGCACGACACAGGAGATGCCTCGCCCCAACAGTTCGCCAACCGCGCCCTGCTCGTCGCCCGCCGAGGAAAATAGAAACAACTCGTTGCCGCTGGGCAGGAAGACATCGGTCTGCGCCAGCACTTTGTCGAGCGCCTGACGCATGCCGGAAGCCTGCATGATCTCGCGGCGGATGTTGGGATCGAAGGACACGGTGCCGCCCTTGGCCTTCACCGCCGCGATCGCGGCGAGCGCGACTTCGGTGGCGCCGTCGGAAAACAGCGAGGAGCCCATGACATGGACATGGTCGGCGCTGGCCAAGAGTCGCTTGGCCGCGTCGTCCATCTCCAGCAGGCCGGCGGCGCTGTTGCGGATGTTGAAAACGAAATGCCTGGAAGCATCGGGCCGATAGGTGACGAAGGCGGTACCGGTGGCATGGCCCTCATGGACCGCGATCGCCGAAACGTCGGCGCCGAGCGCGCTGAGCCGGTCGATGTTCACTTGACCGAAATCGTCGTTGCCGACGGCGCCGATGAGACCGGCGGGCTGGCCGAGCGCCGCCGCCTGGCCGATGAAGATCGCCGGCGCGCCGGATGGGAACGGTCCGACCAGCGGTCCGGGCTCGAGAAAGCTCTGGCCGATGCGCTCGGCCATGATCTCGACGAGGATCTCGCCGGCTGAGACCACCTTCTTCATCCATGTCCTCCCGGCATTCGTCCGCGGAGTCCGTTCTCTGGATCACCGCAGATATCAAAAATTGAATACGGCCTTGGGTTTTTCACGTCAATTAATAAATTTACGCGTGGAATAATTTCACAAAGCGCGTTGAAACTTGCAAAGTTGTCTGTAAAGTTTCAGCTTGCAGTCGCGCGCCGGCGCACCGTATGTAGGCACCGGGTAGCGCATGGGAGCAAGATTCCATGTCGCGAGGATTTGAATGCCGATGACGCATAAGACAATGGAGGATTTTGCCCGTTCCTGCGGCGTCTCCAGGCCGACTTTGTCGAAGTATTTCGACGATCCGACCAGCGTCAAGCCGGCGACGAGAAAACGCATCGAGGATGCGCTGCGCTCGTCCGACTACCAGCCCAATCTGTTCGCGCGCAATCTCAACCGCAAGCGCACCCGCAGCATCGGCATCGTCGTGCCGACGGTGACCGATCCCTTCTATTCCGAGATGGTCAGCCGCATCGAGCTCCGGCTGCGCGACGAAGGCTATTGGCCGATCGTCATTTCCTCGCACGGGTCGAGCGAGCTCGAGGCGGAAGCGACTCGAACCATCCTGTCGCTGAAGGTTTCGGGCGCGCTGATTGCGCCGCTCGGACGGCGTTCGGACCAGCGGGCGATCGAGAAGCTGACGCAGGCGATCCCGATCGTCTATTTCGACACCTATCTCGAAGGCGACACGCCTTTCGTCGGCAACAACAATGTGCAGAGCATGTCGACCATCGTCGACTACCTTTGCCGCTCGGGCGACGCCCCGGTCTATTTCGACATCCCGCACGTCAACCACAATTCGCGCGAGCGGGTGGAAAGCTATATCGATGCCATGAAGCGGCTCGGACAGGAGCCGGCCGTGTTCGGCAACATCGAGGACTACACGTGGGAGTTCGAACGGATCGGCTACGAGCAGACGGAGAAGATGCTCGGCAATGGCGGCCTGCCGGGCAAGACGATCCTGTGCGCCAATGACCGCCTCGCCTTCGGCGTGATGGCGGCGGCCTTCTCGAAGGGGCTGAAGGTGGGCCGAAAGGCCGATTGCGACCTGCGCGTCGCAGCCCACGATGACCATCCGCTCAGCCGCTACACTTGCCCGGCGCTCACCACCATGGCGCAGGATTTTGCGGCGATGGCCGGCCGCAGCGTCGAAACGCTGCTTACCCTGCTCGACGAAGACGGCACGACCGTCGCGCCGAAGGTCAACCTCGACGCGACGCTGGTGATGCGTCAGTCGGCCTGATATCGGCCGGAAGCCCGCTCGAACTCTCACGGGGCGAACGCGGCGCCTCAGGCAAGCAGGCTCGCCGCCTCATCCTCGCCGAGAAGCGGCGGCTGGTCGACCGTGCCGACGACGGCGACAAAGTTGCGGCTCTCGCCGGAGGCGAGGATCGCTTCCATGATCTCCAGCACGTGCAGCGCAAGCTCGCCGGATGCGCGCGGCCTCCTGTCTTCCGCCAGCGACCGCGCCAGGTCGGCGACGCCGAGCATGCGGTAGTTGGCGCGGTCCGGCCCGGCATAGGGCCAGTTGCGCGCGCCGTAGAGCTCGTTCTCGCTGGCAAAATCCTTCCAGTCGTCGCCGCGCGCCGACAGCGAGACGGTGCCGCCGAAGGTGTCGGGGTCGGGCAGCCTGAGCGAGCCTTCCGTGCCGTGCAGCTCGATCGGATGGTTGGAGTGCCTGAAGACATCCCAGGACGCACCGAAGGCGACGGTGGCGCCGGAGCGGAATTCGAGCAGCGACAGGATGTTGGTCGGCGTGCCGACCCTGAAACTGGTGTTCTTGTATGGCCCCTCGGCGGTGATCAGCCGCTCCTCCTGGCCACGCGTCGCCATCGCCATGACGCGGGCGACCGGACCGAGCAGGTTGACCAACATGGTCAGATAATAAGGCCCCATATCGAAGACCGGACCGCCGCCCGGCTGGTAGTAGAATTGCGGATTGGGATGCCAGTGCTCCATGCCGCGCCCCATCATGAAGGCGGTGCCGGTCACGGCGCGGCCGATCGCGCCCTGGTCCATCAGCCGGCGCGCCCGGCGCCCGGCGGCGCCGAGAAAGGTGTCGGGTGCCGAGCCCAGCAGCAAACCGCGCTTGGCCGCCTCGGCGACCAGCCGGCGGCCATCGCTGGCCGAGGTCGCGAGAGGTTTTTCGGTGAAGACATGTTTTCCGGCCGAGAGCGCCGAAAACGAGATGTCGAAATGCGCCGAGGGAATGGTGAGGTTGAGGACGAGATCGACCTCCGGATCGGCGAGCAGCGCATCGACGCCGAGCGCGCGGATGCCATAGTCCTTGGCGCGCAAGGCGGCCATGTCGGCGGAAATATCGGCGCAGGCGCGCAATTCCACACCGGAAAAAAGTGCCGCGTTGCGCAGATAGGTCATCGATATGTTACCGCAGCCGACAACGCCGATGCCGAGCTTTTCCCCTGATTTTGCTTGCATTTTCCTTTCGACCTCCCAATGCGGCAGCGCCCGAGACAGCCCGCCGCAATGGCGGCGGACAATTTTCGTGACTCGCTATAGCGCATTTTAAATCTTGACGCGCGTAAAATTTTTATAGAGCATGTGAAAACGCTGGCGCAGCGTCGGAGGCCGCCAGCCTTGAGGAGGAGAAAATGACTGACATGAAAAAACGGCCGACGGCCGGCACCAAGCCCGTGGGTCATGCGCGCATTGGATTTTGTCGTCGCGGTCAGGGACCGCGACGGGTTCAGGCATAGATCACCTTGGCCCCGATCCTATCGAGCTGGCTGCGCATCGGACCGGGCAGGCCATCGTCGGTGATCACCACATCGACGGCCGACAGCGAAAATGCCTTGGAGGTCCCGCTGACGCCCCATTTGCTCGAATCCGCGAGGAGGACGACGCGCCGGGCCATGCGAACGAGGTTTCGCTTCGTTCGCGCCATGTCTTCGTTCACGTCGACCACATCCAGCGACGAGTCTATCGCATGCGCTCCAACAAAGACCTGATGCGCCACCAAGCCGCCGAGAGCCGTGTCGGCATCGGTGATCAGCGTGCTCACCGTGTCGGGATAGACCCGGCCGCCGATCATGTGAACGTCGAGTCCGGGACGATGCATCAGATGCTGCACGATATTCATGGCCGTGGCCGCGACCACGACATTGCTGAGCGGCGGTAACTGCATGGCAACCTGCATCAATGTCGAGCCGCCGTCGAAGATGACCGATTGGTTGTCCTCGAACAGGTCTACCGCCGCCCGGGCGATGCGCATCTTTGCATCGAGGTTGGTTTGCATCCGCCGGGCGAACGCGGCCGTGGTCGAATCGGTGGTCCGGGTCACCGCCCCTCCACGGGTCTTGGTCAGCAGTCCCTTGCGGTCCAGTATCTCGAGGTCGGAGCGCACCGTGACCTCGGACACGCCAAAACCGTCCGACAGGTCCTTCGTGCGAACCTGTCCGCTGCGTTGCACCTCGCTCAGGATCGATTGGCGTCTCTGCTCCGACAACATTGCCCTGCCCTTGCCTCCCTGCGCCAAGCAACCGCTCCGGCCTCGGCTCACCTTGCCAAAAATACGCGAATTCGAAAGCTTTCGAAAGATTGCATTTCTCATTTCTTTCGCAAACACTGAGTTCAGGATTTCGAAATCAAACGATTGGGGAATTTTGCACTCATGAGCCTAGGAACCAAGGTGCGTCTTGCACGCCTCTTCTCGCATCCATCGGGGAATCTTTTTGGAGGCGCGGTCGACCACTTTGTCGGCTATGGCGACGTGCGCAAAGGCGGTCTTGCCGACCTGCCGGGCGCGCTCGCGCGCGTCATGGTGGGCAAACCCGACTACGTCAGCATCCAGCCTGGCACCGCCCGCCATCTGTGGCCGCAATACGCGGGCAAGGCTTCGCTGGTGATCCAGGCTGGCTGCTTCACCCCGGACGATCGCATCAGTGAGTTGATTGCAACTCCCGAGGATGCGGTACGCGCGGGCGCCGATGCGTTGGCCGTGGCCATCCCGGTGCGTGGCGCGACCGAGGGCAAGTACATACGCTGGCTGACCGATTCGGTGAATGCGGCGGCCCGCTACGGCATGCCGGTGGTGGCGCATATCTACCCTCGCGATTTCACCGACGGAGCAAAGATCGTCTTCACCCCTGACGAGATCGCCTATGCGGCGCGCATCGGCTACGAGTCCGGCGTTGACGTGATCAAGATCGGCTACACGGGCGATTTCGAGTCGTTCCGGGAGACCGTCCGGACCTGCCCGGTTCCGGTTGTGATCGCGGGTGGTCCGAAGACCGATACGCTGCTCGGCGCCCTTCAGCAGACGGCGGACGCCATCCGTGCCGGCGCGCGCGGTGCCGTGGTGGGCCGCAATCTCTGGGGGCATGGCGATCCGCAGAAGGCAGCGCTTGCCTTCCGGGGCGTCATCCATGACGGGCTTTCGGCAGAAGACGCCCTGGCGAAGGCGGGTGCCTGACCGATGCCCACCGTCCCTTCAATCCTCGGCTTCGGCGCTATCGCGATCGACGACATCGTCTATGTCGATCAGCCGTTGTCGGCGGGCAAGGGGAAGGTTCTGCAAAGCGCCCGCGCTTTCGGGGGAAATGTCGCGACAGCCCTTGCCGCCGTCGCGCGGCTCGGCGGAACCGCCGGGTTCGTCGGATGGCTGGGCAGTGCCGCGGACGACGCCACGCTGTGCGATCTCGTTGCGAGCGGCGTTGAAACCGCATTCGCGCCGCGCCACCCGCACGCATGCCCGGTGCGCTCGCGGATCACCGTCGGCTCGGATGGGGAGCGTTTCATCGCGTATGACGACGACGCGATGCTGGGCACCGCGCCGGACTTTCCGGACGAGGTCCTCGGCCGCGCGACCGTCCTGATCGTCGATAGCTACGCGATCCGGTCGTTGGATGTCGTGGCTCGGGCCCGCGATCTCGGCCTTGCGATCCTCGGCGATATCGAATGGAGCGGCGGGCCAGTCACCGAGAGGCTGATCGCGCTCTGCGACCATCTCATTCTCCCCCTCGGCTTCGCGCGGGCTGCCACGGGCCGCCGATCGCCCGCCGAGATGCTCGATGCATTGTGGTTGCCGTCGCGGTCCGCCGTGGTTCTGACCGATGGCGGCAGAGGCGTCTATTATCGCGGACGCAACGAGACAGGGCTCTGGCACCTGCCTCCGCACGGGGTTGCCGTCGTCGACTCGACCGGCGCCGGCGACTGCTTTCACGGCGCCTATGCCCATGCATTGACGCGCGGAGCCGACATCGCAGGCCGGGTCGCATTCGCGGCCGCGGCGGCGGCTCTTTCGATAACGGGGCGTGGCGGGCGCGAGGCGCTTCCGACCGACGACCAGGTCACGGAACTCCTGGCATCGACGGGCGCTCCGTCAGCAGTCGAACTGAAACATGCGCAGCTCGATACAGGAACATAGCCTATCCGAGGAAATATCTCACAGGTGAACACAAGCCGAGGATAATTATAAAAATCAGTGGCTTAGACTTGTGGAGGGAGGAAGATGGCAGAAGTCATTCTTGAGAATATCTGCAAGACCTACGGGAACAATTTTCACGCAATCGACCAATTGAACCTGTCGGTCGAGGACGGTGAGTTTTTGATTCTCGTCGGGCCGTCCGGCTGCGGCAAATCCACCGCGTTGCGAATGATCGCGGGATTGGAGGACATCACCAGCGGCAGCCTTCGCATCGGCGGAGTGGACGTCGTCGACATGCCGCCCAAGGACCGCGACATCGCGATGGTCTTCCAGAGCTACGCGCTCTATCCACATATGACGGTGTTCGAAAACATCGCCTTTTCGATGCGGCTGGCAGGCAAGCCGAAGGCCGAGCGCAAGAAGCGCGTGGACGAGATCGCCAAAACCCTTCAGCTGACGTCTCTGCTGGACAGCAAACCCGCGAACCTTTCAGGCGGACAGCGTCAAAGGGTTGCCATGGGCCGCGCCATGGTACGCGAGCCGGCCGCCTTTCTCATGGACGAACCCCTTTCCAATCTGGACGCGAAACTGCGCGTGCAAATGCGCGCCGAAATCACCGGCCTGCAAAAGCAACTCGGCGTAACGACCATATACGTGACCCACGACCAAACCGAAGCGATGACGATGGGGGACAGGGTCGCGGTATTGAAGGGCGGCGTGCTGCAGCAGGTCGACACACCCAAGAGGCTCTATGAATCGCCGGTGAACGCCTTCGTTGCCGGCTTCATCGGGTCTCCTTCGATGAACCTTTTCGAGGCGACCCTGACGGGCGACGAACTGATGTCCGGCACCTTCGCCATCCGGCTGCAGGATGCAGCCTTCGTGCGCAGGCCGGGCTTGAGGTCGTATGCGGGGCGCAAGGTCGTGTTCGGGATCCGACCGGAGGATCTCTATGATAGCAGCCTGGAATCCGGCCGCAAGTATCAGACGATACCGGCAAAGGTGACCTCGATCGAGGAACTCGGGTCCGAACATATCGTCCATCTGAACATCGGCGCGGTCCGGGTGGACTCCGGCGACCCGGACGCGGCGCAGGATTTCGGCCTGGCGTCGAATGCGGTGGCGAAATTCGAACCGGTCAGCGTGGTCCACGCCGGCTCGGAAATCCGGTTGGCCCTGGATGATACCAAGCTCCATTTCTTCGATCCCGAGACGCATCTGGCGATCTGAAGATCTGCGGCAGAGCCGGCAGGCGAGAGCGAGGCGCCTGCGAATGAAGACTTCTGAATAAACCAGACGATCGTCCGCATTGTGCGACCGATCTTAAAGAAGGAGGAGAAAATGACGTTTCGGATACGACCCGCGATGCTGAAAATGGCCGCGGCCGCATGGTTGCTCGGCGCAACCGGCGCCATGGCGGACACGACGCTGGAATTCACCCAGTGGTGGGAGCCCGAATTACCGGCCGGCTCCTTGCGGAAAATCATGGATGATTTCGAGGCCGCAAACCCCAGCATCAAGGTGACGCTGGTCAGCGGCCCCTATGCGACCACGCGAGACCAGATTTCGGTCGGTGCGGCAACCGGAACGCTCAGCGACGTCGTCGGTCTCGACGGCGCCTGGGTGAACAATCTGAACGCGCAGAACGCGCTGGCCGACATGAACCCGATGATGGATGCGAGCGGCTTCGACAAGAGCCAGGTCGCCGATATCATCAAGGTTGACGGCAAGGCGGTGATGTTTCCCGTGGCTTCGTTCGTCTATCCGGTCTTCGTGAATCTGGACCTCGCCGCCCAGGCGGGCGTCACCAAGCTGCCGTCGACCCGCGCTGAGTTCCTCGAAGCCGCCAAGAAGATGACCCATGCCGACAAGAACCAGTATGGCTGGGTGCTGCCGCTGTCGCTGCAAACGCCGTCCGGTGTCCAGAACGACATGATGTCGTGGGTCTGGGCATCGGGTCAATCCATGATGGCGGACGGCAAGCCCGCCCTCGAGGGCAAACCCGTGGTGGATATGCTCACCTTCGTCAAATCGCTCAACGACGCCGGCACCATCTCGCCCGGCATCGCCACCAAGACCGAACAAGAAAAGGTCGAGGAGTTCGTCAACGACCGGGTCGGGATGATGATCGACTCGCTCGCGCATGTGAACCTCATCCGCAAACGCAATCCCAAGCTGAACTTCGACCTCATCCCGGTCCCGGTCGTGGAGAACTACAGCGGCAAGCGCGGCCTTCCCTATGCCTCCTGGGGCATCGGCATCTCAGCGGGCTCGAAACATCAGGAAGAGGCCTGGAAACTCGTCCAGTACCTGATGAGCGAGAAGGTGAACGCCAAGCTCGTGTCGCTTGCAAACGCCTTCCCGGGCAACGTCAACGCCAAGCCCGATTTCGTGACCTCGGACAAGGCTTTCGGCAAGGCTTTCGAAATCTTCAAGACCGGTTATCTCGCCAACGAGTTCACGGGCCTGCCGGTGGCTGAAGACCTGATGACCCAGTTCGACGTGGAAGCCCAGAAGATGCTCACCGGCGGGCAATCTCCGGAACAGGCGGCCGCGGCCGCCCAGAAGGGCTGGATGGCGAAATTTTGATCGGCCTGTTCCCCGTTTGCTATCTTCGACCGGGTGGCCCGACTTCGGGCAGGCCACCCGGCAACAACGGATCGGCAATTTGAGATGGCCCTGTTTCCGAAGCTTACCTTCTCTTGAAGGCGTATCCCAAGGTTGGCATATGACCCGGCAAAAGCGCTCCCACCACAAGCTGAAACGAGCGGTCGCACCCTACCTCTATTTGTCGCCCTCGCTGCTCATTATCGGCCTTCTGATGCTCCTGCCGATGGTGACGGTGATTGGCTATTCCTTCCAGAACAGCGCGGTGCTGCGTCGTGACCCATCCTTTGCCGGACTGAAACACTACCAGGCGATCTTCGACGATCCGGTGTTCTGGGCCTCGCTGTGGCACACGCTCTACTTCACATGCATGAGTGTCGTTTTCCACATGACCATCGGCATGGTCTTCGCGCTCATGCTGAACAGCGACCGCATCAATCCGAGGCTGCGCAATATCCTGCGCGTGCTCTACATACTGCCCTGGCTGTTCACCGCGGTGATCATCGCGGTGATCTGGCGCCTGCTGCTTGAGCCGAACGGTGTCGTGAACAGCATTCTCATGCAGATGGGCATCATCGGTTCCAAGGTCGAGTGGTTTTCCTCGCCCGAGACCGCGCTGCATGCCGTCACCTTCGCCAATATCTGGGCGGGCTACCCGCTTTTCATGGTCAGCCTGCTCGCAGGCCTGCAGGGCATTCCCAAGGATTTCTACGAGGCCGCCGATATCGACGGGGCGAAGGCCTACCAGAAGCTGATCTTCATCACCATCCCGCAGCTGATGCCGATCATCATAAGCATCTCGCTGCTCGACTTCATCTGGACCATGCAGGTCTTTCCGTTGATCTGGATAACGACGGGCGGCGGCCCGATCTACTCGACCGAGGTCCTCAGCACCTACACGTACAAGCTGGCATTTTCGAGCTACAACCTGTCGCAGGCGTCGGCGAGCGCCGTGGTCATCTTGTTGATCTCGCTCGGCCTTACGCTGTTCTACATCCGTTATCAAAAGGCTCGGTAGTCACCATGAGGAAAAGGCACACGCCGAAAGACAGGCTGATCACCGTCGCGCTCCATGCAGCGCTTGCAGCGGGGCTCTTTTTCGCAGCCTTCCCGATCTACTGGATGCTGAGCAGTTCGTTCAAATCGAATACCGAAATCTTTGCCCTGCCACCAACCATCCTGCCGAAGGCCTTCACGCTGGAGGCGTATGCAGCCATCCTTGGCGATCCGGTAAAGCTGCGCTTCTTCTTCAACAGCTACTTCGTGGCTGGAGCGGTGACCGTGCTGACGGTGCTGATCGCGTTGCTGGCGGCCTATGGGTTCAGCCGCTTCAACTTCCGCGGCAAGGGCAGCCTGAACACACTCATCATCAGCACGCAGACGATTCCGCCGATCACGCTTCTGATCCCCTTCTTCGGGCTTGTCGTCTCCTACGGCATCTTCGACACCTACGTCGCACTGATCCTGACCTATCTGGTGTTTACGCTGCCCTACGCGATCCTGCTGATGACGGGATATCTGAACACCTTGCCCCGCGATCTCGATGAAGCGGTGGCTGTCGACGGCGGCACCAGTTGGACAGCGCTCTGGCGGGTGATCGTGCCGATTTCACTGCCTGGTATCGTGGCGACGTCCGTCTATACCTTCCTGTTGTGCTGGAACGAATTTCTCTTTGCGCTGACGCTGACGAAGTCAACATCCATGCGCACCGTGCCGATCGGCATCCAACTGTTGATGGGGCAGCACGCCTTCGAATGGAACCAGATGATGGCGATGAGCGTGCTCGGCTCGCTACCGCTCCTGCTCATCTACCTCGTTGCCCAGAGGTTCTTCCTCGCCGGCATGACAGCGGGCTCGGTCAAGTAGGATGTCGATCCCACGGAAAACTGACGGTCTAGGCCGCGGATCGAAATCGATGGATTGGACCTTCTCTGCTGGCAGGGCCTACGCAGGTGGAATCAAGGAATGAAAGGATGAACGTGAAATACCTCAAAGTCGGCTGCCAGACCTTCACCTGGGAAATGCTTGGAGACCGTTTTGCCGGCGGCCCCGACGACCTGCTCAAGGCGATCGCCGATGGCGGCTATGCCGGCATCGAGATCACCGACACGATGATCGGCCGCTACGCCGGCAAGCCGGGAGAGTTCGCCGCGGCGCTGCGGTCATCCGGCCTGACGCTCGTCTCCTTCGCCTTCGGTTCGAAGAGCGGCTTCACGCTGAAGGACAAGATCGGCGCCGACCTCGACACCGCCAAACGCTGGATCGATTTCGCCGCCGCCTTTCCCGGCGCGCTGGTGTCGATGGGCTCGGCGACCGTCGTCTCCGACGGCGCGCGTGACGACAAGTTCGCGATCGCGGCGGAAGTCTACAACAAGGCCGGCGAACTCGGCCGCAAGGCCGGTGTCCAGGTCGCAGTGCATCCGAGCTCGCACCACAACACGCTGCTCTTCGATCGTGCCGACTATGACCGGATCTTCTCCCTGATCGACGCCTCGCTGGCCGGCTGGGTGCCGGACACCGGCCACATATTGCGCGGGCACAAGGACATGGCCGACACGCTCACCACCTATCGCGACCGCATCCGCTATGTGCACCTGAAGGACGTCGACGCGACCGGAACCTGGGCGATGCTCGGCAAGGGCGTCTGCGACACGGCGAAGGTGATCGAGATCGCTAGCGCCGCGCCCAACTTCAACGGCTGGCTGGTGCTGGAGGAGGAGTCCGAGGCGGCCGCCGCCGATCCGGCTGGGGCCGTGAAGACCAACCGCCAGACCATGCGCGGCTACGGGGCCTGAACGATGATCCGCAAACAAGACCGTCGCCTTCGTGTCGGTGTGCTCGGCTGCGGGCCGATCGCGCAGTTCGCGCATCTGGAATCCTGCGTGAAGGCGAGCAATGCCGATCTCTACGCGATCTGCGACGCCGCGCCGGACCTGCTCGCGCGCATGGGCGCCACCTACGAACCGGAAAAGATGTATGGCGATTATGACGAGATGCTCGCCGATCCGGAGCTCGAGGCGGTGATCGTCGCTACGTCGGACGCCTATCACGTGCCGATGTCGATCAAGGCGCTCGAAGCCGGCAAGCATGTGCTCTGCGAAAAGCCGATCGGCGTTTCGGTCGAGGAAGGCAAGACGCTGGTCGAAGCGGTCAAGCGCTCGGGCAAGGTGCTGCAGGTCGGGCACATGAAGCGCTTCGATCCGGCGCTGGAAGCAGCGCGCGATTTCGCCCGCGACGAGATGGGCGAGATCCTGGCGCTGAAGGCCTGGTATTGCGATTCCACGCACCGCTACACCAACACCGATGCGGTGCAGCCGCTGCCCGTCACTAGCAAGCTGGCGAGGAAGCCGTCCGGCAATCCGAAGGCTGACTTGAGGCAGTATTTCATGTTGGCGCATGGCTCGCATCTGGTCGATACGGCGCGCTTCCTGTGCGGCGAGATAACGGCCGTCCGCGCACGGCTCAACGAGCGCTTCGGCGCCTATTGCTGGTTCGTCGAGACCGAGTTCGCCAACGGCGCGCTCGGCCATCTCGACCTGACCGTCGCCGTGCGCATGGATTGGCACGAGGGCTTCCAGCTCTATGGCGAGAACGGCTCGGTGATCGCGAAGACCTTCAATCCCTGGTATTTCCGCGCCAGCGAGGTCGACATTTTTCACGAGAAGGATACGACATCGCGAAGGCCGCTTGGCGCCGACGGCCATTTCTTCCGCCGCCAATTGGAAGGTCTCGCCGAGACCGTGCTCGACGGCAAGCCGCAGCGCGGCGCCACTGTCGAGGACGGGCTCGCCTCGATCCGCGCCATGGTGGCGATCGCCCGCTCGGTCGAAAGCGGCGAACGCGTCGAGATCGCCGGCGTGACGGGAGCGGTCTGATGCAGGTCGGGGTCTTCGCAAAAACCTTCCCGGGCAGTGAGCCGGCCGGCGTGCTGGTGGCCGTGCGCGATGCCGGCTTTGCGGTCACCCAGTTCAATCTTGCCTGCGCAGGCCTGCCGTCGATGCCGGACGCGGTTCCGGACGAAGCGATCCGCACAATCGATGCCGCCGCCAAGGCTTCCGGCGTCGGCCTCGTCGCGCTGTCGGGCACCTACAATATGGCGCATCCGGACAGTCGGGTGCGCCATGACGGGCTGCGCCGGCTGGCGGTCATCATCGAGACTGCGGCGAGGCTTTCGATCCCGCTTGTCACGCTCTGCACCGGGACGCGCAATGTCGAGGACCAGTGGGCGCATCACCCCGACAATGCCGATCCTTCGGCCTGGGCCGACATGGCGCGCGAAATGGAAAAGGCGCTTCAGCTTGCCGAACGCCACGGCGTCGATCTCGGCATCGAGCCGGAGCAGGCCAATATCGTCACCTCGGCCGACGACGCGATGCGGCTGATTTCCGAGATAGGCTCGAAGCGGCTGCGCATCGTGCTCGATCCCGCCAATCTGTTCGAACAGGCGAATGCGGAGACGGCGCGCGCCGTCGTTGCCGAGGCGGTGGAGCACACGGCTGGTCATGTCTCCCTGGCGCACGCCAAGGACCGTTTCGCCGACGGTCGCTTTGCCACGGCCGGACAGGGCGTCATCGACTTCGCCGACTTCATCGCTCGCTTGAAGGCCACCGGCTTCGATGGACCGCTGGTGACGCACGGGCTTTCGGCCGAAGAGGCGCCGGACGTCGCCCGTTTCCTCAAGGGACTGGTATGATGCCGAGCCAAACGCTTCTTCGCGACGGCGCGACGCTGCTGGCCACCGACACGGGTGAGGGCCTGGCGGTGCTGTTCCAGCACGGGCTCGGCGGCGGCGAGGCGCAGGTCGCCCAGACTTTTCCCGCCGGCTTCCGCCGCATCACGCTGGAATGCCGCGGCCATGGCGGCTCCGGGCTCGGCGAGAGGCGGCCTTTCTCGTTCGAAATGTTCGCCGATGACGTTCTGGCCGCCGCCGATCAGGCCGGCCTCGACCGCTTCGTCGCCGGCGGCGTCTCGATGGGCGCTGCGATTGCGCTGCGCCTCGCCTGCCTTCATCCACGGCGAGTCGCTGGCCTGATCCTGGTGCGGCCGGCATGGACGTTCTCGCCGGCGCCTCCGAACATGCAGCCGATTGCCGAGGTTGCCGAGCTCATCCTCGACCACGGGACCGACAAGGGGCGCACGATCTTCGCGCAATCCGAGACCGCCGCGCGGCTTTATCGCGAGGCGCCAGACAATCTTTCCTCGCTGCTCGGCTATTTCGACCGGCCGGACGCCAAGGCCTTCGCGCAAGTGCTGGCCAACATCGCCGGCGACGGACCCGGCGTTTCCGAACGCGACGCGGCCGCGCTCGACATTCCAGCACTTGTCATCGGAAACGAAATCGATGCCGTGCACCCGCTGTCGACCGCCTACACAATTGCCGCCGCGATACCCGACGCGGTCTTCGCCGAGATCACGCCCAAGGCGCGCGACAGCGCGAAGCATTTCGGCGAACTGCATGAGCAGATCAGTTCCTTCCTCCAGTCCCACTCGAATACCCGGAGCCTCATTTCGTCATGACCGCCAAACCCCTCTCCGGACCCGCGGCAATAGCCGCACTGCCGCGTAACAGGCTCATTGGCGAATTCTCGCTGTGGTCGGCGGATCTCGCCAACATGGAGCGCGACCTGAAGCGCATCGAGGCCCATGCCGATCTGCATCACATCGACGTGGCGGATGCTCGCTTTACCCCCGGCTTCCTGTTCTTCCCCGACATGGTGGCGCGCATCGCCAGGCTGACGGTGAAGCCCATCCATGTGCATCTGATGGTCGAGGCGGAAATCGTCGAGGCGCAGACGCGCCAGTTCATTGAGGCCGGCGCCGACCTCGTTACCATCCATGCGGAGAACGGCGAGGCCGGCCTGCGCGCGGTCAAGCTGGCGCATGAACTCGGCGCCGAGGCCGGCGTGGTGCTGCGGCTGGAGACGCCGCTGTCCGCCATCGAACCCTTCCTGCCGGACGTCGCCTTCGTGACGCTTCTCGGCACCTCGATCGGCGTCAAGGGCCAGAGCCTGTCGAACCAAGCCTGCCCGCGCTTGATCGAAGCGCGCGCTCTGATGAGAAAAACCGGCCGCGAAGCGGACATCATCCTGGCCGCCGATGGCGGCATCCGCCATGAGACGGTGCCGCTGCTGCGCGCGGCCGGCGCCGACACCGTGGTGCTGGGCTCGCTCGCGTTCGGCGATCCGGATCTCGCCAAGCGCATGGCCTGGCTGCACGGACTGAAAGCCGCCGCCTGATGAGCACGCTCGCACTTGCCTTCGATCTCGGCGGCACGGAGCTGCGCGGCGCGCTGGTCGAGCGCAGCGGCGACGTAGCCGCGCGCGTATCGGCGCCGACATTGGCCGGCGCCGGATCGGAAGCGGTGATCGGCCAGATCATCGCGCTGGCGGACAGACTGCTCAAGGAGCATCCGCAGGCGAAGGTGATCGGCATCGGCATGTGCGCGCCGGGGCCGCTCGACCCCAAGGCAGGCATCGTCATCGGGCCGCCGACGCTCGCCGGCTGGCACAATGTGCCGCTGATCGACATTCTCAGCCGACAATTCGGCCTGCCGGTGCGGCTGGAGAACGACGCCAACGCGGCAGCGCTCGGCGAATGGCGCTTCGGCGCCGGCCGCGGCGCCGGCTCGCTGGTCTTCGTCACCGTCTCGACAGGCATCGGCGGCGGGGTGGTAGCCGACGGCCATATCTACCATGGACGGCGCGGGCTGGCGGCCGAGATTGGCCACATGACGATCACCGGCGAAGGCGACCGCTGCTTCTGCGGTAATGTCGGCTGCTTCGAGGCGGTCGCTTCAGGCACGGCGCTTGGGCGCCGGGCGACGCGGCTCACCAAGCCCGGCGACAACTCGCTGCTGCGGCGCCTATCGAATGACGGCGACGTCTCCGCCCGCCACGTCGTCGAGGCTGCGCGTGCCGGCGACGCCACAGCGCGCGAGCTTGTCGAAGCGGAGGCGCGGTGGCTCGGCATCGGCTTCACCAATCTCCTGCATCTCTACTCGCCTGACCTGATCGTGATGGGCGGCGGCCTTGCCAACGGGTTTGACCTTCTGGCGCCCGGCATCAGGGCAACCGTCGACGAGCGCGCCATGCAGGCCTATCGCGACGTGCCGATCGTGCCGGCCGAACTCGGCGACCGCGCCGGCCTTGTCGGCGCTGCAAGCCTGATTCTCTGGGAGGGCGAGCCGGGCACGGCGCTGGCGATGGTGCAGGACGAGGAGACGAAAGCGGGCGGACTGTCCGGCGCCAGGGAGGCAAGCCATGGCTGAGCTCAAGCTGCGCGGCGTGCGCAAATCCTACGGATCGGCGGAGATCATCAAAGGCATCGACCTCGACGTTGCGGACCGCGAGTTCGTCGTTTTCGTCGGCCCGTCCGGCTGCGGCAAGTCGACCTTGCTGCGCATGATCGCGGGGCTGGAGAAGATCACCGCCGGAGACCTCACCATCGACGGCGCACGCGCCAACGACATCGATCCGTCCGAGCGTGGACTGGCCATGGTGTTCCAGTCCTACGCGCTCTATCCGCATATGAGCGTGGCCGGGAATATGGGCTTCGCGCTGAAGATCGCCGGCGTGCCGGCGGCGGAGCGCGAGCGCAAGGTGAAGGAAGCGGCCGACGTGCTGCAGCTTGCGCATCTGCTCGACCGGCGGCCGAAGGCGCTGTCCGGCGGCCAGCGCCAGCGCGTCGCCATCGGCCGCGCCATCGTGCGCAACCCGAAAGTGTTCCTGTTCGACGAGCCGCTGTCCAACCTCGACGCGGCGTTGCGCGTCAGTATGCGGCTGGAGCTGATGCGGCTGCACGAGCAACTGCAGGCGACGATGATCTACGTCACGCACGACCAGATCGAAGCCATGACCATGGCCGACAAGATCGTGGTGCTGAATGGCGGTACGATCGAGCAGGTCGGCTCGCCGCTCGACCTCTACAACCGGCCGGCCAACATTTTCGTCGCCGGCTTCATCGGCTCGCCGAAGATGAACCTGATCAAGGTGAAGGTGACATCAACCGGAGCCGACGGCGTAGGCGTCGGCCTGCCCGGCGGCAAGACGCTTACCGTGCCGGTCGAGGCAGGGGGCACCAAGGCCGGCGACGAACTGCTGCTCGGCATGCGGCCGGAACACCTCAAAGTCGCGCCCGGCGGGCCGTTCAAGGGACAGGCTGCGCTTGCCGAGCGGCTCGGCAGCCTGACCATCTTCCATGTCGAGACCGCGCCTGACGTCACGCTGGTGGTGCAGGCCGAAGGCGGCGACGCGACCCCGCTGCACACGTCGATCGCGCTCGATATCGCGCCCTCCACCTGCCATCTGTTCCGGCCGCAAGGGCCGGCGCTGAGGCCGCTTGGGACGGCCTAGGCTTTCCTCGTCATTCCAGGGCGAAGCAGGAGCGAAGCTCCGTCGCGCAGGACCTGGAATCCATGCCGTGACTTTCGAGCGTCGCGGCCGTGCAGGTATTTTCCTCGGCCGCAGGCGCAAAATTCTGCATCCCCGCGGTGGGTCAAGGGAACGGAATGGATCCTCGGATCTGCGCCGCGTCGCTTCGTTCCTTGCTCCGCCCGAGGATGACGAAAACCACGGTGCTCCCTTCCTCCCTGCTGCACCGCAGCACATCAAAATGCACAGCGCATCATTTTAATTCTTGACGCATGTCAAATTTTTCTAAAGCATGCGGAAATGCTGGTGAGGCCTAGGCCAGCGCTCTGGGAGGAGCAATGCCTGACATGGAAAAACCCGAGCCGGGGGATCGCAGCCAGCGCAGGTCGCGGTCGGCGCCCGGTCACGACTTCCGCAGGACAAGTGCCGGGGTCATTATGTCACGTCAGGCATTCGCACTCGCGGAAAACGAGGCGACAACCAAAAATTCGGAGGAGGAATATCCATGCGCATCTTCAACGGCCTGACGCTTGGCGCGGGCCTGCTTGCCACCATCATCTCGGCGCCGGCCTATGCGGGAGAAGCGAAGGTCGCGGCGATCGTGAAAGGTCTCGACAACCCCTTCTTCCAGTACATGCAAAAGGGCATCGAGGAGCAGGCCAAGGCCGACGCCGTCGGCGTCACCGTTCAGGCTGCCGCCAATATGGGCGACGCGACCGGCCAGGCCGACAAGCTGACCGCCATGGCGATGCAGGATTATGATTGCTACCTGACCAACCCGATCAGCGTTTCCAACCTGGTGCAGGCTTTGGTGCCGGTCGCGCAGAAGAAGAAGCCGATCGTCAACATCGACAGCACCATCGATGCCGAGCAGGCCAAGGCCGCGGGCTTCGCCGTCTCCACCTATATCGGCACCGATAACGTTGCCGCCGGCGCACTGGCCGGCGAGGAAATGCTGAAGCTGGTGCCAAAGGGCTCCAAGGTCGCGCTGATCGCCGGTATTGTCGGCGACGTCGGCTCCAATGCCCGCATCAAGGGCTTCAAACAGGCCGTCGAAGGCAAGCTCGAGGTGGTGGTGATGGTGAGCGCCGACTGGGACCGCGAGAAGGCGCTGACGGCGGCCACCGACATCCTGCAGGCGCATCCCGATCTCGCCGGCTTCTTCGCCGCCAACGACATCATGGCGCTCGGCGTCGAGCGCGCCGTGCAGACCTCAGGCAAGGACGTCAAGGTGATCGGCCTCGACGGCATCGTCGACGCGCTGAAGTCGGTCGCCGCGGGCGAGCTTTCGGCAACCGTGGCCCAATATCCTTACGTTGTCGGCGCGATGGGCGTCGAGGCCTGCAAGGCGGCGGCGATGGGCAAGGAGCTGCCCGCCAACGTGCCGGCGCCGGTGCTCTTGATCAACAAGGACAACGCCGAAGCATCGCTCAAGAACTTCCCGCGGCCCGGCGGCGACTATCCCGATCCCTTCCGCGAGATGCTGAAGTGAGCCTTCCGACAGACAACGCGCCCGCCAGCCCACAGGCGGGCGCGATGGAGGAGAGCCGTCCCTCCCTTGCGGCTCTCCTCCTCGATCCTTCCTTCTGGGCCGACTGGGCATCCGTCGTCGGTCTGGTCGGTCTCGTCATCCTGTTCGGCATCACCCAGCCGGTCTTCCTCAGCATCGCCAATCTGCAAGCGCTGCTGCTCGCGGCGGCGATCCTGGTGGTGCTGTCGATCGGCCAGACCTTTGTCGTCGCGACCTCCGGCATCGACCTGTCGCTCGCCGCTTCCGTGATGCTCGGCGCCCTCATCCTCGGCCTGGTCAACGCCGCCGGCTGGAGTGTCTTGGCGGCCTGCGTGCTCGCCGTCGTCGCCACCAGCGCGATCGGCCTGCTCAACGGCGTGCTGATCACCGCCGGACGCATTCCCGATTTCGTGGTCACGCTCGGCACGCTTTCCGGCATCACCGGCCTCGGCCTGATCTTGTCCGGCGGCGAGCCGACCATGGTCGGCTCGACCTTTCTGCTCAAGCTTGCTTCCGGCTCCTTCGGGCCGTTCGGCTATCCCGTCTGGGTAGCGATCGTGGCAGTCGTCGTCGCCCATATCGCGCTCTATCACACACGCTTCGGCGTGCATCTCTTGGCCACCGGCGGCCAGGCCGAAAGCGCTGCCGCGCTCGGCATCCGCACCAACAGGGTCAAGATCGCCGCCTACACGATCTCGGGCTTCTGCGCCGGCATCGCCGCAATTCTCTTGGTTGCGCGCATCGGCTCGGCCGAGCCTCAGATCAACACCAGCCTCTTGTTGAATTCGGTGGCAGCCGTGGTGCTGGGCGGCGTCAGCCTGTTCGGTGGCCGCGCCAGCATCCTTGGGCCGGCCATCGGCGCGCTGATGCTGACAGCGCTCGTCAACGGGCTGACGCTGCTCAGCGTCTCGGCTTTCTACCAGCCGCTTGCCGTTGGCGTCATCGTGGTGCTGGCGGCGCTGATCATGCGGTACCAGAAATGAGCGCCGTCAATCACATCGCATCCTCCGAAGCGATCCTTGCCTGCCAGGGGCTGAGCAAGCATTTCGGCGGCATTCGCGCCTTCACCGATGTCGGCTTCGAGGCGCGCCGCGGCGAGGTTACCGCGGTGATCGGCGACAACGGCGCCGGCAAGTCGACGCTGATCCGCTGCCTGGTCGGCGTGCATCGACCCGACGGCGGCGCGATCTATTTCGACGGCCGCGAGCATCCGTTCTCCAATCCGGACGAGGCGCGCAAGGCCGGCATCGAGACGGTGCACCAGAACCTGGCGCTGATCGACGAGCTGACGGTGGCGCAGAACCTCTTCCTCAATCGCGAGATCGTGCGCCACATCGGCCCGTTCGCCCTGCTCGACCGCAAGGCGATGAAGAGCCAGGCACGCGCGATGCTGTCGAAGCTGTCGATCAACGTGCCCTCGGTGAGCCAGCGCGTGCGGCGCCTTTCAGGCGGACAGCGGCAGGCGATCTCGATCTGCCGCGCCGCAGGCTCCGGCGCCAAGCTGGTGGTGATGGACGAGCCGACGGCGGCGCTTGGCGTGCAGGAGACGGCCAATGTCGAGGCGCTCATCCGCAAGCTGCGCGAGCAAGGCGTGAGCGTCATCCTGATCAGCCATAATTTCGATCAGGTGCGGCGCCTCTCCGACCAGATCTGGGTGATGCGCGCCGGCAAGATGGTGGCGACGGTGCGCGCCTCCGAAACGACCGGCAACGAGCTCGTGGCCCTGGTGACCGGGGCGGCGTGACGGGCGGTGCCGCGGAACCTGAAACAATTGCGTGAAATAGGAGTGTTGCCGTGGCGCTGATCCGTGTCGGGCTTGTTGGTCTTGGGGAGGTCGCGCAGTCGATCCATCTGCCGGTGTTGGCCGACCAGCGCGACCGATGGGTCATCGCCGGCGTACACGACGTCTCGCCGGGCCTGGTGTCGCTCGTCACATCGGAGTATGCGACCGCCAGGGCCTATGAGAGCGCGGATGCGCTGATCAACTCGCCCGACATCGACGCGGTCTTCGTGCTCTCCTCCGACGACACGCACAGCCGCTTCGTGCGCGCCGCGATCGCAGCCAGCAAGCATATCCTGCTCGAAAAGCCCGCCTGCCTGACGGTGCGCGAGATCGACGATCTGCTGGCGCTGAGCAAGGACTACGGCAAGACGATCTTCGTCGGCTACATGCGCCGCTACGCCCCGGCCTATCTGGCGGCGCGGGAAGAATTGCCGGCGCATGGCGACATTACCCATGTCCGCATCTTCGACCTCATCTCGGAGGGCCGGCACTTCCTGAAAAAAAGCCAGAACATCCTCTATCCGAACGACATCGACCCGGCGATTCTTTCGCGCGGCGCCAAGGAACGCGACGCGCTGATCCGCGAGGTTGTGGGGCCGGATGCTTCGACCGACCTGGTGCGCGCCTATCGCGGGCTGACGGCGCTTTCCTCGCACCACATTTCGGCGATGCGCGGGCTGATCGGCGAGCCGAAACGCGTGGTGGCGGCGCACCGCACCAATGGCGGCGCCAATACAAGCGTGACCTTCGACTACGGCCATTTCGCCTGCCTCTACGACGCGGTCGTCGACGATCTCGGCCTGTTCGACGCCATGATCGAGGTGCGCTCGAACACCAAGCGGGTGCGCATCATCTACGACACGCCCTATATCCGCAGCCTGCCGACGCGGCTGGAGGTGACGGAAGCCGGCCCGCTCGGTCCGGTGACGAAGGCGTTCGGGCCGCTCTACGGCGACGCGTTCTCCAACGAGCTCGAGACTTTCCACCGCCACATCATGGAGGGCACCAAGCCGCTCACCGACCTCGCGGATTCACGCCGGGATCTGGCGCTGATGGCCGAGATCATCGAGCGGATGAAGGAGAGCGGCGGGAACTGAGGCCGCCTCCTGCTTCCTTATCGTCGGCGGCCGGCGCCGCCTTGGACAGCGGGCGCGCCAGCAGATAGAGGGCGGCGGCATGCGTGATCATCAGCAGGGGCACATAGACGATCGGGATCACGTAGGTGGCGCCTAGTTGCCCCGCCAGGGCCGGTAGATCGAGCACAGTGCCGTGATAGTAGTCGACGAAAAGGTCGACTACTCCGACAAGATTGAAAGCGACGACGAGCGGCCAGAAGATCGAAGGTCTCCTCACCGCCAGCAGCGCCAGCATGGCCAGCAAGCCGGTCGCGAAGTCGCCATAGGCGGCGAAGACGGCGAAGCCTGCGGGCAGGTTCGGGCCGACCACGCCGGGAAGCAGGAAGACCAGCCCGAAGAAGCGAAAGCTGTGCAGCGTGGCGATGGCGCGCTGCGCCTCGACGCGGTCCATGAGCTTGAGCCTTGGCCAGATATAGGCGCCGAAGCAAAGCAGCCACGGCACGTAACCCAGGACGAGATGGATATTGAAGATCATCGCCGGCGACATTTTTCGTCTCCCCTTAGCTCTTGACTGGAACGGCTTCGAACACCGCCGTCAGGACGCCGAGCCGGCCTTCCATCAGGTTGCGTCCGAGATTGGCGGCAAAATCCGCGAAACCCGGGCCCATGACGACGCCGAGGTTCAGCGAAGGCGGCGGCCCGGACGCGCGCAGCGCCGCGAACCAGGTCTTGGCGTCCGCGGTGTCGTCCTGCTGGACAAGCATGCGGAACCCGGCGGCCTCGATCGCCTCGCAGGTCACGGCGGCAGACAGCAGAAAGCTTTCCGCCGGGGTCTTCGCCCAGGGAACCGGATAGTGCGGGTCGCCGCCGTTGAGCACGACGTCGAAGGTGGCGAATTTCCCGCCCGGTTTCAGCATGCGCCTGATCTCGCGATAGAGAAGCGGCCGGTCCGCGATGTTCATCGCCACATGCTGCAGCAGCACGACATCGAAGCCGCCGTCGCCGAAAGGCAGCGCCAGCGCGCTGCCCGCCTTGAACGACACTTTTGCGCCCTGCCCCGTCCGCTCAGTGAGATAGACAGCGGCTTCGACGAAGGGTTCGCTTAGGTCGACGCCCGTCACCTCGCAGCCATAGGTCGCGGCGAGAAAACGGGCCGGCCCGCCCACTCCCGATCCGACGTCGAGGACCGACATGTCGGCCGTGATGCCGGCCAATTTGGCAAGCTCCGCAGTCGCGGCGAGCCCGCGCGTGTGGAACTGGTCGAGGCTCGCCAGTTGCTCGGGCTTCAGCCGCCGCTCCTCCGGCCCCAAGACGGCCAGCGCCGCCTTCAGCCGCTCGGCCAGGCCGGCTGCGCGGTAGTGATCGCGAACGCCATTCAAATCGTCTGTCATTGCCACTTCCCTTCAGGCTTCCAATCACAACAGGGATACGACCGCTTTGTCCCGGCAACTATCCGCGATAATGTCGATGGGTCATGAAGCAGAACTTCACAGTCCGGCATGGCGCGCTCGACGGCGTCGAAGCGTTCCTGAGCGTCGCCAAGCACCGCAATTTCCGCAAGGCGGCGGCGGAGCTTGGTGTCACGCCATCGGCGATCAGCCAGGCGGTGCGGACATTGGAAGCGCGTATCGGCGCCGCGCTCTTCACACGCACGACACGCAGCGTCGGCCTGACCGAAGCCGGCGAGCGTTTTTTCTCGCGCGCACGGCCGGCGTTCGAGGAATTGATAGCCGCGAGCGAGACCGCGCGCGACATCGGCCAACGGCCGGCCGGACTCTTGCGCCTTTCGGTACCGCCCGCGGTGGTGCCAACCCTGCTGGAACCGATGATCGCGTCCTTCTGCCAGGTCTATCCCGAGATCGAGCTTGAGATCGTCGCAAGCGGCGAGTTCGTCGACCTCGCCGCCGAGGGGTTCGACGCCGGCATCCGAATGGGCGATCTCATCGCGGCCGACATGGTCGCGGTTCGACTGACGCCGTCCTTCCCGATGGTGGTGGTCGGCAGTCCCGATTACTTACGCCACCGAACGGCACCGGAGCGCATCGAGGATTTGCGCCACCACGCCTGCCTGCGCCTGCGCCGATCGAACGGTTCGGTCGCGCCGTGGCGCTTTGCCAAAGGCAACAAGGCGATCGAGGCAATCGTCGCCGGACCGCTCATCGCGCACGACTACCCCACGCTTCTTGGGGCCGCGATCCAGGGCGCCGGACTTGCCCAGGTGCCCAGTCCAATTGCCAGCTCGGCGATCGAGGAAGGGCGCCTGGAGATGCTGCTTTCGACATTCGCAGTCACATCGCCGGGTGTCTTTCTCTACTACCCGGAACGGCATCAGGTCCTGCCCAAGCTGCGCGCGTTCATCGATCATATCCGCTCGCAAGGCGGCGATGCTTCCCGCAAACAATCACACGGACGGCAGGCCTGAGGTATCGGACAGGGCTTGATCGAAGACACTTATGGTCCCGGATATCATATCGGTCCACGGCCGGATACCAACACCATCGCTCGCTATGCCCGCAGCAAATCAGCCAGGCTGTCCGACTTCTCCACCTTGTCGGTGAGGTCGAGCCCGGACAGCAAGTCGACCAGGTGGCTGTTCATCAAGGCGGCGGCATCGGCGCTGTCGCCGGCTTCGATCGCATCGACCAGCGCGTGGTGGGCGTGCTTCTCGCAGGTTGCGTCGCGGCGCTTCCAGTAGAGCGCGATGATCAGCGACGAATGCGAGACCAGGTCGCGCACGAAGTTGGTGAACACCGAATGCGCGGCGATCTCGGCGATGCCGACATGGAAGCGCGCCGACAGCATGATGGCGTCGCTGTCGCGGCCGTCATGCAGCGCCTCGTGCTCCTTCTCGAGGTGAGCCCGCAGTTGCGCGATGTCGGACGGCACCGCCGTCCTGGCGGCAAGGGCCGCGACCTTGGGCTCGATCAGCGCGCGTGCCTCGAACACCTCCCGCGCCTCGATCTTCGACGGCTGCGCGACGAAGGCGCCGCGATTGGGCTCCAGCCGCGCCAGCCGGTCATGCGCAAGGGCCTGCAGGGCGGCGCGGACGACGGTGCGGCTCACCGAATAGATCGAGGCCAGCTCGTCCTCCGGCAGCTTGGTGCCCGGGGCAAGGCGATGGCTGACGATGGCGTCTCTCAGCCCATAGTAGATCGGCGACCAGCGCGCTGCCGGCTTGTCGTCGCGATCTTCTTCCCTGAGTACCGTCAACATGCTTTCAATGCGCAGGCCCTATCCGGCCTGATCTGCCCCCAAATCGCCAGCGGCCAGTCCAATCTAATGGCGCTCGCGCGCCGGTCAATCCCGAGGCATCCGATCTCCTAGGGCCAGCGCTAGCTCAGCGAACCAGCGCCCATCGGCGATGCAGACGCAAATATGCCTGCGAAACGCTTGCCGCGCGGGGCGGCATAGCCGCCTACCTTCGATGTCCTCAAGCCCACCTTGAACAGGCTCTCGGCCAGGGTAACCGCGCAGACGACGCCGTCGAGGACCGGAACGCCATGCTGCTGCGACAGGCTGTGCGCGAGGTCGGCCATGCCGGCGCAGCCCAGCACGATCGCCTCCGCGTGATCCTCGCGAATGGCGCGTGCGATCTCGTCCGAAATCTTGTGCCTCGCGTTCGAGCCCGGCTGTTCGAGGTCGAGCACGGCGACCTCCGAAGAGCGCACCTTGGCGCAGCGCGAGGCAAGCCCGTATTTCGCCAGATTGTGTTCGATCGCGGGAACCGAGCGGGCAAGCGTGGTGACGACGCTGAACCTGCCGGCAACGAGGCTGGCGAGATGGAATGCCGCCTCGCCGATGCCGATGACCGGCGCTTCCGTCGCGCAACGCGCGGCATCGAGCCCGGTGTCGTCGAAGCAGGCGATCACATAGGCGTCGGCCGCCGGCGCCTTTCCCATCTCGGCGATGATGCCTGGTATGGCGAAGACCTCGTCGAAGTAGCCCTCGATGCTCGGCGGACCGTCGGTCGGATTGACGGCGATGATTTCGGTCCCCGTTGACGCGACGCTCGCCGCCGCCTTGCCGATCTTGTCGGTCATCGATGCGGTCGTGTTGGGATTGATGACGAGTATGCGCATTAAAAATCAGCCTCAGATCTCGCCGCCGAGATAAAGACGCTTGACCCGGTCGTCGGTCAGCAATTCGGCGGAGTTGCCGCTCAGCGCGACGCTGCCGGTGGTCAGCGCATAGGCGCGCTGCGAGATGCGCAGCGCCATGCGGGAATTCTGCTCGACCAGGAGAACGCTGACCTTCTCGTCGCGATTGATGGCGACAATCGAGCGGGCGATGTCCTGGACGAGCTTGGGCGCGACGCCCAGCGACGGCTCATCGAGCAAGAGCAGTTTCGGCTTTGCCATCAGCGCTCGGCCGATGACCAGCATCTGCTGCTCGCCGCCGCTCATCGTGCCGGCGGCCTGCGAGAAGCGCTCCTTGAGGCGCGGGAAGCGTCCCAGCACCATCTCCATCGTCGCCGCGATCTCGGCCTTGCTGGAACGGGTGAAGGCGCCCATCAGGAGGTTGTCCCTGACCGTCATATAAGGGAAGACGCGGCGTCCTTCCGGCACCATGGCGATGCCCATCTTGACGATCGCGTCGGGAGCGGCGCCGTCGATACGCTTGCCGTTATAGTGGATTTCGCCGGACCTGATCCGGTTGAGGCCGGTGATGGCGCGCAGGATCGACGACTTGCCGGCGCCATTGGCGCCGATCAGCGCCACGGTCTCGCCCTCGTTGACCTCGAGGGAGACGCCTTTCAGCGCATAGACGTGGTCGTAGTAGAGCTCGACGCCGGCGAAGTTCAGGATCTGGTTCATAGGCCGATCGCCTCGTCTTCGCTGCCGAGATAGGCTTCGATCACCTTGTCGTTGGCCTGGATTTCCGACGGCGTTCCCTCGGCGATCTTCTGCCCGAAATTGAGGACCACGATGCGGTCCGAGATCTTCATCACGGCCGGCATGTCGTGCTCGACGAGCAGAATGGTGAGGCCGAGATCGCGCAGGCGCCGCACCATCGCCACCATGCGCATCGTCTCCTCATGGTTCATGCCGGCGAAGGGCTCGTCGAGCAGCAGGATCGAGGGATCGGTGGCAAGGCCGATGGCGATGCCCAGCGCCCGCAAATGGCCGTGCGGGAGGTTGCGGGCGATCTCATTGGCGAGCGAAGCCAGGCCGAGCAGCGCCAGGATCTCGTCGGCGGACTGCCCGAATGCCGCTTCGTCGGCTCTCGCCGCGCCGGTGCCGAGGAAGAAGCCGGCGAGGTTCGCCTTCGAGCGCAGATGGTGCGCGATGATGACGTTGTCGCGCACGCTCATGTTCTTGAAGATCGTCGTTTCCTGAAAAGTGCGGACCACCCCCTTGCGGGCAGCGATGTGCGGCGCCATGCCGGAAATGCGCTCGCCTTTGAGGCGCACTTCGCCCGATGTCGGCCTGAGGAACGACGAGATCAGCTTGAACAGCGTCGACTTGCCGGCGCCGTTCGGGCCAATCACCGACAGGATCTCCTTCTCGCGCACCGAGAAGGAGACGTTGTTGACCGCGACCAGACCGCCGAAGCGCTTGGTGATGCCGGAAACTTCGAGCATTTCGGCCATGGCTCAAGCCTTCTTCCTGGTCGGGACCGTGAGGCTGAGCAGGCCGTTGGGCAGCACCAGCATCAGGACGATCATCAGGCCGGAATAGATCAGGAGTTGGAATTGGCCGGTCTGGAACAAGAGGTCCCAGCCGAAATAGAGCACCAGGGTGCCCAGCATCGGCCCGAACACATAGCCGAGGCCGCCAAGGAAGCAGTTCAGCATGAAGTTGACGGAATCGGTGACCGTGAAGCTCGACGGATAGATCGACTGCGAGATCGCCGCGAAGATCGCGCCGGCGACGCCGCCGAAGAACGACGAGACGGCGTAAGCGATGACGCGCAGATAGGCGATGTTGACGCCGATCGAGGAGGCCAATTCCTCGTTCTGCTGCAGCGACTGGCAAAGCTTGCCGATGCGCGAATGGACCAACCTGTACATGACCGCGAAGCAGACCACCATCATCGTGACTGCCAGCAGGTAGAAAGCGAGCCGCGAATTCTGCAGCGTGGAAAAATCAGGAATGATCGTCAGGCCGAACACCGACAACGCGCCGGGCAGCGGGATGCTGACGATGCCCTTGGCGCCGTTGGTGATCGGCAGCGCCAGCGCCAATAGCCGCGCGACCTCGGTCAGCGTCAGCGTCACCATGGCAAAATAGACGCCGCGCAGCCGCAGGATCGGCAGGCCGATCAGCACGCTTGCGGCGGCGCAGAAGAGACCTGCCACCGGCAGCGTCAGCCAGAAGGACCAGCCGTGGTTCATCACCAGTATGGCCGAGACGTAGCCGCCCATCAGCGCGTAGGCGCCCTGGCCGATGTTGATGCGGCCGATATAGAAGGTGAGCCAGACGCCGGCGCTGGCGATGCTGAGCAGCGCCACCGAGGTCAGCGTATAGTAGAGGTCGAGGCGGCCGCTCAACGAGATCGCGGCCGGCACGGCGATGAAGACGACCGCCAGGAAGGCGACGACCGAAGCGATTTTCATGTTGCGATTGCGGGTCATGGCGCGGTCAACCCCACGGCTTGCCCATCAGCCCGTTGGGGCGGATCGACAGGAACACCATTAGGGCGGCGAAGATGACGAGGTAGGTGACGTCGCCATATTCGCGCAGCGCGGTCAGGCCGACCGATTCCATCATGCCGAGGATGAAGCCGCCGGCGATCGCGCCGCCGACGACACCGGCGCCGCCGATCATCACCATCAGGAAAGCCTTGATCGAGATCGGCCCGCCGATGCCGGAATTGACGCCGGTGATGGTGACCAGCAGACCGCCGACGACGCCCGCCAGCATGGCGCCCATGGCAAAGCCGATCATCGAATAGCGATCGACCCGCACCCCCATCAATTGGGCCGCAACGCGGTCCTGGGCGAGCGCCCGCATGGCGCGACCGACCCGGCTGTATTGCATGTAAAGGACGAAAGCCGCGATGAAAATGATGGCGAGTGCGCCGACGACCAGGCGGTCGTAAGGCATGATAATGCCGGCCTCGTTGAAGACGCCCTTGACGATCTTGGGCACGCCGCGCTGCTTCTCGCCGAAGAGAAGCAGGATGACGGCGTCGAAGAAGAACGCCGTCGCGGCGGCGAGCAGCATAGTGCTCTCCTCGCGGTGGCTTCGCCTGATGACGGTTCGAAAGAGAAACTTCTCCATCAGCGCGCCGATGACGGCAAGCGTCGCGCCGGACGCCAGCAGCGCCACGACGAAAGGCAGGCCGAGCTGGCCGTAGACGGTGTAGGTGATGAATCCGCCCAGCACGTACATCTGTCCGTGGGCGAAATTGAGCACGTTCATCAGGGCGAAGATCAGGGTGAGCCCGAGCGCGATCAGCGCGTATTGGGCACCGAGATACAATCCGTTGGCGATGACCTGTTCCATGGACACCTTCGATCTTCCGCGGGGCCCGGAACACCGTCCGGACCCCGGCGTGCGGGAGGAAGCAACCTAGGAACCTAACCCTAAAGCGCGTCGCGATCCTTCAGATTCGCTCCGTGCGCTTTAGGTTTTTGATTTTACACATGTCTTTGTCCCGAAACCGGTTCCCACTTTCGGGAGACATGCTTTAGTCGACGGAGCCGACGAACAGGGTCTGGAAAGCGCCGTCCTTGTACTCGTTGACCACCATCGGCACGGCGAGCTGACGCTTCTGCCCGAACGACGTCGTGCCGACATAGCTCAGCTTGGCGTCGCCCTTCAGATAGGGATTGGGCGCCGAGAAGGTGTCCATCGTCTTCTTGAATTCCGCGACATCGCTGATGGCCTTGGGGTTAGCCTTCAGCGTTTCGAGGATATATTCCAGCGCATAGACCTTGGTGTTGGACTCGTCATTATACTCGCCGAACATCTTGGTGTAGCGGGCGACGAACTCCTTCATCTCGTCAGAAGCGATCTCCGGCGTGGAGGCGCCGCCGACGGAGATGAAACCGTTGGCATATTCGCCGGCGCCTTCCTCCAGAACCTTGGCATCCTGCGCCGTCTCGGTCGAGATCAGGCCTTCATAGCCGAGCTCGCGGGCGGCGCGGATGAGCAGCGGCGCATTGGCGGGCGCCACGCCCGACAGCACCAGCAGGTCGGGCTTCAGCCCGACGATCGGCGTCAGGACCGGCGTGAAGTCGCGGGTGTCGTTCTGGTAGGTGTCGTTCTGGGCGACGATCTCGAGGCCGAGCGCCTTGGCCGCCTCGACGCCGCTGTCACGCTGGCTGAGTGGGTCGGATTCGTTGGCCGCGACAAAGGCGATCGTCTTAACGCCCTTGTTTTCCTTGAGATATTTGTAGATCGCCGGACCCGACTGATAGTTGGCGATCATGCCGAGCACGGCATTCGAGGCCGGCTTCTGGTAGAGCGCCTTGGGGAAGGCATAAGGGAAATAGATGATGCCGTTGGCCTCGGCGACGGGGCGCACCGCGGCGGCGCCGTCGTCGACATTCGGTCCGACCACGTAGTGGATGCCTTCCTGCGCCATCTTCTCCATGCCGGCGATGGCGCGCTTGGGGTCCTTCTGGTCATCGAAGGTGACGATGTTGATGTTGTAGGTATCGTCACCGATCTTGACGCCGCCTTTTTCGTTGAGCCAGGCGGCGCGCGTCTGCATCGAGCGCACATTCGAGGTGCCCCAGGCGGCGGCGGGGCCGCTGGTGACGCCAACGAAGCCGATCTTCAGCTCCTTGTTCTCGGCCTGTGCGGACGGCATGCCAACGGCGGCGATGGCCAGGGCCGAGACGGCGCCAAGCACCATCGATTTCAGAGTCGAGCGTCGATTGATCATTTTTGCAGTTCCCCTTTGGTTATCGCGCTTTGTGTTTTGCTCGTAGGCTGCGCGGATAGCCTAAGGGAAACCTACTGCGGCATATTGTCAACATCTTTCTTATGTTTTGTATACAATGTTTGAGCCGAATGTGTGGGACGACCCACCGCCCGATCGGAAACGGCGGCAGCAGAAGTTGGCGGTCCGACGAGCGCAGCGCCTCGGCAAACCCGATCAGGATCTCCAGGATCACAAAATAGCGGTGGTCGCGACTTGTCGAGCCGGCCGCGCGAAATGTAAGAGCTGCCGCAAGCGGCTCCTATTTTCCGCAGTGATGGTCGTTGATCTTGTTCAACGCGTTCGCGTCCGGCCCTGTCCGATGGTAGGAGCAGGCGCCCGCCGCGGTGGTGACCAGCATGGCGTCATAGTAACGAGGACCGCCGAACAGGATGTCGATGAGGTCGCCTTCGGCCGGAACATAGCGCTCACGCTCGACCGGGCGATCATGATGCCGGTGGCCAGCGAACGCCGGGGCGGACATGGCAGCGGCCGTGGCCAGAACGAGGGCGGAGACTGCAAGGTATTTCGTCATCGTCAGCAACCCTTCTGGCCATCTGGTACCCAAGCATATAGCCAAAATCGCCAGCGCAACAAAGGTTCCGTCGGCTGGCTTGCAAGTGGCTCTGCTAATGCAGATGCCTCAGCTTGTCGGGATTGCGCATCACATAGATGGCCGCGATCTTCCCGTCCTCGATGTCGAGAGCGGTCGTCTGCAGTTCGCCGTCGGCCTCAAGCGTGACGAAACCGGGCAAGCCGTTGATGAAGCCAAAGCGGACAAGCTGCGAGGGATTGTCCTGAAGCCAGGCGACAACGGTCTCGTACTGTTTGATCACGGCATCGAAGCCGAAGACCGGCGCAATAGCCGCCGGACGCTTGCCGCCGCCGTCGGCGTAAGCGCTGACATCGGCGCTCAGCATCGCGCCCAGTGCCTTCATGTCGCCGCTGCGCGAGGCGTTGAAGAAGGCCTCGGCAAGCTTCAGGCCGCGCTCTTTCTCGACCTTGAAGCGCGGCCGCGCCTCGCGGATATGGCTGCGGGCGCGGGCGGCGAGCTGGCGACAGGCGGCGGGCTCGCGCTCGATCTCCGCCGCGACCTCCTCGAATTGAAGCCCGAACACGTCGTGCAGCAGGAAGGCCGCCCGCTCGAGCGGTGACAGGCGCTCCAGCGCCAGCATCAGCGGCAAGGTGACGTCATCCGGTTGGTCTTCTTCGACGACGGGATCGGGAAGCCAGGAGCCGACATAGGTCTCGCGCTGGCGGCGGGCGGATTTGAGTTGATCGAGACAGAGGCGGGTGACCGTGCGGCGCAGGAAAGCCTCGGGCTCGCGCACCGCGGCGCGGTCGGCCCTCATCCATCGGAGGAAGGCCTCCTGCACCATGTCCTCCGCGTCGGCGACGGAGCCCAGCATGCGGTAGGCGACCCGCATGAGCTTCGGGCGCAGCGGCTCGAAAGCCGCCGCCGCGCCCTCAGATGTCGGCTCCGCCGTCAAGCGGCGGCCGCCTTGCTGACGGCCTTCGCGTTGCCGGCCTTCACCGCCGCCGGATCGACAAAGCCGCCGAAGCCGACCGCGATGCGGTTCCAGCCGTTGATGATGTTGATCATCAAGGTGAGCTTCACGCGTTCCTCCTCGGTGAAATGGTCCTTCAGCGCCTCATAAGCGGCTTCATGCGTATGGCCTTCGCTGATCCGCGTCAACGCCTCGGTCCAGCCAAGCGCGGCGCGCTCGCGGTCGGTATAGCACGGCGCCTCGCGCCAGGCCGCCAACAGGTAGACGCGCTGCTCGGTCTCTCCGCGTTCGCGGGCATAGGTCGTGTGCATGTTGATGCAGTTGGCGCACCCGTTGATCTGGGAGGAGCGGATCTCGATGAGCTCGGCTAGTGCCGGATCGAGGCTCGACGCGATGGCTAGAGAGGCGCGGTGCCACTCCTTCATCAGCGACGGGGCGGCGGCAAGGGGGTCAAGTCTGGCAGTCATGGTCGGTTCCTTTCGTTGGTTCCGACCTCAAGACGAGCGAGGCACCCGCCAATGTGACATGGCGCCGAATTTTCTGCGCGCCTGAGCCCCGTTACTCGAACGAATAAGTGAACCCTTCCGCCGAAGCGCCGACGGTGACCTTGGTCATCTTCGTGCCCTCGAGCGACCGGTTGAGCACGCCGCGGCTCAGCTCCGGCAGCAGCGTGTTGGTGAGGATCGCGTCGATCATGCGCCCGCCGGATTCGATCTCGGTGCAGCGCGCCTTGACAAGGTCCATGACGCCGTCGCCGATGACCAGCTCGGCATCGTTGGTCGCCTTCAGTCGCCGCGCGATCTTGCCGAACTGGTGGCGAGTAATCGCCTCGATCATCGCATCCGAGAGCGGATAGTAAGGTATGGTGACGACGCGGCCGAGGAAGGCGGCCGGGAACACCTTCAGCAGCGGCGCGCGCAAGGCGGTGTCGAGATCGTCGATCCCGGCCCGCGCGGTGCCGTTCTTCGTGCGGTCCATGATGACGTCCGAGCCGACATTCGAAGTGAGCAGGATCAGCGTGTTCTTGAAATCGATGCGCCGGCCCTCGCTGTCGTCCATCATGCCCTTGTCGAAGACCTGGAAGAAGATCTCGTGCACGTCCGGATGCGCCTTCTCGACCTCGTCGAGCAGGATCACCGAATAGGGTTTGCGGCGCACCGCCTCGGTCAGGATGCCGCCCTTGCCGTAGCCGACATAGCCGGGCGGCGCGCCTTTAAGCGTCGAGACGGTATGCGCTTCCTGGAACTCGGACATGTTGATCGAGATCAGGTTCTGCTCGCCGCCATAGAGCGTCTCGGCGAGCGCCAGCGCGGTCTCGGTCTTGCCGACGCCGGACGGGCCGCAGAGCAGGAACACGCCGACAGGCTTTTCCGGGGCACCGAGGCCGGCACGGCTGGTCTGCACGCGCCTGGCGATCATTTCCATCGCGTGGTCCTGGCCGACCACGCGCTCGGACAAGGTGGCGGCAAGCCTGAGCGCTTTCTCCGTCTGGCTGGACAGCATCCGTCCGGTCGGGATGCCGGTCCAGTCCTGCACCACGGCGGCGACCGCATTGCGGTCGACGGAAGGCAGGATCAGCGGCGTCTCGCCCTGCGCCGCGGCGAGTTCCGCCATCAGTTCGCGCAGCCGCGCGAGGTCGGCGGCGAAATTCGCCGATCCCTCGGCAATTGCCTCTGCGACAGGCGCCTCGGTTGTGGCCGCTTCGCTTTTGGCTGCCTTGGCTTTCGAGCCTTTGGATTTCACGGACTCGGCGTCAGCCGCCTTGCTCTCAGGCGCCTTTGACGCTTCGGACCCGGCCGGTTCGGCCGCAGCGGTTTCCTCACCCACCTCCTCGGCCGCCGCCGCATCGAGCGGGACGCCTTCGCCGCGCAATTTGGCGCGCAGGTCGAGGATCTCGGCCACCAGCGCCTTTTCCCGGTCCCAGCGCGCTTGGGCAGCGGCCAAGGTCGTCTCGGTTTCCGCCAGCCCGGCGTCGACCCTGGCTTGCCGGTCGGCAACGTCGATGCCGATCGCCGCTTCGCGGCCGATGATGCCGCTCTCCACTTCCAGCGCCTGGCGGCGGCGCAGAATGTCCTCGACTTCGGCAGGCGTCGCATGTTGCGAAATCGCCACCCGTGCGCAGGCGGTGTCGAGCAGGCTGACCGCCTTGTCCGGCAATTGCCGCGCCGGGATGTAGCGATGCGAAAGCGCGACCGCCGCCTCGATCGCCTCATCCAGGATCTGCACCTTGTGGTGCTGCTCCAGCACGCCGGCGACGCCGCGCAGCATCAGCACGGCCACCGCTTCCGACGGCTCGTCGATCTTGACCACCTGGAAACGGCGGGTCAGCGCCGGGTCCTTCTCGATATGCTGCTTGTATTCGGCCCAGGTCGTCGCGGCGATGGTGCGCAGCTCGCCGCGCGCCAATGCCGGCTTCAAGAGATTGGCGGCGTCGCCGGTACCCGCGGCACCCCCGGCACCGATCAGCGTATGCGCCTCGTCGATGAACAGGATGATCGGCACCTCGGAGGCCTGGACCTCGTCGATGACCGCCTTCAGCCGCTTCTCGAACTCACCCTTGACACTGGCGCCCGCCTGCATCAGCCCGACGTCGAGCATGCGCACGCTGACGTTCTGAAGCGTCGGCGGCACGTCGCCCTGGGCGATGCGCAGCGCAAAACCCTCGACCACCGCCGTCTTGCCGACGCCCGCCTCGCCGGTCAGGATCGGGTTGTTTTGCCGGCGTCGCATCAGGATGTCGACGATCTGCCGGATCTCGGGATCGCGGCCGACGACCGGATCGATTTTGCCGTCGCGGGCGCGCTGGGTGAGGTCGGTGGCGTATTTCGCCAGCGCCGAATCCCCGCCCGGGCCGCGCTTCATCGGCGTCTCCGTGGCGGCAGCTGCGGGAGGTGAGCCGGCTTCGAGCGAGCCTTCGGTGACATCGGCAAAGCGGGAAATGACGCCGTCGGCATCGATCTTGTCGAACTCGGCGCTGATCTTCGACACCAGGCCTTCGAGTACCGGCGTCTTCAGGCAGGCAAGCAGGATGTGGGCGCTGCGCACCTCTTCCACGCCGAACTCCAGCGTCGCCAGATTCCAGCCTTCCTGGATGGCGTGGAAGATGTGGTCGGAGAATTCCTCCACCGAGGTGGCGCCATAGGGGAGCTTGTCGATGGCCCGCGTCATGTCGGCTGTCAGCCGGCTGACATCCAGCCCGGCATCGGCGATGATCATCTGCACATCCGAGCGCTCGGACAGCACCAGCTGCTGGATGAAATGGACGAGCTCGACATAGGGATTGCCGCGCAGCTTGGCCGTGTCGGCCGCGGCCTTGAAGGCACGCACCCCCGTGGCGTTGAGCTTGGCGACCAGTTCCTTACGCTTGAAGCTCTGCGATGACCGGCGCTGTTCCATCGAACCTGCTCCCGCAATCTGCCGACAATACCCTGCCATATAAGCGGCTACTTGACAAAGCCGTGTGATGGGCCGTGTGACGAATAAGGCGCTTGGATCCATCCGGGCGGCACCGCCCGGTTACACAAGCCTTGCAAACTCATCCAACAAACACCGGATTACTGTCCGGGCTATGCGAGCCATTTCACATACCGGGTCCGGCAATCGCGCCATGGGTTTCGCCAAAGAAGACGGTCGCGTTTAGCTTCCGTTAGTTTTTGAGCAGCTGCTCAATTGTGGTAGAGTGAGACCGTGTGATAACGTCGCGTCACATAGGGGTCTCAGGGCCGCTGGCTGGGGGTTAGTGTGATTGATCTCGCACTCTGGCTGAATCCTCTGAACGGTGAGAATCCGTCGGGAGAGGACTTGCGCAACGACCCGGCTTTCCACGAGCTGGAGCGCCTGACCGAGCCCCAGGTCAAAGTCGTTCATGACGGCAACAACAAGCCTACCTCGCAATCCAGTCCGGTCGACTGGGCGGCTGTCCTCGAAAAAGCGGAAGAGCTGCGCGCCCGCGGCCGGGATTTGCGCCTGCTGGTCATCGTCGCGCGCGCGCTCGCCAACGAAGAAGGGCTGGCCGGCCTGGCGCAGGGCCTGACGCTTATCGCCAGGACCTTCGACCAACATTGGGACACCATGCATCCGGCATTGCGGCCGAACGCGCCGCCGCGCGATGCCGCCCTGCGCCGCATCAATGCGCTGCTGGATCTCCAGAATGGCCAGGAAGGCTTGTTGGCGAACCTGCGCGAGACGATCTTCTTTTCGCCGCGCCAGGTCGGACCGATCAGCGGACGCGATCTCGAACAGGGCGCGCTCGACGAGCGCGTCAGGCTGCAGGAAGCGGCTTCCGGGCTGGGCGCATCCGAAAAAGCGGCACTGGCGAGCGCTCATAGCCAGCTCTTGAACCGGGTGCGCAGCGGCTGCGCGGCACAGATCGACCAGGCCGGCGACGCGATGGCGTCGCTGCTCGCTGACGCCCGCGCGGCCATCGCCGCCCTCGACGAGGTCGATGCCGCCCTTAACAAGCGTATCGACGGCAATGGCCCCGCCATCCCGGAATTGAAACGGTTCCTGCAGCGTTTGCTGACGACGCTGGAGCGGAATTCGGCCGCCGGCGTCGCGGCGAACGGGGCCGCAAAGCCAGCCCAGCAGCCGGCGGAACCGGCTGCGCCAGCCCGAAACGGTTATCAAGCCGAGGGAGCCGAAGCGATGGGAGCCGAAGCGATGGCAAGTGTCGCAAGCCATGCTGAACCGGGCGCCAGACTGCCCGACCGGATCACCTCGCGCGATGATGTCGTCAGATGTCTCGACCTGGTCGTCGCCTTCTATGACCGCACCGAGCCGTCCAGCCCGATACCGCATCTCGCCCGCCGCGTGCGCCGCATGGTGCACATGGATTTCGTCGAACTGATGGAAGATCTCGCCCCGTCGGGGCTGAAGGAGTTCCGGCAGCTTGCCGGTGTCCCCGATCCCAAGAAGCCGGCCCAGAAGGATGAAAGGTAGAAAAGCATGCCAGCAGAGAGCAAAGCGAAGGTCATCGAAAGAAACCGCGCCCCGCGCGTGCAGATCGCCTACGACGTTGAGACCTACGGCAGCCCGACGACGATCGAACTGCCGTTCGTCATGGCCGTGATGGCCGATCTTTCCGGCGCTTCACAGACCAAGGAAGCGATGAAGTCGGTTCTCGACCGGACCCTGGTCGAAACCGACGCCAACCGCTTCCCCAAATTCATGGAGGCCATGGGGCCGCGCGTGAAGGCGCGGGTGAAGAACACGCTGCCGCAGGCCGAGGGCGCCGAGCGCGACGAAGAGCTCGCGGTCGATCTCACCTTCTCGAAGATGGGCGATTTCGCGCCGGACAAGATCGCCGAGCAGGTGCCGCAGCTGGCCGAGATCCTCAAGATGCGCCGCCAGCTCGAGGAACTGCTCGGCTTCATGGACGGCCGCGTCGACGCCGAAAAGCGCATCGCGCAGCTTCTGAACAATGAGCCGCTGCTGAGCAAGATCGCCAGCCAGGCGATGGATGACGGCAAGGGCGAGGAGTAAGTCATGGCTGAACAGCAAAAGACCGCAGCCGCCACCGCCGAGGCGGAAGCAATAGATCTCGGCGAATTCAGCGGACTCCTTGAAAAGGATTTCAAGGTCAAGAAGGACGACAGCGAAAAGCTGCAGCAGCTGGTGCGCAACCTGGCGCTGGCAGCGCAATCGCGCTCCGAGACCACCACGATCTCGTCCAATGCGATCAAGTCGATCAAGTCGCTGATTGCCGGCATCGACAAGATGCTGACGACGCAGGTCAACGAGATCCTGCACGCGCCGGAAGTGCGGGAGATGGAGGGCACCTGGCGTGGCCTCTGGTATCTCGTCAACAACACCGAGACGGATACGAAGCTCAAGATCCGGGTGATGAACATCTCCAAGGAGCAGCTGGCCGATACGCTTGAAGACTATGAAGGCCAGATGTGGGACCAGAGCCCGATCTTCAAGAAGGTCTATACGGACGAGTATTCGATGCTGGGCGGCGAGCCGATCGGCTGCATCATCGGCGCCTACGAATTCTCCAACCATCCGCGCGACGTCGGCTTGCTGCGCAACATCTCGGGCGTCTGCGCCTCGGCGCACACGCCTTTCATCGCCGCCGCCTCGCCGCGCCTGTTCCGCATGGACAGCTGGCAGGAACTGCCGAACCCGCAGGACCTGCAGATGATCGTGAACAACCCGGCCTACGCCTCGTGGCAGTCGCTGCGCGAGAGCGAGGATGCCCGCTATATCGGCCTCACCATGCCGCGGGTGCTGGCGCGCCTGCCCTACGGCACCGAGACCGTTCCGGTGAAGGGCTTCACCTTCGAGGAAGAGGTGGGCGGCGACCACAACAAATATGTCTGGATGAACGCCGCCTTCCCGATGGGGGTGAACATCAACCGCAGCCACAAGCTTTACGGCTGGGGCACGCAGATCCGCGGCGTCGAGAACGGCGGCACGGTGCTCAACCTGCCGGTGCATGCCTTCCCGACCGACGACGGATCGATCGCGATGAAATGCCCGACCGAGGTCGCCATCGACGACCGGCGCGAGGCGGAACTCGCCAAGCTCGGCCTGATGCCGATCCTGCACCGCAAGAACACCGATCTCGCGGCCTTCATCGGCGCGCATTCATTGCAGGACGACGAGACGCGCGCCGGCCGTCTGGTCGATCCCGACGCGCAGTCGAACGAGCGGCTCAGCGCCAACCTGCCCTATCTTTTCCCGGTGTCGCGTTTCGCGCACTACCTCAAGGCGATTGCGCGCGACAAGATCGGCTCGTTCAAGGAACGCACCGACATGCAGATCTGGTTGACCGAATGGATCAACCGGTACGTGCTGGCCAATCCAGCCTTTGCCGACGACAAGGCGCGCGCCAAGCGCCCGCTTGCCGCGGCCGAGGTCCAGGTCGACAGCGTCGAAGGCCGGCCCGGTTACTACAATGCCCGTTTCTACCTGCGTCCGCACTACCAGCTGGAAGGCATCAATGCCTCGCTCCGGCTGGTGTCGGAACTGCCGTCAGTGAAGGGCTGAACTCGCAAGCATAGTCATCTTGTTTCGTTTGAAAGCGGTGGAGAAAGACAATGCCGACAACAGTGAGAACCGATGGGCCTTCGACGAAGATCGATGGTTTTTTGAAAGTGCCGGACATCAAGGGCCCCAGCAAGCGCGACGGCCATGAAGACGAGATCGAAATCCATGGCGTCGACTACAAGATGGTCGCGCCCTACGACCCCAATTCGCTGTCGCGGCGCGGTCGTGTTTCAATGGGAATGATCAAATTCATCAAGCACTACGACAAGTCTTCCCCCTACCTGAAGAAGGCGCTGTTCGAGAACAAGGCGCTCGACGAAGTGGTGTTTTCGGCCCGCCGCACCATCGACGGCGAGACCAGCGACTATCTGGTCGTGACGCTCACCGACGCCTCGATCATGGAATACGACATGCGGCAGGCCGCCGATGAGGCCGACCTGATCGAGGAAGAAGTCAGCTTCGCCTACAAGAAGATCAAGTTCGTCTATGACAAGGACGACGAGATCGAAATGGATGTCTATGTCGGCAAGTGAGGCCAAACGGCCCGGCGCAAACAAGGCGCAGCTTGCCGGCAGTTCGCGGGCAAAGCGCGAGGCGGTCCAGCCCTCCCTGTGGGACCGCCTCGTCAACGACCTGCCTGGCCTGACCTCGGAGATCGACGGGCTGCGCCGGTTGCTGGAAGAAGAACTCGGCGCCGAGCGCGTCGAGGCTCTTCTTGCCGGCAGCGCCCGCGCCATCGATGCGGATGCGGAACTCACCCCCGATCAGAAGCGGCGCCTGCAGCGGCTGATCTTCCAGACCGAGCATCGCGCCGAGATCGAAAGCCGCGGCGTGGTGGTGTCGGCACGCGTGCTCAGGGAAGCCGTCCGGCGCGACATCGAGGCCTTGTTCAACACCGAGCGCTTCGAGTCCGTGCCGCTGCTTTCCGATGCCGAGCACGAACAACCCCTGGACGAACTGCCGCCGCTCGCCGACTTTCCGGAGGTGCGCCGCAGCGTCGTCAACTACGGCGTGCCGTCGTTTTCCGGCCGCTCGTCGCGGGATTTCGACCGCGATACTTTGGCGCGCGAGATCCGCGCGGTGCTCGCCACCTTCGAGCCGCGTCTCAAGGAGAGCGCCACCACCGTCAACGTCACCCTCGGCGACAAGACCGTCGGTCTGAAGATCGAGATCGACGCAGTGCTGATCATGACGCCGACGCCGGAACGCATGCGGCTGCGCACTACGGTCAACCTCGACAACGGCCTGGCGCGAACCGAATTCAGGGAGACCTGAGATGGATCGGGTCTTCGTGGAATACTACGAAGAGGAACTGACACATATCCGCGCGCTCGCCGCGGAATTCGCCGACATGCACCCGGCGGTCGCCCGCAATCTTTCCCTCGACACCGTCCCCTGCCCCGACCCCTATGTCGAACGGTTGCTCGATGGCGTGGCCTTCCTCGCCGCGCGCACGCGACTGAAGGTCGATGCGGAGCGCTCGCGCTTCTCGCGCGCCGTGCTCGATGTGCTCTATCCGGACCTGGTCACGCCGGCGCCGGCAACGGCGATGGCTGTTCTGAAGCCCGGCCAGCAGGTGCAATCGATGATCGCCGGCCACACCGTCGCGCGCGGCACGCGGCTGGTCTCCGGCCTGCATCCGGGGCTTTCGACGCGCTCAACCTTCACCACCGCGCAAGAGGTCACGCTGTGGCCGATCTCGATCACCTCTGTCAGCTATTTCCAGGATCGCAGCGCGCTGGCTGCCGCCGGCATCGCACCGATCGGCGGCGTGCGCGGCGAAGCGGCCTTTCGCATCGCGTTCGCCCGGACTGGAAAGGGCAAGCTCAGCGAATTGTCGCTCGACCGTCTCGACCTGTATTTCGCCGGGCGCACCAAGGCGCCGCTCATCTTCGACGCGATCTTCGGCGCCGGCTCGGCCGTCGGCGCGCGGGCCGAAGGCAAGACCAATCCGCTCTCGGCCCTGCCCGAGCCCGAAATGGTCGGCATCCGCGACGACGAGGCGTTGATGCCGCGCACCCGCCCGACCTTCGAGGGATACAGGCTGCTGCGCGAATATTTCATGATCCCGGAGCGCTTCCACTATGTGCGGGTCGCCGGCCTGCAGCCGGTGGTGCGCAAGTGCGAGGCGGGCATCGAGATCATCTTCCTGTTCCGGCGCCCGGTGCCGGAGCTCGCCGATGTGACGCCGGCCGATTTCGAGCTCTTCGCGACGCCGCTCATCAATCTCTTCGAGCGGGAATGCAACGTCATCGAGATCGATCCGCGCAGGACGCGGCAGGTGGTGCATGCCGACCGGACGCGGGCGCGAGACTTCGAGATTTTTCGGCTCACCCGGGTCGAGGATGCCGACGCTGAAGGCAGCGAGGCGGAAATTCCGGAGCTGTTCAGCCTCGGACAGAACCGTGGCAGCGGTTGGGTCTACTCGACCGAGCGGCGCCCGCGCCGAGCCACCGAAGACGAGCGGCGCGACGGCCTGACCCGCACCTCCTATACGGGCGACGACGTGTTCCTCGCGGTCTCGCGTCCCACGGGGAACCCGGCGAACCGGCCGCTCAAGCGCCTCGACGTCATGGCGCTCTGCACCAACCGCGACCTGCCGATCCTCGACGACACCCCGACGCTGACGCTGGAGACGGCCGACCCGGTCGAAGCGGTCAGGCTGCTCGGCGCATTGCGGCCGCCGCAGCCGGCGATCCCGGCGTCTCTGCCGGCGAGCGCCGAAGGCGAATCCCGCGCCGACAATCTCGCCTGGCGGCTGGTGGCGCAGCTCTCGCTCAACTTCCTGAGCCTCGCCAAGGAAGGCCGCGGTGTCGATCCGCTGCATGCGCTGCTCGACCTCTATGCCGACCGCGGCGATCCGAGCCTTGCCCGCAATGTCCATTCGATCACGCGCATCGACTCTCGTCCGGTCATCGAACGGCTCAAGATCGACGGTCCGATGTGCTTCGGACGGGGCACGGAGGTGACGCTGCATGTCGACCAGTCGGTGCTGGCGGGGCAAAGCACGCTGCTGCTTTCGGCCCTGCTGGCGCGGTTGTTTGCCCGCCATGCCGGTATAAACGGCTTCGTGCGGACCCGCACGCGGCTGCTGCAGAAGCAGGAGGATGTGCCATGGCCGATGACGCCCGGCAATCGCTACCTGATCTAGCGAAGCCTGCCCCGAGCGAAGCTGCTCTCTCGGAGGGCTTCGACTTTTTTGAGCTGATGCGTCGTCTGGAGCAGGGGGGCGGACTGTTCGGCTATTCTGGCCAGGCCAATCGCGAACCGGCGCGGCTCGGCCAGCATGTGCGCTTGAGCTTTTCGGCCAGGGACGTGGTCAAGTTCCAGGAGGCGAGCGAAAAGGCTCCGGCGCGGGTGACCGTCGCCAATCTCGGGCTGCTCGGACCTGAAGGACCGATGCCGCTGCATCTGACGCGCTGGGTGCTCGACCGGCTGTCGCAGCGCTGGTTCAGCGGCGCCGATGCCGAGCAGACCAGCGACACGACCTTCGTCGACTTCGTCAACATCCTCCAGCATCGGATAATCGCGCTTTACTACCGCGCCTGGGCCGACGCGCATCCGGCGGTGCAGGTCGAACGTTCCGTCGGCGGACGCGTCCGCGCCATGCTGGAAGCGATGGCGGGGATAGGCCTTCCCGGCACCCAGGATTCAGAACTCGACATGGTTCGGCTGCGCCAGGCCGGATCGCTCGCCAACCAGGTCGACGGCGCCGAGCGGCTGACGCTGTTCCTCGCCACAGCCTTCAAGGTGCCGGTAGAGATCAAGGAATTCGTCGCTGCCTGGATCACTATTCCGGCGGCGCTGCAGAGCCGCGTCGGCAAGGCCTATGCGGCGCTCGGGCGCGGCGCCACGATCGGCCCGCGCGTCTTCAGCCGTCAAAGCCGGATCGAATTGCGCGTCGGCCCGCTCAGCCTCGACGACTTCAAGTCGTTCCTGCCCGGGGAGCGGCGCCTTGCCCTGTTCAAGAAAGCGGTGCGCGACATGATCGGCGAAGCGCTCGATGTCGATTTGCGCATCGTGCTTGCGCGCGACGCCGTGCCGCCGCCGAAGATCGGAACCGTCCAGCTCGGCCGAACGTCCTGGCTTGCGCGCCCCGCCGAGAAGGGTGACGCCGACGACCTCAAGCTGCGCACGATCGTCGGCTGGCGGCCGGAAATGGCGGAGGCAGCCTGATGAGCCTGCTGCTGACGCTCGAACAGGGTCCACGCTCCCAGGTGGTGAGACAGACCAAGCTTGACGAGGGCGAGTTGGTGATCGGCCGCAGCGCCGATGCCGGCTGGCAGATCGACGATCCGGACATGTTCGTCTCGCGCGCGCATTGTAAGATCAGCGGGGGCCATGACGGCTACTTCGTCACCGACACATCGAGCAGCGGGCTGTTCATAGACGATTCCGACAGCCCGCTCGGCGCCGGCAGGTCGACGCGACTGCAAAGCGGCATGCGGCTCCGCTTGGGCGACTACGTGCTTTATGTCGAGGTCCAGTCCAAAGCGAGCCAGACGTCGGCCGGCCAGGCGCCGGCAGCTAATCGTTCCACACTTCAATCGTCGTCGCCGGAAGCGCGAAAGCCGCCCAGCATCGGCGGCGACGACTTCTTCTCGGCCAAGGTCGAGGAAGAGCCGCGGCGGCCGCGTCCGGCCGACCTGCCGGACCCGTTCGAGCAGCCTGTGTCCGGCGCTTATGATCGCGCTTCGAACCAGCGCAATTCGCCCGCCTTCGATGACCCGTTTAGCCTGGACCCGGTGGCGACACCGGCACCCAACGATGCCGCAGCGCCCCGCCCATCGGATCCGTTCGGTTTCGATGAGATGCCGTCTCGTGGCGGCACGGCGGAGCCCGCGTCGAAATCGGCTGGCTTCGATGACGATTTTGGGTTCGGGCCGGCGGCGACACCTGCTCAAAGCAACGGCACGGGCCCTGCTGATCAGCGCGAACGACAAGCCGAACCGCCGCAGGCCGCTCGTCCCTGGGATGTGCCAAGCCAAGCGGTCGAGCCTCCGCTGCGCTCCGCTCCGGCCCCCAGGCAGTCCCGCCCAGCACACGCGGCGCCTTCGACGGAGATGGCGCTGCGCACCGCGTTCCTGCGCGGCATGGGTGTCGAGGAAGCCGATTTTCCCGGCCGCGACGCGGTCGCCGAAATGGAGAAGTTCGGCCGCGAATACCGGCTGATGCTCGATGGCCTGATGCAGCTCCTGCGCAAGCGCGCCGAGGAAAAGGGCAGCGCACGCGTCGCCCAAACGATGGTCGGGGCATCGGAGGTCAATCCGCTCAAATTCCTGCCGACGGTCGAGGACGTCATCGTCACCATCATCTCGGAACGAAGCCCGGGCTTTCTGTCCGGCGAAGCGGCGATCTCGGACGCCGTGCGCGATCTCGCGCAGCACCATGTGCGCGCCTGGCGCGGCGTGCAGGCGGCGCTGCGGCGCATGATCGACCGCTTCGATCCGGCTGCGATCGAGGAAGAGCTCAAATCCAATTCCGCGATCGGCAACCTGCTTTCGGGCGGGCGCAACGCCAAGCTGTGGGAGCTTTACCAGAAACGCCATCGCGACATCGCCCAAAGCGCGGAATCGAGCTTCCTGGGCGAGATCGGCGCGGACTTCAGGGATGCTTACGAAGAGGAGTAGGACATGATCGATCGACGCGAATTCATCGTTGCCCTCGGCGCGACGGGGCTGCTTGCGGCTTGCCAGAGCGGCCCGCCGAAACCATCGGTCATCTCGGTCAATGTGAGCGGTGGCGCCGGCATGAATCCGGGACCGGGCGGCGGCGATCGACCGGTGACCGTGCTGGTGATGCGGCTTGCCAGCACCGGCAAGTTCAATTCGGCCGACTATTTCGCGCTGCAGGGCGATGCGGGCTCGGCGCTCGGGGCCGACCTCATCGGATCCGACACCATCTCCGTCGCGCCGGGAAAGACCGCTGCCAAGACCATCACCGTCGAGCCGAACGCGACGGCGCTCGGCTTCGTCGCGCTCATCCGCGAGCCCGGCGGACGCAACTGGCGCACGACCAAGTCGGTATCGCCCGGGTCGAAATTCACCGTCAACGTCAGCCTCGGCAGCGGCGGAATTTCCGCCTGACGGCGACACAACAGACGGCAGTGCAGAGAGTGGCAGCATGAGCGACGCAAACAGGGTGCTGTGGTCCGAGGGGCTCTTCTTGAGGACCCAGCACTTCCAGCAGCAGGACCGGTTCTTCGAGGGGATGGTGCGCGGCGCGTTGCAGGCCGGCCAGCTCCAAACATTCGGCTTCCAGCAGCTGACGCTCGACCAGTCGCTGCTCGACGCCGGCCAGGTCTCCATCGTGTCGGCGCGGGGCATCTTCCCGGACGGCACGCCCTTTGCCATCCCGGAAACCATGGACGCGCCGAAGCCGCTGCCGGTCACGGCTGACACCGGCGCCGGGCCGGTGCTGGTCGCGCTGCCGCTCGAACCGCCCGGCGGCGTCGGTTTCGATCCGGCGCATGCCGCGTCGACCGGCGCGCGCTATCACGGTAGGATCGTTTCGGTGCGCGATGCCGTGCAGGGCGGTGCCGATCCGGAAGAGATCGAGATCGCCCGGCCGCAGGCAGTGCTGCTCGCGCCCGGCAAATCGGTCGGCGGCTATACCGCGCTGCCGATCGCCGACATCAAGGGTGTTCGCGCCGACGGCGGCGTCTCGCTCGACGAGAGCTTCCTGCCGCCGACACTGATCACCGGAGCGGTCGCCTGGTACCGGCAATTGCTGCAGGAGGTCGTCACCGGCCTCGACCAGATCGCCGAGGCGCATGGCAAGATGGTGATGGGCGGCCCCGGCCGCAGCGTCGAGGATCTGTTGATGCTCCACCTCGCCAATGCGGCCAAGCCGCGGCTTGCGCATATGCTGGCGCAGGACGTCTTCCATCCGGCCGAGCTCTATCTCGAGCTTGCCGGGCTTGCCGGCGAAATGGCGACCTACGGCTCCAGCTCGCGCCGGCTCGGCGAACTGCCGGCCTATGACCATATGGCGCCCGGCCCGGCCTATATGGCGCTTGCGGATGCTCTGCGCTCGCTGATCCTCAGTCTGCGCTACATCGAGCCGAAATCGCGCGCGCTGCCGGTCATGCGGCACGCGACCAATGTCTGGAAGGTGCGCATCGACAACCCGAAGCTTCTGGTCGCCAGCCGCATCGTCATCCGGGTCGGATCGGAATTGTCCGAAGACGCGTTGCGAAAAATCTTCGTCAACCAGGCGACCGTCGGCGCCGCCGACCAATTCGAAGGCCTGTGGAAGTCGCGCCTTCCCGGCATTCCGCTGAAGCCCCTGCATTCGCAGCCGCGGGAGATCCCCTATGACGGCGACCGGCTGTGCCTGGAGCTGGACCAGAAGAGCGAGCATTGGGCCTCGCTGCTCGACGCCCCCGGCTTCGTTATCGGCGTTTCCGGTGTCCTGCCGAGCGAGCCGCAGGTCGACTGCTATTCGGTGAACAGGTGAGGCCATGAGCCGGGATGATCCTTTCGGACTGTCGGAGGATCGCGAACGCACGCGCATCAGGCTGACGGGTGCGTCGCCGCGGCCGATGGCGCCGCTGATGCCAACCGCGCCGGTGAAGCTGGCGCGCGCCCATCCCAACATACTGATCAACACATTCGCGCCGTTGCTCGAATTCGCCCCCGAGCTCGAAAGCGCGCTCGCGCCCGAGAACCCTGAAGTGATGCGCACGCGGCTGCTCGACGAACTGGTCCGGGCGCGCGATGCCGCGATGGCAGCCGGCTCCTCGCTCGAAAGGGCCGACCAGGCCGCCTGGGCGGTGGCGGCTCTGCTCGACGACCTCGCGCTCAACACGCCATGGGGCGGCGCCAGCGCATGGCCGCGCCAGCCGCTGGTCGTGATGCTGCGCGGCGACGTCGATGCCGGCACGCAGTTCTTCTCGCGTCTCGACGAGTTGGAGCGGCACCCGAACCGCGACCGTGAAATGCTGGAGCTGCAATATTACTGCCTGGCACTCGGCTTCCGCGGCAAATATCGCGTGCCCGGCCGCGCCGGCGACCGCTCGCTCAACGCCGTTCGCGTGGCGGCGGCCCGCTTCCTGCGCAATGCCGACGCCGAAGACGCGCCTGTGTCGCCGAACTGGAAAGGCGTGATCGCTTCCGACGAGCCGCAGCGCTTCATCGTGCCGATCTGGGTGATGGCGCTGGCGGCAGTGGTGATCGCGGCCGCCGCTTATATCGGCTTGTCGATGGGACTGAGCAGCCAGGCGGTCGAGCTTACCGCGCTGGTGCGCACGCTGCCGCCTCCCTCCCGAGGCGAGGTTACCCGCGCCGCGCCCAAGCCCGATGCACCCGAACCGGAACCGCCGCAGCCGGTCGATTTCGCGTTGCTGCCGGAATTCAAGGCCGAGGCGCCGGATAGCCTCAAGGGAGCGCTGAGCGGCACCGAGAGTGTGTCGCTTGCCAAGCTGGTCATCCAGTCTTCCAACCCCGAGCTGTTCCAGTCGTCGCGGCCGACGCTCACACAAGGCTACGAACCGCTGGTCGAGTCGATCGCCAAGGTGATCCTCGCCAATCAGGAGCTAATCGGAAACGTCACCGTCGTCGGCCACACCGACAATGTGCGCCTGCAGAAATCCAACCCGCTTTCGTCCAACCAGCGGCTGTCGGAAGCACGCGCCGAGACCATAGCCAACCTTCTGGTTCAGGCCGGCGTGCCGCAGGAGCGCATCCATTCCGAAGGCCGCGCCGATACCGATCCAGTGGCCGACAACTCTACGCGTCAGGGCCGCGCGCTCAACCGGCGTGTCGAGATCCTGGTCGAGAAGAGGCTCTGATGTTCATCCTGCGCTTCCTCTGGGCCGTTCTGACCTCGCGCTTCCTCTGGACGCTGATCGGCATCGCGCTGCTTTCGCTGCTGATCTGGGTGTTCGGCCCCATCGTTCAGGTCGGCCCTTATGCACCGTTCGAATCCGACAATGTGCGCATCGCCATCATCGCGGGGCTGATCATCCTGTGGCTGATCTGGCTTATCATCGCACAGCGTCGCGCGATCCGCGCCAACCGCATGTTCGTCGCCGAGATCGCCGCGCCTGTCCAGGAAAAGCAGCTCACCCCGGGCGAGGAGAGCGTCGCGGCGGTCGGCGCCAAGTTCGGCGAGGTCATGGCGGAGCTCAAGCGGCGCAAGCTCGGCGGCCGCAAATTCCTGCGCGAGATGCCGTGGTATGTGATTGTCGGGCCGCCGGCCACCGGCAAGACGACGGCGTTGCGGCAATCGGGCCTCAACTTCCCGATCGACCTCACCGATGATCTCCAAGGCGTCGGCGGCACGCGCAACTGCGACTGGTTCTTCTCGGAGAACGCGGTGCTGATCGACACCGCCGGCCGCTATGTCCAGCAGGAAAGCCAACCGGATGTCGACGCGACCGAATGGCTGGGCTTCCTCGATCTGCTCAAGAAGCATCGCGGGCGGCGGGCGCTCAACGGCGTCATCGTCGCGCTGTCGATCGACGTACTCTCGGAAGGCGACGAAGCCATCAAGGCGCATGGCCGCAAGATCCGCCGCCGGCTGGCCGAGCTGAACGACCGCCTCGAAATCCGCCTTCCCGTCTACCTGATGCTGACCAAGGCCGACCTGATCAAAGGGTTCGAAGCCTTCTTCGGCGGCTTGTCGACGGCCGCCCGCGAGCAGGTCTGGGGCACGACCTTCGCGCTCGACGCGCGCGTCGACGCCAAGACCATCGAGAAGGAGCTCGCCACGCTCGCAACGGAAATGGAACGTCGGCTGGTGCCGCGCCTCGAGGACGAGGACAAGCTTGGCTCCCGCGCGGAAATCTTCCGTTTCCCGGCCCAGCTCGCAAGCCTTTCCGAGCCGGTCCAGGTGCTGGTCGAGGCGATGTTCGGCGAAAGCCGCTACGAAGAGGCGGCCTGGCTGCGCGGCCTCTATCTGACGTCTGCGACGCAGGAAGGCGCGCCGATCGACCGGCTGACCGCGGCGTTGTCCTCCTCCTTCGGCCTGCCGCCGCGCCGCGCGATGCTGGCGCCGCGTGTCGAGAAGCGCAGCTTCTTCCTCAGGAATCTTTTGACCGAAGTCATCTTCAAGGAAGCCGGCTTGGGCACGTTCGATCCGCTGGCGCAGCGCCGCCGCGCCTGGATCTGGCGCGGCGCGGCGGCCGCCTGCGCGCTTGCCGCCCTGCTTGCCGGCGGACTGTTCACCTGGTCCTATCTCGACAACCGCAATGCCATCGCCGAGCAGGCCGGCCAGTTCGAGGCGCTGCAGGCGCCGCTGACGGAAGTCGCTGCCACGCCGGCGTCGGTGGAGCAGCCGACGATGGACGGAGCGCTGGCCGCGATGGACGCTGTGGCCACGGCCCGCACCACGCCGCCCGACGCGGTTCACAACCTGCTCGGACCAACCGCTTCGGCCGAGCTCGTGCGCGCGCAGACCGACACCTACGACCACGCGCTGCGCAACGTGCTGGAGCCGCATATGGTCGCGCTGCTGGAAGCCACGATGTGGCGGCAGATCCGCGATCCGGATTTCATGCTCGGCGCGCTGAAGACCTATCGCATGATGACAGGCCTGTCGCAGATGGACACCGACTTCGTGCAGAACTGGTGGGTGAACAGCCTGCCGGAATTCGCGCCCGCCCCGCCCTTCCCCACCGCCGACGCCGAAGAGCACCAGCTTGCCGCGATCCGCCGCATGACGGTCGACGACAGCTACATCGCCCCGGACAAGGAGCTGGTCGCCGAGGCGCTGAAGACGGTGTGCACGATCTCGCTGCCCGAGCGCGCCTACAAGCAGTTGCTCGCCGATCCGGAAGTGGCGGCCGTCAAGGAATGGGTGCCGGCCAATTTCGCCGGACCGAACGGCGCGAAAGTGTTCGCGCGCCGGTCCGACAAGACGCTGCGCGTCGGCGTTCCCGGCGCCTTCACCTATGCCGGTTTCCACGACGCCGTCCTCGACCGGGTCGAAGATGTGGCCGCGCAGGCGGCGCTCGACCGGGCGGTATTCGCCGGCGGCTGCTCGGAGAACTCCGAGACCTCGGTCTCGGCGCTGTCCGAAGACATTCTAAAACTCTATTACGACGACTATATCGCGCAGTGGGACAGCTTCCTGCGCGACATGCGGCTGGCGCCGCTGAGCGACCTCAATGTCGCCAGCGAAAACCTCAAGGACCTTTCGAGCGCCGATTCCGCGCTGAAGCGTCTGCTGACGGCGGTGGTGCAGGAGACCGACCTGACGCGGTCCGACGAAGCGCCGGCCGACGACAAGGGCGGCGCCGCCGCCAAGACCGGCTCGAAGCTGCTCTCCAAGCTCGGCAAGCTGGGCAAGGTGGTGAAGACGGGTGCGAAACTACTGCCCCGCGCGGGCTCGGCCGACCAGGTCGACATGACCGGCGGCCTGGTTGCCGAGCACTTCAAGCCGCTCAAGGGCACGATCGCCCAGGTCGACGGCCAGCCGCCGGCGCTCGACGCCGCGGTGGTGGCGCTGACGGCGCTATCCAACGTGCTGCAGACGGTGACAGCCAATCCCGACCCGCAGGATGCCATCAAAAAGCAGGGCGGCCTCGCCGAGCTGACGGGCGCGGTGGCCCGGCAGGCGCAGATCCTGCCCTCGCCCATCAACGACTGGCTGGGCGGGATTGCCGGCGACACCAGCGGCCTGTCGCAGAAGGCCGTCACCAACGAGCTCAACGCCATCTGGCGCGCCGACATCCTGCCCTTCTGCCAGGCCGCGCTCAACAACCGATATCCGTTCAGCCCAGAGAGCGCGGTGGACGTGAATGTGCGCGATTTCCAGCGGCTCTTCGGTCCCGCCGGCCTGATCGACGCCTTCATCAACGACCATCTGATCAACTATGTCGACACGGCCAGCCAGCCGTGGAAATGGCGCGCCGATTTCGGCCTCGACCCGGCGGCGCTGGCGGCGTTCGAGCAGGCAAGACACATCCGCGACGACCTCTTTCCCGGCGGCACCGGCCCGGTGATGAACTTCACGCTGGAGCCGAAGGACCTGTCGCCCAACGTGGGGCGCGTGACGCTCAACCTCGATGGCCAGAACCTCGTCTACTACAACAATGCGACGAGGCCGCAGCCGATGACGTGGCCCGGCAAGGACGGGACGGGAGTGATCTCGCTCGCCTTCCAGCCGGTCGACGGCTCGCCCGAGGTGATGCTCAACGAGACCGGCAGCTGGGCGTGGCTGAGGATGCTGCGCGGCGGCAAATTCGCCGGCACCAAGCTCACCGACGTCTACACGCTACGGCTCGGCACGAAAGGCATGTACGCCGATTTCGAGCTCAAGGCGGCCAGCGTCGAGAACCCGTACACGCTCGAGATGTTCAAGAAGTTCACATGTCCGCCGCAGATATGAACACCGGCTTCTACGGCAAGATCCCAGCGACCGGAGATTTCGTGGCCGCGAACCTGCCGCGCACTTTCATCGACCGCTGGGACCGGTGGATGTCGATGGAATTGCGCGCACGGCCCGACGAGGGGGAATTGGATCCGCGTGTCTGGCGCTTCACGGTGCCGGCCGGCATCTTCTGCGACCAGCCTTGCGCCGGCGCGTGGCGGATGAGCGAGGATCGCGTTGGGCGCAGATATCCATTCGTGGTCGCCACCGTCGGGCGATCGCCCCGCATGGACGACCAATGGTTCGATGCCGTGTCCAAGATCGCAGGTGATGCGGTGTCGCACTACTGGACGAGCGCCGTGGTCGCCGAGCGGATCAACGCTGTTCAGCCGCCGCCTACCAACCACGTGGAGCCCAAGATCGTCTTTTGGAGCGACAACTGGAACGTCCACGAGTGCCATTTTGAAGATATTCATGATCTAGCCGAGAACGGCCTGCCCATAATGCGCACGGTGCCCCTGCCGGCGGAGGAAAGCTGATCATGGCCATTACCGTCTTTGCCGAGAACATGGGCTTCTTCCACAAGGGCAGCAATGGCAAGGGCATTGCGCCCGGCGACGTCTGTCTGTCGCCGCCGTCACCGCCTGCAGGCCCGGTTCCGGTGCCCTACGTCAACATGCTATCCTCCTCCGACCTGTCGAACGGCACCAAAAGCGTCAAGATCGACGGCGAGCCTACGGCGATCGAGAATTCTTCAGAGATTTCAACTAGTACCGGCAACGAACCAGCGACGCAGGGACTCGGTGCGGGCGTAATCACCCACAAAATCAAGGGCAAAGGCGTCTTCAAACTGTGGTCGTTCACGGTCAAGGCGGAGGGCAAGGGGGTCGACCGTCATGGCGACATGATGGCTCAGAACACGGCAAGCGATCTGCCCAACTGTATCGACCAGACGGCGATCAATACCTTCAAGGCACTGCTCAGACGCAAGGGCATCCCGCCCGGTCCCTGTCCGAGCAAGCCTTACGATGCGAAGGTCCACCGGCCGGATAAGGATCCTTCCCCGGCTCAGAAGAAGGCTGTTCGGAACAAACCGTGCTGGGAATGCGCCCGGGACGACAAACGGGTGTCGCGGGCTCATTGGCGCACCACACGATCAAGCACGGGAGCGATCCAACGGTACGAGGATCCTACCCACGGAAAAGACATGGCGCGCGGCCCAGGCCATATGACCCACGACCATCAGCCACCGCTGTGTGTGGCCTGGGCGCTCGGCGGATGCAACATGAAACTTGCCGATTTCAAGAAGTACTTCGAACGCGCAAGCCGGGTCAAACCTCACTGTGAGGCGCATTATCGAAGTCAAGGAAGTCAGGCGGAAGCCTACGCGGCCACGCTATGAGAGAGTGAACCATGATCGTGATCGCCAAGAGCTACGACGATATCCAGCAGCGCTACATCGCCGAACTGCGGGGGCTGTTGCCTGAAGTCAAAGCCTGGTGGGGCGCGATAGCTGCAACGGACACCTCCGAGGCGATCTCACTGGTCTGGCCGACCGGAATTTCTGGGCATCCGCGCTTTCTGCATACCTTCCGGACGTACTATTTCGAGGTGGAGAACTTAAACCGAAAGAACGAACATGAATTCGTCGAGCAGGCCGAGAAATCGGCCGAGGAAAAATGGGGTATAGACGACCTCGGCGACAGCCCGCGCTATGTCGGCCACATAGATTTGTTGATCGATGACATTCCCAGTAAGGCGCCCGATTTGGTCGAGGTGGTCAACGGCTTCGTTTTCCTGCCGATCGGGCTAGACCAAGACCAGGAGATCACCTAATGGCCCTGATCACCTATTTTGAGACCGATCGCGGCATTCACCGCCTGCTGCGCCAGCCCGGTTGCGTCGAGCCGAGGGATGCAAAAATCGCGGCGCGCAAGCTCGCTCAGAGCTCTCAGCGGCACCAGGACCTTTTCGATGGCTACTTGGAAGATATCCAGACGGCCTACGAGATCGCGGCGCCCTGGTGGGCCGACACGGTCAGGGCGCAGCAACAACTGGGATTGAATCGTGAAGAGGCTATTCGCTCGGCGTTCAACAAGCGTGCCGCCGGCGCAGCCGCGCATGGGAATGTAGTCTGGATCGTACGCAACTACTGGCTCGATTGCTGCGACGCCAACAAGAGTTCCGAAGAGATCGTCTATCCCGAAACCTTGCTCCTGCAATGGCTGATCGACGCCAAGAAGAAGGAACTGGTGCGCCTGATCGCGTGTATGCCGTACTGGCCGATAGGCATGGACAAGAACAAAGCCTGGTGCTGAGCAATGAGCTTTGCTGTCTGGTTGGAGAATCGCACGCCCTTCGCGGTCGGATCTTACACATTGCCCGATGCCGACGGACAGGAGGTTTACCTCGGGCTCTTCTCGGCGAGCTTCGAAGGTGTGGACGAAACGAGCGCCTTGGAGCCGGCTGACAAACAAATGCCGGTGACGCTCAGCGATGTTTTTTTCGGCGATCCGGCCGTTTCTTCGACGCGCTATGAGGCCGATATCGCGGTGCTTAAGCCGGGCGTCGACGTCATCGTCAACGGCACCGCATACGCGCCGCACGGGAAGTCGGTTCGAGAAATGCAAGTGGGACTGAAGCTCGGACCACTGCAAAAGGTGCTCAATATTGTAGGTGACCGCATCTACGATGCCGGCAGCTACAGCGCTCCACATCCGTTCACGCGGATGCCTATCGTCTACGAACGCGCTTATGGCGGTACCACGGCCGACCTGAAGACTGATCCTCGCAATCCGCTGGGAGTGGGTTTCGCGCATGCCCGCTCGGCTGATCCAGCAGTCAAGACGCAAGCGCCAAACATAACCTACCCGGCCGAGCCATTCATGAGTCCCTTGGACAAGCCGCGGCCGGCAGGCTTCGCAACGCTCGGACGCGGCTGGCAGCCGCGTCTGCCGTTGGCTGGGACTTATGATCAGGCTTGGATCGACACCCAGTGGCCCTTACCTCCGAAGGATTTCGATCCGCGTTACAATCTCGCAGCACCGTCGGACCAGCAACTGCCAAATCTCAACGGCGGCGATCAGGTCACCCTGATAGGACTCACTCCAGGCGGCCGGTGGAACTTCAAACTCCCACGCGTCGTCGCGCCCATCCGCCTGATCTTCGATGACCGCGTCGAGGACCAAATTTTCAAAGCGGATACGATCATCATCGAGCCTGACATATTTCGGGTGACGCTGAAGGCGCGGGTAGCTGTGGCGACGCGGCGCAACCGGCCCGCGCTACGCGAAGTCGTCTTTGGCCATGTCACGCCAGCGCTGATTGCGGCGAAGCAAAAAGGCAAGGACTATTTCGCGCTGCGCGGGACTGACGGTACCATTACCAATCGTCTGGCATGGCTACCATGAAACGGCCACTCTACATCACTGGCGGCGGCGCAGTGACACCGGGCGGCTTGAATCGGAGGCAAACGCTGGCCGCGATCCGAGCTGGGCTCTCCGCCTATGAAGAGTTCCTGCTGTCCGAACCCATGGGTGCGTCGCAAACTGTCTCGCGCATTCCTACTCACTGGTCATTGAGAGCCACCGATTGGGACTGGCTAGTGAATATGGCGGCGCGCGCCATCATGGACGCGCTTGCATCGCCAGCGGCGGATCCACGCACCACCTTGCTGATGCTTGTTTTGCCCGAGAAGTTCAGGAACCATCCCGCCTTCGAAGAGATTGATCCGTCCGGCTTTCTAAATGCCGTAATGCAGGCATGCGGTGGCCCATTCCACGAGGCGTCGCGTGCGATCGACGGCGGTGCAGCAGCTAGCATCGGGGTGCTCGATCAACTGTCCGAAACGCTTGCGCGGCCTGACGTCGAGCGCATCCTGCTCGGCGGAGTCGATAGCCTGGTCAACGACAAGGATATCGCGCGGCTGGGTGCCGCGGGGCGGCTAAAGGGCTCCGACAATGCTCAAGGCGTTGTTCCGGGAGAAGCAGCCGCCTTTGTTTGCCTGCAATCAAGGCCCGATCCGAAGTCGCCGGGTGTCGCCTCCATCCACGGCGCCGGTTTTGCCCAGGAAGCCGATAGCGTCCTTACTGAGCGATACAGCCAGGGCAAGGCGCTGCTCGGCGCGCTTCAGGGGACGCTAAATGGAGCTGGCAATGGCCCGCGAGAGCCCGATATCGTCTTTGTAGTCAGCAATGGCAACGGAGAGCGATATAGCGGATGGGAGGCGAACATAGCGCGGTCTCGCTTCTACCGTACACGCCGCGAAATCCTGCCGATTGCCTATCCGGCAATGACCGTTGGCGACGTGGGAGCAGCCAGCGGAGCTTTGGCGCTGCTTGTGGCAGCAGACAGTTTCACTGCCGGTTATGCGCCCGGTCCGGTGGCCATGTGCGAGATCGCCTCCGAAGCCGGATTGCGCGCCGCCGCGTTGGTCAGCCGGGTCAATTTCGGCTGAGCTACATCCAGGCCGGGAAGCGCTGGGTCCGTCGCCAGTTAGCCAAGGGCAGGTCGGGGTTCTCGAAAGAGGCCCTAATGGCAGCGAGCCGCTGTTTGCGCATCGAGTGGAATACTTTGTGTTTGCCTGGTCCCCGTCCCTCGTCCCACCATGCCTTCGCTCGATCCGCGAACGGAAGCGGCGACTCCTCGATGTCGGCGAATGGCTTTCCAAGTAACGCGGGATCGACAGTGAACAGGTCTGTATCGTTGAAATCGACGTCGAAGAGGTCGCGCCAGGCTAGACCCGCGCCATAAGCGGACTGAGGTTCGCGCATGCGTTCGATCAGCCATGGGACTATCGATCTGTCGCCGAGCACTCCGGTGGCAGCCAGTGCCGGCCGCCGTAACGAAAGTTGGTTGAGGCCCTCCTGAAGCCAGGTTTTCGCGGAAGTTCCCGCCGAGGCTAGCAGCCGGATGTCGAAAACCTCGCCGGGGAGAATATCGGTATGGGCGAGCAGTTCGTCGAGGACAGGCAAAGCCGTGCGGCCGGCGTCAAGCAGACAGGCGGCGAGCGAGGCCGCTAGCCGTTCCTTCGGCTGGCCGGCAGCGAGGCGCTCTATTGCCTGGGGAAGGAGATCGCGGCGGCGCAATGCACCGGCCAGCCGGAGTGCCCTGACCCGGACCTCGGCATGGCCATTCGCGGCCAGTTCGCCCAGGCGCGGCCCGGCATCGGCCCGATGATGCCAAAGCGCCGCAAGTGCAATGCATTTGAGCATTGCTTCTTTGGAATCGATCCATCTGGCGACAAAGGAACGAAGTTTTTCCCGCGGCGTTCGGGCGATAGCGCCCGAAATAGCATTGATACCGGTTTCGCCGAGCGCCGCGGCGGCCTCGAACACCTTGGCGAGCTTCGTTTCCTCTTCCCAGTGGAGGGCCAGACAGGCCATGACAAACAGTTCGGGGGCTTGCGGATAATCGGAGAAGCGGGCGTTCGCCGCTGCCCACGCGGCTTCGCCCGATGCGAACAGGCCTTCGAGATCGGCATCGAGCCTCTGGTCGATACGGCCAATATCGATTTCGTTCAAAAGCGGTCCATCAATTTCCCGGCGTCGGCGCGACCAGAGGAAAGCGGCATCCTCCGCGTGCTGGTCGACAATTGCTGGGATCGTCGCAAGGCGCTGCATCGGCTCAACCTAATTCAGGTGGACAGCCGCCCCTCGTATCCAGTTCGTACCGGTCGCGTGGCTGTTGAGTTGTGTACCGCGAATTGAGATGCGCCCATTCTTCTCCAGGATGATGGACGCCAGGCCACATCTGAACTCGATACGATCGCGCCGCGCATCCACTGTCACCGTCTCACCGTCGCGCATCACTTCGACGTGACGCTGATCTGGGCGTGGGTCCACTATCCGTCCAACAACAAGGGGGCAGGTCGGGTCGCCCCCTTCGAACAGCAGCGCCACCTCCGAGCCGACAGAAGAACCGTCGAGGACAGCGAGGCTGCGGGCTCTGACCGCCGTGTCGCTGGGGTTGCCGACGAAAACGACAAGCGGCGAGCCGTCATCAAAGCCGATGAGCAACCCTATGACAACGCCGTCAATACGCCCCGCTACGTCCATCGCACGGCCGCCTTCTTTCAATTGTTGTGAACACTGCTGCCTTTGATCTTGGTCTTTCCGTCTGCTTTCACGTCGATGTCGCCGCTACCGTCGAGCCTTATGTCTTTGCCCTTGAGGCTGATCGTGCCGTCCTTTTTGAGAACGATACTGGCATCGCCACATTTCAGCGTAATCTCGTCGGCCGCCTCGACGTACAGCTTCTTGCCGTATTTCATCACGCCGTCTTCGCCGACTATGACAGAGCTTGCCTTGGCAACTTTTAGCGAATAGCCCCCGCCGACCTCGATTCCCTCGTCCGCCGCAATCTTGGCCAGGCGCGCCTTGCCCACTTGCGAGGAATGAGCGCCGCCAACAGTAAAGCTCTGATCGGCGGCGACGTCCACTGTCTGGCCCGCGCCGATCTGCCAGCTATCGGCAGCGCCAATTGTGTGGCTCTGCCCTGTCCCTACCGTGACACTTCGCGACGCTCCAATTGTGTTCGTCTGCACCGCTCCGACACTACGCGTCTCGGTCGCGCCGACGGTATCGACACGAGCCGCCCCGACGGTGATGGTCTGCACAAGGCTGACGGTCTGCGAATGGTTCTGACCAATCGTTTCGGTGGAATTGGCGCCGATGCTGATTGTCTCGTTGGCACCGACCGTCAGCGAGCGGTTCTTGCCCACCGTTTCGGTATCATTGCTGCCGATGTTGGTGGTCTGGTCGACGCCGATCTTGACCGTCTTGTTGTTGCCGACATCCTCGTCGAGGTTGTGGCCGACGGAGTGCTTGGCGTCGTGGTCGATGCGGTCGGACTGGTCGTGCTGCACCGTCTTGTTGCGGTCGTGCTTGATCAGCAGATGGTGGTCCTTCTGCGCCTGGAAATTGACCAGCTCGGACCCCGCCTTGTCCTCGAACATCAGCTCATTGTAACCGCCGCCGCCCTTCGAGGAATTGGACTTCCAACCCGATTGCGTCGCATTGCCCGGCAGGCCATAGGGCGGCATCTCGGCGGCGTTGTAGACGCGGCCGGTGATGATCGGCAGGTCGGGGTCGCCCTCGATGAAATCGACGATGACCTCCTGGCCGATGCGCGGGATCTGGATGAAGCCCCAGCCGCTGCCGGCCCAGGTTTGCGACACGCGCACGAAGCAGGAAGAGTTCTGGTCCTTCTTGCCGAGGCGGTCCCAGTGGAACTGGACCTTCACCCGGGCATATTTGTCGGTGAATATCTCCTCGCCCGAAGGACCGACCACGGTCGCCGTCTGCGGGCCGCGCATGATCGGCCGCGGCGTGATGCGCGGCGGGCGGTAGGGCAATTTGGTGGGTGCCATGCCAAGCACCACCTTGAAGTTTTCGCTATGGGCCTCGTTCTGGGTCCGATAGCCCGGATCGAACAGGCGGTATTCGGCGCTGACCACCAGATAGTCCTGGTTCTGGTCGTCGCGCGGAAAGCTTTCCAGCTTGAACTTGCAGCCGGAAAAGAGCCCGCGCACGGTACCCACCGCCGTGCTGCGCTGGTGGACCGCCTGAAGTTCCTCGCGGCGAACCCCGGCAATCGCGTCGCCTCGCCCGACATCGAGATGCGCTCCGGGCTGGCGGTAATTCTCGCCGGCGGCCTCCTTGTGGCTGAATGGCTGGGCGGACTTCGCCATCAGATCGGCGCCCGGCTTTTCGAAATCATAGTCGGTGTGGGCATAAGCGCCGGGCCGCACTGAACTGCCCGGAATCCATTCGGTGATGTATTCGACATCGCGCCGCGAAGCCTGCCCCTCGAAATTATAGAGCACCTTCTCGTAGCCAGGCGCCGGCTTCAGCTTGCTCATCGCATCGCAGAGGACCAGCGTGTGCTTGCCCTCGTCATGCTCGAAGAAATAGAAGATGCCCTCGTGCTCCATCAGCCGCTGCACGAAATCCAGATCGCTCTCGTCATACTGGACGCAATATTCGCGCGAGGGGTAGGAGCCTTGCAGCCGCTTCTCGAATTTCGCGATGCCGTATTTCGAGAAGATCTTTTCTACGATTTCGACCGCCGTCATGTTCTGGAAGATGCGGCAGTCGGTGGTGTTGCCGAGGAACCAGAGCCATGGCCTGACGACGGCCTCGTAAAAGGCCAGCCGGTCCTCGATGCGGGTGAGCTTGAACTCCGAGACGAGGCCGCTGAACCAGCGTTTCGGATCGGATTCTCCTTCGACCGAAACGACGCCGCCCAGCACCTTCAGCGGATCGACATCATGGCTCTTCGAGACGAAGCCGACGGTATAGGCGAAACAGCGGCTGATCTCGTCACGCCCGACGAGATGGGTGAAGGTCAGCACATCGCCGCCAACCGGCGTCTGCACAACCGTGGCACGTTCGTTCGGCATGGGTCGTGCCCCTCCTGGACGCGGCCGCCAGTGTGATGGATCGAAGCCCCCGCTCTGTAAACTGCATCACGTTCGGGAAGTTTTCGAATTCACCGCACCGGACGGATTCAGCCTAGCACATGTTTGACCGCGGCCAAATAACAGGGACAGCTTAACCATACCCCACGCATGGGTGTGAAACGCTCCTCTCCCACCGTTCCCGCAAGATGCTAGAATGCCGGTGCAATTCCGGGAAAAGCGCGCAGCGGTCTTCCGTCCGGAATTGCGTGAAATAAGTATCTATTTACCAAGTTCGGCGACGCTTCCGGATGTTCATCTCGCTCCAGATCAGCAATGTCGACAGGCTGCCCGCGGGCACGGCGGCGAGCTATGGCGCCCGCGACCGCAGCTTCGAGATCGGCCGCGAGAATTGCGACTGGACGCTTGCCGATCCGGACAAGTTCATCTCGGGCCGGCATTGCGAGGTCCGCTTCCAGGCGTGCTCCTTCTGGCTCTATGACATCTCGCGCAACGGCACCTTCATCAACGGTTCCAGCCAGCGCATGGCCGGTCCGCACCGGCTGGCCCCTGGCGACCGGGTGCTGATCGGCCGCTATGTCATTTCGGTTTCGATCGACGAGGAACGCATTGCCACCGACCATCCGCAAGGCCGGACCGGGTCGACGCAACGCGAGCTGCCGCCATCGACAGGCAGGCCGCTGGACCTCGGCAACGAGCCGTTTTTCAGTCCAACGGAACAGCGCACCGGACAGGCTGCTCCGGTATCGAGGTCCTCGGCGCTGCAGCAACCGGCCCCGGCCGCGTCGGCAGCCAGGCCCGAGGAAGCCGACAGGCTGCTGCGGGATATCGCGAGGGCGGCCGGCATGCCGCCTGACCTGCTTCAGTCGCGCGATCCGCATGAAGTGGCCGCCGAGATCGGCACCGTGCTCAGGACCACGGTCGAGCAATTGTCCCTGCTGCTCAAGGCACGCGCGGCGGCCAAGGTGCTGGCCAAAAGCGCGAACCGCACGATGATCGGCGCCGAAAACAACAACCCGCTGAAATTCGTTCCCGGCACCGACGACATACTGGAGATCATGTTCGCCAAACGCCGAGCCGGCTATCTCGACGCCGCGCACAGCGTCGAGGACGCCTTCCGGGATCTCAAGACGCACGAATTGGCCACTTACGCCGCCATGCAGGCGGCGCTCTCCAAGCTGCTCGACGATCTGTCGCCGGAGGCGATCGCCAGGAAGCTGCCGCCGGCTTCTTTTTCATCCAAGAAAAGCCAGGCGTGGGATGCCCTCGTCGCCACCTGGCGCACCATGGAGGAGAAGCACGAAAACGGCATGCTCGATGTCTTCCTGGCCTATTTCAGCGAGGCTTACGCCAAGGCCGGCAAGCAGAAGTAGCACCCCGGCGCTATGTGACCGGTCTCACAGAAGAAAACGCCGCTTTGAGCATCCTGCTTTCCAATTCCAATCAGCTGCCCGATTTCAATTAGGTGCTTGGGCGGCTAGAATGGCGCACGGAAGCTTGCCAGGCGGGCAAAGCGGCGTGACTTGGGGCGTGTGCAGCAATGTCATGTTTCGGCGAGATGAGCCTTTCCATCCGGCCCGCCGCCAAATGTTGGCATAAAAAGCGCGAAGCCGCTCTTTTTCCCCGCCGAAGACCTGTTCGCCGCACCTCGACGGTGGACCGCCGATGAGCTCGAAGGACGATCCCTCCCGGCCGGCGGACAAGACTGTCATCCGGGCGCCAAGGCCAAAACAACGGTCGCCTGCGGCTCCTCAAAGCTACTCTGCGGGCAGCGTTGCGCCTGCTTCGCCGGCCGCCCGGGAATCGACGGTATTCGACCCAGGCATCGGCCGGCAGATGCCGACCGGCTGGTCGTCCGGAACCATGGTCGTTCAAGGTTCCGCAGCCGCTGCGTCAACGCCCGCGTTGCAACAGGAAATGCTGATCCACGCCACGGATGGCGTGAAATACGCCGCGGCAAATCCAATTCTCGCGGCTGCGGCGCCGCTGCTCGTGCTGTTCGGCCAGTTGCGACTAATGCCAGTCGAGCGGCAAGCGGCGCCGTTGGCGGAGCACATCGCCGAAGCGATCGAGACGTTCGACCGGGAGCTGGCGAAAGCCGGCATCGCCGAGGAGGAAGGCAGAATCGCGAAATTCGCCCTTTGCGAGACGGCCGACGATCTCGTCGGCAACCTGCCCTGGCCGAAGGACGATGCCTGGAGCGGCCACAGTCTGGTGGCAAAGGTCTTCCACACCAAACCCACCGGCGCCGGTTTCTACGAGGCGCTGAACAATATCCTAAGCAGCCCGGAGGGTCATCACGATCCGCTCGAACTGATGCATGCCTGCCTGTCGGTCGGGTTCGAAGGCCAGTATCGCGAACGGGCCGGCGAACGGGACACTCTCGAACGCATCCGGCGCGACGTCTACGACACGATCCGCTACTTCAGCCCGCGTGCGGGGGACGACATCTCGCCCCATTGGCAAGGCATGGCGGCGACGCTGTCGAAGCCAAGGGCGCGGCTGCCGCTATGGGCGGTCGCGGCTGCCGCCGCGACGCTGGTGACGGCGGCGTTCTTCGGGTTGCGGGTATTGATCACCGACGAGGGCGATGCGACGGCCGGCGAATTGCTGGCGCTCAATCCGTCGACGCCGGTCACCATCGAGCGGGCCAGCGTTGCGGCGCCGGCCGAACCCGCGCAAGCCGCTCCGCCGCCGTCTACCGTCCCGACGACCATACAGATCGACCGCATCCGCGCAGCTTTGGCCAAAGAGATCGACGGCGGCGGGCTGACGGTCGGCACAAAGGGCAACTTCATCGTCGTGGAGGTCAGCAACCAGCTTTTGTTCGCGCCCGGCCAGGCGGAGCTGAAGGCGCAATTCCAACCCGTTGCGGCCGATATAGCCGCGGCTCTGGATGCCGAGCCCGGGCCAGTCCGCATCGTCGGCCACACCGACAATGTCAAGCCGAAGAAATCGAGCCAGTTCAAATCCAACTTCGATCTTTCCGTCGCTCGCGCCAAGGCCGTCCAAACGATGATGGCCAAGCAATTGAAAGACCCGTCGCGGCTGAGCGTCGACGGCAAGGGTGAGGACGAACCGATTGCCGACAACGGCACGGTTGAAGGCCGCGCCAAGAACCGCCGCGTCGACGTGATGATCCCGAAGGAGGAGACGTTGTGAGCGGGCGCGGCGGGAAGCGGCACTGATGCGCTGGATGCTCAGGATATTCAGCCTGCTGGCGCTCGCCGGTTTCGCGGCGGCGGTCTGGTATGCCGGACCGCTGATCCGCTTTGCCGATAGCCGTCCGCTCGGACCGGCCTGGCTCAGGGCAACGATCATCGGCGTGACCGTCGCGCTGCTCGCGCTCTTCTACGGCATCCGCCTCTGGCAAGGACGCAAGGCGCAGAAGGCGCTCGAGAAAGCGATCGTACACAGCGACGACCGGAACGACGATGCGCAGGTGCTTGAGGCGCGCATGAGCGAGGCCATCGCGTCGCTGAAGCAGTCGAGCGGCAAGCGCAATTTCCTCTATGACATCCCCTGGTACGTCATCATCGGACCGCCAGGAGCCGGCAAGACGACGGCGCTGGTCAATTCGGGTCTGAAGTTTCCGCTTGCGGGCTCCGGCAACGCCCAGCCGGTGGCCGGTGTCGGCGGCACGCGGTCGTGCGACTGGTGGTTCACCGACGAGGCCGTGCTGATCGACACCGCCGGCCGTTATACGACGCAGGAGTCGGACGCCAAGCGCGACAAGGCGAGCTGGCTCGCCTTCTTGGGACTTTTGAAAAAATACCGCACCAGGCAGCCGATCAACGGCGTGATCCTCGCCATCAGCCTTGCCGATCTCATCGGCCTCGACGACCAGCAGCTCGATGCGCATGTCACCGAGATAAGAAGCCGCCTGCGGGAACTGCACGAGACGCTGAAGATCCAGTTCCCGGTCTACCTGCTCTTCACCAAGGCCGATCTCATCTCCGGCTTCATGGACTATTTCGGCGATTTCGACGAAGCCCGCCGGCGCAAGGTGTGGGGCGCGACGTTCCAGACCACCGACCGCAACAGGAACATGATCGGCGAGGCTCCGGCCGAGTTCGACGCGCTGGCCAGGCAGCTGGCGGACGAGATCGCCGACCGCCTCCAGGACGAGGCCGACCCGGTGGCGCGCATCGCGATCTTCGGCTTCCCGGCGCAGTTCGGCGCGCTGAGGGTACGCATCGTGCGCTTCGTCACCAGCCTGTTCGACCCGTCCCGAAGCCAGGTCAATGTCAGCCTGCGCGGGCTCTATTTTTCGTCAGGCACCCAGGAAGGAACGCCGATCGACCAGGTGCTGGGCGCGATCGGCCGCAATTTCGGCAGCGCTTCCCAGGCGCATCTTTCCGGCACCGGCAAAAGCTTCTTCCTGCATGATCTTCTGGCGAAGGTGATCTTCCCGGAGGCCGGCTGGGTCTCCTTCGACAGGGCCGCGGAGCGGCGCGCCAGGCTCGCCAGATTTGGCGGCCTCGCCGCTATCGCGCTGGCGGCTTTGGCGGCGCTCGGCGTGCTCGGTCTCAGCTTCTCGGCCAACAAATCGCTGATCGCCTCCACACGGCAGGCGATGGCGCAGTATCGCGACAGTGCGGATTCGCTGCTCAAGAGCACGACGGTGACCGATGTCGATCTCGAGAACGTCATCGGGCCGCTCGATCAGTTGCGCAACCTGCCGGCGGGATATGAAACCGCCGGCCAAACGAGGCCGGTCGAGGAGAGTTTTGGGCTCAGCCAGCGGGAGAGACTTCTATCGGCGTCCAAGACGGCCTACCGGCAGGCGCTGGAGCGAAGCTTCCGCTCGCGGCTCCTGGTTCAGGCGGAACGGACGATCCAGGCAAAGATGGCCGATCCGATCGCGCTCTACGAACCGTTGAAGATCTATCTGATGCTGGGCGGCAAGGCGCCGAAGGTCGACGACGAGCTGATTATCTCCTGGATGAAGCAGGACTGGGAGGAAAACCGCTATCCAGGCGAGAACAACCGCGAGGGCCGCGCGCAGCTCGAAAAGCATCTGCGCGCCATGCTCACGCTCGACGACGCCTACGACCCGGTCTTCGATCTGAACCAGCCATTGGTCGAGGCGGCGCAGCGCTCGCTCGGACGCATGAGCCTTGCCGACCGCGCATCGGCGCTGATCAAATCGGCGGTCTACGCTGCAAAACTCCAGGACTTTTCCGTTGCCGCGAAAGCCGGTTCGGAGGCGCAGCTTTTGTTCGAACGCATGGACGGCAGCGAGCTCTCCGACCTTCGCGTTCCCGGACTCTACACCCGGGCCGGCTTCAACGGCTTCTACCTGCCGCAGCTCTCGCGCATGGCGCAAATGCTGGTCGACGACCAATGGGTTCTCGGCGGTGGCGGCGAGCAGGGCGGCATCGACCAGGACCTGCCCAAGCTCGGCCCCGAGCTCATCGACCGCTACGGCAAGGAATTCGCTTCCGCCTGGAACGGCGCGCTCGACCGGCTGAAGTTCAAGGCGATGCTGAAGGACAAGCCGCAATATATCGCACTTTCGGCCGCCGCCTCGCCGGGCTCGCCGCTTGACCGGCTGTTCACCGCAATCGCGGATGAAACCGCGTTGACGATGGATAACACCGTCTCCGAGACCAGCGCGCCACAGCAGGATCCAGCTATTATGGCCAAGGGCCTGGCCCGCATCGGCCTGCAGATCGCCGGCGGCAAGTCGCAGAGCCGTGCCGGGACAAGCTCGTCCGCCACGCAGAACGCCGGCGCTACTGTGGAAGCACAGTTCAGGCCGTTCCAGGCGCTGGTGAGCGGCTCCAGCGGACGCCGCCCGCTCGATGCGCTGACGCAGAATTTCCACGACGTCTACCAGAGCGTGAAGCTCGCGGCGGACGTGCCTTCGCAGACGGAGCGCGTCAACGCGAACCTGAAGCTGCAGATTTCGACGCTGCGCGCCAATGCTTCGCGCTTGCCCAAGCCGCTCGCGCGCATGGTCGATGCTGCGGCCGACGAGTTCGAGGGCAACGTTGCCGAAACCTCGATCGCCAATCTCAACCAGACGCTCGATGAGGCGGTCACGCGCCCCTGCGAGGAGGCCGTCAACGGTCACTATCCCTTCGCCGGCGACAGCACGGAGGAAATCTCTCTTGCCGATTTCGCCAAGCTGTTCGCGCCGGGCGGCCTGATGGACCGGTTCTTCGCGCAGAACCTGGCGCCGCTGATCGACATGACGGGTCAGGACTGGACCTGGAAGCAGGACGCGCGCTCCGGCCGCGACCTTGCCAAGTCGACCCTGAAAGCGTTCCAGTCGGCGGCGGAAATCCGCAATGCCTACTTCCCGTCCGGCGGTTCGGCGCCGTCGGTCTCGATCACCTTCACGCCTACCTCGCTGAACAGCGAGGCCGACAGCGCGGTGCTCAATGTCGACGGGCAGACCGTCCAAAGCGCGCAGGCCGGCAACGCGCCAAGCATCGTGACATGGCCGAGCGGTGCCGCTTCCGGATCGGCCAGTCTCAGCCTGACGCCGGAAATGCCGGGCCGCGAATCCGCCCTCAAATTCGAGGGGCCATGGGCCTTGAAGCGGCTGCTGGACAAGGCGACGGTCACCGGCGATGGCGGCAACACCGAAGCGCGCTTCGTGATCGGCGGACGCGACGTCGCCTACAAGATGGAGACCGGGTCGGGGGCCAACCCCTTCCTGCTCCCGGCGCTGTCCGATTTCAGCTGCCCGAAGGCGTTCTGACATGGCAGCGCTCCAGAGCATCGCCGGCGCCAGCCTTCATTTCGGTACTCTAATGTATGCGCTTGTGGCAGAGTGGCCTGGGCACGCGGCCCATGGTTCGTCACAGAGGACGCTCGCGAAGCGCTTGGTGGCAAATTGAGCATTGTCGCCCTCCCCATCGAAAGCTTCGGTGTGAGCCATAAAGGCTGCGTGCGCGACCACAACGAGGACAATTACCTCGTCGATCCTCGGACCGGCCTTTGGGTGGTGGCCGACGGGATGGGCGGGCATGAGGCCGGCGAGGTCGCCTCGGCCAGCATCGTCGATCATCTGGCGACGATCGGCATCGCCAGCTCCGCGCCGGACCTTCGCGCGCGCTTCGAGGACCGGCTGAGCCGCGCCAATGCCGAGATCCGCAACATATCGCGATCGCGCGGCATCACCATCGGCTCCACCTTCGCCGCCCTGCTCGCGATGGACGGGCGGTTCGCGGGCCTGTGGGCCGGCGACAGCCGCATCTATCTGGTGCGCGGCGGGGCGATCTCTCAGATTTCGAGGGACCATACCGAAGTCCAGGAACTCGTCGATCGCGGCATGATCAGCGCGGAGGAAGCGCTGGTCTGGCCGCGTCGCAATGTCATCACACATGCCGTCGGGGTCAGCGACGAGCTCGAGATCGATTTCCAGCAAGGCGAATTGATGCCGGGCGATGTTTTCGTCCTCAGCACCGACGGGCTCACCGCGCATGTCAGCGACGCCGAGATCGAGGCGGCGGTCAAGTCCGCGCCGCCGCAGGAGGCGTGCGAGAAGCTCCTGGAGACGGTGCTGGCGCGCGGCGGAACGGACAATGTCACCATCGTGCTGGTCAAGGTCGGCGACGGGCGCAACGGACCGCTTCATGCAGGTCGGTCCAGGGCGGAAGGCTGAGATAGATGAGCGACGACGACAATAAGACGCGGATTTCGCCTAGCCTCGCGTATACCGGCGTCGGCACGCAGCTCAGCGGCATCTACGAACTCGACGAGCGGATCGCGTCCGGCGGCATGGGCGAAGTCTATCGCGGCCATAACATCCAGACCGGCGATCATGTCGCGATCAAGATCGTGCTGCCCGAGTTCGCCCGCGACCAGACGATCCTGTCCCTGTTCCGCAAGGAAGCGTCGATCCTCAACCATTTGTCGCATGATGCGGTGGTGCGATACCACGTCTTCACCATCGATCCGGGGATCGGCCGTCCCTACCTCGCCATGGAGTTCGTGGACGGCCAGTCGCTGTTCGATGTCATGCGGCGCGGTCCCATGTCACCGCCCGATGTGCGCAGGCTTTGCCATCGCCTCGCCTCGGGCTTGAGCGCCGTGCATCAGGCCGGCGCGGTCCACCGCGACCTCTCCCCCGACAACATCATCCTACCGGGCGGTCGGGTCGAGCGCGCCAAGATCATCGACTTCGGCATCGCGCGCTCGGCCAACGTCGGCGGCGAGACGCTGATCGGCGGAAAGTTCGCCGGCAAATACAATTACGTCTCGCCCGAACAGCTCGGCCTCTATGGCGGCGAAGTCAGCGAGCAATCCGACATCTACAGTCTCGGACTGGTGCTGGCCGCCGCGCTGCGCGGAAAGCCGCTCGACATGAGCGGCTCGCAGTATGAAGTCGTCGAGAAGCGCCGGACAGTGCCGGACCTGTCGGATATCGACCCCGACTTCCGCATGCTCATCGAAGCGATGCTGCAGCCGGATCCTCGCGAACGGCCGGCAAGCATGGCCGAGATTGCCAGGGCAACGCGCGACGACGATCTCGACGCAACCTTGCCACCGCCCGCATCTTTCGCGCCGCGCGAGCGCTCCGGCCTGCCGCGCGCCGGCTGGACCGCGCTGCCGAATTCCAGCCCTCCGGCTTCGACGGTTCCCGGCGAACCGCGCTTCGTCCCGCATGTACGGCCGGCGCTTCTGTCCGAGCCGCGGCCTTCGCCGCAGGCAACTCCGCCGCGAGCCGCCACGGCTGCGGTGCAGAAAAAAGCTTCGAGGACCCCAGCCATCGCCGTCGGCGCGGTGGCGGCGCTGACTATCGTGGCGGGCGCCGGGCTCTATTTCAGTGGCGTCATGTCGCCTCCGCCGCCGGTGACCGAAAAACTCACGCCTCTTCTGCCGAAGCCTTCGGCAGAATCTGTGACGGAGGCACCCAAGCCTCAGCCAGAGCTGGCGAAGCCCCTGCCACAGAACCCCGACAATGCCACCGCCAATGAACCGGCAAAGCCTGTTCAGACTACGCCATCACAAACAAAAGCCGAGGCGCCCCCCGTGGAAAAGCCGGCGGATGCGGCGGCCGATCAGACGCCGGCACAGCCTGCCGAAATTCCCGGGCCGACCCCGAAATCTCAGCCGCCGGCCGCAGAGGTCCAGCCCGCCGAAAAAGCGCCACCGGCGGCCCAGTCGGGGAACCTCGCCAACAATGAGGCGCCGATGCCGCAGCCAGCTGAGACCGAGCCTGCGAAACCGTCAACCCAGACGTCACCGTCGCCCGCTCCCGCGCCGAAGGCTGCGGACAGCCAGAGACCGGCGCAACCGGCCCGCGAGCCGCCGGCCGCCAAGCCCAGGGTATCGGACATCATCGAAGCTCTGTCCAAGCTGCCCAAACCACTGACCCCCTCGCCTACGGAAAACCATGCACAGGCGTCGCCTCCCAACCAGCCGACCGAAGCGCCGGCCAGCCAGCCGGCAACTCCGAGCGCCTCGACACAACCGGCACCACTGCCGCAGCAGCCGCCTGCAGCCAAGGAGCCTCAGAATACGGACGTCGCCATCAACCTGCCCAAGCCGCAGGTTCCGCCGCCGACAAACGAGCTGGCTCAGCGCGCCTCATGGGTGCGCGACTTCAGCGGCGGCGACTGTTTTTATGCGAGCCTGACATCGGCAACGGACAGCGCCGCGGCAATCGAAGGTTTTGGAACCGCCGTGCAGCCCTTCGAGCAGATGCTCAATGATTTCCAGGCGAAATTCCATCTCGAACCGGACATCAGCGTGCGCCTCATCGACCAGCCGCAATGCGAGGTGACCAACTTCCTGCGCTTTCTCGACCGGAGCGGGACCGAGCGGCCGCAACTCGTTCTCGACCGGATGTCCGTGCCGGACGGCTCGCCGATCAGCGGCACCCTGGCGACGCGCGGCGGGCTCATTTCCAACGTGATGCTGATCGATCACAAGGGCATCGCCTTCAACCTCGACGACCGTATGGTCGCGCAAGCGGACAAGGCGACGTTCAGCATCCCGATCGGGCTCGGCGGCGCGGACAAGGCGGCCGGCAAGGCCGTGCCGCAGATCATGTTGGTCATCACCGGGCCCAAGGACATCCAGGCCGCAATGTTCTCGCGGCCGACGCCGGCCTCGGAGCTGTTGCCGAAGATTCTCGAGGAGATCGAAGCCGACGGTTCCCAGTTCTCCGCCACGGCCAAGTATTTTCGGCTTGGCGGATAGACATGGACGACGATGGAACTCCGCCGCCCGCGTTCATCTTTCCAGCCGCCGCCACGCAAGAAGTGTGGCTTGCCACTTCTGCCTGACCCCATGAGGCTTGCCGCGTTTCTAGGCACGGCACTGCTCTCGATCTTTCTGACCGACCGGGCGCATGCCGAATTCACCGTCTGCAACCAGACGCTCGACGTCGTCAATCTCGCCGTCGGACAGAAGGTCGACGATGCCGACCAGACCGACGGCTGGTGGACGATCGGCGCCAACCAATGCGTCAACGTCATCCGCGAGGAGCTGACCAACCGCTACATCTACATCTACGCCACGGACGTCTTCGGTCACGCGATCCTCAACGGATCGATCGATATGTGCATCGACCGGCGCCGCTTCTCGATACGCGGCATCGACGAATGCTGGCAACGCGGCCATATCGCCGCGCGCTTCGTCGAGGTCGACACGCTCGAGCAGGTGCGCTGGACGTATTTCCTGACCGGAAACAGCCCGTGACGCACAGCATCGACACGAGCTTCAAATTGAAGAAGCAGGCGCGCCTGGCCGAGCGCCGGCGCAAGCACTGGCGCTGGGTCCTTTCCGGCTTTGCCACGATTGCCGTCGTTTCGATCGCGGCGGGTTTCTACCTTACCAGGGACTACTGGTCGTTCGGCGACGAGGACGAGGAGTTGCACCCCGTCGAGGGTATGGAAGACGTGCCGCCCGACGCTTCGGTTTATGTGCCGGCGATCATCGACCTCGCCGGAGACCCGATGTGGATCACGCTCGCCCCCGACACCGAAACGGCAACAAAAGGCCGCACGGTCGCGCGTCCTGCCGAGCTCGACAGTTCCGGCGCCTCGCCGCAGATCGAGATCCTCTCCGACGCGATGCTGAGCGCCAGCGAAAAATTCATGACGACGATCCCCTCGACACAGGAGGATTTCGCGTTCTTCCAGGCGCAGCGGCAGACCGCGCCGAAATCTCCGGCCACGGCGCCTGACGATCAGCAAGCCGCGCCTCCAGCTCCGGCAGCAACCGACGATCAGCAAGGCGATCTGGAGAACGACCTGCAGCCGGCGCCAGACGAGGGCGAAGCGCCTGCCGGTTCAGCGCCCAAGGCAGACGCCGACGATCCGGAGGCCGGCTGGGGCGAGACCGTCGATCAGGGGGAAGCCGCCCTACCCGCCTTCAAGAAGACCGCGATCGAAAACAATACGACCGTCGCGACCGTCACCAGCGAATACCAGCGCTTCGAGGCGACCGAGGACACGTTCGTAAAAATCCTCAACGACCGCAGCCTGGACAGCGTCGTCGCCGATGCGCATTTCTCCGCCGACGACGCGAAGCTGGCGGGCGAGGCGCTGAAGGCGTTGTTCAACCGCGATGGATTGCAGGCGGGCTACGTCGTGGCCATGCGCGGCTTCAGGCCGAACCGCGAGACGGCGACTATGTCGCTCATGCAGGTCTCGATTTATGCCAGGAACGTCTATGTCGGCACGCTGACGCGCAATGCGGCGGGCGCGTTCGTGTCGGGCGTCGACCCCTGGGTGCGCGAGGACCTGTTCAACTATTCAGGCGCTTCCGACGAAGGCGGGCCCAAGCGGCAGTACCGCCTGCTCGACGCGATCTATTCGACGGCGGCGCGCAACAAAGTTCCGACCAGCGTGATCGGCGAGGCGATCATGTATCTGTCGCGAGGACAGGATCTCGACGCCTTTGCCAGCGAGGACCAGCGCCTGGTGCTGATCTATTCGCGGACGCCGCGCGGCCAGGGCGAGATCTCCGGACGGGTTCTCTATGTCGGCGTCCAGGGCGCGCAGAAGAGCCTCGACTGTTTCGTCTTCCAGCAGAGCGACGGGCAGTATGCATGCGTCACCGGCAATGACGAAGTTCGTTCGCTGACCGTGACCAACGGCATGGTCACGCCGGTCGCCGGGGTGATGACCTCCACCTTCGGCCCGCGCAAGCATCCGATCCTCGGCACGGTCCGCATCCACAAAGGCGTCGACTGGGCCGCTCCGGTCGGCACGCCGATCGTGGCCGCCTTCGACGGTGAGATCACCTTCCAGGGTGATGGCGGCGGCTATGGCAACCTGGTGAAGATCGCGCACGCCAACGGGCGCGAGACGCGCTACGCGCATATGCAAAAATTCGCCATCGCGAGCGGCGTCGGCACCAGGGTGAAGGCCGGCGACGTCATCGGTTATATCGGCACCACGGGGCTTTCGACCGGACCACATCTGCATTTCGAGCTCTACCAGAGCGGCGAGGCGATCGACCCGCTGGGGACGGTCACCACGGTCGCCGCCTACGCTTCCGGTGGTTCCGGTGATGCAGCCGTCGAGACGCTGACCGACCGCATCGTCCATGTCGAAAGCGGCGGCAGCGCGCGGGCCAAGAACCCGCTTTCCTCGGCGACGGGCGCCGGGCAATTCATCACCAAGACGTGGATCCGGATGATGAACACCTACCGGCCCGATCTCGCCCGCTCGCTGTCGACCGCCGACCTGCTGGCGCTTCGCTTTGACGCCACGCTGTCGCGCGAGATGGTGCGCAACCTGGCGCGCGAGGGCGAAGCCTATCTTCGCGCCCGCGGCCACCAGATCACCGCCGGGCGGCTCTATCTCTGCCATTTCCTGGGCATGGAAGGCGCGGCCCAGGTGCTGGGGGCGCCGGGCTCTTCGCAATTGAGCGCCGTGCTCGGATCAGCCGTCATCCAGGCCAACCCTTTCCTGACCGGCAAGACCACCAGCTACGTCATCGACTGGGCCGAACGGAAGATGGGGCAGAAGGTGACCCGCTTGGCGTCCGATCAGAGCCAGCAGACGACCACGACACAGATCCGGCAGACCTCGCCGGAGTTCGAAAAATACAAGCAGGCCGTCACGGCTCTCATAAACTCGATCCAGACCACCCTTTGAAAGTTGGGTTTCGGCGTCAGGCCATTGGTGTCGCTGCGGGCCGATGTTATTATGACCCACTTTTTTCGGGCTCCTTGTGAACCAAAACTGTGGTCGGGATCACATACGCCCAAGAGCCATTTTTGGCAGAAGCGAAATTTAGCATGCGCAGACACCGATAGCGCGCCCCAGAGGGGCGGAGGGCTGATCCATGAAAACGTTCGCCGTCCTTGTGAGTGGATTTATCCTGTTTGTCCTTGCCGCGTTCAGCGCAGAGGCCGCCACGCCCGAAGCCGCCAAGCGCGTCGCGCTGGTCATCGGCAACAGCAAATATGTCAACGCGGTGCCGTTGCCCAACCCGGCCAACGACGCGCAACTCATCGCATCGACGCTGCGCAATGCCGGCTTCGACGTGATCGAAGGCGTCGACCAGGACAATCAGGGCATGCATAGCCTGATCAGCCGGTTCACCGAGGAATCCTACAATGCCGACCTCGCCGTCATCTTCTATGCCGGCCACGGCATGCAGGTCGACGGCAAGAACTACCTGATCCCGGTCGATGCCGAGCTGACGTCGCCCGCCTATCTCAAGACCCGCACCGTCCAGATCGACGAGTTCATGGCGGCGCTGCCGCCCGATCCAGCCGTCGGCGTCATCATCCTCGATGCCTGCCGCGACAATCCGCTGGCAAGGACGCTGGCCGCCTCGCTGCCGAAGAGCCGCTCGCTCGGCGCCGGCCTTGCGCCGGTCGAAGCGAAAGCGGATGGCGTGGGCACCGGCGGCGTGCTCATCGCCTATGCGACCGACCCCGGCGCCATCGCCTTCGACGGCAACGGCGTCGACAGCCCCTATTCGCTGGCTTTGGCCAAGCACCTGACCGAACCCGGCGTCGAGATCCAGAGCGCCTTGACGCGGGTGCGCGGCGAGGTGACGGAGGCCACGCAAGGCCGTCAGCGGCCATGGCACAATGCGTCGCTGGGACGCGAGGTTTTCCTCGGCAAACCCGCGGAAGCCACGCCAGTCGAGGCACCGGTGGCCGATGCGGCCAAGACGACGGCAGCGCCGGCTCCGGTGGCCAGCGAGCCGCCCTCCTGGGAAGTCGAGCAGCGCCTGTGGGACGAGGCCTCGAAGAAGAATGCCATTCCGTTCTACGAGGCCTATCTCGAACAATTCCCGAACGGCCGCTTCGCCACGGTGGCCAAGCTCAACATCGACCAACTGAAGGACCCGAAGGCCAACAAGCGGGTCGCGGCCCTCGATGCGAATGGGGCTGAGGCCAATGCCGGTTCGGCCGTGCGCACCTCGGTGGGCATCACCGATGCAATGAAGCAGACGCCGGGCACCGAGCAGACGGAAGGCGCGATCGGGCTCGATCGCGACGGCCGCATCGACCTGCAGCTGCGCATCGAGGCGCTGGGCAACGAGCTCGGCCAGGTCGACGGCAATATCGGTCCGCGGACGCGCCAGGCGATCGGCGTCTGGCAAGGCAAGAACGGCCTGCCGCAGACCACCTATCTGACGGGCGATCAACTGGCGTTCCTGGTGATCCAGACCGACCCGATGATGGATGCTATCCGCGCCAAGAATGCCGCCGATCAGGCACGCGCGGCGGCGCCGAAGAAGCCGGTGGTGCAGAAGACCCGCACGCTGAAGCCGGTGGCGGAAAAGCCGCGCAGGAAGCAGCAACAGGTCGTCCAGCGCAGGCGCGACCGCGAGACCGTGGTTCGCGAGGAAGGCCCGCCGCCGAACGACAACAACGACTTCCTGACCAAAGCGCTGATCTTCGGTACCGGTGTCGCGGTGGGCGGTGTGCTCAACAAGCCCTGATTGTCCGCTTTAACCGAAACGGGAGCCCGGCCTGTTGAGGCCGGGCTCCCGTTGATCGCTATGTGAGGCGTCGGATAACTTGTGCCGGCGCTCTACTCCGTCCTGATCCGCATCTCCACCCGGCGATTGACCGGATCGTAGGGATTGGCGACGCGCGGGTGCGACTTGCCCAGGCCTATCGCCTCGAGCCGGGCGGCCTGAACGCCATTCGCGGTCAGGAAGGCAGCCACCGACTGCGCCCTTCTTTGCGACAGGTCCTGATTGTAGCGTGTCGAGCCGGAAGCGTCGGTATGGCCTTCGACGACAAAGCTGAACGTGCTCAACCGGTTGTCCTTCAGCGCCTTGGCGAACTCGTCGAGCTCGGTGCGCGCGGTCTGGTCGAGCTGGGCGGAATCCAGCGCAAAATTGATCATCATATCGAGCCCCGTCTTGGAGGGGGCCGCGCTCTTGTCGTTCTTGCTCTTGCATTCTTCCTCGGTGCCGACACAGATGCCGCGCGATGCGCCGAGATTGCCAGCGCCGGTGAAGAACTTCACGATGTCTTCGGATTTCTGAAGCGGATCAGCGGAAACGTGCGTCGAAAAAAGCACGGCCGCCAATGCAAAGGCTGAGCTGGCCAACCTCATGACCGTTACTCCCTGTTTGAGCGGATCTCGCTGCGACGGAAAATATCAAATTTCGCGACCGTTGTCTGTGAACAAACACACGCTTGGGGCGGCGGCCATTTGTTAAGCTATCGCTTGACCAGCGCCCCCGCCGGGGTTTCAGTATCTTCTTCCTAGGTCTTTGTTTTTTGCATGTCGTTTCCCCAAAACCGCTGCGCACTTTTGGGCGACATGCACAAGTGAGGGCGTGGCAGCCATGGCCAAGGGGCTTCGGTTCAGGACGGCGCGGGATCTCTTCAGCGCTTACCCTGCCGTCGCCCAAGACATGAAAGCCGCCCCCACCGAACAGCCGTCGATCGAGTTTTGCCGCGCGCTGCTGGCCGGGCGTGTGCCTGAGGAGGCAGTCACCTTCTGCGCCTATCTCCTGCCCGAGCGGGCCGCGATCTGGTGGGCGCATGAGTGCTTGAGCAATCTTGCGGAACTCCTCGGCGACAGGGACCTCGAATTGCTGGCGCTCGTCGGCGACTGGGTCGGCGAACCCGGCAATCCCGACCATAGCGAGGCGGTCGCCCAGGCCGTGGAGGTGCCGCCCACGACGCCCGTTTCATGGATCGCGCTGGCGACGGGCTGGCGCGACAACGGCTCGGCCATCGACACGGCGGCGGCCGGATCTCCAGCCGCCCACGCCGTCAGCGCGGGCATCCTGGCGGGGCTGGCGCGGGTATCGCTGGCGGACCGTTTTGCCGTGCTTTCGGCCTTTGTCGAAATGGGCATCCAGATGGCGGAGATGGAGGCGCAGCGGCAAGCGGCCGACGCCTACTAGGCGAAGCTCAGTCAGATATCCGCGATCATTTGCAGCCGCCTTGCGCCCATTTCGCCAGCGCCACCTTGAAGCGGGTTCCCAGCGGGTGCTGCAGGCGCAGCACCGAGACATCGTTGGCGGCGAAATTCTTCGCCTGCTCGCACAGCCGCGCCTCGTTCCACTCATGACAGCCGTCGCAGTGCTTGCCTTCCCAGGCCGACTTGTCGAGCCCCTCGACCGGGCTGAACAGCGGCTTGCCCTTGATCAGTTGGGCGATGCTCTTGCCGTCGATGGCCGGATCGCCGAACTTGACCGGGCGGTCGAAAAGGATCGGCTCGTCCGTCGCCAGTTTCGGGATCTTCTGACGCAGCAGGTTGAGCGCAAGCTGGTCATCGCTCTGGCCTGGCGCTGCTCCGGTGTTGCGCGTATCGGAGCCTGCTTCGGTCTGCGGGGCGCTCGCCTCGCCGACGATCAGCGGCGCGTTGAGATCGACCTTGTGCAGGACGACCTCGGTGGTCAGCGAGACGTTGATCCAGGGACGCTGCTTGCCGGCCGTCGCCTTGAAGACGTCGCTTGTCACCCTGTTCATCGCTTCGGTGATGGAGATGTTGGATTCGCCGATATGCTGGATCAGCGCCGCGGTGAAGGGCGAATGCTCGCCCGATCCGTCAAAGGCAAGCTGGTTCGGACTGGCGGCGAAGGCGACGAGCGTGCCGGCACCGCCATTCTCGATCGGAATTTCGGCCAGGCCGCTGGCCGCGCCCTTGACGCCGGCTGTCCTGGCCAGCACCTCGGCAAGCGGGTTGTCCCGGCAGGCATCGAGGAACACCAGCCTGATGCTGGTCTCGCGCGACATCTGGCGCAGCACGAAATCGACGGACACGGCCTCGAAGTCGAGCGAGGTCTCGTCCTCGAGCGCGGCATCGACCGGCAGCAGATAGTTCTTGCCCGAGACCTGCAGGCCGTGGCCGGCGTAGAAGAACAGCGCGACGTCGGCGCCGCGCACCTCTCTGGCAAACTGCGCGACGGTGGTCTGCGTCTGCTGCTTGGTAAGGTCGAAACCGGAGACTACCTCGAAGCCCAAATCCTTCAGGCGCTCGGCCATGGCTTGAGCGTCACGCACCGGGTTGGTGAGCGGCGCCGCGTGCTGGTATTGCGAGTTGCCGAGCACCAGCGCGACACGGCGCTCGGCACCGGCGGCGGTCAAAGCCAGGAACATGGCAAGCAGCGCGAGCCCGACGGCGCGAAGCAGCCGGCCGCAGCGGGCGATTGGGCCGGAGACCATCCCGACCTCAGTTCGCGAGCCTGGTGGCGGAGAATTCGATCCGCCGGTTGAGCGCCTTGTTCTTGGGCGTATCGTTGGCGGCGACCGGCCGTTCCTCGCCATAGCCGGCGGCGCTGATCTGGTTGCGCGGCACGCCGTCGGCGACCAGCGCGTCGGCGACCGCCTGGGCCCGCCGCTCGGAGAGCGCCTTGTTCGCCTCTGGCGATCCGTCGGAGTCGGTGTAGCCGGACACCTCGACCTTGAGGGCCGGGCATTTGCCGACGACGCCTTCGACCTCCGCCAGCAGCGGGCGGCTCTTGGCATCGAGCCTTGCGCTCGCCTGCCGGAAGTAGATGGCGCCGGTGCGCGAGAGCACGGCGAACCTGTTGAGGCACTCCTCGTCGCTGAAATTCGATTTCGCGGCATCGGTGGCGACGGGCCCGACATCGGCCGCACTTGCCGCGACGGTCTGGACCGCGGCCGGCTTGCTGCCGTCGGCGGTGAAGACGAAATCGAAGGACACAGATGCGGTCGGCACGATGTTGGTGACATTGGCCGCCTGCTGCAGCTTGTCGACGTTGGGCAGCAGGCCGAAATCCTCGACATGCACCGCGACCGGCGCTTCCGAAGCGACGGAGACCTGGGTGTCACTGATCATGGTGACGACGATGCTGGCTTCAAGGTCCTTGTCGACGCCGTGCAGGCTGAGGCGGAAGGGCAAGGTTGCCTTGATCCTGCGTTTGGCCGGCAGGTCGGCGAATGCGGCGGGGTCCACCTTCGCCGTCAGTTCGGCGGTCGGGTACTTGAAGGTCTCGAAGAACAGGAAGCGCATGCGGACGTTGCGAAGGTCGACGCCGGTGTCGACCGAATTGAGGTCGAAGCTGACCTTTGCATCGCCGGCCGCGCTCAGCGTGCCGGTGATGTTGCGGATCTTGTTGGTCTCGACGATCGTGTTCTTCTTGACCGACTGGTAGGTGAGCACCGAGGCGGAAGGATCGAGCGTCCAGTTCGGCACTGCGTTGGCGGCTTGTGGCTCGAATAGCAGCAAAGCGGACAGCGCGGCGACGATGAAAGCGGCGGCCCGCTCGGCGGTTTCCAACCGCATAGTCCGCCAGAATGCGACGACTTCGACCATGGAACGCCCCCCAAGGACAACCCTATATCGATACCGGCACGTGCCGAGAGCATAGAGGAGTTGCTCCCGCTTGGCGAGCGGTCGTGGTTGCTCTCCAAGTCTAAAATCCTGGCTGCGGAAATGGCTGACAAGACGGAGCCAGGCGAGCGATGGCGAGCAATGCCAAGGTCAAAAGCCACGTCGCGACGGGCTGGCGGCCGTCAAACGCTCATCCCCAACCACCGCTACCACCACCACTACCGCCGCCACCACCGCCACCGCCACCCAGAGGTGGCACGACGACAGGTGTGGTTTCTTCCTGAACGGGTTTGATCAGTTTCTTGGCAGCGGCCTTTCTCTGCGTGACGACCTTTTTCTGCGTGACGACCTTTGGCGCGGTCGTCGTGCGGACGACCTTCGTCCTGTGCTTCACCGTCGGGGTCGGCTCGACGGTGGGCGTCATGGTCGTGCAGCCCGCGACAGCCAGAGCACCGGATAGGATTGTTGCGACGATTGCCTGTTTCGATGCCCAGCCCACCGCATTGCCTCCTTGCTGATCAGAACAAGTCCCGACGCGGATTGGCTTGTTCCCAGACCGCCCTGGCCGTCTTGACCAGTTGGTCGTCCAACGAGCCGTCCGCCGAAATCTTCGATTTGAGTTCTCCACGCAGCTGTTTCAGGGCCGCCGTTTTCGCCTTGGCTCCGAATTTCGCCAGCGTGCTCCTTGCATCCGGAATTTCGTTGCGAAGATCGAGCGCTGCCGCGAATGCAAGGTAGCGCACGGCCACCGCCTGGTCGGCCTTGTCGCCCCTTTGCATCTCCAAGGCCGCGCGATCATAGGCAGCCGACTGGTCGCCGCGACCGGTCGCCAGCTCGAACAGCCTTTGCGCTTCGGCAAGATCCTGCTGAACGCCGACGCCGTCCCTGTACATGCGTGCCAGGCTGCCGGGAGCGTAGGGCTGGCCAAGATCCATGGACTTCTGGAAAAGCGACTGCGCCTGCTTGGGATCCTTCTCGACCCCCGTGCCGGCGAGATAATTGCGACCAAGCAGGTTCATCGAATACATGTCCTGCCGTTCGACGCCGGCCTTGAGGAAAGCCACGGCGCGAGCCGGATCGGCGGGCACGCCGTTACGACCTTCCGTGAAGATCGCGGCAAGATCGTTCATGGCATAGGTGTGCCCCATCGCCGCCGCCTTGAGCAGCAGGTCCAGGCCCTTGCCGGTGTCACGCTCCACGCCGTAGCCGTTGAACAAGGCGCGGCCCCATGACGTCATCCCGTAGGGATCGCCCTTGTCGGACGCCGCCGCGTAGAAGGTGTTGGCCTGCTTGCGATTGGCAGGCATCCCCGTTCCGGTCGCGTTGAGGTAGCCAAGCTCGAACACCGCGCGGACATGACCTTTGTCGGCCGCCTCCTGAATGGCCTTCCTGGCCTCGTCGACCTTGCCGACAACAAGCAGCGCCCGACCGAGCTGGTAGCGGAAGCGGGCGACGTCCGGATAGGCTTTGACCGCCGCCCGGCAGACGTCCACGGCGTTGCTGCTGATTTCGTTCGGCAGCAGGCCCGGGACGACGCCCTGCAGGTCGAGAGGTTCGCCGGCCTCCCTGTCGCAGGGCTCGACGCTGGCGACAGCCATCGCGCTGTGACGTAGCGTGTCGACCGACACATGAGTGGTTTGGCTTCGCCTATCTGGGGTTCGTAGCGCAGATGGTCGACTTCATCGGCCATCAGGCTGGAGTCCGGAGACAGGGTCCGGTCCGGCAGCGACAGCGTGCCCGTCGCCGGATAGCTCGCGAACTTCAGGCTGACCGCGGGATCCTTGGTCGGGAAATCGATCTTCAGCGGAACGGGACCGACACCGACAGGGACGGCGATGTCGTGGTTCTCGATCGCCTCGGCGGCGCCGGCGATGTGGATGCCGCGCTCCAACACCTGCTGCTTCTGCTCTGCCTCGAGCGAGGCGACGAGCTGCTGCCCCTCGGCGCCCTCGCCGTTCTTGACCCGGAACACCAGGATGCCCTGGGATTGGCCGCCCCAATTGTCGCGCGTGGCATAGGCGAGCATGTCGACCTCTTCCTGCGCGCCGGAGCCCTTCGGCACGTCCATCTCGAGGCGCGGCAGGTCCTTGCCGGCGATCGGCTGGCCGGTAGCGACAGGCTTGCCGTCCAGCATCAGGCGTCCAAGCGCCGGCGGTCTTTCGATGCTGACGGTGACCGCGCCGCCATCGACATCGACCGGCTCCGGCAGGTCGAGCGCGACGGGCCCGACGCCCGACGGCACAACCTTCTCCAGCACCGGCGGCAGCGCGGGTCGGCTGGCGCGGCGCATCAGCACCACCTCGTCGATCAGCGAGGAGTTTTCCCACGGAACCTGCTTGCCGTCGGTGGCCTTGACCACGTCGCGGCGAACCGCCGCCATCACTGTGCGTATCTCCTGGTTCGGCGCCAGCGCGCGGCGGGAAAAGGCGGACGAGAAGGGACTGAGATCGCCGGTTCCATCATAGGCAACCGCTCCCGGCTCGGTGGCAAAGGCAATGAGCGTATTCAGCGAGCTCTTCACCTGCGCAAGGCCGGCGCCGCCGGCGGCGATCAGCTGGTCGCGCAGCCAATAATCCTTGCGCGGAAACGGATTGTTGCGGCAGGCATCTAGGATGATCACCTGGATCTTCGACTTCGAGCGCAGTTGCTCCAGCACGTCGTCGAGCTTGATGGCCTGAACCTCGATGTCGGCCGCGGCCTTGAGCGAGGCATCGACCGGGATCAGGAAATTCTCGCCGCCGATCTGAAAGCCGTGGCCCGAATAGTAGACGACCGCGAGATCGGCGCCATCCGCCGCCGCAAGATAGTTGCGGAACTGCTCCTCGAACTGGAGCTTGGTGAGATCCTTGGCAACGAACACGTCGAAGCCGGCCAGGCGGAACGTGGTCGACACATCCTCGGCATCCTTGTCCGGGTTCTTGAGTGCCGGGATGCCGCGGTATTGGGAATTGCCGATCACAAAGGCAACCCTGCGATCGGCGTGCGCTTCGAACGCCATGAAGCCCATGAGGACCAAGGCTGCAAGGAACGCGCAGCATCGCAGCATGGCAAATCCTTAACTGCTATGACCTGTCGGCCACAGGAATGCAGCTTGCGGCGCCGAGGTCTGTTAAAGAGTTCACAATCTGCCAAGACGGAGCAGACCGCATGCATAACGACAACAGGCATGCGTCTTATCCAATCAAGTTCTAAAATACTCCAGAGACATGGTGGCTGCAATGACGCTGCGCTGCGTCCAGGAGCGGCGTGGCACATTTGCACGGCGCCGATCTTGGGATAGATGCAAGGACATGACAGCGAGAGTGATCGTCCTCGACGCCAGGCCGCTCAGCGCGGCCGATGTCGCCGAGATCGCGCGGCGCAACGCCCGCCTCGTGCTTGGCGAGGAGGCCGTGCGCCGCATCCGCGCCAGCCGCGCGCTCGTCGAGCGCCTCACGCAGCTCGGCAAGCCGCTCTATGGCGTCACCACCGGGCTCGGCGCCTGTGTCGACACGCCGCTCGCCGAGGCCGATCTGGTCGCCTTCCAGCACAGCGTGCCGCTCAGCCATTCGATGGGCGCCGGCCCTGCCCTGCCGACCGAAGCGGTGCGGGCGCTGATGACGGCGCGCATTTCCGGAATGGCCGCCGGCGGCACCGGCGCCTCCGAGCGGGTCATCATGGGCCTGCTTGCGGCGCTCAACGCCGGCGTCCATCCGGTGATCCCTAGCTGGGGATCGATCGGGGCGGCGGATCTCGCGCCGCTCGGCCACATGGCGAGGGCGCTTGGCGGCGACGGCGATGCAGAATTCCAGGGCAGGGTCATGCCGGCCGCCGAAGCGCTGAAGCTTGCCGGGCTCGAGCCGCTCGACCTGCGCGAGAAGGACGGCCACGCCATCATCGTCGCCAACAGCCTTTCGACCGGAACGGCGTGCCTCGCCCTCGAGGACGTCGCTTACCTCATCGACTGGTCGCTGGCAGCCGTGGCTCTCAACTATGAAGCGTTCCGGGCGTCCCTCAAGGCCATCGACGAGGACGCCTTGGCCGCGCGGCCGGCATTCGGCCAATGCGAGATCGGCGCGCGGCTGAGGGCGGAGCTGGCCGGAAGCGGGCTTTGGCACGACACCGCCGCGCGGCGCCTTCAGGATCCGCTGAGCTTCCGCTGCGTGCCGCAGGTGTGGGGCGGCCTGCTGCACGCCTACGAGCAGGCCAGGCTGGCCACGGAGATCGAGCTCGGCCATTCGGGCGACAACCCGGTGATCCTGCTCGAGGCCGAACGGGTCGTTTCAAACGGCAATTTCGACCTCACCGCCTTCACGCTGGCCTGGGAACAGCTGGGGCAGGCGCTCGCGCATTGCGCGGTCGCCACCGCCAACCGCTCGATGAAGCTGATGTCGCCGACGGTGGCGGAGCTGCCGCGCTTCCTGTCGGCCAGGGGCGGCAGCCGCCAGGGCTATGCGGAACTGCAGAAACCGGTCGCCGCACTGGAGGCAGAGATCCGGCACCTCGCCAACCCGATGTCGCTCAGCCCGCTTGCGGTTTCGGACGGCATCGAGGACCAGTCGTCGATGGCGCCGCGGGTGGTGGCCAAGACCGCCGGCATCATCGAGCGGCTGTGCTATCTCGTTGCGATGGAGCTGATCTTCGCGGCGACCGGCGTGGAGTTGCGCGGCGTGGTCGACAGCATGGGCGAAGGTCCGCAACGCAGCTATGCCGCTGTCCGTGCTCTGGTCGCCCCGCTCGACGACGACCGCGAAATGAGCGCGGACATGGCGCGGGTCGCGCGGATGGTGGCGGGGCCGCGGTTCTGAATCGGACCTTCCCCAAGGAGCCCGCTGCACGCCCTCTACTTCGCCAGCCGCGCTGCGTGCCACTTCAAATGGTCGTCCATGAAGGTCGACATGAAGTTGTAGGAATGGTCGTAGCCTTCCTGCATGCGCAGCGTCAGCGCGATGCCTGCCTTTCTGCAGGCGTCCTCGAGCAGCCACGGACGCAGACCATCCTGGAGGAAGCCGTCGGCTGTGCCCTGGTCGACGAGCAGCTCACCGTAACGATGGCCATCCTCTATCAGCAGCGTAGCGTCATAGGCGCGCCAGCTCTTTTCGTCCGGCCCGAGATATTTCTCGAGCGCCGGCCGCGACCAGCCCGCGGTGGTCGGCTGCACGATCGGCGCGAAGGCCGAGCAGCTCCGGTACCGTTCCGGGTTCCTCAGCGCGATCGTCAGCGCGCCGTGCCCGCCCATCGAATGGCCGAAGATCGCCTGGCGTGACATATCGACCGGAAAGTTCGCGGCGACCAGCGCCGGCAGTTCCTCGGTGACGTAGGAATACATGCGGTAGTTTTTCGCATAGGGCGCCTGCGTGGCGTCGACGTAGAAGCCGGCGCCACAGCCGAACTGCCAATTGTCCTTTTCGTCGGGAACATCGGGGCCGCGCGGGCTGGTGTCGGGGCAGACGATGACGAGCCCCAGCTCGGATGCCATGCGGCGGTATTCGCCCTTGTCCATGACATTGGCGTGCGTGCAGGTCAGGCCGGACAGATACCAGAGCACCGGCACATGGCCCTTTGCGGCCTGGGGCGGCGCGAAAACGGCAAAGGTCATGTCGCAGGCGCAGGTCTCCGAGACGTGCGAGTAGACGCCCTGGACACCGCCATGCGATTTGGACGTTGAAAGAACTTTCATCGGCTCCGCCTTCCTGTCATCTGTCTCGGCCCGGCATAGCCGCCAGACCTCGCGCTCGCAACCTTGCACCTCGCGAAAACGATATCGACGGCGCGATCGAGCCACAGAACGGCGGACGCTTCCTCCACTCTACTCCGCAGCCAACGCCGGCAGCCGCTCTCTTGTTATGCGTCGCCTCCCGGGCGAGCCTTGTTCTAGGGTCGGCAACAGCGCATCCGGGCCGGATCGCAAAAAGAAGTCTTTTTCTGTCCTTTGCTTCGCCGAAACCGAAGCAGGCGCCTTGCGGCCGCTGGCGTGCGAGGCAGGGAAACGCTTTCAAGGACTTACGATCGGAAAACTTGCCTCTCGCCTTACCCCGATCGGGGTTCCGCCTTGCAATGATGGCTCAAGCAATCGGATCGGCGGGCTAAGGAGCGGATCGCGGCGCATTGCCGCTCACCGGCATCGTCAAGCGATAAGCTGGTCGATCCTGATCGGCAGGTCGCGGATGCGCTTGCCCGTTGCGTGGTAAACCGCGCTGGCAACGGCGGCGGCGGTGCCGACATTGCCTAGCTCGCCCAGGCCCTTGACACCGGCCGGATTGACCGCGTGGTCCACTTCCGGGACCAGGATGACCTGCAGGTCCTTGATGTCGGCGTTGACCGGCACGAGGTAATCCTGCAGGTCGCGGTTGACGTAGCGGGCATAGCGCTGGTCGACCTCGGTCGCCTCATGCAGCGCCTGGCCGATGCCCCAGATCATGCCGCCCATCAGCTGGCTGCGCGCGGTGCGCGTGTTCATGATGCGGCCGGCCGCGAACGCGCCGACGATGCGCGGCACCCGGATTTCCCGCGTATGGCGGTTGATGCGAACTTCGACGAATTCGGCGCCGAAGGCGTATTTCACCGAATCCTCGTCCTGATCGCCGCCATGGAATTCCGGCAGGCCGGCGTAGAGCTTCTTCAGCGCCCCAGGCGTCGCGCCCTTGGGCGCGAACTCGGCATATTCGTCTATCGCGCCGACTTGCATGATCTTGAAGACATCCTCGATCTTCGCCGAGGCGCCGCCCTTCGCAACGATCTTGCCATCGGCGAAGTCCAGTTCCTCGTTGTGGGAACCGGCAAGCGGAGCGCCCTCGTTTGTCGCGGCCGCGGCAAGCTTCGTCCGGATCGCATCGCAGGCCTTCAGCACCGCCGAGCAGACGCTCGCGGTGGAAATCGAGCCGCCCGACACCGGGGCCGGAGGCAGGCTGCTGTCGCCCATCTCGACATTCACCTTTCCGATCGGGACGCCAAGACGTTCCGAAGCCATCTGGCCGGCCACGGTGCGGACGCCGGTGCCGATCTCGTGCGAGCCGCATTGCACACGCACTTCGCCGTCGGACGTCAGGCGCACGCGCGCCGCGCAGGGCGCCGCGGCGGTTGGATAAATCGCCGTGGCGCAGCCCATGCCGACCAGCCAGTCGCCATCGCGCATCGCTCCGACCTTCGGGTCCCGCTTCGTCCAGCCGAAGGCGTCGGCCGCCTGTTCGTAGCACTGGATCAGCGAGCGGCTGGAGAACGGCTTCTTCCCGATCGGTTCCGTCTTTGGTTCATTGATGCGGCGGAACTCGACCGGATCCATGCCGAGCGCCACCGCCATCTCGTCCATGGCGTTTTCCAGCGCGTAGACGTAAGGCGTCTCGGGCGGCGAGCGCATGTAGCCCGGCGTGTTGCGGTCGGCCTCGACCAGCGAGACATGGGTCAGCACCGAGCCGTAATCGTACATGCGGCCGGTCGCCGACGTGCCGCCGACGACATAGGCGTCCGTGCGAGACGTCATTTCCCAGCCTTCATGCGCGAAAGCAGTGATATGGCCGTCCCTGCCGGCGCCGATCCGGATGCGGTGTCTAGTTTCGGCCCGGTAGGTCTGTGTGCCGAAGGCCTGCATGCGGCTCGTCACGCAACGCACCGGCCTGCCGAGCCGCTTTGCGGCGACGGCGACAATCGCGGTGCGCGGCGTCATCGGCCCTTTCGAGCCGAACGCGCCGCCGATGAAGGGGCTGAGAATGCGCACATTCGCCGGATCGAGCTTCAGCTGCCTGGCAAGCTCGACCTTCCAACCGGTGACGTTCTGCGACGGCTCATGGACGACAAGCTGATCGCCCTGCCAGAGCGCCGTCGTCGAGAACAGCTCGATCGGATTGTGATGCTGGGTCGGCGTCGAATAGCGCGCGTCGATCTTGACCGGAGCCGCCGCATAGGCGGCGTCGAAATCGCCCGCTTTGACGTCCTCCTTCAGCATCGGGCTCTTGCCGGCAGCGGGGACGGTCTTCGTTCCAGGGCTGTCGAAGCTTGCCGTCGGCTTCTCCTCCTCATACTCGGCGCGGATCAGCTGCGCGGCCTCTTCGGCCGCCTCGAATGTCTCGGCAACGGCCAAGGCGATGATCTGCCCATCGTGGAAGATCGTCCGGTCGTGCAGCGGTCCGACCGAGGTTGCGCTGCCATTGCCGAACTTCGGCCTGTCGACCCTATCCATGTCACCGTATGTCACGATATCGAGCAGGCCCGGCACCGCGCGAGCCTCATCGAGATGAAGCTTGGTCACTCTGCCTTTGGCGATGCTGCTCGTTGCAAGCGCGCCATAGGCGAGGTTGGCCGTCGGCAGATCGGCTGGGTAGCCGGCCTGCCCGGTGACTTTCAGCCGCGCATCGACGCGCGGCAGCGGTTCGCCCTGGTTTTCCCTGGGTTTCGGAGCGGCTGCGTCCATGGTCACACCTTCATGTCTCGGGTTTCGAGCAGCGCGCGCACCAGCGTTCGTTTGCCGAGTTCGACTTTGAACGCGTTGTGCTGGCGCGGTTCGGCATCGGCAAAGGCGGCTTTCGCCGCCTCACTTGCCGACGCCTGGTCGAGTTTCTTGCCTTGCAAGGCCGCTTCGGCTTCCTTGGCGCGCCAGGGCACCGTCGCCACGCCGCCGAGCGCGATGCGCGCCTCGCGGACGCTGTCGCCGTCGAGGTCGAGCGCGACAGCCGCCGAGGCCAGCGCAAAGGCATAAGATTCGCGGTCGCGGATCTTCAGGTAGCGCGAACGCCTGGCCCACGGCATGGCGGGCACTTCGATGGCGGTGATGATCTCGTCGGCCGCGAGATCGGTCTCGATATGCGGCGTGTCGCGAGGCAGCCGATGCAGCCTGGCGAAGAGAATTTTGCGCGCTCCGCGCGAGCCCTCGGCCCGAATGACGGCATCGAGCGCGATCAAGGCCTGGGCGAAGTCGCCATGATAGGTGGCGATGCAGGCGTCGCTGGCGCCCAGCACCGCGTGCTGGCGGTTGAAGCCCTCCATTGCGGCGCAGCCCGAGCCCGGCACGCGCTTGTTGCAGGCCCATGAGGTCTCGCGGAAATATTCGCAGCGCGTTCGCTGCAGCACGTTGCCGGCAAGGCTCGCCATGTTGCGGATCTGGCCGCTTGCCGCCAATCTCAAACTATCGGCAATGACCGGATAGCGGCGTTTGACTTCAGTGTTGTCGGCGGCTTCCCCCATCCGCACCAGGGCGCCGAAACGGATGCCGTCGTCGGTGACCCTGATCTGTCTGAGCGCAGGCTCTTCGAGCCGGTTGAGATCCAGCACACGGTTGGGTGCGGCGACACCGAGCTTCATATAGTCGGCGAGATTGGTGCCGCCGGCGATGAACTGCGCGTTCGCCCGCGTCGGCTGATCGTCGTTGGTCGTAAAGCGGGATGCGACGGCGACTGCGGCCGAAATATCCGCCGGCTGTTCATAGATGAAAGGACGCATCGTCAGGCCCCCCTCGTCTGGTCACGCGCCTGGACGATCGCGGCGACGATGTTCGGATAGGCCGCGCAGCGGCAGATGTTGCCGCTCATAAACTCGCGGATGTCGTCCTCGGAGTTCGCGTGGCCCTCGTTGATGCAGCCGATGGCCGACATGATCTGACCCGGCGTGCAGTAGCCGCACTGGAAGGCGTCGTGGTCGATGAAGGCCTGCTGCATCGGATGCAGCTTGCCGTCGCTCGATGCAAGCCCCTCCACCGTCGTCACCTCCTTGCCCTGGTTCATCACGGCGAAGCTGAGGCAGGAGAGCACCCGTTTTCCGTCGACGAGCACCGTGCAGGCACCGCACTGGCCGTGGTCGCAGCCCTTCTTCGTGCCGGTCAGGCCGACATGATCGCGCAACGCATCCAGCAGGCTCGTCCTTGTATCCAGCGAAAGCTCGTAAGGCTGCTTGTTGATGCGCAGCGATATGGCGACCGCTTCCCTGAGTTTGGAACGGGTCGCAACCGGCGCTTCCGCCTTCGCCACGGAGGTCAGCAACGGCGCGGCAGCGGCGGCTGAAACGGTTCCGGTCATGAAGCTTCGTCGGCTGAGGCCAGTCGCGCTCGAGGCGGGGTTTGGGGACATGGCTCGCTCCCTGGCTGGCTGGGTATCAGCGCTAACCTCTCAGCCAGGGCATTGTTCCGGATTTATCCGCGCAGAAGCAGGTCACGAAAGAGTGACCTGGAACCTTCCAGGGCATCACGATGAACCGGTATCAGGGATTTTGAGGCAAAGCCGGTTGTGACGGCAAAGGAACCTTTCCGAATGCCGGAGGTTGACCCTCGGCCTGGCGATGCGCGGCGGCGCCGCGCAAGATCCCATGCGAGCAATTCCAGGAAAAGCGCGCAGCGGTTTTCCATCCGGAATCGCGGAAGAACAAATACTTCGATCGAAAGGCATGCCGGTGGATACGAATTCTCCAGTTGCCGAACCCGTGGACGAAACGCAGCGGCCGACGCGCCGCGCCGATACCCGAAGGGGTGCAGAGGCCGATGCCTCGAGGGATAAGGCCGACGCATCCCGTGGAGATGGGAGTGCTCCCCAGGACAAGCGACGCGGAAGCCTTTTCGGGTCCATCAAACGGCACCCTGTCACAGCGGGAACCGTCCTGCTTGTCGTCCTGCTGGTCGCGGCCGGCGCAGTGCTCTGGTGGCTGAACGCGCGCAACTACGAATGGACGGACGACGCCTTCATCGACGCGCGCACGGTGACCGTCGGCGCCGAAATCGCCGGCCGCATCACGGAGGTGGCCGTCACCGACAATCAGCCCGTCGAGGCGGGCGCGGTCCTGCTTCGCATCGACGACAGCGACTACCAGGCTTCGCTCAAGCAGGCGCAGGCCAGCGTGGCGGCGGCGCAGGCCGAGATCACCAATGTCGAGGCCCAGACCCAGGCGCAGAACGCCAAGATCGATGCCGCGCAAAAGCAAGTCGCCCAGGCACAGGCGGCGCTGGAATTCGCCAAGTCGGAGGATCAGCGCAACCGCGAGCTGCTGGCCAGGGGCACCGCCACCCAGCAGCAGGCACAGCAGGCCGCGTCAACACTGCGCCAGGACCAGGCCGCCCTCGATACGGCCACGGCGAATGCAGGGGCTGCGAAAAGCCAGCTCGCCGTGCTGCAGGCGCAGGGCAAAAGCGCCGAAGCCAAACTGCAGCAGGAGCGCGCCAGCGAGGATCAGGCCAGGACCACGCTCATGCGCACCACTATCGTGGCCCCGGTCGCCGGCCGGGCGACCAACATCACCGTTGCAAGAGGCACCTACGCGCAGCCCGGGCAGGTGCTGATGATGTTCGTTCCGAAGGACGTCTGGGTGAAGGCCAATTTCAAGGAGACCCAGCTCGGCCTGATGCGGCCCGGCCAGCCGGTCGACATCGCCATCGATGCCTATCCGGAAAGGACCTTCCATGGCCGTGTCGATAGCGTGCAGGCCGGCAGCGGCACCGCCTTCAGCCTGCTGCCGGCCGAGAACGCGACCGGCAATTTCGTCAAGGTCGTCCAGCGCGTGCCGGTCAAGATCGTCTTCGACAAGCCGCCGGATGCCTATCTCGGTCCGGGCATGTCGGTGGTGCCGACGGTCACGGTGCGATGACTGATGCGGCACTGGCCCAGGGCGGCGAAAGCCGCTCCGCCGCCGGCGGGCGCAACCCCTGGCTCATCGCGGTCGTCGTCTCCATCGCGACCTTCATGATGGTGCTCGACACCTCTATCGCCAACGTCGCGTTGCGCAACATCGCCGGCAGCCTTGCCGCCGGGATAGACGAGAGCACCTGGGTCATCACCACCTATCTCGTCGCCAACTCGGTCATCATTCCAATCAGCGGCTGGCTAGCCGACGTCATCGGCCGCAAGCGCTACTATATGCTCTGCGTCGCCACCTTCACCGGCGCTTCGCTGCTCTGCGGCCTGGCGCCAAATCTCCAAATGCTGATCCTGTTCCGCATCCTCCAGGGGCTTGGCGGCGGCGGCATGGCGCCGAGCGAGCAATCGATCCTCGCCGATACCTTCCCGCCCGAAAAGCGCTCGCAGGCCTTCGCGCTCTACGGCATCGCGGTCATCGTCGCGCCGACGGTCGGCCCGACGATCGGGGGATGGCTGACGGACAATTTCTCCTGGCATTGGATCTTCTTCATCAATGTTCCCTTCGGCATTCTCTCGCTGGCGCTCGTGCAATGGCTGGTGGTCGAGCCGGACGTGCTGGAACGCGAGCGCCGGGAGAGGCTGAAAGGCGGCCTCAAGGTGGATTGGATCGGCTTCATCCTGGTGGTGCTGGCGCTCGGATGCCTGGAAGTCTTCCTCGACGAGGGCCAGCGCAACGACTGGTTTTCCTCGAGCTTCATCACCAGCTTCGCGGTGATCTCCGCCGTCTCGTTGCTCATCCTGATCCCCTGGGAGCTGACGCGCCGCGATCCGATCGTCGACATGCGGCTCTTGTTCATGCGCCAGTTCGGCACGTCGTTCCTGGTCATGATGGCGGTGGGCGCGGTGCTCTACAGCACGACGCAGCTCCTGCCGCAGTTGCAGCAGACCGCGTTCGACTATACCGCGACATGGTCGGGGCTCTCGATGATGCCGGGCGGCATCGCCATGCTGATGCTGATGCCGATTTCGGGCTTTGCCTCAGGTTTCGTGCAGCCGAAATACCTGATCATAATGGGCATGTCGGCGGTGGCGATAGCACTCTGGCATCTGACCTCGCTGGCGCCGGATGCGAGCTTCAGCTTCTTTGCCTTTGCCCGCCTCTTCATGATGGCTGGCCTGCCCTTCCTGTTCATCCCGATCTCGACGGCCGCCTATCTCGGCCTGCCGCCGAGGAAGACCAACCAGGCTTCGGCGCTGATCAATGTCGCCCGCAACATCGGCGGCAGCATCGGCGTCTCGCTGACCAACACGGTGATCGCGCAGAACGCGCAACTGCATCAATCGAACCTGATCGCAAACACTGCACAATCATCGTCCACGTATCAGCAGACGCTGCGGCAGGTCAGCGAATTCTTCACCGCGCAAGGCTCCCCCGCCGTCGAGGCCAAGGCGCAAGCGGTCGGCTGGGTGGGCCAACTGATCGGCCGCCAGGCGACGCTCCTCGCCTATGTCGACGTCTTCCGCTACACGGCGATCGCCACCGCGGTGCTCGTGCCTCTGGCGCTTCTGTTGCGGTCGCCCAAGGCGTCCCAGCCGCCGAAATAGCTCACCGGTTCTGGTGAAGGATCATTTCGGCGGCGATGAACCCCCAGGTCATGTTGGGGCCGAGCGTTGTTTCGAAGCGCCGTGCCGAATGCCGAGGTTTTGCCTAGTAGCCACGCCCCGGATCGACGACATTCGCCAAGGGCTCACCGCGCCGGTAGCGGGTCAGGTTGTCGGCGAACATGCGCGCGGACTTCACGTCCCAGCCGTCATAGACCGAGGAGCAATGCGGCGTGACGATCACGTTGTCGTAACCCCAAAGCGGATGCGCCGGCGGCAGCGGCTCGGTGGCGAAGACATCAAGAGCCGCGCCCTTGATCCTGCCGGCATCGAGCGCCGCAAGAAGTGCGGCTTCGTCGACGACACCGCCGCGGGACACGTCGATCAGCACCGCCGAAGGCTTCATCGCCGCGAAGGCCTCGCGTCCCACGATGCCGCGGGTGCTTTCGAGCAGCGGCACGGCACAGAGGATCAAATCGGCACGGCTCCACAGCTTGGGCAGATCCGCCATGCCGTGGACCTCATCGACGTGATCGGTCGCTTTCGGGCTGGCGCGCACGCCCAGCGTCGTCATGCCGAAAGCCTTGGCGCGACTGGCGACCGCCTGACCCGTCTTGCCGAGCCCAAGGATGAGCAGCGTCTTGCCCTGGATCGGCTCGACCTTGCCGGCCGTCCAGTTCCTGGCCGCCTGCTCGCGCGCGAAACCGCGCAGGCCGAGCGAGAAGGAAAGCATCGCGCCGAAGACATATTCCGCCATCATGTCGGCGGCGACGCCGGCCGAATTGGTCACCGTCACGCGCGCCGGGTTCCATGGGCGCAGATGATCGGTGCCGGAGCCGCCGACCGAGACCCAGCGTACCGTCTGGCTCTCGACCAGCGCCGCGCGCGGATAGCGCGATCCGCGGTCGAACTTGATGGTGAACAGCACTTCGGCGCCGGTGTCCGAAATCATGCCGGGCAGCGCCTCGTAGCTGTCGCAGCCGAGCACCATTAGATCGGGATGGGTTTCGGCGAGCACGGCCATCGGCCCGTCCGGCGCGTCGCTGCTTACGATGATTGTTGGCCGCGCGGACATTTCAGCCTCGCCTCGGACCGGGGATGTGATCGGCAAGAGAGCCCAGGGCTTCGAGCAAGGCCTTGCCTGCCTGCGGGGTGGTGTTCTCATGCGGCGCGCGCAGATTGAGCCAGCGGTGGTCGCCGGAGCGCACCGCAAGGGCCGCCTTCATGCCGCCGATCAGCCCGGCGTCCTGCACCGCCTTGCGAAATGCCTTGATGGCGGCATCGGCGGTGGACACGTCGCTGCCTGCGCGCGCGCCGTCATAGACGGCCCGGATCGCCTTGGCGTTGAGGTTGACGGAGGCGGAAATGCAGCCGGCCGCGCCGCCGGCCAGGCCTTGGGTGAGCTGGCCTTCGGAGCTCGGAAAGACGGAGACGTTCGGCGCCGCCGCGATCACGGCGGCGGTGTTGTCCCAGCTTCCGGCGCTGTCCTTGTAGGCGACGACGATGTCCGGGAAGGCCGCATTGAGCCGCGCCGTCAGCGCCGGCGATACCGGCACGCCGGAATTCTGCGGGATATGATAGAGGATCAGCTTGAGCTTCGGGCTGGCGACTTTCTCGATCAGTTCCGAATAGTAGCGGGCCTGCCCGTTGTCGCCTGCCGCCGTGTAGAAGAATGACGGCAGCACCATGACGCCGGCGCAGCCAAGCTCCAGGGCATGCTTGCTGAGCTCGACCGTGTCGGGCAGCGCGGTGACGCCGGTGCCAGGCATCATCTTGTCGGCCGGGATGCCGGCCTCGGCCAGCCACTCCAGCGCCTGCATGCGCTCGCGCGGCGACAGCGACAGCGCCTCTCCGGTCGTCCCGAACGGCGAAAGATAGTGCGCGCCCTGGGCAAGCACCCATTTGGCGTGGTTCACCCACAGGTCGCGGGCGACGCTGCCGTCTTTTTCGAAGGGCGTCAGGAGGGGCGCTATGACGCCTTGCACGCTGTTCATCGATGGTTCTCCCGGATCGTCGTATCGCTGGCGGCGAGCTTCGCCGCCGCGGCGACTGTTCTGACGAAGAAGGCTGTCGAGGCAGTGTCGAAGAAGACATCGAAGCCTCCCTCGCCCCGCACCAGCACGGCTTCGCGGTGGGCGACGCGCGTCTGCGCGATCTCGTCGTCGGCTGGCTAGTCTAAGCTCCTCGTATCGCGCGAAAAGCTCAAATAGAATTCTCACTCAAAGATCGGATCCGATATCTAAAGCATGTCTCCCGAAAGTGGGCCCGGTTTCAGGACGAAGACATGCTTAAAATCAAAAACCTAAAGCAGGTCGCGTGAATCCTTTTCACGCGACCTGCTTTAAAGGACCACCGACTCGCGATCGGCTGGAGCGCCTACCCCGATCGGGAACACCGTCCTTCCGCAAGCCAGATACGTTCCCGAAACCAGGAATATCATCAGCGTCGAATCAAGAATGTCGTGGCCGACAAGGATGCCGGTCTGCCCACCAACAAGGTATACTATGACGGTGATGACGATCATCGTCGCCCCAAATCGCTCCAGCGGGTCGGCACTGAAGCGTAAGACTCTTGTTGCGTTCCGGAGCGCAACGACGAAGATCGCCGCCAGCGCAAGGGCGCCAACAAGGCCGGCCTCCACAACCGCCGTCAAAAAGCCGTTGTGAAAGTGATTGAAACCTTGGTTCTCCCCAAACCGCTCCTTGAACCCCTGCTTCGTAAGCGCCCGACTTGCAGAAATGCCGTGGCCGAAAAGCGGGGCCTCGCGAAATGCATCGAGCCCTATGACCCAGAGCCCAACGCGCAATCCGAGCGGAGTGGAATGATCGCCTTCGGTAACAAGGGCGTTCCAGTCATCGAGCAGGACATGGGTGCGATCCACGACGATTGGGAACGCAATTGCCGCCGTCAACACGATCGAAACGCCGGCTATCGCCAGCAACCGCCTTATACTTGCCCGGGTGAACGTCTGGCGATTGATCGCGAGGACGGCGACAACGGCAATCAACAATGCCACCCAAACCGTACGCGAGCCCGAGTAGAGGGTCGCTACGACTCCGGCGAAGGCGGCGACAGTGAGTGGCCTCCAGGCTCTTTCTATCCCTGACAGAGCGCCTGAAAGGCACATCATCACGGCCAGACAAGTGACCGTCGCGAACACGATCGGATTTCCGGCTCCCCCTTCGGCCCTGAGCATCCCTATCCCGTAATATTGGATGAGTGCCAGCAACAGCGCGCCACAACATGCCGTTGCGCTCGCAAGCACGGCAATGCGCGCAAGGGTAGCCTTGTCGGTGATGCTCCAGGTCGAATAGGAGATCGGGAAGAACAGCAAGGTGATCAGCGGTAGAAAATGCGTAACGTCGGACCGCAGCGTGCCGTTGACGATCGAGGCCAGAACCATGGCCGCGCAGTAGGCATAGATCGCGACGGTCATCGCAGCCATGTGCCGGTCGATATTGAGGCGCCGCCGCCCGGCAACCAGCAGCAGGCCCGACCAGAATGCGCCGCCATGAAAAACGAAGCTCACCACCGATCCCAGCACAGGTGGCGAAAAAAAGCAGACCATGGAGAAGTAGGCGTTGATCTGCGTGGGTGTGAGATGCCGCCGGAACGATATGAACGGGTTCAATGCCTTGCTTCGCAATCCATCTAGGTTGCGAGCAGATCGTTCGAGCGATCCCCGCGTACCGTGCCTGGCCCCTTTTCGCCAAGTCGGTATATAGCCGCTGGCCTCAGTGTCCGATAGTGCGATACTGTGGCGGTCCGCTGGAACGGCGGACTGTCCGAACTGAAAAATCGTCGACCTCAGGTCTATTCAAGCAGCGACAGCCGTCGTGGCTCCTTGCTGTGCTTCCCGCCAGGATTGGAACATCAGCACGTCCCAAAGAAGGTACTGATTGTTGCGGTGCCCGGAAAGGTGCTCGGACCAGGCGCGCCGGATCACGTCGGGCTGAAAGAAGCCATCGTCCCGCAACCGGCGCTCGTCGAGCAACGCCTCTGCCCAGTCCCGAAGCGCACCGCGCAGCCAGGCGTCGATGGGCACTCCGAAGCCCATCTTTGGACGTTCGACAAGCGCTCGTGGGACATGCCGGTAGAGCAACTGTTTGAGTGGCCACTTCGTCTGGCCGCCGGCTCGCAGAATGGAAAGCGGCAGCGAAAGCGCGAAACTCACGAGGCGGTGGTCGAGCAGCGGTACCCGGGTCTCGAGGCTGACCGCCATTGCCGCGCGATCGACCTTTACCAAGATGTCGTCCGGCAGATAGCTCATCATATCGATGTACATCATCCGCTCGACGTTACTCGGCGATGCCGGAAGTGCTTCCAGCCCCGTCATCATGGTCGGCGGCTCGACCGCATCCGGCATGATTTCAGCCGGCTCCCAGTGCGAGCAGAGACGACGGTAAACGTCATTGACGCTTCGTAGCGAAAGAACAGACGCGGCCTTGTGGATCTTATCGCCCACACGCTGGCGGCGCAGGCGTTGCGGCAGAAGCGGCATGACCCCGCTCGCGACATTGTTGTAGAGGTCAGGAGATGGCAGCGTAGCCAGGCTGGCGGACACGCGGCGCAGGCCGATCGGGATCCGGGACAGCTTGTTCCAGAACGCGTCGGCGAGTGCGTAGCGCGTGTAGCCGGAGAACAGCTCGTCTCCGCCATCGCCCGACAGCGCCACGGTAACACTGCTACGCGCCAGTTTGCTGACGAGGAAGGTCGGGATTTGGGAGGAGTCGGAGAAGGGCTCGCAATAGATGCCGGGCAGTTGCGGCACGACGTCGAGCGCGTCCCGCTCGCTAAGATAAAGTTCGGTATGGTTGGTGCCGAGATGGCGCGCCACCTGCTGAGCATGATCGGCTTCGTTGTAGGCCGTTTCGCTAAAGCCGATCGTGAACGTCTGCACGGGCCGCGAGCTGATCGACTGCATGACCGCCACGATTGCCGAGGAATCGATGCCACCCGAGAGGAAAGCCCCGAGCGGCACGTCCGCGGTCATCTGCCCTTCGAGCGCACGGCGAAGATGACGCTCGAGCTCGTCGACCGCCTCTTCGGGGCTGCCTTGAAAAGGTCCACGCTGGCCTTGCTCCGCGACCTCCCTGGCGCTCCAATAACTCTCAGCGCGCGGCTCGCGCATGTGATCGGAAAAGACGAGAAAGTGGCCGGGCCTCAATTTTCGTATGCCCCGATAGATACTGTAGGGGCGGGGATGTAATTGTGGCGCATCAACAACGCCAGCGCATCCCGGTCAATCTCCGGACGCCAATCCGGAAGCGGATGAAACGCTTTGGGCTCCGAGGCAAAGACGAAGGCCTTGCCGATCCGGCCATAATATAGAGGTTTCTCCCCGAGGCGATCGCGCCCGAGAACAAGCGTTCTCTCTCGCCGGTCCCACAAGCCGAAAGCGAACATGCCGACGGCCGATTCAAGTGCCTTCCTCAGGCCCACCTCTTCGATCGCGGCGAGAAAGACCTCGGTGTCGGAGTGGCCGCGCCAAGCATGGGCGCCAAATTCCCGATCGAGAAGCGCACGCATCTCGACGTGATTGTAGATTTCCCCATTGAAGACGATGACATAGCGACCGCTGTGCGAAATCATCGGCTGCGCGCCAGCCGACGACAGGTCGATGATTGCCAACCGGCGCTGGCTGAGAGCGATACCTGCCTCGGCGTCAGTCCAGACGCCGTCGCCATCCGGTCCGCGATGCCGGATCAGATCCGCCATGCGGCGCATGGCGAAGGCGCCGTTGCTTGTCGCCGCCACTCCACCGACAATACCGACAATACCGCACATCTGGCGTTACTGCTCCATGTTGGCTGAGTCTTCAGTCTTCCTCTGTATGCCGCGAAATCCGATAGAAGAAAACCAGGTACCTATAAATCCATTCGCTCGAAACACCATTCACCGCAGCCAGCGCCGAAAAGGCCAATTCCAGGCGTTACATTGAAGCGCCGCTTCGTGCGAAACCCAAGTTTTTCGACTGTCGTCTCCAGCTCCTCGGCCGAGGTGGATTGATAGGGGTACCCACCGAGCCAGTCGTCCACATCCGCCAAGAACTCCATGCCTCGGTGCGTGCGGTAGTTCTTCACAAAAGCGATCGGGTCACGGTGGCGCAGCGTCCTCGCCAACATGTAAGCCGAAACAAACAGCGCCTTAGCCGGCGGTCTTAGACACCGATGAGAGGAGTAGAGCCTCTTTTCAACTGTCCACAGCCTGCAAAGAGGCGTCTTCAGGTAGATCGCGATGCCGAACCGTCCCCCGCGACCAACGAGATCGGCCGCATTGCGGATCGCTGCCCACATGTCGCCGGTGTGGTGCAGGACGCCCCACGAATAGACGATGTCGAACGTCCCCGATGGAAGCGACCCGTTGTCGAGGATATCGGCTCGCTCAACGCTCCATTCGGCTTCCGGCGCGAACCGAGAAAGGACGGCCCTCGTCGTTTCGACGCAGTCGGTGTCATAGTCCAGCGCCCGGACCCTCGCCGCCCCCAACCGAAGCGCCGCCGCCGAATGCAAGCCCGATCCGCAGCCAATGTCCAGGAATGTCTTGCCTGCCACATCGCCCACCAGGCGGCGAAGGTCCTCGCAAGCCCGGTCCAGATGTTCGTTCTCGAAGCGCGTGGCGAGGTCGGACCAGTTGCGGCCGAAATCATAGCGCGCCTTCATGGACGTCTCACCCGTCGTCCGCCGAAGCTATCGGTCATACCTGGTAGAATTCCCGATACCACTTCACGAAACGCGGAACTCCGATCTCGATTGGAACCTTCGGCCTGAAGCCGGTCGCCTCCTCAAGCGAATTGACATCGGCGAAAGTCGCCGGAACATCGCCGGGCTGGATCGGCATGAGGTTGCGGTTCGCCTTGCGTCCGAGCGCGTCCTCCAACACCTCGATCAACCGGTTCAGCTGAACAGGCGAATTGCCACCGATGTTGTGGATCCGGAACGGCGCGTTGCTGGTCGCCGGATCCGGCGTAGCGCTTTTCCAATCGGGGTTGGCGGTCGCGGGCTGCTGCGTAACGCGGACAATACCTTCAACGATGTCGTCGATATAAGTGAAATCCCGCTGCATGTTGCCATAGTTGAACACGTCGATCGGCTCGCCGGCGAGGATGGCCTTGGCGAAGATGAACAGGGCCATGTCCGGCCGTCCCCACGGGCCATAGACCGTGAAGAAACGCAATCCCGTCGTCGGCAGCGCGAACAGATGGCTGTAGGTGTGGGCCATCAGCTCATTTGCCTTCTTGCTGGCGGCATAGAGGCTGAGCGGGTGGTCGGCCGAATCGTGGACGGAGAACGGCATGCGCGTGCTGCCGCCATAGATCGAGCTCGACGAGGCATAGACCAGATGGCCGACCGAGGCGTGGCGGCATCCTTCCAGGATATTGAGGAAGCCGTTCAGGTTGCTTTCCGCATAAGCGTACGGATTGGTCAGCGAATAGCGCACGCCGGCTTGCGCCGCGAGATTGACGACAATTTCCGGAGCGGCTGACAGAAACAGCGCCGAAATACGGTCGCGCTCCGTGAGATCGACATGCTCGAAACGAAAGTTTGGGAACCCGTTCAGCCGGTCGAGCCGCGCCCGCTTCAGGTTCACGTCGTAGTACTCGTTCATGGAATCGAGGCCGACAACGTGCCGGCCGTCTGCAAGCAACCTGTGGCAGAGGTGAAAACCTATGAAACCGGCCGCGCCAGTGATCAGAATTGGCCTGCTTGATGTCACGGCGTATCCTTGGCGTTGATTTCAGGCCGAGCCTCACAGGCTCCAATATTTTATGTTGTCGGGAATTTCATCCGGCTTGATGGCAGACTTGATGTCGAACAGCGTTCCACCTGGCCTGATCATCTGAAAAATACGGAACTTCTCGCCCTCCAGATAATCCTTGTGAGGAACCGCCAGGACAAGCGCCTGCAAATCGTTCATCTCCTCAAGCGGCAGGATTGTTTCGCCATGGTCGCGCCGGGCGGTTTCGGCATCGGCAAGTGGGTCGTGGACCTTAGGGACAATTCCGAACTGTCTTAGCTCCCTGACCATGTCGAAAACGCGGCTGTTGCGCAAATCCGGCACGTCCTCCTTGAAGGTCAGGCCGAGGATGCCGATCGAAGCTCCTTTGACTGGCATGTCCGAGCGGATCAGTTGCTTGACGACCTGTTGGGCAACAAAGGCTCCCATGCCGTCATTGATGCGACGCCCGGCGAGGATGATCTGCGGATGGTACCCCTCAGCCTCCGCCTTGGCGGTCAGATAGTACGGATCGACGCTGATGCAGTGGCCACCCACGAAACCCGGCTTGAAGGGAAGAAAGTTCCATTTTGTCGATGCGGCATCAAGGACGTCCTGGGTCCGAATCCCAAGTCGCTCGAAGATCATTGCCAGTTCATTCATCAGTGCGATGTTCAGATCGCGCTGGGTGTTCTCGATGACCTTCGCCGCCTCGGCCACCTTGATCGACTGGGCGCGGTAGACGCCGGCATCGATGATACGGCCGTAGATACCCGCCACGCGTTCCAATGTCTCGGCATTCTCGCCAGAAACGACTTTGACGATCCGTTGCAGCGAGTGTTCACGATCGCCGGGGTTGGCTCGCTCAGGCGAATAGCCAAGCGCGAAGTCGTGAGGATGCCGCAGGCCGGAAATCCGCTCGATGATCGGCCCGCAGAAATCTTCGGTCACACCTGGATAGACCGTCGATTCGAAAATGACGACGGCGCCCTTGCTTATCGCTCCGCCGACGAGTTCGGATGCCAGTTTTAAAGGAGCAAGGTCGGGAGCGCGGTTGATGTCGATAGGGGTTGGCACGGCAACAATGAAGACGGTCGCGCCTTTCAACATCTCCCGGTCGGCCGTAAGCACGATCGACGATTCCTTGAGCGCCGTCGTGTCGACCTCTCCAGTGCGGTCGACGCCATCGCGCAGTTCATTGATCCGACATTCGCTGATATCAAACGCAATCGTCCCCGGGAAAACCTTTCCAAACGCGACGGCTACCGGCAGGCCGACATATCCCAAGCCGATTACAGCGATGCGTTCCGACATCCGCGGATTTCCTACGTCAAACATGGGCCGAGGCGTTTGTATGGCAGGCGATAGGTCAATTCAACGATGCGCCGTTGCGAAGGTGATGTCTCCACTCAAAAACGGTCCGCGACCAATGCCTATCCTTCACATCTGCTCATGACGATCGATGTTGTGGATAACATGCGTCAGGATTGGGTTTCGGGCTCCAAAAAACTGCAAAAGTGAATGGCGGAAGCGGCCGGCCCGGGAATTGAACGCATGAACCGTATCGTCGTCATCGTGAGCGAACCGACGTCCCTTGCAACCACTCGAGGCCATTTTCTGCTCGCGCTGCGCGCTGCCGGATATGAGGTTCATGCCGCAGCGCCGGTCGATGCAATGACCGTTCGCTGGCTGACCGAAAACGGCGTCCATTTTCATCCATTGCCAATGGAGCGTGCCGCTGTTGCGCCGTTCGGCGACGCGCTCTTGGCCGTTCGGGTTTATAAGAAGATACGAGAGCTTAAGCCCCAGGTCGTGCTGGCCTGCGCGATCAAACCGATCGTCTACGGCATACCCGCGGCGCTGATTGCGGGAGTGTCGCGCCGGCACGCACTGATCACCGGCCTCGGCTATGCGTTCACGGACCGGCACAAATCGCTGCGCTGGCGGATCGTCAACGCGATTGCTCGGCTTCTTTACGCGGCCAGCCTGCGTGTGGCTACCACGGCCACGTTCCAGAATGATGACGACCGCGATGATTTCCATCGCCTTGGACTGCTCGGGAGGACGCCCACCCATGTGGTCAACGGTTCGGGGGTCGACCTGGGCCGTTTCAAGGTGGCGCCTCTACCGGAGAAGCCGCGATTTCTTATGATCGCGCGTCTGCTTCGCGACAAAGGCCTCGCGGAATATCTGGGCGCGGCGAGACTGGTGAAGGCTGTTCGGCCGGAGGCTCGTTTCGACCTGGTCGGCGATACAGATCCCAATCCTGCGGGATTTCCGGTTTCGGAGGTTGAAGCAGCCGTCGCGGATGAAACGATCCGCTATCACGGGGCTGTCGAAGACGTCCGTCGGGTGATCGCCGTTTCACGTATTTACGTGCTCCCCTCCTATCGTGAGGGCACGTCGCGCTCGGTTCTGGAGGCGATGGCGATGGGGCGCCCGGTGATCACGACAGATGCGCCGGGCTGCCGCGCGCCGATCGTTCCCGGGGTGAACGGCCTGCTGGTGCCCGTCGGTGCCATAGCCCCCTTGGCTGAGGCCATGATCCGGCTGATCGACAACCCGTATGAGGCCGAATCCATGGCCAAGAACAGTCGCTCGATCGCCGAACAACGCTATGATATTCGGAAAGTTACTGCTCATATGATGGAAATCATCGAAGCGGGGTACCGGGCCGCAGAATGACATCTGCAGATAATTCAGCGTCAAACCGATACGAATTCGGAGCCAATTGGGCGTCGTTCATCGACAGGCATTACTCGATCGAGCGCCGTAGGGTGGCCGGCGACAAGCTTTTGTCCTTCCTCGGCAAAGAGAGTCTCGAAGGGATGGATTTTCTCGATATCGGCAGCGGCAGCGGATTGCATTCGCTTGCCGCCTTCGACGCGAGGGCGGAGCGGATACATTCCTTCGACTTTGATCCGCTTTCAGTCAGGACAACCGGAAAGCTGCGCCATTTGGCCGGCGAGCCGCCGAACTGGACGGTTGAGCGCGGGGACGTGCTCGACGTCGATTATCTCGAGAAGCTGGGCACTTGGAGCCTGGTATATTCGTGGGGCGTGCTGCACCACACCGGCGCCATGTGGCAGGCAATCGAAAATGCGGCGCAGAGAGTAGCGCCCGGCGGCCTCTTCTTCATTGCTCTATATTCGTCGAATGTCGTGAAGCCTTCCGCGCAGTTCTGGCTCGACGTCAAGCGACGATACAATGCAGCCGGTCCGAGCAAGAGGCGCTGGATGGAATATTGGTACATCTGGCGTTTCAGACTCGGCCGCAATCCACTCCGACTGGCGTCGCTTGTGAAGCAGGTCTACGAGAAGAAAAAAGGTCGGGGCATGAGCTACATGACCGACGTCCGCGACTGGCTGGGCGGCTGGCCAATGGAGTTTGCCGAGGACCAGGCAGTGGTCGATTTCCTGAAGGAAAGGTTCGATTTCGAGCTCGTCAGGATGTCTACGGGCGAGGCCTGCACGGAGTTTCTTTTCCGGAACCCGAACAAGCCGCAATCCAATCCGAATTAGTGCACGTCACCCAACTGCGCAGCGGTATTGAGTCCATTTCAACGCGACGCGTTTTAAGCGATCTGCCCGCCGGCTCTCGTCCAGATATGCGGTCGGCCGTTTTCGAGTGTTACGATCTCGTCGCAATTTTCGACCGTCGTGAGGCGATGTGCAATGATCAGCACAGTCAGGTCGGTAGGCAGGTCTCGGATCGCTTCCATGACCGCGGCCTCGGTTTCCATGTCGAGCGCGCTCGTGGCTTCGTCGAAGACAAGCACGGACGCCTGTTTGTACAACGCCCGGGCGATGCCGATCCGCTGGCGCTGGCCGGCCGACAGACGGACACCGCGCTCGCCGACCCGCGTCTCATAGCCTTGCGGCAAGCTTTCTATGAAGTCCGCCAACGCGGCCTGCTGCGCGGCGTTGCGTACGCGCTCACGGTCGATCGTGGCGGGGTCGATGCCGAAGGCAATATTGTCGGCGATCGAGGCGTCAGCCAGGAAGATGCTTTGCGGCACATGCGCTATCTGTCTTTGCCAGGCACGCCGCGTAGCGCCATCCAGCCTCTGCCCGTCGATCTCGATCGCGCCGCTGGTCGGCTCCAGCAGACCCATTGCCAGATCGACCGTCGTGCTCTTCCCGCTCCCTGTCTTGCCTATGAACCCGACCTTGGTCCCCTTCGAGATCGTGAGATCGAACCGCTCGAGTATCGGCGGTTGGTCAGACGCGTAGCGGAAAGAAACATCCTTGAACACGATTGCTCGACGGAATGGGACGCGCTTGGAGGTAGGCTGGTTCCACTCTGGGCCTAGCGGAGCCTCGAGCGCCTGGAGCACGACTTCAGTGCCGGCAAGATTGCTCAGTATGAGCGCCCAGTTGCCGTATACAAGCTGCATGGACGGAAGCAGACGTTGTGCTCCAAGAACGAACGTTCCGAGCATCGGAAGCACCTGGCCTGCATTGTTGGACCGGGTGATCAGGAAATAGGCAAGCGCCGCGATGATCACCATGCCAGCGGCTTCGATCGCAAAGCGAGGAGCGCTCGCCGCCAACGCGTTCGTCGCGTTCGCGCGCTGCAGGTGGCTGTCAAGTTCGCTGTATCGCGAAAGAAAGTAGGGTTGGGTGTCGTTGATGATGACATCGCGGATACCGCCCAGTCCCTCTTGTACAGAACGAATGCCTTCCGCCTGCACGCTGGCAATGATGCGCGCGTTCCTCTTGAGGTGCTTGCGAATGACAAGCGACATGGCGAGGTAAACCACACCAAACCCGGCGAAAATAACGAAGGTGATGAAAGAGCTTAGGACAAAAAGAGCAGCGACGATGAACACAGCGATGATTATGCCGCTGATCGATTGCAGCAGGGGCAGCATCACGCCTGCGGCAATCGCCTGGACCTGACGAAGCGCAGCCAGCACAGAACTGGAATTGCGCGAAACATGGTAGCTGTAGGGCTGATGGAGCACGCGGTCATAGACCTTCACCCCCAATTCATGTCCCAGCGAGAAGACGTAAGAATTCGTGGCCCAGGAGAGGAAAATGCGCACAACTCCGGCTATAACCGCGACCACCGAAAACAGAAGCGTCAAACCGAGAAGGCTGTCGGGAGAGCCGGTCAGTCGAAAGCCGGCAAGCTGGCGCCCGAGGAACGATTGGCCACCAATCGCTTCGGGATTGGCAATGCGAGCAAGAAACGGCAACAAAGCACCAAGCGTTGCTGCTTCGGCAAGCGCGCCGAGCAACATCAGGACCAAAAGGCCGAAGAACTGCCGCTGTCGGCGCTTCGACATTTGCCGCCACAAGCGTCGAAGTGTGTCGAGGGTGTTGTCCGACGTTCGATTTCCGCTCAACGCCAAGTCGATGTCCGCATTCAAAGCGCCCAATGCACACGTTCAGCGCGCCACGACAAGCGACAACTGACGCAGATTGACAATTTTATCACATAAGCCTGAAGGTACTCCGTCCACAGTTCTCCGTCATGGACGAGAGGCCGCGACCGCGGCGAAGTGATACGCTTCAACCATGAATGACGCCATCGAGATTCGGGACCGAAAGCCGCGCCTGAACCTAACAGCGGCATTGACGCGTTCGCTCGGCCTGTTCTCAGCGGGTGCCGGAACAGCCTTTCTGTTTTTTGTCTCCGCCTATCCCCTCGGATTGATCAGCGCTTACCCGGCACCGCCCGCGGCGGCAACCGACGGGCCGTTGGGTTTCGAGCGGAAGGTGGGTGATGTCGGCGATCTCTATCGCGGCCCGGATGAGCCGACGCAGGCCTATCTCGATCGCCTGACAAAGGCTGTCGCGGGCGGGATGGTGCATTATTGGACAGAAGGTGACCGCTGGACACCGGCCGACACGCGCTACACAAGGATCGGTGTTTTCGACAATTACTTGCTCTGGATGCTCAGTTTTCGGCCTGAATATCAGGAAAACCTACAGAACTATGAATTCGTGACACCCCGGAAAGCACTCGATCGTGGGTATGGGTTCTGCTCCCAGGTTTCGAAGATTGTATATTCCGTGCTCGCCGATCAGGGAATTGAAGCGGCTATTTTCAGCGCGCCCGAGCACACCGTCGTTGAGTCGAACGGCAACATTCTCGATTCCGACTACGGTGTCTTCATCCCGCACTCTCTTGCGGAAATACAACAGGATCCGTCGATCATCGATTCCTACTATGCGCAATTCGGATCGATGCTGCCTCTGCTAAGAAAGGCGTACGGTGAGTCCTGGCAACCGCTTGGAACTACCGAAGGATTCAACGAGGTCCGTGCGTACGAGGCAAAGTTCGAACGCCTGAAATGGGTTCCGCCGCTCATGCTTCTTGCCCTGGGGATGTTGCTCGCTGCCGGCGGCACGTTCCTTCAGCGGCGTGAAGAACGTGCTCGGCTAGCGTCGCGGTCCGGTTCACAGAGCCACCCGGCAATCTCAATTTCGCGTGCTCGTGACCATTTATGAAATCCCATTGTCCAACGGGGACCTGTGCTTGCAGATGGACCGCGCCTTATGGCAAGCGGGCCAGCGAGGACGGGCGGCCGGCGAATGGTGCTGCGAGAAGACGTTCGGATGACTGATGCTGTGCCACAAGAGTGCTCTGCCGAGCCTTCGACCGCACTCACAAGAAGGCGTCGCCGCGGCGTGCTCTTTGTTATCGGCACACTCGATCTCGGTGGCACGGAGAGCCAGCTTGTGCTGCTTGCCAAGGGACTGAAAAAGCGAGGCTGGAAGGTCGAAGTCTTTGTGCTTTCGCGGGGCGGCGTTCTGGCGGAGACACTGGACGATGCGGGAATCCGGATATCATACGGGCTTCATCGGCCGAATCCGTCACCCGCATTGCCGGTGTCGACCAAGGGGGTGCCAAATCGGGCACCGCTCCGAAGACGCGCCCAAGCGTGAAGGCGATGCTGGTTCTCGGCGCCGCCGTCACTTCGCTTGTTGTCCGTATCGCTTTGACCAGGCCCCGCGTGGTTCACGCCTTCCTGCCGCTAACCAATTTCCTGGGCGCCTTGGCGGGACGGTTTGCGCTGGCACCACTCGTCATCACGTCACGGCGCGGTCTCGGCTATCATCAGGAGCGGTGGCCTCGGGCGAAACCGATGGATCGGATCGCCAATCGGCTTTCCCATATCGTGGTCGCAAACTCCCACGCGGTCGCGGCCGACACGGCTGCCCGCGACGGCTATGATATCGACAAAATAAAGGTGATCCCGAACGGTCTCGATCTGGGCCGCTTCGATGACATCAACCCCCGCCGGGATCAAACCCGGCGCCGGCTCGGTCTTGAGCCGGACGAAATTGGGATCGTCATAGTCGCCAATTTGATTGCGTATAAAGGCCACGAGGACCTGATCGAGGCATTCGCTCGCGCAAGCGAGAAGCGCCCTAATCTGCGGCTGTTCATGGCAGGTCAGGACCGCGGCATCGGACAGGGCCTGGCGGAGGAGGCACAGCGCTTCGGCGTCGGCTCGAAAGTGCATGCATTGGGAATTCAGAGCGATGTGCCGGGCTTGCTCGCCGGAATGGATATTGGCGTGATCGCTTCCCATGAAGAAGGCTTTTGCAACGCCTTGATGGAAAAGCTTGCGGCAGGTCTTCCAGTCGTGGCCACCAATGTCGGTGGAAATCCGGAGGCTGTCTCCGGCATGCCGGGTTGTGTATTGGTGGAGCCTCGTAATCCTGCCGATCTTGCGCGTGGGCTTTTGGCTGTTCTCGACCGATTACCCGAGCCGGCTGCTGACCGGGAGTTTCGGCAACGGACGATGCGGGAGCGCTACTCCATAGGGGCTATGGTCGACGCTTATGAACGTCTCTATCTCGCGGTGTGACGAATGAGCGGGATTGCCCCTACTCCCTCGAGTCGCTCGCTGAATTCAGCGCGTCGGCTGCGGGCGATCCTAACGAATATTTCCGCCGGGCTCTGCGCGTTCACCATCGTCGTCTTTCAGTCCTGGTTCATGCCGTACTTTCTGCCTTTCTTTACGGGACGGGACGGGTTCGCGAGGCTGGTTTTCCATGCACTTTATGGCGGCGTCCTGATTGTTTCGATCGCTGTTCTTGCGGCGCGCCGGGACGTGCGTAGCGCCGTTCTCCCGCTTGCGATCGCTGCCGCCATGGCAGTCGCCCCGGTTGCGCTGCATCCGGTCGGGATCGTTGCCAAGTGCTATCTGGTCAGCCTTTTTCTCGGCGGCGCAGCGATTGTCCTGATGCTCGCCTCCGCGCCCTCAACCGTGCTGAGGCTGTCGGCATCTGTTACAGCGCTCAGTGCGGTGATCTGCTTCCTCGATCTTTTGTTCGCCAACGGCTTCACCAATACTCCTGGTCGGGCCGCCGGTTTGGCGATCAATCCGAATGTGGCCGCGGCGGGACTGCTGCTCGGGGCGGCAGCGAGCTACCGCGCCGTCTCGCAAAAGTGGCGCGCGAGCTTCCTCGTTCTTGTAAGCGCGGCGCTTCTTGCCACTCTTTCCCGCTCGACCTTTCTTGCCGCCTTTTTCACCGTGGCGGTGCCCATTGTCGTTCGCGTTTGGCACCAATTTCGAAGTGGACGTCGCTTCCGGGTCGATACCAATGGCTGGGGCCGGGCGCTTGCCGTCGCCTTCGCGCTGCTGGGAGCGATCTGCATCGCGCTGGCCACAAATGCTTACTTCCGCGTCGCTATCGGCGACTCCTTTGCCGGCGTATTGTCGGTAAGCAAGGCACTCGATGAGGCATCGGAAGCGGTCGATACATCTCACGATCAATCCCCGCCTGCCGCCGCAACCGCGCCATCGCCTGCAGGGGCAAGCCAACCGACCCTTGAGGCGAGTTCGTCCGCGGGCACCGCCCCGCCCGCAGCAAAACCCGGGATCGGTTCGGCCCCACCCAAGGTCGACACGCCTGCGGACGCTGTCGCTCCATCTCCTCCGCCATCCGACGCCACGCCCTCGGTCAGCCAGTCCACGAACGTCGCCAAGATGCGGGCGCTCGGCGAACGTCTGACGGACGAGGGCAAGAGAAATTCTATCTCGGCAAGAGCGCTCTTTCTGGAGCGAGGCCTGATCGCCTATCGAGAAGGCGGCTTTTTCGGCCGCGGGCTTGAAGAGGCGCAAGCCCTGGTGCCTCACAACACCTTCGTCCTGTTCGCGATCGCTTTCGGTCACCTCGGCTGGCTCATTCCGATCGGCCTCGTCGGCTTCGCCTTCTGCTTTGGCCGAAACGCCGACGATCTTGCCCTTGGCGTAGCAGTTGTGGGAGTGATGCTGACCTCGCATGACTTTTTGCTGACGCCGAGTCTCTTTCTTCCGGTGGCCCTCGGAATCGGCGGCATGCATGCCGAGCGCAGAGCGTCCGCTTTGAAGTTGTCGCCTGCAGGGAAAGGGGAACCTCGAAGCTTCGCGTTGGGAACAGTTGCAGGCGTCGCGGCGTTTGCCGCCGGCTGCACCGCGATATTGCTGGTCACACCGCCGCTTGCTGCCGGACGGCTGCAGAACGAGACCATGTTTGCCGCCCGAGGCGGATACGAGACACTGCTTCCGCCGCCGCAATTTCCCGGTCTTTTCCAGTTCGACAACCTTTCCGGCATTCCCCCTTTGCAAGGATCCTATCTGCGCGAAGACGGGATATCGCTCCAGCGGGTCGACTGGTCTGCTCACGCATGGCCTGCCGTCCGGCAAGGCGAGTATACCTTTCGCCGACGGGACTCGGTGCTGTTTTCGGCCACGGATTCGAGCGACCCTCGCAAAAACGGACGGACCTATGAGGTCGCAGTCCCACTCTCGGTCAGCGCACTCTGTTTCCTTCTTCTGGGTACGATCATTGCGTGGTCGATTGCGACGGTGGTTTCGATTCGTGGCTCGCACCGGGTGGGTTCGTAGGGAGACCCTTGCCCCCGTCTCCATCGCCTTACCGACAGCTCTAATCGCTAGCGGCAGTCGATAACCGGCTTTGAGTATCGCCAGTAGCCAGTGCCGGATATAGACCCATCATTCGCGCAATGGCGGCGTCGGTCTCCGGTTTCAGGTTTCTGCGCATATGAGACCCGTCGCGGTAAATGAACTCACCGTTGACGTAGGTGGCGCAATGCCTATTCGGACACATCCCTTTGAGCGGGTCAACAAAGAACACCCCATTTTCCGCTGCAAGCGACCCCAGCGCGGTCACCATCGGTGACCACGCCTGCAGAATCCGCTCGCTGTCCATATCGGTCGAGCAACGTCTCAATATCTTGCTTTCGCGCAGCGCCGCGCACGACGTCAAATCCAAACCTGGCCCCGGCACCTGTCCCACGATTCCGATACGCCGTTCGGGGATGCTGATTTCTTCGACGAGGCTTTGCAATCCGTCGCGCACCAGCCGGACTTTGTCCGCGTGCCGACCATCATCAGCAACGAGATCGGTATTGGCAAGGTTCGTCCAGGCTGAAGCAAGAACAACAATGTCAATGTCGGATCGCCGCCCAAGCAGTGCAACGGCGGCCTTGCGTGAAGAAGCGCAGCTCTCCTTGTAGGCGGGCTCTTCAGGGTTGTTGCGGTGAACCTCTTTTCCAAGAGCCGCCGGGCAAGCTCGATAAAGGAAGAAGCTCGTATCCTCCTGCTGTCCGACAACATCGAGCAACGGCGCCATATGCTCCGCATGACTGTCGCCCCAAAGAATGCCGCGATGCCTGGCCTTGTCCCAGCGCGCCCCGAAGGCGCAGAACGTGCTGCCCAGCTCGTCGATCCTGACCAGTTGCGGACATTGCCAGTCCCACATCACGTCGAGGCTGCGCATCGCCGCACCTTCTTTCGGAATCCGGCTGGCGATGCCGCCGGCTTCGAAGATTGCATTACCACCGAAGCCGACAACCGATGCTGCAACCGCTCCGGCGGCAATGGTGCGTAAGGGCAAAAACCGCAGGTGACGAGCAGGCTCTTCGACGACTCGCCAAGAGAGATACGCGGCCAGCCAGGTCGTCGCGATGAGAACCGACGCTTCGCCAGCCGTCGGCGTTGAGTCACCGGCATAGTGGCGGAAGAAGACCAGGATCGGCCAGTGCCATAGATAGAGGCTGTAGGAGACCTTCCCTGTCATTCGGAGCGGCCGGCTGGAGAGAGCGGCACCCAAAATGGTCTGGGAGCGAGGCCAGATCAGCAGGACAGCGCCGGCCACCGGGAGAAGCGCGTACGCTCCCGGAAATGGCTGGCTCGACGATAGCCAGACGGTGCTGGCAACGATCAGGCAAAAGCCTACCAAGCCGAACGCCTCGGAAATGCCACGGCGCCCGACGGCCGGCATGAATACAACCAGGCCGCCCAGCGCCAACTCCCAGGCTCGGCTGAAGGGACCGTAAAACGCTTGCTTTGGATCGACGGCCACGAGGTGCAGAGCAATCGAAAAGCTGATCACCGCGACGAGGCAGATTACCACGACGGACGATGACCGTCCGCCCCGCGATATACGACTCGCGGCGATCAACAAGGCCGGCCAAACCAGATAGAACTGCTCTTCGACGCCGAGCGACCAGAGATGGAGCAGCGGCAGAAGTGTCGCCTCGCGATCGAAGTAGCCCGTATTCCAGAGAAAGTAGTAGTTCCCCAGGCCGGCTGCGGAAAAGGCTGCACTGCGCCCCAGGCTGGCATAGTCCCCGGGCAGCAGGAAGAACCAGCCGGCCGCGAGCGACACTCCCATCATCACCAGCATAGCCGGCAGGATCCGGCGCACGCGCCGGCCATAGAATTCGACAAGCGACAGTTGGCTGCCCTCGGCTGTCAAAAGGCGCGTGATCAGGTAGCCGGAAATGACGAAGAAGATATCGACGCCGACGAATCCCCCGGGAAAACCTGGCACGCCGAAATGGAAAAGAATGACGGCGATCACCGCGATCGCGCGCAGGCCGTCCACGTCGGGCCGATAGTCGAACTTCAAAGCTCCTCCCGAGCTATCTCTCGAACGTCATCGCCTGATGGCGCCTCATAAGCCGATGGCGGGACCAGGTGCGACGGTCACGCTGCGGTTCCAAATAGTCTCGCCGATATATTCGAATATTAGCGCCTCTTGCGACTTGGACTGGCGAAATATGGGATTCCCCCACAATTTATTTCACGCTAGAACGACGAAATCTACACAGGTGCTGAATCAGTGCTGCCCTCATGGGCCAAGGCGTCTGGGTCATGGTACCACGCCGGGAGGCGTGCTTATTCGTTGAAGATGTCGAGGATCGCCGAAAGCTCGGCCAGCTTAGATCGGCTTGATAGAAAAACGAGTTGTTCATCATGTCCTTGACTGTATAGAAAGACTGTCCTGTGCGTTGCGAGACCACGCGTCGTTCTGGAGGGGGCAACTTTGGACAACCATAGCTCGGACATGGTTGAATTCGGCCCACGTACACATGTTTTGGTTACCGGTGGCGCAGGCTTCGTTGGGTCGGCGCTGGCCGATTTGTTGCTTGCGCGCAATTGCAGGGTAACCGTTATCGACGATCTTTCGAACGGCTCGCTTCGAAATCTGCCCGACGGCGATCCCCGCTTGACAATCCGTACTTTCAGGGTCGGCGATCCGGCATACGATGCGGCGGTGCGCGAGGAGGTCGGCTTGGCCGACGCCGTGTTCCATCTGGCGAGCCCGATCGGGGTACAGCGTGCCCATAAGGAACGCTTCGCCGTCACCAGCGGCATTCTGGAGTCAGGCTGTTCGATCGTCGAGGCATGCCGACTGCACCGGCGGCCGCTTCTTTACACGTCGAGTTCGGAAGTTTACGGCTCCGGCCGCGATCGGCCAATCACCGAGTCCGATCCAGTTGTGACGGACCTGCGACCGCGATGGGGCTATGCCGCTGCCAAGGCGGCGGTTGAGCATCTGGTGGCTGGACTGTTTTTTGATTTGGGCATCCCTACTTGGATCGTTCGACCATTCAACATGGCCGGACCGCGCCAGCGCTCGGCGACCGGCCTTGTGTTGCCAGCATTTGTCAACGCGGCCTTGCGGGGCGAGCCGCTTGTGGTTCACGACGATGGCGAGCAGAGGCGGGCGTTCCTCCATGTTGCCGATGCCGCCGAAGGTTTGCTTCTGGTCATGCAGTGTCGCTCGTTGCGGGGCCGGCCGGTCAATCTCGGCGGCAGCGAGGCGGTGCAGATCGGAAACCTTGCAAAGATGGTGGTCGAGGCCACCCAGACGAACGCGCCGATCGTCATGAAACCTTCCAGTGCGGTCTATGGCGAGAAGTTCGCCGTAACATATGACCGCGTGCCGGACACAAGCCTTTTGACCACCATGACCGGCTGGCGTCCGCTGCGAGGCACAATGCAGACGATCCTCGACTGCATAGAGCATATGCGTGCCGAACGAGTTATCGCTTGACGCTCGGTCCATTGGTCCCGCTCATCGGGGCCCTGCTCGTAGCAGTTCCTTGCGTTTGGCTATTTGCGCGTCTAGCGACGCGCATCGGAGCTGTCTCTAAAGTCAAGAGTGACCGATGGCATACATCGGGCGAGGTTCCTCGACTTGCGGGGCCGGCCCTGCTGATCGCGATGTCGCCATGGCTTGCGCCCGGACAAATCTTCCTCCTCGCCATTTTCTGCCTGGTCGGCGCGCTCGATGACGTCCGATCCCTTTCCGCCGAAGCCAAGGCCGCGGCATTGGCCGTTGCGGCGATAGTTGCCGGCATCATCACGGGTGCGTGGTGGGTACCGATCGTCATTTGGACAGCCTGCAACGCGGTCAACATGCTGGATCATGCCGACGGCCTTGCCGCGAGCACAGTTGCGGCCGCCTTCCTTGGCCTTGGCGGCGAAGCTGGAATGGCGGGTGCGGGGGCCTGCGCCGGATTCCTCTGTTTCAACTACCCGCCTGCGCGTGTTTTCATGGGTGACAGCGGCAGCCTTCTGCTTGGTGCGGCAATCGTGCTTCTCGCGGCTGAGAAAGGTTTCGGTTCCTCGTTGGCCTGGATAGCAGTGCCATTGATCGATGCCGTATTCGTCGTTGTTCGCCGCATTCGGCAGGGACGGCGGCCCTGGATCGGTGGTACCGACCATCTTGGACACGCTTTGCTGCGGATGGGCGTCAGCAGCAGAGCTTTGCCGGCTCTTTACGGCGCGACGGCGCTTGCGATCGGCCTGGCATTTACCGTCTGGCAAAATCCATAGGGCTGCCGAATGAGCTTGAAAGTCTGATCCTCGATAGGTCGCAAGCAGCCCTGGCGAGTCCGCCGATTTGCATACCCATAACGCCACACCATGCCGATGGCTTTGATTCAGATTCACCGCTCGGCGGCGCAGCGCGCGCTCGGGCTCTCCTTGCACGCCGTCAATCCGTGCGTTATATACTGAACCATATGGTTCAGTATATAACGCCCCGCCTCGACGCCTCGTTCGCCGCGCTCTCGGACGCCACCCGACGCGGCGTTCTGGAGCAGCTCGGACGTGCGGACGCTTCGATCACTGACCTTGCCGTGAAGTTCAACATGACCCTCACGGGCATGAAGAAGCATGTCGGCGTCCTGGAGCAGGCGGGGCTCGTCACCACGGAGAAGGTCGGGCGCGTCCGGACCTGCAAGCTCGGCCTGCGCCGACTGGAGGAAGAGGCGGCATGGATCGAGAGGTACCGCCAGCTCTGGGACGCACGCTTCGACGAGTTGGACAAGGTTGTCGAGGAATTGAAACGGAAGGAGAGAGTCGATGGACGAAAGAAGAGATAGCAGGCCCACCCCCGTGAAGAACCGCACGACGGTGGAACGGAAGTCCGAGCGTGAGCTGGTCGTTACGCGAACCTTCGACGGCCCGGCGCGCATCGTGTTCGAGGCGTGGACCAAGTCCGAGCTGTTCATGCGGTGGTGGGCACCGAAGTCGATGGGCATGTTCCTGCGTTCCTGCGAGATGGATGTTCGTGTCGGGGGCAGGTACCGTTTGGTGTTCGGCCACGATGCCTCCAATCCTGACGAGTTCTTCGGTAGGTATATCGAAGTGACACCGCACTCGCGTCTCGTCTGGACCAATGACGAAGGTGGTGACGGTGGACCCGTCACCACGGTGACCTTCGAGGAAAAAGGTGGCAAGACGCTGCTGGTCATGCACGAGCTCTATCCCTCGAAGGAAGCTCTCGACGCAGCCGGCACCGGGGCGGCGGATGCGATGAGCGAGACGTTCGAGCAACTGGACGAGCTTCTCGTCACCCTTGGCGCGAGCAGGGGATGGTCATGAAGTCGTCGATCTCGCGATCGGCCGCCTGGCTCTTCACCACGAGCCGGCGAAGGACATCAAATCATTCCCACTCGATTGTTCTGAAGCATCATAATGCGTTGATCCATCGAGGAAAATCTTTCCGCCAACGACGAAGAACCATATCCCGGATCCGTCAGAAATTCTCGCTCTTGAATTCAAAGGAGAATTTAGGCGATCCGCGATCTGCTCGGTTTCAAAGACTATCGATATCGGTTGGTCTATTTTTCCTCGGAGTTCTCCGCAAAAGCGGCGTTTCCAGCCTGCCAAAGAGACCGTCAGCGGAAGTCAGTCGCCGTCAGTAGTGTGGGCCTCGCGCCGGTTGCGATACGGCGCAACATTCGCGGATTGAACGACGCCGCTTCAAGCGATCGCAGTTCGGCTTCCGACCGGATTACGGCAAGCGTCGCCGGCGACCTGCTGGGCGTCAGTCGCGCGATATGGACAGCCCAGCGAGAAGCGGAGCGTACGCGGAGAGCCTGCGGGATACGAACTCCGTGAAGAGCCGCACGCGCTTCGTCTTGCGTGTCTCCCCCTGTGTGAGAAGCCAGAGCGTTCCGTACATATGCAGGTCGGTGCCCGGCACCCTCACCAGTAGGGGGTCGGCATCGCCGACGAAGCACGGCAGTGTCGTGATCCCGAGCCCTTGCCGTACAGCAACGATCTGCGCCTCGCCGTCCGTGGTCCTGAATGGAACCCCCGTGGTGCGAACCTCGCCATCGCTGGCCCAATCCGGAATTCCATGGATGCTTATGACGATCCACCGGATGGGATCAGGCGCGCCCGCACGCCATGCGGCTAGTCGATCACTAGACATGTAGACGCCGCCGAACACCTCCGGCCCCTTCAGGCCGTGAAGATTGAGCGGCAAGGTTTTGCGGTCGTAGACGACGCGGATCGCGACGTCGGCCTCTCGGTTGGTCAGATTTGCCAGTTCGCCGGACGACACGATTTCCATCTCGATGTCCGGATGCAGACGCGCGAAATCGGCGAAGTCCGGCATGAGCAGGTGTGTCGCGAGGGGCGGCGCCAGCGTCACCCGCAGAAGCCCGCGCACGCTCTGGTCGCGTCCGAAGACGCGCGTCTCCAGCAGGTGCGACGACGCTTCCATCTGGTCCGCGAACTCGAGGACCTCCTCGCCCGCAGCCGTCAGGCGGTGGCCCGAAGGCAGCTTTTCGAACATGTGCACCCCGAGGCGTTTCTCGAGCTGGGCGATGCGTCGCAGCACGGTCGAGTGGTTCACACCGAGGCGGTCGGCGGCAGCCCGCACCGAGCCGCCGCGCGCGACGGCAAGAAAGTAGCGAACGTCATCCCAGTCGATCATGGTGCAATCCGGCACCGCGCGGTGCGCCTTCCAAAGCCCGAGTCCAACACCATCGAACATCCTCTCGAATGTGGGGTAGCACGGGCGCGTGATCACTGCCTACAAGCACGGTCCAAGTCCGAACGGCGGGCGCCGATCGCGGCTGGCGTCAGTCGTCCAGGCGGATCGATTTCGCACCACCGATGTGCGCACTTCCGCACTCAACGCCTGACGCCGGCGGACCCATCTCAAGGTTCCCGGGGACGTCCCCGGACGAGTCAAGGATGGAAACCTGAAGGAAGCATCGTGTCGCCAATGGGACCAGATGCTGTCCGACACGACGAAAGGACAAGTCATGGGAAAGCTTGAAGGTAAGGTTGCAGTCATCACGGGTGGATCGAGCGGCATGGCGCTGGCAAGCGCCAAGCGGTTCGTTGAAGAAGGCGCCTATGTTTTCATAACGGGCCGGAGGCAGGAGGCGCTCGACGAGGCCGTCAGGCTGATTGGCCGGAACGTGACCGGCGTGCGCGGCGACGCGGCCGATCTCGACGACCTCGACCGTCTATTCGACACGGTTAAGCGGGAAAAGGGCAAGATCGACGTCCTGTACGCCAGCGCCGGCACGGGCGAAGCCGTCCCACTGGGCGAAATTACCGAGCAGTATTTCGATGCGACCTTCGGGCTGAATACGCGCGGCACACTGTTCACGGTGCAAAAGGCGTTGCCGCTGTTCAACGATGGCGGATCGATCTTCATGACCGGATCAGTTGCTTCGGTGAAGGGTTTTCCTGGTTACAGCGTGTATGCGGCGAGCAAGGCGGCGTTGCACGCATTCGCACGCGGGTGGCTCAACGAGCTGAAGGGCTGGAATATCCGGGTGAACGTGCTGCACCCGGGGCCGATCGCAACACCGATGCAGGACCAAGTTCTCACCGAGGAGGCGAAGCGGATGTTCGAATCCCTGATCCCGCGGGGAAAGATGGGGCGTCCCGAGGAAATTGCGACGGCCGCGGTGTTTCTTGCTTCAGACGATTCGAGCTTCGTGAACGGGGTGGAGCTGTCTGTCGACGGCGGCTTCTCGGCCATCTGAAATCGCGCCGATCGCGGGAAGTGGCTGACCGTCCGGCCGCGCGGAACTCGTTCACGGCAGGCGTCCACGCGTCAATTCAGGAATTCGAACCGATGACGCGCATCGCTTGGGTGGCGGTCCGAAGATCTCGCGAAGGTCACCATGCAGCGAAACGGATAACCCGGCGCCGTTGAAGGCCGGGGAATCAATATCAACACGGATCGGAGAAGTATCATGAGCTATGCGATTGTAGGATTCGGTGCGGTAGGCCAAGCCCTCGCCCGGGCCTTCGCCCGTAAGAACATCAAGGTGGCCGTCGCGAGCCGCCGGCCTCCCGAGGCGTTGGCGCCGCAGGCTCGGGCGATTGGACCCACGGTCGTCGCCAAGTCGCTGCGGGATGCACTTGAGGCCGACACAATCATCTTGGCGGTCCCGTTCGGGGAGCATCGCGAGATTGCGAAGACCCTGCCGAGCTGGAAAGGCAAGACAGTCATTGACGCGACGAACGCGTTTCCAGTCCCTGAAGAGCTGGACGGTCTCCCGTCCTCCGCCTTTGTCGCGAAGGCGTTTACCGGCGCCAAGCTCGTGAAAGGGTTCAATCACTTGGTTGCGGCCACCCTGGCTACCGATCCGATCGTCGAGGGCGGCCACCGGGTCGTCTTTCTGTCGGGCGACGACGAGGACGCGACCGCTCCCGTGGCGGATTTGGCCAAACAACTCGGGTTCGCACCCGTCAAGCTGGGAAAGCTCAACGAGGGTGGCGCGCTGGTGCACGCACGCGGCCGCAGCTGGGGCCGGCTCATCTTCCAGGATTTGTTCAAGAAGGAGCAGTAATCGATGTACGATCGTGTGATTTGGCCTGCGAAGTACGATCCCAAAACGTCGGCCATCTATGCGCTCAACGACATCAACGCGAAGGCGCCCCCCGAAGTGGTATGGAGGCTGTTGGTCGACGCCGAGAACTGGTCGAGTTATTTCCCTCCCGAAGACCAGGTCAAGATCCTGAGCGGTGAAAGGGAGCTAGCGCGCGGGACCAAATACAGCCGGGTGACGGTTGGCTTCCCGATGAGCCTCGTCGTCACGGAGTGCGAGCCCTCACGCCGGCTTGCATGGGCGACGACTGTCAACGGCGATGAGACCGGCTCGAGTGCATACCATGGGTGGGTCATCACCCCCACCGATGATGGGTGCCACGTGTTGACGGAGGAAACCCAGCAGGGACCCTGGTTCCTCGAGGAGCTCGGACGAAAGCGTCCCGGAGCGCTTTATCGCTATCACCAGGAATGGGTCGAACGCCTCGCCCGCGCGGCGGAGGCGGAAGTAGTCAGGGAAGGCTAACCCATTTGTCCTGAAGCCGGGCGGCCCCGCCGCCCGGGCATCATTCGCAGTGAGCAGAGCGCCGGCCGTGCCGGCCAATATGGAATGACATGAATATCGACCTTAAAGGTAAGACGGCCATCGTCACCGGCTCAACGGCGGGTATCGGCCGCGCCACCGCGGAGGGCTTGGCCCGCGCCGGGGCATCGGTTGTTATCAGCGGCCGGGGGACCTCGCGAGTCGACGAGGCCGTGCGGCAAATTCGGCAGGCTGTCCCCGGGAGCGAGGTCGCCGGCGTTGCAGCAGACTTGGCGACCGTGGAGGGTGTCGGGGCCTTCATAGCGCAGGCGCCGGACGCCGATATCCTCGTGAACAACGTGGGTACGGCGCATATCCGGGATTACAATGGCATCGAGGACGTCGCGAAGATCCCCGACGAAGACTGGCTTGGCCTGTTCGAACTAAACGTCATGAGCGGCGTGCGGATGACGCGCCACTACCTGCCGCGCATGGTGAAGAAGAGTTGGGGCCGCGTCGTGTTCGTCAGCAGCGAGTCCGCGGTCAACATCCCCAAGGAGATGCTCGACTACGGCGTGACCAAGACCGCGCAACTCGCCGTCTCGCGCGGGCTTGCGGAGGCGGTCGCGGGCACGGGCGTCACCGTCAACGCTGTCCTGCCAGGACCAACGCGGTCCGAGATCCTAGGCGACTTCATGGCGAAGCAGGCCGAGGCGAACGGGATCACTCAGGAGCAGGCCGAACAAGGCTTCCTGAAGGCGATGCGTCCGACCACCCTCATTCAGCGTTTCGCGACCGCGGAAGAAGTGGCCAACATGATCATTTACGCCTGCTCGGACCAGGCTTCCGCGACGACCGGCGCCGCGCTGCGGGTGGACGGCGGCGTGGTCCGCTTCGTCGCCTAGCTACCAACAGCGCCGTAGACCTTCGGGGAGACGCGCAAAAGCCGTTATAGTGCTCGAACGAAGATTAAGCTCCCCCTGACGTCCGGTGGCGGCGTACCCCGCCGGTAAGGCGGTAGTTGATCGGATCGGTTGACACGGTCCGCTTCGGGGCCGCAAGCGGACTGACGGCTTTGGGATGGTTAGGCTAGAAAAGCGGACGGATGCTTCCGGAGTATCCCGGTCGTAGGCGCCCCGTCAGCGGCGCCGGAACCGACAGCGGTATCGGAGAGAGCCGGAAAGCTGGTATCAGACCTTGAAGACACCGGCATCCGCTTGTGCGTCGACGTCGGTGATCAGCATATGCCCTGGCGATACTGTGATCGATACCGCGAGCTCGGCACGAGCAAGCGCATCTTGCGCGGTCAGGCTGCTCGCCCAGAACACCGGGACCTCCCCTTCCATGATTTCGACCGCGTCGCCCCAGTCGGGAGCCATCAGATCCGCTATTCCGATTATCGATGGCTCGCCGACATGGATGGGCGAGCCGTGGGCACGCGGGAAGCGCGCTGTAAGGGCGCGAACCTTGTCGACATCGCTCAATCTTATCGGACGCATGGAGACGACCATCTCGCCGCCAAACGGTCCCGCGTCGCACGTCATGATCTTGGTTCGAAACTTGGGCAGGGCATTGCCGCGACCTCTGCTGCGCAGCTTGATCCCCTTTTCGATGAGGGCAGCTTCGACGGTAAGCGAACTGCCGAGGGCGAAGGCGGCAAAATCATCTCGCCATAGGTCGATGATATCTGTCTTCTGACGGATCATCTCGCCGAAATAATAAATGTTGTACTGGGGGGCATCGGTGCGGATATCGATATCACCCAGGGCCGGGAGCAATGGGCTGCCGGCACGGCTCACGCCCACCAAAGGACAGGGCTTGGGATTGCGCACGCAAAACTGATGGAAATCGCCGGCAAAGCGGCTGGGCACAATCACGACATTGGCCTGCAGCTTGCCGCGCGCAAGCCCGCCCGTGTGCCCCTCATAGACACCCGTTCTGACCAGCATACGCAGCTTATCCGCATCCACCAGCCGCAAATTGTCATAGAACAATGAAGTGGTCTGGCGAGCCATGGCTTCCTGAAGTATGCACGTTTCGCGGACGCATCGAAAGATGCGTAAGATCATCGGCAGGCTAGTCGCTTGTCAAATCGTCAGAATCTTTCCTCTTCGATAAATTGTGTTTATTGATTAGCCAACGAACGCCTTATTATTAGCATTTTAGCATAGACATACTGACTCTCACTGACAGTTTATGCAGCTGATCGCTTCTATCTGACGGCCTGCTTCCCACAGGAAACCGAGGTCACGGTTCATGTAGGAAAGCAGGAAAGCCGCGTAGAGGACAAAGACGAGGCTGAAGACCAGCGTCTTGACGACCAGCGAAAGCGCAAAAACATTGAGATGCGGCGAGGCGCGCGCCAGAAAGGCCAGCACGATGTCGGACAGGAGCAGGCTGATGATCAGCGGGAAAACGAGGGTCAGCGCCATCACCAGAATGCGGTCCAGCAGATCGAGGAAGATTCCGGCCGCGTCCTTGCTGAACACCGGCAGAAGTCGGTCGATCGGCCAGAGGCCATAGCTGTCGTAGAGGCCGGTCAGGGAAAGTTGCAGGCCGCCGGCTGCGAGGTAGATCGTGATCATGATGATGGCGAGGAAGGTGCCGGTAGCACCAGTCTCATGGGTCATCATCGGATCGATCAGCGTCCCCAGCGTGGAACCGCGCTGTAAATCCAGGATGTCGCCCGCCGCCTCCGCCGCCCAGAACGGTATGCCCATCGCCAGGCCGAGCGTCACCCCGACGACGACCTCCTTGAGCATATAGAGCACGATCATCGTCGTCGGGAGGTCGGTGCTCGTCAGCTTGTTCACGATCATCGGAAAGACCGGGACCGCCAGCGCCAGCGCCACGCCATTGCGCAGAAGCCCCGACAGCGGCACGCGCGAAAAGAGCGGCATCAGCAGCATGAACCCGGTCAGGCGAGCGAGCGCGAAAGCGCCTGCCAGGAGGTAGAACTGAAGCTCCTTGACCGAGGTGAAGAGTGGTTCGACCGGCATCCGCGTGCCTCAACGCGTGACGACGGGGAATTCGTCCAATGCTGTCGAGGCCTGCTGCGCGATCTGCTGGCCAAGCAGCGGACCGAAGACCATGATGACGAGCAGGATCACGACGAGCTTGATGGTCTGCGGCAGCGACTGGTCCTGGATCTGCGTCAGCGCCTGGGCAAGTCCGACGAGGATGCCGACGGCCAGCGCCGCGATGATCGCCGGGCTGGACGCTAGCAAAACCGTCAGAAGCGCGCCTTGGACCTTCGCCAGGATGAAGTCGTTGCTCATGCAAAACCTCCAGCGGCGTCAGCCGTAGCTCAGGATGAGGCCGTGCATCAGCCGCGACCAGCCGTCTATGGCGACGAAAAGGAACAGTTTCAGCGGGATCGAAATGAGGACCGGCGAAACCATGATCATGCCAAGCGTCATCAGGACGTTCGCAACGACGATATCGATGATCAGGAAAGGCAGATAAAGCAGGAAGCCGATCTCGAAGGCGCGGGTAAGCTCGGATGCGACAAAGGCAGGGACAAGTATCGAGAGATCGTCGTCCTTGAGATTCTGCCGGGCCTGTTCCGGCCACAGGCGGTTCGTTCCGTCGAGAAAGAACTGCCGCTCCTGCGGCTGGGTGAATTTCATGAGGTGGCGCTGCAAGGGTTCCCTGGCCAGTTGCGCCGCCCTGGCGAGGTCATCGGTGGTCTGGAACTGGACCTGCCCTTCCTGAAGCCGGGCCGACATTTCGCTCAGCAAAGGCGTGGTGACATAGACCGTCAGCACGAGCGCTATGCCATAGAGTACCAGATTGGGCGGCATCTGCTGAACGCCAAGCGCGTTGCGGATCAGAAACAGCACGACCGAAATCTTCAGGAAGCCCGTCATCGTGACGACCGCCAGCGGCAGCAATCCGACCACGCCGACGGCGATCAGAATCCCAAGCAGGTTGGGCGAATTCTCAAGCATTATCGAACATGCGAACGATCCGCACGCCCATGCTTTCTCCGATCCGCACGATCTCACCACGACCGACACGCCTGCCGTTGGCGAGGATGTCGACAGTCGCCCCGGCTACATCGGCGAGCGGAACGATAGCGCCGGGCGCAAGCTGCCTCACTTCTCCGAGCGGCATTGCGGTGCGGCCGACCTCGAAGGCAAGCGCGATCGACAGCTCGTCGATCGTTGACTCTTCCAGGGCCTGCACGGCCGGCTGCTGCTCGGTCTGGTTCATGGTCCACTCCCAATTCGATCCAGCGATTGCGGTCGGCGCGGCAAGCAATTGCGGGCCGTCGGCCATCAGGGCCACCGGCGCATAAAGGCGCTCGGCAATGACGAGCGCCGCCATGCGTTCCTCCACCGCATCGCTGAGAAGCACCACATCGTCAGTCTGCAGGCTTTGAAGCTCGCCAAGGGTGAGCCTAAGCGGGCCGCGCCGAAGGCAGACCGGCAGCGGAATTTCGTCGGGGACCGGCGCCCTGGTCTTGCCGAGCTCGTCGAGAAAGCGACCGATCCGCACCGCCAGAGCGGCATTATCCGCGGTCAAGACGCAGCCTATCGTTTCATCCTTACCCGTCAGGACAAAAGCGAACGGAGTTTCGCCGGAAATTGCATCTTCCGGCGCGACGGAGATGATCGCGATCCGCTCATCCAGCTTGCCCTCGATCCACGCGAGATCATCTTCGAACGCGGCCTCTAGCAGAAGCGCAGCATGAGCCGGCGCCAGCCGTTTGATATCGACCGATCCGTCGACCCTGGCGAGGCCCCGCTCGACAACGGAAAGCGGCAGGCGCAATTGTGCGGCCATATCCCCGACGGCGAACCCGATCGAGCATTGCGGCTGGTCCGCAGGGCCGGGCGCCGGCCAGATGGCTGCGATCGCCATGGCCTTCTGCGCAATCGTGATCTGCGCGGCGTTGCGGCGACGGTAGAAGGCGTTCAACGCCCCAACATCCACGGGCGCGACAATTTCCAGCGTCAGCCGTTCTCCAACGCTTGCACGTGCGGCGGTCCGTTTCGCCGGTTTTACCCGCGCTTTCCTTTTCGCCGGCGCGACGTCTTGAGGCATCACATTCATATCGATCACGGATTGGGCTATCGTTGCGCGGGCAGTCGCGACCGGCCGCGCTCCTCTTCCTCGGACAGCTCGGCCAGGGCCAGGCGACGACTCACGTTGCGTCTGGCCAGTTGCTCCGACAGCCTGTCCAGCTTGGTTACAGCCTTCATGCTCGCGCGGTGATCGTTGCGAGCCACCGACAACTCGGCATGTCGTCGCTGCTCGGCGAGCGCCGCAGTCTTCGCGCTTTCCCGCAACTCATCGGTTTTTCTCGCGGCGCCCTCGAACCGTCCCTGGAGCCGATGGAGGCTGGCAGCCTTTACCGGCTGGCCAACGAGCGCGCCGAAGGCCGCATCTTCGGCGTCGAGCATACGCTCGAGATGATCCGTCACCGCGGCGGCGGCCTCCTGGCCTTGCCTTGCCGCCCGCTGCGCCGCCGCGTGCCTTCTGATCACATCTTGCCTGGCGCGCTCTTCACGGCGGCTTCTGAGGTCGCGCAATCGGGCGATCATGTCAGGCTCCTTCATCCGACGATCTCCCGCATCAATTGGCGAGTCTTCTCGATGCTCTCGTGCATGGCGGACGGCTGACGCAGGAAGGCGTTGATGGCGTCGTTCTTCGCCACCGCCTCGTCCGCCACGGCATCGCTGCCCTTTTCATACTCACCGACACGCAAGAGAAGTTCGATGTCGGCATAGCGGGCGAGCAATTCGCGCAGACGGCCGGCGTCGGCCCGATGCGTGGACGGCACGACGGCATCCATCAGACGGCTTCTGCTGCGCAGGACGTCGATGGCAGGGAAATGGTTCCGCTGCGCAAGTTCGTTCGACAGGAAGACATGGCCATCGAGCAGCGCCTGAATTTCCTCGGCGACCGGATCCAGCGTGCCATCGCCTTCCAGAAGGACGCTGTAGAGGCTTGTGATGGACCCGACGCGACCGGGCCCGGAGCGCTCGAGCAGGCGCGGCAGCACCGCGAACAGCGACGACGGAAAACCGCGCCGCGTCGGCGGCTCGCCCGAGGCCAGGCCGATTTCACGCTGCGCGCGGGCAAACCGCGTTATGTTGTCCATCGCAAGCAGCACATGCTTGCCCTGGTCGCGAAAAAATTCGGCAATGCTGGTCGCCACATAAGCGGCCTTGACGCGCTCGATGGCGGGCCGGTCCGACGTCGCGACGACGACGATCGCCCGCTGACGCCCTTCCGGTCCAAGCTGGTGTTCGAAGAATTCGCGCACCTCGCGCCCGCGCTCGCCGACGAGGGCAACCACGGCGACATCGGCGTCGGTGCCGCTGACGATATCGGAAAGCAGGATCGACTTGCCGACACCGGGCTCGCCGAAGATGCCGACGCGCTGCCCGCGCGCGCAGGTGAGCAACCCATCAAGGACGCGGATCCCAAGCTGGATCGGCTCGGAAATCAGGCTGCGCTCCAGCGGGGATGGCGGATAGGCATTGACGGGATAGCTGCCGACAATGCCTTCCGCCGAAAGCGGCTTGCCATCCAATGGTTCTCCGAAAGCGCTGATCACGCGGCCCAGAAGGCCGGGACCGACGGGCACCAGTTGGTCCTTTCCGGTCGCAACGACCTCGGTCAGGCTTGAAAGGCCGGCCAGATCGCCTAACGGAACAAGGATCGCCATCTCATCCATGAGCCCGACGACTTCCGCCTTGGTCGTCCTGCCGGTTTTGGGGTCGACTAGCTCGCATATCTCGCCGATCCGGGCTTCTTCGACGGTTGCGTGGATGACCGTCCCGATCAACCGCCGCACACGCCCTTTCCGAGGGCGGCTGGAATCGTCGCGCAGGCCGGAGCGGAGATTTGGAATGATGGACGCCAGACGGCCTTCGATATCGATGGCTAGACCTGTCATGCCGGCGCCTCGGCCTTCGACGAGATTGCGGTGGCGATGGCATCGAGCTGAGCGTCAATGCTGGCGTCAATGACGGCGACATCGGTCGAGAGTATGCAAGCAGCCGGCGCCAGCGCATCGTCGACATCGATTTCGACCGTCATGCCCAGATCACTCTTGCGCAAGGCCGCGTCCAGCTCTTCGCGAACCCGGTCCACAGATGCGGGATGGATGCGGACCTTCAGATATTTGGCCCGGCGAATATCGGTCACCGCCTGTCCTGCTGCCTTGGCGACAAGCGTGCCGACGTCGAATTCTCCCAGAATCCGCCTGACGACATCGAGGGCGAGACTGGTGACTTCGGCTTCCAACCCGCCAAGATAGCGATCCACCTTGACCGCCGTTTCGCTTATCAGCCGGGCGGCATCGGCATCGCCTTGCGCCTTGCCGTCTTCGTAGCCCTGCGCGTATTCGGCCGCATAGGCTCGCCGGGCGGCGTCGCGCATCTGCTGGGCATCACGCCTCGCCCCATCGAGAAATGCATAGCCATCCTGCCAGGCGCGCGCCTCGGCGGCGCGCAGAATGCGGGCGTAAGGCCGCCTTGGCATATCGTTGGTCGCAGTGTCCGGTTCGACCATCACGTCAACCCCATCGCGCGCCGGACGATCGCCGGACCGCACTCGACGAACGGCTTGGCCGTCCGGTCGACGAATTCATGCGGCATGAGCTTGAGGCGAACGCGCATGCCCGTTTCGCCAGGCATTGCCTGACACCACCCGCCAAGGCAGCTCAGGCCATCGGCATAGACACGATGGCGGATATCTTCCAAGGGCTCCGACGGCCGCACTGGACCGGCCAGGTCACGGTTGGCGACTGCGAAAGTACAGAGATCCGCGCCGAGCGCCGCCTGCAGCGCATCGGCCTCGCGTCCGTCAATGACGGCGGCAAGACTGCCGGCCCAGTAGATTGCTCCCGAGCGAAGCGCGAGGTCCTCCAGTTCCTCGCCCGAAGACAGGGCGATCGCCCGATCCACTTCGTCGGACGGTTCATCGACCGCGCAAGAGAGGCGGTAACGCTCCAGCAGAAGCTTCGACAACCGCTCATGCAGGCGTTGCGACTGCAGCATGCGATGGCACGCGGCTTCGCCGATCGCGCCGTCAAAGCAGTCCGAGAGCCGGGCCGCGTCCGCATAGGATGCGGGGCCGGAGACGAATGCCTGCCACTGCGGGCTGGCGGCTTGCTCCGAGCGGGCGCGGATCATGTCTTCTTCACAGCTATTGCGGAAGCGTCGAGGGCATAGACACCGAGTCGTCGGTACCACTGCAGGTAGGCCAACCGCGCAGCCAGCGCGACTATCGCCGCCGCCATGCCGTAGAACAGCCACATAGCGGCCGCCACGCTGTCCGGATGCAGCCAGAGGCCAAGGAAGGTTGTAAACCCTGCCTCGGATTCCTGCTCCGGGGCTGTCGTGGCGACCGGAATGAGCGTGACGGAGACGTTGTCATAGGTCAGCCCGGCGATACCCTTGGCCACCAGCATCTTGACCTGTGGGATCAACGCATTCATCGGCACGGATGCCCGATGCCGGATGAAGACGGAGGCGGATGACGGCACCAGCTGCTGTCTCAGCGGATCGTTTTCGGGCAGAACGAGATGAACGCGCGCGGAAAGCACGCCGTCGATGTCCGAGATCGTCTGCGAAAGCTCCTGGCTTAGGCCATAGATCATCGTCGCCCGCTCTTCCACCGGCGAGGACACAAGCCCGCCCCTCTTGAACACCTCGCCGAGCGACTGGAATTCCTGTTTGGGCAAACCGCTTTCGTCGAGGATAGCCATGGCTTCGGCAAAACGGCCCTTCTGTACCGAAACCGTCATCTTGCCGTCCTTGCTGGCCTCGCGTTGGGCCGGAATCCCATGACGCATCAGCGTGGCCACGATCTCGTTGGCCTGCCGTTGATCGAGGTTGGAATAGAGCTCCACCGAGCAGGCCTGGAGCATAAGCATGCCCACGACAACAAGCGCGACGCGGCACCCGGCGACGCATCGACTGAACAGCGCTGACCGCCGAGGCAGGATCAATTCGGGCACGAACACTCCGCAGCGCCTATTGTTGCTTGATCAGCGTGCTGGTGGACGAAGTCACAGCCTTCACGCTGCTCGTCACGACTTCGAGATTGGCTGCCGCCCACATCACCGAAATGGACCGTTCGAGCAGTTGCTCGGCATTCTTTGCCGGAGCATTTTCGGCTTCTTTGCCTGACGGTGCGGCATCCTGCGTGGCGGCCGTTTCAGCGTGCGCCGGCGTGTTCGCCCTGCCGAGCGCCTTCTGGACCTGCTGCATGGTTCCTTCCAGCGACTGAACAGCGGAGCCGAACAGGGCCGAGGGATCCGCGACCGTTCCCCCTCCGGACTTCTCCACCTCGGCCAGATAGTCGAAGAGTTTGCGCTCGACGATCGGCTCGGTCTTTTCCGATTTGGGAGACTGGCCGGCCATTGCCGGATTGGCTCCGGACGATGCCTGCGCCACTTGCTGGCCTGCGCGTGTGGCGACATCGCCGCGCTCGGGCGCGTTGGGCCGCGCGGCTTCGTGCTCGTCCTGCTTGGCGCCTGCCATTCGGTTGCCCGGCTGCGCCGCCGCGCCGGCGTTGATCTGCTGCTGCGAGCCTATGCTGGTGGTCAAGTTTGCCAGCGTGGCCTCCAGGGCTCCAATCGGCGCGATCTGCATGAAGCTGCCCTCCTATTCCTTAATCGGTTTTGCGGAGGGGACATTTTGCGCCTCCGCCTGCCTTCCGCGAAAAACGCGGACCGAAGCAACCTTGCCCGCTTCCTGCTTGGCGCCCTGTGCGGCCGGAACTCCGAGCGTCTTCCTGACGAGTTCGATATAGGACGGCGGCCCCGATACCGAGACGACGTCGTCCTGCCTGGAAACCTTCACCGGAAACTTCGGATCGAGGACGCCCAGTCGCGAAAGCCGATCTTCCGCGTCGGCAGCCGTATTGGCGTCAAGCGGGATCATCTCCGTCTGGACCTCCGCTTCGGTCGCGACGTTCATGACGATACCGTCGAAATGCCAGACTAGGCCGTATCGATTGCAAATCTCTTCGAGAAACTCACGGGCCGTTCCAACGGGCATGCCGTCGCTCAGGCGCCCCTTTACAAGCTTGCTGACGCGCATGGGCACCCGCATGTTGCGGCCAAGCTCGACAAGCGCATCCGTCACCGACTGATCGATGGTGATGTATTTGTAGGGACCGGGAGGCCAGCGCGGCTCGGCGGCATTGGCCGGCGAAGCAGCAAGGCCGAACATCAGAATCACCGCGATGCCGCCGGCCACGAAGACAGCGTTGGCTTTCGACAACTGGTGCACATGGCAGGTACCGCGTGCCGTCAACATTGGGTCCTATCGCAGGGGCGCGGAGCAATAGCCCGCGTCGCCCGTGTCATGGTTTACCCGCCGAGTTCATCCTATCGCGCGCGTTGCCAAATTGGAAGTCCAATTGGATTGCAGATGTGTAGTTGGTTCCAAATGTTGCGAACGGTGAGCAAAGCGATATGGTGCGCATGGAATCAGGCAGAAGCGGTTCTTGGTCGCCGGCTCCATGCTCGAATATGAAAGGGATCGGCCTGGGTGGCGGCACAGAAGTACCTTCTCTCGAGCTTAAATGATCCTGCCGGCACTGGGCGCTGGATCCTGGCCGGTTCGCGTCTCGTGAGGGGCTTGGGTAATTCGGTTCTGGTCGCGGCCACGTTGACTGCCGCCATGACGCCGGCGCAGGGTCAATCGAATAGCGGCTATGACCCGCGAAGCTGGAGCTACGATCAAGCCCGAAATGTGCTGGTCTCGCCATCCGCTCCCGACCGGGCTGCTGGTGGAGAAATGCGGCCTGCGTGGTCGGCAATCGCTAGGGAGATCGTTGATTTCGGTGAGGCTCAACCGGAGGGATCAATTGTGATCGACACCACGGAGCGACGCCTTTACTACATTCTGGGGGACGGCAAGGCCCTGCGATATGCGGTGGGCGTCGGAAAGGAGGGGCTCGAGTGGTCCGGTCGCGACACAATTTCGAGCAAGAAGGACTGGCCGGATTGGCGGCCGCCGGCCGAAATGCGCTCCAGGGAAGCGTCGAAAGGCCGCTTCCTGCCCGCTCTTGTCGCGGGAGGGCCGAACAACCCGTTGGGCGCGCGTGCGCTTTACATCGGCAACACGCTTTATCGCGTTCATGGCACCAATCAGCCATGGACCGTCGGACAGGCCAACTCCTCCGGTTGCATCAGAATGACCAATGACGACGTAATCGACCTATATGACCGAGTGAAGATCGGCGCCCAGATTATTGTCCGGCATTGAATCGTGATCCCTTTCAACATCAAGCAGCTCGAAACCTTTCTTCTGGTGGCGACTTTCGGAAGCTTCCGAAAGGCTGCGGAACGCCTGAACACAACACAGCCAGCGGTCTCGACCCGAATTGCCAGTTTGGAAGGAGCGCTCGGCGCCAAGTTGTTCGAGCGGCAAAGCAGCACCGTAAGACTGACCGCCGAGGGACAAAGGCTGCTGCCGCCGGCGCAACGGGTCCTGCGCGTGGCCGAACAGCTGCAGTTGACGGCAAGCTCTCTTTCGGAGACCGCGGGAGTGCTCAGGCTCGGGGTTGCCGAGACCATCGTGCACACCTGGCTTCCGGATTTCCTCAAGGAATTGCAGGCGAACTATCCGCTTGTCGATACGGATATCGTCGTCGACACGACGACGACCCTTCGCAACGAGCTGATGTCCCACCGGCTCGATCTTGCGGTGCTGATGGGGCCTATTCTGGAATACAGCATCGAGAATATGGAGCTGCCATCCTTTCCGCTCGTATGGGTCTGCTCGCCCGCCTTGAAACTGCCCAACCGAGGCAAGCTGACGCTGAACGACCTGATGCAATTCCCAATCATCAGCTACGCGCGCACGACCAGACCCTACAGCGAACTTTACCGCAAGCTGACCGGCGAACTCGAAGCGACGCCGCGCATCTTTCCAGCCAATTCACTGGCCGCTTCCATCAAGATGACGCTGAACGGGATCGGCATCGCCTCTCTCCCCAGGGAGGTCGTCCAGGATCATACCGCCAACGGCACGCTGCGCATCGTTGACTGTGAATGGCATCCCTCCGACCTGCGGTTCACCGCCTCGTACTCCTCCGAACCATCCAATCCGATAGCGGAGCGGGCGGCAAAGCTGGCCGGTTGCATCGCACATGCATATGCCGCGAGAATCGGCGAGGCGCAGCCTGCCAACAACTCCCGAGTTGAGCCCATGGCGTCTCAGCCGACCGACGCAATCGGCAGGTAGATGCGGTCGCCGGAGAAAATCATATCCGGGCTCAGAATGTGATCCATGTTGAGCACCACTGTATCCGCCACATCGGCTGAATGCGCCTTGGCGATCAGGCGGATGCTATCGCCATTCCTGACCTCGACCCACGGATAACCGTCCTTCTCCAGTGTCGGGTTCGTGCGGCCCTCCGGATTGCTGCTGCCTTCGGGATGAACCTCGACATAGTCGCCGGAAACCCAGCCGCTATGCTTTTTGCCGTCCGGCCCGAATCCTTCGACGGGTATCCAGGCCTCTCCCGACGGATCGGTCGAGGGCTTCGCGGTCTGTTCGATGAACGTGCCGGGTAGCAGCACCGTCACCACGGCAGAGCTGTCGTCAGGCTGGCTCCGCAAATTCAGGCCGTCATCCGCCGACACGACGAGTTGCGGAAGGTCTTCGGGCAGGGTCTTCGGCTCATCTGGAACATCCGAGTGATCGCCGGGCTGCTGGGACGACGCATCGCCATCCGGTTTTTTCGGGTCGGACGGAGCGGTCGTTTTCGGGTCCCAGGGCTGCGCGAGCAGGGAGTCCAGCGAGAAGAGAAGCATTCCGACGCCGAAGGTGATGCCCAGCGTCCATCGATCCGCTGTGCTCCATCGTTTGTCGGACTTTGCCGCCGCCGCGATATCGGCATCGGTTCGCGGCACCGAACGGCGATTCATCCGATCCGTCCTTATGGCCGACGCCCAGAACTCCGCACAACCGAACGTGAACATGGTGCCGGCGACCGTAGCGATCGGCGCCGGCCAGGAGTGCAGCGTATAGACGGCGCAGCCGAGCACATAGCCGGGTCCAGCCAGATACTCCGCCAGGTTTCGGATGACCGGCCTGCCCGTGAACGACTGCAGCATCGACTTCGTGCCATAGACGACGTTGCCGAGCGAGAACGTGCTGTTGACGACAAGGTCCTTGCCCTGGATAGTCCCGGTCGCGGCACCTGGCGCCGCGGCAATGAATGTGGCTCCGCCGAGCGCATTGAGGAACCGCCCGAACGGCTTGTGATTTGCAGTCGCGTTGGGGAAGATCGCCTGCGTGCCGAAAACGAGGCCTCGCACGCCAAATGCCACGGCTCCGGCAGTGGCGGTCCACGTTGGGGGCAACGAAGTCCATAACATGTAGGAGGTGGTCGACATGCCGCCAAAGGTGGCGAGCGCCTGAGCGTTTTCGCGCATCCTGGCATGGCTCAGCGCCAGATCGACGCTGGCGGCCTGATCCGGCGTCATCGCCTTTTTATGGGTCGCCCGGAAGGTCGTCAGCTGGAGTACGGAGAGAGCGTTCGTCTGATCCCCCCTCATCCATTCGAACTGCTCAAGCGTGAACTTGCGGAACTGGCCGGGGCTCATTTCCTCGAACTGTTTCGGTGTCACCGCTTCGATCTGCGGCTGGGTCAGCGCCTCGACGTGGTGGATCGTGAAGGCGCCCCATTGATCGCGGGTCAGCGCCGGGATCTGCTTCCCGGTCAGCCACGGCACCTGCCTGGGATCGAGTTTCGCCATGTCCACGGAACCGATCATGGGTCCGGGGATCGCCTGAACCTGGCGCTCGGCAAGGTTTTTCAGCAATCCGGCCTCGCCCAGATCCTTGAATTGCGGCGACGTGAACTTCGCGGCCTGGCCGGGCTTGAACCACGGCACCTGGCGCGCATCCAACTTCGACACGTCGACGAGCCCGACTTTGTCTCCCTTTATCGCCTGCAACTGCGGTTTCGTCAGGTGGCGGATCAAACCCGATTTGCCGAGATCATGGAATTGCTGGTCGGTCAGATTACGGATATGGCCTTCGGTCAGCCAAGGAACCTGCCTCTCGGCGAGGCTCGCTATGTTGACATAGCCTATCTTCGCCTTCGGGATACCGCGCAGTTGGCTCTTGGTCAGAGAGGGCAGCAAGCCCGCCCGATCCATGTCGCGGAACTGTGGTTCCGACAGCTCGGCCACCTGCTCGCGCTTCAGCCAGGGAATCTGGTTCGGCTGGAAATCGCCCATGACGAGATCCGGCACCTGATCAAGCGGGGTAGCTCTGACGCCGTCCCGGGTGAGCGGTCCATTATTCCCCGGCACGTGACCGTCGGAAGCTCCGCGTATCCAGGGCAGCACCACGGCCTCGCCCGTATCGGGGTCGTACACCAGTATGTGCGTCTTGTCCGCCACCTCCGGGGCATCGCCCCAAACGCGCGGGCCGTCTGAGGGCGCAACATAGACCTGCTCCGGGCTCCTCGGCCCGGTGCCCAGCATTGTCGCCATAATCACATTGCCGCTTTCGTCCTCGAGCTGAATGGTCCGGCTCGAGCCGCTTTTGGTCGCCGCGGGCTGAGGTTGCGGTGTTGCAGCGGCAGGTTTGTCGTGTCCGAAGATGTTTCCGACAATCCGGGCATCGTCGAGCGCTCCTTGCAACTCGGCCGAAGGCGGCGCGTCGAGGAAAACCCAGCGCGGTTGATAGCCTGGGTTCTCATTCCGCAGCGCCACATCCTTGCTGATCTGCTCCTCCAGTTTCGGCGTGAGCGGCACTTCGCGCATCTGCGCGACACCGTTGATCGTCGTCCAGTGATGGTAGGTCTTGACCTCAATCGCCTCGATCACATCCTGGCTCTTGAAGACCGGCGCATCCACGTAACGCCCGCCCTGGCCGGTAACGGCGTAGGGACCGTCCGGGTTGGCCTCGACCGGGAAATGCACTTCTCCAAGCGACCCGTTGAGTTCGCGCGTATAGATCTCGCCTGCCTTCCACTTCTCGGGCTGTCGCATGTTGCGGATCTGCTGCAGCGAGTAGGTTGTCGGTGGCGCCGCCTCGATGGCTTTCCTGACTGTACCCGGTGGCACCGCATCTCCCTTTGGCGTTCCTTGACCGCCCGGCACATGGTCCTCGGAGGCGCCGCGTATCCACGGCAAGACGTATGCTTCTCCCGTCTCCGGCTCCCGAAACAGAATATGCGACTTGTGGATCAACTCCGGTTCGTCGCCACGCGCTTGCGGCCCGTCGGCCGGCGGCACATAGACGTTCTCCGCGCTCTTTGGCAGCGGTCCATAGCGGGTGGCGGTCACGGACTGCCCATTCTCGTCCCTTATCTGGATCGGCCCGCTTCGGCGGCTGCCCACCTGCGAGGAGAGGAACGTCAGCACGCCGTCGGCAACGTCCTGGCGCATGAAACCGCCGTCGACGATCGAAGCGCCGAAATCGCTCTTGAACTGCTCGATCGCGACGAGCTGATCCGGCCGTGCCGTCTTTTGCAGGTCGACCAGGAACTGGTCCAGCGAGGCTTTGCCGCCCTTGGGTATGGCCGTCGAGGCGCCGTCGCGAGACGTTTCCACCGCACGGGCGAGCCAGGCCGGGATCGTCACCTGCTCGGATTGTCCGCCGGCGCGATCGAAAGTCAGCGTCGCGGTTTCGTTCTTGGCGATCGAGGGCGCGGTCTTGGCTGCCTTCGACTTGTACTGGAATCTCACCTCGGCACTGAACGCCACGGCGCCTGCCGGCAGCGGAGGCGTGGAGAACGAGATCGTGTAGCGCGTCGCCGGAGTCCCGTCGGAACCATAGAGGTTTCGGTAGATGTTGCCGGCGCTCGGCATGTAGCGCGACTGCGGTGAGCCGTCCGGAGTGAAACGCGCCGGAAGCCAGGACTGCACTGTCGATTTCACCTTGTAGGTCGCGGAGGTGGCCACCCGATCCGGATTGAGGCCCAGCGCGCCCGGCAGCCTGTTGCGATCATTGAAGATGACGTCGACCAGCATCGCCTCGGGGTTCACCACGCGAGCCTTCTCGCCGGTCAATAAAACAATGTCCGCCGTGGGCGACTTGCCCGGCACAGCTGAAAGCCGCAGTCCGCTCAGTGTCGGCTCATCGACAAGGGAAACCGTGTTCGACGGATCGATCTGACCGGACTTGACGAGGTCGCGGATCGACCGGACGCCATCGCCCTGCCCGATCGCCGCGACGAGTTCGGATGCCTGCGCCGGGTCCTTGACGGCGAACTGGATCTTCAGGTTTGTCGAGCCAAGGGCCGACTGGATCTGGTCGAACGCCTGCGTCGACACGACGTCGCCCGGCTGCAGCGTGTCCTTGACGGGCAGTTCAGGACGCCTCTCGAAACCGATGCGCGGCATCTGATCGACCGCCGCGACATGATTGGCCACGATCGGCAGGCGTATGCCGGCCTTGGTCTCGGTCATGACGCGATCGAAAGGCAGCGCGGCTTGCAGCGTGACATGGCCGGAGCTGTTTTCCGCCGGCACGCCAAAGAAATCTTGCTGGCCGGGCGCGAGGGTAACCTCCTTGCCTTCGAGCAAAGGCGTGTAGGTCATCTCGACCACGGTGCCCTCGCCGTCCGGCGTCATCCCGACAATCGCGGCATCCAGCGGTCTGGCGTCATAGCCGGTCCCGTCGCCGAACAAGGCCCTGCTCGCCGCCGCCGATAGATCGCTGGCACGGACCGGCAGGGCCGTCTGATTGGACACAGGCCAGACGCCGGCCTGGAGGCCGGTGATGTTCCTGTACTCGCGCGGCCTGTAGGAGATGACGCCCTGGGTGCCGAGTGCGTCCTTGACCGGCGTCAGGCTGCGTTGGCTGACGCTGTCGACGATCGACCATCCGATCATGCCGAAATCGGTTTTGGTGCCGACGCCGAAGCCAACGGCAGCAACGGTCGGGGACCCGATCCCGAACGCCTGGCCCGTGTTCAGCCGGACCCGGAAGGTGACGCCGACGCGGAAGTCGGGCAATGTCTCGCGAAGCGGCGTGCGCGGTATCTGAACGCCATCCGGACCATAACGCTCGGCCATCTCGCGGCTGGAATAATAGCCTTTCTCCTGTTCATGGCGGTTGACGAGCTCCTCGACGGTCAGGCCGTCGAGATACGCCGACGGCGTCTTCGGATCCTTGCCGCTGGTGTAGATGTAGCCGCCCGTGTCGCGCTCGGGCATGCCGGCAAAGCTGCGTGTCTCCGGATCCCAGACAAGACGTACCGGCCCGTCCTTTCCTGTCGGCGCGCCCGGCACGACGATGGGATCGCCGTCGGCGAGGTGCGGTGTGCCGGAGGCAGTCGAACCATCGGGATCGCGGTCCGGCGACGCCGTCGAGCCATTGCCGCTGCCGTCATCGGTCTTGATCACCTCTCCTGGGATCACCGGGTGGCTGGGATCGTGGAAGACCTGTTCTCCGGTCGCCCTGTAAACGCCGTCGGCGCCAATTTCGTACACATCCATCGGACGTCCCGAAGGGCCGGGTTCCAGCGCCAGTTGCGACGGTCCTTTACCGCCGGGCGGCTGCTGGAACGGTCCGTCGCCGCCGGGCGGCGGATTGGCATCAGCGCCGGGAGCGTTGGGGTCCTGCGTGCCCGTTCCTGGCCGCATCGTCCGCAGACCATGGATGCCGAGCCCCGTGCCGGTGACGCCGGTGCCGAGACCCGTAAGCGCATTGGCAAGCTGGAGACCGTTCATCTGGTCTCCGTTGGCGGCGAGATCGTAGGCAGATGTTGCCAGTAACGGTGAACCGACAATCACCGAGCCGACATCCATCCCCCACGCTGCCTTGTTCAGTCCGGCGGTCGATTGCATGTATGTGCGGGTTTCGGATGCCAACGCCCAGTTCGAACGTGTTGCGCCGATGCTGCCGGCGAAGGCGCGGGGGCTGGCGGCAACGCCTGCCAAGAATGACTCACTCTTCGCCGCCATGCCGATGGTGCGCAGGCCGCTGGAAGCCATGGGCAGCGCCGTGGTTGCTGCGCTGGCGATGTTCGTCAGTGACTCGCTATCGTACCACTCGCCGCCATGGTCCAGGTGGTTGACCTCGTTTATGACCGCTCGGGTTCCGAGATAGGCCGCGCCCGTATAGGCCAGCGGTGCCGCGACCGGCGCGGCCGGTGTGAACGACAGGATGGTGGCAATGCCGGTGCCGATGCCAACCAGCGGATCGACGACCTTGTCCCAGACGGAGACGTTTCGCGCTTTCACTACTTCAAGCTCGATCTTGCCGTCGGCTCCTGCTTTCATCTCCAGGCCTTTGGAAACAACGAGCTTGCCGTTCTCGCCGAACTGGCTGTTGTTGTCCTGGAAATCGCCGAGGTCGTCGAACTTTTTGCCGGTCGCGTCGACATAGCGGGTGTTGCCGTCCTCGCCGCGCACCGCAAACAGGATGACCTGCTGCGTTCCGACCTGGTCGTCGACATAGAAGATCGGCACGCTGCGCACGTACGGATTGTCACCGCCGATACCGCGGATCTCGTCCGTCACATTCTCTATCGCGTCGCGGCCGTCATCGGTCGAACTGTCCAGGCCGAGCTTCCGGGCCACCATTTCATCGAGATCCGTGCCACGCTGCTCGCGAAATTCGTTGTCGTGGCCTCTGGTGAGCAGTTGCTGGAATCTCGGCTGATAGATGGCGTCGAGCGTCTGCTGCTCGTGCTCGTCCAGATAGGTCTTGTCGACAGTGGTGTTGTCATCGGCCAGCAGAGACGGCTCGCTGAGCCGAAGCTCATGATAGTCGTTGAAGCCCTGCAACTGCCTGCGCAGATCCTCGATTTGACTTATCTGAAGCCTTGTCGCCTCCAGCCTGAGCTTGGCGACCGCCAGTTCGGGATCGACCCAACGGCCATTTTTGTCGTCATCCTGCGTATTCAGGTCGATCCAGATTGCCTTGCCGCCCTGGGTCAGGGCGTCGATCCCATTCCGCTTATAGTTCTGAGCAATGTCCGGCGCCACCTTGATCGTCTGCCCGCCGACGTCGATCTCGACCGGCTGCGCGCCGTTGGGCAGCGTGCCTTCGGGAGCATCGACCGATCCCGGCTTGTGATGCGTCAGCGCATTGTCGAAATTGGTCTGCAGCGTCGGCAGCTTGGCGTTCAGATCGGCGAGGCTGTCGCCGAGCTGCCGGTCCAGGACGTCATTCAGGCTCTTTGCCGCCTGCTCCTCGCTGGACCTCACCGACTGCAGACCATTTGCCGTGCAGACTTTTGCATTGGAATCGTAGCCGGCCAGAAGTGCCTGCCAGTCCTTGTTGAGTTGGCGATCGCGATATTCACCCCTGACATTCTTGTCGTTCAGGCTGTAGGTCAGCTGCTGTTCGGTGGTTCCCTCATCGAAATGATTGACGACCCAGAGCTGGCCGTCACGGATCTCGAGCGTCGAGTTCTTGTAGTGCCCGAGGTAATCGCCGCTGATGCGATTGTACTTCTCGTCAAAGTTAAACTTCTGTTCGCCTAGATACTCGCTGGCCAGCTTCTGCTGGAGGTCCGTCTGCCGCGCGCTGACCTGCGCGGCATCGGCATGGGCGTCGAAATAGTTCTGGTAGGACTGAGCCAGTTCGAGCTGACTGCCTGCCGTCGTCTGCAGGGCTTTGAGGTCCTTGTATTCCTTGGAGTCCGCCGGAACGCCGGCGAGCTCGGCCTGCCCCACCAGGAAGTCGATGGTGAGCTTGTCGCCCTTGCTCAGATGCAGGCCGACCTCGGAAAACAACTTGTCGACGGCGGCATGATCGGCGACGCCTTGATCATATTGCGGATGAAGGTCGGGAGTGCCCCGCGCGCGGACTGCCGGCGCATTCGGATCGCCCAGAGGAGTGAGCTTGCCTTGCCCGGCAATGGCATCCTTGAGGGCGCGCCCGGCATTCTCATACTCGCCTCGGGCATCCTGCGCGTTCTGCAGGAGGGTGTTGGCTTTGGTCAGCCGCGCCTGCGCATCGGCAAGAGTGCCCTTGGGTTTCTGCGGCGTCCATTGCAGACCGTTAGGCGCCAACGCCTTGTTTATGATCGTCTGCGCGCCATCCAGCGCATCCTTGTAGGCGGGATCGAGCATATCGACGTTGAGCTGCTCCTGCCGCTGGCCGGCCAAAGCTCGCGTTTCAGTGACGCGCGACAGTGCGACGTCGTGGGTAATGATAGCCTGGGCGACCTGCGGATCGACCCAGGTCCAGACACCGTCGATCTTCATCGGCGTCCACTTTCCGCCGGAGGGCGCGTTGCCCTGCGGCGGATCGCCAAACGGATCGACAACCCTGTTCTGTCCGTCCAACTTGGGCTTCGCGGCAGGGCCTAAGGGGTATTTGTCGATCAGAGCCTGTTTGTCTTGTCCGGCTTTCTCGGCGGCGTCGATGAGACTGGGCAGGGTCTCGCCCGCCAGGAGCCCTTCGACGAAGGTCTTCACGACCTCGCCCTCTTTTGCCTCCTTGGGATCGCTGCTGTTGGGATTGACCGCCAGCAGCGTCCTGGCCAGCGCCTCCTGGGTGGTTCCTGCCTCGATCTTCAGGTCGGTGCCGGTGGTGTTGTTGTGCAGCGTCATGCTGCCATCGGGCTTGGTGGTCAGCGTATAACCGTTGAAGGTGATCTCAACGGTCGTGCGCGTACCGTTCTCGATGGTAATTTTTTCGCCCGTGCGGATTATGTTCGGGTCGCGCGAGGAACCGAAAAGCTCCGGATTCGTGCGCCTGAGGTCATCCAGCGTGACGCCATATTGCCGCGCAATTTGGGTCAGATTGTCATCCGGCTTGACCTCGTACTCGACCGGCTTGCCGCCATTGATCTTCTCGGTGGTGGTCGTCGTCACCCGACCGTCCTTGTCGGTGACCGTCTCGGTTTCAGTTCCGCTGCCGTCGATGGATAGCGACGTTTGCTTGCCGCCCGCCGTGGTCGTGACGGTGCGCACGTCGTGCTGGTAGTCGTGCGAGTAGACGGTCTTGTCGCCGGTGCGCGGATCGACCGTCTCGATCGACTGCCCGTCGCTGCTGCTGGTGCTCGTGACCTGATATCCGGCGGCTTGCAATTCGGCGATCACCTGGTCGTTGGTGAGGCCATTCTCCTTTGCGATCTGGTCGATGCTTTTTCCGTCGGCAAGATCGTGCTTGATGTCCTGCGTGCTGGATCCGCCCGGATCCTGGGAGGGCGCCAATATGGTTTTGTGGCCGTCCGGTCCTGTGACGGTGGTCACGGGAAGAGAGGGGCCGGCGCCTGGCGTCACCGTTTCCACCGACGCACCGTTGGGCAATGACGTCCGCTCGGTGACAGTTCCTGTCCCGAGATCGTCCTCATAGCGCGTCGTTATGGCACCGGTGTCGGAATTGTAGCTGCTGGTTTCCTTGCGTCCGAGCCCATCCCGGGTCGGCGTCGTGGTCGTTGCGCCGTTAGGCTGTTCCTGGACGGTCGCATAGTAGCTGTCATGCTGGTAGTCGTAATATTGCGTGACGGTGCGGCCGATGGCATCCGTGATTTTCGTCGCCTGGACATCGCCGTTGCCACTTGTCGGGTCAGTGGTCGACACGGTCATTCCGCCGGACCTGAGCGCAGTGATAACCTGTTCGCGCGTCATGCCGCGCGCAGCGGCAATCTGGTCGATGCTTTTGCCGCCGGTGACGTCCTTGACGATGTCGCGGGCAGTCGTCGCTGCCGCGGCGCTGTCTTCGGGCTTGCCGCCGTCGAGGTCCACCGGCGTCAGCGCGAGCGTCGAATCGGGCCGTGCGAAGAGGGCTGGCGTGACCGTCGTTCCATTGCCGGACGTGCCATTGCTGGCGTTCACGACATTGACATCCGGCGTCGCCGGAGCCGTTGCCGGCCGCGTCTGAAGGGAGCTTAGTTGTGTGTTTACATGCGCCAATTCCTGGCGGGCTTGTGCCGCCCAATCGCGCTCGCCCATTCTGTTGGCAAGCCTGATTTCTTCCCGCAGCTCCGCTGCCTGCGCCTCCAGCCGCGCGATCTGCGCTGCGTCCGCCTTCGCATTGACTTTCTGCGGCTGAAGCGGCGGCTTGGTGAGCGTTATCGGGCGAACCATCTGGACGACCTCCGGAAATCACTGTTGCCGGCAGCCCGGCCGCCGCCACGCCCGCCCCGACCGCAGCTTTCGCTGTTATCGAGGGGGCTTCCAATAGATGCCGAAAGCAGCAAGCTGTTCTTCCGACTGTTTCACGCGTTCCGCTGCATTTGTTCCCAACCGCGCTGCCGTCAACGCCGCCAGGATTTCGACAGCGGCGAACGCCGGCGACATGCTTTGGAAGAACGATTGCGAATTTGAGGTGACGACAATCGTTTCCCGCGCGACCCGGGTCAGCGGCGATACACTGCTGTCGGTTATCGCCACCACGCTGACGCCCTGCCGGGCCGCCTGGCGCGCCACTTCTATCGTTGTGCGTTCATAGGGCGACATGCCCACGGCAAGAAGCACGTCGCCGCGCTTCGCATGCTGAAGAGCATCCAGACCCTGTCCGACCATCTCGCCGACAAGCGTGACCGTGCGCTCAGGGCCAGCCGCGAACGACATGACGCGGACGAAATGGCTGGCAATTGCATAGGCCGAGCCTGAGCCGAGACCGAAAAGCTTGCCCGCTGCCGCAAGCAGCTTGGCGGCGGCGATGAATTGCATGGCGTTGCCGTATTCGCCAAGACTTGAAATCTGGGCAGCGAGAGTGTCGGCCACGACCCCGACCGTCGAAAATCCCGAATCGCTACCCTGTCCGACACCCTGCCGGGCCGGTTCTCCGGCTATCGTCTCACGCAGCGCGCGCGCATAGAGGCTGCGCATGTCCTCATAGCCTTCAAGACCGAGCCACCGCGCCAGCCGCATCATCGTGCTGTGCGAAACGCCGGCCTGCTGCGCCTGCTCGCGCATCGACATCAGCGCCACATCCTTGGGGTGATCCAGCACGAAACGCGCCGCCACCCGCAGTTGCGGCGGCATATTCTCAAACCGTTCGACCAACAGCTCCGCCAAGGGACCTTTTTCCATTCCCATTACCCCATTAAAACCCCGGCGATCAGGCTACTCCGTGATCGCCTGAAACGCAACAGTTGGAACAAACAGGCCTCAAATATTCCAAGTGGACTTTCATTTCCGATCGTCCTGCCCTAAGTTGTTATAGCAAGTCTGGGACCGCAGGCGTGAGCCCGGGCCTCGCAACCTGAATAGCCCCTCAAGGAGACAATGATGGCTGCTACCCCTCCCATTACGTCCGGCTCTACAGGATCGCCGGAACAAAACCTGGACAAGATGATCAAGCAGCAGGAGCGCATGTTCAGCCTGGAGATCACGAAAGAAATGGCAAAATCCCAGCACGACATGCTGATGAGCACCGCCAAGACGCTCGGCGAGTCGGCTGAAAAGGCTTGACGTAGGAGATGCTCGAACTCATGCGCCGCCGCGAGCAACCGGCGGCGTACTCGCATGGCGGTAATTTCCAAGCGCCATCGTCCGGCTGCATTTGAAATCCTCATCGGCGGGGGAGATGAAGTGGCATGACCGCTAGTCCTATCGGCAGATATCTGGACGCCGCGCCAGGGCGTCGGCTCCGATCGATCATTTCCCCATCGCCGGCAACGGCACGGTCCGTCGCGCTCAGCGTAACCCACGGTTTTCATGCCGGCGCCGAACTCAGTCTGGTTGGGCCCCTGTATACGATCGGCTCCAGCACCGAATCGGACGTTGTCCTCAGGGATGCCGGCATCGCTCCGATCCACGCGAGACTGCGGCGCAAGGGCAGCCAGTTTGAAATCGAAGCCGTCGGCGGAGATGTCGCGCTCGCCACAGGCGAAATCATCCGTCAAGGACAGGGTAGTCGCTGCCGGTTACCGCTCGTCATTGCTATTGGCGACGCCCGCATCCGGCTGGTCAATCCGGAACAGGCCGCGAGCCGGTGGTCGATCGGCAATCGCCCCATGCTGGTTGCAGGCAGCGTTCTCTTTGCCGTTTTCGCCGTTTCCGTCGCTGCCAACGGGTTCTCTCTTGCCAAGTCCGACATTGGCGTGCAGGCGCCTTCTAAAGACGATCAACCGGTCAGAATGGCTTTCGCCGGCGAGCGGGACCAGCAAGTGCTGGACGATTCATCGCCAGCGCAGATTCAGACCGCCGAAGCGGAAAACCAGCTCAAACAGCGTCTCGATCAGTCCGGTATAAGCACCGTAACCGTCCAGCGATCGCCCGGGCGCCTGGTGGTTTCTGGCATGATACCGAGCGACAAGAGTAATGTCTGGACGGAAACGCAATCCTGGTTCGACCAGGCATTCGGCGCTCATGTCCCCTTGGTGTCCAATGTCATGATCGGCGACGCGCAACAGGCGCCGCGTCTGACGCTGCAGGCGATCTGGTATGGCGAGCGGCCTTACGTCATCGCAGCCGATGGCGCGCGTTACCACGAAGGTGCATTCACGGCTGACGGCTGGACCATCAAGCGCATCGGCGAGACGGAACTTCTCCTGACCAAGGGCGGCGCCACGGTCGCGCTGAAATATCCGTGAACCGCCGGCTCGAAGGGCCGCGCCTCGATTCGGCCAGGATGGACACTGCCGGCCGCGACGTACATCAGGCGGAAGGCGTGCGCGCGCAGACAATCAACCGGCGGCGGATGAATGGCGTCGACGAAGGCGCAAAGCGCCCTCAGGGGACGAAATCGGCAGCGGCCGCCGAAAGGCCTGAAACGGCGGAATTCCAAGCCTCTCGAGATGCGGCAGGAGAATCGTTGGATGACATACTCATCAACTTCGTCATGCCCACTAATCCGGAGCCGGCCATCCTGCGCCGCTCCGTGCCTATTCTCCAGCATTTCATAACGAACCTGGTTCCTGACCTTGAGGGGGGCGAGCAGCTCAAGACGCTCGCCAGAGCGCTGATCGAGGGTGAGATCGAGCGTCATCGCGATCTGCTTGGTCGCATGCAGGAAGGAATCGAGATCTGACCAACCCGCACGACACGGTCCATCTGCTGCATGTCCTGGGCTATCTCTACGGGTGTCATGGGCAGGCCAAGCGGGGCGCGACGTACCTGCTCATCGCCGCACAGCTGGCGCCGGAAAATGCCGGTCTCCTGAGGACATTGGCGCACCTGCTCATACTTGATGGCGAGGCGGAAAAGGCGTTGGCCACGATTGCCAGGCTGGAGACCTTGGAAGAAATGGACCACCCGGCGCTTACATTGCTGAAGAGCCGCGCCCTGCTGGTGGCCGGGCGCAAGACGGAGGCTCACAGCGCCTTGCTGCGCTTCCTGTCGCAACGAGGCGTTGAATGACCATGAGCGTGTCCGAGCGGCTTCTGCAGTTCCTTGCCAGGCTGTCGCTCCGCAGCGATCTGGTCATCGCCGTCCTGTTGCTCGTGGCCGTGGTGATGATGCTCATCCCATTGCCGACATTTCTCGTCGACATTCTCATCACCGCGAATATCGCCATCAGCGTGCTTATCCTGCTGGCTTCGTTCTACGTTTCTCATCCGCTGCAGTTTTCGTCGCTGCCGTCGGTCATTCTCATCGCCACCTTGTTCCGGCTGGCGATCACGATCACGACCACGCGGCTGATCCTGCTCCAGGCCGACGCGGGCGAGATCATCACCGCCTTCGGCACCTTCGTCGTCGGCGGCAGCATTGCGGTCGGCCTCGTCATCTTCCTGATCATCACCGTCGCGCAGTTCATCGTGGTTGCGCGGGGTGCGGAACGCGTAGCCGAGGTGGCCGCGCGCTTCACGCTCGACGCGCTGCCGGGCAAGCAGATGAGCATCGATGCGGAACTGCGCAACGGCGATATCGATCAGGCGGAAGCACGCCGTCTGCGCCAGCAGCTGGAGCGCGAGAGCCAGCTGTTCGGCGCGATGGACGGCGCCATGAAATTCGTCAAGGGCGACGTCATCGCCGGGATTGTGATCATCCTGGTCAACCTTGTCGGCGGTTTCGCTGTCGGCACGCTGCAGCACGACATGTCGCTCGGCGATGCGGCAGCGACCTACTCGCTGCTCACCGTGGGTGACGGGCTGGTGGCGCAGATACCGGCACTGCTCGTCGCCGTCGCCGCCGGCACGATGGTGACGCGCGTCGGCAGCGCGGATGGGACAGGCGACCTTGGCCGGCAGATAACCAGCCAGCTGCTGCGGGACTCGCGTGCACTTGCCCTCGCAGCGGCGATTATGGTCGGCCTTGCCATGGTGCCAGGCTTTCCTTCCATCGTGTTCCTGGTCCTTGGTGCCTGCTTCGGGACAGGCGCCTATGCAATCAATCGCCGCAGCACGCAGGACTCCGAACCCAAGGACATTGACCTGATCGAGGTGCAGGAACAACGGGGCAGCTCCGCAATTCCCACCGCAACGCTGCCTGCTTCGTATCGCGTGGTCGCACGCCTCGGCTCCGAACTGGCGGACGCGATTGCGGAGCCCGAATTCGCCGCGCTCGCCGACGGCGTCCGCCGCGAGCTTTTCGGCGATCTCGGTGTCGACGTTCCAGCCATCGGCATGCAGGTCGACGAGATGCTCTCACCACGAAGCATCCGTATCGACCTCGAAGGCGCGCCTATCCTGGATGTCGAAATTCCCGCCGGCCGCGTTCTGGTCGAAGCGGACCTGACGCACCTCGATCTGCTCGAAGTGACCTACGAAAAGGCCGCCTCGATTGCCGGCCAGCGCAAATTCGTATGGGTCGATGACCGCCACATCCCTGCGCTGAAAGAAGCCGGCTTCGTTTTCGCCACGCCACCGGAAACAGCCGCCAAGTGGACCGGAAACGCACTTCGGCTCTATGCCGGCCATTTTGTCGGTATTCAGGAGACCCGCAGGCTGCTGTCCGACATGGAGGCGGAATATGCGGATCTGGTCAGACAGGCTCAGGAGATCGTGCCGCTGCAGAAGATCGCGGAGGTGCTTCGCCGGCTTGTCGGCGAAAACGTGCCGATCCGCAATCTGCGCCTGATCCTCGAAGCTCTGATCGAATGGGGCCAACGCGAACAGGACGTTGTTTTGCTGACGGAATACGTCCGCACATCCCTGAAGCGCCAGATCAGCTTCCGCTGCGCCGGCCGCAACAACATCATTGCGGCCTATGTACTGCAGCGGTCGGCGGAAGATGTTCTACGCAACGCTGTGCAAAGCACATCGACCGGCACATTCCTGAACCTTTCGGATGACGATGCGCAGGCTTTGGTCAGTGAAGTCGAGCGCGCGCTGTCGCACAATTCCGCCGACGTCTCGCCGGTCGTCCTTGCAGCGATGGACGTGCGCCGTCACATGCGCAGCCTGCTCACGCACAATGCCATCGAGCTTCCGGTGCTGTCCTTCCAGGAACTTGCACAGGAATTCAACGTCCAGCCGCTGGCCACGATCACCGGCCGTAGCGGAAGAGCCGGCGCGCGCACCCAGGCGCTGCCGTCGGCTCAGGCGAAAGCCGCGCAGGAGGCAACCTCATGACGGCAGCCGGACGATCGGGGACATTTGGGGAATCAGGAGAGGAACGGCATGACAATCCACGATACCGCAGCAGGCGTTCGATCCGCCGCTTCCGCCTGGCGGACGGACATGCGCTGGCTCGCTATCGCGACGGTTGGCATTTTGGTGGCTTTGCTGTTTATGATCGCCGACGCGAGGGCGCAGAACGTATCGCCCCTGCCGAGCAAGCCAACGCTCGACCTGCCGGTCGGGCAAGGACGCTTGCTGCGGTTCAATGAGCCGGTCGAATCCGTCCTGGTCGCCGACACCACGATCGCAGACCTCCAGGTCGTGTCGCCAAGCATGGTCTATGTCTTCGGCCTCAAGCCCGGCCTGACCAATCTCATTGCAGTCACGGCCGACGAGCGTATCGAGGCAACGGCTCAATTCCGCGTCACACCCGATATCACGCCCGCCGCTGAAGCCAAGCATACGATGCAGCCGAATTCGGCGACAAATCTTCACATTTTCGGAACCCGCATCGTCATCACGGGTGAGGCACGAGGCGTCGATGAGGCAAAGGATCTGGACAATGTCGCAAGAACGTTTTCACCGCCGGAAACGCCGCCGCTGAACAACATGACCGTGCAGGGGTCGCAGCAAGTCAACATCCGGGTCCGCTTCGCCGAAGTCTCACGCACGGAGTTGCAGTCATATGGTGTCGACTGGTCCGTCGGCTACAAAAGTGGCGGCTTCGAATTCAACATGTTCCAGGACAATGGCGTGCCTTCAGGCAGCGATGGGAATTTTGGTCTGAGCCTCAACCAGGCTCACGGCCTCAATTTCGACGTCCTGATCGAAGCCCTGCAACGCAATGGCGTCGTCAAGATACTGGCCGAGCCGAACCTGACCGCCGTGACCGGACAGACGGCGAACTTTCTAGCCGGTGGAGAAATTCCGGTGCCCATTGCGCAGGGATCCGACGTGACGACCGTTCAATACAAACCTTTCGGCGTATCCCTCGGCTTCACCCCGACGCTCATCGGCCGCAATCGCATCGCGCTCCATGTCCAGCCGGAGGTCAGCTCTTTGTCGGATTCCGGCTCTGTAACCGCCAACGGCTTTGCCATGCCGAGCTTCGTGGTCCGAAGAGCCGACACGACGGTGGAGGTGGCGAGCGGCCAGACTTTTGCGATCGCGGGGCTTTTCCAGCAGCGGACCTCGCGCAACCTGGAGAAATTTCCTGTTCTGGGCGATGTGCCCGTGCTTGGCCCGCTCTTTCAATCGCAGCGCTTCCAGCATGAAGAGACCGAACTGGTCATCCTGATCACGCCCTATCTGGTGGCGCCGGTGCGGGACAGTCTGGCCACCCCGCTCGACCGTCCGGCAGCCAAGCGCCTCAGCCGCAAGCACGCCAATGACGCGTCGGCGACCGGTCTGATCATCAAATAGCAGGAAACGACCATGACATCGCGCACCGCTTTCTGCTCCGTGCTTCCCGCGCTGTTTCTGGCCGGCTGCGTAAACAGCCCGCAACAGCGGCAGGATTATTCGCCCGGCTACAGCTATGTTTCGACCGATACCGGCGGCTCCGAGAAAGGCGTCAGTGGCTCCATCCTGGCTCCCAATGCGTGTCTGGCCGAACCGGCCGACGACGACAACACCGCCGCCAAGACCGACCTCACCATCGTCTCTGGCGTCGGCTCTCATCTGCCGGCCGGCTGCGCCAATGCCTACAATCTGCAACGCATGACCGAAAGCCAGCGTGACCTCGTCGAGGGCCGTCGCATGGGGCCGGCAGCCGCCGCGCCAACTGCGCGCGCGGCCCGTCGTTACCTCGATGGCGAGGAGGCTCCGGTCGGCGGCGCCAACAGCGCGCCGGCAACGCCGCAAACGACGCTTCCAGTCGAATGAGCCGGCGCGATCATCGCCCATGTGGCACCTGTTTGCGCGGCGGGCTTTGCAAAAGAGCGCCTCAGGCGCTAGAGCGGTTCTCCGTTTCACGAAAGCGCCGAACCGCTCTACCTCTTTGTTCTCACGCAATTCCGGACGGAAAACCGTTACATACTTTTCGTGGAATTGCTCTAGCCGAGGATGGAGCCGAGCGTCTTGGCCTTGGCCTGCGTGCTGCCCTTCGACCGGATGGTTCTGGCACGCGCCAGCAAGGTGGCCACCTCCTTGGTCATCAAACCGATGGGTGGCGAGGCCTTGACCTGATCGGCTTGGCCAAGAAGTCCATAGACCATCACAATGTTGCGCTTGTGGTGCAATTGCGCGTTGGGCGCGGCGGCAATCTTCTGCACCAGCGGCAGTGCCGTGGCGGAGTTGTCCTCAAGGGCTGCCGCCAAAGCCATGTTGGTCTCGACGTCGAGATCGCCGGGCGCAAGTTTCAACGCCTGGGCGAAGGTCGCCTGCGCATCGGCAGTCCGGCCGGCGAATGTCTGCGCCACGCCCAGACGGTTGTAAGCGGCGCTGCTGTTGACCAAAGGCGCTGCCTGGGCGAGCGCGCGCATGCCGGCCTCGACATCGCCGGCCTCTATCATCGCCGAGCCAAGCCCGAGCATCGCTTCGCCGTCATTGGGCGCTTTGGCGAGCGCTGCCTGATAGGCTTTGGCGGCATCGGTCGGGTATCCCGCCCGCATATAGGCGTCGCCTGCCTTGACGAGCGCGCTCGGCTTGGCGTCCGGCATCGCTGCCGCACGCTGGTAGAGCGCTATCGCGGTATCATTTTCCCCGCGCGCATCGATATCGTCGGCAAGCTTGATCAGCCGATCCGACTGCGAGGCCAGGACCTGGTCCTTCGCGTTGACCGAGCCGGTTTTGGTCGTCTGGCAACCGGACAACGCCAGCATGACGGCGACTGGCAAGAATACGACATGCAACCGCATATCCACCTCTCCGTATTCAAGCCCGCTTTCACCTTACACAGAGCATCAACGGACTGGAACCACAACAGTGCGGTAAGATTGCAACATGGCCGAAGAAGCTGAGGAAAAGAAACTACCGGCTTCCGACAAGAAGCTGCGGGACGCCCGCCGCAAGGGCAAGGTTCCGCAGAGCCGCGACCTCACCTCGGGCTTCACTTTCCTCGCAGCGCTCGCCTATCTCTATTTCTTCTGGCCGACGCTCTTCAAGCACCTCTCGGACCTCGTGCAGACCGTAACCGTGCCCGGCGGTTCGTTCGGGGATGTCAGCCTGCGCGCCATCCGTCATACGTTCTCGCTGCTGATGCTTGCCACACTGCCGCTGGTCGGCATCGTCGTCGTTCTCACCGCGGCTTTCGGCATGCTAGGCACGTTCGGACCGGTCTTCTCGTTCGAGCCGCTCAAGCCGCAGTTCGACCACATCAACCCGGCCAAGGGCCTGCAGAAGATCCTGTCGCTCCGCAACGTCATCGAGTTCGCCAAAGGCGTGATCAAACTGGTGCTGCTGGCATGCCTTTTCATATTCGTGCTGATCACATGGCTGCAGCCGCTTTTCGATGCGCCGGGCTGCGGTCCGTCATGCCTGGCCCCGACGATCAAAGCGGTGCTGACGCCTCTCGGAATCGCCGCCGGCCTGGCCTTCGTCGTCATCGGCGTGATCGATGTTCCTGTTCAGCGCTGGCTGTTCCTTCGCGACATGCGCATGACGACAACCGAATACAAGCGCGAGTACAAGGATATCGAAGGAGATCCGTTGATCCGTCATGAACAACAGCGGCAGCGGCGCGAGGCGGTGATGCAACCGGCGAAGCTGGGCGTGAAAAATGCGGTCATCGCCTTTATATCCGGGGACCAGGCCGTGGCGCTGCGTTACGTCAAGGGCGAAACGCCGGTGCCGACAGTCGTCGCCAAGGGCCAGGGGCGTGCCGCCAACGAGCTAGTGGCTCAAGCGCGCCTAGCGGGTATTCCCGTCGTCGAGGACAGCGCCGTCGCCGAAGCACTCTTCGAGAATGCGAATACCGGATCCTATGTCGGCCAGCAGATGTTTTCGCCGATCGTTCGCCATCTCGTCCGACATGGCCTCACTTGAGGCCGGGATTGCCCACTCAGTCGCTGCCAATCTCACGGCATGCGTTGCTGGCGGCCTGGCCGGCAGAGCGGGGCCGAGAGCGAAGCATTTGGAGCGGACATCAGGTTGATTTGGCTAATTCCGCGACCCGATCCATTGTAGACTTGGCCCTCCAGCCACGTCGCCACTTTCGCCGATAGCTTGAAGGACCTGTCATCCTAGCGCCTCTGGCTGAGGTTCATTCCTTCAAAGGACGGCGGCAGCCATTTGGTTGAACTTCGGATTTGAAACTTCAGTCACAAGTTTCATGAAGGCCCCGATTGGACGAAGTTCTTGACGTGCCTTTAGGCACGTTGCGAAAGACTCGGTGAATGGCTTGTGATCTGCGATCGACAATGGCGTCAACCGGTCGTCGAGCTGGAACTCGGTCTTTGACACAATGCCGGCGCCCAAGCCTGCCGCGACTGCTTCGCGAACACCATCGCGCGGGATCTCCATGACCACGTTTGGTCGGATCCGATGCAATTCCAGCATCTCCTCCAGCGCCCGACGCGTCATCGAACCCGGTTCGCGAAAAATCATCCGCTGCCCGTCGAGTTCCTCAAGATCGATCTGCTGCCGGCCCGCCCACGGATGGTTGCGGTGGACGAAGATGATGACCTCATGGCGGCCGAGTTGGATGAGGTCGAGACGCGGATCGTCGTAGTCCCGGCCGATGATGGCGACATCCACCTCGTAATTCATGAGCTTGTTATAGACGACGTCGGAATTGCCGCTTTCGAGCGAGACCTGCACCAGGGGATATTGAGCATGAAACGCCGAGAGCAGTTCCATGACGAAGAACGGACCTACCGTGCCGACGCGCAATTTGCCGGAAATTTGATTGCCTTCCGCCCGCAAGATACCCACCGCCTGCTCCTCCAGCGAGAAAATCTGGCGCGCCACGGTCAGAAGCGCTTCGCCCGCATCCGTCAGTTTCAGGCCGCGCGGCGATCGCAAGAAGAGCTGAACGTCATAAGTCTCTTCAAGCGCTTTCACCTGCGTGGTCACCGTCGGCTGGCCGATGCAGAGCAGATCGGCAGCCTTCGTGAAGCTAAGTTCGCGACCCACCGCGTAGAAGGAACGCAGCTGGCTGAAATTGACGAAATGAAGCTTGTTAATGCCGCCCACGGCCTGTCTCCCTGCGAAAGGCTTCAGCCATCCGCACGATTTCTTCAGCGATTTCCGAGCGTTCCTCCAACAGATCGCACAATATCGTATAGTGGTTTTTTCCGTGCATCGGAACCAGTTCGGCGTGCTGGCCCGAGTCGCTCCAATAGGAAGAGAACCGCTGGGACTGTTCGCGGAACTCCTGGGTCTCGTCCGTGCCGACAATGGCCGCGAGCCGGCAATGCGGCACTGGCCAGCGGATCGGACTGATCCTTGCGGCCCGCTCGCGATCGAGCCCAAGCGCCGCATTGAGTGACGTCTCCGCCAGCGGCTCGACATCGAAGATGCCGCTGATCGGAACGCAAGCTGCCAGCGGCACGCTTGCCATAGGGCTTCTCATCGCGAGTGTGGCAGCAAGATGACCGCCGGCGGAATGGCCGGTCGCGATCCAGAAAGCCGGCGGCGTTGGGAGGGCTCGCAAAATCGCCGGCAAGAACGCTCCGATGCCGGTAACGATCGTCTCGATGGGTGTCTCCGGCGCCAGCGGATAGCTTGGCAGCGCCACGGAGAAGCCGCGGCCAACGAGCACGGAGGCAACGAAGGAATAACGGTCCTTGTCGAGGCTCTGCCAGTAGCCGCCGTGCACGAAAACCACCAGCGGCGCACGCTCGCCGGCCGGAAACAGATCGAACACTTCGCGCGGATGCGCGCCGTAGACGACGTTGCGCTGGCATATCAGTGAACTGCGGGCAGCGGCGCTCGCCTCATCGAAGAGTCTATAAACGTCCGTTCTTTCCGGATGACGGTCGCGGAAGACGTAGCCACATTCCGTGCTGGAATTCTGGCCATTCATTCGAACAGAACGACGCTGCGCACCGACTCTCCGGCTCTCATCAGATCGAAGCCACGATTGACCTGATCGAGGGCCAGCCTGTGTGTGATCTGCCGGTCGAGATCGACCCGGCCGTCCATATAGTAGTCAATCAGTCTGCCCAGTCCGCCGCGTCCTTTGACGCCGCCGAAATAGCTTCCGCGGATCGAGCGGCCATAGCGTACGCCGACCGGCGGGAACCCCATTTCGGCGCCCGGCGGCTCGACGCCGAGCAACACAGCGGTGCCCCAGGCCGGCTGGCAGCAGTCGAAGGCCTGCCGCATAACCGGCACGATGCCCGTGCATTCGAAGGCGACGTCGACGCCGCCGTCTGTAAGATCCCGAACCGCCTGCACGACCTTGTCGCCGTCGCGCGACGCATCGACAAAATCGGTCATGCCATAGGAGCGGGCGAGTCTTGATTTGCCATCGGTCACGTCGATGCCGATGATCCTTCCGGCACCGGCAAGCCGCGCTCCCTGCACAACATTGATGCCAATGCCGCCCAGCCCGAAGACGGCAACGGCGTCACCCTCGCGGACCTCGGCCAGCGCCGCGCCGACGCCCGTCGTGACGCCGCAGCCGAACAGGCAGACCTTCTCCAGCGGCGCATCCTTGCGGATCTTCGCCAGCGCAATTTCAGGGACGACCGTGTAGCGGGAAAGGGTCGAGGTGCCCATGAAATGATGCACCGGCTGCGATCCTATCGAGAAGCGCGAGGTTCCATCCGGCATGACGCCCTTGTCGCGCATCGGCTTGATGGTCCAGCAAAGATTGGTCCGTCCGCTCTTGCACATGCGGCAATGTCTGCATTCCGGACCATAGAGCGGAATGACATGATCGCCCGGTTTGAGATCATAGACCCCCTCGCCCACTTCGATCACCCGCCCTGCGCCCTCGTGCCCGGGAATGAGAGGATAGACGCTGGTCGCGTTGACGCCGTCGAGCGCAGTGAGATCCGTGTGACAAAGGCCCGACGCGACGATCTCGACGAGTGCCTCGCCGTGACCGGGCGGCGCGACTTGCACTTCTTCTATTGTGAGCGGCTTGTGGATCTCGAAGCAGACCGCTGCCGGTGAACGGATCATGATGCCTGCCTCTCGAGCGCATCGCCGAGGCGGGTGAACCCCCTGCAAACGAGCTCGGCGCCGTCCGGCCTTCCGCCCGCCTTGATCATCTCACGCGCGATGCGGATGTCGCGGCCGCAGCCGATGCCGATTGCGCCGATCAGCCGGCCGCCAGCCGTGAAATATGCGAGATAGGCACGGTCGCCTGGCTTGCCACGCTCAAATGCCGGCTCTCCGGCGCCTGGCACCCCGGCCACTTGGACGTTGAGGCCGTATTGATCCGTCCAGAACCAGGGCACCTCGCTGTATGGGGCCGGGTTGCCGCACAGATAGGACGCGACCGCCGCCGCCTGGTCTTCCGCATTCTTCCAGGACTCCAGCCGCCAACGCCCACCGAAGAGATGATTTTCGTGAGCCGCGATATCGCCCGCTGCGAAAATGTCGGGATCGCTAGTCTGCCCAAATTCATTGACGACAACACCGTTGTCGGTGTGCAGGCCGGCTTCGCTGGCGATCCGGTCGTTCGGCGTGCCGCCGATGCCGACCAGAATAAGGTCGGCCTCAAACCTTGACCCGTCGTCGAGGTGGAGGCGGCCCGAAGCGTCCAAGGCTTCGGACGAGATGACTTGCCGGCCGCACAGGATACGCACACCCGCCCGCTCATGAAGCTCGGCGAGCCATTGCGAAAGATAGCGCGGGAGCAGTCGACCCAAGGGGCGCTCGGCGGCCTCCAGGACCGTCACCGCCGCGCCGAGTTTGACTGCGCTTGCGGCGACTTCCAGGCCGATCAGCCCTCCTCCGACAAGCACCAACCGCGCGCCAGGCACGATGCGGCTGCGCAGCGCAAGCGCATCCGAGAATGAGCGAAGATAGAAGGTGCGCGCCGCGATGGGCTCAAGCGGTCGGATCCGGCGGGGCGACAATCCTGTCGCCAAAACCAGCTTCCGATAGCAGAGGCTGGCGCCATTGGAAAGAGCCACGGTCTTCTCTTGTCTATCGATGCCGACCGCTTCCACACCCAGATGGAACCGGACGCCGATCTCGTGCCACCGCGCCGACGGTAGCAGATAGGCATTTGCCGGCACGCTCGGCGATGTCAGCACGCCCTTGGACAAAGGCGGCCGCTCGTAAGGCAGCTCCGTTTCGGCCCCGGCCACGTCGATCGGTCCGACGAAGCCGCCGTGCCGCAGCCTCTCCGCGACGCGGCCGCCAGCGTGTCCTCCACCGACGATAACGACGCCGGGCTTTCGTCCTGCGCTCACCACTGTCGTTCAGGCCCCCTGCCCGGCAGGCGTCGCGCCGGCACGACCATTCCGCAGCACGTCGCGGATGATCTCGCGATGCACATGGAAATAGCTCTTGCTGACGCATTGAAGATGCGGCGAGACCTCGTCGTGAAGCCTGCCCAGCGCATGAAACGGCACCGAGGAAGCAAGGTGGTGCTCCGCATGGAACGGCATGTTCCAGTAGAGCATCCTGAGCAATGGGTTCGCGAGCGTGGTGCGCGTATTGGCAAGCAGATTCGGACTTTCTTCGGCGCCCGTGTGCTCGGCCATGCGGATGGCACGCAGAACCGGCTCGCCCATCACGCGGGGCAGCAACCAATAGACCAGCGCGATCGTGCTGCCGAAATAGATCGAGACGGCGGCGATAGCGACGTAGAGCAGGACGAGCAGCCGGATTTCCAGCATCACCTGCCTCCAGACCGATTTCGGCAGAAATTCACGTTCTTCCTCAGTGAAGCGTCCGGTCGTGCCGCGCCACAGCGTGCCGACCAGCTTCGGCCAGAAGGAGAGGCCGATTATCTGCCCGAAATAGTCGCGAAGCGATGTCGGGAACGGCACGATATCCGGGTCATGGTCCTCGTGCTGGGTGAACGTGTGATGCGCTGCGTGCCGGTATTTGAAGTAGAGAAAAGGACGGAACGTGAAGGCGGCGACCGCAAATCCGACGATGTGGTTGATCCATCGCGAATGGAAAGCGGTGCCGTGCGAGCATTCATGCAAGGGTGCGAACAGCAGCACGATGACGATGCCGTAAGCGAGCATTGAAGGTATCAGCAGCCACGGCGTTCCGCCGGAGAGGTAGACGGCAAGTACGCCGAGAGCCAGGGCCGTGAGATGCACCGCCAGTCTAATCAGCCCCGGTCCGTTGGATCGGGTGCGAAGCGTCTTCAGCTTTTCGCGCGAAATGATCTCCGGTCCCGTCAGCGGCCATATCTTGCTGCCGATGCCACCGATCCCAGCATAGCTCGCGGAATTATCGCCTTGCATGCCGATCCTCCTTCAGGTTGCCATTGTCGCGACAGGTCTAGCGGGCCGCCGCATCGAAGAAAAATTCATTGTTCCCATGGCGTTATCGGTTCGGCGTCAGGCCACGAAGCAATGCGCGATCGCTTCCGCGGAGAAGTCCTTGCGGTGAAAATGTCCGGTCACCCGACCGCGGCTCATGACGAGGATGCGGTCGCAGGCATCCATCATCTCCTGCAATTCCGTGGTCAGCAGCAGAATTGCCTTGCCCTCTTCCGCCAGATCCTGGATGGCACGCCATATCTCGAACTTGGCGCCCACGTCGACGCCGCGGGTTGGGTCCTCGGCGATCACAATGTCGCCGCCACGTGCGATCCATTTGCCAATGACGATCTTCTGCTGGTTTCCGCCGGACAATTGTGACGCCAGCTGCGACAGGCCATTGGTCTTGATTGCCAATGTGCGCACCAGGCCGTTGGCCATCGCGTTCCTGTGCCGACGCTTCATGAAGCCGAGGCGGCCGAGACGCCGCAGGATCGTCATGCCGATATTGTCGCCGACGCTCATCGGCAGGACGAGGCCCTCGCGCTTGCGATCGGCCGGCATGAAGCCGACGCCAAAGGCAATGGCGTCCCGCGGAGAGCGCAGCTGCACCTTGCGTCCATGAACGCGGATTTCGCCGCGATCGATGGACGTGGCGCCGAAAATCGCGCGCACGACTGCTTCGCGCTGGCAGCCAAGCAATCCGGCAATGCCGACGATTTCGCCCGCCCGCACCTGCAGGGAAATATCGTCGAAGAGGCGAGCCTTGCCGATCCCCTTTGTTTCCAGCGCGACGTCGCCACAGCGCCTCTCTTTGTAGGCGGACTGGCCCGGCTTATGTTCACGCCCGACCATCAACGCGACAAGAGCAGCCTCGTTCAAGCCGGCAATGTCCCGGGTGGCGACGACGTGACCGTCGCGGAGCACGGTAACGCGATCCGAAATCTGCATCACCTCGCTCAACCGGTGCGAGACGTAGACGATGCCGAGACCATTAGCCTTCAATTTGCGAATGATGGCGATGAGATGCGCGACCTGGTCGTCGTTCAGCGAGGCGGTCGGCTCGTCAAAGACGAGGACGCGCGGACGGCTCGCCAAAGCGCGGCATATCTCGACGATCTGCTGCTCGTTGAGGCTGAGTTCGCCGACGGCCCGCGAAGGATCAAGGCTGACATGAATCTCATCGAGCAGGTCCTTCGCCATACGGTTGAGCATAGCGCGCGTCTTGCCAAGACGGCCGGCCGGTTCACGGCCGAGAAAGATGTTCTCGGCGACGCTCAGGTTCGGACATAGCACCAGCTCCTGGTGGACCAGTGCCAGCCGGTTGGCGAGCGCCACTGTGGGATCGTCGAGAACCACAGGCTGGCCGTCGATCCTGATTTCGCCGCTGTCGGGCGCGACGAGGCCATTCATCACCGACAGCAGCGTCGACTTGCCAGCGCCGTTCTCGCCGACCAGCGCATGCACTTCGCCGGCCTTCAGATCGAAGGTCACGTCGGAAAGCGCGATGACACCAGGATATGTCTTGCGGATTGACTGGACCTCGAGCAGCGGGGCGCCCATCGCGATCACGCCGAATGATATTTGTTGAGAAGCGCGCGATGGCGATCCATGTCTCCGCGCAAGTTTTGATAGACCGACGACCAGACTTCGAAGAAATCCCGGTAACGCTCGTGCAGTTTCGGATCGGGGTCGATCGTCTCCTTGATGCGGACGATGCTTTCAAGAGGCTCGGTCGGCGATTTGTAGATTCCGGCGGCGACGCCGGCAAGAATGGCGTCGCCGATCGGAGCGGCTTCGCCTATGTCCGGGGTCTTCAACGGCAGGTTCACCACGCTGGCGGTGATCTGGTTCCAGAACCGGCTCTTCGTCGGCCCACCGTTCAGGATCAGGCCGTCGACCTTGACGCCGGCCGCGTTGGCGACGCGGACGTTGGAGTAAAGGTCGAAGGCGACGCCCTCGATCAGTGCTCGAATGAAATGCGCCCGTGTTGTCGTTGGGCGTACGCCAAAAAAGTTCCCGCAAGCATTGCTGTTCCAGTTGGGCGACAGCGTGTTGCCGAGATACGGCAGATAAAGCAGGCCGTCGGAACATGCCGGCACGCGCCTCGCCTGCTCGGTGAAAAGGTCGAAGACATTGTGGCCCATGCGCTCGGCTAGGCGGAATTCGGCATCGCCGAACTGGTCGCGGAACCATTTCAACGACGCGCCGGTAAAGGCCATCGGGCCATCGAACATAGTCAGGCCGGGCAGCACGTGCGGCCATTTCAGGATACGGTATTCCTCGACGTTCTGCTCGGTCGGGATCATGATGCCGAGGTTGGAACCCGTGCCCATGGAGTAGTAGGCCTCGCCGGCCTTGGTGACACCGACGCCAAGTGCCGCCGAACTGATATCGGTGCCGCCTGCGGCGACGATGGTGCCGGGCCGCAGCCCCGTCTCCTCGGCCGCTTGTCTGGTCACCTCGCCCACCACTTCATGGGATTGGTAGAGCCGCGGCAGCTTCTCAAGCGGAATGCCGATCGCCCTGGCGACCGACTCGTTCCAGCGCTCCTCGCGATATTCGTAGGCGTAGGCGAGCCCCGCATCGCCGGTGTTCATCGTGAAGTTGCCGCACATCCGGTAGGTGCAATAGCCGGAGGGCGACAGGAACTTGTGCGTGGCGTTGAAGATATGCGGCTCGTGCTTCTTGATCCATAGAGCCTTGGGGTCGATGAACCAGGGCGCAATGCGGTTGCCGTTGTTCTTGTTGATGGTTGCCTCGCCGACGCTGCGGCGGATGTCTTCGCACTCTTCCTCGGAGCGCGAGTCCATCCAGATCATGGCCTGACGCAACGGCTTACCCTGGTCGCTGACCGGGAGAGTTACGCCAACCAGGCCCGAAAGCGCCACGGCCGCGATGTCGTCGGCGAAACGCCCCTGTTCCAGACATTGCCTTATGGACGAGACCACGGCGCCCCAGTAATTCGACGCATCCTGTTCGGCCCAACCGGGAAACGGGTGGAACAGAGGATGCTCCTGCGAGCCGGACGCCACCACCTTGCCGGTGTTGGTGTCGAGAATCGCCGCCTTCACATTGGTCGTGCCGATATCGATGCCGAGCGTGAGATGTCCGCCCATAAATCGCTCCTCCCAGAGTGTCTATGCTTGTGTTTTCTTGCGGCTCATCTTCGACAAGCCGACCGACAAGATGAGAACAACGCCGATGGCGAGGTTCTGATACCAGGTCCCGACGCCCCAGATGGCGAGCAGGTTGAGGCCGGCGGCAAACGCAATGCTGCCCAGCAGCGTACGCCAAGGCGATCCGACGCCTCCAGCCAACGCCGTGCCGCCGATGACGGCAATGGCAATGGCGGTTAATTCATAGCCGGCTGCGAGCGGCGCATCGACCGACTTCAGCCGCGCGGTGAAGATGATGCCGGCAACGGCGGCGCACAATCCGCTGATAGCATAGGCCAGCACCACGTAGCGCTGCGTCTTGATGCCGGCATAGAGCGCGGCTTTTTCGTTGCCGCCTATGGCGTAGAAGCGGCCGCCCCGCATGCTGCCGTTTATGAACCCCATGAGCGCAAGAAGAACGAGAACGAAGACCACGAAACTGATCGGGATGCCGACTATCTTGCCATCGCCGATCCAGCTGTAGAGTGGCGCCTTGAGATAATAGGGATGGCCATTGGTGAGCACATAGTTGAAGCCGCGCAAGGCCGTCAGCGACACCAGCGTCATGATGAAGGACGCGACCTTGAAATATGCCACGCCAATGCCGTTGAGCGCGCCGACCGCGATACCGGTCGCCAGCGCGATCAAAATGACCGGGACGATCGGACCGGCGTAGGTGTTGCCGCGCACCAGCCAGCGGCTTCCCAGCATTGGGCCGATCTCGGCCATGACGACTACGCCGACAATGACCGAAAAGATCATCAGCGCCGCGACCGACAGATCGATGCGGCCGGTAAGCAGCACCACCGTCATGCCAAGTGACAACAGGCCGATCACGGCGATGCTGCGCATGAGGTTTTCGATGTTGAGCGCGGTGAGGTAATACTCGGACGTCAGGGCACCGACCGCGAAGATCAGCAGGATCAGCCAGATGATGGGATCACGAAGCAAACCCTGCAGGAAAGGCGCGCCGCGCGGAGCGGAAAGTTCCAGGGCGCTCATTTCGCGATCCCCCGCTGCCACATGCCAGGTATCACGACGGCAAGGATGACCGCCGCGGTCACGACCTGCTGCAGATAGATGCTGACACCGAGTTGATTGAGAAGGTTGTTGACGATGCCGATGATCAGGGCAGCCACAACCGTACCGATGATCGAGCCCGCGCCCCCGGACAGCGCCGCGCCTCCCAATACGGTGACCGCCAAAACCGAAAGCTCCATGCCTTCGAAGCCTGCTGGATTGATGTAGGACAGCCTGGCGCTTTCAAGCATGCCGGCGAGCGCAGCGCAGACGCCGGAAATCGCGAACACGGCGGCGCGCACGCCGACGACATTGATACCGGACAACGCGGCCGCCTTGACGTTGCCGCCGGTCGCGTAGAGCGCACGTCCGAAGATCGAGTATTTGGTAAGCGCGATCGCGGCCGCGCCCAGCACGACGAGCAGCACGACCGGCAGCGGAATGCCGGCGAGGTCGCCGCGGCCGAACCAGAGGTAGGCGGCGATCGGTTCGGGATAAAGCGCCTGGCCGCCTGAGAAGATGTTGGCTAGCGCGCGGCTTATGCCGAGCATGCCGAGCGTGGTTATCAACGAGGGAATACCCAATGCGGCGACAAGAATGCCGTTGACCAGGCCGATGGCAAGGCCCGTGAGCAAGGTGGTGCCGATGACGAGCGCTGCGGAGCCTGTCGGGATCAGCAGCCCGCCGGCGATGCAGGATAGGATAGCAATCCCGGCGATGGACAAGTCGATCTCACCGGTGATCACCACCAGTGTCATTCCGTAGGCCATGATACCAATCGCGGCTACGGCCAGAAGTATGACATGGATGTTGGCGAGGGAGAGAAAGGACGGTGTGATCGCCTGCCCGGCAATAAGCAGGGCGATCAGCACCGCGACGCGGCTCATGTCGCCGACGCCCAGGTGCCGCCAGGCGTCGGAAGGCTGCGCCTGTGAGGCGACCTTGGTTTCAACGGTACTCATGGTCATGACGTGCTCGCCTGCGTTTTCGGTCAGCGCCTGCCGGCTCTCACGAGAGAACCCGGCAGGCGCGGGAGCTGCCGATCAGCCCGCGACTTCCGGACCGTAGGCGTAAGGCCACTCGTCCGGCGTCAGCGTCTCGATGCCCTCGATGTTCATCTTCTCCCTGGTGATCATTGGCAGGTTGGGTGTCATGATCAGCTTCGGCGGCGCTTCGTTGAGGCCTGCCTTGGCGCCGATATGCATGACAACGGCGCGGATGCCGATGTCGCCGATCAGCGGCGTGTACGGCGACACCATCTCGATATTGCCGGCCCTGATCTCCTTCAGCACCTCACGGGCATCGTCATTGGCGAGGATCATGATCTTCTTTCCGCCTGGCGCGCTGTTCAGCCGGTTCGCTTCACGGATCGCGTCGAGTGCGCCCATGGCTTCCTCGCCGCCGGTGTTGAACGACACCGAGATGTCCTGGAAGGCCTGCAGCGCGTCCGCCGTCGACTTGAAGGCCAGCGTGCGCTGGCTGTTGGTGTGATAGTTGGCGAGCACCTTGTAGCCCGGCGTGTTGCCGATCGCCTCCAGGAAGGCGCCGGTGCGGATCGAGTCCGCCGTGCTGCCGAGATCCTTGCGATTGAAGATGATGTTGCCCTCGGGCGCAGCATGTTTGAGATAAAGGCCTTGCTGCAGACCATTGGCATAGAAGTTGCCAAGCACCTCCGAGCTGATCTGCTCGGACGAAGTGCGGCGGTCGAGGCTCACTACCGGGATGCCGGCCGCGATGGCGCGGTCGACCGGCGGCCCCATCGGCGCTTCGCGGTTCGGCCAAAGCACGATTCCGTCATACTGCTTGGCGATCCAGGTATCGATCACCTGGCCCATCTTGTTGTCGTCGAACTCGGCGTCGATCACCTCGAGCTCGATGTTGGGATGGCGTTTGGCCTCCCACGCGGCGGTGTCGGCGAGGCTGATCAGCCAGGGATGGTTGAAGCCGTGGAAGACCAATCCTATGCGGTACTTCTTGCTGTGATCCAACACCGGACCTTCGGCAAGCGGCAGATAGTCGGTGAAAGGCGACTTGATCTGAAGCTTGCTGTAAGGGCCGACGAAACTCGCCCCCATGCCGGGCTTCCATACGAACCCGCCGGCGAGATCACCGACAGGGTAGACGTCGAGGTAATCGCGAAAGCCATCTTTTTCGAACAGCGCGCTCACGTCCCCATTCGACATTCCGGCCCCTGCCTCGTCGGAATATTTCTTGATGAGCGCGTTGATGACGGAATGGACCGATTCCTCGGCGGCCGCCGGAGCGATTGCCAGCGGGGCGGCAGCAAGCACGGTCAGTGTCGCAGCCGTCTTCAACAGATGACGGCGAGATAGTTTCAGCATTTAAGGTTTCCTCCCAATTTTTGGTTTCAGCCCGGGATATGCCCCGAAGAAGTCAGTGCTAGTCTCCTCCTTCCACCAGGATGTGGACGTAGCCGTCCGCCACCTTGGTTTCGTAAGTCTTCAGCCGCTCGGTGACCGGCGGCGAAAGCGGCATGCCGGTCGGGATATGGAACAGTCCCTGATGCAGCGGGCATTCAATCGTCTGGCCATCTATGTAGCCCTCGGAGAGAAAGGCGTGTGCGTGCGTGCAGACGCCGGCTGTCGCGTAGAACCGGCCACTGAGATTGAAGATTGCGATGCACGCGCCGCCGTGCTCTATGCGCGTCGCGTCGCCGACGGGCAGGCTGTCAACGCGGATCGCCTGTATCCAATGCATGTCCTTGATTGTCGTTTCCGCCGCCATTCATTTCCTCGCAGTCGTCATTCTGTTTCGTTTATTTTCGTTGTCTTTCCATAAGCGGCCAATTCATTGTGAGAATGCCGGTATTGATGACTCCGATAAGGCTCGCCTGAGCGGACCTGCTCGCCACAGTAACGACGGGAAGGAGCCCGAGGTGATCGGCGTCTGGATTGCGGCTCCAGCGGGTCGTGGCGCACGAGACAGCACGAAGCAGCGCGCTTCGACATGCGGGATGGGCCGGTCCCTGTCGCGGGGTGTACAGCAACGATGCCAGAGGAAGCCGTTGCGGAGCCGCCGCGCACGATCGAGGAACTAAGGGGCGCTGCCGCTTACGTGTCAGGAGCGGTCTTCGGCGGAAGACCCGAAGCGCCGCCCCTGGCCTTCCTCTTCCTCGCGCCTCGTGATGTCCATGCCGAGATCAGAACAGCCGCACGGGCTCAGCGGCGTCTTCAGATACTCGATCACCACCGGATCTTCGAGCGTGCGCGGCCATCTTCCTTATTCGCTTCACTCGATGTCGTCGCGGATGCAGGCCTTGCGGTGCCGGGGAGCGACCTCTGTCAAGACAGGCGACACCGCAGCGCAGGCTTCGATAGTGTACGGACAGCGTGTGCGGAAAACGCAGCCCGACGGCGGATTTGCCGGGCTTGGTATGTCGCCTTTGAGAACTTGCCGCTGCCGCTTGACCGCGGTGTCGAGCGCGGGGATCGCGGAGAGCAGAGCCCGCGTGTAGGGATGTCGCGGTCTCGCATAAAGCTCGGCGGCCGGGGCCACTTCCATGATCCGCCCGAGATAGAGCACCACGACCGTGTCGCAGATATATTCGACCACGGCGAGGTCATGCGAGATGAACAGCATCGTCAGACCAAGGCGAAGCTTGAGGTCGTGCAGGAGATTGACGACTTGCGCCTGGATCGAGACGTCGAGCGCGGATACCGGCTCGTCCGCGACGATGAATTCCGGCTCGAGCGTGAGAGCGCGCGCAATGCCGATGCGCTGCCGCTGACCGCCGGAGAATTCGTGCGCATAGCGGTCGAACGCGTCCGCGGGCAGCTCGACCGCGAGGAGAGCCTCCTTCGCTCGCACACGGCGCTCGGCTTTGCTGCCGATGCCCTGGATATCGAGCCCTTCGGTCAGGATCTGGCCGATCGTCATGCGCGGCGAGAGGCTGGCGAAGGGATCCTGGAAGATGTACTGCATTTTGCGCCGCTGCCGGCGCAGCTCGGTCGCACCGAGCTTGGTGATGTCCATCCCCTCGAATCTGATCTCGCCTGAGGTCGGCTCGATGAGCCGGAGCACCGAGCGTCCGATCGTTGTCTTGCCCGAGCCGGATTCGCCGACGAGCCCGACGACTTCGCCACGCCCGATGTCGAAAGAAACATCCTGAAGCGCCTTGACCACCGGACCACGTGAAAAGGCTTGGGGTGCGAAGTGCTTGGTCAGGTTGCGGACAGAAAGATAGGGGGCCGGCATCGCTAGAGTTCCTCCCATCTGAGACACCGGCTCTCCTGGCTCGGCGGCACCTGATGGAGCGGCGGCACGGCGGTACGGCAGGCATCGATCGCCATGCTGCAGCGTGGCGCGAAGGCACAGCCCTTCGGCAGCATGGCCAGCGAGGGAACATTGCCGGCGATGGTGGGCAGCGGAGTGCCGGCGGCCTTCAGCGCGGTCGCCTCGCCGAGGCGCGGCGCGGAACGCATGAGGCCCACCGTATAGGGGTGGCGCGGGCGGGAAAATACCTCCGCCACCGGTCCGGATTCGACGATGCGTCCCGCATACATGACGGCGACCCGGTCGGCGATCTCGGCCACGACGCCGAGATTGTGGGTAACGAAAAGAATGCTCATGCCGCGCTCGGCCTGCAGCTTTTCCAGAAGCTCCAGGATTTGTGCCTGGATGGTCACGTCGAGCGCCGTCGTCGGCTCGTCGGCAATGAGCAGCGTCGGGTCGCAGGCGAGCGCCATGGCGATCGTCACGCGCTGGCGCATGCCGCCCGACAACTCGTGCGGATATTGGAGCGCCCGCCGTTCGGAATCCTGGATGCCGACCTGCACCAGCAGTCGCACGGCATCCAGCGCAGCCTCGCGTCGCGATTTGCCAAGATGGACGCGGATCGGCTCCGCGATCTGCTCGCCGACCGTGAGGACCGGGTTGAGGCTGGTCATCGGCTCCTGGAACACCATGCCGATGTCGTTTCCTCTGATGCGTCGCAACCGTTCGGCATCGAGCGTGGTCAGTTCAGTTTCGGTGCCGTCCTTGCGCCTGAGCCTGATCGATCCCTCGACGATCTTGCCGACGCGCCGCGGCAGCAGGCCCATGATCGACAGGCTCGTCACCGACTTGCCGGATCCTGACTCGCCGACGAGCGCGACGGTTTCGCCCGGCGCGATCGTCAGGCCGACATCCTGGATGGCGGCGATCTCGCGTCCCGCGATGCGGAAGGCGGCGCGCAGGCCGGAGACGGCAAGGGTAGGCGCGCCCACGGCTTCAGCCAAGCAATCCGACGTCGCGCAGGATGGCGTCGATCTTCGCCGCCTCCTCGTCATTCAACGTGCGCTGCGGGCGCGCCATCGTGTTCGAGGCGATGATCCCCAGGCTGCGCATCGCCGACTTGAAGGCACCGACGCCGGCCGAGCCGGCGCTTGTGCGGCCAAGCGAGATCGTCACGATCTCGAACAGTTTCAGGAGGCGCTCCTGTTCGGTCCGAGCAGCCTTGTGGTCACCCGCCTGCAACAGATTCCAGACCTTGACGTAGCCACGCGGGTCGACATTGGCGAGCCCCGGAACGACGCCATGGGCGCCCATCGACAGCGCGGTGTCGACCATGATCTCCGACCCTGTCATGCCGAAGAAGCCGCGGTCGCTGGCCATATCCTGCAGCACGTAGCGGAGATTGCCATCGTCGCCGCTGGAGTCCTTCAGTCCGGCCACGATCCCTTCCCTGGCCATGGTCACGGTCGTCTTGCGCTCCAGCTTGACGTGGACGCAGACCGGAATGTCATAGGCGATGATCGGGATATCGACCGCATCCTTGATGTAGCGGAAGTGGTCGATGATTTCGGGCTGGCTGGTCCGTGTATAAAACGGCGCGGTGACGACGATGGCATCGGCACCGGCCGCCTTGGCGATCCGGGAATGCTTGATGACGCGATCGGTCGTCGGGTCGATGACGCCGACGAAGAGAGGCACTCGCCCGTTGTTGACCTTGACCGCATGCTCGACGATCGCCTGGCGGGCGGCTTCATCGTGGAACACGACCTCACTGGTCGAGCCGAGCACGAACAGGCCGTGCACGCCACCATCCAGGAGATTTTCGACACCCCGCGTGAATGACGGGAAGTCGACGCTGAAATCGGGATTGAGCGGGGTGACGACGGGTGGCACGACGCCGGTGAAGAGAGGCATTTTGAACCTTTTGGTCAGTTGAGATCGGATCTGGGGTCGAAGGCGTCGCGCAGGCCGTCACCGATGAAGTTGATGGCCAGAACGGTGAGCACGAGGGCCGCGCCGGGAAACATCCATTGCCAGGGATACTGCTCCAGCACGATGGTCGAGCGGGCGAGGTTGAGCATGTTGCCCCAGCTGGCCTCGGGCGGCGGTATGCCGAGCCCAAGGAAGGAGAGGCCTGCCTCCAGCAGGATCGCGTTCGCGATCTGCAAGGTGGCGTAGACGACCAGGATGTCGATTGAGTTCGGCAGGCCATGGCGTAACAGGAGGTGCGGCATCCGCGCGCCCATCCCGCGCGCCGCGACGACGAAATCGCGTTCGCGCAGCTCCATGAGGCGCGCGCGGACCATGCGCGAGAGCACCGGCCAGGACAGCAGCGAGATGACGAGAATGGTCGGCATGATCCCCGTCCCCGCGATCGAGGCGAGCACCAGGAGAAAGATCACCGGCGGCAAGGTCATTGCGAGATCGACGAGGCGCATGACGGTGCTGTCGACCACCCGGCCGCCGAAACTGGCGATCGCACCGACCAGAAAACCGATGACTGTCGAGATTGCAACCGAACCCACAGCAACGATCAAGGAGATGCGGCCGCCCTGCAGGACACGGGCCATGACGTCACGGCCGACGCCGTCGCTGCCCAGCCAATGCACCGCCGATGGGCCCTTGTTCATTGCCCTGAGATCGATTGCGTTCGGCCCGATCGGCCACCACAGGTGATAGGTCGAGACAGCAAGCAGGATCGGGATCAGGATGATGAGGCCGGCGCGTGCCGCGTGGTTTGCGATGAAGCGGCCAAATGCGCGACGCAGTGGACCTTTTGTCCGTGGCACACCCTCTCCCATGCTTGTGGTCAGGGCCATCACGACACTCGAACGCGCGGGTCGACAAACGCATAGGCGATGTCGGTGAGAAGATTGACGAGGATGACGCAGGCGCCGACCACCAGGGTCGCGCCCATGATGACCGGATAGTCGCGGGTGCCGACGGCGTTAACCAGCAGAAGCCCCATACCCGGCCAGTTGAAGACGCTCTCGAGAAAGATCGCTCCGCCCACCGCGATGCCGATGGTCGAGCCGATCAAGGTGATCACGGGAAGCAGCGCGTTGCGCGTCGCATGTTTCATGATCACCCAGAACTCGCGCACGCCCTTGGCCCGCGCCGTGCGCACATAATCCTGACCGAGAACCTCGAGCAGCGAGGAACGCATGTACCGCATGATCATGGCCGCATGGCCGATCGACAGCAGGCAGGCGGGAAGAATGAGATGTGTAAGCACGTCAAACAGCGAGAATGGCGTTCCGGGCGTCTGCATGCCGCCGGATGGAGCCCAGCGCAGCAGAACCGAGAAGAAGTACAGGCCCAGCAACGCGGTCAGGAACGCCGGACTGGAAATGCCGACAAACGACAGCACCGAAAGGGAAATGTCGGGCCATGCGTTGCGTCGAACGGCGCTGACGATGCCGCCGGCAATTCCGACGACGATCGCTATTGCGAGGCCGGTCCCCATGAGAAGCACCGTCGGGCCGACGCGTCCCAGCACCAGCGGAAGCACCGCAACGCCGCTCCGCTGGATCGAATAGCCGAAATCTCCCGACAGGGCGGCGCGAAGCCAGCCGAGATACTGGATCGGTAATGGCTGGTCGAGGCCGAGGCGCAACCGCAGTGCCTCCAGATCTTGCGGCGACAATGGCACCGACGGATTGATATAGGCGTCGATCGGATCGCCGGGCGCGAGCCGCAGCAGGAGGAAGATCAGGACGCTCAATGCGAGCACCATCAACAATCCTGCGGCGCTGCGGCGGGCGATGAAGCTCAGCATGGCTTTCACGTCTGGCGGCTGACCAGGCCGGCACCACGGTGATGCCGGCCTCGGCCAAATGGCGAAGTTATCTATTTCACTGGATGTCCCAGAGTTTTCACTGGATGTCCCAGAGTTCGGGATGGGCCGCATAGGGGCCGCCCGCCGGAGCCGGCGTCCACACGAAATCCTTCAATTTCTTGGAAGCGACGCCGTAGCGGTTTGCCACCCACAAGGTCGCCCAGGGCAGGTCCTTGTTCATCGCCTTGCAGACATCCTGCCAGGAAGCGTTGACCTTGGCGGGATCGATCTGCCCGAGAGCGGCATCAAACGCTGCGCTCAGGTCGTCGAACTCGATGCGCATGGTGTTGAAGCCTGCCGGGGGAAGCTGCGACTTGTTGAGGCCGGGATTGAGTCCCGCTGGATTCGGACCGTTCTGCAGGCCGGCATAGATCATCGGAAACGCGTTCCAGTCCGGTGTGCCTTGCTTGTAGACGATGCCGTTATAGGTGGGCGTATCGACGACACGCGGCACGATGTTGACGCCGACCTGGGCAAGCATCGACTGGATGGCCGCCGTGACGTTGGCTGCCTGCGGCGAGCTGTAATAGGTGAGCAAGGTGATCGGCTTGTCGCCGTTGATCTTGTCCCAGCCAGCCTCGGCGAGCAGCGCCTTGGCCTTTTCCGGATCGTAGGCGAAGGGCTCCAGCCCTTCCGGCACCAGATGCGGCGCGACGTAGCCGCAGTTCGCGACTTTGGCGGCACCGCCATAGAGGCTCTCGACGATCGCATTGCGATCGATCGCATACATGATGGCCTGGCGCACCTTCGGGTCCTTGAAAAGGTCCACCTTCTGGTTGAGGCCGATGTAGTTGACCACGTAGGAGCCGCCTTCGATCAGCGTGTAGTTACTGTCGTTCTTGAATGTGGCGGCGTCGTCCGGCTCGACATAGGTGAACTGGATTTCGCCGGCACGAAGCGCGGCGACGGCCGCCGCGGGGTTCTCGAAATAGCGGTTGATGAGCGTGTCGACCTTGGGCTTGCCGCCGCGGTAGTCGTCATCCGCGGAGAGCTCGACATACTGGTCCGTCACATATTGCTTGAATTTGAACGGACCGGTTCCGACCGGCGTCGTCGACCACCACTTGCTGTTGGCCAGCTGTTCGGGCGCGATGCCGGCCAGTGCATGCTCAGGCAGGATCAGCACCTGGGTGATGACAGCGAGGAAGGAGCCATTGGGCTTCGACAGCTTGATCACCACAGTGCGGTCGTCCGGCGTCTCGACCGATTGGATGTCGCCCAGGCGGGCAGCAAACAGGCTGCCCGACGCCTTGTTCCTCGCAAGATCGAATGTGAACTTCACGTCCTTGGAGGTGAAGGGCTTGCCGTCGTGCCAGGTCTCCTTGGCAAGGTTGAATGTGTAGGTCAGCTGGTCGTCGCTGACCTTCCAGTCCTTGGCAAGGCTGCCTTTCAGCTCGGTCAGCTCGGCGTTCCAGATGATCAGCGGCTCGAAATAGGTGCTGAGCCAGGTGAAGCCGGCGGTCGACACGAGCGGGTTGAAGTTCTTGGGCAAGCCGCCCGGGCCGACATCGAAGCCGCCGGTGATGGTCTTGCCGGACTGTGCCTCAGCGACTGTGGCGAAAGCGGTGCCGGCGATCAGCAGGCCGGCAAGGGCCAGACGACGTGCGGTGCTACTTCTGCCCATGATTTCCTCCCTTGGCTTTTTCACGTGTTTCGGTTTTTGGCGATGACTTGCTGGATCCCCCGATAGTGATCGTCGAGGCGCTGGCGCGCGCGCTCGACATCCTTGGCCGCCACGGCCTCGACGATCTCGTGATGGTCCCGCCAGGTGGCGAGCGGCGTCGGATTCTCCAAGTTCGCGAAGTTCGATGCCTTGTTGAACGCGATCCAGAAGATGTCGATCAGCGCGCTCAGCATGCGGTTGTTCTGGCAATGGAACAGCAGCTGGTGGAACTGCTGGTCCTCGGCAGCGAAGCTTTCGTTTCGCTCGGCGCGCCGGCGCATTTCCTCGGTCAAGCCGCGCAGAGCCTCGATGTCCTCGGCGCTGATCATCTCGACCGTCTTGCCGATGAGCCCTGTCTCCAGCACGCGGCGCATTTCGCGGAGCTCCTCGACGTCGCGCAGCGAGTCCTGCAAGCCGTAAGCGAGATTGTCGAGCAGCGGTTTGAAAGAGAACTCCTTGACGAAGACGCCGATGCCCCGGCGCGTCTCCAAAATGCCGATCGACTCCAGCGCCTTGATAGCTTCGCGAACGGAGTTGCGTCCGACACCGAGCTGCTGGGCTAGGAATGTCTCCGGCGGCAGCGCGTCCCCGGCCTTGAGCCTGTTCGCCTCGATGTAATTCCTGAGGCTCTCCTGCACCGTGACATGCAGCAAGGGTGGGCGGTTGAGTGGCTCGAGCGACTTCATCGCCTGCACGTTTGCTCCTTCATCCTTGACCATTTCCGCATGCTTCCACGAAACGAGCGTTGTCGACTTGTATTGATAACGACTTGTAGGATATCCTGCAAGCGATAAAGGAAAGTGCCTGCACATGAAGATCATCCTTGCCGGATCGAGCCACTGGCACGCCGGAATGCACCTGGACGCTGCCCGCGCCGCCGGCGGCGAGATCATCGGCGTTTGGGACGAGGATCAACAACACGCAAAGATGTTTGCGCGGTCGAATTCGCTGCGCTCGATCGATCGCTTCGACGATGTGCTCGCTGCCGGAGCCGGCGTCATTCTTCTGATGGGGCATCCCCACAGCGTGCCGGGGCGCGCGCGCCGGATCATTGAAGCAGGCATTCCGCTGATCCTTGAGAAGCCGGCGGCAAGCAGCACCGAAATCTTGTCGGAACTGCTCGAACTGACCCGGCGACGAAATGCCTTCGTCAGCGTGCCCTTCCCCAACCGCTTCGGGCCAGCGGTGGTCGCATTCCGGAAGCTGCAGCAGCAGGGGCGCGTCGGCACGATCGCGCATGGCCACTTTCGGATCGTCAACGGCCCGCCTCAACGATATGCGCAGGATGGAGTGGCCTGGATGATCGACCCTGAAATCGGCGGTGGCGGTGCGTTGCGCAATCTGGGCATCCACGGCATCGACGCCGCGCTCGACCTCGCAACCGGCCGCCTCAGGCTGAGAACGGCATGCGTAGGCAACCGCATTCACAATTCAGCTGTCGAAGACTATGCGCTGTTGGTGCTCGAGGACGAGGCCGGTGCGATGTTCACCGTCGAGGCGGGCTATACCTTTGCATCCATGCGCCCCGGCGGTGATTTCGAATGGCGCATCGTCAGCGCGAACGCGACTTTGATCGATCACGGCGACAAAGCGATCTCAGCCACGCTTGATGATGGGGCAGGCACAGAGCTCGCGCCGGAACCGACGGCGACGCGCTACCGCCTCTGCATGCGCGACACTTTCGACCGGCTGGCGCGAAACGAGCCGGCGACCATCTCTCTCAATGACTACGTCGCCGCAATGTCGCTAATCGATACCGCTTACCGGAAGGCCAGAGAATGATTGGAGTTGGGATTATCGGCGCCGGGCATTTTGGCGCCGCACACGCGCGTGCGATCGAGAAGGTCGATGGCGTCCGCCTTGTCGCGGCATGCCGCAACGACGAGCCCGCACTTGGCGCCTTCATCGCCGAGCACGGCGGCCGCGGCTATAGGGACTGGCGCGCGCTTGTCGAAGACAGGGAGGTCGATGCCGTTCTCATCGCCACGCCGCACCATCTGCACACGGAAATGGCGATCGGCGCGGCGCAGGCTGGAAAGCACATCCTGCTCGAGAAGCCGATGGCTCCGACCGCCGCTGCCTGCGATGCGATCAATGCCGCGGCCTCGGCGAATGGCGTCAAGCTGATGGTCGGGCATCTGATGCACTTCTCACGCCCTTGCATGACGGCAAAGGAGGCGCTCGCCGAGGGCTCGCTCGGCCTCCCGCTGATCGCTTCGAGCTGGATGATCAAGTTGTGGATGGAGCAGAACCGGCGGGATTGGCATCTCGGCCATGGAACCGGCGGCGGCATGCTCATGACCGCGGGCATTCATGCGCTCGACCGGCTGGTCTGGCTCATGGACGACGACGTCGTCTCCGTCGGCGCCATGCTCGGCGCCAAATTCCATGACCAGGAGGCAGACGATGCTTCGATGCTCAGCCTCCGCTTCGCGGGCGGTGGCATCGGCCAGGTCCAGAGCGTGGGCTATCGCGACGGAGCCGTAAATTTCGCAATGGATCTGGTCTGCGAGCACGGAACGCTGAGGATCGACATGGACCGGGGCACCTCGCTCGGTCGTGGCACCCGATTGACCGACCTGCCGAATTCATTCGAGCCAGACTGGATGCACAACGCCGTCATCCGCGAATGGACGCACATGCGCGACGCGATCCTGGACGATGCGCCGGTTCCCGTCACCGGCGACTATGGCCGCAACATTATCGCGATCATCGAGGCCGCCTACCGGTCGAACGAAAGCCGCAGGGAGGAAGAACTTGCCTGATCATCTCGCCGCCCTGCCGGCCAACGCGCCGCGGGGCCTCTGGGGCGCCGCCCTGCTCGCCATCGGCAATGACGGCGAGATCGATTGGAGCGCGACGCGCGAAACCGTTGCCAACCTGTGCGCTTCCGGCGTCGGCGGCATCTATTCGAACGGCACGGCATGCGAGTTCCATTGTCAGACCGAGGACGAGTTCGATCGGCTGAGCGCGTTGGTCGCCGAGGAGGCAGGTCGTGCCGGTCTTCCCTTCCAGATAGGCATCAGCCAGTCGAACGCGCGCGTAGCGCGCGAGCGTCTGCGGCGCGTTGCGGAGCTGTCGCCTTTCGCCGTCCAGTTCACCCTGCCCGACTGGTGGCCGCCGGGCGACGACGAGATTGCGCGCTTCGCGAAAGGCCTCGCCGAGACGGCGCCAAGCCTCCCGCTTGTCCTCTACAACCCGCCGCATGCGAAACGACGGCTCACGCTGGAGGGTATCGCGCGCCTCCGCGAGGCAGTGCCGACGCTGATCGGCGCCAAGCTGTCCGGAGGCGACGAGAACTGGTTCGATGAGATGCGAAAGCTGCTGCCGGGATTCTCGGTATTCGTGCCGGGACACACGCTGGCAACAGGTTACGCTCAAGGCGCCCACGGCAGCTATTCCAATGTCGCCTGCCTCAGTCCAAAAGGCGCATTATCCTGGTGGCGGCAGATATTGAGCGGCGCACCGGATGCTGTCGAAATGCAGGCACGCATACAGGCATTCCTGGCCGATCACGTATTGCCCTTCCGCGCGCGTTATCAGGTCAGCGACGCCGCGCTGGACAAGGCAATGGCTGCGGCCGGCGGCTGGGGCAAAATCGGTCCACGCCTTTTGTGGCCATATTCTTCTGTCCCCGACGCGGAGATCGTGCCGTTGGCGAAGGCGGTTCGCACGAGATTCCCGGAGTGGTGGTAGAGGGCCGCCTCCGTCGCGACAATGTATCGGTCGAAAGACGCGCTGTCCGCTAGGCCCTCATCGAGCCTATTCGGTCAAAACCGCAGATTCCGAAGCCTCCCATCACCGTGGGGCCAACAACGCCTATGTTCTCCAGCAACCGTTGGCTTCCCCTTCGGGAGAGATCGGGCGAGGACGCTGAGTGACGTGGCCGGTGGAACAGGTGTCACCCTTCTGAAGCCGTGGCCATATCGTTGGCCAGAAACTCCCGCCGGAGCTGCGAGAGGAAATCTCGTAAACCTTGCCGTTCAACTCGGCGTTGTTCTCTGATTGAAGCTGCTTCCTCGCCGGACGAAACTTAGTCGACGTCGCGCGAAACGATGCGTGCTGGACAGTCAGATCGTCGCTTAAGACCAAGCTTGTGCCGCGCTCCACTTTTTGCTTGGAGAGGCCCGCTCATGGCTGCACGCGAGCGAGTCGCCCCACCTACAGTCCGAGGTATGCCCGGCGAACCTCCGGGTCGTCGATCAAATCCTTTGCCGCGCCGTGGTGAACGATGCGGCCGGTTTCCATGACATAGCCGCGGTCGGCACCCGACAGCGCCAGGTGCACGTCCTGCTCGACCAGCAGGATCGTGACCCCGTCCTTGCGGATCGCGGCCAGCACCTCCATCAACTGCTCGACCACCACGGGCGCGAGGCCAAGGCTCATCTCGTCGATCATCAGGAGCACCGGCGCCGCCATCAGCCCGCGTGCCATGGCGCACATCTGCTGCTCGCCGCCCGACAGCGAGCCGGCAAGCTGTCGCCGACGCTCGCCAAGGCGCGGGAACAGGCCGTAGATGCGTTCGAGGTCCCGCCCGATCGCCCGGCCGTCGCCGCGCCTGTAGGCGCCCATCAGGAGATTGTCCTCGACGCTCATCCGGTCGAAAAGCTGGCGGCCCTCCGGCACCTGCACCAGCCCGGCGCCGAATGCCTCGTCGGGCGTCATCGGCGCGAGGTCATGGCCGGCGAACTCGATCATGCCAGTCGAACCGATCACTCGCGACAGCGCCCTCAGCAGCGTCGTCTTGCCGGCGCCGTTGCTGCCCACCAGCGCGACGATCTCGGCTTTGTCGACCTCCAGCGAGACCTCGCGCAGCACCGGCATGCCACCATAGCCGGCGCCGAGACTGGACACCTTCAGCAGGGGCGCCGCATTGCCCGGCGCCCCCGCGGTCGCCCTGCTTGCGACGCGGCCGGCGTCCGGTTTCCTCCTCCCGATCATGCCCGCCTCCTGCCGAGATAGGCCTCGATCACCGTGCGGTCTGCGAGCACCGCATCGGGCGCGCCGTCCGCGATCTTCACGCCGTGGTGCAACACCAGCAGGCGGTCGGACAGGCTCTTGATCGCCTTGATGACGTGCTCGATCACCAGGATCGAAATGCCGCTGTCGCGAAGTTTTCGGATCACGCCGATCACCTCGTCGATCTCGACATGGTTCAGGCCCGCCATCACCTCGTCGCACAAAAGCAGCTTTGGCCGCATGGCCAGCGCCTTGGCCAGTTCAAGCCGTTTGCGACCTGGCCCGCCGAGCTCGTCGGCGCGCTGGCTGGCGAACCTGCCGAGCCCGACGAAATCGAGATGGCCTCGCGCCCGCTCGCGCGCCTCCGCCAGGCTGCCTTCGTTGCGGCCGAACAGGGCGCCGACGGCGACATTGTCAAGCACAGAAAGGCCGGGAAACGGCCGCATGATCTGAAAGGTGCGGCCGATGCCGAGCCGGGCTCGGCGATAGGCCGGCAGCCCGGCGACCGACTGTCCCTCGAAGACGATGTCGCCCGAGCTCGGCGCCAGCGTGCCGCTGATCAGGCTGATCAGGGTTGTCTTGCCGGCGCCGTTAGGACCGATGATGCCCAGGATCTCGCCTTCCTCCAGCGTGAAGGAGACGTCGTTGACGGCGACCAGCCCGGCGAAGCGGCGCGTGGCATGGCTGATTTCCAGAATCGTGCTCATATGCGGTGCGCCCTGATGTTCTCGGCGAAATAGCGCCAGCCCGATTTGCGGAACCGCCGCACCACATCGGCCAGCCCGCGCGGCATCAGCACCACGGCGGCGACCACGACCAGGCCGAAGAACAGGCTGGCGAGGCTGGTCACTTCGCTCGACAGGACCTCCGAGACAACCGACAGGCCGAGCGCGCCGACGACTGGGCCGAGCACCGTGCCCGGGCCGCCGAACACCGCCATGATGATCATCTTGACGTTGAGGCTGATGTCGAAGGCGCTTTCGGGGTCGAGGAAGGTGATCCAGTATGCGTGGATGCCGCCGGCCAGCGCGCACAACACGCCCGAAAGCGCGAAGGCCAGCACCTTGTAGAGCGTAGTGTTGACGCCCATCACCGCCGCCGCTTCCTCATTCTCGCGGATGGCGATCAGTCCGAAACCGAAGCGGCTCTTGGTCAGCCAGTAGACCGTGAGCGTCGCCAGCACCAGCAGGCCGAGCGCCAGCTCGTAGAACAGTGGATCGTTGTTGAGCGGCGGCAGCACCAGGCCGATGTTCTGGCCGGCGAGCTCGACGTTGGAGACGATGGCGATCATCACCTGCGCCAGCGCCAGCGTGGCGATGGCGAAATAATGGCCCTTGAGCCTCAGCACCGGCAGGCCAAGCAGGAAGGCGAAGGCCACCGCCATCGCCACGCCGAACGCCAGCCCGACGGCGAATGGCAGTTCCCACTGCACCATGGCGATCGCCACGCCGTAGCTGCCGAGGCCGTAGAACACCGAATTGCCGAAGGAGGCGTAACCGGCATAGCCGCCGATGATGTTCCAGCCTTGCGCCAGCACGGCAAGCAGCAGCGCGTTGATGCCGAACTGGACCAGCACGTCCGAGCCGAACCAGGGCGCGGCCGCCAGCACCGCCACCGCCAGCGCGCAAAGGCCGATGCGCGCCGCGCTCATGCCGTCTTGCCGAGCAGGCCGCTCGGCCGCGCGATCAGCACCGCGACCAGCACGCCGAAGCTCGCCACGTCGCCGAAGGTAGCGCCGATATAGAGCACGGCGAGCGACTCGATGATGCCGAGCACCAGACCCCCGACCAGCACGCCGAGGGGATTATCCAGCCCGCCGATGATGGCGATGGCGAAGCATTTGGCCGTCAGCGTCGCGCCGATGTAGGGGTTGATCTGCGAGACCGTGCCGTAGAGCCCGCCGGCAGCACCCGCAAGGCCGATGCCGATGCCGAAGGTGACGGCATAGAGATGGCGCGGCTCGACGCCATAAAGCCGCGCCGCGGTCAGGTTCTGCGCTGTCGCCCTGATGGCGCGGCCGAGCCTGGTGCGCAGCAGAAACGCCCACATCGCCGCCGTCAGCGCCAGAGCCACGCCGAAGGCCATCAGCCGCGCCTGCGGTAGCGCCAGCGGCCCGAGCGCGATGCTGTTGCCGGCATAGGGCGGGTTGATGGTGCGGAAGTCGGCGGAAAAGGCAAGCTGCGCCAGATAGGTCAGCACCACCTCCAGCCCGAAGGTGATCAAGAGCGTGTTGAACATCGGCGCCCGCACCACGAGGTTGAGCAGGCCGCGCTGCACGCCGTAGCCCAGCGCGAACATGAGAACCGCGGTGAGCGGCAGGCCGAGGAACGGGTCGATGCCGAGGTAGCTGTAGAGGTGCCAGGAGAGATAGGCGCCCAACATGATGAAGGCGCCGTGCGCCAGGTTGACGATGTTGAGCACGCCCCAGACCAGCGCCAGCCCGAGCGCCATGACGGCGTAGAGGCCGCCGAGCAGCACGCCGTTGGTCAGGATTTGCGCGAGCAGGTTCAAGGTCGCCCTCCGTCGACGGGTGCCCCTGGTCTAGCGCGCGTTCCAGGCCGGCATCGGATATTTCGGCTTCTCGATCAGGCCGTCCGGCCCATAGATCGCCTTGAGCTCGCTTCCCTGCACCTGGATGACCGTCTGCGGCAGGTCGATCTGCCCGTTCTCGCCGAAGGCGATCTTGCCGTAGAGGCTGTCGAAATTGAGCTTGGCCAGGGCATCGCGCACCTTGGCTGGATCGGTGTCGCCGGCGTTCTCGATCGCCTGCGCCAGCGCCTCGACATCGGCCGCGCCCGATGCGGCGTGGTAGTCCGGATCGTAATTGAACTTGGCCTTGTATTCCTTGGCGAAGGTGGCGGCATCGCCGAACCATCTGTCCTTGAGCTTGGCAGACGGCAGCCAGGCGGTCATGCCGAAGGCGTAGTCGGCGTCCGCGCCGAGCGCCTTGCGGAAATCCTCGCTCGGCACGCCGACGGTGAAGGAATACATTTTCGGCGCCACCGCCAGGCTCTTGGCCTGGCGCACGAAGTTGAGGATCTCCGTTTCGTGGCCGGCCACCAGCACGACCTCGGCGCTGTTGCTTTTGATCTGTGACAGGAGCGAATTGAAGTCGCTGGCATTGGAGCTGTATTTCTCGTCCATGACGATGTCGAAGCCGGCCTCCTTGAGCAGCGGTCGCGTACCCTCGGCGACCGACACGTCGAATGCATCGTCTGCATAGAGGAGCGCGACAGTCTTGGGTGCCGGCTGAAGCTCCTTCAGCATCTTGACGGTCGAGCCGAAATAGTTGCTGGCCGGCGCGAGTGTTCCAAATATGTATTTGAATTTGCGCGAGAAAATCTGGTCCGAGGCACCGCCGCCCTGGACCATCGGGACTTGGTATTTCTCCGATACGGCCGAATCCGCGAGCGCGAAGTTCGACGCGAACGGCCCGAGCAGCAGCGCAACCTTGTCCTTGGCGACGAGCTGCGTGTACTGCCTGACGCTCAAATTTACGTCCGATTGGTTGTCGTAGATCTTCAGCGCCAGCTTGCGCTTTTCGCCGCCGACACTGACGCCGCCCGCTGCGTTGATCTTCTCGATGGCGAATGCGTAAGCGTCCTTGTAATAGCGTCCGGTATTGGCCGAGGATCCGGTCATCTGCACCGATGCGCCGAGCACGATGTCGTCCGCGGCTGCCGGCGAGGCTGCAAGTGCCGCACAGACCAACAGGGCGGCGCCGAGCAAGGAAACCATTCTGTTTGACATAGCGATTCCTCCCTACGAATGTTTCCCCTAGAGCGGACCCCGCCGCAGGCTGAAAATTGTCAAAATGCTCTAACTGTCGAATGCCTGTGTTGGCTGCGCTGTTCTTGAACATCCTTATCGAGAGAAATCTGGAGCTTAGTTGCTTGAAGGCAATAGAGGCGGTGCCGCACTCGTCTTAAGCAAACAAATACCTGATCCGGGGTAAGGCCTGGCGACATCCCATGATGGTAGTGGACATGCTCTCGCATGGGCTGCCCACTGGCGTTGGAGCGGGACTCATGATCGGGCCAAGAAGAGGAACGAGCGGACGATAGGGTTTTGGGCCGGGAGCTGACGGTGCCGCGATTGCTAAGCCGATACGACTTGGCGGTCAGCCGGACCGCGCGTCTTCTATCGCCGCGTCGACGGCATCGCCCAGTCGTTCCACGATTGCGTCGATATCGCGGGATGCTGCGATGAAGGGCGGGGCGATGAGCACATGGTCGCCGGACCTGCCGTCAATTGTTCCGCCCATGGGGTAGACCATCAGGCCATTGCCCATCGCCTCCTGCTTTATCCGAGCATGCAGTTTCAGCGCCGGATCGAACGGTGCCTTCGTGCTGCGGTCGGTAACGAGTTCGATGGCTTGGAACAGGCCGCGACCGCGTATGTCGCCGACATTGTGATGGTTGCCGAATCGATCGTTCAGGCGGCGCGAGAGGTGCTCTCCCATGGCTCGAACGTTCTGAAGGAGATCGTCGCGGCGAATGACCTCCTGCACGGCAAGTGCAGCCGCGGCGGCCATCGGATGGCCCATATAGGTATGGCCGTGCTGGAAGAAACCGGAGCCGCTGGCGAAGGCGTCGAAGATCCTGTCCGAGAGCAACACCGCGCCGATCGGCTGGTATCCGCCGCCGAGCCCCTTGGCGATGGTCATGAGGTCCGGTGCGACGCCTTCCTGCTCGCAGGCATGTAGTGTGCCGGTGCGGCCCATTCCGCACATCACCTCATCCAGGATCAGAAGTACCCCGTAACGGTCGCATATGGTGCGGATACGCTTCAGATAGTCGGCGACCGGCGGCAAGGCACCGGCGGTGGCGCCGACAACCGTCTCCGCGACAAAGGCGATGACCTGGTCGGCGCCGAGCTCGACGATCTTGTCCTCCAGCGCTTGCGCGGCGCGCACCGCATAAGCCTCGTCGCTTTCTCCGGGTTTCTGCAGCCGGTAGGCATAGCAAGGGTCGATGTGATGGGTTTCGATCAGCAGCGGCTTGAACTGCGCACGCCGCCACTCGTTGCCGCCGGCGGCGAGCGCTCCGAGCGTGTTGCCGTGATAGCTCTGCCGGCGGGCGATGATGTGGCGCCGCTGCGGCTCGCCCTTCTCGACGAAATATTGCCGCGCCATCTTGAGCGCTGCCTCGATCGCCTCCGAACCACCACTGACCAGATAGACATGGCCGAGGCCCTCGGGCGCGTCGGCAGCCAGCCGATCGGCGAGTCTCTCGGCCACGTCGGTAGTGAAGAAGCTCGTATGGGCGTAAGCGATCCGGTCGAGTTGATCGTGCAGCGCCGCCAGCACATCAGGATGGCTATGGCCAAGGCACGAGACGGCGGCGCCGCCAGATGCGTCGATATAGGTTCGGCCCTCCTGGTCGAAGATTTCGATGCCCTTGCCACCGACGGCGACGGGCAACCTGGCCTTGATGGATCGATGGAGGAGATGGGTCATGGGATCTGACGGCCTCGGATATGGGTGGAAAGGCTCTGGAACTGGCGTTCCATGGCGCGCACGGCCTCCAGCGCTGGTTCTCCGGCGGATGCGGCCAGCATAGCGGCAAGCGTCTCAGCGACCGCGAAGGCCGGCGCCATGGTGTGAAAGAAGGATGGGCTTTCAGTGGGAACGATGACGGCTGCCCGCGCCCTTGCGACAAGCGGCGAAACGACACTGTCGGTGATCGCGACGATTTCGAGCCCCATGGCCAACGCATAGTCCGCGAGCTCGACCGCCGCGCGCGTGTAAGGTTTCACACTGACGGCCAGCAACGCGTCTCCCTTTTTTGCTTCCCGCAAGGCGTCTGGACCGGTGCCGCCAGGACCGTCGAGTAGCCGTACTGAGCCTCCCGCCAAGCCATAGACATAGGCGAAATGGCAGGCGACCGGGTAGCTCGAGCGATAGCCGAGTACGTAGATAGATCCCGCCGCGGCGAGCGCCGTAGCGGCCCCTTTCACCGCATCGAGCGCCTCCGGCCGGCAAAGCGCCGCCATATGACGCTCCAGCGTCTCCGCCAAATCGAAGGCCAGTGCGCCATCGCCACTCTGACGTCGGCGTGCGACCAAGGCCTCTGCCTTTCCGGAGAACTCCGTCTCGCCACGCCTCAGGGTCTGCGCATGGAGATCGCGCAACCCCTCGTAACCGCTGAAGCCCATGCGCTGCGCCAGCCGCGTCATCGACGCCGGATTGACCCCGGCCAGCTTGGCCTGCTCGCGCATGGAGAGAAGCGCCACATCGCGCGGATTGTCGAGCACCCACTGCGCCGCCGCGCGCAGTTGGCGCGGCATCGCGTCGAAGGCTTCCAGCAGCCGCGAACGGAAGGCGGGTTCCAGCATGAAGAGGAATTTACGCCTGCGGGCTTCGTGCTGCAATGAATATTTCAATTTCCTAAAAATGAGTGTAGTGTTTCATCCAAACCAATCAGAAGCAGGGAGGAACACACGCATGAAACGCACACTCGAATGCTGGCTGGGCGCCGCCGCGCTCACTCTGGCGGCGCTGCCGTTCGCGGCCGCGCCAGCGCAGGCCGAGGAACCGATCGCACTCGGTTGGGTCGGGCCGCTGTCACCGCCCGGCAACTATTCGGGCGGTCAGGAGATGCAATGGGCCGTGCAGCTCGGCGTGGATGAGGTCAACAAGGCCGGAGGCGTGCTCGGACGGCAGATCAACGTCACCTACGAGGATACAAAAGGCCAGCCGGCCGACGGCAGCGCGGCTGCCATCAGGCTCATCACCAAGGACAATGTCGCCGCCATCTTCGGTGAATTCCATTCCTCCGTCGCATTGGCCGAGATCGAGGAGGCGCATAAATACGGCGTCGCCTGGGTCGGTACCGACGTGTGGGCGGACGCCATCACCGCCAAGCAATATCCGGAAGTGTACCGCCTGGCGCCTGCCAATTCTCTCGTCTACGTCAAGGCGGCCGACTGGACCGTTGAGCAGGGCTTCAAGAACGTCGCCATCATTGCCGAGAACACCGATTTCGGCCAGGGCGGCGCCAAAGTCATCGCCGACGAGCTGGAGGTCAAGAAAGTTCCCCACACGCTGGTAACGATCGACCTCGCCCAGCAAGATTTCACGCCCGCGCTTCTGAGGCTGATGAGCCAGGACCCGAAGCCGGACGCCATCCAGATGGTTGTCGCCGGGCAGGCGCAGTACCAGCTCGTCAAGCAGGCCTGTCAGCTGGGATTTGCGCCTACCGCCGCGACCAAGCTGATCGGCTCCTCGGGTCTTCTTCAGAAGGAAGTCTGGGAAGTCGCGGGCGAATGCGCGAAGAACCTTCTGATCGTGAATGTCGCGCAGCCGACGTCGCAGTGGAACGACAAGACCAAGGCCTTCGTCAAGGCTTTCACCGAGCGCTTCAATCGCGCGCCCACCGGTGTGGCGATGGAAGCCTACGATACGTTCAACGTCGTCGTGGAGGCGATCAAGAAGGCCGGTTCCGCCGACCGCAGCGCGATCGTCAAGGCGCTGGAAGGGATCAAGTACGAAGGCACCAACGCCACTTACAACTTCCCGACGACCAAGGCGCCGGATTGGGCCTATCATCAGTTTGTCGACGTGCCCTTCACCATCATCCAGTATACGGCGATGAACCAGGCGCCAGGGGACGCGGCGGTCGTCTATCCGAAAAAATGGGCGACCAGCGACAAGATACTGCCCTGAGCGGAGCCAAGCCGGCGGCCTAACGGCCGCCGGCCATTTTATGCGCCCTCAGCGAAACAGGCGATGCAACGATGAGCTATTTCCTTCTCCTGGCAGTCAACGGCCTCGTCATCGGCCTCATCTACGCCCTGACCGCCGCCGGGCTGACGCTGGTCTTCTCCGTGCTGAAGGTGGTCAATTTCGGTCACGGCTCGCTCTATATGCTGGGCGGCTACGCCTCCTACTACATCATCACCGCATTGCATGTGCCGCCGCTGGTCGGCGTTGCCGGCGCCATGGTTGCGCTTTTTATCTTCGGCGTCGTCTTCGAGCGGCTGGTGATTGCACCCATGTACACCGACAAGGTCGAGCGCAAGGACGAATATGCCATCATCGTCACCTTCGGCCTCACTATCCTGCTGACCAATCTCGGTCTTGTCGTCTTTGGCCCCTTCGCCAAGTCGCCACCCTCCTTCATGACCGGCGCGCTGATCCTCGGCCCGTTGATCCTGCCCTATGACCGGCTGATCGCGGCCGTAACCGCGGTGGTGCTGTTGGTCGGACTTGCGCTCTTCCTCAAGCGCACATCGCTCGGCCAGGCCCTCGACGCGGTGAGCCAGAGCCGGGAATCGGCCGCCGTCATCGGCATCGACCCGCTTCGCATGTACACTGTAGCCTTCGGACTCGGTTCGGCGCTGGCCGGAGGCGCCGGCGCGCTGATCGCGCCGATCTTCGCGCTGTCACCGTCGATGGGCGACCTGCCGGCGGTGCAGGCCTTCATCATCATCGTGCTCGGTGGCATGGGCTCGGTCGGCGGCAGCATCGCCGGCGGCATCCTGCTCGGCCTTGTGCAAGGGCTCGGCGTCGGTTACCTGCCGGACCCGAACCGGGCGCTCGCCTACACGCAAGCCTTCGGCGCGTTGCTTCTGGTGGTTACGCTGCTGGTGCGGCCGACCGGCCTTTTCGGCCGCTCGCATCTCCGCCTAGAATAGGAGTGCCGGCAATGACGCGCTCTTCCCTCTTTTCCCGGGCGACGCAGGCGATCCTGCTCATGGCCGCGGTCTTACTGCCTGTCCTCGGCATCGGCCCATATTGGACGCATGTCGGCGCGATCGCATGGTACTACGCGCTGCTCGCGGCAAGCTGGGCGCTGCTCGCCGGCTTTGCCGGCCAGTTTTCTTTCGCCCATGTCGCCTTCGCGGCGCTGGGCGGCTACGCCTCGGCGTTGTGCATCGCGCGCTTCGGCCTGCCGCTGCCGATAGCCATTATCGTCGGCATCGTGCTTGCCATGGTGACCGGCGCGCTGATCGGCGCGCTGGTGCTCAGATTGTCCGGACCTTACCTGGCGCTCTTCACGCTCGCCATCTCCGAGATTTTCCGCATGATGCTGATCGCCGAGGAGGATTTCACGCGCGGCATGCTCGGCTTGCCGGTGCCGGGCCTGTTCCCGGGCCGCTCCGACCTTCCCTACTACTATCTTGGCCTCGGCCTAGTCGTACTTGCCGTGGCCGGCATGAACTGGCTGCTCGCCACCCGTGTCGGCCTTTTCCTGCGCGCCATCCGCGAAGACGAGGGCGCGGCGCGGGCCAGCGGTGTCGACACAACTCGCTACAAGATCCTCGTCTTCGTCGTCACCAGCGTCATCGCCGCCATTGCCGGCATCTACTACGGCCATTTCATCGGTATCCTGACGCCGAACATGGCCATCCTGCCGGAAATGGGTCTGGTCGTCGCCATGGCGGTCATCGGCGGCATCGAGAGCCTGCCCGGCGCGGTCATCGGTGCCGTCGTCGTCTACCTGCTGTCGGAATCGCTTCGTTCCTACGGAGAGTGGCGCTTCGTGCTGATGGGGCTAGCTCTGATCCTGGTGCAGCGCTTCGCCCAGAACGGCCTCTTCCCCATCCTCGAACAGTGGAGCCGGCCGCGACGGATAGGTCGCAGCACCGCAAAGACGGCCTCGATAAAGGAGGAGCGCCATGCCGGCTGACAACAACGCGCCTTTCTTCTCGGTCGAGGGGCTTGCCAAGCATTTCGGCGGGATCCACGCCGTCGAGGGGCTTTCCTTCACCCTTTCGCGCGGTGAGATCGTCGGATTGATCGGCCCGAACGGTTCGGGCAAAACCACGACTATCAACATGGTGACGGGTGCGCTGAAGCCGACTGCCGGCGCCATCGTCGTGGAGGGCACGGACATGGCGCGCTCGGCAGCGCACCTCTATGCCCGGCGCGGCGTGGCCCGCACCTTCCAGGTGCCCCGCCTGTTCCGGCGCATGACGGTGCTGGAAACCTTATGGTGCCGGCGCTCTCCGAGGCGGCGGCGCGCCATGCAACTTCGGAAGCGCGGGCCCGCGCGGTGCTGGCCTTCCTGCGTCTCGACCATCTCGCCGACGACTATGCGCGTTCGCTCTCGGGCGGCCAGCAAAAGCTTTTGGAGCTTGGCCGGGCGCTGATGCTGAAGCCGCGGCTCCTGCTGCTTGACGAGCCCTTTGCCGGCGTGCATCCACGCCTTCTCGACCAGATCGCCGAGCACATCCGCAGCCTTAACCGGGACGGCTACACCATCGTGCTGGTCGATCACAATCTGGAAGCGGTCCAATCCGTGGTCACGCGCGTCATGGTGATGGCGCGTGGCCGCAAGATCGCCGACGGGCCTGCCGCCGACGTGCTGCGGGATCCGGAGGTCGTGCGCGCTTACACCGGAACGCGGGTACATTAAGATGGCCGACGTCGCTTCCACGTCCCGATCCCAAAGCTGGCCCCGGTCAGCACCGCTGCTTTCATGCGAGAACCTGGTCGCTGGCTATACGCGCGACATCGACATTCTGCGCGACCTGTCCGCCAAGGCCTGGGCCGGGCGCATATCCTGCGTCGTCGGCCCGAACGGCACGGGCAAATCGACCCTCCTCAAGGCGCTGTTCGGCTTTCTCAAGCCGAGCAGCGGCCGCGTCAGGCTTGGTGATAAGGACATCACGGGCCAGCCGCCCTTCCGCATGCTCGCCGCCGGGCTCGCCTACCTGCCGCAGCGCCCGAGCCTGTTCCCGCACCTGACGGTCGAGACCAACCTCAAGCTCGGCCTGTGGCACGCGAGGCCGAAGAAGGCTGTGCTCGCCGAAAAGCTGGAGCGCGCCTATGCGCGCTTTCCCATCATCCGCGAGAAACGCGCGCAGCCGGCCGGCCAGCTATCCGGCGGCCAGCAGAGGCAGGTCGAGATCGCCCGCAGCCTGATGACCGACCCGTCGATCTATCTCATCGATGAGCCGACCGCCGGCGTCGACCCGCAGACCAGCGAACTCATCTACGAGATCGTCCGCGACCTGGCGCGCGACCTCGGCAAGGCGGTGCTGCTGGTCGACCAGGACATCCGCGCCGCGCTCGCCATCACCGACTATGTCTACGTGGTCAAGAACGGAGCGGTCTTTTCGGAAGGCGCGCGCGAGGATTTCGGCAGCGACACGGACGCGCTGGTCGCACGCTGGCTTTACGCCAGCGGTGAATGACATTGGTTCGCATCTGCAGCCCGCTCTGGGGCATGTCTCCCGAAAGTGGAAACCGGTTTCGGGACAAGGACATGCGTAAAATCAAAGGCTTAAAGCGATGGAGCGCATCTGAAAGATCGCGACGCGCTTTAGGGCTGCCCGTAACCTTGAGGCGGTTCGAACAGTCCGCCTCGCGCAACCTCGAGCGCACGCCCGATCCTGAGCGCGACGGCGTCATCGAAGTGGCGCACCACGATCTGCAGCGCGGCGGGCAGACCTGCGACAAGCCCCGCCGGCACGCTCAGCGCCGCCATGTCCATCAGGTTCACCAGGCGCGTGAAAGTGCCCAGCGGGGTCTTGGCCTCGTCGATTTCCGCCAGCGGCGGCGCCAGGATCGGCGCAGTTGGCGTCAGCAACGCGTGCGCGCCCTCCAGATAGCGGAGAAATTCGGCCTGCAGGTCTCGCCTCAGCCCGAGAAGCTCCTGATAGCGCGCGCCGTCGATTTCCCTGCCGCGCAGAATCCGTGCCCTGATGACCGGATGGACGACACTCGTCTCAGACTCCACATATTCGCGCATGTGATGCCATGCCTCCGCCGCCATGAGGTCGCCGGTCGTGGCCATGTATTCCTCGGGAGATCGCGGCATGGCTTTTTCTTCGATCTCGGCGCCAAGCCCGGTCAATTGCTGGACAGTCGCCCGAAAAATCGTCAGCACGCCATCTTGAACCGAGCCGAGGTCGCGCTCCGAGGGGATGCGCAGGCGCAGGCCCTTGACCCCATGCTCCAAGGTTTGCAGCGGATCGGGTGCAGAGACGCAGAATGTCGCGGGATCGCTCGGGTCCGGCCCTTGCAGAAGAGAGAGCAGCAGTGCCGCGTCTTCGACGGACCGGACCAAGGGGCCGACGCTGTCGAACGATGCGGCCAGAGGCAGCAAACCGCCGCGCCCGACCAGGCCGACGGACGTCTTCAGGCCGACGACGCCGCACATGGACGCAGGATTGCGCACCGATCCGCCGGTGTCGGTGCCGAGCGCGACCGGCACAAGGCCGGCGGCCACCGCGACGCCCGAACCGCTCGACGAACCTCCGGGAGCCCTTGCAACATCGCAGTCGCGCGGGTTGAGCGGCGTGCCCAGGATGGCGTTGGTACCCCATCCTCCGAATGCGAATTCCACGGTATGCGCCTTGCCGAACGCGATCATGCCCGCCTGCGTCAGCCGTCGCACGGCATTGGCCGTTATGGTGGCGGGCTGCCCGGAAAGAGCCTTCGATCCAGCCGAGGTCGCGTAACCCGCCATGTGGAACAGGTCCTTGACGGCGAAAGGGATGCCGTCGAGCGGGCCGAGCACGGCTCCCCGGCTTCTGCGCTCATCGGCAGCAGCCGCCGCCGCAAGTGCTGCCTCGGAGAAAATCTCCACGAAGGCATGCAACTGCCCGTCATGCATCGCCGCCCGGCCCAGTGCGCGCCGGACAATATCGGTCGATGTCGTTGCGCCGATGCGCAGCGACGCGGCAAGCTCGCTCGCGGTGGCAAATGGCGACAGTTTTTCGGCTGTGTCAGTCATCGTGATTCCAGGTCCCTCTTGCCAAAGACCATAGATTGAAGCCGCCTGGGAAACAAAGAGGTGAAACATGACCGCCGATCCCTTGCTCATCATGGTTGCGCCGAATGGCGCCCGGCGCACCAAAAGCGACCATCCCGCCCTGCCGATGACGGTTCCGGAACTGGCGGAGACGGCAGCGGCATGTTTGGCCGAGGGTGCGGCCGCAATGCATGTTCATGTGCGCGACGAGGCGGGAGCGCATGCGCTCGACGCCGATCTCTACGCTGAAGCGCTCGCCGCGATCCGTGAGCGCACGAACGGCGGAATGATTGTCCAGGTCACGACGGAAGCGGTCGGCCGCTATTCGCCCTCAGAGCAGATGCAACTGATCCGCGCGCTCCGCCCCGCCGCGGTTTCGGTCGCGCTGCGCGAAATCCTGCGCGCGGGGGAGGCGGCGGCGTCCGCCTTCTTCGCCTGGACAGCCGAGCAAGGCATCGGCGTGCAGCACATCCTCTATGACGAGGGCGATCTCGAGAAATTCGCGCAATTGTCTCGACGGGGAGACTTTGGCGATATGCGCCGGCCGCGGTTGCTTTTCGTGCTCGGCCGCTACGCGCGCGATCAGGAAAGTCGACCTGAAGATCTCGATGCTTTCCTTGCCGGCCTCCAACGCCACCGACTCGCTACGGACACGGTCTGGTCGGTCTGCGCTTTCGGTCGCGGCGAAACCTCCGCCCTGGCGACGGCCATCGCACGGGGCGGTCATGTTCGTGTGGGGTTCGAGAACTCGCTATGGAATGCCGATGGGGAGGTAGCGCGCGACAACGCCGAGCGCGTCGCTGTCATCGCCCGCGTAGCCGCCAATGCAGAGCGGCCGCTTGCATCGGCTCAGCAGGCCAGGGCCATCCTTGGAATTGCCTGTTGATGCGGCCGCGAAAATCGCCGCCGAAACTACGCTATTGCCGCCGTTTTCCCTCTACTCCCACTCGATTGTCTAAATACCCTATAACATACCGAAATCACTAGGTGTTTGATCCCAGGCTTTGATGGGGCATCCTTATCCTCCGAATCGAAGGAGGCACTATGGGCCAGGTTCTCCATGGGAGCGCCACGACGACAGAGGCGGTCCGTCGAGCGATACAACATAGTCAAGAGAGCCTGAGAGCCCTAGCCAAGCGCTACGGGATCAACCAGAAGACTGTCGCGAAGTGGCGGGAGCGGACCTCAACAGCCGACCTTCCGACGGGACCGAAAGAGCCGCGGTCGACGGTTCTTTTCGTCGAAGAGGAGGCGGTCATCGTCGCCTTCCGGCGCTACACGCTACTGCCGCTCGACGACTGCCTCTATGCGCTGCAGCCGACGATCCCGCATCTGACGCGATCTTCATTGCACCGCTGCCTCCAGCGCCACGGCATTGGCCGCCTGCCCGATGTCGAGGGTGACAGGCCGGCGAAGAGGAAGTTCAAGAGCTACCCGATCGGCTACTTCCACGTCGACATTGCCGAGGTGCGGACAGAACAGGGCAAGCTGCACATGTTCGTGGCCATCGACCGCACCTCGAAGTTCGCCTTCGTCGAATTGCATGAAAAGGCCACCACCGCCGTCTCGCGAGAGTTCCTGCTTCGGTTGATCGCGGCCGTTTCCCTACAAGATCCACACCGTGCTCACTGACAACGGCATCCAGTTCACCACGCCCGGCGCAGGAGGATCAGCCGTGCCGCTGATCAAAGAGGCCATCGCCAACGGCGAGCGCTTCTGGGCTCATGCCTTCGAATACACCTGCGCCACCAACGGCATCGAGCACCGTACCACCAGAGCCAAGCATCCGTGGACCAACGGCCAGGTCGAGAGGATGAACCGCACCATCAAGGACGCCACCGTCAAGCGCTTCTATTACGAGAGCCACGATCAGCTGGGCCAGCACCTTGCCGACTTCGTCACGGCTTACAACTTCGCCCGCAGGCTGAAGACGCTCAAAGGGCTCACACCCTACGAGTTCGTCTGCAAGGCGTGGACCACTCAGCCCGAACGCTTCAGACTAAATCCGCTCCAGGAAATGCCGGGACTAAACATCTAGCAAATTTATTCTGATGGCACGCAAACTCCGACGCCGAGGCCGCCAAAAAGTTACGCTTTTGATTTTAAAGGGAAAATCGCCGCAAAAATATTCTTGAGGGCTCAGGACCTATCGGTATCGGCCGGGACGAATTTCGGTTATTCGGCCGAGCAGTAACGCTTCGAAGGTGTCGCCGAAAGTACCGTCGCCGCCGATGAATAAGACGCCTCGCTGGGCAGCGCCATTCGGCGGCACGCCGCGGCGAAATACCGACAATAAGAGGCATCGTTGCGGCTTGGGTTGCCCTGGCGATTGCCGGCGCGAGCACGAACCGGCGCGAGTCTCGCAGTATCTTCGCTCAAGCGAGACGGCTTTGATGCCTCGCGCTTGATGCCGCCGTCGCCAGGACCCGAGCCCGACGATAGGCATCTGGGATCGACAGTGCCCACACGAACAACCCGAACGCATGTCGCCCGATGAACGATTGATCCGGGGTGGTCGTCACGTAGCTAATCGCCGAAAAGAAAAGCACGAAGAATGCAAACGCTAGCCCGCGCCTCGGGTCGCGGACGGCAAAATGACCGGCCCCGGGGCAGAGGATCGCCATGGCGAGGACCAGGTATGGATTGATTGGCTTGGCCATCGGCGACCTCAGGCGGCTTCGTGGACAGCAGTGATGGCGCCGCCCGCGGCCAGCGCCTCGCTCAAGGACTGCGCCTCCGCGACTGCCTTGCTGACGAGATCGGCGGAAATCGTGGTGACTGCAAAGCGGATCTGCCGCAGCAATAGATGTGCTCCGCGCTCGCCCTGGGCGACCTGGCGAATCACCCGGGTACCGCGCGGCGAAATGACGGCTTCCTTAAGGGCGGGATCGGAAAAGAGGTTACGGAAGATCGCTATGGCGCGCTCAACCTGGCAGGCAGTGGCGCGACCATCGCCGCGCATCAACACTGATGCGTCCATCTGTGGTGGCGCCATCCATTCAGGCAAGTCATGGACAAGCGAATAATATTCAGCACCGGTCGGGCGGGCGAGCACGCCAATCGCTGGCCGGCTGCGTTCGCTGACTTCGCTGAGTGTCACCCGGAGCCAGAGCTGCGGCAGTCGACGTGTGACCATTGTGTCGGCAAGGAGTTCGATCCGCACCTGTCTGCCGTCCTCAAGGCGGCTGACAAGAATGGGAAAGTGATCGGGGGCGAAGCTGATCCGCGCATCGGGAAAAGACCTCGCCGCCTCATCAAGAAGCCCCTGCGTTTCGCGAGGGAGGCACGATGGTCGCTGATCGCGCGCTTGCCTATCCAGGCGCCAGCAGCAGCGATGAAAGCGGAAAGAGCGATGGTGGTGATCATCGAGATCGCCTTGATGAGGACGTGGCGGCGCAAGAGCGCGGCGCCACGTCTGACAGGTTCAGTAACCGCGCGGCTTTGGCCAGGGCATGGTGAACTGGTCGCCCCGACGCACGAACCGATAGCGCCGGAAATGGAACCAGAGCGATGCCACGATGTAGAAGCACATCATCGCGCTGAGCTGCGTGCCGTAGCCGAGGAACACAGCGAAGTACGCGGCAGCGCACAGCGTCAGCAGGACGATAGTCGGCAGTGGGTGGAGCGGATGCACATAGCCGCGCTTGATCGTTTCGAGCGGCCATTTGCGCCGGAACATGACCATATTGAAGGTCATGAAGGTGTAGCCGAGCAGGCCCGACAGGATCGAGAATGTCACGACCTGGTCGAGTGGCGCGCCAAGCGCGAAGATGAGGGCAATGGGAACCAGGAAAACGATCGACCGATACGGCGTGCGGTAGACCGGGTGCACCGCGCCGAACCAGCTCGGCAGGTAGCGGTCGCGGCCCATCGAGAACCAGGCGCGCGATGCATCGTTGATGCATCCGTTGGCCGATGCGAGCGTCGAAAACATCGTGCCGACGAAGAGGAGCACCATCAATCCGGTGTTACCCGTGACGCGCGCGGCGTCAAAGAGAGGCGTTCCGGCCTGACCGAGATATTCCCAAGGAAGGAGGCCGGAGCAGACGTACCAGGTCATGGTCGCGGCAATCAGCAGCGTCATGATGCCGGCCATGGTACCGTAGGGAAGCGAACGCGCTGGCGACCGCACTTCTTCCGCGGCCTGGCAGGTGCCCTCGATGCCGAGATAATACCACAAGCCGAAGTGCAGCGCTGCGACAATGCCGATCCAGCCGTAGGGCAGCGGGGCTGTGGTGATCGCCGAAAAGTCCATCGGCACGGCAGAGGCCCCGAGTTGCACCGAGACGAACAGGGCAATGATCGCCAGGAAGGCAATGGCAGTGATGACCAGATTGAAGGTCAGTGTAGCCAAAACGCCGCGGAAATTGAGCCACGCCAGGAACATGATGGAAAGGATGATGAACGGCTTCTGGTTGAGGCCGGTATGGCCCATCATCCCCGCGACCGTGTCGAGCAGATAGCCGACGGTAATCGCGTTGGCCGCCTCGAGCATGGTGTAGGCCATGACCAGGAACAGGCCGACATTGAAGGCCATCAACGGCCCGACAATGTGCTTGGCTTGAGCGTACTGGCCGCCAGCCGCGGCAATGGTTGACGTCACTTCGGAATCGATCATCGCCACGCATGTGTAGAGCAGGCCTGCCACCCAGCAGGCGGCAAGTCCGGCGATCATGCCGCCTTTGCCGACAGAGAAGTTCCAGCCCATATATTCCCCGACAAGCACGATGCCGACGCCGAGGGCCCAGATATGGGCGGGGCCGAGCACGCGCAGGAGCTGAAGTCGCTCGGTTGCGGGTGCGGTTGCAGTCACGTTTGCCATTTCCGTCCCCTCAGATCTGGTGGCGCTCGGCCGTCACCTCGATCTCGCCTTCGCGTGATGAGGTTAGCAGCTCGTTGTCGTAGGTGGTGTCTATGCGAATGAGGTTCATGAGCATCAGCGCACCAAACATGGCTGAAAGGGCCCAGGCGACGTATTCGAGAATGTTCCAGATATCCATGGTCGCCTCCCTATCGCCGCTTGGGATCGAAGCGTTCTTCGATCACTTCGCGGTATTCCCTGTCGGAAAGCCGCACGACCAGGACAAAATAGCCAACAACCAGCACCGCCATGACGATCAGCGGCAGCCAGTTGAAGCTGTAATCGAAGCGCGCGGTGATGATGTCGTTCGCGGCAGCCGGGTCGGCAATTCCAATCGCCGCCCATTGTTTGGCCTCGGTCGCATTCTGACCAAGCGCTTCCCAGGTCGGATTGGCGATGGGGTTAGGTGTTTTGGCGGCGCCGGCAAAGCCCAGGTAGAGGGGCAAATAGAGGGCGCCCACGGTCAGCACGAGCAGGGTAATGACGTCGAATACCTGACCGGCGAGGCCTTGCTTGGGAGGTTGATATGCCATTTTCTAGCTCCTTAGCCCCGACGCCTGCGCATCTCGTCGAGATGCTTGATGTCAAGTCCGTAGATGAAGTGCTTGTCCTCGACGTAGTGGCGCAGCATGGCGATTATCGCCGCGGTGTTGAAAACCAGCACCAATCCGCACGCTACCGACAGGATAACGCGCATGGCGGGGATCGAAATGAATGGCCACACGCTGAACAGCGCGAAAAGAAGTGTGCCCCACAGCACGACAACGAAGACCAGCAGGCCAGCGCGATCGCGGGCATGCATCCTATCGATACGCTGGCTGAGGCTGAGTTCGTCAGTTCTACTGAGTGTTGCTTCCATTTGTTCTCCTCCAGACGGCCATTTTCGGCTTCGTTTCGCTTTTTCGTATGGGAAAATTAATTTCCCAACAGGAATATCAGGCAAAGTTAATTTCCTGTCAAGTGACGCGGTGCAGATAGTGGATGGCGTCGGTAAGGCAGAGATGCTCCTGAACAGATTGAACCTTGATATGGGTTTGCATTCGCGCGCACGCGTTCGCGACACCTCAGACCAGGTCGCGATCGAACGCATCTTTCGCGCGACCATCAGAAGCCTTGCCACTCGCGTTGCTTCGGTGGGAATTGAAGCCGTCGTCACGATTGATAGTCGCTCGCTGGCCGACATCTCGGGCGAACTCGCGCCAAGTGCGTAACGATTTCCGTCCGGAATAGCGTAAAAAAGCTGGAGCAGTTCAGCGATTATACCGAGCGCTTACCTGCTCTAGATTAGACTAAATCCGGTCGTCTTGCCGAAGTACTCCGCACGCGATGCGACTCGGCTTCACCGGCGAGGAAAGGCGTTGCGGCTTTCCGTCTGGAGTTGCTTGAGAATCAACTTTTGGACGACCAATTCTATCAAAACTGAGCTGCTCCAGGAATCAGTCGTAGATCGGGAATTGGCTGACCAAATCGTGCACTTCCTCGCGCACAGCCGCCTCGATTGCTGCGTTGCCGGCCTCGTCATTGGCAGCCAACCCATCGATCACGCTCATCGTCAGGCGTCCGACCTGACGGAATTCTTCCGCGAGCAAGCCGCGTGTGGTGCAGGCCGGGCTGCCTAGGCGGATGCCCGACGTCACCATCGGGCCCTGCGGGTCGAATGGGATGCCGTTCTTGTTGCAGGTGATGTGGGCTCGACCTAGTGCGGCCTCAACAGACTTGCCAGTCAGTCGTTTGCGCCGCAAGTCGACCAACAGCAAATGCGTGTCGGTACCGCCCGAGACGATATCAACGCCCCCCTCGGCGAGGGTCTCGGAAAGGACCTTGGCATTGGCCACAACGTTTGCCGCATAGACCTTGAATTCGGGCGCCAGCGCCTCGCCGAAAGCGACGGCTTTTGCGGCGATTACGTGCATCAGCGGTCCCCCTTGGAGGCCGGGGAACACCGCCGAATTGATCTTTTTCCCGATCTCCTCGTCGTTGGACAGCACCATGCCGCCACGCGGGCCGCGCAGGGTCTTATGGGTGGTTGTGGTCACCACGTGGGCGTATTCGAGGGGGTTGGGGTGGACGCCACCAGCAACTAGGCCGGCAAAATGCGCCATGTCCACGAACAGCTTGGCGCCGACCTCGTCGGCTATCGCGCGAAAGGCCTTGAAATCGATCATGCGCGGATAGGCGGAACCGCCGGCAAGGATCACCTTGGGCCGGTGCTTGCGTGCCAGATCGCGCACCTCATCGAGGTCGATGCGATGAGTATCAGGGCGAACCCCGTAGGAAACGACATTGAACCACTTGCCGGATTGGTTGACCGGCGCGCCGTGGGTGAGATGTCCGCCGGCGGCGAGGTTGAGACCCAGAAAGGTATCACCAGGCTGCATCAGCGCCATGAAAACCGATTGGTTGGCCTGACTGCCAGAGTTTGGCTGGACGTTGGCGAAGGAGCAGCCAAACAGCGTCTTGGCGCGCTCGCGCGCCAGATCCTCGACCTCGTCCACGAATTGGCAACCGCCATAGTACCGGCGGCCCGGATAGCCCTCTGCATATTTGTTGGTCAGCACCGAACCTTGTGCCTCGAGCACCGCCTTGGAAACGATGTTTTCGGAAGCGATCAGCTCGACCTCGTCACGCTGGCGTGTGAGTTCGCGCTTCATGGCGTCATCGACGGCACGATCCGTAATGGCCACGCCCGCGCGGAAGAACCGACCTGCGGAGCTGGTGCCAGGCTTGGTCGAAATATTCATAAGGCTCCTCCCTTGCGACGCGACGCTTGCGTCAAGATTGCTATTCACCCAGTCCAGCCAAGACCGGTTGAAATGCAGTTGATCGAAAGCAAAAGCGCGTTGACCGCCCGCTTTGGTTTTGCGGTGGAGCCGTCCTGTGCGCGGACCTCGCGCAAGAGCTGCACCTGCAATCGGTGTATGCTGTCCATCTGCGGCCTAATGCGATCGAAGTGCCGCTTGAAGGTGGGGAAGCGCTGCGAGACTTTCAGGCCACCATTGACCTCTGCGATCATCTTTCGGGTCAGCAGATATTCGGTGGCGATCTTGCCGTAGATCCGTTCACCCACCTCGCGATCTTGGACCAGACCGGCATAGAGCCGGCCGATTTCCATGTCGGTCTGGTAAATTCCCTTGTCGACCTCGTCGACGATGAGACGGAAGAAGCGCGAGCGCTCGAACATCTGTCTGAGCAGCTCCAATCCGGCGTTGCCTCGAACATTGAGGAAGGAATTGAGCGCGCTGCCGATGCCGTACCAATTGGTCAGCAGATGCCGGTTCTGGCTCCAGGCGAAAACCCAAGGAATGGCGCGCAGGTCGGAAATGTCGCGAGCCCCGAAGCGGCGTGCCGGACGCGATCCGATCTTGAGCAGTGACAGCTCCTCCACAGGACTGGCCTGATGGAAATAATCGATAAAACCGGGCTCGTTGATAAGGCTCGAATAGGATGCCTGCGACATGCCGGTCAACGCCTCCAGAGCCTCATTGAACTCGGGAATGTCCCTCAGTTCGGGCTCGTTGGCCGACTTGACGCTGTGGGCGAAAACGCTCGCGGCGAAGATTTCGAGCTGGTAACGCCCCGTGCCACGGTTGGCGAATTTCGACGACACCACCTCGCCCTGCTCCGTCACGCGCATCGCTCCGTCGACCGTGCAGGCGGGCTGGGCGGCGATCGCGCGGCCCGTCGGCGCACCGCCCCGGCTGACCGAACCGCCGCGGCCATGGAAGAAGCTGATCTTGATCTTCCGCTTCTGGCCCAGGGCGTGGATACGCCTTTGCGTCTTATTCAACTCCCAGTTCGAAGCGAGGAACCCGCCATCCTTGTTCGAGTCGGAATATCCCAGCATGACTTCCTGCCGGTTGGAGAAGTCGCGCAGCGAGCGGCGTACGATCGAGACCGCCAGCAGCCGATCTAAAATGTCGGGGGCGGCACGCAAGTCGGCAATGATCTCGAAAAGGGGCACGACGCGCAGTCCGATTGTGCCGCTGCCGTCGAGCGCGGTGGCCATGCCGCTGTATTGGCCGAGCAAATAGACGGCAAGCAAGTCATCGCAAGAGCGTGTCATGCTCAAGATGAAGGCGCCCACCGCACCGCCGTTCAGTCCAGACGCGGCCTCGCGAATGACGTCGAACAGGTCAAGGAGCTCGCGCGCCTCCGCGGAAAGCGCCCCCCGGTCGATACCAAGCTGTTCGCCTGTGCTGAGCGCTGTACGAATGCGCGTGCTCCATTGTGGCGTATCCGGCGCGGGCGCCTGATCCGCGTCTGTAAGTCTGAAAAGTTCGGCCAGCACTCGATTGACGACCGTCGAGTTCTGGCGAATGTCCAATGCGACCGTTCGGAAGCCGAAGGTTTCGACCTGCTGTCGCAAGGGGCGGACGAAGCGTCGCCCGACGAGGTTGCCACCCAGTTTGGCCAGCACCGTTTCGACGTGGCGTAGGTCGGCCTTGAGCAATTCCGAGCGGGCATACGGCTTGGCCGCGGTCTCACCGAGCATGGCCCGCAAGCGATCCAGCATCGCGGCCGCGAACTGCCGCAGCGGCTCTCCAGGATTGCGCGCCACAATCTCGCGAGCCGCACCGCTCCGATGCAGCGCCTGGCCCAGCGCCTTGGTGAAGTCCTCAGGGATGTCGACGACATTGGCGCTGACGCTAAGCACCGTGACCAATCGGCGAACCTGCTGGATGTACCAGCCGATAATCGCCTGGCGCGATTCCTTGAGCGCACAAGCGGTAGTGCTTGCGGTCACATTCGGATTGCCGTCACGGTCCCCGCCGATCCACGACGCATAGTGCATGAAGGATGGCACCTTGAGGTCGTAATCCGGGTAGTGACGGGCGAGCGCTTCCTCCACGGCATCATAGATCTTCGGAGTCGCCTCGAAGATCACCTCGCGGAAGAAATGCAGGCCCCAAGCAATCTCACTTTCAACCGAGGGGCGTTCAAGCCGCAACTCACCCGACATCCACAGCAGCTCGATCTCGCTCCTGAGATCGTCGATCAATTGCTGATGCTCGCGTGGTGCCCAGCGCTGCTGCTCGAGCTCGGTGAGCTTGCGGTAGATGCGCCGGTGGATTTCGAGAACTGTGACTCGCTTTGCCTCCGTCGGGTGGGCGGTCATGGTTGGACCGACACTCAGCTTATCGAGGGTGGCTTGGATCTCCTCGGCCGGGTAGCCGGCGGTTTTTATTTCGCCTATGACATTGGCGAAGGAGCCAATCACCTCGTTTGCGCCGCCCATTTGCTCAAGCTCGCGGCGTGAACGCATTGCCAGCAATTCGTTAGCGATCGCGACGAGCTGGAACCATATCCCTGTCGCCTGCAGGGCAGGAATGCGCTGGGCGTCAGTGAGGGTGTCGAGGCTTGCACGCCCGGTCAGAACATCCCCCATCCCGGGTTCCCGTTCGCTGACGACGGCCGTCAGGAGCCTGAAAAGCAGGCTCCTGACGTCCTCGTGACAGCTGATTGGTCTGCTGTCGTTCAAAGCGGCACCCATTCTTCCAAGCGTTGTCCCGAGCTTGCCGAATGAGGCGGATATCTCGGGATTCTCCACCTGGAAGCAGATAGACTTTCCGCCTTCTTGAAAACGCCCGGACGGGTAGATTTGCCATTCGTTCGGGTGGGTTGGATCACCGACCGAATGATGATCCGCAAGGCCGACCTGGGCTGTCGAACCAAGCATGAATCACGATCTTGCCAACATTGGTCCAGCGCGTTTTGGATCTGGACGTCATTTAACTGTTATGCAAAGATGTTGCCTCATAGGAAAAGAAGGCAAAGCATCTAAGACTGAGGTTCAGATCCCACTAACCGCTAGCTCAGCGCGTTTCACAAGGGGACCTCGGGAGGGACTTGGACATGGATATGCACAAGGTGTTTCCAGATCTCTTTGAAGGGCATGCGCCGATCACCCTTCAGAACGCCTTTCACGAAGCGCTCGAGGCGCTCGAGGAATGGGGCGAGAAAGACGAAGAGCCGCTCGTTCCGATCCACGGCATTGCCATGCCGATCAGCAGCGTTTTCGCCAGAATGAGCGACTGCACCGATCTGATGCCGCTCAGAACACAAGGTGTTCTGGAAGCGATCATCGGCAGGGATCTGGTTCGCGCCTCAGGACGGATGCTTTACGCTGACGCAGCAAGGCTTGCGATGCCCCTGTTCGCTGCGCGGGTAGACCGTGGCGCCCTTCCCGCTTATCCTTGACAGCACCCCGGACTTCCTTGGAGAGGCTCTAGCCGTCACGTATTGCTTCAAAGCCGCCGAACACGGCGGGGACCGGGTAACCCCAGGCCGTGATGGCTGTCCCGCATATAGGATTGCCAAGAACAGCGACGCAGGCCATGGCAAAACCCTCACGGCGGGTTCAAACGCGCCCTCGATTTTTCTCGCCGGCGTAGAGCGCCACAGCCATCGCCCTGTTGCGGACGTCAAGTTTGTCGTAGAGGTTTCTGAGGTGGTACTTGACCGTATTCTCGGAAATTCCGGTGCGGGTCGCGATCTGCAGATTGGTCCAGCCGTCGGCCAGAACCGAAAGCAGCTCGCGCTCGCGTATCGTCAGTCGCGACATCGGCGTGTCGTTGATTTTCGAGACGTCCAGGTAAGGGACGCAAATCCGGCCATTGGCGACCGCGACAAAGGTGTCGAAAAGGATCGCCGGGTCATCGAACTGATAGCAGAACCCCTGAACGCCAAGGCGCACGCACTGCTTGAGGATAGCAATGTCGTGATCGTTGGAAAAGATCACGAGGCGCGCATGCAGGCTGCGCCGCTGCATCTCCGTCATGACAGCGCCGGCGTCCATATCCGACAATCTCCACCCGAGCACGGCGAGGTCGAACTGAGGAGTCGAGGCTGACGCCGCCCGGAGAAAAGCCTCACCGGCCTGGACGCTGCCAACGAGATCGAAGCGGTCATCTCGCGAGATCATATCCCCAAGGGCAGCGACCACGAGCGGATTGCGCTCTCCGATCAAGATCCTGAATCTGCTCTTTTCGGGCATTCACTCCACCTAAGTCCCGACACATTGGCGCTGATCTTAGACTCGGCGGCATTCATGCGCGTTCCCGGCCTTCGGCTCTTGCGCCTTCTCCCCTGCAGTCCCCTATGCTGGCCGACCGCTTTTCCTGCTTCGACCACCCTTCGGCATTGATCCCCGCTCGACGCGATCCGCAATGATCTCCATTCATAGCATGAATCTAATTTTCCTTCTAGTACAATCGATCAGGTCGACACACGGTTGGATTGGGGCCTTCGCGAGGCGTGGGCCTTGCGCGCGCTCTGGCCGGCGCGGCTTCATGTTATTGGACGGCGTGGAATGCGACGAAATGCTACTGCATCAACAATATCTGCAGGTCCGCGACATTGGTGCCGGTAGCGCTCGTCATCAACAAATCTCCAGACGTTGCCAACGCGGCATAGGAATCATTGTTGGCCAGCAGGACGGCGGGCTCCTGACCGAAATTGCGCATTCGGAACGTGGACCCTGCGTCGACGATAGCCCCGGCCGCATCGGTGGGACCATCCCGGCCATCGGTACCGCCGCTCAGAAACACCCAGTCGCGGAGGATCGCTTTCTCTTCATTGGCCAGCGCGAACCGCAGCGCCAGTTCCTGATTGCGTCCTCCCTTGCCAGTGCCTGAGACCTCGACTGTTGTCTCGCCGCCGACGACCACCGCCACCGGTCCTGCATGGCAGGCATGTTGGAGTGCGATACCGTGAAGCGTGCCAGCAGCGTCACGGACATTGCCGGACAACCAGTCGGTGGCCTTGACGACACGAATGCCGCGTTGCCGTGCTTTTGCCATCACGCTTTCAACACTGATGCGGTTGGAACCGACGACAACATTCTCGATGCGGTCGAACATCGCTTCTGAAAAGCGCTCATCTGGCGAAAGAAGAGCCCCCTTGAACGGCGGATCGATACGATATTTCGAAAGCACTCTGCGCGCGTGGGAAACGGAAGCATAAAGTGGAGCTGTAGGGCCGCTAGCCACCAGGCGAACGTCATCGTTGGGCACATCCGAGACAATGAGCGCCAATATGTCGGCCGTCGATGCCAATTGCGCCAAGCGTCCACCCTTCAGGCGCGAAAAATGCTGCCTGACAGTGTTGATTTCCCGAATGTCGGCGCCCGAACGAATGAGGGTGTCGTTGAGCGAAATCTTGTCGGCCAGCGACAGCCCGGCCGAGGGTGCGCATAACAGCGCCGAGCCGCCACCGCTGACGAGAACGAGAAGAAGATCGCCAGGCTCCGCTGACCGGGCGAGGTTCTCGACGGCGCGGCCCGCATCGAGGCTGCCCTGATCCGGCAGGGGGTGGCCGGCCGTGATGACCGCCACGCCATCGATCGCCACGGCATTTTCGGCATTGGTGACAGCTACGGCCTTGTGCAGCTTGCCGCCAATCAGCGGCAATGCCGCGCAAGTCATCGCGCAAGCCGCCTTGCCGAAGGCGATAACGATGACGCGCCTGGCCTTTTCAAGCCGCTCAGAGTGCCGTTCCAGCGCAGCGACAACCGCAGGGCCCGGCTCGGCCGCGGCGACGCCCATCCGAAACAGATCGATCGCCTGCTTGCGGAGGTCCATAAATGCCGGCGCAGGGCCGGGCAGCACCATCACACCACCCGATCCGGAGCGGGTTTGCCGTCGAAGAAAGCGATGAGATTGTCCAGGGCCTTCATGCCCATCGCCTCTCGTGTCTCTGCGGTCGCGCTGCCGAGATGGGGAAGGAGAACCACGTTCTCCCGCTCAACCAGGCCTCGGGGCACTGCCGGTTCTTCCGCATAGACGTCGAGTCCGGCGCCGGCGATCATTCCCTTGTCGAGCGCGCGGACGAGGGCGGTCTCGTCGACTACATCTCCGCGCGCCGTATTTATGAGGAAAGCGCTCGGCTTCATGATTGAGAGCCTTGCTTCGTCAATCAGATGCTTGTTTTCGGCTCCGCCGGGACAATGCAGCGAGACGAAGTCGGACTCACCGAGCAGCGCCTCGATGGAAGGAAGTTGCCGGGCAGACATTGATCGGGTCTCGTCGTCGTCAATCTTGGAACGGTTGTAGAAGACGACATCCATGCCAAAGCCGAAATGCGCTCGACGTGCCATGGCCTTGCCGATGCGTCCCATGCCAATGATCCCGAGCTTCTTGCCTGAGACCTTCGTGCCGATGAGATGCGTTGGACACCATCCCTTCCAGCCGCCGGCGCGCAGTTGCCGCTCGCCCTCCCCGGCGCGGCGTGCGACGGACAGGAGCAGGCTCATCGCGATGTCCGCCGTGCAGTCCGTCAGCACTCCCGGTGTATTCGTCACCGCGATGCCGCGTTCGCGGGCAGCCGCCACATCTATGTGGCTGAAACCGACCCCGAAATTGGCGAGCAGTCTAGTGCGACAGCGGTCAGACGGAAACACCGAGGCAGGCAGTCGATCGCTGACCGTCGGAAGGATTGCGTCATAGGTCTGGAACGCCGTTGCGAGTTCCGCTGCCGTCAGGGGCACATCATCTTCATTCAGCACGGCGTCAAACCGTTCTACCAGGATCCTCTCCACCTTGGCCGGCCAGCGGCGGGTTACGATCACACGCGGCTTCATTCATTACCTCTCAATTTGCGCAATCGCACGGCGAACCGCCGGACGAGTCCAGCAGTTCGCGATGCTGCCAGCGATTTCTGCGCACCACCTCGGCCGGGCCAGGCGCGGACTTAAGCCGCCTTCAGCCTCTGTTTCAGGACATCGGCGACCGTTGCACCGAACGCTGCCGGGGTCGGCACGATGACGACGCCGGCGTCCTTGAGGATCTCGACCTTCTCCTGCGCCGACTCGCCGAAGGCGGAGATGATGGCGCCGGCGTGGCCCATGCGGCGGCCCTTCGGGGCAGACAAGCCCGCAATGTAGGCGATCAGCGGCTTCCTCATATTGTCGCGCGCCCAGATCGCGGCTTCCGCCTCCTGCGGTCCGCCGATCTCGCCGATCATCACCACGGCGTCGGTCTCGTCGTCCTGCTCGAACAGTTTCAGGATGTCCTTGAAGGACGAGCCGTTGATCGGATCGCCGCCGATGCCGACGCTGGTCGACACACCGATGCCCAACGCCTTCATCTGCGAGGCCGCCTCGTAGCCCAGCGTGCCGGAGCGCCCGACGATGCCGACACGGCCGGGGAGATAGATATTGCCGGGCATGATGCCCATCAGCGCCTGTCCGGGCGTTATGACGCCGGCGCAGTTCGGGCCGACGAGGCGCATGCGGTCCTCGAAGCGATAGCGGCGCATGTAGCGCTTGACCTGCATCATATCCTGCGAGGGAATGCCGTCGGTGATGCACACGCAAAGCTTGATGCCGGCATCCGCCGCCTCCATGATCGAATCGGCGGCGAAGGGCGGCGGCACGAAGACGATGCTGGCCTCGGCGCGGGTCTCGCGCACCGCGCCCTTGACGGTGTTGAAGACCGGCAGGCCGAGATGGGTCTGGCCGCCCTTGCCGGGCGTGACGCCGCCGACCAGCTTGGTGCCGTAGCGTTTCATGTCCTCGGCGTGGAAACTGCCGATCTTGCCGGTAAAACCCTGAACGATGACGCGCGTGCTGCGGTTGAGCAGGATTGCCATTTCTCGACCTCCCTCAGGCTGCTTTTTTGTTCTTGGCGGCCGCGCGCCACGCGGCGACGGCCTTTTCGGCGGCTTCGGCCAGCGTGTCGGCGACGATCACCTTCTCGCCGGAATCGGCCAGGATCTTGCGCCCTTCCTCGACCTTGGTGCCGGAGAGCCGCACCACCAGCGGCACGTCGACGCCGACCTCGCGGATCGCCTTGATGACGCCTTCGGCGACCCAGTCGCAGCGGTTGATGCCGGCGAAGATGTTGACGAGGATGGTCTCGACATTCTTGTCGCCGAGCACGGCGCGGAAAGACTTCGCCACCCGCTCGGGCGAGGCGCCGCCGCCGATGTCGAGGAAGTTGGCCGGCTCGCCGCCGGCGATCTTGATCATGTCCATCGTTGCCATGGCAAGGCCGGCGCCGTTGATGATGCAGCCGATATTGCCGTCCAGCCCGACATAGGAGAGGCCGCGGTCGCTGGCGAAGGTCTCGCGCGGGTCTTCCTGGCTCTTGTCGCGCAGCTCGGAGATTTCCGGGCGGCGGAACAGCGCGTTCTCGTCGAACGACATTTTTGCATCGAGCGCGACGAGATTGCCGTCGCGGGTCACCACCAGCGGATTGATCTCGAGCATCGAGGCGTCGTAGTCGCGGAACACCTGGTAGCAGCCGAGGATGGTTTCGGTCGCCTTGCCGATCAGGTTGCTCTCGAGGCCGAGGCCGAAGGCGATCTCGCGCGCCTGAAAACCTTGCATGCCGACACCGGGATCGACGGTGGCGCGGATGATGGAATCCGGCTGTTTTTCGGAGATGTCCTCGATCTCCATGCCGCCGGCGGCCGAAGCCACGATCATGACGCGCTCTTCCTTCCGGTCGAGCACGAAGCCGAGATAGAGCTCCTGGGCGATGTCGACCGCTTCCTCGAGATAGAGGCGCGAGATCAGCTTGCCGCGCGGGCCGGTCTGCTGGGTGACCAGCTTGCGCCCGAGCATCCCTTCGGCAGCGTTGGAGATCTCCTCGTCGTTCGAGCAGAGCTTGATGCCGCCGGCCTTGCCGCGCGCGCCCGAATGAACCTGCGCCTTCAGCACCCATTTGGAGCCGCCGATCTCGCGCGCCCGGTAGGTCGCCTGCTCGGGGCTGTAGGCGAGGCCGCCGCGCGGCACGTGCACGCCGTGGCTGGCGAGCAATTCCTTGGCCTGGTATTCGTGAATGTCCATGTTGTCCTCCCGGTAATTCCTACTGCGCGGCGGCCTGCGCCTGGCCGGCGCGCTCGATCGCCTCGCTCACCACCAGCACGTTGCGCGCCATGCGCTCCGACGCGGCGTCGATCATCTTGCCGTCGAGCGCCGCCGCACCCTTGCCGAGCGCCTCCGCTTCCTTCAGCACCTCGAGAATGCGACGAGCGCGCGTGACCTCTTTTTCCGGCGGCGAGAAGACGTCGTTGGCCAAGGCGATCTGCGAAGGGTGGATCGCCCACTTGCCTTCGATGCCGAGCGCCGCGGCGCGCCGGGCGGCTGCCTTGTAGCCTTCGGGATCGGAGAAATCGCCGAACGGTCCGTCGATGGCGCGCAGGCCGTAGGCGCGGCAGGCGACGGTCATGCGCGACAGGGCGAAATGCCATTGGTCGCCGGGATAGTCGGGGTTCAAGCCGCCGATGTTGACGGTGCGCGCCTTGTTGCTGGCGGCATAGTCGGCGACGCCGAAATGCATCGCTTCGAGCCTGCCGGGGGTGGCGGCGATCGCCTCGACATTGGCCATGCCGAGCGCCGTCTCGATCAGCGCCTCGAGGCCGACGCGGGTCTTGAAACCCTTGGCCATCTCGATCTGGTTGACCATGGCCTCGACCATGTAGAGGTCGGCCGGCACGCCGACCTTCGGCACCAGGATCGTGTCCAGCCGATCGCCGGCCTGTTCCATCACGTCGACCACGTCGCGGTACATGTAATGGGTGTCGAGGCCGTTGATGCGCACCGAGACGGTCTTGCCCTTGGCGCGCCAGTCGATGTCGTTGAGCGCCTGGATGATGTTCTTGCGGGCGCGTTCCTTGTCGGGCGGCGCGACCGCGTCCTCGATGTCGAGGAAGACGAAGTCGGCGGCGCTGTTCGCCGCCTTGTCGATCATTTCCGGGCTGGAGCCCGGAACCGCCAGCTCGCTGCGCTGGAGCCTGAGCTTCTTGAGGTGGTTGATGGTGTGGCTCATCGTCTGCTCCTCACGCCGCCTCGGCGACCGGCATCGCAGCGGTGCGCCTGAAATGCTCGATCGCCGCCGCCACGCCGGAGCCCGGCGCAAGGCGCACGCCGCAATCGAGCAGCGCCATTTCGGCCGCCGACAGCGAAGCACAGACCATCACCTCGTTCAGCCAGCCGAGATGGCCGATGCGGAAGACCTTGCCGAACACCTTGTTGAGGCCGCCGCCGAGCGATGTCTGATAGGTCCGATGGGCGCGCTTGACGACGTCGGCGCTGTCGATGCCTTCGGGCACCAGGATGGCGCTCACCGTGTCGGAGTGCCATTTGCGTTGCTTGGCGCACAGCTTCAGCCCCCAGGCATCGACCGCCTTGCGCACGCCTTCGGCCAGGCGATGGTGGCGGGCGAAGATGTTGTCCAGCCCTTCCTCGGCGATGAGATCGAGCGAGGCGCGCAAGCCGCGCAGGAGCTGCGTGGCCGGCGTGTAGGGGAAGTAGCCGGTGTCGTTGGTGCGGATCATGTCCTCGAAGGCGAAGTAGCAGCGCCGGTGCGTCGCGGTCCTGGACGCGGCGAGCGCCTTCTTGCTGACCGACAGGAAGCCAAGGCCGGCTGGCAGCATGAAGCCCTTCTGCGAGCCGGAGACGGCACAGTCGACGCGCCATTCCTCCTGGCGGAAGTCGATCGAGCCGATCGACGAGACACCATCGACGAAGAGCAGCGCAGGGTGGTTCGCGGCGTCGAGCGCGGCGCGGCAGCCGGCGACGTCGCTGGTGACGCCGGTCGCCGTTTCGTTCTGGGTGCAGAAGACCGCCTTGATGCGGTGGGCCTTGTCCGCATGCAGCTTCTCGGCATAAATATCCAGCGGAACCCCGGTTCCCCATTGGCAGTCGATGACGTCGACGTCGAAGCCGAGGCGCTCGGCCATGTCGACCCATAGATGCGAGAACTGGCCGAAGCGCGACATCAGCACCCGGTCGCCGGGGCTGAGCACGTTGGTCATCGCCGCTTCCCAGGCGCCGGTGCCCGACGAGGGGTAGATGAAGACACGACCGGTCTCGTTCTTGAAGACCCGTCTGATGTCCTCGAACAGCGGCAGCGTGAGATTGGGGAAGGAGGCGGCGCGCATGTCTTCCATCGGCAGGTTCATGGCCTGCCGGATCTCTTCCGGGATGTTGGTGGGTCCTGGGATGAAAAGGTGGGTGAACCCAGCCATGAAATCCTCCTCGATAAGCGGCTGACCCGCGATTGTCATGAAAGGAGCATCGATCGATGGCCGGCTACCAACAACACCTGCCCGGATAGAAATGACCTGTTGGCCGGATAGGTTTTTGCCTACCCGGCCGGATGATGAACGCCAGGCAATCGAAACGAACCCTTGAAATCATTGCCTGGGCGCTGACAGGCCGTCTTCGCTGGAAGCCTGTTCGGCGCGAACCGAAACCATTTTTTGGCGGGCCGGACACGAGCTTGCGACTGCATACTGCAGCGCCAGGTTCGGCGGACAACGTGGCGGTCATCCAAAGGGGCTGGAGCAGGAAACGGCCAGCCAAAGTGGCGGGCTCAATCTCCGTGGCAGAGAATGCGCAGGACTTCGTCAATGCATGTCGCCCAAAAGTGCGCAGCGGTTTTGGGAAGACGACGTGCATCAAATCAAAGACTTGAAGCGCGTCGCCTGAATCCGTTTCAGTGCGTCGCGCTTGAAGCCGCGTGGCAAACACCATGCGGCTTCATGGGAGCAGGGAGCTCACCAGCTTTCGTGGCTTGGGCCGCCAGCGGACACGGCTTGCTCAGTCCGGCCAAATGCCCGGCGACGTCGGGGCGCCGTCGTCATATCGCGACAGCCATTCCACGATCTTGGGCCGATTGGTGACAAAGCCCTTGTAGGTCGCAAGCTCGGTCGGCAGGTCGCGGATGACGCGATGGAAGCGCCTGGCCCATTTCGGCACCGTCACCAGTTCGTCGAGCTTGATGAGGTAGCAGCGGATCGGAAACACCAGGGCATTCGAGCGCGGGAGACGGAAGAAGGTCTGAAGCTCGACGCGCAAATGCATCATTTGCCCCATGTTCTCGAGCGTCAGGTCTTTCTTCATCACGCCCCATTTGTGATAGTTTTCGGGGCTTGTATCCAGCAGCGGATTGACGGTCATCGTCCAGTTCAGGCGCCGCGCCGGCGAGCCTTGCTGCACGTTCAGGAGGAACTTCAGGGCGCGCTGGAAGATACCCATCTCGTGCGCCTTCGGCACCGGGGCGTGCCACTCGAAGAAGTTCATGCCGATGTCGAAATCGAGGCTCCAGTCGGCCTGGGTCGTCACCATGCCGGCGTCCATCCACAGGTTGTCGTCGCGCTGGTCGAGCACCGCAAAGTCGCCCTGGGTCTGCCGCGTGATGTACTCCATCGGACCACAGGGCAACGTGGTCTCATCGAGGAAGGTGAATTTCTGTTCGATCCCCAGCGGACGGTTGATCCAGTGCCATTTGGCGCCGTCGCGGTGCAGCTCGAAAAGCTCTGGATACTCCTCCGCCTTCGAGGTCATGATCAGCTCGAGCAGGTCCCATCCGGCCAAGGTCATGTGCGGCAGCGACTGGCAGCGCAACGGATCCTCGGCCAAAACGCGGGCACGGTCGCGCATCTCCGAGACGTAGTGCTCATCGACGTCGAAGGTCCGCTCGTAGACGCTCCCCGGGCGGTATGATTTATGCGGCTCCAGATTCACCGAGTACATGTAGCTGTCCTCGGGGAACGGGAAAGGGAAGCGCTTGACCGCCTCCGGCGAGTTGCGGAAGGTGAAATCGTCGTGAAAGGTTTCTTCCTTGAAGATGATAGTCATCGCAGCGTCCTCCTCGCTATCGATCCAACACCAGCGTCTTGCCTTCGAAGCGTGATACGCAAGGCATGATCTTGGTGCCGCTGGCACATTGCGCCGGCGTCAGCCAATGGTCCTTGTGCAGGAACGTTCCCTCATACTCGAGGACGTCCGTCTCGCACTGACCGCAGGCTCCGCCGCGGCACAGATATGGCGCCTCGACGCCGGCTGCTTCGATCGCTTCGAGCAGGCTTTGGTGCTCGCCGACCTGAATCGTCTTGTTCGAGCGCGCCAGCATGACCTCGAAGGGCTTGCCTGAGGCAGGTGCAAGGAATTCTTCGTGATGCACCGCCTCGCGCGGCCATCCGAGCGCCGTCGCGGTCTTGCGCACCCAGGCGATCATACCTTTGGGGCCGCAGACATAGACATGGGTGCCGAGCGGCTGCCCGTCGAGCAATGCCGGCAGGTCGATCTGCTCGCCCCGGTCGTCGTGGTAAAGATGAACGCGCGGGCGATAGTTGGCCACCAGCTCGTCCGCGTAGGAACCAAGGGATGCGGTCCGCACGGAGTAGTGCAGTTCGAAGTTGCCGTTCATGGCGCTTAGTTGCTTGATCTGCGCCAGGAACGGCGTGATGCCGATGCCTCCGGCAAGCAACAGGTGCTTTCGCGCCCGCAAATCCAGGGCGAAGAGATTGACCGGGTTGGAGATGACCATTTCCATCCCCGGCCTCACCTGCCGGTGCATGAACAACGAACCGCCTCTTCCGTTGTCGTCGCGGCGGATCGAGATCGAATAGCCCTCCCGGTCGCCGGGATCGCTCATGATCGAGTAGGGATTGCGGCGCACGCGATCCCGGTCGTTCATCTCCACGACCGTATGCGCGCCGCCCGAGAAAGTAGGCATCAAGCCGCCATCACGGCGCACGAACCTGAACCGGGTGACGAGCTCGTTGACCGGCGTGACCTCAGCCACCCTGACGGGTATTTTCGCGGCGCCTGCGCTCATCTGAACCGCTCCACCGATTCCGGAATGTTACCGGGATCTTCCGCATCGACGCGCACGCCCTGGAAGGCCGCGATGCGGCGCGAATAGTGATCGCGCACGAACAGATGCAGCCCGCAATGGGCGCATTGGAAAGGATCGTGTGTCACGTCTTCGGTGATACCCTTGCAATGCACGCACTGCACACGGCGTGCCGTCGAGCCGCGATGTTCCGTCTGGATGGCGGAATGCGGAATGCCGGCCTCCGTGGCCTCGAACATCGCCTGTCCCACCAGCCCTTCAGTTCCCGCGAGATAGACCTGCAGGCCCATATGCGCCCCGGCCAGCACCCGCCTCAGCCGTGGAAGCGCGGCCTCATAGCTTGGCCCGACATAGAGTTGGGCTGGGGCCAGTTGCTCCAACTTGGTAACGAACTTGTCCCCGGCCCTTTTGGGAATGTATATGACGTGGGCCCTAGCGAAGAAATCGGAGGGCGCAGAGGCAGCCAAATCGAGGATTGCTTCCGCCCCTTCAGCGTCGGCGACCATCAAATGCAGCCTGCCCGGCCGTATCTCCAGCACGTCATAGACGGGACGGCTTAGAATCGAGCCTTCTAACACTGACTTTAACCCTCGGCTCCGTTTTGGTTGGTTTGCGGGCTTGAATCCCGTCTGCGACCTCTCACCGCGACCTATCCCTTGGCGGTGCGACGTTTCTTTTCCGCATCAAAGAACGGCATCGAGTGGGCGACGCAGGGAATTTCGCCGGTGGAATTCTGAACGGTCATCTTCACTCCGTCGACCGCGCAATCCACCGGCATGCGGGCAATGCCGATATTGTGCTTGTTGAGACTGGAGTACATGCCCATCGTCACGACGCCGACCTTTTTGCCGTCCTTGAACAGCGGCGCGCCCTCCTCGGCCGGCGTCGTGCCTTCGAGCTTGACGCCGTAGATCTTGAAGCGCTCCTTGCCCTTCAGCCGATAATGTTCCTCGGCCCCGCGGAAGCCCACCTTGCCGGGCGAGACGGTGAAGTCGAGCCCGAGTTCCCACAGCGTGTCGCCGGGACCTTCGTTCTCAAAAGGATACTTCTCCGAATTGTCGTAAGGGAAAAACAGCAGATAGCTTTCGGCCCGCAGCAGATCGAGCGTCGTGAACCGGCAGGGGATGATGCCCATGCTTGCGCCCTCCTCCAGGATCCGATCCCAGATCGCAGGAGCATCCTGACCGCGGCAGAAGATTTCGTAGCCGCGCTCGCCGGTGTAGCCAGTGCGCGAAATCGTCACCGGCAGACCGAAAAGCGAGGTTTGCATATGGCTGAAGTAGTTCAGGTTCCGGATGCCTTCCACATGCTTTTGCAGGTAGTCGACAGCGAGCGGCCCCTGCAGCGACAGGTCGTGGAGATTGTCATCGAAGCGGATGGCGACGTCGCGCCCGGTAGCCGCCATGGTAAGCTGTTCGTGGGCGCCGCCGGAGCCGTGCACGACCATCCAGCTGTTCGGTCCCATGCGGTAGATCACGCAGTCGTCGATGAACTTGCCGGCGTCGTTCAGCATGGTCGCGTATACTGAACGGCCGGGCATGATCTTCTCGGCGTTGCGGGTCGTGGCGCGGTCGATGATGTGGCTCGCCGCGGGGCCGTTCAAATGGACTTTCTTCAAACCGGAGACGTCCATAAGGCCGGCTTTGGTGCGGATCGCCAGATATTCGCGCTCCGGGTCGCCCGCATACTGCCAGGCGGTGCCCATGCCGCTCCAGTCTTCAAGCTTCGAACCTAGCGCGCGATGGCGATCGGCGAGCGTGGAAAATCTCCAGGAATTGGTCATTGCATTCCCCTTTTTTATACCAATTATTGAACCAGTTTGCGAGAACTGGTTCTTGAAATCAATACTCCCCGTTAAAATTTTTTACCTGAGAGCAAAAATGACCGATCGGACATCGCGGCAAGGAAGAACCGAAGGCCAACCGAAATGGCGAGCGAGACACTTGCGCGAAACAGACGCCGAAACGCCGAATTGGCGATCAGAATCACCCGACCGCCAGAAGGGCGCGGTCATCGGCCGTGGCTTGCGTGGCCAACCAGAACCATCGCAAATGGATGCGAACTTTCGGATGTCGAAAGGAACGTCGCAGATGTCATCGAAACATGAGGCTGCCTTGGCACTGATCGCGGACCATTCAATCACCGCCACGGTTCGTGTCGTGGTGGACACGCTGCTGGCGCGAATAAGCTCTCAGCAATACACCACTGACGAGCGACTGCCCTCGGAGCGGACATTGGCCAGTGAACTTGGCGTCGCCCGCAACACGGTTCGCGAAGCGCTGGACATACTCGAGAAGCATGGCTTCATACGCCGGCGTGCCGGGAGCGGCAGCTTCGTGAAGGGTCAGGCAGCCCCGGATGACGCGACCGGCGGTATTGCTGCCGAGACAAGCCCGCTCGACCTCCTGGTGATGCGCGGAATAATCGAACCCGACATGATGAGGCTCGCCATCATCAACATGTCGCCGCGCGCCATTGAGGGACTGAGCGAGACCTTGTCCGCCATGGAAGCGGTTCAAACCGAAGCGGCGGAGTTCGCCCGGCTCGAGGACGAATTCCACCGCCAGGTAGCCCGCGGCGCGGGAAATCCGCTGCTGACGTCATGCTACGATCTGTTGCTCCAGGCTCGCCGCCAGAGCTTCCGCGCCGCCCTCAACCGGCGGCATCTGACACCCAGGCGAATACAGGACTACCAGCGCCGCTACAACACGCTGCTCAACGCGATCATCGCCCGCGATATCGAGAGTGCGGTCGAATTCACCAAGCTGCTATTGATTGAGGAACAAAAGCTGCTTCTGCAGGAAGACTGAGCCTCGGTCAGTCCAATTCGGCAGCGATGCGCAGCTCTCCGGAGGCACTGGAATGACGCTGATCCCACATCAGCCCAAGCGCGCGCATTTCGTCGCGCAACCGGGCGCCGTGCCTCTGCAGCCAAGCCGGGACCGATCCAAAGGCTACAATACGCGCCTGGCCATTCGTAATGCGTACGACCGGCCAGTCGCCGATCAGGGCATTGTCATTCCCGAATAGCTCCGAGCCCGCCCATTGCGCCATCCCGAACGCATGTTCGCCGAGCCCGCCATGCTTCATCGCTGCGAGAACGGAGACAGGCGCTGCCGTTCCAGCTTTCTCGACCGCCGCATGCCAAAGGTCGAGCGTGGCAACGTATTCCCAGGAAACCGCGCTCCAGCTGTCCGGGAAACGCCGGTTGTATTCCGCGAAGAACTCGGCTGGACGATTGAAGAAGAAGGCCTTGTCGCGAAGCTCCGGATCGTCGAAATCCGGGAACTGGAACAGAAAGCCCTCCATGAAATCGATCGATGTCCGGTCGACAAGCCGCCGATAATAGTCGGCAGTACAAGAAATGATCTGCCCCCGGAATCCCGACCGGAAAGCAGCCTCGGTCAGCGCGTGAACCATTGGCTCATAGCTCGTGCACCAACACAAAATGTCGGGATTGCCGGCCAGCATTGCGCGCAGGATTTCGTCGGCGTTCGTGGCCTCCGGCGCGTAGCGTATCTCGCCCACCGACGCGATCCCCTCGGCCGCAAAGGCGGCGCGATAGGTAGCCAGCGAAGGCAGGCCCAGCGCATCCGTCTGGCTGCACATCGCAACGCGGCGCAGGTCGGGGCGGTTGCGTCCAAGCCATTCGACTGCCGTGACGTTGTAGAGGGGGTGGATCTCGCTGGGCGCGATCAGGTACGGCGTGTCGGGCGAAAGATCGCTCGGCAGCAGCGTCGAGGTCAGGATCTTGCGCGACATGAGATAGTTCTGGACCGGACGAAACGTGTCGCCTCCGTGCATCATCAGCAGCCCTACCCCGTGATCCTGCACGAGGCGCCGAGCCCCTACCGCTGCCCGATCGGGTTCATAGCCGCAGTCCTCGGCCAATAGTTGGACGTTGTGCCGCGTCCCGCCGATGAGCATTCCGCCAGTGCGATTGATCCAGTCCACCCAGATGCGGCAGCCGTTCAGTCCCGGCAGCCCCCAAGAGCTGACAGGCCCGCTGAGCGGCCCGAGAAAGCCTACTTTGACTACTCGTTGTGCGCCGACGCCCAGCCGTTTGACCTGGGCGTTCACTGCAAGTCGTTGCACTAGGCTGGCGGCGTTCATGGGCGCTCCTCACCGACCGTTCATAGACCGAGGCCAATTCCGGTGCAAATTCATTTTCCTTCCATGAATATTAGTTGACAAGTTTGCCGTTTCGATCATAACTGGTTTGAACCAAAAGAACCAATCCAGCAAAAACCGGTTCAGACCAATGGGAGAATCATGATGAAGAAACGGATTGCCGTCATCGGTGCCGGCCCGTCCGGCTTGGCTCAGTTGCGCGCCTTTGCGTCCGCGGCGCAGAAAGGTGCCGAGATTCCCGAAATCGTCTGCTTCGAAAAGCAGAGGAATTGGGGAGGGTTGTGGAACTACACCTGGCGCACGGGCCTGGACGAATTTGGCGAGCCGGTGCATGGCTCGATGTATCGCTATCTCTGGTCCAACGGCCCGAAGGAGGGCCTCGAGTTCGCCGACTACTCCTTCGAGGAGCACTTCGGCAAGCAGATTGCCTCCTATCCGCCCCGGGCCGTGTTGTTTGACTACATCGAAGGGCGCGTGACGAAGGCTGGCGTCCGCCCGTGGATCCGTTTTTCTACGGTTGTCAGGTATGTGACCTGGAGCGCTGAGACCCGCAAGTTCACCGTGCGTGTGCACGATCTTCCCAATGACCGATCCTACTCGGAAGAGTTCGACCACGTGATCGTCGCGTCGGGGCATTTCTCGACTCCGAACGTGCCGGAATTCCCCGGATTCGAGACATTCAATGGCCGTATCCTCCATGCTCACGACTTCCGCGATGCACGAGAATTTGTCGGTCAGGACATACTGATCATCGGAACCAGCTACTCCGCCGAGGATATCGGTTCCCAGTGCTGGAAGTACGGTTGCAAGTCCGTCACGGTCAGCCACCGGACGGAGGCCATGGGCTTCAAATGGCCGGCCAACTGGAAAGAGGTGCCCCTGCTGACCAAGGTCGAAGGTAACGTCGCAACCTTCAAGGATGGCTCGACGGCGACCGTCAACGCGATCATCCTGTGTACCGGCTACAAGCACCATTTCCCGTTCATGTCGGACGAATTGCGGCTGCGCACCGCGAACAGGTTGGCCACGGCTGACCTCTACAAGGGTGTCGTCTACGTCCACAATCCGGCGCTGTTTTATCTCGGCATGCAGGACCAGTGGTATACCTTCAATATGTTCGATGCGCAGGCCTGGTGGGCGCGCGACGTTATCCTCGGCAGGATCAAGCTGCCTGCATCCAAGGACGAGCTGATTGCCGACGTCGAGAAGCGGGTGGCGGCCGAGGATGCGGGAGAGGACAGCTATGACGCGATCCGCTACCAGGGCAGCTATATCAAGGAGCTGATCGCCGAGACCGACTATCCAAGCTTTGATGTCGACGGCGCCGACGAAGCTTTCTTCCAATGGAAGAAGCATAAGGCCAAGGACATCATGGGCTTCCGCAACAACAGCTACAAATCGGTCATGACCGGTACCATGGCGCCGCAGCATCACACGCCGTGGAAAGACGCGCTGGACGACACAATGCAGAGTTATCTGCGCAACTGAGCTTCGTTGCCCAGCGACTTTTCCAGAAGCCCTGCGGACCGTTCACTTCCCCTTGCCGCGTTGGGAGCAGTTCCGGGCAGATGACGAGACGGGCCCTGGTCAGCACACGCTGAGTAGGGCAAAAATAAGGAGGAGCCGGGATGCTGACTACACAGACCGCACATAGGTCGTTCAGTTTCTACCTCTTGCCTGGCTTCTCGCTTCAGGCGTTCTCTTGCGCGGTCGAAGTGCTGCGGTTAGCCAACGAAGCAATCGGGAAAACCGTCTACAGCTGGCAAGTCATATCTGAAGACGGGCAACCCGTGATGTCGAGTTGCCGAATGACCGTCGGCATCGACTCCACGTTGAGAGCTGAACGCGAGAGAACCCAAAAGTCAAACTCAACGTCAGCCGCGGTGATTTGCGGCGGCAGCGGCATCCCCCGCCCAAATAGGCAGCTCGATGCCTGGCTAAGGGAATGCCGCATGCGCCGTATTCCAGTCGTTTGCATCGGCAGTGGCACCGTCGTTGTCGCGCGGGCTGGATTGGCGGACGGGCGTCGGTGCGCCGTTCACTGGGAGCAGCTTCCTTTATTTTGCGAGCAGTTTCCGGGGATAGAGTCCACCCAGACGGCCTTTGAACATGATGGAGATCTGCATACCTGTTCGGGTGGGGATGCACCTTTCGACATGTTCCTGAACTTGGTGGAACGCGACCATGGCTCAGTCGTCGTCAACCGCGTCTGCGAAAAAGCCATCGCGTACCGAATGCGTTCAGCCGGGGAGCGACAGCGCCTGCCCCTCCATTCTCGTGTCAAGCTCAACCACAAGGCAGTGATGAAGGTCATTGGCCTGATGGAGGAAAGCTTGGACGATCCTATGCCGGTCGACGATCTTGTCGCGTTAAGCGGAATATCGCGCCGGCAGATCGAAAGGCTTTTCGACAGAGAGTTGGGGCGCTCACCGAACCGATACTACATGGAGCTGCGTCTGGAACGCGCGCAGCTGCTTCTTGTGAGCACCAACTTGCCAGTCGTGGAAGTTGCGGTGGCTTGCGGTTTTATCTCGCCGTCGCACTTTTCCAAAGTCTATCGCGAAGCCTACGGATGCGCTCCGCATCAGACACGACTGTCCGCCCGAGAGGACGGGCACGCCGACCTGATGGACCCGGCGCTGCTGGGCCTGAACTGCACAGATGTATCCCAACACAGGTTGTCGATGACCGCGTAGCCGACGAAGCAGCTGAGCCCCAGCTCAGCGAGGAGGAAACGATGCTAAACACGATCTACCCTCCCGTCCGCGGTGGACCGCCGCAGGCGAGCCGCATCATCCGTCCCGCAGGATTGACCTTACCGGCCGGCACCGAGCGTTACATCGTCAGCGGCGCCGGAGCGATGTTGATCGACATTGCGGCAGGCGACAGCATCACCGTAACGAATGATGAGGGCGGCCAAATCTGCGAGGTGGTCGTGGCCGACGCGTCGGGCCGCATTGACGCCGGCATGGTCGGCCATGGTCCGAACTCGGATGCTGCGGGTTTGAAGGCGCTGCTAGTCAGTCAGGACCGCAGCCTGCAACGGCTGCGCACGGCGCTGGAGATCCGTGGTATCGACCTCGCTGCGGCGGGCGGGATTCGCTTCTTCGAAGCGACAACGCCACCGAAGACCCAAGTCGAGTTGACCGTCCAGCGCGGCGGCTGGCTCGTCATCGCCGCGCCGGGAACCGACATGGCGCCGGACGACCAGAAGACTGCAACGCCCCTGAGCGTCCTCGTGCGGCGCGCGACGGTTCGCTTGCGTGAGACCTCCCGGGATTTGCCAGATCCGCTTGCCGATCCGGTTCTCGAGCTTCGCGTGCACTCATCGACGGCGGAGGCCTATTTCGTCAAAGCCGGGGACTACATTCAGATCATCGATGTCGACGGACGCCAGTGCACCGATTTCCAATGCTTCTCGGCACGCAAATTGGACAGCGGAAATGAGCATGCGCTCGACGTCACCGCCACGCGCAGCGCGATGGGGCATGCCTATCCGCTGCCTGGCCTGCATTCGAAGTACTACGATCAGGACTTCCTGCCGCTGGTCGAGGTCGTGCAGGACACTTGCGGTCGCCACGACGCCTTCTCGCTGGCGTGCTATGCAAAATATTACGACGATATCGGCTATCCCGGCCATATCAACTGCACGGAAAACTTCAACAAGGCGCTCGGCTCATACGGCGTCGGTCCGCGCGGCGGCTGGATGGCGGCCAACTTCTTCTTCAACACCGGGGTCGACGCGCATGGCGTCATGTATTCCGACGAGCCGTGGTCGCGGCCGGGCGACTACGTGCTCTTGCGGGCGCTGACCGACCTCGTCTGCGTCAACTCCGCCTGCCCTGACGACACGACGGCGGCCAATGGCTGGAATCCGACCGACATCCATGTGCGCACCTATTCAGGGGCGGAGAAATTCCAACGCGCCGTGGCGATCCGCGCCACTCCCGATTCGGAGCCGAAGATGACCAAGGAAACCGGGTTTCACGACCGCCTGTCCAAGCTGACCCGCAACTTCGTGGAATATCGCGGCTACTGGCTGGCCAACCGCTACGCAGAAGCCGGGCCGATCGAGGAGTACTGGGCTTGCCGGCAGAAGTCGGTGCTGATGGACCTTTCTGCCCTGCGCAAGTTCGAGGTGACGGGGCCGGATTCGGAAGCGCTGCTCCAGTACACGCTGACGCGTGACGTGAAGAAGCTGGCGGTCGGCCAGATCGTTTATACCGCCATGTGCTACGAGCATGGCGGAATGATTGACGACGGCACGTTGTTCCGCCTCGGTCAGGACAATTTCCGATGGGTCGGCGGCGACGAGTATTCGGGCATATGGCTGCGCGAACAGGCGGAAAAGCTCGGCCTCAACGTCCTGGTCCGTAGTTCCACCGACCAACTGCACAACATTGCCGTGCAAGGGCCGGAAAGCCGCGAGCTGCTGAAGAAGGTGATCTGGACGCCGCCGCATCAGCCGTCGATCGCCGAACTCGGCTGGTTCCGTTTCACCGTTGGCCGCATCGGTGATGACCAGGGCCTACCTGTCGTGCTGTCGCGGACCGGCTACACGGGCGAGCTGGGCTACGAGGTCTGGTGCCACCCCAGGCACGCGGGCGAGGTCTTCGACGCGATCTGGGCCGAGGGGCCGGCACACGGATTGACGCCAATGGGCCTGTCCGCCCTCGATATGGTTCGGATCGAGGCCGGATTGATCTTCGCCGGCTATGACTTCTCTGATCAGACCGACCCATTCGAGGCGGGCATCGGCTTCACCGTGCCGCTCAAGTCCAAGGCCGACGATTTCATCGGGCGCGACGCACTGATCCGGCGCAAGGAGCATCCATCGCGCAAGATAGTCGGGCTTGACATCGAAGGGGCCGTCGCGGTCGGCCATGGCGACTGCATCCATCTTGGGCGCGCGCAGATCGGCGAGGTCACATCGTCGATGCGTTCGCCGATCCTCGGCAAGAACATTGCGTTGGCGCGCATCGACGTGGCCCATGCCGATGTCGGCACGCAGGTCGAGATCGGCAAGCTCGACGGGCACCAGAAGCGGCTGCCGGCCACGATCGTCCCGCTATCGCACTATGATCCCAAGAAAACCCGTCCACAGTCCTGACGCATATGGAACCAGTAGCAGCCAAGGAAACTCTTCTTGCGCAGATCGGCGGCGAAACGGCTTTGCGCGGTCTGGTCGACTGCTTCTACGACCTGATCGAGACCGATCCTCGCGGAGAGGCGTTGCTGCGACTGCATTTTCGCGGACACGGCGTCAATCATGCCCGCGAGGAACAGTTCAACTTTCTGTGCGGCTTTCTCGGCGGGCGTCGTCACTATCTGGAAAAGCACGGGCACATGGACGTCCGTCTCATGCACGCGCATGTGCCGATCTCGGCGGGCGACGCCGAGGACTGGCTGGCTCTCATGGATCGAGCCATCACCGAAATGCGGCTTTCAGGCCCGCAGGTAGACAAGATGCGCCTGGCATTCCGCCGTGTCGCACTGACGCTGGTCAACGATCTAGGGGAATGGGGGTGGGAAGCGCCTGACGATACGGAGGATCGTCAACAGCCTTTATTGAAATGAAAAAAACAAGCCTGGTAGGAAACAGAATAACCGGCAAAGGGAAGCCGGATCGCAGGAACACTCAACCTCTAACAATGGGAAAAAAGGCCATGAGCGCTTTATCTGACACTTACGCGGTGGAAGCCGCGGGGCAGTTGCATAGGAGCATTGACTGGCGAGGCGCCTTCTGGGTGGCAAGCGGCGTCCCCGCCCTCGTTCTGTTTTCGATCGGCGGCATTGCTGGAACGACTGGCAAGCTGGCCTTCCTGATCTGGACCGTGTCCATGATCATGGGCTTCCTGCAGTCGTTCACGTACGCCGAAATCGCCGGTCTGTTTCCCAACAAGTCCGGCGGCGCCTCGGTCTATGGTGCGACCGCCTGGCTGCGTTATTCGAAGTTCATCGCGCCATTGTCGGTGTGGTGCAACTGGTTCGCCTGGTCGCCGGTGCTGTCGCTCGGCTGCTCCATCGCCGCCGCCTACATCCTCAATGCGCTGGCGCCGGTTCCGGTCTTCACCGAGAGCTCTCCGCAGGTGATTGCCTACATCGGGACGCATGCCGGGACGAGCGCGGCCGACGCCATCGCGGCGGTGACGGCTGCCGCAACGCCTGCGATCCGCAGCTGGTCGCTCTTCAGCCACACGCTTGGGCCCGTCAGCTTCTCATTGAACGCGACCTTCTTCATCGGCGCCGTGCTGATGCTGATCATCTTCGCCATCCAGCACCGCGGCATCCTGGGCACCGCCAGTGTGCAGAAGTATATCGGCCTGCTCGTCATCATCCCGATGCTGATCGTCGGTGTCGTGCCGATCTTCACCGGCCAGATCGACTGGGCGAACTTCTCGCCGCTGGTCCCGCTGGCCGCCGCCTATGCGCCTGATCCCGGCACCTGGAACATCGCCGGCTGGACGCTGGCGCTCGGCGGCATGTTCATCGCCGCCTGGTCGACCTACGGCTTCGAGACCGCCGTCTGCTACACGTCGGAGTTCAAGAACCCCGGCACAGACACCTTCAAGGCGATCTTCTATTCCGGCCTGCTCTGTATGCTTCTGTTCATCCTGGTTCCGTTCACCTTCCAGGGCGTGTTGGGCTTGAACGGCATGCTGGCGACGCCAATCGTCGATGGCTCGGGCGTCGCTGATGCGTTGGCCAGCATGGTCGGCGGCGGTAACCTGATTCACAGCCTGCTGGTGATGCTGATGATCCTGGCGCTGGTGCTCTGCATCATGACAGCGATGGCCGGCTCCTCGCGCACGCTCTACCAGGGCTCCGTCGACGGTTGGCTGCCGCGCTATCTGAGCCACGTCAACGAGCACGGCGCGCCGACGCGGGCGATGTGGACCGACCTTTGCTTCAACCTTATCGTGCTGGCCATCGCCTCGGCCGACGCGACGAGCTTCTTCTTCATCCTCGCGGTGTCCAACTGCGGCTACATCATCTTCAACTTCCTCAACCTCAACGCCGGCTGGATCCACCGCATCGACAACGGCCATATCGAGCGGCCCTGGAAGGCGCCGACCTGGCTGCTGGGGATCGGGGCGATCTTCGCCTATGTCAACGCCATCTTCATGGGTGCCGGCGCCAAGGTCTGGAATCCGATGGCGCTGTGGGCCGGCCTGATCACCGCGGCACTGATCCTCCCGGTATTCTGCTTCCGGCACTACATTCAGGACGGCGGCAAGTTCCCCGATCACATGCTGGACGATCTCGGCATGAAATCCACCGATCTCAGAGCCAAGAAAGCCGGACTCCTGCCTTACGCGACGCTGGCGGCCGGCCTTATCGTGGTGCTGATCGCCGACCGGATCTTCGTACTGTGATCGGCGAGAGCCTGATCATCTTTGAACCGGGGAACGTTCCCTCCTCCCGGCCGCGTTGAACCGCGGTTGCTTAGTCACCGCCTGCAAGGGCCAGGCGGTGACTTCCTTTTTGATCCGTGAAAGGCCTGGCGTAGCTGCCGCCAACTGATCGAGGCAGACGAGGCGAAAACTTCTTTTTCTTCATATGAATTTTTCTTTCCTTATAGTTGACTTTCAGCCCGAATAATTGCAGGGTTTTGCAACTTGATTTTCGACGTTCGACGGCAATGCGATGCCGTATTTCATTCTCAAGAGGGAGAGAGGCGATGGCTGAAGTGATCGATGGCAAGGCTGTTGCCGCCGATGTGATCGCAAAGGTCACAAGCGCGAGCAACGACCTGGCTGTTTCGAAGGATGTAACGCCCGGTCTTGCGGTCATCATCGTCGGGGAGGATCCGGCAAGCCAGGTCTATGTGGCTGCGAAGTCGCGTACGGCGAAGGAATGCGGCTTCAATTCGTTGCAACATACGCTACCCGCGGACACCAGCGAAGCCTACCTGATCGATCTTATCGATATCTTGAATCGTGATCGTACGATCCATGGCATTCTGGTGCAGCTGCCGCTTCCGGATCACATCGATGCGGGCAAGGTCATCCAGGCGATTGCGCCGGAGAAAGACGTCGACGGCTTCCACTTTGTCAATGTCGGGAAGCTTGGCACCGGTGAGCTCGAGACGGCTTTCGTACCCTGCACACCGGCCGGCTCGATGCTGCTGATCGAGCGCGTGCATGGCAAGGATCTTTCCGGTCTCAATGCAGTCGTCGTCGGCCGCTCCAACATCGTTGGCAAGCCGATGGCCAACCTTCTGCTTGCCGCGAACGCCACCGTTACCGTTGCTCATAGCCGGACGAAGAATCTGCCCGAGCTTTGTCGTGGCGCCGACATCCTCGTGGCGGCGGTGGGCCGGCCGGAAATGATCAGGGGTGAGTGGGTGAAGCCAGGCACCACTGTGATCGACGTGGGCATCAACCGCGTCACCGCGCCGGAGAAGGGCAATGGCAAGAACCGCCTGGTCGGCGACGTCGCCTACGCTGAGGCGGCGGACCGTGCCGGCGCGATCACGCCCGTGCCCGGCGGCGTCGGGCCAATGACGATCGCGCTTCTGATGGCCAACACGCTGACCTCAGCCTACCTCGCCAGCAACCTGCCGAGGCCACAGTTCTAGAAACAGCATACATTCCCCGCAACCCGATCTCGAGGCAAAGACCCATGGCCGAATTCAAAACCGACATTGAAATAGCTCGCGCTGCCAAGAAAAAACCGATCCAGGAGATTGGCGCCAAGATCGGTATCCCATACGAGCACCTTTTGCCTTACGGCCACGACAAGGCGAAGGTCTCGGCCGAGTTCATCAAATCGGTGAAGGGCAACAAGGACGGCAAACTGATCCTCGTCACCGCGATCAACCCGACGCCCGCCGGCGAAGGCAAGACGACCACCACGGTCGGGCTCGGCGACGGCCTGAACCGCATCGGCAAGAAGGCGATCGTGTGCATCCGCGAGGCCTCGCTCGGCCCGAATTTCGGCATGAAGGGCGGTGCGGCCGGCGGCGGCCTCGCCCAGGTGGTGCCGATGGACGACATGAACCTCCACTTCACCGGCGACTTCCACGCCATCACCACCGCCCATAACCTGCTTTCGGCGCTGATCGACAACCACATCTACTGGGGCAACGAGCTCGGCATCGACATCCGCCGCGTGGCCTGGCGCCGCGTCATGGACATGAACGACCGGGCGCTGCGCGAGATCCTCTGCTCCCTCGGCGGCGTCGCCAACGGCTTCCCGCGCGAGGCCGGCTTCGACATCACCGTCGCCTCGGAAGTGATGGCGATCCTGTGCCTTGCCACCGACCTCAAGGACCTCGAGAAGCGCCTCGGCGACATCATCGTCGCCTACCGCCGCGACAAGTCGCCGGTCTATGCCCGCGACCTCAAGGCCGACGGCGCCATGGCCGTGCTCTTGAAGGATGCCATCCAGCCCAACCTCGTGCAGACGCTGGAGAACAACCCGGCCTTCGTGCATGGCGGCCCGTTCGCCAACATCGCGCATGGCTGCAACTCGGTCGTCGCCACCACGACGGCGCTCAAGCTTGCCGACTACGTCGTCACCGAAGCCGGCTTCGGCGCCGATCTCGGCGCTGAGAAATTCTTCGACATCAAGTGCCGCAAGGCGGGCTTGAAGCCGGCGGCGGCCGTCATCGTCGCCACCGTGCGCGCCATGAAGATGAATGGCGGCGTCAAGAAGGAAGACCTCGGCAAGGAGAACATCGAGGCGGTCAAGAAGGGCTGCCTCAATCTCGGCCGCCACATCGAGAACGTGCACCAGTTCGGCGTGCCGGTGGTGGTGGCGATCAACCACTTCACCACCGACACCGAGGCCGAGATCAGGGCACTGAAGGATTTCGTCGCCTCGATGGGGGCGGATGCGATCCTGTGCAAGCACTGGGCGCAAGGCTCCGCGGGCATCGAGGATCTGGCCCACAGAGTGGTCAAGCTTGCCGAGTCCGGTGCCTCGCAGTTCTCGCCGCTCTATCCCGACGAGATGCCGCTGTTCGAGAAGGTCAACACCATCGTCAAGCGTATCTACCGCGGCGACGAGGCGATCGCCGACAAGTCGATCCGCGACCAGCTGCATGCCTGGGAGCAGGCCGGCTACGGCAACCTGCCGGTCTGCATGGCCAAGACCCAGTACTCCTTCTCGACCGATCCGAACCTGCGTGGCGCGCCGACCGGCCACACCGTGCCGGTGCGCGAGGTCAGGCTCTCGGCTGGCGCCGGTTTCGTCGTCATCATCTGCGGCGAGATCATGACCATGCCCGGCCTGCCCAAGGCGCCGTCCTCGGAAAAGATCTTCCTCAACGAACAGGGTCAGATCGAGGGCCTGTTCTAGGGAAATCCGCGCTCTCCCCAAGGCGCTAGACCATGGAGCGCCCTTTAAGTCTTGGCACATCGTGCCAAGACTTTCTTGTTGGGGGTGGTTGCCAGGATGTCGGCTAAGTCAGATCAACACAACAACAGCGAAACCACCGCTGCGCGGTCAATGCGCAACGGCGAATCGCCGCGTCGAAATGGGTTTGTCTCAGCCGAGGTGCAAACGGCTCAGCAGGACTATGCGGCGTGAGCCGAGGATGCCTGAACCCCATATTCAAGGGAAGAGTCCAGGATCGTGTGCCAAAGGCTGTCGGCGAAGCTGGTGAAGACGAGCATGTTGAGGACGGGGTGTCCATCCAAGCCATCAGCCCCGCGCCAGATATTCATCGCCGTATGGTCGATCGAGGTTGTCGCCGCGGCGCCCAGCGGAAACGCCTTGTCATCCAGGTCCAACGAGCAGAACTTCGCAAGCGCCTGGCGAGCGCGAGGTCCGCCAATCCGGATGAGGCAGCGACCGTCCGACTGATCGGAGAGCGACGCGATGCCGGCAAACGCCTTTGACACTTTGGCAAATTGTCCGTCTGCCTGTCGTGCAGAGAAGACAATGAACTGGTCTGGGCCAGACCAGATCAGCGTAGCATTCCGGGCCACTGCTGCGCCGGGAGCACGGGGCGGCTCAATGCCAAATAGCTTCTTGGCGGCCTTTGCGGTCTCGGCCGCTCTGCCGCGCCGCGCCATCACCTGAACGAGGCTGATGTCGCGCACTTCCTCCAGCGTGACGCCTGCCTGCGTGCCGGCCACGCCGTGACGACCGGGGACGAGCGCCTTCTCCAGCGCCGATTGGGTGTTCCAGGAAAAATCAGCCACGCTGACGCACTCCTTCGGGATCGTAGAAGACCGGGCTGCAGATCTCGGCCTCGTAGTCCTCGCTCCGCAGCGGATCATGGATGCGAACGATCTCGCCGATGCGCTCGCGCCCGCGCTCGACCAGACCAAGGCCGATCCACTGGTCAAGCACCGGCGAGAAGCAGACCGAGGTGACATAGCCTTGATCCGTTTTCGGCCCAGGGGTCTCGCCCCTGGGGACAACGTGCGCGCCGGAACGCAGGCGCCGCGCCTTGTTCGTGGGCTTGACGCCGACGACCACCTGCCGGTTCGGCGCAATCAGCGCTTCGCGCCCGGCCATGACACGGCCGATAAAGTCCTTCTTCTTCGACATCATCTTACCAAGGCCAAGGTCGTCAGCGGTGGTCGTGCCGTTGAGCTCGGGCCCGGCGACATGCCCCTTTTCGATGCGCATGACGCCGAGCGCTTCAGTCCCGTAAGGCGTTACGCCATAGGGCTTGCCAGCGATCATCAGGTTCTCGGCCATCGCCGCGCCGTAGCGCGCCGGCACCGAAATCTCGAAGGCCATTTCGCCGGAGAACGAGATGCGGAACAGCCGAGCAATCACGTCACCGCGCAGCTTGACTTCACGGGCGCCCATGAATGGGAAGCCCTCGTTGGTGAGATCTTCCGACGGGTCGACCAGATCCTGCAGCAGCTTGCGGGCGTTCGGCCCAGCGATGGAGAACTGCGCCCACTGGTCAGTGGCACTGGTCAGCTGAACATCGAGGTCCGGGAACAATACCTGCCGGCAGAATTCCAGATGCTGCATCACCAGACCGGCCTTGGCAGTGGTGGTGGTGAGAAAATAGTGATCCTCGGCGAGCCGCGAGGTCGTGCCGTCGTCATAGACGATGCCATCTTCGCGCAGCATGAGGCCATAGCGCGCCTTGCCCACGGCGAGAGAGGAAAAGGCGTTGATATAGACGCGATCGAGGAAGACACCTGCATCCGCGCCGCGGACGTCAACTTTGCCGAGCGTGGAGACGTCGCAGAAGCCGACGCCGTTGCGCACGGCCAGCACTTCGCGGCTTACCGATTCCAGCCAGTCCTTCTCGCCGGCACGCGGGTACCATTGCGCACGCTTCCACAGCCCGGTGTCGACGAACACCGCGCCTTGCTTGGCGGCCCAATGATGCGACGGTGTCAACCGCCAGGCATGGAAGTTCTCGTCGCGATGATGGCCGGCGAAGGCGCCTATGGCGACGGGTGCGTAGGGCGGCCGGTAGATCGTCGTGCCGGTTTCCGGGATCGTGCGGCCGGTCGCTTCCGCCATGATTGCGAGGCCGTTGATGTTGGACGTCTTGCCCTGGTCGGTCGCCATTCCGAGCGTGGTGTAACGCTTCAAATGCTCGACGCTCTCGAAGCCTTCGCGCTGCGCCAGCGTCACGTCGGACGCGGTAACGTCGTGCTGGAAGTCGACGAACGCCTTGCCCTTACCTTTGACATGCCAGAGCGGCGCGATTCCGTAGCCCTCTTCGTCGGCTTTCGATGCCTCCCCCGGCTTTCCGGCGGCACCGCATTCGGCGGCCGCCTTGGCACCCGCGCTATGCCCGTCGCGAAGGCAGGCGCCGAGTGAGAGCTCGCCATTGGCAGCACCAGCCGTGGCCATCCCCTTTGGCGCACCGCCCGGCACGAAGGCCGCGATGTCCTCGCGCCAGATCGGCTTGCCACGATGGAAGCAAGATAAGCCGACATTCGGATTCCACCCTCCCGAAACGGCAAGGCAGTCAGTTTCGACCCGTTGCGTCTGGCCATTTCTGTCGTTGGTCACGACGATGCTGCGGACGCCGTCAACGCCGCCCTTTACATCGGACACGACGCCAGCAAGCACGCGCAGATCGTAAGTATCGACAAGCCTCCGGTGCTGCGCCGGCACCTCGCGGCGGGGGTCGATCACCGCCACGATGTGGGCGCCAGCCCGCTGGATGGTCTCGGCCGTGCGCCAGCCATCATCATTATTGGTAAACAACACCACACGCTTGCCTGGCAGAGCCGCGAAGCGATTGACATAGGTGCGGACGGCGGAGGCCATCATGACGCCTGGCCGATCATTGCCAGGAAAGACGATCGGTCGTTCAATCGCACCGGCGGTCACCACCGATCGCCTTGCGACGATGCGCCAGAGCCGCTGTCGCACCTGATGGCGATCCGGCATCGCGACGTTGTCGCTGACGCGCTCGAGCGCGGCGTAGGTACCACCATCGTAGACGCCGAACAGGGCCGTCCTGGTCATGATCCGGACATTGGGCAGAGAAACGAGTTCGCGTGTTGTGCTACGCAGCCACTCCCTGGCATCCATGCCATCGATCTCGCCGCCGTCACCGAGCAGACGACCGCCCAGCAAGGTATCCTCTTCCACGAGAATGACACGCGACCCGGCGCGGCCGGCAGCAAGCGCCGCCGACAGGCCGGCGGGACCGCCCCCGACAACCAGCACGTCACAATGAGCCCAGGCCTTGTCGTAGTGGTCTGGGTCAGGCAATTCGGCACTCTTGCCGAGACCGGCGGCGCGGCGGATCATCGGCTCGTAGATCGATTCCCAGAACTTCGCCGGCCACATAAAGGTCTTGTAGTAGAATCCGGCGACGAAGATCGGCGCGAACAACTGGTTGATCGACATCAAGTCGTGACGCAGCGATGGCCAGCGGTTCTGGCTGTTCGCGATCAACCCGTCATACAGTTCCTGCGTGGTCGCCCTCGTGTTCGGCTCGCGTCGGGCGCCGGTGCGCATCTCTACCAGCGCGCTCGGCTCCTCAGAACCGGCGGTGACGATGCCGCGCGGGCGATGATACTTGAACGACCGCGCCACGAGCTTGACGCCATTGGCGACGAGTGCGGAAGCCAGTGTGTCGCCGGCAAATCCGGTCATGGCCTTGCCGTCGAAGGAGAACCGGAGCGGCGACCGTCGGTCGATCATGCCGTCACCGGGCAGCCGGTGCGACTGGCTGGCGGACGTGACCGCCGTGCGGATGCTGGCCTCCTCCCGCGCTGTTCTGGCGAGCGGCTCGGATTGCGAATACCCCGACATGGTCATTCTCCTGCCCGCGCCGCCAAGGCAGCGCCCGCACCCGGTGCCGCCGTCACGGAAACAAATTCATGGGTGACGGTGTTGCGCTCGGCCGCGAGCCAGGAACGGCAGCCGCCGCCGTGGTACCAATACTCGCGCATCACACCCGCCAGATTGTCGCGCAGGTAGACGTAGTCGTGGAAAGCATCCTCGACACGTTCGGGGCTCTCCCCGCCATCGACGGCGAAGTTGGGCCGCTTGGGCGAGGCATCGCCAAGATAGGTGAACTCGCCGTTCTCACGCTCACCGCAGAAAGGACATGCAATACGCATTCAACCGGTCTCTCTTTCAGTGAAGGTTCGGCTGGGCGCCCTGGCCCTTTTCATCGATCGTCGCGCCACGGCGGAACCGGTCGAGGCGGAACAGCGCGGCCTCCGAATGCGGTTCGTCGCGCGCCAGAAGATGGGCGAAGACGAGTCCCGATGCCGGCGTTGCCTTGAAGCCGCCATAGCACCAGCCGGCGTTGAGATAGAGCCCGTCGACCGGTGTCTTGTCGATGATCGGCGTGCCGTCCATCGACATGTCCATTATGCCACCCCACTGCCGCAGCATGCGCACGCGGCCGATCATCGGCATGATGGCCATGCCGCCCTCGCAGACATCCTCCATGACCGGCATGTTGCCGCGCTGGGCATAGGAATTGTAGCCGTCGAGGTCGCCGCCGAAGACCAGCCCGCCTTTATCCGACTGGCTGACATAGAAGTGGCCGGCGCCGAAGGTGATGACACCCGGGATGAGCGGCTTGATAGCCTCGGAGACAAAGGCCTGCAGCACGTGGCTTTCGATTGGCAGCTTCATGCCGGCCATCGCCGCGACCCGCGACGAAGAGCCGGCGACCGCCATACCGACCTTGCCGGCGCCGATCCTGCCGCGCGAGGTCTCGACACCGGTCACCCTGCCGCTGGCGTCGCGCACGAAACCGGTGACCTCGCAATTCTGGATGATGTCGACGCCGCCTTCACTGGCGGCGCGCGCATAACCCCAGACGACGGCATCATGGCGAGCGGTACCTGCGCGCCGCTGCAAGAGACCGCCCATGATCGGGAAGCGGGCATTGTTATAGTTCAGGAACGGCAATTCCTTGCGGATTTGCTCGGCGTCGAGCAACTCGGCATCGATGCCGTTGATTCGCATGGTGTTGCCGCGGCGGGCGAAGGCATCGCGCTGCGCGTCGGAGTGGTAGAGGTTGATGATGCCGCGCTGGCTGACCATCGTGTTGTAGTTGAGGTCCTGCTCCATGCGCTCCCACAGCTTCATCGACAATTCGTAGAAGCCGGTATTGCCGGGCAGGCCGTAGTTGGAGCGGATGATGGTGGTATTGCGGCCGGCATTGCCGGAGCCGATCCAGCCCTTCTCCAGCACGGCGACATTGCGGATGCCGTATTCACGGGCGAGGAAATAGGCCGTCGCCAGTCCGTGGCCGCCGCCACCGATGATGACCACGTCATACCGGCTCTTGGGTGCCGGATCGCGCCACGCCCGCGTCCATCCCTTGTGTCCGGACAGTGCCGCCTTGGCGAGCGAAAAGATCGAATATTTCATCGCAGTTGTTCCGGCGAAATGTCATGTGGTGCGCCCAGCGCCCAATTCGTAGATCGGACGCTGGGCCTGGCAAACAGCTAGACGTCCAGCGTGTTGTCGCGCTCCCACTGGGTGAAGTGCGAGGCGTAGGCGTTCCACTCCTGGGTCTTGAGCTTGATGTAGGCGGCGGAAAATTCCTCGCCCATAGCAGCCTTCAACTCGGCGTCATCGTCATAAGCGCGAAGCGCGTCGAGCAGATTGAGCGGCAGCTTGGCGCCATGCGTGACGGTGTGTCCGTCCTTGTACATGTCGATGTCGCTGCGTTGACCTGGATCAGCCTTGGTGCGGATGCCGCTGAGGCCGGCGGCGATGATGGCCGCCTGCATCAGGTAGGGGTTGGCCGCGCCGTCGGGCAGGCGCAGTTCGAAGCGGCCGGGACCGGGCACGCGCACCATGTGGGTGCGGTTGTTGCCGGTCCAGGTCACCGTGTTGGGCGCCCAGGTGGCGCCCGAAACGGTGCGCGGCGCATTGATGCGCTTGTAGGAATTGACCGTCGGGTTGGTGATCGCGGCCAGCGCCGAGGCATGCTTCATGATGCCGCCCAGGAAGTGTCTGCCCTTTTCCGACAGACCCAACTCCATTTCCTTGTCGGCGAAAGCATTGGTCTTGCCGCTGAGATCCCATACCGAGATATGGGCATGGCAACCGCTACCCGTGAGGCCCTGGAAGGGCTTCGGCATGAAGGTCGCTCGCAGGCCGTGCTTTTCGGCAATCGACTTGACCATGAATTTGAAGAAGGAGTGCTTGTCGGCTGTGGCCAGCACATCGTCAAATTGCCAATTCATCTCGAACTGGCCGTTCGCATCCTCATGGTCGTTCTGATAGGGCTGCCAGCCAAGGTCGAGCATGGCGTCGCAGATTTCGGCGATAACGTCATAGCGACGCATCACCGCCTGCTGGTCGTAGCAGGATTTCGAGGCCGTATCGTACTCGTCGCTGATCTGCTTACCGTCGGGCGTGACAAGGAAGAATTCCGGCTCGACGCCAGTCTTCACGCGCATGCCTTCCTTGGCGGCTTCAGCAACGAGCCGCTTGAGGGTATTGCGCGGCGCCTGAGCGACGCCCTTGCCCTCCATCAGGCAGTCCGAAGCGAGCCAGGCGACTTCCGGCTTCCATGGTAGCTGTATCACCGAAGAGGCATCCGGCACCGCCAGCATGTCGGGGTGCGCCGGCGTCAGGTCAAGCCAGGTGGCGAAGCCGGCGAAGCCGGCGCCCTCCTTCTGCATGTCCCCGATGGCCTGCGCCGGCACCAGCTTTGCGCGCTGACCGCCGAACAGATCCGTATACGAGACCATGAAATACTTGACGTTGCGAACCCTTGCGAACTCTTGGAGATCAGTCCCCTCAGACTGATCGATTTTGGCTTCAAAGGCCTTATTCATTGTCTACTGCTCCCATTCGTCTGGTTTTAGAAGCCACCCTGCCCTGGTACCCAATTCGTCCCCGCGAGCGGCACACCGGCCATGGCCGCTGCTTCGATCGAAAGAGCACAGAGATCCTCGGGCTCGAGATTGTGCAGGTGATTTTTGCCGCAGGCACGTGCGATGGTCTGCGCCTCGAGCGTCATGACCTTCAGGTAATTCGCCAGCCGCCGTCCGGCGACGACCGGGTCGACCCGCTTCATCAGCTCGGGGTCCTGTGTGGTGATGCCCGCCGGATCCTTGCCCTCATGCCAGTCGTCGTAGGCGCCGGCGGTCGTGCCAAGTTTTTGGTATTCGTCCTCCCAATGCGGATCATTGTCGCCGAGCGCAATCAATGCCGCGGTGCCGATCGATACGGCATCGGCGCCAAGCGCCAACGCCTTAGCGACATCGGCCCCGTTGCGGATGCCACCGGAGACGATGAGCTGGACCTTGCGATGCATGCCGAGGTCCTGCAGCGCCTTCACAGCGGGCCTGATACAGGCGAGCGTCGGCTGGCCGACATGTTCGATGAATACTTCCTGCGTGGCGGCCGTGCCGCCTTGCATGCCATCGAGCACCACGACATCAGCTCCGGCCTTAACCGCAAGCGCGGTATCGTAATAGGGCCGCGCGCCGCCGACCTTGACGTAGATCGGCTTTTCCCAGTCGGTGATCTCGCGGATTTCCAGGATCTTGATCTCAAGGTCGTCAGGGCCGGTCCAGTCGGGATGACGGCAGGCTGAGCGCTGGTCAATGCCCTTGGGCAGAGTGCGCATTTCCGCCACGCGATCGGAGATCTTCTGGCCAAGCAGCATGCCGCCGCCGCCGGGCTTGGCGCCCTGGCCAACGACGATCTCAATGGCGTCGGCGCGGCGCAGGTCACGCGGGTTCATACCGTAGCGCGACGGCAGGTATTGATAGACCAGTTGCTTGGAATGGCCGCGCTCTTCCTCGGTCATGCCGCCGTCGCCGGTGGTGGTCGAGGTGCCGGCGATGGTTGCGCCGCGGCCGAGAGCTTCCTTGGCCGGACCGGAAAGCGAGCCGAAGCTCATGCCGGCAATGGTGATCGGGATCTTCAGTTCGATCGGCTTCTTGGCGTGGCGCGAGCCCAGCACAACTGAGGTGTCGCAGCGCTCGCGATAGCCTTCCAGCGGATAGCGCGAGATCGAGGCGCCAAGGAACAGCAGGTCGTCGAAATGCGGGACCTTGCGCTTGGCGCCGGAGCCACGGATGTCGTAGATGCCGGTTGCCGCGGCGCGGCGGATTTCCGACATCGCGTAGTCGTCGAAGGTCGCTGACTTGCGCGGCGTCGTCGGAGGATTGTGGTAGGTCATGGTCGCCCTCAGTATGCGTCAGCGTTGTCGATGTTGAAGTTGTAAAGCGTACGGGCCGAGCCGTAGCGAGTGAACTCTTCCGGCTTGGCATCCTTGATGCCGGCACGGTCGAGCAGATCCTGCAGGAGCGCGATGTGCTCGGGACGCATCTCCTTTTTGATGCAATCCGCGCCCAGGCTCTTGACCTTGCCACGGACGAACAGCCGCGCCTCATAGATCGAGTCGCCGAGCGCATCGCCGGCATCGCCCAACACCACCAGATTGCCCGACTGGGCCATGAACGCCGACATATGGCCGATATTACCGCGGACAACGATATTGATGCCCTTCATCGAGATGCCGCAGCGCGACGAGGCGTTGCCCTCGATGACCAGCAGACCGCCGCGGCCGGTGGCGCCGGCGTATTGGCTGGCATCGCCTTTGACCACGATCGAGCCCGACATCATGTTCTCGCCGACGCCCGGGCCTACGGAGCCGTGCACGGTTATGGCGCCGCCGGCATTCATGCCGCCACAGTAATAGCCGACGCTGCCGCGCACATCGATAGCGACCGGCTGGTCGACACCGACGGCGACGGAATGGCTGCCTTTCGGGTTGAGCACTTCCCAGGAGGTTTCGTTCGAGCCGGGGCCAAGATTGTGCAGCGCCTGATTGAGCTCGCGCAGTGAATTTTCGCCAAGGTCGAAGACACGCCGCGCGAAGTCCATTTCACGCGATGGCGCCGTGGCAACATTCGAAATATTCATGATCCTCAGTGCTCCCAGAAATAGACGGTGGACGGCTCCGGTTCCCAAACCCTCGCATTGTCAATGCCGGGCAGGTTGGCGAGCGCGCGGTATTCGGACCCGAAGGCGACATACTGGTCGGTCTCGGCCATGACGGCGGGCTTGCAGGAGATCGGATCGCGCACCACGCCGAAGCCGTTCTTGGTGCCGACCACGAAGGTGAAGAAGCCGTCGAGGTCGTCGAGGCTGCTCTGCAGCGCCTCGCCGAGGTTCTGACCATGAGCGATTTTGGACGAGAGATAGGCGGCGGCGACTTCGGTGTCGTTTTCGGTCTCGAAGCGCATGCCGTCGCGGATCAGTTCACGGCGAAGATTGTTATGGTTCGACAGCGAGCCGTTATGCACCAGGCATTGGTCCGGGCCGGTCGAGAAGGGGTGCGCGCCCAGTGTGGTTACGGCGGATTCGGTCGCCATGCGCGTGTGGCCGACGCCGTGGCTGCCGGTCATCTTGGTCACGTCGAAACGCTTGACCACTTCGGCCGGCAGGCCGACCTCCTTGTAGATCTCGATCGCTTCGCCGGCGCCCATGACACGCACATTCGGGCGCAGTTCGGCGATCGCGGCACGGGCTTCGTCGAGCTTGCCGGCAGGGATGTCGAGGACGGCGTGGGTAGACTTCACCGTCGACGAAACTTTGGCTTCTATCTTCTTGCCAAGCTCGGCTTCGAGACCAGGGAAATCCACTGCGGGAGCCGAAGACTGAATGGTGATCTTGGCACGCCCCTTCGCTGCTGCGCCGTCATATATGGCTATGCCGGCGCTGTCAGGGCCGCGGTCGGTCAATGAGACCAGCATTTCCGACAGGAGGGCGCCCAGTCGCGGCTCAAGTGATTTGTCTTTCAGAAAGAGTCCAACAATCCCACACATATCCCGGTCACCTCGATTGATTGTTACCCATGGCAATGCCTAGCAGGTTCCCAGTCACAATTCAACTGTCATGAATTTTTTTTTCCTGTAGAAAAACATGACGGCCTGAGGTGGAAGGAGGCCCGGTAATCCTTTTCAACGGCCGCAGGTCTTGCCGACGCGCGTGGCATGTCGGCGCGCCAACTATTAAGGAAGCCGTGGAAATCGAGGCGCCTGGCGACGGTCGTCCAAATGCGCAAAGGCGCCCAATTGGTGGCCAGTCGAGCACGCTTGAATGGCGGTCGCAACAGCGCCGCGCGCGCTCTTGGGTTGTAGTGCTTGATTTTTGCGCATGATCTTTTCCGAACCTCCGGCTCGAGGTCATGCGCTAATCAGAGTCATTCGCCGGTCGTAGAGATCAATCCGTTGAGGCCCAGGCGATCAATACCTCAGCATGGTCCTGCAGGGGGAAATCGCTCCTGGCGGGCTTACGTCAGCCTTTTCCGCGCCCGCCGGGATAGGAGATGATCGACAGGTATCGCATCGGCAAGTGCGTCAGTTCTTCGGGACCGTGCGGTGCATCGGCGTCGAAGAACAAACTGTCGCCTGGGGTCATGCGATAGAGATTGCTGCCATGGCGGTAAACCACCTCGCCTTCCAGCATGTAGAGGAACTCCATGCCATCATGCTGAAAGGTTGGGAAGACGTCCGAGTCTTCAGTCAGCGTAATGAGGTAGGGTTCAACAACGACGTTGGTGTCCGAAGCGATATGGCCTAGCAATGTATACTGGTGTCCCGCGCGCGTGCCACGCCGTTCCACATCCACGCCCGATCCGGCCTTGACGAAGACGGCCTTACGCTCTTCCTCGAAGCTGCGGAAGAATGCGGTGAGCGGTACTCCGAGCGCGTGCGACAACAACTTCAGGGTGGTCAATGACGGCGAGGTGATGCCATTCTCGATTTTGGACAGCATGCCGAGCGAGAGGCCTGTGGTCGCGGCAAGGTCGGCAACGGTAATGCCGAGCTTCTTGCGAAAGGCGCGAACCTCGTGGCCAATCGCGACTTCGAGCACGTTCTCGCGCATGTCGCGAACGGCGTGGGGATCCTGAATGAGGGGAGTACTGCGCGGCAGCGCGCTAAGTGTCGCCGCACCCGATGTTTTGACGGGAGCCGGCGATCTGCCATTTTTCCTTGCTGCTTGAGTCTTCGCCATGTTGCCGCCACCCGCTGATTCCATTTTATTTCCTAACAGTAAACATTTTCGACGCGCGGCACAACTACGGATATTCGGGGCAGACCATGCGATAAATCGCAAGCACCCGGCATGGCCGGGTAAGTGGGTGCCTTGAGCGGGCTATTACATCAGCAATATTTGCAGGTCAGCGACATTGATACCGGGAGAAACCGCCAGGCAACAAGTCACCGAACGACGCCTGCACATAGGCGGCGTTTGGGTGGGCCTGAATCATTCCCACTCGATGATCAACTGGAGCATCAACGAATTGAATTATTATATAATTTCTATCAATGAGTTCGATAATACCGTTCCAAATACCGTCGGATTCCTACGCTGTTGAAAAGGCTACAACAATGTAGTCGCTGTCGCGGCATGCATTCTTTTGACTACATCATTTCCGTCAGCGCCTTTGCGGCGCCCAAGGCGCACTTCGTTTGGCCGGCTGTGGCGGACGCCGTACGCAAAACCGGCACAGGACAGCGGTTGCTTCAGTTTGGGTATGCATCGCTTCCCGTTTGGCCCCCAAGCACAAACGAACTTACACAATTCGACAGCAGCGTTTGCGGACGCCCAATTTCCCCGGGCGTGAGCATCCCGTGCCTGAACAAGGTGACCACGCGACACCTCAAACCGATGCTGCTTTAGAAGCAACAGCAACTCGGAATCGGTTTGCGGGAGCCCAATGTCCGTGGGAAGGCTGCGCCGGAGAATGCCATCCGATACTGTGAACCCGTCTTGCTCCAGTCCGTAGCGGAGCCTTTGAAACTCGGGCTTCTCAACGGTCGGCTTCGACCATTCATATACTGGCTTGACGGCGGGAAGACGCGCAGCCGCGCGTTCAACCAGCGCGTTTTCAAGTAGTCCATCGTCAACGGGATGTCTCGGATTTCTATCGATGAACTGCTTCAGTTCAACCATCCGTGCTTTTGCGCTACCACCTCCGATATTCTCGTAAACGCTGGGCCCAAAGTCGGTGAGCAGCGCACTGATTTCAGCCTGCGTCAGGTTCTCCAGAACGTCAGCCGCCGCAATAATCGTCCGGCGCGAAAACAGCGAGCGCGTCGCCTCGCGAGCGGGCCCGAAATACTGCTCGACCCGATCATTGGCATGGCGCTCTAGGAACTTTCGCGCCTCCAGGTCCGTCAGGGGGAAGAACCCCTCCAACACACCATCATGACCTGCCAGCAGCTCAAAGAACACGCCGCTTGGTGTCCGGTAAAGCGTCCAGGAGGCATCCGACCTGTCGTCGCCGTGGTCGCCTCGGGCTAATCGCTCGGAGGTTTCGGTATCGTACACGACCCCGTTTATAATCCTCCTCATGCTACACCCGCCGCGAAGCCGCCTCGGCAATACCAGTCACTGTCGGCCAACGCCTGGTAGGAGGCCGTCCGCCAACCATTCACATTTACCAGCCGACAGCTGTTCGCCGTGCTCTGCAGAAGTGAGCGCACATCGTCCGCGCCGCCATCTGCATAGTTTGTGTTCATCAGATCGCTTAGTTCGGTAAGTTCCTGTGCGGCCTTTGCCGCATATCGGCTCGCCAGATTGAGCATCTTAAACTGGCGCTGGACCCGGGAGGTCAAGATTTCGCTCCAGCCGGCTGGTGGGGAAACGAGGAACCGCAGAGCCGCAGGCGTACCTTCGACGACTTCAGCGACAAGCCAGGGCTCGCCTTCGATATCGTCATAGTAGGGATGGATAGTCTCTTCGCTCGCCGTCAATGGCCGGACATCCGACTTGGCCTTGTTACAGTCATGACAGGCCGGAATCAGGTTCCACGGGGCTACCGCGAGCGCAGGAAACTGAGTTTTCGGTAAATAGTGATCGAGGGTTGAGACCACGTGTTGGCCACAGAGCGGGCATCGGCCGTGCTTCGGAGCGGCCATTAGTTCATCATAGACGGTCCGGCCAGGGGCCCCCTTCGCGGCCAATCTGCCAGTGTAGACCCTCGACATTTCCTTGACTGTTACAATACCGTCGATGTTCGCACTCGGTGCAATGGTGTGGATCTCATTGTTGGAGGCCGCGTCATCGAACTCGATCGAGGCGCCAACGATTGCAGCGGTTACGCTCACAAGGCGCTGTTTGAGGTCCTCATTTGCCACCTTGCTGATCGTCGTGGTGAACACATCTTCGGCCGTTTGTTCGGGCTTTGGCAATTTCCACATCAGTCATCGCCATTCGCGTCGCGTGCAGCGATAAGGCCTCGAACGATCGCCTGGCCTTCGAGGCCAAGTTGACCGACGAAGTGTTCGACGATCTCATCGAAGTCGCCACCCGCCGCCACCTGATCTCGCAGCATCCTATGGAAGCCGGACCCTGTTACCTCCAAGCCGAAGACCTCGCGGGTCAGAATTTCCACGTTCTCACCAAAGGTCTCAATTTCTGGACGTTCGGCGACGACAGTGCGTCCGTTGCGTCGAATCTTCCAGACGCAACTCATTGGCACCTCCTGCAACACGACAGGGGAGTGGGTTGAGTATTGCGGACCAGAGGACTTGTCCCTCGGAACGCTGATTGGAGTGAAATCGTCAAACGCGCTGAAGCTGACCGACACGAGCCCTGTAAATGAGCCGGCGTCTTCGTCGTCGTGACTGACGACGAAGCGCCCCTTTGCGCGATCGTTGTCATCCAAGAACGCTTCTGTCATCGAGTTTAGCAGGTAGGTCTTGCCCACACCGTTCCGCCCCGTGATGACATGGATGTTGGTCGGTGGCTGAACTTCGGGAAACACCCCAAACGTCAATTCCACCCGCTGCGTAATCGACCTGCGATCGCGAGGCATCCTGTATGAGAATTCGAAGGGTGTGACGCGAGCCCCACCACGTGCCATGCGGCGGTACTGCCCACGCACCGCCTGCGTCGACACGGAACGAAGCAGCGATAGTCCCGTGACACGCTCCTGCAGCGCGCGCTCAAAAAGATCCGAATCGAAAGCGAGGTCCCTGAGGCCTTCGAGGATTCGGTCGCGTAGCTCGGGCCCGATTTCGTTCAGCGCGGCATAATAGGTATCGTCCTGGCCCAAAGAGAAAAATTGCTCCTCCAAGGCCTCGAAGCGCTCTGGAATGTCGGGACGCCGCTGAGGTTTCTCCATCCCGACTTGGCCGATTTTCACGGACCCGATGTCCCGACTCTCACCATCGGCATCGATGTAGGTCAGGAAATACATGGTCGAGAATGCGAACCAATCGTCCCAGTTGTCGCTGATTAGAAATGCTCGCGATCGAGCCTTGCTCGGCGGCCGCCCGCCGACAGGCAATACTGTAAAGAACACGCTCCCTCCCCCAACCCGCGAATAGAAATTCTATACCAGTATCTCGCCATGGAAGGCGACAGGCGAAATGAGCCGCGAATCAGATGGATCGGTGCAGGATTACAACTGGGGTCGACAGCAAGGATGTCGGACGTGGGGTTGCATCGCAGTGACCGATCTAAGGATACCGAGCCTTTATCTGATGCATCGCCGTGCCAATGGCCGCCATCATCTTCTGGGACATCGTAACCAGCGTTTGGGTACTCGCCGCATCGAACTCCAAGATCGGCACCTGCTCGATATCGCTATGGTAGTCGGATCGCCAGGGTCGAACATAGTAGCTCTGGGAGTCAGAATGAGCGTAAACTTGGTGACGCAGGCGAATGACATTCATGTGCAGCGCAGCTTCTGCTGTGTCGTAGGTATCCAGAAGCTCCTTGGGAAATTGTGGCCACCCCCTGCTCCCTCCGAACGCGCGCCCATACGGGTGACCATTCCACCCCTTCTTTAAGATAAACAGCCCGTAGCTGTGAGCAGCAGCCAAGTCGTGGCGTGCAGCATGCAGCTTACCGTAGAGTCTGTTATCCACATCGTCGAAATGGAGTTCTTTACTTTCGCTCGTTGTCAATGAAGCGGCCTCATGCCTGCCTGGGCGTGTGCAAGCATACAACAACTAATGAGTTCAGCCGGTGTTAGCTTCGGGGTGCCTGGAATGCGCTATTTGCACCCCGCGCAGCCTCGTGGGCTAGATAAGTTCGATCCAAGCCGGCGCATGGTCACTCGGCTTTTCCTCACCACGCAACTCGACATCCACACCGGAGTTGCGGAGCCTGTCGGAAACTGAGGGATTAATGAGCAGATGGTCCATTCGGAAGCCAGAGCTCCTATCGTAGCCACCGCCGTAGGAGAAATTCCAGTAGGTGTAGACGCCCTTCTCCGGATGAATGCGTCGAACCGCATCGATCCACCCATTCTCAAGCATCTCGGCATAGGCTCGCCGGCTCTCGGGGAAGTAAACCGCATCGCCTAGCCATCGTCGCGGCACCACAGCGTCAATTGGGGTTGGAACGACATTGTAGTCTCCGCACAGCACAGTTGGTGCTCCCTCTTTGAGCAGGACTTGGCCGTGGCTGATCAGACGGTCGAACCAGCGTAGCTTATAGTCGAACTTGGGACCAGGCGCTGGATTCCCATTCGGCAGGTAAAGGCAGCCGACAACAAGCCCGTCCACGTCGGCCTCGATGTAGCGGCTGTGCGTATCATCAGGATCGCCCGGCAGACCGCGCCGGCGTTCCACCGGGTCCATTCCCCGAGATAGAATGGCCACTCCATTGTAGGATTTCTGGCCATGCCAGACCGCGCCGTATCCCGCCTCGCGGATCGCGTCGGCTGGAAACTTCTCGTCCGACGTTTTCAGTTCCTGCAGGCAGACGATGTCGTAGTCCCTTGCCCTGAGCCATTTGAGGAGCACGGGCAGCCGGCCATTGACGCCGTTCACATTGAAGGTGGCGATGCGGACCATCTGTCCTCGCGGCCGAGGCTCACTTCTTGCCCAGTTTTTCCTCGACCTTCTTGCGACTGTTGCCGACCGATTTCACAGCCGACTTGACACCAGCCTTGGTGGCCCCAGTCTTGCCCGCCTCGTATTTCACCTCATGATCCTGCCCACCAGCGACTTTCGCGCGGTCCTGGCTACGTCCGCGAGTTGTTTGAGTAGTGGCCATTTCTTCCTCCAAGGGGTTGCGTGCAGTTCCCAACAACGCGGTCGGGCTCTTCCGGTTCAATCGATAGACGCGCGGAGTGGAACTGAATCTCAGGTCAGAGTATTGAATCGCACAATGTATGCGAGTTCCCTATGTCGGCCGTAGAGGCCGCTCTCAGCAAGAAGCGCGCACGGCGCAAGGACTCGGAATCTATCCCTCCATACGCGCTTCCCAAGTTTCGCCCATTCCAGCTCTGCACGCTGACAGACGACATACCGGTGGGCGCCGACTGGCTCTTCGAAATGAAGTTCGATGGCTATCGCGCGCAGGCCGCGATCTCCGGCTCGGAGGTCGTGGTCTATACCCGCAACGGCCACGACTGGACCCGCCAGTTCAAGGTGATCGTGCCGCCGCTGAGGTCGCTGACCAAGGGCTCCGCGCTTATCGATGGCGAGATCGTGGCCATCGACAGCCAGGGTCGCAGCAATTTCTCCATGCTGAAAACCGGCATCGCCGCGGGCATGCCGCTCAAGTTCTATGCCTTCGATCTGCTCGAATTGAACGGCGACGATCTGTCGAACCGTCCACTCCTCGACCGCAAGGAAAGACTTGAGGTCCTTCTGGGCAAGCGGGAGCCCGGCGACAGCCTGCAATTCTCCAGTCATATCGCCGACAATGGGAAGAAAGTCTTCGACACCATGTGCGCCGGCGGCCACGAAGGTGTCATCGCCAAGCGCGCGGACAGCCGGTATGTCGGCGACCGCGCCCCCACCTGGCTCAAGATCAAGTGCACAAGACGACAGGAGTTCGTGGTCGGCGGTTACCGCCCAAGCGACACCGGACGCGGCATGGCATCGCTGATCTTGGGTACCTATGAGAACGGCAAGCTGATCTATCGTGGCCGCGTCGGCACTGGCTTCACCCAGCCGATGCGCAAGAACATCCTCGAGCAACTTGAGAAGCGTCGCCTCGATAAGCCGGCCTTCGCCTCCGTACCGCGGGACATCGCGCGCCGAGCCAGATGGGTCAAGCCCGAGCTTGTTGCCGAGGTTGCGTATTCGGAGGTCACACCAGATGGCAGCCTGCGACATCCAAGCTTTCAGGGCATGCGCGAAGACAAGCGAGCCGATCAGGTGGCGATGGAAATGCCGAAGACACCGGCGACGCCTGGCGCCGCCAATCTCGATCCGGCGATCGGCAAGGAGGTCGCCGTCGCGGTCGGCGTCAAGCTGACGCATCCGGACAAGGTTAGGTATCCCGGCACCAAGGTTACAAAGGCTACGCTCGCCGCCTACTACGCCGCGGTCGTTGAGAAGATGTTGCCGCATATCCAGGATCGGCCGCTGTCACTGGTGCGCGACACTGATGGCGATCTGCGGCAGACCTTTTTTCAGAAGCACAAGCTGCCAGGCATGCCCAAGGCCATCCACGACGGCCATTTGGAGAAGATGTCCGGCAAGGAAAGACGCATCCTTTGGGTCGACGATCTGGCGGGGCTGATCGCCGGCGTCCAAATGAACGTGCTGGAATTCCACGTGTGGGGCAGCCTGCGCCAGCAGCCGAAACTGCCGCATCGCATGATCTTCGATATCGATCCCGACGAGGGCCTTGGTTTCAACGACGTCAAGCAGGCAGCCCTCGACATCCGGGGCGTTCTGGAAGCGCTCGGCCTTCAATCCTGGCCGCTGCTGTCCGGAGGCAAAGGCGTTCACGTGGTCGTTCCACTCGTTCCCGAAGCCGACTGGGAAGAGGTCAAGAGCTTCTGCCAGGACTTCGCCGAATTGCTGGCCCGCACGGATCCGGCCCGCTTCGTCGCGAACATGAGCAAGGCGAGGCGCAAGGGCCGTATGTTCCTCGATTATCTGCGCAATGGCCAGGGTGCCACGGCAATATGTCCCTGGTCGACCCGAGCCCGGTCTGGAGCGTCCTGTGCCGTACCCGTCACCTGGGATGAATTGCCGGCCTTCAAAAGCGCCAGCGCCTTTGACGTCTACGCGTCCGCTGCGCGAGCTCGGCAGTCCGACGACGCGTGGGAAGGCTATTTCGACGTCGAACAAACCCTGACCGAGCGGATCCGAAAAGCAGTCCGGTAACAGCAGCCAGTCCTAGATGGTCAGCGACATCTGGCCGTCTGCCTCTGCTCGCGTTCCGCTCAAGTTCGAAAGCGTCACCCCAAGCAGGCGTATCCCCTTGGTGACGGGAAACACCTGTTCGAGGAGTGTGCCGCTGACGGTCGCCAGGTCCGTCTCCGTCTCGATGACGCCACCGATCGTTCGGCTGCGTGTGATCTGCTGAAAGTCGGCGAACTTCACCTTGAGCGTCACGGTCCGGCCATGGATCGATCGCTCCGCACAATAGCGCCAGACCTTTCGGACCAATGGCGCCAGTTCCCTGCGAGCACTTTCGAGGTCAAACAAATCGTTCACGAAGGTGTCCTCGGCCCCCACCGACTTGCGCTCGCGATCGGCCCGCACCGGACGCTCGTCGATGCCGCGGGCTATCCAGTAATAGTACGGGCCTGCCTTCCCGAACTTCTCCTCCAGGAACACCAGGCTCTGCGCACGCAGGTCAGCGCCTGTCTCGATGCCGAGCCGGGCCATCTTGTCGGCGGTCGCCGGGCCAACGCCATGAAACTTCCGCACGGGCAATGCCTCGACAAAAGCCGGCCCCATTTTCGGAGTGATGACGAACAGCCCATCTGGCTTGTTCTGGCCAGAGGCGAGCTTGGCCAGGAACTTGTTGTAGCTGACGCCGGCTGACGCTGTCAGACCGGTCTCGGACTTGATCTTCGTGCGGATCATCTCCGCGATCGTCGTGGCGACCGGGATGCCCTGAAGATTGTCGGTGACGTCCAGATAGGCTTCGTCGAGCGAAAGCGGCTCGATCAGTGGCGTGTGCTCGGCGAAGATCGCGTGTATCTGCTGTGAGACGGCCCGGTAGGCGTCAAACCGCGGCGGCACGAAGATCAGTTCGGGACATTTGCGCTTCGCGGTGATCGAGGGCATGGCCGATCGCACCCCGAACTTTCTGGCCTCATAGCTGGCGGCGGCCACGCCCCCCCGCGCCGCCGAGCCACCAACCGCCACAGGCTTGCCACGCAGGTCCGGTTTGTCGCGCTGCTCGACCGAGGCGAAGAAGGCATCCATATCGACATGGATGATCTTGCGAAGAATGGCCATGCCTTTCGCCTTCGGCGCATCAGCTTCTTGGCCGTTGTCAATTCGCTCGCCCATAACGCCCTTTCCCGCATCGCCTGCCGCATATGAAAATAGACCGCAACGCGATGGAGTGCAGTCTGCGATCCAACTTTCGAAGCGACGCAACGACCCCGATCGACTCATCAGCCCCAAGAGAACAAATAAGGAACATATCAGCCCCGAAATTCGTTGGGAAGACAGTTTGAGAGTGGTTCGTCCATGGGTCAGCCGGCCGCCAGCCCTGCTATCGCCGCGCTTCGCGAGCGAATCGCGCGCCTCGAGGGCGGGCCGACGCGTAACCGTGCGTCGCTTCCCTTCGGCGTTCCCGCCATCGACAAGGTCCTGCCGGGAGGCGGGCTGGCGCTCGGCGCGCTGCACGAGATCGCCGGCGGCCGAAACGGAGCGATCGATGGCGCCGCGGCGGCGCTTTTTGCCGCCGGCATTACCGCTCGAACCAAGGGCAAGGTGCTGTGGTGCGTTACGCGGCAGGATCTCTTTGCGCCCGCCCTCGCCCAGGCCGGTCTGCTCCCAGGCCGCGTCGTCTATGTCGAGGCCGGCGACGAAGCTTCCGTGCTCGCCTGTTTCGAGGAAGGGCTTCGCCATGGCGGGCTCGGGGCCGTCGTTGCCGAACTGGCTCGGCTCTCAATGACCGCCTCCCGCCGACTGCAACTTGCCGCCGAAACCTCCGGCGCCATCGGCATCGCCATCCGCCGTTGGCGCCGACAGACCGAGGCGACCGATTTTGGACAACCAACCGCTGCGGTCACCCGCTGGCGGGTCACCGCGCTCCCCTCCCGCCCCCTGCCGGTCCCCGGTATCGGCCGCGCTCGCTGGCAGCTCGAGCTGATCCGGGTGCGGGCTGGAGAAAGCGCCGATTTTGAAGTGGAAGCCTGCGATGACAAGGGTCGTCTCGCTCTATTTTCCGACCTGGCCGACCGATCGCCTGCGGCGCGCCATGGGCCAATCCGCGCCCTCGGTTGAAACCCCGGTCATCATGCTCGGCCGGCAGGGAAACCGGCGGCTCGTGCTGGCCACCGATGCGGGGGCGCGCGCGGCCGGCCTGCGCGTCGGCATGCCGGCGAGCAAGGCCCAGGTGCTGGTGCCCAACGTGCAGAGCTTCGACCTGGATGCCGCCGGCGATAACGCGGCACTCGATAGAATGGCGCTCTGGTCGCTGCGCTATGCGCCAATCGTCGCCGCCGATCCGCCCGATGGCCTGATCATCGACACCACGGGCACCGACCATCTGCATGGCGGTGAGGACGCCATGCTCGAGGGACTCGTCTCGCGCATGGCGTCCTCCGGTATCGAGGCGCGCGCCTCTCTCACCCTGCGCTTCGGGCCCGAACTCGGCCGTCGCCTGGACCAGGCCATGGGGCGGCGAAGCGAACCCTTCGAGCCCGCCCGCTCTCCCGAACTCATCGAGGTTCGCCGGGCCTTCGGCGAGCCTATCGGCGCCGCCGAGACCATAGCCCGCTATATCGGCAAGCTCGTCGCGGCGCTTTGCGAAGCGCTCGAGGCCAAGGGGCTCGGCCACGCCGGCTAGACCTCCTGTTTCATCGTGTCGACAACCGCATCGAGGCCATTCGCGTCGGCACCGCCGTGCCAGTGCGCGATGTCAAACGGCTGACCCGTCTCCTTACCGACCGGATCGAGAGCGTCGATCCCGGTTTCGGCATCGAGGTGATGACCCTGGCCGCAACGCTCGCCGAGCCCTTCGGAGCCAAGCAGATCATCTCCTCACTGGTCGAGGAGCCGGAGCCCGACATTACCGATCTCATCGACGTGCTTGCCAACCGTATCGGCGAGCAGCGGCTCTACCGCTTTGCCCCGGTCGAGAGTGACGTGCCCGAACGCTCAGTCCGCCGCATCGCACCGAATGCGCCGGACGACGGGACGAGTTCGCCCAGTGACTGGCCTCGCCCGGCGCGTCTGCTGACCCACCCCGAACCCATTGAGACCATGGCGCTGCTACCCGACCATCCGCCGGTCTGGTTCAGTTGGCGCGGCATCCGGCATCGCGTCGCGCGGGCAGACGGTCCCGAACGCGTTTTCGGTGAATGGTGGCAGCGCGACGCCGAACTAATCGCCGTGCGCGACTATTTCCAGGTGGAGGACGAGTCCGGCGAGCGCTTCTGGATCTACCGCGCCGGTGACGGCGAGGATCGCGAGACCGGCTCGCACAAATGGTTCCTGCACGGGGTCTTCGCATGACCACCCCGCGCTATGCCGAATTGCAGGTGACCAGCCATTTCTCGTTCCTGCGCGGCGCCAGCTCTTGCGTTGAGCTGTTCGCGCAGGCGGCGGCGCTCGGCATTGAGGCCTTGGCTGTAGTCGACCGAAATTCTCTAGCCGGCATTGTGCGGGCACATCAGGCCGCCAAGGACACCGGCGTCAGGCTCGTCGTCGGCTGTCGCCTCGATCTCGTCGACGGCATGTCCCTGCTCGTCTATCCCACCGATCGGGCCGCCTATTCGCGTCTGTGCCGGCTGCTGACCCTCGGCAAGAAACGCGGCGGCAAGGCCCAATGCCATCTCGAATGGAGCGACCTGGCCGACTATGCCGAGGGCCTGATCGCCGTTCTCGTTCCCGATCGGGCTGACGACAACTGCGCGATGCAACTGCGTCGCCTGCGGGAGACCTTCAGCGATCGCGCCTATCTGGCCCTCACCTTGCGTCGCCGACCCAATGACCAGGTCCGGCTGCACGAACTCGCAAACCTTGCCGTCCAAATGAGGGTGCCGACGGTGGTGACGAACGACGCTCTGTTTCACGAGCCCGGCCGGCGCATCCTCCAGGACGTAGTGACCGCCATTCGCCACAACATCACCATCGACGAGTTGGGGTTTCGGCGCGAGCGCCACGCCGACCGCTATCTCAAGCCGCCCGAGGAGATGGAACGCCTGTTTTCGCGCTATCCGGAGGCGCTTGCGCGTACGGTCGAGATTGCCCGGCAGTGCCGCTTCTCGCTCGACGAACTCGCCTACCAGTATCCCGAGGAAAAGATGCTGCCCGGGCTGACGGCGCAGCAGGCGCTCGAAAAGCTCACCTGGGAAGGCGCGGAGCGCCGCTATCCCGAGGGCGTCCCCGACAAGGTGGTGGCTGTCATCAAGCATGAACTGCGCCTGATCGAGATCCTGCAATACGCCCCATACTTCCTGACCGTGAACGCCATCGTGCAGTTCGCGCGCAGCAGGGACATCCTGTGCCAGGGCAGAGGGTCGGCAGCGAACTCCGCCGTGTGCTACGTGCTTGGCATCACCAGCATCGATCCCGAGCGCAACAATCTCCTTTTCGAGCGCTTTGTCTCGCAGGAGCGCAACGAGCCCCCGGATATCGATGTCGTTTTCGAGCATGAGCGGCGCGAAATCGTCATGCAGTGGGTCTATGAGACCTATGGCCGCGACCACAGTGCCCTCTGCTCGACCGTGGTGCGCTATCACACCAAAGGTGCGGTCCGCGACATTGGCAAGGCTCTCGGCCTGCCCGAGGACGTCACCAAGTTGCTCTCGCCCCAGGTCTGGGGCCACGGCGAAGGCATCGACGAGACGCGCGCTCGAGAGCTCAATTTCAACGTGGCCGATCGGAGGCTGCGGCTGACGCTCGAACTGGCGCAACAGCTCGAGGGCACGCCCCCGCATCTGTCACAGCATCCCGGCGGCTTCGTTCTGACCAATGACCGGCTCGACGACTTGGTGCCGATCGAGCCCGCCCGCATGGCCGATCGCCAGGTCATCGAGTGGGACAAGGACGACATCGACATTCTCAAATTCATGAAGGTCGACGTCCTGGCGCTTGGCATGCTCACCTGTATGAAACGCAGCTTCGATCTGCTGGCCGAGCACAAGGGCATGACCCTCGACTTGGCCACCATCCCGGCCGAAGATCCGGCGACCTACGCCATGATCCGCAAGGCGGACACGATCGGGGTCTTCCAGATCGAGAGCCGCGCCCAGATGTCGATGCTGCCCCGCATCAAGCCGCGCACCTTCTATGACCTGGTGGTCGAGGTCGCCATCGTCCGCCCCGGTCCGATTCAGGGCGACATGGTCCACCCCTATCTGCGCCGCCGGGAGGGCAAGGAGCCGGTCGAGTTCCCGACCCCCGAGCTCGAGCGCGTGCTCGGCAAGACCTTGGGCGTCCCTCTGTTCCAGGAGCAGGCCATGCAGGTCGCCATGGTCTGCGCCGGCTTCAGTGCCGGCGAGGCCGACCAGCTGCGCCGCGCCATGGCGACCTTCAAGCACACTGGCGGCGTAAGCAGATTTCGCGACAAGCTGATCGGCGGCATGATCGCCAACGGCTATACGCCGGAATTCGCCGCGACCACCTTCAAGCAGCTCGAAGGCTTTGGCAGCTACGGCTTTCCCGAAAGCCATGCTGCCAGCTTCGCGCTCATCGCCTATGCCTCGAGCTGGATGAAATGCCACCATCCCGAGGTCTTCTGCTGTGCGCTGCTCAATTCCCAGCCAATGGGCTTTTACCTGCCGGCCCAGATCGTGCGCGATGCCCAGGCCCACGGGGTTGAGATCCGGCCGGTCTGCATCAATGCGAGCCGGTGGGATTGCACGCTGGAGCCGATTGGCGAGGACGGACGCTTCGCCGTCCGCCTCGGCCTGCGCCTCGTCAAAGGGCTAGCCAATGCGGACGCGGCGGCGATCGTAGCAGCCCGGACTGACGAGCCCTTCGCATCCATCGACGATCTCTGGCATCGCGCTGGCATGCCGTCGGCAGCTCTGGTCCAACTGGCCGAGGCGGATGCCTTCCGTTCCAGCCTCGGTCTCGCGCGCCGCGAAGCTCTATGGGCACTCAAGGGGTTGCGCGACGAACCCCTGCCCCTCTTTGCCGCCGCCTCGGCGCGCGAACAGAAGACAGTCTCGGAAATCCATGAGCCCGCTTTGTCGCTTCGGCCGATGACGGCCGGTCGGGAAGTGGTCGAGGATTACGGCATGTCGGTCTCACCCTGCGCAACCATCCGCTCTCGTTCCTGCGCAGTGACCTTGCCCGGCGCGCCATCGTCACCTGCAGGGAAGCGATGCAGGCGCGCGACGGACGCTGGCTGGAGGCGGCCGGCCTTGTTCTTGTCCGTCAGCGGCCCGGCTCGGCCAAGGGCGTGATGTTCCTGACGATGGAAGACGAGACCGGCTCTGCCAATGTCGTCGTCTGGGTCAAGGTTTTCGAGAAGTATCGCCGCGTGCTGCTCTCCTCCTCTATGCTCAGCGTTCGCGGCAAGATTCAGCGTGAGGGCGAAGTGGTCCATCTCGTTGCACACCAACTCATCGACCTTTCGGGGGACCTTGCCAGTGTGGGCAACCGCGAGACGCCGTTTCCCCTTCCGCATGGGCGAGGCGACGAAGCTCGTCACAGGGGACCGGGAGTCGATCCGCGGAGCTTACCCAGGGGCTTCAGACCACGTGACCTCGTTGACCCCACGTTGCAAATAGGTGAGGAGCCGGGATTTTCACTAAGCGACGCCCTAGCCCTTCAGTTCGCGCATGCCGGCTTCAAGGAAGCTCGACAGCAATGCCTCCATCGCTTCCATTGGGTTGTCCTGCTTTTCCTCGCGGAGCTTTTCGACCTGCTCAACGAACCCCGAAAGCAGGCCTCGCATCTTGTCTGGCGATTCTTCCAAACGTCTCAGCATCTTCAGCGAATTGTGGCTGTTACCGAGAAACTCTGCGTTCCTTTCAGTGATCTCGGCCAGCATCTCCTTGCTGATGCGTTCACTCGGGGCGGCAAACTCACCGTCGATCCAGTCGACGTAAAGTGAGGCGTTCTTGGCTTGATTTGATCTCTCGTGAAACGCCTCCTGGCTGTCCTTGAATGCCGCCATCGCGCCGTCCCAGTCACCACGCAATCTGGCCTCACTCTCCGCCTCGGATGCCTTGAGCATATACGCATTGGACTTGTTCTTCGACGCATGACGCGCGAAGGCGGACAGGACCTTCTTCTGATCGACGTCAAAACCGACAACCAGGCTGACTGCCCAGGCACCGAGGCTGTCGACCTTCGAGCATTCCTCGAGCGATATCTGATGCAGACACAGCGCCCGTGCCACAGCGCCTGCTTTCGCCAAGAGCTCCGCCTCGACAAAAAGGCGTTCCGCGTTGTCGAATGTCTTTTCGGCTCCTCGGACGAGAATGTTCAACGATACCCGATCCGACTTCGCCGCTTTCTCCACTATGCCGTCCCGCTCTTTATCGCTCATCCCTTGTCCAGCTTATTCCAGTCCGCCGCGCCCGTCACTTCGGGCGCGCCGGCGACGATTCCGTGCAGCCATGTCACGATACAGTAGGCCCGCTCCTCTGCCGGCCGATGGTCCATGAAATCCCCTCCCCGCTCACGATCCCGGAAACCTCCTTGCCGATGTGCCGCTCGAGCACCGGCCGCCATGGCACCAGCGTGAACTCTCGCGACTTTTCAAGGACGGCATTATTTTCCGCTGGCAAGCTCGACGGAGCGACGGAGCCTACCCTCCACTCGTCTCCAGACCGGGCTTCGACATAAGACAGTCCAAGCTCCTCCGACAGCTGCCCGGCAACACGGTTCAGTTCGCGCTGCCGTAACATCGAAAGCATGTTGGCGCGATAGACGATCCGATCCTGCTCTTCATGCGCGAGGCCTTGCGCGATCAGCCACTGCCGCCGGCGGGCTTGCGCCTCGCGAACCTCACGCCCGAACCCAGAGTCGCGCAACGCCTCCGGTCTCTCCGCACCCAGCTCCCGGTCGAGCCAGGTGGCGCCGTCGAAGGTAACTTGGCGCTCCAGCGGCATTGATGAGAGCTTGTCGACAACGACAGGCTCGGCCCTGGCCCGCTGGCGCTCGTATTCCGTGACACGATCGAGATGGTCTGGCGAGACGAGCCAGGTGCCGTTCGGCTCTCGCTCGACGCCGCCGGTCGCGCGGCGGATCGCCTCCAGCCGCCGTACATGCGTTTGCGCAAAGCTCTCGGTGGCGGATGTATCATGCCTCAGATGGATATCGACGTTGTAGCGACCGCCATGCGCGCCGGCGACTTCGGCGACGGTGCGGTCAACCCGCCTCGGCTCGGTGTTCCTCGGCGCGACACGCACGATGCAGCCATCAGGCATCGGTTCTATCGCCTCGCCTCTGCCGATGTCGATCCAATGGCTCTTGCCGTCGACGCCCTCGACGATCAGGTAATGCCGGTCATTGATTTCGTCGGCCAGCCCGCGCGCGACGACGCGACCGACGAGAAGTTGGATCGGCTCGCCGGATCGATCGTGGATTGCCCAATCGGCGGCACTGCGGGCGAGCCCCTTGCCGCTCAGCTCGCGGTGCATGGTCTTGATGATGTCGCCGCGCTCGCCAATACGGCGCAGCGTCGTTTCGAGCTCATCACCGAGACGCCAGGCGCCAGCGCCGACTTCCTCGGCCAGCCCCATGCGCTCGAGCTTGCGCAGGCGGCCTTGGTGCAGCGTCTGCCGAAAGGCGTCGCCGCTCGCCGGCGAGACCAGGCCGTCATCATCCCGAATGCTGAGCAGCCGACGGTCGATGCTGGTAAAGCGTTCCTGCTCGATTTCCTGGCGCAGGCGCTGCTCGATCTCGCGATCGGTGCGTGGACCAAGATCGAGGCTGACCAGCTCGGCGGCGCGCTCGCGGATGCCGCTCGAAATATACTCACGCGCGATGACGAGATTGTCGCCGCGGTCGTCCTTGCCGCGAACGATGATATGGCTGTGCGGATGGCCGGTGTTGAAATGGTCGACGGCCACCCAGTCGAGCTTCGTGCCGAGGTCTTCTTGCATCTGCGCCATAAGGCGCCGGGTGAGCGGCTTGAGGTCCTCGTACTCGATGCCGTCCTCGGGTGCCACGATAAAGCGGAACTGATGCCGGTCGCCGTTTGCGCGATCGAGGAACGCCTTGCCGTCGACGCGGTCGCTGTCGGCGCCATAGAGCTCGCCAGGTTCGCCCTCGCGGGTGACGCCGTCGCGCTGCAGATAGCGCAGGTGCGCACGCGCCCCGTCCGCGCCCTTGCCGGCGAGCTTGACGATCCGCGCCTTGACGACGACCCGCCGCTGCCGGAAGGCGGCATAACGATCGCGCGATTTAAGCAGCGCCGCGGCGGCCCCGCCGCGCCCTGCCCGGCTTCCGGTGAAGCGTCCGCCGTGCTGCGGCCGGCCGCCGGCCCTGTTGATCGCCGCACGGAGCTGGCCGGCATAGCGTTTGCCGGCCTTGGAGCCGCGGGCGCCTATCTTGCCGAGCTTCGGTCGGAACTCGTCATCCTTCATGCCCAGCCTCCGGCCGCAACAGAGTCGAATCAGCCACTTGCGGGTCCCTGCTCTCCTGACGCAGGAGGGAGCCTCCAGTAAAAACGATGTGCAGACAACGACTTGGCCGGCTCGTGGAGGCGGTGCCTTTATCTTGCCTTACGCGCCCCGCCCCCTCTGGACGCGCCCCGCCCGCCACCGCTAGTGATCCGGCTCTTTCGGCAGCCCGCCTTCCTTGCCGAGCGGGACGAAGAGATCCGCGTTTCGCGCGCGGGCGCGAATACCATCCTGGAGGAAGAACAGCGACCGTCCGGAGGGAGCGTTTTGCGCCTTTGGAGCGACAGATTTGCCGTTGGACTTGTCGATGTCGTCGCCTGAAACTCCGGCCGCCTTGAGCTGTTTGAGATAGTCGACGGTCTCCCTTGGCAGGAGTTTTCCATGCTGCAAATGGTCGTCGTAGCGCGCGGGGCCTGCGTTGTAGGCGGCAAACAGGCCTGGAAATCCGAAGCGGTCATACATGGCGCGCAGATAGGCTGTTCCGGCGAGAATATTGTCGCGCGGATCGTGCGGATCAGGCCCAAGGCCGTGTTCGACCCGCATCTCCGCATAGGTGCCGGGCATCACCTGCATGAGGCCGACCGCGCCGGCGCTCGAGGTGATGGGGTGGCCATCGCGCATCGTGTTGCCGCCGCTTTCGGCATCCATGACGGCGTAGATCCAGGCCTTGGGAAGACGAAAACGCCGGCTCGCTTCCGCCACGAACTCCTGCCAGTTTCGCAGCTGCGGAGTTTGGGAGATGGCGACCGGCTCGGCGCCGGTCGAGGCGGAACAGGCGCATGGCGCGATAGCGAGCACGCCGAACAGCAGGAGGGTCACTCGGTCCATAGCGGCACGAGCCTCCCGATGACATTTTCGGCCGACACCGGCCCGAAATAGCGACTATCGAAGGAGTGATTTGTCTCACTGCCGAGCAGGAACACCTCGTTATGGCCGAGCGCCCGGCAGCCATTCCACCAGGGCAAAGTTCGGCCCTTGGCGTCGACCTTGAGCCGGCGCGCGACGATGTCGCCGCCGATGATGATCGCGTCGTGGAAGGCGCAGACATGCTCGCCGGGCAGCGCGGCAAGGCGTTTAACCAGCGGTATACTGCGGGGCAGATAGCCGCGTTGGTCGGCGAGATAGGCCACGAAATCGGGCGTGCGGACGAGCACGAGATCGTCGCGCGCGGGGGCTCCGGCAGCGACTCGATAAAGCCCGACCGGCGCACTGGCGGAGGCGTTCCAGACCAGCAAGGGCGTGGGTTTTGCGAGCGTGGTGAAGCCCAGAAGGCCGAGGCCAATCGCGGCAATGGCGATCGTCTTGCGGGCGCGAACGCGCCGCAAGGCGCTGCCGATCAGACGGATGGAAGGGCTCCGGTTCACGACTGGCCTCCCTCGTCGGACGGCGCGGAACCGTGCTCGGAAGTAGCGTCCTGGGGATGGCCTTTCGACCATTCGTCGAGCTCGTCGATGTGATAGCGGACATAGCGGCCGTGCTTGCGGAATTTCGGGCCGCCGCCCTTGAGCCGCATCTTTTCGAGCGTGCGTTGGGAGAGCCCGATATAGAAGGCGGCTTGCGCTGTGTTCAGAAACGGGCTGCCCTTCTTGGCGCGGGCGGCGCGTTCGTTTTCGTCGTCCATGATGATCCTCGTGTCTTCAAGGAGAAGCGACGGCGAGGATGGGCGAGCGGGATCGCGTCGGGGACGGGCGAAGAGTCGGGGGCGAGTTTTCGCCGCTTTTTTTGAGGTGAGCCCCGCGCCGGCTGCGGCGCGAGGCTCCAGTGTCCGCCGTTCAGTCGACGGGATTCCAGATAATGGCGTAGGTGTCGTCATCGTCCTGGCCGGCGGCGCGGCCGAGATTGGCGTAGAGCTTGCGCGGGCCGAACTCCGGGGCGGCGATGGAGAGGCTCACATAGTCCTTGCCGGAAGCCTCGCCGATGCGGATCCAGCCGGCGCCGACTTCGACGCCTTGGGTCAGCACCCGGAAGTCGGGATGGGTGTCGGCGCTCTTGGCCTGGTTGGGCACGATGTCGATGTCGGCGCGGACGCTGAGCGTCTTGAGCTGGCCCTTGTAGCCGCCATTGTCCTGCTTGGTGACGTATCCGATCGCGGTCATGTTGGTCTCCTGTTTTGCTGTCGCCGGGGACCATTCCCCTGCGATGGCGGACCGTGATGGGCGCATCCGGCCCGCCTGAACCCGATAGGGCCGCAGCGGCAGCGAAGGACCCGAGCGGGCGGCTTTTTTGAAGCGAAGCGGCGCGAGGAGCCGCCGCAGGCGGCGGGGAAAAAAGCCGCCGGCCGAGGGTTTCGGGCGGGCCGGATCGCCCATAGGTCGACAAGCCAGCCGCAGGGAAATGGTCCTAAAACACGCTTGGGAGACAGTTGCGCGATCGGCTGACACGGCAAGCAGGCGGCGCGGCGGGTACCGAGCTTGGCACGGCTTCAGACACCGCAGCCAGCGGGGACGTGCTTATCCGAGATGCGCCTCTGCGAGCATTCCCACGTGGCGCAGGGCTGGCGAGATGCATCGAACTGACGTCGAGATTGCGCGTACGGTGCGCACCGAAAAGTCCCAAAAGTGCGGCCGGTACCGCCCGAGAAGGTGCCCCAAGCGGCGGCTCTCGAAGTGCCGCCGCCTGGGGCTTGGTCGATTATTCCGACACGAACAGGTGCCGTACCTTGGCCCACTGGTCGGCGGTGCGGAAGCCGCCGCGATTGGTGTAGCTTTGGGCAGGGAATTTCATCCAGCGCGGCAGCCAGGCGTCGACTTTTTCCCTGCCGTTCTCGCCCGCGAGAAAGTCGCGGATGATCTTCTTTTGCGTCTTCACCTTCTCCGAAACATTGCCGTCGGCGACAGGCTTGCCGCCGATATCGGCGAGCATCAGATTGGCGATTTCCCTGTCGCGCAACAACTCGAAAAACGCGTCGTCGGCCTGCCAGCAAGCGGACATGTCGACATTCAGATGATTGCCGAGCGCCTCGATGACGGCGCTGCCGGCTTCGAGCGTCTCGGCCATGACGATGGCGAGAACGCGCAAGACATCGTCGTCGGAGAGCGCCACCAGCTTTGCTAAGACGCTGGCGAGGGCGAAGGCGTCGCCATTGCCGCCTGCGACCGCGCCGTCCTCGTCCGGTTGCCCGAGCAGCGCCAAAACCTCGCGCCGCTTTTCGGCAAAGGCGGCTTCGGCCTTGCAGGCCGCCACGCTGGCGCCGACCGTCTCGTTGGCGGCGCGCTGCGGCTCGCAGCGCACCTGCCACAGGCTTGAACCGGCAATCGCATGCGCCACCATGAGGCGCAGGGCAATGGCGGGATGGTCGAGCAACGCGGTGCGCACGGCGGCATGACGGTGCAGGTCGACATAGTTCTGCATCGGTCCGGTGAGTTCAGGTCGTGACGGCTTTGCGACCTGTTCTTCCTGCTCGCCGCCCCTTCATTGGCGCGGGCGCGGCGCGCTTCCTTGCGCGACAGCCAGCCCTCGTGACACTCGACCTCGCCGCGATGCGAGACGGTAATGACGACCTTGCCGCCCTTTTTCTTCGGCGTCTTTTCGTGGTCCCATGAGTGGAAATACTGGCCGGGTTCGAGCACGTTCACTTGCGCCCATCCGGCCTCAAGATAGGCGTCGCGTCGGGCGGCAATCGCCTCGTTCTGCTTTAGCCAGAACAGGTCGGCATCGGCAAAATAGCTGTCCTCGCCGAACAGGTCGGAGACGATGAGGCCGGGATAGTCCTCTATGGCGAACAGCGCCACCTTGGTGGAGATCGACTGGCCGCCGAACAGCCATTGCTTCAACTGGAAGCCGCGCGGCGCGTATTGTTCGGGATCGGCATAAAGCGCCAGCCAGTCCTTCTGCTGCGCTTTGGACGCCATGGTGAGATAGCGCGCCGTCTCGGCGTCAATTTCCTCGCGGCGGTAGGCTTCGCGAATTTTGGGCAGAAGCTCGCCGAGCGCCAGAACGCGTTTCACCTGAAGCTCGGTGAGGCCGAAGGTGGCTGCGATGTCGGCAATGGCGCGGCCTTCGCGGATCAGACGGGAGAAGGTTTCCCATTGCGAGACTTCGTCGGGATCGAGGCGGGCGATGTTTTCGATGAGCGAGGCTTCGAGCGCATCGGCGTCGTCGCCATCCTCCATGATGGCGCAGGGCAAGGCATCGCTTTCGCCGCGCTCGTCGGCGAGCGATTTGGCGGCGAAATAGCGTCGCCGTCCGGCGACGATCTCGAAGGTTTCGGGCGAACCGTTGGGCCGCACCAGAAGCGGCACGAGGACGCCGCGCGCGCGAACGGACGGCAGGATATCGGAGATATCCGGCGCGCGTTTGCCGTGGCGCATGTTGAGTGCGGAAATGTTCAACCGATCAATTGGGATATGGGCAAGCTGCATGATTTGTCTCCTTCGGTTTGGTTGAGGTTTCCCCGCCGCAAAGGCCACGAGGCCGGCGCGGGCGGGACGGTTTTCGCACCTAGCGGCGCGTCTGTTCCGCCGTATCCGGCGGAAGCTCGGAATGGGGTTTTGCAAGCCCGTCTGCTGCCTGTTGCAGCAGACGCTCCTCCTCGGTGATGTGGCCGGCGTGGCGCGCGGCTTCGGCATAGACAGAGAGCGGAAACCGCCCCTGAAAATAGAGGTCGCGCTCGATGCCGAGCCCAAGCCGGCCCTTGACGCTTTCAAGTTCGGCAAGGCTGACGTTGCCGAGTTCCGGAAAGCCGAATCCGAGGTCGCAAAGCCCGAACAGTGTGTCGCCGTCCATATCGAGTTCGGTCAGAAGCCAGGTCGCCGGCCCGGTCGGATCGAACAGTTTCAGCACCGGAACATGGTCGTTTTCCTTGTCGGCCGCGCCATTGGCGAGCAGTTGGGCGCAAAGGTCGTCGGTGATCAGGATCATGGCAAAGTTCCTTGTCAGAACAGGTCGGTTTGGTTGCGTATGCACTCGTCCAAGAGGCCGAGATCGGGTGATTTCTGCTCCGCGCGCGGGCGCATCGGCGCGTTCGTGAGAAGGCAAAATCGGTCGCGCGTGTTGACGGGCCGCTCACCGGAATGAGGGTCTCGTCGCCTTCCGGCGTCGTCTCGGTCGGCAGCGTTTGGGGATTGCGCGCACTCATGCCGCGATCTCCTGCTGATCGCTGCCTTGGGCATCGGCGTTAGCGCCGAGCAGGAAATCGGCGGCTTTCGAGGCGTAGCTGGCGGCGCGGAAGATGGCGCGGTTGTCCTCGCGCAGCACCGTCAGCCATGAGCCGATGTAGTCGGCATGGCGCACGGTCGGCTCGATGCCGAGCGTGGTACAGACAAAGGCGGCGGCGATTTCGGCGACCAGTTCCTCGCGCGCATAGGCCTTGCAGCCGAACGAACCGGAAAGATCGCGCGCAAGCCGCGTCGGGTGTCCGGTCCAGTGGCCAAGCTCGTGGAAGCAGCTGCGGTAATAGTCGATCTGGTGGAAGAAAGCGGGCTGCGGCGGCACCTGAATGAAGTCGCTGCCCGGCATGTAGAAAGCGCGATCGCAGCCGATGCGAAAGTCAGCGCCGGTTGCATGAATCAGCGCCTCGGCCTGCGGGATCATCTCGCGTTCTGGCAGCGGTTGGGCGGCGGCATAGAGGTGGTCGGGCAGGTTGTCGCACTGCGCGACATTGAAGACGGTGAAGCGCTTCAGATAAGGCACCGCCTGCGGCTCGTCACCATCGGCCTTGGCGCGTTCCTTCTCGTCCTTGGGAACAAAGCGGTCGGCATGGACGATGGTGGTGCCGTGTTCGCCCTTCCTGACATTGCCGCCAAGCGCAAGCGCCTGGCGGAAGGTGAGCCAGTTCTGGCTACAGAAACCGCGCTCGATGACCGCGCCCCAAAGGATCAGGATATTGATGCCGGAATAGGCGCGCCCGCTGGCCGCGTTCTTCGGCAGGCCGAGGCCGGCCTTTGCGCTGCCCCATGGCTTGACCCATGGCACGGTGCCGCGCTCCAGTTCGGCGATGATGCGGTCGGTGATTTCCTGATAAAGGCTGGCACCCGTGCGCCCGCCGCTGCCCGCGCCAGCCTTTCGGCTGCCGGAACGCTTGCTGTTTGCACGCATCGTCTGGTCCTCCGCTCTTCAATTCCGCGCCCTCCCCGGAAGCGGGGTGGGCGGCGAAAGCGACCGGAAAGGCCCGACGTCAAAGGCGAACCGCATCCGAAGGACCGGAACGAAGAGGAGGACCCGGAGCGGCAAGCGAAGGGTTGCGGGATGCCGCGGCGGGCCTAGAAGGGAGTGCCGCCCACCCCGCGCCACCGGGGAAGGCCAGCACAAAAAACCACGCCGGCCGAGAGGCCGGCGACCGTCAGCAGCCGAAAGGCTGCCTCTCGCCAGGGGCGAAGCCGCAGGGCCGAGACCGCCTGAGCTTGCCGAAGACAAGCGGGCTCGGTTCACGAGCACCCGGCGCGCGCCACAAGGCGCGCGGGCGCCCCTATGCCGGCTAGTTGCAAATGTCCCTTCGGCGCGGTGGTTTATGAGGTCGCAAGCTCGGCCAGATGGCAAAGATCGCCGAGAAAACCAGTGCCACTCGTCCAAATCTGACGGACCAGGCATGGGAACTGATCTGAGCGTTGAGCCGTCCGCTCGAGGGTGAGGTGATCAATGCGATGCGCTACCGGCTTGCGGCCGGATGCTGCCGATCTGTCTCGCTCACGCGAGTCTGATGACGACCCGCAAAAAAAGGGCGCCCGGGAACAGGGCGCCCCTTCTCATCGACGAAATGCTCGGATTGGAGGTCCGTGATCAAGCACTTCCCCGACAATTTCTTCAAGCCTCACCACAATGGTTCAGCCACAAATTGAAGGCTCGCAGTTACCGCTTCGAACGCGGCGAACGGCCCTTCAATCCTCAGAACGAGCGCTGGAAGCGGAGGAGGCCGCCGATGCTGTTCTTCTTGTCGGCAGCGGTCCAGTTGCCGAACGGCGTGCCGTCGTTGAAGTGACCGTAGTGATCGTAGTCAACTTCCGCGGTGACCGTGAGACCGGGGACGACGTCGTAAGCGACGTTAGCCGCCACGCCATAGTTCTTGTCCTGGTCACCCGAAACCTGCAGGTTGAACGACGTCTTGGGATTGAACTTGTAGGTACCGCCGGCCCACCAGGCCCAGTGACCGCCCCACTGCTTGTAGAAGTCGCGACCGCTTGCGAAATCGAGCGAATTCTTGTCGGTGCCGTAGCCGAACATGGCGAACAGCGACAGCTCGCTGGTCACGTTGAAGTCAGCTCGAACCTTGCCGGCCCATTCTTCGTAGTTGCTGTCATAGGCGACGACGCCGGCGATGGCACCCCAGCCCTGCGTGTACTTCACACCGCCGACGACATGCGGAACATAGCTGTCGATCGTGCCCACGTAGAAGACATTATTGACGTCGACCGAACCTTCTTCGAGCGAGATCACGGCCGAGAAGCCGTTGCCGGCATCAAAGTTGTACTGGATGAGGTTCGTGGAGAAATCACCATAAGGAACGATGGTGTCGTTGAGAACGTTGCCGGCATAGCCGATGAACGAGTCAAAGGCCGAATCATCCAAACCGACCCGGAGCCCACCAAGCTGGATCCAGGCAAAATCCATCGTAACGCCCTTGTTGTGGGCCTGATTGCCGTCTTCGCCAGCGTAGTAGGCGCTGTTGCCGAAGTTGAATTTCGTCTGGGTGTAGGTCTTCAACGTGCCGAGCTCAGTTTCCTGGCCGGTCCAGGTCTTCAGCGCGAAGCGGGCGTTCTTGTGCCAGGTGCCCTGGTCCTTGCCGTTGAGAACGTCTGTCGAACGTGCGCCATCGAAGCTGCCGACATCGCCAGCGCTGATGTCGTAACGGACATAGCCGCCAATGCGCAGGCAGGTTTCGGTGCCGGGGATGTAGAAGTAGCCAGCGCCGTAGACGTCGCAGATCTTGACGTATTCAGCCGGTTCCGGCTCGGCGACGACGACGGCGTCGGCGGCGCGCGCACCGGAAACTGCGATCAGGGCCGCAGCGGAGCCGAGAAGTAGGCTCTTGATGTTCATACTTGATCTCCTTGAATGATTTGAAAAGGGCGAGGACGTCGATAGACGAACCGTTCCCTATCCCCACGATCGAAAAAGATGCGCATCGCGATGCATCCTTCCCGGTTCGAACGCTATTCACCGGGCGGAATAGCGCAAGTTCAAATTCCGTTCCACTGCAATATGTACCAGTATTAGTTGTATTTTTATCACTAAATAGCCGTTATTACTTGCACAAATTGAACAACTATACATTTGTACAAACCGCACAATTGGCACATTCACTGCTTGCGGCCACATCGAGCGTGCGCGAACAGCCAACGACGCCGACGAATCGTCAGATAGATCCAATCAGAGAAATAGCCTGGGCGGCCGACGCAACAGCTTCTGTGTTCATGCCTTCCCTGAGCAATTCGACAGGAACACGACCCTTGAGCAGAGGCGACGGGCTGATCAGCCACAGCCAAGCCAGTCTGGGATCGGAGATCGAGGAAAGGACCTCCCGGATTCCGGGCATAGGCCTGCCGTCGATGAACTGAGCCAGGGGAAATACATGCTTGCGGGAGCCTCTGCGAAAGGCAACCACATCATTGTGCCGCTGCCACCAATGTAGCGTTGACCGCGGTATTCCAAAACGTCTCTCGAGATGCGTCGACCCCGCAACTGGACCGGCCCACTCAGCAATGCGGGCGCCTTCTCTGGGATGATCTTTCAGAAGCGGATGCCCAAGGGATGATCGGCGGGCCGCGGTCGCGAAGCGATCTCACACGCCTGAGCATCCAGCCGTCGCGCTGCTTCGGCCTCGAGTCTGCCAAGAAATTCGGCGACCACGGCGGTCGAGTTGTCGGAAGGAGAACCCGAAAGCGCGCCAGCAGCCTTGTCGCCCTGCTTTGCCTCATCGCATTGGGCAAGAATGCGCTGCACCTCCTTCAAGACAAAGCTTGAAAGCTCGCTCTGGCGTTTTTCATCCGCAAGATCACTCGGTCCGGACATAGGTGGCTTTCCCAATAGGATTCCCTCAACAGGCCGCCGAAAGAGCGTTGAAGACATGAAGTTTGGAGAACTGCGATGTATTGCGTTTTCGCACGCATGCGAACTAGCAGCCGTCTCGCGGCCTCAACCTGGTGCCTCTCAACAAAAAGGGGAAGAACGTCGATTGACGACCATCTTTGCCCCGACGACCGAAACGGACGCACATCGCAGTGCATTCTTCGCAGCGCGAAGCTACCCATGGCTCCCATTTGCGCAAGGGCAAAGTTTATCTTTCAGAGCTATATAAATTAGACGTTGCTTTTATGCAACTATGTCTCGAATTTTACTTGGACAAATTGAACGTTTGCACATTTATAGGTACTATTTTCCATATAAACTTTGTATATGGCATTTAACAGCGCATACATGCTTCACTGTTGCCGAATTACCTTGGTCAGTGCGCGGCACCTCTCTCATGCCAAACGTAAAAGCCGGTCCTCAGGACTTCTCATCATGCCAGATCGCTCGATCCACTCATGCGGGCTTCCCCGGCAGCGAGAGCAGGTTTTTCCGGTGCTTCAGCGGTCTGGGTCTGCAACCAAAGGACCAAGCGAGGCTTCCTCATTCACCAGCAGGACCCATGCTCACGCCAGTCACATCGAGATCGAAGGTAAGATGTGGCATTTCGCTTATTGCAGGCGCCGGAGCATATCTCTGCGGGCGGGCGTTTGTCCCGCTAGCTGCGAGTATGCGCGACGTGGTGTTCAGTTCGCCAATATAAAATTCTGGACGATATCATCGCGTTTGCAGATGGCCCGTCCCTAGGAAACCGCGCTGCTTCGCCGCTCGCAAGGTCGTCCTGAATGAAACACTCTCCCGCGCCGCGCGAACGACGCTCAGCGCCGTCTCGTAAGTTGGTTCATGGTGGTACAGCGAGGAGGGAAATATATGACACCGGCGGCCGGAGAAGGTCCTCTGGGTCTCCAGGTGATGATCTCATGGTTAAGGGCTGGGCCCCGAGCCGCCCGACTTCCTTCGCTAGCCCCTCGGCCGCGCAACGCTTGGTATTTTCCCGCATGGCCGAGACCGCAGAGCTGCCAGAAACGTGGCCCGTATCGCGCAAACGCCCCAGAACCTCTTCCCGGATAGTCTCTGTATGCGCGCCAAGACCCGGCACTGGGCGCAGCGAGGGGCGCTCCGAGTTGAAGATCGCCGCAGGCGCTATCGTCTCGACAGTTCCTTCGGGTGTGACGACCTCGACCCTGCGAAGATGGGGATGCTTTGAAAGATCCGCCACTTCGTTCAGTCGGCCATATGCCAAACCGGCTGCCTCAAGCTCCTGCATTGCTTCGTGGCAGGATAGTTCGGAAAAACGCAGTTCAATGATCTCATCAAGTTGCGCCCCGTGACCGAGGCGCTCCATATTATCGGCAAAACCAGGTGCGCGCGTGAGCGCCGGCTGCTTCAGGAATTTCTCGCAGAAATTTACCCATTCGCGGTCATTCTGAACCGAAAAGATGACGTCTTTGCCATCGGCACAACGATAGGCGCCATACGGCGCAAGCGACGGGTGTTTCACGCCAGCGCGTGCCGTGTGGTAGCCGCTATAGTCATGTTGCAGAACCGGCACGTTCATCCAGTCGGCGACGGCATCGAACAGTGACACCTGAATGCTGGTCCCTTTGCCGGTAACCTCGCGGTAATAGAGTGCCTGAAGAATGGCACTATGCGCCGTCATGCCCGCCGAGATGTCGCAAACCGAGACCCCTACACGCGCCGGTCCCTGTTGGGTGCCGGTGATCGCGCACAGACCTGTTTCAGCCTGGACGATGAGATCATAAGCCTTCAAATGGGCATACGGGCCTTTCTCCCCGAAACCAGAGATGTCGCAGGTGATCAGCCGCGAAAAACGACGACGGAGATCCGCAGACCCGAAACCCAGTTTTTCGATGCTGCCCGGCTTCAGATTCTGGATAAAAACGTCAGCACTGGCAACGAGCGTGTCCAGGACGGCGCGGTCCGCCTCCGACCTCAGGTCCAGACAGACCGACTCCTTACCCCGGTTGAGCCAGACGAAGTAAGCGCTCTGTTCCCGCACCAGTTTGTCGTAGTTGCGCGCGAAGTCCCCTTCGGGCCTTTCGACTTTGATCACCCGGGCGCCGGCATCGGCAAGGCGAGACGATGCATAAGGCGCGGCCACGGCCTGCTCCACGGCTACGACAGTGATCCCCTCAAGAGCGTTTTGCATGCGACACCGTGCTTTTCATCCAACGTTTATGGCTTGAGACCGGCGACGGTCCAGCATCGCAAGCAACCGGCTTTGTTCGTTCCCGACAATTGAGAATGCCTCGTCGACACCCATTCCGGGCTTTGCAAGCATCATGTCGGCCTGGGTTGCCACGGATACGTGGACAGAAGCTTGGGCGGAGAGATCTGTCTCGGTACAGCTTCCTCCGACATACGCTCCGACCTTGTTTTTCTTGCAGAGGAGAACGGCCCGCGCTGTGTCGGCAATTGAACCGACATCGGGCGTCTTGATCTGGACAAGATGCGTGGCTTTCGCTTCTGCGAAGAGCCGAATATCTTCAAGCGTATTGCATCTCTCATCCACGACAAGGCGTGCGTTGGAGCCCCGGTTGTCCAAGATCGATACGATCTTGGCGTAGTTCTCAATTTGAGCTTGCGTCGAACCAAAATCCGCCGGGGACTCGATGTTGAGCGTGAAATCCGGGACCGTATCTGCAACCTTGCAGATAAAGTCGGCGATGCTTTGCGGCTCCAGGCCGATTTCCTGGCCGATCCAGCCATACACATCGAAATGCAGCACCGGATGATACCCCGGGCGGCCGATTTGGCGCGTACGCGTTGCAACCCACTTCACGAACTCCATGAAGGCTTGCCCGTCGATGCCGAATTTCTGCCGTGAGTTGATCAGACCGTGGGGAAGCACATCCACGGCTTTCAAAACCATTTTGTCGACGTTGATTTCTCGCGAGTCACCGCTCTGGCAGTAAATTGGGACTCGGGACGTGGGTAACTGCAGCCCGAACTCACTACATATGATCTCTGCCATCGTCTTACGGTGGAGATGGGCGGCTGCGCGAAGAAGAGCTTGGCTGACGCCATACTCTATAGCCAGAGGTAGACGCCGATGTTCGACGAGCTGAAAAGCGTTCGTGCAGGAATCACGAAACTGAGTGGCATCGACATCAAGAAGCCGCGGTACGACAGCGCGTGAGGTAAGATCCGAGATTTGATTGGTGTCGAACACAAGGCCGCGTCCACCTGCACCGGAGTACTGGACGTTCATCATGTCGCCCCAAACGACGGTTTCGTCGGTAAGAACCAGCCCGACACTGAGCGACGATGCCGGAATGCGAATTCGATCAAACCCAGGCGTAGTCGGTGTGCCGACATAGATGAAGCCGTCCTGGGTCGCGCCGGACCTAATGGCAGCTTGATCGTCATAAAAGAACGCGCCGTTGCCAGGCGCAAGAAGGACGTCTTTGATCTGCACTTCACTTCGCTCGATTCATTTAGAGCCATTGATGGGCGCACACACCAGCTGAACGCTAAGTATGCGCTACTTGGGGCAGAGTTCGCCAATATAGAGTCCGGGACGGCACTATCGCGTTTTCAGATGGACACGTCCACCCGCTGCTTTGGCCTGAGAGTAGCGAGCGCGCATTTGGAGATGCGTCAGACATCTCTTTCCATGCATCCAAGGTCTCATTCCGAGCCGTTTGCCAGACACCCATCCGGGTCCACGTTATCTTTGTCGAGAGTTTGGTCGATGGCTCTGGATCTTGACTACCGCTCCGATCAATTCTGGGCAGTGGTCAGCTACAGGGGTTCATGCCTTCAATGTCGTCTCGACGAGGCTTATCCAGTAGCCAATCCCGTAAGGGAGGGCTTCGTCGTTGAAGTCGTAAGCCGGGTTGTGTACGGCTGCTGTCGATCCGTTCCCGAGCCATATCATCGCGCCAGGCCGCGCTTCGAGCATATAGGCGAAATCTTCTGAGCCCATTAGAGGCTTGACCTTGTCATTCACGGCACCCGAGCCGACGAGGTTTCGAGCAGCCGCGACTGCCAGACTAGTCTGCTCGGTATGATTGATGGTCATCGGTTCGAGGCGCCGGTATTTCAGCTCAACATCTGCGCCGAACCCCTGCGCGATGCCTCGAGCGGACGCCAGAATCTGATGCTCGACGAAGTCTCGCATGCTCGGCAGCAGCGTCCTAACAGTGCCCGACAACTCGACCGTATCGGGGATGATGTTGTAGGCCTGCGCGGCGCTCAGTTTTGTGACGGAAATGACGAGCGATTCCGTGGGATCTGTGTAGCGAGACACCAAGGTCTGCAGCCCGAGAATGATCTGCGCTCCAATAACGACCGGATCGATTGTAAGATGTGGGATTGCCGCATGCCCCCCTCTACCCCTTATCGTAATATCGAACTCATCGAGCGCAGCCAATATTGGCCCATCAGCGATGGCGAATTTCCCGACGTCGAGACCCGGCGAGTTGTGCATGCCAAAGACCTGTGAGATGCCAAAGCGGTCCATAATCCCTTCCTGCACCATCTTCTGACCGCCTCGCCCATCTTCTTCAGCTGGCTGGAAGATCAAGGCGACCGTGCCTTTGAAGTTCCGCGTTTTAGCAAGATGCTTTGCTGCCCCAAGAAGCATAGCTGTATGGCCATCATGGCCGCAGGCATGCATCTTGCCGGGCACCCGGGAGGACCACGGCTTGTTTGATGCTTCTGCAATCGGTAAGGCGTCCATATCTGCCCTCAGGCCGACAGTCGGACCCTCTCCGCCTTCGCCTTGGATCAGTGCGACGACCCCAGTCTCAGCAATCCCGGTTTCGATGTGATTGATACCGAAAGAAGCCAGCTTCTCTGCAACGAAGTTGGCCGTGTTATGCAATCGATAATCGAGCTCTGGGTATTGATGCAGATGACGTCGCCACCCGGCGACCTCAGATTGCAATTCTCTCAAATTTTCAAACTTCTGCATCTATCAAGTCCTGGCTGGGTTGGCCGCCGCACATTCGTTACAGAGGACCATCAATCGGCCAACAACGTGCGTCAAACGCAGTTTGTATATCGTAGTCATCTAGGAGCGAGATTGTTCACGGAACAGATTTTGGGGTGCCTTAAGTCGGGGGGTGAGCACGTCTGCCGGTATTTCGGGCCGATCGCCTAGGGGCGGCGCCACGAGCCGAGACGCCCTGGGTGCTCTTTGCCTGGGCTATTGCCCGCTCGCTGCGCAAGCGGGCACGCGCGGCAGACGTTTTGGCGGCATCGACCTCGCCGTCGGTGAAGATCACGCCGTATTTCGCCTCAAGGTGAGCGCGCATGCTGTAGCCTTCGAGCAGATCGTAGCGGATGTCGTCGAGCGATCGATCGAGCGGATCGCCATAGCCACCGCCCGACGGCGAAACGTGACGGAAGATATCGCCCTTCAGCAGTTCATAGGGCTCGGTCACGAGCACCGGCAGGCGGATCCGCTCGCGCCGTCCTTGCGCGACAACGTGCTGTCCGGGCCGGCACCGACCTCACCACCGAAGAGACCATGCGGCGGGAAGGCGAGCTTGTCGGACCGCAGCGACAAAATGCCATCCTCGCCAAGGAATTCATATTCGCGAATGAAGGAGTTGCCACCGCGCTGGCGACGGCACCGCCGGTGTCGGAGACCGTGCCGTAGTTGCGGATGCGGAGGGGTAACTCGCCTCGATCATCTCGATCGGCACATTCGCCTGGTTGCGCCCATGTGCGGTACCCCGACCTGGCCATCATGCGACTGACCAGCGCCCCAGGTGCCCATGACCGTCTCGGTGAAGACATAGGGGCTTGCCGTTATGCCAGCCACCGAAGGTCGGGACGCTCGATCCGCCCATCCCGTCGGCGGTGAAGCGATCGGGCAACGGAGCCGCGAGTGCCCCGAACATCGCATCGATAATTCGGTAGCCGGTAATTCCGCGCGCGCCGCAGGGCGCGGGATGCACGGAATTGCGGCGGTGCCAAGCGGCGCGGCGACGACTATGGCGCGCTCGAAGCCGCGACAGTTCGGTATTTCCGACTTCATCACCGAGCGCAGCGCGGTATAGACACTTGCTTTGGTAAAGGGGAGCGGGGTGTTGATGCCGTCCTTGACCGGCTTCGACGATCCAGCGAAGTCGACCGACAGTCGATTGCCGTTGATCGTGACCGCCAACTTGATGATGATCGGCTCGGGCGTTTTGCCGAGCCCGTCGATGTGATCGGTGAATGTGTAAACGCCATCGGGTAGCTCGGTGATCTAAGCGCGCGTGAGCCGCTCGGCGTAATTATGAAGTTCCTCCGCGTAGGCAAGGATTTCCGTCAGGCCATAATGCCCGAGCAACTCCATGAAGGACCGGCGACCGGCCGTGCAGGCAGCCATTTGTGCCTTTCAGATCGCCTAGGACAATACCTGGGACGCGGACGTTGAAGCCGATAATCTCCCAGATCGCCTCGTTCAGGACGCCGCCGTCGTAGAGCTTAAGAACGGCAAGCGGAGCCTTCCTGGAAAATCTCGGTCGCACCGAGCGCATTCGAGCCCGATTGCGTTCTCCTTGTGGAGTTGCTCAGACGGATGGACAGTGACGATGAGATCGCCGCCGGAATACTCCTCGACCTGTTCGGCGAAGACTTTGTGTGTCTTGCCCTCGGAGCTGTCGGGCTGTTTCGTGGCCAAACACCACCCGGTCGGTGTGTGAGCCGCAGCCGAGAACGCTTGCGAAACGGCCATGAACGACAGCGCCCGGATTTTCGCTGCGGCAATGTCAAAGCCCTTCAAATTCATTCCTTCGGTTCTCTTCTACCGGTCGGAGCTCCCCAACCACCTCCCCCAGGCGTTTCCAGGATGACCGCATCTCCAGCGTCGAGGGTCATCGTTCCCTTGCTGGGCGCCCTCGTGAGCTCTCCCTTTTTTTCTATCCAATTGCGTTCTGTCGCCCCCACCATGCCACCATGCAGGCCATAGGGGTTGAACCGGCGACGATCGGTCTGCAACGAGACACGCGCTTCGTGCCCGATGACACGCAGCGAGCGGATGACGCCGTCACCGCCACGATTGGCGCCTTCTCCCCCAGAGTTTTCGCGCAGCTCGTAGCGTTCCACCCTCATCGGGTAGCTGATTTCTAGCGCCTCGATCGGCGTGTTGAGCGTGTTCGACATGTTGGCGTGCACCGCGCTCATGCCAGGGCCCATCGGCCGCCCGCCCTGGCCGCCGCAGATTGTCTCAATGTAAGTGTACGGTTTGCCGTTGCGCGGGTCGACCGCCGACGCCGACGAGGTTCATCGTCCCTTGGCTCGCGGCGGCGATCCGGTCCGGCGCGAATTGCGAGAACGCCTTCAGTACCGTGTCGGCCAGACGCTGCGTCGTCTCGGTGTTGGCGGCGCAAACGGCGGCCGGCATCTTTGCGTCGAGAAACGAGCCCTCAGGAATCAGGATCGTGACCGGGCGCATGACGCCGGAATTCGGCGGCAGCGTCGGGTCCATCAGGATCTTGATGGAGTAGAAGACCGATGAATGAACCATCGCCTGGACGGCGTTGATGTTACCGCGCCGCAAGCGCGAAGACCCGGTGAAGTCAAGCACCATCTTATCAGGCATGACATCCACGCGCAGTTTGATCACGACCGGATCGTCGCTCGAGCCGTCGTCGTCGAGGCAGTCCTCCGACGTCCAGCTGCCGCTCGGAAGTTCGGCTAGCCGCTTCAGCACGCGACGTTCCGTGTAGTCGAGAATGGCAGCGAAGCCGTCTTCGAGCGTTTGAGAGCCGATGCGATGGGCCAGTTCGTCAATGCGGCGAATGCCGATCCGGAGCGCTGCGAGCTGGGCGTTGATGTCGCCCTTACGCTCTTCCGGCGTCCGCACGTTGGCGAGGATCATTGCCATAATGTCGGTCTGCTCGGTACCCTGACGATAGAGGCGAACGGGCGGAATGATGAGGCCTTCCTGGAAAATCTCGGTCGAGCGGCCCGGCATCGAGCCCGGCTCCATGCCGCCGACGTCGGAGTGATGCGCGCGGGTTGCGACATAGGCGATGCAGCGGCCTTCGACGAACACGGGAGCGACTAGCGTGATGTCGGGCAGATGCGCGCCACCGACGTAGGGGTCGTTGAGAATGACGACGTCACCCTGTGCCAGTGGTTCAATGAGGGCGAGGGTCGGACCAACCGCCCTCAGCATCGAGCCCAGATGGACGGGCACGTGCTCAGCCTGCGCAACGAGTTGCGCCTTGGCATCGAAGATCGCGCAGGAGGCATCCATGCGTTCCTTGATGTTCGGCGAGAATGATGTCAGCTTCAGGACGACACCCATTTCCTGAGCCGTCGCTTCAAGGCCGTTTTTGAGGACTTCGAGGCGGAGGGGATCAAACCCGGTCATTGCGCAACCTCAACGATCATGTTGCCGGACACATGGACGGTCAATCGGTCGCCGGGATAAAGAATGGTCGTCGCCGAGATTTCCTCAACCACCGCAGGACCGCAAATCGTGTTGCCGGCCAGAAGCGCGGCGCGATCGTAGATCGGCGCGTCCTGGAATTCGCCCCTTTCGAGCTGATTGAACGGCTCGAAATAGATCTTGCGCGATCCCTTGAGTGCGGCTGGAGGCGGTAGCGACATTCCCTCGGCGAGCTTCGGCAAGACCGGCGTGTCGATCCGGCCGATGCCGGTCACGCCGATACCCACGATTTCGATCGGGTTCGAGGGATCCGCATGGCCGAAGCGTGCAGCGTGGGCGGCGTGGAAGTTGTCCGGAAGCTTGTCCCAGAAATGCTTATCGGTTATGTCGACGAGGATCGGCAGGTCGTAGCTCTGGCCGAGGTAGCGCACGTCGATCTTGACCTCGATGTCGCGCTTTTCCTGCCGCACGCCGTCATGGTCGAGATGCGCGTTCGCCTTAGCAACCTGCGAGCGGATGATGGTCGATCGGGTTGGCGATCTTTTCCTCGATAACCTTGCGCGCAGCCGCCAGATCGAGACCGAGATCGCCACCGAGTCGCGACTTCTCGTCGAAGCGACCGAGCACGAGATTGGCGTCGGTAACGGTTGGCAGGATCCCGCCGCGGCCGTAGCAGACTGGCCACGGCACGGCTTCCGCACTCATCGGACCGACGCGCAACGCGCCGCCGTCGTCGATCCAGGCGATTGAGCCACCGCCCGCGCCGATTGCATTGATATCGATGACCGGTAGCCGGATAGGCACTGTCTCCAGGCTCGCCGAACGCGTGATTTCCGGGCGCCCGTTGCGGATGAGGCTGATGTCGGTCGAGGTGCCGCCGATATCCATGGTGATGATGTCAGGAATCCCGGCGAGTTGGGCCACATGGGCACTGGCGACGACGCCGCCGGCCGGCCCGGACAGGACTGTGTGCACTGGCTTTATCCGCGCGCTGTCGAGGCTCATGAGACCGCCTGCCGCGTCCATGACCATCATTGGCTTTTCGCTGGAAAGCGCGAGCCCCTCCCGCGCATCTACGAGCATACCGTGCAGCGACTCCAGGTATTTTCTGCATAACGGGGCGGAGATAGGCGTTCAGGACCGTCGTCGACGCCCGCTCGTACTCGCGGAATTCCGAATTGATCTCGGTGGAGATGCAGATGGCGACGCCAGGAAGCGACTCTTCGAGGATCTTGCGTACGCGCTCCTCGTGAGTCGGATTGGCATAGGAGTGCAGGAACAGGACGCCGACAGCCTCTACATTGGCCGCCTTGATCGCAGCGGCGACCTCATGCACATCCGCCTCGTTGAGCGGCTCGATTTCCGTGCCGCCCGGCGCCAGACGACCGCGGACGGTGAAGCAGAGGTCCCGCGGTACCAGTTGCTCGGGCGGACGATTGTAATGTCGAACAGTGTCGGTCGATTCTGCCGGCCGATCAGAAGGATATCACGGAAGCCGCGATTGGTCACGAAGGCCGTGCGCGCTCCCTTGCGCTGAATGACGGCGTTCGTCGCCGTGGTCATGCCATGGCCGACGTAAACGACCTCACTCCCGGTGCCGCCCTGCAGAAGAAGAGCCCGCTTCAGCCCGGTCACGGTGCCCTGCGCACGATTGACAGGCGTGGTCGACACCTTGGAAACCGTTATGGTCTGGGTAGCCTCGTCGTATGCGATGCTGTCGGTGAATGTGCCACCGACGTCCGATGCACACGAATGCGCCTGCTCATTCACCGCTTTGTAACGATAACGTTTCCGTTACCGTAAGCAATGCTGTATGGTCTGGCAAGACATATTATGGGCAGGCCTCGCAGTTTTCTTTTAGGAAACAAACTAAGTTTTCGTCCGATTCGAAAGGCAAACGTATGATCGTAGCACGTGCCAACGTAGGCCAGCCGCAAGTCGCTGAAGGTCATGGCATATCGGAAAAGAGCTCGCGCACGCGCGCCGCCATTCTGGCCGCTGCCGAGGCGGAGTTCGTCGCGAATGGCCTGAGCGGTACGAAGATGGAAAGTATCGCCAAGGCGGCCAGAGTGAACAAGGCGTTAGTTTATCGCCATTTTGAGCGCAAGGAACTGTTGTTTCAGAGGGTACTCGTCAACGCCTATCGGCGAATGCGCGAGGCCGAAGCCGTGCTCACAATCTCCGCCGACCCGATGGTCGCGCTCGATCAGCTATGCGAGTTCACGCTCACTTACTATCGGAAAAATCCTGGGTTCCTTGTGCTGGTTGGAATCGCGAATCTCCATCATGGCGACAATTTGCGCTCAGTGCCGCGCTCAGAATTGGCAATCGACAAGCTCATGACGCTCGTGGGTGGCATTATTGCCCGCGGCGAGGCGACCGGCGTGTTTCGGAAGAACCTCAATCCAGCTGATTTGTGGATCTCCCTATCGAGCCAGTGCTGGTTCAGCGTAGCCACGGCCTATACGGTCGAAGTGTCATTCGGCAAGAGCATTCTGGAAGACCAGGAAGCAGACAGGCGGCTGGCGACGATCAAGGAAGTGATCCGCCGCTACGTGCTCGCGTGAACGCTGAGTCCCGCGTAGTGTCGCTCCGCCCGCCCGATCTTCTTTTCAAAGATGGGAGGTGCGCGGCAAACTGTAATCAGATTTCGAAGATTGTTCGTGGCAAGCGAGAGAATGTTTCGGCGCCGCTTTCGGTCACGCGGAAGCTTTCACTGATCACATAGCCGAAGTCTTCGTCTATCCAGTTTCCGAGCATCAGGTGAAAAGTCATGTTCGGCCGAAGCACGGTCAGGTCATCTTCCTTGAGACTCGCCGTTGGTTCCAGCCACTCGATTCCTTGGGCGTAGCCGCATCTGGTTTCTTTCGCAAAACCGTGCTTTTTCAGCGTTTTATTGAAAGCCATAGCGACTTCGGCACAAGTGGCACCTGGCTTGACCGCGGCAAGCGCAGCTTCCAGTCCTGCTACCTCTCCCTCGTGCACTCGACGCAACTGCTCCGACGATTTGCCGATTGACAGAGTTCGCATCAGCCCAGAGGTATACCCATGACGCACGCCGCTAAACTCGAGGTTGATCTGCGAACCGTCGTGGAAAACATCTTCTGCCCACCTGATATGCGGCGTGGAGGAACGCGGTGAAGCACATAAAAGAAAGTGCGACAAATCCGTGCTTGGCTTGCCATTCGCACCTCGGATCAACGTCGAGATGATCTCTGCCGCAGCATCAGCTTCTCTAACGCCGGGCCGGATTACCTCTACCGCTCGCAACATTCCCGCATCAGTGATCGCCGCTGCCTCCCGCATCATAGCGATTTCAAGGTCGGATTTAATTAGCCGGATCCAAGCGACTGCTTTGCTAAAATCTACGATTTTGGCGTCCGGCATCCGGGTCCTGAATTTCTCTACCGATTCCGGCCTGAGGGATTTAATTTCCATCCCCACCCGCCCCGCAAGGCCACCTTCATGCAGGAAATCAATTATTGCATCATAGCCATCTTTGTCAGGGTTTGCGATAAGCGCTTCTGGATAGCCAATAACTCGATTGCTATCGAAGAACATCTGATGAACAGCGCCCGGCGCATCACAACGGCGCGTCACAAAGGTCGGCTCCTCATCTTTCAAGGAAACGATCAGCGCTTCCGGGATGTAGCCAGATTTGGCAGTGTATCCGGAAAGATAGGTGATATCCGCCGAAGTGCTTACCAATAAGGCATCGATCTCGCGTTTTTCCATTTCCGCCTTAACTACGGACAGCCGTCGCAGATATTCAGCCCGGGGAAACGCTTGTGGTCCTTTTGGCATCGCCATTGGTTTTAACTCCTTGCCTGGTGTGGGGCCGTCCGTCGGTAGGGTAATTTAGGGCAACAGCACGCGCCCAAGTGTCCGAAAAGCGTAAAGCGCGGGGGAACTAGAGGGGTAGAATCGTCTGCCTCTATGAATGGGATTGTCAGCAATTGAGAGATACTGACGAAGGCCACGATGTCTCTTGGATGATTGTGGCTGCGTACCCCATTTCAACGGATCGAAAGATCAGGGCAACTCAGCCTCTGGCGTTGTGTGCAGTCTCCGGATGTTTGGATGGCGCGTTGTTCAGCCGACATCCGAGGTTAGGACCTTTGTGGCGCCAAGCTCTGCAGATGCCGGAAAGTTTCGCCTCTGTGCATACGTCGCCTATTGATCCTCTAACTGTCGATCTCAAGTTGCGTCAAATTCAGTTTGCATATGTCATGATCTAGAAGCGAGATGCTCCCCCAGGAACAATCCTCGGCGTGGCCCATCCGCTGCCCTTGCGGTGCTTTTGGGTTGCTTTTGCGGGTGCCACCCTTCCCATGTCTTCGCCAAGCGGGTGGTAGGCCACGACCGGATTTGAACCAACGCTTGATGCGCGGCGCTAATGAACCGCTTTCTTCCAGGCGGCGGGCCTGAGGTTGGAAGCATGGAAGCGGAGTCACTCATGGACCCATGCATCCAATCCGCAGAAGGTTTCTCTCAACGGCCCTGACCTAAGACCCTGAAGCTCCCCCAATTTTTGACGGACGAAAAAGGCTCCACGGTGGTGCGTAGGTTCGCCCGGCATAGTGGGGCAAGCCGTTCTGCCCGCACAACCTCCCCAGGTGCGCGGTGAACCGCTTCACCTGCGGCGCCACCGCTCCGACGTGCACTGTTCCTGTTGCAGCTCCATCTTCGGTCACGACACTTACAGACACAACCTACTATCTCGCTTGCCGCGCGGAATGCTTGCCATCTAGGCGGAACGCGCTCCCTTGAATGAAAGTGCGGCATGGGGAACGATTGCACATGACACCGCTTCGCGATCTTAAATTGACTGGCGCCCGACCTGCAAGAGAACCGGATCCCGCCGTCGGCAGCGATTGCAATGCCCTGACCATACTATCGCTTTTGCCGCCTCGCTGCGAAGAACAGAGTATTCTTTGTGGGCCTTGCCGGCACTTAAATCGCCGCATGAGACGATGTTTTTTCCTTCATTGAGCGCCACCACGTAAAATAAATGGCGACCACCCAAAGGACAGGCAGGAGCATTAACAGAGAGGAAACCGCGGCGATTGTAGGATCAATCGAATGACTAATGTTCTCCCGCATCTTTAGCGGTAAGGTCTTGATTGAGTAACCGCGTACCAATGAGGTTATCACCACTTCGTCAAATGAATGAATGAAGGCAAAAACGGCCCCTCCCAGGATACCAGGCAGAATCAAAGGCAGAGTTACTCGTCGGAAGGTCTGGACGGGACCCGCCCCCATGCTCATGGCAGCTTGCTCTAAACGTCTATCAAAGTTGGCTAAAGTCGCTGAGACAATCACGACTACGTAGCTTGTAGCCCCAATGCTCTGCGCCAGGATTAAAGAGCCTGCGATCCAAATGATCTTCTCGACCAGCTTCTGGCAGGAGGCGCAGCCAGTGCAGCCTTCGAACAGGGCGGCCTGCTGGATACGCTCAAGAAGGCTCTGACCGAGCGCGCCTTGAACGCGGAGATGGACCATCATCTGGCGAGCGGCGAAGGCGCTGGCAATACGCGTAACTGCTACGGCCGCAAGACCGTGACGACGGAAACCGGACATACCGCGTGATCGCCACGCCAGTTTCCATCCGCAACTAATCGCCAAGTATCAGCGTCGCTTACCCGGCTTCGACGAAAAGATCGTGTCAATGTATGCGCGCGGCATGAGCACCCGGGAGATTACCGGGCACCTGCATGATCTGTATGGCGTCGACGTGTCGCCGGATCTGATCAGCACGGTGACGGACGCCGTGCTCGATGAAGTCGCCACTTGGCAACAGCGCTCGCTCGATCCGGTTTATCCGCTCATTTTCTTCGAACCCGATCCGGGTCAAGACCCGGGACGAAGGGATGGTTCGCAACAAAACCATCCATATCGCGTTGGGCGTCCGCGCCGCTGGCGCCAAGGAGGTACTCGGCCTGGCTCGAGCAGAATGAAGGCGCCAAGTTCTGGCTGCCGGTGATGAACGAGCTCAAGAACCGCGGCGTCGATGATATCCTGCTGGCCGTCATCGATGGCCTGAAAGGCTTCCCCGACGCGATCACCGCCGTTTCCCGGAGGCGATCGTTCAGACCTGCATCGTCCACCTGCTGCGCAACTCCATGGACTTCGTCTCCTGGAAAGACCGCAAAGGGCTTGCGACAGCGCTCAAGGACATCTACCGCGCCGTCTATGCCGATGCTGCCGAAAAGGCGCTGACGGCGTTCGAGGCCGGCCCATGGGGCCAGCGCTATCCCGCCATCGGCCAGAGCTGGCGGCGTGCCTGGGGCGAGGTCATCCCGTTCTTTGCGTTCCCTGACGAAGTCCGCCGGATCGTCTACACCACAAACGCGATCGAGGCGCTGAACTCGAAGCTCAGGCGGGCTGTCAGGGCCAGGGGCCACTTCCCCAGCGATGGCGCGGCCACCAAGCTGCTCTACCTGATCTTGAACCGGTCCGAAAAGAGTGGAAAATGCCGCCACGTGAGTGGTCCATGGCCAAGGCCCAGTTTGCCGTCATCTTCGGCGAATCGCTTCATCAAAGCCATGGCGGCACAATGTTGAACCGCCCACCCGCACACGGAATTCCTGACAGTCCCCATGGCCGATGATTTGATCCGTGGCGACGAGAAGAGGGTGTGGGCGGACGCCGCTTACGACACCCATGCCCGCCGCGCCCGGCTCAAGGCCGAGGGCAAGAAGGTGCGCATTGCGCGCCGCCCCAACAAGCATCATCCGCAGTTGCCGCCGCGGCTCAAGCACTACAATCGCCTGATCGCCAGACGCCGGGCGACGGTCGAGACCACCTTCGCCACGCTCAAGAACCGTATGAGATTGACCGCAATCCCCTATGTCGGGCTGGCCAAGGCGACCGCCCAGGTAACGATGGCGGCGATCGCATTCAACATGCGCCGATGGACCGCCATCACGGGATAGGTGCGCCTACAATCCGGCCGCAAGAGGCCGCACCGCCGCCAACCCCCACCCAAGGCGACAGAGCTCAAGAATACGAGCGAAACCCCCTGCAATCCGATCCCTTCAAACATCCCTCCGCTACTGCGCAACAGGCCCCTATTTAGGCAGAAAATCGGAACGAAAGGGCCTCGCAGCCTGCGCCTTTGGGCACAACGAGGAAACCTATGCTCACGCCAGGCGCTTCGAGATCGAATGTAAGGTGTGGTGCTCCGGTCATTGATCTATCTCCATTATGGAAGTAATTTCGCGCATTCTGTGCACTGCAACTCGTCACAATTCTACAGCTTGGCAGAGAGCGCTTCGCACACGGCTGGCAGCCCGACCGACGCGATGACTTCTAACCCGCGGTTGTCGCCATGTGCAAAGTCATTCCAGCTAGACCATGATATAAACGGATCTCCAGGATGAGGGTCCGAAAGGACGTCTAATGCGGCGGCCATGTCGCGCACCGTTCGACAGAAAACAAATTCGCGAGTGCGACCAAATGAGCGTCTTGGACCTGAAATCCGTCCGCGGGATCGGAATGAGCCCGAAAAGACCGCACCAGGATGCAGGAATGCGAATTGACCCGCCGCCGTCGCTGGCATGTGCAAGGGGGTGATGTCGGCAGCGACCGTCGCGGCAGCGCCGATGAGGACCCCCTGCAGATCGTTCCAGATTCCATGGATTGGCGGTAATGCCATTGAGTTCACTCATACCTGAGGTACCCAACTCCGGGCATGTTGTTCTCCCATGGTACGGAGCCCTGCGTCTCGCGCGCGGCGATAATAATGGCTGTCGGTTCGGGGCCGATATCCTTTGAAGAGACGGCTCCCCTGTTCTTGAGGGCGCCGAGATGCGGTAGCGCCAATATCCTTGCGAAGGAAAGGTACTCCGCCCAAGATGCCTTCGTCCGAGACGACAACTGTCTCGACAGTCTATGACGGCGTTGATGCGTCGATTGACCTCGTCATGGCCGTCACTTCGGCCGCCTTCACGAGAGAGGCCAAATCGGTAGCATCGTGGTCGGCATATTCGCTCATTCTCATTCGACAGATCCTTACTCACCAACTGCTCTATTGATGGCTGTCGCAGTTGCGTTCCCAACCTGCCCGGTTTGCCAATGCCGAAGCGTACCCGTGACATCACTCTCAATAGCGATCGGATCGACGGCACGCAGGTCTCCAGAACGATGGAACTGTGCGGTCGGCTGGTGAAATCGCCATTGTTCAGTCCCCAATTGAGAACAAGGAGGATCCAAGGAGGAGGTGTGGCCCGTGAGAATGACCGGACTTCAGCACGAATTTACCTCGTCGAGACCTCGTCCGTGTTGCAGATAATGCAACTGTATTGCAACTAGGTTTGAAACGTGACAGGGGTGTGAACACTTGTCCAGTGGAGCTGAGGAGTCATCGATGAATTCTGTCAAACATCCCCGAGCGCCCGTGACCGAGCCCGTGGTGAGGTTACAACCGTGCAACGGGCATTGAATCTGCTGAGGATCGTCGGCGCGAGTGAAAGGCCGATCGGAGTAAATGAGATCGCGCGGCGGCTAGAACAGCATGCAAGCGCGGTTTCCAGGACACTGTCGACGCTTGAGCACAACGGATTCGTCGAGCGCGATGAAGAGACTGGACGGTTTGTGCTCGGAGTTGAGCTCATCGCGCTGGCGAGCAGGCTTCTTGCTGAACTTGACGTGGTCCGGGTGGCGCGACCCTATCTGGAGGAACTTGCCGAGAGCACGAGGGAAACGGCCTCGCTCAGTCTTTGGAACAAGACGGAGGCCATCAACATCGAGCACGTACTTGGTCCTGGGTCGATCAAGCACATCGCGGCACCGGGGCGCCGCAATCCGGCGCATTGCACGGCTACTGGAAAAGCCATGCTGTCGCAGATGCCTGGGTCAACCCTGGAAGAGGTTTTGGCGCTCGGGCTAGAGCGCTACACGGACCGCACGATCACCGAGGGGAACGCGCTTGAACGCGAGCTGCGTTGCGTGCGCGAACGAGGATACGCGCTGAATGTGGGGGAGTTCATTCCCGAAACCGCCGCCATCGCGGCCGTGATCCACGATCGGAGGGGGAGAGTTGTGGCCGCAATTGCCGTTACGATGCCGGTTTTTCATTTCACCCAGCAAAGTGAACGCCAGCTGGCGCCTCTTGTCATGAATGCGGCGGCAACCATCTCGCGGCGTCTAGGACATCACGGTGCTCAGACGATATGATCAGCAAAGCAACATGCCCAGTGACCTGAGCACATCGGTATTCGCTTCATGTGGCGCTACGGCGAGGTCCGAAAGTCTCTCGCGTCTGCCGTCGATGACATCTTTCGTTCAAAAGAGCAACGGCAGCAATTACGCCCTCCACGCCCCGGCGGGCTTTGCGGCGGCGTGGACCCGGCCCGGCCCCGCAGACGAGCCAAGGTGATTTATGCGAGGTACACTTCAGGCTCGGCTGCCGGTTGTCCCTGTCCCGAAATTGCCGACGCAAGCGCCGAGAGCTGGACGAAGGCGGGTCCACAAATCGGCTGCTTAACTTGTCGGCCGCCCGAGCGCCCACATAATCATAGGCGACGACAAACTTTCCGTCTGACCACAATCCGTGAGGACTTGTGACAGCATCAGTTCAGCTGCTTGTTCGTCGGAGCTGGTCGAGCGTCCAGGCAATGCGAAATGCTGTTTCCTCGGCTACACCAGGCCCATGTGAAGCGCCGCTGTGGCCGCCCACCATCCGCATGCGGAAGACAAGCTCGGGATCGCGATCGGCCGCGCAGGACCGACGCTGCGCCACGTAGCGAGCGGGCTGGTAATAGAGCACCTGGCCGTCGTCGAGCGCGGCGTCGATGTACGTCGGCGGAAGTGGGCGATCAGCGCTGAGGTTGTAGTACGGGTCGTAGCTGCGCAGGTACCGATACTCGTGGGCGATGTGGGGATCTCCGTACTCCGCCGTTTCATGTAGCGCGTACGGCATCGTGAAGTCCAGTTCGGTATCTAGGATGTCGGCGACTGGAACCTCGGCGAGCACGGCGCGGAACAAGTCGGGCCGCAAGCCGGCCGTGGCAAGCACGGTACCCCCGCCACCGCTCTTTCCCTCAATGACGATGCCGTCGCGGATGGCAATCCCCCGCTGAACGAGCCCCTCTGCAGCGGCGATCAAGTCTGTGTGGGTAATGCGCTTTTGATCGCGGGTAGCCGCCTCGTGCCATGGACGTCCGAGCTCACCGCCCCCTCGTACGTGCACGATGCCGAAAGCAACTCCGCGATCGAGCAGGCTCAAGCGCTTTGTTATGGATGAGGGCCACGAGAAGAACGAGGGCCATCTCGGTATTCCGTAACAGCCGTACACATTCAATAGTACCGGCCCCGGGCTTGTTCGATCGCGCCGCGCGACCAAGGAGATCGGGACCTGCACCCCGTCTTCCGCCTCCGCCATGACCACCGTCGCCACATATTGAGCCGCGTCATATCCCGGAATTCGGGCCTGGTACAGGACTGCCGATCGGTCGTCGACAAGATCATGCTCGATGACGGTGTCCGGCGTCACAAACGAGCTAACCGAGTAGGTCAACTTCGAGCTTCGGAACGGATGCCGTGCGACCGAACAGTGCCCCCCTGCCGACAGGCCGACCATTAGAGTGCAGCTCGGCTGGTCGGGAACGATCGTGGCCCCAACCCGCCCGCTTCCGTTACGCGAGATCAGGCGAGGACGAAGACCTTCTCGTTCCAGGACAACCAGATGCTGTTCGAGCACGTGGACCTCCTCGAGGGTCACGCCGTTCCGATGTGGTATGACTTCTTCCCAGCGCGATGGCGACGGGTCGTCAATCGGCGCACACACGAGCCGCCAGTACGGTCCAGCATCGTCCACCCGAAACAGGAACCTGTCGCCCCAGTGCTCGGCATAGATCTCGTGCCCAAGTTCACGCTTCACGATCCGGCGCCACTTGCCCTGCGGCTCGTCGGACGGAAGACACCACACCTCTACAGCGCCTTGCTGAACGCTGAAGGAATAGGTCGTAACTACGTCGAGGAACAACCAGGCGCCGCTATCAGAACGCCGAACCAGCACCGCCAGTCGCTCATTGGCCTCCTCGAACACCACCTCGAAGTTTCCGACGTCTACGTCCAAGCGGACAATCTGATCGACATGCCGCCGATCACTCCGCTCCCGTGTAAGAAAGAGCGTGTGATTGTCGGCGGCCCAGACAACGCGCCGGGCGCGACCCGAGTCGCGCCATATGTCACGGCCGGCGGCCATGTCCCGCACTCTCAACTCGTAGCGCTCGTCGCCGATGAGATCAAAGCTGAACGCCACGTAACGCCCATCGTCGCTCGGCTCGAACACACCGAGCTGATAGAAGACCTCGGCCCCAGCAATCGCGTTCGGATCGAGAACAAGCTCGGCCGAGCCTCCGGTCACCGGCCGGCGCCACCATGCGGGATGACACAAGCCCCGCTCGTGACTTTGGAAGTACTCGAAAGGTCCAACCTGGAACGCTGGTGCGGCGACGCCCTCGCAGGTCTGACGACCTTCGATCTCGGCGATGAGTTCCGCCTTGAGCCCCTTCAGGTGAGCTGTCGCTTGCTCCGCATAGCTGTTCTCGGCTTCCAGATAAGCGCGGACATCGGGATTCTCCCGGTGTTGAAGCCATCGATACCGGTCTATTGTTACGTCGTCATGAAGCACCCTGATCCGCGGCTCGGAATGGGGAAGCGGCGGCTGTAGGCGTTTGTCTCCCATCACACTTCCCTCACGTGGAAGCAAAAGTAAGGATTGCCGCGGCAGCCCTCAAAAATATAGTTTCTTCACTAATGCCCCCGCCCGACTAGCGAGCAAACCGCTCAAGAAATCATGACCCATGAGATGCCTCATTGTTTTTCTCTTTCCGATTTTGACAGCATAGCGTTCAGCACGACGCAGAACTTGCTTACAATAGCGACGTGCATGCTATTCTCAGCCATCATTAATAACATGAACTGCAAAAAATCCGCTGTTACATAGTCATAAACACGCGGGCGACCGTTTCAGCTACCTAGATGATGGCCCTGCAGCTCGCTTGCTTTGCTATTGATTAGACCTTCAAGCTTATGCCGGAATTGACAAGCATAGAATTAAGCTATCAGCTATCGCGAATCCAGATGCTCAATGCTCGCCGGCGGCGGGGACAGGCCGGTGCGGTGCACGGCCAGGCAACGTCGATCGCGTCGAATCGAAGTTATGGCCAGTTGTACGCTCGAGGTGGGGGCCGAAAAGCAAGCGCCTGTGAACCGCGCATGGCCGCGAGCGAAGGTTAAACGTTGGCGCCTTACGCAACTGACTGGCTCTGTGTTCTCAACGGACCGATTGACGGCCAGTGCCTCCGCACTATCTCGAGCAGCAGCTTGTGCCCAACTGGCGAGTTCGCTCGACCAGGCCGTATTGGCGCCGCTGGATTTCGCGGTTGTTCATGACTTGGCAGCTTGTCAACTGCCGGATGTAGACGATGGTCGGCAAAGGTGCTCAGCGGTGATCTTGCTCATTGCCCGCCTCCTTCAGGTTCGCGGATCGACTGTCCGTCGGCTGGCACGGACGCCGCTTCGATGAGTAGCGATTGCAACAGAGCCACTCGCTTCAGCCGATCGTCGGTCGGACATGTCGGTTGGTGGCGCAGCGGGCGCGAACAAATCCAGTTGAATGCGCAGTGGGATCTTCATCCGCATGTCCTCCTCCAGAGATCAAGTCTCTCGGAAGAGAAGCTACGAGATGATCGACAAGCGGGCGAAGTTCGAGGAGGTATTTGGGGGACGATGGGCTCGGCAACGACCCAGCAAGGCGACAAACGCCCGCAACCGCCGCCTGGAGCCCGCCCATAAACAGCATACCAGTCGATGATTTGCACGGGGTTGGAGTATCAACCACTGAGCCCTTACTGACCGGCATTGGCTGACCTTCACTTTGTCAGCCAACACGCGGACATATGCTGTGGTCCCACTTCGAGGGCCGGCGGCTCCTCCTCCTTGCAGCGGTCGAAGGCAAGCGGGCAGCGCGGATGGAAACGACAGCCCTTCGGCACGCGTGCGGCACTTGGAACCTCGCCCTGCAGGGCCGGTAGCTTGCTGCGATCTGCGTCGCCGCGAATCTGCGGCGTGGCGTTGCGCAGCGCGACGGTATACGGATGGCGGGGGTTGAACGTGATCTGATCCGCTGTGCCGATTTCCACCAGTCGCCCAAGATACAACACCGCAATCCGGTCGGCGATCAACCACGCGAGCGGCAGGTCGTGGGTGATGAACAGCAGCGCCATGTGGTGTTTGTCACGCAAATCCACCAGGACCTGAAGAATCTGTGCGCGTATCGAGACATCGAGCATCGACACAGGTTCATCGGCGACGATGAGTTCCGGCTTCACGGCAAGCGCTCCGGCAATCACGACCCGCTGTCGCTGCCCGCCGGACAGTTCGTGCGGGAAGCGGGGAAAGAAATCGCCGGAAGGATTAAGCCCGGCTGCCGCAAGCGCTTCGCTGACCCTCTCCGTAAGTTGGGAATGGTTCTCGACCAACCGCAGGGAGCGCAACGGCTCCGCCACGATATCGAATACGGTGTGTCGCGGATTGAGCGCCTGATAGGCGTCCTGGAAGATCATCTGCACGCGACGCCGGTAAGGACGCAGGGTCGAGGAGCCTCGCTCCGACGTCATGTCTCGGCCTTCGAACAGCAACCTGCCGCCTGTCGGCTGAGCAAGTTTGGTGATGACGCGGCCCACTGTCGTCTTGCCGCTCCCCGATTCCCCGACCAGGGCAACGATTTCACCCTGTCCGACGTTCAAGTCGATCCCGTCCACCGCACGCACTGCACCGGCAGGTCGGCCCAGAACACGGTCGAAGAATCCGCCACGGATCGGGAAGTGGACCTGCAGGCTTTCCAGACGCAGGATGTCGGCAGTGTCAGGCATGAATTGCGACCTTGTCCTCTTGCGTCAAGGGCCGGTGAAGGTGACAGGCGACGCGGCCCCGCCGGACTTCGTCGAGGCTGGGGACTTCGGTCGCGCATACCGTCATTGCAGACGGGCAACGTGAATGGAAGGCGCAGCCTGAGGGTCGATTCACCAAGTTGGGAGGATCACCGGGGATAGGCCGGATCATCCGTTTGCCGTTTGCTGGGTTTGGTATCGATTCGATCAGCAGCTGGGTATAGGGATGCTTGGGTTGCGCGAAGACATCGGCGACAGTGCCATCCTCGACGATGCGGCCAGCGTACATAATCATCACGCGATCACAAGTCTCGGCAACAACAGAAAGGTCGTGGGTAATCAAAATCAGGGCAAGGTTAAGCTTCGATCGCAAGTCCCCAAAGAGCTTGAGAATCTGAGCCTGTGTAATGACATCGAGCGCCGTGGTGGGCTCGTCGCCGATGACAATCGAGGGGCGACATGCGAGTGCCATCGCAATCATCACCCTTTGACGCATCCCACCCGACAGTTCGTGAGGATAGGCTGCACCGCGGTCCGCCGGAATGCCGACCAGTTCGAGCAGCTCCCTTGCCCGCACGGTGGCCTCGCTGCGCGACAAACCGAGCCGCAGGATGCATGGCTCGGCGATCTGCTTGGTGATGCGGTGAACGGGATTGAGCGCATTCATCGCGCCCTGAAAGACGACGGACGTCTCGCTCCAGCGGTGTGGCCGCATGGCGACATCGTCATTGATAGGCAGTCGCTCTCCGCGATAGCGTACCTCGCCCTCGCTTACCCGCGCGTTGGGCGATAGCAGACCCGCAATCGCCATTGCGGTCGTGGTCTTTCCACTGCCCGATTCACCGACGAGGGCAACGGCCTCTCCGGCTCGAAGCGCAAAGCTTACGCCATCGATTGCACGCGATGAAAGGCCCTTGAGCTTGTAGTCAACAGAGAGCCCGTCGACGTTCAGAAGCAACGCCGTGCTCCGGGAGGGTTCTGTCATGGGATCACCCTCCGGCGTGGATTGAACGTATCGTCGAGGGCATTGCCAATCAGGACGAAGCTAAGCGCAACCGTAAGCGCGCACAGCCCGGGGGCGCCAAGATACCACCAGGCTCCAGCACTGGCGGCGCCGGCGCGCTGAGCGAGCGATAGCAACGTGCCCCATGAAGGCTGCAAGGGATCGCCAAGCCCAAGGAACGAGAGTGAAGTCTCGATATAGATTGCGCCGGAGACGACCAAGGCGCCATTGGCTGCAATTTGCGGCACGAGATTGGGCAGGATGTGCTGTACCATGATGCTGAAATCGCTGCTTCCCACCACCCGGGCACGATCAACGAATGTTCGCTCCTTAAGCGAGAGTGTCTGGCTGCGAACGATACGAGCAACGAACGCCCAGCTGGTCATGCCGATGACAACAATGATCACAAAAAGAGAAGGGCGGAAGCCAAGGATGTCTCCACCGCGCCCCATCACCTCAAGGACCACAGGCGTGATGACCAGCGCGAGCACGAATGAAGGCATAACAAAAAAGAAATCTGTGATGCGCATCAGCCAGACATCCACCCAGCCACCAAAGTAGCCCGAGGTCATTCCGACCGTGGTGCCGACGATGAGGCTGATTACAGTCGCCAGCAGCGCGATCGTGAGTGATATCCGGGCACCATGGACGACCAGATTGAGCACGTCTCGCCCCACCTCATCCGTCCCCAGCAGATGCTGGCTTGATGGTGGTGCGAGGAAGTCGCCGGTTGCATTGATCGCAGTCTGCAGAGGTCCCACCAGAATATTCGGCACCGCTGCCAGCACAAAAAAGAAGATAAGGCATACTATACCCAGCTGAGCCCCGCCATGACCAAGAAATTGACGCAGAAAGTCTTTGATAGCCCGCTCTCGGCTGCGCTTAGAATATTGAACAGTATTTTCACTCATTGCCTAACTCTTGGATCGAGAAGACCGTAAGTAAGATCAGCGACGAGGTTCGCGACAACGATCGACACACCAAGCAATAGGAATATCCCTTGCAGAACTGGATAGTCTCTCGCGTTGAGTGCCTCAACAGTTAAGTTGCCTATGCCTGGCCATGCGAATACAGATTCGACGGTAATAGCACCCGCCACTACATAACCAAGATTTAGCGTCACCAAGGTCATGACTGGTAGCATTGCATTGCGAAAGGCGTGACGCATCAACATTTGGAGGTCAGTCAGCCCCTTAGCCCGGGCAGTTACCATGTAGTCCTCGGCGACAACATCGCTCATAGCAGCACGAGAAACCACAACGTATTGCCCGATCAGACCAAGAGCCACTGCGGACACGGGAAGTACGAGATGCCGCAGATAATCTAACAATAAGTCAAGAGAACCCTTAAGCGCGCCCGGAGAATATCCACCGTAGCCAGGTAGCCAGCCCAATGCCGTGCTAAAGATGACCACCAGAAGCATGCCGACCCAGAACGATGGCGTTGAATAGAGGGCGAGAGAGGCACCCGTCGTGATATGATCGACGACTCCTCCCCTGCGCCAGCCCGCATACATGCCGAGCGTGACCCCCACAACGATTGCGATGAGCTGAGCGATGCCGACCAGTGCAATAGTGGCCGGCAGCCGCTCCAAGAGCAGGCCTGCGACCCGCCTGCCCCTGAACTTGAAACTATAACCGAGGTCGCCATGAAGCGTTGCTGACACGTAGTCGACAAGCTGGTCCGGCACCAGCGGCCGCTCAAGGCCCCAACTCTTCCGCTGCGCTTCCAACTGCTCAGCGGTCACAGAAACTCGTGCCCCGCCCAATAGCAATTTAGCGGGGTCGCCCGGAATGACTCTGAATAAAATGAAGTTCAGAATTACTACCATCGAAAGCGTTACGGCTGCTCTGAGAAGGGCATGCCCAATGTGCCGCGTGGTCCGGCCACCATTGGCAGCCATGTCAGATTGACCTCAAGCGATCGAACGGAAAATAGGTCCACATCGACACCATGTCCTGTGTCCCCCAGCCCTCGAAACAATCTGTGCGATGGGCGTCGAGCACGAGGGGATAGCATAGCATGATATAGGGTGCTTCGCGATAAATGAGGCGCGCCGCCTCATCGACCAGTTCCTGGCTCTTCTTAGGGTCGACGGTACTGTCGACCTCGGACAAGAGCTTTTCGAAGTTGTCATCGGTCCAGTATGACATGTTTGGGTTGCCGATGGCCTTGCTGCTCCCCATCCTAAGCAGGTCGTGAGGTGTGGGAGATGGCCAGTTGCTGGCTACGAGCAAATCCCAGCCTCCGCCGCCATCCGCCGGCGCCGCCGTGCGGGCAGTGAGCGCGCCGGAGTCGAGTTGGGTAACCGATAAAGGTATGCCGACTTGTTGCAGCCAGCCAGCGATAAGCTGCACGACCGCAATCGGCATCTCGAGGACACCCGAGAACTTTCCGGTAATCAGATCGAGCTGGAAGCTGTTGCCCTCCTTGTCCTCCCGGACGCCGTCTCCATTCTTGTCGCGATAGCCGGCGGCATCGAGTCGGCGGCCTGCCTCGGCGAAATCGAAGTGGCGCCTGATGTCGTTTAGGTCCGAATAGTAATCGGCCGCCACCGGCATTACCAGTCCCACGCCAGGGTCCGCGTGCCCGCGGTAAGCTCGGTCGACGATGGCCTTCTGGTCGATCGCATAGCCGATCGCGTCGCGAAAAGCCGGGTCCTGCAGGGCCTTGGTGCTGCCTGCCCCCTTCTCCGAGAGAGTGTTAAAGGCCAAATAATTACGCTGCTCAACGCGCGATTCACCGACCTTTATGTTGGGATCCTTTGAGAGGTCGGCCCATTGGGCGGCCGTGAGACCGCTGCCGTAATCGAGGTCGCCGCTCTTCAAACCCTGCGCGACTGAATCGATTGTCGTGACGTATTGCAATATCATGCCGGCAGTTTTTGGCTGTCCTGTACGGAAATAAGGATTTGGCGTGAGGCGATCAAACTGACCTTGTTTAAACTCCGCAACGATCATAGGTCCAGTTCCCACCAGCGGGGGATTATTGCGGAAAGTGCCGCGAGCATCGGCGTAGCTGATATCCTTCCAAATGTGCTCGGGGACAATTAGAAGGTAGTTGTCAATTGGCCAGCGCGTAGGAGCCTTCGTTACTATTTGCAAAGTCTCATCATCAACAGCCTCTATGAGATCGATTTGGTCCATGCCGTCGGTGTTGTTGAGACCCCGATTTAGTTCGTCGGGCTTGCCAATGGAGTCGCGTAGATAATTATAGGTGAACGCAGCGTCCCTGGCCGTCGCAGGCTGACCATCCGACCACTTCATGCCAGGCCAGATCTTAAAGGTCCAGGTGAGCTTGTCGTCAGCGACGGACCACTCCTTCGCAAACCCCTTCCGATCCTCGTGGCGCTGCGCGTCCATACCCACCAAGCAGTCATAGGAGAAAACCAGGGGCCAGAAGGAACCATAACTCGCAAAAGGGTTCATCGTGTCCGGGGTGCCCATTGTGCCGAAGCGCACGATATGATCACCACACGACGAGGCAAACGCGTTTGAGTGCATGATCCAAGGCGCGGTTGATCCCGCAAGCATAGCCTTCATCATGGCACGGCGGTTGAGCTGCCACTCGTTCATTCTGTCCTCCCTTTAAATTCTAGTGCACCGCAATTTCAAACCGAACGCGCATAGCCTAGGCCATGTCTTGGCGTGATGCAGCGGTTCCCTTCGTTTGCGTTGAAGATGATGGTCGCGGGCAAAGACGGAATGCAAGAACAGAATCAATATCGCAGGTATCTAGGATTTAGATGGGGTTCTCTGATCGTGGAGCTGATTGCAAGCTCCTGTCGGCGTATCCATGTTCCTGCCGGCTCTGTGGTTCTCTTCGCGGTTAACACTGGGTCGCCGCATTTAGCGTTCAAGACGTGGGTGCCTCAATGTAATCGACGCAGTAGTACCTTAAGTTAGGGCTGCCTCCCCATCCACGAGATCACGACGCCATCATCCCGGCAGGGACATTCACCGCCGAAAGGGCGGATCTTGCTTAATGCTTAGCTGGTGATCGCGGTCGCCTCCTCCTTCGACCAGCGGAATTCGCTGACGTCGATCCAGATCCGATGCATGATCACAGCCAGTCTGCAGGGTACGCCTCCGGCGGAGGCCGCCTTGCGAGAAGATGGCACGGTAGCGAGGCTGCGCTCTTAAGGTCGTCCTTACGAGCGTGGTTAGCAGCACAACATGAGCCATGTGACGTTATTGACCGGGCCGGAGCGGCGGCGCCGTTGGAGTGAAGCGGATCAGTGCCGGATACTGGCCGCGGCATTCGCGCCTGGGGCCACAGTGGCGGCGGTGGCGCGTCAGTACGATGTCGCGACCAGCCTGATCTACAAGTGGCGCCGCACGGTGAGAGCCCGCGAGACGGGCTTTGCCGAAGTTGTCGTGGCTCCCGATGAGCCTGTCGCCGTTTCGCGGCCGGCGGCATCCCCAGCGGTGATCGAGCTGGAGGTCGCCGGCAAGGTGCGGCTGCGGATTCCGCTGACCACGCCGCCAACACTGGCGGCGGCGATGGTGAAGGCGCTAGGGGTTTCATGATCCCGGTTCCGAGCCAGGTGCGTATCTGGTTGGCAGTCGGCCAGACCGATATGCGTCGCGGAATGCAGGGTCTCGCTCTACAAGTTCAGGAGACGTTGGGCCGGGATCCGCATGCCGGCGATCTTTATGTCTTCCGCGGCCGCAGCGGCAACCTGATCAAGATTATCTGGCATGATGGGCTCGGCATGTCGCTGTATGCTAAACGGCTCGAGAAGGGCCGGTTTCTATGGGCGTCGCCGGCGGACGGCACGGTTTCGATATCACGGGCGCAGCTTGCCTACATGCTCGACGGGATCGATTGGCGCAACCCGCGTCACACGTTCCGACCGCAGCGCGCGGGCTGAGTTTTTCTTTGAGTTTGCGCCATTTTCCGCGAGTCAGCGGACTCGTTTTATGATTCACTCCAAGGCATGGTTGCCACCGCCCAGGGTGCTGTGCCGGACGATATTGGCGCGCTGAGAGCGGCGCTGATCGCGGCGCTGGCCAGAGCCGAAGACAAGGCCGCGCGCGCTGCGCTGGTCGAGGCCGAACTGGCGGTCGCCAGAGCCAAGGCATCGGATGATGCAGCGCTGATCGCACATCAGGATCTGACGATCCGGAAGCTGCAGCGGGCGCTGCATGGTCAGAGTTCTGAACGCTCAGCCCGCCTGCACGACCAGATGGAACTCATCTTCGAGGAACTCCAGAGCACCGCGACGGAAGACGAGATCGCCGCCGAACAGGCTGCGGCCCGGACCACCGAGGTGGCGCCTTATGTGCGCAAGCGACCCGCGCGCCAGCCATTTCCCGAGCATCTGCCGCGCGAACGCATGGTCGAGCCCGCGCCGACTGCTTGTCACTGCTGCGGCGGTCATCGGCTACGCAAGTTGGGTGAGGATATCACCGAGACGCTGGAGGTGGTGCCGCGGCAATGGAAGGTGATCCAGCACGTGCGGGAGAAGTTCACCTGCCGCGACTCCGAGGCGATCAGCCGGGCTCCGGCGCCGTTCCACGCCACCCCGCGTGGCTGGGCCGGTCCCGGCCTGCTGGCGATGATCCTGTTCGAGAAGTTCGGCCAGCATCAGCCGCTCAACCGCCAGGCTGAACGCTATGCGCGCGAAGGCGTGCCGCTCAGCCTGTCGACGCTCGCCGACCAGGTCGGGGCCGGCGCCGCGGCGCTGATGCCGCTGTTCAAGCAGCTCGAAGCCCATGTGCTGGCCGCTTCACGTCTGCACGGCGACGACACAACGGTGCCGGTCCTGGCCAAGGGCAAGACCGATACCGGCCGTTTATGGACCTATGTGCGCGATGACCGACCGTTCGGCGGCGCCGATCCGCCGGCGGCGGTATTCTATTATTCCCGCGATCGTCGAGGCGAACATCCCGCGGCGCATCTCGCCGGCTGGAGCGGCATTCTGCAGGCCGATGCCTTTGGCGGTTATGGCGATCTCTATGCGACGGGTCGTCAGCCGGCGCCTGTTATGGAAGCCAGCTGCTGGGCCCACAGCCGGCGCAAAATGTTCGAGCTGGCCGATATCGAAGCGGCGGCGCGCAAGAAGGCGCGCAGCGAGAAGCCCAACCTGGTCTATCCACTGGCGGTCGAAGCCGTGAAGCGCATCGATGCCCTGTTCGATATCGAACGCGCGATCAACGGCCTGTCGCCAGCCCAACGCCACGCCGTGCGCCAGGAGCGGAGCGCGCCGCTGCTCACCGAGCTCGAGCGCTGGATGATCGAGACGCGCGACAAAGCTCTCGCGCGGACACGACCTGAGCAAGGCCTTCAACTACATGCTGCGCCGCTGGTCATCCTTCACCCGGTTCCTCGACGATGGGCGGATCTGCCTATCGAACAGTGCAGCCGAGCGAGCCCTGCGCGGCATCGCTCTCGGCAGAAAGTCCTGGCTGTTCTGCGGTTCCGATCGCGGCGGACAGCGCGCTGCCGTTCTCTACAGCCTGATCGTCAGCGCCAAGATGAACGATATCGACCCGCAGGCCTGGCTCGCCGACGTCCTCGCCCGACTGCCCGCCTATCCGGCCCATCGGATCGATGATCTGCTGCCGTGGAATTGGAGGTCCGCAAAACTGCGGACCCAACCAGCTGCCGCCTGATCATGCAGCGCAATAAGGTGCATCACGTCTACACCGTCGGCCGTGTCGCCAGCGACCTCGGCGTCAGCGAAGCGCTCATCCACGAACTGACCCTCGGTCTCGAGCCGGAGGACGGCGTCATCTGGGTGTACGGCACCAACGATGACGACGGGATCTTGGCCTTCACCGATGAAGGCATCGAGGAGGTCAAACTCCTCCTCGAAGAATATCATCGGGTCTCCTCATCGAAAGCTTGACCCCAGCACTCCGGTGCTCAGGTCCTCACGGTCACCAGATACGCACGTCTGCGGACTTCACCGGATGGGTACTCTGCAGGCGACGGCCACTCGGGCTTTCTTGCTGCCAATCCGGCGCGCCAGACGCGCGCCCACGCTTTCAGTGCAGACCATCTGGCGACCCGTGCCAACAGAGTGCCCGCAGCTCGAAGAGATAGATAGGTGCCTGTGAGCGTGTCGTCGCATTTTGACACCGACCCGTCACGATCGACTTCCCGATTGATACCGTCTCGGCGTCAGGCCGAAATGGGCGCCAACACCCGATGAGCGAACAAAGCGCGCTAAATCATCCACCGCGGTGACGAAGCGGATTGGCCGTCAAGACGCCAATGCCGGGTACGGTCATCACGGCGGCACGGATCCCTGTGTGGCGAACCCGAGAATGTGCTCCTCCAACATTCTGATTTTTTGCTCAATGCGTGCGCGGGCAGCTTCGATGCCGTTGGATATCGGCGTACTAACGGCGACGGAATTCGGGAAGACAAGGAGGGAAACAGCTTGCAGCTCCAGCTGATCACTGTAGCCGGCGCAGGCGTCGGCGAGATCGAAGTGGCGCCTTTCGTCGTTTAGGTCCGAGTAGTAGTCGTTTGCCACCGGCATCATCAGTCCCACGCGAGGGTCCGCGTGCCATCACGGGGCTGGCCGGCTCGCCAAGGCGCTTGCAGAACCGCCGACGCCGACCGATAAAGCTGCATGACCTTTGACCAGATCAAAAGCTTCTATCTTGTAGCGGTGCTCGGGACCTTTGCCAAGGCTGCGGAGCAACTGAACACAACACAGCCAACCATTTCAGCGCGTATCGCGGCGCTCGAAGATCGGCTGGGCGTCAGTCTTTTCGATCGCTCGGGCCATCGGGTTGCGCTCACTCCGCAGGGCCGCAGCTTTCTTCGCAGCGCCGAGAAGCTACTGGAAATCCAAGCCAAGGCCCTCAAACGCTACGGCAAAGGCGAGCTGCGTGGAATCGTGCGTATCGGGGCTTCAGACACGATGGCAGTCATCTGGATCCCGCCCTTCCTTGCGGCCTTGCGCGCGGCAAATCCGGATGCCGAGTTCGAGCTTCACATCGGTCCATCCTATCGACTGCGCGACGAATTGCTTGCCCGACAAATCGATATCGGGTTCATTGTGGGTCCCATCTCCAATCCGCAGATGATCAACCATCTGCTCTGTGACTGTCCCATGGTATTCGCAGCCGCACCGTCGCTCGGCCTGCACGGCAGGAAGCTAACACCGGCCGAAATCGACCGCATGGACATCTTCACCTTCGAGCGGATGACTAGGCCACACCAGGATCTGCTGCGCGATCTTCGCAAAGCCGATATTGCGCCCAGGCTGAACCCGATCAACTCGCTTCAGACAACCATTTTGATGGTTCGCAAGGGCTTGGGGATAGGCGCGGTGCCTCTCGGCTCTATCGAGGAGGAAGTCGCTACCGGCAGCCTTGTCGTCGTCGATACCGAATTCAAGCTCACCGATGTCCGCTTCACGGTCTGCTACCCGCAGGGGCCGGACACGCATGTCCCCGAGACGCTCACCGAACGTGCCATAGAGTTCTTGAAGGCACGCGGCTCATCGGACTCGATAAAATTACTTTATTGATCTCCAGCGTAAATTGCGATTTGCATCTATGGGGCGCTCCTTTCTATGTTTCGTCAAATTGGTGGAGCAGGGAGGGTTCGATGAAAGGCTGGCGTTTGGCGTCCGACATTGGTGGTACATTCACCGATATTGCCTTTATAGCCGAGGACGGGCTGCTAAGTACGATTAAGGTGCCATCGACACCCCAGAATTATGCCAGCGGAGTGATCGAAGGTGCGAAAGCCCTCGCATCGGCCCGAGATCTTCGGATCGAGACGATGGCCGAAATGGCGCACGGATGCACCGTCGCTACAAACGCGATTCTGGAGGGCAAGGGTGCCCGCGTCGCGCTGCTCACAACGGCGGGATTTCGTGATGTGCTTGAATTGCGGCGCATCCGTGTGCCTAAGCTCTACGAGCCGCTCTACGTCAAACCTCTTCCTTTGGCGGCGCGCGACCTGAGGCTTGAAGTTCGTGAGCGCGTCGGAGCCGATGGCAGCGTCGTTGTGCCGCTGGTTGAGGATGATGTGTGCAAGGCCGCCGAGGTCATCGCCAGGTCGGGGGCGGAGGCTGTCGCCGTCTGCTTCCTGCACTCCTATCGCTTTCCCGACCACGAACGCCGCGCCGGCGCGCTCCTCCGGAAATTGCTCCCCGGCTGCTTCGTAACCCTTTCGGTCGACGTGCTCCCGCAGATTCGTGAATACGAACGTACCAGCACGACGGTGGTAAACGCCTATGTCGGCCCTCCGGTTAAGCGCTACCTGGAAGGGATGGAAGCCGATCTCGCTGCGGCCGGTTGCAACGCCCGCATATCAGTCATGCAGTCCTCCGGAGGCTCGATCTCCTCCGATGCGGTGAAGGACAAGCCGGCCCAGATCGTGGAATGCGGGCCGGCGGCGGGTGTCGTCGGCGCCGCCCATCTGGCCCGCCTTCTGCGTATCCGGAACGCCATAACGTTCGACATGGGCGGCACCACCGCGAAAGGTTCCCTGATCGAGGATGGCGATGTCATCTTCGCCGAAAACTACGAGATCGGCGCTTCGATGAGCACCGCGGGTGCGATCGCCGGCGGCGGCGGATACGCGCTCAAGCTTCCGGTCATCGACATCGCTGAGGTTGGCGCTGGTGGCGGCTCCATCGTGCGGCTGGACCGGGCAGGGGCTATCAAAGTCGGCCCTGACAGCGCCGGCGCGGCGCCGGGTCCGGCCGCATACGGGCTGGGCGGTGAGGAGCCGACCGTTACGGATGCGAATATCGTGCTCGGCTTCTTGAATCAGCAGTCTCTGGCCGGCGGAACAGTAAGGATCGATGCCGGCTTGTCGCGCGCATCTCTTGAGAGGACGATCGCCTCCCCGCTCGGAATGTCCGTGCATGAAGCCGCATACGGCGTGCATGAGGTTGCGAATGCGACGATGGTGCGGGCCATCAAGGCGGTGACGACCTATCGCGGGCGCAATCCGCGCGATTTCGCCATGTTCGCTTTTGGAGGCAATGGCGGCGTGCATGGGGCGTCCATTGCGCGAAGCTTGGAGATCGGCCGCATATATGTTCCTGCAGCAGCGGGCGTTTTCAGTGCCGTGGGTCTGCTTCTGGCCGAAAAGTCAGTAGCTGTCGCATCAGCCTTCGTCGCACGACTGGACGAGCTCGATTATACGGCAGCTGAACAGGCTTACGTTCAGCTCCAGCGTGAGGCGGAGCGCCTTCTGGGTGTTTCCGGGAAGGCCAGGTGCATGCGCCAGGTAGAGATGCGCTACCTTGGGCAGGCATTCGAGCTGATTATTGATCTCGATGATGGGCACCTATCCACCGAGGCGCGCAGCGAGCTGCGCGCCCGCTTCGACGCCGAGCATGAGCGACGGTTTGGTCACCGTTTCGATGAGCACAACGCAGTCGAGATCGTCGCGTTGCGTCTCAGGGCATCCGACCCGGACCATGTCGTGCCTGCTCGCCTACGGCACGCACTCAAGCCAAGCGAGACCACTTCAAGGCCGGTGTGGTTCGGAAAGAGGTACGGCTTCATTGAGACGGCTGTCGTGGGACGCGCGGAAGTCACGCGGGAGAGGCAGGCCGGGCCGGTTATCGTGGAAGAATATGAAGGGACGACGGTTGTGCCGCCAGACGCTTCCGTCTTCCGAGACGAATTTGACAACCTGGTCGTCGATCTGCAACGAGGAGTCGCGTGATGCGAAACCGCAAGACAGACCCGTTTTTGCTCGAGATATTCAAGAACGCGTTCGACACGATCGCCGATGAGATGACGCTTACGATCGTTCGTACCGCTTACTCCCAGATCGTTCGCGACTCATTGGATTTCTCGACGGCCCTCTGCGATGCGACCGGGCGTACAATCGCTCAAGGCGTGTGCACGCCCATGCATCTAGGCAGCTTCTATGATGCGCTACAGACGATGCTGTGGAAAATCGGCGACGACATCCATCCGGACGACGTGCTGATCATGAACGACCCGTACGCGGCAGCGGGCCAGCACCTTCCCGACATCTATATCGTCCGCCCTATTTTTTACGAGAATGTCCTGCGTGGCTGGGCGACGACACTGGCGCACCATTCGGACGTCGGCGGCATCGTGGCGGGCTCTAACGCTCTCGGCGCTCACGAAATATTTCAGGAGGGCCTGCGCATCCCTGTCCTCAAGCTTGTGGATCGAGGGCGCCGCAACGCCACTCTGTGGGATATGATAGCGATCAACGTGCGTACGCCCGATCTCGTCCTGGGCGATCTTCAGGCACAGATGGCCGCCGGAGCGACGGGTGCGCGGGCAATGGTGCGTCTCTTCGATCGCTATGGCGCCGATACGGTTCTGCAGGCGATAGAGGATCTGAACGACTACGCACGTGAGCTGGCAGAAGCTGAGATCGGCGATCTTCCCGACGGCGTCTATCACTTCACCGACCATATTGACGGGATCGGCGAGAATCCTGAGCCGATCCTTCTCAAGGTTCAGGTCGAGATTAAGGGCAGCCGGGTTGTGATAGACTGGGACGGGTCCTCGCCTCAGGTCGCCGGCGGCGTAAACGCCACTTTCCCCTTCACCAAGGCCTGTGCCTACGCAGCCCTACGATCCGTGATGAAGGCGGACGTTCCCAACTGCCACGGGTTCACCGAGATCATCGAGGTCAGGGCTCCGGAAGGCACCGTGGTCCGTCCCGTATCGCCAGCCCCCTGCGGCGCGCGCGGCATTACCGGCTACAGAATGATCGACTGCCTCTTCGGCGCGCTTTCGCAGGCTGCTCCCGACCGGGTAACGGCCGACGGATCCGGCGGCTCGACTTTGCCTACCATTGCGGGCCTGCATGGGGGCAACCAGTTCGTCTTCTGTGAAACGGTTATGGGAACCTGGGGAGCCAGCCTAGCGAATGACGGGCTGGACGGTGGCCCACATATCGGCGCCAACCAGTCGAACGTGCCGGTTGAGATGATCGAGCAGACCTATCCTATCCGCATCGAGCAATACGGCTTCGTCCCCGACACAGGGGGTCCGGGACGCCGTAGGGGTGGGCTCGCCATCCGGCGCGATTATCGGCTCCTTGCGAGCTCAGCGACCTTGAATATCCGTTCCGATAAGCGTGCCTATCCGCCGCATGGCCTCTTTGGGGGCTGCGAAGGCAAGCCGTCGATGAACCGTCTGATCTCGGGCGACAATGCCATCGTGCTGCCGGTGCTCCTTAAGGAGCCGGTACCAATGAAGAAAAACGACCTGTTCTGCCACGTGATGCCATCGGGGGGTGGGTACGGCCCAGCATCCGAACGGGAGCCGGAGCGCGTGCTGGAAGACTGTCGTCTCGGCAAGATCAGCATAGAAGGTGCGCGGCGCGACTACGCCGTAGTCCTCACGAAGAGTGAAGCGGGCATCGTCATCGATCTCGACGCCACGCAACAACTGCGGCAGGCAAGATCTCGTGCGGCGGAATAAGTCATTTCAAGCGGAGGACGAGAAATAAGGATTTGAACCCGGCTCGACCTAGCAGGATGTTGAAACAGGCGCTCGCCCTTGGGCTGCGGCCGTGATTCATTTTCCTTGAATGGATTCGGAGGATGAATCGTGCGATAGTCGGACTGGTGAACTGTTCAGATCCGATCTGGGCAAGGACCGGGGCCTCCCGGCGGAAGATTTCTTTCGCGTTCGAGTTCCGAAACCGCATTCGCGATCTCTAAAACCCACTCTGCCGAATCCGTCTTCGGAAAAACCAGTGCGTCAACGCCTGCCATCACGGCTGCAAGCCGGAATAGGCGAGCCGCGAATGATAGAGACGGTGATCGAGCGGCTGTCCGGCGATGGTGAGGCCGGTGCTGCTCATGATCGGTGAAATCCGACAGGCCGAGGCGGCCGGCTCGTGCGTTTGCCGGAAGATGACTTCCTGTTCCTCGCCATCGGACAGCGCGCCGGGATCGGACGCGACGCTGGCGAATGGCGTTGCCCAGCTCGGGATGACGCCGCAGCGTCTCCTCGAAGATTGCGACCGGCCGGATTCCCGGCGCAGCCCACAGCAGCGGCACGATCTCGGCGTCAAAATTGTCGGGCGAGCGGATCGGGCGGCGGCGTTGTCGCGGAACCTTCCTCTGCGAGGGCAGCCTCGAATCCTTCTCGATGCGATAGGCCGTGCCGTGCCGATCGACGCCTTCGCCGCCGCGACGGCCGTCGTATGGGTCTGCCGGAACTTCATGAAGCCTCATCTGGTGATCGGTTACGTGGCGGCCGGGCACTAAGTGATTCCTCCAATCCGACAAACCACTGGCGTACCCGGTCGGCCGCGATCGCCAGACAACGCTCCGAAAGGGAACGCCGCCGGCGGCATTCTCATCTTGATTGACGCTGCGCTCTCACTTGATTGCCGCGCCCCAGCGGGAACGTCGACGGATATCCGCAGACCCGAACCTAGTTTTTCGATACTAGCGCTCAAACAATTCGGTGGAGAAGCGGCCCGCCCGATCCTGCGGAACCCGCAGCTCAAGCTTGCCGACCCGCGTGACAAGGGTGCGGCCCTAGACTAATAGCCAGAGCGATAGCCGAGACGCTCCGGCGTGCGCTGGTTCTTCGCAGCACCCAGCGCCTCGTCCATCTCGGCCTCGAGCACCTCCTGCATCACAGCGCGGATCACCTCGTGCAATCCATCCGTATCCGGGTTCGAAAGCAGAATGTCTTTGACGGCCGGCGGATTTATCTTCAGTCTTGGTCATGGCGGCGTTCCTTCGCGGGAATCGGTGACGTGAACAATCATCAGCCTGCCATGACCGCCCTCTCTCAGCGAATTTGCAGAACTCTCAGCACACTACCAAGGCAGCCGGGTCAGCCAACTTCCGCGCTGGTTGCGCCGTGCGGCCCTGCCTACCGGAAAGGTCTAGCCCCGAGAATGGAAAGCACGACAACGGCGACCGCCAGAAGCGGTGACGGCCGAGGGCGACGCGCGCAAACTTACAGGAGGTCTGGACTGCGACGCCATGAAGGTCGACAGCATGGCGTCTCCCAACCCGCCGAGGGGCCGGCGTGATGTAAAAGCCGAGGCAGATCACAAACACCACAGGGAACCGCCGCGCACGCCCGGCAGGCTGAGCGGGAAGAAAACGCGAGAAGGCGGCAAAAAGGCGTCGCCCATGCTGCGGGCGGCCGCCATCAGAGATGACGCTGACCAGAGGCAGGATCATCATGGGCAGCATAATGTGGTCGGGTGTCCGGCGGCCGCGTGGGCGCTACTTGACAAGTACGCACACTCGGTATGTCGTTGTTGAGGCGAAATATCGATGCCCCTTAGATTCAGAGATTGAGCGGCCGCGCGAGGTACACTAAGCCATCGTTGACGTCGACCTGCATTCCGGTCCTTAATGAACAGACGATCGATGTGGTAGGCGCTCGAATTTCAATGGCCTTTGATGACCACGGATCCAACGGATGCAGGAGTCCTACAAGATCTCCTTCACTCAGCTCGTCCAACACCGAACAACGAGGTTCGAAGATGCCTCGTGCCGGCGATGTCAGTTGGTCCGACGTGAGCGACTCGAGTGTCAGGTTAGTCTTCATTTGACGGGGCGTCGGATACTCTGTCTTTCCTTCTACGAGCCCAAGCTCGATAATTGCGTTGCGTACCCCAGCTTCGGCGACCGCAAGAGCGTCGGCGCTCACGGTTCCACTGCCGAGCTCAGCACAAACGAATACCTTGCCTTGGCTTTGAACCAAGGTATCGAACATTCCTTGCGTTGGTCCATCCCAGGCCAGTGTCACTGGAAACTTGAAGGCCGCTGCCATGTTAAGCGTCTTTCGCATGAGATCGGCGTCGCCAATAGGGTGCGTTGTGGCTGCGGGGGGACAATCAAACTTGGGTCCGAAGCTGTGCAGATCAAAAACCATGTCAACCGTTGGTAACAGCAACTCCGACACTGCACTCGCAGTGCGTTCGGATATTGACCCGTTCGGCCGGCCGGGAAACACACGATTCAGGTCCAACCTATCTACTGGCGACCTGCGACTCCACGCTTCCAAAGCTGTCGGATTGAGCATCGGCGCAATGAGAACTCTCCCGCACGTTTGCGCTTCAATTAGCCAGTCAATGAGCCGAAGCGCGACAATTGGTCCTTCGAATTCATCGCCATGGATACCGGCGGTAATAAGGAGGCGCGGCCCCTCCCCTTTATTAAGGCTTAGAACTGGAAGCGGAAGAGCTTCCCTGTCCGTGCCCGTTGGGACTACAAGATAACCCTTGTTCACGCCAGGCTCGTCGAGGTCAAACGTAAGGTGCGGTTTTTGGCTCATTGACAAGGTTCCATTATCTATAAAACGTGGTGGATTAATCGTTGCCACAGTGTGCAGCTTGGCCGGCGGATTGACGAAGGCGACAATTATTTCTCCGCCAATGACCCCATCAGGCACTGCAGCCAGTGCTCCCAGTATTGAAATGTATGCAGATTATTCCTCGAAAATTTTTACTTTCAGTTAGGTCAAAAACAGGTTTCAAAATCCGTCTCGTACGATTTCCTTACAAGCCGACCACCATGACATCGTCTTATCTGGAATTGTGTTGAAATAGCTAGATCAGAGGAATCGAAGGTCGCGATCGCCGTTGCTCAGGACCTCCGCCCCTCCATCGGTCACCAGGATCGTCTCGCTGCAACCGATCGCGAAACGGCCCTCCTCGTCGGTCAGGAACAGCGGCATGTGCAGCGCCATGTTGGGCCGCAGCACATTCTGGCCGCCCGGCTCTAAGCTGGTGTAGCCCCGCGTCGACCAACCGAGACCGCATGAATAGCCAACGCGCTGGCGGAATGTCTGCGGACGGCCAGCCCGCTCTACGACCCCTCGTGCGGCAGCATCGACGTCTCCGGTCAATGCCCCGGGCATCGCAGCTGCGATCGCCGCCTCCAACGCTGCGTTCGAGAGTTCATACAGAGCCGTGGCCTCGGCATGTCTGCCGTAGATTGCGGAGCGCACTAGCCCGGCGGCGTAATCATGAAGCCTGCCACCGACCTCGATGTAGGCGACGTCGCCCTGTTTGAGGCGGTTGTTGCCGGACTTCGCGTGCCCTACGGCTGTGTGATCTCCGAATAAAATCCCGAACAAAGTCGCGTCTACCCCCGTGGACTCTACGGCCGCCTGGACGATAGCGGCGGCCTCGAGCTCGGACACGCCCTCCCTGAGGACGTCAACAAAGGCGGCAACGCCGGCCTCCGTCCCCTTCATCGCCTTTCGCATGACGGCGATCTCCTCTGCCGACTTGATGTCCGCCACAGTGAGAATCAGACGGGAGACGTCCACAACCTCGATGTTCGGAAGTAGCTCTTGTAGCTCCATGGCGTCGCGGGCCGTCATTCCAAAAAGGTCGAGCTCCATTCCGACGCGCCCCCGATCCAGCCCAAGCGATCGCATCACTTCAGCGCAGACCTTGCCCGCTTCGGTAAGCTGGTGATACGTGTGGATCTTGAGAGGAATGCTCTCGGCCCGGACATTCCATTCGTCGAACAAGCGGACGATATTCGTTCGCGGCACGTGTGGCGCGATGATCAGGTAATAGGGCCTCGCGTACGAGCCGGAGGCAGCATGTCCAGTCAGGTACTGGTGGTTGCGCGAGAAAGTCGATATGACTGCGTCGACTCCAAACTCCTGGAATCGGTCAAGAACAGCTTGCCAGCGACGGTTATACTCCGCCTCGCTAAAAGGAAGCCCGGGCGCCAAGCTCGACTGAGTGTTCGCCATTACCTCTCCTCCGCTCCCGTCGTTGTGCTTAGATGGTCAACTGCCGGGTGGTTTGCGTCAAATGCAATTTTTATATTTTTGCCATCTAGCGGCGAGATGCCCCTATGGGGTGAAGTCCTAACCTGCTTGATGCACGGAGATGAGCTTTCGGCGGCCTGAAGCGGCGATCTGGTTGCCTTTACCGTGCGTCTTCCCAAGCGTAATAGGCGCCGGCGGTGATCCGTCGTGATGGAAGGCGAGTGGTTTGGGTCAGCGGGTTTGTTTCGGGACGTCTGCGCCCCATTGTTTATGTCGCGAGTTGCGGGATGCGACTGAGGACGGTGCGCAGGATACGCTGGTCCGGGCAGGATGTCGGCAATGCAGGCGAATTTGGGTTTTCATCTCGACCACGCGGCCGTCGAGCTTGAGGAGCGTGAGCCGCAGTGTGGCTAGCTGGGCACCGCATCGCGCAGGGTGAGCATCAGATCCTATGAGGAGGGTGGACAGCGACCTGCGCTGTGGCAAAGTGAGGTCGCGGAACCAACACCTTACCCTGGAGGCAAGCATGCCCGTTGCAGCTCACCAATCCGAAGGGCCGACGGCTATCCGTATCGATCTTGGCGCAATCTTCGTCCCATTTCGAACTCTTATGTCAAATGCAAGCGGCATGGCCACGACTGTTCATCCCGCCAACAATGGGTGGTCCTGCTTAGATGCTATAGGGCGAGCGGCGAGGTGTGGCATCCTTCGGCGCTGTTGAATCCACCATCAGAAGGAGCCGCCCCATGTCGTAGTCTTTTGACTCAAGCCGGTCCCTTACCGCTCTCGAACAGGATAACACGATCGTCGCCGTCATCGAGATGAGCAAGGCGAAGTGGGTGATTGCCGCGCTTGTTCCGGGTTTCAAGCGCCAGCCGCTCGACATGGTGATCACCTCGCTGTCGCCAGTTGGCGGCGAGAAGATGTCGAAGCATTCGGTGGCGGCCGGCAACATCGCCGGACTGCTGGCGCGCTTTGTCGAGCTTAAAAAGAAGGCAGAGGCGCGACCGGGCAGTGTTCTCCGATCGTGATCCATGAGGCCGGGCTCGATGGTTTCTGGATCCATCGAAAGTCACGTCGTCGATGCGGCGTCGATTGCGATTTCGCGCCGGCGCCGTCGCGCAAAGACCGACAAGATCGACGGTGAGGCGCTGATCCGGGCGTTGCTGGCCTACAAGCTAGTCGAGCCACGGGTGTGTGCGATGCTTCGGGTAGCGACGCCCCAAAAGGAGGACCGTTGCCGCATCACGCGTGAGCGCAAGGCGTTGACGGACGAGCGCGTGCGCCACGTCAACCGCATCAATGGCCGGCTGTTCGCCCACGGCGTATCCGCCCAAGAACCAATGCATCGCGACCGGCGCAAGCGACTGGAGGCGCTTAAGACCGGCGACGGCTGAGCGATGCCTGCATATCTGAAGATGCAGATCAGCCGGGAACTTGATCCGCTCGAATTGCTGCTGGAACAGATCAAGGCGGTTGAGGCTGCTCGCGATGCTGTGCTCGCTGCCGCGCATGTCGTCTCCCCGGCACCGGCGATGCTGATCAATCTAAAATGCATCGGGCCGGAGTTCGCCGCCTTCCTGTGGTCCGAAGGCTGTTAGCGATACTTCGAGAACCGACGACAGGTCAAGCGCTCGACTGGCCGGTCGAGCGGGGCCTGAGGCGACAGCGCGGTCAGAGGCGTCTGTTCCTCGGGTTTCCAGACGAGGAATTGCCGCATACTGGTGGAGTGAGAAGTCATGGCGTTTTCTTCCTAGGGTCGAGAATAGGGCGCCAACGTCACCGAAGTTGCAGGTGGGCGATTTGCGATCCGATCTCGTGACACCGTCGCGGGTCGAGAAAAAGCAATGCGGGTCACCTCGTTGCATTCGTACACTCATCCCAGACGTTCCGAAGCATGGGAGCCTGGCGAAGCGGGGAAGACCACGGTCTTGTTCCCGTTGAGGAAGACGCGGCGGTGGAGATGAGCATGGATCGCGCGTGCGAGAACCTGGCTTTCGACGTCGCGCCCGAGCGATATATAGTCGGATGGGCTCTGGGCGTGGGTGACGCGCACCGTGTCCTGCTCGATGATCGGCCCTTCGTCGAGATCGGCGGTGACATAATGCGAGGTCGCGCCGATCAGTTTTACCCCACGCTCAAAAGCCTGCTTGTAGGGGTTCGCTCCTTTGAATGACGGCAGGAAGGAGTGATGGATGTTGATGATGCGGCCGGACATCTTCTCGGACATCTCATTCGACAGCACCTGCATGTACCGGGCGAGCACCACCAGCTCCGCGCCGGTCTCCTCGACGATGCGCATCTGCTGCGCTTCGGCTTCCCTCTTATTCTGCTTCGTAACTTTGACGTAGTGGAACGGAATGTCATGGTTCACGACCAGCTTTTGGTAGTCCAGATGGTTCGAGATCACCGCCACTATGTCGACTGGCAGCGCTCCGATGCGCCAGCGATACAGAAGGTCATTGAGACAATGGCCGAAGCGCGAGACCATGATGATCACCCTCATCTTCTGGCTCTCGTCATGGAAGGCGAAGTCCATTCCGAACGTCTCGGCGGTGTCAGCAAAGCCGTTGCGCAGCGCGTCGAGGCCAGCGCCATCTTCAGAGATAAAGCTCACGCGCATGAAGAAGTTGCCGGTCTGCGTATCGTCGAACTGCGAGCTGTCGGTGATGTTGCAGCCGCTATCGGCGAGGTATCCTGCGATGGCCGCGACGATCCCGCGCTTGGACTTGCAGGTGACGGTCAGGTAGTATTTGTCCATGGCGAGCTTGCTCGTGTGTGCGGAAGAGATCCATTCGGGCGTGTCAGGTAGAGTGCCGGATTGCAAGGGGCTCATAAGGTGAGCCCCTCAGGCTCGGACAGCCTATGAGCACGGCAGCAGGCGGTAACCGTGTTGGCGAGAAGACAGGCGATGGTCATGGGACCGACACCCCCCGGCACCGGCGTTATCGCTCCCGCTACCTCCGCCGCGCTTCCAAAATCCACGTCGCCCACCAGTTGTTGCTTGCCATCCCGCGCGATCCGATTGATGCTCACATCGATCACTGTAGCGCCCGGCTTGATCCAGTCGCCGGGGATCATCTCGGGGCGGCCGACGGCAGCGACAAGAATGTCGGCTCGACGGCAGAATGATGCCAGATCGCGTGTACGCGAATGAGCAATGGTTACGGTGCAGCTGTCATTGAGCAGGAGTTGCGCCATCGGTTTTCCGACGATGTTCGAGCGCCCCACGACCACGGCTTCAAGCCCAGAGAGATCGCCGAGATGGCTTCGCAGCAACATCAGGCAACCCAATGGGGTACATGGCACCATCGCATTTTGTCCCGTGCCCAGAAGCCCGACATTCGAAATGTGAAACCCGTCGACATCTTTTGCTGGATCGATCGCATTGATCACCAGATCGGCGTTCAGATGACTGGGTAGAGGGAGCTGGACAAGGACACCATGAATATCCGGATCGGAATTCAGCTGCTCGATTAGAGCAAGCAGATCGGCCTGAGATGTTTCAGTGGGCAGCTTGTGTTCAAGGCTGCTCATGCCAGCTTCGATAGTCTGCCGTCCTTTGTTGCGCACATAGACTTCCGACGCCGGATCGCCGCCTACCAGAACCACTGCCAGGCCCGGCGTAATGCCGTGTTCCTCCTTGAGCCAGGCCACATGCCCAGCAACGCTCGACCGTAGCTGCGCGGCGGACTCTTTGCCGTCGATGATCTGAGCGGTCATGTTACCTTTCCTCTAGCCGCTTCGCCGCCGTTTCCAGTGCGTGCCAGAGCGATCCGGCCGACGAGCGCGCGCCCAGCACGGCGATATGAGCCTCGCTGCGGCGGATGACGAAACAGCTCATATGCTCAAGCCCGGTGCGCGTCGCGCGGCCCGGGCCAAAATCCGCGAGATCGACGTTAACGAGCTTCGACAGCAGTGCATCGATAGGCCCTGTGCCGGCTCGCGAAACGATCTCGAACGCGACCCAGCCATCGGTCTGCTCGGTCACCGAGCAGCCAGGGGCGAGTTGCTTGAGCTCGGCGGCAAAATCCAGCTCGGCGCGGCCTTCCGCCTCGATCATCCACTGATCCAGCCCGGTCCACAGCGCGGCAACCCCCTGCCCTGCAATCCAGCGGCCTGGTCCGGGAAGAGCGAGGCCGAACGGCGTGGGCTCAACGGTTCCGCGGCGCAGCGCCATGGAGGCAAGCGCCAGACCCCCGTTCTCACGGATCTCCAACGCCCCGAACGATGCGAGGCGTGGTAGTGCGGCACCGAGCGCGGTGATGGGTCTCAGGTCACTCACGAAGACGTGCTCCTTCAGGATCGACAAAATGCGCCGGCACGACGCGCAGGCGCGCGCTTTCGCCTTCGAGCGGGTTCGCGGCCACGATCACCTCGCCCAGCCGTTCATCGCCATTCTCGAGGAAACCGAGCCCGATCATTGAGCCGACATGTGGACTGTAGCAAGCCGAGGTGATCCAACCCTGATCGGTATCGAATTTCCACGGTGCACCTTCCGCAAAAAGATGTGAGCCGCTGACCACCTTCCCGGCAGGATCGACGGGCCGCAGCCCGACCAGGCGTCGCCTGTCGCCGGCAAGGCCCTCACGCCGCGACATCACGGCGCCGACGGAATCCTTCTTCTGCGATACCATACTGCCAAGCCCGACCATGAGGGCCGTCGCCTGTCCGTTCAACTCAGGGCCGGCGGCGTGTCCCTTCTCGATCCGCAGGACCCCCAATGCCTCGGTGCCGTAGGGCGTCGCTCCGAGATCGGCTCCCAGTTCCATCAGCCGCTCGATCAATGCGTGGCCGTAGCGTGCGGGAACCGCAATTTCGTAGGCAAGTTCGCCCGAGAAGGAGATGCGGAAGAGCCGCGCGCGCAGGCCATCGCAGACGGTGAGCTCCGCGCAGGCCATAAAGGGGAAAGCCTCGTTCGACAGGTCGAACCCGTCAACGATGCGGGCGAGCAGAGCGCGCGACTTCGGCCCGGCGACGGCAATCTGCGCCCAGGCATTGGTCGTGGAGATGAGCTGGACGTCGAGTTCCGGCCACAGGCATTGCCGCGCGAATTCCATGTTGCGATAGACCAGACCGGCGTTTGCGGTCGTCGTGGTGACCACACAATGATCCTCGGCCAGCCGCGCGCAGGTGCCGTCGTCATAGGCAAATCCGTCTTCGCGCAGCATAAGCCCGTAGCGGACCCGGCCGACTTTCAGCGTGGCCATCATGTTGCAGTAGAGACGGTTGAGAAACTCGCCCGCGTCCGCGCCCTGGACATCGATCTTGCCGAGCGTCGTCACATCGCACAGGCCCACTGCGCCGCGCACGGCCCTGGCCTCGCGGTCCACGCTCTGGCGCCAGTGCGTTTCGCCCGCACGCGGGAAATATTGCGCGCGCATCCACTGGCCGACCTCGACGAACACCGCACCCTGCGCCTCGGCCCAGTGATGGGTGGGTGTGAGGCGGCGCGGTCGGAAATGCCGCCCTGTATCGCCGCCGCCCAGGACCGAGAGCGTCACTGGAGTGTAAGGTGGGCGGAAAATCGTTGTTCCAGTTTCCGGGATCGACCTCCCGGTCAGCTCCGCCATCACGGCAAGACCGGTCACATTTGAGGTTTTGCCCTGGTCCGTCGCCATGCCGAGGGTCGTGTAGCGTTTCAAATGCTCTACCGGCCGCATGTTCTCGGCATGGGCAAGCTTGATATCCTTCACCGTCACGTCATTCTGGAAATCGACCCAGGCGCGCTTCTTGCCAGGTACGTGGAAGACGGGCGCAACCGTGTAGTCTGCCTCCTCAGCGCGCGGCAAATCGGGCAACGATGCCGCGATTCCAAGTTCGCCCATCGCACGCTGTGCGGCTCGCGCGCCGGAACGCAAGGCGTCGCCGGTGGAAAAATGGCCCGCCGCCGCACCTGCCGGAATTAATCCAAGAGGCCCATTCTCCCCGGGCAGGAATGCCTGCAGCGGTTCATTCCAAACAGGCCGACCGCGATGATGCGAAAAGAGATGCACATTCGGGTTCCAGCCGCCAGAGACCCCGAGCGCGCCGCACTCGATCCATTCGGACCTGCCGTTTGCCTGAACCTCGATCGATTTCAGGCCAAGCCGGCCGCGTGAGCCAGCCACCATGCCCCCCGTGATCAGCCGGTAGTCACCGCGAGCCTTCGCGTCGGGGCGCACGTCGATGACGGCGGCGATCTTGACATCCTTGGCGGCCAGATCGCGCGCGGTGCGATGACCGTCATCGTTATTGGTGAAGACAGCGATGGTCTCGGACGGACATGCCGCCCAGCGATTGGCGTAAGCCCGCATCGCGCCGGCCAGCATGATTCCCGGACGGTCATTGTCGGCAAAAGCGATCGGGCGCTCTGTCGCGCCCGCCGCCAGGACCGCGCGTTTCGCCGTGATACGCCAGAGTGTCTGGCGCACACGCCCGTTCGCCTCTGGGAGATGATCGGACACGCCTTCCACCGCGCCATAGATGCCGTGGTCATAGACCCCGAAAACCGTGGTGCGACGCATCACGCGAATGTTCGGCAGGCTCTCGAATTCAGCCTCCAACGCTGAGATCCAGTCGCTGGCTTGCGCTCCGTCCAACGTTCTCGTCTCGGACAGAAGCCGCCCGCCCAGGCGGAAATCCTCGTCGGCCAAAATCACACGTGCGCCGGAGCGCGCCGCCGTCAGCGCCGCGGCAAGCCCGGCCACCCCCCCGCCGATGACCAAGAGATCGCAATGCAGGAAGCCCTTGTCATAGACATCGGGATCGGCCTGCATTGAAAGGCGCCCGAGGCCCGCCGCCCTGCGGATCGCCGGTTCGTAGAGCTTTTCCCAGAAGGCTTTCGGCCACATGAAGGTCTTGTAGTAGAAGCCGGCTGTGAAGAAAGGCGACAGCAGGTCGTTCACCGCCAACGCGTCGAAGCCGAGTGAGGGCCAGCGGTTCTGGCTTCGAGCCTCCAGTCCGTCGAACAGTTCCACCGTCGTCGCGCGCGTGTTGGGCTCCCGCCGCGCGCCCGAGCGCAGTTCTACCAAGGCGTTCGGTTCCTCCGAGCCGACAGACAGCAGCCCGCGCGGGCGGTGGTACTTGAAGCTGCGTCCCATCAGACGAACGCCATTGGCCAGCAGCGCCGAGGCGAGCGTGTCGCCGGGATTGCCCTGGTAGCGCTTGCCGTCGAAACTGAAGTTCAAGGTCTGCGAGCGGTCGATCAGCCCTCCGGACAGTCGTGTCATTTGCTGCACCTCGTCCGCGAAAGGGCGGCATCGCGGGCCAGTTCCGCACCGAGGACTTCATGCGTGACCGTGTCGCGCGTCACCACCAGCCATGACCGGTCGCCCTGCTCGTGGAACCAAAATTCGCGATGCACGCCGGCCGGGTTGTCGCGCAGGAAGACGTAATCGCAAAAGGCGGCCTCGGCATCGGGCGCGGAGGGATCTGGACGGTCGATGAGCCGCGCGTCGCCCAGATAGGTGAATTCCTGCGCATCCCGCAGGCCCAGAAGTGGATGTGGGATCAGCATTGGACCGCCTTAGTGGAGATTGGGCTGGGCACCGGCGCCGCGCTCGTCGACCACATGGCCGCGTGCGAAACGGTCGATGCGGTACGCACGCGCTGTCTCGTGGGGTGCGCCGGTGGCAAGAAGATGGGCGAAGGCATAGCCGCTGGCTGGCGTCGCCTTGAAGCCGCCATAGCACCAGCCGCCGTTCAGATAGAGGCCATCAATATGCGTGCGGTCGATGATCGGCGAACCGTCCATCGACATGTCCACCACGCCCCCCCACATGCGCAGGAGCCGCGCCCGCCCGATCATGGGCATCAGCGCCATGCCGCCTTCTGCGACGTCCTCCACCACCGGCAGGTTGCCGCGTTGGGCATAGGAATTGTAGCCGTCGATATCGCCGCCGAAGACAAGCCCGCCCTTGTCGGACTGGCTGATGTAGAAATGGCCTGCCCCGAACGTGATCACACCGGGAATGGTGGGTTTGAGCCCCTCCGTGACGAAAGCCTGCAAGACATGGCTTTCGATCGGAAGCCGCATTCCAGCCATTGCCATGACCCGGCTCGATGAGCCCGCCACCGCCACCCCGACCTTGTCGGCGGCGATATAGCCACGCGATGTCTCCACGCCACGCACCTTGCCGCGATCGAGCCGGAAACCGGTCACCTCGCAATTCTGGATCAGGTCCACGCCATGGCTGTCGCCGCCGCGGGCATAGCCCCAGGCCACGCCGTCGTGCCGCGCGGTGCCGGCACGCGCCTGCATCAGGCCGCCTTTGATCGGGAAGCGCGCGTTGTCGTAATTCAGGAACGGAACCATGGCGCGCAGTTCCTCCCGACCCAGCAGCCGTGCGCCCGCCCCCGCCAGCATCATGGCATTGCCGCGGCGGCGAAAGGCATCGCGCTGCGCATCCGTATGAAAAAGGTTGATGATGCCGCGCTGGGAAACCATTGCGTTGAAGTTGAGCTCCTGCTCCAGTCCTTCCCAGAGCTTCATCGAGAACTCATAGAAGGGCTCATTGCCGGCAAGCAGGTAGTTCGAGCGGATGATCGTCGTGTTCCGCCCGACATTCCCGGATCCGAGCCAACCTTTCTCCAGCACGGCGATACGCGATCGTCCGAAGGTCTTGGCCAGATAATACGCTGTGGCCAAGCCGTGGCCGCCTCCGCCGACAATCAAATAGTCGTAGGAAGGCTTTGGATCGGGATTGCGCCAGAGCGGCCGCCACCCGGTGTGACCCTTGAGCGCTTCAGCAAAGACGCGGAAGCCGGAAAACTTCATATCAAGGACTCCTTGGACTGCCGAGACTATGTCACGGCAAGGGCAGCGAGGTGTTTTCAAAATTGACTCATGTGTGCTTTTGCCGGACATGTGCGAACGATGTGGATGATAGGATTTTCAACGGGATGATTGACGGGAATCACGGCAGCCCGCGGCGATACGGTTTCCTGCTGATCGAAGGCTATGCCCTGATGTCCGCAGCCTCCGCGGTCGAGCCGCTGCGCGCCGCCAACCTGCTTAGCGGGCGGGTTCTTTACGATCTGAACTTCATGTCGGCCAAGGGCGGGTGGATGCGCAGTTCCGTCTCGGGTGCGTTCGAGACCGAACCTGTTTCACAAGCAGGCACTGATTTCGATATTCTCTTCGTCGTCGCCGGCGGCAACCCCCTCACCTATCGAGACGACAGGATCCTCGCTTGGCTGCGCCGTCTCGCCCGGTCGGGAGTGCCTTTGGGCGGAATCTCAGGCGGAGCGGCAATCCTGGCGGCAGCGGGTGTGATGTCGTCACGCCGGTTTACAATTCACTGGCAGCACATTGATGCAATGCGGGAGACGTATCCCGACGCACTCATCGAACGGCGGCTGTTCGTCATCGATCGTGACCGCTTCACCTGCGCGGGCGGCATGGCCCCCCTAGACATGACCCATGCGCTGATCGCTTCAGATCACGGTGTGGAATTGGCCCGTGCGGTCAGCGATTGGTTCATCCATACCGGCGTCCGGCAGGCCGAGGCCCCTCAGCAATTGGACCCAATACGCAGGTACGATCTGCGCCATCCCGCTCTGGTCGCCATGGTGGAATTGATGACAAGCCACATTGCGGACCCGCTGAAGCTGGGCGATCTGGTACACTTGAGTGGTATTGGGATGCGGCAATTAGAGCGGTTGGCAACGGAACAGTTAGGACAGAGCGTGATGCAGTTCTATCGGTCTTTACGGTTGGAGAAGGCCGACGAGATTCTCCAACAGTCAAACCTGCCGCTCGTCGAAGTCGCGCTGGCCACCGGCTTTTCCAACCGCAGTCATTTCTCACGGGCCTTTCAGGCCCACTTTGGCGTGGGTCCCGCAACCCACCGCAAACAGCGCGGCCAAAGCGAAAATTATCACGGCAGGACGCTTTTGGGGGCGGTCAAGTGTAGACTAGGAAAGGTCTCCACAACATCGAGCTTCTCGTGGGCGAGACGAAAACTTTTTACGCAATTCCTCGAGCCGAGATGTTCTCGCAAGAGGATGGTCTGAGCGCCTACGCGGCAATCTGGCAGCCGAATAAAGCGAAGCTGTCCTCGTCTTCATCCAGACGGCATCGACAATCTTCGACATATCGTCGACGAGAGCAGGGCTACATGACACTCCCCAACCCGCCCCAGGAAAATCTTCCGAGACCATAGCGGCCTTGGCCGTTTGGATACCAATAGCATAGCGTTACCCGAGATGTGCCTGCCCGTCCGTCTCGACGAATCACTGCAACGCTTCGGAAGATCGGGCCAGTTCACGCGCGGCGTCTTCTTCGGCATATCGCCTGCCACGTCGAGAGAGAGCAGCCAGAAGAGGCCCAAGCCCTGCTGCTTCGAGGTTGCCTATTGCCGAGAGGATCTCGTCCTGCCACCGCGGGTGAACGTTCTCTCTGCTGAGGCCCTTGAATTTCTCCCAAATCTGATCGGTCGATAAAGGGCGCAGGACATCCCCAAGTGGGTGTCGTACAATCATTTCTTCCGGCCCTTTCCCTTGATCCATGACAACGCGGGCTGGCGTTTCGGCTGGAAACGCCGAAGCGAAATCGGAGGACGCTTCAAGCTCAATACGCCCGGCCAACTCAATGATGCGTACGTCAGTGAGACGTTCAGGTTGAACAGGCCGTAGGGCTTCCCGCCCGTACAAAGCGGCCAGTGCGCAACTAAAATAGAAGCTGTATTGAGCCCCCTCCAAGGTGCTGGGGGCGCGCTCGTTTGCTAGGCGCAGCGCTTGTGGGAAAGTTTCTATGCGCAGCTTGCGGATCTCTTGCCCATCGCGACGCATGGCTAGTATCGCATCGATAGCTGCGTGGATATAGCGACAGCATGCATACGGCTTAAGATAGCATTTTTGAATTTCCCATGAAGACCCAAGATTTTGGGTCAGGAGATGGCGGGTGAAACGATCGTCGTCATCGAGAAGATTGAGAGGTCCAGTTGCGGCTGCCCGCGCGCGATAGGCGGCGGTGATACCTGCAACCACGGCGGGCGGAATCCCTTCCTTGATCGTGCTACCCTCGAATTTCGAGGTTGTGGTCAGGAAGACGATTGGTCCTTCGGATCCGGCAATACCTAACGCATGAGCGGTTTCCGTGGCACTCAAACCCAAGAGACGGCTAGCTGCAGCCGCAGCCCCGTAGCCGACCCAGCGTCCAGTTGCATACGTATCGATTGCCGCAACCGGCCGAGAGCTCGCGATTCGGAGGGCGATTTCATATCCGAGCGCAATTGCAACCATGGTCTCGGAGACCGACGCGTCAACAGCCTGAGCCACTGCCAAGGCGGCGGGAATAACGCCGGCACCCGCGTGACCTGCTGCGCCACGATGACCGTCGTCGATATCCAGCGCGCTTGCCGCAGCGCTGTTCGCCATCGCGGCGCCGACCACACTAGAACGATCCTCGGTCAACCAAATGCTGATCAGGCCCTCGCCATAGGCTTCCAGTGCTGATTTTCTGGCAGCATCAGCTAACGGCGATCGCAGGCCCGCAGCCGTGGCACCGATAAGATCTAAAATGAGCAACGAAATTGTACGCCGTGTCGCCGCAGGCAGTGCACTTGCTGGATAGCTGCTAACGAATTCGGCGAGTTCAGATATGGCTCGCACTGAGGTATACTCCAATATATCCGCTTCTTTGGCGATAAAATGCCTGCCAAAATGGAGGCTGACGTTGTGCAGGGGGACGGCTATTAGCGCCGCAGCCGGTTAACGCCTCAAGGAATTTTTTGCGTCTGAGGCAGCACGCGCGTGCTGGTGGCGCACGTCATGCAGGTTCTCTTGCAATCGAACTGCAGGCTCTTGCGAAGTTATCGATCAAATTGCGACAGGCGGGCTCACTGTCGTACATCCACTCAGGGTGCCACTGTACGCCGACCATGAATGGCCGGCCGGGTGCCTCGATCGCCTCGACGACACCATCGTCAGCTCGCGCCGAAACGACGAATTCAGGAGCCAACTGTTTAATGGCCTGGTGGTGATAGCTGTTTACTCGGAAAGACGATGATTGCGCTCCACAGAGCCGCCACAGCTGCGTGTCGCGTTCCAACTGAACCTCGTGAACCGTCTTATCCAACGGGGTGCCATCGCGATGATCGATTACGTTTTGTAGTTCATCTAAGGTATGAGGATAGATCGTACCCCCGCCTACAACATTCAAAATCTGCATCCCTCGGCAGATGCCGAGAACGGGCATGGGCCGATCGAACGCTGAACGGGCGAGCGCGAATTCGAAGTCGTCGCGCTCGGGGATCATCCGTTGAACAGCGGGGTGCGGAGGCGCGCCGTAAAGTTCGGTTGGAAAATCGCCACCTCCAGTAAGAACGAGCCCAGAAACGAGGTCTAATAACGCGCTCACGTCATCTTCTTTGACATACGGCAAGATGATTGGAAGCGCACCGGCTTTTTCGATTGCGCTTACATAGTGGACGAGACAGAAGTAACCATCCTTTTCCACGTCGAAATTGCTGACGATCCCTATGACTGGTCGCATGTGCTTTGCCATCTTGAATGGAGTGCTTATATACGCGAGAAGAGCTTGCGCTCCATGGTGGTCAGGCGTTCCGGGCCTTTTTCCGTCACCAGCACCGTCTCGCTGAAGCCCATCCCCGCTGCCATCATCAGCATATGAAACACCATTCCCGGCTCTAAGACCCATTCGACGCCAGGCACGAATTCGCGGATAAATTCGCCGGCCGACGGGCGATGATTAAGACCAAGCGAATAGCCGGCACGATTCGTATAGGTTTCGCGCAGTCCAGATGCCAGAAGCGGCTCGCGGCAAGCTCGGTCGACCACGCTGGCCGGTGTGCCCGGCCGCATCAATGCGATCGCCTCGTCTTGGATGCGGATGATCGTGTCGGCGATACGCTGTTGCGCAGCGCTCGCCGGACCGACAACAGCGGTGCGCATCAAGCGTGCCCAGTAATTCTTGTGGACCCCGTTTTGCTCAAAGTAGACAGGATCGCCACGTTCCAGGCGCCGGTCCGAAAGTCCTCCATGTATGAGACTTGTTCGATCGCCGGAGGTGATGATACCGCCGAGCGACGCTGCCCCCGCCTTCACCAATGCGCTAGACACAGCCTCGGCGAGTTCTCGCTCCGCGACTCCAGGCGCGATAGCCTCGATGCCGGCCCGCAGACCCACTTCAACTAGCCGCGCAGCGCCGCGCAGATGTTCTAGTTCCCGCGGCGATTTGATCAGGCGCAGGTGGTCGACAATACGGGGCTCTCCAACCAGAGTTGCCTTCGGCAGCAGCGCCTGCAGCATCTTCCAGCGCTCCACCGTCAAGAACCATGAGTGCTCATCCAGACCGATGCGCCCGCCTGCCAACCCAAGACCTTCAAGGGCTCTTCGCGCCGTGTCGAGCCAAACGGGGAGCGGATCAGCGGCATCTGCATAGACCACATGGTTTTTGACCCATGAGGTGCTGTGCGCCGTGGGGACTTCCATGTCGCGCACGATCAGCACCGGGTCGCCGCGGCTGGGTACTGCTAAAGCGTGATAGGAGAAATAGCCAATTTGATCGAGGCCACTTAGATAATTGATGTTTTCTGGTTGGTGCAGCAGTAAGACGGGAAGATCATACTTAGCCATCTCTTCTTGCGTACGCCGTAGGCGCTCCCGATACTCCTCCGCCGGGAAATCCATGCCGTTATTCGCAGGCTCACTCACCGTCTTAAGCTCCTTCATCGTTGACTAGCTCATTGTATTTGTTTCGCCGTTCACCCGTCTGGCGGACCACCTCTACGCCGGCATACATAACGACTGTCAACGCGATCAGCAGACTTGAAACGGCAGCGATTGTAGGCGTGATCTCTTCCCGAATTCCCGACCACATCTTTATCGGTAAGGTGGTAGTGTCCGGCCCGCTCACGAAGAGTGACAGCACCAACTCATCGAAGGAATGCAGGAAGGCAAAGAATCCGGCGACGATTAACGCAGGACGCATGAGCGGGAGTACGATTTTCCAAATCGTGACGATCCGCGAGGCCCCCAAACTCGCGGCGGCGTGCTCTAGGCGGACGTTCAGGGCCTGTAGGCTTGCGGCGACAATCAGCACGACTAAGGGAACGGCGCCGATCGTATGTGCGATCACCAGAGCGAGATTCGTGTTGACGAGCTGCAACCGTGCAAAGAGGAAGTAGAGGGCAACCGCACTGACGATTACCGGCACGATCATCGGTGCAAGCAAGAGCTGGTATCCGACACGGCGCATCCGCGGACTGCCGCGCACGAGCGCCATCGCAGCCGCTGACCCGATGGCAAGGCTTGCAAATGCGGTAGCTGTTGCAATGCCCAAACTTGCAGCGTGGCGGAGACCCACGCGCGGCTTGTAAATATGCCTCATACCATTGCAGCGACAGGCCGGGGGGCGGGAAATCGAGGAAGCGCGAGGAACTGAATGAGATCGGAACAATGATCAGGATGGGACTGACCAGAAACACAGCAACGAGCAGACTGAAGCCGCGTAGCAGCTTGCCACCAAGAGCCGCACGCTCACAACCTATGGCGAATCCGGCCGGAACCCGAAGGCTGTGAGCGACCGCCCGCACCAGGGCCGTAGCGAGGTCAACAAGTTGGACGTAAGCGGTGGTTGAACGACGAACGGGTGTGCCAGCCGATTGGGCAGCCCCGTGCTGAGATCCGAGCAAGCTATCGATACCGACGAAATGATTGGAAATTGTATAGACCACCAGCGTGATCGAGAGCAGCACGGTAGCGGCAGCGGCTGCGAGTGGCCAATTCAGCGTCACGTTTGCATAAATGTCGATTTGCATCGGCAATAGGATTGTGTTCGGGCCGCCGAGCAGCGCGGGAGTGATGTAGAACCCCAGAGCGAACACAAAGACCAGCAGCCCGGCCGCGATCACGCCCGGTAAGCTCAAAGGAAAGAACACGCGCCAAAAATTCTGGGGCGCAGAGGCTCCGAGGGAGGCGGCAGCGCGAGTCAGACTGGATGGAATCCCTCTCATTACGCTGATGAGCACCAAAACCGTAAACGGCATGAGGATATAGACCATCGCTATGAGCACACTGAACTTATTGTAGATCAGGTCGATAGGTCGTTCGGTGATGCCGAAGTCCATTAGAAGTTGGTTAATAACGCCAAAGCGCCCAAGGATCACCATCCATGCATAGGTACGCACGAGGTAGCTCGTAAAGAACGGCAACACTACTGCAAGCAATAGCGCTCTGGCGACCCAGGTGCGGGCCGCAACGATCCAGAAGGCGAGTGGATACCCCATTAGAAGGCAAAGCAGCGTAACTGTTATTGCCAGCTCGAAGGTGTGACTGAGGATGATCCAGTTCGTTCGATCACCCAAGAACTCTTGGAAGTGTGCGAGCGTCGGTCCAGGATCGAACAGACTGAGAGAGAGGAGACCAGCGAGCGGGACGAAAAAGAAGATCCCGAGCAGAAGTGCCATTGGAGCAAGCAAGAGCGTGGCTTCGCGATTGTGTAGGGGCCACGCGATGGCCGCTCTGACGGTCTGGTATAAAGTGGCCATTAGCTGGCCACCCATTGGGTCCAGCGCTCCACGAGCACTTCGGTATTAGTTTTGCCCGAGGAGGATTGGCTTCCCAGTAGGCCGGATCGTAGAAGAATTGCTTGTCAATGTTCTCGGGCGCGGTCAAAGGCGTCTCTGCCGGACCCACACTGGCTCAATGTAATTAAAGGCAGCACCGACATTCGAACGGCAGCCCATCCCCAAGATCCGGAGATATCGTCAATTGACGACGGAGCAAAACTATGCGCCCTCGCGCGGACAGGCCTGACGTGAGCGACGGCACAACAACCCACCCCGCCATATACTGGCCGCAGCACCCGGTTTTTTTCCTCCCGTGGCCTTCGGAACGACCCAATGCAGCGAGGCAGCTGCCGATTGAGCGGACCATAAAAGATGAGATTGTTGAGACGAGCTTGCGCCTGCGCGGAAGCCTGGTAGGCGACAAACCGCATGGCCGCAGCCCGGTTTTTCGTGCCCTTCGGAACGACCCAATGCAGCGGGCTAAGCATCCCTTCGTTCCACAGGTAATCAACGCCAGCGCCCTGCTCCTTAAGGATTTGCATTCGGCCATTCCATGCCGAGGACATCGCAACCTGACGATCCGATAGGAGCTGACCTGGTTCGGCGCCCACGCTCCAGAATTTCGTTATGTGCGGTTTGATGCGATCGAGAGACGCGAATGCCTGGTCGAAGTCGATTGGGTACAGCTTGTCCTTCGGAACTCCGGCTGCCAGCAACGCAAATTCGACCGTCCGTTCTCTGAGGGAGCGAGGCCCCGGAAACGCGCTGACGTCCCAGAACTCAGTCCATGAGCGGGGGCGCGGCTTGTCGGCCGGGTAATCGGCCGTGGAGAATGCCATCACGGTGCTGAACACGTACGAGCCCACGGCATATTTTGTCTTTGCCTCAGGAACAAGGTTATCCAACGTTTCCTTATCGAATGCCCCATAATCGATTTCTTCGACATACTTGTCTGCATCTGATCTAAACGCAGGGCCGGATATCTCCACCACATCCCATTGCACATTGCTGCTATCGACTTGCGCCTTAAGCTTCGCCGCGTCAGCCGGAGACACATAAGTCACCTTGATGCCTGTCTCACTCTGGAAGGGATCAACTACGGCTTTGCGGAACGCCTCCTCATACGATCCGCCACCGGAAACGACCACCAGGGTCGACTCTTGCGCTCGCAAAATGCTTGGGGCGCCAAGCACCAGCGCCGCTCCGCTGAGTCCTATTAGGGCCTGACGTCGCGTCGGCCGACTGGAGTTAATGTAGCGCCTCATGAGCTCTCTCCCTTATGAAGACCATATCGGAATGCGATCTGCGGCCGAGGTCACGTGCAACGAAGCCGCCTCAGCTTCGAGATGGTCGGGTACACCTTGTCTCGGGCCGTTCGCCTTCACAGAAAGAAGGCGTCCATCCCGCGCGTCCCAGCCAATTCGCACTTTCTCACCGACTTTGAACCGTGGAGAGGAGGCGCGATAAGCTACGGCTACAGTGAGAACTACGGAAAGGGCCGCACGTAGGCGTACTTGGCACTTGACGATGTTTCCGCGGTAAATAGACTCTTGGATCACACCCTCGAATTCGTTGTCAGCGCACGCGCCTGCTGCGAGAGGGACGATCTTCTCGGGTCGGACCATGAGGCTCACGGGTCCCATCACCTGGTCCTCGGCTCCCTGCCATGTCGCTCGAACCTGCAGGCCAGCGACATCGAGGAGGGGACCGTGATCTGTCTTTCCAACAAGACGAGCGTCGAGGAAGTTCGATTCGCCAATGAAGCTCGCAACAAAGCGGGTTTCCGGCGTCTCATATATCTCTTCCGGCGTACCAATCTGTTCGACCTTGCCCTCATTCATCACCACGATTCGGTCGGACATGGTGAGCGCTTCACTCTGGTCGTGGGTGACGAACACCATTGTTGTTCCAAGAGATTTTTGTAGGCGCTTCAGTTCGAGCTGCATGTGCTCTCGAAGTTGCTTATCAAGCGCACCAAGCGGTTCATCCATTAGAATTACACCTGGGCGGAACACAAGCGCACGCGCCAGTGCAACCCGCTGCTGTTGACCGCCGGACAGCTCGTGAGGCATGCGGCCCCCATATTCACCGAGCTGAACAAGATCGAGTGCCGCGGCGACACCGGCTCGAATGTCGTAGCCGGATATTCCGCGCATCTTCAACGCAAACGCCACGTTCTCGAAAACGGAGAGATGAGGAAATAGCGCGTAGTTCTGGAATACAACTCCGATGTTGCGCCTGTGGACTGGTAGCCTCGTTATTGGTCGAGCACCGACAAAAATTTGGCCGGCGCTTGGCGTTTCAAAACCCGCAACCATCATCAACGTTGTCGTTTTCCCGGATCCGCTTGGGCCAAGAAACGAGACAAACTCGCCAGCCTCGATCTGGACCGAAATATCACTAACGGCTCGGACGGTGCCGTATTGCTTACAAAGTCGCTCTAGCCGCAGCGGTTCACCTCGGGACATCTAAACCTCGTCCGTGTTGCAAATAATGCAATGGTGTTGCAATTACGTTTAGAAGCTGACAGGGGTGTGAACACTTGTCAAGTGGAGCGGAGGAGTCATCCATGAAGTCTGTCAAATATCCCCCGAGCGGCCGTGACCGAGCCCGTGGGTTAACAAAGTGCAACGCGCCTTAAATCTGCTGATGGTCGTTGGCGCGAGTGAAAGGCCGTCGGAGTGAATGAGATCGCGCGGCGGCTAGGACAGCATGCAAGCGATGTCAGGCAACTGTCAGGGTCTCTCCTGCTTGTTGGGTCCGCCTCCTTGCATACCGTCGGCACCGAATCTGTGCCGCAGGTGGGGAGTCACGACGTAACCTTCTACTCCTGGCGCAAGAAGGGATGGACACCGTGCAGGTCCGCGCGCGGCCGCCTTACGGCAGGAAGCCTGCAGTCATCTCGGTGCTAGATGGCGACAATATGGAAACTGCATTTGACGCAAGCTGCTACATGATTGATCCTTGATTGAATGAAGTTGCTAGCCTGCAGCAAGCTGCGTACCTGCGGCGTTTCGAACTCTGGTCCGGCAAGTACACTTAACTGCATGAAACCGTCTGCACTTGCGCGAGGATGCATGCTTCGACCTCCGCGCAAGCGAGCCTGTGCGAACCATTAGACGGAGGCGAACGCTGCCGAATGAACGGGGCGGAGGGCGCAGACGAGGACCCAGGTTCGCGAACGGCTTTTGCGCCGCTCAGGAATCCGACATTTCGTTCGATCTGGCTCGCCACGCAGGTTTCCAGCCTGGGCTGGTTGATGCAGACTGTTGCCATCAGCTGGCTGATGGCGACGATCTCGACTTCCGATCTTATGGTCGCGCTGGTACCGGCGTCATCGACGCTGCCCGCCTTCATTCTTTCTGTCTTCGTCGGGGCCATCGCCGACAATTTCAACCGCCGCAAGGTCATGTTCGCCGGCCGGTGCATTATGGTCATAGCATCTGCGATGCTGGCCACCTCTGTAGCGCTGGGCTTTGTAGACCCTTGGATGATCCTCGGCTTCAGCTTCTTGATCGCATGTGGCGGTGCCATCAACGATCCCGCATGGCAAGCCTCGGTTGGCGATATGGTAGACCGACGCGATGTTCCCGCTGCCGTCACCCTCCTCTCCGTCGGCTTCAACACTGTCCGGACCGTGGGCCCGGCGCTCGGCGGCATCCTGGTTGCCTCGTTCGGGCTTGTGACGGCTCTCGCCGTGACCACACTCACATATCTGGTACCTCTGGGGACCATATGGCGCTGCAAATGGAAGGTTCGTTCTTCGCCTCTGCCGCGTGAGCCGATGAGCACGGCGATCTATGACGGGCTGCGCTTCACGGCGATGTCTTCGGAAATCAAGACGGCGATCGCTCGCGGAACCCTCTTTGGCTTGGCGGGCATCGGCATACTCGCGCTGCTGCCCCTGGTCGTCCGGGATCAGCTGGGAGGAGGACCGCTGGCCTATGGCGCCCTCATGGCCGGCTTCGGGACAGGCGCTGTCTTCGCCGGCGTCTCCAACGGCGTATTCAGAAGGCGTTTGTCTCAAGAACGGCTGATGACGCTCGCCTGCATCGCCTGCGCGGCGTGCTCCCTCTCCCTTGCATTGACCTCCTCGATTGCAGTGGCGGCAATCGCGCTCGCTTTGGGCGGCGCGGGTTGGGTCACGGCCTGGTCCGGGGTTGGCGTGAGCGTGCAGCTGGCAAGCCCGCGCTGGGTCGTGGGGCGCACCATCTCGATCTATTATGCGTTGATAGACGGCGGCATCGCGGCTGGCAGTTGGGTGTGGGGCACGGTGGCCCAGAACCATTCCCTGGCCTGGGCGCTGGAGGGTTCTGCTGGTGCTCTGTTGCTCGTCGCTGCGGCCGGCGTCCTGTTTCCTCTTCGCGAGCGCCACGACTCCGAGCCCGATCCTCTAGAGCAATTCGACACCCCGGCAGTCGCCCTCAATCTCAAGCCAAGAAGCGGTCCCATCGTCGTCAAAGTCGAATATCTGATACCCGCCGAAAACGTCGATGCTTTCCTGGACCTCATGCGCGAGCGGCGGCATGTACACAGCCGCGTCGGTGCTCGACACTGGACTCTCCAGCGCAACCTTCAGAAGCCTATGCAGTGGACAGAGACATTCCGCACGCCGACCTGGACCGACTACCTTCGCCTCAACCATCGCCTCACGACAGAGGATAGGCACCTAGACGAAAGGGTCCTCCTCCTGCACGAGGGAGAGCTTCCACCTCAATTGACGCTTTTGATCGAGCGACCGACGGGCCCCGCTCGCAAAGCCGAGCACTCGACGTCTTATGTTCCCCATCATTGACCCCTTTAGAACAGTGCGGGTCCGCGACCCCTCGCCGTGTTAGCGCTGGCAGGAGGAGCATAACTGGACTACGCTGGCCCACAGCAACGACTTCTTCCCTCACCAGCCCAGTGGCAACGAGCCAAGAGTTTTCGAGGATGGAACGGCGAGAGCCGAGAAGCAGCGATCCACTTCAGTTCGGCTGCGCGGGAGCGAATACAGCCGCGCCCAGCACCACATCGCAACAACGGGGATCGACCAGTCGGGCAACCGGGGTCGTGTAGGCGGTAAGGCAGACGATCGGCGTCCCACCCTTTCGCGCACGAATATCCGGCGGCGTTACCGCCCTTGTATCAGCAACCACACTCAAAGAGGGCTCCTTCCCTTGCGTCAACAATCGTGCGGTGTCGCGTGTGGCATATTTTTGTGCAGGTGCGAAGAACTAATTTGCCACGCACGTGAGTTGACGCGCTGACGGTTATTGGTGAGAACAAAATTCAATCGGTTCAGCTACTTCTTGGCTTACCCAAGCACATCAGAGATCATGAGCGATCGCGCAAAAGGGACTACAAAAGGCGGGCGCAGAGCCAAGGCCGACACGGCTAAGGTCGACCTGACCGCGGTCGTCGTCGCGGTGAACGAGAATGAACCGTGTGTCCTCACCATCGGACAGACTGACACTTTGCCCTCCGGCCCGCTTGCGCTCGAGCACCGATCGCTGCAGTCCGGTTTGAGAACGTGGGTCGAGGAACAGACCGGCCACCCACTGGGATATATCGAGCAGCTCTACACCTTTGCCGATCGGGACCGAGCCGGCACCGAGCTTGAGCGGCGAGTCATCTCCATCAGCTATCTCGCACTCACCCGTAAGGAACATGCGACCGCTCCGTCCAGGTCCGGCTGGCGAAGCTGGTACGACTATTTTCCATGGGAGGATCACCGTGCCGGAACTCCACCGATGGTGTCGGACGTCCTGCGGCCTCGCCTGAGCGAGTGGGCGGAGAGCGCGGACGACAACGCGACGCGCCTCGAGCGCGGAAGGCGCGGCAATCGCCTTCGGCTTCGACGAACGCCCGTGGAACGAGGATCTCGCACTCAAGCGCTACGAGCTGCTTTATGAAGCAGCCCTTGTGGAAGAGGCGGTGCGCGGTTCGGTCCTCCCCCTGCCGGTTCGCGGCAAGCCCATGGTTTCCGATCATCGTCGCATCCTCGCAACGGGCATTGCGCGGCTGCGCTCCAAGATCAAGTACCGGCCGGTCGTCTTCGAACTGATGCCGCCGGCTTTTACGCTTCATCAGCTGCAGCGCACCGTGGAGGCGCTTGCCGGCAGGCTCGTCCACAAGCCGAACTTTCGTCGCCTCATCGAGCAGCACGAACTGGTCGAAGAAACTGGCGAAACTAGCGCGGAGACAGGGGGCCGGCCGGCGAAGCTTTATCGCTTCCGCCACGCCGTGCTCGAAGAGGGGGAGCTCGCCGGGGCAAAATTGCCGCTCGCGCGGGGTTGACCGCTTATACTCACTACGAATATATGCGCCTTATATTCAGGTAGGTATAACCGGAGAGCTCGATGAGCGCGATGCTACCTTCGGGCGCGTCCCTGTACGACCGCGTTCGGCGCGTAATCCCCCCGATCGAATGGCCGGCGTTCAGCGACGACATAGACGCCATCCTCGCGCTGAAGCGCGAGCGCAATGCGGTCGTCCTGGCGCACAATTATCAGACACCGGAGATCTTCCACTGTGTCGCCGACATCGTCGGCGACAGCCTGGCGCTCGCCCGCAAGGCAATGACGGTTGAAGCGGATGTCATTGTGCTGGCCGGCGTGCATTTCATGGCCGAGACGGCAAAGCTGCTCAATCCGCAAAAGACGGTGCTGATTCCCGATCTTGCGGCCGGCTGCTCGCTGGCGGACTCGATTGCCGCCGAGGACATCCGGCTGCTGCGGCAACGCTATCCCGGCGTGCCGGTCGTTACCTACGTCAACACGTCGGCCGCAGTGAAGGCCGAGTCCGATATCTGCTGTACCTCGGGCAATGCGAAGGCCGTTGTGGAGTCGCTGGGCGTTCCCCGGGTGATCATGCTGCCGGACGAGTATCTGGCCCAGAACATCGCCGCCCAGACCGACGTGCAGATCATCGCCTGGAAAGGGCATTGCGAAGTGCATGAGCGCTTCACGCCTGCCGACATCCGCGAGTTGCGTGAAACTCATCCGGGCGTAACGGTGCTCGCGCATCCCGAATGCCCGCCTGACGTGGTGGCCGTAGCCGATTTTTCCGGGTCGACCGCTGCCATGTCCGACTATGTCGAAAGGCAAAAGCCGCCGCGCGTCGTGCTGCTGACGGAATGCTCGATGAGCGACAATGTCGCGCTCCAGCATCCGGAACTCGAGTTCATCCGGCCCTGCAATTTGTGCCCCCATATGAAGCGGATAACGCTCGCCAATATCCGCGCCGCGCTCGAGCAGAACCGCCATGTCGTGACCATCTCACCCGAGATCGCCGGCCGCGCGCGGCTGGCCGTCGAGCGGATGCTCGCCGTATGAGCGCGGATGTCCGCAGCTTCTTTGGCCGGCCCATCATAATTGGCGGCGGCATTGCCGGATTATTGACCGCGCTTCATCTGGCGCCAGAACCCGTGCTTGTTTTGTCCAGGACGCCGCTCGGATCAGAAGCATCGAGTGCGTGGGCACAGGGCGGCCTGGCTGCCAGCCTCGGCGATGACGACAACCCAATGCTGCATCTGGCCGATACGCTCGCCGCTGGCGCCGGGCTCTGCGACGCAGAAATCGCAACCCGCATCCTTCATGCGGCCCCTAGCGCGATTGAGAACCTGTCGACCCTTGGGGTCCGCTTCGATCGGACGCCTGAAGGAGCACTGCGCCTTGGATTGGAGGCCGCGCACGGTCGCCGGCGCATCGTTCATGCTGACGGCGACGGCAGTGGACAGGAGATCATGCGCGCGCTGGTCGAAGCCGTGCGTTCTGCTCCGTCGATTGTGATGGTCGAGGGTGTGGAGGCGCGGCGGCTGGCGGTGGAGGACAACAAGGTCACGGGCGTTTGGGCAAGCTGTTCGACTAGTCCTGTGTTCCTGGGTACGGGACGGGTCGTCCTCGCGACCGGCGGGATTGGCGGGCTGTTTCACGACTCGACAAACCCGCTAGGCAGCTCCGGACAGGGGCTGGCACTTGCGGCGCGCGCCGGTGCTGTCCTTGCCGACCTCGAGTTCATCCAGTTCCACCCGACCGCGCTTGATGGGCCGGCTCGCCCGATGCCGCTGATCAGCGAAGCGGTTCGCGGTGAAGGCGCAACGATTGTCGACGAAACCGGCCAGCGCTTCCTCGAATATTTGCAGGACGCGGAACTCGCGCCGCGCGACGTCGTGGCGCGCGCCATCTGGACGCATCTTTCGAACGGCCACCGCGTCTTTCTGGATGGACGAGAAAAGCCCGGCCCGACATTCGCGCGGCAGTTTCCGACGATCGCCTCGGCCTGCCGGGGCGCAGGCATCGACCCGGCGCAAGACCTCATTCCGATACGGCCGGCCCAGCACTATCACATGGGCGGCGTCGCGGTGGACCGGGACGGACGTACCTCCGTTGCCGGACTGTGGGCTTGCGGCGAAGTCGCCTCGACCGGACTGCACGGCGCCAACAGGCTTGCCAGCAACTCGCTGACCGAGGCGATTGTATGCGCGCACTGGGTCGCTGAAAGCGTGGCGGGATCTCCCCTCGGCGTCAGAACAAGATTGACGGCACGGGAAATCCGGCGCCCGATCCACTCTCCTTGCGCCCTCTCCTCTCACGCAGCCTTGGCGTGAAGCGCAATGGCGAGATGTTGCGCGAGGCCGTGAGCACATTGCTTCCGCTGGCCAAACGCCACGATGCGGCGTCCGATCCCGCGGTAGTGGGACTGCTGATCGCGGTTGCGGCCTTCCTGCGCGAAGAAAGCCGCGGCGCTCACCACCGCACGGACTTTCCTTATCGTGCTGACATCGCGCGCCGCTCCAGGCTCACGCTGGAAGAAGCCTTGACGAAAGCCGAGGAATTCCCATGTTCTCCAACGCTTGAAGACGTCGAGCAATGAACCTCTCGCCGCTTCCCGCAATCATGCTTGAGCCCCTGGTGCGGGCAGCACTTCTGGAAGATCTCGGCCGGGCGGGTGATCTGACGACCGACGCCATCGTGCCGAAGAACCATCACGCGACGACCGTGCTTTCGGTGCGCCAGGCCGGAACTGTCGCTGGGCTCGATCTGGCGATGCTCGCCTTCCGGCTCATCGACCAGAACGTCGAATTGACCGTTAAGCGAGCAGACGGCAGCGAAGTCTCGCAAGGAGAGATCATTGCAACGGTGAGCGGTCCCGCCCGGACCATTCTCACCGCGGAACGGACGGCACTCAATTTTCTGTGCCATCTGAGCGGCATCGCCACGGCGACAGCATCGATCGTAGATGCGGTCCGCGGGCACGATGCGAAGATCGTCTGCACGCGCAAGACGACGCCCGGATTGCGGGCGCTGGAAAAATACGCCGTGCGCGCAGGTGGGGGGTCCAATCACCGCTTCGGCCTCGACGACGCCATCCTGATCAAGGACAACCACATCGCCATCGCCGGCGGAATACGCCCGGCGCTCGAGCGGGCACGAAACAGCGCCGGCCATCTGGTCAAGATCGAAGTCGAGGTCGATACCCTAGCCCAGTTGGAGGAGGTCCTAGGGTTCGCTCCCGACGCCGTCCTGCTCGACAACATGTCGGTCGACGAATTGCGCCAGGCGGTGGGTATGGTTGCGGGCCGGGCGATCACTGAAGCGTCGGGCAGCATCACCGCCGTGACCGCGCCCGCCATCGCCGCGACCGGTGTCGATCTGATCTCAATTGGCTGGCTGACCCACAGCGCGCCGATCCTGGATATTGGCCTCGACTATCGGAGCTCATGATCGCACGACGAACGGACGGCAGCGGGCTGATAGAGTTTCCGATCCCTGTCAATCGGCCAGGAAAGAAGCCGTAAAGGCCGGAACCCCCAAGGAACAGGAAGAGATGCACGCATCGAACTCGACGAAGACAATGCCACAGGCGCAATCCAATGATTGTGGGATGTGGACCCTAGAAAAGGCGCAGGCGCTGCACGACGCACCTTCAACAATCTTCTGTTCCTGGCGCAAACCGTTCACCGCCAGAATTTCGATCCCAACAAGGTCCAGCTGAGCCGGCTTCTTAGCATCAAAACAGGTGGATGCCCGGAGGATTGCGGCTATTGCAGCCAGTCGGCGCATCACGAAAGCGGGTTGAAGGCGTCGAAGCTGATGGAGGTCCGGCGCGTCATCGCCGAGGCGACCAAGGCGCGCGATGCCGGCGCCACGCGCTATTGCATGGGCGCCGCCTGGCGAAACCCCAAGGCGCGCGACATGGATGCGGTGGTGGCGATGGTCGAGGGCGTCAAGGCGCTGGGCATGGAGACCTGCATGACGCTCGGCATGCTCGATCTTGAGCAGACCGCTCGTCTGAAGCAGGCGGGCCTCGACTACTACAACCACAACATCGATACGTCGGACCGCTACTACAGCGAGATCATCAGCACGCGCACCTTTGCCGACCGGCTGGATACGCTCGCCAATGTCCGCGGCAGCGGCATCAAGGTCTGCTGCGGCGGCATTGTCGGCATGGGCGAAGAGCCGGTGGACCGGATTGACATGCTGGTCACGCTGGCCAATCTGCCGGAACATCCGGAAAGCGTCCCGATCAACATGCTTATCCCGATCGCCGGCACCCCGCTGGCGGAAGCCAAGCCCATCGAGCCGATCGAATTTGTGCGCGTGATCGCCCTGGCGCGCATCATGATGCCGAAATCGCATGTTCGTCTTTCCGCCGGTCGCACCGCCATGACCGACGAGATGCAGGCGCTGTGCTTCTTTGCCGGCGCTAACTCGATCTTCGTCGGCGACACGCTGCTGACGGCGGACAATCCCGGCGAGGACAAGGATACTCTGCTATTCCAGCGTCTCGGCATCGAACCGATGGAAATCGGCACGCAATGAACGAGGCACTTCTTGCCCGGTATGACGCATCCTTGCGTGGACTGGCGCGCAAGGATCGCCTGCGGACGCTTGCGCCGCGCGCCGGGCTCGACTTCTCGTCGAACGACTATCTCGGACTTGCCGCCTCCAAAAGACTTGGCGATGCGGTTGCGGCTGCGATTGCGCGGGGCACGCCGGTTGGCGCCACCGGGTCGCGGCTGTTGCGCGGCAATGCACCGGAACACGAGGCACTGGAGGCGGACGCCGCGGCATTCTTCGGCGCCGAACGCGCACTGTTCTTTGGCAGCGGCTACATCGCCAACTTCGCTCTCCTGACCGCGCTGCCGCAGAAGGGCGACCTGCTGGTTCTCGACGAACTCGCCCATGCCAGCATGCATGAGGGCGCACAGGCCGGACGCGCCCAGTTTGTAGTGGCTAAGCACAACGACGTCGATGCCGTCGATGAGGCAATCACGCGCTGGCGCGCCGAGGGCGGCATGGGACGCGTCTGGATCGGGGTCGAAAGCCTCTACAGCATGGATGGCGACCGCGCGCCGATGGAGAGCCTCGTCGCGCTTGCCGATCGGCACGAGGCATTCCTCGTCGTCGACGAAGCGCATGCCACCGGCGTCTGGGGACCGGACGGCCGGGGACTGGCCGCCGCCTTCGAGGGCCGCGACAACATCATTGCGCTCCATACTTGCGGCAAGGCGCTCGGCGCATCCGGCGCACTCGTCGCCGGGCCGAGGACGCTGTGCGATTATCTCGTCAACCGTTGCCGGCCACTCATCTACGCCACCGCGCCATCGCCGCTGATGGCAGTCGCGGCGTGCGAAGCGCTCGCCATGCTGTCCGACGAGCCGCTGCGCCGCGTTCAGCTGCGTGAACGCGTCGCCTTCGCGGGCCGCCAACTGGCCGAGCGCTGCGGCGTGATGCCGAGCGGCTCGCAGATCCAGCCCTTTGTCATCGGCGACGTCAGGCGCACCATGGCGGTGGCGGCGGCACTGCAGGCACGCGGCTACGACATACGCGGCATTCGTCCGCCGACCGTGCCGGAGGGCACGTCGCGCCTGCGCATTTCGCTGACGCTCAACGTAGCCGAAGCTGACATTTCCGCCATGGTCGAGGCGCTCGTTGAGGTGTTGGCCCAAACATGACCGGAGGCGACATGACCCAACGCATCGTCATCACCGGAACAGACACCGGAATCGGCAAGACCGTGTTTTCGGCTGGGCTCGCCGGCCTGCTCGACGGCTTCTACTGGAAACCGGTGCAATCAGGTCTCGACAACGAGACTGACAGCGAGGTGGTTGCGCGGCTTGCCGGCCTGCCGCCAGGGCGCGTGCTGCCGGAGGTCTACCGCTTGAGCAAGCCCCTGTCGCCGCATCGTTCAGCTGAGATCGACGGCGTCTCGATCGAGGCTGCCGATCTTTCATTTCCGGTCCTGCCGGCGCCGCTCGTGATCGAGGGTGCGGGCGGCCTGATGGTGCCGCTCAACCGGCGCACAAGGTTCATCGACATCTTCGCTGAGTGGCGGCTGCCGGTCATTTTGTGTGCCCGCACCACGCTCGGCACAATCAACCACACGCTGCTGTCGATCGAGGCCCTTCGGGCGCGCTCCATCCCGCTGGCCGGCATCGCTTTCATCGGCGATGAGATGGCCGACACGCAACGGACAATCGTGGAAATGGGCGGTGTACCGCAGCTCGGCAGGCTGCCGTATCTCGACCCGCTGACGGACAAAACGCTGCGAGACGCAATGATTGCCGGCTTCGCCTTCGCCTCGTGCACGGGAGATCACTGATGTCGCAGTCCCGTGTGTGGCATCCCTTCACCCAGCACGCGCTAGAGCCGGTGATCCCTGAAATCGTCCTGACGGAGGGCGCCTATCTCCACAAGGCTGGCGGCACGCGCATCCTGGACGCGATTTCCTCCTGGTGGGTCGTCACGCATGGTCACCGCCATCCCCGCATCATGAAGGCCATCGAGGCGACCGCGGCGAGCCTCGACCAGATCATCTTCGCCGGCTTCACGCACAAGCCGGCCGAGCGCCTGGCCGAGGCGCTGGTCGGTCTCGCTCCTTCCGGCCTCGACCGGGTGTTCTATTCCGACAGCGGCTCGACCTCCGTCGAAGTCGCGTTGAAGATAGCGCTCGGCTATTTCGGCAACATAGGCGGGCCGCGCTCGCGGATCGTCGCCATGGAGCACAGCTATCATGGCGACACGATCGGCACGATGAGCGTCGGCGCCCGCGGCGTGTTCAACGCTGCCTACGAGCCGCTGCTGTTCGAGGTCGATACCATTCCCTTTCCGGCCGCGGGCCGCGAGCAGGAGACGCTGGATCGGTTCGAGGCCGTCAGCCGCGACCGACGCGCCGCCGCCCTGATCGTCGAGCCGCTCGTTCTTGGCGCCGGCGGCATGCTGATGTATGCGGCCTGGGTTCTGACCGAATTGAAGAAGATTGCCGAAGCCTCCGGCACGCTCGTGATCGCCGACGAAGTCATGACCGGCTGGGGGCGAACCGGAACCATGTTCGCCTGCGAGCAGGCATCCGTCTCGCCGGACATCCTGTGCACGTCGAAGGGCCTGACCGGCGGCGTGATCCCGCTGGCGGCTACGCTCGCCACCGATGCCATCTTCCAGGCCCACTATTCCGAAGACCGGAAGAAGACCTTCTTTCATTCGAGTTCCTACACTGCCAATCCGATTGCTTGCGCGGCAGCACTCGCCAATGTCGAGATCTGGCGTGACGAGCCCGTGGCCGAGCGGGTCGCGGCCTTGAGCGCGATGCAGGCCGCCGGACTTCGGCGCTTTCGCGACAATCCGTTCTTCACCGACAGCCGGACGACCGGCACGATCGCGGCGCTCGATTTGCGCGCCGGCTCTGCGGGCTATCTGGCCGAGATCGGGCCGAAGCTGCGCGCCTTTTTCCTCGAGCGCGGCCTGCTTGTTCGTCCGCTCGGCAATGTCCTCTACCTTCTCCCGCCCTATTGCATCACCGGCGACGAGTTGGACGGACTCTATGACGCGATCGAAGAAGCCGGCGAACGCTTCGGTTCGAGGCCATGAGCCGATCGTCGCGCCTTCTCGGGTTTGGTCATCATGTGCCGGCGCGCAGGGTCGAGAACCCGGAAATCGAAAACCGTCTCGGGCTCGAACTTGGCTGGATCGAGCGGCGCACCGGAATTCGCTCGCGATTCTGGGCAACGGACGAAGACACGTTGTCTGGCCTGGCCGCCCGTGCCGGCGACATGGCGCTGGCGAATGCCGGCATTGACCGCAGCGACATTGGTCTGCTGTTGCTCGCCACCTCGACGCCCGACCATCTCCTACCGCCCAGTGCGCCGCTGGTCGCACACCGGCTCGGGCTCGGCCAAGCCGGCGCGGTCGATCTGACCGGCGCCTGCGCCGGCTTCATCTATGCGCTGATGTTCGCGGATGGCTTCACCCGCCTGCACGGCAAAGCGGCCCTGGTCATCGCCGCCAACATCCTCAGCCGCCGCATCAATCCGGCCGAGCGCGCCAGCGCCGTACTGTTTGCCGATGCCGCCGGCGCCCTGGTGATTGGTCCGTGCGAGGGTCCGGATCGGGGCATTCTCGGTGCGTCGGTGGATTCGGACGGCTCGCGCTACCGGCTGATCCAGATCCCGGCGGGCGGAAGCAACATCCCATTCCAAAGTGGCCTGGATCTCGGGCAAACCCGAATGACGATGACCGACGGCCGGGAAGTCTTCGCCAAGGCTGTCGAGATGATGACCGATTGCTCGACAAGCGCGCTCGCCGCTGCCGGAGTACGCCCACAGGATGTCGACAGGTTCGTACCGCATCAGGCCAATGCCCGCATTTTCGATGCGGTCGGGAGGAACCTTGGCATTGCCGATCAAGCAATCGTCAAGACGATTGCCGAATACGGCAATTCTTCCGCCGCGACGATCCCGCTCTCCCTGTCACTGGCCCATCGGACTGAGCCGTTTCGACCGGGCGAGAAAATCCTTCTGGCGGCAGCGGGTGCTGGTCTCAGCGGCGGCGCACTCGTCGTCGTAGTTTAGCCGCATAACTGGCTGCTCCGAGAGCGGCAGGACCACCAGTCATTCATGATGGATAGGACAACAGACCAATGCGAAAAATAGTAGCCGGCAAGCTGCACGGCATCTACGTCACCGAAGCGAACCTCAACTGCCACGGGTCGATAACGCTCGACCCTGACCACTGCGAAGAAGCAGGCATCCTGCCCATGGAATTCGTGGACATATGGAACAAGAATTCCGGTGCGCGGATTTCGACCTATGTCATCCTCGGCGAACGCGGCTCACGCTGCTGCATCCTCAACGGCGCGGCGGCCCGCACCTGCCAGCCCGACGACCAGATCATTGTCTGCAACTCGATCTACCTGGACGAAGCGCATATCGCCTCGCTGAAGCCGCGGATCGTTACGTTCGACCAGGATAACCATATACTCGACCGCCTGAGCTACTCCGTCGACCTTGACGCAGATGGCCGCTACACCTTCTCGATTCTTGACGAGGCGAACGAGGTTCTGTCCATTCCTGCCCTGGTCTCCGGGGCGTGACACCCGCCGAGACTCTCCGCCCCTCGTAACTCGTACAGCGCTGAAGAGTGGACCTAAGCTTCAGGATCAATGAAGCTTCGAGGAGAGGCCCGCCGCGTCTTTAGCCACAGCGGGCTTTCGTGAGATCGCACGCAATGTCGGCATCTCCACGGTTGAGCCAACAGCCACGCGGCTCGACTCCCTGTCTGAAGTCACTTGCGGTGGCGGCTTGCAAATTCATGCTGTTTTTCGAGCGCCGCGGCCAGGTCCTTGACGACCTGGGTTTTCGTGATCTTGGCCGCCGTGTCATTAGCCGCAAGCAGCATTGTAAGTGGCCTTTCGCCGATGTGTTTTTCCGCCAGCGCAAAAGGCGCGCCAGCCATCCAACGTCTCCCCCAGACATCAGTGTTCGTCAATTGGTGGCCTGCTAGCAAGGCCGAGCCTGGCGCGTTAGCCATCGGCGAAATTCTCGGCGGGACACTGTATCTTGAACCGATGAACTGTCAGTTTGCCGTCCTCCACAATATGAACGACCCATCCCCACCGCAACGCTTGACGCGCACGTCGTTTGGTTCGCCAGCCACCATCGCTGCCCCTCATTTTCGTCGCCCTGGACCGAGACTGGAAGTCGCTCCATGCACGGCGAAAAACACGGGACCTTACGTTACGTCAAGCAGAGATTTTCTGATGGCTGATGGTTTGTCGATTTGACCACGGCGACAATTTAGGCCCCGAACGTCCGGGCGCGCGGTATCTTGCGCTCGGATCGATTTAGATGCCCAAATTTTGCATTTTAATACAGCCTTAATTATCCGCATCTAATGTGAGTGGGAACGCGTATTCAGTTCGAGTAACTCTGCAAAAAAGCCCGCCGCTCTCGCCCGCAAGAGTGGCGGGTTTTTCGGTTGGGAACACTGGTGCGGTCGGTGCGGATGCTGCCTCAGCACAAGCGCCGTGGGCGTCTTTCTTCCCTCCCCCTTTCCACCAATGTCACGATGCTACTTTTCGCGGCGAAGCGCTGGTCGAGGAGGAAGCTGAACGCGCCAACCGAAGTCCCCGGCTCTCTGATGCTGGGCACCGGGCCGTCCCCCTAAGCACGCGCTTTGGCGCCGCGGGGGTGCTCGGGCAATCGTTTCGGTCTCGACGAGATCGTTGCAGAAGAACAGGAGAACGCCTGCCCCACCTGCCAGTTCGATTCTGCTGCTTTACATGCGGCTAGTCTGTTCGCAGCCATCGGTGAGCGTGCCGGACCGGACTTCTCCGAATGATCGATTCCAATCTTCGGGATAGAAGAGATCAAGGACAGGCTTGGCTGCGTTTCAGGTCAGGATCGCTCGCTCATGCTACATCGAGCATGGATGTGCCCAACTGCGGTCGGATCAGAACGCGCAAGACGGGATGAGTCCCTATTGACCACAGTGCAGGACGAGCATCGCAATAGTCTTGACGGGGCTTTATTGCTTTCAGCGGTAACCGCCACTATGTAGCGACACTTCGCCGACTGTCTTTCAAGCCACCCGGAGAGTTTCATGACAGAAGAAGCCGACAACACCGTCGCCGTCCTCATCGAGCTCACCGCCGATGTCGTCTCAGCCTATGTCTCCAGCAATCCGGTCCCGGTGGGTGAACTCCCTGCCCTGATCGGCCAGGTGCACGCGGCACTCAAAGGCACGGCCGGCGCCAGTATTTCCGCAGAAGAACCGGAGGTTCTCAAGCCTGCCATATCGATCAGGAAGTCGGTGACGCCGGACCACATCATCTGCCTTGAGGACGGCAAGAAGTTCAAATCGCTCAAGCGCCATCTGTCGACCCATTATGGGCTGACGCCGGACGCATATCGCGCCAAATGGGGTCTGCCGGCTGATTATCCCATGGTCGCGCCGAATTACGCCGCCACGCGCTCGGCATTGGCCAAGACGATGGGTCTCGGACGCAAACCAGTAGAGCCGGAACAGCCGGCACCGGCGAAGCGGACCCGCAAGAAGGTCGCAGCTTGATTTCAGCAATCGAGCTTTGTTCTGGGGTACGCAGTTGCCATTGGCTCTGTCCGGAATATGAAAAGGCGGGGTCTATCCCGCCTTCCCTTTCAAGCCGCTTGGCTTCCCCGGGACTCCGCGCAGCCTTGCAGCAGCCTGCATTTCGCGCGACCGTCAGTACATCCGGGCGGACCGCGTCCATCCGCTGTTGACAGGAGCCAGGGGAAAAAATTTCAGCCAGCTTTGCTGAGGCTGCCAGCTGAGGACTTTCCGGTGCGGCGGTCCTGTTCGATTTCATAGTTGATCTTCTGGCCATCAGCGAGGGTCGAGAGGCCTGCTCGTTCAACGGCGGAAATGTGGACAAAAACATCCTGACCGCCATTGTCGGGCTGGATAAACCCAAATCCCTTTGTGCTGTTTAACCACTTCACCGTTCCAGTCGCCATATGCGTTTTCCTTTGTAACAAATGCAACGTCGGCAGGCCGTCAGGCCAGTCCCGATTCATAACCGAAACTTCTGCGTCAGGGCAGTAAAAACGAGAAAGTTGCAAGGCCGGTTTTGACCGGCGGCTGCAACCTCTCATGTATCGTCCAGCACCCCCGTTGGGGCTCACGTCACGACACGCCTTGCGGCCCCGATGCGATACCTGAGAGGGACGGCGCTGCAAGCGCTACGAGCCGGGGCGACGAGAAGTTGATCGCTTGGGGCAAATGGGGGCCCAGGACGAAGCCGGTATAGAACGGTTCGGCCTCGCCGGTTCAGACGGAAGCGGGCCGTCGGCCTTTCCCGCGGCAGGTCCACCCGGCCCAAGGATGCACGATTTTCGTGAGAGGTGGTCCTATGCAAAAGCCACACGTGGGCAGTAGATGTCCCCCGGCCGGACAGGCCAAGAGCTTTAAGGAATCGACATTGCCGCTGCTCCCGCCTTTGATCCGCCACCTCAAATCTCCTGACCTGTTTGGCAGCCTTGACCGCCTGCCGGCGCTTGGCAAACCAGTCAGTGAGCGCACATTTGTGGTCCTCACCCATCGACAGGCGAAGTGCTGGCAGAGCTTCCCGACATGGGCGTCGAGGAGACACGCACTGCGATCGATAGAGCATATAGAGCGCAGCCTGGATGGGCGGCATTGACGGCCCGTGAACGCAGCGACGTTCTGTGGCGCTGGCATCAGCTGATTATCGACCACGCCGATGACCTTGCCGCGAGTATTGACCGCGGAAATGGGCAAGCCCCTTGCCGAGGCTAACTCGGAAGTGTCGCATGCGGCGGCGTACCTGCAATGGTACGCCGAAGAGGCCAACCGCATCTATGGCGAGACGATCTCCGCGCCATCGACGGACCGTCGCCTGCTGGTGATCAAGCAGCCGATCGGCGTCGTCGGCACGATTACGCCGTGGAATTTCCCGGCCTCCATGGTGGCGCGCAAGATCTCGCCGGCCTTGGCCGCGGGCTGCACGATCGTGCTGAAACCCGCTGAACAGACGCCGCTCGTGGCGGGTGCAATGTTTGCCCTTGCGCATGAGGCTGGCTTTCCCGAAGGCGTGGTCAACCTGATCTATGCGTCTGAAGGCGATGCCGTCGGCCGTGAACTCTGCACAAACCCCAAGGTCCGCAAGATCAGCTTCACCGGCTCGACCGAGGTCGGCCGACTGCTCATGCGCCAATGCTCGGACCAGATCAAGAAGGTCAGTCTCGAGCTCGGCGGCAATGCGCCTTTCATCGTCTTTGACGATGCAGTCGTCGATGCGGCAGTCGACGGTGCTATCCAGGCCAAGTTCCGCAACGCGGGTCAAACCTGCGTTTCCGCAAACCGCCTTTACGTCCAATCGGGCGTTCACGATGAATTTGTCGACAAATTCGTGGAGCGGGTTCGCCAGCTCCAGGTTGGTGACGGTTTCGATCCAGGTGTCGCCATTGGCCCGCTGATCGACAGGCATGCGCTCACCAAGATCGAATCGCACATCGCCGATGCCGTCGCAAAAGGCGGTACAATTCGCCGCGGGGGCGAACGCATTGGCAAGGATGGCACGTTTTTCCAACCGACGGTCCTCACTGAAGTCTCCAGCGAGATGACCATTGCGCAAGAGGAGACATTCGGGCCGCTGGCCCCAACCATTCGCTTCGACGATGCGGATCAGGTTGTGCACGAGGCCAATGACACGATCTACGGCCTCGCCGCTTACTTCTATGCCTCGAACCTGCTGCGTGTCTGGCGTGTGGCCGAGGCATTGGAGTATGGCATGGTGGGCATCAACACGGGACGCATGTCATCGGAAGCCGCACCCTTCGGCGGGATGAAGCAGTCCGCCATCGGACGGGAGGGTTCGCGCCACGGGCTCGAGGATTACCTCGAAATGAAATACCTCTGCATGGGCGGCATCTGAAGCATCCGCATGTCAGCCGTCAGATCTTTGCTCTCAAGCTTCCGCTCGCCACCCGAGAACCGAATTCGAACTGAAGAGCCATCATGGTTGCAACCCAAACAGCTGTCCCTGATGGTCAGTCAGCAGTTCCTGAGCATCCCGGCTTTCTAATCGCCGCGAAGTATCTTTGCTTCAAGCGCGGCTGCCACGAAAGCTCTTCGAGCCGCTGCTGGATAAGTCTCCCCACGCAACACCTGCAGACAGGCGTCCATCGCGGCCTTCCGTTTCACGGTCTGACGTTGAAGATCCCGTAGCAAGATAGCGGCCGCGTCATTGACCTCGAACACGATCCGCTCTGAGCTGTGGTGGCTAACCTGAACAACGACTGGCCTCTCAAATCTGCTCAAGCCGGTCATTTCTCCGCTCCTGTGAGGCGAATAGGCCTCGGTCGCACTTCTTTGCCGAGCCGAATCGGCTCGCTGCATCTTCGTCGCTGAACTTAGCCACTCGCGACCGATGTGCGGTTGTCTGATTCACGGCGAGATTGCGTGAGACTGCCGTTTTGCCGTTAATGTCGAGACCTGTTCCTGCTTTCGGCTATCCCTGAAATCCCGACACAATGCCCCCCTCAGCGTGCCCCGTGCCAGACTCCTATACCTGCACTTTTCCACGGCCGGACTTGCAGGCAGAGAGCCATTGCATGGCGGAAATTGCATCTTCCAATATGGCGGCCCGTTTCGCAAAGCCGAAAAAGGCATTGCGCGCTGCGCTTACAGGTTTTCGCCCATCGTATGCGTCATAGCAGGTCCTGAGGGCGGCTTCGTGGATCAGGTCTCTGCGATCTTCTGGCCATTCATTGAGGAAGTCGACGGCGTCCGCAAGGCTGGCAATCTCCTGCACGATGTAGGTTGCACGCTTCACAAAAACTGGGCTGCTGAAAGCCTCTGGGTTCATTCGTTCCTCCCGACCTGCTGTCAGCTGGTTTGCGTGAACAGGTGCCTCATCGACAACTCGCCGACCATTGCAGAATGTGTTGTCAGAGCAATGACGGTTTAAGAGGAAAGCAGCGGCGTACGAAACGCTTGATACATCCTCCGGCGTTGACCCGCCACCAGGATCCGGCACCGCCTCTCGGGAAAAGGTGGCTCATATGAATGCCGAGAGATCGCGCGATCTCCAAAACTGGCCTCAGCCTCAAACGTCGCTGCGACCAGCCGCTCCTTCTCCTCCCGAAACCAGCGCCGGCGCCGCTCGACCGACGTGATCACCTCGATCTGATGCTTCGTCACAGGGCTACTTCCAGTGCTCGCATGGACTTGCGGCCTTCAGCCTACCTGAGCAAGGCGGTCGTCACCGTCGAGATACGAGACAACCAGACCATCGCCGCCAAAGTGTCGGTCCTGCTATTTAAGTATCTAGCTCCTGACCAACCGGCTCCGCGGCAATGCCAGGAATTTCGCTTATCCGGACAGGTTTCCCGATTAAATAGCCTTGAGCTTCATCACATCTGACGCATCGCAGATAGTCGAGCTGTTCGGGAGTTTCTACGCCTTCGGCTGTTACCTCAATTCGAAGCTCATGTGCCAACTCAACCAATGATCTTACAATCGCGGCACAGTCCGCATCGGTGAGCATATCCTGGACAAAAGATCGGTCGATCTTGAGCCGCGAAAGCGGCAATTTACGAAGATAGGTCAGTGATGAATAGCCGGTGCCAAAATCGTCAAGAGCAACTGTGACGGATAGGGAAATTAACGATTGTAATAATGAAATCGTTTCTTCAAAATTCGAAATCAGCACAGTTTCTGTGATCTCGACCTCGAGTCTTCGGGGGTCCAAACCGGCTTCAGCCAAGGCCACTACAATTCCATCCAGCAAGGCTTTATTCCTAAGCTGCACTACCGACAAGTTGACGGAGACCCGCAAGTCGCGCGGCCAGCGCGCCGCTGCCAAACAAGCCGTTTTGACGACCCAGTGTCCGATGGAGTGAATCAAATCCGTTTCTTCAGCGATGGGTATGAACTCTGTCGGAGGGATCTGGCCAAGGGTCGGATGCTGCCATCGCAGAAGCGCTTCAAAACCTCGGATGCGATCGCTCCCGAGGTCGAGAAAGGGTTGAAATGCGAGCCAAAGCTGGTCGTTGGCAAGCGCAGATGCCAGATCGCGTTCAAGGGCATGGCGCCTGGCAGCAGCTTCATCGTCGCTTGGGCTGAAAAACTGGATGGACCCCGCCCCCAGCGTCTTAGCCCTGTGTAGCGCGGTATCGACGCACCGCAGGAGTTGGTTGGCATCCAAACCGTCAGTGGGCGCCAAAGCGATACCTATAGAGGCCCTGCAATATATTTCGCGCCCTTCGATCAAGAACGGGGCGCGCATGGCCTCTATGATCTGTTTGGCCAAGGACCTGATTTGATCTGGCCTGATATCGCGCGTAGCGATTATTGCAAATTCGCCGCCCTCCAATCTCGCAATGCCATCGCTCTCCCGCGTCGATCTCCGAAGTCTCGCAGCCACTTCAACCAAAAGGGCATCCGCCATGGCTCGGCCAAAGCGATCATTCACCTCGGCAAAATTGTTAAGATCGAACAAAAGCAACGCAAAGTGCTGGTCAAACTGCTTTGCGTCCACCAACGCGTTCTCCAGCCGCTCGTTGAAGCTGAACCGGTTTGGCAAACTCGTTAGAACATCCCTGCGAATGGCATTTTCGCTTTCCGCTTGCAGAATGAAGCGTCGGGTAAATTCGACCGCGTGAGCGAGCACTGCGCGAAACAGCGTGATGGCGTAGCTCACTATCAGGATTGCGACGAGCAGATTGATGGCGCCTTCCACCCACGCAATCGCAAGCATCGAACCGACGAAGATCGGCAGCGTATACGCGACGGCCGCAATGGGAATCGTGTAAAAAGAAGCGGCACCGCCCGCGATCATCCCGGCGCTCAGGCAGGTAATGACAACCTGGGCGGCACTTGTTGCCCCGCTGAAGAACAGAACGGGAAGTGCTCCCCACCAAGTGCCGAACAGGAAGGCGTTCCGCACCAGGTTTTGTGTTGCTCGGCGAGACACCGACCGGGTTTGACTGACTGAAACGATGATCTCGCTCTTAGGCCTACGAACCCAGCGGCGGCGATGATGACACTCGCCCAGAGGATGGCTTTCGTTTGGTCGGGCGAGCCCCAAAGCGCCATAACAAGAGTGGCCGCATTGAGTATGTTCGCAACCATGCCAAGAGGCGTGTTGCGAAGCACGATACTGACCTGCTCCGCCCTGATTCGGCCGGCAAGTGGTTCGATCGTCGAGGGCCCGCCAAAAGCCCGCAAATCTCCCGCCAGAAGGTCACCGAACCTTGCGGCAGACCGACGCTGCATCACTCTTTCACTCCCCCGCGCTAGAGTAGGTGCTTCGTGTGGGTCCCTAGCACAGAGCAATTCGGAAAAAGTAAATTTCAACCGCGAAATTTGGATACCCAAGTTGCGAAGCCAAGAGCTCCCAAAATTCAAAGATAGCGAAAATCGCGATGCTCCCTTAGGACATAGCCGACCTAACCTGATCCATGTTTTCGTAATTGTGGCGGTTGGCGAATCGGGCTTTCTGTTTCGACGCATGCCAGGCTAAGCTGGCTCAATGAGCCGGCTTATACTCGAAGGGATCGAAATTCGTCGATGGTTTCGATCTCGCCGTCTTCGAGTTCGTCGATCGGGAGAAAACCGCTATCCCGACCGCGTACGTCTCGATGCAGAATGGGCGCGCCGGGCGCGCCGTAAATGGGAACGCCTGATTGTAGGCTTTGCAGTATGTTTGCCTCAGGCTACGGGCGTGAGGCGGACCCAGCGGAGGCCGTCTATGTCGAGCTACGCTTGCGGTCGACGATGTCGCCGGCGGAGCTCGAGGTCCAGCGCAGGGGCTACGCTGCCGCTCTACACTGACGACCGGTGATCCAGGCAATCGAGCAGGGTGCCCACGCACCACCCCGCGCGTCTGGATCAACGACAATGAGGGCTGTGGAACAAGCCTGGTCAGCGCCACCTCTTGCGACTTCTCAACCCGGTGAAGGGAAGCCGAGGCGATGTGCCCCAAGTGCGGCTTTGGGATTGCCGAGCGGTTGTCGAGCGGCAATCTGTGCCCGGCCACTCGTGCCACCCGGCATGCTTCCATCAACAGCATGAATCGATCGCTCGTGATCGATTCCGAAAATGCGTTGGACGCGTCTGATGCACTCGGGAACATGGAGGTATGGATAGGAGCGGCCACCATCTTCATTGCATTCTGAATCTTTTGCGGCTTCGCGATGGGCCCAGCAAAGGCGACTGCGTGGGCGATATGATCGTCATGACGATCATGCTGACAGGACAAGAGATCGGGAGCGTAGGCCCAGGCGTCGGAGGTGAGCAGCTCTCGTCATGGCTTGGACGGCGGCAACGTCTCCGAAAACCTTTGGAGAATGCGTGGCTGCGGGTGGACGAAGGCGTGCGCTCCGCCTAGAGGACACTCGCAACTCCCCTAAATCCACGAGATCACCATGAGGCAGCCGCAGCGCCCCTTTGTCGTCGAGATCAAACAGAAGCGTGAGCTCGTGAAGCGGCCACAGTCGATCTGGGGCGGCATCGACCTGGCTGCCATCGCGAACGAACTCTCCGAAGCGAAGAAGGAAGGTGCGATCGCTGAAGCGACGCCGCAGCCGATTTTTGCCGAGGATGGTCGTCCACAGCCCATGCCTACCACCGGCGAAGCTGCATCCGATGCCAAGGACGAGATCGTACCCGACGGATCGCTTCCCAAGCCGCCGACGGTTGAGGAAGCGCCGATGGCGGAAGCATCGCACGAACAGACTGGGCGCAGACGAACCCGCAAGTTAAAGCGGTGGCAGAAAGATGTTTCTTTGCCGCGAGGTCAACGATGGAAGCGGCGCCTGCCATGGGTCCTCCGCCAGAGCCGGGCTCAGCGGTAGGTCGACTGCGCCAGGATTGAAGCCCTTGTCAAACTGTTCACGACAGACGCAGCAGTGCGTCCAAGTAACGAAGACGTCCGTACTGGCCATCCATCAGCTCCTCTCGGAGTTCGGTGCGAGAATGAAATCGAAAACGGGCTCAGGCAGCTGGCCAGGCATCGGCTCTCGCAAAGCAGTCGGGAACGTTGTGGCCGCTTCGGCCTCTGCCGCGAGCGCGGCAGGTGTGATTCCGAGTGCGGCCTCAAAGGGCCGGCTCGGCAGAAGCGCCACCCGACGAAAAAGCCCTGCAGCTCTTGCCGCATGCCGCAAGGCAGCGGCCCGCTTTCCCTCGCGGATCTTCACCCCGGCCGCCGCCAACAGGATCAATGCCTTGAAGAACAGGCGATGCTGGGCGCTTTGTTTCGCAGCATGCCAAAGAGGCTCCCAAGCCTCATGAGCTTCCCAGTAATACCCGTGGTTGAAAAGGTCGATTCCCCATCGGAACACGTTTGAACTGAGTGATTCCTCGACTGTAACAAGGGTGACCGGGTCGCTTTGATAACTGTGACCCAACGGGTCGCGAACCGGATGTGGATGTTTGCCAGGCAGGTATGCGTAGCCCGGAAAATTCTTTTCAGGCAGCAGGCGAGGACGTGACATGGACCCAGCAATCATGAAAGCGCGTTGGTGGCAATTCCAGATAAAGCAATCGCTTGCGCCAGAGTGCCAGCGGTAAAGAAATATCTTGCGCTGCCCCGACAAAATGCGCTCATGGTGCCATTCCTCCATGGGCACGTGGGCCGGGAGGGCACCTCTAACACGACCGATAGACCAAGGGAGGGCTCAACCCAATGAGCAGGGTGGCGCGCGAAGATGCGAGTCCGGCTTCGTCGGCGACATTTGCGCCGCTCGAGAATGCGACCTTTCGTTCGATCTGGCTTGCCACACAGGTCGCCAGCCTTGGCTGGCTCATTCAAACCGTCGCCATCAGTTGGCTGATGGCGACCATTTCGACGTCGGACGTCATGGTCGCCTTGGTGCAGGCTTCGACCACACTGCCCGTATTCGTCCTGTCGATTATCGCCGGGGTCCTGGCTGACAACTACAGCCGCCGCAATCTCATGTTCGCCGGCTGGTTGCGCGATAGCATTGTCCTCGGCGATGCTGACTGTTCTTGCGGCCGTGGGGATTTTCAATCCATGGATGGTTCTCGCATTCAGCTGTTTGGCCGGAGCGGGAGCCGCGTTCACCGATCCTGCCTGGCACGCGTCGGTGGGCGATATCTTGCGAAAACGCGAAGTCCCAGCCGCGGTCACGCTGATCTCGGTTGGATACAACGCCGTTCGAAGCGTCGGCCCGGCGCTCGGTGGCATCGTCGTTGCCTCCTTTGGACCTCTGACAGCTTTCGCTGTGGCGACGCTGACCTATGTAGCGCTGCTGTGGACCATAGGGCGCCGCAAATGGGATGTTCGCGCCTCACCTCTCCCGCGCGAGCCATTGACCACTGCTATTCATGACGGAGCGCGCTTCACGGCCCTGTCGGCGGAGATCAAGGCGGCAATCGCGCGTGGTGCGCTTTTTGGCCTGACCAGCATCTCCATACTCGCGCTCCTGCCTCTCGTTGCCCGCAATCAACTAGGGGGAGGACCAATCGTTTATGGTGTCCTGATGGCCGGCTTCGGAACAGGCGCCTTGTGCGTCGGCATTTGCAACAATGTCTTGAGGCGGTCTCTGTCCCAGGAGCGGCTGACAACACTGGCATGCATTGCCTGTGCGGCGTGTTGTCTGTCTCTTGCTCTCACTTCCTCAGTGGTGGTGGCGGCTATTGCGCTGGCGCTCGGCGGCGCGGGCTGGGTCGTCACCTGGACGGGGCTCGACGTGAGTGTCCAATTGGCAAGCCCAAGGTGGGTCGTCGGTCGCACGCTCTCGATCCACTATGCCCTTTCGTCTGGCGGTATCGCGGCCGGCAGTTGGCTGTGGGGCACGGTGGCCGAGAACTATTCGCTTACCTTAGCCCTCGAGGTTTCCGCTGTCGCGCTCGTAATGGTCGCGGCCACCGGGTTGCTGATGCCTATCCGTCAATGGCAGGACTCTGATCAGGATCCTTTTGGCTTCGAAACGCCGCAGCTCGCTCTCGACCTGAAGCCGAGAAGCGGGCCGATCGTCGTTAAGATCGAGTACTCAATACCGGAGGCAAACGTCGAAGCTTTCCTGGACCGGATGCAGGAACGACGGCGCGTGCAAAGCCGCGTCGGTGCGCGGCACTGGAATCTCCAGCGCGATCTTCAGGATCCTTCGCTTTGGACAGAAACCTTTCGCGCGCCGACCTGGATGGACTATCTGCGCCTGAACCATCGCCTGACGACCGCGGACAAGGAGTTGGATCAACATCTGTTCGAATTGAACATGGGAATTGCGCCTCGTACCAAGCTTTCAATTGAGCGACCGACCGGGGCAACCCGCAAGCGGGATCAATCGACGCGATTTTTCTTCCGGCTGTGATCGCAGGCTCTGGGTTGGTACGGCTTGGAGGGCGAGGCGAAATGACCGGCTTAACAAAATTTGAGAGGCCAGTCGTGATTCAGATTGGTCGCCATCGCAAAGAACGTTTCGTGTTCGATGTCAATGATGCGGCCACCATCCTCCTGCGGGATTTTGGTCTCCAGACGGAGAAGCGCAGGACAGCTATGGATGCCTGTCTGAAGGTACTACGAGGTGAGGCCTATCCACCCACCGCCCGCAGGGCCTTCGTCACGGCCGCGCGCGAAGCAAATATCCTACGCGGCGATTGACGGGTCAAAAATCATATCGTTCATGAGTTCCTCTATCAGCTGAACGAGCGTTTAAGACGTCGCGCCCGCGTCGTCCGACGCTGACCGAAGCGGCGTGAAAATATGTAAAGAGCCGCTTTGGCAGTCAAGAATGCACCGGTCTGCGTCTTCGGCAACGCCCGCAAGTAGCGGAAAGTCTTCGCCCGAAATCAGTCCGATCTCCTGGGTGAACGCGCCGATCTTTTGAATCGCGCCCTTAAGCTTCGGTCCGACACAGCCGCGGTCGGCGAAGACGTGTCGCAGCCACGGCCCGCGTTCGAGAAAGTTCTTGAGGTATTCGTGCAGCACGAGGTGCAGCCCACTCGCGCAAATTCATGTCAGCTTCATAAATCCGTTGCTGCGATTTCGTGAAATGGCCAAGACCACCAGCAACGAGATGCTCCTGAAGACGATTGCGGCTCTGCAAGCCAATGCCGAAGCCGGCTTCACGCACCTCGAAGCTTTGGTTGCCGTGAAGTCGCCGTCCGAGTTCTTCGAACTGCAAAGCGCATTCCTGCGCAAACAGATCGAGAAGTCCGCTGAGCAGGCCAAGGCCATCCAGGCATTGATGTTGAGAGCTAGCGAGGAACGTATCCAAGCCGATCAAGGATGCCTTTGAGAAGGCTTTGAAGGAACGCAAGGCCGCCTGATTCTTTAAGGCAACCCGAGACCGAAAGTCAGTACCTCGTCCACTGAGACACCTCGCGCCGGTCTTCTTCCATCTGGTCGGACGGCTTTGTCTGCCCGACCGCATCGCAGTGACGTCGTCCTCACGATTTTCGGCGCCTCTTGGCCTCTAGTTCCGGTGGGCATTAGTCGCGGTTCTCCTCGCTGTAGCGGACAAGCCGCGCGATTTGTTCATGCAATGAGATGGTGCGCGACCAGTCGGGGAATGCACCGCTTGTCGCCGTCTCGACAATCGCGCTGCGCACCGGTTTGGGGGGCTCCTACCAATGCACGAAGGTCGCGGCGACCCCAGCCGCTTGGCGGTCGACGATGCGCGACAAGTCGCGTGCAAGTCGTGTTGGGGACGCTGACACCAAGGTACGTGCGCCTCAATCGCGTCCACCCATTCACAAAACCGGCTCCGTGGAGTACGGGGAACGCAGAGAAATCTCCGGTCGCAGCCTTACCCGGTCAAAACAAGGACTCAAACCATGAATGCCCTCGTCATCTGCTCCGGCGGATTGGATTCCGTTTCGCTCGCTCACAAGGTGGCGACCGAGCAGAAACTCATTGGCCTGCTTTCGTTCGATTACGGCCAGAGGCACAAAAAGGAACTCGGCTTTGCCTCTATCTGCGCCAAACGGCTGGGTGTTCCGCACCAAATCGTCGATATCCGCGATGTCGGCCGGAACCTGAGCGGCTCGGCGCTGACTGATAGTGTGGATGTGCCCGACGGGCACTATGCCGAAGACCCTATGAGGATCACGGTGGTGCCGAACAGGAACGCCATCATGCTGGCTATCGCCTTCGGGGTTGCCGCCGCGCAGCAAGCCGATGCGGTGGCCACTGCCGTGCACGGCGGAGATCATTTCATCTATCTCGATTGCCGGCCCGCTTTTATCGACGCCTTTCAGACGATGCAGAACCACGCGCTCGCAGGTTACGCCGATATCCGCCTTTACGCCCCCTATGTGAATATGTCGAAGGCCGACATCGTTAGCGAGGGGGCAAAGTACGCCACACCGTTCGAGGCGACGTGGTCCTGCTACAAGGGCGGCGCACGTCATTGCGGTCGCTGCGGGACATGCATCGAACGGCGCGAAGCATTCGATCTAGCCGGCATTGCCGATCCGACAGACTATGAGGACGCGGACTTCTGGCTCCACGCTGTCCAGACAAGGAGCGCGTGATGTTTCGCATTACCAAAGAGTTCCACTTCTCGGCCTCGCATCAGCTCACCTCCTTGCCATCCGATCATCAGTGCGCGCGTCTACACGGCCACAACTACATCGTCGTAGTGGAACTTTCAGGTGGAGAACTGGACGAACATGGCTTTGTGCGCGACTACCAAGACCTGGCGGCGCTCAAGCACTACATCGATGGGACGTTCGACCATCGGCATCTTAACGACGTCCTGGGGCATGACCGTGTCACAGCGGAATGTCTGGCCAGGCACTTCTACGACTGGTGCAAGGTGCGGTTACCACAAACCTCCGCCGTGCGGGTGAGCGAGACGCCGAAAACCTGGGCGGAATACCGGCCATGACCTGCGCGTTGCAGCCCGGAATCCGCGTGAGCGAGATTTTTGGGCCGACCATTCAGGGCGAAGGAATGCTGATCGGCCTGCCGACGGTGTTCGTAAGAACGGGCGGGTGCGATTATCGCTGTTCCTGGTGCGACAGCCTGCATGCGGTGGACAGTCGCTTCCGCTATGATTGGGAGATGATGTCAACCGATGATGGTCTGGCAAAAGGTCATTTCGTTTTCCGGCGGTCAGCCCGTGATGGTGTCGCTGTCGGGCGGCAATCCGGCCATCCAGCCGCTTGGCCGGTTGATCGAGCGCGGGCATGGTGAGGGCTACCGCTTTGCGTTGGAAACCCAAGGCTCGGTGCCTAAGCAATGGTTCGCGGATCTCGACGTGCTGGTGCTCAGCCCCAAGCCGCCCTCAAGCGAAATGACGACAGATTGGGCCGTGTTCGACACCTGCGTCGAGGCTGCGCAGGATAAGCCGCGGATGGCGCTCAAGCTCGTCGTCTTCGACGATGATGACTATGCCTATGCCAAAGACGCGGCGGCGCGCTACCCGCAATTACCCGTCTATCTGCAGCCCGGCAACCACACGCCGCCGCTTCCCGGTAACGAAGACGCGTTCATCGACATGGCCGGCGTGATGAAGCGAATGGAATGGCTGGTCGAAAAGGTGATCCGTGACAGGTGGTTCGAGGCGCGTGTACTGCCGCAGCTTCATGTTCTGCTCTGGGGGAACAAACGGGGCGTCTAGCCACGCGGAAGGATTGCCGATGACGAGCAAGACAGACATCTAAAGCAATCTCACCCAATTGGGCGATAGCAACGTCGGTTCGGCAAGCCCGAAATGCCGTGCTGGAAAAGGTTTCGAATCCGCATGATGGTTCGCCTATCGTGGGCGCTTCGCCGCTCCTCTAGGGGTGACTTGTCCCCGACGCATGCGCGAGCTTTTCTGCCCGGTCTGATTGGCCGCCGATCAGCGCCGCGGGCCAAATGCGCTTGACAAAATAGCGCCGGCCCGTTCAATTCGGCGCATTCACCAGGGGAGTCCCGGCAAGGGGCTGAGATACTGCTGGCTTTCGCGGCGCAGTGACCCGTTGAACCTGATCCAGTTCATACTGGCGTAGGGACGGTGCAAGCGCTTTTGCGGGAGTTTACGCCCGATATCCTGTTTCGGCAGGTCGACAGAAGCGTCTTTTCATCCTTCCGGCACAGAACTGGGTCTCCAATGCATGAGCAAAGGAGCCTCACGATGAATGCCCTCACCCCCGCCGTATCGACGGGACCGCTGCCCGCCTCACGGAAAATCCACAAGTCCGGCGTCCTTTATCCGCACATCAAAGTGCCGATGCGAGAAATCTCCGTCCATCCGACGGCGGGTGAACCGCCCGTCACCGTCTATGATCCGTCCGGCCCCTATACGGACCCGACTGTCGAAACCAGCATCGAAAAAGGCCTTGCCCGGCTTCGCCATGAATGGATTACGGCACGCGGCGATGTCGAAGCCTATGACGGCCGTCATGTCCGGCCGGAAGACAACGGATTCGCGGCGGGCGAGCGCCTGACACCGGAATTTCCCGTTCGCAACCGGCCGCTCAGGGCCAAGGCCGGCAAGGCGGTGACCCAGCTTGCCTATGCGCGCGCCGGCATCATCACGCCAGAAATGGAGTTCGTAGCCATCCGCGAGAATCTCGGCCGCGAGGTGATGCGCGGCAAGCTGCAACGCGACGGCGAAGCCTTCGGCGCGGCGATCCCAGATTTCGTCACACCCGAATTCGTGCGCGACGAAGTGGCGCGCGGACGCGCAATCATTCCCGCCAACATCAACCATCCAGAGAGCGAACCGATGATCATCGGGCGAAATTTCCTGGTGAAGATCAACGCCAACATCGGTAACTCGGCTGTCACATCATCGATGGCCGAAGAGGTCGAAAAAATGGTCTGGGCGATCCGCTGGGGCGCGGACACGGTGATGGACCTGTCGACCGGCCGCAACATCCACAACATCCGCGACTGGATCGTGCGCAATGCGCCGGTGCCGATCGGTACGGTGCCGCTCTATCAGGCGCTGGAAAAGGTCAACGGCATCGCCGAGGATCTGAACTGGGAGGTCTACCGCGACACGCTGATCGAGCAGGCCGAGCAAGGCGTCGACTATTTCACCATCCACGCCGGCGTGCGGCTGCACTACATCCCGCTGACCGTCGACCGGGTCACGGGCATCGTCTCGCGCGGCGGCTCGATCATGGCCAAATGGTGCCTGCACCATCACCGGGAGAGCTTCCTCTACGAGCATTTCGAGGAGATCTGCGACATCGCCAGAGCCTATGACGTCTCCTTCTCGCTCGGCGACGGCCTTCGTCCCGGTTCAATCGCCGATGCGAACGACGCGGCGCAATTCGCCGAACTGGAAACACTTGGAGAACTCACCAAGATTGCCTGGGCAAAGGACTGCCAGGTGATGATCGAAGGCCCGGGCCATGTCCCCATGCACAAGATCAAGCAGAACATGGACAAGCAGCTCGCAGTGTGCGGTGAGGCGCCGTTCTACACGTTGGGGCCGCTGACGACCGACATCGCGCCGGGCTATGACCACATCACCTCAGGGATAGGTGCCGCCATGATAGGCTGGTTCGGCACCGCAATGCTTTGCTACGTCACGCCGAAAGAGCATCTCGGCCTTCCCGACCGCAACGACGTCAAGATTGGGGTGATCACCTACAAGATAGCCGCCCATGCAGCCGATCTGGCGAAGGGCCATCCGGCAGCGAAAACCAGGGATGATGCCCTTTCGCGCGCGCGCTTCGAGTTCCGCTGGGAGGACCAGTTCAACCTGTCGCTCGACCCCGAAACCGCACGGTCCTTCCACGACCAGACCTTGCCCAAGGAGGCGCACAAGCTGGCACATTTCTGTTCGATGTGCGGGCCGAAATTCTGCTCCATGCGCATTTCCCACGACATCCGTGCCGAGGCCCAGAAGGAAGGCATGGCGGCAATGGCGGCAAAATACCGGGAGGGCGGCGATCTCTACATGCCGGCGGACGAGACTGGCGTACCGGTCGTGCCAGAGGCTCCCAAACCATCATGAGGGTGCTCGTCAAAGGGGCCGGCGTTGCCGGCCTCACCGTCGCTTTCGAACTCGCCGCCCGCGGCGCGACGGTCACAGTCGCCGAGATGCGGCATGGCCTTGGCGGCAACGCGTCGTGGTTTGCCGGCGGCATGCTGGCGCCCTGGTGCGAGCGCGAAAGCGCGGAGCAGCCGGTGCTGGATCTCGGACGCGACGCTGCCGACTGGTGGGATGCGGTGCTGTCGGGTCAGGTGACACGGGCCGGGACATTGGTCGTGGCCGCGCCGCGTGATGCCGGTGAGCTTGACCGGTTCGCCAGTCGCACGTCAGGGCATCGGCGCGTCGATGAAAACGAAATTGCGCTCCTGGAACCCGACCTCGCCGGCCGCTTCCGGCGTGGATTGCTCTTCCCCGACGAGGCTCACCTCGACCCACGCCCGGCGATGGCGGCACTTCATGACAAGCTTGCGACCATGGGTGTCAAATTCCACTTCGGCTGCGACGCCCGGCCTGTTTCGGGTTTCGCCCGTCAGATAGACTGCATGGGAATGGCAGCGGCCGATGACAGGCTGCGCGGTGTTCGCGGCGAAATGCTGATCCTTCGCACGCCTGATGTCTCGCTTTCGCGGCCGGTCCGTTTGCTTCATCCACGCTTTCCGCTTTATGCCGTGCCGCGCACCGATCACCGTTTCATGATCGGAGCGACGATGATTGAAAGCCAGAGCGCCGGACCGGTGACGGCGCGTTCCATGATGGAGCTGCTGGGCGCCGCCCATGCCCTCCATCCGGCCTTTGGTGAGGCCGAGATCGTTGAAACCGGTGTGGGTGTCCGTCCGGCATTTCCCGACAATTTGCCACGCGTCGAAACAGACGGTGAGATCATCGCGATCAACGGTCTTTATCGTCACGGTTTTCTCCTCGCCCCCGCCATGGCGCGCCAGGCTGCCGACCTGGTTTTCAGTCAAGACAGAACCAAGGAGCATGCTCATGAAACTGATGGTCAACGGCGAGGCGCGTGAGATTGCCGCCACCACGCTGGCCGAGTTGCTTGCCGCGCTCGACTATGAGGGCGATTGGCTCGCCACCGCCGTCAACAGCGACCTCGTGCACAAAGCCAACCGCGCGGAGTTCCAGTTGAGCGACGGCGACCGGATCGAAATCCTCTCGCCCATGCAGGGCGGCTAGCATGTTGGAGCTTTATGGAACCGAGCTTTCGTCGCGCCTGCTTCTCGGCACGGCTCAGTATCCTTCGCCGGCCATCCTTGCCGATGCAGTCAAGGCATCGGGCACGTCGGTGGTGACCGTCTCGTTGCGGCGTGAGATGGCGGGCGGTAGGGCCGGCGAACAATTCTGGTCGTTGATCCGCTCGCTGGGCGCCAGAATCCTGCCCAATACCGCCGGCTGCCTTTCCGTCAAGGAAGCCGTCACCACCGCGAAAATGGCGCGCGAGGTCTTCGGCACCAACTGGATCAAGCTCGAAGTGATTGGCAATCACGACACGCTACAGCCGGATGTGTTCGGTCTGGTTGAAGCCGCCCGCATCCTGTGCGAAGACGGTTTTGCGGTATTCCCTTACACCACCGACGACCTTATTGTCGCAGAGCGGCTGCTTGCGGCGGGCTGCAAGGTCTTGATGCCCTGGTGCGCACCGATCGGTTCCGCCCTCGGGCCGATCAACATCATGGCGCTGCGCTCGATGCGCGGATATTTCCCTGGCGTCCCGCTGATTGTGGATGCGGGGCTCGGACGGCCGTCGCACGCGGCCACCGTCATGGAACTCGGCTTTGACGCCGTGCTCCTGAACACAGCAGTCGCCAAGGCGGCATATCCGGTCGGCATGGCGCGTGCTTTCGGTAAGGCGGTCGAAGCCGGTCGTGAAGCCCACGCATCGGGTCTTCTCGAGCCGCGCGACGTCGCCGTGCCATCGACGCCGACGATCGGCAGGGCCGTTCTTTCATGAATCTCGATCCCTTCTACCTAATCGTCGACAGCGCCACCTGGATCGAAAGGTTGGCGCCGCTCGGCGTCAAGCTGGTTCAGCTTCGCATCAAAACGATGGATGAAACCGGGCTGCGCGCGGAGATCCGCAGGTCGAAGGCCTTGTGTGTCCAACACAAAAGCCAGCTCATCATCAATGATCATTGGCGGCTGGCGATCGAGGAAGGCTGCGACTTCGTTCATCTCGGCCAAGAGGATTTGCAGACCGCCGACCTCTCGCGGATAAGGGCGGCCGGTGTAAGGCTCGGACTGAGCACCCATGATGATATCGAACTGGAAACGGCTATGGCCGCCAGGCCCGACTATATCGCGCTCGGCCCCATCTATCCAACCATTCTGAAGAAGATGAAATGGGCGCCGCAAGGGGTCGAACGGATCAGCGGATGGAAGCGCCGGGTCGCACCGGTTCCTTTGGTCGCCATTGGTGGCCTCAACCCTGACCGACTCGACGGTGTCTTTGCGGCCGGTGCGGACAGCGCGGCGGTGGTCACCGACATCACATTGAATGCCGATCCCCAAGCGCGCACGCGAGAATGGATCGAAAAGACAGATCGATGGCGCTGAGGCGAGAACCGCATGTGCTTGTCGTCGGCGGATCCGACTCCAGCGGCGGAGCCGGAATTGCGCGCGACATCGAAACGATCTCTTCGATTGGCGTGCGGACATGCCTTGCGGTCACCGCGCTGACGGTGCAGACGCACGAAGCCGTCATGGAAATCCATCCTTCGCAACCCCGCCTGGTGGCCGATCAGATGCGCGCCGCGCTGCAAGCCAACGAGGTGGCTGCCGTCAAGATCGGCATGCTGGCGACGGCCGAGATCATCGTTGCCGTTGCCGCAGTGCTGCGCGAGAATCCGCAGGTGCCGGCGATACTGGACCCGGTGCTGGCCTCGACATCAGGCCGGACGCTTCTGGAAGCCGGCGCCACCGCCGTCATGAAGCGGAATCTGATGCCGCTTTGCCGCCTGGTCACACCCAACCTCATCGAGCTGGCGCTCCTGGTTGGCTCGGAACTGGCAGTGGATGACGACGGCGCACTGTTGCAAGGCCACGAATTGCTGGCGGCCGGAGCGCAGGCCCTGCTGATCAAGGGCGGCCATGCATCGGGACCTCGATCAACCGATATTCTGTTGCGCCACGATCAAGAACCAATCCGCTTCGACACACCGCGTCTGGCTACGTCGATGCGCGGGACGGGATGCATGCTGGCCAGTGCGATTGCGGCGCATATGGCGAATGCGAGCCCACTCGAAGACGGCGTGCGCGAAGGCAAGCTGTTTGTTTTCGGGAAACTGCAGAAGAATGCAGCCATGTGAGTGATCGCTTTTGCGCCGATCACTCGCAAGAGCTGGACTGGCGACCACGCTTGTCCAACGAAAACGAGTTCAGGAGCTTTGCAAGGACCGGAAGAGCTGTCCCCTTTTTTCGGCATCTGCGGAAAAGTCTTTCAGCCAAACCCGACTATTATGGTCTTCCTGTCGTATTTCTGAATGCCATTGCACGGTAGAGTGACTGGACTTCATCGCATTCGTGGCACGGGAAGGGCAGCCGGCCATCGTACAAGCTGAGGCACCACAAGACGGCGCAGACCGTCACGCTCTAAAGAAGACGTCACTTTCCAGGGGAATCTTCATCAGGGGTCCGGCAATCGGGAGGTTCGGCCGGGTGAATGGACGACGGCTATGACTCGCTCAGGAGATAGATGGCACGATCCGGGCCAGGCACCTGCACGGATCGCCTCCCAAAAATGGCAGGCCGGTCCCGGTACCGAGACGCCGTCTCGAGATTTTCGCGGCCGTGGTGGCTTCGCCGTCTGTCGACCGCAGGGCGATGGGTGTAGCAGATGAGTGTGCGCCTGCCAGCGAAAGGGCATAGCGGCCTCCGCAAAACGGCGGCGGCTATAAAAAGCGCACTCGATGCGAATTTCGTCACGACCACCGCCTGTCCTGACGATTTTGCGAACGGCCCGCCGTCCTCGCGCGTCCCGCTCCGTCAGACTGCTCGTCGGTAAGTCCACAGCTGTGCGGGCGGGATGTTGCGGACGACGAAATCATAGTGGGACACGACATAGCGGTCGGGCATTTTGATCACCGGCGACAACGGTCCGTAAGTGATCTGAATCACAGGTCTTCCAGCAGGAATGCGGGCCAGCAAATCCTCAAGCAGGCCGACACGCTGTTCCATTGGAAAGCTCAACAGCGGCACCGCACTTATCACACAGTCGAATTGCTCCCCGCGCCGCTCGGCAAGCACTTCCTCCAACGCGAACGCATCGCCCAATCGAAAATCCACGCCCGGAAAGGCTCGCGTCAGGCGCTCATAGAAATCCTTGGAATACTCGACCGAAACCAGTTGTTGCGGCTTGATGCCTCTTTCCAGGATTGCCTTGGTAATGACGCCGGTTCCGGCGCCAAGTTCAAGAACCGGCAATCCGGATGCCGGATCGATGACGCTTGCCATACGACGCGCGGCATGAACGGACGTTGGCATCAGCGCGCCCACTCGTTTCTTGTCCTTCTGCCAGCCCTTGAAGAATTGCACTTCTTCTTCGAACTTCCTGCCGAGGCGCTCCTTCAATCGAAACACCATATCCACTCCCTGCTCCGGCCATTTGTCTGGGTCATTTTGACGACGCACCTTTGTACAAGCCTTGCGGCATTCTCAATCATGCGGCATTGGCTGCCGCGAGCAGCTCGCCTTGGCGCTGCCCGGGCAGAACTCCAACGTTATCGATAAGCCGCGTCCCGCCAAGCCAGGCGGCGACGATTAGGTGGGCCGGTCGATCCGCGGCGGAAAGCGGTGACAGGTCATGGTCTGCCCGTAGCTCGAGATACTCGACCTCGTCGTAACCGGCAGCGAGGATCGCTTGCCTGGCCTCGGCAAGCACAAGCTCGGCTGGCAATCCTGCCGACAATCGCCCGGCCGAAGCCGACAGGACTTCGGCGAGCCTTGGCGCTGCTAAGCGCTGTTCGGCCGAAAGCCTGACATTGCGCGACGACATTGCCAGGCCGTCGGCTTCACGGACCGTTGGACATGCTACAATCTCGATTGGAATGTCGAGATCGCGGACGAGCCGGCGAACGACGTGCAGTTGCTGGAAATCCTTCTCGCCGAAGAAGGCGAGATCAGCACGCGTCTGTAGAAAGAGCTTGGCGACGACGGTTGCCACGCCGTCGAAATGGCCCGGACGGAACGCGCCGCACAGGCCATCGCTCACCCCACTGACTGAGATCGTGGTGGCGAAATCTTCCGGATACATGTCCGCTGCATTTGGCGCGTAGAGCAGATGAGCGCCGAGCGGCGCAAGCTTGGCGGCATCGTCATGCTCAGTGCGCGGGTAGGCCACGAGATCGGCCGCGCTGTTAAACTGTTTCGGGTTGACGAAGAGCGTCACGATAACCCGGTCCGCCTTGGCGAGCGCGGCACGCACCAGGCTCAGATGGCCTTCATGCAAGGCACCCATGGTCGGCACGACAGCGACCTTGAGGCCATTCTGCCGCCATGCGGCCACAGCCATGCGCAACTCGGCGACGGTTCGTGCGATCGGAATGCTCATGCGCCTTCTCCACCATTGACCGTCCTTGGCGCATCGCCGAACAGATGCTCGGCGGCTGGAAAGCGGCGGTCGCGCACTTCCTGCGCATAGACCGCAATCGCCTCCCCGGCGATCTCACTGAGTTCGGCATAGCGCTTGACGAATTTGGGCCGGAAGTCGCCGAAGATGCCCAACATGTCGTCGACGACGAGAATCTGCCCGTCACAGGCCGCCGAGGCGCCGATACCGATCGTCGGGATCGCTACCTCTGCGGTGATCCGGCCGGCGAGCACCTCCGGGACCTTCTCCAGCACCAGCGCGAATGCCCCCGCTTCGCTCACGGCAAGCGCGTCGGCCGCGACGCGCTCGGCATCACCGCCTCTGCCCTGCACGCGGTAGCCGCCGAAGGTATTGACCGCCTGAGGCGTCAAGCCGACATGGCCCATGACTGGCACGCCGCGTGCAGCCAGGAAGCGGATCGTCTCGGCCATTGCCTCGCCACCTTCGAGCTTGACCGCCGCGCAGCCGGTTTCCGTCATGACACGTGCAGCATTGCGGAAGGCTTGCTCGGGGCCTTCCTCGTAGGAGCCGAACGGCATGTCGACGAGCATCAGCGCCTGCTCGAGGCCGCGGCGCACGGCCTGGCCGTGCATGATCATCATCTCAAGCGTCACGCCCAGCGTCGACGGGAAGCCGTGCAGCACCATGCCGACGCTGTCGCCGACGAGAACAATGTCACAATGCTGATCAACGAGCTTTGCGATCGCGTGGTATAGGCCGTCAGGCAGACGAGCGGAGTGCCACCCTTCCGGGAACGAATATCCGGCGGTGTGATCGCCTTGGTGTTAGCAACCGCACTCAACAAGGGCTCCTTCCCCAACGTTACCAACTATGGGTGCCGCGTTTGGCACATTTTTGTGCAGGTGCGAAGAGTAAATTCGCGATTGCGAGAAGATGACGCGCCGACATTCATCGTCAGAACCAATCAAATCGGTTTAGCTGTTTCCGCAGCTATCTCTGCCAACTCCAGGCAGTTCGGGAGCCAAGGTCAACGAGCCAATACGGGTCAGTTCCTCGGCGTCGATGCGACGACGCCGTCACAATCGAAAATGACCAGTTCATGAGATTTCTGCTGCTTCATTGGTCACCCCCGGGAAAGGACCTGCGGGCGAGATTTCAACCACATTCCTGTCGCTGACCTCGAAACGGTGCACGAGCACGCCATCGTCGTCGATCAGCGCGACGTCAAAAGCCGGCGCATCCTCGACAAAGTCTGCGTCCCTGCGCGCGAAGTGCGGAATGATTTGATGCGCAACGCCGCGGATGGCGCTGAAGGGAATGCCGCTCCAGGTGCCGCCAACATCAACGTGCACATGGCCGTGAAAAATGTGCCGGACATTGCCGGCGGCGGCGATCGCCCGCATGAGCTCTTGCCAGTTCTGCATGTTCCAAGGCTCGAAATGCGGCAGGCCGATCGGCTGCAGCGGATGATGGGCGAAGAGATAGGCAGGCGTTTTCTGTTCCTCGGCCAAGCGCGCCAGCAGCCATTCGAGCCGGCCCTGATCCAAAGCACCATGACCGAAGCCTTCCACCAATGTATCGAGAAAAATGAGGCGCCCGGCAGTCCCGTCTTGGACCGACTGAATGAAGCCATTCGCATCGCGTGGCTCTTCAGGAAATGCGCGAATAAAATTCTCGCGCCTGTCGTGATTGCCGAGCAGAAGGCGGGCGGGCACCCGCAGTTCCTGCAGCGCCTCGCGCAACAGGACGTAGGAGGCGAAATCGCCCTCGTCGGTGAGATCGCCAGTCACGACGCAAAGCTCGGCGTCGGCATGATCGCGGCTGATGCGCTCAATGGTCTTGCGAAGCCGTTGGGCAGGATCGAAGCCGAAGAGCATGGCGCGTTACCCAATTGCCCCTCACAGTCGCTTTCGAGCGATTTCGGCTGAGAGCAGAATGAAGGTTGGGCGCCACGTGCGGCTCGACATGGTAGCAGCCGTACGCAGCCAATATGCTCGCCTCCTTGGTCTCCGACGCTATTTTTCTGCCGACGCATGCGCGAGCCTTCCCGCCGGTTCGAGGGGCCGCCGATCACTGCCGCGGGCCGAACGCGCTTGACAAGATAGGGCGCGTTCACGCGGCCTTGAAAGGCACTGCCTCGGCCTGTTCAGCGCCCGTCTCTAAAGAAACTGCATGACGCCGCGCTCCAAGCGTCTTGTGGGTAAATCTCTAGTCGTGACGATCATTGCAGTCGTCCGCGACCTTCGGCCTGTCGTTTACGGCAATTGCGTCGTCACCGCATCGATTAAAATTGTCCGTGCAAGCGAGCGAGCAAGTCACCGGGTTTGGCCTGACTTCACCAGCAAGGTTGTCATTAGCCGGTGAATTTAGCGACGGTTAAAATACGAGTTTTTCGAATTGACGGGCGTTAGTTTTCAAATGCTACCCGTGCTGCATGGACGGTGGTGGTAGAATATGCGCGGCCTGGGTTGGATTAGAAGGATACGGCAGGATGAAGCTCAGCAGATGCGAGATCGTATCGCTCTGTTAGAATGCGAACTGATCATTGCTGCCTCCTCCAGAGGCAAATCCAATTTGCTGAACGCAGGGCATGAGCTTCGTTCGCAGAAGGCTCGGTTGGAGCGCCTCGAACATTGCATAGCCTCGATGTCTAAACGGCCCTAGTGCTGCTCCCGAGGACCGCCTGCTGGTCAAGGACGGCGATGTGGTCGCAATTGGGGGCTATATCGGAAATGGGGCAGACACGCGACCATGCGCTCCCACGGAGCCTTTCCGGTCATAAGCATGGTCAAATTGCGCAACCCTACTCAACCTGAAAGCTGCCAACGCATAATGGAAGAGCAATCTCTTCCGGTTTTGCCGCACATTCAGGCGCGACACGTTGTGCGAACTGTGCGCCGGTCACAATTGCGAGAAATCGTCCCTTTATCGGACACGACCATCTACGAAATGGAGCAACGCGGCGAGTTCCCACGACGCTTCAATCTGACTCCCCGCTGTGTTGTTTGGGATCTAGCAGAGGTCGAGGCCTGGGTTCAGGCAAGGCGAAACGCCTCGTCTGCCGGGACTCTCGAAACCGCCCCAGGTCCAGACGTCCGGTCGCGCAAGACGAGGCCTGTCAAATCGGATCGAGAATGATTGCCGCCCCGGCAGCCGGCTGGAGTACGGGGGTGTGCTTCTTGCCCGCTGCCCAGGCCTCAACCATGTCGGCCCATTCCTGGAGCATATGACGGCGCTGCGGCTCATATTCAGCCTTGTTATAGACACCGCGCGAAGTGCGGCTGTCTTCGTGAGCAAGGCATTTCTCGATCCAGTCGCGATTGAATCCGATCTCGTTTAGGATTGTCGAGCCAGTCCGCCGTAGGTCGTGCACTGTAAAGGGCGCAAGCGGCATTTCTTGTCTTTTTGCGCGGTCGACAATGGCCATTGTGACACGATTGAAGGTGGCGCGCGACATGGGTTCGTCGGCGTCATAGCGAGATGGCAGCACATATCGGGAGTTCGCTGCGCAAGTCTTGAGCGCAATCAGGATATCGAGGGATTGGCGGGACAGGTAGACGTTATGCGGCTTTTTCCGTTTCATTCGCTCTTTGGGAATGCTCCACACAGCGTTCTCAAAATCGACCTCGTCCCAAGTCGCGTCCAGCAGCTCACCCTTCCGAACCATCGTGAGCAGGATCAGCTTTAGGCCCAGCCGTATCGTCGGCAATGTTGGCACATGTTCCAACTCAGTCAGCACGATGCGGATTTCTGCTGGGGACAATGCTCGGTCTTTTGCCTCGAACGTGGCGATCGAAGCCGGTCCTACCTCGTCCGCTGGATTGGCAATCTTCTCGCCGTGCAGAATGGCATGGCCATAGATTTGCTTAACAATATCCCGGACGTGAATGGCTGTTGCCGGCGCGCCACGGTCCCGCACCTTTGCGCAGAGCGCCCGCAAGTCGCCAGCTGTTACTTCTGTGAGGAGCCTTTTGTCCCAGATTGGCAAGATGTCTCGATCGAAGATGGCCTTGCGCATTGAGCGCGTGCTATCCGCCATCTTGGCCTCCTTAAACCAGGCCCGGCCGGCATCGCCGAAGGTGGCCATTGCAGATAGGCGCCGCTTTTTACGCTGCTTTTCATGCGCCGGCGATTGTCCGGTTGCCACCATTTTTCGGGCCGCAATGCAGCGGTCACGCGCCTCTGCTAGCGAGATGCCACCCTCACCATAGCGGCCCAGCGTGACTGTCTCTCGCCTTCCATTCATTCGGTAGTCGTAGCGGAACGAGATCTGCCCGGCCGTGGACACGGTGGCGTACATACCGTCACGATCAGCAACTTTGTATATTTTGTTTTTAGGTTTCAGCTTCTTAAGTGCAATGTCGGTGAGCATGGCGAGGGCAATCCGAGCGCGTGGCCGCATATTCAGCGCCCGATTTTACCGTCATCGATTGTACCGTCAAGGTTTGAAAATTTCTCTTGTAGTTCAATAGCTTACCTAAATTTTAGCTAGCCTTCTAGGAAATCAGGCGGTGACGGTATCGGTCTCGAGCGAGAATGATGAGGAAAGCGATACCGTCAGGTCTACCGCCAAATGATTCCGCTTGCGGGCGATAGTCAGCGATAGGAAAAGAGATGAAAAAGATTACATTTCAACATGTTAAGTGGCTGGCGCCGATAGCCACCAAATGCTGGCGAACGACCGAGCTTTATTCCCACTCGATCGTCCCAGGCGGCTTCGACGTTACGTCGTAGACGACGCGGTTGATGCCTTTCACCTCGTTGATGATGCGCGTGGCGGCGGCGCCGAGGAAGTTCATGTCGTAGTGGTAGAAGTCGGCCGTCATGCCGTCGACGGAGGTCACGGCGCGCAGCGCGCAGACGAATTCGTAGGTGCGGCCGTCGCCCATGACGCCCACGGTCTGTACCGGAAGCAGCACGGCGAAGGCTTGCCAGATGGCGTCGTAGAGGCCGGCCTTGCGGATCTCGTCGAGATAGATGGCGTCGGCCTGGCGCAGGATCTCCAGCTTCTCGCGGGTGATGCCGCCCGGGCAGCGTATGGCAAGGCCGGGGCCTGGGAACGGATGGCGGCCGATGAAGCTTTCGGGCAGGCCGAGCTCCTTGCCGAGCGCCCTCACCTCGTCCTTGAACAGCTCGCGCAGCGGCTCGACCAGCTTCATGTTCATGCGCTCGGGCAAGCCGCCGACATTGTGGTGCGACTTGATCGTCACCGACGGGCCGCCGGAGAAGGAGACGCTCTCGATCACGTCGGGATAGAGCGTGCCCTGTGCCAGGAAGTCGGCGCCGCCGAGCTTCTTCGCCTCCTCCTCGAACACCTCGATGAACAGCCGGCCGATGGTCTTTCGCTTCTTTTCGGGATCGCTCTCGCCTTCGAGAGCCGAGATGAAGCGCTCGGAGGCGTCGACCAGGATCAGGGGCAAGTTGTAGTGCTGGCGGAACATCTCCACCACGCTCTGCGCCTCGTCCTTACGCATCAGGCCGTGGTCGACGAGGATGCAGGTCAACTGATCGCCGACCGCTTCGTGGATCAGGAGCGCGGCGACCGAAGAGTCGACGCCGCCCGACAGCGCGCAAATCACCTTGCCCTTGCCGACCTGCTTGCGGATCGCCTCGACGGCATGGTCGCGATAGGCGGCCATGGTCCAGCCCGTGCTGAGGCCAGCGATGTGGTGGACGAAGTTGCTAAGCAGCTTCGCGCCATCCGGGGTGTGGACGACTTCGGGATGGAATTGCACCGCGTAGAACTTGCGCGCCTCGTCGGCAATCGCGGCAAAGGGCGCGCCGGTGGAGGTGCCGACGATCTTGAAGCCGTCGGGAATGGCGGTGACGCGGTCGCCGTGGCTCATCCAGACCTGGTGACGCGTTCCCCTGGCCCAGACGCCGTCGAACAGCGCGCAATCGTCCTCGATCTCCAGGAAGGCCCGGCCGAACTCACGATGATGGCCGGCCTCGACCTTGCCGCCGAGCTGGGCGCACATGGTCTGCTCGCCATAGCAGATGCCGAGCACCGGAAGGCCGGCCGAAAACACTTCGTCGGGGGCGCGGGGCGAACCGATGTCGACGGTCGAGTGCGGGCTGCCCGACAGGATGACGGCTTTCGGCCGGATGCGGCGGAAGCCCTCGGCTGCGGACTGGAACGGCACGATTTCACAGTAGACGCCGGCTTCGCGCACGCGCCGTGCAATCAGCTGCGTGACTTGGCTGCCGAAGTCGATGATGAGAACGGTGTCGGGATGATTGGCTGTCGTCATGGCGAGCCTTTAGAGAAAGAAACGAGTCGACGCAATGGGTTGCTGGGTCGCACCGCTCACTCCGGTTCCGATGCTTCTTCCGATGCGTCGGCCCGTCCGGCGTCGAGCGAGCGCAAGGCGTCCATCAGCGCCGAGAACCGCTGCTCGCCGATACGATCGATGTAGCCGCGCTCGATCTCAAGCTTGATGCGGTCGCCGTCGCGCAAGGCATCCAGACCCTTGCGCGTATAGCGCACAAGCTTGCCGCGCCCATCCCGTGGGTCGGGAAACCGCTCCAGTACGCCTTCCGCCTCCAGCCCGTCGAGCAATTGCTGAACCGCCTGTTTGGAGATGGCCGCGCGCTCGATCAATGCCGACTGGCGCGTGCCGTTGCGGGGGATGTGCCCGAGCAGCCCGGCACGCGCTTCGCTGAACCAGGCGTGGCCGGCGGCCCGCATGGCCGCAGCGAATTCCGTCTGCCATGCACGGCTCGCCTGCCATAGCCGCCAGCCGACATGATCGGGCAACGTTCCGATTTTTTCGTCAAGCTCCTTGACCATATGATTCAAGCTCCATATAGTCAAGATACTTGACGATACTTACGCCGTCGAGGCTCTTTCGAAAACGCGAACCCGTGGACAGGGACAATGACGATACTGAGCAGGGACACGCTGGCCATTATCATGGTCGGAACCACGCATGTCATCGACATGGGCGGCAAGAACGCCTTCATCCACTATGAAACCGACCATCGAGCGCACATGCTCCTGCCGGATGGCACGCGCTTCCACGGACTTTGGACGCTGCTGGACGACGGCTACAAGGTCGAATGGAAAGATGGCCCCGCCGGCGCGTGGAAACTGGACCATACACCGGGAGCGATCGACTATCTCGATGCGACCGGCGCCGTCCGTGGACGCATCTCACGCATCGATTTCGGCGATCCGCAGCGCCTGGCTGCTTGATCCGGGCAGCAATCAGCGTCCAGCAGACCACCGCCGATCGCCTGCTCGAGCAGACCTACAGCCGCCGCCAGCTTCTCGTCGATGACATGCAGATATTCCGTCCAGTCGCCGACGTGCCTGAGATCGGCGGCGCCATCGGAAATGCCGCGCAGGCCGACCAGCGGCACGCCGAACAACTGGCAGGCGCGCAGGCAGGCGAAGGTCTCCATGTCGACCATGTCGGCGTCGATCGCGTCATAGGCGATGCCGGTGACGATCGCGCCGCCGGTCGAGAGCGTGGCGCTCTTGATGCCCGGGATGACGAACGGCAGCGGCACGGTCACCGGCAGGTCGAGAAAGGGCGTGGCGCCCTTCTCGAAACCGAGCGGCGAAGCGTCCATGTCGCGATAGCTCACCGACACAGCCTGGTAGATTTCGGTCTGCTCAAGCGTGCGGCTTCCCGCGGAGCCGAGCGAGACGACGAGGTCCGGCAGCGCGCCCTCCGCCTTCAGCGTCGCAAGCTCGGCACCAAGCCGCACGGCGGCCTCGACCGGACCGACCCCAGTCATCAGCGGCGTGAACAGTTCTTTGAGGTGCGGGCCGTATTCGGCCTCCGCCGCCATGACGAAGAGAACGGATTTTTCCCCTATCCGCGCAGCGCTCGCCATGAGTCACCCTTCTATCCCATCGCGGCCGACCACCGTCATCATCGTGCCGGTCATGGTGGCGATAAGCTTGGCCTCGCCGTCGGCGGCAAAGGCGTAGGCCTGGCCGTCGGCAACGATGATGGTGCGGCCGGGCTTTGTCACCGAGCCGCGGAACAGGAAGCGCTCGCCCCTGCCCGGCGCCAGCAGATTGACCTTAAATTCGATCGTCAGCACGCCGGAATTTTCCGGCATCAGCGAGAAGGCGGCATAACCGCAGGCCGAGTCCAGCGCGGTCGAGATGACGCCGGCATGCAGGAAGCCGTGCTGCTGGGTGAGCGAAGGCGCATAGGGCATCTCGATCTCGATGATGCCGGGCGTGACCAGCGTCAGTTCCGCGCCGATGGTGGCCATCGCCTTCTGGCGGGCAAAGGAAGTCCTGACACGATCCTCGTAGTCGGGGGCGGGTACGATCTTGGCTGCCATGGCCCTTCGCCTTCACTTTTGCTGGCGAAGCTTATTGCAGAGGCTGGCAGGACAGGCAATCTCTTATGTTGCAGCGCAGCAAAACACTGACTGCCCTCAGGCCACCCTACGCAAGGCGTGAAAATAAAATCCGTCGGTGCCGCTGAGCGCCGGCGACAGCGAGATGCCGCCGGCGCCGGCGATGCGCGCGGCGCCTTCATGGCCGGGGAAATGGACATCCCAAAGCTCTCGATGGTCGACGGGCGCAAAATCGCCGTGGCGCTCGCGGAAGGCCGCGACCTGCTCGCCGTTTTCGGCATCGAACACCGAACAGGTGATGTAGACGAGCAGCCCGCCGGGTTTCACGAAGGCCTGCGCCGTGTCGAGGATCGCCAGTTGCTCGCCCTTGCGGGCGTCGAGCTGCCTGTCGGTCAACCGCCATTTGGCGTCGGGCCGCCGCCGCCAGGTGCCGCTGCCGGTGCAGGGCGCGTCGATCAGCACGATGTCCATATGACTGGACAGCGGCGCGAGTTCCGCAGGCTTGCTGACGATCTGGACATTACGGCTGTGCGCGCGGCGGATGCGCTCGAAGATCGGCGCCAGCCGCACCTTTTCCGCGTCATGGGCGAACACCTGGCCTGTATTGCCCATCTCGGCCGAAAGCGCCAGCGTCTTGCCCCCGGCGCCGGCGCAATAATCGAGCACCTGCATGCCGGGCGCGGCACCGGCAAGTGCCGCGGCAAGCTGCGAGCCCTCGTCCTGCACCTCGAACCAGCCCTTCTGGAAGGCGGGCTCGGCCTGCACGTTCGGATGCCTGCCGTCGCCGTCGATCGGCGGGATGCGGATGCCGTGCGGCCCGATCGCGGCAGGTGCCGCACCCGTGCCCTGCAGTTCCGCCAGCACCTTGCCGCGGTCGGCCTGGAGCGCATTGACCCTGAGATCCAGCGGCGGGCGCATCGCGAGCGCCGCCCCTTCCCTGACCCAGGCATCGCCATAGGCCTGCGCCAGCAGCGGCGCGCACCAGTCGGGCACGTCCGCGCGCACGGCATCGGGCGCATCGGCGAGCCGGCGCCCCGCGACCGCCTTCAATTCGGCGGCGCTGAGCAGCGGCGGCGCGAACTTGTCGCCGTCAAGCGCATCGTTGAGCGACTGCGCCGTCTGGCCCCATTCGAGCAGCAGCGCGCCGAAGCCGATGGCGCGCGGCGTGTCTTCGCCGAAAAGCCAACCGGCCGAGCGCTTGCGGCGCAGCGCGTCGTAGACGATGTTGCCGATCGCCGCGCGGTCGCCGCCGCCGGCAAAGCGGTGCGACAGGCCCCAGTCGCGCAAGGCGTCGGCCACCGGCCGGTGGCGCCGGCTAATGTCTTCCAGAACTTCGATGGCCGCCGCCAGCCTTCCGCCCAGTCGCATCCTGTCTACCTGCAAATTGTTTTCCGGCCCGCTCTTAAAGCGTTTCCGGCCGGGAATGAAACAGTTCTGTTGCAGCCATCGCGCCGAACCTTGCCGAGGGCAGCGACCACCGGTGCCGGAAAGTCAGGCCTTCGACATGAAAAAATCCCGATCGACAAGAAAGCCCGGAACAATTCCATCAGTACATGAACGGCCTCTAATGCAATTAACTGGCGCGACAAGCAAGCAGCGTGGCTTAACCGCTCTGCTTTCCAAGCTTTCCGGGTGGGAATACTCTCTCGCTTGTGATTCGCGGCGCGGGAAACGCGGTTTGGCGGATTCCAATGAGGAGAGGGCAATGAAGACTTATCTGGCGGAAGTTCTGGGCACGTTTTTGTTGGTGTTCATCGGCACGGCCTCCGTGGTCACGGGCGGCTTCGGCGGCGCGCTGCCGCTCGGCCAGGAAGGCATCGGCCTGGCGTTCGGCATCGGCCTGATCGCCGCGGCCTATGCGATCGGCCCGATCTCGGGCGCGCATCTCAATCCGGCGGTGACGCTCGGCGTGTTCCTTGCGGGACGGATGCCGGCCAAGGATGTCGTCCCTTACTGGATCGCGCAGATCATCGGCGCCATCATAGCTTCGCTGGCGCTGTGGATTATCGTCACCGGCCAGGCCGGCGGCCACACCGGCGGCTTCGGCGCCAATGGCTGGGACGAGGCGAAATGGGGCATGAGCTCTGCCTTCCTTTGGGAGCTGATCGGCACCTTCACCTTCGTCACCGTCATCCTCGGCGTCACCAACGCCAAGCACACGACGGCCTTTGCCGGCCTGGTCATCGGCCTGACGCTGGCGGCAATTCACTTCGCCATGATCCCGGTCACCGGCACCTCGGTCAACCCGGCCCGCTCGATCGGCCCGGCGCTGTTTTCAGGTGGCGCGGCGCTCGGCCAGCTCTGGCTGTTCATCGTCGCGCCGCTGATCGGCGGGGCGATTGCCGGCGTCGTCGCCAAGGCGGGCATCTTCGAGAAAGATTGATCCTCGCGCGGTTGAGTAAAAAGGCGCGGGGAAAGCCCCGCGCCTTTTACTTGGGAGGATGAGACCCTTACTTCGAGGCGACCTCGAAGCGATCGAGGTTCATCACCTTGGTCCACGCCTTGACGAAGTCCTTGACGAACTTCGCCTTGGCGTCGGCAGAGCCGTAAACTTCCGAGAAAGCACGCAGCTGCGCGTGCGAGCCGAAGATCAGGTCGGCGCGGGTGCCGGTCCACTTGACCGCCTTGGTCTTGCGGTCGCGCGCCTCATAGACCTCATGCGAGCCCGGCTCGGAGCCCGCAGCCGGATCCCAGACCGTCGCCATCGAGAGCAGGTTGACGAAGAAGTCGTTGGTCAGCGTGCCGGGTCTGTCGGTGAAGACGCCGTGCCTGGAGCCGCCGGCATTGGCGCCGAGCACGCGCAGGCCGCCGACCAGCACCGTCATTTCCGGCGCCGTCAGCGTCAGGAGCTGCGCCCGGTCGACCAGCATCGCCTCGGCCGACATCGGCAGCTTGCCGCCAACGTAGTTGCGGAAGCCGTCGGCCCTCGGCTCGAGTGCCGCGAAGGACTCGACATCGGTCTGCTCCTGCGAAGCGTCCATGCGGCCGGGCGTGAACGGGACCTTCACCTCGTGGCCACCGTCCTTCGCGGCCTTCTCGACCGCGGCGACGCCGCCGAGCACGATGAGGTCGGCCAGCGAGACCTTCTTGCCACCGGCCTCAGCCGCATTGAATTCCTTCTGGACGGCTTCGAGCTTCGCCAGCACCTTGGCGAGCTGTGCCGGCTGGTTGACGTCCCAATCCTTCTGCGGGGCAAGACGGATGCGGCCGCCATTGGCGCCGCCACGCTTGTCGGAGCCGCGGAAGGTCGAGGCCGACGCCCAGGCGGTCGAGACCAGCTCGGATACCGCGAGGCCGGAGGCCAGGATCTTCGCCTTCAGCGCGGCGATGTCCTGGTCGCTCACCAGCTCATGGTCGATCGCCGGGATCGGATCCTGCCAGATCAGCTCTTCTTTCGGCACGAGCGGGCCGAGATAGCGCACGACCGGGCCCATGTCGCGATGGGTGAGCTTGAACCAGGCCCGGGCGAAGGCGTCGGCGAACTGGTCCGGGTGCTGGTGGAAGCGCCGCGAGATCTTCTCGTAGGCCGGGTCGAAACGCAGCGACAAGTCGGTGGTGAGCATGGCCGGCGCATGGCGCTTCGACGCGTTGTGCGCGTCCGGCACCGTGCCCGCGCCGGCGCCGCCCTTCGGCGTCCACTGATTGGCGCCCGCCGGGCTCTTCGTCAGCTCCCATTCGTAATTGAAGAGGTTGTCGAAGAAGTTGTTGCTCCATTTGGTCGGCGTCGTGGTCCAGGTCACCTCGAGGCCAGACGTGATGGCGTCGCCGGCAATGCCGGTGGCATATTTGCTCGACCAGCCGAGGCCCTGCGCCTCGATGCCGGCACCTTCCGGCTCCGCGCCCACAAGTGCTGCATCGCCGGCGCCATGGGTTTTGCCGAAGGTGTGGCCGCCGGCAATCAGCGCCACGGTCTCTTCGTCGTTCATGGCCATGCGGCGGAAGGTTTCGCGGATGTCGCGCGCCGCGGCGATCGGGTCCGGCTTGCCGTTCGGCCCTTCCGGGTTGACGTAGATCAGGCCCATCTGCACGGCGCCGAGATGGCCCTGCAGCTCACGGTCGCCGGAATAGCGCTGGTCATCCAGCCACTTGGTTTCGGAACCCCAGTCCACATCCTGCTCCGGCTCCCAAACGTCGGCGCGGCCGCCGGCGAAGCCGAAGGTCTTGAAGCCCATCGATTCCAACGCGACGTTGCCGGCGAGGATCATCAGGTCGGCCCAGGAGATCTTGCGGCCGTATTTCTGCTTGACCGGCCAGAGCAGCCGGCGCGCCTTGTCGAGATTGGCGTTGTCCGGCCAGCTGTTCAACGGCGCGAAACGCTGCTGGCCGGCGCCGGCGCCGCCGCGGCCGTCGCCGATGCGGTAGGTGCCGGCGCTGTGCCAGGCCATGCGGATGAAGAGCGGCCCGTAATGGCCGAAGTCGGCCGGCCACCAGTCCTGCGAATCCGTCATCACATGGGTGAGATCCTTGACCACCGCGTCGAGATCGAGCGACTGGAATTCCTTGGCGTAGTCGAAGTCCTCGCCCATCGGGTCCGAGAGGTTCGACTGCTGGTGGAGAACGCCAAGGTCGAGCTGGTTCGGCCACCAGTCGCGGTTGGTCCGGCCGGCGGATCCATGCGCCACGGGGCATTTGCCAGCGCTGTTGTCGTCGGTTTTCACGTCCATCTTACTCTCCGATTTTGCCGAGTTTTGAATTGAGTTTCCGGGGCGGCCAGCGGCCGCGCCAACCTGGAACGATTCCAGACTAGGGCGGCTTGCCGATAAAGACAAATTGCCTTTCCTGTTTTTTCCGATAGGATTTCCTTATGATCGGTCTCACCGTCAGGCAGATGCTTTACTTCGACGCGCTGGCGCAGGCGCTGCATTTCGGCCGCGCCGCGAAGCTCGCCGGCGTCAGCCAGCCGGCGCTTTCTGCACAGATCGCCGAAATGGAAGAGCGGCTGAACTGCCTTCTGTTCGAGCGCGGCGGCAAGACCGTGCGGATGACCGACGAGGCGCTGGCGCTCCAGCCGCGCATCGAGCGCATTCTGGCCGACATACGTGACGTCGAGACGACTGCCCGGCGCGGCCGTCCAGCGATGGAGGGGCGCTTCCGGCTGGGCATCATCCCGACGGTTGCGCCCTATCTCCTGCCGCGCGTCCTGCCGGAACTGAAGCGGCACTTCCCGGCCCTGCAGCTCGAGCTGCGCGAGGCGGTGACCGCATCGCTGGTCGAGGACAATGTCTCGGGCAAGCTCGACGCTTTCATCGCCGCCTTGCCGCTCGACCATCCGGGGCTCGTCACAGAGGAGCTTTTCCCGGACCGCTTCTTCCTCGCGGTGCCCGCCGGCGATCCGGCTTTCGCCTCGCCGCCTGTGCCGCCGGAAAGTCCGGCGCTGGAGCGGCTGATGCTGCTCGAAGAAGGCCATTGCCTGCGCGAGCAGGCTTTGGCCGTCTGCGGCAATGTGCGGCCGGTGGCCATGGCAAGCTATGGCGCGACCAGCCTGACCACGCTTCTGCAGATGGTGGCGCATGGGCTGGGCGTCACGCTGGTGCCGGAGATGGCGGCAAGTGCTGCCGGCGTCATGCCGGACTTGAGGATCGTGCCGTTCCAGGAACCGATGCCGCAGCGCATGATCTGTCTCGCCTGGCGGAAGAACAAGGTGCGCCAGGACGAATGCGTGGAACTGGCGAAGATCATCCGCGGGCTGGATCAGGCAGTGCTGGCGGCGTGAGGCGCCGGGCGAAGCCGGTTCTTCAGCGAGACGATGTGGCCCCGGTGCAAGCCTCAACCGGTTGAACCCGGAACCGTCCGCTCTCTCTCTGCATTTCGATGGATGGTGAGCAAGCCTATTTTCAACAATGCTGCGAGCGGGTTACCGGCAGGCTGGACGATCAAGCTTGGCGATTCCCCCGTCATTGGCACGGCGATCCACAGCGGCTCGGACGTTGGGCGCGCTTGCCAATCGCTCATGTGCATCCCCGACCCTGATCGGCTGCGGGAGGAGGATCCCTTCACCGAGCACTTCATCGCCGATTTCCCAACCCAGATCATCGTTCATCGATCGCGCTTTCAGGTCGATCTGAACCGCGCGCGCGAGGCTGCGGTCTATCGGTCGCCGGACCAGTCCTGGGGCCTGCACGTATGGCGAGAGCCACCGGCCGAGGACATTGTGGACGAGTCTCTCGCCTTTCACGACGCGTTCTACGGCGAGCTCAGGCGTGTCCTTGCCGATGTCGAGGGACGTTACGGCAGGTTCGTCCTTGTCGACGTCCACAGCTACAACCACCGCCGTGCGGGGCCGAAAGCAGCGCCTGCTTCGCAAGGTGGCGCGCCTGATATCAATATCGGCACGTTCTCGATGGACCGCGCGCGCTGGACTCAGGTCGTCGACGCCTTCACGGAGGCGCTGCGCGGCCAGGATTTCAACGGCGAGCCGATCGATGTGCGCGAGAATGTGTCATTCCAGGGCAAGGGCGAGCAGACCCGTTTCGTCCATGCCAATTTCCCCGAGACCGGGTGTGCCATAGCGGTCGAGTTCAAGAAGATCTTCATGGACGAATGGAGCGGCGAACCCGACTGGGCAGCGATCGAACGGCTGCGTGCCATGCTTGGGTCCACGGTGCCAGTTCTCGAGGCTGCGTTGCGGGGCATGACATGAAGCCAAAGCTCATTGAGGCTATGTCTCCGTTGGCCAAGATCGAAGCGGACCTGGACGCGCTTTTCCAAGAGGGCAAGCCAATCCGCCGCGAGTTCGGCGACGGCAACCGCTTGCACATCGATCGGCCGCTGCCGTTTCTCTGCGTCCATGTCGGATCGCAGCAGGATACGGCGTTCCAGATTGTTTCCGCCAACGCGTCCTATCTGATCGCTGCCGATAGCGACCTCGCCGGCGAGGTCGCGCGGCTGGTGGCGCGAAGGATGCGCGATCATTGCGGCGCATTCCTCGTGCTCGACATCGGCGAGTTGGCCGAAGACCGGTTTCTGACGGAGGACATACCGTTCCTGCCGCCTTTCGAGATTGCATTGGCTAGCGGCGATACCGCGGCGGAGAAGGCGGCGCTCAAGCGCTTTGCCACTGCGGCGTCCGGACGCGAAGCGAAATACCGCACGCCGCGCGTGGACGAATTCGTTCCCACGACACGCGCCGAAGCGCGGCTCTCGGATCATCTCGACGATGTAGCGGGCCTGACGGTACGCTTCGCGCCGATCTACAGGGTGCCTGGCAGCGAGCGCATCTATCCTGAACTGCGCGATCTTGTCGTCGCCAACATGGTGGATTCCGCGCTCCAGGCGGTCAGTGCCTTTCTGAAGGCATCAAAGCTGGAACCGCCGGCAACCCATCGTTCGCTGGGGCGGCGCGCCTACATCGACGCTGTCGTGCGCGCCGACCGGGCACTCGACAGCGTCGCGTCGACATTCGATTTTCTGCTTGCCGTTACACCGATCAACGCCGAACCCGCCTGGCTGGAATTCCAGGCAGGCGGCTTCGAGCATGTCCCAGCACTGCTCTACAGGCCGCTCGAATTCGAGGTCGCCGCGCAGAAGCGGAAGCTCTATTCGGTCTCGCTCGATCATCTGGAAGATCCGCTGCTGACCACGCTGTTCTCGCAAAAACAGCAGGAACTCGATCTGCAGCTGTCGATGCTCGCGGCACGCGAGACGCCCCGCTTCGTCGAGCTCGGACGAGCACTCTATGGCGGCGTCGAGCCGAGTCTGGCGACGCGAGCACGCGCCATTGTCGAAAAGGCGCCTGGCGCTGCGTCGGCGGCGAGGCAGAAGGGATTGGGCGCCGACGCTATCGCCGCAGCCGCGCGAGACATGATCGCCGGATATCGTGCCGCCTATTCCGATTTCGATGCTTCCGTGGAGATCCGCGGCGACCTGCCGGCCGGCCTCCTCGTCTCTCGGAACCAGTTGCTGGTTTCGCGCGATACCAACCTTCCACCGGAGCGTCTGACCGCGCTGCTCAGTCACGAGATCGGTGTCCACCTGGTGACCTATTTCAACGGCGATGCGCAGGGGCTTGCCATCTTCCGCAACGGGCTCGCCGGCTACGAGGGCATGCAGGAGGGACTGGCCGTGCTGGCGGAATATCTGGTCGGCGGCATGACCGCGGCGCGGCTGCGGCTGATCGCGGCCAGGGTCCTTGCGTGTCAGGCGATGCTCGACGGCGCGACATTCGAGGAAACTTTCCGCATTTTCCATAAGGATTTCGGTCTTGATGATCGCAGCGCCTTCAACGTCGTTCTGCGTGTCTTTCGCGGTGGTGGCCTGGCAAAAGACGCCATCTATCTGCGCGGCGTGGTGCAGGTCCTCGATCACCTGAGAGGCGGCGGCAGCCTTACACCGTTTTGGATCGGCAAGATCTCCGCCGCGCATTTCGGCGCAATCCAGGAACTCAATGCGCGCGGCTTGCTGCGCGCGCCGCGCCTCGAACCTGCATTCCTTTCTTCCGACGCGGCGCGTCCGCGGCTCAAGAAGGCGATGGCGGGAATCGATCCGATCGATATGGTTGAGACTTGAGGGAGCATCCCCGATGCGCATTGCGTTCTTCGTCAATTCGATCGAGAGCGAGACGCCAGGCTACACGACGACAACGCTGGCGCTGGCTGCAGTCCAGCGCGGACATTCGGTTGTCTATGTCGAACCCGGCGACTTCATACTGCGTCCGGATGACAGCCTGGCTGTCAGCGTCGCAGTCTTGCCGGACGCTTCCTACAAGACGCCCGACAAGCTGCATGCTGCCCTGAAGGATGCCGCGAAGCAGAAGAAGACCTTCGCGATAAGCGATATCGACATTCTGTTTCTGCGCAACGACCCGTCGCTCGACGCCACCGATCGACCATGGGCCGCCAACGCAGGCATCATGTTCGGGCGGCTCGCAGCGGAACAGGGCGTCATCGTCGTCAACGATCCGGATGGGCTGGCACAGGCACAGAGCAAGCTCTACCTGCAGACTTTTCCCGAAGCGGTTCGGCCGGCGACCCTTATATCGCGCAGCATTGCCGAGATCCGCGCATTCATCGACAAACACTCGAAGGGCTGCATCGTCAAACCACTGCAAGGGTCGGGTGGCAAGAACGTCTTTCATATTGCGACGCCTACCGATTCCAACCTCAACCAGATTTTCGAGGCGGCCAGCGGTGACGGCTATCTCATCGCGCAGGCCTACATTCCGGAGGCCAAGGCTGGTGACGTGCGTCTTTTCCTGATGAACGGCCTGCCGCTGCTGCGCGACGGCAGCTACGCCGCCTTTCGCCGCGTCCCAGCCAAGGGCGACGTCCGCTCCAACGTCCACGCCGCCGGAACCGCCCGCAAGGTCAAGGTAACTGACACGATTTTGCGCATTGCCGAGATGGTACGCCCCAAACTGGTCAGCGACGGCATGTTTCTGGTTGGGCTCGACATCGTCGGCGACAAACTTCTGGAGATCAATGTCTTCACGCCAGGCGGACTGGCGCGGCTCGCGGAGATGTACAAGACCGACTTTGCCGCACGTGTCATCGTCGCGCTGGAGGAGAAGGCGACGCTGCGCCGAGCCTATGGAAAGACCATGCCGAATTCGCGGCTGGCGACGCTTTGAGGAACGCAGACAAGTCGGATAGCGACTTCCTGCCGGTCGCCGTCCCTGCGTCCGATTGCCAAAATCAGCTCGCGCCAAGGCTTTCACGGCACAAATATCAGAAATACGTAGGTAAAAAACACCACGATATGAACCATGCCCGTCAGGAACGTGGTTCTTTCGGTGCTAAAGCTGACGCTGCATATGAAAAGCGCCAAAGTCAAAAGCACCGCGTCTGCCGCCGGAAGCCCCAAGGTTAATCCTCTGCCCGTCAGCAGGCTGGCGGCCGCGACCGCCGGTATCGTCAAACCGATCGTGGCGCAAGCCGAACCCATCGCAACGTTCAAGCCGCGCTGCAGCTCATTGTTGAGCGAAGCGCGAACCGCCGAAATGGCCTCCGGCATCAAGACCAGGCCCGCGATCAACGCCCCCACAATGCTGTCGGCCTGGCTCACCTGGTAGGCAACGAGCGTATCCTCGACACTTGCGGCGACCTGCTCGGCGAGCATGACGATTCCAATCAGCCCGCTTAACAGCAGCAGGACGCTGACGGAAATGCTTTCGTGGGAAGCGATTCGCATCGAAACGTCGTGCACCTCTCCCTGGACGAAGTCCTCCCGGTGGCGGACCGTCTGGGCGAATACGAAACTTGCATAGAGCAGCACGGAAAGGACGCTGACAAACCCAAGCTGAGCTGCCGAAAACGTGCCGGGATCCGTGGCTCGAGTGTAGGTCGGCAGAATAAGCGTCATGACGGTCAGCGCGATCAGGACCGCAAGATACGCGCTGGTCCCTTGCCGAAGGATCGCCTGCTTGCGGTGAAGCCAGCCGCCAAGCGTGAGACACATGCCGACAACGCCGGTGGAGGTAATCATCACCGTCGAGAAAACGGACTCACGCGCCAGCGTCGGGTTGTTCGTTCCATGCAGCATCATGGACACGATGATCGACACTTCGATCGCCGTCACGGCGAAGGTCAGCACCAATGTTCCGTACGGCTCTCCCACCCGCCGGGCCACGGCCTCGGCGTGGTCGAGCACCACGAAAATGGTGGTGAACATGATCGCGCTCGAAAGTGCTCCAACAACAATCCTGACGTTCAGCGAACCTTCATCCACCGAAAGGCCGCTGGCCCTGACCGCGACAGCCATCACCAGGGCGGCCAACGGCATCGTGTAGGAAATCACCGACCGTCCGAATCCAGCCATTGAAGCCCCCTGCGTTTCCGCGAATTTAGCGGAAAAGCCCAGGGGAAGCACCTCGGCCGATATCAGTGCGAAGCGGGCAAGCCCATCGCCCGGCGCTCGAGTTCTTCAAGCGATGCGGCGCCGCACTTGTGGCGGGCGATTTGGCCGGCTCACGAGCGATCTCAAAGAACCCGCGACAGGAACTCGCGCGTGCGCGGCGATTGTGGGTCGGCGATCATCTCGCGCGGCGCGCCGCGCTCGACGATCACGCCGCCATCCATGAAGACGAGCTGGTCGCCGATCTCGCGGGCAAAGCCGATCTCGTGGGTGACGACGACCATGGTCATGCCGCTCTCGGCGAGATCGCGCATGACCTGCAGCACCTCGCCGACGAGCTCGGGGTCGAGCGCCGAGGTCGGCTCGTCGAAGAGCAGCACCTTAGGCTTCATCGCCATGGCGCGGGCGATCGCCACGCGCTGCTGCTGGCCGCCCGACAATTCGCGCGGATAGCGGTCGACCTTGTCGAGCAGGCCGACACGCTTGAGCAGGACCTCGGCCGCGGCCTTCGCCTGGTCGGGCGCGATGCGCCGCACCTGCGTCGGCGCCTCGATGAGGTTCTCCATCACGGTCATGTGCGAGAACAGGTTGAAGGACTGGAACAGCATGCCGATCTCGGCGCGCCGCTGGCAGAGCAGATCGTCCTTCACCTCGTAGAGCTTGTCGTCCCGGAGGTCGTAGCCGACGAACTGGCTGTCGACGAGCAGAAGCCCGCCGGTGATCTTTTCCAGATGGTTGATGCAGCGCAGGAAGGTGCTCTTGCCGGAGCCCGACGGGCCGATGATGCAGGCAACCGATCCTGCCGGCACATCGAGATCGATGCCCTGTAGCACTTCCAACTGGCCATAGGATTTGCGCACGCCGCGCGCGAACACCATGGAATCGGCGGGCACACCAAAGCGGGCGCGGTTTTCGGACTTCACGTCGCTCATCGGGCGATGCCCGCCAAGCTTACGGCATTGCGCAGCGCGCGCATCGTCAGCGGGTCACGGCGCGTGTCGCTGCGGCCGAAATGGCGCTCGAGGAAATGCTGCCCGACCGACATGATCGAGACCACCGCGAGGTACCAGAACGCCACCACGATCAAGAGTGGGATTGTCTCGAAGGTGCGCGCATAGATGCTCTGCGCGGAATAGAACAGATCGTCGACCGCGATGAAGGTCACCAGCGACGTCATCTTGAGCAGGTTGATGGCCTCGTTGCCGGTCGGCGGCAGCACGAAACGCATGGCCTGTGGCAGCGTGATGCGCTTCAGGATCATGCGGTAGGGCATGCCGAGCGCGCTCGCCGCTTCCGCCTGGCCCGGCGGCACCGATTTGATGCCGGCGCGGATGATCTCGGCCATATAGCCCGCCTCGCAAAGCGAAAGCGCGACGACGGCCGAGAAGAACGGCGTCATGAAATCATTGGTGCGGGCGGAGAACATCGTGCCCAGGAACGGCAAAGTCAGCGAGACCTCGCGCACCAGCAGCGACAGGTTGAACCAGAAGATGAGCTGGATCAGCGCCGGCACGCCGCGGAAGAACCAGACATAGACGCCGGCGAAGCCGCGCAGCACCGGGCTCGGCGACACGCGCATGATGGCGATGACGGTGCCGATGACGATCGCCAGCGCCATGATCACCACGGTGAGGATCAAGGTGTTGGAAAGGCCGCGCATGATCGAGGGATGGAACAGATAACCAGCAGCCGTGCCCCAGGCGAAGGCCGGGTTGCTGGCGAAGGCCCGCACGACGAGGAAGGCCAGCAGCAGGGCGAATGCCGTGCCGACCCAGATGCCATAGCGGCGCTGCGGCACGACGGTGAGCCGCGCCACAGCGGCGGCGGCGCCCGGCTCGACGCTCATCTCTGTCGGGTGGGCCGTGCCCATCGCTCATCTCCTGATACCAACCGGCGCCTGGTACAGGACCGGGCGCCGGATCTCCGCTCACCACGCCGCAAGCCCAACGGGCATGCAGGCGCGCCTGCTAATTCTGCGCATGATCCTTCCCGAAAATCGATTCCGATTTCGGGTCGGTGCCTTAGTCGGCGCGCAACGCGTCCATGCTGTTGACGAAATACGGTTCCTTGATCGCATAAGCACCCATGCCGTATTTCTCGAGAACGGCCTTGTAGGCGCCGTTCTTGAACAGCTCGGCCAGCGCCGCAACCATCATGTCGGCGGTGCCTTTGTCGTCCTTGGCGATGGCGAGACCCAGCGGCGCGACGTCATAGAGGGTCGGCAGGACGACGAGCTGGCCCTTGCTGGTCACCTCGAAGTAGCTCGATGCGGTCGCATCGTCCATGCGGGCGTCGACGCGGTCGGAGAGCACCGCCTGGACGATGTCGGTCGAGGAGTTGAACACCGATTTCTCGATCGCCGCCTGGCCCTTGTCGGCACATTCCTTGCTGAGCTTGTCGACCAGGAAGTCGGACGCGCTGCCGGCCGAGACGCCGATCCGCTTGCCGCAAAGCGGCGTGTCGCCGCTGAAGCCAGCCTTCTTGTCCGGCGAGGTCGAGACGGCGAGGCCTGCCTTCAGGAACATGACGAAGTCGACCTGCTTGAGGCGCTCGGGCGTAGCCGAGAAGGTCTCCCAGGCGATCTTGAAGCGGCCGGCCGCCAGGCCGGGGATCATCGACGGGAACGGCGTGCGCTGGATGTCGAGCTTGGCGCCGACCAGCTTGGCCACCTCGCCGGCAAGCTCGATGATGATGCCGGTCTGCTTGCCGTCGGCGTCGAGATATTCGAACGGCGCGTAGTCCAGCGTGTTGGCGACGTCGAGCATGCCTGTCTGCTGGACCTCCGCCGATTTCGAGATTTCGGCCGCCTTCGAAAGGCTGCTCCAGGCCGTGGCAAATGCAGCCAGCGCCAGGCCGGCCATGCGCAGATTTGTTCTCATCGTCGTTCCCCTTTTGCTTGTTCGGTGATTGCAGTTTCTCAACCGCCTCGCCACCGCACCGCTCGGGCCGGCGCCGATCCGGACCGTCGGTTCGCTTACGCGCTTGCCGTCTCCGCGGCCTTCTTCTTGCGGTAGTGGTAGTTCTTGTCGATGCGCTCCATCAGGTAGTCGCCATAGAGCACCGGCTCGTATTTCGGCTTGGCGCCGGCCGGCACGCAGACCGGCAGCGCCTCGATCGTCTCGTCCATCGACGGGTCGAAGAAGAAGGGCTGCGAGTAGCGCTCGCGTCCGGACCGGTTGATGACGCGGTGCGGCGTCGAGACGAACTGGTCGTTCGACCAGCGCGCCAGTATGTCGCCGACATTCATCACGAATGAATCCGGGATCGGCGGCGCCGGCACCCATTCGCCGGCCTTGTTCTTGACCTCCAGGCCGCCGACATCGTCCTGCGCCAGCAAAGTGATGAAGCCGTAGTCGGTGTGCGGAGCCGAGCCGAACAGCCCCTCCTCCTGCGGCTGCGTCGGATAATGCAGCAGCCTGAGGAACGTGGTCGGCTGTTCGAAATAGCGGTCCAGGCTGCCGGCAGGCAGGCCAAGCGACAGCGCGATGGCGCGGACCATCTTGCGGGCGAGCGTGCCCATCTCGTCGACATAGCGCTCGATCGTTTGCCTGAAGCCATGCAGCGCAGCCTCGTCCGGCCACTGGTTCGGGCCCTGCAGCGGCTTTTCGGCGAGCGCCCGCGGATCATCTTCGCCTACCTCGTGCATGAAAAAGATCGACTCGCTCTGGTTCGGCTTGCTGACGGTCGCTACGGAAGAGGTGACGATGGTCGAGCCGGCAAAGGGCAGGTAGCCGCGAAAATTCCTATCGATCTTGAGCTTGAGCTTCTCTTCCTCGGGCAAGGCGAAGAAGCGCTTGCTCGCCTCGCGCACCGCCTCGACATCGGCTCGCGGGATCGGATGGCCGACGACATAGAGGAAGCCGATCGTCTCGAGATAGCGGCGCAGCGTTGCCGCGGTCGCCCCGATCACGCCTTGGTCGGTGCCGTAAAGAGCCGACACGTCGAGGATCGGAATTTCGGAAAAGTCGCCGCGCTCTCGTTCGCCCATTTTCGATCACCCTGTCTTGAACATAAGATACAGTACTGTATTTCTACACATCCGAACGGGCTCATCAATAGGCTTTCGAAGGCAGGCACGACATGGCACCACGCAAGATCATCATCGACACCGATCCCGGCCAGGACGACGCCTTCGCGATCCTGTTCGCGCTCGGCTCGCCGGCCGAGATCGAGGTGGTGGGCATCACCACGGTCGGCGGCAACGTGCCGCTGCCGCTGACCTCGAAGAACGCGCTGAAGGTGGTCGAGCTCGCCGGACGGCCCGACGTGCCGGTCTATGCCGGCTGCCCGGGGCCGATGGTGAAGACGCTGATGACGGCCGAATATGTGCACGGCAAGACCGGGCTCGACGGCGCCGACCTCCCCGAACCGGTGACGCCGTTGCAGAGCGAGCACGGGGTGAACTATCTCGTGCGGGCGATCATGGATGCGCCGGAGGGCGAGCTTACCGTCTGCACGCTGGGCCCGATGACCAATCTGGCGATGGCCATGACCATGGAGCCGAGGATCATTCCGCGGCTGCGCGAAGTGGTGCTGATGGGCGGCGGCTTCTTCGAGGGCGGCAACGCCACGCCCGCCGCCGAATTCAACATCTTCGTCGACCCGCATGCGGCGCACAAAGTGTTCGACAGCGGCGTGCCGCTGACGATGGCGGGCATCGACTGCACCTACACCGCGATGATGACGCTGGAATGGCTGGACCGCCTGCGCGCCACCGGCAGCAGGGCCGCGATCGAGGCCGCGAACCTCGCCGATTTCTATCGTCAGTACGGCAGCCACAAGTTCGGCACGCCGGGGCGGCCGATCCACGACGCCTGCGTCACCGGCTATCTCCTGGCGCCGGAGATCTACGAAAAGCGCCAATGCGCGGTGACGGTGGACATCGTCTCGCCCGAGACGATCGGCATGACCGTCGTCGACTGGTGGCATGTCACCGGACGGCGCAAGAATTGCAACGTGCTGCGCCGCATCGAGCCGGCGCCGTTCTTCGAACTCATGCTGCAGCGGATCAGCGCGTTGCCCTAAAGCGCGTCGCGCTGAAACGGATTCAGGCGACGCGCTTTAAGTCCTTGCTTTGATGCATGTCGTTGTCCCAGAACCGCGCACACTTCCGGGCGACGTGCAATAACATCAGGTTCCACAGTGGACAGCGGCGGTAGCGGGTTGCGAAGCGGGCAAACATCGGCTTGATCGGGGACGGCTCGGCGAATTGCCGCCGGCCGCCATGGAGGCCTGGAAGCAGTTGAAAGCGGATGCCGCCTTGGCGAAAACGAAACGATCGTCCGGAACGCGAGCCAGATCGACGACCGCCCGGCAGACGCTGAGCCGCGAGGCCTGGATCGCCGCGGCGCGAAAGGTGCTGGAAAAGCGCGGCATCGCCGAGGTCAAGATCGACCGCTTGGCCAAGCAGCTGAAGGTCACGCGCGGCAGTTTCTACTTCCACTTCACCAGCCTCGCGGACCTCCGCGATGGGCTCCTGCAGGAATGGCGCAACATCAACTGCGCGCCGTTCTGGGCGATGCGCGACATGCACGACGTGGACGGCCTGCAGTTCTTCACCGACATCGTGCATGTCTGGGTCGACGAGGCGCCCTTCAGCCCGCTGCTCGATCTTGCCGTGCGCGACTGGTCGCGGACGTCGAGGAAGCTGGCGCAGGAAGTGAAGGATATGGACGACCTGCGCATCGCGCTGCTCGTCCGCTCCTTCCGCGCCATGGGCTATTCGCCGGACGAAAGCCTGGTCAGGGCTCGCATCACCTATTTCCACCAGATCGGCCAGTACGCGCTGTCGTTCAAGGAGGATCCGGCCGTGCGCCGCAGCTACCAGCCGCTGTTCGGCGAAGTGCTGCTCGGCCCGCTCGTCCAGGAACCCGGTTCGGCGCCAAGGCCGTCGGAGGGACGAAGCGGAAGGCGGTAGCGGTCGGCGGGGCGCTTCTGGCCTTTAGGTCCGGTTGGCATCGGCGCGCTGCTCCCTTGCCCTCCTACAGATATCATCCAATTTTTCGCGGACCCGGTCGTTATCAAACAGCAGCTTGGCGCGTGGGAATCCTCTGCTGCGAAGCTCCGATTCGATGGCAAGCCATCCTTCATAGTCGCCAGAGGCCGCGAGTTTCCCGGCTTCGCGCCACATATGCACGTCACGCTCTCGGGACACACCCTTTCCCCCCGCGCTTTTGCGCTGAGCATATAGAAGGTCGGGCCGATATGTGAATGCATATTGCATTTCGGAGAATCTCAAATTGGGACACTACCGATAGCGCGGCTGCCTGGCATGATATATAAAGATTGCCTAATATGATCGCTTAGCCAAAAGAGACGATTTCGGGGATGCCCAGTTATACGAACAGAGGGGTGCTATCGAAGAGCGTGGTCGAAATGGGCCTGTTCTCCGCGGTGATGAACGCCCTGCTGCTGGTTCTGCCTCTCTACATGCTGCAGGTATATGATCGGGTTTTGCCCGCCGCCAATTTGGACACTCTCACCTACCTGACATTGCTTGCGCTTTCGTCGCTCTTGCTCTTCGGCGTGCTCGAAGTCGTGCGGGGTGTATATGCAAGCCGGCTCGCCGCGCGACTGGATGTCTCTTTGGGTGCATCGTCTTTTCTCGCTGCAATGAGCGGCCCCCGCGCTGGCCTCGGCGATGTCCAGGCCTTGCGCGACTTGGCCACCCTGCGAAATTTCATCGCTTCGAGGACCATCTTCTTTCTCTTCGACCTTCCTTTCGGGCCAATCTTCGTGGGCCTGCTCTATTTCATCCATCCGTTGCTCTTCCTGGTGACGGTCGTCGGGGCGGTTCTCATGGTCGCCATCGCCATGCTGAACCAGATCGCGAGTTCGCGACCCGGCAAGGAGGCGGCGGAGAGTCTCAACGCCTCAATGAATTCGGCGCAGGCCTTCGCCCGAAACTTCGAAACCGTTCGCGCGCTTGGCATGGTGTCCAACGCGATAGAGTTCTGGGGGACCCGTTTTTCCGGCTCTCTACACGCCTCGGATGGGCTCGCTCGCATCAATTCATTTTATGGCGGTGTATCGCGCACCACCCGTTCGACACTGCAGATCGCGATATTGGGGGTCGGCGCTTATCTGGTTCTCCACAACGAGATGACCGCCGGTATGATATTTGCGTCCTCGATGATTTCGGCGCGCGCTCTGCAACCTCTCGATCAGATCATCGGGAGTTGGCGGCAGATCATCGACGCCAATCTTGCGTGGAAGAGGCTTTCGGCTCTCCGATCTGGACCCGACAACCAGGAAAACGTGGCATTGCCGGCTCCTGAAGGAGCGTTAAGCGTGGATCAAATAGTCTATCATCTTCCGGGCGCGGCCGACGGGTCGCTGCCGCTGATAAAGCGCTTGACCTTTGAAGTCGCCACCGGCGAAACGGTCGCGATTGTGGGGCCGAGCCAGGCTGGAAAATCGACTCTGGCGCGCCTCATCGTCGGTGCGATCGAGCCCCGCTCGGGGGCGATCCGGATCGACGGCGGCGATATTCGAAACTGGGATTCGGAAGAACTCGGCCGCCATATTGGTTACCTCCCGCAAGATGTGGAACTCTTCCCGGGAACCATTGCCCAAAATATCACGCGTTTCGAACCGGATGCGCCCGACGAGAAATTGGTCCAAGCAGCCCAGCGGGCGCAAGTGCATGAGCTCATCCTGGGTCAGAGGGATGGCTATTCGACGCTGATCGGTCCGACCGGCGTTCGCCTTTCGGGTGGCGAGCGTCAGCGCATCGGGCTTGCTCGCGCCTTTTACGGCGATCCCAAGGTGCTGATTCTCGACGAGCCCAATGCAAATCTCGATTCCAACGGCGAAGCCGCGCTCGAGCGGGCGATCATCGGGGCGCGTTCACGAAAAACGACCGTGCTTGTCATAACCCATCGGCCCTCTCTCGCTTCCAAATGCGATCGCATATTGATGCTGCGCAGTGGCCAGATCGAGGTCTACGGTTTCACCAAGGACGTGCTCGATAGACTTGTCACGCGACGGGGCCAAGCGGCGCGGCCCGCAGCCTCTCAGTCGCGTGGCAGCGAAGGAGTGGTGCCTTTCCCGTCATCTGCGCGCGGGGAGATGAAGGTCGCCAATGACGGTTCCTAGCCAAACCATCGGCGCCAAGACGTATCGCTGGCAGCGCAACGTCGATACACGCACGGATCGGATCACGCTGGCGGGGTATGCAAGCGTGTCCGTTTTCTTGCTTGGCTTCGGATTCTGGAGCGCAACGGCGCCGATTGCCGGAGCAACGATCGCGCCAGGAGTGGTCGCAGCAGCTGGACAGAATGTCATGATCCAGCATCTCGAAGGTGGCGTGGTCAGCAGCATCAAGGTCCGAGAGGGTGACAGAGTCCTACGAGGCCAGGCCCTGATCGTGCTCGATCCAACGGTGGCGCAGTCCCAGCTCAACCGGGTCCTCAAACAGTGGGTCGCACAAAAAGCTGAAATCGCGCGGCTCGAGGCAGAACGGGACGGCCTGGAGAAAATCGTCCTGCCCCGCGATCTAGGCGCCTATTCAGCCGCGCCCGAATTCAGTGACGTCTTTGCAGAGCAAACCAAGGAGTTCCAGGCTCGGCTAGCGCGCTATGCCGCAGAACAGGAGATTCTGAGGGAACGGGCAGCAGCCCTTCAGGAAGCCGTTGCCGGCTTGAGGGCGCAGAAGGATGCTGCGGGAAACCAGCTCGCGATCGTCAATGCCGAGACGGAACGCAAAAGGCACTTGCTGGAAAAGGGACTGACAAATCGTTCTGAATACACCGATCTTCTGCGTAGCACCGCCGAGTTGGTGGGTCAGGCGGGATCGCTGGAGGCGCAAATCGCCAGCTCGGCGACCCAGACCGTGGAAGCGCGTCAAGAGATTGAAAGACTTACAACCAGCCGGGTCGAAGATGCCGTCACGGAACTGAACAAAGCCCGGGCGCAGGTGGCGGACCTTGAGGAACAAATCAACGCCGCCCGATCGGTCCTGGTGCGGACGACCATTCGTGCCCCGGTGGACGGCATCATCGTCCGCTCGCTTTACAATTCCGAAGGCAGTGTCATCCGTGCCGGCGAGGTTGCAATGGAGCTTCTGCCGACCAATGAACTTATCGTCGAGGCAAAGATCAAGCCTGAAGACATCGATTCTATCCGGGTCGGCCAAGGCGCGAACATGATGTTCACTGCCCTCAACGCACGGACAACACCAAAAGTGTCCGGAAAAGTGTTCTACATTTCGGCGGACCGGCTGATCACACCCAGCACTGGACAGCCGTATTACACCGTGCGGCTTAAGATGGCCGACAAGCTGCCACCGCAGGTCAAGCCCGAGCAGATCTACCCAGGCATGCCGGTCGAAACCTTCATTTCAACCGGCGAGCGAACCTTTCTGACCTATCTGACCAAGCCGCTGGTGGATTCGTTCCAGCGCGCCTTTCGGGAAAGATAGGCCCGCGCCCGCCCTTCGCCGTGCCATGGTGCGATCGCATGATCGGTCAAACGACGAACACGTCGTGATAGGTCAGGGCCGCCCCGGGCTCCAGGTGGGCGATTTCCACCTGGGGGGTCGATTTTGAGCCGTCGGGATCATAGTACAGAACGCCCGTGGCCCGGTTGTAGAGCAGGTGATCGTTGCTGTGTTCGGCGTGTTCTCGCAACTCGAAATACCCCGAGTTCACCTGCGTCGGGCTGGACCAGGAACCGGAGCCGAGCTTGGTGAAGACGGCATTGTCGAGATAGAGCGCGTCATGTGCCGCGTCGAAGTCGGTGAGTGTGTCGACATTGTCGGGGCCATAGGCCGTGTCGAACACGAAGGTGTCCTCGCCCGCGCCGCCGGTCAGCACGTCGTTGCCACCCTCGCCCCGCAGTGTGTCGTTGCCAGCCAGGGCATCATAGGTATCGGCCGCGCCAGTGCCGACAAATGTATCGTTCCCGGTCGTTCCGTGGGTCGGGTCGGTCGGCGGGATCGGGTCGGTCGACGGGGTCGGAGGTGACGGTGTCGGGTCGGTCCCGTCATGGGCTGCATGCCAGGCCGCCTTGGCGTTGGCCCAGTAATCGCGGGCCGCCTGGCCTTGAAGCACCGTCCAGCCGGCGGGCGGCACTGGATAATCCGACGGCAGCGGCGTGTCAGAGAGGTTGAGATAGTAATTGCCGTGCGACTCGACCGTCTTGTCCCAGGCATGCTGCAGCCGCTCCTGGCCGTTGTGGTGAACGTCGGTGATCGCCACCACGCAGTCGATAAAGTGCAGGCTGGGCACGACATCGTTAGAGCCTGTGCCATTGTCGAGTTTGAATGGCGAACCGTGGGTCACCACGCCTTTGCGAAGGTACTCTCCCATGCCTAAAAGCATGCCATCCATGGTGACCGTGTTGTCAGACCCATCCACGTCACCGTCGCCAAGGCTCACTCCGGAAAACACGTGGTCGAACAGGGAATCCCGGATGGTGCCGCCGATGACGTCGTCGTCCTCGACCGCGTCGTCTCGTGAGTTGCCGACATAGGAATCTTCGATGAGGAAGGTGCCAGTGCCGCCGACACGGATGCCATCCCAGGGCTGGGTGATCGTCCAGTCGTCGATCGCAAAGCTGTGGGCTGAATTTACACGGACTGCGGCGGAGTTGACGTAAATGTCCTCCCAGTCGCCGGTTTGGGAGACCGTGCCGTTGATCGTGCCGCCCAAAGCCAGGAGGTTGTCGCCGGGGTTGACGACCGCGAAGGGATAGAGGTTGGTGGGGCTTCCCTGATTGGCGACGATCCACGAGGCGTTGGTGGCATCGATAAGGGTGTCGGCGGGCAGACCGGATGCTTTATATTGGCGGTAGCCATAGTCACCGGTCAAGACAATGGTATTTGTATAGGCCATGCTTGGCCCCCTTTCACACCCCCGTCCCTTTTCGCCCAAACGCCTGAAGCCAGAAAGGCCTGGATCCACCAGAGCCCCGTTAGCGGTATCGCGCAAATCACAAAATGTAAAAAAAATCTCAAAATGTAAAAAATATGTCCCTCGCAGAAACGCTATGCCGCAGCGATTTCAGCGCGGCTTCTTTTCAGTGGTCTCAACGCGGCTTTCACGTCCTTTGCCCCCCAAAACCAACGACCTCGCACGGGCACAAAGCTCGCCGACCATCATTATTGATTTTTGGGGTACCAAGCCTAGACGAGCAGGCCGGACCGCGGAATACATCATTTGTAGCTAGAACGCAGTCCGTTTTCTGTCCGTTAGCCCTGACGTCGGCTCATCCGTAAGGCGTATTGCCGGGCAGACCCTCATGCCGTCTTCTGCGCCACCAGCCCCAGTTCCTCGACCATCGCCTCGCGCATCAGGAATTTCTGCGGCTTGCCGGTCACCGTCATCGGCAATTCGGTGCGGAAGCGGATATAGCGCGGCACCTTGTAGTGCGCGATCTGGCCAGCGCAGAAGGCCTTGATCTCCTCAGCGGTGGCGATCTGGCCGGGTTTCAGCACGATCCAGGCGCAGAGCTCCTCGCCATATTTGTCGTCGGGTATGCCGAAGACCTGCACTTCCTTGACCTTCGGATGACGGTAGAGGAATTCCTCGACCTCGCGCGGATAGACATTCTCGCCACCGCGGATGACCATGTCCTTCACCCGGCCGACAATGTTGCAATAGCCTTCGGCGTCTATTGTTGCGAGGTCGCCGGTGTGCATCCAGCCGTCGGCGTCGACCGCCTCGCGCGTCTTCTCCGCGTCGTCCCAATAGCCCTTCATCACCGAATAGCCGCGCGTGCAGAGCTCGCCCGGCTCGGCGACCGCGACGGTCGCGCCATCGGCGCCGATCGCCTTCACCTCGACATGCGGATGGATGCGGCCGACGGTGGAAACGCGCTTTTCCAGCGGATCGTCGACGCTGCTCTGGAAGGAGACAGGGCTGGTCTCGGTCATGCCATAGGCGATGGTGACCTCCGACATATTCATCAGCGAAACGACCTTCTTCATCACCTCGATCGGGCATGGCGAGCCGGCCATGATGCCGGTGCGCAGGCTCGAAAGATCAAAGGTCGAGAAATCGGCATGGTCGAGCATGGCGACGAACATGGTCGGCACGCCATAAACGCCGGTGCAGCGCTCCTGCGCGATCGCCTTGAGCGTGGCGCCGGCGTCAAAACCTTCGCCTGGGAAGACCATGGTCGCGCCCTTGGTGACGCAGCCCATCGTGCCCATCGACATGCCGAAGCAGTGATAGAGCGGCACCGGGATGCAAAGCCGGTCGTCGACGGTGAGCTTGATCGCCGAGGTGACGAAATTGCCGTTGTTGACGATGTTCAGGTGGGTGAGCGTCGCTCCCTTCGGCGCGCCGGTCGTGCCGGAGGTGAACTGGATGTTGATGGCCTCGTTCGGCTTCAGGCTTTCAGAGATGCGGTCGAGGCTGTCATGCTCGTCGCGTCCGGCCATCGCAAGCACATCGCCGAAATTGAACATGCCTGGCGAGTTGTCGTCGCCCATGCAGATGACGATCTTCAGCGCCGGCAGCTTCCTTGCCTTGAGCTTGCCCGGCTCGGCTGTGGCGATCTCCGGCGCCAGCGTCTCGATCATACCGAGATAGTCGGACGTCTTGAACTGGACCGCCGTAACCAGCGCCTTGCAGCCGGCTTTGTTCAGAGCATATTCCAGCTCGGTCAGCCGATAGGCCGGGTTGATGTTGACCAGAATCAGGCCGATGCGCGCGGTGGCGAATTGCGTCACCAGCCATTCCCAACGGTTGGGCGACCAGATGCCGACGCGATCGCTCTTCTCCAGGCCCAGGGCCAGGAAGCCGGCGGCCAAAGCGTCGACCGCGTCCGACAGCTCGCTCCAGGTGAAGCGCTTGTCCTGGCCGACGAAGATGGCGGCGTCGAGCGTGGCGTATTTGCTCACCGTGTCGGAAAACAGTTCCGGAATGGTCTTGTCGAGCAAGGGCACCGAGCGGTCGCCCGAGACGTGCGCCCTGCCGTCCACCGGAGCAATGAAGGTGCCTCCGCGCCCCCGCAGATTGGTGGCGCTTTTGAGCTCGTCGAGATTGATCGCCATCGCCGTCTCCTCCCGGGATGAGTGAGCCTATCAGCCGATGGCGGCGGTGGAAATCCGCCAAAGGTCCCCTCCCCCTCGAGGGGAGGGGTGGCCAGCCGCCGAAGGCGGATGAACGGGAGGGGTCCTTGCGGCAGTGCTCGACGTGAGACGACCCCACCCGCCACGCTTCGCGAGGCACCCTCCCCTCAAGGGGGAGGGATTCTTGCGGCGATTTCGCGCAACTGCGCCTCATCGGCCGCGTCGCGCTGCTTCTTCGAAGCCACCAGGCAGGCCTGCGACTTCAGGATCACGCCGTCGCCCAGCACCTTGAGATGGTTGGCGCGCAGCGTCGAGCCGGTGGTGGTGATGTCGACGATGACGTCCGCCAGGCCGGCCGCCGGCGCGCCTTCGGTGGCGCCGAGGCTCTCGACGATGCGGTAGACCTGGATGCCGTGTTTCAATGAAAAGAACTGCTGCGTCAGCCGCCAGTATTTGGTGGCGATCCTGAGCCGCCTGCCGTGACGCTGGCGGAAATCGGCGGCGACATCGTCGAGATCGGTCATGGTGTCGACGTCGAGCCAGATGTCGGGCACCGCCACCACGACGTCGGCATGGCCGAAGCCGAGGCGGGCGACGATCTCGGCGCGCGCTTCCCAGTCGGCAAGGTTCTCGCGCAGCAGGTCCTCGCCGGTGATGCCGAGATCGACCGCGCCCTGGCCGATCTCGCCGGCAATCTCGGAAGCCGAGAGGAAGGCCACTTCGACATTGTCGAGCCCGTCGATGCGTGCGCGGTATTTGCGGTCGTCCTGCGGCAGCGTGACCGCGAGGCCGGCCTTGGCCAGGACTTCCAGCGACTGCTCCTTGAGACGGCCTTTCGACGGGATTGCCAGCGTGATCATTTCGCGCCCTCCCGCAAGGCTTCGATGCGGTCGAGCCAGACCGAGAAGCCGACGCCGGGGATCGGCTTCTTGGCACCGAGCAGCGTCAGCAGCCGATCGTAGCGGCCGCCGCCGACCAGCGGCCGGTCAGCGTTTTCGGCCGCGATCTCGAAGACCAAGCCGGTGTAATAGTCGAGCGGGCGGCCGAAGGCGGCGTCATAGCGGATCTTTTTGATCGGCAGGCCATGTGCCGCAACCGCCTCGGCGCGGGCGGCGAAATTCTCCAGCGCGGCGCCCAGCGACAGGCCGGCATCGGCGGCGAATTTTTCGAGTGCTGCGGTCGCGCCACCCAGCGCGACGTCGATCTCGAGAAAGCCTTTCAGCGCCGAGAACGCTTCGTCGGACAACCGCACGCTGCGCAGTTGCGCCTTCTCGATCAGGCGCCGCGCGATATCGGCCGGCGCGCGGCCGGATGAAGCGGACAGCCCGGCCTCCTCCATGCCGGCGGCGATATGCTCGGCGAGAGCTTCCGCATCGCCATCGAGCACCAGCGTGGCCACCGGACCCGAGAGCTGGCTGTTGCGCGGCGGGTTGGCGAGGTCGGCAAGAGCCGCCTCCAGCATCGCCACCGAGCCGAAGGCGCGGGCGAGGCGCATGCGCCAGCCGCGCGGCAGACCGAGTGCCGCCAGCACCGCCTCGAACAGGGTCTGGTCGCCGAGCGTGATGGCGAGCGGCTGTCCAGGCAGCACCAACGAGAGCAGAGCATGCGCGTCGGCCAGCGAGCGGGCATCGGCCGCTGCGATATCGCGGTCGCCGAGATCCTCGATGCCGGCCTGGAAGAACTCATTGCCGCCCTCGCGGCGCTGGCGGAACACTTCGCCGAGATAGGAGTAGCGGCGCGGCGTGCCGGCCTGGCTGGCGATGTGGTCGAGGCAGACAGGAATTGTGAATTCCGGTCTGAGGCACAGCGTCTTGCCGGTCTCGCTCTCGGTGAGGAAGATGCGGCGGCGCAGGTCTTCGCCGGCCATGTCGAGGAACGGATCGGCCGGCTGCAGCACGGCGACTTCGACGGCGTGCGTGTCGCGCGCGGCGAAGAGTTTTACGATGTCGGCGGCGATGGCGGGGTAGCGGGAGGTCATGCGGCACGCCCTTCCCTTCTCCCCTTGTGGGAGAAGGTGGATTGGCGCGAAGCGCCAAGACGGATGAGGGGTGCGCGACGGAGTGAGACGCTGGCGCTCCCTGGAACACCCCTCATCCGACCGAGCTTCGCTCGGCCACCTTCTCCCACAAGGGGAGAAGGGGAGGTCGGCGCCCTACTTCCCACGTGCCCGCTCCTCAGCCTGCGCCGCCAGGATCTTCTTCACCTCACCAACCAGATCGCCTTCCGCCACCGTCACCTGCGCCGGCCGTGCCGCCCGCCATTCGGCGTTGTCGGCGATCTCGGCCGACATGCGCGCGCCTTCGATCAGGTCCTTGACCTGCACCTCGCCCTTGGCGCGCTCGTCGCCGCCCTGGATGATGGCGATCGGGCTGCCGCGGCGGTCGGCATATTTCAACTGCGCCTTCATGCCGGCGCCGCCGAGATACATTTCGGAGCGGATGCCGGCGGCGCGCAGCCCGGCGACCATCTTCTGGTAACGACCGAGGCTTTCCGTGTCCTTGTCCATGACCAGAACGACGACCGGAGCAATGACATCGGAGGTGTCGAGCTTGCCGAGGTTCTTCAGCGCCGTCATCAGCCGGGAGACACCGATCGAGAAGCCGGTCGCCGGCACCGGCTCACCGCGGAAGCGCGAGACCAGCCCGTCATAGCGGCCGCCGCCGCCGACCGAGCCGAAGCGCACGATCTGGCCATCTTCATTTGGGATCTCGGCCAGAAGCTCGGCCTCGAAAACCGGACCGGTGTAATATTCGAGGCCGCGTACCACGGAGGGGTCAATCAAAATCCGTTGAGAACCATACCCCGCCGCTTCGCAAAGCTCCGCAATCTCCAGTAACTCTTGGGCGCCCGCCTTCCATGCATCGTTTCTTGCGGCGTGGCGTGAAACTTTTGCACTTAACACATTGTCATAGAATCGGCTGCCGTCTCCGGTGCGTTTCATATCCGACAGGTCGCGATTGTTAGTGTCAGAAACCGGGGAAAGATCGTGGATCTCAGCAGTCGCGGTTAGTACGATGGTCTGCTGCTCTTCATTTAGCCCGGCGCCTTTGGTGAAGTCGCCGCTTTCGTCTTTACGTCCAGCACCAAGCAATAAACGCACGCCTTCCGGGCCAAGCTTGTCCAGCTTGTCGATGGCGCGCAGCACCGTCAGCCGGCGGCCGGCGTTCTGATCGCCGCCGAGGCCGATCGCCTCCAGCACGCCGTCCAGCACCTTGCGGTTGTTGACGCGGATGACGTAGTCGCCGCGTTTGATGCCGAGCGCCTCCATCACGTCGGCCATCATCATCGCCATTTCAGCGTCCGCCGCGACGCCCGGCGTGCCGATCGTGTCGGCGTCGAACTGCATGAACTGGCGGAAGCGGCCGGGGCCGGGCTTCTCGTTGCGGAACACCCAGCCGGAGCGGTAGCTGCGATAGGGCTTCGGCAGGCGGTCGTAATTCTCGGCGACGAAACGCGCCGTCGGCGCGGTCAGGTCATAGCGCAGCGACAGCCACTGGTCGTCGTCGTCCTGGAACGAGAACACGCCCTCGTTCGGCCGGTCCTGGTCGGGCAGGAATTTGCCGAGCGCGTCGGTGTATTCGATCATCGGCTGGTCGACCGGCTCGAAACCGTAAAGCTCATAGACCGACCGGATGGTCGCCATCATCTTCTCGACGGCGCGGATGTCTTCGGCGCTGCGGTCGGCAAAACCGCGCGGCAATCGCGCTTTCGTCTTTTCCGATTTGTCGGCCATGTGCAGGTACTCGGCGTTTCGTGATGCGCCACGGATAGGAAATTTCCTATATCCAAGGCGCGCGTGTCCTACCCGATGCCGGTTAGTGCGGCAAGGGTTTGCCGCCTAGCCCGCAGAGAGGTCAGGAACCGTTCGATAGTTTGCAGTCGTCGCGCTGCCCCTCATCCGCCTGCCGGCACCTTTTCCCCGTATAGTGACGGGGAGAAGGAGGAGACTTCGGAGCTGGCGCCACAGCTCCGATGTTGGCGATTGGCGAAACCGGCGACAGCAGCGTCCTTCTCCCCGTCACTATACGGGGAGAAGTGCCCGGCAGGGCGATGAGGGGCGGCGCCAGCGACCGAAGACTAGCGCCAATCTCCATCCTCGAAAGTTTCGAGACGCTCCAACTCCTCGAAACAAAACCTCAGCAAGAACGAAACAATTCCGCCATCGGCGCGGCATGCTGCAGACACAATCGAAGGCCATAAAGCGCGCCGAAACACGGGGTTCGGGGTTATGACCACGGCGCAAGACATCATCGAGAGCGGTAAGCCAGCCGCCAGGCTGCGGCCTGCCGACAGTTTCGCGCCGAAGCAGGCGCAACAGCCGGCCGGGCCGTTCGAGGTTGCGGCGGAAGCGCGCAAGCCGACGGTGCGCGACGCGCTGGTGACCGGGTTGCTGGTGATCTACCCCGCCTTCGCGGCCGTGGCGGCCATCATTGCCGGGCTGTTCCTGGCCGGCGCCGGCGGCGCTTGATTGCACCCTGACCTTCTCCCCTTGTGGGAGAAGGTGGATCGCGGCGCAGCGCCGAGACGGATGAGGGGTGCTCCAGCGGAGTGAGGCGTCGGTGTTCCCTGGAACACCCCTCATCCGTCGCCTTCGGCGACACCTTCTCCCACAAGGGGAGAAGGGAAGCGCGTTCACTTCGGCCTTTTAAACCGCTTCCGTTCCGCTTCCACCTCCTTGCGGCAGACGCAGCCTTCGAGGTGGTCGTTGACCAACCCCATCGCCTGCATGAAGGCGTAGACGGTGGTCGGGCCGACGAAGCTCCAGCCGCGCTTCTTCAATTCCTTCGAGATCCTGACCGAGACCGCCGTCGTCGGATTGGCGCGCAGATGGGCGAGGTCGACGATTTCCGGCCGTTCGTCGGAGCCAGGCTCGAATTTCCAGAACCACGCCGCCAGCGAGCCGAATTCATCGACCATTTCGCGGGCGCGCCTGGCGTTGTTGATGGTCGAGACGATCTTGCCGCGATGGCGGATGATGCCGGCATTGCCGAGCAGGCGTTCGACGTCCTTGTCGGTGAAGGTAGCCACCTTGTCGAAGTCGAAATTGGCGAAAGCCTCGCGGAAATTCTCGCGCTTGCGCAGGATGGTCAGCCAGGAGAGGCCTGATTGGAAACCTTCCAGGCAGATTTTTTCGAACAGCCGGCGATCGTCCGCCACCGGCCGGCCCCATTCCTGATCGTGATAGTGGAGATAGTCCGGCAGATTGCCGTGCCAGAAGCAGCGCGCGATACCGTCGGGGCCGTCTAGCAGGCCGGCATTTTCTTGTCCCATCGCCACAAATCCGTTCGTTAATGCGCTTCAGCACCCGTTTTACCGTGGCTTTACCAGATTCCTGAACCGGCCGGTAACCACACCGAAATGTTTACTGACAAGTCGGCATTTTACGCATTCCGATTCATGTTTTGCTTGCCGCTCCGCGCCAAGGATCGCGAAATCCGAGGGCTCCTTCCCCGCTCTCGGCACGAGTTCGACGATCAAGGTGCGTTCCGATGAAGACAGCGTTTTGTTTCCTGCTTGGCGCGGCGGCGGTTCTTGCCGCCGGCGCGACGACCTCTTTCGCCAATGACCGTTATGCCGACAGACCGCCGGTGATGGTGAGCCCCGATCTTTCGGCGCCCTGGGTGCTGCAGCTCGGCCATGCGCCGGGCATCGTGCGCCCGAGCCGCCAGGCAACGACACAGCAGCCGCTGCGGCGGCTTTTCCAGGCGCAGCCCGACCGGCAGCGCACAGCGGCCGTGCAGCAGCCTGCCAAACGCATGGTGATGCGGCCGCAGATGAACCCGCTCTACCTGCCGCAGGAAGTCGCCTATGACGGCCCGCAGAAGCCAGGCACCATCGTCATCGATACCCACCAGAACTTCCTCTTTCTGATCGAAAAGAACGGCAAGGCGCGGCGCTACGGCGTCGGCACCGGCAAGCCCGGCTTCGAGTGGTCGGGCACGCACAAGATCACCGACAAGAAGGTGTGGCCGGACTGGCGCCCGCCGGCGGCGATGATCGCCCGCGAGGCGGCCAAGGGCCGCTACCTGCCCACCTATCTTGCCGGAGGCATCGAGAACCCGCTCGGCGCGCGCGCTCTCTATCTCGGCACCACCGAATACCGCATCCACGGCACCAACCAGCCATGGACGATTGGCGGCGCGGTGTCTTCCGGCTGCATCCGCATGCGCAACGAGGACGTCGTCGACCTTTACGAGCGTGTGAATGTCGGAACGACCGTCGAGGTGATATAGTGACGGCGAATCAACCGGTTAGGCAGCGCCAAGCAGTTTTGGCGCATACTGTTGCCCTCAAGCCATAGCGCGCTTTTGGGAGACGTGCTTAGACTGGCAATGAGTTAACGGGGGACGGGCCGTGTGGGGATACGGCCAGTCACGAAAGGGCAGCACGGGAAACCGCGCTGCCCTTTTCGCTTTCATGCAGGTGCGACCTGGTCGTCACGACTGCGACAGGTCGCCCCGGAAGCACGGTGTTTCGTTTTCAGGGCTGATTTCCGGGCCATGCTCTGCTATTGCGGCGCACAATTCCCATGCCAAAGGTCCCAGCCATGTCCCGGTCCGACGACAGCCGCTACCTCAAGGGTGGCCCGGTCGCGCAGCGCATCATAGCTTCGGTGCGCGAAGACGCGGCAATCGCCACGGCCGAAGGTTTTTCGCCGAAGCTTGTCTCGATCACCGTCGGCGATACCGACGCGGTCGATGTCTATGTGCGCAACCAGCGCGCCAAGGCCGAACTTGCCGGCATCGGCTTCGAGGAACGGCGTTTTGCCGCCGACATCACGGCGGGTGAGCTGGAGGCCGCTATCCACGGCCTCAACGCCGACCCGCGCGTCACCGGCATCATCATCCAGCGGCCGGTGCCGGCGCATATCCCGATCAAGACGCTGCAGGCGGCGGTGCATCCGCTGAAGGACGTCGAGGGCATGCATCCGGCCTCGATCGGCAACATCGTCTACAACCAGCTCGATCTGGCGCCCTGCACGGCGGCCGCCTCGGTCGAGCTGCTCAAGGAGACCGGCCTCGACCTCAAGGGCCTCGAAGTGGTCGTCGTCGGCCATTCCGAGATCGTCGGCAAGCCGATCGCCTTCCTTTTGATGAGCGAAGGCGCGACGGTGACGGTCTGCCATCACATGACGCGTTCAGTCGCGGCGCACGCACGGCGCGCCGACGCGCTGTTCGTCGCCGTCGGCAAGCCGCGCCTGATCAAGGCCGACATGGTGAAACCGGGCGCCTGCGTCATCGATATCGGCATCAATTCGGAAATCGGCACTGACGGCGAAGGCCGTATCGTCGGCGACGTCGACACCGAAAGCGTCAAGGAGGTCGCTTCCTGGATCACGCCGGTGCCGGGCGGCGTCGGCCCGCTGACAGTCGCGATCCTGCTGCGCAACACGATGGTGGCGCTCAACCGCCAGCGGGCGCTCTACCGCGCGACCTACGGCGTGCCGGATCAGCTCGCAGCGGAGTAGCGCGGCACGCCAGGCTATTGCTTCAACCAAGGGCCGTTTCCAGCTTTTTGCTGAGACGCCAATTGTCGAAGCCGGCGCCGCCCCTCATCGCCCTGCCGGGCACTTCTCCCCGTATAGTGACGGGGAGAAGGGGCTGGCCGCAAAGTCGGCACCCTTCCTGCAACGTTGGCGATTGGCGAAACCGGCGATGACAGCGCCCCTCTCCCCGTCTCTATACGGGGAGAGGATGCCGGCAGGCAGGTGAGGGGCAGCGCCAGCACTCGGAAGAGTTGTTTGGCGAACTCGAACCTGGAGCAACCGCCTTGGTCACTACGCCCAAGCGTCACTCTGCGGCGACCAGGCCTTCCTCGGACACGCCTTCGGGCTTCGGGCCGCCATAGGCCCAGTCGAGCAGCTTGATCGTATGCACCACCGGCAGCCTGGCGGCGGACGCGATCTGGGTGATGCAGCCGATATTGCCGGTGGCGACAACTGAAGCACCCGTCGCCTCGATATTCCGGACCTTGCGGTCGCGCAGTTTTGCCGAAATCTCGGACTGCAGGATATTGTAGGTGCCGGCCGAGCCGCAGCAGAGATGCCCCTCCCGCGGCTCGCGCACGACGAAGCCCGCCCTGGCGAGAAGCTCCTTCGGCTGACGGGTGATCTTCTGGCCGTGCTGCATCGAGCACGCGGAGTGATAGGCGACGATCGTGCCCGGCTTGCGTACCGGCTCGGGCAGGTCGAGCGCGGAAAGATATTCGGTGATGTCCTTGGCAAGCGCCGAGACCCGCGCCGCCTTTTCCGCATAGGCCGGATCGAGGCGCAGCATGAAGCCGTAATCCTTGATCGTCGTGCCGCAGCCCGAAGCAGTGATGATGATGGCGTCGAGCCCGCCCTGGTCGACGGCGCGCGTCCAGGCGTCGACATTGCGCCTGGCCGACACAAGGGCCTGATCCTCGCGACCCATATGATGGACCAGCGCGCCGCAGCAGCCCTCGCCTTCCGGCACCACGACCTCGACGCCCAGCCTTGTCAGCAAGGAGATAGTCGCCTCGTTGATGGCCGGATCGAGCACCGATTGCGCGCAGCCGGTAAGAATGGCGACACGACCGCGCTTGGCGCCCCGCCCGGCATGGACGCCGGGCGAAGCCAGCGGCGACGCGGACGGGATTGATGACGGCGCGAGCTTCAGCATGGCGGCGACCGGTTTCAGCGCCGGCAATTTTTCGAACAGGCCGATGAAGGGCCGGCCGAGCCCGGCAAGCCTCAGCGCGGCGCGGAAGCGGCTTGGATAGGGCAGCACGAAAGCCAGCGCGGCGCGCGTCAGCCGGTCGAGCAACGGCCGCCTGTAGGTCTCCTCGATATGAGCGCGGGCATGATCGACCAGATGCATGTAATTCACGCCCGAGGGGCATGTCGTCATGCAGGCGAGGCAGGAGAGACACCGGTCGATATGGGTGACGATCTCCTTGTCGGCCGGCCGGCCGTTCTCCAGCATATCCTTGATGAGATAAATGCGGCCGCGCGGTGAATCGAGCTCGTTGCCTAAAGTCACATAGGTTGGACAGGTGGCAGTGCAGAAGCCGCAATGCACGCATTTGCGCAGGATCGTCTCCGATTCCGCGACATGCGGATCGGCAAGCTGGGCTAGGGAGAAATTGGTCTGCACACAAAAATCCTTACTGTCCGAGAAGCCAGCTTTGCGGGTTCTTGACCGGCTCGCCGCGCTGCAGCGCCTGCAGCCCGAGGATGCAGCGCACGATGAACCAGACAGCGACCGCGAACATCAGCAGGAAGCCGATCGCGAGCATCATCAGGACCACCGAGATCAGCGCGTAGAGGAGGCCGATCCAAAACGTCCTGATCAGGAATGTGTAGTGGCTTTCGACAAAGCCGCCCGCCTTGCCGCGATTGATGTAGGCGAGCACGATTCCAATAATGCCGGTCACGCCGATGACAAGGCTGGCGAGGTAAAGAATGTAGATGACCAGCGCGTTGGTCTGACCCGGGTCAAGCCAACGATCGATCTGGTGCGACCCGGTGTCCGGGCCTGGATTGGCACTGCTCATGGTGCTGCTCCCTCCGTTGACCGAGGAAGAGTAGCAGAGCCGGCACCCGGCGCCATGCGGCCGGGGTTGAGAATCTGCTTCGGGTCGAACTCGGCCTTGAGCCGCGCCGACAGCGCGGCCAGATGCTGCGGCTGCGGCTCGAAAACAGGAAGCGCTGCGCGATGCGGAGCCGAGGCACGCACCAGCGTCGCATGGCCGCCGCCATATTTGCGGATCAGCCCGCGCAGCAACCCGGCCTCCGGGTCGTCCTCTCGCATCGAAAGCCACACCAGCCCGCCCTGCCAGTCGTAGAAGGCGTCGACCGCCGCCTGCATGCGCAGCGCCATCACCATGTGATGCGCCTCAGACGGCGCCATCGAGACGCGCCAGACCGGCCTTGCGCCACCATCGGCGAAAGGCGCGCAATCGCGGATGTCGCGCCAGATGGTTTTCGACGCTTCGCCGGCGATTTCCTGCAGCGGTCCGGCCTTGCCGAGCAGTTGCTTCAACGCCTCGGTGCGATAGACGACCGATGGACCAAAGCCCTCGACACGCAGCAGCGTCGCGGCATCGCTGCCGAGATGGCCGGCAGCGATGCGCGCGGCGATCCGCTCCGGCAGATGCGCCGCGCTCGACACTTCGGCGCTGGAGCCAAGCGCCAGCGCCATGGCGGCGACGGCGGCATCGTCGAGCAGGCCGCGGATGGCCAAAGTCACCTCGGTCTCCGCCGCGGGCAGGACCTTGAAGGTCACGTCGGTGAGCACCGCAAGCGTGCCCCAACTCCCCGCCATCAGCTTGGAGAGATCGTAGCCGGTGACGTTCTTGACGACGCGGCCGCCCGACTTGAAGGCCTCGCCGCGGCCCGAGACGGCGGCGATGCCGAGGATATGGTCGCGCGCGGCCCCCGCCTTGAGACGCCGCGGACCGGACAGGTTCGAGGCAAGCACCCCGCCGATGGTGCCCCTGCCCGGCTCGCCGCCGAGCAGCGGGCCATAGTCCATCGGCTCGAAAGCGAATTGCTGGCCGTTTTCGGCAAGCAGTTTTTCGATTTCGGCGAGCGGCGTCCCGGCCCTTGCCGACAGCACCAGTTCGGCCGGCTCGTAGAGGGTGACGCCGGTAAGCTTGGATAGGTCGAGCGTGTGTTCGGTCTGCAGCGGACGGCCGATGCCGCGCCTGGAGCCGTGGCCGAGGATTTCCAGCGGCGTTTCCTCCGCTGCCGCCCATTGGATGGTGGAGAGGACTTCGGCGGAAGTGGACGGGGTGAAGGTGGTCATGGGTAAGCGCCTTTCCTCGCCCCCGCAAGGCGGGGGAGAGGTAATAGGTCGCGTTCCTGTTCAAGCGCCAGCGTATCCACTCAAAACCTCGGAATGTCCGGAAACGCCACCTGTCCGCGGTGCACATGCATGCGCCCCAGCTCGGCGCAGCGGCGAAGCTGCGGGAAGACTTTTCCGGGGTTGAGCAGATGGTTGGGGTCGAAGGCGCATTTGACGCGCATCTGCTGGTCGAGGTCGATCTGGTTGAACATTTCGGGCATCAGGTCGCGCTTCTCGATGCCGACGCCATGCTCGCCGGTGAGCACGCCGCCGACCTCGACGCAAAGCCGCAGGATGTCGGCGCCGAAGTTCTCCGCCTTGTCGAGCTCGCCCGGCACGTTGGCGTCGTAGAGGATCAGCGGATGCAGATTGCCGTCGCCGGCGTGAAAGACATTGGCGACGGCGAGCCCGTATTTCTCGGAAAGGTCGCGCATGCCGGCGAGCACCCGCGGCAGTTCCTTGCGCGGGATGGTGCCGTCCATGCAGTAGTAGTCGGGCGAGATGCGACCTACCGCCGGGAACGCCGCCTTGCGACCGGCCCAAAAACTCAGCCGCTCCTCTTCCGATTGCGAGATGCGGCAGGTGGTCGAGCCGTTCCTGTAGGCGATCGCCTCGACGAGGCCGATCAGGTGGTCGACCTCGACGCTCGGCCCGTCGAGCTCGACGATGAGCAGCGCCTCGACATCGAGCGGATAGCCGGCATGGACGAAATCCTCCGCGGCGTGGATCGCCGGCCGGTCCATCATCTCCATGCCGCCCGGGATGATGCCGGCGCCGATGATGTCGGCGACGCACTGGCCGCCCTGTTCGCTGGTCGGGAAGCCGATCAAAAGCGCGCGCGCCGTCTCCGGCTTCTTCAGGATGCGCACCGTGACCTCGCTGACGACGCCGAGCAGGCCTTCGGAGCCGGTCATGACGCCGAGCAGGTCATAACCCTCCTGGTCGAGATGGCTGCCGCCGAGCCGCACCACCTCGCCATTCATCAGCACCATCTCGATGCCGAGCACGTTGTTGGCGGTGAGCCCATATTTCAGGCAGTGCACGCCGCCGGAATTCTCCGCGACATTGCCGCCGATCGAGCAGGCGATCTGGGAGGATGGATCGGGGGCGTAATAGAAACCCTCCTGCTCGACGGCGGTGGTGATGCCGAGATTGGTGACGCCCGGCTGGGCGACGACGACGCGGTTGGGATAGTCGATTGCGAGGATGCGGTTGAAGCGGCTCATCACCAGCAGCACGGCATCCTCGAGCGGCAGCGCGCCGCCGGAGAGCGAGGTGCCGGAGCCGCGCGGCACGACTCGGATGTTGCGCTCGTTGCAATACTTCAAAACGCGCGAGACCTGCGCCACAGTTTCCGGCAGCACCACGACCAGCGGCGATTGCCGGTAAGCGGTGAGGCCGTCGGTTTCGAAGGCGCGCATTTCGTTGGCCGCATCGACGACGCCCTCGCCCGGCACGATGATGCGCATGTCGGCGACGATCTCGGCGCGCCGGCGCATCGTCTCGGCGTCTGGCTTAGGCATGGCAAGGCCGGACATGGGCAGCCTCATCTGGCTTGACTGGTCAAAATCTTTTACCAGCCAGGGCCAATCCTTGCAAACGCTGCTTTGGTCGGAATGGGATGGCGAACGATGGCCAGGGTTCCGCAGCGGCAATCTGCCGCTGGCTTTCTCCCCCCTTGAGGGGGAGATGTCGCCGAAGGCGACAGAGGGGGTCGCCGCGCGTGAAGCGCCAGCTTCCCGTAGCCCCGCAAGCGTCGGCGCTCTATGTGAGACGACCCCCTCTGGCCTGCCGGCCATCTCCCCCTCAAGGGGGGAGATGGCTTTATTCGCCGGGGTACTTTGCCGGCTCGGAGTGCATGCGCCGCACGCGGCGCACGCCCCACCAGACGAGCAGGATGGCGACCGGCACGGAGGCCGCGGTGACGATTTCCGGCGCAAAGGCATGGCCGAAGACCGAGGCGCCCTTGGCGACATAGCCGATGAGGCCGACGACATAGTAGGAGACGGCGGCGACCGAGAGGCCTTCGACGGTCTGCTGCAGGCGCAGTTGCAGCCGGGCGCGGTTGTTCATCGAGGCGAGCAGGTCGCGGTTCTGCTTCTCGACGTCGACATCGACCCAGGTGCGCAGCAAAGTGGTGGCGCGGGTGAGTTTTCGCGACAGGTTGGCCTGCCGCTCCTCGACCGAGCGGCAGGTGCGCATGGCCGGCGCCATGCGCCGCTGCAGGAAGCCAGCCCAGGTGTCGTAGCCCTGCACCGGCTCCTCCTCCAGCGCCCCTAGCCTCTCGGTGACGATGCCGTCATAGGCGCGGCTGGCGCCGAAACGGTAGAGGCTGGAGGCGGCATCGGCCTCGAGTTCGGCGGCGAGCCCGGTGAGGTCGGCGAGCAGCGTCTGGCTGTCGCGGGTCTCGGCCGCCTTCATTTCCAGCGTCGTCTGGGCCAGCCGGTCCTCGATGCGGCGGGCGCGGCCGGACAGCGTCAGCGCCAGTGGCAGGCCAAGCATGGCAAGGGTGCGGTAGGTCTCGATGTCGATCAGCCGCTGCGACAAGGCACCGGTGCTGGCCGGCGTCAGGCCGCGATCGAGAACCAGCATGCGGGTCAGCCCATCGCCGTCCTGGCGGAAATCGGTGACGATGGCCGCGGCACCGCGCTCGACCAGCGAATAGCAGAGGCTGGTCGGATCGAAGCCGGCGATCAGCTTCTCGCTCGCCTGCGTCCATTTGCGGATTTCGAGCCGGATGCCGGAAATCACGGTTCCCGGCGGCGAAAAACCGTTGCCGAAGGGAGAATCCTCCTGGCCGCGGCCGTTTTCGGCAAGCGGCCCCTCCCACAGATAGGTGGAAAATTCCGTATGCCGTTCCCAGCGCAGCGTGCCCTTGCCCCACTTCATGGCGTGATGGCGGGCGTAACGCTCGGGGGCCGCAATGCCAAGGCGCCGCGACAATTCCGACAGCACGGCATGGTCGACGCCGGAGCCGCCCTCGGTCATGAAGGAAAGCTGGATGAGCACGCGCGGCTTCTCGACGAGCGGATGCGGCCGCGCATGGACTTCGCCCAATGCGCCGGGGCGGCCCTCATGCGCCGGAAAGCCCATGACACTGCCCTGGGCGCGCGACTGGAATTCGAGATTGGACGTCTCGTCCGACACGTCTGGTCCCCCTGGTTTCGACCACCCTTCGTGCAATGGCGTTCTCCCTGCGGCAATCGGCAAGGCACGTAAACAGCAAATTTTAGCAGCCGCCGATGCAAGGGCGCCGCGCTGGAACCGACCGGATCCGGCGAATTGGATAAATAATTTGACCAGTTGGCGACAGAGGCTTTAATCTGCGCGACATCCGTCCCCGTTCCCAGGCACCCCTCCGTTGAGCGATATCTTCTCCAGGATCGAGCATTCGCGCACCGCCGACGAGGTGGTGCAGCAGATCGAGAACCTGATCCTCGAAGGCGTGCTGCGCACCGGCGACCGGCTGCCGGGCGAGCGCGAGCTGGCGCGCCAGTTCGACGTGTCGCGGCCGATCCTGCGCGATGCGCTGAAAGCGCTGGAGGGACGCGGGCTGCTGACGACCAGGCCAGGCGGCGGCACGCATGTCGCCGACGTCATCGGCCAGCTTTTCACCAGGCCGGTGACCGATCTCATCTCCACGCACCGCAAGGCGGTGACCGACTATCTGGAATACCGGCGTGAGATCGAGGCGGTGGCGGCCGAATATGCGGCGCGGCGCGCGACGCCGGAGGATCTGGCGCTGCTCGACCGCATCATGGCGCGCATGGACGAGGCGCACCGGACCGGCGATTTCGACGACGAAGCGGAAATCGACGTCGAGTTCCATCACGCGGTCTGCGAATGCGCGCACAACATCATCCTTTTGCACACGCTGCGCTCCTGCTACCGGCTGCTCTCCGAGGGTGTGTTCCAGAACCGGCTCCTGGTGTTCACCGTTCCCGGCGCCCGCGAGGCGCTGCTTCAGCAGCACCGGGCCATCCACGCCGCGATCAAGGCCGCAGACCCGATCGCGGCGCGCAAGGCGGCGATGGACCACATCACCTATGTCGAGCGCTCCATGGCGGAAGCCGAGCGCAGCGGCGACTGGCAGCGTGTCTCACGGCTGAGGCTAAGGCAGCGCTCGGAAGCCGGCGACATCGAACACACACGCAAACGCTCCTAAGCATCGATCAGCGGGGACCACCATGAGCGACATCCTCACCATCGCCGACCTCAAGGATCTGGCGCGCCGCAAGGTGCCGAAGATGTTCTTCGACTACGCCGATTCCGGCGCCTGGACAGAGAGCACCTACAGGGCCAACGAGGAGGATTTCGGCAAGATCAAATTCCGCCAGCGCGTTCTGGTCGACATGAGCAACCGCTCGCTGGAATCGACCATGATCGGCCAGAAAGTGGCGATGCCGGTGGCGCTGGCCCCGACCGGACTGACCGGCATGCAGCATGCCGATGGCGAGATGCTGGCGGCGCAGGCCGCGGAAGAGTTCGGCGTGCCGTTCACGCTGTCGACGATGAGCATCTGCTCGATCGAGGACGTCGCCTCGGTGACAAGCAAGCCGTTCTGGTTCCAGCTCTATGTGCTGCGCGACAAGGATTTCGTGCTGAACCTGATCGATCGCGCCAAGGCGGCGAAATGCTCGGCACTGGTGCTGACACTCGATTTGCAGATCCTCGGCCAGCGCCACAAGGATATCCGCAACGGGCTGTCGGCGCCGCCCAAGATGACGCTCGCCAACATCGTCGACCTGGCCAGCAAGCCGCGCTGGTGCCTGGGCATCGCCGGCACGCCGCGCCGAACCTTCCGCAACATCGTCGGCCACGCCAAGGGCGTCGGCGACGTCTCTTCGCTGTCGTCCTGGACGACGGAGCAGTTCGACCCGCAGCTGTCCTGGAAGGACGTCGCCTGGATCAAGGAGCGTTGGGGCGGCAAGCTGATCCTGAAGGGCATTCTCGACAAGGAAGACGCGCTGATGGCAGCCCAGACCGGCGCGGACGCGATCATCGTCTCCAACCATGGCGGACGGCAGCTCGACAGCGCCGCGTCGTCGATCTCAGTGCTGGAAGAGATCGCCGATGCGGTCGGCGACAAAATCGAGGTGCATATGGATGGCGGCATCCGCTCTGGTCAGGACGTGCTCAAGGCGCTCTGCCTCGGCGCCAAGGGCACCTATATCGGCCGGCCGTTCCTTTACGGACTCGGTGCGATGGGCAAGGCAGGCGTCACGAAGGCGCTGGAGATCATCCGCAAGGAAATGGACATCACGCTGGCGCTGTGCGGTAAGCGTCTGGTAACCGACATGGGCAAGGACCAGCTGCGGCGCTAGGGCCTTATTCACCGATCCGCCCTAGTTTCCCGTGATGATCGACACGGGAAGACGTAAGCCTTGACCGAGACCGGCATCCACTATCTCGACGCGCGCGGGCCGGAAGGCTTGCGGGTCTATGCGATTGGCGACGTGCATGGCCGCCACGATCTTCTCGCCGCCATGCACCGCCGGATCGAGAGCGAACTCGAATATTCGTCATCGTCCGACTGGCGCGTCATCCATCTTGGCGACTATGTCGACCGCGGACCGGACTCCAAAAGCGTCATCGATTTCCTGATCGAGGCCCGAGAACGGGATCCGCGCAACGTGATGCTTGCCGGCAACCACGACATCGGCTTCCTCGATTTTCTCGACCGTCCGGACCCGGACGGGCTGTTCATGCGCTATGGCGGGGTCCAGACCGCGGCGTCATACGGCGTGAAGCTTTCGACAGGCAGCAGCTGGTTCGGCAGGCCGGACGAGGTGCTGGCGCACGGGCACGCGGCACTGGTCGAAGCGGTGCCGCAAGCTCATATCGACTTTCTGAAGTCGCTGTCCTTTTCGGCGGCCTTCGGCGATTTCTTCTTCTGTCATGCCGGCGTCAGGCCCGGCATTCCGCTCGAAAGCCAGAGCCCGCAAGATCTGATCTGGATCCGCGATGCCTTCCACGATCACCCCGGCCTTTACCCGAAGGTGATCGTGCACGGGCATACACCCGTGCCGGAGGCCGAGGTGATGGCCAACCGCGTCAATGTCGACACGCTCGCCTGGCAATCGGGAACGCTGAGCGCGCTGGCCATCAATGGCGGCGACAAGCGTATCCTGGCCGTGCAGGGAAAAGCGTTCTAGCCATGATCCCGACTGTGGGATCGGCTTTCCGTTTCTCGGAAAGGATCAGGCCTTAGCGAAGCGCGGCGGTGACGCCGTAGCCGTCAACGGCCTGATGATTGTTGGCCGCGTCGGCGGAATAAATGCCGAGGCCGCACACGACTATGGCAGACAGCATGACAAAGGACAAAAGCGCTGCTTTCACGGACGTCATCTCTGGTTGAGCTTTCTGCATCTGTGCACGAGGCGGTTACCAATGCGTTGAAACGATAAAATGCGTCTCAATGTTTCGACGATTTCGCGCTTCTAGGCAGATTCTGTATCGCCGGTGTGTCGCTTGGATCACACAAGAGGTTCATCGCGGTTGCACGGACGATACAGAGCGCGCGCCTTCTAGGATGGCGAGCGAGCACAGGCCAAGGACGAAGCAGGTTTTCCCCAGGCGGAACCGCCGTCGCGTGCCAATTATGTCACGCTTGGCGAAGCGGTCGGCGAGACGATCAGATCGTCGCCACCCAGGCGCGGGCAATGGCGAGCCCCGCGGCGTCGGCATCGGGCCCGTTGCGAGCCATCTCGTCATCGAGCTTGCCGGCCCAGTCGGGATGACGATCGGCGATCAGCGTCGCGAAGGAGGTGCTCCAGTCGCGCACCAGCGGGCGGTCCGCCTCGAAATGGAACTGGAAGCCGTAGACGGCGCGGCCGATGCGAAAGGCCTGGTTCTGGGCGACATCGTTGCCGGCAAGCCGTACGGCCTCCTCAGGCAGGTCGAACGTATCGTCGTGCCATTGAAAGATCGGGAATTTTTCCGGCAAGGCGCCGAGCACCGGATCGGCCTTGGCTTCCGCCGTCAGCGACACGCCGTGCCAGCCGAATTCAACCGCCCTGCCGATATGGTTCTCGGCCCCGAAGGCGCGGGCGAGGAGCTGGCCGCCCAGGCAGATGCCGAGCACCGACCGGTCCTTGCCGGCGAAATCGCGCGTCAGTTCGAGCAGGGCTGGAAAATAGGGATAGTCATGGTCGGCCAGCGCATTCTGCCCGCCGCCCAGCAACACCAAGGCATCGTGACCGTTCGCGTCCCGCGGCAGCGGGTCGCCCTGGTAGGGGCGGCGCAGGTCGAGCTCGGCGCCGGCCTCGGCAAGCGCGGCGCCGACCTGGCCGAGGCCGGTATTGTCGTAGTTCTGGACCACCAGCACCCGCATCGGAAATCCTGCTGACATGAAAATGCTGGGGCGAGCGATATCATGCCGCCTCTATTTCAGCCAAGCTGCGCGCCGGAGAGAAAGCTATGCCACTGCAGAACCGGGTCGATCCGTTCGGCGCCATCCACGCCGTGCCCGAGCGCGGCCTGTTCATGGGCAATCGCGGCATCATCCACGATCCCGCAACGAAGACGCTTCTGAGGAAGCGCTGGGCCTTGTCGGCCTGGATCATCTGCGCCTGCGAGTTTCGCAACGTGCGGCGCGAGCCGATGGGTCGCAACCGCCAAAGTGACGACCAATTGGGTGGAAAGGCGGGCTGGACCGAGCTGTTCTTCCTCGACGAGGTGACGGCGCTGGCCGCCGGCCACCGGCCCTGCTTCTTCTGCCGCCGCGAACGGGCGAGCGATTTCGTGCGGCGCTTCGGCGAGGCGTTCGACATTGCCGCGCCCCGCGCACCGATGGTCGACAAGCGGCTGCACAAGGAACGACTGGCTTCGGGCGGGCGGCCGCCAGCCGTGTCCGTCGCTGAGTTCGGTGGCTTGCCCGATGGAACAATGGTCGCTGACGGCGACACCGTCTACGCTTTACGCGCTGGCAAAGCATTCGAATGGTCGTTCGCAGGCTATGCCGCTCCCATAGTCTTCGACCACCTAGCGGGGCGGTCTCTGCGGCTACTCACGCCTGCCACGAGCGTTTCAGTGCTGGGGCAAGGCTACGCGCCGGTCTGGCATCCCTCCGCCGATACTTGACGCCACCCCGCGCCTCGCCCATTGCTCGGCGATGCGCGCCAATTACAAAATGCAGCGGCTGTTCGTGCCGGACGATCTTGGGCCGGGCCTCGAATTCGAGGCGGGACAGCAGCAGAGCCATTACCTCGCGCATGTGCTGCGGCTCGGCGAAGGCGCGGAGCTTCTTCTCTTCAACGGCCGCGACGGCGAATGGTCGGCTTCGATCGCCGCCAGATCCAAGAAGGCGGTCCGGCTCAAGGTGCTTTCGCTCCAGCGGCCGCAGCCGCCGCTGCCCGATCTGGTCTATTGCTTCGCACCGCTGAAGCAAGGCCGGCTCGACTATCTGGTGCAGAAGGCGGTGGAGATGGGCGCAGGCATCCTGCAGCCGGTCATCAGCCAGCACACACAAGTGGCAAAGCCCGGCATCGAGCGGCTGCGCGCCAACGTTGTCGAGGCGGCCGAGCAATGCGGCATCCTGGCCGTGCCGGACGTACGAGAGGCCGAAAAACTGGAGCGGCTGCTCGGCGGCTGGGACAAGGAACGGCGGCTGATCTTCTGCGACGAGGACGCCTCGACCAACAACCCGCTGCCGGCCCTGCAGAAGGTGCGGGAGAAAAAACTCGCGCTGCTGGTCGGGCCGGAAGGCGGCTTTTCCGATGACGAGCGCAAGATGCTGAGAGCCCTGCCCTTCGTCACCGCCATCCCGCTCGGGCCGCGCATCCTGCGTGCCGATACGGCTGCGGTGGCAGCCCTTGCGGTGATGCAGGCGACGATCGGCGACTGGTGAAGGATCCTTCTTGTCCGCCAACGTGCGCATAGTGAGAAGAGAAGGACCGCACGACGTTTCCAACTTGAGATCGCCAATTATCGAGGTCAGCGCTGCCCCTCATCGCCCTGCCGGGCACTTCTCCCCGTATAGTGACGGGGAGAAGGGGCTGTCCGCACCCTCGGCGCCTTTTCTGCAATGCTGGCAATTGGCGAAACCGGCAACGACAGCGCCCTCTCCCCGTCACTATACGGGGAGAGGATGCCGGCAGGCAGGTGAGGGGCGGCGCCGGCACTCGGAAAATGAGAGGGTGACCTGAAGCGATTGCCCGGGGCAGAAGCCATGCATATCAAATCCAGTTGAGCGGTGGCTCAGGATTTTTCGCTTGATCGGCTACTGACATTTCGTCCATCTAGCGCCCGGCGGTCGGCTGACCTCCTACAGCGCCGCGCGTCCTTTCGGACGCGTAAAGGACGCTGTAGCACTTTGGTTTGGCCGCATGATCCTTTCCGAAAATCGAAGCCGATTTTCGGGGTCATGCGGCGGGAGGGCTTTCTCATGGCGCGCGACACAACCGATACCAGTCCCATCGAAGGCATCGACGAACTCGTCGGCTACCTGGCCGCGGGCAACAAGCCGCGCGACAAATGGCGGATCGGCACCGAGCACGAGAAATTCCCCTTCTATGTCGACGGCAACGCGCCGGTGCCCTATGGCGGCGAGCGCGGCATCCGCGCCATCCTCGAAGGCATGCAGGAAAAGCTCGGCTGGGATCCAATCATGGATGCCGGCCGCATCATCGGCCTGGTCGAGCCGACCGGCCAGGGCGCGATCTCGCTGGAACCGGGCGGGCAGTTCGAACTCTCCGGCGCCCCGCTGGAATCGATCCATCAGACCTGCCGCGAGGGCAACGCGCATCTGGCGCAGGTGCGCGAGATCGCCGAGCCGCTGGGCATCCGCTTCCTCGGCCTCGGCGGCAGCCCGAAATGGTCGCTCGCCGAAACGCCGAAAATGCCGAAGTCGCGCTACGAGATCATGACCCGCTACATGCCGAAGGTCGGATCGAAGGGCCTCGACATGATGTACCGCACCTGCACGATCCAGGTTAACCTCGACTTCGAGAGCGAGACCGACATGCGCCGCAAGATGCAGGTGTCGCTGAAGCTGCAGCCGCTGTCGACGGCGCTGTTCGCCAATTCGCCTTTCACCGAGAGCCATCCGAATGGGCTGCAGAGCTGGCGCGGCGACATCTGGCGCGACACCGACAACCAGCGCTCGGGCATGCTGGAGTTCTGCTTCGCGCCGGATTTCGGCTTTGCCGACTATGTCGAATGGGCGCTCGACGTGCCGATGTATTTCGTCATCCGCGACGGGCAGTATCACGACATGACGCGCTATACGTTCCGCCAATTCATGGCGGGGGCCGCGCGCGCGCAAGTGCCTGATGGGCTGCCGACAATGGGCGACTGGGCAAACCATCTGTCGACCCTCTTCCCGGATGTGCGGCTGAAGCGCTTCCTCGAAATGCGCGGCGCCGATGGCGGGCCGTGGCGGCGCATCTGCGCCCTGCCGGCTTTCTGGGTCGGTTTGCTCTATGACGAGCAAGCGCTGGATGCGGCCGAGACGCTGACATCGAGTTGGACCTACGAGGAAGCACTGGCGATGCGCAACGCGGTGCCGGAGCACGGCATTTCGGCGCCGTTCCGCAACGCCACCTTGCGCGAGGTTGCCCGCGACGTGCTCGCCATTGCGCGGATGGGGCTGAAGAACCGCTGCAAGAAGAACCGCGACGGCTATGACGAGACCTCGTTCCTCAACACGCTCGACGAAGTCGTGGCGCGCGGCACCACCAGCGCCGAGGAGATGCTGTCGGCCTACCACACGCGCTGGGGCGGCTCGATCGAGCCGGTGTTCATGGAATATGCCTATTAACCGTCCGGCATCCGCTTGACGGTGGCGCGGCAAAAGCTGCTTCAATCAGGAATGGAAACGAACTAGGTTTCTCCGACTAGGATATTCCCGGAGGAGAATCCGATGCCTTCCCTGTTCGATATCTTTGCACAAGCCCAGAACGGCAGCGGCATGCAGGCGCTGGCCCAGCAATTCGGCCTCTCGCAACAGCAGGCGCAGGCCGCGGTGCAGGCACTGCTGCCCGCCTTCTCGCAAGGGCTCCAGCGCAACACCGCCGATCCTTACGGGATGGGCGCCTTCATGACAGCGATGGCGAGCGGCCAGCACGCCAAATATTTCGAGGACGCGACCCGGGCCTTCTCGCCGCAAGGCGTCGATGAAGGCAACGGCATTTTGGGCCATCTGTTCGGCTCGAAGGACCTGTCGCGCGCCGTCGCTGCCCAGGCCGCACAGGCGACCGGGCTCAGCCAGCAGGTGCTGCAGCAGATGCTGCCCGCCATGGCATCGATGATGATGGGCGGGCTGTTCAAACAGACCAACAACCAGATGCAAGCCGCCGGCGGCTTCGGCGGCGGCGGCAATCCGCTCGGCGAGATCATCGAGGAGATGATGCGCCAGGCGGGAGGCGGCGTGCAGGCGCCGCAGCCGCGTCAGGCGCCGCAACAGGCGCCCAATCCTTATGGCGACAACCCGCTCGGCAAGGTCCTGCAGGACATGTTCGGCGGTGGCGCGCAGCAACCGCAAAGCCAGCCGCAGCAGGCGCCGAACCCTTACGGCGACAACCCGCTCGGCAAGGTGCTGCAGGACATGTTCGGCGGCGGCGCGCAGCAGCCGCAGGGCCGGCAGCAGCAAACGCAGCCGACGCAGACGCAAAACCCTTATGGCGACAGTCCGCTCGGCAAGATTTTTGAGGAGATGCTGCGCCAAGGCGGCGGACTGGGCTTGCCGGGCGGGCAGCCGGCGCCGCAACAGCCGCAGCAGCGCCAACCCCAACAGAGTCAGCCGCCGCAGCCGCAGACCAATCCGAGCGGCCGGCCGCGAAACCCGTTCGACGACATTTTCGGCAGGATGTTCGAGACCGGCGCGCAGCAGCGCGACGAGTATCAGAGGGGATGGAGAGCATCTTCGACCAGTTCAAGCGCGGCATGGATCGGCGGTAGGGACGCCCCAAAAGAAAAATGCCCGGTCCTGGAGGGGAACCGGGCAATGTGCAGGCAGGCCGGCGGGGAACCGGCTGGGAGTGTGGGAGCCTGCATGAAGCTTGGTCGCGCCGAGCCTTCAAAGGGTTCAAAGGCGACCGAAAATGCAGTCAGCGCAGCCGATCAGGCCACCTTGCGCGCGATATCCTCGACCGTGTCGGCGCGGTCGCTGGCGATGGCGCGCAGCTTCGCCGTCGGGTCGCGGCCGAAGGGCACCGCGACGGCGACGTGGAGGTCGGCGCGGGTGAGCCCGATATCGGCAAGCTCGGCATCCGACATCTCGCCGAGGCGATAGAAGGCGCGGCGATTTTCCAGGCGCGATAGGTATCGGCGACCGCATTGAGCACACGCGTCGCAACAGCCGGACGCGTGGTGATGCGCGGGGTCTGGGTGGCGAATTCGAACGTGGTCATGGCAGTCTCCTTCGGGGACAGAGCGGACGAAACCAATCAATCGGCGCCTTGGGAGGAGCGCCGTTCCGGTCTCGATACACATGCCTTCATGTGGATGTTGCCAATTTGCCATCGATCGATTGATTAATCCAACGAATGTTTCTAATCTTTAGCATCAACATCAATGATGGATTGAACCGATGAAAGCGCCGCTCGATCTCGATCAGTTGCAGACCTTCATCTCGATCGCCGACACCGGCAGGCGACAACCCGCTCGGCAAGGTCCTGCAGGACATGTTCGGCGGTGGCGCGCAGCAACCGCAAAGCCAGCCGCAGCAGGCGCCGAACCCTTACGGCGACAACCCGCTCGGCAAGTGCTGCAGGACATGTTCGGCGGCGGCGCGCAGCAGCCGCAGGGCCGGCAGCAGCAAACGCAGCCGACGCAGACGCAAAACCCTTATGGCGACAGTCCGCTCGGCAAGATTTTGAGGAGATGCTGCGCCAAGGCGGCGGACTGGGCTTGCCGGGCGGGCAGCCGGCGCGCAACAGCCGCAGCAGCGCCAACCCAACAGAGTCAGCCGCCGCAGCCGCAGACCATCCGAGCGGCCGGCCGCGAAACCCGTTCGACGACATTTTCGGCAGGATGTTCGAGACCGGCGCGCAGCAGCGCGACGAGTATCAGAGGGGATGGAGAGCATCTTCGACCAGTTCAAGCGCGGCATGGATCGGCGGTAGGGACGCCCAAAAGAAAAATGCCCGGTCCTGGAGGGGAACCGGGCAATGTGCAGGCAGGCCGGCGGGGAACCGGCTGGGAGTGTGGGAGCCTGCATGAAGCTTGGTCGCGCCGAGCCTTCAAAGGGTTCAAAGGCGACCGAAAATGCAGTCAGCGCAGCCGATCAGGCCACCTTGCGCGCGATATCCTCGACCGTGTCGGCGCGGTCGCTGGCGATGGCGCGCAGCTTCGCCGTCGGGTCGCGGCCGAAGGGCACCGCGACGGCGACGTGGAGGTCGGCGCGGGTGAGCCCGATATCGGCAAGCTCGGCATCCGACATCTCGCCGAGGCGATAGAAGGCGCGGCGATTTTTCCAGGCGCGATAGGTATCGGCGACCGCATTGAGCACACGCGTCGCAACAGCCGGACGCGTGGTGATGCGCGGGGTCTGGGTGGCGAATTCGAACGTGGTCATGGCAGTCTCCTTCGGGGACAGAGCGGACGAAACCAATCAATCGGCGCCTTGGGAGGAGCGCCGTTCCGGTCTCGATACACATGCCTTCATGTGGATGTTGCCAATTTGCCATCGATCGATTGATTAATCCAACGAATGTTTCTAATCTTTAGCATCAACATCAATGATGGATTGAACCGATGAAAGCGCCGCTCGATCTCGATCAGTTGCAGACCTTCATCTCGATCGCCGACACCGGCAGCTTCACCCGCGCTGCCGAAGAGGTGCACCGAACGCAGTCGGCGGTGTCGATGCAGATGCGCCGGCTGGAGGAGCGGATCGGCAAGCCGCTGTTCGAAAAGGACGGCCGCACCAACAAGCTGACCGAGGAAGGCGACAGGCTGCTTTCCTATGCGAGGCGGCTGATCTACCTCAACCGAGAGACTTTAGCCGCCTTCGACGACCAGCGGCTCGAAGGCACGATCCGCATCGGCACGCCGGACGACTACGCCGACCGCTTCCTGCCCGAGATCATGGCGCGCTTCTCGCGCTCCAACCCGCGCGTCGAGCTCACCGTCATCTGCGAGCCGACGCCGGGACTGGTCGAGCACATCAAGCGCGGCAATCTCGATCTCGCGCTGGTGACGCACAACGACACGCGCGGCCAGTCGGAAGTGGTGCGGCGCGAGCCGCTTTTGTGGGTCACCTCGGCCAACCATGCCACGCATGAGCAGGAGATCCTGCCGATGGCGTTCGGCCGGCCGAACTGCGTCTGGCGGCGCGCCGCGGTCGACGTGCTCGACCGGCAGAGCCGCGAGTACCGCGTGCTCTTCTCCAGCTTCTCGGCGACCGTTATCACCGCCGCCGTGCTTTCCGGCCTCGCCATCTCGGTGCTGCCGGAATGCGCGCTCAGGCCCGGCATGCGCGTGCTGGGCGAGGCCGACGGATTCGACGCGCTGCCGGACTGCCGCATCGGCATCATGCGCGGCCAGACTTCGCAGCCGGAGATCGTCGATGCGCTCGCCCGCCATATCGCGGAAAGCCTCGACAACATCTCGGTGCCGGTCGGCGAGGAAACGGGAAGCTTCGACTTCGCGGCACTCGCCTTCGCCAAGATGAAACGGACCAAGGCAAACCAGATCCTGCCTGGCTGGTAGGCCGTCCGCCCCGAGACGTCGGACGAAGACAGGCCCGGGCAGCGCCAGGAAGGATTGTTCCCTACCTTGACGCGGCCCGATAAGCGTTCCCCAATCACGTTATGAGCGAAGCAGCAACCGAATCACGCAGCAACGCCACCGAATATACGGTGAGCGAGATTTCCGGCGCGCTGAAGCGCACGGTCGAGGACGCCTTCGGCAATGTGCGGGTGCGCGGCGAGATTTCCGGCTATCGCGGTCCGCATTCTTCCGGTCACGCCTATTTCGCGCTGAAGGACGACCGCGCGCGGATAGACGCCGTGGTGTGGAAGACCACGATGTCCAGGCTGAAATTCCGCCCCGAGGAAGGGATGGAGGTGATCGCCAGCGGCAGGCTGACCACCTATCCCGGCAAATCCAACTACCAGATCGTCATCGACAATCTCGAGCCGGCGGGTGCCGGCGCACTGATGGCGCTGCTGGAAGAGCGCAAGCGGCGGCTGCAGGCCGAGGGCCTGTTCGATACCGGGCGCAAGCGGCGGCTGCCGTTCATGCCGCGCGTCATCGGTGTCGTCACCTCGCCGACGGGCTCGGTGATCCGCGACATCATCCACCGCATCAAGGATCGGTTTCCGCTTCACGTGCTGGTCTGGCCGGTGAGGGTCCAGGGCGAGACAACCGCCAAGGAGGTGACAGCCGCCGTCAACGGCTTCAACGCGCTCACCTGGGACGGCGCCGCGCGGCAACCCGATCTCCTGATCGTGGCACGCGGCGGCGGCAGCCTGGAGGACCTTTGGGGATTCAACGACGAAGGGCTGGCGCGCGCCGTCGCTGACTCGCACATCCCGATAATTTCGGCCGTCGGCCACGAGACCGACTGGACGCTCATCGACTTCGTCGCCGACATGCGCGCGCCGACGCCCACGGGCGCCGCCGAAATCGCTGTGCCCGTCAAGGCCGATCTCGAGGCCACGCTTGCAAGCCTCGGCGCGCGGCTCAACGCCTGCGCCTCGCGCAATCTCGAACGTAAGCGCCAGGCCGTGCGCGCCGCGGCGCGCGCGCTCCCCTCGCCCGACCAATTGCTCGCGCTGCCGCGCCGCCGTTTCGACGAGGCGACCAGCCGGCTGGGCCGTGGGCTGACGGTGAGCATCGAGCGCAAGCGCGCACGGCTGGATCGGCAGCGGCTGACGCCGGCGACCTTGTCGCGCCGGCTCAACGAGACGCGCACGCTGACCGGCCGCGACATCGCCCGCGCACGCGCCGCCTTCTTCGCCATCGTGCGCCAAGGCCGGGCGCGCTTCCAGCGCAACGCGGCAAGGCTGTCGCCGGCGCCGATCGTCAGGCGGCAGAAGCTGCTGGCCGACACGCTGGCCGGGCTGACCCGCCGTCAGGAGCAGGCGATGGAGCGGCGGCTGGACCGGCTGCGTGCGGCGCTGACCCAAGCCGACCGGCTGCTCGCCACGCTGTCGCACAAGGCCGTGTTGGCGCGCGGCTTCGCGCTGGTCAAGGATGCCGATGGCGCCGTCATCAAGCGGGTCGCCGAATTGGCGCCGGGGGCGGTGCTGCAACTGGAATTCGCCGACGGCAATGCAGAGGCCATCGCCACCAGCGGCGGGGCGCGGCCGAAGCTGGCCGCCAAGCCCTCGACCAAGCCCAAGGAGCCGGGCAATCAAGGCTCGTTGTTCTGAGCATGAGCAGCCACCACCCGCATCTTCGCACGCCTTCCGGCAAGCCGCGCCTGCGCTCGTTCGAGATAGCGCTGGACGGCACGCCCGGCCGCTTCAACGCCATCACCGACGTGCCGGGGGTCGCGGTCGGCTACACGACGCTGATTGCCGGCGACGGGCCGCTCCAGGTCGGCAAGGGACCGGTGCGCACCGGCGTGACCGCGATCCTGCCGAGGCCGCCTGGCGAGCTCGCCACGCGGGTGTTCGCCGGCGTGTTCAGCCAGAACGGCAATGGCGAACTCACCGGCACGCATATCATCGAGGAGACCGGCGCCTTCAACCTGCCGATCACCATCACCAACACCCATTCCTGCGGTGTCACGCGCGACGGCACGCTGCACTGGATGAGCCGGGTGCTGCCGGCAGCGCTCGACAGCGCCTGGGGCCTGCCGGTGTCGGCGGAGACCTATGACGGCTTCCTCAACGACATCAACGGCCACCATGTCGGCTTCGATCATGTCGCCTCAGCGCTCGACGGCGCAACTAGCGGCGCCATCGAGGAAGGCAGCGTCGGCGGCGGCACCGGCATGATCTCGTTCGGCTTCAAGGCAGGGTCAGGCACCGCCTCGCGGATCGTCGAGTGGCAAGACAGAGGCTACACGCTCGGCGTTTTCGTGCAGGCCAATTTCGGCAGGCGGCATAATTTCACCATTCGCGGCCGGCGCGTCGGACCGGAACTCACCGAGCCGGCGATCCGCGAACGCACGCCCCGCGCCGAAAAGGGTTCGATCATAGCCATCGTCGCCACCGACGCGCCGTTCCTGCCGCACCAGATGAAACGGCTGGCGAGGCGCGTGCCGCTCGGCATCGCCATGACCGGCGGCTATGGCTATCACAGCTCGGGCGACATTTTTCTCGCCTTCTCGACCGCCAATCCCGAGGCAGCGCTGGCGGCTTCAGGCCGCATAGCCCGCGCGGATTTCATCCCGGACGTCGATATCGATCCGTTCTTCGACGCGGTGGTGCAAGGGGTGGAGGAAGCGATCCTCAACGCGCTCACCGCCAATGAGGACATGACGGGGCGCGACGGCAATTTCGTGCCGGCGCTGCCAACGGGATGGCTGAAGAACAAGTCCGGCTAAAGCGCGTCGCGATCTTTCAGATTCGCTCCTTGCGCTTTAGTTTCTGATTTTACGCATGTCTTTGTCCCGAAACCGGTTCCCACTTTCGGGAGACATGCTTTAAGCTAGACGCTCGGCTCGTTTGCAGGAGAATGCCGGGTTTTCCGGCGGGCGGGTATCTTACTCGGACGGCTTGTCCGGCTGCGTTTCGTGCTCGTTCTCCTCGGCGACTTCCTCGAGACGCGATGCGATCAGTTCCTTGATGTCACCGACCTCTTCCTGGATGTCTTCCAGAAGGATGCCTTCCTCGGCTGCCTTGGCGCAGCACTCCTCAGCGAGGGTTTCGGCCTGCTTCTCGATCCTGGCCGGCGAATGCGGGCACTGGACTTTCTCGCCAATCCATCCGCGCAAGAATTCGATCGCATGTTCACTCATACTGCTTCTTCCCTAGCGGCAATGCCGGTTGGTAGTCATGAACGCCCCCAACGGATGCACGCCCCATTGGAACCCGAGTCGGCCTCGACCGGCAAGACTTCTTGCCCGAGGTCCACGCAGCGGGAGGAATTGGAGGGTTCAGGGAACACGTTCTGATTGGTGAGGGTGATGATGCTTGGCCAGGACCGTCAAAGATCCGCACTATTGTTTCTGTTTGCTTTTTCCCGGTTTTTCGAACCGATTTCCGTCACAACACGCAACGCATTTACGGCGATCTCGCAGGCGCACCCAGGGCGAGAAGCCGAAAGCCGCCGCTATATAGTGATATCCTCACGCAATGTCGACTCCGGACGCCGTCCTGCTTCTTTCCGTCGCGTCAGGTGAGGCAGGCAACCATCGGATCGGAAGCCTATAGTCGCCTTCAACAGGCACAGTGCGATGCCTTCATTGGCCCTTGAACGCTCAAGTCGGGCACGCGTAACATCACATCGCTCAGACTGAGTCTGTTTCATTCGTCCGGGCTAATGTCCGGATCGGTTTGGATATTTTCCTTTGCATACGGATGCAAAAAGCAGCGCGCCGGAGCGCGGCAAGTCCTTTGCCCATGTGGCGGAAGCCTCCTGGGGCAAGGGGCTCAGCACCCTGCTGCGCATCATGCGCATGACGCTGCGCCATCCCTGGCAAGTCGCGATCACCATCGTCTCGACCTTCATTGCCGCGACGCTGCAGCTTCTCATTCCACGCCTGCTGGGGCGCGCCATCGATCAGGCGCAAGGCGTGATGGCCGTGGGCGCCGGCACCGCCGCGCAACAGGCGCTTTGGAACACGGCGCTCACACTGCTGGTCGTCAGCGTGCTGCGCGGCCTCTTCACCATGGCGCAGAACTACTATGGCGAGGCCGTCGGCCATCGGACCGGCTATGAGCTGCGCCTGGCGTTCTATGAGAAGATCCAGCGGCTGAGCTTTGCCTTCCACGACCGGGTCCATACCGGCGATCTGATTACGCTCGGGCTGCTCGATCTCGACGGCGTGCGCATGTTCTTTTCCACCGGCGTCCTGCGCGTGTTCCTGCTCGGCGTGCTGATCGGCGTCGGCGCCTATCTGCTGATCAGCACCGATCTCGTGCTCGGGCTGCTCAGCCTGAGCTTTGTGCCGTTCGTCGCCTGGCGATCCTCCGTCACCCAGTTGCGGCTGCGCAGCACCTGGCTGACGCTGCAGGAGCGCCTGTCGGTGCTGAGCCGGGTGATGGACGAGAATCTCGGCGGCATCCGTGTCGTGCGCGCCTTTGCTGCGCAGCGCCATGAGCTTAAGAAATTCGACCGCGCCAAGCAGGACGCGCTGGACCTCGCCAGCCAGCGCGTCGATATCCGCGTCAGCAACACCAGCGCCATGAACTTCTCGTTCCTGGCGGCCATGGGCCTTGTGCTCTGGTTCGGCGGCCAGAAGGTGATGTCGGGTCAAATCAGCGTCGGCACGCTGGCTCAGTTCCTCACCTTCATGACCATCCTGCAGATGCCGGTGCGCCAGCTTGGCCTGATGGTCAACTCGTTCGCACGCGCCTCGACCTGCGGCACGCGGCTGTTCGAGCTGCTCGACACCGAGCTCGACATCAAGGACGTGCCGGGCGCCAGCGACCTGGTCGTCACCGAAGGCGTGCTGCGCTTCGACGATGTCGGCTTCTGTTATGCAGGTTCAACTGGGCGGCCGACATTGTCCGGCATTTCCTTGGAGGCGAGGCCCGGCCAGACCATCGGCATCGTCGGCCCGCCCGGCAGCGGCAAGTCGACCATCGCGCATTTGATCCCACGCTTCTACGACGTGACCTCGGGCGCTATCACCATCGACGGCCAGGACATCCGCGCGGTCACGCTGCGGTCGCTGCGCAAGGCGGTGGGCGTCGTGCAGCAGGACGCCTTCCTGTTCACGACCTCGATCGAGAACAACATCGCCTACGGCAATCCCTGGGCACGCGAAACCCGTATCGGCCAAGCCGCCGAGTATGCCCAGTTGCACAACTACATCATCGGGCTGCCGGCCGGCTACACCACGATCGTCGGCGAACGCGGCGCCTCGCTTTCCGGCGGCCAGCGGCAGCGTCTGACCATCGCCCGCAGCCTGATGCTGCGGCCTTCGGTGCTGGTGTTCGACGATTCCACCGCGGCCATCGATGCCGGCACCGAACAGCGCATCCGGGCGGCGATGAAGCGCTTCGCCAAGGACCGCGTGACGCTGATCATCTCGCACCGGCTGGGCTCGCTGATGCATGCCGACGAGATCCTGTTCGTCGAGGGCGGCAGGATCGTCGAACGCGGCACGCATGAGGAATTGCTGGCCTTAGGCGGACGCTATCGCGCGCTCTACGACCTGCAGCTGCGACCCGACGACGACCGGCCCGCAGCACTGGGAGCCGCGTGATGTCGGACCCGCGCGACGACGAGAAGGAAGACACCAGCGGGCGTCCGGCGAAGGCGGTCGTCGGCTCGCACCGCGACGAGGAGGAGGTTTTCGGCAAGGCCTACGATCCGCGCATCGTGCGGCGCATCTGGAGCTTCGTGAGGCCGTATCAGACCCGGATTTTCATCTCGGTCGCCGCGGTGCTGGTGTTCACGCTGACGCAATTGGCGATCCCTCTGGTCATCCGCTACGCCATCGACCACGGCATGGCGCCGGGCAGGCTCGACCGTTCGGTCATGGCCTGGGCGACCGCCGCTTTCTCGGCGGTCATCCTTATGAATTATGCGGCGAGCTATGTGCAGGAAAGCGTCGTCGGCAAGGTGGCCGAGAATGTGCTCTCCGACCTGCGCCGCGCCATGTTCGGCCATCTGCAGCGGGTCTCGCTGAGCTTCATGGACAAGACCGAGGTCGGCCGGCTGATGTCGCGCCTGCAGGGCGACGTCAATTCGATGCAGGAGTTCCTCGAAACGTCCGTCATGTCTGTGGGCGACATCGTGCTCTTGTTCGGCATCGTCAGCGTGCTCTTGTGGCTCGATTTCCGGCTCGGGCTGCTGACGCTTTCGACCATGCCGATGCTGTTCATCGTGCGTCTGTTCTGGCTGCCGCGCGCCAAGGTCGCCTTCATGGCCGCGCACGAAACCAACTCGATCGCCAACGGCGCGCTGGCCGAAGGCATTCACGGCGTGCGCACCGTGCAAAGCCTCGAGCGCCAGCACGTCAATTTCGACCTCTATGACGAGAAGGTGCTGGCCAATCTCAATGCCCATCTGAGGTCGGCCAGATATGCGCAGGTGATGGTGCCGATCGTCGATACGCTGACCGGCATGGCCATGGCGACGGTCATCGTCGTCGGCGGTTCGATGGTGCTGTCGCACGGCCTCGACATCGGCGTCATGGTGGCGTTCCTGTTCTACATCCAGCGCTTCTTCGACCCCATCCGCTCGCTGACCATGCAGTACAGCGTCATGCAGCGCGCCATGGCCTCGGGACAGCGCATCTCCGAAGTGCTCGACGTGCCGGTGGACGTCAGCGACAGGCAAGGCGCGGTGGCGCTGTCGCGCGACATGGACGGCTCGGTCGAGTTCAGGAACGTCACCTTCGGCTACCGGCGGAACCAGCCGGTGCTGAAGAACGTCAGCTTCCGCGTCAATCCGGGCGAGACCGTCGCACTTGTCGGTCCGACCGGCTCGGGCAAGTCGAGCTCCATGGCGCTGGCGCACCGCTTCTACGATGTGTGGTCGGGTCAGGTGCTGGTCGGCGGGCACGACGTGCGCGACCTGACGCAGGATTCGCTCGGCGAACAGATGGCGATGGTCCTGCAGGAGCCGTTTCTGTTTTCCGGAACGGTGCTGGAAAACATCCGCTACCACAAGACCAATGCTACCCGAGAGGAGGTGGTCCGCGCGGCAAAGGCCGTGGGCGCGCACGACTTCATCGAGCATCTGCCCGACGGCTACGACACCGAGCTCGAGCAGCGCGGCGGCAATCTCTCGCTCGGCCAGCGGCAGTTGATCAGCTTCGCGCGGGCTCTGGTGGCCGACGCCAAGATCCTTGTGCTCGATGAGGCCACTGCCAGCATCGATTCCTACACCGAGATGCTGATCCAAAAGGCGCTGGTAAAGCTGCTGGAAGGCCGGACCGGGCTCGTCATCGCCCACCGGCTGGCCACCATCCGTGGCGCCGACCGCATCATCGTGCTGCAGAACGGCGAGATCGTCGAAAGCGGCAACCACGATCAATTGATGGAACGAAAGGGCCTCTACGCCCGCCTCTACAACATGAACTACGCCTCGTTCGACGACATTTCGGAGGAGGAGATGGGAATGGACGCGGTGGCCGGCAAAGCGACGTGAGCGTCAAGGACGCCTATGGATGGTTTGGCGGCTCGCTATCAAGAGCCTGATCGCCAGGTCGATCCTTCGCACGGTCATGTCGCCCAAAAGTGTGCAGCGGTTTTGGGGAAAACGACATGCATCGAAACAAAGATTTAAAGCGCGTCGCGATCTTTCAGATTCGCTCCATGCGCTTTAGGTTTTGATTTCTCACTGCAACAGACTCTATCATCAGGTATAGTCCCTAAGTGATCGCCGACGGCGGAGGAAAGAGCAAATGTCCGTGGATGCGGCACCGAGAAAAGTGGACGCCGAATATGCGATTGAATACCTCCAGGAACATCCGGAGGCCGGGCTTTGCTGCGAGGATCAGCGCTGGTGGATTACGCTGAACGCCAACGAGACCGATCAGCGGGTCCTGTTTCTTGATGTGGTCGAGGCTGAGCGGCTCAAAGATGATCCTCGCCTTCGACTGTTGTCCGGGATCGCTCATGCGGGCCGGTCACTCTGGGTCGTTCGGAGAATGACTTGACTGTGTGCCATCCTCTAACACCCTGAGCGCCAGGCAGTGCGTAGACAACGAGGCCGCACGTGGACGCGCCGTCTCCATCCGTGAACCTGCCGCTTCGCCGAAGCCATTTGGCTGGTCTTCCCGATCGATCCGGCGATCCGTATCACAAGCCTTCGAAGCATCACCATGGCGCTGAACCAACGCCGCGTCCGTACCGCTCGGGCCGGTCACTCGCAGGTGTCTAATGTGAGGACTTTTCTAACCCGAGGCATGGCGTCGGGGGGTGCCGAAGGAAATAGCGGCTGGACCGTCTGAAGAGAAAGGCGATCGGTACGCACTCAGTGTACTCGTCGATGCTTCAGCGGTTCAGTGTCGGCGCACCTCATCATGTTTCCAGAAAATCCAGTCCGCGGTAACATGAGCCAGAGGGACATGCACCAACCTCAGAAAGGGAGGTCCGCCATGAAAGTCAAAGACGCAATGCACAAGGGTGTCGACTGGGTCAGCCCCGAAACCGCTGTCACCGAACTGGCGAAATTGATGCGAGCCGAGGATATCGGTTCGATTCCCATCGGAGAGAACGACCGGCTGATCGGAATGGTGACCGACCGCGACATTGTCTGCAAAGGACTGGCGGAGGATGGTTTCGACAGCCGCACCGCGACAGCGCGCGATGTCATGACGACCGGCATTCACTGCTGCCGCGAAGACGACGATCTGGCCAAGGCCATGCGGCACATGGAGGAACTGAAAATCCGCAGGTTGCCGGTGATCAACAAGAGCATGCGTATGGTCGGCATCCTCAGCGTCGGCGACGTCGGTCAGTCGGCGCCGAGGGAACTTGTATCCCAATACGTCAAGAGCGTCTCCGCCCATCACCACTGAAGGGCGGCTCGCCCGGCGGATAGTCGATATCCGTCGGGCTGCGCCCATGCTCTCGATTGAAGACCTCAACCGGCCACGGCGCGCCGGCAGAAATGTCCGGTACTCGTGGCCAAGCTGGACCGCCTCTCGCCCGGACGTAAAGCTAGGCGACTTTGAGTTCCTTGACCGCCTTCTCGAAGGCAGACTTGATCGGCTTGGATACGTCCACCACGGCTTTGGTCGCGACGGCCTGGAGTTCCTTGGCCTGCTCGACGGCCGTTTCAACCTGCTTGCGGACGAAGGCGGTCTGCAGTTCAACGAATTCGGAAGGCGACTTAACGGCAACCAGGGCTTCAAAGTGCGAGAAGGCGGCTTCAGTATTGGCGCGCAGAACGGCAATTGTCTTCAACGACAGATCGCTGCCAACGGCTTTGGCGGTTTCGAAACTCGACTCGAGAGCCTTCTGGGCTTCTTCAGAGCCCGCCTTGAATTTGGCAAGAACTTCTTTTGACTGTTCGACGCCCTTTTCAGCGGCAGCGCGGAACTCGGCCGCAGCCTTGGACGGATCGAAGGTCGGCAAGGCGGTGCCTTCAGTGGTGTCAGGGGTTTTTTCAGCGGTGGACATAGTTTCCATCCTTCAGTGGACACCCCCAAAAAAGCGCCTCGTTCATTTTATGAAACCGACACAACCCAATAGCAATATTTTTGTGCGCTGCACCATGAATTTCTTGCCCTCCGTAACCAAGCGCTGAAGGCAGGGCGGCGCCTACAAATCGCTGGCGGAAACGGAACCCAGCGCACTCGCATGCCTCTCATTCAGATTTTTTCCCCGATCCTTTAACCAATTCCAGAAATCGAAAACTGTCTTTTTTAAAAGTCAGGCTGCGGTCCCTCCAGGTCGGCCACTGAGGCTATCTCGTCGAAGGTGAGATCGAACGCGTTGCAAAACACGAACACGACGCGCTCCAGCGGGGAGAGGCGCACCAGCTCGAACGATAACGTCTTCGGCGCGGACAGGAGCGGTTCGTCGCGAACAACGGTGCTCTCCTGGCTAGTGCCGCCGCCCCGGGGATCGACACTCTCGCGCCGACCGACCGGGACGCAACACCGTAGAGCCCGCATCCCCTTCAATTGAAGCAGCCAAGCTGTTAAAATGGGAGGTAGCGCACCTCGGTGCACCTGCGGGAGATGTGGGTTGTGACGACCCACCAGTTGCCCTGCAGTATTGATGCTTTGGCGGTCCAAGTGGCCCCCTGCGCCGTTCGCATCCCCCTTCAAACGTTGCCGACTGCGACGGAGCGCTGCCGCGCTTCGTGAGCGGTCAAACGCGTGCGAGCGGTTCTGGCATCGGCCCGCCGACAGGCTGGAGCGGAAAAGGGAGGAATACGATGGTCAGAAAATTTCTTTTCTCCGCAGTCCTCGCGCTGTCGTCGCTGATAGCGACACACGCGTTGGCCGACATAACTGTGCTCGTTCCCTCGGGAAGCGAGGGCGACGGCCTGAGAGCCGCTGCCGCCGACTATGCAAAGCTGAAGGGCACCAAAGTCGAGATCGTTCAGGCGCCCTATAGCAACGTTTTTGAACAGGGGGCCAATGCCGGCCAGACCAAATCGGGCGCCTTCGACATCGTATTGATGGATGATCCGTGGATTCCATTCTTCGCTGAGAACGGACACTTGGAGGACCTGACCCCATATTTCAAGAAGGCCGGGCTCGAAGGTCCGGACAACGATTTCCTGTCAAAGTCTCTGGCAGTCTGCCGCAATCCCTATAACAAGGGCCCCTATGTATGCCTGCCCTATGTCGGAAACGCGCAGATGTTCTTCTATGACGCCGCCAAGTTCAAGGAAGCCGGCGTCGCGACACCAAAGACCTGGAACGACGTGCTCAAGGCAGCCAAGGCACTCTCCGAAAAAGGCGGCGGTCGCTATTTCGGTTACGTCTTCCGGGGTGGCCAAGGCAACCCCGTCGTCGCCGACTTCATGCCGATCTTCTGGTCGTACGGCGCCGACATGTTCAACGGTGACCGGACAAAAGTGACGATCGACACGCCCGAAGGTGCCGCCGCGATGAAGACCTTCATGGCGCTGCGCGACGTCTCGCCGAAGGGTGTCGAGAGCTACAACGCCAACGAGGTCGGCCAGGCCCTGGCCGCGGGCACTGCAGCCTCGTCGATCAACTGGCCGAACTGGGTCGCGACTTTCGAAGACCCCAGCCAGTCGAAGATGGTCGGCAAGATCTCCTACTCGCCTATCCCGGCGGGCACCAAAGCGGGCAGCTCGGAAATCGGCCACTGGACGATGGGCATCATGGCTGCGGCTAAGAACAAGCAGGAGGCCTTCGACTTCATGCTGTGGGCGACCTCGCCGGAACAGATGAAAATCTCGGCCGAGCGCGGCAACCCGCCGGTGCGCAAGTCGATCTTCACCGATGCCAGCCTGACCAAACAGGAAAAATTTCGGCATTATCCAGTGCTCATGCAAGCGATCGAAGCCTCGACGCCGCGTCCGCGCCATCCGAAATGGCCCGAGATCGAGAACGCATTCGGAATCGAACTTTCCAAAGCCGTAGCTGGCACGGAAACGCCGGAGGAGGCGCTGAAGAAGTCCCAGGCGGCGGTCGAAGAGATAACCGGCATCAAGTAGCTGCCGCATTGTGATTTGAATGGAGCGACATCGGTGATGTCGCTCCATTTTTGCCGGGTCAGCCTCAGGGTAAGCACAAGCGCATCCGCGCCGGCTTTGGCTCTCGGGTTCGCCATGCTATGATTGACCGATATGACGGATAGAACTTCCGATGACCGTCTCTGTCGGTGCGAAGTTCGGAAATTCGTTCGAGCGGTGGTTTGAGCTCCACCTCCGGGTACTGATGCTTGCGCCAGCCATGCTCGTGCTCCTGACGCTCACGATATTCCCGTCGATCTATATGATCGTTGCGGCAGCAACACGGATCAGCCCGAATCCCGACCTGCCCTGGCAATTTGCCGGTGCTGACAATTTTCTGCGGCTTCTCACCGACGAGCAGTTTCACGTCGGCTTGTGGAACACGCTGGTGTTTACCGTCTTCGCTGTCGGCACCGAGTTCCTTCTCGGCCTCGGCCTCGCCTTGCTGCTCGACCGATATATCCGGCGCCTGAATTTCCTGAAAACGATTCTGATGTTGCCGATGATGCTGCCGCCGATTGCGGTCGCGATCACATGGAAGCTCATCTATGAGCCGCAATTTGGCGTGCTCAATGAGATCATGTTCCGGCTCGGCCTGCCTCTCCAGGCCTGGGCCGGCGACGTCAGGCTCGCCATGTTCTCAGTGATCGTCGCCGACGTCTGGCAATGGACGCCGTTCATGTTCCTGCTGATGCTTGCCGGGTTAGCCAGCCTGCCGGACGAGCCCTACGAGGCAGCAGCGATTGACGGCGCCTCCGCCTGGCGGCAGTTCTGGGATCTGACACTGCCGTTCCTGAAGCCGGTCATCGCCATCGCGCTTCTCTTGCGCATCATGGACGCGCTGCGGCTCTTCGATCTCGTCTTCATCTTGACCGGCGGCGGCCCCGCCGACCGGACCAAGACGCTCAGTCTCTACATTTACCAGGTGGCGTACCGCTTCGCCGACCCCAGCTATGCGGCCGCCATATCGCTGTTCGTGCTGTTCACGACTGTCGCGTTCAGCACCTGGTTCATCAAGCGGATGCGGCTTGCCGACTAGAGGGTCCATGGCGCACCGGCGAAAGAGCATCGGAATCCAGCGCATCGCCGCCTATGCGACGATCGCCGTAGCGCTCGTGATCACCCTCTTCCCGGTCTACTGGATCGCAGCCAATTCGTTCAAATACGACATCGATATCTTCTCGATACCGCCGCAATGGGTCCCCGCTAATCCGACATTGAAGCACTACCACGCCGCTTTCGTTGAGCGGCCTTTCCTGATCTACGCATTGAACAGCCTGATCATCGCGGTCTCGACGACGCTCGTCTCGGTCGTCTTTGGCTCACTGGCTGGTTATGCGCTCGCCCGTTTCCAGTACCCGGGCAGATGGCGCTACCAGATATCCTTCTGGATCCTGTCGACGCGCATGATGCCGCCGATCGTGACGATTATCCCGCTCTACATCGCCTTCAACCATCTCAGCATGCTGAATACCAAGCCTGCGGTGATCATCGCCGACACGGCGTTTAACCTGCCTTTCGCGACTTGGATGATGAAGAGCTATTTCCAGGACCTGCCGGTCGAGCTCGAGGAGGCGGCGATGGTCGACGGCGATACGCGATGGGGCGCGTTCCTGCATGTCGCCTTGCCCCTCGCCCGCCCTGGGCTTGCGGCCACCGCCATCTTTTGCCTGATCATTTCATGGAACGAGTTCCTGCTCGCCCTTATCCTGACCCTGACCGAACGATCGCAGACGTTACCGATCGGCATTGCCGGGCGCGTCACCCAGTACAACACCTATTGGGGCGAGATCAGCGCCGCCGGCTTCACCGCCTGCATCCCGATCATGATCTTCGCCTTCGTCGTCCAGAAACACCTGGTTCGCGGCATCTCGTTCGGCGCGGTCAAGGGGTGAGCCATGGCCTCGGTCGTCTTCAATGGCGTGATCAAGAAGTTCGGCGCATTCACTGCGGTCAGCGACCTCAATCTTGAGGTGCGCGACAAGGAATTTCTCGTCCTGCTTGGACCTTCGGGCTGCGGCAAGACCACGACCATGCGCATGGTCGCTGGCCTCGAGGAGGTTACTGCCGGAGCCATCTTCATCGGCAGCGACCGGGTCAACGACGTACTGCCGAAATATCGCGATGTTGCGATGGTCTTCCAGTCCTATGCGCTCTACCCCCACCTCAGTGTCGCGGATAACATCGGCTACCCCTTGAAGATCCGGAAGGTGCCGGAGGACAAGCGGCGCCGGATGGTCATTGAGGTGGCACGCCGGGTCGAGCTCGACGGCCTCCTCGACCGGCTGCCGAAGCAGCTCTCTGGCGGGCAGCGCCAGCGCGTCGCACTGGCCCGCGCCATCATCCGCACACCAAAGGTCTTCTTGATGGACGAACCGCTGTCCAATCTCGACGCCAAGTTGCGGGTCCAGATGCGGGCCGAACTCAAGCACCTCCAGCACGAGCTTCAGGTGACGACGATCTACGTCACTCATGACCAGATCGAGGCGATGACACTCGCTGACAGGGTGGCGGTGATGAACAAGGGCGTGATCGAGCAGCTCGGCACGCCGAGGGAGATCTACAACGACCCGCGAACCCTCTTCGTCGCTGGCTTTATTGGTTCGCCGCCGATGAACCTTATCGAGGGTGAGGTGAAAGATGGTGTCTTCACAAGCCCCGGCGGCATCAGGGTCGACGGCTTTGGGAGCGCGAGCGTTGCAAGGGCTGTGCTCGGCGCTCGCCCGGAGGACATCCACGTCCTTCCCGCCGCAAGCGCAAACGCCAATGTCGCCGCCCCGATATATTCGGTCGAACTGACCGGCGAAAACACGCTGGTCACCGTGCGCGCCGGAGCGACCTTGCTCACCATTCGCGCCGACAAGAACTTCGTGGGCGACTTCGATCAGATCGTGAATGTCGGCTTTGCGCCCGAACAGGTGTTCCTGTTTGATCGCCAGAGTCAGGGACGTGTCGATTTCTAGAAAGCTCCTGGCCGTCGCGGCACTCATATGGGCCGGAGCCGCCGCGGCCGACGATGATGTTATCGCGGACAACCCGCTTGTCGAAATACCCGGAGGTTCGTTCGTCTTCGGCAACGACATGGGCAATGAAAATGAGCAGCCGCAGCACATCGTCAAAGGCCGGGCCTTCGCCATGAACCAGACCGAGATCACCAACGCGCAATACCGCCGCTTCGTCGCGGCGACGGGCCATCGGGCCGCCTTCTACGACCGGCATCCAGTCCTGGGCCTGCCCGATCACCCGGTCGTCGGCGTCAGCTTTGCCGATGCCGAGGCGTTCTGCGCCCACTACGGCCTGACGCTGCCATCCGAGCAGGAATATGAGCGCGCGGCACGCGGGCCGCGGGGAGCGCGCTTTCCCTGGGGCGATGCGCCCGTAGACGCGGCACGGGCCAAATATGGACGCGACGCTTGTTGCGATGGTGATGACACTACGGCGCCGGCCCGATCGTTTCCGCTAGGGGCAAGCAGGGAGGGCCTGCTCAACCTGGTCGGCAATGTGTGGGAATGGACCCGCGACTTTTATGCGCCCTACGACGGCGAAGCATCGCCCGAAATTGCCAGAAAGTATCGGGTGCTTCGCGGTGGCGCGTGGAATAGCGACCCCACCCGCCTGAGCACGACCTACCGGCTTGCCTACGACCCGGATTTTCGCTTCGCTGCCAATGGAGGCTTCCGATGCGCGCGCTCATCGGATTGATCGCCCTTTCGCTCGTGATTGTCACAACAGACGGGGTGGCGGAGCCGAAGGCGGCGCCAGGATACAAAGTCGAAACCGTGCAAATGCCGGGGGCGATCTTCGCCGGTCTTGCACGCGACGGCGATGCCCTTCTGGTCACGGACCTCGCCGACGGCCGCCTCTACAGGTACACTCAGAACGACCGTTTCATCGCTTTCGGGCCCGTCTTGCCGCATGGCACCGACGTCATGGGCGACCCGACCGGGCCGTATCGGGTCGAGCGCCGTGGCAGCGGCTATCTCGTCGCCCAGGGCTGGACGCCGGCGAACCATGACGAAGGCCCCGACGACCACGCGATGCTCGAGGTCGACGAGGGCGCCGTCACGAAGGTCGTCAGCAACGACTTCTGGAACCCGTACGACTTCGCCGTGTCCGGTGACTCGCTCTACGTCATAGACGCCGCGCGAAACTCCGTCGAACGCCTTTTGCTCAACGGCAGCGACCGGACACAACTCTTCGCCTTCGCTCGGCTGAGCACCAGCGGCCAGTCCCTTACGGCCTTGTCGCCGACCGAGTTCGGCGACAAGCAAAAATACGAGTTCGACGCGGTTCCAACCGGCCTCGCCGTGCATGGCGGCCGGCTTTACGTCTCCCTGTTTGGCGGGTTTCCCTTCGTTGCCGGCAGTGGCCAAATTATCTCGCTGCCGCAGGCCGGCCAAACAAGCGTCGCCCGCATCGACGCCGTCAGCCTAAATGCTCCGGTCGATGTCGTTTTCGAAAAGACGGGAGAGATGCTGATCCTAGAGCACGGCACTTTCGATCAATCCCGTGGATGGGCTTCCGAAAGCGGAAGGCTTCTCAGTGTGAACCTGGCATCAGGAAAAAGGCAAGTGCTTCTCGACGGTCTGACCCGCCCGGTCGACGTGCTCCCTCTCGACAACGATGGTATCGTCATCTCGCAACTGGACGGGAAGCTCGTCTTTCTCAGACAGGCAGGACCTGCCCAGTTGCACCCCTAAAATCTCCGATCGATGCGTCGCTGACGCTACGGGAATGTACGCCAGCGCCGGCGAGTTGCCGAGATCTATAGATCCAATGCGTCGGTGCACCAGCAACTCGTAGGAAGGAGGAGTCTCCCAACCGGCACTCCATGGGCGCTGCTAGGCTCAGCGGACCATGCGTATCTAAAATATTACCACCGCTCTCGACCAACGTCATCCATCAATCGGACAGAAGGTGGGCTTGGTGCTTTTAGGGTATTGGTGGTGGAATCCCAATCGATTGCAAACAGAACCGAGAGCGTCCATCTGCGTTGCCGGACTTTCCGGAAGCCGTTCGTGCGCAGGCACGCACGACATAGATCTCCAAAAGCCGAGCGGACGATCGAGGGCCGCGATGTCGGCGGCAGCCGGCCCAAAAAAAGTCCGTTTCAACAAACGATTTCGACAACGGCGCTGTATTGGCGGTAGCCTCGGCGGCCCACCGTAAGTCAACTAAATCAAAGCGATATGCGAAGGTTCGCCACCTTGGACTTGGCAAACCGAAGAAAGAAACTGGCGCTAAATCATTGATAAATAACGACAACGATAGGCCCGGAGGATGTATTCATACCTTTGTTTTTTCGACTTTTCGTGGGCCAAAATCAAAACTCTTCCCGTATCATTCCGTATCGTTTCGCGGCCTGAGGCTCAAGCTCCAGCCGTTCGGCCGCTCCCCGCCGGCTCTGCAGGCCCTTGCAGGCTAAATTTTAAAGGGACGCTCGGCCAGGACGGCAAGCGGATCTGGTCGCACCGCGGCCTAAACTAATGCATGTCGCCCAAAAGTGCGCAGCGGTTTTGGGCGACATGCATCAAGACAAATACTTAGAGCGCGTCGCCTGAATCCGCTTCAGCGCGACGCGCTTCAGGCCGCACTCGACGTGCATCGGCAGACTTCGTCTCCGATATCCATACCGGCGTCGTCGTCTGCCGCCCTTCCGTGCCGCCTCAAAGCCCCGTTTCAACCGAGCCTGACCTGTTACGGATCAGCAAGGCTTTCCGAGAAGTGCGCCGCGCTCTCCAATATGAGTAGTCAGTTTAGCGCAGCGCCAAGCCTCGATAATCTTGAGAAAAATCCGATACTAGGGCACAATTTGTGAGCGGAAGTGGACAGCTATCTCAAGTCCGGCCCTGTCGCGCCGAGCGACAGTTCGTGTCGGAGGAGCGGCGTCGATGGATCAGGGGTTCTTTCTTCTGTTCGCTGCGGCGTCCGTAGTCGCGGCTCTGACCTTGGTCCTGGCGCGGAATCCAGTTCACAGCGCATTAGCGCTGATGGCGTGTTTCCTGCAGATATCGGCGATCTTCGTCTTGCTGGAGGCGCCGTTGCTCGCGGTCATCCAGATCTTCGTCTATGTCGGCGCGATCATGGTCCTGTTCCTGTTCGTGATCATGATGATTGATGTACGCGAAGCGGTGTTGCAGCGGTTCTTGCCCGGCAGCAACCTGCCTGTTCTGGTGCTGCTCGTCCTGCTTGGGGTCGAGATGCTTGTTTTGGTGCTCAGGAGCGACCGCTTTTCGGTCGCCGAGCCCGTCGCAATGCGCACCGGCGGTGAGGTCAGGCAGCTCAGCACGACGCTTTTCGCCGACTATCTCCTGCCGTTTGAAGTCGCCTCCGTCATCCTGCTGGCGGCCCTGGTAGGCGCCATCGTGCTGGCGCGGAAGGAGCCGCGGTGATGGTGCCGCTCTGGTGGTACATCGTGCTCGGAGTTGTCCTGTTCGTGATCGGAGCAGCAGGCGTGCTGCTCAGACGCAATATCCTGGTCGTGCTGATGTCGCTGGAACTGCTGCTCAACTCGGTCAATATCAATTTCATCGCTTTCGGGCATTACTACGACGACTTCCGCGGGCAGATTTTCGCAATCTTCGTCATCGCAATCACAGCGGCGGAAGTCGCCGTTGCCCTCGGCATCTTGGTCGCCCTCGCGAGGAACAAGTCCACTCTCAAGGTCGACGAAGTGACCATTTTGAAAGGATAGCCGGTGATTTCGATCCGGCCGCTGCTTGCCATTGCCGTCGCAGTTCTGGCGGCCCTTGCAGTTCTCCTTCTAAACAAACGCGAGAAACTTCGCGATGCCGTCTCGCCGTTGGCCGCGATCGCCATGTTCGCAATTGTCGCCTCAATGGCGCCCACGGTGCTGGCGGGCGGGACAGTCGATTTGCGCCTTTTCGAGATTCTGCCGGGGATCGACTTCGCTTTCCGTGTCGATGCGCTCGGTATGGTGTTTGCCACCGTCTCGTCGCTGCTGTGGATCGTGGCGTCGATCTATTCCATCGGCTACATGCGGCACTTGAATGAGCATGCGCAGACCCGGTTCTTCGCCTGCTTCGCCGCCAGCCTCGCGGCCGCCGCCGGGGGCGCCTTTGCCGCCAATCTGTTCACGTTGGTGATCTTCTACGAGGTGCTGAGCCTCGTTACCTATCCGCTTGTCTACCACCACGAGGACGAGGAGGGATGGACTGGCAGCCGCAAGTACCTCGTCTATTTGATGGGTGCGTCGAAAAGCGTGCTCCTGGCCGCACTTGCGTTGACTTACCAGATTGCGGGGTCGCTCGACTTTGTAGCGGGAGGACTGCTGGCGGGGGCCAACGCGTCAGCGTCGCTGCTAACCGTCGTCTATTTCTGCTACCTCTTCGGCTTCGCCAAGGCCGCGGTGATGCCCATGCACGCATGGCTGCCTGCGGCGATGGTGGCGCCGACACCGGTTAGCGCGCTCTTGCATGCGGTGGCCGTTGTCAAGATGGGTGTGTTCTGCGTGCTGCGCGTGGTGTTCCACGTCTTCGGCGCGGGGCTGGTGGGCGGGCTGGGACTCGGCATCGCCACGGCCTATGTGGTCTCGTTCACGATCCTGATGGCGTCCATCTACGCCCTGACGCGGGACGACCTGAAGGCACGGCTCGCCTATTCGACGGTCAGCCAACTCTCCTACATCGTGCTGGGCGCGGTTCTGCTGTCGCCCGCCGCGATGGTAGGCGGGATCATCCACATCGCGGCGCATGCATTCTCGAAGATCACTCTCTTTTTCTGCGCCGGGTCGATCTACTGCGCGTCTGGCAAGCGCAACATCAGCGACATGGCCGGCATCGGCCGCAGGTTGCCTTGGACGATGGGGGCGTTCTTCGTCGCCTCGCTCAGCATGATCGGAGTACCGCCGGCCGCGGGCTTTATCAGCAAGTGGTATCTGGCGCTCGGCTCGGTGGAGGCCGGGGAGACCCCCTTCCTTATCGTGCTCTTGGCTAGTTCGGTCCTGAACGCCGCCTATTTCCTACCAGTCAGCTATGCGGCTTTTTTCGGGACGGAGGCGCAGGAATGCCCGGCGACCGTTCGTGAAATTCCGATGCTAGCGCTCCCGCTCGTCGCGACCGCCATCCTGTCGGTGGCGATGGGCATCTACCCGGACTATTTCCTCGCCCTGGCGGAAAGAGTCGTCAGATGATCAAGCGTCTCGTCGATTTCTTTGGCGATGAGAGACATGCGAAAAGGCGTCGCCGGCTATTCTATCTGGTGCTCGTCCTGATCGTCATCGCCGACTTTCTGGTCTTCCGCGAACACGCCGAATACCTGTGGGAACGGCTGCCTGGCTGGTCTGCCCTCTATGGCTTCGGCTCCTGCGTGCTTCTGATCTTCGTGTCCAAGTTTTTTGGCCATCAGTGCGGGCTGATGCGGCGCGAGGACTATTATGACTGACTTCGTCCATCCCGGCCTGCTGTTCATTCTCGGCGCGCTTCCGATTCCCCTTTTAAATGGGTCTGTCCGCAAGGCCTATGTGCTGCTGATCCCGACGCTGGCGATCCTGGCCGTGCTCACGATGCATCCTGGCGGCTACGGCGCGGCGCGGTTCATCGGGCAGGAAATCATTGTTGCGAAGGTCGACAAGCTAAGCGTCCTCTTCGCCACCGTTTTCAGCATCATGGCATTAATCGGCATGGTCTATGCGTTGCATCTCACGCACGCAGGACAGCATGTGGCGGCTTTCATCTACGTCGGCAGCGCGCTCGGGGTAGTGTTCGCCGGCGACTACCTGACCCTGTTCCTTTTCTGGGAGGGCATGACGTTTGCCTCTGCCTACCTGGTCTTTGCCCAGCGCGGCGAGCAGGCTTTCGGCGCAGGGTTCCGCTACCTCATGGTCCATATAACCGGCAGCGTTGCCCTGCTCGGCGGCATCATTCTTCATGGGGTCGCCACAGGTTCGTTGCTCTTCGGCCCGATCGAGGGCGGGCTGGGCTTCGCCACCTGCCTGATCCTGGTCGGGTTCTTGCTCAACGCTGCGGTGCCGCCACTCAACGCCTGGCTGACCGACGCCTACCCGGAAGCGACCGTCACCGGGGCGGTATTCATGAGCGCCTTCACCACGAAGACCGCCGTCTATGTGCTGGCGCGGGCATTTCCGGGGACCGATCTTCTTGTCTGGCTTGGCACTGTGATGGCGCTTTACGGGGTCATCTACGCGGTGCTGGAGAACGATTGCCGGCGGCTCCTGGCGTATCACATCGTCAGCCAGGTGGGCTACATGGTGGCGGGCATCGGCATCGGGACCGAGATGGCGGTGAACGGCGCCGTCAGCCATGCCTTCGCGCATATTCTCTACAAGGCACTCCTCTTCATGGGTGCGGGTGCGGTGATCCACGTCACAGGGCGGCGCAAGCTCACCGAACTCGGAGGGCTCTACAAGACCATGCCGGTAACCCTTGCGCTGTACATGGTTGGCGCCTTTGCGATCTCGGCATTCCCTTTCTTTTCGGGCTTCGTCACCAAGTCGATGGTGGTGGCCGCCGCCGGACAGGATCATCGCGCGCTGGTGGTGCTGGCGCTGACGATGGCATCGTCAGGGACGTTCCTGCACACCGGACTCAAGCTCCCGTACTACATGTTCTTCGGCACGGACCACGGGCTGGAAGCGCGAGAGCCGCCGCGCAACATGCTGGTTGCGATGGGCATCGCGGCGGTGCTCTGCATTGCGATCGGGGTGTTCCCCCAGACGCTCTACGCACTCCTGCCGCATCCGGTCGACTTCCAACCCTACACCGCCGTACATGTCACCGAGAGCCTCGGCGTGCTGATGTTCACGGCCTTGGGCTTCGTCATGTTTCTAAGGGCGCTCGACCCCGAGAATACGATCAGCATCGACACCGACTGGTTCTACCGCATGGGCGCGCGGCGCTTCATGTGGCTCGCCGAAAAACCGCTGGCGCGCTACGAGAAGGCGGTGAGTGATGTGTCCGAGACCGCGGCGCTGCCCTTTCTGCACGGGTTGGCACGGGCAGGACTGCGGATCGATCTGCACGGCGTGGACGCCTTCGTGAATGGCGTAGCCCGCGCGATCCTGCTCGGCGGCGGGAAGCTGCGTCGGCTCCAGAGCGGCGTCGTGACCCATTACGCGCTGGCGATGATCGCCGGTGTGATCGCGGCTATCGCTGTATTCGCTGTGGCATGGCGGTAGGGGGCGCGATGACGGTCCCTTTGCTTAGCCTGATCGTGTTCACGCCGGCCGTCGGGGCAGCGGCGCTGATGTTTGTCCGCGGCGACGATGTCGTGCGGTGGATGGCACTAGGTGTCACCGTCCTCGACTTCGCGTTCTGCATCGCCATGCTTGGTGGCTTTGACACCTCTACCCACGAGATGCAGTTCACCGAGACACGCCAGTGGGTGCCCGCGCTAGGGATCACTTACGCACTTGGTATCGACGGGATCAGCGCACCCTTCGTGTTCCTGACCGCGCTGCTGGGCTGGATCTGCGTGCTTGCCTCATGGGTTGCGATCGACCGCAAGGTGAAGGAATTCATGGTCAGCCTGCTGGCCATGCAGGCGCTGACGCTGGGCGTGTTCTGCGCGCTGGATCTGTTCCTGTTCTACGTCTTCTGGGAGGCGATGCTTATTCCGATGTACGTGATCATCGGCGTCTGGGGCGGTGACGGCCGGATCTATGCAGCGTTCAAGTTTTTCCTCTACACGCTGGCAGGCAGCCTCATGTTCCTGATCGGTGTCATCGTGCTCTATTTCCAGGGTGGCGAGACTTTCGACATCCGCGCCCTGATGGCGCAGGATTTGCCGTTCCAGATTCAGTCATGGCTGTTCTTCGCCTTCCTGATCGCCTTCGCGGTCAAGGTGCCGATGGTCCCGGTCCATACCTGGCTCCCGGATGCTCATGTACAGGCGCCGACGGCCGGCAGCATCATCCTCGCCGCCGTGCTCCTGAAGATGGGCGCCTACGGGTTCCTGCGATTCTCGCTGCCGATGCTGCCCCAAGCATCGGTGCATTATTCCACGCTGATGCTGGTCCTTTCTGCAGTCGCCATCGTCTACGGCGGGTTGCTCGCCTTGGCGCAGGACGACCTGAAGAAGCTGGTGGCCTATTCCAGCATCAGTCACATGGGCCTGGTGACGCTTGGGATTTTCACGCTGAACCTCCGTGGGCTCGAGGGCGGCATCCTGCAGATGTTCAATCATGGCGTGACGACAGGGGCATTGTTCCTGGCTGTAGGCCTTATCTACGAGCGGACCCATACCCGCAGCATCGCGGATTATGGCGGCCTGATGAAGGCGGCGCCGGTCTATACGGCGTTTCTTGCACTGTTCGCCCTGTCGTCGATGGCGCTGCCGGGAACGAATTCGTTCGTGGGCGAGTTGCTGGTCCTGTCAGGCGCGTTCGCAGCCAACCTCGCTGTCGGCGCCGCTGCCGTTGTGGGGGCGTTGCTGGGAGCTGCCTATCTGCTTGGCATGTATAGGAAAGTCGCGCTTGGTCCGGCCAGCATCGGCATGCGGTACAAGGTTCGCGACGTGAACGCCCGCGAGATAGCGGCGATCCTGCCGCTAGCCGTCTTGGTTGTCTGGATCGGACTCTATCCGAAGCCCTTTCTCGAAATCATCGACGCCTCGGTGAAGCATCTACTGGCGCAGGTGCACGGTAAGGGGGGCGCCCAATGACCGCCGCCGCTCTTTTCCAGTCGATTCTGGCGAGCCTGCCCGAGGTCGTCGTGATTGCCGGGGCCTGCTTCCTACTGATCCTGGGACAGTTTTTGCGGAAGGGGCAGCAGCACCTCCTGGTCACGGCTTCAGTCGCGATCGTGCTGATTGCCGCCTTTGCAACACTCATGTTGGCGGGTGAGGTGCGGCCGGCCTACTCGGGTATGTTCATCGCCGACCGCTTCGCGATCTTCTTCAAGGTCGTGTTCTACCTGATCGCCGTTCTGACATTTCTTCTTTCGCGAAAATATGCCGAGATCGAAGGGATCGGGAGCAGTGAATACTATGTACTGTTGCTCTTGGCGCTTTCGGGAATGATGATCATGGCCTCGGCGATCGACCTCCTGTCGATCTATGTAGGCCTCGAACTTATGGTGCTCTGCACCTATGTGCTGACCGGCTTCCTGCGGCAGCAGCAGCGGTCGAACGAAGCGGCGCTGAAATTCGTAATCCTTGGCGGGGTCTCGACCGCGATTTTCCTCTACGGCGTTTCGCTGATCTACGGGCTCACCGGCACAACGCAGTTGGACAGGATGGCTACGGCGGTGACCGGAAACCCGCTCGATCCCGGATTGCTCCTGGCTGTGGTTTTTATCGTCGCAGGGCTGGTTTTCAAGGTCGGCGCGGTGCCGTTCCATATGTGGGTGCCGGACGTCTATGAAGGGGCGCCGACGACGATCACCGCCTTCATGTCGGTGGGGCCTAAGGCAGCGGGGTTCGCTGTGATCCTGCGGGTGTTCCTCAACCCGCTGGTCGCCGCGTCGAATGTCTGGATCATCGTTGCCGTCATTGCGGCAGTGACGATGGCGCTCGGCAGTTTCGTGGCGCTGGTGCAGGACAATTTCAAGCGCCTCCTGGCCTATTCCAGCATCGCCCACGCCGGGTTCGCCATGTTCGGTGTGGCGGCCGGCGGTGCGGACGGAGTGGCCAGCGTGATGCTCTATTTGCTGATCTATGCGTTCATGAACCTCGGCATATTCGGCGCCATCATCATGATGCGGAACGGCAACTTCTCGGGCGAGGTCATCGAGGACTACGCCGGTTTCGCCAAGTCGCATCGCGGGCTGGCGCTTCTGATGCTGCTTTATCTGTTCTCGTTGGCCGGCATTCCGCCGACTGCCGGGTTCTTCGCCAAGTTCTACGTACTGGTCGCGCTCGTCGAGCGTGGCTTCATCGTGCTGGCAGTGATCGCGGTGCTGCTGAGCGCCGTTGCCGCCTACTTCTACATCCGCATCGTGATGGTGATCTACATGCGCGAGCCGGAGGGCGCGTTCGACCCGGCGCTGACGCCCGCGGTCGGCGCCACACTTGCCTTCACTGCTGCCGGCACCGTTGGCATCGGCCTGTTTCCGGCGTTATTTCTGAGGCTTGCGCAACATGCCGCAGTTGGCGGCTGACCGATTGGATTTGCAATGATCCGGCCGACGGAATACTCTGGCGGCGCAAGAAAGGAATGCCCAAGTTGCTTCCCAGGGCGCCCGTGTCACCGATCCCGAAGGGGTCGGTAGCGGCCTGAGCAAAGCCCTCGGTAGGTGACTGGGGCTACGCGACGTGACCGGAATGGAGTTCCTGCCGGTTCTTTTCATGGTCGCCGGAATTGTTCTGGTGGCGATGGTTACGCTTTTTGTCTCCTCGCTGCTGCGCCAATCCAATCCCTATCCAGCGAAGAACATGCCCTATGAATGCGGCATGGACCCGGCGGGCGAAGCCGCCGGAGGCCGCTTCAGGGTGCAGTTCTTCATCCTCGCGATCCTCTTTGTGGTCTTCGATGTCGAGACGATGTTCCTCTTTCCCTGGGCCGTTGTCCTGAAGGAGATCGGGCTGGTGGGCTATGTCGAGATGTTCATCTTCATATTGCTGCTTCTCGTGGGCTTCGCCTACGCCTGGCTGAAGGGGGCGCTGGAATGGGAGGCGTAAACAACGCGATCCGCGACAGTGTGCTGTTCACCACGGCCGACAGCCTGATCAGTTGGAGCCGAAGATCAGCGCTGTGGCCCGAAACCTTCGGCATTGCCTGCTGCGCCATCGAGATGATCTCGGCGGGATGTGCCCGCTACGATCTCGACCGCTTCGGCGTGGTGTTCCGGCCCTCCCCGCGCCAGTCCGACGTGATGATCATTGCCGGCACCATAACGCGGAAATTCGCGCCCGTGGTGCGACGGCTCTATGACCAGATGCCGGAGCCGCGCTGGGTCATCGCTATGGGCACCTGCGCCATCTCGGGCGGGGTCTACAACACCTATGCGGTCGTGCAGGGGGCCGAGACCTTCGTGCCGGTGGACGTGCATGTGCCCGGCTGCCCGCCGCGGCCCGAGGCGCTGATGCACGGCTTCCTTCTGCTTCAGGAGAAGATCAAGAAATCCAGGGCGCTGGCCGGGACGCCCCTGGACCGGGTCGCGGTGCCATGAGCGTGGAGACGCCCCTCATCCGCACCCTGATCGCCGAACGTTTCGAGGGGGCAGTCAAGGAGCTTGGCTTCTCGCATGGAATCCACGTTTTCGCCGCTCCGCCTGACATGATCGTGGCGCTCTGCCGGTTCCTGAAGGAACACCCGGCGCTGCGGTTCGATTTCTTGTCCGACATCTGCGGGGTCGATCACTACCCCGAGGCGCCGCGTTACGAGGCGGTGTACCACCTCTTGTCGCTGCCGAACAAATGGCGCGTGCGGATCAAGTGCCGCTTAGGCGATCCGCCGCGGGTCCCGTCGGTGACGGGGGTCTGGCGCACCGCCAATTGGCATGAGCGCGAGGCCTGGGACATGTACGGGATCAGGTTCGAGGGCCATCCCGACCTGCGCCGCATCTATATGTGGGAAGGGTTCGAGGGCTTCCCGCAGCGCAAGGACTTTCCGCTCCGTGGCTACAGGGACAAGCTGAATCCGTTTGGCGCCGAAGGCCCGCCGCCGACGCAGCCCGACCTTGCCACCAAGGACATTCCATAGGGAGGCCGTTTCACACCGGGGCTTGAGATGACCGAAGTCACGGAACTGAGTTGGCCGGAATCCGATGCGCCCCACACCAGGGAGGTGCTTCTCAACCTCGGCCCGCAGCATCCCAGCACGCATGGGGTCCTGCGGCTCGTCCTCCAGTTGGACGGCGAATATGTCGCCCGCGTTGACCCGCATGTCGGCTACCTCCACCGCGGTACCGAGAAACTGGCAGAAAGCTTCTCCTACACCCAGATCTTCCCGCTGACCGACCGGCTCGACTACCTCTGCCCGCCCTCGAACAACCTTGCCTTCGCACTGGCGGTGGAGAAGCTCCTGGGCATCGAAGCGCCGATCCGCGCGCAATATATCCGCGTGCTGATGGCTGAACTGGCGCGGATATCCGGTCATCTCCTGATCACCGGCGCACTCCCGCTGGACCTGGGCGCCATGACCGCGCTCCTTTACGCCATGCGCGAACGCGAAATGATCATGGACCTGTTGGAGATGATCAGCGGGGCGCGGATGCACACCTCATTCTGCCGGGTCGGCGGTGTGCGCGAGGATCTGCCCGACGGATTCTTCCCAAAGATCCGCGAGTTCTGCGACATCTTCCCGAACCGGATCCGCGACTATGAACGGCTGGTCGATAACAACCGGGTGTTCCTGAAACGCACGCAGGGAATCGGTGTGATTTCGGCCGAAGACGGCATCGATCTCGGCCTGAGCGGCCCGAACCTGCGCGCCTCAGGCGTCGACTGGGATATCCGCCGCGACGAGCCCTATGAGATCTACGACCGGCTCTCGTTCAACGTCATCACCCGCGATGAAGGCGATTGCTACGCACGCTGGCGATGCCGCGTCGAGGAAATGCGCGAGAGCGTACGGATCATCGAGCAATGCCTCGACCAGATGCCCGACGGGCCGTTCCAGATCGACATGGCGACAGTCGCCTTCCCGGTGGACAAGGATCGGGTGCACTGCTCGATGGAGGCGCTGATCCAGCATTTCGACCTGTCGGCCTATGGCTTCAACGTGCCTGAGGGTGAAGTCTATTCGGCGATCGAGGCGCCAAAGGGCGAGCTCGGCTTCTACATCATCAGTGACGGGTCGCCGAAACCCTTCCGCATGAAGGTCCGGGCACCCTCGTTCGTCAACCTTCAGGCACTCTTTGGGGTCACCAACGCACGTTACCTGGCGGACATGATCGCCGTGCTCGGCAGCCTCGACCCCGTGATGGCGGAGGTGGACAAATAGCAGGGATTTGGACGCGATGAGCATGCGCGAAAAGATCGAAGAGGCGGCGTCGCGGTACCCCGACCAGCGCTCGGCGATCATGCCTGCGCTTCTGATAGCTCAGAAAGAACGTGGCCACCTGCCTGGCGCGGTGCTGGAGGAGGTCGCCGACATCCTCGGCGTCGAGCGAATCTGGGTCTATGAACTGGCGACCTTCTACACCCTCTTCCATACCGAGCCGGTCGGCATTTTCCACCTGCAGCTCTGCGACAATATCTCGTGCATGCTGCGGCGATCCGAGGACTTGCTGAGGCACCTGGAGGAGGTGCTCGGCATCAAGAAAGGCGGCACGACCCCAGACGGGCTGTTCACGCTTTCGACCGTCGAATGCCTCGGCGCTTGCGAGATGGCCCCGGTGATGCAGGTCGGCGACGACTATCACGGCGACCTCGACATCGCGCAGATCGACGCGCTCCTGGACAGGCTGCGCACGACGATGCGGCAGGCGACTGGCGCCGGTCTCGCCGCCGCGGGCCCGCCGGGAGAATAGCGCCATGTTCGAACCGGTCCTTCTCAGGAACGTGGACGTGCCGGATGGCCATCTGCTCGCGACTTATGAGGCCGGCGGGGGCTACCAGGCGCTGGCCAAGGCGCTGCGGGAGCACACGCCCGACGAGATCATCGACCTCGTCAAGAAGTCCAACCTGCGTGGGCGCGGCGGAGCCGGATTCCCAACCGGAGCGAAATGGAGCTTCGTGCCCAAGCGTGCCAGCAAGCCGAAATACCTGTGCTGCAACGCCGATGAGGGCGAGCCGGGCACCTTCAAGGACCGGATCATCATGGAGCGTGACCCGCACCAACTGATCGAAGGCATGGCGATCAGCGCCTACGCGATAGGAGCTGAAACCGCCTATCTCTACATCCGCGGGGAATACACGCTGGCGATCTCGCGGCTGGAGCAGGCGATCGCCGAAGCCCATGCGAAGGGCTATCTGGGAACACGGATCCTGGGCTCGGATTTCAGCTTCGTCATGCACATCCATTGTGGCGCCGGCGCCTATATCTGCGGCGAGGAGACCGCGATGCTCGACTCGCTCGAAGGCAAGCGGGCGCAGCCGCGTCTGAAACCGCCGTTTCCGGCCGTCGAAGGGCTCTACGCCAGCCCGACCGTGATCAACAATGTCGAGACGCTGGCCTGCGTACCGCATATCGTGGCGAGAGGACCGGACTGGTTCCGCGGCATCGGCCCGGACAAGAGTCCCGGCCCGAAGCTCTATTGCCTCAGCGGACAGGTGCGGAAACCGGGCCTTTACGAGCTGCCGATGGGGATACCACTGCGCGAACTGGTCGAAGACTGCGCCGGCGGGCCGCTGCCGGGGCGCAAGCTCAAGGCGGTGATCCCAGGCGGGGTCTCGGCGCCGATGATCCCGGAGCGCGGGCTGGACGTGGGGATGGACTTCGACTCGCTGGCCGCCGTCGGCTCGATGCTCGGCTCGGCCGGGGTGATCGTGATCGACGACTCGACCTGCGTCGTCAAAGTCGCCACCCGGATCATCGAGTTCTTCCACCACGAGTCCTGCGGCAAGTGCACACCCTGCCGCGAAGGGCTGAACTGGGTCGTGAAAGTGCTGCGCCGGGTCGAGGCGGGTCAGGGCGCGCCGGGCGATCTGGAACAGCTGGAGGCGCTCTGCAAAGGCATTTTCGGCAACACGTTCTGCGCTCTGGGTGATGGCGCGGCAATGGGCCTGCGGGCAGCACTGGTGCATTTCAAGCATGAATTCGTCGCGCATATCGAGGAGCGGAGGTGCCCGTTTCACTGAGGAGGGCGCAGCGAGAAGACCGCGAGGAAAGCCATGGTTCGCGTGACAATCGATGAACGAACGCTGGAAGTGGAGGCGAGCTCTACGGTGCTCCAGGCGGCCGAGCGTTTGGGCATCGCCATCCCGACCTTCTGCTATCTGAAGCGGCTGCCGGCGCTGGCCTCCTGCCGCATGTGCCTGGTTGAGATTGAGGGGCAGCGGCGGCTGCAGCCTTCTTGCGCCACCGCGGTCACCGAGGGGATGGTGGTGCGGACGAACACGCAGCTGATCGACGAAACGCGCTCTTCCATGCTCGACATGCTGCTCGCCAACCACCCCCTCGACTGCCCGATTTGCGACAAGGGCGGCGAGTGTGAGCTTCAAGACATGGTGATGGCGTACGGGCCCCGCACAAGCCGGTTCCGCGATGCCAAGCGTGTGTTTCACTCCGAGGACATCCGTCTCAGCCCGGTCATCATCATGAACGTCAACCGCTGCATCCAGTGCCAGCGCTGCGTCCGGATGTGCGAAGAAGTCGTCGGCGCGGTCGCATTGGGCACCGTCGAGAAAGGTATGGATACCGCTGTCACCGGCTTCGAGGGCAGTCTCGCGAGTTGCGACCAGTGCGGCAATTGCGTCGAGGTCTGCCCGGTCGGCGCGCTGATGAGCTTCCCGTATCGCTACAAGGCGCGGCCCTGGGATCTGGTCGAGACCGACACAATCTGCCCGCATTGCGGCACCGGCTGCCAACTGACCGTCGGCACACGCAAGGGCGAGTTCATGCGGGTCCGCTCGAAGGTAGAGCACGGAGTCAACCGCGAAACGCTCTGCGTGCGCGGGCGCTTCGGCCTCGACTTCGTCGGGAGCGAGGACCGGATCAAGCGGCCGATGATCCGTCGTGACGGGGGCCTTGTTCCGGTTTCCTGGGACGAAGCCGGTGACTACCTCCGCCGGCGGCTGTCGGCCGTCGCCGGAAAGGCCGCAGGCGGGCTAGCCTCGCCGCGCCTGCCAAACGAGGTGCTTTATCAGTTCCAGAAACTGATGCGCACGGCTTTCCGGACCAACAATATCGACTGCTCCTCGCGCTGGTCCACGCCCTTTGATGTGCTCGGCCCGTTGGTAGCCGCCTTCTACACGCGCGCGCCGCTGGAGGAGGTGATCGGCAACGATTGTGTGCTTGTCGTCGGCGGCAACGTTACCGACGAGAACCCGGTCACCGAATATTTGCTGCGGGATGGTGCGCGCCGGCGACAGACCAGGTTGCTCATGCTTTCGGCGCGGCCATCCCGTCTGGACGCCGATGCGCGGGCAGTCGTTCGCGTGCGGCCGGGCGGTGAGGCTCAGGGGCTTGCCGCGGTGGTGACCGGACTGGGAGCAGCTGGTCAGGCATTGCCGGGCGACGAATTTGCGAACATCGTCGCCACAACCGACGGGCCGGCGGCGGCCACCGACAGTGACGGTCCGGACCGCCTGACCGCAGCGCTGCTGCAAGGCCGAAGCATCACCGTGCTTGTCAGCGCCGACCTCCTGAGATCGCCCCTGGCGCGCGCGACGATGCAGCAGCTCAGCAACCTTTTGCAGGTTCTCCGCGTGCTCGGTAAGGGTCCGGCGATGCAGTTCCTCTTCGACCGTGCCAACCAGCTCGGCGCCTGGGACATGGGCGTTCTGCCGACGGCGCTGCCAGGGCTGCGGGCGCTGGCCAATGATGCAGCACGCACAACTCTCGAGCGGGCCTGGAACGCCGAAATCCCGTCTGAACCGGGCGTGGATTTCGACGCCATGCTGAAGCTTTGTGAGAGGAAACGAATGGGTGCGCTCTATATCGCCGGCAGCGACCCCCTGATGTCCTATCCCGACCGGCGATTCGTGCAGCGGGCGCTTCGTGCCGCCGATCTCCTGATCGTGCAGGACACGTTCCTCACGGATACGGCGGGCCTAGCGGATGTCGTGCTGCCCGCGGCGAGTTATGGCGAGGAATCCGGCACGTTTACCAACAACGAAGGCCGCACCCAGAGGGTCGGCAAGTTCCGCGATCCCGCCCTCGAGGCGCGCGATAATCTGGCGATATTCGACTTCGTTGCGGCGCTTCGCGGCCAGGCGTTGCGGCCGTCGATCCAAGCCGAAATCTTCGGCGAAATTGCCCAGCTGGTTCGGGGCTACCAGGGGTTGACGCAGGACGGACTTGGCGCCGATGGAGCATTCACCAAGGCGGCCGCCTCAGCGCCGCCGGCAGGCGAGTTCTTCGCTCCCCCGCCAGCCCTTATTGCCACCGGCGGGCTCATGCTGGTCACCGGCAACTGCCTGTTCCACAACGGATATCTTTCCGAGCACTCGGAGGTCCTAAATACGGTCGCGGATGACCCATATGTCGAGATGAGCGCGGAAGATGTGGCGCGGCTTGGCCTTTCGGATGGCGATCAGGTGGTCGTGCGATCTACCCACGGCGAAATGACGGCGAAGCTCAAGGTCAACAAGCGTTTTCCCAAGGGTCTCCTGTTCGCTCCCGAGAACTACAGAGCCCTGCGTCTCAACAGTCTGCTGCGGCGGGGCGAATACCCATGTCCGGTGCAGGTTGAAATCGCGCACCCCGCTTTCGAGATCGCCACTCTCGCTAACGACGGGGCGCGGCTTGGCAATCCGGGCTGAGGCACCACGGGTTCCCTGGCAACCTATCCTCTGCACCTTGAGCCGGCGATCAGTGATAGCCGGTCCCGGCAATGTAATCGTACAGCACCTGCTCGTTGCTCATCAATTCTTCAAGGCGGTGCTTGACCACGTCGCCGATGCTCACCACCCCGACAGGCGCGCGGCCATCCATGACCAGCACATGGCGCGTGCGCCGTTCGGTCATGATCGCCATCACCGAGGGCAGGAAATCCTGTCCCGAACAGGTCGCCACACTGCGGTTCATGATTTCAGCGACCCGCATCAAGGGCGCCTCGGTCCCGTATTCAGCCACCGCATTGCAGCAGTCCCGCTCCGACAGCGTACCCAGGCAATCGCCGGGGAAACGGCTGACGACCACGAAGCCGATGTTGTTCTCCCGAAACAGCCGTAGCACTTCCACCATCGTCTGACTCGGAGTGACCGAAACGACCTCGGGAGCCTTGGCCTTCAAGATTTGGCAGACCAGCATATGAGCCTCCTGTCTGCGCGCTCCGGCTTGCCAGTTGGCGCGCCTTCATGTTCGTCGAATATTTCGCCACCAGTTGTACCCCTGCGGCTCGCTCGTCTCGACCAGCACGTCCTGTTCGGTATTCAGTCGTGCGGCGACCACGCCGCCGCCGGTCGTCGCCTTGCCCGGCTTGCCGAGCAGATCGTCACGCCCGATCACCAGGTCACGCGAGGAAAAACTCGAGAATTCGTACTGTTGGCCAAGCGCGATCGCGTCCGCCGGACAGGCGTCCTCGCACAACCCGCAGAACAGGCACCGGGCCATGTCGATCTCGAATTTTGCCGGGTGTCGATTGCCCTTCTCGTCCTCGTAGGGGACGACTTCGATGCAGTCGCAGGGACAAATCCGCGCACAGAGTTCGCAGGCTACGCATTTGATCTCGCCCTCGTCGTCGCGTTTCAGGAAGTGATGCCCGCGGTAACGCGAATAGGGCAACCATTTTTCCTTGTCCGGATACTGCATGGTCACGGGTCTGGAGAACATGTAGCCGAAGGTCAGCGCCAAGGCGTTCGTTAGATCGGCGAAGAACGCCCAGCCGATCCATGTCCCAGTTCTGTCCAGTGCGCGCGACATCGTCGCCTCGTTGCAACCCCTAAAGGAAAGCAACACCGGTTATGATTATGTTCGCCATCGACAGAGGAAGCAAGACCTTCCAACCGATCGCCATCAACTGGTCGTAGCGGTAGCGCGGGAAAGTGAAGCGGAACCAGATGAACAAGTAGACGAAGACAGCGACCTTGAGCAGGAACCAGACGAGCGGTGGCAATGGGACCAGCACGCCGTTCCAGCCGCCGAAGAACAGGATCACCGCCAGGACCGATGTCAGAAGCATGATGGCGTATTCGCTGACCATGAAGAACGCAAAGCGGATACCGCTGTATTCGGTATGGAACCCGGCCCCCAGATCGCCTTCCGCTTCCGCCAGGTCGAAGGGAATGCGCTGCGATTCGGCCAGCCCGGCGACGAAGAACACGAAGAACCCGACCGGCTGGTAGACGATGTTCCAGACATCGGCTTGCGCCCGCACGATGTCGAGCAGGCTCATGGATTGCGCAAGCATGACCACGCCGATGACCGCGAACCCCATCGGGATCTCGTAGCTGATCATCTGAGCGCAGGTTCTGAGGCTGCCCAGGACAGCGTATTTGCTGTTTGCCGCCCAGCCGCCGAAGATGACGCCGTAGACCTCAATCCCGATCACCGCAAAGACGAAAAGGAGCGCCACGTTCATGTTGGAAACGTAAAGAGTGATCCTAGTGCCGAGGACCGAAACGGAATCGCCGAAGGGAACCGCGACAAACACCACGAAGGGCGGGGCGAGCGCCAGGATTGGCGCCAATTTGAACAGGAAGCGGTCCGCCTCGGCCGGGATGTGGTCCTCTTTGGTCAAGAGCTTGACCCCGTCCGCGACCGGCTGCAGCAGCCCGTGCCATCCCACTCGCATCGGCCCCATCCTCTGTTGCATGTGCCCCGCGACCTTGCGTTCCACCCAGGTCAGCGGCAAGGGCAGCAGCAGCAGGATCGCAATCAGCAACGCGACCTTGAAGACGATCAGCCCAAGAGCAACGACAAGTTCCATGGTCCGAGGCCACTCGTTCACGGGATCGGACCCGCGACCCGATTAGCACTGCGCGGTCGTTGGCTGCGCGGGAACGGCAATTGCCAACCGCAGCGCACCTTGTGCGATAGTATCACAGCCTTGCCATCACTGGCTACGATGCGCGCGACGCGGCGCTTGGACGGAGCGGCAGGGCGAAACGAACTGCCATTTCAATATTGTCTCGTACATTTTCGATAGAGCGCCTATCCTTGCGTCAGATCAATCGTGAAGCTCGTGGCGACGCCCGCGCTTCCTACCAGTTTTGCCTGGCACCTAGCGTTTGGGACTGAGTGTTGCGCGGCGCGGCAACAGCGTCAGGGGCGACCCATGCAGCTCAGTTCAAGCAGTTTTGCTAACGGTGCGACGATCCCGCGGCGTTTCACCTGCGACGGTGAGGATCGTTCCCTCCCCTCGGCTGGACTGGCGCTCCGGCCGGCACCCGCAGCTTTGTCCTTCTCTGCGATGATCCAGACACGCCGGCGGGGATCTGGCATCACTGGGCGGCCTATGACATTGCGGCCGATTGTGTAGAGTTGGCCGAAGGCGCTGCCCAGCACCGCGGCAAACAAGGCTTCAAGCAGGCAACCAACGATTTCCGGCGACCAGGTTACGGTGGTCCCTGCCCACCGCATCGCCATGGCAGACACCGCTATCATTTCCGGTTGCTTGCGCTGTCGATTGATCACCTGCCGCTCGGCAACAACCCATCGTGTCAGGCGGTCGAACGAGAAGCGCGCAAGCATCTCCTCGCCGAGGCGGTTCTCGTCGGAGTATATGCGCGATGATGGTCTTCGCTCGTGTGGACTCCAGCAATTGAGCAAGGCCTGCGGGTCATGAGCGGCATGACTGATCGTGATGGGCCCGGCTGGTACGCGTCATGCGGATCTTTCTCTGTGGCGATGTGATGACGGGGCGAGGCATAGACCAGGCGCTTCCACATCCGTGTGACCCTCGTCTTCACGAGCGCTATGTGCAATCGGCCATAGACTATGTCCGGATGGCGGAGGCGGCGAACCAACCGATACCGACGCCAGTCGACTTCCCCTACATCTGGGGTGCAGCGCTGCAGGAATTGGAGCGGGCGCGGCCGGACGCGAGCATCATAAATCTCGAAACCAGCATTACGCGCTGCGACGCCTATGTCGCCAAGGCCATCAACTACAGGATGAGCCCCGAGAACGCCGGCTGCTTTGTCGCCGCGGGGATCGACTGCTGCGTTCTCGCTAACAATCACGTTCTTGATTGGGGGCGCGCCGGGCTGCTGGAGACCCTGGCAACGCTCGAGCGTTTGCAAATCAAGACCGCTGGAGCGGGGCGCAATGCCGCCCAAGCAAGCGCCCCGGCGATTTTGGCAGACACCGACGCGGGGCGCGCACTTGTTTTTTCGTTCGCCTCGAAGACGAGCGGCGTCCCTCGACATTGGGCGGCGACGCATGACCGGGCCGGAGTGAACTTTCTACCTGCGCTTTCCGATGCGACTGTCGCAGCGATCGCCGATCTGGTGGCTGCGGACCGACGAGAAAATGATGTGGTCGTGGTCTCCCTTCATTGGGGACCAAACTGGGGCTATGACATCCCGGAGGAACAAAGGTGGTTCGCCCACGAACTGATCGACAGGGCGGACATATCCATCGTTCACGGCCACTCATCGCATCATGCCAAATCCATCGAAGTGTACCGGAACCGCCTCATTCTTTATGGCTGCGGCGACTTCCTGAATGACTATGAAGGCATCAAAGGCCACGGGCAATTCCGGCCTGACCTTGCCCTGATGTATATCGCCGACCTTGGTCCTCGAAGCGATCTGGTCGCGCTCGAACTGGTGCCCTTCCAAATCCGCCGTTTCCAGCTCATCCGCGCGGCTAACAGGGACGTTGCCTGGTTGCAGCAGACCCTGGACCGAGAAAGCGGGCAGTTTGGTACGGGCGTCGGAACTGCGCCAGGGGGAAGGCTTGCGCTGTCCTGGCCGACAATGTGAACTGGTGGTGGGCACGGTCATCCAATTGAGCTACGGTGCGCAAAGGAGCTCCGCAGAAAGTGGTCGTAGTTTCGCCAGGTGCGACCAGCGGCCCAACTTCACTGCTTGGAAGCACGCGTTTCTTGTGAATGGCGCTCGTTGCCATGACCACGCCGATCGTCCTGCCTTGGCCGTTGCAAAGCCTCTTTGAGGCGATAACGCGGGCGGTGCTGCAGCCCGGCGACCGGCCTCACATCGATTTCTCGCGACCGATCGGCGAGGCCGGACTGATATCGCCGGACTCCGTGTCGTGGCGCGTGTTCAAGAACCCGCTTTCGCTGTTCATCGGCGGCGTCACCGCCGTGATCATGGAGCTTGCAGAACCGCGCGTGCGCACTGGCGTATGGGAGCATACGTCTTTCCGCCTGAATCCAATTCGGCGACTGCACAGCACGGGGCTCGCTGCCATGGTGACGATCTACGGTTCCCGCACCACGGCCGAGGCCATGATCGCCCGCGTTCGGCGGATACACGACCGGGTCACAGGCGTGACATCGTCTGGCGAAACGTATTGCGCCAATGACCCCGACCTTCTGAACTGGGTTCAGGGCACGGCGGCGTACGGCTTCGTCCAGGCTTATCACACCTATGTGCGGCAGCTCTCCGCATCGGAGCGCGACCGCTGTTATGCCGACGGCGTTCCCGCCGCGCGCCTTTTCGGCGCCACGGGCGCGCCGGGATCGGAAGCCGAGCTTGAAGCGCTGTTCCATGCGACAGCCGGACGGCTGGAGCGCTCGGCCATTGTGCTCGAATTTCTCGCCATCATGCGTTCGGCGCCTATCCTGCCGCTGCCGCTGAGGCCGGCACAGCACCTGCTGGTAGCGGCTGCCGTTGATCTGGTGCCTGATTGGATGCAGGCGCTGTTGGGGCTCACCGGGCACGGCTTGCACAGGTGGGAAGCCGAGGCAGTCCGGCAGGCAGGGGCTTTGGCGGATCGCCTCGTTATGGAAACCAACCCGGCCGTTCAGGCCTGCCGGCGGATGCGCCTTCCGGCCGACTATCTGTATGTCCATCGCAGCGCAGTCGATGCCCGCCCATGATTGTCTTGTTCACGGATTTCGGCTTGGATGGCCCCTACACGGGTCAGATGAAGGCTATGTTGCACCAGATGGCGCCGGGCATCCCCGCGATCGACCTCTTCTCCGACGCGCCGGTCGGCAATCCCAAGGCGTCGGCCTACCTGCTGGCGGTCTACGCGCAGTGGTTTCCTGCGGGGACCGTCTTTCTCTGCGTCGTCGATCCAGGCGTCGGAGGGACGCGCCCGTCGGTCATCGTCGAGGCCGACGGTCGCTGGTATGTCGGCCCCGGCAACGGCCTGTTCGAGCTGATCCAGCGCCGCGCGGCTGATACGTTCATCTGGGATATCGACTGGAAGCCAAAGCGCCTGTCTGCCAGCTTTCACGGGCGTGACCTGTTTGCCCCGGTCGCGGCCATGCTGGCACGCCGTGAGCCTCCGCCCGGCAGGCCGCGCCTGGATGAAGCAGATCGCCGTAGAGACTGGCCGGAGGACCTCGCCGAGATCGTCTATATCGACCATTTCGGCAATGCCATGACCGGCCTGAGAGCGGCCAGGCTACCGGCAGGCGCGAGGCTCGCCGCTGCAGACCGCGTGCTGGAGGGCGCGACGACCTTCGGCGATCGGCCGCCGGGCACGGCCTTTTGGTACGAGAACTCGAACGGACTTGCAGAGATTGCTGTCAATCAAGGGCGCGCGGACGGCGAGCTCGGTCTCGCGATCGGCAGTCCTGTGAAGATCGTCCTTTGAACGAAACCGGTTGTCCGTCACGGCGTTGATCTATTGCGATGCGCAAATCAACGAAACGAGGCCCGGGCGCCGATCTGCCGAAGCTGCAAAAAGGCAATGACAAGGCGCGGGCGAAGACCGGCAACAAACGGCTTGCCGAGCAGACTCGCAAGGTTCTGGCCAAGCACTATGCGAGCAAATACCGGGTGAGGTGATAAACGCGATCGCTATCCCGGAATGAGCACGAAGGGAGGTTGTCATGACCGATGGTATTGCTCAGAAAACCTGTACGCCCTGCCGCGGCGGTGTTGCGCCGCTAACGCAGGAGGCAGCCGAGGGCTATCTGTCCCAGACCCCTGGCTGGGAACTGGAGGAGGCGCGCCTGCTGCGCCGCAACTTCAAATTTGCGGATTTCCGTCAATCGCTCGGCTTCGTCGACAAAGTTGCCCGATTGGCGGAAGAAGAAGGGCATCATCCCGACATCTGCTTCGGCTGGGGTTATGCGGCAGTCTCGCTGCAGACTCACAAGATCAAGGGATTGCACGAGAACGACTTCATCATGGCCGCGAAGATCAACCTCATCGCCGGTTCGTAGAGAGGTGCTCGGCACCCAACGATCGGAACGGACCCAAAAGTTCGCGTTGATGATCGGCCGGTTAGCACGTCTTCGTCCCACGGTTCCTGCTATCCATTTGTATCACAATAGGTAGCACAATATGCGACACAAAAGCGCCTTTAGGCGCAAGCACCTTCGTCGATTACCACAATTTACACACTAAAATCAGTTGGTTACGTGAGAAGGCGATGGTACCGTTGGCTGGGCTCGAACCAGCGACCCCCAGATCCACAATCTGGTGCTCTAACCAACTGAGCTACAACGGCACATCCGCCTGAGCGCAACTCGAGAAGAAATCATTCTCCGCGTCGGCTCTGTCGTCGGCGATGCGTCCAATACGGGCTATCAGAGTCTAATTCAAGGCCTTTGATGAGGCAAAGGCCGGTTCGGCGCACCGGGCACCATTTATCCAGGCCAAAGAAAAGGCCGGCGGGAGGAGGTGCCGGCCTTTTCCTGTTACGAGCCAGCGGGAGGAGGAGCTGGCTGGTCACCCCGGAGAGAGAAGGGAGGAGGTTTCGCCCTCCGGGTATTCATCCGATCAAATCGTCGCACATCTATTTGTCTGACGAAATGCGACGTTTTGATGCATCGTAAGGTTGCGGCCTGGAATCAGGCCGCCTTGCTGTCCTTGAACGCCTTCTCGAAAGCGGTCTTCACCGGCTTGGAGACGTCCTCGACGGCCTTGGAAGCAACGGTCTGGAAGTCCTTGGCCTGCTCGACGGCCATCTCGGCGCGCTTGCGCAGGAAGGCGGTCTGCAGCTCGACGACCTCGGAGAGCGTCTTGGCGCCGACCAGGGCTTCGAGATGCGAGAAGCTGGCCTCGGCGTTGGCGCGCAGGATGGCGATGGTCTTGAGCGACAAGTCGCCGGAAACGGTCTTGGCGGTCTCGTAGGTCGACTCCAGAACCTTCTGGGTCTCCTCGGCGCCGTTCTTCAGCTTGGCATAGGCCTCTTTCGACTGCTCAACGCCCTTCTCGGCGAAGGCGCGGATCTGGTCGGTGGCCTTGGAAGCGTCGAAGCTCGGGAATTCAACGTTCTCGATGGTCTCAGCGGTCTTGGCAGTCTTGGACATTTTCCAACCTTTCGGGATAGCGGCTTTGACAGAAAGCCGTCTCGTTCATGTATGATGGCAATATAAAGGCAGTTTTTGTGCAATGCAACATCTTTGTTGCAGCGCACCATGAAAATCGCCCCGCCGTTAACCACGAGCCCAGAGATTTCGGTCGTTGCACGGCATGGCTTGTGGACCTTCGTCCCGTACGCTTTTATTAACAAAGCGTTAACCGAAAATGCCCGCTTGCGGAGGGTTCGCCAGCGCATGCCGCCTGAAAACTACTCCTTCCTCGACGTCGCCGTGCTCGATGCGGTGCGCCAGCGCTTTGCCGCCGGCGACGCGCTTGCCATATTGTCGGCCGACCTAGAGCAAGTGATCTGGGCCAACGGGCCAGGTGCCGCGGTGTTCGGCTATCCGGATATCGAGGCCATCATCGGCGCCTCGGCGCAATTGCCGCTGATCGCCAGGCGGCAGATCATGGCGACCAGCGGCTTTCCGGACATCGGCAGCGACCGCGCCATCACCGTCAGGCTGGCGACCGGCATAGTGAGCCGTGCCGTCGGCTTGCTCGCCAGCGCGGTTACGATGCCGGACGGCGAAAAGGCGATCATGCTGGCGATGCCGGCGGCGCAGACCGGTTCGCGCAGTGCGGACGAAATCGCCAGCCGCGCCATCGGCGGCTTCACCGAGGCTGGGCATTTCATTGCCTTCGTCGATGCCCAAGGCCACATCGAGGCGGCTTCGGAGGGTTTTATCGCGCTCGGCATCAAGCCGGAGACCCTGGCTGCCCTTGTCGCGGACGTGGCAAGCGCTGGAGACCGCATCGTCAAGCGCCTTGTTCCCGGCGCAAACACCTCCTACCCGGCCGGTTTCGCGCGGCTCACCGAACAGCGCCATCTGCTGGTGGTGATCGACGAGGAGCAACTCGACGGCCGGCAGGACGATCGGCCTGGCGGCGATCAGGCGGCAGCGTCGGAAAGCGCGTCCACCATCTCCGAAGACAAGAGCGCCGCCAGCGAAGCCGAGCCCGCCCGCGAGAACGATACCAGCGTCGAGGCAGGCAAGCAGGCTGACGATACCGGCCCCGCGCAGCATGACCATTGGTATTTCAACGCCGGCGGCGACGACGCGGGGCGGCCCGAACCGGAAGCGCCGGCACGGGTCGAACCGACGGATGCCGCGGCCGAAAGCCAGCAGGACGCCGCCGAAATCGCGCCGCCGGCAGAGCCGGCCGCGGCTCGCGCTATCGACCGTTCGGCGCCGCCGCTGCGTTTCGTCTGGCGCACCGACGCCGAAGGCAAGTTCAGCGCGCTGTCGCCGGAATTCGCCGACATCGTCGGCAAGCCGGCCGCCGATGTGATCGGCCGCCGCTTCAGGGATGTCGCCACGACTTTCGGTCTCGACGCATCGGGCGAGATCGCCACCCTGCTCGAGCGGCGCGATACCTGGTCGGGGCGCTCGGTGCTTTGGCCGGTGGCCGGCATGGACCTGAAGATCCCCGTCGATCTGGCGGCGCTGCCGGTCTATGGCCGCAGCCGCGCCTTCGAGGGTTTTCGCGGCTTCGGCGTCGCGCGCAGCGCCGACGCCGTTGTCGATCCGGAAGCGCTGGGCATGGCGCTTGTGCCCAATGGCGCCGCACCGGCCAAACCCGAACCTGCCGCCGGGCAGTCGGCGGCCGAGCCGCCGAAACCCGCCGACCCGTTCCAGGGCGAGGTGCCGGCGCTGACTATCGTGCCGAAGCCGGAGCGGCGCTATGCCGACAAGGTGATCCGCCTGGCCGAGCACAGGCAGCCGGCCAACGACAAGCAACCGGGAAATGACAGGCAGCCGGGACCTGACAAGGGCCTGTCGATCCTCGAGCGCAGCGCCTTTCGCGAGATCGGCGAGCGGCTGCGGAAGGACAGTTCCGGCCCGGCCGAGCCGACGACTGGCGAAACCGCCGGCGCTGAAAAGCAGCCTGATGCGACCACGCCCGCCGACAAGGCCGGTCCCGCGGCCGAGCCGAAGGCCGGCGAGAGGAAGACCGGCGAATATGATCTGAACGCGCCCGACGCGACCGGGCAAGAGCCTGCCCCACGGGAAGATAATCAAGCGCAGCCCGAGGCCGTCGAGACGGCTGAGGCGGAGACCGAGGCGGAAGATCAGAAGGACCTGGCTCGGCTCGACGGCACCGACGATGCTTCCGAGACTGCCGGTGGGGAAGACGATACGCCACCCGCGTCCGGTTCGCTGCTCAACTATGCCGGGCGCGAGAAGACCGCCGATGAACCGCCGGCCGAGGCGCCTGACGCCGGCGCTGACGACGACAGCATGACCGCCGACGATTTTCGCGACGCGGAAGACAGCGAGGACTGGGCCGGACCCGACAGCGCCCTGCCCGAAGCTGGACAGCCCGGCGAAGGCAAAGCGGCGTTACCGGAACGGCCGCGCCTCACGGTGCCGCTGCTCAAGCTCGAAGGCTTCGTGCCGTCGGCTTTCTCCACCGGGGAGGAATCCAGGGCGCCCGACACGTCGATCATCGCCAGGCTGCCGGTGCCGCTGCTCATCCATTCCGGTGATGTGCTGCATTACGCCAATCACGCGTTCCTCGAGCTCACCGGCTATGACACGCTGGAGGTCCTTGCCGATGCGGGCGGGCTGGGCGCGCTGTTCGCCGACCATTACGCCGACGATGGCGAGGCCGACGAAAGCGACCGTTCACTGAAACTCACGACCCGCCAGGGTCAGGAATTCCCGATCGATGCGCTGCTGCGTTCCGTGCCGTGGCGCGGCGGCAAGGCGCTGATGCTGGTGGTGCGCCGCTCGGGCGAGGACGAGGCGCCGGCGGCGCATTTCAGCGCGGCGAATGACGAGCCGAGCCAGCAGCCGGACGTTTCGGAGCTCAAGTCGCGCATCGCCGAAATGCGCACCATCATCGACACCGCCACCGACGGCGTGGTGCTGATCGGCCGCGACGGCAATATCGGCTCGATCAGCCGCCCGGCGGAAGCCCTGTTCGGCTTCGACAGCGACGAGATCGCCGGCAAGCCCTTTGCCTCGCTGTTCGCCATCGAAAGCCAGCGCGCGGCGCGCGACTATCTGGCCGGCCTTTCCGAGCCGGGCGTGGCCAGCCTGCTCAATGACGGCCGTGAGGTCATCGGCCGCGAGGCGCAGGGGCGTTTCATCCCGCTGTTCATGACCATCGGCAGGCTGCCCAACGACAGCGGCTTCTGCGCCGTCGTCCGCGACATCACACAGTGGAAGCGCGCCGAGGAGGATCTCACCCAGGCGCGCGCCGTGGCCGAGCGCGCCTCCTCGCAAAAGACGGATTTCCTCGCCCGCATCAGCCATGAGATCCGCACGCCGCTCAACGCCATCATCGGCTTTTCCGAACTGATGGTAGACGAGAAGTTCGGCCCGATCGCCAACGACCGCTACCGTGACTATCTGCGCGACATCAACCGCTCCGGCAATCACGTGCTCGACCTCGTCAACGACCTCTTGGATATCTCCAAGATCGAGGCCGGCCAGCAGGAGATGGCCTACGAGGCGGTGTCGCTCAACGACACGCTGGCCGAGACGGTGGCGATGATGCAGCCGCAGGCCAACCGCGAACGCGTCATCATCCGTTCGAGCTTCGCCTCGCGACTGCCGGAAGTGGTGGCGGACCTGAGAAGCGTGCGCCAGATCGCGCTCAACATCCTGTCCAACGCCATCCGCTACACGCAGGCCGGCGGCCAGGTGATCGTCTCCACCGCTTACGAAGCCTCCGGCGACGTCGTCATGCGTGTGCGCGACACCGGCATCGGCATGACCCAGGCCGAGATCGAGCAGGCGCTGAAGCCGTTCAAGCAGATCAATGCGCTGAAGCGCGGCCGCGGCGACGGCACCGGCCTCGGGCTGCCGCTGACCAAGGCGATGGTGGAGGCCAACCGCGCCCGTTTCACCATCACCTCCACGCCCGGCGAAGGCACGCTGGTCGAGGTCGGCTTCCCCTCGACGCGCGTGCTGGCCGAATAGTCGAGCCCAAAAGAAAAAGGCGTCCAATGGACGCCTTGAAAGATGGGATTGCTGTCACAACGGGGGCTTGAGCGAATCTGATCCTCAGGGGACGAGGAACGGGATTTCTCCCTCAAGTTACACGCGACTATCGGCGCCGTCCCTTAACAAGTCCTTACCGGAGGCCGAAAAATTTACGAATGTGTACCACTCGTGAAATCTAGGTAAATTCGGGAGATAGATTTCATTAACCATGCCGAGGGCGTTTGACGGCCTGACATCTCGCATGCCTTGGAAATTAGCCGAAGCCTCCCGACTTCGTCATTCTTGGGCGAAGCAGGAGCGAAGCTCGGTCGCGCAGACCCAAGGATCCATGCCGTTACCTCGGCCGAAGAGCGCAGCGGGAGCAGAATTCTGGACCGCTGCAGCGCCTTGATGTCACGGCATGGATCCTATGGCTGCGCCGCGTCGCTGCGCTCGAAGAGACAGTGTTTTCGGCCAATCTCGAACGTTGCCAACAAACCGCAAATCTCTGCCGGCAACAGGCTACAATCTGGAACTAATCCGCCAACTGCGGCAAATTCCTGAACAGCTCGAGCGCTTCCGGATTGGCGAGCGCTTCCATGTTTTTGATGGCGCGGCCGTGGACGACGTCGCGCACCGCGAGTTCGGTGATCTTGCCCGATTTGGTCCGCGGGATATCGGTGACGGCTACGATCTTGGCCGGCACATGGCGGGGGCTGGCGCCGGTGCGGATCCTGGCGCGGATGCGTTTTTCCAAATCCTCGTCGAGCCTCACGCCGGCGGCCAGCCGCACGAACAGGACAACGCGCACGTCATTGTCGAAATCCTGGCCGATGCACAGCGCCTCCAGGATTTCCGGCATCTGCTCGACCTGATTGTAGATCTCCGCCGTGCCGATCCTCACCCCACCCGGATTGAGCGTGGCGTCGGAGCGGCCATGGATGATCATGCCGCCATGCGCCGTCCATTCGGCGAAGTCGCCATGGCACCAGATATTGTCGAAGCGCTCGAAATAGGCCGCGTGATATTTCTTGCCTTCCGGATCGTTCCAGAAGCCGATCGGCATCGACGGGAAGGCTTTCGTGCAGACGAGCTCGCCCTTCTCCCGCCGGATCGGCCTGCCGTCATCGTCCCACACATCGACAGCGAGGCCGAGACCCGGCCCCTGGATCTCTCCGGTCCAGACCGGTTCTATCGGCACGCCGAGCACGAAGCAGGAAACGATGTCGGTACCGCCCGAGACCGAGGCCAGGTGCGCGTCCGTCTTGATGCCGTCATAGACGAAGCGGAAATCCTCCGGCGACAGCGGCGATCCGGTGGAGGAGATGGTGCGCACGCTCTCGAGGTCGTGGCTCGTGATGGGCTTCAGCCCCGCCTTGCGGACGGAATCGATGAACTTCGCCGAGGTGCCGAAATGGGTCATCTCTTCCGCATCGGCGAAATCGAACAGCGTGTTGCCGTCAGGATAGAAGGGCGAGCCGTCATAGAGAAGAAGCGTCGCCCCCGAGGCGAGGCCCGAGACCAGCCAGTTCCACATCATCCAGCCGCAGGTGGTGAAGTAGAAGAAGCGATCGCCGTCGAGCAGGCCGGCATGCAGGCGATGCTCCTTGACATGCTGGATCAATGTGCCGCCAGCCGAATGCACGATGCATTTCGGGATCCCGGTGGTGCCGGAGGAGAACAGGATGTAGAGCGGGTGCGAAAACGGCAGCCGCTCGAAGGCGAGGGGCTTGGCGGCGAAGGGCGAAAGCGCTTCTTCGAGCGCCGCTGCCTTGTCGATGGTGGCGGCGACATCGGAGGACGTGCCGAGATAGTCGACGATCAGCACCTTGCGCACCGTCGCGAGTTTCTCGGCCACCACGCGGACCTTGTCGGCGACCTCGATGGCCTTGCCGTTGTACCAATAACCGTCGGGCGCGATGAAGACGACCGGCTCGATCTGGCCGAAACGGTCGAGCACGCCCTGTTCGCCGAAATCGGGCGAACAGGAGGACCAGACCGCGCCGATCGAGGCTGCGGCCAGCATGGCGGCGACGGTCTCGGGCATGTTGGGCATCATGGCGGCGATGCGGTCGCCCTCTCCGACCCCAAGCGACAGGAAGAGCTGCTGCAGGCGCGAGGTGAGCGCATGAAGCTCATTCCAGGACAGCCGGTGCTCGACCTTGTCCTCGCCGCGAAAGACGATGGCCAGACCGCCGCCGGTCTTCTTCAAGAGGTTCTCGGCGAAATTGAGCTTGGCGTCGGGAAAGAAGGCCGCGCCCGGCATCTTCTCGCCGTCGATAAGCGCCCGCTCGCCTTTGTCGCCGACAAGCCCGCAAAAATCCCAGACCAGGCTCCAGAACGCCTCGCGATCGTCGATCGACCAGCGATGCAGCTCGGCATAGCTGGAAAAAGCCTTCCCCGATTTCGCTTCGGCAGCTTTCATGAAGGCGGTCATCGGCGCGGAGGCGATCTTGTCCTGCGTCGGCGTCCACAAGGGGGTGTCGGCGGCCATGATCGTTCCTCCCAGGGCGCGTCGCGATTGCGGCAGTTAAGCCTGACGTCGCCTACGTCGTTGTCCCAAAACCGGCGTGCCGTTGCGGGGCCGGACGGGTCTATCGCTTATGCATACCGCAGCGCAGCAGAGCAAGATTTTGTTGGAATGGCCGACAAGGATGCGGCGCAAATGCCATTGCAGGGCCATAAAGACTTGAAAAGCGTCGGCGCTCGGTTACACCCGTCGGGCGATTTGTCGGCAATGGAAGCATACGGGGCGAAATGCCATCATCTTTGATCCGGCGCGGGGTATGGGTGATCGGTGTTGCAGTGCTGGTCATCGCGCTGGCCGTCGCCGCCCTGCCGCTGATTGCCTCGACGCGGATCGTGCGCGACCGTATCGCCTGGGAATTGAGCGCCTGGAGCGGTTTTCGCGTGACGATCGACGGCTCGCCGCGCATCGAGGTGTGGCCGAAGTTCCGGGCAATCCTCAGCGACGTGACGCTGTCGCAATGGACAGAGACCGACGCGCCGCCGGTGGTCGAAGCCGAGCGTGTCGAAGTCGACCTCTCCGCCATGGCCGCCTTGCAAGGCGACGTGGCGTTCTCGACGGCGAGACTGGTGCGGCCGACGATCAGGGTCCAGCGCACGGCGAGCGGCCTCTATTTGCCGCCGCTGCCCTCCGGCGGCCGCATCACGCGCTCGATCGACACGGCGCGCGGCGTGGTCACCGCGAACCCGCAGAAACCCGACCTCGGCAGGCTGCCTTCCGATCCGTTCGGCACCGTCGAGTTCCGCGACGGCCGTGTCGTGACCTCGGCGGGCGGCAAGGAAACCGAGATCCTGAGCAGCCTCAGCGGCCAGGTGAACTGGGCGGCGATGAACAGCGACGCCTCGCTCACGGCGACCGGCATATGGCGCGGCGAAAGCGTCCAGATCGACTTTTCCTCGGCGAGGCCGCTGGTGCTGTTTGCCGGAGGCGTCGCGCCCGTCACCCTCGCCTTCAAGGCGGCGCCCGCCACCCTCTCTTTCGACGGCGTGGCGTCGATGTCGGAGAACGCCTATCTGGACGGCCAGGCGAAATTCGCCGCTCCGTCGCTCAGACGCCTGCTTGAATGGTCACAAGCCGGCATCGCGCCGGGTGCCGCGATCGGCTCCGTCTCGGTCGCGAGCAAGGTGACGGCGTCGGCGGGACGGGCGAAATTCGAGAACACGACGGTGGCGCTGGACAACAACCCCGGCATGGGAGCGCTGGACTTTTCGTTCAGCGAGGCCCTGCCCGTCATTTCCGGCACGCTTGCCTTCGACACGCTCGACCTTCGATCGTTCCTTTCTGCCTTCACACCGATCACTCCCACCGGCGAAGCAGGCCCCGGCGAGATCGACACCAGCTTCGCCGACAAGATCAACCTCGATCTCAGGCTGTCGGCGGCGCACGCCACTGCCGGCCCGATACAGCTCGCCGATGTCGCCGCGACCGCGCAGGTCAAGAACGGGCTTGCCGTCTTCGACATCTCCGACGCCTCTGCCTTTAACGGCAACATCCAGAGCAGCCTGCGTTTCGACCGCAAGCCTGACGGCACCCAGGTCGAGATGCGGCTTTTGGCGTCGGACGTCGACACCGGCGCCTTCGCCACCGCGGCCGGGATGACGCGGCTGGTGCCGGCCGGCACCGGAACGGTCTCGATCATCCTCAAGGGGCCGGGCAAGGCCTGGGACTCGATCTTCGAGAACGCCGACGGATCCTTCTCGGCGACGTTCGGGCCGGGCTCGCTCAACGGCCTCAACCTGCCTGCCTTCCTCAAGCGCAACGAACAGGGCGGGTTCTTCGCGCTTGGCGATGTCGCCGACGGCTCGCTGCCGATCGACGGCGCCGAGATCAAGGCAAGCATCTCGAAAGGCGTGGCGCGGCTGGACAAGGCCGAGGTCAATTCACAGAAGTACAAGATCTGGCTTTCCGGCATCGCCTCCTATGCCGGGCGCGGGCTGGCGCTCTCCGGCGGCATCATCCCGACCGGGCAGCCCGCGCAGCAACAGCCGGCGCAGCAGCCAGCCGCCAGCGGTCAGGCGGCGGTGCAGGCGCCGCAGCCCCCAAATCAGTCGTTGTTCTTCGTTGGCGGCAACTGGAGCACGCCGTTCATCTCGCCGATCAGCCGCGGCGTTTCAGGTCAATAAGCAAGTTTCTGGAAAAGCGCGTAGCGGCTCTCCGTCAGGATCGCATAGGAGGGCGAGGCGCAAGCAGCACCCGCCCCTTGTTCCTCACCCGCGCTGCGCCGCCTGCTCGTCGCGCTGGCGCTGGACCTCGCGGCGCTTGTTGGCGATAGAGGCGATGATGACGCCGATCGCGACCACCGCGATCAGTATGGTGCAGGCGGCGTTGATCTCCGGCGTCACGCCAAGGCGCACCTGGCTGTAGATCTTCATCGGCAATGTCGTTGCGCCCGGGCCGGAAGCGAAGCTGGCGATGACCAGGTCGTCGAGCGACAGCGTGAAGGCCAGCATCCAGCCTGAGATGATCGCCGGCATGATGACCGGCAAGGTGATCTGGAAAAAAGTCTTCACCGGCGGCGCGCCGAGGTCCATCGCGGCTTCCTCCAACGAGCGGTCGAAGGAGACCAGCCGCGACTGCACGACGACGGCCACGAAACACATGGTGAAGGTGGTGTGGGCAAGCGTTACCGTGAAGAAGCCGCGGTCGAGCCCGACGGCGACGAACAGCAGCAGCAAGGACAGGCCGGTGATGACTTCCGGCATGACCAGCGGCGCAAAGACCATGCCGGAAAACAGCACCCGCCCCCTGAAGCGCGTATAGCGCGTGAGCGTGATCGCGGCCAGCGTGCCGAGCACGGTCGCAGCGGTGGCCGAAATGAAACCGACGCGCGCCGTCACCCAGGTGGCGTACATCAGGCCCTGGTTGTGGAACAGCGAGACGTACCATTTGGTCGAGAAGCCGCCCCAGACGGTGACGAGCTTCGATTCGTTGAAGGAAAAGACGATCAGCAGCACGATCGGCAGGTAGAGGAAGGCAAAGCCGAGCACGATCGAAGTGATGTTGAAGCGGCTCCAGCTGGCGTTCATTTGCCTTGCTCCTGGGCGCGCGCCTGGGCCTGCTGGAAGAACATGATCGGAATTGTCAGCACCAAAAGCAGGATAACGGCCACCGCCGACGACACCGGCCAGTCGCGGTTATTGAAGAACTCGTTCCACAGCGTCCTGCCGATCATCAGCGTCTGCGAGCCGCCAAGCAAGTCCGGAATGACAAACTCCCCGACGGCCGGGATGAAGACCAAAAGACAGCCGGCGATCACGCCGGGCAGCGACAGCGGGAAGGTGATCTTCCAGAAGGCGCCGGCCGGCGGGCAGCCAAGATCCTGCGCCGCCTCGATCAGCGAATAGTCCATCTTCTCCAACGACGAATAGAGCGGCAGCACCATGAAGGGCAGGTAGGAATAGACGATGCCGATGAAGATCGCGTTGTAGGTATTGAGGATCTGCAGCTTGTCGCTGATGATGTGCAGCGACAAAAGTAGCTCGTTGAGCAGCCCTTCGGGCTTCAGGATGCCAATCCAGGCGTAGACGCGGATCAGGAACGAGGTCCAGAACGGCAAGATCACCAGCATCAGCAACATCGGGCGCACCGTTGCCGGAGCGCGCGCCATGCCATAGGCGATCGGATAGCCGACGATCAACGTCAGCACGGTCGATATCGCTGCGATGATGACGCTCGTCACATAGGCGTTGAAGTAGAGCGCGTCCTGGATCAACAAGGTGTAATTGTCGAAGTTGAGCTCGCGGAACCCGGCGAAGAATCCGGAAATACCGTCGCCGAAATCGAGCACCGGCGTATAGGGCGGCATGGCGATCGCCGTCTGCGACAGCGAGATCTTGAAGACGATGATAAAAGGGACAAGGAAGAAGAACAGCAGCCAGACATAGGGGATGATGATGACGAGGCGATCGACGAAACCCTTCGCCAGCCTGGTCGGCAATGCTGCAGCGGTTGCGGTCGGTGGAGAAGCCGTGGCGGCGATGTTGGTCATGGCCCGCTCCTACCTGGTCAGCACGACGCCGGCGTCTGGCCGGAAGGAAACCCAGGCGCGGTCGTTCCAGGTCAGCGGATCCTCGGTGACGCGCGACGCGTTCAACGCGCTTGCCCGCACGATCTGCCCGTCGTCCAGCCTGATGTGATAGACGGTCATGTCGCCGAGATAGGCGACATCGTAGATCTCGCCCTCCAGGGCGTTGACGGCGTCGGCCGGCTTCTTCGACGAGACCTTGATCTTCTCCGGCCGGATCGCGAAGACGATGTCGGCGCCGTTGGCAGTGTCGGCGGCGTTCTCGACGACGATCTGCGCCCCGGTCGCGCCGGTGATGCGCGTCGTATTCGCCGCCCGCTCGGCGACCTTGCCCTCGAACATATTCACATTGCCGACGAAATGCGCGACGAAGCGCGAGGTCGGCGCCTCATAGACTTCCGCCGGCGTGGCGACCTGCATCACCTCGCCCTTGTCCATGATGGCGATGCGGTCGGCCATGGTCATGGCTTCTTCCTGGTCGTGGGTGACGACGACGAAGGTGAGGCCAAGCTCCTGCTGCAGGTCCATCAGCTCGAACTGCGTCTCCTCGCGCAGCTTCTTGTCGAGCGCGCCGAGCGGCTCGTCCAGGAGAAGCACCTTCGGCCGCTTGGCGACCGAGCGGGCGAGCGCGACGCGCTGGCGCTGGCCGCCGGAAAGCTGATGCGGCTTGCGCTTGGCGAACTGCTCGAGCTTGACCAACCTCAGCATCTCGGCGACGCGCTTTTCGATATCGGGCGCGGGCATGCCTTCCTGCTTGAGGCCGAAGGCGATGTTCTTCTCCACCGTCATATGCGGGAACAGCGCGTAGGACTGGAACATCATGTTCACCGGCCGCTTGTAGGGCGGGATGCCGCGCAGGTCCTGGCCGTCGAGCAGGATGCGGCCTGCCGTCGGCTCCTCGAAGCCGGCGAGCATCCTGAGCAAGGTCGACTTGCCGCAGCCCGAGGCGCCAAGCAGGGCGAAGAACTCGCGCTCGAAGATGGTCAGCGACAGATTGTTGACCGCGGTGAAGTCGCCGAACTTCTTGGTCACCTTGTCGAACTGGATGTAAGGCTTGGCGCTCGGATCGTTCCATGGCGCGAAATCCCTGCGGATGCTGCCAAGCGATTTCATGTCCCCACTCCGTTCTTGTTCTTGGTGCTTCAAAAGAAGCGACCCCGGCAGTTGGCTGCCGGGGGCCGCGTCTCGACGCTTATTGGCCGGTGACGATCTTGGTCCAGGTGCGCGTGATGACGCGCTGTGTCTTGGGATCGTATGGCTGCACGGTATAGAGCTTCTTGGTCGTCTCCTCGTCCGGATAGACCGAGGTGTCTTCCAGCAGCGCCTTGTCGACGAACTGCTGCGAGGCCTTGTTGCCGTTGGCGTAGAGCACGTAGTTCGACGACTTGGCGATGACTTCCGGCGTCATCATGTAGTTGATGAACTCAAGCGCATCGGCGACATGCGGCGCATCGGCCGGGATCGCCATCTGATCGAACCACATCTGGGCGCCTTCCTTCGGCACCGAATAGCCGATCTCGACACCCTGCTTGGCTTCCTCGGCGCGGTTGCGCGCCTGGAACACGTCGCCCGACCAGCCCACCGCCAGGCAGATGTCGCCGTTGGCCAGAGCATTGATGTATTCCGACGAATGGAATTTGCGGATATAGGGCCGGACCTTCAGCAGCGCCTCCTCGGCCTTGGCGATATCGTCGGGCGAGGTGCTGTTCGGGTCGAGGCCGAGATATTTCAACGCCGCCGGAATGATGTCGGCCGGCGAATCCAGCACATAGACGCCGCAATCCTTCAGCTTGGCCAGGCTCTCCGGATTGAAGAACACGTCCCAGCTGTCGACCTTGTCGGTGCCAAGCGCCGCCTGCACCTTCTTGACGTTGTAGCCGAGGCCGACCGTGCCCCACATGTAGTTGACCGAGTATTCGTTGCCCGGATCGTACTTGGCGGTGCGCTCCAAAATGACGTCCCACATGTTTGAGATGTTGGGCAACTTCGACTTGTCGAGCTTCTGGAACACGCCGGCCTGGATCTGGCGCGCAAGGAAGTTGGCGCTGGGCACGACGACGTCGTAGCCGCTGCCGCCGGCCAGCAGTTTCGTCTCCAGGATCTCGTTGGAATCGAAGGTGTCGTAGACGACCTTGATGCCGGTTTTCTTGGTGAAGTCGTCGATGATCGAGCTGTCGATATAGTCCGACCAGTTGTAGACGTTGACGACGCGGTCGTCGGCATGGCCGCCTACCGTGAAGAGCGTCAGGAATGCCGAAGTCGCCGAAAGCAAAAGCGCTTTGCGGATCATAATGTTCTCCTTTGGTGAGTGTTCCCGTGCCGGCTCGTCGCGATATGGGCGCGGGACGGCGTTTGGTTCAGGCTATTGGGCTTTCCGGGGAGCGCCAAGCGCGCGCGCCTGGCTGTGCGCCGGACCGTTGAGTGGTGGTTGTGGCCCGTGCATCCCTCCCAGGAAGATGTTCGGGCAGCGTCAGCGGCGTTCGCCGCGGCGGATGCAGAAATATGACGATGCGGTCCGGCCCCTGTGAGGCCGGCTGAGACACTTGGCAAGATACGCCTGTCTTGTTGTTGCCGTAATTGCAGCCTGCCCGGCCGGCAACGGGGTTGTCAATGGGGAAGACACTGCGGCGTCAATTGGGAGACGGCAGGCCGGTGACGCCCGGCCGCTCGGGACGCGTCTGCCGCTTGAATTCAAACCCGACATGGACAAGCAGCGCCGTGACGACGACGGCGCCGCCGATGATGGTGCGCACCGACGGGACCTCGGCATGGACCAGCCAGACCCAGATGGGCCCAAGGATCGGCTCGAACGTGCCAAGCAGCGCCGCAACGGCGGCCGGAACGAGCCGCGCCCCCATCGCGAAAAAGGCGAGCCCGACGCCAAGATTGAGGACGCCGAAGGCGAAGAGGAAACCCATGTCGCGCTCGGAAACGGCTAATTCCGAAGCTTGCGAGGCAGCGAATACGCCGGCAAGCAACGCAGCAAGGCAATTGGCCGGCACCATGCGCACATGCGCGAAACGCCGCGTGATCACGGTCGCCACCGAAAACATCACCGCAATCAGCAGAGCCAGCCCGTCGCCGATCGGCGAGACGGCGCCGCCAAGGGATTCAGAGACCATGATGGCGACGCCGGTGATGACCGCGGCAATGGCGATCCAGGTAGCCGGGCTCACGCGCTCGCGAAACAATACCCAGGCAAGCAGGGCAGCCAGAAGCGGCACGCCGGCCTGCATCAGCAGAATGTTCGCGACGGTCGTATAAGCGAGCGCCACCACGAAGCTCGTCGAGGCAGTGGCGAAACAGAGGGCGACGCCGAGCCCGGGCAAGCCCATGCCGCGGAACAGTTTCAAGGTGCCGCGCCCGCCGTCGCGCCAGAGCATGAAGGCGATGAGGAAGGCCACCGCCCAGAGCGAGCGCCAGAACACCACGGTCCAGCTGTCGCCGACATGGATGAAGCGGGCGATGGTGCCGCCGAAACTCCACATCAGGGCAGACAGGAAGACCAGCAGCATGCCGATCCGCTCCTCGCGCGGCGAGACGGCAGGCAGGGCAACGCGGGGCGAGGCAGTATCGGTCATGGACGGGACTGTCAGCGATTTGCGGGCGGCACGATCCACCAAGGACGACCAGACTATATTCCATTGGCGTAGCGCAAAGACTGAAGCGCGGCGTGATCCAGCATTCGCTGAAATGTAGGACAAAGCCTGATGGCGTCGCTGAGTCCGCTACACGCCTAAAGCAGGTCGCGTGAAAAAGGATTCACGCGACCTGCTTTAGGTTTTTGATTTTAAGCATGTCTTCATCCCGAAACCGGGCCCACTTTCGGGAGACATGCTTTAGCGGCGGCACTATCCTTGGAAATCGAAGGCGCTGAGGCCCGTCACCATCTCGTCGAGACCGAGCGGGCGGGTCACCGGCGGCTCGGCGCGCGCCATGCAGCCGACGCGCTCGCAGAGCCTGCAGGCCGGGCCGACCGGCGTCGCGAATGCCGTGCCCTGCGCGGCCTTGCCGGCGAACGGTCCGGGCAGCGCCGCGCTGTAGACGATCTCGTCGCGAAAGCCGATGTCGCAGCCGAGCAGAAGCGCGGTGCGCCGCGGCCGCTCGGAGAAGGCGCCTTGCGGCCCTTCGAGCGTGCGGGCGATGCAGAGGAACTCGGCGCCGTCCGGCATTTCCACCGCCTCGACCAGGATCCGGCCCGGCTGCGAAAACGCCGCATGTACCGGAAGCTTCGGGCAGGCGCCGCCGAAGCGGCTTTGCGGATAGCCCAGGCTGCCCGCCTTGCGGAAGCGGTTGCCGGCATTGTCGACCTCCAGCATGAAGAACGGCACGCCAGAGGCGCCGGGCCGCTGCAGCATGGTCAGGCGGTTTGCCGCCTGTTCGAAGGACACGCCGAAGCGCGAACGCAAGACGTCGATGTCGTAGCGGGCGCGCACAGCCGCCGCGTGGAAGGTCTGATAAGGCATCATCAGCGCATGCGCGGCATAGCGGCCAAGCTCGAAGCGGGCGAGCCGGCGCGCCTCGTCGGTGCCCAGTTTCAACGCCTGGATCTCGCCCGCCACGGCCACCGTCATGCGCATCAGGCTCGCCTCCATGGCGACCTCGCGCAGCTGATCGAAGGGGGAGAGCCGCTCGGACAGGAACAGGCGCTGCGAATGGCGGTCGTAGCGCCTGCGCCAGTTCGGCATGGTGGCGACCGGCAGCACCTTGACCACGATGCCGTGCTCGCGCCTCAGCCACGCCTTCAGCGCGCCGAACAGGTCGTCTCCGGGATCGAGCACTGAAATGAAGGCCTCGGCTTCCTCCTCCAGCGTCGCGAAATGGTTCGGCCGACGCTCGAAGGTCTCGTGCACTTCATCGACCGGCAGGCGGGTGCCGGACAGGGCGGTCGCCCTGCCCTCCCGCGCCAGGAGCTCGTTGAGATCCGACAGCCGCTCGGCCTGCTCGCGATAGGCGCGAAACAATTTCACCATCGCGGCGGAAGCGTTGGGAGCAATCTCGGCGAGATCGATCAGTTCCTGGTCGCCCGGCAGTTCGCCGGCCAGCAGCGGATCGCCGAACACTTCCTTCAGCGCCGAGATCGACCCTTTGGTCTCGCCCTGCAATTCGTGCGGGTCGATCTTGTAGACGGAGGCCAGCTTGAGGATCAACTGCACCGTCAGCGGCCGCTGGTTGCGCTCGATGAGGTTGAGGTAGGACGGCGAGATGCCCAGCCCTTCGGCCATCGCCGTCTGGGTCAGGCCCTTGGCGTTGCGAAGCCGGCGGATGCGCGGTCCGGCGAAGATTTTCTGGTCGGCCAATCGGCTGCCCTTGACAAGATTTTACACGAAATGGCGCGACCTGCGGCCAACCGCCTTTTACAATCGTGACAAATTTACTGCGCTTGCCTGTCAAACACAATACAGGTTTTCCCTTATTTTCGTGTGTAATCTCCGGTTTTCCTGGCCCTTTTTGCGCCCCGATGTAAACGATGTCACACACCAGCGGCGCCGAAGGACTCCCACGAACGCGCCATCCGAGCAAAGCAGACCGACCTGGAGCAACCGATGACTGATTTTTACAACCTCGTCCCGTCCGCGCCGGAAGGCCGTTTCGACGGCATCGAACGGCCCTACTCGCCGGAGGATGTGAAGCGGCTGCGCGGCTCGGTCCAGATTCGCCACACGCTTGCCGAAATGGGGGCGAGCCGGCTGTGGAAGCTCATCCACGAGGAGGATTTCGTCAACGCGCTCGGCGCCATGTCCGGCAACCAGGCCATGCAGCAGGTCCGGGCGGGGCTGAAGGCGATCTACCTGTCGGGCTGGCAGGTCGCGGCGGACGCCAACACCGCGTCCGCCATGTATCCGGACCAGTCGCTTTATCCCGCCAACGCGGCGCCTGAGCTGGTCAAGCGCATCAACCGCACGCTGCAGCGCGCAGACCAGATCGAGACGTCCGAAGGCCAGGGACTTTCGGTCGAGACCTGGTTTGCGCCGATCGTGGCCGACGCCGAGGCGGGCTTCGGCGGCCCGCTCAACGCCTTCGAGATCATGAAGGCATTCATCGAGGCCGGCGCGGCGGGCGTCCACTACGAGGACCAGCTGGCGTCGGAGAAGAAGTGCGGCCACCTCGGCGGCAAGGTGCTGATCCCGACCGCGGCGCATATACGCAACCTCAACGCGGCTCGGCTCGCGGCGGACGTGATGGGCACGCCGACGCTGGTGGTGGCGCGCACCGATGCCGAGGCGGCAAAGCTGCTCACCTCCGACATCGACGAGCGCGACCGGGCTTTCGTCGATTACGATGCCGGCCGCACCGTCGAAGGCTTCTACCATGTCAGGAACGGCATCGAGCCCTGCATCGCGCGCGCCGTCGCTTACGCGCCGCATGCGGACCTGATCTGGTGCGAAACCTCGAAGCCGGATCTTGAGCAGGCAAGGAAGTTCGCCGAGGGCGTGCGCAAGCATCATCCCGGCAAGCTGCTGGCCTACAACTGCTCGCCGTCGTTCAACTGGAAGAAGAACCTGGACGACGCCACCATCGCGAAGTTCCAGAAGGAGCTCGGCGCCATGGGCTACAAGTTCCAGTTCATCACGCTGGCCGGCTTCCACCAGCTGAACTTCGGCATGTTCGAGTTGGCCCGCGGCTACAAGGACCGCCAGATGGCGGCCTATTCGGAACTGCAGGAAGCCGAGTTCGCGGCGGAGGCCCACGGCTACACCGCGACCAAGCATCAGCGCGAGGTCGGCACCGGCTATTTCGATGCCGTCTCGATGGCGATCACCGGCGGCCAGTCTTCGACCACCGCCATGCATGAGTCGACCGAGCACGCCCAGTTCAGGCCGGCGGCCGAGTGACGACAACATTGAGAGGAAACGCCCGAAGGGCATTACGTCAGGGAGAAGACCAATGGCATCGATAAGCCGCGTCAAGGAACGCGCCGAAGAACAATCGAGCGCAATGAGCGTCGATCAACAGGCGACGATCCGCATGCTGGCCAACGACCTGCACAGACTGAACCAATCGGTGATGAAGGCAGTCGAGGCAGGCGTGTCCGTGGAACTGGTGCGTTCGGCCAGGCACCATGGCGGGGACGGCAACTGGGGTGATCTTTTGATCCCAGTGATCGTCACCCACCAGAACCACGGTTGACGCTACGTCAACAATCTTCCGCGAATGTCTCCCGCGCGCTATACGTTCGGGAGACTTTCGGTTTTTTCGAATTCCGCTTGGGGTGACGGGGAGAACTTGCGCCGAATTTTAGCAATTCTTGCTATATTCTCATCTTCCACTATTTCTGCTTGACACCGCTGGCGATCTCACGCCAATTGCGCTCAGGTTTCAACCCTGCATTGAACCAGAGCATCCGCCAACATGTCTCCCGCCGATCATGACGACCCTCGAAAGCCAATGAAACCGGCGGGCCGCGGCCCGGCTGCCCGGCTGACGGCGGATTTCTCCAAGGTGCTTGTGGTCGGCAAATCGTCGATCAACCGGGTCGTGGTGTCGAAAATCGTTGAAAAATCCGGGCTGAAGCCGATTTCTGAGTCGCCCGAGACGGCAGAGAAGGCTTTGGCCGGCTTGGTCCCCGGCGCAATCATCCTGGACGGCGGCCCCGACGACAAGGATTGCGACGGGCTGTTGTCCGGCATCGACGCGCTGCGGCGCGCCTCCGACAGGGCGCAGCCCTCGGTGATTCTGCTTTCAACCAGGAATGGCACACCGGACAGCCTTGGCCTGTCGAGCGTGATCGACGCGGTCGTTGCCAAGCCGATCACGCCTGAAAGGCTGCAACCGGTGATCGAGCGCCTGGTCGGCCGCGGCTAGAGCGTTTTACCGTTTCACGGAAACGGCAAACCGCTCTATCTCTTTGTTTTGACGCAATTCCGGACGCAAAACCGTTTCACACTTTTCCTGGAATTGCTCTAAGCATTCCAGGAAAAGTGCATACCGGTTTTCCATCCGGAACAACCTGGACAGAGCTCAGCCAGTCCGCGCGATGGTCTCGACCAGGGTCGGCAACTCGCCAAGGTCGGCAATCCGTCGGAAACGCGGCGCCGCAACAGGCGCGTCGGCGTGTTCGACAGCCCAGGTCAATTCATGCGGGACATGGATGCCCCAGCCGCCGGCCTCGATGGCGGGAACCACGTCGGACTTGAGCGAATTGCCGACCATCATGCTGTTCTGCGGGCCGTCGCCATGGCGGCTGAAGATGCGGGCATAGGTGGCGGCGGTCTTGTCGCTGACGATCTCGACGGCATCAAAGAGATCGCCCATCCCAGACTGCGCTAGCTTGCGCTCCTGGTCCAGAAGATCACCCTTGGTGATCAGCACCAGGCGATAGGCACCGGCGAGCCTTTCGACCGTCTCATGCGCATGCGGCAACGGCTCGATCGGGTGACTGAGCATGTCGCGGCCGGCGGCCAGGATTTCGGCGATGGTCGAGGCTGGAACACGGCCGTCGGTAACCTCGATCGCCGTTTCTATCATCGATAGCGTGAAGCTCTTTATGCCGAAGCCATACATGCCGAGATTGCGCTTTGCGGCTTCAAGCAGGTTTGCCGAAACCTGGCTTGCCTCGCCGTGTTCGGCAAGCATCGCGACGAAGCGCTGCTCGGTCATGCGGAAGAACTGCTCGTTCTGCCACAGCGTATCGTCGGCATCGAAGCCGATCGTCGTCAAATGGGGGACGGACATAAGCGGACACCGTTCGTTGCAGGTGGCTGGTGTAAACGTTGTGGCGCCGCACCGCCAGCCTGAAGACGGTTACCCGCCCGAGGCGCCTCCCCTTCCCTTCCCCCACGGCGCCCGGCTATACTTCGAAATCCGCAACACAATCTGGTGAATGATGCCGCCTGAGAAAAAGGAAGTCCGTCCGTCAAACCGGGGGGACGCGCCCGCACGCCTGCCTTCCTGAAAAACGAACGCGGTGTGAAGAACTGGAAGGAAGCCAGCGCCTGGCTGGAATGGCGCGGCATCGAGGACATCGAATGCATCACCCCGGACCAGGCCGGCGTCGCCCGCGGCAAGATGATGCCGTCGAAGAAATTCACCTCCAACACATCGCTGGCGCTGCCTTCGGCGGTGTTCATGACGACGATCTCCGGCGGCTATCCGGAAGACGGCAACGGCTTCCACTATCCGGAGGATGACGGCGACCTGAAGCTTTTGCCCGATCTCTCGACGCTGACCGTCGTACCCTGGGAAGAAGACCCGACGGCGGCAGTGATCTGCGATCTCGTCCACCAGGACGGCCGCTCCGTCGAATTCACGCCGCGCAATGTGCTGAAGCGCGTGCTAGCCGCCTATGACGAGCGCGGCCTGAAGCCGGTCGTGGCGCCCGAGATCGAATTCTACCTGGTGCGCAAGAACCCCGATCCGGACTATCCGCTGACGCCGCCCGTCGGGCGCTCGGGGCGGCCGATCGGCGGCGGCGCCGGCTATTCGATCGCCGGCGTCAACGAGTTCGACGAGCTGATCGACGACATCTACCATTTCTCCGAACGGCAGGGCCTGGAGATCGATACGCTGATCCACGAGGAAGGCGCCGGCCAGCTCGAAATCAACCTGCGCCACGGCAATCCGATCGAGCTCGCAGACCAGGTCTTCATGTTCAAGCGCACGATCCGCGAGGCGGCGCTGAAGCACGAAATCTACGCCACCTTCATGGCCAAGCCCATCCAGGGGCAGCCGGGTTCGGCCATGCACATCCACCAGTCGGTCCTCGACAAGAAGACCGGCAAGAACATTTTTTCGGCCGAGGACGGCTCCGAGACGGATGCGTTCTTCCATTTCATCGGCGGCATGCAGAAGCATGTGCCTAACGCGCTGGTGATGTTCGCGCCCTACGTCAATTCCTACCGCCGGCTGACGCAGGCGGCCTCGGCGCCGGTCAACACCAAATGGGGTTACGACAACCGCACGACGGCCTTCCGCGTGCCGCGATCCGACCCCGCGGCGCGGCGCGTCGAAAACCGCATTCCATCGTCCGATGCCAACCCCTACCTGGCGCTCGCCGCTTCGCTCGCCTGCGGGCTGATCGGCATCACGAAAAAGGAAAAGGCTTCGGCCCCGGTGCTCACCACCGCCAACGAGGACGAGATCGATCTGCCGCGCAACCTGCTCGAGGCCGTCGACCTGTTCGAGGGCGACAAGGAGCTCGGCGCCATACTCGGCAAATCCTTCGCCGCCACCTATGCGGCGATCAAGCGCGCCGAGTTCGAGACCTTCATGGAAGTGATCAGTCCGTGGGAGCGGGAGTATCTGTTGCTGAATGTGTGAGAGAGCGAATAGCGAATAGCGAATAGAAACAACACCAACTTCATTCCCTATTCGCTACTCCCTACTCGCTATTCGCTTTCCATTACTCAAAAAGCCTCCAGTTCCGGCGAATCATGCCCTACCAATCCCCCATTTCCCCCGGCCGGTCCTGGTATGAGGACACGGCCGGCCCTCGGCCTGAGTATCCAGCGCTCGACGGTGACCGGACTTGCGACGTCGTCATCGTCGGCGGCGGCTTCACCGGCTTGTCGGCGGCGGCGCATCTCGCCAAGGCCGGCACAAATGTCGTGCTGATCGAGGCGCATCGCTTCGGCGACGGCGCGTCGGGGCGCAATGGCGGCCAGCTCGGCACCGGCCAGCGCGCCTGGGCCGAGGAACTGGAGGCCGAATACGGTTTCTCGCGCGCCAAGTCGCTGTTCGATCTGGCGGAAGAGGCCAAGACGCACCTCCTCGACTTCGCCGCCGCCAACGCAATCGAGATCGACTACATGCCGGGCCAATTGTCGGTGGCGCACAAGCGGCGCTATGTCGACGACTACAAGGCCCATGCCGAGATCATGGCGAGCCGCTTCGGCTATCCGCACGTCTCTTTCATGGATGCCAACGAGACCGCGGAACGGCTGGGCTCGACGCGTTATTTCGGCGGCACGCGTGATACCGGGACCGGACATATCCACCCGCTGAAGCTGGTGATCGGCACGGCGAAAGTGGCTGCCGCGGCCGGCGCGCATCTGTTCGAGCGCATGCCTTCGACCGGCATTGCCGCGAGCGGCGGCAAGGTGAGGGTGACCACTGCGAAAGGCACGATATCGGCCGAGAAATGCCTGATCGCGGTCAATGCCTATGGCGGCAATCTGGAGCCGGTGAGCGCGTCGCACATCATGCCGATCGGCTCCTTCATCGGCGCGACCGTGCCGCTCGGCGCCGAATCCAAAGTGCTGCCGGGGGGCGAGTCAGTGGACGATTCCCGCTTCGTCGTGCGCTACTTCCGTAGGTCGAAGGATGGGCGGCTGCTTTTCGGCGGCCGCGAGGTCTATGCCGTCAACGATCCGAAGGACATCCATATCCACATCCGGCGGCAGATCGCCGAGCTCTATCCGGCGCTGAAGGACGTCGAGATCACGCATGGCTGGGGCGGGTATGTCGGCATCACCGTGCCGAGGAAGCCTTTCGTGCGCGAAGTGATGCCGAACGTGATCTCGATGGGCGGTTACTCCGGCCACGGGGTCACGCTGTCCAACTTCTTCGGCAAGCTCTATGCCGAGACGGTCGCCGGCAACCGCGACCGGTTGAAACTGATCGAGGATCTGAAGATTCCCGCTTTCCCCGGCGGCCGACGTTTTCGCGCGCCGCTGCTGTTTCTGGCACTCAACTGGTTCGCTTTGCGCGACAGGATCTGAGGCCGGACATCTCGAGGAAGCTGTTGATTCGACAAGTCTGCTTCCCCAACGGCATGTTGCAGAATCCTTAACGAACGCGCAGAATTTCGCAAAAAGGCGCAGTGATGCCATAATCAGCGGCAAAAGATGCCGGTTCTGGGCGATAAAACGGGGATTTGCGCGGGCCTGCCCGCTGGAATTTTGGGACCGATGCCGATCAGCCGCGAACTTTTTGCGGCAGGATCGAAAGAACGTCGGCCCGCTTTTTGGAGGTGGTCTAAGTGAACGAGCCCTTCAGTTTCGGTGCGCCGGAACGACGGCGCTTTGCAGTACAGTTCGGCTATGACATGCGGCCGTCTTTCTGGCAGGGCCTGCAGTCGAACGCGCATCTGGTGATCGCGGCCATCGGCACCGCGGCGCTGCTTGGCGTGGCCGCAGTGGCGCTTTGGCTGGCCCTGCCGGCCAATGAACGGCAGGCGATCGCAAGCGCGGAGCAGACCGTGCCCGCGATCCCGGTCAAGACGAAGAAGATCGAACCGGCCGTTGCGAGCGCAGCTGTCTCCGTCGCCGCGCCGCAGGTCGCGCGCAAGGCCGACGCGGTTTCGCCCGTCACTGCCGTGCGCGAAGCCGCCATCCCGGCGCTGGCATCCAACAGCCCGCGCTGGACCGGCGCGGATGCGGCGACCGCGTCCGCCGCGGCTGAGGCTCCGCCGGCCTCATCCGTTCAGGCCGCGGAGAAGCCGGCAACGCAGAACGACAAGCCAGCCGTCGCCGCTTTCGCCGAATCCGCATCGGAGAATGATGCTTCGGCCGCCTTGTCGAAGGTTGCGGCGCCTGCGCCGGCCGACCAATCGGCAGACGCGAAAAAACCGGATGCCAGGATGGACGGCGCCCAGACCGCCGCCATACCGGACGCAAAGCCGCAGGCTCCAGAGGCTCAGCCGGCGGCAACCGACGCGGCCCAGGACAAGCCGAAGCCCCAGAAGGTCAGCGCCGGCGCCAATGGACGCATCCTGCGGGCAGTCACCATGCGGAGCGGCCCGAAGAAAGGCGCATCCGCAATCATCACGGTGCCGGCCAAGGCATCGGTGCAGGTAATGAGCTGCAAGAAATGGTGCGAGATCGTCTATAACGGCAAGCACGGCTGGGTTTGGAAGACCTACCTAAAGACCGGCACCTGATCCGTTTCCTCGGCTGGAGTCGGCCGTAAAGCACCAAAGCAGGTCGCGTGAAAAAGGATTCACGCGACCTGCTTTAGGTTCTTGATTTTAAGCATGTCTTCCTCCCGAAACCGGGCCCACTTTCGGGAGACATGCTTTAAGAGCCGCCAAAACCGTTTCGCGCTGGAGCGGCCGCTCAGATGCAGCGCCCGCCATCGACCTCCAGCGCCACGCCGGTAATAAAGGCCGCCTCGTCCGACGCCAGCCAGAGCGCCGCGTTGGCGATATCGAGCGGCGTCGAGAGCCGGCCGAGCGGGATCGAGGCGCGGAATTTTTCGCGGATCTCCGGCGTGTCGGCGCCCATGAACTTCACCAACATGCCGGTTTCGCCGGCGACCGGGCAGAGGCAATTGACGCGGATGTTCTTCGGCGCGAGCTCGACCGCCATCGACTTGGTGGCGGTGATCGCCCAGCCCTTGGAGGCATTGTACCAGGTGAGGCCCGGCCTCGGGCGAAGCCCCGCCGTCGAGGCCGTGGTCAGGATGACGCCGCCGCCCTGCCGATCCATGATCGGCACCACGGCAAGGGCGGCATGATAGATCGCCTTCATGTTGATGGCAGTGATCAGATCGAAGGTTTCCTCGTCGACCCCGAGCAGGTCGCCGTTGCGGTGTGTGTAGCCGGCATTGTTGACCATGATGTCGACGCGGCCGAAGGCGTTCTTGGCGGCATAGACCATCTCGTCGAATTCGGAGCGCAGCGAGACGTCGGTCTGGGTCCAGATCGCGCTGTCGCCGATTTCTTGCGCGACGCGTTCGGCGCCCTTGGCGTTGAGGTCGGCGACGACGACGCGCGCGCCCTCTTCGGCGAAGCGCTTCGCCATGCCCTCGCCGAAACCCGACGCCGCGCCAGTGATGATGGCAACCTTGTTTTCCAGACGCATGGTTTTCCCGCACATTCTAGTTCATCCGCACCCGGAGCTGGCCATGGCGCGATGTCGCGCTCATGATTTCTCCCTTAAAGCGCGCCGCGTCGAAACCTATTCAGGCGACGCGCTTTCAGTCGTTGTTTTGATGCCTGTCGTTATCCAAAACCGCTGCGCACTTTTGGGCGACATGCATCCTTGTTTTGATGCATGTCGTTCTCCAAAACCGCTGCGCACTTTTGGGCGACATGCATCCTCGTTTTGATGCATGTCGTTCTCCAAAAACCGCTGCGCACTTTTAGGCGACATGCATTGGCTTTCGTCACATTCACGTTCTATGTTGCAGCTGCGAACGCTGCCGGAAGACATCGCTTGCCGACAAGCCTTCCGGTAGCGCCAGTATCAGGGGCACGTCTAGACCCAATCAATCCCCCGCGATTGGCCCTTGATGCGACACCAAGGCACTAGACGATTTAAATCGATTAGAATATATCAGCCCCGCTACCGGCTAGCGGCATCAAACCGGACTGACCATGACCAGCCAGATCATCCCCGTCGACCCCTTCGACTTCATCATCTTCGGCGGCACCGGCGACCTGTCGGAACGCAAGCTCCTGCCCTCGCTCTACTATCGCCAGTGCGGTCACCAGTTCTCCGAGCCGACGCGCATCATCGGCACGTCGCGCGCGAAGATGACCGATGCCGAATTCCAGGCCTTCGCCAAGAAGGCGATATCCCAGCATGTGAAGCCCGCCGATGTCGATACCAAGGAGCTGGAGAGCTTCCTGGCCAGGCTTTCCTATGTCTCGGCCGACGCGACCACGGGCGCCGGTTTCGACAAGCTCAAGAAGGCGATCGGCGACAGCGACCGCATCCGCGCCTTCTATCTCGCGGTGGCGCCGGCGCTGTTCGGCGACATCTCGCACCAGCTCAAAGAGCACAAGCTGATCACACCGAACTCGCGCATCGTGCTGGAGAAGCCGATCGGGCGGGATCTCACCTCGGCGCGCGCGCTCAACGACGCGGTGGGCGACGATTTCCACGAAAGCCAGATCTTCCGCATCGATCACTATCTCGGCAAGGAAACGGTGCAGAACCTGATGGCGCTGCGCTTTGCCAATGCGCTCTACGAGCCGCTGTGGAACTCGGCTCATATCGATCATGTGCAGATCACGGTAGCCGAGACCGTGGGTCTCGAGGACCGCGTCACCTACTACGACAAGGCAGGCGCGCTGCGCGACATGGTGCAGAACCACATCCTGCAATTGCTTTGCCTGGTTGCCATGGAAACGCCGTCGTCGATGGATGCGGATGCCGTGCGCGACGAGAAGCTGAAGGTGCTGAGGGCATTGAAGCGCATCAACGGCAACGAGGCGCCCAAGCACACCGTGCGCGGCCAGTATCGCGCCGGCGCCTCGGCCGGCGGAGCCGTCAAAGGCTATGTCGAGGAGTTGGGCAAGACCAGCGACACGGAGACCTTCGTCGCCATCAAGGCCGAGATCGGCAACTGGCGCTGGGCCGGTGTTCCCTTCTATCTGAGGACCGGCAAGCGGCTGGCGACACGCGTTTCGGAGATCGTCATCGAGTTCAAGCCGATCCCCTATTCGATCTTCGGCGAAAGCGCCGGACCGATCTTCGCCAACCAGCTCGTCATCCGCCTGCAGCCGGACGAGGGCGTCAAGCAGTTCATCATGATCAAGGACCCGGGGCCGGGCGGCATGCGCCTGCGCCAGATTTCGCTCGACATGAGCTTCGCGCAGTCGTTCCAAGGCCGGGCGCCGGACGCCTATGAACGGCTGATCATGGATGTGGTGCGCGGCAACCAGACGCTGTTCATGCGCCGGGACGAGGTCGAGGCGGCCTGGAAATGGATCGACCCGATCCAGAATGCCTGGGAAAGCGCAAGGCAGGAAGCGCAGGGCTATACGGCGGGCACCTGGGGGCCCTCGGCCTCCATCGCGCTCATCGAACGTGACGGACGGACATGGCACGAGAGCAATTGAGCGGGGCCGCCTACGCCTGGAACGGCTTTGCCGACCGCCAGCAGCTGGCGGCAGCCCTTGCCGGCAACGTCGCCGCCCGGTTGACCAAGGCGATTGCCGAGCGCGGCACGGCGCTGCTCGCCGTATCCGGCGGCACGACGCCGGCAAAATTCTTCGCCGCGCTGTCCTCGATACCGATCGCCTGGGACAAGGTCACGGTGACGCTGGTCGACGAGCGTTTCGTGCCGCCCACCTCGCCGCGCTCGAATGCCGGCCTGGTGGCGGCCAAGCTGCTCCAGAGCAAGGCGGCGGCAGCGCACTTCGTGCCGCTCTACCATGAAGCGGCCAGCATCGAGGCCGCGGCGGCTTCGGACAGCGAGGCCTTGCAGTCCTTGGCATGGCCGCTCGACGTCGTCGTTCTCGGCATGGGCGCCGACGGCCACACTGCCTCCTTCTTTCCCGATGCCGGCAATCTCGCTGAATTGCTCGACCCGTCCTCACAGCGGATCGTGGTCCCGGTGCACGCGCCGAGCGCCGGCGAGCCGAGGCTGACGCTGTCGATGGCGCGGATCGTTGCCGCCGGTTTCATCGCGCTCCACATCGAAGGCGAGGACAAGCGCACCGCCTTCGACGGCGCGATGGGAGCGGGCGTGAAGAAGCCCATCCGCGAAGTGCTCGAGGCCGCGCCGATACCGGTAGAGGTGTTCTGGGCACCCTGATTTCACCAAGGAACAGCTCCGGAGGCTGTGGGAGGACGTTTTCCGGGGCTCGAAAGGACCGACCATGACAGCCAGACGCGACATCGAAGCCATCACGGAACGCATCCGCCAACGCTCGAAAGCCGGCCGCGAAGCCTATCTCGGCCGCATCGCGGAGGCATCCGGCCGCGCCGCCAACCGCGCGGTGCTCTCCTGCGGCAACCTCGCGCACGGCTTTGCCGTCTGCAGCCCGTCGGAGAAGGTCGCGCTCGGCGGCGACCGCGTGCCGAACCTCGGCATCATCACCTCCTACAACGACATGCTGTCGGCGCATCAGCCGTTCGAGACGTTTCCGGCGCTGATCAAGGAAGCCGCGCGCGAGGCCGGCGGCATCGCCCAGGTCGCCGGCGGCGTGCCGGCGATGTGCGACGGCGTCACCCAGGGCCAGCCGGGCATGGAACTGTCGCTGTTTTCACGCGACGTGATCGCCATGGCGGCCGCGATCGGCCTCTCGCACAACATGTTCGACGCCGCCGTCTTCCTCGGCGTCTGCGACAAGATCGTGCCGGGGCTGGTGATCGCGGCGCTGACCTTCGGCCACCTACCGGCCGTCTTCATCCCGGCCGGACCGATGACGTCGGGCCTCCCGAACGACGAGAAGGCCAAGGTCCGCCAGCTCTATGCCGAGGGCAAGGCAGGCCGCGCCGAGCTGCTGGCGGCGGAATCCAAATCCTACCACGGGCCGGGCACCTGCACCTTCTACGGCACCGCCAATTCCAACCAGATGCTGATGGAGATAATGGGCCTGCACACGCCCGGCGCCTCCTTCGTCAATCCAGGCACGCCGCTGCGCGACGCGCTGACCAGGGAAGCGGCGAAGCGCGCGCTGGCGATCACCGCGCTCGGCAACGCCTACACGCCGATCGGGCGCATGATCGACGAGCGCTCGATCGTCAACGGCGTGGTCGGGCTGCACGCCACCGGCGGCTCGACCAACCACACCATCCACCTGATCGCGATGGCCGCGGCGGCCGGCATCGCGCTCACCTGGCAGGATATTTCCGACCTCTCGGAAGCCGTGCCGCTGCTGGCCCGCGTCTATCCGAACGGGCTCGCCGACGTGAACCATTTCCACGCCGCGGGCGGGCTCGGCTTCCTGATCCGCGAGCTGCTTGACGAGGGCATCCTGCATGAGGACGTGCAGACGGTGTGGGGCGAAGGCTTGCGGCCCTATGCGGTCGAGGCGAAGCTCGGCGCCGACGGCAGCGTCTTGCGTGAAGCGGCGCCGCTGGAGAGCGGCGACGAGAAGGTGCTGGCGCCGTTCGCGAAGGCGTTCCAGCCGACCGGCGGCCTGAAGGTGCTTGCCGGCAATCTCGGCCATGCCGTGATCAAGACCTCGGCCGTCAAGCCCGAGCGGCGCGTCATCGAGGCGCCGGCAAAGGTGTTCGACAGCCAGCAGGGGCTGAACGATGCCTTCAAGGCCGGCACGCTCACCGGCGACTTCGTCGCCGTCATCCGCTTCCAGGGGCCGAAGGCCAACGGCATGCCGGAACTGCACAAGCTGACCACCGTGCTCGGCATCCTGCAGGACCGCGGCCAGCGCGTCGCGCTGGTGACGGACGGGCGCATGTCCGGCGCCTCCGGCAAGGTGCCGGCGGCGATCCATGTGACGCCGGAAGCGGTCGAGGACGGGCCGATCGCCAGGATCCATGACGGCGACATCATCCGCCTCGACGCCGATGCCGGCACGCTGGAAGTGCTGGTGCCCGGGACGGAATTCGCGCTGCGCCGGACAGCCGATGCCGATCTCATCGGCAACGAGTTCGGCTTCGGCCGCGAGCTGTTCGCCGGCTTCCGGCAGTTGGTCGGACGCGCCGACCACGGCGCCGCAGCGTTCGCAAACACCTGATTTCTTCCCCAATGTGCCTTACAAAAAAGGCGGCTCCGAGCCGCCCTTTTTCTGCCTAGTGGTGAAAATCTGACGCTTGATACCCGACGACACGACCGCAACGGGTGGTTTCTTGTCGTACGTCCGATTAACCAGACAACCAACCAGCGCCAGAAGCGGCTATTGCTCCGTGGGCCAAGCATGTCGCTTCCGTTTGGTAGTATTTGGCAACAAAGTAGCGCGTTCGCTCACGATCGCGGCTTATATACGTCTCGACCTCAGTATATCGGCACCTTTTTCAGCTATCATGATGACGGGCGCATTAGTGTTGCCGCTCACCATTGACGGCATCACTGACGCATCGCAGACGCTGAGCCCCTCTAATCCGTTCACGCGCAGGTCGGGCCCGACAACGGCGCGCTCATCGATTCCCATCCGGCAAGTGCTGGTTGGGTGCCAAGTGGTTGACGCGTTCTGACGGACAAAGGTGGCGATCCCTTTCGGATCATCGGTGTCAGGCGTTGCGTTGCCCCGCCGGATATCGTTGAACGGCGCTGCGTTCAGGATTTCGCGGTCTTTGCGGACCAGTTCGATTGACAGGCGCAGGTCGTTCGGATCAGAGAAGTAATTTGGGTCGATAATCGGCGGGTCGAGCGGGCTGCCAGAGGCAAGCGTCACACTACCGAGGCTGCCTGGTTTGCAGACGTAGCCGCCTACGCCAAACCTTCGTCGATCAGGTACGCCATCTGTGCGGCAAAATTCGGAGATCCCCGGATAGAAGAAGGTCTGCAGAGATGGGTAAGCCTCGCCGGGGTCAACCGACATAAAAGCGCCCACATCAAGATAATGGGTTGCCAGCAGGCCACCCCCGGTTTCCTCAAACTCGGTCACGGCATCATCGAACTTCAATGGAACCTGGCCGTAGACGGCATCCGGGTCCTTGACCCAGCCGCTTATGGTGCCCGGGCTGATGTGATCTTGGAGGTCCTGTCCAACACCCGGCAGGTCTGCGACGACCTCCACATCTTTCGCCTTTAGATGGTCGGCGGGTCCTAAACCTGAGAGCATCAAAAGATGTGGAGAACCTATCGCGCCGGCCGCCAGGATGACTTCGCCGTCGGTGGAAGCGACCTCGAGGCGGCGGCCGTCAGCGAAGTATTCGACGCCTCGAGCACGGCCTTTCTCGACGACGACGCGGGTGACGAGCGCCTGCTTTATGATGGTCAGGTTGGGACGAGAACGCGCTGGATCGAGATAAGCCGAAGCCGTACTGCAGCGTCGTCCGTTTCTCAACGTCGCCTGATAGTAGCCACAACCAGCCTGAACCGCGCCGTTGAAGTCGGGATTGAACCGATGGCCGACGGAGACCGCAGCCTCGATGAACTTCTCGCAGAGCGGGTGCCGATGCGGGTTGGTCTCGACACTGAGCGGACCGTCTGTCCCGTGGTACATGTCGTCAATCGCGGCGTTGGCTTCTGCACGTATGAAATAGGGCAGGACGTCATCGTAGGACCAGCCGTGGTTGCCGAACTGGGCCCACTGGCCGTAGTCACCCGAGTTGCCGCGGATGTAGACCATGTAGTTGAGGATGCTTGAGCCGCCTACAACGCGACCTCTTGGATAGGCGATGCGCCTGTCGAACAGTTCACGCTGATGCGTAGTGGAAAAGGCCCAATCGGCCCTGGAGTTCTGCATCCACGAAGCGGCTCCCGGAATGTGAGCGAGCCTGGGGTCTGGTTCGCCGCCCGCCTCGATCAACAGGACCGTGCGATCTGAATCTTCGGTTAGTCGGTTGGCCAACACGCAGCCGGCTGATCCGGCGCCGACAATGATGTAATCGAACGACATCAGGACCACCCTTGGGCCGACGTGGCACGGCCCATGCGAACTCTAGCCCCCCGGCGCCGCATAAGCGAGCGCTAATATTCCAGCGAAGGGTGAAAGGGAGTTCGCGGCCTTTACTGCCTTGCTCATTCGGTTAGTGATGACCGCCAGGCCCATGCGCTGCCGTAGGCGCGAGCGGGGCGAACGTCCGAGTTGGGTCACGACCCTCCCTTGACCCGCCTTCAGGGAAGGTCTGCAAGGGGTTGTTTCCCGCCATTCCCTGTGGGTATCAAGCGTTAGGTTTTTACCACTAGCTACAGCGCCTATTGAACCGTGATCTCGGTCCGCTCGCCGGCCTTGATCGTCACCGGCATTTCCTTGTCCTGACCTTGGTCGGACATGTGGCGCACGACGACATAGTCGCCGGCGGGAATCGTCTGCTGCCAGCTATCGCCATAGCTTAGCCCAAGCGACTTGCGCTTGCCTTCGATGTCCTTCTTCGATGAGAACACCTCGATCGAATAGGCGCCGGGCGCCGACATCGCCAGCACGCCGGCGTCGAGCGCCACCTTCACGTCCTGATTGTCGCCGGCCTTGATGCTGAAGGGCTGCTCGACGACGGCGAGATCGAGCGTGGTGATGGCGACATAATCGTCCGGCGGCAGCCAGAACTTGCTGTCGGGACCGTAGGAGTGCTCGACGCTCTCGCGCGAGCCGTCGATCTGCTTCTTGGCCTTGACGATCTCGAAGCCGATGCCGGAATTGTCGGCCTGGTCGCCGCCGGCGGTGTAGTAGGCGTTGAGCACCGCATGACCGACGCCGACAACGACATCCTTCTCGACGGTCTGTCCGGCGGCAAGCTGGACGGTCTCCGTTGCGGTGCCCGCGCCGATCTGCACTGTCACCTTCTGCTCGCCCGCAGGCACGGTGGCCTTGGCGTCGCCATAGTGGGTGGTGTTGCCACCCGGATAGTTGAAGTCGACGCGCGCCTCGCCGCTGATCTCCGAGCCCTGGCTCGCATGCGGGTGGATGACCAGGGTGCCGGCGTTCAGCGTGAACAGCGGGCTGTAGGTCTGTCCGGCCTCGACTTTGATCTTCTGCTCGCTCCTTGCCTCGTCGTCACGCCCGACGACGACATAGTCGCCCGGCTCGAGGTTGGTTTTCAGCTCGCCATACTCGGTCATGACCTGATCGCCGCGCGTGCCGTCGGCCGCGGCTTTATAGATCTCCCAGGCATTGCCGTCGGTGATCGGATCGCCGCCCTCGGCCATGACCACGCTCGGCATGAAATTGAATTCAGGCTTGGCCGGTTCGGGCGCCGGCGCGGGGGCTGGAGCGGGCTCAGGCGCGGGAGCCGGCGCCGCCACGGTCTCCACCAGCGCTTGCTGCAGCGCCTTCTCGTCCGACGCCTGGATGTATTTGCCGCCGGTATTTTCGGCGAGACAGGCGATCTGCCTGCCTTCGTCGGCGGTCAGGCCGAAGCCGACCACGTCGGCGGTGAAGTCGATGCCGGTTTCCTTCAGCTCCTTGCCGAGCGCGCACGGATCGCCGCCGCAGGTCTCGAGCCCGTCGGTGATGAGGACGACGGTGGCCTTGTCCTCGGTGTATTTGAGCGCCTCGGCGGCCTGCTTGACCGCGGCCGTCAGCGGCGTCTTGCCGAGGAATTTCATGCTGTCGGCGGCGGCCGAAATCGCGCTTGCCGAACCCGCCTGCGGCGGCACGATCAGCTCGATGTCCTCGCAGCTGCCCTTCTGGCGATGGCCGTAGGCCATGAAGCCGATCTCGTCGTCGGCCGGCACCGACTGCAGCACCGTACGCAGCGATTCGCGCGCGATCTCCAGCTTCGGCTTGCCGTCGATCTGGGCCCACATGGAGCCTGATGCATCGAGAATGATGATGACCTTGTTGGCGGCAAAGCCAAACGTGGTCGTCAACAAAAGGAGGATCGCCGTAGCGACGCTCCGTGCCAGTCCCGCCATGAAAATCTCCTGAGTGAGCCCCCGTGTCCGCGCCGGGAAAGCTATTTGAGGCGGCCTTTGGAGACAAGCCCGACTGCCAGCAAAGTCGCTCAGTAGGTGGTGCGGCGCTCTTCCGACGGCGGACGGCCGAACTGCAGCCGGTAGCTCTGCGCGAAATAGGAGTGCGAGGTGAAGCCGGTGGCGATCGCCACGTCGAGGATCGGCATATTGGTCTGGCGCAGCAATTCGCGCGCTCGCTCCAATCTCAGCCGCATGTAGTAGCGGCCGGGCGTGACATTGAGGTGGCGCAGGAACAGCCGCTCGACCTGGCGCACCGACAGGCCCGCCGACTTGGCAAGCTGCACCGCCGACAGCGGCTCATCGAGATGGTCGGCCATCAGCTCAACGATGCGTCTCAGCTTCTCCGACTTGCCGGTGAGATCGCGCTCGGGACCGACACGCTGGCGGTCGCCGGCCGAGCGGATGCGCTCATGCTGGAACTGGTTGGCGACGCCATTGGCAAGGTTGGAGCCGAAATCGCCGCGCACGATCTCCAGCATCAGGTCGATCGAGGTGGTGCCGCCGGCGCAGGTGTAGCGCTTGCGGTCGATCTCGAAGACATTGCCGGTGCAGGTGATGTCGGGAAAGCGCTCCATGAAGCCGGCGCGGTTTTCCCAATGGATGGTGCAGCGGTAGCCGTCGAGCTGGCCGGCCTCGGCGAGCAGGTAGGAGCCGACCGACAGCGCACCGAGCGCGTTGCCGCGCCGGCCCCAGCTGCGCAGCGCCGCCAACACCTTGCTCTTGCCGGGGAATTCTGTGGTGAGCCCGACCGAGACGAACAGGATGTCGACCGGCGGCATATCGGCGACGGAATAGTCGATCTTGAGCGGCAGGCCGTTGGAGGCCATGACCGCGTCGCCATCCGCCGAAATCGTCGTCCAGCCGTAAAAGTCGCGACCAAGCAACCGGTTCGCCGAACGGAAACAGTCGATCGCCGCGGCAAGCGAGAACATCGAGAACTTGTCGACCAGAAGGAAGCCGAACTGCCGCCCCCCTTGAACGGGATCGTTCATGACCGGCCGTTCAACGGAGGCAGATAGGTTCGGCAACGCTAAGGCTTTCTGATCAGAAGGACGGCCGCTTCAATCCGGCCGCGAGGTAGGCGGAAGCTACAGTGTTGGCCATCAGCATGGCAATGGTCATCGGCCCGACGCCGCCGGGCACGGGCGTGATGGCGCCGGCGGCCTTGGCCGCTTCGGCATAGGCGACGTCGCCGACCAGCCGCGACTTGCCTTCGCCCTTTTCCGGGGCGGGAATGCGGTTGATGCCGACGTCGATGACAGTGGCGCCCGGCTTGACCCAATCGCCCTTGACCATTTCCGGGCGGCCGACGGCGGCGACCAGGATATCGGCGGTGCGGGCGAGCGCCGGCAGGTCCCTGGTGCGGCTGTGGGCGATGGTGACGGTGCAGTTGGCGGCAAGCAGCAAGTTGGCCATCGGCTTGCCGACGATGTTGGAGCGGCCGACGACGACGGCATTGAGGCCGGAAAGATCCTTGCCGCGCACGCGCTCGATCAAGAGCATCGAGCCGGCCGGCGTGCAGGGCACGAATGCCGTCTCCAACTCGCCGGTGCCAAGCTTGCCGACATTGATGAAGTGGAAGCCGTCAACGTCCTTCTCGGGCGCGATCGTCTGGATGACCTTGCCGGAATCGATATGGCCAGGCAACGGCAGCTGCACGAGGATGCCGTGAACCGACGGATCGGCGTTCAGGTCGCTGATGGTCTTGAGCAGCTCCGCCTCGGTGGTCTCGGCCGGCAGCGTGTGCTGGAGCGAATGGAAGCCGCACTCCTTGGCCGTGCGCGATTTCGAGGCGACATAGACCTGGCTCGCCGGGTCCTCGCCGACGATCACAACCGCCAGACCGGGTCGGGTCGCGCCCTTGGCCGACAGCTCTGATGTCAGCGCCTTGACCTTTTGAACCACGTCTTCGGCGACACTCTTTCCATCGATCACTTCGGCCATCATTCACCTTCAACACTGTTCTATGGCCGCGCTCACGCGTAGCCCTGATCCTCAATCCGGCATCGCGATCCGCCAGGCGCCGAGCGCGGGCGATCGAATGCCGCGCGGCATTTTCACGAAAATTCGACAGGGCAATCCCGTCAAAACGTCGTCGGATGCCGTAAACCCGAAACCGGCCGCTTTTATCGGAGGCTGCGCCCTTTAGAAATAGCGACGGCGCGTGCGGCTTTCGGTCAGGTCGCGCACCGCCTCGCGGAACTCGCGCAGGCTGGCGCGGAGCTCGTCGACCTGGCTCTGCTGGTCGTCTGGAGCCTGGCGCGCCTCGGCGACCGGCGGTTGCGGATGGGAAGGTGCCGCCGACGAGGCGTACGCGTCGTCGGATGGCCCCGCGGGTTGCGGGTAGTCCGGACTATAGGTGTGGGTTTGCTGAGACGGCGCCCCGAAGCCAAGGTTCGATGGCGGCGCGTTCCGGGCGCCAGCACGCCGGTCCAAGCCGGCATCAGTCGGCTCGTCCGATCTGCGCAGCATGAAGTTGCGCAGCGAAGTCAGCGATCCGAAGAAGCCCGGCCGGCCGGCCTCATTGGCGGGGACAGGCGATGATGTGAACGGTGCAACTGGCGGGGGCGCTGGCGGCGGAGGGCTCGGCGGCGCCGCGCGATATGCCTTGTCCTCGAAAGCCGGCGCACGCTCTTCGGGCCTGCGGCGTGAGCGGGTGCCCGCCGTCTCGCGCAGGCTGGCATAGACGCCGCGCAGCGCGCCGAGGCCGATGCCGGCGAGGAAGCCGGCAAGCAGGCCGGCCAGCGCCTTGACGGCGCGCGACGGGCCCTTGGCCTCGAGCGGCGCATAGGCTTCCGAAATCAAGCTGATGTTGGCGGTGTTGATGTCCTTCTGTTCGCCGGTTTCCTTGGCGCGCAGCAGGAACTGCTCGTAGACCGAGCGCTTGGCGGCGGCCTCGCGCTCGAACTCGCGCAGCGAAACCAGGTCGTTGTTGACGTCGCCGCTCTGCACCTTGGCCTGCGCCAGACGCGAGGCAAGGTCCTGCTCGAGCTGCACGGAGCGCTTCAGCTCGACCTGCAGCGAGGACGCGATGCGCTGCAATTCGGCGCCGATGCGTTCGCGCGCGCCGGCAAGCTGGGCGTTGAGCGCCTGCAGCTCCGGATGCCGCGGCCCGAACTTGATGGCGGCACGATCGGCTTCCTGTTTCAGCGCCGCATATTGCGAGCGCAGCTCGCCCATCGTGTTGGAGTTGATCTCTTCCGGCAAGGTGCCGTTGAGAACCGCGTTGACGTTCAAGGCGCGGGCCGAGGCGGCGCGGGCATTGAGCTCGAGCGTGCGGGCGCGGGCGACGGAGAGCTGCTCGTTGAGCTTCAGCATCTGATCGTCGCTGATCAGGTGACCCTGGGCGTCGACAAGATCATGCGTGGCCCTGAAATCCTCGACCTTGCGCTCGGCAGCCTCGACGCCCTTGCGCAATTCGTCGAGCCTGGCCGTGAGCTCGTCATTCGCGCGGCCCGCCGTGTTGGACTGGAGTTCGCTGGATATCTGCTGGAAGGCAGTCCTCATGGTGTTGGCGATCAGGGCCGACTTGTCGGGGCTCTCGGTCGTGGCGGTGATCGAGACGACGAAAGTCTTGCCGCCCCGCTCGACGTCCAGGCTTTCCGCCAGATTGCCGACCGCCAGCGCACGCCGGCGCGCCTCGTCGGCAGGACCCTGCCCATCCTGCCGCGACAGGATCGAGCGGAGCATCGACATCAGGCCGATGCCGCCCTTGCCCTGGCCGTTGAACTCAGGATCATTGGTGAGGTTGAGATCCGTGACGACCTTGTTGAGGACCGCGCCAGAGGTGAGGATGCGGGCCTGGTTCTCGACGATGGCGAGCGTCGCATCCGAGGCGATCACGTTCTGCGTCAGGTCGCGGTCGGTGAGCTTGAGGTCGCGCGGGTCGACGATGACCTCGGTGGTGGCCTCATATTTCTTCGGCGTCGACAGCGCGATGGCGATGCCGAGCGCGGCCCCCAGGATCGTCGTCGAAAGAATCAGCGCCTTGGAACGGGTGATACCGCGAACGACCTGCATCGGGTCGATCAGCGGTTTCCATTCCTGTGCGTCGGTGCCGGCCGACGGCCGGCTTGCGTAGCGAGGTTCCGCATAGCGCGGTTCGAACGTGGCCGCAGAGGAATTGTCCGGCGGACGGTTCTCTTCGCGCTGTCCGATCTGCGGATGGACTGCTCGCTCCGCCCAGCCGTCCTCGGCCCGGATCGTTTCCGAAATCGGATCGACCTGAGGTTGGCCGGGCTCGTCGGTGTTCGCGGGCTGCGGGCTCGACCGCCCTTCGCGCTCGAAGCGCGCGGCGCGGTGGCGCGCGGCGGCATCCTCGCGCCAAGACGGGTTGGCCTTGTCGCCGATGGAAACCAGCGATGCGTCCGGGCTGTCCTCGCCGCGCACGGCCCGGCCGAGCGCAAGCAAAGAGCGCTCGCGCTTCCAATCGTCACGGTTATCCCTGTCGACCATGTCCTGGAACTTACTCTCTGGCGGCTTGGAGCGGCGGTCGGCCAATCGTTAAGTCACGCTAAACAGGCATGGAAAATAAAAGGTTAATTTTGGAGCCAGGGAACCACAGTTTCTCGTCCTGATTGCAGCCTTTTCCCAAGCCGCCGGGGCACTGCCAGAACGGCACGTTAAGCTTTCCGGCCTATGCTTCGGCTAATCTATGACCCAGACCAGCGACATACCGCAAAGGCGGACGCTCGCGCGGATCGGCCATTTCGTGGCCGCGCGCCGGAGGCTGGTTTTAGACTATTTCTCGGCGATCAGCGGCGCCGGCGGGCGGCTGGTGTTCTCGCTCGCCTATTTCGTGGCATTGGCCAACACGCTGTCGATCAGCGAATTCGGCATGTTCGCCACCGCCTCGGCGGCAGGCGTGATGTTGTCGCGCATCCTCGCCTTCGGCTTCATCTCGGCGCTCTATCGCACGGCGACGATCCGCCGGAATCTGATCGGCACTTTCACCGCCGGCTTCCTGCTGCTCGGTGTGGCCTCGCTGCCGGCGCTCGCCGCCGCTTCTTATGGCGTCTATCTGATCTTCTTCGCCGGCACGGTGCCGCTGTCGGTCTTCGCCGCGGTCGTCTTTGCCGAAGCGCTGCTGTGGCGACCGGTCGAGGTGGTGCTGATCGTCAACAACGGTCTTGGCAAGTTCGGCCGCGCGGCGGTGCTCACGATCCTGGCGACGGCGCTCAGGGCAGTCGGCGCGGTGCTGTTCATGCTCGCCGCGCAACGCACCATCGGCGTCTGGTCGTGGTTTTATATCGGCGCCAACACCGCCTCGCTGATCGTCGCCTTCGTCTTCTTCTACCCACGCCAGCGGCTCAGGCTACGCACCGAGCTCTATTTCAGGCGCCTCGCCGATTCCCTCTATGTCGCGGGGGCCGAGGTGCTGTTCTATCTGCAGATGGAGTTCGACAAGCTTTTGGTGCTGTCGATCGGTGGACCGCACCTCGCCGGCATCTACGCCATCATCATGCGGCTGGTCGACCTCACCGCAATCCCGATCCGCACCTTCTCGATGATGCTGGTGCAGCGCATGATGCGCGCGCCCGAACTTCTGTCCCGGCTGGCAGTCAAGAGCGGCATCGAAGGCGGCGTGTTCCTGGTCTCGACGCTGGCGCTCCTGTCGCTCGGCATCGTGTTGCATTTCTTCCCCAATGCGCTCGGCAAGAATGTCGCCGAGGCAGCACCCCTGGTGGCGTTGGCGGTGTGCGTGCCCGGCTTGCGCAATCTCGTCGAATACCAAGCCGAGCTGCTGTTCGCGCGCGGCCAGACCGCGGTGCGGGCGATCAATCTCGGCCTGCTCGCCGGTTTCAAGGCGGTGCTGCTCACCTATGTGCTGACGACGATCCCCGACACGTCCAACCTGGTGCTGTCGCTCAACATCGTCTTCCTGCTGCTTTATCTCGCCTCGATGCTTTTGACCTACTCGGCGATGCGCAGGCCAGCCAAGGCAATCTGATTTAGCGGTCGAGCCCGATCAGCCGGCGGATGCGGCCGACATCGGTGCCGATGAAGGATTGCATGCCGATCGCCACCTGCTCGGGCGCCATGGTGTCGACGAAGCGGCGGAACTCGTCATCCGACAGCGCCTGGCCGTTCCAGTGGACGCGGCAGAATTCTTCTGAGCCATGGAAATGACCCGCCCCTTCCAGCACGTCGTCGACATAACGGCCGTAGAGCATGCATTCGGAGAATTTGCGCGCCGAGCCGACGACGCTGACCCAGTCGCGACCGTGCGTCTCTTCGATCCGCTCGCGCATCGCATTTACCGTCTCACGGCGCCAGGCGATCAGCGTCGAGATGTAATCGTGGGTCGGAAGCTTCGCCGGGTCGATGCCGAGCGCGGAGCCGGCATTGCGCGACCAGATGCGATGCTCGTCGTGGCCGTCGTCGGCCAACACGCCATCGCGCCGGAACAGTCGCGCCTTGCCGTCGCGCCAGAAGGCGTTCGCATCGAACGGCTTGAGGAAGGCGACGTCTGAATCGCAAAAGACGAGCACGTCCTCCCTGGCATGCGCGGCAATGGCAATGCGGCGAAGCTGCTGCACGTGCCAGCCACGCAGCGGCTGGGTCCTGAAACTCAGCCAGATACGGCGGCGGAACAGGCTGAGCGGATCGTCAAAAACGTATAGCCAGCGTGGCAGCAGGTTCCGCTCGTCGACGATCGTGCGGCGGCTGCCCTCAAGCTGACGAAACAGCGCCATGTCACGGGGCTCGACGAGGATGTAGTGCCGCGCGACGCCGGTCACATGGCGGTCCATCGTCTCGCACAACAGCCGGCAGCGCTCGAAATCCGGCGCGTAGCTCGCCGTCACGACCGCGGCCGAAGGCGTGCGCGGCAGCGGCTCGATCCTGGCGGCGGCATCGGGCACGAAGCGGCTGTTCAACGGCGCGCCTCCGCTGGCCGCGGTCCGTGCGACAATTTCTGCTTGAGGACACGCCACAGGAAGAGCGGATTGCCGACCACGTAGCGGCGCCACAGGCGGCCGGGTTCGATCCAGAGGCGAAACAGCCATTCGAGCCGTAGGCGCCGCATCCACAGCGGCGCGCGCGGCACGGTGCCGCTCAGAAAATCGAGCAGCGCGCCGACCGCGATCGGCAGTATGCAGTGACGGGCATCGATATGGCGCGCGATCCACAATTCCTGGCGCGGCACACCCATGGCGACCAGCAAGACGTCCGGCCGCAGCCGGGCGATGCGCGCGACGATCGCCGGCTCCTCGGCGGCGGAGAAATAGCCGTCATGGACGACCACGAATTTGTGCTGCACGGCGAGCGCCGAAAGCTTGACGGACGCCGCCTCGGCATTGACCCGCGTCGCGCCAAGCAACGCCACGGTCAGCGGCCGCGTCGATGCCTGCAGAAAGGCGGGCACGAAATCGGTACCGTTGAGATTGTCGGGGAAAGGCGCGCCGTAGAGCAGCTTTGCGGCAATGTCGACGCCGACGCCGTCCGGCAGCACGAGGAAGTCGTCGAGCGCTTCGGCAAACACCGGATCGCTGCAGGCGAGGTTGGCATTGTGCGCGTTGAGGAAGCTCACCTTGGTGAAGCGCCGCTCGGCGACCAGCCGGGAAAGCAGCGCGACGGCATCGTCCCAGCGAATGGCAAGGACGGAGATGCCGAGAATCGTCTTCAGCGTGTCGAAGCCGAAGGCGGAGCGGGCGGCATGCATGTTCATGCCGCGACCTCCCGCCTGATGGCGCCGAGCTTCTCCAGCCCAAGCCTGATCGCGGCATCGAGCGCCCTCGCCTGCCGGCGATGGAAGGCGCTGCCGTCGACATCGCGGACATCGGCCGCCGCCGCCTCGAGCGCCGAAGCGAAGGCGACAGGATCATCGGTCACGACACAGTTTTGCGGCCGATAGCCGATGCCGCGCAGCGAGCGGCTGGTGGCGACGGAAGGCAGGCCAAGCTCGAAAGTCTCGATGGTTTTCAGCTGCACGCCGCTGCCTGCGGTGCTGATCAGCGGAACGACCGCGCCGCCGCGCGCGAAAGCCTGGGCGTCCGGAACCCTTCCGACGAACTGGATGCCGGGATGCGTCGACGTCACGCCCGACGGCATGTTGCCGGCGATCCTGATGCGGAAATCCGCCTTAAGATGCGGGGCGACCTTGGTCAAGAACCAGTCGAGCCCGATGCGGTTGGGCTGCCAGGTCCAGGTGCCGATCAGAGCCGCGTCGCAGTCGACGCGGCGCGGGCCTTTGTTCGCCGGCGCCTCGGCGCGCGTCACAAGCGGCAGCACTGCCGAGCGGTCGTCGGACGCAACGCCGAGCGCCGCGCGGTCCTCTTCGGCCAGCGTGAAGACGAAGCGCGCTGCGCGGCACAGACGCTTCTCAATGACCTCGAGCAGCCTAGCCTCACGGCGGAACAGCCAGCGTTGAAGGACGCTGCCGGCCGCTGCGGCGTTCTCCTCAGCCGAGCGGTGCTCGACATTGTGCGCGACGAAGATCGACGGCCGGTCGCCCAGGACACTTTCGAAGGCGCCGGCAAATTGCACGGAATTGAGGACATAGCCGTCGAACGGGCCGGCGTGCTCGATCGCCGCGTGGACATCCGCAGCGGAAACGACGCGCAGTTTGACGGAGGCAAAGGTAAGACCCATGCGCATCGCCTTGCCCACCCAGGCCAGCTTCTGCAGCGGCGAGGCGCTTTCGGTACGCACGTCGATGGCGCCGAGGACGATGGTGTTCTCAGGATCGACGGCAGGCTTTCCCGGCCAGTTGAAACCGATCACCGTCACGCGCGCGCCGGCACGCCGCAGCGCTTCGATGATCGCGGCGTTGGCAATCTCGTAGCCCGAAGCGAGGGCGCCGTCGGGCACGATCGATGTGGCGAACAGCAGATGCATCTCACCTATCCATTGGTGTAGCCGGTAGCAAAACGCGGTGAAGCCTTGATTAAATGGCACCGTCAAAGGCTGAAAGCCGAGGTTTCGCTGACCTCGCCGTGAAAGGTGATTAACGAAGCGTTATCATCGGGCTGCTATCGAGGGCCGGACCCACACGGCTGGAAACGGATGATCCCTTTGCCATCGGACGCTTTTGTATCGATCGCGGGGGTGTCGATCGCGGGGCGGTCTCCGGGGCTTGCCGCCGAGACCGTCGAGGCTGTCGTCACGCTGCCGACATTCAAGCGGCCGCAACTGCTCCTGGAAACGCTGGCCTCGCTCAAGGCCCAGAAAACCGCGCGTCGCTTCGCCGTCATCGTCATGGAGAACGAGGCCGAGGCGCGCGAGGGCACCAAGGCGGCATTGCCGCTGTTCGAGCGCGGCGAGATGCCGGGCCTGGTGATCATCGCGCATGAGCGCGGCAATTGCAGCGCCTACAATGCCGGCTGGCAGACGGCGATGCTGCACTTCCCCAACTTCAAGCATCTGCTGGTGATCGACGACGACGAGATCGCCGAGCCCGACTGGCTGGAGCGCATGTGCAAGGCCGCCGAGACGCTTGGGGCCGATATCGTCGGCGGGCCGCAAGTGCCCGTCTTCGCCGATCCCTCCCATGCGAGATGGGCCGATCATCCGGTCTTCGCGCCGCCATACCGCGAAACGGGCCGCGTGCCGGCGCTCTATTCGTCCGGCAATCTGCTGGTCGGACGCAATGTGCTTGTCGCTATGGGACCGCCCTTCCTCGATCTCAGGTTCAACTTCATGGGCGGCGGCGATTCCGATTTCCTGAGCCGCTCGGCGCAGAGGGGTTTCGCGCTCGGCTGGTGCGCCGAGGCAAGGGTCAGGGAAACGGTCCCGGCCCGGCGCGTGGAAGCCGGCTGGATCCGCGCCCGCAGCCTGCGCAACGGTGTCATCTCCACCCTGGTGGAAAAGAAGAAGCGTGCCGGCACGCCGTTCTCCGGGACCAAGGTTTTGCTGAAGAGCCTGGCTTTGCTTGCCGCCTCGCCGCTGCGCGGCGCCACAAGGCTGGCGCGCACGGGGTCGCTGGCAACAAGCCTCTATCCCGTCTATGTCGCGCTCGGCCGGGTGCTTGCCGAATTCGGATATACCAATGAGCAGTACCGACAGCCTGAGAAGAACTGAGCGCGCGCCGCTCAGCGCCGCTTTCACGCGCGAGGGTGTTGCGACGGTAATCGCTGCGCTGCTCTTTACCGTCATCATCATCTCCTTCCGTCCCTTCCAGCCGGCCGGCGCCGAACTCACCGGCGATGGCGGCGACATCGTCAACCAGCTCGGCTTCGGCTCGCTCGGCGCCATCTCGATCTTCTCGCTGCTCGCTTTCGCCGATCCGCGCGTGGTGCGCTCGATCGTCAGCCCGTCCTGGGCGCTGATGCTGGGCTTCTTCTTCCTGTCGGTGATCCTTGCCACCGATCCGCCGTCGGCGATGCGCGCCGCCTCCTTCACCATGATCGGCATCATCACCATGGCGACGATCCTGGTGCTGCCGCGCGATGCAGACTCCTTCGCCAGGGTCATCATCTTCACCGCCGTCGTGGTTATGGGGCTCTCTTATGTCGGGCTCATCGTCTTTCCGCACGAGGCGCTTCACACCGCCGACTCGCAAGAACCCGAGCATGCGGGCCTGTGGCGCGGTGTCTTCACCCACAAGAACATCGCGGGACCGGTAATGGCCTGCTTCAGCTTCGCCGGGCTCTATCTCTGGCGGCGCGGGCAACGCTGGTGGGGCATCGGCATCTTCTCCGCGGCGATGATCTTCATGCTGCACACCGGCTCGAAGACGACCGTCGGACTGGTGCCGTTCTCGATCCTGATCGTGGTGCTGCCCAGCCTCATCGGCATGCGGCTCGGCACGCCGATCCTGTTTCTGTCGGCGATCGTCGCGACCGCGGTCGGCACGCTCGGCATCGTCTTCATCCCGCCGGTGAAGCACCTGGCGGCGGTCTATTTTCCGGATCTTACCTATACCGGCCGCACGACGCTATGGGAGTTCGCCGGCGAGATGCTGGCGAAGAGGCCCTGGACCGGCTACGGCTATGAAAGCTTCTGGGGAACGCCGCTGCTGCTCAACCAGGACCAGCCCTTCGACCGGCCTTGGGACATCCGCACCATCGTGCACGGCCATGATGGTTATCTCGACATCGCCGTGCTGATGGGCATCCCGGCGCTCTGCGTGGCGGTCTACACCTTCCTGATCGCGCCGCTCAGGGACTACATGCGCATCCCGCTGCGCAACGAGAACATCTATCTCGGCGACTTCTTCATGATGGTGGTGCTGTTCGCGGCGCTGAACGGTTTTCTCGAAAGCTTCTTCTTCCGCCGCGCCGATCCCGTCTGGCTGTTCTTCGTGCTCAGCGTGCTCGGCCTGAGGCAGGTTTCGCTGCGGCCGATCCCCGGGCATCGCTCCTACTAAATTAGCAGGCTGTTGACTGGAGCTAGTGGCGCCGCAGAGGTTACGGACTCTTCGTCGACACCTGTTCCTTTGTGATGGGTTCCGTCACCAGAAATCCTTGTGGTCGCTTACGATCTCTTCCTCGAGTTCAGGAAATGGGCCACGGATCGCTACATGGCGCCGTCCGGCGGCGAACACCTGGTGACAGCTCAGATCGAGGGTCAGATTCTGCGGATTGTCTCCGGTCAGCTCGGCCAACCGCCTTTCGCTCAGTCCGTAGACCACGGTGCCGATGCCAGCCCAGTAACAGGCCCCGGCGCACATGCAGCATGGCTCGACGGAGGTCACCAGCGTGCATCGCTCGAGAAAGGTCGGGTCGTATTGCCGCGCGGCGGCGCGGGCCACGTTTGCCTCTGCGTGGCCAACACCCCGATCCCGCGCGTAGGTGTTGCCCGATGAAAGGAGCACGTCGCCCTCCGGCCCGACCAGCAGCGCCCCGAAGGGATGATTGCCATTGGCCCGGCTTTCGGTGGCGATCTCCACGGCCAAACGCAGATATTCGGTATCGCTCCTCATGGCCGCCTCCTTGGGATGCCCATTCGTAACTGCGCGCGCATAGGCCTGGTATCCATATTCTTGGAGCGCTTGGGAACTGTCCAGTCATGGGCATTGAATTCATGGCTGCGCAACGTGGCTAGAGGTTCGGTCTGCCGGGATAAGCTGCGGAAGCGCTCCGAATGCCATTCCCCCATGCCTGGAATTGCTTACCCTGGCCGATCGATCTCCTTAAGACTGGACTTTTCCGCCGCCGCGCAAGCGGCTAAGGAGAGCCGTCCTTGCGGAGGTTTTCATGACCATCAGGCTCGTTCTCGCCGGTTGCGGCAATATGGGTTACGCCATGCTCTCGGGCTGGCTGAAATCCGGCAAGCTCGAGCCCTCGGCGGTGTTCGTGGTCGAGCCCAATGCCGAATTGCGCAAGCGCGCCGAACATCTCGGTTGCAGCAGCGCCGCCGACGCCTCCGCCATTCCGGCCGATGCGGTCCCTGACCTCGTCGTCATCGCTGTGAAGCCGCAGGTGATCCGCGATGTGACGGAAAGCTACAAGCGTTTCGGCGATGGCAGGACCACCTTCGTCAGCATCGCCGCCGGAACGCCGGTCGCCACTTTCGCGGAGATCCTCGGCGATCTCGCGCCGATTGTCCGCTGCATGCCGAACACCCCGGCGGCGATCGGCAAGGGCATGATGGTGGTGTTTTCCAACCCGCTGGTCTTAGACGACGTCAGGCGCTTCGTCGCCGAGTTGCTCTCGGCAAGCGGCGTCGTGACGACCATCGACGACGAGAGCCTGATGGATGCGGTGACAGCGGTTTCCGGTTCCGGCCCAGCCTATATCTTCCATTTCATCGAGGCTCTGACGGTTGCCGCCGAGAAGGCCGGCCTGCCGGCCGAGACGGCCAAGCTGCTCGCCATGCAGACCGTCTACGGCGCCGCCTCGCTCGCCGCCGAAAGCGACGAAGAGCCCGGTGTGCTGCGCCGGCAAGTGACCAGCCCCAACGGCACCACCGCCGCGGCACTTGCCGTGCTGATGGGCGAAGACCGGCTGACGAAGCTTTTGACCGACGCGGTGGAAGCGGCGCGGCTCAGGTCGATAGAGTTGGGGAAGTAAAGTCCGTCCAGTCACGCAAGATCTGTGTGTGAGAAATCATTACCCTTATAAAGCAGTGGCATCCCGCGACTCTTCGCTGAGGCGTATGAGAGGCAATCGGCAAGGTTGAGTTGGGCCGGATGACCACGACCCTTGCCATAGTCTGAAAAGGCCTGGATCGCGAGTTTCGCATCGCCGCTTTCGATCGGAACAACTTCGATTTCGGCTTGGCGAAGAAAGGCCTCTATCGCCGTTTCCACAATGCGTGGCTCCACTGCAAGCAGTGAAGAAAGTCGCATAGCTGCTTCGAGCACGACTAGTGGTGACGTTATCCTCCTCGCCGCCTGTCCTATCTTGCCGCTCCAGTCGGTGGCGTCTTCCTCGTCCGCCAAGATGGCGACCACCACAGAGGTGTCGACAAACATCAGGAATGGCCCCACATCTCGTCGATCTCGTCCTTGCTCAAGGCCCTACCACCGGCACCTGCCTTGGATTTGAGTTCTTGTGCGATAGCCGCCAGGCGCTCAGCCAGCGGGATTTGTTCGTGCTCGCGTTGCAACTCCGACTCTAGTGCTTCGATGACCGCCTCGGTCATTGAGATTTTGCGCTTTTCGGCGAGCTGCCGGGCAAGCTCCCTTGCTCGCGGGTCCCTGATCTGGAGATTCATCCGAACAACCTCCGCTTCCTTGTCACTACAGTATAGTGGACTTGTCATGACAAAGCGAGTGCGCTCGTTGTGGAATCGCGCATTAGGTCAGGTGCCGTAGAGCATCTCATCTTGCAGTTGACGCAAAGCGTAAAGCCTGGTCGTCTTATCGGGCGCGGCGTTCTCGGCCGTCAGCAGCTCGCCCTTCCTGACCGGCTTCAGCACCCTGCCGCCTTCGAGCAGCCCGACGGGCACTGCGCGGCTGGCGCGCGCCTCGGCGGCCGTCATGGTCCAGGAGCGGTAGCAGGTCTCGCCGATGGCGTCGAACGTCTCGCCGGCGGCAAGATCGCGCTTGGCGACGGCGCAGACCTCGGCCACCGGCTTCGGCAGCGGCACCATGTCCGGCCTGCCGTAGAGCATAATGCGGGCCGCGGTCAGCGGCACCTCGAGCGAGGTCAGGTGGTAAGGCCTGAAGAAGCTATAGTAGGGGCCGTGGCCGACATGGAGGTCGTCCATGCGTTCCACGACGCGCGGATGCGTCGCCTCGACGATGACGAAGACGCCCGGCGCCACGCCCTTGCCCACGGTGTAGTCGACGACGCCCTTCCTCGACAGGATGCCGCCGTCCTCGCGCGGGACGAGCACCTTGGCGAGCTGGTCGCGATCGGCCTTGGGGCCATGCATGCCCGGGACATCGGGCACCAGGCCGGTGGCGTTGGCGATGGCGCACATCTCGACCATGGTCTTGGAACCGTCGACGAATTCGACCAGAATGCGCGGGTTCATGTTCCGGCGCAGCGCTTCTTCGCGATAGTCGTCGGGGACGGCATCGTGGTTGAGCGGGTTGTTCTTGCCCTTGCCGGCCGAGACGATGGTGTAGCCGAGCGCCGAGGCGAACTCGATCAGCTCCATGCAGCTCGACGGTTCGTCGCCGGCGCCGACCGAATAGACCACGCCCAGTCGGTCGGCCTGCTGCTTCAGATAGCAGCCGATGGTGACGTCGGCCTCGACATTCATCATCACCAGATGCTTGCCATGCTCCATGGCCATCAGGTCGAAATCGGCGGCGACGCCGGGTTTTCCAGTGGCATCGATGACGACGTCGATCAGCGGACTGGTGACCAGCATCTCGTTCGAGGTGATCGCGATCCTGCCGTTTTCGATCGCTTGGCTGACCTTGGAGGCGGTCTCGGCTTCCGCAGCCATTGCGTCGTCGCCATAAGCGATGCGGATTGCGTCGCGGGCCGTGTGCGGGCGGCGCGTGGAGATGGCCGCGACCGAAATGCCCGGCATCAGCATGCCCTGGGTCACCAGGTCGGTGCCCATCTCGCCGGAGCCGATGACGCCGATGCGCACGGGACGGCCCTCGGCGGCGCGCCGGGCGAGATCGCGGGCAAGCCCGGTCAGGGCGACATTTGTCATACAAGAACGTCCATTCTTTGCTTCGGCCCGCAATACAGGGAACGACCCCCGTTTGCCAACAAAACCAGCCACAGATGGCATTTTCCGGTCCATGCCTTAGAGAACCGGAGCAGATTTGCCGCAACAGTCCGCGGCGCTCGGGCTTTCGCACCGCGACCGGCCGGATGCACCGGCAAGCAGACTTTCAGGAAGGACGCGATGGCAAAGCTCGCGCCCGGGACCCGATTTTGCCGAGGGAGGCGGCGCTGATTACGAGCGCCTGGCGATTCCTTAAGCGGGCCCGTTATTTGTTGAGGACAATCGTGATCGCCGTCGGTTTCAGCCCATTGCAATCCAGACCGGCACCGTTTCTGTGCCATTTTTGCTACAACCGTCGGGACTAATGGTCCGAATCTTCGCTTTTGTGCGCCTCTAAATCATTAAGCGCTCACATCCTCGAAAAATCTGATAGATACTCATCGCAAGCTCCGGTGGCAGGCTTGGGCAAATAAGCGTCGACAAAAACAAAAAGGCGCGGGGATAGTCACGGGGTAAAAATGACCAGGACGGGTAAAGTGACCGTCGGCTGGCGCGTTGCGCTTGCCATGACGGTGTCGATGCTGACTTGTGGAAGCGCCAGCGCGCTCACGCTCAAGGAAGCCATAGCAGTCGCCGTAGAGTCCAATCCTGAGATTGGGCAGGCGATCGAAAACCGCGAAGCCATCGAATTCGAGCTGCGCCAGGCAAAAGGCCTCTATCTTCCCAGCGTCGATCTGGAAGCGTCGACCGGCGTTCGCCGCCTGGACAATTCTTCCCGTCGCGCGCTCGGCGAGAAGGATGACGCCCTCTCGCCGGACGAGGCCGATCTCACCGTCACGCAGACGCTTTATGACAGCGGGGCAAGGCGGGCCGAATTGAATCGGCAGGCCTCGCGCGTGGACGGGGCTTCCTTCAGGGTGCTGGAACGGTCCGAATTCATCGGACTTTCCGTCGTCCAGGACTATCTCGAATATATGCTGCAGGCGTCGATCGTCGCTGAAGCAAAGAAGAACCTCGCCTTCCATCAGTCTATACTCGGCGATATCAAGCAGGGCATCGCGGGCGGCGCGCTCAACGATGCCGATCGGCAGCAGGCCGAGGAGCGCCTTTATGCCGCCAAGGCGCGGATGCAGGAGGCCACGGAAGAACTGGAGGCGGCCAAGATCCGCTTCTTCAAGAATGTCGGCAAGCCGCTGACCAATCCGTCGCGGCCGGCCGATGTGGCCGGCGCGCTGCCGCGGTCGCTCGACGACGCGATCGGGCTTGCCAGGCAGAACAATCCCCGCGTCCATATGGCAAATAGCGACATCGACGCGGCGGCTTCGCTGGTCGATGCCGCGCGGGCGAAATTCGGCCCAACGATCACTGCCGAGGGCGTCGCCCGGGGCGGCTATGACATCGACGGCGACGACGGCGACACCAGCGACCTGCAGGCGCGCGTCGTGCTGCGTTGGAACCTCTATCGCGGCGGCATCGACAAGGCCAACGAGCAGGAGCAGATCCGCCGCACCAGCGAGCAGCGTCTTGCGCTGCATCAGGTGCTGCGCGAGATCGAGGAAGCCGTGCGCACCTCGTGGGATCGCCGCTTCCGCCAGGCGGAACTTGCGCAGACGCTGCGGCTGCAGGCTGCCACCAACGAAAAGCTGGTCGCGTCCTACCGCGAGCAGTTCAAGGTCGGACAACGCTCGCTGCTCGACGTGCTCGACGCGCAGAACACGCGTTTCAACACCGCAACGCTGGCCGACACCTCTTCCTATGCGTCGCTGTTCGCCGAATACCGGCTACTGGCCGCGACCGGGGAGTTGCTGAAGACGTTGAACATCCAGCCGGCCAGGCAATCGGCGGCCTACGCGCGAACGGAATTCGGTGTGCCGGCAACGGCCGACACCGAAACCTATGCGCGAACGCCGTCGGAGCAGAAGAACGATCTGCCGTTCGATATCCTCGCGCCGGTCAGGAAGAAGCAGCCGATGTAAGCATCGATCTCAGGTCCTTCGGGGCGGATCGTGAACCAACAGCCTAACATCGTCTCGCCCAAGGAGGCTTTCAAAGCCTGCTTCTCGGCGATTGCAGCCTATCTCGGCCGGCCGAGCGCGGAGACCGTGCTGTTTGCCGGGGTGCCGATTTCGGAGACGCGCATCGAGCCGGACGACATCAGGCACCTTGCCGAACGCATCGGTCTCGAGGTCCAGGCGTTCAGCCATCGCGATTTCGTGCGCGGCCGCGTCGACCTGCCGGCCATCGTCTTCCGCGCCAGCCAGTTGCCGGTTGCGCTGCTTGCCGAGACCGAGACCGGGCAATATCTTACGGCTCCGCAGGAAGACGGCCGCACCGCGATCGGCAAATCGGAGCTGGCCGAGAGCTATATCAGCGGCGGCGCCTCGTTCTCGATCACCTATGCCAACACCGCCGAGGAGATGACGGTCGGCACGGCGCCGAGGATCGAAAGGCGCCATTGGCTGACCGGAACGATGGGGGCGTTCTGGCGCACCTATTCGAAGGTCGTGCTGTCGGCGGTCTTCATCAACCTCCTGGCGATCGCCTCGCCGATCTTCACCATGAACGTCTACGACCGCATCCTGCCCAACAAGGCGATCTCGACGCTCTGGGTGCTGGCGCTCGGGATCGGCGCGGCGATCCTGTTCGATCTGTTGCTGAAGACGGCCCGCGCCTCGCTCATCGACTATGCCGGGCGCAAAGCGGATCTCAGGATTTCCTATCTGCTGTTCGAGAAGGTGCTCAACTCGTCCTTGTCAGCCAGACCCGGATCGACCGGCGAATACGCGAACCGCGTCACACAGTACGAGTTCGTGCGCGAGTTCTTCACCTCGAACACCATCAGCGTCTTCATCGACACGGTTTTCGTGTTCGTCTTCCTGCTGGTCATCTACGCCATTGGCGGCTGGCTGGTGGTCATACCGGCTGTGGCCTTCGTCATCGCCGTCATCGTCGGGCTGGTGACACAGCGGCGCATCGGCAAGCGGGTCGCCGCTTCGATGAACGAGGCGGCGCAGCGCCAGGCGTTGCTGGTCGAATCCATTTCCACGCTGGAGACGATCAAGTCGCTGCGCGCCGAGGCCTATCTGCTGCGCAAATGGGGCGAGCACTCGAAGAACGCGGCCAACACGTCGGAAAAGATCAAGGAGCTTTCGGCCGCCGCCGGCAACATCACCGGCGCCATCCAGCAATTGGTGACCGTCGCCCTGGTGGTCGCCGGCGCCTACGCCTTCTCCGAGGGCCAGGTCTCGACAGGCGCCATCATCGGCACGGTCATGCTGGCGGGCCGGGCAGTCGCGCCGCTCGGCCAGATCGCCATCACGCTCTCCCGCTTCCGGCAGGCCATGCTGTCGCTCAGGATCATCAATACCATCATGTCGCAGCCGGAAGACCGGCCAGACACGGTCGGCTTCGTCAACCGGCCGATCCGCAGCGGCGCGATGCATTTCAAGAATGTCGGCTTCGCCTATCCAGGCACCGAAAACGAGGTTCTGAGCGGGCTCAACATCGCAATACGGCCAGGCGAGCGGATCGGCATCATCGGCCGCATCGGCTCCGGCAAGACGACAATGGGCCGCCTGATCGGCCGGCTCTTCCTGCCGACTTCCGGAGAGCTGCTCATCGACGGCATCGACATGCGCCAATACCACCCGTCGGAAGTCCGCGCCGCGGTCGGCATCGTCGCGCAGGCGGGCGACCTGTTTTCGGGCACCATCAAGGAAAACCTTCTGATGGCCGCGCCGGAAGCGACCGACGAGGAGATCATCGATGCCGCGAAGGCCGCGGGCGTCGACGACTTCGTCTCGCGCCATCCGCGCGGCTACGACATGAATGTCGGCGAGCGGGGCACCAACCTCTCGGGCGGCCAGAGGCAGGCGGTGGCGATCGCGCGGCTACTTTTGACCAAGCCGAAAATCGTCTTCCTGGACGAGCCGTCGGGCTCGATGGACCTCGCCTCGGAACGGCAGCTGATCAAGCAGCTCAAGGTCGCATTCGACCGCAACACGACGCTGATCGTGTCGACCCATCGCTACAGCATGCTGGAACTGGTCGAGCGCCTCATCGTCATCGAGCAGGGTCGCGTGGTCGCAGACGGAGCGAAGGAACAAGTCATCCAGGCATTGCAAAAGGCGAATGCCTGACCGGGGTACGTTGGGGAATGTTTGCAAGGGAAGATCGGCCGCCGTTTTTCGCATCGGCGTCCGTCTACATCATAGGGGCACTGTTCGTGGCCTTCACCGCCTGGGCATCCTTTGCCGAGGTCGACGAGATCGCGCGCGGCGACGGCAAGGTCATTCCCGCCTCCAAGACGCAGATCATCCAGGCGAGTGAAGCCGGCGTCGTCCAGGAAATCGCGGTCAAGATCGGCCAGACCGTCAAGAAGAACGACCTGATCATCCGTCTCGACAACACGGGCAATACCTCGAGCCTCGGCGAGGAGCAGGCCAAGGCCCGCGCCCTGCAGGCGCGCATCGCCAGGCTCAAATTCGAACAGAGCGGCAATGTCGAAGGGTCGTTTCCGTGCCCGGCGGACATCCAGAAGGCTGCGCCGGAAATCTGCGACAACGAGCAGAAGCTGCTCGTGGCGCGCCGCGAGAACTTCGAAGTGAAGCTCTCGGTGCTCAAATCGCGTCTCGATCAGCGCGAGAAGGAACTCGACGAGGCAACCGCCAATTCCGATCGCCTGTCCAAGAGCCTGGCCGTCAGCGACCAGGAAACGGCGCTGGTCGAATCGATGGTCAAGAAGGGCCTGATGGCCAAGACCGAGCAGATCCGGGTCGAGCGCGAACAGACCGACCTTCACGGACAGCTCAATCTTGCCGGCGAGACCATCAAGAAGACCAAGGCGGCGATCACCGAGGCGCAGCTTCAGGTCGACGAGCTCGGCCTGCAATTGCAGCAGGAGGCGCTGAGCGACCTGACGCAGGCGCTGGCCGATCTCTCGGTGGTCGACGAGACCATTCGCGGCGCCACCGACAAGGTGGCGCGGACCGATATCCGCTCGCCTGTCGACGGCATCGTCAACACGCTCGACGTCAACACGCTCGGCGCTTTCGTCCAGCCGGGCGCTGTCGTTGCCGGCATCGTGCCGACCTCTGAGACGCTGCTGGTCGAGGCGCGCGTCTCGCCGCGCGACGTCGCCTTCATCCAGCCGGAGCAGGATGCGCTGATCAAGGTCACGGCCTATGATTTTTCGATCTTCGGCGGCATCGAGGGCAAGGTCTCGAACATCACCGCCGACAGTCTCGTCGACCAGAAGACGGGCGAGCCTTATTACCAGGTGCGCGTCGCCACCGAGAAATCCACACTGCAAAGGAACGGCAAGAGCTATTCGATCATCCCCGGCATGATCTGCTCGGTCGATATCAAGACCGGGCGCAAGACGATCCTCAATTACCTTTTGAAGCCGATCAACAAGGCGCGTCAGGAGGCGATGAGTGAGCGATAGCGCCGCACGCCCCGAGACTTCGCGCGACCGGCTGCTGCCGTCGCTCGCGGCCGAGGATTTCGGCCCGGAGTTCCGCGTCGTGGCGCGTGGCGGCGTGCGCCGCGGCATCCGGCTGGAGCGCGCCTTCTGGGCATCGCTGAAGCAGATGGCCGAAAGCCGCAAATGCACGATCGGCATGCTGGTCGAGGAGATCGCCGAAAGCCATCCCGACCAGGGCAATCTCACCTCGGCGATCCGGGTGGCGTGCATGCGGGGGCTGGCCGAGGAAAGCATGGAGCTGCGCAAGCTCGCCTCGATCCGCACGATCAACGCGATCCTGGTCGCCTGCCCCTCGCCCGCCTTCGCGCTGTCGTCGTCGAAGAAGATCCTGACCTTCAACACGTCCTTCCAGCAATTGGTCAGGCGCCAATTGCCGAACGCACCGGGCGAGGACGGGCGGCAGGACCTCAAGCTGGCGCTGGACCTCAACGTCACCGACGTTTTCGCCCGGCTTGATGCCAATGGCGACACGCCCGTCACCACCGGCTTCGTCATCGGCACCGGCGAGCGCCGTTACCGGGGCCAGCTCAGTGCCGTGCGCGCGCCGGTGACCGAGCCGGAACTTCTTATGGCGTTCGTCTTCAACGGGTAGCTTTGAATAGCCGGATCGTGCTTGCGCCGGCAGATCGCATGCCTTGAAGACTGTCGCGGCGCAAGGGTGAGATCGGTCGTGTTCCTTCGCGCCGGCATTCCGAATTGCCTGCACCGCAGCGGCGCTCGGAAGTCACGGCATGGACGTACAAGCAGCCTATTTCGGACCGAAACCAGATGTCGCTGGCGTCGCCGCTATGTCGGGCGAGGCGCCCTCGCCCGGAGCGACCGTGGCGAAACCGCCAGCGATGTCGGCAATCCGCGCGCCGGACTTCGACCCGTGGATCCAGGCGCGATCGGTGCTGAAGGAATAGAGCGGGACATAGTCGGGAAGATCGCTGTCCATCGCCACATTGTTGCTGAGGCTGTCGAGGATGAAGGCGCCACTTCCGGTGCTCACCGACAGCACGGCATGGAAAAATTTCCGGCGGCGGTCCTGCAGCACGACGAGCGACATGCTCTGCGCCGGGATTCCGGCGCGCAACAACGCCGCCATCTTCAGTATGGCGAAATCCTCGCAGTCGCCGGCGCGATGCTCGAGGATCTCCGAAGGCTTTGCCCAGTAATCGAGCTTGCCGTAGACGGCGCTGTCCTTGCGATAGGCGATCAGGCGGTTGATGGAGCTGTTGACGAAGGCCAGCTTGTCGCGAAAACCCTTGCTGCCGGCAATGTCGATGATCCCGCTAAAAGCCGCGTTCTCACGATCGCAGGCGCTGCCCGACGTGCAGTCGAGGATGGCCTTGTAGACGGGAGCCCAGCGCGCGGCGACCGGGAAGTTGCGCATGGACAAGGCCACCGACCCGAATACGCCAGGGATGATCGCCCCAGTCTGGATCGGGTCAACCTGGATCGGATCGATGCCAAGGGCGCCCTCTCCGCTCGAAGAGTCCACCGCAGGGTAAGCTTCGAGGGGTCCGTAGGCGCTGTCGACACCGGTCATCCGGTAAGCGGCTACGGGCTGCCAAGGCTGCAACCTTGCCAGCGAAACGCCGCCGAGATTGGCAGGCGCGGGCACCGTTCGAGAGGCGGGATTTCCGACGGAAATCGCGCTGGCGGACGACGCGTTCGGCAGACCGGCGAGGCCGATGGCCAGCAGCAGAACCTTGATCCCCGATGCCGCCAGAGCAGCTTTTTGTATTTTCATAACGCCCACCTTTGACTGTGGACGCTACCGATCTTGTCTCAAATTATCGGAAAGGAAGGTGGGTAAAGTTCCGCGAATCAATCTATTCTGCTTTGTGTCAAATTTTATTTAAATTTATACTTTTGCTAACCGAACCGGCGCCGCATTTCCCAACCGGTCCGACGGCGCCTCCAATAATACATAACCGGATATATGATGACGATTTACCAAGTGTAAAAAATACAAATCTCTACATATTCAAGTATATGAAAAAGATTGAAGGTGTGTTGCAAAGTTCGACGCTCACATGTCTCTTTCCGGGAAATGCCGAAGGGGGCTTGAGCTATGACGACCAGTATCGAATTCGACGCCGTTTCAAATTCCTCGGACGAGCACACGACTGTTGGCGAACATCCGGTCTCGGCGGGCGTGCAAGTCGCGCAGGCCGCCGGCGGCCAGGCAGCGCAGAGCGGTGAACCTGTACCGGTCGATGTCGGCAAAGGCGCGCCGGCACAGGGCGCGGACAACGCGCAGAATGTACAGGGGGCAGACAAGCCGGCGGCGGACGCCAACGCTCCCGCCGGGAATGCGCCGGCGGCGAACGCGGCGGCCTCGAACGTTCCGCATGAATACCATGCCGAGGCCGGCAACGTCGTGAAGCTTCCGGCCAATGTCTCGATCGACAACATCAAGGTCGACGGACACAATCTCGTGCTGGTGCAGCCCGACGGATCCGAGATCGTCATCAAGGACGGCGCGCTGAACGTGCCGACCTTCATCATCGGCGACGTCGAAGTGCCGCGCGTTGCCCTGATCGCGGCCCTTGAATCCAGCCATGTCGATGTCGCCTTCGGCGCCGACGGCTCGATCTCAGCCGGCGGAAATGGCGCGCCCGGCAGCGCCGGTGGAAACTTCTCGGTTCCTCCCGGCGGTATCGGCGACGGCTTCGGCCTGACGTCGCTTTTGCCGCCGACGGCATTGCAGTTCGGACAGCCGGAGAACCGCGAGCTGTTCCCGTCCGTAGTCGATAGGGGCATTTCAGTCGTGGCCGTGTCATTGCTCAGCCCGGACGAGGCGGCCAGCGAGACCGGCCTGAACGGCGGACAGGGACAATCACCGGGCAGCGACGCGCCGAGCAACGCGGAAACGTCAAGCATCGGAACGATCAGCATCGATGCGCCGGACGGCATCGGATCGATCGTCATCAACGGCGTCACCGTCACCGGCACCGGCCAGCAGATCCAGGGCCAGTTCGGCTACCTGACCATCGTCTCGTTCGATCCGAACACCGGCGCTATCGAATACAATTATACGGTGACCGAGTCGGTCACGCATCCCAAACAGACGGACGGATTCGATCAGACCGACACGGTTCCGGACAATTTCAGCATCACCGTCACGGATTCAGACGGCGATACGGCCAGCACCACCTTTGCCGTCGCCATCATCGACGACGTGCCGACGGCGATCGCCGACACCGACAGCGTGGCGGCCGGTCAAATCGGCCCGGCGACCGGCAATGTGCTGGTTGGCGGCACCGATGCGGGCGATGCCAACACGACGGACGGCGTTGCCGACACCCAAGGCGCCGACGGCGCGACGGTGGTCGGCGTTGCCAAGGGCACGACAAATGCCGATCTGGACGACGCGAGCACGCTCAACACGGCGATCCAGGGCGCCTACGGCAAGCTGACGCTCCACGCCGACGGCAGCTACACCTATGTGCGCGACGCCAACACGCCCGGCGGCGTCAACGACGTCTTCACCTATACGATCAAGGACGGCGACGGCGACACCTCGCACACCACGCTGACGATCTCGATCGGCAACTCGACGCCCGAGATCACCGACCTGACGCCGGAGGCCCAGGGCGGCGACGTCGTCGTCAACGAGGATGACCTCTTGGCCAGCCGCGGATCCGGCGAGTCGGACGGCTCCGACACGTCAAAGGAAAGCACCACCCAGGGCGGCACCTTCACCATCCACTCGCCCGACGGCATCGCTTCGCTGGCGATCGACGGACATGACTTCATCACCAATGGCACGTTCACTGCCGGTTCCTTCACTACCGCTCTCGGCAATACGCTGGAAGTGACGGCCTACAATGCCGCCACCGGTGAAGTCACCTACACCTACACGCTCGTCGACAATGAAGCGCACGACGCAGTTCAGGGCTCCAACAGCCTGTTCGAGAATTTCGACGTCACGTTGACCGACCTGGACGGCCAGAGCGCCAACAGCACGCTCTCCGTCAATATCGTCGACGACGTGCCGACGGCTTCGACCGAGGCCCCGCAGAATGTCGCCGAGGGCGCGACGATCACCGGCACGCTGGACTTCGGCGCCGGCGCCGACGGCGCCACGGTGACGCATATCAACGGCACGCTGCTGGTCTTCGGCCAGGACGGCTACTCGCAGACGATCGACATCGGCGACGGCTCGATCAAGGTCAAGGCCGACGGCAGCTACTCGTTTACAGCCGACAATCCGGTGATCGGCACCGGCGCGGCTTCGGCGACCTATACGGTGACCGACAGCGACGGCGACACGTCAACGGCCGGCTTGAGCTTCGTCGTGACGGACGCCAACCATCCGACCGCCGGTACGGCGGCGGCCTCGGTCGACGATGACGGGCTTGCCGGCGGCAACGCCGCAAGCACGACGGGCGACATCGCCGTGCCAAATACCGATGGCGACAACAACGAAGCGACATTCTCGGGCACGCTCGGCGGCAGCCTCGGCGGCGACGGCGCGGGCGCCAATGGCTTCTCCTTCGCGGCTCTCAACGGTACCGGCGGCACGGTCGGCCAGGAGAGCGTGACCTATAGCTGGGATGCCGGCACCGACACGCTGACGGCGACAGGCCCGCGCGGCGCTCTGTTCACCGTCCATGTAACGAACCCGGCAACCGGCGCCTACACGGTGACGTTGCTCGACAATGTGGTCCACGCACAGGGTCCAAACGACGAGAACAATGCAACGGTCGATCTCGGCTATGTGATCACCGACGCCGACAGTTCCACTGCGTCGGGCACGCTGACCATCACCTTCAATGACGATGCACCGACGGCTTCGGTCGAGGCCTCGCAGAACGTCGCAGAAGGCGCAACGATCACCGGAACGCTGGACTTCGCCGCCGGCGCCGACGGCGCCACGGTGACGCATATCAACGGCACGCTGCTGGTCTTCGGCCAAGACGGCTACTCGCAGGCGATCGACATCGGCGACGGCCTCATCAAGGTCAAGGCCGACGGCAGTTACTCCTTTACCGCCGACAGCTCGGTTGCCGGCACTGGTGCCGCATCCGCAACCTACACGGTGACGGACGGCGATGGCGATACGGCGACCGCTGGCATCAGCTTCGTGGTGACCGATGCCAATACGCCGACGAGCGGCACGGCCGCGGCCTTGGTCGACGATGACGGTCTTGCAGGCGGCAATCCGGCGAGCACGATGGGTGACATCGACGCCAATATCGGCGATGCGGACGGTCCGGCCAGCAGCGAGGCGAGCTTCTCGGGCACGCTCGGCGGCAGCCTCGGCGGCGACGGCGCCGGCACCAACGGCTTCTCCTTCGCCACCCTTAACGGCACCTCCGGCACGGTTGGCCAGGAGAATGTGACTTATAGCTGGGACGCCGGCACCAACACGCTGACGGCGACCACCACCAGCGGCGACCGCATCGGCACCCCCTGTTCACGGTCCATGTGACGGATCCGGCAACCGGCGCCTATACGGTGACGCTGCTCGACAACGTGCTGCATGCGGGCGGCCCGAACGACGAGAACGCGATCGATCCGACGACCAGCCTGACCTACACCATCACCGATGCCGACAACTCGTCCGCGACCGGCACGCTGACCATCACCTTCGACGACGACGGGCCGTCGGTGACGATTGCCGCGGCCTCGACGGTCAAGGTCGCGCTTGACGAGACGGCGACTTCGAGCGGCGTCGCCACAATCGACACCGGCGCGATCGTGAAGGGCAACGATCCCGACGTGTCGGGCTCGGGCTATATCTCGACGGCGACGAGCGTCGGAGCGCTGGTGACGGTCAACGCGCTGTTCGGCGCGGATGGCGCCGCTGCCTCGGGCAGCACGGTCTATGCGCTGACGGTGACGAATGCCAACTCGGGCCTGACGCTGACGGACGGCTCGGCGATCAGCCTGCAGCTGGTCAATGGCGCGGTCGTCGGTGTCGTGTCCGGCGGCACGTTCAATGGCCAGGCGGCATTTGCGATCTCGATCAATGCGACAACCGGCGCGGTGACGGTCGAGCAGTATCTGTCGCTCGACCATCCGGCCGAAGCGACGGCCGGCAACGGCTTCAACAGCTATGACGAGACCCTGGCCCTGGCCAACGGCAGCCTCGGCGTGACCGTCACGGTCAAGGACGGCGACAACGACACGGCGACCAGCAATACGGCCGACGTGTCGAGCCAGATCACCTTCGACGACGACGGGCCGTCGGTGACGATTGCCGCGGCCTCGACGGTCAAGGTCGCGCTTGACGAGACGGCGACTTCGAGCGGCGTCGCCACAATCGACACCGGCGCGATCGTGAAGGGCAACGATCCCGACGTGTCGGGCTCGGGCTATATCTCGACGGCGACGAGCGTCGGAGCGCTGGTGACGGTCAACGCGCTGTTCGGCGCGGATGGCGCCGCTGCCTCGGGCAGCACGGTCTATGCGCTGACGGTGACGAATGCCAACTCGGGCCTGACGCTGACGGACGGCTCGGCGATCAGCCTGCAGCTGGTCAATGGCGCGGTCGTCGGTGTCGTGTCCGGCGGCACGTTCAATGGCCAGGCGGCATTTGCGATCTCGATCAATGCGACAACCGGCGCGGTGACGGTCGAGCAGTATCTGTCGCTCGACCATCCGGCCGAAGCGACGGCCGGCAACGGCTTCAACAGCTATGACGAGACCCTGGCCCTGGCCAACGGCAGCCTCGGCGTGACCGTCACGGTCAAGGACGGCGACAACGACACGGCGTCCAGCAACACGGCCGACGTGTCGAGCCAGATCACCTTCGACGACGACGGGCCGTCGGTGACGATTGCCGCGGCCTCGACGGTCAAGGTCGCGCTTGACGAGACGGCGACTTCGAGCGGCGTCGCCACAATCGACACCGGCGCGATCGTGAAGGGCAACGATCCCGACGTGTCGGGCTCGGGCTATATCTCGACGGCGACAGCGTCGGAGCGCTGGTGACGGTCAACGCGCTGTTCGGCGCGGATGGCGCCGCTGCCTCGGGCAGCACGGTCTATGCGCTGACGGTGACGAATGCCAACTCGGGCCTGACGCTGACGGACGGCTCGGCGATCAGCCTGCAGCTGGTCAATGGCGCGGTCGTCGGTGTCGTGTCCGGCGGCACGTTCAATGGCCAGGCGGCATTTGCGATCTCGATCAATGCGACAACCGGCGCGGTGACGGTCGAGCAGTATCTGTCGCTCGACCATCCGGCCGAAGCGACGGCCGGCAACGGCTTCAACAGCTATGACGAGACCCTGGCCCTGGCCAACGGCAGCCTCGGCGTGACCGTCACGGTCAAGGACGGCGACAACGACACGGCGTCCAGCAACACGGCCGACGTGTCGAGCCAGATCACCTTCGACGACGACGGGCCGTCGGTGACGATTGCCGCGGCCTCGACGGTCAAGGTCGCGCTTGACGAGACGGCGACTTCGAGCGGCGTCGCCACAATCGACACCGGCGCGATCGTGAAGGGCAACGATCCCGACGTGTCGGGCTCGGGCTATATCTCGACGGCGACAAGCGTCGGAGCGCTGGTGACGGTCAACGCGCTGTTCGGCGCGGATGGCGCCGCTGCCTCGGGCAGCACGGTCTATGCGCTGACGGTGACGAATGCCAACTCGGGCCTGACGCTGACGGACGGCTCGGCGATCAGCCTGCAGCTGGTCAATGGCGCGGTCGTCGGTGTCGTGTCCGGCGGCACGTTCAATGGCCAGGCGGCATTTGCGATCTCGATCAATGCGACAACCGGCGCGGTGACGGTCGAGCAGTATCTGTCGCTCGACCATCCGGCCGAAGCGACGGCCGGCAACGGCTTCAACAGCTATGACGAGACCCTGGCCCTGGCCAACGGCAGCCTCGGCGTGACCGTCACGGTCAAGGACGGCGACAACGACACGGCGTCCAGCAACACGGCCGACGTGTCGAGCCAGATCACCTTCGACGACGACGGGCCGTCGGTGACGATTGCCGCGGCCTCGACGGTCAAGGTCGCGCTTGACGAGACGGCGACTTCGAGCGGCGTCGCCACAATCGACACCGGCGCGATCGTGAAGGGCAACGATCCCGACGTGTCGGGCTCGGGCTATATCTCGACGGCGACGAGCGTCGGAGCGCTGGTGACGGTCAACGCGCTGTTCGGCGCGGATGGCGCCGCTGCCTCGGGCAGCACGGTCTATGCGCTGACGGTGACGAATGCCAACTCGGGCCTGACGCTGACGGACGGCTCGGCGATCAGCCTGCAGCTGGTCAATGGCGCGGTCGTCGGTGTCGTGTCCGGCGGCACGTTCAATGGCCAGGCGGCATTTGCGATCTCGATCAATGCGACAACCGGCGCGGTGACGGTCGAGCAGTATCTGTCGCTCGACCATCCGGCCGAAGCGACGGCCGGCAACGGCTTCAACAGCTATGACGAGACCCTGGCCCTGGCCAACGGCAGCCTCGGCGTGACCGTCACGGTCAAGGACGGCGACAACGACACGGCGACCAGCAACACGGCCGACGTGTCGAGCCAGATCACCTTCGACGACGACGGGCCGACCGTTCTCGACAAGACGGATCTCTATTTTTCCAACAGCGGGACCGTCAGCGGAACCGGTGTGTTCGACTACTCCATCGGTGCTGACGGACATGCGACCTACAGCAGCTTCATTTCCGACTTTGCGGCGATTACACTGACCGGCACTGTGGCCGGGAACGCTATCACCTCGCCGACCGTGACCTGGGCCTCCGAGACCTCGACTGAAGCCGTGTTCAACATCAGCTTCAGCTATCTCACGGGTGACGTGACAACCCAGGAAACGGGCACCCTCACTTTCGACAAGGTGGCGGGAACCTATACTGTTGATCTGGCCGACCCGATCAACTCCGTGACCGTGCTGACAACAAGCGGGGCAAGTGCTTTCGACGGCTACAACGCAGACGGTTCGGCGGATACCAGCGGGCCGGCGGCCGTCGTGGTAGCGCAGTTGGACACCAACTTCTTCGTCCAGTTCACCGCCGACAAACCGACCTCGGGTGGCAATGGTGTGCCACTGACGGCGACTGGAGCCCCTGGCAGCGCCACGGCGTATGCTGCGGGCGATCTCTTCCACGCCGCCGACACAGAGGTGTTTGCTAACAATGCCAATATCGGTACCGGCAGTGGCACGATCCAGCGCGGCGAAGTCGTCGACATGAATTTCTACACCTCTGACCCCGGAGCGAATACCAACAACCCCGCAGATGCCCAGGTGTCGTCGGTCTATTTCAAGGTTGAGCAGTTAGGAGCCGGCGAGGATTTTGTCGTCATCCTCAAGCTTCTGGATCCTGACACCAACCAGATCACGACGCGAGCCGTTGTGGTCGACTATGCGGATGTCTATCTGGCGGGTCAGAGCAATCCCTACAACATCAGCTATGGTAGTGCCGACGGCGTCGTCATCATCGAGAGCAATGACTACAACATCAATCCTGGCGAAAACTATGTCATTACCGGGATGCAATTGCTGACCTCGACCGAAGGTATCACCGGCTCCGGTATCAATCTGAATAAGGATACCGGCGATACAGGTGGATCGAGCGGCACTGAGGCCTTTACGAGCGACAACGACGTGATCAAGTTCACCGACATCGGTTTCGTCACGACGACCACCACTGCGCAAAATGCAGATCTGACCCTCAACGTCACCTTGAAAGACGCGGACGGCGATACGTCGACGGCACAGCAACTGGACGTTCACGTCGTCAATGGCGTTACCTATACCGGCACGGCGGATGCCGAGACCATGCAGGGCACGGCCAATGACGACATACTGAACGGCAACGGCGGCAATGATATCTTGCAGGGATTTGCCGGAGCCGACACGCTCAATGGCGGCGATGGCAACGATCTCCTGATCGGCGGCCTTGGTCACGACACGCTTGCCGGCGGCACAGGTGCCGACACGTTCAAGCTCGACCATCTCGAACTGAACATCAAGGACCTGATCACGGACTACAATGCCGGCGAAGGCGACAAGATCGATCTCACCGCGCTGTTCCAGACCGGTGGCGCCGACGTCGCCAACTTCGTGAAATATGACGCCGGCACAGGCGTTCTGAGCGTCGACACGGACGGAGCGGGCAACGGCGCCACTTTCGTCGAGGTTGCGGATCTGACGCCCCATCCGGCAGCCGGCACAATCAACATCCTTTACGACGATGGGATACACGCACAACCGCAAACGACGACCGTATAAGCGTGGCGTGAAGCCATACTCCCGTGCTATGCATTAGCGAACCATGAATTAGTAATTTGGAGAGGGACTTACATGAAGCGTGGTGCAAAACTTCTGGCTTCGGCCATAGCGCTGCTCTTGGCCGGATCGACGGGCTTTGCCGCCGACATCATCGGCGAGCCGGCGGTGAATTATTGCCGCACCGTCGGCACGTCGGACCTGGTGCTGACCGACAACATGGTCGAGCTCAAGGACCGGGTGGTGAAGCTGATGGACGACTCCATCGCCGTCGCCAACAGCCCGGAATGGATCAACTCGTCGCGCCCGGCCTTCGTCTGGGCATCGGAAGCCAAGGTCGCCTGCGGCAAGGCCTATGGCTACCTGAAGACGAACTACAAGGACGAGGACTACCTCAACAAGTGCGAGTGCTTCCACGACCGCATGGTCGAGTACATGCACTGAACTGACCCGCTGCGCCGATCGGCCGCGATGATGGTCATGAGAGCCTGGGCGGAGGCGGTTGCCTGCGCGTGCCCGGCGCCGGCTGACGCGTATGCCGGCGCCGCCTGGCATTTCCGGCGGCGTCGCTTCCGGGCCTTGCCGCTGCACACTTTTCCTGAAATTGCTCCAGGACATTTCACCGTTTCGCGGAAACGGCGAAATCTCCTATCTCTTTGTTTTGACGCAATTTCGGACGGAAAACCGCTGCACGCTTTTCCTGAAATTGCCCACTCGTGCCTTCATGCAATTCCGGACGGAAAACCGCTGCGCACTTTTCCTGGAATTGCTCACTCTTGCCTTCATGCAATTCCGGACGGAAAACCGCTGCGCACTTTTCCTGGAATTGCTCTGGCGCTCGTCGTTGTCGCCGCCGTCTCCGGCTGCCAGTCGAAGAACGGCGCATCGGCGGTGCTGGATCCCTCGGCGATCGCCGCGCCCGGCAGCCAGGCCAACAACCCCGCCGCCCAGCCCGCGCAGCAAGCCGGCGGCCCTGCAAGCCCCGCGCCGAAGGGAAATCTGACGCTCGGCACGGGCCCTACGAAGATAACGATGCTTTTGCCGCTCTCGGCCTCCGGCAGCGCCGGCGAGAACGGCAGGAAGATGTACGATGCCGCGCGCCTCGCGATGACCGATCTCGGCGACAAGCTGGTGACGCTGACGATCGAGGACACGCGCGGCGACAGCGCCTTAGCCAAGGACCTGGCGGTGAAGGCGATCACCTCGGGCGGCGCGAAGGCCATCATCGGCCCGGCCGAGATCGGCGCCGCGCAGCACCTTGCCAAGCTCTCCGGCACGCAGCGGCCGCCGGTGCTGGCGCTGGCCGACAATTTCGCCGGCGGCCCGGGCGTCTATTCGGTGCGCCTCAGCGAAGCCGACAGCGCGGCCGCGGGCGCGGCCGCCGTCGCCGGCAAGGGCGCCAAGAAATTCGTGCTCATGGTGCCGGCGGGCGCTGACGCCGGCGCCGTCGAGGCCAGGGTCGCCAACGCGCTCAGCATCTATGGCGCGGCGCTTGCCGTGACGCTCCCCTATTCGGCGTCGGACGGCGCGAAGGCGGCGTCCGACATGGGCTCGCTGGTCGACGCTCCCGACGCCGTCGTCGTCGCCAGCGGCGACGGCAGCCCCACCGCCGTGCTGGCGGCGCTGAAGGCGAAAGGCATTCCGGGCAAGACCGTGAGCCTGATCGGCACCGACCGCTGGCTCGAGCGTCCGATCGACCCGCTCTACGAGGGCGCCTATATCGCGACGCTCGACCAGGGCGAGACCGGACCGATCGCCGACCGTTTCAAGGCGACCTACAACTACCAGCCCGACGTCAACGTCGCCTACGCCTACGACATGGTGGCGCTGTCGGCCGGCATAGCGAGCTCGGTCGGCCCGAACGGCTTCTCCAAACAGGTGCTGGAGAATGCGAGCGGTTTTCGCGGCTCGACCGGCCTGTTCCGCTTCCGCGCCGACGGCTCGAGCCAAAGATCGATGCCGTTCTTCAAGGTGGAAAAAGGTAGACTGAAGCTGGTGGAGAAACAGACGGCTGGGTTTTAGAGGGGCGGCAAGCTCAGTTGAGCTGCTGCAATACCCCGGAACTCGTTGCCACCATGAGAGCTTGGTACATTTGCAAAGCTATCGTGCAGATCGCAGCCGCGGAGATGGGCACGCCAAACGGGACCACACCTTTTCGATCCATGTGTTGTACGTAGTGCCGAAACATTCCGGCCGGCAGCAGAAAAGGATTCTTGACCACAGCCGCCGTGGCGATGGCGAAAACCAGCAGCAACACCGAAAACACCGTGAGATTGCTTCCGCCAATCAGGAGCGGAGTGACAGCTATCAGTTTGACATCGCCGGCCCCGACCTTGCGCAGGACCCAGAACGGAAAGAGCGCGATGAACAGGATCAGGCCGGCGATGGCGCTCAGGCCCATATCCCACCATGACCCCGTCTGAACCGAGAAAAGCTGCAGCGAACCAAGGCCCATGCAAAGCAGCAGCAGAATGTCGCGGTTGGAGATCTTCTGGGTGGAGAAATCGACCCAGGCGACCCTCGCAAGCAATGGAACGGCCAACGCCTTGAGCAGCAACGACGCGGCAAGCAAAAGGCTCATGACCGCTCGATGTTGCGCACGCTGGAGGATAGAAGCTTCAAATTGTTGGCCACGGTCGGGTCGTTGGGCGCGAGCTCATAAGCCTTGAGGAAGTTGCTACGCGCCTCCTGCAGCTTGCCGCGCAGCAGGTAGGAATAGCCGACATTGTTGTAGTATTCCGGCGTCGCGCCGAGCAGTCGATAGGCGCGGCCATAGGCGAGGTCGGCCAGATCGAAGCGCCGGATGCGGTCGCAGGAGGCGGCAAGGCCGAGCCAAGCAACGCCATCGTTGGGCGCCAATCGTGTCGCCTTGTAGAAGAGCGCGCCCGCATTGCCGTAATTTTCGGAACGGAATTGGGTCTTGGCCTCGGTAACCGCCTGGTCCGAGGCGTAATAGTCGACGTCGCTGACCGTCTTCAGCCCATCGAAGGCGTCGCCGAAGGCGGTGTAGTCGCCTTTGGCCGGCTCGTTGGTGCGAACCACGCCGTCCGCGATGTCTTTTGTCTGGCAGCCCGCAAGGAAGATAAACAGCAGGCTAGTCGCGACTGCGAGGCGCTTTGGCCGCATCATTGTGTGTCCCACGAGTCCCCGAATCGGTTTTAGAGGCTAATCATACGGCCGGCTAGAAGAAAATGCCTCTCATGCGAATGATTACTGGCAACAGGACGATCATGAGCACCAGCGGAAAGATGCAGATGCCTAGAGGGATCATCATCTTGACCGGCAGCGCATTAGCTTGCTCCTCAGCCTGAAGGATTCTCTGTGTCCGCATTTCATCGCTGTAGATTCGCAGTGCCTCAGTCAGGCTGGTGCCGAGTTCCTCCGACTGCCGAAACAGCACGGCGAGCGAGCGCGCCTCCTCCAGGCCGATGCGATCCGCCAGCTCGCGCAACGCCTCGCGCAGCGGCTTGCCGGCGCGCAGTTGGAGGTTCATGATTGTCAGTTGGATGCCTAGCCATTTATGGGTGCCCGCCATTTCCTGACTGACCCGCTCGACTGCCGCTTCAAGGCTCATCCCGGCATCGGCACAGGTGATCATCATGTCCATGAAGTCGGGAAAGCCGCGGCGGTAGATCTTCTTCTGTGCATTCTCGAGACGATCCAGCATGATGCTCGGAATGACGAGGCAAGCGAGCCCGAACAGGGCGGATCCGGCCAGCGGGATAATGCCAGGCATTTGGGGCGGCACCACTGTTCTCAGCCCGGCATAGCAACCAAGAAACCCTACAGCGACGGCACCCATCCGAGACAGCGTGTAGATGACGGGCGCGCTGGATTGATAAAAGCCTGCCCGGAACAGCTTTGCCTCAAGCGCATTCGGGTCGCCGCGTTCCTTTTCGACCGAACGGAAATAAGCGTCTATCGGGCGCTGCGCAGCAATCCTTACCAATTGCTGCTGTGCATCGAGCGAACGCCGGTCGGTAATTCCTTCCGAGATCAGACTTTCGGTGACCAGCTTCCTCGTCTGCAGGACAGGCAAAAAGATGAGCGCGCCGAACAGGAAAAGCGCCACGGCAGCCAAGAAAACCGAAAGCGAGACCAGGAGCTCGGAATCTAGGATGTTCGAGAGAATAGTTATGTCCCGCTCCAATCAGTAATCGAAGTTGATCATGCGATACATAATGAAGTCGCCTAGCAGCGCCCAGCAGCCGAAGATCGTGAAGACCGGAAAAATCAAAGGATTGCCCCAAACCTTCCCATAGTAACTCGGAGCAACGATCGCAAGGATCAGGAACATGACGATCGGGAAGAGTGAGATGACCCACGCCGAGAAGCGACCTTCGGCGGAAAGCGCCCTGATCTTCAGTTTTAGCTTCTGTCTTTCACGCAGGACCTTGGATAGATTGGCAAGGATTTCGGTAAGATTGCCGCCTGTCCTGGACTGGATGGACAACGATACCGAAAGAAGCTGGAGCCCTTCGAAGCCGACGCGCTCCGACAGCTTTCGCGCAGCCTGCTCCATGCTGAGCCCGAAGGTGATTTCATCGGAGACGATGCCGAATTCAGTGCCAAGCGGGTCAGGCATTTCGCGCGCCACCAATCCGACCGCCACCGAGATTGGATGACCGGCGCGCAACGAGCGCACGATCATGTCGAGCGCGTCGGGCAGCTGCTTGGCAAATTTCATGATCCGCTTGTTGCGAGCCCGGCGAAGGTACAGCAGAGGCAGAACGAATCCAACAATGAGGAATGAAAGCAGAGTCGGGAACGCCGCTACCCTCGCCAGCACATTCAGAAGCAATGCCAGTATTAATCCTGCCAGGATAAAGCTGGTAGCAAGTGTCAGCGGATTTCCGGTGATGCCCGACTGAGTATAAAGCCTGTTCAGCCAAACCACGCCGAAAGCATAGTCGCCGGAGTTGGTCAAACCTCTCTCGCGCAGCAAACCTTGTAACGTCTTTTCCGCAGGAGCCTCTTCCGCAAGGCGTTTGAGCCGTCGGTTGATCGCGCCGGCTCGCGAACGGCCTTTGGAATAGGAAACGTAGAGTGCCTCGGCCGCCAAGATGACCGATGCAGCCGCCAGCACATAGATGAAATAGAGAAGGGTCTGGCCAGTCAGCATCAGAGCGCAACCTGTGGATTGAAAGCGTCCTTGGCGAAATGAAAACCCAAGGTCGCCGCTTCCTGTGCAAAGCGCGGACGGATGCCAGTGGCGCGAAATTCGCCAACAATCTGGCCGTCCGCGGCCACGTCGCGGCGGACAAAGTGATAGAGTTCCTGCAACTGGACGACGTTGCCCTCCATGCCGGTCAGTTCCGATATGGAAATCACCCGTCGACCGCCGTCCGAAAGACGCTGCGTCTGCACGATGATGTCGATGGCCGAAGCGATCTGCGCCCGAATGGATTCATGCGTCATGGGCATGCCGGCCATGCCGACCATTTGCTCCAATCGAGACAACGCGTCACGCGGCGTGTTGGCATGGATTGTCGTCATCGAGCCTTCGTGGCCGGTGTTCATGGCCTGCAACATGTCGAAGGCTTCTTCGCCGCGTACCTCGCCGACGATGATGCGATCGGGCCGCATGCGCAAGGCGTTCTTCACCAGCTCGCGCTGGCGCACCTCGCCCTTGCCCTCGACATTGGGGGGGCGGGTCTCCAGCCGGCCGACATGCGGCTGCTGGAGCTGCAGTTCCGCCGCGTCCTCGATGGTGATCAGGCGCTCCCTGGCCGGAATATAGCTCGACAAAGCATTGAGTAGTGTCGTCTTGCCGCTGCCGGTGCCACCTGAAACCAGGATCGACTTGCGCGCCTGCACAGCGATGCGCAGCAAGTCGACCATCGGCGGTCTGATCGAGTTGAAGGCGATCAGCCGTTCCAGGGAGTAAGGGTGCTTGGAGAATTTGCGGATCGACACCAGCGGACCGTCCACCGAGATCGGCCGCACCGCGATGTTGACGCGCGAGCCATCGTCGAGGCGCGCATCGACCATCGGCGCGGACTCGTCGACCCTTCGACCGATATTGGAAACGATCTTGTTGACGACGCGCAACAGATGCGCCTCGTCGCGGAAGCGGATCGAGGTTTCCTCGAGCACGCCCCGGCGCTCGATGAAGACGTGGTTGTGGGTGTTGATCAGGATGTCGGCGATCGAGTCATCCTTGAGCAGCGGCTCGATCGGGCCGAGCCCTAGCATCTCGTCGGCAGTGTCGCTGGTCAGTTGATCGAGTTCGCGCGCGTTGAGCGGCACGTTTCGATTGCGAACGAACTCCCGCACGATCGGCCGGATCTCGTTCAGGATCTCATCCTTGGAGGCATTTTCGAGAGCCGTCAGATTGAAGCGGTCGATGAGATGACGGTGCAGCTCGACCTTGAGTGTCAGGAAATCGTCATTCTGTTCGGCTTCCACCGCGGGAGCGCTTGCCGATCCGTTAGAAGGCACGACGGCTGGCGCCGGCTGCAGCGCTCGCTGTTCATTCGATCCTTTGATGAAGCGACCAAGCATGCCGCTCTACCCCCTGCGACTACCCCGGATTGAAACTAAGCGTTAACCACGAGGGGCACAAGCGTCTGGAGGACACACTGAGCATATTACTTGCGACATAGTTAAGAAATAGAGATCTGGGAAATCGTTTTATTGTGCTTTGCTCCAGTCTCACCGACTAAAGTCCTAGGACCTTTGGCAGTGCCTCTGGCGATTACCCCGCCAACCTCTTTAATATAAACGGATATGTCATACCTCTAATGTGCGCTCCCACGGGCGCAGGTGTGGCCGAATTGTGAACGAATGGTTAAGATCACTTGAAAATCGAGGCGAATCAAGCTGTTGTCAAAATCGAAAGGGTCTTGAATCGAGTATTGAAAGGTTAAGGGACTGTTAATCCGTTTGACTCGGCTTTTTTGCGGGACAAGGATTGAATTCGACGGGGGATGCTTGGGTATGGGGTTCATCCTTAGGCTCGTCTCGTCGGGTTCAACCTCCAAAGGGAGAAATTGGCATGAAGAAGCTCATGACGATGGCCCGGCAGTTCCGCGACGATGAAAACGGCGCTGCTATGGTCGAATATTCAATCCTGGTCGGCATCATCGCCGGCGCAGCGATTCTTGCGATCGTCGCTATCGGTCTCTGGGTCAGCGGACGCTTTACGGGCCTGTGCGGCATTCTCGACGGCAACGGCGTGATTGCTGGCGGCGGAACTGGCACCTGCGACGCGGCAGCCGGTACCGGCAGCTGATAATTCATACCAAGTCAGGCCCGGGAAAACCCGGGCCTGACGCTGGTCGATAATTGGGGCTTTCGACCGGACTACGGTCTTATTGGGGTTTGGGCACATGCGTGGCAATACCGTTATAATGATCGTTCTGGCCTGCGTGTTTGGCGTGCTCGCGGTGGTGTTTGCCAATATGTGGCTTGCCAATCAGCGTAGCGCTCTGGCTCAGTCGAACGGCGCTCAGCGAGACACTATCGTGGTCGCGGCGGTCCCGCTCAAATTTGGCGACACGCTGACCGCCGACAAATTGCGCGAAATCTCTTGGCCGTCGGGGGCAATTCCGACGGGTGCGTTCAAGACGACTAAAGACGCGCTAGCCGGTAACGGCACGAGACAGGCGCTGCAAGCCATCAGCACCAACGAACCGGTTCTTACTACCAAGGTGACCGGCGCCGGCCAGCGCGCCACGCTTTCGGCGGTGCTGGCCGAAGGCATGAAAGCCGTCTCCATACGGGTCAACGACGTGCTTGGCGTTGCAGGCTTTGTCTTCCCGGGTGACAGGGTAGATATACTATTGACGCGCCAGTCACGCGGCCAGGATGGCGCCGACAAGAGTTTCGTCGATGTTCTGTTGCAGAGCGTCAAGGTGCTCGCGATCGATCAGGTCGCCGACGAGAGCAAGGAAAACCCAACCGTCGTGAAGGCGGTGACTGTCGAGGTTAGCACCAAGGATGCGCAGAAGCTGACACTCGCGGCAGGAACGGGGCAATTGTCGCTTGCACTTCGGCAGGCCGCGGCGAGCCAAGGAGAAATGACCGAGCGCGTCACGCTCGCCGACCTGACCGGCGACACCCCCGAAGATGTCGCCAAGAGGCAGGCGGAACTCGAGCGGCAGAAGGCCGCCGACGCCGCAGCCGCGGAGGAACGCAAGCGCGCGGAGGACGAGCGCAAGCGCTCGGACGCAAAGATTACCGGGCTGGCCCAGGCAGTGGAACGGGTCGGCGACCAGATCGATCAGTTGAGCAAGGTCAAGCCCACTGTGGCATCTGCACCACAGCCGCAAGAGGTTGTAAAGGAAGTGGTCAAATATGTGCAGCCGGAGCCGCCAGCCCGCGCTACAATCGGCGTGTTTCGCGGCGTGAAGCTCGAAACATACGACGTGCCGCGACAAAGATAGCGAAAAGAGCATTCGGATAAGGGGGATCCGGGTGGGTCCGCAAGGGGGACGATCTAGATGCGAATTTTTCGGGGATCACTGGCCGCGGCCGCTTTGGCCTGGTTCTATATTGTGTTGCCGTTGAGCCCCGCGGTTCATGCCGCTGACCGCTTCATCGACGTATCGAGCCCGTCACTACACCGCGTGTTCGTGCCCGTGTCGCAGTCCGTCACGATCCAGGTCAATTCCACACTCGGCGATATCGTTGTTGGTGACGAGAAGATCGCCGATGCCCAGCCGATGACCGACAAGACGCTCTATATCATCGGCAAGAGCCTTGGTACCACCACCGTTAATCTGTTTTCGGAAGACAAGCGCTCGCTGGGCGCCCTCCAGATCGAGGTCGGCCAGGATGTCAGCGACATGGCCGCCGCGATCCGCCAGGTGGCGCCGAGGGCACGCATCGAAATCGGTTCGATCAACGGCAAGGTTCGACTGAGCGGCCATGTCAAGGACGCCGCGACGCTGGCGCAGATCGTCGAGGTGACGCAGCAATATGGCCCCGACTCCATCATCAATGCCGTAACCATCGATGACAGTGAACAGGTCAATCTCTCCGTGCGCATCCTGGAGGCAAAGCGCAACGCCGACCGCGATCTCGGCGTGTCGTTCAAGAGCACGAACAGAGACGGCTCGACAAAAGTCGGAACCGGTATTGCCGCTGTTGATAAAGATGGTGCAGTGCTCGGGTCGGGCACTTTGCTCAGTGGCCTCCTTTCCAACTCCAGTCCATTCGGAGCACTGCTCACACGCGTAATCGACAGCAACGTCAAAGTTGACTTGTACATTGAAGCGCTCGAGTCGAAGGGTTTGGTTCGGCTGCTGGCCGAACCAAACCTCACCACAGTTTCCGGCGAAACTGCCAGTTTCAATGCCGGCGGCGAAGTGCCGATCCGCAGCATCAGCAGCAATGGCGAAATCCAGATCGTATTCAAACAGTTCGGCGTCAATCTGAACTTCACGCCGGTGGTGCTTGACGACGGCAAGATCCATCTCAAGCTGGCGCCGGAAGTCAGCGACCTGACCGGATTCACGCCCGCCGGCGATCCGATCTTCACCAATCGCAAGCTGGCAACCACGGTCGACCTGCGGGACGGCCAGAGCTTCGCCGTGGGCGGCCTCCTGTCGAGCAAGAACACAAGGCTTCAAGAGCAGGTGCCGTGGCTCGGCCAGGTGCCGATCATCGGCGCCTTGTTCCACAATTCGAGCACGCAGAAGGAAGAGACCGAGCTTGTCGTGATCGTCACGCCGCATGTCGTGCGGCCGGTGAAGCCCGGCGAACAACTGGCGACGCCTTTCGACAAGACGAGGCCGGCCAATGATCCGGAGCTCATGCTGCTTGGCCAGCTAGAGGTCAGCAAGGACATGATCCGGAAGTATGAGCTGGGCGAAGGCGTCACCGGCCCTTACGGGCACATGCTGGATGTCAAATCGAAGGACAAGCTGGTCTATGTCAAGAAATAAGCTCCTGCTCGTCCTCCTCGGCTCCAGCCTGCTTGCGGGCTGCGCCGCCGACTATTTGAACAATTACGATACGATGACGCTGGCATCGGGCGATTCGCAGAAAGCCAACCAACTGCTGCAGACGGTCGACCCATTCAATCCGGCTTCAAACAACACGAAGATCGAAGGCGACGGCGCGCGTTCCGTCGGCGTCGTTCAGAGGTACAAAGTTCCGCCGGCCCCGCCGCCGACCACAAACATGACGGTCAATGTCGGCCCGTCGGGCGCAAGCACGCAGTGATTTGAACGGAAGGATGCGGGTGCGCCGGGCGTAAGAGGGGCCTAGGTGCGAAGGGGTAGAGAGTAAGGCCATGCTGCGAACCATTCGCGCGTTCTGGCACGATCAGAGGGGAGTAGCGCTGATCCTCGTCAGCGTCATGCTGCCGGCGATCATCGGTTTTTCGCTGCTAGCGATCGACATGAGCCGGATGAACAATCTGCACAACGATCTGCAGAAGGCCACCGATGCGCTGGCGCTGGCCGCGGCGGCCGAGTTAAACGGCAGGTCCGATGCCTGGACGCGTGCTGAGAATGCTCTTGCGAACCTGGTTTCCAACAGCACCAGATTCTCTGATGCAGGAATCGTGATATTGCCGAATACCGGCAGCACCACTGTCAATCCAACCTATTCCTCGTGCCGGTCGAGGGGGCAGATTTCATGGTGCTTCCTCGCAAGTATCCCGGCAAGTGACTCCGACCCGATTACATCAGCCAACTATGCAGCGTCAGCAATTCTGACCCGCTTTATCCAGGTTAGCGCCCAGCCGGAAACGTTCACGTCGATTTTCCCGGTCTCCTTCTCTTCCTCGGGAAGTGCGGCCGACACAAGCTACAATGTCAGCGCTGTCTCGGTGGCCGGTTTCACCTCCGGAGTGTGCGATTTCACCCCAGTCTTCATCTGCAATCCCTACGAGAACGATCCCGACGGACACACCCTCGAAGAGGCCGTTTCAAACCCGGCCCTCCACCGCCGCCTGATCGAGCTCCGTAAGGTTGGAAACGGTGCCGCGGCCGGTCCAGGCAACTTTGGCTTTCTCGAGCCGCCAGAAGGAGTTGGCAACGGCGCGCAGGCGCTTGCGCAGACCATCGCCACTTCCAAGCCCATTGGCTGCTATTCAGCTCAAGGAGTCACGACAAAGACCGGCCAGAACGCCGGCCCTGTCCAGGACGCCTTCAATGTCCGGTTCGGGATCAAGGCCAGCGGCGGTCATTTCAATAGTGCTGAATATGGACCGGCGGCCAACGTCCGAAAGGGTGCGGCGGCGGGAGGAAACGGCAACGGTAATGGCAACGGAGGCGGCAATCAGTGCCCGAGCTATAACCAGTTGACGTTTGGAAGCCCCAACATGGGCCTGCCCAGGGACGCCACCACGCCTTACATGAACGGGCGAATGGGGGACGGAAATTGGAACCTCTCCGGCTACTGGAGCACCAACTTCAGCAGCGCGTCGCATCCTTCCTCTTGGGACACTACCAAGCCCACCCGCTACGATGTCTACAAATACGAGATCGCAAACAATCTGGCAGGGACCGCCTCCGCAGGAGGCGAGGTCGGAACGCCGCCGAGCGCTTGCCAGCCGCCTGTGACTTCGGTCGACCGGCGCTTGATCTATGGCGCGATCCTCAACTGTGCCGCGCTCGACGAAAACAATGATCTGTCAGGTCACAGCACCGATTTGCCAGTCGAAGCCTTCGGCAGCTTCTTTCTTACCGAGCCGGTTTCCTCGGCATCGGACGATGCCTCCGTCTTTGTCGAACTCGTCGACATAACCGGACGCGGTGGACAGGGAACGCTCGACAATTTCCTGCGCGACGAAGCGCAGCTCTATCGGTGACGGCAATGTCGAGAACGCTATCCCGTATCCTGAGACAGTTTCGCTCCGACCAGCGCGGCACGGTACTTGTCGAGATGGCCTTCGTTGCGCCACTGATGCTGATCTTGTCAGCGGGCGTGTTTGAGTTCGGCAATCTCATCCACGACAAGCTGTTGATGGAGGCTGGCCTCAATGACGGAGCGCGTTTCGCGGCGCGCTGCAACAGCGCGCTCTATACCAAAGCCGGGCTTTCGGCCATCGACTGCGCCGACATCGCCACCAACATTGCTGTCTTCGGCAACGTGGCGGGAACCGGCAGCGCGCGCGTCGGTGGCTGGGAAAAATCCGACGTGACTGTGACCATCGGCGACTCCACCACCTGCCATGACGCGGTCGACCCCAGCACCGGCACTGTCCTCTATCTCTCGACGACGTCGCAGGTTTGCATCGTGACCGCGTCGGGAACATACGCATACACCGGTGTCGGAATGCTATCCCTCCTCAACATTGGCCCGATCACGCTCTCAAGCAGCCATCAGGAGCGGTTGATCCGGTTTTGATGATGCTGAAGCGGTTCGCAAAATCGCAGGACGGAACGGCAATGGTCGAAATGGCCATCGCCATAACCTTGTTGCTCAGCCTCACCCTCGGCTTCATCGACTTCGGATATGCCTTCTATCAATGGAATGCGGCGACCAAAGCCGTGCAGGTCGGCGCACGACTTGCCTCGATTTCCGACCCTGTGGCTTCAGCCCTTACGACGGCCGCGCCAACCTCGAATCCGGGCGCTCCGGTTGTCGCGGGAGCATATGGCCCATTTGTCTGCACCTATGACAATGCGGGCAACGGCTCCTGCACCAATAGCGGCGTCTTCAGCGCGGCCGCTTTCAGCCGCATTTTCCGCGGCGACACCGCAAACACAAATGACGATGCCTGTCCCGCCCCAGTAAGCCAGAGACCGGGCATGTGCCATTTCTTCCCGGGCCTTCAACGCAAGAATGTCGTGGTGACCTACACGGCCACCGGCCTCGGCTACGAGACACGGCTGGGCGGCCCGGTGCCGACCATCACCGTCAGCCTGCAAAACATCGACTTCCAGTTCTTCTTCCTGGGCGGGCTGCTCGGGTTTGGGAACCTCACAGTGCCTTCCATGCTGAGTACAGTAACGGGTGAAGATTTAAAGAGTACGTCGCCATGAACGCCATCGACACCAGAGTTCTGCCCACCAAACGCAAGCAGGTCGCGCTGTTTTCTTCCGATGCGAATTTCCGGCACGATGTCACCACCCGGCTCGATGCGCTGGCGATCTATGACGTCAGGGTTTCGGAAGCGGTCGAGTTCCTCAAGGGGCCGCCGGTCGATGCACGTCCGGGCATCATCATCCTCGATCTCGGCAATGGGGAATTGCTCGGCAACAATGCGCTCGTCGAGGCGCGCTCGGCCTGGGCTTCGGTGCCGCTGATCGCGGTGTCGGGCGAGCTGACGTCCGAGCAGACGCGCGTGCTGGTGCGCATGAATGCGTCGGACTGGCTGCACAAGCCGCTCGACGCCAAGGAGCTGCTCAACGCCGTCACCTTCCACGACACCGGCAACCAGGGCACCAAGAGCCGGATCGTCACCTTTATCGCCGCCAGCGGCGGCGCCGGCGCGACCACGCTGGCGATCTCGGCGGCGGAGCATCTTGCCTCGAAGTCTTCCGAGCGGGCCGCCTCGACCTGCCTCGTCGACCTCGACTTCCAGAGCGCCAATTGCGGCGCCTATCTCAACCAGTTCAACCAGTTCGACCTCGCCGGCATCATCGGCCAGCCCGACCGGCTCGATGTCGAGCTGATGGACGTCATCAAGCTGTCGCGGCCTTCCGGCCTCACGCTCTATTCCTTCGAGCGGCCGCAATTGCCGTTCGAGCCGCAAGGCGCCGATTTCGTGTTCCGGCTGCTCGACCTCGTCGCCTACCGCTTCGACGACATCGTCATCGACCTGCCCAACATCGAGACGCCGTGGCACAATTCGGTGCTGCAGACGAGCGACGAGATCTTCATCGTCTTCGAGCTCAACGTCGCCTCGCTTCGGCAAGGCAAGCGGCTCTACAAGAAGATCCGCGAACTGCGCGGCAACGCCGTCTCGATCACGTTGGTCGCCAACAAGCACAAGCGCAAATGGTTCGGCAACCACTTCTCGCGCAGCGAGCTGGAGAAGATCTTCAAGGCGCCGCACATCAAGTCGCTGGCGCTCGACAACGCGCTGCTCGCCGATGCGCTGAACCGCGCCATCCTGCCCTCCGAGGTGGACGGGCGGGCCCGCTTCAACAAGGACCTGAAGCGCATGTTCAAGGAGCGGCTGGACAATGCCCAGCGCTAGGCGCCCGATCACCGCGCGTCTCGCCGCCGCCCTGGCCGGCGCCTGCCTGCTCGGCATCGCGTCGATGTCGGCCTGCGGTGTCGCGGAAGCCGGATCGGGGCTGCCGCCGCTTCCCGCCATGGGGCCCAGCCTGCGCAAGACGGTCGCCTTTGAGACCGGCGAGCAGCCGGGAACGATCATCATCCGCAAAAACGAGAAGGCGCTCTATCTGGTCACCGGCCAGAGCCGGGCGCTGCGCTACCAGATCAGCGTCGGCCGCGACGGCTTCGGCTGGACCGGCACGGTCAGGATAGCGGCCAAGACCGAATGGCCGGAGTGGCGCCCGCCCAAGGAGATGCGCGCGCGCCAGCCGGAACTGCCGGCGATGGTGCCGGCCGGCCCCTACAACCCGCTCGGCGCCAGGGCGCTTTACCTCGCGCGCGACGGGCGCGACACGCTCTATCGCATCCATGGCACCAACGATCCCAAGGGGGTCGGCTTCGACGGCACGTCCGGATGCTTTAGACTGACGAACACAGATGTGATCGATCTCTTCAAGCGCGTCGCGGTGGGCGCAAAGGTGGTGGTTGAATGACGATGATCAGCGTGCCGGACGTTCCGGCAATCGAGCTCGGCGAACAGGAAAAAGCGCCGGGCAGGCCGAACCGGGCGAGAACCATCGGCGCCGTCATGGTGGGCGCCGCGCTCGTCACCTTCGTCAACGTGACCGCCGCCATCTATCTCTATCGCGGCGTCAATGACCTTCGGGCGATAGAGGCGCGGCTCGACCAGCTCGGCCAGTTCGAGCAGCGGATCGGCGCCCGCATCGATACGGTCAACAACGGCTTCCAGAGCCGGTTCGAGACGCTGGACCGGCAGTTGCAGGCGAGCTTCGGCCACATCAACGGCAATATTGCCCGGCTGGAGCAGGGCCAGCCCGCTGCCGCCGAGGCCGAGATGCCCCGCGCGCCCGAGCCATCCGCGTTTTCCGGCACGACGGTGGCTGAGGCGTCAGCAGTTGAAAATCCCGCCGAGCAGGACTCCGACGGCTCGCCCGCATTCAAGCGGAAGGTCGCGCCGCCTGGACCCAATCCGTCCTATCAGCGTATCCAGCAGGCCGACGGCAAGGTCTATTACAAGAAGATCAACTGACGCGGCAGGTCTTCGCAGCCGGACGCTCGCGTAGAGCAGTTCACCGTTTCGCGGAAACGCCGAACTGCTCTAACTATTTGTTTCTACGCAATTCCGGACGGAAAACCGTTACACACTTTTCCTGGAATTGCTCTAGAGGTCTCGCTGCAGCGCCAAAATACGAACGGCGCGGGCTTCGGCGCGCAGCCTCGCCTCGCGCAGGAAGGCGACATGGCAATAGGCGCAGGCCGCAAGCCCAAGGCACAACACCAGGCAGTTCTTCCAGCTGAAGTCGATCGCCAACGAGAATTGAAAGCCGCGCGGCGCGGTGAAGGTGGCGATCGTGCTCGCCGTTTCCGAATGGCTGCCGGCCGCGATCATCAGTCCTGCGAACAGCAGCGCGGCGTGGTTGGCGAGGAAGAAGCCGGCGGATCTCTTGGCCTGGCAGGCCATCCAGCAGGCGGCCGAGGCGGCGAGGACGATGGCGGCGTCAAGGCTCATCGAGCCGCCGAGGTAGAAATCCACCTGCTGCCAGAACATCGTCGAGAACGGCCGCAGTTCGAGCCATATTCGCCACATGGTCGGGCTTGCCGAATAGGTCCCAAGAAGGAACGTCGCCGTCCGCTCGGCCGCCAGCAGGAACAGCATGAGGGCCGGGAAGGCAAAGAAGAGTGTCGGCTTGCGCGTCATGTCATCCCCTCGACGTCCGCTGCCGAGTGTAGGCCGCATTGGTTGCGCGAGACTTAACGCAACGCCTTGCTTTTCAAGCAATGTCGCCAGCGCCTAATGTATGATCTGGTGAAACGACGAGGCGCTTGTGGGCGAGGTGAAATCGACCGGCCGGCTTGCCACGATGCTCGGCGGCCTGGGGCTGGTCGCCGGCGCGCTGCTGATCGCCGGGTCCAGGCACCGGCTGGCGACCGAGCCTCCCTCGTATCCGCCAGCCCAGGAGACAGGGGAAGCGCGGCCCGCCTCTGGCGTCGCCGTTCATGACATGCGGCCAGGCCAGCCGGCGCGCAGGATTGCGGAGGACCTCATCGCGCCGCCGCCGCTCGATGCGTCGGGAATCGAGCGCATCGAGCCCCGCCCTCCGCTCGGCGAACTCGGCCTCGCCTCGCCGCCGAGGACGCCGATGCCGCAGGGCTGGCGCGAGACGCTGCTCTATCGTCCGGTCGCCACCTCGTCGGCGGCCTTCGAAGCCATGGGACGCAAGGTGATCATCAGCGGGACCGTCGATATCGACCCCGACAGGACCTGCGTGTTCGGCGATGCCGTCTGGCCCTGCGGCCAGCGCGCCCGCGCCGCCTTCAACGCCTGGCTACGCGGCCGGGCGCTCAAATGTGTCCTGCCGCCCGACGGCGACCGCTTCGCCATCGCCGCGCCCTGCGCGCTCGGCAAACAGGATGTCGGCGCCTGGCTGGTTGCCAATGGCTGGGCCATGGCGTCGGCCTCGGGCATCTACGGCAAGGCCGAATCCGTGGCCAGGGGCGCCAAGATGGGCATCTTCGGCCCGCCGCAATAGAGCGCTCCAGGAAAAGTGCCTAAAGCGCGACGCGATCTTTCAGATTCGCTCCATGCGCTTTAGGTTTTTGATTTTACGCATGTCTTTGTCCCGAAAACCGGTCACACTTTCGGGAGACATGCTTTAACGGCTTTCCGTTCGGGATTGCGTAAAAACGGAATGGTTAAAGCCGTTCAGCGATCCTACCAAATGCTGACCTGTTTTTAGCGACCGAATCAAATCATCGAAGCGAGAAACCGGGCCGCAACCACTGGCGAGCGCGCATCAGGGAGAAAGACGCTGATTTCCTTCAAATTATAGACCTCGCTGAAACGGAAATCGTAACAAACCGTCTTTAAGCCAATGCGTCCAACAGGAGATTGGCCAGTGAGCACAGAAACCGAGACCGCGCCGGCAAAGGCATGGAAGCATGTCTTTTGGCTGTCCCTGCTGGGCACGGCCGGCTGCGTCGCCCTGTCGCTCGGCCTGAACTACCTGCTCCTGCTCAGCGACGCGTTGACGCCATTCGGCCGCAGCGTCATCACCGCGACGCTTGTGCCCATCGTCATCGGCCTGCCGCTCTTTGCCCTGCTCGGCTGGAGAGAGGTCGAGATCCGCCGCTGCCGGCAGGAACTCACCAGATCCGGCACCTACGACCGGCTGACCGGCTGCCTCAACGGGGCGGTGTTCACGTCGATGGTCGACAGAAGGGCGGCGAGGCCGGCCGGCCCGCGTTCGGGCGCATTCCTGGTCATCCACCCGGAACATCTTGCATCGATCAACCTGCGCTTCGGTCTCGGCTGGGGTGACGAAGCGTTGCGTCTCATCGCCTCGGCTATCCGATCCTCGGTGCGCAAGGACGATCTGATCGGCCGTATCGGAAACTCGATGTTCGGCGTTTTCCTCCCCGGCGCGACGAAGCAGGAGGCTAAGGAAATCGGCGAACGCGTTCGAGAAACGGTCGGACAGATTTATTTCGCGCCGAAAGGCGACAAGGACGTGCTTGCCATCCGCGTCGGCGGCGTCGTCTTCGAGCATGAACTGGCGTTCGAGGACATGTTCCGGTCGGCGGAGGAACTCCTGTTGGAGGCTCAGGACGAGGCTGACCTGGCGTTGTCGCATATCAGCAACTGAACCGGCGAGCGGAACCCAGCGACCTCTGCGGGCCATAATTCCGCGGCACGTCGTTCTTCACAAGCGGCCCGGCCGCTTATGCCTCAAATGCCGCCCATGCAGAGATATTTCATCTCAAGGTAATCCTCGAGGCCGTGGCGGGACCCCTCGCGCCCGATGCCGGACTGCTTCACTCCACCGAAGGGTGCTGCTTCCGAGGACATGCGTCCGGTGTTGATACCGACCATGCCATATTCCAGGGCCTCCGCCACACGCCAGACGCGCTTCAGGTTGGAAGCATAGAAATAGGCGGCGAGGCCGTAGATCGTGTCGTTGGCCTCACGCACGACCTGATCCGCATCCTCGAAGCGGATGACAGGTGCCAATGGCCCAAACGTCTCCTCCTGCGCCACCGTCATTGCGCTGGAGATATCGGTCAGGACCGTCGGCTGGAAAAAGGTGCCGTCTCTACCAATCCGGCCTCCGCCACAGCGGATCGCACCGCCTTTTCCCACGGCATCGGCGATGTGGGATTCGATCTTGGAGAGCGCGTGGCTGTCGATCAGCGGGCCGATGGCGACACCGGGATCGAAACCGTCACCGACCTGAAGCTGGCGAACCCGTTCGACGAATTTATCGACGAACTCGTCATGCACGCCTGACTGGACGTAAAGGCGGTTCGCCGAAACGCAAGTCTGGCCGGCATTGCGGAACTTCGCCTGGACCGCCCCGTCCACGGCGGCGTCGATGTCGGCGTCGTCGAAGACGATGAAAGGCGCGTTGCCGCCCAGCTCGAGGCTGACCTTCTTGATCTGGTCCGAGCACTGGCGCATCAGCAGGCGCCCGACCTCGGTCGATCCGGTAAAGCTGATCTTGCGCACCTTGGGATTGTGGCAGAGCTCACGCCCCACCGCGGCACCCTCGGAGGCGTAGACAAGGTTCACGACACCGTCGGGAAAACCGGCCTCGGCGGCGAGCGCAAACATGGCGCCCGCGACAAGCGGCGTCTGTTCGGCGGGCTTCAGCACGATGGCGCACCCCGCCGCCAGCGCCGGCGAGATCTTGCGCGCCACCATCGATGCGGGAAAGTTCCATGGCGTGATCGTGCCGACGACGCCGATCGGCTGCTTGATCACCAGCATGCGGCGGTCGGTCGACGGCGCCGAGATCGTCTCGCCGTAGATGCGATTGGCCTCCTCGGCATACCATTGCAGATAGGCGGCGGCGTGAGAGACTTCCGATTTGGCTTCCGCAAGCGGCTTGCCCATCTCCGCGGTCAGGATCGCCGCGAGATCATCGGTATGGGTGACGATCAACTGGTGCCATTGCCACAGCATTTCGCTGCGCTCCCGGGCAGTCAGCCCCGCCCATTCGGCCTGAGCGGCATAGGCTTTGTCGATCGCCGCGCGCGTCTCCTCGACGCCCATGTCCGGAAGCTCCGCCAAGAGTTCGCCGGTCGATGGATTGAAGACCTCAAATCTACGCCCGCCAAACGGCGCGCCAAGCGCCGGCACACGGTCGATCGCGCCAAACAGGTCGGGGGATTTCAAGTGGCGCATCATCGGCGGGCACAGGGGCAATACCGGTCTCCTCGTCAAAGAGCTGGCGTTTGAGGCGTCAACGTGTATTCCGCAGGCCCGTGCTTCTCATAGGGCCTGGGAAGAACGGCGGTAGACCCACCTGGGCAGCTGGCGTCCTGGAAGTCATCGATAACGAATGACAGCTCTGATCAAGGGGGGATGAGGTGCCCGAAGCGGGCTGGTGCTGCGAGAGAGGATTGAACTCTCGACCTCTCCCTTACCAAGGGAGTGCTCTACCACTGAGCTACCGCAGCCTGCGATGGCGGCGCTTCTGCCATAACGAACCGGCAAGCGCAAGGCCAAGAAAACCTTAAAACGACGCCATCTCGTTGTCCCAAAACCGCTGCGCGCCTTTGGGCGACATGCATTGAATGCCGCGGCTGTGAAAGCCGCTTCCAAGCGGCGTCCATGACATGGCCGCGCCACAATGTTAACTATGCCGGAACCACAGCCGGCTATCCGCCTGCGGGGACGGACGATGAACGACAAGGCAAATCCACCCAAAAAGAGCGGCGGCGAGCGCAAGGACCGGCTCGCCGAGGCGTTGCGCGCCAACCTGCAGAAACGCAAGGCGCAGGCGCGTTCCCGGCGCGCTGGCGACGCTGACAAGCGGCCTGAGGGACTGCCGTCTGCTGGAAAAATGCAAAAAAAGTAACTCAAATCAGCCACACTGGCCGACCACACTTGGTCCACAGATGGGGAAATCCTATTTCTTGAACCGCATCGGCCAATAGTCTAGAGCCGGGCATACTCAACCGATTGAAACCAGCCCGTCCGGGCCGAGGGGACGTTCTTTCATGGATCGCATCAGAATTGTCGGCGGCAACAAGCTTGCCGGAAGCATTCCGATCTCGGGCGCCAAGAACGCGGCGCTGCCGCTGATGATCGCCTCGCTGCTCACCGACGACACGCTGACCTTGGAGAACGTGCCGCATCTGGCCGATGTCGAGCAATTGATCCGCATCCTCGGCAACCACGGCGTCGACTATTCGGTCAACGGCCGGCGCGAGAAGCAGCAGCAAGGCTATTCGCGCACCATCAATTTCTCCGCCCGCAACATCGTCGACACCACCGCGCCCTACGAGCTGGTGTCGAAGATGCGCGCCTCCTTCTGGGTGATCGGCCCGCTGCTTGCCCGCATGGGCGAGGCCAAGGTGTCGCTGCCCGGCGGCTGCGCCATCGGCACGCGTCCGGTCGACCTGTTCCTCGAGGGCCTGCAGGCGCTGGACGCCGACCTTGACGTCGACAATGGCTACGTCGTCGCCAAAACGAAAAACGGCCGTCTCCACGGCAATCGCTACGTGTTCCCGAAAGTCTCGGTCGGCGCCACGCATGTGCTGATGATGGCGGCCTCGCTCGCCAAGGGCGAGACGGTGCTCGAAAACGCCGCCCGCGAGCCGGAGATCGTCAACCTCGCCGAATGCCTGATCGCCATGGGCGCCAAGATTCACGGCGCTGGCACCTCCACCATCACGATCGAGGGCGTCGAGGCGCTGTCCGGGGCGCGGGTCCGCGTCATTCCCGACCGCATCGAGACCGGCACCTATGCCATGGCGGTGGCGATGACCGGGGGCGACGTGATGCTGGAAGGCGCGCGGCCCGACCTGTTGCAGACCGCGCTCGACGTTCTTGTCGAGACCGGCGCCGAGATCACGCCCACCAACGAGGGCATCCGCGTCAAGCGCAACGGCGCCGGCATCGCTCCGGTCGACGTGACGACCGCGCCCTTCCCGGCCTTCCCGACCGACCTGCAGGCGCAGTTCATGGGCCTGATGACGATGGCCAAGGGCAAGTCGCGCATCACCGAGACGATCTTCGAGAATCGCTTCATGCATGTGCAGGAGCTTGCCCGCCTCGGCGCGCACATCACGCTTTCCGGCCAGACCGCGATCGTCGACGGCGTCGCCAAGCTCAAGGGCGCGCCGGTGATGGCGACCGACCTGCGCGCCTCGGTGTCGCTGGTGATCGCCGGCCTTGCCGCCGAGGGCGAGACCACCGTCAACCGGGTCTACCACCTCGACCGCGGCTTCGAGCGGCTGGAGGAGAAGCTCTCCGGCTGCGGCGCGGTGATCGAGCGGATTTCGGGCTGACAAAGCGCCTCGGTTGCGCAGAGCGGAAAGACCGCATAACAGAAGATTGAATAATCAACCTTCAGGTGCGAATTCCGCATGGCTCTCAAGCTCATCGCGCTCGACGACCAGGATCTGAGCATCGTCTCGGCCCATGTCCAGGACGCCGTGATGAAGGTCTCCGACCTCGAATACCTGCCGGCGGCCAAGCGCTTCGTGCTGACCATGAACCGTTTCGTCTGGGAGGCGAAATCGGGCCTCTTTCGCCAACACAACGAGCGGCGGCAAAGCGTTTTGCATTTCGACCGCGTGCTCGGCGCCAAGACCAGCGGCATTCAACGCGACAAACCGGCCGAGGTGCTGTCGCTGCTGGCGGTCAGCTTCGTTGCGATCAGCAAGCCGGCCGGCATCATCGAACTGGTGTTTTCGGGGGGCGGCACGATCATGCTCGACGTCGAGTGCATCGAGGCTCGGCTCGCCGATATCGGCGGTTCCTGGGAAGCCACCTCGCGACCCCTGCACAGGACCTGAGCCCGCATAATGGCCATCACGCTTAACCAGACCGACGCCGATTTCGAGCAGCGTTTCTCGGCATTCCTCACCACCAAGCGCGAAGTTTCGGCCGATGTCGAGGCCGTGGTGCGCGACATCATCGCGCGCGTGCGCGCCGAGGGCGACAAGGCGCTCATCGACTATACGCTCAAATTCGACAAGGCCGATCTCGACAAGCTCGGCATCGCCGTGTCCAGAGACGATATCGCCAAGGCCTATTCGGCGACCGACCCCGCCACGGTCGAGGCGCTCAAATTCGCGCGCGACCGCATCCGTTCCCACCACGAGCGGCAGAAGCCGAAGGACGACCGTTATACCGACGCCGCCGGCGTCGAGCTCGGCTCGCGCTGGACGGCGATCGAGGCCGTCGGTCTCTATGTGCCGGGCGGCACGGCGAGCTATCCGAGCTCGGTGCTGATGAATGCGGTGCCGGCGAAAGTCGCCGGCGTCGAGCGTATCGCGATCGTGGTGCCGGCATCGGGCGGCGTCATCAATCCGCTGGTGCTGGTCGCGGCCGACCTCGCCGGCGTCTCCGAGATCTACCGCGTCGGCGGGGCTCAAGCCGTCGCCGCGCTCGCCTATGGCACCGAGACGATCAGGCCGGTCGCCAAGATCGTCGGACCGGGCAACGCCTATGTCGCCGCCGCCAAGCGCCAGGTGTTCGGCACCGTCGGCATCGACATGATTGCCGGGCCTTCGGAAGTGCTGGTCGTGGCCGACGCCGAGAACGACCCGGACTGGGTCGCCGCCGATCTGCTCGCCCAGGCCGAGCATGATGCGTCGGCGCAGTCGATCCTGATCACCGACAGTGCCGAATTCGGCAAGGCGGTCGGGCAAGCGGTCGAGCGCCAGCTGAAGGCCTTGCCGCGCGCCGAAACGGCAGCGGCAAGCTGGCGCGATTTCGGCGCGGTGATCCTGGTGCCGACGCTGAAGGCCTCGCTGCCGCTGGTCGACCGGATCGCTGCCGAGCATGTCGAACTCGCCTTCGACGACGCCGAGGGCTTCCTAGCAAAAATGCGCAATGCCGGCGCCGTCTTCCTCGGCCGGCACACGCCGGAAGTCATCGGCGACTACGTCGGCGGCTCCAACCATGTCTTGCCGACGGCACGCTCGGCGCGCTTCTCGTCGGGCTTGTCCGTGCTCGATTTCGTCAAGCGCACGTCGACCCTGAAGCTCGGCCCGGAACAGCTCAAGGCGCTGGCGCCTGCGGCGATCGCGCTCGCCAAGGCGGAAGGGCTCGACGCGCACGCACGCTCCGTGGCGATCCGGCTGAACATGTAGCGATGTCCGGCCGCCACCAAAACCGCCACAGGCTGATCGACGTCGAGCTCGACGAATCGATCGGTCGTTCGACGCCCGATGTCGAGCATGAGCGGGCGGTGGCGATCTTCGACCTCATCGAGGAAAACAGTTTTCGGCCGGTCAATGACGATGGTGCCGGTCCATACAGGCTGAAGCTGTCTCTGGCCGAGCAGCGCCTGGTGTTCGCCGTCAGCCGCGAGGACGGCGCCGACGTGGTCACCCACATCCTGTCGCTGACGCCGTTGCGGCGCATCGTCAAGGATTACTATCTGATCTGCGAAAGCTACTACGAGGCCATCCGCTCCTCGACGCCCAGTCACATCGAGGCGATCGACATGGGCCGGCGCGGCCTGCACAATGAAGGCTCGCAGACGCTGATGGACCGGCTCGCCGGCAAGATCGAGATCGACTTCGACACGGCGCGCCGGCTGTTCACGCTGGTCTGCGTGCTGCACTGGCGGGGCTGATCCTGACCGGGTTGCCACATTCGATCCTGTTTGTGTGCGGCATGAATGCCGTGCGCTCGCCGATGGCGGAACAGCTGGCGCGACGGCTGCTGCCCGCCACCACCTTCGTCGCCTCGGCCGGCGTGCGCAGCGGCGAGCGGGATCCCTTCGTCGACGCCGTGCTTGCCGAGGAGGGTCTGACGCTCGGCGAGCGGCAGCCCAGAACGCTGGACGAGTTGGAAGACGATTATTTCGACCTGATCGTGACGCTGGCGCCGGAAGCGCACCACGCCGCGCTCGAGCTCACCCGCTCGCTCGCCGTCGAGGTCGAGTATTGGCCAATGCCCGATCCGACCGACACCGGCGGCACGCGCGAGCACATCATGGCGGCCTATCGCGATGTGCGCGAGCGGCTGAAAGCGCGCATTGCCAAGCGTTTCGCGCCGCCGGAGTGAAGAAGCGCCACCGATTGGGAACTTTCCGGCCCGGATTGAGCCGTTCTGCGGAAGGTGCCGATTCTATCCAGGCCGGAAAGGTTCTAAGCATGTTCACAAGCGGGCGATTATCATATAGGTTCCGCCGCAAATTCCGGCCGGAGTCGGATGATTTCCGGCCGGTTCGGCCGGAAATCATCCGACTCCAGATCAAAGAAATAGAGCATGATGTCGTCCGAAAACCGCTTGACACTTTTCGGCATCATGCTCTAGGCGCCGGAACCGCCATCCAAGCAAAGGTATCGAATGCCGAAGGAAGAAGTCCTCGAATTTCCGGGCGTGGTCACGGAACTGCTGCCCAATGCGATGTTCCGGGTGAAGCTCGAAAACGAACACGAGATCATCGCCCACACGGCCGGCCGCATGCGCAAGAACCGCATCCGCGTGCTGACCGGCGACAAGGTCCTGGTCGAGATGACGCCTTATGACCTGACCAAGGGCCGCATCACCTACCGCTTCAAGTAACAGTCTGGCGCGAACCGCGATGAGCATCCTGCAGAAGCTCGTGCTTGCCTCGGGTTCGCCGCGCCGGATCGAGCTGTTGCAGCAGGCCGGCATCGAGCCGGACCGCGTGCTGCCCGCCGACGTCGACGAGACGCCGCTGCGCGCCGAACATCCGCGCTCGCTGGCGAAACGCCTCTCCAAGGAAAAGGCCGAGAAGGCGCTGACCTCGCTGAAGAGCGAGGACGACTATGGGCCGGCCTTCGTGCTCGCCGCCGACACGGTGGTGGCGGTCGGGCGGCGCATCCTGCCCAAGGCCGAGACGATCGACGACGCCGTGAACTGCCTCGGCCTGCTTTCCGGCCGCTCGCATCGTGTCTACTCCGGCATCTGCCTGATCACGCCGGGCGGCAAGCTGCGCCAACGGTTGGTGGAAACCAGGGTCCGCTTCAAGCGGCTGCCGCGCGAGGAGATCGACGCCTATGTCGCTTCCGGCGAATGGCGCGGCAAGGCCGGCGGCTATGCCGTACAGGGCCTCGCTGGCTCCTTCGTCGTCAAGCTGGTCGGCTCCTACACCAATGTGGTCGGCCTGCCGCTCTATGAGAGCGTGGCGCTGCTTTCCGGCGAGGGTTTCAAGGCGCATCGGAACTGGCACGTCGCGCGCCCATGAGCCCGGACGACAAGGTTACTCCGCTCCGACCGAAGCGGCCCTGCCCCGAATGCGGCAAGCCTTCCGCGCGCGAGCACTATCCATTCTGCTCGGCGCGCTGCAAGGACATCGACCTCAATCGCTGGCTGAAGGGCGCCTACGTCATCCCCGGCCGCGACGATGAGGATGAAGAGGACGATGGCTCGAAGCAAGGCCCCTCGCCCAAGGACGAGCCGTGAACGCGCGCGGCAATTGGCCGTTTCCCGCGATTTTTCTTTATCAACACCTAAGCGCTGGACAGGCCGAATTCCCGTGCTATAACCCACGCGCTTTCAAGGGGCGCCGCCCGGCGCTCTCGCGAAACCCGGCGGGCGATCCCGTTAGCCGGCACAGGCCCAGATAGCTCAGTTGGTAGAGCAGCGGACTGAAAATCCGCGTGTCGGTGGTTCGAATCCGCCTCTGGGCACCATCCCCTTTCTCCCCTGTACCCTTCCGCCGAAGCCTCCACGCTTCTGGTTCTGCAAACCGATGAAATCGTTGAATTTTTCGGTGCGTACGGCGCGCTTAAGCGTGTTTCACGGATTTTCGGCGTATTTGGTCCAACGACCCGGCGTGTTGGCACCGTCTTTCGATACGCCATCGATGGCCTCTGCAAACGACAAAAAGTCGAAACGGTGAGGTTCAAGGACTTCAAGGTGTCACGTATGTTGCGTCCCGATATTCTTGGGTTTGGATTCTGAGGCGAGATGCAAGGTGGCATCAAAGACAAACCGGCGCGGAAACGAACTGTCACATTCAATCGCCGCCGAGTTGATCGCGGTCTTGGTCGCGGTGACAAATGGTCAACCGCGCGTGATGACCATCGATAATGGCAAGGCCCTGCCCTCCGGCCCGTTCGAACTTGGGCACCGCTCGCTGCAGTCCGGCTTGAGGGACTGGGTCGAACAGCAGACGCGGCATCCCCTTGGCTACATCGAGCAACTCTATACCTTCGCCGACCGAGACCGCGTGGGAGACGCGTCGCGACGAATCATTTCGATCAGCTATCTAGCCCTCACCCGTGAGGAGCAGTCGGCGCCCGCCGGCAAGGCGACATGGTGCGATTGGTATGATTACTTCCCCTGGGAGGATCATCGCCACGGCGTCCCGCCTGCATTGCATCAGGTGATTGTCCCGCGGCTGGACGCCTGGGCAGACGCCGCGGACAACGTTTCGATGCGAGGCGAACGCCGGCAGCGGATGGCCATTGCCTTCGGCCTCGAGGGTCACGGCTGGAACGAGGAGCTGGTGCTGCAACGCTACGAGCTGCTTTATGAGGCTGCCCTGGTGGGGGAAGCGCATCGCGGCTTGAACAATGATGTCCGATCGGCCACTGGCTCGTCCATGGGGGCGGATCACCGCCGCATCCTCGCAACCGGCATCGCCAGATTGCGCTCCAAGATCAAGTACCGGCCTGTCGTGTTCGAGCTGATGCCGCCTCTCTTCACCCTGCTTCAGCTACAGCGGACCGTGGAGGCGCTCGCCGGGAGGCTGGTCCACAAGCCGAACTTCCGGCGCCTGATCGAACAGCAGGAGCTGGTCGAGGAAGCGGGAGAGACAACAGCCGACACGGTCGGACGGCCGGCGAAGCTTTTCCGCTTCCGTCACGCCGTTCTCGACGAGCGGGCGGTGGCGGGGACGAAATTGCCATCGTCGCGGGCTTGACAACTCTTATTCTCACAGTGAGTATATGCGTAATTATACTCATACTGAGAATAATTGGAGCGCCAATGCACAGTTCGCTGCCTACCGCCGCGTCGCTTTACGATCGCGTCCGGCGGGTGATCCCGCCGATCGAATGGCCGGCCTTCACCGACGACATCGACGCCATTCTCACGCTGAGGCGCGAGCGCAACGCGGTCATCCTGGCGCATAACTATCAGACGCCGGAAATCTTCCACTGCGTGGCCGATATTGTCGGCGACAGCCTTGCGCTTGCCCGCAGGGCAATGTCGACCGAAGCCGATGTCGTCGTGCTGGCCGGCGTGCATTTCATGGCCGAGACGGCCAAGCTGCTCAATCCGGACAAGACGGTGCTCATTCCGGATCTGGACGCGGGCTGCTCGCTGGCCGACTCGATCACGGCTTCGGACGTACGCCTGATGCGGCAGCGCTATCCCGGCGTGCCGGTGGTGACCTACGTCAACACCTCGGCCGCCGTGAAGGCCGAGTCCGACATCTGCTGCACCTCGGGCAATGCATTGGCGGTGGTGGAATCGCTGGGGGCGCCGCGGGTCATCATGCTGCCCGACGAATATCTGGCCAGGAACATCGCGGCTCAGACAAAGATCGAGATCATCGCCTGGAAGGGGCACTGCGAAGTGCATGAGCGCTTCACGCCCGCCGATATTCGCGAGCTGCGGCAGGCTTATCCCAATGTCACGGTACTGGCTCATCCCGAGTGCCCGCCGGAGGTTGTCGCGGAAGCGGATTTCGCGGGCTCGACGGCGGCGATGTCCGACTATGTCGGACGGCATAGGCCCGCGCGCGTGGTGCTGATGACCGAATGTTCGATGAGCGACAACGTTGCCGTCGAGCACCCTGAAGTCGAGTTCGTGCGCCCCTGCAATCTCTGCCCGCACATGAAGCGCATAACGCTCGCCAACATCCGCGCGGCGCTGGAGCGGAACCGCCATGCCGTGACCGTCGATGCCGAGGTGGCTGGACGCGCGCGGCTGGCCGTGGAGCGGATGCTGGCCGTATGATCCTGGATGTCCAAGACCTCGCCGGCCGGCCGGTCATCGTCGGCGGCGGCATAGCCGGACTGATGACGGCGCTGCATCTGGCGCCCGAACCGGTGCTGCTTTTGTCACGCTCGCCGCTTGGCGCGGATGCATCGAGCGCGTGGGCTCAGGGCGGGCTCGCCGCCGCCCTGGGCGGTGACGACGATCCGGAACTCCATCTTGCCGACACGCTTGCCGCCGGCGACGGGCTTTGCGATGCGGAGGCCGTGCGGCACATCGTGTATGCCGCCCCGTCCGCGATCGAAAACTTGGCGCGGCTCGGAGTTCGCTTCGACCGGACGCCCGAAGGAGCATTGCGGCTTGGACTGGAGGCGGCGCACAGCCGCCGGCGCATCGCTCACGCCAGTGGCGACGGCAGCGGCCGCGAAGTCATGCGCGGACTTGTGGCCGCCGTGCGGTCGACGCCGACGATAACGGTCCTCGAGGGTGTCGAGGCGCGCCGGCTGGCCGTGTCGGATGGCAGGATCGTCGGTGTGCAGGCGAGTTCAAACACAGGTCAAGTGCTCTTTGCCACGGGGCGGGTCGTCCTCGCCACGGGCGGGATCGGCGGGCTGTTTCAGGACTCGACAAATCCACTTGGCAGTCTTGGGCAGGGCCTGGCGCTTGCCGCACGCGCAGGCGCCCTTCTGGCCGACATGGAGTTCATCCAGTTCCACCCGACCGCGCTCGACGGGCCGGGCCGTCCGATGGCGCTCGTCAGCGAGGCGGTTCGCGGCGAAGGGGCAATCCTGGTCGATCAGACAGGTCGGCGCTTCCTCGATGGCGTGCCGGGCGCCGAACTCGCGCCGCGCGACATCGTGGCGCGCGCGGTCTGGAGACATCTGGCAGGCGGCCATCAGGTCTTCCTCGACGCACGCCAAAAGCCGGGCCCGGCATTCGCGCGGTATTTTCCAACGATCGCATCTGCCTGCCGCACCGCCGGCATCGATCCGGCCCTGGACCTCATTCCCGTCAGGCCGGCGCAGCACTACCACATGGGCGGTATCGCGGTGGACCTGGCAGGACGCACATCGGTCCCCGGACTTTGGGCATGCGGAGAAGTGGCCTCGACAGGACTGCACGGCGCCAACCGGCTCGCCAGCAACTCGCTGACCGAAGCGATCGTCTGCGCGCGCTGGGTTGCCGAGAGCGTGGCTGGCTCGTTTGCCACCGCCCCTGGGACGCGGCTTGCGGCAACTGAGGAGCCGAGGCCCGACCCAAGGCCTGCGCGCCTTCTCCTGTCGCGCGCCCTCGGCGTCACGCGGGATGGCGAAGGCTTGAAGGACGCAGCGCGCGCCTTGCTGCCGCTGGCGCAGCGGAACGACGCTTCATCCGATGCCGCCGCCGTCGGTTTGATGATCGCGATTGCCGCCTTGCAGCGTCAGGAAAGCCGGGGCGCTCATTTCCGCACGGATTTTCCCGGCCATGCAGCCGTCGACCGGCGCCCCAGAATGACGCTCGACGCCGCCCTGGCGGCGGCGCATGAGCTCGATCACGTCCGAAGGCCAGAAGAGGCCCTATGAAAAACCTCTCGCCACTACCCACAATCATGTTCGAAGCGCTGGTGCGAGCAGCTCTTCTCGAAGATCTCGGCCGGGCTGGCGACCTGACCACGGACTGCATTGTTCCGAAGGACTGCCGAACCACGACCGTCCTTGCGGCGCGTCAGAGCGGAACTGTCGCCGGGCTTGATATTGCAAGGCTCGCCTTCCGGCTGCTCGACCAGGATGTGGACGTGGTGGTGCACACTCCTGACGGCAGCAAGGTCACGCAAGGCCAAGCCGTCGCATCGGTGAGCGGCCCGGCCCGGGCCATCCTGACGGCAGAACGCACGGCGCTCAATTTCCTGTGCCGTCTCAGCGGCATCGCCACGGCAACGGCGTCGATCGTGAATGCCGTTCGCGCGCACAAGGCGGAAATCGCCTGCACGCGCAAGACGACACCCGGATTGCGCGCGCTCGAAAAATACGCCGTGCGCGCAGGCGGCGGCTCCAATCATCGTTTCGGCCTCGACGACGCCATCCTGATCAAGGACAACCATATCGCTATCGCCGGCGGCATTCGCCCGGCGATCGAGCGGGCGCGGGCCGGCGCCGGCCATCTCGTCAAGATCGAAGTCGAGGTCGACACGCTGGCGCAACTGGATGAAGCCCTCGCGCTTGGCCCGGATGCCGTCCTGCTCGACAATATGTCGGCCGACGAACTGCGCCAGGCGGTTGACATGGTAGCCGGCCGGGCGATCACCGAGGCGTCGGGCAGGATAACGTCCGCGTCGGCGCCGGTCATCGCCGCGACCGGCGTCGACCTGATCTCCATCGGCTGGTTGACTCACAGCGCCCCGATCCTCGATATCGGGCTCGACTATCGGGAACTCTGAACGCGGTGTTTGACTAAAGCGCGTCGCACTGAAACGGATTCAGGCGACGCGCTTCAAGTCTTTGTTTTGATGCATGTCGTTGCCCCAGAACCGCTACACACTTCTGGGCGACATGCATTAGCTTGAGATGCAATGCGCTCCAGGTCGGCCAAGCGGCATCAGGCCAGGAGCTGCCACATTCGCACACGACCTGTGCCGCGCAATTCCGTTTCCGCGAGTGGGTCGCAAGCAAAATCTGGTCCAAGCAGTTTGTGAGTTGCATCCGAAATACGGATTTCATCCGGCTCCGCGGACTTTTGAATACGTGCGGCGAGATTGACGGTGTCGCCCCACAGGTCATAGACAAACCGCCTTTTGCCTATGACGCCCGCCACGATCGGTCCGGAGTGAATTCCAATTCTGAGACTTAGCGGTTCGCCTGCGAAGCGCTCGCGCCTGGCCGCCTCCCGCAGCTCGAGCGCATAGTGCGCAAGGGCTTCTGCATGATCGGATCGCGCGGCGGGCAGGCCAGCGACCGCCATCACACAATCGCCGATGGTCTTGATTTTTTCGCAGCCATGTTGTTCCGAGAGCAGATCCGCCGCCTTGAAGAAGTAATTTAGAATAGCGAGCGTCGTCACGGCTCCGACGCTCCTCGCTCTTTCCGTAAAACCGACGATATCGGCAAAAAGCACGCTGACCTCCGCGTGGTTGTCTGCGATTTGCTCGTCCGCTTTCAGCCGCTCCGCGATCGACGCCGGAAGAATGTTGAGGAGCAGGGACTCGGCGCGCTGGTATTCACGCGTCAATCCCTCCTGGCTCTCCCTCAATGCCTCGTTCGTCGATTGCAGCTTCGCATTGAGTTGACGCTCCCTCTCCTGCAGGAGCGTCATTTCATAAGCCTTCTGTTGAAGCCGCTGCTGGTTGTCGCGTTCGGCAGTGGCGTCGAGAAAGAGCAGCCACACCGAGCCGCCGTCGCCAAAGAGATGAAGGTCCGCGACACGCCCTCCGGGCAGCTCCACCATGGGCATATGATATGGAAGCTCCGGGCAAGGCAGCAGCCCTTCCATGAATTCAAGCTGATCGGCAACAGGCTTGCCAGTGCGAAGCGACGAGAGTCCGTAATGTTCGATGTTGCCGCCCTTCGCGGCTATGCATTGCCGAGCGTCAATTTTCAGATATGCGGCAGAGCGCTCATTATAGAAGAAATCGAATATCCAGCTTCTGACGTCTTTCGGCAATCTGGGCATGGTCTACTTGGCGACCATCGAAGCAAGCTGATGAAACGCATCGTCAACATGCTCGCCCGAAAGCGCGCTTGTCAGGTAGATTTGCCATCCACGCTGCTTCAGTTCGTCGATCTCACCATCCGATATCGCCCACCGATCGGTGAGATCGGATTTGTTGAACAGCAATATGAACGGCATCGCGCCGAATTCGGCCTCGACCCGCTCGCGCAGCGTGAGCGCCACGGCAAGAGTAGCGGGCCGGGTTCCATCGACGACAAGCACCAGCCCGGTCGCACCTCGCACATAGCTGACGCGGAATGAGCCGATATCGTCTTCGCCGGCCAAATCCCACAAAATCAGATCCACGGTTTTGTCCGCGAGTACGACACTCTTCTTGTCGATTTTCACGCCCACCGTGGTCAGGTAGTTTTCCGAGAAGATGCTTTGGACAAACCTGCGCACCAGGCTCGTCTTTCCGACAGCGAACCCGCCCAACATGCAGATCTTTTTTTGCAGCATCCCGGGCTCCGCACTACTCCAGGTTCACAGTAATCGAGACCCGGCGATTGGTGGAGTTCCCAGTTCGACTATTTTCATTTTCGGGCACCGCCGGCTCAAAGGTGCCGGCGCCCCGAACCTGCAGCAGTTCCGGCGCGACGCCGCGCTTATTGAGAAGCGCGCGAACTGTCTCGGCGCGGGCGGCGCTGATCGACGCGTTGGCCGTCTCACGGCCCGTTGTGTCCGAATGGCCGGTCAACATGAACCGCGCTGTCACGCCTGCCTTGCGGGCATTTTGGGCGAATTCCTTCAACTGATCAGCCAATCTGTCGAGCACCGGCGTCTGCTCCGCCCCCGGGACAACTCTACCGGAAGAGAAGAAAATATCGGTCGTCTGGATAGACTCTCTCAAATGATTAAGTTCTGCAAGGTTCAGCTCGCGCAGCTGCGAGACATCCAGAACCACTCCGTCCGCCGAAAGTTGGTCGGCGGCGGCCTGCGCCCGGCTGATCCAGCCGGCAGGTGCCTCGCCCACGACATCGATGCGACCCTGGACGATCGAAAGCCGAACCGATTTCGGCGGGGACAGCGACGCCGTCAGCCGCTTCACCACGAACTTCGGATCAAGACTCTGATAGAATTGCCACTGTGAATGAACGCGGGCAGGATCAACCTCCGTTCCGGACAGCAGAGCTTGCGGGTCGGCGGCAAGAGGGTCTCTCAGACCGGAAATGTAGAAATGTCCGCCCCGCGCCGTTTGTTGAGCGACGATGATTCCCGGTTGGGCCTCAAGTCGCGACACATAATACTGCCAATGCTCCGCCGCGCGTGCATCGGGGCTCACATCACGAACCTTGGAGATGTCGAACTCCGGTCCGCCTGCCGAAAGCTGTCTTGCCGCTGCGCGCGCCCGATCTATCCAGGTGTCGGGAGCCTCACCCTCGGCAACGATGCGGCCATTGACGATCGAAAGTCGCACTTTATCCGTCGGATACAGCGACGCCGTCAGCCGCTTCAACACGAACACCGGCTCGAGGCTCTGATAGAATTGCCAGCTTGCATGAACGCGAGCGGGATCGACCTGCGTTCCCGACAACAGCGACTGCGGGTCAACGGCAAGCGGGTCCCTCAGGCCGGCAATATAGAACTGGCCGTCGCGCATCTTTTGTTCGGAGACGACGATGCCCGGCTGGGCCTCCAGCCGCGAGACGTAGGCCTGCCAGCGTTCCGCCGCGCGTTCTTCGGGGCTCATCACATCGCGGACCCTGGCGATATCGAATACCGGCCCGCCCGCCGAAAGTTGCTGGGCGGCGGCCCGCGCCCGGTCGATCCACGTGGCGGTAGCCTCGCCCTCGGCAACGATGCGGTCATCGACGATCGAAAGCCGTACCGAATCCGGCGGCGTGAGCGACGCCGTCAGCCGCTTCAACACGAACTCCGGCTCGAGGCTCTGATAGAACTGCCAGTTTGAATGAACGCGAGCGGGATCGACCTCAGTTCCGGACAACAGCGACTGCGGGTCGGCGGCAAGCGGGTCCCTCAGGCCGGCAATATAGAATTGGCCACCGCGCACCTTTTGTTCGGCAACGATGATGCCCGGCTGGGTCTCCAGCCGCGACACATAGGCCTGCCAGCGCTGCCCGGTTTGCCAGGAAAGAAAGAACCAGCCGCCTGCCGGAATCAAAACCAGCAGGACTGCCGTCACCACAAGCCACGGAAATCCCTGGTTTGAGTCCGCGTGCTGCAGTTCAACACAGGTCTGCAACCGCGTCTCCACGCCGGCCAGCTGCGAGCTGTCGCCGTCAAACTGCTCTAAAGCCTGTGAGCAATCTTCATGGATGCGAAGCAATGCATCGCGAATTATTTCATGTAATTCCTCCGGCGGATTTCCCCGGATCACCGCAACCAAGGTCGCAAACGGTCCAACCTCCGACCACAGGCGAAGCTCTCCGAACCGGATAGTGTCCAGCCCGCTCTGTTCTTTCTCGTTGAATGAGTCCCTTACAAAATCTTGAATTGCGCTAAGCATCGAAGAAATCAGTTGAGGGTCTTCGCTCGTAGCGTTTTCAGCAGTTACATGCGCGATCAAAAGCCCGGAGGTGCGGTGAATGAGAAAAACATGTTCTACACGATAGACGAGAGAATGATTAAGGACAACTTCCGAGAAGCTTGTTCCCGTTCTCCAAGCTTCAAATCTCCACTTAAGTCCATGCCAGGTAAATATATGTCTTAAAGATTCATTCAGCGATTGAAAGGTTTGGTCGATTTTTTCGCCGATCGACTTGCGAATAGCCGGCAGGAACACCGGGTATAATATATCCGTGAGCGTGCTCGGGTTCTTCTGGATGGACCGTTGCGCGGCCCTCTCGACAGCTGGTGCAAGGGCCTCGCCGAGTTGCGCATGAGGCGCGAGCGAGGCTGCACTGGGGAGAACGCCTCCCACTGCAGCCGCAAGCTGCTCTGGTTCGTCGAGCAGGTGCGTAACGCGTGAAAGCTCCGAAATCTCGCCGCCGACCAGCAGCTGGCGAAGCGTTTCCATGCGAGGATCAGCAGTCGGAACGCCTTCTAGGCGCGCACGATGATCCGGATCAACGTTCCGGGCAATTCGATCAAAAGGCGAGCCAGAGCCTCGCGATCAATCTCGGTATCGTTCGAAGCTGCTTTTTGAGGAAGGCTGATTGGGTCGACGCTCGACGTCAAGTTCCGATCAACTCGCTTTCCAGTTACGCTCCGAGTTGCCCTTGCTGCCGACGGGATCCTGATTCAGACATTTTGCGACCTCGACAAACAGGCCAGCCAGAAGATTTCGGTCGGTCTTGACGTTGCTGAGGTCGGAAAACACTTTCTCTATCAGCATCTGAACGCTTTCGTACTTTTGCTTGATTTCCTCACGCAGCAAATGATCGTTTCGACTGATCCGGTCCGCAACTTCGCGCTCGAGATCGCTCAATTGATCCGACAACGCGCGCACCTGCTTTTCAAGTGCCTGATTTTGATCGCGAAGGTTCCGGTCAATCTCCTTGTCGGCCTCGGCCCGTGCATCTTTTTCGTTCCGCAATTGCGTCGCAAGCGAGTCAACCTGCTTCTTCGCGTTCGACTCGTACATTTCGAGATTGCGCTTGGCCTCGGACTCGACATCCTTGAAGCGCTGCAGGACCCGTTCTTCAAGCTTGGAAAAGCGGCGGTCATAGTCCTGCATCTGGTTGCCGAACAGCAGATCACGTATCTTGTCGACACCTACGGCATCGCCCGAGGCCCCACCCTCGCGAGCCTGGCCCGCCATGAAGTTCAGCCCGTTTCCCTCTGCATTACCTATCAGATTTGCGTCCGCTTTATTTGCTGAAGAAGCGGCACTCGAAGATTCCTTAGCCATCACTATGCCCCAATTGCCCAGTGCAGAACTCGGAAGCAAAAATTATGTCAGACAAATACCCGACCCGCAAGCCGAAATCTTCTTGGTTCGAGCCGATTCGTGCGCCGCTTGTACGCCTGTTGGACTGACAACAAATGCGCGAGTTCCGATTGATGTCGCTCTTTACCTCTTTTGATAGCGGAAATAACCAGATATCCAAATTGACCATTTGATGCAATCTACTACCGAAAGGAGTAATGTCAGGCTATATCTGCTGGATCGAAAATAAATTTAAAATAGTCCTTTGATGCATTGCAGTTCGTTGACCTGGAGGCGCAGGTACTTTCTCGCACCCGGATGTATACTGCGCCCGTCAGCCCCCGACGCGGGCCCAACGCTGGAAGGAAGCTCTTCTTTCGGACGGAGAATGGCTGTTCGAGAATGCAGGGACAACGGCTGTTATTGGCGCAAGGCTGCTTGCGACCTTTGCATTAGCGATGTCTACTTTTGATGAATCGACAGGACTTTAGAAATGACTGCCATGCGGCGCATCCCTGACAGGCCAGCTTGAGGCCGGCACCGGACTGTCAGGTTTCGGGACGGCCGGGCTTTCAAATGGAAGCCGCTGTGGTATCTCGGGAGAGTTCGCAGGAGACTGTTTGGACGCAGCGTCCCTGACGACCGTTTCCGTTGGCCGGAAATCGCCGGCTATGTCTCGGGGCTCTTGCCCTACCTTCGAACCAGGCGCGGGTAAGACGGCGTGGCGCATAATCCCTTGGTCTCAATCGTGGTTCCTGCGCACAATGCGGAGGCAACGCTGGCGCGCGCGCTCGATTGCCTTCTCGATCAGGAGATAGTGGATTGGGAGGCGATCATCGTCGACGACGCCTCCACGGACCGCACCCCCGCGATCATCGCCGGTTATGTGGAGCGCGATGCCCGATTTCGGACGCTGAGCTCTTGCGCGCATAGCGCCGCCGGCGCGCGCAATAGCGGGACTTCGACAGCGCGCGGCCAATGGCTCATGTTTCTGGATGCGGACGATTGGGTGGCTGCCAGCTTCCTTGCCAAAATGCTGGCCGCACTGAAAAGCGCTCCCGATGCAGTGGCCGCCTATTGCGGTTGTCGGCGCGTGATGCCCGATGGCGAACTCACCCCGTCGAGCATCTCGACGGAGGTTGCGATCCAGCCGTTCGAAACATTCGCCCGCCGATGTGCCGTTCGCACTCACGCGCTGCTGGTCGACCGGGAGACAATTGTCGAATTGGGCGGTTTCGATGTGTCGCTGCGCACCTGCGAGGACTGGGATCTGTGGCAGCGCCTCGCACGTTTAGGCAAGCGTTGGGTGATGGTCGACGAACCGCTCGCTTTCTATCGGGTCGGCCCCAACTCGCTCACCCGCAATTCGACGCAGATGTTGGCAGATGCGGAAATCGTGATCGCCCGCGGCTTTTCTCCTGATCCCAGGGTCAAACGCCCAGCACCGGCTCACGCCAATGGAGCGATTTCGGCGAATGGCGGCACCGCTTCCGAAGCCCTCGCGTGGTTCGCGTTGTGGAACGCCGCGTCGGATTGCGGCCGCGGCGCGCGCTCGATCGACCCGCAGTCCCTGCACGCGCTCCCGGCAGGGCGCAAGTGGGCGCGTGAGATCGCCGAGGTGGCCTTCGATGGCCTTGTGGCAGGAAGCCTATCGGCGCCCGTCCAATTGGCTGCCAGGTGGGACAGGTTTGGCGGTTCCATCACCGAGTTGATCGTCGAACTCGGCAAGGTCTGGAACGATTCAGCGGCGGGTCGCCGCGTCCAGTATCACCTTGAGCAAATGCTTCTCGACTTCGACGACCTTGCCGCGCCGCGCAGACTGGCGCGGACACTGGGAATCCGCGTCGACGCTCGAAATCCGGCCTCCACCGACCTCCCGGAAGGAATCGATCAAATTTATGCCTATCTGATGATGGATGGCCGGATCGAGGCTCGCGCGCAGTTCGGCGCACTCGGGAAAGTGACAAGGCGTCATTGGATTGAGTTGGCGCTGAATTTCGTGCCCCCTGAGCGGCTTGCATCGCAAACCGGTGCCGACAAGTCAGACATGTCTGCAGCCAAGGCATCGTTGTCCATGGCGGGACGCCGGCCTGATCGGGACAGCCACTTCGGCAAACTCGCGCGATTGGCCGCGGAGGCGCGGCGGCTGGTTCGGTCGAGCGCCGAACCTGCGGAGCCTATTGCAGCGCCGCGCCGCGGACGAGCCGCGGATGGACACGACAATGATCGCACGTCGTTCTGGAATCGCCGTTTCGCGACCGAGGATCCCTGGAACTATCGTTCGCCCTATGAGCAGGAAAAGTATGAGCGGCAGCTCGAAATTCTGCCTGCCGGTCCCATCGGACGCGCGCTTGAGCTGGCTTGCGCGGAGGGCCACTTCACGCGGCAACTGGCGCCGCGAGTGGGCCATTTGACCGCAACAGACATCTCCGACGTAGCCGTCGGGCGGGCGCGCGCGCGATGCAGCGATCAGCCGAATGTCGAGTTCGGCGTACTGGATTTTTCTGCGGACACGCTGCCGGGCGAGATGGATCTGATCGTCTGTTCGGAAGTGCTCTACTACCTAGATGATCTCGACGAGTTGCGGCGCATCGCCAAAAAAATCGTTGCGGCGTTGGCGCCCGGCGGCAGTTTCGTCAGCGCACACGCATTCGTGCTCCGTGACAATGTAGAAAGGACGGGCTTCGACTGGAACACTTTCGGTGCACAAGCGATCTCGCAGACGCTGGCAGCGACCGAAGGCCTCGTCCTCGAGCAATCGATCCAGACCGAGCTCTATCGCATAGACCGCTTCCGCCGCCTGTCACCAGACGACGTGGCTACGGAACCGGTGATCGATCATGTGCCAATCCGCGCGCCCATCGGTATTGGAGTCGCGCGAAATGTCGTCTGGGGCGGGGCACGGGCCTTGCGCCGCGACGTCGCACGCAGCGAGCGGCGGCAGCGTATGCCTGTCCTCATGTATCACAGCGTCGCCGATGATGGTCCGGCCGCGCTCGCCCGTTTTCGGCTCACGCCCGCAGCATTCGGCAGCCAGATGGCATGGCTGCGCGCCAATGGCTTTCACGCGATCACGTCCGAGCAGCTGGGATGGTCCATCGCCAACCGTGAACCTTTCGTTGGTCGCCCGGTGCTCATCACCTTCGATGACGGCTTCCAGAATTTTGCCGACCATGCCTGGCCGATCTTACGCGCGAACGACCTGACCGCGGAAGTGTTCCTGGTAACGGACTTGGTGGGTGAAAGTGCACGGTGGGATGTCGACAGCGGTCCGCCGACGCAGCTTATGGACGCCGGGACGGTGCGACGCCTCGCCGGCGAGGGTGCGTTCTTCGGAAGCCATCTGGCGACGCATCGCGCGATCGATGGTCTGTCGAGTTCTGAGTTGGCCGCCGAGCTCCTGCGCTCCCGCATGTTCGTCGAACGGTGGACCGGTCGGCCGACCACGGCGTTCGCGGCACCCTTCTCTGTCACCGACCGACGGCTCGGCCGGCTGGCCAAGGAATGCGGCTATCGGATCGGCTTCGGCGGCAAACATGGGCCGGCGGACCTCGATTGCGATCCCATCGACCTTCCGCGCATCGAGGTTCGCGGGGATCGCTCGCTCGATGACTTTGTTGCCCGTGTCGAGGCCGTGCTCGAATGAACGGTGAACTTGTCAGCCGGGTGCGAGCTGGCACGAGCGTGCCGGTCATTGCCAGAACCGTACATTCTGGCTCGCCGAGGCCAGCGTCCACAGCATGTCTCCCGAAAGTGGGAACCGGTTTCGGGACAGAGACATGCGTAAAATCAAACCCTAAAGCGCAGGGAGCGAATCTGAAAGATCGCGACGCGCTTTAGATTTGTGACAAATTGGTTCCGCTTTTCTTCAGTGTCCCGCCACGTCGCCTCGTTCGCAAGTCTATTGGGCGACCTGTGACACGGCTGACATCAGCTCCTGCGGGTTCGGCGCCCCAAACATGTATCGCCCACCCTCCGGAACCTCCGTGAAGCTCCAGCGGACGACCCCCTGCCGGTCCAGCAGGAACTGACCGATCAGTTGTCCGTGTCCCGTCGCCATCATCTGCTCGTCGGCCTCGGTCACTTCGTAATTGTCCTTCTTGTCGAGGAATTCGCTGGCCGCAAAAGGATCCATTGGACCAGGCAACTCGCCCGGTACGTCGACCCGCATATCCTTCGCCGCCGCCATCGAGACCTTGTACGGCCAGACCGTCTCGTTTTCGGTGAATTCGAGATTGGGCAGTCCAAAAGCACGATGTGAAGCGCGTTCAGGGTCGGAGGCCGCAAGCAGATTCGGCATCGGGTGGTAGCGGAAATAGAGACGCGCCCGTTCGATCGGCGTGTTGACCACCGTCAGGCTTTGCACGCCCTTTTCGCGCAGCTCCGGATCAAGTCGCGCCTGGGCGGCGATATGGCGCCGGCAAAACGCACAATGCAGACCTCGAAACAGGCCGACCAGCAGCGGTTTTTGTCCGCGAAAGTCGTCGAGCGCGATCTTGCCTTCCTGGGTAATGGCATCGAGCACCACGTTCGGCGCACGGTCGCCCGGTTGAAGCGGTACCAAGTCAATACGCGCGGACATTTTTCAACCTCCCGCCCGGCTAATCGAGAAAAGGCAGCACCACAAGCGCTTCCGGGTCGAGCCCGTGCTGGGCGCAAATACCCTGCGCCAGGGAAAAGTAGCGTTCGGCCTCGGCCAGATTATCGAGGTCGAGATTAAGCGTTGCGAGACCATCATAGCACGGAAACAGCAGTTGGGGCTCGCCCGTTTCGCGGGCCACGTCCAGTGCTTCGTGGAACAAGCCGACCGCCAGTTCCGGACGGCCGTTGCACTGATGGATCTGCCCAAGCACGATCAACGGCACCGGCAGGTGCTCGCGCTGGTCGAGCGCCCGGTCGATCTCGATGGCCTTCTCCGCGGCAGGCACGCCTTCCGTCGGGCAGCGATCCGTGAAAGTACAACATGCGACCGCCAGATTGGCGAGGAGGCGCGCCTGGAAACCCAAATCACCAATATGGCGCGCCACTTCAAGACCGCGCCGACAGACCTCTATGGCCTGCGCCGGATTGATGGTCGTGTAAAGCACGCCGAGATTGGTGTAGCCGCGGCAGGCCGCTCCCAGCAGACCGGCGTCTTCGGCCAATTCAATGCTACGCTCAATCTGACGCACCGCTTCAAGGTTTCGCCCAAGGCGAGCCAGCGCGACAGCCTTGGTGTTGAGTGCCTCGGCGGTCACAAGAGTGGCATCACGCCCTACCTCGGAGACATGCTCTGTTGTCAGGGTGCGTACGCCATCCAGGGCGGCGTCCGCCCATTTTGCCGCGAGAGCGTGATCTCCGCTACGGAACGCCTGTCGGCCACGTTCTTGCCACAGATGCGCCTGCTCGATCGGGGCATCCGCTCCATCGAGGAGCGCTGCGGCTTCAGCGTAGCGGGATTCTGCGCTGTCCCGCTTGCCGACGTCCCAGAGCAGCCGACCGATCTTGCGCAAAACTCGCGCCGAAGCGACACGATCGGCTGCGTCGCGGTATGCCTGCAACACCGTCTCGTAGTGGTGGTGCGCGATTTCGCGGCGGCCTGCCGGGCCGCTCAAATCGGCAATGCGCTCTGCGATTGCCAGTTTGAGCGGCGTTTGCCCGATCGCGCCCAACGCGGTCAGTGCTCGCTCGTAGAAACGAAGGGCGTCGTCGTTGGCGTATATCATGCGAGCGCGATCGCCAGCCGCCTGCAGGTATTGCGCGCCCTTCTCCCGCTCGGCGCTCTGTGCGAAGTGATGGCCGAGCACGGTCAAATCCTCGAGCCGTTCCGGCTTGTCGCCGCACAGTCGCTCCAAGGCGGCACCGACCCGTCCGTGGATGTCGGTCCGGCGTTGCAGGAGCAGATTCTGGTAGATCACGTCCTGCAGCAATGTTTGCGTAAAGCGGTAGCTTTGCGACGAGACCGAGCCCGATCCGGCGACTTCCTCGATGATTTCGGCATCGCAAAGCAGCTCGCAGCCGGCTTCCAGCCGGCCGGGGTCGGCTGTCACGGCTTTCAAAAGTGTCGCATCGAAGCGCGGGCCGATCACCGCGGCCTCCTGGGCCAACCGGCGCACCTCCTGGGGCAGCCGGTCGACGCGAGCAAGCAGCATTGCCTGGATGGTGGCGGGAATGCCGGTTGCAACTTCGCCCCCCACAGTCCGCCATCGCTGGCCCTCGCGCGTCAGTACACCGCGATCGATAAGTCCGCGAACGATCTCCTCTATAAAAAGGGGGTTGCCGCCCGCGCGCTCGAGGATCTGGTCGAGAAGCCCTCCTGCGGACTTTACCCAGCTCTCGCCGAAAAGCGCCGCCAGCAAGCTGCGTCCGTCACTACTATTGAGCGGTGAAAGCCTGAGCGCCGTGTGACTGACCCGACTTGAGTCGAGCTGGCCACTGTCCGGCGCCGGCCGATGCGTGACCAGCACCATCAACCGCGTGCGTTCCAACCTGTCCATCACGAAACGCAGTGCCTCGAGCGAAGCGGCGTCGGCCCAGTGCAGGTCTTCGACAACGATCAACAGGGGCGACAATGCAAGCCGCCGTTCGACGATTGTGCGGACTGCGTAGAGAATTTGCCGCCGCAGCTGCTCGGGCTCGACATGCTGCAACGTAGCATCGGGGTCGCCAAGGCCAAGCACATGGTAGAGCAAAGGCATCAGCCGCTGCGCCTCCTCGCCCTGCAGACCGAGATCGGTAAGCAAGGCTGCGAGCTTGCCCCGCATTTCGTCCCCATTGTCGTTTTGCATCATCCCGGCAGCGCTGCGCACCACTGCGCCCAAGGCGCCAAATGATTGTTCACCCAGCGGTGAGCACGTGGCCTGCCGCACGGCGACATTGCGAAAACGATCCTCGTCGCCGACGCGGGCAACGAACTCCTTCACCAGCCGCGATTTCCCGATACCGGCTTCTCCGACGAGGCGGACGAGTTGCGCCGAGCCGCTGCACGCCTGGTCAAGGCTCGCCAGCATTCTCTGGAGCTCCGCACCACGACCTACCATTGGCGCGCTGAGGCCGAGCGCCTCGAGTCCGCGCGCTGCGCGCGGCGCCGCAAGCGGTGCATCCAGTCGATGGACGAGAACACTGCCGGCCTTGCCGCGAAGCACGACATCACCCAACGGCTCGTAAGAGAAGGCATGCCGGGTCAGCCTGTGAGTGAGCTCGCCTACCAGCACCTCACCCGGTGCGGCCAGCGATTGCAGGCGTTGCGCCGTATTCACCGTGTCGCCGGTCACCGAATAGGATTTGGCGGTGCCGATGCCCAATCCGCCAGTGACGACCGGACCAGTGTTTATGCCGATGTGGAGCAACAGAGGCGATCCGGAGTGGGGGGCGTTTTCGCCGAGCCGCGCCGTCCGGGCGATCATGTCGAGAGCGGCGCGAAGCGCGCGTTCCGGATCGTCCTCATGCGCGACCGGCGCACCGAACAAGGCGAGCAGCGCATCGCCGATGAATTTGTCGACGAAACCACCGAAGCTTCGCACGGCCGCCGTCAATTCCTTGAACAGTTCGTTCTGCAGCGCTTGCATCACCTCGGGGTCGAGCTGCTCGCTGAGCGTGGTGAAGCCGCAAAGGTCGGCGAACAGGACCGTTACCGTCCGGCGATCGGCGTCAGAGACGGGATGCAGCCCTTCTTCGCTTTCGATGTTCGGAAGCAGCGACGGAGTTCGAGATGGCGGCACGATGGTCCGGCTTGGTGTCGGAGCAGGCCGTTCGACGGCCTTTGCCGGCGCACCGACGCTTGCCCCACATTTCGGACAGAACTCGAAATCAGGTGCGCAGAGGTAGCCGCAGCTGGCGCATGGCACGGGCTGGCGCCTGCCACACCTCGGACAGAAGGCGTAACCGCCCTCAACCTCGAAACCGCAGCCCGAGCAGTCCATGGAACAAGACCTCACTTGGGGCCGTGACGACGTGATCGCGCTACGCACTTCACGGCCGCAATATTCACAAGGATGAACCGATAACCGTCGACCAGCAAGCGGCAGCGCAAATGGCATCGAGCGATCCGTGCGGGTCAGGTGGCAGAGCGCCGCCGATTCGGGCGGCTGCGTGGCCGTCGTTTGCGAAAATTCCCTCTTACCCTCCGTCTCCTGCTATCGTGGAGATGAGGTGACGGACCATGAGCGAGAATCGTAAGCTGGTCGCAATCCTGGCTGCAGATGTGGTCGGATACAGCCGGCTCGCGGGCGCGGACGAAGATCGTACCTTGGCGAGATTGCGGGCGCTGCGCAGCGACCTGATCGATCCGACCATCGCAGTGCACCACGGGCGGGTGATCAAGCGCACAGGGGATGGGGCGCTGGTTGAGTTTCGCAGCGTGGTGGATGCCGTGCGCTGCGCCGTTGAGGTTCAAAACGGTATGGTCGAGCGCAATGCCGGCGTGCCGCAGGACCGCCGCATCGAGTTCAGGATCGGCATCCATCTGGGGGATGTGGTCGAAGAAAGCGACGGCGACCTGATGGGCGACGGTGTCAACATCGCCTCGCGTTTGGAGGGCGTCGCGGCGCCCGGCGCCATCTGCCTATCCGAGGATGCCTATCGCCAGGTCAAGGCGAGGCTCGACCTCTCGGTCAGCGATCTCGGCAGCACACAGCTCAAGAACATCGCCGAGCCGATCCGGGTCTATTCGCTGCAAGTCGGCGCCGGGACCAAGGCGGCCGCGGCCTCGGAAACCGCGGCGAGCCGTCTCGCGACGGCCGCGCCGCCGAAACTGTCGATCGCCGTCCTGCCGTTCGCCAACATGAGCGGTGACGCCGAACAGGACTACTTCGCCGACGGCATCTCTGAAGACATCATCACGGCGCTGTCCAAGCTGTCGCAGCTCTTCGTTATCGCACGCAATTCGTCGTTCACCTTCAAGGGCCAGAACGTCCGCGTGCAGGAGGTGGGCACGAAGCTCGGCGTGCGGCATGTGCTTGAGGGCAGCGTACGCAAATCTGGGAACAGGGTGCGCATCACCGCGCAGCTCATCGATGCGACCTCGGGCGGCCATCTTTGGGCGGAGCGGTTCGATCGCGACCTGACCGACATATTCGCCGTGCAGGACGACGTGACGCAGCAGATCGTCGGTGCGCTGGCGCTCAATCTGACTGAGGGTGACCGTCAGCGGCTGGCGCCCGAGCACCCGCGCAACATCGAGGCGTATGACTGTTTCCTGCGGGGCCGAGAGCTGTGGTACCGGCTGACGAAGGAGACGAACATCGCAGCCCGCGACCTCTTGCAACGTGCCATCGAACAGGATCCGGAGTTTGCCTCTGCCCACGCCTTCCTCGCCCTCACGCACGGGCTCGATTACCTGAACAGGTGGAGTGCGTCGCCGCCGGAATCGATGGCGCAAGCGGAAGAGGTCGCAACGCGAGCGGTAATGCTGGATGACAGCGATCCCTGGGCGCACTGGGCGCTGGCTATCGTCAAGCTGTACACACGACGGCACGATGGGGCCATCGACGAGGCCGAGCGCGCGATAGTCCTCAATCCGAACTTCGCCGAAGGGCACGTCATCCTCGGCGAGGCGCTGTACTATTCGGGCAGGTCCGAGGAGGCCCTCGAGAGCTTCGCCCGGGGGAAGGCCTTGAATCCATACTTTCCGGATGTGCTTCTGCACTTCCAGGCTTTGGCCTCGTTTCAACTAGGAAGGTACGAGGAGGCCGTTGACCTCTTGATGCAACGGCTGGCTCGCAACGCTGTCACCGACGTCTCGCGCGCGCTTCTGGCCGCCAGCTACGGCCATCTGGGCCGTTTCGCCGAGGCCCGCACGGCCTGGCAGGAGGTGCTTCGCGTCAATCCCGACTATTCGCTGGACTACCGTCGCAAAGTCTTGCCCTACAAGAACCCTGCCGATTTCGAACTCGTGGTGGAGGGGCTCCGCAAGGCCGGTATCGTGCAATGACCGGTGAGGCCATGTCAGGTCAGGCCTTGAACTGCAGCCGATCGCGATGGACCCTCCGCGACCGTTTGTTTCCGTTTGGCTGCCGTTAACTTGAAATGAGGCCTGAAGCGAGGCTCAGGTCGCCTTGATCTCGGCCTGGCCGATCTTGCGCCACCGGGCGTCTTCGCGAACCAGTTTCAGGCCGTCGGTCGTCTCGGCAAATGTCCGCAAACGGTATTGCCGGAGCAGGTCCGGGAAGAGCGCCCCTTCCGGCAGACCGGCAAGCTGGTCGCGGACCGAGATCTTTTCATCGATGACCCGCATGCCCCAGGCATTTTCCCGAACCTGCAGCTCCGCAGCCAGATCGCGCTCTTCCGGTGCGTTTTCGTCCAGCGCAGCCAGCAGGATCGAGTGGAAAAGCGCCACATAGCCAATCTGTCTCAGGCCGCCCACAACCCGCACGCGCGGCAATATGGCGAGGACGAGGAACGTCAGGAACAGGTTCGGCAGCAGCACCCCGTCCAGCAGCGCCTGCTTGAGATGCGGCCGCTCGAACGGGATGGAAAGACCATGCGGCCTGTCGGGCTCGATCAGGTGCCCGTCCTCGAGGACGAGCTTGCGCACACGCTCCTCTCGGATGCCCCAGAAATAGGCCGTGGCATCGGGCAGGAATCTGCCAAACGGGCCCGATGCGGCCTCTTTTAAGGCACGTTCGAGACGCTGACGCCTTGCAGGCTCAATCAGCAGCCTCGAAAGAAGGCTGCCGTCATATTCCAGATGCCGCGCCATGGCGGCCGCGGCGAGCCGATCATCGATGAAAACCGGCAGGGTCATGCCGCAACGATCCCAATCGGCCACCAGATCTTCGTTGAGGGCTGTCAGCGCATCGGCGGCGATTCCAAACACCTTGTCCTGGCTGGCAAGCAGTGTGCCCAGCCAGCGGCTGGCATCCGTTTCGTCGCCCACCGCTTCGAGCGCGCGCTTGTTGAGAGTGACGGGACCGGCCGCGCAGGCGCTTTTGCGGCACAGTTTGTGGCGCCCCATGCCAAACAGGTTGACCTTGTCGTCGCCGACATCGAGCCATCCCGGCCCCTCCCGGCCAATTGTCTCCATGGTCATCGTCGTTCCCATGAAGCCGAAGAAGGCCGACAGCCCGTTTTCGACCGCGCCGAGCCAGGCAAGCAGGAGGGCATCGAAGGTGATCCGGTCCATCAGAAGCAAGCAGTGCAGGCCGGCCTGAATCACCGGTCTCTGCTCGAATTCTTCGAGGGCCTTGCCGATCTCTTCGGGCTGCATGATCACACCAAGGCGCCGATGCAGGACTTCGCGCAGGATCGAGCGGGCAGCGACCGCCGGGCCCGATGCGGGCTTTGCCACCGGCCGCCACAGATGGCGGGCGTAGTCGGAAACCGGTGCATTCCAGTTCTGCTCGATGTCACGCACGACTTCCGGGCAGAGCAGCGACAGCACAGCCAGAATTTCCACCGGAGGCGTAGGGATAGGGTCAACTGCGGCGGTCATTGGTTTCGTCTAGCCGCTTTGCGGTGCAAACGCCAAGGGAGACCAGACGTGCTGGATGCGGCCGGCCACACGAAGATCGTCAATTCGATCAAGATGGTGTGAGACGAAATTGAGCGTATCCAACGGAGTTCTCCAGCAATCACCTGTTCGCGGGTCTCGGCGCGAACTGTTAGACGGCTAAACAGTCAGGGCCAAACAGCGGGACTCAGAACCGCAGCCGGGCCATGCTCAGGAGGTCTTGGTACTGCCCGTCGGTAAAACCTGCCTTCACATGCCGGCCCTCGACCTCGAAGCCGTGGCTTGTGTAGAGACGGATGGCCGGTTCGTTGTCGGCATAGACGGTCAATTCGACCCGCTTCAGGGCGCGCCAGTTGTCGGCCACGTCAAGCAGCGCGCCAAGTATGGCAGAGCCGATGCCCTTGCCGACAAAGGCATCGTCAAGGCCGATATTGATCTCGCCGACATGCGAACGGCGCGGCGAACCCTGCACGACCAGCTTGCCATGGCCGACGACCTTGCCGTCCAATTCCGCAACGATCCAGGTGGTCTCCTGGCCGGACTTGGCGATGCGCCGCTCCACCTGCTCCACCATCTCGAAAGGCATCCTGAACGTGCCGCGGCGGAAGCCCGGCATGTTGAAGATGGCGCAAAGCGCCTCCGCGTCGCTTGGCCGGACTGGCCGGAGCTGCGGCTGGATTTTAGCGGAGGATGGCGAGGTCGTGCTGGTCATGGCGTTCCGGCGAAGACAATCGGCCCGGCACGATGCACCGGACGGCACCTGAAAATCCAGCCGTCTCCGCAGCCTATGACGCCGGTTGCGAGCTAAAATACCGGGAGGCGGCGTAGAGTTTAAAGACGCCGCTGACGCCGATCCACCCGAAAAGGGCGAGCCAGCACAATGTCCCGGTCGCCCTCCAGTCGATTCGGTGCACCGCAGCGTCGGTGAGGGCGAGGCCAAGGATGGCAAGCAGGCCAACCAGAAACTGCGCCAGGCCGAGCACCAGCAGTTCCTCGCGCGGCGCGCTTCTCCAGACGAGATATGTACCGCCGGCACCGGCAAGGAAGATGGCGCTGTAGACCTGAGCGTGGAAGCCATCGACCGGCCATGGCCAGAAGCCGCTGAATGGCAGGGGGAACAGCAGCAGGCCGACGCCATAGAGCCCGAGGATCGCCGATTCCACGGCCATGTAGCCGCGCCATGCGGGATTTAAGGCCGCGCCTTTTGCAGAAGGACGGGCCCTGGTCCGCCACAGGAACAGCCCGGATACAGCGACCGAGCCCAGATAGACCAAAAACCAGAGCCAGGGCGCTTTGCGCTCGAAATTGAAATAGCCGAGATTGACGAACGAGGCCCCCGACACGATGACGGTGAAGATGAAGGCCATAACGAGCACGAGCCTGCCGGGCGACCAGCGATTCCAGACCAGCAGCGCCGCCATCACGACCATTTCGGCCGTGTAGAAGCCCCCGAGAAAGCGGGCATTGAACGGCGTGACGGCCCAGGGCCAGCGCGGCTTGACCAGCACGGGCGCGAAAAACAGGCCGGCGCCTACGATCAGGACGATGATGACAACCGCCGAGAAAAGCCGCAGGGCCGCGGGAAATGGCGGGTTGTCGGATGTCGGCATGGGAGAAGTCCCAAACATGAATGCCCTAGGGACCATCATAGTGCCGCTTGCGGCCGGTGAAAATCCGCCGAACGGAAATTGAACTGTCACCAGGTTTATCCATTCGAATGGCCGTACGGCCCGTTTCGAAGTAAGATGGAACGCTCGGACCGAGGACCGGCCGGTCAACACGGCTCGGGGCGCATTTTCCGGAGCCTGCACGATGAACGAAGCTCAGGATCTGTTCTCGCTTCTGCGGCAATCGACCGACGTCGATCCACAGGCAATCGACGCGATCAAGCGAACCGTCACGGAGGGCAAGGACCGCGAACTTTGCCGCATCAACGCGCCGGCCTTCGCCAGCAAGCATGGCCTCGACGAGGAACGCACCATAAGCGCCTTTCTCCATGCGGCGCGGGTGGGCATCTTCGACATTTCCTGGAATGTTCTATGCCCCGGCTGTGGCGGCGTGCTCGACACCAACGCCACGCTGAAAACCCTGCAGAAGGACGAATACACCTGCGCGCTGTGCTCCGAGGGCTATTCGCCAACCCTCGACGAGATGGTCGAGGTGACGTTCACCGTCAGTCCCCGCGTGCGCAGGATTGCCGCCCACAATCCACACGAACTGCCGTTGGTGGAATATTTCCGCCAGATCTACTGGGGGTCCGGCGTCGATCTGCCGGAAGAGGATTTCGCGAAAACGATGGAAGCGTTCTCGCTGGAGGATATCGAGCTTGCGCCCGGTGAAAGGGCGGTTCTGCCCATACAGCTTCCGTCCGAATTCATCATCGTCTTCGAGCCGGTCACCCATTCGGTGCAGTTCATCGACGTCAAGGGCGAACCAACAAGGGAGCGCCGAAGCCTCTCTTTGGTCTTCGACCGCGAGCATGTCCAGAGCCAGACGCTGGAGATGCAACCCGGCCCGTTGCGCATTTCGCTGGAAAACAGGACCGACACCCGCGTGCTGCCGACGGTCTTCATCGCCGGCCGGGAATTGCATGATCTCCTGGGCAAACGCCGGCCTTTCCTGACCGCCAAGCGCCTGCTCACCAACCAGACGTTCCGCGATCTCTACCGCACGGACACGCTCGACATCAACCAGCGCCTGAAGATCACCAGCCTGACCTTCCTGTTCACCGACCTGCGCGGATCGACCGAGCTTTACGAGCGGGTGGGCGACCTTTCAGCCTTCGATCTCGTGCGCGAGCATTTCCAGGTTCTGCACGAGATCGTCGCGGCGGAGGCAGGCGCGGTGGTGAAGACGATCGGTGATGCGGTGATGGCGACCTTCCCGACGCCTGATCGTGCGATTGCTGCGGCCCTCAGGATGCGCGATGCCATGCGTGCGCTCAACGACAAGAGCGGTCGCGAGGATCTGCTGCTCAAGATCGGAGTCCATGCCGGCCCCTGCATCGCCGTGTCCATGAATGAGCGACAGGACTATTTCGGCCAGACGGTCAACATTGCCTCGCGGGTCCAGAACCTTGCCAACGCACAGGCGATCTTCGCCACTCGTGCGGTGGTCGACGACAATCTTACCGCCGATCTGTTGCACAGGAACGCGCTGACGCCCGTGCCCCACGAAGTCTCGCTGCGCGGCATTGAGCGGGAGATAGCGATATATACGATCCCCTGAAGACTTCGGTCGTCTCGGGCCCTCACACGCGCCTGCAGACAAAATAACGATCGGCAGGCACCGAGGGCGGCGGCGGGAGGCGTTGCAACCGCGGGTGATCGAGCGGCGTGCCGCTGACCGCGATGCCGCCGACGCGAAGCAGGCGCGCGGTCAGATCGGGAAGCCAGGTAGCGGTCACTGCATCGCGATCTTCATAGCCGGTGCCGATGTCGGCGTGAACAAGAGCGGCGTCGATGCCGATGAACCTGATCGCCGTCTCGCGTATTTCCCCGAGCACGAGGTTTTCAGGCTCGGGAATTGAGCTGGCGTGTGCGGCAAGCGCGCGGTCGAACGCCACGATCCGGCGTCCAGGCAGGCGCTCGCGCAGATGGTGGAACGTCCGTCCATTGCCGAGGCCGAACTCGATCACCGGCCCCTCCATCTTCGCCACTTCCGCGCAGACTTGATCGAGAATGTCGCGCTGTGCCGTCATCCTGCGGATGAAACTATCGAGGCGACTCATATGCGATCGTATGTCCTGAACCGGTCCACGAAATCGGCAATGCCTCCGACCAGGGCGTTTGGCGGCTGAAACCCGAGAGCGGCGTGTTAAACCCCGATCGGACCTTGCCGCGTATAGAGGCCAACAATGAACATTGCAACAATCGGACAGGCCGCCGACAAGGACCTTACCGGCACCCCGCGCGGTGGAATAGCGATCTCATTTGTAGGGGTCTGCGGCGTCCCGCAAGCCGTCGCCGAGGAAGTTGAACGCCAGGATGACGAGAATGACGGGGAGTATCGGCAAAAGCAGCCATGGATAGAACGCGATCACGCTGACGCTGCGGGCCTCGGTGAGCAGGATACCCCAACTGGTGATCGGCGCCCTCAGGCCGAGCCCGAGGAAGCTCAGCGCCGTCTCGCCCAGGATCATGCCGGGTATGGAGATCGTCGCCGCCGCGATCAGATGCGACATGAAGCCGGGAATGAGGTGCCGCCGGATAATGCGGCCGCTGCTGGCACCCATCAATTGCGCGGCCAGAACGTAATCCTCCTCCCGCAAGGCTAGAAGCTTTGAACGCACGGCCCGCGCCAGTCCGGTCCAGTCGAGCAGCCCGAGAATGACGGTGATGCCGAAATAGATCAGAATCGGACTCCAGGTTATCGGCATGATCGCCGCCAGAGTCATCCATAACGGAATGCTGGGGATCGATTGCAGAACTTCGATTATCCGTTGAACGACCAGGTCGAAGATGCCGCCGTGATAACCGGCCAGTCCTCCGATGACTATGCCGAGCAGGAAGCTGAAACTGATGCCGACGAGGCCGATTGTCAGTGAAATGCGTGCGCCATAGATGATGCGCGAGAGCACATCGCGCCCCAGCCTGTCAGTGCCGGCCAGAAAGAGCTGGCCGTTTTCGGCAGGGCAGACAAAATGCCTGTCACCTTCGATCAGGCCCCAGAACCGGTAACTGTCGCCCTTGCAGAAGAAACGGATCCGCTGAACATCGTCCTGTTTGTCGACGTAGTTCCGCTTGAGCGTGTCCATATCCAGCGTCATCTGGCGGCCATAGACGAAGGGCCCGACGAACTGGCCGTTGTGGAACAGGTGCACCCGCTGCGGCGGCGCATAGATGTAGTCCATGTTGCGCGTGTGTAGATTGTAGGGCGCCAGCCACTCGCAGATCAGTATCCCGAAATAAAGCGCTGCCAGGAATATGCCGGATATAAGGGCAAGCCTGTGCCGCCGGAATTTCCACCACATCAGCCGCAACTGCGACGCCTGAAAGACCTTCGACTGCTCCGGCGTCATCGCCTCGACCGACTGCAGGTCGAAGGGCGCGATGGAAACGTAGTGTTGCAGCGGGGCACCCGGAGCGGGCAGCGGCGATTGGGTGTTCATTTGGTGCTGCCGCCCTGCAATCGAATTCGCGGATCAAGCAGCGCCAGCGCCAGGTCGGAAATCAGGACGCCGATGACCGTCAGGAAGGCGAGGAACATCAGGAACGACCCTGCTAGATACATGTCCTGGCTTTGCAGCGCCTTGATCAGCATCGGTCCGGTCGTTTCCAAAGACAGCACGATCGCCGTGATTTCGGCGCCGGAGATGATGGCCGGCAGGATGGAGCCTATATCCGAAATGAAGAAATTGAGCGCCATGCGCAGCGGATATTTGACCAGCGCCTTGAAGGGATGAAGGCCCTTGGCGCGAGCCGTCACGACATATTGCTTGTGAAGCTCGTCGAGCAGATTGGCGCGCAGCCTCCGGATCATGCTCGCCGTGCCGCCGGTGCCGATGATCAAGACCGGGATCCAGAGATGGGCGAGGATCGACTTCGCCTTGGCCCAGCTCATCGGCTCGCCGAGATATTGCTGGTCCATGAGATGGCCGATGGACGTGCCGAACCACATGTTGGCGAAATACATCAGGATCAGCGCCAGCATGAAGTTCGGAATGGCAAGCCCGAGAAGGCCGAAGAAAGTCAGGCCGTAGTCGCCCCAGCTGTATTGATGCGTGGCGGAGTACATGCCGATCGGAAAGGCGATGAGCCAAGTGAAGACGATCGTGACGAAGGAAACCATTACGGTCAGCCACATTCGGTCCCCGATGACGTCGCGAACCGGCAACTCATATTCGAAGGAATAGCCGAAATCGCCGTGCAGCATCCCGCCGACCCAGTAGAAGTAGCGAATGACCGGCGGCTTGTCGAAGCCATATTCCTTCCGCATCATCACGATGCGATCGGAATCCACCGCTTCGCCCTGAGCCCGAAGCTCGGCGACATAGCTGTCGAAGTAGTCGCCTGGGGGAAGTTCGATGATCGTGAACACCAACGCCGATATGATCAGCAGCGTTGGAACCATCACAGCGATGCGCCAGACAATATATCGAAGCACGCTCAGGACTCTCCAAGCCAGAATGTATCCGGCATGTAGACACCGAAATAGGCGGTCGGGTCGTAGCCGTAGAGCGCCTTGTCAGGCAGATTGCGCAGCCGCGAGGATGCCAGGACCGGCTGATACGTTCCGTTTACCGTGCCGATCGAAAACACCTGATCGGTGTAGATCGACAGCATTGAATTCCAGATTTCGGCGCGCTCGGCGGCTTCGGTCGATGCGTTCCAGCGCTTGAGTAAAGCCATCAACTCGACCACAGGCGGAAGATCGGGCGCCTCACCGACCGTGCCATGAGACAGGTAGTGAGCGCCCCAGAGCGGCCATTGCAGCTGGTCGTCGATGGTGGGGGCCAGCTGGTATGGGTTCATGTCGGCGGTCGGCACGCCATTGTCGATGCCCGACCACATCGACATCATGATCTGGCCGCCAAGCGCGCGGCTGCGGAAGATGTCGCGCTGCGAAGTCCGGATGAACAGGGCGATGCCGATCTGGCGCCAGTGATCGGTGATGAGTTCGAGCGCGTCGGTTTCCAGCGTGCTTTCGCCGGCCGTCTCCACTACGATCTGCGCCGGGCGCCCGTCGGAAAGTATCCGCAAGCCGTCATCGTCACGCGTCTTAAGCCCGACCTCGTCGAGCAGGGCATTGGCCTGGTCCGGATCATGGGCGACCCAGGCTTTCGCGAATTCCGGCCGGTAGAGCGGGCTCTCCGGCAGGACCGTATCGGCACTTTCCTGCGCCAATCCGTAGAACACGGCCAGATTGATCTCGCGCCTGTCCACAGCGAGCGAAAGCGCGCGGCGCACGCGCACGTCGCGAAGAAGGCCACGCCACACCTTGTCGGCACAATTCAGATTGGGCAGCAGCGCCAGCCGCGAACCCTGTGTGCGCTTCCAGAGATGCATCTTCACCGGGTAGCGCTTCTCCGCATCCTTCAGGAAGGCGTAATCGCTGAAGTCAATTCCCATGCCTTGCAGGTCGCTCTCGCCCGCACCGGTCTTGGCGGAAATGATCGCCGACGAGCTGACATTCATGACGATCCGGTCAACATAGGGAAGTTGCCGGCCATTCTCGTCTATTCGATGAAAGAACGGGTTCCGCTCGAAGACGAACTGCTCAGCCGGCGGCTTGGTCCGGTTCCGCCAGGGATCGAGCGTCGGCAGATCCGGGTTCTCCGGGCGATACTGCCGCGACATGCGGATATGCAGGAGCGTCCATTTCTGGACCCGGTTCTCCTTCATCAGGCCGGCGAGCCGGAATGGATCCTGGTATTTTTTGTGGAACTGCTTGAGATAGGCGGCCGGCAGAACGAGCGATAGCGGCGAAGCGGCAGCGAGCTTGGGCAGAAAGTCGGGATTGGGCGCATCCCAACTATAACGGACCGTCAAAGGATCGACGATCTCGAAGCGCGGCGGCTTGCCGTCCGCCAGCAGGACCGGGGCGAGCCCGCCCTGCGAAAGCTCATCGTTCAGCCAGACATCTTCCCAGCAATAGCGAAAATCCTCTGGCGTCAGCAGGCTGCCGTCAGACCATTTGTGTCCTTCCCGTATCTTGAAAGTGAAGACGCGATCATCCGCTACGTCGAAACTTTCGAGAATGTCGGGCTGCATGTTGAGCTTTTCGTCATAGCCGACCAGGCGAGCATACCCGTAGATCGTCATCATCCGGATATCTTTCTGGCTGCCGATGATCGTGCGCAGCGTGCCGCCATACTGGCCGGGCTGCCGGCCCATCGCAGCGAGATTCAACGCGCGCGGGCTCTTGGGCAGGCGTTCGGCGAGTGCCGGCAGCGCCCTGGCCTTCAGTTGCGGCTGAAGAAATTCCGGCTCCAGATCGCCGGCGCGCAACGTGCCCGGCAGAAATGCCGAAGCCATGAAGCCAAGGACTGTGCGCCGGCTGATCAATGGCGTAGCTCGCTGACATCGGCCGAACGTCGGGCCAGCACGAGGTGGCCGCCGCCAAGATCGAGCGGCGACAGCATGTCCTCGTCGCCCTCGTCGCGGAATTGCGGTCCCCACGCGCTGGTGTCGGAAGCGCCGCTGAGCTTCAGCGTCTTGAAATCCATCGGCCTGTCGAGGTCGGGGAAAGGCACCGCGGCGACCAGCGAGCGCGTGTAGGGGTGGACGGGTTTCCTGAGCAGAACTTCGCGCGGCGCAAGCTCGACGATGCGCCCGCCGCACATCACCGCGATGCGGTCTGCCATGTAGTCCACCACCGCCAGGTTGTGGGATATGAACAGATAGGTCAGGCCCAGTTCCTTCTGCAGGTCCTTCAGAAGGTTCAGGATCTGCGCCTGGACAGAGACATCGAGCGCCGAAACCGGCTCGTCGCAGATCAGCAGTTCAGGTCCCAGCGCCAACGCGCGCGCGATGCCGATACGCTGACGCTGCCCGCCGGAGAAACTGTGCGGATAGCGCTTGATGAAGCGCGGATCGAGCCCGATTGCCTGCATCAGGCTCTTGACCGTGGCGAGACGGGACGCGGCATTGCCACGTTGATGGATTTCCAACGGCTCGCTCAAGATGTTCTCGACCGTCATGCGAGGTGAAAGAGATGAAACCGGATCCTGGAAGACCATCTGGATTTTCGCGCGCAACATGCGCAGGGCGTCGCCGTCGCCTTGCAAGACGTCGATCGCTCCATCGCGGCCGTTGAAGATCACAGAGCCGCCGTTGGGGGTGACAGCCCGCATGAGGATCTTGCTGACGGTGGTTTTGCCGGAGCCGCTTTCGCCGACCAGCCCCAGGCACTCACCCCGCCTGATATCGAAGCTCACGCCGTCCACGGCGCGAACAGTGGTTTGATGATCCCCGCCGAACCATCCGGACTTGTGGATGGTGAAGACCTTTTTCAGATCTCTGACCGACAGCAGGATGTCGTCCGGTCCCTTCCATGCCGGCGCCGTCTGCTTGCCGAGCAGGTTCCCGACATTCACCGGCACCTCACGGAGCGCTTTTAGCCTTTCGCCAGGCTTCAGGTCGAAATGCGGAACGGCCGCCATCAGGCCCTTCAGGTAAGGGTGGCCTGGCCGGCGGAAAATCGCCTCGACGGGTCCCGCTTCCATGATCTCGCCATGGTAGATGACCACCACCTCGTCGGCGACATTGGCGACCACGCCGAGATCGTGCGTGATCAGCAGCATCGCCATGTTCAGCTTGGTCTGAAGCCCGCGCAGCAATTGCAGGATTTGCGCCTGGATGGTGACGTCCAACGCCGTCGTCGGCTCGTCGGCGATCAACAGGGCCGGCCGGCAGATAAGCGCCATGGCGATCATGGCGCGCTGACGCAATCCTCCCGAAAGTTCAAAGGGATACATGTGATAGGCGCGTTTGGGATTGGGAAAGCCGACAAGGCCGAGCATTTCCTCGGTCTGCTCCTTTCGGTCCGCCCGAGCCATGGGCGAATGAATCTGCAGGGATTCGCTAACCTGGTTGCCGATCGTGTGCAGCGGCGATAGCGATGTCATCGGCTCCTGAAAGATCTTGCCGATGCGGCTGCCTCGCAACGCCCGGATTTCGGGTCCATCACGCGGCATCTGCAGGATATCCTGCGTCGTGCCGGGCTTTTCAGGATCGGAAAACAGAATACGGCCGCGAACATGGGCCGAGCTTGGCAAAATGCCCATCACCGCCTGGCTGAGGACCGATTTTCCGGAACCTGACTCGCCCACAAGCGCGGTAACCTTGCCGGGCAGGACGCGAAGATTTGCGCGCCTGACGGCATGCAACGGTCCCCCGATTATGGCAAAGGAGATGCCAACATCCTCGATCCGCAGCAGATCAACACCCGAATTCATTCCACACCAGCCCCACTCTGGCAGATCCAGAAAGCGAGACTAGCGCATTGCCAGCCCAGAGCAACTTGGATTCGCAACGGCCGTCGGCGGCGTAACCGGCGACTGGACCGCCTACCGCGCGTTCGGGCCAGGTCGTGGCGGTTACTGGAGCTTCCTCGGGTCGCCCGCCGACAGCCGCGAGGCATCGCGATGGAGCAGCATGACCTGCTCGGCATCCGACATTCGGTCGTAAATCGGCTCCAGCGCACCGTCTTCATCGAGTGCGAGAGCGCCCGATAGATCGGGTGAAAGTACCGTCAGCTTCTGCTTGATGCCAGGCAGTTCCTCGTTGCCGAGCGTCAGCCAGCTGCTGTCGCCGCAATAGCTGGCGAAGTCTTTGCTGGCGAGAACGCTGTGCGGATATTTCTTGGTCAGGATCTGGAGGCGCTGAACCTCGTTTACAGCCGAACCGAAGACAGAGAATGTGAGCCGGTCGGTAAGCCCGACATTGCCGAACATCACATTGCCGACATGCAGACCGATACCAAATTTTATGTCGGACAACCCCTCTTCCTTTCTGCGCAGGTTGAGATCCACCATGCGCGCCGCGGCCTTGTGCGCTGCCGCAAGAGCAGCCTGGCAGGCGGTCTCGGACTGTGAGCGATGCCTTTCGCAAGGGTAGACGGCAATGAAGCCATCCCCGATGAAACTCATGATCTGCCCGCCTTTGCGATTGAAAGGTGCAGCAACGGCGTCGAAAAACTGGTTCAGCGTATCGATATAGATTTCGCGGCCCGAGGTTTCGGCAAGCCTTGACGACCCGCGCATGTCGCCCATGACCAGCGCGGCCCGGATCGTATCGCCCTCGCCGCGCTTGATCTGACCGTCAAGCACGCGCCTGCCGGCGTCGCCGCCGAGATAAGTGGTCATCATGTTGTCGGCGAGCTTGGTGAGCACCGCCATCTTGGTTGCGATGGCGAGATGGCTCTGGATGCGCAGCAGCGCCGAAATCATGCTGTCGCTGAAGCCCGCGGCACTGTCGGTGGACCAGGACCCCATCATGCCCTGACTGGTGTTGCCGCTGAAGGGAAGGACAAAAGCAATGTAATCGGTGATGCCCATAAGTCGGAGGTCATCGAAAACAGGAAACTCCGACGGCACCGATGGGTCGAGCCGGCGTCGCAGATGCTCGAGCTTGTTGCTGAGCAGATGGTAGTAGGGGCTGGTCAGGAATCTTTCAGACGGCAAGCCGGCCTTATGGCGGAAGCCTTCCACTTCCATGCCCTTGCCGCGAAGCCAGGTAAAGCCAAGCGCATCATAAAGCGGATGAAGCATCGAAAAGCTCAGATGCACCCGCTTCAGCGGCAGGCCGGCAGCAGCCAGCCGTTCGCAAAAGCCTTTTACCAATGTTTCCAGGTCGTTGCCCGCCAGAGCCGATTGGTTCAGCCAATCGGCAACCTTATCCATGAGAATGGTGGAAATTTCTGCTTGCGCCGTGCTCATACGATCTCCAAAACCCGTCGAAGACGAGCCATTATCCTTTGATCCGCCATAACACAGTCCGCCACCGACCCAAAGATAGGACCCTAGTCAACGAGGCCGGCTTGGGCGACAAAAGCCGGCGAAGAATTTCTCGAATGACTATCCTTGCCGGCAAGGAGCAGGCGCAACTGCATCTATTTCCTGGGGTATTATGTGTCGAGGCTGCCGGCGGATTGCAACCATGATCCTGACATCGAAAAAACGACGGGATCAGACCCCTTTCCTCGAAGAGTCTCGGAAAATCGAATTTCCGCAAGCCGTCGTCAGTCCGGCATCTTCGCCTTCAGGCTTGCGGCAGCCATTGCATAACCGCCGGCGGCGCCGTCGATGAAATGAACGTGATCGCGCTGCAGCGGCGAAGCGACGAGGCATGTCATCAAGGCCGATTTCTGGCGGTGCAGGCCATAGTAGCAGATGCCCGCCTCTTCCGCCTGTTTCAGCCGGTTCTCGATCCGTTGCAACACATCCGCGTCAACGTCGATGGTCATTTTCAAGCCGTCGTCGAATTTCCGGAAATCCGAATTGCTCGCCACGTCGCGCTTGTAGACCTTCGGATCGAAACTGCCGATCGTCCAGCCAAATCTATCGGTGACAGCCGTAAGCGTCATCAGGAACACTACCCACAGCTTCGCCAGCCACCGCCGTCCTGCCGGCGCCACGGCCCGCGCCTCGATATCGAGACCGGCGGGCAGTAGACTGTAGTCCGGCCCGTTCACCGGCACCGGGTGGCCGTCGCGTTCCTGCCTGCCGGCAAGGGCGATGATGTCGGAGGCCAGAAACTGAAAACCGCGCAAGTCGCGCGATACCCCCGGTATGGCGATGATCGAGACGATTTCGCCATGCCGGGCTTCGATCGGGTTCCAGCGGCAGGAGAGACCTGTCAAATCCGGCCGCGCGCCGGCCGGCGCAGGATCGATGCGGTAGCGCCCCGCTTTCATCTCGGCTTCCGCCCAACTGCCGCCACCGCCGGCGAACATGGCATAGAAGACCGCTTCGGAGGCCCGGAACCTCGCCACCCGAACGTCGAGGCCTTGCGCTCTTATATCCTTTATTGGCACGATTGCGGCGCGCAAGGTCAGGTCCAGTTCGTCCGCCACCCATCTCTGCACAGCCGCAAGCGCGTTGCGGGTGACCTCCAGCGCCGAGCCCGGAAACGCCACGAGCGCGCCGTCGCCGCCGAAGACAAAGGGGAGATCTTGCCGACCCAGCGCATTGAGCAGCGCCGAAATGACGCTGGCGCCGGCCATATTGACGGTTTTATAGCGCCCGGCCCCGATCGCCTTGGTCGAGCCGACGATGTCGGCGGTGGCCAGCGCCCAGCCATCCGGGATGGGACGATAGTTATCGATATCGGCAACGCTTTCGAACTTTGCGAAGACCGGCAAAGAAGCGACAAACGGGTCGGGCACGGCAGCTGTTTCCATGAGCATCAGATAGCACATTCCACTGCTTGAAGGTGATGTCGATCATGCTTCGAAATTGACTTGCACAGGCTTTCCGATGATAGGGTCTGGCGATGCGAATAGCCTTCTACGCGCCGCTGAAGTCGCCCAACGATCCCGTTGCCTCCGGCGACCGCCAGATGGCACGGATGCTGGTCAAGGCGCTGGAGCATGGAGGGCATAGCGTCGAACTGGCATCCGATTTGCGCTTCTATCTACGCGAACCGGAAGCGAAAAGTTTCGATGCGCTCAAGATCGCGGCCCGAGAGGAAGCCGCGCGGTTGACTAAGCTTTGGGATCGTGACGGCAAGCCCGATCTCTGGTTCTGCTATCATCCCTATTACAAGGCGCCCGATCTGATCGGGCCCGAGCTGGCGTCGGCCTTTGCTGTCCCCTATGTGACTGCGGAAGCCTCCTATTCGAGGCGGCGCAACGCCGGCTTGTGGGCCGATACGCAAGCGTTGGTGGTGCGAGCCGTCGAACAGGCAGCGCTGAACATCTGCTTCACGCAAAGGGATCGTCAGGGACTGACAGAGGCGCTTCCCGGCGCCGCTTTCGGTATGCTTTCGCCCTTCATCGACACCTCGCCGTTCCGAGAAACGCCGGCACGGGGTTGTCCGACGCGCCTCGTTACCGTCGCCATGATGCGTCCGGGCGACAAAGCCGAAAGCTATCGCATGCTGGCGCAAGCGCTCCGTCCGATCGGCCATCTGCCCTGGACCATGTCGGTCGTCGGGGACGGGCCTGCCCGCGACGAGGTCAAAGCGCAATTCGCCGGCTTGCCCGCCGACCGTATCGAATGGCTTGGCGCGATCGAGCCGGCCGCCGTGCCGGATGTCCTCTACAGTGGGGGAATTTACGTCTGGCCGGGTTGCGGCGAGGCCTATGGCGTTGCCTATCTTGAAGCGCAGGCCGCCGGCCTTCCGGTGGTGGCTCAGGACATCGCCGGCGTTCCGGAGGTCGTGCGGCACGGCCGGACCGGGCTTCTCACCCCGCCGGGCGATGTGGCGGCGTTCGCTTCCGCCATTGAAAGGCTTCTGGCTGGTAACGACGAAAGAACCGTCATGGCCGCGGAAGCCAGACGCTTCATCCTCGAAGAACGTTCCCTCGGTGCCGCAGTGGCGCGTCTGGTCGGACTTCTTGCGAAGATCCCGGTTTCATGACATCCGATCAGATCTGGCAGCCCCTGGTGGAAGAACTGGCTTTCCGGCGACGGGCGGGCCGTAAGGCGGAGTTCTGGCTGCGCGACGATGACGCCGTGGATCCGACGCCTGCACTTGATCGGCTGCTCGCCCTCACCGCTGAATTCGCGGTTCCGGTCACTCTGGCGGTCATTCCGGCGCTGACTGATGAGAAGCTTGTCGTCCGGCTTGACGAGGCGCCGCATGCCACGGTCGCCACCCATGGCTGGGCGCACCGAAATCATGCGCCCGAGGACCAGAAAAAGCAGGAGCTCGGCGCGCATCGGCCGCGCGAGGCGGTGCTCGACGATCTGGCTCGCGGGCTGTCGCACGTGACCGGCCTGCACGGCGCACGTGCCGTTCCGATGCTGGTGCCACCCTGGAACAGGATCGACGCCGGCTTGGTATCCGACCTTGGATCGATAGGATTTGCGGCATTGTCTGTCTATGGGCCGCCGAAGCCGGCTTCACTGGCGGTCGTCAACAGCAATGTCGACATCATGGATTGGCATGGCACGCGCGGCTGCCGCGATCATGACGTGTTGGTTCAGGCTATCATAGCGCAATTGCGGCACGACGGCGGCGAGCCGGTCGGCCTGCTCACCCACCATCTCGTACATGATGAATCGGCCTGGCTTTTCCTCGAACGGCTGTTCACAGTCACCGCACGGACTGAAGCCTGCGCATGGCTTCCGATCAGGACATTGATCGGGCGCAGCGCCGGTAGAGCAATTCCAGGAAAAGTGTGAGCGGTTTCCGTCCGGAATTGCGTCAAAACAAGGAGGTAGGGGCAAATAGCTCAGCGCTTTTTGTGCAATGAGACGGGAAATTTGAGCGTCTGGCCATCCCGCGCGGCGAAAGCGCCGGCAAACCTGTCTTTGGCCAGTTTCTCGATCTCGTCCAATTCCTCGTCGGTGCGAGTCGGATCGTGGTGAAACAGCGCAAGCCCCCGCGCACCGGCCGCCTCACAGAGCTTGACGCCCTGTTGCCATGTCGAGTGCCCGTTGCCGCGGCGGGGTTCCATTTCCTCCTCGGTGTAGGTGCAATCGTAAATGACGAGGTCGGCATCTTCGATCAGGCCGAGCACCGCCAGATCGAGCTTGTCCGGCTCGTGTTCGGTGTCTGTGATCACCGCCACGACGCGGCCGCCCCATTCGACCCGGTAGCCTATGCAGCCGCCCGGGTGGGTAAGACTGCCGGTTCGGATCACCACCCCTTCGCGCGGCCGAAGCACGTCTCCGGATACGAAATCGCGGCAGTCGAGGCTTGCCTTGCAAACGTCCATTGTCACCGGAAACCAGGGCGGGCGAATGAACTCATCGACCATCTGCCGGGTCGTCATGCGTCCTGCGAGATGCCCGGACCAAAGCGTAACCTTGACGCTCCGGTCATAGATCGGAGCAAAAGCCGGCAGGCCGATGATGTGATCGTAATGGCAATGGGTGAAAAGCAGGTCGACATCGTTCACGCCCGACGCCCGAAGCGCCCAGCCGGCAGGCCGTATGCCGGAGCCCGCGTCGAACAGAAGCGTATGCTTGCCGCATCGCATCTCAATGCAGATCGTGTTGCCGCCATAGCGAGAGAATTCTGGCCCCGATACCGAAATGCTGCCGCGCACGCCCCAAAATCTGACCAGGAAAACGTCGTCGTCCATGCTAGCCCTTCGCAGTCCCCGTCGCCTATCGTAGCCAAACAACTGCTGCTAGGCGAGACAGGTTTCTCCGGGAGATATTCTAAGCAAGAGGCCAGTGCCGTCACAACGGCGAGGATTGAGCGCACGTCATTCGTTATCTGGCGATTCGTGCGTCGATCAGATCCGCGGTCGTATGGCTCAGGCGATCGGCAAGAACCCGCAATATCTCGATCGTCATTTCCGGGAACTCCTTCATAAGCCTCAGAAAATGATCCTTGCGGATTCTCAAGGCTTCCAGCGGACTTGCCGCTCTGACGGTGGCGGTGCGGGAGCTGTTGCACAATATGGCGATCTCGCCAACAATCGAATTTGGCAGCAATTCGGCAACTTTTATCGGTCCGCTGTCGGAATCGACCAGAATATCCGCCGTGCCTGAAAGGATGACATAGGCCGCGTCTCCCTCGTCGCCTTGCCGGAAAAGGATCTGGCCGGCGCTGTAGCTCACGCGATCGGATGTGAACGCAAGCAGCTTGAGCTTTGCCGGCTCGATGCCAGAGAACAGGGGAACGCGTTGCAGCATTCCAACTTCATCCTTGAGCAGCATTGTCGCAAACCTCAAAATTCGCGTTTGCCAGACTAGACTACGACACCAGTTCCTTAAAGATACCGCTCCCTGCCAAAAGTGTCTCGTGTGTTCCGTCTTCCACCAATTGACCTGAATCGAAGACGACAACGCGATCGAACATCAGCCCCATTGCCGGATTCGTCACGACCCACACAATTGCCGGCGAATGGCCGTCGCGTCTGGCTTCCTCGAGTACGTTTCGAAGCACCTTATCCTGCATGCGCTGGTCGAGCGCCGACAGCGGGCGGTTGAGAATGAGAAAATCGGGACGCTTGAGCAGGGCCCTGGCAACATCAAGCTTCTGTCGCTGTCCGCCCGTCAGCCGTCTGCCGCCGGCGCCGACGTTGAAGTCCAGGCCGACATCCAGAAGTTCGGCATAAAGCCCCAATTCGTCAACAATGTCATAGACGATGGACCGAATGCGATCCGGCGCGTCGGGATGGTTGTTGCCCACACGCCCGAACAGGACATTGTCCATCACGGTGGCTGCGGCAATGTATTTGGCAGGATCATACCGTTCGATCGCATTTTGCAGCTCGGGCGGCAGATTTTCATAGAACCGGTTGCGTGCAGCGACGATCTTGCTCATCAGCTCGTCGCTGAGCAGGCCAAAGCGGTGCCGGGGCTCAATATAGGCAAAGCTCAGGGTGACGATCATGGCCCGGTCGTTCTCCGAAACCGCCTCGTACGGACGGTTCTTGAGTCGTTGCAGCAAGGTTTCGTAGGCGGGTATCTCCTCGGCGCTCATGAAGGTGAGCTGCTGGAAGAACTGGTGATCGGGCGGCAGGTCGGCAAACAGCTCGATCGCCTGTTGGGCGATCTCCATGCCCATTTCGTAGAGCGTGCGGTCGAGGCCGGCCTGCCTCAGCACGGAAGCAAAATACGGATTGGCCGCGAGAGCCCTGTCGGCCAGCTCGGGGCCGGCGGCGGCGCCGAAGAGCAGGTTTTGGCCGATCGTTGCTTCCTTGTTGTAGGCGCCAGGTTCGAAAGGAACCACCAGTTCGCTCAGCCCTTCGCGTTCCAGCCGGGTTCGCAGCGCAGCACGCAGTTCGACGATCCGTCTGGCAAGCTCCGTGTGACGCGTGAGGTCGGCCGAAGAGCGCAAGCCAAGATCCAGAATGTCGCGTGACAGAACAACCGCGTCGAGCACCCGACGTACGGCTTCAAAGAGGTCGTGCGGGCCGGTAGCGCCGGCGGAAGCATAGTTGATCCAGTCGCTGTGGATATCAAGCTCGGGATTGCCCGAGCGGCGCGCCTCGTCGATGTTCCAGCGCTGCTGCTCTGCCGCGGCACCGTCATAAGGCACCGATGTCAAGGGCGCGTGCTTCAATCCGTAGAGCAGGTTGTCGCGCAGGCTTGCCTGGAACAGGAAAACATCCGACGAGGCATAGGACATGCGCCGGCCGGTCACGGCTTCCGGGAGTTCAAGCAGGTCGTCGGCGCCGGAAGCGACCCTTCCGCTGGCCGGCCAGTTCAGCCGCGCGAAGGCTTCCGCAAGCGCCTCCGCTCCGCCTGTTGCGGTACTGACCAGCGCAACCGTCTCACCGGGCTTGACCTGGAGGGAGATCCGGTCGAGGAGCATTGCACCGCCATCGTCTGCCATGGATAGACTGATCGCCGACAGCGGGTGGGTCATCGGATCGGGATCGTCGATCGTCAATGCCCCGATTCTCGGCGCGATGAGACCCTCGACGGTGAACTGCTCAACGACCTGCTGATACTTGACCTGGACATCCTGCCGATCCTGATCCCAGTCGATCAGTTCCTTCATCGGTCCGGGCAGGTCCTTGTAGGCGCCGATCACGGCCACGAGCTGGCCGACGTCCAGCCGCCCCTGGATGACCAGGTATCCGCCGATCATGTAGAATAGAAAGGGCGTGAGCTGCGCGAGAAAATTGTTGAGGAACTTCACCATGAATTTCCATTGGTAAAGATCGAAGCGGATCTTGAAGATGAGCCCGAGCCGTGCAGCAATGTCGGCGCGCTCGTAGTTTGACGTATCGTGGACGTGAACCGCGCCGATGCCGTCGACGATTTCGCCAACCCGGCCCGAAAGCGCGCGCGCCGTCAACTGCCGTTTGCGCCCGAGCACGATGAGCCGCCGCCGCATTCGCGGGATGAGCACGATCTGGATCGCCACGATCACAACCGCTATCATTCCGAGCCAGAAGTTCTGGACCATGATGAACAGCATGGCCGTCAGCGCCTGGCCGCCGAGCAGCACCGGCTGCAGGAAGGCGTCGCCGATGAAGCCGCCAAGCGGCTCCACCTCGTCCTTCACCATGGTCGCCACTTCGGCGGATTTCACCCGCTTGAAATAAATCGGCGGAAACCGCAGCACACGATCGACCAGGTCGAAGCGGATACGCCGCAGCATGCGTTCGCCGAGACGGCCCTTGTAGGTGTTGATGTATAATTTGAACAACCCGTTTATGATGACGAGTAAGAGGAACACAACGCTGAGGGCAAACAGCGTCGCCGTGCGGTCGAGCTGAAAACCGGAGAAGAACTGCACCTCTCCAATGAACGGCAGGTTATAGTGTAGCCTCATGAATGACTGGGTCGCGCCCGGCTGCTCGAAGCCCTTACCTTGGATCGGGCCGTTGACGATCAGCTTCGGCAGGTCGAAGGACATGAAATACGGGATCATCGAAAGCAGGACGATCGTCAATATCCAGAGCTGCTGCTTCCTGGTGTGCGTCCAGATATAGCGGGCTAGGCTGGGTTCCATGCGACTATTTCAGTTGGAAGGAAGCAAAGAGATCGCCCTGCGTTCGACGGTGGAAGGAAGCTGCGGGGCGGGGCGATCCAGTTCCGGCGGATGGTCGAGGATGGGCATTGTCGGCCAGCGAAAGAAGTAGCTCGCCAAACGGTTCGCGGCTTCCGTATGGTTTTGGCGAATAGCCGAGCAGCACGAGGCCGCGGCTGGGTGGCTGGTGCTGGTCGATCGACGCCGATGATCCGGACAGATGCAAGCGGCTCTCACCGGCACCGGGCAATGGCGAAGCGGCTTGCAGCATAATTATGTCCGCGAATCAAACAGCCTTGCGGGAGGCAAGATTGCGTTGTGTCGCCCAAAATCCCAACATACAAGACGAATATGATGGATGTCACGCAACCACGCAATGCCGGGATGGACTGGCACGAGCAAGCCTTGGACCTCACGCGGGGAATTGCCGCCTATGTCGACTGCCCTCTCGTGGCGGGGCTGGCGCGCGTCATCGCCAAGCATCCGCAGGCCGATATCGCCAACGCCTTCAACCACAAGCAGGTCGCCTGCAAGATGTGGGCGCTCGACAGGCTGTTCGAAAGCTGCGGCGGCCGGTTCGGGCGCATATGGGTTTTGGGTGGGTGGTACGGCGTATTGCCGGCAATGCTTTTCAACGACGCCCGCTTCGACATCGCGGCGGTCGATAGTATCGACATCGATCCCGAAGTCGCGCCGGTCGCCAGGACCCTCAACCGGCAAGCCGGTGACCGGTTCCGGGCGCTGACGGCAGATATGTACGCACTCGACTATGCGGCCGGACGGCCCGACCTGACGGTCAATACGAGCTGCGAACACATAGCCGATCTGCGCGCCTGGCTTGCTCTGCTTCCGCGGGGCGCGAATGTACTGCTGCAATCGAACGATTATTTCAGCGAGCCAACGCACATCAATTGCGTGGCTTCACTTGCAGCCTTCGAAGCAATGGCGGCGCTGCGGGAGGTGCGGTTCTCCGGCGAACTGCCGACAAAAAATTATACGCGCTTCATGCTGATTGGAACTGTTTGATGCATTTTGCCCAAGAGTCCGTAGCGTTCACGGGACAACGACATACATAAAAACAATGACTTGAAGCGCTTCGCACAAATCTCATCGGACGCGACGTCCGTTAGAGCATGATCCCGAAAAGTGGGAACCGGTTTTCGGAGAAAGATCATGCTCCAACAAAGAGTTAGATCGTGATGGCGATTCAACGAAACGCCATCACGGTCTAGCGTCCAGCGGCTGTTTGATCGTGAACTTTTCCGGAATCGGGCCCCCCTTTTAGGGACCATGTTCGATATCGCTCGCGCAGGATTTGCGCCGAGCGACGCGCGCCTTCCAGATCGAGACGATGCGCGGATGGCGTCGGTCCCACAAGCGCCTGTTCGATCGCTTGCGCCAAACCTCCAGGCGTCAGGTCCTTTTCCATCAGCACCGTTGCAAGACCGAGTTCCTCGAGCATCAGGGCGCGTACCGTCTGTTCGGTTTCCCCGCCGGCTGCAAACGGAACGAGCAGGGAGCGACAACCCGCGCGCAGGACATCGCAGACCGTGTTGTAACCCGCCTGCGAGACCGACAGGCGGGCGCCGGTCAGCAGGCTGGCGAAATCCTCGCGGAACCGGAAGATGGACAGGCCCGGCGTCGCATCGCGTGCGATCGGGTCAAACTCGTCTTTCGGCAGGTTTGGGCCGGTGATCAAACACCATTTCCAAGCGTTGCTGGCCTTCCGCGCCGCTGCGATGGTGGAGCTGACAAGGCTCTTTCCGGCAGCCCCGCCGCCAACCGACACCAGAACGTCGAAGCGCTCGGCGGCCGCGGGCGGTGGCGGCGCGGCAACGAGCCCTGTGTAGGTGACCTCGGTCCTGATCGCCCCGGCCAGCGGAAATGTCTTGTCGATGGTTGCGAAAGCCGGATCACCGTGGACCATGACAAGGTCGAAATGCCTGTTGACGAGATCGACCGTTTCCTCGTCTCGGCCCGGCTTGACGCGCTCCTGAAGGATATCCCGGACGGACGTCGCCAGCAGCGGTCTGGGCGACGTCGCCTCGATGGCCTCGATCAGCGGCAAGAGTTCGAAACGCATCTGCCGGCGTCCAAATGGAAACGCCTCGACAATGACGATATCGGGCCTGCAATCCCGGAATGCCTGCAGCAGCATCTCTGAACGGCATTTCTTGAAATCATCGTCGATGGGTTTGCCCTGCAGGTCGACAAGCGCGGAAAATCCCTCATCACCGGAAGTGACGGGTGGCAAGGTTACAGATTTTACACCCGGTCCCGGAAACCCCGCGATCGGCGCTCCACCGGTCACGACGGTTACGTCAAACCCGTCATCGACCAGAGCCGCCGCAATGCGGCTGGCGCGCGCGAGATGGCCGATACCGAGCAGGTGCTGGACATAGAAGAAAGCGCGCAGCCGCTTCATTCGGCAGCCTGCCACTCCTGCTGGAACAGTTGCTTGAGCTGTCCAATGCTTGCCATATGATCGAAATTGCTTCGCACGCGCCGCTCCGCGGCCTCGCCGAGGCGGGCGCGCAGCGCGGGATCACGGATCAGGCGCTCCAGCGCCTGCGCCAGGGCAATTGGGTCTTCCGTCGGAACCAGCAGCCCGGTTTCATCCGGCGACAAAAGCTCCGGCACGCCGGAAATATCGGTCGACACGCAGGCAAGCCGCTGGCTGGCCGCCTCCACCAGAACATTCGGCAGACCGTCCCGGTCGCCATTTGCGGTGATCCTGCAGGCCAGGGCGAAAATGTCGGCGCCTCGGTAGTGCTCAAGCACCTCCTCCTGCGCAAGTGCGCCTTTCCAGGAGACGCGACCATCCAGTCCGAGCTTTTGCGCCAGCGCCTTGAGCCGTTCAAGTTGCTCGCCGCCGCCGACATGCTCGAAACGCCACGCCAATTCGCCAGGCAAGAGGGCAAGCGCCTCCAGCAAGGTATCGTAACCTTTCTTTTCAACGGCGCGCCCGACGCTCAGAACGACAACCGGTTCGCCCGGCGCCGAGCCATCATGCTGTTTTCGCTCCGCGCCGAAACTGCCGAAGCGATCAAGGTCGAGCCCATGATAGCTCAGATGCACAGTCGAGCTGCCGTTAGCGAGTTTTTTCAGGCGGTCGAAGCCGGCTTTCGTGCAAGTGACCGTCCAGCGCGCCGAGGAAAGCTTGCCAGCCAGATCCCAGTCCGCCGAAGTCCAGATGTCCTTGGCATGGGCCGAGCAACTCCAAGGCAGTCCACGAAGCTGGCTGGCGTAGCGCGTCACCGATGCCGGTGTGTGCGCGAAATGTGCATGCAGCCAGCCCGCGTCTTGCGGCCATTCGGCTGCCAGCACGAGCGCTTGCCCAAAGCGGCGCGCGCGATTGCGCGTAAAGTCGCGGCGGATATCGGTAGCCAGCGATCCGAGCGCGCGCCAGAAGCCCGGCCGCGGCAGATAAGCAAACAGCGAGCGGGCTACGCGCAGCGGCTCTTCATGCAGATATTCCGGCAGATAATGGACGGGCGCTTTGATCTCGTCATGGACGGGGTGGCGTTTTGCGTCGGTCGGCCGCCTGAGCGCGACGAGTATAAGGTCGAACCCCGCACGCTCCAGACCGAGCAGCTCCTGCGCGATGAAGGTTTCCGACAGCCGCGGATAGCCCTTCAGAACCACGACGATTTTGCGATGTTGCAACTCAGCTCATGCCTTCGATGACCGAAAGGTGAAGGCCGGCCCGCCGGTCGAGCAGTTCGGCGACGATTTCGGAAATATGAGGCAGCCCTTCCAGCGTCAGATGCGGATTGCTCTGCGATGGGCGGGGCCGGTCCGGCAACACCTCCAGTGCATCGGCAAACCGCTGGGAGTCCTCGGCTTTTTCCGGCAAAAGCATTTCGATGAGGCCGAGTTCGGCTGCGCGCCGTGCTCGGATCAGTTGTTCCTCGCGGGGCTCGACGCGCGGCACGATCAGCGCGGGCTTGTCGAAAGACAGGATCTCGCAATAGGTGTTGTAACCGCCCATCGCGACAACCGCCTTGGCGCCGGCAATCAGCTCCTCCATGCGGTTGTCGAAGTCGATGATCTTGATATAGGGGATCTTGGCCCCCTTCTTGCGCAGCTTGTTGCGCTTGCGTGCCGGCATGTAGGGCCCAAGCACGATCAGCGCCCTATGCTGCAATTGCGGATCCTGCTGATAGGCATCGATGACGTCGTGGATCAGTTCGGCGCCGTCACCGCCGCCGCCGGTGGTAACGAGGATATAGTCGCCCTCGGGCCGGTGGCCAGGCAACTCGTTCTGCGGCAGGCTCCGTTGCAGGAAACCGACGAACTTCATCTTTGCCCTGACCGCAGGCGGCACATCCAGGCCGGTCAACGGATCGTAGAAATCCGGCGGACCATAAACCCAGACCTTGTCGTAGAACAGGCCTATCTTGCGCATCACATCCCTGCGTGCCCACTCTGCTTCGAGCAGATGCGGCGCGTCCATCACCTCGCGCAGGCCAAGCACGAGCGTGGTGCCCCGCGTCTTGAGGTAGGACAGCGTATCCTCGATCTCACCGCGCAGGCCGAGCGGTTCCTTGTCGACGATGAAGATATCCGGCCGGAAGGTCTCGGCCGTGTGGCGGATGATCGACTGGCGCATCCTCAGCGTCTCATGCAGATCGATATCCTTCTCCAGCGAGGTGTATTCGCCGTTGCGCAACTTGATGACGCTGGGGATCTTCACGAAGTCGACACGGGCGCGGTAGTCGAAGGCGCCAGCGATGGTCGCACCCGAAATGATAAGCACCTGAAGTCCGTGGAAATCCTCGACCAGGGAATGCGCGATCGTCCGGCAGCGCTGCAAGTGGCCGAGCCCGAACGTATCGTGGCTGTACATGAGAATTCGAGCGTCTTGTGCGTGCTGGGTCATTGTTGAACGTCTCTTAGAATTCTCGCCTTGAGAACCGTGGGCGGCTCCGCAGTATCCGAAACCGCCCACGCGGGTCTACCTGTTGTGGAACATGAGGGCGCAATTTTCAATTTGTATTACCCAACAGCGTCCAAGGATGGCGCACGCTCTCCTTGATAGTGCCTTCAAGCGGATCGTCGTCCGCTATACAGCCTTCGACAATGTTGTCCAATTCGAGCCGCCGCGTGACAGCGCCTCGTGGCTGAAAGTGGCCGGCTATCACCAATTCGAACGTATTCTGTGGAATGCCTGTCAGATAGGCTTTGTGATCGCCTGAGCCGGAAAGGGGAAAGCGGTATCCAAAAGATGAAGGCGAATCCCGCTGTCTCGCCAATATACCTGATGCCTGATCGGCATGCGAAAGGACAAGGTCGCCGGGCGTCGCACGGCGCCTATTGTTGTGGAACCATCTCGCGCGCCATCAGGTGCACGACGCAGGCCTGCACGACCGTCTGCGGGAAAACGGCGTTGATCGCCTCTGGAAAACCCTTCAAGCCGTCGACGACGGCAATGAAGATGTCGGCGACACCACGGTCCTTCAGTTCATTCATGACGCGCAGCCAGAACCTGGCGCCTTATCCAGATGCCCAGTATCTCCTCGCTGCCGTCGGGCAGGATGCCGAGCGCGATGTAAATCGCCTTGTTGCGGACGTTTGAGCATCGACCCTCCTTTCTGTTTTACGATTCTGAAGCGCGCCCACGGGACCGCAGCCGGCCTGGCGAGAGGCCTTTCAATCTGGTCACGACACGGTTCATATGCGCCTGATGTGTGAAACCCGTGCGTTGCGCGATCTCGGCCAACGGCAGATCGTCCCTGGCCTTCCGAAGGCCGGCTTGCATGCCCAGGTCCCGGCAGCCAGCGCTTGCGCCGGAGGCCGAGGTCGGAATGCCCTGCTCCGGTGGCTAAATAAACACCGCCAAGTACCCGGCGCGAACTCGCAACGATGACGTCTTGCCCCGCAACATCGGTTTCTTCAAGGTAGGGCAACAACGGACATAGATGTCGTTGCTTGCCGATTTGACCGGAAGGTTACAGCACGATGCCACTCATGATTGGACGATTGGGGGCCAGGAATCTGGCGCGCCTGCCACGACGTCTCGGAGATCTGACAGCGATGTTAGCTCTGATTGCCAAGCCGCTTGTCTTCGGGATCGCCCTCCTGTTGGCTGGCCCGGCACTGGCGCAGGCGCCGGCGAGCGTACCGCCTGAAAAGGTCAAACAGCTATTCGAGCTTCTCGACGATCCGTCCGTGAAGGCCTGGATGGCCGGACAACGAAATCAGGACGCCGGGTCGACGGGAGCGCCTGCCGAGGTAGCAACTCCGCCGGCCGACGCGTCGCCCAACGCCGTGGCCGCACCGGGCCAGATGAATACGATGGCGTCCTCTGCACTCGATGGGATCAAGCATCATATCGAAAGAATCGCGCGAACTTTGCCCTTGCTGCCAGGCCAGTTCGCGCGCGTTCGGGCAGAGACCATGGACGATATGTCCAGCAAGGGATCGGCCGGCGTGCTTTTGCTGATCGCGATGTTCATCGCTGCCGGCGTGGCGCTCACCTGGGCAACGTACAGGCTCACCCGTCCGTTTCGTCTTTGGATCATCGCGCAGCCGAAGGACACACCCATCGGGCGGGCCAAGAAGATTGGCGGCCGCACGCTCTATTCCAGCCTGCTGATCGTCTCGTTCGCGCTGGGCAGCGCCGGCGCGTTCATGTTGTTCGACTGGCCAATGCTTATCCGCGAGATCGTGCTGACATTTCTGATGGCTGCAGTCGCCACAGCGGCTGTGCGCATGTACCTCGCAGCCATGCTCGTGCCTTCCTTCATGCAGGTCGAGAACGCCGTCGAGGTTCGCGCTTTGCCGATCACAAACGAGACGGCTGACCATTGGTTCTATTGGCTACCCCGGATCGTCGGCGTCTTCGCCTTCTTCGCCGCCGCGTTTATCCTCTTGCCGGGTCTCGGCATCGACCGGGACGGAATGATGGTCCTGTCGGTGGGCGCCGATTTCGTGCTGCTGCTGCTCTTGCTACTTGCGATTTGGCGTCGGCCAAGAACACAGCGAGAGGGTGCGCATCATACGGCAGCGACGTGGTTGCTGACTTCCTATTTCGTCGTTCTGTTCCTGCAGCGCATCGCCGGCCTTTATATACTCTTCTGGTTCACCTTCGCCGCATTCTTCCTGCCTTTGGCGATCGTGCTGGCGCAGCGCGGGGTCAATTTCGTCCTGCGACCGGGTTCGGAAGAAGCTGGCCGGCCTACGATCCCGGCGGTGACGATCGCTGTCATCGATCGCGGAATCCGGATGATCTTCATCCTGGCGGCGGCTTATTTTCTCGCGCGTATCTGGGGTCTGGACATGCAGTCCATGCAAGACGGCGATACGACGACCATGCTCGTACTGCGCGGCCTGATCAATATCATCGTCATTGCGCTTGCCGCCGATTTCGGCTGGTCGATCATCAAAGCGTTGATCGAACGAAAGCTGGGCATCGAAACACCGCACGCGGTGATGGGCGAGGAGGACGTCCCGACCCTCGATCCTCAGCAGGCTCGCCTGCGCACGCTGTTGCCGATCATCCAGAACATTCTGCTTGCAGTAATCGTCGTGATGGCGGTGCTGATGATACTCGCCTCGGTGGGTATCCAGATCGGCCCGCTGATCGCCGGCGCCGGCGTCGTTGGCGTCGCGGTGGGATTTGGGGCACAAACCATCGTCAAGGACGTCATTTCGGGGGTGTTTTTTCTGCTCGACGATGCGTTTCGCGTTGGCGAATACATTACATCCGGCCGCTATGTGGGAACGGTGGAGAGCTTTTCGCTGCGCTCGGTGAAGCTGCGCCACCATCGTGGCCCGCTGTTCACAATACCTTTCGGTGAACTCGGGGCAGTCCAGAACCAGAGCCGTGACTGGGTCACCGACAAATTCAACATCACCGTCGGCTATGACACCGATATCGACCTCGCTCGCAAACTGATCAAGCGAATCGGCCTTGAACTGGCGGAAGATCCCGAGTTCAAGCACTGGGTGCTCGTACCGATCAAGATGCAGGGCATACAGGAGTTTGGCGAGTACGGCATCGTATTGAGGGTCAAGGTGACAACCAGACCGGGAGGCGCCTTCGGCATGAAAGGCAAATTCTACGTACGCCTGCGCCAAGTCTTCAAGGAGCAGGGCATCGAACTTCCATTTCCGACCGTCCACATCCAGGGGCTACAGAACCCACATGGAGCAGAGAATGCGCCGTTGGAGATCGCACCCGAGTTAAAAATCGCCGTCGCGCAGTCGCACGCCAATCGGCGGAGAAAAAAAGCTAACACGACGGAGTAGGAAAGCTGTAGCACTTGCCAGTCGCAGCGTGACTTTCCGCGCATCGATCGCGAAGAGGTCAAGGAGTTTCCGCGCGACCTGAATTGAGGTGGTGGCGGCCCACGGTGCTCAGCAGCGTCGATCAGTCGGCCTTGCTCAGTTGCGGCTTCGCGCCAGCATCTTTTCGGCGAAGGCCTCCACCTCGCCTTCGCGCGGTTCTTTGCCCGTGTGGGTGAGCAGGTAGGCCGGCGTCAGGAAGAGACGGTTGCTCACCGGCTCGACGATTTCGAGCGAGTAGTAGCCGATCTGGGTGAAGTACAGCACGCGCGCCCGCACGAACGCTTCCGTGTCCGCGTAGCCGTGCCGCGAAAACATCGCCCGGATGGCGTCGACCCGCGCGTCGTCCTCCTCGGTCACGATCCGGTGCACTTCGGCGGACTGGCGCGACCAGGCGCGCACGGCGAAATCCAACCGCGGATTGAACAGCTTCTCGTCCAGCCAGCACTCGAAGACGTTGAGCACGGCCTTCGTTATCGACGCGGCGGGCCGGCCGGCCTGCTCGACGATGAATCGGGTGTTATTGTTGCGCCAATGGTCCAGAAGCTGATCCAGCAGGTCCTGGCGGCTCTTGAAATACCAGTAGAAGCTGGAGCGGGAGACGTTCAGCTTCTGCCCGAGCGCGAGCACGCGCACCGCCTCAACGCCCTCGGAGATCAGCGTCTCCAGCGCGAGCTTCATCCAGTCCTCGCGCGTCACCTTGGTGTTGCCGGTCAGACCGGACCGGCGCACGACGTCTTCAACACTGGAATCGGAGAGCATAGCGGGCCAGGCAACATTTAATTTAACCGCGGCTAGATAGACCTGAAAGCGAGCCGCTACAACGCCGCCGATTGTTCGAGCCATTCCCAAAGATAGGGCGCGAAACCGCGGTCAACGTGGAGACGCCCCCGGTTGGGATTGCCGAAGCGGTAGAAGAGCACATTGACGCCGGCGAAAAGGATCGAAGCCGAGCGGCTTGCTTGTCCCGGATCGAGCGCAGTGCCCCGCGCGACCAGACCGGCCAGCCCCGGCCCCTCGATCTCGAACGCATGCAGCCCGGCATCCACGACCGAGACCGCGAAACCGGCCTCGTGCCAGCCGGCCGCGATGGGAAATGGCGGCTCACCGACGGCAAGAACGCGATCGCGCGCGATCCGCACCATGTATCTGTCGCCGCTGGCAACCGCGCCGGCTCCGACGCCCTCACCCGCGAGGCCGGAAGCCTGCGACCAGGCCGTCAGGTCGCCGCTGACCAGGAGCTGGCTCAGCCCGCCAAGCGTGCGCATGCCGAGGCCGTCCTTGTTCAGCGTTGCGGTGGTCCAGTCCGGCGCTGCCGGCCACTTTTCGGCAAGGTTACGCATGCAGCCGCCTCCCTTCCGGATCGAAGGCGCAGGGCGCGGCTATGGTGGCCTGCCGCACAACGCCGAGATGTTGAACGTCGATCGTTTCGCCGTGCCGCGCTGCGCCGCGTTCGATGAGCGCCAGGGCAACCGGGCGCCCCAGGGTCGGACTTTGATAGCTCGAAGTGACGAAGCCGATGCCTCGGAGGCGGCCCCCGCTTTTCTCGACGCCGTGCGCGCCGGTCGCCAGCGGCGCCTCGCCTTCGCGGACCGCGAGGCCGACGAGCTGGTTGCGATCGGTTCGGTTCGCCGCTTCCGTGAAAAGCGAGCGCCGGCCGACGAATTCACCTGTACGTTTGCTGCGCGGCCCCGCCACGCCCAGGTCGTGCGGCATGATGTTGCCGTCGGTGTCCTTGCCGATGACGATGTAGCCCTTCTCGGCGCGCAGGATCATCAAGGATTCCAGCCCGAGCAGAACGGCGTCGAACGCGCGGCCCTCCTGCTGCATCCTTGCCCACAGCGCCTCGGCCCGGTCGGCGCGAATGGAGATTTCGTAACTTCGGTCGCCGGTGAAGGAGACCCGGGTTATACGCACCTCGTCGCCGGCAAAGCGGCCGGTGGCGACGGCCATGTGCGGCAAGCTGGCATCGTCCAGCGCAGCAGCCAGATCGAGCGCTTCCATCAGCCTGCGCGCATTCGGACCCGACACGGTCAAGGTAGCGTATTGCGCGGTGGCGTTATGGATATAGACGGCATCGCGGCCGAAGCGGTCTTGCCGCCATTCTTCGAGACGAGCATGGACGGCGGCGACATGCGACGAGGAGCACGAGACGATGAAGCGGCGCTCGTCGAGCCGGACGAGAACGCCGTCATCGAACACGACGCCGTTTTCCGACAGCATGAAGCCGTAGCGGCAATGGCCGGGCTTCAGGGTCGACATGGTGTTGTAGTAGATGAAGTCGACGAATTCCGCCGCGCGCGGGCCGATCACCTCGATCTTGCCGAGCGTCGAGCCGTCGAAGAGCGCGACGGATTGCCGGGCGCGCCGTGCTTCCTCCTGGATTGAAGCCCTGGCCTCGCCGCGTCCGTAGTATGCCGGCCTCAGCCAGCCGCCATATTCCTGGAACACCCCGCTTGCGGCGCGATGGTTTGCCTCCAGCGGCAGACGGCGGACCGGGGCATGCATGCTTCCGCGACGCGCTCCCGCCAGGCTGGCGAACGGGACAGGCGTGAATGGCGGCCGGTAGGTCGTGGTGCCAACTTCCGCGATGGCGCGGCCGGTGACATCGGCCAGCAGTGCCAGGCCGTTCAGGTTCGACGTCTTGCCCTGGTCCGTCGCCATGCCGAGCGTCGTGTAGCGCTTCAGATGCTCGACGGAGACGAAATTCTCCCGCGCCGCCAGCTCGACATCCTTGGCGGTGACGTCGCTCTGGTAGTCGATCCACACACGGCCCCTGGCCTTGGGCTTCGGCCATAGGCTGACAACGCCCAAGGTCGCTTCCGCCCCCGTGCTGCGCGGCGCGGGCAACGATGCGGCGCCGAACGAACCGATGGCCGCTGCGCCGCTGGCCAAGGTCTCGGAAAGCGAGACCGTGCCGGCCACGGCGCCGGCCACACCGATTCCGTCGATTGACTCTCCCGGAATGAAAGCCGCCAGTTGATCGCTCCAGGCGAGCTTGCCCTTTGCCTGCGAAAACAGGTGCACGGTGGGTGTCCAGCCGCCGGAGACGAGCACGCAGTCGGCCGCGAGCGCCGTGCCGTCATCGAGCAGCACGCCTTCAACGCCATTGCGTCCGCGCGCCGCCGCCACCATCCGCCCCGCCAGAACGCGGATGCCGGTCCTCGCTTGCGCGCCGCCGTCGCGCCGGCAATCGACCACCGTCACCGAGGCGCCGGCCGCGGCAAGCGCCGAGGCCGGCTCGTAGGCGCTGTCGTTGTTGGTGGCGACCACGATCTGGCGGCCGACAAGCACGCCATGCCGGCGCAGATAGCTGAGCGCCGCGTCGGCGGAGAGAATCCCCGGAAGGTCGTTGTTGGCGAACGGAACCGGCCGCTCGATCGCTCCCGTCGCCAGCACGATGCGGCGCGGCCGCACGCGCCACAGCGTGTCGGGCCGACCGTCGCGGTGCCGCTGGTTGAGCGCGACCAGATTGTGATCGTAGAGGCCGAAGGCGGTTGTTTCCGTGAGCACGACGTGGCCGCCGCTCTTCAGCCTGGCAACCGTCGCATCGACCCACGCCGTCCCCTCGACACCATCGACTTCGCCGGCGCGGTGGCGCAGCGATCCGTTGGGATGCGTCCGGTCGTCGACCAGGACAACCGAGTATCCGGCCGCCGCAGCGCCGGCAGCCGCGGTGAGGCCGGCCGGTCCGGCGCCGACCACCAGGACGTCGCAGTGATGGTTGATCTGGTCCGCCACCCGGCGCGGCTTCCAGTCGCGGTCGACGACACCAAGCCCGGCCATCGCGCGGATGCGCGGCTCGAACAGATGCCAGTCCGGTCACATAAAGGTCTTGTAGTAGAAGGCGGCAGGCAGGAAGCGGGCAAAGCGGTCCAGCACCGCATTGCGGTCGGCCAGAGCCGTCGGCGACGCGTTGACGCTTCTGACGACGATGCTGTCGCTCGCCGGCACCGTCGTCGCCCGCGCATTCGGCATGCGGCCGTCGGCGCTCTCGACGTCGACCAGTGCGTTGGGCTCCTCCACGCCGGAGCCCCAGATGCCGCGCGGCCGGTGATATTTGAAACTGCGGCCGACAACGGCCTGGCCGCTCGCCAGCAGGGCAGAGGCGATCGTGTCGCCGGCAAAACCCTCGATGCGCCTGCCGTCGAAGGTGAAGGTCAGCCGGCGCGCGCGATCGATATCGCTGCCGCCATTGGGGAGACGCGAAGCGCTCATGCGCCGTTCTCCGTTTCGCCGAGCGCGGAAGAATCCGAGACCTTATGGCTGACGCTGTCGCGGCTCATCGCGAAGAATTCGCCGCAGGTAAGATGCACCCATATCTCGCGGGTTGGCCCTTTCGGATTGTCGCGCATATGGAGATAGCCGGCCCAGCGCTCGGCCGTCACGTCGCTGCCGTCGGGCCTCAGATTGCCGGCCTCGCCGCCATAGTGAAATTCGCTTTCTTCGCGCGGTCCGCAGAACGGACAGGGAAAGAGCTGCATCTTGTTCTATACCTTCAATGGGCAATGCCGGAGCCGGCCGCCTCGTCGATCAGCCGGCCGCGGGCGAAGCGGTCGAGATCGAAAGGCCGGCTGATGTCGTGGTGGCTGCCGGTGGCAAGCAGGTGGGCGAGCAGCGTGCCGCCGGCCGGAATCGCCTTGAAGCCGCCAGTGCCCCAGCCGCAATTGAGGAACAGGCCGCGCAGCGGCGATTCACCGATGATGGGCGAGGAATCCGGGACCACGTCGACGATACCCGCCCATTGCCGCATCATCTTCAGCTGGCCGAAGATCGGGAACATGTCGAGCATGCCGGCGATCACGCCTTCCAGCACCGGCAGGTTGCCGCGCTGGCCATAGGATGGGATGCGGTCGAGCGCGCCGCCGATGACCAACTCGCCCTTGTCCGACTGGCTGACATAAACGCCCGTGTCCGGCGAGATCACCACCGTGTCGATGATCGGCTTGACCGGTTCGGACACACAGGCCTGCAATGCGTAGGAGTTGACCGGCAGCCGGAATCCCGCCTTCGCCGCCAGCACCGACGAATGGCCGGCCACCGCCATTCCCGTCCGCTCGGCCCGGATTTCGCCGCGCGACGTGACGACGCCGCGGCAGCGTCCGTTTTCGATGATGAAGCCGGAAATCTCGCAGTTCTGGATGATGTCGACACCGAGACGGCTGGCGGCGCGCGCATAGCCCCAGGCGACGGCATCGTGGCGGGCGGTTCCGCCGCTGGGCTGCCACGTCCCGCCATAGACCGGGTAGCGGGCATCCAGGCTGAAATTATAGATCGGCACGACGCGGCGCACGTCCTCGACCGAGAACAATTCGCAGTCGATGCCGTTGGCCTGGATGGCGTTGACGGACCGCGCCGCGGTTTCCATTCCCGCTTCGCTGTGCGCGAGGGTGAGGATGCCGCGCGAGGAAAACATCACATTGTAGTTCAGGTCCTTCGAAAGCGTCTTGTAGAGGCTGTGCGCCAGCCCGTAGATCGCCGCGCTTTCGGGATAGAAGTAATTGGAGCGCACCACGGTGGTGTTGCGGCCGGTGTTGCCGCCGCCGATCCAGCCCTTCTCGAGCAAGGCCACGTTGGTGACGCCGTGATTCCTGGCGAGATAGTACGCAGTGGCGAGGCCATGGCCGCCGCCGCCGATGATGATGGCGTCATAGCGCGGTTTGGGCTCGGGCGAACGCCAGGCCTTTTCCCAGCCGGTCTGGCCGGCGACGCCTTCCTTGAAGAGCGAAAGCGCTGAATAGTGTCTTGTCATGCGCTCAAGCCCGCATCGTCAGGCGACTGGTATCGCATCGGTACGCAGGAGCATTGAGACGCCGCGCCGCCGGCGTGATGCCAAACCGGCGCAATCAACTCGCCTCGCCCTTGAAGGTCCATAATCCATTCCGTCCCGCTGGCGTAGGCCATCGACCTTCGCGCGGCGCGACCTTAACTCGAATGTACACCTGTGTCCATTCGAGCGCGGACATAATCCGAAATCTATTCGGCGACAAGGATCTGCGGTCGTTGCGAATGTCGGGCCCTGGCGCTCAACGACCTTGCTGATTGCGTGATAAGGGGGTGGTGCCGTCCCGATCTCAAGCCGGCGCGCCGCACGGGGGCGGCACGGCGATCACGGCATTGTGAAATGCATTTGCGCGCATCGGCCCGACGGCGGATTTGCTTTGCTTGGTGATCCCCCGTCGATAGGGCAAACTGCCTCCCGGGCTGTCTGGAGGAGAAATGAGAGCGCGCGCAGCGACGGTCGGAGACCTCGAGGATGTTTTCCGCGGCCTGTCCAAGCGAATGTCGGACGAGTACCTGGCGGCCGGCAAGGACAGCAAGGCCGCCTACGACAATCTGATGATGAACCTGAAGGAAGGCCGGGCTCATGCGCTGGTCCAGGACGACAAGGCCGTCGCCATCATCGCCTGGCATGAGCACGGCGACGCGGCCGACACGCTGTTTGCCGCACAGGAGGACTTCTTCAGCGCGGCAACCGTTCGCTTCTGCAAGCGCCACATCCGCCATATCCAGGCGCTCGCCGGCAACCTTCCCGTACACTCGCGCAGCTGGCTGCGTGGACCGGACGTCGCAAGATGGTTTCGGGTCATCGGCTATGTCGACCGGGGGCGGGAGAACGGCGCCACCCTGTTCGAGCTGCCGCCGTCCCCTACCGGCTGAGGCGGCTTGCACCGCGAACCAATTGGCGGGATGGTATGGAAGGCAGCCGGGGGCGCTGGCACGCCGGATATGCATGGCTGCTGGAAATCGAGATGTTGCGCGCTTGCTTGGCCTTTGCCGCCCTTGTTGCCCTGGTGAGGCCGACAGAAGCGGGCGAGCGGCTGGCTCATCTCATCGACAACACCGGCCCGACGTCCGCCTATTCGGCTGAGTCCGACCTGGTGACTGCCTATACGACCGGAATGGCCCGCTACCGCCTTCAGCTCATGGCGCGTACCGGTACGGCCAACCTCGCCGTCCCTCTCGAACCTCTGGCTTTGCGGCCGGAGTTTCGCCAGCGGACATGGCGCTCTGCCGACGGCAGCCTGCTGCAAGGTTTTGCCGGCAAGGGCGGCTTCCGGCTCACCGTCGGCAACTGCCTTGCGCGCATCTGCGCGGCCAGCGAATGCAGCGAGGCCGGCTGGCCGGTCTATGCATGCAGCGACGGCCGCAAGCGCAGGATGTCGGTGCAGAGCTTCGTGACGGCAACCTTCGACGGCGTCCCTTACCGGCGGTTGAGCGCGCCGCCGGAACCGTGACTTCCCGGCGTCCGATCAGCCTTGGCCGCTCCGATACGCTACCGTGTTCCGGTCGTTTCTGCTCGCCGACCGCGTCGATCTGGAACAGCGCGAGCTTCAGCGGCGGCGCAGCAGCCACATCAGCACCGGGCCGCCGATGAGCGTGGCGACGAGGCCGGCCGGGATCTGGCGCGGGAAGATGGCCGTGCGTCCGATCCAGTCGGCTGAAACCATGATCAGCGCGCCGGCGAGCACGGCGCCGACGGCCTGCGGCAAGGCGCGGGCAAGGCCGAGGCGGCGGGCCAGGTGCGGCGCCATCAGGCCGATGAAGGTCAGCGGACCGACGATCAGCGTGGAGGCGGCGGTCAGCACCGCGACCATCAGCAGCACCAGAAGCCGGGTTCTGGCCACATCGACGCCGAGCGAGCGCAGCGCCGGCGCGCCCAGCGGCAGCATGTCGAGCCAGCGGATGAATAGCGGCGACATCAGCAAGAGGCAAAGCGCGATCGACGCCGTCAGGACCGCCGAGCCTTGATCGACACCGGAGGTCGAGCCGGTCAGCCAGTTGATGAGAAGCATGGCGCGCGGATCGCCGGTGGCGGTCAGCACCAGGATCAGCGCGTCGAACAGCGCCGTCAGCGCGATGCCGGCAAGCAAGAGCCGCTCCGGCGCGTAGGCGGCGCGGCGACCGATGGCAAGCACGACAAACAAGGATGCGAAGGCGCCGATGGCGGCAGCCATGGTCTGCAGGGGACGGCCTGGATCGGAGACGGCAAACATCACCACCACCATGCCGAGCGCGGCACCGGCGCTGATGCCCAAAACCTCGGGGCTCGCAATCGGATTGCCGGTCAGACGCTGCATCATCAGCCCGGCGAGCGCCAGCATGCCGCCGGCGGACAGGGCGGCAAGCACGCGCGGCCAACGCCAGGACAGCAAGGGCTGCAATTGATCGCCGACGGCGAAGCTCCAGCCTTCCGGCCCGGGTCCGCAAGAGAGAGCAAGAACCAGAGCCACGAGCATGGCGAGGCCCAATACCGCGAGCAGCATGCCAGGGCGCCGTAGCCTGGGCAGGCGCTCCGCGGCGAGCTCCGGAAGTTCAGCGCCGAGGCTGAGGCGAGGCAGCAGCCAGAGCAGCAGCGGCGCGCCGAGCAGCGCGGTGATGGCGCCGGTCGGCAGCAGGTCGCCCCGCGGTCCGGTTGCGAGTTGCACACCCTGGTCGGCGGCCCATAGCAACGCGGCGCCGATCAACGGCGCCACGACCAGCCGCTGACCGAACCGGCTCGCCCCGCCGATACGGGCAAGTGCCGCGGCCGCGAGGCCGACGAAGCCGATGACGCCGACGGCCGCGACGACGAAGGCGATGAGCGCCACGGCCATGCCGAGCCCGGCGAAACGATAGACGCCAAGCGGCAGGCCGAGGCTGCGCGCGCCTTCGTCCTCGAGGCCGAGCAATGTCAGCGGCCGCGTCATCAGGCCGGTCGCCAGCGCGGCGAAGCCCAGGCGCGGCAGCAGCCACAGCGTCGTCACCCAATCCTGCTGGCCGAGCGAGCCGGCGCCCCAGATGAACAGGCCGGCCAGCCATTCGTGATTGAGAACGACAAGCGCTGCGCCGATCGCTCCGGCATAAAGGCTGACGACGAGGCCGGCGAGCACGACGGAAAGCGGCGACAGGCTCTTGTGCCAGGAGAGCGCAAGCACGGCCGCAAGCGCCGCGAAAGCGCCGGCGAGCGCCACCCATTCGCGGCCGAAGGCGAGCAGCGAAGGCGCGGCAAGCGTCGCCAGCGCAAGCGCCAGATAGGCGCCGGCGGAAACGCCGACCGTTTCAGGCGAGGCCAGCGGGTTGCGCAGCACTTGCTGCAGAACGGTGCCGGCCAGGCCGAGCGCTGCGCCGCAGAGCAGGCTGACGGCAAGCCTTGGCAGGAAGGCATAGTGGATCAGCGCCTGCCGCATGTCGTCGATGTCGGGCCTGAACATCGCGTCGAACCAGAGCAACGCCGGGAGTTGCGCGGCAAGGTTGGCGACCGACGCCGCCAAACCAAATGCGGCGAGCACCGCGCTGAGCAAGATGGCGCCAAGCGGCCAGCCACCCGCGCGCGAGACCGCCGCGCCGGCGAAGCTCGTGCGGCTCTGCGCCATGCTGGCAGCGTCTTCAGCCATGGGCGGTCATCGCTTCGGCAAGCAGGCGGGCGAAGCGCGAAGCGGCGGGAAGAGCGCCAAACATCAGCACCGGGGGCAGGCGCATGATCGAGCGATTGCGCACGAAGGGCATGGCGTTCCAGACCGGGCTTTCGGTCAGCCTGCCGCCGGCTCCCGCGGGCAAAGGTTCGAGATAGGCAAGACGCGCCTCATCCACCGTCGCCAGGCCGTCGATGCCGACGGTCGAGAACCCCCAGTAATTGGTCTCGGCGGTCCAGGGGTTGGGGATGCCGATGCGGTCGAACACATCCTGGAAAAGGCTCATCCGGCCATAGACGCGCACATTGCGCGGATCCATGAAGGAGACGACATAGAGCGGCCTGGCGGCAAACGGCGCCAACTCCCGCTCGACCCTTGCCAAGCTTGCCTCGGTCGCTTCGATCAACGCCTCGCCTTCGGCCTCCCTACCTACCAGGCGAGCGAGTTTCCGCGTGGCTTCGACGGCATTGCGATAGGGCTGCCCGTTCTCCCTGTAGATGCCGATGGTCGTCACCGGCGCGACGCGCCCGAGCAGCGGCTTGATGCCATCCAGATAGGGGGTGCTGAGTATCAGGTCCGGCTTGAGCTGCTGAAGAAATTCGAGATTGGGCTCGAGCAGCGTGCCGACATCGGCGACCTCTGGCGGCAGCGCCGGTTCGACCACCCAGTCCTCCCAGACCTTGCGGTCGGCGATGGCGACCGGCCTGACGCCCAGCATCAGCAAGGTCTCGGCCAGACCATCGTCGAGGCAGACGATGCGCGGCGGCCGCTTCATTGCAGCAGCCGGCCGAATGCCCGCGAAGGGTAGCGCGAAAAGCCCAAGCGCGGCGCGCCGGGTGATGTGGGAGGATTGACGCCGAGGCACGCCCGTTCTTGTCCCGTGCATTGGCGGAAGGTCTGCCACGGGACCGGCGAGGCATGATTGTCCGTGACATCCCCGCTCCTTCTCCCACATGTCGATCTTCCGGATTCTACCTCGATAGCTGCTGACTATAAAACATGATCTCTATAGTCAATATTTGACCTACCAGGTTGCGCATGCCTCGCGCCGCGTGGCATCTGTCGGCCGATGACACGCAAGCCCATGCCGACGCCGCCTGATGCCGCCCGACGATCCGCTGGCGCGAAAGTCAGTCTCAACCGAGCGCTGTCGAAGCTCGGGGTCTGCTCGCGCAAACAGGCCGAGTTGATAATCGCCGAGGGGCGCGTGCGCGTGATGGGCAAGGTGGTCAGCAATCCGTCGCTGCGCGTCGATCCAGATCGCGATCGCATCACCGTCGACGGCGAGCGCATCGTCGCCGAGTGCAAGGTCTATCTGATGCTCAACAAGCCGCGCGGCCTGGTCACCACGCGCGACGATCCCGAAGGGCGCGGCACCGTCTACGATTGCATTGCCGATCTCGACCTGCCCTTCGTCTCGCCGGTCGGCCGCCTCGACAAGGCGAGCGAAGGCTTGCTCCTGATGACCAACGACACGCGTTGGGCGAACGGCCTGCTCGATCCTGCCTCGCATGTCGCCAAGACCTATCATGTGCAGATCGCTTCCGTGCCGGACGAGGCGATGCTTGCGCGTTTTCGTACAGGCGCCGTCGTCGAGGGCGAGCTGCTGACGGCAAGCTCGGTCGAGCTATTGCGCAGCGGCGGACGCAACGCCTGGCTGGAGATCATGCTCGGCGAGGGCCGCAACCGGCAGATCCGCCGCCTGCTCGGCGCTTTCGACATCGAGGTGCTGAGACTCGTGCGGGTGGCGATCGGCGCGCTGCAGTTGGGCGATCTTGCCAAGGGAAAGGCGCGCCACCTGACGGCCGAAGAGCTTGCGATGGTCAGAGTCTAGTCGAAACGCCTCAGCTTCGTCATCCACGGGCGGAGCGGGAGCGAAGCGGACGCGTAGACCCGAGGATCCATTCCGTGACCTCGCGCAACGGGTAAAGACGGTGCGAGACAGGGGTCGTTCTGAATCGCTGCAACGCTGATAGGTAACGGAATGGATCCTCGGGTCTGCGCCGCGTCGCTTCGCTCCTTGCTCCGCCCGCGGATGACGAAAAGCGTTTCGGCCAACCGCCAGGGTCGATCTGCTATAAAGCCCGGATTATCCCTGGTTCCACCGGCGAATGACCGGCTCGGTCAGATCATGCTCGTAGCCGAGGATGCTGAGGCTCGCGGTATCCAGCACGAAATGCGCGCCGCCCTGCGGCGGTAGACCAACCCAGCGCGCCGCAAGCACGCGCAGGAAATGCGCGCTCGAAAAGATCAGCACATTGCCGGCAACGGCGCGAGCCTCGGCGATGACGGCATCGGCCCGGGCGCCGACGTCCTTCGCCGTCTCGCCGCCCGGGCAGCCGTCGCGAAACACGTTCCATCCGGGGCGCTGGCCAAGGATTTCCTTCGTCGTCACGCCTTCATAGGCGCCATAGTCCCATTCCTGCAGGTCGGCCTTCTTCACCGCGCGCTCGCCGAACCCCGCAAGCCGGCAGGTGTCGAAGGCGCGCTGCGACGGGCTCGACCAGACGGCTTCGAAGGTCAAGCCCTTGAGACGCTCCGCAACGTCCCGCGCGGCCTCTTCGCCCTTCGCGGTCAGCGGAATGTCGGTGCGGCCGGTATGCTTGCCCGAGGCGCTCCACTCCGTCTCGCCATGACGGGCAAGGTAGATCTCGGGAAACGCGCTGCTCATTCGCCGGCCCCTCACGCTCGAATGCGCCGGGAAGGATGCCGGCCTGCGCCACCCTATGCGGCGGCCGACAAAAAGAACAGGCCGCGGCGAGCGCCACGGCCTATCCAGGCTCGGGAGGATGCCTGACCAATCAGGCTGGCTGGAGACCGCCCGACAACGCCAGGTCCGCCTCTTCCGGCAACTGGCCGGCCATGGCGGCGGCGAATTGCTTCTGGTCGAGCTCGCCTTCCCAGCGCGCCACGACGATGGTCGCAACCGCATTGCCGACGAAGTTGGTGAGCGCCCGGCATTCCGACATGAAGCGGTCGACGCCGAGGATCAGCGCCATGCCGGCGACGGGCACCGAAGGCACGACCGACAGCGTGGCGGCCAAAGTGATGAAGCCGGCGCCGGTGATGCCGGCGGCACCCTTGGAGCTCAGCATGGCGACGAGCAGCAACAGGATCTGGTCGCCGAAGGTCAGCGGCGTGTCGGTCGCCTGGGCGATGAACAGCGCTGCCAGCGTCATGTAGATGTTGGTTCCGTCGAGGTTGAAGGAATAGCCGGTCGGGATGACCAGGCCGACCACCGAGCGGTTGCAGCCGGCACGTTCCATCTTGGCCATCAGGCCGGGAAGGGCTGCCTCCGACGACGACGTGCCTAGGACCAGGAGCAGCTCTTCCTTGATGTAGCGGATCAGCGCCAGGATGGAGAAGCCGTTGTACCATGCGACGGCACCGAGAACGACCAGCACGAAGAGCAGCGACGTCAGGTAGAAGGTGCCGATCAGGAAGGCGAGATTGGCGATCGCGCCGATGCCGTATTTGCCGACGGTGAAGGCCATGGCGCCGAAGGCGCCGATGGGAGCCGCCTTCATCAGGATGGCGACGAGGCGGAAGATCGGCGCGGTGAGCGCCTGCAGGAAATCGACCACCGGGCGGCCGCGCTCGCCGACCAACGCCAGCGCCACGCCGAACAGCACCGAGAAGAACAGCACCTGCAGGATATCGCCTTGCGCGAAGGCGCCGATGATGGTGTCGGGGATGATGTTCATCAGGAAGCCGACGATCGTCGTGTCATGCGCCTTCTCGGTGAAGGTCGAGACCTTCGAGGCGTCGAGCGTCGCCGGATTGATGTGCATGCCGGCGCCGGGCTGGATAACGTTGGATACGACCAGGCCGACGACAAGCGCCAGCGTCGAGAAGACGAGGAAATAGATCATCGCCTTGCCGGCGACCCGACCCACCTTGTGCAGGTCGGAGACGCCGGCGATGCCGGTTGCCACCGTGAGGAAGATCACCGGCGCGATGACCATCTTGACCAGCTTGATGAAGGCATCGCCAAGCGGCTTCAGCGAAGCACCCAAGTCGGGATAGAAATGGCCGAGCAGGATGCCGGCGGCGATCGCCACCAGGACCTGCACATAGAGATGCCGGTAAAAGGGAACCTTGCCGCGCGGTTCCGCGGCAGCGATAGCTGTCTGCATCGTATCCTCCGTTCAGCCCCGATCGAGAAAGCTCGACCTCCCTGGGGCAGTTGACCTCCACAGCCTCGCGACTGCTGCGGATGACTTTGCAATGTGCGTGCCAGATTCCACCTCGAAGCCGCGCTCATTGATTCCGCTGGGGTTTTCGGCCTGATGATCCGTATTTTTCTCGCGCACCGTGCGGTGATCCGCATAGATCGAATTGTGCTTTGTGCGAAATCATGCACAAATGCGGTATGCTGCAACGCCATGCCGCTGCCCTCTCCTTGACGCCCGAACTGCTCGCCGGGCGTGCGCGGCGCGCCTGGCTGCTGTTTGCGGGAATAGCGCTGCTGATCGTGCTGGCGGCGCTCTACGGCGCCGGGCTCTACGGCCGCTCGACCGAGATCGAGGCGCTGTCCGCGCAGGGTCGCACCGATGCCAATCTCAAGGTGGCGTTGCTGCGCGCGGTGCTGGAGAATCCGCGGGCGCTGCCGCTGCTTCTGTCCGAGGACCAGCAGGTGCATGACGCGCTGACTGAGCGCAGCCCCGCCTCGATCGACGTGCTGAACCGCAAGCTGGAAGGGCTGGTCTCGGGCACCAAGGCCTCGGTGCTCTATGTCACCGGCATCGACGGTTTCGCGATCGCCTCGAGCAACTGGCGCGAGCCGGTGAGCTTCGTCGGCAACGACTATGGTTTTCGCGCCTATTTCTCGGGCGCCATGCAATCCGGCACGGCAGAGTATTTCGCGCTCGGCAATGTCAGCAAGCGTCCGGGCCTCTATATTTCGCGCCGCGTCGACGGCGCCGCCGGACCGCTCGGCGTCGTCGTGGTCAAGATGGAGTTCGACCAGCTCGAGGCCGACTGGCATGAGGCCAACCGCCCGGCCTATGTCAGCGACGAGCATGGCGTGGTGCTGATCACCAGCGTGCCCTCCTGGCGCTTCATGACGACGGCGCCCTTGGCGGCCCCCGTGCTTGCCGACATCCGCGCCAGCCAGCAGTTCGGCGACGCTCCGCTCGTAGCTTTGCCGATCACGAGGCCGCAACCGCTCAGCCCCGATGTCACGCTGGTCCATGCGATCACGCCTGGCGGCAGCGACGCGGAATATCTGCGGCTGTCCACGGCCGTGCCCTCGACACCGTGGCGGCTCGACTATCTCGTTCCGGCCGAAGCGCCGATTGCTTCGGCCCAGCGCGAAATGCGGCTCTTGGCACTCGGCGTCATCGTTCCGTTGATCGCCTTAGCCGCCTATCTGTTGTGGCGCCGACAGTCCGCCCAGATGCGGATCGCGGCCGAACAGGCGGCGCGCGCCGAACTGGAGCGCCGCGTCGTCGAGCGCACGCAGGATCTCAGCCTCGCGCGCGACCGTCTGCAGGCCGAGATCGCCGATCATCGCAGCACCGAGGCGAAGCTGCAGGTCATGCAGCAGGAGCTGGTGCAGGCCAACCGCCTTGCGACGCTTGGCCAGGTGGCGGCCGGCGTCGCGCATGAGATCAACCAGCCGGTGGCGACGATCCGCGCCTATGCCGACAACGCCCGTGTCTTCCTGGAGCGCAAGCAGAATGAGTCCGCCGAGGAGAATCTCGGCGCGATCGCCGCGCTGACCGAGCGCATCGGCTCGATCACCGAGGAATTGAAGGCGTTCGCCCGCAAGGGCCGCACGGCGGCCGAGCCGGTCGAACTGCGTGGCGTCATCGAAGGCGCCGTGGTGCTGCTCAGAAGCCGCTTTGCCGGCCGGCTGGACGCGCTGGCGATCACGCTGCCGCCGCGGACGCTGAAAGTAATGGGCAACCGGCTGCGGCTGGAGCAGGTGCTGATCAACATGTTCCAGAACGCGCTGGAAGCGCTCGAGGGCCGCGACGACGCGCGGGTCGAAGTGTCCGCGTCCGAAACCGCCGACGGCGTTGCGCTGATCGTCTCCGACAACGGCCCTGGCATTCCGCCCGCGATCCTGAAATCGCTGTTCACACCGTTCAACACGTCGAAGGAAAGGGGGCTCGGGCTTGGCCTCGTCATCTCCAAGGATATCGTGGCCGACTATGGCGGGCGCATCGAGGTGTCGAGCAGCGAGCAGGGCACCCGCTTCACCGTCCATTTCTCGAAAGCTGGCGTGGCATCATGAACGGCAACCCGGTCATCCTGATTGACGACGACAGCGACCTGCTCAAGGCGACGCGGCAGACGCTGGAGCTCGCCGGCTTTGCTGTTTCAGCCTTTGCCTCGGCAAGCGAGGCACTTGCCGGCCTCGAGGCGAGCTTTGCCGGCGTCGTGGTGTCTGACATCCGCATGCCTGAGATGGACGGACTGCAGCTCTTCGACCGCGTGGTCGACCTTGATCCGGATATCCCCGTCATCCTCGTCACCGGCCACGGCGATATCGCCATGGCGGTCAAGGCGATCAAGGACGGCGCCTACGACTTCATCACCAAGCCGTTCGCCGCCGACCGGCTGGCGCAAAGTGTATGGCGCGCGGCGGAGAAGCGCCGCCTGGTGATGGAGAACCGCGCCTTGCGCGAGGCGGCCGAGCAGGCGCAGGAGGGATTGCCGCTGATCGGCCAGACGCCGGCGATGGAGCGGCTGCGCCGCACGCTGAGGCAAATCGCGGACACCGATGTCGACGTGCTGGTGACCGGCGAGACCGGCTCCGGCAAGGAGGTGGTGGCGAGCCTGCTGCATCGCTGGAGCCGCCGCGCCAAGGGCAATTTCGTGGCGCTCAACTGCGGCACGCTGCCGGAGACGGTGATCGAGAGCGAATTGTTCGGCCATGAGGCCGGCGCCTTCACCGGCGCGCAGAAGAAGCGCGTCGGCCGCATCGAGCATTCGAGCGGCGGCACGCTGTTCCTCGACGAGATCGAAAGCATGCCGGCCTCGACGCAGGTGCAGATGCTGCGCGTGCTGGAAATGCGCGAGGTGACGCCGCTCGGTACCAACGAGGTCCGGCCGGTCGACCTGCGCGTCGTCGCCGCCGCCAAGGTCGATCTCGGCGACGCGAGCCAGCGCGGCGCTTTCCGCGAGGACCTCTATTACCGGCTCAATGTGGTGACGCTCTCGATCCCGCCGCTGCGCGAGCGCCGGGACGACGTGCCGCTGCTGTTCGGCTATTTCGCCGAGCGCGCCGCGGCCCGCTTCCATCGCACGGTGCCCGCGGCGCCGGCCGCCGTCCAGCGCCATCTGAGAGAACATGACTGGCCCGGCAATGTCCGCGAGCTCGCCCATTTCGCCGAGCGCTTCGTGCTCGGATTGGAGGAGATCGGCGGCAGCCCTTCCCCTCAGCCGGCCGATTCGGACGCCGCAATGCCGTTGCCGGAACGGCTGGAGCGCTATGAGGCCGAGATCATCCGCGAGACACTTGGTCGCAACGACGGCGATGTCCGGCGCACGATCGAGGCGCTCGGCATTCCGCGCAAGACCTTCTACGACAAGCTGCAGCGGCACGGCATCGTGCGCAGCGATTTTTCCAGATAGATCAAGCCGTGGAACCGCGCCACACCCTCAGCCGTTGAGCCCTGCCGGGAAACCGTGGCACGTCGGCACCAGGCAATGGGCGAATGCAGGGCTGCGTTGGCGATGCCCGGTTGCGCTCGGCGAGCGTTGATGGTTTGTTGCCGCCCAGCGGAGAACGAATGATGCGCGAATCCCTCGGTCAAGACGAATACGGCTCGGCCAGCCCCTTTGATCCGGACGATCTGCCCAATCTCAATGCGATGGGGCCGGCGATGGGCCGCGGCAGCGATTTCGAGAAATATGCCGTAGCCGTCATCATCGTGTTCGGCGCGCTGATTATCGGCGGCCTGATGGCTGCGTCCATGAACTGGGGCCATCGCAACGGCTTCCTGTTCGCGCTCGGCGGCGCCACGGCCGCCTGGATCTCGGGCAATGCGCTGCTGCTCGACCGGCCGCTCAGGCGCCGGTACAACCTCGGTCAAGCGCATATTCGAGCAAATCTTCCGGCGCGAGAATGTGTCGGCAGCCTTCATCGAGGGCGACGCCTTTCACCGCTACGACCGCGCGGCGATGAAGGCCAAGGTCGCCGAGCAGGAGAAGGCAGGCAATCCAAACTTCACCCACTTTCATGCTGAGGCGAACGAACTGGAGACGCTGCAGGAGATCTTCGAGGAGTACGGCAGAAGAGGCTCGGGAAGGACCCGGACCTATGTCCATGACGACGAAGAGGCCAAGCTCTACGACTGCGCGCCGGGATGCTTCACGCCGTGGCGCGAATTCGAGCCGAGCGACCTGCTCTTTTATGAGGGCCTACATGGCTGCGCCGTTACCGAAAAGGTGGATCTGGCGCGCCATGCGGACCTGAAGATCGGGGTTGTTCCGGTGATCAACCTCGAATGGATCCAGAAGATCCACCGCGACCGATCGACCCGCGGCTATTCCACGGAAGCGGTGATGGACGTGATCCTGCGCCGCATGCCGGATTATACGCGCTACATCGTGCCGCAGTTCTCGCTGACCAACATCAACTTTCAGCGGGTTCCGATCGTCGATACCTCGAACCCCTTCATCGCGCGCTGGATCCCCACGCCCGATGAATCGATGTTGGTGATCCGCTTCGCCAACCCGCGCGGCATCGATTTTCCGTACCTGCTGTCGATGATCCACAACAGCTTCATGAGCCGGGCGAACTCGATCGTCGTGCCCGGCAACAAGCTGGATCTCGCCATGCAGCTCATCCTGACGCCGCTCATCCTGCAGTTGATCGAGCGCAAGCGCCGGGCTTCGTGAGGAAAGGCAAAGCCATGAACGACCACGCAACAATCACCGGCCAGACGCCCCTCGCCGGCAGCGAGCAGGAGATGGCCAGCGCGATCCGGGCGCTTGCCATGGACGCGGTCCAAAAGGCCAATTCCGGACACCCCGGCATGCCGATGGGCATGGCCGACGTCGCCACGGTGCTGTTCAACCGTTTCATCACTATCGATCCGTCGCGTCCCGACTGGCCGGACCGCGACCGCTTCGTGCTATCTGCCGGCCATGGCTCGATGCTGCAATATGCGCTGCATCACCTGGTCGGCTACCCAGACATGCCGACCGGTGAGCTGCAGCGTTTCCGCCAGCTCGGCAGCCGCACCGCCGGCCATCCGGAATACGGCCACGCGCTCGGCATAGAAACCACGACGGGGCCGCTCGGACAGGGAATCGCCACCGCCGTCGGCATGGCACTCGCGGAACGGATCCTGGCTGCGCGCTACGGCGCGGACCTCATCGACCACTACACCTATGTCATTGCGGGCGACGGGTGCCTCCAGGAAGGCATCAGTCACGAGGCGATCGACCTCGCCGGCCATCTCCGGCTGTCGAAACTGATCGTCCTATGGGATGACAACTGCATCTCCATCGACGGGCCGACCTCCCTCGCCACGTCGATGGACCAGCCGGCGCGCTTCGGCGCCGCCGGCTGGCATGTTAGCGCCGTCGATGGGCATGACGCGGAAGCCGTCGCGGCAGCGATCGAGCAGGCGCGGCGGTCGGACAAGCCCTCGCTGATCGCCTGCCGCACGGTGATCGGCAAGGGCGCTCCGAATCTTGGCGGATCGGAAAAGACCCACGGTGCGCCGTTGGGGCTTGCCGAGATCGAGGCGACCCGCGCCAACATCGGCTGGACATATCCCCCATTCGAATTGCCCGACACCGTCATGAGCGCCTGGCGGGCCGTCGCCAGGCGGGGCGAAGCAGCACGGACGGCATGGGAGCGCCGTCATCAGAGCACGCCGCAACGCGAAGCATTCGACCGCGCCATTGCCGGCGAGGTGCCTGCGGAGGTATTCGAGGCGCTTGCGTCCTTCCGGTCCGAGCATTTCGAGAAGGCAACCGCTGTCGCCACTCGCAAGGCGTCAGAGATGGCGCTGTCGATCATCAACGCAGCAACCGACCTCACGATCGGCGGCTCCGCAGACCTCACCCACTCCAATCTCACGATCACCAGGGACATGGGCAAGATCGCGCCGGGCGCGTTTGCCGGGCGCTATATCCACTACGGCATTCGCGAGCACGGCATGGCGGCTGCTATGAACGGCATTGCCTTGCATGGCGGGTTCGTTCCCTATGGCGGCACCTTCCTCTGCTTCGCCGACTATGCGCGCGGCGCGATGCGTCTGTCGGCCCTGATGGGGCAGCGTGTCGTCTACGTCATGACGCACGATTCGATCGGGCTCGGCGAGGACGGTCCGACGCACCAGCCGATCGAACATCTGGCGATGCTGCGCGCAACACCGAACCTCAATGTCTTCCGTCCAGCCGACATCATCGAAACCGCCGAATGCTGGGAGCTGGCGCTCAAAGCCAAAGACCGGCCGAGCGTGCTGGTCCTGTCGCGCCAAAACCTGCCCATGCTGCGCACGATAGCTCCCGGGGCCAACCGCTCGGCCCGGGGCGCCTATCTCATGCGGGAGGCCATGGGCCGGCGTGACGTCACGCTGGTTGCCACCGGCTCCGAGGTCGAGATCGCACGTGCCGCGGCCGACCTGCTGCATGAGCGTCACAATATCCGCGCAGCGCTTGTGTCCATGCCCTGCTGGGAACTGTTCGAGGAACAGGACAGCGCCTATCGCGCCGAAGTCCTTGGCAAGGCACCGCGCATCGCAGTCGAGGCAGCGGCCCGGATGGGCTGGGACCGTTGGATCGGCGAACGGGGCGACTTTGTCGGCATGACCGGCTTCGGCGCAAGCGCGCCGGCGAGCGACCTCTACAAGCATTTCGGAATTACGGCCGAGGCGATCGCCGAAGTCGCCCTCGCGATCACGCAGAAGGATTGAGACATTGCCGGTACGAGTTGCAATCAACGGGTTCGGGCGGATCGGGCGCAACATCCTGCGAGCGATCCTGGAATCCGGCAGGACCGATGTCGAGGTCGTTGCCATCAACGACCTCGGCCCCGTCGAGACCAACGCGCATCTGCTGCGCTACGACAGCGTCCACGGGCGCTTTGCGGGTCGGATAGCGATAGACGGCGACACGATACAGATCGACGGGCGGGCACCGATGCGGGTCACCGCCTTCCGTGACCCGGCGCAGCTTCCTCATGCCGAACTGGGCGTTGACATAGCGCTCGAATGCACCGGCATCTTCACAACGCGGGACAAGGCCGCTAGCCATCTGGCCGCCGGTGCAAGAAAGGTGCTGGTGTCGGCTCCCGCTAATGGCGCCGACCTGACCGTGGTCTACGGGGTCAATCACGACAGGATCGCGGCGGACCACGTCGTCTTGTCCAACGCGTCCTGCACCACCAATTGCCTCGCCCCGGCAGCCAAGGTGCTGCATGAAGCCATCGGCATCGAGCGCGGCTTCATGACGACCATCCATTCCTACACCGGCGACCAGCCGACGCTCGACACCACGCACAAGGATCTTTACCGCGCCCGCGCGGCAGCCCTGTCGCAGATCCCGACATCGACGGGGGCCGCCAAGGCGGTCGGGCTGGTGCTGCCCGAACTGAAGGGCAAACTGGATGGTGTCGCCATCCGCGTGCCTACACCCAACGTCTCGGCGGTGGACTTCAAATTCGTGCCGTTGCGCCCGACGAGCGTGGAGGAAGTCAACGCGGCGATTGTCGCGGCCGCGCGCGGACCGATGGCCGGCATCCTCTCCATCGTGGACCAGCCGCTGGTCTCGTCCGACTTCAACCACGACCCCGCCTCTTCCTCCTTCGCTCTCGACCAGACTAAGGTCATCGATGGACAACTGGTGCGGGTCATGTCCTGGTACGACAACGAATGGGGCTTCTCCAACCGCATGGCGGACACGGCCGCCGCGATCGGCGGCGCGCTGTGAACGGCCTCGGCGATATCCGTTCCGTCGACGTCGCCGGCCGGCGCGTTCTGGTCCGGGCGGACCTCAACGTCCCGCTGCGCAACGGCACGGTTGCGGACACGACACGCATCGACCGCTTCGCGCCGACCGTGACCGATCTGGTGGCGCGCGGCGCCAGGGTCGTCCTCATGACGCATCTCGGGCGCCCCGCTGGAGAAGCAAACCCGGTCTATTCGGCCAGGCCGGTCGCCGATCGGCTGGCGCGCGCCAGCGGATATCCCGTGACCTTTGTGCCGGATTGCGTAGGCACGGTCGCTGAGCACGCGGCATCGCATCACGAGGCGGGCACCATCCAGCTCCTGGAGAACCTACGCTTCCACAAAGCCGAAGAGGAAAACAGCCGGTCCTTTGCGCTCCGCCTGTCGGTCAACGGCGACATCTATGTCAACGACGCGTTCTCCTGCGCCCACCGCGCGCATGCTTCCACTCATGCCATCGTCCGATTGATGCCGGCCTATGCCGGACCTTCTCTGCTGGCCGAAGTGGCGGCACTCGAAACGGTGCTGGAGAACCCCGTGCGCCCCGTGGCCGCGCTGGTCGGCGGCGCCAAGGTGTCGTCGAAGATCGCCATCCTGGAGCAGCTTGTCACGCGGATGGATCACCTCATCATCGGCGGGGGCATGGCCAACACCTTCCTTGCCGCGAAGCGGCTCGACGTGGGCCGGTCGTTGCATGAGCGGGACTGTATCGGAATCGCCCGGACAATCATGGCCAAGGCCGCGGAAAGCGGATGCCGGATCCTGCTGCCCGACGACGTGGTCGTGGCGCATGACCTGAATGAGACGGCCACTCCCCTCGAAGTCCCTGTCAACGCAATCCCCGCCGACAGGATGGCACTCGACGTGGGCAGTGCCACCGTCATGCGCATAGGCCGCGTGCTGGAAGAATGCAGGACCCTGCTGTGGAACGGCCCGCTCGGCGCTTTCGAGATCGATCCGTTCGGCAGGGGCACATTTGCGGTGGCGCGCTACGCCGCCGAACTCGTCCAGGTTGGCCGGCTCACCGCCATCGCCGGAGGCGGCGACACCGCCGCGGCGCTGTCCGCGGCCAGGGTTGCCGATCGCATCACCTATCTCTCGACCGCCGGCGGCGCCTTTCTCGAATGGCTCGAAGGACGCAGCCTTCCCGGCATCGAGGCGCTGCGCAACAAGGTTCCCAACATGGAGATCGCCTGATATGGCCAAGATAACGCTTCGCCAACTGCTCGACCATGCCGCCGAGCACGGTTACGGCGTACCGGCATTCAACATCAACAACATGGAACAGGGCCTGGCCATCATGGAGGCGGCCAGGACCTGTGACGCGCCGGTGATCATCCAGGCCTCGCGCGGCGCCCGCTCCTATGCCAACGACATTATGCTCTCCAGGATGATGGAGGCGTTGACCGAGATCCATCCAAACATTCCGCTGTGCATCCACCAGGATCACGGCAACAGCGAAGCCACATGCCTTTCAGCGATCCGCCATGGCTTCACCTCGGTGATGATGGACGGGTCGTTGCTGGCGGACGCCAAGACCCCTGCGAGCTACGACTACAACGTCGCCATCACCGAACGCGTCGCGTGCATGGCGCATTGGGTCGGCGCTTCCGTCGAAGGCGAGCTCGGCGTGCTCGGCTCGCTCGAAACCGGCCAGGGCGAGGCCGAGGACGGTCACGGCGCCGAAGGCTCCCTCTCCCATGACCAGCTATTGACCGATCCCGATCAGGCGGTCGACTTCGTGACCGCCACCCGCGTCGATGCGCTGGCGATCGCCTGCGGCACTTCCCATGGCGCCTATAAGTTCACGCGCAAGCCGGACGGCGGCATCCTGGCCATGCAGGTGATCGAGGCGATCCACGCGAAGCTGCCGAACACGCATCTGGTCATGCACGGTTCGTCCTCCGTGCCGCAGGAACTGCAGGACATCATCAACAAATATGGCGGTGAGATGCCCCAAACCTTCGGCGTCCCGGTCGAGGAGATCGAGCGCGGCATCCGCCACGGCGTGCGCAAGGTCAACATCGACACCGATTGCCGCATGGCGATGGCGGGCCAGTTCCGCAAGGTCGCCCAGACGAGCCGCTCGGAGTTCGATCCGCGCAAATTCCTGAAGCCGGCCATGGATGCGATGCGTGACCTTTGCCGCGACCGTTTCGAACGCTTCGGCACCGCGGGCAACGCCTCGAAGATCAAGGTCATCGCCATGGACGAGATGGCCAAACGTTACGCCGCGGGAAAGCTCGATCCGCAAATCGCAACCGCGAAAGCCGCCTGAGCGGCGGTCCACCAACAAAGGAAAAGGACCAGCCTCATGCCCAACAAATCCGAAACCGTGACCGGCAAGGACCGCTACAGATCCGGTGTCATGGAATACAAGAAGATGGGGTACTGGGAGCCCGACTACGAGCCGAAGGATACCGACATAATCTCGGTGTTCAGGATCACGCCGCAGGACGGCGTCGATCCGATCGAGGCCGCCGCGGCAGTCGCCGGCGAATCCTCGACCGCGACCTGGACGGTGGTCTGGACCGACCGGCTGACGGCGACAGAAAAATACCGCGCCAAGGCCTATCGGGTTGACCCGGTGCCGAACGCACCCGGACAGTATTTCGCCTACATCGCCTATGACCTCGACCTGTTCGAGCCGGGTTCGATCGCCAATCTCTCGGCGTCGATCATCGGCAACGTCTTCGGCTTCAAGCCGTTGAAGGCATTGCGGCTGGAAGACATGCGTTTTCCTGTCGCCTATGTGAAGACCTTCCAGGGTCCGGCGACCGGCATCGTCGTCGAGCGCGAGCGCCTCGACAAGTTCGGCCGCCCGCTGCTCGGCGCCACCGTCAAGCCGAAGCTCGGCCTTTCCGGTCGCAATTACGGCCGTGTCGTCTATGAGGCGCTGAAGGGCGGGCTCGATTTCACCAAGGACGACGAAAACATCAACTCGCAGCCCTTCATGCATTGGCGCGAGCGTTTTCTCTACTGCATGGAGGCGGTCAACAAGGCGCAGGCCGAGACGGGCGAGATCAAGGGGACCTATCTCAACGTCACCGCGGCCACCATGGAGGACATGTACGAGCGCGCCGACTTCGCCAAGGAACTCGGCTCCAACATCGTCATGATTGACCTCGTGATCGGCTACACGGCAATCCAGTCGATGGCGAAATGGGCGCGCAGAAACGACATGATCCTGCACCTCCATCGCGCCGGCCATTCGACCTACACGCGGCAGAAGTCGCACGGCGTCTCCTTCCGCGTGATCGCCAAATGGATGCGGCTTGCCGGCGTCGACCACATCCATGCCGGCACGGTGGTCGGCAAGCTGGAAGGCGATCCGGCAACGACCAGGGGCTACTACGACATTTGCCGCGAAGACTATAACCCGATGCGGTTGGAGAACGGCATCTTCTTCGACCAGCACTGGGCCTCGCTCAACAAGCTGATGCCGGTGGCGTCAGGCGGCATCCATGCCGGGCAGATGCACCAGCTCATCGACCTGCTCGGCGAGGATGTGGTGCTGCAGTTCGGCGGAGGCACCATCGGCCATCCCATGGGCATCGCGGCCGGCGCGACCGCCAATCGCGTCGCGCTCGAATGCATGATCCTCGCCCGCAACGAGGGCCGCGACTACGTGCGCGAAGGTCCGCAGATCCTGGAGAACGCAGCCAGGAACTGTCTGCCGCTGAAACAGGCGCTCGAGACCTGGAAGGATGTGACCTTCAACTATGCATCGACTGACACGCCGGACTTCGTTCCGGTGGCAACGGCGGCCGAATAAGGAGACAGACAATGCGCATCACCCAAGGGGCCTTTTCCTTCCTGCCCGACCTGACCGACGACCAGATTCGCGCGCAGGTGCAGTATTGCATCGACAACAAATGGGCCGTCAGCCTCGAGGTCACCGACGACCCGCACCCGCGCAATGTCTATTGGGAGATGTGGGGTCACCCGATGTTCGACAATCCCGACGCGGCGGCGCTGATGATGGAGCTCAACGCATGCCGCAAGCTCTATGGCGACCGCTATATCCGCGTCGTCGCTTTCGATGCCTCGCATGGCTGGGAATCGGTGAAGCTCTCCTTCATCGTCAACCGTCCCGCCGAGGAACCCGGCTACCGACTCGAGCGGCAGGAAACTGCGGGCCGCATGATCCGCTACACCACCAAGCCCTATGCCGCCGACAAGCCGGCTGGAGCAAGGTACGGCTGATCATCGCGACAAGAGGAGAATGCCATGTCGGCGCCAGCCTTGGCCGAAACGGAAGCGCCTCAAAACGCCGTCCCGGCAGCGATCGATCTGCGCGAGGAATTCGAAACCTCCGGCGTCAAGGACGTCCTGGCCGAGCTTGACCGCGATCTGATCGGGCTCGCCCCGGTCAAGAGGCGCATCCGCGAGACGGCAGCACTCCTGCTGGTCGAGCGGGCGCGCCGGCGCATGGGACTCGCGCACGAAACGCCGACATTGCATATGAGCTTCACCGGCAATCCGGGCACCGGCAAGACGACCGTGGCGCTGCGCATGGCCGACCTGCTGCATCGACTCGGCTATATACGCAAGGGCCATCTGGTCTCGGTGACGCGCGATGACCTGGTCGGCCAGTATATCGGCCACACCGCGCCCAAGACGAAGGAGTTCCTGAAGAAGGCGATGGGCGGGGTGCTGTTCATCGACGAGGCCTATTACCTCTACCGGCCGGAAAACGAGCGCGATTACGGCCAGGAAGCGATCGAGATCCTGCTGCAGGTGATGGAGAACCAGCGCGACGACCTCGTGGTGATCCTCGCCGGCTATGCGCAGCGTATGGACCGCTTCTTCGAAAGCAATCCGGGATTCCGCTCGCGCATCGCCCACCACATTGACTTTCCCGACTATTCCGACGACGAGCTCCTCAGGATCGCGGAACAAATGCTCGAAAAGCAAAACTATCTGTTCGACACTAAGGCAATCGGGGCGATGGTCGACTACATCGCACGCCGCCGCGCGCAGCCGCATTTCGCCAACGCCCGTTCGATCCGCAACGCGCTCGACCGTGCCCGGCTGCGACAGGCCAACCGCCTGTTCGAGAGCGCCAACGGGCCGCTTGACGCCAAGGCGCTGTCGACGATCTCGGTCGAGGACATCACCGCCAGCCGGGTGTTCGCGCCGAATCCTGGCGAAGGAGAAAGCAAATGACCGCAAAGACCATCATCGCCCCTTCCGTTCTGTCGTCGGATTTCTCGCGGCTCGGCGACGAGGTCGAAGCGGTCGCGCGGGCGGGCGCCGACTGGATCCATCTCGACGTGATGGACGGGCATTTCGTGCCCAACATCACCTTCGGTCCGCCGGTGATCAAGGCGATCCGCAATCGAACCGACAGGATCTTCGACTGTCATCTGATGATCGCGCCGGCCGATCCCTATCTCGCCGCCTTTGCCGACGCCGGTTGCGACATCATCACGGTGCATGCCGAGGCCGGGCCGCATCTCGACCGTTCGCTGCAGGCGATCAGGAGCCTCGGCAAGAAGGCCGGCGTATCGCTCAATCCGTCGACGCCGGAAAGCGTCATCGAATATGTTCTTGACCGGCTCGATCTGGTGCTTCTGATGACGGTCAATCCGGGTTTCGGCGGCCAGGCCTTCATTCCGGCCGTCATCGACAAGGTCAGGCGGGTCAAGGCGCTGGTCGGCCAACGCCCGATCGACATCGAGATCGACGGCGGCGTCACGCCCGAGACGGCTCCCCTGGTCACCGCGGCCGGCGCCAATGTGCTCGTCGCCGGCTCCGCCGTCTTCAAGGGCGGTACTGCCGACGCCTACCGAACCAATATAGCCGCGATCCGCCACGCCGCCGACAGGGTGGCCGCAAGGGAACCGGCATGAGTCTCGCAGTAAAGGACATCGAAGGCTCGTCGCTTCGCGCCGTCTTCTTCGATCTCGACGGCACACTCGTTGATTCCGCTCCGGACATCGCGGCGGCCGTCAATGAATTGATGGCAGGTTTCGGGCTGGCGCCGCATTCATTGGAAGCTGTCCGCGGCATGATCGGCAACGGAATCGGGGCACTGGTGGAGCGTGCATTCGCCACCCATGGCGTCGCGCTTTCGCGTCAGGAATTTCGCGAGCGCCACGCGACGATGATCGACATCTATGCCGACAATCTCACCCGCTTGACCACGCTCCGGCCCGGGGCTGCACAGGCCCTGTCGGCTGCCCGCAAAGCGGGATTGCGGACAGGCGTGGTCACCAACAAGCCAGAAGGTTTCTCGCGCATTATTCTGTCGCGTTTCGATCTGCTGGCGGAACTGGACGTTGTGATCGGTGGCGACAGCGGCTACCCGAAAAAGCCCTCCCCCGAGATGCTGTTGGCCGCGTGCAGGAGCTGCGGCTGCGATGCACATGAGGCGGTGCTTGTCGGCGATAGCGGGACCGACGTGCAAACGGCTAGGGCAGCGGACATGGTGTGCGCCATCGTGCGGGGCGGCTATACGGCCGTCGCGCCAGAGGCTCTCGGCGCGGATGTCGTGATCGACCGGCTCGATGAACTCGAACCGAAGTTCTTCGCGGCCAGCAGGGCTCAATAATGCCGATTCGCGCGATCGTCTTCGACGTTGACGGCACTCTGGCCGAGACGGAAGACCTGCACCGGCGTTCTTTCAATCAGTCGTTCGCGGAGCACGGCCTAAGCTGGAATTGGGATAGCGCCCTTTATACGGAGCTGCTCGCAATAGCGGGCGGGCGCGAACGCATTATCGCCTATAGCTGCAGGATGCAGTGCCAGCTCGATGCTGTCGCCCTGCACGCGCGCAAGACGGATCTCTATAACCGGGCGATCCGGGAGGGCGCCATCGCTCTGCGCCCCGGGGTGGAGGGCTTGATCGATCACGCCAGACGCAAGGGCTTTTTGCTCGCAATCGGGACGACGACAAGTAGGGTGAACGTGATGTCGCTCCTTAAGTCAACTCTGGGCGATGAGGCACCTCGACTTTTCGCAACCATCCGGACCGGTGAGGACGTCAAAGCCAAGAAGCCGGATCCTGAGGTCTATCGTTTGGTGCTGTCAGATCTCGGGCTGGAAGGATCGCAATGCATTTGTATCGAGGACTCCAGAAATGGGCTTCTGGCAGCAATCGGCTCAGGCATGCGCACCATCATCACCCCCAGCCAGTTCAGCTGTCATGAAGATTTTAGCGGTGCCGATCTGATTTTGCGCAATCTGGCGATGCCATGGTCATCGGCAGAGTTCCGTCCTTACACTTCCCTGATGGCCCAGCCGATCGAGCTTAGTCGTCTGCTTACGCGCGAACGAGCTTAACGGTCTGCGATGACCGGCTGAACGGAACCCTTGACCCATTGCGGCAGGCGCTCGCGCACTGCGCTCGTCCAAGGAAATGTTGTCTAGCACTGCTATCGGAGCTTCGCCGTTTCGAAACCGTCGAACTGCTGTCTGGGCCAGCTCGTCGTTGCGCAGCAAGGGGCAAGCTGCTAATCAAGTAGACATTTTGGAAACATGGTTTCATGGACCATTCCGGTACAGTCGTCATTGTAGCTCGTCGAGGCAGCGATTGGGCGGATAGCCTTGAGGTGCTGTCGGAGCGGTACGCCTATCGGGTGCTGCCGGTTGGCAGTCCGGCCGAGGCACTGACAACGATGAGCAGCATCCATGTCGATTTGGCGGTCGCGGAGGATCGACAGGATGAGACTGTGGGTCTTGATTTCCTCACCCGGTTGCGCGTGTCTCACCCGGACATCATGCGCGTCTATGTGACACCGGCGCCCTCCTCGTTGTCTTACCAAGCGCTTTCCAAGGCAGCGATTTATCAGTTCCTTCTGACCCCTCTCGACCCGGCGCAGCTCGGTTTAGCCGTTGAGCGGGCCCTGGAAGCGCGTGAACTTCATCGCCGCCATCGTATTCTGTCTCGGGAGTTCAAGATTTCGGGGCCTCTGATGTTCGGGGAGCGCCGTGACCCCGTGTTCAGGCCAGAAAGCCACCAGTTCGAAAAACTCGTCTATGCAAGCGAAAAAATGGCAGAGATGTGCGATCTGGCGCGGCAGGCAGCTGCGACCGAACTGCCCATCCTGATCGAGGGCGAGACCGGTACTGGCAAGGAGCTGCTTGCGCGCGCCATCCACTACAATTCACCCAGGCGCGCAAGCCCGCTCCTTGTCCAGAACTGTGGGGGCATGCCGGACGAATTGCTCCAGTCGGAACTGTTCGGCCACAAGCGCGGCGCGTTCACCGGGGCGATTTCGGACCGGCTCGGCCTGTTTCGGGCTGCCGATGCAGGAACGGTCTTCCTAGATGAGATCTCAGATGTGTCGCCATCCTTTCAGGTCAGCCTGCTGCGCTTTCTCCAAGAAGGCGAGGTCAAGCCGCTGGGTGCCGACAAGGTCATCCACTGCAACGTCCGCATTATCGCCGCATCAAACAAGCCGCTGCAGGACCTCGTCGTGCAGGGCAAGTTCCGTCAGGACCTTTATTTCCGGCTGAAGGGCTTCGAGTTCGAGGTGCCGCCGCTGCGCGATCGTCCAGAAGATATCGGGCCGTTGGCGGAGTTTTTTGCCGCCAAGCATGCCGATGCAATGGGCCGCAAGGTTCTTGGTATCACCGCCAACACACTCGAGAAGCTGGCGCTGTGCAGCTTTCCCGGCAACGTGCGCGAACTGGAAAACGAAATTCGCCGCATGGTCGCGCTAACCAAGGATGGTGAATACATCACCACCCGCAACATGGCGCCATCGCTGCTCGCGACCGCCTCTGCCCGCAAGCAGGGCGACGGCTTAAGGGGCTTTGTGCCCGAAGGGACCACGCTTAAGGACCAGGTCGAGAGTCTCGAAAAGCAGATTGTGGGGCGCGCCCTTATACGAAACCACTGGAACCAAAGCCGCACCGCGGCCGAGCTCGGATTGTCGCGCGTTGGGCTTGCCAACAAGATTAAGCGCTACAGTCTCAATGAAAACGGTTGAGAGGCATCCATGACCACCGAAGATCCGAAAGATCAGGGCACGACCGTCCTGCGCTTTCCGCAGTCGCGTGTGTTGCCATCCCGGCACGCTGAGCCGACGCGATATCTGGGAGTGGGCGCCATGGCCAATGTAATCGGCGCCCCGGAGCATCAGACAACGGGTCATTGGTGCAGCCGCTGCAGAGGTATCTGGTACGGCTATCTTCTGGAGGTCGCCTGCCCGGCATGCGGCAACCGTCACGGCTAAGCGGCCGACAAACGGCCACAAACGAACTTTCCACCTGCCAAGTTAGTTTGCACATCAGCGAAGAAGAATGTTGCAACGCAACACACGACTGGTTCCCTTAAGCCGCTGAGTTACAACGATTTTCTTAGCGCGACCTGACTTGGCATGTTGCTTGCAATTCCTCTTGCGTAGACGCGCTGCACCTAACGGTCAGCAGCGTAGCGGAGGAGGAAATTCATGGCCAATCTTCTATGGCTCCAGGGCGGAGCCTGCTCGGGCAATACGATGTCGTTCCTCAATGCGGAGGAGCCAAGTGCCTGCGATCTCGTCACTGATTTCGGCATCAACGTGCTCTGGCATCCGTCGCTGGGACTGGAGCTCGGGGATAATCTCAAAAAGCTGCTGAACGCGCTGACCTCCGGCCAGATGCCGCTCGACATCTTCGTCTTCGAAGGTACGGTCGTGAACGCTCCCAACGGCACTGGTGAATGGAACCGTTTCGCCGGGCGCGCGATGCGCGACTGGGTGAGCGACCTTTGCAAAGTGGCCAATTTCGTCGTCGCTGTCGGCGACTGCGCGACCTGGGGCGGCATACCCGCAACGGCGCCGAACCCTTCCGAAAGCCAGGGCCTGCAATTCCTGAAGCGCAACCAAGGCGGTTTCCTTGGCAAGGACTACAAGTCGAAGGCCGGACTGCCCGTGATCAACATTCCAGGCTGCCCCGCTCATCCGGACTGGATCACGCAAATTGTCGTTGCGGTCGCGACCGGGCGCGCGGGCGATCTCAGCCTCGACGAGTTCCAGCGGCCGAAAACCTTCTTCACCTCCTTCACCCAAACGGGCTGCACCCGCAATATGCACTTCGCCTATAAGGTGTCGGCCACCGAGTTCGGCCAGCGCAAGGGCTGCCTCTTTTATGACCTGGGCTGCCGTGGCCCGATGACCCATTCGCCGTGCAATCGTGTGTTGTGGAACCGGCAATCGTCCAAGACGCGCGCCGGCATGCCCTGTATGGGCTGCACAGAGCCGGAATTCCCGTTCTTCGATCTGGCACCGGGCACCGTCTTCAAGACGCAGACGGTTATGGGCGTGCCGAAGGACATGCCCTCCGGCGTCGACAAGACCGGCTACATCAAGCTGACCGCCGCCGCCAAGGCCGCTTCGCCGCGCTGGGCCGAAGAAGACATCTTCGTCGTCTAAAGCGCGCTTTCCCGAACCCGATCGACAAAGGTCAAAGACATTATGTCCGCTGCAGTTCAAACACTTGATATTTCGCCCGTCGGCCGCGTCGAGGGCGATCTCGACGTGCGCGTCGACATCCAAAATGGCGTCGTGGTCAACGCCTGGACGCAAGCCGAGCTCTTCCGCGGCTTTGAGGTGATCCTGCGCGACAAGGATCCGCAGGCGGGGCTCGTTGTTACCCCGCGCGCTTGCGGCATCTGCGGTGCCTCCCACCTTACCTGCGCAGCCTGGGCGCTCGACACTGCGTGGAAGGCCGAGGTGCCACGCAATGCAATCCTCGCCCGCAACCTGGGACAGATCGTGGAAAGCCTGCAGAGCCTGCCAAGGCATCACTACGGACTTTTCATGATCGATTACACGCACAAGAACTACTCCCATTCGAAATACTATGAGGAGGCCGTCAAGCGCTGGTCGCCATTCACGGGGACCAACTATGAGCTCGGCGTGACCATCTCCGGGCGTCCGGTCGAAATCTACGCCCTGCTCGGCGGGCAGTGGCCGCATTCGAGCTATATGGTGCCAGGCGGCGTCATGTGCGCGCCGACACTGACCGATGTGACCCGAGCCTGGTCTATCCTGGAGCATTTTCGCCGCAACTGGATGGAGCCGGTCTGGCTCGGCTGCTCCTTCGAGCGCTATGAGCAGATCCAGTCGTACGACGACTTCATGGCCTGGCTGGATGAGCGGCCAGAACATGCCAATTCGGATCTTGGCATGTTCTGGCGCATGAGCCTCGATGTCGGCGTCGACAAATATGGCCAAGGACACGGCAAGTACGTCTCTTGGGGCTATCTGCCCCATGAGGACAAGTATAACCGCCCCACGATTGAAGGCCGCAACTCAGCGGTCCTTATGAAGAGCGGCGTCTATGACGGCGCGAGCGACACGCACAAGCTGATGGACCAGGTCTATACGCGCGAAGACCTCAGGCATGCCTGGTATGACGAGCCGGGCGGCATGCATCCGTTCGAGCGCGTGACCAAGCCAGTCGGCAAGAACCCGGTCGATTATGACAACAAGTATTCTTGGTCGGTTGCCGTGCGCCACGACCAGAACGGACGGCTCGAGGCAGGTCCTCTGGCGCGCCAGCTGATCGCCGGCGGCACGCATGGCGAGAGCTGGCAGCACTATGATCCGTTGGTGCTGGACATGTATAAGAAACTTGGGGGAGCGAGCGTGATGTTGCGCCACTTCGCGCGCATGCATGAAGGGGTCAAGCTATATCGGCAAGCCGAACACGCACTCAGGGAGTTCCGGTTGAATGATCCCTGGTATGTCAAACCGACCGAAAAGGATGGCAAAGGGTGGGGCGCAACAGAAGCCATTCGCGGGGCGCTTTGCCATTGGATCGAGGTGCAGGGCGGCAAGATCAAGAATTATCAGATCATTGCGCCCACGACATGGAACGTAGGGCCGCGCTCCGATGGCGGCGAACTCGGCCCGATCGAACAGGCGCTGATTGGAACGCCGATTGCGGATATGAACGACCCTGTGGAGGTCGGACATGTCTGTCGCTCGTATGATTCTTGTCTTGTGTGCACCGTGCACGCTCACGACGCCAATACCGGCGAGGAGCTTGCCCGTTTCCGCACGGCATAGATATCTGCCGGTTCTACGACGCTGCCCGATCGTCTGCATCAGCTGGCGATCGGCCCGCTCTCCAAATGTCGGGACGGTAGCCGATGAACAATGAGCAACAGCATGCCCTGCTGCGCAAGATGGCGCAGCTCATGAAGTCGGGCCTCGAGACGCAGACCGAACCTTTTCCTGAAACCGAAAAGGAGTTCGCGGCGGTTCTTGACGAGTTGCGCAAGCTCGATGCGAACGACGTCGAGGCCAAGATGGTCATCAGTGGCTTTGTCGATCATCCTTATGGGCCTGACAGGCAACGCTGCATGGAATGCATGTATTATCTGGTCCACCGAGAATGGTGCGACTTGCCAGAGTTGGCAGTTCCGGTCGACGCGGACTGGTGGTGCCGCCTCTGGCGCATCTGACGTTCCCTTTTGCGCAGGCGTGCCCTGGAGGGAGGCTGCGATGACGACCATTGACGATGCCCAGTCTCGCGAAATCATTGAGTTGCTACTGACGAGATCGCCGGAGACGGAAGCATTCCCACGAGCCGACAGCCATGACGATGTGCTCGCCGTCATTGGCCGTCTACAAGCGACCGGGGCCGAACTTTCGGCAAAGCTCGTGATCGCGGGCTTCACCTTGCGGCCGGTCGAGCACCAGGGAATAGAGCAGGCGTGTGAGAGCTGCATGTATTATATGGTGCATCGCAGGTTCTGTGAGCTTCCCGAACTCGACCTGCCGGTCGAGCCGGAGTGGTCGTGCCGGCTTTGGCGGATATGACGGGCAGGCCAGCATGATCGCGGTGGTCGGCTGCGGCAATCTCAACAGGCAAGACGACGGCGCCGGGCCAGAGGTGATCCGTGTGCTGCGCGCCGCAGGGCTGGAAGGACCGGACGTCAAGCTGCTGGATGCCGGAACGGATGGCATGGCGGTCATGTTCGCCGCCCGCGGTTGCCGGTCCTTGATCCTGGTTGATGCGGCCCGCAGCGGCGTCGAAGCGGGCGCGATCTACGAGGTGCCGGGACGCGAACTGGCGCGGCCTTATTGTCCAGGACTCAATCTGCACGACTTCCGCTGGGATGCCGCACTCCATGCCGGCCGGCAGATCTTCGGCGCAGCCTTCCCGCACGACGTCACCGTATTCCTGATCGAGGCCGGGCAGCTGGATTTGGGGCTGGGTCTCAGTGTGCCTGTAGCCAAGGCGGCCTTGGTGGTAGCCCAGCGCATTGGGGAAATCGTGGCGGACCGCCTCGCGGCCGGACAGCAATGAACGATGCGACTTTAACCGTGCGCGTGAGCCGCGGCGGCTTGCATCTGTCGGGTGAAGCCTACGAGCGGCATTTCTCTAGGATCAGCGGCATTGTGCTGATGCGACGTGAGGCCGACCTGCTCATCCTGCCGGTGCTGCTGGCGCAGGCAGGAGGATATCTGCTCAAGCGTAAGAACCTGGCAGGCGACCGGGTGGCGCACGCTCCGGACTTCTTTCGGGCGAACGGGATGGCGGATGACGAAGAGCGCGAGCTTCAAGTGGTGTGGGACAGCTCTCAGGCCGGCTTCATCGGTCGGGGCGTCTTTGCAAACTAAGTTTGCACATCGTAATTTAAGTAGACAACACTCAAAAAGCTGGTAGCATCAGCCGCAATAGAGGCTGCAACCAAGCAGCGTGGGAGGATAAAGGTGAGGCAATCTCGTGTGGACGAGGAAGTGCGCGCCGCGTTGGCGGCTGCCGACGACCCTTCCGCCTCGCTCCAGGATCGCGCCGAGATGCTCATGGAGATCGCCATGGGTCTTCAGCAGCGTCCGAAATCGCCCGACGAGATCGAGGCCGCGATTGATCTCTACGAAAGAGCCGGCGCTATTTGTCCGAGCGGCGAGCATCTGCTGAGCACACGGATTGCCGCTCGCCGGGCAACCGCACTTCTGGCTCTGCCAAACGGCGGTGCCGATGCTCTCGAGAGAGCCCGAACCGAGTTGGAAAAAGCGACCTACTATTTTGCCGATCTCGATCGACCGGAAGAGCTGGCCGAGGCGGAGATGAACCTTGGACTGGCGATCCACAATCTCGCCGGGTTGAACAGGGCGCGCATCACCGATGCCATCTCGGCCTACCAGCGGGCGTTGCGCACCTTCGACCGTGTGAGGTTCCCGAAAGAATTCGCCATCCTGCAAAACAATCTGGCGACTGCCTTCCTGTCCATGCCCTTCACCGACAGTCGCGCCAAAATGCGCGAGGCGCTGGCCGTGCAGGCGTTCGAGGAAGGGCTGAAGATCGTCAACCTGATCGATCATCCCACCGAATACGCGATGCTGCAGAACAACCTCGGCAACGCACTGCAATATGCCTCGTCCAGCCATATCGTGGAAAACAATCTGCGCGCGCTCGAAGCTTATGACGAGGCGCTCAAGGTGCGTACCCGCGCGGCCATGCCGCTGGAATACGCCAACACGATCGCCAACAAGGCGAACTGCCTCTGGAACCTTCCCGACGATCCCGCGGATCCGGCCAACGGCAATCGCGCAAACCTGACGGCTGCGCGCGAATATTACCGCGAATGTCGCGAGATATTCATGGCATCCGCCGAGGCCGACAAAGCGCGCATCGTGGCGGAGGCCTGCGAACAGATCGACCGGGAGCTGCTTTCGGCGCCAGCCACGAAATCCGACGGATTGTCCGGGTCTGTCCAACACCATCTCAATTGACGACAACAAGGAGCGCGAGGTGACATTAGTGGAACTTACTGCAGGCGTAGCGTTGCTGGCGCTGCTAATCGGCATCATGACATCGGGCATAGGTGGCGCGATCGGCGGCATGGCAACCGGCGGCAAGGCGATCGGCAACCAGCTGGCCGCGATGATGGGCAGCTTCTACGGTCCGGTCGGCGGCGTGTCTGGCATCGTCGTGGGCCTGATCCTTTTGGCTCTGATCGGCTGAGGTGCAAGCATGTGGGAAATGGCGAAAAGCTCGATCATCCTGTTCCTCAAGGGTAAGCTCTTTGCGGAGCCCGCCAAGGTCTACAGACAAACCGCGATAGGTGCCCTGACGACCGCCGCCCTGCTCGTGATCCTGGCCAAGCTCGGGGTCCCGGTCGTAGCCGCCGCGGCGGTGGCCGGCCTCGTAGGCGGCGCGGTGCAGCCGTACCTCTTCAAGGACCTTCGGTACCGGTAGGAAATATGGGCAGATGAACGCCGTCGATCTCGTTCCGACCCAACGCGATACGCTCGCCGGATACACCGGGGACATCGAGCGGGTGGAGGCGCTGTTTGCTTCTTGGGACGAGACGCAGCGCGCTGCCGCGGAAGCCTACCGGCGCGCCATAGAAGACCTTCAGGGCGAGGCATTCCGGCGACTGATCCGTGCTCTGAAAGCTGATCCGGCAGCGCTCCAGGCGATGAAGACGGCGGCCGCTGACGAGATCGTTTATGCCGTGCTGCGACACCACAACATCCTCAAGCCGAGCTTGAGCGAACGTGTCGAGGCAGCGCTTGACGGTGTGCGCCCGATGCTTGCTTCCCACGGAGGCGACGTCGAGCTCGTATCGGTGCGCCCGCCATCCATTGAGGTGCGCTTCACCGGGGCCTGTGACGGGTGTCCCGCCTCGGCCTTGACCTTCCATGCCGGCGTCAAAAAGGCGGTGGAGGAGGCCTGCCCGGAAATCACCGACATCCTCCAGGTCAAGGGATCAGGCGCCGGCGCTAACGACAGCGTGCGTTTCATCAGTCCCTTCGCGCTTGGTGCGGTGGACGGTTGGCATCTGGTTTGTCGGCTCGACGAGATCCCGCAGGGCGGCATGCTTCGCCAGCTGGTCGGCGGCGAAAACGTAATTTTGTCTCGGCAAGGAGCGGTCGTCTCCTGCTTCCAGAATGCCTGCGCGCATCTCGGCCTGGAAATTGACGGCGGCGCGGTCGAGGACGGCATCGTGACCTGCCCGTGGCATGGCTTCCGCTATGATCTTGCCACCGGCGAATGCCTCACTGCTCCCGAGGTGCAACTCCAGCCGCACATGGTCAAGGTGATCGGCAACCGCGTCGAGGTGAGGCTCGCCAGATGACGCGCGTCTCGCTCGCATCCGCTTTCCGGCCGGCTTGCCCGGTCCCCTTGCCGGCCTCGCCGCTGCTCGATCCCGCCGGCGCCAGCATCGTGCTCGGCCACCATGTCGCTGCGAACGGCCTGCCGGTGCCGATCGCGCCGGGCCCCTCCACATTGTTCGGGCCACGCGGGGTCTGCTTTGCGCCGGGCGGCGCTTTCCTTGTGGCCGACACCGGTCATCATCGGCTGCTCGGTTGGCGCCAGCTCCCGCAAGCCGACAACGCGCCGGCAGACTTTGTCATCGGCCAGCCGGACTTCTTCGCGGAAGGGCGCAACGCTGGAGACAAGCCCGGACCCGCGACTTTGAACATGCCGACCGGCATTGCCAGTGACGGTCGCCTCCTGGCTGTGGCGGACGCGTGGAACCATCGCGTCCTGATCTGGACGTCGCTGCCCGAGCACTCCAACCAGCCGGCGGACCTGGTGCTCGGGCAGAAAGACTTCGGCGGCGGACACGCCAATCGCGGGGAGTGCCGGGCGGGCCCTGATACGCTCAACTGGTGCTATGGCGTGACGATTGCGGACGGTCGTCTGTTCGTGGCCGATACTGGCAACCGACGCGTTCTGGTCTGGAACGCCCTACCCGAGACAAACGGCCAGCCCGCGGATCTAGTATTCGGTCAGCCGGACATGTTCGCACGCGACGACAACGGCGGATCCGGCGCAAGTGCTTCCGGCATGCGGTGGCCGCATACGATTGCAGTGACCAGCGGCAGGATTTTTGTGGCCGATGCTGGAAACAGCCGCATCATGGCCTGGAACGGCATGCCCAATGCAGACGGCGCGCCGGCGAGTTTCATTCTCGGCCAGAAGAACTTTGAGGCTATCGATCATAATCGCGCCGCGTACGACCCGAGCGAGCGGGCTTTGCAGATGCCCTATGGCATCGCCGTTCGCGAAGGCACGTTGATTTGCGCCGATACCGCAAATTCGCGCATTGTGGGCTTCCCGCTCGAGGGCCTCGATATGGACGCTCCGGCAACCACGCTGGCAGGGCAGAGCGGGTTCGCCCTCAAGGGTGACAATCGCTGGAAGGCGGCCACTCGCGACAGTCTCTGCTGGCCCTTCGCGATCGCGGTGCATGAGGACCTGGTTGCGGTGGCCGACACCGGGAACAACCGGGTGCTCATATGGGAGGCGGCGCCATGACGGCCCTCCCCGCCCGGCAGGCCGCTGACCGGCACGAAAGCGTGCAGATTCGCGTACGCGGCCGCGTGCAAGGGGTCGGCTTTCGTCCGACGGTGTGGCGTTTCGCGCAAGAGGCTCTGCTCGACGGTGAAGTGCTGAACGACGGCGAAGGGGTTTTGATCCGCGTGCGCGGGCCACGCGACGATATTGCTCGTCTTGTCGAGCGGTTGCGCGGCGAGCCGCCGCCGCTGGCGGCCATTGAGACGATCGAGGTGTCTCCTTTCGTCGGCTGGCTGGACGAAGGCTTCAGGATCATTGCAAGCACGACTGGCGAAGCCCGCACGGAGATCTCACCGGACGCCGGCATTTGCGCCGCTTGCGCGGCCGAGGTGCTCGACCCCTTTGCGCGCCGCTACCGTTATCCCTTTACCAACTGCACCCATTGCGGCCCTCGCCTGACAATTGTCAAAGGCGTGCCCTACGACCGTGCGACGACCACGATGGCGCCATTTTCATTTTGTGCCGATTGCGCCGCCGAATATGGCGACCCGGCGGACCGCCGCTTTCACGCCGAACCGATCGCATGTCACGCCTGCGGACCGAAGGCGAGGCTGATCCGCTTCGACGGACGCGCGGTGAGTTACGAGCAGCACTCCATGCTCGATGACGTCGACGCCGCGATGAGCCTGATCCAGAAAGGCGAGATCGTCGCCATCAAGGCGCTAGGTGGTTATCAGCTGGCCTGCGACGCTACGCGCGCCGATGCCGTCGACCGGCTAAGGCAATTGAAGCGGCGCGAGCGCAAGCCCTTTGCGCTGATGGCGCGCGACATGGAGGTGATCCGCAAATACTGCCGGGTCACGCCTGGGGAAGAACAGGCGCTGCGCTCCGCCGCCGCCCCGATCGTGCTGCTTGATGCTTCGGGGCCGCTGCGTCTGCCCGAGAGTGTGGCGCCGGGCATGGCGACCTACGGCTTTATGCTGCCTTCGACGCCTCTGCACGTTCTGTTGTTTCGCCGCATGAAGCGCCCAGTCGTGATGACCAGCGGCAATCTTTCCGAAGAACCGCAGGCGAAGGGCGAAGCCGAAGCGGCGGCAAAGCTGGGACCAATCGCGCCTTTCGCGCTGATCCACGACCGCGACATCGCCAACCGCGTCGACGATAGCGTGGTGCGTATGGCCGCTGGAAAGGTGCGGATGCTTCGCCGCGCGCGTGGTTATGCCCCGGGCTCGATTGGTCTGCCGCGCGGTTTCGAATCCGCACCGCAGATCCTTGCTTTCGGCCCGCAAATGAAAGCAACCTTCTGCATGGTCAAGGACGGCCGCGCGGTGCTCTCGCAGCACCAGGGCGATCTGGAGGACGCGGCGACCTTCGACGACTACCGCAAGAACCTCGCGCTTTTTCGCGATCTGTTCGATCATCGGCCAGATGCGCTGGCCTGCGACAGGCACCCCGAATATGTCTCGAGCAAGCTGGCCCGTCAGCGCGCGCATTCACAAGGCCTTCCGCTTTTCGAGGTGCAGCATCACCATGCGCACATAGCGGCTTGCCTGGCCGAAAACGAGCGGCCGTTGGATACACCCGCGGTGCTCGGCATCGCGCTCGATGGCCTCGGTTTGGGAGCAGCGGGCGAAATCTGGGGCGGCGAGTTCATGCTTGCCGACTATCGCGGTTTCGACAGGCTCGGCACGTTCAAACCCGTGGCCATGCCTGGCGGCGCGCAGGCGTCGCGCGAACCGTGGCGCAATCTTTACGCGCACCTCATGGCCGAGATGAGCTGGACCCAGCTTGCGATGAATTTCAGCGAGCTCGAAGTCTTGCAGGCGCTTGCCGGCAAGCCGCGCGCTACACTCGACGCCATGATCAAGGGCGGCGTCAATTCCGCGCCGGCGTCCTCGTGCGGCCGGCTCTTCGACGCCGTCGCGGCCGCGCTTGGCATCTGTTTTGAGCGCCAGGCCTATGAAGGCGAGGCAGCCATGCGGCTGGAGGCGATCGTCTGTCCGAAAGCCATGGCCGAGGAGGGCGACGAACTCGCCTATCCTCTCACGATCCCCAATCTGAAGGGAAGCGGCCTGCCCTATATCGAGCCGCTCGCCATGTGGAACGCGCTGCTCGGGGATCTGATCTTGCAGACACCCGTGGGCGTGATGGCGGCGCGCTTTCACAGGGGACTGGCCGAGGCCCTTGCGGCGATGACGCTGAAACTTTCGCGCCGCGACGACGAGCAGGGTCCGCGCTTTGACACCGTCGTCCTTTCGGGCGGGTGCTTCCATAACCGCGTGCTGCTCGAGGAGACCCTGCGCCGGATTGAGGAGATGGACTTCAAGGTCCTCACCCACGCCGAGGTGCCCGCCGGCGACGGTGGCGTCGCGCTCGGTCAGGCGGTGATCGCTGCCGCGCATTCTATGGTCGCCGGCAAAGTCCGGCCAGAAGGAGGAAGCCCATGTGCCTCGGTATTCCGGGACGGATCATAAGGATCGACGATGCCGGGCGTAAGCTTGCAACCGTCGACGTGAGCGGCGTCCGGCGCCAGATCAACATCGCCTGCATCGTCGACGCGGAGCACCCGGTGGAGAGCTGCGTCGGCGACTGGGTGCTTGTCCATGTCGGCTTTGCGATGAGCCGCATCGATGAGAACGAGGCGGCTGAGACGTTGAAGATCCTCACAGAACTTGGCGAGGCGCAGGCCGAAATTGAGGCAATGCGTCAATCCGCCCTTCACTAGGGAGATCAGCTATGTCGAACGAAGGCACATTAAGCGGACTCTATCCGTTTCTTCACGGCAAGACACAGGATCCCGCCAAGCTGCAGACGGCCCTGCTGCATTCGGTGGCTGAAAAGGCACGCGATTCGCGCGAAACGAATGAGGCATTCTTCGGCGGTCAGGCCGAGATTCTTGTGGCCGCCGCGCGCACGCTGGCCGACGTCTATTCCAGCGGTGGCCAGCTTTTTTCGATGGGCAATGGCGGCTCAAGTTGTGATGCAAGCCATGTCGCGGTGGAGTTCGTTCATCCGGTCACGGCGGGCCGGCCGGCGCTGGCCGCGACCAACCTTGTCGCTGACCTTGCCATGATCTCGGCCGTCGGTAACGATCTTGGCTTCGATCATGTGTTCGTGCGCCAGCTCGTCGCGCATGCGCACAAGGGAGATGCCCTGATCGGCATCTCGACCAGCGGCAATTCCCAGAACCTTATTGCCGCCTTCGTGAAGGCCAAGGAGATGGGCGTCTCCACGATCGGACTCGCGGGCGGCGACGGCGGCAAGATGAAGTCTTCCGGCGCGGTCGACCATTGTCTGATCGTGCCGTCGACCTCGATCCACCGCATCCAGGAGTGCCACGTCGCGGCGTACCACATCATGTGGGACCTCGTGCATACGCTGCTAGCGGATGAGCGCGGCTCCGCGGCCAGGAAGGAAAAAGTCCAATGAAATTTGCCGACGAATTCCGCGATCGCGACAAGGCCCTAACGCTTGTGCGTGAGATCGAGAAGTTGTGCTCCCAAATCGAGGTGACGAAGCACCGACCGCTCAACATCATGGAAGTCTGCGGCGGGCATACGCACTCGATCTTTCGATACGGGCTGGAGGGCATGCTGCCGCCAGCAATCGAGCTCGTCCACGGACCGGGCTGCCCGGTCTGTGTGCTGCCGATGGGACGGGTGGACGACTGCGTGGCCATCGCCGAACAGCCGGGCGTTATCTTCACGACGTTTGGGGATGCCATGCGCGTGCCAGGTTCGCGCAAGAGCCTGATGCAGGCCAAGGCCGACGGCGCCGACGTGCGCATGGTGTACTCGCCGATGGACGCGCTGGCGCTCGCGCGCAAGAACCCCGACCGCCAGGTAGTGTTCTTCGGCCTCGGCTTCGAGACCACCATGCCCTCCACTGCGCTTACCGTGCTGCAGGCGGAAGCCGACGGCATCGAGAACTTCTCGGTTTTCTGCAACCACATAACCATCGTGCCGACGATCAAAGCGATCCTGGACAGCCCCGATCTCCATCTCGATGGCTTCCTCGGGCCCGGCCACGTTTCGATGGTGATCGGCACGGCGCCTTACGAGTTCATCGCCAACTTCTACCGGCGTCCTATGGTTGTCGCCGGCTTCGAACCGCTCGACGTCCTGCAGTCGATCTGGATGATCCTGAAGCAGATCAAGGAGGGCCGCGCCGAGATCGAGAACCAGTACACGCGCATCGTGCCCGAAGCGGGAAATGATCCTGCGCTGGCGGCCGTGGCAAAGGTTTATGAGCTGCGGGAGTTCTTCGAATGGCGCGGGCTGGGCTCCATCGACCATTCGGGGGTCAGGGTGCGCGATGACTATGCTCGGTTTGACGCCGAGCGCAAATTTGCCATTCCCAACATCAAGATCGCCGATCCGAAATCCTGCCAGTGCGGTGAGGTTCTGAAAGGGGTGCTCAAACCGTGGCAGTGCAAGGTATTCGGCACGCTCTGCACGCCCGAAATGCCCCTTGGTGCGTTGATGGTTTCGCCCGAGGGCGCCTGCGCGGCCTATTACCAATATGGCGGCGTGAAGCGGCAGGAACGGCCCGACACGGTGCCGGCTGCGCCATGAACCTCATGTCTCCCCCTCCCCGCAAGCTCGGCCGTATCCACGTGCCCGCCGTGACGCTTGCTCATGGCGGTGGCGGCAAGGCGATGAAGGACTTGATTGACGATGTCTTCGTCAGCGCCTTTGCGTCTGCCGAGCCGCAGGCGCTTGAAGACCAGGCGCGTTTCGAGCTCGCCGCGCTGGCTGCCCAGGGCGACAGGCTTGCCTTCACGACCGATTCGTTTGTCGTTGATCCGCTGTTCTTCCCCGGCGGCGACATCGGTAAGCTGGCGGTCTTCGGCACTGTCAACGACCTTGCTGTGGGCGGCGCTAAGCCGCTCTACCTGTCCTGCGCGGTCGTCATCGAGGAAGGCATGAAGATTGACGAGCTGCGTCGCGTCGCCCAGTCGATGGCCGCTGCAGCGCTGCGGGCGGGCGTCGCGATCGTCACCGGGGACACGAAAGTCGTGCAGCGCGGCGCCTGCGATAAGCTCTTCATCACCACGACGGGCGTGGGTGTGATCCCGGTGGGGATCGAACTTGCCATTGGCGCCATCAGGCCGGGCGACGGCATATTGGTCAATGGTCTCCTCGGTGATCACGGCGCGGCGATCCTGGCGGCGCGCGGCGATCTTGCCCTGGAAACGGAGATCGAGAGCGATTGCGCGCCGCTGCACGGGCTGATCGAGACGATTTTGAAAGCAGCTCCCGGAACGCGCACCATCCGAGATGCGACGCGCGGCGGCATCGCCACTGTGCTCAACGAGATGGCCGAGGCATCGGGCGTCGCGATCGAAATCGAGGAAGCCGCTACGCCGCTACGTGAAGAGGTCCGCGGCTTTTGCGAGATCCTTGGTCTCGACCCGCTCTATCTCGCCAATGAAGGTAAGATCGTCCTCGCGGTTCCACCGGCCGAAATCGATGCGGCCCTGGCCGCGATGCGTGAGCACCCCCTCGGCGCGTGCGCCATGCTCATCGGGCACGCTTATCCCGGGGAAGCCGGACGCGTGACGATGAAGACCGCATTCGGTGGCAAGCGCATCGTCGACATGCTGGTTGGCGAGCAATTGCCGCGGATTTGTTGAGGAACCATGCACGAACTCGGCATCACCCGAAACATCGTTTCGATCGTGGAGGACGCAGCGAAGGGCCGCCGTGTCAGACGCGTTACGCTTGATGTCGGGCGTCTTGCCGGGGTCATGCCGGATGCGCTGGCCTTTTGCTTCGATGTCGTGTCGAAGGGGACGGCGCTTGAAGGCGCGGTGCTCGAGATCAGAGAAATCACCGGCCGCTGCCGCTGTCGCGGCTGCGGCGTCGAATTCGAAACTTCGACGCTCTACCAGGCCTGTGGCTGCGGCTCGCGATTGCTTGAGCGGCTAGCTGGCGAGGAACTGAAGATCAGGGAAATGGAACTTGAGGAGGCTGCCTGATGTGCGCGACCTGTGGATGCGGATCAAACACCAACGCCAGGATGCTGAATTTACAAACGGGCCTGGTCCGGCCGTTGGGCGGTCACACCAGCGAGCACCCTGGCCACCATCGCGACGATCATGAGCATGACCATGGCCATTCGCATTCCCACCACCATGGCGATGGGCATGTGCACGACCATGAGCACGGACATCATCACCACGATCATGACGGCCATAAGCATCATCATGGCCATGGGCGCGGGACGACTGTCGTCGAGCTTGAGGCCCGCTTGCTTGCCAAGAACGACACGCTCGCCATGCGCAACCGAGGCTGGTTCGAGGGGCGGGAAATCCTGGCATTGAACATCGTCAGCTCGCCCGGCGCCGGCAAGACGACGCTGTTGGAACGGACAATTCAGGACCTCAAGGACGAAATCCCGATCTTCGTCATCGAAGGCGATCAGGCCACCGCCAATGACGGCGAACGCATTCGAGCCGCCGGGGCAGCGGCGGTTCAGGTCAACACTGGAACGGGATGCCACCTTGAGGCTGACATGGTTGCGCAGGCTCTCCAGGAGCTGAGACCACCTAGCGGCGCGATGGTGCTGATCGAAAATGTCGGCAATCTCGTCTGCCCCGCGCTGTTCGACCTCGGCGAGGATGCGAAGGTCATCGTTCTCTCGGTAACCGAGGGACAGGACAAGCCGCTCAAATATCCGAACATGTTCCAGGCAGCCGACCTCATGGTCATCAGCAAGACCGACCTCTTGCCCTATGTCGATTTTGATATGGATGTCGCACTGGCCAATGCACGGGCAGTCAACCCGGCAATCGAGGCGATAGCTTTGTCGGTGCGCAACGGCGAGGGTGTCGACCAGTGGTACGGCTGGCTGCGCAGCCATCGGCGATCACTCGGTCAGTCATCTGCGATTGCGTCCGCCGCAGACAAAAACTAGGCAAAAGCCAAAAAGATTGCGCAGGTGATTGGTCATCCTTGGCCACGGGTGCGCGCTACGCGAGTGGGGCATAGATCATGATTGCCAATCTATTTGATGACCGGCCCGATCATCTGCGCTGCAAGACGGTGCTCACTTGCGTTTTTCTGATCGCGGCCAACATGGGCGCCTGGGCATGGGCCTGGTTTGCCTTTTCCCATCATCCCGCCCTGCTCGGCACGGCCTTGCTCGCTTATACGTTTGGGCTGAGGCATGCTTTCGACGCCGACCATATCGCTGCGATCGATAATGTCGTGCGCAAGCTGATGCTGGAGAAGAAGGCTCCCTTCTCGGCTGGTCTGTTCTTTTCGCTCGGCCATTCCACGATCGTCGTGCTGGCATCCTTGGCGATCGCCGGGACGGCCGCGGCCCTTCAAGGCCGGCTGGAAAGGTTTCACGAAATTGGCGGCATGATTGGAACCTGCATCTCGGCCCTGTTCCTGCTCGCCATTGGCATCGCGAACCTCTTCATCCTCAAAAGCATCTGGCGGGCCTTTTCGAAAGCTCGACGCGGCGAGCCCATGGTCGAGGAGGATCTGGAGACGCTGCTGGCCGGACGAGGCTTCTTCGCCCGCATTTTCCGGCCAATGTTTCGCGTCGTCACACGCTCCTGGCATATGTACCCGGTCGGCTTTCTGTTCGGACTCGGGTTCGACACCGCAACCGAAATCGGCCTGCTCGGCATTTCGGCGGCGCAGGCAGCAGCCGGCACGTCGTTCTGGACGATATTGATCTTTCCGGCTCTGTTCACCGCCGGCATGTCGCTCTTGGACACGATCGACAGCGTACTGATGACCCGCGCTTACGGTTGGGCGTTTGTGAATCCGATACGCAAGCTCTGGTACAACATGACGATTACGGCCGCATCCGTGGTGGTCGCCATCTTCATCGGCGGTATCGAGACGCTTGGACTGATTGCCGACAGGCTGAGCTTGCAAGGAGGGGTGTGGAATGTCGTTGGCAACGTCAATGGCGACCTGACCATCTTCGGCTACATCGTTGTCGGAATATTTGTCCTCTGCTGGCTGGTCTCGAGCCTTGTCTACAAGCTCAACGGCTACGACAGAGCGGAAGCGATGACGTCTCCGTGACCTGGCGAGAAAATTATGCCCAGCCGCCCTCCGGCCAACGCCGCAACCGAATCCGCGTCGGCGCGCCCCCGCTTAGGCTCGCATGGCGCTTCGCTTCGATCTTCTCTGCGCAATCTCTTCGTCCACCGCTCAAAGCGCTCCGCTCTAGCTACGGATCTGCCGCAAACTCTTCGGTAATGGCAACCAGGGCATGAAGGCTCCTCAGTTTCCGAGGAGCTTGTCATGTTCAAAGGGCCGTCATTTCGACATCGAGCAGGATCACCGGTGCATCAAGCGCCGCATCCGCTGCATGCTCGGTTTCAAGTCGCAGGCGAGCGTCGCCATCATCCTGTCCGGCATCGAGATGATCCACATGATGCGCAAGCGCCAGGCGAGATATGCCTACAATGCCAGTCAGTCGATCGCCAAACAGTTTGATATCCTCGCTAACTGACGGACAGGCCGTATCGGACGTTCACGACCGCATTTCCAATTTCCAAGTTTGCGACAGAACCCAAATTCGGACTGGGAACCGTTGCGATTATCACCATGGTGCGCGCACCCTCAGGCGCGAGGTGCTTAGCGGCGATCGCCGACACTGCAGCGATCCGAAGGGCAGTGAGGATCGTCATCTCGGCGAGGAGGATCGGATAGCCGTTGCCAACGTCTGCAAGCGCACCGAAGGCGGTCACCGCCTGACGCCGGGAGCGAATTCTTCGGATGGCCGTTGACGTATTGAAACCATAGGTTCCACCGTCACTGGTGGGCATCTGCTCGATGGCCCCATCGGCACTGTAGGAGGCAACTCGCGGCGTCTTGTCAAAGGACTCCCAGCGTCGGAAGTTTTCTTTGATGTATCAGTGAGGAAGCGCTCGACACCAGTCGCCAGAACGAGCTTCATCCGGTCGACGCTAACACAAGGGACGACATTCAACTTTTCTTGCATAGCTTTAACAGATCCATCAGACCGCGACGACGTTCGATCAAGAGGACAATGATGGGACATGGCAGATCGAGGTCTGCTTCCCAGCCAGAAGTGACGATGGGATATGCATCGCGGTAAGAACCATGACGCTAGTAACATCGGGCTCAGGCCGCCTGAGCGCGTAGGTCGTCGGGCGTGATCTTCGGCGGAATAGGGCAGACGTAGAGTCGCCCGTCGGTCCGCTCCTTCAATTCGATTTTGGCGCGAGCAATGAGATCGGGATTGCGCAGGCAATCGGCCGCCGTGGTAGCCATGGCCTTCGCCGCAAGTATCATCCCTTTATGGGCTGCGGGCAGATTTCCTTGTGTGACGATCTGCCAGGTGTGGAACGGCGTGCCGATGGCAAAGCAGGCCGTGTTGCACTGAACCGTAGGCACGATCCAGCTCACATCGCCCACATCGGTGCTGCCCATCATTACTTCTTCGCGCGTCTGAATAGGAAGCAGCCCCTCATGCAGCACCTGGCCCGCCAGCGAACGATCGTGAGGCGCAACGCTTGATGCGATCTCTTCCTTCGTGAGGGCGTTCTTCTGCAGTTGGTCGGCGAAGGCATAATCCGTCGCGTCAAAGCCAGGACCGCCAAGCCGCTCCATGTTCTCGTACATGACCTCCTGCAGCACCATGTTTGGCAGAACGTTCGAGTTCGCGTCCATGATCTGTACCGCCACCGAGGTTTCCGTCATCAACGCCGCGCCTTCGGATATTTTTTTCAGGCGATCGAACAGGCACTCCGCCTCAGGCAAATGCGGCGAGCGCACCAGGTAGAGTGATTCTGCATACGCCTGCACCACGTTGGGGGCATCGCCGCCCGTGTTGGTAACGGCGTAATGCACGCGCGCATCCGAGGGCATGTGCTCGCGCATGTAATTTACCCCAACATTCATCAACTCCACCGCGTCGAGCGCGCTGCGGCCCAGGTGAGGAGAAAACGCCGCGTGCGAAGCGCGCCCGGTGAAGCGGAAACAAGCCTGGATGCAGGCGAGAGACGAGGCGGTCTGCACCTGGTTGACGATGTGGGGATGCCAGCAGAAGGCGGCATCGAGATCATCGAAGAGGCCTGCCCGTGCCATGAACGTTTTGCCGGAGCCACTCTCCTCGGCCGGGCAGCCATAGTAGCGCACCGTGCCTGCGATACCGTCCGCGACAAGCGCGTCCTTCAACGCCACGGCGGCGAGTGCAGATCCGGAACCGAGAAGATTGTGTCCGCAACCATGCCCGGGCGCGCCCTTCGCGATATGCTTGTGCTCTGTTACGCCTGAAACTTGTGTGAGAGCTGGCAGCGCATCGAACTCCCCCAGAAAACCGACGATGGGCCCGCCACTCCCATGTTCCGCAACGAATGCGGTAGACATGCCGCCGACGTTTTTCGTGATGACAAAGCCCTCGCGCTCCAGCATGGCGATCTGCTCAGCAACCGAGCGATGCTCCTGGAACGCGAGTTCCGGCATAGCCCAGATGCGGTCACTCAGCGCACAGTAGTCCTTGCTCTTGACATCCACGCGGCGCGCGACTTCGAGCAAGCCCAGACAGTCATTGTGCATGTTCGGCTCTCCTCGTTGTCTGACGGGAATTGGACTCAGGTGCAATGACGCGAGCCTCTTCTGGCGATATTGTCGTCCCATACTTTTGCGACCGCCGGGATAACTCATCGAGCATGGAATAACTCAGCTCTTTTTGGGCAAGCACTGGGACAAGGCGCTTGTGATAGTTATTGGCGTTGAGCTGAGACTCGCCGCCAATCACTATTGGATGCAGGTCGATCGACTTTAGGCGGTTGTCGCCATCGAAGGCACATGTCGCGACAATGCTTTTCCAGATATCATGTGAAACCCATTCGTCCTCACCCTCGGGCAGATGAAACAGGAAATTCCCCAATCCATAGAAGATCGGCGCCCCCCGGTAGATTTCGATCGGCTGCAGCACCGGGGCGCCGTGGCTTGCAAACGCATTCGCTCCCGCGTCAACGCAAGATCGGGCAAAAGTCTGAACCCACGCGGGGACTTCGCGCCAATCCGGTTCCCAATGGTGATGATGAAGGTAGGCGATGACAAAGGCCCCCTCGGACGCGGCCTTCCGGATGGTCGCGAGCTGACCTTGTAAGCTCTGCTCATGAAGGATAATCCGGCGACGGTTCTCGGGTGACCTGCGAAAAATGGTCCCGTAAAAGTCGATCTCATCGGAGGATGACAGTTCGCGCGGGTCGTCCGGCTGCGCGTAGTTTCCGCGCTCCATAGGGTTGCTTACAAACGTTTCCTGGATCGAACGCAGGGTGGCGAATTTTTCGTCGTCAACCTCGAAGACCCGCGAGACGTCGAGTTTGTTCACGCCTGGCCGAGCAGGACGAGTGCCGCTCGCATTGTCCGCATACATAATGTCCGGCCCAGGGCCGGCATCCATTGAGATGAGAGCGACCTTCCTCTCACCGAATTGTTTCATACCAGCCTTACGCGCGTCGCTGCGGTCGACGCCAATTCCAGCGTGCAAAAAGTCACGCCCGCCCACTTCCTCAAGGGTGGACAGTACTCCCGAAGGCCCGAGATCGAACGCATGATTATTGGAAAGCGCCAGTGCGTTGAAACCCATATCCTTCAGGCTATCCAAAACGACAGCTGGAGAGCACCCAAAATAGGCACCCTTCAGCGGCCATCCACCGTGTCGGCCGAAAATGGTGCCTTCGAAATTTGTGAACGAAACATCCGCTTTTTGAATCAGTTCTTTTATCGCGGCGAAGCTCTGATCGGAGACATGTCGAACATCGTGGTGAATGAGAGATTGCCCGGTTAGGACCAGAGTGAATGGCGAAAGCATGTTTGGATTTGAACTCCTGTATAGAAGAGGCCCACAGCGACCCCGTGCGGGGACAGCAAAGACTCAGATGGAACCGGAAGGCTTTGAACTCTCGGAACCGCCAGACTGGACGCCTTATCCACCATCTCGCCCGAGGATTTCCCCGATGTTCTGGATCACCCGTTTTGACGCCAAAACGATGCGAGGAATCACAAAGCTCGTCAATTTATTAGGTTTTTGTGCCGCCATATTAGTTTTACTGATATAGCACGCGACCCTTGGCGGCTTAAATTTCGGAGAAAGCAATGGAAGACATCCTGGGCCGAAACAGCAAGGCGGGATTTAGGTCGGCCCAGATTTTTCGGGAGATCATAAGGACCGGTTCTACAAGGCGGGCGGGCAGAGAACTCGGGATCACCCAGTCCGCGGTCAGCCAGCATCTCAAAATGTTCGAAGACGCTGTGGGTGAGCAGTTATTCGAGCGAGACCGCCGTGGCCTTGTTCCGAGCACACGGGCGATAGACATTTACAATCGGCTGGACAGATACTTTGAGACACTGGCTCGCATCGAGCAAGAGATCGCCAACTCTTTTCGTACAAGAGAAAATCGCCTGACGGTTGCTGCGCCGCACATACTTGCGTTGGGGCTCGTACCAAAAATCATTTTTGCGCTCGACGAGCTCGATCCGACTTTGGAGTTTCATTTCAAAGCACAGCGCTACGACGAGATCGCGCAGAGCGTCGTGACAGGAGAGGCTGACATCGGAATCTCCCGGCTGCCTTTAGACGAGCGCTTCTTTGAATGGGTCATCATCGCCGAAAGCAGGAGCGTCTGTGTCGTACATCCTGATCATCCGCTTGCTAAGAAGGACGTCATCACTGTGGACGATGTCGCGCATGAGTCTCATATTCTCCTGGAGAGAGAATACGCCTCCAACAAGATGGGTAACTTGACCTACGGCCGGGGAGAATTTCCCGGGAGACCGAAGATCCATTCGGACACGATAGGTTTGGATGCTTCCTTCGTGGCTCATGGGTTGGGTGTCGCCGTCGATAACGAATTTATGGCGCAGCAATACCAGCTGTTCAATTTAGTGGTTATTCCGTTTCAGCCGGCCGCGTCATACCACTATGTGGTGTTTTGGCGGCGGGGCAGCGAAAAATATTCACGCCACTCGACAATCGTCAAGATATTCCTTGAAGTGATAGAACGTGAACAACTATTGAGAAAAGAACGTGTGGGTTAGCAGGCAAATAAGTGTTCGTTCATGAGATGATTGTTCGCAGAAGGCGTGAAATTGCACAAGAGGAGCGAGCAATCCGCGCGCGGATCAAGTGGACCGCGTCAATTGTAAGCCGGTATAGGAGACGAGCCTTAGCGCGGCCGAGCGTGCGAAGCAGCTCCGCGTTATCCAGACTGTAACCCCCCAAAGACGAATCCGCCGTTGCGGCCCGAGGCGCCAGCGCCGACACGCGCGCCCTTGAGAACGACGACATCGCCGATGCCGCGCTCGACCAGTCAAGCCGGTGCATAGGCCAGCGAGTCCGGCTCCAATGATGCAGACCGATGTTTCCAGTGTGCCCGTGGGAGTTGGATAGCCTACGCGGGAAACGGTTGCATCGTAGAAGTTTTGCATTGGAACCTTTGCTTTGGAAAAATCAGAGAACAAGCAGCTGACGGGTTCCGGAAGGAGAGGTTCTGAAATTATGTACGCCAGGTTGCGTGATTGGCGGCCACGCTCTCGTGCCGTCGAGGTAAACCAACCGCCCCCCGCGCCCGCTTCAGCTTCGCGTCACCCTACGCGGACCGGGATATGAGCCTCGAGGCGACTGAAAATCCATACGATCAATCCCGTTAGCACCATGTATGCCAATGCGAGCAGGAGCAATGGCTCGTATATGACGAAGGTATCCTGACGCACTCGAAGTGACACGGCATAGAGGTCGAGGACCGTAATCGTGGCGACGAGCGGTGTCGATTTGAGCTGCATGACTGTTTCACCAGCCAACGTCGGCAATGCGTTGTGGATCGCCTGTGGCAACCAGATGCGGCGCAAGAGCTTCCCACGGCTCATGCCGAAAGCGCGTGCGGCCTCAAGCTGGCCATGCGGCACGCCCGCGAAGGCACCGCGCATGATCTCGCCCACGTAGCCTGCGAAGGACAATGTTAATGCGAGCACGGCGTAAGGCCACGCCTGGCGAACCAAGGACCAGAGGAACGATTCTCGGATCCATGGATATTGCGGAAAGAGCGAGCCAAGGCCGTAGTAGAGCAGCCAAATTTGCAGAAGCAACGGCGTGCCGCGAATGACGGTGCAAAAAGCCTTTGCTGGAAGGCTGAGCCAACGAGGCCCTGTCACCTGAACGAGCCCAAGCGGCAATGCTAGAAGGAAGCCGAAGACGCAGGTCACGATGAGGATCCAGATCGAACCCCATAATCCGATAAACGCCAGAGGGTAGTATTCGGGAAGCCAGTCCCAGTGCATGAAGACGACTGCTGCGAGAACCAAGGCAATCGCCATCGCCATCAACGCAATGCGATGTGGAGCAAACCAGGCGAGCGGTCGGTGATTCCCGGAGATAGCTGGGAAATAGGCCATCAGCGGCTCTCCGCTATCCGCGGCTGCCCGCGCCTTGCCCAAAGCTCGACTCGTCCAATCAACACGTTGGAGATCAAGGTGAGCAATAGATAAAGGACGCCAGCCGCCATGAAAAAGGTGAAGTAGGCTTTTGTCGTGCCCGCAGCCTGTCGCGTTTCCAGTGTCAGTTCGTTGAAGCCGACAACCGCCAAAAGAGCAGTGCCCTTAACGGCAACCAACCAGAGATTCGTCAGACCCGGAATTGCGAAGGGCAGCATTGCCGGCAGAGTGATGCGTCGCATCAGCATCGTCGAGGTCATACCAAAGGCTCGTCCTGCTTCGATTTGGCCTTGCGGCACCGCCAGGATCGCGCCGCGCAGCACCTCAGTTGCGTACGCACCTTGCACGAAGCCAAGAGCGACGATGCCTGCTATCGGCCCGCTGACGTCGATTCGTCCGCAGTCGAGGATCTCCAGGAGGCGGTTGATCACGTCTGGAACCGCGAAATAGATTAGCAGAATGAGCACCAGTTCCGGTACCGCACGGATGAGGGTGGTATAGACTTGGAGCAGATCGCGCTGCACAGGTCCGCCGTAGAGCTTGCCGCAAGCGCCGCCAATGCCAATACACAATCCCAACGCGAAGGCGCCCAGCCCGATGCCGATGGAATTCATGAATCCTTGGAGCAGATTTCCGCCCCAGCCAGGCGGCGCAGGTGAAAGCAAGTCGAAAATGCCGGATTGCGCCAGGGGCAAGAACAGAGAGTCGGTCAAGAACGCCTCCTAGATAGCGTCGAGGATTGACCCTCGCCAAGAGCCTGCCATCCGGCTGGTGTCTTAGGGGGTAGGCCGCCCTGTCCCCCGATGAGGGGGAAGGGTTCTGCGAGGGTCAATTTTACCAAGGAAGTTGTGGATTCAGTCGCCGTAAATGTCGAAATCGAAATACTTTTTGGTGATTTCGGCGTACTTGCCGTTGCCGCGGATTCCCTTGATTGCGGCGTTGATCTTTTCCTTGAGCGCGGTGTCTCCTTTGCGCAGACCAGCGCCCGCGCCCGGGGCGAAAATCTCGGGATCACTGGCAACCTTTCCCTTTACCTCGCAGCAGGCCTTGGCCTGGTCAGTCTTCATGAATTGATCAATGGTAAGCGGGCTGGCCAGAATGGCGTCGATCCTGCCGGCGATCAGGTCCTGGTTGGCTTCATCCTGTGTCTGGTAAGTTTTCATCTCGGCCAAGCTGTCTTTGAAATGCTTGCTGGCGTAAACCTCGGCATTGGTAGAGACCTGAATACCAAGGATCCTGCCCTTGAGGCCTTCAGGCGTAGGACCCATCGCGACGCCCTTGGGACCGGCAATCGTGTACCCGTTATCGCTATAATACTTGTCGGAGAAATCGATCGTCTTCTTGCGCTTCTCTGTGATTGACATCGAACTCATGATGACATCGATTTTCTTGGACGTCAGAGAAGGAATGATGCCGTCCCAGGCAACGGGCGTGATGACGCAGTCGAGTTTTGCCTCGGCGCAGATCGCGCCAATGATTTCAATCTCCCAGCCGACCCATTTTCCAGAAGCATCCAGGAACGAGAATGGAGGGTAAGGCTCTGCCGCAACGCCCACCTTCACCTGCTCCGCTTGCGCAACAATAGCCGAGGCGCTTAGGACTGCCGCAGCTGCCAATATCTTGCAAAATACGTTCATGTTATAGTTCCCCTTTTCGGTTGCGTTAGTTCTAGTCTTCATCCGCTAGCCTACTCTGCGGAGGAACTGCTGAAGCCTCTGCGACTTTGGAGAGCCGAATATCGCGTCCGGCGATCCTTCCTCTTCAAGACGGCCGTCATGGAGAAAGATCACATGCGTCGCGACCTCGCGGGCGAATTTCATTTCATGCGTAACCAGCACCATGGTGCGCCCCTCGCGCGCCAGGCCGCCGATCACTTTCAAAACCTCGCCGACCAGCTCCGGATCGAGCGCCGACGTCGGCTCGTCGAACAGCATCACGCGCGGATTGATCGCCAGCGCGCGCGCAATCGCGGCGCGCTGCTGCTGCCCGCCCGACAGGAACGCCGGATAGACGTCGCGCTTTTCCGCCAGCCCGACGCGGCCAAGCAGCTTCTCGGCCTGCGCGATCGCCTCGTCGCGCTTGACACCGAGCACCTGCACCGGAACCTCGATGACGTTTTCGATCAAGGTCATGTGGCTCCACAGGTTGAAATTCTGGAACACCATGCCGAGCCGCGAGCGGATGCGCTCGATCTGCCGGCGGTCGGCAGGAACCGTGTGGCCGTGGCTGTCGGCCTTCAGCTTGATCTCCTCGCCATTGACCCGGATGACGCCGCTGGTCGGATTTTCCAGGCAGTTGATACAGCGCAGCAGCGTCGACTTGCCGGAGCCGGAGCCGCCGATGATGGCGACCACCTCGCCGTCGCGCGCCGACAGCGAGACGCCCTTGAGCACGTGCAACTGGCCGAATTTCTTGTGCAGGTTCTCGACATGGATGGCTTCGGCCGGGACCACAGTGTGGCAGGATATTGCCTGGATTGCTGTCATTGCTGCTCGGCCCCATGTGCGAAATTTGCAAGCAGGAGCAACAGCGCTCTTCCGAACGCGTTCATCTGCATTGCTCCATTTCCTCGTCCATTCATGCATAGACACGCGGGACGTGATCCCGGAGCTGAGCATAAAGACCGACCAGGTCGGTGCCCCATTGAGCGGCGACTTCTTCGTGTGTGATCGTCTGCTTGCCTTGCTGCCCGAGCAGTAGTACCTGATCGCCGAACCTCGCCTCAGGAACATCCGTCAGATCGATGCGAAGGTGTTCGAGATGCGCGGGAGGAAGCAGGCGTGCGCGCTGCCCCCTAACCATCGCTTCAGCCCTGGCTGGCACGTGGCGCGGAAATCCGTCCCCCCAGCCCATACCCAGAACCCCGATCGTCATTCCCCGCCTATAGCCGGGTAGGTCTGGAGTTGGGCCGAGAGATGCATCGATCTGCTTGAGGGAAACCAGCGAGGTCGAAATGGCCTTTAGCGCCGGCCGCAGGGTGACCGGCCGCACAGGTTGATCCGTCTCGGGAATACCGACGAACAAGGCACCTGGATCGACGGCATCGAAATCCATCGCGGGATACCGAAGCACACCTTCGGTACTCGACATCATGATAATAGGAGGACGCGTGCAAGAGGCTTCGACTTCCTGAATAATCCGCTGAAGCCGGGCGAATTGGTCAAGGGCAGCGCAAGGCCGCGATGTGGGCAACTCGCTCAGATGGGCGTACAGACCCTGCACTTCGACGTTGTTGCAGGCGTGCGCAGTCGCGAGAAGTTTGCCAATCTCCGCAGGCGTGGCGCCGGCCCTGAAGAAGCCCACATCGACCTTGACGAAGATGCGCGTCATGCTCATGGCGGCGCGCCAGCATTCCAGTTCGTCCAGGCTGGAGACGGTGACGGTGAGGCCCAGCGACTCGATCGTAGTTGCCGCTGCCAGCAGAGGACCAGGATAGAGCAGGACCGGCAGCCCGATCCCCATTTCGCGGATCGCGATCGCGTCGGGCAACGTGGCGACGGCAAAGCCGTGAGCTCCCTCTGCAGCCAAAGCGCGCGCCACAGGTCCCGCCCCGCAGCCGTATCCATTGCGCTTCAAACACGCGAAAATTTTTACCTTATGGGGCAGATGTGCGCGCAGTTGGCGATAATTGTGCCTGATCGCGCCGAGGTCGATCTCGTACCAGCTGTCCCGGCCAAGGGCTGGTCCTCCGGAGGCGGCAAATTGCGGTTGAGTATGCTCATTTGAGTGCATACCAAACGATGGGAGGAAACTGGGAAGTGATCAATTTATTAAGTTTTTTTGACCCCGTATTAGTTTTGTTAATATGGTGGCATCCGGAGAAATCTTCGCCAAAGATGGAAAGAGCCGGACTTTCATGGGCCCTATCGTTGAAGGGCAGGTGTCGCCCTTGACCCAAAAGTCCTGGAATTGGAAATGCGCCACTCCGCTCTGCATGTCGCCGATGAAGGATGCGACTTACCGCGATCACCTATGGAACGCCCCGCGTCAAGCCTGATCTCAAGTCAGCTCGATCGCCCCCACCACGGGTTGCTCGGTGGCGAGCAGAAAGGTTTAGCTTCGCTTCGTCAGACGCCGCGCCTGTTGCCCCAGGCCAGCACATGCAACTGCGGCAGGACCGTTGCCGTGAACCATCCATCCCCAGCGACCTTGTCGACAAGCCATCGGAAGCGCCTCATCAAATCGTCGATGGGGGCCTCGTCGCCGCCAGGACCCGCGTGGGTGATCAGCGGTGCAGGATTCCCGACCTGCAGATAAACCGGAAGAGGGATAGCGGTTCGCCACAAGCCGGGCATAGGCGTAGTCATCGTCATCAAACACAGTTAATTGACGATGCAGTGCGTTCCGCCCTTTGCCACAGCGACGCAATCGTCGAGCGCGTGCGAGTCGGTCACCATCTTCGAAGACGGCGGCTATGAGCCAGTCGAGCGCGGCAAACCAAGGCTGTGGCACACTGCCTTGGGCCTCGAGGGCGAAGACGGGTCGGCCAAGACAGGTGGAATTAGGAGCCTCGCCGGCGTCACGAATGTTTTCATGGCGCCGGGCAACGGCTGCATATCGTTCGTTCCCTCCCCAAAAAGCCTCGATCGCGCTTTACGGGCCTGCAAATGGTCGATCTTCTGCATTTGTACGGACGGCTTGCGAGGTGTGCGATACGTCGATAAATTGCGATTCTATCGACATGATTCGACGATCTGTCGATGCCGACGACATATTCGCCCGACATGTCGATCGCAGAAGGATTGATCGACATGCCGTTCCGTCCGGACCGCCCCTACAACGACCTCCCTCCCCTGCCTCCACGCCAGGATGTGGAGACAAAGGTGGTGCTGAAAGCATGCATTGCGGCGCGCGCAGCACTAACGGAACTCCGTGTGTCGGGACAGATCATCTCCAACCAGGCGGTCCTGATCAATTCGATTCCACTGCTCGAAGCGCAAGCGAGCTCGGAGATCGAAAACATCGTTACCACGACCGACAGGCTGTTCCGCTTCGCCAATGAGGCCGGCAACCAGGCCGATCCTGCCACGAAAGAGGCCTTGCGCTATCGCACCGCCCTCAGCGAAGGTTTTCAGACGCTCAAACAGCGCCCGGTCTCGACGTCCACGGCGATCGCCGTCTGCCGGACCATCAAGGGCGTCGAACTGGATATCCGCGCGACACCGGGCACGGCTTTGATGAACGATGCGACCGGCGCGGTCATTTACACCCCACCGGAAGGGCAAGCGCTACTGCGCGACAAGCTGGCGAACTGGGAACGCTATTTCCATGAGGCCGAGGACATCGACCCGCTGATTCGGCTCGCCGTGATGCACTACCAGTTCGAGGCGATCCACCCTTTTACCGACGGCAACGGCCGAACCGGACGGGTGCTGAACCTGCTCTACCTCGTCGACAAGGGCCTGCTGGACATCCCGGTGCTTTATCTCAGCCGCTATATCATCGGCAACAAGCGCGCCTACTACGATCGGCTTCTGGCCGTCACGACCGAGTCCGCATGGGAGGACTGGATCCTCTACATGCTCGAAGCGATCCGAGAGACGGCCAACTGGTCGACGGCGCGCATCCGCGCCATCCGGGACCTGCTCGATCAAACCGCGGAGCGCATCAGACGCGACCTGCCGAAAATCTATTCGCGCGAGCTGGCCGAAGTGATCTTCGTGAATCCCTATTGCCGCATCGGCGATCTGGTGGCGGCCGGCATCGCTAAAAGACAGGCGGCATCGGTTTATCTGAAGACCGTCGCCGAGCACGGCCTGCTGCAGGAGATGAAGGCCGGTCGGGAAAACCTCTATATCAATCCAGCCCTACTCGCTCTTCTCAGCGACCGACTGCCAGCGAAGCCTGAGCGATGAAGCATCATGGTTGGCCTCATCGGTCAAGAACCGCCCGATCGGCCTCGGTAAGAGAGTTCCACCACACCACCCCGGCGGTTTCATCGGGCGACGGTTCCCCGTGTTCGTTTTTCATATCGGCGATGCTCGCATATGGCGCTCTTTCCAACAAGCGCTGCACCCACTGTCCAACGCCATGGCGCAGATTGACCCTACTCGGCTCATCATGATCCGCGCCCCGTCTTGTCGAGACCGAATAGCTTTCTCACATCGTGTGTTTACATAGCGATATTTGGCATTTCCCAGGCGGCAGCGCGCCGCGTGCGATCGTGTGGATACCATTGCCGGCACCATAAGGCGAGCGACCAGCCGGTATCCTTGGCAATCGGTGCGCCAAGCACCGCAGGCAGATAGTAGGACGATCCCCATGCAAGGATCTGCGTCACGCCGAGGGCCGAGACGAGCACATGGCGATTACGCGCAACAGGCGCGGTGGCGTCCAATCCGGCCTGCCCCGGCTCGTAAACGACCTTCTCGCCGTCTTCCTTGACGAACTCGCGCGGCGGATTGTCGAGCAGCGGCAGCACCGCTTCCGACGGCCGGCATAGCCTCGTGCCCTTCGACGTCTCGACGATCGGCCGGTTGATGAGGATCGGATGGGCGAGCATGAAATCGACCAGCTCGTCATCGCTCCATTTCGGGTTGGCGAGGCCAAGCTCGGCATAAGGCGTTCCCTTCTCGCGCAGCAGCCCGCGCGGAACAATTCCCATCGCCGAGATCAATTCCAGCAGCCGTTCGCGGCTCGGTGGCGTCTTCAGATATTCGATCACGATCGGGTCTTCGCCACTGGCGCGGATCATGGCCAGCGTGTTGCTGGAGGTGCCGCAATCGGGGTTGTGATAGATCGTGACCGTCATGGCTCCGCTTTCAAAGGTTGTTGGATGATTCCCGGACGCAGCAGCCAGCCCATCAAAGCCAATGCGATCAGGGCGCCGAGCAGTTCGGCCGCAAACTGCCTCTGTCGCGCAGCTGTCACAATTCGAACCTAATCGAAAACCGATGCGTCTCGTGACTGACATTTCGGGACGCCTCGACAGCAGTTGGGGATGTCAAAATGCAAGACAGCAACCTATCGGGTCGCTGCATCCGTTGCTGCTGCCATTTCCGTTTCCCGCTGTAGCCGTTCAACAATCGGCAGCAGTCACGGGACGGGCGCGCGCAAGACAGATACATGACGCAATCTCAACATCCCACGGACGGGATTTCGCAAGGTGTCTTGGCAGGCCTGGTGGCGGAAGCCGTGCAACAGGCCCTGATCCAGCGCGGTATCGTTCTAGACCCACAGACCCTGGTGTCTGCTAGCGCTATCGCTGGCAGCCTCGCGGCCGCCGTCCCGTTCCTTCCACAGGAACAGCGCCTCGCGATCGGCTCTTTCAAGGGCGAATGCACTGCGCTCGCCTCCGGATTCTTCCAGGCAATGGCAGAACTCGCGAGCGGCGACTTCGCAAGTGCCGACAGCTCGGATGAAAGCCCTACGGCGGCGAGCGCAGCGCCTTCGTCGCCGCCGCGGGCCAATGATCTTCAATCGGTGCTGATCGAGGATTGGGCGGGCGAGGTCGCCGGGTCGACCTATCTGGAAGAGCATTTCCGCATACCGCGCTCGACGCTGCATCGCTGGCAACGGCGCAATGAGGTTATTGCCTTGCGCAAGGGCGGCCGCAAGCATGTCTTCCCGCTCGCCCAGTTTATCGACGGCAGGCCGGCATCGGGGATCCCCGAAGTACTGTCGGCATTCGGCAATCCACGGCTGGCTTGGTTCTGGCTGACTCGCCCGTCGCAAGAGCTCCACGACCGCATTCCGATCGAGGTCCTCAAACAGGACATGGTGTGTGACGTGGTGGCGGCCGCGCGCCGATTTTCTTCGACTTGACCCTTTCCATCTCGAAATGTTGAGGACAGCATTACGCTCTACGGCGTGATGCAGCCCCCGGTGGACGGGTTGACATGGCGAGCCTACGAAGCGGACCTTGTTCACCTGATCGAAAATCTGCGCGATAGGCTCCAAAGAGGTGCATACCGGGCAAGCCCCGCATGGCGGCAATACATACCAAAGCCAGACGGACGCCAACGCCTGCTCGCAATCGCCGCCCTTGAGGATAAAAATTGTCCAAAGAGCGACGGTCGCGGTGCTGAACGCGATCTACGAGGAAGACTTCCTCGGGTTCTCGTATGGGTTCCGGCCCGGACGTGGCCAGCACGATGCGCTGGACGCACTCGCGGTCGGGATTTCGCTCATTCGACATACGAAGTCTGCTCACCCTGATTTTTGAGGGGGGACGAGCGAACCGAGAAGGCAGGAGGAAGGCCCGGACATGTATCCGGGCCTTCCGATTCAAGCGACTTCACGCAGCGATTACTCGGATGACCCCAATGTCCGGCACATCGACCTCGAATCTCGCAGCTTCGTCTGCCTCCTCAGAAGATCATGACGGGACGGCGGCCGGATGAGGTCAAAGCACAGATCGTTCCGGAGAGCTTGCGTCCGGGCGTGACGGTGAACTTGAACCACCGTGACATGGCGATGCCCGGCATCCCGCAATCCGGCCTCGATGATCGAAGCACGGCTGCGGTTCTCGTCGATAACAAGGATGGTCAACGAACCGGCGGACATGCGCCTATTGTGTAGGCGGACCGGAATTGTGCAATGCGGTAGTCGATCGGAGGCGAACTCGGCCTCACGTTTTCAGATCATCGAGGGTCGTCGGCCCTGGACCTCACCAAAAGCCAACAAGCGACCTTAGCATTGCTTTCGCGCCGACCGCCTCCCGGCACGACCTGCGAAACCCGGTCCGCCCCGTTGCTTCAAGCACGTCGTCATCGATGCCGCGCAGGATCGCGCGCGCGTTGCGCCACCCGATCCGGGCAAGTGCGGAAGCCAACTCCGCACGCACCGGGTCGAACGGAGGCCGATCGATTGCCGAGCTTTCAGTCAGGTCAATGTCATTGCTGGCGCCGAGCGCATACTGCGGAAGATCCACGGCATGACCAATGTCGAATCGCGGCGAGCGGTCCAGGAAATGAGAAAGCATGTGCAGAGACAGGACTGGCGACGAAACGAGGTTCTCGTAGCAGACGAAATGGACAGGAACGCCACTTCGCACCAACGCATCCATGGCAAAGTAAAATTGGTTCCAGTAGTCGGATGGTGTCTTAAACCGGTATTCCATACTGCCAGGTCGCGTAAAATCCTGCCTGACCTCGAACGGTCCGCGGAGGAAGGAACCCAGGCTTTTCTTCGGCCTGAAAATGGTGTCGTTCCTTGCCAGCCGGTACCAGGAGAGAATTTGGCTGACAGGATCCTTGCTCATCACGACAATCGGCAGGTCGCCATACAGCAGATCGCGCCCGTTCATCAGGGCCGGGAAAATCCCGTGCTTCCAGAACCCCTGATCGAAGACGACTGGCACCTTCAGATAGCGTTCGATCAGATATTTGGCGAGATTTGTACCGGATCTCGGGGTGCCCATGACCCGGACGCCGACGGCGTGCTGGCCAAAGCGCGTCGGGAAGCCGATCGGCGTTGAAACATTCATGATGGTCACCGTTCCGCTTGCCGAAAAGCCGGCTGCTCGGCCGCCAGTTCGCCCACTCGCGAAACCGTCCGCGTCGCCGGGCGCTCCGGCCGACGGATCATGGGTCCTGGATCGCTGGAATCGAGCGTGGCGACATGGCCGACTATTGTCGTGAAAAAATCCCGCTCGCGGATCGGGCGGTAACGCGACGCGATCGTCTCACGCAATTCGGCGAGCCAGCCCGGATCGGTACAGGCTTTGGCGACGGCGGCGCACCAGGCTTCGACATCGTGCGCGGGAAGCGTCGGCATCAACCCTTGCGTTGCCTCGGTCAGCGACGGGGCGTCGGAGATCAGAACCGGCAGGCCGAAATCGAGGCACTCGGCGGCCCCCAGGCCCCAGCCTTCCACCGCGGACGGATAGACGCTGAATTCGGCGTCCCGATAGAGTTCCGCCAGTTGCTGATCGCTGAGATTGGAGCGGAACTGAACATGGTCGCGAAGCCGAGGATTGGCCTCCATGAAGGCCACCAGCTCGTCATACATCCACCCCCAACGGCCGCAGAAAACCAGCGTCGGCAGCCGATCGCCCAGCAAAGGCAGAAGCCGATGCCATACCTTGAGCAGCAGGATGTGGTTCTTCCTGATCTCGATCGTCGAGCAATAAAGAACGAACTTCCGACCTTGGTTTTGTCTCTCGGGGCGCATCCGTCCGTCTGCGACGCCTTCCTTGAGAAAGGCGCCGGGCGAAGCGACCGCCACTTCCGGAATCCGAGCGGGATTGGAAGCTCTCGCATGGCATCTCACCCTGTCGGCCGTGTAGTTCGACACGCAGACCAGCAGGTCGGAATTTTCCACTTGCCACGCCGTGTTGCGGACGAAGCCGCGCGCATGATGAGGCCCGACGAAGTGCGGGAAGTCGATCGGGATGAGATCGTGCATGATGGTGAAGATGCCGCAGCTGGTTTTTCCCGCGAGCTTCTTGGCGGCAATCTCATGCACGCTCGCGCTCGACAGGAAGCATACGGCGTTGTCGTCCTTCAGCGGATCCTTCGTCTCGGTCCTCCTCGCGCGCAGGCATGATTTCATCGTCTTGAAGAGGCGAATGGCCGTCTTGGAGAGCTGGAACTTGATCCCGCGCCGCTTTTCCGAGCCCGAGACGAAGATCGCCGCCACGCGGTCGAACTCGCGTCCGAAATCGAAGGGCGCATCGCGCATGATCGACAGCACCTTCCCGAGGCGGGCCAGATACGGCCTGTCCTCTCCGCCGACGGCTTGCGGCAGCTCACCCTCGACCAGCCGCTTCAGGTAGCGAAGCTCCGCTTCGCCCAGCATTCGGCCCCGCCCCTGCGCGTCGACGATGAAGAAGCCGACCGGCGAGGCGCGCCATCGAAGCGCCTGGCGCACAAGTGCCGTCTCGACGCGCGGTATGCCTACGGGCGGATGCGGTCCCCACCGAAAAGGTAAGCTCGAGTCGATGTACAGTTTCTTCAATGGATTACCTTCAATTCTATGTCGATTTCGTCGGCAAAACCGGAGGGCAAACGCCGCACGCAACTCACCGTTGCGAATTGCACTCAGCGAGACCCGCGCCTGGTCTTTGGATCGTCAGACTCAATTCCTGATGGCTGAGCATCTACGTGGGAAAATTACCCACGTCAAGAGATCAACATGAAAAGCCACTCGGGACGCCCTCGTCCAACGAGCCGCTTGACATGTGGGCATTTTTCCCACCAATAATTGATCGTTGATTTCAAGCCGCTTAGACCGGGCTCGCCGCGCGCGGGGTCCGGACTGAATTTCGGCGGATCACCTGCCCCCCGCATGATCCGCGGAAAAGCAGCCGTACCGAAAAGGCTCGAACCACCCACCCCGGTACAAGAGCCAGTGCGGCTGCGCCGGCCGGTTCTGTCCCCTCGCAAAAGACAGACCGGCCGGATCCCTCGCCATCGCGAGACGGTTATTTTCGAGAGGTGGGCGACTGACAGTCGCTAAGCACTCAGCATTGCCTCAGGGCAAGGTTCCGGCGACCCTTTGCCCCTCGGCTTATCCGAGCCCTTAAGGCGAGCCAGGGCCGCCCGGTCCACCGGGGCCACCAGGCCCACCCGGTCCGCCATTGGGGGCGCCTCCGGGTGTACCGGGAACTCCGGGAGCTCCCGGGCCGTTCGGTGGACCTGGCGGCTGGCCGGGCATGCCAGGCTGACCTGGCGAGCGCGTGCTGGCATTCGCCTGACGCGAGGCCGAAACGATATTGCCCGACCGATCGAATCCGACAGCAAGGAACGCGCGCACAGGGGCCGTCGATTTGGAATCGTCGCCCTCGACGGAGACCCCCAGACCCGATTCCAGCCGTCGTCCCTGACGCTGCAAGAAGGTCTCGTAGAGCACGCTCGCGACATCGGCCTGCGGAACCGGTGTCTCCGCCTCGATGCGCACTACTTTGTAGCCGCCGGTGGCCTTGACCAGGGTCAGTTCCACGCGGCGGTTCGCAAGCTGCGATGATCTTGGCCCGACATTCAGCCGCCCCACCAGGAGTGAGCCCCCCGACTTCACCACCGCCAGGCCGCGAACCAGATAGTGTGTCGTGGAGGGCCTGGGTTCTACCAGGCTCGCGACGATTTTCCCGTCCGGCCGGCGAATGCCTTGGACGGCCACGATATCGCCCTTCCTGACCGGTGGCATTCCTGCAACGCCGCCGGTGTCCACGCTCTGTCCCAGAACCAGGATCGAGCCGCGACTTGTGCGCTCGACGGGTCCGACGACCTCGCTGGTGACATGGATTTGCCGCGTGACGACGCGATCCGCGTCCTGTGTCACCGCCACGCGCACGACATGCCCTACCTTGAGGCTGCTTGTGGTGGCGGCGACACCGTCAATCCAGACGGGCACATCCGGACCGTAGGCGACCCGCACATCGTTGACGAAGATGCTGCCGAAGCGCTGTATGGTTCCCACGATGCCGGTGCCGCCGATGCCGTGATCGTCCCCGGTTCCCGCCGTCCAGCCGGTGCCGCCGATACCCCGGTCGCCCGACGTGTCCGTCGCCCTCGCGAAAGCACTGAACAGCAGCGCCGGAAAGGCGGCGCCGAGCGTCAGGAAACTCCGCCTCGTCAACCTCCAGTCCATCAAGCGTCTCCGCCGGCAGGCTTGGAAGAGTCTTCGCCGGCAAACGATGCGCCGTCGGCGGTGAGGATGTAGACGCCGCAATTCCACCGGCTTGTTCCGCCGGGATCGCTTTTCACCGCCTGGTTCGCATGCTTGTTGAGGTGGAGCAGTGTCTCCACCACGACCTTGCGGCTGTAGGCTTCGAGCGACCTGGCAAGGTCTTCAGAGAGGCCGTCATAGTGGACGGCCCGCTCGATGAAAGGCGGTTTGTCCGCCAGGATGTTCGCTACGGCGGCGGCGGCATGGTCCTGAAGATTTCGGGCAAAGTAATAGAGCCGGACCTCGCCATCGTCGCGCGGCGCCATTGCCGCCTCCATCAAGACGATCCGGTCCTCTTCATCGGTCTCCACCAGCTTGCGATCGAGCCAGTCGTCGAGAACCGCCCTCGGCCGCAAATCGCGCGTCACCGACTCGACCAGACCCGCGAACGACGCCTCGCCGGTCTCGGCCATTCGCGGCAAGGGCAATGGCGCGCCCCTGGCGTCGGTGAACATCGGATCGGCAAGCCAGCGCGCGACGAGTGCGCTCGTCCTTGAAACCGAGTCGGGTATGACCCTGACCGGGGCGCCGGCGCCGCGCAGACGACTGACCTCCTTGCGATGGACGCCCGTCAACAGGCTTACCCTGCTGTCCGTCTGCGGCTTGTCGGGCAGCGTGAACTCGTGCTCCGCCACGTTGACGTAGATCTGCCGCAACAGATCGACGAAGGTGGGAAACGTCACCCCGCACTTGATCGCCAGTCGCACCAACGGGCGAAGCACCCGGTTCAACGCGCTCTGGACGCCCGCGGCATCCAGATATTGTTCCGCCGATTTGCTCATCGCCGTCCTTCACCCGTCAATCAGTTCGCCTATGCCCCGAGAATTCCTGCCGAAAATAGCCCGTGGGAAATGCTTCCACAATAGATGGACCGGCAACGCCGGCTGTCCACCCCTCATGCTGAATTGGCAATTTGCGGGTTCACGCCCATTCGTCGGCTCCCGGTTTCGGCGAACCCATTCGACTCCTTCGGTTGACACGTGTGAAATTTTCCCACAATACTTTATTGCGAAGCAGAATCTCGCATCCATCACCGCCAGCGCATGACCGGCAAGGAGAGCACTTTTGAAGAGGCCTTATGTGAAACCGGCCATAACCAGGGCCTTGGATGGGTTCGACCGGCCAGCGGGCAATGTTGACCGCATCGATCTTGCGCATCGCGGCATGGACGCTAACGGGAAGATCCTTTCAGACCCGGACGGCATCATCTCGGGCAAGGAAGGCGTCGATTCAGCCGTCTCCTTGACTGCAAGCGTTGTATCCGCCTATGTCTCGAATAACCCACTGCCCGCGGCCGAGCTGCCGGAATTCATCGGCAAGATATATGCCTCGATCAAGCTGATCTCGATCGGGTCGCTTGACGTCCGGCCCGACGAGATCAAGGGCGTCGCCCGGGCGAAAAAATCGGTCACGCCCGAATTCATCATCTGCCTGGAAGACGGCAAGCGCTTCAAATCGCTGAAGCGGCACATCAGGGCTCAGTACGGCCTTACGCCGGATCAGTATCGAGCGAAATGGAACCTGCCGTCCAACTACCCAATGGTGGCGCCGAACTATTCGGCAACCCGCTCGAAACTGGCCAAATCCATGGGTCTCGGCCGAAAGATAAAATAGGCTCCGAAACGGACTGCGACGCTACGGGCGTAACAGATGATCCGAGCAAAACGGCCTCAATAGGCGTTATCTTCACGACGTTTGGGGATGCCATGCGCGTGCCAGGTTCGCGCAAGAGCCTGATGCAGGCCAAGGCCGACGGCGCCGACGTGCGCATGGTGTACTCGCCGATGGACGCGCTGGCGCTCGCGCGCAAGAACCCCGACCGCCAGGTAGTGTTCTTCGGCCTCGGCTTCGAGACCACCATGCCCTCCACTGCGCTTACCGTGCTGCAGGCGGAAGCCGACGGCATCGAGAACTTCTCGGTTTTCTGCAACCACATAACCATCGTGCCGACGATCAAAGCGATCCTGGACAGCCCCGATCTCCATCTCGATGGCTTCCTCGGGCCCGGCCACGTTTCGATGGTGATCGGCACGGCGCCTTACGAGTTCATCGCCAACTTCTACCGGCGTCCTATGGTTGTCGCCGGCTTCGAACCGCTCGACGTCCTGCAGTCGATCTGGATGATCCTGAAGCAGATCAAGGAGGGCCGCGCCGAGATCGAGAACCAGTACACGCGCATCGTGCCCGAAGCGGGAAATGATCCTGCGCTGGCGGCCGTGGCAAAGGTTTATGAGCTGCGGGAGTTCTTCGAATGGCGCGGGCTGGGCTCCATCGACCATTCGGGGGTCAGGGTGCGCGATGACTATGCTCGCTTTGACGCCGAGCGCAAGTTTGCCATTCCCAACATCAAGATCGCCGATCCGAAATCCTGCCAGTGCGGTGAGGTTCTGAAAGGGGTGCTCAAACCGTGGCAGTGCAAGGTATTCGGCACGCTCTGCACGCCCGAAATGCCCCTTGGTGCGTTGATGGTTTCGCCCGAGGGCGCCTGCGCGGCCTATTACCAATATGGCGGCGTGAAACGGCAGGAACGGCCCGAAACGGCGCCAGCTGGTCTCCCTCCCCGGAAGCCCGGCCGCGCAGCTCGACCGTGCCGGCCCGCGTCTCCCAGTCCCGGTCGCGGTAGCCATTGCGCTGGGCGAGCCGCAGCGGGTTCTTCTCGCCATAGGCGGCGCCGGTGGTCGCGCCCACCTCCATTTCCATCAGCCGCTCGGCGGCAAAGCCGATCATCTCCCGCAGCAGATCGGCATCCGGGGTCTTCTCCACGAGCGTGCGTAGGTTCATCATGTCGTCGGTCATCGGTGGTCCTTCCGAAATGGGTTGGCGTCAACAACCAAACCCTACCGGAAAGCGCCGATGACCACCGACACGCCGCTCACTCGCTACAGCGCTACTAACGGCGCGCTCGCGAGCGACTTCGTAACCCCAGAGCTACACCACCTGATGGGACACGACCTTCACGTCACCGAGCGTCGCCTCGATCGAGGTAGCTTCCATCTTCGACCAAACGCCCCGTCAAAGCCTGAGATCAAACATCGGGTCTTTGATTCTCGAAGATCATGACTCGTTCGAAGCGAACCCCAAAAGACGTCGTTTGCCGCCTTCAAGATGAGACTTCACAGCCCTCTCGGCTCTCCGCCCATCTCCCGCCTCGAAAGCCTGCAAGATCTGCGTATGCTCAGCCATCACCTCGGCGAAGCGGGCTTGGGCTGATTCCACTACGCGATAGAGGCGTGATTGGGTGAGTATCACATTAAGGCTTCGATGAGTTTCCAGCATAACCGGATTCTGCGAGCTATTAACGATAAACTCGTGAAAATCGGCATCGGCTTCAATGAATTCTTTGTATTCTTCGTATTTTTGACCAAGAATATTTATCGCACTCATGCGATCCAAACACTCTTGGAGCCCCGTGATGATCTCGCGATCGTTTCGTGGCGCCCCGATCCTCGCGCAGTGCCCCTCGGTGACTATTCGGTATTCCAGCAAACTCTCGAAATAGGCGGCGCTAGGTTCTTCGGCTACCAGGTACCCGCAATAGAGCTTTTGAACCAGAAGGCGCTCAGCCTCGAGCCTGACCAATGCTTCACGCAACGGGGAACTGCTGACTCCGAGCTCCTTGCCCAAGGACGATATGTTCAACTGCTGGCCAGGTTTCAGCACGTTGTCCAGTATCATCCCTTTGACGACCTCAAAAGTATGTTCCGTCAGCGTCTTTCGCTGCACCGACACGACACCCATTTGACCTTTTGCCATCTGCGCTCCTGAGCAGAACTAACTTAGCCGATTAAGGCTTTCAGAGTAACCGGCGCCAGCGTTCTACGGACGAATAGCCGTCCAACTTAAACATGGCACCCGATCAGTGCTTTTATTTCGAGAAACTCTTCCAATCCCCATTTGCCATACTCCCGCCCAATACCGGAGCGTTTGTAGCCGCCAAACGGCGCGGCATCGTCCCAAGCTGGCAAGTTGATTTCGATTCGACCAGCCTGAAGCCGCGAAGCGACCTTGCGGGCGCGGTCTGTATCGCCCGATTGGACGTAGGCAGCGAGCCCGTATTCGCTGGAATTTGCGATCTCGATCGCATCCTCCTCGTCGGTATAGGGCATGATGACCAGCACCGGCCCAAAAATCTCGTCCCGCGCAATCTGCATGTCGCGCGAGACTTCAGTAAATATGGTCGGGCGAACGAAGAAACCCCGTTCAAGGTTGTTCGGGTGTTCTGCGCCGCCGCAAACCAGTTGTGCGCCCTCGATGACGCCCTGTTGGATGAGATGTTTAACCTTCCGGTATTGTGCCTCGTTAGCTAGCGGTCCAACATCGGTGGCCGGATCCATTGGATCGCCAACAATCAGCGCTTCCGCGACATCAGCCGCTATGCGCGCAGCTTCAGCGCATTGATCACGCTGCACCAAGAGCCGGGCCGGGGCTGCACAGGACTGGCCACTGTTTCCCATGATCTTCTTGACGCATCCCGTGACTGCGACAGCCAGATCCGCATCCGGGAGCACGATGTTCGCCGATTTTCCACCGAGCTCAAGTGCCACTTTCTTCACCGTCGTAGCTGCGGACTGCGCGACAGCAATACCAGCGCGCGTGGAGCCCGTGAAATGCACAAGATCGATGCCAGGATGGCTTGAAATGGCATGACCGACAGTGGCGCCGTCACCTTGAACCAAGTTGTAGACGCCGGCCGGCACACCCGCGACCTCCAGGATTTCAGCCCAGATCACGGCGGAGAGCGGCGCCAGTTCGGACGGCTTGTGGACCATGGTGCAGCCTGCCGCCAAGGCCGGAATAACCTTGCAGGCGATTTGATTGCTTGGCCAATTCCAGGGCGTGATCAGGCCGGCAACGCCAATGGGTTCCCTTACGATCTTGGTTTCACCTTGCATCCATTCGAACGGATAAGCGTCCAGCACCGAGATCATTCGCGTGATATGAGCGAGCCCAGTCCCCACCTGTGGACCGAGCGCAAAAGTCTTGGGCGCTCCCATTTCCATCGTCATAGCGGCGGCCAGATCGTTCACCCGCGTCGAATATTCAGCTTTGATAGCGTGCAGCAACGCGAGCCTATCAGCGACGGTGGAAACCGAAAAATCGCGAAAGGCACGCCTGGCCGAACGTACCGCATCGTCCACGTCCTCAACCGTTCCCAACATAACGGTCGCGCAGTGATCTTCGTTGGCCGGGTTAACTACCTCAAAAGGAACGCCTGCTGTCGACGCGCGCCATGTTCCATCTATGAAGTTCTGTTGAGTCCGCATCCGCTATGTCCTTTCTGATTCCGCCGCCTGCGCCTCACTGAGCCCAGTTGTCAGGATTGCGAATGAAATCCGCACCTCGTTCGGCGATCATGACTGTCGGCGCCTGCGTGTTGCCGCTGACGAGGGTCGGCATGACCGACGCGTCGATGACGCGAAGCCGCTCGACGCCCCTGACGCGCAATCGATCGTCGACGACGGCCATGTCGTCATGGCCCATCTTGCAGGTGCCGACCGGGTGGTAGATGGTTTCCGAATTCGCCCGCAGCCATGCATCGATTTCGCGATCCGTCGCCACGCGCGTACCTGGCGACAGCTCTTCGGCGCGGAACGGGTCGAACGCCGGCTGCGCGACGATCTCTCGGCACAGCTTGAACCCCGCGCGCATCACGTCGATGTCGGCCTGCCGTTGGAAGTAGTTTGGCTGGATCTCCGGGTGCTTTCGAGGATCGCTCGACTTGATACGGATGTATCCGCGGCTTTCGGGTCTCGACAGATTGAAGTACGGCATGAAGCCATGCTCCTTGATTATCTTACGACCGTTGTCCTCATACATCATGTTAGTCATGTGAATTTGTAGATCCGGATCGGCGAGCTCCTTGCGACTGCGCAGGAAGGCGATCGCTTCGACCCCGTGATAGGCTGCCGGCCCACTCTTGGTCGCAAGATACTGGATGAAATAGCGCAGGACGTTGTGAGGCTCTGTCCCGCGCATGAAGGAGATCGGCTGCGAAATCTTCTGCTTCAGACCGGCCACCAGATGGTCTTGCAGATTGTCTCCCACACCCGGCAGGTCGCACGCCACGTCGATCCCCAGCGATCGCAGATGATCAGCCGGGCCTATGCCGGATAGCTGCAGCAGCTGCGGCGAATTCACTGCTCCCGCCGACACGATCACTTCGCGCGCGGCCCGGAGGACCCGCACGCTCCTGCCCTGATAGAATTCAACGCCGACCGCCCGCCCCTTTTCAACACTAACCTTCGATGCGAGTGCCCGGGTTATGATCGAGAGGTTGGCGCGCTTTTGGGCCGGGTGAAGCAGGGCACGAGCGGTATTGATGCGCTTTGCTTCGAAGATGTTGCAGTCGAGCGGACCGAAACCTTCCTGATCGCCGGAGTTGAAGTCATCATTATACGGAAACCCCGCCTGCATGCCGGCTTCCACAAAAGCTTTTTGCAGGGGATGCTTCACGCCGAAGCGTGTGACCTTAAATGGACCGGCTGCGTTATGATATTCTGTGTTGCCTCCGAACCAACCTTCGGTTTTCTTAAAGAAGGGCAGGCAATCGTGGTACGACCAACCGCGGTTGCCCAGCTGGGACCAAGTGTTGTAGTCGCTCGCCACACCGCGGATATACACCATGCCGTTGATCGCGCCAGATCCGCCGAGAATCTTGCCGCGCGGCCAATAGATAGTGCGGTCGTTCAGGTTTTTCTGGGGCTCGGTGGTGTATTTCCAGTTGAACAGGCCAGTCTTAAGCGACAGCCAAAAACCTGCCGGTATGGTGACAAGCATGTTGTTGTCGCGTCCCCCTGCCTCGATCAGCGCGACTTTGCAGGCGGCATCTTCGGAGAGGCGGGCCGCCAGCACGCAACCCGCTGCCCCTCCCCCCACGACGATGTAGTCAAACTCGTCTTGCAGTTTCACAATTGCCTCAGCCGCCGCCCGTCTTGACCGAGCTATAATGCATAATGCACAATCTGGCAATCGAAACGAGAGAACAGACATGTTATTTCCGTCGGTCCGAATGGAGGCTGCATGAAGATTGCAACTGTCGAAGGCTTTCATCTTGCCGCACCGCTTCGACGGCCTGAGGGGAATGCTCTTGGTTTCCGAAGCACAAGAGAAGCCTTGCTTCTGCGTCTAACCACTGACAGCGGCGTGAGCGGCTGGGGCGAAGCCGGGCCTGCGCCTCACGGGACAAGCGCGTATCTAAACCAGGTAATTGCGCCCGCGCTGATCGGACGCGACGCGCAAGCAATCGGTCCGATCTGGCACGACCTTATGAAGCGACGTGGCTATGACAGGCAGGGAGTCGCTGTGATGGCAATTTCCGCGGTCGACATCGCCCTGCACGATCTGGTGGCACAGGCACGCGGACTCTCGGTCGCCGAAATGCTGGGCGGCGCATTGCGAACAAGCCATTTCGCCTATGCCAGCGGCCCGTACCTTGTGCAAGGCGAAGATCCCTATGCTGGTTTCCTAGACGAGATCCAAGGTTTCGTAGATGCGGGCTTCCGTGCCGTCAAACCTCGCGTCGGAGGAGCCAATCGGGCAACAGTCCAATTCGTCCAGGACCTGAGGCGTCGTCTGGGCGATGGCATTGCACTCATGATTGATCTCAACGGCGGCTATGCCCCGCCGGACGCCCAGGCCCTTTTGGCGGATCTAGCAGACGTCCGACTGATCTGGGCGGAAGAACCCGTCGCGCTGGACGACCTGAGCGGCAATGCGCGGGTGGCTCGGACAGCCAGCACACCGATCGCAACCGGCGAGAGCCTTTCCACGGTGCAAGCGTTCCGCGCGCTCATGGAGCAGACCGGCGTATCGATCATACAACCGGACCTGACGGTCTGCGGCGGCTATACTGGCATGCAGCACGTGGTGGGGCTCGCGCGCGCCTACGACGTCACGGTCATTCCGCACGTGTGGGGCAGTGTCGTCGGTTTCCAGGCCGCTCTGCAGATGATAGCCGTGCTGCCGGACTGCCCCAATAGCCGCGCCGAGATGTATCCATGGGTGGAACTGGATTGCGCGGAAAATCCCTTCATGACCCTGCAGGGAACAGTCAGACCCGACGCGCGAGGCCGCATCGAGCTTCCCAACGGGAAAGGACTAGGCCTGGAGCTTCTTGCTCCGGAACACTTGTCGCCCTGGTTAGCCAAAAGCTGGCGGGTCTGCTGAGGCCAGCCCCTTGGAGTCGACCGGATCACCCGTTGCGGTTTCCAACGAGTGTGGTCACCAGCATGATGACGCCGCCAGTCAGCAGCGTACGGACTCCGGCGTTGGCGCCGGTTGTGTTCAAAAGGGCTACGAGAAAGAACATAAAGAGAGAAGCACCGATGATCCCGGCGGTGCTCGCGCGTCCTCCCGTAACCAGCGTCCCGCCGATGACGACTACCGCAACCGTCTGCAGTAGATATTCGGCGCCTTGGTCGAGTGAGTTGCCGCCGGCGTAGCCGGCAATCAGCGTGCCCGTGACGCCAGCCAGAAGCGCCGAGGCAGCATAGGTGATCAGGCGTACACGCTGAACGTCGATCCCCGAAAATCGGGCGGCCCGTTCGTTCTGTCCAACCGCCCCTAGCGCTCGCCCGTATCGAGAGCGTACGAGCATCAGCGCAATCACCACTCCGACAATTGTAGTGAACAGACCCACCAACGGAAAACCAGCAGCAAGTTTAAAGTTAACGGCCGCTGCGAACATCTCCGGCGGGCTGATTTTTGAGTCACGTCCGATCGAGGTCGCAACGGACATCACGATCAACCCTGAAGCAAGAGTGGCGATGATCGGTGGAATCCCGATGAAGCGGATCAACCCGTGATTCACCGCTCCCACGACAAGGCTCGCGGCGAGCGCCGCCGCAAGCCCAGCAAAGATCAGCCTGTCCTCGCCATTCATCACCACCATCGAAATGGTGCTCGCCATCACAATGACGGAAGGGATCGAAAGGTCGATCTGTCCCGGGCCTGACGAGATTACCAGCATTTGGCCGAAAGAAACCAGGGATGTAAAGGCAGCGAAGGTGCAAGCGATCCGGACCAGGTCAACGGCGCCGCGCCCGTCAGCCCACAAGACACAGGCTAGCCATGTCGCAAACGCCGCCACGAATGACCACACCCAAGGCTTGGAGTAGGACGATTTCAACAACTTCATGAGGATACCCGCGTTCCTGAAAGTCTTTGAAGCAGGAATTGCAAGCTCAAAACGGCGATAAGAATGACCCCTTGGGTAGCGACCTGCCAATCCGTCGAGATGTTCATGAAGATCAGCAGCGACCCGACGATCGACATGATTATTCCCCCGAGCACGGCCCCGGTTGGGGACACCCGGCCACCGGAAAAGTCGGCGCCGCCAAGCACTGCGGCGGCAACCGAAAGTAGCGTGTATTGATTGGCAACAGTTGCGTTTGCCGCAACGGTGTTTCCGACCAGGACGAGTCCTGCCACAATTCCACAAACACCGGCAGCGGCGTAAACTCCGGCCTTCATGCGGACAAGCGACCAGCCGGAGCGCTCGAGCGCGGACGGATTGGCGCCGGCCGCCCGGACCATTGTGCCCCACGAGGACCGAATGATGATTAGGTGGCCCACAGCCGCCAGGATAATGAACATCCAGATCATCATTGGCACGATAGGAGTTCTCCAGCCGACGAGCGACGACACCCACTCAGGCGCTTTCCCCCCAGGGACGGGAAGAATGATTAGCGCCAGTCCAGTCCAGACGAATGAGAGACCCAGCGTCAAGATGATCGACGGGACCTTTCGAAATTGAACCAGCGCCCCGACAAGAGCATAGACTGCAACAAGGCAAACCAGAGCCGCGGTGGCCAGGAACGGGTCTTGCGGTAGGATCGTGGCGCCGATGCAAGCAACGAGAGAGACGAACGATCCTACGGAGAGGTCCAGGTCGCCCACTGCCATCACAAATACCTGGGCGAGAGTGCAGAGGACGATAGGCAGGCTGAGCCCTAGGAGGAGGTTGGCGCCAAAATAAGACAATGCGCGCGGCTGACTCCAGCCAATATAGGTCAACAGAAGAGCTAGGGCGATGACTGGCAGCACCGGCTGCAAGCGCGATGCCAGGTGGGAGACCGCTCCTCCTTTCCTCCTCATAGCGCCGTCGACCATCTCCCCTCCCGTTTACTGTCCAAAAGAAAGCGCCACAATGTTCTCTTCCGAAACCTGGTCTCTGCCCAGTTCGCCCGATATCAGATGATCGCGCACCACATAGACGCGGTCGCATTCAAGAAGCTCATCGAATTCCGTCGTGTACCAGATAAAGGCCCGTCCTTTGTCTGCCTCTTGTCGGACTAGCTCGTAGACGCTGCGCTTGGTCCCGATGTCCACACCCCTCATCGGGTCGTCCATCAGGATCAACTCCGCGCCGGACGCCAATGCTCGTGCGAACAGCGCCTTTTGTTGTCCACCGCCCGAGAGCGACATGACGGGCGCATCGACACCTTCGCACTTGACCTGCAGCACCTCGCACCAATGGCGCGCGAGATCGTGCTCAGCTCCGAGATTGAGGCCGATGCTCGATCCCAGCCGATGTAGGCTGCAAATTGATATGTTCCGCTTGATCGACCAAGCCGCGAACAGACCATCGCTCCGGCGGTCCCCAGCCACCAGGGCTACCTCCGGCATCGACGTTCGAGCCGCGCCGTTCACGCGGTGTTCAGCGAGAATGTTGCGGATTATCTCCGTTTGGCCGTGACCGGCCAAACCGGCCAGACCGACAATCTCGCCTGCACGGGCGATGAGCTGCTTGCCGGCGGCATCTCGCGTCGTGATCCTGGGCGAAGCCGTTTCGGGCGCTCCGGATCGGCGCGAAGGAGCCGGTTTGCTGGCTACGGCATGACCCATCTTTCCTACAAGGCTTTCAAAGGAAAAGTCCGTCGTGGGGCCGTCCGCCACCTTGGCGCCATCCCGTAGCACGACGATACGGTCAGTGGCCCTGAAGACCTCGTCCATTTTATGGGTTACGAGGATCACCGATCCGCCGCTGGCGACAAACTGCTCGATGTACTTGAACAGTTGCTCGCTGGCGGTTCGATCGAGCGAAGAGGTCGGCTCGTCCAAAATGACGAGCCTGGGTTCACCGTCGAGCACCGCGAAGGCGCGCGCTATTTCGACCTGTTGGCGTTTGCTCAAAGGCAAATTTGCAACAAGAGCATTCGGATCGATGCCATGGTCTGGAAATGTTGCGTTCAGGGAGCGCATGATGGCCGCCCGGGCGGAGCGTCTCCAGCCTAATCCACGCAAAGCGGGAAATGTGATGCGCATGTTTTCGGCGACCGTGAGATTGGCGCACAGGCTCAGCTCCTGCTGCACGCAGCGGACGTCTGCCCTGCCCCGGGTGGTTGAGGCAACGGCCTGGCCGCCATGCTCCACGGCGCCTCCGGTAGGCGTGAGATTGCCGGTGATCAGATGAAGCAGAGTTGATTTCCCAGCTCCGTTGTGACCGACAAGACCGACACGCTGGCCCCGAGAAAAGGTGACAGACACATCATTGACTGCAACGATCCGACCGAACGATCTTGAGACGTTGCGCAGTGTAATGATGTCCGTCACCCTATCTCGCCTCCAAGTCCCAACCCGACCCAATCATCCGACTCATTGCACTGCCGGACAGGGTCGCCTTCCTCTGCAGTGACTTATTGAGTGGCCTTGATCAGATTGATTGTATCGTCCTTAGTATACGACTTGCTCACCACCTCGCCCGGCTTAATGTTGGCAAGCGCAGAGTCCAACTCGTCCGGACCGACCGTGACCAAATTGTCCGGGAGGTGGTTCGGCACCTTGGCGCCGTCCAGCAGCTGCTGGGCAACCCAAAAGGCCAATGTGGACGAAGCCGGATTGCTTGCGGCCGAGTGCGTTTTGTAGCCGTTAGCGTCACGCTGCTCCTTCCACCATTTCAGTTCTTCGAACCTATTGCCCAGGAAGATAACGGGAACCGGACGCCCTGCGTCAGCGAAGGCTTGGGCGGTGCCAAATCCGTCGCCGCCTTCGGTAAGCACGCCCGCGATCTCCGGAAGGGTCGGCAATATCGCGGCCACCTCCTTGCGAGCCACCGTTTGCGTCCACTGTCCATAGACCGTGCCGGCTATCTTGAATTTCGAATCCTTCAGCCCGTCGAAATGCCCATCGCTGATCTGCTGCTCAGCCGGGATTCCGGCAATTCCGCGCACCTGAAGGAGATTGCCTCCATCACGCAGACGCTGCTTGAAAAATTCCCCCTGTTGAAGCCCCAGGCTGTGATAGTCGACTTCGATCTTGTAAGCGCATGGCTCCGAGACCAAGCCATCGAAGGTCACGACAAAGATGCCGGCGGCGCAGGCCTCCTTCACGGCGCCGTTGAGCGCGTCACCCGATGCCGCGGTAATTACGATCGCATCATATCCCTGCAGAACAAGGCTACGAACCTGAGCAGCCTGCTCGGTGACCGAGTTTTCGGATGTCACGAATACCTTGGCGCCTGCGATGATCCCGTCCGATGTAGCCTTATCGGCCACGTTCTGGAACGCTTTGATCATCTGCTGGCGAAATGTGTTGCCGGCATAATTTACTGAAAAAGCAATACGTTTGGATGATGTGCCAGCGTCGGCTGGAGAACCCAGACCCACCGTCAGCAATCCAAACGCAAGCGCAGCGATACTCTTTGTCATTGTCATTGTCTCCTCCCGAGGGCCGTAATCCCGCCCTCTTGCCAGTCGAGAAATAATGCATTATGCACGAAAGTCAACATGACCTTTCACCCCGCGAGTTCAAGAAGCCCGTTTTTCGCGGGGCAAGATGGACGAGGACCGTTTAGCGTGAGCGAAAATCAGATAAACGAAGGCCTTTCAGCCACCCTGGAGAGTGGCGTCCTGTCTTTTCCCATCACGGATTATTCTTCCGACGGCAGCATCGACGTCGATGCCTATGCACGCAGGCTCGAGTGGATGAACAGCTTTGCGCCGGCCGCGATCTTTCCTGGTGCGGGTGCCGGCGAGTTCTTTTCGCTGACTGGGGACGAATATGATGCGCTGCTCAAGACCGCGATCGAAACGCGCCGGCATGCGGCTCCCGTCATTGCCTCCGTCGGTTATAGTGCACAGGTGGCGGCAGCGGGTGCGCGAAGGGCGGAGGCTATCGGCGCGAATGGTATTCTCTTGATGCCGCCTTATCTGACACGAGCAACACAAGACGGCTTGTTCAATTTCATTCGTGCCGTTTGCGATAACGTGGAAATAGGCGTGATCGTCTACAATCGCGGTACATGCGAGCTGGCGTTGGAGACGATACAGCGGTTGGCCGATGCCTGTCGCAACTTTGTCGGCGTCAAGGACGGCCACGGCAAGGTCGAAACGATTTTATCGCTGCGACTGGCGCTGGCAGATCGGCTTTTGTTCATCAATGGGATGCCGACTGCCGAAATGTTCGCTTATAGTTATGCCGGCATAGGCATCCCAACCTATTCCTCGGGTGTGTTCAATTTCGTGCCCGGCATAGCCACTGCATTCCAGCGTTCGCTGGCAAGCAATGATCGTGACCGTTCAGATCAGATCCTAAGGGAATTCTACTTGCCCTACTCTCGAATCCGCGGTGACAAGCCAGGATATGCAGTGACCATATTGCGTGCCGGCGCAACAATCATCGGCCGCCCGGCAGGCCAACCGCGGCCGCCACTCGTCGACATTGCGACTTCCGAATTCGCCCAATTGGAAGCGCTCATTGAGAAAACGGCCCAGCTGGCGGCTTGAGCGCCTTCAGATCCGTTAAGATCAATCCCTCTGGTTGTGAAAGGTGCGCAAGGTGAGCACGACGATCGCGATAGCAGGCATCGGCGAAATGGGGGGCACTCTGGCGAGACGTATGATCGCCAAGGGACATCGTGTGGTCACGTTGCCACCCCGCAGCGAAGCATCGGTTCAGCGAGCCATGGAAGCGGGTATTGAGGTGATCCAGGAGGAAGAAATCTGCAAAGCAGATTTCTTTTTTTCCGTCGTCCCGTCCGAAGCGGCATTGCCGCTGGCTGAGCGCGTTGCCTTAATTTGCCGGGGGCAGTCTTGCAAGCCGGTCTACTGCGACTGGAACGCAATATCGCCGGCGCTGATGCATCGCATCGCGACCCACTTGTCCGAAGCCGGCATAAAGATAGTCGACGGCGGCATCATTGGCCTTGCGGACTGGTCGCCAGCATCACCAGGCCCAACTCTGTATGCTTCTGGCGCGGATGCCAAATTGCTAAAAGAGAACCGGGATCTCGGTCTTCAGATATCAATCATGGACGCGGATCTGGGCGCTGCTTCGGCGCTGAAGTTGAGTTACGCGGCAATCACGAAAGGTCTGATCGCAATCGCAAGTATGTCTGCGCTTGTCGCTGAACAGAGTGGCTGCGGCGCTGCCTTGGTGGATGAACTCTCTAGATCGCAACCCATCCTCCTGAGGTCTTTCTCGAAGTCCGTTCCCAACATGCTTCCGAAGGCCCAGAGGTGGGTATCAGAGATGCGGCAGATTTCGGAACATTTGGACAGCACCTCGCCACAAGGCGCAGCTTATTTGGCGTTTGCCCAAGTTTTTGCGTTCATCGCTGCTGATGCTGAGGCTGGCAATATGCTGGCGCATTTTTATGACCGAGCGCCTGGGATGCCCTCCTGACACGCGCTCTCCGGCGCGAATGATCATTCCACCGACCTCGATCTCGACCTGCGCGGCCGTCGTGGCAATTTCGACGAAGTCCAGCCAGCCTTCTTTCGCACCCCGGTTAGTCTGTCACCCTTCAAGACCTTTGCGCCGCGAGCCGAACAGCTGCCAAGCCACCATCCCGCAAGGCCGACCGAAATCAGCGTGACCGCGACGGGGACTTCGCGCTTTCGCAGGATGTCTCCGACGGAAGCGTGCCAGGCCGGATCAGTGAAGGCAGCTCCACATCCGGCCAGGCAGCTGAAGGCGAGGATCATCCACGGATTGTAAAATCCCAGCGCCACAAGAGCGGTCAGCATGATCGACGACAATGCTATCACGCACCAGCCGATGGCCATGACAGTGCGGCGGCTGAAATTGTCGGCGATTGCCCCGGCGAAGATCGACAGAATGAACACTGGAAGCGTCGTGGAGGTCTGCACCAGGGCGACCATCACGTCCGAGGTCGAGATGGTCGCCATCAGCCAGCTGACCGCAACCGTCTGAAACAGCCAGCCCAGACCGGACAGCTGAGCGGCAAGCCAGATCGCGCGAAAGGTGGGGCTTTCCAGCGGCGCGAACGTCGCCGACGAAACTGAAGCCGCGTCCGCGCGCGCCACTCTGTTCATTGGGCTGAGTCTCTCTCTTCTTTTAGAAGTTGAGTTGGAGATTTCTCCTTTGGCGCCCCGCCAACGCAGATCCGCGTTTCGTCGTCATCGCCAAGTTCACCGCGACAAGGGGGACTTTTCCGCCATTCGGCAGCAACCGTCACCAGAACTTCGACAACACGGTTAAGCCAGGCCATGTTCGAAACTTCGATTGACAACACGAAGCGAATTTGTAATACTGCGTATTACAAATGGAGAAGTGTGATGGCTAAGCCGAGCCTTTCCGACCCGATTACCATGCGCTTGCCGGAGGAGGTCCTGGCCGCAATTGAGCAGATTGCTGAAACCTGTGACAGATCGCGCAGCTGGGTCATGGTCAGAGCGTTGAAATTGTACCTCGCAGGCGAAGGAGCCGACATCCTCGCCGTCCGGAAAGGCCGGGAGCAGGTGGCCGACGGCGATGTCCATGACATGGATGGTGTTCTCGGAGAGATCCACGAAATCGTCAATCGCAAGGTCGCCTGATGAAGGTGCGCTTGTCGGGGGACGCCCGCGCCTACCTTCGACGGGAAGCCGCTTATCATCAGAAGTACAGCCAAAAGGCAGCCAAGGCATTCGTCGACAGAATGGCTGAGGTCCGTAAGAATCTGGCTCGGTTCCCAGAGATGGGTAAAACGTTCGATCGCCTGCCGATCCCGGGTTCCCACCGATTGGTCGTTGGAGACTATCTTCTCGATTATGATCTAACCAATGAAGAAGTGGTGATCCTTTCGATACGTCACGGTCAACAGCAACCGTTGACTCCAGAAATGGAGGACGATTTCGATTACGAAGAGGATGCCGCGAAGCCATCCGGCCCCAAGCCGTGAATGGGCTTGACCTGTGCGGCGACAATTACGGTGGCCGGTCGTAGCTTACGACCAGGTCGAACGTTGCGTCGCGGAATGGGAGTTCTTCGGCTTGGCAGAGCCGATAGTCGCCCTGCGGATCTCGTCGACGGGCTTCGTCAAGCAGGGACTCCGTTGGGTCGACACCAACCGTGCGAATACCTGTTTCGCGAAGCATGCGTGAGAAGCGGCCTTCGCCGCATCCAACGTCCAAGGCATACTTGAAGTCGCCTGCCTGAACCCGCTGCATCATTGGAGCGTCGAGCACGAACTCGCGGCTGAAATCGCCTCGGTCGCCCATATCGGCGATCCATGCCTCCGCTGATTCTTGCCAACCGTTCGACATCCGCATCTCCATCTTTGGACGCGGTGTGCCACAACGAAGCGAGGGTTTCCGTCCCTTATAACCTTGTCGCGTAAAGCACGTGCTCTCTTATTGCGTGCGGGTTGACGATCCTGCCCATTTAGGCTGTCCTTCGATTGGCCACGGAGGCGAAGGATAATGATCGTTGATCCAGCTGCAGCCGTGGACCAGCCTCGCTCAACGAAATCACTGCGCTGACGGTTTCGGAGTTCAGACTGCCTCGCTCGCCTTCAACGGGGAGAGCCCACTCTGGCGCGCGATATACAAAAGCCATGAGGCCGAGGCCGATCAGATCCACCCTGCGATGGCTAGGTTGACGGCGTGAAGCCCCGACCTTACGGCGATCCATGGCAGGAGCATGAGTGAAATTGCGATGCCCACTGGCCACGAGTTGACGAAAATGGCCATCGCAATTGCAATTTCGCGACCGGTGAGCCAGTCGGCGACCATCTTGGGTCATCAGAACGCTCAAGAGAATACCACCGGCGGCGATCAGCCGGGCTACGATTTGCACACCCGCCTTATCGGGGAATTAATGATCAGTACGGCCAGAAAAAAGGGCGCCCGGGAACTGGGCGCCCTTCTTATCGGCGAATGCTTGGGATTGGAGGTCAGTGTCCAAGCAATCCGCCGACAACCAAATTGAAGACTCGCAAGGCCCGATTCAAACGCGGGGAGCGAGCCGTTCAATCCTCAGAAGGAGCGCTGGAAGCGGAGAAGGCCGCCGACGCTGTTTTTCTTGTCGGCAGCGGTCCAGTTGCCGAACGGGGTGCCGTCGTTGAAATGGCCAAAGTGATCGTAGTCAACTTCCGCCGTAACCGTGAGGCCAGGGACGACGTCATAAGCGACGTTCGCCGCCACGCCATAGTTCTTGTCCTGGTCACCGGAAACCTGAAGGTTAAAGGAGGTCTTGGGGTTGAACTTGTAGGTACCACCGGCCCACCAAGCCCAGTGACCGCCCCACTGCTTGTAGAAGTCGCGGCCGCTGGCGAAATCGAGCGAATTGTTGTCGGTGCCGTAGCCGAACATGGCGAACAGCGACAGCTCGCTGGTCACGTTGAAGTCAGCACGGACCTTGCCAGCCCATTCTTCGTAGTTGCTGTCATATGCCACGACGCCGGTGATGGCGCCCCAACCCTGCGTGTACTTCACGCCGCCGACGACATGCGGAACATAGCTGTCGATCGTGCCCACGTAAAAGACATTGTTGGTGTCCACCGAACCTTCTTCGAGCGATACAATGGCCGAGAAACCGTTGCCGGCATCGAAGTTGTACTGGATCAGGTTCGTCGAGAAATCACCGTAGGGGACGATGGTGTCATTGAGCACGTTGCCGGCATAGCCGATGAACGTATCAAAGGCCGAATCATCCAAACCGACGCGAAGCCCACCAAGCTGGATCCAGGCAAAACTCAGCGTAGCGCCCTTGTTGTGGGCGGGATTACCCTCTGCCCCAGCGTAGTACGCGCTGTTGCCGAAATTGAATTTGGTCTCGGTATATGTCTTCAAGGTACCGAGTTCAGTTTCCTGACCGGTCCAGGTCCTTAGGTCGAAGCGGGCATTCTTGTGCCAGGTGCCCTGGTCCTTGCCGTTCAGAACGTCTGTCGAACGTGCGCCATCGAAGCTGCCTACGTCGCCAGCGCTGATGTCGTAACGGACATAGCCGCCGATGCGCAGGCAGGTTTCGGTGCCGGGGATGTAGAAGTAGCCCGAGCCATATACGTCGCAGATCTTGACGTATTCAGCCGGTTCCGGCTCGGCGACCGTCACCGCGTCGGCGGCGCGAGCACCGGAAACTGCGATCAGGGCCGCAGCTGAGCCGAGAAGAAGGCTCTTGATGTTCATACTTGATCTCCATTCAAAGATTTGAAAAGGGCGAGAACGTCGATAGACGAACCGCTCCCTATCCCCACGATCGAAAAAGATGCGCATCGCGATGCATCCTTCACGGCTCGACGCTATTCATCGGTCGAATTAGTGCAAGATCAAATACTGCCTGCAAGCGCAGATGCCAAAGTATTAGTTGCATTTTTGTCACTAAATTGTCAATATTACTTGCACAAATCGCACAACTGCACAACAGCACATTTGCACAACCCGCACAATTCGCACATCGACTTTTGTGCGCACGTATTAGCGTGCGCGGAAAACAGCCACCGCGCTAAAGGTACCGGCTTTTGGATGAGGGAGGCTGGCGCCCGGTAATCGTCAGAGAGATTCGATTAGAGCAAGGGCTTGGGCAGCCGACGCAACGTCGATGCTCATACCTTCTCTGAGCAATTCGATAGGAACGCGGCCTTTGAGAAGAGGCGAAGGGCTGATCAGCCACAGCCACGCTACTCTTGGATCGGCAATCGAGGAAAGCACTTGCTTGATGCCGGGTATAGGTCTGCCATCGATGAACTGGGCTAAGGGAAATACATGCTTGCGGGAGCCTCTGCGAAAGGCAACCACATCATTGTGCCGTTGCCACCAATACAGCGTGGAACGCGGTATTCCGAAACGTTTCTCCAGATGTGTTGACCCTGCAACTGGACCGGCCCACTCTGCAATGCGCGCGCCTTCTTTCGGGCAATCCTCCACAACCCGATGCACAAGCGGATGATCGGCTGACCGGGGGCGCGAAGCGATCTCACTTGCCTGGGCGTTTAGCCGTCGCGCTGCTTCGGCCTCAAGCCGGCTGAGAAATTCGGCGGCCGAAGCAGTCAAATCGTTGGAAGGAGAACCGGAAGGCACAACCGCAGCCTTTTCACCCTGCCTCGCTTCATTAGATTGGGCAAGAATGCGTTGCACCTCCTTCATGACAAAGCTTGTAAGCTCGCTCTGGCGCTTTTCATCCCCAAGATCAGTCGTCCCGGACATATTGGTTTTCCCGATGGCATCCTCTCAGCAAACCCGCCGAAAGAGCGTTGAGGACATTAAAATTGGAGGAAGGCGTCGTCGTAAGCTCAGCGCGGAGCCGTTTTGTGCTCCGTTCAACTTCACCATCTCGATTGCGTACCACGCCCGGAGTCGGGAAAGACCGACTGGTCAAGGCGACGGTGATCGACGTACGTTCTGCGCAGCTCAATGTTCTTGCTGGAGGGTGGGATGCACTCGAAAGGTGGTGCGGCGCACGCCTCGCCGGCGGGTGATTTGCGTCCTGCTTGACCCCAAGTCTGAGCCGACGATCTGTGATCAGTGGCGCTTGCAGCGCGCATATCCGAAGATTGACAAAAGCTCATTACATCCATCGGGAACTGTCTCATGCGCATCTGATCCGCGCTTTAGGCCAGGCACGGAACCTGTCCTGGCTGCGAACTCTGCGCTGTCACCGCACTGGCGGCGCGCGAGAGCATTAGAAACGGTGATCAGGGCCGCAGCTGAACCGGAAGAAGGCTCTTGATGGCCATACTTGAGCTCCATTCAAAGCTTTAAAAAGGGGAGGACGTCGACGGACGTACCGCGCCTTGTCACCATGATTAAAAGAAGATGCGCGCGGCACATCCTTCGCAGCGCGACGCTACCCACTGCACAGGGTTGCGCAACTTCGAAATTCAGCTCTTCAGATTTATGTAAATTAGTAGTTGCTATTTTGCCACTATTTTTGACGTATTGACTGCACGAATTGCACAATTGTACATCTGCACAAACTGTACAATTGGGATGAAACGATTTCTGTGCAGCATCAAGCGCCTGCTATAGACTGAGCCAAGAGACGACCGAATTGATTCTTATGAGAAGAACGGTGAAAGACCCGTCGCCAGATAGTCTGGATTACGAGAAAGAGCCCCTGCCGCCGAAGCAACGTCTATGTCCATACCTTCTCTGAGCAATTGGATGGGAGCGCGGCCGTTGAGAAGAGGCGAAGGGCTGATCAGCCACAGCCACGCCAATCTGGGATCAGAGATCGTGGTAAGCACCTGCCTGATGCCGGGCAGAGGCCTGCCGTCGATGAACTGAGCTAAGGGAAATACATGCTTGCGGGAGCCTTTGCGAAGGGCCACCACATCATTGTGCCGCTGCCACCAATGCAGCGTGGACCGCGGTATTCCGAAGCGTCTCTCTAGATATGTCGACCCTGCGACTGGACCGGCCCAGTCTGTAATGTGCGCGCCTTCTCTGGGGCAATCTTCCAGACCCAAAAGCCCGAGCGGACGTTTGGCTGGTCGCGGTGGCGAAGCAATCTCACATGCCTGGGCGTTTAGCCGTGGCGCTGCATCAGCCTTGAGCCTGCCAAGAAATTCGGCAGCCAAGGCAGTCAAATCGTTGGAAGGAAAAACCGAGGGGCCAACAGCAGGATTTTCATCCTGCCTTGCCTCATCGCAGTGGGCAAGAACGCGCTGCGCCTCCCTCATGACAGAGCGTGAAGGCTCGGTCTGGCGCTTTTCCTCCCCAAGATCCCCCGATCCACTCATATATGGCTTTCCGGCAACAAACGGCCGTATTTGGACGAGCGAAAACGCCTCCGGTTATCATCCGACTGATTATAAGGGGGCATATCACTACGTTGACTATAAGGGAGTCAATCCCCTGCCAGCGGAAATTTTGCCCGATGGCTGTTCTCTCTTCAACGTCGTCGCGAGCCCGATAAACTTTGTCGGCTTCAGGCCAAAGTGGCTCACGCTCGCGGGCCATGTCGAGCCCGCACGGCTTAAAGCGCTTCGTCCAACGCTGGCGACCAGGAGTCGGCGAAACCGTTGGGGCGAAGCTCAACCTCGTTGACGAAAAGCTCCGGTCGTGGCCGTCGGCGACAACGCTGCCCCGGCGGGTTGAGGAATACGGTCGGGAGCGCAAGCCCGATCTTCTCGCGCCGCAATCGTCCGCACAGCGAGAAGACGATAGGCCCATCCCTCCAGTTCCAGGCTCTTCCCGAGTGTGGTGGGCAATCGAGGGGCAGGTTGGCCGCGGGCAGGCATTCCTTCTGGAAGCGGACGGAGAGCTGGTGTCGCTCTGCACCTGGACCGCCCGAGACTTCGGAGCCAGTGCAGATCAGTGGCGTCTGGACGCCACCCGAAGTTCGCAATCGGGGATATGGCCGGGCCGTGGTAGCGGGAGCACTCCGCGAGGCGGCCCGGGACGGTGTCACGCGCGCGGTACTTTTCAGGGAGAGCCCGAGCGGTGCGGCGATCCTATGAAGCGCTCGGCTTCCGTCAGATCGGGGATTACGGAACTACGAGATATCCGACCTGACCCTCACGCAGCCTTTTCTTGGTTTCAAGGAGCTCGCACATCCTGACGAGTGACGATGACAGGGCTAGCAACCGTTGAGGGCACTTATCCTGCTGATTAGGGTCTTGCCATATCTGTAGGTCGTCCTCACTTCAGCGCGCCCATCGCAAACAGCCCCGTTTGCACGTACGTAGCTGTATGTCGCAACAACGCTGTCGGTACCCTCCCTGGAAACCGACCGGAGTTTCAGCGGAGTGGCAAGTCCGGAGAAAAACGTATGGATTGACGTTTCGCTGAATGGTCCGATGCCACGCTTCTCAGGGACAACTGAAGCCGCCGCGGAAACACCGTCTGCATTCGACAAGGCATTGTAGAAAGCGGCTACCGTCTTCATCGGGTCATATGGTTCGGTAGAAGTTTCTTCCTTGCCAGGTTCCAACGACGGGGTTGTCAGCGGTTGGAACGAGGCGACCTGGAGCCCAAGTTCGCCCGCCTTCCTTTCCGAGAGCCAAGCCATCCCTGCCGGCGGCGCAGAGGTGACGAAAACGATGGTGCTCTGGGGAATTCCGATCTGGTTCAGATAGGCACCGACCAAGGCGTTTGCGACGCCGCTTTCGCTGAGCGACCCATTGTCGACCACGTAGGAAGCGTGGAAACCAATGTGGGCCTGCTCGCCCACCAGCCTGGGAGTGCCGGCGAGCCATGCCAGGGCACATGCCGAGGCGCAAAGCGTGTCGTTTGCGACCGCGGTCGCGAAGCCCTTGAGGCGAATGGCCCTGCCGATTTCAAGGGCAGGAAGGACCGCCCCTCCCTCGCTATTGAGGAGCACGACGGCTTGGCTTGCGGTCGCAGCGATCTGGTTGAACTTTATGTCATCGCCGGGGTGGATGACTCCTGTCACCAAAATGAGGTCAGGCGCGCCTGGAGCCTGAGGCAGTTTCTGCACCTCCGCCGCTTCGGCAGCGCCCGCAAACAGAAGTCCTCCGGCCAGCCACGCAAACTTGTTCACTCGCTTCCCCCTGCCCGCCAGTCTGCCCGGCCATGAATTACACAATGTATGTTGCGCAAGAAAGCTCGAAAGTTGCGGCGGAGGAGCCCAAACAACTGGGCGGCCTCAATTCGCTAGCGGTATCGACACCTGTTTGGGGACGGATAATCGACTGCGCCAACTGTTCCAGGCAGAATCCAGTGCTCGATGACCACTCATCACCGACGCGTCGATACGATCACCGTCGGAAGAAGATGCTTGCGGACTGATCTCGCCTGGGAGGCGCCCCGGTCGGCCGCTCGATCGCAAGCCTCGTGCGGGGCGGAAGCTCTCCCGTATGGAGGTCGTAGAGGCGCTGGTCCACCCCCTTGTCCTCTGCAGTCAGGCGATGGTTGAGGCGGAGGTAGTCCATCCAGGTCGGCGTGCGGAATGTCTCCGTCCAATGCGAAGGATCCTGAAGGTCGCGCTGGAGGTTCCAGTGCCGGGCGCCGGCGCGGCTCTGCACCCGGCGGCGTTCCTGCATCTGGTCGAGGAAGGCTTCGACATTGGTTTCCGGTATGGAATACTCGATCTTGACCACGATCGGGCCGCTTCTTGACTTCAAGTCGAGGGCGAGCGCGGGCGTTTCGAAGCCAAGCGAATCCTGGTCGGCCTCTTTCCACTGACGGATCGGGAGCAGCAACCCGGTGGCGGCAACCAACAAGAGAGCGGCCGCAGAGGCCTCGAGCGCCAGGGTGAGCGAATAGTTTTCAGCCACCACGCCCCACAACCAGCTGCCAGCCGCGACGCCTCCCGACGAGAGGGCAGAATAGATCGACAACGTGCGACCAACGACCCAGCGTGGGCTCGAGAGTTGCACGCTCACGTCAAGCCCGGTCCAGGTGACGACCCAGCCCGCTCCGCCTAGCGTCAAGGCGATAGCCGCCACCACGAGCGAAGGCGTGAAAGCAAGAGCCAGACAGCACGCCGCGCAGGCGATGCACGCCAGTGTCGTCAAGCGCTCCTGCGACAGCGAGCGTCTCAGCGCGTTGTTGGAAATGCCGGCGCACAAGGCACCCGCGCCAAATCCTGCCATCAACACACCGTAAACGATTGGTCCTCCCCCGAGTTGATCGCGCGCAACGAGAGGCAGAAGCGCCAAGATCGAGATGCTGGTCAGTCCAAACAGGGTTCCGCGCGCGATTGCCGCCTTGATCTCTCCCGACAGCGCTGTGAAGCGCGCGCCGTCATGGATGGCCGTGGTCAATGGCTCACGGGGAAGAGGCGAAGAGCGACCGCTCCATTTGCAGAGCCCTATCGCCCACAGCATCGCTAGATAGGTCAGCGTCGCCAGCGCGAAAGCTGTCAGCGGTCCGAAGGAGGCCACAACGACGCCGCCGAGCGCCGGACCGACGCTTCGCATGGCGTTGTAGCCGACCGAAATCAGCGTGACGGCGGCGGGGACTTCGCGCTTTCGCAGAATATCGCCAACCGAGGCGTGCCAAGCCGGATCGGTAAAGGCAGCGCCGCATCCGGCCAGACAGCTAAATGCCAGGATCATCCATGGATTGTATATTCCCAGCCCCACAAGAGCGGTCAGCATGATCGATGACAACGCTATCACGCACCAGCCGATCACCATGACATGGCGGCGGCTGAAATTGTCGGCGATGGCCCCGGCGAAGATCGACAGAATGAATACGGGCAGCGTCGTGGAGGTCTGCACCAGAGCGACCATCACGTCCGAGGTCGAGATGGTCGCCATCAGCCAGCTGACCGCAACCGTCTGAAACAGCCAGCCCAGACCGGACAGCTGAGCGGCAAGCCAGATCGCGCGAAAGGTGGGGCTTTCCAGCGGCGCGAACGTCGCCGACGAAACTGAAGCCGCGTCCGCGCGCGCCACTCTGTTCATTGGGCTGAGTCTCTCTCTTCTTTTTAGAAGTTAAGTTGGAGATTTCTCCTTTGGCGCACTTGCCTATGGAGAGTGGCAGGATCAGGGCATAATAGGTGGCGAGCTTTAGTAAATTTTGCGTGGCTGCTTCAAACCAAAACCGTTCTGCTGGGACTACCTAGCCGTGCATAGGCGAAGCACCAATCAATCGTTCCGTTAGAAGATGTAAGGGCGGCAATTCGCAATGCCTGTGCGTGCGGCTAGCGCCAAGGTGGAAGAGGTATTTTGGAAAGAGCTAGCGCAACTTTGATTGCGTTCTGCGGCTGCCTTCTCTAATGAAGTCGAGCTTCGCAGAAGCCATAAAACCAGGAGCATTTCCGTGACAGAAGAAGCCGAGAACAATACTGACGCTCTCATCGAGCTTACCGCCGACGTCGTCTCTGCCTACGTTTCGAACAATCCGGTCCCCGTGGGCGATCTTCCCGGTCTGATCGACCAAGTGCATGCCGCGTTGAAGGGCACGATCGGCGGCCCGGTCGCGAAGCCTGAAGCCCGCCCGCCAGCGGTTCCCATCAAGAAGTCGGTCACGCCCGACTACATCATCAGCCTGGAGGACGGAAAAAAGTTCAAGTCGCTGAAGCGGCATCTTTCGACCCACTATGGCCTCACGCCTGATGAATACCGCGCAAAGTGGGGTTTGCCGGCAGACTACCCGATGGTTGCGCCGAATTATGCCGCCACTCGTTCTGCTTTAGCTAAGACGATGGGGCTCGGTCGAAAGCCTGGTCAGACCGAACAGGCTGCGCCTGCAAAAAGAACCCGCAAAAACGGCACGGCCTGAGCGTTGTTCCGGTGCGCTAACTTGAAAGGCGGGGGAGACCTACCGCCTTTCGCATTGCGTTCTCCGGCCTGCAACAATTTGCGCAAGGCACCGTCGGTTCATGTTCACGCGCGATTTGGTCTGCGGGGGCCGGCACAGGCTCGCTGCCGGAGGCCTTTTGCGCATGCCCAAGAGGCCGTCAACCTACTTTACCTTGCTGAGATTGCCGGCTGAGGATTTTCCGGTGCGGCGGTCCTGCTCGATCTCGTAACTAACCTTTTGGCCGTCAGCGAGCGTCGAGAGGCCCGCGCGCTCCACTGCAGAAATGTGCACGAACACGTCCGGTCCACCGCCATCAGGCTGGATAAAGCCGAATCCCTTCGTGCTGTTGAACCACTTCACAGTGCCAGTTGCCATGCGTTTTTCCTTTTTATTGGTTGCAGCCTTGGTTTGCCCAAGCCAGTTAACATTCGACCTGGGGATAGGCGCAGCAAAAACGAGAAATCGCAAGGCCCCTGGATTGCCAGGAGGAAAATCAACTGCTGCTTTGTCCCTTGGCCGCAGCGGCCATCGCGCGCCATGACTGGGACGGTTAGTCCAAAAGCGGTGTGCAATCCGCCAGCCACGGCAGCGAAACTTCGCTGTCACGCGCGGATCGAGAATGCCGAGCATACGCATTGCACCAGGGCTGGACCGCCTCAACCTGTTCATTGCGCCCGCCGCGTCTTCGCGGTCGGCAAAAAGGCGCGCCCTTCCCTCGCGTTACCTACCGCGGGTGTCGCGTTTGGACCAGTTTTATGCAAGTGCGAGCACCAAAACACCGTACAGGTACGCCATTGACGCGCGGCCCGGCATGGTACACGTTAAATCGGTTTAGCCGCGTCACCTCACAGAGCACGGCCACGTTCTGCAACATGCAAGACCAAGCAACACGAAACAAAAATAGCAACGCTCGGGAAGGCCGCGACATCAACTTGGACTTGATCGCGGTTGTCGCTGCCGTGACCGACCGCGAGCCTTGCGTCCTCACCATCGGAGAGCAGGATGCATTGCCCTCCGGGCCGTTCGAGCTTAGCCACCGCTCCCTGCAATCCGGCCTCAGGGACTGGGTCGAACAGCAGACAGGCCACCCGCTGGGCTATATCGAGCAGCTCTATACCTTCGCTGACCGCGACCGGGTCGAGGCTGGGCGCAAACAGCGCAACATCTCGATCAGCTATCTCGCGCTGATCCGGCAGGAAGCTGTTGCCGTGTCGCGCAATTGCGACTGGAAAAGCTGGTACGCGTATTTTCCATGGGAAGACCACCGGTCGGGGGCGCCGGATGCACTGAGCATCCTGCACCGGCGCCTGATTGCCTGGGCGAAGGGCGCCAGCAGCATGGCAGCGCGGCGCGAACGCCGTCAGCGCGCGGCGATCGCGTTTGCCTTCGACGATCGCCCCTGGAACGAGGACCTCACGCTGCAGCGCTATGAGCTGCTTTTCGAGGCGGGCCTGATCGGAGAAGCTGGCGGCGGCGCGAGCATAACCCTCCCGGCAACAGTGTCAGGCAAGCCGATGGTCTGCGATCATCGCCGGATCCTTGCGACAGGCATCGCGCGGCTGCGTTCCAAGATCAAATACCGGCCGGTCGTCTTCGAACTCACGCGACCGAGCTTTACCCTGCTCCAGTTGCAGCGAACGGTGGAGGCCCTGGCCGGCCGACTTATCAACAAGCCGAACTTCCGCAGGCTCGTCGAGCAGCAGGAGTTGGTCGAGGAGACCGGCGAAACTGCCCTCGATACGGGCGGGCGGCCGGCAAAGCTCTTTCGCTTCCGCCGCGCCGTTCTCGACGATAGTGCTGCTGTTGTGGGGACAAAATTGCCGCTTGCGCGGGCTTGACACCTTTATAGTCGGCGTAGATATATGCCGCTTATTTTCAGCCGGGAAATAAGCGGAGGCGCTGATGTTACCTACGGCCGCGTCGCTCTATGAGCGCGTCCGGCGAGTGATCCCGCCGATCGAGTGGCCAGCCTTTGTCGATGACATCGACGCCATCCTGGCCCTGAAGCGCGAGCGCAATGCCGTCGTCCTTGCGCACAATTATCAGACGCCAGAGATCTTCCATTGCGTGGCCGACATCGTCGGCGACAGCCTGGCGCTTGCCCGCAAGGCGATGACGGTCGACGCGGACGTGATCGTCGTCGCCGGCGTGCATTTCATGGCCGAGACGGCGAAGCTGCTCAATCCCGGCAAGACCGTGCTCATTCCGGACCTTGCCGCCGGCTGTTCGCTGGCTGACTCGATCACGGCCGAGGACGTGCGGCTGATGCGGCAGCGCTATCCCGGCGTCCCGGTGATCACCTACGTCAACACATCCGCGGACGTGAAAGCCGAATCCAACATCTGCTGCACGTCGGGCAATGCGCTGGCCGTCGTGAAGTCGCTCAACGCGCCACGCGTCATCATGCTGCCCGACGAATATCTGGCAAAAAACATCGCGGCGCAGACCAAGGTCGAGATCATCGCCTGGAAAGGACGCTGCGAGGTGCATGAGCGCTTCAGTCCCGCCGATATCCGCGAGCTACGGGATGCGCATCCCGGCGTGACCGTGCTCGCCCATCCCGAATGCCCACCCGAGGTGGTCGCCGAAGCCGATTTTGCCGGCTCGACGGCGGCAATGTCCGATTATGTCGGGCGGCACAAGCCGGCGCGGGTGGTGCTGATGACGGAATGCTCGATGAGCGACAACGTCGCGGTCGAGCATCCTGACGTCGACTTCGTGCGTCCCTGCAATCTTTGCCCGCATATGAAGCGCATTACGCTAGCCAATATCCGCAGCGCGCTCGAGCAGAACCGCCACATCGTCTCCATCGATCCGCGTGTCGCCGAGCGGGCCCGCTGGGCCGTCGAGCGCATGCTCTTCGTGTGATGCCATACATTCATGACATTGGCGGGGCGCCGGTCATCATCGGCGCCGGCCTTGCCGGCCTCATGACCGCGCTGCATCTGGCGCCGCAACCAGTCGTCCTCCTTTCGAGAACCCCGCTTGGGACGGATGCCTCGAGCACCCTCGCCCAAGGCGGACTGGCTGCCAGTTTCGGCGAGGACGACAGCCCTGATTTGCACCTCGCCGATACGCTTGCCGCGGGTGATGGGCTTTGCAACGAAGAAATGGCAAGGCGAGTGGTCAAGGCCGCGCCTCAAGCTGTCGAGAACCTCATTCGTCTTGGCGCTCCCTTCGACCGCGCTCTAGACGGACAACTGCGGCTCGGCCTCGAGGCAGCCCATTCAAGGCGACGGATCGTCCACGCCGCGGACGCCACAGGTCTTGAGTTGTTCCATGCGCTGCTCGCCGTGGCGCGGCGAACCCGTTCGATCACAATCATGGAAGGTGCGACAGCCCTTCGCCTGGTCGTTGCAGAGGGACGCATTGTGGGCTTGTTGGCCGTCCTGCACAGTGGCGTTTTCGCATTGCCCACCCGCCGCGTGGTGCTGGCGACCGGCGGGATCGGCGGCCTCTTTGGCGATACCACGAACCCGCTTGCCTCATTCGGCCACGGCCTGGCGCTGGCAGCCTGTGCCGGCGCGGAGCTGGCGGATCTGGAGTTCGTGCAGTTCCATCCGACCGCGCTCGACAATCCGCGCCGGCCGATGCCACTGATCAGCGAAGCAGTGCGCGGCGAAGGCGCAGTGCTTGTCGACGAACATGGCGATCGATTCCTGACTGACACTCGCGGCGCCGAGCTCGGATCGCGCGACGTGGTCGCACGCGCAATCGCGCATCATCTCGCGGCCGGGCATCGTGTTTATCTCGACGCGCGGCAATGCCTCGGGCAAAAATTCGCAAAACGCTTTCCGGCAATCGACGCTGCGTGCAAACAGGCCGGGATCGATCCGGCGGCCGAACCGATCCCCGTGCGTCCCGCCGCTCACTATCATATGGGCGGCGTCGCGGTTGACGCTGAAGGGCGCAGCACCGTTAATGGGCTGTGGGCCTGTGGCGAGGTGGCATGCACCGGACTGCATGGCGCCAACCGGCTTGCCAGCAACTCGCTGGCCGAAGCGGTTGCAACCTCTGCCTGGGTGGCAGCAAGCGTTTCCGGCACCAGCTCCGGGTGGCAGTGGCCCAGGGTTCCCTCCATGCTTCCATTGCGACCCGACCCTTCATCCATACGCCAGGTCGTTTCCAATCAGCTCGGTATTGTCCGCAATGGCAAGGCGCTGAGCGAGGCCGTTGCGACACTGCTGCCGATCGCCGCTGGCGAGACGACGGCGGCGGACCCGGCGCTGGTGGCGCTGTTGATCACGCTCGCGGCCCTTCGACGCGAAGAAAGCCGTGGTTCGCACTACCGGTCCGATTTTCCCGGCCGCAATCCCGAAGCCCTGCCGTCGCGACTGACGCTCTGCACAGCTTTTGAGAGTGCCGTTGGGCTCAGCTGTCAAACATCCGAACGGAGCCGATGATGACCTTGCTTGCACCGCTTCCCCAGATCATCATGGAGCCGATCGTGCGCGGTGCCCTGCTGGAAGATTTGGGCAGAGCCGGCGACATCACCAGCGATGCCATCATCCCCGCCGATTGCGAGGCAACGTTTGCTTTGAATGCAAGGCAGGCCGGTATTGTCGCCGGGCTCGACCTCGTAATGTTTGCCTTTCTGCTGGTCAATCCCGGGGTCAGCATGCAGTTGCGCTGTCCCGAGGCCGGCAAGGTATCGGCCGGAGAGACAATCGCGAACGTCACGGGACCTGCGCGCAGCCTGCTGACGGCGGAGCGGACGGCGCTCAATTTTCTGTGCAGGTTGAGCGGCATCGCAACGGCAACGGCCACGCTCGTGAATGCGGTGCGCGGCCATAATGCAAAGATTGTGTGTACACGTAAGACGACACCGGGCCTGCGTGTCCTGGAGAAATACGCCGTGCGCGCTGGCGGCGGCGCCAACCACCGCTTCGCGCTCGATGACGCCGTGCTGATCAAGGACAATCATATCGCACTTGCCGGCGATATCCGCACCGCGATCGAACGAGCGCGCGGCGCCATAGGTCACATGGTCAAGATCGAGGTCGAGGTCGACACGCTGGAACAACTTGATCTGGCGCTCCAAGCCGGCGTCGACGCCGTGCTCCTCGACAATATGTCGGTCGAGGATCTTGCCCAGGGCGTGGCGATGGTCGGCAGCCGGGCGATCACCGAAGCGTCTGGCCGCGTGACGCCTGCTACCGCTCCAGCAATTGCTGCGACTGGCGTTGACCTCATATCCGTCGGCTGGCTCACCCACAGCGCTCCCATCCTCGACATCGGCCTCGACATGCCGAAAGACCGCAATTGCAGCAGGCATTTGAACTGAGGGAAGGGATATGAACCAGAATCTCAGGAACTCCTTTGGCCGGAGGATACCCGACGCTAGAACGCCTCCGGCTTCATCGACTGCCGACACAATCTTGCCCGCTGAAGTGACGGACCAGCAACAAACAAAGGAGCGCGCGGAAGCTCTTGGCTTTATCATCTGCCGGCTCGACGAACTGCGCCAGATGGCTGCCTCTCATGGACTGGAAACACTCGGTTGTTTACTGGACGTCGCCTTCACAGAATCCTGTGATGCGATCAGAAGGGAGCGTTCATCCGCTCAAGCCGAACAAACCCCGCGATAGCCACCGAGAACGACCGAGGACGCGAGACACACGGGTGTGGCTCATGATTGGAAGTGTTCTGGAGGAAGAAATGCGCAAAATCGTTGCCGGCAAGCTGCACGGCATCCATGTCACCGAGGCCAATCTCGACTACCATGGCTCGGTCACGCTCGACCCCGACCATTGCGAGGAGGCGGGCATCCTGCCGATGGAATTCGTCGAGATCTGGAACAAGAATTCGGGCGCGCGGATTTCGACCTATGTCATCCTCGGCGAACGCGGCTCGTGCTGCTGCATTCTCAATGGCGCCGCGGCCCGCACCTGCCAGCCAGGCGACCAGGTCATCATCTGCAACTCGGTCTATGTGGACCAGGCGGAGCTCATCACGCTCAAACCGCGCGTGCTGACCTTCGACAAGGATAATCGCGTCGTCGACCGTCTGACCTATTCAGTCGAGCGCGATGCGGGAGGAGGCTACAGCTTCTCCATCCTCGACGAAGCTCGCACTCCCCTGCCCGTGCCGGCGCTGGTGGGCAGATCGTGACGGCTCCGAAGTCCGTTTTCTTGGCTGATTTTTGTTGATGGAGGTGGAATGAACGCGGAACTTGGCCCGGACCTGACATCGGACCCTCTCGGTTGGGCCCATCCGCCCTGGGCGCGGGCGGAAGCCCAGGCAGTCTACGACCTGCCTTTCAACGACCTGCTCTTCCGGGCCCAGACGATCCATCGCGAGAATTTCGATCCCAACCGGGTGCAGTTGTCGCGCCTGCTTTCGATCAAGACCGGCGGCTGCCCCGAGGATTGCGGCTATTGCAGCCAGTCCTCGCATCACCAGTCCGGCCTCAAGGCCTCGAAGCTGATGGAGGTCCAGCGCGTCATCGCCGAGGCCAGGAAGGCGCGCGACGCGGGCGCCACGCGCTATTGCATGGGCGCCGCCTGGCGCAACCCCAAGGAGCGCGACATGGACGCCGTGGTCGCCATGGTCGAGGGCGTGAAGGCGCTCGGCATGGAGACCTGCATGACGCTCGGCATGCTCGACCTCGATCAGGCGCAACGGCTCAAGCAGGCCGGGCTCGACTACTACAACCACAACATCGACACCTCCGAACGCTACTACGCAGAGGTCATCTCGACCCGGACCTTCGCCGACCGGCTGGATACGCTCGCCAATGTCCGCGACAGCGGCATGAAGGTCTGCTGCGGCGGCATCGTCGGGATGGGCGAGGAGAAGGCCGACCGCATCGACATGCTGATGACGCTCGCCAACCTGCCGGAGCCGCCCGACAGCGTGCCGATCAACATGCTGATCCCGATCGAGGGCACGCCGCTTGGCGAGGCCGACCCCATCGAGCCGATCGAATTCGTGCGCACCATTGCGCTCGCCCGCATCATGATGCCGAAATCGCATGTGCGGCTTTCGGCCGGCCGCACGGCGATGAGCGACGAGATGCAGGCGCTGTGCTTCTTCGCCGGCGCCAACTCGATCTTCGTCGGCGACACCTTGCTGACCGCCGAAAACCCGGGAGAGGACAAGGACAGCGCCTTGTTCCGCCGGCTGGGCATCAAGCCATTTGCGCGTGAGGCCTTGTGAACGGCAGTGGCTTCCTCGACCGCTACAGGGCGACCTTAGATGGTCTTGCCCGCAAGCACCGGCTGCGCACGTTGAGCAGCCGCTCGGGCGCCGACTTCGCCTCCAACGACTATCTAGGCCTCGCGCGCTCGCCACGCGTGAAAGAGGCAGTCGCCGCCGCACTCGCGGCCGGCACCCCGGTCGGGGCGACCGGCTCGCGGCTGCTGCGCGGCAACGACCCCGAACACGAGGCGCTCGAGGCCAAGGCGGCCGACTTCTTCGGCGCCGAGCGCGCGCTGTTCTTCGGCGGCGGCTATGTCGCCAATTTCGCCGTTCTCACGACCTTGCCCCGGAAGGGCGATCTGGTCGTGCTGGACGAATTCGTTCACGCCAGCGCGCATGAGGGCGCTCGATCCGGCCGCGCCGATGTCGTTGGAGCTTCACATAACGATGCGACCGCCATTGACGACGCCATTGTCGCTTGGCGCCTCATGGGTGGGACCGGCCGGCCGTGGATCGTGGTCGAGAGCCTCTACAGCATGGACGGCGACAGGGCGCCACTCAGCGAATTGATCGAGGTCGCGGATCGCCACGACGCATTCCTGTTCGTCGACGAGGCGCATGCCACCGGCGTCTGCGGCCCGAACGGGCGCGGACTCGCGCACGATGTCGAAGGCCGAGACAATGTCGTGGTGCTGCATACCTGCGGCAAGGCGCTGGGCGCCTCCGGCGCGCTGGTCACCGCGCCGGCAGTGCTGTGCGACTATCTGGTCAACCGCTGCCGGCCCTTCATCTATGCCACGGCGCCCTCGCCGCTGATGGCGGTGGCGGCGGCAACGGCCCTCAACATCGTCGCCGACGAGCCGGAGCGCCGCGAGCGTCTGGCAGGGCTGGTCGCGCTTGCCGGTAAGAGGGCCGAGGACCTTGGCTTGGCTCCGAGCGGTTCGCAGATCCTGCCGATCATCGTCGGCGACAATGCCCGCGCCATGGCACTGGCGCAGGCTTTGCAGTCGGGCGGCTTCGACGTGCGCGGCATCCGCCCGCCAACCGTGCCCGAGGGCACGGCAAGGCTGCGCCTCTCGCTGACGCTGAATGTCGGTGAGGACGACGTCTCGGCGCTGTTCGATGCGCTGGCCGAAGAATGGGAGCGCGCGCGATGACGGTGCAAATCGTCGTGACCGGCCCCGACACCGGCATCGGCAAGACGGTGTTCGCGGCCGGCCTGACCGGCTTGCTCGACGGCATCTATTGGAAGCCGGTGCAGGCGGGCATCCAGGAAGGGACCGACAGCGAGACCGTGTCGCGGCTCGCCGGCTTGCCCGCCGACCGGGTGCTGCCGGAAGCCTGGCGCCTCAACGAGCCGCTCTCGCCGCACCGCGCCGCCGAGTTGGATGGCGTGGAAATCGATGCACATGCATTGGTGCTGCCCGCAACCGACCGGCCGTTGGTCGTGGAGGGCGCCGGCGGGCTGATGGTGCCGGTCAACAGGCGCACGCTCTACATCGACGTCTTCGCACGGTGGCGCGCGCCGGTGGTACTCTGCGCCCGCACCGGCCTCGGCACCATCAACCACACGCTGCTCTCGATCGAGGCGCTGCGTGCCCGCTCCATAGAGCTGCTGGGCATCGCGTTCATCGGCGACGAGATGGCGGATACGCAAAGGACGATCGCCGAGATCGGCAAGGTGCGCATGCTCGGCCGCCTGCCGCGTCTCGATCCGCTGACGCCCGAGGCGCTGTCCGCGGCCATGAAGACCTCGTTCGAGGTAGCCGACTTCATGGAGGTCCAGTCATGAGCCGCTCCGCCGTCTGGCATCCCTTTTCCCAGCATGCCACCGAGCCGGTGCCGCCAACGATCGTTCGCACCGAAGGCGCCTATGTCGAGACGCGCGAGGGCAAGCGCATCCTCGATGCGATTTCCTCCTGGTGGGTCATCACCCACGGCCACCGCCACCCGAAGATCGTAGAGGCGATCCGGGAGGCGACCGAGACACTCGACCAGGTGATCTTCGCCGGCCTCAGCCACGAGCCGGCGGAGAAACTGGCGTCGGCGCTGGTCGACATGGCGCCGCCAGGCCTCGACTGGGTTTTTTTTTCCGACAGCGGCTCGACCAGCGTCGAGGTGGCGCTGAAGATGGCTCTCGGCTTTCACCGCAACTCCGGCGCGCCGCGCTCGCGCATCGTCGTCATGGAGCACAGCTATCACGGCGACACCATCGGCACGATGAGCGTCGGCGCGCGCGGCGTCTTCAACGCCGCTTACGAACCGCTGTTGTTTCAGGTCGATACCATCCCCTTCCCTGCCGCCGGCCAAGAGCAGCAGACGCTCGATGCCTTCGAACGGCTTTCGCGTGACGACGAGGTTGCCGCGCTGATCGTCGAGCCGCTGGTGCTTGGCGCCGGTGGCATGCTGATGTATCCGGCCTCAGTTCTCGCCGAACTCAAGCGCATTGCCGAGCGCTCGGGGACGCTTTTCATCGCCGATGAAGTCATGACCGGCTGGGGCCGCACAGGCACCATGTTCGCCTGCGAACAGGCGGCGGTCGCGCCCGATATTCTGTGCACATCCAAGGGACTGACGGGTGGATCGTTGCCGCTTGCGGCGACCCTTGCCACCGACGCGATCTTCCAAGCGCATTACTCGACGGATCGGTCCAAGACCTTCTTCCATTCGAGTTCCTACACTGCAAACCCGATCGCCTGCGCGGCAGCACTGGCGAATGTTGGTATCTGGAACGACGAGCCGGTGGCGGAGCGCGTGGCCGCGCTGTCGCGGATGCAGGCGGAGAAGGTAGCGCGGTTCAACGGGGATCCGCGTTTCGAGAATGTGCGCACGGCCGGCACCATCGCCGCGCTCGACCTCAGCGTCGGCAATGCCGGCTATCTGGCCGAGGTCGGCCCGAGGCTGCGCGCCTTTTTCCTCGATCGCGGATTGCTGGTGCGACCGCTCGGCAACGTCATCTACGTGCTGCCGCCCTATTGCGTGACGTCCGACGAACTCGATCGCCTCTACGCGGCAATAGACGAGGCGGCCGGACTTGCGGGTGACAAGAGATGAACCGCACAGCGCGCATCATAGGCCTTGGCCATCACGTCCCGGCCCGAAAAGTCGGCAATGCCGAGATCGAGGCAAGCCTCGGGCTGGAAGCAGGCTGGATCGAGGGGCGCACCGGCATCCGCACGCGTTTCTGGGCAGAGCCCGACGACACGCTTTCCGGACTGGCGGCCAAGGCCGGTGACATGGCGCTTCAGGCAGCCGGCATCGACCGCAAGGATATCGGCCTGCTGCTGCTCGCCACCTCTACGCCGGACCATCTCTTGCCACCGAGCGCACCACTGGTGGCGCACAGGCTCGGCCTCGAAAAGGCCGGGGGGGTCGACCTGGCGGGCGCCTGCGCCGGGTTCATCTACGCCATGACCTTCGCCGACGGCTTCGTGCGCCTGCACAACAAGCCGGCCATCGTCATCGCCGCCAACATTTTGAGCCGCCGGATCAATCCGACCGAGCGGGCGAGCGCCGTGTTGTTCGCCGATGCCGCAGGTGCGGTGGTGCTGGCCCCGTCAAATGATCCCAGCCACGGCATACTCGGTGCCTCGGTTGCCTCGGATGGGTCCGCTTATGGCATGATCCATATCCCGGCGGGCGGCAGCAACCGTCCCTTCGCGGAAGACATCGACATTGCCGAAACCCGCATGACCATCGCTGACGGCCGCGAGGTCTTCGTCAAGGCCGTGGAGATGATGAGCCGCTGTTCCGTCGAGGCGCTGGCAGCGGCCGGTCTTTCCACAACGGACGTCGCCCGGTTCGCGCCGCATCAAGCAAATGCCCGCATCTTCAACGCTGTCGGCAAGTCGCTTGGCATTGAGGATGACCGCATCATCAAGACCATTGCCGACCATGGCAACTCGTCGGCCGCGACGATCCCCCTGTCACTGTCCGTTGCCCACAACGCCGATCCCTTTCGGCTGGGCGAGAAGCTGCTGCTGGCGGCGGCGGGCGCGGGGCTAACTGGCGGGGCATTAGCGGTTGGCGTTTGAATTGGGATTCCCAAACCCGATGCAACACAGGGCCCGAACAAGTTCCAAGCTCAACCATTAGGACTCATTGAGCGCCATAAAAGGTGACAGGGCAACGTACGAGACGCCAGGCCGTATCTCTACGACGCCGGAGCGTTCTGTCACGCCTCTCGATTCAGGCAGCGGCTTGATGCAACGCTTCAGCGCGCGGCAACGCCACCTCGACGTTGTCGATTAGCCTCGTTTCCCCGAGCCAAGCGGCGACGAGCAGCCGCGCTGGTCGATCTAATGTGAGCATTGGGGCAAGATTACTATCCGCGCGCAGTTCGAGATACTCGACCCTGGAGAAGCCGGCGGCCAGGATCGCCTCTCGCGCGACAGTCAGCGCACGCACTACAGATTCTCTTGAACTCAGTTGCCTGGCAGTTTGAACCAGGATTTCAGCCAGCCGAGGCGCCTTGTTGCGCTCAGCCAAAGACAGGCGCGCGTTGCGCGACGACATTGCCAGGCCATCGGCTTCGCGCACCGTCGGACCAGCGATGATCTCAATTGGAATATCGAGGTCACGGACAAGCTGGCGCACGACGTGGAGCTGCTGAAAATCCTTCTCGCCGAAAAACGCCAGGTCGGCCCCGGTCTGCAGAAGGAGCTTCGTGACCACCGTCGCCACGCCATCGAAGTGGCCGGGCCGAAACGTGCCGCAAAGCCCGTCGCTCACACCACTAACCGAAACGCTGGTCGCGAAGCCGGGCGGATACATGTCGGCGGCATTGGGAGCATAAAGAATGTGGGCGCCGACCGTAGCGAGCTTGGCGGCGTCATCATGTTCCGTGCGCGGATAGGCAGCCAGATCAGCCGCATTGTTGAATTGCATCGGGTTGATGAACAGCGTCACGATCACGCGATCAGCCTTGGCAAGTGCTGACCGCACGAGGCTGAGGTGACCCTCATGCAGGGCGCCCATGGTGGGCACAACGGCAATCCTTAGACCCTCGCGGCGCCAGGCGGCAACGATGCTACGCAATTCGGAGACGATGCGGACGATCGCGGCGCTCATTCGGCTGTTCCTTCAGTGACTGGGCCCGGCTCATGGCCGAAGACGTGCTCAAGCGCTGGAAAGCTGCGCTCGCGCACATCCTTTGCGTATGCCGCAATCGCTGCCTCGGCGTCGCTTCCCAGCGCTGCGTAGCGCTTGACGAATCTTGGCCGAAAAGTGCCAAACAGACCTAGCATGTCGTCGACAACAAGGATTTGCCCGTCGCAGGCCGGCGATGCACCTATACCGATTGTTGGGATCGCCACTTGCTGTGTGATCAGCCGAGCCAGAGCTTCAGGTATCTTTTCGAGCACGACGGCGAATGCGCCGGCCTCGGCCACCCCCGTCGCATCGCGCAGGATCCGTTCGGCATCCGCGCCTTGTCCCTGAATGCGATAACCGCCAAATGCATTGACGGCCTGCGGCGTCAGTCCGACATGGCCCATGACGGGTATGCCGCGCGCGGTCAAAAACCGGATTGTTTCCGCGACGCTTTCGCCGCCTTCCAGCTTCACCGCCGCCGCTCCGGTTTCGGCCATAACCAGGGCCGCATTGCGGAAAGCCTGTGCGGGGCTTTCCTCGTAAGAGCCAAAGGGCATGTCGACGACCATCAGAGCGCTTTGAAGTCCGCGCCGCACCGCCTTGCCGTGCAGGATCATCATTTCGAGTGTGACGCCCAGCGTCGACGGCATGCCGTGCAGCACCATGCCGACACTGTCACCGACCAGCACCACATCGCAATGGTCGTCGACAAGCCTGGCGACGGGCGTTGTATAGGCCGTCAGGCAGACAAGTGGCGTCTTGCCCTTCCGCGCCGCGATGTCCGGCACTGTCAATGCCTTCGATCCTCCGGTTGCGCTCACCAGGCCTCTCTCCTTCCCCAACGTCAGCGGGTGGAAGCATGTGCCATATTTTTGTGCAGATGCGAAGAGAGAATTTGCAGCGCACAATCATTTGCCGACGAATTCTTGGAGTTTGGCGGGACAGCAATTTCTCAGTTCGGTAAGCGTCTCCTTGTGCGCGCCGGCGACGCGATTGGTCGCCTTGGTGGGGGAGAGTTTGGAGTGCTGCGCGATGTGTGCCAAGAGCAGGCGATGATCATCGCCGAGAACATCCGCCGTCATATTGAGGCGATTCCGTGGGTGCAAAGACGGCACGACGACGTGAAGGTCACCGTCAGCATCGGGGGCGCGGAAATCGCTCGCCATGCAGACGCTCAGGATGTCCTTCGCGCTGCCGGGCGATGCCTTTTCGAAGCGAAACGACGCGGAAGGAATCGAGTCTCGTTCGAATGTGAAATACCCCGATCACTCAATGTCGAAGGCCCAAGAACAGGGCGAGGGTGACAGGCAAACTACCTGATGAGCGTGGGCAGACTGGAAAACCCGCTTGCCGGATAGATGGCGATCGTTGGCTGCGTGCCCGGCGCCAATGCTATATTGCGGGTCCGCCCCCAACAATTCCTCCATGACGACGCGCAACTCCAGCCGCGCCAGTTGCGCGCCGGGGCAGACATGGATGCCACTGTTCGCCGAAGCCCACATAAGCGTGACCCGCTCGCCGGCGGCGATCTTGCGCCCTCCGATTTCCACCGGCCTCGTCGTCACCCGCCGGTTGGCGATGAGCGGTGCATGCATCCGCAATATCTCGTCGATCGATGCGGGCAGCAGATACGGACCTTCCCAAGCCGCTGCTGGAGCTGCGGGAGGATCCCGAATCCGGCATCTGGTTTATCCCGGCAGCATCCTGGCGTCGCGGCGGCGACCTTGGATTTCAAGGTCTCATTAGCCCGGGATGCATTAAGGGACTTTGCGCAAGCACAAACATTGGCTTGCTGATCGCCGAAAATCCGGGAGAGGACAAGGACTGCGCACTGTTTCGTCGGTTAGGCATCGAGCCGTTCGCGCGTGAGGCCCAGTGAACGGCAAAGGGTTGTTCCGCTACAGGGCGATCTTCTCGCCGTCTTCCTTGACGAACTCGCGCGGCGGATTGTCGAGCAGCGGCAGCACCGCTTCCGACGGCCGGCAGAGCCTGGTGCCTTTCGGCGTCTCGACGATCGGCCTGTTGATGGGGATCGGGTGGGCGAGCATCAAATCGATCAGCTCGTCGTCGCGCCATTTGGGGTCGGCGAGGCCAAGCTCGGCATAAGGCGTCCCCTTCTCCCGCAGCAGCTCGCGCGGCGTGAGGCCCAGCGCCGAGATCAGCGCGACCAGCCGCTCGCGGCTCGGCGGCGTCTTGAGATATTCGATCACCACCGGATCTTCGCCGCTGGCGCGGATCATGGCGAGCGTGTTGCGCGAGGTACCGCAAGCGGGATTGTGATAGATCGTGACCGTCATGACTTTGCTTTCAGTGGATGGGAACGTGGGCCGATCCCGGGCCGCAGCAGCCAACCCATCAGAGCTAGCGCGATCAAGGCGCCGAGCAATTCGGCGACGATGAAGCCCGGCAGATCGAGCGGTCTGATACCGGAAAACGTATTGGTGAGCGACCGTGCCAGCGCGATGGCCGGATTGGCGAAGGACGTGGACGCGGTGAACCAGTAGGCGGCGGTGATGTAGAGGCCAACCAGCCATGGCACGGCGCGCTGCTCGAAGCGGAGGCCGGCGAGAATGACGGCGACGAGCCCGAACGTCGCAACGGCTTCGGAGAACCATTGCGCGGGGCCAGCACGGAGTTTCGTGGCAATCTCCAGCACCGGCAAGGCGAACATGAGATGCGCCGCGACCGTGCCGGCTATCCCGCCGATAACCTGCGCGACCAGATAGACCGGAAGATCGCGGGCTGGCAGCGTCCGGTTCAGGCAGAACACCAGCGAGACGGCCGGATTGAAATGCGCGCCGGAGATCGGCCCGAGGATGGTGATCAACACCACCAGCATGGCGCCGGTCGCCAGCGTGTTGCCGAGCAGCGCCAGCGCCGTGTCATGCGCCAGCGTCTCGCCCATGATGCCGGAGCCGACAACGGTTGCGACCAGCAGACCAGTGCCAAGCGCTTCGGCAACAGCCCGTCGCGGAAGATTGAAGACGGACATGTCATGGGCCTATATTGGTCGCGCCATTAGCACGGCGGTTGAAGAACAGAGCGACTCGGCCTGCCGCGTCGCCAGGATCTCGGCCGGTGCGTCCAGCCGCACTACCACTTCGAAGCCCATGTCCGCGAAGAACGGCACCGCATCGATTGTCAGCAGATAAGCATGGGCGGCACCGGCAGCCCGCGCTTGCTCGAGCAACAAGCCGGTCGCGCGTCGGCCAAGCCCTATGCTGCGAGCTTCTGGCAGAATGACTAAAGAGCGTAGGAGTGCGTTCGGTCCGTACGTTTCCAATCCGGCGAAGCCGATCGTCTGCCCCTCGTCGACGAAACGAAAGAAAGTGCGATGAGCATCATCGAGATCATCCACCGGCGTCGCCGCTCCGCCAAGCGCTAAGCGGAGTTCCGGATTGTTCGCCTCGATGGCTTCAACGATCATTGACCGGCCCCCTCGCCCGGCTGACAACAAGGAGCGGCAAGCGGATGCATGCAGATTTCCGGCCGGCCCGAACAGCAATCCTCCATCAGGAAGCGGATGAGGCCGGAAAGCGCGTCATATTCGGCACTGTAGACGATCGAGCGGGCCTCTCGCCGCGCACTCACCAGGCCAGCGCGCTCCAGTTGCTTCACGTGGAAGCTGACATTGGAGGGAGAGACCTCGAGCTGTTCGGCGAGTGAACCTGCGGCGATCCCATCGGGTCCGGCAATCACCAGCGACCGCAGCCGCGTTTCCTGCGACAGCGCGCCGAAGGCGATCAAGGCTCCCCGCTCATCCACGTTTCAATGATCCTCGAAATATAGAAGTGACGGGTAGCGTGCATCCATGCTCCTGACAACTGAAAATCGTCCCGACGCGGACTGTTGGATCTGGCCGGGGCGATCTGCTCGGCGTTCTGGCCGCCCACAAGGGACACGTTCCCGCGTGACGGAAGTCAGGGAGACTTAGCCGCTGGCGCTGAGCCTCTCAGCCCCACTCTCATCAAAGCGTCACAAAGCAGCGACTAAATATGCTTCGTTGGGGGGAAGCTCGGTGACTGACGAAGACAAACCGGAGCGCCGGGAGGCATACCGCCTGGAGCGTGTGGAACAGGGCGGAACTCCCGTGCCAATCGCGGTTTTCTATTCGGCACGCGAGGCACTAAACATCATACCTAGCTTGAACGAGGGCTATCGGTTGACGCTTGGCGATCGGCAAGTGTGGCCTAACGAGGCTTCATTGAGACTTCGTGATGGTGACACAAACTAAGGGCGTGGAGGGGATGATGAAGATCTTCCCGCATCTGAGCTCCCGTATAAGACCCACAGCGCGGCTTACGGGCTTTCTTTTTCGCTATAGCTTCGGACGTATCGACCCGATGGCACTGATGATGGCATCGGCCGCCTGGCGGTCAAGCGCGACGTCCAGCAAGCCTTCCGTGGTTCGGATTGAAAGAACGCCAAGCGCGCCTGCTTCATCGCGAACCGTGCTGACATGGATTTCCGTCGGCACCAAGGGCGCGGCCTTGACTTTACGCATCATCGGCAACCTGTGTTAACGAGGACTACAGTCGCGTAAGCTGCCTTCCCCTTCAAGTGGCCTTCTCGTCTCGCCGATCCCTAGGTAATCCAAAGATCACGCTCGATGTCCGCGCCCCGTCGGCGCCGCGGCATGACGCGCCGAGGCTCCTTCATTCGCCGCCTCCAAGACACGCGACCTCCGTTGGTCAGGCGTTGTTGTCCGGAAGTGTGGCTGACCAGCACCGGCTTTCAATCAATGTTCTGGCGACCTTAGGGATGAGCTTACGGACAGCGGAGACAGCCGGAGAACGTTCATCTGTCGGATTTACGGCAAGCACAACCGACCGGGTAATCACCGGATCGACAATTCTAACAGTCCGGACCAGTCCCTCAGAGGCTTCTTTGTGAACGGCCGACGGGGTAAGTATGGAATATGCCTTCCCCTCGATCACCATATTGACGATTGTTGAAAGCGAATCGACCTCAAATCTTACGTCCAGCACGCACCCGTGCTGTGCAACGACATCTGCGACCGATCGCCTGGTGTTGTTGCTACGCATAGGAACTGCCAGCGGAAATGCGTGCAGATCGGCAAGAGGTATCGAATCTTCGAAAGGCGGCTCACCTGCCGGCACCACCAAGCAAAATTCTTCGCGTGCCAGCACCATCGTGTGACCCACGGTTTCGGCGGTTCGATAAAGCACCGCCAGATTGAACCGGCCAGCAGCCATCCATTCCTCAAGCGGTCCGGTCATGCCTTCGATCATCTTGAGCGAAATCCGCGGCAGCTCGTTCATTACCGATTCCAGCAACGGTCCGCTCAGGACGCGGGCGGCCCCGGACGGAATGGCTATTGTGACCTCCCCCGCAGGGGAGATTACCGTGTTGGTCAGTTCCGCTTCAGTGAGATGAATTTCCTCTAAAATTGTCCGCGCCCGCTCGAGCAGCTTCGCTCCGGAAGCCGTCACGGTCACACCGGTCCGGTCACGTACAAGCAGCTGGGTACCAAAGCGTTCTTCAAGCTGACGCACATGCAAGCTAAGCGCGCTCTGCGCCACGTGAAGGAGCGAAGCCGCCTTCGTAAAACTGCCCGCGTCGACCACGCCTACGAAGTATCTTAGCTGCCTGATTTCCACGGTAAGCATATCCGGCTGGAGCGCGATCTCCAGCGTTCAATATGCCTATCTGGAAAGGAGATAGGCAGCAAGCATCAATACCACCGCAACGGCGCCAGAGCTGCGTAGCTGGACAAAGCAAGGAATCTCTAGCAGCTTAGTCGTCACCGGCGAGAGCTACTATTTCGCGGGCGCTATCCAACAAGAATCAGCCTTTCGGCGGGCAACAGCATCGTTTTCACCGACTAGCCCACGGCAGGCCACTCGATTTCTTAACTTTGAGAACAAGGCTCATTAAAATACTGGTCGTACCAAGGCCCCGACAAAGCCAAGCCGCCGCGCATGCTCACCGAACAGACGGAGAAATTTTGAGGCGTTGCTGCAGGAGCAAGGCCCTGCGTGGCTGACATCATCTTGACCAGCCATCAACCGATTATATTACTCTTGCGTACGGCGGTTTCCTGCTCCTGGCGAACGGCTTATGGCGCCTTGGCGAAACACGCGAATGTGGGCACGCCACAGAGCCGGCCGGCGTATGCCAATGGCGGCTTTATCCGTCTTCCGGAAGAGCACGCTCGATTGGAAGGCCGAGCCGCCTGCAACGAGGATAAGCTCAGAAAAGCTCACATTGGCGATCTCCGGCGAGCCCTCTGCTTCGAGCGTCTGGGACGATGACGATGGAACGCGTCAGCAAAAATCTCGCGCTAAGCTCCAAGCCGCCGCCGAAGCCGGTGGTGTGGTCGTCGTCGGCGAAACTGAAGAACGCGCGCCCGGGCTCGTCCACATCATCGGCCCGTAAACCCGCCTCGCTAAGGTCCAGAGGGTAGTTCCGGATCATTTGCTTCGACGGGCTCGAGATCATGGCTGGGTTCCTGTGCTCGGCCGACAGCAGCGTCGAGCGCGGGGCCTGCCTCCCATATTTGACACCACAAAACAGCTACCATGACACGGTCTTGCCGCGATAATCCACGAAGCTTCCAGTCAATGCCATATTGAGCTCCCACGCCCGCGCGTGGATGCCGGCGGCGGCGTCCGCGACCTCGACCGTGGCATTGGGTCCGCCCATTTCCGTTCGCGCCCATCCGGGATCAACGACCCTCACCGCGATCAACTCGCCGGCGAGATCGGTTGCCAAACCCTGCATGACCTTGTTCACCGCCGCTTTGGATGCGCGATAGGCGATCCGATCGGACTTCGTATAGTTCATCCTGCCCATCTGGCTGGAGATCGTCACGATCCGGGCGATGCCAGCACGGTCTCGCGCGGCGCGCAGATTGGGAAGAAAGGTCTGCACGACGCGCAGCGGTGCCAGCGTATTCACTTCCAACGCGCGACGAAAACCGTCGAAGTCCATGTCGAGAGTGGATTGGCGCTCCGGACCAATAATCCCAGCATTGTTGACCAGAAGATCGATCGGCCGGTCCCGGAGAGCCGCGGCAACGCGGTCTAGCGCCCGTTGGTTCGTAACATCGACTCCGCAGAAAACTTCTCCGCCGAACGCCTCACTGACACTCGTACGCATCAATGCAATGACGTCATCCCCCTGTTGGAACGCAAAGGCAGCAAGCGCGCGCCCGATTCCGCGTCCTGCACCGGTGATTAGCATCGTCTTTTTCATGCCGAACGCCCCTATCGGAGGGGCATGACGGAGCAATGACAGCTATGCGAAGTGAGAATTGAGGCCTCCGGTCGTTTCGCAGAGCGGCGATTTCGGCTGGGGCATCGTTTCGGAATTGCGTCTGTTGGTCGTGCTCTGACGATCCCAGGGAGAGAGCGCCCTAGCTGGTTTGTCCCCAACAACGGAAGCGCAGCGAATGGAGCGCACCGGAACAGGGCAAGACGGCTGGGCCGGATGGATCGGCCAGCGGGTTTTTGGGCAACACTAAGCCAAGCTGCGCTAACACGAGTCGGCGCAGGCCATTAACGCAGTAGGATTCTGCTACCGGACCCTGAATCCTGCATCGGGACGCTCGGCTGCGCGCCCCCTCAAGGGACCGCGTCGCGACAGCGCTGGCGGATCGAAGAAGACTTCCGCTGCGATGGAGCATTCGGTACGTCCCGGCTCGAACGCGAGCGCATCGGCTGGGGGAAGTGCCCCCGAGAAGAGAAACCCCTGCGCAATCGCGCAACCGAGCGAGCGCAGGATCATGCGGTCCGCGTCAGTTTCGACGCCCTCCGCCATCACCTCGATCTCCAGCGTTCGCCCGAGATCGATTACCGCTTTGACAAGGGCCTGATCCTCCACGGACTTGGCAAGGTCGCGGACGAAGTCCTTGTCGACCTTGATCTTGCGGATACGGCTATCCTTCAGCGAGACCAGGGTTGAAAAGCCGGTGCCAAAATCATCAAGCACGATCGATATGCCAGCGTCCGCGAGGCGCCCCACCTTTTCGCTAACCGCGCCACAATGGATCGGCGCTTCCTCCGTGATTTCAATCTCCAGCATTGCCGTTGGAATGTTCCTGGCTTTCAAGCCGTCCAGTATGATGTGGTCCAGATTGCCTGCCTCGAGTTCGCCCGGCGAGACATTCATTGCGACCCGCAGATCCTGGCGCCCATCTGTCATTAGCGTTTCGATCATAGAACAGCAGTTGAGGAATACAGTTTCGGTCAGCAAGGAAAGCGCTCCGGCTTCGCGCGCTGCGGCGACGATCTCCAGTGGGGCGACGATCCCATGGATTGGATGCTGCCAGCGCAGCAGCGCTTCGAAGCCGACGACAGCATGCGTGTCCAGTCGTACGACCGGCTGGAACCAAGAGCAAAGCGCTCCGGCTTCGATGGCCCCGCGCAAATCGCGCTCGATGCAGCGCTTGCGTTCGAGCGCCCGATCGAGTTCGGCATCGAAGACACAATATTCGTTCCTGCCGCTGCGCTTTGCCTCATAGAGTGCGAAGTCCGCCCGCAGCAGCATCTCCGTCAGTCTTGGTTTCTCGGATACATAGATGCCGACCGAAGCGCCGACCCGCACCGAATTCAATGCGGGATCGGGTCCGGCGATAGTAGAGATGATTGAGGATGCAAGTTTCTCAGTCTGATGCCCGGATTGCGGAGCGGTAAAGAGCAACACGAACTCGTCTCCGCCGATGCGCGCGATCGTTGCCCCTTCCGGCGCGTGCGCCTCTATCCTGCTCGCAACCTTGACCAGCAGCTCGTCCCCGATGTTGTGGCCGTAGGTATCGTTGACAGACTTGAAGCCGTCCAGGTCGATCAGCATGGCTACGAACGGACCCTCGGAGTGTCCGAGACGGGAGATGGCGTGCTCAAGCCCATGCCTATTGAGCAGGCCCGTCAGCGGATCGCGCCTGGCGTGTCGCTCCATCTCGTCCGCTACCACCCTCGCCTCGTATTTGAGGCGGCTCGTCTCCCGGAACCGGGTCTGTCCAATATGCGCGCTTCTGATCATCCCGGCGAGAAAAAGCAGGATGGTGAAGGCCAGGACAGAGTCTTCGATACCGCCTTTCGCCAACGCGCATCCGGCGGCGACCAGAAGCGGCGGGGTCATGAAGTTGATCGAAGCGGGTGAGTAGGATGTTGCACAGGCGACCGAGCAGGCCGACGCCCCTGCCAAGATGATCAGACAGAGCGGCGTTTGGGATGTCGTGTACCCGTCCGTCAACACGGCCAAAAAAGACCAAGCGACGGCCGAGGCCAGGGCAAGCACCCCATAGAGGGAAAGCCGGAAGACGACCGCTTTCGGCCCACTGTCCGGTTTCTCTGACTGGGTGAAGGCAATTGCTACGCGTGTGCCATTAATGACGCTGATACCCGCAAACCAAAGCGCCGCAGCAAGACCGCTGCCCGAAAGCGTCTGCACGGCCATGATCAGGGCCGGCAGCGCCGTGCAGATGGGCATGGAGATGAATATCCCCTTCCTCAGATCGGCGAACTGGTCGTGCAGGATTCCGACTTCAACGGCTTCGTTTTGGACCCAACGGGAAGGGCCTGCGGCCAACTGCTTGCACTGTCTCATGATAGCCACTGACTAGGCATATGGCGTGAAAATCGGGTTAAGGTATTATGTGGCTTACGGCGCATCTCTCAATAAAGAGTCAGTTGCGTGAAAGATGCTGATAAGAATGGTCTTGGCCACCAGGCTGCATTGGAAGATTCTTTACCGCTTATCCCGCTCACTGAGATGACAACCAGTGCCGGCAACAGTCGAGGCCATATGCAGCGTCGGCATGGACCAGGGGGACTATCTCCAACCCGGTGAAAGAACGCAGCGCCCTCGACCGAGACGTACGTGGATACCTACCGCGACGACTATGCCTGCACGGGATATCTGGCCAAGTTTCGATGGCCTGACGGTTTCGTCTGAAACCGAGGGACTTCGCCTGACTATCGGCCGCGCTTTATCCACGACCCAAATGGGGGATGTCTCTGCATGGGTGAATGCCTAGCCTACGGATATAAGAGGCGTCACAGGTGCGTGATGGAGGCTAGGATCAGGATCGTGCCTTTAATGGGCGGGGGCCTCTACGAGCCGCTGTTTGACCCCGGCGGGAACTGGCTGGTCTGGGACGCTGCCAAGAAGAACGTAGCCGAATTCGATGGCTACGTTCTTCTTGGCGTCACGCGGACAGAGGCGCTGAGGATCTCCATGCTGGTTGAACGGCACAGTAAGGCTTCCTGGCGCGGCGTCTGGGTCCATTCCCGGGTGACGAACCTAACCCAAACGGGTCATGCGCCTCTCTCGCAGCCACAGCATAGTTCCTTCGCCCGCTTGCGAGGGAACTTCAAGCAGGCGGCTGTTCGACCAAGAGATAGGCGCGACACGATTACGGAGGAGCGAGATGCATTTCCTGTTAGCTTCCATTACTGGAATTATCCTCGGAGCGACCACAGTCACCGCCGTGGCTGACAAGCTGCCGACGGGGGCGACGCCGCTCTCGGCAGATGAAGTACGCGCGATCTACAGCGGCAAGACGGGCGTCTACAAGGCCTCGGATGTCTACTACGATCCCAGCGGCACCACCAAGGGCGTGTTCGGCAAACCCAAGGCGAAGAGCATTTTCCAAGGCACGTGGGTCGTCAAAGGCAACGAACAATGCATGTACAACAAGTCGAAGGGCGACCCCAAGACCTACACCGACTGCAACGCATTCTGGCGCGCGGGAAATAAGGTCTACTCGCTGTGGACGGTCCACTATGACGGGTCCAAGCCGGACCAGGTGAACGGATATGCCATCGAGCGGATGAAGGAATACAAGAAGGGAGACCTCGTCTCCAAGAAGTTCGCCGCGATGGGCGGCGAGTAAGCGTGTGCGGATGCGTCAGCAACGCAGGCGCGTCGTCTGAATTCTTAATTCTTTCGCCAGCGAGGCGGCGCGACGGCCAATCTGGCGAGGACAGCGGCAAGCTCCGACTGACGGTGGGTTTGGGTCTTTGCGAAGATCGCCTGCCTTGAGATGGTTGCGGGCGGTCTCGTAGGAAATGCCGAGTTCGTGGGCGATGGACTCGAGCTTCCGGCCGGACGAGACATGGCTAGCCAGTCCCGCCTCCGCTGCCGTGAGCCCGAAATAGGACCGCAACATCGTCTCCGGTGGTCGCGGATCCGAGTCTGGATCAAGGATTACGATTACCGCCTGGCATGGCGCGAGGGCATTCGGCGAAACCGCTCCTAGGCGCATCGGATACGCTATCAAGGGGCGACCCTCGATGCGGGGGAGCATAACCGGAGGCGTCGTAGCTGAGGGAGTACTGATCCATAGGAGTTCCCGCAACGATCGCTCGAGCGCATCCGTGGCGTCCTTGCTCCAGGACACCAGGCGGCCGAAGCGGACTTGGAGGCTCGAACCCAGCAAGGCCTCGGCCGCCGGGTTCAGGAGAAGCACCTTCCCGTACCTGTCGACCATGATTGCCGCCTTTGCGCTGGCGCTGAAGGCTTCGAGCCCGGCCTCGGCCCGAGCGAAACCGAGCGCTCGCGCAACTGCAACCGACGACCCCAGGGCTCTGGACAGTTCATCCAGTTCCATGAGTTCCGCAGGCGAGAACGGCCCCCTCTCGATCGAGCGCTGCTGCGCGGCGACAACTACGGTGGCCGGTTCAGCGACGACTATGATGGCCGGTGGGATCGCCCGTCGGGCCCGGTTGTAGGGAGGGGCGGAGCCCCGACCGGAGAGCGGGTCTGACGGGCGGGCGCGACAGAAGCCCCTTGCGAGGGGAATCTGATCGGGGCGCGTGGAGTGGTGGTATCGGAACACCTATCGAACATAGCAGCGATAGGTACCGATGCCTGGCCTCCACATCACCGATCAACAGGTACATCGTTACATGTCTCAGCGTCGTCACCACACCCAGGCCGTTGCGGCCGCCAAGGCCGGTATCAGCGAACGAAGTGCACGCCGGATCGACAAGAATCCGCAGCTGCCATCCCAGAAGAAGCGCGAGCGGCACTGGCGTACCCGGCCTGACCCCCTCGAACAGATATGGCCACGCGTGGAGGAGCTGCTGAAGATCCCAGGCATCCTCTCCGTCACCATTTTCGAGACTTTGCAGGACGAGTTCGGGGAGGCCGCCGTCCCCGATGGCGTCAGGCGGACACTCGAGCGCCGGATTGCCCGGTGGCGGGCCCTGAATGGGGGCGAGAAGGAGATCTTCTTCCCACAGCATCACGAGATCGGCCGGCAAGGCCTCCTGGATTTCACCGTCGCTGACGATTTGCACGTCACCATCGCCGCCCAGCGCTTCGACCATCGCCTCTTTCATTTTCGCCTCGCCAGCAGCGGCTGGGAGGATTCAGCGGTCGTGCTGGGTGGAGAGAGCTTCACCGCACTGTCCGAGCATCTGCAGGATGCGCTGTGGAAGCTGGGAGGCGCACCCGCCGAGCTGCGCAGCGACTCGCTATCGGCCGCCTACAAGAACCTCGACGCCGACGCCCAGCGCGATTTCACCCGCAACTATGAAGCGCTGTGCCGACATTATGGCATGACGCCGACGCGCAACAACAAAGGTGTCGCCCATGAGAACGGTTCAATCGAAGCTCCCAATGGCCACCTGAAGCGCCGGCTCGATCAGGCCCTGCGCCGCCGCGGCAGCCGCGATTTCGACAGCATCCAGGACTACCGCCGCTTCGTCGATCAGGAGGTGGCCAAGCAGAACCGACGCCGGGCCAGGCTCGTGGATGACGAGCGCCGCGTCCTCAAGCCGCTGCCGCCGAAGCGAACCACGGATTTTACCCTGGTCAGCGCAGACGTCACCCGCAACAGCACCATTAGCGTCGACCGTATCACCTATTCGGTACCCTCGCGCCTCATCGGCTACCGCCTCCATGCCCATCTCTACGATGACCGGGTTGAGCTCTTCCTCGGGCCGGACCAGGTGATGACAGCCGCCCGGGTCCGCGTCAAACATGCGGAGCGAGGACACAATATCGATTTCCGGCACTTCATCGGCAACCTGAAGCGCAAGCCCCAGGCCCTGCGCTATCTGGTCTACCGCAATGCCTTGTTCCCCACCCATGCCTATACCAGGGCATGGCAGGCGCTCGATGCCGCTCTCGATGCCCGGCAGGCCTGCCGCGACATGGTCGCTCTCCTCGATATCGCCGCTAACGGCAACTGCGTCGATGCTCTGGCCCTGCGTATCGAGGCCGCGCTCGATAGAGGCAAACTCCCCAATGTCGCCAAGCTGAAGAGCGAGTTCCTGCCCACGGTCAGAAGCCGTGTCGACGTCACCATCCCGCCGCCCGATTTCGCCGGGTACAACCATTTGCTCGCCAACGCACAGGTGCTGTGATGAGCAGGACCAAGGATCAGGCCGCCGCCGTGCTGCCCACCCTGCTGTCGGCACTGCGCCTGCCCAGCATCAGCCGCAACTGGAAGCATCTCACCGACACCGCCGATCGCGATGGCTGGCCCGCGGCCAACCTTCTCGCCTGTCTGCTCGAGATCGAGATGGCCGAGCGCGCCTCTCGACGCATCCAGCGCCATCGCGAACAGTCCGGCTTGCCTGCCGGCAAGACCTTCGCCACTTTCGATTTCGACTTTCCTTCCGGCGTCCGAAAGCCCCATTTGCTTTCCCTGGCCACGGGCGAAGGCTGGATCGAAAGCGGCGGCAACATCCTCATTTTTGGTCAGAGCGGCACCGGCAAGACGCACGTGATCGCCGCCATCGGCCACGCCCTCATCGATGCCGGTCGCCGCGTCCTGTTTTCCACAACCACCGAAATGGTGCAGAAGCTTCAGGCCGCTCGCCGCGAGCTCAGTCTCCCCTCGATGCTCGACAAACTCGACAAGTACGATCTCATTGTACTCGACGAGCTGTCTTACGTACGAAAGGACCAGCTGGAGACCAGTGCCCTGTTCGAGCTCATCGCTCACCGATACGAACGACACTCAATCGCCATCACCGCCAACGAGCCCTTCTCCGGATGGTCGGACGTTTTTCCAGGTCCCGCCATGACGGTCGCGGCCATAGACCGTCTCGTGCACCACTCCACCATCATCGAGATGAACGGTGAGAGCTATCGTAAGCGAGCCGCCGTCGCCCGCGGCGCCGGCCCGCAAAACGTCAACGATGAACCAGACGACCCGCCCAACCCGTCATCCTAATTGCCGCTGAGGACAATTACTCGCCGCAGATCCGCGGCCGACGCCAGCTCGCCACAATGCCCCAGCGACAATTACAACTCCGATAATTGTCGCTGGCCAGTTGCCAGACAACCGACCCGGTGATACCCAAATCACACCACTCGGCGCCGCCTTCCACCGGCCATCATAATCGCCGCCGACCGGTCTCCATAATCGTCGTGCTACAGCTGCAGCGAGATACACCAGAAGTCGTCGCCCGCGGCGACTTTCACAGCAGCATACCAACGGAGTCCCAAAGGCGACAGGAACTCCTGATAGTATGGGAGCTTCGCGATGTCGTCGGCCGTGAAAAGATCTAGATCCGTGGTGACGCCCCGCCGCGACAGGAAGGGGATCAGACGGTACCGCTCATCCCGATGAATCCATCCGTCTTCCACATAGCGTTCAAACGCCGCTTCCAGAGATCGGCTGCGCGGGATGCGAGGAAAATGCCCTTTCAGATCGAACAGAAGAGCGCCAGCGCTTTCGGTGGCTTTCTCTGCCACCTCCATCGCGGCGTCCCATCGCGTCGGGTCGAGCGCAGCCACCGAGAAGGCCGCGCTGATGGCTCCTAAGTCGAATGTTGTACCCATCCCCGCCCCCGCAGTGAGGCACAAGGTAAGCGCAGGGGGTCTTACAATTCAAGCATGGACGTGGGTCTGCAGCTCTTTAGGCCCTTAGCCGTACTTACTCGCTTCTCGGCCCGCCGGATTGCCCAAGCGAGCCTCTATCGACAATGGAAAATTGTCGGGACGCAGTGAGATATTCAGGCCTCACGACAGCGGTGCGCTGTCTAATTAAATCGGACACACCTAGCCGCGCGCGAGACGGAGTCATCCAGCCTGGGCATGATCGAGCAACTTGACAGCCGCGGGGGTCTCACGGCGGCGCTCGCTGTCGGCCCGGTCAATCCCCTCCACGGTGATGGCGAACATGCCATTTTCGGTCCTTGCTACCCAACCTTTTGATTTCAAATACCAGAGATGAAACTCAAGGTGCTCACGCGGACACCCGGATAAGCGCTCCAGTTCTTCATCGCCAATGCCAGGATTGTGAACGTCTTGTCGGCGCCGCGCGTAAAGTAGCGAGAGCACCTTAAGCTGAATGATGCTGTCCCTTTCGAAGCCCTTGCCATCCCTCGCCTGCTCGGACAATTCCTTGCCGCGACCCAAGTGATGCTTGTACTGAATGTCGTACTGCGCGCGCTTAGCCGGATCTTTGAGCGTATTGTGAGCTTCCACTATATCGCTGAAGCGCGACTCATTCCCCGTCTCCCGGTTGTCAGGATGGTATCGCATGGCGAAATAGCGGAATATCCGCTCGATCGTTTCCGCGTTGGCGTTCGGACTGATCTCTAAAAGTTCGTAGTAATCGGTGAACATTTTCGTCACGCCCCCTGGAGTATGCACAAAAATCCGGTCACCTGTGGGATCAGGCAAGCGGCCCGCCCTAATCGACAAAGCAGAATATGAGGTCCACTCAATGTGGCACGCCACCGAACAGGAGGTATTTGTAGCCACCCGTGGCCATCCAACGGGCGCGCGCAAGATGGCTTGCCCATGCTCGGTATGCGCGTTCGGGTTCCTTCCCCGGATCAATCTTCAGGACGATTTTGGCCACCTTTTGCCAACCTACGCCTTCAGCTTCGGCATCCAACAGTCGAAAGTATAAAATCAGCCTCTCCTCGTCGTAGCCGGTCAAGACCGAGTCATTCGGCGCTTCATCGGCGACGTCTGGGTCGAGCAAGGGCTGGAGCATGCGTTCCGTTCCTGTGTAGGTTCGGTGAGGAGAGTGGCTTGTCTGTGGCGGTTCAACCCAGCAGCGTAGAAGGCTCTAGTTCCTGAGAGTTCCCCTCATAACACTTACTTCGCGGAAAATGATGGACAAAGAACAAAAATATCCGAGGGAGCTGGCCTCCCCGCATCAGCTCCACGAGTTGGGTGAAGAGTGCCGAAGGGCGGCGAACTTGCTCCTTCAGTCCGGCCGATCGGGCAAGCCGCTTAGTCAAGCACCGTTCAGATTGTCGGCGATCCATGCGATCGAACTCTATCTGACCGCGCTTTTGCTCCACTGTGGGACACAATACCAGTGAAATCCGCAAAATGCAGCGCGACTTGGGGAGACGCACGGAACACGCTCAGCTAGCGGGGCTCCGCCTTCGCCCGAAAACAGCCAAGCATCTTCAATCGCCAAAAGCTGGAATATCTTATTACCCGGTACAGCCCGGAACTGGCGGCAACCGCTTTGAGATAAACCGTCTTACCCTCGATGAGGTGGCGGTAAAGGCCAGCCTGTTACTCGCCCTGCGCTCAAGAGCACCACAACAGGTAGACCCTGGCCACCAGCCGCGAGGTATGAGACCGGTTTAGTTCCTTGCTTGCGTTCTCCAGCCTCTCTATCCGCCACGACCAGCAAATCAAGGAATACCGCGGAAGGACATACCATGCCTTCGATCTCGTAACTCTCGAGAGCAGCACCGACAGAACCCTTGGTCACCGTGCCGCGCATTGCGCCGCCGCAAGCCGTCTGGGGACGGTAATAGGGAAAGCCGTCAAAATTCAAAACATGTCTCCCGAAACTGAGAACTGGTTCTGGGACAAACACACGCGCAAGATCAAAAAGACCTGCAGCGCCTGAAGCGAATGTGAAACATCTTGGCGCGCTTTAGACATAAACGCCGGACCGTTAAGCAGCAGGCTCTGGAAAAGGCGTGAGATGAGCGCTTGGAGACGCCCGTCCGCTAGAACGGACCGGGCAGGTTGGCGGCGCTTGCGTCGGTCGCCTTGGTATCGTCCGTCACGCGGCCTTCGGTATGCACGAGCCACAGCACGGCCACGAAGTAGCCTGCCTGCAGAAACGCGCCGGCCAGGAATGTCCAGCCCAGCGACTCCCAGACCGATCCCGTGGACGCATAGGTCCAGCCTAGGACCACTAGGAGCGTTGCCGTCATTCCCACAATAAACTGCGGAAAATACATTTGCCCAACCGAGCGTCGCAACCGCTTCCGGTTCCGGCGATCTCGCCCATTTCTCTACCCGCCCCGATTCTTTGCACCTTTCCGGCGGCATCGCAAGACTTGCGGCAACTCCTTACAATGTTTCTTTATGACCGATGTCTTGTGGATCCGCGGGCGGGACATTTGTTTCAGGAGCCAGATAGAAGCCGATTCATGCTCTTCCGCCATTGATCACAAGGAACTGACCGCCATTGGTCGCGTCATTCTTGCAGGTCGAAAGTGACGAACGCGCCCCCCTTGAACTGTTGCTACGGACACGGAATGCTCATCGCCGCAGTCGTCTGCTTACAAGACACATGAGCTATTTTTCGGTCCCAGATCAGCCAGCTGCCCTATCGGAGACCGGTGCCAGCCGCTATACCGGCGCGGCAGCCATTCGCCATCATCGGCAGGGCAGCCCGTAACCCGAACTGCGGAAGCTAAGCATTGAAATCGCTTTCATCCCTTCGGCGCCACTTGACGCCCACACAAACCAACATTTACTTTTCGATTGTCTGTTTCCTTTCGCCAGTGCTCGGGTCGGCGGTGAGCGTCGCGTTCAATGCCGGCGGCGCGTGCTCAGTGCTGCTGGTTGCCTTGAGGCGACGGCAGTTCAACTTCGACCGGCCGATGCTCGCCATGACGGCGTCGATCTATGCCTATTGCGCGGCCATGGTGCTGGCCTCTACCGTCGACGGCGCGCTCGGGGCGGACCTGAAATATTTCCTGCCGCTGATCACCTTGCTGTTCTTCCCGATCTCCTATTCGACCTGGAGCAGCACGGACAAAGTCACCCTTGCGCGCATCGCCGTGCTGGCAAGTGCTGCCGCATGTTGCGGCGCCTTGGCAATCGCGATTGTCCAGTACCACTGGATCGGCACGAGAGCCGAGGGCGGTGCCGGGAATGCAATTGTGTTCGCGACGGTGACCTGCCTTGCCGTCATGATGTGCCTTGCCGGCGCGCTTTCAGGGATCGTGAAGGACTGGAAGCTGCTCGCTGTTGCGGCGCTCGCCGGAGCGGTGGCCATCATCTATTCGGAGTCCCGCATGATCTGGGTGGCCATGTTAATCGCGATCATTGCCATCCTGCTGATCAACCGGCACAGGTTCATGGCCGTTAGTTTGACGCGTCTGGCGATAGTTACGGGGGCGGCATGCCTGGTCGTCGCCGCGCTCGGATTTCCGATCATCGCAGGACGAGCCGATTTCCTGTTCAGCGACTGGGATGCGCTGACCGCCAGAGGCGACTACAACACCGCACTCGGCCTGCGCGTGGCGATGTGGGAGATCGGTCTCGGCGCATTTCGCGAGATGCCTATTTTCGGTCATGGCATCTCGGCCAGCCGGACGTTGATGAAACAGGGCTTCCACGACCAGTTCGGCATGGCCGCAGGGTTCAATCATTACCACAGCGGCTTCCTGACGGCATTGGTGCAGGCCGGAGCGGTGGGCGCGCTCGCCCTGGCAGCGATCTTCGTCGTCGCGACCAGGAATGCGACGAAGGTGCTGCGCCTCAGCGGCGAGCCGGTGGAACGGTTCGGCGCGACAATGCTCATCGTCACCGTCATCACATATCTGATCGGCGGGATGACGGGGATCATCATCGGCCACGACATTCTCGACTCGGTCCTGATGGTGTTTATGATTTCCGGAACCTATCTGGCTTGCGGGCGAACCGTATCGCCGATGGGAAAATGCGCGCTTGGCGTGGTGCCGCTTGCCAGCCATCCACCGTGAAGGTTTTGGTTACCAGAGCGACGGCCTTCATCGGACGCCGGATCGCTGGCCGGCTGCGACACAGGTACGGATCGCATCGCGCTGCACGGATGGACTTGGTGCGGAGCGACGCCGTCCGGCGCCTCGTTCACCGCGCCGCACTCAACAAATGCCGTGACGTAGGCCGCGGCTTCAAGGGGATCATCGACGAAGCGACGTCCCCTGCCCCGCAATGTGCCTATGGCCGCTCGAGCGCGAAAGCGAGATAAAGTGATCGGCGCCTGTTTCTCGGCGGGCCGCAAGATGCCACGGCATTGCTCCTGCAGCCGTTTTGGCGAGGGTACCGACCGAAACATGGCCGCGCTAATGCGGCTGCTGACTGCTCGCTGACGGGCGGGCGTCCGCTGATCTGGAAAAAGTGTCGGCAGGCCCGGTGTCAGCCGCTGCCGGTGTCCGATCATCTCCGCCTGCGTCGAAGGCATGGACGGGGCCAATAAGGCTCATCTCGCCCGTGAACGCTTTAGAGCCGCGGCATTTGGTCGATCTTGGTTAGGCGCAGCACCTTGCCGATTCGATCTGTTCGATGCGGTCACAACATCAATGGTCTCGGCGGCGTCCTCGGCCGCCAAGCAGGCCAGATTAAGGTCGCTACGACGCGGCGATCGTTGTCCTCGATCCCGAAACGCCCGACGATGCTTTCCGCACCGCGATCTTCGACCCGATCAACAGGCAGGCACTTGATGCCGCTGTCGAGCGTGTCGGCGCACTCGCCGAGCCTCACGACCATACCTATTTTACCGAACTCAGGACTCAGGAAACACAGTCGGAAGATCACCTACACGCCGAGTCTGCTCGCCGGCCTCGATCTCGGCGCCGGCTCCTGCCGGCCGGCCATTGCTGGAGGCCATCGACTACCTTCGTGTCGTTCATTCCGGCCACAAGCGCACCGGGCCACCGCCAACAGCTTTTGCGCCGAAGGCATGGCAGGCCCAGCTCGAGACTGCCGATGGCGCCGTCGATGTGACAGGATACCGGCTCTGCATCTTGGACGAACTGCGCCGCGCCATTCGCCGGCGCGACATCTTTCCGGTTCACTCACTGCGATATGCAGAGTATGCGTACGCTGAAGGCCGCGGAATGAAGCGTCGCGTGGGCCCGTAGTGGTCGTTATGGTGATGCGATCAGTTCAGGCCGCGGCGGTCTGCTGACCGGCCAGTTTCTCGGCGTCGCGCAGATTTTTCCATTCCCAGGGTAGCAGTTCGTGCAGGCGGGAACTTGGCAGATCAGAGATCCGTGCGAGAACGTCGGCGAGCCAGGCTTTTGGGTCGACGTCGTTCAGGCGGCAGGTGGTGATGGACGTCAACATGACGGCAGCCCGGTCGGCGCCGCGCTGGCTCCCGGCAAATGTCCACGCACGCCTTCCGAGCGCCACGCCTCTCAATGCCCTTTCGGCGGCATTGTTGGTCAGGCAGATTCTGCCGTCATCGAGGAAGCGTGCGAAGTCGGCCCAGCGCGACAGCATATAGTTCATCGGCTTCAGGACGTCGGAAGAGCGCGAGAAGGTACCGCGCTCGCGCAGCAACCACTCGTGCATGTCATCGAAGAGCGGCTTGCTCTTTTCCTGCCGCACGGCACGCCGCTCAGCGGCTGTCTGGCCGTTGATGGCACGTTCGATGTCGAAGAGCGCGTCGATGCGCTTGACGGCCTGCAGCGCCGTCGGGGAGATCGGTTTGCCATTCCTCTTGCCCTCGCGGGCATTTTTCTCGACGTCGGCCAGTTCGAAGAATCCCCTGCGGGCATGCGCAAAACAGAATGCGGGCGTGATCGGCTGCTCTTTCCGCTTCGGATCGAAGAGCGGATTGAAGCCGCTATAACAGTCGACCTGAAGGACGCCGCCGAACCGGGACAGATGTTTTGTGGGTGCTCACCGCGTCGGTCGCTCGAGGCGTAATAGACCGCCGCCGGCGGCGCGGCGCCGCCGAATGGCTGATCGTGGCGCACATACGTCCAGATACGGCCTGTTGTGCATTTGCTCTTTGCCAGGACGCGGATCGTCGTGTCGTCACCATGAAGGCGCTCGGCCGCGAACACATGAGCCTCGATGAGCTTGAAGAGCGGCATGAGGGCAAAGGTTCCATGACCAACCTGATCGGCCAGTGTCGAGATCGGCATGTCGATGCCCTCGCACCTGAAGCGCGTGCTCTGCCGGTTGAGCGGGATGTGCATGCCGAACTTGTCGAAGAGGATGGTCGCCAGCAGCTGTGGGCCGATGAAGCCGCGCGGCGTGACATGGAATGGCGCCGGCGGCTGGGTGATCGCCTCGCAATCCCGGCACGTAAATTTCTCCCGGACCGTTTCGATGACCTTGAAGCGGCGCGGGATCTCCTCCAGCGTTCCGGTCACGTCCTCACCCAGCTTGGACAGCCGCGATCCGCCGCAGCAGGCGCAGGCAGTGGGAGGCTCGATGACGACGCGCTCGCGCTCGATATTCTCTGGCCAGGGTTTACGCACTGGCCGCTTGCGCGTGAAGGAACGCACGCTCTGGGTCTTCGCCGCCGCGGCGGCTGCGGCAAGCCCATCCTCGGTCGCCGAGGTGACGAGGTCTTCGAGTTGCAATTCCAACTGCTCGATCAGCCGTGCCGTGCGCTCGGAGCGCTGCCCGTAGAGTTCGCGTTTCAGCCTCTCGATGCGCAGCTCGAGATGCGCAATCAGCGCCTCGTTGTCGGACAGCATGGCCTGCGCGTTGGCGGCTTCAGCCTGCCAGTTGGCAGCATCCGCGACAGCCACATCGCGTTCAGCCTGCAGCGCCTCACGCTCGGCCAGCAGCGCCATATAGGCGCTGGCAAGATCCGAGGGAAGATCAACCGGCTTCGAATTCATGCGCCGATTGAATCACATTTCCTTGTATTTTCAATTAAAAAATGCTACCCAACCCGGGTTGGACGCCATGTTTCCTGAGGGTTCCGCCAGTCTATCCCGGACAACAGATAGCTCAGCTGCGCAGGAGATACTGTCACTACTCCGCCCTCAACTGTTGGCCAGATGAATCGCCCGCGCTCAAGCCTTTTTGTGAACAGGCATGCTCCTTGGCCATCATGCCAGATGACCTTCAACAGATTTCCGCGTTTCCCCCTGAAGCAAAACAGGTTCCCTCCAAGGGGATTATGTTTGAGGACCTCCTGCACCCGTAGCGCCAGCGATGGAAAGCCACATCTCATATCGGTGTAGCCTGTCGCCAACCACACACGCACGCCTTCTGTCGGGATCATCGCAGCATTTCCAGGCCCTGCAAGATCCGCATCAGGACACTTACGTCGACGGTGCGGTCAACGATCACACGCCGGCCGTTTGCACCGACGATTTCTATCCGGCCATCGGCAGACACCGCTTGGCTGGTAGCCGGCACCTCGGAGTGCGATCGCGCAGGAGCCGGGTCTTCCGCCTCCACATCGCGCACGCTGTGACCGACCACACCCATGTCAATGAAGGCGATTGGTGCGGTCTCGGATCGGCCACCCAATGTCTGTTCATGGGCTTGCTTCATCCAGATGTGCAAGTGGTTCGCGTTCATGTCGTGACGCCGCGCGACAACCGCCACGGGATCACCGGACTCCTGCACCTCACCCACGATCGCCAGCTTCTGCTCGACCGTCCAGGAGCGGCGCGTCCGCCGTCGGCCCGCATCCGCCGGCAGCGCAAGAGCCGCGGGCGCGCTCGCCTCCACCCTCGACGGCGGCTCCATAGCCAGATACTTCATTGCTAAGTGTCCACTTAATCTAAGCGGACACTAACGCCACAAGGTACGCGTCAGTAGGCGGCCTTCAGCGTAGGCGTACTATGCAGATCCGCGCAAGGGGTTGCTGTCAGGTCCAGCATGGGAAGCGGCCCGTCCGACGGTCCGCCGCACCGTTGGGGGTGTTGACGAAGAACTCGGGCGTTTGTCGAGCCGGCTAAACCTCGCCTATCGAGAAACCGCCGATCGTGTCCTGATGAACCCAGCCGTCACCATCATCAATACCTCGGAAGGCTCGGACCTGTCCCTCGAACGCCTGGAAACGATCGAGGAACCGCCAAGGCTGATCGCGTTGCGCGCCGCGATTGACGCGCGTCTGCCTCGGCTTGATCTGAATTGAGAGATTTCGCGGACGCGCGAAACGCGTAGGTCTCCCTATTCCACAGTTACAGATTTAGCAAGATTGCGTGGCCGATCGACGTCCAAACCCATAAAAGCAGCAGTATGGTAGGCGATCATTTGTATCGCTAACGCATAGACAATCGGAGCAAATAGCGGATCCATCTCCGGCATGATGATCGCGGCTTCGGGTGTAAGACCACATTCGGCTGCACCCTTCGAATCCGTAATCAATATGACGCGGCCGCCGCGCGCAGCGACCTCTTGCATGTTCGATACTGTTTTCTCGAAAAGCACATCATAAGGAGCAACGACGATGACTGGCATGTCATCATCGACCAGAGCGATGGGACCGTGTTTGAGCTCACCGGCGGGATAACCTTCGGCATGAATGTAGCTAATTTCCTTCAGCTTCAATGCTCCTTCCATCGCTAGCGGGAAGCTGGTCCCACGACCCAAGTAGAGTGCGTGGCGGGCTTTGGCGAGCGTGCGACTCAGCTTCTCGATCTGCGGCTCCAGTTCCAGGGCCTTTGCCATAAGTCCCGGCAGTGCGATCAGACTTTGGACGTGACGTGTTGCGTCGTCCATAGAAAGCTCACCGCGCCCTCGCGCTGCAGCGACCGCGAGGCATGCCAGCGCAGTCAATTGACAGGTAAAGCCTTTTGTCGAGGCGACGCCGATCTCAGGTCCGGCGAGCGTTGGCGCGACGGCATGGCTCTCCCGTGCGATGGTCGAAGTCGCTACATTGACCACCGAGAGAACTGTTTGTTTCTGTTGGAGCGCATAACGCAAACAGGCCAAGGTGTCAGCCGTTTCGCCTGACTGTGAGATGAAGACCGCGAGGCCGTTCGCTGGTAATGGTGCCTCGCGATAGCGAAACTCGGAGGCGACATCGATTTCCACCGACAGCCGCGCAAGATGCTCGAACCAGTATTTTGCGATTAGTCCGGCGTAGTAGGCTGTTCCGCAGGCTGAAATAGAAAGGCCGCTCAGGCCCTTCCAGTCGATATCGAAGGGTAACCGGACACCACCTGTGACCATATCGATATATTGCGTCAGCGTGTGGCCGACCACTTCGGGCTGCTCGTAGATTTCCTTGGCCATGAAATGACGGTGGTTGCCTTTGTCGACCAGGAATGCGCCGGCGGCGACGCGCTGGGCACGACGCTCGGCGGGTGCATTGTCCTTGTCATAAAAGGTCGCGCCCTCACGGTTGAGGACCACCCAATCGCCCTCTTCCAGATAAGCGATAAGACTCGTGAAGGGTGCGAGCGCAAGCGCGTCCGACCCGAGATACATCTCGCCGTCGCCGATACCGACTGCTAGCGGTGAGCCCTTGCGAGCGCCAATGAGTAGGTCTTCCTCTCCCTGAAACAGGAAGGCGAGCGCGAAAGCCCCACGTAGCAAAGGCAGGGATGCCGCGACCGCTTTGAGCGGTGTCATGCCGCGATCGAGTTCGCGGGTGACGAGATGTGCGACGATCTCGGTGTCGGTCTCCGTGCTGAAGATATAGCCGTCCGCCTGCAATTCGGCGCGCAGTTCACGGAAATTCTCGATGATACCGTTGTGAACCACCGCGAGCTTGGCCGTGGCGTGCGGATGGGCATTGATCTCGTTGGGTTTCCCGTGCGTCGCCCATCGAGTGTGGCCGATACCGATTAATCCGTCGAGCGGTTCGTTCGAGAGTCGAATTTCGAGGTTTCTTAGCTTGCCCTGGGCGCGTCGGCGCGTAAGCAAACCGCCCTCTAACGTTGCGATGCCAGCCGAATCATAGCCGCGATACTCGAGCCGCCGCAACGCCTCTAGCACTCTCGCCGCAACTGCTTTCTTCCCCAAAATACCAACAATGCCGCACATATAAGGATCCTCAAGAATATTGTTCGTCGTACACCTGACTGGCTTCGCCAGCGCTGGGTCGCAAAATATTTATCCGTTCGCCTGAAGGCGCCGCTCTCGTTTTTGGAAGAAATGGCTGACAACGGCCGCACCAATGTTGCCGACAAGAAAGATCGCTACGGCAATGACTGCCATATCCGGGCCGAACCCAAAAACAATGCATGGTACAAGAACCACGGCTCGGGCCAGGAGCATTTCACGCTCGCGTCGTCCGATGTAATGAACGTTATTTTTGTAACGATCGCCAAAATCGTAGCTAACTTTCTTCTCGATAATTCCGGCAGCCTTGCCTCCGATTGCGCAGATCAGCCCGACAACGAGTGCCAGTTCGAACGAGAGCGGTTGAGAACGCATCGTCCAGCCTACGGCAAGCGTCGATAGCGCGAGAAGAAGCAAGATGTCGGTTCGGATTCGATCCGCCATCGCCCCAAACGCAATGCCTGTGATGGCGGCAACCGCTGCTATCCATCCGAGTTTGATTGTGCCGGCATACAAGATCACAGCTAATAAGGGATAGAGGCAATTCTCGCCGAGATAGCGGACGCCCGTGCTCCACCATAGGATTCGGATCGCCCAAGGCACCCTGATATTGAGGATCTCAGCAGGCTCTTTAGCATCAGGCATACCGCCGAGTTCCGCCTGAACTCTGGCGCCGAATGCTGCCGCAACAAGCGACAATCCGGTCGACAGAGCGGCGATCACCGCAAAGCCGCCAAGTTCAAAGGCGTAGCCTCCGATAAGTGGCGCTGCCGCAAGCGATCCGTACCGAAAGGCTTCAAACAGGCCGAGATTGAGGCCGCGGGCTTTATTGGCGGTTACCGCCGCCAACAGAACACCACGAGGAACCTCGGAAGCTGTGCTGCTAACCGAGATTAACAAGCTCGCACCGAATATCGCGAAAAGAATAGGAGCAGGCATCAGCAACAGCGCGAAGGCCGCGACACGGAAGGGTATCGATAGCACGAGCAGCCATGCGGGACCGAAACGCCGAAGCAACCCCGGGAGGGCGTAGGTGAGCGCCGTCTCCGCAATCATCTGAAGTCCGACGCAAGCATATGTGATCGTCAGCGAGCCGGTAACCTGATAGACGTATAGCGCGCTAAAAATCTCAAGGAGAATCATACCGAACATCGATAGGACACCGAAGCCGATAAACGCGAATGACATCATAGGATGAGGTTCCGGAGAAATGCCGCATGCCTCTCCCTCATGCTGCAGGCTCCAAATTGATTGCGGTCATGCCTTGGCGGGAAACATTGCTATATGGTGCACAGTCGGAGGTGATCATGACTGTCACGCTCTCGCGCAGGCGCAAGAATGTCGAAGGTGACTCGGCCGAAATGCCGTCCATCATGAAACGGCTTACCGCTTCCCGTTTGCGTGCGCCTGATGCGATCAGCAGCGACTTGCGGGCACCAAGAAGAACTTTTAGTCCAAGAGTTGCACCCTCCGTCGGGAGGATCGTGCGTGCCTCTTTCAACGGACGCCCGGTGTTGGAGATCAAGGTTGCATCCGAGAGGTAGACATAGCCAGTTTCTGAGTCTTCGGTCGCGCCTGGCTCGTTAAGCCCGAGATGGCCGTTTTCCCCCACGCCATAGAGGACGATATCAATTCCGCCTAAATCGTAGATGCGTTGATCGATGGCGGCGAAAGGCGCGGCTAAGTTGCCGCCCTCGTCAAAAAAACGGTGAAACAGCTTGACCCCCAGGGGAGCTGTAAGATGGTTACTGAGATAGTGTGCGAAGCTCTCTGGCGAGGTCGAGGGCATGCCAGCATACTCGTCCATTTGGACGGTAATCACGCGAGACCAGTCAATGGATTGGCGATGGCGCGTTCGCAATATTTCATAGAGTTTGGTTGGTGTACGCCCCGCGGATGGCACGAATACGCAATACCCACGCGCCGCGATAGCACGACCCACATGCTTGACAAGCCACTTTGCCGCTTTCTCGCTCAGGGCTTCATGATCATCAAAGACTGATATCTGAAAAGACTTCATAATTTGGCCTCAGAGGCATTGCCACATTGATCCTCATCGGCTGTCCGAGAGTCGGCTGAAAACATAGTTCTCACCTTTCTGACCGCGATCTCTGGGCAGAAATCGCGGTCAGAAAGGACCTAATGTATTTTCAAGGATTCCCGGATCAGGAATAGTCTTCCAAAATGCCTCTGCGGCGAACGTCGAGCGTAACGCAGTGGAAGCCGCCGCCAAGGGTTCTGCCATGGCGCAATTGGAGAGGTATGCAGTCGATCTGATGCTTTTCGAGCAGTTTGATAAGTGGGGTTTGGTTTTTATCGACCATTGCCAAGTTCGGATTGACCATCATAAAGTTCATACTGATCCATGCAGAACCGTAAGCGACCCCTGTAAAGCCAATATCGATTGGCTCAGGCGCCTCTAGGACCTCCCAATTTTTGAAAATTTTCGGCAGGTTGTCCGGGCGCACTCGGCTTGGGTTCACAAGTACGAGGCCGGCCCGCAATAGCGTGATCGTTGTGTCGATGTGCGTCGATGCATAGAGGTTCTCAAGCGGATGTACCCGATAGTCGGGCCCAAGGGTATTTTGGAGCCATTGCGCGCCAAGCATATTACCTGTGTCGGAGACCAGATAGAGGATGTCACGACCGACCCGCAAGCAATTAGCCGCATCGAAAACGGGCTCGTGTTCCAACAATGCCGACCGAGATGGATCAGTATTGTTGTACATCGTATCTAGCAAGCGCGGCTTTGGAGCTGATATCCAGCGAGCACCACTTTTCATGTACTCCACGAGAAGATCTTTGTAGGCAAACGGCTCCAGGAAACGGGAGCGCAGCGACATGGGTGTTTCAATAATCGTATTGCCCACCGGCAGCATAATATCTCGTGGGCAATAGTCATACATCCCATCCGATTGCCAATCTGGTGTGCTGAAGATCGCGGCCTGATCCGTTGGATTCGGCCGACGCACGACGACGCCCTGTTTCTCAAACGCCTCAATGATGGCATTGAGGTCTTCTTCGGTTTCACCAAGAATTCTGGAGTTGTGAGGGCCGGATGGGATCGTGTCTATATTCTCGTAATCCGAGTAACGGATCGTAAATAGTCCCTTGTCGCCTAATGGAACACGCGCACCGACTGCAGTCCCAACCAAGACCTCCTCAAGCTGATCCCACTCATTATGAACATTTACAAGCGGAATATCAAAGTGGGTTTTTGTATCACTTTGAGTATTGCTATCAATATTTTGGTTTATACCGTTGCTATAGACATTCATATTATTATTGCTTCCTCTTGGAACTGGTGGAGGCTAAATTCTGTCGAATAATTGCTTAAGTTCGGCGATGGATGACCGATATATGACTTAGATGACAGTTATATGAACTCTTCGATGGAAAAGTGTTCTTCCGGATATTTTCAACGTATCAGAGAGTTTCTCGAGACTGGGGGCGCGGAGTTCGAGACGGTTGAGGCTCGGTGATCTCGATGTTTTGCCGACGACTTTGGCGAGCGCGGGTGTTCGAACCCGACACACTGCCTGCTGCCAACGCCTGACCGCAGGGCGACGAAACCTCAGGACCTAAATCCTATGTCGCATTCTGTACCTTTGCGGGGATGGACCCAAACCTTCAGACCAACGACCCGACGCGCCTGGCCCGCGCCCTGCAGGAACTCGGCAGGCTCGTCAAGACGCTCTACCTACTGCGCTTCATCGACGATGAAAGCTACAGGCGTCGTATTCTCATCCAGCTTAATCACGGTGAAGGGCGCCATCAACTCGCCCGCGTTATCTTCCATGGAAAGCGCGGCGAATTGCGCCAGCGCTATCATGAAGGTCAGGAAGACCAGCTCGGAGCGCTCGGCCTAGTCGTCAATCTCGTCGTACTATGGAACACGATCTACACGGATGCAGCCCTCAACCAGCTCGTGACCGAAGGCTACGATGTCAGGCCGGAAGATGTCGCTCGCCTGTCGCCGCTCGGATTCGGCCACGTCAACATGCTCGGCCGATACGCCTTCACGCTCCCCGAATTCGTCGCTCGCGGTGAACTCATTCCCAAAACCGCCGATCCGGATGACGAGCCGTGAAACCCCTTATGTAGGTTTTCTGTTCCGTTGCTACTCAGACCCCGAATCCAACTCGCCTCGCGGAGGAAGCTGGCGGCGTCGACGGAAAGATGGTTGTCGTCTTCGGCGACAAACGCCCATTCGTCGCGGCTACCCGCAACCATCTGCCAGACTTTTCGGTGGCTGAGAAAACACCCGATCTCGCCAGCGAGAGGGGAACGGAGGCTAAAGCGCGCAAAGCGGCTAATTGCGCCTCGGACAAAGAGACACCTTCTACCGCGGAAACGCGTTCAAAGCGCCGTCCATGACCAGATGCCTGACCATCAAACCAATGCCGACGATTAGCCGATCTATCAAGGTTAATATAGAACAGCTTCACCGCCGCCGACCTCGGGTATCAAGGAAACGCCGCATTCATGATCCGGCCGCATCCCTGTACTTCTCCATCGTGGCCAGCACCAGTCGCCGGTTCCGCTCGGCGTTTGATTTGTCCGGCTCTTGGTGCCAGAGGTGCAAGACCTCCGTAGCCCACGAGCCGGATCGTCGGAGCACACCGCTATGCTGCATGCGGAACACAAATTCGGCATCCTCGTGTCCCCAACCAGTCATGTTTTCATTATACCCCCCACCGCAAGAACGGCATCCTTCCAGCAGGCTAGGTTACATCCCTTGATGCGCCGCCACACGAAGCGGCGATAGTCTCGCAGAGATGAGTCAGGTAATCTTGCAAACAGCGGCGCGATCTTCGAGATGTGCCCCAGTGGGCGGTAAGCCATCGCCCTCCGGCGCAAGGCCGCATAATCCCAAGTGCCGGCAGCACACAATTTCGCGCTCAGACCTTGCCCCAACAGGATGCGGCTACCAGTGACCAAGTGGTTGGGCTTCGCAAGAGCTCGATGGCGGGACAGGAAATCCGGCTGGGTAAGGCAATCACCATCAAGGAACACAAGGTAAGGCGCTTGGCAAGCACTGATGGCTGCATTCAGGATTTTCGCGCGCCGGAAACCATCGTCCTCTTGCCAGATATGCCGCACGGGCATGGGTGCACAGGCGGCGAAATCGTTGATTACCGTCCTTGTCTCCTCCCGTGACCCGTCATCGGCAATGACGATTTCAAAGTCTCTATAGGTTTGTCCCATAAGGGACAACAAAACCAGTCGCAGCGCTGCCGGCCAATTATAAGTGTTGACGACAACTGAAATCCTCACCACTGCACCCCCGGGTTAACTTCATAACTGTGCCAGATCTTCAGGTATCGATAGTAAGTGCCCTGAGAGATCGAAATCGCATTAGCAAGGCCATGGGCGCCGTCGAGGAAGCCAGCTCGCAGCACGTAGACCCTGAAGAAAGCCCACAGACCGTGACTTATGGCTGTTCCGATTGTGGCGCGCTTGCCTGCGGCGAGCGCCTGTCGGGCCGAAGCGGTCGAGCAAGAGTCGATCTTGCCGATGACCTGAGAAAAATCAGAACAGCTGTAGTGAAGCAGCAATTGGTCGATCTTGGTTAGGCGCAGCACCTTGCCGACCGTGGGGGCTGGGGCCTCGGGGGGGTGGGCAAGAGTAGGGTGTGTGGATGCATCGGGCGCTGCTTGTGGGCAGGCAAAGACAGCACCCGCCCACCCGGCGGCGTCACCGCCAGCATCACAGCCGTGACTGTTATGTTAAGTCTATGTTAAGTCGAAAGCCCCCTTTGTCGTCGCGGCTCAGATCCGGCGCCAAAAGAAGGCGAGGTAGAGCCCGAGCGTCCCCATGAAGGTCTGCCGGTAGACACCGCTTTTGCCGAGTAGGCGGAAGTGCCTGAAGACATTGCCTTCGCGCGCCTTGATGAACAGGCTGAGGCAAGCCGCCGCGTCACGGGAGATGAGGTCCCCATTCACGGCCAGGCCAGCCAGGTTAGCATCTGTCCAGGTCGCGAACTGGCCCTTGAACAGACGTCCGAGCCTTGAAAGCCTCGCCTTCCACGAGACATTGGCGCCGACGAGGTTCGCCCCGTGCTGGCGGTATCTGACCAGCGGCCGCGGCTCGTAGCGAACCTTGCCGCTGGCGGCGGTGACGATGAGATAGACCCACCAGTCGTGGCTGACGAATTCGGTTCCGGCCGATGCCTTCGCCAGAAGCTCGCGCGCCGCGCGGTTGAACAGCATGGTGTTACCGCCGGCTATGCTTTGCACCAGCGCATTGCGGAACGAAGGTGGGCGCTTGAACAGTGGCGAATGGCCGGCCGGAACGCCGGTCTGCGAAATGGTCGCCGTGCGCGAGCAGAACAGCAGCGGCATTTTCTCCTCCTCACCCTTCATCCAGCGGATGGCGCTCTCCAGCCGGTCCGGCTCCCAGACATCGTCCTGGTCGCAGAAGGCATAAAAGTCGGCATCGATGGACGGATCGACGATCATCGAGCGGAAATTGGCGGCGAAACCTTTTCGTGGGCCTTGCACCAGGGTAAGGGAACCCTTGTCCCAGCGCTCGCGCCACGCCTCGACGATTGCGAGCGTGGCGTCCGTAGAGCCATCGTCGGAAACCCACAGATCGACCTGAGGCCATGACTGCGCGAGCAAGGAATCCAATTGCTCACCGATGAATGCCGCGCCATCCTTCGTGCCCATGAGAACGGCCACGCGCTGATCTTGTCCGGTCACGGCTTTGGAATCACTCATATGCGGGGCGTTCGGTAACCGATCGTCGAACGGACAGGTCAGGCCTAGCCCGCTTGCAGAGCCCTTTTGGGCAACATCTGCTGATATTTGCCCGTCGTGTCGTCGTCGACCCGCTGCAACCCAGCTAGCATGGCCAAGGCCGCCGCCTTGTCCCGATCGCGCACGGCAGCCTGCAGCGCCGGCAGCGCGGCCTCGATCCTCGGCCATTCCACGACGTCGGTCCTCAGGCCGAAGATCTTGGCGGTGTCGAGCTTGACGACCTCCTCGTTCTCGCCATGCAGCGCCTCGTGCAGCTTCTCGCCGGGCCTGATGCCGATGAAGCGGATCGGAATGTCGGTGTAGGGGCTCTTGCCGGCCATGCGGATCATGGTTTCGGCGACTTCGAGGATCGGCACGGGCTGCCCCATATCGAGCATATAGATGGCGTAATCGTCCCTGCCCTGGCGCTGCTCCGCGTCAGTGGCCGCCGTGATGACGAGGTCGACGGCCTCGGCCACGGTCATGAAATAGCGCGTCATGCTCCGGTCGGTGATGGTGACCGGACCGCCGGCCTCGATCTGCGCCTGGAAGATGGTCGCCACCGAGCCGTTGGAGCCGAAGACATTGCCGAAGCGCACGGCGATGAATTTGGTGCAGGGCTTGCGCGCGCCAGGGTGTTGGGTGACGCCGGCATCGTTCGCAGCACCCGCATGCAATCCGGTGCGCGCTGCATGCGTTTCATGCAGCGACGAGACGATCTGCTCGGCCGCCCGCTTAGTGACGCCGAGCACCGAGATCGGGTCAACGGCCTTGTCGCTGGAAATCAGCAGGAACTGCGGCACCCCGCATTCGGCGGCGACCTCGGCGCAGGCGAGCGTGCCGAAGACATTGGTCTCGATCGCCGCTTCCCAGTTTTCCTCCAGCAGCGGCACGTGCTTCAGCGCCGCGGCGTGGAAGAGGATCGCCGGCTTGAATTCGCTGACCAAGCGCATCATGTGCGGCTTGTCGGTGACGTCGACGATGCGACTGGTCAGCCGGTCGCGATCCTTTTTGTCGATCAGCTGATGGAGTTGGAAAATGCCGAACTCGGAATTGTCGGCCACCAGCACCGCCTCGGCCCCGAGCTCCAGCGCGCGCTTGACCAGCACACGGCCGATGGAGCCGGCGCCGCCAGTGACCAGCACGCGCTTGCCGCCGACGAAGGCGCCGATGCCCCTGATGTCGGTGGCGACCGCCGAACGGCGCATGATGGTTTCCATCTCGACGGCATCGAGCACCAGCTTGCCGCCCTGCCCCAGTTCCGAAAAGCCGGAGAATTGGACGACGGCGATGCCGCTGTGGCGGGCGACGCGCACCAGCTCCGCATAGTCCTCGATCTCGCGCTCGACACCCTTGCCGAAGATCAGCAGGTCGAGATTTTCCGTGCCCTTGACATAGTCCTCCAGCACCTCGACCAGGCGCGGCCGCAGCGCCACGACCGGAACGCCCTGGATCTGCGTGCCGAGTGGCGCATCGCTTTCGGTCGCCATGATGCCGCGGATGGCATATTCGGCAGGCACGGCCGTGCGGGTGAAGCGGACGATCACGTCGGCCTCGCTCAGCCGGCCGATGAACAGCGCCTGCTTGATCGAAGCGTCGCTGGCGGCGCGACGCAGGATGCGCCAGGACGGGCCATCGCGGAGAAAGCGATAGTAGAGCCTGGGCGCCGAAATGATGGTGAAGGAGACCAGGAAAAAGACGATGAACTGGCGTTCGTTGAGGCCGGACACCGGCTGGAGAAAGAAGCGGAAGGCAAGCGAGGCCAGATAGAGCACCACCGTCAGGCTGCCGCAGCCCTTGAGGATGTTGAAGAAATCAGGCGTGGAAGCAAAGCGCCACACCGTGCTGTAGAGGCCACTAAAGCGGAACAGCAGATGGGCGATAAGCACGATGATTGCCCAGCAGGCCAGCCCACTGGCGGAGAACGCGTCGAAAGAAAGCCGCGACTGCGACAGGATGAGGCTAAGAGCGACCGCGACCAGGACCATGACGAGGTCCTGGATCATGATGATGGCGCGCCGCATCCTCGGTCGGAGGCCCGATACGGCTTCTACATAGGCGGTCATTGGGCGGCACTGAACTCCAGGCGTAGGCACATGACTACCAGAACGTCGCCGGACCGCATCGTCCGCCGCCACTCTGGATTGCAAATTCCAACCCCGTCACCCGGCTACCGGATTAGCGCGGAGCGGGCTGGAGAGCCGGAGTTTTTTTGTTCTGCGATTGGTCAAAGAACGGGGAACTCTTAGCCTATCGTTAGAGCCCTAGCGCGAAATGACTCATCCAATGGGGAAAATGAGAAGGCTTCTGGAGCATGTAAGGCTCATGCCCGCGAGACGGCGCCTGGGTCGGTGTCTTTGTCGCGAAGACCAGTGGCCGCGTCGCCCGACCGTCCCAGGCGTCTAGCAGCCCACCGAGATCAAGTGCAATTCCGCCTTGCCGCTTGATCGTCGCAGCGTAAGCTTTCCCTGGTATCCCCGCTCCAATCAGCACAAGCCGGCCGTGCTGAGGTACGTCTATCGTTCTTTGCACCCGATTGTAACTGTCAGGGTAGATTGACTCTGCGCCATCATCGTCAGGCCATCGGTCGCGATGGGCAGCCATATCGGGAATTCGAATATGCTCGACCTGGACGCCAAGCACCTGTCTTAGCTGATCGGGTAAACTGGGGGAGCAGTGAATAAGCGTCACCGATTTGGCATAAACAATCAACCTTTCCCAAAAATGCCGCAACGCCAAATCATAGGGTATCCAGGACGAGCATACAGGTCTGCCAACCGGTATGCTGTCGATGCTCCATTGGTGCAAGCCAAACAAGCGCCACACCGCATGATCATCCAATGACCTCTCGACCTCCCGCAGTTTCAGGCTCCCACGGAACCGGTCGGTGAAGTCTGGATCATCAAGCTTGACTTGGTACGCAGATGGCCTTGCAAGCCAGACGTCGTCCCGGTTACCGATCAAATCCGCAGCTGACAGCGCCGCCCGCAATTGGTCCGCCATCTGTACTAGCATGTTCTGGCTGATGTCGCGCCCGAACATTGTCCAAATATACTCGTAATCTGCCTTTTTAGCCGTCTTTGGGTTATAGAGTAACAGTGCACCTTCGCTGTCACCCAAGCGTACGAAAGAGAAGCCTTCGCCACGCTTCATCGCCCTCCAGATGATCTTGCTTACTTCGTCACATCCTAAAAGAGTTCTATGCACGCATAGCCCCACCAACGATCGATTCCAGACGTAGCTGCGGTGACATGTCAAACAAACCCTTGGCCAGCAGATCGCTCTCAGGGGCTACGCGAATAATTAGTGCATCGACAATCCGATGCATCAGGTCTGAGCTCTGCCCACTAACCCCATACACCGTGCAACCGAAGAAATATGTGTCTGGAAGCAGTAAGCAACTAAATTCAAAGCAAACCTTCAAGCTGGATCCGCGTACTGCCTTTGTTTTTAGTGACGCAATATCTGTGCTTGTCGCACCAGCCACGGTAAATCCGCTGACAGTCCTGACTGCAAACCCAAAGGAGACATTAGTCGCGTCCGAAGCGAAGTCGACATAATATTCCAATATATACCGCTTGCTCATCTGCAGAACGTTCACCGCCTCGCCGTGGAGCGTGACAACCCGGATATCACGAATCCTGGCGCCCCGCTCTTCCAAGCCTACAGCGGATTGCGAAATGAGACTGGGATCATAGTAATCCACAGCGGCTTCCGTTCCATCAGAAACGGACAGGGTTGGGAATTCCGACGCTTGCAACTGCTTCCCACCCCCTATCGTCTCAGATTCGACAGCGATGTTCATGCTTTCCAAGCTTGTATCGCTTGCACCTTGGGCCACCTGAATCCTTGAAGACTTCGCGCCCAGTGCCGCAATTTCAGCGCGAATCTCAGATGCAGCCTCAGAAGGTGCGTTCACCAGCCGCTGATAGTGACCCGTCACGGCCTTCGGCCGTCCTTCAAATATCTTCTCGCCACCGTCGATCAACACCGCCCGCGTACACAGTTGAACTATGGTTTGTGCACCGTGGCTGACAAACAGGATCGTACCGCCCTTGTCCTTGATGTCCTCAATTCGGGCGAAACATTTGCGTTGGAACGCTTCGTCGCCTACCGAGAGTGCCTCATCCACCACTAGGATATCCGGATCGACATTAATGGCGGTGGCGAAGGCAAGGCGCACATACATACCGGACGAGTAGGTTTTCACCGGTTGGTCAATGAAAGGACCGATATCGGCAAAGCGGGCGATATCGTCGAAGCGCCATTCCATTTCCTTGCGTGGGATGCCAAGGATCGAGGCATTTAGGAAGACGTTTTCGCGGCCTGTAAATTCTGGATTGAACCCGGCGCCGAGTTCGAGCAGCGCGGCGATCCGGCCATTTACTTCGACTGCCCCGCTAGTCGGTTGCAATGTACCGCAGATGATCTGCAGCAGCGTCGACTTGCCGGAACCGTTACGACCGATAATACCAACGGTCTCGCCTCGCCCGATATCGAAAGAGATGCCGTTTAAAGCGGCAAAGTCTCGGAAATAGCGGCGCGGGGGGCGGCCGAGCAGCCGCCCTAAGCGCGGCATCACCATCTGCTTGAAACGATCCTCGGGCCGCTCGAACATGGCATAGTGCTTGGAGACGTCGCACACGCGGATGACAGTCCCCGCGTTTCGGCCCTCCGCGTCAAACGGTTCAGAGGACATCGGCAAAGCCTCTGCGGGTCTTCTCGAAAAATTGGTAGCCGACAAATGCAATTCCAATCGCTGCTACGGAATAATAGCCAACGGACACCCAGTCGGGCTGCACACCAAAAATGACTACATTGCGAAAGCTCTCGACGGGAATCGCGAGCGGGTTCAAAGAGAGATAAGGTTGCAATCCGATGGGCAGAGCTGTGCGCGGAAACAAGACGGGCGATAGGAACAAAGTGGTGGTTAGTATCGGCGGCACAATCAACCCTATATCTCGGAAATAGACTCCGATCGCTGCTAGCACCCAAGCGATGCCTAGGATCATGACGGCCATTGGCGCAATCACCATGGGTGCGAGAATGATGGTTGGGTGAATGCCGCCGAACACAAACCACGCGAAGCAGAGCAGCACCAACAGGCTGACGCAGGCGTGAAAGAGAGCGGCACCAACGGAAACGGCAGGCAGGATATGAATCGGAAAAACGATCTTCTTCACATAATTGCGATTGTTTAGAACTAAGCTGGGAGCCGTCGACAGCACTTCTGAGAATACCTGGAACACTATGAGCCCCGAAAACAAGATAACAGAGAATTCGGCCATTGAATGGTCCGTATTCGTGGAATTTGGGACACTCCAACGCGACTTCATTACGAAACCGAATACGAAGGTATAGACCGCCAACATGAACAGCGGCGTGAGCAACGACCACAGCAGGCCGAACGCCGAACCGCGGTAGCGACCAGTGACTTCCCGATGCGTAAGGGACAAGAGAAGGGGCATTGTTTTCAAATAATTTGCCATCAATCGGTCTCGCGGAAATGCTTTCGCAACTCTGAGTAATCGGGCTGCGAGTACTCAATCTCCATGAAGGAAGATACCTTCCTGATCTCGTTGATAGCCAGATTTTATGGTCACGGGGTCCGGTGCCGCGAAGGGCACGAAACGACCATGCTTACGGAGCACAAAATCGAACGACATCGCAAAGTCGTAGGTGTCCAGTTGCTGCAGGTTCGCCTTAGAACTCCAATGTTCTTCATAGAGTCGTCGGACTAAATCAGGCGTCGGGTTCCATTTATGACCGAATGGAGCCCTGTCGTTGCGGGAGTCCCACGTAAATCGCCAATCAGGAACGACAATCCCGATGCCTCCGCCGGGTTTTATGATATCAAGCCAATGACTGATCGCGCCTACAGGGTCTCCGATGTGCTCAAGCATATGAAGCGCCACAATATAGTCGACAGTGTTTGGTTTGAACGGAAGATCGTCTAATATCTCCAAAAACGCCGAGGCGTTTAGCTGAGAATGTTCGCCGGATGCTTTCCCAGGAGAATCTTTTCGCATGATATCAACTGCAAGAAGATAGGGAGGACTCGTTCGATCTCCGCACCCTATATTCAGCCCGACAAGCCTCTCTGGCGAGTAACCAAGCGGAACGGACTTCATCGCAGCAAGCTCTTCAGCTTCGATTATTTCCGGTACTTCCCGCCCTAGATAAAGAACAACCGACTTTGTGGCTCGCGAAAACTGCTCACGCTGAATGCGAGTTAATGGCGACAGCAGCGCCACATTCTTCACATCCGCGATAGGTTGAACAAGACGACCATACAAGCGCTCAATCTCTTCCTCAGTAAGCGGTCCATCATGCGGAGAGAATACCCACTCTGTCTCTCGGCGCATCCAGTTCAACTGCATATGGATTCTCCGGAGCCAAAAATTACATTGTTCATAGCGACAAACGATCGATTCCAAGTCCATTCGGCTGCGGTGCTCTTTCCGCTAACGATCAACTGGTTTCTAAGTTCGTCATCTTTCAAAAGTCGATTAACAGCCTCTTTCGCCCCAGCAACATCGCCTGTTTCGACGACCAACGCGTTCTTGCCGTCCACAATGTATTCGTCGTAACCAGTCACCTTTCCTACAACAACTGCGCATCCACAAGCCATTGCTTCCATCGGCGGGCCGAAGAACCCTTCAATTCGACTCATTTTCAGGAAGATGTCGCAGGACGAATAGACCTCGCCCATTTTGCCAAACTCAACACCCTCGAAGAATCTATCAACCCGCCAGTCGTCCGGTGGCCGCCCGGCGGAGCTCACGACCCAAATCTCGCAATCCAAATCATGAACTGCGCTATAGGCCTCCGCCATACCCTTAAAGGGAATGTTGATAGGCCCTTCTAGGAGAACCCGCATTCTACTTCGTTTGGAGGCGGACCTTCCGCCTGCGTGAAAGATAGTGGGGTCCAAGCCGTTCGGAACATAAGCAGCGGTTTTCCCGAACTCTTCTCTCAGCAACCGCCGTATCCAATGCGCCTCGGTAAGGAACTCGAAGGGTAATTTGTAACCGTCTGCGATGCGCCCCTTTGTCATTTCATCATCAACAAAGCGCCGCTCATCCGATTGAACAAAGTACATTTTACGCGCAGCTGGTATCTGCTTTACAAAGTCAGCAGTCTGCCATCCTGTCGCAAAAATCACGTCTATATTTCTGAGGATTTTTCCGTCTACATTACTTACTTTGTATATGGGAATCGTCAATCCCGGATACCACGCTGGATCCGAATGCTCTCCGATATTTATTATTGTTACATCATGCCCATACGCAAGAAGCATCATGGCATGCTTGAAAACAACGGCTATACCACCACCAATCCCCACTCCAGGTAATACGAATACTACCTTCTTGAATATAGGAGGGCGAACACTGAACTCCTGTTCAAATTTTCCTAACCAATATTCGTCATTTTCCTTAAAATTTATTTCATTATTTCCAGCATGAATCCTTATCTTGGTGAGAATTTGTGGCAGGGCAACGAACTTGCACGCAAAGTGAGCCATCCTGGCCCACAGCTCATGATCTTCCCTGTACTCCATCTGGGGTTTTAGAACTCCAGACATTGAAAACGCTTCACGTCGGACGGCTACTGTACTCTGACACGGTACACACACGCTTTTTAGCATATCAAGGTCGCACGAAGGGCTGAGGACGACCTGTCCGTCTTTCAATCCTTCAACTGTACGCGAACCGTCCACGATCGCTTGCCAGCCACCGTAAACCACATCAGCACCCGTTTCCACAAAGGCGCGTTCAGTCAAAATTAACCTGCTGCGGACAGCCACATCATCGCTGTCCAAAAAGGCAACATACCTACCGGACGCCTCTAGAATTCCTTTGTTCCTGCCGCGAACAGCATTTCCCGATGAGACTGGATAACTGAAGACCTTAACTCTAGGATCATTTTTGAACTCATCAACGACAGAAATGGTTTCGTTCGGAGACCCATCCAATACCAATATCAATTCGAAAGACACAGCTTCCTGAGATAGGATCGAATTTATAGCCTCACGAAGCTCCCATGTTCGATTATATATTGGTATAATAACAGAGAATGTTGGCTCTTGGGTAGCTTGCCGACCCTCCGACTTTTCTATGCTTGCCGCCAGATCCCGCGCTGCATTTGAGGCTTGGTGAGCTGAATGTGAGGCGACTTTCCAATGCACTAAACGCAACAGGCTTGGCGCACCTCTCGATACGGTCCAAGAGATTCGACGTCGAAGGAATAAAGGCAAAGGCATAGATCTGTAGAAAAGATAGCTGTTCCCAAGTAGACGTTCTAAGATGATCGCTATACGCTTCTCGTGTAGCTTCTGGTTTTCGGTTGCCGCTAGTGTTTCGACGCTCGTGAGAGCGGCGTTGCGATGCGCCAGGAAGTGAGACAACGGATTGAGATCAGCAAGCGCAACATCCGGATTGCGACGCAGATAGTCACTGCTCCTGAACCATGAATTTGGATCGCGGCCCTCTCGAGCGCCAAAGACAACATAGTGCCGCAGCGGATCAATTCGCCACTCAGCTACGTCAGGATTGTTTTTGAGATACCACTGTCCGTCGAAAGCGCCGGATCGCCTGATTGTGCTGGCTGCGCGCAGGTCGCGAACCGGGGCTAAAGAAAACTTGGTTGCAGCGTTCCACAAAATCGAAAGGGGATAGCCAATGCTCAACGATGCGCGCTTTGCGAGACGCATTATTGAGCGAAGCGGAGATGTCAAGCGCCAAGACGTGCTACCGTAAACAGCGTTAAGACGATCTCGTATGCTTCGGTGCTCGGCGAAAATTTGATCCCGCTCGAACGATATACTCGCATGACGGACCTGAAGCGCCTCCAACTCCTGGGTCAAGTGCCGCGCTCGGCTTTCCACTTCAGCGGCCCGCTGCCGCTCCCGCTCGATCTCAGCCAATAAGCTGCGTTCTCGAGCGAGTTCGACATCTATCCTGGCTACTCTTGCCCGCAGTTTTTCGAGTTCATCTGTGTAGCGGTAAGTATCAGCAGCGTGTTCTTCGGCCAAACGCTGGAGCACCTCTTGTTGCTGTATTAGTTGTTCGTCCTTCACCCCTGTTTCTTGACGGACCTTCTCCAGCTCTGCTGCGTGCCGGTCAATTTCCACCGCCCGCTCGTCGGCCAAACGCTGGAGCACCTTTTGTTGCTGTATTAATTGTTCGTCCTTCACCCCTGTTTCTTGACGGACCTTCTCCAGCTCTGCTGCGCGCCGGTCAATTTCCACCGCCCGCTCGTCTGCCAAGCGCTGTGCCTGTGAGCTTGCCTGTACTAATTTTCGAACGCGCGAGCCCATCTCATCGAAGAACGCTTCGCCAAACACCGGAGTGACTGTGTCAAAGGAAACCCGAATAGTATCGAGCAGCGCCATAGCGATGACATCAGAGGGATCGTCTTCAAGTCCCCTCAGCGCGCCATACGCTTGCTTTATCCAACCGTTGATGCGTGGATCAGCGTCCAGCAGATCGGCGCTCGCGACATGATGCTGATGGTCTACAGAGAAATGGGTGGTTAGAGCTGCCTGGGTGTCAGAGATAGACTGGGGCCACTCCACCATCAAAGCAGCGGCAATTTTCTCCAGGCCGGTGCGCCAGTCGTCAAGCATCGCTTCATATGACACGAATATGCGCAACTTGCCCCGTGTTGCTTGTTCGGCCTCCAGTTCGTGTCGCAGCCATAACAGTGCGCTGAAACCGGACGTGAACCCATCGCGTTTTTCGAGCGAAGCGATTACCGCAAGAGGATTGCGTTGCGTTAGAACGTAGCGAACGTCAACGTTCATTCGCTTCAGAATTTCCGCATAGAGCGGCACAAAACGCGAGATTCTCGGCTCCTTGAGGACGAAAAGCGGGGCGGACCCATATTCCTCATCGATCACTTTAGCGATCTCGGCTTTGTAGAAACGCAGCCGCGCGGCGCCGAGATCAGTTTGCTCGAAAGGGCGCCAGTCATCCCAGCGGCTGCCGGCCTCAGCCAGCATCTTCTCGTGAAGATCGAGCAGCCGGCTGGGCTCCCAATGCCCCGTCGGATTTGTTGGATTTGCCCCAAGCAAATTCTTCGGCAGTTCCGCACCAAGCAGGCTGATCGCCCTGGTCAGCGCGCTTGTGCCCGAGCGATGCATGCCGAGCACCATGATGCAGGTGCGCTTCGCGGGCTTGGTCTTCGCCGACTTGGCCTTGGCGCCTTTCTTCGGCGCCGCTTGATCGGCCGGCTGCGCGCTCGCATCGCGCAGTTGCTCCGGTGATGGATTCTCGCTCATGTGCTCATTGTCGATTTCGTCTCGCCTCCGACCAGCCGGCTCGCCACCGCTTCCACCGATGCTCGCCATGGCGGCGCGCGCCACTGGAATACGTCCTCGAATTTCACGCTCGACAGCCGCGAGTTGGCCGGCCGTAGCGCCTTGGTCGGGTAATCCACTGTGGCGATGTCGCGCACGCTCGCGTGCGGGCCGCCAAGCGCCCGGCTTGCCCCCATGACATGACGGGCACAGCCGCTCCAATTGGTCTCGCCGGTTCCCACCAAATGGTAGACGCCGAAGGCGTCGAAAGCCTTATCGCGGTCGAACGTCTCGGCCGCGTGCAGGATCGCGTCGGCGATGTCGAGCGCCGAGGTCGGATTTCCCCATTGGTCGGCGACGACCGAAATCTCGTCGCGGTCGCTGGCGAGCCTCAGCATCGTCTTGACGAAGTTCTTGCCGAAGGGACTGTAGACCCAGGCGGTGCGCAGGATGAGGTGGCGCGGATTGGCGGCCACCACCGCTTCCTCGCCGGCGAGCTTGGAGGCGCCGTAGACGCCGAGCGGCGCGGTCGCGTCGGTCTCGACATAGGCGCCGTCCTTGGTGCCGTCGAAGACATAGTCAGTCGACAGATGGATAACGGGGACGCCAAGCCTGGCCGCCGCTTCCGCCACCTTGCCGGAGCCGGTTGCGTTCACCGCGAAGGCCAGGTCCTTCTCGTCCTCGGCCTGGTCGACCGCGGTGTAGGCGGCGGCGGAAACGACGATGTCGGGCTTGGCCGCTTCAAGTGCCGCGAACACCGTGTCGGGCCGCGCCAGATCGAGCGCGGGCCGGCCGACGGCAACGACCTCGACATCGTCGCGGCCCCGCACCACCTCGACCAGGCTGGCGGCGACCTGGCCCAAGCGTCCGGTGACGGCAAGCCTCACGTGGCAACCTTCCTGCTCTCGGCCGCGTTGCCGATCGGCCTGCTTTCGGCCCCTGCGGTTTCGGTCGGGGCGTTATCGGCCGAGGCGTTTTCGGCCGGGCGCTTTTCCACCGTACCGCGGCCCAGCCGCTCGCCGTCGTAGCGCTGCTCGCGGATCGGCCCCCACCACCACTTGTTGTCGAGATACCAGTCGACGGTCCTGGCCAGGCCGCTGTCGAAATTCTCCCGCGGCGCCCATCCGAGGTCGCGCGCGATCTTGGAGGCGTCGATCGCATAGCGGCGGTCATGGCCGGGGCGGTCGGTGACGAAGGTGATCAGGTCGCGGTGGCTCGCGCCGCCTCTGCGCGGGCGCCTCTGGTCGAGAAGATCGCAGATCGTCTCGACGACGCCGAGATTGGTGCGCTCGGAATTGCCGCCGACATTGTAGCTCTCGCCCGGCTGCCCCTTGGTGGCCACCAGTTCGAGGGCCCGCGCGTGATCCTCGACGAACAGCCAGTCGCGGACATTGGCGCCGGCGCCGTAGACCGGCAGCGGCTTCTCGTCGAGCGCGTTAAGGATGACCAGCGGGATCAACTTTTCCGGAAAATGGTACGGCCCGTAATTGTTCGAGCAGTTGGAGAGCACCACCGGCAGCCCATAGGTCTCATGCCAGGCGCGCACCAGATGGTCGGAGGCCGCCTTCGACGCCGAATAGGGCGAGGACGGCGCATAGGGCGTCTCCTCGACGAACATGCCGCCGTCGAAAGGCAGGTCGCCGAACACCTCGTCGGTCGAGACATGGTGGAAGCGGAAGCTCCCTTGGCGAGCCTCCGGCAGGCCGCGCCAGTATTCCAGCGCGGCGTTCAGGATACGGTAGGTGCCGACGATGTTGGTCTCGATGAAGGCGCCCGGCCCGTCGATCGAGCGGTCGACATGGCTTTCGGCGGCAAGGTTCATGACGATGTCGATGTCGTCACGGCGCAATATCTCCAGCACCGCGCGCTCGTCGCTGATGTCGGCCTGCTCGAAGCGGTAATTGTGCGCGTTCTCGATCGGCCTGAGCGATGCGAGGTTTCCGGCATAGGTGAGCTTGTCGAGATTGGTGACGCGATAGGCCGGATTGGCGCACAGATGCCGGCAGACGGCGGAGCCGATGAAGCCGGCGCCGCCCGTGACCAGGAAATTCATGCCGCCCTCTCTCCTCACGCAAACACCTCCGCAACGGCGAGCAACGGCGCCTTGCGGTCCTTGTCCGAAAGCTGGAATCCGCCGGCAATTGCCGGCCATTCGATACCGATTGCAGGGTCGTCAAAACGGATCGACCGGTCATGCTCGGGCGAATAGGTGTCGGTCACCTTGTACAGCACCTCCGTATCCGGCACGAGCGTGACGAAGCCGTGCGCGAAACCCTTCGGCACCAGGATCTGGTTGCCCATCTGCGCCGACACCTCCAGCGCCACCCATTTGCCGAAAGTCGGCGAAGTGCTTCGGATGTCGACCGCGACATCGAGCACGCTTCCCCTGACGACGCGCAGCAGCTTGTCCTGGGCGCGCGGCGGCAGCTGGTAGTGCAGCCCGCGCAACACGCCGGCCGCGGCGGAATAGGAATGGTTGTCCTGCACGAAGGCGAGATCGATGCCGGCCTCGGCGAAACGCCCGGCATTCCAGGTCTCGCTGAAAAAACCGCGCGCGTCGCCATGCCGCTTCGGCACGATCTCCAGCAGGCCGTCGAGGCCGAGCTGCCTGATCTCAAGCACCTCGTTCCTCCGTCAGATCGGCCACGCGCTTGCGCAGATAGGCGGCATATTCGTTCTTGCCCAGGTGGGCGGCGCGCTCCAGAACCTTTTCGGCGCCGAGCCAGCCCTGCTCGAAGGCGATTTCCTCCGGGCAAGCGACCTTTATGCCCTGGCGATGCTCGATGGTGCGTACGAAGGACGATGCCTCGTGCAGGCTGTCATGCGTGCCGGTGTCAAGCCAGGCATAGCCGCGGCCGAGCTGATGCACGTGCAGTTGCCCGCGCTCGAGATAGACGTTGTTGACCGCCGTGATCTCGAGCTCGCCGCGCGCCGAAGGGCGGATCGTCGAGGCGATATCGACGACATCGTTGTCGTAGAAATAGAGACCCGTGACCGCCCAGTTGGACTTCGGCTTCTGCGGTTTTTCCTCGATCGTCAAAGCCTTGCCGGTCGCCTTGTCGAACGAAACCACGCCGTAACGCTCCGGATCCTCGACATGATAGGCGAAGACCGAGGCGCCGCTGTCACGGCCGGCCGCGGCACGGCACAGATGCGACAGGCCCTCACCGAAATAGATGTTGTCGCCCAGAATCATCGACACATCGTCCTTGCCGATGAAGTCGCGGCCGATGATGAAAGCCTCGGCGAGGCCATTGGGTTGCGGCTGTTCGGCGTAAGAAAGTTCCACACCGAATTCGGAGCCGTCACCCAGCAAAGCCTGAAAGACCGGCAAGTCGCGCGGAGTTGAAATGACCAGAATCTGGCGGATCCCCGCCAGCATCAGCACGCTCAGCGGATAATAGATCATCGGCTTGTCGTAGATCGGCAGTATCTGCTTAGAAGCCGCTAATGTAAGCGGATAGAGGCGTGTGCCGCTGCCGCCCGCAAGGATAATTCCCTTCAACAAGCGCTCCCTTGAACTACCGATGCCGGCACCCACATCAAGTTCCCGTGCTTAAGGCTCATGCCGATGGATGAGGGCGTTCAGGCAAATGCCAACGAAATGAAGTTTGAACTGCCAGCCTGAAAGCGACTGCAGTCCAGCCGCAGAAAATGCGGATGCTGTGTTTTTCTGACCAGGCGTTCTTCCCCGTTGCGACAATACAGAGTCCGTTATGTCCATTTGGCTCATCAAGCATCGTCCCACATGGCAAAACGCCTTTCGCCGCATTTTGAAATCGCCGCACCAGCGGCAAAGCCGCCCCGCCGGAGGCGCACCGATGTAATCGCGCCCAATCTAACAGCGGGCTGCGGTGCGCGAGATCTAGGAGACCTTGCAAACAATGATCCGGTTCCATAAGGGCGACGAGCACGACGCCAAAAATAAACCCTATGGCCGCGGCGACACTTGCGATGATTGCCAGCTTCGCGCTCTAACCGTTCGGTCCCCTGGAAATTTCGCCGGCCCGGCCCGCCATCTAGCGTCCCACGCTACCGCACTCCGGGTGCGATGAGACGCCCGGCGACAAGAAACTTGAGCCAAGGATGCGCAAGACGCGCGCCCCCTCTTCCCCTTTTTTTGCTGCCTACGCCGGCAACAAGTTTTGAGCCGTCGTGCTCACAGGCACACATCCACCCAGAAGTTCCAGAAGCACAGTCACCCGGCCCTTTTCGTCGAGGCTAGCAAGGGCGCCTATCTGCCTGGCAAACGGCCCGCCGATCAATTCCACTCGGTCTCCGGGCTGGAGACCGACGCTGAAATCGATAATGTCATCCACTCCAGCCCTTGCCTTCAGTGCATCGATAAAGCCTCGCTCAACGGTCGCCGGCGCCTCGCCGCTCGTGAGGATCTTGACCACACCGTATGTTCCGTTAACGGACCTCCATCGCGCCCCCTCGGATGCCTTCACAAACAGGTAGCCTGGAAACAACGGGATCGTACGAGTTGATTTCTTTCGAGCGTGGCATACAGTTCGCCGCATCCTCGGCAGGAACACCCGAAATCCCTGATTGTCCAAGTTGAGCGCGGCAACTGCTTCTTTCCGTGCTTTCGTGGCGACTACAAACCACTCTGCCGGAAGCGCGAGGGCGAACAGATTTTTCATTGTCCGTTGATGGTCCCGACTGCCGCTCAGACATCGCTACGTTGCGGACGGCCGAAAATTCTGAAGCGCATCGTCATTCCATCGTGCCTCCCGCATGTGGAGCCCTGCGACAGGCCGCGGGTCCTCCAATGCCACCCCCGGCGGCAACGCTTGGTTCGTAGGCAAGGTCAACGCTGCCGTCGTCATCCAAAAGGTTGACGCGGAGAGAAATACTTGCGGGATGCTTCGAGAGTAAAGAACAACTCGGGAGCCTGCGGCAGGCCGCGACCTATATTAGCAGATCGCAAAATCGACGATTTGCGAGGCGGCATGAGAATTCGGTTCGAGTTGCTGCTGGCCCTGCCGGGGCAATGCCATCATCACGCCTTTCCCGGTACTTCGCCACTTCGGCTGCCTCGGCCGGTTTCCGGTGAATTTCCAGGCACCGCTACCGTCCACCCGGCCGACGCCGATCCCTGTCGCCCGGCTCGGAGCCTTGCTATAGACTTGGCGGGACGAGGCGCTGTACCAAGGCCATAAGCTCGGCATGACGCGCAACGCCCATCTTCGCGAAAATGCGCGTGCGATGCGTTTTTGCAGTGGTGATGCCGATGCCGAGGCTGTGTGCCGCATTGGTCAGGCTCTCACCCGAGGACAGATGTGCAAGCATGCGCGTTTCGGCAGGGGTCAATCCGAACATCCGCGCAACGGTTCCCATATCGACTCGCGATGGTGTGTCGGCGGCAACGACGAAGACGGCGGCCGTGGCATCGGCGACGAGCCGGGTACGCGTGCTTCTCGCAAGTGGCAGCACATGTGCTGTCGCCGCCGTACTGCCGCCGTGGACGAGCGGCACGGCTGTGCCCTTGCGGCCGATGCCTGTTTCATCACCGTGGGCTAGTTCGATCGCACGGAGCAACTTGGTGGTTGCGTCTGGATGCCGAGCGCCGATTTTACCCCCCTGCGAAATGATCGGTAAGCGGGACGCCAGCATGGCTCGGGCCGGCTCGTTGGTGTGCAGAATGCGTCCTGTCGGCCCGACAATGACAACCCCTGCGGCGACATTGTCCAAGGTCTCGCCAAACGCAGCGTTTTCCAGATTTTTCATGTCGATCAAGTCGCTGATCGCAATGGCCCGGCGTAGATGTGGGGCGAGCACATGAAGGATATGCCGATCCCGATCCGTTACCATTTCCTCGCTCTCGTGCCGGTAGAGAGAGAAAACGGCGAAGCGATCAATTTGGCGCATAAGTATCAAGTGGATTGAATCTATATATCCGCGCGACGGTAATTTCTCCTGAATCCAACGGGTGCTGCCAACGACGCGCGGAGCCTCTTGGGTGAGTGAAAATGGCCGGTCCAGATCACGCGTCCAGAAATCCGGCAGGCTAATCCAAGAGCCCGCAATCTCTGAGCGGAACTCACTGAGAATCTCCGGATCTAAGTTCCATGCATCAAGCAGGTGAACTGTCGGCGGATCGACGCCGCTCATGATCATCATGCCTGAACAGCATCGCGTCGCCTCTCCGATCATGGCCATCGTGCGGAGCCAGCCGCAAGGTTCTATTGTGCAGTCGTAGACGGCGCCCACCAACTCAGAGAGCAACATCGGATCGATAGCCGAGACATTGTTGTCTTGATCAGCGCGTGCCACCGCACTCCCCTTCGGAAAAAATGGATTGCCTTGCTCTGATGTAGGCCTGCCCGGAAAAGCGAACGCCGCTTGTCGATCGCGTCATTCAGCCCGGTCTGACCGCATTTGGCCTGACGCAAGAGCGCTCATCACCACACGGTCCTAGTAGCAACGTCGGGGGTGCACTTTTGTCTGTTGACCTCAAAAGACAAATGATAACCTAGGGCAGCAATCTTGCAGTATTCGGGGCGGGTTGGCTCAGCTGGCCTACAGCGGTGCCGCAGTTCGATTCCATACGCTTAAGACCATAGCTACCGCAGTCCCAGGTGAGCCTGAGAGTTCTCATAGGCTTTCTCGCCATAATCTGGATATGGTCGCGCATGGACGTTTCGGCGCGACAATTCCGCAGCATCTAGGCAGATCCAAAAAAGACCTCAAGGAATCAATTTTCCATTTAACTAATCGCTACGGAAAAATATTTCCGTCTTATTTGGAGTATATAAGTACTTCAGGAATGAATGCACCTTTTACGCTTCTGGCATACGCATGATATCAGCTCGCCCCCAAAAGCGCGGTGCTTGCAACTTCGTGGCCGGGCGGCGCCACAACCACAAATTGGCGAACGGAGAGTTCCGATCCAAGGTATCCGTACGATTAAGGCCGCATGGTGATGGCTACGTCGCGCCGCTAATGTCCGCTTAAATTTAATGGACAATAGCGGTGCATGAAATATCTGGCCATGGAGACGCCGACGACGGCGGAAGTTGACAAGACCGCAGCTCTGCCGTTGCCGGCGGATGGGGATCGCAAGCGCGGTCGAAAACGAGTTCGCCGTTCCTGGACCATCGAGCAGAAACTGGCGATCGTACGCGAGGTTGAGGAGACCGGTGATGCGGTAGCGGCTGTGGCTCGGCGTCACGAGATGAACGCGAATTACTTGTTCCTCCTGATGAAGCAAGCCCGTGAAGGGAGGCTTGGTGGCCGACCCCAACCATTGTCGAGCGAGACCTCTGTGGCCGCCTTCATCGACTTGGGTGTGATCAGTTCTGAGGGGCAGGATGTCGAGCCGGAAGGATCTGCTGCGCACCGTCACGGCGAAGGACGGACTACGAGCGGCCAGGCGGTGCCGGCTGGCGGCCGAATGGAAATTGTCGGAGCCAACGGCCGGCGCGTGATCGTTGACCGGACCGTCGATGTCGCTGTTCTGATGCGGCTCCTGCGGGGTCTGGAGACACTGCGGTGATCCCGACTGAGGGTGTGCGGGTGTGGCTTGCCACGGGCTACACCGATATGAGGTGTGGCTTCCCCTCGCTTGCGCTACGGGTGCAGGAGGTGCTCAAACATAATCCGCTGGGCGGCAATTTGTTCTGCTTTCGAGGGAAGCGTGGAAATTTGCTGAAATGTATTTGGCATGATGGCCAAGGGGCATGCCTGTTCACAAAAAGACTCGAACGAGGAAGATTCATATGGCCTTCAGTTGAAGGCGGAGCCGTAACAATATCTCCGGCACAGTTAAGTTACCTTTTGTCGGGGATAGATTGGCGTAACCCTCAAGAAACATGGCGACCAGCTCGTGTTGGATAGCATTTTTTAGTTGATATTAAGCGGAAATCTGATTCAATGGCTTCGTGACTTCGAAGCCTGTTGATCTCCCTGCGGACCTTGCCGGTGCCTACATGGCGCTGCTGGCTGCGCATGAGGCGCTGCAGGCTGAACGCGATGTCGCCGTCGCGGATGCGGCCAATGCGCAGGCCGAAGCTGCCAACTGGCAGACGCAGGCGACCAACTGGCAGGCTGAAGCCGCGACCGTGCAGGCGAAGCTGTCGGATACCGAGGCGCGGATTGCGCGTCTTGAGCTGCGCATCGAGAAGCTGAAACGCGAACTGTACGGACAGCGCTCCGAGCGAACCCGGCGACTGATCGAGCAACTGGAACTGGAGCTCGAGGAACTCGTCACCGCGGCAAGCGAGGACGAGCTTGCCTCGGCCGCCGCGGCGGCGAAGACCCAGAAGGTGCGCGCCTTCGAGCGCAAGCGGCCGGTGCGCAAGCCCTGGCCCGATGACATCGAGCGCGAGCGCGTCGTCATCGCTGCTCCGTCGGCCTGCGGTCGCTGCGGCGGATCGCGGCTGGTCAAGCTCGGCGAGGACGTGACCGAGACGCTGGAGGAGACCCCGCGTCGGTTCAAGCTGATCGAGACCGTGCGCGAGAAATTTACGTGCCGAGAGTGCGAAGCGATCACCCAGCCGCCGGCACCGTTCCATGCCACGCCGCGCGGCTTCATCGGTCCGCAACTGCTGGCGACTATCCTGTTCGACAAGTTCGGCATGCATGCTCCACTCAACCGCCAAAGCGCGCGCTTCAAGGCCGAGGGGATCGACTTGCCGCTGTCGACGCTGGCCGATCAGGTCGGCCACGGAACCTTCGCCGTCATGCCACTCTTCCAGCTGATCGAGCGCCATGTGCTCGCGGCCGAGCGCCTGCATGGCGATGACACCACCATCCGCATCCTGGCGAAGGGTAAGTGCACGACCGGACGAATCTGGATCTACGTGCGCGATGATCAACCCTTCGCGGGCACCGCACCGCCGGCCGCGCTCTACTACGCCTCGAGTGACCGGCGCGGCGAGCATCCCCAGAAACATCTGGCTGGCTGGGCCGGCATTCTGCAGGCCGATTGTTACAGTGGCCTCAATGCGCTCTTCGACGAGCGCCGGAAGGACCAGCCGCTCACGCCGGCGTTTTGCTTTGCCCATGCCCGCCGGGGCTTCTTCGAGCTGGCCGACATCGAGAAAAACGCCCGCGAGGGCAAGAGGAATGGCAAGCCCATCTCCCCGATCGCGCTGGAGGCGGTCAAGCGCCTTGATGCGCTGTTCGAGATCGAGCGCGCGATCAACGGCAAGACCGCCACCGAGCGGCGCGCCGTGCGCCAGCAGATGAGCAAGCCACTCTTCGACGACATGCAAGCATGGCTGCTGCGCGAGCGCGAAGCCCTCTCGCGTTCCTCCGACGTCCTGAAGCCGATGAACTATATGCTGTCTCGCTGGACCGACTTCGCCCGCTTCCTCGACGACGGCAGGATCTGCTTGTCCAACAATGCTGCCGAGCGCGGATTGAGAGGCATCGCTTTGGGAAGGCGGAATTGGACATTCGCCGGTAGCCAGCGTGGCGCCGACCGAACCGCCGTCATGACGACGATGATTATGACCTGTCGCCTCAACGACGTTGATCCGAAGGCCTGGCTCGCCGACGTCTTTGCCCGTATCGCTGATCTGCCCATCTCGCGTCTGCACGAACTGCTGCCTTGGGAGTGGAAGCGCTCGCGTGAGCCTGAAAAGCCCGCTGATCAGCAGGCCGCCTGAACCTCACGCGCGACAATCATAGAGCTGCAGGTTCTCGCGCGCACCAACAGACTCCGCGGCCGTCGCCGTATGCGTACGATCCAAGTATCCAAGCTGTGAGCGGTACGATGGCAGAGGAGCCTACGCAAGGAGTGGTTGAGGGCTTACGGCCGATACAATCGATTAAACAACACTGCGGCTATCCCACATAGCTGCGCCGAGCCGCATGGTTTCAAACGCGGCCCGGCCCAGCCGCAGCCTGGTAGAGCTTCCCGCACGCTCCTTCATGGCGAGCGAAGTGGCGCTGGAGAGCTCGGGCTTAGCCTTCGACAGCGACGCTTGAGAAGAGATCATTCACCGATGGCCAATCTGCATCGGTGTGACCCTTTCAAAGTTCCGCTTGGTATTATCCCCGCAGCTTTGCTTCCCACCTGTCGGCCAACATAAGCCGGGTCACCACGCGCTTCAGCGCAGCTGCATCAGAATGTCGCCTTAGTTAGTCAGATCACTCTCTTAACTGACTGCTCCGCAAGACGCTTTCTTGCTCTACTTCTGGCGGAACGCGGTGTGCAGGGACGTCGTCAGCGGGCCCAGGATGTAGTCCAGCGCGGTACGCTCCTCCGTCACGATCATGACGGATGCCGGCATGCCCGGGTAGAGCTGGATCTGCGGCGCGGCGGCGAGTTCCTGCGGGTCGACCGCTATGTCGGCGACATAATAGGGAAAGCCTGTCTTGGCGTCGGTGACGCGGTCCGCCGAAATATGGGTCACGCGACCGTGGATGACCGGCGTCGTGCGCTGCTTATAGGAGGTGAAGCGGACTTCGGCCGTCATGTCGGCGCGCAGGCTGGATATATCCTCGACCTTGACCTGCGCCTGCACGATCAGCGAATTCCTGGTCGGCACGATGTCGAGGATGGTCTGGCCGGGCGCGACGATCGCGCCGGTCGAGAAGACGGTCAGGTCCATCACCTGGCCGTCATAGGGCGCGCGCACCTCGGCGCGATCTACGGTGGCCTGCGCGGCAAACATCTTCGGCACCAGGTCGGCGAGGTTCGACTGCGTCTCGATAAGCATGGCCGACAGCTTTGCGCGGCGCTCATTGGTGAGCTGCGCGATCTGGCTTTCGAGCTCGGCCCTGCTCTGGCGGTTGCCCGCGATCTCGCCGAGCGCCTGGTCGATCAGGCCCTGCAGGTCGGAGGCAGAGCGGTCGAGCTCCAGGATGCGTGGCTTGGTGGTCAGCCCGGCCTTCAGCAGCTTGTTGAGGCCCGCCTTCTCATCGACGGTCGACTTGAGCTGGGCGCGGAAAGATTCGACGCGCGCCTGCTTGCCGTCGATCTGCTCGTCGAGCTCGGCGATCCGCTTCTGCAGGATCTGCCTGGCGCCCGCCATCTGGGCGCGCTGGCTTTCGAGGTCGGCGATCTGGTTGGCCATCGCGTCCTGCAGATAGGCCTGGTGTTCGGCGGTGATGTCCTTCGGAAAGGCGACCGCCTCGCTGCCGTCGAGCTCGGCGCGGATGCGGGCGTCGGTGGCGCGCAGCAGGGCATATTGTTGGGAATAGAGGTTGAACTCGGAGCGGGCGCGGGTGTCGTCGAGCATGACCAGCACGTCGCCGGCCTTGACGATGTCGCCGTCCTTGACGCGAATTTCCTTCACCGTGCCGCCATCGAAATGCTGGACGCTCTTGCGGTTGCCTTCAACCTTCACCATCGCGTCGGCAAGCACGGCGCCGTTGAGCGGCGCGATCGCGGCCCAGCCGCCGAACATGCCGAAGAAGGCAACGATGATGAGCAAACCGATCCAGACCGGACCCCGGATCGAGTCCGAGTCAGCGCCCGCGTCGACGGCGCCGGGCAGACTGCGATAGGTGGCGGCGACTTCGGTCATTGGGTTGCCACCGCAATCGGCGCGGCGCGCTGGTTGAGCAGCGCCACGATCTCGTTCCTCATGCCGAAGGCCTCGACCCCTCCGTCCCTGAGGAGCAGGATCTTGTCGACATTGGCCAAGGTCGAGGGCCTGTGCGACACGATGATCACGGTGCTGCCGCGACGCTTGAGTTCAAGCGCGCAGTCGGCCAGCGCGCGGTCGCCATCGGCGTCAAGGTTGGAACTCGGCTCATCGAGCACGATGAGGTTCGGCGTGCCGAAGACGGCGCGCGCAAGCGCGATGCGCTGCCGGTAGCCGCCCGACAGCACCGCGCCGCCCTCGCCGATCTGCGTCTCATAGCCTTGCGGCAGGCGGATGATCATCTCATGCACGCCGGCGAGCCGGGCGGCCTCGATCACCTCGCGATCGACATCGATTTTGAAGCGGCCGATATTGGCAGCCACGCTGTCGGAAAACAGCTCGATGTCCTGCGGCAGGTAGCCGATATGGTCGCCGAGCGCCTCCCTGCCCCATTGCGTCATGTCGGCGCCGTCCAGCCTGACCGTGCCGCGGCTCGGCTGCATGATGCCGGCGAGGTGACGGGCGAGCGTCGACTTGCCGGCGCCGGAGGGTCCGACGATGCCCAGTGCTTCGCCCGCCTCGAGCTTGAACGAGACATCGCGCAACAGCACCTTCTGCAGGCTGGGAATGGCGAAACTGAGCTGTTCGACGGCGATCTTGCCGGTCGGCTTGGGAAGGTTGAACGAACGTTCCCCTTGCGCGCCGCCGTCAAGCAGCTTCTCGACCCTTCCGAGCGCCGCCCGCGCCAGGATCAGGCTGCGCCACAGTCCGACGATCTGCTCGACCGGTTGCAGCCCCCTGCCCAAAAGCAGACTCGCCGCGAACATCGAACCGCCGGTGATCTGCCGCTCGATGACCAGATAGGCGCCGAGGCCGAGGATCAGCGACTGCATGGTCAGGCGCAGGAAGCGGATCAGCCCGGACATGAGCGCTGCCCGGTCGCTGGCCTGCCCCTGCTGCCTGAGCGCGAGACCGCGGTCGCGACCCCAGCGGCGCGCGAGCCCGTCGATCATGCCCATGGCGCGGATGACTTCCGCATTCCTGAGGCTCATCTCGGTGAAATTATAGTTGGCGGTGGCGAGGTCGTTGGCCTGCTTCAGCGGCGCCCTGACCATGTATTCGTTGAACACCGCCATGGCGATCAGAATTAGCGACGAGCCTAGCGCGAAGAAACCCAGCCAAGGGTGCAGAAGGAAGATGACCCCGATATAGATGGGTGACCAAGGCAGGTCGAACAGGGCATGGATGCCGCTGCCGGTGATCACCTGGCGGAAGGTGTCGAAATCCCGGATCGGCTGGCTTTGCGAGGCGCCCGGCGACGGTGTCTCGACGGAGGCCGCCAGGATCCTGGCCGAAAGCAGCCGGTCGAGCCGGGCACTGGCGCGCGTCAGGATCGCGGCGCGCACGAGGTCCAGGCCGGCAAGCGCCAGGAAAGCAGCAAGCAAGACCAGGGTGAGCATCACCAGCGTGGTCTCGCTGCCGCTGGTGACCACACGGTCGTAGATCTGCAGCATGTAGAGCGGGGATGCGAGGTAAAGCAGGTTGATCGCTAGGCTGAATGCCGCCGCAAACAGGAAATAGCGGCGGCACCCGCGAAGCGCTTCCCTCACAATTTTGGATTTGTTGTCGAGACTCAAAATACCCAGCGGAGAACCGCCCCCTGTCCAAACTGCATGCCCGGAAGCGATACTACTCCCGATCCCTCAACCGGCCACGCGGTCCGCTCGTAAACCTGTTGTAAACCTTAATTCGTAAGCTAAACGCTCGGCCGGCGCAGAAGAGGGTGAGCCGCGCGTGGTTGCGGGCTCACCCTCTTTCCGTCACACGGCGAACTCGCTCGTTCCGCTGCTGACGCCGGTCAGCGTGAACTCCGCCGGATTGTAGGTGACGACCGTGTGCCCCTGGCCGTCATCGGCGAGCTTGAAGCCATTGGCATCGTAGGCGCCCAGCAGGTGTAGCGTGGCATTGTGCGCTCCATCCGAGACAGTCAATGTGCCGCCGCTGCCATCCTGGCTCGCCTGATAGGCAACCGTCGTCCCGGTACCGAACAGGATGTCGTTGAGGTCCAGCTTGTCGTCGTTGGTGATGCCGCTGATCCGTCCGCTGTAGTCGAAGGAGTCGTCGAGCTCCAGCGTACCGGCTGCGTTCTGCGCAAAGGTGACATCCGTCGACGAGGCTGCGCCGAATTCCAGCTTCGACAGGTTGCCGATCGTGGCATCGCCGTCGCCGGTGACTTCACCGTGAATGACGATATTGCCGCCATTGGCCTCGATCATGCCGGAATTCGCCACCCCGCCGGCGACGACCAGGCCGCCCGAGCCGGTCGCTTCCAGCGTCCCTGAGTTGAGGACGACGCTGCCGCCGGTGTCGATCACCAGCGCATTGGTGCCAGAGGCGATGATGGTGCCCCTGTTGTCCAGGCTGAGAACGCCGTCGCCCAGCTGGCCGGCGCCCGAGATCATGTTGTCGACATTGATCAAGGTGACGTCCGGACCGGTGCCGGAGATGATGTTGGCCGCGCTGTCGGAGAGGACGACCTGCCCGCCGCCCTCAAGGGTCACTCCATGCTGGATAACCTGCAGCAGGGTTTCGTCACCGGTCGAGTTGAGCGCAATGACGCCGCTGTTGTTGACAGTCCCGCTCAGCGGCAGCAAGGCGCCGTCGCCGATCGTCATGGTGCCCGCGTTTTTGACCACCGGCGTCTGGTCGAAGACGAAATTGCCGGCGCCGAGCGCGGTGGAATGGACGCCTTCCAATGTGATCGACTGCCCGTCGCCGAGCGCGATCACCGCATTGCCGCTGGCGTCGTCGGCAGTGTGCGCCTGGACGTCGGCAAAGCTCTGGAAACCGGAATAGCCGACGAGGTCGATCTGGTCGGCGGCCGCATCGAAGCTGTGCACGCTATCGTTGCCGATCGGCTGCGAGAAGACGAAGAAATCATTGCCGCTGGAGCCGGTGAGCACGTCGTCGCCCGACCAGGCGAAGATCGGAGAACCGGACGCATAAGCCTCGACATTGTCGGCGACGAACATGCTGCCCGTGGTGCCGTCGGCGTTGGTCCAGGTCATGTGGATGTCGAGCACCGCCGCGCCTACGAAATCGGCCGGCGTGGTGACCGTCAGTTCGTGCACGGCGTTGGACTGCACCGCCCATGACCCATCGGCGTTCTGCGTGGCACCGTCGATGGTCCAGCCGGAGGGCAGATCCTTCACCGTGACGGTGACCGCCTGGCCCTCTGACGGGTCGGTCAGCGCAAGATTGATCGGCTCGCCCGCGGTGCCGGCGGGCTTGAGGCCGCTTTTCGTTGTCGAGGCGTTGGTATGACCCGAAGTGTCCGAGAACGCCCCGCTGTCGATAGTAAGGGTGTACGACGAGCCGTTACTGCTGCCTGCACCTTTATCTACTTGGAATGTGTAATGCGTCGAATCGGTGAAATTGCCTGTGCCGTTTATGACCGTCACATTTGGCAGACCGGAAACGTGCATCACATCCGACAGATTGACAAAATTTGCGGTGACAGGCGCAGCAAATGTTATGGTTACCGTGCTCGGCGTTGCGTTGTTCCCCTGTTTGCCGTCCACAATCGTGGAGATCAACGTTGGGCTGACTTCGTCGGTCCCATTCACAGTCACCGTTATGGTTTGCGTATCGGAAGCCCCGTGATTGTCTGTGCTTTGGACTGTGTAGGTGAGCGTCAATGATTGACCGGCAGCAAGGTAATCAAAGGCCTGGGTACCGGAATTGAAAGTCCAGTTGAGGTTGTGGGTGTCGGTCGGGTTGGCGGCCAAGCCCGAGGTTGGTGAGACAGCCAGCATTGCGAGAAGCTGCGCGTTGGTTAGGCCGAGGCCAGCTGTTATCCCCGATGCTACGACAGTTGTGACCGAGGAATTGACCGTGTCGGCAACATCGGCGTCGGTTACCGTCAAGGTGCCGTTGGCCGTCAAGCCGGCGTTCGTCTCCGTCAAAGTAGCCGACGCAGTGTCAGGGGTTCCGGTTCCCACAAGATGAATATCGGGCACGTCGTTGGTGCCGTGGATGGTGACGGTGACGAGCTGGCTGGCGGTGCCGTCCGAGGAGACCGCGGTGAAGCTGTCGGTGAGGCTCTGCCCGGCGCCGAGCTGCTGGATCGCCGTCTGGCTGTTGTCGGCGCTGTAGGTCCAATGGCCGTCGGCGGCGAGCGTGAAGGTGCCGAAGCCGTTGCTGCCGGCAACGCCGGCCTGCGCCGCGAAGCTCGACTGGCCCTGGTCGACGTCGGCGATGGTCAGCGCGCCCGAGGCGTTGAGGTGGCTGCTGGCGTCGACCGCCACGTCCTCCGTCACCGCGCCGCTCGACACGCCGCCGATCACCGGCACGTCGTTGGTGCCGTGGATGGTGACGGTGACGAGCTGGCTGGCGGTGCCGTCCGAGGAGACCGCGGTGAAGCTGTCGGTGAGGCTCTGCCCGGCGCCGAGCTGCTGGATCGCCGTCTGGCTGTTGTCGGCGCTGTAGGTCCAATGGCCGTCGGCGGCGAGCGTGAAGGTGCCGAAGCCGTTGCTGCCGGCAACGCCGGCCTGCGCCGCGAAGCTCGACTGGCCCTGGTCGACGTCGGCGATGGTCAGCGCGCCCGAGGCGTTGAGGTGGCTGCTGGCGTCGACCGCCACGTCCTCCGTCACCGCGCCGCTCGACACGCCGCCGATCACCGGCACGTCGTTGGTGCCGTGGATGGTGACGGTGACGAGCTGGCTGGCGGTGCCGTCCGAGGAGACCGCGGTGAAGCTGTCGGTGAGGCTCTGCCCGGCGCCGAGCTGCTGGATCGCCGTCTGGCTGTTGTCGGCGCTGTAGGTCCAATGGCCGTCGGCGGCGAGCGTGAAGGTGCCGAAGCCGTTGCTGCCGGCAACGCCGGCCTGCGCCGCGAAGCTCGACTGGCCCTGGTCGACGTCGGCGATGGTCAGCGCGCCCGAGGCGTTGAGGTGGCTGCTGGCGTCGACCGCCACGTCCTCCGTCACCGCGCCGCTCGACACGCCGCCGATCACCGGCACGTCGTTGGTGCCGTGGATGGTGACGGTGACGAGCTGGCTGGCGGTGCCGTCCGAGGAGACCGCGGTGAAGCTGTCGGTGAGGCTCTGCCCGGCGCCGAGCTGCTGGATCGCCGTCTGGCTGTTGTCGGCGCTGTAGGTCCAGTGGCCGTCGGCGGCGAGCGTGAAGGTGCCGAAGCCGTTGCTGCCGGCAACGCCGGCCTGCGCCGCGAAGCTCGACTGGCCCTGGTCGACGTCGGCGATGGTCAGCGCGCCCGAGGCGTTGAGGTGGCTGCTGGCGTCGACCGCCACGTCCTCGGTCACCGCGCCGCTCGACACGCCGCCGATCACCGGCACGTCGTTGGTGCCGTGGATGGTGACGGTGACGAGCTGGCTGGCGGTGCCGTCCGAGGAGACCGCGGTGAAGCTGTCGGTGAGGCTCTGCCCGGCGCCGAGCTGCTGGATCGCCGTCTGCGTGTTGTCGGCGCTGTAGGTCCAGTGGCCGTCGGCGGCGAGCGTGAAGGTGCCGAAGCCGTTGCTGCCGGCAACGCCGGCCTGCGCCGCGAAGCTCGACTGGCCCTGGTCGACGTCGGCGATGGTCAGCGCGCCCGAGGCGTTGAGGTGGCTGCTGGCGTCGACCGCGACGTCCTCGGTCACCGCGCCGCTCGACACGCCGCCGATCACCGGCACGTCGTTGGTGCCGTGGATGGTGACGGTGACGAGCTGGCTGGCGGTGCCGTCCGAGGAGACCGCGGTGAAGCTGTCGGTGAGGCTCTGCCCGGCGCCGAGCTGCTGGATCGCCGTCTGGCTGTTGTCGGCGCTGTAGGTCCAATGGCCGTCGGCGGCGAGCGTGAAGGTGCCGAAGCCGTTGCTGCCGGCAACGCCGGCCTGCGCCGCGAAGCTCGACTGGCCCTGGTCGACGTCGGCGATGGTCAGCGCGCCCGAGGCGTTGAGGTGGCTGCTGGCGTCGACCGCCACGTCCTCCGTCACCGCGCCGCTCGACACGCCGCCGATCACCGGCACGTCGTTGGTGCCGTGGATGGTGACGGTGACGAGCTGGCTGGCGGTGCCGTCCGAGGAGACCGCGGTGAAGCTGTCGGTGAGGCTCTGCCCGGCGCCGAGCTGCTGGATCGCCGTCTGGCTGTTGTCGGCGCTGTAGGTCCATGGCCGTCGGCGGCGAGCGTGAAGGTGCCGAAGCCGTTGCTGCCGGCAACGCCGGCCTGCGCCGCGAAGCTCGACTGGCCCTGGTCGACGTCGGCGATGGTCAGCGCGCCCGAGGCGTTGAGGTGGCTGCTGGCGTCGACCGCCACGTCCTCCGTCACCGCGCCGCTCGACACGCCGCCGATCACCGGCACGTCGTTGGTGCCGTGGATGGTGACGGTGACGAGCTGGCTGGCGGTGCCGTCCGAGGAGACCGCGGTGAAGCTGTCGGTGAGGCTCTGCCCGGCGCCGAGCTGCTGGATCGCCGTCTGCTGTTGTCGGCGCTGTAGGTCCATGGCCGTCGGCGGCGAGCGTGAAGGTGCCGAAGCCGTTGCTGCCGGCAACGCCGGCCTGCGCCGCGAAGCTCGACTGGCCCTGGTCGACGTCGGCGATGGTCAGCGCGCCCGAGGCGTTGAGGTGGCTGCTGGCGTCGACCGCCACGTCCTCCGTCACCGCGCCGCTCGACACGCCGCCGATCACCGGCACGTCGTTGGTGCCGTGGATGGTGACGGTGACGAGCTGGCTGGCGGTGCCGTCCGAGGAGACCGCGGTGAAGCTGTCGGTGAGGCTCTGCCCGGCGCCGAGCTGCTGGATCGCCGTCTGGCTGTTGTCGGCGCTGTAGGTCCAATGGCCGTCGGCGGCGAGCGTGAAGGTGCCGAAGCCGTTGCTGCCGGCAACGCCGGCCTGCGCCGCGAAGCTCGACTGGCCCTGGTCGACGTCGGCGATGGTCAGCGCGCCCGAGGCGTTGAGGTGGCTGCTGGCGTCGACCGCCACGTCCTCCGTCACCGCGCCGCTCGACACGCCGCCGATCACCGGCACGTCGTTGGTGCCGTGGATGGTGACGGTGACGAGCTGGCTGGCGGTGCCGTCCGAGGAGACCGCGGTGAAGCTGTCGGTGAGGCTCTGCCCGGCGCCGAGCTGCTGGATCGCCGTCTGGCTGTTGTCGGCGCTGTAGGTCCAATGGCCGTCGGCGGCGAGCGTGAAGGTGCCGAAGCCGTTGCTGCCGGCAACGCCGGCCTGCGCCGCGAAGCTCGACTGGCCCTGGTCGACGTCGGCGATGGTCAGCGCGCCCGAGGCGTTGAGGTGGCTGCTGGCGTCGACCGCCACGTCCTCCGTCACCGCGCCGCTCGACACGCCGCCGATCACCGGCACGTCGTTGGTGCCGTGGATGGTGACGGTGACGAGCTGGCTGGCGGTGCCGTCCGAGGAGACCGCGGTGAAGCTGTCGGTGAGGCTCTGCCCGGCGCCGAGCTGCTGGATCGCCGTCTGGCTGTTGTCGGCGCTGTAGGTCCAATGGCCGTCGGCGGCGAGCGTGAAGGTGCCGAAGCCGTTGCTGCCGGCAACGCCGGCCTGCGCCGCGAAGCTCGACTGGCCCTGGTCGACGTCGGCGATGGTCAGCGCGCCCGAGGCGTTGAGGTGGCTGCTGGCGTCGACCGCCACGTCCTCCGTCACCGCGCCGCTCGACACGCCGCCGATCACCGGCACGTCGTTGGTGCCGTGGATGGTGACGGTGACGAGCTGGCTGGCGGTGCCGTCCGAGGAGACCGCGGTGAAGCTGTCGGTGAGGCTCTGCCCGGCGCCGAGCTGCTGGATCGCCGTCTGGCTGTTGTCGGCGCTGTAGGTCCAATGGCCGTCGGCGGCGAGCGTGAAGGTGCCGAAGCCGTTGCTGCCGGCAACGCCGGCCTGCGCCGCGAAGCTCGACTGGCCCTGGTCGACGTCGGCGATGGTCAGCGCGCCCGAGGCGTTGAGGTGGCTGCTGGCGTCGACCGCCACGTCCTCCGTCACCGCGCCGCTCGACACGCCGCCGATCACCGGCACGTCGTTGGTGCCGTGGATGGTGACGGTGACGAGCTGGCTGGCGGTGCCGTCCGAGGAGACCGCGGTGAAGCTGTCGGTGAGGCTCTGCCCGGCGCCGAGCTGCTGGATCGCCGTCTGCGTGTTGTCGGCGCTGTAGGTCCAATGGCCGTCGGCGGCGAGCGTGAAGGTGCCGAAGCCGTTGCTGCCGGCAACGCCGGCCTGCGCCGCGAAGCTCGACTGGCCCTGGTCGACGTCGGCGATGGTCAGCGCGCCCGAGGCGTTGAGGTGGCTGCTGGCGTCGACCGCCACGTCCTCCGTCACCGCGCCGCTCGACACGCCGCCGATCACCGGCACGTCGTTGGTGCCGTGGATGGTGACGGTGACGAGCTGGCTGGCGGTGCCGTCCGAGGAGACCGCGGTGAAGCTGTCGGTGAGGCTCTGCCCGGCGCCGAGCTGCTGGATCGCCGTCTGGCTGTTGTCGGCGCTGTAGGTCCAATGGCCGTCGGCGGCGAGCGTGAAGGTGCCGAAGCCGTTGCTGCCGGCAACGCCGGCCTGCGCCGCGAAGCTCGACTGGCCCTGGTCGACGTCGGCGATGGTCAGCGCGCCCGAGGCGTTGAGGTGGCTGCTGGCGTCGACCGCCACGTCCTCCGTCACCGCGCCGGTCTGGATGCCCGCAATGATAGGGACATCATTCGTACCGGTAATGTTGACGACAATGCTGTAGTTCGCCGTCCCATCAGCTGATGTCACGGTCAACGTGTCAGTGGCATGCTGGCCCTGTGTCAGCGGGTCGGCAAGCGCCTGATTGAGCGCGTAGGTCCAGGCGCCGGTGGTCGCGTCGAAAGTGAAGGTGCCGTATGCGCCCCCGAGGCTTGGCGGAGCCTGGAAATGGTTTTGGCCGGCATCCAAGTCCGAAATGATCAGCTGCCCGGACGCATTTGGGTCGCCGGGCGTGCCGTTGGCGACGCCGCCAGCTTCCACCACAGTTGTGTCCGCAGCCGGCACCGCGGTGATGGTCGCGCCGTCGTTGGCGCCTTGGATGTTGACCGAAACGCTTGCCCAGCTCAGGGTCCCATTGGCTAGCTTGATTGCATAGGTGAAGGTTTCGTTGATGTGGTCGTCGGCGCCAAGCGACTGCAGGCTCGAGTAGCCGCGTGCCGCCAGATACCCAGTGAGGTCCATCTCGACCTTGCCGTTGTTGATGCGGATCTGGACACCAGCAGCAATAGTCTCCCAGCTCGAGATGCCGGTTGCCTGCACGTCCTGGGTCGTCAGGTCGATCGGCGCGTACTGCTTCGTCAAAGTCGTCGCGGAAATGCCGTCGTCCACGGAATATAGCGACTTGGCGTTGCCGCCGGCATCGTTCGCCATCACATCGAGCACGATGACGGTTTGAGAACCTGAAGCGAGAATGACGTTGTCTTCGGTGTAGTTGAAGACGTCATTCTGCGCCTGCGGCGTGTTGGAGAACGACACGGCTGTGCCACCGGCTCCGGCGATTTGCGAAGTGCTCATTTAAGCTATTACCCCTGCCGCAGACGCGCCCGGCGTCCGCCTGTTGGCCATCCGAGACGGCTGACTACCCCATGCCGAAAGGATCGGCGCCCAGTCTATTGGGAAGAGGAAATGCGCCATACAACCAAGCGCAGCCCAACGGCCCGGCCCGTGAACGGCCAGCCCACAATGGCGGTTCACAGACAGGCGGTGGCTCGATGGTGATGGCTGCCACGGCTATAGAAGCCGCGCTGCAATACCCCTACCCAGTAGCGCCCATCACTCCGTAGTTGCCGAATCGGGAGATGTTCACGCTACCCCTTATATTAAGATACTATTAACTCTCCCCCTGAAGCGTCAACTGCCAATTCTGTGAACAGTTAATGACAATGCGTCTTCTTGGGGGCCTTTGCACAAACTGCACTATCGGCTTGGTGTCTAAGTCGATTGGTTTCAGGTCGAGCGAACCGTGGTGGAGCTCGGTCCCTCAATACCCTTCTTGCCGCCCCGCTATGTGAGCCACCTCCTCGGATGGTGGCTTCCGCTCGCCACCGATATTGCTTACTGGCCATCAGAATCTTGATCTTCAAACGGGCCGAGGATTTGCGGCGAGCATAGTGGAAGAACCATGGAGGTCGCGGGCGTTCCCACCCGATGGTCCAGGGCAGCGCTCGGCCCGCGGCGAAGCCGCATTGGACGGATCAATCACGTTTCTACCTCCTACCGGCAAGCGCCCGCCGACTGGCCGTCAGCGTTCATGCAAACTGTCATGCTCGTAGCGCATCAATGGCGAGAGGAGATAGTTCATCAGCGTCCGAGACCCGGTCTTTATTTCGACCACAACAGCCATTCCTGGTGAGAGATCGACCATATTTTCATCGATTCGCATCTTTGTTCGGTCGAGCGAAATCCGAGCCGTATACACGAAATTCTGACCCCTCGGCTCAGCGCCGGCCGCGTCCTCCGAGGTCGGCTTTTCTCGTTGCATTGAATCGTGGGAAACGGTGATCACTTTCCCCTGCAGGAGGCCGTAGCGAGTGAAATTGAACGTCTCGACCTTTATCGCGGCTGGTTGGCCAGGCCTGATGAAGCCTATGTCAGAGTTCGAGACCTGAGCTTCAATTTCGAGTTGGCTGTCGGTCGGCACCAGCACGAGCAGTGGTTGTGCCGGCGTCACGACGCCCCCAACAGTATGAACCGCGAGTTGCTGGACGTAGCCGTCAATCGGTGCAGTCAGAACCTGTAGTTTGGTTAGCTTCTCCGCCTTTGTCAGGTCGCTGCTGAGGCCCGCCGCTTTCCGTTCCGCATCCGCCAATTTCTCCAAAAGGTCCCGGCGATAGTCCGCATCGACCTCGCGTAGGCTCTCGGTGATGGCTGCGAGTGCCGCTTCAGCTTCATTGTATCGGCTCTTATTAACTGAGAGATCATGCTGCTGATCGATCAACTGCTGGAGCGTTTCGAGATATGTCAGCTTCGAACTGAGTTGCCGTTCAACGAGGGTCTTGTAGATCGACGTGCGCTGCTCGACTACCGGGATCGTCTCATTCAGCTTCTCGATCAATGCGCTAATCGTGTCCCTCTCGGCTCGCTTTTGCTCTTGTTGACGGTCGAGGGATGCAAGCTTTGCCTGATGCTCCTCCACTTGCATACGTAAGAGCTGGCGCTGCATCGAGACGAGCTCAGCCGAAACACCCGAGGGGGGCTTGAAGTCGCCGACAGGATCGGGACTCGTACTCAGAGCAGCACGCAGCCGGGCGACCTCCAGCTGGGCCGCAGTTAGATCGCTGCGCAAATGATCGCGATCCGCTGCGTTAATCGTAGGATCGAGTTCGATCAGCACGTCGCCCGCCTTAACAACCTGGCCATCCTGAACATGGATCGCTCGAACGACACCGGCCTCGAATGGCTGGATGAGCTTTGTCCGACCGCCGGGAACTATCTTGCCCGGAGCAGAGGCGATGATGTCGACGTTGGTAAACGAGGCCCAGGCGATCGCGGCACAGAATAAGGCCCCTATGACAATCGCAATCGCACGGCCGACAGGCGACGGCGGAGTTTCCACAATCTCCAGGGCAGCCGGCAGAAACGCCAACTCGTATCGACTTGGCTGAGCAGGACTGGTCCGAAGCGGAACGACATTGCTACCGGACTTCATGGATTCCCGCCTGCAGTCGGTGTAGCGAGGCATAGCAGCCGCCGCTGTTGATCAGGTCATCGTGCGTTCCGTCCTCAACCAGCCGGCCGCGCTCGATCGAGAGAATGCGGTCCGCTCGGCGGACTGTGGATAGCCGGTGGGCGATGATAAACACTGTGCGCCCCTTGGCGATCTCAGTCATGTTCTGCTGAATGGTGCGCTCGCTGTCGTAGTCCAGCGCGCTAGTCGCCTCGTCGAAGATGAGGACGCGCGGATTCGTGACTAGTGCGCGGGCGATGGCGATACGCTGACGCTGGCCGCCGGATAGGTTGGTGCCGCGTTCACCGATTATGGTGTCATACCCCTCCGGAAGTTCCAAGATGAACTCTTGCGCTCCGGCCGTGGTGGCCGCCGCCATGATCTGATCCATTCCTATGGTCGGATCGGCGAGTGCGATGTTGTCGCGGATCGTGCGGTTGAAGAGAACGTTTTCCTGCAGCACCACGCCTATCTGTCGGCGCAGCCAGGTGGTATCGACCATGGTCAGGTCAACACCATCCACAAGCACCCTGCCGCTCTCGGGCACATAGAGACGCTGGATCAGTTTCGTAAGGGTGCTCTTGCCCGAGCCAGAGGGACCGACAATGCCCACGACCTGGCCGGCCGGCACTGAAAAATGAATATCCTGCAAGATCTCGGGCCCGTCGAGGCGATATCGGAAGCCAACATGCTCAAAGGTTACATCGCCGCGCATGGCCGGTAGAGCTGCGCGGCCGGGATTAAAGCTCGGCTCGGGCGGAGTGTTGAGGATGTCACCCAGGCGAGCCACCGACAGCCGTGCCTGGTGGAAGTCCTGCCAGATCTGCGCGAGCCGCAGCACCGGCGCGCTCACCCGTCCGGCCAACATGTTGAAAGCGACGAGCTCGCCGACAGTGAGCTGACCAGCGATAACCATCTTCGCCCCGAAATAGAGTACTGCGGCCGTCACCAGCTTGCTGATCATCTGAACGGATTGACTAGCGGTGTTGCCGAGACTGAGCACCCTGAAACTTGCCGCCACATACCCGGCAAGCTGCTCTTCCCAACGCCGCTGCATCTGCGGCTCGATGGCCAGAGCTTTGAGGGTTTCGACGCCGGTGACGCTCTCGACGAGGAAGGCCTGGTTCTCCGCGCCCCGCGCGAACTTTTCGTCGAGACGCCGCCGAAACAGCGGAGTCGCGCCTGCCGAAATCAATATATAGAATGGAAACGAGCTGAGAACGATGCCCGTCAATTCCAGCGAATAGACGAGCATAACTCCGACGAACAGGAACGTGAAAAAAAGGTCGATCACGAGCGTCAGAGCCGAGCTGGTGAGAAAATTGCGAATATTTTCGAGTTCCCGAACCCGGGCGACGGAGTCACCTACCCTCCGCGCCTGGAAATAGGCGATCGGCAATGCCAACAAATGCCTGAATAGACGGGCCCCAAGTTCCACGTCGATGCGGTTGGTCGTGTGTGCAAAGAGATATGTGCGCAAGACGCCGAGCACTGCCTCAAATATGGCAATTGCAACCAAGCCAATGGCCAATACATCGAGCGTGCTCAAACTCTGGTGCACAAGCACCTTATCGATCACGACCTGAAAGAAGAGGGGCGAAACTAGCGCCAAGGCTTGCAGAAAGAACGAGGCAACCAGCACCTCGCCCAGAAGCTGGCGATACTTGTGGATGGCGCCCATGAACCAGCCAATGTCGAACCGTCGGGCTAGGTCGGTTAGGCCAGCCCGGCGCGTCATCAGCACCAGCTGCCCGTCCCAAACCCCTTCGAATTCTATGCGCGTCATTAGCTTTGGAATCGGCGAAAGTGGCGGCTGCACAAGCGCCTTGTCGTCGCCGACTTTGCCCACAAGCAGGAAGCCGCCTTCGCTCAGCGAGACGATTCCGGGTAATGGCGTTCGCGCAAGCCGATCCCAATTTGTGCGCCGCGCTCGCGCCTTAAGGCCCAGTTCCCTGGCGCAGCGGAGCATCTCCGTAATGCCGATCGATGCCGCGGGGAAGCGGTGGCGGATCTGCTCCGGATCAGCCGCCACACCGTGAAAACGCAGCAACATCACCAACGCGGCGAGCCCGGGGTCGCCGGAGCTTGCGTTTTCACTTTGCCTCACCACGTCCATCAGCCCTGCACCCCAACCAGATCAATTCTCACGCGTTCTGTGGCTGACTGAGCAACGTCGCCGTATCAGTCGGTGGAATGCTGATGAGTGTGCCCCCATGCCCGTCGCTAACTTGCGTGAAGCTCGTGGCCAGATATTGCCCCAGCAGCGCGACCTGCGCGGTATGATTGCCATCGGTGATGGTGAGAGTTCCGCCTGTATCGGTCTGATTTGCCGCGTATCCGAGGCTAGTGCTATCTCCAAACATTATGTCGGAAAGGTCGAGGAAATTGCCTGCGGCCAGATTGCTGACCGTTCCCGTATAGTCCTGGGAGTCGTCCAGCCGAAGTGTACCTGCGGAGCCGGCGGCGAACGTCACATTCTCGTTGGAAGCAGCAGCATATTCGAGTTTTGACGCATTGAGAATGATTGCCGAGCCGCTATCGTTCACGGCTGAGTTGATAACGATGTCGCCACCGTCCGCCTGGATTATTCCATTGTTCTGGAACTCGCCGTTGAAGGTCAGCGTGCCGCTCTCAACGTCTACCAAGCCGGTGTTGTTGAAGCGCGTGGCGATGGTCGAGGTGGTTGCCAAGCCCGACTTGACGAAGGTGCCGGCGTTGTTGACCGCTGCGGCCGAGCCGTCGTCGCCAGGCCCCCAATTGTTGGCATAGATATACAGTCCACCATCGCTCTGGTCGTCGAAGGTAGCGCCGCTGCTGATTGTCAGCGCGCCGGAACCTGCGTCACTGACGCCCGTGTTCGGGTCCGACGCATTCAGATCGAGATAGATGTACCCTGCTGCGGTGCTGCTGCCGCCCAACTGCAGCACTCGCCCGCCGTCGAGACCGAAGGAGCCATTGAACGCGGCTCCGCCCTGCGCCAGCGTCGTGCCGGACCCGCCTTCGCTACCCCCGAGAGCGTCGCAAGGCCTGTCACCGTCAGCAGGCCGGAGCCGTTCAGCTCGCCGCCCGACTGGCTGAACGCAGCAGTCGTTGTCGCGGCACCGAAGGTCACAGTGCCGGAGATGACTGACAGGAATTGGGCGCTGACCGTGCCGTCGACCGTTGTGGTTCCGCCGCTGAACGTTGCATTCCCGGTGATGCTCGACGCGGCATCGAGCGTCCGTGTGCCGCCACTGAAGTTCACAGTGCCGGCACCTTGGTAGGTCGCGCCTACGTCGATGCCGCCGCCCGACAGGCTCAGCGTGCCGCTCTCAACGTCTACCAAGCCGGTGTTGTTGAAGCGCGTGGCGATGGTCGCGGTGGTTGCCGCACCCGACTTGACGAAGGTGCCGGCGTTGTTGACCGCGGCGGCCGAGCCGTCGTCGCCAGGCCCCCAATTGTTGGCATAGATATACAGTCCACCATCGCTCTGGTCGTCGAAGATCGTGCCGCTGCCGATTGCCAGGGTTCCAGCGCCAAGATCGCTGGTGCCTGTGTTCGGATTCGCCGCATTCAGATCGAGATAGATGTACCCTGTGGCGGTGCTGCTGCCGCCCAACTGCAGCACCCGCCCGCCGTCGAGACCGAAGGAGCCATTGAACGCGGCTCCGCCTTGCGCCAGCGTCGTGCCGGACCCGCCTTCGCTACCCCCGAAAGGGTCGCGGCCCGCACGGTTAGCCGCTCCTCCGAAGGCCTGATGCGTGAACGCATCGACGGACGCATTGAACCGCTGATTTGCAGACTGCCAGCGCTGATGTTCAGGCTGCTCCCAAGCGCAAGAGGCCGGAGATGCGGACCGGACGTGGACGGTACGTGCCATGACCGTTGTGGTCCGCCGCTGAAGTGCATTCGGTGATGTGACGCGCATCGAGCTCCGCGTGCCGCCCTGAAGTTCACAGTGCCGGCACCTTGGTAGGTCGCGCCTACGTCGATGCCGCCGCCCGACAGGCTCAGCGTGCCGCTCTCAACCTACCAGCCGGTGTTGTTGAAGCGCGTGGCGATGGTCGGGTGGTTGCCGACCCGACTTGACGAAGGTGCCGGCGTTGTTGACCGCGGCGGCCGAGCCGTCGTCGCCAGGCCCCAATTGTTGGCATAGATATACAGTCCACCATCGCTCTGGTCGTCGAAGATCGTGCCGCTGCGATTGCAGGGTTCCAGCGCCAAGATCGCTGGTGCCTGTGTTCGGATCGCCGCATTCAGATCGAGATAGATGTACCCTGTGGCGGTGCTGCTGCCGCCCAACTGCAGCACCCGCCCGCCGTCGAGACCGAAGGAGCCATTGAACGCGGCTCCGCCTTGCGCCAGCGTCGTGCCGGACCCGCCTTCGCTACCCCCCGAAAGGGTCGCGGCACCCGACACGGTTAGTGTTCCGCTTCCCTCCAGAAGGCCACCTGACTGCGTGAACGCATCGACGGACGCATTTGAACCGCTGATTTGCAGACTGCCAGCGCTGATGTTCAGGCTGCTCCCCAAGGCCGCAAGAGAGCCGGCAAGAATGGCGGACCCGCCGCTCACCGTCGTAGTACCGGATACGTTGTAGCTCCCATTGACCGTTGTGGCTCCGCCGCTGAAGGTGGCATTGGCGGTGATGATTGACGCAGCATCGAGCATCCGCGTGCCGCCGCTGAAGTTCACAGTGCCGGCACCTTGGTAGGTCGCGCCTACGTCGATGCCGCCGGCCGACAGGCTCAGCGTGCCGCTCTCAACCTCGACCGTGCCGGTGTTGTTGAAGCGCGTGGCGATGGTCGAGGTGGTTGCCAAGCCCGACTTGACGAAGGTGCCGGCGTTGTTGACCGCTGCGGCCGAGCCGTCGTCGCCAGGCCCCCAATTGTTGGCATAGATATACAGTCCACCATCGCTCTGGTCGTCGAAGGTAGCGCCGCTGCTGATTGTCAGCGCGCCGGAACCTGCGTCACTGACGCCCGTGTTCGGGTCCGACGCATTCAGATCGAGATAGATGTACCCTGCTGCGGTGCTGCTGCCGCCCAACTGCAGCACTCGCCCGCCGTCGAGACCGAAGGAGCCATTGAACGCGGCTCCGCCCTGCGCCAGCGTCGTGCCGGACCCGCCTTCGCTACCCCCGAGAGCGTCGCAAGGCCTGTCACCGTCAGCAGGCCGGAGCCGTTCAGCTCGCCGCCCGACTGGCTGAACGCAGCAGTCGTTGTCGCGGCACCGAAGGTCACAGTGCCGGAGATGACTGACAGGAATTGGGCGCTGACCGTGCCGTCGACCGTTGTGGTTCCGCCGCTGAACGTTGCATTCCCGGTGATGCTCGACGCGGCATCGAGCGTCCGTGTGCCGCCACTGAAGTTCACAGTGCCGGCACCTTGGTAGGTCGCGCCTACGTCGATGCCGCCGCCCGACAGGCTCAGCGTGCCGCTCTCAACGTCTACCAAGCCGGTGTTGTTGAAGCGCGTGGCGATGGTCGCGGTGGTTGCCGCACCCGACTTGACGAAGGTGCCGGCGTTGTTGACCGCGGCGGCCGAGCCGTCGTCGCCAGGCCCCCAATTGTTGGCATAGATATACAGTCCACCATCGCTCTGGTCGTCGAAGATCGTGCCGCTGCCGATTGCCAGGGTTCCAGCGCCAAGATCGCTGGTGCCTGTGTTCGAATTCGCCGCATTCAGATCGAGATAGATGTACCCTGTGGCGGTGCTGCTGCCGCCCAACTGCAGCACCCGCCCGCCGTCGAGACCGAAGGAGCCATTGAACGCGGCTCCGCCTTGCGCCAGCGTCGTGCCGGGCCCGCTCTCAGTGCCTCCCGAAAGGGTCGCAAGGCCCGTCACCGTCAGCAGGCCGGAGCCGTTCAGCTCGCCGCCCGACTGGCTGAACGCAGCAGTCGTTGTCGCGGCACCGAAGGTCACAGTGCCGGAGATGACTGACAGGGATTGGGCGCTCGTGTTGCCGTCTAACTGCGCTGTTCCTCCGCTCACGTCGAGCGAAGCAAGGTCGGCGGAGCCGGTGACGTGCAGCGAACCGGAAGAAATCAGGAGCTGCTCCGTGCTGACCAGGCTGGCGGCGAAGCCGTCCGCCCCGGAGATCGTGACAGCGATATCTTCGGGCCTGTCGATCAGCGCCGTGTCCGCGGCCGTCGGGACCGCGCCCGTACTCCAGTTCGCGCCGTCGAACCAGTTACCGTTCTGCGGGCTGATCCACTGGATCGAGAATCCGACTGTAGTTCCGCTCCCCTCTATGGTGATGGTGGCGGTTTGCGCGACTGCGGCCCCGTGCTCGTCGACCACGTCGTAGCTTAAGCTCAGCACCGCGCTCTGGCCCTCGGCGAGCGCATTGTAGGCACTCGGATCGATGTGCAGCGTGTGGCCATCGGCATCGAGGCTAAGCCCCGCTGGCAGCGGGGCGGTCAGATTGGCGATGGAAAGCACAGCCCCATGGTCGACGTCCGAAGCGTGATCGAGCAGGTCGATCGTGTAGGCAGGATCGACCTTCGAGGCGGTCGAGGTGACTGCGGCAGATACCGTCGGCGCGTCGTTGGTGCCGTGGATGGTGACGGTGACCACCTGGCTGGCGGTGCCGTCGGAGGAGACCGCGGTGAAGCTGTCGGTGATCGTTTGCCCGGCGCCGAGCTGCTGGATCGCCGCCTGCGTGTCGTCGGCGCTGTAGGTCCAGTTGCCGTCGGCGGCGAGCGTGAAGGTGCCCAAGCCATTGCTGCCGGCAACGCCGGCCTGCGCCGCGAAGCTCGACTGGCCCTGGTCGACATCGGCGATGGTCAGCGCGCCGGAGGTGTTCAGGCGGTTGCCCGCATCGACCGCCACGTCCTCGGTCACGTTGCTGGCGGCGACGCCGCCGATCACCGGCACGTCGTTGGTGCCGTGGATGGTGACGCTGATCTGCTGCTGGGTGCCATCGACAGTCGTCACCGTGAAGGTGTCGGTGAGCGTGTCGCCGGCATTGAGCGCCTGGACGGCGGCGTTGGCGTTGTCGAGCGTGTAGGTCCACAGGCCCGCCGCCGTCATTCCGAAGGTGCCGTAGCCATGGTCGGTGGCCGCACCGGCGGTGACCGCCGTGAAGGTGTTGGCAGGATTGTCGACGTCGGTGTCGGTCAAGGTGCCGCTCGCCATCGGCGTCCCGGCGTCGGCGTTGGCGACGCCGCCGGCTTCCACGACCGAGCCGGTCGAGGTACCGGAGATCACCGCCGCGTCGTTGGTGCCGGTGATGTCGATCGACACCGTCTGGGCGGCGATACCGCCATTGTGGTCGTCGACCCGCACCGTGAAGCTGTCGGCGAGATGTTCGCCGGCGGCAAGTGCATCGACCGCGCCGCTGTCACTCACAGTATAATGCCAGGTGCCGTCAGGATCGATGCTCGCCGTGCCATGGGCGGCGGCAACGCTCACCGACAAGGTATGGCTGTCGCTGCTGTCGACGTCGGTGAAGGTGACCTGACCGGTCGCACTCTTGGCCGAGGCCGGCTGGCCGTCGCCTTCCGAGACGCTACTCGACTGCGGGCCGGAGGTGATCACCGGCGCGTCGTTGACGCCGTGGATGGTGACTGCCACCGACTGCTCGGCAAAGCCGTTATGGTTGTCGCTCACCCGGACCGTGAAGCTGTCAGATAGGCTCTCGCCCTGGGCCAGTGCATCGACCGCGCCGATGTCATTCACCGTGTAGTGCCAGGTGCCGTCGGCATCGACCGTTGCCATGCCGTAGGCCGCTGCGGCGCTCACCGAGAAGGCATGCGTGTCGCCAACATCGACATCGCTGAAGATAACCTGGCCTGTCGCCGTCCTGGACGCGCCGTCGTCGCCTTCGGACACCGAGCCGCTCTGGGCGGCCGACGTGATCACCGGGGCATCGTTGACGCCGGTGACCGTCACCGAGACCGTGCCGGTGTTGGAGACCGCACCGTGACTGTCGGTCGCGGTGTAGGTGAACGCCACCTGGCGCGTCGCGCCTGCGGCTAGGTCCTGGAAGCCTGAGCCGGGGTTGAAGCTGAAGGTGCCGTCATTGTTGTTGCTGACGCTGCCTTCCGTCGGCTGCGAGGTGATCGTGTAGTGGAGCGTCGATGGATCGTCGTCGGCATCGGGGTCATCGCCGGCAAAGGCGCCCGTCACAGCCAGCCCGTCCTCGGTCGCCAAAAGCAGAACGTTCTGAACCACGGGCGCAGTGTTTGCTGCGGGAGTGATTGTGACCGGAATTTGCCCGCTGGCGCTGGCGCCGGCCGCATCAGTCACGGTGATTGAAATGACATCGTTGCCAGGGATTGCTTGGTAGGGGCCGTAGCCGAGTGTCTGAAGCGAGGCGTTCACTTCCGCCAGCGTACCCGTGACCACGACCTCGGGTGTGCCGGAGCCGACCACCTGGCCGTACTGACTGCCGAACGACTTGCCCAAGGCAGTCAGATAAGCCCCCAAACCTCCCGTAGTCGCGAGCGTCACCGTGAAGGTGTCGCCTGCATCCGGATCGGTGACGATAATGCCTGTGATTCCGATCCCGCTATCGGTTGTCGTGGACTGCGCACCAGGAATGGCAAGCGTCGGCGCGTCGTTGGTGCCGTGGATGGTGACGGTGACCACCTGGCTGGCGGTGCCGTCGGAGGAGACCGCGGTGAAGCTGTCGGTGATCGTTTGCCCGGCGCCGAGCTGCTGGATCGCCGCCTGCGTGTCGTCGGCGCTGTAGGTCCAGTTGCCGTCGGCGGCGAGCGTGAAGGTGCCCAAGCCATTGCTGCCGGCAACGCCGGCCTGCGCCGCGAAGCTCGACTGGCCCTGGTCGACATCGGCGATGGTCAGCGCGCCGGAGGTGTTCAGGCGGTTGCCCGCATCGACCGCCACGTCCTCGGTCACGTTGCTGGCGGCGACGCCGCCGATCACCGGCACGTCGTTGGTGCCGTGGATGGTGACGCTGATCTGCTGCTGGGTGCCATCGACAGTCGTCACCGTGAAGGTGTCGGTGAGCGTGTCGCCGGCATTGAGCGCCTGGACGGCGGCGTTGGCGTTGTCGAGCGTGTAGGTCCACAGGCCCGCCGCCGTCATTCCGAAGGTGCCGTAGCCATGGTCGGTGGCCGCACCGGCGGTGACCGCCGTGAAGGTGTTGGCAGGATTGTCGACGTCGGTGTCGGTCAAGGTGCCGCTCGCCATCGGCGTCCCGGCGTCGGCGTTGGCGACGCCGCCGGCTTCCACGACCGAGCCGGTCGAGGTACCGGAGATCACCGCCGCGTCGTTGGTGCCGGTGATGTCGATCGACACCGTCTGGGCGGCGATACCGCCATTGTGGTCGTCGACCCGCACCGTGAAGCTGTCGGCGAGATGTTCGCCGGCGGCAAGTGCATCGACCGCGCCGCTGTCACTCACAGTATAATGCCAGGTGCCGTCAGGATCGATGCTCGCCGTGCCATGGGCGGCGGCAACGCTCACCGACAAGGTATGGCTGTCGCTGCTGTCGACGTCGGTGAAGGTGACCTGACCGGTCGCACTCTTGGCCGAGGCCGGCTGGCCGTCGCCTTCCGAGACGCTACTCGACTGCGGGCCGGAGGTGATCACCGGCGCGTCGTTGACGCCGGTGACCGTCACCGAGACCGTGCCGGTGTTGGAGACCGCACCATGGCTGTCGGTCGCGGTGTAGGTGAACGCCACCTGGCGCATTGCGCCCTCGGCGAGGTCCTGGAAGCCTGAGACGGGACTGAAGCTGAAGGTGCCGTCGTTGTTGTTGACGACGCTGCCTTCGATGGGCTGCGAGGTGATTGTGTAGTGCAGCGTCGTCGGGTTGTCGTCTGCATCCGAGTCGTCGCCGGCGAAGGCGCCTGTCACCGTCAATCCATCCTCGGTTGCCGAAAGAAGCACGTTCTGAACCACGGGTGGGTGATTTACTGCAGGCGGCAGGACGCTATACGTCCCGCTGGCGTCGACGATGGTTTCGATGGAGGACGTGGCGAACAGGGCATCGCGCTGCTCGGCGGTGAAGTTGAAGCCGTTGGCGACGACGGTGTCGTTACCGCCGCCGCCATAGACCTGGTAGGCAGTGCCAATATTGGTGACGGTAAAGGTGGTGCCCGAGGCGTTTGAGCTCGTCACCGTCAGGCCGGAGACCTGCTCGCCGGAGAGATCGAGGCTGCTGTCGGCGGTATCGAGCCGGCCGCCATTATTAACACCATAGATATACTGAAAGCCGGACAGGCTGGCGGTATCGACCTCGAGGGTTGTGTTGCTATCCCAAAGATAGAGAGATTCGATGTTGCTGATGCTGGCGGTGGTCAGGTCGAAGCTGGTATTGGAAGCGCCATAGAAATAGAGGACATCATAGCCGCTTCCGCCGTCGAGCACGTTGGAAGTGTTCCAGTTTGTGCTGCTGGTGACATAAATGGCGTCATTGCCATCTCCGGCGTGCACGGTGGCCGCGCCGGTGGAAAGGTAAATGGCCTCTTGACCGGATCCGCTGCCATTGACGGTGATGTCCTGGCCGGGCTTGAGGTAAAGCGCGCTGGCAGAGTTCGAGTAGTTGACGAGATCGACCTCCTCGAAACCCGTGAACTGCGCCAGGCTGTTCAGGTCAAACGTGCCGGAGCCGTAAAGAACGAGGGTGTCATGACCTGAACCTCCCGTCAGGCTGTCCGTGCTGTTGAAGGTCGCGGCCGAGCCGTTGACCGTCGTGCCGGCCGGGTCGGCGACGACGGTATCGGCTCCGGTGGTTAGTTTGATCACATTGCCGTTGTCCGGAGGGGCGCTATACGTCCCGCTGGCGTCGACGATGGTTTCGATGGAGGACGTGGCGAACAGGGCATCGCGCTGCTCGGCGGTGAAGTTGAAGCCGTTGGCGACGACGGTGTCGTTACCGCCGCCGCCATAGACCTGGTAGGCAGTGCCAATATTGGTGACGGTAAAGGTGGTGCCCGAGGCGTTTGAGCTCGTCACCGTCAGGCCGGAGACCTGCTCGCCGGAGAGATCGAGGCTGCTGTCGGCGGTATCGAGCCGGCCGCCATTATTAACACCATAGATATACTGAAAGCCGGACAGGCTGGCGGTATCGACCTCGAGGGTTGTGTTGCTATCCCAAAGATAGAGAGATTCGATGTTGCTGATGCTGGCGGTGGTCAGGTCGAAGCTGGTATTGGAAGCGCCATAGAAATAGAGGACATCATAGCCGCTTCCGCCGTCGAGCACGTTGGAAGTGTTCCAGTTTGTGCTGCTGGTGACATAAATGGCGTCATTGCCATCTCCGGCGTGCACGGTGGCCGCGCCGGTGGAAAGGTAAATGGCCTCTTGACCGGATCCGCTGCCATTGACGGTGATGTCCTGGCCGGGCTTGAGGTAAAGCGCGCTGGCAGAGTTCGAGTAGTTGACGAGATCGACCTCCTCGAAACCCGTGAACTGCGCCAGGCTGTTCAGGTCAAACGTGCCGGAGCCGTAAAGAACGAGGGTGTCATGACCTGAACCTCCCGTCAGGCTGTCCGTGCTGTTGAAGGTCGCGGCCGAGCCGTTGACCGTCGTGCCGGCCGGGTCGGCGACGACGGTATCGGCTCCGGTGGTTAGTTTGATCACATTGCCGTTGTCCGGAGGGGCGCTATACGTCCCGCTGGCGTCGACGATGGTTTCGATGGAGGACGTGGCGAACAGGGCATCGCGCTGCTCGGCGGTGAAGTTGAAGCCGTTGGCGACGACGGTGTCGTTACCGCCGCCGCCATAGACCTGGTAGGCAGTGCCAATATTGGTGACGGTAAAGGTGGTGCCCGAGGCGTTTGAGCTCGTCACCGTCAGGCCGGAGACCTGCTCGCCGGAGAGATCGAGGCTGCTGTCGGCGGTATCGAGCCGGCCGCCATTATTAACACCATAGATATACTGAAAGCCGGACAGGCTGGCGGTATCGACCTCGAGGGTTGTGTTGCTATCCCAAAGATAGAGAGATTCGATGTTGCTGATGCTGGCGGTGGTCAGGTCGAAGCTGGTATTGGAAGCGCCATAGAAATAGAGGACATCATAGCCGCTTCCGCCGTCGAGCACGTTGGAAGTGTTCCAGTTTGTGCTGCTGGTGACATAAATGGCGTCATTGCCATCTCCGGCGTGCACGGTGGCCGCGCCGGTGGAAAGGTAAATGGCCTCTTGACCGGATCCGCTGCCATTGACGGTGATGTCCTGGCCGGGCTTGAGGTAAAGCGCGCTGGCAGAGTTCGAGTAGTTGACGAGATCGACCTCCTCGAAACCCGTGAACTGCGCCAGGCTGTTCAGGTCAAACGTGCCGGAGCCGTAAAGAACGAGGGTGTCATGACCTGAACCTCCCGTCAGGCTGTCCGTGCTGTTGAAGGTCGCGGCCGAGCCGTTGACCGTCGTGCCGGCCGGGTCGGCGACGACGGTATCGGCTCCGGTGGTTAGTTTGATCACATTGCCGTTGTCCGGAGGGGCGCTATACGTCCCGCTGGCGTCGACGATGGTTTCGATGGAGGACGTGGCGAACAGGGCATCGCGCTGCTCGGCGGTGAAGTTGAAGCCGTTGGCGACGACGGTGTCGTTACCGCCGCCGCCATAGACCTGGTAGGCAGTGCCAATATTGGTGACGGTAAAGGTGGTGCCCGAGGCGTTTGAGCTCGTCACCGTCAGGCCGGAGACCTGCTCGCCGGAGAGATCGAGGCTGCTGTCGGCGGTATCGAGCCGGCCGCCATTATTAACACCATAGATATACTGAAAGCCGGACAGGCTGGCGGTATCGACCTCGAGGGTTGTGTTGCTATCCCAAAGATAGAGAGATTCGATGTTGCTGATGCTGGCGGTGGTCAGGTCGAAGCTGGTATTGGAAGCGCCATAGAAATAGAGGACATCATAGCCGCTTCCGCCGTCGAGCACGTTGGAAGTGTTCCAGTTTGTGCTGCTGGTGACATAAATGGCGTCATTGCCATCTCCGGCGTGCACGGTGGCCGCGCCGGTGGAAAGGTAAATGGCCTCTTGACCGGATCCGCTGCCATTGACGGTGATGTCCTGGCCGGGCTTGAGGTAAAGCGCGCTGGCAGAGTTCGAGTAGTTGACGAGATCGACCTCCTCAAAACCCGTGAACTGCGCCAGGCTGTTCAGGTCGAACGTGCCGGAACCGTAAAGAACGAGCGAGTCGGTCTCGCTGCCGCCCGTGAGGCTGTCGCCCGCGTTGAATGTGACCGCATTGCCGGTCACCTGCGTGTCCTGGGTCTGCGGACCAACGGTGTCGTTTCCGGTGGTGAGGGCGATCTGGTTGCGCGGCAGCACCTCGACCGTGAAGGTTTGGTCGACATAGGCACCAGACTGGTCAGTCGCCCTGACCGTCACCGGATGGCTGCTGGCCTGCTGATAGTCGAACCCGGTGCTGCCGACCCGGAGCTGATTGCCAGAAATCGTGAACTGGGAACCATCGAGCCCCGGCAGGATGCTGTAGGTGAGGGTGTCACTCTGGTCACGATCGATGGCCGAGAGCGTGCCGACAATGGCCCCGGCCAGATTTGCGGGCACGGAATCATTTGAAAGCGTCAGATCGGCTGGCGCGTCGTTGGTGCCAAGGATGGTGACGGCCACCGTCTGCTCGGCATAGCCGTTATGGTTGTCGCTCACCCGGACCGTGAAGCTGTCAGATAGGCTCTCGCCCTGGGCCAGTGCATCGACCGCGCCGGTGTCATTCACCGTGTAGTGCCAGGTGCCGTCGGCATCGACCGTTGCCATGCCGTAGGCCGCTGCGGCGCTCACCGAGAAGGCATGCGTGTCGCCAACATCGACATCGCTGAAGATAACCTGGCCTGTCGCCGTCCTGGACGCGCCGTCGTCGCCTTCGGACACCGAGCCGCTCTGGGCGGCCGACGTGATCACCGGGGCATCGTTGACGCCGGTGACCGTCACCGAGACCGTGCCGGTGTTGGAGACCGCACCGTGACTGTCGGTCGCGGTGTAGGTGAACGCCACCTGGCGCGTCGCGCCTGCGGCTAGGTCCTGGAAGCCTGAGCCGGGGTTGAAGCTGAAGGTGCCGTCATTGTTGTTGCTGACGCTGCCTTCCGTCGGCTGCGAGGTGATCGTGTAGTGGAGCGTCGATGGATCGTCGTCGGCATCGGGGTCATCGCCGGCAAAGGCGCCCGTCACAGCCAGCCCGTCCTCGGTCGCCAAAAGCAGAACGTTCTTTACGATCGGCGCGTGGTTGACCGGCGTTGGCGCGATGGTGACCGCAAGCGTTTGGGTGATAGAGGTTGTGTCGCTGGCAAGTCCAGTAGACAGGAGCGCGGTGTCGGTGACGACGGCGGTCACGGAGAGCGTAAAGCTGCCGCTCCAGCCTGAGGGCGGCGTCATGACCAGCGGCGTTGTCGCAAGAGACGCGATGTCGGCGGGATCGCTGACAACCCAATCGCCTGTCGCTGGATCGAGTGCACCAACCGAGAACGTTGCGCCGGCAGGGAAGCCCGAGAGCCGTAGCACGAGTTTCTCGGAGCCGTCGGTGTCGGTGGGCGCGGCCGTGATCGTCGGCAGCGTCAGGGGCTGGTCCTGGGGGGCCTCGGCAGGCACCGTCAACAGCCGCGCATAAACCTCAGCGGCACTTACCGAAGGATCACCGTACCAGGTTTGAACCAGTCGACCATCCGAAAGTACTGCCAGCGGAATAGAGTGTCCGCCAAAACTGACCTGGTTGCCAGCGGTGGTCTCGTTGAGCTGAAACTCCTGCCCGACCGCAGTGCCTGATGCATCGTAGCGCTGGCCGTAGAGACCCCAACCAGACCCATCCTGGCCATAGGAGATCCAGGTCACGACGAACCCGCCATCCGCAAGCGCTGCTACGGAGGGAGACTGCTGGTCACCGGCGGTGTAGGTGTTGACGCGGAACTCGCCGCCGGAAGCTGTGCCGTCGGCGTCGTAGCGCTGGCCATAAACGCCCCAACCTGAGCCGTCCTGTCCATTGGACATCCAGGTCACGACAAAGCCGCCGCTCGCCAGCGCCGCTACCGTTGGAGCCACTTGGTCACCGGCCGTATAAGTGTTGACACGGAACTCGCCACCTAAAGGCGCGCCGTCGGCGCCGTATCGCTGGCCGTACACGCCTTCACCGGACCCGTCCTGCCCCACGGACCTCCATGTCACGACAAAGCCACCGTCCGCCAGCGCAGCCACTGAGGGTGCCCACTGGTCATTCGCTGTATAGGTGTTGACCCTGAACTCACTGCCTAGCGGACTGCCGTCTGCCCCGTAGCGCTGTCCGTAGATACCGAGACCTGAGCCGTCCTGGAGGTTGGACTGCCACGTCACGACGAAGCCGCCGTTCGTCAGAGAGGCCACTGAGGGGGCCCATTGCTCATAAAGCGTATAGGTGTTGACGCGGAACTCGCTACCCAACGGGGCGCCATCAGCGCCGTAGCGCTGGCCGTACACCCCCCACCCCGAGCCGTCCTGGAGGAACGAACTCCACGTCACGACGAAGCCGCCGCCCGCCAGTGCCGCCACCGAGGGGTAGGCCTGCCAGTCGGAAATATAGGTATTGATGTGGAACTCACCGCCGATTGGAGCCCCATCAGCGCCGTAGCGCTGGCCATAGACGCCGTAGAAAACGCCGTAGGGTCCGGCCTCCTGGCCATCGGACATCCACGTGACGACGAAGCCGCCGTCCGCAAGGGCCGCAACCGAGGGCAAGGACTGGTCGTTCGCCGTATAACTATTGACCCGAAACTCGCCACCTACGGGTTGCGGCGTGAGGTTCGTTGGCGATGCGCCGATGACCAGCGTCGGCGTATCGGCCACTGGTGCAACGTCGATAGGGGCCGTCGCCGTCGCCGTTCCGCCGTGGCCGTCGTCGATCGTATAGTCAAAGCTCGCGATGCCGGAGAAGTTTGCGGCAGGCGTGAAATCGATCGCGCTGCCGTTCAGGACGGCCGTGCCGTTCGTCGCATTGCTGACGCCGGTCACCGAGAGCACGTCGTTGGTGTCAGGATCGGTGTCGTTGGCAAGAAGCTGGGGCGCCAAAACGGTGAACGATGTGTCCTCGCTACCGGCGATCTGGTCATCGACGGCGAGCGGCGCATCGTTGGTGCCGGTGATCGTAATGGTAATCGGTTGCGTTGAAGTCGCTCCGTGATTGTCGGTTACCGTGACGTCATAGCGCACCGTGAGGGTTTCGCCGCTGGCGAGGAAATCAATGGCGCTATCGGTGATGTGATACGCCCAGTCGATCGCTCCGATGCCGGTTCCCGTGCTGTCGCTGTCGTTGAACGCAATGCTTCCGGTGGCCGCCAATGTGCTTTGCTGGCCTGCCGTCAGGTTCCCGCCCGACCAAATAAAGCTTGCTGCACCTGCAGCGACGGTGTGCGTGTCGCTAAGGTCCGCATCCGTAAAGATGATCGTTCCTGATGTTTGATCCTGGCTCGACGAGCCAACCGTCGATGGCCGCTCGACGATCGATCCGACCAGATCGGATCCCGATCCAGTCGTAAGCACGATGTTGTCCGCCACGTAGTACGGATAGTCCATCGGCGCAAATTGCAGGTCGACCAAGCCAGCGGAAAAACTCGGGTCGAAATGGAATGTCTGAAAGTCGACATGTGCAGAGTCGGTGACGAACGTCTGGGTAATCTGTCGGTCGTCGGCCAAAGTCCCGATGAAAGTTGCTGAATATGGCGCGGCGTATTGAGCATCGAGATCAATTGAACTGATTCCGAACGTCTTTCCGTCTGGTCGATAGATGTGTATCGCCTCCCCAGGCGAGGATGGCGACAAGGCTGTGCCGGACGCCCAAGCATAAAAGATCAGATAATTTGTTGGCGTGGGTTGTGTAGCGGCGAATGCGAAGCCGTTATGACTGTAGCTCGGCGTACGCAGGTATCCGCCCATCGGATCGAGGTCTTCGAAATCTATCCGGGACGTGGATTGGGATGATGGAACGATCACCGGCGCGTCGTTGGTGCCGTGGATGGTGACGGTGACCACCTGGCTGGCGGTGCCGTCGGAGGAGACCGCGGTGAAGCTGTCGGTGATCGTTTGCCCGGCGCCGAGCTGCTGGATCGCCGCCTGCGTGTCGTCGGCGCTGTAGGTCCAGTTGCCGTCGGCGGCGAGCGTGAAGGTGCCCAAGCCATTGCTGCCGGCAACGCCGGCCTGCGCCGCGAAGCTCGACTGGCCCTGGTCGACATCGGCGATGGTCAGCGCGCCGGAGGTGTTCAGGCGGTTGCCCGCATCGACCGCCACGTCCTCGGTCACGTTGCTGGCGGCGACGCCGCCGATCACCGGCACGTCGTTGGTGCCGTGGATGGTGACGCTGATCTGCTGCTGGGTGCCATCGACAGTCGTCACCGTGAAGGTGTCGGTGAGCGTGTCGCCGGCATTGAGCGCCTGGACGGCGGCGTTGGCGTTGTCGAGCGTGTAGGTCCACAGGCCCGCCGCCGTCATTCCGAAGGTGCCGTAGCCATGGTCGGTGGCCGCACCGGCGGTGACCGCCGTGAAGGTGTTGGCAGGATTGTCGACGTCGGTGTCGGTCAAGGTGCCGCTCGCCATCGGCGTCCCGGCGTCGGCGTTGGCGACGCCGCCGGCTTCCACGACCGAGCCGGTCGAGGTACCGGAGATCACCGCCGCGTCGTTGGTGCCGGTGATGTCGATCGACACCGTCTGGGCGGCGATACCGCCATTGTGGTCGTCGACCCGCACCGTGAAGCTGTCGGCGAGATGTTCGCCGGCGGCAAGTGCATCGACCGCGCCGCTGTCACTCACAGTATAATGCCAGGTGCCGTCAGGATCGATGCTCGCCGTGCCATGGGCGGCGGCAACGCTCACCGACAAGGTATGGCTGTCGCTGCTGTCGACGTCGGTGAAGGTGACCTGACCGGTCGCACTCTTGGCCGAGGCCGGCTGGCCGTCGCCTTCCGAGACGCTACTCGACTGCGGGCCGGAGGTGATCACCGGCGCGTCGTTGACGCCGTGGATGGTGACTGCCACCGACTGCTCGGCAAAGCCGTTATGGTTGTCGCTCACCCGGACCGTGAAGCTGTCAGATAGGCTCTCGCCCTGGGCCAGTGCATCGACCGCGCCGGTGTCATTCACCGTGTAGTGCCAGGTGCCGTCGGCATCGACCGTTGCCATGCCGTAGGCCGCTGCGGCGCTCACCGAGAAGGCATGCGTGTCGCCAACATCGACATCGCTGAAGATAACCTGGCCTGTCGCCGTCCTGGACGCGCCGTCGTCGCCTTCGGACACCGAGCCGCTCTGGGCGGCCGACGTGATCACCGGGGCATCGTTGACGCCGGTGACCGTCACCGAGACCGTGCCGGTGTTGGAGACCGCACCGTGACTGTCGGTCGCGGTGTAGGTGAACGCCACCTGGCGCGTCGCGCCTGCGGCTAGGTCCTGGAAGCCTGAGCCGGGGTTGAAGCTGAAGGTGCCGTCATTGTTGTTGCTGACGCTGCCTTCCGTCGGCTGCGAGGTGATCGTGTAGTGGAGCGTCGATGGATCGTCGTCGGCATCGGGGTCATCGCCGGCAAAGGCGCCCGTCACAGCCAGCCCGTCCTCGGTCGCCAAAAGCAGAACGTTCTGCACGACTGGTGGGTGGTTGATAGCGGGCGGCGCCACAATCACCGGGTCGGCCGTGACGATCTCGGAGTGACCCTGAAGATCGGTATAGGAGGCAACGACCCGGACCTCTTTGCCAGTGTCGCTGCTGTTAATCGTATATTGGCTCGAGGTGCTCGACTGGACCGTGGTCCAGCTCACGCCGTCGACCGAAACCTGCCATCGGTAGGTGATCTTGGTGACCTTTGGCAGCCCATCGGCATCGCTGAGCTGGGCTGTCAAAACCGCGCCCGCGAGGAACTGGCCGGTCGACGACGTCATCGTGACGGCACCGACCCGATCGACGTCGGTGATCGCATTCGTGGCGATGCTCGCGAGACTCTCCGAATTGCCGTGGCCGTCCACGTAGGTGACCAGCACCCGGAACTGCTTGCCGCTCGCATCGTAGGGTAGCGCGTAGATCTGACTGGTTGCGCCGGCAACATTCTGCCATTTTCCACCACTCAGCACCTGCCATTGATAGGTGGCGCCGCCAGTTGGCGCGCCGTCGGGATCGCTGATGACCGCCGTCAGGACTTGGCCTTCGGCCTGCACACCGTTGATCGCGACGGACCCAGGCTGATTGACAATCGTCACCAGCGCCGTCGGCGCGCTCGTGATCCCGGTCTCGACGTGTCCTTGGGTGTCCGTGTACGAAGCCAGTACTCGAACCTGCTTGCCCCCGTCGGCGTAGGCGAGCGTGTACTGGTTGGAACTGCTCGACTGGACTGTCACCCAAGTTCCGTTCGTCAGGACCTGCCACGAATAGACGATGCCGTTTGCCGGCACGCCATCCGCGTCGGTGACTGTGGCCGTCAGTGTCTGCCCGGTGGCTGTGGTGCCGCTGATCGCGACCGAACCGGTCTGGTTTACGTCATTGACTGAAAAGATTGCGCTGGTTGCACTGTCCGTAACCGCATTCTTGCCGCTGCCTTCCGGATAGCTCGCGACGACCTTGTACAGTGCAGTTGTCGATGATGTGGACGAGGAATAGGGTATGGCATAGCTGGTGGCGGTAGCGCCCGAGATTGCTTGCCACGTCGCCCCTCCATCGTAAGAGACGTACCATTGATAGCTCACCTTCTTCGGCGCGCCATCCGGATCGGTGATGCCCGTCACCGTTAGCGTCTGTCCCTCGGATATCTGGCCTGTTTGACCCGTCGTGTAAGTCGACCCAGCACCCTGGACCGAGAGTATCCCATTCCCAAGCATCGTCGTCCCCCTGATGGGCCACGCGGGTTCCAAACGCCGCGAAAGCACCAACCTTCCAATTGGCGCCGGGTACCAAGGCCGCATCTAACCCCAAGATACGCTGCGCAAAATCGGCCCGCAGCACCCAAATGGGTTATGCGGCACTCCTTTCAATGTTTCGCTTCAAAATGTGCGAGAAGTTACCGATTTGCGAGCCGACCGTCGACGGTACAGCCCATACACTGCCGCTGCAGCTATGCCATCAACGAGCGAGCAGACAAATGTTAGTGCATCGATTGACGTAGAAGGGCCTGTATCTACTAGCCCACTTCCACGCCTAAAAAGTTGAAAGCCTCCCTGTTCAATCGGTTGAAATTTCCGACCAAAAGGAGTGTTGTGGAGAACAATTCTTATTAAGAATAATCTCGTATTTTTTCCATCGTTGTGCTTAGATAAATTCGTTTCGCTGCTTTCGTTCAATGTTGGGGATGGGTGTGGGCGCGCAAATCGATTTTGCTGCGATCGGCGCGGCTTTTTCTGAGGCAGCCGTTGATCCGACGCGTTGGAATTCCGCGATGGACGTGGCTCAAAAAGCCACAGGAAGCGCTGGCGCATTGCTCTTTGACATAAAGGGGCATCTACCCACTATTCCGCGCAGCAATTCGATGGAGTCTTCGTTCGACGTTTACGTGCGCGATGAGTGGATCCACCGCGATGAGCGGTATCGTCTCGTGCCGTTCCTCGCGCGGAACGGGGTCAGCTCCGATCTCGATCTTCGGACGCCTGACGCTATCGTAAAGCATCCATACTACCAGGAATTCCTTGCGCCTTTGGGCCTTCGATGGTGCGCACTCGTCAAGATCGCTGCCGGAGACCAGTTCTGGTCACTGTCGCTGCAGCGGACGATTGAGCAAGGTCCGTTCCTGCCACAGGAGATTCAAGAGCTGGGTGAGCTCTCAAAGAACTTAGGCTCGGTGTCCGCCCTTGCTCGGGCACTGGGATTTGCGCGGGCTGAAGGCGCGCTGGAAGCGTTCAACTCCAGCGGAACCGCCGCTTTGATGCTCGACCGTCGCGGCGAGGTCTTGGGGGTTAATAATGCTGCAGAGCAGTTGATGGGAAGGGACATTCAGGTCAGGGGCAGGCGTATCGCCTCGAGAGACAGGAATGCGACGGACGAGTTGGACCGCACCCTTCGAGCATTGTTATGGCAGGCATCTCAGTCCGTGGTGATGCCTCCGGTCCGGTTGCCACGCACCAAGGGACGTCCGTTGTTTGCCTATGCGCTGCGTCTTTCGGGCGTGTCATGCAATGCGCTCGCCCCTTGTCAGGTGATCGTCCTCGTCGTGGATCCTGACTTGTCTCCTCGACCACCGGAACTGGCCTTCCGAGTGTGCTTCGGGCTTACTCCTGCGGAAGCAAGACTTGCGCGCGAGCTCTCGTCGGGCGAGGAGCTGGCAAGAGCAGCTGATCGATTGGGAGTGTGCTACGAGACCGCGCGCGCCCGGCTCAAGGCCATCTTCGCTAAGACAGGCACTCATCGGCAAGCTGAACTTGTCGCTCTGTTTTCCCGTCTTGCTCCGGTCAGTCGGCACACGTCCGTGAAATAGCCATCGGCAGTGCAGCATCGCACGTGCGGCGACAAGAAAGCTGCCGATTATCACCCATCGCAGCGGTTCAAAAAGGGGACAGCCTCTTGCGCCCAGACAGAGCAATGCCTGACCTCCCCACATTGCAGCCAAGGCGCTTTGCCAGAAAGGTTGCGTCCCGTGCAATGAACAACTCATACCGCAGTTTCGATCGCCAGCAGTTCCTCGCAAGTCTGTGCAACAGCCACCGCACGGTTGGCCGACGGATGCTTTTGCTCCGTCGGCCATCGACTCCTTGCCTCGATCGTTGGATCGACCGCGGTTGCTACCGCGTCGGTCACCTGTCTCAGGAAAGTCATCGCCCCGCCCGATTAAACTTTAGGGCGCATCAAGAAGGACGCATCACCCGGATGGGTGAAAGCCGGTTCTTTATCCGCGCGGAAGGGAAAACGTGGTCGTGCCGGCTAGCAACTGAACCAGTTCCGCCTGTCTCGACGTACCCGTCTTCGCCATTACACTCTTCAACTGGGAACGGACAGTTTCCGTCGAAACCGAGAGAGCGGCGGCGCCGCTTTCGACACTGTGTCCCTCAGCGATCGTCCTCGCGACTCGATCCTCCGCCGGGGTGAGGTCGAACAGGCCACAAAGCAGGCCGGGACGAGGTGCGGAGGGAGCAGCTAGAGGTGTTGCAACGAAAAGAGTCGTAGCACGGGAGAAGATGTCATGAGCCTGCCGCCGTATCGGAATAATGTGACCAACTAGGCTCGATTTGCCCTCAACCGCAGGAACAGCTATGGAGCGAACGGCAGCATTGTCGGCTTCGATCTCCGCCAGCGCCATATTGAGTATTTCGTTCGACCGTGGATGCGCCAATGTAAGTCGATCGCGGGCCCTCGCGTATATCTGTGGCTCCAATTGTTCCATCAGCGGATTCATCGCGAGAACCTGGCCGCTATTCCCGAGCACAGCGCCCGGCAAGCCGAGTGCCTGCATTACCGCGGCTGCGTTCTGCGCGCGCTCGACTTGCAGGCGCGATGCCATCACTCCCGCTCTTGCCAGATGAGGGCGGTAGCCGTCTAGAAGATGCAAGGAAGGACGATCGAAGCTGCCTGCCTCGGTGGCTCGCTCGAAGTCGAAGACCAGCAGATCACCATTGGGAACCGGAATGACCGAGCCACAAGCCCAAGCTAGACCGTTCGGCTTCAAAAGTTCCGCAAAGAGTGGATCTTCTTCTTTTTCCTCAGGCGTCAAAAAGTCCAGGTCGGCCATGAAGCCAGCATAACCTTTGGACAGTGCACGCTGGGGGCGGGTGTTTCGTTCAGCAAAACTCTCTGCGACACGTTGCATAACGTCAAACAATCGTTTTGAGGCTGTCCACCGACCCTTCTTCAGATTGTCGACGGCGAACAGGACGCCACCGACTGCTCCAACGCGGCTGGCCAACCTGTCCAATACGGCCGGCCACAGCTCGGGCAGAACGGCCGCCTCAAAGATCGCATCCAAAACACTGCCGTCAAGCTCGCTCATCTGTGCAGAGATCCAGAAAAATACTCGCAGTGATGAACACTAATATTAAAAGGAATTCAATGCCTTTCAGCATGCCGACTCCCGTGGTCTCCGGCGACGGGATATGCCCGGCTCCGATATACGATTTCGCTGTTCAGCTCTGTTTGACGGAGGACCGGCCCGAAGCCTCTTGTCCTGGCGTTTATACTAATGACGAGCTCGGTCCCTGAGATAGTCCGACAACCTCTCCCAAATAGGTCCGACATCTCCCACATGATCACATGTCCCCACATGCGCGGCACCAGGCCGAGCCCGCCGGCGCCGATCATCACCGCTCGCCGAGCATAGCCGATCGCCATCGCCGTCAGTCAGGACGTAGAGCGTCCCGTATAGGCCGGTTCGCCGACCGCATCGTCTTAGCTCCTGTGTCGCGCCTCGTTCCAGACTGCCGCCGCCTTAGAAAGGGTCCGGCCCAAAGCCAAGCTGGCTGCGAGCGATCAGGAAATCGTTGGGCCAGAGTGAAAATTCGAACACGCGCGCCGATCAAAGCACTTGAAACCATTGCAACCATGGCGCTAATTGCACCCTCAGCGAGGGTCTACCGTGGGTCGTCCGACTTGCGCCTGGCTGAAGGCCCAAAAAAATTCTGGCTGGAACATACCCTTGAGCAGCGATGCTATAGGCGGCGCGACGAAGCTTGAGAATTCGTTTGCACACGTAACGGCAGCCGGTTGGGGCCGCGGGCTCAACATTCTGGTCCGCGTCACCCGCATGAATTTGCGACATCCGTGGCAGGTTTCTGTGGCCATAGGATCGACCATTATTGCGGCAACGCTGCAGCTGTTCATCCCTCGACTGCTCGGCAACGCAGTCGATCAGTCACAAGCCACCCTCGGCGGCGGTGCCGCCGGCGCGGCCGCAGGCGAAGCGCTCTGGATGTCTGCCCTGCTCCTGCTTGCCGTGAGCGTGTTGCGCGGCCTCTTCACCATGACGCAGAACTATTTCGCCGAGGCCGTCGGCCATCATGTCGCATATGAGTTGCGCCTCGCATGCTACGAAAAAATTCAGCGCCTCAGCTTCTCCTTTCACGACCAGATGCATTCGGGCGACTTGATCACCATCGGCATGCTCGATCTCGAGGGCGTGCGGATGTACTTCTCGACGGCCCTGGTGCGTGCCGTGCTGCTCACGATGCTGATCGGCATCGGCGCCTATATGCTGATCTCGACCGACGTCGTACTCGGCCTCTTGGCGCTGAGCTTTGTGCCCTTCGTCGGCTGGCGCTCCTCCGTCACCCAACTTCGGTTGCGCGCCACCTGGCTGGAACTGCAGGAGCGGTTGTCAGTGCTCTCCCGCGTGATGGAGGAAAATCTCGGCGGCATCCGCGTCGTGCGTGCATTTGCCAGCCAGGCTTATGAAATGCTGAAGTTCGACCGCGCCTCCAGGAATGCGCTGGAGCTCGCCCACAGCCGCGTGGGCATTCGCGTGCGCAACACATCGGTCATGACCTTCTCCTTCTTTGTCTCTATGGGGCTTGTGCTGCTCGTGGGCGGAGCCAAGGTCATCGCCGATGAGATGAGTGTCGGCCAGCTGACTACCTTTTTGACGTTCATGACCATCCTGCAGATGCCGGTCCGCCAGATCGGCCTGATGGTCAATGCGTTCGCGCGCGCCTCCACCTGTGGCTCGCGTCTCTTCGGTTTGCTTGATCTCGACATCGCCATCAAGGACGCGCCCGATGCCCGGCCCCTGACGGTCACGGATGGCACGCTACGTTTTGAGAACGTCTCTTTCGCCTACCCGGCCGCCGGCAGCCGGCCGATTTTGAAGAATGTAAGCTTCGAGGCGCGCAAGGGCGAGACCATCGGCATTGTCGGGCCGCCCGGCTCGGGCAAGTCGACCATCGCACATCTCATACCGCGCTTCTACGACGTCGCATGCGGCCGGATCACCCTCGACGGCCAGGACATCCGCAAGGCGACGCTTACCTCCCTGCGCAGCCACGTGGCTGTGGTGCAGCAGGATGCTTTCCTATTCACCACGACGATCGAGAACAACATCGCCTATGGCGACCCCTGGGCCAAGGAACAGCGGATCGAGCGGGCAAGCGAGTCGGCACAACTCCACAATTATGTGCTCGGCCTGCCTACCGGGTACAAAACTGTGGTCGGCGAGCGTGGCGTTTCGCTTTCCGGCGGACAGCGCCAGCGGCTTACCATCGCGCGCACCATGATGCTAAAGCCCTCGGTGATTGTCTTCGATGATTCCACCGCAGCGATCGACGCCGCCACTGAGCAGCGTATCCGCTCGGCCATGCGGCGCTTCGCCAAGGACCGCGTGACGATCGTCATCGCCCATCGGCTGAGCTCTTTGATGCACGCGGATCAGATCCTTTTCGTCGAGAACGGCGAGATCCTCGAACGGGGCTCGCATGACGAGCTTCTCGCCAGGGGTGGCCGTTACAAGGCGCTTTATGATCTTCAGGTTCGGCCGGGCGACGAGATGTTGAAGGACGCCGGTTGATGGTCCAGGGGCACACAGGCGAGATCGAGGCCGAGCGCAACGACGTGCGCGACGATGGGCGCCGTCCGCCCCGTGCCGTCGTCGGCTCCGCCCGGATCGAAGAGGAGATGTTCGGCCGCGCTTTCGACAAGAACATCCTCAAGCGGATCTGGGCGTTCGTTCGGCCTTACCGTCAGAAGGTGGTGGTCTCGGTCGCCGCGGTACTGATCTTCACGGGCACCCAGTTGGCGATCCCACTAATTATTCGCTATGCGATCGACCATGGCATGCACCCCGGCGGCGTGGACAGTTCCGCGTTAGCGTGGGCGGCCGCGGCGTTTGCGGCGGCGATCCTCATCAACTACGCGGCGAGCTATACTCAGGAGACGGTGGTCGGCTGGTTAGCCGAGGACGTGCTCTCCGACATACGCCGCGCCATGTTCGGCCACCTGCAGAAGGTTTCGCTCTCCTTCATGGACAAGACCGAAGTGGGCCGGCTGATGTCGCGCCTCCAGGGCGACGTCAATTCCATGCAGGAATTCCTCGAGACCTGCGTGCTTTCAATCGGCGATATTGCGCTGCTCTTCGGTATCGTCCTCGTTATGGTCTGGCTCGATCTCCGCTTGGGTCTCCTGACGCTCGCGGTACTCCCGGTGCTGTTGATCGTCCGGATCTTCTGGCTGCCGCGCGCCCGTGACGCCTTCATGGCTGCGCACGAAACGAATTCGGTGGCGAATGGCGCGCTGGCAGAAGCCATTCACGGGGTGCGGGCGGTGCAGTCCATGGACCGCCAATGGGTCAACTTCACGCTTTACGACGACAAGGCGCAAGCGAACCTGAAGACGCATCTAACGGCTGCCAAATATGCTCAGGTGATGGTGCCGATCGTCGACAGCCTGACGGGTGTCGCCATGGCCGTCGTCATCGTCGTCGGGGGCTCAATGGTGATGAGCGAGCGGCTCGACGTTGGCGTGATGGTCGCCTTCCTGTTCTACATCCAGCGCTTCTTCGACCCGATCCGCTCGCTCACCTTGCAGTATTCCGTCATGCAACGCGCCATGGCTTCGGGAAAGCGGCTCACTGACGTGCTCGATGTCCGGATCGACGTCAAGGACAAGCCGAATGCCATCGCTCTCTCGCCCGGCACAGATGGCTCGGTGGAGTTCAGGAACGTCACCTTCGGCTACAACCCGAAACATCCGGTACTGAAGAACGTCTCCTTCCGGGTCAATCCCGGCGAGACGGTGGCGCTGGTAGGCCCGACGGGCTCGGGAAAGTCGTCCGCCATGGCGCTCGTCCACCGCTTCTATGACGTGCAGGAAGGCCAGGTGCTGGTCGGCGGGCGCGACGTGCGGGACTTGACCCAGGAATCGCTCGGCCGCCAAGTGGCCATGGTGCTGCAGGAGCCTTTTCTCTTTACCGGGACGGTGTTCGAGAACATCCGCTATCGCAAGACCGAAGCCTCACGCGAAGAAGTTACCGAAGCCGCCAAGGCTGTCGGGGCTCATGACTTCATCATGAGGCTGTGTGGCGGTTATGAAGCCCAACTCGGCGAGCGCGGCGGCAACCTTTCCCTCGGACAGCGGCAGCTGATCAGCTTTGCCCGTGCCCTTGTAGCCGATGCCAAGATCCTCGTCCTCGATGAGGCGACCGCCAACATCGATAGCTACACCGAGATGCTGATCCAGAAGGCGCTGATCAGGCTGCTCGAAGGGCGCACAGGCCTTGTCATCGCCCATCGGCTGGCCACGATCCGCGGAGCAGACCGCATCATCGTGCTCCAGTCGGGGCAGATAGTCGAAACTGGAAACCACAGCCAGCTGATGGAAGCGGGTGGGCTTTACTCCAAGCTCTACAACCTGAACTATGCCTCTTTCGACGATATTCTCGACGAGAAACTCGCAGCTTCGGCGCAGAACGATTCGCAAACCTGAAACCTGGCCCGGACGCTCAATCAACAACCGATTCACCCAGGATCTCTAAGAGCCGGAAGGCGCACGTACCGAGACGTCACCTCCCTAAGTTTCGCTGGCGCGGTTCACGTCGATGGAAGGGCGGCCCGGTTCTGGCCAGCCACGATACGGCGGAACAGCCACAGAATGGCTGGGCAAGCCAGAAGTAGAACGGCGCCGAAGTCGAGCGCGGCGCTCGCCGAGCCGAGCGGGGTGGAAAGCCTTCCGCCGATCGCCGACCCAACCGGGCTTCCGGCATAGAAAACCGTATAGAATATTCCCATTCCGATCGCCCGCGTCCTCGGCTCGAGCACGCGCGCGGGAAGGCTCATGATGGCCCCGGCGGGCAGGCCGCAAACGGCCCCGACGGCAATGACGGCAGGAAGCACCTGGCCGCTTCGCGACAGGAGAAGCGTCAGCAGCGCAAAGCCGATGCACCCTGCGACAATGATAGCTTCGCCGCGCTTGGTCAGATCAGCGAGGAAGCCTCCGATGGGAACCGAGATCGCCGTGAGCCAGAGGACGATGCTGATCGTCGATCCTGCTGCAGCCATGGACCAACCTCGCTCGACGAGCATCGTTGGGCCGAAACTGAAGATCATCACCAAGCCGAGATTGTAGAGACACCAGATCGAACTGGCGGCAATCACTGCATAGACCGTTTCCGAGGTCACACTGCCTCGCTCGCCTTCAAGGGAGACGGCCGCCTCCGGCGCGCGATAGAAAAAAGCCATCAGGCCAAGGCCGATCAGGATCCATGCTCCGACGGCAAGGTTGACGAGAGGAAGCCCGTACCTCGTTGCGATCCATGGCAGGAGCATGAGCGAGATTGCGATGCCCACCGGCCACGAGTTGACGAAAATGGCCATCGCGGTTGCGATTTCGCGGCCGGTGAACCAGTCGGCCACCATCTTGGTCATCAGGACGCTCAGGAGAATGCCGCCAGTGCCGGCGATAAGCCGGCCTGCGATCTGCACGGTCCAGGCTGACGACGAGGCCATCAGCAATTCGCCTGCCAGCATCGCCAGGATTGCGGCAAGGACCGTCGCCTTGTCGCCGTAGCGGCGCCCCATGGCGCCGCCGGGGAAGGCGAGCAGGACGCCCGGCGCAAAGTAGATTCCGATAAGGATGCCGATGTCGGCCAGGTTCGCACCCGAGGCTTTGGCTAAGCTGCGGCGCTACCGCCCCTACACTGCCAAACTGGAAGGCGAAAGCGGCACGAGCGACGAACAGGACTGCAAGAATGGTCCAGCGGCTTGGCATTTCAATCCTCCCCTGGGACTGACGATCGGCGCATGGTTTTCACCCAAGCGCGGTACTTAGTCCTCTCCGTCATGCGTTTGCAGTTCATGTCGGCCAGCAGCCCAGGCAAGCGCCTCTTCGAGCCGGTCGTCCCCCCAAAACGTTTCACCATACACGACGAAGGCCGGGGAACCGAAAATGCCATAGCTGCGGGCAGCATCGGTTTCAGCCTTGAGCCGCTCATGGGCGCGGGGACTGTCGGCCTTGGCAATCACGTCGTCGACATCCTGGCCGAGGGGAGCCAACACATGCTCCAGATGGGCACGGCTGCCCAGTTCCATGCCTTCCAGGTACCACGTCTTGAAGCTTGCCACGGTATAGCCCTCGCACCACCCCTCTTCGGCCGCCACCATGCCGACCCGGTTGGCCAGAAGTTCCGGATCGGTCGGCCAGATGGGTGCCCTGACATACGGCAAGCCGTGCGTTGCCGCGCGTCGCTCTATGTCGCGCCACATATACCTCACCTTTGCCGCCTGGGTACGGAGGGCGATGTTGTTCTCGGCCATCACGGTGCGGACATTGAAGGGGCGCCATCGGACGGCAACGCGCGACTGTTTCGCCATTGCGTCGATGCGCATCACCGACAGATAGGCGTAGCCGCTCCCAAAGAAATAGAAGAAATCGAGTTGCTTCATTTCCACCGCCTCCCTGCATTGGTTGCACCCCGATCCTCAGAGAACTTGCGAGCCAGGCAAGACCCAAGCCCAGGGGCGGTCAGGCCGAAACGATCCCCCCATGGCTGCGTCACGCCCAACGCGGGAAGAGAATGACGCTAACTTTGATAGCGTCTCAGTTGCCTTCATTTCCCCGGATCGGAGTTCCATATGTCCCGGTAGAGCTTCCAGCCGCCGTTCTGATCCTTCTTCCAGACCACGACATACTTCCCGGCGGCATCCACCAGCTTCGAATCCTTGCCCGGCGCCTTGAGGGAGAAACTCCCGGACTCGAACGCAAAATCCCCGCTTTCCTGAACCTCAAGCGTTGTGAGCCTGAGCTCCGATATTCCCATATCCATCTCCCCCTGCCACAGCTTCTGGATATTCTGGCGGCCGTCGACCCGCGCCATGTCCGGTGGGAAAGCGGCCGCATCATCCGCGTACTTCGACGCGACCCCGGCCGCATCCTTGCTGTTGTATGCCTTCACGAACTCGGCATTAGCGGCTGCGATGGCTTCTTTCGCAGACTGGGCCTGGGCAGACCCAATACAAAGCGACGTGAAAGCGAGGGCCAGCAGACAATGCTTGAAGGTCATTTCATCCTCCTGTGTTCCCGATCCTGGTTACCAGTTCCCCCAAGTGGAGTGACATTCGTCCGAATGGTCGTGAGCAGCATCCTATATCATTTTAAGTCTTGCTAATATGCCATACAGATGCTCGCTGCCGATCCGTCAGCTCCTGCCCTCCCTGAGCTTGCTCGATTCGCCTCACGGAGCTTGTGCTCATCGGCGCGAAGAAGCAGGTCCATCTGCGCTTGAGCCTACCGACTCGATTGGTCGGGACCAAAGGCTCGCAGATGTGGTACCGGTCACCGGCGCTGGCTGCTTGACGAAGTAGCCGCCGTCCTGAGCCGGCCGGACGTCGTCCGGAACAAGCGGATGGCACTCTTCGTTGCCACAACACTTGTAATGAAGGACAGGGTCCGTCTTGTCGGCGTACCAGCCGTGGGCATCCGACTGGCCGACCAGCGCAAGCCATAACAGCGACACGACATGCTCACGTTTCATGGACGAACTCGCAAGCGGACGCGATTGCCGAATCTAGCGGATGCTGCCGATCATTTCGGCGCCCGGCCCACAGCATGCCCCAGCAGAAGAATAGACCATTCCTGAACCGTTCATCATCCGATTGGGTCATGATCAGAAATGAATTGCTCCTGTCATTCCCTCGGCGCAAGTCTTGCAAGCACTTGATCCTAGCAGTGGGATCGCTGCCGTTGTGCTGGGGGACGGGACGGCTTTGATCGACCGTGGCGACCCCATCGGCCTTCCTGGGCCGGCTCTCCTAACAGGCAGCGCTCAAACGAGAACTACCGTGACACGCTAGGGAGGCTGCTGATCCAATGCCCCGCCGCTCCGGGAATTTCCGCCCTGAGCCAGATCGGATCCGAAATGGATCAACCCCAGAACCACAGCGCGCCAGTGGGCTCCAAGTGAAGGGGCTATCGTCACAATATCCGCGATGGGGATGCAAAAAGAATCGCCGCCAAGCTGTTTGCCGATCTTGGCTTCAGTCCTGCTGGTTAAGATCGATTACTCGAGAATTTCCGCACCCACTGCTCTCGCGGTCAGGACAAGCCGTCGAGATTTGCACGTCCAAGACAACGAGCATCGCGTTTGGTGCTTTGCGGCACCAAACGACACTCTGACATTCGATTTGGTTCCTCCATCGGTCTGCCTATCAGCTGAGACCGCCGACATGCTGCCACGTAAATACACGCCTTGCCGTGTGCAATCCCATGACGCCGCATCGGCAGATTTCTCGCCCCCGTTTCCCAAGAACAGCATCCGGGAAGGACGATTTTCCGCCCGCTCGGACAGTTTCAGAAAAAGCGCGCCTATTCTAACCTATTTCTACAAATATAGTAGATATTAGCTGATCCGGCCATTTCGTTATTTTGATAACGGCTAATTTAAAGAGGGTCCAACATGACGCAACGCAAATTGGTCGGCTTTACCGGCAGCTTCAACCGCCCGTCCCGCTCCCGCACGCTAGTCGAGTTGGTGGCTAACCTTGCCATCGAGCACTACAGCCTGGCGGCAAGCATCTACGACATTAGCAATCTTGGAAGCTCGCTTGGCAATGCGCGCCGATTTGCCGACCTCGATCCGAAGGCGCAGGCCATCCTTCGCGAAATCATGGAAGCCGACGTCCTGGTCGTCGGCACACCAACCTACAAAGGCAGCTACACCGGGCTGTTCAAGCACGCGATCGACCTGATCGATCCTGGCGCGCTATTGGGCAAGCCGGTGGTCCTCACTGCCACCGGCGGCGGTGATCGCCATGCGCTGATCGTCGAGCATCAGCTTCGGCCGCTGTTCAGCTTCTTTCAGGCGCACGCTTTGCCGACGGCAGTCTACGCGGCCGAGCGGGACTTCGCCGACTATCGGCTCACCGCCGAGCCGATCCGACAGCGAGCACAGCAGGCAGTCGCGGAGCTGGCTCTCTTTTTAGGCGCGGCGAGCGCACCAACCGCGATCGCAGCCGAGTAGGCGCTCAGGAGAGCCTCGCACCGCCCGAGCGAGCACGGCTGGAGAGCGGCCCCGAGCTGTTTTCCCGGCCAGAACCCCGAAGAGGAAACAACGATGACATTCAAAAGCACCTTGAAGGCCGCACTGTTCAGTCTGCTTGCGCTTGGAGCGGTCAGCGGCACGGCGAACGCCCAGGCCGACGCTCCCCTTCTTTCGAAAGTTCCGCCAGGAACGGTCCTGACCATCGGTGATCCGGAGACACAGAAAGCCTTGGAGTTGTCGGGGCTCGACAAGGAACTGACCTTCAAGGTCAATTGGGCCAATATCAGCGGAGGCCCCCAGACTTCGGAGGCATTCCGCGCCAAGGCGCTTGATGTAGGAGCGGTCGCGGAAATCCCGTCGATCTTCGCGAACTGGAACAACCTGCCCGTCCGCAACATCGCATACAGTGAACACCGATATCCAATTGCCAATCCGATTTATCGCTTTGGCATTGCCCCAGGCGTCAATGCCAAGTCGCTTGCGGACTTCCGCGGCAAGCGCATCGCCTTCAGCCCGGGTCAGGCTCAGGGAACGCTGGTCTTGAGGGCGCTCCGTGCTGCCGGCCTGCAAAAAAGCGATGTCACCCTGATCGAACTGCCGAGCACCAGCGATGTCTACCCGAAGGCCCTGGCAAGCAGGCAGGTCGACATCGCGCCGCTCGGCGGCGTTAATATTCGCCGTTACATCAATCAATATGGACCGGAGGGGGCAAGCCTTCTGGAGCACGGCCTGCGTGACGACCCAGCCCATCTCTATGCGCCGCAATGGGTTCTGGATGATCCCGCGAAGGCTGCGGCGCTCGCTGAATATGTCGGCCTGTGGGCCAGAGCAATCGAATGGGTCAACCAAAACCCGGAAATCTGGATCAAGGAATACTATGTCGGCCAGCAGGGTCTCAGCCGCGAAGATGGCGAGTATCTCGTCCATTTGGAAGGCGAGCAAATCGTGCCTGCCGACTGGACCGAGGTGAAGAAGCGTCATCAGGAGACGATCAATCTCCTGGCGCAGGAGTTGGGATACGAGCCCTACAGCGTGGAACAGATCTTTGACAACCGCTTCGAAAAGCTGGCCGCCGCTGCTCTGGCCAAGAGCCAATGAGCCATCCGGAAAGGATATTGATCATGTCAACGACCTGGGATTTGGATCAAGGGAAGTCGGCCCGAACGTACAGGCATAGCATCGCTCCTTATGCGCACGCGGACGCGACACGTGCGAGCGGGCGTCCACGTCTGCGCCGCAGATTGGGACCAGGCCCCGCGATACCCTTCGGCCTGCAGCTCGGGCCAGCGATACTTGTGCTGGTGTGGGTCATCGGCTCAGCCCTCGGCTGGATCGATCCGCGCGTCCTGTCCGCGCCCTGGACGGTCATTGAGGCCTTCGCAAGGCTCATCGAGCAGGGCCGCCTGCAGGATAACTTCGCGACATCGGCGACACGTGCTCTCGTTGGGCTCGGCATTGGTCTCGTCATCGGCACGATCCTGGCGGTCATCGCTGGCCTTTCCCGTATTGGCGAGGCCCTGATCGACGGCCCGGTTCAGATCAAGCGCGCTATCCCGACCTTGGCGCTGATCCCGCTCCTGATCCTTTGGTTCGGTATCGGTGAAGGCATGAAGGTCACCACCATCGTGCTTGCCGTCATCGTTCCGGTCTACATCCACACGCACAACGCACTGCGCAGCATCGACAGCCGCTATGTCGAATTGGCCGAAACCCTGCGCATGTCCCGAAAGGATTTCATCTTCGAGGTCATCCTGCCCGGCGCGCTGCCTGGATTTCTCCTAGGCCTGCGGTTTGCCGTGACGCTTTGCTGGGTTTCGCTTGTTGTGGTCGAACAAATCAACGCCACAAGCGGGCTTGGCTACATGATCGACCTCGCCCGCAATTACGGGCAGACCGACGTCATCCTGGTCGGCCTGACGGTCTATGTGCTGCTGGGCCTGGTTTCCGACGGTCTTGTGCGCCTGCTAGAACGGAGGGTCCTGTCATGGCGCCGCACCCTGGCCAACTGAAGCCTGGAATCCAGGCCGTCCATATACGCGGCCTTGTGCGGCGGTTTGGAACAAAAACCATCCTGGACGGCGTGGATCTTGATGTCGCAGAGGGCGAGTTCGTCGCTCTGCTCGGCAAGAGCGGCTCCGGCAAGAGCACGTTCCTCAGGGCTCTTGCCGGCCTGGACCGCGAGGTCGAGGGAACCGGTATCCTCGGCGTGCCGGAGGACTTGTCGGTCGTTTTCCAGGACGCGCGCCTGTTGCCTTGGCGAACCGTCATTCAGAACGTCACGCTTGGCCTGCCGGGCACGCCCGCGCAGGACCGTGGAAAACGGGCCCTGGCGGAGGTCGGACTGAAGGGGCGGGAGAGTGCTTGGCCGAACGAGCTTTCCGGCGGGGAACAGCAAAGAGTTGCTCTTGCTCGTTCGCTGGTGCGTGAACCGGCCTTGCTTCTCGCCGACGAACCGTTCGGGGCGCTCGATGCGCTTACCCGCCTGAAGATGCACGACCTGTTGCGAGAACTCTGCGCAAGGCACCGCCCTGCAGTGCTGCTCGTCACCCATGACGTCGACGAAGCAATTTCATTGGCGGACCGGGTACTGGTTCTCGAAGAAGGCCGCTTCATCGAGGATCTCCGGATCGATTTTCCGACGCGGCGCGATCATGGCGACGCACGCTTTGCCCAGTATCGAGCCCGGCTGCTCAGCCGGTTGGGAGTTGACGTGCCTGGCCGCAAACTTCCGAAGGTCTTGGAGGTAAGCCAATGAGCACACAGAAGAGACAAATGCGACTCGGAGCGTTCATCATGGCGACAGGCCATCACGCCGCGGCCTGGCGCCATCCGGACGCACAGGCCGATGCCGGCATGAACATCGATCATTACCGGGCGCTTGCCCAGACCGCCGAACGCGGCAAATTCGATCTGGTTTTCGTGGCCGATAGTCCGGCCGTGTGGGAGCGCGCCAAGGATCCAGAAGCGGTCCGCCGCACTGCTCAGCACGCGCATTTCGAGCCGATAACACTGTGGGCGGCGCTGTCGCAGGCCACGAGCCGCATCGGCTTCGTTGCCACCGCCTCGACAACCTATGAGGATCCGTATCTTCTCGCCCGCAAGTTCGCTTCCCTCGACTATATTTCAAAAGGACGTGCGGCCTGGAACGTCGTCACCACCGGAGCAGACGTTTCGGCGAACTTCTCGATCCCCGGCCATCCCGCTCACGCTGACCGATATGCGCGCGCCGAGGAATTCGTCGATCTGGTCAAGGGATTGTGGGACTCCTACGAGGACGCTGCCTTCATTCGCGACAAGGAAAGCGGCGTCTACCTCGATCTCGAGAAGGTGCATCATGTCAATCACAAGGGGCAGTTCTTTTCGGTAGCCGGCCCTCTCAATGTCGGCCGGCCCGTTCAGGGCTACCCTGTGATCGTGCAGGCCGGTGCCTCGGAGCCCGGCCGTGAACTCGCGGCCCGGACGGCCGAGATGATATTCACCGCCAACCAGACGCTCGACGACGCGCAAGAATTCTATTCAGATGTCAAGGGACGGCTCGTGCGCTACAGCCGCGGACCCGACGAGCTACTGATCAGTCCCGGCATATTTCCTGTTCTGGGAGGAACCGAGGCTGAGGCCCGGGCGAACTACGACTACCTCCAGTCCCTCGTTCATCCTTCCATCGCCTGGAACATCCTCGCCCACCATTACCAGGGGCTCGATCTCTCCGGCTATTCGCTCGACGATCCAGCCCCGCCCCTGCCGCAGGATACCGAGCTCAACAAAAGCCGCCTGAAGCTCGTCTCCGATCTGGTGGAGCGTAACAATTTAACGCTGCGTGAGTTCTATCTCGCGGTCGCCACCGCGCGTGGACACCGCACAGTGGTAGGCACGCCTGAACAGATTGCCGACTCGATGCAGGAATGGTTCGAGAACGGCGCGGCCGATGCCTTCAACATCATGCCGCCCATACTGCCGACGGGCTTGACCGACTTCGTGGATCAGGTCGTCCCAATTCTGCGCAAACGTGGCCTGTTCCGACACGATTACGAAGGCAGGACGCTGAGGGAGAACCTGGGGCTACGGCGTCCGCCCAACAGCTTTGTCCTTCAGGCTCAGCGCGTGCCTGAAGCGCGGATAGCGGGATGACATAGTCATAGCGGCACAGAACCGTCGTCGACTCCCTTCAGATGTTCCGGGCCCACGACACAGCGGTCTTCTCACACTCAAAATTGCAGACCAGGTCGCATGAGCAGCAAATCCGAGTTTCTTTGGTACATCCCCAACGAGATCAAAGGCGGGCATCGGGGCGATGCCGTCGTCGAAAATCACAACAGCCTCCAGACCCTGACGGGCCATGCGAAAGCAATTGAGGACAATGGCTGGAAGGGCGCCTTGATCGGAACGGGTTGGGGCCGTCCTGACACTTTCACGCTTGCCGCTGCCCTTGCAGCGCAGACGACCTCCTTCGAACCGCTCATCGCTATCCGACCGGGCTACTGGCGGCCGGCGAACCTTGCGTCGGCAGCAGCCACGCTTGACCATCTGACGGGCGGACGCGTGCGGATCAACATCGTGTCGGGACTGGACAACCTTGCCGCATACGGCGACAGCGAGGGGGACCAGCCGCACCGTTACGCCCGTACCAAGGAATTCTTGCGGCTTGTCCGAAAACTTTGGACCGAGGAGAACGTCACCTATATCGGCGAACATTTCCAGGTGACCCAATCGACCGTCGTGCCACGCATCGAGGTGCGCGGTGACCGTCGGCATCCAAAACTCTATTTCGGCGGTGCGTCAGCGGCGGCCGAGCGGGTATCGGCCACCGAAGCGGATGTCCAGCTCTTCTGGGGTGAACCGCTCGATGACATAGCAGAGCGGATCGAGCGCCTTAAGGTCCTCAGCAAGAAGTTGGATCGCGACCTTCCCCCACTGGAATTCGGGTTACGCGTTACCACGCTGGTCCGCGATACCGCCGGCCAGGCTTGGACCGACGCCGAGGCGAAGGTTGCCGAAATCGCGAGGCGCGAAGGCGTCTCCTTTAGCGATCCCCATCGGTCCGTTGCAGTTGGCCAAAAACGGCTGCTCGACCTGCAGGCGCGTGGCGAGGTGCTCGACGACAACCTTTATACCGCCCCAGGCAAATTCGGCGGCGGCGGCGCCGGCACCACCTGGCTGGTCGGTTCGGCTGCCGACGTTGCCAATTCACTGCGCAAATACCAGGATCTCGGGATACGTCATTTCGTGCTGTCCGACACACCGTATCTGCCAGAGATCGAGCGGCAGGGGCAACAGTTGCTTCCCCTGCTTAAATGAAGCGGATTAAATCATCGGATCATCCGCGCTGGTCGCGAGATCGTCACGAATCCTTGGCACGGATCGCATGATATCGTGGGCAGCGTTTCCGACAAGCTGAAGTGGCGTCAGTCGCGCAACTCAGCAGAGACTACGTTTCCGTAACTCGGCATCCAAGCTGGTCCCCAGAAGAGGGGTTCAAAGGTTTCGTTCGCTCGGTAACTCGTTCAAGTAGTCCCAAGCCGCTTTGGGGCCTGAAGGGACCTTGAAATGACGTCCTTGGCTTAATCTCGGATAATGGCCCGACGGGGCTTGCAAAAGTCGACTTCAACCCAGCGGCGAAAGCCGTGCCAAAGTATCCGGCTGGCTGTCGCTGCGAAGCAGCTTCAGACAATGCTGCTTCAAACGCAGAAACTCAATGGACGCGATCATTTCTGCCGTTCTCGGCCTGTCGAAACCCACAATGATCTCCTCATGGATGCGGCCCGGCTGCGCCTTCATGACGATGATGCGATCCGAAAGCAGCACAGCTTCGTCGATATCGTGGGTGACGAAGACAATCGTGGTTCTGAATTGGTCCCAAACCTCCAGCAGCAGTTCCTGCATCCTGAGCCTGGTGAGCGCATCCAGCGCTGCGAAGGGTTCGTCCATCAAAAGTAGTCTGGGCTGATTGATGAGCACGCGGGCGATCTCCACGCGCTGTTGCATGCCGCCGGAAAGCTCGCCGGGGTAGCGGTCTGCAAAACCATTGAGGCCGACGAGCTCCAGGATCCTGTCCGCTTCACGCCTGCGTGCGGCGCGCCCGACGCCGCGCATTTTTGGTCCGAACGCAACATTGTCTCGAGCGTTCTTCCACGGGAAAAGTGTGTGATGCTGGAAGACGATGCCTCGCTCCGGATGCGGGCCTCGCACGGGCAGGCCATCGACGCAGAGCCTGCCTGAAAGCGGCGCAATATGCCCAGCCAAGGCGCCGAGAAGGGTAGACTTCCCGCAGCCCGACGGGCCCAAAAGACACACGAATTCGCCCGGCGAGATTTCGAAGCTCACATCGCTCACCGCCTCAAAGGCCGCGCTGCCCCGGCCCAGCTTTAATGAGACGCGTTCGGCCGCGATGCGGCCTAACGTTGCCTGGAACTTGCGCTCCTGAACATTCATGATTTAGCTTCCTTGCTGTGCCACGGGAGGAGTGCCGCTCCCACGGCCTTCAGCGCAGCACTGCTCGCCATGCCAAGCAGCCCAATGACGATCATGCCGACGATGATCTCGGGATAGTTCTGCAGCGTGTAGGATTCCCAGGTGTAGTAGCCGATGCCGTACTGACCGGAGATCATTTCCGCGGTGACCAGGCAGAACCAGGACGTGCCCATCCCGATCACCAGTCCGGTGACAACGCTCGGTGCGGCGCCCGGGATGATCACCTCCAGGAGCATGGCTGAGCGGGTGCTGCCCAGGCTGCGTGCGGATGCGATCAGCCGAGGATCGATGTTTTCGACACCGTGGACGGTGTTGATCAGGATTGGAAAGAGAGCGCCCGTGAAAGTGATGAAGATCATTGAAAGCTCGGAAGACGGAAACATCAGAACCGCCAGCGGGATCCATGCTACAGCAGGGATCGGGCGCAACAGCTCGAGAGGCGCCTGTAGGAAGTCTCCGGCAAATCGCAATCGACCGATCAGCAGACCCAATGTGACGCCCGCCACAGCGGCGACTCCATAGCCTGCGAAGACGCGTTCAAGACTGCTGACCACATGAGAAAAGAGCCGCGGTGAGTGAAAGAACTCAAGGCCAGCCGACGCGACGTCTGCCGGAAGCGGTACATTCGAAAAGGTAACGACGCCGAAGTCCAATTTCAGAGTGGAGGCCATCTGCCAAAAAGAGAGGCAGATGGCGAGAGAGCACGCCCGGCGTAGCCAGCGGCCGAGTTGAAGGCCGATCATTGGTCGCCTTGATTGCTTGCCACCAAGGCAGCTCTGACCCCGACAAAATCCAGCACCTTCCCCCCATTCGCCTTGGCCCAACTCTCGGCTTTTTCCTTGAGAAGGAACGCGCTGACCACGCCGCTATCGGAGCGCACGAACCAGGCCTGGTTGCCTAAGAGCTTGATGCCGCTGTCGCGGTCCTGCGCATAGAACACCCTTACCGACTTGCCCTCGGCTTCTATTGACTTGAGTGCCAAAAAGGCATTTTCCGGCGAGGCGTAATGTCGGACCCGCGGTTCGCCTTCGACCCAGATCTCGGCGACGCGCTTGGGATCGTTGATCTGCTGACCCGTTGAAGCATCGTTGGCCTCTAACGGCAGCTGCTCGTAATTGTTCAGCGCCGCTTCATAATCCAAGCCTGACGCCTTGAACGCCGCTCGAATGAAACGATCATCGACGAAGGTGTCGACATCAAGAGAGGTGTCCGCCTTCTTGAGGAGCTTAAGAGTCCTAATTGCGGTGGCCACGGCCTGTCGATACTCTGGCTTCCACGTTAGATCGCGGGTCTGCAACCCAAGCGGACCGTGGAACAGATAGTCCACCTCGGCGTCGACGCCGGTGACCTTTCCGATCAACTCGCTGTACTTTTCGGGCTCTCTGCCAACGAGCTGGTCTGCCTCGATCACAGCCCGAAGGTAGGCGACGACGACCTCGGGATATTTTTCGGCGTAGGAAGCATCAACCAGGACGCCGTGAAAGGTTGGCGTCTTTGCCTGCGAACCATCATAGATCTTGCGGGCAAACCCGCGCCACGGGAAGAGCTCTGCAAACGGAACGAAGTCGGCATGAGCGTCAATCTGATCTGCTTTGAGAGATGGGCCGGCGACCTCGGGAGCCTGGGCAATGATCTTGACGTCGTTTTCGGCATCCCAGCCTTGCGCCTTCACAGCTCGCAATAACATCCCGTGTGAAGTGGAAGCAAACGGCACCGAGATCGTCTTGCCCTTTAGCTCCGCCAGGGATTGGATGGGTGAATTGGCTGGCACGACGATGCCGTTGCCGCTGCCATTGACGCTTCCCGAGAGCACAGCAATGAAAAGGCTCTTTTTTCCCGCCTTGAGGTGCGCAAGCCCGTTCAACGAACCTGGAAAGTCTGCCATCACCCCAAAATCGAGCTTGCCAGCGAGTTGCTCGTTGGTGATTGGCGCGCCGCTCGTGAAATTCTTCCACTGAATGTCGTAGGTAGCGGCTTGGTACCTGCCGTCGTGCGGAAGGTATTTTTCAAGAAGATTCAATTCGCGGATGAGAAGCCCGCCGGTCGCAGTATTGATCGTCGTGTCCTGTGTGCCGATCGCCACTCGAATGGTTTCTGCTTGGGCAGCCGAAACGAAGACGGCAGCCGCCAGGGCGATCGCAGCGAAGTGTGTGCGCAAGTTCATGGTCCTGTTCCATTAATCGTGTCCGGGTGGCCCGGTGGCTATTTGGTTCGGCGACCCGGTGGACGAAAGCCGACCGCTGTCCCGCTGATTTATGAGGCGCCCTGGCTAGCGGGATAAGCAATTATTTGCCCACCAAGCAGGCGAGCGGACTGTTCGCTGAGGAGAGCGAAATGTTGAAGCCCGGCATGCTTTTGATCGATATTTCAAAGGGTTACCGATCGCTCAGCCGCTCAGCAACGGGGCATCGGTCGCAGAACCGAGACAATCGTTCCAGTCACGGCCAAAATGCGCAATCATTTTTCTTTAAAGTCTATAGATTTTATATAGCTTTCCTCCAACTTATGGAGGATCGATCATGACCCTGCGAAGGAACGCTCCGAGAGAGGCCGATGATCGAAGGCAGGAGCCGCGGCCGGCACTTCCCGGCCAGGTCTTGCTCCCTGGTGACCACGCACTCTTCCTGAGCGAAAGCGTTGAGGGGCTGGACGAAGGCGCGCATTTTCTGGACACGCTGAACCCGCACGAAGTGGCAAGGCTCAACAGTCACGGCCGGCGTCTCGCTTTCTCGACCGGTGAGGCGATCTTCAGCCAGGGCGATCGGCATGGAGGCATTTTCATAATCGAAAGCGGTCAGGTGCGCGTCTTCTATACCGCTCCATCGGGACGGGAAATTACGCTCGCCTATTGGACAGCCGGCCATTTTATCGGCGGTCCCGAAATGACCGGTGGAGGCGCTCACATCTGGTCCGGCGAGGCGCTTAGCGACTGCGAGATCCTCTTCCTGCCCGCCTCCGCGCTCAAGCGGCTTGTAGCCGAGCTTCCGGGCTTCGCTCTTTGTCTTGTGCAAGGGCTGGCGGCAAAGGGCAGATGCTATTCGGCGATGGCGCAGATGCTCGGGACGCGGTCAGTGATCGAGCGCCTGGCCCAATTTCTTATGAATCTAGCAGAACTCCACGGGGTGCGTGACGGGCACGCCGTGATCATAAACGCCAAGGTGACGCACGATCAGATTGCCGCGATGGTGGGGTCGACGCGTCAGTGGGTAACGATGATGATGAAACGCTTCCAGAAAGATGGGCTGGTTACGGTCACGCCGCGACAAATTCGCATTGAGCGCCCGAACAAGCTAGTGACCATGGTGTCGAAGGATGGCGCCAGCCATCGCCCTTCGACAGTTCTAGCCGAGCCGTTCCAAGGCCCAGCGCACCGTCTTGCGGACGTCGGGGTCGGCATCGCAGATGTGATTCATCAACGCGTCGCGTGAGGCGGGGGCCGCGATTTCGCCAAGCGCGGCGGCCACCTCCTTGCGCACTGCTGGAATCTCGCTTCGAAGCAACTCTGAAATTGCCGGAACTGCCGCATGGGCCTTGAGCTTGCCAAGCGCGTTCAGGCATCTGAGTTGGACCTGCCAGTACTCATCGTCCAAGGCCGCCGTCAGTACATGGGCCACCGAGGCTTGGCCGAGCTGGCCAAGCGAATCGGCGGCGACCGCGCGCACTTGCCAGTTATGGTCGCCAAGGGCGGCCGCGACCGCCGCTGCGGCCGCCGGCTGGCTGGAGAAGGAAAGCGCACTTGCAGCAACTGCCCTGACGCCAGCATCCGGGTCAAGTGTCGCGCCAATGAGTGCTTGCAATGTCTCCTCCAGTTTGAGGTAGGCGACAACGCCAAGCGCTTGAGCTCGTACGTCGGGATTCTCGTCGCGCATTGCCGCAAGCGCCGGAGCGAGCGATGTTGGAGATCGCAGCGCCCTCAAGCCGCGAAGGGCGGCCGCTCGGACGAAAGCGCTCTCGTGTTCGACCAACGGCCCTATCAGTTCCGCTGCTGCCGGATCCTTGATTTCGGCAAGACCGTCGGCCGCCGCCTTTGCCACGGGCTCGTTTTCGTCCGTTACCAACTTGACGAGCCCCCTCGCCGCTTCTTTCGAATCAAATTCGGCAAAGGCAAGCGCAACCTGCAATCGCACGACCTCACTTGGATCGTCGATCGCGGCCAGAAGATGAGGGAGCACTTCGGGCCGCCCGGTTGCGCCAAGATCAATCACCGCCAACTGGCGCACTCTGCTGTCTGTGTCATTGAGGCGTTCGACTGCTTCATCGATGTCGCCGAACTCTTCAAAGGGTTCGAAGGTGCTCATGTCATCGCAACAAGTAGGGGATGTTCACGGTGACTGCACCTGTTGGGCAATCCGTCTCGCACGGCATGCAATACCAGCATTCGTCGAATTTCATGTAGGCTTTGCCAGTCAAATCGCTGATGCGCAGTACGTCGAGCGGGCATACGTCAACACAGACGGTGCAGCCCTTTTCTGCGATACATTTTGCGTCTTCGACAACGACGGGGATACTGGTAGGCGAAAGCGCGAGTGGCATATATTGTCCTAGTCAAGCATTTTTGGAAACACGCAGACGATCGTAGGCTGTCCGCTCTTCGTCCTCGATAGGGACGAGGTAGGGCTGGACGGCTCGCTTCTCGGAAACCATTCGGCCGTCAATCTTGCGCAGCAGGGTGTGGCAGAACCAGTTCGCGTCGTCCTTCTCGGGATAATCAACACGATTATGATAGAGGCCCCAGCGGCTTTCGGTGCGAAAGAGCGAAGCATGGGCTGCCATTTCTGCGCAATCGAGGATCGATGAGACCTCTAGGCAACGCATGAGCTCATGAGCGTCGCGGGCGACAAGTGCGGTCTCCAGATCGCCTCGCACCTCGGCAAGCCTGTCCTGCCCGATCTTCATCTTGGCAGTGACCTTTGGCGGCTGCAGATAGTCGTTGACGAGGCGCCGGGTCTTGTATTCCAACTGGTTTGGCGGAATGCCGTCGGCGCGCCGGGTAGGCGCCAGCACCCGCTCCCGCTCCCGCCCGAGCAGATCGCTGTCGAATTCCGGCAGGTCAACCTCACCCGCGATTTCGGCCGCGTGTTCTCCAGCTATCGCGCCATTGGTGAATGCGCCGAGCATATAGTTATGCGGGACGCTGGCCATGTCGCCCGCTGCGTAAAGGCCGGCGACGGTCGTGCGAGCATATTCATCGACAAACACCCCAGATGCGCTATGGCCTGAACAGAAGCCGATCTCAGAGATATGCATCTCGATCATCTTGTTGCGGTAATCGGTCCCGCGCCCTTTATGAAATCTTCCGCGTGAGGGACGCTCGACCTTGTGCAAGATCGTTTCGATCTCGCTGACCGTGTCGGAATGCAGGTGATTGAGCTTCAGGAAAACCGGCCCCTTGCCGGACTTGAGCTCGTTATAGAACTCCTGCATCATCTGTCCCGACCAATAGTCGCTCTCGATGAAGCGCCTGCCCTCGTTGTTGGCAGTGTATGCGCCGAATGGCCCCGCAACATAGGCGCAGGCGGGACCATTATAATCCTTGATCAGCGGGTTGATCTGGTAACACTCGAGATTGGCAAGCGCGGCGCCTGCGTGATAAGCCATTGCATACCCGTCCCCCGAATTGGTGGGGTTCTCATAGGTTCCAAACAGGTAGCCTGAATGCGGCAAGCCGAGCCGGCCCGCCGCGCCCATGCATAAGATCACGGTCTTGGCGCGAACCACGAGAAACTCGGCGGAGCGTGTATTTACCGCGATCGCTCCCGCGATCCGCCCATTCTTCGCGGTCAACAGGCGGGTAGCCATGTAGCGATTGGAGATCAGAATCCGCTCGCGTCTGAGCTGGCGATAAAGTGCCTTTTTTACCGTGTCGCCATTCGGCATCGGCAGGACGTAGGTTCCGAGATGATGAACCTTCTTCAGGTCGAAATCGCCGTTGGCGGTCTTTTGGAAGCGTATGCCGAAGCGATCCAGTTCCTCGATGATTTCATGACAACGCGAAGCATATTTGACAACGGGCGCCTGGTCGACGATCCCGTCATTGGCGATCGTGATCTCCTTGGTGTACTGCTCGGGTGTGGAGTAGCCAGGCACAACGGCATTGTTTAGCCCATCCATGCCCATCGAGATCGCGCCCGATCGCTTAACATTTGCCTTCTCGAGCAGAATGACCTTCAGGTCCTGGCCGCGCTGCTTGGCCTTCAACGCGGCCATCGGGCCAGCTGTGCCGCCACCAATTACCAGAACATCGCAAGCGACTTCGGCTAGCCCATCGACAAGGTGGTCCATTGCACTGCTCACCGCTGAGTGTGACTGATTTCGCGCAGATAGCGCCAGGGATAGATGCCGCGGTCGTGACCATCGGAAAAAACCAGACGCATGGCGTAGGACCCGATAGCCTCGGCACTAACGATTGTAACGTCGTCGAAGGAATGCTCCTTTCCTTCGAGGGCGGACCGGATCTGATGGGCCGCTCGGCTGAGTTTGCGCAATTGTGATGCCTGGACACCAGCTCGACTGCCGTCGTCCCACGTGATGGCTAAGGATCGGCGGTCGGCGCCGATCCGGATTTCTAAAGGTTTCATGGCATTCCCGATGGTTCGACGCCATTGTACGAGCGAGTCTCGATTGGACACGCAATAAATTGCCTGCCTTTCGTTAGTCGAATTGCAGGACGACGGAACTCCCGGTAGGCCGGCAAAGGCTACAGCCATGACCACCAGAGCCACCGACAAATCATCGCGGCACCGCCGCGTGACCGGGTCGACCTGTTCCTCACGACGGCAAACTGCATCGGCTCGCCAATCGGCAATATCAGACTTCTTAATGGAAGGCGTTGAAGGCGGCGAGCGGATGAACGAAGACTAAGATGTGTGGTACCGGCTCGTGCATTGTCGTGTTCCGGCTTGAGGTCCGTCCCCTGTAGGTCAAGGCGGGCGATTGTTTGTGACAGCCTTATGACGCACGATGCGCGTGGGTCGCTTCCGTGAAGCGACGCCGAGAGCGTCATGCAGGAAACGGAACTGAAGCTCGAGCTTTCGCAATCGGGTGCGCGGTCGCTCCTGAAGAAAACCCGTTCGGCTCCGAGCCTACCATTCTCCAGCAGATATCCATCTATTTCGACACCCCCGGATGGGATCTGTCCAAGCGCGGCCTGTCGCTTCGCATCCGACAATCGGGAAATGAGCGCATACAGACCGTCAAAGCCGGGGATGCCGCCGCGGCCGGATCGTTCACACGCGAGGAATGGGAGCAGCCAGTCGCCGGCGACACGCCGATACTGGATGATCCGCAGATCCGAGATCTGCTGGCAGAGGATCGCTCAAAGCTCGCGCCCTTGTTCGAGGTTCATGTCAAACGGCATTCCTGGAATGTGTTGGATGCCGACGCCAGGATCGAAGTCGCACTGGATCTTGGCAAGGTCGTCGCAGCCGATCGGGAGGCGCCGCTCTGCGAGATCGAGTTTGAAAAGAAGGCGGGCTCACCGAGAGCGCTGTTCGCGCTCGCCCGGAAAGTCGACCTGATCACACCGACGCATGTCGGAGTGCTGAGCAAAGCTGAACGGGGCTATCATCTGCTTGGCTCGGCACCTGGTGCTGTTAAAGCTGCTTCGACCCCGCTCACGTCCGAGATGAGCGCGACAACGGCTTTCGCGTACATCGCGGTGGCCTGTCTCAGCCAGTTTCGTCGCAATGAAACGGTGCTGGGCTGGTACCGCGATGCCGAGGCTCTGCATCAGGCTCGCGTGTCGCTGCGACGGCTGCGCTCGCTTTGCTCGATCTGCAAGTCGCTGTTCCATGATAGCCGTTTCGACCACCTGCGAGAAGAATTGAAATGACTCGCCTCGGAATTTGGCGATGCGCGCAATATCGACGAGATGATCGGACGGGCTTCGAGTGAGGCTCTTTCTAGCCGTCTCAAAACGCGCGCGACGACGCCTATGCGGCGGTCGAAGCATCGCTTTCCTCGGTGCGAGCCCGCTCCTTCATGATCGAGGCCACAGAATGGGTCTCCATCAGGGACTGGCGCACCGACCAATCGGACGAAACGTTGGCCGATCAGCCGGCAAGGGATTTCGCCTCCGGTGTATTTGATAAGTTTTGGAAAAAGGTAGCGAAGGGCGGCAAAAATCTCGTCGATGCCGATGACGAGACCCGCCATAAATTACGTATCGCCGCCAAGAAACTGCGCTATGCGGCGGAGTTCTTCGAGCCGCTTTACAACAGCAAGGCGGAAGCCAAACGCCATCGACGGTTCATGAAGATGATGGAGATCCTGCAGGATCAGCTCGGCAGTCTCAACGATCTGGCCACCGCCCATGATATGCTGGCGGCGCTGGAGCTTTCGGACGTGGCTGGCGCGAAGGATCTCTACAGCACCGAGGACAAGTCCAAGCTTCTCAAAGACGCCGCGAAGGCACACGACGCCCCTGTCGACGCAAGGCGCTTCTGGCGCTGAGACATGCAGAAGCAGCGACGAAGCTCCATCGGGATGTCCTGGCAACTGGCATGGACATCAGCTACGATCAACTCTGATCTCCTGATAGCTGCTGAACTCGACCTGGCCCATCGGGATCGCATGTTGTCGCAAGCCACATTGGAGGAATGGTGCCGCCGGCTATGCCGAGACCAAATCCAATGCCCGCTTCAAGGCGCGAAGCGGACCTTGCCCAAACGATAGCGCAGTGCTTTTTTGACCCAGCAACGACACGGTTGGCAAAACAACCTGGTGCGAACGCTTAGGGCCGTGCGGGAGCTGAGGTCAAGGCAGCGCTTCAGCCCTGGAAACCGTGAAGGCGATCTCACTCCGACGCGATGGGCAGGCAAACCCGACCGAACGGAGGAAGACCGGCGCGAGGACCGGTCTTTCCATATCGTTGCGATCCGACGGGGTACCGATCCCCGGTCTCGGATTGGCTGAGCAATCAAGCGGCCTTGAATCCATTCAGGGCCTTCTCCCAGGCATCCTTGATTGGCCTGGATACGTCCTCGCTTGCTCTCAACATCTCCGCCTGCAGGGTCTTGGCCTGCTCGATGGAAGCGTCAATCTGTTTGTTCACGAAAGCAGCCTGCAGCTCGATGAACTCGGAGGGCGACTTCACCGCAACCAGTGCTTCGAGGTGCTTGAAGCCGGCTTCCGCATTGGCTCGCAGAGCGGCAATCGTCTTCAGGGACACCTCGTTGCGAGTTGTCTTGGCCACTTCAAAGGACGACACAAAAGCCTTTTGAGTGGTTTCGGCATCCGATTGCAATTTGGAAAAAGCTTCCTTCGCCTGCTCGACGCCCTGTTCGGCGAGGGCGCGAACCTGCTCGGGAGCCTTGGACGGCTCGAAGGTAGCGGATTCCGCGTTTTCGATCGTTTCAGTCTTGCCGGGGATCTTGGACATTTTTTTCCATCCTTTTCCAGGAGCGGCATCAAAACAAAGCCACGTCCTTCATGTACGACCGTCGCAACGGATTTATGAAGCTGTACCAACGATCTGATCTCGTTCTTGATCCGCTACTGGTAGGCAGATGGCAGAGGGGAGGCCAAAAGGGCGATCGCCGCCGATGGCCGGCTTGTAGACAATCAAAATCGCTGCAGGGAAATCAAGTAGGAGAACAGGCGTCGCGGGCTCTCCCGCCCTCTCGCGTCCGCGGCGCGACGCCTACCGCCTTGAGCGCATTGACAATGGTTGCGTAGCAAGATTGCGATCTTCTATTCGGCTGCAGAGGCATTAACGGTCTTAGGCTGCTTGGACGACGGCTACGCTTGATGCTTGGCGACAGGCAAGTATGGCCCGCATCCGGCCGTCATCATGATGTCGCAAATTAGATCGCCCCGCGATGGGATATCGTCGGGTGTCCCCAAACGTCTCAGCCCGGCTTCCGGCCGGGCATATTTTTAGCTTTCAATGGTTCCCAGTTTTGTCCGGATCTTCCCGATCGCCTTCATGATGGTGTCGGCGGCTTGCCGGTCCAGCGCGATATCGAGGAGACCTTCAGTCGTCTGGATCGAGAGAATGCCGAGGGTGCCCTTCTCGTCCGTGACCGTGCCGATATGGATTTCGGTCGGCACGAAAGGCCGAGCCTTTTCCACACGTCTCATGGTTACTCGCGTCATTAGGCGGCTTCCGGCAAACACGCGCGAGCTTGAATTTATGGTTAGACAGGCGCCGTTTCTTGTCTGCGAACGTCACCTTATTGCCCTAAATTGTCGCCCGTCTTCAATTGACTCTGGTGCAAAGTCCGGCACGTGACACCTGCGGGTCCGCGCAAAAAAGTCTCGTACCGGGTGCTACAGGCCGCTGCGGTCTGGACGGCATCAATCCCTGCACGGGCGTCATCTACGATGGCCGATGCGTAAAGGCTTTTGTCGCCAACACCCCGTTGACCATGTCAATCTCTCGGCATATCGATCGCATGCTTGATCCCTTCAGCCCCGACAGCTTCATCGTGCGCGCAGAGGCCTTTGTCGGGATCGAGCCCAAGGTCAGTCGCACCCTTGAACTGCCAATGTCGCTCGACCTCGCGCAGCTCCACGAGGTGCTCCAGGCCGCCTTTGGCTGAACCGACAGCCATCTGCACCGGTTCAACATAGGCGGCATCATCTACGGCGCACCGGAGTTTCGACGAAGACGGCCTCTTCGACAACCGGACTTTCGAGGCCACCGAAGTCCGAATGCTCGACTTCGTCTTCCCCTACGATCCCGGTGAGAGCCCAGTCACGATCCTCTACGAGTACGATTTTGGCGATTGTTGGCGTCATCTGCTCCGCCTGGAGCGTGTCCCGCGCGAGGAAGGGTCAATCCCCGCTGCATCGCCGCTGCTCGGTCGGGGCCCCCTGAGGATGTCGGTGGACCTTCAGGACACGCCGAGTTCCCCGAAGCCTGGCTCGACGCCGACCACGAGGAACACAAAGCCATGCATCGCTCGGCCGGCCGAAAATTCGAGCCGGAACGCTGGAACCCTGACGACATCAACAAGGCCATCGCCAAGGCCTTTCGCGTATCAAGAGTACCGGCAAGGGTCTCCTCACGGCGCCGGATGAGATCGTTTTCCAACCATTCCAACGCCTTCCGCGTTTTCGTTTCTCACGCTGTTCCGCCGCCAATTCCGGGATTCCGAAAATCGAGCCTCTGTGTATCTTGGTCATAAGTTTGTGACGGGGCGACCTTTCGGTTCCCGCAAGTTCAACCTCTGATCGCGGTCGGGCTCGCGGCGGTCATCCACGCCCCCGGCTCCTAAAAGAAAATCGCCGGGCCCGAATACGGCCCGGCGAAAAGAAGGCTCAAACCTTCAGAGGGAACAGTCCAGAAGCTTGGGAGGAAACCACTGAACATGCTCGTTCTGACTTAATTCTCCATCTGTTTCGACGAAGACATTTCCAAAAATTAAGCGATAGTCAGAATATTCTTTTTGGCGCCAGGGGCACGCGTCAAGTGGAATTCGAGGGCGCCTGATGCCGATTGGTTTCGTCTTCGGCCCTACGCGCACGTGCACTGACATCCTGCCATGGCGCATCGAAGGTGACGTGTCGGCGATTGTCGGCGACACATCGATCCCGACAGGCCGCCGACGCCGCCCTCATCAGCCGCTCGTTGTGCATCGGCAGCTACGCGCCTCTGGTGCCCATCAAAATAGTCTCAAATCAGCCGCTGCTACCGCCGAAGCCGAGCCTGCCTTGGCCGCGGTAACAGCGGCATTCCAAAGCGAATAGCGTGTGGTTGCGGAGACAATTAACCAGGCAAACGTTCGCTTCGAAAGCCGCACCTTCGGACAAAACCACCGGCAAGTGCAGGCTTGCAGGAGCTGGTGCATGGTTAGCTCTTCCCTGCGCGCCAACGCTCTTGTTGGCTCAGGCAAGTGAGATCGCTTCGCGGCCCGGTCAGCCGATCGTCCGCTCGGGCATTCGTTTGTGGAGAACTTACACCGAAAGAAGGCGCGCGCATCGAAAGCGGCTACGAAGATGATGCCGGCCCCTGCCTGCCCTCACTTGCCGTAGCCAGACCTAAAGAGGCTGACCGATCCCCCTAACGTCGCGCGACAGCCGAGATGTTGTGCACCCGGCTCCTCGCTTTCCCGCACACAATCCGCGCGTTCTCCGCCGGCGCCCTCAACGGCTCCTGTCCCTATCTTTTTCCGGGGGTGGTCGCAGCTTGAAGGTCTTTGGAATCTCACGATCTCGCTGCTGCTCTTCGGACCGATCGCGGCCACGTTCCTCGCGTTCGTTATCGAGTGAATCCCGACCGGCATTAGCGCCGGCGATGCGCGCCGCATCGATAGTCCGATTGTTGGACGTTTTATTGAGAGCACCCTGCTCTGCGACGTGATCGCGCCCGGCGGCCGACTTTGTTTCGAGCGTTGTCGATTTCCGATTGTCCTGGCTGCGATCCTTTGTTTTCGCTGCCCGCGCGTCGAGCTGCAGGCCCACAACCTTCCCAATGACCTTGGTCGCCTGCTCGAAGATTAGCCGGTCGGTGGGATTCGCAATTTTTGAGGCAACGCTGATGGCCGTTTGAGCCAGTGCTTCCTTGGCGGCCTTAGCCTGTCCGGTGCTGATAGGTGTGGATCGCAACATATGATCTTGGCCTTTCTCTCGTGCAGGGTCCCTGCCCTCGCGAATTGCAGCTTCGAGCCGGTTATACTCCCGTCGAAGTCCAAGGGACAGATCGTGGCTCAACTCCCGCGCTGTACTTGGTGCTGTTTTGTCCTTTGCAAGTCCTTCCAGCATATCAATGACACGGTCGATAGATCTTTTAGTCTGGTCGAACTTTTCTCGCGCGATCTCCAGCTTCGGTGCAGTCGGCTTATCGCGAACTTTCGACATCACTTTGTCGATAACATTGGTCGGCGCTGTCGCTCCCATGCGACGGAACATTTCCCATTCCCATCTCTTTACGGGAGGTGGCCCTGCCCTCTCAACGCGTTTTTGTCTGTCGATCGCAATGCCGCGTTCGCGAGCCTTGTCAGCGAAACGCAGCCGCCACTCCGTAAAGTCGCGAATGTTTGGGTTCAGCGTCTTTCCGCCTGCATTGCGTAAGGAGACGATAACATGGAGGTGCGGATGTTTTTCCATGTCGTGCCGGTTATGGACGGCATAGGCATAGCGGTGACCGGCGAACTGCTCCTTCAGGAAATCCCGGCCAGCCAGGATGAATTGGTCCCGATCGACATTGGCGGGACCAGATAACAACAGGTGCATGAAATCACGAGGCTGGCGCGTTTGCATGAGTGCAGCGACCGTTTTGCCCTCGGTCGTGATCTCCTTGTGATCTTTGGTCGTGATTTCGCGCCGCTCGTCGAACCGCTCATAGAGCCCGCTCCTTCCGGGACGTTGCCGGATATGGGATTTTGTCGAGAGTGTGACTTCTGCGCCGTCACGCTGCATAGCGTGCAAAGTCGCAGTAAGACCCTTTGGGCCGGACACGAATTCGATAGGATAACGGGAAATTGGGTTGATGCCTTCCTCGCGCAAGGCGCCGTCCACTCGGGCGTCGATCGCGTAAATGTCATCGAGTGCGGCCGGTACTCGATTGTCGCTGCTCCGGTCCGCTCGACTCTTCTTTTCATGAGCGATGACTATTGCCAGGTGGAGGCGGGTCTGGCCGTTGACACCGGTACTGACACTGAAGGCATAGGTTCGATCAGTGTCGCCAGCTGCGCGAATTCCTTTCGCTGCGAGCGATTGCAACGCTCGCGCGATACGTCCCCGATCGGTATTCTCGAGCTCGTAGCTGAGGCGGACGATATCCTTGCTGCCTTTCCGGTTCGCGAACTCCCGCTCCCACTCCCTGACAGCTTTGTTGAGGTCAGCCACCTCCCGACCGTCCTGATCGTGCGCGTGTTCTTCCTTGCTCTGATAGGCAAGCACGTTCCGCGCAGAGCCTGCGCCTGCCCCGTAGGACAGGACTTTGACGACGACGGCATTGTTGCCGGATGCCCGGCTGAAGGCTGTTGCGGCCCCGCTTTGCACGTTTGGGGCTTTGCGAGTTTTCGGAGCGCGGCGCGCATTACCCCCTCCTCCGCCACCGCGACGTCGGAACTCGTCATTGATCAGATCGAAATATGTCGGTAGCCGCCGCCCTTCCGGTTTAGACCCCGAGCGACTCTTGGACAGGTCGTTCATCGTGCTGCCGAATTAAATCCTCGATATAGGTCGATGGTCTCACAAAAGCGGCATCACGAATAGAGTCAATTGCATGCATGACTTCCTTAAGTTTCGCCATTACGGCCTCGGCAGCTTCATCGCGGCGTTCTTCGTTCTCATTCAGAAAGTCATCATTGTGAAAAGCCATTTCACGAAGGAAGTGGTGCATATTAGCCAATTGCTTGTCATGCTCCTCAAGCATGGCCGGGATATTCATGATCTCCCTGATCACGATCAGTTTTGCAATGAGGTTGACGGACAGATTCAGTCGGCTCGCCAATGTCTCGACGTTCGCCAACACGTGCCCAGGGAGCCGAAACATGACGGCTGGTTCCCGCATCGGCTTAAAGCCCCCTGGCCTCAAGCGCCTCGAGGATGAGCCTATGCGTAGCGGATGACAACTGTTCGTGCCTCTCCATCGACACCTTGAAAATTTTAAAAAGGACGTCATCCTCAAGATAGAGCGATACGCGCTTGCGGGTGGCGGCAGGAACGCTGTCTCTGTTTGCACCCTTTTCGGCCTGATCCGGTTTGCGCTGTCCTTTGCGGGGGCCCGCACTCTTTGGCTCGGTCCTAACAGTTGCCGTTTCGACAGTATGCGCATCCTTTTCCGGCTGTGATGGGGCCATCAGCCTGTCGACATTGATATTCGTCGGCATGTAGGAGGTAGCGGATTCGGCGACCGCCTTGGCCTGCTCTTCCTTCGAGCGGGCGATGCTAACGATGTTGCCCGCAATAGGGGTGATCTGTTTAGGCGACTTGCTCATTCTTCACCTCTCTCGATAGCAGGCCGATAAACTCATTGTTGAGCTTTTTAATCGAGTCGATCGCATCCAAGACACTATCGGCCGCGCGACGGCGAGCTGATGGACGAAGCGATGAATTGGCTTCTATCGTTTGCAGCTTCGAATAGAGAGAGCCGAAGCCCGCGCCGACATCGCTGAAGTGATTGCTCTTCTTCACAAGTGTGTCGACGATAGGAATTTTGCCCTTGGTCAGAATCGCGTGAACCTCGGGCAATGATCGATTGTGCCGCAGGGCGATCATGTCGATGTTATTCCAGAAGGCGGCATAAGGAATTGGGGTCCCACGCTGTTTCGAAATTTCTTGCAGGATCGCTGCAACCTTGATGGCCGATGTCGCGGCCGTCGGCTCAGCGACGATTGGGATCAGGATGGCATCGCACTCCTGATAGACCTGGACTGCCCGCTTATGAATGTAGCCCCCTACATCATAGATGCGGATGTCGGCATCCGGAGCCTTGTCTAGGCTCTCTCGAAAGGAATCGTCTGGACTGATCCGGAGATGCAGCAAGCTTCCATCCGCGGGAAGAAGTCCCCTCGCCTTCGATACCTCGTACCAGCGGGTCGACGATTCCTGTTCGTCGCAGTCTATGATGAGCGTCTTATGGCCCTGTTGCGCAAATTCCGCTGCGAGATTGACGTTAAGAGTGGATTTCCCGGCGCCGCCCTTGAAAGTTGATATTGCGAGAGAGAGCGGTTTGGCAGCCATGATTTGGTTCCTTCGGTCAAAACGATCGAGCGGCCCACCCATTTGCCTATTTATATAATAGGTTATTCGGCCAACCAAGCAATTCCCAAAACACTCATTCGCTGAAATCGGAGTTCGCTCAGTCGCCTTTGCGCCTAAATTCGGGGTTTCAGTGTTTCGTCATCATTTGTGCGTTTCGGTGACTTTTTGATCTACCTAGTCGCCGATTCGCTCATCCGCGTATTAACGCAGAACCGGTGCCCAGCTTCCGCCATTGATGTCGCGTGCGAAGCGCCCAAACGTCTATCTTGACCTTGCCCAATTTTGAAGTTTGCAGCGTGAGTTGCGCCCTTCTGGGGGTGAAGCTGGCAAGCATGCGCTGTGCAAGAAGCCGCTGGCGCTCGACGGGCGCTGGCGCGGAGCTTTCCACATAGCGAAGCGCGAGCGAGCGACGCGGAGAGGCCGGAGGCCCCATCTGCCGGGGGGCAAAAGACCTTTCACCACTACCCTACGTTGAGCGAAGCGGCGATCGCCCCTCGGGCGAAACGGCTAGGGGTATACCTCTAGCCTATCCTGCCATCTTTTGGACCACGCGATACGGATAACGTGCCCAAGCTCCCGATGCTGTTGCAAGTCTCGACGCAGCAAGAGCGATCACATTGAATGTGATCCGGGGCGCAGGATCAGCACGGTGGTCGTATCGCGTGGTCCAAAAGATGGCAGGATAGGCTAGAGGCGTCTTCCTGAGTGCATGCGATGTATCTCGGACCGGAGGGAAGAGACACGAGAATGCGCGAAGGATGAGACGGCGAGCACACCGCAGGAGAGCAAGAGCTGTCGAAACGCAGTCCGAAGGATGAGAACGGAGTGAAGACTCGGCTCGCTCTCCGTTTCGTTTTCGAAGTCGCGGCAGCGTCCTTCTACCGGCCCGAAAGGCCGGCGGCGAAAGCCGGCAACTGGGAGAGAGGGGCGTGGGGGGGAGGCGGAAGTCTCTTCCCCCACGAGCGCCGAGAGGCTCGATGCCCCGAGGCAATCGGCCAGCTCGTCAAAAACCGGGGCAGGCAACAAGTCAGCCAGCACCCTCTTTCTTGACGATGTCCGATTTGCGAGGATCGCGTTGTCGCGCTTTCAGGATGCGATGGCCATAGGATTGGCCAAGCCGGCTTGCCTGGCTTCGGCCAGAGCATCCCACAGGCGATGTACGTCTGGGAACTTCGAGCGATCTCGCTTCGACGCTCCAGTTCCCGGATCAGCACCCCTGGCTCCGTGCTGAAAGCCGGCTCTTAGGTCTTAGTCAAGTGTCCTGCTGAGAGAATTAAGCGGCCCTCATTCGGGCGGCTCCTTCGGCGATCACTGAGTCGAACTGGCGATCAATCGCGGCCTGCTCTGCGACAAGCTTTGCGAGCTCGGCTTGAGCTGCCTCGCGTTCGCTGGGCGAGAGGATGCAGCCGGCAAGCTCACGCGTTATCCTGACAGTCAAATGAAAAGTCGCTCAGTGGGCGGAAAATCGAGAGGGCTAAGCCCTCTCGATTCGTCGCCGACCTCATTCGAGATCAGCGGCGAAGGCTTGGATGTCACGCGCGAACTGCTCGGCCGCAGCTTGCTCCTGCGCAATCAGGGCCGCCTGCGCGGCTTCGGCCGCGGCGCGTTCTTCCTTGGTGAAATAGCAGCTCCGAAGCTCCGCCCGTTATCCTGACAGTCAACCGAAAACTCGCCAAAATGAGAGAACAGAGAGGGTTAACCCTCTCTGTTCATCGCCGACCTCATTCTAGATCGGCAAGGATTTCTCCGAGGTGTCGCTCGAACTGCTCTTTCTCGGATTGGGCCTGTGCGAGGAGGCTGGCAAGCTCGGCTTCAGCACTGGCACGTTCGGCTTTGGTGAAGAAGCAGCTTTGAAGCTCGGCACGCAATTCGTTAATTTGATCGAGAGTGGTCATGTTGATCGTCTCCTTTTGATGACGTCGACGAGGCCACGTGCGCACGAAGCGCGCGTCAGGGATCGCGGAACGCGACCGGCAGCGCCGGCGAGTGGGGTGCCGGTTTTGTCGGAGCGAAGGGAACCAGAGCGGAGATAAAACCGGGGGCCCACGCTCGTCCTTGACGCGGGCTGAGCAGCCGTAGAATGGAACGGCAGAAAGAAGAGAACCCGCGACCCCGACCAGGGGGCGCGACCGTATTCCTAGGAGGTCAGCCGCATCTTCTCGATCCGTCGCAGGTCTTCGCCCACGGCAAGCCGCTACAGTTCCGTCAGCCTCTTCTCCTTGAGGATTGCCCTGGCATTGTCCGCGGCATCCGCCCATGCGGGGCGATGGCGCACAGTGATACAGGCGTTCGGGCATCGCGACGGTTCGCACAACGAGATCATCGGAGCGGCGTGGTCGCCTGAGGCGGCGTGGCGGAGACAGGCAGCGGTGGCGGGGTCGAAGAAACAATCGGCCAGCACGCCGACGTGAAGGGAGCGTGCCGCGTCGGCCAACAGGATGCGGAGGCGACCACGGTCAGCAATCATGCCGGGAAGCGGTTGCAGCTCAGCCGCAGCACCGTCGAGCGATTTGCCGATCCGTGCCGCGGCCGAGCCGGAGACGGGAGGTGCTAGAGCTGCCCGGCACTCTCCAGGGCCAGCCTCCGCCAGCTATGTGGGAGCGCTGCGGCCGGCCTGGAAAGCGCCTCCCTCAGCATGTGCATCGACGTTTGGAAGACCGCTAGAGTCGGTGCAGAGTGCCGACTGTCAAGATAAAGCGCGCAACTGCTGGATTTGGTCGTAGATGGCAAGCATGTGTCTCTCCTCTGTTTGAAGACGAGAGACGTGCACGATGCTGGAGCAGTTCGGGTCGAGGATCGCCACTGGCGACCGGCGGAGCCGGCGAGTGGGGGAGCCAAAATGCCCACATTTTGGGAGTACCGCTCGTGCTCGAGGCGGGCTTGTAGCACGACGATTATGGAGACCGGTCGGCGGCGATTATGATGGCCGGTGGAAGGCGGCGCCGAGTGGTGTGATTTGGGTATCACCGGGTCGGTTGTCTGGCAACTGGCCAGCGACAATTATCGGAGTTGTAATTGTCGCTGGGGCATTGTGGCGAGCTGGCGTCGGCCGCGGATCTGCGGCGAGTAATTGTCCTCAGCGGCAATTAGGATGACGGGTTGGGCGGGTCGTCTGGTTCATCGTTGACGTTTTGCGGGCCGGCGCCGCGGGCGACGGCGGCTCGCTTACGATAGCTCTCACCGTTCATCTCGATGATGGTGGAGTGGTGCACGAGACGGTCTATGGCCGCGACCGTCATGGCGGGACCTGGAAAAACGTCCGACCATCCGGAGAAGGGCTCGTTGGCGGTGATGGCGATTGAGTGTCGTTCGTATCGGTGAGCGATGAGCTCGAACAGGGCACTGGTCTCCAGCTGGTCCTTTCGTACGTAAGACAGCTCGTCGAGTACAATGAGATCGTACTTGTCGAGTTTGTCGAGCATCGAGGGGAGACTGAGCTCGCGGCGAGCGGCCTGAAGCTTCTGCACCATTTCGGTGGTTGTGGAAAACAGGACGCGGCGACCGGCATCGATGAGGGCGTGGCCGATGGCGGCGATCACGTGCGTCTTGCCGGTGCCGCTCTGACCAAAAATGAGGATGTTGCCGCCGCTTTCGATCCAGCCTTCGCCCGTGGCCAGGGAAAGCAAATGGGGCTTTCGGACGCCGGAAGGAAAGTCGAAATCGAAAGTGGCGAAGGTCTTGCCGGCAGGCAAGCCGGACTGTTCGCGATGGCGCTGGATGCGTCGAGAGGCGCGCTCGGCCATCTCGATCTCGAGCAGACAGGCGAGAAGGTTGGCCGCGGGCCAGCCATCGCGATCGGCGGTGTCGGTGAGATGCTTCCAGTTGCGGCTGATGCTGGGCAGGCGCAGTGCCGACAGCAGGGTGGGCAGCACGGCGGCGGCCTGATCCTTGGTCCTGCTCATCACAGCACCTGTGCGTTGGCGAGCAAATGGTTGTACCCGGCGAAATCGGGCGGCGGGATGGTGACGTCGACACGGCTTCTGACCGTGGGCAGGAACTCGCTCTTCAGCTTGGCGACATTGGGGAGTTTGCCTCTATCGAGCGCGGCCTCGATACGCAGGGCCAGAGCATCGACGCAGTTGCCGTTAGCGGCGATATCGAGGAGAGCGACCATGTCGCGGCAGGCCTGCCGGGCATCGAGAGCGGCATCGAGCGCCTGCCATGCCCTGGTATAGGCATGGGTGGGGAACAAGGCATTGCGGTAGACCAGATAGCGCAGGGCCTGGGGCTTGCGCTTCAGGTTGCCGATGAAGTGCCGGAAATCGATATTGTGTCCTCGCTCCGCATGTTTGACGCGGACCCGGGCGGCTGTCATCACCTGGTCCGGCCCGAGGAAGAGCTCAACCCGGTCATCGTAGAGATGGGCATGGAGGCGGTAGCCGATGAGGCGCGAGGGTACCGAATAGGTGATACGGTCGACGCTAATGGTGCTGTTGCGGGTGACGTCTGCGCTGACCAGGGTAAAATCCGTGGTTCGCTTCGGCGGCAGCGGCTTGAGGACGCGGCGCTCGTCATCCACGAGCCTGGCCCGGCGTCGGTTCTGCTTGGCCACCTCCTGATCGACGAAGCGGCGGTAGTCCTGGATGCTGTCGAAATCGCGGCTGCCGCGGCGGCGCAGGGCCTGATCGAGCCGGCGCTTCAGGTGGCCATTGGGAGCTTCGATTGAACCGTTCTCATGGGCGACACCTTTGTTGTTGCGCGTCGGCGTCATGCCATAATGTCGGCACAGCGCTTCATAGTTGCGGGTGAAATCGCGCTGGGCGTCGGCGTCGAGGTTCTTGTAGGCGGCCGATAGCGAGTCGCTGCGCAGCTCGGCGGGTGCGCCTCCCAGCTTCCACAGCGCATCCTGCAGATGCTCGGACAGTGCGGTGAAGCTCTCTCCACCCAGCACGACCGCTGAATCCTCCCAGCCGCTGCTGGCGAGGCGAAAATGAAAGAGGCGATGGTCGAAGCGCTGGGCGGCGATGGTGACGTGCAAATCGTCAGCGACGGTGAAATCCAGGAGGCCTTGCCGGCCGATCTCGTGATGCTGTGGGAAGAAGATCTCCTTCTCGCCCCCATTCAGGGCCCGCCACCGGGCAATCCGGCGCTCGAGTGTCCGCCTGACGCCATCGGGGACGGCGGCCTCCCCGAACTCGTCCTGCAAAGTCTCGAAAATGGTGACGGAGAGGATGCCTGGGATCTTCAGCAGCTCCTCCACGCGTGGCCATATCTGTTCGAGGGGGTCAGGCCGGGTACGCCAGTGCCGCTCGCGCTTCTTCTGGGATGGCAGCTGCGGATTCTTGTCGATCCGGCGTGCACTTCGTTCGCTGATACCGGCCTTGGCGGCCGCAACGGCCTGGGTGTGGTGACGACGCTGAGACATGTAACGATGTACCTGTTGATCGGTGATGTGGAGGCCAGGCATCGGTACCTATCGCTGCTATGTTCGATAGGTGTTCCGATACCACCACTCCACGCGCCCCGATCAGATTCCCCTCGCAAGGGGCTTCTGTCGCGCCCGCCCGTCAGACCCGCTCTCCGGTCGGGGCTCCGCCCCTCCCTACAACCGGGCCCGACGGGCGATCCCACCGGCCATCATAGTCGTCGCTGAACCGGCCACCGTAGTTGTCGCCGCGCACGGGCTGTTCCGGCATCGTATGATGGGCCATCTGAAGTAACGGACTTTGGTTCCCACGGGGTCGGACATAAGAAAGCCAACTGACCGGTCTCCATAATCGTCGCGCTACAGCCAACCGCGCGAAGATCGAAGACCCAGGCCCTGGAACCGAGAGTACCTCATCGTTGGGATGCGGCGCTATACGGCGGGGTGAAGCCCCTGGGACACCCTAACCACCCGGCGCGAGCTCGGTATTGCGCATCGATCCCTCCGGCGTCCATGACGCGCATTCCCCGACAGAGGCGATACGAGCATTGCAGCACAAATCCGTTCAGCAGACATCACGCTACTACAATCTCGGCCGGCCCGATTGTGTTGAGGATCCCGCGATGGGTCCTTCTCAGGGGCCGAACAACCGTCGGTCCCAATAGACCGGCTTGTGGAGGCTGCTTGTGATGGTGCGAAACTCAGAACAGACTGGATTGATCAGGATATTGTTATCGAGGCGGGCAATGACGCTCGGCACGACCAGGATAGCGCTACGCCGCTCCACGCACCATTTTTCCCCAAACGCCTTGCTTACGGTCGCCGGCATCGTATCCCAGCCTGGAAGTGACGGCGGCGAGAAGACCTCATAGCTGGTCCCACGCGGAATAGTGATCTCGATATAGTGCTGGTTCGGCGGCAGCCGGCCGCTGCCGTGAACGAGCTTTTCGAGAAGCGCCGTAGAAAAGTGTTCGGATGCATAGATGACCGGGCTTCCAGGCGTGTTCCAGCGCCCGGGCGCGATGGTCGAGCCGGCCGCATCGAAGATCGGAAAGTCTCCTGCCGGATCTCCGATGCGAAAGGCTGGCAATGTTCGGTCGAGGATTTGCGCCGTCACGCAGCACTGCCATACTTGAGGCCTTGAAGGATGTCGAAGACGAACTCGGCGCCAATCTCGTTTTGGATGACCACGTCAACCGGGCACCGATCCTCGAGCATTGGGTGCGGGCGAAACAGAAAGTCACGGGCCTCGTCCTCCCTGCCCCAGACATCGACGGCGAGGCTCCACAGACGCGCCAAGCGTGCGAGGCGGGTTCCCTCCTCCGCCGACAGGACCTTTCGGCCCTTTCGGCGCTCATAAGTCGCCCGCGGCACCAGCCGATACTTAAACTGGCTGTCGTTGGGGGCCACGAGGTTTGCAACACGGTCGAGGGCGACGATCGGCAAGCCATCCTCGATGCGCCTGACCAGCCCGATCGCCGAGATCGGCGCGGCCTTGCCCGGCAGGCCGAGGACGTCGGCAACGGACGCGAGCGCGAGCATCAGAACCTCCTTGTTCACTTGAGACCCAATATAGTCTCACCTGGTACGTCGTTCAAGCGCTACAAGGACTCCGCCTCATCCGTTCCCATTGCCGACAAAGGGCCCGTCAATAGCCCCTCAATATTCGGCGAAGTCAGGTCGATTTCGCGCCGGGCCGCGGATGCGACTTGTCCTGATCAGGTGTCGGCATTGGGCCAATCGCTTCATTTGTGTGTATGGGCGCGTCAGCGGGATCGATCTCGATCGTTAGTTTTCGGGGGAGCGAGCTTGACTGTTCTGGTTGGAACATCGTTTTGAACACGGTCCGCTTTGCCATCGCTACGAATTTTTTCATCGCCACGATTTGAATTGCTCTTGGCTATGATGACATGGTCGATGGAGACGCTCACGCGATCATTGGACTGAGGCGTCTTTGCAAAGTTTTTCACGTCGACGGCGTTAATCCCGCGAGCATTGGCGACAAGCGCGGTACCGTAGCTAACAGTCACTACCCGCCCCTTGAGTTCGTCGCCCTGCTTTGGGAACTGAATTTCCGGCTTGCCCATCATTCTTAGCGCCTGGGCAGTCATGCTGGTGACGCGGCCAAGCTGAGGATGATTGCGATCTTTGTTGATCTGGTGCGCCTCCAGCACCCGTTTCGCGAAGTCCTTGCCGTCTCCCACTGTGGCTTTTGCCAGGAAATCGCGCGTCTCACTGGCAGCAGGCCACATGGTTTCACGATCGAGCTCGAAACCGCGTTCCTTTGCGAACTGGTGCATGAAGACGCCGATCGTGCGGGTATTGCCCTCGCGAAAGGCGTGAGCCTGCCAAAGGTTGCTGATCAGCTTAGTGAAATGTGCCGCCGACTGCGCCCTATTGTTGTCGTCCCATCGAAATTTGCCGATTTCCTTCGTGTCTTGGTCGAGCAACTCGCTCATCTGGGCATGGTCGCCATAGGCAACGGAATGCCCGCCGAGGACCGCTTCGGGCTTCGACATATTGTAGATGCGCTGTTGCCCGGCCCATGGATACACATCAGAGAATATCCGACGATGCACTTCCATGAGATGGGCAGTGTCGAAATTGCCTTTGGCCGGGTGTTTCTCAAGATCACGGATGGCTTTGTCCGTCGCCATCTGCTCACGAAGATTGAGCTGTTCCTGATCGCGCACGTCGAACTTATTGATCAGTACCGAAGTGCCAGGATAGCAATAAGGATCCTGAGAAGACATGTCACCGAATAACGAAATAGAACAATTGGAATTTGAATCGCCATAAACGCCGCGGTCAACCTCGACGCGAGAATTTGTCTAGATTGTTCCTGGATATGAAAAAGCGGCCGATCAGGCCGCCTTTGAACGTTTGTAGGCGATATAGCGATCGCCAATGGTAAAAGCCTCGTCCATGGTAACGACGCCATGTTTCTCGAGCGCAGACAGGAATTCTTCGAATGGCCCGAGTTCATTGCCGGAGCCGCGCATGATGGCAAGGCTACCGCGATGTGAATCGTCGATCATAGCCTGACGATGCCGCGAGAACACATCCAGATCACCGGACTGGAAGAACGCCTCAATCACCGCATCGGCCTGCGCTCGAGTGGTAATGAAGTCGGGAATGTTGTTGAACACAGCGCCTCGCTTTCGGCAGTTAAGATAGTCATTTCTGCCGCGATTTTCAATGTCTTGCAGCCTGTTGACGATCATGGCGAACGCTCCTTTCCATTGGCTTAGAGGGCACTGATAGAGAAAGCCCCGCCCTTGCAGGCAGGGCTTTCCGAAGCGAGCCGGTCAGTTCGCCGGCGGGTTCCAAATCATCACGTATTCGCCTTCGTTGCCGCCTGGAGCCGGCGCGATGTTGGCGTAGAGGGTGCCGAACTCGGGGGCGCGCAGCGAGACGGAGATGTACTCGGCTCCGGTGCGTTGCGAGGTGCGGACCCAGGCTGCACCAAGTTCGAAGCCGTTGCGGGTTGCGACCACGCGGTAATCGGGCTCCTGGCTGTCGGCGCTGCGCTTGGCGTTTTCGACGACCGAGATCGGGCAGCGGATCGAGAGGGTGGCGAGGGTGCCGGCGAAGCCTTTGTCGTTGGCGGTGAGGCGAGCGATGGTTGCTGACATGTCGGTTCTCCTTAGCTGATCGGGATCATTCCCGTGAACGCCCCATGAAAAAGCGCCAGACGGAGGACCGGTCACGACGGGATTTATCCCGGAGCTAGACCCATGCTTGTGCCAGCGGTGGAGGGGGATCACCCACCCGAAGGGCGGCGCGCTTGCGCGCCGTGATCGCGACGCGATTATGGGGAAACCATCGCTGGCTTGCCCCTAAGGGTCAGGCTTGGGTTGACCGGGCCGACGGCGGCGGTTCGAATAAAGGGGCGTCATTGGGAATGAATTCGGGTTAGACACGGAGAACTATGTCACCGTTCCTCGTGTCTGCCACTCAACGACACGGGGGGGCAGGATCGGCCTCGGTTTTCGTTGGCTTGCGCCCGCTGCGCGGCTGAAACGCAGGGCAGCATTATACGCCGGTGTCCTATCGGGATGTTTGCAGGTCGTTCGGGTCTGACATCGTGGCCGCCCTCTGGCGTCCACGGCGCTGGTGGAAAGGATCAAAGGTCTTTTCCGTGCTTTCCGCGACTCGGCCTCTCCAGATCGTTGAGGCGTGCATGGCGCCACGTATGCTATGTCACGATTTGGGACCAATGGAATCTGGTGATGGATCCGCTCGAACTGCTGCTTGCAGGGCTGGATTTGCGCTGTTTCCTCACCTCAACAGCAGAAACTGTATCGTTCGAAGCAATCCTGACAACAGGACGGGAATTTGGCCGATCGTTTGATCGTACGCACGGAATGGATGCTGGGGGCAAAGTGCGGTTGCTTCCCAGGGCCCTTGTCGGAGAGACGCTCAACGTGGACGGCCCTTGTTGTGCTTCAAGATGCGGCGGAAGAGAAGGCCTCTCGCGACCCGGCCAAGCGGATCCAGCACTCAAGAGCAACAACGGGGCCGGTCGATCGGCAGGGCCGCGCCCGACGATCTCGGAACGCCGCAAGCCGCCGGCGAAGCCCAACAGCAAGATAGCCCGCAGCAGACTTCTCAGATCGTTGCCGAGCGTGTTGACCATCGCCTTGATGTCGTCGCCAAACACGGGAACGCTCGGGGACAGTATCTGACTGGAGGTCGGGCTTTATCAAGCCTTGTCGCGCTCTTTCATCTAGCGATCCTAATCCCCGATGAGGAACGTCAGAGTTCCTCACTCATGTCGCTAATCTCCAATTTGAATTGAGCTCCTTCGAAGGTCATCAGGCAGCGACCGAAGTCATCCCAAGAAATCTCCCGCCCATCGATTATAAGGAGGGGCACATGTCCATCTTGCGCTGCGTCCCAATCGATCAGCCCCCGAACGACGCCGGCTTGTCCGATCTGTAAGCCGTACTCACCGTCCTCGAGATGTTTTACGGCCAGGGTGCGCCGTATTTTCGCGATCAGGCGGCCGAGCATGGCGAGAGGATCTTCGTTGGGTTCCGCAATCACCTGGAACCGGTAGCCGCCCGGGTTGCCGTTTCGGAGTTCGAACGCGTCCAAGGCTACGCCCGTGCCAAACAGGAACGTCGTGAAGTGGAATTCATGGATTTTCCCGTCGGCGTCTTTCAGTCGGATCTGATCGAATTCGACATGCTCGAAGTTGTCCAGGCCAGCAGCCGTGGCTGCCTTGCGATTGAAGCAGCGCCGGCAAAGCCGTTTAAATCCTGCTTCCATCGAGCCGTATTCCACGATCTCGAAGCTCGGCACCTGGCAGCCACAGCCTACGCATTTTGACTTCCGCATGGGACCTCAACTTCTCTGGCCGCGATGTATGCGACGTAGTGCTGCTGTAGCAGGTGTCCTTGCCAAGCCGCTCAGGGCAGGACCTACCTGTCCACGATCTCAGCCTCTATCGAACATCGTCATCCGCGATATCCTCGCCCGCGGCAAGTGCCGGGATCCCGCCGGCCAACAAGTTCTGCTTAGACTGCAGCCCGCGTCTCGAAATCCGGCAGTTGGCGCGGTCGGAAGGAGCGAACCTTATCCGGATTCCAAGTGTCCAGTGAGTGTGTAGATTGGCTAGCTCGGCATGAGTTCCAGGCGCAATGCCGCGACGGGCAGCGTCTTCGAGATGTGAGGCTACACGGGCCTGACGCTTTATGTGGCAGTCCAAGATCCAATCACCGGGAAATTTTTTCGGCAGATCGCCGGAACGGTGACAATGCGCTTGGCATCGGGGGCCTTGCCATTGGCGAAAAAATGGCCGGAGTGGCGCGGGCCGATTGGTGTGAATTCATCGCAGCGGGGTTTTGCGACAGGCCTAGCTGTACTGAATGTCAGGATGACTTAGGCGGGACGTACAGGCAGATCGTACTGTCAGGGCCAAATGGTATTTCACGATGCCGTTCTACCGTTGCCTTTTGGTCATGGCACCAATGGTAACGCATGTCGTGCGAGTGACGCACCCTGCTGTCCCCGTAAGGCAGCAACTCACCGGACGGCACCTTGAAGCCCTTGCTTGTTTCGCTAACGGCGCCATCCGTCATCGGCTCGCAATGCTCGTTCTCGCAGCACTGTTTTTCGTACCAGCTATGTGCCGATGCCGCCGGCACTCCGAAGGCACACGCTGCGGCGATGATAGCCTCCAACCCGAGGGCGCCGCCGCGCCCGCCAAATGGCCAGATCATGATTTATCCCGGATCAGGTTGAGAAATTCCGGATAGATACAGCGATGGCCGAGGCCGTTTGATAGATAGGTCCAGGCCCGATCGGCGCTGTGCGCTAACGCAGAACCACTCTCCAGCGCCGCAGCCGTGGCCATCAAGCCCGCCAGCCCTGCGCGTCGCCGCGTGCTGACCACATGCATCGAAGGGCCTCCCCCTTGCGGTGACCGAAGTTGTCACCAGCCACGGCACCCTTCGCGCGGACACGCCAGGTGGCCCTGGACTTCTGCGCTGGGCGATACGACTTGCTCCTAGATTAGCACATACTAATATGATAAGCAAATGCGAGGGCTAATTCATGGCGCAGTTCCAAATCACTACTGCATTGATGTGGCTTGTCTTAGCCGCCGAAGCGAACGCTCACGATTGGTACACCGGGAAGACTGATCCCGTTCTTCATTATGACTGCTGCGGCAATAAGGATTGCCACCCGATCGATTCCAGCAACGTCAGAATGACCAAAGACGGCTATTTTGTGAGGATGCCGCGTCCCACCTACCTGAATGAGCCGCAAGAAGCTGAGTGGTTTATTCCTAGAGATCGCGTCCAGGCCGCGCCGGATGATCGGTATCATATTTGCGAGCGTCTGATGACGCTTTACCGAACGATCACCCCCCACATGAAGTTCGAAGCCTATCAGAGGTTCAGGTGGACGTGCTTTTTCGCGCCGCCGGGCACAAGCTCAATCGCGCAGACGCGCTAGAGAACGGGTCAGGACGAGGCGAACAATCCTTTCGAGGGCAAACTAGCGGTGCGCTTTGCGTCATAGTTCCGGGCCTAAACGCACAGCCTGTCGGCAACGTTCTATGTCCGATAATTGTTCATCGGACGTATGTTGCTAACTCTGCCAAAATCCAAAATCGATGCAAGGGTCCTAACAGACTTCCCCCATATCGCCGATCTGATCAAGAAATGGGCGCAGGTTACCTGCGCACTGGCGCGTCCCGACGCCTCGAAACCGCGACGCGCTAGACCAGGATCGCCAACTCGGAGAACATATGCGAGGCGTCGCTTTAATCTCCTGGGGGCCCATCGGGAAGGCTTCGAGCCCATGCGGGCTTCAAACCAGGATCATCGTGTCGATTATCGGCGCCTTGCCTTGCTCTGACGAAAGCCGCAGCGCTTTGCGGCGCATCTCCCTCCCCGCTCACGAATTGAATTCAACACGGGTCGCTGCATGTATTCACCTGGACCGGCTTTGCGCTGCACGTCGGTGACGTGATCGCGTTCCGCAGTTCGTCCTGTGCGTCGCTAAGCCCAACATTCGCAGTACAGGCAGCGAACGCAGCCAATTTTAGCGCTGCGAGCATGGTCGCCTCGCTACCCAACGGCGGCGAAAGGCTGTTGGTCTTGCGTCTGCTTTCCAGCACGGCCATGGCCACGCCCGTCAGAGTGACGCGGAGCTCATCGACCAGCTCGTCGAAGCCCTCGATTTCAACGTCGGTTTCCGAGTGGCTCGGGCGCTGCGTCGCAGGTGCGTCTCGCACGGCAAGCGTCACCTCTCGGACGACTTCATCCACCAGCCCGACGATTTCGCCGGCGCGCGCGTCGAGTTCAGCCCATGGAATACAGCGCGTCCCAAGCCCTTCCTGCGCGCGGAGCTCCGCGGGCGAACGCGCGGCGATGCTGGCGTTGATGGTGAGGCCGGAGCGATCGTCGCCAAAGACGGTCATGATCCGCACACGCGCAGGCCGACCCGGCAGGCGCCGCAATTGCTCTGCTCGGTCAAGGGCCGTGGCAATCGCGCGGCCGACAGATGTCACCTCGTCGGTCAAAGCGTCCTGCCCCTGTCCCCTGTTCGGGCTCAAACCATAGCTGAGTCGCTCTCGTTAGCGGAGCCCGTCCCGGTCTCATTTTTCGGGTGAGCTGTAATCGCATGCAGCCAAGGCGGAGCGCACAGCGACGCAATTCGGATTACGCAGGAACTGAAGCGTTCTGGTGACGGCCGCACTGCTCCCCGTTCCGCCGGAAGCCCGGATCCGCCGCTCTGAGGACAAGAAGGCCCGTCCCCCAAATTAGGCCAGTTGGATCCTGTGAACGAACATCAATTGCCGAACATCATCACCAAATCTCGTGGTGCCACACACGGCGGGTTTGTCGTGTGGTCACCAGGCCCGCTGCACTGGTGCTAAGCTGACCCGACCGGCTGGCCGAAATGAGCGACACGCCGAGGCCATGGAACGTGTCCGTCCGGCAGGCGCTGACCTTCATTCCCACGGCAGCGCGCCGATGATGCGCGCGAAGCGGAAATGGCGCAACCCAGCGGCCTCGCTGTGAACTTCTTCCGCTGGACTGTTACGAAAGATCCGCTGACTCGACTAGAATCCGGCCATGAACCTCGAAGATGATTCGCGCCAGATGAAATGAGGCATTGAGAGGACGCGAGCGACCATGGAAAACCCCTGTGAAACCCCGCCCATCGACAACGAGGCTGCAGACCTGCCCGACATCGTCGATCTGGTCTTGGAAATGGGTCAGGGTTCGGGCACGCCGGCGCGTCTCGAGGCCCTCGTCGAGACCGCGACAGACTACGCCAAGGCCGCCAGCTCAGAGAACACGCGAGACGCCTACGCCAAGGACTGGCGGCATTTCGCTTCCTGGTGCCGTCGCGAAGGCTTCGAGCCCATGCCGCCTTCAAGCCAGGTCATTGGCCTCTATATCGGCGCCTGCGCGGCCGGCGATCCGAAACGCGGCATCGCCTCTCTCTCCGTCGCGACAATCGAGCGGCGCCTCTCCGGGTTGACCTGGAACTTCACCCAGCGCGGCGTGCCGATGGATCGCTCTGATCGGCACATTGCGACGGTGCTCGCGGGCATTCGCCGCAAGCATGCAAAGCCGCCGCGGCAGAAGGAGGCCGTGCTTGGCGACGACATCAAGGCGATGATCAACACGCTCGGCCATGATCTGCGAGGTCTGCGCGACCGAGCCATCCTGCTCTTGGGTTTCGCTGGCGGACTGCGCCGGTCCGAGATCGTCGGCCTGGACGTTGTTCGCGACGATCACAGTGACGGCCACGGCTGGATCGAGCTCTTTCCCAGCCAAGGCGTTCTGGTGACGCTGCGCGGCAAGACAGGCTGGCGCGAGGTCGAGGTCGGCCGCGGCGCTTCCGACCAGACCTGCCCTGTCGTTGCCCTCGAGAGCTGGATTCGCTTGGGCCGGATTGCAAGAGGCCCCCTTTTTCGGCGCATCTTCAAGGACAACAAGACCGTTGACGTCGAGCGGCTCTCCGACAAGCATGTCGCTCGTCTGGTCAAGCAGACCGCGCTTGCCGCTGGCGTCCGTTCCGATTTACCGGAAGGGGAACGGGCGGGGCTGTTTTCTGGTCACTCGCTGCGCGCTGGCCTTGCCTCCTCGGCCGACATCGAGGAACGTTACGTCCAGAAGCAGCTCGGTCACGCCTCGGCCGAGATGACGCGCAAATACCAGCGGCGGCGCGACCGCTTCCGCACCAATCTCACCAAGGCGTCGGGGCTGTAAAATGGTCCCCTCCCCCCACGATCGGGAGAGCGATTTCACACCTTACCTTACCCAAACCGCGATTGCGGCATTCCGCCAACCGAGGCCGTGCAGCAATCGCAGCACAAATCCATTCAGCAGGCCTCGCGCTACAACAACGACGCCGAACGGCACCTCGGCCGGGCCTCGCGGCTGATTGTCTGAGACCTGGGGAATGCCGTCCAAGGTGGATTTGCTCACCGCCTCCAGCCCTTCTTTTTCATGTTCTTGCGCAGGGCCTCGCTGATCTCCACGGCAGAACCTCGGTCGCCGTCGGCGGGATATGCTGCGGACGTTCCTGTGTTCTCGGCTGCCTTGGGGTGCGCATCGAGTTTTTCGCGCAAGAGAGCCATGATCATCGGCCACACTGAGAATTTCTCGTTGCGAGCCCGCTCCGTCAGATTGCGCAAATAACCGCCGCGGCTGGCAATCCGGTCTGACCGCTGCAGGATCGCCGCCACCGTGATCGCTGCCTTTTCCGGCCCCATCACCTCGACGGCTTCCTGCCAGGCGCTTGGGCTGATCCCCATGAACGGCCGGGCCTGCTCCGCGGCCGCAACAAAATCGCGCCACGTCCTGATTTGGCCGTCGCGGGCCAGGGTCAACAGCTCGGGGCATGCATCCACCACCATGCCCAAGGGCAAATCCCTGCTCGGCAGGGCGCGTACGTTGTCGGTTTTGGCGCCAACGCCGCTCGCTTCATCTATTTCTCCTAAGCCGTGTTCAGATTCATCGGTAGAAGAAACATGTGGGTTTGAATTATGTATATGGCGCTCAGAATGGGACTCATTGGCGTCCGGATTCTCTGAATTGATGAAGGATTCCAGTGTCTGGTGCACGTCGGCCCAGAGATCTTCCAACTCCTTGCAAATAGCCTCGATGGTTAGGCGTGCGGCCGTCCGCGGCAAGCGGGCGACGATCGCTTCATACCGGCCTAGGAAGCCTTGCCAATTGCCAGGCACGCCTTCGTTGATGCCCGCCTCGATCATCTTGACGACGTCGCGACGGCAGATCGTGAGGCGCTCCTTGACCAGGCGAAGTGCCTTGCGCTCTCCCTGGACGGCAGTTGCCAGAGCCCTGAACTCCTCTGCCCGAGCAAGGATGGGTGAAAGATCGAAGCCATAGGCCTGGTCGATTGCTCCGCCCTGCCCTTTTCGCGCAAATCGCTTTCCGTTCGGGCTGTCACGCCGGATGATGAGGCCCGTGGCCACTAGATTAGCCAGATGACGCCTGAGCGTTGACTGCGGCATGCCGTTGGCGCGGAGGCTGAGCTGCTCATTGGACGGAAACACGATCAGACCGTCTTCTGCCGTCAGCTCATCGGCGCGATGAAATGACAAAAGCGCGTTCAAGATCGCCAGGGCACGATCAGTCGCTCCGAGAGCCTCCTTGGCCTCACGGATATCTCGGAAGACCTGCCACTTTGAAGCCCGAGCTTCCACATCAATTTCGCTGGCCGCGAGCTGGCTTGCGAGTTGCCCAAGCGTCATTGGCCGCCGCCCAAAGGGCGTCGTTGCGGTATGCGTCCCCATTTTACCTTCCACCTATCGCTAGGCAAAAGAAATCAGCTCGCCGAAATGGCGCCGAGACTCTTGACAGTGATTCGTGGATTTGCGATTCTCAGCTTGTCACAGAATGAGAGAGGCTTCCACGGTTCGCCGTTTGGGGGCCTTTTTCTTTTGCGGTTTCAGTTCTCCTGTTTCGACCGCCTGTAGGCCTCAAAGAGGCTGTCCAGATTGTCAGAAATCCACTCGCCAAAGGGTTTCCCTTCGGCCTTTGAAATCTTTAGCGTGCAGTCCTTCGGACCGATCTTCGTGGTCACGCTAACTATTTTGTCGCTAGGAGCCCAGGATTTGGCCACGGGCTTCGAAATCGTCTTCCGGACGGCCTTCCCGCCCTTATGGAGGGCGTCGAACAACTTGTTGAAGCGTCCGTCTGTGTCTTCGGACAGGAAGCTGTCGGTGGTGATGAATTCCTTCGCTGCCGCGGCGTTGCGGGGATTGTCGATCAGTTTCCGCAGCTCAAGCCAGCGATCGCGTCCAATACCTTTGGCGGCACCGATACCGTCAATGATCTCCGCAGGGACGGATTTTGGGATCGTCATCATTTTCGAGAGCGTCTGATAATCTACGGAGAGCGCGGACTGGATTGTCTCCCGGCCAAATCCACGCTCATCAAGCTGCTGTGCAAAAACTACCTTCTCGATGAACGAGAGGTTCGCCCGAGCGGAATTCTCCTGCCCTTGGGCGATGACGTGATCAAGATCCTCGAGCGTCTTTACGACGGCGCGGACTTTCCGCCCCAGTTCGCTAGCTGCACGCAGACGACGATGCCCAAACACCACCATGTAGCGGCCTTCAGCCGAAGGATGCGGGCGGACGAGGATCGGGGTGTCCTGCCCGCGTGCCCGGATCGCCTCGACCAGCTCCGCATACTGCTCGTCGTTAACCGTCATCCGATCCGAGACGAAGGAACCGTCAACGACGGCAGGATCGATCTCTATGATGGCCTCGCCGTCGGCCAGCAAGGCCGCCTGTTTTGTTAGCTCGTCGATAGATGAGGAAATGGACTTCGCCGCACCGAATTTGGGCATCGCAGCGAAACGCTCGTCAGGGACGACGTCCGTGTCGTCGTCTTCGGCGAGGATTCGGTTGAAGATGTTCTTTCTGGCCATCTATGTTCCTATGGATGCGCCCGTCTCTTTGAAATCACTGCGGAAAAACCGCATTTAGACTGCCGTCTATTTTCGGCCGCCTGCCCCACGCTGTGTGGATAAGGTTCCGGATTTCCGAATTTACGGCTTCCATGGATTCGATGGCGCGGTCGTAAGTCGACCTGGTCATACTGGAGCGCTCGACCTCATAGAGGGTCTGCTTCGTCAAGCCGGCGTCAGAGATCGCAGTAGATTTCAGCATCTGATTTTGGAGCATCTGCGACGCCAGGATCGATTGCATGAAACCGACCATCTGAGCCTGCGGGACATCCGTCGGCTCGTAGCGGGTAACCAGGTAACGGAACCAATCCAGATCGACGTCGCCGCCTGCCCGGTTTACCGTTTTGAGCAAGTCACCCAGCATCAGCAGGAATTGTGACATTGACATCAGGTCGAGCATCTGCGGGTGAACCGTGATGAGAACCGAGGTGGCGGCCGCCAGCGCCGTAAGCGTTAGGTAACCGAGCTGAGGAGGGCAGTCGATAACGACGATATCGTAGCTGTTGTCGACTTCCTGCAGGGCGCTTTCAATGCGGTTCCAGAAGCTCTTCCCATCCAGCGAAGCCTTGTTCTGCATCGCCAGCGGCGTGTCGTATTCGTATTCCTGCAGCTCTAGGGACGCGGGAATGAGATCGAGGCCCGGGAAATTCGTTTTCCGTATCACGCCCGCAACTGACTTGCGCTCGTCGTCATAACGGATCGCCTCGTAGATTGAGGGAAAACGGTCAAGCTCAGGCTGCACGCCATGGAGAGCGGAAAGCGAAGCCTGGGGATCGAGATCGATCGCAAGAACACGGTGTCCGGTGAGCGCAAGGTGTTGGCCAAGGTGGGCCGCGGTTGTTGTCTTTCCGGAACCGCCCTTGAAATTGACCACGGCGATTACCTGTAGCTTGTCACCAGATCTGCGATAGGGAACATATTTTTTGCTTTCGGAGCGACCATGGCGATCCAGCCAGTGACGGAGTTCCCAGAGTTGCTCGGCCGAATATGATCTCCGCCCGCCTGCATGAACCGTTGGCTGGACAGCCTTGCCTTCTAGGTGCAGCTTCTTCAGGTTGCTGGTGGACACCCCAAGGAAATATGCAGCTTCAGCAAGCGAGAAGTCGCGCAGGGTCTTCGTGGCGTCCGGAGGAAATGTCTCCAGCCGAAGGAGGTTCAGCTTGCGGCTGATTTCGCGACCTTGGGCAGAAATGGTGTCGTCAAATCGCGGTTTGCCAGCGGCAGAGACGGGAGCATTCATCTGGTCGGGACCTCAAATGACGGCATTTTTGACGAAACCGCCGAATTGCCGTCATTATGCCTGATTCTGGTTCTCTCACAAGAAATTTAAAGTTAACAGAACGTTAAAGCGGTTCCCGACGCAGATTTCGACTCTGGAACGCGTCGACAGCACGCCACAATGAGGTTCCGTCGAGATGCCATTTGTCGGCACTTCGCGACCCCTCCGATGCGGGTTATCTGGATCGAAGCGATCAATGGTGCTCAGCAAGTAGCTCCGCGGCACGGCAAAAGCTTAAAAAGCGAACCCAAAATGTTGTACGCGATTGATCTCAGCCGACAGGATAGCGCTTATATTGCAACACGGTGACGCGCCTGCGGAGGGTAAGGTCGAGATCCTCGTCGATCGAACGGATCGAGGTTCTTGGTCACCGCGTCGAGTGGGTCATCCCGGGCAGGGGCCGAAAAAGTAGACGGCAGTCTAAACTCCGTTTTTTCGCAATGATTTCAAGGGGAGAGGAGGGTTCGGTAGTAACCGGGGCAAAACCGGTGGCGGCCGCAGCGTTATGACTCGGGGGTATTGGGTCACAGTGGGTGGCGGTTTGGCGGGCGGCGGGATTCCGCCGGGCCATGTCGGAGCCACCAGATTCTCGAACGCTGACCCCTGCAGACCTGCTCGAGATGATCGTGCAGTTGCGGGCAGAGGTCGCCGGGCTTCGCGCCGAGAATGCGGCTCTGAAGGATGAGATCCGGCGTCTGAAGGTCTACCGCCGCGCCCGACGCTGAAGCCGAGCGGGATGGAGCAGTCGTCCAAGCGGAGCTCGCCTGCGGCGACGGGTCCGAAGCGGCGTGGCTCGAGCCGGGCGATCGTCACCGAAGAGCGCCGTCTTTGTTATGAGCCGCCACCGGGCTCGCGGTTTCTGGGGCGGACAAGCTTCGTGGTGCAGGATCTGACGATCGGGGTGCGGGTGGTCCGCTATCATCGGGACCGCTGGCGTTTGCCGGATGGCCGGATCGTCGTCGCTCCGCTGCCCGACGGGGTTGACGGGCACTTCGGTCTGGAACTTCGGCGTCTGGTGCTGTCACTTTATCACCAGGGCCAATCGACCGTGGAGCGGATCGTCGCGTTGCTGCGCGACTTCGGCGTGTTGATCTCCAAGCGCCAGGTCGTGCGGATCCTGACCAGCAAGATCGACGCCTTCGTCGCCGAAGCGAAGCAGGTTCTGACGGCCGGGCTCGCTGCGGCCGGTTGGGTCAGCGTCGATGACACCGGGGCCCGCCATGGCGCGGTCAATGGCGTGTGCACGCAAGTCGGCAATGACCGGTTCGCCGTGTTTACGACCACCAAGTCGAAGAGCCGGCTGAACTTCCTGCGGCTCCTGCACGGCGGGTCGGTCCTGAACGCCGCCTCACGCGCCTACATGCTGGAGCGCGGGCTGCCGGTGGCCACGACGGATCTTCTGCATGCCGGGCGCGAGCCGTCCGTGTTCGAGGATGAGGCGTCATGGGACACCCATCTGCTCGCCCATGGCCTGGAGCCCAAGGATGGCCCTCTGGCCCCGTTCCGGATCGCCAGTGAAGGCGCGTTGTGGGGCGGTCTGACCGAGGCAACGGCCCTCGACGGCACTGTCATCCTCAGTGATGGGGCGGGCCAGTTCGCAATCGGCGAGCACGCGCGGTGCTGGGTCCATATGGAGCGGCAGATCCATGCCCTCGATAGCTTCACCGAACCGCAGCGCCGCGCCAAGGCCCTGATCCAGAGCCGGATCTGGTGGCTTTACAACGACATCAAGGCCTGGTGTCTGGAACCGACGCCCCGAAGAGCCAAGGAACTGGCCCGGCGGTTCGACCGGATCGTCGGCATGAAGACCAGGTTCGTGACCCTCGACCGTCTACTCGCGCGCATCCGGACCGACCGCCAAAGCTTCCTGAAGATCCTCCAACGCCCGGACATTCCGCTCCGTACCAACGGCTCGGAGAACGATATCCGCAGCGTCGTGACCCGGCGCAAGATCAGCGGCGGAACCCACAGCGACCAGGGCCGTGCCGCCCGCGACACCATGCTCAGCATGATGAAGACCTGCAACAGGCTCGGTGTCAGCTTCTGGGATTATCTCGGCGACCGCCTCGGCATCCCTGGCAGAAAGGTACTACCGCTTCCCGTTCTCATCGCTGCTCGCTGAACCCCAACAGCAGATCCACCCGCGCAACACCACCGGTTTTGCCCCGGTTACTCGCTAAACACTCTAAGCAACTGATTTCAAAATCAGATTTTTCATCATCTATCGTGACTATCGCGTACAAAGAGACCGTTCTGACGGTCTTTTTGACGGTATCCGTTTTCTTGTCCGAGAGCAAAATCGCAATACCGTCAGCCAATTCGGCCGATGACGGTGTTTTTCGGAAGCTAACGCAGGACATGCGCCGGGAACTCACGCTATGTTCTTCCATCGCGCCACGATGCTGACGCGCCGATGTCTCGCGCCACGTTTACAGCACCTGGAAGGGCTGCTTGCTGACTTTCACAGACCGGTGTAATAAAATGTTGGAACTTACCGGTAATTGCCGACAGTTTGATACATGACCGAATCCGTTGAAACCTCTCAGCGCGACCTTGCCGTCGGTCTGATTGAGCGCCACGGGATCATGCGCCTGTCGGACCTGAAACGCCGAGGCATCAATCCGGCTACACTGGCTCGTCTGGTTGACGAGGGCATCCTCCATCGCCCCTCACGAGGGCTCTACGAACGCGCGGATGCCGACGTCGACATTTCTCATTCCCTGGCCGAAGTCGCGACCCGTGTTCCGAAAGGTGTGATCTGCCTCGTATCGGCGCTCCAGTTTCATGAGATCACGCTGCAGCTTCCGCGCAGCGTCTGGATCGCAATCGGCTCCAAGGACCGCAAGCCGACGATCGACTATCCGCCCACCCGGGTTGCTCGCTTCGGCGAAAAGGCGCTCACCCTTGGCGTCAAGACCTACACCATCGATTCGGTACCTGTCCGGATCTTCGATCCGGCCAAATCGATCGTGGACTGCTTCCGCTTTCGCAACGCCGTCGGCCTTGACGTTGCAATGGAAGCGCTGCGCATGGGATGGCGATCCAGAAAGGCTAAGCCCGACGACATTGCCCGATATGCGCAGGCGCTGCGCATCTGGAGTATCGTTCGTCCTTATCTTGAAAGCACAGTTGCTGATGAAGGATAGGCCGGCGAATCTTCCAGCATCGATTCTTGCTCGGCTCCGCAACATCGCGCGGAACAAGCAGACGGACAATCAGCTCATCCTGAGGCGATACGCCATCGAGAGGCTGCTTTATCGGCTGAGCATCTCCCCGCATCGCGATCAGTTCATCCTGAAGGGCGCGATGCTCTTCACAGCGTGGCTCATCGATCCGTTTCGCCCTACGCAGGACCTCGATCTTCTCGGATTCGGCAATCCGGCCGTAGCGGCGATCCGATCCGTTTTCGAAACGATTTGCCGGATCGAGGCCGAAAAAGACGGACTGGTGTACGATACGAACGCCTAAGCGTCGAGGTGATCCGTGAAGGCCAGCAATATGGCGGCGTCAGGGTGCAGACGACAGCGTCTCTCGGGAGGACCCGGATCCCGGTACAAGTTGACATCGGCTTTGGTGACGCTGTTACGCCGATGGCGCAGGAGCTGGAGTTTCCGTCGCTTCTGTCGGCCGAGGGTCCTCGACTGAGAGCCTATCCCAGGGAAACCGTGGTTGCCGAAAAACTCCAGGCAATCGTCGTGCTTGGCCAGGCGAACAGTCGCATGAAGGATTTTTACGACCTGCTGGCGCTGTCGCGGCTGTTCGCGTTCGAATGTGGATCGCTGGTCCAGGCAATCCGAGCGACATTTGAACGCCGTGACACGCTACTGCCAACAGAGAATCCGTTTTCGATATCGCCGCTGCAGCACGCTCCGAATTGGAGTCCGTGGTCAACGCTCTGCGCGCGTTCCCGCAGCAGGTTTCTCGGGCCAAGGATCATTTGGAAAAGCTAAACCCGGAGTTTGATGGGTCGTGCGGTAGCGCAGTGGAGGATCATGCCTGACTACGAAACGAACGAATGCCCGGAAAACTTCGGCCGCGCTAGCCTTCGGACAGATCGCCACGCACGCCGGCGGCCAAAGCCGTCCGCTTCACCAGGCGAGCGCTTCCTGGTCGTGATGCGGTGCGCACTACCGTCCTTGCCCTGGCCGGTCACACGGCGAAACAAAGGCCGATGCGCGATAGGGTCAGTTCAGTCAGTCTGCAAGGCGACGATAGGCAGGTGGCGTCGGAAGAGCCTCGGCGCGGCGGAGCGTTTCGTCGGAGGCGGGCTTGGGCGGACGCGCGTCTTTCGTCGTGCTCAAAACAGATATTTTTTGTCGGCCCAGGCGAGCAGCACCGCCGCATCCTGGTTGGGTAGGCGTACGCGCCCGGCGCGCAGGGCTTCCGCGATCGCGTCGCCGACGTGGGGATCGACCCAGTGGCCATGCGTCATCAGGAAAAACCATGCGAAGGGCAGGCCGATCTCGAGGTCGATCGCCTCGATGCGCTCCATCAGCCGGTGCACGGACACACCGTCGTCGCCAAGCAGCCGGTCGGCCGGCATCTTGAGCGGCCGCGGGATGAAGCTCAGCTGGCGCTCCCCGCGCTCCTCGTAGTCGGTGATGTCGAAGGCCCAGTGCTCAAAAATCCGTGCTGCCGACGCGCTCGACCGCTCCCAGTCGGCGAAGAACCGGTTCTCGCGCGGGACGAAGTCGAACCAGCCGGGGTTCATGTCGAGAAAGGCGGTGTCGCGCGCGCCGTCGGGACTGACCTCGCGGATGACGCGCCGTTCGAGCTCAGGCCTGCGTGCCTCGCGCTGCTCGCGTTCACGGCGCCGGCGGGTGGCGAGAAAGCTGCGCATATGGGCGAGGCCGCTGCGGCGCCGCAGCCGGTAGACCGGGCCTGCGAGCACCGGCGCGTCCGTCCCCGGCTCGCGCTTGACCCAGGACGGCTCGAGCAGATCGCCGACGCTCCAGGGCCGATAGCCGGGATCAACGACGGGGCCGGCCAAAACCTCGACCTCGCGGCCAAGCGAGAGCTGGACGAAGTCGGCGACGCCCGGGCCCGTCGGGGCGAAGGCGAACACGGCCGCGCCGCGCCATTCGGCGAATTTCTTCCCGCTGTCGCGATGGCGGCTCCAGAAGGTGGCCAGCTCGCCGCCTAGCGCGGCCAACTCGCTCTTTATCCACGCCTCATGCTCGCCGATCCGGACGCCGTCGGCGTCGATCACCGTGCGGTCGGCGCCGCGCCAGTAAAAATCGGCGACCGGCGCCGCCGAGAACGTGAAGGCGGGGAAGGCGGCGGAGAGGGCAGGGGCCAGATCCGCGTCGGCCGAGGCCGGCTCCAGACTAGCGAGCACGGTCTCGACCGTAGCGGCGTCGGGCAGGCGGATCGGGGTTTCGGGCATTTTTTCCCCTTGGCGACCGGGAGAAGCCGTACGGCGTATCGCCGGCGGCCATCTAGATTTGACAGATCCTGGGTGTCATTCAGCGTAGGTCGCTAGCTTGCAGGTTGGGGACTCTTAACACTTTTCGCTCATCCTAGTTTCCTACCATGATAAGTGAATTCTTAGCCTTGTTCAGAGGACGAAGTCCGAGAGGGAAGCTGAATGGGCTGCAGGCCTGACAAGCTTGCCGTAGATGACGCGGCCTGGCAACTGGCGGTGGCGCGAGGGGCGGTCATCCGTCCCTTGGCGGCGAAGCGACGGCTGTCACTCGCTGACGTGGGTCCGGCCTGCCGGCAGCTCGGCCTGAACCGAAGCCGCATTTGCCAGCTGCTGGAGCGATACCGCTCGGCTCCAGTGAGGAGTTCTCTGCTCGGCCACAGCCTCGCGACCGGTCTTAGGCGTCCGGACGAGACTGAAGCGATGATCGAACACGCGATGCGGGATACCTATCGCAAACCAGAACGGCCGACGATCAGCGCCTTCCACGACCGTGTGCGAGCGCTGCGTTATTGCGACGGCGTAGCTTCACCCTCCTGGAAGGCCGTGCGGGCGCGCGTCGAGCTCGTCGACCGCCGGGGGCTGATGCGGGACCGGGAGGGGGCGAAGGCGGCTTGCGACCGGTTCGCGCCAGCGGTGACGGAATATCGTGCTGATCATGTGCTTCACATTGTGCATGTCGACCGCACGCTTGTGGATGTCATTGTGGTCGATGCTGTGTACCGCAAGCCGCTGCAAAGCCCGTGGCTGACGCTGGCCATTGACGTCGCAGGCCGCATGGCCACCGGCTTTATCTCCAGTCTGGAAAGCCCGTCCTCGACGTCGGTGGCGCTCCGGAGATCGGAAAAAGCTGCCGGAACGTGTCCTGGGCCATTTATGGTCGAAAGCACGCAATCGAGCCGTGTAGGACGTGCGCAGCGTTCAGGCGCACGGTGGAGGTGGCTGCGAGGGGCCGACTTGGCCGGCTTTCCCGCCCTCAGTGGAGCGGATTTCGTGAGACTACCTGCATCGAGTCGGAAATCGTGAGACTACGTGACAAACTCAGTTGGCCAGCGGCTAGTGTCAAAAGACTCGAAAACCCAGCGGGTTAAGCCTGGGCTAGTTCGCCGCGATGAAGGTAGTCTCACGAAAACCGATTCAGAAAGGCGCCAGAATCCACTTATCCGGGCCGACCGGTCCACAAAACCATGGCGAGAGAATCCAGGAAACTTGGTGAGACAGAGGGGCTAAACCGCGCGTTTCTGGGCTTTTTCCAGTGATCTAGGACGAGCGACATCCATGATTTGCGAAGCTATTCGCAATATGTCCGATAATGCAACCTTATCGGACATAAACCGCTGTCGACAGGCTGTGCGTTTGCACCCAAATACGGTGGCATAAAGCGCACGGGCGGTTTACCCTCGAAAATCATGATTCGCCTCGATCCCGCGACCGCCAGCCCCACCGCGCAGCCGACCGTCCCGGCCTGGGCGCTCGCCGACGGCGGCGCGCTGCATGAGGCCGATGCCGCTTTTCAGGCCGGCGCTGCCTTGGGTGCGCTCGATGGACTTGCCCGCGGGCAGCCTGCCTGGGCGGGTGCCTGGCGGCAGCGGCTGGCGCTCAACTGCGCCGCCGCCGGCATGCGGCTCGCCGGCCGCGCCGAGGATGCTGCTGCGCTACGCGACGCCTGGTACCTGCGCCCGACCGGCGCCGATCCCGGCCCCGCCGGCGCCATTTTTGGGGCCTTGCGGCAGCTGGCCGTGCAGCCGGCCGTCGCCAACGCCGAACGGCTGGAAAAAATCGTCGACCAGCTTGGCCTCCACTGGGGCGCCGCGGCGCTCGCCGACCTTTGCACGGAGATCGAAAAGCTGGCGGAGGCGCAGCGGCCGGCGCCCTTCGCCGCGGCGGCGATCGCGGCCCACGTCGTTGCCGTAAGGCCCGACTCCGAGCTTTTTGCCTGGTGGCTGGCTGACCTGGTGCTGGCGCAAGGCCTGCGCTGGTCGCGACCGCTGCCGCTGCTTATCGCCCAGGCTTTTGCTCCGGCCTTCCGCGCCGAGGCCGATGGCAAGAGGATCCGGCCGGGCGCGGAAGCATTTGATAGGGCGCTGTGCCTGGCGCTGGTTCAAGCGGCGGCGCAGGCCTGCCGGCTGGCCGCCGAGCTGTCGCGCCGCGCCGAAAAACTTCTGGCGGTGGCGCCAAAACTGCGCGCCAAGGGCGCCGGCGACGTGATCTTTTTGCTGCTCAACGAAGACGCCGTTTCCGGCTCGCTGACGACCAAGAACCTGTCGCGCTTTGCCGCGCGGCGTTTGTTCGAACGGCTGCAACACCTCGATGTCGTTCGCGAACTTTCCGGTCGCACCAGCTTCCGGCTGTTTGGGCTCTAGCGATGAGCGAAGCGTCCGCCCGCCGCAAGGCAAACGATCAGCCGGCCTTGCTGGACACCGATCTCGAGCACCTTCCGGCCGAACTGCGCTGGCGCGAATGGATGGGCCGCGTGGAGGCGGTGATCTTTGCCGCCAGTGAGCCGGTGCCGCGCGACGTGCTGGCGCGGGTGGTGGGCAAAAGCTGCAATCTCGATTTGGTGATCGAGGACATTCGCGCCGAGCTCGCCGGCCGGCCCTACGAGTTGGTGTCGGTCGCCGGCGGTTGGCAGCACCGGACCAAAAAAGCGTTTGCTGACGTCATTCGCGGTGCCTTTGGCACGGCCGCCGGGCAGGGCGCCGGATCAAAAGAGCTGTCGCAGTCCGAGGCTCTTGTGCTGATGTGCATTGCCTATTTCCAGCCCATTACGCGGGGCGAGCTGTCTTCTTTCTTCGGCAAGGAAGTGTCGCGCGATCTGATCGGTGTGCTGCGCGCGCAGGACCTGATCGCGTGGGGGCCACGAAGCCCACAGCCGGGCGCGCCTTATACCTATGTGACGACCAAAAACTTCCTGTCGCAGTTCGGGTTCGACACGCTGCGCCAGCTGCCGGATTTCGAGGCGCTCGAGGATGCTGGCCTGCTGTCGAAGGAAAAGCTGCTGGCCGGAGAGATTCCGGTTGGGCTAGAGGTAACGCAGTTGGATCAGGACAACATGGCGATTGACGAATAGCAAAACACAGTGGTGCGATGTCGGTGGACCGCATCACAGAGTGCTTCGGCCGGAGATCTCATTGAAACGGGTTCGATCCAGATTGCGGCGATAGTCCCAATATTCATGTCGTTGACTCCCAATTATCATCCCTGATAGTTCCAATTGCCCAGATTGGGGAAGGTATGTACGAGCGATTCGTGGAACGCAGGGTGGAAGACGCCCTTGTCGACACCCCGGTGGTCCTGATTGTCGGGCCGCGCCGGGCAGGTAAGACTACGCTTGTCCGGCAAATGGGGAATGCGGAGCGAACCTATATCACGCTCGACGATCAGACTGTGCTCGAGGCCGCCCAGTCCGATCCAGCCGGCTTCGTCCGCGGGCTTGACCGGGCGATTATCGACGAGATCCAACGAGCTCCGGACCTGTTGCTGGCGATCAAGAAGACGGTGGATGAGGATTATCGGCCGGGCCGATTTCTGCTGACCGGCTCCGCCAACGTCCTGACACTGCCGCGCATCGCCGACAGCTTGGCGGGGCGGATGGAGACGATCCGGATGTTGCCGCTTGCACGCGCTGAGATCGGCGGCAAGACGGCGACCTTTCTCGGGCGCCTGTTCGAAGGCAAATTACAAGGCGATCGTGGAGCGCCCGTCGGCGATGATCTCATCCAACTTGTGCTGCATGGCGGCTATCCCGAGGCGATTGCCCGTGAGAGCGAGCGGCGGCGTCAAGACTGGTCGCGATCCTATCTGGCCTCTGTCCTGACGCGCGACCTCCGGGACATAGCCGACGTTGAGAAATTGACGGAACTGCCGAAATTCGTACGTCTCCTCGCTGAGCACTCAGGGCAGCTTGTCAACTATTCGCACTTCGGCGCCAGCATCAATGTGAGCCACAAGACAGGGCAGCGTTATGTCGGCCTACTGGAACAGGTCTTCCTCGTTTCCACCCTGCAGCCTTGGTTCACCAACGCACTGAAGCGTATCACCAAGACGCCGAAGCTCCATTTCCTCGACTCTGGACTTCTCGCCACGGTCCGAGGTCTGAGCCTCGATCGTGTGAAAGCCGATCGCACCTTGTTCGGTTCGCTTCTGGAAAGCTTCGTGTTCTCGGAAGTTCTGAAGCTCATGACCGCATCGGATCTACGGCTGACGCCACACCACTTCCGTGATCAGCAGATGCGCGAAGTAGATATCGTGCTGGAGCGCGACGACGGCCTGATTGCAGGGATCGAGATCAAGGCGTCCGCCACGGTGAAATCCAGCGACTTCGGCGGGCTCCGGACCTTGGCTGAGGCCTGTGGCAATCGCTTTAGCTATGGCGTGGTGCTCTACGACAGCGCTGATGTCGTGCCATTCGGTGATAAGCTCGCCGCAGTGCCTCTTTCCTCACTCTGGAACTGAGATGTTGCGACAGAAGGCGAGACAGTTCCGAGCAAGACGAGCATCGCTAATCGAGCCTGCCCTTGGCTGGACCTATCTCTCGCGCGCGGCGCTCGCCCGCGCGAAAGCGCAGATGCTGGCGAGCGCCCGGAACAGACTTGCCTCGGGACAGGCGGCGGCGAAGGCCAGACGGATGCGTGAGACGATTTCGATGACGCGAGCGCCGAGCTTGAGCAGCCTGAGCCGCAGCGGAGCGAACTCGGCGTTGCGCAGATGATGGGTTGTGGGCACCGCCTGTCGCAGTGTGAGCATCAACCAGTATGCGGCGGTGTGCAGGACAAGACGGACCTGGTTGGCAATCGGTGAGCGGCAGGAGGTGCGGTCGGAGGCGAGCTGGCTCTTGTGCATCTTGATCAGGTTTTCGGCCTGGCCGCGGGCGCAGTAGATCACGTCAGCCGTCGCTGTCACACGGATGTAATGAACATTTCGGATCGTCTGCGTCGTAGCGCTTGCTACGAACCCTCCTGGCTAATGGCCGACCACCATGACATCCGACGATTCCGACCGGCAAATCGCTTTCGACGATCGCGTCGAGGCGTCGCTGGAAGCCCTGCCGCCGGCCGAACAGCGCATGGCGCGCTTCTTCGTCAGCCAGAAGCAGGCTGTGCTGTTGGGATCGGCGGCCGAGATCGCCGCCCTTGCCGGCGCCAGCGACGCGACCGTGGTGCGCACCGCCCGCTCGCTCGGCTTCGATAGCCTGTCGGCGCTGCGCCAGATGTTGCTCGCGGACCTGACCGGAACGGCGTCGCCCGGCAGGCGGCTCGCCAGCACCTTGCAGGAGACCGGTAGCGACAGCGCCTCGGCGCTGCGCCATGTCGTCGGCCTGCACGAAAACGCGCTCGAGGCGCTGAAGCGGCCCGAGATGGAAGCAGCTTTCGCCGGCGCCATCGACATTCTGGCCGCGGCCCGCCGCCGGCACATCTTCGGCATCGGCCCGTCGGGCGCCATGGCCGAATACGCCGCCCTGCAATTCAACAGGATCGGCCTGCCGAGCAGCGCGCTTTCGGTGCCCGGCGTAGCGCTTGCCGACCGTCTGCTGTGGCTGGAAAGCGGCGATGCCGTGCTGATGCTGGCCTATGCGCCGCTTTACCGCGAGGTCGAGATCGTCCTCGACCAGGCCGGCTTGCATGAGGTGCCGGTGGTGCTGATCAGCGACAATCTCGGGCCGCTCGTCTCCGACAAGATAGCGGCCACGCTGCCGGCTCCGCGCGGCAAGGCCGACCACCTCGCCACCCATGGCGGCACCATGGTGCTCATCGAGGCAATGATCATCGCTTTGGCGGCAAAGGCCGGCGAGACCGCGTTCGACAGCCTGGACCGGCTGAGCAGCCTGCGCGGCGCGATCGACAAGGCATGGGTAAAACGCGGGACGCGCAAGAAACAATCGCCGCTGACATAAAAGTGTCAGCGAGAGCATACTAATATAGAATTGGCATTACTCTGCCTTTTCGAAACAACAGGAGAGCGATATGAATATAAATACAACGCTTGGACTTGCGCTGAGTTTGACGGCGCTGTCCATCGCCGCGCCGGCTTGCGCAGCCGATCTGGTGCTCTACGACGCGCTCGATTTTGCCGGCCCTGTCGCCAAGGCCTTCCAGGCCAAGACCGGGCTGACCGTCGACGTCGTCGAGCCCGGCAGCACCGGCGAGACGCTGGGCAAGATCGCCGCCGAAGGCAGCAATCCGCAATTCGACATCGTCTGGCTCGACGGCTCCGCCGTGATGGAGCGCATGGCGGCCGACCATGTGCTGCAGCCGGTCCCGGCCGAGGCTTATGACAAGATCGGTTGGACCGATCTCGGCAAGTCGCTGATCCCACAAAGCCATGCTTTCCTGCCGACCGGCACCAGCACCACCGCGATCGAGGTCAACACCAAGAAGGTCAAGGCCGACAAGATGCCGAAATCCTGGGCCGACCTGCAGGGCTTCGCCGGCAGCGTCGCTGCCAAGGACCCGAACCTTTCCGGCCCGGCCTATCAGTGGCTCGCCGGCCTGTTCCAGACCAATGGCGTCGATGCCGGCAAGGAACTGCTCGCCAAGACGCTGACCAACAAGTCGCTCTCCGGCCTCTCCAGCGGCGGCAAAGTCAACAAGGCCGTGCTCACCGGCGACGCCTCGGTCGGCATCAACCAGGACAGCGCCATCTTCTCCAAGATCGCCGCCGGCGAGCCTGTCGTCGCCGTCTATCCGAGCGAGGGCTCGGTCTCGCTGCCGCAGGGCCTCGGCATCAGCGCCAAGACGCAGCATATGGATGCCGCGAAGAAGTTCATCGAATTCGTCACCAGCGCCGATGGCCAGGCCGCCATGCAGAACGGCGACGACACCGACTTCTTCTACATCCCGGTCATCAAGGGCGTGAACCCCAAGCCCGGCCGCGCGACCAACATCGCCTACACCCATCTCGACGACGCGGCAGCCTCGGCGCACGAGACGGAGTGGAAACAGTGGTACAAGGAAAAGTTCGTCCAGTGACCGCGCTCGCCTGGCAATGACGATGGTGCAGAAATTCGATGCCGCCGCCGGCGGCATCGGTGCAGGCGGGTGGGCGCGCAGGCGCCTGTCCGCACCGGCTCGCCTTGCCGGCCCGCTGGCTGTCTATGCCGTCTTCGCGCTGCTGATCGGCCTGCCGCTGGCGCTCGTGCTGCTGCAGGCCGTCATGCCGGGACTGTTCGCTGTCGACGGCGCGCAAGCTCTCTTCAGCGCCGAGCCGTTGGCGCGCATCTTTGCCTCACCATCCGTCGCCGGCTCGATCCTGCATTCGCTGGAGCTCGGCCTCATCGCCGCCTTCACCACGACCATCCTCGGCGGCGCCTCCGCCGTGCTGGTGCAGCGTTGCGATATCCCGCTGCGCTGCGCGATTTCGGTCGTGCCATGGCTGGTGTTCCTGACGCCGTCCTATTTCAAGGCGCTGGCCTGGGTGCTGCTGATGTCGTCCGGCGGCTACCTGGCGCAGCTCGGCCTGTTGCCGCCCTGGCTCGGCACGTCCTTCTTCGGACTGGCCGGCCTGGTCTTCGTGCATACGCTGAGCCTCTTTCCTCTCGCCGCATTCATCATCGGCAGCGCGCTGGCGGGCCTTGGTAGCGAGCTGGAGGACGCGGCGCGCCTGTCGGGCGCCGGGCCGCTCAGGATCTGGCTGCGCGTCAACGGCCCCTTGCTGGCGCCGGCCATCGTGCTGGCCTTCATCGCCACCTTCGCCGAGGTGCTCTCCGATTTCGGCCTGGCCTCGACCATCGCCAGGATGTCGAGCTTCGGCGTGCTGACCTATGGCATCTATGCCGCGGCAAGCGACTATCCGGTCGATTTCCCCGCCGCCGGCGCCGAGGCGCTCGTGCTGCTGGCGCTGGTTCTGCTCGTCGTGGTGGCCGACAGGCTGCTGCGCCGCCGCGCCGATGCGCAGCTGATTTCCGGACGCGCCAGGCCGGCCCGGCGCTATCGGCTCGGCGCCTGGCGCTGGCCCGTTCTGGCGATGGCGCTGCTGGTCGCCTTCCTGGCGCTGGTCCTGCCGCTCGGCGCGATCGCGGCAAGAGCGCTGACCAGCACGCTCGGCAACGGTCTGGCGCCGGACAATTTTACCCTCGCCAATATCGGCGCGGCGCTCAGCCCGGCGACTGCGGCCAATGAGGGACTGGTGCGAAGCCTCTTCTATGCCGGTCTCACGGCCGTCATCGCCAGCGTGCTGGCCTTGCTGCTTTCGGCCCAGCTCGATCGTTCGAGCCCGGTCATGCGCACGGCGGTGCTCGGCCTGTCGCTCGGCGCGGTCGCGATCCCCGGCATCGTGCTCGGCTTCGGCTACATCCTGGTCTGGAACCGGCTGCCCGGCTTCCGCGACTGGCCGTTCCCGCATTACGGCGACGGCTCGCTGCTGGTGATGGGCTATGTCGCGGCGGCGCTGCCCTATTGCCTTGTGGTCATCCTCTCGGCCATCGGCCAATTGGCGCCAAGCCTGACCGACGCCGCGCGGCTCCACGGCATCGGCGCGATCCGGCGTCTCCTGTCGGTGACCTTGCCGCTGATCCTGCTCAGCGTCGTCACGGCCTTTCTGATCACCTTCATCCGCACCGTCTTCGAATTGCCCATGTCGCAGATGCTGATCCCGCAAAGCGGTCCCCCGGCGCCGACCCTGATCCTGAAACTGTTCAGCCACGATCGCGACGGCCTGGCCTGCGCCATCGCGCTTGCAGCCATGGCCGCCGCCGGTGGCGCGGCGGCGTTGATCTGGTATACGCTCAAGCGCTTCATTGCCGTCTGCCGGCCGCAAGGCACCCCGGCCGCGTCAGGAGAGCCGTCATGACCGCTTCGCTCCATTGCACCGGCATCTCGAAGTCGCTCGGCGGCCGCGCCGTTCTCCGCGATCTCGATCTCGCCATCAAGGCGGGCGAGGTCGTCTCGCTGCTCGGCCCGAGCGGTTCTGGCAAGACCACGCTGTTGCGCAGCATCGCCGGACTGATCGATCCCGACAGGGGCACGATCACGCTCGGCGACCGTGTGGTCTGGAGCGAAAGATCCGTCCTGCCGGCGGAAAAGCGCCGGATCGGCATGGTGTTCCAGGACTATGCGCTGTGGCCGCATATGACGGTGGCGGGCAATCTGTCGTTCGGCCTGCGCGCGCAGCGGCTCGCCGAGCAGGAGATCGCCGCCCGCGTCGGCCATGCGCTGGAGGTCACGCGGCTCGCGCCTTATCGCGACCGCTATCCGTCCGAGCTCTCGGGCGGACAGCAGCAGCGCGTCGCCATCGCCCGTTGCCTCGCGGCGCGGCCGGCGCTGATGCTGTTCGACGAGCCGCTCAGCAATCTCGACGCGGCACTGCGCGAGGACATGCGCATCGAGATGATGGAACTGGTGCGCCGCGAGGCGGCGACCGTGATCTATGTGACGCATGACCAAGCCGAGGCCATGGCCGTCTCGGATCGCATCGCCGTGCTCCGCGACGGCCGCATCGCCCAGTTCGACACGCCGCGCGCGATCTACGAGGCGCCGGCCGATTCCTTCATCGCCGGTTTCATCGGCGGCTTTTCGGTGGTGCCCGGCACCGTGCGCGACGGACTGTTCAGCGTGCGGGGAGCAGCCATCGGGGCGCTGCGGACGCCGAGCGCCGCGCCTGGCGACGGCATGCTTGTGGTGCGTCCGGAGGATGCGCGGCCTGCCGAGGCGCATCCCGGCAACCGGCTGCAGGGCAAGGTGCTGTCGAGCGCCTTCCAGGGCCGCTGCTGGCGGCTGGCGGTGGAACTTGGCCCGCAACGCGTCCGCCTCGACTGGCCGGAGGCGCCGCCGGTCGGCTCATCGCTGGCGTTCTCGCTGCCGCCGGACCGCTGTATCGTTCTCGCCAATTGATGATTCCCGATCTATAGGATGCCTGCATGCATGGCCTGACACCCGTACTTTCCACCGTGACGGCGTCTTTCCTGGCGTCCTTCGTCGAGGTCGTCGAAGCCTTCACCATCGTGCTAGCCGTCGGCGTGACGCGCAGCTGGCGCCCCGCGCTGACGGGCGCAGCACTTGCGCTCGTCCTGCTTGCGGCGCTGGTGCTGGTTTTCGGTCCGCTGCTGGCGCTCATCCCCATCGCCGTCCTGCAATTCGTGGTGGGCGTGCTGCTGATCCTGTTCGGCATGCGCTGGCTCCGGAAGGCGATCCTGCGCAGCGTCGGCGTGATCGCGCTGCATGACGAGGAGCAGGCCTTTTCCAAGGAGACGGAGCTGCTGCGGCGGCAGGCCGGTGACCGCCGCGCCGACTATCTGGCCGCCGTCGCGTCGTTCAAGGCGGTACTGCTCGAGGGCGTCGAAGTGGTGTTCATCGTCATTGCCGTCGGCGCCGCGCACGGCCAGACGCTTTATGCCGGCCTCGGCGCGCTGGCGGCCTTCGTGCTGGTGATGCTGATCGGCCTTGCCGTGCACCGGCCCTTGGCGCGCGTGCCTGAGAATGCGCTGAAATTCGTCGTCGGGCTGATGCTGACCAGCTTCGGCGTGTTCTGGATCGGCGAGGGCCTCGGCGCGGAATGGCCGGGCGCCGACCTCGCTCTGCTCGCCATCTTCGCCGTCTTCGCCGCCGCGTCCTTCGCCATCGTGCGCTGGCTGCGCGGCGCCTATGCCGCGCCCGCTGAAGGAGCTGCCCGATGAACGTCGTCCGCCTCATTCTCAAGGAGCTCGTCGGCATGTTCGTCGACGATGGCAGCCTTGCCCTGCTGGTGCTGATCCTGATTGCGCTGATCACCGCGGCCGTGAAGCTGGTGGCGCTGCCGCCGCTCATCGGCGGCCTGCTCCTGCTTGCAGGCTGCCTGGCGATCCTTTCGCAAAGCACGCGCCGCGCCGCTTGTGGGCGATAGAGCATAAAAGGCAGTCTGGTATGGCGTCTGAAATTATCTGTCGTCGGTAGGGGGCAAGAGTCCAGAATTATCTGTCGTTGGCCGCACTGCTAAGTGGATGATATCCTGCCGCTTTCGCCCGAAGAGGTTACCAATGCCCTTCGGACAACAGGTTACCAATGTGCCCCAACGACAATCAATTCCCGACTGGCCTCAAGGAGATGTTTTGATTGAGCTTATTGCAGCTCCGATTGGTAACCTAAGGCCACCAAACACGCGCATCGGTAACCCCCCAGCGTGCAGTTTGCCATTCGCCAGTTCAAGCAGCAGCGTTCTTCAGGTAATACTCTTCACGCCTCTGCGACGCGCGGGAGTGCCTTGGCTTTCACTAAGAATAGAGTATCTCCATAGGAATGGCGGATCGAAGCTATGGCAGACAAATCGAAGATGATCAATTCGTCTCGCCCATCTGGCGATTTCGGGCCGGCAGGATTCTTTGCATGGGCCGCGAAGGTGGCCCCGAAACAGACGGTATTTGTCGCCGGAGGCGTTCTCGTATTTGCCGGCGCGGCGTTGGTTCTCGGGTGGACGCGTGGCTTCAGTCTGGGGACTGTGCTGGCCATTGCTATCGCCATCATTGTGCTCGGCCTGGTGGTCGGGGCGTTATCGTCTCTGTCTGCCGCATCGAAAAGACTTGAAGGCGTAGGTTCGTTCCTAGCCTGGGCGCTAGCGGTGTTGTTCGTTACTACTCTGGTGCTGATGGTCTCGTCCGTCTTCTTCGGCGTTCCGCCTGCCGGCGCGCTCCTGATGTCTCGACTCTTGGCGACAACCGAGCCTCTGACCAGAATTGCGTCAGCAGCGCCAAGTGTCGTCATCAAGACGGGTGAGACGGCGACACTCGGTGATTTGGGCTCGCAACTGACCGAGGAGCCGGCGCAGAGGGATGTCTTTAAGCGAATACAGGAAATCGCGAAACGACCAGAACTCGACATCGACGGAACGCTGAAAATTGGAGCAGGACAACGAGTGTACATCGTCGCCTCGACGCTGCGGCTGTCGGCAGGCGAAATCGTCACGAACGGCGCCGACGTGACCATTGAAGTGAATAACTTCATCTCTGACCGTGGGACGCTAAAGTCGTTTTCAAATCCCGAGGTGCCACCGAAAGCCGCGGCCGGGTCGAGCGGCGGCAAGGTTACCTTGATCGTGCATGGGAACATGACGGGACGGCTGGTTGGCGACCTGCGAGGGCAGAATGGTGCCGATGGTGCGGCTGGCCGGCCCGGAGGAAAGGGACCGAAGGGGGCTCGGGGAGGCAATGCAGCTAGCGGCCTGTTTGACTGCAGCCACGGTGCTGGGCGTGGAGGGACGGGCGGACAAGGAGAGGCCGGTGGTGATGGGGCTAACGGCTTTGCCGGCGGCGCTGGAGGAACCTTGATCGTTCAAGCGGCCGATACGGATGCTGCGAAGGCTGTGATCGGTGAGGTCCTCGTGAGGGGCGGAGCGGGAGGCGTCGGCGGCGCTGAGGGATCTGGCGGGTCAGGAGGTGACGGTGGCGATGGAGGATCACCAGTTGGCTTGTGCCAGGGCGGCGGACCTACCGGAGCTCAAGGGCCGAAAGGTCCCGATGGAAAAGCGGGGCATCCAGGTGCCATGGGGGCCGACGGTCAAGTCCGGTTCACCCCACCCCCGAGCGTATAGATCGGAGAGCCGCTCAAACCTGGCAGCGTGCCTCGTTCGGCATGTTACCCTTTCAAGGCCTGCCCAAATAGTCCAAGGTCAGATGGGCTCCATCCCAGCCCATCAGGGCCAATACGTTATTCTCAGCCGGCACGAACAATGCGGTAATTGCGGTGATGACGGCTGCGGGAAATCCGATCCAGTCTCTGACAAAGCGCGCGTAGTCGGCGAAGGTTCTTTCCTCGGGCTTCTCTGAAGTGTTGGACTGGCAGACTGGGCAGACGATGGCGTCACGAGCGATGAAGCTTTGGCACTTCGGGCAATGTTTGCCAAAGCTTCGAACCCGGGTTCTGTCTGCGTCATTGCCTATCCCCGGGCAGTAGTCGTTGCAGCTCGCGGCTGAAACTCCACCGCTGCTCGTCAGCAGAAAATCGCAGGATCCAAATGCTGTCGTAGTCGTCGTCATCCCATGAAGTGGGCGCGATCTCGGTCGACTGCGTGATTTCGGCGGCAAGGTCCGGAATGGACTCGTGCTGCCAGCACACCAGCGTCGGCGCCTGGTTTTGCCCGATTGCAGGGCCCGCGACCTTTTCCTGGCCCTTCGAATAGCGTGTGTCCGGCTCGATCTTGAGGCGTTGGGCAAGGGACGTGATGGTCTGGGTCGGCCTAAGGCTGCGGCTTCCGCTGCCATCCTTCTTGATCGGCGCGGAGGCGACAATCGCTTTAGGAATCTGCAGCGGTGGCGGCGGATTGCAAAAGAAGCATGCCAGTGCTCCGGCGCGCTGCCACCCACGCACCGTCAGCGACTTGTCATCTTGTTGGCCAAGCTCGTCGACGCCGAGCTCCGGCCTGTCCGGCAGCGGCTTTTCCGCATGCCGGATGATCATGATAAACTTGTCGGTCATTGCAGTTCACCCACCGGTTTGCTGTCGGCGGTCGGATTGCCCAGCGCGTCGGTCGGCACGAGCTGGTTCTCGAACGCCGCGAAATACCCGGCCCATCGCTCGCCCGACGTCGCAATCAGAACTGCCCCATCCTGCCAAACGTCGTTGTGATCGTTGTGATCGTTGCCCACGCGATGGGCAAAGTGCTGGCCGGTCGATCCCTGGTTCATATGGGTGTCGTGGATGCCGTCGCCTTCTGTATAAAAGCGCCCGAAGACATACACGTCCCAGCTGTTTTGCGCCGCTTGCTGCAGCAAGCGGTTCATCGAAGCCACCGGTTCGGCCTCCATGCTCCCATCCATCGGGTCACTCAGGCGCCAGCGACCAGTTCCAGAAAGTAGGTCGGAGCGCATGAAATCCAGCGCGGGCAACGCATTCTTGTCGGTCAGGTCGTTACGCCCCGCTGGCGCCCCGGCAAGCGTCTGAATGAGCGGGTGCTGAAAGTCGAAGACCAGTTTGTATTGCAGCAGATCGTCGGAATCGTCGGTTCCGACATTGACGGCGACGTCCCAAGCTGCGCCGCCAACGTCGAGTGGAACATGGAGATGGTACTGCGTTTCATTTCCGAACGGCTTTGACTTGAGCACAGGGGCGCCGGTGATTTTCGCCTTCGCGAAGCCATAGCTGAGAGACATAGAGAAGCCCTCACGACATCCAGAAGTTCAGTTCCTGGGCGCGCGAGCCGCCCGGCTTCCACCCATCCAACGATGTGTAGAGCGAGTTCGGGTCGCCATTGTTTTGAAGATAATTACGCCAGGAATAGTGGTCGTAAACGCCGGTGAGGTGCAGCGCATAGGCCTGCGCCAGTTTCTGGTTGCCGCGGATGATGATGAGGTTCTCGTCGTTTTTCTCGGAGGCGTTTGGCGAAAAATTGTGAGACCCAGTGATCACCACGCAATCCGGAGAAAGGGGGTCTATCACGATGGCCTTGGAATGCACGATGGCCATCATATGGTTTGCGAGCATTTCCTGGGCCGTGAATTCCGATTCTACCCATGCCGGTTTGTTTTTGTCGGTGATGCCGGACGGGATCAGCACATCCCGATGGAAGCTGCCGGAGCCTGGTCCTGATTTTACCACCTGGCCCTCCACTTGGACGATGTCGCCGGTTTTGGTGGCGACGACACGCGATACCACGCCGCGCACATAGATCTCGTTCTCCTGAGCGCGATCGAGCAGGGCACTCAGCAACGGTGAATTCCCCGGCATGAACATGGCGAACAGCGCGCCCTGCTTCGCGTTTTTGATCGCTTCCAGAACCGGCTGGAACTCGGCCTGTCCTGTCGTCGCGGCAAAGTAGAGCTCGATCTCGGCGTCTTGCGTTGGATCCGAATTCGCCGCCCGCAACGCTTCAGGCATATCGTCGCCAGCCGCGACGAGCTTTTTCCACTGGTTGAGATAGCGGTCGGCAATTTTCGGACGCTGGGCGATCAGCACGTTGTTGAGCTGGGTGCACAGTCCCGTAACCGTCCAATTGGTGCTTCCGGTCAGCACAGCCGCGCCGGTATCGGTACCTCGCGCGACTTCAACGACGAACTTGTTGTGGACGCTGGGTGACGACCTGCCAGCATGCGAAAGATCGCGGTGATGGACCTCAAGCCCGGCGCGCTCAAGGTCAGAGCCGACCTCGGGGTCCGTTCCATCGCCATTGCCGATCAGGATATGTCCGCGCGATCCGAAAGGCTTCAGCGCATCGATCAACTCGACGTCATTGATCTCGTAGATGGCGGCATAAATCTCGCTTTGCCGGCGGTCCGCTTCACCGAGGAAGGTCAGGATCTGATGGCGGGCATCGCCCGACAGATAGCGTCGCGCCGGGAAGCCTGGCGTTTTGAGGTCATCGGCAAATTTGTGCAGGGACTGAAGCGTCATGTCGCCGTGGACGAACCTGCTGACCACCTGCGACATCAATGTGCCACGGTTGAAATAGGCGGCAAGTCCGTCGCCGGCGTCGCCTGATGCAACGAGCGGCTCAGTCCAGTCTGAACTGCTCGCTTCGTCGGCGGTAAAACCGTTGTCCGCGGCGCGCATGGCCGTCACCCGATAGGAGACGCTATCCGTCGACGCCACTGAATGATCGGTCCAGATGCAGCGCCGGATCGGCGACTGGTCGGAGGGAATGCCATCATCGGGCACCTTGTCGGCCCCCGCCTGCGGCGGGATCCGGTTCATGATCACGCTTTGCACGCCCGTCTTGGTGTCACGGCGTTCAAGCTTGAAGCCGACCCAGGTGTCGTCCCAGTTTGCGGTGTTCCAAGCGACCAGAACATCGTCGGCATTGGCGTAGGCTTTGATGACCAGCGGCATTCCAATCTCCCCTCAAAAATAAAACGCGCTCCATTTATCTTAAGCGCCTAAATAGGCTCTGTGCGGTATTTCACAGATATTTGATTGAACTTCGTCGGATCGTAAAATTACTTTGCCAACCAATATTCTTGGCCACACGATGCGGAACCTAGTGGCGCCAACGCAAGCAAAGCCGACGCTACGGTGCATTTGTCCTGGTGATTTCTGACACCACCCCGAAAGGTGGCGATCGATCTACCTCAGCGCCAGAAGCGCCTTGTGTCGACAAGGCCGTCGTGAGCCTCCGCGGCGTCCTTGAGAAGCTTGGACTTGTCGTCGGCACTGTAGAGATCCTTCGCACCAGCCACGTCCGAAAGCTCCAGCGCCGCCAGCATATCGTGGGCGGTGGCGAGATCGTTGAGGCTGCCAAGCTGATCCTGCAGGTCTTCCATCATCGTGATGAACCGTCGATGGCGTTTGGCTTCCGACTTGCTGTTGTAAAGCGGCTCGAAGAACTCCGCCGCATAGCGCAGCTTCTTTGCGGCGATTCGCAATTTATGGCGGGTCTCGTCATCGGCATCGATGAGATTCTTGCCGCCCTTCGCCACCTTTTTCCAAAATTTATCGAATACTTCGGAGGCGAAATCTCTCGCCGACTGATCGGCCAACGCTTCGTCCGATTGGTCGGTCCGCCAGTCCCTGATGGAGACCCATTCGGTGGCATCAATCATCAAGGAGCGGGCGCGTACCGAGGAAAGCGATGCTTCGACCGCCGCATAGGCGTCGTCGCGCGCATTTTGAAGACGGCTTGAAAGAGCCTCGCTCGAAGCGCGGTGGACCATCACGTCGATATTGCGCGCATCGCCAAGTTCCGAGGCGAGCCATTTCAATTCTTCTCGCAGGTGGTCGAAGCGGCTGTCATGGAACAGCGACTTGCAGATCGAGCAAAGCGAGCGCAGTCGTCGCAGCGACACGCGAGCCTGATGCAGGGCCTCGGCGTCGCGGGACCAGCCAAGCACCCTTTCGTTGAGACGAAACTGTCTGAGACAGGCCGCCGCGATGTGCGCGAAAGCCGTTGTCGCGCTCATCTCGGACATGAGCGGGGTCGAAGCCGCCTTCACGGCACCGGGCGCCGGGCCAAGCAGATGATAGCCCCGTTCAGCTTTGCTCAGCACTCCGACATGCGTCGGTGTGAGCAGGTCGACTTGCCGGGCGAGCGCGAACAGCGCTCTCGGTGAGCCCGCCTCCTTTTCCAACTCGATCTCGCAGAACGACGCCTCGCGATCGGCTGCAACGACCTTGCCAAGATCCAAAGCGACTTCGATCGTAGCGTCGCCATCGATCACATTCCAAGAATGCCGTTTGACATGAACCTCGAACAGCGGCGCGAGCTTTGGGCCAGCCTCTGCCAGCAGATCACGGATCTGCGGATCATCAAGTATCGGTGTGTCGCCGGCGACCGGCTGCTCCCATTCTTCGCGCGTAAACGATCCGGCCGCGGCGCCATTTCCGGCTTTGACGGTCTGTATGCGCTCATTTCCCGATTGTCGGATGCGAAGCGACAGGCCGCGCTTGGATAGATCCCAGCCGGGGGTATCGAAATAGATGGATATCTGCTGAAGAACGCTGGGCGAGGATCCAAACGGATTCTCCTTCAGGAGCGACCGCGCACCCGATTGCGAAAGCTCGAGCTTCAGTTCTGTTTCCTGCATGACGCTCTCGGCGTCGCTTCACGGAAGCGACCCACGCGCATCGTGCGTCATAAGGCTGTCACAAACAACCGCACCGTCGTCGACGCGATGCTCTTGCACCTGAGCCGATACGCGGTCATGCATCGACGGATGAAGCCACTATCGGCCGGATGATAGTTCTGCGGCCCGAGCCCCTGTAAGCGTGTGACGCTCTCCTTTAAGCCCGCCGCGACATCCTCGTGCAGTGGGCTTCCAGAGTCTCTAGCGCGAAGCTCATTTTTCATCCTTGTAGATCTTCACAACTTCATCGATCTTCCGCCAGTCGTTGCCATGGCGACGCACTAGCTCTCTTGCCTGGTTTGGCGAGAGGTCGTGTTTTTCGACAACGTGCGTAACCTCCGCTTCTTCGCCCTTCAGAGGACGGCTACGGGACTTTCTGCGCGGTCGAGGGCCGGTGCCTTTTTCGCGCAATCTTGCCATTGGAACCTCCAAAAAACCAGTTGCAAGAGGCTAACCGGCGAGGGGCCGGAAGGTTCATTAGCGATGGCTCAAGGCGACGATATCGGTCCCCCCTTACCAACGACCTCACGAAATCGTCATCAAAGACGGCTAATACGCTCTCGATTGGGGAAGTCATTGGTGGACGAAGACAAGCCGTATCGCGAGGCCTACCGCCTGCAGCGCATGGTCGATGGCAACGCCATAACCATAGCGACGTTCTACTCCTCGAAAGAGGCCCTAACGATCATACCCAGCTTGGTCGAGGGCTACCGCCTGATGCTTGGCGACAGGCAAGTGTGGCCCAAAGAGACTTCACCCAAACGTCATGATGATGTTGCAAGTTAGTAGCCGCCGAACGACTGCTCTCCGGTCGGTGTTCCCAAGCCATCTGTGCCTAGCTCGACTGGGTTTTCTTTTTATAGTCTAGGTCGCCGTTATTTCCAACTTGGGCCGTATAGAGCCGATGGCAGCGATCGGGATGAACTCGGCCGGCGATATCAGGCCGCGGACGGGATGGCGCCAGCGGATCAGCCCCTCGAGCGCGTCGATGAAACCCTCGGTGCCGAGGATCGGCTGATAGTGAAGCTCCAGCTCGCCGAGATAGATGGCGGCGCGCAGCTCGCGCTCCACCAGCCGGCGATAGCGCTTGTCCGACAGCATCTCCTCGTCGAAGACCGTGACTCGGCCACGACCCGCCGTCTTGCTTTCGTAGAGCGCGAGGTCGGCGAGCAGCATCAGCTCCGTCGGGTTGGAAGCGTGCAGCGGCGCGAGCGCGACCCCAACCGAGATCGACAGCGGGATGATCTTGCCTTCGTGCCGCTTCCCGGCCCGCATCGCCCCGAGCAGCCGGCGCACATCCTTATTGATCGCAGCCGCGTCGCCATGCGGGACGATGACGCCGAACTCGTCGCCACCCAGCCGCCCGATAATGCCGTCGGCAAAGATGCGCTCAGCCTCCTTGACCAGATAGGCGAGGGCAAGGTCGCCGAACTGATGGCCGAAGGTGTCGTTGAGCTGCTTGAAATGATCGAGGTCGATCAGCAGAAGGCTCGCTTGGCGGCGCTTGCGCAGGGTGCCCAGCCTATCGCGCAAGGCCTCGAGAAAATAGCGTCGGGTCATAGCGCCGGTCATCGCGTCCACGGTGAGAAAGCGGTGCTTCTCGGCCTCGGCGGCCTCTGCCGACTGCAGGCGCCGGACGACGCTCGAGCGCATATACATCAGCACCAGAAGGGCGAGGCACGTCGATATCGCCGACACGCCAAGAGCGGCGGCGCGGGAGGGGTTTTCGGGCAGCCCGAATGCGGCAAGCCCCGTGGCAGCGATGCTCACCACAAGCAGGGCCTGGATGCCGCGGTAGACCCTTCCGCTATGATCCTTGATTGTCGCCAAGATGCTCATGTCTGCGCCCCTACAGCACGAGCCATGGCTAGAGCCAAGCTGTTAAAAAGACATTGAGTGCGGCCGTCGGCGCCAAATATACCCCGGTTTGTGGTTAAAGCGTCCGAGGATTCAGAAGCCGAGGCCGGCCCTTACCGTGGTTGCGCCCAACTCGCACCATGTCGCGCTGCCGCAGCCGCCAGATCGCGAGTGGCGAGCGCTATGTCGGCCAAGGACATGAACACATCGCGAGTCAGTACGATCTCCGCTTTTTAGGTGCATGGCGCGATAGGTTTTCGCTGTTGACGAGCGTCAGAAATTCCGGGTTCTTCAGGCAGTATTCCCGGGTGAAGCGCACCAGTTTTTGGGAGCGCTGCCGTGGGCTCAAGATGTTCCAGATGCAGTTTCTGGATGCACTGTCGACCATCCGGCGCGCTTGCTGCCACGGCCCGGTGGCAACGTCGGAACGGCTGTTCGACGAAACGCCACGACAGATAGGCGAGCGAAATACTCGCCGCCACGATCATGCCGCCTGAAGTGGCCAACATCATTTCCGGGTCTGAATGCCCTGTTTCCGTGAGGCGGCAGCGCTCTTCTGATCTATGTCGGCAAGTTTCGCGTCACGTCGCTTGCGACATCGTTCCTATCGATGCGAGGCGTATCCGACGCATTTTTCCCGCCCTATTCGTCACGCTTGCCGCGGCTTCGGTTTTCTCGTCTTTTCTCTTTCTGCCAAAATTCCTTCACGATTTATCGAAAAGCCTGCTTGCAACGTCCGTTTCCTGTCGAAGCGGTGATCTTTGCCGCCAGCGAGCCGGTACCGCGCGAGGTGCTGGCGCGCGTCATCGGCAAAAGCTGCAATCTCGAGCTCATCATCGATGACATTCGCGCCGAACTCGCCGGCCGCCCTTACGAGCTGGTGTCTGTCGCCGGCGGCTGGCAGCACCGGACCAAGAAAGCCTTTGCTGATGTCATTCGCGGTGCCTTTAGGCCCGGCCGCGAGGCAGGGCGCTGAGGCATCAAAGGAGCTGTCGCAGTCCGAGGCTCTTGTGCTGATGTGCATTGCCTATTTCCAACCGATCACGCGGGGCGAGCTGTCGAGCTTCTTCGGCAAGGAGGTGTCGCGCAATCTGATCGGTGTGCTGCGCACGCAGGACCTGATCGCCTCGGGGCCACGCAGCCCACAGCCGGGCGCGCCTTACACGTATGTGACGACCAAAAACTTCCTGTCGCAGTTCGGGTTCGACACGCTGCGCCAGCTGCCGGATTTCGAGGCGCTCGAGGATGCCGGGCTGTTGTCGAAGGAGAAGCTGCTGCCGGCGATATCATGCCGGGGTTTTCCGATCAGGATGACGAACAGGTTCAGTAAAGAAGGGGCGCGAACGGGCCTCTGCAATGGGTATCTCGACAGCCCGCCGGAGAGCGCCTCGAGCGTCCGGCGACGGAGCGCAAAGTTCGCGGAACATAACACGCTGCCCGTGCACGTTGTCGCTTGGAGCAGCATTGCTTCCTATGCTTTCCCGGGCACATCCTGCTAAATTCGACTCATGACCGAAAACTTCCCAGCTTCAGGCAAGACAGGCTACGCCTCATTTCTCTCCGAGTTGAAGGAGCGCATCCGGACGGCTCGCCTCAGAGCCGCTCTTTCCGTCAACCAAGAGCTGATTCTCCTCTATTGGAGCATCGGACGCGACATCTTGAACAGACAAAGCGATGCTGGCTGGGGGGCGCGTATAATCGATCGCCTGGCTGCCGACCTGCGCCGCGACTTCCCGGAGACGACGGGTCTCTCCTCCCGAAAATTGAAATCCTTGGGGGCACTCGTCGAGGCCTTTCCCGCGTCCCTACTTTCGCGCCGCAGAGTCAAGAGAAGAGTCGGAGGGTGATTCCTCGCCATCTTGAATCGTTGCCGTTCGATGCTATGTTCAACACATCAGTATTTTGTCCAACGCGAGGACACGGCTATGGCAAAGGCGACAAAAGCAGGATTCGCGAAAAGAGCAGGTCACGGACGATTTGCCATGCGAGGTGGCAGTGACGCTCTCAAGGCAAAGGTCGGGCGTTCCGCCAAGACTGGAAAGTTCGTCGTTGTCGATGCAACTCGCTTTGAGGCAGTGATGAAGGCTGCGGAACACTCGGGCCTTCTCGGTGAAAAAAGCGCGCGCATCGGTGGTCGCATCAGTCCCGCGCTGTTGGAGCAGGCAAAGAAGCAGACTGGGATTCAGACTGATACCGATCTGATTGAATTTGCCCTGGCCAATGTGGCGCTCGACGACGATTTCGGAAAGACATTCAGTGAGGTTCGAGGCACGGTCGATCCGTCGCTGAAACTCGGTTTCTAGCGTGGCGGAATTCAGTTTCGACGCGTCGGTTCGGTGGGCCCGGTTTGATCCGGAGCGGACATTGCCTCGGCGCCCCGACGCCGACCTGCCCTTCATAAGCGAACAGGCGGAGGCAGGCCAGGAGCTGCTGCTCGATACCTGCGTTTACATCGACGGCTTGCAGGGTCGAGCACCAGATGCCGTCGCCGATCTGGTCAAAATTCGACGGAGCAACCACTCGACGGTTGCGGTGCAGGAACTCATGCACACGGTCGGAGTGCTCGATCCCGCTCACTCCGGTACGAGAGGCGTCGTTAGACAGATTGGGGTGGTCGTCGCAGGCATGCCGGCACATCGCGTCTTTACCCCCGATGCGGATGTGTTAGGGCGTGCGGCGCACCTATCAGGTATCTTGTGCCGGCTCCAGGGCTATCAGAAGGATGCAAGGTTTCGCGCTTTGCAGGATAGCGTTCTGTTTCTTCAGGCGCAGAAACTCGGATTCTCTGTCCTGACTGCCAACGTCTCGGACTTCGACTATCTGCTCCAACTCATTCCAGCCGGGCGGGTATTGTTCTATCGCCGCATCGAGCTTTGATGCGACGTCATCGCCGAGGCCTTCCTGGAGGTGCTCGAGCTGGTGCGCCTGGCCGCCACGCTCGAAGCGGCCGAGCGGCTGGAAAACGACCGCGAGGCGGCGCTCAAGCAGTGGCGGCTCGACGTCGAGCGGGCGCTCAAGTCGTAGCTAAACCCGCGAACCCCCAGATCTCCGCTAGGTGGGAGACTCTTTGAAAAATCGCAGCATCTTCCTGGCTGCGATCATGTTGTAGGGAAAAATCCCAACAGACGAATGTCCGCAATTGAGACGCAGGACCTCAGGCGAACGATTGCATTTCGTCAATACCTCTATCACCCGATCCGAAGCTTCTGGACGCGCGATCGTGTCGTCCCTGCCAAGCACGAACATCACATCCAGGCCAGGACGCGTCAGACCCCACGTATGCATCTCGAGGCTAATGAGTCCCCAAGCGGTTCTCAAATCTTTGAGTGACATGGCTGGTTCAATACGACCACGCAACGACTTCATGGTTTCCGCTGTCCAAACAAAATCAGCAGGGCTCATTGGCGATACCATGAGAACCGCTTTATCAACCATCTCTTCCTGGGCAGCGATCAGACCAGCAACCGTGCCACCTAAGCACATGCCTACAACCGAGATTTTTCGATACCTCTGACTATGAAGCCAACGGACAATCTTACGGCCATCCAATACCGCCTGTCTCATCGATCGGACGGTGCGTCCCAAATTCGCGTTGAAAAATTTTTCCTCGGAATAGTCGCCGGAACCACGACTAAAGTGATATGGGAGGGTAGCCTCAATCACTGTTATGCCCCTTGCGGCAAAGAACCTAGCGAATTTTGAGAAACGGTTCCGCGCGTGCCAATGATGAAACAAAACAAGCGCATGATCTTTCGATCCACCATCGGTTACCCTACATTCAAATGTATTGTTGTCGTCATCTATGGATGTGATATCGGACTGGAAAAGAACAATATTTCCTTTTTCGTTTAATGGTTCTGAGGGCAAAATCGGGGAGAAAAGCCGCTCTCCTTTGGAAAGCTCCGTGAACGTCAGTTCACCGCTTGCATATCTGTCCTCGGCCTCGTTAACTGCAAACGCCAAGGAAGAATCATAACCAAACCCTATGGACCTGTGATCGGTACGCCTCTGCCGTTGTAAGGTTCTCAAGATGTACTTGCGATCATGACGACGCGCCAGATAACGAAACATACCTCTCCCCTATTTCTTGCCTACAAGAATGTCGTGTTCCCCGGCCTCTCTCGCCCAGTGCAGCGACAGCATTGCCTTATCGCCTGTCTAAACTTCCTTGATGACGAGCCAAGACGCGATTTTGCGGGAAGATTCGCTGCGCTTGCCAGCCAAACCCAGAGGACATGCGAGTGATATACCTTGTGGTGGCACAAAGTCGGAGATTGACAGCCAAGAGACCTCTGGTCAGCAATGCTGACGCAGGGGACCAAGATCCTACCAGCCATGTTCCGGCTGTAAAGAGGTCCGAAATGGAAGGTAGGCGCCCATGGCCACAGACACACGATCCCCGCGCCTTGCGGTACTGATTGATGCGGACAACGCTTCTGCCAAGGTCGCAGATGCGCTGTTCGAGGAAGTCGCCAAGATTGGAGAAGCGAGTGTCCGGCGCATCTATGGCGACTTCTCAGGCACTCGGTCCAAAGGGTGGGCTGACGTGCTTGCCCGACACGCAATCATTCCCCAGCAGCAGTTCGCCTACACCACAGGTAAGAACGCCTCTGACATCACGCTCGTCATCGACGCTATGGATTTGCTTCACAGCGGCAGGTTTGATGGGTTTTGTTTGGTCTCCTCAGACAGTGACTTCACGCGCCTTGCAGCCCGGATCCGAGAACAGGGAATCGATGTATACGGGTTCGGGGAGCAGAAAACGCCCGAGAGCTTCCGACAAGCCTGCCGTCGTTTTGTTTACACAGAGAACCTGGGAGCAACGGCAGTAGGCAACCGTCCGCACGCGGCACCAACGAAGTCTTTGCAGTCTCCCAGCGTCGCCGCCGCCGCAATTGAGAAGGCGCTTGCTCAAATGGAAGGGGATGAGGAGGGTTGGGTGCCACTCAGTGGCGTAGGCACTCAACTTGCCAACCTAGCCTCAGATTTCGACCCGCGAACATTTGGCTTTCGGAAGCTCAGCGATCTGGTTCGCAAGACTGGTGCGTTTGAAATCGATCAGCCCGAAGGCGGGCGGCTCCGTATCCGATCAAAGCCAGCGTCAACCAAGCGTCGAAAAGGAAGGTGACGATGGCTTGCCACATGCTGCGGAAGATCAGTCGGACGCGGGTTTATATTCCCAGCCAAGGCCCGGCGAGTTGGCAGGCATTCCTCGCGGAGCCTGTTAGACAGTGGCGAACCGGCTGCTCGGCAAAGACGCTCGCTCACTGCTGGGAGAGTGCCGATGGCTTGCCGTACGAGATCGCGCAGATGTTCGACGGCCCGGCCGAGTTATTACTGGCCTTGCCTGAACACAAAGTGCCGCTCGACGGTGGCAACCGTGACAGCCAAAACGATGTGTTTGCGCTCATTCGGTTCGGCGAGCAGACTTGTGCTGCAACCATCGAAGGCAAGGTAAGCGAGCCATTCGGCCCGACGGTGGGTGAGTGGTATGCCGAACCGTCGCGGGGAAAGAGAGACCGTATGCACCAGCTATGCGGGTTGCTCGGCTTCGATGGGATGCCACCAGCCCATGTCCGTTACCAGCTGATGCACCGGACGGCTTCCGCGCTGATCGAGGCTCAGCGGTTCAAAACCGATGAGGCAGCGATGATTGTCCACTCGTTCTCCCCAGGCCGAATGTGGTTTGACGATTTCGCCACTTTCGTAAGTCTGTTCGGCGCCGAAGTTAGACCTGACCTGCCGCGCACATTTGTCCTGAAGTCAGGGCAGCGGCTCCGTTTGGGTTGGGCTACCGGCAACGAGGATTTTCTCAAATGCTAAAAGCTCCAGCGGGCGCCAATCCGATTGGCATGGGAACGACTGCACCGCGGCGATACACGACCAAGCAAATGGGTGATGCTTGTGAAATGATCGTGGCCGCAGAACTCACCCTGGCTGGTATCCCCGCCTTAAAAGTTCCCGACAACTGGCCAGGCTATGACGTGATCGCGCAACCGTTCGATCGGCCAGCACAACGTGTTTCGGTGAAATCGAGGACATTTAAACGTGGTGCTGCCTATGTCGGCTACAACGACTATGACCAATTCGATTGGTTGGCGATTGTCCTGCTACCGTCCGAAGAGTTCAAAGCTCGCGCAATCTACGTTGTCCCACGGCAAGAGGCCGAGCGGCTGGCGCGACGTGATAAAGCAACGAGTAAAACCGCTGCGGAACGATACTTCCGGGTCGATCAAGTCCCTGACCTGTTTGCAACATGGAACGCCAACTTCCATTTGACTACGCCTAACTGGTAGGTTGCTCCCCTCAGAATTGCAGCGCTGCAACCCGAGCTGAGAATGTCAGGAATAGACAATCAGTTCTGACGTTTCGCGCCGCTATCGGTGCCCCGGCTGCTGAAATACTCTCCCGGCTGGTCGAAGAGAACGCAGCGCCTTTGCGAATTGGTGAATCCAAAAGCCACGCACTGTTCGATATTCCAGCATTCGTTTCCGCATGCGTCACGGTTCGGAGACGCGAGGACGCGGAAGCCGCTTCCGGAAAAGGCCTTGCCGTTGAAGTACTCTATGTGCACGGGTGCGCCGGAGGAGCTTGGCGTCCCTAGGTCCGAAATAACCCCGCTGATGGCGCGGGCGTTCATAAGGAGCTGGCCGGTTTCTCCCTTTAGGAAGCATTTCCGGTTCCAAGCGTCGTACGTGTAGGCTCGGCACGATGAACTCGTGCTTCGACACATCGTTTCGCACTGGTCGATGTCCTGTGCCGCCATGGAAGCGATCGAATTGCTCGTGAGGTCCCTGTTCATGAATCGCGAGAAACTGGCTGGCGGCGGTTGTACGGCGACCACCTCGGGTGGGGGCGGCGCAGGTGGGTTGGTCGGGGGGCGGTAGCCTGGAATCAGGCTCCGGGTTCCCGCTGCGTGATCTTGGCTGTCTTCGCCGCGAACTACGGCCGAGAAGAGCCTGCAAATGCCGCCCGACGACGAATAGTCAAAGCCGATGCATCCACTGCGCGTTGAACAGAGCTTCCTGCAGGACTCGAGGAGTGGGATGCTGACCGTCGCGCTGACGGGACCGTTAAGTACCGTCTGCGGATAGTTGAAGAGGATATCGCTCGATTGAGCGCCGGCAGCCTGGATGCCGGCAAAAAGGATGGCGGCCGCAAATGCTATCGCAGAAGGAAGCTTGGCTTGCCGGCTATATGTCAGCAGCATCAAAGTTGCCTTTATTGCCGAGTTGTCAGGAGAACTATTAGCAGAACGGCCACCCCCGCGCAGAACAGGGCTTTCCATCTCCACCTGGTAATCAATCGGCCTAGCAGGAATGGGGAAGTTCCGTCGTCAGTGCCTACTTCACGCGCTCGCATCCCCAGATAGATTGCGATCAGCAACAGGTTGATTGCGGCCCACCAGTTGGCGAAGCTGGCATTCTCGAGGTGGCGTTGCATCCAGTTGACGAGGTTCTGTCCCCCGATGAGCAGCAGGAGACCTACAAACAATCGCGGCAAGGCTGGAACGCGGTGCGAAAACGGGAATAGGAACACCAGGACCAGAAAGCCGATAAAGGTCTCGGATGATTTCCATCTCATCGCTTCCGTCCTTTCAAAGACCTCACTCATAAGGATCTGGCGCCTGGCAGGTCATGTATTTCGCGCTCGACCAGCCGCCGGGAACGGCCGCCCATGGATGCCCTCTCGGATCCCATGAGAACTGGGTAACCTTGATGGACTGGGAATTCTGGAGGACTTCTCCGGTCAGTTCTCCAAAGGGCCTGTTCCTGACGTTGAGCGGGGTGCCGCTCGGGTCGGTGATCCAGCAGACCAGGGCCGGATCGCGTAGTTCCTGCGGCGGAGCCGTGGAGACCGTCACCTTAGGATTGAGCTGGCGTAGCGCGGCAGCTGCGCTAGACGCCGCATCGGCGTCGCAGAACCGAAGTCTTTGTCGGCTCTTTTTGGCCTCGGCTGTCCAGGGTTGCCCGCCGCAAAAGCCGCGGCAGTCGGTCGACAGGCCGGTGGAGGAAAGGAACCGGATGCAGCTGACGCCATTGGCGCATTGAAGGGTGACTAAGTTTCGGTCGACCTCGACCGTTCCGAGCTTCGACCAGTCCACCTGGAACGTTGTGTCCAGCGACAACGTCGTCACGGAGTTGGCATCGGTGTTCCGGACGGTCTGAATTCGCCGGTCGACGAATTTGGTTTCGGTGTCGCTCTTCCCCGAGCCGCGGTCGAAAATCACGGTCCAGGAAAGGTGCAGCTTATTGGCGTTCTCGCTCGCAGGCACGCATGCCCAGGCGCGGCTGAGCAACTCGGCCGCCGTGTCGTTCGCGGGCGGGTTGGACGGGGGCGTGTATCCCGGGATCATGTTTCGGGCGCCGGCCGTGCGCGCGGGATTCGCCTTCGCTCCGATCACCGCGTCGAACATTCGGCAGATGCCGGCCTCATGCGAATAGTCGAAGCCCTCGCAGCCCGAACGCTCTGTGCAGATTTCCCTGCACCGCTCCAGAGGGACCGCAATGTTGGCGCTGACCGTTCCGTCGAGCGTGGTTTCCGGGTAGCCGAAAAACCCGCTGTCTGGCTGCGCCTTTGCGGGCATGGCCATCGACGACAGCAAAGCGACTGCCGCCGTCGCGAAAAGACCCCCTGCGGCCGGGCGCGCGATTCTGGCCTTCGACACGTTTCGCCCTCTTGAAATGGAGCCGCGCATTCCTGGTCGCTATCGCTCCCTCACTACGGTCGTGTCCTGGGAAACGGTGGCCCCAAGCTTCCTTTTCAGGCGCATGACGTTCTCATAGGATTTCTTGATGCGATCGAGCATCTCGGGATCGCGCCGCGCCTCGGCGGAAAGCAGTGCGGCGATCTTCTCCGGGATCGCGGGGTCCGGGTGTTTGTCGTTGGCGAATATCAGGATGTCGTTCCCGGCCCGAACCGCCCGTAGCACCGAGTCCTCAAAGCTGACGTTGTCGGTGATGGCCTGCATTTGCATGTCGTCGCTTATGACCACGCCCTTGAAATGCATGTTTTCACGCAGGAGCCCGGTCAGGGTCGCCTTGGACAGCGAGGAGGGGATGTCGGGCGAGAAGGCCAGCTTCGCGTTTATGACGTGCGCGGCCATGACCATGTCGACGTCGCCGGATGCAATCAGGTTCCTGTACGGCTGAAGTTCCTTCTCGCTCCAGGTCTTGGTGACGTCGGCCATTCCCTTGTGGCTGTCCTTGGTGCTGGAGCCGTGTCCCGGGAAGTGCTTCAGGGCCGTCAAAACCCCCTTCGACCGATGCGCCTCCACGAAAGCCTTCGCGTATAGCTCGACCTCTTCCGGATCGGCCGAAAAGCTTCTGCCGAGCTTGCCGATGATGGGATTCGCCGGGTTGACGTTGAGGTCGACGACCGGGGCGAGGTTGAGGTTGAATCCCAGGCTTGAGAGATCGGAAGCAAGGTTCCGGTAAACCGCGCCGGCCTCGTCGGGACTCAAGGTCTTGGCGACGGTCGCCTCGCTGGGCACCTCCCTGAAGCCGATGTCGCCAGTAAGCCTCTGGATGCGGCCGCCTTCCTGGTCGATGGCTATGAACAGAGGGCTGGCGGAATATTTTTGAAGGCCATTGTTGAGCTGCCGCACCGCGTCGAGGCTTGAAATATTGCGCCCCAGATAGATGACTCCGGTTATTTCGCCCGCCTCAGCCTGCTTGACGACCCGCTTGTAGCCGTCATCGTCCGGGCTGTCTCCCACGAAGCCGACGAGCACCATCTGTCCGATCATTCGACGCAGTTTGCCTTCCTCGATCGTACTGCTGAGGTCGGCGTTGCTTCTGTGGGCCTCCGGCACGGGGTCAGCCCGCAGCGGCGAGGAAAGGCCGATCAGCGTGCATGCCGCTGCCAAGAGAGGTGCGATCCAGCGCGGCATGTTTCAGTTCCTTGGACTGGCGGGGCGAACGAAGTCAGGCCTGACCGTCCGGCCGATCTTTCGCGCCGAGGTCATGCCCTTCCTTCGTATCGGTTGGGGGTTCGGGTCGTAGAACAGGTAGCATCTGTTAGGTCGCGCGTTGGCCCATGTGAAACCGTTGCACTGGCCGTTCGAGTCGCATTGCTGCATGCATCCGTCGTACGAGGCCGCGTATGTCTCCGTGCTGTCGCCGATGAGGCCATGCGTCGTGAAAAGCTCCCAGCCGACGGTCAGGCTTGGGGGAGGGGCCGCGGGGCCGGCCTTGAAGTAGAGCCCCGAGCTCCCCAGCGAATAGGACTGCACGAAATCGAAACTCGATTTCAGGAAGCAGCGGTTTGCTTCTGCGTTATAGGTAAACGCTCGGCACGAATGCTCGCTGTCGCATGTCGCGCGGCAGTTTTCCGAGTTGGTCGCAGGCATGCCTTTCGGGAAGAGGTCGCCTCCAAAAAGGTCGATGTCGCTGTAGGACGCGAAATACCAGGACTCGGCATTGCGAGGATCGCCGTAGCCCGGAATCCGGTTCCGGGTGGCTGCGGTGGAGAGTGTGTTGGGCTGCGCGGACCCGATCCCGGTGAATAGGCGGCAGATATTGGTGGCTGACGAATGGTCGAAGCCCGCGCAACCAGAACGTTCCCGGCAAATTCTCCGGCAGTCGTCCAAAGGCCGCTTGAACTCCGCGCTGGCGCCTCCGTCTAACGCTGTGCCAGGATAGTCCCAAAAATCCGGCTGGGCGTCGTCAGCTGAAGCCTTTGGCGCAATCCCAAAACCCGCAAGCGTAAGGAAGAGCAGCGCGACAGCGATTCCTGCTGCGCTCACGCGGCCCCGACATCTCTGCTGCATCCCCGCTACTTCCCCAATTCCCCAAACATTACCCGATACGCATGCGCCGGATCAGGGATTGATCGACCCTTCGCAGTAAGTGGTGCGAAGGAAACTTTGGTACGCCACGGCATGGCTCGAACTGCTGTCCCCGACATCCTGGCAAAGCGAGGTGAGAAGCTTGTTCGCCTCCGTATTGCCCTCCAGGGCGAGCTCGAAATAGGACCTGCCCGCCTTGTTCGCGTCGGCTGCGTCCACCCGGTCTTGCGCGAACGTCCGCGGGTCGTACCAGCGCGCGATTTCCAGCTTGGCGTCCTGGCTGCCTCTCTGTATGGCGAGGTTGATCGCTTGCATGCCGATGTCGCGGTTGTGGCGGTCGAAGGCATCTTTGCTGAGGGCAAAGAGTTCGTGGCCGTCCTGGTCGGTCGTCCTGAGTTTCTCCAGCCTTGCAGCGAGCGGCGGGTTGATTGGCTCGCGGTAGTTCGGGATCAAGGTGCGCGTCTGGGCGGTCGAACCAGAGCTCTGTTGGCCCCCGGTTATGGTGGTGTACATGCGGCACTCGTTCTTCGGGGAAATGTCGAAGCCCGTGCAACCCGTACGCCCCACGCACAGCTTTCGACATTCCTCGAGTGGCTTCGGAAACTCCGCGCTTGGTACCCCGAGTATGAGCGTGTCCGGATAGATGAAAAGATCGTCGTCCGTGGCTTGCGCGGCGATCTCGGAGGACGCGCCGAAGAGCATCAGTCCCCCAACGGCCACCTTGGCAACCCAGTTCCACAACGCGTTCTTCGGCATTTGCCTCTATCCTCCGATGGCCTTGCAGGCGGCGGGTCGCCAAGCCATGCCTTTGTTGGTTTTCATTCCAGAGTCCCCTCGCAATAGGTGTTCGTCAGGAACCCGTTGAAGACCGGATCCTGGGAGGAGCTTGCGGCCTTTGCGCAAAGGGAACGGAGCAAGCTCCTTGCTTCCGATTTGCCCTCGACCACAAGCTCGAAATAGAACCTGGCCGCCTTGTTCGCGTCCGGACGGTCGGCCCTGGATGGATCGAAGGAGTTCGGGTCGTAGTTGCGCGCGATTTGAAGCTTGGCGTCCTGGTTGCCCCGATCCATCGCGAGGTTGATGGCCTGAAGCCCGATTCCCCCGTTCCCCTGGCGGTAAGCGTCGCCGCTCAGGGCGAAGAGTTCGTGGCCATCCGTATCCGTCCGTTTCAGCCTCTCGAAACGAGCCTGCAGAGTCTCGGGCACGGGTATCAGCTTATATGCCCCGTACGCTCCTGCGGCTGCGACCAGCAATGCGAGAGGGAGCAGGAAGTACAGGTATCGCCACCTGCTCTTTGGCTTTGGCACGATCGGCGGTTCCGGCGCCTTTATCGGAGGCGGGGGAGCTGGCGGCTCAGGAAGATCGATGATGCGTTCCGGCAACCGGGGGAGCGCGGCAGGAGGTGTGGTCAGTTCCTGCGACCATCCGCCGGGCTGGGGCGTGACCGGGGGCCAGAACGCATTTCCCCAAACGTTCTGGCCGTCGACCTCTATCTTCACCTGGAGGTCGATGGGGATTCGGTCGCAGACCTCAGGCCCCACGGACAGCGTGGTCGCCCCCGCGGTTCGGTTTACGACCTCCGCCCCCACGGTCGCGGGGCGCGCCTGCCATCCGCCGTCGCCGAGGTACGGCGTGTCCGCGGACTTGCGCGTGATCGAAAGGCGCAGCCGCCGGGAACTCCCCAGATCCTGCGGGAACACGATCAGGGCGTGCCCGAACAGCTGCGAGTCGTCCTCTGTTACTTTCAGCGGAAGCTGCGTCATCGAGCCGTCCCTGTGGATTCGACAGAGGACGGCTCTGACAGGCTGAGGGTCTCCAGGATGCCTCTCAGCCGTTCGTTCTCGTCGACGTTCACGGTGATGCCCTCGCCCGAGAGGACGTTGTCGGTGACGAGCTGGTTGAAGGCGTACATCCATTCAGAGAGCGCCAGGTAGGAGAAGTTCCGCCGTTTCTGGCCAAGCCCGTCGCAGTTCGAGACGTTCGGCCTGCGGGCGAACACCCTGACCTCGCCGTCCTCCGTGCCGTCCGGGGCCATCGGCCGCTTCTCCTCGGGCAAGGCCTCGAAGCCGAGCGTGCTGACGAAACGGTTGATGCGGCTCGTCGCGAGGAAGCCTGCCCTCTCGAGCAGGATGTCGGGCCTCTCGACCGAGCTTCCGGAGAGCTTGGAGAGGTCCTCGGCGATCTGTTCCTCGACCCCGGTGCGCCGGGCCGCCGTGGCAAGCTCGGCGATCAACTCGCCCGCCAGCTTGTGAGTAAGGCCAATGGCCTGGAGCGCGCCGTCGTTCCTTGACAGCGCCAGAAGCCCGTCCAGCCAGTGCCGCACCGCGGAGCGGGCGAGGTAGGCTTCGCGGGGAAGCGCCTTCTGCGAAACCGAGGGCCCGGAAGCCGCGGAGGCTGCGACCGTCTTCTTCTTGTTCCCGGGCAACGGCGGGGCGCCTGGCCGCGGCGGCGGAGCGACGCGCTTCTTCACGACGGCGTCGGCCCGTCCGTCCGAGCCTTCCTCGGGGGTATTCTGGCGCTTGATGCGGTTGCCGTACTCGATGTGGAGGTGCTCGGAGATTCCGTTCTGGGAAATCTGGAGCATCTTCATGGCCACGCCGAACTGCTCCCGCTCCCACGCCTCGGTGAGGCATGCAAGAATCTGGTCCGACACCTCACGACGCTCGGCAATGCGCTTGTTGATGTCGCTCTCGACGAAATAGGGGGCGAGCACGCGGCGTATTTCGTGGGCGATGTTGGCGAGGCGGCCGCGTATCTGCCCGTACTTGATCTCGGGACGGCAGATCGCCGCGAGGTTTTCCGCCAGATAGTCCACGCCGCCGTCGTTCAGCCTGAGGGCCTCGTCGAACGCCTTCGCCGGATCGCGGAAATGCTGCTTGACTTCGGGGACCTGGAGATAGGCCTTGCGGAGGGCGGCGACCTTCTTGACCTTGTCGGGCAGGATCTCGATCTCGTCGCCGCCCTGGTACTTGATCAGGAACTCGGCCTTGAAGTTGGGATTGCGCAGCCAGTAGGTGTTGTTGAACGGTTTGCCGGGAGTCCATTCGAAAGGCCATTTGTGCGCCTTCCCGAAATACCGCGTCAGCGATGAACCCAATCGCGCGCTGAAACGGTCCGAAAGGCTCTGTCCTTCCTCGCCCGCCTTTTCGCTGAAGTGCTTGTCGAACATCGTCAGGATCAGGAACAGCGCGGTATCGGTGCGCGCCCGGTCCGCCGGAGTCTCGCCGTGCGATATCCTGATCCAGTCGTCGATCATGTCCGGCAGCGTCGCAACGTCCTGGGTCGAGTCCTTGATGCAGAGCAGCATGCTCGACAGCTCCTGCTCGGCCACGTAGCGGTCGAACAGGTAGGCAACTTTGCCTCTGACGAATAGGTCCTTGAGCGCCTGGGGATTATCGTCGAAATAGGACTGCAGGTCCACCTTCTGGCGGCTGCGAGCGCCGGGGAAGTCGAGGAGGTCCGTATGGTCGAAAAACGGCCATGGCCGTTCGGACACCGCGATGCGGAGCTCGGCGGCCAGGGCTGTGATCACAGGCCGCGGAAGCGAAACGGCCGGGCCCTTCAGCGGCCGTATCGAAAGCTCCTCCTGTCCGGGCTTGCCGAGCCCGAGCAGCGTCTCGACATCGATGATGCTCTTGTCCCGGGGGACCAGCGCCTCGATGGAGCAGTAGGCGTCCTTGGCGAAGCCGAGCTTCTCGAGCGCGTTGGCAAGCTCGAGATAGACCTCGGTGAATTTCCGGAAGCCGCCCCAGAGCACGGAGAAGAGTTCCGCGCGGTCCGCGATCGAAAGCCGCGGCGCGAGGATCGCCGCCTCTTCCCAATACGCGGAGAGCGTCTCTATGTTCGGGAGGCCCGCGAACTGCTTTTCGAAGTACTCCTGGATGTCCCAGATGTCCTCCTCGAGGAGCCCGCCCGAGCCAGCTTGCGGCGCAACGCGCCTCCGGGCCGTCTCGAGGGCGGACACGATGGCGTCGGGCGCGAGCGGGGTCCTTTTCTTCGCGTCGCCGTCCAGGAAGAAGCTGTTGCCCAGAATCTTGGCGATGTCGGTCTCGCTGAGCAGCCGCAGGACAACCGGAGCGCCGGCGGGGCTTGGTTCCTCCTTGACCGAGAAGCGGGTCACGAGGCCAGTCGACTCGCGGTCGCCGCCGGGATTGATCTCGCGAATAAAGTCGACCTGCCGCCCGAGGTCGCCGAAGCGCGCCATCAAGGGCGCGTTCCCGTTGCGGGCGAGGACCGACACCAGATAGGATTTTCCAGCCTGGCTGGGGCCGAATATCCCGACGCACATCTGGCGGTCTATCGCCTCCATCGCCTTGCGGGCCGCGACGACCGATTTCCTGAGATGCTGCTCGGCGCTGGCGCGCGTGTCGCCGACCCGCTCGGCGTTGGCGGCGGTGCCGATCCATGCGAGGCCGTCCTGCGCAGACTTCAGTGCGGCGCCGCAGCTTCTTTTCAACTCTTCACGCATTCGTTCAGCCGCCATTTCACTGGATGGAGATAATTCCCGTGTCGAGCCAATAGCCGTCGCCCGTCTCGACCGCGAGCGTGTCCAACTTCAGTTCCATCATGCGTTTCACCGGAGCGCCGTCCGCGTCCTCTGCGTCCTCGATCACGAACTCCTCGCGGGTCGCCTCGCTTGACAGAAGCTCGATTTCGCTCGCCTCGTCCTCGCCCGGCGACTCGACGTTTCGGGCGATGGTCACGCGGACCGGCTTTCGCATGCCCCTTGCCGAGCGCGAGGCTCCCGCCATCAGCTTGTACAAGGGGGTCGCCACCCATCGCTCGAGCGGCAGCTGCCTGAAGCCGATGCGGACTGGGCTGTGGTAGTCGAACTCCGCCTCGGCCGCCGCCTCGGACTTGTCGAGGTCGATGTCCGAGAAAAGCAGGGTCTCGTCAGGTAGCGTGGCGTTGCCCTGCAGCCGCCCGATGTACCGGGCCGTCGACTTCATCCGCAGGTATTTGGAATAGAGGGTGAAGTTGGTGATCTGCGCCTCGGACAGCGCGCAAAGCATCGCGCCGACCACCGCCGTTGTTTTCGGGTCGTCGATGTGCGTGTTGCTGACGCCGCGGAAGGGATACCAAGTACCGACGCGATAGTCCTTGATGGGGATGACGCAGTCCGGGCGCACCGACATCTTGTTCATGAACAGGTTGATCATCGGCGGGAGGCGCATCGGCCGTCCGGTCAGGAGCACGACGTCCGCGTCCAGGTGGTTGATCGCCTCGGCGATGTTGTCGAACACGCCGTCGAATATCGACAGGACGCACTCGTCCACCGCCTGCGGGTCAATCGCGATGTCGCAGTCGGCGATGCTGAACTGTCCGGCTTCCAACGCCCCCATGTTTTCCTTAAGATACCCGAGTATGCGCGCGTCGACCGGAATCTCGCCGTCGGTGCCTGCCCTGCCGTCGGCATCGAAGAAGCTGCCCGCCTTCCGGATTTCCGTCTTGTGGCTCGTCGGCGGCAGGGTCTCGCACTCGGACAGGACACCGATGGCGATCGGCTGCAGAACCTGAAGCACGAACTGGCGGCGCAGGTGCTTCTCCTGCTCGGACATGTTCGGGTTGTCCCCGGCGAAGCGGTCCTTGAGGTAGTTCCGCGCGTTCGGCATCCCCGCCTGGGCGAGGCCTTCCTCTAGCCTCGGGATCACGAGACGCTCGATCACCGTCTTCAGCAGGTCGTCGCCGGCGATGCGGAAGCCCTCCCTGAAGTTCTGGTCGGGATAAAGCGCCACGTTGTCCGTCTGGAAGTAGGTCGTCACCATGAGGTCGGTCGTGCCGCCTCCCACGTCGACGCTGGCGATGCGCAGGGACCGTTCGGCCTTCTGCTTGGACTTGGAAGCCGGAAGCGTGGTCGGCCTTTCCCTGTCCTTGCCGAGCACGTCGAACAGCGTCCTGATGGAGCCGCCCAGCTTCTGCACGGCCTCTCCGTAGAGATAGACCAGGTGGACCGAGCTTGCCTCGTCCCAGGAGCAGTGAATCTCCGGCCGCTGACTGTTGATCCCCATGCTGCTCTCGCCCCATCCCGACAGGGACCAGAGGAGCTTGACCGCGGCTTCCGCGCGCGACCGCAGAATCCGCTGCTCCTGGACCGGGGTCGCGGAAGGAATCGTCATTATGATGCGGCGAAGGCGGCGGGGAGCGTCCTTCAGCCTCCGCTCGCGACGCGTGCCGGGGTTGTTCATCATGGACATCGCCTGCGCGATGATCTCGACGAGCATGAAGGTGAAGAAGGCCGACCGCGAAAAGCAGAAGCGGCTCGCCGTCTGCAGGTCGCTGTCCTTGACCTTCACCTTGAACTGGCGCCTGTCGGCCTCGACCTGCTCGAGGACGTCGCCCCGGTCGTTCACGAAACGGTACATCGAGCGCTCGATCAGCGGCTCCGTTCCCGAATGCCCCTGCGAGGCCGTGCGGAACCGCCATTCCTGCAGGACCGGATCGGAACTCCAGAGATATCGCTTCGGCGAGGAGAGCCCCGTCGCGGCTTCGGTTCCTTCAGACTCCCCGCGCAGCCGCGACGCCTCGGGTCCGATGCGGAGCAGGCTGGGCCAGAAAAACGCCCGCGGGCGGCCGGACCGCCGGGCGATGTCCTCGGCCCCGAATTCGGCGGCCACCAGCTCGCACTGGCTTTCGAAGGGATCGCGGTAGACCAGCTCGGGCTTCGAGAGGTCCCGCAGCTCTAGGACGACGGAGTTGTTGAGGTCGACGTTCACGTCGTCGGGGAACGACTGGATTAGCAAGCCGCATGACCGCGAGTTTCCGATGTCGAGCACGAGGTCAACGTCGACAGGCTGGACGTTCCGGTTCTCGCTGACGGTGTCGATGAGCGTGACGCGGACCGGAGTGATCACGCTGGCGAGGAACTGGACGAAGGTGATGTAGCGGGCAAGATGCTCGAACTGGTAGGGGAAGTCTTCCGGACGAAGCTCTTTGCCTTTCCTCTGCTGTTTCTTGAATGCGTGGAAGATGTCTTTCAGCCAGTCGTCGAGCCACTTCTGCGCGTCGACCGGGCCTTGTCCTGGAACGTCGATCTTGTGTGACAGGAACGATATGACATCCGGCAGGCGGCTGACGAAGCGGAAACTCTCCGTCCGCATCGCGTCCTCGGGGCAGGGCGCCAAGTAGGGACGGTTCATTCTCCGAGGGGCGAGCGAGCTGTCGAATGCGAAAATCGCCCGGTGAGTACCTTTCCGGTCCCCGTGGGCCCTCTTGGTTTCCGTCACTCTCACCCGAACCCAGTCGGTGGGTCCCTGCGCGTAAATCTCGTTGCCGAGATCGTCCTTCCCGGGTTCGATCTTGAAGAACGGCATCGGAACCCAGCGATCAAGGAAGGTGTTGAGCGCCACCGCCTTCGTGATGTCGTACGCCTCGTCGGCGCCTTGCTGGGGGTAGGGCTGCTGATCGCCTTCGGGATCATCGTCGGTCCAGTTGGGCAGCAGGCGGACCACCGCCTTTCCGTCTGAACCCGTCTCGGCAGGCGAAGTCCGCTCGACGAACGACCTCGACAGCCGGGGCGAAGCGTCGAAGTCGAACCCGAACTCGACGAACTGGATGCCGCTGTCCGGCACCAGCGTGAAGCCTTCGCTGAAATCGGCGAGGTTGGTCAGCATTCCGGAGCCTCGCTGGAGTTGGTTTGACGGATTCCGCAAGGCTGCCTGGGATCGCCGGGTAAGTTCAGTTTCATGCGCGGTCCTGACATGGAGGCAACTACCGTTTGCAGCTGTTCGCCGAACAACTGGAGAGTTTCTGCGGGATTAAGTTGCACGATGGCAGCGGATCGCCCGAGTTCCAAAACAGGGCCTGCCCGATGCCGCCTCCGTTCTTGTAATGCGTGACCGTTCCGGGGCAAATGACCTCTTGTCCGTCGAGCCTGAACCTTAGGTCGAAGGGGACGGTTACATCCCTGTCGCCTACAGTCGTCACGTATGCGAGCACCTCGAACTTATAGGAGCCAGGAGCGATATTTTCTTTCCACACGAGGTTCTCGACTGGGTCTGACCTTACGTTTTCCGTGAGGTTTTTGTTTGAATCGATGTCTTTCATGCCGTCGCCGCAAGAGGGGCCTTTGACGCTCTGATTGCCGCCAAGCTTTCCTCCGGGGCAGAAGGAATTCAGGTCGAGGTCGTCGAGGGTGTGCCACGACAACGTTACCTGCAGCTTTCCGGTCTTGCCGCCCCCGCCGTTCACTTTTTTGTCCATGTCCTTCGACAGGTCCGACTTGGGCGGAGGCACGCAAGAGTTCAGATGCCGCCTGAGCTGTTCCTCCAGCACCGCCGCCTCCGCCATGAGTTCCTGCGTGCGCAGGCTTGCCTGGTCTACCGTCGGCTGCGGCGCCACAAGGGCGCAGTAAGCGCCTCCTCCCTTGCCGAAGGCCGTGAGCCCAAACGGTAGCGCCACGCCGCAGGCGGGCAACAGAAGCCAGGCGATGGCCCCGGCAAGCGCGACAGGGATGAGCCACAGGAGGCTTCCAGTTAGCCAGCCCCAGGAACGGGGAGCTGGCGGGACCGGGAGAGGCGGAGGGGCGACCGGCAGCAACTTGTCGGTTTTCCCCGATATCTCTCCCTTGCCGCTCGTCTCCGCGTCGTGCCGCTCGTATCCCCATGCCGTCAGGACGAGCATTCCGTCGCCCCTGCCGGAGCCCCCGGAAATCCAGACGTTCTCGTCTCCCGGGAATGTCACCGCGTTGCGCAGCGCCGTCGCCGTGGACCTTGCGGCAGCGTCACCCCGGCTATCCTGCGCCGCCGCCGCGCGGAGGACGGCCTGCACGGATTGGCGGAGGCGTGCCCTGTAGATGGCGGCAGTTTCGTCAGGGAGGTCGTTCAGGCGGACGAGCGCCTCCTCGCGCTCCGTATACCAGTCGATTCCCGAGCCGTCCTTGCGGGGCACGGGCTCCGCCAGCTCCAGCCCGATCCCGTTGGGGAACTCGCGGCCAAGGATCGCCTGCATCCTGTGCACCGAACGCTCCGCGGTGGACCCGAGGGAACGCATGAGGCTGAGAGTCGTGGTTGCGACGAACTGGCTCATTGGGCGGCCTTCGGCTGCCCAGCGGCCGGGGCGGGGGCTGGGACGCAGGGCTTGTCCGTCGGCGTTACCGTCACGCCGTTCGACGACAGGAACTGGATCGCGTCGCGGGCGCTGAGGGAGAAGTTGAGCTTTTGGGCGTTTTCCCCATCGAGGATTATGAAGGTGTTTACCCCGACGGCCCGGCCGCATGCGTCCGAGAGCGGTCCTCCGCTGTTGCCCCGCGAGATGTTCGCCGAGTGCGTGATGACCTTTGTCGCCCCGTCCTGCGGCATGGCCATCACGTTGCCTTGGGTGACGACCATCTCGAGATTGCCTATCCCGTCGGTCTTCCCGTTGATAATGTCGCGGTAGGTCTTGTCCATGGACATCACGAAGCCTGGGAAACCTCCCGCAACGACGCTGTCCAGCCTGCCGATCGCGGTCGAAAGCTGCAGGGCCGTCACGTCGCTGGGCGCGTCGTCCACGCGCAGGAGGGCGAAGTCCGGGTCTCCGGACGCGCTCGCGGCGGCTTTGGCGACGACATGCGCCGGAACCGCCCGGCCGAGCGCCTTGCTGGCGACGAACACTGTGTCGCCCGCGCCTTCGACAACGTGGTTGTTGGTGAGAATGTCCCGCTGGCCAACGAAGAAACCGCTTCCGGTGCTGAGCATGTTCCCCGAGAGAGGCGCGAGCACGAGTACCGTGGCCGAGTCGAGGGACGCCAATAGCGCCTGGGGCGATCCGGGCGACGGTGGCGGCGACGGTTGTCCGGCAGCGGCGGGCTTTGGCGGATCCAGCATCTTGGGGCCGAGCACCGAGGCGTCCGCGTTGCACGCGGCCTTCGCGAGCTCCGCCTTGAGCTTGCCTATCCGCTCCTGGAGGTTCCGGTTGACCTCCGCGTTGTCCACGAGGGAAGGCGGCTGGGGCGGCTGGAGCGCCTCCGGGTAGAGGAGGTTTCCCGGCCAAGCCGCGTAGATCAGGCAGGCGGCGAATACGAGCGAAACCGCCAGGAGGGGCCAGGGCGAAATCCGCCTGGGTCTTGACGGAGCCGTCACTTGAGGCATCCCGGAGGTGCTTGCGGGCTTGGTAGGCTTGGCAAGCTGCGCCGGAGCCACCCTTGCCGGACCGGAACTGGCACCGCCGACCGTCCATGCCTGGCCTGGCACCCGGGGCGACAGCCCGAACGGCAGGTAGGGTCCGATCGTTCTTTCGCTGTGCCGCGCGAATGCGGCTTGGGAGGCGCGCGCCTCTTCCGGCAGCGCCCCCCAGTTCGTGAGGACGGCGTTGTCGCTGACGGCCATGATCGAGCTTTCGTCAGCGACATTCAGCATCGCCGCTACGGTCTCGCCGATCTCCTGGTCGGCAAGCGCCGGACGAAGCGCCTCGATCCGCGCCGTCAGCGCTGACGCGACCCGCGCGCGCATCCCACGGTCCAGCGTTTCCATCTGTTTCGCATCGTCGTCGAATGCGCCAAACCATGCGACGACAAGGCGGCCGCCGTCTTGCTCCTTGACGTTAGGCTCCGAGAACAGGCGCGACGCCCCATCTCCGCACAACTGGTCTATGCGCGCGAATGTGGTTCCGCAGTCAAGCCATAGCGACTTCCCGGCGACGACCAATACGTCGGCCGCACGCACCTGCGTCGATCGAATGAAATGGACGTTGCCCCGCCCAGCCATCAGGCCTTCCCCACCGCACGTGCTGCCCGTTAACTAAAGCGCGGCATCCCCGGCGGCATACTTCGGCGGAAACAAACTCTGTGTCAACAAGCGCTTACTGGATTTGGCCGCCATGCTTAAAATGAGAGGACAGAAGTCATACTTGCTTTCCGGCAGCTCGGATGGCGATGGTCTTACATCGCTGAAGTAGCCGCATACCCCATTTGGGCTATCGCGCCTCAAAAGCTCGAGGAATATGGAGCGCGCGCCTCAATCGCGCCGCAGGCGGAGAGAAGTCTTAGCCGGCCTTGCCAAGGCGGCTTCAGCCTGCTCTTGCCGTGCTTTGACGGGGAATGCATCGCCGTCGATCTACGATTCTGAGAGGGGTACAAACGGTCGTTAATGCGTTCGCCGTAGGGTCGTCGGGGCTCGCGACCGGAACCGTCGTCCCACTCCTGGCGTCGCGAACTCAGACGGCAAATTGCCGATGAGGGCTCAGGTCGTTTACCGCACGAAATTCGGCTTAGCCGTCAAAAAGGCCTCGGGAATTCGCGGTTCCCGGATGACCAATCCGGGTGTGCCGCCAATCAACTCACGGATGGTTTTGCCGCCGATCCCGGATTCAGTTGCCAAGGGGCGGCAACAACTAGGACGAGGGAAGATTAGGGCACTTCCGCTATTCGTCTGATTAATCGGCCAATTCACACGGTAGCGTATTCTTATCTGAATAGATATCGTACTAATGAACGCGCAGGTCCGCTTTCTGCGGCAGCAGCGTCAAAATAATTCGTTCATGGTTCGGCCGACCCGGCGCCACCGTTCCTACGTATTAATGTATTACGCAGTTCTAATGTTTTAGTGGTGCAACTATTTCGAATGCGCTACAGGGAACGCGCGCTCCCCAAACGGTGTACGATATAGGAAAACGTGAGATGCTGCATAATGAGCAGGAAGAGGCCATTATAGACCGGTTGTATGAAGCCGCAGCAATACCTGAAAAATGGGGTGGCAGAGGTGTCCTCGACGCTTTGGCCAATCTATGTGGCTGCACAGACTCAGCAATCATGTCGGTTCGCGATCATACCCTCGCAGGCTGGACTGCCAACGAGATCGCATTTCCGAAATTGGTCGTTTACGTCCGTGACAATTGGCTTGGCCAGAATCCGTACGTGTTGAGCGCCGAACGCCTGCGCCGGTTTTCACAACCTCGCTTCGTTATGGACACCGAGGTGATGTCAGCCGAGGAAATGCAGGAAAGCTACTATTACCAGAAGTTCATGCACCCCTACGGGATGTACTGGCATGCTGGCACCAACATCATGTCGCCCAATGGCGACACGGTGAAACTGTCGGTACACAGAAGCTATGAGGCCGGACCGCTGGACGCTGCGCTTATCGCCAGGCTCAATTCCCTGCGGCCGCATATCGCACGTGCGTGCGTTCTGACCGCAAGGTTGAGATTCGCACAGCTTCATGCCGCAGTGGAAGTGTTGAACTCCGTCGGATTGCCGGCCGCAGCCTTAAGAGATGGCCGGCTGGCGCTGGCCAATAATCTCTTCGAAAAGCTGATGCCCGATGTCGCCCAGGATCGACGCAGCCGCCTGGCATTCATGCAAACGGCTGCCGACAAGAGGTGGGCCAGTATTTTGATGAAACCGATTAACCTTCGGAACGGCACGTTTCCGCTCGCATCGACCGAGGAACGCCCGATGATGGTCGTACACGTTCTCCCCGTTGCCGGCGCTGGAAAGGACATATTTCCGGTGGCGGATTCCTTGATGATTCTCGCCTCAAGCGAAACATGCCACAAAATTGCTCCTGAAATCCTGCTCAGCCTTTTTGATTTCACGCCAGCAGAGATTTCCATAACAAACAGCATTCTCTCTGGCGCCTCACTCGAGGAAATAGCCCGTGCACGGAGAGTTTCAGTTGAGACAGTACGCGTGCAGTTGAAGGCGATCTTCGCTAAAACCGGCACGCATAGGCAGACCGAACTCGTAAAGCTACTCGGTGGCGTGGCAAGCGCGTCCAATATTGTCGATCGCGTGCCCTCCGAAGGGCGGCGCTCCCCTTGACCGGCGCGCCGCTCCGGCTTTTCGCTACCGCGCCGGAACTACCGGACAGCAAGTGAGACATTAGCCGCAGGAATTCCTGCAGACGTTGTAGTTGTCCATACAATCCGAGCCTCCGATTGCTTTGCAGTGTCGATATACGATCTCGCAATCAGACGTGCACTGTTTCACATGGTGAACGACGCCGTTCGACGGCTTAGGGCGAAAATTCCTGAGAACTCCGGACATCAGCGGAAGGTTCACGTAGCTAATCGGCGGAGCCAGGATTTTTCCCGCGACGACGGCTTGCGACACTGCGCTTGCCTGGCACGGAATGCTAAGTGCGGAAAGCGCAAATACGATTGGAAGCATCTTCATTTACCATCCCCGTTGATAGCCTCTGACAACTTCAGAGGGGGACAGTTTCCAAAACTGGGACGAGGTTCACATCACCTATTTGGGATATACGACCCAGAAACCGTAACCGGACCAAGGCTCCGTCCGCGTCTGAGTACGGATCGTCAAGGACGCGGGACCGGCTCGCCGCGTCCCAAGCAAAAAGGCTGCTGTCGATGCGTGGGCAGCCGGAGCGCCCAGTGGCGCCGGGAGCTATTCTGCACCTGGGCAGGTAAACCAGCGTCGGCGGCGAAGCGGTTACATCCCTCCAGTTTTTCGTTGAGAGACGGTCTGCGAGCATCAGAGATCGAGGTGTGCGCTGGGGCAGGATTAAGCTGGGCCAGACACCGTCGCCATGAGTTTCACCCCCTTGGGTCCGGCGCATACTGATCGTTCACCAAGCGCGATCGCCAACTGGAGACCAACCCGGTGGTCACTGCCCAGGGGCGATATTTTACGCGCGGCGCAACAGCCGGGTTTAATCGCGCTGGCATGGACCTTACCAGGCCATGTCGAGCCGCCAGCTATCAGGCTGCAGATCGAGCGATTGGGGCAGACGCCACGCACGGTTCATGAGAACAGAGAACCTCAACGCGTCTCCGTGCGAGAGGCCGAAAAGGACATTGCCGTTGGACTCTGCTACGGTATCTTTCACAGCATCCCAAACGATCCATTCTCCGCTTGGATCGCACAACGGCTCGTAAGGACCCCTGCCAATTAGGGTAATGTTCACGATCCTAAACTAACCTCCGGGATCAATTTGGGGGGCGTCATATACGCGACGGAGTAAGCTTCCAGTCATGCGCCAACATCCCCCATTTGGGGTTACATGGCGCTTCATGCGCTCGGCGCCAATGCCATTCTTAGCCTGGCCATCCAGCAAGGTTTCCCCACGTCAACGGCAAAGATCGTTTGAAGGTGCTCGGAGCGGCGACAAGAGATCCCACACGCCCCTGAATAACTGCGTCTCCTGATTCGCACGACGATTTCTCGTCGGCGCGGCAAGCGCCTCCCGCGCCGTGTTCCGACCAACTGCGTGACGGCCCTCTCAATTGATTATACCTCAAATGGGTAATGCGCTGCCGCGCCCGTGCGGCATTCTCGCCCACGAGTTTACACGATGAGTTCCCGGGGGAATGCGATGCACAGATTGATGCGGCGAAGTCTGGCCTTTACGACAGCGAGTTGCTTGGCCTTAGCGACCTTAACTGAGACGGGCTGTGTGTCCCTCCCAGAGGATCAGATAGCCTACAATGCCTGCACGTCATTCCATAACAGCGTCTTTCTGAGAAAGCCCGGGCACAAGGCGATCGTTTCTGGCGTGGCGGGCAGTTCGACCCGGTGCTATTGGAACTGGTCCCAGCCGAGCACTGCAACTGCCGTTGCCCGAGCGATGGCAGATTGCCACAAGACTTATTCCAGATGTTTTCTCTATGCGTCGGACCGCGGCTGGGACGACTGGGTGACCCGGATATCCAACAACGGCGGCGTCACGAACGAAACACGAAACATCCAAGCGAACAACGACGCCGCAGCCAGCGCGATAGTAGCCGGCTTGGCCGCCGGGCTGGCCGCCGGCGGTGGCTCATACGTTCCGCCGCGTCAAAGCAGACCCGGCGGTAGTGGCGGTGGGGGCGGCAATTGCCCAGGGGCCACGATCGCCGTTGACCCCGTGACGTGCAAACCTCTGCATTGATGAGACCGGCGGCTGCAGTCCTACTGCACAAACCCATACAGCCCAAACCACAAATGAGGCACCCATGAGGAAGCCTGATTCAGTCAGCGTCGCCCCGAAGCTCGGATTTCTCTATCGAATTGGCCGGTGCCCGAAGTGCATGCGGCAGTCACTCCTGTTCGCGGTCGCAAGCCTTTCTTTGTGGGCGGCCAGCCTGGCGGCTGATTCCATATATGGCGGCGTGTTCTATGGCTTAACCGTCGCTCACTATCTACTCACGGCGCTGTCAATAGGAGCGATCCTCCTTTGGCTGCTTCATCTCTGCGTCTATGCGTTCCGCACCGCCTTCGGCGCCGGCTCCGCAACATCACGGTCGGTATCCGGCCTTGCAGCAAATCGGACGTCCAGTCGTTTGCCTGCGGCGGCGCGGCGGCACGCGTTGCGTACTCTGGCTAAGGCTTTCGTCGGCGCCGCCGTCGCCACTGTTCTGCCGTCGATGGCATTGGCCTTTAATGAGTGCCCTGGACAGCTTACGTGTGGCTTCTCCTCGTGCGCGCCCAGTTCCGGCACCTACTGCTGTCCGAAAGGCTATCCGATTCTCAGCCTTTGCAATTGCCGCTGCTACGCAAGCGTTCAGGGCCTCAACTGCAATCAGACCGGGTCATGTTTCGACGAGAACTTCTGAATTTGCTTCTATAACGGCAACCCCAAATTCGGACACAACCGGTTTGTCCCACTCTGAGCAGAGCGGAAACTATTTCACGGCCGAAACGGCCGCCACCGGGATGCCGCCCCTGGCGAGGTAGGCCTAGACGCCGCTCCTCGGCATGAGGCGCAGCGCGTAAGGCCCTCTGACAGACAATTCACAGCCCAGCATTGATTTCAGGAGTGTTGACATCGCGGATGCTGCGCTTCACAAGGGGCAATGGTCGAAGACGATACGCACATCGTATCTCGTTTGGCCCGCATTCCCACCGGCGGGATGCGGGGATATCGAGTGCGCTAGCTCATTTGCGGTAACGATCCCTGGCCTCGCCACCCTGGACGAGGCTTTTCGCACGAGCAGTACCTCGTCCTTTTGTCAGGACGGAGTACACTATGGCACAGAACATCTATGATAACCCCGACTTCTTTTCGGGTTACAGCCAGTTGCCGCGCCAAGTTCATGGACTTGATGGCGCACCCGAGTGGCCGGCGCTGTGCGCCATGTTCCCCGATATTGGTGGGAAGCGCGCGGTAGATCTCGGCTGTGGGCTGGGATGGGTTTCGCGTTGGCTACGCGAAAAGGGGGCACACTCAGCACTGGGGGTCGATCTCTCAGAAAACATGATCTCTCGCGCACGCGAACTCACACCAGACGCGGCGATCGACTATCGAATAGGGGACCTTGAGACTCTCGATCTGCCCGAAGCGGCTTTCGATTTTGCTTTTAGCTCGCTGGCCTTCCATTATATCCGCGACTTCGATCGGCTCGTGCGGGTGGTTCACCGAGCTCTCACCCCCGGGAGCTTTTTCGTTTTCTCGATCGAGCACCCAATCTTCATGGCTGCAACTGATCCCCATTGGATCGAGGACGAAAACGGGCAAAAGATATGGCCTGTGAATCGCTATGCTGTTGAAGGAGAGCGCCGTACCGACTGGTTTGCCAAAGGTGTGGTGAAATACCACCGTCGGATCGGCACCACGCTAAATGCGCTAGCGCGGGCCGGATTTGTTATTCAAGCCGTCGATGAGTTCGCCCCGACTATAGAACAGATCAAGCAAGTGCCCACACTAGAGGAAGAACTCGAACGGCCGATGATGCTCCTCGTTTCGTCGAGGCGCTAAAGTGCCGAGATCGTCATTTCTGTCGAGAGCCGGCCCGTCGCTTTGCTGACTCGCTGTCGTGCGCTTTCAGTGGCAAGCCAAATTTAGCGCTGGCCAGCAGGATCAAAGCGCCAACGAGTTCTGTAGTGATCACTTCAACGCCGCAGCCGGCGTGGCGCTGCACTCATTCGCGGGGCAAACCAGCAAGTTTCGAGAAACTTGATTGCGACCATCATTGATCACCCCAGGTTGACGTTGGTCGAACACCTGCATATATTCCCTAGGTCAACCAAAGAGATAATTATGGCCCGCACGGCGCCAAACACGGGTGCTCGAAAGTCCGATACCCTGCAGGCCGCCTTTCTTCGGCGTGCCATGTCAGCGCTTGAGCGCATGACAGCAAACGCGTCGCGAAAGACCCTCTCCGAAGCACTCGCCGCTCCGACCGACGCCGGATCGCTCGCGCGTCTTCTGAGCCAATTGGATGTTGTCGGATCGGCGGTCATGGAACTCGATCCGCTCGTTCCAGCCCTTGCCAGGAATATCGAACATCGCAAGCTTTTGATCGAGCGCGCGGGTGGCACCGTGTCCGCCGAAGACGCTGGACGCCTGCTAGGCATCTCACGGCAGGCTGTCGACAAGCGTCGGCGGGCGGAGGCTTTGCTCGCCATCCGGGAGGGAAGCGATTGGCGTTATCCGACGTGCCAATTCGATAAGACGGATGTGGCTGCCGGCATTGCAGACGTGGTGCGGGCCTATGCTTCGTCTGGGCCGTGGGTGGCGCTGGACTTCCTACTCGCGCCCGATTCTGCCCTTGAAGGACACTCTCCAATCGAGGCTTTGAAGGCTGGCAATCGGGAAGCAGTCCGGCGTCTGCTGCGGGGCGAGGCGCAGGACGGCTTTGCATGAAGTCTCGAAAACGGACCGCACGGCGCGGCCCATCCGGTGTGGCGCCTCCACCCCCTGATTGGCTCGCAGGAATTTCGCTACCGATCGAGGAAATAAAGGCGGGACAGATCCTCCACCGTGTTCACCGATCGTCATTCGATCCGATCTTCTTCGGTCCTGGTCCAAATGTGCCGCCAACAAGCCGCTTCGACAGTGCAAGCGGCCGCTTCGGCGTTCTCTATTGCGCGCTGACTCTTCGTGGTGCGCTGGCCAAAACACTCTTGCGAAACCCGCAACGCCTCATGGTTGCTTCGACGGATATCGTAAGCCGATCCGCGACGAGTCTCGTCTCCGTTCGGCCGTTGCGTATCGTGCGCCTCCATGGCACAGGTCTTCAAATGGTGGGCACAGACAACGCAATCTCGACCGGCCCGTACGAGCCCTGCGGTCTCTGGTCCGACGCGCTGTGGGATCACAAGGATCAGCCAGACGGACTGGCTTACCAGTCGCGGCACGACTCCAGTGAAATCTGCCTTTCGCTATTCCAGCGAGCGAACGTGCGATTTTCCGCCCGGGAAACCCTTCCCTTGTCGCAAATCCTGAGGACAGTGGCGGACGTTCTTGATATCTTCGGAAAGTCGGTCTCCGAGCCACCAGAATAGACCAATCGCCTATTCGGTGCGTGCTCTCGCAAGACGGGGACCTCAATCCCAACATTGAGAGCAACGGCAACCGGCCTTCTTCGCGTCTTCCCGCTCATCCTGCTCGCCCGACCCCTTCCTTGTGGCGCCGATTTCGCCGCCACCAACGTCGAATCCGCGAAACGAAACTAAAGCCGACCAGGACGCTAGAGGCCATGTACGACGGCTGCGGCAAGCAGTTGGGCGCTACGCGGCAATTGCTCATCTTGAGCTTCACCTCTTTCTTAGCGGGAGAACAACTTCACCGCTGGCGCCGCTGCTCCCATCCCCTTTTGTTTAGGAATATCTCAAAAATGGAACTTCCTTGCCTGCTTGGAGTGATGCAGGTCCCGTAGTATGCCGGCGCTACTTAGAGGTAGCATCCTGCTTTTTGATTGAGGGACCTCATGCTTCGTACCAAGACACTCATTCCATTCAGTTTCATTCTGCTGGTAACTTCGCCAAGTTGGGCGGCCGACGTGGTCCAGCCGCCTCCGGCTCCGACTTGGACGATCGGGATCGAGGGAAGCCCGGAGTTCTACGCGATCAACAACGGCAGCAATACAGCACGGTCGCTCGCCGACAGCTATTTCAAATTCAGCGTGTCGCACACATTCGACAACAACTTCATTGGTGGATTGTCTTTCCAGCCAACCTTCAAGACGGGAGGCAAGAGTCAATATTACAGTGAAGCAACCGTCGGATACAAATTCAAGCTGACGGATAGCTTTACCCTCACTCCGAGCCTTGGGCTTGGCTACACTTGGCACGACACCGGCATCATCAAGGGCGCCGACAGCAATGCTGAAATCCCGTACTATGCCCTGTATCTGGCCGGAGACTGGAAGCTGTCCAAGACCTGGACCTGGAATGTTTTCAACGTGCGATACAGGAACGCGTTTGAGGCTACCTGGGAGACCCCGAAAGTAGCCACGGGCCTAAGCTACAATATTGACAGTTTCAATACAGTATATGCGAGCGTTGGCTATTCTTGGAAGAAGTTGGACACGACAAAGTCTCCTTATAACGATTTGTCTGCTGACAAGTTCAATATCGCGATCGGGTACAAGCATTCGCTGTAAGATCGGCCGAACGTCCGTTCGGTATCGGTAGGACTTAGAAGGAGCGGGATGGCTTTGCCTGCCTTCCGCTCCAGCCGATGGCCCGCGATTGTTTTCAGTGCACAATTCCACTTAAACGACGGGTGGGGTTCCGCCGCATGCGAATCGACGGAGACGGACTGCTGGTCAAGAGAAACGCGGCCTTGTCTACTTTGGCTATTTGAAACCAGACGGGGCTTCGCTGACAATCCCGGTGGCGGCGGTTATTCGCCAGCGGATATGGTGGCGAAAGCCGCGGTCGGCGCAACAAGGACAAAATCAAACACGGGTTGAGGCCAACCGAGTGGCACGGCCGGCAACGCAACCCGGGCCGTTGTTGCTGCCTCGGCATAGGCGGCGAGAATTGATGGCGGGAGGCCAAGCGCCTCTTCAACAATGGCTTCCGGCGACCCGTTCAACAATCCAAACAGCATTGCGGCCCGCCGAGAGTGGCGCAACGCTGCAGCCATTTTGCCCTCACGTATCTTCACGCCTGCTGCCGACAAAAGGATCAATGCCTTAAAGAACGCCCGAGAAGGGCTGCCTTGCTCCGCAACTTGCCAAAGGCTTTCCCACGCCTCATGCGCTTCCCAGTAATACCCGTAGTTGAAGAGATCGAGACCCCAGAGAAATGGATCTGAGCCAACCGCGGTATCTGTGGAGACCCGCATCGGCTCGATCAGATAGCTATGTCCAGCGGGATCGCGGATGGGATGCGGCTGATTGCCAGGCAAGTACGCGTAGGCTGGAAAGCTCTTTTCGGGCAGGTGCCGAGGACGCGAATTCGAAACAATGGCCATGAAGCATGGTAGCACATTGATCGGCATGACGAGGATACACTGCTCGCCGATTGGCGACGATACGCGAAGACGGCCGAGCCGCGGGGTCGAGCAGCCTCTCAGCCTCGGATATACGGTGCTGAAGCCAAGCGTAGTCAAGGCTTACAGTTTTTTGCACGGCAATCCAGCGTCCGGTGAGGGACAGTTTGATGCTCCAGGTTTATCGGCCAGCAAAGATCATTGCTTGCTGATCGTCCGTTGCAAGATCTCTGGTCACGATGCGGGATTGGGCAAGACCCGAGATATGGTCCCGAGCGCCGCCAGCAAAGGCATGGCAAGCGATGGCCGCCAGCGAGGCAAAAATGCGCCCATCGACTAACGCAAAAGGGCGGCATTGCTGCCGCCCTTTAGAAGATAATCGGGGGTGCCGTTAGAAGCCGCCCATGCCGCCCATTCCACCCATGCCGCCGCCGGGCATGCCGCCCGGCATACCGCCGGCAGCTTCCTTCTTCGGAGCCTCGGCGATCATGGCTTCGGTGGTGACGAGCAGGCCGGCGATCGAGGCGGCGTCCTGGAGAGCGGTGCGCACGACCTTGACCGGGTCGACGATGCCCATGGCGATCATGTCGCCATAGTCGCCCGTCTGGGCGTTGAAGCCGAAGGTGTTGGCCTTGTTCTCGAGGATCTTGCCGGCAACGATCGAGGCTTCGGCACCAGCGTTGGCCGCGATCTGGCGGGCCGGAGACTGCAGCGCGCGGCGAACGATGGCGATGCCGGCAGCCTGGTCGGAGTTAACACCAGTGGCCTTGAGGTTGTCCGAAGCGCGCAGCAGCGCAACGCCACCGCCGGCGACGATGCCTTCTTCCACGGCCGCGCGGGTCGCGTTCAGCGCGTCGTCAACGCGGTCCTTCTTTTCCTTGACCTCGACTTCGGTCGCGCCGCCGACGCGGATCACCGCGACGCCGCCAGCGAGCTTCGCCAGACGTTCCTGCAGCTTCTCCTTGTCGTAGTCCGAGGTGGTCTCCTCGATCTGCTGCTTGATCTGGGCGACGCGGCCCTGGATCTCGGCCTTCTTGCCGGCGCCGTCGACGATGGTGGTGTTCTCCTTGGAGATCGACACCTTCTTGGCGCGGCCGAGCATGTTCAAGCCGACATTCTCGAGCTTGATGCCGAGGTCTTCCGAGATGACCTGGCCACCGGTGAGGATGGCGATGTCTTCCAGCATGGCCTTGCGGCGGTCACCGAAGCCCGGCGCCTTGACGGCGGCGATCTTCAGGCCGCCGCGCAGCTTGTTGACCACCAGCGTGGCCAGGGCCTCGCCTTCGACGTCTTCCGAGATGATGAGCAGCGGCTTGGAGGTCTGAACGACGGCTTCCAGGACCGGCAGCATGGCCTGCAGGTTGGAGAGCTTCTTCTCGTGCAGCAGGATGTAGGCGTCTTCCAGATCGGCGACCATCTTGTCGGCGTTGGTGACGAAGTAGGGCGACAAGTAGCCGCGGTCGAACTGCATGCCTTCGACGACTTCCAGCTCGGTCTCGGCGGTCTTCGCTTCCTCGACGGTGATGACGCCTTCGTTGCCGACCTTCTGCATCGCTTCCGCGATCATCTTGCCGACCGACTCGTCGCCATTGGCCGAGATCGTGCCGACCTGAGCGACTTCTTCCGAAGTCTTGATCTTCTTGGCAGCCTTGCCGAGGGCGGTGACGACTTCGCTGACGGCGAGGTCGATGCCGCGCTTGAGGTCCATCGGGTTCATGCCAGCGGCAACGGCCTTGTTGCCTTCCTGCACGATCGCCTGGGCGAGAACGGTCGCGGTGGTCGTGCCGTCGCCGGCGATGTCGTTGGTCTTCGAAGCGACTTCGCGGACCATCTGCGCGCCCATGTTCTCGAACTTGTCCTCAAGCTCGATCTCCTTGGCGACGGTGACGCCGTCCTTGGTGATGCGCGGGGCGCCGAACGACTTGTCGATGACGACGTTGCGGCCCTTGGGGCCGAGGGTCACCTTCACCGCGTCGGCGAGGATGTTGACGCCGCGCAGCATGCGCTCACGGGCATCGCGGGAGAATTTTACGTCTTTTGCAGCCATGGTTAGCTCCTGACAGGGGCTCGGGAAGAGCCCGGAAATTCAGTTGATGGAGAGGTCGATGATCAGCCGATGATGCCCATGATGTCGGATTCCTTCATGATCAGAAGGTCTTCGCCATTGAGCTTGACTTCGGTGCCCGACCACTTGCCGAACAGGATGCGGTCGCCGGCCTTGACGTCCAGCGGCACGAGCTTGCCGCTCTCGTCGCGGGCGCCGGAGCCGACGGCGATGATCTCGCCTTCCTGCGGCTTTTCCTTCGCCGTATCGGGGATGATGATCCCGCCGGCGGTCTTGGATTCGGATTCGACCCGGCGAACGACCACGCGGTCATGAAGCGGGCGGAACTTCGACTTTGCCATTTTTGCTTCCTCGAATGAGAACGGTGAGAACTGTTCCTCCATCCGGCGAGAGCCGGACTGGGTTAGCACTCACCTGAGGCGAGTGCTAACACGGCGTGTGAGTAGGCGGTTGGCAATTGCGAGTCAAGACGGGAGGAACGGCGGAATTGGAGCTCGAGCACCTGTGGACCTGATACGCTGGCGCGAATGCAGAGGTCGGTTGGAAGCAGTCATTTTAACGAGCGATATTGCACCTCTTGCTTCGAGCTATGGCGCTGGCCGGCTTGCCGCAATACACCGCCGTGCACGGCGGGAATGACGTCGGCACAGGCATTTCTGGTCCGGTGTCGGCCACCGGCGGCGACGGCAAGGCAAAGAAAAGCGCCACCAAGGACCGGGATCATGTCTTCGGAGGAGTGATCGGCATCCAGCCCGACATCATCAGTTGGCTCGTGCGGCAAGAAGGTAGTTCCCAACAGATTCGGGCACGGACGGGCACGAGCCAGGGGACATACAACGCTCGACGAGAAAACTCCCGCGAGAGGCGGCGAGTGCCCCGGGGGTCGCAACCCTGAGCTCCCTCCTTAGATGAATTCTGCGCCGAAGGCCGGATCCGACCCAAACTATCGGTCATCCTCCACGTCCGGCGCCTTCATACCGCGACGTTCTGCATATTCGATCAATGCAAGCTCGATGACAGCAGTGATCGAGCGACGTTCGGTCGTTGCAAGCTGTTGAGCCAGCGCCAGCACAGATGGATCAAAACGCGTCGTGAAAGGCTTTTTTGTCATTTTTGGCAGTGCGGCTTGAACTCGGCGTCGAAAAAGCACATAAGGATAAGCACGTGCAATGCACGTGCATCGACCGATCAGAGTGCGGGAACACTCCGATCGGCCTAACCACTCTCAAGCTTTCGGGGAGCTCAGATCATGGCTACTTCCAACCATACCACGACTTTGCCTTTCGTCACCCGCAGGAGGTTATTTGGAACGGCAATTGCAGTTGTGGGATTGCAACGAAACGCGTTTGCCCGCAACGATTTGAAGAAAGGCCAACCCGAAGATCCTGCGGTGGAGGTCTGGCGCAAATGGCACGCGGCCCATCAACAGACTGAACGGCTGTGCCGTCAGCAGCAGGGCCTGGAGCGAAAACTCGCCGAAACGGTTGGTTTTCCTTGCGCGACCATCCGGCTGCGCGACGGCCGGAGTGTGACACTGCATTCCCTCAGCGCGATTGACGATGTGCTCGACCTTGGTCCGGAGGATGAGGCAACCCGCGCGAAGGCGGAAGGCGATTTTGCGGCTCATCAGGCGCGCTGGGATGCCGCCGACAGGGAAATTGGCTACTCGACGACGTTGCGTGCAGAACGCGACGCCGCCGACCGGGTGGAGGACCTGCTTGAGGCGTTATCCAAAACTCCCGCCGTCTCCCTTGCCGGTGTGGCAGCGAAGCTTGAAGCTGCGCTTACGGAAGGAGAGGTCTATGAAGACGGTGCCGAATTTCCCTGGCCGCAGATACGATCGGCACTCGATGATGTTATCCGCATCGGCCAGCGGCTTGTTCCCGAGTAGGCTCTGCCGCGAATGCTGGGGCGGCGGAAGGCTGTCGCCTGTGCAGTGCGCCTCGATCCCGAGTGCGCAGCCGAAGCGGACGCCATCAACATCCCCTGCAACAACGCAGAAGTCAGATGTACTGTGAGGACGCAGATTTCTGGAAGCAAGCAGTCCGTGTGCGGCTTCGTTACAATCTCGAGCCCAGAGTGTCGGCAATAGGCGAAGCTAGCCGCATTGTCCGGTTCTAGGTTGAGAAAGCGTGGGAAGGAAGGCGTCGATCACGACGCCTTCCTGTTGCCAATGCGCTTAACCGGGATACCGAGGCCGCGTGCCTTGTCGACAAGGTTCTCGGTGATGCCGGTACCCGGGCAGGCGATGACGCCGATCGGCATTGTGTCGAGCAGGGCGTCGTTGCGCTTGAAAGGAGCGGCCTTGCGATGCGCCTTCCAGTCAGGCCTGAAGGCCACTTGGGTCACGCCGCGGGAATCGGCCCATTTGGCTGCGATGAGTTCCGCGCCCGAGGGCGTACCGCCATGCAGCAGGATCATGTCCGGGTATTTTTCGTGCGTCTGATCGAGCACCTGCCAGATGGCGTCATAGTCCTGATAGTCGCCGCCGGTGAAGGCGATGCGGGTTCCGGCCGGGCAATGGGTTTCGATCTCGGAGCGGCGCTTGGCTGAGATGAAGTTGCGGCTGTCAATCACGGCGGCGGTGAGTGCCCGGTGTGAGACTTTGGAACCTGTCCGAGGCAGCCACGCGGAGCCGGTTTCGACACGGTAATGTTCGGCGGCGACGTCGCGCATCGCCTCGAAGGCGTTGCGGGTTTCGGTGAGCGAGAAGCCTTCGGCCACTAGCCTTTCCAGTTCGACGCTTTTGACCTCGGAGCCATCCTGTTCGGCAAGCGCGGAGCGTTGACGGCCTTCATTGTCGTCGAGGCGCTTTTGCGTGTGCGAGAGGCGGCGATGGAAGATGTTGACGACGGACCAGAGCACTTCTTCGGCTTCGTCTTCGAGGCGGGTTCCGCAGAACATCGACTGGATCGCCTCGACCACGGTCGCAACGCTGCCTTCAACGGCTTCAGCATCGGGAAGGGGACGGAAATCGGGTTCGTCGGAGTTGGGACGGACGCTGTAGATCGCGAGTTCGTCGAGAAGGGCGGCGGTCGGGCTGGAGGTGGGTGCAAAGTGCTGCGACATGGTTCGGTCCTCTTGACTTGTGGCCTGCTCGGCCCGGGATGAGGCGATATCAACCCTGCGGAGACCGGCACGCACCCGAAGGGCCGCAGCGCAGCGAAGGGCGCGGTCACGGAAAAAATTGTTGCGCGAGGAGCCGGCTCGGCCGGCGGGGAATTTTTTCAGGTGACGGCGTTGCGGGGTGGTCGAGGGCGCCACTGCGCCCGACCCGGAGGGTATATCGCGAACTCATCCGGGTCGTGCGAGCCCCACAGGTCTTGGCCGAGCGGTTCTTGCTGCGCTGCTCCTGTTTCAGGTCTTCGCCTGTTCAACCTCACGGGCTTTCTCGATATCGCTCTGCAGCCGGGCGCGAAGAGCGATGTCACCATCCTCGCGAAGATCATCGTTGAAGTCGTTGCGCACCGGCGTCAGGTCGAAAACAGCGATCCCAAGTTCTTCGGCGCGCTGACGCAGCAGCTGCGCGGCCGATGCGCCGGCGTCATCATTATCACGGGCTATCCAGAGACGTTTGATATGTTGCGGCGGAATGAACTGCCCGAGATGGTTTGCCGTCAAACAGGCAGCGAGGTCCAAGAATGGAAATACGGTGCCGATGGAAAGCACCGTCTCCAAGCCTTCCCCGGCAATAAGATCGTCGGAACCGGAACCGTGTTGAAACCGCACCGCGTTTCCGGCCAGGTTGCCGATCACGCGCTTGGGCTCCGTGATCGACGCGACGCACGATCGTGAAGGGTCCAGCCATGTTCGATTGCAACCGGTGACGTTGCCCGCATTGTCGGTAATCGCGGCAAGCAGAGCGGGGAGTTGGCGCCGCTGGCCGGTTTCGTCGCGGAAATAGACGCCGTGATGGTAACGAAGCGCCGGCCCGAAACGGGTGATGCCGCGATTGCGCAAATAGCGCTCCGCGAGCGTGGCCTGGATGGGCCGCCCGATGGCGAGCAATCGTCGAGCGGTGGCCGAACGGTCCGGGTTCGTGGTGCCGCCGTTTTGCTCGACGGTGTTTTGAATGGACCGCAGGCCAGGCTGGCCGAGAAAACGACGAGCCTCGGAGAAGACGGCTTGCCATGTTGGGGAGGGCAATTGCTCCGCGATGATGTCGAGCAGATCGCCATGCTCTGCGCTAGCGTGATCCACCCATTTTCCGGGTTTGCGTCCGGCCGATTGTTTCAGACGCACGGCCAGGCTTCTCCCGGGATCGCCGTGCTTGTTGCCGACGATCCAGTAATTGCCGACTTTTCGACCGGCAGGGAGCCATGAACGGCAAAACGCTTCCGCCTGTTCGGCAAGGGCTCTTGAGATCTCGGAGGCGTTGTTCATCACGCTGCCTCCGAATGAGCGATCATCCGGTGGCGCTCAAGCAATCGGTCGAGCACGTCCAGATTGTTGGCCGGCACGAAAAGCCGCGTGGACCATGAAATGATTTCGGTGAAGCAACCGAGTGCCTTCAACGCCGGCAGGTCGGACGCAGAATGGCCGACGATTTCAAGGCGGGGCTCACCCATGACACGAGAGCGTTTCAGGGTGAGACCGCCGGAAACATCGACGCTTGCGCCGCGTTCCATGACCGCTTCGAGCATTTCGGCGGCCGTCATGTCCACAGCAGCGTCGATACCAAGGGCGCGATAGACGGTTGAAAGCTGGTCTGTCGTCACGAGGCGGCCGAGTACGCGTTCACCGTCGTTGGTTTCGAGCCGATAGACTCGGCAGTTGTCACTTGGAAGCTTGTTCCAGATCGGCAGCAGAAGGCCAGAGATCAAGGTCAGGCGACGCGTCGAAAACTCCGGCACCTGCGACACCTCGTCGGACCAGGCCTGCTCGAATTCGGCATCTGTAGCCGCCTTCCAATGGGTTAGTCCAAGTTCCGCCTCGAAAAGCTTCTCGCGGTGCATCGGCCGGGTGAGCTGCACGCGTCGGACGGGCGCGCCGTCCTCATCCATTACACTCGGGGCCGATTGCATCAACGCGGCGCGACCGGACTTTGCATTGACCAGCAAACTTGCCGAACGATCTGATGCCGCGATCTGGCAGACCATCTCGAGCGAGAGCGGCTTGTTGCGCGTCGTCTCATCGATGGTCAGGGCCAGCGTCCTCGCGCCGCTGGCGGCATGCTCATGGATGATGCGGCGTTCGATGACATCGAAGCGCTCTGCCGTGAGCGTTTCGAGGCCGATATCGAGCGTGCCTGCGCGCAGCGCGTCATCGACGATCTTCTCCAGCAACATTTCGAACGTCTCGAAGATGGCGTTCTGCATGTCGATGGTGAGTGCCAGACAGCGATTGAGGAATTGCGAGATCGGCGGCAACTGGTCGAGCAGCGAACCGGCAGAATCGGTAATGTTAAGGCCCGTCATGTCGACGAATTGAGTGAGAGAGCAGGCATCGACCTTGCCGCGGACAAGATTGGAAAAGAACTGGCGCAGCGCTACGCGCGCGTATGGGCTTTCCAGATTGTCCTCGGGGCGGAACATACCTTGGCCACCAGTCTGGCGCTGCCCCTTGGTGATCGCACCAAGGGTATCGAGCCGACGGGCAATCGTCGAAAGGAAGCGCTTTTCGCCCTTGACGTTCGTGGCGCATGGCCGGAACAGCGGCGGTTGTGCCTGATTGGTGCGATGCGTGCGACCGAGTCCTTGGATGGCATTATCGGCACGCCAGCCGGGTTCAAGGAGATAGTGTACGCGCAGACGCTGATTTTTGACCGTGAGGTCGGCATGATAGGAACGACCCGTGCCACCGGCGTCGGAAAAGATCAGCACGCGTTTGTCGTCATTCATGTAAGCATGCGCATCACTGAGGTTTGAGGAACCCGGGCGGCGTTCAACGCAAAGCCGTCCATCCGACGTACGAACAATGCGTCGAGAGCGGCCGGTCACCTCGGCAACCCGGTCTTTCCCGAAATGCCAAAGCACCTGGTCGAGCGCTCCGTGGACAGGGGGAAGAGCGCAAAGATGCTCGATCATGCGGTCGCGCCGCTCAAGGGCCTCACGGCACTGGATCGGGTTTCCGGCTGCGTCACGCGCCGGCCTTGAACGCAGATTGCCGTCCTCGTCGGTGTACGGCTCGAACAGCTGTGTCGGGAACGCGTGCTGGAGGTAGGAGACAATGTATTCCCTAGGTGATGTGTCGCATGAAAGGTCGTTCCATTCCGACGCGGGGATTTCAGCAAGACGCCGATCAAGCAGGGCTTCGCTCGTCGAGACGATCTGGATGACAGCGGAATGACCGGCGGCGATGTCGCCTTCGATGGCCTTGATCAGCGAAGGGCATTTCATGGCCGTAATTAGATGGCTAAAGAAACGCTGCTTGGTGCTCTCGAAACAACTGCGCGCCGCCGACTTCGCCTGCCCGTTGAGAGTCCCTTCCTCCGAAGTGATGCCGGAGGCCAAAAGCGCCTGTTCGAGATTTGCATGAATCACCTGGTACCCGACCGCGTACTCATCGTAGATGGCGCGTTGTGCATCGGTGAGCTCGTGGACGAGCATTTCGTATTCGACACCTTGGAACGAGATCGAACGCGCCATGTAGAGGCCGAGGGCCTTCAAATCGCGCGAGATCACTTCCATTGCGGCGATACCGCCAGATTCCATGGCGCCGACGAAATCGGCACGCGAAGCGAAGGGGAAGTCGCCTGTGGCCCACAGGCCGAGACGGCTGGCATAAGCGAGATTGGCGACAGTCGTCGCGCCGGTGGCCGAAACATAGAGGATGCGCGCGTCAGGGACTGCATTTTGCAGGCGAAGACCGGCGAGCCCCTGTTCTGAAGGCTTCTTTTCGCCGCGCTCGCCTTTGTCTCCGGCAGCATTGGCCATGGCGTGGGCCTCGTCGAAGGCGATGACGCCGTCAAAATCTTGGCCCAGCCAGTCGATCAGTTGCTGGAGACGGCTTGCCTTCAGCTTGCCATCGCCATCCTGTCTCTCGGCTGTGCGCAATGTGGCGTAGGTGACGAACAGGATGCCCTGCTCCAGCTTGATGGGCGCCCCCTGGCGGAAACGGGCGAGCGGCACGACGTCGGAAGCCGCACCGCCAAGTGCGGTCCAGTCTCGCACAGAATCTGAGAGCAAGGTCTCGGATTTCGAGACCCACACGGCCCTGCGACGGCCTTTGAGAAAATTGTCCATGATGACGCCAGCGACCTGTCGGCCCTTGCCGCAACCGGTTCCGTCACCGAGATACCAGCCACGACGTAGCCTGAAGGATTTTTCGGCATCTTCGGGCGCGGCCGTCAGCTGGTCATAGGTGTCATTGACCGTGTAAGTGCCGGACAGATGCCCATTGTGCGCCTCGCCGGCATAGATCACGCTTTCGATCTGCGCATCGGAAAGCGCCCCGGTCGAAATGAGGGAGTTCGGCAAGGTCGGCCGATAGGAGGGGAGGGGTGGCGCGATCGACGCCATTGCGGCCGATTGAACGAGAGCGGTCGGATGCGCGAAAGCGCCGATGATGTTGATGGCCTGGACGCGATAGGGCTCGTACAGGCTGGCGGGCTGCGCCGAGGTTTCGGCGTTTTCCGTGCGGGGCTCATAGTCGATTTCAGCGAAATCGGCTTTGTCGAGCGGGTGCCGCGTCGCTTCTGCTGCATCGGCGCGGGCCTGTGCACGCGCCTTGTCGCGCAAGGCCATGATGCTGTGCGCCGGCTTTGCAGTATTGAGAGAGATGGCGGGGGAGGTGACCCTGTTGCGTGCGGGCACACCGACGATGACGCGCGCGAGAAGCTCGGCGCATGAGGCGGCCGCCTGCGCGTGCAGCGCAGGAGCCGTTACGGAACCGGTCTCCTTGTCGATTACGGTGAGACGGGTTTCGAAACTGGTGCCGTGGCTGGCATAGACCCGACCCGAAATCGCGGAGCTGAAGCGTATAGCAGCACGGTCTTCGATCGAGCGAAAGAAGTCGCCCGACTGGCTGGAGCCGGGAGCAAAATTCGAGCCCGAGATCATAACAAGACGACCGCCAGGTGCGAGGCGAGCCAGCGCAGAGCGGACATGCTGCATGGTCGCGGCGCGGAACCGGCCTTCGACATTCGGTGCGACCGAGAATGGCGGGTTCATCAGCACGATTGAGGGTAAAAGGGCGGCATCCAGACGATCGTGGATGGTGGCAGCATCGTGGCGTGTGACCGTTGTGCCGAAAAGGTCGCCGAGGAGCTGTGCGCGATCGGCGGCGAGCTCGTTGAGCAGGAGATCGGCACCGGCGATGCGGGCGTAGCAAGCCATCATACCGGTGCCGGCGGATGGTTCGAGCAAAGTATCGTCAGCGCAAATACCGCCCGCATGGGCAGCAACGAAAGCGAGCGGCAGTGGCGTTGAGAATTGCTGCAAGCGCTGCGATTCTTCGGAACGACGGGTCTGTGTTGGTACGAGCGCGGAGATCCGCTCGATCATCGCCAGTTCTGCGGCCGGATCGGCCGCCTGCCGGCGAATGCGGGGACCATATTTGAGCATGAACAGGATTTGAGCGCATTCGAGCGCTTCATAGGCATCCTTCCAGACCCATGCGCCATTGGCATCTGTGTCGCCATACGCGGATTCGACGGCGTGGCGCAGCATGACCGTCGAAATCGATTTTCCGGTTTCGAGCAAGTGAAGGAGAGAGCGCGCCGCCTCCATGAGCGAGACGGCGGCGGGACGAGGGGCATGGGAAAGAGCGCCGCTAGGGCTGACGGGCATGTTCATGAAGGCCTCCGGGTTTCAAGGAAAGTCTCCCCGGCGGCTCTCTTTGGCCGCGGGAAGGCTTGCCCTTCCCGGCCTGCCTCTCACTCTTTTCTGGAAAGCCTAGCCGAAACGGCGGCCGATCTCGGTGAAGGTATAGCCGTTGGCCATGATCGTCTCGTCGACGGCCTCATTGGACGTGCGGCCGTCATATTCCTGCTCGAGCTGGCAGTAGAGCCAGCGCGGCAGATCCCGCAGCGCCTCGATCACCACATCGTCGCTTTCGCCAGCGATCTCCTGGTAGCTCGGGCTGTCGCGTTCGACGGAAACGGACATGCAAAATTGGTGGTAGCAGTGGCCCCGATGAGTCGTTTCGGCGGTCAGTTGGTAGAAATTACGGGTCTGCGCCTGCTGCAACCTGTCGGCGATCCGATGCAGCGTTTCGTCCAGCGGGGCATGGCCGCGGATTTTTTGCCTGCTCCCCTTGGCTTAGGAATACGCTTCGAAACATGCGCCGTCCCCCCGGCTCCAGAAGCCGGAGAACCAGATGCGGGGCTTCGGGCGGGTTCTTCCATTCATTAAAGGAATGGATCGGGCTTTGGGACGGATGCAGGCGCGTGCCTCGTCCTTGGCTGCGTCGGAGAGTTCGCTGAGGCGCAAGACGGTTGTTTCGATAATCTCAGGCATTGGAGGCCTCCCTGGAGTGAGAAGAAAGCATCGTCCGAGATCGCTTGGTGACCACGAGCACCTGATTGGCGACATCAAAATCAGTGTGTTGGAACCGACAGAATCGAATGCGCAGGATCGGAGGTTTCCTCGAGGCAGTCAAAAGCCATACGCTCGATCGCATGAGGAACTGTCAGTTCGAGACGGGGTCCGGCAGTGCCAAATGCAGGATTGCGAGGGTGACACCGGCGAGGCTTACGCGATACTCGACGCGAATTTGGTTTTCGGAAATTGAGCCGCGAAGATGCCTACAAACTACGCTGCGAAATCAGATCGCGTTGAAATTTGCGGGCGATCTCGTCACGCGGAGGAAGGTTCTTGAAAAGGGGATTGCGATCAACAGTCGAGCTTTCGATGAAGCCGTGTTTGCGGTTGGCGCGATGTTCCCCAGGCATCGTGTTGACGAAAATTAGGAACGCCATTCAAGCGGCGAAAAAGGCCAAGGACGGCTTTCAGAGGGCTCTGACTTTATCGGTTCGGCCTTTTCCCGAATGTTGGCTGTCCGCCACCGTGCGGTCGTGATGCGCCTGTCTGTGGGTGATGGGCGGCGGGCGGCGGCGTGCTTCGATAGGCTTCGATCTTGTTTTCCCAAACCTCTGACACGGGAGGAATGTCAGCCTTCGGAGCCAGTTCCCCTGATTGAGCGCGCTCAGAGGCCGCATCGCCTGGGAATTGAAACCCTGCCGCCGAAATTTCCATCAGTTCCTTTGCGCTACCAGATAGCAGTAGCTTTCGGCCGTCTTTGAACAGAACCGCTAACGCCTGTTCCTTCCCCCGCGCCGCCATTCCGCCCAAAATGGCCCCGACTGGCCCTAGGACCAAGGCACCGGCAAGGCCCCATCCCATGGTCTTTCCAAAGTTTGCCCTGTTCTCTTCGGTGATGAGAGCCGTGCGCTCGATCTCCATAAGTAGCATTGCTTCAACGGAGAATGTGGATTTCTGAATTTTCAGCACGCCACGGCTATATGACACAGCGCTGCCGTTCTTCCAATCGCCGCCTATTACCTTCATCGCGAGGCCCCACCATTCCAACTTCCGAATGATAAAACGTTTGCTCTCAATGTAGTGTTAATGGCGTTATCGAGCGCGTTTGAGACGCTTGATTCCAGCTGCGTCTAACCCTGCTTATTTCACAGATTCTCACAAATCGGCGCGGTCATTTAGCTAAGTATTGAAAAGTCTGGTACGTCCAAGGGGAATCGAACCCCCGTTACCGTCGTGAAAGTGTTGCTTGACGCTTTGCCGGTTGCGCTTTTGCCTGACACACTTGCTCGCGCCAATGTCATGCGTGTCAACAACGACCTCAAAGCCGCCCTTAATGCCGCTGCCAGTATCCGCCTTGGACGAATTGGCGGCGCGGGCTGTGATCTCGCTTAAATCCGCTGATGTCACTCCAATCAGCTCGGCGACCGCCGGCTGAGATGCTTATGCAACGCAGCGACAGCGGCGGAAAAAGAGGCAAAGGTGCGCTGGCGACCGCCGGTTGAGCAAACCGAGCCCTCATCGGGTGTCCAGAAGGCATAAGGCTTAGAGACCCATGGCAGCTTCTTGTAAGAGTCTCTCGAAAATCCACGCGCGTTGAAAAGGATCCCGCACCCATCAGCGCGCTTCCATGTCACCGATCGGTTGTCGATGCATACCTCAACTGACCAGCCGACCGTTTCTTCGTCGGCGGCCGGTTCGATTGGATTTTTCAGCATTGCCATCGATTAGTGATCCTTGTGATAGCTTCGGCGTGAGCGTTACGCCTCATCGCCGGGCATAGGGGCGCTTCGCAGCCTTGGCCGCGCCGGCCGGCCACCGCTTCCGCAATTGCCTAGCGCGCCGCCCCAATGCATCGTTTTCAGCTGCACCTTTGAGCTTACCTCTCATCGACTATACCCCGCGCGTCTTGGTGCGCTCTTTGGAGGTCACGAACTTTTCCACCGTCTCGGCGCGGTAGAGGATACGGCCCTGTTTCTTGACGTAGCCGAGGCCGCTCCCGAGCACCCGCGAGCGGGCAAGCGTGGCCTTGCTCACCCGAAGGATGCCGGCGAAGATGCCACCATTCGGCACATCGCGATACCGCAACCCTGTATCGAGGTTGCGGGCGCGCTTCGAAACGCCGAGGCGATGCGCGAAGTCCGCCGTAAGTGGGTAGGGTTTACCGAGGATGGTCGGTGCGAGAATAGGCATCTCGCCGCCCGGCATGTCTGACAAGATCACTGATTTCAGTTCTTGCATGGTGCCTAGTCCGAAGGCTCGGTTGAATTGTGCTGCGATGCGCGGCGGCCTGTTTGGCGAGCGCGCCCTCAACAGCCGCGGAGATTGCCTTGGCGTCTGCGCCGGGGGCGTTAACAATGAGGCTTTACGCTAACGAAGGAGAGGCTGTTCCAAGGCTGCGGATCGGGGGCGCGGCCGACGGCGATCATAGGGCCGATACATGCCAGCTTCGCGACAACGCCGAAGTCGAGCTTGCGGCTGTCGTAGACGGGCAGGCCTGCAGCGATTGCTTCGGCCTTGATGGTTTCGCAGTCGTAGCCGCTGAGCCAACCATGGCCGTAGTGGAGGGAGAAGCCACCGCGGCCAATCGATAGGTGACCGCCTTGGGTGGCCAAAGCTTTTTCGATATAGGTGTATAGTCAGTCATCGGGGCGAGCTCCGTGACGGGCGGCCGCGTGCCTTTCACGCGGTCTGCAGAACCCGTCACGGGCAAAAAAAGGGCCACCCTTTGATCAGAAGGGCGGCCCTTTGAGGTTCACGAATGGCGCGATTAACCTATCGGACGATGCCGAGTTGCTCGCCAATGCTTGGAGGCGTCGGCGTGCTCGATTCCTTGATCATGGCAACGATGGCCTCGCGGGAGAGGTTGGTAAGATCATAGCCGCGCGTTCGTGCAGCGCTGACGATGCTTTCCAGCGATGGATATTCTTCAAGGGCCGTTCCGAGCCATAGCTCATGCATTTCGGTATTGGGGTCTGCAAAGGCTTGAAGAAAAAAGGTGCGCAAGGGCGGGTCGTAGCCGATAACGGCGTCCGGATCAGTCTTCTGCCTTTTGCTGACAGTGAGGGTGTGGCGGCTCATCTTGTCTCCAATCTCAATATTCATAGGTTCTCGATCCGTCGGGCAGGTCGCAGGCGATCTGGACATGCAGCGATTCCAGTTCGTCGGGCTCATAGTGCCGGTCGCGCCAGGCGATGGCTTTGTCCGATGACGGGAACGATCTGATATCGGCCTCGCCAATATAGCCGGCGTTCTCGACGACAGTGAATTCTCGTTTCATGGTCGTGCTCATCGCAAGCCTCTCAATGCGCGCGTTTTTCGATGAAAGCCGATATCGTGGTTTCGGTGAATTCGAAGATCAGCGGGCTGTCGGCGGCGACCGCATCGCGCACGAGACAGGCACCGATGAATTCGCGGCCGTCGTCATCGCCGAAGGAATCCCGCTTGGCGGCCCACCATTGATCGAAAGGCATGGTTTCGGGATTGCACTCGTGGGCATAGACGATTTGCTTGTGCTTGGTCGCTTTGCCATTGTGCATGAGATAGACGCCCTGATCACCGACCAGCCAGAACCCGGCGGGATCCTTGGCGCGGAAACGGCGTCGCAGGCCGAGAGGCCATCTGGATTCTGCGACTGCGAGGAGTTCGCGTATTTTGTCGGCGCGGAAAGTCAGTCGCATAACATTGCTCCGTAGCTCTTGATGTGAAAACGGCCCGGTTGTGAGCCGGGCCGTCGTGTCGACTGGTTGGAGAGAAAGCGGTCAGGCCGCGTTGTCTTTCAGGAAGGCGGGAATATCGTCGTCCTCATCGATTTCCTGTTCGTCGTCCTGAAGCTCGGCTTCGGGATCAACGTCGCCATCATCGGGACCCGCATCCCCTTCCTCGCTGTCCTCGGGGATCCGATCGTCATCTTCGTCATAGTCTTGTGACGAATAATCCGGCGCCGCAGCTTGTTCGGTAATGGAACCGGTGAAAGCCATGCCGTCTGGCAACCAGGTCGAGGTCTTTTGCGCCGTCTGTGCGGTAAGGCCGGCCGCGGCGCGTGGATCCTCGCTGAAGGCCTGTTCCATGCTGGCGGCGATGATCGGCTTCTTGTCCTTGGCCTTGTCGTCGGCCCAGCGGTCATCGATCAGCTCGCGTGCGACCTTGATGGCATGGTCTTTCTTGACGCGGCTCCAGTAGTTTTCAGCCGTCGGCCTCCAGCAAGCTGCTGTGTCGACGGCCATGCGCTGGCCAATCACCTCGATGACGGGATGCGCGCAAGTGTCAGTTGCGAGCTGCGGGATGACGCCATGGGCGACGCACCAGGCAAAGAGCGCCTGCTTATCGTTGTCGGGCAGCGCGCACATCGCCCGGAAGTCCTGCGGACTGGGCAGGGACTCCCATTCGACATTGAGACCTTCCTCGGTGGCCTGCAGCATGCGTTGCGCAATCGTATCCTTGATGGCGTCACGGCTCCGGTAGGTCTCCGCCTGCGAGACCACAACGTTGATCGGCGTGGGCCGATAGGTGTTGTCGGTGAGAACACGCAAACACATGGAGTAGAGCATGACGTCGAAGGCCGTTGCGAAATCGGCCGCCAGGTGCGCCTTCAGCACCTGATGGCGTGCTGCGCGCAGATCATTAGCGAGCAATGCGGAGACGCCCTGTTCTTTGCGTGCTTCGGCCACGGGGTCTTTGGCGACGCCGCGGCGCGAGACCGGCATCTCAATGTCGGGAGCGGCGGTGTCGCCCTCGTCATTGTCTGACACAGCCTTCTTTTCGAGAAGGTCTTCGGGGCGCACGAGACCGGCTTCTATGCGCAGATCGCCGTCATAGTCGACAGTGACGACGACACCTGCAATGGCCTTTTGCTCATCCATGAAGACCGCGCTATTGGCAATGATCTTGCGCAGTTCCTCCAGGCGCTCGGCGGCTGCGTCTTCCTCGGCCTGCTGCTCATCGGTCCAGGTTTCCTCGTCGTATTGGCTCGAAAATGCCTCGATACGGGATTCCAGTTCTTCGACCTCGTTGACGATCGCCGCACTTGGTTCGACCGGCTCGGGATAGACGCGACCGAAGCGGCGGAAAGCGTCATAAGCGACTTCGAGCTCGACTGTGACCCATTTCCACTCCTTGGCGAGATCGTCAGCCGTCACTTGAAGCTTTTCGCGGGCAAGTTTTTCAAGAAGCTCGCTGTCGGCGAGATGAACGCTGTCATTATCGGAAAAGAGGTCGCGCAGCACTGTGCCGCCGGCGGCCTGGTAGGCGTCTACGCCGACGAAGCGCCCAAGCTTGGAGTTGCCGTGGTGGGTGCGCCGCGTCAGAGCCGATTTGATATTTTGCGGGTAGGGAACGTACGGGTTGGTGGCGAGTTCTTCCCAGACCTCGTTCTGCCGAGCGTGATCGTCGGTGATCGAGAAGGCTTGCATGCATTCTAGTGTCATCTTGTTGGCACGGAAGGCCTCGATAATGAGGGGGGAGACGCGTGCCAGCTTCATTCGGCGATCGACGAAATTCAGCGTGACGCCGAAGCGGTTGGCGATTTCCTCGCGTGACCAACCCTTCTTCTCAAGGGCATTGAAAGCCTCGAATTCGTCTGCCGGATGCATGTCGGCCCGGACGAAATTTTCAATGAGAGAGGTTTCTTCCGCCTGCTTTTTGGTTTCGACGATGCAGGGAATATCCTTGTCGGCAGGGATTTCACCTTCAGCTGACAGGCGTTCGAGCATCGTGAGACGGCGACCGCCGGCATGGACATGGTAACCTTTGCCGGATTTGTGGACGAGCAGGTTCTGCTTGATGCCGTTGGCCTTGATGCTGGCATAGAGCTCATTGTCCTCTTCTTCGCTGACTGTTGTCTTGCGAACATTGAGCTGGCTGCGGGACAGCTTGTTGAGCGGTATCATGGCGATGATGGGGTTGGTCATGGTATGGCTCCTGTTGAGCCGGGCGGGAGAACTCTCTCCTCTTTCGGAGCCCGGACACCCGGGCTCCCCTGCCTCTTCCTCTTACCGCGGGATGCAGGATGGGGCGTTTCAGATCCTGCTCTTGCCAGCGAAAGCCGGGGCAGGGAGGGTGCGGTAGGCTCCAGCGACCCCGCATTCACGCGGATGAATTCCTTGAGGAAGGCGCGCATGACATCGATAGAGGTGGCCGCCGACAAGAGCGACATTGCGAAGGGAATGCGACCGAAGCGCCTGACGGCCGGCAAACTTCAGATGCATTCACGCATGAGCTGGAATGTTGAGCTTATGTTGCCTTCGACATGATGTATCTGGACGGACAGGATCTGCGAGCGTTGCCGGTGATCGAGCGGAAGGCCAAGCTTTGGGGGCTGGTGAAGCCGGCCGAGGGCGTCATCCAGTATTCGACACATGTCGAGGGCGGCGTCGCCGAATTCTACGGCGCCGTCGACAAGATGGGCCTGGGTCTCGAAGCGTCGGAACACCTCCTATACGAGCGGTGCGTCCGACGCCCGGGTCAAGACTAAGTGTCGGAGCTATCTCCGCGCGCTGACGGGAGCCTTTTTCAAGCCGGCTATCGGGAGTTTGTGGGTCACCAACCTGCCGTTGTAGGTATATTTGAGGAAGCCGAAATATCCGGTTTCGGAATAATCCACGAACACCGAATGCTCGCCTTCCTGGTCGATGATGGTGTCACCTGGCTCGAAAGGGTGGGGTGGTCCTTGGTTTACGGTCATTCCAGAACTCCCTATCAACGCGGCGAGAGCCCGACCTGGCCGGGGCTGCGAACAATTTGCCCCTTCTTCTTCCTCCTCCTCCACCGGCGGCCACTCGTAGCTACCGTCGGCGGGTTCATGGCCGAGCTCGATCAGCCTGGCTCGATCGTGCTTGAGAGCACGGATTGCGTGCACGGCTGCCTCGGCCTGTTCAGCCGGGTCGTCCGACAATTCGCCGGGCACATGGATGCCCAGGATTTCAAGGATGCTTTCGGTGAAGTCACAGCATGAATAGGTCATTAAGTCAGTCCTTGGTTGGAGTTTGTCGATCTTCGCTTCCGACAGGCCGGGGGATTGCGGCTTGAGCGAGCAATGAAGTCGCCCCAGACGAAGCCGTCTCGCTACTGCAGTTTTGTTGCCGAACATGCGAGCACAAGAAGGCGGCTTGTCGCCGCTGAATCGTCAGGAATGGAAGGGAGGATGGGTAACGACATCGGGGCGGCTCCTTTTTCAAGAGCCGGGTGGGAAACTCTCTCTCCCGTTGGGAAGCCCGGCACCCGGGCTTTCCCTGTCGCTTCCTCTTATATTATGAGCGTAACATTGGAGGGGCGGCTATTTGGGGGAGCCGCGCTCTGCTTCCTGGCGGCGATTTCGCGCGTAGGCTTTGAGTTCGTCCTGATTGTCGCGAACCCATTCCAGGGTTTTCAGGACACATTCGAGGCGAAGGACGTGCTCGGCCGCAGCGCGTTCATGGCGTCCGTGGGAACGAAGATGCTCGCGGCGGCGCTGTTCCAGCACCTCCTTGATCTCATCGATCTGAGCGAAGATGGACCTATCAGCCATGTTTGGACTTACGCTTTGGTGCGATCGATGCGGGCGCTGCCTTGACGGAAAAGCGGCAATGCTTCGTCGGCCAGGCGTTGCATGAATTGCTTGCTGAAGCGGCCAATCGGATCCTGATTTACATCGAGAGAATAGGATCGCTCCACGATGTCGTAATTGTATTCGCTGACGATGATCCACCCGCCTTTCCATTCCTTGAGCCCGCCGCGGCGGCACTCGATCTGAGGAAGTTCGATGGCAACCTGGTCGGCTTTGGGAGGAGTCGCAGAGACGGCTAGAAGGCCGACATGTGTCAGGCCGTTGGCACTTTTGAGGACCGTGAGGACACAGACCGGCCGAGGCTTCTCGCCGTCCTTCCGGCCCAATTCGAGCTGCCATTTAAAGACATAGTCATAATAGAAGATGTTGCCGTGTTTCAGCAGGTCGGCATTATTCCTCATAGCCTTCCCCCGCCGCCAGTCGCTCAAGATCGGCGGCGAATGCATCAGCCAGATCGTCGGGGGTTTCGCCGGCGCCATAGACTCGACGAGGATCGCCGGCTCGGCGGAGGCGATCATATTGTTCTGCGGTCATGAGGACGAACTTTCTTTTTCCGCGGCGGGTGATGTCGACTGGCGCAACGTAGGCCGCTTCGACAACTTCGCCGGATTTGTTGCTAAGATCGGTGAGGGAAAAGCTGCGCATGATGCACGCTCCTGAATTTGGCTTGACCCCATTTTAGGGAAGTTAGCTAAAATGGGCAAGACGAGGCTATCGCCACCGATGATGATGCGGGTCCAGACATGGTTGGCCATGCTTGTTGCCTTTCGCGATTGAGGAGAGGGCAGGAGAGGAGACGTCAGGAAGGGCTGCCGCTCGCGTCGGCGCCCTCCATGAGCACGGCGTTCGCCGTGATCAGGCCGATATCGATCGCATGCCGGATCGTGTTCTGGATCGCCGCGGTTTGGCCGAACGCGTGCCAGAGACCCCACAGGGCGCGACGGCGCGCATATTCGGGACTGCGCTTCCAGTCGTCATAGTTGGCGAAACCGGCCTCGCGGCCGTGGTCGACGCCGACAAAGGGCGGATGTCCGTCAAGTCGAGGCGGCGATGCGGGAGTTGGAAGGCGGCGCACGTCGAATACGCCGTCTGCTGCATGTCGGGCGTCGTCGTCACCGTCATCATGGATGGCGAACCAGTGAGTGCGAACGTCCTGGTCGAATTCGTTGTCCTTGTAGACGTGGTAGATTTCGACCCCTGCATGTTCCATGAACAGTTCGGCGGGCCGATGCTGGGTGATGTATGGCATGATCGTTTGCTCCAGATATGTGGAAAGCCCGGCGCGATGGTCGGGTTCGGGTTGAAGCGATTGATTGCGGTGTCAGGCGGCGGCTGCGAGCAGAGCGCCGTCTTTTGAGGCGGCGCCGGGCTGCAAGCTGTGCAGGTAAGCGGCGGCGCGTTCGGCATGCGCGGCGGCCTGGAAAATGGCGCGCTTATCGTTCTTCAGGACCTTTAGCCAGCTAGCGATATAGGCGGCGTGATCCTCGCGCGGCTCGGCCTCGATGCCGAGGTCCGCGCAGATCATACATGCAGAAATTTCGGCCACTACCTCCTCGATCGCATAGCCTTCATCTCCCCATGTCTTGCGGCCGAAATCGCGATCGAGGCGTGTTGGATGCTTTGTCCAATGGGACACTTCGTGTTAGGACCCATCTCCAGGGCGTCCTTTCTGTCATCTTCCTGAGCTGGAATCAGGACACTTTCTACGCTTGAGACGCTGTTCCGCTTCGCGGGGCGGGCCCGAGGGCCTGCCCCGCGAAGCGGCGGGTCGCACGAATTGGAGACCCCTTGGCCGAGTTGCTGTTCACGACTGATGAGTTTGCGCCGAATGGCACACCGTGCCCGGGCGTTCCTATGCTGCTCGATCACGAGATGCGGCTTGTCGAACCAGCTTGTGCCTGGCTGTTGCATATCGCTCTGGTGCGGGGACGAACGCGCAGTCGGCAGACCTGGCGCACCTATGGAGAAGCCCTTTATGACTGGTGGCAGACGCTCGAGGCCAATGAATGGATTTGGGACGAAATCGGCTTAGCCGAAATCGCCGCTTATCGGGATAGAATGCTCTCTCGTCCAAGCGAACACACTGGACGTGCATACGCGCGCAGCACGATCAACGGTCGTCTCAGAACAATGGCCCTCTTCTATCGCTGGTGCCTCGGTGCAAATCTTGTTCGCCACATACCGTTTACGGTAGATGAGCTGGCTCTATCTCGAAGCCGCCCCCAGGGCTTTCTGGCACACGTTGATGCGACTGGCGGAAGGCAGCTGGTCAACGAATTGACGGTTCGGCAGCCTCCGACACTGCCACGACCACTCTCGCCCGCCGCAGTGCGGCAAGTGATGAGCCGCGTGCGCACCAGAGACCGATTGATTGTCGAGTGGGCTGTCACAACCGGTATGCGCCGGATGGAAGTGGCCGGATTAAGACTGCGATCGCTTCCACGGTCCAGCGAGGATGCCTTGGTACCCATCAAAATCGACAGGACGAAGGGTGGCAAAGCGCGCACTGTCTATCCGCCACTGCCATTGGTCGATCGGACGATAGCATACTTGCACGAGGAACGGGCGGTCGCTGTCCGGCGCGCCAAATTGCGAGAAGCCGGCTTTGTTGAGCCCGATACGGTCTTCCTGACGGAAGCTGGCGGCGCGATGACCGCTCGCCGAATTGGCGCGATGTTCAGCACCTCGGCCGCAGCGGCAGGTGTGGCGACAAGCTTCCACGCCTTGCGCCATACATATGCGACCGCAATGCTGCGGTTCCTCCAACGGCGGGCACAAGACGAACCAGATCTCAACCCACTTCTTACGCTTCAGGTAATCCTGGGGCATGCCGATCTCGCCACCACAGCGATCTATCTGCGCGTTCTGGCGACAGACCTGAGCCTGGTGGAGGCAACTGTCGACGAACTCTATGAGGCTCTTCTGTGATGGTACGGCGGCGCAAGAATTATCGCCTCGATCGGTCACCCATACCGCTCATTGGCGCGCCCGGTTCTCTGGTGGTGAACTTCCTTGATCCGGATGGTCGGGCGGAAAATTGCTTCGACTTCTCTGTTCATAAAAGGGCGCCGCAAGTCGCCGCCGAAATCGCACTTGCCTTCCGCTATCATCATGCCGGCCACAGCCCGGCAACCCGCGTCGGAGACTTCCACGCCCTGCGTAAATGGTTTGCGTTCCTGTATGCGCACGAACCAGGCATAGGATCGATGAGCGACGTCGACACTGCGGTACTGCGTGCTTTTATCACCTTTCTCGACGCCAAACCCTGGGCGAAAAGTACGCGCCATTCCGCATGGTCCGTCGTCAAGCAGATGGTTGGCTGGCTGAAGCGAAACCGGCCCGATCTCGTCGCTTCCGATCTCGAAATCCCGTTCAATGCCTTCCCCCGCAAAAATGCGGAAACGCCCCCACGGGCGGTGCTCAGCAGATCGGAAATAGAAGCTGTGTTGGCGGCCGCGAGAAAAGACATCGAGGCGAGTTGGGACGCCTTCCGTATGGGGCAAAGCCTTCTATCGATGGTCGACCGGCGGCATATTGCGCAGGAGCGCGATCTGAAACGGCTCGATCTGGACGATCTAGGCGTGATGCTCGCGATCATCGTTGAGCAGTATGGTGGGCTGGTGCCGCGCCAGAGCGTGATGCTGGAGCGTGGCGCGAATCGTTCGCGATTGCACTTCGCGACGCTCAGGCATGGCGGCAGCCCGAAACTTACCGGCCATCTTCATATGATGCCCGAAACGCTCATCCCCTATATGATCGCCATCGGAGCGCAGACCTATGCCAATCCCGAAGCGTTGCGAGAGCTGCGTCGTGATTGCATGAGCGAGCATCTGCTTCTTGACGGGCGTTCGGTCATCAGATGGTCCAAAGGCCGTTCCAATCGAGTGCAACGCCGAAGCTTCCTTCGTGACAAAACCCTATCGGTGCCCAACCTCATCGACAGGGTTCTGCAGATGACGTCGCCGTTGCTGGCACATGTGCCGGCGCAAGATCGTGAGCGGCTCTTTGTGGTAGAGACGGTATATGGGTCGCGTACCGTCAGCCTGATACCTCCCTATCTCATGAGCAAGCACGTGCGTCTGTTTGCGCAACGGCACGGTCTTACCGACGACAGCGGCCAGCCTCTCTCTTTGACATTGGCCTCCTTGCGGGCAACTGGCCTCACTTTGGCGCATGAAGCACTCGGGCACGACATCCTGAAAACGCAAGTGTTGGCCAACCACGCCACTCCGGATACAACGCAGCGCTATATCGACCGACCGATCGTGCGAAGGGCTCAGCAACGCATCGTTGGCAGTCTTCAGGCGCAGTTCGTCGATCTCGTTCGCGGTGCTAACAGCGCTGATGATGAGAGATCTGATGCCTTGGCAATCGATGCCAGTCATGCCACGGCTGGTGGCTTCATTTGCAAAGATCCCTTCTCCGGTGTTGGAGAGGGTCAAAAAAGTGGCCGCCTATGCACGGCCTGGCTGGGCTGCTTCACCTGTCCGAATGCTGTTATCCCGCTTGACGCGGACGTCCTGGGGCGGTTGTTGTCAACGCGCGATGCGCTCGTTGCAGCACGTCAGACATTGGCGCCGGATCGCTGGCGGCTCCTCTACGCGCCGAAACTGGAAATCCTCGAGAACGACATCTTGTCCCGCTTCTCGCCGGAGCTTCACCTGGTCGCGTCCATGAAAACGGCGCCAGCTTTGCCGCTGATTGAATGAAAACGCATCCCGCCGGAAATCCTGTCGTGGTCGGATGGGCTGAAGCGCCGCTCTCGCCTTGGAGTCGCTTCGGCGACGATGAGTGGTTGCTGGACATCCGCACCGCCGGCCGGCGGCCCGACCAAAATAGAGTAAGCTGGGCGGTAGAGTTGCCGGAGGGAGCTGTCATCAGCGAAACGGCATGGCGCAGCCTCCATCGGACGGCAAAGCAGTTCTTATGGTCGATGGTCACCAACCCACCGACCGGTCGCAAACGTTTGTCACCGAGCTCCGTGCACAGCAAGAGCATCCCGCTACGAATCATGATCCGGTGGATGGCCTTCGATGGGCTGGAAACGTTCAGCGCCATCGATGTGACCGCGGTAGAGCGCTTGCGCGCTTGGCTGTTGGCGCGACCGGGATACAAGGCAAAGTCTGTACGTCCTAACACTATCGTCAACTACATCGTAGTGCTCAAGGATCTCTATCGACAGCGAGCCAAGCTCGATGATGCCCCGCTGGTAGACCCTCTGCCGCAAGAGACCACCTATGAAGCGGCAGGCTTGACGCCAGCGACGCGCGGCTCGATTCCATTCATTCCCGACGCCATTGCGATCTCATTGTTGAATACCGCGCTTCAGTGGGTGGAGGAGTATGGTCCGACAATCGTGAGAGCGGAGACACTGCGTCGCGAAGCGTGGGCATTGGGAGGGATCAACCAGCGCTCGTCTCATGCTCGTAAGGCCTTGCAACGTGCAAACCTGAAAGGTCCCGCGGGCGAAGGCCTGCTCGGAGCCTATGCGGTCCGCCATGCGGTTAATCATCTTGTCGAAGCCTGCTACATCGTCATTGCCGGCTTCGTCGGCATGCGCGTGAGCGAAATCCTCTCGATGGAGACCGGGGCCATCGATTACCATCCGATCGGCGAGACTGGAGTTGCGCAAGCCTATCTCGTGGCCAGGCTGTTCAAGACTGTCGACCAGCATGGTGGGCGAGTTGAACGCTGGATTGCTCCAGAACCGGTGGTAAAGGCAGTGGAGTTGCTCGAACAATTGAGTGCACCCCTACGCGCGGCCTCCGGAAGGCGTGAGCTCTTCCTCGTCAAGAATACCCAGTATGGCGAGATTGTGCCCGTCACCCAGATGCATATCGGCTGGCGGATCAATGATTTTGCTCGCCACGTCGGGGTGCCGCTGCACGAGGGAGAGCCTTGGGCGTTCAGCACGCACCAGTTCCGGAAGACCTTTGCGCGATTCATTGCCCGAAAGGACAGGTCGCAGCTTCTTGGCCTCGCCGAACACTTCAAGCATGCATCGGTCGCCATGACCGCGCGCGGGTACGTCGGCAACGACTTCGATCTTCGCGAACTGATCGACCACGAAAACCGGGCTGAAACGGCGACGGCGTTGGAAAGGATGCTGCTGAGTGATCGACTTGCCGGTCGCATGGGCGAGCGAATCGCAGCGAACAACGCGCGGTTCCGGGGACGAGCGGGTGAGCAGGTACGCCGGGATTACATCGAGTTCGTTCTCACCGATACCGATCTGCGCATCCATGCCTGCGACTATGGTTGGTGCGTGTTCCAGCGGGAGACCAGTCGTTGCGGCGGCGAGGTCGGTCCCAGCGAGGCTGGCCGGAGCCCGGCCGTCTGCCTGGGTTGCGCGAACATGGTGATTGAGCCGCGCCATGCGCCTTACTGGCGAGACCGTCGAGACCGAAATCTGAAATTGCTTCCCAAGGCCAACACGATGACGGCCGCTGTTCTGACAGAAGCGATCGAACAGTGCGAGACTATCCTGAGCAGGATCGGAGAACATGATGGTTGAACCACGCTCCCCTTCCGCTATGTCGGCGGCGCGGGCCTATCGTGCGGCCCTGGCCCGGCTGGTTCGGGGCGAGGGCCGCCATCCCGATCATCAGGGGCGGATCGTCCGGATCAGCCCTGCTTCAGTTGCACGTGAGGCGGGAAAAAGTCGAAACCCGCTCTACACGACACATCGGGACATCCTCGATGAAATTGAGGCCGCCGCTCAGGGACCCGGGCCTGCGAAGGATTTAGCCGGAAAGCTTCGCGAGCTGGAGGCCGAAATTGCCCTCTTGCGCGCCGATGCCAGACGTCATGCGGAAGAAAGGCGTGGTCTGGCAAGCCAAAACCTTGCGTTGTTCCACAGGGCAAGGACGGCGGAGGGGCAATTGGCGTCGCTACAGCGGCGAGCTGCAATGGCGCCCGCCGCCGAGCCGTCGGCTACGCGGCGGCGCTGAGTTCGGCCGAAGGTTGCTGCGCGTGCATCCAATCGACGGCCTTCTGAGCCCTGCTCGCAGCTGCAAAGATGGCGGAAGAATCATTGCGAAGGACCTTCAACCAGCTGGCAATGTAAGCCGCGTGATCGGGCCTCGGGCGAGCCGCAATCGATAAGTCAGCGAGTACCATCGCGGCCCCCAAATCCACGAGGACCTCCTCCATGGCATAGGCCTCAGAACCGAAACGACCTGAAAGGTCTCGGTCGAGCCGGTGCTTGGCTCCAGTCGCATGAAGGCCTTCATGAAAAAGGACGCTATAGTGCGACGCGCTGTCCTTGAAGTCGGCGATAACCGGAACATGCACCCTGTCGGCAGAGGGGAGGTAATATGCCTCGCTGCCGCCGAAGACGGTATTGATCCCGAGATTGGCGTAAAATGTATCGGCTTCGCTGATGCGGTCGTTGCCTGAACGGGCGACAATTGGCTCAGGCTCATATCCGTCAACTTGAGCGCAGTTGAACACCGAATAGCCACGCGCAAAAAGCATGGTGCGCTCCGAACCGTCGGTGTCGGCCTCACTCCCTTCGTCAGACTTGCCGCGAACCGGGCTCCAGAAGACGACCGTCGTTGATCGCTCGCCTCCGCGGACCTGGGCACCGAGGGCTTGCCATTGGCGATATGTTCCCCACACGCCTCTGGGATAACCCGCGCTTTGCGCTGCTGCCCAAAGCGTGAGAGTGTTCACACCGCGGTACGGCTTTCCGGAGGCAATATTTGTAGGTCGTGACGTCGCCGTTCCATCATGGTGCCACGGCATAACGAACTCACCAGCGCCGGCTTCAATCGCCGCGATGATCGCCTCGGTGACTTGAGCGTAGACGCCTGCGCGCTTCTGAGAGGTCATGATTATGCCCTCCCTGCTTGCGCTGCAACGGGAAGGACACTTGCGGCGAAACCTAATTCGTGCGCGACTACGGACACGAACGATTCGGGGGATTCGAACGCCTCGAAGAGGGGGCATGCGATGAAGTCGCCGGCAGGACTATAGAATGCCTTGTTGCCGCCGAAGCGGATCTCCGCGCCGGTATTGGCGAAGAAGGCATCGGCGGCGTCGAAGCGCTCCATCGGCGAACGAGGCTCGATCGCGGCGGGACAGAACTGCGCCGGCAGGTTGTCGATCTGGTCGCAGTTGAAGACAGGGTAGCCTTTGAGGAAACGGATGCGCTGGTCGATTTCCTCGCCGTTTTCGGCTTCCTCGGTCTTTTCGATTGCGCCGGCATAGACGACGAGGGTGGAGGTTTGGCCCTTTGTGACCTGGCCGCCGAGTTCCTGGGCCTGTCGATAAGTCATCCAGTAGGGCGAGGCGTAGCCGTTGGCGGTAGCCTCCATCCAAAGAAGCACGGTATTGATGCCGCGATAGGGGACGCCGTTATGGCGCAAGGGGCGCGTCGGCGTGCCGTTTGCGCCCCATGGCTGATGCCAGGGCCGCACACCCTTTTCGAGTTGCTCCACGATCTTGTCGGTGATGCGCTGATAGACGTCCTTGTCGGGACGCCGGGTGTTGGCGGAACGCTTGGCGGTTTTGCTGGTCATGATGCTTTCTCCGGTCAACGGACCGGGGAAAGCCTCTCTCTCCCACTCAGGCCCGTTCGACCGGGCCTGCGCTTTCTCTCGCTCTCTAGAATGATTGGCTGCCTGTCCGCCTTTTACTGGCCGAACGGAACGGCAGGGCTTGTTAGACGTTTCAGGTTTGCCGCAGCGCCGGCCTCGCAAGAGCGATCATAGCCCGCATGGGGCGAGACCCGCTTGCCGGGGCATGGAAAGCGGAAGCCGGGCCTTAGCGGAGCTTGAGCGCGGTCGCGCAGCGACCTGCCGCGAGAATCCAGGTAAGGTTGGCCTGGTTGCTTCCAGGGGAGATCACTCACGAAGGAGACCGTTGCCTCGGCATGGCCGAGACCACTCCTGGCCCCTTGATCATGGTTACGCAGTTCGTCTCGCTCATGGAGGCGTATCGCGCTTCGGGTTCGCTGAGTCCTCTGCTTGCGGGCACGCTGGGCGGATTGCTGACGACCTGGGTGACCTCTTTGTGCCCTGCTTCCTGCGGATCTTTCTCGGCGCGCCGTTCATTGAGAGCCTCAGGAGCAACAAGGCGCTGTCGGCGGCATTGTCAGCGATTACTGCTGCAATTGTCGGCGTCGTCCTCAATCTGGCAGTCTGGTTCGCGTTGCACGTGCTGATCGCTCAGCTCCACGAGATCCATGGTTTTGGATTTGCTGTGGACGCCCCCTGGGTTGAGCTCCGTGAAAATCGCCTCCCTGATCCTGACGCTTGGCACGATGATCGCAGTCTTCCGCTTCAAGGTCGGCATGATCGCGGTGCTTGCGGGATGACCCAACACTTTAAAGGTCTTTGATGTGCCCTGAAATTCGAACGGTGTGATGACTTCCGTAGGCATTCGTTATCGGTTCGAAGCGTGTCCCCTGTTAGTCCTCACGATTGAAGCCGCCATAATTCCGGTCGATGCGTCCAAGGGGGCTGACATCAAATGCACACTGCGTGTGCCGATCGCAACCATGCGCGTAACGGGCCGTTCCGGCGACGTGGGCGCCCCGCTCAGCTCTGCCGAAAAAGCTTCCAGCGCCCAGGCCTGAAGGCCACGCGGCTCTTCTGTGCCGCGGGATGGTCGATAGGCAGCTCGATCTCGACGCGCTGGCGCTCGCCGCCGACCTCGAGCTCGACCCGTCTGGTGCCGGCGACGCGGCGGCTCGCGGCAACCGTGCCGGCGATGCAGCCGCTGCAGCCGTCGAGCAGCTCTACATCGTGCGGACGGAAATAGAGCAGTGCCTCGCCGGAGGCAGCGTTTGGCGCCGGCAAGCCGATCGGCCGGTCGGCGAGCCAGATCTCGCCGTTGTCGACCCTGACCGGCAGCGAGCTTGATTCACCAATGAAGCTGTAGACGAAGGGCGAGTTCGGCGTGTCGTAAATCTCGTCGGCCGAGCCGACCTGCTCGATGCGGCCCTGGCTCATGACCACGACGCGGTCGGCGAGCTCCAGCGCCTCTTCCTGGTCGTGCGTGACGAAGACGGTCGTGTGGCCGGTGCGGTCATGGATCTCGCGCAGCCAGCGGCGCAGCTCGCGGCGCACCTGCGCGTCGAGTGCGCCGAACGGTTCATCAAGCAAAAGCACCTTGGGCTCGATCGCCATGGCGCGGGCGAGCGCCACGCGCTGGCGCTGGCCGCCGGAGAGCTGCGCCGGATAACGCTTTTCGAGACCTGAAAGCTGGACTAGATCGAGCAATTCCGACGCCCGGCGGCGGATTTCCTGCGTCGATGGCCGCGCGGCGCCATGCCGGACCTTCAGGCCGAAGCCGATATTGTCGGCCACCGTCATGTGACGGAACAGCGCGTAGTGCTGGAAGACGAAGCCGACATTGCGCTCCTGGATCGACTTCTGCGAGGCGTCCTCGTCGCCGAAGAAGATGGCGCCCTTGGTTGGCCGCTCCAGGCCGGCGATCAGCCGCAGCAGCGTCGTCTTGCCGGAACCGGACGGCCCAAGCAGCGCGATGAGCTCGCCCGACTTGATGTCGAGCGACACGTCGTGGAGCGCCGGAAACAGCTCAAACTCCTTGCGCACGTTGACGACGCGAACTTCCATACAAATCCCTCAGTTCGTTGACGCCGTCGTTGTCCCAAAACCGCCAGGCTTTGGGCGACAGCTAATCTTCAGTGTCCGCGCGTTGCGGCGATCTCGGCGCCGTAGCGCATCTCGAGAAGTGTTTTCAAGACCAACGTCACCAGCGCCAGGCCGGCAAGCAGCGAAGCGACCGCAAAGGCGCCGACCGCGTTGTATTCATTGTAGAGGATCTCGACATGCAGCGGCATGGTGTTGGTGAGGCCGCGTATGTGGCCGGATACCACCGAGACCGCGCCGAACTCGCCCATGGCGCGTGCGTTGCACAGCAACACGCCGTAGAGCAGCCCCCATTTGATGTTGGGCAGCGTCACATACCAGAAGGCCTGCCAGCCGCTGGCGCCAAGCGAGAGCGCCGCCTCCTCGTCGCCATTGCCTTGTTCCTGCATCAGCGGGATGAGCTCGCGCGCGACAAAGGGGAAGGTGACGAAGACCGTTGCCAGAACGATGCCGGGCACGGCGAACAGGACCTGGATGCCATGCGCCTTCAGCCATGCGCCGAGCAGCCCTTGCGCGCCGAACAGAAGCACATAGACCAGGCCGGAGATGACCGGCGAGACCGAGAAGGGCAGGTCGATCAGCGTGGTCAGGAACGCCTTGCCCTTGAACTCGAACTTGGCGATGGCCCAAGCGGCCGAAAGGCCGAAGACAAGATTGAGCGGCACCGAGATCGCCGCCACCAACAGGGTCAGGCGGATGGCCGAGCGCGTGTCGGCATCGCCCAGGGATTGGAAATAGGCGCCGACGCCCTTGGCGAAAGCCTCCTTGAACACGATGATCAGCGGCAACAGCAGGAAGACGCCGAGAAATACCAGCGTGACGACCGTCAGCGTGATGCGGACGGGACGGCTTTCAGTGACCGCCGCCGACCGGCTCTCATGCAATGGTTCGTAGGATTTGATTTCGGGATCAGCCATAGCGCTTGCGGCTCCATGTCTGCACGAGGTTGATGACCAGCAGCATCGCGAAGGACAGCCCCAGCATGATCGCGGCGATCGCGGTTGCGGCGGGATAGTTGTACTCCTCCAGCCGGATGACGATCAAAAGCGGTGCGATCTCGGATTTGTAGGGCAAGTTGCCGGCGATGAAGATGACCGAACCGTACTCGCCGACACCACGCGCGAAGGCGAGCGAGAAGCCGGTGGCGATGGCGGGCGCCAGGCCGGGCAAGAGCACGCGGGTGATGATCTGGAAACGGCTGGCGCCGAGCGTGGCGGCGGCCTCCTCGACCTCCTTGTCGAGTTCCTCCATGATCGGCTGGACGGTGCGCACGACGAAGGGCAGGCCGATGAAGACCAGGGCCACGACAATGCCGAGCGGCGTGTAGGCGACCTTAATGCCGAGCGGCATCAGCAATTTGCCGAGCCAGCCGCTGGGAGCGTAGAGCGTGGTGAGCGCGATGCCGGCGACCGCAGTGGGCAGTGCGAAAGGCAGGTCGACCATGGCGTCGACGATACGGCGGCCAGGGAAACGGTAGCGGACCAGCACCCAGGCGACGAGCGTGCCGAAGACGACGTTGACCGCGGCGGCGATGAACGCGGCGCCGAAACTGATCTTGAGAGCCGTTAGCGTGCGCCGATCGGCGGCTAAAGCCCAGAAATCGGCCCAGCCAAGTGCCGCCGAGCGCCAGATGAGCCCCGAAAGCGGGATGAGGATGATGAGCGTGAGGTAGGCAAGCGAGAAGCCGAGCGTCAGTCCGAAACCCGGAATGACACTCGGCTGTCTGAATCGCCACCCCGCCTGGGCGGGTGCTGTGGTCATGCTGTTCTGGATGTCCCCTCTATTCAACCAGAATGGCTACGCGCAGTCGCATCCGGCCGGTATGCCAATGAGGCTTACCGGCCGTCCGGCCTCACTTGGTCGGCTTGTAGATCTGGTCGAATATACCACCGTCGCCGAAATGGTAAGGCTGTGCCTTCTTCCAGCCGCCGAATTGCGGGTCGTCGATGGTGACCAGCTTGATCTGCGGCAGCTTAGCGAGATCCTCGGCCGGCACCAGCTCGGGCTTGGCCGGGCGATAATGGTTCTTGGCGATGATGGTCTGGCCTTCCTTCGAATAGAGATAGGAAAGGTAGGCTTCGGCCACCTTGCGCGTGCCCTTGGCGTCGACGTTGGCGTCAACGACGGCGACCGGCGGCTCAGCCAGGATCGAGGTCGGCGGGTAGACGATGTCGAAATTATCGGCGCCGAATTCGTCAAGCGCCAGATAGGCGTCGTTTTCCCAGCCGATCAGCACGTCGCCCAGGCCCTTTTGCGCGAAGGTGACGGTCGAACCGCGAGCGCCGCTGTCGAGCACCGGGGCATTGGCATAGAGCTTGCTGATAAATTCCTTGGTCTTGGCCTCGTCATTGCCGTCTTGCGCGTTGGCATAGGCCCAGGCCGCGAGATAATTCCAGCGCGCGCCGCCCGAGGTCTTCGGGTTGGGCGTAATCACCTGCACGCCGTCCTTGACGAGATCGCTCCAGTCGTGAATGCCCTTGGGATTTCCCTTGCGCACCAGGAAGATGATGGTCGAGGTGTAAGGCGCTGAATTGTTTTCGAATTTCTTGCGCCAGTCGGGGTTGATCTTCTTCGACTTCGAGACGACGGCGTTGATGTCGCCTTCGAGCGCCAGGGTCACCACGTCGGCATTGAGGCCGTCGATCACCGCCCGGGCCTGGGCGCCGGATCCGCCATGCGATTGCTGGATGGTGACGGTTTCGCCGGTTTCTGCCTTCCAGTGCGCGGCGAAGGCCTCGTCATAGGCCTTGTAGAGCTCACGTGTCGGGTCGTAGGACACGTTGAGGATGGTGGTGTCGGCAAACGCGAAACCGAGCGTGCCGAGCTGGACGGCCCCTGCGAGTAAAGGGGCAACTAGCCATGTCTTGAGAGATCGAGTCATTGGGGTCTCCGTTTGCGATCTCATCAATCTACTAATTTAGTAGGAATTAGAAATGCGCCGCCGCTTCGTTTTGGGACCATTCACGATTAGGTCATTCCAATTCTTCCGGTTAAAGCGAAATGGATTACTCGCGGGATGGAACTGAAAGCCCTCGTCCAGACTCTTGCGAGCGGGCAAACTGATGATGGCGGCAGCCAAATTGCATCCAACAGTTTCGGGCCTGTTGAGCGCAGGTAGCTGTGCCACATGTGAGGTCCTGAATGCCGGTCTAGGAAGGCGCTATGCTTACAGCCGCGCGAACGCCACCGATCTCGAGCAACCTTCCTGAACGGCGCGAACAACAGCGCTCCAACAGTCGACGCTGTACCGGGCCAGGGTGGTCCGCTGTCGGCGCCGAGCATATCGTGCAGGCCGCCCACACACAGACAGGTGCCTCGCTAAATGCCGTGGCCCCACCACGGGTAAAACGGCGCCGTCGGGCCAACGGCCGTGCAGGACTCGGAAAAGGGAAACGCGCTCCGGCGAGCCCGCAACGGGCCTCTTTCACGACCTGGTAACACAGCGTCAAATGCGGCTATCACATCTGCTCGGGCCATTATGGTAAAGCTGCGCTCGGCCGCCAGTTCATAGCGACGCAGGAGCTAGGCAAGGCGAACGAGCCGGCCAGCACCTAGCTGCCGCGCCCCGTGGGGATGAGAGTCGGTGTTGGCCCCATGACATACTTCCTATGGCCTCGATGTCGGCGAATGGCTTTGGAGGATAAGCACCTGGCTGGCCTCGTCGTCTGTGTTCCATCGGCGATGCACCTTGACCTCGCGAGCAGACACAGTCCGCTATCTGTCGCCGAGTTGGATGCCTTTCCATTGTTTCATTGAACTGGTCGAGGTTCGCTCGTTGCTGTTCCTCGCAGGTCACTACGCGCTGTCTGACGAAATGTGAGCGAAACTTTCTCACGCGCGATATTCGCTCTCGCAGAAATCCCGACTGCAAAGACTCACCCCAAGTCTCCGAGGCCCAGAAATTTCCGCAGCGGACATCGAAAACGGCTGATCGCGATGTCTGGTAAGCCCATTTGGTCTGGCTTCCTGCTGTTCCTCTTTGCGGGTCGCTCACGCGGCGATTTCGCCATCTTGAGCGAGCCAATTGGCCGAAAGGCCTGCCCAAGATATATCCATTGAAGCAGATGTCTGAGGCAGCCCTGCGGCCTGCCCACCCAATTCCGCTTGTCGGGTAAGGCGACCAAGAGCCGTAGCAACGAACCGGCTCCTGGCCCCATCCTTCCATGGCTCGAGCGAGCGGAACCTTCTTCTGACATGTTCAAGTGCCACGCGAAGTCGCATGGGTTGGGCTTGGCAATTGAGATGATGAACGCGAGTGCCTCGAATGTTCGAGCACCCAATGCTGGAGTTGTTTGCCGGTTTCCTCGGCGGCGGCCTGTGCGAGATCGGTGGGTCGGATTTCAAAGACGGGGCCAATTTCTCGCATTCGAGGCAGCGTCTGCTCCTTTTCCGCTAGATACTCGTCAGTCTCCATGCCCAGCGCCTCGACGATGAGCGAGACGGGTTCGCGGTTGCCATAAGTCGTCTCGATCACGAAATCAGGCCGGCAAAGTCCCGACGGAGTTTCCCATGCGAAGAGCGGCTTCGATATTTTGATGCGTAATTGTGGGGCTGCCTCGAAGAGCGACGCCTGCACCCAGAATAGCAGATGCGAAACGTCGCGTTCGAAGCCGGATTCGACCGGGAAAAGTGTATCGCCGTTATAGACTGGCTGCGCATAGGCCTGGATCGCCCGGATCGGGCCTTGGTCGTTATCCTGAAAATCGGCATTTAGGATGGTAAGAAAGGGACCGCGGCTGGATGGATCGCCGCGCAGCGGTTGACGAACTTTCGACTGGACCTCGATCTTGCGCGGGTTCGAGGCTGGCGAGATCGCCTTGGCGGAAACGCTGGTCGAGAAAAGCAGCATGAAACCGGTACGGCGCAGCGTTTCGGGCCAATCGGGTCGCGATTTGTCGAGCAGTCGCTGCCATCGGCAATCCGGCGTCCAGTAGTCAGCCGCCCAGGTCGACATCAGCGAGCCGAGTGACCAGGTGCGCAAGACTTTCAGATCGCGCGCTGCGTGCCGCAGTTTCGAGATTTGGTCGTTTAGGCCAAAATTCGGCTGGTCCTGCAAGGGCGGGACAACATTCTCGCCTGCTTTATCGATCAGCCGCCACAAGATCACACCGAGTTTCGATGGCCGGTCGTTTCTTTCGACCGAGCGCGCGGCCGCCGGCGTTTCTCGATCGGCTAGCTGGTCGGGGATGGCCGGCAACGCATCGACATAGGGACGCTCGCTTCTTGGAAGAGGTCTGATGTGATAGCCGCGGTCGAAGAGGGCGGGGGTATCGTCTCGATCGACATGAAAGGGGCAGGTGTCCGCATGGTTCGGCCTATCCTCATGTTGATGCGGATCTCCGTGATGTGTGAGGCGACGCAGGGCGAACGTCTTTTCCTGCTGGATCGGCGCGAGCAACGGCTTGTGCTTGCCGGCGATGCAGTCGCATTCGATCCACCCGTCCATTGTTTTTGCGCGTTTGATGACGGCAAGGGCAATGCGATCGTCGTCCTTGTTGCTGGAATTGCCATACCAGGCGCGCAACGCCATCGCTTCGCGTTCGGTGAGGAATGCGAGACGGTGAGCTGGGCTTTGGCGGACAACGATATGCATCGGATCTCAACAGCCCATCAGCCAAGACCGATGAAGGAAAGGGGCGGCCGCAAGGGCAATCATTAGCCAGACCTCAACAAGGCCGCGTGGACCCCAAAGGGAAAGTCTCGTGAGAGACGCTTTGTCCGCTGCCTGCCGGCGGCGCCCGCGAGCAAGCCAATTGTCACCATCTGGTAAAGCTCCGCCAAGGGGGACGCTCCGGCTTATCTTGAGCTGGTCGCAAGCTCGCTAAAACCGGGCGCCGATTGTCTCGGCCCGTTCGGTTGACGACCAAGCAAGGATGGAATGCCGCCCGCACGGCGGGCCACGCTCTCGTGCCTACTGGTCAACCATTTGCCGGTTCATCGCGGCCACTTCTTGCGAATATGTTCCAATCGGAGTGTCAGCGCCTAGCGCTTCAGCGCGTACCGCCTCACAAAGCGCCGCCATTACACCAACCAACTGCCCGGGCTCCTCGTCCTTGGCAACTGATTGGAAAAAATCCCCCACCTGCCCCAGTTGCTCAATTTTGAGCAGATAATCGGGAACATCCTCAGGTTTCGCACCGAAGACGCGATTAAGTTGAGGAAACCGCGTCTCCGCCATCATCATAATGTCGAGGAGCACGCGCTCGTGCAGGTGAACATATTCCCCTCCTCCATTTTCGAAGCCTGCGTGCATCTTCTCCTTCTCCGTTCGTTTCATCTTCCGTCATGACACCACAGTGGTGTGGGAAATTACAACCCTACAAAAATGCGGACCGCATGGCGGGCCTTGCCGACGTTAGTGTAAGAGCGTTCTTTGATTGGGGTCGTTGAGGTCAGATCGCTTAAACGTGCATAACCGCAGTTTCTGGCAGCCTCATACGGTCGCATGCTGTCTTGGGCGCATTCAAATCACCTTATTCAGGCATCGACGGACATCCTTGTTCATTGCGAAGTTCCGGAGGCGATCGAGTGTCTGGAGGTTGTAGACGACCTCCGGCCTGATGGTCTCGAAATCGAGTGTGTGGTTAATCGCAGGCGTCCTGACGTTGACAAAGGCCATGGATTTTGTGGGTCGAACCATCATGTCAGGTTCCAGGTACGGAAGCAGGGCCTCGCCAAGCGATTCGGCGTTCCGAGTTGCGATCGCAAGCTCGCAGCCGATACCCTTGAATTTGTGGATCAATCGAACGCTGTTTCCTGAATACAAGCCCGGGAAATAGATCCAACTGCCGTCCTTACCCACGATGTCCGGCTTCGGCATTCGAAGTTGGGGAAACTCAGACGAGGCCACCGACCAGTAGTTCTTGTAAAAGTCCATCATGGCTACGTCGGCCGATTTCACGTAGCCCTTCCGAAAATCCGTGATCGCGCTTTCGAACACATGCCGCTTGAATGCGAACTCAGGATAGCCGCCGAGGAACTCCGACACCTCCTCGTACGAGAGATTTGCGTCGATGTAGGAAGAATGCTCCGCGTCGAGGGCCTCGAAATAGCTTCGAGGTGACATCAGGAGAACCCTGAAGCGTGTCCATTTACCTTCTTGGACGCCTGCCTCCCCCCGCATACGGTATCTGGCGAACTGGCGATCCATCAGTGGCGCCCGGACTTTGTTCTCGATCAGGATAGCGCAACTGCCGTTCGAGCCGCTGGCGACGATCTCAATGTCCGTCTCCCCAAGCGAGGTGTCCGCGATCGAGCGACGTATGGCAACCAGTTTCAGGTCTTGTGGTTCACCTGCGACTGCTAGAACTTTCGAGAAGAAGTCCTGAGAGCTGTGCAAGAGGTCCATAGCAAGCACGTCGGTGACGATTTCCTCGACGCGGATGATGGTATCGAATGTCAGGTTAGCCATTGTCTTCCCAAGCCACCCCTTCGCTATCCGCGCTTGCTGCTCGGTCAATTCATAAGAGACCAGCGCGGATTACTGTCTCTAGCGTGCACTGAAATTCGCCAGAGTGCATCAGGATTGAGCTGAAGCCCCGTCTGTTTCTAGCCAGGCCATCCCCGAAAACGGATAGTTCGTTCTCGTGAATACCCGCGTCCGCCCCCGGCGCTTGACGGTCGATTGCTGATGTTTTCTATCGACGACGGCATCTAGCTCACCGTTGCCCAATGCTGCCGGAATTTGCTACCGAGTCCAGGAGAGCGTCGCCGCTCGCCCTGGCGTTTGGGCGGCTTGGAGCTTCGGCGCGCGTTTGATTTCGACAAAGATTCTGATCGTGTCGCAGATTTCAGGATTTCGCGACAGCGGGAGAAAGATGGGACGTGGAAGCCCGACACCAGCAACAATCATGCTCTCTGGGGCATGACGCTGTCAGGAACTGCAGGGTATTTCCGTCTCGAGCGGTCAGCCCAGGAAACGGTCGTATTCCAGACCATGGCCCGGGTGCTCGATACCGAAAAGTTCGGGTTCTCCTTCAACCAACAGCATACCGGCCGGCCCCTGCTCACACCCGACGAGGTGCGCAATCTGCCGCAACAGGTCGAATTGCTCTTCCTCGCCTCTCAACGGCCGATCGTCGCCGCCAAGCTCGCCTACTATGCCGATCCGGAATTCAAGGGAGCCTTCGATCCCGCATGAACAACGAAATCGAATCTCTTTCGAAAACTCTCGCTTGGGCGGCTGACGCGGTTCTGCAAAGCGGCCTCGAGGATCGACAGCGTATCGCGCTCGCCTATCAGGAGGCGCAGGAAGTGGTCGCCGGCATCCCCAAGGACAACGGAGATGCCCGTCCGCGTATCGTCGCCTCCTTCGCGCGCTCCGACGCGTGCAGGGCAGCTGAGGACATAGCCTGCGTCGGCAGGATCCTGACGGCCCTGCAGGAGCGCGCGGAAGAAGAAAATCTTCCCGGCTGGCCAACGGTTCTCGACACCATCGGCGAGATCCTCGACCTGCTGCAGCTATCCGAAGCGACAGTGCATTGAAGGGCATCCCTATGGAGAACGATCAGCTTGCCCACTTGCCCGACAGGAAGCGCCGCGAACTGCAACTCGCCGCGCAGATCCTGTTCGATGAATTCGATGATGCCCTCAAAATCAAGCTTTCCGAAAAGGGCAAGCGCGGCCGCATCCTGAAGCTCATCCTGTTCGGCTCCCACGCGCGCGGCGACTGGGTGGAGGATCGCAAGAGCGGCTATGTCTCCGACTACGACCTGCTCGTGATCGTCAATTATGAGAGCTTTGGCGAGCAACATCCGTGTTGGGAAAGGGCCGCTGAGCGCTTCTTGCAAGAGCTGACCATCACCAACGGGCTCGCGACGCCGGTCAATTTCATCGTCCACTCCTACCAGAATGTGAACAACCAACTGGCCCGCGGCCGCCCGTTCTTCGTCGACATCGCCCGCGACGGGATCGTGCTCTACGAACTACCCGGCTTTCCCCTCGCCTTCCCCAAGATACTCGCGCCCGAAGACGCCCACGCCGAGGCGCGGCGGCATTTCGATCACTGGTTTCCAAGTGCCGATGCCTTCAAGGCAGCCGCGCAATTCCTGATCGAACGCGGGAATCTCCCCGAAGCTGCCTTCCAACTGCACCAGGCAGCCGAACGGCTCTATCATTGCACCCTGCTCGTCCTGGCGCTCTACAGCCCGAAATCGCACCGGCTGACCTTCCTGCGTTCCCAGGCAGAACGCCTCGCTCCGCAGCTGATCGACGTGTGGCCGCGCGACACAAAATTCGCAAAACGCAGCTTTTCTCGTCTCGATCGCGCCTACGTCGATGCACGTTACTCGCCCCATTACGAAATCACCGGTGAGGAACTGGGGTGGCTGGTAGAACGGGTGAAGAGCCTACAGAAAACGGTCGCCGCACTCTGCGCTGAGAAATTGCGCCCGGACGACAACGTCGGAAACTGAAACTTCATTGCTGTGCCAGGAGCCGGCGGGCTCTGGCCGCTCAATTAACCGAGTCCATAAGCCGGCTGGGTTGCCGGCGCTGAATTCGGCCGATAAGCGATTTCCTCACGGGTGGCGGTTGCGATCGTGACGCTATCCTTGCCACTGTGCTTCGACGCATACATGAGGCGATCGGCCGCCTTCATCAATTCGGCACAGGAGAGGCGATTTCCAGGAGGGACGATAAGAGCGCCCATGCTGCAGGTCACTGCATGGCCAGAGATCGCGAGCGCGGCGGTAAAGAGGTCTTGAAGGCTCTCGGCCAGTTCGGCGGCCTCGCCGTCAGAATTGACGATCAAAGCAACGCCAAACTCGTCTCCGCCGAGGCGGCCGAAACAATCCTCGTTTCGCAGCATCCGCGCAGCCCCCTGGCAAAATCCTGCAGCAGCTCGTCCCCGGCGTCGTGCCCAAACCGATCGTTGACCGCCTTGAACCCATCGAGGTCGAGATAGAGCAACAGGACAACACGCCCCGAGGCCTCCGTGGCCTCGAGGATCTTCGAAACCCGCTCATGAAACGCCTGCTTGTTTAAAGCCCCGGTCATCCGATCGCGGCTGGCCGCAAAGCGCGCATAGTCATAGCTTCGCCGGAAGGTCAGCGTGATTGCCATCAAGAGCACGAAGGCGAACGCCCGCGAGATGCCGCTATAGATCGACGTGAGCGTGTTCGGATCAGTGTGCAGCAGGGGGTATTTCAGGAAGGCGGCGAATGCTGCCAGGGCTGTAAATCCGATTACCGCACGCGATCGAAACATCCATGCTGCCAAGCTCACTGGGACGATATAGAGGGTGTCCGTGCACAGATCGGTGGTGTGGATGGAGAAGTCGAGCGCGGCAACCACGATACTGGACACCAGCACTATGCCCCAGGCCTCCACCGGCGTGCGCCGATCCAGCCACGCGGCTATATGGTCCATCTTTTTGGCGGCAAAAACTCTCGGCTTGAGATCCCGATGACGCATGCGGCTCCTCCTGAGCAGGGTGGCCGCGTTGCTCATCATTCAATCGGCCTTTCAAATGGCCAATGGCGAGGAACCGGGTGTTGGAAATCCCAAGGTTAGTTGGGCACAGACGCCTTTAGCCGGAAGCCTGGACATGCGCATCCGTCACCCGGTCGCTTGCCGATCCGGTTTATGCCTAACCTTGCGAGGTTTCCACGCCTCGGCCCGAGTCTCCACAGGTTGGCGCGAACCTAGTTTGAAAAACCTAAAGTTTTCCGGAAGAAATCGATAAAATGCGATCTAAAATAAGGTCCCGGCGCTCACGCCGGGGCATTGTCACTGGACGGCCCTCCGGTCTCTTCGGCGCTAGATGGGGGCGTTCCCTCCGGGCCAGCCTGGCACTCGATACGATTGATGGGAAGGCCGTAAGCTTCTTCTTTATCGAGCGCAACTGAGGCCACTCGTGCTGGTGAGCGGTTTGGTTTGGTCGTCAATTGGCTGATGCTGTTTGAGGCGTTCCACCGTACCTCGATCGGCTTCGCGATGATCATTTATCATCTCCAACCCTTCTGGATCGTGCTGGCTCCGGAAAGAGGCGCTGTCCCGACACAAGATCGGCTGGATATGCCTCGCCTTCGCCGGCCTAATCCTCCCCATCCTGCCGAAGATCGGGGACATGCAGACGGATAGAAATTGGCTGATCGGCGTCGGTTTGGCGCTCATGGCCCCGCTCTTCTGCGCGGCGACGACTCTAACCACGCGAGCGGTCAAGGGTGGACGTTTTGAGCGCGGTTCAGTGCCTGATCGGATCCATCCATCGCTTTCCTGCCATTTTCCCCCGGGAGCAGGCCGAGAAAGGCCATCAATTGAGACGTATCGAAGCCGCGCACGTCCCCAATTTCGGCCGCAAAGATCACTGCGACCAGGAACTGCGGCGCCGCGCATCGCCTGATAGGCCTCGACGATCCGCGCCCTGGCTCGGCGCTGCTTCCACCCTCAGAACTCGAAAGCCGACGGCGTCCTCGACCCGGTTGATCCAGCGTCTGATGGCAAACGTCAAAGATTCAACCTCTCCATCCATCTTTTCCCAGAATATTCAACAGTCCTAATAAGTTAGACGGTAGTTATCGGCATTGCGAAAAGCTGAGCCACTTCAATTAGCTAGGCGAAACCTCTCTTGAAGTCCGTGGCGTTCGGAGTCTATAATATGAGCACGGACTTAAACAGCAGCTCGCGGGGAACGAGCTGTTCAGAACTGGGACAAGCGCCTGACGGGAAGCGTCGGGCAATTTCAAATTGCATGTGGGGTAACAACAAAGTGGCGGCGAGGCATGCCACGACAGGACTGATGATTCCTCCAAAATTGGAGACAGAGACAGCTGTGCGAATCATTCGTACGGGCCAAACAAAACAACCCGCGAGAAGGTGAAATAAAGACAGTACATGCCTCGGTTTACCGATAAGAACAAGGGCGACGAAACAACAATCAAAGACTTGGCAGAACTGACGCACCAGGAACGACTCGTAATTGGCCTTGAAAGGATCAAGGCAGAGCGGGGCCTGAAGAACAAGGATCTCGCAGCGATGCTTGGCGTCACGGAAGGATATATGTCACAGGTGATCCGCGGAAAGCGGGACGTCAAGTTGACGATGCTCGACAAGATGACAAGGCAATTTCGAGTCACGACCTCCGATCTGTTTAATGTCAGCGAAGACGACCTCCGGCGGCCTCTGCGAGAAGAGAGTGGGCGTCGTAGATCAAAAAAAAAGATGGCTGAACGTCATCTTGCCCATGCGCATGAATGAGCGTTGCCCGGGAATTTTCCCGGGCACGCTTCGTTAAAAAATCAACGGTCGAGATTGAACCAGACGCGCTGTTTCGCGCCCTGATCGTTTGAAATATCGAAAAAATATGGATCTTTGCGCATCGGACGGGCAATGGAAACGACCTGAGTGCAGGTGTTGCCATGATCTCCACCGCCGACCTGTCGATACTGCACGTCCCGATAGTTCAGCTCTGTTTGCCGTCCTTTTGGGTTCCGGCAAACATTGACCACCTTCTCGCACCGGTTGGCCACGCCGTTGGAGCCGCTGCGACGATCGTTATTGTCGCTGGCCGGCTTGTATCCCTCCGGGCAGTTTTCGTATCTCTCAAAGCCAGGCTTGCCCGCCTTGCCCTCCTTGCAGATAGGCCAGTTGAAGCCGGGCTTGGCCATTTCGGAAATCAGCTTTGTCATTGGCGGAACGCAATAGGATACACCGTGCCAGGATGGGTTCTGCGATGCAGCGCACAAAAGAACCTGGCAGCCCCACGAGGCGTCCTGCGCCCGAACTGCCTGGGCTGCCCAAACTGTGCTTGCAGCGGCCAACGACGCTGAAATGATGCTGAATGGTCTCATCCACTCTCCCCTACTCCTGGAATTATCGGGCATAAGTCCAAACGCCATCAATCTTGGCGAAAGGAAGAGTTGCCGGACGTGAGCCCCCAAAATCTCCGGTCGTTGTTACCTTGCCAAAACAAACCACTCCTGGAAAACCAGAGTTTGCTTGACACTCGGAAATCCGCATTGAACTCCCTTTGAACGTCGTTTTTTGAAGCGCGGCTGTGGCCTCATCGTCCGTGGGAACCTCAAGTTTCTCCGCCTCAGCCGCTTTCGTCTCAAGTTCGGTGATCTTCGCTTCGAGCTTGGTGACCTTTGTGTTCGTGGATATCCTATTGACTTGGTAGCCAGCTCCGAAACCGACAAGAGTTGCGATGGCAGCGGCCATACCTGCTGAAGCGTAAGGATTGGTCATGATGCTTCCTCAGTATCCGTCAATGCCAAGCCGCTTGAGAATGATGACGGGATCTTTTTCGCAATCCTTTTTCCAGTCGGGATGCTTGACGCATCCATAGGCATATTGACTGAGGTCAGCCGACGACAGATCGGCAAGCTTGTTGCCGATCGCTTTCCATTGCTGAACCTCTTGGGGGTCGCAACCTGCTCCAGCGGCCCCGCAGTAGTTGGGATCACGTTCTTCAATCTGCTTTTGAGTGGCGCCGTCCTGCGTTGCAGTCTGCGGCATAGCAGGGACCGGACTGACAAAGTGGAATAGAACTTCCGCGGCAAGAGCATAGGCGAGACAACGATTCATGTTAGCCTCCGTTAGATTTTTTAGACGGGTCGCGGGCGTCAGGAGCGACCGGCGGCGGTAAGGGGAGGCCAGGTTCGAAAGTGTCAGGTGCCTGTCCTTCCTGCTTTTTTTCCTGCGCAGTTACCGCAACATAGAGCCACGGCGGAACGAGATCCTGCGAAGACCAGACACCGAAGCCTAGGCCTCGAGCTTTCCTCTCAATGTCGAAATAGGCTGGGACCTGTGGCTCGTTCTTGTAATTGAAGGCGTAACCAATGCCTTCAGCGATTGCCGTTGCTGCCAAATTGGTTTCGCCAACGAAGCAATGAGCGATGAGATTTTTGTTGGAATCCCGGGCGACCGGCGCACAGTTGACGTCCCGTTTGAGGGTGCGGAGGATCATCCATGCCTTGGCAACCTGCCCTGCTGGCCATTCGACGCCATCGCTGACTGCAGTCTGTTCGAGACGAGGTGCCTCATACCCGGCAAGCCGGACAATCTGACTCCGGTCTTTGAAGTCAAGTGTCGTACCGTCGATCACTTGCACTTTGCCGTAGATTTGACGTGGAACATCAGCCGGTCGGCTCTGCGCCCATGAAAGATTTGGGACGCCAGCAAGAAAGGCGAGAGGTATGACTGACGGGCGTATCATTGTCCCTGCTGCGCCTTCTGTTGCTGTATCAGAACTGAGATGGGATGCGGCATGTCGGAATATGCCCATAGACCTGTGCGCGCCGCTCGTGCACTTTCTTCCGCCACGCGATAGCCAGGAACGATCAGCTGGCCCACTCCGTCGACGGCGGCGAAACCCCATCCTTGGGCAATCATATAGGTGGCCAAGTCGTATCCTCTCTCGCCGGTCGTTGTCTGGCAGACGACGAGGGCGTTGTTCTCGTCGAGATCCTTGACAGTGGTGCAGACCGGCTTGGTATCGCGAATGAGAGCCTGGGCCATAATCAGATTGAGTTCCCCGCAATCCCGCACGACGCCAGCGGATAGGGTGACATTGGTTCCGCGGAGGCAGGTTTGCAGTCCGTATAGGCGATATCGGCGCCCGTCGGAGATCCACGTGTCACCGGTCTCGAACTGAGCGGTTGCCGGGAATGGAGTAAAATTTGCCTGCTGACCAGTTCCACCTCGCGTCGGGGCCGGTGACGCCTGATGTGGTGACGCCTGCACTTTTACCACTGGAGCAGAGGGAGGGGCGGTTCTCAGCGACTTTTCAGCAGGCAGTTCTGGTATGATGTACATGCCAGCGTAAATTCCGGAAACTGCAATCGTGGCTAGAAACATGAACAGCTTGATCCGCATTATTCTGTCGAAGGATTGGTCAGAAATCGTTCCCCGTAGGGATGCCTAAAATAGGCGTTGCCCCAAATCCCGGCTTTCGCTTGACGCGCTTGGTCTTCGGCTCTCGCATACTCAGGAAAAATAGGTTTGCCGCTGCGATCGCGTGCGGCAAAGGCAAGCCCTCTCTTGATAAGGACTTCCGAAAGAGAGCGAACGGTGTTGTCCTGGGTGAAAAAGCACTCAGCAAAACGGACGGTCGGACTTCCTGGATTTTGGCCCACGAAATGACACGGAAAGGCATCGCCGGCGTCGGCCTTGGCCTGATCGAGGCTCGAGACGAGGCCTGCCAGAGAAACGGTAGCGCATGACACCCGTTTACCCATGAATTGGACCAGTTCGGTTGAAAGGCAGCCCTGAACGCCCGCCAATTTGATGACCGCATTGGTGGAATCGAGAAACGCATTACCGGTGAGAGCGCTTAGGGGTTTGACTGTTTCCAGCTTGAGCCTGGTGGCGATGGATGACGTGCTCAGTGCGACTTGTGGCCCAGGGATCAGATCCCGGCCTTGCGCATAGGCGTTCTGGTAATAGGAGACGAATTTGGAGACGGCATCGTCCTGAGCCATGGCTGGCGGGATTGTGAGGCAGCTTGCAAGCGCCAGATAACGGAGGCGGCCCGGCCGCCCGATGGTGTAGCCCATGATCGCAATCGTCATCCGTTGACCGCGGCGAAAATGCACGAAATGATAGCGCAGTGCAAGTTTCGGAAATTCGGCTGTTGTGACATGCTGGGTTGAATGACGACTGAAACAGCGAAGGAGAACAGCGATATGTCCGCCTTAGAACGGGCCATCTGGCTTGCAAAGCTCCCATTCCGCGTTCTGTGGGGTGCGCTCCTGATCGTGAACTTTTTAGCGTTCGCGCCGCTGTTTCTGCTGGTCATCGCCTTCGTGACCTATTGGATAGCGCTATCCTTGTCGTATCTCTTCCTGCCGGAAGCGTGGGCGGATGGGATGTGGGCCTGGGCTTCAGAACTTTATGCGGAACACCTGTGGTTCAAGGCAGCGACGATCACCGCTTTTACGCTTCTTTGCCTGCCCCTGCTGTTTTGGCCGAGCGAGTCTGAAGAAGATCGAAAAAAAAGAGAGGAAAAGGATCGCCGTGCCACTGAAGATTTGATCGCTGCGCGAGAGCAGGAACGCGCGACGGAGAGGCGGGCATCCCAGGAATTTTGAGCCGCCTTCAGGCGTGCAAGACCCTATTTGAATAACCGCTTCAAACGGATGGTAAGAGCTGAGCCAGGCCGATCAATCCGAGACTCGTTGGCGTTGCTATAGCGCGCGGCGATGCGAGGAGGGGGGCATTAACGAGAAATACATGATCATTCGTGCTCAGTATTCTAGGAAATAATGGTCGGCTTCTCGCCAACGATAGCGAGATCAAGACCCTCATCCGATCCTCGGCATATGCGGGACGGCGATTGGTTGAACGCAAGAAGTCGACTCCGCGAGTTCAGACATGGTTATGACGGGATCGAGACCAAAGGGCGACGCATCGTCATCGAATTGATCCTTGTTGCCGTCGGCGAACGCCACGCGCGGTCAGCGAGACACTGCGACTTTTTGAGCCGAACCATGGCTGTCCAATAGGGGCCGTCGGCCTGAGCATCGTGTCAAACCAAATGGCGACGGCCTCCGAGTTCAACCTCGAAAGTATGCAGCGCCCGCGCGCCAAAGAAGTATGCGCAACTGCGCCTTTGGATGATGCTGGTGCTCGTCGAGAAGGAATGGCTCGAGGCTGATCGTCGACGGCCGGCACGGATGCTTCCGGCTGCGGCCGCGCTGATTGCGGGCGTTATGCTCGACTGATCAGCCATCACTGGTTTTGAACCCTTTGCTGCTTGAGTTTTGGATTGTACACCAGTAGACAATTACACTGCAGTGATATTTTTTAGGCGGTTTCGATAGCGCCGGACCACAGACATTCACAAGGAGATGAAGCCGAAGATGGCCCGAGACAATCTGGCAGATCAGGGCTCAGGGCGTTGTGCCAGAGATTCTGGAGGTGGCCAGTGCTTGGTTGAATATCAGCAAGGGAATTACGCCTCGGCATCGGTCCTCATGCGTGAACATGCTGTTGACGTGACGGTATCACTCGTCAGTCGGAATGACGAGAGGCGCGCTGAGCGTTTATCCGGGGCGAGAGGACAGCGGGTCCGAAGCAAGTGATCAGCTCAGGGGGGAAGGATCTGTGGCAAAGCATGAACGGTCGTTACTGACCAACGAATGGTACGTAGTTCCGGTCTCGGTCGATTGCGCCGGCTGTGGAGCGCAGACGCGTTCAGCCGGCATCATCGTCGGTCCAACCAGTTTGACCAATGCCGCTGATTTCGACCTGGACACCGATGTCTTGCAAAAGCCATGGGAGCAGCTGGAGGCCTTCGGTCTGATCGAGAGGCTGGGAGGGCGGACAGAGAATGTCGAACGCTTCGTGGCAAATCGCTATCACAGCGCTTTCTCGATGCAGGATGATGGGCTGAAAGCTGTGTGCGAGCATTGCAGTGACAGCCTCCCAAGCGAGCTCATTCGGCTAGCTGCAATGGACAGTTTCGTTCGCCTGGGACAGCGGCGGCTCCTAAAAAATGAGCGGCTGATGGTCTTCTCGTCCAATGTGGTGCTGACGCAGTTTCACGGCGGTACGTGGATACAAGAAAGTGGGATCGAGGACGGCGGCTATGCGCTCCTGTTGTTATGCGATGCTGAGGATAGGAACGGCCGCACGGGCGTGATCGAGATCTGGCACAGCGTCGAGCGTAACGACTATGCCATGGTTCTAAAGGGACACGGCGATCGCGAGATGCTGCGGCGAGGCTTCAGCGATGATCTTGGGCAGCTCGTCAGCGATGTGACCTCGCTAGGACTTGTTCTTACACAGTTGCATCTTGCTCAAGCCGAATCACCGTATTGTGATGTCGCCAGAAGTCTCTTTCTTGGCGAATTGAGCCGCGCAGGATATCAACGAGCTGAATAAGGGATCGATATTTCATTGATTACTAAACGGACATTTATTGGCGGAATCGGAGTAGCACTGGCTTTGACGGCGTGTGCGAGCGGAGTGCAGCATATGCGACCGGCGCCAGCAGCACCGTACACCTATCTCCGATTGAATTCTTGCGAGGCCTACGGCAGCAACATCGTTGAATGCCAGCTGGAATATGGAAGCGAATACGGTTGGCAACGGCTGGGGCCCGTCCAACAAAATTCAAGACCTTATGTGGCCGGCCGGGGCGATTATCCGTATCAGGTTTCCTCGTGCCTGCCCATGCAGCGGGTTCAGAATCAGTTGCCGATTTATTTGTGCGAAATCTACGACGTTAGATCGGGAGTGAATGCGGGTTCCGTGTTCATTAAAGGAGGCACCGCCGTACGTCTCTCTAAGGTCCTTGGTGATCATGAACAGCTTCGCTATCGGTGGAAACGCGACGTCTGGTCACGGGTAGCTGGCTGATTTTATTAGATGATTCAAAATTAGTGGTTGATCGCTCTAAGCGCTGGAAAGCCAAGGGCAGGGTTGATTTTTGGCTTGGAATGCGATTCAAAATATTATACTACGCTATAAGAACTCATGGTTGCGCAGTCGATGAGCCGCATCTTGTTAGTGCATGGAGAAGCATGGCGGAAAGGGGGGTCGCGAAGCGTTAGGCTCGCCGCGGGTACCTCTATGTTTGTCCTGGCAAGCTTCGGCGCAGTTTCAAATGTTGCCGATTCCGCAATAGCAGCTCGTCGTGACGATGGAGCCGTTCAGCCAGTGATGACGCTGGCCGACCGCCCCGTGAACGTGAAGGTTTCACCGGAGGAAATAGCATTCATCTCTCTCGGGAAAGTTGCGCAGACGGCCAAGACGGCGCCCCTGCCACTTGAAAGAGATCGGTTCAATGAGCGGTTTGGTGAGAGCCGGAGCGGCTTCGATATAGTTGAAAATACTTCTCCCGCCAATCCTGATCCGGCAAGGGAATATCCCATCGTTGTCGCTTATTCGCCTGAAGCGGAGATTGGGCAGCGTGAGCTGTCGGTTCGCTCATCGATGGACGTGTTCTCATATGGCGCGATGCAAGATCAAATGGCGGACGGGGGAAATCACGCCGATGCCTTCGCGCCGAAAGGGGCCATAGCGTCGTCGACGGAAACAAGGCCGGATCTACTCAGCGGCGTTCCTGGCGAATACGCAAAACTGGTGACGACAATCGCCGCAGAAGAAGGCGTCGACCCAAACCTGATGCTGTCTATCATGAGGGTTGAGAACGCCGGGTTCGATCCGCAAGCTTTGAGTCCTGCTGGTGCGATTGGGTTGATGCAGGTCATGCCAAAGGTAGGGGATGCGTTTGGCGCGATAGATCTCACGGATCCGGCGCAAAATATACGAGCAGGCGCGCGGTTTCTTCGCGAGCTCGTCGACAAGTACAAAAATCCTGTGCTGATCGCCTCAGCCTATAACGCAGGCGAACCAAGGGTAGATGCTCGCCGCTCTTTGCCGTTGATCCGGGAAACTGCGGACTACGTAACGCGCGTGGTTGGGCTTTATACGAACATGAATTCAACCGGCGAAGTTTTCATGATCGGCCGGAGTGTCGGCGCTGCGCCGGCGGCGCGGAAAGAGGATGATCGATCGGGCCAAGCAGAACGGGCGAAGTCGTCCATGCTCGTCTTTTCCATCGGAAACACGAGTGAAGCAAGCGGCCGTGTGGAACAGGAGAGTAGACAGGCCCCCGTCGGGGGCCCTGTGAAGATCAAAAAGGAAGAAGAGGCGCTTCAATGAATATGTTTGCGGGGACGCTACACGTGCTTGCCGTATATGCCCGGTCGGCCTGGTACTCGACAAGAGGTCGTAAATGGATGGTTCACGGCGCGATGCTCGCCGTATCCACTATGATCCTGCTGATCAGTCAACACGAACCGGCCGCGGCGCAGAACCTTGATGCTCTGCAGCAAGCGGCGGATCGTCTCGTGCAGTTCTTTACGGGCCGGTTCGGCCGTTCGGTTGGCGCCATCGCGTTCATTGGTATGTTCCTGGCTGCAGCGTTCGGCTACTGGTCGTGGGGTGCTCTTCTTCGTGTTGGCGGCAGCCTTGCAGGCATGTTCGCTGCTGCTGAACTGGTCGATTTCCTGGCCGGCAGCGGAAATTGATCCATGTCGGCTGGAAGCACCAGCCATGGCGGGGAAGACGAATATATCGAATCTTACCCCGTCATATTGGCCTTGACCCGACCGCCAACAGTGATGGGCATTCCCTACACTTACTTTCTTGCGGAATGTTTCATCTCTCTGATGCTTTTTATGATCCTTGGTTCCATTCTTTGGTTCCCGATTTCTTTCGTTGTCTGCCACAGTATCTTGTATGTGCTGACGGTGAAGCTCGATCTTTGGTTTTTTGACATTGTGGGGCGTCTCAGCAAGTGCGGAGTGAACCCACTGGGCCGCAAGCTCGGAGGCGGGGTTCGGACGTACGGGGTTTGATCGAATGAATACGATGGCGCGTTCCTTGAAGGGGTCCCTGACAAAAGGTTGGGAGATTTTTGCCGACAAGAGCATCTCCAGCCACGTTCCCTTCTACGTGCCAACTGAGAACGGCATCATTCGGCTGAAAAATGACTGCCTCGTCAGCACGATCCGACTGAACGGTTTTTCCTTTGAGACCGCCGACATCGAAACAATCAACATGCTTCAGCGGCAACGCAATTCCGCGTTCCGCGCGATCTCGTCGATCGGAAATTTCTCATTCTACACACACGTCATTCGCCACAAGGTGGCGCCGTCGTTGCCATCGAATTTTGCCGATCCTTTCATGCAAAAGATGGACGACGTCTATCAGGCGAACATTTCGACGAACGAAATGTTCGTGAACGACACCTATGTGTCGCTCGTCGTCCGGCCCTTCTTCAAGAAAGGATCTGCGCTCTCGCGCATTATGGGTATCGGCGGCAATGTTGTCCGCAAAGAGCAGTTTCGCGTCATGCGCGACAAGCTCGTCGAGGCGACCAGGGCGCTGGAAAAGTCCTTGGAGGCCTATGGGCCGAAAGTGCTACGCGACGTGCAACGCCTCGAGGTCGATCTTGGCAACGGCAAGCGGATTTATCGCGATACCCCCGAGGATATGGTCCTCGAAGAGGATGCCCGGAAGGTGTGGTTCTCGGAGCAGTGCGAATTCCTCTACACGCTGCTGAACGGGGGACGTGTACGGCCTATCCGACTGGGCGAGATTCCAATCGACGAGTTGCTGCCAGCGCGGCGAACTTCGATCGGCAATCGCATTATTCATCTGCAGGGCGACACGACCGACGAAGACCGCTTTGCAGCTATGGTCTCGCTTAAGGAGTACCCTCCGGAGACCGGCGCGGGCATGCTCGACTACGTTTTGAAGCTCCCCTTTGAGATGGTCGTCACGCAGTCGATGTCTTTCATCGACGACATCGCCGCCCGCAACCGGATCGAGCGTTTGGATCGGCAACTCTCCAAAGCGGACGAGGGTGGCTCGAGTGTACAGGGGAACCTCGATATTGCCCGCGATGAACTGGCGCGAAAGCGCGTGGCTTTTGCCGAGCATCATCTGACCGTTATGCCGATCGGGAAGAACACCATGCAGCTTGACGATGCTGTGGCCCTTGTCGGCAACGAATTGGGCGCCCTTGGCGCATCATATGTGCGTGAGGATCTGAATGCTGAGCCTGCCTATTGGGCGCAACTGCCCGGCAATCAGGCCTATATCGCGCGTCGGGCGTTAATTTCCACGCTGAATTTTGCTGGATTGAGCAGCTTCCACGCCTACCCCTACGGCAAGCCGGACGGGAATCATTGGGGGCCGGCAATTACCATTTTTGAAACAACGTCAGGCACGCCGTTCTTTTTCAACTTCCACCAGGGCGACGTCGGGCATACGACCGTTTTTGGCCCGACCGGTTCCGGTAAGACCGTGATCATGGCCTTCATGATCCTGCAAGCCTATCGCGTCAGTCCGCGGCTCAAGACTGTTGTGTTCGACAAGGATCGTGGTCTCGACATCATGGTCCGGGCGGCTGGCGGAACGTATATGACGCTGGAGCCGGGTGAACCGTCGGGCTGGAATCCGCTCCTTCTCGAGGATACGGAAGAGAACCGCGTGTTCCTCTACCGGCTGCTGAGCTTCATGCTCAGGCCTGCCAAGGAAGGCGAGAACCTTACGCCTCAGGAAGAGGCCATCATCCGCAATGCGATTAAGTCTGTCCTGAAAACTAAGGATAAATCGTATCGGCGTCTGTCGTCGTTGCGTGCTTTGCTGGCTGGCAGCGAGCGCACTGAAGGCAGCCTCATCGCCCGGCTGGACAAGTGGGTCGATCAAGGCCCGTATGCCTGGCTCTTCGACAATGCCGAAGACAATCTGGACGTTACGAAGCCGATGATCGGTTTCGATATGACATCGATCCTCGACGATCCGACAGTTCGCACGGCGGCGCTTCTGTACATGTTCCACCGGCTGGATGGCATTTACGACGGCAAATCGCCAATCATCAATCTGATGGATGAGGCGTGGAAGCTGCTCGACGACGACGAATTCAAGCGCACCATGAAGGATTACTTTAAGACCATTCGTAAGCGTAATGGCCTTGTGATTTTCGGAACGCAGTCAGCTGACGACGTGGTGCAATCGAGTGTAAGCCGAACCATCATCGAGCAGACCTCCACCAACATTTTCTTCGCCAATCCGAAGGCTGATGAAAACTCCTACATGGACCATTTCGGGCTTTCACAGGCCGAATTCGATTGGGTGAAGAACGGCGATCCGAAGTCGCGTTTCATGCTGATCAAGCATGCGAAGGACAGCGTCATCGCCCGCGTGGATATGTCCCATATGCCGCAATTCATCAAGGTTTTGTCGGGTCGTGAAGAAACCGTACGCGAGGCTGAGATGCTTCGCCACGAGTTTGGCGAGGATCCGAAGAACTGGCTCTCGAGATTCTGTGACTGGAACCGTGGAGAAGGGGATGATTAGAGCAATGTCATCCGGGAAGCCCTTGTCGGCAGCCGTGGCAATGGCAACCGCACTGTCCTCGGCCGCATTGGCGCAGGTCCCGGTTATTGACGGGGCACGCGTGAACATCCAGACGCAGACGATGGGTTGGTATACGACCTATGAAGCTGACACCGGGAAAGTAAAAGGGGCAACAGGCGGAACGACTGACAGTGTTGCGCCGGGGCAGGGATCGGGGTCGCCGCTGGATTGCTCCGCCGAAGGCATGTCGGGAGGCACTGCCCAGGCGCCAGCGTCGAAACAAACACATAGCCAGCAAGAAATCGCCAACATGGTGCGAGAGGAGGCGATCCGGCAGGGCGTAGATCCGAATTTCGCAATGGCCATTGCCGAGCAGGAATCCCGATTTCGGCAGTCCGCACGATCCGGTGTTGGCGCTGTTGGCGTCATGCAGCTTATGCCTGGCACAGCAGCAGAGTTGGAGGTCAATCCGTACGACACCCGGGATAACATCCGGGGCGGTGTGAAATACATCAAAAAGCTGCAAGGCATGTTCGGCGATCGTTATGATCTCGTGGCCGCAGGCTACAATGCCGGCCCGTACCGGCAGTCGCTCGCCAATGGTCAAGTTCCGCAGATTCCAGAGACGCAGGATTATGTGAAGAAGGTCTCTGGCTATTACAATCGTAACAAATCGCAGAATGGCGATCAGACGCCTGCGAACACGCCACCGGCCGAAACTGTGGACTACAATCAAGGCTGCGGCGAGCAACTGAAGAAGGCTCTTGATCGCAATACCGAAGCTCAGCTTGAGCGCGCCAAGGTGTGGAACGAATTCGTTGAAAAATCGGCAGCCTCTAACGAACAATATCTTCAGCGTTTGCAGGCTGGTCTGATGGCAGCGTCGGCGGGATTGCGATCAAGTGGCGCGGGCAATGATAAGGGATTTGGTGATGGATCTCTGGTGATGGCGCAAGTCCAGTGCCCACCGTCAGTTTTCAATACGGGAGGGACGGTCTGCTATGCCGTCCCATCGACCGCGTCGACCAAAGACATTCAGGGTTGGTTGTCGAGCCTTCAGGAGCAAGCTCGCTTGAAGGGGCAATTGGCGACGTTCTCAGCAATGGAAGATCCTGCATTGGGCCTCATAACAGTGGTCGATAATCGACCGATCGCGCAGTAACAGTTGCAAAAAGAGGATAGGCAAAATGAATAAGCTCATCATAACAGGCGCATTGAGCGTTCTGGCGATGTCGTCGGCATATGCGCAGGTCCCTGTTACGGACGCTACTAACATCAAGATCAACCAGGAGATCCAGCGTCTGTCGGCGCAGATCCAACAAGATACTTCCGTCGTCAAGGACAACACGACGAAGACCCTGCAGGCAATTACCGGTGATCGCAGCCAAGACGCCAGCCAGTTTGCTTCCCTTGCGACGGGCAATGGGTTCAGTATGGGCCAGGCGCCGGGTTTCGACAGCATCCTCTCGGGCAATTCAGCTGTCTTCGGTGGGATCGGTGGGCAGTTTCAGAATGCCGCCGCGAAGCTCATCAATGGGCTCAATCTGGTGAAGATGGTCACAAACAGCGTCAATGGGGGAAGTCTGTCAGGTGCTAATCAGGCCTATTCGCAGGGCATTAGCGCACTCACAACGATGACAGCCCTAACCGATGCGATGAATGCTGCGTCGAAGGATCGTCAGAATTCGTTCCAGCAGGCTACGCAGCAGATCGGAACGGCAAAAGACCTCAAAGGCGCGCTCGAGCAGAACACACAAATGGTGCTGCAGGGCAACCAGACCGCCAATGAAACAGTCGGCTCGTTGAACAACCAGGTCATGTTGCTCAACCAGCAATACAAGGCGGCACTGGCGACATCCTCGCAGAATTTGCGAACTTTTGCACCCCTTCCGGACAGCGTGATCCGCACTGGCAATCAAGGTCATCAAGGGCGGTCAGTGCGTGATCAGCTGAAAGCTTTCCAGGATCAGAACCAGTGAAATTGGTCGTAATCACCATCGTTGCCTGCACAACTATCGGCGGCTGCGCAGGCAACAATAAATACGAGCAGTTGGCAAAATGTTCCGACGATGAGAACCCGGTCCCGCCGTTAGCGCTGGGCCCACGACACGATAACAACGGCGCATCCGCCGCCTTGGCGGGAGTAGTGAAAGATGATTGTGGTCCGATGAGGCCGGTCAATCAGTTTTAGGTGAGTGATGGATCCAGTCGGTTACGCTATAAATTTTTATGGAGATGCACTAAGGTATTTTGACAAGGTGAATGAGGCGTCGCTAGAACGGGCTTGGGGTTTGTTCGCAGAGAACGGTAACCTGATCTCAACGATCTTAGCACTTTTTTTGATCCTTTATTTTATGTGGGGAGCGCTTGGGCTGTCCGGCGTGTCCTTACAGGACATCGCCATAACCGGATGCAAGGTTACGCTTGCCTATGCGCTCATTATGTCTTGGGCGCTTTTTTATGATAATATCGCACAGTTTGTTTTAAACACGCCACAGGACCTTGGCTCTGCGATTTCCTCAGCCATGGGAGGAGACGTCGCAGGTACCGATCTTTCCCAACAGGTCGCCAGTATGGCTCGCAAAGTATATAACTTTGCGATGGAATTGTTCCGTTCGTACGAATCAGGCTGGTTGCCAAACGTCACTGGCGCCGTCGTGGTTTTTATCGTCCTTGTTTTTGGTCTTCTTCCTATGCTGCTTGTTCTAACCGGGGTAACCATCTATGCTAAGATGATTACTGCCGTAATGTTGGCGATTGGTCCCATCGCAATACTCAGTTATTTCTTCGGAATAACGAGATTCATTTTCGATTCTTGGGTGAAAGGTATTGCTTATGGCATGTTCATGCTTCTGTTTACATACGTCATGGCAGGCCTCTCATTTGGCTTCTTGGTCGGGATGATGGATACGATCGGGGGACAGATGGCTACAAGTGAAAATGCCCTAGCTATCGTGTTGGCGATGGTGCTTTATCTGTGTCTCATCTCATATTTTATCATGCAAGTGCCAGAATTTTCGAAAGCTTTCGCGTACGGATCACACCTCGGAGTTGGCCCGAACGACGGTGGCGTGGGTGCTCCCTATAATGCGCTGAGGGGCAATCTTGCCTCCAACAACAGCAAATCTGCACAGGCAGCGGCAAACGCTCTCGGTATTATCGGGGCAGGACCGAAAGGCGCAGCTTTGGCAGCCATGGCTGCTGGACGTGGTGTTGGCGCTGGCGCCGGTGCGTTAGGGCGCATGTTGACGAAAAGACGGCGTAGCGGCGGCGGCTAACGGCTAACTGCTGCTGTTGCCATTGGGCATCACAAATCCCTTTTCTTACACTGGAGTATAATCCAGGATGCATGTGATTGATTCACACGCCATAAAGTTTGCGTCGATTTCGGACCTATGAGGTTGGCCGGTGGCATTTTCTAAAACGCGACACTTTGAAGGGCCAAGCAGTCAGCTGCCAGGTCCGCAAGAGACATATAAGCAGCATCTTTCATGGGGCGAAAAGAACAGGTCGTTGAGGACTTTGATCGGACTCATCTTGTTGTTCTTCGCTATCGCTGGATGGGCTGTCGCGGGCATCTTGTCCTTCTCTGTGGCGCAATTGTTCCCACTGGTGCGTACCGAGGTTGTCCCTTTGATAGTGGACAAGAACACCGGCTACATGGAGACGGTGACGACGCTTGAGAAGGATCGGACGAACGTCGCCGAAATGCAGGCGGTCCGCGCCGCTTTCGTGGGCAATTATGTCATTCGTCGCGAGACCTACGATCCGCGCTACCTCTCCGACAATTTCGACATGATCGCGGTTTGGTCCGAACCGGGCTCGAAGGCCTTCAAGGACTACGAGGACTCGATGAATCCGTCGAATCCGCAGGGGCCGGTCAAGACACTTGGATCAACCGGCGAAATTCGACCGGTAATCCTTTCGGTCAATCCTCTCAACGCGACCACTATGTCAGTGCGCTTCGAGACAAGGGAACGGCAACGCGGTGGCGAGGTGGTGAACAGATGGTCTGCGACCGTGCGGTACAAGCAGATCAACTTGCCGGCAAGCAATAGGGTGCGGCTCTTCAACCCGCTCGGCTTTGTCGTGACCGAGTATGTGAAAGTGCCGGAAAATATGCCCACCGGGTTGGTTCAATGAAGAGATCTGCGGCTATCCTCTTGAGCCTGCTTTTAACGACAACAGTGGCTCAGGCAGAACTGGTTGCACGGCCTGGCCGTTTTGATCCTCGCGTGCGGACATTGCCCTATTCGTCGGAGCAAGTTTTTTTGGTGACAGGAACCTACGGGATGGTGACGACCATCCTGTTCGGTGCCGATGAGGAAATCACTCAGGTCGTGGCGGGCGACACAGTGTCATGGCAGATTCTCACATCTGCCGATCGGCGGTCGCTGACCTTGAAGCCAATGGAGAAGGATGCGCCAACGAACTTGTCGGTCGTGACAACGAAGCGGACCTATTCCTTCGATCTCCGCGTCAATGACAGCCGCTCGATGCAAAATCAGACCTATAAGCTGCGCTTCACTTATCCAGAGGATGCGGGCTTGAAGGGCACAGCAGAGCTGTGGAAGCAGGCACAGGACGCCCAAAAAAACCCTAATATCAAGAACATCCGCCGGGACAAGGTCAACTACGACTATGGTTTCAAGGGTGGTGATTCAGCCAAGCCTTTGTGGGTGTTCGACGATGGGCTGAAAACCTTCATGAAGTTCACCGGCGACATACCTGCGATTTTCATCGTTGACCGGAAGCGGCGGGAAAGCCTCGTCAATTATCGCCGGGAAGAGGACTATATCGTGATTGATACGGTCTCCCGGCAATGGACACTGCGCTACGGCACGGAGGAGGAGACGTGCCTCTTCAATTTAAGGACTGCTCCGGCCGATGCGCCAGCTCCGATCGAGGGCGTAGTCGGTCCGAAGAGGATAGGTTCGGGCGGCCCCCGTAACAGCCTCATCCAACCCGAAAATTGATCAAGGTAAGGGCGATATGTCAGATTCTCACTATCACCCAATCGAAGGCGACATAGCGATCGGTGGACAGGTCAGGAAGGCGGGCGTCGGCATCATGCGTCCGGTCGCCGTTGCGGCCGCGATAGCTGGTGTCGGTATCGTGCTCTATTTCCTTTTATCTGGTGGCGAAGAAGCCCCCGCCGTCGACACCACACCTCGCGAAGAGTTCCGGCCGCTGTCAGCACCAAGCAATGAAGGCTTCACCGCACCGGCACCGCCACCTTTGCCAACGGTGCAGGTGCCAGAGGCTCCGCCGCCACCGCCGCCACCACCTCCGGCAGCTGTGATCCCGGCAGCGACGCCGTCAGCTCCACCCGTTGATGTCGATTGCTCGAACGGTAACAACCCGGAACATCCGAAGTGCGTTGAACTTGCTCGCCAAGCCAAGCTGCTCGAGCGGGTGCGTTCGAGTTCCATGGTCTTTGATCAGTCGGATCAAACCAGGATCGCTGCACAGGCAACGGCGAATGATCAAGCCGGCGGCGGCATGATTGGCGGCGGCGATCCTTCTGCAACTGGAGGGCAGGATCCAGGTGGCGCTGGCGCAGTGGATAATGATCGAGCGTTCCTCAAGGCGATGGGCGCACAGGGGGTAGAAGTCTCCACGGCGACCCAAAATCGCAGAACCGATGCGTGGATCCCACAAGGAACGATGATCCGCGGCACGCTTGAAACGGCCATAAACTCCGATCTTGCGGGCATGGTGAAGGGGAACGTGCGCGAGGACGTTTATTCGTTCGATGGTCGTCGCATTCTGATCCCGGCCGGCTCGTCCTTGATCGGGGACTATAAGTCTGGTGTCGAGCGCGGGCAGGAACGTGTGTTCATCGTGTGGACCCGAATGATCCGTGGGGACGGCGTATCGGTGCAATTGGGTTCATATGGCACTGACCGTCTCGGCCGGTCGGGCATGACCGGCAAGGTGGACAAGAAATACTGGGAACGTTTCGGGCCGCCTGCGCTGATGACGATGATCGGGGGTGCGGCTCAATATGTCGCGTCGCTCGGTCAGAAGGACACACAGTACATTACCGTCGTCAACTCGGACGGATCGGTCGCGCGGGTTCCGCAGGATAATGGCAACAATTCTCAGGACCGTGCGCGACAGATTGCGGCTGAAACGATCGCTTCCGGTATCCAGCAGATGGCTACTGAAGCCTTCCAGGACACCCGAAACGTTCGGCCCACCATCCATATTGCCCAAGGCTCCGACATCACGGTTTTCGTCACTCGCGATCTCGATTTTTCGGATCTCTACCCGGATCCCGTTCGTGAAGAGTTCGAGCGGCTTCTGCATAACAGGAGACAGCGGCCAAGTGCAGCCCCGCCGCCAGCCTACGCTGCCCCTCATTCAGGCGGGCTCGTCTATAAATGAATGCACGACCGACGATATCGCCAGAGCAGCACTTTCTCTCCGAGGCGCTGGAGCCGATAAGGCAATTTCTCGATGATCCCGGCATCGTGGAGATTTCATGCCAGCGGAGCAACGCAGTGTGGCTGGAGCGGATCGGCAAGCTCGCCATGGAAAAGGTGAGCGTGCAGGGTCTGGAGCAAGAGGCCATACGCCATATGGCTTCTCGCGCTGCATCCTTCACCAAGCAAAACGTAAATGCCGAGAGCCCGCTTTTGTCGGCCACGCTTGAAAATGGCGAACGCGTTCAGTTTGTCTTGAACCCCACCTCTGCAACCGGGCACGCCTTTTCGATCAGAAAGCAGTTCATCCGTCACTTCGACCTGAACGATTATGAAAAAGCGGGGGCTTTTCGATTCACGAAGCGAACAGGGGACGACTACATCGACGACATGGACGTCGAGTTGTCCAAGCTGTTGCGCGCAGGGAAGGTGAGAGACTTTCTCGAGATTGCGGCCAAAAATCATCGAAGCATGCTGATCTCCGGTGGCACGTCGACGGGCAAGACGACGTTTCTCAACACGATGCTGACCGCGATTCCAGACAATGAGCGTTTTGTCTTGATGCAGGACACGGCCGAGCTCGAGCCGCGCCAGGAAAATGTCGTCTCGCTGCTCGTATCAAAAGGCGGGCAGGGAGAAGCGCGCGTGACCATGACTGATCTTCTGGCCACCGCGCTGCGTTTGCGCCCAGACCGGATTTTCATGGGCGAGTTGCGTGGCGACGAGGCGTTCGACTTTTTGAATGCGATCAACACCGGCCACCCGGGATCGATGTCGACCATTCACGCCAACTCGCCACATCACGCTTTTAACCGGCTGTCGACGCTCGTCCTGAACAGCAATGTTCGCATGGAGCGTGACGATATCGTTCGCTACATCCGGTCGATCATTCCGATTGTGGTTCAGTTGAAGAAGAGTGATGCCGCCGGCGGCCGCGGCGTCAGCGAAATTTATTTCGCCGATGAGGTAGACGAAGATGGCAAGCGTGTTCACGGACGAGGAGACTGACCGCCCGAAGTGGACGGGCCTTCAGAAAGTATCCTTCTTCACCTTCCCGGTGGTGCTTGTCGCCGCGATTGTGATGTGGCTTGCCTTCTTCACGTTCATCTACGATCTCTATGTGACGTCATTCGGCACGGCCTCACTCTTCGACTATCTCTCACGAGCCCCGCTTCTCGACGGTGTTCGATACATCTGGTCAATCATCGGTATCCGAAACACCTTCGGTTTGTCCGTTCTAGCGTTCGTTCTGGCCGCGCCGTTCCTCTTCGCGTGGCTTTGCTTGTGGATGCTGAAGGGAGGAAGAGCGTTTTCGCGCAAGATTCTCTATCTCTTACATGTGCGATCAATGTTCAGCCTGATCGCAAACACCGGCCTTATTTTTGTGGGTGCCTATGTCGGCGCGGTTGCTTACGGCATCGCCTTCTATCTGGTAGCGACGAAATTTGGCAACAACGCCGCCGCGGCTGGGTATTACGGCAATCATCTTTTCGCGATGTATCAGGCTCCCTTCGGTGCGATCGACGCAGCAGGCGTCTATCAGCGCCCGGCGCGCCAGATGGTTCTGGCAGCTTTAGCCGGCCTTGCGGCTGCTGGGCTTTTGGTCGGCTTTCCGATCGGTGCAGCGATCCAAAAGCGTCAGCGGATGATTATGGGGAAGGCTCGGTTGGCGACGCTGAAAGATGCGTCTGATTTCCGGCTGCGTGACAAGCACGGGATCGTGCTCGGACTGAAGCAGGGGCTGCTTTTGCGCAATGACGGTGACCAACATGTCATGGTCATCGGTTCGCCAGGGCAGGGCAAGTCGCGCAGCTTCGTGATCCCGACCATGATGAGTTTTCAGGGCTCGCAGTTCGTCCTCGATTTGAGTGGCGAGTTGTTCGAGGAGACCTCCGGCTACATGAAAGACAAGGGGTACGAAGTCTTTCTGCTGGCGCCGGGCTCGAAGGAAACCGACGGCTATAATCCCCTCGATCTTATCAGCAAGGACCCCAATCAGCGGATCACCGATCTTCAGAAGCTGACGCAGATGCTGCTTCCGGAGCGCCTTCGCTCCGATTCATCCGACTTTTGGGAGGAAAGTGCTCGTATCCTGATGACGGCGATGTTGGGCTTCGTTCTCGAATGCCCGGATACGCGGAAATCATTGAGCGAGCTCTATCGAATCCTCAACTCGATGTCGGACGAGCGCAAGGCTATCGTGCAGCTGCTCGAGAACTATGAAAGCGTTCTTTCCGACCAGACCCGCATGCAGCTGACCAAATTCGCAGGACGACATGAAAAGCTTGGCGAAGGTATCGCGGCCGAGATCGTCGCCAAGCTCAATTTCCTGCAGAATCCTCTCGTCGAAGCTTTGACCTCGATAACGACGATTCCGATTGACCTGATCCGCAAGCGCAAGATGGTGATCTTCGTGCAGGCCGACTGGAACGCCATCCAGATCTATGAGCGGCTGATCTCGATTTTCATCCAGCAGATGGCAGACAAGCTAGTCCAGATGGGCAAGTTGCGGGATGGCGAACACGAAGTCCTGATGATGCTCGACGAGTTCGGAAATAGTGGCCGCATCGACACGGTTCTGACGTTGGCGCCGCTGATCCGAAAAAACGGTGTGCGCTTCGTCTTCATTCTACAGGACGGTGCCCAACTTGAGCGACTTTACCAAAAGTCCGGACAGAAAATCCTCATGGGGTCTTCTACCATCAAGCTTTTCATGAATTTCCAGAACCAGGAAGACGCCTCGGCGGTGTCCATGGCGGCTGGTAAGACGACGGAATGGATCGAGCAGTCGTCTTACACCCACCGTCATGGTCGCCGGGACCGCTCGGTTTCAAAAGTTCCGGTGTCGGTTGACCTTCTTCCTGTCAACACGCTGATGATGATGAAGCCCGAAGAAGCGATCCTGCAAGTGACCGGCATGCCGCTCATGCGCATCATGAAGCTGGATTCGGGCGGGGAGCGCATGTTCTCGAAGGTTCGCAACTTCAAGGCCTTACCCAAACCACGTATGGAACCGGTCGAGTGGACCACCGCGGACACTGAAAAATTCAATGCAGCGCGGCCGAACCCGAAGGGCTCGTTGGATAACGGTCACAATGGCGGTGGCCGAGAGGGTAGGGCCGGTAGAGGAGGGGCTCGGCGCCCCAAGCATGCGCAAGATGTTCGGTTCAAGGTGAAGGACGGTGTCCGGCTGGTGTTCATCTCGTCCCTCGATGAACTGCGCCAGCGTCTTGACCTGGACGAGAAACGGGCCGCGGGAGTGACTGAAGACGATTTGAGGAAAGACCGGCAGAAGGAACAACCGCCTCAGCACATCGCGAACGTCAATTCGGCATCACTCAGTCTTAAAGCCGACGATGGGGAGAGCGATAAGCGCACGAACCGGAAACGGCGCGCTCTGAACGACGAGATTGCCGGCGAGCGCCGTGGGGCGGCGGCGGCGCAGCGCGCAAACCAGGAGGCTTACGAGATCGACAAGGCCGATGATGACTCCCTCGACGTCGATCTAGAGAAGCTCGAGCAGAACAAATACGCGGGCATCCTTAAAAGGAAGGATCCTGACAGGGATCGGCATCTGGCGCGTGAAGATGAGCCCGGCATTCAGGTCGCACGTTCACCGGTGCTTCTGCGCCAGGAGGTCCGCAAGGCATTCGATTCCGACGGCGACGCCTTTAATCAGATGATTTTCGATAGTGTGAATGCAGCCAGCGAGGTGGAGGTCACCGACTTGAACGCCGACGTTGACCTGATGGTGCAAAAGCTTTCGGAAAGAATGTCGGACCAAACGTCGCGTCTCTATCTTGAGGAATATGCTAAGAAGGCGCGCGACCCGTTGGCAGAGGAAAGCTAAGTCGGATCGCGCAACTCTCCGAGGGCACCGGGCACAGCGGCGTCGCGAGCCGAGCGAAGCACCCCGGAATGTCGCTCGCACAAAGCTCTGGCGCGTGAAACACAAATTTTGCCCCACAAGCGTGAAGACGATGCCATTGCATGCAGAACCGCCGGTCCATGCTTCAACGCGATCAGAGTGATCAGGGTGCATCTGTTGCAGGCCGGCTGAATTCTTGCCGTGTAATTGGCACAAATCCAACCATCACGACAAAAGCAGTGTGATCGTCTTTACTGGCCTTGAATTACCTGCAAGTTCGACGGCCAAGCTCAAGTCGAGCCCGATCCAACTATTCCAGGAGTTGCGAACTAATTGCCGAGGCATCGCGTGAGATAGTCAATGTCCCAGGATGGAAATAGATGTGACGATGATCATTCTAGCGGCACGCTATTTCCGCGAGAAAAACCAATGGCATAGCGAAGTGCCGCTGAACAATAGAGCTCACTGATCCATTCTCAACGGCCGGCCCGCTTGCACCCATGGCGCCGTCCGAGGTGAATAGTGCATTTGCAATGCAGGACGTAAGAGATGAGACATTGTCATGGACCATTTCGTCCAGAAACCGAACCCCAATCAGCCGTATCGATTGGATAGCCTGGCCCACTAGAGTGGAGCGAGATTTGGCGTTGTCACGCTGATGATGCTCGGATGCGTACGTTATTCTGGAGGAATGCAGACCCGCCTTCCGGCGCCGAATGTTTCCATCGCCAGTTGCATGAAATAGGCTCCTTACACCAGATGCTACAACTGATTTACAATAAATGGGCCATTTCTGGCATTGATTAATCTTTATTCGCAAGTTAGTAAGGCTGATGTGCTAAAAAGGAGAAGCTATTTTGGCTGATGAAATGACCAACCTGATCGGGCTGACCACTGACATTGTGTCGGCTTATGTGAGCAAGAATGCCTTGCCGATTTCGGCTCTGCCGGACCTTATTCAGAGTGTAAATCAATCGCTTTCGAAAATCGGGCAGCCGTCCGAGCCCGAGAAACCGGCCCAGGCTCCAGCTGTCAATCCGAAACGGTCGATATTTCCGGACCACATCGTCTGTCTTGAGGACGGCAAGAAGTTCAAGTCGCTGAAGCGCCATCTCGACGTCCATTATGGACTGACCCCCGACGAATACAGGTCGAAGTGGGGGCTGGCCGCGGACTATCCGATGGTCGCGCCGAACTATTCGGCCTCGCGATCGCAGTTGGCGAAAGCCAGCGGTCTCGGCCGCAAGGCTGCGGCCAAGCCGGCCGCCAAAGGGTCTGCGAAACGGAAGGCGCGAGCGTAACCGTTTGTCAGGCTGGTAGGTCAGACTGCGCGGAGGTCGCAGTTTGCTCGACCGGCCATTTTTTTGCAGCGGCTTCAGCACCGACCGGTGGCGATCCTAGGCTGGGCCGCAGCACCTCTTGTTTATTTACTCATCGCGCCAAATCACACGCTTTTCCCAACGGATCTGCACCAGCCGCCGGAAGCGGATGGTGTGGGCCTGCTCGCCGGTCGGGTGGAATAGCTGGGCGCTCATCCACTCCCGGCTTCCACATTGCTGGCACCGGACGCTATCCCGCACCTGATCGATTGTGACGTTGCCGATAACCTCCCGCAGCTCGGCCGGCTTGTAGTAGCGCCTGACGTTGCACCGGGCGCAGCGGATCCCGGCCACTTGCCCGGCATCGTGGGCATGCGACAGGGTCCAGGCGGCGCCTCTTGGCCACTTTTCCGGTTGCTCGGGCATGGATTGGAATTGAGAACATATTCCTGTCCGGTCAAGGCCCCTGCTTGACTTTTCGTTCTCATTTTGTTCACAATTGTCCATGAGCGAAGAAACTCCCAGGCCCGACTGACGGGCATGCCGTCGCGCGCGCGGCTTGCGAGCATGACGGGCTCTCATCAATGACGGCGGCTGGGTGTCCTCTCCAAGCCGAAGCGAGCGCGCCGCGCTTCAAGCCTCGCGGCAAAGGGAGAAATTGCTGTAGGAGCATGAGTAATGTCCCGCCATCAATTCGTCTATGAACTGGAAAGCACCGCCAACCATATCGCGGACGCGTCGCGGGCCGATCTGCAGGTTATGCTGCGGAGGGCCGCGCTGATGCTCAGAAATCTTGGCGGGCTTAGCCTCGATCCTTACACCGACGAGGTACTGACCGGCCTGGCCGCCGAAATGGGCAAGCCGAAGCCGGCCCTGGTGGAAATGATCGTGAGCGAGTGGCTTGTGGCCAATGCCTATCTGCCGGTGCCGCGTGCGCTGGACGAAGATAGCACGGTGGAAGGCAACGGATGATCAAGCCGACCAAGCATCCAGCATGCAACCAAGCATGATCTGAAACCCTCCATCGCTTCCTGGCAATACCGCGTAATCAACCGTGGTTACGCGATGGAGGCCTATCTGGATCTCTGACGCGTATCGGGCGCAGCACTGCGCCCGTCGGAGAAGCAGGTGGATTGCAACGGGCAGGCCGCCGCGGTGGGTCTCGTTTGTGATCCGACGCGTCGGCCGATCGTCCGACTTCCCAAGGTCCTGGAATATGCCGGACAGGATCTTGGGTTTGATAGGACTCGGCTTAAACCGTGATCGCCTCGCGACCGTAGCCAAGTTTCGTCGTTCGAATGTTCGGCAGCCCTAGAAAATGGAGACACGGCAATGTATGGCGAAGAAGGCATCCCCGGCACGGACCGCAGCAAATACCTGAGCATCCATTTGGTGGACTCCTGGCGGCTGAAGCGCCTCTATGATGAGTTGCCGGACGGCGACGTCGGCCTTGAAATGATCGCCGATGAACTCGAACGGCGCGGCGAAGAGGGGTGGTGCTTATGGGCACCTCCCTAATCGACAACTCACGCTCCTGCGCCAGATGGCGCAGGAGCGAGGGGCCAGTTCGCCCAAGTTCGTCTTGCCAGCACCCCTTGGTGGCAGGGGGACGTATCCGTTACCCGAGTCATGAATGCGCTTTGTAGGGCGAAGATGATCCGCATGTGGCGCGATGCCGCCGTAACCAGCACATGAAAATCAGCGACACTGGCTGGAATATCCTACGTTCGCGCCAAGCGGATCAGCCCTCCCTCCCGGCTGCGATATTGAGGTTGTAGCCGTCCGGGAGGGCTCCTCGGTGCTCGAGGTTTGCCCACTGGTGACGATTTGTGAGGTCTGCCCTTCAACCATTTAAGGCGAAACCCCAAAAAGCCTTCGAAAAAGGCGATTATGAATCATTATGACAGCTCAATCCGCCGATTCACCATTCGTTCAGGATATTAGATTAGGCTAATGAGCGGACATGCTGAGTACCGCGTACATGGCTAAGGCCCTAGCGCTGATCCCCCCTCGGCGCTGGGGCTTTTCGGCTTCGCCGCTCACATTATCGGCGCACCGGGTTCAACCCTGATCTGCCACGATCTGATGTGTGGCACGTCGCGTATCGTACGAAGTGGACCTCGGTTTTCGCCAACAGGAACAAAGCCTCCCTCTGCGCGTATTGGATCTAGGGTTCCGGCGCAGGCCGAATGGGGTGGCTGATGGCAGTTCGCAAAAGAAGTCGCATCCGAAAGGCAGCCTTCCCTTACGGCGACTTGCTGTTGGCACCTGCGGTCGTGGCTATGCGCCTTCCCATCATTGCCTTAGATGCAAGTAGCAAGGCCCCGAAACGGGCCGAGGCGATATTGGCGGTGACAGAGAAGACGATAGCCTTCGCCCAGGGAGCGGCGGCTGCGCAAGCGGCTATGCTCAGTTCAGCTCTACGGTTCTGGCCGGAGATTTTATCGGGTCGAAGCCCTTCGCTCGTAAACGGCGATGCATTAGAAAAAGCCGTCACGGCCGCAGTTAAGCCTGTGGGCCGCAGGGTCAGGGTCAATTTTGAGCGGCTTTCAAAGCCGACCGAACAGACCAGGCCTATTCGGCCCAAAAGTCTATCAGTGAGGCGTGGCGAAGCTTCTCCTCGCCCTTGAGGCACTTCACCCGGCCCACCAGACCCGGCTTCAGCCATTCAGCGTTCTCTTTCACCAGTCCCTGCGGCGGAGGAGCGCCGGCCTTGGCCTGGACGCGTTCCCAAAATCGCTGTCGCTTGTCGGCTTTGAACGTCACGAAGGCGGCACCCATGTATCGGCCGTTCTCCGCCAGCAGCACCATCGCCGGTTTGCCAGTCTCGCGCTTCACGCCGATGACGTCCATAACTTTCTCGATGTAGCACTTGATCTTACGCCAGTTCATCGTCGACCCACTGCGGTAGACACTGTCCAGCCGCTTGGACACGATACCCTCCCACCCCGCTTCGCAAGCCAGGTAGTAGACCGCGTCACCGGTGCCTGGCAGCGCCTCGCTAAACTGGATATGACCGCCGGCCGGAACAAGCGCCTGTAGGATCTCGCGCCGGTCGCTCAGCGCCATGTCGCGCAGATCGTGGCCGTTCAGGTGCAGCAGATCGAACGCAACCAGATAGAGGTCTTGGGGGCGCCTGGTAATTGCCGTGCGCAGCGCGTGGAAGTCGGAAAGCCCGGCTTCGTTCGTCACGATCACCTCGCCGTCGAGGATGAAACTCTCTGACCCGATCGACCTGGCATCATCGGCGAGCGACCGGTATTTCGCGGTCCAGTCGATCCCGGATTTCGTGAAGAAGCGAATTCCGCCGGCATCCTTGACGACCTGGGTGCGGCAGCCGTCGAATTTGACCTCGTGGCTCCAGCCTTCGCCTTTAGGCGGCTGCTCGACGAGCAAGGGCTCCATCGGACGAATGAAAGATAGCCGGACGCTGCCGGCAGGCTTACGCATCGAAAACCCACGCGCGATCCCGAATTTGATTCAATATCGCACAGCCGCAAGCGTTCCGTTAGCGATTGCTGAAAAGCAAAGAGAACAATCGCGCGTGGCCGCTGTTCTTCCTTCTCTCAGGAGGAACCGCCACGGCCGATGACAAAACCAAGCGTGATTTCCGGGACCGCGATCGCGTCTCAGCCGATGAGGACTATGAGGTGCGCTATTTCGCCAAGCAGCACCGGCTTACGACCGAAGAGGTTCGGGAACTGATCGGCAAGCATGGCAACGACCGCAAAACCTTGGAACGGGAGGCTAGGAAGTTGCGCGGGTGACAAACTTTCGGACATTGGCCGACGATCACCAGCTGCCGACCCCCGGAAAACGCAGGTACTTCAACGATTGCAAGAAATACCGATAACCGTCGGCCGGCCCCGTTTCCGGTGAATCTCCGGCACCGCGAAGCACGAGCCGCTTGACCGGATACGGTATCTCAGATTGTTTCTTGGGACGCGGAACGAAATTCGCACATCGAAGTTAGCAGGCGCTGCTTACAGGGACAAATGCGATGCTGCTTGCTGTGAACGACGCGGTATCGACTGCCGTTTTGGCCGGCAGAGGCGGAGACGCCGAAATCTTCGGCGTGATCGATCTCCCCAGCAAAGTTGAAACTAGGATCGGCGCCATCAGCCTAGGGCGCGCTATTCAGTTCGTTGCGAATGCATCGGTGCTTGGGTACGATGTTCGTGGTGCAATGGTCGTATATGGGGAACCAGGAACGCCGAGCTTGAGGGTGTGGGATTGCGAACATCTTTGGGCGCAATACGGTGGCGCACTTCTCCAACCATGATGCGAACTGGGCCGTCGACCTTTATAAGTCTTTTGGTGCATTTTCAGCGCTGCGCAACATAGTTGCGCTAAGAGTGCCGCTGGACTTTAATCGTCCTCAAGGGCATCCTCCCTGGTGGGGGATGGGTTTGGACAAATCTCGACACTACAATCGATCTGAGCAATGGCGAAAGCGCGGCGCCAGGCGCTCCCGCGCCCGACGTTGGGCAAGCGCGCCGGGGCGCCTGATTTTCGTCACTGTCGCCGCGGCTGGTGCGCTTGCCGCCCAAACGGCAATTCAGCACAGCGACAGCTTGCTGGAAATCAATGCGTCTAACTGGGTTGGGCCGAAGCCGCGGCCGATCACCGGCGTCGCCTCCGTCATCGACGGCGACACGATCGAAGTCCATGGGCAGAGGATCCGTTTCAACGGCATCGACGCCCCGGAGAGCAAGCAATACTGCGAGGACGCCACATCTTCTCGCCATTTCCCGGCGACAGCGATGTGATCAGCCAGGTGGATTGGCTGAGTTCCATCGAAATGAAGATTGCCGCAAGATTAGTGTGGATCGCGGTCGCGGAACTTTCGATCTTGAACATCGGGGGCCTCGGAATAAGGGGTTGGTGGGACGGCACTCATTCTGCAAAAACGATGGCCGCCATCTAGCCCCATGGAATCTTGACACGCTTGCCCGCGCAACCTGCCTGGGTCGGCGCCTGGCGCCAGCGGTTGGCGCTCAAATACGCCACCGCCAGCATGCGGCTCGCTGGCCGCGCCGAAGACGAGGCCGCCCTGCGCGACGCCCGGCAGCTTTGCCCGACCGGCGCCGATCCCGGTCTCGCCGGCGCCATTTTTGGGGCTTGGCGCCAGCTGGCGCTGCAGCCGCCGGGGGTCAGCGCCGATCCGCTGGCAAAAGTGACCGAGATGCTCGGGTTCGCCTGGGACGATGAGGCGCTCGCCGACCTGTGCGCGGCGATCGACTATCAGGTCCGCGCGGGTTGGCCGGCGCCGTTTGCCGCCGCGGCGATTGCCGCCCGTGTCGTCGCCATGCGCCCCGATGCCGAACTGTTCGCCTGGTGGCTCGCCGACCTGGTGCTGGCTCAAAATTTGCGCTGGCCGCGACCGCTACCGCTGCTCATCGCCCAGGCATTTGCTCCGGCCTTCCGCGCCGACGCCGGTGGCAAACGCATCCGACCCGGGGAGAAAAGTTTTGAGCGCGTGGTCTGCGTCGCGCTGGTTGCGGCAGCGGCCGACGCCTGCCGGCTGGCCAGCGACCTGTCGCGCCGCGCCGAAAAACTCCTGGCGGTGGCGCCGAAACTGCGCGCCAAGGGCGCCGGCGACGTGATTTCTTGCTCCTGAATGAAGATGCTGTCTCTGGATCGCTGGTGACAAAGGGCTGTCGCGCTTTGCGGCGCGGCGGCTGTTCGAGCGACTGCAACAGCTCGAGGCCGTGCGCGAGCTGTCGGGCCGCACCAGCTTCCGGTTGTTTGGCTGTAACGATGAGCCAAGCCTGCGTTCGCCGCAAGATAGACGAGCAGCCGGCGCTGCTCGACACCGAGCTCGAGCACCTGCCGCCGGAGCTGCGCTGGCGCGAGTGGATGGGCCGGGTCGAAGCGGTGATCTTTGCCGCCAGTGAGCCGGTATCACGCGAGGTGCTGGCGCGGGTGGTAGGCAAAAGCTGCAATCTCGAGCTGGTCATCGACGACATCCACGCCGAGCTCGCCGGCCGCCCCTATGAGCTGGTTTCTGTCGCCAGCGGCTGGCAGCACCGCACGAAAAAAGCCTTTGGCGACATCATCCACGACGCCTTCGGCCAGCAGGGCGCCGCCGGTCAAAAGAACTGTCGCAGTCGGAGGCGCTTGTGCTGATGTGCATTGCCTATTTCCAGCCGATCACGCGCGCAGAACTGTGTTCCTTCTTCGGCAAGGAGGTGTCGCGCGATCTGATCGGCGTGCTGCGCGCGCAGGAGCTGATCGCTTCGGGGCCGCGCAGCCCGCAGCCAGGCGCGCCCTACACCTATGTGACGACGAAGAATTTTCTGTCGCAGTTCGGGCTCGACACGCTGCGCCAGCTGCCCGGATTTCGAGGCGCTTGAGGACGCCGGGGCTGCTGTCGAAAGAAAAGCTGCTGGCGGGCGACATCACACCGGGGTTTTCAGATTGCGATCAGGATGACGGTCCGGAGTCCGACATCTGAAAGCAGACCCGATCCGACCTCGTGGTTTGCGCCCACATGCCTCTGCCCCGCCTTGGCGCCAACCGGCCTGGGTCCGTTAAACGAGCGCGCACCAAGCTGCCAGTTGCGCGATCCGACCACGACGATGGCTATTCCAAACACTGCATCAACAGGGAAGGAGCGAAGCTTCGATGGTTTGAGCGAGATTTGCAAGTCAGCTAGCTCCGCCACCACGTCAGATCCGAACGTAGAAAACAGGTCAATCAAGTCATCTTGCCGGGGCTGGCCAAAGGCCAGCCGATAGGTAGCCAGAGACTTTTTCAGATTCTCGTAGCGCTCTACCTCCCGACTAAACGGACGGATCAGGATCATGCGCACGATTTTAGCGTGCCCAGGGTAGACCCAGTAGGGCACGGAATCGCCAGTACGTCCTGCCGCATCACGGCTCGGATCATAACTTCGACCGCCAATTGATCCCGGCGATCGATGCTGAGATTTTGTAGCGGCCCTGATCGTTATGGCACTTGCCGTCATCCAGGTTCGCATGTCGTCCAAGAAGTCGCCTCAGCCGGCCACTTCCTGTCATGTTCAGCCATATCCGATTGAAGAGGTCTTGTCTGAGACACGACACACTGAGCCGCGACAGCCCGGCGCGAAAAACAGGCTTCCTCTTTGTTTTAACACGGTGGCACGCCGATTGCATTGCACCGAGAAGGCGCGGAGTTTAGCCATCAACCTCCATCAATCAGATGTTCCGAGCCAATGAACTGATAGCGGACAAATCCAAGGAGTAGCTCATGCGGGTAGCCATGGTGACGGACGTTGATTCTACGGACGTGATCAACCGCTTCGGTCAGCCTTGTCCGAAGCCGCCGCAGCCATGGCCGAATTGGGGCACAACTAGAAGCGTGGTCTCGGGCACAATTAGTAGCGTGGCGGTCGGCACTGCACGAGGTCGGCCACGAGACGCTGCTGTGCGAAGGCGACAAAACACTGCTCGCTACGCTCGAGCGATTCATGCCACCGGAGGGCACTCATGGCGAGCACCGTGTCACCACGAAGACAACAGCTTCGGATTACAGCTCGTACATGAGCCCGCTCAGTTGGGTCAGGCTGTGGAAGCGGTCGTCACGCAGTATGCGCAGGATGCGCTCGTGGAAGAATACATTGACGGTCGTGAAATCTGCGTTGCGCTGCTTGGAAACGGAGAGCTCGAGGTATTTCCCTCGGTGGAGATCGAGCTCGGCGAAACTGGTATTTATACTTGGGAAGCGAAGTACCAGGCGGCCGCGAGCCGGCCGAAAGTTTGCCCGGCGGAAATTGGGAGCGGCCTTGCGACTTTGGTGCAGGATATTTCGGTTGCATCCTTCCGTGCGTGCCAGTGCCGGGACTATGCCCGCGTCGACGTCCGGATCGATCGCGCGGGCCAGCCGTTCGTCCTGGAGATTAACCCGCTGCCGGGGCTCAACATCCACTCTACTTTTGCTACAGCCGCAATGACCGCCGGACACAGTTACTCAAGCCTGATAAATCAAATCCTCCATGTCGCCCACCTGCGCTGCTTCGGAATTGGCATCCCCCGGCCATGTTGGACATCTTGAAATTGTCTCAATGGCGGGGTGGGTGTGAACGCCCAGGAGACAAACCAGGCGCCCTCTTGGGCAATCTGGGCGGCCAAAACCTGAGCTGGAACCTCTTGCGCAGTTTTTGCATCATCGCTGAAGAGAGGAGCATCACCGGCGCCGCAAAACGTCTTCACATGAGCCTGCCCTCCGTGAGCCTTGAGTTGAAAAAACTCGAGGATCAACTCGACTGCAAGCTCGTCTTCCGCGACCCTCGCCATTTTGCGCTGACATTACGTGGCGAACAGATTTATCAGGAATGTTCGGAGATGTCCCGGTGCGTTGACCGAATCGGCATTCTCTCTCGGGACGGGAGCAATGACGAATTCGGGGAGCTGAAACTCAGCATGGTTACTCGGCTACAGTCCACGCTTGTAGACGAAGCACTCCGGCTGTATCACCAGCGATACCCGTCGGTCACATGGCATATCGACATCAAAACCTCGCTCGACATCGTGCGACAGATTTCAATGGACAAGGCTGGCATCGGCATCTGTCTTTTGACAAAAAAAATGCCGACGCTGCGATGCCGCCACTTATTCCGCGAAGATTTTGGCATATTTTGTGGCGCCGAACACCCTCTATTCGGAGTTCAGGAGGTGGATGTCCGCAGGCTTCAACAAGAGCCCTTCATCGCCTTCGATTGCGCCAATGATGGGAGCGGATTCGAGCCGATGATCTTTCTGCGAGAAGGCCTTGGTCTTGGACGTCGGGTTAGCGGATGGAGCCGCGAGCTCAACGAGGTGCGCCGAATGCTGATATCGGGTCTGGGCATAGGCCTTTTGCCCGTTCTCACCGCCCACGACGACGTGGCCCAGGGGCGACTGTGGCCGTTGCGGCTGTTCGATGAGCCGCTCGGCGCGGATGTCTACCTCATCTCCTCCAACTTGAGCGCGCTGACCCCTCCGGAACAAAAATTTGCTGACCTGATTGACGAGCTGCTGGGCCTTCATCCGGGGATGACCTGAAGGTGTGGCACCCAGCAATGCATCATCGAGCGTCTCATCAACGTCGAATGACCTTCATCGCGGCGGCTAGAGCACATCCTGTTTAATCTGGGTCATATCCTGCGGCCTTGAAGTAGTTTGCGCATTCAGCTGGTGTGAACTGGTCGAGGATCGAACCGACGGCGTCCCACAGGGCGTTGATGGTTCTCTCGGCTTTGGCGCGCATGAGAGCCTTGAGTTTTGAGAAGGCGTTTTCGATCGGATTGAAGTCGGGCGAGTATGGCGGCAGGAACAAGAGCTTGGCGCCGACCTGTTCGATTGCCTCTCGCACGCCTGCCGCCTTGTGCGCCGGCAGGTTGTCCATCACGACGACGTCGCCCGGCGCCAGGGTCGGGACCAGGACCTGATCGACATAGGCAAGGAACACACTGCCGTTCATGGCACCGTCGTAGACGAATGGTGCGGTCATACCCGCCAACCTCAGCGCGCCGGTGAAGGTGGTCGTCTTCCAATGGCCGTGCGGCACGCCGGCCCGGCAGCGCTCACCGCATGGCGCACGTCCCCGCAGACGGGCCATCTTGGTCGACAGCCCGGGTGAGTAGGCCGGAGGGATTTCACCTGCCGGCCTCTCGCAGAACGGTGCGTGAACCTCTCGGTTCACACCGCTCCCATCAGGCAAACGTATTCGTTCCGATCGCCTTCCAGTGCACAAACAGTCCTGGATTTTCCCACGCCAGCTTTCTCACGAAGAGGCTGGCACGCGTCTTATGGGACTGAAAGCGCTTGAACTTACGCATGATCCACGCCCTGAGCTTCCGGTTGACGTAATCAGCCAGAGTGGACAGGGCCGAACGGCTGTAGCGGCCATAATAGGCTATCCATCCGCGAAGGAGTGGATTGAGCCGTTGGGCGATTTCAGCCAGCGTCCCCGGCGTCTGCCGCGGGATGTTCAAGCTTTTGATCGTGGCCCGCATCGACTTAATTGCCGTTGGGCTGGCCGCAGGCGTGTAACCACAGAAGAACTCATCTCGCCGTGTGTTCGCCACGCGTCGCGGCCGGAACTGATACCCGAGGAAGTCGAACACGACATTCGGGTATTCCCCCCTGCGCCTTTGGTCTTTGCAGTAGACGATTTTGGTCTTTGTCGGATGCATTTGAAGCCCGCATGCTGCCAGTCGAGCACCAAGCTCCGCCTTGAGGGCTTCTGCCTGCTGCTCATTGCGGCAATGCACAAGGCCATCGTCCGCATATCGACACCATGGAAGGTCAGGATGCGTCCGGGTCATCCACAGATCAAATGCATAGTGCATGAAGAGATTCGACAAGATCGGGCCAACAACGCCCCCTTGCGGGGTACCGCGTGTGCGCTCCACGACTTCCCCGTTCTTCTGCATCGGCGCTGCCAGCCATCTTTCGATGTAGAGCAGAGCCCACTTGCATGTGACGTGCTTTCTGACCGCCTTCAGCAGGAGATCGTGCGGAAGATTGTCAAACAGCCCTTTGACGTCGAATTCCAGAACCCAGTCATGCTTCCAGCATCGCTGACGCGTGACGCCAACTGCATCCAGAGCCGATTTTCCCGGCCTGTAGCCGTAGGAGTCTGGAAGAAAGAGGGGGTCCAAATCCGGCTCAATCATCTGCTTGACCACCATCTGCGCGATCCGGTCGCTGACGGTGGGCACACCCAAAACCCTTTCACCTCCACTCTTCTTCGGAATGGAGACAGCGCGAACCGGCGGTGGGAAGTACGTCCCTGAGGACATCCGATTCCAGACCTTGTAGAGGTTTCCTTGCAAGGTCCTTCTCGAACATCTCCAAGGTCTGCCCGTCCACCCCGGCTGCACCATGGTTGGCTTTGACCGCTTTGTAAGCTTCGTACACTTGTCGTTTCGCAATTCGAAACGGCTTGTCTGTCGTACCTATCGAAGTCATCCTGTTTCCAGTTGTTTCAAACAATACGACCACCTGATCCGACCCCTTTGCTCCGGCTCCATTACAGGGCCCTCAACGCTCATACGGGTCGGTCCGCCCCAGTCTCCTGCATCGGTACTCTCGCCTTACGGGTTTGGCCCGCTTGAGCTTCTCCCTTTGCATCAGGAGCCTGGTTCCTGCAGTTCCGCGCAAATGCCTGTGTCCGACTCACGCCCCCTCTACGCCGGTCGCCGCCCGCCCAGTCATCAGGCATCTGGCGGACTTGTCCCAGGATGACGAAACGGTCCTGGTTTCGGCGACACTTACGTTCATAACGACGCGTCTTCGAAGGGTTCACTTTCGTTCGTCTTTCGGACACCCACCTGCTCGGATCTCGTCCGAACTTTTCATCCAACGCTCACCACCACGGCTCTTTACCGCAGCAGCTTGGACTGGTTTGAGACCTGCTCCTGAAAGCCGATCTCGGAGGGCCGTCCCATCATCCACGCAGCTTTACACTACGGTCTTAGTTCATATTGAACTCCTTCTGCTGCTCTGCAGCACACTCTCGTCAATGAAGACGAGCTTCGCCGGATCGAGATCGAGTTGGCCGTCGAACCAGGCGCGGCGGCGCTTCAGGATGTCGGGGCGGTCCTGCTCCAGTGCGTGTGCGGACTTTTTTGAACGTCCATCCGTGGCCGCGAAGCCATGCGCTCAAGGCGCTGCGGCTGATCCGCACCCGACCGCTCGCCTTCCAGCCGCTCTACCATCTCGTTCAACGTGATGTCCTTGCGCTCATTGATCAGCCCGACGATGAAGGCTTCATGCGCATCGAGGCTGGACGCGCGGCGGCGGCCTTGCGGCCGCGGCGCCAGTTCGCCGATCTTCGCCCGCGCGATCCAGCGGATCGCACTGATATCCCGACCCCAAACCGCGCCGCAGCCTGCCGGGCCGACATGCCGCGTCAGACGCCTTCAGGACCCGCAGCCGGAGATCCTCGCTCAGTGATCTTCCCATCATCCACCTCACCAAAGTGGATGTTGAATCATCTGCCAAGGCCGCCGTCACATCACAATCGATTCATCGATCACAGGACGTGCTCTAGGTCTTCTTGCGAAAGGCCGGTGGATTTGAAAACGGTCCGGCCGATCTCGTTTAGGCTGCCCGGGTGGCCCTGCGCAAGCTCCGTCAGATCCGCTACGATGTCTTCTGTGAAGAATGCGCCCTCGGCGATCGGCTGCGCCAGATCGCCCGCCAGAACAGCCGCCGCGCGCCCGTCGACGAACACCCGCGCCCCAGTGATCGTAGCCGTATCGAGGTGCGATCCCTCCCTCAGCCACGCGCCCGCCGCATCGTCCGGATATCCCGCTGCGGCTACGGCATGATGCGAACGCTGCTTTATGAAGCCACGCAGACACTGGTGACGCGCGTGACGAAATGGTCGTGGGTGAGGGCTCGCGCGATGAACGTTGCCAGGCAGCGCGGCCGACAGAAGGCCATTGTCGGGTTGGCTCGCCGGCTGGCGGTGATCACGCGTCGCATTTGGCGCGACGGCACGAGTTTCGTTGGACGCGACAAGATATCATGCTGAAAGCCTTGGTCGTACGCCCCGACCATATGCGCGCCGGCCAAGCCGAAACCATGTCGGCGACGGTAGAACACGGAGATGAAACATGACCGCAGAGCGAGCGTGACAAGGATTACCCCATAAGGTTCCACCAGTCGGTGGAAAAGCGTCCTTCGCGGGACGATGAATGAGGTGAGTTCGCGAGGGTTGCAGTACCGGTCACATCACAACGATCAGGACGCCAATTCTTCTGATCTCCATCAAGGCGACGGCCGAGCGCCGATCCCGCAGAGAAACGAGGCCCTGCGAAAGACCTCAGAAGCCGGCGAAGCGGAAAGCTCGAGAAGCGCTTGACTTACCGAATCTAGAAGCAACCCTCGGACGCGCAGTGCAATGCGAGCCACCTCACCGGCAGAAGCGGACATACGGTCTTACCCTTTGTAGGGAGTCGGACAAACCTGTGAGCCTACCTGCCGGACGCGACAGTCAACCTCTTGATCATAAGTCGTCTTTGGTCGGCATACTTGTTGCAGGCGGAGGATTACTCATTCGCACATCAACGGAGCCGCCTATGTCCACGCAAACGATTTCATTTGAAAGCTATTCGCTGGCCACTGGCAGTCAGGACGGCCATATGACGACCTTAGGGGTTCATTCAGAAGTTGGCCGGCTACGCGAGGTCCTTGTTCATCGACCAGACCTTAGCCTCCGCCGCCTTACACCGAAGAACTGCAAGGGCTTCCTCTTCGATGATGTGATTTGGGTCGAGCGTGCGCAACAGGAGCACGATGCCTTCGTGGAAAAATTTCGTGAGCGCGGTGTCGTCGTTCGTTCTTTGGGCGACCTGCTGTCGGAAACTTTGGCGTTGTCCGACGCCCGCGGCTGGCTCCTAAATCGACGCGTCTGTCCTTCAGCCGTCGGCCTGGATTTCGCCAATGAGTTGCGGAGCTGGCTTGACGAGATGCCGCCAAGTCAACTCGCAGCCTTGCTCATTGGCGGGATCGCGCGTGAGGATCTTGACTTTAAGCCGCACGGGCTGACTGGGCGAACATTAAAGCCCGAGGATTTCGTTCTACCTCCTTTACCGAACCAGCTTTTTACGCGTGACAGTTCATGCTGGATCTATGGCGGCGTCTCAATCAACCCCCTGTATTGGCGCGCTAGACGGCCTGAGGCAGAAAACGTTGAGGCAGTCTATCGCTTCCATCCTCGATTTCGCGACGCTAGCTTCACACGCCTGTTGCCTGATCGAACCAACGGTGCGCTCAGTCTTGAGGGGGGGATGTGATGCCAATTGGTGACGGTGTTGTTCTAATCGGTATGGGTGAGAGGACCACGCCGCAGGCCGTCGAGGCATTGGCGCGCGCTTTGTTCAAGGTCGACAAAATCACTCGCGTTATTGCGGCTCTGATGCCCCGGGACCGTAGCTTCATGCATCTCGACACCATCTTCACCTTCTGCGACCGAGACCTGGTGACGATTTACCCGCCCGTGGTGGAGGGGCTGCGAACGTTCACTCTCCGCCCGGGCAATTCTGAGGATACGGTCGATGTCACCGAAGAGGATGAACCCTTCTTGTCTGTGGTGGCCAAGGCCCTAGGAATTAAGGCTCTCCGAATAGTGCCTACCGGCGGCGATCACTATGAAGCGGAGCGAGAGCAATGGTCCGACGCAAATAACGTAATTGCGGTCGAGCCGGGCGTTGTCGTTACCTACGACCGCAACGTCAACACGAATTCATTGCTGAGTCGCGCTGGCGTTGAAGTGATAACGGTCGAGGGCGCAGAACTCAGCCGTGGACGAGGTGGCGGCCGTTGCATGACTTGCCCGCTAGCACGCGATCCCAGCTAGAGGGAAGTACTCGCAATGACGATCCCCTTCCTAGTCACCAGCCGCACTGCGGAAGGCGAACTTTTAATACATTGGCCAAGCGGGCGCCGCAAAAGTTGTTGCTCGCCCGTGTTCTACTTCGGATCGCAACCAATAAAACCAATAAAAGAATGCGATGCTTCTCGATCAACCTGCAGAAGGGGGTAAAAGATGTTGTCCATCCCGCAGCGCGCGGATGCTGTGCTAGAAGTCAATCTGGCGGCAGTTCAGGCAAATTTCCAGACTGTGTCGGCCATGGTCGGACCACATGTAAGGGTGGCAGCAGTCGTTAAAAATGACGCCTACGGGCTTGGTATTATCGAGGTCACAAGGACGTTGGCCGCCGCCGGATGCGATCTTTTTTTTGTTGGAGATCTCCACGAAGCGATGGCCATAAGAAGTTCCAAGATAGGCGCGACGGTTGCGGTTCTCTGCGATCAATTTACGACGTTGAGGAAACACTATAGATCCAGCCGGATTACACCTGTAGTGAATAACTCCGGTGAACTGGGTGCTATTAGCGCTGCGGGCGAGGCGCAAACATATTTTCTCAATGTCGAAACCGGCTTCTCTCGCTTCGGGCTTACTTTTGACGACGTACGCAGAAATTATCTTTCCGGCACTTTTAAGCGGCACCCCCCCTCAGTCGTCCTCAGTCACCTCGCTTGTAGCGATCGCGTTGCCGACGCAATGAATGTGTTGCAGAGTAATCGCTTTCGGGCGATCTCCAATCTGCTTAAACCTGCCCGTTGCAGTCTAGCCGCATCCGCCGGTGTTTGGCTCGGAAAGAATTTTCATTTCGATATCGTCCGGGTGGGTTCAGCGCTTTTTGGTCTCAACAACGCCGGCGTTCAACCGAACCCTCTTATGCCCGTCGTAAAACTTCAGGCAAATATACTCGATGTGCGCAATGTGCCCAAGGGTGAGGCGGTCGGTTATGGCGCGACATTTCGTACGGTTCGAGACAGCCGCATAGCGATCTTGGGTATCGGTTACAAGCATGGCCTTCCATGGGCCTGCGGAAACAAGATATCCGTCCGGTTTGCTGGATATTCGGCTCCTCTGGTCGGAAGAACGTCGATGGACTCCACCGCGATTGACATAACGGACGTTCCTGAGGCAGTTTGTCTTCCGACCGTCTCGGTCGAATTGCTGGGTGAGAGTTTCACCGTGAATGATCTCGCGGCGGCCGCTGACGCTTATGCTCCGGAAGTGCTGATGCGCGTCGCCGCCGGGTGCGCAAGACGATACTTGAATGTGCCCTCTGCACTGCGATCTTCAAGAGTTAGGACTGATTAATTGCAAGCCCGGGTTCGAAAGCGATCGGCTGGGGAACCATGTATTACAGCTGGGTCAGGCACCGTTTCCACTCTGCGGTGTCGTCCTCGGCCAGTTCAAGTCAACTGACGGGGACCCGCCGCACCGGCTGTGGCCGGTAGCGACGTTGAAGCCCTGCATACTGGGTGCTCGATGCCGACTGGTTTTGAGCCGATACTGCCACGTCGTCTATGCCATTACAGCGGCGGAGCCATCGACAGCGCTCTCCTCGCGCTCATTGGGCATGACTTGGCGAAAGCGACACGCGAAGTATGGTTGTGTCAGATATTCACCACCTTACGCCCGCGATGCCCGCCCGCCTTCACAGCCGCGCGGACTGCCCAGTGAGTCAGTGAGTCGTCTCGTGTGATCGGCGAGCGTCCCCTCCACGAGCTTCTCGACCGGCGCAAACTGAAGTGGTGCAATGCTCGGGCATGTCTTGTCGCGCAGCAAATTGTTAATGACGCCGTTCCCGCGCCGCCACACGCCCGATCTTCGACTGGCTGACTACCACGATCGCGGCGGCCCCAGACCACCAACAGAGTGAAACGTGCTCGCCAGAAGCAGTTGACGCAACGTTCCATTGAATGGAAATATTAATGTCATATATCTTTACAAGTATTTTGCCTACAATCGCAAAAATTTACTATCGCCGGGGTTTCAAGATAAGACCGAACTTGCTACACGGATGCGAGAGAGTTATTGCAAGGAAGAAGCGTTTTTATATACGGCGATCTTCTGGCGATCAATTTGCTAGCCTGCCTTGAGGCGTTGGTGCCGCAAGAGGCGAAAAGCGCCTGGCTTGGTCAAAGTTTTCCCGCAATATCTCCGGTAGTCTTCATTCTGTAGGAGCTCATCCAACATGAGAATAATGTCGTTTAAGCCGGGCCATGACGGCGCAATTGCAGCACTGGATGCGTCAGCAGCCGAACTCATCTATTCATACGAGGCTGAGAAGGATAGCTTCCCAGATATTCGACCATCACTCCATCAGCGGTCCTCGACGCCGCTGGCCGCTTGCACGCCATTCCGGATGTGATTGCCGTGAGTGGCTGGTCGATCACGGAAATCCCGGGCCACAGCCCCGTTGCGGCAGGCTACTATGGCCTTGGCAACGGATCGGGGATTGTCGGCGAGACATCTATCTTCGGCAGGAAGGTGCATTTCTATTCCTCAACGCACGAACGCTCCCATCTCTGGGGATCCTACGGCATGTCGCCGTTCCCCTGGGAATGCCTTGTTATGCCCTGATTTGCGAAGGTGACATCGGCGATTTCTATGAGGTCGATGAGCGACTGTAGGTAGCTCGTTTGGGAAGGGTAATAACGGCTCCAGGTAGCGGGTATGCTCTTCTCTATGCGTTGGCCGCCGATCAGAAATTCACCTTTCCCAAAGAACACTTGCGCTTCGAAGACGCCGGCAAGGTAATGGCGCTTTGCGCCTATGGGCAGCCCGGATCGCCTGACCGGAACGAGCAGGCGCTGATTGATTACCTGCTTCCAAGCGATCTGTACCCGCTGTCCAAGGAAAATCTGCGGAATTCGCCCTACTACAACATTGGCGCGTCCTTACCAGGTCCAAAGGAGACTTCTGCATGAAAGCAAAGAGATGGTTTTTTGAGGAGCCCCTGGCCCAGGCAGATCCTGAACTGGCACCTTTAATCTCAGCAGACGAGTCGAGGCAACGAAGTCAGGTAGAATTGATCGCCCCGAAGAATTACATGAGTAACGCGGTCCGTGAAGCGATGGCATCGATGGTGGTATTCACCACCGTTGAGGGCTATCCGGGAAAACGGTATCATGCTGGTGTCGAAAACGTCGATGCCATCGAACGCCTTGCCATAGAGCGAGCCAAGGCGATGTTCGGTGCAGGACATGCAAATGTGCAGCCCCATTCCGGTAGCCAAGCTAACCAGGCAGTGTACTTTGCTTTACTCACACCCGGAGACACAGTGTTGAGTATGGACCTCTCCTCGGGGGGGCACTTGAGCCACGGGTTCAAGTCCAACTTGTCCGGTCGCTGGTTCAAGACAATATCATACGGGACAACACCTGAGGGGTTCATCGACTACGATACGATGGAACAGCTCGCTCGCGAGCACCGTCCCAAGCTGATTATTGTAGGCGGCTCATCCTATCCTCGTGCTATCGATTTTCCTAAGGTATCAAGAATCGCTGCGGAGGTTGGCGCAGTCACACTCGCCGATGTATCCCACTTTTCCGGATTGATAGCTGCAAAAGAGTATCCGAGCCCGTTTCCTCACATCGACCTGGTAACCACAACGACCAACAAAAATCTACGCGGGCCGAGGGGAGGCCTGATAATGTCTCGCGACGCGGCTTTTGGTAAGAAAATCGATTCAGCGGTATTCCCCGGCATTCAAGGCGGGCCGTTGCCCGACGTTATTGCTGGCAAGGCCGTCTGTTTCGGTGAGGCCCTTAAGCCCGAGTTTACCGAATACGCTAGACGGGTACTGAGCTGCGCGCGAACTCTGGCGAACGGCTTGAGCGCACGTGGGTTCAAAATCGTCACAGGGGGGACAGATACGCCATTCACGATGGTTGACCTCAGAACGCGTGGGCTGACAGGCGATGCCGCGCAGAAGGCATTGGAAGCTCATGGCGTGACAACGAACCGCAATCTTGTGCCACAAGACAGGGAGCCACCGAATGTCACCTCGGGGCTCCGGATGGGAACGTCCGCAATTGCAGCTCGTGGAATGGCTGATCCGGAAGCATCTGAACTGGCAGAGATCATTGCCAACGTTTTAGATCGACTTGCAGCGAATCCAGGCCAAGGGCTGGAAATCGACGTAAACATTGCCGAACGAGTGTTGACGCTGGCGGAGAGATTCCCGCTATACCCCACCTAACCAGTGGGGCAAATTAGCGTGTGCGTTGTCGATGCAAGCGGCAAGATCGTTCGCGAGAGCAAGGTGGCCAGCGAGCCGGAGGCATTGATCGCCTGGTTTGCCTCGCTCGGCTTTGACCTTGTGCGGATCGGGCTGGAGGCCGGCCCGCTGTCGCATGGCTCTACGCGGCGCTGGCAGCACAAGAGGTGCGGGCGCAAGCTCATCCAATCGAAGCTGAGAGACGTCGAGAACAGTGTGCGCAGCATTTTGCGTGGCTTCGGGCTAAAGGGCGGCAAGACGACGCCGCGCGGCTTTGCCCGAAGCATCAACGAGCTGGTGGTCGGCCATGCGAACCTGAAGATGGTCGCCGCGGGACTGCTTTCGGTGCACGCCGTGATCTTGCGCGGGTTCCAGGCTTTCGAGAAAAAGGTTCGCGCGCTGGTGCGCCTCGATGCCAGAGCCAGGCGGTTGATGTCGACGCCGGGGGGTCGGTCCGATCGTCGCGCTCATCGCATCAGCAAGATCGGCGATGCTGCGGTACGACGGCGCTCTATGAGGCCGCCCACATCATGCTGGTGAAGCCGCTCAAGGGCTGCACACAGCTCAAAAGCTGGGCGATGCGGATCGCCCGACGCGCCGGAATGAAGAAGGCCAAAGTGGCGGTCGCCCGCAAGCTTGCGGTCATCCTCCACCGCCTGGCACGATGTTGTCGGCGACCCAAGCAGAGCAGGATGCCCCTGTCATTGATTGGCTGGTGTCTCACATCACGGTGGTTGACCGTCGACACGCGCTCTGTGGACAGCGGTTTGAGGTGGCATCACTTCGGTCGGGGCGCGGACCTGCCTTTGTTGTCATCCGCCTGCCGGATGGGCGGTTACGCAATATCCGCCGATCAGCGACGGATTTGTCGCGCGCTATCGATGATGATGAACATCGTGGCGCGACTGAAAAGTTAATATCCGTTAGAACTTTGGTTGCTTTAGTGTATTATGTGCGAATCACCTTCGGTAACTCAATAGCGAGTTGCAATGGTTGCTCATGCATTAGCACTTCGGATGGCGGTATCTCTTCCGGAGGCCAGCGTTCCACTGGTAAGGATCAAGCGAGACTCGCCCAGCCTTTGGAACGATCTCCCACCGGTATGTCAGCACCAACTTGCGCAGATGCTTGCGACTCTGATCCGCCGGATGCCGCCGACCGCGCCGGCGGTGAGGGAACGGTTTGATGTTGGCCGTCCCGGGTAATTCTGACGAGCGGCTCACGGCCGTCCGGCGTTCAAAGTTCGCTTACGTTTATGTACGCCAATCCTCGATAAACCAAGTGCGCCACCATCAGGAAAGCACCGAACTTCAGTACAGCTTGGCAGACCGAGCCGTCAGATTGGGCTGGCCGCCGGATCGTGTCGTCGTCATCGATGAGGATCTTGGAAAATCGGGAAACGGCCAAGTCGAGCGCCTTCCAACGGCTCATCGCCTAGATCGGGCTCGGCAACGCGGGTCTGGTGGTCAGCCTCGATGCATCTCGATTGGCACGCAATAACCGAGATTGGCATCAACTCCTCGAGTTGTGTTCATTGTTCGGCGTTATCATCGCTGATGGCGAGCGCCTCTACGATCCCTGCGCTTATCACGACCGGCTGCTGTTAGGGCTCTCGGGGATCATGAGCGAAGCAGAGTTGCACCAGATCCGCATCCGCCTGCATCAAGGGGAGCGGCAGAAGGCGGCGCAAGGCGAGCTTCGCATACCGCTGCCAGGTGGCTTGGCGTACAACCGCTCAGGCCAGATCGTTCTCAATCCTGATGAAGAGGTGCAGGCTCGACTGTGTCTGGTCTTCGACAAATTTACGGAGCTTCAGACCGCACGGCGCGTCATCCGTTATCTGCGCACGCACGACCTACGCATACCTGTGCGGCCGCTCCGCGGGCCGGGACCCCATGAGTTGGTATGGCGAGACGCCACCATCGCCCGCGTCCATCATATTTTGCACAACCCAGCCTATGCCGGCGCATATATCTACGGCCGGCGCCGAATAAATGCGGTCCGCCAAGGTCCGGGTTCGCACCGCGCAACCTCGAAGGTGGCCATTGACGACTGGGAGGTTTGCATCAAAGACGCACACCCTGGTTATATTGACTGGGAGGAGTTCATGGCCAATCAGCGCCGCCTCGGCCGGCCACCGCGGCGCGCCGCGCAAGGGCATTTGTAGCGCGACATCATAAATCGGCGGGATCAAACGCACGTCGTGACCGAGCGCCGCGATCTCGCGCGCCCAATAATGCGAACCGCCGCACGCCTCCAAACCAACCAAACACGGCGGAAGCTTTTCGAAAAAGCCCAGCAGCTCGGCTCGACGCAGTTTGCGATTGAAAATCGGCGCGCCTTCGGCGTCGGCGCCATGAATTTGAAAAACGTTCTTGGCCAAATCCAGGCCGATGGTGCTAACCTGCTTCACGGAACGGCTCCCTTCCTTGTGGCGTTGCTCGCAACGACCACGTTTAGCACTTAGATGCTGTCGGTAGCGGGGCCGTTCCACACCATCAATCTGGGGATCTTCCGCATATTTGGTGCAGGTGCCGGGATTCACGGGCGGTGCGAATGAGTCCATAGAGTCGGAATCGCAGTCGACGCCGGTGATTCGCCCGTGCTCCATGCCTTCCGCTCTCTGGTCTCGACCGAGCTTTCGATTGTCCAATTTCCTCCACGGGCCGACAAGGTGGTGCTTGTAGCCCGGCCGAAGGCGACAGAATCGTGCTGTCCCTCCTGCGGCTGCCGAACCGGCCGCGTCCACAGCCACTACATGCGCCGGGTGGCTGATCTGCCGTGGCAGGGACGGGTTGTCGAAATCCGGCTTCACGCCAGGCGGTTCCGTTGCGCCGATCCGCAATGCGGTCAGCGGATCTTTACGGAACGATTGCCGGAAACGGTGCAGCCGAGAGCGAGACGCACCGCCCGCCTCGGCGAGAGCCATCTGGCGATTGGCTTCGCGGTCGGTGGCGAATCCGGCTCGCGCCTGTCGCGCAAACTGGCCATGCCGGTAAGCGGCGACACGCTGCTGCGGATGATCCGCGCAGCCGGGTTCGAGCCGCCGGCCGCGCCGCGGGTGGTCGGCATCGACGACTGGGCCTGGCGCAAGGGGCAGCGCTACGGAACGATCATCTGCGATCTGGAGCGCAACCGCGTGCTCGATCTGTTGCCGGACCGAAATGCCAACACGGTCGCGTCATGGCTGAAACGTCATCCTGGCATCGAAGTCATCGCTCGCGATCGCGCCGGCGTTTATGCTGACGGCGCCCGTCGCGATGCTCCCGATGCAACGCAGGTCGCCGACCGCTGGCATCTTCTCCAGAACCTGGGCGAAGCGTTGCGTCTGGCCCTCGGCCGCCATCGCAAAGCGGTCAGTGCCGCCGGAAAGGCGATGATGGCCGAGATGAGTGGCGATGACGACGCCAATCCGGAACCATCAGTGGAGACTTCCCCGAAGCTTGATGGCCTGCGCCGGTCGCGCCGCATCAGCGCAGTGAACTCTATGCTGAAGTCCTTGATTTGCGGACGACCGGCATGTCGCCACGACAGATCGCGCCCCGGACCGGCATGAGCGTGAGAACGGTCGAGCGCTGGCTTGCAGCGGGCGGGGAGCCCGAGCACCGGCGCCCGCCCGCGCGCTCGGTTCTCATGGATCCTTTCCAGGAGTATCTCGAAGGACGCTGGCAGGAAGGCCAACGCAACGGGTTGCACCTGTGGAGCGAAATCAAGCGCCGCGGCTTTGCAGGCAGCAAGGCGACCGTCTACAGGTGGACGGCCGCCCGCCACCAGTGCTCATCGGCCGCTCCGCCAAATGCGCGATGGCGGTCGCCGTCGCGCCGAAACTGTGCATGGCTGCTGAGCGAAGACCCGACTTTGCTCGATGAGCAGACCGAGCAATTCTTGGGCCATCTCTATGACTGCGCGCCGGAGCTCTTGAAGGCGGGTGACCTGGCTCGACGTTTCGCTGCACTGATACGCGGTAACGATGATGCTGTCCTCGAGCAATGGATCGAGGAAGCCACGGACAGCGAACTGGCTTCCCTTGCAGCAGGCATCGGCCGTGACATTGCGGCTGTTCGGGCCGCCATCACTCAGCCCTGGAGCACCAGTCCCGTCGAGGGACATATCAACCGTCTCAAGACCATCAAACGCCAGATGTATGGGCGCTCCGGGTATGCGCTGCTGAGAAACAGGCTGCTGGCAGCCGCCTAACGACCGTAGAAACAGACGGGGCAACCAAGGGAACGCCGCCCCTGCACCAAATATGCGGAAGATCCCAATCAGGATGAGAATGCCGGCGGATTGGAACGCAGGGAGGGCGTAGCCCGACTGGAGTTTCAATCCGCCGGCGGCACGTTCCTTTCGGGGGGCGTTTGTCTGGTGATCACGGTCGGCCGGGTATGCCGGTGGTTTTTCCTATTGGGGAGGAATCACTTTGTGCCCGGCCGCCACGTAACCGATCACCAGATGAGGCTTTTCATGAAGTTCCGTCAGACCAATACGACGGCCGTCGCGGCGGCGAAGGCGTCGATCAGCATCGCCACGGCCTATCGCCTCGAGAAGGATTCGAGGCGGCCGTCACAAAGGAAGACGCCGCGGGAACGACGCCGTCCTGATCCGCTCGGCGATATTTTCGGTGCCGAGGTCGTGCCGATGTTGCAAGCGGCGCCCAACCTTCGATCCGTCGCCATCTTCGACGAGATGATCCGGCGTCATCCCGAACTTGGGGCCGGCATTCGCCGGACACTGGAGCGGCGCATCCGCTCACGCCCGGGAAGACCTGACCCGCCGCTACGAGGAACTGTGTGGCCACTACGGCATGACGGCGACCCGCAACAATGCCGGCCTCGCGCGCCGGCGGCACCATCTTTCCGCGTTACTGCGAGGCGCCTAGCCTTCGCGGCGGATCAGATGCCCTCAAAACCAATGGGCGAAAGATCACATGATAGTAATGAGGCGTTTTGAACTGCTGCAAATCAACGGGACATATTGTCGCGACACTTGCCTGTGACAGGCACTGGTAAATCTCTCCCTCCCGGTTGATTTCTTCCAGATCGAGAGAGCTCGACACATCACTACACACCCTTCTTGCGTTATCTAAAAGTCGTATACCCTCTATCTGCAACCATACGTAGCGCTCTCCCAGAAGCATTTTCAAACTGGTGCCGCTTTCATATGGCAGCATAATGGAGAAATATCCGTCATGCAGATGGTGCGCTCTAAGCAAGAAGACCTTGGACTCTCGTATGCTCCCTATCGAGACTTTCAGAGGTGAAAACCGCACATTCATATCTTCTGGTCTTAGATCAAGTTGAAATCGTTTTTGCACCAGACCGCTGAAGGCGAAGTCAAGCCCCAAGCTGCGCGCTTCAAATGCACCCAGCCGATAAGGTGAGGGCAGGCACCTTACATTCTTCCAAGCACTGTCTAGATCATAGAGCGTCTTCGTGCCATCAGGCCCCATAAACTTGTCGTTCTGGAAGCCCTTGAAATATTCCAACTCCGCTTCGGTAGGCATGTAGCCATGACGAAATAGAGCTGCGTGGGCGGCCCGCTGCAAAATAGACAACTCGTGCGTCACACCAGACTTCGTAAAAAACAATCTCGCATCGTTGATGAACCGCAAGCATTCATCTTGAACTTTGGCAACCTTATCGTACTGCCTCTCGCTAAGTTTGATCTCATCGAGAACTGGCTCGCCGTCCAAATCATAGTCTACAACCATTCCTTCCTTTAGGATGCAACATTGCTCAAATAGATCATATTTCCAACAAGACGTAGTAATAAGTGCTTTTCCGTTCGCAGGGCGGTAAGGTTCGTCGGAACCCACCAGATAGCGTCCAAGTATTTCCACCTTCAATTCTTCTTTGAATGTCCGAGTCAAATATTCCTGCGTTCTGCCGTAAATGCCTTGGTCCGCCAAAATAATGGTATCGCCTTCCTCTACCTCCAGCTCCTTTGATATATATCGCATTAAGCGGGCACGCAAATCAGAGGAGTTCTTGAATATCAACTCCAACACATCGTCGTCGCGCAGCAACTGATGGAATGCCGTTTTCGGCTCGGCAGATTGATTGGCGATCCGTATTAATAATTCAGTCACTTCCGGCGGAAGCAGAAGCTGTTTTGCAGTGGTATGGAAATCGTCAACTTGGTGTTCGATATCGCTGATGTAATAATCGACATCGGCGCGGGTTTTGAAAGAGGCCGCAATAGCAAGAAATTTGCGGATTCGTACCAGTTTGCCGACGGGCTCGCGCGCATAGGCCTCACACGCAGCCGAAAGAAGATAAGCGTCACGCAACAGAAAGAAGACTTTTACTCGCTTGCCCTGCTGTTTTAGTGCCTCCACCTCGTCCATAAGAAAACGGGCATAGGCGTATAGCACCGGGCCAAACGACATGTAGCCGATCAGCGTCTCAGGCGAGTACGGCTTCAGGTTCGCTACAGAAAAAATTGGTCGAAATGGACTATAGCATGGCAGAACAACTGATTCCGGTGCTGCCTGATCGAGTACAATCAACGATGATGCCGCGTGCTGTAGGCGCAAGAAGTTTTCGACCTCACGATCAAACTGCAGGAAATGCAGCGCACGTACTCCCAATTTCCGTGGCGCTTGCGCATCGGCTACATCATTATCGCCGATGTGGAGTAGTTGCGATGCGGGCACGCCACAATCCTTGATTACAATTGGAAAAAGGGCATCGCTCTTCGACGTCCCATAATCGACAGAGCAGTAAATCTTGCTAATTGACTGCATAACGTCCTCAGGCAAATGCCGAGCCAAGAGGCGCCGTAACTCATCTTCGCGCAAATACGTATCGCTCACGATGATAATTTTGATACCACGGGCGTTTGCCAGCCTGATCAGTTCTACGTACGGTGAGAATGCAAAACAAACATCCATTTCAGTTCGGATTTCCGCCTCGGCCAATAGCTCCCGTTCCTCACCAGAAAGCGATGTAAAAAACCGATAGATATCACCGAGATCGATCTCCCTCGATCCGTTCTCTAATGGCTTCGCTCGATACGCACGCGCAGCAGCGCTAACGCGTTGGTGAGGAGCTATCCCTAACCTTCGCGCGACGGGATTATCGGCCAGCACGGCAAAAACGTCCTTAGGTGTCGCTGTCTTGCGCCATAGCAACGTATCGAAACAGTCAAGCGAGAGTACCTTTACTGAATCCCCAAAATCGTCAAGAATTGTGAGAATCTCGTGAACATTGATTTTCGTCCTGTGGTGAGTATCACGCATGTTGCTCGGGAGCAGGCAATCCTCCGGTTTGCGCCGTTGGGTGGTCTTTCCTGTCAGACTACCCCCGCCTACCATCGCGTCAGGGTAGAGGTCGTCTCCGGGAAGACGCGTCAAGATCTCGCCAAACGGGTCATGACCCAACAGATTTTCCAAACGGAACTTGTCGGAAGACTGTTGGTCACCATTGGTTTGCCTTATCTTGGCGGTTAATCGCTCCAGTATATGCTGCATATGGTATCTCCTTCGCGCGAGCGTAATCTTCCTGGGGGAGAACTTCTCACTTGATGTGCAAGCACTGGCGTCGCGCAACACATCAATGAACGTTCCAAAATTCATGCCAGCCGGCTGATCGAGTCAAGGAAGACTTTTTTCGTTGCTTTTCAGACGTTTAGGCTGAGCGGCACAAGAGAATGGTTAAATAGCTCTTTTGTGCCGAATCCGACAAACCTGACAGAGTCGGGGCCTGGTCCGACCGCCATGGCACATCGGCAAATCGCAGCAGCGTTGCGTGCGTTAAGTTTATGTAGAAATCACCTGATGATGTGGTCGTCCGCCACGGCACGGCACACCGTTACCAACTCAGACGCCAAGCACGGCGGGTTTTGGAGTATGTCTGCCACCGACTGGGGCATTCGTATGGCGTGTCATTTCGCCCTCGCCAAGGAACTGACCCGCAGTTCCTTGGCGATGCCAGCAGCGTACGCCATCGGCATAGCCGGCGCGCCGCCACAGGCCGGCACCGATGAAGGCGGCCACCAAACCATATTCAAGCTTTTCGCCCAGCGTTTGATGATTTCGGCAGCTTCCAACGCCCTTCCGGTCGGCCCAGGCGAGAAGGGCGTTCGAGGTGAACTCTCTGCCATAGCGCCTACGGATGAAGGATCGGCGGCGACCAAGAGAGCGGTGCGCGCAGCTTTTCGCTGCAGGCGCGCACGCACGGCTGTTGAGACGGCCATGGCTAGTCAAAGTTTCTCTAGAATGTGAATGTACACAACCCATTCCGGAGGTACCGACCATGCCCACTTTAGATTCTACACCCGCCGCCGCGGTGCTGGTGGCGATCGACATTGCCAAGGTGCGCAATGAAGTCTGATCGAAGCACCAAGCCACAAGCGCCGGCGTCGGCTTTTGGTCCTCAACACCCGTTGCTGAGCACGACCATCTGATCGAAATGCTGCAGGCGTGCGCCGCCCTGTGGTCTGCGCCTTTGACGCGACGGGAACTGTCACCGGCCGATAGCATGGCGCCTGGCTGAAGCCGGTTTTGAGGTGCGGCTCGTGTCGTCGCTGGCGCTGGCCCGAACACGAGAAGCGTTGCACAACGGCTGGGACAAGAACGATCCAAAGGATGCCAGGCGATCCTGAACATGCTCAGGATCCAGGCGACACAGGCCTACCCTGATCCGCTGAGCGCCGGCATCAACGACCTGCAAGAGCCGTCGAAGACCCATGAAGCGATCGCCAGGGCCGAGACCGAGATCCAGGACCATATCCTGATGCACTACCTGCCGATGCATTTTCCCGACATAGATCGCTTCCGGGGGAACAGCCGCAGCGATTGGCTTTTCGCCTTCCTCCGTGCCTTTCCGACCCCGGCAAGCACGTAAATGTCCGTTAGGATCTGTGTCTTGCTGACTTTGCGGCCGACGACGTCCCACGCTGCTGTTACAAACTCCTCCTTCGTCAGCGCCGTGATGGGCCGACGAGCTGTTGCGGCACATCCAGGATTATCGGCTCCTGCGCCAGATGGCCGAAATGGTTGCCTCGATAAGCGCTATCGGCAAACACCTCGCCGGGATCGTCCGGCAGAGCATCAGGACCGGCCTTGCCATCGTTGATGTTGGCAGGCGTGACTGCGATCTCCTCGACCAGAGCCGTGTCAGCGTCGGCGCCGACATGGGCTTTGAAGCCATGAACCGCTGGCCGGCCCTTATGCTGGACCCAATGGCCCTCTGCATCATCCTCACTGGCCGAGGCGATGATCGTCGCATCGACAAGCGTGCCGGTCTTCACACGGATCGCTTTGACCTTGAGCTGGCGGGTGATCTCGTCGAACAGGGTCTTGTCCAGACCATGTGCCACAAGGGCTGTACGAAACCGCACGATGCCGCCGCCCACGAGCCGATCGGCCCTCTCGATGATTTGGGGGACCCTCGTTATCGACAAGCCATGTTCCGGCGCCAGGTCGACGAAGCGCTCGGCCACGGCCTGTTCGGTCAGGCCCGGCATGACGATGGGCCGAGACGAGCGGTCGACCATGCCGGCCCGCCCTTCGGTCTTATAACGCTCCGACCTAGCGCGCCACGATCTTCGCCGACACGCCATAGACGCGCGCCGCATGGGCTTTGGAAAAAGCGCCTTCTATCACCAACAGCGCCATCTCCTCTCGACGCAGCGGCGTGAGACGGGCATTCTTGTGGATGTTCATTCGGACCCTCCGGTGGATGCTGAAGCCTGGCAACTCCAGTCTCCTCGGTCCGGTCCGAATGGACAACCTCCCGAAAGCTCACAACTAGATGGTTGTTCATGCCGGGTCGATCAACCGAGACCATGTACATATGCTCGTGTCGATCCCGCCGAGCCTGTCGGTGGCGCGCGCCGTGCAGCACCTGAAAGGGCGCAGCTCGCACAAGCTGCTGAGCGAGTTTGCGATATTGCGTAGGCGCTACTGGGGCCAGCATCTGTGGGCGAGGGGCTATTGGGTTACCACGAGCGGCAACGTAACGGACGAGATGTGGATGGAGTATATCAAGAAAGGCGGTGGAGCATTCACAAAGGCTTCGACCAGGGCGACGTTCCTATCGACGGTCGGGCTAAACCCCCAACAGGCTCGCAGCTTTTCGATCATTCCGTACAATCAGCGAACTCCTGTTCTGATCGATGCGGCCGATGGTGAGGTCTATCGGGCCGATGTTGATCTGATCTTCCGGGTCGCGACCACCGGCAGGCGCCGCCAATATCACATCCCGGACCAGCCGCCGGTCTCTGCCGAGGCAATGCTGTCTCGGGAGAAATGGCACAAGTTAAGCTGACGGCGCGGCGCTGAAGGTCGGCTGACATGTTTGTTCGCGGCCGTTGCGGATGGTCATAAGCACCATGGCCTGTCGTCGGGCGCCAGATCGGCTGCAGGCTTAAGCAGTACGACATCCAGATGGAACGCCTGCTATCCGATGTCGGAGCTACGACATTCTGTCCGGCACGCGACACGTGCCAGACGGGATAACCAAGACAAATCAGCACTGGGCGTTTGGCACGCGTTTTGAACGCGTCACCTGGTCAAGGGTCAGCGCCATGGCTCGCTCCGTCGAATCTTCGTAACGACAGTGCCAGCCGACAATATTGGTTCCGTGCGGCGGTGGTGCAGAAAAGGCGATTTACAATGAACATTCGAAATTTGACGAAACTGGCCAATACGCTCGGAACTGACAAGGGCGATGAGGTTTACCACGCCCATGGCTACACCAGCTTTTACTCATTTCTGTTCGAGGAATTCCGGCACGAACCTTTCACGATGGTCGAGATTGGACTGCAGCGCGACGACTGTGACGATCCCAAAGAACTGCTTACTCGCAAGGTGGAAGACATACCGTCGATCAAGACGTGGTTGGAGTTCTTTCCGAAAGCTAACATCGTCGGCTGCGACATTTCAGATTTCAGTGCTTTCAAGATAGAACGCTTTCGTTTCGAGCAGCTGGACATGGGGGATCCGGCAGCTCTGGAACGCCTTGCCGGCTCACTGCCGCCCGTAAGGATCATCATCGATGATGCCTCGCACGCCGCCTACCATCAGCAGCTTGCTCTAGCAAAGCTTTTTCCTATCGTCGAACCGGGCGGCTTTTACATCATCGAGGATCTGCATTTCACGCCCCTAACTGCCGCAAGATTGCCTTCCTGTAACCCGACCGCTGCCGTAGTCGAGACGTTCGAGCACTCGCGCCAGCTCGACATTGCCTTCCTGTCCCCCATCGAGCGCAGAAACCTCGAGACGTCGATCCGAAAGATGTTCATCCATCGCAACGACAAAGGCGGCGTCAGCCGCTGGGTCATGAAAATGGTCGCGTTTGAAAAGTATTAGAGCGCCGAGCACGCAGCTTCTGCTCGCTAAAGGTGATGATCAGATATTGGTCGAAGCTTCAATCTTTGCATTGATATAGCGTCACTATGCCGCATTTGCAGCATCAGGCTTACGCATGATGGGGCCGCGCGAGGCCGATACCGCACTTTTCAGACGGCCATGGCTTGGCGTCGACGGATCCGAATTTGTGCTGCCGAGCGGTTGGTCTGGGATGATGGGTGGACGGCCCCTTGCGGCATCGAATGTGCCAAACTGGGCTGTGATTAACCCCAGCGGAGGAGACCGTCCGACATGCAAGCTATCAGATTTGGAATCGATTTGGCCAAGAATGTGTTCCAGGTGCACGGGGTGGATACGACTGGGCGGGTGGTGGTACAGCGCCAATTGCAGCGTGCGCAAGTGGTGAAGTTTTTCGCCGCCCAGCCGCCGGCGCTGATCGGCATGGAGGCCTGTGGCTCGGCCCATTATTGGGCCCGCACGCTCAGCGCGGTCGGCCATGAGGTCAAGCTGATGCCGCCGGCCTATGTAAAGCCCTATGTCAGGCGCAACAAGAACGATGCCCGCGACGCGGAAGGCTGTTGCGAGGCGGTGAGCCGGCCGAGCATGCGTTTCGTGCCGGTCAAGACGGTCGAACAGCAATGTGCCCGAGCCCTGCATCGCACGCGTGACCTTCTGGTGCGCCAGCGCACGCAACTGGTCAACGCCATTCGCGGGCTGCTCTACGAGATGGGTCTGATGAGCGCCAAGGGAGCTGCGGGCATCGAGAACCTGCTGCAGCGCATTGAGACGCAGGAGAAGCCATCCCCGCGGCGTTGTTGGCCTGCCTGGTGCCTCTGGCCGGACAATGGCGGGCGCTGGATGGCGAGATCGGCAAGCTGGACAAGCAGATCCTGGCTCAGGTCCGGCAAAATCGGGCAGCCCTGCGGCTGATCAAGGTTCCGAGCGTCGGCCCGATCACGGCACATGCGACCATCGCGGCCATCGGCGATGGCTGTCAGTTCGCCTCGGCCAGAGACTTCACCGCCTGGGTGGGCCTGACCCGCAAGAACCATGACACGGGCGGCAAGCACAAATTGACAGGCCATATCAGCCGCGCCGGCGATGCGAGCTTGCGACGACTGCTCATTCTCGGCGCCAGTTCCTGGCTGCGTCAGGTCAGGGCCAAGCCCGACAAAGGCTCGCCCTGGATCCGTGGCCTATTGGCCAGGCGGCCGGTCAGGGTCGCGGTCGTCGCCCAGGCGGCCAAGACCGCCCGCATCATCTGGGCGATGCTGAGCTCGGAACAGGAATACAGGGCACCGGCTGCGGCTTAAGCCGCAATCGAAGGCCCTTAACAGCGTAGGAGCAAAAGGCAGTACGGCAAAATGGTCAGGACCTGGGTCGGGACACTCCGCCTTCGTCATCGCGATACCAAAAGCGCGCTGGGATGATTGGAACCCGATCCGCGTAACCCTTGAGGGCCAGCGGTCAACAACGCGACCGCATCAAAAGGCCGAATACATGACCGCTCCAGACTTGCGCCGTATCTGCTAATTGCCTCTTGCCTAAGAGGGGCCGTCCATACAAGACGAAGAGATTTCGGACGGCGGAGCGGAGAAGATCCACACGAAATGCTGCAATGAGCCGACCTACCAGAAACCTGTCGCGCTCTCCCGTTCCGGAGGGAGCGGGAAAAAGCTGGGGGCTTTTTTCCCGCTCCCCCACAACGCCGTCCGCGCCGCCAGCATCGCACCGATCACAATCTCCAGAGCGACGTGCCCTGCTGTCAGTTCCCGGATGCGCGCCTCAAACTTTCCACGACTGACCTCTCCGACCTTCAGCCCGTAACCGCACAAGATCCCACGGATGCTCAGTTCAACGTCGAGGAGCTTGCCTTGCAGAAGCTTGCGTCCAACAAGAAGGGCTCGGGTATCCTTGCAAGTCACCGATTTGGCATGAACCGGGCGGTACCATCCCATCCGCAGCAGTTGGGCGATCCCGCGTGCATCTTCCGGTCGGTCTTCACCGTCATTGCCGAGAGCGCCGCCTTCACGTGCCGCGTCTCGAGCAAAACCGCATCGTGTCCGGCGGCCACAAGTCCGGCATGTAGCCATTGCGACAATTGCCCGGCCTCGAGCCCAATGCGGCCGACAGATAATTCCAGTTCGTCGAAATAGCGACCAGTGCCTCGGGCTCGCTGGCGATGTTGATCTCGCGCACGATCGTTCCGGTCGTGTCCACAATGCACACGCTGCTCTCTTCCAGAGAGACATCGATTCCCACATATGTTCCTGGCTGTTCCTCTCATGATGCTTGGAGCCGATCGCTCGGACTCCGTTTCAACACCATCATTCTGAGGGACAGCCACCCAACCTGGCTATGCTCGCGAAGGCCGGCCCATTACGGCATCTAGCCGATTGATGGGACGCTCGATGATGCAATGCTGGGTGCCACACTTTCAGGACATCTCGGGATAAAGGCCCAGAAGCTCGTCAATCAGGTCAGCAAATTTTTGTTCCGGAGGGGTCAGCGCGCTCAAGTTGGAGGAGATGAGGTAGACATCCGCGCCGAGCGGCTCATCGAACAGCCGCAACGGCCACAGTCGCCCCTGGGCCACGTCGTCGTGGGCGGTGAGAACGGGCAGAAGGCCTATGCCCAGACCCGATATCAGCATTCGGCGCACCTCGTCGAGCTCGTGGCTCCATCCGCTAACCCGACGTCCAAGACCAAGGCCTTCTCGCAGAAAGATCATCGGCTCGAATCCGCTCCCATCATTGGTGCAATCGAAGGCAATGAAGGGCTCTTGTTGAAGCCTGCGGACATCCACCTCCTGAACTCCGAATAGAGGGTGTTCGGCGCCACAAAATATGCCAAAATCTTCGCGGAATAAGTGGCGGCATCGCAGCGTCGGCATTTTTTTTGTCAAAAGACAGATGCCGATGCCAGCCTTGTCCATTGAAATCTGTCGCACGATGTCGAGCGAGGTTTTGATGTCGATATGCCATGTGACCGACGGGTATCGCTGGTGATACAGCCGGAGTGCTTCGTCTACAAGCGTGGACTGTAGCCGAGTAACCATGCTGAGTTTCAGCTCCCCGAATTCGTCATTGCTCCCGTCCCGAGAGAGAATGCCGATTCGGTCAACGCACCGGGACATCTCCGAACATTCCTGATAAATCTGTTCGCCACGTAATGTCAGCGCAAAATGGCGAGGGTCGCGGAAGACGAGCTTGCAGTCGAGTTGATCCTCGAGTTTTTGCAGCGCAAGGCTCACGGAGGGCTGGCTCATTCGAAGACGTTTCGCGGCGCCGGTGATGCTCCTCTCTTCAGCGATGATGCAAAAACTGCGCAGGAGATTCCAGCTCAGCTCATTCGTCCCCATTTGGAATGCTCCGCAAAATGCATCCGACTTCGTTGGGTTTGCAGTCGTTGTTCGCCTCGATTGCACAACAAGATAGCCTATGCAAACCCTTCAATCCTCCAGCAGCCGTTCGTGGACGGGACCCGAAGCCATGTGGCGCGCCCAGCTACCCGGCCGGCGTGGAGCGAACGACGTGTCCAATGCGCATGCATAGATCTTTTCGCCATGCAATGTCAGCGCAAATCGTGGAACACGAGCTTGCTGCTCCGGGAAGCGGACCGGACGCGCCTTCATCCGCGGCGGCCGGGCCAATGTCCGCTAGGCACTCTACATGCCGGCTCTCGTTGCCATGCGGTGCAATCCCGATCTCACGGCAAAATACGACCGCATCAAAGCCGTCCGCAAAGCCGCGAAGGTCGCTATCACCCCCATCATGCGAAAGCTGATTATTCTCGCAAACGTGCTCCTCAGGGACGACCGGAAATGGGCGCCATCCCTTACTTGACCAACACGGATGCTCTAGCGGTTCTCCATTGGCGCTGGAAGCCACCGCAGAGTCATCGCTTAAACGAAGGAGGTGTGGTCGCGCAGGCACCTCGCATCTCGAGACATGGGCCGTCGGCCGGTGGGCAGCTGGAAGGTTCGCTGCGCACCAGCTTCCTGTCTGCGCCGCAACGCAGCTAGGATAAGATGTGGTGATAGCCCCGATCGTTGGCTTCACGGCAACGGCCAGGGCCGACGCTACTGCGCCCAAACCGACCGCTCCTTCGCGACAGTCACGAGCGGGGGAAAGACCTCTGGTTGCAATCGGCGACCACTGGTTTCAGCTCACGGCTACTGAATATTCCCGAGTAGCGTCCCCATGGCAATAGTCATTGCGCTAGTATAGCTATCGAGATCCTTTACCTCAAACAGAAAGCGATTTGACTCTGGACCGGCGTCCGTCCACGTCGTCACGCCACTCGGATCGCACTTGATGTCGACGGGGCGGAAGCCAAAAACCGCATCGTCTGCGTCGGACCCCGCAATGATCTTGCCCGCCTTGTCCACGACTTGGGACACCATATGGAAAAAGCCGGCGGTGGACCACATGCTGCGGTATTCCTGCATGGTGCGCCAGGCCGGTGCATCGCTCCGAGGGGCCAGCAGCGGCTGTAGGTAGCGCGCATCCGTTCGGGACTCGAGGGAATAGGTGAAGTAGCTTTGCAGGGGGGGTGACAACTTTGTCAGAACGTCGCCCTGCTTGAAACAATAGAAGGTCCCGAACTTTTGGACCTTCCTGTCCAGGTATTCGTCAGTTACCGTCTCGAAGCATGGCATCCAATAAATCGGGCACGGGATGTCGAACGTGGCGGCGTAAGCGGCCGCATTGAGCACAACATTGTACTCTACATCTCCCTGCTTCGCGAGATCGGGATGGCCCGCGCCCGCGTTGAGGTAGATCCCGGCACATTTGTTACGGAAAAGATCCGGGTCAAGCTTGGCCGCAATGGCGAGATCGCGGCAGGAGCCGACGATGCTGATGTGGGCCGGCCCTTCGCTGTCGCGGAGATAGTCGAGGAGGAACTCCGCGCCGGCGCGGTCGCGCTTGGGTAGGGCAGCAAGTGACGCCCGGTCATGCGTGTAGGGAACGGAGCAGCCGACCGCCATGTGGGTCGGCAACCCCGTAAGGTAGCTTAGCTGCGCAATGCCGGTGACGTCCGGACTGCGGCCTGGAGTGTCATAAGGGGGAAGTCGACCAGTACGCCGCCGAGCTCCAGTTGGCCCGATGCGGCAAGAGCAAAGACGCAAGCAAGGTCCCAGTGATCGTCCGGATCGAGACTGGGGCGAAACAGGTCGGTCTGGTGAAGCAGTCTTATGGTCATGCGAATCCTCCTGATTATTCTTTGATGCCCGACATCGCGACCACCGCCAAAAGTCGTGTGATATGTCGCACTGCACTTAAATGGGTTCTGCCTCACTTTGTGTGGCGGGATTATCCTGTGAGATCAAAACTCATGAAAGATGACCATGCATTCGAAAAAGCACTGGCTCCGGGCAGCGGCGTGAAGGTCTTGCGCGTTGTGCGAATGGGCAAGGACGGTTGGAAGGTATATGCCTCGATACCGGAAAAAGGATCTGTCCGGGTTGTGTGATGCGATCACGCCGGCGCCACGGTTGGCGCCATAGACGCCTTCAGGACTACCCGGCGCCTTTTTGCCATCCGGCAGGTCCAGCTCAAGCACCTGACGCGCCGGCGCAACCGTCCTGGCGGCAACGAATGCTCGAAGTTTCTCGATCAGCCCCTGTCGCCGTGCGTCGATCTCTGCGTGGTCGAAAAGCTGCATCAACGATCCGCCCTTTTAACGACGGCGTGCAGAAGCATGTTGAGGCCGGCGAGGAAGTCTCCCGGCTCACAGGATTCATTGTTGTTGTGGGTGATCCCATCCTTGCAGGGTGTAAAAATCATGGCGCTGGAGCAATGCATCGCCATGTGGTAGGCGTCATGGCCCGCCTGAGAGCGTATATCGCACCAATTATAGCCCTGACGGACTGCCTCATCACGGATGCTGTTGATAAGTTCCTCGTCAAATATGTCACCTCCCCAGCTCCATTCGTCCTCAATCACGGCAACACAGCCAGCCATCGCGGCGCTGGCCTTGGCGGCACGACGCATCTTTTCCGCCATGACCCTGGCGGTAACAGGATCGGGGTGTCGTACATCTGCGACGCATTCAGCCGTTTCAGAAAGTATGCCCGGCTTGTTCGGCCAGGCGGCGAGGCGCGACCCAGTGGCCTTGCCGTCGTTGATCGCGAATTCCCAACCAATGTCGTCAACGGCTGTCAGAAACCTTGCTCCGGCGATCAAGGCGTTGTGACGGAGGTCCATCGGCGTGGGGCCGGTGTGAGCGGTTTGGCCGTCGAAGCGGACACGAATACCGTGGCTCGGGTAAGCGCCAGTGACAACCCCTACCTCGCGCGCCTCGGCATCGAGGATCGGCCCTTGCTCGATGTGCAGTTCGAAATAAGCATCGATCTCCCCCGCCTTGCAAGGCTTGTCGCCCTTGTAGCCAATTCTTTCAAGCTCATCGCCGAAACGCTGGCCGTCGTCGGCAATCAGTTCATAGACCCAGTCGCGTTCGTACTGCCCGACAAAACAGCCCGATGCCACCATCGGCGGAGAAAACCTCGCGCCTTCCTCGTTGGTCCAGTCGACTATAACAATGGGCCTTTTAGTGACATGGCTGAGATCGTTAAGTGCACGCACAAGCTCTAGCCCGGCAAGCACTCCGGCAATCCCGTCGAAGCGTCCGCCGTTGATTTGAGTGTCGAGATGGCTGCCGATCAGGATAGGTGGCAGTTGGTTGTTTCTGCCGTCACGCCTCGCGAAGATTGAGCCGAGTTCATCGAACTCGACGCTCAAGCCTGCCTCACGGCACCAGCCACAAAATAGATCGCGCATCTCCCGATCTGAGTCGGTGAGCGTCAGACGCGACAAGCCTCCCGGACGGCCTTTGCCAATGTTGGCGGAAGCTTCGATTGTCGACCAGAAACGGTCGAGGGACACACGAGCCTCAGAGCAAATTGTCATAGATTATTTCTTTCAAAATAGTGAAGTCAGGTGGCGCCAATTAGGCCAGTGATACCTCGGCCAACACGATCAGCGGCGGACCCATCGATGGCACACAGAATGGTGTGGCCCCTCAGTTCGATGCCCAACGACGACGTTTTCCTCTCGTTCCAGACTTCTATCCTTCGGTTGAGAATGCCGGCCGAAGCAGATTTCTGTCCTAGAGACCAGCGACACGCGTCGCCTATCGAGCCCAGCAGAGATCCTAGATAAGGTTCATGTAAGGTTCCCCTCCTTTGGTCGGAAGGTGCCTCGCATAATCGACGAAGACAAATAGGTCAGAGCTATCGCAGCAATTGACGGTGCCTATCTGTGAAACGATGAAATATTCTGTACACTCAGAAGAGGCCATGCTTTCCTAACGTTTCCTTGGGGCCTCCTCAAGGCAAGGCACATAATGTGTTAAATATCAGGGGAATAAAAAGCGATGCGTCTAAGATCGAATATCGGTTACTTCTGCGCTGCACTTGCTCTTGGTCTTGCGGTGGCACCAGCCGCCCGAGCCTCGGTTCTCGATGACGTCAAGCAGCGCGGTGTGCTCAACTGCGCGACCAGCGATGGAAACCCTGGCTTCGCCTATCTCAATCCCAAAACATCAAAGCTGGAGGGATTGGATATTGATCTTTGTCGGGCTATGGCATCTGCAGTTCTGGGGAGCCCCGATAAAGTTAATTTCGTAATCGTTACAGGCAAGAGCCGTTTCACTGCGGTAACAACAGGCCAAGCAGACGTTGGTTTTACCTCCACTACTGTTTATCCTGTTCGTGAGTCGGCGATCGCGGTCGATTTTCTGCCGATATACTTTTACGATGCGGGTGGGTTTATGGTAACGACTTCATCCGGCGTTGACACGGTTAAAGATCTTGCCGGTGGAACGATTTGCACGGGGCAGGGAACCGCTACAGAGGTTGCCCTTGCGAACCTATTCAAGTCTCAGAACATAACGAACATCAAGGTTTTGACGTTCGATTCAAACGACAAGGTGTTTGCGGCTTTGGGCGGCGGCCGGTGCAACGCGATGGCAACAGACAAAACTGCGCTGGCCAGTTGGCGCGGCAGCTCCCCCAAGCCCGAAGACTACAAAATCCTCAGGGAAGGAACCGGCAAATCGCCATTCGCCGGCTTCGTCGCGGCGAATGACTCGAAATGGCGCAACCTCTTGAGATGGACCGTCTTTGGGCTATTTCAGGCTGAGGAGTGGGGTATTACCACCGCCAACTTGGATGAGATGAAAAAATCACCCGATCCGGTCATCCGAAAGTTTCTCGGCGTGGAGGGCGGAATGGGGGAGGACTTCCATGTGTCCAATAGTTTCATGGCCGATGTGATCAAAGCCGTCGGCAATTACGGTGAGATGTACGACCGCAACCTGGGCCCGAAGACGCCTTATTATATGGACCGAACCGGCACCCCCAATGCGTCCTGGGTTAGCGGCGGCCTTCTGTACTCGCCTCCTTGGGAATAAGCGGAGTTCGGCGCCGATCGATCCACTTGCAATATATCGGACCAGGGTATGATAGAAGCAAATACAAAACTGTGTCTGTCCTCGCTCGCGACGCCGTCAGTTACGCAACGTTTTTCCCGGGTCCGGTACAAGCTGACTCATGGCGCCGTAGTAGCGGCAGTTATCGCGTGCATAATACTGGTTGCGTTAGCAATCCACCAGAACCTAGCAAGACGGGGTATTGACTTCAGCTTTGCGTATTTGTCTGCGCCTTCACGATTTAACATAAGTGAGGGGTTGGCGCCCGTCTGGACGGGGTGGGCGCCAATTTTCGAAGGTGTAGATGCTGCGTCATCAAATCTGGCGATGCTCGAAGCCGGCCTATTTAATACGATCAAAGTGGCGCTTTTGGCGATCACATTCTCGACAATCGTTGGAGTTGGCTTAGGTGTTTTACGTTTGTCGACCAATTGGCTCGTCCGGAACCTGGCCTTCGCGATTGGCGAGTTCCTCCGGAACACCCCGATACTGATCCAGCTGATGTTCTGGTATTTCGCAGTGTTGTTGCAGTTGCCTTCGGCCGCAAGCGCCACAGACATCCGTAAGTGGTTCGTCGTAGAGCAATCCGGGGTCTTCTTGCCGTTACCACATCTATCCGACAGTGCAGGGCCCGCGTCAGCTCTTTTCGTCGCAGTTGCAATCGCTTTCCTGGCGGCAGCGTGCCTGCGACGCTTTCCTGCGCGGTGGCGTATAGCGCTATTGGGCGCCGGCCTATGTGTTATTGGTGCGAGTTACGCGTCAGGTTTCGGAATTAATGTTGATTTGCCTGTGCTTGGACGTTTCGGTGCGACCGGTGGATTGCACTTCAGCCCAGAGATGTCTGCCGTCCTGATCACCATCATGGTAAACAGCGCAGGGTACATATCTGAGATCGTTCGTGGGGGAATCGAAGGACTGGCTAAAGGGCAGTGGGAGGCTGCGGCGGCACTAGGTCTGTCGCGGGCCGACACGATTAGAGATGTCGTGCTCCCACAAGTGTTCCGAATTATTATACCTTCCCTTACCAACCGCTATATTAGCCTGACAAAGGATACGGCTATCGGCATTGCGATCGGTTTTCCGGAGCTATTCAACGTTAGCGGTACCGTGGCCAACCAGACTGGTCGCGATTTCGAGACCGTCATTGTCGTGATGGCGATTTATCTGCTTCTCAGTTGGATAATCAGCGCCCTCGCCAATTTTGTAAACAGACGGATAGCCCTGGAGAGAGCGTGATGATCGCAACATTGCATAGCTGGGCCCGCCGCAACCTTTTTGCGAACCTTATTGATTCCATTCTCTCGATACTCATCGTCATGGTGCTTGGCTGGCTTTTGGCGGTCTTCCTGCGATGGGTGATCTGGGACGCTTTCTGGCAGAGGATTTACGAGAGCCTTCGGTTGTTTCTGATAGGGCTGTATCCGGCGGACCAAACATGGCGTGCCTGGGTTGCGCTCGCCATTCTGTGCACAGCGGTTGGCGCCGTGCTACTGCCTTGGTCGCGTCGGTTCGGTGTGGCTATATGGCTGACAGCTTGCGGGGCGGCTGTTTTTGTCCTTGCCCCACCTGGCCTTGACCGCTGGGGTGGGCTTCTGCTCAGCATTATGCTCACGGTCGTCGTTACAACAGCGTCTCTGCCGCTCGGCATTCTGCTTGCGTTCGGCCGCTCCAGCAGCAATCCCAGTCTGCGGGCCTGTTGTACCGGCTATATCGAGGTGATGCGGTCGGTACCACTCATTCTCGTTGTCTACTGGATTTGGATCACCGTGCCGCTATTCGTGCCGGAAGCTTCAATATCCTCGCTGGCGCGCGGCATGATCGGGTTCACTGTCTTCAATGCCGCCTATGTAGCCGAATATGTTCGCAGCGGCTTCCAAGCTGTGCCCCGCGGCCAGCGGGAGGCGGCGCGCTCCCTGGGTATGTCGAACTGGACGATTTCGACTGAGATAGTCTTGCCGCAGGCCCTCCGGGTAGTCCAGCCGGCGCTGGTTGGTAACGTGCTTGACGTTTTCAACGGAGCAACGCTTGTGTTCATCGTCGGACTGATGGATTTCCTGCGCGCCGGACAATTGATATTGGTAGACCCCGTCGCCAGCAGTCAAACAAATGAAGTCTACTTGTTCATGTTCGCGGTATATTTTGTTATGGGTTCGGCGATTACTTTTGGATCGCGTCGAATGGAGGCCCATATGCAAAGGAGTTCGCGTTGATGATTGTATCATCCAATGATTTCGGGCCGGCGATGGTGGCCTTTGACAATGTCAACATGTTTTATGGTTCGTTCCAGGCATTGCGCGACGTGACCTTGTCGGTGGCGGCCGGTGAGGTGCTGGTGCTGATCGGCGCCAGCGGCTCGGGCAAGTCCACACTGATTCGTTGCGTCAATGGCCTGGAAACTTATCACAGCGGTTCCTTGGTGGTTGACGGATGTTCAATGCCAACGATCAAGGACCTACAATTCGGAGGTGGCGAGAAGGCGCTCCATCAAATCAGACGCGGCGTAGGAATGGTGTTCCAGCAGTTCAACCTATTTCCGCATAAGACCGTGATGGAGAACATCGCCCTTGCCCCGATGCGGGTCCGCGGCAAGTCGCGCGACGAGGCGCAGGCTATCGCAATGCGTCTGCTCGAACGTGTCGGTCTGCGAGACCAGGCGCAAAAATATCCCGGCAAGTTGTCGGGCGGCCAGCAGCAGCGCGTCGCCATTGCCCGTTCGCTGGCGATGGAGCCGCACGTTATGTTGTTCGATGAACCCACATCGGCGCTCGATCCGGAATTGGTCGGCGAGGTGCTGGACGTCATGCGCGAGCTCCGCACTGATGGCATGACAATGATGATTGTTACGCATGAGATGGCTTTCGCCCGCGAAGTTGCCGACCGCGTTATCTATATGGATAATGGTGCGGTCGTGGAGGTGGGGCCGCCCGCGCAGATCTTCGACAAACCGACTAGTGAGCGCACCCGGACGTTCCTCTCGCGCGTACTCAAACACTGACATCAAGCGCATTCACGAATACGGCGATCCGCGGGGGGCTGGGTGCCAGCCGTTCTTTGACCATGCTGTAAAGCCGCGCGGCGGTCAGGGTGCGGAAAGCGTTCAGGGTCTCAAGGATGAACGGCAAATAGGCATCGATCTGGCTTGCGCTCCGTTCGGATTGCGCTTGACCGCATGACCGAGTTCGCTCTGGGTCGCGGAAAGGGCAGTCTCGACCTCTTCGCGCCAACGGCGACTGGCGTCCGGATACTTGCTCCGCACCTCAGTTCCCGTAGACTAACCCTCGCGGATCAATATCCGGGTCGCGGCCGGCGACTAGGTCGGCAAGGAATTTTCCCGAGCCGCAGGCCATGGTCCAGCCGACATGGCCGTGGCCGGTGTCGAGATAGAGGTTTTTGTAACGCGCTCGGCCGATGACCGGCACGGAGTTCGGCATCATCGGCCGCAGCCCGGCCCAGAGTTCGGCTTTCTTCTCATCGAAGGCGCCTGGGAACAGCTCCTTGCCGGTGCTGAACATGGGGACGAAGTCGCGCGGCTGGAACGTGCGGTCGAAGCCGGTAAATTCGGCGGTCGAGGCAAGACGCAGGCGGTTGCCCAGCCTGGAATAGGCGATCAGCTGGTCTTCGTCGACGCCGCCCATGGTTGGCCCCTTGCTCTCGTCTTCCAGCGGAATGGTCGCGGTGTAACCCTTCACCGGATAGACGGGCAGATCGATGCCATAGCGGCGACCAAGCAGGCCGCTTTCCGGGCCCATCGAGATGACCACGGCATCGGCGGCAACCGGTCCGGCCGAGGTCATTACCGCGCGCACCTTGTCGCCCTCGATGTCGAGGCCCTCGACCGTCGTGCCGTAGAGGAATTTCACGCCGAGCTTCTCGGCGGCATGGGTGGCAAGCTTTTCCACGAACTGCCGGGAATCGCCGGTCTGGTCGATCGGCGAATAGACGCCGCCGGCGATCTTTTCCTTCACCCCGGCAAGGCCCGGCTCGAGCTCGACCAGCCGGTCGCGACCGACGATCTCGATCGGCAGGCCATGCTCGGCCAGATAGCCGTAATTGTCGGTGCCGGTGTCGAGGCTGTGCTGCGAGCGGAAGAAATAGAGGATGCCTTTCTTGCGCTCGTCATAGTGGATGCCGGTGTCGGCCGAGATGGCGTTGATGCAGTCGCGCGAATAGAGCGCCAGGCGCAGCTTGACCTGGCTGTTGGCGCGCAGGCGGGCCACCGTGCATTGGCGCAGGAAACGCAGGCTCCAGGCGAGGAAATAGGGATCGAAGCGCAGCCGCACCTTGATGCCGAGATCATGATTGTAGAGCCCGCGCAGAAACGTCTTCATCGCCGCCGGCGAGGCCCAGGCGGTGGCGTCGCCAGGCGACACCAGGCCGGCATTGGACTGGCTGGTGCCGCGCGCAGGCGCCGGATGGCGCTCGATGACGGTGACCTCATGGCCATCTGCGGCCAGATAGTAGGCGGCCGCCGTTCCGACAACGCCGGCCCCAAGCACCACAGCCTTCATGCCATCCTCCAAAGAAATCTTCCGCCTCGTTATCGGCATATGCCGCTACCGACTTACCATCGACGATATGGACCAAAGGGCTACCCCATTCGTTCTGACGCAAAGCTGCCGGGGCTTGCCGGGAAGACGACGGTGCGATTGCCGTTCATGAAAGAGCGGTGATGAATATGCGCATGGACAGCGCGCGCCAGCACCTGGCTCTCCACATCGCGGCCCAGCGAGACGTAATCTTCTGGGCTCTGTGCATGTGTGACGCGAACTGTGTCTTGCTCGATAATCGGCCCCTCGTCGAGATCGGCTGTGACGTAATGCGCCGTGGCACCGATCAGCTTCACCCCGCGCTCGTAAGCCTGTTTATATGGGTTGGCCCCCTTGAAGCTCGGCAGGAAGGAATGGTGGATGTTGATGATCTGGCCAGACATCCGCGTGCAAAGAGCATCCGACAGAACCTGCATGTAGCGAGCAAGCACGATTAACTCGGTTGCGGTCTGTTCGACAACTTCGATGAGTTGAGCCTCGGCCTGCGGCTTGTTTTCTCTGGTTACCTTTATGTGATGGAAGGGTATGTCGTGATTGACGACCACCTTCTGGTAATCGAAGTGGTTGGAGACGACCCCCACGACCTCGATAGGCAGAGCGCCGATCTTCCATCGGTAGAGCAGATCGTTCAGACAATGGCCGAAGCGAGACACCATCAGCAGGACCTTCATCCGGCTTTCGCCGTCAAACAGCTCCGACTTCATTTCAAATTTATCCGCGATCGGCTTGAAGCTCTTCTTCAATTGCGGCGCCAGGCCACCTTCTTCCGAGATGAAGCCCACTCGCATGAAGAATTTTCCGGTGTCTAGGTCGTCGAACTGCGAGCTGTCAACGATATTGCAGCCTTGATCTGAGAGGAAAGTCGAGATCGCAGCTACAATACCACGCGTTGACTTGCAAGATACGGTAAGTACGTACGGAGTCATATTGTAGTCCGCTCTGAGTTGGTGTTGTTTAGGGCAGTTTGCCGCGCTGCAGAGAGCATGTCCGAGTGTCCGCGCTCTCTGCTCGCTGATCCTGCGCCGCTTACCGTGTGGCACTGCCCAGGGATAACAGCTAGAGGAAAATTTGCCCCACTGGTTAGGTGGGGTATAGCGGGAATCTCTCCGCCAGCGTCAACACTCGTTCGGCAATGTTTACGTCGATTTCCAGCCCTTGGCCTGGATTCGCTGCAAGTCGATCTAAAACGTTGGCAATGATCTCTGCCAGTTCAGATGCTTCCGGATCAGCCATTCCACGAGCTGCAATTGCGGACGTTCCCATCCGGAGCCCCGAGGTGACATTCGGTGGCTCCCTGTCTTGTGGCACAAGATTGCGGTTCGTTGTCACGCCATGAGCTTCCAATGCCTTCTGCGCGGCATCGCCTGTCAGCCCACGCGTTCTGAGGTCAACCATCGTGAATGGCGTATCTGTCCCCCTGTGACGATTTTGAACCCACGTGCGCTCAAGCCGTTCGCCAGAGTTCGCGCGCAGCTCAGTACCCGTCTAGCGTATTCGGTAAACTCGGGCTTAAGGGCCTCACCGAAACAGACGGCCTTGCCAGCAATAACGTCGGGCAACGGCCCGCCTTGAATGCCGGGGAATACCGCTGAATCGATTTTCTTACCAAAAGCCGCGTCGCGAGACATTATCAGGCCTCCCCTCGGCCCGCGTAGATTTTTGTTGGTCGTTGTGGTTACCAGGTCGATGTGAGGAAACGGGCTCGGATACTCTTTTGCAGCTATCAATCCGGAAAAGTGGGATACATCGGCGAGTGTGACTGCGCCAACCTCCGCAGCGATTCTTGATACCTTAGGAAAATCGATAGCACGAGGATAGGATGAGCCGCCTACAATAATCAGCTTGGGACGGTGCTCGCGAGCGAGCTGTTCCATCGTATCGTAGTCGATGAACCCCTCAGGTGTTGTCCCGTATGATATTGTCTTGAACCAGCGACCGGACAAGTTGGACTTGAACCCGTGGCTCAAGTGCCCCCCGAGGAGAGGTCCATACTCAACACTGTGTCTCCGGGTGTGAGTAAAGCAAAGTACACTGCCTGGTTAGCTTGGCTACCGGAATGGGGCTGCACATTTGCATGTCCTGCACCGAACATCGCCTTGGCTCGCTCTATGGCAAGGCGTTCGATGGCATCGACGTTTTCGACACCAGCATGATACCGTTTTCCCGGATAGCCCTCAACGGTGGTGAATACCACCATCGATGCCATCGCTTCACGGACCGCGTTACTCATGTAATTCTTCGGGGCGATCAATTCTACCTGACTTCGTTGCCTCGACTCGTCTGCTGAGATTAAAGGTGCCAGTTCAGGATCTGCCTGGGCCAGGGGCTCCTCAAAAAACCATCTCTTTGCTTTCATGCAGAAGTCTCCTTTGGACCTGGTAAGGACGCGCCAGCGCGGACTCACAATAGACCGTTGCTGTGATGAGGCGTCTTGCCGCTCCTGCAGCCCCGTTGTTGTGATGAGAACTTCGCGCAGATCAATCGTCGCCGTTATTGCTTCCCCACTGGGTCAATTCGTCCTTCTCTTTGGCGCCTTCGACGCAATTGGATGGGTAGCGATACTTTCCTAGCCCTATCTCATGCTAACCGACGAAGACAAATAGGTCCGAACTATCGCAGCAATTGACGGTGCCTATCTGTGAAACGCTGAAATATTCTGTACACTCAGAAGAGGCTGTGCTTTCCTGAAGCTTCCTTGGACCTGCCCCCAGGCACAAGGCCCGAAGAAATGTTAACAATAATCAGGGGAACTAGAGGCCATGCGTGTAAGATCGAATATCGGTTACTTCTGCGCTGCACTTGCTCTTGGTCTTGCGGTGGCACCAGCCGCCCGAGCCTCGGTTCTCGATGACGTCAAGCAGCGCGGTGTGCTCAACTGCGCGACCAGCGATGGAAACCCTGGCTTCGCCTATCTCAATCCCAAAACATCAAAGCTGGAGGGATTGGATATTGATCTTTGTCGGGCTATGGCATCTGCAGTTCTGGGGAGCCCCGATAAAGTTAATTTCGTAATCGTTACAGGCAAGAGCCGTTTCACTGCGGTAACAACAGGCCAAGCAGACGTTGGTTTTACCTCCACTACTGTTTATCCTGTTCGTGAGTCGGCGATCGCGGTCGATTTTCTGCCGATATACTTTTACGATGCGGGTGGGTTTATGGTAACGACTTCATCCGGCGTTGACACGGTTAAAGATCTTGCCGGTGGAACGATTTGCACGGGGCAGGGAACCGCTACAGAGGTTGCCCTTGCGAACCTATTCAAGTCTCAGAACATAACGAACATCAAGGTTTTGACGTTCGATTCAAACGACAAGGTGTTTGCGGCTTTGGGCGGCGGCCGGTGCAACGCGATGGCAACAGACAAAACTGCGCTGGCCAGTTGGCGCGGCAGCTCCCCCAAGCCCGAAGACTACAAAATCCTCAGGGAAGGAACCGGCAAATCGCCATTCGCCGGCTTCGTCGCGGCGAATGACTCGAAATGGCGCAACCTCTTGAGATGGACCGTCTTTGGGCTATTTCAGGCTGAGGAGTGGGGTATTACCACCGCCAACTTGGATGAGATGAAAAAATCACCCGATCCGGTCATCCGAAAGTTTCTCGGCGTGGAGGGCGGAATGGGGGAGGACTTCCATGTGTCCAATAGTTTCATGGCCGATGTGATCAAAGCCGTCGGCAATTACGGTGAGATGTACGACCGCAACCTGGGCCCGAAGACGCCTTATTATATGGACCGAACCGGCACCCCCAATGCGTCCTGGGTTAGCGGCGGCCTTCTGTACTCGCCTCCTTGGGAATAAGCGGAGTTCGGCGCCGATCAACATGTCAGCCGATGGGGCTTCACTTTGATCGACGCCGAAGGGTGGGTTCGATCCCTGGCGCAGAACTTGATCCGAGGAAATTCAATGCCTGACCTCCGCCATAAGATTCGCGAATACGTTGAGCAGACCCCTTTTGTGGATACTCACGAGCATTTGATCGACGAGCGACAGCGCGTCGATGGAGTGGTACACTCAAGATTTTTCCTATCAAACGATTGGTCTTACCTCTTCCAAGACTATGCCGGGGAGGATCTCGTCGTTTGCGGTATGCCGCGGAAAGACTTTCAGAGCTTCTTGAACCCCAACGTTAGGAGTGAAGAAAAATATCTCTTACTGGCTCCGTACTGGAAACGGATAAGGAACACGGGCTATGGACTGGCGCTTCGTCACACTTTTCGTGGTCTTTACGGCGAAATCGACGTTACAAGCGACACGTTTCCTCAGATTGCCGAAAAGTACCACGACTTCATTAGGCCCGGCTTTTACGCGGAAATTCTAAGGCGTTCGAACATCGAATATTGCCAAGTAAACTCTTTGCAAAGTTCTTTTATGGACAGTACTACGCCTAATATCCTTGCGCAAGACCTTAGTATCCTAAGTCTTTGTCGATGCAGTGCCGCCGATTTCACGCGGATCGAGGAAGAAACGGGGTTACGCCCTAGCTCGCTCGACGAATGGCTTTCAATCATCGATGACTATTTCCGGAGGTGCGGGTCCAAGGCTGTCGCGGTGAAGTGCCAGATCGCGTACACTCGCGCCTTAGACTTCGCTCCAGTGACTAAAAGTCGTGCCGCTCGCCTTTTCCCGAACCAGGTGGATCTCACTGGCGCTCGTCATTCGCTCGGCGCAGATGATCTGAAAGCAATTCAGGATTTTTTGTTTCGGTATTGCATAGGTAAGGCTGAAGAGTATGGGTTGCCAGTAAAGTTGCACACCGGATATTTGGCCTCAGTCGGCGTCATGCAAATCGCCCGTGTCAGAAGCAATGCATCCGACCTATGCCTATTGTTGCAGGATTATCCTGACGTAAAATTCGTGTTGATGCATATTGGATATCCATACGAACATGAGTTTATTGCGCTGGCGAAACAATACCCAAACGTGTACATCGATATGTGCTGGGCATGGATGCTAAATCCTGTTGCGAGTACCCGCTTTTTGACCGATTTTTTGGTCGCAGTACCGTCGAACAAGATCTTTACCTTTGGTGGGGATCTTGTAGCCGCGGAACCCATTTACGGGCATGCTATTTTGGCACGGCGCGGTATCGTCGAGGCTGTGCACGAACTCGTGGCGAGCGGGTGGCTCGCTGCCGAGGACATGCCGACGCTGATCGAACAGATCATGCGAGGGAATGCGCACCAATTCTTCCCGAACAACCCTTGTGGTGTAGATGCGTGAACTGGAGGCGTTAGTGGGTCGCAATACGCGGGAAGCTCTTGCAAGAAATCGGTTATAGTGTCTCTGCTTCTTTGCGGCTTGGTCGCGATGTCGGGCATCAAAGAATAATCAGGAGGATTCGCATGAACAATTGACCGGGTGAAAATTAAGTCGGTGGCGGCGGGCCAAGGCGAGCAGTGGGCTAAGGTGAAGGCCATGACCCAAGCTGGGAACGTTTGGATTAGCAGGCGAAGGAACACGCAATGAAAAATGAAGTTACCGAGGATCAGGTCCGAGAATACCAGGAACGAGGGTTCGTGCACATCCCAGGCCTTTTGTCGCCGGCCGAGGTGGCCGAACTCAAAGCTGCCGTCCTCGATGCTGTTGAGATGATGGCTGGCCGCAAGATCGCCCCAGGCGGTATCGACCGGCCCGACGGCGACGACCGCTACTACGACCAGGTGTTTACCCAGCGGATCAACGTCTCGAAACTTAATCAGACGATCCACCGTTACATCCGCGGCCCCGAGATCGGGAACATGGCCAGTTCCCTTGCCCGCCAGCCCGCGATGCGCATCTGGCTCGACCAGGCGTTGATCAAGGAGCCCTACGGCAACCCGACCGCATGGCATTTGGACAATCCCTACTGGTCATTCTATTCGCGCGACGCGATTTCGATCTGGATCGCGCTCGAGGATGCGACGCCCCTCAACGGCTGCCTGTCGTTCGTGCCGGGCAGCCACAGGCTCGCCGGCTACGACAACACCGACATCGGGAAAGAGCTCGCGGGACTCTTCAAGGTTTACCCCAGGATGGCAGAGACGGACCCTGTCGCGGTGCCAATGCCCGCAGGCGATTGCAGCTTTCACAACGGCCTAACAGCGCATGGCGCCGGGGCCAACATGACCCGCCGCCGCCGGATCGCGATGACGGCGGGCTTCATGCCCGATGGCTCCACCTTTAATGGGCGCCAGAACATCCTGCCCACGGCTTACTTCGAAAGCCTGAAAGTCGGCGACAGGCTCTGCGACGACACGATGAACCCGATCGTCGGGAGAGCCTAGCTGGTCGGTCCAGCCTGAGCACCTTGAGCAGGCTACGATGGGAACCATGCGGGACGATGCGGAGAGATTTCTGGTTCTGGGTCAGAGCCAGAATCTCCCCGTACCGTTCCCTATATGCCAAGGGGACTTTGCAATGCAGGTGAGGCGAGATCATAAGCGCATCAACTAGGCATGCGCCAGATCGGCCCATTTAGGAATACCGGTAGGGATTGGAGTTCCCTTTATGGCTGTAGCTGCCGAATTGGCAATCAAGAACAGACTGATGATGGCGGGCCTGCGCCCGACGCGGCAACGCGTTGCCTTGGCCGATCTACTGTTTGCCAAGGGTGACCGCCACCTGACGGTCGAAGAGCTCCACGAGGAAGCCGTTTCTGCGAATGTTCCTGTATCGCTGGCCACCATCTACAACACGCTGCACCAGTTCACCGAAGCGGGCATGATCCGCGTTCTCGCCGTGGAAAGCGCCAAGACCTACTTCGACACCAACGTGTCCGACCACCACCATTTCTTCGTGAAAGGCCACAACGAGATGCTAGATATCCCGATCAACAATCTTGTGATCGACAATTTGCCGGAACCGCCCGAAGGCATGGAAATCGCCCATGTCGACGTCGTCATCCGTCTGCGGCCCATCTAGCGCTGATCACTCTTTCCCTTACATGACATCGTCGGGATAGCGCCCGGGCCGCCCCCGATAGGACGGGAACGTCCATCCGAACCAGAGCGCTCCGCCACCCACGGCAAACGCTGCCAGTTTCAATGCCCTCTGACCCGCGAAGATAAAAGGATCGCCTTCAGTCATAGCCCACCGTGAGTACTGTCTCGTGAGGTGATGGCGAACATCGGAAGACCAAGTGCAAACACTAGGAGTAGTCCCTACGACGAAGCACCCGATTGATGTGATTACGTCTGTCGAGCGCGCGGTATCGGCCTCACGCGGTCACATTTCAAACAACGTGACAACGCCGTCGATCATCTCGTAGTATCCAGTCGGACCACGGGAGCGGGAAAAAGCTGGGGGTCAAGCCGCAAGGGCAAACTTGGCTTGCTTCAATTGCGTATTCCAATGAAACCGGACAGTGATGGAGTGCACCCCCAGACTGAGACAAGGAAAATCGCGGACAGTTTCCCCGCAAAGAGAGGAAACTGGGGCATGGCCAGGCGGCAAAGAATCATTCACGAGGACCAAAAGCGGGAGCTTCTCCAGCGCATGGAGGCGGGCGAAGCCGTCACCAAGTTGGCAGATGAGGTCGGCGTCAGCCGCCAACGTCTTTACGAGTGGCGCGATCATCTCAGGCTTCGTGGTAACCTGAAGTCACGTCGGCGCGGCCGGCCGGCGAGAGTGGCGGGAGGAGTTGACGGGGACTTGCCATTGCAGAGCGCAGTCGATCCGCCCGCGCCTCAGGAAAAGGCTCTGACTAAGGCCAGGCGCCGGATCAAGGAATTAGAGCAGAAAGTCGGGCAACAGCAGCTCGATCTCGATTTTTTTCGCGAAGCCTTGCGGCACTTCGAGGAAGATCAGCGCCGGAGCAGCGCTCCTGGCGAAACGGGATCTTCAAAGTCATCGAAAAGATGACGACCGGCCTGTCGCAAGGCGAATTCAACATCGATCGAATGTGCTGGCTCGCGGGTATCAGCCGCGCGAGTTATTACCGTCACTGGCTAGACTCGGCCCCTCGTCGGGCCGAGACAGGTTTGCGAGATCTCATTCAAAAGTTGGCTCTCGTAAACGCGCACTACGGTTACCGCCGGATTGGAGCCCTGTTGCGTCGGGAGGGATGGCAAGTCAATCACAAGTGCGTTCTACGCATCATGCGTGAAGACAATCTGCTGTGCCTGCGCGCGCGGCCCTTTGTTCCTGCAACGACGAACTCGAGGCACGGTTGGCAAGTCGTGCCGAACCTTGCCAGGGGCATGATCCTCAGTGGGGTCAACCAGCTATGGGTTGCCGATATCACCTTCCTGCATCTGGCTGAGGAGTTTGCTTTCCTTGCCGTTGTGCTTGACGCCTTTAGCCGCAGGGTGGTCGGGTGGGCGTTGGACACGCATCTCAGAGCAAGCCTTGCCATTGAGGCCCTCGAGATGGCCATCACCGATCGCCGGCCTGCTCCTGGGGGTCTTGTCCATCATTCCGATCGCGGAGTTCAATACGCTTGCGGGGCCTACTCTGAACTTCTGCATCTCCATGGCATCCAGGCGAGCATGAGCCGTGTCGGAAATCCTTACGACAACGCGAAGGCGGAAAGCTTCATGAAAACGCTAAAGCAGGAAGAGGTGCAAGGTCTCGCCTATAAGGACGCTGATGATGCCCGCAGGCGTATCGGCGCTTTCATAGAGACCGTTTACAACACGCAGCGCCTGCATTCGGCGCTCGATTATCTCACGCCGGAGGAATACGAACAGATGCATTCAGGTAGACGACGAGTGGAAATGGCGGCATAGCTGAACGCGGGGAAACTGTCCGCGATTTTCCTTGTCTCAGTCTGGGGGTGCACTCCAATCGCGTCCGGCTTTTGATCGGAATGCCGTCCGGTAAATCGTCGGAATCTGCACTTCAATCGACCATCGGCAACCGCCGCGCGGACCTGAAGTACCCTGTGAGCTCCTGCGGGAGGGCGCATCTGACGTTTTTTGTTCATGCGGGCATTCACGAGGCTGTTGGCGGCGGATTCGGCTGGGGCACTCGAGATCGGGTGATGCGACCAATATCGTTGGCAGTAGTCGACCAGGGAGGTTTTGTTCTGGATCAGATGGGTCTGAAGATTGCTGACCAGTTCGAAGAAGCGCTTGAGCTTGTTGCTGGCATCCGGCAGCCGAGCATATTGCTCCAACTGGCAAAGCATATCCCTCACGGCTCTCGTCGCCTCCCTGACGTAGCCGCTCCAGAGGAGATGACGAAGCCGCGGCACATGAAGCGCAGTGTCTCGAAGGTAAATACTCAGATTGCCGACGCTCTTGAGCCCTTCCCACGCCTGTTCGATATGACGGAGCCGCATCGACAGATGGAACCAGTCGAGAATGTGGGTGATGGGCTGGCGTTGCTCTGACCCCTGAAAACTGGACCCGTTCGAAAGTTGAGTTTCCGCGGTAACATCCCTTGGCTGGGAGGAGCGGAAGACGATGAAGGCATCGAAGTTTTCGGACGCGCAGAAGGCGTTTATTCTGAAGCAGGGAGCGGACGGGATTCCTGTTGCCGAGATCTGTCGCCGGGCGGGAATCAGCCAGGCGACCTACTTCAACTGGAAAAAGAAATACGACGGACTGCTGCCGACGGAGATGAAGCGGCTGAAGCAGCTTGAGGACGAGAACGGCAAGCTCAGGAAGCTGGTCGCCGACCTGTCATTGGACAAGGAGATGCTGCAAGACGTGATCCGCCGAAAAGTGAGGCCTGGTCGCAAACGCGAGCTGGTGGCGGAGACGTGCGGTGAGTGGGACGTGTCGATCCGGCGGGCTTGCCGGGTTCTGGAGTTCGACACGTCGCGGATCTTCACCCGGCTGACTGGCACCGGACCGATGCCCGTCTGGATGCTCCGCTCCGGGCCGTGACCATGGCGGACAATCCGGTCACGGCCATCGGCAAGCTTGAGATCCCGCATCTCGGCAAGAAACGTCTCGGCCTCGATCTCGATCGCCTGCGCCAGCAATTTGCGCCCCCCGGTGCGAAGCACATCCGTCAGGGGATCATCAATTTCGTCGGGCTGACGAAGACGCAAAACATTGGTAGTCTCATTCATGGCGTATCACTCTCCTTGAGAGGTTCTGGCAGGCTTCATCACCCGCCTCGATACGCCGCTCTCCTCAAACCGTCATCACCCAGTTTCCGCCATAGCTCCCGGCCGGGAAAGCCGACGGATAACGCCTACATCGAAGCCTTCAACGGTCGCTTCCGGGCGGAGTGCCTGAACGCCCACTGGTTCCTTACCCTTGCCGACGCCGCCGAAAAGTTGGAGGATTGGCGCAGATACTACAACGAGGAACGCCCACATGGGGCGATCGGGCACAAGGCCCCGATCTCGTTGCTCAATCCCGATGGCGCCGCCAGCCCGCCATCGTGAGAAAGCCGGGAAACTCTACCTTCCGGCGATCCAGAGAATGGTATCGGAGCAAGCGTGGTCGCGGCTCTAATCGCCATTGGATGACAGTTCGGTGGCAGGTCAGATGCGGCTCAAAATAGCTGGCCGATTTCTAAGTTCTATATCATACATTACGCGGCGTTCTTCGGTCAAGTTATTATTTTTTTGTATTGCAAGAGATTAATCGCCTGCAAGTCCTCTCGATTACAATCCAGGATCGATCAGTACTGCGGCAGTAGACTTACTTTAAATCTCCGTATACAGATCGATCTTACTTACACAACCCGTCTCATTGCTGGGCGGGAGACTCTGAACTCTTCTGAGCCGCCGGCGCCCGATGAGGCCAATCATTATGCACCGATTGGGATGCGGACCTTGACGACAGTGCCCGCTCCGGGTTTGCTATCGATGAAAAGCCTCCCATTGAGTGTGGCGACCATCTGGGAACAGCCGGTGAGGCCGAGGCCGATTCCCGGCCCGGGTCGAAAAGAAGGGCGTCTTTGCTTTGCGCAGGACTTCTGGCGTCATGCCGACACCGTTGTCTGCGACCTCCAGGAACAGAACGTTGCGGCGAAAAATAGGCCGGTGCACGACCGATGCCTTTACGACAACGCTCGGCCTGTCGGTGTTTTCGACCGCCGTGAGCGCGTTCTGCACGAGCTCGCTCAGCACCAGTTGAAACTGGGTTGCCGGCACTGCTTGTATTCCCGCCTCGGAATCGACTGACAGCTGTACGATGCCGTCCCGATCTTTGAGGTCCAGCAAAAGCTTGGCGAGCGGGAGGACATGCGAATCTCGTTGCGAAAACGCGATCTTGAGCAACCCGTCATTGATGGATTCGAGCTCATTCGCAGCACTGCGGGCAGCCTTCAACATCTCTTCTCTCGGAGGTTGCTCCGAACCAGTGCCCTCCAGAAACAGTCGCAAAGCGGTGACGCGGGAGCGCGTCATATGCGCGAACAGCGAGGCGAATGAGCGCATGTGTCGATCGCGACGGCTGACGTAAGCGTGACGCTGATGGGTTATGAGATAGAAGATCGCGACCAGTCCCAGCGCAATCGCGAACATGAACCAGTTGCGGGATGCGGCTATAGAGCAGTCTCCTGGAGCGTCATGCTGTGATCAACGGTGGCGCTGGAGATCTCGTACATGTCCTGTTCGAGATTGGTCATGTGGTCGAGGGCATCCGCATAATTGGAACCAGCTTCGACGGCCGGCGCGACGTTTTGCTCGACTGTCCGACGCACGTTTTCCAGGAGTTCGATGTCTTTCTGCGGGAAGAAATGCTGCAGGTACGGCAGCGCCAGAAGCTGAGCGATGTTGACGCTAACAAGAGCCATTTGCCGGTTGATGTCAGGATCGAGCTTGCCGGCTTCGTCGGCAAGACGGATATGGCCATGGACCCTGACAAGCCGCTCGCGCACCTGGGTCGCACGCCACTGAATCTCGTAGGTCTGGTTGAGGATCTCGTCCGTCTCTTGCCTGTAGCCGTCCGATCGGACGAATGCCCAAGTGCTGAGGAGGAGGGCGAGCGCCAGCCCGAGATAAGGCAAGGCAGCAAAAAAGCGGCTGGTTCCGAATCTCATTGGTCCGCGCGCAGCACCACCGGGAAGAAGACCCAGATAGCATTACGGGCTGGGACATAGGAGGCGGGCAGGCGATCGAAGGGCCAGACCATGAAGATCGGACCTTTCTCGTTCATGGTGATCGGGCGGAACTGCTGATCGCCTTTGCATCGTCCTTGGCTGCGGTCATCCTTTGTACATTGGCGCTCGACCGCCTACGGCGCCCTGCAACTGCTTTCGCGTCAGCTCGGCGAACCACCGCTCGACCTGATTGATCCGGGATGCCGACGTTGGCGTGAAGTGAACACGCCAGTATGGGCGGCGCGCAAGCCAGGCCTTGATCCTCGGCGTCTTCTGGGATCGCATAGTTGTCCTTCACCATATGCACGTCCGGCCTATCGGGCATTTCGGCGTCGATCCGCTTCAGGAAATCGAGGAATTCGGTGGCCCGGTGACGCTTGTAGCACTGACCGATCACCGCCCCGGACGATGTCCTGCACCTTGTCGATAAAGAGCGGATCAGAGGAAAGCTGAATGTCTCGGCACGATGCGGTTGCAGGCCAAAACGCGGTCCAGATCCGACGGTCCCTTGCTTCGGCCTCTCGGTAGGCTTGACGCGGAGGGCTGGGATCAGCTCTCGCCCGCCCCGAGAGGATGAAGCATCATCACCAATTCGATCGATCTCTTTTGGTCGACATGAGTGTAAATCTCCGTCGTGCCGATGTCCTCGTGGCCAAGCAGCGCTTGTATCGCCCTGAGGTCGGCCCCGTTTGACAGCAGGTGTGTGGCGAAGGCGTGCCGCAACACGTGCGGGCTCACTTCGTCCGGCCGCGCCAACCCGGCCATTTCGGCGGTCTCCCGGACGTCCCTGAACGCCGCAGAGCGCGAAGTAGGCTTGCTGCCGTCGCGCACAGAATGAAACAGCCACTTCGGCGAAACGACTCCGTATTCCGCCGCCAGGGAACGCCAGAGCCGCATGGCCTCGACGGCACGCGACCCTAGAGGCACCATGCGTTCCTTGTCGCCCTTGCCGCGTATGTTGAACATCTTGCCGTTATTGGTGAGCACCGAGGCTGGCAGGCGGACCGCCTCAGTGATGCGCATCCCTGAGGAATACAGTGCTTCGAACAGCGCGGCGCGCCTCGCGTACGCCGCCCGCCTGTACAGGCCGAGGCTGCGGTCGGATGCGAGCGCGTGGGCGGCATCGAGGAAGCGCTCGGTCTCCTCGATCGAAAGCACGAACGGAACGTTCCTTGAGCGCCGCATGGGTTCGAGCAGCGCAGCCGGGTTTCTTTCCGCATGGCCTTCGGCGAAGAGCCAGGCGTGCAAGGTCCGAACGACGGCCCTGCGGTGGGCGACGGTCGCCTCGGCGTAATCCTTCGCGGAAAGATGGCCGAAATAGCCCATAAGGCCGGCGAACGTCATGCCTGACAGCCGGAGCCCGACGGAAGAGAGCCAGCCAAGGTAGCAGTCGAGATCGTCCTGGTAGGTCTCGATCGTGCCGTCCGTCGCGGTCCCGACAGCCAAGGCTTCCAGCCACGCTTCCGCCAGCAATCTGTCCTTCGACATCAAAACCTCCGAAGAAGTTCGAATACGACGTTGCGGGTTCAGGTCACGTTAACGACATGGCTAGCGCCCGACGAGCGCGCAGATCCGAATCCGGCCACTGACCCGAACGCCAATGCTCGGGTTCAGTGAGTTTCGAAGCGAGCGTACCTGAAAGCGTGGTCAAGAGCCCGGGAGCGTGCGCCTGACGGCTATGCCGCTTCGCCGGGCCTAGGGCGCTTGTAGTCAGGTCCGGCTAGCGATTGCTCATCCTGGCCGCCAGTAGTGCGAGCTCCGATTGGCTGGTGTTCGTCTTGTCGTAGACCGCCTTAAGTTCGCAACAAAACGTCTATTATGCAACTTTGAGTTGCTGAGAGGTGCGACGCCAACGCTGGGTGCATCTTGAGTCATAAGTTAGGTATTTCGAGCCATAAGTTTGCACTCACTCGGATACCATCTGCCTTCGTGTGCGGACGTTGAACGCCTCGTCAGCCAGCCATTGGCTCAGGGCCTCTCGTTCTTGAAGCGACTCGATACGGTGGAATACCCGAAGGTCTTCGGCCAAGTCCGCTAACCCTTCGGCACGAGGCCAGGAGTTCATTTTCAGCCTGACCGTGCTTAGCAAGGAATCGTAGCGACACCATGCTTCCCAGGCCGAGTGGTATGCCCCGTTGCGCACCAGGCGCAGCTCGGCCTCTTGGAAGTCTATGTCATGAACCCGGTGCGGCAACGCACTGTTTATGCAGTCCCGCAGATCCGTCAGCTTCAGGTACGCGGATTCCAAACTGCGGTTGCGCTGTCGCACCGAGCTGGAAATCTCAGAGCAGTCAGAACACAAGTGGATGGTGTCGTAGCCGCATATCCAGGCTTTGTTGGTGAATCCTGGAAACAGGCGTCGCCGGACAGCAATCCTTTCGGAGTCGCTTTCATCCACGTATTCCTGATGTTCGCGTATGCCTCCCGTCCACTTGTTCTTGCCGCTTTTGCGAAGCAATTCCCGCTTGTTTCGCGAGCAGACGGGACAAATCCATCCCTCCGGCGTGGCGCTCCAGCGTTTCGTGGATACGCGGTCAACATATGCGGCGAATTCCTCGTCCGTTGGCCCTTCCGCGCGCGACGTGACGCGAATTGACGGTAGAGAGGCCGAATCCCTGGAGGTTGAACGCGCCAGGAACTCCTGCCTGTAGCCGGTGAGCAGGCCCCATCGCTCGTCATCCCGGACTTCGTCGATGAAGCCCCTCCTGAGGAGTTCATCGGATTCCATGCTCATCCACATCGGACGCAGGCCGTTACCGCCTGTGCGTTCACTGGCAAGGAGTCCATCGCCGAGTTTCCCTAGGAGAGCGTCGAGCAATTCGACACGCGCCCGATGTCCCCTCTCCTGTTCGCGCCAGAGCATAAGAGCAGCGTCGTAGTCGATGTCATGATCCGCATTGGCCCTGGCCCTGACGAACCTTGCGATCTCAAGAACTGTGAAGGTGAACCGCGGGTCGATCTCGGAGCGGTATTGGGCCTTCACCTTTCCGTCAGCGGTGTTGCACTCCGAACAAACCAGCGCTTCACGGAAGCGGGAAACCACGTCCTCTATGGGATCGAGAACGTTGGTGGCTCCGGGAACGGCAGTGTCTCTCCAATCCGGACCATAGAGCTTTTCGGCCCGCGGCCAGACCTCGTCGCGCATGTGGTCATGGTGAAGTTCAAGCTTGGCCAGCAGAACGCCTCGCTTCGACAGCCGGAAAATCTCGGCCTTGACGCGCCCGCAGCACGGACAACGCCAACTTGGCTCAACCAAGGCCCAGTTGTCGTTGAGGTCCAGCCCGATCGCCCCATTTTTGAGGACGGCGGCCTTGGTCTGCTTGCTCCAGCGGCCGTCCCGATCCCGGAAATGAAGCTGCATCTCCTCGTCGGACAGCTTCGATGGACGAGGAAAGAGCAACGAGACCGACCACCATGGGGAGGACGGATCATAGCCAGTCCGGAATTCGGAATCGTCGTCTGGTTCCGCCCATTCGGGCGACTCGTACCCCTCAGCCATGGCAGACAACTAACACATGTGGAGGATCGAGCCCAACTGAGGGAGCGAGCGGGTCTTGGCGAATATGACGGATCGGCCGGATCCCTGCAGGGCGAAATCCCTCTGGTCGGCGGCGATCTTTTCTTATGGTTAACGGACGGTACCGGGCAATCGTTAACCGGGAGAACGCCCTTGGCTCGCAGACTTCGAGGCGGCGAATCCGAAAACTGCTTTCAGGCGCGACGCCGGCCAGAGGTCTGGAACACGCCTGACGCGCCGTCCGCTGGCCGCCAATCCTTGACGTGCGGGGCGGCTAGAAACCATCGATTCCTTAACGAATGCAAGGCTTTGGTCGACATGCACGACATAAATCGCGGGGTTGACGGGCGCCCAAGTTTGAGGTGACGTCGCGGGCATGGACCTGGAGACGCGTCGCTCTCACCCGCTGGAAGAGAGGAATTCGAGACGACGCGAAGGAGGGGGAGGAGCGGTCACGAGCCGCCCCTCCCCGACCACCTCCGGGTCGACGACAGAATTGCACACCCGATCATTCAAAACGGAGGTGGCGACACCATGGATAAAAGCGAAAGCTTAATGATTCACCGGTGGCCGTCATATGCCTTGTGCCCTCGACGAAAAATCGGGGTTGCATTCTTCCGCGATTTGATGTTCTTGCTCTGTTCCACTTGGGCTAACTGCGCGGGAAGCATCCCGCATTCATGGAGCGAGGACGTCATGCGTCTCGTCATATCCATAGACCGGCGAATATCCGCCTGACCTGACGCTTCCGAGCGCCGGGCACCACTCGACTATTCATCCCGAAAACGCAGCGATGCCGTTCGCGTGAGCGGCATACAGAAGCGCGCGTACGTCTGCCGATTTTCCGGCAGCGATGGACGGCGTGCGCCTCCGATCCTGGAGATCGAACATGCAACGAAACGCCTCCCCCGCCCCCGATCAACCCGATGGTTTCCTGACCCGTGCGGATCTCGCGAACGGCTCCTACGACGTCATCCGCGTGGACATGCCGTTCCGTTACGTCGAGCCGCCTCCCTGCCACTTGAAGCCGGAGGGCCGCTGGGTGCGGGCCGGGAAATTCCCGCACTACCGCGCGGGATACCAGCTCAGCTTCTGGGGCGACGGCCAGCTGAACTTCCTGTTCCTAACCGAGATCCAGCCGACGGTGGTGCGCATCCGCGCACGGCCGGAATTCGTGGAGTGGCACGACGGCACGAAACTGCGGGAGCACGCGCCGGACTTCGAGGTCCGCACCCAAATGGGCGACGTGTATGTCGACATCGAGCCAGATACCCGGTTCAGCCATCCGTCGACCGCCGTCAGGACGGCGTCTCTCACGAATGATTTGGCCGCACGCGGCATCCGGTATCGCTGCCTGCGCGCGGAGCCGCTCGGCGCGCAGCCGCGACTCGACCGTGCCAAGCTCCTTAACAGCTTCGGACGCAGCCGCCTGCCCGAACTTGATCTGCGCGCGATCTTCCGTGCCGTTCCTGACGGCGGCGCTACCGCGCAAGAAGTGTCGACCGCCTGCGGCATCGAGACGAAGCTGTGCCTCGGAGGACTGCTTCATCACGTGTGGCATGGCCGCCTCGTTCTCGAGGGCCAAGGTCGGACCGGCTTTTCGTCACGCTTTCGGCGCTGCCGCCGATGACGTGGTCAGTATCCCCCAAACCTGATCGCAAACATCCAAGAAGGGATAAACCGACATGACCGTTTTCCGTCTCGAGCGCGGAACGCTCGTCACCTACAACGGTGTCGCCGCGAAGGTCGAGAACCGCGCGACCGATCCGGTTGGATATTGGGCGCGATCCGTCCGCGACCCCCAGTACGCTTTCGTGGTGACCGACGACGAGGTCACCCTCGGCATCGGAGGCAAGGGTCCTTTGAGCATCGGCAGCGAGGACGGCTCCCTCGCGAACGGGGCCAGGGACGCTGAACTGCCCGATCCCTTCCGTCTTTCTGATCGGGACCATCTGGTCTTGGCTTACCGCCGCCGGATCGCGGACACCATGGAGCGTGCAGTGAAGGATCCTGCTCGGGGCATGTCCCAGTCTGCCGCTATCAGGGAAGCGCTCGCCGAAGTCGCCGCTCCTCGTGGCGTAGCGTCCATCGGGGTTCGCGCCGCTGCTGGCCATCTGCGAAAATGGAAGGCTTCGGGCAGGAAGCCGCTGGCGCTCGCTCCCAAGCACGCATGGAAGGGCAACCGCACGACGCGCAAGCCTGGTTTCGTCCAAGACGCTGTCGAAGAGGCCGTCGATGCTCGATACAGGGGCTGGGGGAGCCAGCCTATCGTTCGACAGCATGCGATCATGCTGGCCTGCCGGACGTGGGAGAAGGTCTATCGCAAGGCCGGAACCGTCGACGGGGTGGAGCTTCCGGTGGACGCGGATGGCGACGTCGACTGGATGAAGCTCGTGTCCCCGGCGTATGTCCGCGATCGCGTGAATAGGCGGTCAGCCAAGTATCGGGCAGCTAGGTCCTATGGAGCCGAGCACGCCAAGAAGGCCTTCGACACTGCGCTGGCCGGGCCCCGGGTGACGCAGCCGCTCGCCGTGGTCGAAGGCGACGACATGTTCCTCACCGGCGTCTTCGTCGTCGACGACGAGGACTGGTTTCCACTCGGCTTCCCCGTCGTGTCGCTCTTCCTGGACCAGGCAACGCAAGCCGTGGTCGGGCGCTATGTGGGATTTGGAGGGCCTACGAGCGACTCGGTTTGCAAGGGGTACGAGCACGCGGCATATCCGAAGGACCTGTCCGGGCGCCTCGACGAAGACGGGAAGCCGATCTTCTCGAAGACATGGACGATGGCGGGCAAGATCCAGGTCCTGAAGTCGGACATGGGTTCCCCCTACCTGTCTCACCATATCGAGGACGCATCATACAGGTCCGGGACGGTGCTTCATCCGCTTCCTCCGGCAAGCCCGAAGCTCAAGGGTCGCGTCGAGCGGTTCATCCGCACCTTCAAGGAAGGCAGCGCAGGTGGAGCCTTGCGAATCCTGCCGCGTCGGCTCCGCAGGTCCCTGTCGCCCGGTTCTGGACCGCTGCTTGTCACCCTACGGGAACTGCCGCTGATCATCGATTACTGGATCGTCGAGGAGTACCACGAGGCGGTCCACCACTCCCACGGCATGACTCCGCGCGACGCCTGGGAGAAGTGGACTGCCGAGATGCCCGTCGACGCTCCTCCCTCGAAGGAAGAAATCCGGCTGATGATGGGCAAGTACGTGCCCTCGCGGACGCTGAACAAGAACGGCCTCCGCATGCACGGCCTGGAGTACAACTCCGATGCCATCGGAGCCCTGCGCGAGGATCACGGCGGCCTCGATGGCATCATGCGCGACATCGAGGCGAAGTACCGCTCTGAAGACATTTCGACCGCCTGGGCACTGTTTCCCGACCCGGAGCGGTCTGGGAGCACGCTCGCCGTCCCCGCCTATTGCAAGCAAATGCACTACGCCCGCGGCCTCTCCGAGTACCGACACTCGGTGATCGTGGAGCACGCCAAGGAAACCGCCAAGGAAGGAGTGATCACCGTGCATCAGCTCATGGAAGCGAAGCAGCGTCTCGCGCGCATGGCCGAGGACATGTACGCCCAGCGCGTCGCCAACGGAGGCACCGCCAAGATCGATGCCGTACTCAAGGCGCACAGGACCTACCTGAAGGAACCGACCGAACTGCCGGAGGACGCGCCGGGATCCGACGAGCCGCTCGCGCTGCTCGATCACGAGTCCTTTGGAGACGGAACTCCGCCCGCGTTGGATGGGCGCCAGCCGACAGACGGGAAGGACGCCGCGCCCAAGGCTCCAAGGCGTCCAAGCGGCCGGGTGAGGCGCAGGCTGGGGAGGCTAGACAATGTCTGACCAGCCTTCCCGCCAGCCGTACCGGGTGGAAATGCCGCCTTCCTTAGCGGCCCGCCTGAATCTTGATCCGCTTCGGTGTGCCGCGGAAGCAAACGTGGCGCTCGAAGACATGGTGATCAGGCATCGCGAGTTCGACCGCCTTTCGGACCGCCTCGCCTTCCATCACCTGCACTACGATCCCGGCCCCCTTCGGGAGGCGGGGGTCATGCTGGTCAGCGGCATGAGCGGCGCCGGCAAGTCCGCCGCGCTCAAACGCTATGCCGCGGAGTTCTCGGTGCAGGTCGACGAGCAGGGAGTGCGGCGGCAGGTTCTGCTTGTGCACGTGCCGTCCGGTGCGGACAAGCATTCGCTTCAGCGTCGCATTCTGGCAGGCCTCGATGTGCCGGTCCCGCACCGGCGGACGCAGGATGAGCTCACCCTCCTCATCGACTTCCACCTTCGTGCACAGCGTGTGGAGTTGCTTATCTTGGATGAGTCCAACCACCTTGCGGACCTGAGGACAATGGATCGCAGGTTCCTCGCGGCCGACATGATCAAGGAACTGGCTAACTTCAACAGCTGCCAGATTGTGATTGCGGGGATGCCGAGTTCCATGTCGCTACTGGAGCGGAACCTACAGCTGAAGCGCCGCACGCGGCTGAAGCATACGGTGAGCGCCTACGACTGGACCCTGGATAGCGACCGGGATGACTACGAGGACTTCCTCGACGCCTTTGTCGAGGCCATGCCTTTCCGCAGTCCTCCGCCCCTGTCGGAGTGGAGCGAGGCCCTGTCGGTCGCCTCATGGGGCTTGGCCGGGATCACCAGCCTGTTCCTGGTGCGCGCGAACGGCATCGCGCTGGAAGCATTCGCAGGGGTGCTGAAACTTGATCACCTCGCTGTCGCTTTCGACGAACTGAAGCCGCTCGGTACGCGGGGAATCCCTTCATCAGCCTCAAGTCCGTGAAATTCCCCAAGCGCTACGTCGACCTGTTGGTGAACGGCATCGAAGAGAGATCGGGTTTACGCCGGCGGAAGGCGGCCGCGGAGGCTGCCGAATGAGCCTCCTTCCAAGAGGGCAAGCTCCCCTGCCCCTCCGCCCGTCGCAGGAACCTTATGAACCTGCTCACGCCATGCTCGTAAAGGCGGCCGACCTGAACGTGCCCGGCGCCGCGAACTACTTCCGAGGCCTGCTCGGAAGCGACTCGGGACGGCTGGTCACGAGCATCGACCCCAAGGTTGTCGCTCGCTTCTGCCGGGTCGACGCCGATGTCCTGGCCCACGCCTCCCCCGTCTTCGAGGGCGTCATCGTCTCTTTGATGGGCCAGCGCTTCCGGCGGCGGGACTACGCCATCTCCGAGCGTCGCTGGTGTCCCTCGTGCCTCGCCGAAAACGGGTCACACCGGACATGGTGGGACCTGACGCACGTCACCTCCTGCCCGCGCCACGGGATGCTCCTCCACGACGCTTGCGCCTGCGGCGCGAAAACGAGATGGGCGCGCTCGGCCAGCCTCGTTGCATGCCGATGCGGGCGATGGCTGAAGGACACGCCCGCGAAGCGCCCCGCCTGGATCGACTGCGGTTTCGATTCCTACCTGATCGACCGTTTCCTGGGACATGCGCGGCGCCCAGTTCCCTGGCTCGACGAATTACCGATGTTCGACGTGATAGACACCGTCCGGATAGTCGGCGAGTTCGTTCTCGACCCCTTCCAGGAGAAAGGTTTCGCGAACACGGTCGAAGGTCGGCATCAACTGATGGCAGCAGGATTCCGTACGATCACAGAGTTCCCGACGACCATCGAGGCGACGCTCGCCGGCATCTACAGCACCCGAAGCCAGAAGCTCCAGGCCCCGCACAGGATGCATTCGAAGGAATTCCGGGTCTGGCTGACGACCGGGGATGAAACGCCGATGAAGAAGACCATCAGGCGCGCCATCCGGCGGTGGACCATCCGCCACGCGCCCGGGATCGGCGGCTACGACGTGCCGTACGGATATTTCGCCCTGCGCCACGCGGGATACCTGTGCGACTACAGCCCGGACGCGCTTCTGGTCGTGCTGCGTCACAAGCGGCCGAAGGCCTGGAACCAGCCGGTGGGAATGGAACGCATCGATCCGGAAACCATGGCCTGGCTCGTGCGCCATGTCGGCGGACGGATCGGCGAGGAGCACGTCGCAGCGGAGCTCGATGTCGCCTACAGGGAACTCACGCCGCTTCGCCGGGACGGACTCATCGATACGTTCGTCCGGGCGACCGGAGCGGTGTACGGGTTCTTCTCCCCTGACGAGCCGGATCGGCTCGTCAGGAAGCTGTTGAAGCTCCGGGACGGGGATTTTGCGACAGATGCTCGGACCATGCCGATGCCCGTTGCGGCACGCGAGCTCAATGTTCCGGTCGCCAAACTCATCAACGCGATTTTCGAGGGACGCCTGCGGGTGGCCGGGACATCAAAAAGAGCCACGGGCCTTTCGAGGATTCGCATCGATCTCGACGCGGCTGCTGAGCTGTCGTTGCCGTCTTGGTAAACCTGGCAGAGGGCGCTTTCATGGTAGCCTGAAATGACGCCCGACGGCCTCGGTGGCGGCTCGTTTTGTGGAACAGCCCAAACAGTCTGATTCATGTTCCCCCTCGGTGCAAGTCTATGTGCGCGGCTGCGCGTGCACCAGCGTTGGCTGCTGAGGGAACCCGGGAAGCTCCGGATTTCGACTGCCTCCATTTGGTGAGGCCGGAGATGCAATTTATCGGTTGGAGGCCGCTATGCATACAGGTATAGCGCGTGTGTGAGCATCCCAAACGAACACCCCTCCATCACCATCGACGGAACCACTTACGACCTGACGCACTTGAAGGCGTTTTCGGCCTCGATCCCCGGAAAGGGGGCGACTGCCGGGACCGATCTGCTGGTCGAGGTAGCTTTTTCGAACCACGTCTATACCGAGCGGACCAAGCATGGCGAACAACACCATGCGGTCGACCACTACGGCACGAAAAGAACGTTCGATGGCGGTCGTTATGAGATGTCGAAAGGGCTGGGAGCTGCCATAAGATGGCAGATCGAGAACAACGGCTTGACCTACGTCTCGAAAAGCTACGGCGGCGTCGACAACCTTGTTTTCGTCGAGATGGAAGATGGCCACACGTGGGCTGTCGTGTACTGCCTTCAACCGCTCGGCGATGGCTGCTCAGTTCGAATGGAAGTCCTCTCGGCTCACCCGAAGGTGATCCATCAGAAGACGATTTCCCGCAGAAACTTAAGCTATTTTGCCAGGACGTGTCTCTTCAAGGAGACCAGGATCCCAAACGCATAAGACCCAGCCGAAGCTGGGTCTTAGTATGCAGTGTCCATTACCGTGGTGTACAAGACCAAGACGCTTCCGCCCTGGTTGACATGGCAGCGGCCCCGAAGGGTCAGCCTGCCTGACACGACATATAGGGGCTACCTCATTGGAAGTCAAGGTTTCAAGCGGTCTGCCTCATCCGCCCAAAACCGCCATCCCCCAAGCTTTCAGGCGTTTTAACCGCCTAACGTAGGCGGTCGTCAGCACGAATTCAATTGTCCGGTCGGTGGTCCTCGACCGCTCTTTGCGAGAATGGCAAGTTGGGCCGTGCGCTGTCACGCCTGCCTTCAGGAACTCGACGGAAGCCTGATTTTTCCATGACAAGAACTCGCGCTCACTGCACTGAGCCTCAAGCCTGAACCCCGGACCCGCCGTCGCGTCCAGCGCTGGCGCGCGCAGTCCGCAAGGGCTTGAGCAAAGCGTCCCTTGAGGACGAGCACGACTGCGCTGGGGACAGAGCAGCGTCGGCCGCTTAGGAGGCTTCGGGCTGGCTGATCCCTGGTGAGTCCGCCTCCTGCGGTAAGTATATTCCAGTCGTCAAGCGGCTGCTGATAACGCCTGATGCGCCTGACGCTCGCAAAAATTGCTACGACTGAGCGATGGGAGCGCAGGCTCGCTTCACGCCTTCGATGGCGCTGACCCGCTTGAACCAAGTGTCAATCCCGGCTTGCTGTGGCACGGCATCGGCAAGGCTGAGCTGAGTGAGGTTGGATGCGACTGAGAGGTCGGCGATAGTCGGCGTTTCGCCACACAGAAAGGCCTGGTCCTTAACCCCAGCTTCCAGAATGGGTGCAAGCTCGGCCAGCTGCGCCCGTCCACGTGCGATGGCTTCGCGGTCTCCACGAGGACCCAAGAAGACAGCATTGAGGACAATATCGATGACTGCTCCGGCCAGATGGGTCTGGTTCCAATCGAGCCATTGCTCGACTATCGCCCGCCGTGCGAAATCCTCGGGATACCAATCAGACAAGCGGTGCTTGTGGCAGAGATATCGGAGGATTGCATTGGATTCGAAGATCTTGATCGAGCCATCGAGCATCGCCGGGACCTGATGGTTCGGATTTATAGCCAGGTAGGCCGGCGACATCTGCTCCCTCTGATCCAGGGCTACGTGGCGGAGTTCGTATTCGAGACCCGCCTCTTCAAGCAACGCCACAACCCGCCGGGAATGTTGGGAATAGGGATAATGGTACAGCAGGTACATCAGCTGGGTCTCAGCCTGAAAATCCGCCCCCAAGGGCAGCGATAATTGGGCCCCAAAGGGTAGGCGTGCATGCATTTTGTGTCAATTAGCACGAACTAATGCGAGGTCGCTCTCGTTAGTCGAGTTTACGTGCACAAGCAGTATCTACGATCGAATGTTCTCAGCCTGCCAGAAGGATGACAGAGGAGTGTTTGGCCTTTCTGGTACGGTAGGCGTCGCGTGTGCTCGCCAAACTCTATGATGACGAGAGTGGCGCATCTGGTCGGAACCCGTCGTAGCTGCCGATGCTTGCTGCTGCGGCGCTGTTCGGCGATAGGGGCGTGCCGATCAGCCCAGCTAGCTGAAACCACGTCTGGAATTCCGATCCCCTGGCTCTGCAATATCCAGGCGCTCTTGCATACGCAGGATGGCGATAGAGTACGTTCATGCTGACTTCGATGACCAGTTTGCGGCGAAGGGCAGCCGTGTAGTCGCGAGGCCCCGTCGGCGATATTACGAAAGCTTGGGAGCCGCCGATGACGGACCGGGCGAAGTAGGTTGCCAGCGGTTGCTTGGGGTCTTCGTCGTCAGGTGCAATCGCTATCGCGTTGATCGTGTATCCTTTGCCGATGGCGTTCTGCCTGCTCGGCTGAACGGGCAGTCCGTCGTTGTTCTCGCCGTTGGAAGAGATGTCGATCACCTTCCTCATCGCATTTCCCGGAAAGCGATCAAGCAGAAGACTTCCTACGTCGATGGCCTCCGAGACCGATGTTCCGCCCCGGCCGCGACGGATATAGCCAGTGTCGCCTTTTCTTCTGATCGCCGCCGCCGCTGCCTTGGCGTCTTCCAGTCCGCAGATGCGGGTCCAGGGCAGCACGGTGCGAGCGTGGCCAGCGCTCGACCATTCAAAATAAGTCACGCCGATGCAGCCAATGCGATTCTCGGAGATGGCGCTGATGATCTCGGTCGAGGTGAGCGCGCCGCGGCATGTCCCTCGCGCTGCAGGTCAGCCGTCGTGGGGTCGATCGAGGCCGAGAAATCCACGGCGAACGCTATCGCGACGTCGACATTCGCCATCGCGGTATCGGTGTCGGCGGCATGTGCCGGCGGGTCGCAAAGTGCCGCGGCTGAAATGACCGCCAGTCCTAGCCACGGACTGGACCGCTTTCCCGGCCCTCCGGCTGCTCGGTCCATCGGTGTCGGCAAACTGCCGCGCAGCCGCGCGTGCCAGGAGGTGGAGTCGGATCGCGAATTCAATTCGTCATGAAGGTATCCGACCATGCTACCCTCCATCTCCACGACGGGCCGGATTCTCCAAGCGGTCCAATTTCGGCCGCGGAGGAGGCATTTCTAGCCTGTCTGACTCGGGTGCTTGCTACCTGTCAGCTTGCTAAATTAGCAAAATCTAATTGAAATGACGACAGGGAACATGTCGTCGCATCCAGGCCCTGCTTGCATGCTTGGATGCGAGCCAGATGGCATTCTCGGGTTGTTCAAGAGGCCCATGTCACTTTTCGTTCGGGGCATGCCCGAATTGCCGCATGTCAAAAGGCCGCCGGATACGTTAGAGCCTCCTCATATAACGTGAGGAGCGGAGGCGGATGCAGGTCGTTGCGGTCGAATTGGTGGCGAAACTTGGTGATGCGATCGAGGCGATCAGAAACCACCTCGCTGATATGGATTGCGCGAAGCTGCAGGCGCTTGAAAAACGCTTGCCGAAGAACGCTCAGCCGGGGAGCGCCGAGATGGTAATGCTCCTGCTCGTTCTTCAGGAAATGAAGCGCAAATGCCCATCCTGACCCGTCGTCTAGTGGTGGAATCTGATGCCTGGTACCGGAGTCGAAAATTCCGGTTTCGACCCCTTGCAAACCTTCCCTGAGGGCGGGTCAAGGGGAAGCCCTGACCCTTTGCGGTCATTTGCTCTCTGTCGGGCCTAGGTCCGCAAAAGGATGATTTGCAGACCTTCGACTGAATGGCCCCTGCGCTTGAGCCTCTCGAGGCTGACATCATCAGCCCGAGGGCGCACGGCGAGAATGGAAGCTTGCCGATACAGCGTGCGTGCGTTGTCTGATCGCGGTTCTACAGGTGACTCCGCCTTTCGATGGGTTGGGCCTCACCTCAGGATGGCCCACGTTGGTCGCGCCGGATGGCTGGCACGAAGAGGTATTTCACGGTGCGTTCGTGCATCAACAGACGCGCCTTCGTCGCGTCCATATCGGGGGTCGCGGCCGGTCGGGTGCAGAGTTAGAAGCATCGCTCGTGCTCGGATGATGCAAGGGTCGCCCTCGCTGACCTGCTCCCTGAGGCTGGCGAGATAGTAACCGCCGGGGTTGGGACATCGTCTGAGCATTGTAACCAGAAGCGACAATCATTTATTTCCTCTCGCAGATGTAAGCGGTTGACAGATATTTAAGACCAACAGGGGGCCAGACAAATTCATATTGATGTTTCAGACATTTGCATTCGGCCTCTGAAGCTAACACCTTGGGAGGAAACCCATTTTCATGATTGCCGACTACTACAGTGCCGTCAAAATTTAACAGAAAGGTAATTAGAAGAAACTGCTCCATCGCTATCCCCTAGTCTCCCTGACTCGGTCAGGGCCGCAGAGTTTCGCGATGCGGGAATCCGCTTTTGCAGCCGTCTGCGCTGCCAAAAGAAGAGCGAGCGCGATGATGAGCCTGGTGCGATCCATGTCGCCCTCCGTCCCATCCGGTGCTGCTGGATCGCTTGGAAGCGACGGTCGAATGGGATAGGGTTAGGAAGCGCGCCAGGTGGGTGAAATGTCCCGAAAGGCCCCCGAAATTGACCTGAAATCTGCTGAAACGATCACGTTTCGCGGTTTTGTCTTCCTGACGAAAAGCAAAGAACTCCGAACCATCGAAGGCAAGGCGGTCAATCTTCGCAGCCAGACCCGCGAGGTGCTCTCAGTGCTCGCGGCGCGACCGGGCGAGATCGTATCCAAGGACGCGCTGATGCAGGCGGTCTGGGCCGACACCTTCGTGACCGAGGACAGCCTTACCCAATGCATCGCCGATATCCGCCGTGCCTTGGGCGACGACAAGCATGTAATCGTGGAAACCCTGCCCAAACGAGGGTACCGGCTGAATGCTGACCGATCGGGCGCGGCAGATCCAAACGTCTTCGTCGGCACGGGACGAGCCAGGTCACGATTCTCGCGAGCTGGCTTCATTCTTGCTGTAATCGTTCTCGTTGCGGCAGCGATCGGCGCATACTACGGCACCGAAATGTGGCGAGCCGCTCCGGTTCCTTCGAGCGACATGCCCAGGATTGCAATCCTTCCCTTCGATGACTTCAGTGCCGGAGCGGGCAAGGGATATCTGAGCGATGCCGTTGCCGAGGGGATCATCACCGAGCTGGCACGAAGCAAGACTTATGCAGTCATCGCCAGGAACTCGAGTTTCAGGTACCGCGGTAAGCCCACCGACACCAGGCAGATCGGAGATGAACTCGGGGTCGACTACCTGCTTGAGGGTAGCCAGCAGAAGGTGGGAGACCGGCTGAAAGTGACGGCCCAACTGCTGAATGCGCATGATGGATCGCATGTCTGGGCGAACTCCTACAACCGGGAGATTGGCGATCTTTTCGTCGTCCAGGAGGAAATCATCCGCACGCTTGCGGAACGGGTCGGGCGCAGGATCGAGCGCCCCTTGCCACAGAGCGGTGCCGCCAGGGTCAGCGCGCTCCACTATCACCTGATGGGGATTGCCAAGATCCGAGAGGATTTCTCGGCCGCGAGGAACGAGCTGTTTCGGCAGCTGAACCTCAAGGCGATCGAAGAAGATCCGAACTCGCAGTTCGGCTATATCGGGCTGGCCTGGTCCTATCGCAACGATGCGATGTTCGGCTGGAACGAGCAGGAACTTGACCGTGACGAGGCGTTGAAGCGCGCGGCCGAATACGCCGACAAGGCCATCCTGCTCGCTCCTGATGACGCTGAAGCGCATAATATCCGCGCCAGCATCCACACCGAAGCCGGCGAGGTCGAGCAGGCCAGTGCCCAGTACGATCAGGCAATCGCCCTGAACCCCAGCAACTCCGATATCCTGGTCCGCAGCACGGATCTGCTACTCTATGTTGGCCGGACAGACGAAGCGATCGATCGGATCAAGCAGGCCATGGGCATCGATCCTTTCTACCCAGACGACTTCAACTGGCAGATGGGCTGGGCGCTCTGGGAAAAGAACGATTGCGGGGCCGCGCTGGCGGCGATGCGGAAAATGTCCACAATCCCGAGCGGCGCGCACCGAATGCTTGCGGGAATCCACGCTTGTCTGGGAAACAAGCGCGAGGCAAGGGAAGCGCTTGCGGTTTTCCTTAAAGACTCGCCCGGTCAATCCATCAGTAAGGAACGCAGGGAGTGGGGGAAGCTATGGACCGCCCCCGGAAGCCTCGACCGCTGGATCAAAGACATGCGGATCGCGGGCTTGCCGGAGGAGTGATGGCTGACCGTACACGGCCTGGCCGGGCGGCCGAGCAACGTCCAGGAAGGGTCTGAACGCGACCTTCGCTGCTCCCGACGCAAATGTCAGGAGTTGGCGCTGGTTGCTCGTTCCGGTCAACCAGACGTACGACAGGAAACCACCCAAAACGGAAGTCTGTGTCGGGTACCAAGCGTCAGACTTTCAACACTAGTGTGTCTGCGCGATTGAACTTGTGCCCCTTGGCGCGAAGAAACACGTCCATCTGAATCTCCGATAGGCCTCGAATTTCATATGGGGCATGATCGTTCGATAAAACGTCACTAAACGCTCGCAGATATGGTATCGATCATCGGGCGCGGCCTGGACACGCTCCCTGGGGATAAACCACTCCCCTTGTTGCGGGTCATTCATATAAGTCGGGCGCGGCATCCTCACAAAATAACCGTCTTTGGTCATCCTGACGTGGCTGGAATCGATTGGGTGGCAATCCTTATTGCCGCAGCAATCATAATGAAGAACCGGGTCAGTCTTGCCAGTGTACCAATCGTGGGCGTTCGCATCGCTGGCCAAGACAAGCCACATCAATGCAATAGTGGTTTGGAACTGCGCCATGAATTAGCCTTCGCATTTGATTAGCATATTAGTATGTGCTAATCTATGAGGAAGTCGTATCGCCCAGCGCAGAAGTCCAAGGCTACCTGGCGTGTCCGCGAAGAGTGCGGTGGCTGGTGACGACTTCGGTTACCGCAAGGGGGGCCTTCGATGAATGTGGTCAGCACGCGACGACGCGCCCGGCTGGAGAGTGGTTCTGCGTTGGCGCAAGCGCCGATCGGGCCTGGACCTATCTATCAAACGGCCTCGGCCATCGCTGTATCTATCCGGACTTTCTCAACCTGATCAGGGATTAAATCATGATCTGGCCATTTGGCGGGCGCGGCGGCGCACTCGGGTTGGACGCTATCATCGCCGCAGCGTGTGCCTTCGGAGTGCCGACGGCATCGGCACATAGCTGGTACGAAAAACAGTGCTGCCAGGACGAGCATTGCGAGCCGATGGCAGATGGTGCCGTTCGCGAAACAAGCAAGGGCTTCAAGGTGCCGTCCGGTGAGTTGCTGCCTTACGGAGACGGCAGGGTTCGTCAGTCGCACGACATGCGCTACCATTGGTGCCATGACCAAAAAGCAACGGTAGAACGGCATCGTGAAATACCATTTGGCCCTGACAGTACGATCTGCTTGTACGTGCCGCCTAAGTCATCCTGACATTCTGTCCGATTAGCCCTTTACGAAATCCTCCCCGTAGCCAGTTTCCCGCCGGAGGTGGTCGGAACCCAAGCCTGATCCCCGGAGCCGCCGTCGCGCGTCCCGTCAAGCGCTGGCGCGCGCAGTCCGCAAGGGCAGAGTGGAGCGTTCCTTGAGAACGAGCACTCGGCCAGTTCGAAGCGTGTCGTGTTTCGCCAGAGGCGCGGAATCAATTCCCTATCCGGACCCCGATTTCCTTCGCATCGAGATCGAATAGGACGCTATTGGTCTCAAAGTAACGTATTCCCATGATGTTATGTGCAAGGGCAGGAACGAACTCCACTTCAGGTTTATAAGTGGTGACGAAATTCCAGTCGTCGATTCCCTGGGTCTTTACCACCACGCTGACCCCGCTATCCAGAGACATGTTTGACCTCGCTGGTGGCGCTTCCGCAATCATGATCGTTGAGTTGCCCGTATCGTATAAAGTTGGGCGGCAACTTGTTCTCTTGCCCCACGAAATACAAGAATCCACAGTCGGAAAATTGAAACGCTCGCTTGCCCTTGTCCATCTTTTGAGCTTGAAAGTGCCTTTCAGTCCTTCTGGTATTCCAATATGAAGAGCCTGAACCTCCGGACAACTCGCCTCTTCATTCGTGCAAGTCTTCCACTCCGTTCCTATCGGGGAAAAATAGAACCCTCTCTGCAAGCCGGCCCTCACCCTCACGGCATCCATTGGCGATTTCAGCAACTGATTGGGCCCTCCGCCCCCAACGGGCGAAACGCCAAAAGTACCTTTTGGCCAGAGCGGGCCGCCGACTATTTCCCCTGTGCTGCGCCTGACTTCTTTGTAGCGGATCAAAAATGGGATCGAGGCTTCGGTAGAGGCTGGAGAGTCTGGACCACCGAAAGTCACGCGAGCTGACGCGATGTTTCCATACTCGTCGTAGGTTCCGTAGTGCATGACGGCTTTTTGGGTAGTGACAGTTATCCCATCCAGTTCCTGGTTATGCTGGATCTTTATCCCTTTCTCAGAGCACATCAGAGCGGGAAGAACGGCGGCACAATCTATTGTCATTCCGCTGGATCCGGTATCGAATAGGAGCGGCTGGTCAATTTTACGTTTGCCAAGAAATAATACTTTCACGTACAGCATTCGGATATTCGGAGGATTTCCAGGGTATTCAAGCTTAATTAGTGGAACATCCAAAGGAAGTTCCACCGCCTTTGCCGATAGCGAGTGGGACGCAAGCATGCCGATCAGCAGCGCCAGCGAGGTAAATCGTGACCAATGTTTGCCCATTTTCTTTTCCGCTGGCTTCCGATGGTGAGATAGCTCAGAGCTCGTGCCATCGGTGAGGTTTAGGGGACACTTTTCTTCGACCCAAATGCTTGCGGAGCCTGAGTCAGCGTGCTCGGTTTTCCGATATCTTTACAGGGTGTTTCCCGCACTTGCGTGGCTAGGTTTGCCCCACTCAATCCACTTTGCGATAAGGTCGTCGAAGAGACCTGCATTTTGCAAGACGATACAGCTCCGCCCTTGAACGAGATCAACACGATACTTGTCGTGTCCTGTTGTTTGTTCTGCGCCTGTACAGCCGCTCCCGCCCCTAGAGCAGCGACTTGCCCACCCAATGGCAGCATTGAGCCAACAACACCTATTGCTTCACTCGCTACGGCGTTTTGTACTTCGTTGGATTGCTCTTGCATCTGGTTATAGGACCAAGTCTCAGGCTGATACTCGGTAGCAAGTCGCTGTTCAGTCGGCTGTCCCATTATTTGGAGCACTTGTGATTTAGTTTGCCCTGTTCGAATGCTAGCGGCATTCACTAAATGCAGGTCCTTATTTTGGCTGATAGTCGTGCAACCGACCAAACAGAGGCCAATGGAAATCATTCCTATCCGTCGCGCCACACTCTCCCCCCGCGATTTTTGATATATAAGGTATCGCTAACGCATACATGCTGTAGGTTGTATTTGCAATCTGTTCATGTTGCCCCGGGGTTGCCCTCGTCGGTCCGAAGTAGCGGGATGAGTTTCCCGACTGCTTGATAGGCGGCACCGTACGCATCCGCGGAGGGCTCTGCCGACGGCAAGCACCGGGGCGCTACCTAGATCAAGTTCCTGCACAGAGCTCAGGCGACGCAGGACTACCCTAGCCCTTGGTCCACCGGACACGCAGCTCATCAATGCTCACAGGAACAACAATGACATCCTTCCCCTTGGCCACGACGAAGCTGGCCGTCAAGGGCACTGCTTTAACTCCCTTGAGCGAGATCGCGCATTCTTCTCCCAAAGTGACTGTTACCGATGCCTTTGCCGACGGCGCTAGCCAAAGCAAACGCTTGCTTGGGTCGTCGGTCTCGTTGGTCAGCACACTCAGTTCCAAATCGCCCGTCTTTGGCAGCCCGGACACATCGAGGGGGCCGATGCAGGGCCCGGCAGAGATGCCTCCCGCCTTGAGCCCCATCCCCACCCCGAGGCCGCTGAGGTTTTCGATCCCAAAGGTCAACTTCACTTCGTTGTACAGAGGGTGTTGGGCTACAATGAGCTCATGGCCTGTCAGCCTGAACGAATCGGCGCGCAACTGACCGCGCGCATCCGTTGGCGACGACCCGTCCGAGGAAATCGAATCATCTTGAGCATTCTGAGCCACGCCATGAGTATAGAGGGCAAGCAGTTCATCGTCGGGCGGCAGCGTCACCGACTGTGAACCGACAATCTTGCCGGTTTCCACGGCGATAGCCCTAACGCTCAACCTGATCTTTTTCCCGAGGGGCGTCGCTGTCCCGACGATGAGGGTGTCGACGCCGATGAGATTGCCCAACTTTCGCGTCGTCTCTGGATTCACCAGGCCTTCAGCTGAAAGCTTGTTCTCCTTGAGCAAATACTGAAGGCCGGCGCGATCGAGAAAGGATACCGACTTCGCGGCCCCGATGAGTTTGTCCGATAGCTCTTGGGCCAAGAACCTGCCCAGCTCGTTCTGCTGCCCCTGCAGGTCTGTGAAATCGAGAACAGTCGCCCTGGCCTGCCCAGCCGTTTCCAGCTGCGCGATCAGTTTTTCGGCAACTTTCTGAAGATCGTCGTCATACGCAATCGCGCCGGTCTGAAGACCTAATAGCAACAGAAGAGAGCAAAGCAGCTTCCTCGCGTTTTTTGCTAGTCCGTCAACCATTGCTAAATTCCCTCCAACAGCTCTGGATGCCGCTCGTGGATGAGCTCGGCGGCACGCGAAAGGGCTTGCTCGGTTGTCGCTCCGGCACCTGTCTCATGACATTCGATAAGCTTTGTCACCCGGTCGAGGGGATACTTCCGAGCGTCCATGGCTATGGTGCAGGAAATGACCGCTTCCCCGGATCTGCAGCTAGCCTCCGCCGTCACGAGGAACGCGGATCGCATTCGTTCGTCCAAGCCGACAGACACGAGGTCGCCGGGGTCACCCTCAAGCAGGCGATCGAAGCGCCCCGAGGTTAACACCGCCGGACGGACACGGCCTGTCAGAAGCCCTCGGCTGCGAAGCGACTTGTCAGCCTCATCCAATATCAGTTCGACGGCTTCTTTTGACAGGTCATCAGTCTTGGTGGCCGAGCCGCCCATCAAAACGGTCTGAGGTGGGTAGCTCTCGGGGGCGAACAAAGAGACAAGCGCCGACCGTTCTTGCTGGGCGCTCGCCTCCCTGGCCTTGCGCTCCTGCTCTGCCTCCTGTTCCCGGGCAGCCTGATCTTTCGCTGCGCGCTCGGTGGCGACCTGCGCTTCGAATTGAGCTATCACTTCGGCCGTGATCGGTGCCAGCAACGTGCCAGAGTGCGGGTCAAAGCCTTCGGCATCGAAGAGGGAGATGCGCCCGTTGGCATCCTGCGCGTACCAGATTTTGGCGAAGCCGGTGACACCGTCAAAGTACTCCGCGGTTGGCGTCGATATCAGCCTCGGGTGAATGCCTTTCCCAAGCAGCCGGCCGATACGGCAGACCTGGGCTGTGACTGGCTTCTTCTCTACGCCAGAGGTGTCGTAGCCTGGGCTGTCATAGAATGTCAGCGTGCCGTTGCGCGCGCTGACGTACCACTGCAGCGGTTGTCCGGTCGACTGGTTGAAGCAGACGTCAGAACCCAAGAACATGCGCAAGGCGGGCGTGCTTCCGTAGAAGACCAGCCAAAGCCCGAACATGGGGATTAGCCGACGAGCCCGGTTGGGGAGCACGAGTGCCGACAGGGTGAGCCACAGCATCGGTACCCAGAAGAACGCGTAGAAGAACGCGCCGACAACGCCAGCTAGCTCAGCCTGCGCCTCACTGAGTCCCAACGAGTCATGGAAAAGGTCGCGGAGCCCGTAATAGCCCCAGTACAAGCCGACTGCCCGAGGAAAAAGTATTGTTGCGACTGCGAACAGAACTGCCGCCGCGAGCGCCAGCGCCACCCGCGTCAAAAGGCGGCCGGAACTGTTCGCGCCCGGACCACTCTGCTGGTTGGCCGATTGGACTGACACCCCCGGCACCCCTCGATTGCCCGGTTGCAACCTAGCAGGTTTTCCCTGGGCGCCAACAGGCCGGCTTGACGAATATTAGCTATCGCGAATAGATGTGCGGAGTATCAGGCGCAACTGTGCGTTGGGGGCTTTGGATGCGGGTAGCGCTCACTGTCGGGGTCTATTGCGCACTTGCCGCCGTGCTTCCTTCCTACGCTGCAAAGCAGACCCCATCCGCCGAGGACATGGCAGCCTTCACCCGTCAGGTTGAAGGGTGTTGGGATTTTGACACTCCCTGGCATAAAACATCGGTCAAATTCAGCCTCAATCCGGACGGCAGCCTTGATGGCGTACCTGAGGTAGTGAAAGCCAGTCCTGGTGATGATGGCCTGGAAGCGGCCAAGAGCGCTGTACGATCGGTCCAGGAGTGTGCGCCATATCCTGACGCGGCAAGTAAAGGCTTGCGTGAAGTCGTAATCGACTTCGATCCATTGGATTTGTTCGGTGGGAAGAATGCCGCAGCGCAACCGGGCGCGCCGGCCAAAGAAGCTACATCCGCGAAGGTCAGCATACCGTTCGTTGATAAAAGGTTTGGTTGCTCATGCCCCTTACGGGACGCGGATCAAGCGAATGAGAACTGCTCAACGACCGAATGGAACGAGATTGACGTAACCATAGCCAATTCCGAGTTGACCAGCTTGCTGGACGACAAAAAAGTCATTCCGCTTTTGGACGAACTGACATCGGAGCTGGTGCGGTTCTGTCATGCGCACGTACCTGATTTCACGAATACGGGAGAATATGGAGTGTCGATCAACGGATGCGTGGGCGCGACGAAATTGAGCGGTGGCCCGTGGTCTCCCGTTGAAAATTGCTTGAGGGAGCGCCTCAAGGACGAAGCCGTTGATGAGCAGCAAGCGAGGAGATTCCGGAACCTAAAGTAGCCCTGTGTCCGATCGCTCTCTTCTTAATGCTACCAAGCCTATATAGCGGGGATTAAACATGAGGATTTTGCTTTTCAGTGCTGGACTTGCTGCGCTCGCGCTCTGGCCCGGTCCTTCCGAGGCGAAGGAGGGTAGCCTCACACCGACCGAAAACGCGGCGTTACACGAAAAGCTCGCCAGCTGTTGGACTCTTCCGGCAGGCATAGATGCCGTCGGGTCGACTCCGCATGTCGAATTTCATCTCAAGGCTGACGGGACTCTCGATGGCAAACCCGTTGTGCATGGTTCCAATATTCAGCTCGACGAGAGTGCCGTTCGAGCAGTACAGAAGTGCGCACCGTATGCCGAACTGGCCAAAAAGGGCGTTCATCGGCTAACCATCACCTTCGACGCGTCATCTGTGCTTGGCGCGGGTGCGGCCGATACGCTCGGAAAGAGTACGCCCCACCATTTCGATCCGGACCATATTTCTAAATTGCTTGATCAGGCTGAAAGCAAGAGTCGCGACGGAGCACGGTCAGAGGCAGTTGCACAGGAAGATCATCATATACCTGTACTAAAAGAAAAATTTACCTGTTCGTGCCAAATTGTGTTCTTCGGTCATAGGTCGGAAGCTTGCGCGCCGGGTGAATGGAATTCTATTGCCGCTACCGTATCCGATGCCAATCTGAACACTCTACTAGATGACAACAAGGCGATTGCGTTGTTTGAGCAACTGAGATCGGAATCGGCCCATTTTTGCAGCGTGTACGTGCCTGAATTTCAAGACACGGGGGAGTATGGCATAGCGATCAACCAATGTGTCACTGCTACGAAGTTTAACGGTGGCCAATGGACTGACCTGAAGAATTGCGTGAGGGAGCGCCAGCAGATCGATGCAATAGCTTCTCAAAAGGCAGAGGTCAGGAAGCGCGTTTATGAAGCAGTCGGGCGCACAGCAACTAGCGGACATCAATTTGTTCGTCGCTAATCCCTTTGTTTTCAAGGGACGTACGGTTGCCCTGCCGCTTGCGTTTGTACGTATGACGACCGAGGACGAAGCATTGATGAAGTGGGGAAACAACATTGTCCTCCTTGAAGGAGTCCCTTCCACGATGTTCGTCGCTCCCAACCAGGAATTTGTCATTGCGGTACAATCCATGGGGACAAAGGAAACAAGCATTCTGGGGGCGACTGCTTCTATAGCATACGGTAGTTACAAGGGGGCGTACACGTGCTCGCAAAGAAACTGTTCGGAGTTTTATGATTAAAATAGGCCTCTACTGGTCGCAAATCACCTAGCGTTCCTACCCAAGCGATCCGGGAATATTGCTCACGAGAGCCCAACGCATCTTTCATACCAGCCTATGCGGCGGGCCATGACCAAGTCGTCACATGGGCCTGCTCATCCGGTCAGCCATACGTCGCACAAACCGACAATGTTCCAGTCGACGACCGGGGTTTTGTGATCAGAGACTGGACAGTTGTCGAACCGAAGGGTTAAGGCGGCAAGATGCTGGCTGCTGGCGAGCGCCCGTCAGCGAGACTTGAGCCGAAGCGCCTCGTTGGGGCGAGAACGGCTGCGCCAGGAACGGCGTCCGGCTTATGCCCATAATTTCCTTCTTTCGCAGGCTTATGGGTCGAAATTCTGCTGAAGTTATGACTTTCGTCGCGACGCTATGTCATTGATTTCTTGAGGACTGTGTGTGCGAGCTTATGACTCAAAATGCACTGGGATCCGACGTCGATTCCCTCCATCGCCAGTTTGGCAGGATCTCGGGGCGTGGAACCGGCAGTCTGCAGGCGAGCCGAACAACGCGCATCGCCTAAGGGCTCAAGACCGCCCGGTCAGACCTCCGCCTCGGCATCGCCATGTTCAGCGTGGCGATCGAACGAGAATTCGAGCGGCGCGCGAACTTTAGATCTCGCTAAGGAAGCTTTTCGCGGGGACAGCGGTGGCAGACTTTCATAGGCTTACATGCCCAGCCTGCCAATGCGGCGGGAAGGTATTCATCTGTGGTCGGTGGAAAGACACGGCTGAACATGCTGTTGGCCGAATCGATACCGACGGCGTGCGCCTAAAGAGCTCTGCATGAGCAATGAATGGCTGGAGTCAGAGTAATTGATAGCGACGGCACCGTGGCCCGACGATGCGGACAAAGCGGTCATTGATTTCCTATGTGTTCGAGGACGAATAGTGCGCGCTCCTCGATGCTCACCAAAGGCAAATGAACAAGGTCGTACCCTAGTCTGGAGTACGTCTCGGCCATAGTTCGATAAGTTGCCTCAGCCTCGCCCTTGTCCTGCTTCCGTTCGTCATCCTGAGAAAATATTGCGTCCCAGAAGGGCGCAATGAAGACCCGTCGATTATATCGAAAGAGCCTCGCCGCTCTTTCAGCATAGCCGGGAATGGGCAGACCACACAGGCTCAGATAGCCGATCACGTCAAGTATGCTGCGATCCATCAGCACAGGACCGGCCATCCCTGATGCCTCTCGATGTGATCGAAGCTCCCATCCGAGCATGAGTTCCGCGAACGCCGATCTGTCCGCCCAAGGCAGCGCATTGCCTTTGATCCTGACCTGATCCTGAATGATTGCTCGGCCGGCCTCGGGCATGTGCTGAATACCTTTGAGCGCAAGCGCTTCAATTAAGCTAGTTTTTCCTGAACCGGGTCCACCGGTCACGACAAACAAATGGTCACACATGTGCCATCCTCGGTTCTGTTGTTAAGGGAAGAAAGGCCGACAGGGAGCGTTGCAATCGCAGAAGGCGATGTTCGGCGTGGCTCCATGATAGAGATGCAGCGGAATGTGTGCAACGGGCATGGGATGACAATCATGAGTGCGTACTGTTCCGCTCCCTGCCGCAAACGTTTCGAACTACGGCATAACTCGTTGCCTCTCACCCCGCATATCGGACGGCACCGTCGCGGCATGCAGGCCAGTCTCTCTAAGACCGAGAGCATCACCGGCGTCGCGAACGGAGATCCGGCAGTACACCTTGCTCGAGGCTTCTCTTTCGGGTCTCCGCCTCGATACCGACGCGCTGAGAACCAGCTCCTCTGGGGCAGAGCCCTCGACCATGGCAGCGAGTCGATCGACCAACTGCGAGAAGCCAGGGCCGCAGAAGCCGGCATCACCGACGCGGATCGCTGGATGTCACTCTCTCTTTGCGAAGACACCCCCCGCGATTGAGCTCTTGACACGCGGTGCCCAGAGTCTGGCGATCGGGATCGCGAACCTTCAGACGCTCATGATGCGTGATAATTTCATAATCTATGGGAATTGCCCGTCGCGGGCGAGTTGTCAGCGCAAGAAACGGGTGGTTTCAAGCAGAACTAGGAATACGCTTGGCCATTCTCGAATTGCGACATTTGTCGCGACGTGCATCTAAATGAAGGGTTATAAGTGCACGATTCCCATCCCAGCCGAACTTTCCAGCCCGCTCAGTTGCAGGGGAAAGCTATCGCCCGACGTCGCAAGAGCTAGACCACGAGAATACGATTTACTGCTTTCTCGGGCGCGGCTCTCAACAATGCTGCGCGTCGCCAACTGTTCCCAGCAGTCGATCCTCTCGTCGATACTGCTGGCGAGCCTGCACCCGAAGAAACCTTCAGCAGCCGTCCAGGGCCGAAAACTCATCCGCGACGGCCGAATATCCTCTAGTAAAACTGCTTTCCCGAGCGGCAGCTCTGTTAGACCACGTCCGAGGATCAGGTCAAAACCCTTTTCCCGGATCGCGTATGGGCTTCGGAAACGCTACTCGGGGTCGGCAACACGAAAAGCGGACGAAGACGGCTCCCTTTGGCCAAATCTCTGGAATTGGTCCACTGCTTTCCGCCTGCGCAGCACCCATGTTGGTTCATCTCTCAAGCTATCCGAACAGATCCGTCCTGGTCGCATTGAGACACTGCACCGTGCGCAGCACTTCACGCAGATGCGTCGTCACGCGGACGCCAGTGTAGCGCGGCGATTAGGGAGACCGGTCGTATTGCCTCACGTGACAATGCTCCCGGAGGTTCGAGCGTTGCCTCATCCACTTTGCTCCCGGCTTGGGGCGAAGGAGGCCGGGCGCTGCGATGGCCGGGGTTTCGCAGCGCCCGGCCTCCTTTGCGAAGCGCCACGGCGCCTCAGTGTGGCCTTGCGATCTCCAGGATTGGCGGCTCCTTGCTCAAGGGCCAAACAGCAACGCGTCCGCCTGTTCGCCGCGCCAGACCTTCAGCCGACGCTGAAGTTTTCGAAGCAGTTCCGGGTAAACGCCGGGATACTCGGCCTGCAGCCGTGACAGAAGCTCGCTGCCGGTTCGCCATGGTTCGGCTTCGAACCAATTTCGCAAGTCGGCCATCGCCTTGACGAGAGGGGCAGCACGCCGCCGCCACGTTTTGGTTTTTACAATCGGGCGATCCGTTGGCCGGATAGCTCCGTCCTTCCAGGCAGTCCGCAAACTGTCCGGCACATCTAAGGCTTTCGGCAGCGGCATGTAGGCATAGTTCTCGAACCGAATCCGGAAACCAAGCTTTTCCCAAAAAGGTATCGATGTCAGCGGTGCGCACTGGATGTCGAGGATGCAGCGACGATCATCTTCAACGGCCTGCTTCAAGGCAGCCAACGCTAGAGCCTTGCCATATCCAAGGCCTCGTCGATCTGGCCGAACTTCCAGAATGCCATCATAGGTCAAATCGTAGGCGAGGAACGCAACAGGCACGTCGTTCTCGATCAGTGCAATCATCTCCCCGTCCGAGTGCGCGTCAGCAATCACAGATCGCTCCTCACGTTCGGCTTTCAGCCAATCCATGATCTGCAGGATAGCTGTCCATGCGGGGCGGCCGTGACGTGGCGGACGTCGGGGTATTTCAACTGCTGCTGCGGCCGCAGGCTCGAGTTCGCGCCGTCGCAACCGGTTCCGCCCCAGGAATGCTTGGCCGACGCCTACATCATCGGAAGGCTGGCCCGCGATGTGACCCCTGCCCGCTCCTCGACGCGCTCCCTTTGGACGAGGCGATCGCCACGATGATGGCGGTGGGCAGGTTCGGGCTCGATCCGCATCTCCAGGGTCACCTGCCGGGAACGCCGTCGCAGCGCCTGCGCCGCATCCTTTCGAAGGGATACTCGATCCTCTCAGCTCCGGATGACGGCTTCCGGACCGCGACCGACGCGGCGGAGTCATTGCAGCCGGAAACCGGGACATTCGTCCCGCCTGTTTACTCCGACGAATTCCGGTACTGGCTGGTGCACGAACAGCATGACATCCTGGAAGGCGCCCTCTCCCGCTTCTGCGGGGCCGGGCAACTTCGGGACGATTCCGGCAGGTTGCCGTACGGTCACTTCACCTACGAAGAGGCCGACCAGATGTGCTGTGTCTCCCGAGGGACCATCAAGGCGATCGTCCGACAAAGTCAGTTCAAGCCCTTTCCGCAAGCGTCGATCCCGAATCCGTCCGCAGACTGGCCAAGGTTCTGCTGCATGGGAAATCCGTGTCCGAGGCCGCTAACGCTTGGCTTTCGCACAACTGAGATTCGGAGCTTGTCAGGTAGCGGCACGAGCAACCGAGCGCCTTATGAGGTTCGCCGGATCGTCCTGGCGAGTCCCATTCAATGGCTTTCGGCCAGATGGCTGGTGACTTGTTTGAACCAGTCGCTCGGCAGAGCGCCGATCACGCATGTTCCCTGCGCAACGGGTGACTGCGAAATGTATTCGGCAGGCCGGACGTCAGGCCCAGGCCACGCGAACACATTGATTAGGTCGGTGTAGATCCATGATGGCTGGTCATCGAGCCCGATGTGACGCTTCAGCTTGAGAGGAACTTCAAGCGCCCGCCTCCCTTCCCTCGGCGGCGTATGCGAGATGCCCACGACATAGGCAACAGGAGTTGGACCGACATCGTGCCTGGCGAGAACGACCGCGACGGGGTAGGTTTTCTCTCCGTCTTCCCGCTGGCCGACTTTCGATCTCCAGAGATATTCGTAAGCGATCACGTGACCGACAGGAGGAACAACAGGAATCTTCACTGAAGATCTCTAGATTCTTGGACCTGCAGGCGCGTCTTCCTGATCGGGGATGTCATCCAGGCAGTAAGGCTGATCCGTAGCCACTTCTGAACTCAGGATCATGTCAACTTCGCCACTCGACAGGTTGGCCGTAGGAACCGCTTGCCGAAACGAGGCCCACATCGCCTTGAAAAGCGGCGCTGATACAAGAAAGGCAGACGTTCGACCGTACTTGGTGATTTCCACCGAGCCTTGGAACGAACGATCGTGCCACTCTCCAAAATTCTTCTGGATTTCGGATGCTGCAACGGAAACCATGGCTGCCTTCTCCACGTAATTTTCCACATGTTCCGTAACATACGGAGTATCGTCAAGACTGGAAGCGAGCTTCAGCTGGTATGCGGCTGAATGGTCCGATTTGCCACTTTCTGTCGGCATCATTCAATTCGAGCTTGGCATTGGCCCCGAGACCGTGAATTCGAACGGAATGCCGATGCGGCGCATGAACCTGCCGTTCGATTTCGATTGACCCGAACCCGGCCTGCAATGCGTTGTCCGAGGAGGCGGGCCCGTCTCCTGATGGACGGCTTAGCCTCAAGGTTTCAAGGTGAAGTCAGCAAACTTGGCGACGGTGGTCGACACATGATGGTTGCCTTTTCACCGTCCTCAGCTCGAGCGCCCTGAGGACTAATGCAATCTCTCGTCGTTGGGATCATTTTCATGAATCCGCAGCGTGTGCGAAAACACCTCCCGAACATTCGCAGCCCCTCGAGCCGGGTGCCGAATTTCCGGTTGCCTTTGATCATCTTGAGGGCGACCGCGCGCCGGGCATAGACGTGGCCCGCATCCGCTGCCTTCACAAGCAACTCTTCGGCTTCGCCGGAATGGCGTTCGAGTTCCGGTCTGGAAGCCAGAACCCGATATTGCCAGTAGAGGGACGAGATCGGCGCCTTGGCGTCTTTTCGAAGCCACTCGAGCGCTGCCTCTGGTCGGCTGGCCCGGAAATTCGCGATCCCGGCGGGAACCGCCAGTTCGTGTCGTCCGCCCTCATAGGCCGCCTCGTAGTGGATGGCCGCCAGGTCAAAGTTCTTGGCCACGGCGCAGCCGTAAAGGTAGATGTGGCCCAGCCACTGATGAGCCCATGCTAAGCCATCCTCCCCGAGCTTCTCGAGTATCGGCAAAGCTTCCGCGTAGCGCTTCGAAGTCGTCAGGCGGTAGGCTTCTTGCTTCCGCACCCATCGAACGGAAGGCGCATGCTCCTGTTCGGCTGCCTTCCGTATCCAGCTTTCCGCCTCTTCGCTCTCGCTTGCCTCAAACAAGAGCGAGGCATAGTTGTGCTGTCCGCTGGCATCCCCAGCTTGCGCGGCTTTGGAAAACCAGTGCCGCGCAGAATCGAGATCCTTGGGAGCTTCTATACCTTTGGAATACATGTAGCCGAGCCTCGACATCGCGTCGGCTTCGCCCGCCTCAGCAGCCTTCGTGTACCATTGGTATGCGGCGGCCATGTCGACGGGGACACCATCACCGTAGAAATGGATATGGGCGATCCAGCCCATTGCCTCGACGTCGCCAGCCTCGGCGGCTCGCAGAAACCATGCGAGTGCGGCGGACGTGTCGACATCGACGCCTCTGCCCTTCAAGTATATGTATCCCACCCAGGTCATTGCCGGAACGGAGCCAGCTTCAGCAAGGCTCTCGAACAGAGGAGCGGCCTCGGCCTTCTTGCCGGACCGATAGAGGGCTTTCACCTCATCCAATTCCCGGTCTAAGCTATCTAACGTGGGGTCACGGCCGACTTCAGGCTCTTCACGCGTCAGCAAGTAACATCCCTCGTGGCTCGGTGAATATATGCACTCGGAATGCTGAGTTAAGGCATCCAGGTCTCAAAATCGAAATATGACTACGCTATCGTAAACTTGGGAGTGCCGCCTCGGCGAGATTTCATGCAGACTCGCTGCGATTGGAAAGGCGAACATGATTCTCGCGCATCACCATGCCGTCGCCTTTCATCTCAAACACGCCCTCATCAACAAGTCTTCTGACGGCTGACCAGAGCACGAGATCGCCGCATTGCCAGAAGCCCTGGTCCAATATGGCTCCAAGGCTTTGGGCGACCACGCGCGCGCAGTTCCGCCATTCGGAAGTCACCTGGGATGCGATGACATCATCGAAATGCGTCATCGGTGCTGATTGAAGGCCTTGATCGCCAACAACGCGGAGAGGAGCGCTTTCTGTGCGGAGTCGCTCCCAATGGTCGCGGTATGCCTGCAACTGCAGCTCGCTCAACACGATCTGGCTATCAAGAAGACCTGCTGTCACGATGCTGTCCGAGGGAACGAAACCGAACGATTTCGCATGCCAGGTGCTTGGTCCGGGACGACCAGCCCTGGAGGCGAATTCGACCTGCGTTATGTCGACCACTCGAAAGGGGCTACCGCCGATCCGCCAGACAAACTCCAGGAAACCAGCAGATTCCATGGCGCTCCGCCAGCATACCCACGCCACGGGAGTGACGTTCCGGTCCGTTGCGCGGTCCCAGAAAAGATCGGCGCGCTGTCCATAGTCTCCGAAACCGTCGTCGCCCAATGTCTCTTCCATCCACTGACCGCGGAGATCGGCTGCAGGCGGATTGATCGGCCCCAAGCTGAGGTCATCCGGCAGTCCAATGACTGCCTGGTCGACACCCAATTGTCCGAGAGCCTGCCCGAGGCTGCCGGCGGCTGACATATTGAAGACAACGTGAACGATCGGTTTTTGAGAGTTCGTCATAGACAAGGCACCAAGTTCGTAGAGATCTAAGATGACGCGACTACTTAAAGAGTTGGTGTCAGACCGTCGACTCGGTTCTGTTCGTCGCAAGCCATGCGTCTTCCGCTCGGTAGTCGAACGCGTCGTAGCCGTATTGTGCGAAAGCCGTGAAATGTTGCCACCAGTCTCCCTTCTTCGCCGTCTTCACAAGCCAGCGGCAGGACTGCAACGTGGTCTTTGTATTCGCCGCCATGCGCGCCAGCTGGCCGAAGGTGTTCCCGTCGGAGCTGTCTCCAGCTATTGGCATGCCACATAAGCCCGGGGCCTCGCTGTACAAAGCTGTGGCTAAATCGTCTTTCGCGATCTCCCTCGTATCTGCACTGGCCCTGCCATTGTAGCCTTGCCTTTGAATATCGTCGTGAGAATCAGCCGAGGCAGCGAGCAGCCAGTCGTGACGGCAATTGAAGCGCAGCTTTTGGGTTTTTGCGACTGGTGGCTCGGGGAGATGCGGGCCATCGCGTCTCGGATTATTCCACGGCAAAAGCAAACATCCACCAGCGACTGGATCGTCGCTCTTGCCGACGACGGCATCCGCGTCGGCAGGGCTGGTGCGCCTGAAGTCCAATCGGTCCCGCTGACGCCTAATGCACCCGCGAATGAGATTTCGACGCTCCTCCATGCCGGAAACCGCCGGAAGAGACCGAGCTTCGACGTCCTCATCCATTCCGGCATATTTCTGACCCGCCAACTGGGGGCGCTGCGACTGCCGCCTCGACTAGCGAGAACCATGGCCGAGCTCGACCTGCTAGCCTCAACGCCAATCGATCCCGCGCAGGTACATCTGGTGTTTGCCGCCTCACCCGAGCAAGGCTGCTCCTACCATGTGGTCAAGACCAAGACCTTGTCGGCAGTCCTGAGCGCAATCCACGCAGTCGGCGGGACGGTTCGCTCGATCGCGCTGGTAGAGCATGGGCAAGCGAAACGCGTCGACCGCCCGAGCCTGGCAGCGATCTGGCCTCCCACCAAACGCGAGCACCTCGTGACGCGAGCCTGGGCCGTGGCGTGCGCGATACTGTTCCTCTGTCTTGCCGCGACCTATGCCCACGCGCAATGGCGATATTGGCAGGCCGGAGCCGCGCTAGACGAGCAGATCGCCGAGGCGCAGATCCAGGCAAAAGAGGCGCGGGCAATCCTGCAGAAGCGTCAGACGGAACTTGAGCAGATCGACCGAATCCGGGCCGAGAAGAAGAGCGCCGTTTCCACAGTTCGCATCCTGGCGGAGGTCACGCACATGCTGCCCGACAGCGCCTGGGTTACTGACCTTTCGTCAAAGAAGGGTGAACTGACCATCAGCGGTTTTGCCGCTTCGGCGGCCGATCTGATCCAACCCATCGACGCCTCGCCGTTGTTTTCCGCGCCGGAATTCGCGGCCCCCGTCGTCAAGGTTCCGGGGCAGACCGGGGAGCGATTCACGATCACCGCAAGGATCGATGCGCCGTGAACCTTTTGACGCGAATTCTCAACGCACCCGCGCTGGTCCAACGATCGCTGGCTCTCGCCCTCGCTATCGTTGCGATGGCCTTGGCGGGTTGGGTTCTGTTCGCTGCCGCCGGCAGCATCGCCTCGGCCAGGGCCGACGTCGAACAGAAGCGGCAAACGCTGGGGCAGATCGAAGCCGTCATACACCTGGCAAAAAACGTGGAAAGCGCTGCCACACCCGTGGCGACCCCAGATAGCAAGGAGTTCCTCTCGGGCGCAAGCGAGGCCGTCATCCGCGGGGCACTGCAAACCCGGCTCAACGCCATGGCCGCATCGAACGGAGTGACCGTGCTTTCCGCCGGCAACGCACCCACCCTCAGCGAGGACGGCGTCGCCTATCTTGGGCTGCGTGCTAGTGTTTCCGGATCGCTAGAAAGCGTACACGGGTTCCTGCTCAGGCTGGAAACGACGCTGCCAGTTCTGTTCGTCCGCGAAGCCACGCTCAGAACCACGAACAACAGTGCATCCGCTTCGCCGGCGAGGCCGCCTGAGATCTTCGCCGAAGTGCTTTTCTACGGCGCGCTGCAGCCGGCTGCTACGGCGGCGTCGGGGAATAAGCCATGATGCGGGCCATGGCGGCGCTCGGCATCGGGATTGCGGCCGCCGGGCTCATTGCAACGAATGCCGTCCTCTACGATACGGCGGTCGATATTTCACCGGCGACACCGACCCAAAGGTCAGGAACCAAGTTGCAGGACGGCGCTGCTCCAATCACAACCGTGCCGGATATGAGCGGCTTAGCCGAAACCTTCGAGCGTCCGCTGTTCAGCCCGACGCGGCGCAAATTCGTTCCTGCGCCGGCCGAGCCGAAGCCTGCCGAGGTGGCCACCGCGCCCGCAGCGCCCTCGCCACAGGAGACTGCGGCGCCGGTGGCTGCGCCGTCGCTGCTCGGAATCAGCATCAGCGTGGGAAACGCGCGGGCCTTGCTAAGGGTCGATGGCGGCGCCGCGGCCAATTGGTATGCCAATGGCGAGACCGTCGACGGCTGGACGGTTTCCGCGATCGACAAGGACGAAGCAGTGCTCACGCGCAGCGGACGAGAGGCTCGCCTGTCGCTTTATCCGCCTGTTCAAAAGCAGGCAATTGGAGGCGGCGGCGTTGCGCAGTGACCATCCAGGCAACGATGCTGGACATGGCGGCTTTGCGCTGGTCGCCGTGCTGGTCTTTATGCTGCTCGTCTCAGCGATCGTCGTTCCTTTCGCGCTCATGGCGAGGACACGCCTGATGATCGCCAGCAACGAGGCCGAGCAGCAACGGCTGGCCTTGGTTGCAGACGGGCTAGTCAATGTCATCTCGGCCGAGCTGTTCAATGGTTCTGAGGCTGACAGCCAGTCGATGAACGGCGAGCCATCGGAATGCCGGGCCGGCCACATGATCTTCGAGGTGCGGGTACAGGACCATGACGGTCTGATTGATCTCAATGCCGGCGAAGCCGTCTTGCTGGCGCGCGGCTTCGACTCGCTTGGCTTCGATCGGCAGAATGCCGAAGCGCTTGCCAGGTCCGTCATTTCCTTCAGGACGGCAGTGAGTGCATTCGAGTCCGCCGCAGAACGGGCGCCTTCGCCCGAACCGCGCGAAGACAAGCACGCGCCCTTCGAGTCCGTGTCGGAATTGCAGGAATTTTCGGCCCTCGCCGCCACGCGGCTTCATGACCTCTACCAAGTGTTCACAGTCAATCTGAAACGCGGTTCGATCAACCTCGCCAGTGCGCCGAAGCGTCTGCGGGATGTGTTCGATGGCGATCGTGAACAAATGGCGAGCCGCACCACAAATCGGAGCCCGGTCTATTCCGTCGAAATCGTGGTCAGGCGCGAAGGCTCGGGCATTGTCGGCCGGGCTGGTTTTGTCGTTGAGAGATTTCCTCAACTGGCGGCCGGCTTCAGGCGAACTGCGCTAATCCCTGGCGGCGGGATCGCCGACAGCTCTTCCGCTATGCCTCCCTCGATGGCCAGCTGCGATGCAATGTTCGGCAGCCCCGTGGCCGAGATGCTGGGGAAATGGGCTTCATGACCGTCTCTCCCGGCGCTCCGCAAATCGAAACGTTTCTCGCCTTCCTGGAAGGCGAGAATATCCTTACCGCGCATGCCGCGCAGCGTGCGCTCAGTGCGACGAAAACCTCGGGGCATCCGTTCGACACGGTGATGACGGAACTCGGCTTAATCGGCGAACATGAACTCGCCAACAATCTGTGCCGCTTTCTCGACGTGCCGGTGCTGACCGAGGTGCCGGAACAGTTGAGCCCGCAAATGCTCGCCAGCGTGCCGCTGGCGTATCTCAGGGAGAATGCGGTCCTGCCGCTGGAGATGGACGAGCAACAGCTGGTCGTCGCGGTGGCGGATCCCTTTTCGTCGGCGACCATCGACGCGCTCGCCTTTCACTGGGAAAGGACGCCGTCGCTGCGCGTCTTGCCGCGACGCATGATCGGCGAATGCACAGACCGGCTTGAGCGGTCGTCGGCTGAGGCCGTATCGCTTGAAGCCGGCAATGCCAGCCCCTCGGATTTCGGCTCGGACGATCTCGAGCGTCTGAAGGATTTCGCCCGCGAGGCGCCGATTGTGCGCTTTGTCGCCGACACCATCCACCGCGCGGTCGACGCCAAGGCAACCGACATCCATATCGAGCCGCTTGAGGATCATGTCCGCATCCGCTTCCGCAATGACGGCATGCTCTCCGTCGTCGACACCGCGCCGTCTGCGATGCTGTCGGGCGTTTCGACGCGCATCAAGATCCTGTCTCGGCTCAACATCGCGGAACGGCGGCTGCCGCAGGACGGGCGCATGCGCATCGCCGTGCGCGGACGCGATGTCGATCTGCGCGTCTCGGTCATCCCGTCGATCCACGGCGAGGCGATCGTGCTGCGCATCCTCGACCGCGCGGGCGTCGAGCTGCGCCTGGAAAAGCTCGGCTTCGACGAAGCAGCGCAAGTCAAGATCAGGCAGATGTCGCGTGCCGCCAACGGCATCGTGCTGGTGACCGGCCCGACCGGCAGCGGCAAGACGACGACGCTTTACTCGGTCCTCGCCGAGTGCTCCCGGCCCGATGTCAAGGTGTTCACCGTCGAGGATCCGGTCGAGTACAGGATGGCCGGCATCACGCAGTTGCAGGTCAACCCGGCGATCGACCTCGATTTCGCCACGGCGCTGCGCTCGATCCTGCGCCAGGATCCCGACATCATCCTGCTCGGCGAAATCCGCGACCGCGAGACGGCGCACATTGCCATCCAGGCGGCGCTGACCGGCCATCTGGTGTTTTCGACCTTGCACACCAACAGCGCGGCCGGGGCGCTGACGCGCCTGCGCGACATGGGCGTGGACGGCTATCTGCTGGGCGCCACCATCCGCGGCGTCATTGCGCAGCGCCTACTGCGGCGCGTCTGTCCGGCCTGCCAAGGCGCCGGCGCCGTCGCGTCCTGCAAGAGCTGCAACGGATCCGGCTATAGCGGGCGCACCGTGACCTACGAAATGCTGCAGGTGTCGCCGCGCATCGCGGCGCTCATCGACGAAGGCGCGAGCGAGCTCGAGATCACCAAGGCGGCGTCGGAAGCCGATCTAACGCCAATGGCCGTGCATGCCGCCGCTTTGGCGCGGCGCGGGGTCACCACACTCGAAGAAGTGCGGCGCGTCATCGATCTCGGTGGAGGCGGTTGATGCCGGCATTTTCCTATCGCGCCTATCTCGCCGACGGCGCCAGGGAAAACGGCGTCGTCGAGGCACCGACCAAGCAGGATGCCGCCCGCAAGCTGGCACAGCAAGGCCGCCGCTCCTACCATCTGGTGCCGGCAAGCGAGGAGAAGGCGCGGATCAGGCTGCCGGGCAAAGCCAGCTTCACGCTGACGCGGCGCGTCGATCTCAGCCGGCTTTTCGCCGAGCTCTCCGTGCTGCTCAATGCCGGCTTCACCATCGACCGCGCCTTGAACGCGGTGATTTCCGGCGAGGGCAACGCCGCCAGGCGCCAGCAACTGCAGACGGTGCTGGACCTCACCACAGGCGGTCGCTCCATCGCCGACGCCTTCCTGACCTTGCCCGGCATCACCCCCGATGTCGCCGCCTTGCTCGCCAGCGGCGAGCGCAGCGGCAAGATGGCCTATATCTGCCAGCGCCTGGCCGATGCGTTCGAGGCCAGGGGCAAACGCAGGACCTCGATCATCGAGGCGCTGACCTATCCAGCCTTCCTGCTCCTGGTGATGTGCGGCGCCATGGTCATACTGGCGACGGTGCTGGTGCCGGCGCTGGAGCCAATCTTCGAGGGGTCGTCCGCCCCAAAACCCTTCACCATGCGCATGCTCTCCGCCTTCGGCCACGTCTTCAACGACTATCCGTTCGTCTTCCCGCTCGCTGGCTTGCTGGCGCTGCTCTTCTATCTCGCCCTGTCGAAGTCTCCCGTGGCGAAAAGCGCCTTCTCGCGCTGGCTCCTCAAAATACCGCTGATCGGCCCGCTGGTCGTCAACGCGGTGCTCGCCCGCTACCTCGAAACCTTGTCGCTGTTGCTGGGCAACGGCGTGACGATGAGCGAGGCGCTGCGGCTGGCGACCAACGTCTCGCAACAGGCGGCGCTGAAGGCGAGCTTCGCAGCCATCGAGGAGGAGGTGGCGAACGGCGCGCGGCTGCACAATGCGGCGATAAATGCCGGCCTGTTCGACAACGCCACGCTGTCGCTGATTTCGCTTGGCGACGACGCCAACGCGCTTCCCGTCGTGCTCGACCGAGCCGGCAAGATGCTGCAATCGGCGGTGACGCGGCGCATCGACACACTGCTCAAACTCCTGACACCGGCCATGACGATCTCGCTCGGCTTCCTTGTCGGCAGCCTGGTCGTCTCGGTGATGACGACGATCCTCAGCATCAACGATCTGGCGCTGCAATGAGGACATTCGCCGCCGCGCCGCAACGCGAAGGGGCCACCGCCGGTTTCACCTTGATCGAGATGATGGTCGTGCTGGCCATCATCGCCGTCGTCGCCGCAATAGCGGCGCCCGGCATCGTCCAGCGATACCGCTCGCAGAGCCTGGAAAGCCTGTCGGGCGAGATCATCGCCCGGATTCGCATATCGCGCACGGTGGCGATCGCAACGGCGAGACCGCAGCAGATCGTCATCGATCTCGACGGCCGCACCATCCGCTTCGGCGACCGGCCCGCGCTCGATTTGCCCGAGGACGTGAAAATGACTGTGACCACCGGCCGCGAAACGGTTGCGGATGGCCGCCGGGCTGCTTTGACGTTTCTTCCCGACGGTAGCTCTTCGGGCGTGGAAATCGACCTGCAGCGCGGCGGCCAGGCGGCGCATATCGAGGTGAACTGGCTGACCGGACTAGCCAGCCGGAAGATGAAGCCATGACGTCGGAAAACAGCGAGGATGGCTTCTCGATCCTCGAAATGATCGTCGCCATGACCATTCTGGCGCTGGTTCTCGGCATCGCCAGCCAGACGATCGTGCTTGCCGGCCGCAGCATCGTGAAAGCGCGGGAAGAAATGGAGGCGGCGCGCAAGGTCCGCGCCATCATGGCTCAGTACTACGCCGCCGAAAGCGGCGCGACGGCCGGGCTCGACGCCATCGCCCAATCCGGCTGGACGGTCAAGATCCAGCCGATGGGCGGCGCCAAGGCAAAGCTCGATGCCATCGTCATCGAAAACAGCGGCGCGGCGGCCGGAACATTCCTCACCTTCATGCCCGCCAGGCGGCAGCCATGAGAGGTCTTTTTCCTCGCGCCGCGATGCTCCTCCCGGTTTCATGGCGCCGGGAAAACTGGCGTGTGGACAGAAACGCGACTGCCGGCGGATCGCGCCCGATCGCGAAGCAATCGCCGATCGAGGGCTTTGCGCTGATCGACGTTTTGGTGGGCCTTGCGCTTCTCGGCGTGGTTTCCGCGCTGATGGTCGTTTTTCTGGGGCAGGCGCGAACGATGCTGCGCATCCAGAACGCTACCCAGATGCAGATGGAAGTGGATGCGGCGACGCGGTTTCTCGAAACCGCGCTCGGGATTGCGGAGACCCTGCCTTTGACGCAGTCGACGCCGGACGACGTGATCTATTTCAGCGGCGGACCCGACCGGCTGCAATTCAACGGCGTCATGGCGATCGGTTTCGGCTCGTCGGCGCTCAGGCAGATCGCGATCCAGCCCACGGGCGACAGCCTGACAATCATCCAGATTCCGCGGCGGGGCGGCGCCGCCGGGGCCGATGACAAGGCCGGCAACCTGACCGTGCCGCTGATCGCCGGCGTGACCGGCGTGCGGTTCGAATATCTCGATGGCTCGAAGGGATCCTGGTCGGCCGACTGGAAGCTCAACCGGCGCCTTCCGGCCGCCATCCGCTTCAAGCTGTCGGTCGCCAAGGACGGCGCGATCTATGTGTCCGACGGCTTTGCGCGGCTGAACCTGGCAAGCCTGCAGGGCGAGCGCGACAAATGAGGTGACCGGCCGCTCCGGCTTTGCCTGGCTCCGGATCAGAAAACCGGCATCAGTTGGTGACGTCCTGGTCTTCGCCTGTACCATCCGGTTTGCCGTCGCGTCCGAAGGTCCGGATCACCACGCTGCTGGCGTCCGCCTTCAACTCGTAGATATACGGCTTGCCCCAAGGGTCGTTGAGGCCGCTGGTCGTCTTGAGATAGGGGCCGTTCCAGTGCGTTTCGCCGGGCGGTGCCGTCACCAGCGCCTTGAGACCTTCGTCGTTGGACGGGTATTTGGCGTTGTCGACATAGTAAAGCTCCAGCGCGCTCTCGATGTTCTTGATCTGCGCCTTGGCGGCGCTGGTGCGGGCGGAGCCCAGATAGCGCAGCACCTGCGGCGCCACCAGCGTGGCGATCAGCGCGATGATGGCCAGCACGACCAGGAGCTCGACCAGGGTGAAGCCGGCCTCGCTATTGCCGGTCCGCTTGTTTTCGGTCCTGCCCTGTTTGTATTCGGTCAAGCCGATGAGATGGAAGATCTGCATCACGAAATCCCTAGATTCGATCCGATGAATTGTTCGAGCATCCAGCTCAAGCCCAGTCCGAGCGCGATGAACGGCCCGAACGGAACACGCATTCGCGCCGCCGCCGGACCGGCGGCAACGACCTGCCCGCCGACAAACAGCAGCGCAGCAGTGCTGGCGATGAACAACAGCACCGGCAACAGCACCGGGTTGATCCACAGCGCCGCCGCGCCCAGCATCTTCACGTCGCCGAGGCCGAGGCCGATTCTGCCGGTGAGCAGGAAATGGCCGCGCCGCAGCGCCCAGAAGACCGCCAGCGCCAGGGCGGCGATGAGCAGCTGCATGGCCGCGTCGCGCTGGGCGACCAGCTGGAAACCCAACCCGCTCACGGCCAGCGCCATGTTGAGCGGGTCGGGAATGACCTGCCGCCTGAAGTCGACGACGGCAATGGCGGCCAGGATGCCAGCCAGGACCAGGCCGGCAACGATCAGGATGGCACCATCCGTTTCCATGGTCAGTAGGCCAGCCTCTTCACATCCTGCTGCAGCTTGGTGCCGCCGCGCCGCTGCTGGATCGGCGTTTGCAGATTGATCTTGCCACGGAATTCTTCTGTCACCTCGCGGGCCTCATTGATATCGCGAACGACATGCGGCTGGATGAAAATGATCAACTCGGTCCGCTTGATGCCGTCATCCTTCTGCTTGAACGCGTTGCCGATAACCGGGATGTCGCCAAGGATCGGCACCTGGGTGCGGCCGACGCTGTTTTTTTCCTGAATGAGGCCGCCCAGCGCCAGGGTCTCGCCATCATTGACCATCACGCGCGTCTGGACCTTGCGCTGCTGGATGGTCGGCGAATCGATGCCGGAGCTCTTCGTCGGGGTGGCGTCGCTGACCTCCTGCTGGATGTCGAGCATGACGCGGCCCGCATTGTTGATGCGCGGCGTCACCGTCAGGATGACGCCGGTGTCCTTCATCTGCACCGAGTTGATGATCGGCGCGGTGCCGTTGCCGGTGTCCTGCGATTGCTGGGTCAGGATCGGCACCTGGTCGCCGACCTGCAGGATGGCTTTCTGGTTGTTGAGCGCCATGATCGTCGGCGCCGAAATGACATTGACGTCGGTTATCGAGGAGAGTGCATTGAGCGTCACCTGGATGTTGTCGGTCGCGTAGCTCCAGCTGAAGCCTCCGGCGAAGGCCGCGGCCGCCCCCTTGGCCATGTCGGACACCGAAACCTTGGTGCCGCCATTCTCGAAGAACCAGCGCAGGCCGTATTTCAGGTCGTCGTCGAGCGTCACCTCGGCGATCACCGCTTCCAGCATGACCTGTGTCGGCAAAACGTCCACCTTGGCCAGGATCTGCTGGATGCGCTCATAGTCGCGCGCCGTGGTCTGGATCAGCAGCGCATTGTTCTCGACATCGGCGACGACCGTGGCATGGGCCGGTCCCTGGCTGTCCTGCTGCGCCGGCAGCGAAGGCGACGGCCCGGTCAGCGGAGCCGGCGTGACGCCGTCCGACTGCATGGCGATCGGTGTCATGTCGGGCGAGACATTCGAGCCGGCCGAGCCCCCTTCGGTCTTGACCGTGGTGCCGAGCACCGAGCTCAGCACGGACGCCAGTTCCTTGGCCGGCCGGTTCTGGATCTGGTAGACGAAAAGCTGCTGCTCGTTGGTCTCGGCCAGCCTGTCCAGCTTGCCGATCCAGGTCGCTGCCCGCGCCAGATAGGCTGGACGCGAGGTGATCACCAGCACCGAGTTCAAACGGTCGTTGGGGATGAACTTGATCACTTTGGCGCCGGGACCGTCCTTGGTGCCGAAGATGGAATCGAGCTCCGTTGCCACGGCCTCCGGCTTCGAGGCTTTCAACGGATGCAGCGCCACCGACATGCCCCGCATCCAGTCGACGTCGAACACCGAGACCGCCTCGCGGATCGCCGCGAGATCGGTGTTGTTGCCGGCGACGGTGATGAGGTTGCGCGTCGAATCGACCCGCAGCACCGAACCCTGCCGGGTGATGGGCTCGAGGATGGTCTTCATCTCGTCGGCGGCGATGAACTGCAGCTGGATGACCTGGACTTTGACGCCGGGGCCGGAGGGCGAGACGGAGGGCACGCTGACCGCCGGGGTGCTCGACAAGGTCTCCGACAGCGGCATGATCTGATAGGTGCCGGCACGCTTGACGATGCCGGCCCCATTGACGGCCAGCGCCGATTCCAGGATATCCGACAGCGCCTCCTTGGAAACCGGCTTCGAGGTCTGCAGCGTCACCGTGCCCTGAACGCGCGGATCGACGACGTAGTTGACCTGCAAGGCATCTCCGAGCACCGCTTTGGCCGCCTGCGCCACCGGCGCATTGACGAGGTTGAGCTCATACTGTCCGCTGCCGTCGCCCGTCACCTGTGCGACCGGCGCCGACGAGCCGACGAAGTCGCCCGACCCTTGATATTGCGCGCCATTGAAACGCTTCGCACGGTCCGACGCCGACGTCACCTGCTGCGGGCCGGCATAGCCCGACCGCAAAGGCGAGTTCTTCGCGTGCAGACTCTCGACGGTCTCGGTGAAGAAGTCCCCACCCGACGGCGACTGGCAGCCGCCGATCGCCAGCAGCATGCAAAATACGACGCGATTGGCTAGCTTGACTAACATCCACCCGATTCCCACTGGAGCTTCATCTTACTGCTTGCGGCAAGCTGATGTCGGGAGGGACAGATGGATTTCTTTGCCTATCCACAGAGTTAGTGGCCGTCATCCTTATGAATTCGCCTACCGATCAACAGGCCCAACGAACGGCGCGGGGTCAAGCCCGATAATGGTCAGCTGTTATCGTGTTTGACTAGGCGCGACTTCTTCGGTCGCTGCATTCCATTTGCGTTATCTCTCCGTGATTCGTTCGAACTCTCACGTTTCAGTGAAGCGTAAACCTGTAAATCCAAATGCTTCATACATTTTTTTGAAATTATCCGAGACAATGATATAAAATCTAACTCCAAAATTGTCTTTCAATCGGAAAATGTCTACGTCAGTAGAAAACTTTGCTTTTAATTTTAGCTCGAAAACCTGGTCGATGTCGCCGTCTTCAAATTTTTCATAGGAAGACCGCAAAAAATCAAATCCGGCGCGCTCCTCCAGAGGAACGTATATTTTTAAGTCGTGCTTATCAGTCTTTGCAGTGTAGAAGGTATGTCGGCCTTGAGAGAAGAATCGATTCAGACGCTCGAATACTGATGGCGCAGCAAACAAAATTCCAGCCTGAAAAGTTGGAACAAAATCACTGATAGGAAGCGGCCGCTCGTCGTCGAAGCGAAAGCGCAACTTGTTCTGGTCAATCTTCCGCGCGCCCTCCATCTCGAGGAAATCTTGTGACCCGTAGTCATTACGATCGTCAGCTAGGATGCAGTAATTCCGAGAATCGGGATCAATTCGCCAATAGTTCATCATGGTCTCTTAGAATTTAGTTCGACCAGAATCGCCGTCCCGGGGAACTTAGTGAAACCTGCAGCGGCGACTTCGGGTCCTGCGACTACCCCCCAATACCACCCCCATGAGCATGTCGTCTTCAAATTTTCATAGGAAGACCGTAAAAAATCAAATCCGTCGCGCTCCTCCAGAGGAACATTTTGCCCCGCCGACGACCTTGATGTCTGGATGCGGATAGCGGGTGTAGATTTCCGCTCCAGGCAAGCGTTAGTCGTTGTTAGTATCAGCCATCTGGCGCCAGCTGTTTATCGTAAGCCGCGCTTTTTCAGCCATTTGGCCACCTGCGGACCAATTCGGGGATCATCCGCAAGTTTCAGCAGCGCCGCTTCCGCCCTGCCGTCCTTTGATCTTCTCAAGCCGTCAGCAAGCAAAACTCGAGCGTCACCGTATTTCTGGTCCAAGCACAGCGCAACTAGCCGTTCCAATTGAGGTTCCTTCCAAGATTTTGACAGCGCTACGGCCAACCCCTGCGCGAAGATCGATTTGGGATTTTGAGAGGCTGTCCACTCAAAAAGTTGCTGCAATGTGTCCCAGTGCGAATTTGATTCCTTAAACGCTATAGCCTGTGCCATGGAGTTTTTTGTCGGTTCGGGATACTTATCCATTTGCATGTGTCTAATAAGTATCGGAATGGCCGATCTAAAGTTAGTTGGGCGATCAATCACATACTGATAAGATTTGACTACAACTCCAGCGTCGGCCAGCTCCCTCTCAAGCGGAGCTTCCAATTGTTTTATCAAAGCCAGCTTCCTTTCCCATTCGGCGTCTTCTGCTAGCTTTGCTGCCACCCATTCAGGGTCGCGCATGTGTTGCGCCTCCAATTCTCCGGCACTGACCAGTCTATGCTTCTTATTTCCTCGTGTCATTTGATCCCTCGATATCACTAGCCTTGCCACTAATAGTCACGTGATCAATTTTTCGGTCATCAATCAGTTTTTGCAGATCTTTTGAAAAAATGGTCTCCTTCGGCGCGCATTGCTGGGGCAAGGCAGCAACGGACCAGTACGGGAGATCGCTGATGTCCGGCCGAGAGGCCCCTCTCACGAGCGTACCACCACCCGCTTATCGTCGCGTCGCTTCGCAACCGGAGCGGAGTGTTGCGATCAATCCACCACCGCATTGGGCCAGACAAATCGGAAAAGTTCACTGTCACCGTAATTCAAATAATCAAGCCTCAGTGAATCGCAGCCCAGTCAATCCTTCGGAAACGTAAATATTCTTAAAATTATCAGAAACAATTATATGAAATCGTGTGCCAAAATTATCTTTTAGTCGAAAAACGTCAAACTCTGTGCTAAAGTTATCGACCAACCTTAGATCATCAATCTGATATATATCTCCATCATCAAACTTTTCATAAGAGGACCTTAGGAAATCGAAGCCACACACTTCTTCCAATGGAACATATATATCTAGATCATGCCTGTCAGTTTTTGCAGTGTAAAAAGTATGTCGGCCCCACAAAATAACCGAACTAAACAAGTCTAATATTTGTCGCCTGGCAAACAAGACCCCAAGCTTGGCGGTGGGCACGAAATCCCCGATAGGGAGGGGCCGCTCGTCGTCAAACTGAAAGCGCAACCTGCTTTGGTCAATCTTCCGTGCATCTTCCATCTGTAGGAAATCTTGTGGGCCGTAGTCATTACCGTCGTCAACAAGGATGCAGTAATTTCGAGAATCGGGATCAATTCGCCAATAGTTCATCATGGTGCACTGTCACCGTAATTCAAATAATAATCAAGTCCCAGTAAATCGCAACCCTGTCAATCCTTCTGAATCGTAAATGTTTTTAAAATTATCAGAAACAATTATATGAAATCTTGTGCCAGAATTATCGTTTAGCCGAAACACGTCGAAGTCCGTGTGGAAGCCCTCCTTTATTTTCAACTCATATATTCGATATATATCCCCGTCATCAAACGTATCATAGGATGACCTCGCAAAATCGAAGCCACTGACTTCTTCCATTGGAACATATATCTCTAAGTTGTACTTATCCGTTCGTGCCATATACGAGACATGTCGGGGCCGTGCAACAACCGGACCAAACAGGTCGAATATTTCGCGTTTTGCAAACAAGACACCGAGCTGGGAGGTTGGTACAAAGTCTCCAATAGGGAGTGGCCGCTCGTCGTCAAAACGAAAGCGCAACTTTCCCGGATCAATCTTCCGTGCGCCTTCCATCTCCAGAAAATCTTGCGACCCATAGTCGTTTCCGTCATCAACCAGAATGGCGCAGTTCCTAGAATCCTGTTCCGCTCTCCAATACATCTATCCTTTTACCTCAGAATTTTGTTCTACCAGAATCGACGTCGTGAGCCCATCCGTCCGCTGCACTTTTTTCACTCCGCGCTCCGCTTGATATCTCACTATCAACCTTAGACATTTCTTTTGATACCCTATCTAAAACGGCCTCTACTTGCTTCTTTGTCTTAGCAAGACCCAACTCCTGTGCCACCATTCTGGAATACAAATTTGTATGTCTCCCGGCATGGTTGGTCAACCCTATACCATTTTCAACCGAATTTAGACCAATTCCAAACTTGGCAAGTTGGGCGCGTGCCGCGGCAGCCATTCTATCCGTCAATTCAACGATGTGGTGTGCCTTCTGCCCTATTGTTTGTTTTCCTGCTGCGATCAGGGCTTTCGAAAACAGTCCTGTGCGAGTGCCCGCGTTGGAAAGCTGCGAAACCGCGCTTGGTGCAACTTTGGAGAGCACGCCGGCACCAACCGTAGCAGGAGCAATGATACCCACTTCCGCCGCGGCAGTCTCGGTCGTAAATAGTGTTAGCCCGGGGAACTTAGTGAAAGCCGCAGCGGCGGCTTCGGGTCCTGCGACTACCGCGGCTCCCCCCAATACCACCCCCCCATGAGCATAGCGGCGTTATTGCCTTGACTTAGCCAGCCGCCGTCTTCGTACGAGACCGGATCATCGGGACCTGGTGCGAAGTCGCCCATTGCCGTATACGCATGGCCGTTCGGATCACTTTTATTGACCGGATCATTAAGGGCATACGCGTACCGGTTAGTCCCGACATCGGCGAGCGTCGGATCCCAATCATCCGGCGATATGAACCGCCCGAGGACTGGATCCATATATCTGGCATTGAGGTAGAGCAGCCCGGTTTCGGGATCGAAGCGCTCGCCGATATAGCTCTTCTGGGTCTGGAAGCCGGTGTTAAGACGCTCGCCATAGGTGGCGTAGTTGGTGGCTTCCGTGATGGCGCCTGAGCTGTCGGTGACCATGCGCACCGAGGCGAGATGATCGCGGTGCAGGAAGTATTTTGCTCCGCCCACCACCTTCACGTCCGGATGCGGATAGCGGGTGTAAATCTCTGAGCCGGGGATCGCCGGATCGATCTCGACGGAAGCGTCGGGATAGAGCGTGGTGGCGAAGGTCGAGGCCTTCTTCACCCGGGAACCGTCAGGACCATAGGTCAGGTTGACGGTGTTGGAGGCGAGGCTGACGGTCTTCAGCCGGTTAGCCTCGTCCCAGGTGAGTGTGCGGCTGCCGTCGGAGGTCAGATTGCCGTTGGCGTCATAGGCCATGGCATTCGCGCCGACCGACGTTGGCGCATGCGGCCTTGGTGCTGTCGCCGCCGGATATGAGTAGGCGCCGGCGACACGACTGCGCGAGACCATGTTGTCGTTGGCGGCATAGACAAACGTCTCGTCAAGCGTGTTGTCGCCGAGATTGTTCGACGAGGTCAGCCGGTCGGCATTGTCAAAGCCATAGGTCCAGCTGTCCGATGCCGTCAGCCCCGTCGTGCCGGTGATGCGGCCGAGATTATCACGGGCATACTGGTCATCGAGCAGAACGGTTGCGCCTCTCGAGGTGGTGACGCGCGTCACCCAGCGCCGGGTCGGCGAATAGGTGAAGGCCGTCTTCACCCCGTTGGCGTAGTCGATCTCCTTGGTTTGCCCATCGGCCTCATAGAGCGTCGAGGTGATGAAGCCGGCAGCGGAGAGAAGCCTGTTGCCGGCGGTGTATTGCAGCGGCACTGCGGAAGTGCCGAAGTCGAGCTCGACCGGCAAATATTGTGTGGCGATCGCCTGACCCGAGGCATCACGGGTGGTGGTCGTGGTGGGGGTCAGCGTGCCAATGGTGGCGTCCTGCCGCGCGACCTGGCCAAAGCCATCATATTTGTAGCTCTGCGTTGCGGCCGGATTGGTCGAAGTGGTGAGGTGGCCGATGTTGTAGGATCCGCCAGATGCCTGGTCATAGGTGTTCTGGGTCAGCGTGACCGCGCTGCCGCCAGAAGGGGTCGCAGTCTTCAGCGTCAGCCGGTCCATCTGGTCATAGCTGAGCGTCGTCACCGTGCTCCCGGCATCGGTCTGGCTGGTGAGCCGGTTGGCGGCATCGTAGACATAAGTCCAGGTGCCGAGATCGGGATCCGAGGCCGACAACCGGTTGCCGAGCAGATCGTAGGTGTAGGACCAAGTCGAACCGCCGGGATCGCTCACCCCGATCAGCCGGCCGAGCACGTCGTAGCTGCGGGCTTCGGTGAGGTTGAGGCCGCCGAGGTCGCGGACCAGCTGCACCACATCGCCATGTGTCGATGAGACCGTCTTCGACTGCCGCGTGGCAGTTGCGCTGATCTGGTCGGTCTCGGTCACTGCGAAGAGTCGTGGATTGCTGCCCGTGCCGCTGTCGAGGCTGTAGGCGAAAGTGCTCTGGCTGGCGTCGGCAAAGACCGTTTTGGTCTTTCGGTCCGACCAGTCATAGGAGTTGGTGGTCCATTGCGGCGTGTCGCCGGTGAATCTCGGGAAGGCCGTGCTCAGCACATTGCCACGCATGTCATAGGTGGTGTCGGCAATGCGCGTCGGACCGGCCGCCGTCTCTCCGGGGGTCTCGACCCGGTAGACCCGCCCGAGTCCGTCATAATAGGAGCGGGTAAAATCCTCGCCGGCGCCGTTGGGCAGCGGCGCGTACTTCGCTATCGCCTGCGTCGCCGGATTGCCCTCGTTCTCGAAGCGCGTCTTGGCATAGGCGCCGGTGACACTCTGCGAGACCTGGTAGGGCCGACAGAAGGGATCATAGGTGAAGGTCTTGACCAGGCCGTTGACGTCGGTCGTGGTCGCCGGCAGTCCGCACACCGTGTTGAAGGTGGCCGTCGAGACAAAGCGGATGTCGGCGCTCTGGCCACCGGTGGCAAAATAGCGTGGCGCTCGCTCGGTCACCGGATAGAGGTGATAGGCCGCGTCATAGTCCCATTCGGTCCTGTCGCCGGCGCCATCGACCGCCGAGAGCATGTTGCCAAAACTGTCGTAGGTAAAATACCGATCCACCTCCTTCTGCGGGGTGCCGTAATAATCCGAGAAGCTGCGCTTGCGGGTGAGGTTGCCCGCGACTGGGGCCGTGGCATTGGCGCCAGTGTTGCCGTCGTAGTAGGTCTCTTCGTAGCTGACATAGGGGAAGGTGCTGTCCATCCCCGATCGCACCGTCTGGCTCGCCGGCAGCGACACGATGTAGGCGCTGGTGTTGGGCGTGTAGCTTATGACCTTCCAGCTCTCGTCGCCGCCGGCATCGGTGCGGCCGTAGTCCTTCAGGCTTGTGACGTTGTTATAGGCATCGAAGCCACGCTCAACCCGGGTCGCGAGCGAGATGTTCTCGGTCAGCGTGACGTCGGTCGCCGTATTCTGCACAGTGTAAGGCTTGGTGTTGGCGTTGACCGCATAGGTCTCGGCCACCTGCTTGCGCACCACGCCCGCGCCGTCCTTCCACACAGTCAGTGACGGGAGGCCATAGCTCGCCAGATCCTGCCGGTAGGTGGTCGTCACCGTCGAGAGCGCCGTCTCGCCATTGGCCAACGGCTTCGTCTCGACGATGTTGGCAAAGCCCAAAAACTTACGCCTCGCCGGGTCGTAGGTGCCGCCCGAGTACTGATAGGTGCTCACCGAGGTCTGGCCGCGGCCGTCGCCCACCGATAGTTTTGTGACGGCATGCACCACCTGTGGCAGGTAGTTGTTCGCCCACGTCGACGACGGCGTGTACTCCACCGCCACTGTCCCGCCCAACTCCGTCGTGATCTGCTTTACCAGGTTCGGATTGCCTGTGGCGGCGTTCGAGGCGAACGTCTGACTATAGTTCGTGAAATCCGGCAGGCCATCACCATTGAAGTCGCCTACCACCGTCCCCGCCGTCAGCGCCACCGGAAGAACGAACTCCACCGGTGTCATTGCCGTCGATGACGGCCGCAGCGAGAATACCCGTACGGGACCGGTTCTGGGCTGCCCCGGGATGACCGGGCCGCCGATTGTGATGACAGAAGCCTTGCCGCTGTTATCGAAGTCGCGAAGGACAGCGTTGCCGCTTGGCAGCGATGAAACCGTGTAGCTCCTGAATCCAACACCGGTTGAAAGCCAAACGGTCGTGCTGCCGCTGATGCTATTGTATTGAACGAGGTCCGTGGCGCCATCGCCGTTAACGTCCCCCATAGCGCAGGTGCCTGACCCTTGGCCGGCCTGCCAAGGACAGGTAATAGCGAACGACGCACCGGTCGCCTGCCAGGTGCCGTTCGAGAGCACGCCCTTTTGGGTGGTAGGTCCAGGCATCAGAAGGAACGGCTGCTGCCGGCCATTGCCAAGAAAGTCACCAACGCCGATGAGCGTACCTCCATTTGACCGATTGGCCGTGTCGATGCCGCTGCCATTGGCGTCGGCGACGACTGACCTTGCTGTTACACTGGGAAGTCCGGAGCAGACTGTCTGGTACCCAGCAGGAGGGGTTGGGCTGCAGCTAAACTTGGTCATGCCCAGAGAGGCGCCGGTGGTGACGATTGAATTCGTCACGTAATAGACAGTTCGGCCGGTATTCCCGTTATAGAGATTAGTTTCTACGGAGTCGGCAAAATCTGACGTGTTTTTTGTTGCAAGAAACCGCCCAGGCTCAGACATAAGTAAGCTTGGTGGCGTATCCCATCCGTTGTCGGAAATTGCATCTACCTGCAACGAAACAGTGCTGGATAGAGCACCAGAAGAGTTAAATTTATAAATGTACTTTGTACGATTCCATACGTTCGTGGGGCTGCCGTCGTGGCCTCCGCCCGTTTGAGTTTCGACTATTTTGTCGCCGTATACCTCGTCCCGGCCGTCGAAATCGAGATCGCCAGATCTCATCTCCGTTCCTTCGAACGTGGAGGGGGCACCACTCAGCGTCGAATACACCCCATCGGTGTTCTGATAGGTCATCTGGGCGATGACCTTCGACGCCCCGCCGGTGATGGTGCCGTCGGCAGCGATGGCGGCATCGGTGCCGTAGCGGGTCACCTGGGTCAGCCGCGAGGTGTTGGAGAACGGCGCCTGGCCGTAGGTGAGCTTGTAGGCGCCGCGCACCGCACCTGACACGGTGATGCCGACCGTCTTGATGCGCTGGCTGGTCTCGGAGATGTCGCGGCCGTTGCCCATCAGGATCAGGTCGGGACGCGTCTCGTAGTAGAACGTGATGATGGTGCCGTTATAGGAGACGCTCGCCGGATAGCAGACCGGGCTTGCCGGGCAGGTGTAGCTGTAGGTGACCGTGTTTCCGTTGGTGTCGGTCACCGAGGTCAGCAGCCAGCGATAGCTGAAGGCCAAGTCGTAGGCCGGCGTGCCGGCGGCCGGATTGAGGTTGGCGACCGCTCCCACCGAGCGGAAGGTCGAAACCGTGCCGTCCCTGTCCGTCACCTTCCATTCATTGGTGGAACTGTTGAAAGCAATGCGGCGGTAGCTTTCATTCTCCGTCGCATGCGTGCCGCCGGTCGAGCAGGACGGCGAGACCATGCCGGCAACGCAGGCGACCATGGCCTGGCCGTCGAGGAGAAAAATGTCGTTGGCATCATAAGCCGGCATGCCATAGCCGGGCGTCGCCCGCTCGATGACGTCAAAGCCGTCCAGACCCCAGGCATAGCCGAGCCAGCCCTGATAGAGGCCGCCGAGCTTGGTCTTGCGCGATGAGTCGTAGTTGAGTGCTATCTTGGGCTGGATGCCACGGAAGGCCGGCGCGTCGATGGGAACCGAATAGCCGAGATTGCCATTGCCTCCCGCCTTAGGCAAATCAACCTTGGTCGCGCTGACCGCTTCCGGGTCGCCGCTGGTGGTTGTCGTCGTGGTGGTCGTGGCGACCGCGGTTCCGGCACTGGTTTGTGATTGCGACGTTGCAGCATCGGTCGCCTGATCGGTCGTGGTTGCGGCATCCGCATCGCCGGTCGCGGCAGGTGACGTACCAACCTGCGCCGCGGCATCCGGGCTGCCGGTAGTCGGCGCGGCTTGAGATTGCTCAGAGGAAGACGTTGGGGTTGGAGCGGTGCTGGTGCCTTGCCCACTCGCCGGGCTCAGGGACGCGCCGCCATTTCCCAGGCTTTCGTTCGCCGGAGCTGGTTGAGATTGCACAATCTGCACATTCTGCGCAAACGCGACAATATTAGAGCCTCTTCCTGTAAGGAAATTGACCGAGCCCTCAAAACCGAAAGCGCTGGCGACAAGCACCATGAAACAAAAAAGCAGCCGATTCATCGAATCCCCCTCGTCAAGTTGCTTACCGATACTCGGAATCGATTTGTGCGATATGTCGATGAATTTTCATACGACACTTATCCACAGAGTTTTTTTGAATGTCCGGCGTAGCCCCTGGCAATTGCGGGGCAGCCAGGTTGCCCGGCTTCCCAGCGCCTCGCATCTTTCTCCTGACTGCCGAGATATTCGGCTGCGTCGTATGTGGCCCAAAATGGTTGGTCAGTCCGATGCCATTTTCGACAGAGTTCAGTCCAATTCCAAACTTCGACAGTATGGCACGGTAGCTCAAGGGATGGCGCCGGAGGACGCGCAGCGAGTTGCCTGGGATAATGTGATGTCGCAGTCGCTGTTCGGAACGACACCCACAGACCCTGGTGTCCGCACATCGGTGTTCTCTGGGGCACTAATCGCTGCCAGGAAACAAACCGTAGGGCAGAAGGCGCATCACATTGTCGAATTGAGGGATAGAATGGCAGCTCTCCCAGTCATCCGGCGAGATGAACCGCCCCAGTACCGGATCCATGTATCTTGCATTGAGATAGAGCAGCCCGGTCTCTGGATCGAAGCGCTCGCCGATATAGGACTTCTGGGTCTGGAAGCCGGTGTTGAGGCGCTCGCCATAGGTAGCGTGGTTGGTGGCTTCGGTGATGGCGCCGGAGCCGTCGGTGACCATGGCGCACCGAGGCCAGGTGATCGCGGTGCAGGAAGTATTTGGCTCCGCCGACCACCTTGATGTCTGGATGCGGATAGCGGGTGTAAATCTCTGAGCCGGCGATCGCCGGATCGATCTCTACGGAAGCGTCGGGATAGAGCGTGGTGGCGAAGGTCGAGGCCTTCTTCACCCGCGCACCGTCTGGGCCATAGGTGAGTTGACGGTGTTGGAGGCGAGCATGACGGTCTTCAGCCGATTGGCCTCATCCCAGGTGAGTGTCCGGCTGCCGTCGGAGGTCAGATTGCCGTTGGCATCATAAGCATTGCATTGGCGCCGACCGAGGTTGGCGCATGCGGCCTGGGCGATGATGCCGTTGGATAGACGTAGGTTCCGGGTTTTGAAATAGCTCAATCTACGCTCCGCACTATCACCGTCATACGGGCTATTGGAATCGTCTTAGCAAAGACGATTGCGCCGATGCTCGCATTTCAATTTCTGGTAGTATTTTCCCATACCACTCAGAATCGTCGATACTACTAAGAAATTCTACGTCATCTTTTTCCCTGTTCCTCTCAATTTCGACGAGTGGATGTTGATCGATATACACTTCTTCCGCGGAAGTGTAAGAAACAGACGGGACCTCAGAGGAGGCTTTCGCATCTAAAGAATTGCGAGCGTAGCCTATAGCGTCTATGACGTTCTGGTCCTGCGGAACATGCGCAAACGCAGCTATCTCGGCAGCAACAAGAGCTGCATTTAGAGCGTATGAAGCATCCCAGCTACCAAATTCTTCGCTATCGGGTGCCGCGGCTAGGATCTCCTCATACAGCAAATTCCAAGAGATCGACGTTTCTTTCTCTTTTAGTCCAATCCAAAACGCACGATGTGCCTTTTCGAAAACAGAGAAATCACGGCCCTCCGTTAGGCAAAAGAAACGTAGATCTGGGCACATTCTCTCATATAGGAGAACTAAAAATGCCATTTTTTTCTTTGTCGAGAGCGACAAAAGCCTCTTGGTCGTTTTCTTTGACATCAATTGGATCATCTGAGCATCTATTTACGGCGATAGTGCCGAAATACCATCTTTGCCGAGATAGTCACGGCAGGAACCGCAAATCGTGCGGCTAGCAGCGACCCCGGTGGGAGTAAGGCCGAGCGAACGAGCTGTTTCGACGCCAGTAACTTCAGCGTGTCCTAACCCTTTCGCCGCCACTTCACCAGGCCCAAGTAGCGCGCGAACACTCGCTTCCAGCGACCGTGAGCTAGAACTTATCACACGCACTCCTTCCTTCGTCTCGGTAACGGCAAGGGTAACAAATCTTTCCCGCTGAATCTTGGTAAGCCCGAGCTCGGCCAATTGAGTTGCGCGTTCCGCTGCTGTTAGACCGGCTTTCGATACCGCAGTACCCGCTACCCGCGCACTTGCTACGGCTGCTTCATCTTCAGGCCCTCCCATTACGGCCATGCCAAGGACCATATTGCCTGCGGTCAGAATTGCGCCCGCAAAATCTCCGTCCTTTATGCTCCTTTTGATAGATTTCACACCGTATACGGGATCGGTGGCTTCAGTCCCAATTTTCTGAGCAGTGGCTTTTACAGCTTCTCCAGCGTTCTTGCCCTCTTTGGCGATAGCGCTCCCGGCGACACCAACAGTCGGCCCACCGAAGATACCTCCGAGCCCCAGCGCTTCGGCTAAAGAAGTGTGCCCATTTTGGTCGCTCTTATTGACCGGATCGTTCTGGGCATAGGCGTACCGGTTCGTCCCGACCCCAAGTACGGTTGGATCCCAGTCGTCAGGCGAAATAAAGCGCCCGAGCACCGGATCCATGTATCTGGCATTGAGGTTGAGCAGTCCCGTCTCGGGATCGAAGCGCTCGCCGATATAGGATTTTTGGGTCTGGAAGCCTGTATTGAGACGCTCGCCATAGGTGGCGTAGTTGGTGGATTCGGCGATATTGCCTGAGCCGTCGGTGACCATGCGCACCGAGGCAAGGTGATCGCGGTGCAGGAAGAATATCGTCGCGCCGACGACCTTCACGTCCGGATGCGGATAGCGGGTGTAGACCTCGGCTCCAGGCGTCGCAGGATTGATCTCGATGGAAGCGTCGGGATAGAGCGTTGTGGCGAAGGAGGAAGCCTTCTTCACCCGCGCGCCGTCAGGCCCGTACGCGAGGTTCACGGTATTGGAGGCCAGCGCGACGGTCTTTAGCCGATTGGCTTCGTCCCAAGTGAGTGTCCGGCTGCCGTCGGAGGTCAGATTGCCGTTGGCATCATAGGCCATGGCGTTTGCGCCGACGCTAGTCGGCGCATGCGGCCTTACTGCTGAAGCTGCCGGATAGACGTAAGTGCCGCCAACACGACTGCGTGAGACCATGTTGTCATTGGCGGTATAGACGAACGTCTCATCGAGCGTGTTGTCGCCAAGATTGTTCGACGAGGTCAGCCGGTCGGCATTGTCATAGCCATAGGTCCAACTGTCCGATGCCGTCAGCCCCGTCGTGCCAGTGATGCGGCCGAGGTTGTCGCGGGCATATTGATCATCGAACAGGACGGCGGCGCCTTTCGATGTGGTGACCCGCGTCACCCAGCGGCGGGTCGGCGAATAGGTGAAGGCGGTCTTCGAGCCGTTGGCGTAGTCGATCTCCTTGGTTTGCCCATCGGCCTCATAAAGGGTGGAGGTGATGAATCCGGTGGCCGCATAGAGCTTGTTGCCGGCGGTATATTGCAGCGGTGAAGCCGTGCTGCCGAAGTCGAGTTCAACAGGGAGATATTGTGTGGCGATCGCCTGGCCGGAGGCATCGCGAGTAGTTATCGTGGTGTGGGTCAGCGTGCCAATGGTGGCATCCTGCCGGGCCACCTTGGCGAAGCCATCATATTTAATGCTCTGGGTGGCGGCAGGATTGGCCGAGGTGGTGAGTAGGCCGATATTGTAGAAGCCTCCAGCCGCCTCGTCGTAGGTGTTCTGGGTGAGCGTCACCGCGCTGCCGCCGGAGGCCGTTGCCGTCTTCAGCGTCAGCCGGTCCATCTGGTCGTAGCTGAGCGCGGTCACAGTGCCCCTGGCATCGGTCTGGCTCACCAGCCGGTTGGCGGCGTCGTAGACATAAGACCAAGTGCCAAGATCGGGGTCGGAGGCCGACAGGCGGTTGCCGAGTAGGTCATAGGTGTAGGACCAGCTTGAGCCGCCGGGATCGCTCACCCCGATCAGCCGGCCGAGCACGTCGTAGCTGCGAGTTTCGGTAACGTTGAGACCGCCGAGATCGCGGACCACCTGCACCACATCGCCGTGTGTCGATGAGACCGTCTTCGATTGCCGTGTGGCGGTTGCGCTGATCTGATCAGTCTCGGTGATTGCATAGAGCCGTGGATTGGTGCCCGTACTGTTGTCGAGGCTATGTGCGTAAGTCGTCTGGCTCGCATCAGCAAAGACAGTCTTGATCTTCCGGTCCGACCAGTCATAGGAGTTGGTCGTCCACTGCGCGGTATCCCCGTTGAATCTCGGAAAGGCAGTGCGGAGCACATTGCCGCGCTGGTCATAGTCGGCATCGGCAATCCGCCTGGGACCGGCCGCCGTCTCTCCGGGGATCTCAACACGATAGACCCGCCCAAGTCCGTCATAGTAGGAGCGGGTGAACCCTTCGCCCACGCCATTGGGCAGTGGCGTGTACTTCGCAAAGGCCTGCGTCGCTGGGTTGCCCTCGTTCTCGAAGCGCGTCTTCACATAGGCGCCGGTGACGCTCTGCGATGCCTGATAGGGCCGGCAGAAGGCATCATAGGTGAAGGTCTTCACCAGGCTGTTGGGATCGGTCCTCGTCGCCGGCAGCCCACAGACCGCATTGAAGACCGCTGTCGAGACGAAGCGGGTGTCGGCGCTCTGGCCGCCGATGGCGTAGTAGCGTGGCGCCCGCTCCGTCACCGGATAGAGATGATAGGTCGCGTCATAGTCCCATTCGGTCCTGTCGCCGGCTCCGTCGACCGCGGAGAGCTTGTTGCCATAGCTGTCATAGGCAAAATACTGGCTGATCGACTTGGTCAATCCGGGGTCGGTGAAACTCAACGCCTGGGTCAGGTTGCCCTTGGTGGGGACCGCCCAGACGTCGGTATTGCCGTCATAGTAGTTGTGTCTGTAGCTGACATAGGGATCCGAGCTGGTAAGCCCCGCGTGCACCCGCTCCGCGATCAGCGCGGAGACAATGTAAGCGCTGGTGTTGGGCGAGAAGAAGCGCTCCGCCCAGGTCTCGTCGCCGCTCGCTTCGGTGCGGCCGTAGTCCTTGAGGCTTGTGATGTTGTTGTAGGCATCGAAGCCACGCTCGACCCGGGTCGCCAGCGAGATGTTCTCGGTAACGGTCGTGTCGGTCGCAGTGTTCTGCACCGTGTAGGGCTTGGTGGTGGCGTTGACCGCATAGGTATCGGCAACCTGCTTGCGCACAACGCCCGCACCGTCCTTCCACACAGTCAGTGATGGGAGGCCATAGCTTGCCAGGTCCTGGCGGTAGGTGGTCGTGACGGTGGGTGCCGCCGTCTCGCCATTGGCGAGCGGCTTTGTTTCCATGATCGAAGCGAAGCCCAGGAACTTGCGGGCCGCCGGATCGTAGGTGCCGCCCGAGTACTGATAGGTGCTCACCGCGGTCTGGCCGCGGCCGTCGCCCACCGACAGCTTCGTAACCGCATGCACGAGCTGCGGCAAATAGTTGTTCGTCCACCTCGAGGACGGCGTGTACTCTATCGCCACCGTCCCGCCGAGCTCAGTCGTGATCTGCTTCACCAGATTCGGATTGCCCGTCCCGGCATTCGAGGCGAACGTATGGCTGTAGTCGGTGAAATCCGGCAGGCCATCCCCGTTGAAGTCGCCAACCGCGGTCCCAGCGGTGATTGAAGCGGGAAGGCTGAACTGCACTGGGGTCATGGCGGTCGATGACGGGCGCAGGGAGAAGACCCTGATGGTGCCTATCCTGTCCGGCTGCGACGTGATCGTTCCACCGATGGTGATCAGGTCCATCTTGCCGTCATTGTCGAAGTCGCGCACGACCGCACTCGTGCCCGAGATCGTCGAGCCCGTGTAGCTCTTGAACCCGGTGCCGGTCGACAGCCAGACGGTCGTATTGCCATACGTGCCGTTGAACAGAGCGACGTCGGTGGCGCCGTCCCCATTGACGTCGCCTAGTACGCAACTGCCCGCTCCGCCCGAGTAGTCCCCGTTGGAACAGGCGATGCTGAACGAGGTGCCGCCCGGCTGCCATTTGCCGTTCGAAATCACGCCCTTTCTTGAAGTTCCGTTAGGGCTCCAGAAGAGCGGCTGCTCCTTCCCATTACCCAGGAAATCGCCAATTCCATGGACCTCATAGCCGGAGCCGTTTGGAACCAGCGTATCGACTCCGTCCCCGTCAGAATCAGCGGCAATTACAATATCGGGTTGCAACGGGCCGGTCGTCGGAAGGGCGCTGCAAACCGCCTGGTAGCCGGTCGGCGAGCAATTCGCTTTGGTCAGCCCTAGGGCGGCATCCGTTTTCAGAATGAAGTTATTTACGAAGTAGGAAGGATGGCCATTATCGCCTATGAAGGAAGTAGTAACCGCCGAGTCGGCAAAATCCATGGTATTCTTGCTAGCCACGTATCGACCCGGCAGCGAGACAAACTGCGGCTGGAGGTCATTTGGGTATCCGTTCGAGCCAGCGGGCGCGACGAGTGCTATCGTGGAGGCAATCGTGCCATCCGAGTTGAATTTATAAATGTATTTCGTTCGCGTTAGATAAGCTGATCCGTCACGGTCGTAGTCTTTTACAACTTGATCACCGAATATTTCGTCTCGCCCATCGAAGCTCAGATCACCAACTGACCTCGGAGGGTTGAAGCCAGCCTTGGTGATCGAAGCGTTCACCGTAGCGTACACGCCATCTGTGTTCTGGTAGGTCATCTGCGCGATGACCTTCGAGGTGCCGCCGGTGATGGTGCCATCGGCGGCGACAGTGGCATCGGTACCGTAGCGGGCGACCTGGGTTAGCCGCGAGGTGTTCGAGAACGTCGCCTGGTCATAAGTGAGCTTGTAGGCGCCGCGCACCGCACCTGACACGGTGATGCCGACCGTCTTGATGCGCTGGCTGGTCTCGGAGATGTCGCGGCCGTTGCCCATCAGGATCAGGTCGGGACGCGTCTCGTAGTAGAACGTGATGATGGTGCCGTTATAGGAGACGCTCGCCGGATAGCAGACCGGGCTTGCCGGGCAGGTGTAGCTGTAGGTGACCGTGTTTCCGTTGGTGTCGGTCACCGAGGTCAGCAGCCAGCGATAGCTGAAGGCCAAGTCGTAGGCCGGCGTTCCGGCCCCGGGATTGAGGTTGGCGACCGCTCCCACCGAGCGGAAGGTCGAAACCGTGCCGTCCCTGTCGGTCACCTTCCACTCATTGGTGGTGTTGTTCAGCGCAATGCGGCGATAGCTCTCATTCTCCGTCGCATGTGTGCCCCCGGTCGAGCACGACGGCGAGACCATGCCGGACACGCAGGCCACCATCGCCTGGCCGTCGAGCAGGAAGATGTCGCTCGCATCATAGACCGGCATGCCATAGCTCGGGCTTGTCCGCTCGATGACGCCGAAGCCATCGAGCCCCCAGGCATAGCCCAGCCAGCCCTGGTAGAGGCCGCCGAGCCTGGTCTTGCGCGACGAGTTGTAGTTGAGCGCGATCTTGGGCTCGATGCCACGGAAGGCCGGCGCGTCGATGGGAACCGAATAGCCGAGATTGCCATTGCCTCCCGCCTTGGGCAAATCAACCTTGGTCGCGCCGACCGCTTCCGGGTCGCCGCTGGTGGTTGTCGTCGTGGTGGTCGTGGCGACCGCGGTTCCGGCACTGGTTTGTGATTGCGACGTTGCAGCATCGGTCGCCTGATCGGTCGTGGTTGCGGCATCCGCATCGCCGGTCGCGGCAGGTGACGTGCCAACCTGCGCCGCGGCATCCGGGCTGCCGGTAGTCGGCGCGGCTTGAGATTGCTCAGAGGAAGACGTTGGGGTTGGAGCGGTGCTGGTGCCTTGCCCACTCGCCGGGCTCAGGGACGCGCCGCCATTTCCGAGGCTTTCGTTCGCCGAAGCAGGTTGAGATTGCACAAACTGCACATTCTGCGCAAATGCGACAATATTAGAGCCTTTTCCTGTAAGGTAATTGACCGCGCCCTCAAAACCGAAAGCGCTGGCGACAAGCACCACTAAACAAAAAAGCAGCCGATTCATCGAATCCCCCTAGCAAGTTGCTTACCGATACTCGCAATCGATTTGTGCGATATGACAAGGAATTGTCACAAACAGAGTTATCCACAGAGTTTTTGGAATTCCGGCGCAGGCCCTGCCAATTGCGGGGCAGCCAATCAAAAAAAGGGGGGCGAAGGCGCTTCGGACGCGCCACCAGCAAGCGGGTTGCGGGCGGATGACTATCTTCTTTCCAGCTAATGCGCCGTCTGACCCTCCGTTCCCGAAAGTACGGACTTCTTGATCACGTGGCGTGACGAACAGCTTATGCCGGGGACGCGATCCCTTGGGGCGGTACTATACACCTGGCATCAGTCAGGTTTTCGTGAGCCTCCTCGATCGTCGGCATGCCAATTCGATTCTGGATTTGGGTTCCGGAGGAGGCTCGCTGACCGTAGCCGCCGCTCAACGTTGGACGGACGCGAGTACAGATGGTGGACTTGGATTTCGGCGCTGAAGAGCACGTTCGGGCTGGCATGGCCTCGGCAGGCCCACCTAGTCTAAGTCTAGCATGGATTGAACGCGGCGCTTGATACGCCCGTGATCCTGTTCGATCCGATTGTCATCAAGCATGAATAGACGCGACGCCAATACGCGTTCCGCTGCACGGATCGATCGACTACCGTCCACCTAACGGGATTGGGGTGTCGGGAGCACGCATGGCGGGCAGGCTGAAAATGGCGGGGCACTGTCCCATTTCCAAGTTTGCGACAGAGCCCTCTTAAGAAGCTTTGTGGTCTCAAGCAGTGAGAAAGCTGAAAATCTCTGTAAGCTGTCCTTTGAGCATGGCCCCGCCGGGATGAACGAGGCAGCCCCGCTGCCTGGCCTCGCACAGCAGGGCCGTCTCCGCGGGCGACATGATCACCTCCGCGACCAGCATTTCGGGCTCAAGCAGTCGGGGATCGATCGGCAAGGGATCGTCGTCGCGCAAGCCGAGTGACGTACCATTGATGACGATATCGTGTGCCTTGGGCGTTCCGACGGTGGCAAACGACGCTGTAGGAAATCGCTCTTGCAGGCGGCTGACGAGTTCCTGGGACTTCGGCTGCGAACGGTTGACGACAGTCAATCGTGAAACGCCAGCCTCAACCAATGCAAAAGCAATGGCGGAAGCGGCGCCCCCAGCGCCTGCCAGGAACACGGCCTTGCCGTTTGGGTCGAAGCCGCCATCGCGAAGGCCCCGCACGAAGCCAACGCCGTCGAGGAGTTCGCCGGTCAGGCTCCCGTCCCGTTCCCGCCGTACAACGTTGACCGCTCCGGCGACGCGGGCCCTCTCCGTGAGCGTATCGCAGAGCGCGGGAACCGCCGTCTTGTGAGGGATGGTCACAAGCGTACCCCCCCAGTTGTTGAACGCGCGCAGGGCGTCTAACGCCTTGGCGATCCCGTCGCCGGGAGCGACCTCGATCGGTACGACCACCCCGTCGTAACACCGTTCCTTGAAAAGAGCGTTCAGCGCCTGCGGCGTCCTGACGTGGTGAACAGGCTGGGCGAGAATGGAAAAGACTTTCGTGCGCCCGCTGATCGTCATTACACGCTCCTTGAAGTTATTTTTGTCAATTGCGGGTTGGCGGATCAGGTCATCAGTAGTCCGCCCGCGACATCAATCGTCTGCCCTGTTATGAAGCTGGATTCTGGAGACGAAAGATAGAGTGCGAGATCGGCGACTTCCTCCGGTTTGCCAAGGCGCCCCATCGGAGTCATGGTGACCTGCGCATCGTTCACTTCTTTTTGGACCGCCATCACCATCGGCGTCTCGATTCGGCCCGGCGCGATCGCGTTTACGCGGATTCCATAGGGAGCAAGCTCGGCGGCAAGGTGTTTGGTGAACCCCAGGATGGCGGATTTGGTCGCTGCGTAATGGCAGGCAACGATCGGCATATGTGTCTTGCCCGCCACGGAGGACATGTTGACGATCCACCCAGCACCTGCGGCGCGCATCGCTGGGGATAGCGCCCGAATGGTGTTAAAGCATCCCGTCAGGTTGACGGACAGGACACGAGCCCACTCGACCGGATCCATCTCCCACACCTTGTGGGCGACGCCATTATGTTTGGGCGAAATGCCTGCATTGTTGATCACTGTGTCGAACGAGCCGCCGATATTCGCGACAGCCTTCTTGAGTTCACGGTCAAGTGCATCGAAATCCGATACGTCAACCTTAATCGCGAAAGCAGATCCCCGGTTCGAAGCCTGGATGATCCCGACTGTTTCAGCGATGTCATCATCATTCATGTCGGCGACACCCACGTTGGCGCCGCGCTCTGCGAAGCCGAGTGCGATCGCGCGCCCGATGCCTCTCCCGGCTCCCGTCACGAGGACGCGCCGGCCAAAATGGCTCTGCCGTCGCGCGATTTCGACGGGATTGATTTCAACGATGGGCATTCAGATCTCCCTATTCCGGAAGGTGTTCGAACTGTCGCAAAGTCTCCGGGCACGCACGCGCCGAGTGTCTTTTGGATCGGACAAGACCTTGTCATGCCCCCTGATCACAGTGGCTCGTTCTCTACACAAGCAGGCTCATAGGCTCTTCGATCGCCGCCTTGATCGCGCCGAGAAGCCGAGCCCCCAGAGCGCCATCCACGGCTCTGTGGTCTATCGACAACGTCAAGGTCATGAGCGTTGCGAAGGCCAGTTCGCCATTGCGTTCCACGGGCCGGCGTTCACCCGCGCCGACGGCCAATATGGCGCCCTGCGGCGGGTTGACGATCGCTGAGAAAGACTTGATCCCATACATGCCCAGATTGGAGATGGAAAAGCCGCCACCCTGAAATTCCTCGGGCTTCAGGCGGCTGTCGCGAGCACGGGCAGCGAGCGATTTCATTTCGGCGGAAATCCTGCCGAGGCTCTTCTCGTCGGCCTTGCGGATGATCGGGGTGATCAGGCCACCATCCGTCGCGACAGCCACGGAGATGTCGACATCCGAAAGCCTAAGCATGGCCTGGTCTGTCCATATCGCATTCGCATCCGGGACTTTGCGAAGGGCGACGGCAGCAGCCTTGATGGCGAAGTCGTTGACCGAAATGCGCTCTACAGCCTCCCGAGTCTCGTTGATGCGTGAGCGCAGAGCGAGAAGCGCGTCGATGTCGCAATCCAGGTTGAGATAGAAGTGCGGCACCGTCGTCTTCGCCTCCACCAGCCGGCGGGCGATCGTGCGGCGCATCGAACTATGGGGAATCGACTCGTACTCGCCGATGCCAACTTGTATGCCGTTAGAGGGCTGCGGCGGTGCGGGTGGGATTTCTCTCGCCTCCGGCGCTGCCTGGAGACGCGTGGCAGCGGACGTAGCGGCGCGTTCGATGTCGATGCTAACGATGCGGCCCCTTGGTCCGCTGCCGGAGATCCGGTCGAGCGATATTCCCTGCGCCGTCGCCAGCCTTCGTGCCAACGGCGAAGCCTTGCGTCGCGCACCCGCATCCAGCGTCGTCGTGCTCGTATCGCCGACGGATTCCGGTGCGGCGGCTGTAGCCGGTTCTGTTTCAGCCGGCTTTGCAGTGGCTGGTGAAGTAGCAGGCCCCGTTCTCGGCAATGCGATGGCCGCAGCATCCTCGCGCTCGCCAAGCAGGACGGCGATGATCTGGTTCACTTCCGCCCTGGCGCCGTTCTTGACCAGCAGCTTGCCGATGCGGCCGTCGCACACCGCTTCTATCTCCATCGTCGCCTTGTCGGTCTCGATTTCCGCGATGAGCTCACCTTTTGCGACGATATCGCCTTCGGCTTTCAGCCAACGAGCGATGACCGCGTCTGTCATTCCTGCCGAAAGCGCAGGCAGCACGATTTCGATTGGCATCTTTGTCTTCCCTTGTCTCAGGCTTCGACTGCTAGGCCCTGGTTTGCCATAGCGGCGCGCAAACCCGACTCGATGTCGCGCGGACGGGCGGCAGCGGCCGCCTCGAGCACCTTGGAAATCGAAGGAGATGCCTCGGCGCCGTGGACGCGCGCGATCGGCTGGTCGAGCCAGTCGAAGCAGCGGCGCTGCAGTTCATCGGCGAGCCAACTGCCATAAGAGGTGCCGGAGGCGCCCTGCTCGACAATCAACACGTTGCCGGTCTTGCGGACTGACGCTTCCACGGTTTGCCAGTCGAGGCCGGCACGGTCGAGTGAGCGCAAGTCTATGACTTCAGCGTCGATGCCGAGTTCCTCGACCACCGCCATCGTCTTGGCCACCATGGCGAGATAGGTCAGGACCGAGACCTTCGATCCCGTCCGCACGACTTTCGCCTTGCCTAGCGGAATGAAGTAGTCGAGATCGTCGGCGGGCGCTGGTCCCTTCGATGCGTACAGATCGACATGTTCCAGCACCAGGACCGGATCGCGACAAAGCAGCGCCGAGTTCATGAGGCCGACATAGTCGAACGGTGTGGACGGCGCGACGATGCGCCAGCCCGGAGCCGTCGCGAAAATGCCGGCAGGATCCATGGAATGCTGTGAGCCGTAGCCTGTGCCCATCGCCACCTTGGTTCGCAGCACGACCGGCATGTCGCTGTCGCCGCCGAACATATGGCGTGCCTTGCCGATCTGGTTGAACACTTGGTCGGCCGCCACCCACATGAAATCCGGATACATGAATTCGACGACCGGCAAAACGCGCCCGTCGGCCGCCATGCCGCCGGCGAGACCGGTGAATGCATTTTCCGAGATCGGCGTGCCGAGGATGCGATCCGGGAACTCGGCCGAAAGGCCACGCGTTGCGCCGTTCGTACCGCCCTTCAGCCGGTGGACATCCTCGCCGAGGACTACGATGCGGTCGTCCGTCTTCATACGCTGCGCCATGACGTCGGCGACCGCATCGATGAAACGTCCGTCGTCCACGACCTTGCCGGAGAAGCTCTCCAGTTCCTCAAAGCGCGCGCCGTCGAATTCCGAAAGATCGCCGCGCAGGCCGAAGTCCCGGAAACCCTCCTCCGGCCACAGGGACGGAACGATGCGGCGCTTACCGTCGTGCATCTCGATCAATTCACCGGCGACGTCGTTCATCAGGCTGACGCAGCGGTCCCGCAGCCCCTTGACTGCATCCTCGCCGATGGCCTGGCGCTCCTGCAGTTCTTTCGCCATGGCGTGGATCGGATCGCGCCCGCGCCATTCCGCCTCTTCCTCCTTTGAACGGTAGCCGAAGGCGCTTCCGGGCAGCGGACCGTTTTGGTGGAAATAGCGGTAGACATCGGCCTCGATGATCGTCGGCCCGCCGCCGTCGCGCATGATGGCATTCGCCTCCTGACAGGCGAGATGGACGGCCAGCACGTCCATTCCGTCGACCTTGAAAGACGGAATGCCGAAGGCTAAGCCGCGCGAGGAAAGGCGGGGCTCGGCAGTCACTTCCTCGACGTGGGTAGACACCGCGTAGCGATTGTTTTCGATGAAGAAGCAGATCGGCAGCTTCCAGGCCGCCGCGAGGTTCATGGTCTCCAGGACAGAGCCGATATTCGTCGCTCCGTCACCGAAATAGGTATAGACGACGTCGCCCTTGCCGGCCCGTTTATGCGCCCAGGCTGCACCGGCCGCCATGGGAACGCCGCCGCCGACGATAGCGTTGGTGCCGAGATTGCCGGATTCGGCCCAGCGCAGGTGCATGGAGCCGCCACGGCCGCGGCAGAAGCCCTGCGCCAGGCCGAGGATTTCCGCAAGGGTGCGCTGCGCCAGGGCGCGGATTTCTGTGCCGAACTCGTTCTTCGGATCGATACCTTCCTTTGCGACGTAGCTCAGGGCTTTGGCCAGGAATTGGTGATGGGCGCGATGTGAACCGTTGATCTGGTCCGAAGGCCGCATGGAAACCGCGGAACCCACAGCGCCGCCTTCCTGGCCGATCGCGGAATGGGCGGGACCATGGACGAGCCCCTGCCCTGCCAGTTCCAGCACCTTCTCCTCGAACGCCCGGATGAGGTGCAGCTGCGCCAGCATCGTGCCGCCTAGCCCGGCGTCGAACGCTGCGCGTTCGGCGGCGGTTGGCCGAACTTCTCGCCAGGAGCTTTTCGGAAGGAGGTCGTCATAGTCGGGCATTGTTTGTCTCCGGAGGATCAGGCCGCAAGGAAGCCGCCGTCGACCGGCAGGATCGTGCCGGTGATGTAGCTTGCCATGGATGATGCCAGGAAAATTACAGGATCGACGACTTCGGCCGTCTCGCCGATGCGGTTCATCATCACCCTGTTCATGAACCAGTCGGCACCACCTTGGCGGCTGAGCTGGGCCAGCGCCATCTCGCTCATCATGATGCCGGGGGCTACCGCGTTGACGCGGACGCCGTGCGGCGCGAGATCGCGGGCCATGACCTGGGTAAGCGAGCGGATGGCGCCTTTCGAGACGACATAGCCGGCTGTGGAGCCACCGGACACGAAGCCTGCGACCGAGCAGAGATGCACCACATTGCCCTGCCGGGCTGCCAGCGCCGGTACAAGTGCATGCGATACGTTGAACACGCCGTCCAGATTGACGCCGATCACCCGGTCCCACACATCGACCGCTTCCGGCTGGTCGAACGAAGCACGGCCGGCGACGCCCGCATTGTTGACCAGGACGTCGAGACCGCCGAAGCGAGAGAGTATGCCCTGTGCGAAACTGCCCACGGCATGGCGATCCGTCACGTCGAGCGTGTGGCCCTCGGCCTTCAACCCGCCGGCCGCGATCGTCGCGGCCTGGGTGTTGGCTGCGACACCATCCACATCGGCAAGGATGACCATTGCGCCCTGCGCCGCCATCCCGGCGGCGATCGCAGCGCCAAGGCCACGGGCAGCGCCGGTCACGATTGCAAGCTTGCCTTCAAGAAGTCCTGTCATTGTGCGCGTCCTCAGGCCATGTAGATTCCGCCGTTCACCTGGATCGTCTCACCGGTGATGAAGCTTGCGGCAGGGGAGCAGAGGAAAGCGATGACCGAAGCGATTTCGGACGGCCTTCCTAATCGGCTTAACGGCGTCTGGGAAATGCTCTCGTCCGTGCGCGTTTTCAGGAGTTCGCCGGTCATCGGCGTCTCGATGATGCCCGGGGCCACGCCGTTGACGCGAATTTTCGGAGCCAGTTCGCGAGACAAGGCACGCGTCATCGACACCATCGCACCCTTGGTCGCGCTGTAGTGAACGTTGGTATAGGCTCCCCGATAGGCGGCAAGCGAGGCAATCGTGACGATGCAGGCGCCGTCTTTCAGCGCGGGCAACGCACGCTTGCAGAGATAGAAGACGCCATCGAGATTGATCGATATGGTGCGGTGCCAGTCCGCGTCCGACATGTCTACGAAAGGTCTCGCCTGATATATGCCGGCCGACGGAACCAGGAAGTCGATGCCTCCGAATTTGCGAGTCGCGAGTTCGACTGTCTTTTCGGCATCCTCGGCGCTCGATGCATCCGCCTTGAGGGTCGCGATCCGGCTACCGTCTCCGAGCGATCCGGCAAAGCCTTCCAATGCTGCCTCGTCCAGATCCGTCAGCACCAGATTGGCGCCGGACGAACGGTAGAGTTCCGCAGTCGCGCGGCCAATGCCGCCATTCGCGCCCGTGACCACAAGCGTCCGGTTTTCAAAATCGAAAGTCATGGCTTCTGTCTCACAGATCTCTGCGATAGCCGTCGAGATCGTCATACTGGACGATCTCGACGATATGGCCCTCGGGATCGGTCACGAAGGCCAGCCATGTGCCAGGGCGGACCTCGATGGCCTTCGGACCGGTCATCGATTCCGCGCCATATGCAATCATCCGGTCCAGCAGCGCCTGGAGATCGTCGACAATGAAGGTGAGATAGCTGGAACCCGGCCGCTCCAGGATGAGCCCACCTTCGGATCTGGTGTCTGGCAGGCGGTCCGGGCAGAGAAGCTTGATGCGCTCGCCTTTCTCGGTCTGGAGGCGGACGACAACATATCCGCCCGCCGAAAGGGCCACCTCCGCGGCCTTAGGGCCAGGCACCTCGATTTCCGAAACGAAGCTTAAGCCTATCGCCACCTCATAGAAGGCGCGCATACGCGGCAGGTCCCGGACCGCGAGCCCGACCTCGAGCGGTGCGGTCATCTTTGTCATGTCGTTCTCCGATCCTGCCTCAGACGGCGAGCTCTTCCATGAGCTTTTGGTTGTACGTCAGTTCGGCGGGCGCCTTTGAACGAACCGGCATACCCCGAGCCGAGACGCGATTGGGCACAGGCGCCACATGATTTCGCCTACGACCGCCATAAACTCCGACCGACGAGCGCGGACGGGACCTCAAGAACGAGGGATGCTGCTGCGATTTGAAAGCGCGCCGCCCATCTCGACGGGTGGCCCCTCCGTCAGCCGTTTCGTCAGCTCGATTTGCGACCTCCGCAAATGGCTTGCAAGGATTCTCTCCGCCCCGGCCGCGTCCTTCTGTTCGATGGCGTCGAGCAACAGCCGGTGCTCATAGTGGGTTATCCACTCTGCGCGTGCGTTGATTGCATCCAGGAACACGCGCCGGTAATGCTGCGTGGTGTTCCAGAAACGCTCTACCATCCCAATCAGCATAGGCATGCGCGCGCCCTCGTAGGTCAGGAGATGAAACTCGCGGTCCAGCCGTAGAAACTCCTCAGGATCCTTTTCCGCCTCCATCCGGTCGAGGTATGTCCCGAGCCGCGCGACAGTCGCCGGCGAAATGTGCTGGACACTCTCGAAGATCGCCAAAGGTTCCAGACGCTGACGTATTTTGTAGGTTTCCTCCACCTCGGCGATATCGATCTTCGCCACCCATGCCCCGCTGTTGGGGACGACGACGACGAGCCCCTCGCTCTCCAGCCGCTTCAAGGCTTCCCGGATGGGGATGCGGCTGCTTCCATATCGCGAGGCGAGCGTCTCCTGTCGGATGCGGCTGCCTGGTAGAAACTCACCCGATACGATGGCGTTACGGATTGCCTCCGTCACTTCGACGCCGATGACACGCTTCTCCGAAGGTTTCTGCCCCCGATTCATTTCTTCTCGCACACTTCGCTCCCTTCATCGGGCCAAGAGAATAGGCCACCCGTTTTCCGGATGCAGCCTATGCCATCCATGGCCTTCCTGGCCCGGGACCCCGCGACGGCACAACAGATACTCCAGACGGTTGGCCGATCGGACCCACGATACAATTGGCAGGTCATATCTGTTCTCCGGCCAATCGTCGGCATTTCGAAGCTGCAATCACCCACGCTCGAGCAAAACTTCGTCGATCACCGTGTGCTTCTTTTCGCTTTCGTCGACAATGCGCTGGTTCCTTTCAGGCGTTGCCCGCGAAGGTGCGGCGGAAGCAGATTGCGGCGCGGAATACCTGAGTTCGCGGCCGAGAGGGTCGTGCAGCTGAAGACTGAAGACGTCCGGTCGGGAATAGTGACCTAGCGGATCAAACTGGGCCTTGGCGAGCCGGCGCACCGCAAAATCCAACTCGGCGACCAGAAGTCTTTCCTCGTTGATCACCGGCGGGATGATATAACCACCGCCGGGAGCAACAATCGCGCTGCCCCCAATCGCATAATCGGCATTCAGAGTCGGCCCAATCGTTTCGCGCCATTCGTCCGAAATATTCTCAGGTGGCAAGTAGGCGGAAGCGCTCAGCACGAAGTTCGATGTCTCGATCGCGTATTCGCGGATAGCCACCTCGGCGTCGCAACTAAAGGGGGGTGTCAGGTCGGCCTCGATAGGCCGCTCTCCCTTCGCAGCGCTTCCGACACGCCACAAGCCTGGCCAGCAGGCGACGTGGATCTCTTCGCCCAGTGTTGCCATCGTGTATTTGGCCAAGGTCATATGGTGTTCCCAGCAAATGAGGCTACCGACATTGCCGATATCCGTCTGATGAACGCGCAGGTCACGGCCATCGCCACGTCCATGGACAAGGCGCTCGGCATAGGTCGGCATGAGCTTGCGATGGCGACCTATCAATTCGCCTTGTTTGCTGAAGAACAGTTGCGTGTTGTAGATCGTCGAACTGCCCGGCTCATCGGAGAGTTCGTTGCAGCCCATGACGACATGTATCCGGTTGCGGCGTGCGGCCTCGGCAAGGACCCGGCATTCTTCGCCGCCAACAGAAACCGCGCCTTCGTAGAGTGCCGTGATGACCTTGGTGAAATTTACGGCTGACACATCGTAATAGAGTGCCCAATAAGGAAACTGTCCGAGATAGCATTCGCTGAAGGCTATGATCTCGGCGCCATCCTTTGCGGCATCCTCAATGGCGCGTACCGCCTTGGCCAGATTGGCTGGAGTGTTCATAAACTCCTGACGGACCTGCGCGACGGCTCCGATAACTTTTCTGGCTTTTGTCATGGTATCTGCTCCTTGGTGTTTTCTACCTGCGCCTTTCACGGACGTCCGGCCAACTTAGATTCGGCTACCGCGAAGCATTCGCGCGGCGGAGACGGCTGCGATCAGTGAAAGGCCCTGGAATATCGGCGCAACATAGAATGGGACGCCAAGCAATTGCAGGCCATTGATGCCAATGGCGACTGTAAACACGGCAATGATCGTTCCAAGTACGTTGAAGCGACCGATCTGGATGGCCGTTGCACCCAGAAAGGCCGCCGCGAAGGCGGGCAGGAGAAAGGCCGGCCCGACATTCGGATTGCCCGACCCAAGCAGCGCCGATTGGAGAACTCCTGCGATGCCGGCCAACACGCCGGCGATCACAAAAGAAAGCACCGTCAGATTGTCGACGTTGAGACCGGACAAACGCGCAGCATCCTTCGATCCGCCGATAGCGTAGAAGTAGCGCCCGAGGGGCGTGTGCTGCAGCGTATATCCGGCCGCCAGACCTACGCCGAGCAGGAAATAGGCAGGGACGGGAATGCCGAGAATGTTGCTCTGCGCCAAGAGCGGCAGCGCTTCCGGAATGTCGCTGAAGATAACGTTGCCGTCCGTGTACCAGAACACACTTCCGGTGACGATTACGCTTGTCCCAAGCGTGGCTACAAGCGCGTTGATGCCGATCTTGGCGACCAGCAGCCCGTTGATCAGTCCCACTGTACCGCAGGCGATTATGGCCACGGGAATGGCGATGCCGAGATTGAAGCCCTGAAGCGACGGCAAGCCCGTCACGAGAATGGCGCTGAGACCGAGGTTGGCGCCGACAGACAGGTCGAACTCGCCGACGATCAGTGGGAAGAGCAGGGCAATCGCAAGTATGGCTGAAACGGACTCGGTCCTCAACAGGGTGATGGCGGTACGAGGCGACGCGAACGTCCCAGGCGCGAGGATCGAGAACGCTATGATGAACACTACCATCAGAAGCGGAAGGAACAAGCCGGCATGCCGAACGGCAAATGCGCTGGATCGAGCCTTACCGGAAGTAAGCGCGGCAGAGCTCATTGCAGGGTCTCCTTAGAAAGATAAACAATTTCCGATATGCGGTTGGCTGTTTTTGTAGCGCCTGCCAGTTCCGCCACAATCGTACCCTCCGTCATAACGAGGACGCGGTCGCAAAGCCGACATAGGTCCTCGAAATCGGAATCGACGAGCAGCAGGGCCATGCCGCTCCTGGTGGCGTTGGCGATGATCTCATAGATCTCGGCTTTGGAGCCGATGTCGATACCTTGCGTCGGCTCATCCAGAATCAGGAGCTTCGGTGCGAGCCGAAGCGCACGTGCCAGGATTGCCTTCTGCTGATTGCCGCCCGAAAGCGTCGAGAACGTCGCATCGCTGTAGGGCGGGCGGATGTTGAAGCGTCGAATGACGTCGTCAGCTATCTCCCGCTCCTTCCCAGCGGAGATGCCTAGGCCGTTCCAGACCGAACCCATGTCGGGCAGCAGAAGGTTTTCCGCCACCGTCATTCGGCCGACGCCGCCTTGACCGAGCCTGTCCTGGGGAACATAGCCGATCCGGCTGCGGAGGCCGTCCGACGGGCATCCGAGGGCCAGCATCTTGCCGCCGAGGCTCACGGTGCCGGCGCGGCGCTGCTGGGCACCGAACAGAAGCCGGCCGAGCTCGCTTCGGCCGGAGCCCAGCAAGCCCGCAATGCCGACGATCTCGCCACGCCGAATTGCCAGGTCCACGGATCGGACCCGATTGCCGACGAGGCCCTTGACCTCAAGCAGGCGTTCGCTTTCGGGAACACGGTCGACCTGCGGATAATAGCTGTCGAGCGAGCGGCCGATGATGAGTTCCACCAGTTCGCGTTCGCTTAGGCCGGCGACTGGGCGGGTCGCGACGCGCCGACCGTCGCGCAAGGCGGTCACCCGATCACAGAGTTCGAGGATTTCGTTGAGGCGATGCGAAACATAGACGATACCCACGCCCTTCGCCGCGATCTCCCGCAACATCTCGAATAGATGCTCGACCTGATCGGCTGGAAGAGCCGCCGTGGGCTCATCGAGGACAAGTATACCCGGATGACCCTCGGACCGCTGCATTCCTCGCGCGATCGCCACCAGCGTGCGATCAGCCTGCGGCAGGTCGGCCACCAGCGTATCGGGATCGATGTGTTCCCCGAAGCCGGCGAGCGCCTGATGCGCCCTTTCCCTCTCGTCACGCCAGCGGATACGCCAGCCAAAGGATTTCCGGAAACCACGCGACAGGGCGAGATTTTCCGCAACGCTCTGGGTAGGAACAAGACCAAGATTCTGGTGGATGAAGCTGAAGCCGAATGAGCCAGCGTCGGAGGGTGAATAGGGCAAAGAAAGCACCCTGCCCATGACCTCGATTTCCGCGCCATCGTCCGGCTGATGGAAGCCCGCAAGGCACTTGATGAACGTCGACTTGCCGCAGCCGTTCTCGCCGACCAATGCGTGGATCTCGCCCGGCAACACCTCGAAGGAAAGATCGTCTAATATCTTCTGTCCGGAAAAACTTTTGCTGAGCCGCCGTACCGTCAAAAGCGGTGCCGTCTCAGCCGGACTGGCATGGAGAGCCATAGTCACATCATTGCTCCGCTGCTGGGCTGAAGTGCCCCGATGGAAGCCTGTCATAACCCAGAAACCGGCAGCAGAGCTGAAGGCCCGCTGCCGGCAGATCCCTACTTTGCCGCCCACTGCTTCTCGTAGAAGGGTCGAAAATCGATATCCCCGACATACGGTCCGCTGGCAGGAGCATTATCTTTGGTCAGCAACTTGGTGTGAACGCCCTCGTCGACGATCGGGGCTCCCGTGAAGAGCCGGTTAAGGGCCGAAGCCTGGCAGTAGCCGAGCCACGGCGGAGAGGCCGCAGCCGTCGCCCTTTGGAAGCCGCCCTTACGGATGATGTCAAGGTTCGGCGCGCTGGCGTCGAAGCCGATCGCGAAACCATGATCAGTCAGCCCGGCCGCCTGCAGACCCTGAATCATGAAGTAGAGTCCCGCGTCATAGGCAGCCCAAAAGACGTTGTAGTCGGGATGGCGCCGAACCAGGCTCACTGCCTGCTGCGGCACCCGCGTGGTCAGTTCGGTGATGAGGAAATTCTCCGATTCAAGGATCTCGCAGTCGCCACCGGCGGCTTTGCACTCCCCGATGAACTTATCGGCACCCTTCTGACGCGCGACGGCGATCCCGTATTCGTCACCCCGCATCTGCACTGCCTTCAGGCTGTACCCAGCCTCCTTGTACGCATAGGCGGTCATAAAATAGCCAGCGTTGAACGCTTCCGCCGTTTCATCCTTCGCCATAGGGCAGGACACGTCGATGGTACCGTCCTTGTTCAGCGACTGATAGGCGACAATTTTGATCCCCGCCGCCTTGGCTTGAGCCAGAGGCCCAGCAATCGTGACTGCGTCGATGGCCTGAAGGGCAATACCGTCGGCCTTGATGCTGATCGCCTTCTGCACGGCATCGGCCATCTTGGAAGGATCGCCGGCGCCATCGATCAGTAGCGCCTGCCAACCAAGCTTTTTAGCGGCCTCCTGCAACGCCCTTGCCGGGCCTGCGCATCCCTCGCCGCCCATTGAACAGGGCACGATCACAATCTTCTTGTCCTTGGCGGCCGCCGGACCGTCCTTCGGCGGAGTGACCAACTGCGGCGCCGACGCTTTGGATACGATCTCATCAACGCGCTTATTGAACGCGGCAATATCTTCCGCGTGGGCTGCCGCACCCATCATCAGGCACATAACTGATGTGGCCAGAGCAAATTCACGCGATGCAGCACTCGATATTCGGTTTCGTGTCATGGTTGGTTCCCCTTGTTTGAACACGACCTCTGATGAGGTTTCTTGAGAGGAATATGACCGAACTCGATGGCCACGTCAACACGTTGTATCCAATAGATCACCAAAACGGGGTTTTTCACGGAATTAATTGCGGTATGGGATACATTTCAGGCGCAACCTGGCGTCATGGGATACATTTACGCTATCGGTTGAGTCCGAAACCGCCGGCGCGCGGCTTAGCCTTTCTCGCAGCGAACGGAGTTCTCGTGCAGCCCATATTGGGCGAGACCGTTAATTTCTCCGGGGTCAGGCGGCGCGTAGAAGAGACGTTTGGGCTTGATCGGTGCTGGAGAAAGTTCGTGGCCCTGAGACCGGTTTATCAGGGCGGCGTAGGAGCGTAGCGCCGCCGCAGGCGGGATCCGGACCGACAGCCCCCGACGATGGGCGCCATATGAACGGCGCCGCCGTTCATGCAGAACAGCTGAATCTTATCCAGGCACGCCTCGGGCAGTCAGCTAACCGAGACACTCCCATCGCGGGCCAATGGACTATTGCAACAAATCGCTCCGAAGCTCCGCGAAGACACTCGTCGCAAGCCATCGCGCCCGCGCCAAGTGCGATGCCCAGGCACGATGTGCCCGTTCCGGCTCACGCTCGGGGTCTATTTTCAAGATGACCCGCGACACGTCGCTCCAATCGGCACCCTCCGTTTCCGCGACCAGCAGCGCGGCGTAGGTCGGGATCTGCGCAACATCGTAGGCCGTGACGGCGGCCTGGTCCGGCGCCTCATCATCGATCTTACGTTCGGAGGCTGGAAATTGCCCCCAGGATTCTGCCTCTAATGAAGGAGCGTCAACATAGCGGCCAATCGACCTCAAGTGCGACGCAATCTTGCTTCGTAGATGATCGCGACTGCCGTAGCGAGAGTCGATTTCCTGGAGCTTTTTGTACAGCCCTCGCCGCTTGCCACGCGGAACATCGACATCATCCATGACGAAGTGACCAGGGCCGACGGCACAGATATTGCAGCCGGTCGCGGCTACCTCTTCCACGAACGCCGGGATGTCCTTTTCTCTCATCCGTTTCATTCAACGACCTCTCCACGCGAGCCCTACCAGAATACGGGAGATTTGCAACCTTACCGTGCAACCGGCGTGCCGATTATGGACGATGCAGCATAGTGTAGATTTTCTGTGCCAGCGTGCTTTGGCACGCAAAGCCTTTGGTTAGCCGAATATAAGGCGGAGAGCGAACGGGCATAATTGCGAAAACCTGGATCAGGTTAGCTCGGCGATGACCCAAGGGAGGATCGCGTTTTCACTATCTTCGAATTTCCGAAGCCCCTTGGCTTTCCAACTGGGCTGTCCAAATTTGCGGTTGAAATTTACTTTTTCAGAATTGTTTCGGTGCTAGGGGACCGACCAATACGCAGCTGACTACTCTACCGCGGGGGAGTGAAGAGTGATGCAGCGTCTGTCTGCCGCAATGCTCGGCGACCTTCTGGCGGGAGACCTGCGTGTTTTTGGCGGGCCCTCGACAATCGAACCACTTGCCGGTCGCATCAGGGCGGAGCAGGTCAATATCGTGCTTCGCAATACGCTTCTTGGCATGCTTGCGAATATACTCAACGCGGCCACTGTTGTGATGGCTGTTTGGGGCTCGCCCGACCAAACGAAAGCCATCGTCTGGGCGAGTGTGATCATCGGCGCCGCTGGGTTTGTAGGCTTAAGAGCAAGAACATCCTTTCGGTCAGCCAAACCGAGGTCGGTGTCTCGCCGGACTACGCAAAACCTGGTGCGCAACGCCTTCCTGTTCGGCACTTGGTGGGGCGCACTTCCCGTTCTGTTCTTCGGTGGGGCAACAAGTGCCGCCCAGGTCGTCATTACGTGCCTGAGCGCGGGGATGATCGCGGGCGGCGCCGCTTCCTTTTACACGATTCCTATTGCGGCCATCGCGTATACGCTACCGATCTTCGTCGGTTCAGCGCTCGCGATCGTGTGGGTGGAAGACGCCGTCAACCTGCCGGTCGCAATCCTGATAGTGAGTTACGCCATCACGCTGTTTCGCGCAGTGCTTGCTCACGCGAGCGAATTTACCCAACGCTTAATTCTGCAAGCGGAAAGCGAAAACGCCATTCGCAGGGATGTTCTAACAAGTTTGCCAAACCGGTTCAGCTTCAACGAGCGGCTGGAAAACGCGTTGGTGGACGCAAAGCAGTTTGACCAGCACTTTGCGTTACTTTTGTTCGATCTTAACAATTTCGACGAGGTGAACGATCGCTTTGGCCGCGCAATAGCGGATGCCCTTTTGGTCGAAGTGGCTGCGAGACTTCGCAAATCGACGCGGGAGAGCGATGGCATCGCGAGATTGGATGGCGACGAATTTGCTATAATCGTCACGTGCGATACTAGGCCAGATCAAATCAGATTCTTAGCCAAACAGATCACAGATGGCATGCGCACCCCTTTCATTATTGAAGGACGCGAAATATATTGCGGGGCCTCTATCGGAATCACCTTAGCGCCCACTGATGGTTTGGATGCCAATCAACTCCTGCGGTGCGTCGACACCGCGCTACACAGGGCCAAGACACTGGGCACGGGTTCCATCCAGTTTTTCAGCGCAAACGACGATGAAGTTGCCACAAGGCGCCATGCCCTTGAACGAGATCTGGCATCTGCGCTCGCCAGCGACCAGCTTTGGCTTGCATTTCAACCCTTTCTGGATCTCGGGAGCGATCGCATTCGAGGTTTTGAAGCGCTTCTGCGGTGGCAGCATCCGACCCTTGGCGCGATCCCTCCCTCGGAGTTCATACCTATCGCTGAAGAAACGGGTTTGATTCATTCCATCGGACACTGGGCTGTCAAAACGGCTTGTTTGGCGGCTGCGCGCTGGCCGCGCGACTTGCGGGTCTCCGTCAACTTGTCGGCGGTGCAGCTTAAGAACAAGGTCTTGCTAGATGGAATTTTAGAGACCTTGGCTGAAGCCGGCTTGGAGCCGCGGAGATTGGAGGTCGAGATTACAGAAAATGTTCTGATTTCGAATTTTGAAGAAACAATTTCGTTATTACGATCATTAAGTTCGTTATCCGTAACAGTTGCTCTTGACGATTTTGGTACCGGCTATTCATCACTCACTTATCTTCGTAAATTGCCTCTTTCGCGGCTCAAGATCGACCGATCTTTTGTCCAGGATTTGCTCACCGATGCGGACTGCGCCGCGATTGTGAGATCATTGGTTGAGTTGGCGCATGAGCTTCGAATTGAGGTAACGGCCGAAGGCGTCGAAACTTCTGACCAGCTCGACTATCTGCGCCGCGTCGGATGTGATGAGGTTCAGGGCTATTTAATCGGGAAACCTGTCCGGGTTGACGACATTCCTGGCATTGCTGCGAAGCCGTTTGGTCAGAAGCAGGTACTTCAATAGCAAGACCGGCACCTTGGCGGCGATGGTCTGGTTGTCTCGAATCTCGACGAGTACCGCCGCCTCGCTCAGGGAGGCTGAAGGCCGCAAATCCTTGTGCAGGCACTGGGAGTAGCCCTGTGACGAAGCATCAGTTCGAGGTGATCGCGTCGGTCGAGCGGCGCCGGCGCTGGTTTCGGGAGGAGAAGAAGCGGCTGTTCGCAGCGACGTTTGAGGCTGTGGCCAGGCGCGGGGCACGTCGAGACGGCATTGCGTCGAGATTTCACGATCGCAGCGGGAAAGCGCTCGGCTCGGGAAGAAGACGAGCTGAGCCTATTGCCGCATAGTCGCCTTGGCGGCGCAGAGATGACCGGCTTGAGCAGATTTGGGAGGCGGGTCGTTGTTCAGGTTAGCCGCCATAGCTCAGAGCGCATCGTGTTCGATGTTAGTGATGCAGTCGCTATCCTGCTGCGTGATCTTCATCGTCAGACCGAGAAACGGAAGGCAGCGATGGACGCCTGTCTGCAGGTATTGCGTGGTGAGGCCCATCCACCAGCCGCTCGAAAAGCTTTCGCTGCAGCCGCGCTTGAAGCAAAGATTGGCGATTAGCCCTTGCGCTGGATCTCGATCTCCGCCGGAGACTCGTCGACCGCAAGCGCCAGCTCGAAGCGCATGTTCCGCTTAAGCGCTTTATTCAAGTTTTGGCCGTAGATTTCTCCCCAGACGGGTGATCATCCTGCCTGGGGGAAAAGCATGTTGAAAGTCTACACTTGCATTGCGACGCAGCATGATCTGCGTCTGGTTGCGCTGGCGGCCTTCATCTGCGCCCTGGCCTCTTTCACAGCTGTGAATCTCCTCCACCATGTCGGGCGCAGTGAAAGCGAAATGCGACGGGTCTGGCTAGCCGTCGCCGCGATCGCCACCGGCTTCGGCATCTGGGCGACGCATTTCATAGCCATGTTGGCATTCCAGCCCGCTGTGTCGAGCGGCTATAACATCGCCTTGACGATCGTGTCGTTGCTGGCCGCGATCGCGTTGACCGGCACCGGTCTCACGATCGGCATCTCGCCGCGCATTCCACATGGGCGCTGGATCGGCGGTGCGGTCGTCGGGGGCGGCATCGCTGTGATGCACTACACTGGCATGGCCGCATTCGAGATCGAGGGCCGCGTCGTCTGGGATGTGCCGCTCGTCGCGGCCTCAATCATTCTTGGTGGGCTGTTCGGCGCGACCGCATTGCCGGTTGCCCTTCACTCGAACACGGTCAAGTGGAAGGCGCTGGGCGCGGTCGTGCTGACGGTAGCGATTTGCAGCCACCATTTCACGGCGATGGCCGCCGCCGCAATCATGCCAGACCCGCGCATTGTCATTTCCGCGGCGGCGTTGCCGGCGGACTGGATGGCAACTGGCGTAGCCCTCGTTTCAATCGTCATCATCCTTTTGGCCATCATCGGCCTCGCCCTCGATGTGCGTGATCTGCGTCGCGCTGGCGAGGCAGCGCGTATGCAGGAGCTGGCCGACGCGGCCGTGGAGGGGCTGATCGTGTGCAACGAAACCGATATTGTGGCAGCCAATCGCAGTTTCGCCGCGCTTGCCTGCGTGGACGGCACTCAGCCAGCCGGCCGCCCGCTCGCGTCCTTCTTTCCCGCAGTTTCCCAAGGCGAGCTCACGAGCACATCGCAAACGCCGCTGGAGGTGGGGCTATGCGCGACGGACGGCAGTACGGTCCCGGTTGAACTGATCCGGCACAGCATGGTCTATGCCGGCAAGCAACACCATGTTCTTGCAGTGCGCGATATTCGCGGGCGCAAGCGGGCGGAGGAGGAGATCCATTTCCTTGCCCACCACGATCCCTTGACCAAGCTTCCAAACCGCACGAGCTTCAACGAAAAGCTCGAGGCTGAGTTTACCACGCATCGCAGCGCTGAGCGGTGCCTTGCCGTCCTCTTCCTCGATCTCGACCGCTTCAAGGAGATCAACGACCTCTTCGGCCATCTCGTCGGAGACGCCGTGCTGCAGTGTGTAGCCGAGAAGATCAGTGGCGTCCTTAAGCCAGGGCAGATGGTTGCGCGCTTGGGCGGCGACGAGTTCGCTGTGATCGTTCCCGGTCTGCCGAGCGCCGCCTATGCAACGCGCACCGCTGAAGCCATCCTGGACGCATTCAATGACACGGGGGCCAACCTGCCCGCCGGCGTCACCATCGGCACCAGCATCGGCATTGCTGTGTTCCCGAACGATGCACCCGATCGGGAGACGCTTCTGAGCCATGCCGATGCCGCGCTCTATGAGGCCAAAATGCAGGGGCGGGGCGTCTACTGCGTTTTCGAGCCGTCCATGGGTGAGCATCTGCGCGATCGTCGCCAGTTCGAGCACGACGTCCGTCATGCGATCTCGCGCAAGCAACTGCGCCTCGTCTATCAACCGCAGGCGGAACTCCTGTCCAACGAGATATTCGGTTTCGAAGCGCTGCTCCGGTGGGATCATCCGGAACGCGGGGCCGTTCCGCCGGCAGCGTTCATCCCGATCGCGGAGGAGTGTGGCGCCATTCTGAAGATCGGTGAATGGGTGCTGCGGACCGCCTGCGCCGAAGCGGCAAGCTGGCAACAACCGCTAGCAATCAGCGTCAACGTTTCGGCCATGCAACTCCATGGCGGGAATTTGCCCAAACTGGTCGGGGCGATTCTGAAAGAGACCGGTCTCGATGCGTCCCGCCTCGAGCTGGAAATTACCGAAACTTGCCTGATCAAGGATATCGGGCGCGCGCTCGCCGCGCTGCGCCAGCTCAAAAGCCTTGGGGTCCAAATCGCAATGGATGATTTCGGCACCGGATACTCGTCCCTGTCGAACCTGCGGGCCTTCCCTTTCGATAAGATCAAAGTCGACCAGTCTCTAGTGCGGGCAGTGGATAGCAGCGATGAGGCGGCTGCCGTCATGCGTGCGGTCTTTGGGCTCGCTCGAGGCCTCAAGCTCCCGGTCCTGGCTGAAGGCGTCGAAACGGACGCGGAGCTGACCTTCCTGCGGCAAGAGGCCTGCGATGCGATCCAGGGTTACCTGCTTGGCCGACCCTGCCCGATTTCCGACTTCGCTCAGCATACGAGCCGCAAAGGCGGGATGCCCGTTTCCCGACGGCTGGGCAACCAAGAACTGCGCCTGGTCAAGAACAGCGCGGCCTAGTGCAGAAGCGGGTCACACGTTCGTACTCGCGCGTTCGGGGATGGGTGCATTGTTGCTCAGGTCAGGCGCGAGCGGAGGTCGCTATCGGGTTCGACCGTGGTCATGTCCGAAATACGCGATAAGTTTCGGATACCTGGCCTGGAAGCCTATCGTTCAACTCGTCCTGCGCACTCGATGCGGCCGTTCGCGACAGGCGCTGGCACGCTCCGAAACACAAACCCCCATAGGCGCTCGTTTACGGCTCGCGGGTTCCTGCATCTCGCGCCACCGCAAGCGCACCGGAAGGTGCTCGCAGCGCCTTCCGGTGACTGCAGCCGTCGGTGCATTCCGCCAAGAAGGCCAGCTGTATCGGTCGCGCGCCCGAGACAACGTAACACCTAGCGATGTCAACGGAAGGAAGCGCCAATAGTCCAAGACTTTCTTTTGGAAGCTCCCGATCTTCGCGTGCCGTAACGAGAAGGCCCTGCGCCTGCTGGCAGCCCTTCATTGGCGACCCCGATTTGGGCAACGCCGGGCGTAGCCCGCTCTCGCAATTTTCATGTGGGCTTCATAAATCCGTTGCGACGGTTTCGTACCTTCAGGAGACGGCTTTGTTCTGAGGCCCTCCCTGGAAAAGGAATGGAAAAATGTCCAAGCTCCCTGGCAAGACCGAAACGAGCGAAAACTTCGAATCCCCCGCCTTCGACCCGTCCGCGGCTACCGAGCAAGTTCGCGCTGTTGTCGACCATGGCCTTGAGCAGTCGAAGCAGGCACTTTCCAAATTGAGTTCGGACGCCGAAACGACACAAAGGGCTTTCGAGTCGACCTTTGAAACAGCCACGACCACCGGCAACGAGGTGTCCCTGAAGATGATTGCCGCTCTGGGCGCCAATACCGAAGCCGGGTTCACGCACCTTGAAGCGTTGGTTGCCGTGAAGTCGCTGTCTGAGTTCATCGAATTACAGACCGCTTTCCTTCGCGAACAGGTGGAAAAGTTTGCCGAGCAGGCCAAGGGTTTCCAGCTTGTGATGATGAGGGCTAGCGAGGACATGTCCAAGCCGATCAAGGATGCCTTTGAGAAGGCTTTGAACGAAAGCAGGGCCGCCTGATGGTTGCGTTGCAAATTTTGGCAGGGTGGCCTGCTGCCGGTTTCGTGGACACCGAGATAAGGTGTTTGACGGAACTGGAGAGTGGGAAGCGCTGGCTAGCGCCAGCCCGGTCGTGAGCGAACACCTTGCAGGATGGGTTCCCCATAGCCGTGCAGGATAGTCATGCCGCGACGGATACCCGTTTGGCGGCATGGTCAGGCAATGGATGCCGCTGCCGCCCTTGGCAAATTCTGGGAAAACAGGATCGACTACCGTCAAGCCTTCTGCACGGAGTTTTTGGACCACAGACTGGTTGTGCCTGGCTAATAGCTAGACGTCATCACCCGATCGTGCCTAGGGAGGTGACGTTACAGCCAAGATTCATCGCCTCCTTATAGGTAATCCTCCAAAATAGGTAATCCTCCAAACTACGCCACGCTCCGACTGCCATCGACCCATATGTCGCGGCCGGCAGGGCGCTCCCGCAGGTGAACGAGCACCGCAACTTCCCAGGCGCGCAGATCGATGTTGATACCATCCGGGCGTACACGCAGCCGCCATTTGCGGGTCATGAACGCGAGCGGCACCTGCGCGGGCAGTTTCCGGCCGTGTAGAGCGCACGCAGATGGTCAACTGCCCGCAGAACCGGATCATCGGGACGAAACGACCGGAAAGAGAACACGCCGAACATGAGCCTGCCCAGCTTGCGCAATGATTTTGCCGCTCAACGAGCTCGTCGAACTCGTCGCTGCGATCAGGGCGCACGACAGAATTGGCTCCCGCCATGCTGGCGATCAACCCGTCCCAGCCAAGGGAAGTTGCGATCGCGGATGCGAAACTGGTGTTGCTTTCACGGGCAGACAGAAGCGCCGCGCAGCCGAGCTTGAGATGATCGCGTGCCACCCCATCGAGAACGTCAGCCTTTTCAGGCGGCGCTCCTTTCGGCTGATTTCGGCCTTGCGACGGTTGCTGCCGATCAGCTTACAAAACATTGTCGACCGCAAGATCGGCGATCGCTGCTTGCCTTTCGATGACGAAAGCGGTCAGCGTGGCGTAGTGACGCTCGGATGAAGCATGCTGAGTCAACGACAAGCACGAATCTGGGCTCCACCCAGGTGATGTCTTCGAAGGCAAGGTGAGCCGGCTCGGGTCTGGGTCTCGTCTGCAAAATACCTGTGGCCGCATTCGTCGGAGGCAAAAGAGTTTCTCTCAATTTTGCCAGCCGCCACGGTTCAGTCGAGATTACATGCGAGACGGCCGATAACGGAAAGCAAAGGCTCGCAAAAAATGAGTAGAGTGGCTGGATCAGTTGAAGATTTGGCTGCGCCGACGACGTTTGCGCCCCTCACGCAGCCGACCTTTCGTTCGATCTGGCTCGCCACGCAGGTCTCTTCTCTCGGCTGGTTGATGCAGACTGTCGCCATCAGCTGGCTGATGGCGACGATCTCTACTTCCGATCTGATGGTTGCGCTGGTGCAGGCTTCATCGAACCTGCCCGCTTTCATTTTGTCCGTCTTCGCCGGAGCCCTCGCCGATAATTTCAGCCGTCGCCGGGTCATGTTCGCCGGCAGATGCCTTATGGTGATAGCGTCTGCGATGCTGACCGCGGTTGTGGCGCTGGGCTTTGTCAGTCCGTGGATGATCCTCGGCTTCAGCTTTCTCATCGCATGCGGTGGCGCTCTCAACGATCCCGCCTGGCAGGCTTCGGTTGGCGATATCGTTGATCGACGCGATATTCCGGCTGCCGTGACCCTGCTCTCCGTCGGTTTCAACACCGTCCGAACCGTCGGCCCGGCGCTCGGCGGCATCGTGGTAGCCTCCTTTGGGCTTTTGGCAGCTTTTACCGTGACCACCCTCACCTATCTGGTCCCTCTTGCTACCATATGGCGCTGCAAGTGGAAGGTTCGCTCCTCACCGCTTCCACGCGAGTCGATGAGGACGGCGATCTATGACGGGCTGCGCTTCACGGCGATGTCTTCCGAAATCAAGGCGGCGATCGCTCGCGGGACCCTGTTTGGGCTGGCGAGCATCGCCATTCTCGCGCTGCTGCCGCTGGTTGTCCGTGACCAGCTGGGCGGAGGACCACTCGCCTATGGCACGCTGATGGCCGGCTTCGGGACAGGCGCCGTCTTCGCCGGCATCTCCAACAGCACATTCAGACGGAGCTTGTCGCAAGAACGGCTGATGAGGCTCTCCTGCATCGCCTGCGCGGCATGCTCTCTTTCCCTTGCCCTGACCTCTTCGATTGCCGTAGCCGCAATTGCGCTCGCCTTGGGCGGCGCGGGCTGGGTCACCGCCTGGTCCGGAGTTGGCGTGAGCGTGCAGCTGGCGAGCCCGCGCTGGGTCGTGGGGCGCACGATTTCAATCTACTACGCCTTGATAGACGGCGGCATCGCGGCCGGCAGTTGGGTGTGGGGCACTGTCGCCGAGAACCATTCATTGACCTGGGCGCTTGAGGGTTCTGCCGGTGCGCTTTTGCTCGTCGCTGTAGCCGGCGTTCTGTTTCCGCTGCGCGAACGCCACGATTCCGAACCCGATCCCTTGGAGGCATTCGACGCTCCCGCTGTCGCTCTCAATTTGAAGCCGAGAAGCGGCCCGATCGTGGTCAAGGTCGAATACCTGATAACCGAGAAAAATGTCGAGGCCTTCCTCGACCTCATGCGGCAGCGCAGGCATGTCCACAGCCGCGTCGGTGCTCGCAACTGGACGCTCCAGCGTAACCTTCAGAAGCCTATGCAATGGACGGAGACATTCCGCACGCCGACCTGGACGGACTACCTTCGCCTCAACCATCGTCTCACGGAAGTAGACAAGGAACTGGACGAGCGTGTCCTCCAGTTGCACGCAGGAGAGGCAGCGCCTCAAATGACGCTTTCGATTGAGCGGCCGACAAGCTTTCCCCGCAAACGCGCAATCCTCCCACTTCCCCGTCATTGAGGCCTGACCGGCACATCAGGGCACCAGCGATTTTAATATTGGCGCTCAAATGGTGTGGGGCGGCGCGGAAGAACCACCGGGATTCGATGGTCAGCGACGCAGATCTACAACAGGCGGTCTCGCACGCGTGGTTCCCAATATCCTGTGTCCGCCACAGAAAGCGAAGACCAGTTCCATCCGGCAGGATCTGGTTTCTACAGCGGTGCCGAAAGCGGACACCATCAGCGTGCGTGCTGGATGTGGAAAATACGTGAGGGCGGGTGGACGAAGGCACGCGATGGGCTTAGACGACGTTCGCAATCCCCCAGGTCCGCCGAGAGCACATGAAGCAGCAGCGACCCTTTGTCGTCGAGATCAAACAGAAGCGGGGCCTCCTGAAGCGACCAGAGGCGATATGGGCGGGCATCGACCTGGCCGCTATCGCGAACGATGTCGCCAAAGCCAACACGAAAGGTGCGGTCGCTGAGGCAGCGCCGCAGCCGATTGATCCTGGCAAAGATGTTTCTCAGCCGGTGTTCACCACCGCTGGAGTAGTATCCGACGCCAACAACATGATCATGCCCGACATATCGCTTCCTGAGCCCGCAACGGTTGAGGAAGCTCCGGTTCCGGATGCATCGCACGCACCGCCTCGCCGCAGGAAGCGGTGTTAAAAAGATGTTCCTCTGCCGCGGTAGGTCGACTGCGCCACGATTGAAGCCGCCGTGCCGAACTGTTGCATGACAAACGAAGGAAAAACGCTGAGCCTGGAATAGACCAGCACGGAACTATCGCCGCGTGCTAATTTTTGAATTTGAAGTTCCTTAGCCCGCCTCGCTGATCGGCCTATCCTCAATCGAAGCGACGCAGCCGCGGGTCCACAATCAACGCCATCGAGAGACCTTTGATGACAAAGCGCGCTTTGGTGATTGGAGGCTCTGGTTTTGTCGGGGGCCATTTGGTTCCCGCACTGCTCCACGACCAATTTCACGTCAGCGTGCTAAACCGTGGGAATAAAGTCACGGTAGGCGCGGAACAATTGACGGCGGACCGTACCGACGGTGATCAGCTCTTTCAGATCTCTCAACAGGTGCCCGGGTTTGACGTCGTCATCGATACGTCTTCTTATAATCTCCAAAGCACAAAAACCGCCTGGGATGCCTTTTCTGGCGTGACACAGCGCTGGATTCACCTTAGCAGCGCGGCTGTCTACAAAGAGACACCAGGTAGATGCCCTGCCGAGGGCGACCCTATTGGTGGAGCAGCAATATGGGCGGACTATGGTTTCGAAAAGGCCGCCGCTGACGCATTTCTCACAGACCAGGCAGAACAGCTCCCGGTTACAATTTTTCGTCCCCCTTATCTGTATGGGCCAGGCAATGACAACGACCGGGAATCGTTCATATGGGCGCGCTGCCTACAGCGGCGGCCGGTCGTAATCCCCAAAAACGGTGAAACGCGGATCCAGTTTCTGCATGCCGAGGATCTCGCTGACATTATGGTCCACGCTTCGGCGTCAGCAGCGCGCGGCGCGCAGGTATTCAATGTCGCAAGTGAGGAACGCGTGAGTTTGAGGGAGTGGGTCAATTTAGTCGCAACTGCTGCCGGCTTCGCTGATCCCGGTATTCTCGCCAGAGATCAAGCTGATGACTATATGCCGCGTCAGTATTTTCCATTCCGGGATTATCCCTGCTGCGTCGATGTCCAATTCCTGATGAAGAGCTTTGAATGGCGGCCGCGTCATGGCCTATTCGACGGATTTCGTCAGACATTCGAAACACAAGACATCCAACATTTGGCGAGTAAGCCTCTCGACAGCGAGACAGAGAAGACGATTCTCGCGCGGATACAAAGCTGCGATCTAACCCACCTCTGACGCTGGAATTATGGCTTGACATGCAACCTTCCAAATAGGGTTGGCGGAGGTACCTGGGCATCGGATCACCAGTGATTTGCTTGCCAAAGGCGGGTTTCAATACCACCATCACGTCGCATCTGAGCCGCGGGGAATTTGGCCGCCAGGTAAGAGCAGAGCTGAACCGTCTAGAGCCGGCCGAAATGACCTGAGCTCCGGAGCTTCGCCAGCAGGATGCTGGCCGTTCCGCGGCAGTCAACCCTCGCTTGCTCACTTAGCGGAGACGCATTCCAGGCAGCCAATTCTGCCACCAAAGGGGTGGTGTCTCCGTTTATCGACGCGCATCTGAGTTGTCCGTTCCTCCCCATCACGATTATTGCTGTGCTGGTCACGCCATATCCGATCGCAGCCATCCGCTCGACGCAGGTATCGCCGTCGATGCGAACATCGAACAGAACCGACCCTGCGGTTTTTTCCGCGGCGTCAGCTACACGATCACCGAACGGTCGATTGAGGCCGCCCTCGATGTTGCCGAGTGACTGCTCAAACAACGCCAATTCAACATGCTCCGCCACCATGGCTGCGAGAGTGCGCGCCGGCCGGCGCAATCGGCAAGACGCCAGCGCTGATTATCCACACGCCAGGCATTCATGCGCCAACGGAGGCCGCCGTTCTGGTCAGGCACATTTTTCGCACGTCGGAGAGACCTTGTAGGATTAGCTACTACTCATATGCTATAGGCAATTGGTGAGGGGCCAGTTCCATGAAGCAGTTGCTAAGACACATCGCATTGGCGTGGCTTGTGCTGCCTGGCGATGCAGACGCCCATGATTGGTATACGGGCAAGACTGATCCCGTTCTTCACTATAACTGCTGCGGAAACAAGGATTGCCACCCGATCGATTCCAACGACGTCAGGATGGCTAAAGACGGCTATTTCGTCAGGCTGCCGCGCCCCGCTTACTTGAATGGGCCCCAGGAAGCAGAGTGGTTTATCCCCAGAGAACGTGTCCAGACCTCGCCTGATGATCGATACCATATCTGCGAGCGTCTGATGACGTTTTATCGAACGATCACTCCCCATATGCAGTTCGAGGCCTATCACAGATTCAGGTGGACGTGCTTCTTCGCGCCGATGGGCACTGGTTCAATCCAATCGGAATGAGATCTACTTCCAGCTTTTGATCCACTACCAATCGCTCGGATGCGGATCTACCGTCGCTGCCTTCGGGCGCGTGCAGGCGTGGCTGCAGCGCAAAAAGCACCCTCGTACGCCTCTTTCTGAGTCGCGTCAGCCTCCGTTCCGAAGGAACGGCCAGTAGGCGGTTGAACGACCAGATCTCCAAAACCTGCTGGATGGAATTTCCAGGAAACGTTGGCCGGCTTGGCGGCGGATGCAGCACAGCCGTCATTCCATGCCGCACGGCTACTCGTTTTCCCCAGCACGATCGCCGGGAGCGTGCCGCCGCGTCGCCACCATGTGGTCTGCCCGCCGAAGAACAACAAAGAGAGGCCGGGCCGCGTAACGGCCTCCTGATCAGATCCGATCTGCTCGCACGCTTATGCCAATCACGCTGAACATGTGCCTGCGTAAAGTGTCAAATTGGTTGAGCGGCAGGGGCCAACCCGATGCTTCCGGTCAGCATCGAATGACCCCATCATAGCCGACGTTCCGCAAACTCCATCCGATTGTCGGCTTCTTTTTGAAATCTGCTCCCTCTCTTAATTCGGCTAAGTCGATAGAGTTTGGTGATACAGACCGTTATGAAGGGGCCGGCAAATGTCGAGCAAGTTCGTGTTAGGAATATCGGGTAATCTTACTCGCCCTTCAAAGACAAGGGGGTTTGTTGACCACATAGTCGGACAAGTAGCGAAGAAGATTGGCGCGTCCTCAGCTACTTTCGACATCCAGGATTTAGGCCCTTCCTTTGCGCACTCCAAGCGGCTTGGCGACCTTGACCCTTCGGCCCGAAACATCGTCGAGCAATTGTTGAGCGCCGCTGTCCTGGTGGTCGGCTCGCCGACGTTCAAAGGCAGCTACACTGGACTGTTCAAGCATTTCTTCGATCTGCTGGAGCCACCCTCGCTTAAAGGAAAGCCAATTATCCTTGCGGCGACTGGCGGCGGAGAACGTCATTCCCTCGTCGTGGAACATCAGCTTCGGCCGCTCTTCGGCTTCTTCGAGGCATTGACCATCCCGACAGGCATCTACGCCTCCGACCGGGACTTCGCCGATGGCGTCATCATATCCGAAGCCATCCGCAACCGCACGGAACAAGCCATATTCGAAGCGTGTCGGCTGGTCGCAGAGACGGGCAACGTCAGCCTGGCCGCCTAGGCATTGTTCGGCCGAAAAGGACGGCGCCGGCAACTTGTCAGCCACGCCGCCGAATCCGCGCCGATCGTCCGCTCCGGTAAAGCGCCGTGCTCCTCGTGAATTGTCATCGTTGCTGAAAAGGAGACTGAAGGTGAGCAAGGTTGGGAAGCTGCGGCTTGGCGCCTTTATGTATCCAGCTGGCCACCATGTGGCGGCATGGCGCCACCCGGGCACCGCTGCGGATGCGACGACGAACCTCAGACAGCGCATCGCATTTGCCAAGGCGGCAGAACGCGCGAAGTTCGACCTGATCTTCCTGGCGGATGGGGTCGCGGCCCATACGGATGATCTCAAATCCCTCTCCCGGACCGACGAATGGGCCGTCGGCTTCGAGCCTCTGACGCTCCTGTCGGCGCTTGCCGTGGTAACGGAGCGCATCGGTCTGGTGGCAACAGCCTCCACCACATTCAATGAGCCGTTCAACCTGGCCCGCAAATTCGCCTCGCTCGATCAGATCAGCGCCGGCAGGGCCGGCTGGAACCTCGTGACCTCGTCCAATCCGCTCGAATTGGAGAATTTTGGCAATATCAGCCAGTTCGCGCATCAGGACCGCTACGCACGGGCGGAAGAATTCGCTGATGTCGTGCTCGGCCTATGGAACAGCTGGGAGGATGACGCCTTCCTGCGCGACAAGGATAGCGGCCTCTTCTTCGACCGGGATAAACTGCATATCCTGGGGTACCGCGGACGGCATTTCCGGGTGCGCGGACCGCTGACGGTCTCGCGCTCGCCGCAGGGTCATCCGGTCGTCGTCCAGGCCGGCTCTTCCGAGGCGGGCAAGGAGTTGGCGGCCCGCACCGCGGAGGTCGTCTTCACCGCCCAGCGGACGCTCCCGGAGGCGCAGAGCTTCTATGCCGACCTCAAGGGACGGCTTGAGAAGTATGGCCGCCATCCCGATGATTTAAAGATCATGCCGGGCGTCTTTCCAGTGGTCGGGCGAAGCGAAGCCGAGGCCCGCGAAAAATTCGAGCAGATCCAGTCGCTGATCCATCCCGACGTCGGGCTGGAGCTGCTGTCGAATCTCTCCGGTGGTGTCGATCTTTCCGCCTATCCGCTCGACGGGCCGCTGCCGGACCTGAGCGAGACGGAGCGCGGCAAGAGCCGCCAGCAATTGATCATCGATCTCGCGCGGCGAGAAAATCTCACCATCCGTCAGCTCTACGAGACTATTGCCGGGGCGCGCGGTCATTGGCAGCTCGTCGGGACGGCCGAGACCATCGCGAACGAACTCGAAGAGCGCTTTAACAAGGGCGGCGCCGACGGCTTCAACATCATGCCGCCGACCGTGCCCGGCGGGCTCGACGATTTCATTGAGCTGGTCATCCCGGAGCTGCGCCGGCGCGGCCTGTTCCGCACCGAATATGAGGGCTGCACCCTTCGCGAGAACCTCGGGCTGAAGCACCCCGCTCATCGGGCCCCTCACCGCGAGCCCGGCAGCCAGGCGGCCGAATAACCGAAGTCCCGATCAACCAACCGGCAAAGGGCCGAGCCACGCCGGCGGCCCAACCAAGGAGCAGTCCCTCATGACCACATCAACCCAACCTCGCCCTACCTTATCCGCGCTTACGATCAAACCGGTCGCTGCGCGGATTGGCGCCGAGATCGCCGACATCAAGCTCTCGGGCGACCTTTCCGTCGAGGCGATAGCAGCCATCAATGCAGCCCTGCTGCAGCACAAGGTGATCTTCTTTCGCGACCAGGATCAGCTCACCGATACCGAGCAGGAGCGTTTTTCCAAGCGCCTCGGCAATCTTGTTCCACATCCAACCGAGCATGTACGCAATGGCACGACCTCGATCCTTGAACTTGACTCGTCGCGCGGTGGCCGCGCCGATGCCTGGCACACAGACGTTACCTTCGTCGATGCCTATCCCAAAATCTCGATCCTGCGCGGTGTGACTATTCCCGAGGTCGGCGGTGATACGGTTTGGTCCAACACAGTGGCCGCCTACGACAGCCTGCCACCGGCACTCAAGGCGACCGCCGAACAGCTGTGGGCAACCCACAGCAATGCCTATGACTATGCCGCACAGCGCCCGCATGCGAGCGAGGCCGATCGCCGCCACTATGAAGAGGTCTTTGCTTCCACCGTCTACGAGACCGACCATCCCGTGGTGCGCGTCCATCCGGAAACCGGCGAGCGCTCACTCATACTCGGCTCCTTCGTGCAGCGTTTCGTCGGCTATTCGAAGAGCGATTCCGAGCAGCTCTACGCCCTCCTCCAGTCTCATGTCCTGCGCATCGAAAACACGGTGCGCTGGCGCTGGCGAGCGAACGACGTCGCCATTTGGGACAACCGTGCCACCCAGCATTACGCCGTCAATGACTATGGCGACAGGGCCCGTGTCGTACGCCGCACCACTCTCGACGGCGACGTACCGGTGAGCGTCGATGGCCGCCACAGCGTCACCCGTAAGAAGCTAGTTCGCGACGCCTTCACCCGCGCCGCCTGACCCTCCCCTCCAGCCAGGATCCTCACTCATGAAAATCGCGCATATCGCAGCCCTGATCGGCGGCCTTCTCGCCACCGGTCCCGCGTCGGCCGAGACCCTCATCCGCATCGGTTATCCCGGAACTGGCATCGACGACCGGCCCTATGCCTATGGCGACTATATCGCGGTGGCCAATGTGCAGAAGCTTGTCGAGGCCGAGTTCAAGGACGTGCCCGACACAAAGATCACATGGACGTTCTTCCGCGGCGCCGGCCCGGCTCTCAACGAGTCGCTCGCCGCCGGCCAACTTGATTTCGCTGCCGGCCTCGGCGATCTGCCTTCGATCGTCGGCCGCTCGCGCGGCCTGCAGACGAAATATCTGGCGTCGGCCGGAAGCCATGATGCGCTTTATCTCGCCGTACCCCCGGATTCGCAGCTCAAGACGGTGGAGGACCTGAAGGGCCATAAGGTGGCGCAGTTCCGCGGCACCAATTTGCAGATCGCCACCGACCGCGTTCTCGAAAAGCACGGCCTCGCCGAAAAAGATATCCGCTTCGTCAGTCTCGACTCGAATTCCGCCACGGCCGCGCTCATCTCGGGCAATGTCGAGGCTTCCTTCGGCGGCTCGGAATATCTGGACCTCGCCAAACGCGGCGCGGTCAAGATCATCTACTCGACCAAGAACGACGACCCGACCCTCGGGCGCAACGCGGGACTCCTCGTCACCGCGGAGTTCGAGAAGGCCCACCCAGAGTTCACCGCCAAGGTCGTGCGCGCCTTTGTCAAGGGCGCGCGCTTCGGCTCGGATGAGGCTAATCGCCAGGCAGTCTTCGAGCTCTGGTCGAAAGCTGGCCTGCCGGTCGAAAGCTTCGAGGCCGATTTCAAAGACGAGCGCCTGGCCCACCGCCTGTCGCCTGTCGTCGATGACTTCATTATCGCGCGCTACAAAGATCAGGCCGCGCGCGCCAAAGCCTACGGCCTGATCAAGAAGGACGTCGACATCGACAGCTGGTTCGAGACCAAGTACCTCAAGCAGGCCCTGGTAGACCTGAAGCTCGAGAACTACTGGTCCACCTTCGACGCGAAAGGCCAGAAAGCGACCGAGGGCGAAGTCGAACACACCAAAGCGGCGAGCAACTAAGATGAGCGGCGGCCAAGCCGCGGCCCAGACCGGCCATGGGGACAGCACCGCCGGTGCTGCCCCCACTCGCCGGCGCATTCTCCCGGCCGCCGGCATCCTGGTTCTCGGCCTCGTGGTGCCGCTAGGGCTTCTGACGGTTTGGACCGTCGCCGCTCTCCTGGGCCAATTGCCGGAGCAGATCCTGCCGCCGCCCTGGGTCGTGCTCGACACTTTGTTGGATGGCATCCAGGACGGCTCGCTGCTTTCCAGCACGGTCACCAGCCTTGAGCGCGTTGCGGAGGGATTTGCTGCGGGTGCGCTGGCGGGCCTGGTGTTCGGCACCGCGGTTGGCGTGTCAAAGACCCTTCGCGACTTCGTCGATCCGCTGTTCCTGGCCCTCAGCCAGGTCCCGACCCTCGGCTGGATGCCGATCATCATCCTGATAGTCGGGATCGACGAAGGCCTGAAGATCATCGTCATCGGCTGGTCAGCCTTCATTCCAGTCGTACTGAACACCTGCCAAGGCGTGCGCGACGTTCCGGAAGCCTATGTGGAGCTTGGCCGCGTCCTTTCGTTCAGCCGCTGGTCGAAACTTACGATGATCGTGCTGCCTTCCGCCGTGCCGTCAATCTTCACCGGGCTGCGCGAAGGCCTTGCAAACGGCTGGCAGACCCTGGTTGCGGTAGAGCTCATCGCATCGTTCGAAGGACTCGGATACCTGATGGCCTATGGCCGTCAGCTCTTTCAATTGGAACTCGTTCTTTCGGCCATGATCGCCGTCGGCCTCATAGGATTGGTGATCCATGGCCTGCTCACGCTTGCCGAAAACCATCTGCAACGCTGGCGTCCGGAGACCCCACGATGAGCCTGATCACGATTATGGGTCTGGAGCGGCTGTCGCAGGGCGTTCCTATCGCCCCGCCGCCCTTCCGCTTTATCGGCCGACATCTGCGACCGCTTGTCTTACCGATTACGCTGCTCGCGATTTGGGAGTTGCTCGCGCACGCCGGCCTTGCTGACTCGCGTTTTGTGCCGCCGCTCGAAGCGGTGGTGGCCCGTGGCATTGCAGAGTTTGGCGACGGCGGCCTTGGCTTCAATCTACTGGCGAGCCTGGAGCGCGACCTGATTGGTTTTGCCTGTGGCAGTGTGGCCGGGATCACGCTTGGTTTGGCGATCGGGTTTTCCCGCATCATTGAACGCCTGCTCGGGCCGGTGCTGCTGGTACACCGTCAGATCGCCCTGTTCGCTTGGGTTCCCCTCATCTCGATGTGGTTCGGCGGCGGCGAGGCCGGCAAGGTCGTCTTCATCGCGCTCGCGGCGTTTCAGCCGGCCCTGATCAACACCTGGCAGGGAGTGTCCGGCATTCCGCGGAGCTATCGCGAGCTTGCCGACGTCCTGACCTTCGGCTGGTTCGACTTTGCCTGGATCATCGCCATCCCGGGTGCGCTGCCGCAAATCTTCACGGGCCTGCATTCGGCGCTGATTTACGCCTGGACCGCTACGGTGGGCGCCGAGCTTCTGCTCAACATCGCACCCGGTCTCGGGGGGCGCATGAACGAGGCCCAGCACCTGTTCCACATGGATCTACTGCTGCTGTGCATTCTGCTGCTCGGTGGCGTCGGCGTGGTCTTCAATGTCGTCGCCGGCGCCCTGGAGCATCGCCTTCTGCGCTGGAGAATCCCATGAGCGACCCTGTCGCCACGTCCGAGCGGGAACGTCGCCAAAGCCACGCTTTGGAGATTGCTGACGTCAGCAAGAGGTTCAGGGTCGCCGGCCGGCAGGTCCAGGCCCTGTCGCATGTCCATCTTGCAGTCGGCGAGGGCGAGTTCGTCAGCATCGTGGGATCGTCGGGGTGCGGCAAATCCACTTTGCTGCGGCTGGTCCTCGGCCTCGACACTGATTATGACGGCGAGATCCGGGTCGACGGGCAGAGGGTGGAACGGCCGGGTCTCGATCGCTCGATCGTTTTTCAGGAGCACAGGCTTTTGCCCTGGCTCAATGTCGAGGCCAATGTGGCTGCGGCGCTGCGCCAAAGCGGGTTGGCTGCGGCTGAGCGGGGCCAACTCGTTCGCGACCATCTGCATCTCGTCGGCCTCGAGCAATTTGCCAAAGCCTATCCTGCCCAATTGTCCGGCGGCATGGCGCAGCGTGTGGCGATCGCCCGGGCGCTTGTCACCAAGCCGCGCTTTCTGCTGCTCGACGAGCCCTTCGGGGCCCTCGACGCTCTGACCCGGCTGCGCCTGCAGGACGAACTTCAAAGAATCGTCCGGAACGAGGGCACGACCGCCGTGCTCGTCACGCACGACGTCGATGAAGCAGTCTACCTTGGAGATCGGATCGTCGTCATGCATCCCCATCCCGGGCGGATCGCCACGATCCTACCCGTCACCGACGCAGTCTCCCGCGACCGCTCCGATCCGAATTTCATTGGCCTTCGCGACGAGGTGTTGTCCCGCCTCGGCGTGTCGCGAACCGGAGACGATGCAGCCGCCGAAGTTCGCCGCAGCGTCTGACAGCCGGCACCTCTCAAAGCGGCTCTCAGAGTCGCAGTCCTAGCCAGCAACGGAAAAGACGAAGTCGACCAGCAGGAGCTCCTCGCCTCGAAGATGCGATTTTGCGGAGAGCCTCAGCCAGCCGCGTAGAGCCGCGAGAGCACCGGAAGGAAGGTCGGCCCCCTTTTTGTCAGGAAATCGCGAAACGCCTCAAGTGCCGGTGTGGCAGCGCGGTCCTGCCGAACCACTGAGAACCATTGCCGACGGATAGGAAGGCCAATCACGTCAAGCGCTGCTAGCCTATCACTGGCGACCTCATATGCGACAGTGTGAGCCGATATGAAGGCAACGCCCAAGCCAGCCATCACCGCCTGCTTGATGGTTTCGTTGGAGTCCATTTCTGTACCGGGTTCATCGAGCCGGCCCGGGACCTCACGCATGAAATGCTCAAAAGAGACCCGTGTCCCGGAACCTGGTTCGCGGACGATGAAATGCTCCTGGGCAACGCGCGCCTTGGTTATGTCGCGCTGCCTCGCCAGCGGGTGATCGGGCGCAGCCACGATCAACAGCGGATGATCGCCAAACACGCGCCCGTCGACCTGAAGATCCGGCGGCGGGCGCCCCATCAGCGCGACATCTAGCGCATGATCCTTCAGCTTGGCGATCGTCTGCTCGCGGTTGCCGACAATCAGCTTGATGTCTATGTCGGGATGCAGCTTCTTGAAGCCGGCGATGATCTGCGGCGCGAAGTACTTGGCGGTTGAAACCGCGCCGACCACAAGGCGACCACGCCTCAGCCCCTTGATGGCGTCGATCTCCTCCCGTAGCAGGCGCAATCGTTCCTCAATTGCCAGTGCCGCTTCGACCACGGCAATCCCTGCGTCAGTCGGACGCATACCGTCCGTTGTCCTTTCGAAGAGCTGCGCTCCGCATTCCTGCTCCAACTGGCGTAACTGCAGTGTCAGGGCCGGGCCAGTCAGGCCCAACCGATTGGCTGCATTCACTATTTTGCCCTCGGCACGGATTGCGCAGACGGTGCGAAGCTGGCGAAGGGTGATATGTTTCATACCTCGAGCTAAGCAAAATTTACTGCAGTCGTAAACAGATTAAAGTTTACTAACCCGCCACGACGCGCCTCCATGACCCCTATTCCGCTGGGACCACCGCCGGGATGGGAGGGGAAGATGAGTGCACCGTCGCTCGAGGCTTTTCTGGCATCACATGGAAGGGCCGGTTACAGGTCCGACGTGCTTTCGATCCTGGCGGCACTCGCCTCCGCCGCGCTCAAGGTCAACAACAGTATTCGATCAGGGAAGCTCGGGGCTACCCCTAGCGGCTCGCGCGAAATAAGAAACGCCGACGGAGACATTCAGAAGGATCTCGATATCCACGCAGACGAGACTTTCCTGGACTCCTTGCACAATGTTCCCGTGCTGTACGTGCTTTCTGAAGAGCGCTCCGCGCCGGTCATGCTCGACCCGAATGGCCGCATCGCACTGGCAATTGACCCGCTCGATGGGTCTTCCAACATTGAGGCGAACGTGTCGATCGGCACGATCTTCTCGCTACTGCCGGCAAGTGCTGCGGCAGCCACCGCACCTAGCGAGGGGTTGTTTCTGCAGCCTGGAAGCGCCCAGCTTGCCGCGGGGTTCTTCGTCTACGGACCACAGCTCCTTCTGGTTCTCACTCTTGGAAAAGGAACGCACATATTCCTGTTCTCGCCTCGGCTCGGCACCTTTGTGCAGACGCACGAAAGCATCCGGCTCGCCGAGCGGACAAACGAATTTGCGATAAACACGTCCAACTACCGTCATTGGGACGAAGCGGTCCGGCTCTATGTCGACGACTGCTTGAAGGGCGAGGATGGCCCACGCGGCCGTAATTTCAATATGCGGTGGATTGCATCGCTGGTGGCGGAGGCCTACCGGGTCCTAATCCGTGGCGGTGTGTTCCTATACCCAGGAGACGCGCGGGCGGGCTATGGCAATGGCCGTCTCCGACTGGTCTATGAGGCGAACCCGATCGCTATGCTGATCGAGCAGGCTGGCGGCTGCGCCACAGATACGGTCAACCGCATCCTGGATATCACCCCGTCAGCCCTTCATCAGCGCGTGCCGCTGGTCTTTGGCTCGGCCAGGGAAGTCGAGCGCGTCGGCCGCTATCACACCGAACCCAGCGCCATTGCCGAACGCTCGCCGCTGTTCGGCAACCGCGGCCTGTTCAGGGCTTAACGGGAGCAAAGAAGATGTCGGCCAAGCATCCCGTCATTT